>CAWJDQ010000015.1:0-791832 GCA_963841695.1 uncultured Actinomycetes bacterium | reverse complement strand
ACTTCGACGTGGCCCACTCCACGTTCCAGATCGAGCCCGCCGGGCACGCGGACCACGAGCCCTCCGTGCACGACTAACCGGGGCACGACTGACCGGGCACGGCTGACCCGGGCACGGCTGACCGGACCCGGGGATTGCGCCCGGCGACCCTACTGGGTAGTAATAAAACGAGCGAGGAGCACCGCCTGCCGATCCCCCCAGGAGCCTGCCGTGGGTACTTACGACCATTACGCCACCCCCGTCCCGGCCGGTACCTGGGATGTCCCCGCATCCGGCGCCGCCCGGTTCAGCTGGGAGTACGACGAGGGCCGCAGCCGCCTCCTCGACCTGTACCAGCGCGGTAAGGACAAGCAGTGGGACGCGGTCACGCGAATCGACTGGGACGTGCCGGTGGACCCGGCCAACGTGATGGCCACCCCGGATGAGTTCTGCCCATCTACGGGTCACGGCAGTGGGAGGTGCTGAACCAGGCCGAGCGGGGGAACTCGGCCATCACCTGGGTCCTGGCTGTTCAGCCAGTTCCTGCACGGCGAGCAGGGCGCGCTGACCGTGGCGGCCCGGATCGTCGAGTCGGTCCCCGACATGGACTCCAAGTTCTACGCCGCGACCCAGACCATGGACGAGGCCCGGCACGTGGAGCTGTACCAGCGGTTCATCCGGGACAAGATCGGCCTGTACTACCCCATCAACGAGGACCTGGCCCGGCTGCTCGCGGACGCGCTCAGCGACTCCCGCTGGGACCTGCCCTACCTCGGCATGCAGGTGCTGATCGAGGGCCTGGCCCTGGCCGCCTTCGGGGTGCACCGGGACGTGGCGGCCAACCCGCTGGTCAAGCAGCTGCTGGCGTACGTGATGCAGGACGAGGCCCGGCACGTCGCGTTCGGCCGGCTCGCCCTGCGCGACTACTACGCGGGACTGACCCAGGCCGAGCGGGCCGAGCGGGAGGAGTTCGTGGTCGAGGGCTGCTACCTGATGCGCAACCGGTTCCGGGCCCAGGAGGTCTGGGAGCGGATGGGGTTCGACGTGGCGGAGTGCCTGGAGTTCACCGAGCACGCGCCGGTCCAGCAGGCGTTCCGGGCGCTGCTGTTCAGCCGGATCGTGCCGTGCGTGAAGGACATCGGGCTGTGGGGCCCGAAGGTGCGGCGCGCCTACGCCGACCTGGGCGTGCTGGATGCGGCCGGCACCGACCTGGACGCGCTGATGCGGGACGACGAGGAGATCGCCGAGCGGGTGGACCAGGAGAAGGCGGCGTACGCGGCCGAGATGGCCGCCCGCCAGCGCGAGGTGGACGCTGCCATCGCGGACGCCCAGGACCTACCGGGTGGCCAGGAAGGCGCCCCTGGTCCCGGGGGGGGTGGGAGCCAGGGGCGCCGGGGCTTGACGGGCCGCCGCCGACCCTGGAAGCACGGTAGCGGAGCGAGCCGTCACGCGAGGCGGATTCCGCGCCGCGCGGTCGCGGTAACCGGCGAGTTCACCCCGCGGGCCCTGACGGCCGGGACCGGGCACCGCCCTGGCCAGGCACGCCTGGCCAGGACGGGGCTTGATGAGCCGGTCCCCCGTATCATCGTTGGGTCCCCCACAGACATGATCGCACGCCTGACCAGCGCATCTCCGCCGGGGGCACGGCGAGTCGGCCAGCGATCCGCCCGGGGGGGTATCCGGCCGCTCTGTAATGTCCCCGGTCGGCCTGCTATCGGCCGGAATCGGGCGCGACAGTCGCGGGCGGCTCCTGATCGAATAGGGCTCATGGAATCCGCCGAACCCCGGCCGGGCCGCGGCCCGGGCCCCTACCCGAGCCCCGCCCTGAGCCGCTGGGCCGCCAGACCCGTTTCCTGCGCGAAGCCGACCAGCTGAAGGGGGTGCTGCGGCAGAGCAGCATCCTGGACGGCAGCAGAAAAGAGAATTCCGCCGAGCACTCCTGGCATCTGGCACTGATGGCCCAGGTGCTGGGCGACTACGCCCCGCCCGGTACCGACCTGAGCCGGGTCACCGCCATGCTGCTCATCCATGACCTGGTCGAGATCGACGCGGGCGACCTGTTCGTGTACGCCGACGCGGCGGCGCAGGCCCGGCAGGAGGCGGCCGAGCACGCCGCGGCCGACCGCATCTTCGCCCTGCTGCCCCCGGCCCAGGGCCGCGAGCTGCGCGCCCTGTGGGACGAGTTCGAGGCGCGCCGCACCCCGGAGGCGAGGTTCGCCCGGGCGCTGGACCGGCTCCAGCCGATGCTGGCCAACTACTACCTCGGCGGCGGCACCTGGCAGGATCACGGGGTCCAGGCCGGCCAGGTGCTGGCCAAGGTGGCGCTGATCGCGGACGGCTCGGCGGCCCTCGGGGACTTCGCGCGCGGCATCGTCGCCTCCGCCGTCGCGCGGGGTTTCCTGGCCCCCGGCCCGTGACCTGCCCCGCGGCGGCGCGGCGCAGGCCCTGCGGCGGGCCCCGGATCAGGCCCCCGCGGCGCTCTCGATGACGTCGGCGGCGCGGCGCAGGCCCTGACGGGCCTGGATGCCGGCGGCGGCGCGGTCCAGCCGGTCCCGCAGCGCGGTGTCCCCCAGCAGCCGGGCGAGCGCGCCGTGCAGCTGCGCGTCGGTGAAGCGGTAGGTGTCCAGGCGCACCCCGAGCCCGAGCTCGTCCACCCGCTGGGCGTTGTCGTGCTGGTCCCAGAACAGCGGCAGCACGATCATGGGCTTGCCGAAGTGCAGGGACTCGGTGGTGGTGTTGTTGCCGCCGTGCGTGATCACCAGGTCGGTGTGCGGGATGACCGAGGTCTGCGGCAGGAACTCCGCGCCGTGCATGTTGGGGGCCAGCTCCAGCTCGGCGTGCAGCGGTCCCTTGGACACGATGTAGCGGTGCGGGGTGGCGGCCAGGCCGTCGATGACCCGGCGCATCAGGGCCACGTCGGCCGACCCGAGCGAGCCCAGCGAGAAGTAGATGAGCGCCCCCGCGCCGGCGGCCAGCGGTTCGGGCCAGGCGAACGGCTCGTCGGTCTCCCGGACCGAGGAATCCAGCCGGTGCCAGCCCGGCCCGAGCGGCCGGGACCGCCGGTAGTCGGCGAGCTCCGGGTAGATGTACAGGTTGACCTGGCCGGAGTGGATGAACTCCAGGTCGGGCAGGGGCGGGGCGCCCTGGCTGGCGACCCAGTCACTGAACTCGGCCCACATCGCCCGGTGCACCCGGTCGTACTCGGCCCGGAACTCCGGCCAGGCGGCCTGATCCCCGGCCGGGTAGCCGGAGAACGCGGGCGGCAGCGCCGGGTCGGCGATCTCCAGCGGGTTGCACGAGACGATCCTGACGAACGGAACGCCCGCCGTGAGCAGGGCGGGGAAGCAGATCACGTTGTCTTCGACGATGACGTCCGGGCGGGTCCGCGCCACGATCTCGGCCAGCTGCTCCTGGCAGTACCGCGCGCCGCTGATCAGTTCCGCCCAGACCGGCTTGATCCAGGTGTCCAGCTGCTCGATGGTGGGCTTGCGGAACTCCGGCGCCGTGCTGGCGATGAACTCCTTCCAGAACGCCCCGGCGTCCGGCTCGCCCGGCTCGCCCGGTCTGCGGCGCGGGAAGATCCACCAGGTCTTCCTCGAACCCGAGCGGTTCCAGGCGGCCCTTCCACGAGGCCTCGGCCGCGAACACCACCCGGTGCCCGCGGCGGCGCAGCACGTCACCGATACCGATGCAGTTGTTGGTCGGGCCGTACGCGCTCTCGGGCATGAACAGGACGGTCAGGGGCCTGCCGGGCATGTCTCCTCCCGCGCGGACGGCAGTAGGCCAGTCAGGCCAGTATGTCCGGTGCGGCCGCTCCGGGGCCGGCTTCCCGGCCAGGTGAGCCCCGGTCCGCCGCCGGGTGCTCGACCAGGGCGAGCACCCGGTTGGCCATGAACCGCGCGGTGCGCACCACCGTCCCGCCCCGGGTGACCTCCATGACCTCCACGACCCCGCGCCCGGTGACCACCTCGACACGGCGGCCGGCCCGGCTCGCGGTGACCTCATAGGTACGTGACGTCCCGCCGGCGTTGATCACGATCTCGACCCGGTCCCCCTTCACGGCGTGACCCTCTGGGCGCACATGCCAGGTTTGTACCCCCTGCACCGCCGAGCCGACTCCCCGCCCACCAGCCTCCGGTCCGGCCAGCGGATGAGCTCAGCGGACGGCCCGCGCCGCCCAGCGGGATCCGTGCCGCTCGACGACCAGCGGGAGGCCGAAGCACTTGGACAGGTTCGGCTCGGTGAGCACCTCCGGGACCGGGCCCGCGGCCAGCACCGAGCCCCGGCGCAGCAGCATCGCGTGGGTGAAGTCCTCCGGCACTTCCTCGACATGGTGGGTGACCATCACCATGGTGGGCGCCAGCGGGTCGCGGGCCAGCATCGCGATCCGCTGCAGCAGGTCCTCCCGGCCGCCGAGGTCCAGCCCGGCGGCGGGCTCGTCCAGGAGCAGCAGCTCGGGATCGGGCATCAGCGCCCGGGCGATCTGCACCCGCTTGCGCTCCCCCTCGGACAGGGTGGTGAACCGGCGCCTGATCAGGTGCGCGCAGCCGAGCGCGTCCAGCAGCTCCACCGCGCGGGTCACGTCGGAGGACTCGTAGTCCTCCTTCCACCGGCCCACGATCGCGTAGGAGGCCGGTCAGCACCAGGTCGATTACTTTCTCCGCGGGCGGCACCCGGTCCGCCAGCGAGGCGCTGGCCAGCCCGATCCGCGGCCGCAGCTCGAAGACGTCGGTCTCGCCAAGCCGGCTGCCCAGGATCTCGGCACTGCCCTCGGACGGGAACAGCTGGCAGGCCACGACCTGCAGCAGCGTGGTCTTCCCGGCTCCGTTGGGGCCGATGACGACCCAGCGCTCGTCGTCGTGGACGGTCCAGTCCACGTCGCGCAGCAGCATCGACCCGCCGCGCCGGACGCCGACCCCGCGCAGCCGCACCACCTCGTCGGACATCCAGCTCCCTCCGCCACCGCACCCGTGTGAGTCTGAACTTACGTCATGCCGGGCGGGCCAGCCCACCCGTGCGCAGCCGCCACTCCGGCCCGGGTAGCGTTGGGCACCGATGGACGCCGCCCAGCACACCCTCCTGGTGACCCTGACCGGCCGGGACCGGCCCGGGGTGACCTCACGCCTGTTCTCGGCGCTGGCCCCGCACCAGCTCACCGTGCTGGACATCGAGCAGGTGGTGATCCGGGGGCGGCTGGTGCTCGGCGCCCTGCTCGGCTGCCCCGCCGAGCCGGACCTGACCTCGATCCACCGGGCCATCCGGGCCGTCGCCGCCGATCTGGGCCTGGACGCGGAAATCACGATGGGTTCCGGGGAGCCGGGCCGGCGGCGCGGCCAGCTGCACGTCACCGTCGCTGGGCAGCCCCCTGACCCCGGCGGCGGTGGCGGCCATCGCCGGCCGGATCGCCGCCAGCGGCGCGAACATCGACCGCATCGACCGGCTCGCGCACCGGCCGGTGACCTGCATCGACTTCGACGTGTCCGGCGCCGATCCGGAATCGCTGCGGGTGGCCCTGGCCCGCGAGGCGACCCAGCAGGGGGTCGACGTGGCGGTCCAGCGCGGCGGCCTGCACCGGCGGGCGATGCGCCTGGTCGTGATGGACGTGGACTCCACGCTGATCGCGGCCGAGGTGATCGACCTGCTCGCCGCCCGCGCGGGCTGCGCCGGGCAGATGGCCAAGATCACTGAGGCCACGATGCGCGGTGAGCTGGACTTTGCTGCCTCGCTCCGGGAGCGGGTGAGCATGCTCGCCGGGCTGGACGAGTCCGTGCTCGATGAGGTGCGCGGCGAGCTCCGGCTCGCGCCGGGCGCCCGGACCCTGATCCGCACCCTGCACCGGCTGGGCTACCGGTGCGGGATCGTCAGCGGCGGGTTCAGCCAGATCACCGACCGCCTGGCCGCGGAACTCGGCATCGACTACGCCGCGGCCAACACGCTGGAGATCAGCGGCGGCAAGCTGACCGGGCGGCTGGCCGGGCCCATCATCGACCGGGCCGGGAAGGCCGACGCGCTGCGCCGCTTCGCGGCCCAGGCCGGCGTGGCGGTCAGCCAGGCGGTGGCGGTCGGCGACGGCGCCAACGACCTGGACATGATCGCGGCGGCCGGCCTCGGGGTCGCGTTCAACGCCCGGCAGGTGGTGCGGGACGCGGCTGACGCGTCGGTCAGCGTGCCCTATCTGGACACGGTGCTGTACCTGCTGGGGGTCTCCCGCGATGACGTGGAGGACGCGGACGAGGGCGACGGCGGTCTGGCGGCCGGGGGTCAGCCCGGGGAGATCACCGAACCGCCCTTGGGCGTCCAGTAGCCGTCCAGCGAGCCGGAGCCGGGCGCGACCCGGTCCCAGTCACCGCGCAGCCCGATGACGGCCAGCGCCGAGGTCGGGAAGCCGGGTCCGCTGCCCCCGGTCATCGCGGTGCCCCCGGTAAGAAGGTGCACCAGTTCCGCCGCGGACGGGTTGTGGCCCACCAGGGCCAGGATCACGGCCTCGGGGGTGTTTCATGGATGACGTCGATCAGGTCCCCGGGGGCCGCCTCGTACAGGCGCGGGTCGTACAGCACGGCCGCGCTGTCCTCATCCGCCCAGGCCATCTGGTCGCTGACCAGATCCCAGGTCTGCCGGGCCCGGGCCGCCGCGGAGCAGACGACGAGATCCGGGCGCAGACCCTGATCGCGGATCCACAGCCCCAGGGGGACCGCGTCGCGCAGCCCGCGGGGGGCCAGCGGCCGGTCGAAGTCGGCCGTTCCCTCGGGGTAGGCCGACTTGCTGTGCCGCAGCACCAGCAGCGTGCGCATCGTCGTGCTCATCACCTGAGTATGGCAACCCGCGGGCAGGCATGACTGATCCCCCGGCCCATCAGCGGCCGGGGGATCAGTCAGGGTGCGGGCCGGGTCAGCCCGTGGTTTTCGCGGCCGTCTCGCCGTCCGCTCCGCCACCGGTCCCGGCGGCGGGGCTGGCCGCGCCGGCCGCCGCGCCTCCGGTGGCCGTCGGCAGCCCGGGGGCGTCCCCCGGGCCGGCCAGGCCGGCCGCGGGCGGGCCGTCTGTGGCCACGCTGGTGGACCGGCGCTTGGAGATCACCACGGCGGCCACCACGATCCCGATCGCGACCACCGCCACCCCCGTCCGGAGCCCCGGGTTGTGGCTGTACTTGACCACGCTGGTCGCGATCAGCAGGGAGACCAGGTTCATGACCTTGATCAGCGGGTTGATGGCCGGGCCCGCGGTGTCCTTGAACGGGTCACCGACGGTGTCGCCGATGATGGTCGCCTCGTGCGCCTCGGAGCCCTTGCCCCCGAAGTTGCCGTCCTCGACCAGCTTCTTGGCGTTGTCCCAGGCCCCGCCGGAGTTGGCCAGGAACACCGCCATCAGCGCCCCGGCGGCGATCGCGCCGGCCAGGTAGGAGCCGAGCGGGGCGTAGCCGAACGCGAAGCCGACCGCGATCGGGGTCAGGACGGCCATCAGGCCCGGTGTGGCCAGCTCGCGGAGCGAGTCCTTGGTGCAGATGTCCACCACGCGCCCGTACTCGGGCTTCTCGGTGTAATCCATGATCCCCGGGTGATCGCGGAACTGCTTGCGGACCTCGTAGACGACCTGGCCGGCCGCCCGGCCCACCGCCATGATCAGCAGCCCGGAGAAGAAGAACACCACCGAGGCGCCCACGATGATGCCGACCAGCACGTTGGGCCGGTCCACCGACAGGCTGAACGTGCTCCCGGCCTTGCCCAGCGCGGTCACCACCGTGGTCCGGAACGAGCCGAACAGCGCGGTGGCGGCGAGCACCGCGGTGGCGATGGCGATGCCCTTGGTGATGGCCTTGGTGGTGTTGCCGACCGCGTCCAGGCGGGTGAGCACCTGGGCGCCGTCGCCGGTCACGTCGCCGGACATCTCCGCGATGCCCTGCGCGTTGTCTGACACCGGCCCGAACGTATCCATGGACACGATGACGCCGACCGTGGTGAGCAGGCCGGTTCCGGCCAGGGCCACCGCGAACAGGGCGATGGTCGCGTTGCCCGTGCCGAGCAGGAACGCCGCGTAGACGGCCCCGGCGATCAGCAGCGCGGAGTAGACCGCCGACTCCAGCCCGACCGAGATGCCGGACAGGATGACGGTGGCCGCGCCGGTCAGCGAGCTCTCCCCGATCTCCATCACCGGCTTGCGGTTGGTCTCGGTGAAGTACCCGGTCAGCAGCTGGATGGCGCTGGCCAGCACCAGCCCGATGACGACCGCGCCGATGGCCAGCCACCGCGGGCTGCCGCCGTGGCTCAGGATCGCGTGCGCGCCCGCGCCCGTGATGCCCTTGAGCTCACTGAACCTGGCCGGCAGGTAGAGGAAGGAGGCGCCCACCACGAGCAGCAGCGAGATGATCGCGGAGACGAAGAAGCCGCGGTTGATGGCCGTCATGCCGCTGCGGTCGTTCTTCCGCGGCATCACCACGAAGATGCCGGCCACCGCGGTGATCACGCCGATCATCGGCACGATCAGCGGGAACACCAGGCCGTCGTTGCCGAACGCCGCCTTGCCCAGGATGAGCGAGGCGACCAGCATGACCGCGTAGGACTCGAACAGGTCGGCCGCCATCCCGGCGCAGTCACCCACGTTGTCGCCGACGTTGTCGGCGATGGTCGCGGCGTTCCGCGGGTCGTCCTCGGGGATGCCCTTCTCGACCTTGCCGACCAGGTCGGCGCCCACGTCCGCGGCCTTGGTGAAGATGCCGCCGCCGACCCGCATGAACATGGCCAGCAGGGCCGCGCCGAAGCCGAAGCCCTCCAGCACGTTGGGCGCGTTCTCCCGGTAGATGAACACCACCAGCGCGGCACCGAACAGGCCCAGGCCCACGGTGAACATGCCCGCCACGCCGCCGGTGCGGAACGCGATCCGCATGGCCGGCCGCTCACCCTCGAACCCGGCCCGCGCCGCCGCCGCCACCCGCACGTTCCCGCGCACCGCCAGCGACATCCCGGTGAACCCGGTCAGGCCCGAGAAGAAGGCACCGACCAGGAAGAATATGCTGCGGCCCCAGCGCACCCCCGACCCGTCCGCGGGCAGCAGCAAGAGCACGAAGAAGATGACGACGACAAAGACCCCGAGGGTGCGGAACTGGCGGCGCAGATAGGCGGCCGCGCCTTCCTGGACCGCCTGCGCGATCTCCTGCATCCGCTCGGTTCCCTGGCTGGCCGCGAGCACTTCACGGACCAGCAGGGCTGCCACCGCGAGGGCGAGCAGGGCGACGACACCCACGACGACAACCCAGGTCAGGTTGGAGCCGTGGACGCCCACCGCACCGCTTCCGGCGGCAAGACTAGACCTGAACATCTGTCCTCCTAGACAGGGGCACACGGCCTCCCGAGCGTGGCTTCGCTGTCCCGGCTATCTGCCTAGCCGGCCGTGGACGCATTGGGAAAGGCACGTGCCCAAAAAGCAGTGCGGGGAGTCTACGCATGTCGGCCGCCGGACGCGAGGCGGGGGTCAGGTCCGGGGCGTGCTAGAGCGATTCACCCTGCACAGGTAATCACATTAATGCCATCCGCAGCAGGCAGGCCCGCACTTCCGGGCCTACTTCCGGCCGCGCGGCGGGGCGGCCGGGCGCGGCCGTCAGCCAGCGCCGTCGGCCGGCCAGCTCATCGTGATGCTGAGGCCGGCCGGGGTGCGGGCAAACTGGACGTCATCCGCCAGGCCGGCGATCACGGCCAGCCCGAGCCCCTGCGGAGGGCCCGAATGATCCAGCGGGCTGGTCCCGTTCGCCGCGCCCTGGCCCGGCCCAGGCCACCCCGCGGGCTCCGCGGACGCGCTGGTCCCGTCCTCCTGCCCGGCGGCCGCCGCGTCCGTCACGACCACCTCAAAGCGCCCGTTCGCGCCGGTCAGCTCGACGCGGACCGGCTCGTCGGGGCACAGCGCCTGATGCGCCTCGACCGCGCGCGAGCAGGCCTCACCCACCGCGAGGCGGACTTCGTCGAGGAGAGCCTCCCCGACTCCGCTCCGCCGCGCGACGGCGGTGGCGACCAGCCGGGCCGTGCGGACGTGCACGGGCAGTGGCGTAAAACTCATTTCGACAGTGGCCATGGCCGGACCCGGGGGCTCGATCAGCCGCTACTTCTCCGACTTCCGGGCCGTGATGGCCTCGTCCACCGTGTCGTGGATCCCGAAGACCTTGGTCAGGCCGGTGATCCGGAAAATTTTCAGGATGCGCTCCTGCGTGCACACCAGGTCGAGCGACCCGTCGTGCGCGCGGACCCGCTTGAGCCCGCCGACCAGGACCCCCAGCCCGGTTGAGTCGAGGAACTCAACCTTCTCCATGTTCACCACGAGCTGGTAGTGCCCGTTGTTGACCAGTTCGATGAGCAGCTCGCGCAGCCGAGGCGCGGTGTAGACGTCGATCTCGCCCTCGACGTCGACGACCTCGATCCCATCCCTGGTGTGGTGGTCAAGCTTCAGGTCCACAAATCCTCCTGCGCCATACAGCCTTCGTCTGTCCGGGCGATCCGAGCGGCAGCGCCGGGCCCTCCGGGGAGGGCCACTGGTCCCGTCGCGCATTCAACCACGCTCTGGGGTCATGTCTACACGAGTTCACGCTTCGAGGCACCTCGGGTACAGATGTCACACTGGGAGCCAATGACTGCGCTCACTCCGCTCGTTCCCGGCGAGCCTCCGGTCCGGGCCGGCCTTGCGGTACCCGGTCCGCCCGGACCGGACCCGCAAACACCAGGCCCGGCTGCCTCGTGCCCCGCCGGGCGAAGCCGACCTCCCCAGCTCGCGGCGGCCTCCCCCGCAGACCTTGTGCTGCGCCGCGGCGCCCGGTCGGGACGACTGATTCACGTAGAGTACATCCCCGCTCGCGCTGGGCAGCGGGCAGCCTGGCCCGGATGGGTACCCGCGGCCATCACCGAGGCGTTCACCCGCGGCGGCGTGCCGGCGCCCTGGGCCCACCAGGCCGCGATGGCCGGCCACGCGCGGGACGGCCTGGCACGTCATCATCGCCACCCCGGCGGCGTCCGGGAAGTCGCTGGGGTACCTGCTGCCCGCGCTCAGCGCGATTCTGGCGGGCGGCACCGCGCTGTACCTCGCGCCGACCCGGGCGCTGGCCGCCGACCAGCTACGGGCGGTCAGCGAGCTCGCCGTGCCCGGCGTCCGCGCCGCCGTGGTCGACGGCGACACGCCCGCGGCGGCCCGGGACTGGGCCCGCTCCCACGCTAATTACCTGCTGACCACCCCGGACATGCTGCATCAGACCCTGCTGCCCCGCCATGCCCGGTGGAACGGGTTCTTCCGCCAGCTGCGCTTCATCGTCGTGGACGAGTGCCACACCTACCGCGGGGTGTTCGGCTCGCACGTTGCCCAGGTGCTGCGCAGGCTGCATCGGATCGCCGCGCACCACGGCGGCCGCCCCGGGCCGGTCTTCCTGCTCGCCTCGGCCACGGTCAGCGAGCCCGCCGGATGCGCGTTCCTGCTGACCGGGCAGCAGGCGGAGGCGGTGACCGAGAACGCCGCGCCGTCCGGTCCGGTGACCTTCGGTCTCTGGGAGCCGCCGCTGACCAGCGCGCGCGGCGAGGCCGGCGCTCCGGTCCGGCGCAGCGCCACCAGCGAGGCTGCCACGCTCCTCGCCGACCTGGTCGCCGAGGCAGTCCCGGCGCTGGCGTTCACCCGCTCCCGGCGGGGGGCCGAGGCTGTCGCCCTCGGCGCGCGCCGGGCGCTGCGTGAGTCGGGAGCCACTGCGCAGTGCGACCGGGTGGCGGCCTACCGGTCCGGGTACCTGCGCGAGGACCGGCGGGCCCTGGAGGAGGCGCTGCGCTCCGGCGACATCACCGGCCTGGCCACCACGACCGCGCTGGAGCTGGGCGTGGACATCAGCGGCCTGGACGCGGTCGTCATCGCGGGCTGGCCCGGCACCCGCGCGGCGCTCTGGCAGCAGGCCGGGCGGGCGGGCCGCGGCGGGCGCAGCGCCGTGGTGATCCTGATCGCCCGGGATGACCCGCTCGACACGTTCCTGGTCCATCATCCGGATGTGCTGCTGCACCGCCCGGTCGAGGCGACGGTGCTGGATCCCGGGAACCCGTACGTCCTGGCGCCGCATCTGTGCGCGGCCGCGGCGGAGCTGCCGCTCACCGACGCGGACCTGGCCTCGTTCACCCCGGGTGCCCAGGACGTCGCGGACGCCCTGATCCGGCGGGGGATGCTGCGCCGCCGCAGCGGCGGGCTGTACTGGACGCGCCGCGGCCGGCCGCCCCGCGCCGGGCTGCGCGGATCAGGCCGCCGGCCGGTCAAGATCGTGGAGCTGCCGACCGGGCGGCTGGTGGGCACCGTGGACGAGCCCTCCTCGCACCTGCTGGTGCACAGCGGCGCGGTCTACCCCCATCAGGGCGAGCTGTACCTCGTGGATGACCTGGACCTCGCGGAGGGGGTAGCCCTGGTGCGGCCCGCTGACCCCGGGTACTCCACGGCGGCCCGCCAGGTCACCGACATCGAGGTGACCAGGGAGCTGCGCCAGGCCAGCTGGGGCCGCGCTGTGGTGCACTTCGGCGACGTCCAGGTGCGCCGGGAGGTCGTGGGGTTTGTCCGGCGGCATCCGGAGACCGGGCGGCCACTCGGCGAGGTCCCGCTCACCCTGCCGCCGCAGACCCTGCGCACCCGGGCGGTCTGGTGGACGATCCCGGCCGGCGAGCGCGCCCGGCTCCTGGACCTGGGCGTTGACCTGCCGGGCGCGGCCCACGCCGCCGAGCATGCGTCGATCGGATTGCTGCCCTTGTTCGCCGCGTGCGATCGATGGGACGTCGGCGGCGTTTCCGCTGATCTGCACCCGGCCACCGGGCAGCTCACTGTTTTCGTATATGACGGGCACGATGGGGGGGCCGGCTTCGCCGAACGTGGTTATCATGCGGCGCGCGAGTGGCTGGGCGCGACTGTGGACGCGATCCGGGGTTGTGAGTGCCAGGCAGGATGCCCGTCTTGCATCCAGTCGCCCAAATGCGGGAATGGCAACGAGCCCCTTTCCAAGCCGGGCTCAGTCACCCTGCTTGAGTCCCTGCTGGCCGGCGGCGAGACCGCTCCGGCCGGCGCCGGGCGTCCCCGGACATCCGGAGAATAGGGCAGGACCAGGGAGAATATGCGGGCAGCAGGCAGAAAGGGGGCGACCCCCGCCGGGGGGGAGAGCGGGGGTCGCCAAACGGTCCGGCTCCGGGGGGGCAGAGCCGGGCCCGTACACGGCAAAGCCTACGTGTATCCGGGCCAAGTTACCAATCGGTCACGGCACGCTGACAACGAAAACGTGGTTTCAGTCATAAGCTCGCTAGCTGTGTCCAGTTCCGCCGAGGCCGGGCGCCGGCGGCCGCCGCGTTCTTTGACCTTGATAAGACGATCATCGCCAAGTCGAGCACACTCGCTTACGGACCTTCGTTTTACCGGAATGGCCTGATCAGCCGGGGTGACGCGGTCCGCGGCGCCGTCGCGCAGCTGCTTTTCACCCGGCACGGGGCCAGCCATGACCGGATGGAGCAGATCCGCACCCAGGTGAGTCAGTTGTGCCGCGGCTGGCCGGCCGACCGGGTCCGCGAGATCGTCGCCCGCCACCTGGATGAGCTGATCGTCCCGTATGTCTATGACGAGGCCCGGGCCCTGCTCGACGCGCACCGCGCGGCGGGCGAGGACGTGATCATCGTGAGTACCTCGGGGCTGGAAATGGTCGGCCCGATCGGGGCCCTGCTGGGCGCGGCCCTGGTGATCGCCACCCAGATGGAGATCGCGGAGGGCTGTTACACAGGGCACATCGATTTCTACGCCTATGGCCCGGCCAAGGCGGAACGCGTCAGGGAACTGGCCGCGGAACGCGGTTACCGGCTGGCGGACTGCTCCGCCTACAGCGACTCGATCACCGACCTGCCGATGCTGGAGGCGGTGGGCCATCCGCACGCGGTCAACCCGGACCGCGCGCTGCGCCGGCTGGCCCAGCTCCGCGGCTGGCCCGTCCTCGCCTTCAGCGCGCTTCCCCCGGCCCGGCGGCCCTGGCAGGCTGCCCAGCGGGCCCCCCGCGGGCTGCCTGGCGAGACCGCTGAGCGGCTGCTCAGGAATGGGACGCGGGGGATCGATCAAGATGAGTAATCCGTGCCGCCCCGGGCTTGGCCCGCCCGCCGATCCGCCGTACAAAGGAAAGCGGGACGTCCTGACACGGCGGCCGGGTACCCACGCGACCGAGGGGCCCAGGTAGGCGGCCGAGTCGGGCCACGGTGACGAGCCCGCCTCCGGTGAGGATGCGGGCAGCCGCCGCGGCCCCCCGGCAGACGAGGTGCGCGCATGGTAGCCCGGCCCGCCGTGTCAGGCTGGGTCCCGCCCGCCGGGTCCCCGTGGGCACCCCTCCGGCCGTTGTACCTGGCCTCCTCCCGGGACGGCCCGGCGGCCGGGCCCCACCCGGAAACCGCCTTCCGCCCGGGCCATTCGGGCAGGCCCGCAGAAAAGCAGGAAGGCCGCGCGGAGTGACCCTGCGGTAATCCCGTAAGATCACTTGCCGGGGGAAAGTGACGACCGGGATAAGAAGCAATTCCTGGCGCCTCGCGCCGGGGCTGGCCCGGCCGCGAACCCCCGTACGCACGCGAATCGCCGGTGCGGAAGACTGAACGACAGGATTGCGCGCGAGGGGAGTGTGCATGTGATGGCCAGATCCGCGGCACCGCAGTCGCCCGTCAATGGCAGCGAGCCGTCCATCGGCGATCTCGTCGCCCAGGCCATCCGGGACGTCACCCAGCTGGTCAAGTGCGAGCTGGCGCTGGCGAAACTGGAGCTCCGCGAGGACGCCAAGCGGCTCGGCCTGGCCGCCGCCCTGCTCGCCATCACGGCGTTTACCGGCTGCCTGATCCTGGTGCTCCTCTGCTTCGCGTTCGTCGCAGGCCTGGTCACGCTGGGTATCTGGACCTGGGCGGCGTTTCTCATCGTGGCCGGGGTGTGCCTGCTGCTGGCCGCGGTGGCGATCCTCGTCGTGGTGGTCAAGGTGCGCGGGGTGAGCGGCCTGCGGAAGACGAGGCAGACCGTGCACGAGGATCTGGCGCTGCTCAAGCGGGACGACGACACCCCCGCTCGGCCGGCGGTCGAGGCGGGCTGACCCGATGACCCTCCGGGGCGACGCAGCGGTCTACGTCGAAGGCCCATGGTCGCACCGTGCGGTGAGCGCGAACGGGACCCGGCTGCACGTGGCCGAGAGCGGTGACGGGCCGCTCGTCCTGCTGCTGCACGGCTTCCCGGAGTTCTGGTGGACCTGGCGGGAGCAGCTGGCCACGCTGTCCGCGGCCGGTTACCGGGCCGTCGCCCCGGATCTGCGCGGTTACGGGGGCAGCGACAAGCCACCCCGCGGCTACGACCTGGTCACCGCGGCCTCGGACGCGGCCGGCCTGATCCGCGCGCTCGGCGAGGCCAACGCGGTGGTCATCGGGCACGACTGGGGCGGGCTGGTGGCCTGGACCATGGCCGCCTACTACCCCAAAGTGGTCCGCCGGCTAGGGGTCGTCTCGATGGCCCACCCGCTGCGGATGCGGTCCGCGGTGGTGACCAACCCGCTGGGCCAGGGCCGCCGCAGCGGGTACGCGTTCGGCTTCCAGGTTCCCGTGCTCCCGGAGCACAACCTGGTCCGGGACCACGCCGAGCGGGTGGGGCAGATGCTGCGCTCCTGGTCCGGCCCGGGCTGGCCGGACCCGGAAACCGAGCGGCGCTACCGGACCGCGATGTGCATCCCGTCGGTGGCGCATTCGGCCCTGGAGTACCACCGCTGGTTCATCCGGTCCCGGGTCCGGCCGGACGGCGTCCGCTACGCCCAGCGGATGCGCGCCCCGATCCAGGCCCCCACCCTGCACCTGCAGGGCGCGCTGGACACGTGCGTGCTGCCCGCCACCGCGCGCGGGTCCGGGCGGCACGTCGACGGCCCGTACCGGTGGCGGCTCCTCGACGGGGCCGGCCACTTCCCGCACGAGGAGCAGCCGGACCGCTTCGACCGTGAGCTGCGCGGCTGGCTGGCGGACCCCGAACCTGAACGATGACGGCGGACGGGAGCAGCCCGGCCCGGGACCGCGACCAGGCCGGGCGGCCGCGGAACGCCCGGCCCCGGGACGGGCTCGGGCGCCCGCTGCCGCGGGGCGCGGCAGGCGCGGACCGGGTGCCGGAGGACCTGTCCCTGCCCGCTGCGGAGGCGCTGGCGCTGGCCCAGCACCTGCTGGACACGGGCCGCCCGTTCCACGCTCACGAGGTGCTCGAGGCGTCGTGGAAACAGGCGCCGGACGCGGAACGGGAGCTGTGGCGCGGGCTGGCCCAGGTGGCGGTGGGACTTACCCACGCGCAGCGCGGTAACGCGCGGGGAGCGGCCGCGCTGCTGCGCCGGGGGGCGGACCGGGTCAGCCGGTACGCGGGCGCGCCACCCCACGGCATCGACGCCGCGGGGGTGGCCCAGGCCAGTGCCGGCCTGGCCGGGCGGATCGAGGCGGGCGGCGACGCCCGTGCGTGCTCCGCGGCCCTGCGGATCAGCCTGACCGGGCGCGGGAGCTAGTCGCAGGCCTGGGTGGAGACCGGGGCGACCGCGTTGGCGGCCGCCCGCGCGTCGCCTTTCACCTCGGAGGCGGTCAGCGCGTACCCGGTGTCCTTGACGCCTACCGCCGCCGCGAAGACGACCCCGTCCACCTGGCCGTCGGGCGCCAGCAGCGGGCCACCGGAGTTCCCCGGCTGGACATCGGCCCGGATCGAGTAGATCTGCCGGGTTACTTCCTTGGACTGGTAGATGTCCGGGGCCTGGGCGAGCTGGTCGTCACCGACCCGGGCGGGCACCACGGTGAACGAGTGATCCCGCGGGTAGCCCGCCACGATCGCCTCGTCACCCAGGTTGGCCGGCCCGGCGAAGCTCAGCGTGCGGGCGGTCAGGCCGGGCACGTAGAGGACCGCGAGATCGCGCTCCGGGTCGAAAAACACCACCGTGGCCCGGAACCGGGCGCCCAGCCTGGTGGTCACGGTCTGGTTCTCGGTGACGCCCGCGACCACGTGCGCGTTGGTCAGGATGTGCTGGGGCGAGATGACGAAGCCCGACCCCTCGATCCGCCGCTCGCAGGTCGGCGCGATCCCCATGACCTTGACGATGCTGTTCTGCGAGCGGGCCAGCCCGGCCGAGGCCAGCACAGCCGGGTTGGGCGGGGCCACGGTCAGCGCCGGCTCAGCCCCCAGCGCGCCGAAGACCTGGACGTACGGCCCGCTGGCCAGCAGGCTGCGGAAGTCGGAGAACATCGTCCGGGCGGCCGGCGGCATCACCCCGTCCACCGCATGCAGCACGGCGGACCGCTGGACCTGGGCGGTCACCACGGCGAACGGCGCGTTGACCACCGCCGACCCGATCAGCCAGGCGATGAGCAGCACGGAGATGACGCTGACCGCGGCCCCGGCCACCGAGTCGATCAGGGTCGCCGGGCGCCAGTGCACGCGGGAGCGGACCGCGGCGCCGATCGCGGAGGCGAGCAGCTGGCCGATCATGGCGGCGACGAACACGGCGACGATCGCCACCAGGGCCTGCTGGGCCGAACCCTGCACCAGGGAACGGGCCAGCGCGGGCGCGAAAGAGGCGCCCACTGCGGCACCGCCCAGGAATCCGGCGAAGCTCAGGATTCCGACGATGAAGCCCTGGCGGTAACCGGCCACGGCAAATGCCGCGGCGAGCGCAATCAAGATCAGGTCAAGCAAGTCACCCGACACCAGCCCACCGTATAGCGCGTGGCCGGATGATTGGTTCGCAGTACGGTATTGACCGCGTCCAGGGACGGTATTAACTCCCGGCGGCCAGGGCCTCCGGCGGCAGTTCCTCCACCTGGCCGCGGTCCCACGGCTGCTCCCATCCGCCCAGCGTAAGCAGCCTGTCCACCAGGGCCGCGGTAAACCCCCAGACCAGCATCCCGCGGACCCGGAAGGCCGGCCCGCTGACCCCAGAGGGATGCCGGATCGTTAGCCGGGCGCCGGATCGGCCAGCTCCGAGAGCGGCACCCGGGCCACCGCGGTCACCTCCGGCGGGTCGGCGGCGGCCACCGGAACCGGCCGCCGCCACCAGGCGAGGACGGGCGTGACCGCGAAGCCGCTCCGGGCGATGAACAGGTCCGGGAGCACCGCGAGCACCTCGACCCCGGAGGCGTCCACGCCCGCCTCCTCGGCCGCCTCGCGGAGCGCGGCCGGGACCGGGCCCGCGTCGGACTCGTCGATCGCCCCGCCGGGGAACGCGGGCTGCCCGGAGTGCCGCCGCAGCCCCGGACCGCGCTGCACGAGCAGCAGGTCGGGCCCGTCCGGGCCCATGCCGACGAGCACCAGCACCGCGGAGGGCCGCCCGCCGCCCGGCGGCGGCCGGAGCCGGGCCGGGATCGCCGTCTCGCAGGCCACGGCGGCCAGGTCACGCAGCCAGCGGGGCGGGCCGCCCGGGGTCCCGTCCGCCCCGGGGTCCCGCCGGGGACGCTCTCCACCGGATCCACGGCGCTCACGAGAACGGCCCTGTCTTCACCAGCGCGCGGGCTGTCGCCTCGTCGGTGGGGCCCTCGCCGTAGGACGGGCACAGCCGGGCCAGGGCGCAGGCGCCGCAGGCGGGCTTGCGGGCGTGGCAGACCCGCCTGCCGTGCCAGATCAGCCGGTGCGACAGCATGGTCCAGTCCGACCGCGGGATGAGCGCGCCGACCTCCTGCTCGATCTTGACGGGGTCGGTCTGCGTGGTCCACCCGAAGCGCCGGGACAGCCGGGAGAAGTGCGTGTCCACGGTGATGCCGGGCACCCCGAACGCGTTGCCCAGGACGACGTTCGCGGTCTTCCGGCCCACCCCGGGCAGCGTGACCAGATCCGCCAGCCGGCCGGGGACCTCGCCGCCGTACCGGTCGCACAGGGCCTGGCCCAGCCCGATCAGGCTGTTGGCCTTGGCCCGGAAGAACCCGGTGGACTGGATGATCTTCTCCAGCTCGGCCCGGTCGGCCGCCGCGTAGTCGGCGGCGGTCCGGTAGCGGGCGAACAGCACCGGCGTGACCAGGTTGACCCGCTTGTCGGTGGTCTGCGCGGACAGGATCGTGGCGACCAGGAGTTCCAGCGGCGAGGTGAAGTTCAGCTCGGTGTGGGCATCGGGATAGAGGAGGGCGAGTTCGCGGTTCATGCGCCGGGCCCGGCGCACGAGCGCGGTCCGGGAAGGATCAGCGGTCACTCCCCCAGCCTATTGAGCGGCCGCGCCGCCTGGCGCACGGCTTGAGCGGCCCAGCCGCCTGGCGCACGGCGCGGTGCCCGGAGGTGCCCCGGGAAACTGGCGCTAGGCTGCCGCCCATATAACTATCAGTTCCGTTATGCTTACGGAGAGCTTCGGGGGGGCCATGGCCGATGCACGAGTCGCCTCAGGCGGGACGACGCCGATCATGTCTGGGGCGGGCGTGGCCGCGATGGTGCGGCGGAACTGGCTGCTGGCCATCCTGCTGGCCGCGGGGCTGGTGCTGCGCATCCTCACGCAGCTCGCCTACCGGCCCGCGCTGCTGTTTATCGACTCGATCAAGTACCTGTTCGGTGCCTACGCCGGCAACGATCCGCCCGGCTACCAGCTGGCCCTCAAGGTCTTCCTCCGGGTCGGCACGCTGCCCATGGTGGTGGCCATCCAGCACCTGCTCGGCCTGGCCATGGCCGTGGCGCTCTACCTGATCCTGCGCCGCCGCGGCGTGCCGCGCTGGCTGGCTGCCCTGGCCACCGCGCCCATTCTGCTGGACGCCTACCAGCTCCAGATCGAGCAGTCGATCATGCCCGACACGGCGTTCGAGGCGCTGATCGTCGCGGGCCTGGTCTGCCTGCTCTGGCAGCCCCGGCCCCGGCTCTGGATGGTGCTGGCCGCGGGACTGGCCCTGGGTGCCTCGGCGACGGTCCGCCAGGTCGGCGAGATCTTCATCCTGCCCGCGCTGGTCTACGTGCTGATCACCGTGCCGGGCTGGCGCGGCAAGCTGATCAAGGCGGCCGCGCTGTGCGCCGCGTTCGCCCTGCCCATCCTGGTGATCAGCTTCCGGAACTACGTGACGATCCGGCATTTCTCGCTCGCCCCGTACGCGGCCGGGACGATCTACGGGCGGGCCGCGGCCGCCGCCGACTGCGCCACGCTGAGGCTGCCCTCCTACGAGCGCGGCCTCTGCCCGTCCGCCAGCCAGCAGGCCCGCGGCCCGGACTGGCTGGACCACGGGGCCACGTCGCCGATCAAGTACGTGATCCCCCCGCCGGGGATGCCGCACGTGACGATGGCCGCCAACTTCAGCCGGCGCGTGTTCGAGCAGCAGCCCTGGCGGGTGGCCAGCGCGATCGGCCGGGACGCGGTCAAGCTCTTCGCCGCGTCGCGGGTCACCAGCCCGGGCGACACGTCGATCACCCGCTGGCAGTTCCAGCGGGTCTTCCCGCTGTACCCGCCCTACATCACCGATGCGCACGGCCACCTCCGGTTCGCCCAGCTCAATCCGGCCGGCCGGGTGAAAGTGATCGTGCAGGGGCGGCGCTTCGCCGCGCCCCCCACGGTGTCGGCGGGCCTGGCCGGCTTCCTGCGCGCGTACCAGCTCGGCGGCGGCTACACGCCCGGGCTGCTGCTGCTGTTCACCACGCTGGCCGGGCTGGCCGGCAGTATCGGCGTGCTGCGCCGCCGGGCCTCACCCGCGCAGCGGGCCACCGCCACCGCCTGCCTGCTCACCTTCTTCAGCGCGGTCGCGGTGCTGCTCATGTCGGACGTGTTCGAGTTCAGCTGGCGATACCAGCTGCCCGCCCTGGTCACCCTGCCCCCGGCGGGGGCGCTGGGCCTGACGGTGCTCGCGGGGTACGCCGTGGCCTGGCGACAGCGCGGCGCCGGGCCGCCGGTATCCGGCCCGGCGGGCCGGCCAGCCTCCGTGCCCGGGCCGGGCCGGCACAGCTCCCCGCGGAAGGACCGGGCCTCCGCGGGCTGAGCCTGGTAGTCAGGCGGCGGCCAGCCCGGCCGGGGCCCGAACCGGGCCGAGGCGAACCACACGACCAGCGCCAGCGGGACCAGCACCACGATCGGGAGCAGCGCGGGCAGGTAGGCCGCGACGACGGCGGAGGCGCACGCCCCCACGACCACGGCCGCGAAGATGCCCAGGCTGCGGCCGAGCCCGCTGGGCTTGCGCCCGGTGACCAGCCCGGCGACCACTCCGGTCAGCGTGCCGGTCAGGTACGTGGTGGATATCTCGCCCAGCTGCCGCACGGTGGCGCCCTGGATGCCCATGGCGACACCCGCGTTGGCCAGCAGCATCAGCTGGCCCGCCCCGGCCGGATGGCCGCCGGACAGCTCCCATCCGACGCTGAACAGCACGAGCACGCAGAATTCCAGGGCGAGCGCCACGGTGAGCCAGGACGGCCAGATCTCGCGGTGCGCGGTCGCCGCGTGCGGGTGGCGGCCCCGCCAGCCGGCCAGCCAGCGGCCGGCCCGCCGGGCCGAGAGCGGGGCCCCGGCCGCGACCCCGGCCACGTAGCTGGCCAGGGCCACCGCGCAGTTCTCGGCCAGGCCCGGGTCGTGGGTGCCCGCCGCGACGCCCAGCAGGACCAGGGTCCCGGTGATCACGCTGCTGAACACGTGCCCCAGGTGCAGGAAGGCCGTGGCATCGACGGCCCCGGTCGTCACGGTGAGCACGACGACGAGCAGGTCGCGGGCGCCGGAGCGCCAGTCCTCGGCCACAGTCAGGTCGCTACGCGGCGAGTTCGCCGGTCAGCGCCCGCCGGACATCGGCGATGCGGTCGGCCAGCTGGCGGACGTCCGCACTGTCCGGCAGGGCCAGATCCGCCGGAAGCTGGCCATCCCGGACACCGCGGGCCAGGCGGCGCAGGGCGACGGCCTGCTGCGCCACGTCGCGGGGGTCCGGACGCCAGGCCGGTCAGGTCGGCGCGCACCGCCGTGGCGGTCACCGTGTCCGTCACCTGCTCCAGGGCCGTGAGAGCGGGCCACAACCGGGCCAGTCGCCCGCTCACCGAGGGGGGCTCTGCCATCGTCCGTTGGAACTCCGTGCGCAGGTCGGATAGGACTCGGTAGGTCTGACGGCGCAGCTTCGACCGGCCGGGTGCGCCGGTAAGCGCCTGCTCCGTGTAACGGGCCACACTATCGAGTGCGGTGGCCAGCTGTTCCGGCAGGTGAGCATGCCAGCTCGACGGCCAGGGAGCGTAGCCGACCAGGAGCACGATGGCGCAGCCGAGGACGGTGTCGATGAGCCGGTCCAGGGCCAGCGCCCAGCCGGCCCGGGTGAGCAGGTCGATCAGGATGACGACCAGGGGCGTGAGGAACGTGCTGAACAGGCCCCAGTTGCGGTCCCGGCCGTAGGGCAGCAGCCCGGCGAAGAACGCGCAGGGAATCAGCAGGAGCGGCCCGGCCGGGACGACGATGAGGATGACCGCCCCGACCACGGCCCCGACCACGGTGCCGATCCCGCGCTGCAGCGCGCGGGCGAACACCGAGCCGAAGTCCGGGCGCAGCACGATCGCCACGGTCAGCACGACCCAGTAGGAGCGCTGCAGCGGGAGAGCCTGGCTGACGAGGGCGGCCACGCCGATGGACAGCATCAGCCGGAGCGTGAAGGTCCGGGTGAGACGGCCGCCAATGGTCTCCGCGAGCGTGTCCCGCAGCCGCTCGCGCAGGCGCGGGCGGCGGCCCGCGGTCCCGCCCTCGGCCCGCCGCCGGCCGGACACCAGGTCGGCCGCCCCGGCCACGGCGGCGGCCAGCGCGCGGCTGCCCAGCGTCGCCCCGCCGGACGGACGGACCGAGGTCACCGGGGTGCCGTACTGGATGGCGTCGGCGATCGCCTCGATGGTGGCGATGACCTCCGGCGGGGCCGCGGCTCCCTCGTGCACCAGGGTCACGGCCGCCTCGGTGAGCGGGTGGGTCTGCTGCAGCAGGGCCGCGATGCGGGTCAGCTCCGGATCCCGGCCGCTCGACCGGGCCCGGCGGGAGGCGAGGTCGTCCCAGGCCTGGTTGAGCGCGGTGACGACGGCCTGGTGGGCCGCGGGGAACTCCGGCGTGCCGGCCGCCCGCAGCATGCGGGCCAGGGCCCGGTAGACCTGGGCGGTAGTGCGCTGCTCCTGGGCCAGCGGCGCGGTCAGCCACGCGGGCACCAGCAGCAGGATCGCCCAGGCCACGCCGGCCAGCAGCAGCAGCGGCGGCAGCCACCAGGGACGCGCCGTGCCGAGCGGGCCGGTCCCCAGGATGGTGTAGACGAGCAACTGCAGGCCGGTGACGCCCAGGGTGGCCCCGGCCGCGGTCAGCAGGGCCGACAGGCCGGCCACCAGGACCAGCACCACGACCGCGATCCAGCCGCGGCCGTGCACCAGGACCCCGAGCAGCAGCCCGGCCGCCCCGCCGAAGATCCCGGCCACGACGATGCGCCGGATCCGGGCGGGGTAGGTACCGCCGCGGTCCACCACCGCACCGAGCAGCCCTCCCATCGCGGCCAGCAGCCCGGCCAGCTGGTCCCCGAGAGCTATCCCCAGGGCGAGCGGCCCGCAGACGGCCAGGGCGGCGCGGATCACCGCCGGCCACGGCACCGGCGCGGGGGCCGGCCGGACGACCTCGGCGAGCCACGGCGGCGTGACCGCCGCGACGGGCAGCCCGGCCCGGCTTTCTCACCGCCGGCCCGCCTGGGTGCTCGGGAATCGGCTCACCAGGTCATGGTGTCAAAAGCCCCGGCACCGGGACGCACCGGCACATCTCCCCGGCGCACCGGCCCCGGTTCCGTCTGGCCAGGCCAGGGCGGCCAGCGGTGCAGCCCGCCGGCGGGTTCAGCCGGGCTCCGTCCAGCGGTAGCTGGCGGCGGCTCCGCCGTCGATGCGGACGGTTCCGGCCGGGTGGCCCGCGTCCCGCCAGATCGTGTAGTCCCCGGCGGGCAGGGCCGGGTACACGGCCGCGTAGCAGGAGGCCGCCCCCAGCCGCCGTTCCCGGACGAGCGCGTGCGTGCGCCGGGCCGGGGCGGGCAGCGGGCTGACGTGGATCTCCTCCCCCGCCATCCGGGCCGGGGTGATAATGATCAGCGCGCCGACCTCGCCGCCGATGTCGAGCAGCACGCTCCCCGGGCCCGTCGGGCCGGAGCTGCTTTCCGTCATGGCCACGCCTCAGGATGGGTTGTAGTAACCGCCGTAGGGCACGCCCAGGTACGGGAAGGAGCGCAGGTACGGCTTCTTGACGTCCTTGGGGGTCAGCCCGTCGGTGATCACGCCGGCCGCCGCATCCGGCTTGTAGCGCTCGGGGAGACCAGCGGATAGGTGAGCCCGGCGATGGCCCGCAGTTCGATCGTCACCACGTCGTCGAAGACCCGGCGGCCGTTCGGGAAGCCGGCCAGGTCACCGCCGAGCACCCCGAGGGTGTTCGGCTTCCTCGCGGGCTTGATGGCGGTGTTGAGCCGGAGCATGTCGGCCAGCACCGACCCGGTGTGATTCTGGAAGCCCTTGATCAGCCCGGCGGGGATCCCGGTCAGCAGGATGGCCTCCAGGTCCGCGCGTGCCTTCCCGGACCTGGCCAGGGCGGCCAGGTGCGGGAACACGCCGGGGTAGAGGGCAGGCAGCAGCCCGGCCAGCTCCGGGTGGGCGACATAACTGGCGAACTGCTCGTCGTACATCGGCGGCTGGGTATTCCAGAAGTCTTTCTGCCCGAGTGGGTTGAGCACCTCGTTGACCAGCGGGTTGCCGAGCCGGGATACCTGCCGGTACGGGCCGCTCCAGCTGCTGGCTCCCTGGTCGGCGTCCCAGATCTGGACGTGCCGCCGGCTGGCGGTGGTCCACACGCCGATGACCGCCCTCGGGTCGCTCTCGTCCCGCGAACGGGAACCGGTGAGCGCGGCGATCGGGACCTGGAGGGCGATGGAGTGGACGTTCAGCTCGTTGGTGGTATTCACTCCGGGCTCGGCTTTGCTGAACACATGCATGCCGTACTTGGCGTGCAGTTGCTGGAATGGCCGGAGCGTGGCCAGGTCGAAGATCGATCCGAGGTCCACGTAGAACCCCTCGGCGCGCTGGCCCGCGAAGACCTTGACCGCCGCCAGGCAGGGAATGCACCGCGCTGGCCGCCAGCGTGGCGTACCGCGGAGTGGACAGCGGCCCGATGTTGCACGGCGGGCAGGCGCAGCCCGGTGCCCAGCGGCCGGGAGATGCCGCCCGCGACCCGGGTAACCGTGTAGAACTGCCGGCTGTTCCAGTTCGGGCTGTCCAGCGACCTGATCGGGCCGGTGTTGTAGAGGAACGTGTCCGGGTCCCGCAGCGCGGTGCTGAACTGGAACTGGTAGGTGATGTCGGCCTCGCCGTCGCCGTCGGTGTCGACGTGGATCTCGTACAGGACGTCGTCGCCGAACTCGTAGAAGTTCGGGCCGCCCGCGGGCTCCTCGAGCGGGATGTAGTTGGCGATCAGCGTGACCGTGGATGGCCGGTCGGGGCTGACGAACGCGTAAACATCGGTGCTGTCCGCGACCGGATCCTTGGAGATCTCCGGCGCCTCGCGATGCGATGACATGGATTACCTCACAGCTAGTCGGGGTGGCTGGCCGGACCGGACCGGTCAGCGGCGCGGGGTAGGGCAGATGCCGGGTAGGGCAGAGGGCCAGGCGGATGGAGCCAGGCGGAGATGGAGCTACCGGCTCGCCCGGGCGAGCCGTGCGGCGAGCTCCGGGTCACGCAGCCGGGTGCGAGCCGTCCCCTCGAAGATGTCCATCTCGCCGGTGCGTGCGTCGCGGACGTGGATCACGAGGGGGCCGTCTGCGGCGCGATCCTGGTCCGCAGCCGTGGTGGCGCCGGAGTGGCCCGCCCGCCGGGCGGGTTGCCGGGCCGGCCGGGCTGCGGCCGCGGCCGGGATAGCGGCGAGGGCACCGCTGGCCACCAGGCCGGCGGCGCTGGCACCGGCGGCGGTACGGAGCATGGCGCGGCGGGATACCGGACCGCGCTGGCCGGCCGGGCGCCCGCCCGTTTCCGGTGCGTCCTGGTGATGATCTGCAGGCATGGGT
The DNA here is from genome assembly GCA_963841695.1 of uncultured Actinomycetes bacterium. Taxonomy (GTDB): domain Bacteria; phylum Actinomycetota; class Actinomycetes; order Streptosporangiales; family Streptosporangiaceae; genus RYN-230. The sequence goes on along the minus strand of CAWJDQ010000015.1, from coordinate 765,892 downwards.
GGTCCCCCCGGGCACGGTGTGGCCTGTCGCGGATAACGGCGAACCGACGCCCTCGGGCGTCCCAGGCCAGATTCCAGCCGAGACGCTCTGTCATGAACGTCACGCTTAGTATTGGCCCTCGTGACTCTAGGTAATGCGAAGGGCGCGCGACGTAATCAAAGCGTGACCAGAAGCGTTCGCCACGCGTGCCTGCGCGCGGGCCCTCACCCCGTCGCGCTGCCGCCCGGCGGGGTGAGTCAGCGACTGGTCAGGCGGCGCGGCGCTGCCCGTCTTCCGTCGTCCCGCCCGTGATGATCTCGCTAACCTGGCCGATGGCGCCGCTCAGGCCGCCCTTCGCGACGCGGCCGAGCACGGCCTGGGCCACCCCTACCCCGTCTGCGACCAGGCGGCGCAGCTCGGGTGACGTCCTGATCGAGTCCAGGGACTTGCGCGCCCGCTGCATGCCCTCGCGGCCTTCACTGACCCCGGTCAGGTAGCCGGCCACGAAGCCGATGATTGTTTCCATAGTTCCGCCTGCCTTGCGTGGACCTGCCTGGCCGGGCGGGACGGTCGGCCCGCCCGGGACGCGCTACATCTCGCGGAGTTCCAGATAGCGCTTGATGTCGGGAAGGGACTGGATGACGGCGGCGAGCACTGCCGCCACCACCACCGCCTTGATGAGCCTGCCAACCATGAGTGGTCCTCCTCTGCCGTGGGATGCGGGATGTGCTAGCCGTCGGCGCCCAGTGGCTCAACCTCGTCGGGCGCGAAGTACAGGAACCGGCCCTGGCCGCGGTGAATGTCCGCGTCCGGGTCGTCGTCGGGCAGCAGCGCCAGGTGCGCGTGCCCGTCCACGTCGAACAGCACCGCCTCGACCAGCGCGACCCGGCCGGCCAGGAAGAGGTCCTGCGCGTCCGCCCGGCGGGTGCCCGGGCACATCCGGACCCGGCTGCCCCGGGCGATGCGGACCCCGCCGATCAGGACGTGGTCCGTTTCCGGCGATACCGAGCCGTCCGCCCCCGGATCCCACCAGGGCGCCTGGCCCGCGACGGCCGGGTCGGCCACCGCGCCACGCGCCTGAGGGGCGCCCGCCCGGGGGGGCCGCGGGCTGCTCCTGCGGCGGTTCCGTCCACTCCGGCACGCCGGGCCAGTCCGGCCCGGACGCCGCCCCGCCGGCCGGGCCCCGGGCCGGGTTGAGGTAGCGGATGGCGCCGTGCATGCGCTCGATCATTTCCGGCGGGAGGTCGTCGAGCCGGTCGAGCAGCTCGGCCGCGCGCGGGTCGGTGGCGCGGGCCTCGCGCTTCTCCTCATCGGTGAGGGTCATCGTGCGCAGGGTGAGGATCTCGTCGATCTCCGTGGAGTCGAACAGCTGCCCGGCGCTTTCCGCGGCGATCTCGGCGTGGTCGTAGAGGATGACCGGGGAGGACAGCACCAGCTCCGTGCAGTCCGGCGGCCCGGCCAGTACCGGCCAGGTCCCGGTGTTCACGCACCGGCCGACCTCAGCGGCCGCCCACTCGGGAGGCGCGGTCATCGACAGGAACCGGCCGCCGGGCACCGCGATCAGGCAGTGCGCGGCGATCAGCGCGTACGGCAGCCCGTCTGCCCGGCGGGCCAGCGGCCCGGACGGCTCGGTGCGGTTTTCCAGCACCAGCCGCAGGCGCAGCGCGCCGTACGGGCCGGGCAGCCGCTCCGCGCTCATCCGGAGCGCGCCGTGCAGGGTTTCCCGGCGGCGGGCCACCCGCCCGGCGGGCCCGCCGCCCGGGCCGGGCAGGTCCTCGTACTCCGTGCCGCCCGGGACGGTGAACCCGGTCTCGGCTTCCCCGCCGAGCAGGTCGCCGACGGAGGCCACCGCCTCCTGCTCGCACTCGGCGGCCTCGTCCCACGGGGTCTGCTCGATCCCGGTGCGGGCTCGGCGACCCGCCGCCGTCGCCGCTGCACCTGGAGGAAGCGGGCCACGACCGTGACGGTCGCGTCGGCGCACTCCAGGAGGCACTCGGTCTGGGCCGCCGACGGCTCGTGCTCGTCCACCGCCCGGTAGGCCGCGGGCATGAGCACCCCGAACTGGAAGCGTTCCTGGTTCTTCTGGGCCGAGGCGCGGTACGGGTAGAGGAGGTACCCCTCGTACAGGATGGCGTCGGCGACCTGGCGCGCCTGCTCGAGGTACGCCGGGTCGATCCGGCCGCGGGACTTCACGATTCCTCCTGGCGCGCCCGGGCGAGCAACGCCAGCATGGTCGCGTCCCAGGTGGGCAGCGCGTGGCGGCTCTTGAACTGGCCCAGCTCGTCCAGCGTGCGCCGGCTCATGGTGATCCACGCGGTATCCGGGAAATGCGCGTCCACGGCCTCCCGCCACTGGCTGACCGGCAGGCGGAACGTCGTTTCCTTGCTCCACGGCACCTGCTGCACCCGCAGCCGCCCCTCGGCAGAGCCGAAGATGGTCCCGCTGAACAGCAGCAGCAGCGGGATCTCGCCGTCGTCCAGCGAGCTGAAGTACCGTGTCGAGGCGATCTGCAGGTCGTAGGTGAAGGGCACCGGCAGGTCGACCTCGGTGCTCCCGGTGAACCCCGGGACCATGGTGGACAGGTTGGTGAACTGGAGCGGCTTGAGCGTGTCGGACCAGCGGGTCCGCTCGCCGAACAGGTCGTTGAGCCGCTCCGCCTCCGCATCGGTGTAACGGCGGCGGAAAGGCTCGATCCGGATCTGCGAGCGCAGCGCGATCGCGTCCACCTTCTGCCCGGTCGTCTCGCTGATCCGCAGGATCAGGTCGAAGGACGGCACCGCGGCGTAGGGGTCCACCCGGGCCCCGATGCAGTCGAACACGAGCTCAGCCACGGCCGGAACCCTGCCCGGCCTCTCTGGCCTGCTTGCGCACCCCAGCCAGGAACTCGTCGATGCTGGCCCGGGCCTCACTGCCGCCGTCAAAGCCTTTCCACAGCATCCGCATCCGCCCGGCCAGCTCGTAGCAGACGTCGATGGGCACGATGAAGTACTCCGCCTCGGACGCGTGGCTGTCGCGGCACAGCAGCACGGCCTCCACGTCGGGTTCTGCCGCGCCCAGCAGCGGATACGCGGCCGCCAGGCGCTCCCACGCGGCCAGGTCGAGGGTGCATTCGGTGGCGCCGGCCGGGCTCGGGTAGAAGCCGCCCAGGCCCCGCTCCGAGCTGTTCAGGAAGAAGGCCAGCCCGACCGGGATCTGCAACTCGTCCCACTCCATGGCGGACATCGGCCGGGACGAATCCCGCAGGTAGCGGTCCGGGACCGACCGGTAGCGTCCCCGGCCCGCCGCAGCGGCGGTGAACAGCAGGTAGCAGGCCCGGCAGGCGCAGGCCAGGCTGGACTGCTCCAGGTCGGCCACGTGCCCGTGCCCGGACGGTATGCCGGTGGCGCAGAACTCGCAGTGTTCCTCGGCGTCGTCCCGCGGGGCCGGGGCGGTCGAGAGAGCGGCCTGCACCGGATCGGGCAGGGCCTGGGGATCGGGCAGGGCCTGGGCAGGCGGGGGGGACGGCGCACCCCGGGCAGGCGCCGGACCAGGCGGCCGGACGAACTTGCGCAGCCCCGACGGCTGGCTCACGACGAGATCGCCTCCCGCGGGGCTGTCACCGCGACCCTGACTCCCTGGCTGTCGGACAGCAGCGGGAGCGGATCCAGGTGCACGGCGTCGTCGCCGAGGCTCCGGCCCGCAGACCGGACGTCGTACCGGGTGGCGCAGCCGGGGCAGGCCAGCTCGGCGACCGTGAGCGTACCCTCGGCGAGCGACGTCCCGCAGGCCGCGCAGGCATCACGGTAGGCGTACAGCGTGCCGCGAACCGAGCAGAGCAGCACCCGGGTCCCGGCCGCCTCGGCGGTCACCGGCCTGCTGCTGGGCGGCCCGATGTCCGGGATCGTCACCCACCGGGCGTCGCCCGCGGCCGCGGCGGGCCCGGCCTGCGTCCCGGGCGGGCGGGGGCCGATCTGCAGCAGCGTCCCGGAGCCCGGCGGCGGGGCGGTAACCCCCTCGACCACGACCTCGGTGACCTCCGGCGCGGCGTCCTCGATCGCGCCCTTGATGGCGAGCTGGACGGTCATCGCGGACGACGCGCAGCCATCACAGCTGCCCTCCAGCCGGAGCCGGGCCACCCCGTCCCCGGTCACCCCCAGGTAGGTCACGCCGCCCGCGTGCGAGCCAAGGTAGGGGCGGACCTGATCCAGCGCCCGCTGGATCCGGGTGTCCACGTCTACCGGGTGCAGGTCGTGCAGCAGCAGCAGGCTCTCCACCAGCGGGTCCTCGAGCAGGCGATCGAGGACGGCGGCGCCCGCCGCGCCTTCCGCGCGGAGCGCCGCCACGATGTGGCTCAGCCCCTCGCCGTAGAGCCCCACCAGCAGCCGGACCAGCTCCTCGGCCGCCGTGGCCGTGGCTTCCCCGCCCTCGGACTGCAGGATGCCGAGCAACTCCTCGACGCGTGCGCCCACCTGCCGTGCGTCGGCCATCCGCCTCGCCTCTGTCTGGACCTACCGGGTATGACTCACCTTCCTGGCCGCCCGCACCCGGGTCCCGCCCGGCCGGCTGACCGGGCGGGACCCGAAATGCGGGGCGCGTTCCGGGGCGGTGCGGTTCCCCGGAACTCCCGCGTCAGGTGGCCAGGGTCGCCGCCGTCGGCGTGTGAACCTTCTCGAGCAGCTTGCCGTTGCCGAGATACATGTGCACACCGCAGGGCAGGCAGGGGTCGAAGCTGCGGACCGCCCGCATGATGTCGATGCCCTTGAAGTTGTCCGGCGAGTTTTCCTCGAAGATCGGCGTGTTCTGGACCGCGTCCTCATACGGTCCCGGCGTGCCGTAGCTGTCCCGGACGCTCGCGTTCCACGGGGTCGGCGGGTAGGGGTGGTAGTTCGCGATCTTCCCGTCCCGGATCACCATGTGGTGCGAGAGCACGCCGCGGACCGCCTCGGTGAACCCGCAGCTGTTCGCCTCGTCCGGGACGTCGAACGGCTCCCAGGTCTTGGTGTGCCCCGCCCGGACCTCGGCGAGGGCCTTCTCCATGAAGTGGAGGGCAGCCGCGGCCGCGTAGGCCTGGAAGTAGGTCCGCGCACGGTCGCGCTCGATAGCGTTAGAGAGCGGTCGTCCCTCTTTGTCCTGCGGGATCTTCCACTCGAACGTGACCTCAGGCTTGGTGACCGTGCGGGGCAGGTTGATCAGCACGCTGTGCCCGGTGGACTTGATGTACCCGATGTCCACCAGTCCGCCCTGCGCGGTCGCCCACAGGCGGGCGATCGGGCCGCCGCCGGTGTCCGCGGCCAGATAGTTGGTGCCGTCGAACCAGCGCGGCGACATGACCCAGCTGTACTTGTCGTCGAAGTTGCGCTTCTGCGGCCGCGGGATCGTGTGCTGGTTCCACGGGTGCCTGCGGTCCACCGGGTTGCCCAGCGGGTCGCGGGTCACGAACATCTCCTGGTCTTCCCAGTCCTCGTAGTAGGAGCTGCCGAGCAGGATGCGGATGCCCAGGTTGATGTCGACCAGGTCGTTGGTCAGCAGCTGCCCGTCCCGGATCACGCCGGGGCTGACGAACATCTTCCGGCCCCAGTCGCTCATGTGGTCGTACCGGAAGTCGCAGTACTCGGGGTCGTTCAGGCTGCCCCAGCAGACCATGTCCGCGCGGCGGCGGCCGACCTCCTCGTACCCCGGCAGGGCCTCGTAGAAGAAGTCGAACAGGTCATCGTGCATGGGCACGACGCGCTTCATGAACTCCACGTAGCGCATCAGCCGGGTCAGGTAGTCGGTGAACAGCTGCACGGTGGGGGTGGTGCCCACGCCGCCCGGGTAGAGCGTGGACGGGTGCACGTGGCGCCCCTCCATCAGGCAGAACATTTCCCGGGTGGAGCGGCTGACCTGCAGCGCCTCGCGGTAGAACTCGCCTTCCAGCGGGTTCAGCGAGCGCATGATGTCGCCGATGTACTTGTAGCCGTGATCGGCGGCGTGTGGCGCCTCGGTCCGGTTCGCCATTTCCAGCACGCCGGGATTGGTCTCGCCGACCATCTTGGCGCAGAAGTCCACGCCGACCAGGTTCTCCTGGAAGATGTTGTGGTCGAACATGTACTCGGCGGCCTCGCCGAGGTTGATGATCCACTCGGCCAGGTGCGGCGGCCGCACCCCGTAGGCCATGTTCTGGTTGTAGACCGAGCAGGTCGCGTGGTTGTCACCGCAGATCCCGCAGATCCGGCTGGTGATGAAGTGCGCGTCGCGCGGGTCCTTGCCCTTCATGAAGATGCTGTAGCCGCGGAAGATCGACGAGGTGCTGTAGCACTCGACGACCTTCTTCTGCTTGAAGTCAATCTTGGTGTAAATGCCCAGGCTGCCCACGATCCGGGTGATGGGATCCCAGTTCATCTCCACGACGCCGGTGTCTTCGGCAGTAGTCATCGCTCATCCCCTCCGTGCTCTGCGGCGCCAGCGGCTGACCCGGCCAGCGCCTGTGGATGTCCTCAGGTACTGCCGTTCACCAGGGCTTCTGGTAACCCGTCAGGAGGTCGCTGCCCTTCTTCCGCCACTTCGGCTCCTCGTCAGCCGTTTTGGCCGTGAAGCCACGGAGGGTGCGGATTACGGTGCCGTACAGGGTGCTGGCCGTCGCGGAGACCTTGGAGCCAGGCGGCTCGTCCATGAACGGCATGAACTTGTCCGGGAAACCCGGCATGGTGCAGGCGATGCAGATCCCGCCCACGTTGGGGCACCCGCCGACGCCGTTGATCCAGCCGCGCTTGGGCACGTTGCACTTGACCACCGGTCCCCAGCAGCCCAGCTTGACCAGGCACTTGGGCGACCCGTACTCGTCGGCGAAATCGCCCTGCTCGTAGTAGCCGCCGCGGTCGCAGCCCTCGTGCACGGTCGCGCCGAACAGCCAGGTCGGCCGGAGCGCCTCGTCCAGCGGGATCATCGGGGCCTGCCCGGCCACCTGGTAGAGCAGGTAGAGGATGGTCTCGGAGAGGTTGTCCGGGTGGGTGGGGCAGCCGGGCACGCAGACGATCGGCAGCCCGGCCTTGGACCGCCAGTCCCAGCCCAGGTAGTCGGGCACCCCCATGGCCCCGGTCGGGTTGCCGGCCATGGCGTGGATGCCCCCGTAGGTGGCGCAGGTGCCCGCCGCGAGGATCGCGGTCGCCTTCGGCGCGAGCCGGTCCAGCCACTCATTGGTGGTCATCGGCTGGCCGGTCGCGGGGTTGTTGCCGAAGCCGCACCAGTAGCCCTCCGGCTTGATGGCCTCGTTGGGGATCGAGCCCTCCACCACGAGCACGAACGGGTCAAGCTCGCCCCGGTCGGCCTTGTGCCACCACTCGATGAAGTTGTCGGCGCCCTGTTCCGGGCCGCATTCGAAGTCGATCAGCGGCCAGTGCACGGCCACCTTGGGCAGTCCCGGCAACGCCCCCAGGACGATTTCCTCGATGCTGGGCTGGGTGGCGGCGGTCAGCGCGACCGAATCCCCGTCGCAGCCGAGCCCTCCGTTCATCCAGAGGATGTGCACCACGGGCTCGGCCGCGGACTGGGCCGAGCCGTCGCTGGTCTCTGTGGCAGTGGCCATATCCAGGCCACCCCCTCCCTCTTATCTGGCTGGCTGGGATCGCGGTGATCCGGCTGGCTGCGGTTCCGGCGGGAAGGCCGGCCTGGTCGTGCCATGCGGCGCGCGCCGTGGCACGGCGCGGATGGCAGGAGCCTGCGCGGCACGGCCAGCGGGGACCCGCCCGGTGCGGGCGGCGGCAGCCGGCCGTCCCGGGGGCTCAGGTTCCGCACGGCGCGCAGGGCAGGGAGGGGCGTCAGCGGGGCGGGAGGAGCGTGGCCCGGCCGCCCCGGCTGGGGATCCAGCGGCGAGCGGCCGCCTGGCGGACCCCGATGACCGCCGGGCGACCCGAACCATGGTGGGCGCGAGCACGCCGGGTTGATGGTTCATAGAGGCCTTACTTGCTTCATGCGCAAGTGCCGTCATGCTAAACCCGTCCACCATGCGTATCAAGGTGGTAGCGGCAGGTTGTCGGACACAAATGTCTGGCCTCTACGGACAGACATGGGGGCGCACCCCTGGCGGCTGGCGCCCCGGCGATTCCCCGGCCAGCCCCGCGCGCCCGGCCAGCCAGCGGCAATGCGGCAGGCGGCCGGTCGGCCAGGCCGTCACCAGTCTGATAGGGAACTGACGAAAGTGGCCCACGGTGACCGCGCGATCTCGTCTAGACGCGTACCCTGTGGGGAGACCGGGCGGTTTGCGGTCAGGACGGCCGGACGAGCCGGAGGAGATAGTGGCTGAGCTGGCCAACGAGCAGGGGGATGAGCCGATTGAGGTCGTCCCCGTGGTGGTGCTGTCCCAGACGTTCCCGGCCCGGCCCTCGTGGATCCCGGAGATCCGCGACTTCGTCCGCCGCTGCCTGGCGGAATCCCCGCTGACCGACGAGGGCAACCGCAGCGTCCAGGAGACCGTGTTCCGCGCCCTGCTGGACGCGGCCGGGCCGACCGGGGCCATCCAGGTCTCCTTCCGGATCTTCCCCGAGCACGTGGAAGTGGACGTGCTGCACTCCAACCAGCCGCCCGCCGAGGTCGGCAGCCAGGCTGGCCACCGTCGTGCCCCGGCCGGCCGGGGCCACGGCCAAGTCGGCGGTACCGGATCGCCCGGCCACGTTCGCGGACTGGATGTCCACGGCGCTGCGCCGCGAGGGGCTGACCCAGGAGGCGGCGGCCCGGCAGCTCGGGGTGTCGGTCAAGACTGTCGGGCGCTGGGTCGGCGGCGAGACCGAGCCCCGGCTCCGGGATCTGCGCCGCATCCAGGAACTGTTCGGGGAACTCCCGTTCCCGTAGCCCGCCCTGGCCGCGTCTCCCCCGGGCCGCGCGGCCCCGTGGCGGCTCCGCCGGGACAGGACTGTCTCGTCTCAATGGCTGGACGTCCCCCCACAACTGTCCTACGGTGCTGCCATGGCCCTTCCTACGGGACGCTACCGGCTGGGCACTGAGAGCGGCCGGATCGTCCTGCGCACGTTTCGCGATGGCCTGGCGGCCACCGCCGGCCACGATCTGGTCCTCGAACTGCCGCGCTGGTCGGGCGAGCTGGTCATCGACGACGACAAGACGCCGGTGAGCCTCGAGGTACGCATCGACCTGGGCGGGCTGGTCGTCCGCGAGGGCACCGGCGGCCTCAAGCCGCTGACCGACCGGGACCGCCGCGAGATCGCGGCGACCGCGCGGAAGCTGCTGGGCACCGACCAGCACCCGGAAGCCGTATTCACCGCCAACCGGTTCGAGCTGTCGGGTGACAACCGGGTCCTCGAAGGGAACCTTTCTATCCGGGGGGTGACCCGGCCGCTCCGGCTCCAGCTGACCCAGCCTGAACCGGGCAGCTACCGGGGCACCGGGACGCTGGTGCAGTCGGCGTACGGCATCAAGCCGTACACCGCGTTCTTCGGCGCACTGAAGGTGCGTGACGCGGTGGATATCGAGGTAGATGCGGTCATTGCCGGGTCAGCGGGCGACACCGGATGACCCCGGCTCGGCCGGTGGCCTTGCGGAGGCGGGCCAGGGAGAAGTAAGCCAGAGGAGAACAACCCGGGGCCACCGGTCCCGGGCGGGCAGGAAGCTCAGCGGACATGACCGCGAGGAGATGAGCGCAGCGCCGACGGCACCGGCAGGGGACAACGAAGTCGCCACGCTGTTCGAGCGGCGGGCGGCGTCGGCGGACGAGCTTGCCGGGCACGCGGGCACGGTGGCGGCCGCCTGCCACGACATGGCCGTCCGCTTCCACCAGGGGGGCAAGCTGGTGGTGTTCGGCACCGGCCCGTCGAGTACCGACGCCCTGCACGTGGCCGTGGAGTTCGTGCACCCGGTGATCGTCGGCAAGCGGGCCCTGCCGGCCATCTCCCTGACCGCCGACACCGCCACGGTCACCGGCATCGCTGAGCGCGAGGGCATGGGCGCGATCTTCGCCCACCAGATCCGCCATCTCGCCACCCCGGCCGACATCGCCCTGGGCCTGTCCGCCGACGGCAACTCCGAGAGCGTGCTGAACGGGCTGCTGACCGCGCACGGCATGGGGATGCTGACGATCGCGCTGGCCGGCGCGGGTGGCGGGGTGATCGGCCGCAGCCCGGCCGTGGACCACGTCCTCGTCACCACGGACGCCGATCCCCGGGTGATCAAGGAGGCTCAGGTGACCACGTACCACGTGCTGTGGGAATTGGTGCACGTCTTCTTCGAGCAGCCGGGGGTGCTCGGCCCGGCGGTGGTCTCGTGACCGCGCGCGGGCCCGCCGCCTCCCCGCGACCCGGCGCCCGGCAGGCGCCCCCCGCCTCGCCGCCATCCGCCGCCTCGCCGCCATCCGCCGCCTCGCCGCCGCGCGCCGCCGCGCAGGCGCCGGAATGCCACGACGAGGTCTGCATCACCTGCTCGGACACGGCGGTCGCGGTGACCATCACCCGGCTGCTGCCGGACGGCCTGGCCCTGGTCGACACCGGGGCGGGCCAGGAAGAGGTCAGCGTCGCCCTGGTCAGCGCCGGGGTCGGCGACACGATCCTGGTGCACGCCGGCGAGGCCATCGCGGTGGTGCCGACATGACGCCCGGGCTGGCGATAGTGGTGCCGACATGACGAAGCGCGGCAGCGGGCCGGAGAGCGCGGCCGCGATGGAGTCGCTGTACCCGTTCCTGTACTCCGGGTCTACCCCCGACCTCGACGCGGTGCTGGCCGAGGTGCGGGCGTCCACCGTGGCCAAGGCCCGGGAGATCACCGAGCTGCGCCGCGTCATCTGTGCCGCGGACGCCGGGCGCATCGCGGCCTGCGCGGCGCAGATGGCCGACCGGTTCGCGGCCGGCGGGCGGCTGCTGGCCTTCGGCAACGGCGGCAGCGCCACCGACGCCCAGCAGCTGGCCACCCTGTTCCTGGATCCCGGCCCAGGCGAGCGGGCCCTGCCCGCGTTCTGCCTGGCCAATGACACCGCGGTGATCACCGCCCTGTGCAACGACATCGGCGTGGAGGTGGTGTTCGCCCGCCAGATCGCCGCGTTCGGGCAGTCCCGGGACATCGCCGTCGGGCTGTCCACCAGCGGCAACTCCGAGAACCTGCTGCGCGCGCTGGACGAGGCGGCCCGGCGCGGCCTGCTCACCGTGGGCATCGCCGGCTACGACGGCGGGAAGATGGCCGAGCTGGACAGCCTGGACTACCTGTTCGTGGCGCCGTCATCCTCGGTGCACCGGATCCAGGAAGCGCAGACCACCGTCTATCACGCGCTGTGGGAGCTGACCGTGGCGTCGCTGGCCGGGGCCCGGTGACCGGCATGAGCGGCCCGCCGGCATCAGCGAGTCCGCCTGCCGACCGAGCCGAGCCAGCCCGCCGAGCGAGCCCACCGGCCGCACGCTCGTGGCCTGCCTGGGCAACATCTTCCTCAGCGACGACGGCTTCGGCGTCGAGGTGGCCCGGCGGCTGGCCCGTGAGCAGTTCCCCGACGGCGTGCGGGTGACCGACTACGGCATCCGCGGCCTGCACCTGGCCTACGACCTGGCCGAGGGATTCGACACCACGATCCTGGTGGACACCGCGCAGTGCGGCGACGCCCCCGGCACCGTCTACCTGATCGAGCCGGAGCCGCGCGACGGCCAGGGCGACGTGGCCCAGCTCAGCTTGTTCAACGCGCACGGCATGCAGCCGGACCTGGTACTCAGCCTGGCTGGCTCGCTCGGCGGGGACGCCGGGCGGGTGCTGGTGGTGGGCTGCGAGCCCGCCACCCTGGAGGAGGGGATCGGGCTGAGCGCCCCGGTGACGGCCGCGGTGGACGAGGCCGTGGCGATGATTAGCAGGCTGGTCACCGCCGGCCAGAACACTCGCTCGTAGACCGTGAAGAGGTGATCGCATGTGCCTTGGCATTCCAGGCGAGGTGATCGAGTTCCTGCCCGATCAGCCCGACCTGGTCAGGGTGGACGTCAGCGGGGTCCGGCGGGTGATCAATGTCGGCCTGCTGGCCGATGACCTGCCCAAGCCCGGCGAGTGGGTGCTCATTCACGTGGGCTTCGCGCTCTCGAAGATTGACGAGGCTGAGGCAGCGGCCGCGCTGCAGTTCCTGGAGGGCATCGGCCAGGCCTACGCGGACGAGCTGGAAGCCCTCCAGGCATCCCAAATCGAGTAGAGGGGGGCAGTGATGCGCTTCGTTGACGAATTCCGCTCTGCGGACAAGGCGCACGCCCTGGCCGCGAAGATCGCCGGGCTGTGCGAGCCCGGACGGCAGTACAAGCTGATGGAGGTGTGCGGCGGGCACACGCACACGATCTACAAGCACGGGCTCGAGGATTACCTGCCTGAGCAGGTCACGCTGGTGCACGGCCCGGGCTGCCCGGTCTGCGTGATCCCGATGGGCCGGGTGGACGACGCGATGGCGCTGGCCGCCCAGCCCGACACGATCATGACCTCGTTCGGGGACATGATGCGGGTGCCGGGCAGCCAGGGCTCGTTCTTCGACGCCAAGGCGCAGGGCACCGACATCCGGATGGTGTACTCGCCGCTGGACTCGCTGAAGATCGCCCGGCAGAACCCGGACCAGCGGGTGGTGTTCATGGCCATCGGGTTCGAGACCACCACCCCGTCCACCGCGATGACCGTGCTCCGCGCGGCCGCCGAGAAGCTGGACAACTTCTCCATCTTCTGCAACCACGTGACGATCATCCCGGCCATCAAGGCCATCCTGGACTCGCCCGACCTGCGGCTGGACGGGTTCATCGGCCCGGGCCACGTCTCCACGGTGATCGGCTGCCGCCCGTACGAGTTCATCGCCCGGGACTACGGCAAGCCCGTGGTGGTGGCCGGCTTCGAGCCGCTGGACATCCTGCAGTCCATCTACATGCTGATGCTCCAGCTGGCCGATGGCCGCAGCGAAGTCGAGAACCAGTACACCCGGGTGGTGCCCTGGGACGGCAACCTGGCCGCGCTGACCGCGATCAACCAGGTCATGGAGCTGCGCCCGTACTTCGAGTGGCGCGGGCTGGGTTTCATCTCGCACTCGGCGATGCGGGTCCGGCCCGAGTTCGCCAAGTACGACGCGGAACTGCTCTTCGAGGTGCCCGGGGTCCGGGTGGCCGACCCGAAGGCCTGCCAGTGCGGTGAGGTGCTCAAGGGCGTGCTGAAGCCCTGGGAGTGCAAGGTGTTCGGCACCGCGTGCACGCCGGAAACCCCGATCGGGACCTGCATGGTCTCCCCGGAGGGCGCCTGCGCCGCGTACTACAACTTCGGCCGGATGAACCGCCGCCGGGTGGTGGAAGTGAGCATCTCATGACCGACACCGGCACGGGCGCCGGCCCGGGCACCGGCACCGGCCGGGGCAGCTGGGTTGACGAGGCCCTGCGCGAGCACGAGGAGCACGCGGGGCCGGAGCACGCCGGGCCGGAGCCGGGCCGGGCCTCCGACCGTGAGCAGCAGGTCCTCGACCGGATCGACAAGGCCCGGCGCCGCCGGCCGAAGGTTCGCGAGGAGCGGATCACGATGTCCCACGGGGCCGGCGGCAAGGCCACCCGGACCCTGGTCGAGGCGGTGTTCCTGGACGCGTTCAGCAACCCGCTGCTGGAGCCGCTGGAAGACTCCGCCCAGCTGCACGTGAACGGCGGCCGGGTCGCGCTGACCACCGACTCCTACGTGGTGTCGCCGCTGTTCTTCCCCGGCGGTGACATCGGCGACCTCGCGGTCAACGGCACCGTCAACGACCTGGCCGTGTCCGGGGCCACCCCGCTCTACCTGTCCGCCGGGTTCATCCTGGAGGAGGGCTTCCCGGTGGCCAAGCTCCTCCAGATCGTGGCCTCGATGCAGGCCGCGGCCCAGGTCGCCGGGGTGCAGGTGGTCACCGGGGACACCAAGGTGGTGCAGCGGGGCAAGGCCGACGGCTGCTACATCAACACCGCCGGCGTGGGCGTGATCGAGCATGACCTGTCCCTGGGCGTGGTGAACGCCCAGCCCGGGGACGTGGTGATGGTGTCCGGCCCGATCGGCGACCACGGCGTGACCATCATGCTGGCCCGCGGCGAGCTGGACATCGAGGCCGACATCATCTCGGACACCGCGCCGCTCAACGGGCTCATCGCCGACCTGCTGGCCGCCACCCCGGGGGTCCGCGCGCTGCGCGACGCCACCCGGGGCGGGGTGGCGACGATCCTGAACGAGGTGGCCACGGCGGCGGGGGTGGGAGTGCTCGTCAACGAGGACGCGATCCCGGTGCGCACCGCGGTGCGCGGCGCGTCCGAACTGCTCGGCATCGATCCCATGTACGTGGCGTGCGAAGGCCGGCTGGTCGCCGTGGTTGACGGGAGCCAGGCGGACAAGGCCCTGGCCGCCCTGCGCTCGCACCCGCTCGGCGCGGACGCCGCGATCATCGGCTCGATCACCGCGGACCCGCCGGGCCTGGTCCTGCTGAACACCGCGTTCGGCGGGACCCGGATCGTGGACCTGCTGGTCGGTGACCCACTGCCACGTATCTGCTGACGGGCACCCCGGTGCACGAACTGGCCATCACTGAGGGAGTGGTGCATGCGGTGACCGAGCGGCTGCCGGGCACGCCCATCGCCTGCGTGCACCTGGAGATCGGCGTCATGTCCGGGGTCGTGGCGGACTCCGTGCGGTTCTGCTTCGATCTGGTCACCGAGGGCACCCCGCTGGAGGGGGCACGGCTGGACATCGTCCAGCCCGCGGCCCGCTGCCAGTGCCGGGCCTGCGGCGCCGAGTTCGAGCCGGACAGCGGGTTCGCGCTGTGCGACTGCGGCAGCGCCGATGTGGCCATCCTGGCCGGCCAGGAACTGCGGATCACGTCCGTGGAGGTGCTCTGACATGTGCGCGACCTGCGGCTGCGGGGTGGCCGGCGTCCGGGTGTTCGGCCCCGGCCAGCTCGGCCCGGCCGGCCCCGGCCCCGGCACCGGCACCAGCCCCGGGGTCGATCACGTCCATGAGCACGGGCACCAGCACGCGGAGCACGGGCACGAGCACGAGCACGGCCCGGAGGGCCGGACCATCGAGCTGCAGCAGAACATCCTGGCCAAGAACGACCGGCTGGCCGAGGACAACCGCACCTGGCTCACCGCCCGCGGCATCCTGGCCGTCAACCTGATGAGCTCCCCGGGGGCCGGGAAGACCACGCTGCTGGAACGCACCGCCCGTGAGGCCGGCGCCGGGCTGGGCCTGACCGTGATCGAGGGCGATCAGGAAACCACCCTCGACGCGTCCCGGATCGAGGCGGCGGGCTGCGCGGTCGCGCAGATCAACACGGGCGCGGGCTGCCACCTGGACGCCAGCATGGTGGCCCGCGGGCTGCACGCGCTGGACCCGCGCCCCGGCTCGGTGCTGGTCATCGAGAACGTCGGGAACCTGGTCTGCCCGGCCCTGTTCGACCTCGGTGAGGCGGCCCGGGTGGTGCTCTCCTCGGTCACCGAGGGCGCCGACAAGCCCATCAAGTACCCGCAGATGTTCCGCGGTGCGGACCTGGTCCTGCTGACCAAGGTGGACCTGCTGCCGTACGTGGATTTCGACACCGGGCGGCACGCGCGGGATCTCCGGCTGGTCAGCCCGGCCGCGCAGATCCTGCCCATCTCGGCCACCACCGGCCAGGGGCTGCCGGCCTGGTACGCCTGGCTGGCCGGGCGCGCCCGCTAGCCCCGGTAATTCCCAGGCCATTCCGCAACGAAGACCGCTCTCGTCCCAGCCCTTCCTGAGTCCGCTGAGGGCAGCTGAGCCGCCAGTGGACGCTAAGCCATTCCCGGTGACGTTCCGGGGTCAGCCGGGTTCCCAGTCCAGCCGGAACCACACAGCCGTCCCGCGGGTGGCCCCGTCCCGGTAGCTGTGGTGGCCCCACCAGGCCGCCAGCGCCTGGACGGTGAGCAGCCCGTGCCCGGATTCCGCGAGCCTCCCCCGCTGGCCCGGGACCGGCCGGGGCACGGTGTCAGAACCGTCGTCCAGCACGGCCACGCAGGCGCACGCCCGCCCGCATCCCACGACGACCTGGAATTTCCCGTTCCGGCCGGACCGGGTGTGCCGGATCGCGTTGCCGGCCAGCTCCGACGCGCACAGCAGGGCGTCGTCCAGCACCGGGCAGCCGTCCAGGACCCGGGCGACGAACCGGCGGGCCTGCGCCACCTGCTCCAGCCGCCCGGGGAACACCCGCCGTTTCGGGGTGCTGACCAGCCAGGCGCCGGGCCAGGCCAGCTGGGCCAGCGAACCGGCCGGTAAGGCATGCACGGGGACGCCGCGCGGCACCGGCGGCGCGAAAGCCGCCATGTCCGCGGCCGCCCGGGCGGCCGCCGGTAAGCTGCCCACCATGACGCCTCTCCCCATCGGGGATGTGGTATGGACGGTTTTGTCTTCCCCACTCTGCCGGTAACCGCGGCCGTTGTGCTAGAGCCTAGATGCACAAAAGCGTTATCAATTCGTCAATGGCCCGCCGCTGTTGACCACGCCCGGGCCCAGCCGCACGATCGGCCACCACGGCACGTGTCAGGCTGACCTCGCCCCGCTTCGTGCGCTTACGTCACTATCCGGGCCGGGCCGGGCCGCGCGAAGGGTGGGATTAACTCCACCGAGATCGGCGGCCGGACCCGATAACAATGAAGGAGCCCGGGGGACCAGCTAACCGGGGGCGCGGGATGACGGGCACGGCGCGACGAGGAGGTACCGATGAGTGACAGCATCAGCGGTGTCCGCCGGCTGGGCCGGCTGACCCTGCGGACCTGCGTCCGCGGGCTGGTCATCGCGATCCTGTCGGTCGTGCCCGGCATCCCGCTTGTCGTCGCCTCGATCGTGTCCCTGCCCCTGCTGGCCGTGGGCATCGGGGTGGTACTCGCTGCCGATGGCCCTGCTGGGCGTGCGCCGCCGGGCCAGCCAGCAGCGCCGCCTCGCGCTGGAATGGTCGGGCGTGAGCATCGCCACGCCCTACCGGCCCCGGCCTCACGAAGTCAGCAATGGGCTGATCGGCCGGCTGCAGCGGTGCAAGTGGCTGCTGACCGACCCCGCGACCTGGCGGGACCTGCTGTGGACCCTGGTCAACGTGCCGGTCGGCGTGGCGCTCGGGCGCTGCCCGCGTTCCTGCTCGTCGCCGGCACGATCGGCCTGCTGTCCGGGGCTGTGGCTCAACGCGGGCGGGCCACCTCAAGCAGCTGCCGCTCTTCCTGGGCCTGCTGCTGGTCGGCGTCTTCGGGGGTCCGCGGGTGCTGAAGGCGCACGCCCAGTTCAGCGTCGTCGCTGCTGGCCCCGACCCGGAAGGAGATGGACGCGCAGGTCGGCCAGCTGAATGAGTCGCGCTCCCAGGTCGTGGACGCGTCCGCGGCGGAGCTGCGCCGGATCGAACGCGACCTGCACGACGGGGCGCAGGCCCGGCTGGTCGTCGCTGGGCATGAACATCGGCCTCGCCGAGCAGGTGGTCAGGGACGATCCCGACCTGGCGCTGAAACTGCTGGCCGAGGCGCGCGCATCCAGCGGCCAGGCCCTGTCCGACCTGCGCCACGCTGGTCCGCGGCATCCACCCGCCGGTGCTGGCCGAACGCGGCCTCGACGGGGCGGTCCGCGCGCTCGCGCTCACCCTGCCGCTGCCCGTGGACCTGCACATCGAGCTGCCCGGCCGCCCCGGCCCCGGTCGAGTCCGCCGCCTACTTCGCCATCGCCGAGGTGCTGGCCAACGTGGTCAAGCACAGCGGCGCGAACCGGGCCTGGGTCCAGCTCGAGTACGATCACGGCGGCTGATCGCGATCGTCGGCGACGACGGCGCCGGCGGTGCGGTCCGCGCGCATCGGCGGCGGGCTGCGCGGCATCGAGCGGCGGCTGAGCGCCTTCGACGGGGTGATCGCCGTGACCAGCCCGGTCGGCGGCCCGACCGTGGTGACCATGGAGCTGCCGTGCGAGTTGTCCTTGGCGAGGACCTGACCCTCCTGCGGGACGGCCTGATCCGGCTGCTCACCGCCTACGGCATGGAGGTCGTGGAGGCCGCGGACAACGGGCCCGCGACTGCTGCACGCGCTGATCACCCACCGCCCGGACGTGGCGGTGGTGGATGTGCGGCTGCCGCCCGACCTTCACCGACGAGGGCCTGCGGGCGGCGATCCAGGCCCGCGCCCAGCTGCCGGGCCTGCCCGTGCTCGTCCTGTCCCAGCACGTCGAGCAGCTCTACGCGCAGGAGCTGCTGTCCGGCGGGCACGGGCGGCCTCGGCTACCTGCTCAAGGACCGGGTCTCCGACGTGCGCCGGTTCATCGAGGCGGTGCGCACCGTGGCCGGCGGCGGCACCGCCATGGATCCCGAGGTCGTATCGCCAGCTGCTGGCCCGCCGTGACCGGGACGAGCCGCTGCGCCGGCTCACCCCGCGGGAACGCGAGGTGCTCGCGCTGATGGCCGAGGGACACAGCAACGCCGGCATCGCCGCCCGGCTGGTGGTCACCGAGAAGGCGGTCAGCAAGCACATCAGCAACATCTTCACCAAGCTCGACCTGTACCCCGGCGAGGACGACAACCGCCGCGTCCTGGCCGTGCTGACCTATCTCAACGCCTGAAGTGACAGGCCTCCCCCGCTGACCCTCGCCGGCTCGGCCTGGCCGCCATCGCCACGGTCCTCCCCCTCGCCGCGCATGACCTGGGTGTGCGGCATCGGGCCCACGCCCCGGGCCAGCTGCGCGACGCCCTGCCGGGTGGTCAGGGCAGCGGTGGCGGTGGCGAGGAGCGCGACGATGGCGAAGGCCGCAGTGGTGATCGCGAAGGCATGCGTGGCCGGGCCGGGGCCCTGGTGTGCGGTCAGGCTCAGGTAGAGGGTGCCGAACGCGGCCACGCCGATCGCTGCGCCGATTTGCAGGGCGGTGGTGCTGACACCACTGATGTCGGCTGCGTATTCCGCGGGCACGGCGGTGGTCAGGTGCCTGATCAGCGCGCTGAACTGGATTCCCAGGCCCAGGCCTCCGGCGCCGAGGAGCACGACCAGTAGCGCCTGGTCCTGGTGGCCGGTGAACAGCATGATGCTGATCGCCGAGTAGGCAGCGGCCAGCAGGAGGCATCCGGCGCCTGGTGTGAGGGGCGCCACGCGCGGCGGCAGCCGGCGCACGAGCTGCCCGGCCAGGCCGAAGGCCGCGACCCACGGGACGAGCGCCAGGCCGGAAACCAGCGGGCTGTCTCCCAGGCCTTGCTGGAGGTACTGGGCCAGCGTGAACAGCAGGGCGTAATAGGTTCCGGTCGCGGCCAGCAGGGTCAGCAGGGCCCAGCAGATGGCCGGCCGCGCGAGGACCTGGACATTGACCAGCGGTGATCCACCGCGAGCGGCAATGCGGCGCTCGGCGGCGAGGAAGAGCGCGACGGCCGGCACGCTCGCGGCCAGGCAGATCCAAGTCCAGGGCGGCCACCGCTCGCTGCGGCCGAGGACCAGCGGCAGGACGATCAGGAGCAAGCTGGCCGACAGCGTCGCGACGCCAGGCAGATCAAGGCGCCGGACTTTGCGTGGAGAGTCGGCGGGCAGGTACCGCAGCGCAGCCGTGATGACCGCGGCGCCGACGGGGACGTTGACCAGGAAGATCGCACGCCAGTGGCTGCCTGCGATATTCGCGGCGATCAGCGCGCCGCCAAGGATCTGCCCGACGACCGCGCCGGTGGACAGCGCGACGGCGTAGAGCCCGATCGCGCGCTTGCGCTGATCGCCGGTGAAGTTCAGCTGGATGCCGGTCAGCGTCTGCGGAAACATCAGCGCGGCACCGGCTCCCTGCAGGACACGCGCCAGCACGAGCAGGAGCGGACTTGGCGCCAGGCCGCACAGCAGTGACGCGAGGGTGAATACGCCGACTCCGAGCAGGAAGATCCGCCGGTAGCCGTGAGTCTGGCCGAGCCGGGCGCCGGTGATCAGCAGGACGGCGAAGGCAATCAGGTAACCGCCGATGACCAGCTCCAGCACGGCGCCCGAAGCACCCAGGCCGGTGTGGATCGAGGGTGTGGCGACGTTGGCGATGGTGGCGTCAGCCTGGGCCATGAACGGGGCCACCAGCAATACGCCTAGCAGCCAGCCCTTCCGTAGTACACGCTGTGGTGTCACCCGGTTCCTCTCCTCTGGCGCTTTCCCGGGCAGCGGCATTCGCAGCCCAGCCGCCGGCGGTGTCATCGCATGCGGAACCGCATCGCCGATGTTGTTGCCCCTACACCCTGGAAACGCGGCAGCGGCCCGCTTCGTGAGGTCAGCCTTCCCGGCGTCGTCGGGTGGATCTCGCAGTGGTGGGAGCACAGGCCAGGTGGAACCAGACGGCGCGGCCCGGTAAGCCGCTGGGGCCGAGGTCCTGGTGGCCCCAGCTGGTCGCGAGGTCGGCGACCACGCGCAGGCCGTGACCCGATTCGGCCAGGTCCCCTGGCCCGGGCGCCCGGGATGCGGGACTGTGCGGCGCGCCGTCGTCGATGACCGCCACGCAGACCGAGGCGCGGCCGCGCCAGACCAGGACCTGGAACCATCCGCCCTGGCCGGAGCGGGTGTGCTGGACGGCGTTGCTGGCCAGCTCGGACACGCACGCCACAGCGTCGCCGGCCGCCGGGCAGCCGGCCAGGGCCCGGGCCACGAACCGGCGGGCCTGCCGGACCTGGTCCGGGCGGCCCGGGAAGACCCGCCGCCGCGGGCTGGCCACCAGCCGCGCGCCCTGCCCGGCGATCTGGGCCAGCAGCCCCGGGGCGCCCGGCCCGCCGGGAGCGCCAGGCCCGGACCTGACGGGGGTGGCCGTGGTACGCGGAGGCATCGGGAACCTCGAATCTCGCTGGCCGGGAAAGGCTGACCCGGCTAGGTTTTCGTTATCTGCCTACGCAGCGCTAGAGAGCGCACACGGTCAGCGAACCGGTCGGATCAGCCCGCGCGGTTGTAGGGCGCGGTAGGGACGCCCGCCGAGGAGGAGCGATGGGGTTACGGGACACCGACGCCGGGGCGAGCCCGCTCGCGCTGTTCGGCGCGGAGCTGCGGCACTACCGGACCGCGGCGGGGCTGAGCCAGGAACAGCTCGGCGACCGGATCGGCTACTCGGCCGCCCTGGTCGGCGCCGTGGAAACCGCCCGGCGGATGCCTGCCGAGGACTTCACCGCCCGCTGTGACCTGGTCGATGAGCTGGGCACGGGCGGGGCACTGGTCCGGTTGCGGGCGCACCTGAGGGACCAGCTGCACCGGCAGGTCTGGCCGCCGTGGTTCCGGGAATGGCCGAGCATCGAGCGCGAGGCTTTGTCTTTGCGGTCCTGGGAGCTCGCCGGCATCCCCGGACTGCTTCAGACAGCCGGTTACGCCGGGGCCATGCTGCGCGGGGCGCTGCCCGACGCCACCGATGAGGAAGTGGAGCAGCAAGTCAGTGCGCGCCTGGAGCGCCAGCAGATCCTGCGACGGCAAGACCCGCCGATGCTGTGGGCGATCATGGACGAGGGCACGCTGCGGCGCCGCGTTGGCACTGCGGACATCATGCGTGAGCAGCTCGGGCATCTCATCGAGGCGTCGCAAAGCCCCAAGATCAAGGTGCTGGTGGTGCCGGCCTCCGCAGGGGCTCACGTCGGTCTCTCCGGCGCCTTCGTCATCGCCGAGTTCCGGGACGCACCTGATGTGGTGTACCTCGACACGGCCGCGCAGGGGCAGATCGCTGACCACCCGGACATCGTCAAGGCGTGCGACCAGGTCTTCGATACCCTGCGGGCAGAGGCCCTGCCGCCGCGGGTCTCGCTCGACCTGATCGCTGAGGTGAGAGACACATGGACCTGACCCGCGCCGTCTGGCGCAAGGCGTCCGCCAGCACGAACGCCGGGAACTGCGTGCAGGTCGCGGTCAACCTGCCCGGCGTGGTCGCCGTGCGCGACTCCAAGGACCCGCATGGCTCCGCACTGACCTTTGCCCCCGCCGACTGGCAGGCGTTCACCGCCCGGCTCCGCCGCGAGGGCCCCGGCCTGGTCGCACTCCGCTAGCGTCGCGGCGCGGGCCGCCGGGCACCGGACCGAATTCGCCACTGTTCATTCGCGTATTACCGCGACGCTACCTCCTTGCGCTTGTATCGCCCGGGGACTATCAGCCCCTGAGGCGAGTCCCGCTCGGCCGCACCCAGGGCCCCGGGCCGATGGCCCTCGGCCTTCCGCTCCAGGTGCTAGGAGGTCCGGCATGACGATTGAGGTCACCCGGCGCCAGCTGATGGCGTCGGCGGGGGGCGTGGTACTCGCGTCCTTCGCCCTTCCACCCAGCCTGCGCAAGGTCCTGGAGAGCGCGCCCGCCGCGCTCGACCGCTGGGATCAGCCCAGGCCCATGTCCGAGATCGAGCACGTCGTCGTGCTCATGCAGGAGAACCGTTCCTTCGACCATTACTTCGGTGCCCTGCCCGGTGTCCGCGGCTTCGCCGACCCGTCTGTCCCCAAGAAGCGCTTTTACCAGGCCGACGCGAGCAACCCGGACAAGTACCTGCTGCCCTTCCACGTCGACACGCACAGCACCGCCGCCCAGGCGCTGCCCTCCAACAGCCATAGCTGGGGGCCACAGCACCAGTGCTGGAACAACGGCAAGATGAACGGGTTCGTGACCGCGCACCTCGCGGCCGACGGCGTCGCCGGGCAGTACACGATGGCCTACTTCCAGCGCAACGACCTGCCCTTCCACTGGGCCCTGGCCGACGCGTTCACGGTCTGCGACGGCTACCACTGCTCGATGATGGGCCCGACCTGGCCCAACCGGCTGTACCTGATGACCGGCATGGTCGACCCGTCGGGCGCCAACGGCGGCCCGGTCACCTCGAACGAGGTGCCGTCCGAGGGCTTCTCCTGGAAGACCTACCCGGAGATGCTCACCCAGGCCGGCGTGTCCTGGCGGGTCTACCAGGAGAACGACAACTACGGCATGAACGTGCTGGAGTACTTCGACCAGTACCAGGCCGCCCCGGCCTCGTCCCCCCTGTACCAGAACGCGATGCGCTTCTACCAGGCCGGCCAGTTCGAGTACGACGCGATGAACGACCGGCTGCCCACGGTGTCCTGGATCATCCCGACGTCCTACCAGTCCGAGCACCCGGACTATATGCCGGCCGCGGGCGCCGACTACGTGGCGAGCAAGATCAACGCCATCGCCGCCAACCCGGAGGTCTGGGCCAAGACCGTGTTCGTGCTCATCTACGACGAGAACGACGGGTTCTTCGACCACGTGACGCCGCCCACCGCGCCGGCCGGCACGCCCGGCGAGTACATCACGGTGGACGGGGTCAGCGACCCGATCGGCCTCGGCTTCCGGGTGCCCTGCATCATCGTGTCCCCGTGGACGGTCGGCGGCTACGTCTGCCACGACACGTTCGACCACACGTCCGTCATCCAGTTGCTGGAAAAGGTCACCGGCGTGGTCAACCCCAACATCACCGCCTGGCGGCGGAAGACGGTCGGCGACTTCAGCGCCGCCCTCGGCGCCATTCCCAGCCGGCGCTTCCCCCGGCTCCCGGCCACGACCCGGGAACTGGAGCGGGCGGAGGCGCAGGTCCGGGAGTTCCCGCTGCCGGCCATCCCCGGGAAGGACCAGCATTTCCCGGTCCAGCCGCCCGGCCGCAGACCGGTACGGAACACGCCCGCCGCGGCCGCGGTGAAGGGAGCGTGACGGACATGCTCCGACGTGACCCATCCGGCACCAGTCCCAGCCGGGCGAGCCGTGTGTTCCGCGGGGCCAGTTCCCGCGGGCGCAGTCCTGTCCGGACCGGCGCCCTGGCGGCCGGCGCGGCCGTCATCCTGGCCGGCGGGACAGCGGCCGGCCTGGCCGCTGCCCAGTCCGGCGCCCGGCCCGCCACCCCCTCCCATGCCCGCCTGATCAGCTCGGCCTGCAGCGGCCCGGCCGGCGCCGCGTACGTGTCCGACGCGGGCTGGGATGGCTTCACCGCGATCGACACCGCCACCTGCAAGATCATCCAGACCTACAACGTGGGTGACACCCAGGTGCCGGGCGACCCGGGCGACTACAACTATTCCTCCACCAACGAGGGCGTGGCCATTCACGGCAGCACGCTGTACTTCGCCGACGCCGGCAACTCCACGGTGGCGGTCATCAACACCACGAAGCTCAACCCGAAGAACTTTAACCCGGCCGAGAAACTGGTCAACGTCGGGCTCTTCCCCGAGAGCCTGGCCGTCACGCCCGACGGCACGCAGGTGTGGGTGGCCGACACCGGCCCGCAGACCTCCCGGTCGTCACCGTCGGGCATCAGCGTGATCTCCGCGGCCAGCGACAAGGTCGTGGCCACGCTGCCCCTGTCCGGAACGCCCAGCCAGATCGCCTTCTCGCCGTCGGGGACGACGGCCTACGTGACCACCTCGCACGGGCTGTGGATCTTTAGCACCCAGACCCGCCGGGTGCTCCGGGTCATCCACGGCCTCGGCGAGCCGCGCAGCGTGGCGGTCTCCCCCGACGGCCGGACCGTCTACGTGACCGCCACCAATTCCGGGGCCGTCGCGGTGATCAACGCCGCGAACGACACGGTCACCGGCACGATCAAGGTCGGCCAGCTACCGTGGCAGCTCGTGGTCTCGGCCAGCGGCAAAACCGTCTACGTGGCCGACGCCGATGCCAACGCGGTCTCGGTGATCAACGCCGCGACCCGCACGGTCAGCCAGACCATCACCGTCCCCGGGGACCCGGAGACGCTGGCCCTGACGCCGGACGGGCACCAGCTGTGGGTCGGCCAGAACAGCGCCGGCAGCGTGGCCGTGCTCAGCACGGCCACCGGTGCGGTCGTCGGCGATATCAACCTGGGCGGCGAGGGAGCGCAGTCCGGCGACGGCTACGATCCCGCCGGGATCGTCCTCGTCACCACCCCGACGCCGGGGGCGTAAGGCCAGGCGGCCGCGCCGGTGACGGCCTGACCGGGGGGTGGGTGGGCTGGCCATCCACCCCCCGGCGGGCCTGCGGCCCGCCTGTGCGTGCGGCCCGCCTGTGCGTGCGGCGGTCAGGCCGCGGTCCGGTGCCGGAACAGCCAGGACGCGGCGGCGACGGACCCGGCCAGGATGCCCGCGCACCAGGCGCACGCGATCCACGCCTCGTGGCCGACGGCCGCGCCGGTCGAGGTGTGCCCCATCCACAGGCCGCGCATGGTCTCCACGATGGGCGTGAACGGCTGGTGCCCGGCGAACCCGCGCATCCACGAGGGCAGGGTCTGGGCGGGCACGAACGCCGTGCTGACGTAGGGCAGGAACATGAGCACGAACGTGAACGAGTTCGCCGCCTCGACGCTGCCGGCCAGCAGGCCGACCGCGGCGGCCAGCCAGGAGAGGGCCAGCACGAAGAACGCGATCATGGCCGCCGCCGCGACCCAGCCGGCCGGGCCCGCGGTGGGCCGCCAGCCGACCGCCAGGCCCACGCCGATGACCAGGGCGGTCGCGACGAGGTTGCGGGCCAGGCTGGCCAGGACGTGGCCGACCAGGACCAGCGAGCCGCTGATCGGCATGGACCGGAACCGGTCCACGATGCCGTTGCTCATGTCGGTGGCCACCGCGACCGCGGTGGTGCCCGCGCCGAACCCGGCGCACAGCACGATCAGGCCGGGGACCACGTAGTCGAACGTAGGCCCCGGTGCCGTCGAAGGCGCCGCCGAACACGTACACGAACAGCAGCATCAGCACGACGGGCAGCATCAGCGCGGTGAAGAACGCCTCCGGGTCACGCAGGGACCGGCGGACGCAGCGGGTGACCATCACCCGCGAGTCGGTGAGGGCGTAGGCCATGCTCATCGGGCCATCTCCTTCGGGCTGGCATGGGCCGCGGCGGCGGCGGTGCCGGTGGTCGTGCCGGTCCGGGTGCCGGTGACGGACAGGAACACGTCGTCGAGGCTGGGCCGGTAGGTGGACACCTTGTCCGCGGCGGCGCCCGCGGCCTGAAGCCGGTCCAGCAGCTGGAAGATCTCGCGGGCCGTGCCCTCGGTGGCCACGTCGATGGTGTGCAGCCGGCGGTCGGTGCGCACCGGGTCGAGGCGGCCGAGCGCGCGCTCGTAGCCGGCCAGATCGGCGAACTGCAGCCGGACGACTTCCGCGCCCAGCCTCGCCTTCAGCTCGTCGGGCGTGCCCTGGGCCACGACCCGGCCGTGGTCGAGTACCGCGACCGTGTCCGCGAGCTGGTCCGCTTCCTCCAGGTACTGGGTGGTCAGCAGGACCGTGACGCCCTCGCCGGCCAGCCGCCGGACCGTGCTCCACAGCTGCTCGCGGCTGCGCAGGTCCAGCCCGGTGGTCGGCTCGTCCAGGAACAGCAGCGCGGGCCGGCCGAGCATGCTGATGGCCAGGTCCAGGCGGCGCCGCATGCCGCCGGAGTACTTGGCGGCGCGCCGGTCGCCCGCGTCGGCCAGGTCGAACTCGGCCAGCATCTCCCCGGCCCGGGCCCGGGCCGCGCGCCGGGACAGGCGCAGCAGCTGGGCCATCATCTCCAGGTTCTCCCGGCCGGTCAGCTTGTCGTCCACGGCCGCATACTGCCCGGTGAGGCTGATCGACCGCTTGACCCCGACCGGGTCGGCCCGCAGGTCGTGCCCGGCGATGGTGGCGGTGCCCGCGTCGGGGCGCATCAGGGTGGCCAGGATCCGGACCATCGTGGTCTTGCCCGCCCCGTTCGGACCGAGCAGGGCCTGCACCGTGCCCGTCTCGACGGCCAGGTCCACGTGATCCAGGACGGTGTGGCCGCCGAAGGACTTGGCCAGGCCCTCGGCGGTAACTGTGTATGTCATACACTGGACTGTATGCGTCATACACAGTTGGCGTCAACCCGTATCGCGCCGCCTCCGTGCGCCCCCGGCCGCCCCGTAAGGTGGCGGGATGAGGGAGGAGCCCATGCCTGCTCAGCGTGAGCCGTCCCCGCCGCTGCCCCCGGGCCTGGACCTGCTCTGGGGGCGGCGCGGCCGGGCGCAGCGCGGCCCGAAGCCCGGCTTGTCGGTCGAGGCAATCGTGGCCGCGGCGGTGCGGCTGGCCGACGCCGAGGGGCTTGAGGCGGTCTCGATGGCGCGCGTCGCGGAGCAGCTCGGGTTCACCACGATGTCGCTGTACCGGCACGTCACCAGCAAGGAGGAACTGCTCCAGCTGATGTGGAACGCCAGCGCTCAGGGAGCCGAGGACCTCGTGCTGGCCGGGGACGGCTGGCGGGCGCGGTTGCGGATGTGGGCCATGGTCCAGCGCGAGATGATCGACCAGCATCCGTGGATCACCCAGATGCCGATGGCCGCTCCCCCGATGGCGCCCAACTCGCTGACGTTCGTGGAGCGCGGGCTGGAGGCGATGGACGAGACCGGCCTGGACGACGCGGACAAGCTGCGGGTCATCGGCCTGATCAGCTCGTACACGCTCAGCGAGGCCCGGATGGCGCACGACGCGGCCCGGGCCGCCCGCGCGGCCGCGGCCGGCGGGGCCGAGCTGGCGGGCGCCCCGGCCTGGACCTACGAGGCCCTGCTGCGCGAGGTCGCCGACGAGCAGGCTTATCCCCGGCTGCACCGGCTGGCCTGGTCCAAGCGTATCGGCGACAACCCGGCCGGCTTCGCCGAGCAGGAAGAGTACCGGTTCGGCCTGGACCGCATCCTCGACGGCGTCGAGGTCCTGATCAGGACGGCTCAGCCGTAGGCCCCCGGGACGTGCCGCGCGGTCAGCCGCGTGCACCCTGTGGGCCGGTACCCGCGGGGATCCGGGCTTAACGCTGGGTCAACCCCGCCTCAACCGCCCTCGGCCATGCTGGCCTGGTCAGGCGGGCTCGGTGCCCGCCGCAGGATCAGGGCGGCCAGCCGGACTGCGGGGTTCCGGCTGGCCGTCCTGGTCTCAGCGGCCCGGTCCCGCCGGGCCTGATCCGCCCGGCGTGACGAGGCCGGTTTCGTAGGCGAAGACGACGGCCTGGGCGCGGTCGCGGAGGTCCAGCTTGGCCAGGATGCGGCCGACGTAGGTCTTGGTCGTCTGCTGGGCGATGACCAGGGCGTCGCTGATCTCGGTGTTAGACAGACCGCGGGCGATCAGCCGCAGCACCTCGGTCTCGCGGTGGGTGAGCGCGCCGAGCGCGGCCGCGGCGGCGGGTCCGGGCGTGGCTGGCGGGCGAAGTCAGCGATCAGCCGCCGGGTCACCGCGGGGGCGAGCAGGGCGTCACCGGCGGCCACCACGCGGACCGCGTGGACCAGTTCGGCCGCGGTGGCGTCCTTGAGCAGGAAGCCGCTGGCGCCCGGCCCGCAGCGCCTCATACACGTAGTCGTCGAGGTCGAACGTGGTGAGCATCAGTACCCGCGGCCGCTCCGGGCCGGCTGCGGCGCCGAGGATCTCGCGGGTGGCCTGCAGGCCGTCCATCACCGGCATCCGCACGTCCATCAGGACCACGTCGGGGTGCAGGTGCCGCGCCTGGCGGACCGCGTCGGCGCCGTCCGCGGCCTGGCCCACCACCACCAGGCCCGGCTGGGCGGCGAGCACCGCGGCGAAGCCCTCCCGCACCATGGCCTGGTCATCGGCGATCAGGCATCGCGTAGTCGCGGACCGGCCGGCCGTCATGCCGTCACGCCCAGCGGGAGCACCGCAGACACCACGAAGCCGCCGCCAGCCGACGGGCCGGCCGAGAGCGAGCCGCCGAGCAGCGCCACCCGCTCACGCATCCCGGTCAGCCCGTGACCAGACCCGGGTTCGCTCCGGGACAGCCCGGCGGGCGTCGCCGGGCCCGTTGGCCACCCGCAGCAGGACCGCCCCGCCGTCGTGGCCCACCGACACGCTGACCGCCGCTCCGGGCGCGTGCTGGCTGGCATTGGACAGCGATTCCTGCACGATCCGGTACGCGCACACCGCAACGCCGGAAGGCACGTCGCCCATCGCCGGGGGTACGGCCAGCTCGACCGGTACCCCGGCGCGGCGGGTGGCATCGACGAGCGCCGGCAGGTCTGACAGCTGAGGCTGCGGCGCCAGCCCGGCGGGCTGGTCGTCGCGCAGCACGCCGAGCAGCCGCCGCATCTCCGCCAGCGCCTCGCGGGCCACCCCGCTCAGCGAGCCGAACTCGGCGCGGGCTGATTCGGGCAGGTCGCTGAGGCGGTAGGGCGCGGTCTCAGCCTGGACCGCGATCAGCGACATGTGATGGGCGACCACGTCGTGCAGCTCCCGAGCGATCCGGGTGCGCTCCTCCAGCACGGCCCGCCGCGCCCGCTCCAGCTCGGTGCGCTCGGTCTGGGCGGCCAGCGCCCGCTCAGCACCCCACCGGGAACTGATGCTGTCCACGGCGATCGTCGCCGCCGTGAACAAGATGGTCGCACCTATCGGGCCATCCAGGTCCGGCAGGTCCCGCACCAGCCACAGCCCCCAGGGGATGAGGCTCAGCGCCCACATCCACCACAGCACCGGCCGTCCGTAGCGGACCCCGGCCACGCAGAACACCACCAGCAGCACCAGCACCTGCGCGGGGCCCCATGGCCAGCCTCCCCGCCACTGCGCGGGTACCAGCGGGGAGAGCAGCAGCGCGAGCCAGCCGATCCGCCAGCCCAGCAGCGGATACCGGGCCGCCAGCAGCAGCGGCGTCACCACCGCCATGACCAGCAGCCACTGCCCGGCGCCCAGCGGCGGGTAGTGGGCGTAGTAACAGGGGCTGGCGCGGCACGCCGTGGGCGGCGCGGGAGAGAGAGTGGGCCGGGTGCGGATGCTGGCCAGGTTGAGCACGAACAGCGCCAGCGTCGTCAGGCTCAGCACCAGAGTAGGCCCGGCGCCGCCACGGCGGGCGCCACCAGGCCGGGGGCGTGTCCGGGCCCGCCAGCACGCGGACCAGCCCGGCCCACACCCGGCGCGCCAGCCAGGCCGGCGGCGCTCGCCGCCCGGGCCTGGCCAGGCATCCATTTCACGACGTCAGCGTAGGCCGCTAGCGGCCACCACTCATCACACCTGAATGGTCATACCTGGGTATGAGCGTGCCCGGCCGCCGGGCCGGACTACCAGCGCGGTATGACCGCCGATCCGGCTCCCTGGTGCGATGACCGGCACCGGCCCGCCGGACAGCCTTAACGCGGTGCATCTTTCACGCATCGCCCTGTATCTAGTTGCCCCGTATCTAGCTGCCCAGTATCTAGCCCGCTGTCCGGGAGGCACATCATGAATGTCGAGATCACCGGGCTGACCCGGCGCTTCGGCCGCACCATGGCGGTGGCCGGGGCCGACCTGCAGGCTGGCCCGGGAGTGTTCGGGCTGCTCGGCCCCAACGGGGCGGGCAAGACCTCGCTGCTGCGGATGATGGCGACCGCAGTGCCGCCGACCTCGGGCCGGCTGCGGCTGCTGGGCCGCGATCCGGGCCGCTACGGTCCGCGGCAGGAGATCCGCCGGCGGCTCGGCTACCTGCCGCAGAACCTCGGCTACTACCCGGGCTTCACGGTGACGGAGTTCGTGGAGTACTTCGCGCTGCTGAAAGAGATGCCCGCGGCGCGGGTTGCGGCCGCGGTAGCGGCGGCCGTCGAACGGGTCGAGCTGGGCGGCCAGGCGAAGGCCAGGCTTCGCACCCTGTCCGGCGGGATGCTGCGCCGGGTCGGGATCGCGCAGGCGATCGTCAACGAGCCGGAGTTGCTGCTGCTGGACGAGCCGACCGCGGGGCTGGACCCGCAGCAGCGGATGGTGTTCCGGGCCCTGCTCCGCGACCTCGGCCAGCACGCCACCGTCGTGGTCAGCACCCACCTGGTGGAAGACATCGGCGCCGCCTGCGCTCAGGTCGCGCTCATGGACCAGGGCCAGATCGTGTTTCACGGCACCCCCGCTGACCTGGTCGCCCGCGGCGAGGATCCGGCGGCAGAAGACCGGGACCTGGGCGATTCGCCGCTGGAGCGCGGCTACAGCGCCGTCCTCGCGGGGGCCCGGTCATGACCACGGCGAACGCTGAGGCCGTCTCCCGGCCACGGCCAGCCCGCCGTTATCCCGCGCTGCTGACGCCCCGGGTGCTCCGCCTGGAGCTGCGCCATAACGCCATGCTGTGGATGCTGCCGCTGGTCTTCGCGCTGTTCTGGCTGACCACATACCGCAAGACCATGGCCATGCCGCCGCTATGGAACCTGCGCGCCGTCAGCCTGCAGACGGGCACGATCCTGGACTTCATCGTCCCCGTGGTCGGCGCGGCCGCGTGGATGGGGTCGCGCGAGGCCCGCCGCCACACCTCTGAACTGATAAAGATCACCGCCCGGCCACGGTCCGGCCGCCTGCTCACGACCTGGGTCGCCACGACCTGCTGGGCCCTGCTGGGTTACCTGGTCTGCCTGGGCGTCCTGTACGGGATGACCGCGCGCCAGGCCAGCTGGGGCGGCCCGCTGTGGTGGCCGGCCGCGGTCGCAGCCGCGTGCCTGCCGGCCTTCTCGGCGCTGGGGTTCGCGGCCGGGGCTCTGCTGCCCAGCCGGTTCACCGCCCCGCTGACCGCCACCGCGGCGTTCTTCGCGCTGGCGCTCAGCACGCAGCTGATCACCGGCAGCCAGTCGTACTGGCAGGTCTCGCCCGTGGTCGCTGGCGCCTGGGACCTCGGACCGGACACGGGAGTGGCGACCTTCTACCCGTACCTTCCTGACCTGGCCATAGCCCAGGTGATGTTCCTCGCGGGGCTGACTGTGGCGCTGCTGGCGGCCCTGGCGCTGCCCCGGGGCTCTGGCGGGCGGGGCGTGCGGGCCGCCGCCGCGGCGGTCACCGCGGCCGGCCTGCTGGCGGCCGGGACCGCCGTTGCCCTGGCCGGGACCGGCCAGCTAGGCGCCCACGGCCTGATCGCCATCCCGGCTCTGCACGACGCGGCCAGCGACCGGCCGGTCCGCTACACCCCGGTCTGCAGCCGTACCGCGATCCCGGTCTGCCTGAATCCCGCCTACGGGCACTATCTTCCGGTCGCGGTGGCCGCTCTCGCCCCGGTCCTCAGCGAGGTGGCCGGCCTGCCGGGCGCACCGGTCCGGGTCAGCCAGGCCCCGGCCACCTACCGCCAGGGACGGGGTAACTCCGTCAGTTCCGGGCTGGCTGGCCCGGCCATGATCGGCAGGCCGCCGGTGTTCCGCCTGCTGCTTCCCAGCCAGCTGCCTGGGCCCGCCATGACCAGCACCGGCCTGGCCGCCGAGATCAGATCGAGCGCCGGGCTCGGCATCGTCTCCAGCATCGTCGGCGCGGGCCGCCAGCCGTCCCCGGCCCAGCAGGCGGTGCTGGCGGTCCTGGCCCGGGCGTCCGGCCTGCCGCAGCCCACCTCGCCTCCCCGCAGCCCGCCGTCGGGCAGCCGGAAGCGGGCGGCGCCGAGCCCGCCGGCACCAGAGCCGGCTCCCGGATCACCGGCCTACGCCGCCGCCCAGCGGTTCGCGGCGCTGACCCCGCCGGCCCGCCGCACCTGGCTCGCGGCGCACCTGCCCGCGCTGCGGGCGGGCCGGATCACGCTGGACCAGCTGCCATGACCGCGGGCAAGATGGGCAATGCGGCGGCGCCGGCCGGACGCGCCCGCCCGGCGCGGCCCGCCCGCCCGGCGCGGCGGGGCCGGCCAGGAGCAGCCGGAGTGCGCCTGGCGCGGCTGTATGCCACTAGCCGCCGCGTCCCGGCGGCGCTGGCCGCGATCGTGGCCTGCGCCATCGGGCTGAGGATCGCGCTGGCCCGGCCCTGGGACAGCTATGGCGCCCTGCAGCTGCCGCTGGTGTTCGAGGGCGGATGCGCGGCCGCCATCACCGTCATTACCGCGAGCCGGCTCGGCGAGCCGGAACGGGTGGCCGGCCGGTGGCTGCCGTTCCTCCGGCTGGCCACCGCGGCGGCGCTGACCGCGGTGGCGGTCAGCGCCCTGGCCGCCGCCGGGGCCGGGGCGCACCTGGCCGGCGGCTCCGTGGACGTGCTGCGCAACGTGGCCGGGATGACCGGCCTCGGCCTGCTGTGCGCGGCCGCGCTCGGTGGCGGCCTGGCCTGGGCCTGCCCGACCGGCTACCTGGTGGTCGGCGTGTACGCGCTGTACACGCAGTGGCATCACCCCGCCCTGACCACGCCGTGGATCTGGCCGGCCCGGCCAGCGCACGACCTGGGCGCGGCGATCTGCGCCGGGCTGGTGTTCACCGCCGGGCTAGTGACCTTCGCGGTGCGCGGAGCCCGCGATCCTGCCGACGAGTGATCCGCGGCAGCGCCCGCCCCGGGCGGGGAGAGTCGCGGCGCCGCCATCGCCGCGCGAGCAGGGCTTAACCACTGGTCCACCGCGCCTCAACCATCCCCGGCCACCATGGGCGCTATCGGCACCGACCTCCCACGAAACGGCGGCCCTTGGTATGAGCGCATTACATGGCATCTCGCCCCGCGGGCTAGAAGTCCCGCACGGTGACAACTCACCGGCCGGGCAGTTCGGCCGGATGTTCCCCGAGCTCCCGGCACGCCGGCCGACCGGGCTGCCGCTGGCCGAGCGCTTCGGGCTGCCGGGCGGCACGCTGGACGGCGGCCCGACCACCACCGCAGAGGAGAACCCCCGGCTGCCCGCGGGATTCACCTACTTCGGCCAGTTCATCGACCACAACGTGACCTTCGACCCCACGTCCCTGCTGGGCCAGCTCGCCGACGTGTCCACGCTGACCGACTTCCGGCCGCCCCGCCTGGACCTGGCCAACCTGTACGGGTCCGGCCCCACGGTGCAGCCCTATCTGTACGACCCGGGCTCGCACGCCACCAAGCTGGTCCTGGGTGCCGGCGGCGTGGACCTGGCCCGGACACCGGCCGAGATCGCGCTGATCGGCGACCCCCGCAACGACGAGAACCTGCTCCTGGCCCAGGTGCATCTGGCCATGATTAAGTTCCACAACGCGCTGGTGGACGGGCTGCGCGCGGGGACCATCACCGACGTGTACGGACGGGTGCTGCCGGGCAAACCGCCGGACGAGCCCCCCACCGAGCAGCCCGGCGTCGGCCTCAGTCAGCTGCTGGACGTGGACAACTACTACGACTCGGTACTGGCCAGCGCCCAGCAGCTGGCCCGTTGGCACTACCAGTGGATCATCGTGCATGAGTTCCTGCCGCTGACCTGCGACGAGCACATCGTGGCGGACATCGAGCGGCACGGGCCGCGCTTCTTCCGCCCTGGCCAGCACGCGTTCATGCCGGTCGAGTTCTCCGGGGCTGGGTTCCGGGCCCTGGGCCATCCCAGCGTCCGCTCCAGCTACGAGGTGAACGCCGGATTCTCCGCCAAGATCTTCCCGGATGATCCGGACGCCCCGCTGGAGCCCCGGATGGACCTGCGTGGCGGGCCAGTGGACGCCGCCCACGCGGTGGACTTCTCGTTCTTCTTTCCCACCGACCCGGCCCGGCTGCCGCAGCACACCAAGAAGTTCGACGCCACGCTCAACACCCAGCTGCTCGACCTGCCGGTGAGCGCCGTCCCGGGCGCCAGGCAGGGGGCGCTGGCCCGCCCGGTGGGCTCCCTCGCGGTGCGCAACCTGCTGCGCAGCGAGACCCTGGGCCTCCCGTCCGGGCAGGCCGTCGCCCGCGCGATCGGCGAGGTGCCGCTGACCGACCAGCAGCTCGACTCCACCGGGCCCATCTACCTCTGGTACTACCTGCTCAAAGAAGCCGAACTGCTGGGCAAGGAAGTGCACCTCGGGCCAGCTGGCACGGTGATCGTGGCCGAGACCCTGATCGGGCTGCTGGACGCGGACCCGAACTCCTACCGGTCCGTCTTCCCGGAATGGCGGCCCACCCTGGGCCAGGCCGGCACCTTCAGCCTGGTGGACCTGCTCCGCATCGCCGGAGTCACCTGAGCGCCGCTGGCTCAGGCGGCCGCCTGGCGCACCTGCGGGAGCCCGGCCGGGCCGGGCTATCCTCCCCCCATGCGGACACTGGCGGTGATCGGTGCGGGCGCGAAGGGCATCGCCATCGCCGCGAAGGCCCGGGCGCTCGCGGCCGCCGGGCTTGACCCGCCCCGCGTGGTGCTCGTGGAGCGAGGCCGGCCGCCGGGACCTGGACCGGGGAGCAGGGCTACACCAGCGGCCTGCTGCCGCTGGGTACCCCGCCCGAGAAGGACCTCGGTTACCCGTACCCGGCCAGCTGGGGCGCGGCGGCCGCCGCGGTGACCGGCGCCATGATGGCCTACAGCTGGCCGCGGGACCTCATCGCCCAGGGCGCCTACGCGGACTGGGTCGACCGGGGCCGGCCGCGGCCCGCGCACCATGAGTGGGGCGGCTACCTGCGTCGGGCGGCCGGGGCGTGCCAGGCCGAGATCGTCGCCGGCGAGGTGACCTCGCTCGACGCCGGGGACGCGGGCTGGCGGCTGGGACTGGCCGGCGGCGGCGCGCTGGAGGCGGACGGAGTCGTGGTGACCGGCGCGGGGCCGCCCGTCCGGATCCCGGGCCAGCCGGCCGGGCACCCGCTGGTCCTGGACGGGCGGACCTTCTGGCAGCAGGTGGACCACCTGGCGACCAGGGCCCGGAACATCTGCGTCATCGGCGGCGGCGAGACGGCCGCCTGGATCGTCATCACCCTGGCCGGGAAATGCCACGAGCGCTCCGGCATCGACGTGCTGACCAGCCGCGGGGTCCTCTACTCACGCGGCGAGAGCTACGACGAGAACCGGTTCTACTCCGACCCGGGCGACTGGCCCGGGCTGGCCGAATCGCACCGCCGCGAATTCCTGGAGCGCACGGACCGCGGCGTGTTCTCGGCGCAGGCCGAGGCGACCCTGAACCGCCTGCGCGGCTTCCGCACGCTCGCCGGGCGGGCGCTGCACATCGAGGCCGGGCAGCGCCAGGTCGTGGTGACGATCGGATACGGGCCGGACCGGGAACGCGTCGCGTACGACCTGGTGATCGTGGCGCGGGGCTTCGACGGGCACTGGTTCGAGCGGCTGCTCGGCGACGAGGCCCGGCGGCGGCTGGCGGACGCCCGGGCCGGGGAGGAACTGGAGCGGCGGATCGGGGTGGACCTCACGGTCGCGGGACTGGAGCCGCCGCTGCACCTGCCGATGCTGGCCGGGCTGGCGCAGGGGCCGGGCTTTCCCAACCTGAGCTGCCTCGGCCTGCTCAGCGACCGCGTCCTGCGCCGCTATGTCCCGCTGTCCCCCGCGGCTGCGCGGCCCGCCGGGACGAGTGCCCGGAGGCGGGGCGGCGCGGCCAGTCGGTCAGCGACCTGCTGATCGAGTACGCCGAAGCCGGACTGCGCGCTGGAGATCCCGGCGCCTGACCGGGCACGGCCGGGGGAAACACGGCACACTGGGCTGGTGGCCAGCAACGTCCGGACCTCCATCCGGGTCGAGGGTGTGGTCCAGGGGGTGGGATTCCGCCCGTTCGTGTACTCCCTGGCCACCCGGCTGGGCCTGGCCGGCTGGGTCGGGAACGACGTGGACGGCGTGTTCGCGGAGGTGGAGGGGCCGGCCGAGCAGATCCGGGACTTCCTGGCCGCGCTGGAACGGGACGCGCCGCCGCTGGCGCGGGTGGAGCGGGTCAGCGCGCGGCCGGTCGCCCCGGAGGGGCGCCCCGGCTTCGCCATCGTCGCCAGCGACACCGCCGGCCCCCGCCGCGCCCTGGTCTCCGCGGACACCGCCACCTGCGCGGACTGCCTGCGCGAGCTCGCCGACCCGGCCGACCGGCGGTTCGGCTACCCGTTCATCAACTGCACGAACTGCGGCCCGCGGTTCACCATCGTCCGCGACGTGCCCTACGACCGTCCGCTGACCACGATGGCCGGCTTCGCCATGTGCGCGGCCTGCGCGGCGGAGTACCACGACCCGGCCAACCGCCGGTTCCACGCGCAGCCGGTGTGCTGCCCGGCCTGCGGCCCGCGGCTGCGCCTGCTCGCCGCGGACGGGACGGAGCTGTCCGGCCCGGACGGCGCGCTGGCCGGGGCCGTGGCGGCGCTGTCGGCCGGCCAGGTGCTCGCGGTGAAGGGCCTCGGCGGCTACCACCTGGCCGCCGACGCGGCCAGCGAGCAGGCGACGGCGCTGCTGCGGGCCCGCAAGCACCGGGAGGACAAGCCGTTCGCGGTGATGGCCGCCGGCCTGGCCGCGGCCCGCGCCCTCTGCGAGGTGGACGACGTCGCGGCCGGCCTGCTGAGCAGCCCGCGCCGGCCCATCGTGCTGCTGCCCCGCCGGGCCCCCGGGACCGCGGCCGTCCGGCTCGCCGCAGCCGTCGCGCCCCGCAACCGGCAGCTGGGCGTGATGCTGCCCTACACCCCGCTGCATCATCTGCTGCTCCGCGACTTCGCCCGCCCAGTCGTGCTGACCAGTGGCAACGTCTCCGACGAGCCGATCGCTTACCGGGACGGGGACGCCCTGGCCCGGCTGGGCGGCATCGCGGATGTGTTCCTCACCCACGACCGGCCGATCCATATCCGGACCGACGACTCGGTGGTCCGGCCGTTCCGGGGCCGGGAGGCCGTGCTGCGCCGCTCCCGGGGGTACGTGCCGGAGCCGCTGACCATGGCCAGCCGCTTCGGCCGGCCGGTGCTGGCCTGCGGCGCGGAGCTGAAGAACACGTTCTGCCTCGGCCGGGGCGACCGGGCCTTCCTCTCCCACCACGTGGGTGACCTGGAGAACTACGAGACGCTGCGCTCGTTCACCGAGGGGATCGCGCACTTCCGGCGGCTGTTCGACGTGACGCCGCAGATCGTGGCCCACGACCTGCACCCGGACTACCTGTCCACCAGGTATGCGCTGGAGCAGGACGGCTGCGTGCTGGCCGGCGTGCAGCACCATCACGCGCACATCGCCTCCTGCCTGGCCGACAACGGGGAGGCCGGGCCGGTCATCGGGGTGGCCTTCGACGGCACGGGCTACGGGACGGACGGCACGATCTGGGGCGGCGAGTTCCTGGTGGCCGACCTGGCCGACGCGGAGCGGGCCGGGCACCTGGCCGGCGTGCCGATGCCCGGCGGCGCGGCGGCCATCCGCCAGCCCTGGCGGATGGCCGCCGCCTACCTGGACGCCGCCTTTCCCGCCGGGCTGCCCGGGGGCCTCGGCGTAGCCGCCCGGAACTCCGGCGCCTGGCCGGATGTGCTCACCCTGGCCCGGCGGGGGGTGAACGCCCCGCTGACGTCCAGCGCGGGACGGCTGTTCGACGCCGTCGCCGCGCTGCTCGGCGTGCGGGACGCCATCAACTACGAGGGCCAGGCCGCGGTCGAGCTGGAGCAACTGGCCGCCACGTCGCGCCAGGACCCGTACCGGGTGGCGATCACGGATGGCCAGCCGTTCACCACGGCCGGGCGCGACCTGGTCCGCGCCGCGGCCGAGGACCTGCTGGCCGGAGTCCCGAGGGAGGTCGTCAGCGCCCGGTTCCATCAGGGCGTGGCCGCCATGATCGGCGAGGCCTGCGGGCTGCTGCGGGACCGGTGCGGGCTGGCCACGGTGGCGCTGTCCGGCGGGGTCTTCCAGAACCTGCTCCTGCTCGGGACCGTCACGGACCTGCTGGAGGGCATGGGCTTCCGGGTCCTGACCCACTCCCGGGTCCCGCCGAACGACGGCGGGATCAGCCTGGGACAGGCTGTGGTGGCCGCGGCGAGGGACCGGGCGGCCCGGCTGGCCTAACCTCAGCAGGCCGGGTCCCAGCGGGCCGGGCCTCGGGCCGGTGGCTGAGCTGGGCCAGCAGCGCCCGGGCGGCCGGGCTGGGGTTCTCCGACGCCGCCGCGGCCACGTGCCACCCCGGGAGATCCCCCGCAGCGCCGTGACGTGCAGCTTGCCGCGCTTCTTGGCGGCGATCGGGGCCGGCACGATCGCGATGCCGAGGTTGTGGCCGACCAGGTCGAGCAGCGTATGCACGTCGTTGACCTCGAGTTCGACCCGGTGCGGCAGGCCGGCCGCGGCGAAGGCCCGGTCGGCCAGCACCCGCGCCCCCCAGTCCGGCTGGAACCCCACGAAGGTGAACCCCTCCAGCGCGGTCAGGCCGACCTCCGCGGAGGCGGCCAGCTCGTGGTCCGGGTGGCAGAGCACGACCAGCGGCTCGGCCGCCAGCGGCGTCATCAGCACCCCGCGCGGCGCCGGGCCGGTCACCGCGATCAGGGCCACGTCCAGGCGGCCGGCCGCCAGCAGCTCGATCAGGTGGGCCGACCCGCCGAAGCGCAGCCTGACCTCGACCCCGGGATGCCGGGACCGGAAACGGGCCAGCTGCGCCGGCACGTCCACCACGCCCAGGCACTGCTCGCCGCCGACGCTCAGCGTGCCGCGCAGCACGCCGCGCACCGCGGCGACCGCGTCGTGCGCGGCAGCCACGCTGGCCAGCGTGCGGTGCGACTCGGCGAGCAGTACCCGGCCCGCCTCGGTGAGCTCGACCCGGCGGGTGCTGCGCACGAACAGCGGCGTGCCCAGCTCGGTCTCCAGGGCCCGGATCGAGGCCGACAGGCCGGACTGGGAGATCTGCAGCAGCTCCGCGGCCCGGGTGAAGTGGGACTCCTCGGCCACGGCCACGAAGTGTTCCAGCTGGCGCAGTTCCATGATTGAGCAATCCTAGAGCATAAAGCGATCGTTTCTAGATGTTGGACAGATGAACCTGTCTCGCCGAGCATAGGGGCATGAGCGAGACACTGACGAAGGTTCCATTCGGGCGGACAGACATGACGATCACCCGGGCCGGCTTCGGCGCCTGGGCGATCGGCGGCGGGGGCTGGGCCTTCGCCTGGGGAGACCAGGAAGACGATGACTCGGT
Organism: uncultured Actinomycetes bacterium; assembly: GCA_963841695.1. Taxonomy (GTDB): domain Bacteria; phylum Actinomycetota; class Actinomycetes; order Streptosporangiales; family Streptosporangiaceae; genus RYN-230. The sequence goes on along the minus strand of CAWJDQ010000015.1, from coordinate 726,416 downwards.
CGCCGCCATCCGGCACGCGGTCGAGTCCGGGATCAACTGGGTGGACACGGCGGCCGTGTACGGCCTCGGCCATTCCGAGGAGGTCGTGGCCCGGGCGCTGCGGGACCTGCCCGCGGCGGACCGCCCGTACGTCTTCACCAAGGGCGGCCTGATCTGGGACGAGTCCGACCGGTCGAAGGCCCCGCGCCGGGTCGGCGACCCGGCCAGCCTGCGCCGCGAGGTGGAGGCGTCACTGCGCCGCCTGGGGGTGGACCGCATTGACCTGTACCAGCTGCACTGGCCCGCCGAGGACGGGACGCCGCTGGAGGAGTACTGGCAGACGTTCGCCGACCTGCGCGCCGAAGGCAAGATCCGGGCCGCCGGGCTGTCCAACCACAGCGTGGCCCAGCTCACCGCGGCCGAGGCCGTGGCGCACGTGGACTCCCTGCAGCCGCAGTTCAGCCTGATCCACCGGGATGCCGCTGCGGAACTCCTCCCGTGGTGCGCGGCGCACGGCACCGGGGCCATCGTCTACAGCCCGATGGGCGCTGGCCTGCTCACCGGGGCGTTCACCCCCGAGCGGGCGGCGAACCTGGACCAGGGCGACTGGCGCAGCCGCAGTGGCGACTTCACCGGCGACGGCCTGACCCGGAACCTGGCCCTAGTTGACGGGCTGCGGCCGGTCGCCGACCGGCTCGGCGTGAGCCTGGGTGCGGTCGCGGTGGCGTGGACGCTGGCCTTCCCGGGGGTCAGCGGCGCGATCGTCGGCGCCCGCAGCCCGCAGCAGGTGGACGGCTGGCTGGCCGCCGCGGAACTGGTCCTGGACGACAAGGACCTGACCGAGATCGCCGCCGCCGTCACCAGCAGCGGGGCGGGCACCGGCCCGGTCCGGCCCGGGTAACGCCCCGCCGGGCCCGGACGACGCTCCGCCCGGCCCGGACGACGCTCCTGGCTTCGTATCATCAGCCGCCGGGGCGTCCAGGACCGAGCAGGCCAGGAGGCGCAGCGCCGCGGACAGCCGCTCCGGCCCCGAGGTGGCCAGCTCGTTCAGGACCGGCTCACCATGCAGCGAGCCGAGCAGGAGGTGGGCCAGCATGTCGGCGTCGGCCTCCGGCCGCTGCGCCGCGATGAGGCCGCTGATGTGGCCGTGCCAGAACCGGTAGACCGGGTGCTTGTCGCGTTCCCCGGCCGCGTCGTCCGCCGCGGCGGGCAGCGCGGCGGCGGCGTAGGCGAGCTCTGCCATCAGGCTCTTGTTGCGGCTGACCACTCCGACGATCGCGTCCAGGAAGGCGAGCAGCCGCTCGCGGTCCGGGGCACCGTCGCCCAGCGGCGGCGGCCCGGCCGTGACCGCCTCCTCCAGCGCCTGGGCGCGCTCCACCATGAGCGCGTACATCAGGCCCATCCGGTTGCCGAACCGGTGGAAGACGGTCCCCTTGCCCACGCCCGCGGCCTCGGCGACCTGCTCCATCGAGATGTCCCGCGGTCTGTGCGTGGCCAGGAGCCGCTCCGTGGCGGCCAGGATCGCGCGCCGGTTGCGGGCCGCGTCGGCCCGCTCGGGCTGTCCGGCACGAACCACGATGACGCTCTCCCCGTAGACAAGTGGACCGGCGGTCCAGTACGTTAGCGAGACAAGTTGACCACCTGGTCCATTTTAGCCCCGGCGATCGCGCCCGCACACCGGCGCCGGCGATCGTTCCGGTGCGCCTGCCACCAGGAGATTAGTCATGCGACGCGTGCGTTACCACGCTCACGGCGGCCCCGCGGTCCTGGCCGTCGAGGACGCCGGGATCCCCGAGCCTGGCCCCGGCCAGGTACTGATCCGCACCGAGGCGATCGGCGTCAACTACGTCAACGTCCAGCTCCGCCGGGAGACCTCCCCGGACTCGATCTGGTTCCGCGAGCTCCCCGGCACGCTGACCGGGGATGTGGTCGGCACCGTCGAGAAGGCCGGTCCCGGCGCGGATCCCGGCCTGGCCGGGACCCGCGTGGCCGTCCTGCACGAGGACGCCTACGCCGACTACGTCGTCGCCGACACCAGCTGGCTCGTGACCGTGCCGGGCGGACTGGCCGCCGGGGCCGCCAGCATGCTGCCGACCGTCGGGGCCGTGGCCCTCGGCGCACTGCGGACGGGCCGCTGGCCCGGGGCGAGACCGTCCTGGTCACCGCCGGCGCGGGCGCGATCGGCCATCTCGCCGTCCAGCTGGCCCGGCGGCAGGGCGCGGGGACGGTCATCGCCACCGCCTCCCCGGCCAAGCTCGGCTTCCTCAAGGAACTGGGCGCGGACGTGGCCATCGACCATACCCAGGCCGACTGGGCCGCCCAGGTCCGGGAGGCCGCGCCCGGCGGTCCCGACCTGGTCGTCGAGGCCGTGGGCGGTGCGGTGCTGCACCAGAGCGTGGACCTGCTGGCCCCCTTCGGCCGCGCCGTCGTGTTCGGCGCCTCAGCGGGCGACCTGACCAGCCTGCCGGTCACCAGCCTGTTCGGGCTGAAGACCGTCTCCGGGTTCTCGCTCCTGGCCTGGCGTGCGGCCCACGCTGACCAGGCCCGCCTCGACCTCGCCGAGCTCCCCGGCCTGTTCCAGGCCGGGGAGCTGCGGGCGGTCACGACCAGCCTGCCGCTCGCCGAAGCGGTCCAGGCCCACCAGCTGCTGGAGGACCGCGCGGTCACCGGCCGGCTCCTCCTCGTGCCGTAGCTACCGGCGGAGCACAGCGTCAGCTACCGGCGGAGCACGCGTCGCTCAGCGCAGGCGCCAGACCGTGGCCAGCTTGACGTCCGCGTCCTCGATGACCCGCTCGACCGGGACGTCGTAGGCCGCGACCTCAGCCAGCCGTTCCCGGGGCAGGTAGGCCCGGCCCGGGTCCCCGACCAGCACCAGCGCCCCGGCCTGGCTGGCCCGCTCCAGGAAGGGGAGCATCAGGCCGGCCATGTCCCGGTCATAGAAGGCGTCCCCGGCCAGGACCACGTCCGCGCGGGCCAGCTCCGGTCCAGGTCCCGGGCCGGACAGGAGGTCGCCGACCGTGGGTTCCAGCCGGACCCGGTTAACCCTGGCGTTGAGCGTGATCGCGGCGGCGGCGAGGGCGTCGGTCTCGCTCGGGGTGACGGAGGCCGCGCCGGCCAGCGCGGCCGCGATCGCCACCAGGCCCGACCCGGACGCGAGGTCGAGCACGGCCCGGCCGCGCACCTGGCCCGGGTGGTCGAGGAGGTAGCGGGCGAGCGCCTGGCCGCCCGCCCACGGGAACGCCCAGAACGGCGGGGGCAGCTGGTCCTGCCCGGTGTCCCGCTCGATCCGCTCCCACAGCCCGAACGCGTCGCGGGCCAGGTACAGCCGGATCTCGGGCAGCATCGGCGGCGCGGCCAGCCAGGTGTTCGCCCGGATGAACGCCGCGGGTGCCTGCCGCGCCGACTGCTGCTTCAGTCCTGCTCACCCCGCCGGCCATGGTCAGCTGGCCGGCAGGCTGGCCCAGCCTCGCCGTCAAGCAGGCCGTAGGCGACCGCCTCGGGGACGGTCAGGAACCGCCCCCGCCGGGCGTCCGCCCGGATCTCGTCCACTTCGTGCCCGGTCACTTCGGCCAGCCGGATGTACAGCGTGTCCACCATGGTCTCGATCTGCTCCTCCTGGCCCCGGACCTGGGTGGCGGTGCCATCCAGGTTCAGCCGCGGCTCGGTGAGCCCGAGCACCGCGCTCGGGTACCCGAGGCGCTGGCCGCAGGCGGCGAGCACGCCCAGGGCCGGTCCGCTGACCTGGCCGGCCACGGACCCGGTGACCGGCACGCGGAGCACGTCCAGCACGCCCATGACGGTCAGCGCGGCGCTGAGCTCGGCGTCCAGGCCCTGGAGCTCGAGCCGGACCGGGCCGTCCCCGTCCGCGTCCAGGGTGAGCAGCTGGGCGCTGAGCACGCTGGCCGCCTGACCGTCGAGCAGCCCGGACGCCATCACGATGCGCTTCTCCAGCAGCCGCCGGTAGAGACCGCCGGGCCAGTCACCCTGGTCGGTCCACACCCGGGAGGGCGGAACCGCGGGATACGAGGACGGCTCCCGGTGCGGGGCAGGCCAGCCCGGCACTCCGGGCCAGCCGGGCTGACCGGGACGGCCTGGCTGGCCGGGCCTGGACGGCGGCTCCCCCGGCCCAGGCGGGCCGGGCCACGGGCGTCCGGGGCCGCCGGGCGGGAACGAGTCAGCTACGGGTGTGGCCATGGGGACCCTCCAGTCGTGGTCCGTACGGCTGGTGCTGGGCCGCGGGCGCGAGCGGCCCCGCGGCCGGCGACCGCCCTGGCGAGCCGAAATACCCTGGCCGGGGCGGCTGCCCGGGCCCGGGATCGAGCCCCGGGTCGAGCCCGGGATCGAATTCGGGGCCGCGCCAAGGTCCTCCCGGCCGCGGCTGCTCCAGGAGCGGGGTGTCCAGCTGCCAGCTGATCTGGCTGCCGATCGCCGCGGCGTAGCGCTCCAGGGTCGAGGCCCGGACATCTGCCTCGCCTGCCTCGAGCCGGGCCACGGCCGACTGGGAGGTGCCCATCCGGGCCGCGACCTGGGTCTGCGACAGCCTGGCCGCCTGGCGCTGCGCGGTCAGCTGGCCGACCAGCCGCCGCTCGGCGGTCATCCGGCGCAGGGCCATCTCACGGAAACCGGGCAGCCGTGGTGGCCCCAGCTCGCCCGGTTCGCTCATACCCCTGACGATATCTCATTGGTGAGATCACGTAAACGCGATATCGTGACCGGCCCGCTGCGGGTGCCGCGGGGCGCGGCACATATCTGTAACTCAAAGTAACTGTTACTTTTGGTAGCATCCTGACCATGCGTACCCCGCAGGACGCGCCCCCGCGCCCGCGCGATGCGCGCCGGGACCGGTGGAGCGCGCACCGCGCCCGGCGCCATGAGGAGTTCGTGGCCGCGGCCTTGCGCGTGCTGGCCAGGTACGGCCCCGAGCTCCCCATGGACGCGGTGGCCGCGGAAGGCCGGCGTGACCAAGCCCGTGCTGTACCGCTACTTCGAGGACAAGGCGGCCCTGGTCGGGGCGCTGGGCGAGCACGCGTCGGCGCTCCTCCGGCAGCGGCTGGTTCCCGCGCTCACCGCCGGCGGGCCGGCCAGGGCCCGGATCCGGGACGCCGTCGGCGCGTACTTCGCGATCATCGACGAGAACCCGGAGTTGTACTGGCTGCTGGCCCGGCACGGGGGCGCGGACAGCAGCCCGGGGCCCGGCGTGGTCGCCCGGCAGAAGGAGTTCATCGCGACCACGCTGACCGCGGTGTACGGCGATTACCTGCGCCGCTTCGGGCCGGATTCCCGAGCCGCCGAGCCGTGGGCGTTCGGGATCACCGGGCTGGTGCAGAGCACCGGCGAATGGTGGCTGGACCGGCGCTCGATGAGCCGGGCGCAGGTCATCGACTACGTCAGCCAGCTGATCTGGTGGGCGCTGACCGGGGTGCTGCGCGACGCGGGGATCTCCGCCGGCCCGGACACCCCGGACGCCCCGATCCCGGACGCCCCCATGCAGGACGCCCCGATCCCGGACGCCCGGCCGGTGCCGGACGCCGTGCCGGCGCTGGCGCTGCGCACCCACGACCTGGCCGCTGTCCCGCGGGGGCCGCGATGACCGCGGCCAGCGCCGATACCCTGCCGGCGCACGTCCGGGTGGCCGTGATCGGCGCCGGGTTCGGCGGCGTCGGGGCAGGCATCCGGCTGCTCCGGGCGGGCCGGACGGACTTCGTCATCCTGGAACGGGCCAGCGCGGTCGGCGGAACCTGGCGGGACAACACCTATCCCGGCTGCACCTGCGACGTGCCTTCGCACCTGTACTCGTTCTCGTTCGCGCCCAACCCGGACTGGTCGCACAGCTTCTCCCGGCAGCCGGAGATCCAGGCCTACCTCGACGCGGTCACCGACCGGCATGGCGTGCGGCCGTATATCCGGTTCGGGACCGAGCTGACCGAGGCCCGCTGGGACAACGGGCCGGCCCGGTGGCGACTGCGCACGTCGCGCGGGGACCTGACCGCGGACGTGGTCATCGCGGCGGCCGGGCCGTTGTCCACGCCGTCCCTGCCGGACATCCCGGGGCTGGACACGTTCCCGGGCCAGATCTTCCATTCGGCCCGCTGGGATCACGGCGCCGACCTGGCCGGGAAGCGGGTCGCGGTGGTCGGCACCGGGGCGTCGGCCATCCAGATCGTGCCCCAGATCCAGCCGGCGGCCGGCCGCCTGACCCTGTTCCAGCGGACCCCGGCCTGGGTCATGCCGCGCCGTGACCGCCGGATCAGCGACGCGGAGAAATGGCTCTACCGGCGGGTCCCGCTGACCGGGCGGATGGTGCGGCTCGGCCTGCACGCCAGCCGGGAGGCCCTGGTTCCCGCGTTCGTGAAGCAGCCCGCCCTGTTCCACGCGGCCCGGCGGATCGCCCTGTGGCATCTCGCCCGCGCGGTGCCGGACCCGGACCTGCGGGCCCGGCTGACCCCCGGGTATGGCGTCGGCTGCAAGCGGATCCTGCTGTCCAGCGACTACTATCCCGCGCTCACCCAGCCGAATACCGAACTGATCGCCTCGGGCCTGGCCAAGGTGGACGGGAGCACGCTCACCGCCCAGGACGGCACCGCCCGGGACGCCGACGTGATCGTGTTCGCCACCGGGTTCCACGTCATCGACATGCCGCTGGCCCGCCGGATCACCGGGGCGGGCCCGCGGACGCTGGCCGGGGTCTGGGGCGAGGACATGCGGGCGCTGCGCGGCACCACGATCGCCGGGTTCCCCAACCTCTGCCTGCTGATCGGGCCGAACACCGGCCTGGGGCACAACTCGCTGATCCACATCATCGAGGCCCAGCTCGACTACGTCCTGGACTACCTGGCTGAGCTGGACCGGCTGGGCGCGGCGGCCCTGGACACCAAGCCGGACGCCGAGCAGCGCTGGTGCGCCGACGTGCAGCGGCGGATGGCCCGGACGGTCTGGGCCACCGGCGGCTGTGTCAGCTGGTACCTCAACGCCGCGGGCCGCAACCCGACCTTGTGGCCCGGGTCAGTGGGCCGGTTCCGCCGCGCGACCCGCCGGGTTGACCTGGCCGAGTACGACGTGATCCTGGCAGCCAGCGCGTGACGGACCACCCCTCCGGCGATTCCCTGCTCCCCCCGGAACCGGTCCGCCGTGCCCAGGTCACGTCGTCGGACGGGGTGCGGCTGAACGTGGAGAGCTTCGGCCCGGAGGATCCGGCCACCCCGACGGTGGTGCTCATCCACGGCTGGACCTGCTCGGTCCCGTTCTGGGCGCCGGTCATCCGCGCGCTGCGCGAGGATCTGCACGTGGTCGCCTACGACCTGCGGGGGCACGGCCAGAGCGACCCGCCCGGCCCGGGCGGCTGCAGCGTCGGGGCGCTGGCCGACGATCTCGAGGCGGTGCTGGGCCAGACCCTCCCGCCGGGCGGCCGCGCCGTGCTGGCCGGTCACAGCATGGGCGGCATGACCATCATGGCCGCCGCCTCCCGCCCTGGCGTACTGGGCCGGGCCGACGGGGTGCTGCTCGCCTCCACCGGCGCGGCCAACCTGATCGGCGAGGCGCTGGCCATCCCGTTCGGCGCGTTCATCCCGGCTTTCGTGACGCTGCAGCACTGGCTGCTAACGTCCGCGGCGCCGCTCGGCCCGTTCGGCCAGCTGACCCGGCCGCTGCTGGGCTACATGACCCTCGGCCCGGGCGCATCCCCCGAGGTGGAGGCGGTCAACGCGGCCATCATCGGGTCCTGCGACCGGCGGGCCCGGGCGGCCTGGGGGCACGTCCTGGCCGGTCTCGATCTCACCGACGGCGTCCGCCGCCTGGACGTGCCCACCCACGTCCTGGTGGGCAGCGCGGACCGGCTCACGCCGCCGGCGCACGCCCGCCAGCTGGCCCGGCGGCTGCCCCGGCTGGCCGGCCTGACCGAGCTGCCCGGTATCGGGCACATGACCCCGCTGGAGGCTCCCGGGGCGGTGACCGAGCTGATCCGCAAGCTCGCGGCGGGCGCGGGCGGGTCTGGCTGAGCGGCCGTCCGACGGCGGCCGGACGGTTTTCGTTAGGGAATGAAACGTCAGGCCACCTGGGGATGCCCTTCGCCGGCGAGCGTGGCCGCCGAGGTGCGCAGCGAGACGTCCAGGGCGGCCAGGCGGCGGCGGGGATCCATGAGGTTGACGCCCATGGCGGCCAGGTCCTCCGGCCCGGGCGTGAGCACGGTGACCTGGGTGCCGCGGGCCCGCAGGACCTCGGCCTCGCGCAGCAGCGTCCGCGTGATCAGCCGCCGCAGCCGGCGTTCCAGCCGGTAGCTGGGCCGGACCGGGTGGTCCGGGACGACGCTGGCCATCGGCGCGAGCACGTAGACCTCGTCCAGGCCCTCCTGGGCCAGCGACCGCAGCGACGTGGACGAGCGCACGCCGCCGTCCACGTAGCGGCGGCCGCCGATGACGACCGGCTCGTACCAGCCCGGGATGGAGCAGGAGGCGACCACGGCGTCGGCGAGCGGCACGCGGGGGGCTCCCTCGCGGCCGAACATCACGCGGCGGCCGGTGTCATAGTCGACGGCGACGATCCAGGTCCGCCCGTCGGCCCAGGACCCTGGCGGCGAGCCCGCGGCGTCCTGCCCGGCCTGCGTCTCCAGCGCCGCCACGGTGTCGTGCAGGGCTTCATGCCGTCCCCGGCCGCGGGGCAGCCACGCGCTGGCCCCGACTCCGGGATGCACCCGGTGCGGGGCGAGCAGGGTGGTGAGCATCAGCCGGGGCGAGCCGGCCCGCAGGTGGGGGCGGGGCGGCAGCGGCCCGTCGTCCAGGTCGCGCACGCCGGCGTCGCGGAGCGCGGGGGCGGTCTCGCCGCGCTGCAGGGCGGTTATCTCGTCCAGGGTGACGCCGCAGCGGAGGGCGGCCGCGAGCACGCTGCCCGCGCTGGTGCCGACGATCAGGTCGGCATCGCCCAGTGGCACCGCCAGGCGCTGCTGCACGACGTGCAGGGCCCCGGTCATCCAGGCCGCCCCCACGACCCCGCCGGCGCCGAGCACCAGCCCGGTCCGGGGCCGGGATTCCGGCCGGCTGGCCTCCGGTTTCCCGATCTGCCGCCGGGCGGTCCCCGGTACTCGTTCCGGACCCATGATCACCTCCAGGGCCCCAGCCCCGGCGCACGTCCCCCGAGGGCTGCGCCGGTTACTGCTGGGTAAAGTTCAGATATACCCCACGTGATCAGCGGCTATCCCCCAGGGGTCAGCCGCGCGGGTGCCCCTCGAGTTCGGTGAGCCCGCGGCGGATGCCCTTGGCCAGGACGCGGACGTCGGGTACCGCGTCATGGTCCGCGGTAATGCCGAAGCTGAAACGCCCCAGGTAGGAGAGGATCGCGACCGAGATTCGCACGTTGTCGCCGATCGGCACGTAGGGGTGGATCCGCACCAGCTTGCGGCCGAGCAGGAACAACGGCAGCTGGGGGCCGGGGACGTTGGTGGTGACCGTCTGGACCAGCGGCTGCGGCAGCTGGAAAGCGGCGTGCGACCCGAGTGCGAGCAGGGTGGGTGCGGCCAGGCCCAGCATCCCGGTAAGCACCTCCGCCCCGACGGCCTGGGAGGTCTGCTTGAGCTCGTCCATCTCGGCACGCACCAGCGCCAGCCGCCGGAGCGGGTCCGGCTCGCCCACCGGCAGGTTGGCGAGGACCGCGGACACCCGGTTGGTGATCACGCCCTGGTCGTCCGGGCCGCGCACCGACACCGGCACGAGTGAGCGGACGACCAGCCCGTCGGCCAGTTCGCCGCGCGAGTCCAGCAGGTCGCGGAAGCCGCTGGTGATCGCCGCGAGCAGCACATCGTTGACCGTGCCGCCGAGCGCGGAACGGATCTCCTTGACCTCGGCCAGCGAGGCGGCCGCCCAGGCCCAGCGGCGGTCCGGGCCGATGGGGCCGTTCAGCGAGGTCGCCGACGCCGCCGCGAGACGCCGGGCGCTGGCGGCCAGGCCGCGGCTGTAGCCGAGGATCTCCGCGGCGGGCGGCACCGGCTGGCGGAGCAGCTCGGACAGCCCGCGAAGCGGGACGACCGCTGCCTCCCGCAGGCCGCCCGTCATCAGGTCGAGCATGGTCGGCTCAGGCTCAGGCGCCCACACCGGAACCGGGGGGCACTCGGCGTCCGGGGCGACATCGAAGATCGCCGTCATCAGGTCGTTCCCGCCGATGCCGTCCACCACGCAGTGATGCACCTTGGACAGGATCGCCCAGCGGCCGCCCTTGAGGCCGTCCAGCAGCCACGCTTCCCACAACGGCCGGGTGCGGTCCAGCCGGGTGGCAAAGATCTCCGCGGCCAGCTCGCGCAGCTGGCGTTTCCCGCCCGGGGCGGGGACCGCGGCGTGCCGCACGTGGTGGCCGATGTCGAAGTGGTCGTCGTCCACCCACATCGGGCGGAAGACATCCAGCGGCATGGTCCGCACCACCTGCCGGTACCGGGGCACCCGCGGGAGTTTCGCGGCGATCAGCCGGGTCAGCTCCTCCGGCCGGGGCGCGGGGCCCTCGAACAGGGCGACCGAGCCGAGGTGCATCGGGACGTTGTCGTGCTCGACGTAGAAGAAACCCGCGTCGAGGGTGCTCATGCGCTCCATGGCTGGCCTTCCTGCCGCCGGTGCTGCGGGATCAGCCCGTCCTTCAGCACCTTGCCGAGGGAGTTCTTCGGTAGCTGGGCGCGGAACTCGAAGCGCCGCGGGTACTTATAGGCGGCTATCCGCTCCCGGCAGTATGCGAGCAGCTCAGCCCCGGTGACGGTGGCGCCGGCCCGCACCGTGACCACGGCCATGACCTCTTCGCCCAGCCGCTCGTGCGGGACCCCGATCACGGCCGCCTCGGCCACCGCCGGGTGGGTGTGCAGCACGTCCTCGATCTCGCGCGGGTACACGTTGTAGCCGCCGCGGATGATGAGTTCCTTCTGCCGGCCGACGATGAACAGGAAGCCGTCCTGGTCGAAGTAGCCCAGGTCGCCGGTGTGCAACCAGCCGCCGGTGAACGCGCTCTCGGTCGCCTCCGGGGCGTTCAGATAGCCCTTCATCACGTGCAGCCCGCGGGTGACCACCTCGCCGATGTGGTCTTTCCCGGGCGGCAGGGACCGGCCTTCGCTGTCCCAGACCTGTGTCTGGGTGCCCCAGATGGGCTTGCCGACGCTGTACACGCGCCGCTCGGTCGCGCTGAGGTTGAACGTGGTGGTGGAGGCGGTCTCCGTCATGCCGTAACCCTCGAGGATCAGCACGCCGAACCGCTTTTCGAAGGCGTCCAGCACGGGGGCGGGGATGGACGCACCGCCCGAGATCGCGACGCGCAGCGACGACACGTCGTAGCTGTCCAGTTCGGGGTGTTCCAGCAAGGCGATGAACATGGTGGGCACGCCCTCGAAGATGGTGGCCCGGTCACGCTGGATCGCGGTCAGGACGGTGGCGGGGTCGAACCGCGGGACGAGCGACATGGTGCAGCCGAACCGCACGCACACGTTCACGATGCTGGACAGGCCGAACACGTGGAACATCGGCAGCACGGTGATGACCACGTCGTCGGGCCGCACGCCGAACAGCCGCCCCGGGATGTCGGCGTTCATGTAGAGCTGGATGTGCGACAGCATGGCGCCCTTGGGGCGGCCGGTGGTGCCGGAGGTATAGACGACGACCGCGGTGTCGGTCAGCGCCCGCGGGGCCAGCCGGTACCCGTCCGCGGGCCGGGCGAGCAGATCCTCGAACGCGCGGACGCTGACCGGGTCCGGGGAAGGCGCGGCGGCGGGTTCTGGCGGTGCGGCCGGGGCTCCCGGATCCGGGGCCGGGTGCCCGACGGCGTAGACCGCGCGGAGTCCGGCTACCTCGGCGCCCTTGACCGCGTCGGCCAGGATCCCTGCCCAGGTGATCAGCAGCTTCGCCGCGGAGTCAGTGAGGTGGAAAGCGATCTCGGGGGGTTTGAGCATCACGCTCAGCGGCACCACCACGGCGCCGGCCTTGAGGATCCCGAAGTACGCGATCAGGAACTGGGGGATGTTGGGCAGCTGCAGGCCCACGAGATCCCCAGGCCTGATGCCGGCCGATTCCAGCCCGGCCGCCAGCCGGGATGACAGCGCATCCAGGTCCGCGTAGCTGAGCTGGCCGCCTTCATACACGGCCACGGGCCTGTCCGGCGACGCGAGCGCCGTCTCCTGGAGGATGACCGCGAGGTTGAAGTTCATGGCTCTGTCCTCCCCTGCCGCAGGCCCAGGCTCCGCCGGGAAAACAGCCACCCGTCCAGGACCAGCGGTCGTGTTCCGGCATGGTTACCGGCGGGGACGAAGCCGCTGCCCGGGAAGCCGGGCCCGCTTATTTCGAGCATCCCGCGGCCCGGTCGCCGTGCCTACCGCCGTCGTTCCCTAACTGGCCGGGACCTTAGGCACGTGGCGGCGGCGGGGCGTCGCCGCATGGCTCAGCCGCCAGGTGGCCCGGTCGCGCGGCGACTCAGGCGTGCGTGGCGGCCGCGGCCGCGGCGGCGCCGCGGCCGGCCAGGCCGAGCCATTCGCGGATCTCGGTCGCGCACTCCTGCGGGACTTCCAGCTGGGGCACGTGCCCCACCCCCGGCAGCACGACGAGGGACCAGGCCGGGTGGTGCCGGGCCACGATGCGGGCCGAGGCGATCGGGATCAGCCGGTCAAGGGTGCCGTGCAGCATCAGGACCGGGCAGCCGACCGCGTCGATCGCCCGGCGGTAGGCGCGGCCGGTGAGGTAGCCGGCCGCGGACACGACCGAGCGGGCCGCGAGCGTGAATTCCCGGTCGGCCTCGGTGTAGGCGAACCGCCTGCGCGCCACCTCGACGTGCTGCCCGACCACAGCCGCGGGGACCCGCGCCGGGTCGGCGCACACCGTGGCCAGGACCCCGGCCACGAGTTCGTCCGGGGTGTGCTGGTGCCGCCGGCGGAGCATCCGCTGGCTCAGCCCGGGGACCATGTTGGCCAGGAACATCAGGACCACGGCGGGATCGGGCCGGACGGGCATGAACGGGAGGGCCGGGTCGAGCAGGACGAGCCCGGTCACCACGCCCGGCGCGGCGGCCGCCTCGTTGAGGGAGATCATCCCGCCCATCGAGTTGCCCATCAGGATTACCGGCGGGCCGGCCACCGCCTCGATGAACCGGTGCAGCAGAACCCGGTTGGCGGACACGTTGACCCCCCGGCCCGCGGAGCGGGTGAAGCCGTGCCCGGCCAGGTCGGGGGCGAGCACCCGGTAGCGGTCGGTCAGCAGGGGCGCCAGCGCCGACCAGTTGACCGCGCAGCCCTCCAGGCCATGCACGGCCACGATGACCGGGGCGCCCGCCGGGCCGCCGTAGTCGAGGTAGTGCACCGGACCGCCGATGTCCGTCCAGCAGGACTCTCCGCCGAACCGCGGCCCCGTCCCGGGGGACGCAGCCGGCCCATCCTCCGTTGCCTGTGCCATCGTGCTTACCCCTCGTACCTAGGGACGGGACCACCGGGGATCAACCCGGTAGTGCCCGTCCCTCCAGACGAACCAGCAGGTAAGTTCTATTGTGTCACACCCGCAACGGGGTGTCGGGAACGGGTGTTCTAGCCGGCACGGGCGAACGCGGCTCCCCTGTCAACCAGCCCGTCCCCAGCTCCAGGAAGAAGTGGTCACGCCGGACGTAGACGACCACACCGAGACTCATCAGGAAGTCGTGCTTCTCAGCGCCGGTCTGGAGCGTCGCCCAGTACTGCCCGATGGTGTCGCCGGTCTTGCGCCGCTCGGTGACGGTCGGCACGGTAGGCAGCCCCCTAAGCCGCTTGCGTTCGGCCAGCAACGATGCCTGCCGCTCGGTGAAGTCCGGCGCGTCAAAGTCCAGCTCACGGAGATCATGCTCGATTTCGGCAATCTCGTCCTCGTGGTCGTGGCCCACGAGGACGACGGTCTCGTACCTGGGCCACCGCCCCAGCGTGCCGGTGAGTTTCCGCTCAACCTGCTCGTAGACCGACGCGGCAGGGACCATGTTCCGGCACGTGGACGGCTCCTTGGGTGTCCCATCGCACCGGAGGCCATACCAGACGTAGTCGGTCTTGCCCTTCCCAGGGATGCGCCGGTAGTGCATCACGCGGCCGCATGTCCGGCACCGCGCGATGCCGGCCAGCATGCCCTTCGGCTTGCTCTGGTTCCCACGACGGCGGCTGTTGCTGTCTAGCGCAGCCTGGAGCTTGCGCCACCGGTCCTGGTCGATCAGTGGCGGGTACTTCATGACGAGCGGCCCTCGGCGTCGTGCTTCCTGCCAATCAGTGATGCCTTGCTCCGGAGGATGTCCTTGACGATTTTCGGCGCCCAGCCATTGCGCGTAGTCGTGTTGGACGTGGGGACCTCCAGCTCGTCCAGCTTCCGCGCGATAGCGACAAGGGTCAGGCCATCATCGAGGTACCAGCGCACCATGTCCTTGAGGATGCCGGCCTCGTACGGATTGAGTTCGAGGTACTTATACTTGCCGTCCTCAACGATCTGGTACCCGAATGGTTCCCGGCCCCAGAGCGCCTTGTTCTCGCGCACCGCGTCCAGCTTGATGCGGACCCGGTCGCTCTTTGTCTTGGACTCTTCGTAAGCCTGTTCGCAGTACAGTCGTCGGCGGGGCGATCATCAGCTACGCCGGACTGCGGCGGCTGCCCGCGGCAATCCCGAGCCAGGTCCCAGGTCAGGTCACCAGTCAGGGGCCGGCTTCGCTGCCGGACCCGGCCGCGGCCCTGGCCCCGGGCCCGGCGGCCGGCGTGGCCCCGGGCCAGGCGGCCGGCCCGGAACTGGCCGACACCCGGTCATAGACCCCGGCTGACCCGGCTGGCGGCCTCGGCCTGCCAGCCGGGTCCCGGGCGGGCACTCTCGATCCACCAGGTGGCGCCGCCCGCGACGTAGGCCGGCGCGACCAGGTCCACATCACCGGGCTCGCGTTCCAGGTCCGCCCACACCACCAGGTCGAAGCCCTCGGCCGTGCCCCGGGCCGACCAGGCCTGGTCGCGGACCGCGGCAATGTCCGCCGGGGTGGGGCCGACCAGCGCCACCCGCCCCTCCGGGTTCACCGAGCGGCGCAGCGGGACCATGCCGTCCCACCGGCAGGCCCGCCGCAGCGGCCCGGCGGCCGGGAGCACCCCGCCGATCCAGACCGGGATGCGCGGCTGCTGCACCGGGACGGGGCTGAACCGCACGGGATCCAGCGTGAAGTGCCTGCCCTGGTAGGAGAACCGCGCTCCGGTCCACAGCCCGGCCAGCACCTCCAGGCCCTCGTCGAGCCGGCCGGCGCGCTCCCGGTCCGCGGTGGGCTCGTGGAAAATGCCGAAATCGCCGTAGGCCGGGGACCCGAGGCCGACGCCCAGGATGACCCGGCCGCCGCTGAGCCGGTCCAGGGTGACGGTCTCCTTGGCCAGCTGCCAGGGCCGCCTGCGCGGCACCGGGGTGATCATGGTGCCCAGGCGCATCCGGGAGGTGCGCGTGGCCACCACGGCCAGGATCGCCCAGGGATCCAGGATCGGCGGGCCCTCGCCGCTGTCGCTGAACACCAGGTGGTCCCAGAGGAAGAAGCCGTCGAAGCCGGCTTGTTCCGCGGCCACCCCGAGGTCGATGAGGTCGGCGGGATCCGCGGCGAAGGGCGGGACCGCCAGGGCCCGGCGCAGCATGGTCAGCCGCCGCCGTCAGCAGATCCGCGCGACCGGCGACGTACCGTCCGCCCCGGCCAGCATGACCTTCAGCCGGGCCGGGCCGCCCGCCCGGACCGCCAGGTGCTGCGCGGCCAGGCCCCGCTGGGCGGCGCCATCACCGCCCCAGGCGCTGATGCAGGCCTCGGGGGCCAGGTTGGCCAGGGCCAGCAGCGCACCGGTCGCCCCCATCGGGCCGGCCATGGCCAGGATGGCCGCTGATCCGACGTAGGTGTGACCCGGGTACCGGTCCAGCTCGTCCAGCAGCCGGTCCGGGCTGCCGGAGGAATCCTTGACGCCGCTCACCGGCAGCGTGGCCAGGCTGCCCACCGGGATCTCCGCGCAGGAGATGAACGGGTTGTGGTAGCCGAGCACCGGCAGGCCGCCCGCCGCCCCGCGGATGGCCGAGAAGTAGCCGGCCAGGTCCGCGCAGCGGGGCGGGCACCAGGTGAGCATGGCGTCGGCCCCCGCGGTCACCGCCTCCCGGGTCAGCTGGACCGCCTGGCGCAGCGACGGGGCCCCGGTCCCGGCGATCACCGGCACCGGTGCCGGGACCGCGGCCCGGACCGCCTCGATCAACCCGGTGCGCTCGGCGCCGGTCAGCGTGCCCGCCTCCCCGGTAGTGCCGTTGACCAGCACCGCCGCCACACCCCGCGCGGCGAGATCGGCGGCGAGCTTGCCGGTCGAGACGGCGTCGATCCCCCCGCCGGAGTCGAAGAGGGTGACCAGCGCCACGCCTACCCCGCTGAACAGGATCGCTGGACTCGGTTCCGCCACGCTCGGTTCCGCCATCGCCGCCTCATTCCGGGTCCGGAGCGAACTGGTATGTCCAGGCTACGTGGGCGTCCCCGCCCCGGCGAGAGCAGCGGCGCCCGGTCTACGGTGGTGACCAATGGCCGACGGCACCGGCGCCAGCGGCCCAGGCAGCGGCGCCCGGCGGCGCCGGGGGACGTGGGTGAGCAGGTACATGCCAGAGACTCGTCAGGTGCGCTGGGGAATCATCGGCACGGCCCGGATCGCGCGCAAGGCGTTCGTGCCCGCGGTGGCGGCGGCCGGCGGAGTGGTCACCACGGTGGCCGGCCGGGAGCTGGCCCGGGCCAGCGAGTACGCCACGCAGGCCGGCATCGGCCGGGCGGTGCAGGGCTACCAGGCCCTGGTGGATGACCCGGATGTGGACGCGCTGTACATCCCGCTGCCGAACGGGCTGCACGCGGAGTGGACGACCCGGGCGCTGCGGGCCGGCAAGGCGGTGCTCTGCGAGAAGCCGCTGTGCGCCAGCCTGGCCGAGACCGAGCAGGTCCTGGCGGTGGCCCGGGAGACCGGGACCCCGCTGTGGGAGGCCTTCGTGTTCCCCTTCCACGAGCAGATGGCGAAGATCCGCGGCCTGCTGGCCGACGGGGCGATCGGGGAGCTGCGCGAGATCCAGTCCAACTTCCACTTCGTGCTGGACGACCCGGGCGACATCAGGATGCGCCACGGCCTGGCCGGCGGCGCCCTCAACGACGTCGGCTGCTACCCGGTCCGGCTGGCCGTCGAGTTGTTCACCGGCGAGCTGGAGTCGGGCTGGGCCACCGCAGTGCTCGGCGGGGACGGCGTGGACGTGGACCTGCAGGGCAGCCTCGGCTATTCAGGCCACCAGCGGCTGACGGTGTCCTGCGGGTTCCTGCGCAGCGACGACCGGTTCGCCCGGCTGCTCGGCACCGCCGGGCAGATCCACCTCACCGACCCGTTCCATCCCGGGCCGGACGACTCCTTCACCCTGCTCGAAGCGGGCAAGGAAGCCAGGAGCTTCTCCTCGACCGACGAGGTGCCGTCGTTCACCGCCGCGATCCGGCACATCCAGCGGGTCGTCCGCGGCCAGGAGGAGCCCCGGCACCTGGCGGTGGACAACTCGCTGCCCACCGCCCGGGCCCTGGATGCGCTCCGCCACGCGGCGGCCGCAGACCAGGGGCAGGCCGACGGCGCGGAGCCGTGCTGAGCTGCCCCGGGGGCGGACCGGCGTGACCGGCGAGGCCCCGGGGGGCCTGCCGCCCGGCGCGGGGCCGGGGGGCCTGCCGCCCGGCGCGGCGGCGGCCATCCGGGAGGCGCTGGACGCCGAACGCCAGGACACCCTGGCCCGGCTCACCGCGCTCAGCCGGGAGTTCGACGGCATCGTCGAGTCGTCCACGGGTGTCGCCACCGACGACGAGCATGATCCCGAAGGCGCGACGATCGCGTTCGAGCGGGCCCAGCTGGCCGCGCTGATCGACCAGGCCCGGAGCCACCTGGCCGAGCTGGACGAGGCGCTGGACCGGCTCCGGCAAGGCCGTTACGGGCGATGCGAACGGTGCGGGCGGCCAATCAGCGCCGGCAGGCTGGCCGCCCGGCCGGCCGCCCGCACCTGCATCATCTGCGCGGCCGCGCGGTAGCCCGGCCGGCCCGTCAGGCCGCCCCGGCCCGGCCCGGGCCACGCAGCGTGCGGTCGGCCACGGTGACCAGGACCAGGACGACGCTGACCCCGACCATGATCCAGCCGATGAGGTGCAGCCCGTGGTCGGAGACGCCGCCGTGGAACACGATCCCGGTGATCGCGGACGAGGCGATGGATCCGACGTAGCCGAAGGTGCGCAGCAGTCCCGAGGCGGTGCCCAGCTGGTCGGCCGGGGCCTGGGTATACAGGGCGGTCTGGTTGCCGCTGGCCGTCGTGCCCATGGCGACGCCGAAGGCCAGGGTGATCGCGACGATCCAGATCATCGGAGGTGGACGAGCCGAGGAACAGCACACCGGCCGACCCGACCAGGCAGGAAACGGCCGCGGCGACCACCGGGCCCCCGGACCAGGTTACGGCGGGAGACGGGGGCGATGATCAGGCCCGAGATCAAGGTCATCGGCAGCAGCAGCAGCCCGGCGCCGATCGCGGAGATCCCGCGCCCGGCCTCGAGCCACTGCGTGATGCCGTACAAGACGATGTAGACGCACAGCAGCGCCAGCGCGAACCGCAGGTAGGTGCGGGTCAGCGCCAGGTTCGAGGCCAGCATCCGCACGTCGAAGAACGGGCTCCGGGCGCGAAGCTCCCAGGCCACGCAGCGCGATCCACGCCGCGGCCGCGACGCCGAGCAGGCCCCAGTTCGCCGCGGGCAGCGAGAACAGGAACATCAGCAGGGCCGTCATGGCCAGGGCGAACCCGGCGATGCCGGCCGCGTCGATGCGCGAGGCCACGTCGCGCGGCCGCCGGGAGCCGTCCAGGCGGCCCGTCGCGCGGAACCCAGGCCAGCGTGGCGACCAGCGCGATGAGGGCGACGGGCACGTTGACGAAGAACACCGCCCGCCAGCCCAGCGCGTCGACCAGGACCCCGCCGATGGGCAGCCCGAGCGAGGCGGTCGCGACGCCGGCGATCTGCAGCCCGCCCAGCACGCCGCCCGGGGGCTTCTCCATCCCGGCCTGCCGGGCGCGCCTGCGGATGAGCAGCATCGCGGTCGGGTACGCGCATGACGTGCCCAGGCCGATCAGCACCCGGCTGATCAGCAGGGTGAGCAGGTCCTGGGCGAACCCGCCGAGCACGCCGCCGACGCAGAACCAGGACGATCCCGGCCAGGAACACCCGGCGCGGCCCGAACACCTCGGCCACCTTGCCCGCGGTCGGCTGGGCGATGGCGCTGGCCAGGTACAGCGCGGTGACCAGCGCGGCGGTCTGCCCGACCGAGACGTGCACGCCCGCCGCGATCGGCACGCAGGGCGGTCGCGATCAGGGAACTGTTGACCGGATTCAGGGCCGAGCCGATGAACAGCGGCGTGGTGAACCGCCACGAGAACGGCTTGCTGCCCGGGCCGGTGTCCGGGCCGGCCGGATGCGACAGCGCGCGCTGAGCCATGCCTTCTCCAATACGTGGTGCGCAGGATCCACGGGGTACCCGGCCGGGCCGGGAACGCGCGGGGGTTCAGATGAGCTGGGCGAGCCGCTCGATCAGCGGCGCGGCCGTCCGGAGCTGCTCGATTTCCGCCGGGGTGAACCCCCGGGTGAGGGCGCCCGCCATCAGGTCGGTCAGCGCGTTGCGCCCGGCGCGCAGCACCTTCTCACCTGCCCCGGTGATGCTGAGGATCGAGCGCCGTGCGTCGCCCGGATCGGGGGTGCGGGTGATCGAACCCGCGGGCCTCGAGCCCGGCGACCGTGGCCCCCATCGCCTGCGGGGTGATCTGCTCCCATCGGGCCAGCGCCGCGGTGGTGCCGGGCCCGTAGCGGTCCAGCCGGGACAGCACGGCCATGTCCGGGGCGCTCAGCTCCCCGTCCCTGGTCTTCTCCCGGGCCCGGCGCTTCAGCAGGCCCACGCTGAGCTGCAGCGCGGCCGCCGTCTCCCGGATCTCCGCGTCGGTGCCCATATCAGAAGTCTAACCTTGCAAAGTTAACTTTGCAAGTCTAGCCTTCTATTTCTGCCGCCCGGGGGGATGGTCCTGCGCGGCGGCGGCGGGTTAGCCTGACCCGGGACCGGCGGACGTGACCCGCCGCCGGCAGGCAGGCCCGCAGGGGCGCCAGGCGAGGGCCCGTCAGCGGGCCGGGAAAGAGGCTGCTGAGTGCGCTACCGCAGCGACCAGTGGTACGGCGGGAACGACCGGGACTCCTATATCCACCGCGCCTGGATGCGCCGGGGCCTGCCGCGCAGCGCGTTCACCGGGCGGCCGCAGATCGCGATCGCCAACACCGCCTCCGACCTCACCCCCTGCAACAAGCACCTGAACGAGGTGTCGGCCAGCGTCCAGGCGGGCGTCTGGGAGGCCGGCGGCATCCCGCTGGACATGCCGGTGATGTCGCTGGGCGAGACTCTGGTCAAGCCCACCGCGATGCTGTGGCGCAACCTGGCCGCGATGGCGGCCGAGGAGATGTTCCGGGCCAACCCGGTGGACGGCCTCGTCCTGCTCGGCGGCTGCGACAAGACCATCCCGGCCCTGCTGATGGCGGCCGCCTCGGTGGACCTGCCCGCGGTGGTGGTGCCGGGCGGCCCGATGCTCACCGGCCACTTCCGCGGCGTCCCGCTCGGCTGCGGCACGGACGTGTGGCGGCTGTCGGAGGAGGTCCGCGCCGGCACCCTGTCCGAGCAGGACTTCCTGGCCTCGGAATCGGCGATGATCCGCAGCAAGGGGCACTGCAACACGATGGGCACCGCCTCCACCATGGCCTGCATGGCGGAAGCGCTGGGCATGACGCTGCCCGGGGTGGCCGGCACCCCGGCCCCGGACAGCCGGCTCCTGGAGTCCGCGCACGCCAGCGGCCGGCTGGCGGTGGACCTTGTCTCCTCCGGGCGGACCCCGAGCCAGGTGCTGAGCACAGGCTCGTTCCATAACGCCATCGTGGCCCTGGCCGCCATCGGGGGCTCGACGAACGCGGTGGTGCACCTGCTGGCCATCGCCGGGCGGGCTGGCGTGCCGCTGTCCCTGGATGACTTCGACACGATCGGCGCGGACGTGCCCCTGCTGGCCGACCTGGCCCCGGCCGGCCGGTACCTGATGGACGACCTGTACCGGGCCGGCGGCCTGCTCGCGGTGCTCCGCGAGGTGTCGGACCTGCTCGACCCCGAAGCGCTCACGGTCACCGGCCGCCCCCTGGCCGATCACCTGGGCGAGGCCAGGATCTGGGACGAGACCGTGATCAGGCCCCGGTCCGCGCCGCTGCTGGAGAAGGCCGGCATCGCGGTGCTGCGCGGCAGCCTGGCCCCCGGCGGCGCGGTCATCAAGCCGGCCGCCGCGACCAAGGAACTGCTTACCCACCGGGGCCCGGCGGTGGTGTTCGACAGCATCGAGGACTGCCGCGCCCGGCTGGATGACCCGGCGCTGGACGTGACCGAGGACTCGGTGCTGGTGCTGCGGGGCTGCGGGCCGCGTGGCTACCCGGGCATGCCCGAGGTGGGCAACCTGCCGATCCCGGCCAGGCTGCTCGCCCGCGGGGTACGGGACATGGTGCGGATCAGCGACGCCCGGATGAGCGGCACCGCGTACGGCACGGTGGTGCTGCACACGGTGCCCGAAGGAGCGGCAGGCGGCCCGCTGGCCCTGGTCCGCGACGGCGACCCGATCGTGCTGGACGTGCCGGGCCGGCGGCTGGACCTCGACCTGCCCGCGGCGGAACTAGCCAAGCGCGAGCCCGCCGCCGCCATGACCGCGGCGCTCCCCGGCCCGCACCGTGGCTGGGAGCGGCTCTACATCGACCATGTCCTGCAGGCCAACCAGGGCGCGGACCTGGACTTCCTGGTCGGCTCCAGCGGCCACGAAGTAACCCGCGACTCCCACTAACCCCCCCGCCCCCCGCCCCCCCGGCGCGCCCAGGGCCTCCATGATCCTGGGCAATTGGTGCGCCAGGGCAGCACTCATTGCCCAGGATCATGGAAGCCGGCCCGGCGGCGGTGACCCGCGCGCCCGGGTTCGCCCAGCACGTCTCGTCGTGGGGCTGGCGCCGCCCGGGAAGGTGCTGCGGGGCCGGCCCGGGGGAGGTCCGGCCCCGCAGCACGCCGGGGGGCATTCGCATGTCTGACGGCCGACGGACGATCTTGGATTACTCCCGGGCCCGGGTTTGACGCAACCGGCCGGCTTCGTCACCGTGAGTGCACGTCTCGGCGGGCGCGAAGCCGCCGCGGGGGCGGCGGCGGGCTACGGATGGGCGCGGAGGGCGGCGATCATCCACTCGAAGGCGGGCACGTGCGGCGGGACCGGCGGCCAGCCGTTGATGATGCCGAGCAGCTGCCAGTAGCGCTCGGCGCGGGCGTCCGTGCCCGCCTCGAGTTGCTCCCGCAACTGGGCACGCCGCTGATCGCCTGGCGTACCGGCCAGGATGCGGTCCAGCACGGCCGCGCCCTCGCCTGACTCCGGGGCCACCCCGTGCCCGGCGGCCTGGCCCGCGTGCTCCAGGACCCGGGCCACGAAGTCCGGGGCCCGGTCCTGGTCCTCGTCCGTCGCCGGGTCCGCCGCCCGGGCCTGCGCCCCGCGCTCGGCCATGCTGCGGATGCGCCGGCGGAACTCAGGGTCCTGGACCAGTTCGGCCAGCTCCACCCAGGCGTCCACCTGCTCGGCCGATGGGTCGTCGGGCAGGTCGGGGGCGGCCTGGCGCATGCGGGTGGCCAGCGCGGGGTCGGGGTCCAGGCCGGCGAACACCTCGGCGGTGAAGTCGTCGATGATCTGCCTGCGTTCCTGCGCGGACAGCCTGGCCAGCTTGTTCATCAGGGTCATCTCCTCAGGGCCTGGTTTCCTCAGGGCCACCGCGGCCAGCACGGCCCGGCGGAGCCGGAGCGTCCGGATCTGCGCGTCCAGCGCCCCGACGTGGGCCGCCGCCACCTCGGCCACGGTGGCCTGGCGATCCAGGACACGCCGTATGTCGGCCAGTCCCAGGCCCAGCGCCCGGAGCGTGGCGACCAGCTCCAGCCGGGCCACCCCCGCCGCGTCGTACCGCCGGTGATCGCGGCCGGCGCGTGCGGCTGGCGGCACGGCGCCGATGTCGGACCAGTACCGGATGGTGCGGACCGGCAGCCCGGTCCGCTCCGCCAGCTGGCCGATGGTGAGCATCGCGGCGTCGCCCATGCCCGCGAGTCTGGCCTCTCCAGCCGCTGGAGATGCAAGCCCTTTCCTTCCGCGGCCACGATCAGGGCGTCCCGGCCCCGCGGAGGCCCGCCGCCGGGTGCCCCGGCCGCACGTCCGGCCCGGGTATGCGGCACGCTTGGCGGATGAGCCGCCCGCAGCGGGGAAAGAGGATCAGCGACAGTTACCGGGGGTGACGAGGGGCGATGTCCGGAGGCAACGGCAAGCCAGCCTGGTTCGAGCCGGAGCTGGCCACGCTCACCCGGGACCGGTTTTCCGACCCTGCCTGGATGTACGAGCGCAAACTGGACGGCGAGCGGTGCCTGGCCTTCCGCGACGGCAGCGAGCTGCGCCTGATGACCCGCAACCGCAAGCTGGTCAGCAGCACCTATCCCGAGCTCGCCGAGGCGCTGGCCGGCCAGCAGGCCAGCGATTTCGTGCTGGACGGGGAGGTGGTGGCGTTCTCCGGCGGGCAGACCCGGTTCGCCCAGCTGCAGCAGCGGATGCAGATCGCCCGGCCGCCCGCGGAGCTGCTGCGCACCGTGCCGGTCCAGTACTACATCTTCGACGTGCTCTGGGCGGACGGCACCGACCTGCGCCCGCTGCCGTTGCGGGAGCGCAAGCAGCGGCTGCACCAGCTGCTGGACTTCGCTGACCCGCTGCGCTTCACCGAGCACCGGGTCGGCGACGGGGTCGAGTTCTACGCCGAGGCGTGCCAGCAAGGCTGGGAAGGGCTGATCGCCAAGCGGGCCGACGCCCCGTACGTGGCCGGCCGGACCAAGGACTGGCTGAAGTTCAAGTGCGAGAACAACCAGGAGTTCGTGATCGGCGGGTTCACCGACCCGCAGGGCAGCCGCACCGGCCTGGGCGCGCTGCTGCTCGGCGTCTACGACAGTGACGGGCAGCTGGTCTACGCGGGCAAGGTGGGGACCGGGTTCAACCAGCAGACGCTGCACCGGCTGCACGACGAGCTCTCCGCGCTGGAGCAGGACCGCAGCCCGTTCGACCGGGGCACCCCGCCCCGGGCCGGGGTGCACTGGACCAGGCCCCAGATGGTCGCGCAGATCGGCTTCAGCGAGTGGACCACGGCCGGGCAGCTGCGCCACCCCAGGTTCCAGGGACTGCGCCGGGACAAGAGCCCGGCCGACGTGATCCGGGAGGTTCCGCAAAGTGGCTAGCACTACCCGCGAGCAGCTGAAGGTGGGGCGGCTGACCGTCGCGCTGAGCAACACCGGGAAGGTGCTGTTCCCGGAGGACGGGATCACCAAGGGTGACCTCGTCGGGTACTACCAGGCCGCCGCCGAGCCGATGCTGCCGTACCTGCGCGAGCACCCGCTGGCCATGGCCCGCTACCCGGACGGCATCACCGGCGAGCGCATCTTCCAGAAGAACGTGGGCCGTCATTTCCCGGACTGGATCCCCCGGGTCGAGGTGGGCAAGCAGGGCGGGAAGCTGTGCCAGGTGGTGGCCACCAAGGCCGCCGACCTGGTCTACCTGGCCAACCAGGCGTGCATCGAGTTCCACCCGTTCCTCAGCCGGGTCGGGCGGCCGGCCCACCCGGGCGAGCCCAGCCCGCCGGACCAGCTGCACCGGCCCGACATGCTGATCTTCGATCTCGACCCGCCCGACACCGGGCACTTCGGCGCGGTCCGCGCCGCGGCGCTGCGGCTGCGCGAGATCCTCGAGGGCGACCTGGGACTGGCCTCGTTCGTGAAGACCACCGGCAGCAAAGGCCTGCACGTCCAGGTCCCGCTGAACGGCCGGGAGGAGTTCGACCCGGTCCGGGAGTTCGCCCGGCAGGTGGCCGAGGTGCTCGCCGCCGCCGAGCCGGATCTGGTCACCGTGCAGCAGCGCAAGGACGCCCGGCACGGCCGCGTGTACGCCGACATCATGCGCAACGCCTACGCCCAGACCGCGGTGGCGGCCTACTCGGTCCGGGCCCGGCCCGGCGCCCCGGTCGCGACCCCGGTGAGCTGGGCGGAGGTCGCCGACCCGGCGCTCGCCGCGGACAGTTTCACGCTGCGCACCATCCCGGACCGGCTGGCCCAGCTAGCCAAGGCCGGCGACCCGTGGGCCGGGATGTCCCGGCACCGGCAGGGGCTGAGCCGGCCGCGCCGGGTCCTCGCCCGCAGGCACCCGTGACCGGGCCGGGCGAGCCGGGCGGACAGACCGTTAGGGAAGTAGGGTCTCGGGTTGCGACGCCGGCCGGCTGCGGAGCCGGCCGGACCGTCGCGGCCCACGGAAGCGAGGAGAGCGCATGACCATCAGCGAACTGCTGGCCGAGGCGTTCGGCCGGATCCACGGGGTGGTGCTGGGAGCCGTGCGCGGGCTGACCGACGATCAGCTGGCGTTCCGCCCCGATGGCCGGTGCAATTCGATCGCGTGGATGGTCTGGCACCTGACCCGGATCCAGGACGATCACATCGCCGGGGTGGCGGGCACGGAGCAGGCCTGGATGGCGGAGGGCTGGGCCGACCGGTTCGGGCTGCCGTTCCCGCCGGAGGAGACCGGGTACGGGCATACCAGCGCGGAGGTCGCGGCCGTCCGCGTGTCCGCTGACCTGCTCATCGGCTACTACGAGGCTGTCCACGGGCACACGATCAAGTACCTCCAGGGCGTGGGCGGTGCGGACCTGGACCGCATCGTGGACGAGCACTGGGATCCGCCGGTCACCCTGGGCGTGCGGCTGGTCAGCGTGCTCTCCGACGACCTGCAGCACGGCGGCCAGGCCGCCTACGTCCGCGGGCTTCTGCCGCCCCGCTAGCCGCTCAGGCCGGGCCGCTCAGGCCGGGCCGAACAGGGAGTCGAGCGCGGCGTCGATCGTCGCGGCCAGCGGCCCGATCTTGGGCAGCACGGGCTCCGGCGGGGTCGCGTCCACCGCGTCGCACTCGGCCAGCGCGGCCGGGTCCAGGAAGCGGGTCAGCTGCCCGTAGCCGTGCCGGTCGTCGGAAGCCATCCGGTGATGATGCATCCGCAGCGGCGCGTACAGGTACAGCTGATCCCGCGCCCGGGTCACCGCCACGTAGAACAGCCGCCGCTCCTCCTCCAGCCCGGCCCGGCTGGACAGGGCCATATCGCTGGGCACCGCGCCGTCCACCAGCTGCAGCAGGTGCACCACCGGCCACTCCAGCCCCTTGGCCGAGTGGATCGTGGACAGGACCAGGTAGTCGTCGTCCAGCCGCGGCGGCCCGGCCAGGTCGGACGCGGACACCGGCGGGTCAAGGGCCAGCTCGACCAGCGCGTCGTGCAGCGAGGGCCGGGTCGCGGCCGCGTCCACCAGGCGCTGCAGGTCGGCGATCCGGATCCCGGCGTCGGGGTAGCGCTCACGGACCGGGGCGTCCAGCGCGGTCAGGATGCCCGCGGCCCGGTCCGCGGTGCGCTCGCGCCCGGCCGCGTCGGCCAGGCAGGCCATGGTGTCCGCCACGGCCGGCCGGGCCCGCGGGGGCAGCACGTCCACCGCCGCCTTCCAGTGCTCCCACAGCTGCGGGTCGCCCAGGCCCAGCGCCCCGATGAAGCGCCGGGCGTGCACCGGCCCGATGCCTTCGTGCAACCGGAGCAGCCGGAACCAGGCCAGGTCGTCCGCGGGGTTGGTGACCACCCGGGCCGCGGCCATGAAGTCCTTGACGTGGGCGGCTTCGGTGAACCGGATGCCGCCGTACTTGATGAACGGGATACGCCGGACCGAGAGCTCGATCTCCAGCACGTCACTGTGCTGGGCCGCGCGCATCAGCACGGCCTGGTCGCGCAGGTCGGCCCCGGCCTCACGGGCTTCCAGCACCCGGCCGCAGATCTCCCGGGCCTGGGTCGCCTCATCGTGGCAGCGGACCAGCTGGGGCCGGGCCCCGGGCCCGCGTTCCGCCCGCAGGGCCAGCTCCAGGCCCTCGGACTGGGGCCGGACCACGTTGGCCAGCTGCAGCACCGCGTCCTTGGAGCGGTAGTTGCGGGCCAGCCGGACGACTTCCAGGTCCGGGTAGTCCGCGGCCAGGGCGCGCAGGTGCGCCGGGTCGGCGCCGCGGAACGCATAGATGGCCTGCGCGTCGTCGCCCACGCAGGTCAGGCCCTGGCCGCCGGGGCGCAGCAGCCGGACGATGTCCGCCTGGATCGCGTTGACATCCTGGTACTCGTCGACCAGGACGGCGTCGAACATGCCGCGCAGCACCGGGCCCGCGGCCGCGTCGGCCAGCGCGGCCCGCCACAGCAGCAGCAGGTCGTCGAAGTCGACCAGGCCGTGCTGGCGTTTGTGCGCGGTGTAGGCCCGGAACAGGCCGGCCAGCTCGGCCTCGAAGCCGGCCACCCACGGGAACTGCGCCTTGATCACCTCGGGCACCGGGGCCCGGGTGTTCACGCACCGGGTGTAGATGTCGGCGCAGGTACCCGCCCGTGGCGCCCGCCGCTGGCTGGTGACCAGGCCGTTCTCCGCGCGCAGCGTGTCCATGAGGTTGGTGACGTCGGGCGGGTCGATGACGCTGAACTCCGGCGGCAGCGAGAACGACTCGGCGTGCGCCCGGATGATCTGGTGGGCCACCGCGTGGAAGGTGCCGCCGACGACCCGGTCCGCGGCGCTCGCGCCGCGGGGCGTGACCCGGGCCAGCATGTCGTCCGCGGCCCGGCGGGTGAACGTCAGCAGCAGGATCCGGCTGGCCGGCGTGCCCTGGCTGCGCAGCCAGCCCGCCCGCGCGACCAGGGTCCGGGTCTTGCCGGTGCCCGCCCCGGCCAGCACCAGGAGGGGCCCGGCCTGGTACGTGGCCGCCCGGCGCTGGTCGTCGTTGAGCCCGTCCAGGACATCCGCCGGTTCGAACATGAAGACGAATGTAACGGGTGCGGCGGGGCGGCGCGAGACCCCACACCGGGGCAAGACACCGGGACCCGGCCAGCACCGCCCCGTGGCCCGGCGGCCTGGCCCCCCGGTGCACCACGCCCGTTACGGTGGGGCCCTGAACGTCGGGGCCCTGAACGTCGGGGCCCTGAACGTCGGGGCCCTGAACGTCGGGGCACTGAATGCTGGGCCCCTGAATGTGGGGCGCTGAATTCAGCCCCGCGCAGAAGCGGCCTGCGGCTCGTCTCGCCCGCCCTGCTCACGGCCAGCAGCAGTCCATTCACGAAGGGCAAAGGCTGGCCTCTGCCGGTGAAGCTTCCCGGCGCCTGCCCGCGCCTTCCGCCCAGGCCAGCGGGGAATATCCGGTCCTGGGCGCACTCTGCGGGGATGCTGAGTGATACTTGAAAATAATCGCGGGTCATTGCTAGGGGGGAATAGGTTAAAAATGGCGCCCGGGAAGCGGACCGTGCCGGATGGCCCGCTTACCTAGCGTCACCGAGGAGCGGGCATGCCCAGTTCAGCTGCGCCGAACACCGACCTGCCCGGCCCTGATCTGCCGGAGCCCCAGGCGGGCGCTCCCCCCGGCACCGCCCAGGCTGCCGCGGACCGTACCGCAGACCGTGCCGCGGTCGCCGGGCTGAGTACCGGGCCGGCGGGCGGCGGCCTCGCCGGCGGCGCGGACCCGGGGGCACCCGGCGGCCTGGACGCGGGCCCGTGGGCGGCCAGTGCGACGCTCCTGCGCTGCGATGGATGCGGGGCCAGCGCCGTGATCGATCACGGCGAGCATCACTACGGCGGCCTGGTCCACAGCTTCCTTGGTCATCACTCGGGGTGTGGCAACGCGGTGCAGATCACCAGGATCCATCCCGAGACGGGGTGAGGCCCGGCGGGCCCCGCGCGCGGGCTGCGGACCAGTTGGGCTTGGCCGGGTACGGCTTGGCCGGGTACGGTTAGTGGGCGAAGTCCACCGGCGGCAGGTCGTGCACCTCCTCCTTGCTGATGTTCAGCCGGATGGTGTCCCCCACCCGGGACACGGCCTTGATGGGGATGGCCACTTCCTTGCGGCCCCACAGGTGTCCCTCCTGCAGCAGCACATGGGTCACCTGATGATCACCAGGGTTGACGATCAGTCCCTGGATGCGCCCGATCCTGCCGTCCGTGGCCTCGACCGGGTCGCCCCGCTGGACCTCCACCTCCCCCAGGGGGACCCGGTCGTAGGTGACGGTGGGCGAGAACCCGGCGACCCCGAGATCGACGCCGCCGGGCAGGCCCGCCCCGGCGTTGAGGCCGTAATAGGGCCAGGTGATCACCTGCTCGGGCCCGTAGGCCGCGTAGCCGACGCTGCCCGGAACGAACTGGGTTTCCTCAGCCGGGTCGAGTTGCTCGAAAGCGGCCAGGGTGCAGGTCAGCCGGACCTCCTCGGCCGACGCCGCCTCGACCAGCCCGACCGGCACCAGCCGGGCGAGCCCCTGGCGGTCCTGGGGTTCGACCACCAGGTGGGTGACCGCCTCGCCGACGGGGTTGACTACCACCCGGGACACCTCGCCGCACACCCCGTCGGTGCAGCGGGCCTTGGTCCCGATGGTGAATTGCGTCGTTTCTGGCACGCTGCGCCTCCGTCATTCTCGGACTGGGCCCCACAGCTGTGCAGTGCCCGGCTGCGCGCGGCGGACACCTGTGGGTGACAGCCAGCTCGCAGCAGGTCAGCGGCTGGCCGCCGGAGCGATGCCCAAAACAGGACAATGGTCGAATCTAAGTCGTAAAACCGCTTAAATTTCCGTCCGGGTCAACACTGATTCAGTCCGTAGTAGTACGTCAAGTCCCGCCGAAATCCGCTAAGCCGCGCTAAGGTACTCGCCTGGAGGGGATCGAAATGATGGGGAGGCCACGCGTGCGCAAGCCGTTCGTAGCGGGTGCCGCTGCCCTGGCGGTAGCGTTCGGCGGGCTGCTGGTCGGGACCGCAGCGCCGGCGATGGCCGCGTCCTGCGACTCAGGCGGCGGCACGACCTGGTCGCTCACCCGCCTGGGCACGTCCAGCGACGGCTCGGGCAACCAGCAAGCCGTGACCACCGCGAGCAACTGGGGCGGGGACGACACCTGCCTGTACGTGCCGGGCACCACCACCGCCTACGCGGGCTCGTTCGCGGTGCAGAATCAGCCGAGTGCCACCTACGACGGCAACGTGCTCGCGTACCCGGACACCAACATCGGCTGCGAGGGCGGGTACTGCTCGTGGGAGAGCGGCCTGCCCGCCCCGATGTCGGCTAACCCGGACCCCACCCTCTCCTGGTATTACAACTTGGCTGGCGCCGCCTCGGACAGCATCTATGACGTGCTGATCGACAACGAGTTCTCGGCCTCCTGCTCGGGTACGGACCCGACGTCGAACGCGAACATCGCGATCTACCTCGATGGCTCGAACTCGGCCGCCAAGCTCGGGCTGGCCAGCAGCAATCCGGTGTCCATCGACGGTTACGTCTGGTTCACGCTGCACGTCCAGGACATCTCCAACGGCAACCCCGACTACAAGACGGAGTTCGTCGCGGCCAACGCCATGCCGTCCGAGGTCTCCGGCCTGGACCTGGGGGCCTTCTATTCCTACGTCGAGAACAACGACGCCAACTGGGATTACGGCAGCAACTACCTGCCGCCCACGGACTGCCTGCAGGACATCGGCACCGGGTTCGAGCTCTGGCAGGACGGCTACGGCCTGGCCAGTGACGGCACCTGGATCAGCGGCCTGACTCCCGCTGCGGCGACGCCGACGCCGACCCCTAGCGCGAGTGCCAGTGCGAGTGCGACAGCCACCGCGAGCAGCACGCCGAGCCCGAGCGACAGCACCAGTAGCCCGAGCCCGGCTGACAGCAGCACCCCGACGCCTACGCCGACGCCGAGCGACAGCAGCACGTCGGGCAGCTAACCCGTCAGCACGCAGCGCATAATGGGCCCGGGCCGCTGGCCCGGGCCCATTATGCTGGCCGGACTCTTAGTGGCCGGACTCTTAATGGCCAGACTCTCAATGGCCGGACGGCGCTAACTCAGTCGCGGTCATCGTGCTGGACGAATGGCTCCGCATTGGCCGCCGCGACGTTGACGCGGTTCTCCAGAGCCTCGTCGGTGGACACCCCGACCCGCCACCCGTGCCGCCGCGCCCGGTGATCGTACAGTGCCGCCAGGGCGAGCCCCACGACGATCACGCTGCCGGCCACGATGAGAAAAGTCATGACTCACCTGCCCTCGTCCAGCCAGATTACCTCGCGGCGCGGCGGCCATAGCGAGGGCCGGTCGTGTGGGGTCAGCCGGTCACGTGCGGCCCGGCGAGGGCTCCCCGCCGGAGCGTTTCCCGATCCAGGCGTGGAACAGCACCAGCCCGATGGCCGGCACGGCCAGGCCGCAGGCGAGCAGGACCGTGAGCAGCACCCGGTCAGCGAACGCAAGCCCGGCGCGGGCCTGGGACTCCATCAGCCCGATACCAAAGGCCGTACCCGGCACCGCGACAAGGAGGCAGGCAAAGACCCGGACTATTTGTCGTTCCGCAGTCGATTCCCGGAAAGGCTGGTCATCCGGTTCCCGGGGCGGCTCCCCCGGCCGGGCGCTGGCCGGAGGGGCGCTGGCCGGCCGGACCTTGGCCGGCTGGATGCTGGGCGGCGGGGCACTGGGTGGCGGGGCACTGGGTGGCCGGGCACTGGGCGGCCGGGCCTGGGGGCGGCGGCCGGGATGCCGGTGGTCAGAGCGTGCAGGTCCCCGTAGGTCCGCGACGCGAGGACCTTGCCCACCCGCCGGTCAAACTCGTCCTTGGCCAGCCGGCCCTGCACGAACGCGGCCTTGAGCAGGTCGATCGCCTGATCGCGGTCGGCGTGTGACGCCCGCACGTAGCTGCGGCCTTCCGCGCCTGCTGCCTCGTCTGCGGGCCCGACCATCACCGGCGCCTCCCTGCGAACGCGACGTACGAAAGCGGGCTCGTCATCCGCTGACCTCAGAGGGACCGCCCGCGGGATCGTCGCCCCCGCCGTTGAAGTGAGCCTCGAGCCAGGCGTGCAGCATCAGCAGACCGCTGACCGGCACGGCCACGACGCACGCGAACAGGGCCACCGCGACCGCCACCATGGAGATCGCGGTCCCGGACTCCAGCAGCGCTATGCCCACCGCGATGCTCGGGAAGGCCACGGTCGCGCAGGCCCACGCCTTGACGATCTTCCGTTGATCCGATTCGCGGGTGATTGCGTCCGCTGAGGTCGGGGCGGGCGCCGGTGGCTCGGCACTCGCCAGGCTGACGGGCAGGTCAGCGACGAGGGCGTTGAGGTCGGCGTAGGTCCGCGACGCGAGCACCTGGCCGACCCGCCGGTCAAACTCGTCCTTGGCCAGCCGGCCCTGCACGAACGCCGTCTTGAGCACGCCGACCACCTGCTCGCGGTCGGCGTGCGACGCCCGCAGGCGGCTGTAGCGTCCCGCGCCCGCGGCTTCGTCTCCGGGCCCGACCAGCAATGGCGCCTCCCCGTGAGCACGACGTAGAGAAAGCGTAGCCCGGCTCCCCTTTGGCAGGTCAACCCCGGACGGCCGCTGGCCTACTCACGGTCCCGCGGCCCCGCCGGCCCGTCCTGCGGCCCCCCGGCCCGTCCTGCGGTCCCGCCTGCCCGCCGGGCGGTCCCGCCGGTCCGTCCGGTGCCCCCTCCGGTCCCGCCATTTCGCGCTGGATCCAGCGGAAGATCACCTCCACCACATAGTCGCGTTCCCCGCGGTTCAGCTCCCGGCCCTTGGGGATCTGATGCCAGCGCAGCAGGCAGGTCCGGCAGCAGGTGGCGGTCGCGTGCTGGGCCACGAAGACCGGATGGCCGCGGTACTGCCGCCCGATGACGTCGAGCTTCTCGTCCACCGACTGCGGTGCCGGACGTTCCATCTGCCCTCCGGCCGTAGGTGTCCACTCCTGTGGCCAGGCCGGTCAGGGGAGGGTTCCGCGTGATGGGGACTGCACAAAATGATCGGCGCCGCAGGTGGGACAGTGCCGGAACGTCGCGGTCGCCTGGCCCTCCGCCGAGATCGCGTTGACCTCCCTCCCGAGTTCCCTGCGGTCGATGGTCCTCCCGCGCGGCGCCACCGAGAACATCGAGATCGACCGGATCCGCCGCCGTCGTGCCGACCTGGGAACCCGCCATGCGTAACCGCACTCGACGCAGGTCCTTACGTATTCCTGGGCCTGCCCTGGCCAACGCATATCAGAAGCCTGGAAGCACCGGTCATTGAAGTCAAGGACCTGACTCGCCGTGGTGACGTCCCGGCAGGGTGCTGCCCTCGACACCGTTACCGACGTGGCCGAGGACCAGCTATCGTACGCGCGGCGGGCGGGAACCATCCAGACCGCCGCTAGCCGGTCCGGACCACGTGATACAGCGCGGGAAACATAGGCCAGCGCAGTTCAGCGGCCGATTCCCGGAACCCTGGGCTGCGGACGGCAGCGTTGAAGTCTTCTTCGGATGTCCAGTGGGCGATGTTCACAAACCGGAAGCGCTCATCATGCAGCGACTGATGCAGCGCGGTTTCAATGTGCGCGGGCAGCGTCATAAGATAGTCCCGGGTCTTTTCCCAGGCAGCAATGAATGCGTCTTCGTCGCCTGCCGGAACTTCGAAAATGTTGATTAAGGTAACGCTCATGCTTCTGGTCCCTTCGGCGCGCCGGCCCCTCATCTGACGTAAGCGCGACTCTAGTGCCGGGCTCTCCCCTGGGGGAAGGTCAGTCCCGTGCGGGGCACTTGACTCTCCCGCCAGGGGCGGCCTGATTCTGGCTCCGCCGAGACAGATGGGAGCCACGCCATGAGTACCTCGACGGTCAGCAGGGAAGCTGGTGCCGCTGGGCCTGAAACGAAGGATCTCGCCGGCCGGAGGGCACTCGTTACCGGAGGAACGCGCGGTATGGGCGCGGCCATCGCCGACCTGCTGGCGGCGCGAGGGGCGCACGTCATCGTGACCGCGCGGCACCGGGAAGATGACAAGTCATCGGCGAGCCTGATTCAGGCGGATCTGGCCTCGCCCGACGGCCCCGGACTTCGTGGCCAGCGAGGCGACCCGGATTCTCGGTGGTCTCGACATCGTCGTGCACTGTGTCGGGGCGTCGTTCGCCAAGCCAGGCGGGGTACTAGCCCTCACCGACGACGACTGGATGCAGGCCCTCGGCACCAACCTGCTGGCCGCGGTCCGGCTGGACCGCGCCATCCTGCCCGGCCTGATGGAACAGCGCTCGGGTGCCATCGTGCACGTCTCCTCGCTGCAGTGGAAGCGCCCTCACTCGTCCTCGCCGGCGTATGGACCCGCCAAAGCCGCCCTGACGAGTTACAGCAAGGTGCTGGCGGGCGAGTTCGGCCCCATGGGCATCCGCGTGAACACCGTCACGCCTGGTTACATCGCCACGTCGGCGGCGGAAACCATGATCAGGCAAACGATGGGCCGCATGGGGATGAGCCGCGGCGAGGCCGAGGCTGCGCTCCTGGCCACCATCGGCGGAGTGCCCCTCGGCCGACCCGGCACCGCGGCCGAGGTGGCTCAGCTGGCCGCTTTCCTTGTCTCCGACGCCGCAGCCTATATCAGCGGATCAGAATATGTCATTGACGGCGGCAACAACCGCGTCCTCTGAGAAGCTGTGGCGCAACGGCGATTACCTCGCAATGGTCACCGCTTACATATCCCGGTTACCTGAATGATCTGCTCTGCTCTACTGTTTGCTTAAGGGATGAACCCTCCGGAATTACCTCCCTCATCTTCTCAGCTGGGATTCGCGGGCCGGCCTTCAGTGCATGACGCTTCAGGGTCTCCGGAAGACTTGCATCCAGATAGAACAGGTAGTTCTCCTCCGGATGGGCATGAAACAACTTTTCCAAGAACGGATCGTTGGCTGCGGATGAGAAATTTCCATCGAAGATGGCATCGAAGCGGACCTCGGCCGTGACATCAGCGGCCACGTCGCCTTCGGTCACGGCGTTCACTACTGCCTGGGCGCTCCCCTGGCCGGCATGGAGGCCGAGGTCGCCGTCGGCGCCCTGCTCGCCCGCTTCCGGCGAATCTCGCTCGCGGTCCCCTGGCCGGAACTCCGCTGGGGTCCCGTCAGCCTCATGAACGGCCTGGAGTCCCTCCTCGTCCGCCTAGCCAGTGCCGATGATTCCCATCGCTCTCACGGTCAGCGCCGGCCGCTTGCTCGGCAGGGGCCACTAGTCTGTGATACCTTGTAGTGGTACTCGGTAATACGTAGTACCAGGAGGACCGAAGAGGACCCGCGATGGACGACCTGACGGAGATGCTGAAGGGCACGCTTGAGGGCTGCGTGCTTGAAATCATCGGCAACGAGGAGACCTACGGGTACGCGATCACGCGCCGGCTGAACGACCTCGGCTTCGTCGGCGTCGTCGAGGGGACGGTCTACACCATCTTGCTGCGACTGGAGAAGAACGGGCTCGTCCAGGTGACGAAACGACCATCCGGGATGGGCCCGCCGCGCAAGTTCTATGCGCTCAACGACGCAGGGCGCGAAGAACTCGCGACGTTCTGGGCGAAATGGGAGTACCTCTCATCGCGAATCGGCACGCTGAAGGAGGGCGGGAGATGAACTTCTGGGAGACCATGACCGGCAGCGATCTCACCAGGGATTGGAAGGCGTTCGAAGCCCGGGCTGAGGCATTGCCGGCCGACTACCGGGCGGCGTGGGGACAGATCAAGGTTCACCTCTTCCCCTACTCGGGCTTCACGGGCCGCAACCTGATGCCGATTCTTGACGGCGCCCTGGGGCTACTCGAAGAGACAGCGGCGGACGGGCAGAGCATTCACGAGGTGCTGGGCGACGACATCAAGGGCTTCTGCGCGGCACTGGCCGGCGGAGAAGGGGCCCGGAGCTATCGCGACCGATGGCGCGAGCAGCTGAACAGGAACGTCGCCCGGAAATTGGCCCGCTAGGAGGCTGACGTGGGCATCCAGGACATCATCGAGGGCAAGAGGAAGTGGCGGGCGCACATGGCGCGGGTCAAGGCGCTCCCGCCGGACTACCAGATCGTCTACAAGGAGATCCAGAGGTATCTCTTCAAGGTCGGAGCGACCTACGTGCCTGAGGGATGCCTGCTCTCAGGGATTGCCGATTTCTTCGAGGAGGGCGCCGCGACCGGCCAAGGAGTCCTGGAACTCATCGGCCACGACGTCGCTGCCTTCTGCGACGACCTGGTCAAGGAGTCGCGCACCTGCGCGGACATCTATCAGGGGTCCACCAGCGGGGAACCCGGCACGGCCGGGAAGTAACCCCCATCGACCCAAGGCGCTGGCGGCCGCACCATTTATCAGGCACGCCTAGCCGCCACGGCCAATCACGGTCACGATGAGCCTGGAAACCGTCAAGCCTCACCTGAACATGATCGTCCACGATCCCTGGTCTCACACGCGTGTCGGTCATGGGCAGCCACACAGGGTCTGTCAGCAGGGGCTGCCCAGACCGCTCGCGGCGCGCACAGCGCCGGCCATGAGCTCATCGTTCTACACTGGGCCTGATCGCAGAACCGAGGGAGCCACCCGTGAGCGCCGAAGCGTCCGAACTGGTCAGCATCCCCCGCGCCGAACTGGATGCGCTGAAGGCTGAGCTGAAGCGACTGCGGCGGGAAGTCGGGCGCGGGGTGGCCAAGGGCTACATTCAGGCGGACCCGGGCCCGGGCGACGACGCGCCCGCGTACACCCGCGAGGAACTGGCTGAAGCATGGGGAATACGTGAGTGATCGCCTGGTCCGCTTCCCCGGCACTTCGTGGCAGCAGATCGAGGCCCTGCGCAACCGCTGCGATGGACGGTTCAGCGCACGATCTTCCACCTGTTAGACGAGCCGGTCCCAGTGCTGGCGGATCCTTTCCCCCTTGATGACCCGTTGCCCGGTGCCTACGAGTTGCATCTGCCCGCCGACGACGTGGCGATCTGGTACACCGTCAGCGAGCATCAAGGCCAGGAAGTCATCAGCGTGCAACACGTGAGCCTCGATACCTGACCTCCCAGCGGCGGCCAGGCATGTGGCCGACCCTGAGTGTGCAGTTGACTGATCGCAGGCAACCACCCAGGACCGCTCAAGAGCGGGAATTAGCGCGGAACGTCGCGAACCTATTGTCGCCCGCCTACCGGAACCGCGTCCGCAATCTGTCGCCCAGGAACCGGAACTCAGGTGTCCTGCATCTACCGGGCTCGCACAGGCTTTGCTAACACCCTGGGCTGGCATCCGTGCTGGCACCGATCTTGCTTTCATGATCGCAATTGCCTTCTGATCTGGAGCCGCCTATCGGAATCGAACCGATGACCTACGCATTACCGAGGAGGGCGAGGGGCGTCCGTCGTTGTCCAGGCAGTCACAACAGGGCAGCTCGCGCGGCATCTCGTTCCGACCGTGTCCAGGCTGATCCAGAGCCGTTGTTAGCAAATGCGTTAGCACTGGTGGCAGGAGCTACGGCCCCAGACGGTGGGGGCGCGAGCCCCAGGTCCAGTCAGCTAAGCCGACGGCTTTACAGACCGCCACAGCTCACGTCGGCCTGGGGTCCAGGACCCGCGGCGCCCCCTGCCGGGTCGATCGACGGCGACGTTGTATCCCCCCGCATATCCCACGTAGCGAGGATTGCGCTCAGAAGTTGGAACGTCAGGACGCTGACCGTCTTCTTGGCTCGACGTTCCGATTCGCATGCGCTGGAGCGCGAAGACAGTTGTCCCATATGATCAGATCATGTGCCCCGATAAAGGTTACAAGACTGGAGCGGACTCGTGACTGCGATCGTAGGGTTCGCGGTCGCTCTGGTGCCAGTCGTTGGACTAATATTTACAGCTTCCACGAATCGGCGTGCTCAATACGATAGAGTTCTGGAAGTGACAGCGCTTTTAACCTCCGGTGATGTCGTGGAAAGCCGACACG
Organism: uncultured Actinomycetes bacterium; assembly: GCA_963841695.1. Lineage (GTDB taxonomy): Bacteria > Actinomycetota > Actinomycetes > Streptosporangiales > Streptosporangiaceae > RYN-230. Next base: position 688,563 of record CAWJDQ010000015.1, on the reverse strand, counting down.
CTGCCGGGATTAAGTTCGAAGCGGTTGCTCCGTCACTACCAAGCGCCATAACGAACCCAGTTGTTAACCTCACGGATGAAGAGCTCAAGGCCCTGTTCAACGTGCTGTGGACTTTCGAAAGAATCAATGGACTGTTCATTTCATTGCAACGCTCATGGGTCAGTTTCCGATTCAGCAAGGCGCAGAGACTGCTACTCGACGTCTCGGCAGGAGCGATCACGATGTGGAGTAGCTACGCGCAATTTGATGTAAGAGACCCATCCGGGAAGCAAATTGGCCTGGTGCCGAGCAAGAATGGGCTCGTTAACTTGGCGAAAAAACTGCAAGCGCATCAATCACGTAAGGAACGAGTACCTTGGTATTCCTATTCACGCCTAGTTAGGTTACACTTAAGGGCTCAATTCGGCGCGCAACGGTGACCGATTTGACAGTTGACCGTCGCGACCTGTTGCTTAGGAGATCGTTCCCGCTCGCTTCCGACCAGTTGCCGTCCAGGTCGGCGCTCGTTTCGATGCTCCGCGTGTAGCCGTGAGAGCCTCTGACTCGCTCTCTGTCCTGGCACGGAAGTGGCGCGGTCGGCACGCGACTGGTTGCCGATTGACTGTCAAGAAACGGTTGACAGCCCGGTGGCTGCGCATCACCAGCTTGCGAGGTGACATGGCATCGCACTACCCCAGCGTGGAGCGGAACTGGGCAACCGCCGACGGCTCGACCGCTTTTGTCCCCTCGTGTTCACGGCCATGCTGCCCACGCGTGGCCCGGCTCATACTTCCGGGCATCCTTCGTCGGGATGCCACAAATCTACCTCCGGATCGCCAGATAGCACGTTGCTCGCCTCCGATTTTAAGTAAGGTAATCTGCGTGAGTGCTTACCTGAACATTGCTGCGCTAGCCATCTCATTTACGGCGCTGATTATCTCATCATTCTTTGCGGTTAGGCAGAGCAGCTCAGCTCATCATTCAAATCAGTTGCCTATCATAAATGATATTTTCAAGGAAATTCGGTCGTCACAATTTCGAGAACAAGAAGAGAGCTTGTGGGAGAGCCTTCCGACATTGGGCCAGAATATCGGCTTCTCCCAGTTGCCCAAAGGCTTGAGAGACGAAGCCTACAACGTCTCTTTTACGTACCTGATGCTCGCGTATCTGGTTTCGATGAGGATACTTGACCGCAGATTGGCCGTCCTACCAATACATTATCGGATTGTCCGCACCTGGGAAGCGATCGAACCTTTTGTCATGCAGGAACGGGAGATACGCGGGGATCAACTTTCTTTTCTCAATCTCTTGGAATCATTTGTAGGCTTTGTAAAGCGACAAGACATTCTACGTATCGTAGAACAGGTAAACGATTCATTTAGGTAGCTGACCGAAAACGGTTGCGCGCTGCATCGGAGAGCACAGCAACGGCACGCCGCACATCTCCCCCGTCCTCCTGATAGGTGCCGGGTCTTGCCGGGGAAGATCACTGTCAAGGGTGGCGCTTGCGCCATCGCGTCAGCGACGCGCCCATGGGCGCGCCCTTGATGGTGATCTTTGCTCGGCGAGAGGATGCCCGGCGCGGAGGACGGCCCGGCCAGATTACGCAGGCGCAGTCATCGGGGACGCCGTTACGGCCCGAGCCACCGGCCCTCGGGTGCGGGCCAGCTGACCGGCGTGCGGCGCCGCGCCCGTAGGGCTTCCGCCCGCCAGGGCGCGGCAGGCCGCCGCCCCACAGTCCGCGGTTGGCCCGCCGTTTCCCCGCTCTGGTCACAGTGGCGCTCGATCTGCCGGTTACGCATTCTCCCTAATGAGCTCGCGCTCACTGCGCCCCGATCCGGCCCGGCGGGCCGGACGGCTGGCGCGCCGCAGGCGCGCCCTTGATGACAGTGAAGATAATCCTCACAGGGCAAGGAGTCCCCCGTGGTCCGGCTCCGCTTGATGTTCGACACAATTGCTCCACTTGATGCGTTACGTTCCCGCTTATGCTTCAGGGTGCTGAATGTAGGCGAACAGAGGTTGGCAGGTGGCGGTGTGCACCAGGACGAGGTGTTCGAGGCAATCCGCGCAACCGTGGCGGCCGGGGAGTATCTCGACTGGCTGCCCGCTGTCAAGGCACAGGATCTCCGGGGTGGCCGGGGAGGAACTGAACCGGTCAGGAACGCGCCAGACGGCGGCTACCTTCGTGGCACCCCGGAACATCTGCAGGCGCGTGCCATGGGCCTGGTGGCCAGGCTTCCTCCGCCTCCGGTGGCGTTGCCCGAGGCCGTGCTGGAGCTAGAGGAAGCGCTCGGACGATCCTTGCCACCGCTGCTGCGCCGCTTGTTCCTGGAGGTTGCCAACGGGGGCTTCGGGCCCCGTGACAGAGGCATCCTCGGCGTCCGCGGATACGGGGTGACCCACATAGGAAACTGGACGGACCTGCTGCACGTCTACCGTGCGTTCAGCCCCCGCATGCCCCGCGAGATGCTGTGGCTGTACGACTGGGGTTGCGCCATCTGGTCACTCGTAGACTGCTCCCGCCCTGAAGGCCAGATGTGGGTGTGGGACCCCAACGGCGCAGAAGGTCCCTCGCCGGCCAACAGCCTGTTCCGCCAGGCGATGTCCCTGACCGAATGGCTCGCTGCCTGGCTCCAAAGCCAGCTGGACCTCCCGCGGATCTCTGAGGACGAGGTCCCGGGCCAGCTCACCCTCTTCGACCAAACCGGAACTGGCCAGTAAGTTAACGTTCCGCTAGCTGAGAACCATAGGGTTGTCGCGCATCAAGCGGGACCGATCCGTCACCCAAGGCGGCTGCCAGGCGGGCCAGGGTCCGGGTGCGGCAGCAAGAGGCTGGCTGCCGTTCTAGCTTGGACACCGCATGGGCGCTGACTCCCGCCAGCTTGGCCAGCTCCACCTGGGATAGCGCCTGCTGGCGACGGAGTTCCCGCAGCCGCTGGCCATCGATAACGGCTATCCATCGGTCCGCGCGGCCGGTGGGCTTGGTGGTCATCATCGGTCCAGTCGAAGCGGGCCCAGATGGTGCGGCCTTCGTGGTCGCCGTCGATGCCGTATTCGCTGGCGAGGGCGCGGACGATGTCGAGGCCGTGGTGCTGGCTTGAGTTCCTGACGGCAGGAGTCCAGGGGCCGCCGTTGTCCTCGACTTCGATCCAGGCGTAGTCACCTGGGCTGATCTTCGCGCGGACGGTGAAGGTGCCGTCGGGCAGGCGTGAGTGGCTGTGGATCGCGGCGTTGGCGGCGAGTTCGGAAGCGCACAGGATCACGTCGCCGGCCATGGGGCAGCCGCGGAGTAGGGCCCGCAGGTCGGCCCGGACTGCGCTGATGTGCTCGGGTGTGCCTGGGTAGGTGACGCCGGTGGTGCGTAACGCGAGCGCCCGGGGCGCTGGAGAGTTCATCCGTCCTCGCTCGGCTGGCTGGACTGCGACCTCGGATAACGCAGAGCGTACTCTGAGTATTAGTCACGTACAATAAGTACGTGACACTTCGTGTACTAGGTCAGCACGCTAAGTGCGAGCATGGCGTCACGCGACTTGGAGGAGACTATGTTCGGTCTGTTCGTCCGCTTCACGTGCAAGGACGAGGCCAGCGCCGAGGCTTACGACCGGCTAGTAGCCGAGACCGTCGAAGCCATCAAGGCGAACGAGCCGGGAACGCTGGTGTACGCGACCCACCTGGTCGAGGGCCAGCCCTTGCAGCGGATCTTCTACGAGCTGTACCGGGACAAGGCCGCGTTCGAGGCCCATGAGGCATCCCCGGCCACCCGCCGCTACCTGGCCGAGCGGGACCAGTACCTGGCCAGCACCGAGGTCGACTGGCTGACCCTGCAGACGGGCAAGGGCACGGGCGGTTGAGCACCCCGGACTACCAGCAAGCCCTGGGCCGGAAGATCGCGGCCGAGCGGCGCCGCCGGGGCCTGTCCCAGCCCGAGCTGGCGCGGATGATTGACCGGTCGGTGGCCTGGGTGTCCCAGGTGGAGCGTGGCGTCCGCAGGGTCGACCGGATGTCGGTGCTGGAGACCGTGGCTGCGGCGCTGGACGTTCCGCTCGCGGAGCTGGCCGCGGAAGCACCCGTGGTCGCTGCGGTGACGGAGGAGCCTCCGGGTGCGGGTGAACTGCGGCTGGTCCTGTCTGGCGCTCACATGCTGCGCGCCATGCTCGGTGGTGGCCGCGCACCGGCGGTCAGCACGCTGCGCGGCCAGGCGGCCAAGGCGTGGGACCTGACCCACGCGGGGCGCTACTCCGAGCTGACGGATCTGCTGCAAGGCCTGGTCCCCGACCTGGAGACCGCCGCCCGGACAGCACCCGAGAAGCAGCGGGCGGAAGCGTCCGGGCTGCTGGCCACGACATACCAGGCCTGCTCGGCGGCCCTGGCCAAGCTGGGTGAGCCAGACGTGGCCTGGGTCGCGGCGGACCGGGCCATGGCGGCCGCCGAACGGGCGGGTGATCCGCTGCTGGTGGCGGCCGGGGCGTACCGGCTGGTGTTCGTGTTCATCGCCGCCCGCCACTATGGCCAGGCCGAGGAGACCGCCCGCACCGCCGCCAGCGCACTCGCGCCCATCGCACAACAGGGCAATAAGCAGGCCATGTCGTTGCAGGGCGGCCTGACCTTGCAGCGCGCCATCATCGCCGCCCGGACCAACGACGCCGATACCGCCTACGACCAGCTGGAGCGGGCCAGCCAGATCGCCGGGCAGCTGGGCGAGGGCCGCAACGACTACAACACCGAGTTCGGCCCGCCCAACGTCGCCTTGTATGAGATCGCGGTGGCCGTCGATCTCGGCGACGCGGGCCGGGCCCTGCGCGCCGCTGCCACCGTGGACACCACTGGGCTGTCCGCCGAGCGGCGCGCCCGGATGCTCATCGATGTGGCCCGCGCTCACGCCCAGCGCCGCCAGGTCACCGACGCAGTCGCCGCGCTGCGTGAGGCCGAGCAGATCACCCCGGAACAGGTCCGCAGCCATGAGCTGGTCCGGCTGCTCGTCTCTGACCTGCTTACCATGCAGGACCCGCCCCCCAGCGGGCTGCGAGACCTCGCAGGACGTCTGACCGTCAGAAACTAGACTGATATCGAGTGTATTGGGCACATACTTTGGGTACGTGTTACGTCGAGGACCGTTGAGCCCTCCCCTCATCGAGGGATGGCCGTGGAAACGCCGGGCCGGTGAATCACCGGGCGCCCGGTCACGGTGCCACTACTCCCACATGACAGCGCCTGAGCGGCAGCCACCCTGGCCAGGCCCCATGCGGCAGAGCACCGCTGAACCCCCCACCCGGTTACCTCCCGCGCCTGGCTGCGGTCCGCCTCCGCTCGTCCACCCCCGCCCGCACGGGCAGACGAGAGGAGCACCACCTTTGCCCACCGACCCCACCCCCGCAGTTGGGGTCCGGCACCCCGGCGGATGCCTGCAACCCGTCCTGCTGCGCGGCCGCGTCGACCACATCGACGGCGCCACCGGCGAACTGCTCCACCGCTACACCACCGTGCACGAACCCGGCGGCGTCCTGCCCATCGCGTGCAAGACCCGCCGCGCCTCCCGGTGCCCACCCTGCGCCGAGATCTACCGGGCCGACACCTACCAGCTCATCCGCGCCGGACTCACCGGCGGCAAGGGCATCCCCGCCACCGTCGCCCAGCACCCGTGCGCCTTCACCACGCTGACCGCGCCTTCCTTCGGCCCCGTCCACGCCTGCCGGGAACGCGATGGCAAGCTCCTGGCTTGCCATCCACGCCGGAACGCCGGGGCCTGCCCGCATGGCGTCCGCATGTCCTGCACCCAGAAGCACGCCCGAGACGATGACCAGCTCGGCGAACCGCTGTGCCCGGACTGCTACGACTACACCGGCTCGGTCCTGTTCAACGCCTGCGCCCCCGAGCTGTGGCGGCGCTTCACCATCACCCTGCGCCGCACCCTCGCCCGCCACGCCGGGCTCACCGGCAAGGCGTTCACCGCCCAGGCGCGGCTGTCCTACGCCAAGGTCGCCGAATACCAGCGCCGCGGGGTCGTCCACTTCCACGCGATCATCCGCCTCGACGGCCCCACCGGACCGGCCACCACCCCGCCCGCGTGGGCCACCCTCACCCTGCTCACCGACGCCATCACCCAGGCGGCCCGCACCGTCCACATCGACATCCCGGCCACCCGTGGAATGCGCGCCCGGACTCTGGCCTGGGCCGCGAGCTCGACACCCGCCCGGTCACCAGCACCGGGGACCTGACCGACACCAAGGTCGCCGCGTACGTCGCCAAGTACGCGACCAAAGCCGCCGAAGCCACCGGCACCCTCGACCGCCGCATCACCCCGGCCGACCAGCTCACTGAGCTGCCCGTCCGCGACCACGCCCGGCGGCACATCGCCGAATGCCTACGCCTGGCCAAGCTCCCCGCGTTCGAGGACCTGCACCTGGCCGCCTGGGCGCACATGCTCGGCTTCGGCGGTCACTTCTCCACCAAGAGCCGCGCCTACTCCACCACCCTTGGCACCCTCCGCGCCGACCGTGCCGCCTACCAGCGAGAAGCCGTGGTAGCCGCTGGTCTCCTGCCCGACCTCGACCGCGACACCACGCTCACCATCACCGACTGGAGCTACGCCGGACGCGCTTACCTGCCGCTGCCGGGAGGTGCGGCATGACCCGGCTCCTGCTGACCGTCCCCGAAGCCGCCGAGGCCCTGGCCATCTCCCGCAGCAAGCTCTACGAGCTGCTGGCCAGCGGCGCCATCGCCTCGATCCGCATCGACGGATCACGGCGCATCCCCCTGTTCGCCCTGGAGGAGTACGTCTCCAGGCTGCTCGCCGAAAGGACCGCCGCGTAATGCCCCGCAAGAACACCCCCAAGCTCCGCGATGGCGTCATGAAGCGTGGAACCACCTGGTCCTACGTCATCCGCGTCAAGGACAACGAGACCGGCATCAGCAAGCCCCGGTGGGTCGGCGGCTACGCCACCGAACAGGAAGCCAAGGCCGCCCGCGACGAGGCCCGGGTCAAGGCTCACCGGGGCGAGTACATCGACCGCAACCGGATCACCGTGACGGCTTACCTCGATGACTGGATCGACAGCCACGCCATGGAGATCAAGCCACGCACGCTGCACGACTACCGCTCCTGCATCCGGCTCTACGTCACACCGCGCATCGGCAAGCTGCCCATCCAGGCCGTACGCCCGACCACCATCACCAAGCTCTACCGCGAGCTGCTCACCAGCGGAGGCCGGGACGGCAAGCCGCTGGCCGTCGCCACCGTCACCCACCTGCACGCGGTGCTGCGGAAGGTGTTCCGAGACGCCGTGATCGTTGACGAGCTGATCAGCATCAACCCAGTGGAACGGGCCAAGCGCCCGCGCGCCCACACCCAGGAACCCGGCACCGCCTGGACCGTGGCCCAGCTCGGGGCGTTCCTCGACACCGCAGCACGCCACCGTCTGGGAGCCTTCTTCCACGTCGCCGCCTACACCGGAGCCCGCCGGGGCGAACTGCTCAACCTCCGCTGGCCAGATGTTGACTTGGAGGCAAAGAGACTCACCATCACCGGATCGACCGCCGTGATCGCCGGCGAGCGCATCGACGGCACGACCAAGAGCGGCCGGACCCGCGTCGTGTCCATCGATGACGGCACCGTGGCCGTGCTGCGCCAGCACAAGTCCGACCAGGCCGCCGACCAGCTCAAGGCGGGCGACTCCTGGCGCGGCGTCAAAGAGGGCTACGTGTTCACCACCGGCTGGGGCGAACCCATCTACCCCGACACCGTGACATCCCTGATGACCAAGCTGATCGGCGCGCACAACAAGCCTGAGCAGGGACCGCCGCCCAAGGATCAGCTCCCGCACGCCCGGCTGCACGACCTGCGGCACATCCATGCCACGACGCTCCTGCTCTCAGGCGTTCCCGTACACGTCGTCGCGGGCCGCCTGGGCCACGCGGACCCGGCTATCACGCTGCGGGTCTACGCCCACATCATCCGCACCGCCGAGACCGCCGCCGCGGACATCTTCGCCGAGGCCGTGAACGCCTCATAACCCTCGGGCCGACAGCGCACCCGCTGTTAGCAAGCCCGTTAGCAAGAAGGCCCCTTCCTTGATCGGAAGGGGCCTTTGACGTCGGAGCCGCCTATCGGAATCGAACCGATGACCTACGCATTACGAGTGCGTCGCTCTGACCGACTGAGCTAAGGCGGCAGGCCACCATCTGGCGGCGCACCGAGTCTACCGGTCCGCCCACCAGGCCGTGTCCCGGCCGCGAAGCCGCTCGGCAGGGCTCACCCGACCTCGTGATCATGGGATTGGTGTTGCCCGCGCATGCCCGCGCAACACCAATCCCATGATCACGGGCGAGGGGCTGTCACATGAGTGAAGCCCGTTGCCAGTGTGAGGCATGTGGAGGGAGCTGGCGGCTACGGCGTGGGCGTCCCGGCGGCCTGGTCACCGTACTTGGCCTCGTAGGCCTGCCGGGATCCGCACACGCTGGCCTTCGGGCACGCGCACTTGCTGCCGTCGCGGGCCAGTTTCACCACGATCTTGTCGCCCGGGACGCTGTGGCCGGTGACGACCCCCGGACCCTCGGGGGTCTCGACGGACGCGCCGATGCCCGGGGCGTCCTTGCGGAAGTCCTGGTAGAGCGGGTGCTCGTACTTGAGGCAGCACATCAGGCGGCCGCAGGCGCCGGCGATCCGCAGCGGGTTGACCGGCAGTTCCTGGTCCTTGGCCATCCGGACGGACACCGGCTCGAAGTCTTTCAGGAACGTGGAACAGCACAGGTCCCGGCCGCACGGCCCGATGCCGCCCTGCAGCCGCGCCTCGTCCCGCGGGCCGATCTGGCGCAGTTCCACCCGGCCGCGCAGCCGGGCGGCCAGGTCGCGGACCAGCGCGCGGAAGTCGACCCGGCCCGGGGCGCTGAAGTAGATCGTGTACACGTTGGGGTCGTCCACGTAGTCCACGCCAATGATCTTCATGGGCAGGCCATGCTCGCGGGCCAGCCGGCGGGCGGCCACCCGGGCCTCGGCGCGCCGGCCCCGGTTGGCCTCGTCCCGGGACAGGTGCTCCTCGGTGGCGAGCCCTGCGCACAGCGGCAGCCCGTCCACGTCGTCATCCACCCACTGCGGGGCCCAGATGACGTCGGCCACCTCGGGGCCGGCGTCGGTGGGCACGAGCACCTTGTCGCCGACCCGGGGCGTCAGCGGCCCGGGGTCCAGGTAGTAGAGCCGCCCGTACCGTTCGAAACTGACGGCCATCATCATGCCCATTGGCACAGGTTACGGGGAGATCACGCGATCCGCTCCCCCCGGCGCCCGATTTAGCCGGATTCCGCGGCCAGGTCAGGCCGGAACGTCGTCGGTGCACTGGCATTGGACCAGCGCGGGCGGGAGGACCCGGGCCAGCACTTGCCGGTGGACCGGGGCGGCCTCGGCGTGGCGCCGCAGGCCCTCGCCGCTCAGCAGTACGTAGATGCCCCGCCGGTCCTCGCCGCACAGGCAGCGCTCGACCAGGCCGTTCTTTTCCAGCCGGTCGATCAGCCGGGACAGGGCGCTCTGGCTAAGGTGCACCGCATCAGCCAGTTCCTGGGCCCTGAACTTCCGGTCCGGGCTCTCGGACAGCCGGTCGAGCACCTCGAACTCGCTCACGCCGAGGCCCAGGCGCGCCAGCTCATGCTCCAGCGCCGCGTTGGCCGCGGCGTGACTGGCCGTGATGGCCCGCCAGGTGGCCACCACCTGGTCATCCGCGAGTGCGGGCGTCCCTGCGCCCGCCGCCGCGCGACTGGACGCAGGGGCCGGAACACCCTGGGACTGCAACACACTCACGAGCGCAGGATACCGCGAAGCCAAGGTACATGCAACTGCATTAATTGCACTTGCATCTAGTGCGTGTACATGCATATTCTTCGATGCCATGGAGTCAATCAGCCGCGCTCAGGCGGTCTCTCCCTCCCAATCCCTTCATCCCGGTGCGCCAGTGGCCCCGGCCCGGGCTGGCGGCCAGCACTGGAGCCCGCAACTGTGGGCAATCCTGATCGTGCTGTGCGGGGCGTTGTTCCTCGACGCGCTCGACGTGTCGATGGTCGGCGTCGCCCTGCCGTCCATCCGCACCGCCCTCGGGCTGACCACGTCCTCGCTTCAGTGGGTGGTCAGCGGCTACGTGCTCGGCTACGGCGGCCTGCTGCTGCTCGGCGGCCGCGCCGCCGACCTGCTCGGCCGGCGCCGGGTCTTCCTGGCCGCCCTGGCCCTGTTCGCGGTGGCGTCGCTGTTCGGCGGGCTGGTCAGCAGCCCCGGCCTGCTCATCGGGGCCCGCTTCATCAAGGGCATCGCGGCGGCCTTCACCGCACCGGCGGGACTGTCGCTGCTCACCACCACGTTCCACGAAGGCCCCATGCGGACCCGGGCCATCAGCGTGTACTCCGCCTTCGGGGCCAGCGGGTTCTCGCTCGGACTGGTGCTTTCCGGCCTGCTCACCGAGGTGAGCTGGCGGCTGACGTTGCTGGTGCCCGCGCCGGTGGCGCTGCTCACCCTCATCGCGGGGATCCGGGTCATACCGCGTGCGCCCCGCTCGCACGAGCCGCGGGGCAGCCGCCGGTTCGACATCCCCGGGGCCGCCACGGTGACCGGCGCGATGCTGCTGCTGGTGTACACCGTCGTCTCCGCCCAGCAGGCGGGCTGGGGGTCGGCCCGGACCGTGGGCTCGTTCGCGTCCGTCGCCGTTCTCCTCATCGCGTTCGTGGTGATCGAGCGGCGCAGCGTGGACCCACTGGTGCCGCTGGGCATCTTCCGCTCGGGGCCGCTGACCCGGGCCAACATCGGCGCGATGACGCTGTTCGGCTCGTACGTCTCGTTCCAGTTCCTGGTGACCCAGTACCTGCAGACGCTGGCCTCCTGGTCGGCGATCACCACGGCGCTCGCGTTCCTGCCGGCCGGGGTGGTGGTGGCCGTGCTGTCCACCCGGATGAGCGTGATCATCGGGCGGTTCGGCACGGCGCGGGTCGCCGTGGTCGCGTTCGCCAGCCTGGTGGCCGGCTACGCGGTATTCCTCCGGGTTGGCGTGCAGCCCGACTACCCCTCGGTGATCCTGCCCGCGGTGGCGCTGATCGGCGTCGCGTTCGGCCTGGGCTTCTCCGCGCTCAGCCTGGCCGCGACCGACGGGGTCGCCGACGCGGAACAGGGCCTCGCGGCCAGCCTGTTCCAGACCTCGTTCCAGGTCGGCGGCGCGATCGTGCTCGCCGTCGTGACGGCGGTGGTGGACGCCGGCGGGGCCAGCCACATCACCTCGGCCCAGGCCACGCTCGGCGCCTACCGGCCGGCCCTGGCCGTCATCACCCTGGTGTCGGCGCTGGGGGCGGTGGCCGCACTCACCGGGCTGCGGTCCGCCCGCGGCCGGGCCCGGCCCGCGCCCATCCCCGTGCCCGCGCCAGTCCCCGTGCCCGTCCCCGTGCCCGTGCCAGCGCAAGTCACGGCAGCCCGCCCGGCCCTCGCGGACGCAGCCCTCGCGGACGCGGCACCGGCGGACGCGGCGCAGGCGGACGCGGCCCCGGCCATGACGGTGGACGCGCTGGACGTGGAGGCGGACCTCATCACGGGCACCGCCCGCGAGATAGAGGAGGACTGCGCCACTCCCCTGTGCATGTGACCTGCCGACCGCGGCCCATGCGCCCGCCCAGCCCTCCCCGGGGCTGGGCGGCGCGCGCATCGGCGCCCTCCAGCGGCCCACATGATCGTGGAGCGTTGTGCGCCGCCGGCGGGACAAAACGCTCCACGTTAAGGCAGTTGGCCGGGGTTATCCACAGGCGGCAAAGTCAGGTGGCGCCACTCCGCGGACACCCGGCACGCTGGTAACCATGTCACGCGAATTACCGGAGGATTGCCGTGAGCTACTGCTTCTCCAGCACGGCGTGCTGTCCCGGTCCCAGGCTCTGGAACTTGGACTCGGCCCGGGAACTGTGAGTTCCCGGCTACGCCAGGGTCATTGGCAGCGACTGCAGCACGGCGTCTACGCCGCGTTCACCGGCCAGCCGGATCGTGCGGCCACCTTGTGGGCCGCGCTCAGCCGGGCAGGCCCGGATGCTGTGCTCAGCCACTGGACCGCGGCAGAGCTGGCCAAGCTGACCAGCCAGCGGAGTGCCCTGATCCACGTCACGGTCCCGGCGGTGCGCCATCCGCGCGCGATCCCAGGAGTCGTGATCCATCGCTCCCAGCGGGCCGGCGCGGCCCGGCACCCGGCCCTCACCCCGCCGCGCACCCGCATCGAGGAGACCACGCTCGACCTGGCCGCGGTGAGTAAGGACCTGGATGATGCCCTGGCCTGGCTGGCCCGGGCCTGCGGCGCCCGGCTGACCACGGCCGACCGGCTGCGGACGGCCCTCAACGACCGCTCGCGGGTGCGCTGGCGTGCAGCGCTGATGGCCGGGCTGGACGATATCGGCCAGGGCGCGCACTCTCTCCTCGAACTCCGCTACGTCAGCCAGGTCGAGCGGCCACACGGGTTGCCCCGCGCCCAGCGCCAGGTCCGGATCGTGCGCGGGATGCGCACCGAGTATAAGGACGCCCTGTACGCGGAGTTCGGGGTCGGAGTGGAGACGGACGGCACGGTCGCCCACCCGGTGGAAGCCCGCTCGCGAGACAGGCACCGCGACAACGCGTCCCTCGTCGACGGGATCGTCACCCTGCGGTACAACTGGGCGGACGTGACCCAGCGCCCCTGCGAAGTAGCGGCCGAGGTAGCCAGGTTACTCAGCCAGCGCGGCTGGCGCGGTACCCCCCGCCCCTGCAGCCCCTCGTGCCCCCTCGCCGCCTGGCTCCGCCGTTAGCGTGGAGCGTTTTGCGCCGCCGGCGGCGCAAAACGCTCCACGATCATGGATCGGCCGAGCTGAGGCCGCGCGAGGGCTCGGCCATGCTGGGGCTAGCGGGCACGGTGAGGCAGGCGGGGCCGGTGAGGCAGGCGGGGCTGCGGTGGTGAAGGCCGGGCGGGGAAGGCCGGGCGGGGAAGGGTCAGGGGGCCAGGAGGGCTACGGCCATCTCCTCGACGGCGAGGAGGGGGGCCACGTTGAGTTCCAGGCGCTCCCGGCAGGTCATGATCGCTTCCATCCGGCGCACGGTGGATTCCGGGGTGCTCGCCGCCGCCAGCCGCTGCAGCTCCGCTTCGTGGCCCGCGCTGGCCAGGTCCACGTCGGCGCCCAACTGGACCACCAGCACGTCGCGGTAGAAGGCGGCCAGGTCGAGCAGCGCGCGGTCCAGCGCGTCCCGCTTCAGCCGGGTGGCCCGTGACTTCTGCCGGTCCTCGAGCTCCTTCATGGCCCCGGCCGCGCCGCGGACGGCCTTGGCCACGCCCTTGCCCGTCGAGCCTTCGCCGAACGCCTTGCGCAGCGCGTCCCGTTCCGGGGTGTTCATCTCCTCGGTGACCGAGGCGGCCTCCTGCTCGGCCGCTTTCACCAGTCCGGCGGCCGCGCTCAGCGCCGCGCCCAGGCTGGTGATCCGGGCCGGGAGACGGAGCACTTCCGCGCGGCGCTGCGCCGCTTCGGGATCGGTGGCCAGCCGCCGCGCCCGGCCCACGTGCCCCTGCGCTGCCTTCGCCGCGGCCAGGGCCCGGGCCGGGTCGATCCCGTCCCGGCGGGCGAGCACCTCCGCGACCGCCTCCGGCGGCGGCGTGCGCAGCGTGACCAGCCGGCAGCGGGACCGGATCGTCGTGACGAGTTCTTCCGCGGACGGCGCGCAGAGCAGCCAGACCGTCCGCGGCGACGGTTCCTCGATGGCTTTGAGCAGGGCGTTGGCGGCCTGCTCGGTGGCCCGGTCGGCGTCCTCGAAGACCACCACCTGCCAGCGGCCGCCCGACGGTGCGCCCGCGGCGCGCAGCACCAGGTCACGCGTCTGCTTCACCCCGTAGGACAGCCCGGCCGGCTTGACCAGCATCAGGTCGGGATGGGTACCCGCGCGGACCTGGTGGCAGCTCGGGCACTGCCCGCAGCCCTGGTCCGGGCACAGCAGCGCGGCCGCGAACGCGCGCGCCGCCACCGACCGGCCCGACCCGGGCGGGCCGGTGAACAGCCAGGCGTGCGTCATGCCCAGCACGTGCTCGCCGCGGAGCAGCCGGGCCGCGACGGCCGCGGCCTGGCCGAGCTGGGCGGCGACCCGCTCCTGGCCGACGAGGTCGCGGAAGACCGCCGCGCCGGCTACTGCCGCGTCCCCGTCCACGTCCGCCGCCCCGTTCAGCTCTTGTGCTCTCTAACGTTCTGTCCGGCTCAATCGACGATAGCCGGGAAACTGCCCGTGTTCGCCTCGGCCAGCGGCGGGATCGGGTCGGGCAGCATGTCCCGCACCCGCTCACGGATCGCGTAGCTCACGTCCTCCGGCGACTGGGACGCGTCGAGTACCAGGTAGCGGTCGGGTTCCGCGCGGGCCAGGGCGAGGAAGCCGCGCCGGACCCGCTCGTGGAAGTCCAGCGGCTCGGCTTCCAGCCGGTCCGCCGACCGGGCCCGGCGGCCGAGGCCGTTCGCGGGCGGCATGTCGAGCAGCACGGTGAGGTCGGGTACCAGGCCGCCGGTGGCCCACTGGTTCAGCCTGGCCACCTCGTCGGTGGACTGGTTCCGGCCCGCGCCCTGGTAGGCCAGGGAGGAGTCCACGTACCGGTCGGTGACCACGACCGCGCCGCGCTCCAGCGCCGGGACGATCACCGTGGACACGTGCTCGGCCCGGTCCGCCGCGTAGAGCAGGGTCTCGGCCCGGGCCGACAGGCCAGCGTGCGCGGTGTCCAGGAGGACCGCGCGCAGCCGCATGCCGATCTTGGTCGCGCCCGGCTCGCGGGTGGTGACCACGTCGTAGCCCTGGTCGCGCAGCCAGATGGCGAGCAGCCGGGCCTGGGTGGTTTTGCCGGCCCCCTCGCCGCCCTCCAGGGCGATGAACACACCGTGCCGGACGGGGGCCGGCTCGTAGCCGTTGACGTGCCCGGGCACCGGCTGGAACTCCTCGCCGCGGACCGCGGACACCAGGTCCTCACGCAGCGGCACGCCCTTGCGGTCGTCCATCTGCCGGTAGGAGACCACGCCGACCCATACCGCGATCACCGCGGCCAGCAGCATCACGCAGTTGTAGCCGATGCCCTCGTAGCTGACGTGCCCGATGCGCAGGCTGCCGGCCCCGGAGACCCCGCGGAACAGCGCGGTGAACGCGGCGGCCACGAACGGGGCCACCGCAATCACGGTGAACAGGATGACGCGGATGGCAGAATTGAGGAACGCGAACGTGCGGCCCCGCGTGTCGTCGTCCACCTCGAGGCCGACGATCGTGTAGCCGGTCACGTAGGCCACGCCGGCGCAGGCACCGAGCAGGACGACCAGCAGGACGGTCACGACCAGGTTCGGGATCAGCGCGATGAGCCCGAGCGGGATGGCCGCGCTGACGATGCTCAGGCCGAACAGCCGCCGGCGGCTGAAGCCGCGGAGGATGCGCAGGCCGAGGAACATCCCCCCGGCCAGGCCCACGAAGATCGCGGCGAACACGACACCCCAGCCCGCGTTGCCGCCGTGCAGGGTGTTCTTGATGTACGGCTGGCCCAGCCCGACCACCACGCCGCCGGCCGCGAACGCCCCGACCATGCCGATGACCAGGCCGCGCACCACCTGGGTGCGGCCGATGAAGCGCCACCCGTCCCAGATGGTCTTGGCTACCGAGGGCGCCGAGATGTGCGAGCTGAACTGCCGCTTGGGGATCTCCCGCAGCGCGTAGATGGTGAGCGCGGACACCACGAACGTCGCCGCGTTGAAGTACAGCGCCAGGTTCACCGGGTTCGTGGTGAAGTAGTGCGACAGCCCCTCCAGCGCCCGGCTGACCAGGGACAGCAGGCTGAACACGATCCCGGCGATCGGGGCGGTGCCGAACGTGGTGAACAGGCTGTACTGGTTGGCCTCCTCCAGCCGGTCCGGCGGCACCAGGTTGGGCACCGAGGCGTCCTTGGCCGGGGTCCAGAACAGCGAGACGCAGGACGCCAGGAACTGCACCACGTAGACCCAGGTCAGGGCGCTCGCGAAGTGGATCGACAGGTCCAGCGGGATAGTCAGGTACAGGACCGCGCGGAGCACGTCGCCCACGATCATGTTCACCCGGCGGTCCAGCCGGTCCGCGACCGCGCCGGCCAGCGGCCCGAGGATCAGGGCGGGCAGCAGCGACACCAGCCACACCCCGCCCACCGCGCTGTACTGCGCGGCCGCGCCCGCGCCGGCCAGCGAGGACGCGAGCGAGGCCAGCGCGACCAGGCTCAGCCAATCCCCCAGGCTGGACAGCGAGGTCGCGATCCACAGCCGCCGGAACGGCCTGATCGACAGGACGCTGTTGCGCCGCTCGCGGGAGGGGGATCGGAAGTTCACTGGGTCAGGGTATCCACACCAGAGGGGCTCGCGTGGCCTGCAAGCTTGCGAAATGTCCGGCAGGTAGGGCCGTCCCGGGCCCGGCCGGGCCCGGCGGCATCCCGGTCTAGGCCCGGGCGGGCATCCCGGTCTAGGCCCGGGTGGGCTTCTTCGGGGCCGCCTTCTTCGCGGCGGGCTTCTTGGCCGCCGGCTTCTTCGCCGTGGTGCGGCGGCGCGGGGCCGAGGGAGCCGCGGTCCGCCGCTCGGCCAGCAGCTCGGCCGCCCGCTGCGCGGTGATCGAGTCGACCGCGTCCCCCTGGCGCAGCGAGGCGTTGGTCTCGCCGTCGGTCACGTACGCGCCCCAGCGGCCTTCCTTGATGACCATCGGGCGCTTGGTGGCCGGGTCCTCGCCCAGCTCACGCAGGGGCGGGGCGCTGGCCGCGCGGCCCCGGCCGCGGGCCTTCGGCTGCGCGAACAGCTCCTTGGCCTCGGCCAGAGTGAGCGTGAACAGCTGCTCCTCGCTCTCCAGCGAGCGGCTGTCCGTGCCCTTCTTCACGTACGGCCCGTACCGGCCGTTCTGCACGGTGATCGGCTCGCCGTCCAGCTCGCCGATCGTGCGCGGCAGCGTGAGCAGCCGGAGCGCGTCCGCCAGCGTGACCGTGTCCAGCGCCATCGACTTCAGCAGCGACGCGGTACGCGGCTTGCTGGTGTCACCCTCGGGCAGCACCTCGGTCACGTACGGGCCGAACCGGCCTGCCTTGGCCACGATCTCCCGCCCGCTGGCCGGGTCGGTGCCGAGCGGGAAGTCGCCGCTGGGCTGCGCGAACAGCTCGGCGGCCTTCTCCGGGGTGAGCTCGTCCGGCGCGGTGCCCTCAGGCACGTTGACCCGCTGGTCGCCGCGCTCCAGGTACGGCCCGTACCGGCCGACCCGGACGGTGATGTCGGTGCCGGCCAGCGGGAACGAGCTGACGTCGCGCGCGTCGATGTCGCCGAGGTCGCTGACCAGTTCCTTGAGCCCTTCCTCGCCCTCGGCGCCGAAGTAGAACCGGCGCAGCCACGGCACCCGGGCGGCCTCCCCGCGGGCGATCGCGTCGAGGGCGTCCTCCATCCGCGCGGTGAAGTCGTAGTCCACCAGCTGGGAGAAGTGCCGCTCCAGCAGGGTGATCACGGCGAAGGCGAGGAACGAGGGCACCAGGGCGGTGCCCTTCTTGAACACGTACCCGCGGTCCAGGATGGTGCCGAGGATGTTCGCGTACGTCGAGGGACGGCCGATCTCCCGGTCTTCCAGGTCCTTGACCAGCGTCGCCTCGGTGTACCGGGCGGGCGGCCGGGTGGCGTGCTCGGAGGCGGCCAGCTCCAGCGCGTTCAGCGCGTCGCCCTCGGACAGCGGCGGCAGGCGGCGCTCCCGGTCGTCCCGGTCGGCGTCGTCGTCCGCGTCTTCCACGTAGGCCTTGAGGAAGCCGTGGAAGGAGATGATCTTCCCGGACGCGCCGAACTCGGCTTCCTCGCCCGTGGAGGAGCGGCCGGACACGCGCACCGACACCGACTCCCCGGTGGCGTCCTTCATCTGCGAGGCCACGGTGCGCTTCCAGACCAGCTCGTAGACGCGCAGCTCGTCGCCGGACAGCCGGGACTGGGCCGGAGTGCGGAACGAGTCACCGGCGGGCCGGATCGCCTCGTGCGCTTCCTGCGCGTTCTTCACCTTGCTGGTGTAGAGGCGCGGGGCATCCGGCACGTACTCGGCGCCGTACAGTTCCCGCGCCTGGCGCCGGGCAGCGTCGATCGCGGTCTGCGACAGCGTGGTCGAGTCGGTCCGCATATAGGTGATGTGGCCGTTCTCGTACAGCCGCTGCGCCACCGACATCGTGTACTTGGCCGAGAAGCCGAGCTTGCGGGATGCCTCCTGCTGGAGGGTGGTGGTGCGGAACGGCGCGTACGGGGAGCGCCGGTACGGCTTGCGCTCGACCGACTTGACCGAGAAGTCCGCGCCCTGCAGCCGGTCGGCGAGCCCGGCGGCGGACAGCCGGTGCACGACGCCCGGCGGGATGACCTGGCCGTCGGCCGCCGGGGCGCCTTCCAGGTACAGCACGTCGGGGTTGCGGAGTTCACCGGACGGCGCGAAGTCGCGGCCCTGGGCGACCCGGCGACCGTCCACCGCGACCAGCCCGGCCGGGAACGAGGACGCACCGTCGTCGCCCGCGCCGTCGGCCCGGGCGAACACGGCCTGCAGGTCCCAGTACCGGGCGGCGCGGAACGCGATCCGCTCCCGTTCCCGGGCGACCACCAGCCGGGTGGCCACGGACTGGACCCGCCCCGCGGACAGCCGGGGCATGACCTTCTTCCACAGCACCGGGGAGACCTCGTAGCCGTACAGCCGGTCCAGCACCCGCCGGGTCTGGTAGGCATCGACCAGCCCGGCGTTCAGCTCGCGCGGGTTGTCCACCGCATGCGCGATCGCCTCGGGCGTGATCTCGTGGAAGACCATCCGCCGGGTCGGCACCTTGGGCTTGAGCTCCTCAAGGAGGTGCCAGGCGATGGCCTCGCCCTCGCGGTCCTCATCAGTAGCGAGGTAGAGCTCGTCGGCATCCTTCAGCAGCGACTTGAGCTTCGAGACCTGGGACTTCTTGTCGGCGTGCACCACGTACAGCGCGCCGAAGTCATCGTCGACGTTGACCCCGAGCCGGGCCCACGGCTCCTTGCGGTACTTCTCGGGGATTTCGGCAGCCTTATCCGGCATGTCACGGATATGCCCGATGCTGGACTCCACCACGTACCCCTGGCCGAGGTAGCCCGCGATGGTCCGCGCCTTCGCTGGGGACTCGACGATCACCAGGCGAGTACCCCCGCCGTTGGTCGCGGCGTTGTCCTTGCCCCTCGCTCGCTTCGCGGCGGGAGGTGTCCTTGCTGCCACGCATTCACCTTCTAGTCCGGCGCCTGTGCCCGGCCCGGTCTTGTCTGTTGGCCGATCCTGCCCGTCCGGCCCTGCTTCTGTTCAACTCCCGGGCCGGCATGGGTGTTCCCCTACCCCGCCCCGCTCCGCCCCGGACAGCCGTTCTGGAGAATATTTCGTCACTGCCGATTGAACCACCGCGTACGCCGCGCACAATAAGAGGTGATGGCCGACTACTCCTACCTCGTGCTGTACCTGCCGCGAGGAACGTCGCGAGACGCCGCCCGGCGCCTGCTGACGGACCATGCTGAGTACGGCGAGTGGGAACTGGCCAGACTCCGCCTGTATGCAGACGGCAGCAGGAAGGTCACCCTGCGGCGGCCGATCATACGCCCCGTACTGACCCTTTGACCACCGGTTGCTGGTCGGCGCCCGGCGGGCCGGTCCCCCCGGGGCGTGCGCCGGGCCGCCCGCAGGCGGTGACGGCGCACGGCGGTGCTGGCCGTCTCCCCGCCACCCTGGTGGCTGGTGAGACGGTGGGGCGGACGGACCGTTGGGGGCCCTGAAGTTCTCGGTTTTGACGTTGTGCCTGCGTAACGCGCACCTCCGTGCGGGGAGCGGCGGCGGCCACGGCCAGCGGGCACTGCGGGGGGCAGCTTCAGCTGGCCGTGGCCGCCCGGGCGGGGTAGCCACGCCGGTCACAGCGATCTTCCGCAGCTCCGGTCGCCGGCAGTGCCCAGCCGCGTCGCGCCTGACCCGCGTCTCACGCGGGTCCGCACGCGGCCCCCGGTTGTTCTCCGGCTCCAGAACAGCAGGCGACTTCCCTCGCCGTTTCCGGTGCTGTGCGGGCTGGCCAGACAGGGTTTGCCGGGTTTCCTGCTCCCCCCCGACAGTGGACAGCCTCACACAATGCGTCACGATAACACTACCGAGTGTGCGCATATGGCGATTAGGCGAAAAACGCTTCCGGCGGGGCGTGGACGGGGGCGGTCAGCAGCGGTCGAGGAAGCCGTCCAGGACACGGGTCCCGAACTGCAGGGCGGCCACCGGGACACGCTCGTCCACGCCGTGGAACATGCCGGAGAAGTCCAGGTCCGCCGGGAGCCGCAACGGGGCGAAGCCGAAGCAGCGCATGCCGAGCCGGCTGAACGACTTCGCGTCCGTGCCGCCGGACAGGCAGTACGGGACGACTTTGGCCCCGGGGTCCTCGGCCAGCAGGGCCGCGGCCATCGCGTCGCACAGCTCGCCGTCGAACGTGGTCTCCAGGGCGATGTCGTGGTGGATGAACTCGCGCTGCACGCTGGTGCCCAGGAGGCTGTCCACCTCGGCGAGGAACTCCTCCTCGTGACCCGGCAGGAAGCGCCCGTCCACGTCGGCGGTGGCCACCTGCGGGACCACGTTGACCTTGTACCCGGCCTTGAGCACGCTGGGGTTGAGGGTGTTGCGCAAGGTCGCGCCGGTCAGCCGGGACAGCGACCCGATCTTGTCGATGACCTGACGGTAGGCCTCCGGCCCGTACTCGATGCCGAGCGCGGCGCAGGCCTCGGTCAGGAACGCCTCGACCGACGGGGTGAGGCTGACCGGCCAGTCGTGACGGCCCATCCGTGCCACGGTCTCGGCCAGCTCAGTCACCGCGTTGTCGGGCTGCAGCATCGAGCCGTGCCCGGCGGTGCCCCGCGCGGTCAGCCGGAGCCAGGCGATGCCCTTCTCCGCGGTCTGCACCAGGTAGAGGCGCTGGCCGCCGAGGGTGACGCTGAACCCGCCGACCTCGCCGACCGCCTCGGTGACCCCCTCGAAGAGGCCCGGGTGGTTATCGACCAGGAAGCGAGCGCCGTACGAGCCACCCGCCTCCTCGTCGGCCAGGAAGGCCAGGACCACATCGCGGGGCGGACGGCGGCCCTCACGCAGGCGTTGGCGGACGACGGCGAGGATCATCGCGTCCATGTCCTTCATGTCGACGGCGCCGCGGCCCCAGACACAGGCGTCGTCCGGGCCGCTGTCATCGATGTGGCCGGAGAACGGGTCAACCTGCCAGTCCGCGGCGTCGGCCGGGACCACGTCCAGATGGCCGTGCAGCAGCAGGGCCGGGCGTTCCGGGTGCTCGCCGGTGATGCGGGTGACCACGCTGGCGCGGCCCGGGGCGGATTCCAGGATGACCGGCTCGAGGCCGGCCTCGGCCAGGAGCCCGGCCACGTGCTCGGCGGCCTGCCGTTCACCAGGGCCGGCGTTATCACCGCGGTTGGAGGTGTCGATCCTGATCAGGTCGCTGCACAGGCCAGCGACCTCGTCCTGAGCGGTGATGGTGGGGCGGCCCGAGGCGGCTGGAGTCTGCGTCATCAGTCCATGGTCGCACTTGGGGCGGGCGGGGTGGCGGGGGCGTCGGGCTTCATGGGCGGCGGCGGGGCGGGGCGCGGGCCGGGTGCCCGGCGGAGGCCCGCGGGCGGGGCCTGGCGGCGGGGGCGGGTCGGACGGGACGCGGGCATGCGGCGGCTTCGCCGGACGCGGCAGGATTTGCTATCGTGAGGCGGCCGACCCGGGGCGATACCGGGGTCTGGCGTACGTCCGGGTGGCGGAATAGGCAGACGCGCTAGCTTGAGGTGCTAGTGCCCTGAAAGGGGCATGGGGGTTCAAGTCCCCCCTCGGACACGACCCGTATCCCCACGTTGATGCGCGTGCTCTACATATTTCTCCGGGCCGATGGTGACTTCGGCCCGGATTTTCGCTTCTCCGGGCTTGTAGGTGACGTTGAGGTCGAGCTGGTCGTAGATGGCTGCCTTCTCGGCGGGCCCGGCGTCGCGGATGACGTCGCGCAGGTTGCCGAGGGCGGTGATGAGGGTGTCCGATGTCGTCTTCGGTGAGCTGGCGGCCGGCCTTGCTGTGGGCCTGGTCGCGGGCGTCGCGGGCGAGTGCGCCGGCGCGTTCGGCTTTTACCTGGCGGGTCCACTCGGCGACGGCCTGGGGGTCGGCTCCGGCGTCGAGGGTGGCCTGGTAGCGGGCCAGCCGGACGTCGCAGTCGGCGATGACGGCGCGGGTGTCTTCGCCGGGCTCGGCGGGTCCGGTGCCGACGGGGGGCTGCGCTGCTTGCATCTCGCGGATGGTCTGGGCGAGCCGGTGCGGGGCGAAGATGGCCGACAGCCACTTGTCGATGGCGGGCAGGACGTCGGCCTCGCGAAGGTAGACGTTGCCGGGGTGGTAGATATGGCTGGCGAGAGCGTACTCCCTGGGGTACCGGCACCGGTAGTAGGCGGCACCGTGGTTGTACTGGCCTTGCATTCTGCGATGGCAGAACCCGCAGTACACCCGGCCGCGCAGGACGTAGGGGTTGCAGACCCGCTGGCGGGTCTCGTGGCTGGCATGCCGGGCGCGCCCGGCGCCGGCCATGGTGGCCTGGGCGGCGTCGAAGTCTCCGATGGAGACCAGGGGCTCATGGGCGAGGGTTTCGGACCAGACCCACTGCCGTGTGTCGTTCCGGCGCATCCGGGTCTCATAGCCGCGGGCGACGTCGTTGACGTCGAGCAGGATCTCGTCTTTGCGCTGCTTGTTCCAGACTTGCCGGCCGGTGTAGCGGGGGTTGCGCAAGATGGCGCGGACGGCGCTCTTTGCCCATCCCTGTCCGGTGCGGTGCGGGTTTCGGACCGCGTCATGCTGCGACGGGGAGCAGACGGCGTCGCGGGTCAGCCCTTCGGCGATGGCGAACAGACCGCGCCCGGCCAGGTACTCCGCGAAGATCCGCCGGACCACCCACGCGGTCTCGGGGTCGGGTTCGAGCTTGTGCAGCCGCTTCCCGTCGGTGGCCTTGGCGGGGTTGGGTGCGGCCCGGCGTCGGCGATCCGGTAGCCGTAGGGAGGCCTTCCGCCGAGGAACCGTCCCTCGATCGCGGCCTGCGCGGCCATCGCGGCGCGGACCCGGAGCTTGATCCGGTTCCGCTCGCCCTTCGACATACCGCCGAACACCGACATGATCAGGTCATGAGCCTCGGAGTCGGGGTCAATCGGCCCGCCGACCTCTGGGACCCATAGCTCGACTCCGTAGTGGGTGAACACGGGCATGGTCAGGCTGTACTGGTTGCCGTAGAACGCCCGCTGGGGTTCGCCGATCGCCACGGCGTCAAAGCCGCGGGCGGGGTTGGCGAGGTCGGCCAGCAGCTGCGCGGCCCGGGGCCGGCGCATCCACGGCAGCGAGCGGGGACTGGCCGATGTCGAAGTACTCGGCGACGATGATCCCCCCGGCCAGCTCGATCAGGGCGCGGCTGCGAGACAGCTGCCAGTTCCGGGACGCCTCGGGGTCCTGGTTGTCCTCGGTCGAGACCCGGTCCTTGAACGCGAACCGCCGGACCGGGGCGCTCGCCTCCGGGCTTGGGTCTAGCAGGGCGGCGTTCATTTGAGTTCACAGGTGCGGCGGCGCCGCCCGGCGGCGGGCTGTCCGGGCTGGCTGCCACGCGCCCGCTGGCCGCGGACAGATGGCGAGGAGTCACCGCAGCCGGGTGGCGCGCCGTAGGTGGGAGCGGCCGCAAGCCTGCCGAGCAGGGCGTATTCCTCGGCCGAGCCGATCATCAGGCCAGAGTCGGCTAGCACGAGCTGCGCACGCCGGAATGCGAGCCGAGCCAGGATGCCAGTGCCTTCGGGCGCCGGGAAGCAAGCACGACGGGCCCGCGACCACCACTGTCGCGGCCACGCGGCCTGGCGCGGAGAGCGCGGCCAGCAGGGACCGGCCCGGCGGGCGGCACCACCAGGGGGAGTCGGCGCGGCGGTCTTCGTCGAAGAACTCCGTGGCCACCCAGGCGGCGCAGGCCGCGGCGACCGCGCGGCGCAGGGCCAGTTGCTGGTGCCGGTCTGCCCGACTGTCGCCGGTACCGGCGGCGTCAGCGGTCCGTCCGTAGAACGCGACTGGCACCGCCAGAACCGACCTGTTCCCATCAGCCATGCCCAGGCCCTTCGCTGCTCGCGTCGTGGAATCGTCCGCGAGCGGGCCAGCCTGGCGCGGACGGCCGCCAGAGTCCATTCCTGTCATCACTATGCCTTCCCGTGCACTTGCTCGCCGGGCGGGGCCGTGCCGGTACGCCCGGCCGGAGCACGCCGGCGCGCAGCGTGCCGGGTCCACGGTGGTACCCGGACTTGGCGGCGGACGTCAAGTCGGCCGACCCTCGGGACGGTCCCTGGCCTGCGCCCTCTCCCGTGCACGCAGCAGCAGGGCCAGGACAGCCCGGGCCGCGCCCGGAGTTAGCTGCGGCTCGGCTGCGCTGAAGGTCACCTCGATCAGCCGCGCGCCGACCGTTGCCCTGGCTGGCTCGGCAGCCCGGCGGCCAACTCGCGACGGCTTCGCGGTCATGCCGACTCTCCGTCCTTGACCACCGCATCTGATACCACCCCGATGCACCGGGGGTCGTCAGAGGGCAGCAGCGCCGCCGGGTCACCGCGCCGATGCAGGGCCGGTCCAGGGCCGGGGACAAGGCCGAGGACGCGTCGGCCCGCGGCCGCGGCCTCGATTACCGTCGGCAAGCAGCCGGCCGCGGTGCCGACCAGGTCGGCGGGCCAGGAGGCGTCAGTGACGCGGCGGGCAGCTGCGGTTCCGTCATAGATATGAACCCCGGAACTCCCCGCGCGCCGGCCGACGACACAGATTTCAGGATGGCCAGCACCTCGCCGGGCCGACTACGCCGCGATCTTCGTCCAGGGCGGCTTGGAGTCGGGCGAGCGGCAGTCGGAGATCAACGGCGGCACAGCCGCCGGGCGCTTGCCGTTGCCGGCCGTCAGTCGCGGTCAGCCTGACGACCGGTCGAGGATGGTTAGGTCGGCTTCAGCGACACGCTTGGGGTTGTCGGTGATGTCGATCGCGGTGATCTTCCCACCGGTGATCGTGAACACGGTGAGCGTGACCGGCCTGCCGTGTGCGGCGGAGACCATTCCGACGGCTCCACCTATCAGTGCAGGCAGGGTGACCTGGGCGAATCGCGCGAAGCCGGATGTGCGTCCGGCCACGGCCACCGCGCCTCGAACCGCCTCGGCGCCGTTGGAGCGCACCACGACGTCCGGGTCGAGCGCCATTAGCAGCGCGTCGAAGTCGCCGTCGCGGGCAGCGGCGAGGAAGGCGTCAACGATTTCTCGCTGCCTGGCCTGATCAGCGCTGAGGACAAGAGCCACGTCCCGGACCCGCCGGCGGCCGCGACTGGCCAGCTGCCTGGCCGCGGTAGGCGAGCGCCCGACGACTGATGCGATGTCACCGAACGGGACGGCGAAAACGTCGTGCAGGACGAACGCGAGCCTTTCAGCGGGCGGCAGCGTATGCAGGATGGCCAGCAGGGCGGGACCGATCGAGTCAGCCAGCAGCGCTTCCTGTTCGGGATCGGTACCGCCGGACTCGTTCTCGGCTGACTCGGGCAGGTGCAGGCCTGCCGGCTCCTCCCGGCGCGAGTGCAGCATATCCAAGCACACCCGGGCGACAACCGTCGTCAGCCATCCGCCAAGGTTCTCGATGTTGCCGGAGTCCGAGCGGCTCAACCGCAACCAGGCTTCCTGAACGGCGTCGTCGGCATCGCTGGGCGAGCCCAGCGTGTGATAAGCGACCGCCCGCAGCCGGGCCCGGTGGGCCTCGAACCGATCCGCGAGCTCGGCATCCTCGTCCATCAGTCACATTCCCTTGCTTTAGTCCTTCATCTATGTGACTGGCCAGACCCCGCCGATGTGACACACAGACCGGCTCAGGCCCCTGCCACGCCGTTAACCCCGACACCAGCCGAAGTCCTCGGCCGCCCTCCGCGTCACAGTCAGCGGGACGCAGCTCTGGGACTCCGGGGCCGCCCCGGTCACTGGCCGTGGGAGCGTGCGCAGGGTAGCCGCCTGCCTTCAGGCGGGGCGGCCCCGGCGTCAGACCAGTCAGCCAGCGACTCCGGCCCGCCCGTCACGTTCTGCTGCTGATTGCCGTCATAGAAGAGAGACCAAGCCGAGTGGACGCCGCCGGCTCCTGCCGCAGGCCGGCTCGAAGCGAGGGGAAGACCCATGACATCGCCGGTTCTCGTCACGGGCGGCACCGGCCGCCTGGGACGATCTGTCGTTGCCCAGCTGGTCGATGCTGGCCACGACGTGCGCGTGCTCGCCCGCCGCCAGCGTGACGCCCAGCCGCAGGTCACGTTCTTCACCGGGGATCTTCGGCGGAGCGCGGGCATCGACGCGGCCGTGCGTGGCGCCGGGGTGGTCATCCACTGCGCGACCAGCACGAAGGGCGACGCGAGGGCGACAACGAACCTGGTGACCGCGGCGGCCAGGGCCGGCTCTCCGCACTTCGTGCAGCCATCCATCGTCGGCATCGACTCCATGGCGCAGTGGGGGTATGTGAAGACCAAGCTCGAGGTCGAGCGGATCGTGGAGAACAGCGGCCTGCCGTGGACGATCCTGCGGGCGACCCAGTTCTACAACTACTGCTTCGAGAATTCCCGGAAGCTAGCGAAGTTCCCGCTGGTGGCGCCAGTGCCCAGGGGTTTCCGTGTGCAGCCGGTCGATTCCCGCGAGGTCGCGGCGCGGCTCGTCGAGCTCGCGCTCGGCGAGCCCGCCGGCCGGGCCCCGGACATGTCGGGACCGGAAATATCGAGCTGGAAGGACCTGTTCTGCAGCTACCTGGCGGCCGCCCATCAGCGCAAGCTGGTGGTCCCCATGCCGGTCCCCGGCAGCAAGGCCGTGCGCAACGGCGCTCTGCTCCCGCCGCCGGGCCACACCGAAGGGTCCAGGACCTGGCACCAGTTCCTGGCCGAGGAACTGCCGGAGTTCCGCGGCAGGCTGGACTCCGCCTCGCGGGTCAACAGCGCCTGAGAGCTCACTACACCGCACCGCCCTTTCTGCATCGCCCGATCGTCTCGGTACGAACGATCTCGACTCAAGGAGGAGTACGCCCGTGGAAGCCCGCATGAAGAGCCCGGCCATCATCATTCCCGATGCCATGACCGCGATCAGGTCGCTGAACGAGGCTGTGCAGCAAGGCGCCGTGCCGCAGCGCACGCTCGACCTGGTGCACCTGCGAACCAGCCAGATCAACGGCTGCAGCGTCTGCCTGGGCGCGGCGGTCAAGGCCAGGAAAGACGGCGAGACAGACGAACGGCTCTTCACACTGTCCGCCTGGCGGGATACCCCGTACTTCAGCGACGCCGAGCGCGCCGCCCTGGCCCTCACCGAAGCCGTCACCCGGCTCAGCGACCGGACCGATCCCGTACCTGACGAGATCTGGGACGAGGCCGCCCAGCACTACGACGAAAAGCAAATGGCCGCACTGGTCTTGTGGATCGCCACCGTGAACGTCTTCAACCGCGTCAACGTCGCCACCAGGCAAGTCCCAGGCGAATGGGCCCACGGGAAGCCCGCATAGCCCCTCTCGGGACCCCGTCCGGCCGGCACGGCGAGATGCTGAAGACCGAGCCGACTGGAATGAGACTCGGTACCGGCCATACAAGCATGTGCCCGGCGGCACAGCCGCCGGGCACATGCCGCTGCCGGCCGTCAGCGCCGGTCAGCCTGCCGCCCGGCCGAGGATGGCCAGGCGACGCGGCCGGGGTTGTCGATGATGTCGATCGCGGCAATCTTCACGCCGGAGATCGTGAACACGGTGAGCGTGACCGGCCTGCCATGTGCGGCGGCGACCATGCCAACCGCTCCGTCTATCAGCGCAGGCAGGGTGACCTCGGCCAACCGTTCGAAGTCAGATGTGCGTCCGGCCGCGGCCACGACGGGTCCGGCTCGCCGGCCGCGTTATAGCCGAGCAGCCCGATGTCACGCCACAGCCGGTAGGTGCGCGGCGTCACCCACTTCACGTCCGCGCTGCGCACGTCCCGGGTGCCTGGTCAGCGACCGTGGCCGTGCCGCCGCCGCGCAGCCTCACCTGGTGGAATAGGACCGGGCTGCGCTCGATGCGCTGCTCCTTCTCGGCCCACTTGTAGACCAGCCGCAGGGCCGCCAGCTCCCGCTGCCACTTGCTGCCGCCGATCCCCCGGCCCCGCTGAGCCCCGGTCTGGGCGAGGGTGAGGTGCGGAGCGCACCCATCAATGCCAGCGCGGTGAAGCAGCCTGGTTCGACCCGGCACTTTTTGCGAGGCCGCCGCCGTCAGCGATCGCCGTGGCGTCGGGGTGGCTGCATGGGCTTAGGCGGAACGGTATCGTATCGTCCATGTCGGGGAGGCCAGCGGAGCCAGCGCGTGCCGCGCGAAGCAAGGGCGTCTTGACCGGTCGCTCGACGCCTCCATCCTCCAGGCAGCGCTGGAGGGGTTGGCGGAGTGTGGCTATGACCGGATGAGCATGGAGGATATTGCTGCCCGCGCTCACGTGGGGAAGGCCGCGATTTACCGGCGCTGGCCGTCGAAGGCGGTTGTCGTGGCCGAGGCCATCGCCCGTTGGCGACGAGAGGCCGGTCCCCTGGCGGCGCCCGACACCGGGACGCTCGTCGGCGACCTCGAAGCTCTCGTGCCGACGCTGCCCGACGTGGAACTGAGCACGATCAGCGTCATCATCGGGGTAGCTACGGTGGCGGTCCGTGAACCGGCGCTGGCCGCCGCGATCGACGAGCTGGTGCTGGCCCAGCCCCGCCAGATGCTGAGAGCGGTGCTCGATCGGGCCGTCAGGAGAGGCGAGATCTCCCCGGATCGTGACCTGACGCTCATACCGGACGTCGTGCTGGGCCTGAACATGCTGCGGGTCCTGACGGGACGGCCGATCGATCGGGTGTTCGTTCGGCGGGTGCTCGAGGACATCTTCCTCCCCCTGGTCACCGCGCCAGCGCCTGAGCCGGGGCTGGCTCGGGCCAGGCGGGCACCCCAACGCTGGCTCTAGACTGGTTCCCCAATCCTGTCTTGTGCGATACTGCACAAGACGGAACTGATCCGTTCCGCCTACGCCGTGGAGGCCAGGGTAGCCGAGCGGGCCAAACGCGCACTCTTGCGTCGGTCCCGGCCGATTGTGCGACCGCTCTCCGAGGGCCCGCCGCCTCGTCTTACGACGGACTACCGAACGGAGTGCTTCATGCCAGCAAGCGGGCCAGATTTCTTTCAGCGGTTTAGCGACACGTTTCTCAGTGACGACATCGACGGGTTCATGACGCTTATCGACCCGGATTGCATCTGGGAGATCATGGCTACCGGTGAAACCTTCAGCGGGGCCGGCAAGGTCCGCGAGCTGGCAGAGCGATCGGTCGCAGCCAGGACGCATACCGACGAAGCTCACATGAAGTTTGTGAACCACATCGTCACCGATGACCAGATGTGCCTGGAGTACGTGCACGAAGGGATCATCACCGAGGACTGGCCCGCGTCGGGAGACCGGCCGGCAGTGGGGTCAAAGTTCGAGCTACCCATCTGCCTTGTCTGCCGATCACGAGGCGGGAAGTTCATCAGGATAGACGAGTACTTCGACTTGGGAACGCTCATTGGCGGAGGGCGAAGGGCCAGGTTGTACTCGTAGTCGCCGTTGCGCAACCAGACGAATTGCGCTCTCGCACCTTCGGTCGATCCCCGGCTTCGAGGCGGCACCGGCGGCCCTGTTCGCGACCGACGACGGCGCCGCCTGTTACAAGAGGTTGAAAGGCTGAGGCTACGGCGGTTGGGGTTGGAGGGTGAGTCCGGTCTGCCCGGGGAACCCGTCAATGAGGGCAGGCCGGTACTGGATGCGCTTGAGCCGGTTCCTGACGATGGCAGCCAGCTCGCCGACGTTGCGGGCGGCGAGGTTGCCCAGGCCGTTTTCATGTTCGCCCAGGCGCCCTCGGCGGGATTGAGATCCGGGGCGTACGCGGGCAGCTGAACCACGGTCAGCCAAGTCGCGGTGCGACTCGGTGAACGCGCGCATCACGGCACTGACGTGCGTGTTCAGGTTGTCCCAGATCAGGATGACCGGGGCGTGCAGCTGATGGTGCGCGGCGGTGATCAGGCCCGCGTAATCGGCTTCGGACATGCTGCGGCGCTCGCCCTTTGCGCCCCCGGTGGACGCGCATCCGGTAGAACAGCCGCCCCCGGCAGCCAGGCCGCAGGCCTACCAGGCCCGCGACTGACACCCGGCCCGAGCCCCCTGCCCGAC
Source organism: uncultured Actinomycetes bacterium (assembly GCA_963841695.1). GTDB lineage: Bacteria > Actinomycetota > Actinomycetes > Streptosporangiales > Streptosporangiaceae > RYN-230. The sequence continues at coordinate 658,345 of CAWJDQ010000015.1, read as the reverse complement.
ACCGCGACCACCGGGGTGCAGCCGCGGCGGGCCCAGGTCCTGGCCTTCGGCGGGCGCATGTTCTGGCCCGCCTCGTCCTCGAAGCAGATATACGCCCCGGTCGCCGCCGCTAGCATCGAACCTTCACCCAGGTCACGGCCCGCCACGCGATGACCGCCGCCTCGTCGCGCTCCATCGCCCGGTGCACCGGGACCTGCGGAGCCCACCCCATGCGGTGCAGCAGATACGAGGTACCGCGCAGCGTGAACCGGACGTGGAACAGCCGCCCGATCAGCGTCGTGATCCGGGCCAGGGTCCACCGCTGGTCCTCACCCCAGCCCCAGGCGGCCGGCCCTCCGTCCAGGGCCGCCTGCAGTCTCGCCAGCCGGGCCGGCGACAGGCGGCACCGATCGCCGCCCGGGCCCCGCGACGCCAGCGCAGCCGGGCCGCCGGCCCGCTAGCGCCGCCGACACTGATACTCCGACTTCGTGCTCACCCGCAGGCACCGGGCCACCTGCACCGGCTGCACGTCGTGCTCGAACATCTCCGCGGCCTGCAGCCGCACCACCTCACGCCGGGCCCGCCCCTCAGCGGACAGACCCCCACTATCCGGATACCTCATATCCCCGGCATAGATCACCCGCCGACCAAGATCACGCCGACACGCCGCCCATGATCAGACGGGCTAAGACCCAAGCCTTTCAATCTCTGTAGGAGCGCGGTTATTCCAGTTATGGAATCCCCAGTGCTCTTGCTCCTTGGGCGGGATCAGCAGCATAATCAGTATCCCCACGAGCGAAGTGATGAAGACTCCTAGAATTGCGCCTAGGAGGGGCCTGCCTTTGCGTATGCCGAGCCAGACGCATATCGCCATGTTAATAAGCCAGAGAACGCTAAGTCCTAGATATGTCATTGTCATTGTCCTCACCTTTCCTTGCGCAGTGCTCAGTAACTGTAGGTTCGGCATTGCTCAGGCGTTGCGGCCGCTTCACCGGTCTCCCGACTCGATGTTCGCGATCGTAGAGGCACTGACGAGCATCTTCGCGGCGGTTTCTCCTGTGTCCACCCGCGCTGCTTCCGCATCGCGATCAGTTCCTCCGCGAACATGTTCCGCTCATCTTCACCGCGTCCACGGGGACCGCGTCCACCGGGCATTTCATGCCTCCACGCGTCCCGGTTGGCGCTCATATGACTTGTCCTTTTGCTGACTTGGTTCGCCCGGCTGTCTGCGGGCTGCCGGTGCATGATCCGCCCTGTCTGGGTCACTGGTAGCGCAGGGCGGTGCCGGGCGGGATCCGGGTGGCGCGGTGCAGTGGCCCGCGGATGACGATGAGGGTGAGCACGAGCACGCCGGCGAGGGTGACCAGCGGGACGGTCGGCTGGAAGTCCTGCGGCAGGCTGAGGTCGGCTTCGTGGCGCACCAGGGCCAGCAGGCCCTGGTAGATCAGCCAGCCGAGCAGGGTCCCGGCCGCCCAGCCGGCGATGGCCAGCGCGACCGCCTCGGTGGTGAAGATCCGGCGGATGTGGCGGGCGCGGGCGCCGAGGCAGCGGAGGATGCCGATCTCCCTGGTTCGCTCGACGACCCCCATGGTCAGGGTGCTGGCCAGGCCCATGAGCATGATGGCGACCACGACCAGGCCCAGGATCTCGACGATGGCGAGGATGGAGTTCTCGGCGGCGGTGATCTGCTCCTCGTAGGCGTAGATCCTGGTGGTGGTGACCGGGTAGCCGGCGGCGGCAGCCGGCTGGCGACGGCGCTGGCCGCCTGGTCGATGGCGGAGTGCGCCGGGCTGGCGGTGGTCACCCACAGGGAGTTGGCGGTGCCGGGTGTGCCATCGAGGCGTTCCAGGGCCGGCAGCGGGAAGTAGACGATGTTGCCGCTGTTGTTCTGGCCGGTGTCGATCCCGATGACGCGGGTCCTGACGGGGCCTGCGGCCATGTCGAGGGTGATGACCTGCCCGACATGCGCGCCGGAGGCGTCGGCGACGACCGGGCCGAGTATCACCGGCGGGGTGCCCGCGGCGGTGTCCGCGGCGGTGAACCAGCGGCCCGCGCTCAGCCGGTAGGAGTAGAGCGGACGGGGGCTGAGGCCCCACGCCATGTAGGCCTGGCTGCCGTACCGCACGGAACTTGTTTCGACTGGCTGGGCGCTGGTGACGCCCGGCGTCGCGGTGGTAATGGCGAGCGCCTGGCTGCCGAACGGCCGTGCGCCGCTGCCCGCTGCCTGGCCGACGTCGATGCTGACGTGGAGCTTGCCGATCACCTGGCTGATGACGGCGGTTATCGACTGGCCGAGCGCGAGGAAGGAGATCGCAAGCCCGGCCGCGACCGCTACCTGGGCGATCACCGCGGCGCTGCGGCGCTTTGCCGCAGCACGTCACGCAACCCCATCCGCATGGCTGCCGGGTACCCGGTCCCTGCCAGCAGGCCGCTGCGCGCGGCCACCCGGTCGAGCCAGCCGGCCCCGTAGCCCCCGTCCGTGCCGGCTCCGGTGAGGGTCTCGGCCACCGGCCTGCGCAGCGCGCGCCGCAGGGCGGGCAGCGACGCGGCGACCGCGAGCACCGGGCCGGCCACCAGGCTGCCCACGACGACCGGGACCGACATGCCGAAGCCGAGCGAGACGTCGACGATCCGCTCGGCGAAGTAGCGGGCCAGCAGGTACGCGACTGCGACGCCGAGGATGGTGCCGGCGATCGCGCCCGCCAGGCCGAGCATCGCCGCGGTGCGGGCGGTGATGCCGCCGATCTGCCGTCGCCGGCCGCCGAGCGCCTTGAGGATGGCGATCTCGCGGGCCTGCTCGGCGATGAGCGTGTTCATCGTGGCCGCGATCAGGAACAGGGCGGAGCCGAACGCGAGGATCGTGATGATGTACAGCACGGCGATGATGTTGTTGAACCCGCGTCTGCCCTGGCCAGTAGCCGGGGTCCCGGGTGTAGGGCAGCGAGGTGACCGGGTCGCTCCCGGCCTGCGCGGTCAGGTAGGCGCGGACCTCGGCGATGACCCGGTTCTGCGCCGCCGGGCTGTCGTCGGTGAGCCGGAACCCCAGGTGGTTGTAGCCGCGGGTGCCGCTCAGCGCCTGCGCGGTGGCAATAGAGGTGTAGAAGACCGGTACGCCGGTGCTGTTCGCGCCGGGAGTGTAGGCGAGGTTCAGCCCGGTCCCGCTGACGCGCAGCCGCACGGTGGCGCCGCTGGCGGCCCGCACGCCGAGCGTGCCGCCAGCCGGGACGGTGTAGCCGGCGGCCTTGCCGTCGGCGACGTCGGCGAGCGCCTCACCCGGCCCGGGCAGCGGGCCGGACATCAGCAGCACGGTGTTGACCGGCGCGGAGGCCAGGCCGCCGCCGTCGATCACGATGTTCTGGGTGCCGCCGGCCGTCGTCGTGGTGGTGACGTAGCTGAGGTCGGCGCTGACCGCGGCGACGCCCGGCAGCCGGCCGAGCGCGCCGAGCTGGGCGGTGGTCAGGCCGGTGACACGGGTGGAGATCGCGACCTCGTTGAGGCGCCCTTGCTGCACCTGGCGGTTCATCGCCGCGTTCAGCAGGCCGGGCACGGCGAGGAAGCCCAGGCTGGCGATGGCGATGGCCAGCGTGCCAGCGGCCAGCAGGGTCCGGGTGCGGTGCCTGGCCAGGTCGGCCCAGGACTTCCGGTTCAGGGTGTTCACGGCCCCGCCTCGTGTCGCTGCGTGATCAGGCCGTCGCGGACGGACACGATGCGGTGGGCCAGCCGGGCGAGTGCCGTGGTCGTGGGTGACGTACACGACCGTGGTGCCCTGCTCGTTCAGGTCCTTGAGCAGCTTGAACATGTCCATGGCCATGCCGGAATCGAGGTTGCCGGTGAGCTCGTCGCCCAGCAGGATCGGCGGCTGGCAGGCCATCGCCCGGGCGATCGCGACCCGCTGCTGCTCCCCGCCGGACAGCTCCAGCGGCAGCCGGCTGCCGCGGTCGGCGAGCCCGACGGTGGCGAGGTTGCGGTCTGGCGGCGGCCCTGCGCTCGCGGGCGGTGCCGATCCGGGCCAGGTCCAGCGGCAGCACGGCGTTCTCCGCCGCGGTGAGCGTGGGCATCAGCTGGAAGAACTGGAAGACGATCCCGATCGATGCGCCCGCGCCAGACCGCGAGCTGCTCCTCGCTCATCTGGTCCAGGTGGCTGCCGGCGACCGTGACCGTGCCCGCCGTGGGCCGGTCGATGCCGGCGATGAGGTTGATGATGGTCGACTTGCCGCTGCCCGACGGGCCGGTGACCGCCACCATCTCGCCCGCCGTGATGGTCAGGTCCACCCCGCTCAGCGCGGGGAAGCCGACCTTCCCGCTGCGGTAGACCTTCTCCACCCGGGCCAGCTCGATGACCGGATCCGCCGATCTCGGCTGGGGGTTCATGCCCGGTACGATCGCCGGCCGCACGCCGGGTGCGCATCGGCCGCCCGGCCCGTTTCCGCGGCCATCCCTGCGGCCGGCCCGGCGGTGCCTTGGACGGCGGGGCTCCGCCGCAGGTAGGAGTCGGCGGTTCAGCCGCGCGGGGGATGACCCGGCCTGTGGGCCGGGTCCTACGATTGCCGGGTGAGAAGGCTTGCCGCCTGGGCGGCCGGGCTGTCGCCGCAGGCCCAGGACCTCGCGCTCGCGCTCGCGCTGGCCGCCTACAACGTCGGCGCGATGATTCCGGAGACCGGGCAGCTGCGCCTGCCCGGAGTGACGTTTACCCGATCGCCGTGCTGCAGGCGCTGCCGCTGACCTGGCGGCGGCGCTGGCCGGTCGGGGTGCTGCTGGCGGTCTGCTTCCCCGCACGGTGAGGACCACATAGGCGGCTTCGAGCCGCTGTACCTGGCCTCGCTCATCGCTTACTACACCGTGATGGACCGCAGCTCCACCAGGGCGCGCGTGGTGATCAGCGTGCTCGATGCTGGCCGGGACCATCAGGGAGCTGCTTTCCCTGCCCGGCCATAACATGCCCTCAGCTTCCCCATCGTCGCGCTGGAGTTCGTTACCGCCGGGATGGCCGGCATCGTCAGCCGCACCCGCCGGGCCTACCTGCAGGAAGCGCAGGCGCGAGCGGAGCGGGCGGAGGCCGTGCGCGACCGGGAGGTGGCGCTGGCCGCGGCGCAGGAGCGGGCCAGGATCGCCCGGGAGCTGCACGACGTGGTCGCGCACCACGTCAGCCTGATCGCCGTCCAGTCCGACGCGGCGGCCACGCTGCTGCCCGGCCAGCCCGTGCGGGCCGTCAAGCACGTCGAGGTCATCGGCCAGACCGCGCGCGAGGCCATGGGAGAGCTGCGCCGGCTCCTCGGGGTGCTGCGCGACCCCGGCCTCTGCCGGCCGCCAGCCGCCGGACACCGCACCGCTCCCGTCGGTCAGCCAGCTCGGCACGGTGCTCGACCAGGTCCGCGAGGCGGGGATCAGCGTGGACCTGCGGGTGGAAGGCAGCCCGGCCAGGCTGGCACCTGGCGTGGACCTGGCCGCCTACCGCATCGTCCAGGAGGCGCTGACCAACACCGTCAGGCACTCCGGTGCCGACAAGGCGGCGGTGACACTCCGCTATGAGCCCGGGTACGTCACCGTCTCGGTGACCGACACCGGCCACGGACCCCCGCCGCGGCGACCCGGGCCGCAGGGCACGGGCAGCACGCTTACCTCGCGGAGCAGAGGATTCGGGCTGGCGGGGATGGCCGAGCGGGTCGCGTCCTGCGGCGGCAGCCTGACCGTCGGCCCCGGGCAGGCCGGCGGGTTCGCAGTCACCGCGCAGGCTCCCGGCGCCATGACCGCCCCCAGCCCCGATCCGGGTACTCGTCGTCGATGACCAGGAACTGGTCAGGACCGGGTTCTGCGTCATCCTCGAAGGAGCCGACGGGATCACCGTGGTCGCGCGAGGCCGCCAACGGGGCCGAAGCCGTCCGCGCCGCCGCCGAGCACCAGCCCGACGTGATCCTGATGGACGTGCGCATGCCCGAGATGGACGGCCTCCAGGCCACCCGGCAGATCACCGGCGGCAGCCGGGCAGCCGGGCCGAAGGTCGTCATGCTGACCACCTTCGACCTCGACGACTACGTCTACGAGGCACTGCGCGCCGGGGCGAGCGGCTTCCTGCTCAAAGACGCCCCCCGGCACGACCTGATCGCCGCCGTCAAGAACGCCGCCGCCGGAAACGCGCTGCTCGCGCCGTCGGTCACGATCCGGCTCATCGACGCCTTCACCCGCACCCCGGCCCACGCTCAGCCCGCACCGTCCCGGCTGGCATCGCTGACCGCCAGGGAACACGACATCCTGCTGCGGCTCGCCCGCGGCCTCACCAACGCCGAGATCGCCGCCGACCTCGTCATCAGCGAGGCAACCGTGAAATCACACGTGGGCAACCTGCTCGCCAAGCTCGGCCTGCGCGACCGGGTCCAGGCCGTCATCCTGGCCTACGAGACCGGCATCGTCCAGCCAGGCGAACCCGGCGCCAGCTAGACATGCCCCGGCTCATTCCGGCACCAACTTGACCGTGAAGCCCAACCATGACCCTGCTGACCGTACCCAGGTAGCCAGTCCACTGCCATCCCTACAACACGGGACTGCGGCGGACGCAACATGACCTCGGGCAACACGGTGTCTTTCCGGGAACGACAGCGACCGCAGCTCACGCTGGTAGTAGCGGCGGGACAGGTTCTCGCCGCCGGCGTCGCGGGGGTGGCCGTTGCAGATGGCGAACGCCTCTTCGGCGATCGCCTCCGGGGAGCGCCCGGCGGGGTCGGCCTGGTAAGCGAAGACGCGGACCATGGGATGGCCGGGCCGGTAGCCGTCCAGCATCCCGGCGGGCCGGCCCTGCGCGTCGGTGCCTACGTTGTGCCAGACGGTGACCGTGATCATGGCCGGTCCCCCGTCCCGGCGGCCCGCCGGGCCGGGCCGTTGATCGCGTCGCGGCGGATGGCCTGGGTCTCCGCGGCGGTGAGCACGAGCGAGGGCTGGCTGGTAGATGAGGCGCAGGCCGAGCCCGGCGTAGATCTGGGCCTTGTCCGCCGGATCAGCACTGCGGAGCACGACCAGCGCATCTGACAGGGCATTCACGACTGAGGCGATCTCGTCCCGGCTCATCGCGGCCGGCATCAGCTGGGGTGCGGCGGCCCGCTTGACCGCCTGGTACCTGGCTCGTTCGGCTTCGGTCTCGGTGATCCAGCGGGCGACGGTGGCGGGCTCGGCGCCGGCGTCCAGGGCGGCCCGGTACTGGGCGAGCTTGCGGTCGCATCCGGCGATCTGGGCGTCGATCTCGGCGGCTCCAGGGTCAACCTCAGGCGGGGTGATGACAGCGGCCGGCTCGTCGATGGTGCCTGGCACGCATTCGGGTCCGAACTTGCTGGCCAGCCACTCATCGATCGGGTCGAGCAGGATGTCCTGGCGCAAGGTGACGTTCAGCGGGTGGCCGACGTGGTTGGCGAGGGCGTATTCGCTGGGGAAGCGGCAGCGGTAATACGGTGCGGGGTTGGCCCAGTGACCTTGCATGCGCCGATCGCAGATTCCGCAGAACAGCAGCCCGCGAAGCGCGTAGGCGTGCCCGGAGCGGTGCGGCTGGTGGCCGCCCCGCTCCCCTTGCGGGCGGTCAGCAGATCCTGGGCTCTGCGGCCGCGATGGTCCGGTGATGCCGCTCTGATGTGTCCGCCCTGATGATGATGCCTTCGCCCCGTGACAAGCGAGGCGAGCAGGTCCGCCGCGTCACGCTGATTACCGGGCATGACATACGCATACACCTGCAGCGTGATCGTCGCGGAGTCGTGGCCCAGGCGCTCGCTGACAACCTTGACCGGGGACACCCTTCGCCAGGAGCAGCGTGGCGTGCGTGTGGCCCAGGTCGTGCCCGTCACCTGCCCGGTGGGACCGGGCTGACGTGGGCCTGTTCGGTCCGGCTGGGCTCGGTCACCATGGGGGTGTGGCGACGACGGTGGGGTGGACGTGGGCGCAGACAGCGCTGCTGCTGGCTGGGCTGGTCAGCGTGGCCGGTGCGCTCATCTCCGTTGCGCTCACTTATGGGCTGAACCAGCGGGCCGCGCGGCGGGAGCGGCATTCACGGGTGTTCGCCGAGGCGCTCACGGCCATCGAGGACTACGCAGAGATGCCGTACCGGATCCGGCGGCGGCCGCGGGAACTGAGCGCCCAGCATGAGCTGACCGAGCAGATCAGCCAGATCCAGTCCCGGATCGCGTTCCACCAGGCCTGGCTGTGGATCGAGGCGCCCAGCGTGGCCGAGCCCTATGCGGAATTGGTGCGCGCCACGAAGGTGCAAGCGGGGACGCAGATGAAGGAAGCCTGGCTGAAGCCAACGGCGCGGAAGGCCGCGCAGTTCAACCTGACCGTCGGCTACGAGCGGGACAAGATCAACGCCGCGCGGAGCCGGTGCATCGACGCGATGCGTGACGCCCTGGGCAGAGGGCGCCTGCCGGCTCCGAGCCCAGGCACACGGGCAGGCCCGGCCGGGCCTGCGGTCACTGTGCCTGGCCGCGCAACCCAGCAATGATCCGCTTTGCGCTGTCCTGGTTCCACGAGGTGTCGGATGTGTTCCCGAAAAGCTTTCCCCGGCCGTTAGGGAATTCCATTATCCCGAGTTTCCCCTGCTGCCGGTCAAGCCACTCAGTCGCACGCTGGTACGCGTTCTGGAGGCCATTGCCGAAAGACAGGTCAGGAACGTTCCACAGCAGGGATTCCAGGAAGTAGGACGGCGCCGTCTCCGGAGCCACCTGGCCCGCCTCGATGAGCGCGTTCCGCGCGTTCTTGGCCACGCGGACCACCTTCCGGTAGTTTCCCCCGGTCCGGGCGTCCTTCTGCGCGCAGGCTTCAATGTGCTGCTTGGGGAAGTTGACGATCCTGTGCTTCTCCTTCCGGTAGAACTGCACGCCGTCCGCGAAGACCTGCCCCTCGAAGCTGGGGAAGCTGTGGTAGTACCGGTGCTCCAGCGCGATGAGCACGTCGGCGGATAGCCTGATCGGGCCGGACCGGACCTTCACCGCCTTGGACCCCTCTGTCACCCAGAAGTCCTGGCGCAGGATCCTCGTCACCGCATCGTGGAAATCTTGCCAGATCCGGTCGGCCTGCTCGTAGTACTTGCCGTATTTCTCCTTCTCGATCAAGCTGAGCTTTTCCTTATCCGGATAAAACGAGGACGTCAGCGCGACGACGAGATCGACATCGCTGTCGGGGGCGATGTTCGTCTTGTTGGCGTACGACCCTTGCGGGTAGACCGACCAGGTCCCTTCCAGCCGGCCGCCTATCAGGCTGCCCCGCACCATCTCGTACGAGTACCAGGCGTGAATAGGATCGCCGCGCTCGGACCATTCCCCGATCTGCTTGGCTGAAAGGGTCATCGCTGCTCCTGCTCCTGCTCGGCTCCATTGGCGGTACAGCCGTCCGCCCCGAACTGGTGCCAGCTGAACAGCCGGAAGCCAGCCTCCGGCAGCGGCCCCCAGCAGCCAGTAATCCCAGCGGTCAGGGTCTCCCCCGGCGATCACGTGCGCGATGCGGCGCGGGACCCGCTCGGGTGGCGTCCGGCCAAGCATGCTGGCCATGGCCTGGATATCCAGGCTGCTGGGCTCGGGCGCTAGGCGAGGGTGGGTGTGCCACATACCGAGGAACCGCACCCGGCCACCGCTGGCGCGGTAGCGCCGCTCGATAAGGTCAGCCACCCCGGCCGGGCCGAGCCGGAACGTATGGTCACCGCGCACGCTGTCAGCGGTCGGGCCCGCCACGTCCGTCACCCACGCGACACGGCACGCATCGTCGATGTAGCCGAACAGCAGGCCCCCCGTCTCCCAGGACGGCGGGAACCGGCGCGCCGTGAATTGCGCCTCGGCGCGCATCCGTTCCAGGGCCCTGGGGCGGATCCGCAGCTGGTAGCCGCTCTGCTCGTCCTCGGCGAGCAGGTCATTGGGCCAGTCCAGGTAGACGTGGGCGGGGCGGCTCGGGTCGCCAGGCAGCCGGGCGAGGAACAGCGACTTGGCTGGCACCGGACGCCGGGCGGCCTGGTCGCTGAGCACGCGGAGGGCCCAGGTGAACAGCAGCCCCGCGGCCGCCGCGACCTCCGGGTCCGAGCCGGTGAAGGTGGGTTCGGAGCAGCCGATCTCCGGCTGGAAGATGCGCTCCGGGTCGGGTTCGGTGAACAAGTCCTCGGCGACGTCGCGCAGATCGCCGTCCCGGAATGCCTGGTCGGCCAGCGCGTACAGGATGTCGGTGCCAGCCCCGCTGGCCAGCGGCAGGGCGAGCGCCCCGACCGCGCGCTCGCAGGCGTGCCCGACGCCAACGGTCAGCACTGGCGGCCACCGGCCCGGTTGCCCGCGGCGCAGCCATTCGATCCGGGCCGATACGCCCCGGTTGGCCGTCGCGTCCACGATCAGGTCGGCCCTGGGCGGCGCAGCGTCACCGGCCAGCACGGTGTCCCGGATATCGCCGATCTCCGTCTCGACTTCCAGGCCAGGCGACGGCCTTATCTGGGCCAGGTGCTCAGCGAGCTGCCATGCCTTGGGCAGGCCGATATCCGCGTCCTGGTAGGGCTGGCGGACAAGCACCCCGGTGCCGACCGCGTGGTTGTCCGCCACGACGAGCTTGCGCGCCCCGGCCCGTGTGCAGTGCTCGGCGATCCGGGCGCCCAGTGCACCGCAGCCCAGCACGAGCACGGTCTTTCCGTACAGCCACTGGGCGGGCTTCCCGGTATCCCGCCGGGTCGCGATCTGCCGCCGGTTCTCCTGCACGTATGCCCAGGACAGAGGCGCGTAGTACAGCCTCGCCAGAGCTTTGTCCTGCTCCGCCTGCAGCCAGGCCGGGGGCTGGCGGCCCGGTTCGCCCGCGCCGGTGAGGATGCCGGGGATGGCCGCTTCGGTGGCGTCGAGCTGCCACACGGCCAGGTGCATGTCCGGCCGGTCGGCTCCGGCGATGCCGCGCATCGGGGCGCCCATGATGACGTGCAGCGGATCCGGGCCAGGCGGGCGGACCGCAGCCAGCTCGTTCGCGCGCCATACCTTGGCTAGCTGCCGCAGCAGTTCCGGGCTGTGCACATACTCAGCCGACAGCGCGTCCAGCAGCGCCGGGAAGGTTTCCGGGAACTCGAAGCTCAGCGGGTGATGCAGGATCCTGACCGCACCCAGGAACGTAGGCTTCTCGTGGGCCCTCGCCACCGTGATCAGGTCGTCCTTGAGCTGCTCCAGGACTGGCTGGCGATCCAGTTCCAGCGCGGCCGGGCCCAGCCAGCGGACGACATCGGCCCGGGATTCGTACTCACGCACCATGATGGCAGCGGCCGGTTCGAAATTGGTGGGCAGGTCAGGGCGGATGACGACACAGTCAGCGTCCCCGAACAGCAGCGGGTATGCGAGCGGAGGATGCAACGGCTGCCCCTGCTCGACCAGGCGCCCGGCCGCGGTCCGGCGGTACCAGGCCACCAGGCGGCCGATGACCCCGAACATGCCACGTGCCGGATCCCAGTCACTGTCCGAGTGATACAGGCAGATGTGCTGCCCCAGCAGCACGTACGGTAGGCCGGCGAAACGCGGATGCGCGACCCGGACACCCGGCAGCGAGAAAGGGAACGTGGCTGGTACTCGTACGGTCGCGTGCTCCCGCGGAGCCAGCCGCACACCGCCTGGCCCGCGCGCCACTGTGGCGCAGTCGAGGCTGATCTCGATGGGCAGCCAGCCCCGGCGCACCTCACCGACCCGCTCCACCCCCAGCGCCGGCGGCTGGCCGCTGCCGTCCTGGATCTCGGCCAGCTCGTCGCGGGCCTGCCGGTGTCCGGCGGTCTCGTCCGGCACGGCAGTCAGGCCCTCGCGCCGAACAGCACCGGCCGTCCTGGGACTTCTGCGCCCCCTTGCTCACCCGGGATCGGGCTCAGGCTGTCCACTGCGGGCGAGTCCGCCGGGGGGGCCTGGGACCTGCCAGGTTCCGCCGGAATGTCACCGGGCTCCTCGGCTTGCGAGCCCGCATCCGGGCCAAGCCGCTTCAGCGCGCGGGCCGCCAGCTCGTCATCGCCGACCGCGTTGGCCACGGCCAGTACCGGGCCGATGAACCGCTCCGTCTCCCGCGCCCCGGCCGGCCGCCCGTCCAGCATGCTGGCCGCGGCCAGGTAGTCAGCCGCGAGTTCCCGGGCCCTCCTGGGCAGCCCGGTCCGCGCGGCCGCGTCCAGCGCGGTGGCGACGACCGGCCGCGCGGCCACGAGTTCGGCCGCCGCCCACTCCGCGGCCTCGGCCGAGTCTGTCCGGGCCAGCACGGCATGCGCGTCGAGCAGGCCGCGCACCCGGCGCTGGTAGCACCCGAGCAGCCGGTCGAGCAACTGCTGGGTTTCTGCCAGGTCCGGATCGGCCGCACTCGCCCAGCCCGCGGCGTAGCCCGTGACCCCCGGGGCCATCGCCCAGGCGTGGCCCGGGTCCGTCGCGGCGAGCAGGCCTACGCTGGTCAGCTCGCGGAGCGCGGCCGTGGCCCGGTCCCGGCTGAGCCCGGTCGCCGCGCACACCGCCGCGAGATCCGCTTCCGGCAGCCGCAGCATCCCGAACGTGTGCACAATCATCTGCTGGTCAGCACGGAGCAGGCCGAGCATGGCGGCCACCGTCGCAAAGTCATGCCTAAAGCCAGTACCGGCCAGTTCAGGATGCGCCCGATCCCAGTCCTGCCGGGCGGCGCCGAGCGACGTGAGCGGCTGGCCGGTGGCAGCCAGCCAGCGGGAGATCAGGATGACCGGCAGCGGTATCCCCCCGCACCACTCGTGCACAGCCTTAGCCGTGGCGTCGTCCGCCTCGGCCCGATACGCCCGGAAGACGTCCTGGACCAGCGTGCCGGTCCCGCCGACGTTAAGCGGGGCTACCGGAATGTTGACTGCCCCGGTGACGGACGACCAGGCCACCCCGTCCCGGCTGGTAATCACTACTACCCCGCCCTTAGCCGGGAGCAGCGGCTTGACCTGCTCCTCGGCCACCACGTCATCGATGAGGATGACCGGGTGGAACTCGGCCAGTTCGGTCAGGTACCGGGCACGCCGTTCCGCCGGGGTGGCCGGTATGTCATGCTCGGGCACGCCCAGCGCGAGCAGCAGATCCAGGAGTGCGTCTTGAGCCGTCATGGCCAGTCGGCGCGGCCCCGCGGGCAACTCCACGGAACGGAGCGCAGCGGTCAGCAACGGCACGGCACGGACCCCGGGACCGGCGCCCGCCGCCAATTTCGCCTGGGTTTCGGTCACGATGTCGATGGCCTGGCGGGTCTTGCCTACCCCGGCCGGCCCGGTGATGCAGATCAGCCGGACGCCCAGGGGTTTGAGTGCCTCCTGCACCGCGACGGCGCGGGGCGCTGGCGGACCGGCGGCCGGCCCGCCCGGCGGCCACGGGTCGCCAGGACAGTTAGTACCAGGACCAGCGGCACCGGGACTAGCCGGGCCGGGACCAGCCAGGGCGGGACTGGCTGGTCCCGGCCAGGCACGCGGCCAGCGCATGCTGGGCAGCGTCCCGACCCGAGTCAGCCGCACGAGTGCCCGGTAGACCTGCTCAGGCCCGCCATGGCCCGGCCGTGCCGCCGTCCCGGCAGGCTCCGGCCCGGGCATGGCCGGGACCGGCGGCTCCGCCTCCGGATCCCAGTTGGCCGCATCCCAGCGCAGCTCATCCGCTAACAAATCACCCAGATCAGCGGAACCAGCGCCGCCAATAGGCACTGGCGTTTTGAGGTGGTCTGGGTATTCCATCGGCCCTCCCTGGACGCGGGCGCACCACGGCCACACCGCGCGCCGTGCCCCCACCCTTGCCCTCGATAATGAGACTTCGCAAACCAGGCCGCTAGCCCCACTTCAGGAAATGCCTGATTTGCGAAAAATCAGGGCTGGTGCCGTTCCACCTTGTGAGGCATGCTTTTTGTGATGTTTCCAGAGCACTCGGGTGGCAGCCGTGAGCGAAATGGACGAGGAACCGGCCGGTCCGGATACCGCGGGCCTGAGCGAGCTGGCCGCCCGGCTGAGCCGGGTCGAGAAGCAGCTGGCCGGATTTCACCAGCGGGCGGCCCACCGTGAGTCGGTCATCGACGAGCTGCATGCGGAGAACCAGCTACTCAAGGCTGGGTTAAGCCGGGTGGTCCTGGACCCGGCAGTCACTGACCTGATCCGGTTGCACGACCAATTGAGCCGTGAGGCCCGGCGGCAAGCCGACGACGGGCAGGACGCGAAGCTGGCCTGGTCGTTCGCTGACGAGGTAGCGCAGACACTGGAGCGCTGCGGGATCGACATGTACACGGCGGCCCCGGGCGAGCCGTTCGACCCCATCCGGCATAACCCAGCGGGCGTGCTGGACAGCCCCGACGAAGCCCTGCATAACACGGTGGCTGAGGTCACCGCGGCCGGGTTCATCGACCGGGACACCGGTCGCGTGCGGCGGCCACTGCAAGCGCGATTTCATCAGTACCTCCCGGAGCAGTGAGGTGACATGGCTACCTACGGCATCGACCTTGGCACCACCAACTCCTGCCTCGCCTACCTGGACAAGGCGTTCCGCCCGGTGGTGCTCAAGAGCTTCACCGACCAGGACACCACCCTGTCCGTGGTCTATTTCGAGTCGGCGCAGCGCGTGGTCGTGGGCCGCCAGGCAAAGAACTCGGCGCGGCTCCTCCCTCAGCTTGTCCGCGAACTGGTCAAGCGGGACATGGGGCAGGACGTGCGCTACGAGTACCACGGCCAGGAATTCACCCCGGAATCCGTCTCCGCACTGATCTTGCGCGGGCTGGTGATCCCGGCCCACGAGCAGACCGGTGACGTAGTCGAGGACGTGGTTATCACCGTGCCCGCGTATTTCGGGCTGCGGGAACGCGAGGCCACCCGGCGGGCCGGGCAGATCGCCGGCCTGAACGTGCTGGACGTGCTGCCCGAGCCAGTAGCCGCCGCGCTGGCCTACCAGGCGATCACCGACGATCCCGCGCCCCGGCACATCTTCGTCTACGACCTCGGCGGCGGGACGTTCGACACCACCGTCATGCGCCTGGAAGGTGACGACGTCCAGGTGGTCTGCGTGGACGGCAACTTCCGGCTGGGAGGCGCGGACTGGGACCAGAAGATCATGGACTTCCTGCTGCAGACCTTCACCGACCAGTACCCGCAGCTGGACCCGGGCGGGGATGCGCAGTTCATGCAGGAACTCGCGACGTCGGCCGAGGAGCTGAAGAAAGCGCTGAGCGCGCTCCAGGCTCAGCGGCACAACATGTTTTTCGGTGGCTCAGTGGTCACCGCGGAACTCACCCGCGAGCGCCTCGAGGAACTCACCGCGGATCTGCTCGAGCAGACGATGGAGATCACCGAGCGGACCATCGCGACGGCCCGGGACAAAGGCGTCGAGCGATTCGACGATGTGCTGCTGGTAGGCGGCATGACGAGCAGCCCGGCGGTCGCTCGCACGCTGAAGGAACGGTTCGGGCTGGATGCCTGGCGGCGAGACCCGAACCTGGCGGTGGCCAAGGGGGCCGCCCTGTACGCGGCGACGCGGCGGATCCGGGTCAGCCCCCCGGAGGAGAGCCGGGCGCTCATCGAGCTGAGCGGGGCCGATCCAGAGACCGTGCGCCGGATCGGCGAAATCAACGTGGCCGGGGTGGCCCCGCGCGCGTTCGGGCTCAAGGTGACCGACACCCAGGACCCCATTTTCCGGATCGACCCCGGCCGGGCCCGCGAATACGTCACCCACCTGCTGACCGCCAACACGCCGCTGCCCGCCGACACCGGCTGGCAGACGTTCCGCACGATCATGCCCAACCAGCGGGCAGCCGAGCTGGAGGTCTGGGAGCAGGCGGGCGCGGTCGCCTCGGAAGAGCTGGAACACAACCAGCGCATCGGCCAGGGCCGCCTGAGCGACCTGCCGGATCGGCCCACCGGGACGCCGTTTGAGGTTCAGTTCCACATGAACGAAACCGGAACGCTCCGGGTGCATGGGCGGGAGGCTGACTCCGGCGCCGAGGTCAAGTTCGAGGTACATATCGATGGCCTCAGCCCGGCAGGCATCGAGGAAGCCAGGCGCCAGATTGCCGCCATTGAGGTGGCCGGCTAGGTGGCCTGGGACCGCACGGCCTACCGCCGTACCGTCCTCGAGCCGGCCCGGCAGGCCGGGAATGTCCCTCCGGCCGACCCGTACCAGCGGTACGGGCTGCCCGCCGGCGCCTCGGACGCGGCCGCCATCGCCGAGCAGATCGACCGGGTCGTCGCTTACTGGCAGGAGCTGAAGTCCGGCGACCGGGTCCTCCGGCCACTGGCCGCCGGTCTGCTCGCGGCCCACGACCAGCTGATCCAGGACGGCCCGCTGACCGCCAGCCGCCTGGCCGGCCTGGCTGACCAGAACCGCCAGCAGCAGCGCAAACGGCTGGCCGAGCTGGCCGCGGCAGTGGCGAACGAGGGAACCTATGCTGGCCCGGACACGGTTGCCAAGCTCATCGAAGCCCTCGGTGGCTCGGTCACCCGGGCCGAGGTCGAGGCGGCGCTGCGCCAGGCCAACGTGGTCGTCGTCGACGCCTACCCCGCACTCCCTACGGCAGATCCGCAGCTCAAGAGCCTGATGGAGTACGTTCAACCAGCTTGGCCGGCAGTTCTCGGCCGAGCTGGTGTTCGGTGACGATGTGTACCACGGCTTCCGTGTAGTGCACGGGTTCCAGCTGACCGACGGCCGACGCCTGGACGCGGCCGCGGTAGAGCGGGCCGTGCGGGACGCCGATGCCCTCCCGTACAGCGACCGCGCCGACTGGGCGCAGAAGGCGCTGCGGATCATGCGCACGGCGGCCGGCCAGGCCGGCCGCCTCGACGAACTGCTGCTGTCCGAAGTGGTGGAGCGGCTCCGCCGGTTCACCCGGCACGGTTTGTCCGGGCAGCGCTCGATCGCGACCCACGCCATCGGCCTCGGCCTGCATCCGGCCGAAGCTGGGCTGCTAGCGGCCGCGCTGCAGGCCGAGGACCCGACCGCGGTGGTGCACCAGCAGGCCGAGGAGCAATTCAACGCGGGCCGGCTGCGCGAGGCGCAGCGGCTGGCCGCCCGGCTGCCCGCCAGCGATCCGCTGCGGGCCCGCATCAACGAGGTGCACGCTACTGTAACTCAGCTCAGGCAGGCTGCCGCCGCCGACCGTGACCGGGGGGAGACCGAGACCGCGGCCGAGCAGCTGGCCCAGGCGCTCAGTCTGGCCGCCGACGACGAAACGCTGGCCAGCCAGCTAGCGGCGTTGCCTCCGCCGGCCCCCGGCCCGGCCGCCGCCCAGCCGGACGGACAGCAGGTGCTGATCACCTGGGCACCCAGCCCGGCCCGCGCGGGCCAGGTGCGCTACCGCGTCGTGCGTCACCTGGACCGGGCGCCAGTCTCGGCCGCCGACGGGACACCGGTGGTCACCCAGGCGAGCGAGTGCAGCGCAGCCGACCCGGCTCCGCCGGCCGGGGCCGACCTGTACTACAGCGTCTTCGCCGACCGGGGCGCCAAGGTGTACTCACCGCCCGCCCAGGCCGCGCCACTGCGCTTCACACCGGATGTGGCCGGCATTGAGGTAGCGGAAGCGGAAACCACCATCACCATCTCGTGGCCGCAGCCACCCCCCGGGACGGAATCCATCGATGTCATCCGCTGGGAGCACCGGCCCGGCCAGGACGATGACGAGCTACCAGATGCCGGGACGGGCACAACCGTCCCGGCTGGGCTGACCGGTTTCACCGACCGCGCCCTGGCCACCGGGACGCACTACAGGTACCGGGTCACCGCCCTGTACCGGGCCCCGGACGGGGCACTCCGCCGGTCCAGCGGGATCGTCGTGCCCGCCGTTCCGGTCCCCGAGCCGACGGCGGTCACCGACCTCACCTGGGAGGTCCTAGCCGAGCAGGCCGCGGTGCCCTCGGCCCAGGTCGCGCTGAGCTGGACACCGCCCCGGCACGGCCGGGTCCGGCTGGTCCGGGCCGCGCACCCGCCGGACTGGCGAGCCGGGGCCCGGATCCGCCCCGACCGCGGCGCACTGACCGGCATCCCCGGGCAGCCACGGCAGGACGACAACGGCCGCGCCGTGCTGCCCGCCCGGCTGCCGTTCGGCCGGCACTTCGTCACGCCCCTGACCGAATCGGGCCGGATCGCTGTGGCCCGCCGCACCGCGGAGATCATGCTGGTGGCGCCTGCCCGCGACCCGCAGGCCACCCGCCGGGCGAACGACGTCAAGCTGAGCTGGGTCTGGCCAGACGACGCCACCGACGTCGTGATCCGCCATCCCGATGGCGAGACGAAGTGCTCCCGGCGGGCCTACTACGAAGAGGGTGGCTGCAAGGTCCCGGTGGGCCGCGGCGAGGTCACGCTCGGGATCATCGCCGTGTACGACGGGGCCAGCGGGCGGGTGACCGCCCCGCCAGCCTGGGTGCCCGTACCCGGCCGGCCGGTCCATGCCCCTTACGGCATCCGCAAGCGGCCGCTGCGCCGCGGGCAGCGGGTGATCGAGGTCTCCGCCGAAGATCAGGTCCGGCTGCCACCGCTAGTGATCGTGCAGACCACCGGCCAGTATGCGCCCGCGGACCAGGCCGAAGGTGAGCGGGTCGGCGAAGCCGCCGGACTGCACGCGGGCCCGGGCCAGGCCGCCCGGATCATCGTCACCCTGCAGCACCGGAACCCCGGCTGGCTGGCCTGCTTCACCGATCCGCAGCGCCACGACCCGGACGCCGACGTGGTTGTGCTGATCCAGCCGCCCCCGGACCAGATGAGGGTCCCGTGAGGCGGCGCGCGGAAACCACGCTGCACTGCCCCTACTGCTACGCGGGGTTTACCGCCCGGAAGATCCAGTTCCGCTGCCCGGGGGCGGCCCAACGAGGCTGCCCGCCCGAACCGGATGCGGTCCTGTCCCTGCACACCGGCCGGCCAGAGACGCTGCCACCAGCCTTCGTAGTACAGCACCCAGACCGGCCAGCGGCCTGCCCGCACTGCGGGACGGTGAGCTCAGTCCGGATCTGCCCGGCATGCCACCGGCGGCTGCCCGCCAAGTTCGGGGACATCCCCAGCTACCTGATCGCCCTGGTTGGCGCAAAGGAATCCGGCAAGACGGTGTTCCTGACCGTGCTCGTGCACGAGCTAATGCACGGGCTCGGCGCGGAGCTGAACGCGTCGATGGGCCCGGCCGATGACCACACGGCGCACGAGTTCGCCAGCGTCCATGACACGCCGCTGTACCGCGGCAGCCGGGTGCTGCAACAGCCCACGGCGGCCAGCGCGAGTGACCGGGCCCCGCTGGTGTTCCGGTTCACCGTCGGCGGCCGGGGCCGTTCCCGGCTGGCTGCCCGCCACGGCTCGCGGCCCACCTCGGTGCTGCTCGCTCTGTTCGACCCGGGTGGCGAGGACCTCTGGTCCCAGCAGTCGGTCGAGCAGAACGCCCGGTACCTGGCCGCGGTGGATGGCATCGTGCTGCTGCTGGATCCGCTGCGGATGCCCGGAGCCCGCGAGCTGGCCGCCGCCTGGACCCGGCTGCCATCCCAGGCAGGACTCTCCGACACGCCGCTCAACGTGTTGCAGAACGTCACCGACCTGTTGCTGCGCACCAGCCAGGCCTGCCCGGACGGGTTGATCAGCAAGCCGCTTGCCGTCGCGTTCTCCAAGATCGACGCATTCGAGCACAGCCTGCCGGCGGCAGCCCGCTGCGCCAGCCACCGGCTGCGTACTACGACGAGCCGGACAGCCAGCGCGTGCACGCCGAGGTGCAGCGGCTGCTGATCCAGTGGGACGGCTCCCTGATCGACCGGACCGCGGCGCACCACTACGCCAGGTACCGCTATTCCGCGCTCTCCGCGCTGGGCGAGACCCCCACCGAGGAGAACCTGGTCTCGGGCCGGGGCATCCACCCCTACCGGGTCTTCGATCCGCTGGCCTGGATGCTCAACCGGTTCGGCGTCCTCCCGGAACGTGGGCGCTGAGATGACCTTCCAGCAACTGCACTACACCTCGTGCCCGGACGGCCCGGCCGGATTCAGCGGATTCCAGTTCAGCGCGGCCACCCCCGATATCGCGCCGGCCGTGCTGCGCGAGGTGGAGGAACTGACCGTGTACCAGCCACCCAGCTGGCTGCTGGCCAGCCCCCAGCTGGACCAGCCGGACGCGTACCCGGTCATGTTCCTGCATGCGGCCAGCGCGGTGACCGGCTCCGCCATCACCGCACAGGTCGTGTTCGCAGGCAAGGACTACTCAGGCCGGACCGGCAACTACTTCGCGCACGCCCTGGTCACCAGCACCCCCCGGGAAGACTTCGGCCCGGTCCGGCCGGCCGAACTGTGGGGGTCGGAGCTGTGGCAGCGCACACAAGTGAGCGGCACCGAACTGCCCGCGCTGGCTGGGCCCCCGCCGCACGGCTTCATCGACCCGCCGGGGGCACAGGCGTTCCTCGACGCACACGGGCTGGACGGCATCCTCGGCGAACTGCTCACCGCCGTCGCCCGGGCCATGACCGGCGCGCCGCCAGTGCTGCTGGTCACCCTGGATGCCCCCGAATGCGCCTGGTGCATCGCCGCGCTGTCCTACCTGCTCGGCGAGCAGCTGGCGCAGCAGCTGACCTTCACCACCTACTGCCACCGCCCCGAGTCGGCCCGGCTCCACATCATCGGCATCCTGCCCGACGCTATGCCGGCGGAGGCGTTCACCGCCAGTTTCCAGCTCTTCGACCTGACCACCGGGCGGACCCCCGGTGGCGGGGTGCACCCGCTAGCCGCCTTGCTGGCCAGCACCGGTGCGCTGGCCGCCACGGCGCTGTGGCGGCAGGCGGTGGCACTGTCGAGCGGGGCCGAGCAACACCTGGACGACTGGCTGCCAGTGGTCGCCACGGCGGCCGGCCTGCTCGGCCGGCCACTCACCCCGGCGGAACGCGCTGCGGTGGCCCGGTGGGCCTGCCCCGCGGTGGGCCGGCTGCTGGCCGAGGCCGCCGATGCCGTCCTCGGCCTGCTGCTGGACCAGCCGGGCGAACCGCTGACCGGTGCCTGGCTGGTCTACCTGCTCGACCTGGCCGGGCAGGCGGGAGTGGCCGCCCGGGTGGCCCGGCTGGAGGACCTGCTGATCGACGACATGGTCAGCCAGGTCCAGGCCGGCAGCCAGCCGCCGCGGCTGGGTTCCCCACCCCGGGCCGGGCGGATCCGGCCGCGGACCTGGCCGGGCTGCTGGGCCGTTCTCCCGGGCTGGTCCGTAGCCTGCTGTCCCGGCTGGCTGGCGAGCCACCGGAGCTGGCCGAGGCGGTGCTGGCCTGCCCGGCGGGTACGGTGATCAGGCGGGACGACCTAGCCGGGTTCCCCGTCCTGATGGAGCTGTGGCTGCTCCGCTCGGCCGCGCAGGGCGCGGTGCCGCCAGTGCAGGCCCTGGATGAGATCGCCGACGCGCGGGCCGTCGCCGGGCGGTCTCCCCGGGTGGACGTGGCCCTGCTCATCCGGCTGTGGCCAGCGGGGTGCCTGCGAGGCGAGCTGACTGAACTGCTCGGGCTGATCGTTGACGATCCTCCGGCCGACGTCGGGAACTGGATCACCACCGAAGTCTGCGCGCTGGCCGGGTACGGCGAACCCGATGGTGACTGGTACCAGCTCGCCGAGGTGGTGGCCAGCCACCCGGTGCTGGGGGCGCTCCCCAGCGACGAGGTCCAGATCATGCAGAACGCTGCCCAGGCCGGGCCGTTGCTGGCCCAGGCCCGCCGGCACGCCCCGGTGGGCGACTCGGCGGTGTTCGCCAAACTGTTTGCCCTGCATGCGGCGGCCGCCGACAGCCGCACGCGCGGGCTGCTCGAGCAGGCCCTGCCCGGCCTGCTGGCGGGGGCCGCCCCGCTCGGCCCGGCGCTCCGCGGCTGCCCTGCCGAGGTCGTGCAAACCCTCGGCGCCGAGCTGGCCGGTCGCCTGGCCGCGCCGCAGGCCGATGTGGCCCTGGCCACCCGGGTGTTCGCTGCGCTGGCCGATCCCGACGTGGCCGACCAGCCCGTGCTGGCGGAGCAACTGTCCGCGGCGGCTGAACCGGTACGCGGCTGGTCCCGCCACGAGCTGACCGCACTCGGCCGCGCCCTGGACGGCGACGGCGACGCGGCCGAGCTGTTCCGGAAGTGGCGCAGGCCCACCGGCCCAGGCCGGTTCTGGCGTTGGCCACTGTGATCGGCTGAGTGGGGGTCCGCGTTTATGTGGCTGGTAGACGTGGTGCTCGTCATCCTCGGGGCAGCCGCCGCCGTGGCCGTGCTGGGGCTTTACCTGAGCTACGCCGCCGCGTCCGGGCTGCTCGCCGCCGGTGTCGCGATCGTGGCCTACGGGGTGGGGCTGCCCGCCGTGTACCTGGCCACCCTGGGCGACGTGCTGGGCCGCCTGCTCGCCGGGCTGGCCCCGCCGGAAATCTGGCCGCAGCCGCCGGACGGCGCTGACCCGGCCGTGCTGCAGTACTTCTACGGCCCGGCCCGGGCCGACGCGCGGCACGCGATGACCGTGGCCTACCAGCGCAGCCGGGATTGGTGGGGGAATGGTGCCGGCGCGGTCGCCCGGGCACTGCGCGCCGACCTGCTCCCGTTCACCGTCCCGGCCGCGCTCGGCGGCGCGGCCGGGATGGCCGTAGGCGCCGCGGCCGGCACTCTCCTCACGGCCGGCTGCGCCTTGGTCTACCTGCTGGCCGTCGCCCTCGGCACGGCCGGCACCCGGGCCGCCGGTGCGCTGCTGCGGGGAGCCGACTCGGCACTGCTCAGCATCAAGAACATCCGCATCCTGTGCCCGTACTGCGGCCACCGGGTGCCTTATCCCGGGTACCTCTGCCCAGGGCCGGACTGCGACCGGAAACACCGCGACGTGCGCCCGGGACGGTTCGGCATCACCCGCCGGTACTGCCACTGCGGGCAGCCGGTGAAAACACTGCTGCTGTTCGGCTCGGCTCGGATGACGGCGTTCTGCCCGCATTGCGACCAGGTGTGGGAGCACGGGCCCGGTGAGGTCCCGGAGATCGTGCTGGCTCTGTTCGGCGCGGGCGGGGCCGGGAAGACCCGGCTGCTGTCCGCGATGGTCACCCAGCTCGTGGACTGGGCCGCGGCCCAGCAGCAGTTCACCGCCGAGGCGGCCGACAGGGACACGGCCAACAGCCTGAAGATGGCCCGGCAGGTGCTGACCTCGGACCGCGATCCCGGCCCTACGCCTGTCCAGCTTCCCCGTTCTCTGGTGATCCGGGCCGGGTCGGGGCGGATCCAGCGGATCCTGCACCTGTTCGACGCGGCCGGTGAGCAATTTGAGGATCTGGCGCACACCGACGAACTCCGCTACCTCGGCGAAGCACGCACGTTCATCCTGGTGATCGACCCGCGGCCCATCATCGCGTTCTGGCGCGGCCCGCCGGGCAGCGCGCCAGCCGGACCGGACAGCCGGTCACCCGATGACGTCTATCACCGGACCTACCAGCAGATCGAGGAGATGGGGGTGGCACTCAGCGAAGCCCGGCTCGCGGTGGTGTTCAGCCACGCCGACCAGATCGACCGGCCGGAGGGCGCGGCCGAATGGGCACGGCGCGAACTGGGGCTTGGCAACCTGGTCACCTCGGCGAGGCAGAACTTCAAGGAGACCGGATTCTTCTGCACCGCAGCCATCGCTGGGCCTAAATGTGCGGCTGAAAAGTCGGTCGATAGGTCCATCGGCCGCCTGCTGCGCTGGGTGCTGGCCGGCAGCTGGCTGACCTTGCCCGGAGATGGCAATGACCGGCCCGGTTGAGGAGCAGGCCTACCGGTGGCCCCGGCTGTGCCTGCTCCTGCCCACCGCGGCGGTGATCATCACGCTGGTCGTGGCGGCGTTCCTGGTCCTGCCGTGAGCGCGGCCCCGCGCCACCCGGATCAGGCCAGCTCAGGAAGCTCGCCGTAGTCGCAGCTTCCCTCCGGTACAGCCCGGCCCTCGAGGTCCACGGTGTTGGCTTGGTGCGCTGCGGCCTGTTACAGCGAACAGCGCCGCGACGGATCTGGTGCATGAGCAGCTCGTAGGGGCCGATGAGCGCGAAGGAGGACCACGCTGCGATCACCGCCCGGCCGTCGTGGCCGGGCGACAGCGACGTTGGTGGGCAGGCCCGCTGCGCTGCCAGCACCAGGAGCGTCCAGGGCGGCACCCCGCCACGCTCCCCCGCGCGTGAATTGGCTAGCAGCGTGGTGGAGGCGGCCATCATCATCCCGTCCATCGACAGCGGTGTAAGCGCCGCCACCGGCTGCTCATGCAGGCGCTGATCGCGGGCACGGTCTCCTACTTCACATGCTGTGAGTCTTGAAGGGATTGCGCCGGCGTTGCGCGGTATCGCCGGCAGGTTGCATGCCCCGGTCGCCAGTACCACTGCCCGGGCGCGGAGGACATCGTCGTTGGTCCGGATCTCGAAGCCCTCTGGAGCCGCGCGCACGGCCTGGACAGTCGTGCCGGTGCGCACCGGCGCGCCGACCAGGCGGGCGTACCGAGTCAGGGTGGCGACGACGTCGGCGAGGGGCATGAGCGCAAGTCGGCTAGCAGGGTGGTCGAGGCGGCCATGATCATCTTCCACCGACAAGGGAGTCAGCGTCGCCGCCCAGCTGCCCGTCCCCGTGGAGCTCTTACGAGCATGTTCATATGCAGATAAGAGGCTGTCGCCACGATTAGCGCCAGCAGCGCCACCCAGATGGTCGTCGTCCACCTAACTAATCCACTTATCAACTCGCCCGGTCACCACTGTCCCCAGAGCAAACTCACAGATCCGCTCGTTGGCCTGAGCGCGAGTCCGCCAGCGGTGTGGTGGACGCTGCGACGATCATGCCATCCAACGACAGCCGCGTCGGCGACGCCAACGCCCCAGTTATCCCGTGCAACCAACCCCGACCTCACAGGCATCGCCGCGCAATCTGTCGTGGTCCAACTGATCCAGACGATCCGGCGGCTACCCCAAGTCGGAACTCTCCGGCCAGGACACTGGGTCTTTGGGTGCGCTCGCACCGAGCCAGGAGCGTGTCTACGCCGCGACACGGCTGTACGACCGCGTCTACTCCGGTGGTCCCCCTCGCAGCTGTAGTTGCCCACGTCAGAGCGAAATTACACGCCCGTCATTACTGGAGTGCTAACTTGCCACTAGGTCTAACAATGATCTATCCTGTGATAAACCTAGGTTAGAGGTATAGATGACGGGCCGTAAGCAGACTCCGCTCAACGTTGGTGACGCTCTCTCCAGCTACCCAGACCGGCAGGCCGGCATCTCGTGGCCGCTACCTGTGGACGCAAAGCTCGAGGATCTACTGAAAGCTGCCCGGTCTGTCGGCGAGCGCACCAGCCGCCGCGAGATCGTCGCAGCGATTGTCGCCATGGCTAACTTCAGTGGCGACGAACTCAGCCGACTGCTTCGTGACTACCGTTTGGCTCGAGTCGGCGACGTCCTGCAACCCTCCGATACATCCAACGTCGTCAAATTCACTCAACATGGCCCAGGCCCTCGCAGGCAGGGGATATGACGACAGCGAGTCATGGGATGGTCGGCCACAGGTCTCCGAAGGGGAGAGCGAATCTACCCCGCGGACCCGACATCTTGGAAACTGAGCGGACAGTCCGCAGTCGCGAGCTCTTTGGCAAGGGAGCCTCGAAGGCCGGTGGCATTGGCCTGACCGTGGTGCCGCTGACGCTCGGTGGGGGGGGCGGTTGTCTCAGCCGCGACAGTTCAAAGCTGGCCGACTGTCGCCGCCCTCGCGCTCGTGCTGGTCTGCTCCCTCATATGGGTGGCACTCGGCCCCACAGTCTCGTCCTCGGAAGTCGAGCTTCCGGACGGCATGATCATTCGACAACATCAGTTGACCTTCGCGCGTCGGGCTCCCCTGCCTGGTATCTGGCGCACGAAAGGGAGTCTCGAGACCCGCACCGAGCCACGCTCATCCGTGCGGATGACCTCGCATCGGGTCGCTGAATCTGGACCGTCCACGGCCGAAATCCGCGCCTGGGCCCGTGAGCAGGGCCAAGCCGTCAACGGATACGGCCCGCTTTCAGCAGACGTGCGCCGCGCCTGGGACCAAGCTCAGAGCCGCCACGAGCTAGGCATTCCCCCAACCAAAAAGGGCCGCGAGTTGCGGGGCTTATAAGATCGTTTGCGACGCGACTGCGAGTCCGCGGCGAAGGGCTCGGCGTCTTAACCTACCGTGACTGCGCGGCAGCGCCTTCAGGGCACCTGTATGCAGAGGCGAGGTCACCCTCTGTGATCAGCCCCGGCAGCATCACACATCCGGATCTCGTGCACCTGATCCGCCGGTCCCCTCACTCTGTCAAGGCAGGGCTCCAAGAGCGAACTGCCCGGCCACGACACATTGGGATTTGGGTGCAATCCCCCCTGCCAATAAGTCTCCCGTCATGCCCGAAGGCCAGCCGCTAGTGAAGGCGAGGGGTACAGGGGAAGGTTCGAGGAGCTGTCTCGACTTGTACAGTGCCAAATGTGCCGGAGGGCATGACTCAACCGGGCTGGCTCCAGAATTCCTGCATGCGGGCGATCGCCTCCTCGCGGCTCATGACTGCAACCTCGGCGCTGGACAGGCGCAGGCGCGTGACCAGCAAATGCGCGAGATCGGCGGGCAACGCCTCTGCCGGAGCTTCAGGTTCCCCCCGGTTCGGTTTCGCGCCGCTTTGGACGCACTGCCAGAAGGTTTCCTCATCCACTTCAAGCTGGTCGCGAAGGATGTGGCTCCAGATGTTCGCCCCGTAGGTAGATCCGTCCGGTGGATGGGAAATCCGCGTCCTTAGGATTCTGCCGTCGTGGAGTTGAAGCTCGTAGGTAACGGCATGATGGCCGGAAGTCTTTCCGCGGGCGTTGCGTACCAGCTCCCAGCCCTCAGCCTCACAGAAGGCCTGGTGATCACTGCGCGTGGAAGCCGGCCACGTCATTCCGTCGCCCCTGTGATCCACTGGCGTAGCTGGTCATCGTTGCTTAGTGCAACCAGCTGCACTAGCCCCCAGTGCTCTCGATGGTTAGGCGCGTACTGTAGCCGCGGCCAGTCCTCGGCGTATTCGCGGAGCGCGTCTGCCATATCTGCTACTGCTGCGTCGAGGGTGGCACCCGCGCCAGCCACAGGTAGACCGGGGATATACGCCGACCACCCCTCTGCCTCGGCGACGACTCGGGCACATGGGGACACCACCGAGGTGAGGAAGTGCCGCAAGCGATCGGCATTGAGAACGGCTGCTGTGGCAGAGTCTCGCCGGACAGTAACTACCTGGCCACCCTCAGCCTGGTCAAGGACGTCCTTGAGATGCTCCCGGGCCGAGGTATAGCTGTCATAGTGAACTACAGGCATGATGGCGCTCCGTGGTGGTGGTGACCTCAGTTAACCAGGCGATGTGAAGTACGTCAAGTACGTGATGTACGTATACCCTCACCACCAGCCAGCTCGTATGCAGCGCCCGGTATAAGCCGGGCACCGCCTACCACGAGCAGCGCTCATGGCAGCACTCCGCCCGTCCGGCGGGAGCGGGCCAGCAGCGTGGACGATGCAGCCACGATCATCCCGTCCACCGACAGCGGGGTCAGCGCCGCGACCCAGCCCGGCTGCCCGTGCAACTCCACCAGCAGGTGCATGTGCAGGTAGGACACCGCAGCGATGAACGCCAGCAGTCCCACGCATCCGGTCGTGGTCCGGCGGATCCACCGGTCGGCGCACACGGTCATGACCGGCTCCCAACTGTGAATTCGCCGGCCAGCACGCATTGGTTTTTGGGTGCGCTCCCCCTCGGACACACAATTTCCCCATGGGTGCCTGATTCCAGGCATGAGGCAACGTCACCCGCCCCGGCCTCCGGCCAGGGCGGGTGCTCTGCCTGCTAACTCAGCTCCTTCCTGCCTTGCCTGGAGTTTTCTGGTCGATGGTGATGGCTGCGGCGTCCTGGGCGCTGGCCCGGAGGGTGCGCTGGTGCGGGTCGTAGGTGCGGCCTGCGGGCGGCGCCCCCACGCCAGGGTGCGGCTCTGCCCGATGTCGAAGAACTCCGCCGCGATCTGGCCGTGCCCGGCTATCAGCGTCCCAGCCTGGCCAAGCTGCCGCGCAAGCGAGGTCAGCGGATCCTGGTAATCCTCCGTCAACACGCGCCCATAGAACGCGAACCGCAGTCCGCCTCTGCCCGGCGCCATCACCTGGCGGCGTCCCGTGCGCTCCGCCCATTCCAGCAAGCCGCCCGCATCGAGCTTGCGGATGCCTGCTGCTCCCGCACGTTCTGCCGTCGTGATGACGGCCCCTCCCTTCCAGACCTCAGCCATCCAGAATCAGGGCCCTTGGGTATCCCGAAACCCACTTGGGAGACATCAGCCCCCCCTTGATGCGGAGGGCCAGCGACAGACCCCCCGCGCGCGGCTGCGGGCCCGCGGGGGGTCTGTCTCGCTTAGATCCACAGGCCCGCCCGCGGGCGTTCAGCGGGGGCTGCCCCACGTCCAGTTCCGGATTTCCGGCATGTCCTGGCCGTGGATGTCGATGTACTGGCTGTGCTCGACGAGCTTGTCGCGCATCATCGCCTTCAGGTAGTCGCCGGTTGCGCCGAGCTGCGGTAGCCGGTCGATCACGTCCTGGACCAGGTGGTAGCGGTCCAGGCGGTTCTGCACCCGCATGTCGAAGGCGGTGGTAATCGTGCCCTCTTCGTTGTAGCCGCGCACGTGCAGGTTGCGGTTGGCGCGGCGGTAGGTCAGCCGGTGGATCAGCCACGGGTATCCGTGGAAGCCGAAGATGATGTGCTTGTCCCTGGTGAAGATCGAGTCATAGTCGGTGTCGCTCAGCCCGTGCGGGTGCTCGCTGGCGGGCTGCAGTTTCATGAGATCGACGACGTTGACCACGCGGATTTTCAGCTCGGGCAGGTGCTCATGCAGGATCGAGACGGCGCCCAGGACCTCGAGGGTCGGGGTGTCGCCGCAGCAAGCCATCACGACGTCGGGCTCGCCGCCCTGGTCGTTGCTGGCCCAGTCCCAGATGCCGATGCCCTCGGTGCAGTGCACGACCGCAGCGTCCATGGTCAGCCACTGCGGCATGGCGCGTTTCCCGGCGACGACGACGTTGACGTAGTGGCGGCTGCGGAGGCAATGGTCAAAGACCGACAGCAGGCAGTTCGCGTCGGGCGGTAGGTAAACCCGGACGACATCGGCTTTCTTGTTGACGACGTGGTCGAGGAAGCCGGGATCCTGGTGGGTGAAGCCATTGTGGTCCTGCTGCCAGACATGGGAGGCGAGCAGGTAGTTCAGCGAGGCGATGTTCCGCCGCCAGGGCAGCTGCGCGGTGACTTTCAGCCATTTGGCGTGCTGATTGAACATGGAATCGACGATGTGGATGAACGCCTCGTAGCAGTTAAACAGGCCGTGCCGCCCGGTCAGCAGGTAGCCCTCCAGCCAGCCCTCGGACTGGTGCTCGCTGAGCATCGAGTCCAGCACCCGCCCGTCAGGCGCGAGGAACTCGTCGTTGTCCTGGGTCCGGGCGTCCCACTGGCGGCTGGTGACCTCGAAGACCGCGCCCAGCATGTTCGAGAGGGTCTCGTCAGGGCCGAAGATCCGGAAGTTCCGCTGGCCGGAGTTGAGCGCGGCCACATCGCGGAGGAATTCGCCCAGGACGAGGGTGTCCTGGGCGTCCACCGCGCCTGGCGAGGGCACATCCACCGCGTGGGCCCGGAAATCGGGCATGTGCAAATCGCGGAGCAGGATGCCACCGTTGGCGTGTGGGTTAGCGCCCATCCGGCGCTCCCCGACGGGCGCGAGATCGGCGAGTTCGGGCAGCAGCCGGCCGTCCTCGCCGAATAGTTCCTCGGGGTGGTAGCTGCGCATCCAGCTGTCGAGCTGCGCGAGGTGATCCGGATGGTCCGCGTCGACCAGGAGCGGCACCTGATGGGCGCGGAACGTGCCCTCGACCTGCAGGCCGTCGACGACTTTCGGGCCCGTCCAGCCCTTGGGGGATTTCAGTACGATCATGGGCCAGCGGCGCCGGGTGGTGTCGCCGGTGGCGCGCGCATCGCCCTGGATCTTCGCGATGCCGCCGAGGGCCTCCTCCAGGGTGCCGGCCATCAGCTGGTGCATCTCGTCCGGGTCGTCGCCTGCCACGAACAGGGGCTCCCAGCCGCAGCCCCGCAGGAACTGGGTCAGCTCCTCATCGCCGATGCGGGCCAAGACGGTTGGGTTGCTGATCTTGTAGCCGTTCAGGTGCAGGATCGGCAGCACGGCTCCGTCGCTGATGGGGTTGAGGAACTTGGTGGACTGCCAGGACGTGGCCAGCGGGCCCGTCTCGGCCTCGCCGTCGCCGATCACGCAGGCGACGATCAGGCCGGGATTGTCGAACGCGGCCCCGAACGCGTGGCTGAGCGAGTACCCCAGCTCGCCGCCCTCGTGGATCGACCCCGGCGTTGTCGGCGCGACGTGGCTGGAGATCCCGCCGGGAAACGAGAACTGGGTGAACAGCTTCTTCAGCCCGGCCTCGTCCTGGCTGACGTCCGGGTAGACCTCGCTGTAGGTGCCCTCCAGGTAGGTGTTGCCGACCAGTGCCGGGCCGCCGTGCCCGGGCCCGGCGACGTAGAACATGTCCAGGTCATACTTCTTGATGACCCGGTTCAGGTGGACGTAGATGAAATTCTGACCCGGGGTCGTGCCCCAGTGCCCGACCACCAGCGGCTTGACGTCCGACAGCGCCAGCGGCCGTTTCAGCAGCGGATTGTCATACAGGTAAATCTGGCCGACCGACAGGTAGTTCGCCGCCCGCCAGTACGCATTCATCTTGCGGGCCAGTTCCGGGGAAAGGGGCCCCGTCCGCACGGTGTCCACTGTCGTCATGATTTCGGTCCTCCATCGTTCACGTGAGGGGTTTCGCCGCGGCG
Organism: uncultured Actinomycetes bacterium; assembly: GCA_963841695.1. Taxonomy (GTDB): domain Bacteria; phylum Actinomycetota; class Actinomycetes; order Streptosporangiales; family Streptosporangiaceae; genus RYN-230. Next base: position 627,630 of record CAWJDQ010000015.1, on the reverse strand, counting down.
GGGTCGGCGGGGGCTCCGGGCGGCGCCTCGGCCTCGAGCTCAGCCTTGGCCGCCAGGAGTTCCCGCTGGGCGGCTTTATCCAGGACGGGGTAGCGCGGGCCGATCTCGATCAGGGTGGCGGCGATGACCGCCGCGGCGCAGGCCCGGGTGAGCCACTTGTGGTCGGCGGGCAGGACGTGCCAGGGAGCCCATTCGGTGCTGGTGCAGGTCAGCATCTCGGAATACGCCTGCTGGTAGTCATCCCAGTACCGGCCATGCCCCTGCCGCTCATTCCCATGCCACCCAGGCCAGCGCCGGCCGTGCCCATGCCGCCCGCGCCCTTGCCGTAGTAGGGCCAGTAGCTCACCTGGCCGGGGACGTAGCGGCGTAGCTGATGGTTCCCGGTATGAACTGTGTTTCCTCAGCGGAGTCAAGCTTCCCGAACTCCGCCGGGGTGCAGACCAGGTGGGTGACCGCCTCGGCGACCGGGTCGACGATCACGCGTGTCAGCTCGCCGCAGGCCCCGTCGCTGCAGCAGGCCTCGGCCCCGATCGCGAACTGCGCCGTACCTGCCATGGCCGTCCTCTTCCTCTTCACCTTGCTGGTCTTGTCAGGCGCTGACGAGATGCCGGGCGCACCAGTGGCACCGCCGGCGGCCGCCGGTGCCGGGCGTGTCGTTGCCGTCGCGCCGGATCTCCTGCCCGTAGGGGCAGTCGCCGCTGTCGTGATAGACCGGGTCGCCGGAATCGGCGGCGGTATAGAACGCGGCCGGCTGCGCCGTTACGGCCACCTTCCCCGGCACGTCAGGCGGCGAGCCGGGCTCTCCCGCGGGCGGGCCGGCGGGCACGGCGCCCTGGTCTTTCACAGGGTCGAGGATCCTGTAGGCGGCGAGCTTGACCCGGTCGGTGACCAGGAACCAGACGATCGCGTATCCCCACACCAGCAGGACCCAGTTCCAGCCCAGGCGCGGCACCAGGATCCCCGACAGTGCCAGCCCGGTCGCGATCAGCTCCGCGCCGGTGACGGCCAGGACCAGGATCCTGGCCGGGCGGATGGACCAGAACGGGCCCCGGGTCCGGGTCAGGTAGATCGTCATCGACCCGGCCACCGACAGCATCAGGTACATCAGCGTCTGCAGCTGCGGATGCCCGAGATGGAACACCTCGTCACCGATCCAGAACAGGCCGAACGCGGCAATGGGGCCGACCACGCCCAGGACGGTGGCCATCCCGATGACCAGGCGCATGTTCCAGGCTTCGGGCTGGTTCTTGTAATGCACCCGGTCGTAGGCGATGGACAGGATGGAGCCGTCGTTCAGCAGCGCCAGGATCACGATCATGATGGCGGTGACGGGGAAGAAGTTGAAGATCAGGATGGCCAGGGTGACGAACAGCAGCACCCGGAGCGTTTCAGCGATCCGGTAGATCGCGTAGCTGTTCATCCGCTGGACAATCCGGCGGCTTTCCTTGACCGCGTCGATGATCACCGACAGGCCGGGTTTCATCAGCACGATCGACGCCGCCGCGCGGGCCGCGTCGGTCGCGCCCGACACGGCGATGCCGCAGTCGGCTTTCTTCAGGGCAGGGGCGTCATTCACCCCGTCGCCGGTCATGCCGACGATATGGCCCCGTTTTTGCAGTACGTCGACGATGTGGTACTTGTGCTCGGGGAATACCTGGGCGAACCCGTCGGCGTTCTCGATCGCCTCGGCCGCCGCCGTGCTCTCCTCGCGCTTGGTGTCTCCCAGGCCCGCGGCATCCAGGATGCCGGTGCCCATCCCCAGTGTGCGGGCGGTCTCCCGGGCGATGGCCACCTGGTCCCCGGTGACCATCTTGACGTGCACGCCCAGCTGCCGCGCGGTGGCGATGGTGGACTTGGCGTCCTCGCGGGGCGGGTCAGACAGCGGCAGCACACCGAGGAACTGCCACGGGCCCGCTTTCCCGTCGGCCCGGGCCACGCCCAGCGACCGGAACCCGCGGGCCGCGAACTCGCCGACCGCCTCGTCCACGCCGGTTTTAACCTGCGCGCTGTGGCCGGCCAATTCCATGATCACCTGCGGGGCGCCCTTGGTCACCTTGAACGTACTGCCGTCCGCAGCCGTGACGGTGGCTTCGGTGCGCTTGCTCACCGGGTCGAACGGCCGGAAGTGGGTGACCTGGTAGCCCGCCAGGGCCTGGTCACTGTCCAGGCCGGCCAGGACGGCCAGGTCGATGGTGTCGTCGTCGTCGGCGCGGGAAGCCAGTGCGGCGCTGAGGATCACCTGCGCCGGGGTGGTCTTGCCTGCGGTGAACGGATGGCCGAGGGTCAGCTTGTTCTGGGTCAGGGTGCCTGTCTTGTCCGAGCACAGCACGTCCACGCCGGCCAGTTCCTCGATGGCCACCAGCCGGGCTCACGATCGCCTGCTTCCTCGCGAGCAGCCGGGCGCCGGCCGCCATCGTCACTGACAGTACCGTCGGCATCGCCACCGGGATCGCGGCCACGGTCAGCACCAGCGCGAACTGCAGCGTGTCCAGGACCGGGTTGCCGCGGACGATCGACACGACAGTGATTACCGCCACCAGCGCCACCGCGAGCAAGATCAGGAACTTCCCGATCTGCAGCACCGCCCGCTGGAAGTGGCTGACCGTCCGGGCGTCCTGGACCAGCTCCGCGGTCTTGCCGAAGTAGGTGCCCGTGCCGGTGGCGTAGACCAGGGCGCCGATCTCACCCTGCTTGATGATCGACCCCGAGTACACGGCGTCACCGGGGCCGGCCGTGACCGGCAGCGACTCCCCGGTCAGCGCGGACTGGTCCACCTGCACCGGGTCGCCGTCGAGCAGCCGCGCGTCCGCCGGCACGATGTCACCCATCCGCATCCGGATCACATCACCCGGCACCAGCTCACGCGCTGGCGGGGTCACCCACGTCCCGTCACGTATCACCCGGCACTTGACCGCCAGCTGGGCTTTCAGCGCATCGATGGCCTTCCCCGCCTGGTGTTCCTCCCAGAACCCGACCGTGGCGTTGGCCACCAGCAGCAGCAAGATGATGAAGAAATCCGGCCAGTGGCGCAGCACCCCCGACAAGATCACCGCCGCCTCGATCATCCAGGGGATCGGGCCCCAGAAATATGTCAGCAGCTTCAGCAGCGGATTGTCCTTCTTGTCCGCGATCTCGTTCGGGCCGTATCTGGCCAGCCGCTTTCCCGCCTCGGCCTGGGCCAGGCCATCCGGTGACGATGACAGCCGCTTCTCCACCTCCGGCACCGGAAGAGACTTCAGGTCATCCTTCGCATCCGGCTCCGGGACCGCCTTCGCTCCGGGAAGGCCGGCGCCGGTCTCCTTAACGGTGCTCATGCTGTTCTCCCGTCCATCGCGGCAGTGCGCCCGCTCGTTGCCCCAGCCGCGGTGTCACGCCTGGCCACCCGGCCGTGCCCGGCAGCCCGCGCATATCCAGAGTTCCTGCCAAGAGTCATGACGGGGTAGGGCAGAAGGTCCCAGCCAGCCCAGCGCCGGCCACGCCGGCCCGGGCCGGCGCTCTGGCACCCACGATGCCGGTGAGCCCGTCGGAGGCAAGACTGAGGTGACGGCTGCGACAGCATCTACTGCGGCAGCGAGCCCGGTGACCGGCAAAAGGCGCGGTAGCCTCATGACCCTCACGGGCGAAGGCACGCACCCGCGCTGTGCCTGCTGCTGACGTGAACAGGCCAGGCCGATCACAGACGCTCATCAGATTGTTCCTCGCGTGACTCGACTACGTCACCAAGGTCTGGGGCGACATTCTTCCGGGGCTGCCCTGAGCAACCACGCCCAACGTGATCAGGGCGGCTGCTCTTCAAACAGTACGCTCAGCCGGGCAGACCAGGACAGGGGCGGTCAGGGCCCGGGTGCCGGCTGGGGCACAGGGTTGTGCCAGCGCCCGTGGGGCGCGTGAGCGTATCTGCCTCCTTGGGCCCCCAGCTGCCCGGCGGGTAGGGGTGAGCACGGTGGTGGTTTTCGAGAACGGGCCCGACGACCGCCCAGGCTGCCTCGACGGCGTCCTCGCGAGTGAACAGCGCCCGTCACCCGCCAGGGCGTCTGTGAGGAGGTGTTCGTAGGGCTGCTCCTTGTCCGGCTGCGCGTTGAGCAGCGAGAGGTCGCGGCTGCGGGTGCGGAGTCGGTGAACAGCCGAAGAGCGCAGAAGGTCTCCACGTCGGAATCTGCTGCCACACCCGGCTCGTCCCTGCAGTCGGTGAACTGGCCCCGGACCACGTCATCGGCGGCCAGCGCCCGCATCGCCTTGAACACCTTGAACTTCTCGCTCTGCACGGCACCAAAGCGTCGTGGTGTCCCGCGCCGTGGCGGGGGCCCGTAGCTTGTTCAATTCCGGATGCGGGCAGGCCTCAGTAACTGAAGGTTGTCGCGCCTTCGTCCCCGATCCATTCCCACAGCTGGACGCTGCCGGATAGGTCGGCGTTGGGCACAAGGGCGGCCTTGTCCAGTTGCTTGGCGTTGAAGCAGACCGGGCAGACCATGAACCGGCCGCCGGCCTTCTCATACCGGGCCAGCAGGTCGTGCAGGGGCGGGCAGCCATCGCACGCTACTCCTGATGCGACGCCGTCCAGTGCGAGCCGGACGGCTTCCTTGGCCTGGAACATCAGGGTCGGCCGCCCCGATTCGGCGGCGCCGACCGCGACGAGGAACGCCACGGTCACCTTCTCCGGGTCCTCCAGGCCGGTGCTGAGACTGATCACTGCCTTTCCCGCCATGACTGTCCCCTTCTCGTCCGGTGCCACTTCGGCCGACCGGGCCGGATCTAGTTAGCACGATCGTTCGTACTAGATGAACGTACGATCGGTCGTGCTATCTTGTCAAGACGATGAACGACACCGCCGGCCAGGAAACCCGCGTCCCCCGGCGTCCGCGCGCCGACGGAGAACGCACCCGCGGCGCGATCTTGCGCGCAGCCGCGTCGCTGGCCACCGTGGACGGGCTGGAGGGCCTGTCGATCGGGAACCTGGCCGCGGCGATCGGCATGAGCAAGAGCGGCCTGTACGCGCACTTCGGCTCGAAGCAGGAACTCCAGCTGGCCACCGTGCAGGAAGCGGGGCGGATCTTCGCCGACGAAGTCGTCCAGCCTGCCCTGGCGGCCCCCGCCGGCCTGGCCCAGCTCGCGGCGGTGTGCGAGGCGTTCTTCGAGCATCTGCAGCGGCGTACCTTCCCCGGCGGCTGCTTCTTCGCCGGTGCGGCCCTGGAGATGGGCACCCGCCCCGGCCCGGTCAAAGACGCGGTCGCCGCGTTCCAGGCCGGGTTCGTGGAGTTGCTCCGCGGCTTCGCGGCCACCGCCGTCGAGCAGAACGAATTTCCTCCCGGCGAGGACCCGGGCCAGCTCGCCTTCGAACTGAACGGGATCATCCTGGCCACCGACGCCAACTTCGTCCTGCACGACAACCCCGCGGTCCTGGATCTGGCCCGCCAGGTCGTGCGCCGCAGGCTGGGCCCCGGCAGCAGCAGCATCGTCGGCAGACGGCAAGGCCGCGCCCCGGCCGCCGCGCACACAAACGCGCAAGAGCCCCCTGCCTGAGAGCGCCTGTCACGATAGGCGCTGATCTGCGCGAACGCGCAAATCCAACGCCGAAATGAGCTACTCACACGTAGCGACGACTCAGTGCGCGCCCAGGGTTGAGATTCGCGGCCGACAAGCTGCCCGGCGCTCCAGTCCTCGGCCCCGGCCGGGATCGCGGTGGCGAGCTGGCCAGCTCAGTGCCGGGCCCATCATCCGTGGCGGTCGGGAACGGTCACGATCATCTGGGAGCCATGCGACTGCCCGGAAGCACGGGATGCACGCACGGGTCACGTCAAGGTCCGGTGTGGCGCTCCCCGGTACGGGAAACCTGGTGGGCGCGGATGCACGGGTCGGAGCAACGGCTGCTCGGGCATCGGGACGACCGGGGCCGGTACTCCCAGGCAGTCCGACGCACCAGTCGTCCTCCGCTTGGTCCACATGTCGCCCCGACCTGTCATGACCGGCCCTCGATAGCGAACTCGGTCAACAAGACTTGCGCGTAGGCAAATGGTTCAAGTCCACCCTCGGACACATTGGGGTTCAAGTCCCTAGGGACACTATCCCTGCGGATCCGAGGTCAGCGGCGCGGCGCACCTGGCGCATGAGCAGTCATAGGCCGTGATCAGTGCGACCGACAGCCAATCTGCCCTGTGCCCGTGGGCTCGGCGACCGCAGCGTCGCGGCCAGGCTCGAAGGACGGCCCAGTAGCGTGGCCCGGTATTTCAGTACGTGATGTCGGGGAACTGCGCGCGGGCGTGCTCCAGTTGATCGGCCCGCTCGCGGGGCCAGCCGAAAGCGCGGGCGGCCTGGCCGCTCATGTCGGCGCCCGCGGCACCGCTGGTGAAGTGGACGTACTCGCCCCAGTTCATCCGCCGCGTGTAGGTGCCGCCGGAGTCGCGTGGGAAGTGCCGGGCCAGGTCCCGGAAGAACCGGTTCATGACCTGCGCCTGCCCGCAGTCCCGCCATAGCGGGTAGAACCAGTCGCGGAACCAGCGGGTCCCCCGACGAGGAAAATCATCGGTGTTGCCGGTGAACCGGCGGTAGACGCCCTTGGCCTCGCGGTCCATGCCCAGCGCCGTGTAGAGGTCATGGATGTAGAACTCGGCCCACTTGCTGTCGCCCCAGATCTCATACGCCGGTGAGCCATGGACACCGTTGTTTGCGCTCTCCACGGAATGCCCGATCTCATGAGCAGGCAGCTCGCGAGCGAGAATGTTGCCCTCCCGCCAGGTGTCCAGCCCGCAGTCGCTGACGTTGCGGTAGTCGTGGACCGGGCTGATGTAGTAGCCCGCGTGGCCGCCGCCGTGCCGCCCGGCGTGATGGATGGAGTAGATACGCGGGTCGCCCCCGAAAGCGTCGCCGTAGGTTGCCTTGGAATACTGCCAGGTCACATTGATGAACCGGGGCAGCCACCGTACCTCAGCCCAGCGCACGTCGGGATCCAGGTAGATCGCGCAGTCCTCGTCGCTCTGGTACAGGCGGAGCAACTGGCGGTGGTCGAACCAGTGCTCCTGCCAGGTAACCGGCGGGTCAGCCAACGGACGCTCCGGCTCTGCCTCCACCAGGTCTCCCACCTCTCCGGGCACTGCCCGGCGGGTTTCGTTAGGCCCTCATCAACGCGATCGTATGGCCAGTGAACTCGCCTGTCGTACCTTTGCATCCGCAACGCTCTGACCAGGCTCAGGCTCGGGCAGACCCGGAGCGGGCGATAGTGAGGTACCAGCAGCCGCCCGCGAGATTCAGCACCCCAAGAACCAGAAAGAGGGCTGCCCATCCGTAGACGCCGTACGAAAGGCACACGACGCCCGCGGCGGCCGCGACACTGCCACCGGCAATACGCGTGACCCCAGAGGCGCCAAGGTGCCGGTATTCCCACGGGGCGATCAGGCGGTGCAGGCCGGGTCGCGGGGGAGATGCCCACCACCCGTGCAGACCTCTCGGGGCGGTGTTGTCGTCGTGTGCGCACATGGGATGCCTCCTGTCGGCTGTGGCCTTGTCTTATCTGCTGAGAACTGGCCGGGTTCCCGTTGTCAGCAATAGGTTCGCCCGCCCGGCCAGGTGCGCGGCAGAGGTCGTTTCGCCCCTCTTGCCGGTCGCATGGCCGGGTGGAAATACCTACATCGCCCGCGTGCCGAGCGGCTGCCCGGCCAAGCAGGCCGCGCAAGACCAGGCCTGCGTTAGACCAGGCCGGCGTTGAGGGCCAGGCGGGTGAGGTCGGCGCGGCGCCGGCACCCGGTCTTATCGCGGATGCGGTCCAGGTGCGAGCCGACCGTGCGCACGCTGATGTGCAACTGCTCGGCGATCTGCGCATCGGTGTGCCCTTGGGCGACCAAGGTGACGAGCTCCCGTTCCCGGGGGCTGAGCGCATCCAGGCCCAGTGCCGCGGCCGGCGGCTCCGGGCCCGCAGCGGTGAGCATGCGAACATAGTCGGCCGCGGCGGCCAGGCTCATCGCCTTGCCGCGTTCCTCGGCCGCCCGCGCCCGGGCCGGTCCGAGCGCCTGCCGGGCTTCGCGGAGGGATTCCTGCCTCTGAAACCAGCCCTCGGGCAGATCCGGATGCAACGGGGAGAATCCCTCGCCCCCCAGCACGACCACCGCGGCCCATACCGTGATGGCCTCGGCGGGGCGTCCGGTCAGGGCGCACAGGTAGCCGCAGCAGTCCAGATCCTCGAGCACCTTTCCGGGTACGCCGATCCGCAGCGCTGTCCGGAGGGCTTCCCGCAGATGCGAGGCAGCGTCCTCGTAACGGCCCGCGTACAGGTCGAGAACCACCATCTGCTCCAGCAGGTCGCCCGGGTCCCGGGCGCCGACCCGCCTGGCGACGGACGGCCGCCCGGCAGCAGCCAGGTCGCCCCGGTCGGTCAGCACGGTCGTCGTAGGGGCGTCGTCCGGCACGTAGTGGCGGCTCTCGTCTGACGGGTCGATCCACACCCGCATGATCACGCCGCTGGACGGATCGCGGAACCGCTCAGCGGTCCGCATCCAGCCCGGCTCGGGTTCGCTCGCCTGCGCGTGCCGCCCGCGGGCCTCCCGGCGGCGGCCGGGGCCCGGCGTATCGCGGACACCGGCGGGCGGGAGGTCAGCCAGGGCCACCATGGCCTGCTCGGCATTCGCGGCGGCCAGCACGACACCGACCCGGCGGCGCAGGTCCTCCAGATCCAGCCGGCCCGCGGCGTAGTGCTCGCGCAGCAGCGCGACCAGGCGCTCGCGGTCGGCGTCCTCGACCGGCGGGCGCCGTCCGGCCGGCGCACCACCCCCGTGCTCGCTCATGCCGATGGCGTGACGACTACCGCGCTGCCGTAGGCGACGACTTCGGCGCGTGCCTTACCGATCTCGGAGGAGTCGAAGCGCATCGCGATCACCGCGTTGGCGCCGAGCAGCTTCGCGTTCTCGATCATTCGGTCGATCGCATGCCTGCGGGCGTCTTCGAGGACCACCGTGAACTGCGCAACTTCGCCCTGGCGCAGCGACGAAAACCCGCCGGCCACGGTCCTGCTGAAGCCCATCGCCCGCACCACCAGACCGAACGTGACGCCGAGATTCCGTTGCACCACCGCGCCCGGCAGCTCGGACGCAGTAGTGACAGGAAAAGCAGCAGCCGTGGACTCCATGCTGCCTGCCGTACTCGTCGTGTTCGTCATGCAGGGCAGTAGACCGCCGCCGCGCACGCCGTGTCAACGAGCTGCGCGCCAGGGGCGTCCGCCCACACCGTCCGTGCCGGCTGCCCGGGCCGCATGACCGTCCTGACCAGCAGTTCCGGCTGCTGACCGGCGACGAGCAGCTGCTGCAGGAGCGCCGCTGGACCACGGCGCTCGCTGCGCCTATGACGGCGCGCAGGTCAGTCAACTCAGTCGACGAGCTCGTGGTGGATAGCCGGACCTCCTCGATCTTGAGCCTGGCCTGCGTCTGGCGCAGGACCGTGTCATCGATGCGCTGCTGGTCGCGGAGCCTGATATCAGTGGCTCGCTTGCACGCCAGGATCGCTAGGCGCAGTGGGTGCAATCCCCCCTCGGACACAGGCAATCATGATCTGACCTGCGGGTATGCGATAGGGCAGTCTCGCCGTCTCGTGTTTGCGCAGGTCAGGAGCATAGGAGTTCAACTTCGGTTCCGGCGCCATGCGGGCCGCACCAGACTTATCGGTCACTACCCTTACCGCCCGGCGCCGAGTGCTAACTGATCACCGCGGTGCCTCTGACCGGCCTCGGACTTTTGCGCCGTGCCTAGCAGCGGCAGTGAGAAGCAGCCCTCCCCCGAAGCCGTTTGCATGGCCACGGTAGCGAGCACATGCCGCCGATTCGGGGTGAGGTCTGTCGCTGCGTCGATCAGAGGAGCTACTGCGCGAAGAATTCCCCGCTCTGGCCTGCCCCGCGACCGGCGCGATCTCCGGCAAGAGCGGACCGGACGGGGCGCATCGGGCACCGCTCCAGGCGGGGTTCCGGGGCGAAGTAGCGTGGCCTTCGTGGCGGTGAATGCGGAGCAGGCCGAGGACTGGAACGGAGCCAGCGGCCGGGAGTTCATCGAGCAGCGTGAACGGCATGAGCGGATGCTGGGCCCGCTGACGGCGCGGTTGCTCGCCGGCGCGCAGGTCCAGGGTGGGGAAAACGTTCTCGACGTCGGGTGCGGCTGCGGTGATGTGACCATCCTCGCGGCACGCGCCGCCGGCAGCGGTCATGCTCTCGGCGCGGACTTTTCCCGGATTCAGGTGGCTGAAGCACGCCGGCTCGCTGCCGCTGCTGGCGTCACTAACGCCAGGTTTGAGGCCGCAGACGTCCAGGTGCACCCGTTCGGGGCCGGGATCTTCGACGTGGTGCTGAGCAAGTTCGGTGTGATGTTCTTCGATGACCCGGGCGCGGCGTTCGGCAACCTGAGGAAGGCGCTGCGGCGGGGCGGCCGGCTGGCGTTCTTGTGCTGGCGCACCCGCGAGGAGAACCCCATCTTTACCTTCGGGTTCGCCGGGGCCGCGGCGGTACCCGGCCTCCGCGAGCTGACCGGGCCGTCGGCTGCTTTCTCCCTCGCCCACACCGGCCGGGTGGGCGCGTTGCTGAGCGGCGCGGGGTTCGGCGGCATCGAGTGCGAGAAGGCGGACGAGCCGATGCTCGTCGGCCGCGACGTAGACGACGCGCTCGAGTACGAGCGTGCCTCTCCGAGCGCCGCCGAGCTCCTGGCCGGGCTCAGTCCAGCACAAGCCGCCGAGCTGACCAGCCAGGTCCGGGACCGCCTGATGCCGTACGCCACGCCAGATGGCGTGATCATGCCCGGCGCGGCCTGGCTAGTCACGGCGCTCCCTCCCTCCTTTCCCTGATCTTCGCTGTGATACCACGGCGCGGGCTGGTGCTCCGCCTCCAGAGCACAGGCGGTGTGGCCGGGCGGGGCGGGCCGGGTGAGCCAGGCGGCGAGCAGGTGAGCGATTTCCGGGACGGTAAGCGGGATATGCCGGGGTCGGCCGGGGGCGGCTGGCCTGGGCTGACTGGCGGTGGTGGCTGGGCATCGGTGCGGTCTTTGAGCAGGGCGGCGGTGACGGCACAGATGGCCAGGGCGGCCATGACCAGCACGGTGTGGCGGGCGATCGCGGTATAGAGCCGGACCTGGGACTCATCGAGCCCGAAGGTGTCCTTGCGGCACGGAAGCCCTCTTCCACGGGCCAGCGCAGCCCGGCCGCGCGGATCAGCCGGGTCAAGGTCAGAGGCTGGCCCTCGGGCACGAAGCAGTAGTGAAAGGCCAGTTCACCGGACTTGAGGTGACGGCGGATGAGCAGGCAGTGCTCCGGCGAGGCGGTCGCCAGCCACGACCACGCATACCAGCGGCCGCCTTCGAGCCCTTCCCGGCGGAACGGACCTCGGGATGCTTGCGGTCCAGCACCTGGCTGGCGGCGTCCGCGCAGGTTAACCTCCTGCCGCCGGGCAGGGTGAGGCGGAAGTTCCGCGGGACGCGCGGCACTAGCCCTGGCCGCGGGCTCCGAAGAAGGCGCGCAGTTCGGTGCAGTTCCCGTAGACCTCGTCGCCGCAGAAGAAATCGAACCGGATCCCGTCCGCGAGCGCGTCCGCGCTGATGCCGATGGCCAGCTGTCCCTGGTCCGGAACTCCAGGCCTGGCGGCAGGCCCATGGCCAGGGAGCGCACTCGGTCCTCGATCTGGGCGCGGGGTATCCACTGCCGGGAGCCGATCAGCGCATGCCCGGCACGTTCGCGCACATAGGCCAGGTGCACGGTGTTGATGCCGTGCGACCCGGCCCGCGCAGCCCAGGTACTGCCGCTGGACGCCAGCCGCCCCAAGCTGTATGAACCGGCCCTTTCGCTAAACCGCAGCCACGCTTCGGTTCACGCGAGTGGCGCCACGCGGATCAGCTGATCTGCGCGCCTGTAACGGACCGCAGGACTTGACACGGCCTCCCCGGCGCCGTGGTCGGCGAACGCGGCCAGGGGATGGAACCCGAAGATCGAATGACGGGTCAGGCAATGCATGATGAGCAGACTCAGGGACGTACAGCTGCCGTGTGGTGAGGAGTGGGACACACCGGCGAATGCTCTTCAGGTTACATTAAGGATGATATTCTTCAATTCAATCAGCGTTTCGATTCGATAGCTAGCCTGTGAAAAGTCATGTGCTTTTGTAAAGTCGCTATGGACAATTACACAGTCAATACCGGCCGCCACGGCTGAGTTCAGCCCTCTGGATGAATCCTCTACAACCAGTGTCTCTTCTTTGGTGGCTCCGAAGCGCTTCAAGCCGGTCAGGTATGGTTCCGGGTGCGGCTTGGTGAGCTTGTAGTCCTCGCGAACAAGGACGAAATCCATGAATTGTCTAACCCGGCGCTTTTCATGGATAATTTCAAAATCCGCACGTTTTGCGGTCGTCACGATGACCATGCGGACGCATTTTGACAGTTCGGCAAGAGTCTCCCGGAGGTATTGATCCTTGTCCAAAGTCAAACCAATCTCCGCCAGGGCGCGTTCTCCAGCTTTGTAATACCAGAATTCGGTATCCACCAGGACACCATCATGATCGAAGAGTATGTACTTCTTCACTCTCTTGATCCTTTCCGGTAGCCGCGGCGACCATGTGCGCCATCACGAATCGCACCGTGATCACCGATAAGTAAACGGGCCACTGATATTCGTATTGTCGGTGATAGCGCCGCGGCCAGGGCGGCCTCCGCCCAGTGCTGATGTGCCTGTGGCGGGATCCGTCACTGGTCGGCTGGTGGTCTTCCGCGGAGAGTCCGCCGATGAGGCTCAGCTGGCCGCAGGGCGTCCAGGGCGGCGTCGATTCCGGCGTGGAGCCGGTCGCCAGCGGCCTCGGCGCGCGACACCAGCGCAGAACCCTGAAACAGGAGCAGCAGCATCTCGGCTTGTGCCTCCGGCGTAGCTGTTGCCGCGACTTCCCCGCTGGCTTGAGCGCGTCTGAGCGCGGCGGCGACGACCTTGATGAACCCGTCGTAGGCCGCGGCGACTAGTGCCTGGGCGTCGTCGTCGCCGGGAACGAGCTCGGCGGTGGTGTTGCCGACCAGGCAGCCGCGCCGGGCCTGCCTGGGGGGTTGCGCGCCGGTCAGGGCGGCCGGCTCGGTGAGGATGCGCCGCAGCGCGGGCAGGACCGGTCCGGTCCGGAGGATCGCCTCGAGGCGTTCACGGTTCTCCTGGTCGTAGAGGGCCACCGCCTTCAGGTACAGGCTGCGCTTGTCTCCGAACGCCGCGTACAGGCTCCCGCGCTGGACGGCCAGCTCGTCAACCAGGTCCTGGACCGAGGTGGCGGAGTAACCGCGTGACCAGAACAGGTCGCGGGCGCGGGCTAGGGCCTGCTTCTCGTCGAATGCGCGCGGGCGGCCGGTACGAGTCATGGCAGTCATGTTACGACTTCTTGACCGTACATTCAAGAAGTCGTAGCGTGGGTCACGCGACTTCTGGAACGGTTGCACGGAAGTCGGCGGCCGCTCCCCTCCGCGGCCGCGGTAACCAGCTGCCTATGGAGGCACCTAATATGCGTATTTTCATGACCGGAGCGTCCGGGTTCATCGGCAGCGCCGTCATCGCCGAGCTGATCGGAGCCGGCCACCAGGTGGTGGGCCTGGCCCGCTCGCAGGGATCGGCGGACCGGCTCACCGCGCTCGGAGCCGGCGTCTGCCGGGCGTCGCTGGATGACCTCGGCAGCCTGCGCGCGGCTGCCTCGGCTGCCGACGGGGTGATCCACCTCGGGTACCGGCACGGCGCACCGGGCCAGGACGCCGCGGACACCGATCGGCGCGCCATCGAGACGATCGGAGGTGCGCTGGCCGGCTCGGGGCGGCCGTTCGTCCTGACGTCGGGGACGCTGGTGCTGCCCCCGGGCCGCGTGGTCACTGAGGCTGACGCGCCCGATCCAGCCGCGCCCGCCGCTGCCCGGATCGCCAGCGAGCAGGCGGGCCTGGCGCTCGCCGACCGGGGCGTGCGGGTCTCGGTGGTGCGCCTCGCACCCTCGGTGCACGAGCGGGTCAGGCGAGGGTTCGCCGGCGCGCTCGTCGGCATCGCCGAGAAGTCGGGGATATCCGGTTACGTCAGTGATGGCTCGCAGCGACGGCCAGCCGTGCACCGGCAGGACGTGGCGCGGCTGTACCGGCTGGCGGCGAAGAAGGCACCCGCCGGGTCGGTCCTGCACGGGGTCGGCGAGGAAGGCGTACAGCTCCGGGACATCGCCGCGGTCATCGGCGGCCGCCTCGGAATTCCGGTGCGGGCAGTTCCCGGGAAGCGTGCCGCGGCGCACTTCGGCTGGCTGGCCACCATCGTCAGCGCCGATGCCCCTGCATCGAGCGCCGCCACACGCCAGCTCCTGGGCTGGGAACCAGCACGCGCAGGCCTCCTCGATGATCTCAGCAACGGCGAGTTCTTCGAGGCGGTGCAGCGATGACCCAGCAGCGCACCGCTGTCCCCGCCGCATCCCCAGTCGCGCGGACGCGGACCCTGCGCACCATCGACCTGCTGACCCTGTCGATCGGCACGTTCACCCTCGGCGTGGACGGTTTCGTGCTGTCCGGGCTCCTGCCGCGGGTCGCCGCGTCCCTGCACGTCCCGGTCAGTGCCGCGGGCCAGCTCACGACCGTGTTCGCCGTGGTGTACGCGCTCAGCTCACCGGTCATCGCCGCGCTCGCCGGCAGCTGGGATCGCCGCGCCTTGCTCGCTGCCGGAATGACCGTGTTCATCGCCGGCGTCGTGATCCAGGCCACCGGAGCGACCCTCGCGGTCGTCGGGACCGGCCGTGTCCTGGCCGCGCTCGGGGCCGCGGGCTATCAGGCCACGGCCTACAGCACGGCCGGCGTGCTCAGCGACGACGCGCACCGGGCCCGGTCACTGGCCATCGTCGCGGGCGGCAGCTCGGTCGCCCTGGTCGCCGGTCTCCCGTTCGGCATCCTGGTCGGCCAGGAGTGGGGCTGGCGCACCGCGATGTGGGTACTGGCCGCGCTCGCCGCCCTGTCCACCCTGGCCATCCGCCTGCTGCCGCCGGCACACGTACCGCGGCTGAGCCTGCGGCAGCGCGCGCACCGCGCGACCGTCACCGCCCGCAGTCAGGCCGCCGGCGGCCTCGACATCTCAGTCGTAATCCCCCGCGTCCGTAGCTCTTGATGCCCATCACCGAACAGCATCCTGGATCAACGCTCTTTCTGCCGTTCCAGTTCCGCCCCGACGGGCTGCCGCTGATGTCCAAACGGAGGTGAACCCGCGATAATTCCGTCCCCGCTAAGATCTGCATAACTGAGCAGCTAAACGGCCTCCGTGATAGGTGGTGGATCTCAAGAGCAGGCACAGGCTGGACACCTTTCGTGAAACGAGCGCCTACCGAGGTCGTGGGCATGGGCACGACCTGCCCTAGGCGTCGTCGAGGACCTCCGCGAATGCGATCACTACGCCTCCGGTGGCGTGCTCGAGGGTAGCGCCGACAAGGGCGCCCGCCTCTGCGGCGGCGTCGCTGGCCGCCGCGTAGTCGGGAAAGTACAGGTCCAGCAGTCGGTATACGGGGGTCGGGCTGCCGTCTTCCTTAGGCCAGACCTTCGACGCCTGCAGCCGAGTCAGGCCGGGGAGCTTCCGCGCCAGCGCAATCTGCTCGGGGTAAGCCGCCTCGAAGGCGGCCGGGTTGGTGGGGTTGGAATAGACGAAGCTGATCTTGGTTGGCCTATCCTGTCCAGCTTCACCAGTTCTCGATGTCACGGATTCTGTTTCCTTTCTGGCCGAGGCGGCCGTGTCCGCTGCGATAAGGTTGACGCCAGCGAGCGGACCCAGACCTGGACGAGAATGCCGGGCGAACTTCCGATGGCGCCACTCACTGTTCGTCGAACGTAGTCCGAGGAATGCGCAGAGACAATGACCGCTCCGCCGGAACATCTTGCCGATCGTCCAGCGACGCCAGCCGATTTGCTCCGACCGCCGCGAGAGTTTGCCGATCCTCCAGCGCTCGAAGACGCCGCGCTCGGCCTCGACCCAGACGGCCAGCCGCACGACTTGCTCTCGGAGCTACTCCGGAGCGTCCGTCTGAGCGGAGAACGGATCGTTGCGTACGCGCCGCCGCGGGCTTTCTCGATCAGCTTCGCCGATATCGGCACTCTGCACCTCATTGAAGAGGGCGAACTCGTGCTTCAGGTTCACGGCGACCCGCACGTCGAGCGGGTGAGTCGCGGCGATGTCATCCTGCTCCCGCGCGGCGACCCGCACCACATCAGCGACGCAGGCGAGCGCGCGCACGCGACCGTGCGCGCCGGGGCATCCGAGCACGACGCGCCCGCACCGGGCCGGCGCGCTGGCTCTGCGGAACGTTCACGATCGGCGACCCGCAGGCGAGCCACCTGCTCGCGAGCCTCCCGGCCGTGATCATCCTGCGCGGCGGCCGCGGCCCCGCGCTCGAAGGGCTCGAAGTGGCCCGCAGGATGCTCCTATTCGAGATGCAATCGCCCTCTCAGGGATCGGCGGTGATGGTCGCCCGCATCCTCGATCTGCTCTTCATCCAGATTCTGCGCGCCCGGGCCGCTGGCACGGACGCCGAACCGAACTGGCTGGCCGGTGCGCTCGACCCGCAGATCGGTCTGGCCTTGAGCGCTATCCATCGAGACCCCGCCCACGACTGGACAGTCGAGGACCTGGCCCGCGCGTGCAGCCTTTCCCGGTCCGCGTTCGCTGCGCGGTTCGTCGCTCGCGTCGGGAAGCCGCCGGCCACCTATCTCGCGCACGTGCGCCTGGACGCCGCCACCGTCCTGCTCCGCGACACCCCCCTTCCGGTCACGCTCATCGCGGAGCACGTCGGCTACACGTCCGAGGCCGCATTCAGCCGCGCGTTCAAGCACCGCTATGGCACGCCACCGGCGCGCTGGCGACGAGACATACGAGCGCAACACTCGTGAGCGGCCCGCCGCTGGACCGGCTCCCGGTCAGATGCTCCAGAGTGCCTGGGTCGGGGACAGGCGGGCGGCGCGGATGGCGGGCAGCAGCCCGGCCAGGGCGCCGATGATGACCGCCGCAGCCAGGCCGCCAGCCCAGGCTTCGGGCGGGATCACGGCGGTCTCGCCGTGGGCGCGGGCGTAGGCAGCGGTGGCGGCCGCACCGGTGATGACGCCGATGACCCCGCCGGCCAGGGACAGCAGGACCGCTTCGGCCAGGAACTGGATGCGGATCTGGCCCCGGGTGGCGCCCAGCGCGCGGCGCAGCCCGATCTCGGAGCGGCGTTCCAGCACCGAGATGACCATGATGTTGGCCACCCCGATCGCGCCGACCAGCAGCGCGACCGCGCCCAGCCCGAGGAACAGGGTGTCGAGGGCGCCGGTCGCGTCGGCCTGGGCGGTGAGGGCATCCGAGGGCTGGGAGACGTCGACCTGGCTGGGGTTCTCCGGGCTGGCCTGCGCGCCGAGCAGGCTGTCCACCCGCGTGGTGACAGCCTGGCTGCCGGTGGTACGGACGTAGATCATCGACGGGTGGCCGTCGAAGTGCAGGTATTTCCGGGCGGCCGGGAAGCCGACCAGGACCGCCGAGTCGATCTCGGGGGCGTAGGTGTCTGGGTTGAGGATGCCGGTCACGTAGAACCACATGCCGCCGGCCAGATCCGCAGCCCGGGCCGGATCCGGTCGATGCCCAGCCGCTGCGCGGTGGCGGCGCCGAGCACCGCGGCCGGCTCGCGGGCGGTGGCGGCGTTGAGGAACCGGCCCTGGGCCACGCTCGTGCCGGCCACCGCGGGCAGGCCCAGGGTGGCCGCATCGACGGAGAGCGCGTTGGTTTCGACCACGGGGATGAGCGGGGACTTGTAGGCGCTGACGCCGCCGAGGGTGCCGGTGTCCTGTACCGCGGTAACGCCGGGCAGCCGGGCGACCATGCCCGGCGCCGCCACGGGCAGCTCAGCGGTGGCGCCGGTGAGGGTCTGCCCGTTGGTGACGGTGAGCAGGTTGGTGCCCAGGTGGGCGATCTCGGCCAGCAGCGCGGCCTGGGAGGAGGCGGCCAGGCCCAGCACGGCCACGATCGCCGCGACGCCGATCGCGATGCCCAGCGCAGACAGCCCGGCGCGCAGCTTGCGGGTCCGCAGCCCGATGCTGGCGAGGGCGGCTAGGTCCCCGGGGTGCAGCCGGGCCGGGGCCGGCGCGGAAGCCCGCTGCGGCGATGTGGCGGTCATGACCGTCCTTCCTGCCCAGGCTGGCGGGGGGCAGGGCTGGTGTCGGCGGTGATGTGGCCGTCGAGCATCTCGATGCACCGTCGGGCCCGGGTGGCGACCGTGTGGTCGTGGGTGATGATGATGACCGTGGTCCCTTGCCGGTTGAGTTCTTCCAGCAGGGCCAGGATCGCGGCGCCATTGGCCGAGTCCAGGTTGCCCGTCGGCTCGTCGGCCAGCAGCACCGGCGGCGCGCCCGCCACCGCCCGCGCGATCGCTACCCGCTGCCGCTCGCCTCCCGAGAGCTGAGCCGGGTGGGCGGCGGCCTTGTGGGCCAGCCCGACCCGGTCCAGGGCCTGCAGCGCCAGCCGCCGCCGCGAGCCGCGCCGGATGCCCGCATACAGCAGGCCATCGGTCACGTTGCCCAGCACGCTCTGCTGCTCGGCCAGGTGGAACTGCTGGAACACGAACCCGATCCGGGTGGCCCGCACCGCGGCCAGTTCGCGGTCGGCCATCCGCGCCGCGTCCAGGCCAGTGATGCGCACCGTCCCGGTGGTCGGCGTGTCCAGGGTGCCCATCAGGTGCAGCAGCGTGGATTTCCCCGACCCAGACGGGCCCACGATGGCGGCCAGCTCCCCAGCCGCCACCGTCAGGCTCGCCTGATCCAGCGCTCGCACCGGCGGCTGCCCCGGGTACACCTTCGACACCCCTTCGAGCTGCAGCACCGGCACCCCGCCCGGCCCGCCCGGGCCGCCGCGGGCCGGGACCGTCCCCGCAACGGTCACGACGACGCCACCACCACGCGCAGCCCGGGCCTCAGCGCCCCGGTCACCTGCACGAGCCCGGAGGCGTCATCGAAGATCCCGGGCTGCACCGGTACCCAGCGCCGGCTGCTCCCCCGGCCGGCCACCTCGACGTCGTACCCGCGCGGCGACTGGGCCACCAGCGCCGACACTGGCACCGCCAGCGTGTTCCGGGCGCTGGCGGTGGTGATGTTCACCGTCACCGGCGCCTGGTCCAGGGTCCCCGCCACCTCCGGATCGGTCAGCTTCACCTGCACCGGGATCGTGGTGGCCGGGCCCTGCTCCTGCTGCCCAGACGTGGTGGTCGCTACGGTGCCGACCGAGGAGATCAGGCCCGGTACGGTCGTCCCGTCCGGCAGCGTGACGGTCACTGTATCCCCGGCCTTCACCTGCGACTGGTCCGAGACGTCCAGCGGGATCGTCACCACCTGCCGGTCTGAGGTCGCCGTCAGCACCGGCCCGGACGCGGGGCCGCCCAGGGTCCCGGTCACCTGGCTGACCCGGATCGCTCCCGGCTCGAACACCACCTGCCCCAGCGACAGGCTCCCCGGCGGGCTGACCACCCCCAGGTGCTCCTCCAGTTGCTGTACCGCCTGCGCCGTCTCCCAGGAGTAGTAATCCCAGCCATCCGCGGTGATATCCGCGCGGGCGGCGTAGCCGAGATTCGCCAGGTCGTGGTTGAGCTGGGTCACGTCCTGGCCGGTGGTCCCCACGCCCAGGGCCCGCCAGTCCGGCACGCTGCCGTACAGCAGCACCACCGGGGAACCGTTGCCGGTCTTGTACAGCGCCTGGCCCTGGCGGAGCACCTGC
This sequence comes from uncultured Actinomycetes bacterium, assembly GCA_963841695.1. Lineage (GTDB taxonomy): Bacteria > Actinomycetota > Actinomycetes > Streptosporangiales > Streptosporangiaceae > RYN-230. The sequence continues at coordinate 607,926 of CAWJDQ010000015.1, read as the reverse complement.
CCGGCCGGCGGCAGCCAGGTCAGCGTCCCGCTGCCCTGCCCCCTGACCCGTGTAGGACCCGGCGTACCCCAGCGTCGCGCTCTCCGGCGTGGTTGCCGTGAGGTCCTGCCGGGTCACCACGGCCGTGGCCGGCGGGGGTGCCCCCGGCCCGGCCCCGGGCGAGGCAGCCGCGGAAAACACCCCGGCCCGCCACCCGGCCACCGCCCCGGCCGCCAGCACCACCATGACGCCCAGCGCCACCCAGCGGCCACGGCCGCGCGATCCCCCCGCCTCCGCGGCCGCCCGCCCGGCTGCGGCCTGCGGCGAAATTGCCCCGCTCACGGCCCCAGCCGTTGATCCAGGCACGTCGCGCAGCACCAGCCCATGGTCATCGACCGACCCGCTGCCGTGGGGAAGCCCGGCCGGGATGAGTTTTGTGCAGGTCTGCGCGGCCTGGGTGAACTGCCTTGACGTGGTATCGATGCTGGCGGGGATCGGGAGATTGAGGCGCCCGCCGGGGAAGGTCGGGTCGGGGAAGCCGGTGATGCCGTGGGAGCGCATGCAGGCGGCTGCCCTCAGGTAATCCTGCTGCTCCTGGGCGGTGAGAATGGGGTTTTCCTGCCCGGCGGGGTTCAGCCTCGCACAGGCTCCCGTGGCCGCCTCGGCCCGGGAATCGCTGACCCCGCGCAACGCGGCTACCACAGCTTGCTTCGAGAGCTGCCCGCTGCTGCCGGGGTCGGGGAAGCCCGGCACCCCGTGGGCGCGTACGCACCGGGAGTACGCGAGCCCGGACGACGAATTCGCTGAGCCTCCCGCCTGCGGTGAGCCGCTGGCCCCGGCGGATGACGGGCTGCCGCTGCTGCAGGCCGCGGCCGGCAGGGCGGTAGCTATGACGGTTATGACGGCTACGGCTCGCGCCCGCCCGGGCCGTCGGCGGCCGGGGCAGTTGCTCATCTGGTGTCTGTTCGCGGCTGGGCCGGCTGACTGTGGGTGCATGGCGGCCAGCGTCCCGGCCGGCGGCGGCGGGCGCCTCACGCGCCGGAGGTAGCACTGGTCCCTCCTTGGAGGGATACGCCGGAAGGCGGCGCGCACGGATAGCGTGCAAGGGTGCTGGACCGGGTGGGGCGCAGGGTGTGGGGGCTGTCGGCCCGGCTGACCGCGTCCTACATTCTCGTCACGCTCACCGCCGTGGTGCTGGTCGAGGCGCTCACCCTCGGCTTCCAGGTACCCTCGCTGGTGAACGGCGCCCAACTGCAGGCCCAGGTGACCGCGGCCGCGAAGAGTTTCGGCCAGCAACTCGCCCGGCGCTATCCCCGTGGCATACCAACCGGGACCGTGCTCGGCGACCCTGGCCAGCCGGCGAAGCAGGCCATGATCCAGCCGACCCTGGGCAGCACGCTGGTGTTTCCGGCGATCACCGGCCCGATCCCCAGGAAGCAGGGGGTCACCGCGGTCGTGGCGATCGCCACCGATGGCACGGTCGTCGCGTCCTCCGCGCCAGCCCGGTACCCGCCCGGCCGGGCGGCGGCCAGCGAACTCCCCGTCCAGGCCGCTCAGGCCATCAGGGCCCCCCATATCGCGATCAAAGGCGGCGGCGTACCTACGCCGTAGGGCAACGTGATCTTCTGGCTGGTCGGGCCGGAGGGCCGTGCCGAACCCAACGGACGGCCGACGAGCGTGCCGGGACTGGCCGACTACGTCTATGTCCAGGCGCCATTGGCGCCTCCCGGGTTCATCAACCCCGTGCACGCCTGGGACGAGCTGCGCCAGCTTGGTGAGGACGGTCCGCTGCTGGTGGCTTCGTACGCGCTGCTGCTGGCCATCGTGCCGGTCGGCGTGCTGTTCGGGCTGCTGGCCTCATGGCGCCTAGTGCGCCGGGTACGCCGCCTGGAGCGTGCCACGGTAGCGGTCGCCGACGGCGATTACACCGTCGCCCTGCCCCTCTCCGGCCGGGACGAGGTCGGCCGGCTGGAGGCGAACTTCACCACCATGACCCGCCAGCTCGGCTCCGCGCTGGCCGCCGAACGGCAGCGCGCCACCGGTGACGCGCGCGCCGCGGAGCGGGCCCGGATCGCGCGGGAGGTCCACGACGCGATCTCCCAGCACCTGTTCGGGGTGAGGATGATCGCCGCCGGGATGCGCCGGGCCGACCCGGGCAACCAGCAGGTCCGCGCGATCGAGCGGATCAGCGAGGAGGCGCTGCGGGACATGCAGGCGCTCCTGCTCGAGCTGCGCCCGGCCAGCCTGGACGGTGCCGGGCTGGCCCCGGCCCTGCAGGAGATGTGCGCGTCCTACCACGAGCGGCTGGGCGTCACCGTCGACGCCAGCCTGGACCACGTCACCGTGCCCGCGCCCGTCGAGCACGCCCTGCTGCGCATCACCCAGGAGGCCTGCGCCAACGCGGTCCGGCACGGCCATGCCCGCCAGCTGGCCGTGTCCATGACCCGCCGCGACGGGCACGTTGAGCTGGCCGTCCGTGACACCGGCACCGGCTTCGACCCGGCCGCCCGCCACGCCGGGTCCGGGCTGGCCCACATCCGGGACCGGGTCGCCGAACTTGGCGGCACGCTGGACATCGACAGCGCGCCCGGCCGCGGCGCGGCGCTCACCGTCCGGGTCCCAGTGCCATGACGATCCGCGTAGTGATCGCGGACGACCACCGCGTCGTCCGGCACGGGCTGTGCTACCTGCTCGGCCAGGAACCAGACATCGAGGTGGCCGGCGAAGCCGGAGACGGCCGGCAGACGGTGGACGTCGTCACCGCCACCCGCCCGGACGTGCTGCTACTCGACCTGTACATGCCGGGACTGGACGGGCACGCCGTGCTCGCCGCACTGCACGGCGCGCCGCACCGGCCTGCCGTCGTGGTGCTCACCTCCGCCACCGGCGACGAGCACCTCGTCCGGGCCATGCACGCCGGGGCGACCTCGTACCTGCTCAAGACGGCCCCGGCCGAGGACGTGATCGCCGCCGTCCGCGACGCCGCCGCCGGTACCGCCAGCCTCAGCCCCGAGCTGCTGACCCGGCTCACCCAGGCGCTGCGCCGCCCCCCGCCGCCGGACCCGCTGCAGCCGCTGTCACCGCGCGAACGTGACGTCCTGCGGCTGATCGCCCGTGGTCACAGCAACCGGCTGATCGCCCGGGACCTGGCGATCGGCGAGCAGACCGTCAAGACCCACGTCCGCAGCATCCTCACCAAACTCGGCCTGCAAGACCGCGTCCAGGCAGCGATCTTCGCCCTGCGCCACCAGGACGGCAGCCACGAGCACCGACCATAACCGTGCGGGAGCCCAGTCCCGCCGAGCAGATCTCCTGCCGCATCGCCGGCCGCCAGCGAGCGCGCTCAGCACGGCCGCGAGCTGCCGCGGCTCTCCGATCAGTGCGCCCTGGCGGACGCGACAATATCCTCGCCGGCCGCAGGGCCGCCCGGAGCGAGCTCGTTGAACACGGCTGCGAGCTTGCGTAGCTCGGCGAGATGAGCCTTGGTCAGCTCGATGACCAGCTGATCTCCTTTCCTGGTCAGCTTTACCCGCACTATCCGGGCGTCCTCAGGATCTGGGCTGCGGCGGACCAGACCGGCTCCCTCGGCCCGGTCAACGAGTTCCACTGCACTGTTGTGGCGCAGCAGGAGGTAAGCGGCAAGGTCACCGACAGTCGGAGGCAGGTCACCCGGATGTCCCTTGATCGCCACCAAGAGCTGGTGCTGAACATGAGTGAGCCCGACCGCCTGCGCCTGCTTCTCGCTCCAATGCTGGAAACGACGCAGGCTCACGCGGAAGGCCAGCACATGCTGGAAGTCCTCCGGGGATGGCTGAGCCAGCTCCGGCGGTATCGGTTCGGGCATTACGGCGGCTCCTCCTGGCAACCAGTCATGGGAACCGCCACCAAGCCCAGCAGAGGTCCAGTTGGCAGGTGCCTCCACCAGGCTATCCGACCTTCTTGTATATCGACGTACGATAAACATCCTAGTGTCTAACCTGGTTCCGGGGTTGGCTGCGTACCTGGCTGCGTACCTGCGCTAAGCAACGTCCTTTAGCCAGGATGCTGGCGTGGTGCGGGAGAGCCGACATGATCACCGCGCTCTCCGCCCGGCCACGCAGGCGGTTCGTATCGTGGTACGATGTAGTTGGATAACTGCGGTTATCTCTTTCAGGCCCGGAAGGGCATCTGCGGACGGCACTCCCGGGCAGCTCCCCAGCAGCAGCACCAGGGGTGGTAAGGATGCAGAGCTACAAGTTCCAGGCACTAGTCACACTGGACCCGCCCGGCGGGCATGGATCGGTATCGCTGCCAGAAGGCGAGATGCGGCGGACGGTCGTGCTGGGCCAGAATCACCAGACGCACGGCAGTCAGGTCTTCAGTGCTCTGGTCACGAACAACGGCGAGGGCTCGCCATGGATAGCCGATGATCACGTCATCGTGACCATCGTCCTCGTCGGCGACGATGCCCGCGAGTGCCTCGACATCGGCGACAACTTCACCCTATGGCTAGGCGATGACACCGGTCGTGGAGTCGTAACGCGGCGCCTGTTCATATGACTCCGCCAGCCAATGGGAGCCTGGGCGGGGGGCAGAGGTCTGACCCCGCCTCCGATGCGGGACGCACGGCAGTAACTGACACGCGGCCGCCGCCCGGCCTCCGGTGTCAAGGCGCACGCCCCCCGGTAAGCTCCAGCGTGCCGAGTCACCCGGGCGAGCCGCCGCCCGTGGGACGCGCTCCAGGCGGGGCCGCGGTCGATGCCTGCTCCCAGGAGCGACGGCGTCGTGACGGCGGGCGTGGGTGCACCGCTCCTGCACGGCCGCCGTCGGTGTGAGCGATTTTGCCGGTGACCCCGGCATTCACCCGGACTCCTGCCCGGACGTACTCGACGGCCAGTGAGCAGGCGACCAGTCCCCCGCTGGGTCCGTGGTTTGCCCCACTTCGATCAGATGACCGTCGGGATCGCGGATGTAGCAGCGCTTCTCGAACTGGTGCTGTTTCGGCGGCGTCAGGAATTCAGCACCCCGGGCGCTCCATTCGGCGTACACGGCGTCGATGTCTTTGACCCGGATGTTAAGGAAGCTGCTGACCCGGTCGGGATCACGCGGCGTTTCCAGGATCACAGTAGGCTTGTCGTCGGTCGGTCCTCCGCCGCCATTGATGACGATCCAGCTATTGGCTAGCGCAACATTGACGGGATCTCCGGGAAAAGCCACTCTACCGCCGAGTACTTCGGTATAGAAGCGCCGAGAGCGCTCGACATCGTCCGAGACAATGAAGTGGGTCAGCACAATTCCCTCTGGGGGCGATGGGAGCTCGGCCATCCGGGCACCTCCGCTAGCTTAGGTCTCACACCCCGCTTTGCGACGGGGCCCGCAGCCGACGTTACTACGAGTTAGGCGTTCGATCTCGCCCACGTCGGCGTGGGGATCCGGACCGCAGGCGGCGGCAGAAGCCGGGGAAGCCGACATCCCCGTCAACAACGCGGGGTACGCGGTGAGTGCTCCCGCGCCGGGGCAGGACCTAGCGGAGTTGGACACCAGCTTCGCGGTCAATGTCCGGGCAGGCGGCACTATGCCCACCTCAGTCAGCCTGAAGGCCGGTCCGTGTATTCGGCATCTAAAGCGGCCGTCGAATCGCTGACGGGCACCTGGGCCGTCGAATTCAGCAGCCTCCATGCACTGGGGCCGGAACCACGCAGGAGGGCGACGGGCTGCACGGGCTGCCCCGTCACGGACGCCGCGCAGGGGGTCCTGCATACTGCGGCTCATGATGATTGGCGCGGGACTGGACGCCCGGCTCGGCCTTCCGTTCGATCAGCTCCGAGCGGCCGCCCAGGAGGCAGAGCGGCTCGGCTTCGAAAGCCTGTGGACCCCGGCCGGAGGAGTGCCGGACTCGTTTCACATCTGCGCGGCCTGGTCGCAAGACACCTCGCTGCGCAGCGGGATTTCCGTCGTTCCCGCGGCGCGGATGTGGACACCGCCGAGCCTGGCTGTCCAGGCGGCCACGCTGGCCCAGCTGTCCTCGGGGCGGTTCGTGCTCGGCCTCGGCACGGGGGGCTACGGGCCGGGTTTCTGGGCATCGGTGGGCCTGCCCGACCGCCCGGTCGCGGTGATGCGCGAGTACGTCACCGAGGTCCGTGACCTGCTGGCCGGCCATCAGGTCACGGCCGAGCCGGATCACCACCAAGGCGGGCATGGGTCCTGGCACCCCCGGGTGGCCGCAGCCCACCTCGCTCGGGCTCGAGGGCCTGCCGCCGGCTCCGGTGTACCTGGCCGCGCTCGGACCCCAGATGCTGCGGCTCGCCGGCGAGACCGCCGACGGGGCGCTGCTCAACTGGGCCACGCCGGAGCGTATTGCGGTCAGCCGGTCGGCCATCGACGCGGGTGCCGCACGGGCAGGCCGCGATCCGGGCGCGGTCCCGATGACCATGTACATCCGGGTCTGCATCGACGACGACGTGGCCGCGGCACGGCAGGCGTTCGGCACGCAGGTGCTCGGCTACGCCATGGGCCGGCCGGGTATCCCGCAGGGCGCGGGCTACCGGGGCCTGTTCACCCAGATGGGCTTCGGCGGCGAGCTGAGCGAGCTGGAGCAGCGGCGTGACCAGGGTGCGGTCATGCCCGAACTGGTGGCCGCGGTCTCCGACGAGATGCTGCAGGCGGTCGGGTACTACGGCCCTGCGGGCCCGGCGCCGGCCGCGTTCGCCCGGCTGAGCGCCGGGCTGGACGAGGCCATCGTCCGGATCATCACGACCCGGCCCGGCCTGGAGCCGGTCATCCGGGCCATGACCGCACTGACACCCTCGCTGATCAGGGAGGCGAAACGGCAGGCCCAGATGGCCGGTAAACGGCCGGACCCCACGGTTCTTCTCGCGTTCTTGCCTAGCCCCGTGCGGGCAGACGGACCGGTCTCGGCCACGAGCAGCAGCCCGGACGCCCGGCTGGATGCCGGGCCGGGCTCAGCGGCGGAAGCGGCCGGTCACCGTGCGCAGCAGGTCGGTCGTCTCGGCCACCCGGAAAACCCGGCTGAACAGCACGTACAGCAGCAGCGCGCCGCCGCCCCCCAGGACGAGCGACGCGGCCGAGCTCAGGAACCCGCCGCTGAGCCCGCCGAAGGCCAGGACGATGATCAGGGCGAAGACCGCCGCAGGCAGGGCCGCGGCATGCATCCGGAACAGGCTCCTGCCGATGAGCCAGCCATCCAGGCCGCCGAGGCGCCTGCTGAGAATCCGCCCGGCCAGCATGGCGCGGGCCAGATTGGCCAGCCCGAAGCCGACGCCCAGGAACGCGACGATCTGCCCAGGGGGCACGAACTCGAGCGCGATCAGGTTGGCCACCACGTTCACGGTCATGGTCACGATGCCGATCAGGCCCGGGGTACGGCTGTCGTGCATGGAGTAGAAGACCCGGAGCTGGAGCTGGAAGAACATGTACGGCAGCAGGCCGAGGCAGAACAGGGAGAAGACCTCACCCATGTAGCGCCCGCTGGCGTCGGAGGTCAGGCCGTGCGCCAGCAGGACGACCCCGAGCGACGGCCCGAGCACCGCCAGCACCAGGGCCGACGGCACGACGATGACCGAGGCGAGCCGGACACCGGTGGAGAAGTCGTCCCGCACCAAGCCCAGCCTGCCCTCGGCGGCGTGCGCGCTCATCCGGGGCAGCAACGCCGTGATCACGGAGATGCCCACCACGGCGTAGGGCATCTGGAACAGCTGCCAGCCGTAGGTGTACGGCGTAATGCCCGCTCCGTAGCCGACGTGCGCGGCTCGCACCCCGGCCGTATTGGCGACCCGCGTGGTGACCAGGAACGCCACCTGGGTACCGGCGATGTAACAGAACATCCAGCTCGCCATCCGCCAGATCTCGGTTACCTCCGTGCGCCGGAAGTCGAAACGCGGCCGCCAGCGGAAACCGACCCGGCGCAGCGCGGGCAGCAGCGCCGCGGTCTGCGCCACGATACCGAGCGTCGTTCCGATGCCCAGCAGCGCGACCCCGCCGCTGCTGATGGTGGAGGGCTGCACGCCTGAGCCCGCGATGGCCATGAACATCAGCAGGATGACGATCACCACGACGTTGTTGACGATCGGCGTCCACATGGGCGCGGCAAAGCTGCCGCGGGAGTTCAGGATGGCCCCGGCCAGCGCGCTGACGCCGTAGAAGAAGATCTGCGGGATGCAGAAGTAAGCCAGCAGCACCATGACGTGCAGTTCAGGGCCGCTGATCGACCCTTTGTACAGGTCCACGATGGGCACCGCGGCCAGGGTGGCGACGACGGTGACGCCAAGCAGTGCGCCAGTAATCAGGGTGAACATGCGCTGGTCGTAGCCTTCGTCGCGCCCCCCGTTCCGCTTGGCGGCCTTAACGATCAGCGGCACGATAACGCTGGTCAGGATGCCGCCCAGGACCAGGCTGTAGACCACGTTCGGCAGCGTGTTGGCGTTGTTGTAGGCGCTGGACAGCGCGACCGCGCCCAGTGCCGCCGACTGCACGATGGTCCGCAGCAGCCCGGTGACCCGGGAGGCCACCGTCCAGACGGCCATGACGCTGCTGGACCGGGTGAGAGCCGCCCCGGCTGTCCCCTCCTCCGCCCCCTGCCGGGCGCCGTGGCCAGGTACGGGCTGCGGGCCGTGGCCAGGCTCTGGCCGCGCCCGCCGCCCGGGGTCGTATCCGGGCCTGTCGCCTCCGGGGCTGTCGCCTCCGGGGCTGTCGTATCCGGGGCTGTCGTATCCGGGGCTCGCATAGCCCGGCCTGTTGTAGCCGGGACTTCCGCTCCCGGGCCGGTCGTACCCGGGCTCCCTGGCCTGAGCCCGGTGCCTGGGGCCGGGGTGGGAAGTCGTTTCAGGCCGCGGCCGGGAACCGCGCTCGGATCGCTGGCCGACGACGTAATCCGGTGCCGGACCCGGCTGCCGGGCCAGGGCCTGGCGCCCGGATCTGGACCGCCGCCTCCCGCTGCCCCGCCGGCCGCCGGAGTCAACCGGCTCTGGGGTAGGCCGGACCCAGGAATCGGGCCACTCATACTGGCCACCGGACCCGGACCCGCCGTATCGCTCGTCCTCGCGCGGGTCGTAGCGGTGATCCCGATCCCAGTCCGGCCCTTCGTACCTACCGCCCAAGGCGCGGCCCCGGGGTATCAGAAACCTTGCGGGAGCGATCGCCGGCCTCGCCCCTGGCCCGGCAGGACTCGCCCCTGGCCCGGCGGGACTCGCCCCTGGCCCGGCGGGACTCGCCCCTGGCCCGGCGGGATAGGGCGGAGGCCGCCGAGACCGCCCCGGTCAGGGCGACCGTGACGCCCGCGCTAGCTGGGGTCGCCCCGGCCTGGGGAGTAGGCGAAGTCATCCGTATCCTCCGTCCGAGCGCTGTCGGTCCGGACCCTATCGCCCGGCGGCCGGGTACTGATGAACTGATGGCCCAACGCGGCAGAGCCCACCGCCCCACCGCCCCTCACTGCCGATGCCACCCAGCCCGCTGGCTTGAGGTTTGTATACGAAGTATATTTCCCGGTAGATTGCCAGCGTGGTGCCATGAACGTTCATTTTGCCCTGCTCGCGCTGCTGGCTGGCGGACCGAGGTCGGGCCTGTCGCTCCGGCAGGAGCTCGTGGCCGGTCCCGGCAGCATCCCTCCGCCAAACGCCCGCCAGGTAGACACGGCCCTCACCCGGCTCGAACGAGCCGGGCTGGTGGAATCCGGCAGCGCCGCAGGGACCGCGGATCCACAGCAAGAGTTCCGGATCACCGCCGATGGGCAGCGGGAACTCACCGGATGGCTGCGCACGACGCCGGCGGCGGCGGGGACGGCGGGGAGGCCGGCCGTGCCGCCGGAAAGCCACCGATGGCGGAGCTGCCATAACGGCCGGCGCTTTGTTCGGACGCGGCGCGCACGAGCCAGGCTTTGATGGGACGCGCACGCACGGGCCAGGCTTTGATGGGACGCGGCGCGCACGAGCCAGGTAATGAAACTTCGGCCGTTGTGCGTTGAAGAGCTGTGGGCACCCCCCCGTTGGACTTCGCGGAGTTCTACCGAAGGTCGGCAGACGAATGCCTGCGCGCTGTCCTGGTCAGCGTCGGTGACCTGGACACGGCCCAGGATCTCGTGAACGAAGCCTTTGCCCGGGCCTGGGCATCGTGGCGCACGGTGAGCAGGCATCCGGCGCCGAGGGCATGGGTGGTCCGTACCGCGCTGAACGCGAACATCTCCCGGTGGCGGCGGCGCCGCAGGGAGATATCAGTCCCGGACCCTGCCACGGTCGCGGACCCGCCCACGGCTGGCGGCGCCGGCGGCAGCCGGATCGATCCCAGGATCATGGCGGCCCTGATGCGGCTGCCTGCCCGGCAACGGCAGGTGGTCGCCCTGCGGCTGATCCTTGACCTGGATACCGGCCGCACCGCAGAAGCGCTCGGCATCGCGCCCGGCACGGTCATGGCCCATCTGGGCCGTGCCCTGGCCGCGCTGCGCGAGGACCTGGTACCCGAAAGACAGCAGGAAAGCCCGTCATGAATGACGATGAACTGATCACGGCGGTGCTGGAGTCCGTCGCCGATGTCCATGCGACCGCGCCAGTGGAGCAGATCCAGAGCCGCGGACGTGCGGTGCGCGCCCGGCGGCGGATCCCCGGCCTGGCCGCGGCGCTGGCCGCGGCGGCCGGCGTCGCAGTCGCCGTGACCTCGCTGCTGCCAGCCAGCCACCCGGCCAGCCACCGGGCCAGTCACCAGCCCGGCGCCCAGCTGACGGCCTGGACGATTGCCAGGCAGCGCGGCGGCACTATCTCCATCACCATCCGTGAGCTGTACGACCCGGCTGGACTGCAGCGTGAGCTCCGCGCGGATGGTGTCCCGGCTAACGTGACCTTCGCCGGCCAGAGGTACCCGTCGTCGTGCCGTCCCTACCCGGCCAGCCGAGCCCTGCTGAGCAGGGTCTTCCCGTGGTCGCGTCTGGGAGCACCGCCCGCCGTCCTGGTCATCCGCCCCTCGGCCCTGCCCACCGGCGCCGGCGTGTATCTCAATGACTCCAGCAACCCGTACGGCTACATCGGTCTCCATCTCCGCCTGGTGCAGGCCAGCAAGGGATGCACCGGCAGCTAAGCCCGGTGGCGTTCGCCCGGCGCAAGCTGCCGACGGTCTGCGGTGCTGCCGCTGTAGGGTCGGAAGTGTCGCAGTCAGCTCGTGGCCTTCGGAGGTCTTATGCCCATTGAACAGGCAGAGTTCGGCCGCACCGGCCACCAGAGCAGCCGGGTGATCTTCGGCGGGGCGGCTCTGGCGCAGGTCTCCCAGGGGGTCGCGGACCACACCCTGGACGTCCTGCTCGCGCACGGGGTGAACCACCTGGACGTAGCCTCGTCCTACGGCGAGGCGGAGCTGCGCATCCGGCCGTGGCTGCAGCGCGAGCCGGGCCGCTTCTTCCTGGCCACCAAGGGTGACGAGCGCACCGCAGCCGGGGCCCGCGAGGAACTGCACCGGTCCCTGGACCGGATGGGCGTTGACCACGTTGACCTCTGGCAGCTGCATTCGCTGGCCGATCCGATCGAGCAGGACGTCGCCCTGAGCCCGGGCGGGGCGCTCGAGGCCGCGGTCGAGGCCCGGGAACAGGGCCTCATCCGCTGGATCGGGGTGACCGGGCACGGCAGCCAGATCGCCGCGACGCACCGGCGCAGCCTCGAGCGGTTCGACTTCGACTCGGTGCTGCTCCCCTACAACTTCCTCACCATGCAGAACCCGTACTACGCCAGCAACTTCGACGCGGTGTACCAGACCTGCCGCGAACGGCGGGTCGCGGTGCAGACGATCAAGTCGATCGCGCTGCGTCCCTGGGCGGGCCTGCCGCACACCCGGGCGACCTGGTACGAGCCGCTCGAGCAGCAGGACGACATCGATCTCGGGGTGTGGTGGGCGCTGGGCCGTCCCGGGGTGTTCCTCGCCAGCGCCGGCGACGTGGATCTGCTCCCGAAAGTGCTCGACGCGGCCAGCCGGTTCACCGCAGCGCCTGACGACGCGGCGATGAGCGCGCTGGCCGAGCGGACCGCGGCCGAACCGCTGTTCGTCTGACCCGCCGGATCCCGGAACGAGCCTGGCCCGCCACACCGCCACACCGCCTCGCCGCAGCACCGCCACACCGGCTCGCCGCCACACCGCCACACCGCCACACTCGTGCGCGGTCAACGAAAGATCGGGCATGTCCTGAGGCCGGTGATCCCGGTCGTCTGCTTGACTGCAGGCATGGCGGGAGAAGCTGGCGGAGAGGGAAACGATGGACCTAGAAGAGGTACTGGCCAAGGTCGTCGAGCTGAGCCGGGAAGAGCTGAGCATCGTCCGCAAGCGGGCCGAGGAGAAAACCGCGGCGCGCGATCACGGCCATGACTTCGACGAGATGCTGCGCGCTGCCGACCGGCTGGACCACCACGCGCATCTGCTGCGCAGGCTTCATGACGGCGAATTCGGCCAGCGCTGGCGGCACGAGAGCGCACAGGACACCGCCGGCGGCTCCTGACCGGCACCTGGCCAGGAGTCTCGGCGGCCGCTGCAGCGGTCCCGGGCCTGCCACCGGACAGGACAGCTAGGCCACCCATGAACGATCCAGCCACACTGCCCATCGTCGAATGTGGCGATCCGGTCCTGCGCCGCCCCGCCGAGCCGGTCGACCCCGCCGCTCTGCGCACCGGCGAACTGCCGCTGCTTATCGCCCAGATGCGGGCCACCATGGAAGCCGCGCCGGGCGTCGGGCTGGCTGCGCCCCAGGTGGGCGTGCCCATCCAGCTCGCGGTGCTGTACGACGGCCCGGAGCGCTGGGGTCAGCTGTCCGAGGACGAGCGGACGGCCAGGGAACGGACCGCTCTCCCGTTCACCGTCCTGGTCAACCCCGCCCTCCGGCCGGTCGATGACGGCGAAGACGTCAGCTTCTACGAAGGCTGCCTGAGCGTCCCCGGGCTCACCGGGGTGGTAGCCCGCCACCGGGCCGTGCGCGTTGACGCGCTCGACGAGCACGGCCAGCCCGTCGACCGGGTGTTCTCGGGCTGGGCGGCCCGTATCGTCCAGCACGAGGTCGACCACCTCGGCGGCCGCCTGTACCTGGACCGGGTCGAGACCAGATCGCTGTCCACCACCGGTAACTACGCTCACCTGTGGGCTCGGCGGTCGCCAGAGGCCGCGGCCGCCTCGCTCGGGTTCACCCTGCGGTAGGGAACATCCCGCGCAGATCCTGCCCGGCGTACGTCATCTGATCGCCCCGGAACCCGGCTGGCCGCCCGCACCAGCCCCCGCCGTCATAACCCATCATGTCTAGCGAAATACTGGGCAATGCGACTCCGTTAACACCGGTGGCCCCGAGGAAGGACGTGCTGATCCGTGACAAGCGCCCCGGCGGGCCGGCCGCCCTTGCACCTGGCGGTGGCCCTGGACGGCGCCGGCTGGCATCCCGCTGCGTGGCGGGAGGCCGACGCCCAGCCGCAGCGGCTGTTCACCGCCGGCTACTGGACCGAACTGGCCCAGCAGGCCGAACGCGGCCTGCTGGACTTCCTCACGATCGAGGACGGGCTGGACCTTCAGTCCGACGACCGCTTCCAGGCCGACGCCCGCCTGGACCGGGTCCGCGGCCGCCTGGACGCGGTGCTGATCGCGGCCCGGGCCGCCCCCGCCACCCGGCACATCGGGCTCGTGCCGACCGCGATCACCACCCACACCGAGCCGTTCCACCTGTCCAAGGCCATCGCCACGCTGGACTACGTGAGCGGTGGCCGGGCCGGGATCCGGGTGCAGGTCGCCGTCCGCGCCGGCACGGCAGCCCACTTCGGCCGGCGGGACATCCCGCCGCTGCGGGCGGACCGCCTCGCTGACCCGGACGTGCAGCGGCTGATCGCCGGCCACTTCGACGAGGCGGCCGATTACGTGGAGGTGCTGCGCCGGCTCTGGGACAGCTGGGAGGACGACGCGGAAATCCGCGACGTCACCACCGGCCGCTTCATCGACCGGGACAAGCTGCACTACATCGACTTCGAAGGCCGCTGGTTCTCCGTGCAGGGGCCGTCGATCACCCCGCGGCCGCCGCAAGGCCAGCCGGTCATCGCCGCCCTCGGCCACGCGAGCGTGCCGTACCAGCTCATCGCGCGCTCGGCCGACGTCGGGTTCGTCACCCCGCGCGACGCAGCCCACGCCGCCGAGATCGTCACCCAGATCCGGGCTGAGCAAGCCCGCGCCGGCCGGGCCGCGGACACCCTGCACCTCTTCGGTGACCTGGTGGTATTCCTCGACGAGACGCACACTGCCGCTGTCGCGCGCAAACAGCGCCTGGACGAGCGGGCCGGGGCCGAGTACCGCAGCGACGCCCTCGTCTACGCCGGCCCGGCCGCCGGGCTGGCCGACCTGCTGCAGGACTGGCAGGCCGCCGGGCTGTCCGGCTTCCGGCTGCGCCCGGCCGCCTTGCCGCATGACCTGACGTACGTCACCGAACGCCTGGTCCCCGAGTTGCAGCGCCGCGGCCTGTTCCGCGCCCGCTACGACGCGGACACCCTCCGGGGGCTGCTCGGCCTGGCCCGCCCCGCCAACCGGTACGCCGCCGCCTGAAGGCCCGGCCGCCGACGTGACCCGCGACTCATCGAGGACACCGACCATGACCAAGCAGATTCACCTGGCCGCGCACTTTCCCGGCGTGAACAACACGACCGTGTGGAGCGACCCCGCCGCCGGCAGCCACATCGAGTTCGACTCGTTCCGCCAGTTCGCGCAGACCGCCGAGCGGGGGAAGCTCGACTTCCTGTTCCTCGCCGAGGGACTGCGGCTGCGCGAGCAGAACGGGCTGATCTACGACCTCGACGTGGTCGGCCGGCCCGACACGTTCACGATCCTCGCCGCCCTGGCCGCCGTGACCGAGCACATCGGGCTGACCGGCACGATCAACTCCACGTTCAACGAGCCATACGAGGTGGCCCGCCAGTTCGCCAGCCTCGACCACCTCTCCGGCGGCCGCGCGGCGTGGAACGTGGTCACCTCCTGGGACGCCTTCACCGGGGAGAACTTCCGCCGCGGCGGCTACCTGGCCCAGGGTGACCGATACGAGCGGGCCAGGACCTTCCTGGCCACGGCGAACGAGCTGTGGGACTCCTGGCACGGCGACGAAATCCTGGCCGACGCCAGCGCCGGCCAGTTCCTGGCCACCGCGGCGCCGGGAGCCTTCCGCCACCGGGACGCGTTCTTCGACATCGCCGGGCAGTTCAACGTGCCACGCTCCCCGCAGGGGCGCCCGGTGATCTTCCAGGCGGGTGATTCCGACGAGGGCCGTGACTTCGCCGCCGCGTCGGCAGATGCGATCTTCTCCCGTCATTCCACGCTGGCGGCCGGGCAGGCCTTCTATACCGACGTGAAAGGCCGGCTGCCCGCGTTCGGCCGGACCCGCGGCGAGCTGCTGATCCTGCCCGCGGCCACGTTCGTGCTCGGCGACACCGACGCGGAGGCGGCCGGGATCGCCCGTGACGTGCGGCGGGCTCAGGTCTCGCCGCAGACCGCGCTGAAGTTCATCGAGCAGCTGTGGAACACCGACCTGTCCGGCTTCGATGTCGACGGTCCCCTGCCCGCCTTCGACCCGGTGGTCAGCGACGACCTGATCTCCAAGGGCCGGGCCAGCGTCCGGCAGTTCGCCAGGGACCCGGTCGCGCTGGCTGGCGAGTGGCGGGTCCGGGCCGAAGCCGGGAACCTGTCGGCCCGGGAGGTCGTCATCGAGGTGACCGGCCGGCAGTCGTTCATCGGCTCGGCGGAGACGATCGCGTTGACGATCAACGAGCTCGTCCAGGCCGACGCCGCCGACGGCTACATCCTGGTCCCGCACATCACCCCCGGCGGACTGGCCCCGTTCGTCGACCATGTCGTCCCGCTGCTCCAGGAGCGCGGGGTGTTCCGCGCCGACTACACCGGCACCACGCTGCGCGAGCACCTCGGCCTGGCCCCGCGGCAGCGCCCCGGCGAGACCACGGCCAGCCGGGCCGTCGCCGCTACCGGTGGAGGAGGAAGCCCCGCATGACGACCACCCCGCTGACCGTCCTGGACCTCGTCCCGATCTCGTCCGGCTCGAACGCGACCGAGGCGCTGCGGAACAGCATCGACCTGGCCCGGCAGACCGAACGGCTCGGCTACGCCCGCTACTGGTTCGCCGAACACCATCTCAACCCGGGTGTGGCCGGCACCTCGCCGGCCGTGGTGCTGGCGCTGACCGCCGCCGCGACCTCGACGATCCGGCTCGGCTCTGGGGCGGTGCAGATGGGGCACCGCACCGCCCTGGCCACCGTCGAGGAGTTCGGCCTGCTCGACGCCCTGCACCCGGGGCGCTTCGACCTCGGCCTGGGCCGCTCCGGCGGGCGGCCTCGCGAACCCAGGGCCCCCGCGCTGGCCGGCGGCGGCGCCGCGGCCACCGCGGCCGCTGGCCGGACCCCGAACGGGCTGGTCATCCCGCCGCGGTTCTCCCTCGCGCACCTGCTCGGCTCGCCGCGGTTCGCGCTGCAGAAGACGCTGCTGCAGCTGCCCCACGCGGAGCCGCAGAATTACACCGAGCAGGTCGCCGACGTCCTCGCCCTGATCGCCGGGACCTACCGCTCTGCGCAGGGGGAAGAGGCCCACGTGGTGCCCGGCGAGGGCGCGGCGCTGCAGGTCTGGATCCTGGGCAGCAGCGGCGGTGAGAGCGCCGAGGTCGCGGGCCGCAGCGGCCTGCGCTTTGCCGCTAACTACCACGTCAGTCCGGCCACCGTGCTCGAGGCGGTGGACGGCTACCGGGCCGCGTTCCGGCCGTCCGCGGTCCTCGGCCAGCCCTACGTCAGCGTGTCAGCCGACGTGGTCGTGGCCGGCACCGAGGCCGCGGCCCGTGAGCTGGCCGCGGGCTACGGCGTGTGGGTGCGCAGCATCCGCACCGCCGAGGGCGCCATCCAGTTCCCCACGCCCGAGCAGGCTCGCCGCCACGTCTGGAGCGAGGCTGACCGCGAGCTGGTCGCCGACCGCCTCGACACCCAGTTCGTCGGCGGCCCGGGCCAGGTCGCGGACCAGCTGGAGCGTCTCCGCGACGCCACTGAGGCCGACGAACTGATCGTCACGACCATTACCCACGACCACGCCGACCGCGTCCGGTCCTACCAGCTACTCGCCGAGGAGTGGGCCCGGCGGTGAGGAATGGGCCTGGCGGTGACCCCATCACCGGTGGTGTCCGGTTAACGGCCTTCCGGTAGCGGGAGGCGCTTCCTGGCTTCGTCGTAGAGGTCGGCCGGGAGCGGCCCGCGCTCCGCGACAGCGACGTTGCTGGCCAGGTGGGCCGGGTTGGACGTGCCGACGATCGTGGTGGACAGGCCGGGGTGGCTGAGCGTGAAGCGCAGGACGAACTCCATGTTGCTCATGCCCGCCTCGCTCAGCAGCCCGGCGACGCCGGAGGTCTCCCAGTTCCGGTGGCCGACGTGCGGATCCTGGCTGAGCGGCCCGGTCCGCCAGTTCTTGTCCTCCGATGCGGCGCCGCGGGCCGCGCCGCCCCGGATGAACGTGCCCGCGCCCGCGCCGGCCGCCTGGGTGATGAGGTCCTCGTGATCGCGCTGGACCGCTGAGTACGGGATCTGGAAGACGTCGAAGACGCCCATCGCGAGGTGGTCGGGCAGATTCGGCAGGATGCCCGACATGCCGATGAACCGCACCTTGCCTTCGGCCTGGAGGTCCTGGAGCGTCTCGACGGTGTGGTTCTCCTCGAGCGTCGCCTGGCTCGGTGACATGTGCACCTGGACCAGGTCGAGATAGTCGGTGCGCAGCCGCCGCAGCGACTGCTCGACGTCGGCGCGGACGTTCCCGGGGGTGTAATCATGCGGGTAGGGCGGGGGCACGTCGGCCGGGACCTCGATCGGGCAGCCGCATTTGGAGGCGAGGAAGAACTCGTCCCTGCGGTGGCCGAGGTAGCTGCCCATCAGCTCCTCGCTGCGGCCGTAGTCGGGCGAGGTGTCGATCAGGTTGATGCCGCTGTCCAGGACCGCGTTCAGCAGGCGGGCCGCGTCCTCGTCCGCGATCTCGGGACCGCGCGGCCGTCCTCTCAGCTCCATCGCACCGTAGCTGAGGATGGTCACGTCCGCGCCGGTACCCCCGAGGGGGCGTTTCATGATCGGCATGTTTCCCACACTATCCCGGCGGGTCCCCGGGCCGGCTGGTCGCCCAGCCGGCCGGGCGCCCGATCCCGCCGGGCGCCGGCCACGTGGCCGGATCACTCAGGATTGCAGGAAGGCCAGCAGGTCGGCGTTGATCGTCGGGGCCTCGGTGGTGGGCATGCCGTGCGGGAAGCCGTGGTAGGTCTTGAGCGTGCCGTGCTGCACGAGCTTGGCGGACAGCGGCCCGGAGTCGGCGTAGGGCACGATCTGGTCGTCGTCGCCGTGCTGGACCAGGACGGGCACCGAGATCTTCTTCAGGTCCTCGGTGAAGTCGGTCTGGGAGAAGGCCACGATGCCGTCGTAGTGGGCCTTGGCCCCGCCCATCATGCCCTGGCGCCACCAGTTCTCGATGATCGCCTCCGAGGGCTTGGCGCCCGGCCGGTTGAAGCCGTAGAAGGGCCCGGACGGCAGCTCCCGGTAGAACCCGGCCCGGTGCTCGGCCACCTGGGCCTGGAAACCGTCGAACACGCTCTTCGGCAGGCCGCCCGGGTTGGCCTCGGTCTGCAGCATCAGCGGCGGCACCGAGCTGATCAGGACCGCTTTCGCCACCCGGTCCTCACCGTGCCGGGCGATGTAACGCACCACCTCGCCGCCGCCGGTCGAGTGGCCGATGTGCACCGCATCATGCAGATCCAGGTGCGCGACCACCGCGGCCAGGTCATCGGCGTAGTGATCCATGTCGTGACCGCCGCTGGTCTGGGTGGACCGGCCGTGCCCGCGCCGGTCATGCGCGACGACCCGGTAGCCGTGCTGCAGGAAGAACATCATCTGGGTGTCCCAGTCATCGGCCGACAGCGGCCAGCCATGACTGAACACCAGGGGCTGGCCAGAACCCCAGTCCTTAAAGAAGATCTCCGTGCCATCACTCGTGGTGATCGTCCCCATGCGCTCGCCTCCGTGTGGTCCGGGTAACGCAATTCCCCTACCCCAGGCTAAGAAGCCCAGACGTCCTGGCTCCGGGCAGGTGGATGAACCGGCGGATCGGCGGGCAGGCCGAAGCGCCCGAACAGCTCCGGGCCGCCGACCCAGCCCCCCGCGTGCTCCGGGCTGAGCAGGCTGGCGGTCAGGAAGCCAGTCACCGCGGCGATCTTGTCTCCGTCCAGGGTGAGTACGTCGATAACGGCCGGGCGGAAGCCGCCGTCGTCGGGGTCGTAGACGTAACCGGCCACGGCCAGCTGGCCGTTGGCCCGGGTCGGGCGGTGCTTCCACCGGTCGGTCAGCGGGAACCGGACCAGGAAGTCCCGGACGGGCGCCAGGCCCTGGAACCAGGTCGGTATGGGCGGCATGGACCAGGTCACGTCCTGCGTGAGCAGGCCGGCCAGCGCCTGGATGTCGCCGCGCTCCGTCGCGTCCGCGTACCGGGTGACGAGATCCCGGGTGCGCTGGTCGCCGAGCATGCGCAGGGTGGACTGCTGGCTCCTGGCCGGGAGCCGTGTCTGCATGGTGACGCGGGCCCGCTGCAGGGCGTCCTCCGCGTCGTGCACGGAGCCGAGCATCCGGTAGCAGTGGGCGCGCAGCTCGGACTGGTACGCGGCGGCGAGTTGGCCGAACTCGTCCTCGCGCATCAGTCGGAGAACGTCGGGTCGGCTCCGTGCAGCCGCGGAGCCCGGCCCTCGGGCTCCTCCCAGTCTTCCTGCCGGCCCAGCGCGGTCAGGTCCAGCAGCGAGTAGCTGCTGCCGAGGATGTCCGTGCCCCGGGCCCAGGTCGAGTAGGTGTGGAAGATCTGGCCGCCGTCGCGGACGAAGCAGCTGACCCCGGAGACCTCGGCGGAAGCGGTGTCCCCGAGCAGGCCGGGGTCCTCCCGGTAGTTAAAGACGAACTGCTGCCTGTCGCGGTCCACGGTGGCCTGGAAGTCGTAGTTGAAGTCGCTGCCGTACGAGGAGTACCAGGGAACCGTCCAGCCCCTGGAGACCCGGTACTTCTCCAGCTTGTCCAGCGGCGCCCGCGATACCAGGACGAACGTGGTGTCCCGGGACCGGAGGTGCGCAAGGAGCCCGTCGGAGATCTCGTCGATCCCCGCGGTGCAGCCCGGGCAGGCCGCCTTCCAGTCGGGGCCGAACATCACGTGCTGGACGATCAGCTGCCGGCTGTCCCCGAACAGGCCCGCCAGGCTCACCTGGCCGCCGGGTCCCTCGAACTGGTACTCCCCGTCGACCCGGACCATCGGCAGCCGCCGCCGCTGCGCGTTGAGCGCGTCCCGGTCGCGGGTCGCTTGCTTCTCCAGGACCAGGAGCTGCTTCCTGGCGTCCAGCCACTGCTCACGGGTCACCACGTCAGGGAAGGCCATGCCAACCTCCGGTGCGTTCGGGTGTCTCACCGGATAGGACCGCGCCTCGCGCCCCGATTAATCGGTCAGCCCCGCCGATGGTCCCCCGGATGCAGGACAGCCGGCCCTCCCGGCCGCCACCAGCCACGCGGAGGGTGGGCAGTGTCACAGCCGCGAACCACACGGATAAATACCCCTAGGGGTATATTGAAGGCACGACCGCGGCACCGAGGAAATGGGGAACCCGCAGATGAAGGCCGTTGTGGTAGGCGGTGTCGCCGGAGGCATGAGCTTCGCAGCCCGGGCCCGCCGCCTCGCCGAGGACGCGCAGATCGTGGTGCTCGAGCGTGACCCGTACGTGTCCTACGCGAACTGCGGCCTGCCCTATCACCTGGCCGGCGAGATCAGCGACCGGGATGCCCTCCTCCTGCATACGCCGCAGTCGCTGGCCGACAGCCTGGCCCTGGACGTGCGCACTGGCCACGAGGTGACCGCTATCGACCCGGCCGGGCGCACCGTCGCCGTCCGCGAACGGGCCACCGGCCGCGAGTACCGCGAGTCCTACGACGTGCTGGTGCTGTCCACCGGGGCCGCGCCGGTCATCCCGCCGATTCCGGGGGCCCGCCTGCCCGCGGTCCGCGTGCTGCGCACCGTTCCCGATGTGGACGTCCTGCGCGGCCTGGTGGACGGCGGCGCCCGCCGGGCGGTGGTGGTTGGGGCCGGGTTCATCGGCCTGGAGACGGCCGAGGCGCTGCGGCACCGCGGCCTGGCGGTCACGCTGGTCGAGCTGGCCGGGCAGGTCATGCCGGCCCTGGACACGGAGATGGCGCGCAGCATCGAGCTGGAACTGGTCCGTGCGGGCGTCGGGGTGCGGCTCGGCACGTCGGTCACCGCACTGCGGGAGGCGGCCCACGGCGGCGTCGCCGTCGGCCTCTCGGACGGATCCGAGGTCCCCGCCGACATCGTGCTGCTCGCGGCCGGGGTCCGCCCGGAGACCTCGCTCGCCGGGGCCGCCGGGCTCGCGCTGGGGCCCCGCGGGGCCCTGCTCGTGGACGAGCACCTGCGGACCTCGGTGCCGTCTATCTACGGCGTGGGTGACGCGATCGAGGTCGCGGACGCTGTCACCGGCGGCCCCGCCCTCGTGCCGCTGGCCGGGCCAGCCACCGGCAGGGCCGCGCGGCCGCGGACCATGTGTTCGGCCACGGCGGGCGGCGCTCGCCCGTGCTGGGCACGGCGATCGTGCGGGTCTTCGGCACCGTCGCCGCCACCACCGGCGCGGGCGAGAAGGCACTGCGCGCCGCCGGAATCGCGTACCACGCCGTGCACCTGCATCCGAACAACCACGCCGGCGTACTACCCCGGCGCCCGCCCGCTGCACCTCAAGCTGCTCTTCGCCCCCGACGGCCTGGTGCTCGGCGCCCAGGTCACCGGCGGCGACGGAGTCGACAAGCGGATCGACGTCATCGCCACCGCCATCCGGGCCGGGCTGACCGTCGGCGACCTGGCTGACCTGGAGCTGGCCTACTCACCGCCGTTCGGGTCGGCTAAGGACCCGGTCAATCTGGCGGGCATGGTGGCCGGCAACCTGCTCAGCGGCGACCTCGCCGTGTGGCGGGCAGCCGACCTGCCCCGGCCCGGCTCGCCCGCGGTCCTGCTGGACGTCCGGTCGGCGGCCGAGTTCCGTTCCGGCCACCTGCCCGGCGCGCTGAACATCCCGCACACCGAGCTGCGCGAGCGGCTCGGCGAGATCCCCCCGGCCCGCCCCCTGCTCGTGTACTGCGCGTCAGGCTTCCGGTCCTACCTGGCGCTCCGGCTGCTGCGGCAGCACGGCTGGCCCGACGTCCGCTCCCTGTCCGGCGGGCTGGCCACGCTGCAGCTGGAGCTCCCTGGCCTGGCCCTGGACCAGGGTGAGCTGGCGGCCGTGAACCGCTTCTGATCCGCCGCGCGTGCCCTAAGCTCTTCGCATGGCCCGGTACTTCGACGTTCACCCGGCCAACCCGCAGCCGCGCGCGATCGCCGCGATCGCCGACATCGTGCGTGCAGGCGGCGTGATCGCCTACCCCACGGACTCCTGCTACGCGCTCGGGTGCCAGCTCGGCAACGCGGGCGGCATGACCAGGATCAGGTCGATCCGCCACCTCGACGACCGGCATCACCTCACGCTGGTGTGCCAGGACTTCGCCCAGCTCGGCCAGTTCGTGTACGTGGCCAAGCCGGTGTTCCGCGCCATCAAGGCGGCCACCCCCGGCAGCTATACCTTCATCCTGCCCGCGACCAGGGACGTCCCGCGCCGGCTGCAGCACCCGGGGAAGAAGACGGTCGGGGTGCGGATCCCCCGGCACGTGGTGACCCAGGCGCTGCTCGCTGAACTCGGCGAGCCGCTCGTCTCCAGCACCCTGCTGCTGCCCGGCGAGGACGAGCCCATGACCCAGGGGTGGGAGATCGCCGAGGAGCTTGACCACTCCGTGGAGGCAGTCATCGACTCGGGCGACTGCGGTACCGAGCCGACCACGGTGATCGACTTCTCCCTGGAGAAACCCGAGATCGTCCGCCGCGGGGCCGGCGACACATCCGGGTTCGAGTGACTCACGGCCCCGGCTGAGCCGGGTGCGAGCCACTGGTGAACACGGGCCGATGGTCCCCGGGGCGCGGGCATTCGGGCTCTGGCGCCGGCCTGGGCCGCGGACTGCGATGGACATACCGGCGAGCACGCCCAGGCCGGTGGCTCCTGCCCACGGACCGGCCGATGTCCACGGACCGGCCGGGGCTGGCCTGCGGCAGGGAGGAAGGGGCACGAGATGAACGCCCACCGCACTCCGTCACGAATCTTGCTGGCTTTTGCTCTCGCCATGGGCATCGCGGCCTGCTCGAGTGGCAGTCCTGGTTCCAGCTCAGGGGCCAGTTCGAGCCCGAGCCCGGCAGGTTCCCCGTCCGCCCCGGCCACGTCGGCCAGCCCGGTCAGCAGTTCCGGCACCACGGGCACGATCGCCGCGGACTGGACCGCGTTCTTCAGCCCCAAGACCCCGGTGAACAAGCGGATCAGCCTCCTCCAGGACGGGCAGACGTTCGCCTCGGTCATCAAGTCCCAGCCGGCTCGAGCCTGGCCGCCTCGGCCTCGGTGAAGGTCACCAAGGTGACGGTGGTCTCGCCCACCCAGGCCAAGGTGAGCTACGCCATCCTGGTCGGCGGCCAGCCTGCGCTGTCCGGCCAGACCGGCGTGGCGATCAAGCAGGACGGCACCTGGAAAGTCGGCGTGGCCAGCTTCTGCGGGCTGCTGACCGTCGAGAACAACGGCAAGACCTCGGGGCTCCCGGCCGCGTGCAGGTCAGCGGCCTAGCCCCGCGTTTCCCGGGAACTGCGTCAGGCTGAACGCCGCCTGGTCCATTGGGGTTCGGTGGCCTGCCAGTCCGCGTCCCAGGCGGCCAGCCGCCGCCGGCCCAGCGCGGCGTGCGCCAGCAGGCCGGCGCCGAGCAGCAGGAAACCCAGGACGATCGGTGCGGCCACCGCGGCCAGGACCGCCTGGGCGGACGCTTGCGCGGGCTGCAGCGGCGGGCTGACCTGCCGGCCAGCGGCATCGATCCAGACCCGCACCGTGCGGCCGGCCTTGGCGGCCGGCGGCACGGGAACGGCGCCGGTGTGCCTGCTGCCGCCTGGGCCGGTCCATCTGGCCCGCACGGTGGCACCCGCCGAATCCGGGGCGCTGGCCAGGAGCACCGCCGGGACCTGGTGCCAGGATTGCTCCGCGCGGGCGGTCCGGGAGGCGGCGCTGAAGGTCAGCTGCCCGGCGGTCAGCGCGGCCAGCGGCACGCCGGCCAGGAACGCAGCGGCCAGCCCGCGGCGATCACCGCCTCCATCCGGTCAAGGCGGCGCCGCAGCGGGTTGCGGTCAGGCCAGAGCCCGCGGACCGCCCGCGCGGACCGCGCCGCCACTACTGCCAGCCGCCGCTTCATCCCGGCCTTCCTTCACTACCACGATCGGCGGCCCCTTGGCCCCGGGCCCAGAGACCATCCGCCCGCCCGCCCGGGACCTTGGCCCCGGGCGGGCGGAGCGAGGACCACGGCATTCCCGGCCCCAGATGACTGGCCCGGCCGCGGGTCCCAGGTCAGGCCCGCAATTCACTAAGAGTGCCCGCTAACCACTAAAAGTAGTTGCTTCCCGGGCCCAATCTCGTGGTCAGGGCGGTCCGAACCCTCCACGTAAGCGGAGGTGCGGGCCAAGCATCTTCCCGGCCGTTGCCGCGGCCGGGACAGCGGGCCCAACCCGGCCCGCGGCCCGTGCTCCGGTGGCCAGGCGCCCCAGCCCGGGGCGCCGGAAGGAAGGAACAACCTGTGGACATCGCTGAACTCGACCGCGAGAGCGCCGAACTGCTGCCGGACCGGCAGGCCCTGGGCTGCTGGAACTACGGCTGGCACAACACCGGCTACGGCCACGGCTGTGACCAGGGCTGGAGCCAGGGCTGGAGCCAGGGCCACGGCCAGGGCTGGAGCCAGCAGAGCTGGACCCCCCAGTGCGGTCAGTGGGGTGCATGAGCAGCTCGCTAGCTAGCTGCTCATGACCTGGGCGGTGGCGCGGGCCCGGCCCGCGCCACCGCTCCCGGGCACCGCGAAGGCAGCCTGCCGCTCAGCAACCGCAGCAGGCGGAGGAAGGACATGACCGAACCGTCCCGCGCTGCCGAGGCTCCCCGGCCCAGGCCAGCGGTCCGCTCCGGCCCGCCGCAGGCCTGCACCTGCTGGGCGAGTACCAGGGCAGCGGGTTCACCGAGCCCCGGTTCCTGGTCCGCCGGGGCGACGGGCAGGTGATCCAGCTGTCCCGGCTGCTGTACCTGGTGACGGCCGCGATCGCCGAGGGCGGCGCCGCGGACGGCGGGTGGGACGCCAGCCAGGTCGCCGCCCGGGTCGCCGCCGGCCTCGGACGCGACGTCACCGCCGATAACGTCCGCTATCTGGTCCGCGGCAAGCTCGGCCCCCTCGGCGTGGTGCGGATGGGTGACCGGGGCCAGGAGCCGGCTCAGCCCGGCCGTGCCCCGCGCCCCGCGCCGCGGTCGAACCTGCTGCTCGTCCTCAAGGTCCGGGGGGTCCTGCTGCGGCCGCGGGCGGCCGGTGCCGTCGGCGGGGCGCTGGCCTGGCTGCACCACCCGGCGCTGGTCGCGGTGGTGCTGGCCGGCTTCGCGGCGGCCGAATCGTGGCTGTTCGCGGTGCACGGGGCGATCGGCCCGCTGCTGGGCGTGCTGGACGACCCCGTGCTGTTCCTGGCCGTGGCCGGGCTGACCCTGGCGTCGCTGCTGTTCCACGAGTTCGGGCACGCGTCGGCCTGCCGGTACGGCGGGGCCCGTCCCGGGGCGATCGGGTTCGGCCTGTACCTGGTCTGGCCGTCGCTGTACACCGACGTCACCGACGCCTACCGGCTGGGCCGGGCCGGACGGCTGCGCACCGACCTGGGCGGCGTGTACTTCAACGCGATCTTCATCCTGGCCCTGTTCGGCAGCTACGCGGCCACCGGGCAGCCGGCCTTCCTGGCCGCGGCCTTCCTGGACAACTTCCAGATCCTGCAGCAGCTCGTGCCGCTGGTCCGGATGGACGGGTACTTCATCCTGGGCGACCTGGCCGGCCTGCCCGACCTGCTCGGCCTGCTCGGCCCGATCATGGCCAGCCTGCTGCCCGGGCCCGCGGCCCGGCGCGCCGGAGCCCGGGCCCGCGGCCTGCGGCGCGGCCCGCGCGTCGTGGTCACCGCCTGGGTGCTGGTGGCCGTCCCGCTGCTGGCGGCGGTCAGCGGCTACACCCTGTGGCACCTGCCGGAGCTGGCGGTCACCACCGCACGATCGTTCTCTAACGGTTTTACCGGTGCCCGGGCCGCCTTCTCGGCCGGCCATCCCGCGGCCGGAGTAGCCACCCTGCTCAGCGCCATCCTGCTGGTCATCCCGGTGGCGGCCCTGGCCTACCTGCTGGCCAGGATCATCACCCGTGGCGCGGCCGCGGTCATCCGGCTGGGCAGCCGGCTGCTGTCCCGGATACCCGCGCCGGCTTTCACCGGACGGCTGTGGCCTGACCGCCGCCCTCGGAACGGGGGGCGGGCGGGCGGCCGCCGGCCACGGCTGGCCGTCGCGCTGTCCGCCCTGGGGGCCATGTCGGTTGTGGCCGTCGCCGCGCTGGCCGCGGCCGGAGTCTGGCGGCCCGGCTCACCCGCGCCCGCGCCCGCAGCGGCCACGGCGCCGGCCGCCCGGGCGGACCGGGCCCGGGCGGCAGCCTGGGTCGCCCAGCAGGTGAGTCCGGACGTGACCGTGTCCTGCGACCCGCAGATGTGCGGCCAGGTGCGGAAGCGGGGCTTTCCGGCGGCCCGGCTGGTGGCCGTCCGGCCGGCCGCCAGCGACCCGCTCGGGTCCGGGGTGGTCGTCGCCACCCCGGCCGTCCGCCGCGAGTTCGGCACCCGTCTGGCCAGTGTCTACGCCCCGGTGGTGATCGCCGGGTTCGGCTCCGGAGCCGCCCGGGTTAACGTCCGCGCGATCGCGCCGGACGGAGCCGCCGCGTTGAGGTCCCAGCTCGCGGCCCAGCATGCGTCGCTCGTCTCGGCCGGTGAGCAGTTGCTGCGGAACCAGCACATCCAGGCGTCCCCGGCCGCCCGCGCCTCGCTGCTGGCCGGCCACGTCGACGCCCGCCTGCTGGCCACCCTGTCGGTGCTGGCGGCGGAGATGCCGGTCCGGCTGGCCGCGTTCGGCGGCGCGCCGCCCGGCGCGAGCCCGGCCGTCCCGCTGCGCGGCGCGCAGATCACCGGTACCGCACCGGCCGCCGGGTCGGCCATCCTCGCGTTCCTGCACGCCCAGCACGCCCCGTACCGGCCCGCGGTCGCCACCGTCCGCACCACCGGCGGCCGGTCCGTGGTCACCCTGCGCTTCGACGCGCCCGGGCTGATGGGCCTGGGATCCACCTGAACGTCCGCCACCACCTGGCTTAGGAGGCACCTCAATGACCTTCCCGCGGACCGTACGGCGCATCGCCGTCCTGCTGGCTGCCGCAGCCCTGCTGGCCGGGCCGGCCGCGGTCACCGCGCCGGCGTCCGCGGCCAGCCGGCCCACGGGCTGGATCCGGATGGCCCACCTGTCCCCTGACACCCCGGCCATGGACGTGTACCTGTACTCGTTCGGCGATCCCAGCGCCCGGATCGTGCTGCACCGCATCGCCTACGGGACGGTCTCCGCCTACCAGGCGGTGGCCGCGGGCGACTACAGCCTGGCCATGCGCCCGGCGGGCGCTGCCCCCACCAGCCAGCCGGTCCTGTCCGGCAGCGTGATGATCAAGAGCGGCCGCGCCTACACGGCCGCGGCGGTGGGACCCCGGACGGCCCTGCGGCTCCAGGTCATCCCCGATGAGCTGGCCACCCCGCCCGGGCAGGCCCTGGTCCGGGTGGTCCAGGCGTCGCTGAAGCACCGGGCGGTCACCGTGCGCTGGGATGGGAAGGTGATCGCGAGCGACCTGGCGTTCGCGTCGGCGACTTCCTACCGGGCTGTGCCGCCCGGCACCGAGAAGGTCTCCGTCAGCGCCGGCGCCGGCGCCGGCGACGCGGCATCGACGATCACGCTGGCCGCCGGCACCATCCACACCCTGGTGGTCCTCGACGCGGCCCGCGGGCTGGAGATCGCCAACCTGGAAGACGCGGCCGGCAGCGGTCACGATCCCGCGGGCGGCGCGCAGACGGGGTACGGCGGCACCGCGCCGCACGGGCCGGGTTCTCCCGGGCCGTGGCTGGTGGTCATCGGGGCCGGAGCACTGCTCGCCGCGGCGGGCGGGCTCAGCCTGCGCGGTGGCCGGCCGGGCCGCCGGCTGGGCCCGGGAGCCTGAGCATGCGGATCCGCCGGGTGGCGGTGGCCGTTCTCGCGGCCGGTCTCGTCGTGATCGTCACCGGGGCCTGCGGGCTGCTGCTGACCCGGCACGCGACCGCGGCGCGGCGCCCCCCGCCCGCCGGGGTGGACGCCATGCCCGCGCCCACCGGCCCGATCGTGGCGCCCCCGCAGACGGCGGAGCCGCGCCCCGTGGCCCGCCCCGTCTCGCTGAGCATCCCGCTGATCGGGGTGCACACCCGGCTGATCACCCTGGGTCTCACCCGGGACGGCTCGTTGCAGGTGCCGCCGACGACGTCCGTCGCCGGCTGGTTCGCCGGGGGCCCGCGGCCCGGCGCCATCGGGTCGGCCGTGATCGCCGGGCACATCGACTCCTACCGGGGCCCGGGAGTGTTCTTCCGGCTGGACGAGCTGCGCCCGGGAAACCGGGTATACGTCCGGCGATCGGACCGGACCATGGTCGTGTTCCGCGTCACCGCCGTGCACCGGTACCTGAAGGATCATTTCCCCACGCAGGCCGTGTACGGCGGCACGCCTGACCCGGAACTGCGCCTGATCACCTGCGGGGGAGCCTTCGACTCCGCCACCGGCCACTACCTGAGCAACATCGTCGTCTACGCGACGCAGGCAGGCTGAGCGCCGTTTCAGGCCTCCGAACGCATATCCCACAGGTCAGGGAAGAACGGCCGGAACAGCGTGCTGCGCAGGTAATGCGACCCGGCCGATCCGCCCGTCCCGACTCTCACGCCGATGATGCGCTCGACCGCTTTCACATGCCGGTAGCGCCATTCCTGAACGCCCTCGTCGATATCAAGCAGGGCCTCACAGACCGCGGCCGGCGTTCCCGCATCCTCACAGGCCTTGGCCAGCAACGCCCGGACATCGGCATCTCCGGGCCACGGCTCGCGCGGGTCCCGGTTCAGGACGTCGGCAGGAACCGGCCAGCCGTCGATGCTCAGATAGCACAGCAGCGACTCGAAGACCGAACGCCGGCCCATGATTTCTTCCCGGACGGGGTCAGCGGCCGTCTTGCCGAAATGGCGGCGCCCGAACGCGGCCTCGATGCGGCGGAACTGATAGGACTGGAAGCCGCTGGAACTGCCCAGGCCCGGACGGAACCCGGCGAACTGCGGGGGAGTCAAGGTCTCCAGCACTTCCATCTGCCCGACCGCCAGCTTGAGAATCTTGGAGATCCGGCGCGCGGTGGCCAGCGCGCCAGGGCCGTCTCCGGTCTCCAGCCGGTGCTGCAGCAGGCCGGTCTCGTGCAGTATCTGCTTGAACCACAGTTCGTAGACCTGGTGGATAATGACGAACAGCATCTCGTCATGCACGTCGCTGAGCGGGCCCTGACACGAGAGCAGCTCGTCTAGCTGCAGATACCCCCCGTAGGTCAGGTTGCCGGGTGAGTTCATCGGCTCCTCCTTCGCGTCAGCCCACGGACCGCCGCCTGGCAGCGTAATGATCGGCAGCGGCCACTCCTATAGGACGCCTACCGGGTGACCTGGGATGACCCTGGGGTCCCAGATCTTTGCGAACGCAGGCCGTTACGGCATCACGCCGCACGCGGGAAAATGCCTCATCACCTTTGGCCATCATTCGATTACCAAAGGTCACCAGCTAGGGGGCGTCGTGCCTCTGCGGCCCGGGGCAAGCTGGGCGGTGCGACGGCGCGGGTGACGGTCAGGAGTTATAGTCGGCTGTCCCCGCATCGGCGGTCCCAGGACCTTCGGGTACCGGACCGCGGCGGTGGTGCCCGCCGGGGGTCTTCTCGCGGCTTCCAGCCGGGTTGAAACCAGGAACGAATCCGCGTGGGCTACTGGCTCGCGGCACGTGGCTTTGATGGGGAAACCGGGGTGGCGATGGCATCGCAGCTGGCCAGCGGACCGGAACAGGCGACCGCGCGGCAGCAGCCGGCCTGGCCTGACCATGATCGGCTGGACGCGGTGGTGACGAGGCTGGGGAAGCTTCCCCCGCTGGTGTTCGCCGGTGAGTGCGACCAGCTCAGGGAGCGGCTGGCGGCGGTAGCCCGCGGGGAGGCGTTCCTGCTGCAGGGCGGTGACTGTGCGGAGACGTTCGCGGGCACGACGGCCGCCGGAATCCAGGGAAAACTGCGGACGCTGCTGCAGATGGCCGTGGTTCTCACCTACGCCGCCCGGGTGCCGGTGGTGAAGGTCGGCCGGATGGCCGGCCAGTTCGCCAAGCCCCGGTCGGCCGCGACGGAGGTCCGGGACGGTGTCGAGCTCCCGGTCTACCGGGGCGATGCGGTCAACGGCCTGGAGTTCACCCCGGCGGCGCGGGCCCTCGACCCTGGACGGCTGCTGGAGGCCTACCACTGCTCGGCGGCGACCCTGAACCTGTGCCGGGCCTTCGTCAGCGGCGGGTACGCGGATCTGCGGCAGGTGCACGCCTGGAACCAGGATTTCGTGGCCGGCAGCCCGGCCGGGCAGCGCTACGAACGGCTGGCGGGCGAGATCGACCGGGCGATCGGGTTCATGCATGCCTGCGGCGTCAATCCCGAAGAGTTCCGGGCGGTCGAGTTCTACTCCAGCCACGAAGCGCTGCTGCTGGACTATGAGCAGGCCCTCATCCGCGTCGACTCGCGCACCGGCCAGCGCTATGACCTGTCGGCCCATCTGCTGTGGATCGGCGAGCGCACCCGCGACCCTGCCGGGGCGCACGTCGCCTTCGGCCGCTCCATCCGCAACCCGCTGGCCGTGAAGATTGGCCCCGGCACCACGGCGAAAGACATCCTGGCCCTGACCGAGGCCCTGGACCCGGACCGTGAGCCCGGCCGCCTGACCCTGATCACCCGCATGGGCGCCGAGCGGATCACGGATGTGCTGCCGCCTCTGGTGGAGGAGATCACGGCCAGCGGTGCCCGGGTCGCCTGGGTGTGCGATCCGATGCACGCCAACACGTCCCTCACGGCCAGCGGCCAGAAGACCCGCGACTTCGATGACGTCCTCGCCGAAGTCAGCGGCTTCTTCACCGTGCACCGGGCCCTGGGCACTCATCCCGGGGGTATCCACCTCGAGTTCACCGGGGACGACGTCACCGAATGCACCGGCGGTGGCCACCACCTCACCGAGAGCGATCTGCATCACCGCTACGAGACCGCCTGCGATCCGCGGCTGAACCGGAGCCAATCCCTCGACCTGGCGTTTCTCGTCGCCGAGCACTACCGCCAGCACACCGCCATTCACCCGCCGCCCGCCACCAGCGTGGCCGGGGCGTGAGGCCCTCGCCGGCCACCCGGCGCCCGGGCCGCGGTGGCCGGGCCGCCGTCCCGCCTGGCCGTCAGGACAGGGCGACGACGATGGCGTGCAAGGCCAGCCCGACCGCCGCCCCCACCACGGTGCCGTTGATGCGGATGTACTGCAGATCGCGCCCGAGGAGCAGTTCCAGCTGGCTTGACGTCTCGGCGGCGTCCCACCGCTCGATAGTCCCGGTGACCAGTCCGGCGAGCTCGTCGTGGAACTGCTCGGCGAGCGCCCGGGCCCCTGACTCGATCACCCGGTCGAGGCCTTCCTGCAGGCGCCGGTCGGTCTCCAGCCGCCGCCCGGCCGCGACCAGCGCCCCGGCGAGCCGGCGGCGCAGCTCAGACTCCGGGTCAGCCGCCTGGGCGCGCAGCCCCTCCTTGGCCTGCTGCCACAGCGACGAGGACCAGTCCCGCAGGGCGGCGCTGCCCAGGACATCGCGCTTGAGGCGCTCGCCGCGCTCACGCAGCTCCGGGGATGTCTCGAGGCGGTCCGGGAGCCCGGCGATCCAGTCCTCGAACTGCTGCCGCGCCGGGTCGCCGGGATCGGCGGCCATGGCCACCAGCCGCTGGCGCAGGCGGGTGAACATCCGGTCGAAGACCCGCCGGTACACCGTGTCCGGCACCCAGCGGGGCGACTCGGCCTCGAACAGGTCGCGAAGTTCCTCGTAATGGCCAGTGAGATAGCCGTCCGCGCCGGACAGGATGACGTTGAAGAGCTCGGTGTGGTGGCCTTCGGCGATGATGACCCGCAGGGCGCGGCCTGCCAGCGGCGCCACGTCGAGGGCATCCACCGCCCGGGTCAGTTCGGCGGTGAGCACGCGCTGGACATCCTCGTCGCGGAGGGTCTCGGCCACCGTGACGACCAGATCCGCCGCGCGGCCCGCGAAGTGGGCCGCGTTGGTCTCGTCGGCCAGCCAGGCCGCCAGGCGGGGAACCAGCCGCACCGAGCGGATCCGCTCGGTGAGAACGCCGGCGTTGAGGAAATTTTCCTGCACGAACCGGCCCAGCGTCGCGGCGAACTGGTCCTTGCGCTCGACGATCAGCGCGGTGTGCGGTATCGGCAGGCCCAGGGGCCGGCGGAAGAGGGCCGTCACCGCGAACCAGTCGGCCACGCCGCCGACCATGGACGCCTCCGCGCCCGCCTGCACGTAGCCGAGCAGGACCCCGTGGGCCCCGGCCGCGGTCACGGCCACGAACAGGGCCGTCGCGCCCGCGAGGAGGGCGGTGGCCCGCCGGCGCGCGGCGGCCAGCTCGCGGGCCCGCTGGGCCGCCGAGCTGGCCGCCGCGGGCACCGGCGACGCGGGCATTGGTGCGGTAGGTTCCATCTCGCAGTCCCCGGTCAGTCCGCGGTGCAGGGCGGACAACGGCAATCCGGCCCGCCAACGATCAGGTCGGTGGCGCGACCATGATCTCTCACGGCTACCTGGCCCGCCCGGCGAGGACCGGCCTCAGCGGCTGCGGTCGGCCACCGGCCAGGCGAATGATAAGTTTTGCGCAGTCAGCGACCATTTCATGCCATTGATCCTGCGGATGATGCTGAGCGGTCCGCATGGGCGCGATGACCAGGACACGAAGGCACGGAGAGGGTATGAGCTGGTGAGTACGCACGGCACCGGGGCGAGCGGGCAGCGCAGCGACCTTCCGGACGGGCCGCCGGAACCGCCGTCCTTTGACACCGCCCACGCCCATCCCGCCCGGGTCTACGACTACCTGCTGGGCGGGAAGGACAACTACGCCGCCGACCGGGTAGCCGCCGAGGAGATCATCGCCGTCAGCCCGACCGTCCTGGCCTCGGTGCGGGCTAACCGGGAGTTCCTGCGCCGCTCCGTGCAGTACCTGGCCGAGGCGGGGATCCGGCAGTTCCTGGACATCGGGACGGGCCTGCCGACCGCCGAGAACACCCATCAGGTGGCGCAGGGGATCGCGCCGCAGTCCCGGGTCGTCTACGTGGACAACGACCCGATCGTGCTCGCCCACGCCCGGGCCCTGCTGACCAGCACCCCCGAGGGCGCCACCGCCTACATCGACGCCGACGCGCAGGACACCGGCACGATCCTGGACGAGGCCGCCCGGACACTCGACTTCAGCCAGCCGATCGCGGTCATGGTGCTGTGCGTCATGCAGTACGTCCCGGACTCCGCCGGCCCGCACGAGATCGTCTCCCGGCTGATGGAGGCCGTACCGCCCGGCAGCTACCTGACCATGTCGGACACCACCAGGGACATCGACACCGAGCAGATGGTCACCGGCGCCGCACGGTACAACGAGCGGCTGGGGCCGAACCGCTTTACCCCGCGGACCCGCGAGGAGATCACCGCCTTCTTCGACGGGCTGGACATGGTGGAACCCGGCCTGGTGGTACTGCCGGAATGGCGGGCCCTGTCCCGCCCCGGGCAGGTCATACCCATGTACGCGGGCATGGGCCGCAAGCCCTGAGCACCCGGCCGGGTGGGGCCCTTGCCATCGGTTTCAAAATGCCTACGATTAGGGGCAAGCTGCCCCGGGCGCTGTCCGGCCCATCCATTTCCGGACGGCACAGCGAGCTCTGGCTCCCGCGGCAGGTGATGCTGTCGCGTACTTCTAAGACCATGTGGCTAGTGGTCCTGACCTGTCACCCGGGTCGAACCGGAGGATAGGCCGCGCCGGACTCCCGCCGACGAACAACCAAGCTGATGCGCGCGGGCAGGCGGTTCCGCCGGCGCATTGGCTGCCGCAGGTATTCGTGACCTGGGCGCTCCCGCGAACCAGGTCCAGGTCCAGGTCCAGGTCCAAGCGGTCATCGCGAAGGAGCACGACATGACCACACATGACGACCCCATCCTCACCCCGGGCCCGGTAAACCCGCAGCCCAGCGACCCCGAGCCGGTCGTGTGGGCTCCCGGGCCGGGTCACGCTTACCCGGCCACCGCGCCTGGGGTCCCGCTGTCGGCGTTCGCCTTCGCGTTCGCCGTCGGATTCCTCGGCTTAGTCGAGAGCGGGATCCTGTCCAGCGCGGCGAACGATATCTTCATCGCCACCTGCTTCGGCATCGGCGCGGTCGGGCTGCTCATCGGCGGACTCTGGGAGTTTCGCAGCGGGGAGCTGTTCGGCGGGACCTTCGGGGTGGGCTACGCGGGATTCTTGTTCTCCACCGCCCTGATACTGAAGTTCTTCGCCGGGCCAATCATCGCGGCCGCGGGCCCGCTCGCCTTCGACCACGCCTTCGCCGCGTGGCTGATTCTGTGGGCGCTGTTCACGGCGGTGTTCGCGATTGGCGCGTTCAGCATCAGCCTGGCCGCCTTCGCGCCGTTCTCGCTGGCGTTCGTGGTGCTCGTGGTGCTCGCCATCGCCAACCTCGGCGGCACCGCCAGCTGGGCCACCGACGTCGCCAAGATCGGCGGCTGGGTGGCCATCGTCGATGGCTTCGCGGCGGGATACCTGGGAGCCGCCATCCTGCTCAACGTGACCCTCAGCCAGGAACTGCTGCCGATGTGGCCGGCCAGGTCCCGCTCGCAGGCAGCGTAACGAGCGAGGTCCGCCCCAAGGCCGGCGCAGATCCGGCTGCTCTTCGGGGTGGACCGCTGGACGGGGCACCCGCTGACGGCGGTCAGCGTGCCGGCCGCCGGGCTGGCGTGGGTTCTGCTGAGTGTGGCGTTCGGGTTCCCGAACGTGTGGGAGAGGGCCTTCCAGACCCTGGTGGCCGCGGTCACGGTGGTGATGGTCTTCGTCATCCAGCACACGCGGGCCCGCCACCAGGCCGCCACTCAGCGCAAGCTGGACGAGATCCAGACCGCCCTCGGCGAGCATGCCGACCGAGCCGGTCAGCCACGGTAGGGGTCGGACGGGATGGTGTTGCTGCGGGTGACCGACAGGTACGCAGCCGATTCGACGTCGGTGGCCGTTCCGCGCGGATCCAGCGGGCTGACCATGTCCGCGCCCGGCGGATAGGTCTGCGACGTCTGCAGGACGGCGCCCGTGGCCGGGCTCTCGTACGTGGCGTAGGTGACGCCGTCCGAGCGGTTGCGGCTGTACCCGCTGGTGTCGGTCCGGCTGATCTCCACGGCCGGCTGGCCGAGGAGGTCGCGCGCTGACGGGTTGACCGTGACCCCGGGCGTGGCCGCGAGCACCTTGTACAGGGCCGCCCGCAGGCCCGGCCCGACCAGCGGGTTCCAGAGCAGGGCGGAGGCCTGCTGGAACACCTTGTCGCCGTCGCTGATCGCCAGCGGCGCCGGCTCGGGTGCCGGGCCGCGCCGGAGCTTCCTGAGCTGGGTCCGCGCGCTGCTCGCCGCCGCCTGCTGCGCGTCCCACTGGGCGATGAGCGCTTCGCGCAAGGCGGTCAGGCCGGTGGGCATGGCCGCGAACTGGGCCGCGGTCGGGGAGTAGTGCCGGGATACCGGCCCGGCACCGGACGGCGCACCGTCGCGGCCCCGCTGGTAGGACCACATGGTGCCGGTGCGGCTGTCGATGACCGAGGTGTCCTCGGTTTCCAGGACATGATCGTCGAAGCTCTCCGTGCTCATCACCACGTACCGGCCGTGCCCCGCGGGCTGACCGGCCGCGGCGGAACTCAGCCGGTACAGTTCCCGCTGCCCGTCGGTCAGCCGGATGGCCGGGCGGGCGGAGGGTGCGGGCTTCACCGCGCGGGCCGCGCGCCCCGGGGTGAGGGCGATCACGCCCACCGCCGCGGCGAGGGCAGTGCCCGTGGCGGCGAGAGACAGGACCCGGCCGCGGCGGTCCCGGCGGCGCTGGCGGGCCACCACCCCGGCGGCCAGGGCAGCGGGCAGGTTCACCTGCGGGGTGCCGCGGTGGAGCAGGTCGCGGATGATGTCTTCATCGGTGAGGGCCATGGGTTTCTCCTTACAGCCTGCTGTCGTCGGTGGTGAACGTGGCGGCCAGGCCGGGACAGGCGCGCAGTTGCGCGATGGCGCGTGAGGCGGTGCTCTTGACCGTCCCGGCCGAGATGCCGAGCAGCCTGGCCACCTCGGCCTCGCTGCGGTCGTCGAAATAACGCAGGACGATGACGGTGCGCTGCTGCACGGTCAGCCGGTTCAGCGCCGCGCGCAGGGCCGGCCAGAGCTCGGCGGAATCCTGCGGGTCGGCCGACCGCGGGTCACTCCGCTCGCCCGCGTCGAACAGCTGCAGCTCGCGCGGCCTGCGGGCCCGGGCCCGGGTCTGGTCAACCACGATGTTGTGCATGATCCGGCGGCAGTACGCCTTCGGGTTGTCCACCCGGGACCAGCGCGGGGCCAGCCGCTGCAGGGTCTCCTGAACGACGTCTTCAGCGGTATGCGGATCGGACGTGAGCAGCAGCGCAATGCGCAGCAGCTCAGCGCCGGACTCGGCGGCGAAGCCCTCGAAGGCTCGCACCTGCCGTGTATCCATGTGACCTCCCGTGCTCCGGAATTACCGCTAAGACGACACCTGCGCGGGTTAGGTTGCTGACCTCGCCCGGCCAGCTGGCCGGTGGCGGCCTCCGCCGGACGCGGGAGGCACTCCGGCGCGGGACGACTGCGGCGGGCGGACCGTTAGGGCGAGAACGGCACCGGCAGCGCGGCAGTCCGCTGATGGGCGGGGTTTCCGGGTGCTGCTGGGGGAAAGAGGTTAGATTCGGTGCCGGGAATGAGCTGATACGTGCAGGCCAGCACGGCTTTCCCCGGCCACTGGTGACCGGCCGCGGCCACGGCTGGCCGGGGGCGGCGGACGGACGAGGGGTCGAGTCATGCAGCCATTGACCAGCGATGATCCCGCCGAGATCGCGGGGTACCGGATACGGGCCCGGCTCGGCGCGGGGGGCATGGGACGGGTCTACCTGGCGTCCACCCCGGCCGGCCGCCCGGTCGCGCTGAAGGTGGTCCGGCCCGAGCTCAGCGAGGACCCGGAATTCCGGGCCCGCTTCCGGCACGAAATCCAGGCCGCCCGCCGGGTCCACGGGCTGTACACCGCGCAGCTCCTCGGCGCCGACCCCGACGCCTCGCCCCCGTGGCTGGTGACGGCCTACGTGCCGGGGCCGTCCGTGCAGCAGGCCGTGGCCAGCCACGGGCCGATGCCGGAGGCCATGGCCTTCCGCCTGATCGCCGGCGTCGCCGAAGCCCTCCAGGCCATCCATGCCGCCGGGCTGGTGCACCGTGATCTCAAGCCGTCCAACGTGCTGCTCGCGCCGGACGGCCCGCGGGTGATCGACTTCGGGATCGCCCGGGCGCTGGAAGCGACGTCACTGACCCGCACCGGCATGATGGTGGGCTCACCGCAGTTCATGGCGCCCGAGCAGATCCTCGGCCAGCCGGTGACCCCGGCGATCGACGTGTTCGCCCTCGGCTCGCTGGCCGCCTACGCCGTCCTGGGCCGCTCCCCCTTCGGCGAGGGTCACACCGCGGCCGTCTCCTACCGCGTCCTGCACCAGCCCGCGGACCTGGAGGGATGCCCGCCGCAGCTGCGCACCCTGATCGAGCGCTGTCTCCGGAAGGACGCCGCGGACCGGCCCGCGCCGGGCCAGATCCTGGAATTCTGCCTGGCCCAGGCCGGCCAGGCCACCGCGCCCTGGCCCGGCCAGCCGTCCCCGGCCATGGCCGGCCCCGCGAGGCCGCCGGCGGCGCAGAACGGGCCGCCCGCCGCCACCCTGGCCGGCCCCGGGCAGCCCAGCCCGCGCACGCCACCGGCCGCCGCACGGCCGGTCCCGCCGCGCCCCATGATCAACGCGGTCCGGCTCATGTACGTGGGCAGCGCCCTGGCCGCGGCCAGCATCCTGGCCGCCCTCGCGACGGCACCCGCGCTCAGGCGGCAGTTCCCGGCCGCGCACGCAGCGCCCGGCGCGGCGGCCACCGGCGCGCTGCTGGTCACCATCGCCGGCGGGCTGATCAGCATCGGCGTGTGGCTGGCCATGGCCCGGCGGACCCGGCGGGGCCGGCCCGGGGTGCGGGCCCTGGCCACCGCCTTGTTCGTCCTCGACAGCCTGGCGGTGCTGCATGCCCATTCCCGGGGGCTGGCGACCGAGTCAACCTGGATCGTCAGCGTGGCCGAATGGGCCGTCGGCCTGACCATTATCGTCTTCCTGTGGGACCGGCGGTCGAGCGCGTACTTTGCCGACCTGCACCGGGCCCGCCAGCTGGCCACCCCGCAGTGGCGCCCCGCGCCCCCGAAGAACCCAGGCTGACCAGCGGTTTAACCCGGACCTGGCGCGTGGACCCGAATGTCTGTGAGCACGCCGGGTGATAGCGTGGAGCACGTCACAAAAGCGCCATTTGTGCGGCCATTTTCGGCGGGGCCGGGCGTCCGGGCCAGACGCGGCAGAGCAAAGGGTCGAGGCGAGATGAGTGAAGAGCCGGGCGGCGGCCTTCCCGGCGAGGGAGCCACGGTCGGCTCGGCAGCGGCGCGGATGATGCTGGGCGGCCAGCTCAGGCGATTTCGTGAGGCGGCGGGAATCACCCCCGAGGCCGCGGGGTGGCACATCCGGTCCTCGCGTTCCAAGATCAGCCGCATGGAGAACGGGCGCGTCGGCTTCAAGGAACGCGACCTGCGCGACCTGCTCACGCTGTACGGCGTGACCGATTCGCAGGTCACCAGCGCGATGCTGGGCCTGGCCGGGCAGGCGCAGACCCAGGAATGGTGGGCCCAGTTCGGTGACATCCTGCCCGGCTGGTTCGAGCCCTACCTGGGCCTGGAGGCGTCCGCCTCCCGCATCCGCTCCTTTGACCTGCAGTTCGTGCACGGGCTTTTCCAGACCGAGGCCTACGCCCGCGCCGTGACCGCGCTCGGCGTCCGCGGCATATCTCCCGACGAGATCGACCGGCGGGTGGCGGTCCGGATGAAGCGGCAGGAACTGCTGACCGCGGCGAAGCCGCCCCGGGTGTGGTCGGTGCTGGATGAGGCCGCGCTGCGCCGCCCGGTGGGCGGGGTCAAGGTCATGCAGGCCCAGCTCCGCTGGCTGGCCGAGGCCGCCCAGCTGCCCAACGTCACGCTGCAGGTGGTGCCGTTCCGGGCGGGCGGTCATGACGCGGCCGGCGGCTCGTTCACGATCCTGCGGTTCAGCGAGCCCGAGGTCCCGGACGTGGTGTACATCGAGCAGCTCACCGGCGCCCTGTACCTGGAAAAGCCGGCCGCCACCGACCATTACCTCGACATCATGAACCGGCTCAGCGCCACGTCCCTGAGCCCGGCGGAGTCGATACCTTTCTTCGGCGAGCTCAGCCGCCAGCTGCAGGCGTAGGCCGGGGCGCCCGGCGGGCAGGCCGGGCCGGGCGGGCCGGGCCGGGCAGGCAGGCCGCTGGGCGGCCTCCCGGCGATAATGCCCCACGTGACGAGGCCAGCTATGGGATCCCCGCGGTGACCCCGGCCGCGCCCGACATCACGTTCCAGGTGCTGGACGGGACGGCGGCGGGCGCGCACACCGGCGAACTGCAGGCCCTGCACGCCGAGGTGTACGCGGCCGCGCCGTACGGCGAGGACGGGGCGGCGGCCCGGTTCGCGGACCGCTTCCGGGTCCAGCGCCGCCAGCCCGGCTATGTGCTGGCCGAGGCCCGCCGCGGCGGGTTCCTGGTCGGGTACGCGGCCGGGTTCCCGCTCCGGCCGTCCACCCCCTGGTGGCGCCAGCTGACCACCAGGGTGCCGGAGGAGGTCACGGCCGAGCATCCCGGCCGCACGTTCGCCGTGACCGACCTGGCCGTCCGCGCGTCCTGGCGGCGCCAGGGCATCGGCGCGGCCCTGCACGATCTGGTGCTGGCCAGGCGGCCCGAGGAACGGGCCACGCTCACCGTGCTGCCCGCCGCCGCCCCGGCGCAGGCCGCGTTCCGGAACTGGGGCTGGCGCAAGGTCGCCCGGACGCGTGATCCGGATCCGGGCGCCCCCGTCTGCGACGTGCTCGTCATGACCCTGCCGGTGACCCGGTGACCCGCGAGCCCGCCGACCGTGGGACGGGTCGCCCCGTCCCGGGCGGGCCGTCCCGCTACTGAGTGACCGTGTCCGCCCGGTGCGGCAGCTTCCAGCCCGGCCGGACGAAGTGGCAGGTGTAGCCGTTCGGGTACTTCTCCAGGTAGTCCTGATGCTCCGGCTCGGCCTCCCAGAACGGCCCCGCGGGCTCGACCTCGGTGACCACCTTGCCCGGCCACAGGCCGGAGGCGTTGACGTCGGCGATGGTGTCCTCAGCGACCTGCTTCTGCGCGTCGCTGGTGTAGTAGATCGCCGAGCGGTAGCTGGCCCCGACGTCGTTGCCCTGCCGGTTCCGCGTGCTCGGGTCGTGGATCTGGAAGAAGAACTCCAGCAGGTCCCGGTAGGAGATCTGGTCCGGGTCGAAGGTGATCTCGATGGCCTCGGCGTGGCTGCCGTGGTTCCGGTAGGTCGCGTTCGGCACGTCGCCGCCCGTGTACCCGACCCGCGTGGAGATCACGCCGGGGCGCTTGCGGATGAGATCCTGCACGCCCCAGAAGCAGCCGCCGGCCAGGATGGCCTTCTCGTAGTTGGTGCTCATCGCGTCGTACTCCTCGTGTCGTCGTCTGTCTGCTCGAACAGCGTGCGGTACGCCCCGTAGCCTTCGCGTTCCAGGTCATCGAGGCCGATGAAGCGCAGGGCCGCGGAGTTGATGCAGTACCGCAGGCCGCCCTGGTCGGCGGGCCCGTCGTGGAACACGTGGCCGAGATGGCTGTCCC
This sequence comes from uncultured Actinomycetes bacterium, assembly GCA_963841695.1. GTDB lineage: Bacteria > Actinomycetota > Actinomycetes > Streptosporangiales > Streptosporangiaceae > RYN-230. The sequence goes on along the minus strand of CAWJDQ010000015.1, from coordinate 566,849 downwards.
CGTGCGCGGACCGGACCTCGGTCCGGAGCATGCCCAGCCCGAAGTCACGCTTCTGCACGACGTTGCCCGGCTCGATCGGCACCGTGAAGCTCGGCCAGCCGGTGCGGCTGTCGTACTTGCTCACGGAGGCGAACAGCGGCTCGCCGGATACGACGTCCACGTAGATGCCGGGTTCCTTGTTGTCCCAGTACTCGTTGCGGAACGCAGGCTCGGTGCCCTTCTTCTGGGTGACCCGGTACTGCTCCGGCGTGAGCTGGGATATGGCCTGGGGGTCCTTGTGGTAGGTGTCGGACACCTCAGCTCCTTCGGTTGCGGCCCCACTGGTGGCGGGGCACTACATACAGCACAGCGTCCCGGCGGCCCCGGCTGTTCCCTGCTACCGCCAGCCGCGCTAGCGTCAGGCGTGGCTGCCGTCTACCGAGGGAATCAGGCCCCCATGAGCAGGAACAAGGATGTCGTGGCGGACGCCTTCACGGCCTGGCAGGACGGCACCGGCTACGTATCGAGCATCTTCGCGGACACTATGACCTGGGAGATTGCCGGCCGGTCAGCCGCATCCGGGAAGTACGCCAGCACCCGGGAGTTCGTGGACCAGGTGCTGCACCCGTTCGCGGAACGGTTCAGCGACCAGGAGCCGTTCCGGCCGGTGCGCATCCGCAGCATGTATGAGGACGAGGCGGCGAGCACGGTGGTGGTGGTGTGGGACGGCGAGGGCCGTACCGTCGCCGGGACCGTCTACACCAACACGTACGCCTGGATCATGACGCTGGCCGGCGGCAAGGTCGTCGACGGCACCGCCTTCTACGACAGCATCGCGTTCAACGAGCTCTGGGACACGGTGCCGCCCGCGAGTGGGTGATACGGATGCTCCGGGGAAGGCTGCTCCCATGCCGACTCGCCTAGTTCACCTGGTGGCCGACGCCGGCGACCCTGCCGGGCTGGCCCGGTTCTGGTCCGGCCTGCTGGGCTGGCAGATCGCTGAGGAGGCCGCGGCGGAAGTGGACGTGTGGCCCGCCGGCTTTACCTATCCCGATCCGGTCGCCGTGCCGCTGGTCTTCGTTCCGGTGCCCGAGCCCAAGGCCGGCCAGAACCGGGTGCACCTGGATCTGGCCAGCAGCTCGGCCGCGCATCAGGCTGAGCTGGTCGCCCGGGCCCGGGACCTGGGCGGTCGCCCGCTGGATATCGGCCAGGGGGACGTGCCGTGGGTCGTCATGGCCGACCCGGAAGGCAACGAATTCTGCGTGCTGGAGCCGCGGGATATCTACCGGGACACCGGCCCGGTGGCGGCCATCGTGACCGGCTGCAGGGACCCCGCGGCGCTGGCCCGGTTCTGGGCCGGCGCGGCCGGGTGGGAGATCACCCGCACCGAGGACGAGATCGCCGGGCTCCGGTCCCCCCGCGGCGTCGGACCCTACCTGGAATTCCTGCACGTCCCCGGCGCGAAGCTGGTCAAGAACCGGGTCCACCCGGACGTGGCGCCGTACCGGGGCGGCGATCCGGCGGCCGAGGTGGCCCGGCTGCGTGACGCGGGCGCGGTCCCCGCGGACGTCGGCCAGGGTGACGGCGTGTCCTGGACGGTGCTGGCCGACCCCGAGGGCAACGAGTTCTGCGTGCTGTCCCCGCGCTAGCCGCGGCCGTCAGGCCCGGGTGATCAGGTCGAGACCAGGTCGCAGACGAAGATCAGGGTCTCGCCCGGGGCGATGTCACGGCCGGCCCCGCGGTCGCCGTAGGCCAGGCCGGGCGGGATGATCAGCTGCCGGCGGCCGCCGACCCGCATGCCCTGCACGCCCTGGTCCCAGCCGGCGATGACCTGGCCCACGCCCAGCCGGAACTGCAGCGGGGACCCGCGGTTCCAGCTGGCGTCGAACTCCTCGCCGGTGGAGTACGCCACCCCGACGTAGTGCACCTCGACGGTGTCGCCCGCCTTCGCGACCGCGCCGTCACCCTCCCAGACGTCGGTGATCTGCAGGTCGGACGGCGGCTCGCCGCCGGGGAAGTCGATCTCAGGCTTCTCAATGCTCATGGCCGGTTCTCCATACGGAACGTGATGCGTCAGGCACAACGACAGCGCAGTCTACGTCAGCCGGCCTGGCCCGATGCGCGGCACCGCGACGGGCCCGGTCAGGACCCGGTCATGCGGCGGTCGCGGCGCCCGCCGGGGCCCAGCCGAGCGCGGGTGCGATGTCCCGGGCGATGGTGGCCAGGATGCGGGCGTTGTACTCCACCCCGAGCTGGTTCGGCACGGTGAACAGCACCGTGTCCGCGGCGCGGACGGCCTCATCCGCCGCGAGCTCGGCGGCGATGCGGTCCGGCTCGCCCACATAGGTCCGGCCGAACCGGGAGCGCACGCCTTCCAGCAGCCCGATCTGGTCCTCGTGCTGCTGGTCACCGAAGTACCTCCGGTCGATGTCCTCGGTGATCGGCAGGACGCTGCGCGACACCGAGACCCGGGGCTCGCGCCCGGGGCCGCGCTCCGCCCACGCCTCGCGGTACAGCCGGATCTGCTCCGCCTGGAGCTGGTCGAACGGCACCCCGGTGTCCTCGGACAGCAGCGTGGAACTCTGCAGGTTCATCCCGGCCCGGGCCGCCCACTGGGCCGTGGACCGGGTGCCCGACCCCCACCAGATCCGGTCGGCCAGGCCCGGCGACTGCGGCTGGATGGCCAGCCCGCCGCTGATCCCGGTCCGGGCCGGGTCGGTGCGGGCGACCGCCGCGCCGCCGATCGCGGCCAGGAAGAGCTCGGTCTTGCGCCGCGCGGCGTCCGCGTCGGTCTCCCCGTCGCCCGGCCGGTAGCCGAACGACTCCGCGCCGCGCAGCACGGTCTCCGGTGATCCCCGGCTGATCCCGAGCTGCAGACGGCCGCCGCTGATCAGGTCAGCCGCGGCGGCCTCCTCCGCCATGTACAGCGGGTTCTCGTACCGCATGTCGATGACCGCGGTCCCGATCTCGATCCGGCTGGTCCGCGCCGCGATGGCGGCCAGCAGCGGGAATGGCGAGGCCAGCTGCCGCTCGAAGTGATGCACGCGGACGAACGCCCCGTCGATCCCGGTGTCCTCGGCCGCCTGGGCCAGGTCGATCGTCTGCAGCAGCGCGTCGGAGGCGGTGCGGGTCTGCGAGCCGGGGGCGGCCCGCCAGTGCCCGAACGACAGGAAGCCAATCTTCTTCATGGCCATGTCAGCGTCCCGGCCGCCGGCGGGATTCCCCGGGGATGGCGGTACGGGCCGGCGGGCGGCACCGGGTCTCAGGCCTGCCGGGCGTCCGGCGGGGTGGGGCCGCCGTCCCCGGTCGCGTACGGGATGAAGCTGCCGTGATGGGGGTTCGGGTCGAGCGGCTTGCCGAGGGCGGGGAAGGCCCGCTGCGGGCAGGTGGTCCGGTCGCACACCTTGCAGCCCGGGCCGATCGGGACCAGCGCGGAGGGGCTGCCCAGGTCCAGGCCGTGGGAGTAGACCAGCCGGTGCGCGTGCCGCAGGTCGCAGCCCAGGCCGACGGCGAAGGTCTTGCCGAGCGTGCCGTAGCCGCCGTAGCGCCGGGACACGGTCCGGGCCACCCACAGGTAGCTGCGGCCGTCGGGCATCTGGGCGAGCTGGGTCTGGATCTCGCCCGGGTGCACGAACGCCTCGTAGACGTTCCACAGCGGGCAGGAGCCGCCGACCCGGGAGAAGTGGAAGCTGGTCGCCGACTGGCGCTTGGAGATGTTGCCCGCCCGGTCGACCCGCACGAAGATGAACGGCACGCCGCGGGCCCCGGGACGCTGCAGCGTGCTGAGGCGGTGCGCGACGGTCTCGTAGCCCACGTCGAACCGCCGCTGCAGCAGCGCGATGTCATAGCCCACCGTCTCCGCGGCGTCCAGGAACGGCCGGTAGGGCAGGACCAGGGCGCCGGCGAAGTAGCTGGCCAGGCCGATCCGGCAGAGCATGCGGGCGTCGTCACCGGACAGGTTGGCCTCGGTGACGATCTGGTCGATCTCCCCGGCCAGCTCGACCGAGGCCAGGTGGGTGGCCAGCTGGAAGGCCCGCTGGCCGGAGTTGAGCAGCGGGGACAGGACCAGCACCCGGGCCTCGGGGTCGTAGCGGCGCTTGACGTCCTGGTCACGGTCGGACAGGTCGGCCACCCGGATGCCGTGCCGCCGGGCCAGCCGCTCGGTGATCCCGGCCTCCGTGTTGCCGACCCGGAGGTCGGCCTGCTCGAAGATCCGCTCGGCCGCGAGGTCGAGCGCGGGGAAGTAGTTCCGCCGCGCGTAGAAGAGTTCCTGCACTTCCTCCTGGGCCATGGGCGGGGGCACCGACATCGACCCTGCCGCGCCCGCGTCGATCCGGGTCATGATCGTCTCGTTGACGTCCCGGCCGTGCCGGTAACGGCGGTGCAGCTCGATGACGTACCGCCCCACGGCCGGCATGGCCGCGGCCAGCTCCCGGATCTCCGCCATCGAGATCTGCTCGCCGACCGAGGGATCGGTGAGCACGTCGCGGAGCTGCGCCACGAGGCGGTCGGCATCCTCGGCCGAGAACTGCTGCAGATCCGCGTCGAACACGCTGGCCAGCTTGAGCAGGACGGAGGCCGTCATCGGGCGCTGGCTGGACTCCAGCTGGTTCACGTAGCTTGGCGAGATGCCCAGCGCGCTGGCCAGCGCCGCCTGGGTGAGACCCCGTTCCTCGCGGAAACGGCGCAGCCGGACGCCCACCCGCGCTTTCGTGACCACCATCACATCCCGTCTGGTGAAGTTCGCGCTGTTCTCGATCATCGTTCACTGGCGCGCAACTTCCAGACCCCCCGCGAATAGTCACGCAGGTCCCGCGGGCCTTCGCTCAGTGAATCGGTCTAGACCACCGCACATCCTGTTCACAAGCTTTACAGAATCGCGAGCTGAGCGCCACAAACCTCCACACATGCAGGTCTACCACTCCGCCGGGCTTTGAGTGCATCTTGTTAAGGTGGCTTCCGGTTTCTTTTTGAGACCCCGCGCTAGACGAGTTGCGGGTAGCGGCCGGTGATTGGGAGGACATCCTGTGAGTGACGCTATTCCAGGACTGCAGCAGCCGCCGACGGCACACAGCGGCCTGATCGACTGGGTAACGGACATCGCAGCCCTGACCCAGCCCGCCCGCGTGCAGTGGTGCGACGGCTCCGAGGCGGAATGGACTCAGCTCACCAGCCTGCTGGTCGAGCAGGGCACGCTGCTGCCGCTCCACGCGGACCTGCGGCCGGGCAGCTTCCTGGCCCGCTCGGACCCCTCGGATGTCGCCCGGGTCGAGGACCGCACGTTCATCTGCTCGGAGCAGGAAAAGGACGCCGGGCCGACGAACAACTGGATCGACCCCGCAGAGATGCGCGCGACCTTTGCCTCGCTGTTCGCCGGCGCCATGGCCGGCCGGACCATGTACGTGGTCCCGTTCTGCATGGGCCCGCTCGGCTCGCCGATCTCCCAGCTCGGCGTGGAGATCACCGACTCGCCGTACGTGGCGGCGTCGATGCGGATCATGACCCGGATGGGCACCCCGGTCCTGGACGCGCTGGGCACGGACGGGTTCTTCGTCCGGGCGGTTCACTCGGTGGGCGCGCCCCTGCAGCCAGGCCAGGCCGACGTGCCGTGGCCGTGCAACACGACCAAGTTCATCTCCCACTTCCCGGAGACCCGGGAGATCTGGTCCTACGGGTCGGGGTACGGCGGGAACGCCCTGCTGGGCAAGAAGTGCTACGCGCTGCGGATCGCCTCGGCCATGGCCCGCGACGAGGGATGGCTGGCCGAGCACATGCTCATCCTCAAGGTCACCCCGCCGCAGGGCGAGCCGAAGTACATCACGGCGGCGTTCCCGTCCGCGTGCGGCAAGACCAACCTGGCCATGCTGCAGCCCACGATCCCCGGCTGGAAGATCGAGACCATCGGCGACGACATCGCCTGGATGCGGTTCGGCGCAGACGGCCGGCTGCACGCGATCAACCCGGAGGCCGGCTTCTTCGGCGTCGCCCCCGGTACCAGCGCGGTCACCAACCCGAACGCGCTCACCATGATGGCCAGCAACACCATCTTCACCAACGTGGCCCTCACCGACGACGGGGACGTGTGGTGGGAAGGCCTGACCGACGAGCCGCCAGCCCACCTGACCGACTGGCGGGGCCAGGACTGGACGCCGGACTCCGGCCGCCCGGCCGCCCACCCCAACTCCCGGTTCACGGTGGACGCGGCGCAGTGCCCGTCGATCGCGCCGGAGTGGGACGACCCGGCCGGGGTGCCGATCTCGGCGATCATGTTCGGCGGCCGCCGGGCCACCGCGGTACCGCTCGTCACCGAGGCCTACTCCTGGCAGCACGGCGTGTTCATCGGGGCGACGATCGCGTCCGAGAAGACCGCGGCGGCTGAGGGCACGGTCGGCGAGCTGCGCCACGACCCGTTCGCGATGCTGCCGTTCTGCGGCTACAACATGGGTGACTACTTCGGCCACTGGCTGGAGGTCGGCGGCCTGACCGATCCGGGAAAGCTGCCCCGGATCTACGCGGTGAACTGGTTCCGGAAGAACGCCGACGGCAAGTTCGCCTGGCCCGGCTTCGGTGACAACAGCCGCGTGCTGAAGTGGATCACGGAGCGGCTGAACGGCGAGGCCGGGGCGCAGGCCACCCCGATCGGCAACCTGCCCACCGAGGACGCCCTGGACACCAGCGGCCTGGCGGTCAGCGAGGCCGACCTGACGCTGCTGCTCTCGGTGGACACCGCCACCTGGCAGGACGAGGCCGACCACACCCGCGAGTACTTCAGCACGTTCGGCAGCTACCTGCCGGAAGCGTTGTGGGACGAGCACGAGGCCCTGCTGGAGCGGCTGAAGACGGCTTAGCGCCGCGCCAGCCGGCCCGGCACGCCCGCCGGGCCGGCTGGCGCGGGCGCCGGGCCGGCTGTGGCTGGTGCGTCCGCCGGGGTGGCGGCTGCTGGTGCGGGTGCCCGGTGCCGCCGCTGGCGCGGGCGCTCGGCGCGGTGGAACACGAGCCACGCCAGGGCCAGTGCCGCCGCGAAGACAGGCAGCCAGGCCAGCCGTTCGGCGATCCAGCCGGCTCCGGACGGCCCCGTGAGCAGCCCGGGCAGGCGGCCGATCAGCGACCCGGTCATGGTCACGGCCAGGAACGCCGACTGATGCCACAGGAACAGGGTCATCGCGGACAGGTTGGCCAGGGCGACCGGGGCCCAGGCCAGGGGGTGGCGCATCACCCGGGCCAGCAGGGGCCGCAGCAGCAGCGCCAGGCCGACCTGGGCCACCCCGAAGGTGACGGCGGCCAGCGTGGGCGGGTTCAGGTTCGAGATGTGCGCGCCGTTCACGCCCACCATGCTGGCCGGGTAACCGGCCCAGATGATCAGCGCAGCCGTGGCGCCCGCACCCGTGGCCAGCATGGCGGCGGGCACCTTCCAGCCGCGGAACGCCCCGCGCGCCCAGGCCACGCCGAGCAGGTACGGGACCAGCCAGCCAGCCGCGACGTTGATCCAGCCCAGCCACGCGGGGCCGCCGAGGCCGAACCGCGCGGCGTCCACCCCGGCCACCACGGCCAGCGGGATCAGCGCGGCCAGGCCGCCGAGCCGGCGCACCAGCGCCACCCCCAGCGGGGTCAGCGCGGTCAGCCCGGCGAACACCCCCAGGAACCACAGCGGGCTGAGCACCAGCCAGACGATGGTGTGAATGGTGGAGGGCCGCACCCCGGCGAGGATCATCGCGATCGTGAGCGGCACCCAGACCGCGGCGAGCACCAGCACCGGGCGGCCCAGCCGGACCAGCCGGGCGCGCAGCCAGGTGAGATAGCTGCCCTTGAAACTTCTTGCCGCGGCGTACCCGCCGACGAAGAAGAAGATCGCGAGGGTCTGGAAGATCCAGGACACCGGCGCCAGGCCGGGATGGGCGGCCAGCGGGCTGGTGTCGCGCAGCCCCGCACCGGCCGGGGAGCGGGTGACCACCAGGGCTGTGACCAGCCAGTGGCCGAGGATCACGCCCGCGATGGCCAGCGCCCGCAGGGCGTCCACGGTGCGGTCACGCCCGGCCGGCGTGGCCGCGTCGATGGTCCGGGCGTACCGGACGAAGGCCGCCTTCACCGGGTGACCTTGCCGGGCTGGCCCAGCGCGATGTAGGCCAGGTTGCGCAGCGACTCGCTGCCGGGCTGCAGGTAGCTGCTGTGGCCGGCGCTTCCGCAGCCGAACCGGCGGGCGCCGAACGACGGTGACATCGGATCGGTCCCGAACCCCACGCCCAGCACGCGGTCGTGCGGCACGTACCGGATCCAGTCGCCCGCTTCCCGGCCGGCCCAGACCCGGGCGGTCGTGTGCAGGGACGCCACGGTGGCCGCGTCCATGCCGGGACTGCCGTACACGGCGATGTCGGTCACCGGCAGGTCGGCGGCGGCCAGCCCGCACACTACCGAGCCGTAGCTGTGGCACAGCAGCGCGACCTGATCGCCGCGGCTGGCCAGGCCGGACACGAACGGCCGCAGGGCCTGCGCGCCCTGCCCCGCGTTCCCCGACGTGAGGACGGCCAGGCTGAGCAGGCTCGGGGTGCGGTAGCCCAGCCAGGCGATCACCGCCAGGCGGGCACCGGGATCGAGCCGCCGGGCCTGCGTGGCCAGCGCCCGGGCACCCCCGGCCGGCGACGCGGTGCCGCGGGAGGCGAACGTGGCCAGCGAGGTGTCGGAACCGGGGACGAGGACGGCGACCCGGCGGGCGGTGGCCAGGTTGCCGAGCACCTCGACCGCCTCCCCCTGGCCGCTGGCGTCGAAGGCCAGCAGGTGCTGGCGGCCCAGGGCCCGGAGGGACCGGGCCAGTGCCGGGTCGCCGGAGCGGGCGGCCGCCCGGGCCGCCCGGGTGGCAGCCCGGGTGCTGGCGGCGTAACGCGCGGACAGCGCGTGCGGGGTGAGGGCGGGCAGGGACACCGGCGGGTCGGCCGGCGGGACCGGGCTCACCGCCGCGGTCAGCGTGGCGGCGGCGACGGCCGCGGCCGCGGCGATAGCGCTCACGCGGCGCAGTCTCATGGTGTGTCCTTCCTGGTCCAGTCGGGGTACTGGGCAGGAAGCTACGGACCGGCCCGGGTAGCCGGCGTCACGCTGCGGGACCCATTGCGGGCCTGGCTCTGAAGTACTGGCGGGGCCGTCTGCGGAGGCCGGCCCCCTACCTGAGTAGGGCCGGGCAGATCCCCCGCGCGGGTCACGAAGGGCCGGGGCCGGCGCGCCTACGCTGGGTTCATGAGTTCTGGGCTCCCGGACCGGATCGCGTCGCTGGTCGCGGCCGGCGCCACCGATCCGCCGTCTCCCCATCCGGGGTGGCTCCGGCGGTTCCAGCGCGGTCCGGTCAACCCGGTGTTCGTGGCCGACACGGTGTTCGCGCTCATCCTGTTCGCGATCACGGTCTCCTGGCTGGATACCGCGAACGCCACGCACGGCCAGAGGTTCGGCGCCGGGGCGCTGGCCTTCTTCGCGTTCCTGGTCGCCGCGCCGCTCGTGCTGCGGACCCGGTTCCCGGCCGTGGCCTGGGCAGCGGCCGCGATCTCACTGACCTGGACGTCGATCGCCATCGGGCCGCGCGCCCTGTCCTCCGCGCCGTACGTGCCCGCGGCCCTGCTGGTGTACGCCCTGTGCCTGTACTCGGTGGCGGTGCGGGGCAAGCCCTGGTTCGTGGCCACCGTGGCGGTGGTGACGGTGCTGGGCGCCATCCTCATCGACGCGCGGACCAGCGCGGGCACGCTCCTGATGGCCATCCCCCTGCTCGGCGGCGCGATCGTCCGGATCCGGCGCAGCGGCCGCGCCGAGCTCGCCCAGCAGACCCGGCGCCTCGAAGGTGAGCGGGCGCTGCTGCAAGAACGCCAGCGCATCGCCCGGGAACTGCACGACATCGTGGCCCACCACATGTCGGTGATCGCCATCCAGGCGGAGGCCGCCCCGCGGAAGGTCGCCGATCCCCCGCCCGAGCTGATGGAGAGTTTCGCGGACATCCGGGCCAGCGCGCTGAGCGGGCTCAGCGAACTGCGCCGCCTGCTCGGCGTGCTGCGCAGCGGCGGCGCGGACACCGCGCCGCAGCCGGGCCTGGCCGAGTTGGCCGGGCTGCTGGACTCGGCCCGCAGCGGGGGCGTGCGGGTGAGTACCGCCGTCAGTGGCACGCCCCGCGCCCTGTCGCAGGGCGTGGATCTGTCCGCCTACCGGATCCTGCAGGAGGCGCTGAGCAACGCGATGCGGCATGCACCTGGCTCCGCCGTGCGGGTGGAGCTGGCCTACGCCCCCAGCTCGGTGGTCCTCAAGGTACGCAACGACGCGGGCCAGGCCAGCGCGGCCGGTGGAGGAGGATCCCGCCCCGGCGGCGGTGACCCCGGGAACGGCCTGCATCCCGCAGACCTGTCCGGGCCGGCCCGGGCACCGGTCAGGGCATCATCGGGATGCGCGAGCGCACCGCGATGCTGGGCGGCCACCTGGACGCGACCCCCACCGAGGACGGCGGGTTCCTGGTCACCGCCGTCCTGCCCGACGCCACGGACCCCCGGGAGAGCCAGCCATGACCGTCCGCGTCCTGATCGCCGACGACCAGGGCATGGTCCGGTCCGGCTTCACCACCCTGCTGAACAGCGAGCCCGATATCGAGGTGGTGGGTGAGGCCGTGAACGGGCAGGAAGCCGTCCTGCGCGCCGGGCAGCTGAAACCGGACGTGATCCTGATGGATGTCCGCATGCCGGTGCTGGACGGCCTGCAGGCCACCCGGCAGATCACGGCCCGCGGGCCCACCCCCAAGGTCCTGGTGCTGACCACCTTCGACCTGGACGACTACGTGTACCAGGCGCTGCGCTGGGGAGCGAGCGGCTTCCTGCTCAAGGACGCCTCGGCCCGCGAGCTCGCCGATGCGGTGCGGGTCGTCGCGGCCGGCGACGCACTGCTGTCCCCCGCCGTGACCAAGCGCCTCATCGCCGAATTCGCCCGGATGGGCGCGCCGCGCGGGCCCGACCGCAAGAAGCTGCGGGAACTGACCGAACGCGAGTCGGAGGTGCTGGCCCTGGTCGCCCGGGGCTTGTCGAACGCGGAGATCGCGGGCCACCTGATCGTCGCGGAACAGACGGTGAAAACGCACGTGAGCCGCATCCTGATGAAGCTCGGCCTGCGGGACCGCACCCAGGCCGTGGTCCTGGCCTACGAGACCGGCCTGGTCCTTCCGGGCGGATGAGCAGCCCCCGGCCCCGGCCCCGGCCGCGACGGGACGCCGCGTTCGCGGCCGCCCTGGCCGCCGGGCTGACCACGTACAACAACCTGGCCGGCGGCTGCGCTGGCCCGGGGCGTGGTATCCGGCCGCCAATCTCGGCGCGACCGCTATCGCGCTGGCGGCGGCGGCCGGCAGCGGCCTGACCGCCACCGAGCTGGGCCTGCGGCGCGGCCAGGTGGCTGCGGGCGTGCGCACGGGCGGGCCGGTGGCGCTGGCCCTGGGCGCGGGCTGGGTCATCCTGGCCGCCGTGCCCGCGACCCGGCCGGTCCTCGGCGACCGGCGGGTCACCGGACTGTCCCGGCGCGAGGTTGCTTACCAGGCCATGGTCCGCATCCCGGTGGGCACCGTGCTGTGGGAAGAGACCGCGTTCCGCGGGGTGCTCCAGGCGGCCCTGATCCGGGTCCTGCCCCGGCCGGCCGCGCTCGCCATGACCAGCGGCGTGTTCGGCCTCTGGCACATCCGGCCCACCCTGGACGCCCTGCGGGTCAACCAGGTGACGGGCAGCCGCCGGGCCACGCTGGGCTGCACCGCGGCGGCCGTGGCGGCGGCCGCCGCAGCCGGCCTGCTGCTGTCCGGGCTGCGGGAGCGATCCGGCAGCCTGGCCGCGCCGGTGCTGCTGCACCTGTCCGCCAACTCCGGCGCCGTCCTGGCCGCCTGGGCGGCCGCGGAATGGAATAACCACCCCGCTGATGTAGTTGCACGCTCAATAAAGTAAGCCAGCGGAACAGCAGGCCGGGACCAGGCCGGCAGGCCAGAGCGGGAGCAGCGATGCAGTTCGGGATCTTCAGCGTCGGCGATGTCACGACCGATCCCATCACCGGCCGGACCCCGGCCGAGCACGAGCGGATCAAGGCGATGGTCGCCATGGCCCGCAAGGCCGAGGAGATCGGCCTCGACGTGTTCGCCACCGGCGAGCACCACAACCCGCCGTTCGTGCCCTCCTCGCCCACGACCATGCTCGGCTTTATCGCCGCCCAGACCGACACGCTCATCCTGTCCACCGCCACCACGCTGATCACCACCAATGACCCGGTGAAGATCGCGGAGGATTTCGCCATGCTGCAGCACCTGGCCGACGGCCGGGTGGACCTGATGCTCGGCCGGGGCAACACCGGGCCGGTGTACCCGTGGTTCGGCAAGGACATCCGCCAGGGCATCGAGCTGGCCATCGAGAACTATCACCTGCTGCACCGGTTGTGGCGCGAGGACGTCGTGGACTGGACCGGCCAGTTCCGCACCCCCCTGCAGGGCTTCACCTCCACGCCGCGCCCGCTGGACGGCGTGCCGCCGTTCGTGTGGCATGGCTCCATCCGCAGCCCGGAGATCGCGGAGCAAGCGGCCTACTACGGCGACGGGTTCTTCGCCAACCACATCTTCTGGCCCACGGACCACTTCGTCCGGCTGGTCAACTTCTACCGGGAGCGGTTCGCCCACTACGGGCACGGCGCCCCGGAGCAGGCCATCGTCGGCCTGGGCGGCCAGGTCTACCTGCGGAAGAACTCCCAGGACGCGGTGCGCGAGTTCCGCCCTTACTTCGACAACGCGCCGGTGTACGGGCACGGGCCGTCGCTGGAGGACTTCACCCAGCAGACGCCGCTCACCGTGGGCAGCCCGCAGGAGGTCATCGACAAGACGCTCACGTTCCGCGGGCAGTTCGGCGACTATCAGCGGCAGCTGTTCCTGATGGACCACGCCGGCCTGCCCCTCAAGACCGTGCTCGAGCAGCTTGACCTGCTCGGCGAGGTGGTCCCCGTGCTGCGCCGCGAACTCGACGCGCTGCGCCCGGCCAGCGTGCCCGACGGCCCCACGCACGAGTCCCTGGTCGCGGCGTCGCGGGCCGAGACGGCATCGGGAGCCGAGACGGCATCGGGAGCCGAGACGGCATCGCGGGCGGGGACCGGCGGGACCGCGACCGGCGAGGCCGCGGCGGAGCTTGAGACGAGCCGCCGATGACCGCGCGCACCATCGCCGTCGTGTCGGCCGGCCTGCGCCAGCCCTCCTCCACCCGGCTGCTGGCCGACAAGCTGGCCGCGGCCACCGCGGGCCACCTGCCGGCCGGGACCGAGGTCATCACCATCGAGCTGCGTGACCTGGCGCATGACATCGTCAACGCGCAGCTGACCGGGTTCCCCGCCCCGGCCCTGCGCGAGGCCATCGAGCAGGTCCTCCGCGCCGACGCGCTGATCGCGGTCACCCCGCTGTTCAGCGGTTCCTACAACGGGCTGTTCAAGTCGTTCTTCGACGTGCTCGAGCCCGGCGCGCTGGAGGGCAAGACGGTGCTCATCGCGGCGACCGGCGGCACCCCCCGGCACTCGCTCGCCCTGGAGCACGCGATCCGCCCGCTGTTCAGCTACCTGCGGGCCGTCACCGTGCCCACCGCGGTCTACGCAGCGACCGAGGACTGGGGCGCGTCGGGCGGCTCCGCCGACGCGCTCACCGCCCGGATTGACCGGGCCGGCGCTGAGCTGGCTGCCCTGGTCGAGCACCGCAAGCCCGCCGCCGAGGTGGACCCGTACGCGTCCGTGACCCCGTTCGAGCAGCTGCTGCACGACCGCTGAGCCCCCATAGTTCGGGCCTTTATTTAAAAGTCATAAAAACGGTTACCGGGATCTTGGAGGTCCGTCTCCCCTGGGAGATGCTGTCGGACGGAGCGCGGTAGCACCGGTGCTGCCGGCGGAACGGACCGCTGATGAACCTGAGATCCCTGCAGAGCACCGGCCGCCTGCGCCGGGGCGCCATCCTGATGGCAGCGCTGCTCGGCGCGTCCGGCCTGCTCGGCGTGTCCGGCCTGGCCGCCGCCCCGGCCTGGGCGGCTCCCGCGCGGACCGCCGCCACCGCACGCCCCGCCGGTCCCGCGCGGGTGACCGCCACCGCCGCGGTCAGCCCCGCCGCGCACCTGGCCGGGGAGCCGGACTTCGGGCCGGACGTGTACGTGTTCACCCCGAGCATGCCGCAGAGCCAGATCCAGGCCACGGTGAACTCGATCGCGGCCCAGCAGATCCCCAACCAGTTCGGCACGCAGCGCTACGCGCTGCTGTTCGAGCCGGGCACCTACGGCTCGGCCGCGGACCCGCTGATCGTTCCAGGTGGGCTACTACACCGAGGTCGCGGGCCTGGGCAGCTCCCCGGGGGACGTCACCATCAACGGCTCGGTCAACGTGTACAACCAGTGCTTCCCGGCCACCGACAGCAGCAACTGCTCGCGCTGGACAACTTCTGGCGCTCGCTGTCCAACCTCACCATCAACGTGACCGGCCAGACGGGCTGCCAGGCCGGCACCGACTTCTGGGCCGTGTCCCAGGCGGCGCCGATGCGCCGGGTCAGCATCACCGGCGGCAACCTGTCGCTGATGGACTACTGCAACGGCAGCCCGGACTACGCCAGCGGCGGGTTCATCGCCGACTCGGCTTTCTCCGGCGGCACCGTCATCAACGGCTCCCAGCAGCAGTTCATCGTCCGTAACAGCAACCTGGACGGCTGGAGCAACGGCGTCTGGAACCAGGTCTTCTCCGGTGACCTCGGCGCCCCGCGCGACGAGCTTCCCGCCGCCGGCGAACGGGCCGGGACCGTACACCACGCTGGCCACCAGCCCGGTGACGCAGGAGGAGCCGTTCCTGCAGACGGACGCGGCCGGCGACTACAGCGTGTTCGTGCCGGCCCTGCAGCACAATTCCTCGGGTACCACCTGGCAGAACGGCCCTGCAGCGGGCACGCCGGTGCCGATCAGCACGTTCTTCATCGCCACGCCGGCCACCCCGGTGCTGGCCATCGACGCCGCGCTGGCCCTGGGCCAGAACCTCCTGCTGACTCCCGGTGTCTACGACCTGAAGGCGCCGATCCTGGTCAGCCGCCCGAACACGATCGTGCTCGGCCTGGGCTTCCCCACCCTGGTCCCGCAGAACGGCACCGCCGCCCTGCAGGTGCTGGGCGTGCCCGGGGTCAAGCTCTCCGGCATGATCATCGACGCGGGCCCGGAGAACTCGCCGGGTGCTGCTCCAGGTGGGCAGCCCGCTAGACACCGCGACCGGCAGCGCGTCAGACCCCACGCTGGTGCAGGACGTGTTCTTCCGGATCGGCGGGGCCACCGCGGGCTCGGCCACCGGCAGCCTGGTGGTCAACAGCTCCCACGTGATCCTCGACGACATCTGGGCCTGGCGCGCGGATCACGGCGCCGGGCGCGGGCTGGACCAGCAACCCCGCCGACACCGGCCTCGTCGTCAACGGCAACGACGTGACCGCCTACGGCCTGGCCGTGGAGCACTACCAGAAGAACGAGGTCATCTGGAACGGCCAGGGCGGCGAGGACATCTTCTTCCAGAACGAGATGCCCTACGACCCGCCCAGCCAGGCGGCCTGGATGTCCGGGCCCAGCACGGACGGCTACCCGGCCCTCGTGATCTCTCCCCGGGTCACCAGCTTCACCGGCTACGGCCTGGGCAGCTACTGCTTCTTCGACCAGGGCGTGCCGATCCAGTCGGCCACCGGGTTCTCGGTGCCGGACACCCCTGGTGTCCAGCTGCACGACGTGTTCACCCGGTTCCTGAACGGCTCGGGCAGCATCGATCACGTGGTCAACTCCACCGGTGCCGCGGTGACCGCCGCGGACCCCGGCCCCAGCGACGTCGTCAGCTATCCCTGACGCACGCAGAGCGCCCCGGCAGGCCCCGTCCGCACCCCGGACCGGGCCTGCCGTGTCCGGGGGACTGGCCCCGTGCGAATACCGGATCTAGGGTGACAGCACGGTCATAGATATCCGGGAGGGTCAATGAAGACCAAGGCCGCGGTTCTGCGCGGAGTAGGCCAGGACTTCGAGATCACCGAACTCGATCTTGATCCCCCCAAGGCCGGGGAGGTGCTCATCCGCTACGTGGCGGCCGGCCTGTGCCACTCGGACGAGCATCTGCGGCACGGTGACATCGTGCCCCGGTTCCCGATCGTGGGCGGCCACGAGGGCGCCGGGATCATCGAGGAGGTCGGCCCGGGCGTCACCCGGCTGGCACCCGGTGACCACGTGATCTGCTCGTTCCTGCCGGTCTGCGGGCACTGCCGGTGGTGCTCGACCGGCAAGTCGAACCTGTGCGACATGGGCGCCACCATCCTGGACGGCGTGCCTGCCCGACGGCACGTACCGGTTCCACCAGAACGGCGAGGACCTCGGCGGCATGTGCATGCTCGGCACGTTCTCGCAGTACTCGACCATCTCCGAGAACTCGGCCATCAAGGTCGACCCGGACCTGCCGCTGGACAAGGTCGTGCTGATCGGCTGCGGGGTGCCGACCGGCTTCGGCTCCGCGGTGCACGCCGCGGCCACCGAGCCGGGCGACACCATCGCCATCTACGGCATCGGCGGCATCGGGATCAACTCGGTGCAGGGCGCGGCGCTGGCCGGCGCCCGGAACGTGGTGGCCATCGACCCGCTGGACAACAAGCGGGAGGCGGCCGAGCAACTCGGCGCCACGCACAGCTGCGCGACCGCCGAGGAGGCCCAGGAACTGATCACCCAGCTGACCCGGGGCGTGGGCGCGGACAAGGCGATCGTCACCGTCGGGGTAGTCACCTCGGAGGTCGTGACCAGCGCGTTCAACGCGATCCGCAAGGGCGGCACGGTCGTGGTGACCGGCCTGGCCGACCCCAGCAAGAACACGATCGAACTGCCCGGCGCGATGCTGACCCTGTTCG
Organism: uncultured Actinomycetes bacterium; assembly: GCA_963841695.1. Lineage (GTDB taxonomy): Bacteria > Actinomycetota > Actinomycetes > Streptosporangiales > Streptosporangiaceae > RYN-230. The sequence goes on along the minus strand of CAWJDQ010000015.1, from coordinate 549,970 downwards.
AGAAGCGCATCCAGGGCAGCCTGTTCGGCTCCGGCGACCCGTTCGCCGATATCCCGCGGATGGTGGAGCTGTACCAGTCCGGGGACCTGAAGCTGGACGAGCTGATCACCTCCACCTACACCCTGGACCAGGTCAACCAGGGCTACCAGGACCTGCTGGACGGCAAGAACATCCGCGGTGTCATCCTGTATGACTCATGATCCGGCCGGGCCGTGACCGGGGAACGTCCCTGAGCCCCGGAGGATGACGCAGCGCAGCGGCCCGTCGCCCGTGGTCGGCCTGCAGCGGGAGCGTGAGGTGCTCACCGTGGCGCTGGCGGCGGGCCGGCACGTGGTCATCGAGGGACCGCCGGGGACGGGCAAGTCCACGCTGCTGCGGGACATCGCCCGGGACGCGGGCACGGTGGTGGTCTTCGCCGAGGGCAACGCCGAGCTCACCCCGGCCCGGCTGATCGGGCAGTACGATCCGGCCCAGGTGCTCGCCGAGGGCTACATCCCGGCCAGCTTCACCGACGGCCCGCTGCTGGCGGCCATGCGCTCCGGTGCCCTGCTCTACCTGGAGGAGTTCAACCGGGTCCCGGAAGAGACCCTCAACGTCCTGATCACCGTGCTCACCGAGGGCGAGATCGCGGTGCCCCGGCTGGGCACGGTCCAGGCCGCCGCGGGTTTCCGGCTGGTCGCGGCCATGAACCCGTTCGACGCGATCGGGACCGCGCGGGTCAGCCACGCCATCGCCGACCGGATCTGCCGGGTCGTCCTCGGCTATCAGGACGCCGCGGCGGAGCGCGAGATCACCACCGGGGTTACCGGCCACCGCGGTCCGGTGGCCCACTTCGCGGTGACCCTCACCCGGGCGACCCGGGAGCACCCGGACGTGCGCATGGGCTCCTCGGTGCGCGGCGCGATCGACCTGGTCCTGCTGCTGGCCGGCCTGCGCCGGCTGCGCGGCGAGCCGCGGATGACGCGGGCGAGCGCCCGGGATGCCGCGCACGCCGCCCTGTCCGGGCGGATCCGGATCGCCGACGGGTGCGACCGGGCCCCGGAGTCGGTCCTCGACGAGCTGCTGGATCAGCTCTGGCCGGCCAGCTCCGCGGATCCGCTCCCCCCGCCGGACGGCGGCCCGCCCGGCGGGGACCCCGGCGCGGGATCCCTGGACGGCCAGGGAAAAGATGACCGCCTGCCGTCGCGAGCGGCAGGCGCCCGCCCGGGACAGCCTGGCCAGGACCGCGCCGTCCGGCGCGGGGCCTCGGCGTCCGCGGCCCGCCGCGACCGGGCCCGGGGTCCTTCCCGGCGGAGCATCAGCCGGGCTGAGCTGGCCGCCCGTCACGCCGGGTTCGCGGACGTCTCACCCGGGCTGGGACAGCTCGACGAGGAGGCGTTCGCCCGGCTGCTGGCCGGCGAGCCGGACGCCGCCGTGACCCTCCTGCCCGACCTGGCCCGGGCCACCGACCGCGAGCTGCGCGCGGCCGCGCGCCGGCTGGCCGCCCGCGTGTTCGTCCGGCTGGCGCGGGCCGGCCAGCAGCCCGCCCGGGGCACCCGCCGCCTGGGCCCGGGCCGGACCGAGGGAGATCTCGACCTGGACCGGACCTTCGACCGGTGGCCGGGGCTCTGGCCGCCCGGGGCGGACGACCTGGTGACCCGCGCCTGGCGCGCTCATCGCCGGGCATTGTGCCTGCTCATCGACAGCAGCGGCTCGATGTCGGGCCTGGCCGTCGCGATCGCCGCCGTGGCCGCAGCGAGCGTGGTCCTGGCGGCTGACGGCCGGCTCGCTCCCGGGGTTATTTCTTTCCGCAACGACGCGACGGTGCTGCACGCCCAGGGTACGCACGGCGCGCCCGGGCCCCTGGTGGGCGAGTTGCTGGCGCTGCGCGGGCACGGCGTCACCGATGTGGCGGCCGCGCTCCGCGCGGCGGCCGCCCAGCTGGCCGCCGTGACCGCCGACGAACGGGTCGTGGTGCTGCTGTCGGACTGCCTGGCCACGGCCGGCGGTGATCCGGCGCTGGCCCTGACCGGGATCAGCCGCCTGCACGTGCTGTGCCCGGTGCCGACCGCCGAATCAGAGCGGGCCGCCGCCGCCCTGGCCCGCCGCGGGCATGGCCTGAGCCAGCCCGTCCGGAGCCTCGCCGACGTGGCGCCCGCCCTGACCCGGGTGCTCGCCTGAGTACTCGCTGCGGCGCGGCCGCTGCTACGGCACCAGGTAGGTGCTGAAGCCGTCGGCGGTGGAGGTCAGCGCCCCGGCGTTCGCCTCGGTCACGCTCCCGGGGCCGGTCATGGCCAGCGGCGAGGTGGTGAAGTACCCGGAGAACCCGTACTTGGTGCCCTTGTAGTTGGTCAGCTGGCCTCCGCTGAACGCAGCCACCTTGAGCTGCGCGGCGGGTGCGGTGAAGGCCGGCGCGCTCCACGGGGTATCGCCGAACTCGCTGCCGATCCGGACCTCCTTGAACGAGACACCGGTCCCGATGTTCATGGTGAACCCGGAGGTCGTCTTCGCGGTCAGGTCGTTCACGGTAAAGGTGAGGTCACCATTACCGGTGTTGTAGTAGATCTCCTCCTGCACGGAGTGCCCGGCCGGGTAGCTGACCGCGCCGCTGGTCCACGAGGCCGGGGTGCCGGCGCAGGTGCCGTTCGCGGTCGCGCACACCAGGGCGTGCGTGGAGTTGTTGAATACGGCCACCGCCGGGCTGTACGGGCTGGCCGTGCTGCTGTCGGACACGCCCAGGACGTACACGTCGCCGCCGCCCCAGAACTGGACCGACTGGCCGAGCCCGGCGACGGAGGTGCTGTACTGGCTGGCGCTCCGCAGGTACACGCTGGCCTGGGCGTAACGGAACTGCGCCCCGGTGAACTGGTATCCCGCTTCCTCCACGGTGGGAACGGTGGAGCCGGTGGCCGCGCTGGCCGCGGTGACCGCCAGCCCAGCCGGCCCGGCCAGCAGCAGCAGCGCCACGGTGGTTAACGAAAGGAGCCTGGCGAGTCTGGGCATGGGAACCCCTTTTCCCGGCGACCATTCAGGGTCGTCACTGACCACTGTTGATAAAGGCCTACCGCATCGGCGGTCAGGACAACAGGGGCCGGGCGCCCTTTCTTGGCGGCCCCGGGACGCGGGCCGGGCGGGGCGGGGGCACGCTGTCCAGCAGTTCCTGGGGCCGGCTGACCCGGTCCTGCCGCTGCGAGCGCATGGGTTCCGCCAGTTCCAGGGCCGCGAAGGCGGCCGGCCAGTCCGCCGGGCCGTACCCCGCGGCCAGGTCGCAATGGTGCAGCTCGACCTCGACCAGCCGCCGGGTGAGCAGCTGCGCCGCCGGGAACGGCGCGGAGCCGAGGATCCGCACGGACCGCGCCCAGGCCGGGCCGGGCAGCTGCCGGGCCAGGGTGCGCAGCGCCATCGCCGAGTCGGCCACGTCCGCCATCAGATCCTTCGCCACCTGCGCCGCGGCGAGCTCGATCCCGGCCGCGCGGGCCTCGGCGCTGGCGTAGGCCGGGCGGTCCTGGCCCGAGCGGAGCCCGATCAGCAGGGTCCGCATCGCGTCGGCGCCCCGGGCCAGGTGGGCCAGGACGTGGGCGCGGCTCCAGCCGGGCAGCAGCGACGGCTGCCGCAGGTCCGGCTCGGCGATGACCCGGGCCGTGCCGAGCAGCCGCTGCGTCGCGTCGTCGATCTGGTCGTAAAGCTGGCCTTGCGCAGCGTCCATCCGCCCACTCTAAGGACCGGCCGTGACCGTATCCGGCTCACACGCCCACCTCGGCCGGGACCCGGCCCGTCTTGACCGCCCGGGCCAGGGCCTCGTAGTCCCGCTCGTTCTGGTCCGCGTAGACCGCGGAGAAGTCAGCGATCGCCCGGTCGAAGACCTCGCCGGGGCCGAGGTAGGCGCCGATCGCGATCCTGTCCCCCCAGCGGGCGTGCGCGCGGGCCAGCGTCGCCCCGCACATCCGGGCGTACAGGGTCGCCCCCGGCACGCGCATGGTGTCCACCTCGGCGGAGCCCTTCCAGTCGTGGAACTGCCGGATGTAGTAGTCACGGACCTGCCCGTCGAGGTCGGTGACCCGGAGCCAGCCGAGGAAGATGTCGCTCGCCGCCTGCATCAGGCGCTGGCCCACCACCACCCGCTCGCCGTGCTGGCGGAGCCGCTGCTGCCGGCGAACGCCTCGAGCACCGACGGCTGGGCCTCCTTCGCCTGGAGGAACAGCGGATCCGTGTCGTCCCGGCCCACCATCAGGAAGATCCAGCACCGGGTGCCGACGCTGCCCACGCCGACCACTTTGCGGGCCATGTGCACGTACCGGAATTCCTCGATCGGGTGGTGGTCGTGCGCGAGCGTCCGCCGGTACCTGGCGATCAGGGTCCGGACCGACTGCTCCGCCTGCTCACGGGGCTCCGGGGCCAGCAGCAGGTCCTCGATGGGCGTGATCAGCGGGGGGTCCCGGACGATCCGCAGTTCCCCCTCCACCTTCCCGGCCCGCCGGGCCAGCACCCGCACGCTGTCCCGGGTCCGCGCCTTGGCCAGGTCCTGCCGGGCCTCCCGGGCCTCCTTCTTGCCCAGCTCCTTCCGCTGGACCGCCTGGGTAATGCCCTCCCGGATGGCTTCCTCGTCCAGGTGCGCGTACCACGCGTCCAGGGTGCCCATCCGGGACGCCACCCGCAGCTGCTCGCGGTACTCGCGCACCCCGGCCAGGACGATGCCGCGCCGGTCGGCCGGGGAGAACCCGAGGTCGCGCCCGGCGATCTCGAAGCTGGCCGCCAGCCGTTTCACGTCCCATTCCCACGGGCCGGGCAGCGTCTCGTCGAAGTCGTTGATGTCGAAGATGAGCTGCCGTTCCGGGGAGGCGAACACGCCGAAGTTCGACAGGTGCGCATCCCCGCACAACTGCACGGTGATCCCGCTGCGGGGCGTCGCAGCCAGGTCGGACGCCATGATCAGCGCGCCGCCCCGGTAGAAGGTGCCGGGCGAGACCAGCATCCGCCCGTACCGGATCGGGACCAGCTCGGGCACCCGGGTGGCCGCCTGCCCTGGAGCAGCGTGACCGGGTCCGGGCGTTCGGGGACCGGCTCCCACCGGGCGTGGCCGGAGCGGGGTGCGTCGCGCCGGGCGGCCCGGCCCCGGGCGATCCGGTCGTCCAGGCTCAGGTCCGCCAGCCGCCACCGGGGCGCCGTCCGTCCCCGCCGTGCTCTCGCCGCCACGCTTCTCGCGCCCCCCGGTGGTTCCCGTGCTGAGCAGCGTTCCCGGGCCCGGGGCGCGCTAATCTCCGCCCCGGACCGTTTGAGGAAGAAAGGGTGGGGTTTGCCCGGCTTTGCCGGGAGAGACGGACCGGCCGCCCCGGATCAGCGCGCCGGGATCAGCCCGCGCCCCGCACCCGGAAGAACATCGTGGGATGCCACCACGCGTTCCACTGATGCCAGCCGACGAGGGACCCGGAGTCCAGGGCGCCGAACGTGTGGCCAGGCCGGATGAAGAACTCCACATGTCCGGTGCCGTAGAAGGCCAGGTCACCCCGGCGTGCCTGGCTTTCGCTCTCCCGGATCAGCCGCCCCGAGTCGAGCATGTCGGTGGTGGACCGGCCGAAGTGGATGCCCTCCCGGGCGTAGGCGGCCATCACCACGCCAGAGCAGTCGTAGCAGCTCGGCCCGGCACCGGCCCAGCAGTACGGGTGGCCTGCCGTGTGGTGGTAGGCCCATAGGTAAGCCGCCAGCCGCGGGCTTCTGGACCCGGCGGAGGCGGCTTTGGAAGTGACGGCGACGGGAATCGCCGCAAGGGATACCGCCGCCATGAAAATGATCAGAAGACGACGGAATACGCGATACGGACCCACAAGGGGCTCCCAGATCGCAGGGTGCCTTCCGCTGCGGTGGCCACGGGTTCACGGTGACCAGCGAAATTCAGCCGGAAAGCCCGACAAGCTCAGCACCCTAACTGACGCACATCCCTGGGGACGGCATTTGGGGGGCATTAACCGGCACATGCCCCGCAGCCCGGCGCACCGGACTGCGGGGCCTGCGGGGCCCGGGACCGGCCTACGAACTGCGCTCCCAGGTGACACCGAACCCGTTGCCGCTGCCGTTGAGGCCTCCGGGCGAGGCCTTGGTGGCGCCGGAGGAGTCGGTCATGGTGATCTCATCGTCGGTGAAGGACGAGATGACCCCGGACGTGGAGCCTTCGGTCACCGTCGCGCCCGACTCGGTCCAGCTGTGGAAGTCCGCCAGGGGGTACACGCCGCTGCTGCCGCTGGGCGCCTCGGCGATCCACTCGGCGCTGGAATTGGCGCAGCCCGAGCAGGACTGGGCCGTGGAGAAACTGTCCGCCGAACGGCTGGAATCGGTCACCTTCAGCGTGTAGCTGGTGCCGCTGCGGACCACCGAGGCGGTGATGGCGTCGCCCGCGTGCAGCGACTCGCCGACGACCTGGATGTCGTTGGTCGGGTACATCTCCCACCACGTGTACTGGTAGAGGCTGCCCTCGTAGCACTCGGCGAGCGTGCCATCCTGCTCCACCGAGTCGCTGCTGTAGCCGTCGATGCCGACCCAGAACGCGGCCAGGGCGGTGGCCCGCGAGCTGCAGGTCACCGTGGGCTCTGTCCAGCTGCCGGTGACCGTGGAGAAGCTGCTGCCCGTGTCGGCGTAGCCGGACCAGTTCGTGCTCTGGACCTGGGACAGCCCCCGGACCCGGAGCGAAGGGCTGGACACCTGGTGATCGGCGGCGTGCTGCCCGATCGCCAGGTGCTCGATGGCCTGCCGGGCCACCGCGGCGGCGGCGCGGCCCGGCGACGCGGCGGACGTGCTGATGCGCGCGGACGTGCTCGCGCCCGCGGCAGGGACGAAGGCCAGCAGCAGGCCGAGCGCTGGCACGCTCACGGTTAAAAGGCGGACCAGCAGACCAGGACGAGGACGGCGCATAGGGGGGTCACCTCTCGCTTGGCGGCGGCCGGGGGTAGCCGCTCCGTGACCTGATCTTAAATGGCCGGATTTCGGTCATCAATGACGTGCCGGGAAGTTAACGCAGAACTCGGGAGATTGGCCCGTCAATGGCTCAGCTCTCGCGGGAGAAGATCCGCAGGAAGAACAGGAACACGTTCAGCGCGTCCAGGAAGATCGAGGCGGCCAGCAGCGGGGCGGAGTCCAGGTCCGACGAGCGCCGCAGCCGCTGGAAGTCGACCACGGTCAGGCCGGCGAAGATCACCAGGCCGAGGACCGAGTAGATCAGCGAGCCGTGGGGGATGCGGACGAAGATCAGCACGATGCCGAACACGATGAGCGCGACGAGCGCCCAGAAACTCACCCGGGCGAGCGCCGACAGGTCCCGGCGGGTAGCGTAGCCGACCGCCCCGAATCCCGCGATGAACAGCGCGGTGGCCCCGCCCGCCTGCCAGAGCGCCTGGGGATTCGTGCTGGCGTAGTAGACCAGCGCCGGCGCCATGGCCAGCCCCAGCGCCAGGCCCACGCCGAGCAGCAGCCCCACGCTGAGCGGGCCGGACCGCCGGACCGTGAACCGCATGGCGATCAGGCACGCGAAGGCGACGATGAACCAGACGATGGCCCAGTTCTCGGACAGCGTGCGGCCCAGGTAGGAGCCCAGGGCGAAGCAGCCGGCGGTGACCGCGACGTAGCCCATGGTCTGGGCGAACAGCGTGTGACCGCGGTCCCGGTCTGCCGCTCCCAGACCGGGGTAACTCAACGACTCGCTCATGGGCTCACTCTCTCAGCGCGGACCCCCGGTTGTCTCCACCAAGATGAGCAGTGCGTGCGCCCGGGCCATGCTGGGCGGCCGCCCTCCCTTCCGTTGCCGCCCTGCCGGCGGCATGCTGGAAGCGATGCCGCCACCGGAGTGAGGGCGGCGGCGCGGGACGCGGCAAGGGATGATCTTGAAGTTCACGGTGCGAACGGCCGACGGCAGGCGACTTTCCACCCAGTCCAGTGGCGATCCCGATGGCAGACCCGTCTTCATCCTGCACGGGACGCCGGGAAGCCGTTTAGGCCCGCATCCCCGGTCCGCCGTCCTGCACCGGCTGGGTGTCCGGCTCCTCTCCTTTGACCGCCCGGGTTACGGAGGGTCGGACCGGCTGGCCGGACGCCGGGTCGCCGATGCGGCCGCGGATGTGCTGGCCATCGCGGATGCCTACGGCCTGGACCGGTTTTCGGTGGTCGGCCGCTCGGGAGGCGGCCCCCATGCGCTCGCCTGCGCAGCCCTGCTGCCCGAGCGGGTCACCAAGGCCGCCGTCCTGGTCGGACTCGCCCCGCACGGAGCTGACGGGCTCGACTGGTTCGACGGGATGGCCCAGTCCAACGTCATGGAGTTCACTGCGGCGGCCAACGGCTACGAGGACATCGTCGCGCACACCAAGATGGTGGCCGACGCGGTCCGGGCCAACCCGGCCAGCCTGATCGCCAGGCTCCAGGCGGAACTGCCTGATCCCGACCGGCGGGTGGTGGCAGACCGGGGCATCCAGTCGATGCTCATCGAGACCTACGCGGAGGCCCTGCGGACCTCGGACTACGGCTGGATCGACGATGCGCTCGCGTTCTGCTCACCCTGGGGGTTCGATCCGGCCTCCGTCACGGTGCCCGTCCTGCTGTGGCACGGGGACAGTGACGTCTTCTCCCCGGCCAGCCACGCCCGTTGGCTGGCCGACCGGATTCCCAGCGCGGCCGTGGTGGTGCAGGCCGGCGCGGCTCACTTCGGCGCGCTGGACGTGCTCCCGGACATCCTCCGGTGGCTGTCCGCGGGGCGGCCCGACGATCGCGGGTTCGTGCCGCCCGCCCAGCCCGTGGTCGCTAGATCTGCTGGGGCTCCAGATCACGATTGATGCGCTGCCACTTTTGCAGCTGGGCGGAGTCTGGGTGGCCCGCGCCCAGGACGCGGCTGAGGTTGCCGGTGATCCGGGCCCTCAGTTCCTCGGCCTCTTTTGCCCGCCCAGCCTCGCGCATGGTGATGGAGAGATTGGCCTCGCAGACCAGGGAGTCGGGATGGTCACGGCCCAGCACCTCCCGCAGGAGGGCGAGGGTCTCGCCTTCCAGAATTCCGGCGCCTTCGGAATCTCCTGAGTCGCCGCGGCAGTTCGCCAGGTTGACCGCGCACGACAAGGTCAGGGGGTGGCTTTCGCCCAGCTTGCGCCGCATCCGGTCCAGCGTGTCGCTGGCCAGCGCGAGCGCCTCCGGCACACGCCCGAGGCACCGCAGGTAGCAGGCCAGGTTGTTCGCGGCGACGAGGGTGTTCGGGTGATCGTCACCCAGGCTGGCCTGGTGCGAGGCCTTGACCTCGGTCACCAGGTCCAAGGCCCGCGGCATGTCGTCCACCGCCGCGTAGTCACAGGCCAGGTTGAGCGCAGACGACTGCGCGTCAGGGGCATCACTGCCGTAGTGGCGCTTGTACCGCTCATAAGTGTCCTGGGCCAGGTTCATCGCCTCGGCCTGCTCACCCGCCTTGCGCAGCGAAACGGCCAGGCCCGCCGCAGTCCGCAGCGTGTCGAGCATGTCGTCGCCGAGGACGTCGCGGTAGTTCCCCCAGGTGTCCCGCAGCAGGTCCACGGATTCGCGGAACGCGCCTGCCGCCCGCAAGTCGTAGGCCAGGCTGGCGGCGGACAGCAGGGTGTACGGGTGGTCGAGGCCCAGCACCCGCCGCTGACGGTCCAGCGTCTCCTCGTCGAGCACTCGTGCGGCGAAACAGTCACCGACCAGCCGCAGTGAGCAGCCGAGGTTGTGAGCGGCGATCAGAGTTCGCGGATAATCTTCCCCGAATTGCTCCTTGAAGCTGTCGTACGTCGCCCGGTCAGCAGCGAGTGCTTCCCGGAAGTCGCCGAGTGCGCGCAGATCCGCGCCTAGCCCGTTCGCCGTCATCAGCGCGTACGGATGATCCGGCCCGAGCACCACGCGCTGCCGTTCCAGGACATAGGTGTCCAGGTCGCGGGCATCGCCGAAACGCCCCTCGGAACGCAGCACGTTGGCGATCTGGAACTGAAGGTACAACGTCTGCGGGTCATCCGGCCCCAGCTGATGGGCCCACAGGTTTTCCAGCCGGCGGGCCAAGTTCAGGCAGGATTCGAACTCCCCGTGCTTCCACTGATAGCGGACCCAGTCAATGAGCAACTGGCGTGTCCGCGCGTCGTCGCACTCTTCCGCCACCGACGGTCCCAGGTGCGGCCAGATGATGTCGTAGGTCGACCAGTTGGCCGGGTCATCGGTCTCGCCCTGGCGGGGCCGGGCTCCGACCAGGATCTTGTGGACCTCGTGCCGCGCCTCGATCTGCTCCTCGTCGGTCATCTGCGACCGGATCACGGCCTGGACGAGCCGGTGGATCTGCAGGGAGTTGCTCCCCTGATCCACCTTCACCAGCGCGAACCGGCTGATGTCCCGGATCACCCGGCCGAGCATCAGCTTTTCGCTCAGCGTCTCGTCGAACGGCACCAGCGACGCATTCATCTCGTCGCTGTAGAGCAGGTCCATGGATATCGGGCCTGGCGAGAAGAACGCGCACAGCTGCAGCAGCCGCACCGCCGCGGGCGATCTCTGCTTCAGCCGGTCGAAGGACAGGTTCCAGGTGGCCACCACCGGCATCGGGTAGTCCGGCGGCTGGTTCAGGGCCAGGATCCGGGTCGATTGGGTCGCTAGCTGCTCGACATACACCCGGGCCGGCATCCCGGTCTGCTCCAGCCACGCGCTGGCCTGCTCGACGGCCAGCGGAAGGTGCCCCAGGGCATCGGCGACTCTCTTGGCGTCGGCCATATCCAGCTCTGGGACGTGCCGCAGCAGGTGCCCGACACTCTCGTCCCTGGTGAAGACGTCCACTTCGAGGGGCTCCGCCGAGTGCGTCCAGGCCTGGTTACGCGAGGTAATCAGGACATGCCCGGATCCCGTCGGCAAGTACGGCTCGAGCTGCTTGGGGTCGTCAGCGTTGTCAAAAATGATCAGCCAGTGCGGGGTGGTATCCCGGCGCAGTTCCTCCAGGGCCGCCTCCGCCGCCTCGGCCACGTTCTCGCTCACTTTGAGGCCCATTTTGCGGGCCAGGTCGGCCAGCGCCCCGCTGGTCTCCTCGGCTCGCTCGGATGGCACCCACCACACCAGGTCATAGTCGGCCATGAAGCGGTGCGCGTACTCCAGTGCGAGCTGGGTCTTGCCGACACCGCCCAGGCCGTACAGCGCCTGTGCGACCACGACCGCCCGGCCGCCGCCAGCCAGCTTGTCACGCAGCAGTTCCAGCGTTGACCCGCGGCCGGTGAAGTCAGCGTTCCTGGCTGGCACATTCCAGATCGGCGGAATAGTGCCCGGGAACCTGGGTTCCTCAGCCTGGCCTCCGGATCGTCCCAGTGGCTGCACCGGCCGGTCCAGGGCCCAGAGCAGTTTCGCGGTCGCCTGGGCCGCGTCCATCCGCGCCAGGTCCAGCGCCGGATGCTCGTTGAACGGCTCGGTGATCCTGACCTCGCTGATACGGATGGGGATCAGCTGACGATGCGTGTCGGCGGCGTCGGCGGACGACAACGTCTTCCATATCGATCTGGCGTTGGGTGAGTGCAGGTACGCAGAGGACAGAACGGCGATGGCGCGGGGGGCGATCTGCAGCTCACGCTCCGCCTGGATGCTGCCGCGGACGTCACCATCTCCCTCGGACGCCGTCAGGACGGTGCTACGCGGCAGGACCCGGAAGCCGGCCCGGGTCAGCACCGCCTCGACCCAGTCAGCCCACATCCGGTCCTCGGGCACGTAACTGAGGTAGACCTGCGTGGAGGGTGCGGGCTGCCGGCGGGCGAACGCCTCCTTGTACTGGAGGCGGAGTTCTTCGGCGATCGGCTGCATGGCCGTCACGTCCCCGGACGTGACGGAGTCGGTGATGCGCTCAAACGAGGAGAGCAGGGAGGCCGGCGAGCCCGGATCGTCCCCGAACGTGGCGAGGGTTTCCTCGAAGGCGTAGAAGGGCTTGTACGGGACCTCCACCGACGCCCAGTACAGCGCGGAGCTCTCCGGGGTCATCCCGGCCGGGAATCCCTCGAACTTCATCCGGGCCAGGGCCCGGCCGACGTCGAGTTTCTCCTTCTCGCCATCCTCGATGCGCATCGGGACCGGAAGCACCCGGATGTTGCGGTCCCGGTACCGCCCGCTGATCTGCCGGGCCACGTTGGCGGCGCCCTCAATGCTCTGGTCGCTGAGCGTGAAGCAGATCGTCAAAACGTCCGGCAGCTCGATCGTGCAGATGTCCGCCACGTCGCTCAGCCCGGTGCGGCTGTCGATCAGCACGTAGTCATATCGCTGCTTCATGTCGTCCCGCATGGCCCGGAAGAAGCGCCCCCCGCCGAGCCGGTCGTAGAAGTTGTCCCAGTCGAGTGAGCACACCGCCGCGGAGTAATCGCGGTTCTGGCGCCCGGCTGACAGGAAATCCAGCTTGCCGCCATCCGGGAACGACCAGTCAAGCGAGACAGCGTCCCGTTCGACGCGCGCAAATTCCAGGTGCCAGTCATTACCGCGCGGTCCAGGATCAACCGCGGCCGAGGCGTAGTCATTGATGATCTCGATGACCCCAGGAGTGGCGCTGACCGTAGATTCATCGAGGAAGGGGTGGAAGAACTTGTGCAGCCCAGGCGATTCCAGATCCCAGTCGACAGCCAGGACGCGTTTGCCGTTGCTGGCCAGGATCCAGGCGACGTTGGCGAGCGCCATCGTCCGGCCGGTGCCTCCCTTGTAGGAGTAGAACGTGATGATCTGGCCCTGGCTGGTCTCGCTCATCGGGCATCTCCGGAATCCTTTGGATCGGCTCCCCTCAGCCGCGGCCGTTCAATGACGGGACCTGCGGGGAGATGGGGAGTCGCTTCTTTGCGGAATCTCTTCAGCATGATCATCGTCATCTCGGGCAGGAGCTGGCCGAAATCCTGGAGGGTGGGAATGCCATTTGCGGCCATCTGGCAACGCCGGGGAACGCCAGCGAGCTTGCGCCCCAGATGCTGCTCCAGATTCGCGCGAAGATCTTCCCTTGCCTTCTGCGTCCCCACGTCCTGGCTGCTCCACGGCACCAGGACACTCACCCACGGCTCTTCCACCTGATCCAGGCGGTTGAGCTGTTCCAGATGCTTGGCCGACAGGCTCACCCAGGGATCTACGAGGCACAAACTGGGCGGCACCGGGCTCTGGGTGTCTGCCCAATTAGCTATGCCATCACCGAATGCCCCCAGCAGTGGCCTGCAATCGAGGCATTTTTTGGCTAGTTCCTGGGCGTAGTCGGCCAGTGGCTGCGTGTACTCCGGCCGGTACGGGCTCCAGGTATTCGGTGTGGCACCGTAATAATCAGGCGTCCGGCCGGGCGGCAGCGTCGAGGTGTCGTGCGCCAGCACCGCGATCTGCAGCCTCCCACCTGCGGTCCGGCTTGCGCTGGCCGGGCCAAAGGCACTTGGCAGCGAATCGAAGTCGGCCCTCGTCAGGTGGCGCACAGCCGGCTGGTCAGCAAAGGGAACGGTCTCGTCACCGATAGCGATAATCCGCTCGGCGAGCCTGTGCACCGCGCGCTGATAGTCTGCACGGTAGTTCTGCAGCTTCATGATCCCGTAGAAACCTTCGGTGCAATAACGTTCACCGAGGAATTTATGATCGAACTGCACGGACTGTGCGACGTAGGGCAGCTTTTCCCGCGGGAGCCTCGTCCACAGGGCTGGCACTATGGCGTTGACGACCTGCCGTCCGCGCGCCTTATGCGTGATCTCGCGGCGGGCAAAGGCAAACCATTCCCTGCCGCAGTTATTACTCTCGAAGTATCGCCGTGAGTAGAGTGGTACGAAGACCCGGCATCTCGCCAGCGCCGCCGTGAGCTCTGGCGACCACTGAGTGCCTATCTTATTTTCCCGGTCCATGAATCCGGCCTCTTCGGGCCGGGCATCAGTCATTTGTAATATAGCACCGCAGAGATCCTTATAGAGTTTGTAGACCCATCTGTCGGGGTCGTCACTGTCGGATGGATCCCGTTTAGGCGTCCGCGCGTAACTGAGAAAAAAGTATGGCCTGTCGTCCCGCCCTGAAACCATCGACGCCATTATCCCCCTGTCACACCAGCCTCACTAGCCCCCACAGTGAGAACAAAAATCATTTGCCACTCCTAAGCGCCCAGGCGAAATCAGGATATAAGAGATTTCTGCAGGTTACCAGGGGGTATCCCACTGTTGCGGTAAGCGTGAGCAGGCCTGAGTGCCAGGCGTCGGATCGCCGGCGCGGGCCGTGGACGCCGGGCCGCGTGCGCCCCGGGACGGCCCGCTACGCAGAGATCGACCGGCGCATCTCCTGTACGAAGGATGTCCCGACCGATGTCAGCGAGCCGGAACCGAGCAGGGTGTCAATAGCTTCGCGGGTGCGCGCCCTCGACTGCATGAATCGCTGGCCAGCCATCTCGCTGGCCGATCCCGCCGTAACCTGCCGGCGCACCCGCCAGAAGTCGCTGGACGCCAGCCCCATGTAGGCTCCCCGGAAGACCTCCCGGAGCTGCTGTTTGCTCTCTCCCCCCTGCACCGGAAACAACCGGTTGTCGCCCGGGTCGTAGAGGTCGCAGAGGTCAAGAAGCGCGCCTAGTTTCATGCTCTGGAACTCGCTGAGGAGCAGCCGCGCGAGATCACTCGCCTCCCCGGGCAGCGCGGCGGCGATCGCCCCGAACGCGTTTCTGCTGCTCGCCCCCTGGTGGCGGCCGTCTTCCGCCACCAAGGGCATGAGGGTGGAGAGCCCCGCACTGAGTGCCGCGGCGGAGGTTTCGTACTCCCGCCCGATCTCCTGCCAGGCCTCCTGGAAGACGCGCTGCCACCGATCGAACTCGACGGCAGTGAGCCGGGGCGCGGCGGGCCACTCATAGCAGTCACGGAAGGGGTCCGTGTCCTCCAGCACAACGCCGTAGCCCGGGCCACGCAGCACGCGCACCGGCTGCCATTCGCCCGTTCTGCTGGTCCCATCCACCGGGACCGCGTACGTCTCGCCGGCCAGCAACCCGGTCAGGCCGATCGTCCAGCATGCGTCGCCGACCTGGATGATGACCGCGTTCCTGATCACGCTGACCGTCGCGGTCTCGGGCTTGCGGTCAGCGGGCCGGCTCACCGCATCCGCGCTGAGGACCAGCCGTCCCAGCGTGGGCAGATGAACCGCACCGTCCATCACCGGAACTGTCACTGCCGCTCCCACCCTGGCCCGGATGGCTGCGGAGGCGGCGATTGCGCCGAAATGGCCAAGGCTGGTTAACCGCTTCCAGGTGATCCCGGTCTGACCCTCGTCACCATGCCAGGCCACGGCCGGGCTTGCGTGCTCCAGGCCGCGCGCCGCCCAGACGCGAACATAGGGATGGCCCAGCACTGAGTCCAGCGCCGTGGGCTGCTCGCGGGTGACTGTGGTCAGCAGAGCCCAGGCGCCGCGCAGTGCGTCCTTGACGTCGCGCGGGACCTCGGGGTTGGCCATGCCGGCCTGATAGGCCTTCACCAGCAAGCCCCTCCGCAGGCTGCGCTCCGCGTCGATAAGCTGCGCGATTGCCGTCGCGCCTCCGGAGCCCGCGGCCAACGCGCGGAAATTCATCCCGCTCAGCGAGTGCGCCGGCGTACCCTTCCTGTCAGCCAGCTGCGCGGGCAGGCGGTCGCTGATGTGAGAGATCAGTTCAAGCAGGTCAGCACAGTACGCAGACGGATTCGCAAAGCCGTTATCGCTACGGTAGCGATGAGCGTAGAGGCCACCGCCGCAACTGCCGACGACCGGACATTCCTGGCAGGTCTGGCACAGGCCCGCGGTTCCCTGCTGGCGGGCCCGGATACCAGGATGCTGCGCCACAACCGCCAGGTCATGCTCGAAGACGTTGGTCCCCGTCGCCGGCGCGCCGTCGAATGCGACTTTGAGCGAGTCGACCTGTTCGTAGCTGCCGTCGGTCTCGATCACGACCAGGCTGGCGGGCTCCAGTCCCAGGGCTTCGGTGTAACTGCTGCCTCCGCGCAGCGTGGAGAGGATCGAGTCGAAGCTACGGATGCGCGTCGGGCACCCGTCTGCGACCCAGCGGTCGAAGATCGCGATGAGCCAGTCCGCGTACTCACTGTCCGCGCCGGGCGTGCGGGATGGCGGGGTATCCCAGGTCGCATGCGGCAGCAGGAAATCGATCCTGGGCGGAGCCAGATCCATCAGTGACTCGTAGACCACCAGCGGGTCGTTAGCCAGGTCGATTGTGCACAGCAGCCCGGCGTACAGATCACGGAAAGGACCGGTACGCACCAGTTCGATCGCCCGGATTACCTTGTCATAACTGCTGCGCCCGTCCGCGTACCGGCGGTGGCGGTCATTCGCCACCCGGTCGCCGTCGATGGAAAACCCGACTTTGACCCCGTATTCGGCGAAAAGCTCGCAGAATTCCTGGCTGAGCAGGACGCCGTTCGTGTGGATCCGCAGATCGAGACGGCAGACGTCCCGCAGCGCTCCGCAGAGCTCGGACATGACCTGCTGCAGCCTGGCCCGGCCCGCCAGCAGGGGCTCCCCGCCGTGCAGGACCACTTGCACGTCCGGAAGGGCCTGGGACGCCGCGTACTCGCCGATCCGCCGCGCCGTCTGCGTGATCACCTCTCCGGAGATGACCATGGGCCGCCCGCGCCAGCTCTGGTCGGCGGCCTCATAGACATAACAGTGATCACATGCCAGGTCGCAGCGGCTATGAACCTTCAGGACGAACTGGCTCAGCGGAACGGGCGCCCTGCTCATGCCAGAGCTGAACTCAGATGGACGAGGCGAAGGGTGTACCGAGCGCGGGGGCTGCGGAGAATTCCGGTAGAACGCGCCGCACTGCCTGGTCGAGACCTAGCGGCGCAAGAGCTGCCATCTCTTCCAACGGGACCCTGAGCAGGTCGGGCAGCGCGGTCGAAATCTGATCAGTGGATCCCATAGCCCCAAATCTTTCGCACGGTGCGGCAGCCGGTGCGCCCGGAGCGTCTTGGAACCCCGAACACGTTGAGTAACTGGATCATACCCAAGACGAGATCTTTCACTACTCTATGTAATCAGAGCCTTGATGAGGAGCATCAGCGTGGCTCCGTCGTGTTTCGCCCGGCAACCGGAGCGGGTCGGCACGGTTTGAAGCTACCGGCAAAGGGTACACGCGTCGCGCGCTTTCCCCCGGCGTTCATCACAACGGCGAGGTCACAATTTGCCAAACCAGCGGTTGCGGCCCTGCCCGAAGTTCGTTACCCCGGCAAATGCCAGCGCCCGTGCTGCCGGGCCGGCCGATGCTGGATGGGTGAATCCGGGCGCACACCTAGGCGATCGCGGCTGTGTGTGCCAATCTGGATAATTAATGTCCTGTTTGGCTGTTTCGCCCCGGAGTGACGCGATTTGCGATTGGTGCTCCCGGTGCGGGATGGGGGCACCGTGAGAACCGCCCGGCTGGCCAGGGCCCGCCCGACCTGGCGGCCCGCGTGGATAGTGCCAGCCCTCCTGGGCAGCGTTGTGACGGGATACCTCGCCTGGGGAGCCTGGTTCTCGGCCGCCGACCGGCACTGGCTGTACCAGAGCCAGGCCTGGTGGCGGGTCTGGCTCCGCCCCGGGTACGCCGCGGTGCCGCTGGTCTTCGCGGGGCTGTGGCTGATGGCCCTGCTGTGTTACTGGTATCCCCGACGGCTGACGCCGCAGGCCGTCGGCATCACCACGCTCGTGACGATGGTGCTGGTTGGCGGGGTACTCACCACCGCGTCGCTGGCCCCGTGCCGGGGCGGCCAGACGCCTGGCGCCGTGGTCGGCTGGGTGCTCGATCTGTACGTCGGCAACCCGCCGTCCTTTCCGCTGGGCGCCTGCACCATGCCCCCGGCGCTGGCCTACCAGCTGGGCGGCCCGGTCTCGCTGGGCGCGACGCTGACCGGGGCGGTGACCGTAGCGGCGGTTCTGTGGCGGCAGCCGGTTGACCGCCTGCGGGCCCGGATCGTCCGGGACGCCACCATCGTCACCGGACTGGACAGCATGACGATCCCGCTGCTGCAGCGGCTGGCCCAGACCTTCCGGCCGGGGAGCATCGTCGTGATCGAACCCGACGCCAGCCATCCGCTCCTGGATGAGGCGCGGGCCACCGGGGCGCGCGTCATGGTCGGCCAGCCGTCGTCCCCCAGAGTGCTGCTCCCGGTGATCGCGGGCGGACGCGGCTGCGCGCTACGGCGGCTGTATGCACTACGGGGCGACGTTGCGGAAAATGAGGCGATCCTCGCGGCGGCGAGCACCATCCTGCGCCGTTACCAGCCCGACCCCGACCGCCAGCCGCATCTGGTCGCCCGCATCGATGACCCCCGGCACGCTGATCACTGGCGGGGCTGGCATATCGGCCGGTCCAGCCGCTGGTTCGAAGATGCCCTCAGCGCCTGCGAATCGACCGCTTCCGCCCTGGTTGACCAGGTTTTCCGCACCCGGGGAAAGCAGCTGCTGCTGTGCGGGGACAGCACGCTCGCCCTGGCCATCCTCCGCGAGCTAGCTCGGCGGGCCTGGGAACAGCAGGAACTCGCCGGAGCCGCCACCCTCGCCAGCGCCAACGCCAGCGCCAACGGCCAGCGGCCCGCCGCACTGCCCGTCCAGCACGTGCTGCTGCTCGACGGCCGCGCCGAGGACCTGCGCCGCGAGTACCTCGCGACCTCCCCGCCGTCCGTGGTCCGCGCGCTGAGCGACGTGCGGGCCGAACCGCGCCCGTGGATGGACGGGCTGCTCGCCATGCTGGACGCGATGCCCCCGGCGGCCGCGGCCGGGACCACCGTGGTCGTGGCCGACACGCTGGGCGAGCGTGGCCTGCACGAGGCCGGGCGGGTGGCCCGGCTCCACCCGGGTATCCCCGTCTTCGTGCAGGCGTCCGACGGCCCGGGCACGACCGGCGCGATTTTCGACCTGCTGCATCCTTTCCAGCGAGCGCTCCTGGTGGACGGGAAGGTGCCGGAGGACACCTGGACCAGGGTGGCCCGCCACTGGCATGAGTGCTACCGGCTCGGTCATCCGCCGGGGCCGGCGGACCCCAGGACGCTGACTGGCCGCCCCTGGGATCAGCTGGACGACTTTTTGCGCCAGGACAACATCCTCCAGATCCGCAGCATCATGACCGCGGTCGTGGGCCGGGGGCGGCGCTGGGTCCCGGAGCGCGCGGTCTCGCCGGGCAGCTTCATTGAACTCAGCGACGACGACCTAGAAGCGGTCGCTCAGGCCGAGCACACCCGCTGGTACCGGCGGCGGCGGGCGGCCGGGTGGTCGGCTCACCGCCACCCGGGCGGCACCCAGGGCGCGGAGCGGGTGAATAGCCGCGTCGTCCCCTGGGCCGATCTTCCCCCAGACGGTCGCCGCCGGGCCGTTGACTACCTGCGATCACAGCTCGCTCAGCTCGAGGACGTGGGCTTCATGCCGATCATCCCGCCCGGCGGCCCTGCCGGGGCGGCCGACTTCCGGCGGACCGGAACGGTGCGGGCGAGGCGGCTGAATGCCCGGCGGCCCTGGACGAGGCGGTCCGGCGACGAACTGCACGGCAACGCCGGGGACTGGCGGGTGATCGACGACGCCGGCGATGAGCGGACTGTCCGCGACCCCGCCTTCCGGGACAGCCACGCACCGCTGGGCGGGGACTCCTGGCTGCGTACCGGCACCTTCCGGGCCTGGCGGGTCACTGAGACCCTGGCCTTGCGGACCATGGAAGGGCGGGCGGTCGCCCAGCCCGGGGACTGGGTAGTGGAAGGCAGCCGGGGAGAACGCTGGCCGGTGACGGACGAGCAGTTCCGGCGCACGTACGCGAGCGCCGACGGCCTCGTTCCCTGACCAGCCGGCCCTGCCGCCGGGCAGGCCCGATCGCGGCGCCTGATCAGCGGCTGATCGCGCAGGTTGGCCACGTCACCCTTGGTGGCGCTCTGCTCGGCGGACTTGAGCGTCAGCACCGGTGGTGGCCCGGCCGTCGAAGATCCGCGCGGCCGTGGCGTTGCTGGCGATGATCCTGTTGACCAGCGCGTTGACCGTGACCAGGGTGACGGCGCCGATGATCCCGCCGGTCACCGAGGTGTCGTTGCCGATGATCGCGTTCTGCACCACGTTGGACAGCAGGAAGATGACCACGATCAGCTCCGTCGTAGCGCTGTGCGCTGCGGGTTCACCGTTGCCGGGGGCACGCAGGCGACCAGGACCTCTTGACCGCCCGTCGCGTTAGTCGCCAGTCGCGCCGTCGATCTGCTCGCGGAGGATATCGGCGTGCCCGACGTGCCGGGCGTGCTCCCTGATGATGTGCACGTAGATCCAGCGCAGTGACACCTGGCCCAGCCGGTCGTGCGGCACCGTCTGGTCCAGCGTGAAGCCCGCCGCGATCTGCCGGGATGTCGCGCAGGCGCTGTCGAACTCAGCGATGACGCCGGCGATGGTCCGGCCTGCCCCGACGTCCCAGCTCGGGGCGTCGCCGCGGGCGTTGCCGGTGATCTCCTCACGCGGCTTGCCGCCCAGGTAGTGCTGAAACCAGTTCCGCTCCACGGCCGCGGCGTGGCTGACCAGCCCGAGCATGGTGGTCAGCGAGGGCACCAGGCGCCGCCGGGCGCCGTCCTCAGACAGGCCGCGCAGCTTGCCGCTGAGCACTCTGCGGTGGTACTCCAGGAACCCTTCCAGGGTTTCCCGTTCTCCGGCGACAGCGACAAGGTCTTCCTCATCTGCCAGAGGCGGGGGATCTGTCACCACAAAAGGCTACCGGCGCGCCTGGACCGAGCCGATATGCGCGTTATCACGAGAAGTGAGAGGCCGCGCGCACCTGCAGGTCGCTCAGGGCCGCTGCGGCATGGAGCGGGAACGGTTCGTCATGGTCCGCCTCCATCCAGCGCTCAACGGCGATCGTGAAGGCGAGCATCCCCACGTCCGCCCCCAGCCGGGCGGTCAGCTCGTCCGCGCCCCGTTCGCGCAGGGCGGCGGTGATCGACCTGGCGATCCGGGCGTGCTTGAGCAGTCCCCGCTCCTGCAGTTCGCTGTTCGCCGCGACTACCAGCACGCGCTGGGCGGCCTTAGCCCGCTGCTGCGGGGTCATGGCGGCCCCGGCGGCCGCGAACGCCGCCTGCAGGCACTCGGTGAGCGTCGCATCTGGGGGGCAGCCCGGATGGCGTCGGCGAACAGCCCGGCCAGCACGTCTTCACCGCCGAACAGGACCTCCCGCTTATCGGCGAAGTGCCGGAAGAACGTGGCGCGGTTCAGGGCGGCGCGATCCGCGATCTGCGCGACGGTCGTTTCCTCGTAGCCGTTCTCCGCGAACAGGTCCAGTGCGGCGGTCTCCAGGCGCTCACGCGCGTTCGGTGCCCATCTGCCCACCGGCACAGCCTAAGCGAGGCGACCGGATCGCATCACCGAGGCGAGCGATGCGATAGCGTCGCATCGCAGGGTTAGAATTGATGCGACCGGATCGCATCGACGTTCCGGCCGCGGCGTCTGCGCCGTGCATCGTCATCACCTGAGAGCGCGACCAAGGAGAGTCTCCATGCGCATCTTCGTCACCGGCGCTTCCGGCTGGATCGGCTCGGCCGTCGTCCCCGAACTCATCAGTGCCGGCCACCAGGTCCTCGGGCTAGCCCGCTCGGACGCCTCCGCCAAAGCAGTCGCCGGGCATAGGCGCCGAGGTGCTGCGCGGCGACCTGAACAACACCGGCGTGCTGCGCGCCGGCACCCTCGACAGCGACGGCGTCATCCACCTCGCCTTCGTCGTGCCCAGCGTGAGCGAGGCTGCGACGCGGACCGATGCCAAGGCCATCGAGACGTTTGCCACCGGACTCGCCGGCTCCGGCAAGCCCCTGGTGATCTCCGGCGCAACGCTCGTGACACCCGGCCGGCCCGCGACCGAACGCGACGAACTCATCGCCGCCGGGCCCATCGCGGCCCGCATCACCAACATGCAGGCCGCCCTCGCAGCCACAGACAGGGGCGTCCGCTCCTGCCTGGTCATGCTGCCCCGCTCAGTGCACGGCCAGGGAGAACGTCACGGCTTCGTCCCCCAGCTCATCGCCGCGGCCCGGGCCAAGGGCGTCTCCGGCTACCTCGGCGATGGGACCAGCCGCTGGCCCGCCGTCCACGTGAAGGACGCCGCGCGCCTGTACCGGCTGGCCATCGAGCGGGCTCCCGCCGGCGCAGTGCTCAACGCCGTCGGCGACGAAGGCGTGCCCGTCCGCGAGATCGCCGAGGCCATCGGCCGGCACCTGAACCTGCCCGCCCGGTCCCTGCCCGCCGAAGAATTCGGCGGCATGCTCGTGCACATCCTCAGCACCGACATGCCCGCCTCCAGCGCCATCACCCAGGAACTCCTGGGCTGGAAGCCCACCCACCCCGGCCTCATCGAGGACATCGAACAGGACCACTACTTCATCTGACCACGGCGCCGGCCCCCGCTCGTGACCACTGCCGCCCGGCCCGGCATCACGGCGCCGCGCGGAGCAGGCTCTCGATCCGGCTGAGCTGATCGCGCAGGTTGGCCACGTCACCCTTGGTGGCGCTCTGCTCGGCGGACTTGAGCGTCAGCACCAGCTGGCCGCCCGGCTGCAGCACCCCGTCCTGGATCTCGCTGACATCGTCCCCGTTCTCCAGCCGCACCGCGTGGTCCAGCTCGCTGCGCCGCAGGCCCAGGTGCACCAGGGCGCGCTGGAGCACATGCCCGTCCCGGATCACGGTGGTGGCCCGGCCGTCGAAGATCCGCGCGGCCGTGGCGTTGCTGGCGATGATCCTGTTGACCAGCGCGTTGACCGTGACCAGGGTGACGGCGCCGATGATCCCGCCGGTCACCGAGGTGTCGTTGCCGATGATCGCGTTCTGCACCACGTTGGACAGCAGGAAGATGACCACGAAGTCGAACGTGTTCAGGGTGGCCAGCCCGCGCTTGCCGGCCAGCCGGAACAGCAGCGCGATCACCGCGTACACCAGGACCGTGCGGAGGACCTTCTCCGTGAACGGGATCTGCTCGGCGAACATGGCGTGCCACATCCCGGCCTCCAGGCTGCATCCGGAACGGGCCCGCGCCCGTCTCCGAGCACCTTAAGATCACCCGCCGGGGTCCCGCGCGCCACATCGGCCGGCTCAGCGGGCGGCCGGGCCGTGGTCCGGCGGTCAGGCGGCCAGCGGCCGGCCGGTCTCCAGCAGCGTCTTCAGGTCGCTGAGGATCCAGGCCCAGCCGCCGGGTGCCGCCTCGTGCCGCCCCGCGGCCAGCGCCGCCGTTTCCGGCGCCCCGGTCAGGTCGTGCGTCACCGTCAGGGCGCTCACGCCGCCGTAACCTTCCTCTATCTCCCAGCACAGCCGGGTCTCCGGCTCGGCCCGCAGGCCTGCCCGCAGCAGCACGTGCCAGGTCTGCACGAGCCGCCGGGGCGGCGTGACCTCGAGGACCTCGCCGTCGATGATCACCCCGCCGGGGCCGCGCATTTCCATGCTCACGCTGGCGAAGGCCTGGTACGTGCCGCCTGGGCGCAGGTCGTACTGGGCGGGGGCCCGGTAACCGTACTGCTGGGTCCAGCCCGGCCGGGTCAGCGCGTCCCAGATATCCAGCGGTGTGGCCCGGATGAAGATCCGGTGCGTCTGCACAGTCCGGGCCTGCCCGGTCCGGGCCTGCACAGGACGGGCCTGCACAGGACGGGCCGGACAGGACGGGCCTGCCCGGGGACCAGGCTCTCGATCGCGGCGGTCATGTCCTCTCCTTTGCTCGGTGCCACGGGCCGCCGGGCTCTGCCCGCCGGCGTCGCGGTTGGCGCCGCCCTGATCCCACCTCGGGGGTGCGGATCAGGGCGACGAGACCAGGTAACCCGGGCCGGGTGCAGGGGTTGTGCGGCTGATGTGGTGACGAGGTGAAGAAGCCCTGAGCGGCCGCCGGGGGCCAGTCCAGGCGGGTCAGGCTACGGGCAGGTCAGGCCGCGGGCAGGGTGAGGGTCATCTCGGTGCCGCGGCCGGGCTCGCTGCTGGCGGCCAGGTCGCCGCCGTGGGCCCGGGTGAGCTCGGCCGCTACCGCGAGGCCGATGCCGCTGCCGGAGATCTGGGCCGCCTGCCGGCCGCGCCAGAAGCGCTCGAAGATGTGCGGTAGCTCGTCCGCGGGGATCCCGGGGCCGGTGTCGGTGACCCGGAGCACGGCGGCCTGGCCCGGGGCGCCGGACGGGCGGGCGCCGGGCGGGCGGGCGCCGGGCGGATGGGCGCCGGGCGGGCGGATGATCCCGGACTGGACGGTCACCCGGCCGCCGGCCGGGGTGAACTTCAGCGCGTTGGTGAGCAGGTTCGTGATCACCTGGTGCAGCCAGCGGGGGTCAGCCATGACCCAGGCCGGGGCGAGCTGGCGCTCGACGGTCAGGTCGGCCGCCTCGAACCGCCCGGCCAGGCTGTCCGCGGCCGCGGCGGTCACCTCGGCCAGGTCGCAGCGGCGCAGCGACAGCCGCAGCGTGGCCGCGTCGGCCGCCGCCAGGGTCTGCAGGTCGTCCACCATCCGGGCCAGCCGCAGCACCTCGTCGCGCAGCGAGGTCAGCTGGTCCGGCGTCGCGTTCGACCACCCCGTCGAGCAGGGCCTCGTGGCCCGCCTGGAGGATCGCGACCGGGGTGCGCAACTCGTGGGCCACATCGGCGACCAGGTCACGGCGCAGCTGCTCCTGCCGGTCCAGCGTGTCCGCCATCTGGTCGAACGCGGTGGCTAGTTCGCGCAGCTCGCCCGGCGCCGCCATCGGGCCGACCCGGGCGGCGCGGTCCCCCCCACCCATGGCCCGGGTCACGGTGATGATCCGCTCCACTGGGCGGGTGATCCGCCGGGCCACGGCCAGGCCCATCACCAGCGCGATCAGCGCGGCCAGCCCCGCGGTCCCGGCGATGGCCCGCAACAGCGCGCTGCGCAAGGTGTGCTCCGCCCCGCCCAGGCCTGATCCGGTGAACCGGATCACGACGGTCCCGGTCCGGCGGCCATGGACCACGACGGGGACGCTGAGCTGGGTCCCGGGATGGCCGGCGAACCCGGGCGAGGAGGCCACGGGCTGGCCTGCCGCGTCCCGGATCCGGACGTCCACGCCGGCCCGCGTGGCCAGGTCAAGCACCGGGGCCAGGTCCGCCCCGTTCCAGCTGTCGGCCCGGTCCCAGGCCGCGCCCGCGGCCACCGCGACCGCGCTGGCCAGCTGGGTCCGCTCCCGTCCGGCCAGGGCCGACACGTCCGCCGCGGAAAATACCGCGGTCAGGCCGGCCACCAGGGCGATCGCGATCAGCGCCACGCCCAGGAACGCCAGTGCCAGGCGCAGGCCGATGGTGCCGCCCCGGGCCGGGCCCGCGGCCAGCGCCCCGCCCGCCGGGTCAGGGGCAGCCAGTGCCCCGCCCGCCAGCGCCCCGCCCGCCGGTGCCGGGCCGGCCAGGTCGGGCTGGCCTGGCCGGGGCGGGCCGGGCCGGGGCGGGCCGGGTCGGGGCGGGCCGGGTCAGGCATCGCGGGGCAGGCCGAGCCGGTAACCGCCGCCCAGCACGGTCTGGACGATCCGGGGGTGGCCCGGATCCTCCTCGATCTTGCGGCGCAGGTTCTTCACGTGCGAATCGACGGTCCGCTCGTATCCCTCGAACTCGTAGCCGCGCACCCGGTTGATCAGCTCGAACCGGGAGTACACCCGGCCCGGGACGGTGGCCAGCGCCACCAGCACGCCCCATTCGGTCGGGGTGAGGCTGACCACGTCGTCCCGCACGCTGACCTGACGCTGCGGCTCGTCGATGACCAGCTCCCCGCCCCCGTAGCTGGCCACTCCCGGCGCCGTGACCTGGCCGCTGCGCCGCAGCACCGCCTGGACCCGGAGCACCAGCTCCCGCGGGCTGAACGGCTTGGTCACGTAGTCGTCGGCGCCGAGTTCCAGGCCGCGGATCCGGTCCTCCTCGGTGCTCTTGGCCGTCAGCATCAGGATCGGCGTGGGCCCGGCCGCGCGCAGCTCGCGGGCCACGGTCTCGCCCGCCACATCCGGCAGGCCGAGATCGAGGATCACCAGGTCCGGGGAGGCCGAGGCGGCCAGGGTGAGCGCTTCCGCGCCGGAGTCGGTGCTCAGCACGGTAAGGCCGGCCCGTTCCAGGTACGAGCGGACCAGCTCGCGGAGCTTGCGCTCGTCCTCCACGATCAGCACGGTCGCGGCCACCGCTGTTCACCCCGCCTCTCCGGTGCTCCCATGATCCCGCAGCAGGAGACCGGTACCCAGGACAGCTGCCCGGGACGCGCGGGTGCCCGCCCGTCTCCGGTCTCCACACCGTCGCCATGACAGCTCCACCGGCCCGGCACGGCCGCCGGCTGCACTGAGGACATGACCAGCAGCGACCTGATCGTCTACGCGCCGTGGATCACTTTCGGCGCGGCCCTGGCCGTCGTGCTGGCCCGGCTGCTGACCGGGCGGCACCGCGGAGGACGCTGGTGATCGACCCCACCCAGATCGGCCTGGCCCAGCTGGACATCGGCTCCCCGGTCTCCTACCTCATCGCGGTCCTCGTGCCCGCGCTCGACGCGCTGATCCCGGTCCTGCCCAGTGAGACCGCCGTGATCGCCCTGGGCGTCGCGACGGCGGGCCAGGCCGACCCGCGGATCGCGGTGCTGGTCGCGCTGGCCGCATTCGGCGCCTTCCTCGGCGACAACGCCGCCTACCTGGTCGGCCGCCGGTTCGGCCCGGCGGTCAGCCGGTGGATCTTCGCGGGTGAGCGGGGGGCCCGGCGGCGCGAGTGGGCCCGGCGCTCCCTGGCGCAGTACGGCACCCGGATCATCGTGGCCTGCCGGTTCATCCCGGGCGGCCGGACCGCGGTGACCCTCACCTGCGGCCTCATCGGGTACCCCCGGCGCAGCTTCGTGCTCGGCACCGGCCTGGCCGGGATCCTGTGGGCCAGCTACGCGTTCGGCCTCGGCCGGGTCGGCGGCCAGGCCTTCCAGGGGCGCCCCTGGGCCGGGCTGCTGGTTGGCCTGGGTCTCACGCTGGTGGTCAGCGGCGTGATCGAGGCCGCCCGGCGACTGCGCCGCCGCACCCGCACCCGCCGCGCCGCACCCGGCGCCCCGCACCCGCCGGCGCCGCCCCGGCCCGCTTCCGGGCCGGGTCCTGGTCCCGCTGCCTGCGGGCGCGGCGGAGCGGCCGCCGCCTGGTCCGGTCAGCCGGGGGCCTGACCGGACGGGCCGGCGGGGTCCGGGGCGTACTTGCCGCGGACCGATCCGGCCTCGTCGGTCAGCCGGAGGACCGCCTGGGCGGCCGCGATGAGCCCGGCGTCGCCGCCCGCCGCCTCAGCCCGGAGCGCGGTGGCCAGCGGGCGGCCCCAGCGGGCGGGATCGTCCGCGTGCTGCCTGAGCACCATGGCACCGTTCGGGCGGCCACGCAGCCGCTGCCCGGCCAGCCTGACCAGCTCGGCGTGGGCGTCAGGTAACTCGGCTGGTGCGCCGTCCCGCCGCAGGGCCCGGGCGCCAGCGGACAGCCCGGTCACGATGAGCGTGATTGAGTCCATCCCACTCCTCGGTCGCCCGCCCCTCGGTCGGCTGTATCCCGGCCAGTATGGCCCACTGCCGCGTGATCTGGGCCAGCTTGATCCAGCCTGGCCCCCGGGCCAGGCAGCCCAGTCCGGGGCGGGCCGGTCACGGGGTCGGCGGCCGGGGCCGGCCGGGGTACGTCGGCCGGGTCGGGCAGCGGCGCGGTGCTGACCCGGGGCAGGGTGACGATGGCCGGGTCGCATTCCACCGACGTGA
The DNA here is from genome assembly GCA_963841695.1 of uncultured Actinomycetes bacterium. Classification (GTDB taxonomy): domain Bacteria; phylum Actinomycetota; class Actinomycetes; order Streptosporangiales; family Streptosporangiaceae; genus RYN-230. The sequence continues at coordinate 522,360 of CAWJDQ010000015.1, read as the reverse complement.
GCACCGGGCCGCCGGAACCCCGGGTGACCAGCAGCAGCGCCTGGTCGGGGAGGTTCTGCAGCACTGCGGGCTCGACCGCGAACTCGTAGACCCGCTGGCTGGCCGCGGCGTTGCTCCAGTTGGTGCCCTCGGCCCAGGACCGGGCGGTGGACCAGTTCCGCGACACCGACCTGCTGCGGGAGCGCCGCCGCGGCTCCTCGCGGCCGGGGCTGCGCAGGCTGCGCGGCCAGGCGCCGCCCGTTCCAGCCGGGATGACCGCCGAGGTGGATGGTGTCGGTGACGGTCTGGCCCTCGGTCTCGGTGATCGTGGCGGTGTCGCTGCCGCCCAGGGTGGCGGTGACGTTCGAGAGCACGAACGGTGTGCTGCCGGCCGATGTAGGCCGCGGCCTGCTCCGCCTCGCCGTGGTGGCCCAGCCGCATGAACGCCGCGGCGCCGCCGCCGAGCATGCCCAGCCCGGTCTCGCGCAGGTGGCGGAACAGCAGGGTGAGCGGCACGCCGCGGCGCTCGCAGGCGCCGGCCAGCCGCTCCAGGTGCGGCTGGCTGATCTCGTCCGCACCGGCGATGATGACGGCCGGGGCCGGATCGTCGCTGCTGGTCACCTGGACGGTCAGCCACTGGATCGCCAGCGCGGCGAGCACCTCGGCGCGGGCGCTGCGCGCGGCGGGCTCCAGGGCCAGGCAGGTGTAGGTAGGCCGGCGGCCGGGCGTAGCCGGCGGCTGGCCGGGCTGCTCGGTGAGCTGGGCCAGCGCGGTCAGGAACGCCTCGATCCGTACCAAGTTCGGCTCGATCTGGCGCCGGTACTCCGGCGGGAACAGCTCGCCGGGATCACGTGCCTGCTCCGGCTGGCTGGTCGAGCGGGCTGCCCCGCGGCTGGTCCGTGTGGCCGAGCGCGGCCCGGACCGCCGCGGCCAGTCGGCCGGGCGTGACGTCACCGCCGAGCGCGCCGTGCAGCTGTTCCAGGACCCGGGTGTCCACGGCCCGCTCGGCCCGGGCCTGGCCGGGCTCGCCGCCGGCGTGCATCGCCTCGGCCAGGGCGTCCGCGAACTGGGCCGCGGTCAGGCGGCGAGCACGCCCGAGGCGCCGAGCTGGGCCGGCAGCAGCCAGACGGCGGCCGGCACGCCCGCGGCGCGGGCGGTGTCGGTCAGCTCCTGGCAGACCACTTCGCCGGTCAGGTCCACGGCCAGCACCGGCTGGGTGGCCAGCAGCGAGGTGCCGTGCGTGGTCAGCAGCGCCTGCCAGCCGCGCAGGCTGCCGCCGAACACGTCGGTCCGCAGCGTGCCCGCGGGCAGCTCCGCACTGCCCCACTCGTCGACGTGCTCCAGGCGGCCCAGCTCGGCCCCCTGCCAGGCTTCCTCGCCCTGCTGCCAGGCTGCGAGCGCCCGCTGATGGGCGTCGGGGACCCCGGCCACCGCGGCCGCGGCCGCGCGCGCCTTCCGCCACCGCAGGAAGGTGAGGATGATCCCCGGGCCGCAGATGACCAGGGCGATCAGGTCGCTGACGACCGGCGGCCCGGTGCCCTTGAGGTTGGCTGAGCAGCCGTTGGCCAGCAGCAGGACGACGAACAGGAGGGTGCTGGGGATGCCCAGGAACTTGCGGATCTTCCGGTAGGCCTGCTCGGCCGACTCAGCCTGCTGGGTGGCGGCGGACCGCATCGCCTCGAGGTCCGGCCGGGGCTCGGGAAACGGCGCGGCCAGCTTGCGCCGGTCGCGGAATACCCAGCCCAGCCGGGGTCCCGGGGTGAACAGGCTGGCCCGCCGGTCCGCCACGTCCGCGACCGGTGCTGGCTGCGTGCTCATACCGATCACTCCCGTGGGCCTGGCGGCTCCGGCCGGGCTGAACGCGGAGCCACTCACCCCTGCTTGGCAAGTCGCGATGTTACCAAATACCCGCTGACCGCAGCTTTTCCCCGGGACGGCCGCGCGCGCTGCCGCCGTGTTTCCGCCCCGCCGCCCGCCCCCGTGTTTCCGCCGCGCCGCCCGCCCCCGTTCCCGCTGCGCCGCCCGCCGCAGTGTTTCCGCCAGATAAACACCGGGACACTGCATTACTACCGGGTTTCGTCTCCGGGCGGCCCATTGACCGGGCCTTTCCTGCGTCTTAGCGTCGGTGCTAGCTGATTGTTTTGGTTTGCAAAGTTTCCGGCCCCACTCACCGCTGGCAGCCAGGGGGTTGGCCATGCGCCTGTACCAGCCGGGCGCGCTGCTGGCCAGCGCGCACAGTGAGCCCGTCGCCGGGGCCGGCGTGCTGGTTGACGGCCCCCGGATAGTCGCGGCGGGACCGCTCGACTCGCTGGCCGCCGAGCACGGCATCCCGCCGGACGTGGTTGACCTGGGCGATCTGACGCTGATGCCCGGGCTGGTGGACGCCCACGTTCACCTGGGCTTCGACGGCGGCCCGGACCCGGTGGCCCGGATGAAAGCGGAAACCGATACCGAGCAGCTGATCCTCATGTTGCGCAGCGCCCGCGAGCTGCTCTCGGCCGGGGTCACCACGGCCCGGGACCTCGGCGCGCGCTCGTTCCTCGACCTCGCGGTCCGGGCCGCGATCGCCACCGGGATGGCCGAGGGTCCCCGGCTGGTGACCGCGGCCCGGCCGCTGACCCCGACCGGCGGGCACTGCTGGTTCATGGGCGGGGAGTGTGACAGCGCGGACGAGCTGCGCCGGATGGTCCGGCTGCACCACAAGATGGGCGCCGACTTCGTCAAGGTCATGTCCACCGGCGGGTTCATGACCGAGGGCGCGCCGCCCTGGTCGGCCCAGTTCAGCCCGGCTGAGCTGGACGCGGTGGTGACCGAGGCCCACCGGCTCGGCAAGCGGGTAGCGGCGCACGCGCACGGCCGGGCGGGCATCACCCAGGCCGTGGCGGCGCGGGTGGATACCATCGAGCACTGCTCCTTCGCCGGGCCGGACCGGAAGTACGGCTCGGATTTCGACCCGGCCGTAGTGGCGGAGATCGCCGCCGCGGGCATATACGTGTGCCCGACCATGAACGTGCACGCGCTGACCATGCGCGACCGGTTCGGCGACGCGCTGGAGAAGGTGATCATGGGACTGTACTCGGGCGGCGCGCAGATCATCGCGGGCACCGACGCCGGGATCGACAACTGCCCGCACGACGCGTTCGTGTCGGGCCTGGAGGCGCTGGCGATGGTGGGCCTGCCTGCCGCGGAGATCCTGGACGCGGCCACCCTGCGGGCGGCCCGGGCGCTCGGCGTGGCCGACCGGACCGGGACGATCGAGGCCGGCAAGGACGCGGACCTCATCGCGGTGCGTGGCGACCCGCGGTCCGGCCCCTCCGTCCTGCACCACGTGGAACTGGTGGTGGCCCGGGGCACCGAGCACCGTCCCGCGCCGCGGCGGGTGCTGGCGGCGGCGCCCGGACCCGGCTCCTGATGACCACGCTGGCCGGGGAGCTCGACCAGATCACCGTCGCCGACCTACGCCGCCGCGGCGGCCTGAAGTGGACCTACGCCGGCCCGGAGGTGCTCGGGGCGTTCGTCGCCGAGATGGACTTCGGCACCGCCCCCGAAGTGGACCGGGCGCTCCGCGAGATGATCGACCGGCAGGACTTCGGGTACCTGACCCTGCACGCGGCGCGGCAGCTCGGCGAGGCCTGCGCGGCGTGGCTGGCGGGCCGGCACGGCTGGGCCGTTGACCCGGAGCGGATCCGCCCGCTCCCCGACGTCATCAAGGGCCTCGAAGTGGCGATCACCCTCTTTTCCCGCCCGGGCAGCCCGGTGATCCTGCCCACCCCGGCCTACATGCCGTTCCTGACCGTGCCGCCGCTGCTGGGCCGGGAAATCATCCAGGTGCCGATGACCGCGGACGGGGACCGGGCCGCCCTCGACACCGGCGGCCTCGACGCCGCCTTCCGGGCCGGGGGCCACCTGCTGATCCTGTGCAACCCCTGCAACCCGGCGGGCCGGGTGTACACCCGTGCCGAGCTGGCCGCGGTCAGCGACGTAGTGGCGCGGCACGGCGGCCGGGTGTTCGCCGACGAGATCCACGCGCCGCTCACCTACCCCGGACACCCGCATATCCCGTACGCCTCGCTCAGCGAGGTGACGGCCGGCCATACGCTGACCGCGACCTCGGCCTCCAAGGGGTGGAACCTGCCCGGCCTGAAGTGCGCCCAGCTCATCCTGACCAGCGACGCGGACCGGGAGATCTGGGCGGAGGCGGGCGGGCTCATCGAGCACGGTGCGAGCACGCCCGGGGTGCAGGCCAACATCGCGGCGTTCACCGCCGGCCACGACTGGCTCGCCGGGGTACTGGACTACCTGGACGGGAACCGGGCACTGCTCGGGACCCTGCTCGCCGAGCTGCTGCCCGGCGTCCGGTACCAGCCGCCGGAGGGCACCTACCTGGCCTGGCTGGACTGCCGCGAGCTGGGCCTGGGCGACCACCCCGGCGAGTTCTTCCTGGACCAGGCCGGGGTGCTGGTCAACGACGGGCCCGCGTTCGGGGAGGCGGGGGCCGGCCACGTGCGGCTCAACTTCGCCACTCCCCGCCCGGTCCTGATCCAGGTCGTCAGCCAGCTGGCCCAGGCGGTGGCCAGCCGCTGACCGGGACAGCCGCCGGCCGCCCGCTCAGGACACCCCGGCCCGTCCGGCGATCCCGGCCTCGCCCCGGGGCCGGCGCTACCTGAAGGAGAACCCGGTCCGGGAGTGCCCGGTGATCCGGTACGGACGGGACGCGTGGGGCGCGCCGAGCCTGCTGCCCGTGCTGGTGGCGTAGTCCCGGACCGAGCCGCGCATGCCCGGGAGGACCCGGCCCCGGGCGTACGCCTCCCCATAGACCGACACGCCCGAGGTGGTGAACCCCGGGGCGTCATAATGCCCGATGACGTGGCCGTTGAGCGTGATGCGGACCTGGCCGCCCGCCACGGTGAAACCGTAGGAGGTGTACGCGTGGCCCCGGATCTGCGCCCCGGGCTGAGTGGAGCTGGTGGACACGAACCCCGTACCCAGGCCGAGGAACCCGCTGGCGTTCCACGAGGAAACGAACAGGTGCTGGCCGGCGTCGCCGTAGTAGGCCGGGTCCGTCATCAGGCCCACTTCGTATTCACGGCTCCGGCTGCCCTTGACCAGCATCTCGGTCAGCGAATGGTCATCTGACCCGGCGGGCATGAATTCGGACCGCGCGTAGAACTGCGCGGAGGCCCGGGCCGGGGACGCGCCCTCGTTGAACGCCGTGGCCCAGAAGTACGCCCCCGCCATCATGAGTCTGAGTCCGCGGCCGGCGCTGGCCGTAGGGGTGATCGTTTCTGATTCAACGCATCGCTCCTGGTTGGCAATCTGGCCAGGCCCGATTGCCTCCGAATTCCAGGGTGCGGTGTCCGGGGCCGCCAGTCTTCGCCCATCTGGCGGACTCCGGCTACGCCAAGTGACGGAGATCTGCTGCTGCGTCACTTCATTTCTCTAACGGTCCTCACCCGGCGGTCACCGTTCCCGGCTGATCCGGCGTGGGAGAAAATGGGTTCACCCGGATCTTCGCCGGAAGGATCGATGCCGTGCCCGCGACTGTCCCCGTGATCGACCTGACGCCCTGGTTCGAGGGCGGCCCCGAGGACCGTGCCGGGGTCGCCCGGCAGGTGGATGAGGCGCTGCGGTCGTCCGGATTCCTGCTCATCACCGGGCACCGGGTGCCCGGGACGGCCCGGGCGCAGACCCGCGCCGCGGCCCGCGAGTTCTTCGCGCTGCCCGGGGAGGTCAAGGCCCGGTACGCGATCACGGTGGGCGGCCGCGGCTGGATCCCGCCCGGCGCCGAGGCCAACGGGTACGCGGAGGGCACGGCCACACCGCCGGACCTGAAGGAATCGTTCTCCCTCGCCGCCGACCAGCCCACCGGGAACGCCGGGATCGACGCCCGCTGGTTCCGCCCCAACGTCTGGCCCGCCGAGGTCCCGTCGCTGCGCCCGGCGGTCACCGATTACATCAGCCGGATGCGTGTCCTGTCCGATGAGCTGATGTCATTGTGCGCGGTGGGCCTGGGCCTGCCGGCCGCTTCTTCGCGCCATTCCTTGATCACCCCACTTACGGGGTGAACCTCAACTGGTATCCGCCGGCCGACCCCGGCCAGCCGCCCGAGCCCGGGCAGTACCGGATTGGCCCGCACACCGATTTCGGCACCGTCACCGTGCTCGACCGCGAGCCCGGCCGCGGCGGCCTGCAGATCTACACGCTGGACGGGACGTGGGTGGACGCGCCGTACGACCCGGCCGCACTGACCGTCAACATCGGCGACCTGCTCGCCCGCTGGACCGGCGACCGCTGGCGGTCCACCCGGCACCGCGTGCTGCCGCCGCAGGCTGAGGCGCCGGACGAGGACCTGCTCTCGCTGATCTTCTTCTACGAGGCCAATCACGATGCGGTGGTGGAGTCGCTGCCCGCGCCGATCGGCCGCACCAGTTTCCCGCCGGTCATCGCGCACGAGTACATCGGGGAGAAACTGGACGCGATCGGAGTGACCTGAGCGCTCCGGAAGGAGGACGCCATGCGGATCGACCGGCTGGATCACCTCGTCCTCACCGTGGCCAGCATCGAGGTGACCGTCGATTTCTACAGCCGGGTCCTGGGCATGCGGGCGGTGACCTTCGGCGCCGGGCGCACCGCCCTGGCCTTCGGGACCAGCAAGATCAACCTGCACGAGGCAGGCCGCGAGTTTGAGCCCAAGGCCTGGCGGCCGACGCCGGGCAGCGCGGATCTCTGCCTCATCGTCAGCGAGGAGATTCCCGCGGTGCTGGCCGAGCTGGCCGCCGCGGGGGTGACGGCCGAGGAGGGGCCGGTCGAGCGGACCGGCGCGCTCGGCACCATGATCAGCTGCTACCTGCGCGACCCGGACCAGAACCTGATCGAGCTCAGCCACTACCCCGGGCCGGCCGGGCCTGGATAACAGTCCGGCTAACTGGCCGGCAATTCCGGGAAGTGCGACGACAATTAGTGCTGAATGACACAAGATAGGGCGCCTACGGTAGCGTCCGGTCGGGTAGTGACGGGATTCCGGGGCACGGGATCGATCCAGGAGTGACCACATGGGCATACCCAGCTCGGCGGCCCCCCAGGAGCCACCCGCCAAGCGCCGGACGATCCGGTCCACCTTCGCCGCCACCGTTGCTGTCCCGGCTACCTGCATGATCTTGCTCTGGGCGCTGGCCGCCGGGGCGGTGCTGGGCAGTTCGCTGAACGGGCACGGCCTCAGGTCTCCTGACCACCGCGAAGTCGTCGAATTAACGATCCTGGTCGGCGCGGGCCTGCTCATCGCCCTGATCTGCGTCATTCTGATGGGCCGCTTCTCCCCGGCTGTCGCGTGATATCGCGGCCCTGGCGGCCACGGCCCGCCGCTCGGCGGACGAGCAGCTTCCGCAGTTGCTCGAACGGCTGCGCCGGGGGAACCGCACTCCCGGCCAGCGGGGCCGGTGCGGACCCATCGCGGCCGCAGCCGAACAGCGCGGAGATCGCCCACGCCCTCGCGGCCGTCGGCCAGCCTGGAGCAGACCGCCGTCGGCGCGGCAGCCGGCGAGGCCGGGCTGCGGGACGGCCTCCGCCAGGTGTTCGTCAGCCTGGCCCGGCGTAACCAGTCGCTGCTGCAGCGGCAACTGCGGCTGATCGACGCGCTGGAGCAGAAGGCCTCCGACCCGGCGGCGCTGGCCGACCTGTTCGCGCTGGATCACCTCACCACCCGGATGCGCCGCCACGCGGAAAGCCTGGCCATCCTGTCCGGGGCGGCGCCCGGCCGGTCCTGGACCGAGCCGGTGCCGATCATCGACGTCGTCCGGGCCGCCATGGCGGAGGTCGAGGACTACCGCCGGGTCACGGTGCTCACCACCTCCGAGGACGCGGTGGCCGCGCCGGCCGTCGCGGACATGATCCACCTGCTGGCCGAGCTGATCGAGAACGCGACCATGTTCTCCCCGTCGGGCACCCGGGTCGAGGTCCGGGCCGAACGCGTGGCCAACGGCTTCGCGGTCGAGGTCGACGACCGCGGCCTGGGCATCGAGCCCGCCCAGCTCGCCGAGATCAACCAGCAGCTCGCCCACCCGCCCGACTTCGACCTGGCCAACGCCGACCGGCTGGGCCTGTTCGTCGGGGCGAAGCTGGCCGCCCGGCACGGCGTCCGGGTCTCCCTGCGGCAGTCCCCGTACGGCGGCACCACGGCGATCGTGCTGATGCCCAACAGCATCGTGGCCCCGGCCCGGCTGGCGGGCGTGCGGCCGGACCGCCGAGCCGCTGCCCGGCCGGCACAGCGCGCTGGACCTCGGGTCGCGCGGCAGCTCTGCGCTGACCGGCCGGCGGGCCGCGGAGGTGGGCGCGCCAGCCAGCCCGCCGGCCAGCACCGCCGGCGCCCCGGCCAGCGGGTGCCCGCGCCGGCCAGCCCCGGCCCCGGGCCGGCCAGCCGGAGGGCGCCCGGGCGACGGGCACCCCGGCTGCCACACCGCACCCGGCAGGCAAGCCTGTCCCCGCACCTGCGGGACGGCGGCCGGCCGCCCGGCCGGCCGACGGCGCCCGCCGGCCGCACCCCGGAGCAGGCCCGCGACCTCGCCGCGTCCCTGCAGACGGGCTGGCGGCGCGGCCGCGAGGACGACCCCTCCGCCGCGGATACGGCCAGGGCGCCGCTGCCGAGACGCACCATCTCCCGCGCCGGACAGCGAGGAGGCGTGATGCTGAGCAGGGGCGACCCGAGACCGGCCAGGACCTGGGCTGGCTGCTCGACGACCTCGCCAGCCGCGTGGAGCACTTCCGGCAGGCCGTGATCCTGTCCCGGGACGGGCTGGTCATCGCGGGTTCCGCGGCCTGCGCCGGGATGAGGCCGAGCACCTGTCCGCGCTGGCGGCGGGCGTGCAGAGCCTGGCCAGCGGGCGGGCCAGCACTTCGGGGTCGGTGAGGTCCGCCAGACCATCATCGAGCTCGAACAGGCGCTGCTGTTCGTCACCTCCGCCGGTCACGGCAGCTGCCTGGCCGTGCTGTGCCCGGCGGACGCCGACGCCGGGCCTGGTCGCCTACGAGATGGCGATGCTGGTGAAGCGGGCCGGGCCGCATCTGGCCGCCCGGCCCCGGTTCCCGGCCAGCCAGATCACGGTGGACTGAACCCGCGATGGGCGCGGGCGGCAAGTGGGTCGACCGGGACTCAGACCCAGTCGTGCGCCCCTATGCGCTCACCGGCGGCCGGACCGAGCCGGCCGACGGCGAGGTGCTGGACCTGATCGCGATCATCGTGGACGCCGGGCCACGGCGGCGCGGCCGCTGACCCGCTGACTTCAGCCCCGAGCACCGCCGGATCCTGGCTGTGCCAGCGACCAGCCACCGTGGCCGACGTCGCGTCCGACACCGGGCTGCCGGTCGGCGTGATCCGGGTGCTGCTCGCCGACCTCATCCAGCAGGGCCGGATCAAGGTGCTGCCGCAGCGACGCGCCGGCGAACCGCCCAGTGCTCAGCTGCTGAGGGAGGTGCTGCATGGGCTCCGGGCTCTCTGAAGCGGCCGGACAGCCGCTCGCGGCCTTCAAGATCCTCGTCGCGGGCGGATTCGGTGCGGGCAAGACCACGCTGGTCGGCGCGATCAGCGAGGTCCGGCCGCTGCGCACCGAGAAGCCCTGACCAGCGCGGGCGCGGCCATGACGACCTGCAGGGCGTGGAGAACAAGACCACGACCACCGTCGCCATGGACTTCGGCCGAATCACCCTCGGCACCACCGGGTGCTCTACCTCTTTGGCACGCCAGGCCAGGAGCGTTTCTGGTTCATGTGGGACGACCTGTCCTACGGGGCTCTCGGCGCCGTGGTGCTGGCCGACACCCGGCGGCTGGCCGACTGCTTCGCGTCCGTGGACTACTTCGAGAAGCGGGGGCTGCCCTTCGTCGTCGCCATCAACTGCTTCGATGGCGCAGACCGCTACGACCCGGATGAGGTCCGCACCGCGCTCGACCTCGACCCCCACGTCCCGGTGGTGCTCTGCGACGCCCGCCAGCCGGAATCGGTCAAGAACGTGCTGATCACTCTGGTGGAGCACGTGCTGGCGGGCGGCAAGCCGGAGCCCGGGCTCCGCGCCCCGCCGCTGGTGTAGGCGTTGCGGGCGGCGTGATATCTCGGATGATCGCGTTTAGCGGCCGGGACGGCCGCGGAGCAGGGGTAGCGGGTTGATCAGCCAGGTACCGGCCGGCGGGCCGGTCGGCGTCGCCGGACGGGCCGGCCCTGGCCGGTCCGGTCGGGGCGGTGCCTCCGCTTGCCGATGGCTTCATCACCAGGCCGGAGAGCGCGCCCCACCTCGGCGCCGCCCTGGTTCCGGGCCAGCGGTCGCGCTGGTGCCAGGCCGGGCGGCGGCGGCCGGGTCCGGGACTGGCTGGGCAGCGTGCGGCAAGACCCAGCTCGCGGCGTGCTTCGCCGAGTCGCTGTGGCAGTCCCGCGAGGTGGACCTGCTGGTCTGGGTGGCCGCCACCAGCCGGGCCTCGGTGCTGGCCGGCTACGCGGAGCCGCGGCGGCGGCCATGGGCACCGATCCCGCGCGTGACGCCGGGCCGCTCGCCGCCCGCTTCGTGAGCTGGCTCGGCGAGACCAGCCGGCGCTGGCTGGTGGTGCTCGACGACCTGTCCGACTCAGCCGATCTGGAGGGGCTGTGGCCGGCCGGGCCGGCGGGCCAGGTCCTGATCACGGCGACCAGCCCGGCGATCCTGCCCGGTGAGCACCTGGCCCTGGTCCACCCGGTCGGCGCGTTCAGCCCCCGCGAGGCCCTGAGCTACCTGATGGGCCGCCTGACCGCCGACACCGACCAGCGGCTCGGCGCGATCGACCTCGTCAAGGATCTCGGCTGCGAGCCGCTGGCGCTCGCCCAGGCCAGCGGGGTGATCGCCAGATCGTCGATGTCCTGCCGTGACTACCAGGGCTACTTCGCGCGCCGGTCGCGACCAGCTGGCCGACGCGGCCGGCACCGAGCCGCCCGCCGCCGCGGTGACCTGGACGTTCTCCTTCGAGCAGGCAGACCGGATGTCGCCGGGCGGAACCGCCCAGGCGGTGCTGGCCTCGCCGCGCTGCTCGACGGCCACGGTATTCCCGGCCACGGTCTTCACCACGTCGGCCGCGCGCGCCTACCTCGCGCCGAGCGGCACTGCCCGGCCGCGCCGCCCGGGAGCAGGCCCGGGGCGCGCTGCTCGATCCTGGAGCGGGCGGGCTGCTGGCCATCGACCGGCGCGCACCCCGCCGACGGTCCGGATGAGCCCGGTGGTCCAGGCCGCGGTCCGCGCGGTGATGCCCGCCGCGATGCATGACCGCGCGGTCGCGGGCCGCGGCCGACGCGCTGCTGGAGGTGTGGCCCGCCGATGAGCCAGCGGGCCTGGCTCGCCGCGATGCCTCCGGTCCTGCACCGCCAGCCTGCAGCAGGCAGCCGGGGACCTGCTGCTGGCCGGCGGCTGCCACCCGCTGCTGCTGCGCGCCGGGCAGAGCCTGGACAGCGCCCGGCTGGCCGGCCCGGCCGTCGGCGTACTGGCGAGAGCTCGCCGCGGCCAGCGACCGATCCTCGGCCCGGCCACCCGGACACCCTGGCGATCGACGAGCGGCTGGCCAACGCCTACCTGGCGGCCGGACAGCCGGCCGAGGCAGTGCCGTGGTTCCAGTGGGTCCTGGCCAAGCGGGTCACGGCGCTCGGGCGCGGATCAGCCCGGCACCATCGCGGCGCGGCGCGATCTCGGCCATGCCCTGGTGGCCGCCGGCCAGCCCGGCGAAGCGGTCACCGTGCTGGCCGGCGCGGTCCGCGACTACGAGCGGATCCTGCGGCGCCTGACCACCGCGACACGCTGGGCGCGCGGGAGGAACTCGCGGCTGCCTACCGCGGCGCGGGACGCAGTATCGCGACGCCATCCCGCTGTACCGGCGAACGCTGAGCCGACCGGGAGCGGATCCAGGGGCCCCGGCATCCGGACACCCTGACCACCCGGGAGAAGCTGGCCGACGCCTACCTGGCCGACGGGCAGCTCAAGGACGCCATCTCGCACTACAAGAGGGTCCTTGCCGACCGGGAGCGAGTCCTTGGCGCCGACCACCTCGACACGATCGCGGCCCGCGGCAACCTCGGCTTCGCCTACCATTCGGCGGGCAAGATGGCCTCCGCGCTGCAGTTCTACGAGCAGACGTGCGCCAGTTACGAGCGGGTGCTTGGCGCGGATCATCCCGACACCCTGGCCCGCCGCGCCAATCTGGCCACGCCTACTACTCCGTGGGCCGGCTGACCGACGCGATGACCCTGCTGCGCGATACCGTCTCCCGCTGCGAGCGGACCCTGCCCCCGGGCGACCCGCTGACCGGGCCGTGCAGGAGAGCCTGACCAACATCGCCGGGGCCGACCCGCTGCGGAGCCACCCGCCCAGACGCCGGGCGTCACCGCGAGGCGGGCCCCGCACCGGGCCGGCCCGCGCGCCGCCCGCACACCTTCCCGGGCGGCCCCGGCCACGCGGTGTTATGCTTTCGTCCGCTTCGATTACCCAGAGTCTTCAATTGTTACTGCTTGTGGTCGCCTTACGCCCCCCTCGTGGCGTTCCCCGGCGCCACGCCAAACGGAGACCCCATGAGCGACGCGACCCCGGCCGGGACGCTCACCGCCCCGGCAGCGGTCCGGGGCCGGGTACGCACGGCGCCCCCCGGCCGGTGCTGCGCCGGGTGCGCCGCATCGGTTTCCTGGCTCTGGGCCTGAAGCTGGCCGGTTTCGCCTGGTGGAGCACGCTGCTCTACCAGCACTTCGCGCTCACTCCGGACTTCGCGCAGTATCAGCAGGCCTGGTACCTGATCGCGCACGGCCACCTGAACCCGTACGACACGGTCGGCAACTTCCCGTTCTGGCAGAACCACGCCGAATTCATCATGTGGCCGCTGGCCCTGCTGTACTGGCTCTTTCCCAGCGGCCTGCAGCTGCTCTGGCTGCAGGACATCGGCGTGGTCGGCGCCGAAGCTGGTGGCGTTCCTGTGGCTGTGCCAGCTCGCCGGGCGGTACCGGCCGGGGCGGGACGCGCGCTGGCTGGCCGGGGCCGGGCTGGTCCTGCTCGTGGTCAACCCCTGGTCCTGGTGGTCGGTCTCGTTCGACTTCCACGCCGAATGCCTGGCCGTGCCGTTCATCGCGCTGCTGGCCTGGGACCTGTGGAACGACCGCCGCCGGGCCTGGGTCTGGGTGCTGCCGCTGCTGGCCTGCGGCGACGTGGCCGGCACCTACGTGTTCGGGCTCGGCATCGGGCATCCTGATCGCCAGCAGGCGCTCGCGCTGGCGCGGGGCCATGATGGCGTTCCTGGGCGTGGCCGCCGTGCTGTTCATCTCGGTCATCCACGGCAACCTGGGCTCCGGTCACGGCCTGCAGGCCTACGCCTACCTCGCCGCCCCCGGCGCCACCGGGTCGCTCACCCTGCCCCAGCTGGGCCTGGGCCTGGCCACCCATCCGGGCGCGGTGGTGGCCAAGCTCTGGTCCAAGCGCCTCGACCTGTGGGCCAACCTCGCGTCCTCGGGCGGGCTGGGGCTCGCCTTCCTGCCGCTGCTGCCGCTGATGCTGGTCGTCATCCTGGCCAACGACCTGTTCCGCGGGTTCCTGTTCTCCGAGCCGCTGTTCCAGAGCCTGCCGATCTACGTCCTGCTGCCGGTGGGCACGGTCGCGGTGCTCGGCTGGCTGGCCCGCCGCCGTCGGTGGCTGGCCTGCTGCTCACCGGCGTGGTCATCGCGCAGGCCATCGGCTGGTCCGTGGTCTGGTCGCCGCGCACGCCGCACCAGTGGCTCCGGGTCCCCGGCCTCCACCGCGGCCACGCTGGCCGCGGTCGAGGCCCGCATCCCGCCCTCGGCCGCGGTGTTCGCCTCGCAGGGGGTGGTCGGGCGGTTCTCCAGCCGGCTCGACGTACGGCCGCTCGAACGGCCACCTGCCGATCCAGCCGGGCGAGGACTGGTTCATCTTCACCCCCTGGGCGGGCATCGAGACCCAGAAGCACGGCGGGCGCCATGGTGTTCGCGGGGCAGCTGGCCGGGCCCATGCACGCCACCCTGGTCACCGATACCCATGGCGTCTGGGTGTTCCGCTGGCACCCGCCCCGCGGGGTGCACCGGCTCCGGGTGCCGGGCGGCACCGAGCCGCTCGGCCTGGACCGCCCCGGGGGCCGCGGGCCGGGCGGTGCTGACCGGCCCGGCGTCGGGCTGGCACGTCACGTCGACGGGGCGGCCCGGCTACGTCGCCGACCGGCTGGAATGGAACCGGTGGCCGGGCCGGTACGAGGCGGCGGTCCGGCTGTCGGCGCGCGGCCCGGTCAACGTGGAAGTCTGGGACAACACCGGCGGCGTCCTGCTGGCCCGCCGCAGCCTGCCCGGCACGGACGGGATCCAGAGCGTCACGCTGCCGGTGGACGCCACGACCGGCTACCCGGCCCCGCTCTACGCCGGCTGGGGGCCGTTCCGGGCGAAGTTCGGCGGCGGCCCGAAGGCGCAGCGCATCGAGGTCCGGGTGTGGACCCCGGGCGGGGCCCCGGTGAACGTCTACGGGGCCCGGCTGACCCCGGCGCGCTAATCCGCGGCTGAGCAGGTAGCGCACCGTGCCGATGCCCGCTTCGGCCACCTCGGTGTCCGGGTAGGCGGCCCGGCCGTCCAGGGGCCCGGACCGGTCCTCGGACACGTGCACGATCTGCCAGCCGTCCACGGACAGCCGGTCGAGGCAGGCCAGTACCTCCCTGATCGGGTAGCCGAACTGGGACGCGGGCAGGCCGATGTCCACCGGCACGTGCTCGGCCCCGTTGAACAGCCAGCCGACCCACGTGTGCAGCTCGGCGATCTGGACGGTCTCCCGCCATTCCGCGAATTGCGCGGCGACAGTCGGCTGCGGCTTGCGGGCCCGGAACTCCTCCGCCACGTAGTCATGGGCGTTCTGCGGGTCCACCACGGTCTCGGTGCCGTCGGGAAACCGGATCCGGGCCACGTCCACCCGGGGGCCGCCCTCGTGCAGACGTTCCTTGCCCACCGCCACGTCCGTGCCGGCCTGCCAGTCCGCCAGCTCGCGTTCCCAGGCCTCGCTGTTGCGCCCGAACACGTCCGCGGCGACGGCCCGGACCCGCTCGTCCCACCAGCGGCGCGCGGCCTCGTCCCCGCTGTCCCTGGCCACCACGAGCGGCTCCTGGCCGGGGATCTCGACCATGTCGAACACCGCCCGCGTGATGACCAGCATCGCGTGCCGGACCGGCATACTGCCTCCCCGCCTGATGATCGGCCGTGCCTAGCGGCCCGTGCGCCACCCGCCAGCCGCTGGCCCTGGTACCCAGAGTCGCGGCGATAATCCGCCGGTCTCCCGGCGGATGCGCAGCTAGCCGCCCGGGGCCTGCGGGGCGGCAGCCAGCCGGGCGAGCGCGATCTCGAAGGTGACGCTGGTCCACGGCTCATCGAGGAGCGCGGCCGTCCGGGGCCGGCGCCCGGCGGGTGCTCGGCGAAGTCGGTGATGAGGCTCTCCTTGACGCCGAACACGGCGTCCCGGTCCAGGTACGGATCACCGGCGACGAAGATATGGGTGATCAGCGTGCGGTACCCGGGCACGTCCACCTTGAAGTGCAGGTGCGCGGGCCGCATCGGGCCGCGGCCGGCCGCGGTGAGCAGGGCGCCGACCGGCCCGTCATCCGGGATCGGATAAGGGGCCGGGCGCACCGACCAGAACCGGTATCCGCCGTCCGGGCCGCTGCGCAGCCAGCCGCGTCCCCCGATCCGGCCATCGGGGTACTGCACGTCGTAGAAGCCGTCTTCGTCGGACTCCCACACCTCGATGCGGGCCCCGGGCAGCGGCTCGCCGCCAGTGCCCCGCACCGTGCCCGACACGTAGCAGGGACGGCCCTTGGCCTCCCCCGTGATGTCGCCGCCCAGCGGCACCTCCGGCGACTCGGCCACGAAGAACGGGCCGACCACCGTGGATTCGGTGGCTCCGGCCGACGCGGGGGCGTTGATGGCCACCGTCAGCATGGACAACCCGAGGACGTCGGAGAGCAGGATGAACTCCTGCCGCCGGTCGTCGGTGATGTGCCCGGCCCGGG
Organism: uncultured Actinomycetes bacterium; assembly: GCA_963841695.1. GTDB lineage: Bacteria > Actinomycetota > Actinomycetes > Streptosporangiales > Streptosporangiaceae > RYN-230. The sequence continues at coordinate 506,348 of CAWJDQ010000015.1, read as the reverse complement.
TCAGGAAGTCGATGCCCTGCGCCCACTCGGACTCGGTCAGCCGCACCTCGCGGGCGAACGCGTGCAGGTGCCGCACCAGGCTTTGCATGACCTCCCGGTAACGGGCGGCGTCCGCGCCGCCGAAACTGGCCAGCACCTCGGCCGTGACCGCCTCCTCGCGGGCGGCCTGCCCGGCACCGGCCTGTGCGACGCCGGCCTGTGCGACGCCGGCCTGCGCGGCACCGGCCGGGTCCCCGGCCCAGGCGTGCCGGAGCAGGGACAGCAGCTCACCAGCGCCGGCCGGCACCGGGTTGTCCGCCGGGACGACGGGCTCGATCAGCTCGGCCGCCTCGGCGAGCTGCTCCTCGCGCAGCCCGATGTCCCGCAGGCCGCGGGGCAGGCCGAGCTGGGCGGCGAGGGCCTGCACCGCGGCCGCCGGGTGCGCACTGTCCAGGGCCTGGCCGATCCGGCGGGCCGCGTCCGGGGCTCCCGGCGCGTTGAAGGCCAGCACGTACGGCAGCATGATCGCGTGGGTCTGCGCGTGCGGCAGGCCGAACTGCCCCCAGGACGTGGCAGATCTTGTGATGCAAGCCCGATCCGGTGACCGCGAAGGCCGTGCCGGCCAGGTACGCCCCGTACAGGAGGTCGCCCCGCGCGCCGAGGTCCGTGCCGTCGCGGCTGACCGCCGGCAGCGCCGCGGCCAGCACCCGCAGGGCCTCCGCGGCGGCCAGCGCGCTGACCGGGTTGCGGCCCGGGGCCCAGAACGCATCCACGCAGTGCGCCATCGCGTTCAGCCCGCTGGCCGCGGACAGCGGGCCCGGCAGCGAGACGGTCAGCTCCGGGTCGTAGATCACCAGCCGGGGCAGCACCCTGGCGTCCACGCCGGTGGTCTTGCGTTCCCCGTCGGTCAGCCCCCAGACCGGAGTGACTTCCGAGCCCGCGTAGGTGGTGGGCACCGCGATCACCGGCAGCCCAGTGGTCAGCGCGACGGCCTTGGCCGTGCCGGTGGCCGACCCCCACCCACACTCAGCACGGCGTCCGCGCCGACCGCGGCGGCCAGCTTGCGCGCCGCGTCCGCCACCTCCACCGGCACATGCGGCTGAACGCCGGTGAAAGTGCCCACGACCCGGTCGGCCAGCGGCGCGGCGAGGTCCCGGGCGAGCGGCTCCCCGCCCCCCGCGGCGATGAGCAGAATCCGGGATACCCCGAGCCGGGCGACCTCGCCCGCGAGCGCGGTCCGCGCCGCGCCTGCCCCGAATACCACCCGGCCGGGCAGCGCCTCTCGCGCGAATGGCTCCATCAGACCTCCGGGCCTGGACAACGCAGGAACGGCACACTAGCCGATCGCGCTCTTAACCGCCTGGCTGCCCGGAGGCCGAGGTCAGCCCATGGTCCTAGCGTCCGGCGTGCCCGCCGGACGCCAGCACCCGCGCGCCTTACCGGCGCGCGCGCCGCCGCCTGCCGCCGGCCAGGCGCATCAGCCCGACCACGACCAGCGCCACCAGAGCCACGATGAACAGGAAGTGGAGGGCGGAGATCACCACGGAGACGACGAGGAACACGGCAAATACCGCGAGCAGGACGAGCAGAAGTTTCCCCATACACCCACGATATGCCACCCGGGGCCATCCGGCACCGTCGCCAGCCTAGAGTGGCCCGCCAGATACAGACCCGGGCCGGGCGGCTGGCGCGTCCGTCCCGGTCGCGGGGGACCTGCCGCTGGTAGCCTTTCGGCCTCGTGAGCACCCCTGCGACCGCACCCCAGGAGGATGGCAGCCGCCCGGACGCTCCGGTCCGGCCCGATCTGCTGCTGTCCCTGCGGAGCTGGCAAAAGGCGGCATACCGGGAGTATTTCCGCCTGCCCCGGCGTGATTTCCTGCTCGTCGCGACCCCGGGAGCAGGCAAGACCGCCTGGGCGCTGACCGTCGCCGCGGAAATGCTGGCCCGCCGGGAGATCGCCTCGGTCACCGTGGTCACCCCCACCGAGCACCTGAAGCACCAGTGGGCGCAGGCCGCGCACTATGTGGGCATCTCCCTGGACTCCTCCTACCGCAACGCGCAGGGCCGGGCCTCCGCCGACTTCACCGGGGTGGCAGTGACCTACGCGCAGGTCGCCGCCCACCCGATCCTGCACCGGCAGCGCACCGTCAACCGGCGCACGCTGGTGATCTTCGACGAGATTCACCACGCCGGCGACGCGCTCTCCTGGGGTGACGCGGTCCGCGAGGCGTTCGAGCCCGCCCGGCGGCGGCTCGCGCTCACCGGCACCCCGTTCCGCACCGACGCCAACCCGATCCCGTTCGTGACCTACACCCCGGAGCCCGGCGGCAGCCGCCGCAGCGTGTCGGATTACGTCTACGGCTACGGCCCGGCCCTCGACGACGGCGTGGTCCGCCCGGTCATCTTCCTCGCCTACTCCGGCGAGATGCGCTGGCGGACCCGGGCCGGTGACGAGATCACCGGAACCCTGGGCACCCCCATGCTCCCGGATCAGCTCGCCCAGGCCTGGCGGACCGCGCTGGACCCGCAGGGCGAATGGGTGCAGCGTGTCCTGGAGGCCGCGGACCGCCGGCTGACCGAGGTGCGCCGGCGCATGCCCGACGCGGCCGGCCTGGTCATCGCCGGTGATCACGCCGATGCCCGGGCCTACGCCGCCCTGCTGCGGCGGCTGAGCGGGACCCGGCCGGTCGTGGTGCTCTCCGATGACCCGGCCGCCAGCCGGAAGATCGCCGCGTTCGCGGACTCTGGCGACCGCTGGATGGTGGCCGTGCGGATGGTGTCCGAAGGCGTGGACATCCCCCGGCTGGCCGTCGGCGTCTACGCGACCAGCGTGGGCACGGCGCTGTTCTTCGCGCAGGCCGTGGGCCGGTTCGTCCGGGCGCGCCAGCGCGGCGAGACCGCCTCGGTGTTCCTGCCCTCCATCCCGGCCCTGCTCGGCTACGCCGCGGAACTGGAAGCCGCCCGCGACCACGTGCTGGCGGCCCGGCCGGACGACGCCGAAGAGCGCGAGCTGGCCGAGGCGCAGCGCCGCCGGGACACCCCGGACGCCGACGCCGAGCTCCCCTTCGAGGCGCTGCAGGCGTCCGCGCACTTCGACCGGGTCCTCTACGACGGCAACGAGTTCGGCACCGCGTCGGCCGAAGAGGACTTCCTGGGCCTGCCCGGGCTGCTCGAGCCCGAGCAGGTCGCGCTGCTGCTGCGCAAGCGGCAGGCCGAGCAGCTCAGGCAGCGATCCCAGGGCGCCGGGGGCCCCGGGGCTGGCAGCACGGGCCCGCAGCCCCCCGGACCTGGGCGGGGCGTTCCCGCGTGGGCGACTTTCGTTGCGGAGAATGAACCAGGAGCGACGGCCGGCCCGGCAGCCGCCCGCGGCGCGGCAGCGGCGGGGCCCGCGGCGCCGGTCCGCCGGGAGGTGCTCGCCGGCCTGCGCAAGGAGCTGAACGGGCTGATCGGCGCCTGGCACCACCGCACCGGGCAGCCGCACGCGGTGGTGCACGCGGACCTGCGCCGGGCCTGCGGCGGGCCGCCGCTGCCGCAGGCCACCGCGGAGCAGATCCAGGCGCGCATCGACACGATCCGCCGCTGGGCCCGGTCCGGCCGCTAGCTCCGGCCGGCCTGGCCCGTCAGCCCGGCAGGCACTGGCCCGCGCTGGCCCGCCCGCCACGGCCCGCGGTCAGTAGCCGCCGCCTCCGCCGGACGACCCGGACGAGCTCGTGGCCGGTGCGGCCGCGCCGGACACGGTCATCTCGTGCCACACGCCGCCAGATGCGTTGATGCCGTTGCCCTTGGCTTGCCCCGGGGACGTGTCCGCCACGTAGGTGTACAGCGGATGCCCGTTGTAGGTGGCCTGCGTCGAGCCGTCGGCCCGCTTGATCGTGCCGAACTTGCCGGTCACGCCGCTGCCCGCGGTCGCCGGCCCCTTGACTGGCGGCCAGACGGCGGCGCACCCCCCGTTGCAGTTCGACTTGGTGGACGTGTCCGGGACGAACCAGTAGAGCGTGAAGCCCTTCGCGTTGGTGAGCACCGTGGCCCCGCCGATCGTGGCGGTCCGCAAGGCGGTTCCGGACGAGTTCGCGGCCGCGGACGACGCCGGGGCGGACGAGCCTGGCGTGCTGCCGGAACCCCCCGACGTGCTCCCGCAGGCCGCTGTCACGAGCGCGACCGCCGCCAGCCCGGCCGGCACCCGCCATCTGATACGCATCGTCAATCTCCATTCGGTCAGCCTTTACCCCTCCCCACGCAGCTAGAGCCGGATGAGTTCACGGCCGCGCCCGGACCCGGGCGCGGCCGGCCTGCTGGGACGGACGAGGCGGGCAGAGCGGGGCCAAGCCGGGGACCGCCGCAAGCCTGACCCCGGCGACCATGTGCGCCCACCGTCGCTGGCCCTCCCGCGCCGGTGCAGAACTCCTGGGGCCTGTGTGGCTGCCGTTATCAGTGTGGGCTTCCGGGCCGACGGCCCCCATCGTGATCATGGGGTTGCTGTGGCCAGGACAACAGCAACCCCATGATCACGACCGGCCCGGACCCGTGCCACGAACTGCCTGCGGTCCAGCGCCGCCCGGCGACCCGGGCCGGTTATTTCGCGGTCCAGCCGCCGTCCAGCGTGAACGTGGTCCCGGTGGCCATGCTGGCCTGCGGCCCGGCCAGCCATACCGCGAGCCCGGCGACCTCGGCCGGCTCGACCAGCCGCTTCACGGCGCTCTCGGCCAGGATGACCGACTCCAGGACCTGGTCCTCGGGGATGCCGTGCACCCGTGCCTGGTCGGCGATCTGCTTCTCCACCAGCGGCGTGCGCACGTATCCGGGACTGATGCAGTTGCTGGTCACGCCGCGGGCCGCGCCTTCCAGGGCGAGCACCTTGGATAGCCCTTCCAGGCCGTGCTTGGCGGTCACGTAGGCCGACTTGAACGGCGACGCCCGCAGCCCGTGCACCGAGCTGATGTTGATGATCCGGCCGAACTCCTGCCGGTACATGTGCGGCAGGGCCGCGCGGGCCAGCAGGAAGGGAGCCTCCACCATCAGCTGGAGGATCCGCCGGAACATGTCCGGCGGGAACTCCTCGACGGGCGCCACGTGCTGGATCCCGGCGTTGTTGACCAGGATGTCCACGTCGAGCTGGAGCCCTTCCAGCGCGGCCACGTCCGTGAGGTCCACCACCCATGACTCGCCGCCGACGTCCGCCGCCAAGGCCGCGGCCCCGGGACCGTCCAGGTCAGCGGCGATGACCGAGGCGCCTGCCCCGGCCAGGGCCCGGGCGCAGGCGGCGCCGATCCCGCTGGCCGCGCCGGTGACCAGGGCCCGGCGGCCCGCCAGCGGCGTACCCGCCCCGGCCGCCTGCCCCAGCCCCGCCGCCTGGCGCGCCCCCGCCGCCTGGCGCGCCCCGGTCTCCTGCCCGCCCGCGGGCTCCATCGTGGCATCCACCGTTGAGCTCCTTGTCGTCGTCATTGACATGATCCCCCGGCGGGCGGTAGGACCTGAAGCACTTTCCCGCCCCAACCCTGGACTCCTGATGGCTGCGGGCACTCGCCGCATCTGGAGCGGCCGGCCGAGTTCACCGCCGCCGTCAGCGGGTTCCTGGCCGCCGCCCCCGCCCCCTGACCCCGCGGTCCGGGGCTGCTCTGTGGGGCCGGCGGTGGTCACAGGTGCGGCCCGACGTGCGGATGGTGCGGACGGGTCCAGGTGGGGCCCGCCGGCGGGCGGGCGGGGTGGCGGCCGCCGCGCGTCGGCCAGCCACGAGGCCAGCGCGTACACCGGCGTGCTGATCCCGATGAGCAGCGCGCAGCCGGTGAAGGCGCTCTCGATGAACGTGCCGCCGACCCGGGCCACGCCGTAGTAGTAGAGGATCACCACGGCCATCAGCAGCAGGTAGCCGCCGATGGCGGTGCCCGCATAGTGCCGGGCCAGCCGGGCGCCAGCCCGGCCGCGGCGCGGCGGCCCCGGGCGGGCCACTGGCACCTCCCGCGCGGGCCGCCGGAGCCGCCGGTCGGCGTCGCCGGTCCGCGCCGCGACCAGCCGCAGCCCGGCCGCCAGCGCCCCCATGATCAGCACATAGCCGACCGCCACGGGCAGCACATCCTGCCGGAGCAGCGATGACGACACGTCAGGCGCGGAGCAGGAAGTGCCAGCCGCGGATGAAGATGTGCCAGCCGAACCACAGCCACAACGCGAACAGCGCCCATCGGCCGAACGGATAGCGCATGATCGCCCGGAACGCGTCGCTGAGCGTGGGGACCCCGCTGATATGGCTGAGCGCCAGGCCCTCCCAGGCGAACAGCGCCCCGAACAGCACCACCCAGACGAGATAACCAATGACCGGATGCTGGGCCACATCGACCTCCTCGGCTGGTGGCGGCGCTCGCGGCCCGACCGCGGCGCCAGCCGTGGCCCGCGGAACACGCACCGCCGCCCGCCAACGGTCTATCACTGCCCACGGCGGCGGCTGAATGCTCATAGAATCGCGCGCGTGCCGCCTCCCGGATCGGCCCCCGCGGTGAGCGGCGGGACGGACGGCGCCCTGGACGTGCTGCGCCGGGTGTTCGGCTACGACTCCTTCCGCGGCGCCCAGCAGGAGATCATCGAGCATCTCATCGGCGGGCGGCGACGCGCTCGTGCTGATGCCGACCGGCGGCGGCAAGTCCCTTTGCTACCAGATTCCCGCGCTGGTCCGCCGGGGCACCGGGGTGGTCATCTCCCCGCTCATCGCGCTGATGCAGGACCAGGTGGACGCCATGCGGGCGCTCGGCGTCCGGGCCGGGTTCCTGAACTCCACCCAGGAGCCCGCCGAGCGCCGCGAGATGGAAGCCGCGTTCCTGGCCGGCGACCTGGACCTGCTCTACCTGGCCCCGGAGCGGCTGCGCACCGAGTCCACGGTCGCGCTGCTCGACCGGGGCACGGTCTCCCTGTTCGCCATCGACGAGGCGCACTGCGTCTCCCAGTGGGGGCACGACTTCCGGCCCGACTACCTCACCCTGTCCGGGCTGCACGAGCACTGGCCGTCGGTGCCCCGCATCGCGCTGACCGCCACCGCCACCCAGGCCACCCGCACCGAGATCGCGGACCGGCTGGGCCTGGCGGACGCCCGTCATTTCGTGGCCAGCTTCGACCGCCCCAACATCACCTACCGGATAGTGCCCAAGGCTGAGCCGGGCCGTCAGTTGCTGGCTTTCTCCGCAACGAACACCCCGGCGAGGCCGGCATCGTCTACTGCCTGTCCCGGGCCTCGGTGGAGAAGACAGCGGCGTCCCTGACCGCCAGCGGGATCACCGCGCTGCCGTATCACGCCGGACTGGACGCCTTCACCCGGGCCCGGAACCAGGCCCGGTTCCTGCGCGAGGACGGCCTGGTCATGGTGGCCACGATCGCGTTCGGGATGGGCATCGACAAGCCCGACGTGCGCTTCGTGGCCCACCTGGACCTGCCCCGCTCGGTCGAGGGGTACTACCAGGAGACCGGCCGGGCCGGGCGGGACGGCCTGCCGTCCACCGCGTGGCTGGCCTACGGCCTGCAGGACGTGGTCCAGCAGCGCAAGATGATCGACACATCCGCCGGGGACCTGGCCCACCGCCGCCGCCAGGCCGCGCACCTGGACGCGATGCTGGCCCTGTGCGAGACCATCGAATGCCGCCGCGCCCAGCTGCTCGGCTACTTCGGGGAGGACTCCGGGGCCTGCGGCAACTGCGACACCTGCCAGTCACCGCCCGAGGCGTGGGACGGGACCATCGCGGCGCAGAAGTTCCTGTCCGCGGTGTACCGGCTCAGGCATGAGCGGGGGCAGCGGTTCGGCGCCGGCCAGGTCATCGACATCCTGCTGGGCCGCAGCACCGCCAAGATCACTGAGCACGGGCATGACTCGCTGACCGTGTTCGGGATCGGGCCGGAGCTGACCGAGTCGCAGTGGCGCGGGGTGGTTCGCCAGCTGCTGGCCCAGGGCCTGCTCACCGTGCAGGGCGACTACGGGACGCTGGAGCTCACCGCGGGCAGCGACGAGGTGCTCGGCCGGCGGCGCCAGGTCATGCTGCGCCGCGAGCCCGAGCGGCCGCCCCGGGCCCGGGCGGCCCGGGCGGCCAGGACCGCGGCGGTCCCGGACGACCTGCCCGCGGCGGCAGCGGCCCTGTTCGAGCAGCTGCGCGCCTGGCGGGCGGGCGCGGCCAAGGAGCAGGGCGTCCCCGCGTACGTGATCTTCCATGACGCGACGCTGCGGCAGATCGCCGCCCAGGCCCCGTTGACCCTGGCGGGGTTGTCCGGCGTGAGCGGGGTAGGGGAGGCGAAGCTGGCCCGGTACGGACAGCAGGTGCTGGACGTGCTGGGCAGCGGCCAATCCTGAGCGGAAACGCCCAGAGCGGAGGAGCAGTCATGCAGATCGGCGCCGTCTTCCCGCAGACTGAGATCGGGCCGGACGCCGGAGCGGTGCGGGCTTACGGTCAGCGGGTCGAGGAACTGGGCTTCGCGCACGTCATGGCCTACGACCACGTGGTGGGCGCGGACCCGGCCGTGCACCAGGGCTGGGCCGGACCCTATGACGTGCGCACCACGTTCCACGAGCCGATGGTGCTGTTCGGCTTCCTGGCCGCGCTCACCTCGCTGGAACTGGTGACCGGGATCATCATCCTGCCGCAGCGGCAGACCGCGCTGGTGGCCAAGCAGGCCGCCGAGGTGGACCTGCTGTCCGGCGGCCACTTCCGGCTCGGCGTGGGGCTGGGCTGGAACCAGGTCGAGTACGAGGCGCTCGGGCAGGACTTCCGCACCCGGGGCCGGCGGCTGGAGGAGCAGGTCACGCTGATGCGCCGCCTGTGGACCGAGGAGTCCGTGACCCACGAGGGGGAGTTCGACCGGGTGACCGGGGCCGGGCTGGCGCCGCTGCCGATCCAGAAGCCGATCCCGGTCTGGTTCGGCGCGCAGTCCGAACGGGCCTACCGCCGGGCTGGCCGCCTCGCCGACGGCTGGTTCCCGCAGGTCAGCCCAGGCCCGGAGCTCGACCAAGCCCGGGCCGTGGTGTCCGCGGCCGCCCGGGAGGCCGGCCGGGATCCAGCCCAGCTCGGCATGGAAGGCCGGGTCAGCTGGCGGGGGGACGCCACCAGGCTCGCCGACCAGGCGGCCGCCTGGCGCGCGGCGGGCGCCACCCACCTGGCCGTCAACACCATGGGCGCCGGGCTGGCCAGCCTCAGTGACCACCTCGGCGCCCTGGACCAGGCCGCCGTGGCCCTGGGCCTGCGGCCCAGCTGAATCCCTGGGCCCGGCCTGGCCGCGGCTCACCCGGCTGGCCTGCAGAGGTCACCGGGCATAATGACCTGGGACGGTGAAAGGCCGCGTCCCGACTGGCTGGCCGTAGCGGCCGTGCGGTGATCTGGCGGCGGCCACTCCTGCGGCGGGACGCCGCCGCGCGCCGGGACACGGCGCGGCCGGAGATGGGATGTTGATGGCAGACTCAGCTGGGCAGCGTGCCGGAGATCGGGGCACCGGAGATCAGCGCGCCGGAGATCAGGGCGCCGGCGGCCAGAGCCCGGGCGACTGGACTGAGCCAGGGCTGTTCACCGTGGCCACCGGCGTGCACCGGATCCCGCTGCCCCTGCCCAACGACGGGCTGCGGGCGGTGAACGTCTACGCCATCGAGTCCGGCGACGACCTGGTCCTGGTCGACGCGGGCTGGGCGCTGGCCGAGACCGGGGGCCTGCTGGACGCGGCCCTGGACCGGATCGGCCGCACCTCCGCGCAGATCACCCGCTGCCTGGTCACCCACGTGCACCGGGATCATTACACGATGGCGGTGATCCTGCGCCGCCGCTTCGGCACCCACGTGGCGCTGGGCATCGGCGACCGGCCGTCGCTGACCGCGGCCGGTGACGCGGGGCGGCGGAACATGAGCGAGCACGTGCTCCGGATGGAGCGCGCCGGGGCTGAGCCGGTGATCCGCGCGCTGCGGGCGGCCTTCGGCAGCGCCCCGCCCGAGCGCAACGACGTGTGGGAGCAGCCCGACGAGTGGCTCAAGGACCAGGCCAGCATCCCGCTGGACGGCCGTGACCTGCTGGCGGTGGCGACCCCCGGCCATACCCAGGGGCATACCGTCTTCGCCGACCTCGGGCAGGACCTGCTCTTTGCCGGGGACCACGTGCTGCCGCACATCACCCCGTCGGTGGGCTTCGAGGCGGTGGTGGCCGAACTGCCGCTGGGTGACTACCTCCGCTCGCTCAGGCTGATGCTGGACCTGCCGGACCTGCGGCTGCTGCCCGCGCACGGCCCCGTGACGGAGACGACCCACGCCCGGGTGCACGCGCTGCTGGCTCACCACGAGGACCGGCTCAACGCCTGCCTCGAGCGGATCAGGGCCGGGGCGCACACCGCCTACGAGGCCGCGCTGGCCCTGCCCTGGACCCGGCGGGGCCGCCGGTTCGGTGAGCTCGACCCGTTCAACCAGATGCTCGCGGTCCTGGAAACCGGGGTCCACCTGGACCTGCTGGTAGCCCAGGGCCGGCTGGCCCGCACGGCCACCAGCCAGCTGGTGACGTACGCGCTCCCCGGCCCGGCCGCCCGCTGACGGCCGGCCCGTCCCCGCCCGGGCCAGCGTGCCACCGTCCCGGGCCAGCGTGCCCCGTCCCCGGCCAGCGTGCTACAGTACATACATGCGTATGTATCTATCTGAGGACCCGGCTGCGGCGGTGCCACGATGACGGTGACCGAGCAGGGACGGCCGAACCCCCGGGGGGAGGCCATGGTGGCCGAGCTCAGGTGGGTACACGACATGATCCGCCACGACCTCGGCGTGATCCGCCAGATGGCCGCGGACGCCGAGGCGGGCCGCCCCGCCGGGATGATCCGCGGCGCGATCCAGTCGCTCGCCTCCGGCAGCGCGGTCTGGCAGCTGAAGGTCAGCTGCCTGCAGCACTGCCGGTTCGTTCACTCCCATCACACGCACGAGTCGATGCTGCTGTTCCCCGCCCTGCGCCAGGCCAACCCGGCACTGAGCCCGGTGGTGGACAAGCTGGAGGCCGACCACGCGCACGTCTCCGATCTGCTGGACGAGGTCGAGGCGGCCGCAGACCAGCTCGGCGAGGCCGGCGAGGACGCCACCCGCGCGCGCCTGGTCACCGCTCTGCGAACGCTGAGTGACGACCTGCTGGCTCACCTCCAGTACGAGGAAGAGCAGATCTCCGGCACGCTGAGCACCTTCAGCCGCTGGCCGGGCTGGTAAGGCAGGACCATGGCGGCTCCGGACACGGCAGCGGCGGGCCCGGCGGCCCGCCCGCCGGGCATGCCGCCGGACGCGCACGCCTGCGCGCAGGCCTGGGCCGCGCTCACCGCGGCGCACGCGCTGGTGACGGAGCAGCTGAGCGAGGCGCTGACCCGGGCCTGCGGGCTGAGCATCAATGAGTTCCAGATCCTGCTCCGGGTGGACCGGGCGCCGGGCCCGGGGGCCCGGCTGGGCGACCTGTGCGACGCGGTGCGGCTGACCCAGCCCTCGCTCAGCCGGGCGGTCGCCCGGCTCGAGCGGCACGGCTGGCTGCGCCGGGCTGGCGCGCCCGGCGACGGGCGCGGCGTGCTGATTACCATGACCCCGGCGGGACGTGCGGTGCTGGCCGAGGGCAGTGCCGTGCACACCCAGACGATCAGCGAGCTGCTGCTCGACCGCCTCACCCCGGACGAGCAGGATCTGCTCGCGCGGGCCCTGACCCGGGTGGCCGAAGGCGGCCATCCCCCCACCACGCAGGAGCACTCATGGCACCGCCAGCCGCATTCGGCCTGAACGTCAACCCGCACGCCAGCGGGCTGGCCGTGGCCGGGCGCATCGCCGCCATCGCCGACTCGGCCGGCCTGGAGTACGTGGGCATCCAGGACCACCCCTACAACGCGGAGTTCCTCGACACGTTCACGGTGATCACCTGGCTGGCCGCCCGGACCGGCCAGGTGCACTTCTTCCCGAACGTGGCCAACCTGCCGCTGCGCCCCCCGGCCATGCTGGCCAAGCAGGCGGCCAGCATCGACGTGCTCACCGGCGGGCGGCTCGAGCTCGGGCTCGGCGCGGGCGCCTTCGCCGACGGCATCGCGGGCCTGGGCGGCCCCCGGCGCACCCCGGGCCAGGCCCGCGCGGCGCTCAGCGAGGCGATCGACATCATCCGGGCCAGCTGGGCGGGCGAGCCGTTCAGTTTCGAGGGGACCTACTACCAGGCGCCCGCGGTACGGCCCGGCCCCCGCCCGGCGCACCCGATGGGGCTCTGGCTCGGCGTGGTGGGGCCGCGGGCCGCGGCGCTGGTCGGCGCGAAGGCCGACGGCTGGTCGGTGTCCGCCCCGTACGTGCCCCCCGAGCGGCTGCCGGAGCTGAACGACATCATCACCGGGGCCGCGCTGGAGGAGAACCGCGACCCCGACCGGATCACCCGGCTCTACAACGTCGCGGGGCTGATCTCCGCGGAGAACCAGGGCCCCTTCCACGGGCCGGCGGAACGCTGGATCGAGACGCTGACCAGCCTGTACACGGACTACCAGATGAACGCGTTCGTGTTCTGGCCGTCCGGGGACCGCGAACGGCAGTCCCGCATCTTCGCCGAGGAGGTCGTGCCCGCGGCCCGCGAGGCGCTGTGCGCGGCCGGTTGAACGGCCTGCCCGCGGGAAGCCTGCGATCCAGACAGACCGCCGGTAGGGCGCTGCGACGCACTGGATAGGGTTTCTCCCGTGGAATACCGAACGCTGGGCAGATCAGGAGTCCGGATTTCCGTGCTCACCATGGGCACGATGACCTTCGGCGGCACCGGGGGGTTCGCGAGCGTCGGCTCGACCGGCGTGGACGAGGCCCGGCGCCAGGTGGACCAGTGCCTGGACGCCGGGGTGAACCTCATCGACACCGCCGACGTGTACTCGGCCGGGCTTTCCGAGGAGATTGTCGGCGAGGTCCTCGACGGGCGCCGCGGCGAGGTGCTGCTGGCCACCAAAGTCCGGATGCCGATGGGCGACGGCCCCAACGACGCCGGCCTGTCGCTGCACCACATCGTCTCCGGCTGCGAGGCCAGCCTGCGCCGCCTGCGCACCGATCACATCGACCTCTACCAGGTGCACGAGTGGGACGGGGTGACGCCGCTGGAGGAGACGCTGGAGGCGCTGGACCTGCTGGTCCGCTCGGGCAAGGTCCGCTACGTCGGCGTCTCCAACTACGCCGGCTGGCAGCTGATGAAGGCCCTCGGCACGTCCAGCCTGCATGGCCTGCCCCGGTTCGTCAGCGAGCAGATCTACTACTCGCTGCAGGCCCGTGACGCCGAGTACGAGCTGATCCCCGCGGCGGTGGACCAGGGGCTGGGCGTGCTGGTGTGGAGCCCGCTCGCGGGCGGGCTGCTGTCCGGGAAGTACCGCCGTGACCAGCGGCCGGACTCCGGCTCCCGGCAGCTGACCGACTGGAACGAGCCCCCGGTCTACGACCAGGAGAAGCTGTACGACACCGTCGAGGTGCTGCTCGAGATCGGCGCCGGGTACGGGGTCTCCGCCGCCCAGGTCGCCCTGGCCTACCTGCTGCGCAAGCCCGCCGTGACCTCGCTCGTGGTCGGCGCGCGGACCACCGATCAGCTGGCGGACAACCTGGCCGCGGCCGACCTGAAGCTCGGCGACGCAGAGCTGGAGCGGCTCGACAAGGTCAGCGAGCCGACGCTGCTCTACCCCTACTGGCATCAGGCCAAGACGGCCCGCGACCGGCTGTCGCCCGCGGACCTGACCCTGCTCGGGCCGCACTTGTGAGCGCCGGTACCGTAGACACAGGTATCCCCTGACGGACCCGTACTGCTGCACACCACGAGCACCAGGAACACCGAGCACCAGGACCGCTGATGACCCTGGATGGAGCGCCGCGACCCGCGGCCGGTCCCGCCCCGCAGCCGGTGACGCAGCCGGTCGCGGCCCCGCTGACGCGTGCGGCCATCTTCCTGGTCGTCACCGTGCGGCCGGGCCCGGCGGGCGACGCGGCCGTCCGCGACGTGTGCGGCGATCTGGGCGCGCTGCTCCGGGCGGTGGGTTTCCGCGCCCTCGAGGCCTCGCTGACCTGCGTGATGGGCTTCGGAGCCGGGATGTGGGACCGGCTGGCGGGCCCCGAGCGGCCGGCCGGGCTGCACCAGTTCCGGGAAATCGAGGCCGACGGCCGGCACGCGGTGGCCACCCCCGGCGACCTGCTGTTCCACATCCGCGCCGACCGGATGGACCTGTGCTTCGAGCTGGCCGCCCAGATCACCCTGCGGCTCGGTGCGGCCGTGGACACGTCGGATGAGGTGCACGGCTTCCGCTACTTCGACGACCGCGACCTCATCGGGTTCGTCGACGGGACGGAGAACCCCACCGGCCAGGACGCGGTCGAGGCGACGGTCATCGGGGACGAGGACCCGGCCTACGCGGGCGGCAGCTACGTGATCGTGCAGAAGTACCTGCACGACCTGCCCCGCTGGAACACCCTGCCCACCGAGGAGCAGGAGCGCATCATCGGGCGGACCAAGCTGGCCGACATCGAGCTCGACGACGACGTCAAGCCGACCTACGCGCACAATGCGCTGACCACGATCACCGAGAACGGCGAGGAGATCGACATCGTCCGGGACAACATGCCGTTCGGTCATGCGGCCCGGGGCGAGTTCGGCACGTACTTCATCGGCTACGCGCGGTCCCCGGCCACCATCGAGCTGATGCTGGTCAACATGTTCGTCGGGCGGCCGCCCGGCAATTACGACCGGCTGCTGGACGTCAGCCGCGCGGTGACCGGCAGCCTGTTCTTCGTGCCGTCGATGCCGCTGCTGGAGAGCCTGGCTGACGACCCGGCGGACAGCGGCCCGGCCCCGGCCGGGCCGGGGCAGGACAGCACCGGGCAGGACACCACCGGTCAGGACGGGCCGGGGCAGGACGGCACAGTTGACGATCAGGCAGCCGGGCCGGCCGCACCGCCCGGATCCGCCGGATCACTCGGCATCGGCAGCCTACGAGGAGTGACGCAGCATGGATAACCTGCACCGGGAACTGGCCCCGATCTCTGACGCAGCCTGGTCCCAGATCGAGGAAGAGGCGACCCGCACCCTCAAGCGCCATCTGGCGGGCCGCCGGGTGGTCGACGTGTCCGGGCCTGGCGGCAGCACGCTGTCCGCGGTCGGCACCGGGCATCTGCGCGACATCGAGGCCCCGCACGACGGGGTGCTCGCCCGGCAGCGCAAGATCAAGCCGGTCGTCGAGTTCCGCGTCCCGTTCCGGGTGGACCGGAGCGCGGTCGATGACGTCCTCCGCGGCGCCCAGGATTCCGACTGGCAGCCGGTGAAGGACGCCGCCAAGCAGATGGCGTTCGCCGAGGACCGGGCGGTCTTCGAGGGATACGCGGCCGCGGACATCACCGGGGTCAGGCAGGAGACGAGCAACCCGCCCATGACCCTCCCGGGCGACGTGCTCACCTACCCCGAGGCGGTCGCTGAGGCCCTGCGTTACCTGCGGATCGCGGGGGTGAACGGCCCGTACTCGGTCGTGCTCAGCGCCGACGCCTACACCGCGGTGAGCGAGACGCGTGACCACGGCTACCCGATCCATGAGCAGATCAAGCGGCTGATCGACGGGGAGATCATCTGGGCCCCGGCCATCGAGGGCGCCTTCGTGCTCACCACCCGGGGCGGCGACTTCGACCTGCATCTCGGCCAGGACATCTCGATCGGGTACGTCAGCCATGATGCGGCCAGCGTGGAGCTGTACCTCCAGGAGACGTTCACGTTCCTGGTCTACACGTCGGAGGCCTCGGTCGCCCTGGCCGCTGCCCCCTGACCCGGGCGGCCCTGACCCGGGCGGCCCTGACCCGGGCGGCCCTGACCCGGGCGGCCCTGACCCGGGCGGCCTGATCGGGGCGTTCGGCCCCCTTCACAGGATTCTCATTGCTAGCGTTGTGAACATGTCCGTGAAGACCTTCAGCATCAGCATGGGTGAGCGCGCCTACCGGCAGGCCCGCGCCGAGGCTGACCGCGCAGGGCTGTCCATGTCGGCGTGGATGACCCGGGCCGCGCGGGAGAAGATCCAGCGCGACGCGGCGAGCGTGATCGCCGAAGCCGACAAGACCACTGGTCACGACTGGGCGGAGTGGACGGAGGCTAACGCGAGCGACTTCCCGCCTAGCGCCGGCAAGGGCGCCGCGTGAACCGCGGTGACATTTTCGCGTATAAGGGAGTAGCCCGGGCCGGCTACGTGGCCATCGTCAGCAACGACGGCTTCAACGCGATCACCGGCCACCCCGTGGTGGTCAAGGTGAGCGACCGGCCGGACCTGACCGAGACCCCTTACGTCGTGGCGCTCAGCCGCAACGATCCGGTCTCCGGGCATCTGGAGTCGTACTCCGCGGTCCGGGTGCGCCGCAGCAGGCTCTCCGGTGACCGGATCGGCCAGCTCGCCGAGGAGACCATGCGCAAGCTGGACGACGCCCTGGCGCTGATCTTCGACTACGAGGCCTGACCCGCCGCGCTCCCCGGGCCGCCAGGCCCGGGGACGGTCACCCGCGGTGCGGGTCCGGGTGCCCGAAGCGCTGGAACGCGGCCTGCCGGGTGGTGCCGAGCACCTCACCGATCCTGCCCCAGCTCTGCCCGGCCGCCCGGGCCCGGTCCACGGCGGCGCGCAGGGCGGCGTCCGTGACGCCGGACAGTTCCCGGGCTGCCGCCACGGCCTCCAGCGGCAGCGCCGCCGGGTCGGCCAGTTCCGCCGCCAGGCGAGCCGCCGCGCGCTGGAGCGCCGCCGCCAGAGGGTCTGCCCCGCCGGGCGCGTCGCCGCGCGGCCCGGCGCCCGCGGAACGCCGGCCCGCGGCCGGGGACGGGTGCGGCACGGGGCCCCGGCGGGACCGGTCGCGTGCCCGCCGGGCAGCGCTGCGGCAGGTCGCGCCGCAGAACCGGCGTCGCCGGCCTCTCCCGTGCTGCGGGGGGATCGGCTGGCCGCACGCCTCGCAGCCCCCCGGGCCCGTCACATTCGCCATAACCTCACCCGCCAGGACCCCGTGCCCCGCTCATCCGGTGTGGTGGAACCCGGCCCACGGGGCGGCCAGGTGCACGGTCATCGCCGCGATGAGCAGGCCGGCCAGGATCGAGCCGGCCAGCAGCAGCCAGCGCGCGGAGCGGCCGGCCAGGACCGCGCGGGCCCGGTTGAAGCCGGCCGGGCCGCGCAGGTCCGGCCCGATGAGGCGGGGCAGCCGCCAGACGTACGCGAGGACGTGGATGGTCATCACGCCGAACCAGAGCACGAAGAACGCCTTGTGCAGGAAGAGCCACGGCCCGGCGGCCGACCCGGCGAAGGCCAGCGCCACCCCGGTGCCGATCACACCGACGGAGGTGAGCAGGACGAAGGGCCCGAGCAGGCGCAGCAGCGGCGCAGGCGGGCCTTTGCGCCGGTAGTCGGGGGCTCCGGTGTAGTACCGGGTGAACCGGTAGATCACCGAGCCGACCTTGAGCCCGACGGGGCCGATCAGCAGCATGCCGAGGAAGAAGTGCACGGTGATCAGCTGGTGGATGGACAGGATGGTGAAGCCCTCGGCGGCGAAGAGGACCAGGAGCACGGCGCCGGCTGCGGCGGTGAGCCGCTCGTTCCCCTCCGCCCCCCCGGTGGTGTCCCTGGGAACAGCCGGCCGGGCCGGGCCAGGCTGTTCCCAGGGAAGCGGGGACGGCTGCGGCCGCCGGGGCGGCCGGGGGTAATGGCCGCCGGGATCCTCCGGGTCGGGCTCCTCGCGGGGGCCGTACGGGCCGAGCGAACGGCGGTGGCCACCCGGAGGCCGGGGGTCCCGCGGAGCGCCGAGATCACGGCGGGCCCCGGGCCCCGGTCGGTAGCCCGTCATCCGCTCACTTCCTCCCTGCTGGCCGCGGCAGGCCTGCGCGAGAGCGCCCGCCCGGCCAGAACGTGCGGGGCACCTGATCCCGCGTCTCAAGCCTGCTGGGGAGGCGCCCGGGAACCCGTTCAGGACTGGTTCAGAACCGGTTAGGAAAAGCCCGACTTCAGTCGGACGCCGGGCCCGGCCGGCGGGCCCGGCCCGGCCGCTCGGCCGGCAGGGTCACGGTGACGGTCAGTCCCCCGCCCGGGGTATCCGACAGCGCGGCCGACCCGCCGTTGGAGGTAACCAGGCGGTGCACGATGGCCAGGCCCAGCCCGGCCCCGCCGGGCGCGGCGCTGACGAACCGGCGGAACGCCATCTGCTGCTGGCGGGGGGTCATCCCGGGCCCGTCGTCCGCCACCACCACCCGGGCCCCGTCTCCCCCGGCGGCCGCGCTGACCTCGACATGGCCGCCCGCCGGGACCGCGTCCAGCGCGTTGGCCAGCAGGTTGTCCAGGACCTGTTCCAGGTGCCCCTGGCCGGCTACGGCCGGCACCGGGCCGGGGCACGACGGGCGCAGCTCGACCCCCCGCTCCTCCGCCACCGGCCGCCAGGCCGCCGCCCGGTCCGCGATCACCTCGTCAACCCGCACGCTGACCGGCTCGACCAGCACGTTCTCCGCGCGGGCCAGGGCCAGCAGGCCGTCCACCAGATGCGACAGCCGGGCGATCTCGCCCTGTGCCCCGGCGAGTTCCTCCGCCGTCTGCGGGTCAGTGTCCTGGCTGAGCACGTCCAGCCGGAGCCGGAGCGCGGCCAGCGGCGTGCGCAGCTGGTGGGAGACGTCCGCCATCGTGGCCCGGTTCCCGTGCACCAGGGACTCCAGCCGCCCCGCCATGCCGTTGAAATTGCGGGCCAGCCGCCGCACCTCGGGCGGCCCGTTCCCGGCGGCCGACCGGGTGTCCAGCTCCCCGCTGCCGAGCCGCTGGGCGGCGGCGTCCAGGGAGCTCAGCGGGCGGCTGACCCACCGGGCCAGTGCGATCGCCGCGACCGCCGCAGCGGCCAGGCCGGCCAGGGCCACCGCGGCCAGCCAGGCCCACAGGACGCCGACCCGTTCCTCCAGTTCCTCCGACGACCTGGACAGCACGACGGCCCCGACCACCACGTCGCCGGAGTCCCCCAGCACCGGGATCGTCACCCGCAGCCGGTCATCGATCCGGGTGTCCACCACGGTCCGGCCGTGCAGCGCCGCGGTGAGCGTGGCGGCGGGGATCGCGGCGTCGGGCCCGCCGGTGCCGGTGACCAGGCGGCGGGCGGTGCTGTACACCCGGACCTGCTCGCCCGCCCGCCGGGCCTGGGCCAGCGCCCGGGCTACCGCGGCGAGCCCGGCGGGCGGCGGGTCGGCCAGCCGGTCCTCGGCCAGCTCGGCCAGCTCGCGCGCCGACAGCATCGTGTCCTGCCGGAAGGAACTCCGCTCGTGACCGGTGGTGATCGGCCCCAGTGGCACCACGGTCGTCACCAGCAACGCCCCGATCAGGGCGAGCATCGTGAGCACGATGCGCCGGGCCATCAGACCTCGCCGAGCCGGAAGCCCCTGCCGTAGGCCGTCTCGATCAGGCCCGGCACGTCGAGCTTGCGGCGCAGCGCCGCCACGTGCACGTCCAGCACCTTGGTGGGGCCGTACCAGTGCGCGTCCCAGGCACTCTCCAGGATCTCCTGGCGGGTCATCACCCGGCCCGGATCGCTGGCCAGGCACTCCAGGATGTCGAACTCCTTCGGGGTGAGCGCCACCTCGCGGCCCTGCACGGTCACCTTCCGGGTGCGCAGGTCGACGCTGAGCGGGCCATGCCGCAGCACCTCCCCGCCCGGCCGGATCCGGCGCAGCACGGCCCGGATCCGGGCCAGCAGCTCAGCCAGCCCGAACGGCTTGACCAGGTAGTCATCGGCGCCCGCGTCCAGCGCCAGGACACGTTCCGGCTCCTCACCCCGGGCGGTGACGATGATGATGCCGGCATCCGAGCGCTCACGCAGCCGGCGGCACACCTCCACCCCGTCCGCGTCGGGCAGGCCCAGATCGAGCAGCACGACGTCCGGGTCCCCGGACGCCAGCGCCTCCTGGCCCGTGGTCACGTGATCCACCCGGTACCCGCCCCGGCTCAGCCCGCGCACGAGCTGGGTCGCCAGGCTGGGGTCGTCCTCCACCACCAGGACACGGGGGGTGCCCTTCGCGGGGGGCAGCCCGGCGCCGGCGGCACTGCTCGCCACGCTCATAGGCACCACCGTAGGGCTAGCCGGGCCGCGCCCTGACCATCACGGCCCAGCGTGCCGCGGGCCGGGCGGCCCGGGTCCCGCGGCAGGATCGCTGCTACAGGGCCATGACCACGATCGGCGTGGTGGTGGGATGGCTGGTGCCGCCGGCCGGCTCCACCGTCAGCGCGACCGAGTCGCCGGCGGCCAGGCCGGACGCCAGCAGCGGCGCGGTCCGCCCGGCGGCCGGCGCCGGGAGGAGCCCGGCCCGGCGGGCGGTCCCGTCCGAGACGAACCACAGCTCGTAGACCTTGCCCCCGGCCAGCGCGGGCAGCCCGGACGTGCTGATGATCATCGCGTGCCGGGACGGGGAGGCGACCACGGTGGCCACCCCGCCCGCGGTGGTGCGGTGCACGGCCAGCCGGGCGTCCGGGGCGGCCAGCACCGCAGCGACCGACCGGTTCTCGGCCTGGGCCTGGTCCAGCTGCCGCTGGGTGGAGGACTGGACGACACCCAGCGCCACCGCGGCCGCCACCGCGGCCGCGGCCACGGCGGCCCCCACCCGGGGCAGCCAGGGGCTGCGGGCCGGCCGCCGCCGGGGCGACGGCTCCCCGCGAACTTCGGGGGGCAGCTGGCGGGTGACGGAAGCCAGGGTGAGCACCCGCTCACGCAGCTCCGGCGGCGGGCTGGCGGCGACCGCCAGGCCCAGCCTGGTCGCGGTCTCCCGGAAGCCGCGGACCTCGTTCTCGCACGGCGGGCAGCGGTCCAGATGGTGCTCGAACCGGTCCAGCTCCAGCCCGGTCAGGGCGTCCAGCGCGAACGCGCCGGTCAGCCCGTGCAGGTCATGGCGGCCCTGTTTCCCGTGCCGGCCGAGTTTCACCAGCTCACCCCCATGCAGTCGCGCATCCGGATCAGGCCGTCCCGCACCCGGGTCTTGACCGTCCCGAGCGCGGTGGCGAGCAGCGATGCGACTTCCGGATACGTATAGCCGCCGTAATAGGCCAGGGTGATCGACTGGCGCTGCAGCTCAGTCAGCGAGTCCAGGCAGCGGCGCACCCGCTCCGCGTCCAGCCGGGACTCGACCGTCTCCGCTACCCCCTCCGGGGGCACGGCCGCGATCGTGCTGACCTTGTGCTCCCGCTGGGTTTCCGCGCTCGCCGAGCGGACCCGGTCGATGGCCCGCCGGTGCGCGATCGTCATCACCCAGGTCATCGCGCTGCCCCGGGCGGCGTCGAAGCGTGACGCCGCGCGCCACACCTCCAGCAGGACCTCCTGGGCGACTTCCTCGGACTGGGCCGGGTCCCGTACGACCTTGCAGATGAGGCCGTAGACGGGGCCGGCCAGCCGGTCGTAGGCCGCCTCGAACGCCGCCTCGTCGCCCCGGGCCACCCGGGTCAGCAGCTCGCCGAGGTCCTCCTCGCGTCCCGGCAGGGGCCGCAGCCCCCGCCGGGATTCGGGCACGTCAGGTGTGCTCATGGTGGGTATTCGGAGCGCCTGCCCGGCTGGATGGGTCCGGCACGCAAACGCGGGGCCTGGTTTCGCCGACCAGGCCCCGCGCCGCGCGGACGGCTAGCCGGCCAGTTTCGCCAGTTCCGGCACGAACAGGGCGCCGTTGATGGTCCCGACCCCGGAGGCGAGGTCGTAGCCGGGCCGGGCGCTGAACCCGGTCACGGTGTGCAGCGCGCCGCCCTGGGTGAACGAGACGGTGTTGTTGCCCTTGGTCACGTCCACGATGCCGGACGCCGCGCCCATCGCGGACATCTTGTACAGCGCCGGGTTGATCAGGCCGAGCGGGTGCCCGGCGACCTGGTCGGCCAGGGCGACCACGCCGGCGAACTCGGGGGTGGCCTCGCTGGTGCCGCAGGTCGGGTACCAGCCGCGGCTGGCCCTTGAAGCTCTGGTACATGTCGACCGCGCCGTTGCAGGCCCCGCTCATCGAGATGTCCGGCACGCCGCGCTGGCCGCCGACCACGTTCGCCACGCCGTCCTGGTACGCGGGGCGGGAGAACACCACGGACTTGCCGCCCCCGCCGGCCAGCGGGTTCGGGCCCTTGTTCCCGAAGATGTACTCCTGGGTGGGCACGTTGTAGGTGTCGTTCCAGACCGTGCTGTGCCAGCGGCCCTTGGCCGACAGGTGCAGCTGGGTGCCGCCGACCCCGGTCACCAGCGGGTCGCTGTCCGGCCACGAGGTCACCGGGTGCAGGTAGTAGGTGGTCTCGTTGAACTTGACGTCGGCCGCGCCGCTGTCGCCGGAGGCGGCCAGCACGGTGACCCCCTTGGCCGCCGCGTCCTTGTACGCGCCACGCAGGTTGAGCAGGGACTTCTTGGACGGGAAGGTCTGCTCGGTCGCGCTGAAGCTCTGGCTGATCACCCCGCCGAGGTGATGGTTGACCACGTACGTCTCGGCCTTGACGATGGCCGGGAAGCCGGTCGTGCCCTCGTTCTCCGAGGTCGGCGTCTCCACCAGGATGATGTTCGCGTCCGGGGCCATCGTGTGCGAGTACTCGACGTCCAGGTCGGTCTCGCCCGCCCAGCCTTCCCGGTTAGAGGTGGGCCGGTACTTCGGCACCGGGCCGGCGCTGGATGATCTTCAGCGACGGCGGGTTGGGCAGGTGGAACGTCTGGTCGAACTTGGTCAGGTCGTACCGCACGGTCGGGGACCCGTAGGAGTCGACGATCACGATCGTCTGGCCCTTGCCGGTGATCCCCTTGCTGAACAGCGGACCCAGGTTGTAGGCCTGCTGGATCTGGGCGGGCTCGTAGCAGGCGATCTTGAAGTGGGCCTCGCAGTAGGCCGTGGACGGCGGGGCGGCCGCCGCATCCCGGACGTGGACCACGGACGGGCTGATGGCCACCGTGGCGGTCGCGGCCACGGCGGCGGCACCGCCCGCGGCGGCAGAGGTGCTGCCCGCCACCGCGGCGGCCATCGCGGCCGAGCCCACGGCAATGGACAGGTTGCGGCGCACTCGCATCCCATCTCCTGATCGCTGACGGCCGGGACGGCCCCACCGCCGTCCCGTAGCCCACCCGACACTAACAGCGGCCGGTGCCCACCGCGAGGGGCACCGGCCAAGGTCGCGGGGCGGCCCTGGCCGCCCGCCGGTAGGCTCGCGGCCATGATCGTGGTCGTGGCCGGCGTGTCCGGCAGCGGCAAGACAACCGTCGGTTCCCTGCTGGCGAGCAGGCTGGGCTGGCCATTCACGGACGCCGACGCACTGCACCCGGCCGCGAACATCGCCAAGATGCGGGCCGGCCATCCGCTGACCGATGCGGACCGGAGGCCGTGGCTGGACATCGTCGGGGCGCGGATAGACGGGTACGCCGCCGCCGGTGAATCCGCCGTGCTGGCCTGCTCCGCGCTGAAACAGTCCTACCGGGAGCAGCTGCTGGCCGGGCGGCCTGCGGCCCGGATGGTGTTCCTGCACGTCAGCCGGGCAGTGCTGGAGGCCCGGCTGCGCGCCCGGCACGGTCATTTCTTCCCCGCTGCCCTGCTGGACAGCCAGCTCGCCGACCTGGAGGACCCGCTGCCCGCCGAGCACGTCCTGGTGCTCGAGGACACCGCTGCGCCGAACCAGGTCATGGACGAGATCATCCGGCGCCTTGAGCTGAGCCCCCCGCGGGAGAAGATGAGCCCATGAAGCTGAAGCTCGACCTGCACGACATTTACAACCGGGGCCAGGACATCGACCGGGCTCTCCGCGCAATCATCGACGAGGCCGTGGCCAAGAAGGCGCCGGTGGTGGAGATCATTCCGGGCAAGGGTTCAGGTCAGCTGAAAAAGCACGTCCTGAGGTTCCTCGAGCAGAAAGAAATTAAGCAGCTATACAGCCGGGTCGAGAAGGACTCAAAGAACTTCGGCCGGGTCTTCGTGCATTTCCGGTGGAAATAGGCGCGTCCTCAGCCGGCCCACTGCGGGAGTGGTGGCGCGGGCAATTCTGACCCATCGGGGCGGTTTGCGGTGCCGGGGCTCGAACCGCTGGTGCACCCGGGCGTCCGCGAACCGCCCGTCGGGAGGATACGTCGATTGCCACACACAGCCCACAGTTACTCCCCCCTCGCCGCGGAGCGCGGGCCAGGACCCTGGCCATTGTGCAGGCCGCCGTCGCCGGCCCGGTACCCCGCGTTTCCACTCCCCCGGGAAGAAGGCACCTGAGCCCTCATCCCCCCCATACGCAGACATGCAGGGGACTACGACCCGTAGTCTCCCGCATCCGCCTGCGCGTTTGTCATGCTGGCATGAACCGTCTTGGATGTCCAGCGAAAGCGCAAATAGCAGCGCCATTATTAAATTACTAATTTCCTTAGCTGAGTAGCTTTATGCGCCTATACCCGGTTCTGGCGGAGGCTACACATGCGCTTACCGCGCGTGCCGGACAGCCTGCCCATACCTCTCATCATGGGATGATTGCCGCATGCGTGTCCTGATCCGCGCCGTCCCGACCGCCGCCGCGCTCGCCGTGGCCACCTGGCTGGTGCCCGGCATCCAGCTCGGCCACGGCACCACCGTCGCGAAGGTGCTCACCCTGCTGGCGGTCGCGGTGATCTTCGGGCTGGTGAACGCCGTCATCAAGCCGGTCGTCAAGGCAGTCGGCTGCCTGTTCTACGTGCTGACCCTCGGGCTGATCGCGCTGGTGGTCAACGGCCTGCTGCTCTGGCTGACCAGCTGGGTGGCTGGCGAGCTCACGCTCCCGTTCCACATCACCGGGTTCTGGCCTGCGTTCTGGGGCGCGATCATCGTCGCGGTCGTCGGCTGGCTGCTCGGCGTGCTGGTCCCGGAGCCGGCCGAGCGCCGCTAACCGGTCCGGCCGTCACCGGTGCCGCTGTCCCGCTCCGGGCCCGTCAGCCCGAGGCCGGCTCCAGGAACTCCAGGCGGTTGCCCAGCGGATCCTCGCTGTAGAACCGGCGCATGCCGGGGAAATCGCCGTCCGGCCGCACCGGGCAGCCCGCCGCGCGCAGCCGGGCCGCCCAGGCGTCGAGGTCCTGCACGAGCAGGCCCGGGTGCGCCTTCCGGGCCGGGCGGAAGTCCTGCTCCACCCCGAGGTGCAGCTCGATCCCGTAGCCGCGGAACCAGCAGCCGCCCCGGGCGGCCAGGACGGCCGGCTTGGGGATCTCATCCAGGCCCAGGACCCCGTGGTAGAAGGCGCGCAGCGCCGGTTCACTCCCCGGCGGGCAGGCCAGCTGAACATGATGGATCATGTGCACCTCCGGGAGCACGCCGGTGCGGCCGGGGCCGGGCGGCCGGGCCGCATCCTGGCCAGCATTTTATCTTGACATCAAGACAGTATTCCAGGCGGGAGCCCCCAGTGCTTGAGATCCCAGTGCGCGAGACCATCCCAGCGAGATTCGAGGTCCTGGACCAGCGGTTCGAACGGGTGCACGGCGACCGGCAGCTCGAGATCCTGCACACCGGCTGCCGCTGGACCGAGGGGCCGGCCTACTTCCCGGCCGGCCGCTACCTCCTGTTCAGCGACATACCCAACGACCGGCTGCTGCGCTGGGACGAGACCACCGGTGCGGTCGGCATCTTCCGCCAGCCTTCACGCTTCGCCAACGGTCATACCGTGGACCGGCGGGGCCGCCTGGTCAGCTGTGAGCACGGGGCCAGGCAGGTCACCCGCACCGAGCCGGACGGGTTGATCACCGTGCTGGCCGACCGCTACCAGGGCCAGCGGCTCAACAGCCCGAACGACGTCGTGGAGCGCGCCGACGGCTCGGTCTGGTTCACCGACCCCGGCTACGGCATCGACAGCGACTACGAGGGGCACCAGGCCGACAGCGAGATCGGCGCCTGCCACGTGTACCGCATCGATCCAGGCTCCGGCGCCCTGCGCATCGTGGCCGGGGACTTCAACCGCCCCAACGGGCTGGCCTTCACCCCCGACGAGCGGCGCCTGTACATCGGGGACAGCGAGGAGCGGCATATCCGGCTGTTCACCGTGACCGAGGATGGGATGGGCCTGACCGGGGGGGACGTGTTCGCGCGCTGTGACGTGGGCACCTTCGATGGCCTCCGGCTGGACAGCGCGGGCCGGGTCTGGGCGGCCGCGGGCGACGGGCTGCACTGCTTCGACCCGGACGGCACCCTGCTGGGCAAGCTGCACGTGCCGGAGATCGTGGCCAACCTGACCTTCGGCGGGGCGCAGCGCAACCAGATCTTCATGTGCGGCACGAGCTCCCTCTACTCCATCCGGGTCACGACCCGCGGAGCCCGCTACCCGGCCTAACCGCCACCCACCCTGCGACTCCGCTCAGCCACTTTTCCCGCGCATGGTTCGCCCTAACCGGACGAAAGAGACAAAACGACGCACGAAACGCGGGAAAAGTGGCGGTGCCCCATGATCAAGCGGGAGCGGGCCAGACCGGCGGGCGGGCAGGACCGAAGGGGCGGGCGGGACCGGGGGGCGGGCGGGACCGGGGGTTAGTAGAGGGCGGGGCGGCGATCGGCGAATAGGTCGTTGCGGGAGTTGATGCGCTTGTCCCGCGCGCGGGGCAGGTCGCAGTCGGCGGTCAGGACCGCGGGCTCGTCGGCGGTGACCGGGCCAGCCAGCGGATAGCCGTCCGGGCCGGCGATGAGGCTGCCGCCCACCCAGGCCACCCCGCGCTCGGTGCCGCAGCGGTCTGCGATCACGATGAAGACCCCGTTCACCGCGGCGCCGGCCTGTACCTTCACCACCTCGGACGGCCGCTCGGCGGGCGGCCGCGGGGCGGCGGGCCAGTTCACCGGCGCGGCGATGAGGTCCGCGCCGGCCAGCGCCGCCCGCCGGACCCATTCGGGGAACTCCAGGTCGTAGCAGATCATCACGCTGACCCGGCCTGCGGGCAGGTCCACCACCGGCGGGGCGTCCGACCCGGGGGTGAAGACCAGCTTCTCGGCGTCCCACAGGTGCGCCTTGCGGTACACGGCGCGGAGGCCGGCCGCGTCCACCAGAGCCGCGCTGTTGAACAGGCGGCCGTCCGGGCCGAGCTCACAGAAGCCGCCCACGATCACGGTGTGGTGCCGGGCGGCGAGTGCCTGCCACTGCCGCAGCGCGGCGCAGTCGCCGGCCGGGCTGGCCAGCGCGCGCGCCTCGGCGGCCTCCCGGAACACGTATCCGCTGTCGCACAGCTCCGGGAGGACCACCAGGCCGGCCCCGGCCGCGGCGGCCGACCCCACCGCCTCGGCCGCCGCGGCCAGGTTGCCCGCCGGGTCACCGACGGCCAGGCGCAGCTGGCACGCCGCGACGACCGTCACGCTCGCCCCGGGCCGCAGCGCCGCACCGGCACCGGGTGGTGCCTCACGTCTCGTCCGGCATCAGCAGCAGCTTGCCGGTCGTCCCCCGGGAGGCCAGGTCCGCCTGGGCCTGGGCGGCCCCCTCGAGGGGGTAACGGCCGCTGATCCGGACCGACAGGCGGCCCTCGGTGATCCAGCGGAACAGGTCACCGGCCCGCCACAGCAGCTCCTCCCGGCTGGCCATGTAGTGACCCAGCGTCGGCCGGGTGACGAACAGGCTGCCCGCCGGGTTGAGGCGCTGCAGGTCGAAGGGGGGCACCGGGCCGCTGGCCGCCCCGTACAGGACCATGTAGCCGCGGACCCGCAGGGCCGACAGGCTCGCCTCGAACGTGGCCTGGCCGATCCCGTCGTAGACCGCCGCGACCCCCGCGCCGTCGGTGACCTGGCGGGCCACCTCGGTGAAGTCCTCGTAGCCGGTGACGTAGTTCGCGCCGGCCTGCTGGGCCAGCACGGCCTTGGCGGTGGTGGAGGTGGTGGCGACGCTGATGCCGCCGCGCATCGCGATCATCTGGGTGAGCAGCAGCCCGACCCCGCCCGCGGCCGCGTGCACCACCACGTGGTCGCCCTGGTTCACCGGGTAGGTGCTGTGGCAGAGGTAATGCGCGGTCATGCCCTGCAGCATGACGGCTGCGGCCACGCCCAGCTCCATGTCCCCCGGCACCGGGACCGCCAGCGCGGCGGGCACCGCGACCTGCTCCGCGTAGCTGCCCGGCACCTGGGTCCAGGCGACCCGGTCCCCCACGGCGAAGTCGCGCACGGCCGGCCCGACCGCGGCCACCGTGCCGGCGCCCTCGGCCCCGGGGATATACGGCAGCCCGGCGGAGGCGTAGGGCGGCCGCCCCTCCCGCTGGTAGATGTCCATGTAGTTGACGCCCGCCGCGGCCACGTCCACCAGCAGCTGCCCGGGCCCCGGTTCCGGCACCGCGACCTCCCCGATCTGGAGAACCTCAGGACCGCCGTGCTGGCTCCCGATCACTGCGCGCATGAGCTCATCCTCTCCATCGAGTCGCCGACAGTAGCCTAGGTGGCAAAGGGGGAGGTTCCGGGTGCGGATCGGCGAGCGGGTACGGGCCGTGCACCTCAGCCAGTACTGCCCCGGCGGCCTCGGCTTCCCGGCCGGGTCACCCGGCACCAGCCCGCCGGAACCCGGCGAGGACCCGGGCGGCCCGTCCTGGGCGGAGCTCGCCGGGCACGAGGCGCAGGCGGCCGGGCGCCGGTGCGCACGCTGCGGGCAGGAGATCAGCGCCGGGCAGCCGGCCCGCCGGCGGGCCGATCGCGACTGGGTCCACGCGGACTGCCACTGAACTCAACCGGCCCGGGCTCCACTGCCGCCGAACTCAACGGACCCCGGAGTCAACGGACCCCGGAGTCAACGGCCCGCAGACGCCCGATCGGGCTGGCCGCGAGCTCCCGGGTCGGTCCGGGACTGCGACAGTGCGGTGCGGGGCGATCTCCGGGTCGGGCTTGGCCTGCGTGACGTCGCCCGAGCTGACCACGGTGTCCACCGCGTCACGGGCCCCGAGCGCGTCCAGCATCAGGTCCAGTCCTCGTCCTTCGCGCTGGTCGCGAGGATCACGTTCAGGCCCAGCCGCCCGGTGGCCCGGTGGATGTCGGCGCACGCCACGTCGTGACCCCGCTCCCGGAACGCCTGCCACCAGGCGGTCACGTGCAGGTAGTTGGTGTCCAGCAGGGTGCCGTCCACGTCGAAGATCACTCCGCCGCGCGGCTGGTCCCGCCCTGGCGCCGGGGCCTCAGCCACCGGAAACCCCGGCCGCGGCGATGACCTGCCGCGCCGCCCTGACCCGCGATTCCTCCAGGAAATCGGACTGCCTGCGGGCCCGCGCGACGAGCTCATCCAGCTGGCCGGCGTCCAGCCGGCTGTCCTCGTCCGCGAGTTCCCGCAGCGTGCGCCAGCCGGCCGCCTTGCCCTCCACGCCGAGGCGCATGATTTCCAGCTCCTCGAGGTTGCTGAGCGGGGAGCGGGTCGTCAGGTGGCCGTTGGGCTTGAGCCGCCCGGCTTTCTCGCCCGCCCAGGCGGCCCAGACCTTGTAACCACGGACCGGGACGCCGAGCGTGCCCATGATGCCCAGCAGCGCGATCCGGTCCTGTGCCACCTCGTCGGCGAACCGCCGCAGGTCCGGCTGGGGCGCCGGAATCTGGCCGGCCCGCGCTACCCGGCGGGCCAGTTCCAGCCCGCCGGTCGCGCCGGCCAGGTGATCGTTGAGATAGATGCCCAGCGGGTCCTGTGCCGAGCGCCGGAGGCCGGCGGCCGTGTCCCTGAGGGCCGAGCTTTTCCGTGTCATGCCATCCTTCTTCCCCCGGTTCCGGTGAATCGCCCCTGCCCGGAGCCGTTACGGTGCGGCCGTGGCTAGGAACCGCCGCGGTTGCCGGACGGCTGCGGCAGCTGGTTGAACTGGCGCGCCGCGGTCCGGCCGAGCGCGGTCAGCCGGTTGAACACCTGCTGGTTCAGGGCCGGACTTAGCGCGCTGCCGGGCACGGCAGGACCGGGCTGGCCGGTGGCGGCCGGCAGCAGCTGCCGGGCGAGATGCAGCACGGCACTGGTGAACTCCGGGACCACCCCGGCGCCCCGGGCGGCCAGCTGGGCCAGCGGGGTGAGGATCACTTCCGCCCGGCGCTGGCGCATGGCCTCGATGATCTGGTGCGCGGCGCTGCCTGCGTCCATGGACAGCAGCGGCAGGCTCGCCCCCAGGGAGAACCAGGTGAACTCCTCGGCCGGCCGCCGGAGAACCGGGCATTCAGGTGCGAGCCGGTCCGCAGCAGGCCCGGCACCACCGTGGTCACGGCGACCGGCCCGGGGCCGAGCTCGGCGCGCAGCCCCTCGGAGAATCCCACGGCCGCGAACTTGGCGGTGCTGTAGGGCAGCAGGTGCGGGACGCTGACTTTGCCGCCGATCGAGGTGATGGTCACGATCCGGCCGTGCGCCTGCCCGCGCATCACCGGCAGCGCAGCCAGGGTCAGCCGCACCGGGCCGAGGGTCATGGTCCGGATGGCCGCCTCGTAGTCGGCGGCCGTGGTGCTCTCCACCGGGCCGACCTGGATGATCCCGGCGTTGTTGATGACGATGTCCAGCCGGCCGTAGCGCTCCAGCGCCGCGTTGACCAGACGCTGCGCGGTCCCCTCGTCGTCCAGGTCACCCGGCACGG
Organism: uncultured Actinomycetes bacterium; assembly: GCA_963841695.1. Classification (GTDB taxonomy): domain Bacteria; phylum Actinomycetota; class Actinomycetes; order Streptosporangiales; family Streptosporangiaceae; genus RYN-230. Next base: position 475,924 of record CAWJDQ010000015.1, on the reverse strand, counting down.
CGATGACCTCGGCGCCCAGCGCCAGCAGGTCGGCCTCGGCCGCCTCGAGCTGGTCCCGGTCGCGCGCGCAGATGACCAGCCGGGCGGAATGCCGGGCCAGCTCGCGGGCCAGGGCCAGGCCGAGCCCCCGGGAGGCCCCGGTGACGATCGCCACCTCGCCGGTGATGTCGTCCGGGGTCCGGCGCACGCTGGCCCCGGCCGCGGCGGCGGCCGCCGTGACGGCGGCCGCGGTCAGCAGGAAGGGTGTCTTCATGCCGCGTGCTCCTGGTCGCGGGAGGGCTGTTCATCCTCGTCGCCGGGCCAGGTGCCGGCCAGCTTGCGGGTCCCGGCCGCCGCCCCGCGGTCCACCGCTGCCTTGACGATGGCGAACAGCGCGCCCTGCAGCGCCGCCGCGGTCAGCACCTCGGTCCACCCGCGCTCGGCGTCGGTGGCCTTCGGGGCCTGGTCCTCCCCCGCGGTCAGCTGCCATACCTTCTTGAAGATCGCCCCGGCGATCACCCCGCCCAGCACGCTGGCGCCCAGGCTGATCGGCTTGTACATGAGCTTGTTCACTGGCCCCTGGCCTCTCCGGACTGTGCGGCGGGCCTGGCGGCCAGCCGGTTTTCGTTGCGGCCCTAGATTTTGCCGTTGTGTCGTGGTTCCTGGCCGCGCCCCTCGCGCCGCGGCCCGGCCACTGCTACCCGGGCGGACGCCGGCTAACCGGCGTGGTTGCCCCCAGCCCGCACGGGTAACTGGACGCCGACGCAGCCGAAGAGGGGACGATGATGACCGCCAGACGGGTCCCGCAGGGTGGCTGAGCCCGCACCGACGCCGCGGGCCGGCGCCAGTACCGCTACCACGACCAGTGGCGGGAACAGCGCGACCGGGAGAAGCATGACCGGGTGCTGGAGTTCGGGGCCGCGCTGCCCCGGGTGCGGACGGTGGTCCTCAGGCACCTGGACGGGCGCGGGCTGTCCAGGGACCGGGTCCTGGCCGCGGCCATCCGCCTGGTCGACCTGGGGTTCTTCCGGCCGGGCGGGGACGAGTACGCGGTGGAGAACGGCAGCGGCCCGCGCTGGCACGACGTGACCGCCGCCGACATCAACGAGTACCTGCGTGAGGTGTCCGGGGACGACTTCACCGCCAAGGACTTCCGGACCTGGCACGCGACCGTGCTCGCCGCCGTGGGGCTGGCCGTGTCCGAGCGGGCCGCGGGCTCGGCGGCGGCCCGCAAGCGGGCCATCGCCCGGGTGGTGCAGGAGGTGGCCGGCTACCTGGGCAACACCCCGGCGGTCGCCCCGGCCTCGTATATCGACCCGCGCGTGATCGGGCTGTACGAGGCAGGCAGCACGATCGCTCCCGCGCTGGGCCGCCTGGGGCAGCAGAGCGAGTTCGGGGAGCTCGCCACCCAGGGCGCGGCCGAGGCAGCCGTGCTCCGGCTGCTGTCCGGCCCGCGCGCACGCTGACCCGCTCAGCCGGGGGGGACGGGCGCCTGGCCGGGGAATTCCACCCCCGGGGTGGCGTCCCAGCCGACGATGCCCAGGACGGCGCGCAGGTGCAGCGGCAGCCGGTGGAGGACCACCCGCCGACGGCCCTCCGCGGTCAGCTGGACGATGACCCGCAGCCCGGCCAGGTCGCTGTAATCCAGGGCGCCCAGGTCCAGGTGAACCTCGTCGAGGTCCGCGGCGATCCGCGCCAGCGTCGAGGCCAGCCCGCCGACGGTGGCTTCGTCTATCTCACCGGCCAGCGCGTAGCCCGGACCGGGAATCCGGGTGATCCGCAACACCCCGTCGTCGTAGACCGGGGGGTCGTCGCCGAGCTGCGGGGGTTGCGGGACGTTGGGCGAGATCACCCGGCCGCCGGGTCCCCCGGGACCCGGTTCGGGGAGAGCATGGACCAGCAGCTCAAGGGAGTGAAACACACGATGCCTCCTGCCAGCAGTGACGGAAGTTACCTCGCCGACTGCTGCCAGGGGGGGCCGCGGACCCAGGTCCGGAGGCACGATGACCAACGTCGAGGTGACGAACTACCGCAAGGGTCTGGGCGGTGTCGTGACGACGATTACGAGTATGCCGCAATCCGGTCGCCAGGCCAATCCCGGCGTGACAACGGGGGGTTGACTTTGACAACCCTGGGTTGTCAAACTGGTGCCATGAACGAGTCAGCCCGCACCCCCGCCCAGCAGGAAACCATCCGCCGTCTCATCGAGGTCCGCGCCGAGGCCCTCAAGCATTTCCGCATCGCGCAGGATCTGGCCCGCGAGCGCCGGGACCTGATCCGCAGCCTCACCGGCGAGGGCATCTCGCAGGCCGAGATCGCCCGGGAAATGGGCGTGTCCCGCCAGGCAATCCAGAAGATGCTCGCCGTCTGACCGGCACTGTCACGGCCGCAGCGCCGCGGGCCGGGCGGGTGTCACGTCTTCGGGGCCGGCCGCGGAACGCTGATCACCACATTGTTCGCGGTCGCCGAGAGCGACGCGGCCCCGGTGGCCACGATGACGGCGGTCACGGCGGTCCGCGTGTGCCCGTCGCCGACCTGGCCCACGTGCCCGACGCCCCAGGCGTAGACGTCCCCGGTGGCCGAGATCGCGTACGAGGTGGCCGACCCGGTGGCCAGGGTCCGGTAGATGACCCCGGCCGGGGCGTGGAAGCGCCGCGGCCTTGGCGCCATCCCCCTGATCCCGTCGCCCAGCTGGGCCGCCCGGTTATTTCCCCAGGACCACAGTGAGCCGTTCGAGAGCATGACCAGGGTCTGCCCGTTGTTCCAGATGGACCCGCCCTGGGCGACCTGGGTGACCGGGTGCGGCAGGTGCACGCGCACCGGGACGTCCGACGAGCGGTGCAGGTGACCGTCGCCGAGCTGGCCGGTGCCGTCAAAGCCCCAGTCGAAGTACCTGCCGTCGGACAGCAGGGCCCCGGAGTTCGCGAACGAGGCGACCAGCCTGGTGACCAGCGAGCCGGGCAGCCGCGCCACCGTCCGCGGCGTGGTGGTGTTCCACAGGGTGCCGTCGCCCAGGTCGCCGTCGACGTTCTGGCCGCAGGCGTAGACCGTGCCGTGCGCGTCGTACAGCGCATGGTTGCTGGCCCCGGCCAGGGCGGTCACCGCGGTCAGCGGAAGCTGGACGGGCGTGGCGTAGTCGGTGGTGTTGCCCAGGCAGAGCTCACCGCCGCCGTTCTCGCCCCAGCCCCAGGCGCGTCCCCGCGTGTCCACGGCCAGGCCGGTGTCGTACGGCATGACGTCGGTGGGGATGGACGCGATCTTCACCCCGGCGGGGAAGCGGACCCGGACCGGGCGGGTGAAGGAATTCTGCCGGCGGCCATCCCCCAGCTGGCCCTGGGTGCCCAGGCCCCAGGCATACAGGGCGCCGTTGGTGAGCAGGGCGTACTCGGTGGAGTTCGAGGTGCCCACCTCGGCGACGGTGCCCGGCACGGTCACGGTGACCGGCGACTTCTGCAGGTCGAAGTTGCCCTTGGCACCGCCGAAGAACGATCCCCAGTGCCGGACCGTGGCCGTGGTCTCCTGGCGGGCCATCGCCGCGGAGGACCCCCGGCCCGCGGAGCTCCCGGGCGACGACGAGCAGCCGGCCGTGGCCAGCACGGCGGTGAGCACGCACACGCCAGCCAACACGTACGGTGATTTCATCGTCACAACCCGTGAACATCCTTTTATCGGCGGCACAGGGGACAATATTCTCACTCATACCCGGAGGCACCGGAGACTCCCATATGCGGAGGGGGGCGTCATCAGATGGTCATGGCCAACTCCGGCCCCGCCGCCGCAGGCGGGCAGGCTGACCATCAGGCAGCCCTGGCCGCCGTCAAGACGGTGCACACCCTGGCCTGGTTGTCCATCGAGTCGTGCATGCTGTACGTGCTCTACACCGGATTCGCCGGGCGGTCCGGCCGGCGGGCGGCTATCGCGGCAGGCGTCGTCGCAGGCGAGGTCCTGGTCTTCACCGCTTACGGCTTCCGGTGCCCGCTCACGGGGATCGCGGAGCGTCTGGGCGCCGAGCGAGGATCGGTCACCGACATCTACCTGCCGCGCTGGTTCGCCCGTCATCTGCCCGCCATCCACGCGCCGCTGATCCTCCTCGCCGCAGGCCTGCACGGAAGGAACATGCGGCGGGCGGCCAGGGGCAGGCGCCCCAGATTCCGGTAGCGGTACCTACCGTCGGGTGATGACTCCCGGTCCGGACGCCAGAGGGCCGTCAGGCGGTCGCGGCTGTGCCCAGCCGGGGGAACGGCTCGGTGGAAAAGATCACCTCGACCGGGACCTCGAAGTGCGCGGCGATCCGCAGCGCCAGGTACAGGCTCGGGCTGTACTCGCCGCGCTCCAGGTAGCCGACCGTCTGGTAGTGCACGCCGAGCGCGTCGGCCAGCTCGCGCCGGGAGATCCCGCGCTCGGCCCGCAGCATCGCGATCCGGTTATAGATGACCTCACTGCTCATCTCCGCATCGCTTTCTCGCGGCGGGCCGCGACGTTCGAGCCGGACTCGCGGCGCGCCATCCGCCGCAGCACGACCGGCGCCAGCACGAGCCCGGCGATGGCCCACGCGGACAGGACGCCGAACGTGGCCAGGTGCCGCCACGAGTGGCCGACTTCCACCGTCGCCATCGCGTTCGGCAGCAGCGCCGAACGCATCCCCAGCCCGAGCCAGTACATCGGGAACACCTGCCCGGCCCATTGCAGGAACACCGGCAGGTGCGTGATCGGGTAGAAGATGCCGGAGATCGCGGCCAGCCCGGCCAGCAGCAGCAGCATCGGGCCGCCCGGCGCTGCGCTGGCTGGAAAACAGCGACCCGAGCACGGCGCCCAGCGGCAACGTGGCGAGCAGCCCGAGCGCGAGCACCCAGGCCAGCGTCAGCCAGCTGCCAGGGCTGCCGATCGCCAGGCCGGTGAACAGGAAAGCGCCGGCGAGCAGCGTGATCGCGACAGCGAACGCTATCTGCCCGGAGATGTTGACCACCTTGCCCAGCAGGTAGCCGAGCATGCCGTTCGGGATGGCCTTGGCCCGCAGCAGCGTGCCGTCCTCGCGTTCGGTCACGAGCAGGTCGCCCATTGTGATGACTCCGTACACCACGACGTTCAGGCCGAGCACGCTGACCAGCATCGTGGTGCCCAGCGAGAAGTGCGTCCCCGGCACGTGCGTGTGCCGGGTCCAGATCATCGCGGCGAGCAAGCCGCCGGTCGTGATCAGGATCGCGATCAGGTCACCCGGCGTGGTCAGGGTCTGCTTGAACTCGATCCGGCCACGGGACAGTCCCGCTCGCGCCGCCACCAGCGCGGGGTTCATGCCGCCACCGCCGTCAGCCTGCGCGGCACACCGTGCTCCGCCTGGCGGACCAGTGCCATGTACGTGTCCTCCAGGCTGGCCCGGCGCACCTCCAGGTCCTCGACCGACTCGCCGTACTGCCGGAACAGCTCCCTGACGAACGCCGTCGCGTCGTCCGCCGCGTGCACGAACCGCTGCCCGTCCCGGCTCCAGCGCACCTCGGACTGGCCCGACATCGCGCGGGCCAGTTCATCGGCGGAGCCGTCCGCGATGATCGTGCCGCCGGCCAGGATCAAGATGCGATCCGCGAGCCGCTCCGCCTCGTCCAGGTCGTGCGTGGTGAGCAGGATCGTGGTCTGCTCCCGGTCGGTGAGCCGGTGCACGACGTCATGGAAGTCGCGTCTGGCCTCGGGGTCGAAGCCGGCCGTCGGCTCGTCGAGGAACAGCAGCTCGGGCCGCCCCACGATGCCGATCGCCACGTCGAGGCGGCGCCGCTGCCCGCCGGACAGGTTACGCACCCGCTTGCGCGCGTGCGGGGTCAGCCCGACGGTCTCGATCAGGTCATCCACGTCCCAGGGGCGCGTGACGCTCGGCGTGGAGTACGGCGCGTAGTAGCGGCCCAGGTGCGCGAGCAGCTCGCGGACCTGCCATTTCGCGTGGTCACGCCAGGACTGCAGCACGACGCCGGTCCTCGCCCGCCACGCCTCGCCGCCGTGCGCGGGGTCGGCGCCGAGCACGCTGACCTCGCCCGCCGAACGCATCCGGAACCCCTCGAGGATCTCGATCGTGGTGGTCTTGCCCGCGCCGTTCGGCCCGAGCAGGACGAGCACCTCACCGCGGCGCGCCGCGAAGCTGACGCCATTGAGCACGTCGGTTTTGCCGTACCGCATCCGCAGATCACGGACATCCAGTACATCATCCATGCGTCGGAAGATAGCATATGTACTACATTTCGTATAGGCCTTACAGCTTGACTGCGGCCAGGATCCCGGCTGCGCGGGTGGCGGCCCGGGCTACTGATGTTTCTTGTACGGACTAGTTTGTAATGCTAACCTGTTTCCCATGACGACCGAGACTGCGTACCCGGGAGACGATCCGCACCGGCTGCTGTCGAGCACGCGCGAACTCGCCCGGCGGGTACGCCAGGCGCAGCGCGCGACGTGGTTCCCGCTCCTGGTGTTGGCGGCGGTGACCTTCGCTTCCATCCCCGTCCGCCGCTACGCCGGCCACCACCCGATTTGCGTGGCCGTGGTGAGGGGGGCGCAGGGAACACGGGGCAGCGTCTGCACCATCTACTCGAACGCGCAGTTCGTGTACTGGCCGATCGCCCTGGTGCTGGCCTACGTGGCGATCGCGGCCTTCTACATCCGCCGGTCCCGGGCCCGGGGCATCGACACCCGCGTGCGGCCGTACGCCATCGCCGGCATCATCATCGCCGCGGCGCTGACCGGCGCGGCGCTCTGGGAGGCGCACCATCCCCTCAGCGGACCTGAGCCTGCATCGGGCTGAACGGCTTGTCCCTCAGGCTGGCCAGCCCGGGGGCTGCCATCGGGCTCGCGCTGCTCGTGCTGGCCTGGGCAGAACGCAACCGCGTCCTGCTCCTGCTGACCCTCGCGTACCTGGCGGCCGTGCTCGTGCCCATCACCGCCGGCATGGTCCAGTACGACCCGCCCTGGTACTCCCTTCCGCGTCGTCTTCCAGGGCACCGTGCTGCTGCTCGGCGGCATCGGCTTCGCCCTGGCCCAGCGGCCACTCCGGTCACCTGCGCCATGACCGGCCATCCCGCTAACGGGCTCGACGACACCGTCCACCAGCGGGTCCGGCTCGGCATCCTCACCATCGCGCACGAGGCGCGCCGGGTCGAGTTCAGCTACCTGCGCAGCAACCTGGAACTGACCGCGGGAAACCTCTCCCAGCACCTGGGGGTGCTGGAAAACGCCGGGCTCATCACTCTCGAGAAGGGCTACGCCGGGAAGCGCGCCCGCACCTGGGTCACCCTCACGAAAGCAGGCCAGGCCGCCCTCGCCGAGGAGATCACCCAGCTCAAGCTCCTGATCAGCCAGATCGAACGTACGGGTACGTCAGCGGATTAGGCACCAGGACCGGGTGTCACGGCCGGGGGTTTGGCCGCGGCCGGCGTCCGGCCGTCAGGCCCGTTGAGGACGCAGGCGGGCCGTGACGAGAGCGGCGACCGTGCTCGCGCGAATCGGCCGCCCGAGTCGCTCATAAATGGCCTGGTGCTCACGCTCAAGGGCCCGGCGCTGGCCCGCTGAAAGCCGGGCGTAAAACGACATCGTGCGGAGGAGGGCATTGACCTCGTCCGGAGTGTGCTCGACGAGCTTGGGCATGACGGCCACCTGGACATCACCGAACAAGAGGCCGGCATAATCTCGCCCTATGTCGTGGCTGCCGAACCAGGCCCATACCGCTGAGACGTTGCCCCGGCGTTGCTCCATCCCGGCCAGCGTGGCGTCGAGATCCCGGTAGGCCGGCCAGTGAGCGGCAATGTCCGGGGCGACCTTTCGTATCGCGGCGAGCGCGGCGTCCTGATCCCGCTGGCTGCGCGGCTCCTCAAGTCCGCCGTATTGCACGAGGGCGAGCGTTCCACCGGGAGCAAGCACGTCAGCGGTCTTCTGCCAGCTGACCTCCGGGTCAATCCAGTGAAACGCGGACGCGGAGAACACGGCCGGAAACTGCCCGCAGGGCAGCAACGCCTCCTCGAACTGAGCGTTCACAAATTCCACCTCGCCGGCATCTTCCAGGTTCTGCCTGGCCAGTGCGATGAGGTTCTGGCCGGGTTCGAGGGCCGTGACCCGCAGGCCCCGGGCGACGAGGCTGCGCGTCAGCTGGCCGCTTCCGCACCCGACCTCAAGCACGCGATCACCGCTCCCGATCCCGGCGACCTGGCACGCCCGGTCGACGAGTTCGTCGGGATAAGCCGGACGGTGGCGGTCGTACTCCGCCGCGACCTCATCGAAAACCTTGCCGTAACGACGTGCAGCAGATTCTGGCCGCCGTGCCATTCACGGGCCTCCGTCCAACTCGTTACCGGCACCGGGTCCGCGAGCCACGTCGCGAGCCGCCGGCTGACGGCAGGTCAGCTGGCGCAGGTCAGCTTAAGCCCGGTCGATGGCCGCTTGGTGGTCTCGGTAGATTGAGCGTCGTCCGCCTGGGATACGGAAGGAGGCGCTGAGGCCATGACGATCCTCATCGTCGGGGCGGGCGCCACCGGCGGCTATGTCGGGGTGCGGCTGGCGCAGGCCGGGCGGGACGTCACCTTCCTGGTCCGCCCGCGCCGTGCCGGGCAACTGCGCGAGCGCGGGCTCCGGATCGTGGGGCCGGGGGCTGGGCCCGGCGCCGGGCAGGCGCTGCGGCCGAACCTGGTCACGGCCGGGGAACTGGCCGAGCCTGCGGACGTCGTGCTGCTGGCCGTCAAGGCGACCGTGCTGGAGCAGGCCATCGCTGACTTCGCACCGGCCGTCGGACCGCGGACCGCGGTGGTGCCGTTCCTGAACGGGATGGCCCACCTGGCCGTGCTCAGCCAGCGGTTCGGCGGGCCGGCGGTGCTCGGCGGAGTGATCATTGTCGCTGCCCAGCTCAACGACGAAGGCGACATAGCCGTGCTCAGCCCGGCCGCCAGCCTGACCATCGGGACGCAAGACGGCACCCGGACCACCCGGCTGCAGGCGGCCCACGACGAGCTCTCCGGGGCCGGGTTCGACGCCAGCATCAGCGACGAGATCATCGCGCGGATGTGGCAGAAGTGGGTGTTCATCGCGACTATCGGCGCGCTGACCTGCCTGATGCGGGGCACGGTGGGCGACATCATGGCCGTTCCCGGCGGACGTGACCTGGGCCCGGCCATCCTGGCCGAGGCCAGCGCCGTGTCGGCGGCGGCCGGGTACCCGGTGCCCGCCGACGCGATCGCCAGCACGACGCAGACGATCACCGAGGCCGGGTCGCGGGTCGACTCGTCGATGTCACGGGACGTGGCCGGGGGCGGCCCGCCGAGGTCGAGCAGGTGCTGGCCGACCTGGGCCGCCGCGGCGCCGATCTCGGGATCAAGACCCCGCTGATCGACCTGGCCACGATGCAGCTGCGCGTCTACAACAACGGCCTCCATCCGTCGCGCTGACCGTTGATACGCTGACCAGCGTGGGCGCGAAGACCTGGCCGTAAGCCGGCGGCCCGGATCCCGCGCCCGGGGAGCGCGAATCATGGATGAAGCCGGCCGGGGCTTTCCGCCGGGCGACCTCCGGGTATCTGACGCCGACCGCGACCGGGCGCAGTCCGAGCTGAGCGAAGCCTTCCGGGCCGGCCGGATCACAGCCGAGGAATTCGACCAGCGATCCGGACAGGCCCTGCGTGCCCGTACCGGGAAAGAACTGACCGCCCTGCTGGCCGACCTCCCTGTCGATGCCCCCCCGGCGGCACGCATCACGGTCCCGGAAGCACGCAACCACGCCGTCGCGGTCCGGGGCGTCATGGGCGCATCCGCCCTCGCCGCCGCCCTCCTCTTCGCCAAGACGGTAACGCTCGTCGTGAGCCCCGGCCATTTCCTCGGCGACACACTGGCACCGGCAGGAATCGCGCTCCTGCTCGTCGCGCTGATCATCTTCCTGCGCATGAGCCGCGCCGACCGCGCCTAGCCAGGCCGCCACGCGGTGAGCTCATCCCGACATGGCCGAGCTTTGGTTCCCGGTACCGCCACTGGCGGGTGAGGTGGTCCTGCTGCGCCCTTGGCGCGAGGCCGACGTGCCGGGCATGGTGCTGGCGCTCCGTGATCCGGTGATGCAGCGGTTCTCCTGGCGTACTACTCCGTACACCGAGACTGATGCGCGCGACTACCTCGCTGAGCAGGAACGGGCCCGCTTGCGCGGCGATGGGCTGCACTTCGCGCTGGCCGGACCGGGCGACCAGGACCTGCTGCTCGGGAGCGTCTCGCTGCATGAGGTTCGCCGGGATCAGGGCTGCGCGGCGGTGGGGTACTGGCTCGCCCCCCAGGCCCGCGGCCGGGGTGCCGCGACGCAAGCGGTCTGCCTGCTCGCCCGGTGGGCTTTCGCCGAGCTGGGACTGGCCCGGCTGGAGCTGACGTGCGGTCCCGGCAATGAGGCGTCGCAGCAGGTCGCCGTGCGTTGCGGGTTTACCCGTGAGGGGCTGCTTCGTTCCCACGTGCCTTTCCAGGGAGGCCGCCGCGACAGCGTGCTCTATAGCCTGCTGCCCGGCGAGCTGCGGTAGCCGAGTCTGGGAGATCGGCGTGGCCTGCTTGTCCTGCGGCCCGGCGGCGTCAGTTGCTCTCGTCACCCTCGAACCCGATGAGCCAGTGCAGACCGTGACGATCGATGACTTGCCCGTCGGATGCGCCCCACGGCCGCTTCTGCAAGTCGTCCACGACCCGGCCGCCGTCACTGAGCCGGGAAAACCACGTGCGCAGAGTAGCGGGAGCGGCCGTGCCCAGCAGGGCCAGCATCATGCCTTCCGATCGGACTGGCCGCTCGTCCCCGGCCACGTCGGCGCCAAACAGCGCGACGGGTCCCCCGGTCAGGCCGCCGTGGGCGATGGCATCGGCCGGACCGTCGGCCCGCTTGAACTCCGCGAACGTGTGCAGCTCCACCGCACAGCCGAAGACGTCACCGTAGAACGTCAGGGCCGCACGAGCGGTGCCGGGGAACAGGACGTAGGGCGTCGGGTCGGTCATGGATCAAACCCTATGCATCTCCTGGCCAGGACGTGCCGAGCCGATCGGTCACCTCGATGATCCCGTTCGACCTTCAGCGGGAGGCGCTTTCCCTGGCGTCGCGGCGACGCCGCGCGCCGCACGCACACCGGCGCGACGGCGACCATGGCGAGGGTGAGGCCGCTCAGCGCGAGCAACTCCGGGTAGTCGCCGTACCCGTGGAAGCTGAACACGACGTGGTCCGTGCCCGCAGGGACATCGACGGCGACGAGGGCCGGCGCCACCATCCGGGTCGGTCGCCGCCGGCCGTTCACGGTTGCCGTCCACCCGGGGTCATAGGAGGCGCTGAGCACCGCGACTCCGGGGCGGCGCATCCGCACCGTCGCCGAGGCCTCGCCGTCATCGAGGTCGGCGTGTTCCGCGCTGACCGTGCCGGCGGAGGACTGGCTTCGCGCCGTCGGCAGCGGGCCATCCCGGCCACCGCCGGACCCGTACCTGACGCTGAGATAAGCGCCGTCCGCGGCGAGCCCGGAGCCGAGCACCGGACGGCTGCGGGTGCCGATGTTCGTCCGGTTCGCCGAGATCTCACCGACGATCTGGCCGGCCTGGACGTAGCCGGCGCCGTCGATCGTCCACAGACGGTAGGGGCCGGAGCGCATCGCCAGCCGCGCGGGCACCGGCGGCTGGTCGCCGGCGGGGAGGATGAGGTAGCGGATCCCGAACAGCCGGTAGCCGGAGGGGTCGCGTTCGTTGAAGTAGTACTCCGGGTCGGTCATCAGCGACGCGGTCCGCAGGGTGTAGCCGACCTCGTTGACGTCGCGGCTTTCCAGGTACTGGAACACGGGGACCGCGCCGACGGTGAAGTGCTGGCCCCAGTTCGACGGCATCCCGGCATAGGTCCGGCCGCCGCCGTCGCGCTGGATCACCGCGATGAGGCGGTCGAGTTCGGCGCCCTGGGTGGCGTCCGCCCGGCGCTGGGCCGCGATCGCGGCGCTGTCCTGGCGGTCGTAGGCGCCGAGCTGGAGCCAGGCGGGCGCGAGCACCGCGACCGCCGCGACTCCCGCGGCCGCCAGGGACAGGCCGGGCCGCCAGCGCGGGACCCGGGCTTGGGCCAGCCGCACGCAGCGGGCCGCCAGCCACGCCGCTCCCCGGCCGGCCAGCAGCAGCGCGGCGAGCTGCACGCCCATCGTGAAGCGGCGGAAGAAGAGGTCGGCGCTGCCCGGGATCACGTCGACGAGCGACCCGAACGTCGTGCGGCCGAACGCGAACAGCAGGCACACCGCGAGCGCGGCCAGCAGGGCGCGGGCGCCGGCGTCGGCGGACCAGGCCAGCCAGGCCAGGGCAAGCCCGAGTGCCGCGCACACGGTGATCACGGGCAGCCGGCCGGCGTCGAGCAGCTGCCCGGTAAACAGCCAGTCCAGCACCTGGCGCGCGCCGTAGCCGTTGACGAGCCCGGTGCCCTGCAGCGGCTCGTTGACCGCCGCCCACGGCCGCTGCTGCAGGAGCGGGACGATCACCCACGCCGACGCGAGCAGCGAGCCGCCGAGGACGACCGCGGCCCGCCGCAGCCGGGCCGCCAGCGGCCGGCCTGCCACCAGCGGCCAGGCGAGCAGCACCGCCAGCGCCAGGTAACCGGTCTCGAAGTGCAGCGCGACGGTAAGCGCGGTCGCCGCGACCGCCGGGAGGTAGCCGCGCCCGTCGCGGACCGCCCGCCAGCTCCAGCCCCAGGCCAGCGGCAGCGTCCACATCGCCCACAGCTGGGTCCAGACGCCGTAGCCCAGCCACACGTAGGCGCCCTGCTCGTAGCCGACCCCCGGGGCGCTCATCAGGAACGGGGCCATCGCGGCCGAGGCGGCCGCCGCCGCCCTGCCCGCCCCGAACGCGCGGGCCGCCAGGTAGACACTGACCGGCCACAGCGACAACAGCAGATACAGCGACCAGCGGAACGCGGGATCAGGCCCGGTCAGCAGGCCGAGCGCGCCGGTGAGGATCGCGGGCAGGCTCTGGTAGTGCAGGAACTGCGGCGACCCCTCACCCAGGAACGGGAACCAGCTGGTCAGCGGCAGGTGCCCGGCGCGCAGCCGCGCGGTCGCGAACCGCACCATCTGCTCGTGCATCGTGCTGTCGTTGTCGTACGGGACGCTGAGCGTGAGCGCCCGCAGGTTCACCAGGTTCCATCCGACTGCGGCCGCGACGGCCAGCCATGGCCACCACGCAGCGGTCCGGCCCCCGACCTGGGGGCCGGACCGCCAGCCGGGCCATCGCCGACGCCCGCGCCCGTCGGGCGCCGGCGGCCGTCACCAGATCACCCGGCGCCCGTGTTGCCGGTGCCGCCCGGTGTCACCCGCGAGGTTGCAGGAATTGAGGTGCCAGGTGCCGACGCCTGTGTTGCCCGCGGTGGCGCCCGGGTTGATGACCTCTGTGCCGTTCGTGCCCACGAGAACCTTCACCGTTGGCTGGTTCGGTATGCCCGGCTCCGGCGTACAGGTGACCGGGCCGTTGCCGGCTGCCGGACCGGACCCCATGCGAATCACGATCCCCTCGTGGAACCCCATTGCGGCGAGCTTCTGGTCGGCCTGGGCGATCGCCTGGGCTCCAGGCTTGTTGAGCGTCACCAGTATCGAGCCATCGCTGGCCTTCGCGACGGTAACGGCGGCAGCCGCCGGCGTGCTGCCCATCGAGGTCAGGCCGAGCCCGAGCGCCGTGCCTGCGACCGCCAGCGCGAGCGTGCTGCCCGCGATAACACGCGGGCGACGGGCCCGGCCCGGGCCGGGCCGGCTGGCATCCGCGATCGCGGGGCCGTGTTCCTGCACGAGATCACTCCAGAGATTTTGCGTGAACTTACTCATTGCCCTGGTACTCCTTCCTCAGCCGGGACCTCGCCCGGGACAACCGTTTGCGGAATGCGACCCCGGAGACGCCGAGGGCCAGCGCCGCCTCCTTCGGGGTGAGCCCCTCCAGATCGACGAGCTCGATCGCCGCCCGCTCGACCGCGGGCAGTTGCGCGCACCGCCGCATGAGCGCGGCGCCCTTACGCTCGGCGTCGATCCGCTCGGCGAGCTCCTCGATCTCGTCCCCGTCCAGCGGCCGGTGACCGCCGAGACGCGCGACCGCGTCCCGGCCCCCCGCCGACTGCTCGCAATGGCGGGCGAACACCCGGGCGGCGATGCCGAACAGCCACGCCCGGTCCGATCCCCGGCGGGGGTCGAACCTGGCGAAGCCATCCACGGCCCGGACGAACGTCTCGGAGGTGAGATCGGCGACCGTCTGCGGATCGCGGCACCGGCGCGCGAAGTAGCCCATGAGGACGTCGACGTTGCGCAGGTACACCTGCTCGAATTCCTCAAGTGGCGAGCTCGGCGGCCGTTCGCGCGACCGCGCCCCCACCGCGACCGGCCGCTCGCCGCATCGTCCTCACCGGTGCTCTTGCCTCAGTGCTCATGTCCCTAGTTGCGATTCCCGCCTCCGGCTGTGACATCGCCCGTCCGTGGCCCGCCGCCCGTCACCGCACGCGTGACGGGTGATCCGGCCGGGCCACAGCCTCCGCGGCCCTGGTCAAACGGCCAGGTTGTGGTGGCTCTGGCGCAAATAACGTGCAGGGTAACGCTCCGAGCTTGACACGCCCGGACGGGCGTACCGGCGAGACCATGCTGTGCCGGAGGCCGTCGTTCGTTCGGGTGCCCCCAGCGTGGCCCCCCGCCGGCCAGCTCGACCCCTGCTTAAGCTATTGCGGTGTGAGCGAGGGCGAGCCCCTGACCGGGGACGGCGTCACCCAGGGGATCGTGCGGATTGGGGACACAGTGCGGCGGCCGCTGCGGCCGTTCAGCCTGACCATCCAGGCGTACCTGGCCCATCTGCGCGACGTCGGGTTTACCGGCGCGCCACTTCCGTTGGGCGTCGACGAGCAGGGGCGCGAAATGCTGTCGTTCGTCCCGGGTGACGTGCCGCGTAACCCGTTGCCACCGGAAACGGCAGGCGATGACGTTCTGATCGCCCTGGCCAGGCTGATTCGTGCGCTGCACGAGGCGTCAACCGGGTGGCTCCCGCCGCCCGACGCGGTATGGGGCGGGACGCCCGCCAACGCAGGCCGCCCGGCCACCCGGCGGACCGAGCTAGTCAGCCACTGCGACTACGCCCCGGGCAACGTGGTCTTCCGCGACGGGCTGCCCGTCGCGCTGATCGACTTCGACCTGGCCCACCCGACCACCCGGCTCTACGACATGACGAACGCGGTGTGGTTCTGGGCGCCGCTGCGCGATCCGCGGGACCGGGCGCCCGCGTTCGCGGACGCCGATATCCCCCACCGGGTCGCCGTGTTCGCGGACGCCTATGGCATGTCAGCGCGGCAGCGTGCGGAGCTGGCGCCGTTCGCCGTCGAGGTGGCGCGCCGCTATCACGAGGACTCGCGTGCCTCGGCCGAGCTGGACCCGGTGTTCCGCAAGCTATGGGAGGACGGCGCCAGGGTTTACCTGCCCCGTGCCGAGGCGTGGCTGCGCGAGGCAGCCCCGGCGATCGCCACTCGCCTGACCTGTCCGGATTCCTAGTCCGTGAGGGCACCGGGCTGTCAGCGGCCGGGCCAGTGCCAGGCAGGTTCGTCGAGGATGCCCTGGCCGGCGATGAGAGTCCTGCCGTTGTCCTTGATGAGTTCGATCGTGTGGGCTGAGCCATCTTTCAGGGCGGTGACCAGCGGCTGGGCGTGCGTGACGACAATGATCTGAGTTCTGGCGGACGCGGCGATGATCAGGTCGGCCAGTGGGCCGATCAGCTCGGGGTGCAGGCTTGTCTCCGGCTCGTTCAGCACCAGCAGTTCGGGGGGCCGGGGTGTCAGCAGGGCGGCGACCCACAGCAGATAGCGCAGTGTCCCGTCGGAGACTTCGGCGGCCCGCAGGGGCCGCAGCAGGCCCGGCTGGCGCAGTGTCAGTTCAAACCGGCCGCCAGCCCCGGCGACCTCGATGCTGCTGCCAGGGAAGGCGTGATCGATGGCCTCACCCAAGGCCTGGTCGTCGCCGATTTCCCGGATCGTCTGCAGGGCAGCGGCCAGGTCAGCGCCATCGTGGCCCAGGATGGGTGTGCGGGTGCCAATCTCGGCTGTGCGCGCCGGAGCCTCTGCATCGGTGCGCAGATGGTCATAGAAGCGCCAGGACCGGATCCGCTCGCGCAGCACCAGCAACTCCGGTGCCCGCTGAGGATCGGCGACCTCGCTGAGCATGCTGTCGAACGGTTTGAGGTTGTAGGGCAGCCGGTCCCAGTCTCCGCTGGCGGCACGGATCCGGGCCGTGCCGCTGGCGGCTCGCTCGGCGAGCAGGGCAGCCGGCCGCAGTACCGGCCCGGCCCAGACTGACTCGGCCTTGATTTCCGGATCGGACCCGAACATCGTCAGGGTCTGCGCCGGCAGCCCCAGATCCATCGCGTACCCGAAGTCGTCGCCGGCAAAGCCCAGCAGCAGCCTGCGCTCGGCGCCCCCTTGAACGGGCGGGTGGCCTTCCCGCAACGACCGCCCGCCACGTGGCGAGCCGGCCCACAGCGTTGACGCCAGGCCGCCCTCACGCGCCAGCGCCGCGACCGCACCATTGCGCGCCGCATCGGCCAGCACCCGCAGCGCCCGGTACAGGCTCGACTTCCCGCTTCCGTTCGCCCCCGTCACCACGTTCAGCCGCTCCACCGGCAGGACCAGGTGCCGCAACGAACGGTAGTTCTCCACCGCCAGCGTAGTGATCACCCGCAGCAGGCTAACTGGCCGCTGCGCTGAGCTGGTGCGCGCGTTCCACGCGCTGTCCCGCTGTTGCGGGCGGGTCAGCGGTCGATCATCCGCTGCATGGCTTCGGGATAGCGGTCGCCGATCACCCGGATCTGGGCGGCTGCGGTGTCGATGGCGTCGAGGTCGCCGGTGGTCAGCTCGACCTGGACGGCCCCGAGGTTCTCCTCCAGCCGCTCCAGGCGACGCGTGCCGGGGATGGGAACGATCCACGGCTTCTGGGCGAGCAGCCAGGCCAGCGCGACTTGCGCCGGCGTGGCGTTCTTGCCGTCGGCGATGCGGGCGAGCAGGTTAACTACCGCCTGGTTGGCCGCGCGGGCCTCGGCGGTGAACCGGGGGAGGTTGGCGCGGATGTCTCCTTCCCCGAACTGGGTGGCCTGGTCGATGCGCCCGGTGAGGAAGCCCCGGCCGAGCGGGCTGAACGGCACCAGCCCGATGCCCAGTTCGTCCAGGACCGGGATGATCTCGTCCTCCGGTTCGCGCCAGAACAGGCGGCAGGCTGCCGGGTGCTTGGCGTCGAGCCGGATGCCAGGATGGCCGAGTTCGCGCGGAGCACCGGGGTCGAGGCCGAGGTGGCCACGTTCGAGGAGTGGGATCCGGCTGGCCGGGAATTCGACGCGGTCGTGGCCGGCACGGCCTGGCACTGGGTGGACCCGGTGGCCGGGGCAGCCAAGGCGGCGCAGGTGCTGCGGCCCGGCGGGCTGCTGGCCCCCTTCCACCACGTCTTCCAGCCCCCGCCCGAGGTGTCGGAGGCGGCCAGCGCCGCCTACCGGCGGGTGGCGCCCGACTCGCCCTTCAACCAGGCCAGTCGGCCCAGCAGGTCGGGCCTGGACCTCTACCAGCCCCTGTTCGACAAGATCGCGGACGGGATCCGGGCGGCGGGCAGGTTCACCGAACCTGAGGATTGGCGGTTCGGCTGGGAGCGGACCTACACCCGGGACGAATGGCTGGACCAGCTCCCCTCCCTTGGCTCCCTCACCCGGCTCCCGCAGGGGGACGTGGCCACGGTGCTGGCGGACGTCGGGGCCGCGATCGACGCGCTGGGCGGCAGCTTCACGATGTCCTGCACCACCGTGGCCGTCACTGCCGCACGCTCGGCTTAGCTTGGCCCGGCGCGCGGCGGGCGGGTCTCCCAAGGCTGAGCCCGCCGCTGACGCCGGGCGCGGCGCCGCGCAGGGCCGCCAGGCACTCGACCGAATCCACAAGATTGCCGAGCAGTTGTGAGAGATGGCCAGCCCTCACGGTACATGCCCGGGGCGGCTCTCACCAGCCATGAAAGGACCCTGACCTGCGGAGACGGTGGCGCGCTCGGAGGGACTCGAACCCCCAACCTTCTGATCCGTAGTCAGATGCTCTATCCGTTGAGCTACGAGCGCTTGATGCCCGGATAGTCTACGGCACCCCGGGCACCGCTGCTGCTCCTGCGGCCAGCGCGGGCCGGTCAGCCGTTGAGCCGCACGCAGCGTTCGAGCCTGGCGCGCAGCAGCCTGGGCCGGAGCAGTCCCAGGCTGAGCGCGAGCACTCCATAGAGCGCCGGTGAGACCAGCCACGGCAGGGCGCGCCCGGTGATCAGGCACAGCCCCGCGGCCAGGATCAGCTCGGCCCCTCCCGTGCAGGTCAGCACCCATGCCCGCCAGCCGCTGGCCACGGACCTGACCCGCCCCCCGAGCAGGTCGGCGGCCAGCCGGCGGGCCGTAGGCCGCAACGACTCGTCATCGACGGCGTGCCCGCCGAGGGGGCGGTCATTCACGTGGATGGGCTCCGGACCAGGCCGGCCGGGACGGACGGCCACAGGCTGGCCGCGTCCATGGTGCGCTGCGCCGTCCACTCGTAGCCGACACTCACGCCCCGGCTGGCCGACTGGACTGGCAGCCAGCTGGACCGGCTGACCCAGACCCTGGCCGGCGGTCCGCCGGGACCGCTGAGCAGGAGCACGTAGGCCGGCTCGCCGTCAAAGGTGGTGGCCCGGACCACCCGGGCCCGGGTGACGGGGGCATGGCTGAGCCGCGCGTGGCCGGCCGGGCCGAGCGCGTGGTGCAGTTGCCCGGCGATCACCCCGGCCGGGGTCTCGATGGGCGGGCCGCCGGGCGGGCCGGGGCCGTCCGGAGCGCTCGCGAGTACCGCCTGGCTCCAGGTGCCCGCCGCGAAGTTGACCGTACGGCTTTCGTATGTGCGGGCCGGGCCGGGGAGCGCGCGGATAGCGCTCTCGCTCATCGTCCCGCCCGCCCGGTTGTGGACCAGCTCGGTGGCCTGGCCCGGGTCGTCGATGATGTCCCGGGTCACCCCGCGCGGCGTCGTCACGATCATCTGCAGGATGGAATCGGCCGTGGCTGCCGAGATCGCCGCAGCTGACCTGGCCACGATCGCCGCGGCTGACGGCCGGGTGGCGGCCGTGTCCCGGGTGCCCGATTCCCCGGCCGTGGCGATCACCAGCCCGAGGATCGTGATGCTCACTGCTCCCCCGAGCCTGGCCGATGAGCGGTGTCTCATACCTCCTAGACGTCAGCCCGGCGTGGCGAAGTTGTCGGGCAAGCGAACCTCTCACTCCTGCAGCGGCTGGCCCCACTCCTCATCCGTGTCCAACTGGTGCCGCCATGGCGGCTCGGCGCCGGCCTGGGCGCAGGTCAGCGAGGCCACCCGGGCCGCCGCCGTGACGGCGGCCAGCAGCTGCGGGGAATGCGCCAGGTTCTCCCGGGCCAGCCCGTGTTCGGTCCACCAGGCCAGGAACGCTCCCCCGAAGGCGTCACCGGCGCCCACGGTGTCCACCACCTCGACCGGCGGGACCTGGACGGCGAACTGCTCACCGCCCGTGAACACGCGCACCAGCGACGGGCCGTCGGTGACCAGGACGCACCGGGCGCCCCAGCCGAGCAGGGACCACGCGGCTTCCGCGGCGTCGCGGTCTGGCACCAGGAACGACAGGTCCTCGGTGCTGGTCTTGAGGATGTCGGTCCGGGGCAGGAGGCGGCGCAGCCGGGCCCGGTGCGCGTCCGCGTCGGGGATGGCCTGGGCCCTCCAGTTCGGGTCGAGCAGTACCAGGACGTCCAGCGACAGGTCCTGCACGAGGCGCTCGAGCTCAGTCGCCATCGGGTCCACGACGAGGCCCAGGGAGCCGAGGTGCAGCGCGGTGACGTCGGCCTGCAAGGCCTGCCGGGCCGTCGGCTGGTCCAGGGCGAAACCCGCTGTCTGGGCGACGTGGAACCAGTACTCCGGTACGCCCAGCCCGCCGAGCGCCACGATGGCCAGCGCCGTAGGCTCCGGGACCCGGCCGGGAGCGGCTACCTCCACCCCATCCTCGGCCAGCTTCCCGGTGAGGAGCTGACCGAACGGGTCGGCGGAAAAGCGGCCCAGGAAGCGCGTGCGCTGACCCAGCCGGGCCATGGTCCGGGCCGCGTTGAACGGGCCCCCGCCGGGGCTGGCGTGCACCTGTCCGCCCGGCCCGACGATCAGATCGATGAGGCTCTCACCAGCGACCAGGATCATGGACCGCTCCTCATGTTCACGCATCCGAACAGGCAGGCACATTACTCCAGCGTCGGAAACGGGCCAGAGCGCAGCAATACGAGAAGCACGCCCGTCCCGCACCCGGTCGCGCCCTGGTGGAGACACCGGCGACGACACCTCGCCGGTTCTGTGCTCAGGCACTCCCCCGGCCGCCGATGGGGCCTGCCGAGGCGAGGTAGCGGTCTTTGTGCTGCCAGGGTCAGCTAACGTAGCCGCCCGCTATCGGGCGGTCACAGGGACCAGAGGGCTTGGGTGGGGGATAGGCGGGCGGCGCGGATGGCGGGCAGCAGCCCGGCGAGGGCGCCGATGAGAATAGCGGCAACCAGCCCTCCGGCCCAGGCCTCGACCGGGATGACGGTGGACCAGCCCTTGATGTGCGCGTAGACGGCGGTGGAGACCGCGCCGGCGATGACCCCGGTGACGCCGCCAACGAGTGCGAGCAGGATGGCCTCGGACAGGAACTGGATGCGGATCTGGCCCCTGGTGGCGCCCAGGGCGCGGCGCAGCCCGATTTCCTGGCGTCGTTCCAGCACCGAGATGATCATGATGTTGGCTACCCCGACCGCGCCGACCAGCAGCGCGACCGCGCCCAGGCCGAGGAACAGGGTGTCGAACGCGCCGGCCGCGTCGGCCTGGGCGGTCAGCGCGTCCGAGGGCTGGGAGACGTCGACCTCGCTGGGGTTTTCCGGGTTGGCCTGGGCGGCGAGCAGGTTGTCGACTCTGGTGATGGTTGCCTGGGTGCTGACCGTGCGGACGTACAGCTCCGATGGGTGCCCGTCGAAGCCAAGGTACTTGCGGGCGGCGGGGAAGCCGACCAGGACCGCGGTGTCCAGTTGCTGGGCCAAGGTGGCGGGGTTGAGGATGCCGACCACGGAGAACCACTGGCCGCCGACCCAGATCCGCATCCCCGGCCAGATCCGGTCGATGCCCAGCAGCTGGGCTGCCTCGTAGCCCAGCACCGCGACGGGCTCGCGGGCGGTGGCGGCATTCAGGTAGCTGCCCTGGGCAACCGACGTGGCGACGGCGACGGGCAGGCCAAGGCTAGCGGCCTCGACGCTCAGCCCGTTGGTGTCGATGGCGGGGATCAGCGGGCTGCGGTAGACATCGGCGTTCACGGTACCGGTGTATTGCACAGCGGTGACGCCGGGCAGCTGGCCGACCATGCCGGATGAGGCGTCGGGCAGTTCGGCGGTCTGGCCGGTGATGGTCTGCCCGTTGGTGGCGGTCAGCAGGTTGGTGCCCAGTCTGGCGATCTCGGCCAGCAGCCCGGCCTGGGAGGAGGCGGCCAGGCCGAGCACGGCCACGATCGCGGCGACCCCGATCGCGATGCCCAGCGCGGACAGTGAGGCGCGCAGCTTGCGGGTGCGCAGCCCGATGCTGGCCAGCCCGGCCAGGTCGCCGGGCCGCAGCCGGGCCGCCGGCGGCGCGGCGGCCCGGTCCGGCGCGAGGGTGATCATGAGGTTCCTTCCTGCACGGTCTGGGGCCGGGTGAGCTCCCCGGCGAGGGCGGGGCTGGTGTCGTTGATGATGTGCCCGTCGAGCATCTCGATGCGGCGCCGCATCCGGCCGGCGATCGCGTGGTCGTGGGTGACCACGATGATCGTGGTGCCGGCCGCGTTGAGCTCTTCCAGCAGCGCCAGGATGGACGCGCCGGTGGCGGAGTCCAGGTTCCCAGTGGGCTCGTCGGCCAGCACCACCGGCGGGCGGCCGGCGATCGCCCGGGCGATCGCCACCCGCTGCCGTTCCCCGCCTGACAGCTGAGTCGGGCGGGCGTTACCGCGGTGTCCCAGCCCGACCCGGGTCAGCGCGGCGGCGGCGAGCTGGCGGCGCTGTACCCGGGGGACGCCGGCGTACAGCAGCCCGTCGGCGACGTTGTCGAGTACTTTCTGGTGCTCGGCGAGGAAGAACTGCTGGAACACGAACCCGATCCGGGATGGCCCGCAGACCGGCCAGCTCCCGGTCGCTCATCGCCGCGGCATCCGAGCCCGGTCACCCGCACCGTCCCGGCCGTCGGCCTGTCCAGGGTGCCCATCAGGTGCAGCAACGTGGTCTTGCCCGACCCGGACGGGCCGACCACCGCGACCAGCTCCCCGGCGGCCACCGCCAGGCTCACCCGGTCCAGCGCCCGCACCGGCGGCGGCCCCGGGTACTCCTTGGTCACCTGCTCCAGTTCCAGGACGGCGCTCATGAGGCCGGCACCACGACCTGCTCACCGGGGGTCAGGTTCCCGGTCACCTGCACCAGGCTGGAGGCGTCATCGAAGATCCCGGCCGTCACCGGCACCAGCCGCCGCGAGTTACCCGGCCCGGTCACCTCGACCGCGTACCCGCCAGGGGACTGGGCCAGCAGCGCGCTCACCGGCACCGCCAGCACGTTGCTGACGCTCTGGGCGGTGATCTCCACCGTCACCGGCGCCTGGTCCAGGTTCCCGGCCGCCGACGGGTCCGTCAGCGCCACCGTCACCGGGACCGTAGCCGAGCTCCCGGACCCGGATGCCACGGTGCCCACCGAGGAGATCGTCCCCGGCGTGCTGGCCCCGTCCGGCAGCTGGATGCTCACCGCATCCCCCACCGCCACCTCCGACTCATCGGAGGTGTTCAGCGCGATACTCACCACATGCCGGTCCGTGGTCCCCGACAGCACCGGCCCGGCCGCCGGACTGCCCAGGCTGCCCAGCACGCTGGTGACACGGATCGCCTCCGGCTCGAACACCACCGACCCCGCCGCGAGTGACCCCGACGGGCTGGAGATCCCCACCGCCGACTGCAGCGCCTCCACCCCCGCCTTCGTCTCCCACGAGAAGTAATCCCAGCCCAGCGCGCTGATATCCGCACTGTCCGCATAGCCGAGATTCACCAGGTCATGGTTCAGCTGGGTCACGTCCGCCCCGGTCACCCCCTCATCCAGGACCCGCCAGTCCGGCACCGACCCGTACAGCAGCACCACCGGATCGGTCAGATCGGTCGTGTACAGCACCTGTCCCTGCCGGATCACCTGCCCCGCCGACGGCAGCGAGGTCAGCGTCCCCCCGCCCGCCCCCGTCACCGTGTAAGACCCTGCATATCCCAGCGTCCCGTCCACCGGCGTCTGCACCGACAGGTTCGCCCGCACCACCGGCTGGGTCGCCGGCGCCGCCGCCCCCTGCCCGCCCCCGGACGCGGCAGGCCGCGAGAAAACACCGGTCCGCCACGCCGCCAGTACCCCGCCGGCTACCAGCACCACCACTACCCCCGGGACCACCCACCGGAACCGGCCATGCCTTCGTGCCCCCACGGGGCCACGCAGGCTTTCCGGGGCGCCGACGGCATGCCCGGAGCCGGGAGCATCTGCCGGCCCGCTGGTCTCCCCGCGGCCCGGCGAAACCATCTCGCTCACGGCCAGCCCCCTGTCCGTGCCGGCCCGCCGCATTCCCGGTCCGCCATCACGACCCCTGCCCGTTCGAAGCTGCCCCCGGGAATACCCCGTTGTTGTCGTGCGCCTGCGACTGGCAGGTACTGAACGCAGACTGGTAGCTGGGCAGGGCGATGTTGATGCTTTTCGGTACGTCGAACACGTTCTGGCTGGTGGGATCGGGGAAGGCCCGGAAGCCATGAGAGCGCATGCAGGCGGCGAGCTTGTCGCCCGCGGCCAGGTCCTGAGCCGTCACCGCGCGCCGCTGAGCCTCGCCCGGCACCAGGTGGATGCACGCCGCTTTCGCGGCCTGGAACGCGGGAGAGCTGGGATCGACACGGTCAGGGCCGACGCCGGAGAAGCTGAATGCTCCGTTGACGGGATCCGGGAAGTTCTTGACGTCGTGGGCGCGCATGCATTGCGCGAACTTCACGAGCTGGGCCGTAGTAACCGGGGATGATCCCGCGTCCGGGGTGCTGCCCGGGCTGGAACTCGAGCACGCTACGACCGCCAAGGCCATTGCGGTCGCAGCGACGGTGATCGCCACGATCCGCAGGGCAGGCGGCCGCTCGCGCCACCGGACGGCCCGGATGCTGCTGGTCGCACCCGGGCCTCGGCCGGGACGGACCGTGAACGTCATCCCTTCCAGCGCCTGCGTCTCGCCGAACCGCTTATGCAGTCCGTCAATCTTGATAGTCGCGTCCATGGCCACAAGATGCCGCGGTCCGCGGTCGCGCCGCATCTGCCCGCAGACCCATCTGCACGGTGCCGCAGTCTGCCGGCGGACATACGCCCGCGGGCAGACGACCCGGCAGCCCGAGGCGGCTACGATCGCTGCCGTGAGCATGCCCCAGCAGGGTGGAGGCGCCATGATCATATGGGGATTCCCAGTGCTTGGCTGCGCCCTGCTGGCTTCCGCTCTCCTGCTCCGCCGCAGACCGCTCACGGCGCTGGCCGTGATGCTTGGCGGATCGGTGGCCAGCATGGCGCTGCAGCTGAGTGCCCTGCAGGTCGTGGTCGTCTGTGCGATGGGCCTCGAGATCTGCTACATAGCAGCGACACGCACCCGCAGGGTCTCGCTGACCGGCGTGGCCATGGTTGGCGTCAGCCTGATTCCGCTCCTGGAAGTGCGCTTTGCAGGCTCACCTCGGGGCGGCGGCAACGTGGAGCCGGCCATCGCCCTGGCCACGATTATTGCCTGGCTTATCGGGCATTCGATCCGGCAGGCACAGGCCCAGGCCGAACTGATCCGCGCCCAGGCGGCCGCCCAGACCGCGATGGCAGAGCGGCTGCGGATCGCCCGCGAACTGCACGACATCGTGGCGCACAGCATCGGCATCATCGCCATCCAGGCGGGCGCGGGCCGCCGGGTCTTCGACGCCCGTCCCGACGAGGCGCGCGACGCCCTGGCCTCCATCGAGGCCACCAGCAGGGAGACGCTGTCCGGACTGCGCCGGATGGTGACCGGACTGCGGCGCGCCGACCTGGAACCGGGGCTGGGGCAGGCGCCGCTGGGCCCGGCGCCCGGTCTGGCCGCCATCGAGCGACTGGCCGCCTCGACCCTGGCGGCTGGCGTGACGGTCGACGTGGACTGGCACGGTAGCCGGGAGCCGCTGCCGGCCGACATCGACCGGTCAGCGTTCCGCATCATCCAGGAGGCGGTCGCCAACGTGGTCCGCCACGCCGGCACCAGCCAGTGCGAGGTCTGCATCGACCGGCAGGACGGGCAGTTGTCCATCGAGGTCACCGACAGCGGACGCGGCGGCAGCGGGCAGGGTGGCGGGGCGGCCGGGACCGGCTACGGGATCACCGGCATGCGCGAGCGCGCCGCGCTGCTCGGCGGGGACTTCTTGGCCGGCCCGCGCCCCGGCGGCGGCTTCCGCATCGCCGTCTGGCTGCCGCTCCCCGCGCCTGCCCGATGACCATCCAGGTCATCTTGGCCGACGACCAGCCATTGATCCGCGCGGGCCTGCGCATGCTGATCGAGCAGACGCCCGACATCGACGTGGCCGGCGAGGCAGGAACCGGAACCCAGGCGGTACGGCTCGCCACGGATACCAGCCCCGACGTGGTGGTGATGGATATCCGCATGCCGGGCATGGACGGCATCGAGGCAACCGAGATGATCACTTCCGGCGGCACGTCCACCCGCGTGCTCATGCTCACCACGTTCGACGACGATGACTACGTCTACGGCGCGCTGCGCGCCGGGGCCAGCGGGTTCCTGGTCAAGGACATGGCACTGGAGGACATCCTGACCGCGATCCGCGTGGTCGCGGCCGGCGACGCCATCATCGCGCCCGGCGTCACCCGCCGCCTGATCGCGCAGTTCGCCAGCCAGCCCGGCCCTGGCCGCAAGCCCCGGGAACTGACCGGGATCACCGACCGCGAGCGCGAGGTGCTCAGGCTGGTCGGCCAGGGCATGTCCAACGCCGAGATCGCCACCGCCCTGTACATCACCGCGGGCACCGCCAAGACCCACGTGGCCCGGCTGCTGGCCAAGCTGGACGCCAGGGACCGGGTACAGCTCGTCATCACCGCCTACGAGGCAGGCCTGGTCTCGGCACCGCACTGACCGCACCAGGCGAGCTGCGCTGGCTCGCGGCAATGACGGCGAGTTGTTCGGCGGCCTCGCTCGGTATACCGTGGTATAGGGTCTCACGGCGCATGACATCTTGATCTTGGTTGACCTGCGGGTTTGCCGCTTGTCTCACGGCGACTGCACCAAGATCAGTCTCAAACTCGTGGCGTTTCTTCGCCCGGCGCGTGAGCGTCCCGACTCCTCCTGCATCTGGCTGTCCAGCAGGACTCCCAGCTCTGGCAGGTCGGTCCTGTCGCACTGATTTCGACCCGTCAGCAGGCGGGTCTCAGTTAGGGCGGCCCGCTGTGGTCGGGGGAGGCCGCTAGCGAAAGCACGCAGGAGCGCAGCAGCTTGATGACCTGCTCCGGGTCGGCGCTGGCAAGCTCGTCGGACTTGATGAGGTGCCGGGAGACCATGAGGCCGAGGATGAGGGCGCTGATGATCGCGGCGCGCAGGTCCGCGTCGTCGCCGGGGATGGCCTGGGCGATCTGCGCCTGGTAGCGGGCGATGGCGGCGCCGGCGGCGCTGGCGGCCTCGGGGTTGGTCAGCATCGAGCGCAGAAGGGTCAGCGACGCGACCGGCTCGTTCGCCAGCCGGTCGGCGAGCGAGACGAGGAGCTGCTCAGCCGCCTGCCCGGGCGCTCCGCCGACCTCGGGGACGGGAGCGGCGTCGATCACCCGCCGGAACAGCTCCTGCTTGGACCCGAAGTAATGCATGACCAGGCCCGCGTCCACTCCCGCGGCCGAGGCCACGGCCCGGATGGTGGCCCGCTCGTAGCCGGCGCTGAAGAAGACCTGGGTCGCGGCGTCGAGGATGCGCGCTTCGGTGCGGCGGCGCTGCTCGGCGCGCGACCCGGGCCGGGGAGTGGTCATTGCTTCATTCTACGGGTGTTGACTTGAAGCTCATTCGATTCTACTCTTGTTCAATGAACGCCTGTTGAACGAACTGCCCGGGTGAAGGGAAGACCGTATGCCATCCGCCACGCCTGCCGATGTCCTGGCCCGCCGCCGCGAGCTGATGCTGAACGGCGATGCCGAGGGCTTCGCCGACCTGTTCGCGCCCGACGCGGTGATGGAGTTCTGCTTCCACGGGCCGCCGGGCACGCCCCCCGTCCGTGTGGAGGGCCGGGAGGCGATCGATGAGTACTCGCGGCGTGTCATGGCCTCGCCGATGCGGATCGAGGATTTCGAGGTCACCGAGCTTCACCAGACCCAGGACCCGGAGGTGGTGATCGCGGAGGTGCGCGCGAAGGCGACCCTGACCACGACGGGCCGGTCGATCACGGCAACATCCATCCAGGTTCTCCGGATCCAGGAAGGTCATATCGCGGCCTTCCGCGACTTCGCCGACCCCCGGATCTTCGAATACCTGGCCGGGGAATTGAGCCTGGAAGGCTGACATGGATCCCGGATGCAGGGTCGTGCAGCGGGTGGAAGCCGGCGCCGGCGAGCCGGCCGTCGTGCTCGAGGCGGGGATGAACAACGGGGCCGCGTCCTGGCGGCGGGTCGTGCCGCTGCTGGCCCCGCACGCGCGCGTTGCCGCCTACGACCGGGCGGGGATAGGCGGCAGCGCCCCTGCGCCGGGCGCGGTGACCGTTGACCGTCAGATCGGCGACCTGGCATCGGTGACTACCGGGCTGGGGGCAGGGCCGTGCGTGCTGGCCGGGCACAGCTGGGGCGGGGTCCTGGTCCAGTTGCTAGCCTTCCGCCGGCCGGACCTGGTCGCGGGCCTGGTCCTGGTGGACCCGGGGCACGAGGAGATGGGGAGCCTCTTGCCCCTGCCCGTCCAGTGGGGGTGGCGGATCGCGCGCACGGTCTTCCCCGATGAGCTGCACGCTGACGCCCCCGTGACCATGGCGGCCGTGCGGGAGATGCGTGCCGCCGCGACGACATTCCCCGACGTGCCCGTCGTCATCCTGAGCGCTGCGAGCGCCTTTCCCTTGCCCCGCCGGTTCCGCGCGGGCTGGACGCAGCTGCAGGAAGGGCTCGCCGCGGCAGCCCTGCAGGGACGCCATGTCGTCGTTGACGGCACCGGCCATAACATCCCCGGGAACCGGCCCGGCGTCGTGGCCGGCGCGATCCTTGAGGTAGCCGCCCAGGTGCGGGCCAGCGGGCTCACGAGACAGGCCCGACCGGAAAGCGGCGGGCCGCGAAAACTGAGGCCAGGGCCGTGACGGGCCGGAATCAGTGAGACAGCGCCGACCTGCCAGAGGCGGGACAGCAGCGCAGGATTCCGCCGTGTCCTCTGTCAACAAACTTTCCGTCTTGCCAATGAGCCGTCCTCGACCGGTGCCGTCTGCCACCCAACTTTCCTCGTTTGTGGCCTGTCAGCCGCTGACTGTCACGTTTATGCAGGCCGGATCGACCAGGCTCGAGTGCGGGCGGCAGTGATACACCGTCGCGGTCCACTCGCGGATGATCGGTTCGAGCTCGTCGAGGAAGAAGAACGCGTCGTCTTCCGGCTTTTCCCCGCGCGAGAAGATGTCGGGTCCCTTGTATCCGGGCAGCGCCTGCAGCAGGTCTTCGCGCAGCGTCCGGAAGAAGCGCTCCACCGGGCCTTTATCGCGTCCCGTGCGGAGCCTCGCCGGCTGGATCGAGATGCCCATCCGGGCGAAGACGCTGGTCAGGTGCTCCGAGACGTAGATCTTGCCGTGATCGACCACGATGGTCTCCGGCACGACCGGCGGGGTGGCCAAGCCCGGCCCCTCCCACTGCCCGGCGTCGATCAGGACCGTGCGCGGGATGCCGTGCTCCGGCCAGACCGCGTGCCGCGGCCAGTGCGCCCCCGCCGGACGAGGCCGGAACGACTGGTAGAGCACGGCTGCGGCATCGACCGCCTTGGTCGACACGGGGGTGAGCCGCAGCCCGCTGATGCAGCGGTCGTACCAGTCCATGCTGACAGTGAGTTCAGCCTGCACCTATTTCAGGGTGAACGGGTCGAACGCGAACACGTCCAGCCGGGTGGAGTCCATCACCAGGTACTCGCCGGGCCGCGTGGGCCGCAGCTTGCCATAGACCTGCTTCGGCCGGTCGGCGATATCCCGGTTCCGTTTCGTGCTCAGCCGGAACGTCGGATGACGCCGTTCCAATTCGGCGAGGACCCGGAACGCCGTGGCACGGCTGGGCACCTTCACCGCGCCTTCGCCGAACCGGGCGGCTACCCTGGCGTTCGCGCGCTCGACCACCATCGTGCGCGAAGGCCGGGACTGATCCGTGTGCTCGGCCATCACCTCCAGGGCAGTCTCCGCCCACCGGTCATCCACTCTGCCGAGCGGCCTGACGTCCCTCGCCCTGCTGCGGGCCAGCCCGGCCTCGCCCCTCAGGCGGAAATCGGCCACCCACTGCTTGACCGTGCGGAGACTCACGCCGAGCTCAGCAGCCTTCGACTCATATCTGCGGGTCAGCGGCAGGCCCGGATCGAATTGCGCGCATGGTTCACCCTCGCCGGCCAGTTCGGCGCTGCCTGACCGGTAGCCCGTCAGGACCTCCCTGATATGGGCGGCACGTTCAAGGACGGCATCTCTCTCCGGCTTCGCCAGCTCAGCCAGAGTCACGGTCGCGAGCTCGTCCGGGTCGTCAGACATCGGCCCCGGGCCGTCCGGGATCACCTGAGCCCGGTCAGAGAGCAGCAGCTCCCTGACCGCCAGCCGCATCAGCCTGCCGTGGTAGTCCTTCAGCACGACCTCGTTGCCCGTCGCGGTAATCGCCATCTCGATCACCTCGACGGTCTCACCGTCATAGCGGAAGCGGGTTCCGACTCCCACCCGCATGCCGGCCCTGCTCATGCCGTCCTCACGAGCTGGTGCCGGTCACTCAGAGGCGTGCTCAGGTCCGTCTTAAGCTCGCCGCGCCAGAGCAGGTGCAGGACCGCGGCGCGGGCGACTGCGGGATCACAGTCACGCAGGCCGCCAGCCACCTCGTCGAGCGTCCGGCCCTCTACTTCAGAGGCGCGTACCTGATCGAGCAGGCTGGCATCGAACAGCCGTGGCCTCCGGTAGCCGGCCAGGAACCGCAGGTTCTCCAGCTCCGATGACCGCGGCTCGCTCCAGATCTCGTACCGCCAGCCCCGCGCCTCCACCAGCCGCCGGGTCCACTCGAACGTAAAGGCCACTTTCGGCCTGGCCAGCAAGTGCCCGGGCTTAACGTCGACGACCACGGGACCGTGATCGGCCACCAGGAAGTAATCCGGGATGTGCTTGCGGACCTTTCCGCCGATCTCCGCCTTCAGCAGGAAGGGCTGGGCCAGGATGCGCTGCACTGACCGGTCGAAGTCCGCGAAGATCAGCCGTGACAGCTCCAGCCGCGACTCGTAAATCACGTGGTCGCGCATGGTCGCGCATGGTCGCGCTCCAGTAGAAGCCCGAGTAATGCCTCTGGCCGTGATACCAGCGGAACGTCCTCCACGGCACCGTGCTCGACAGCGCAGCACTGTCGACGAGCGGCCAGGACTCATCCTCGGTCACGCCGGACTCGGTCCGGAAGCTCACCGTTGCCAATTGAGATGACACGAGACCGCCTCACTGATGACCCCCGGGCGCAGCAAAACTGCACCACTGACAGTGATAACACGACTACGTTCTCATGCATGAAGAATGATTTCCGGCGAAATGCAAGACGATCTGCGGAAATCGATACGGCCGGCGGCATGAGATCCTGACCGCAGCGGCAGCGGTGCAGGTCCAGGTTCCCGGTGTCCCCGCGGCCCCTGTGAGCAGGGGCGAACCGAATGGTCCAGCGATATGGCCCGAATGCCCGTCCAGGTTCTCTGTCCCCTGCGGCGCCTTGTGCCGTCGCCGGTCATGGCTGAGCGTGGCTTCCGCCCTCGATGGCGGTAGGGACCCTGGACCGTCTGCTGTTCCGCTAGGTGGATCGCCATCCTGGCCAGGAGGGCGGGGTCAGCGGAAGTCGTCGGCATGGTCTGCGGCCCATTCGGCGAAAGTGCGCGCGGGGCGGCCGGTGATCTTCTCGACGATGACCGATGTCGGGGCCGGGCCGCCGTTACCCGTCCGCCATGCCCCCATGACGGCGTCCGCAGCGGCGGGGGACGTGCTCGCAGCCAGTTCCTGGCGGGCTTGCCCGGCGGCGATCACGCTGAGGCTGATTTCCCGGCCGATGGCGTCGCCGATGTGCCTGACCTGCTGGCGCAGGGTCAGCGACTGCGGGCCGTAGACGGTATAGGCCTGGCCGCTGTGGGCGTGCCCGGCCAGGGCGGCGACGGCGAGGGCGGCGATGTCCTTTTCATGGACGGGGGCGATCTGCGCGTCCGGCCACGGCAGCCGGACGGCGCCGGCCGGCGGATCGGTTCCGCCCACCACCACCGGGTGTTGGCGGCGAACATCCCGGGGCGGATGAACGTCCAGTCGATGCCAGACTGCTCGATCACCAGTTCGACTGCCCGGTGCAGGCGGGCGATCGGGTTGTGCTCGGCGTCGGCGTTGACGACCGCTGCCGACGACAGCAGGACCACGTGCCGGACCCCGGCGGCCCGGGCGGCTTCCACGAACCCCTGGACGCCGGCGGGCTTGGCGTAAAGGAAGACACTTCCTGCGCCCGCCAGCGCGGCGGGCAGCGTCCCCGGCTCTTCCAGGTCCGCCGCTGCGACCTGCAGCTGGGACGGGAATCGCGCGGTCGCGGGGTTCCTGCTGGTTACCCGGACCTGCTCGCCAGCGGCCAGCAGCCCGGCCGCGACGTGACGGCCCACGTTTCCCCGGGCACCGAAGACGACCGTGGCCATTACTGCCTGCCTTCCGGGGTGAGGTGCGCGATTAGGCCCCGGAGGCCGGAGGCGTATCTCGCCTCGAACTCGGGATCGCCCGGTGCGGTGCCGAAGAGCTTGCGGGCCTGATCCGGGAAGACGACCGGGGCTGCCACGGCCGCGAGCAGGACCAGGCGCAGCACGGCGGGGTCGATGTCGGCGGGGAGCTCGCCCCGCTGCTGGCGGGCGCGGGTGCCCGACAGGTCCTCGGCCGGCGGGCTGCCGTCGGGCGGGGCGGCACCTGGGCTGGCGAGCCCGCGCCAGGCGAGCAGCCGCATCGGCCGCGGGTCGGCGAGCGCGTCGTGCAGGTAGCGGGCAAGCAGGTCGGCGAGGGGGATGGCAGCGGAGTCGGCGAAGCCCTCCTCGCGGTCCAGCCAGGCCTGCTGCACCGCGAGGTAGAGCCCGTCCTTGCCGCTGAAGTGGTAGGCCACGAGGTCCTTGCTGACGCCCGCCCGCTCGGCGATGTCGCGTACCCGCGCCCCCGCGAAGCCCTTGGCGGCGAACTCTTCCAGCGCGGCGTCCAGCAGCGCGGCCCTGGTCCGGTCGGCGTTGACCTGGCGCTGGCCGGCTGCGGGAGCGCGGCGGGGCGAGCGGCGGGCGTCGCTGGAGGTGGTCACGGCAGCATCCTAGTCGGCTAGACAGAGGTTTGACGATGCTAGACAATCGTCTAGTGTGTGCGGCATGGCTCACCTGACCGTCGCGCGGGCCCCAGCCGCCGGGCCGTTCCCGCCCGCGCTGCGCCGGTCGATCGGCGTGATCATGATCGGGTCGGCGCTGTCGTTCCTGGACTCGACGATCGTCAACGTCGCGCTGCATTCCCTGTCGGTCACCCTGCACGCATCGCTGGCGCAGGTGCAGTGGGTGGTCACCGGCTACCTGCTGGCGCTCGCGGCGGTGATCCCCGTCACCGGCTGGGCCGCCCGGCGGTTCGGGCCGTCCCGCCTGTACCTGGCGGCGCTGGCCACCTTCACCATCGGGTCGGCGCTGTGCGCGCTGTCGCGCAGCGCCGGGATGCTGATCGCCTGCCGGGCGCTGCAGGGCGCCGGCGGCGGGGCGATCCTCCCCGCCGGCACGATCATCTGGACCAGCCAGGCCGGCAAGGGGCAAATGGCGCGGGTGATGAGCCTCATCGGGATCCCGGTCGTGCTGGCCCCGATGCTCGGCCCCACCCTCGGCGGGCTGCTCATCCAGGGCCTGGGCTGGCAGGCGATCTTCTGGCTCAACGTCCCCCTCGGCGCCGCCGGCCTCATCCTGGGCGCCCGCCTGGCAGGGAATCAATAGTCGGCTAACTTGAGGCGGGGAACGGGCTTCAGCCGGACTGATCAGAAGGGTGCTCTCATCTCGATTTCGTTAGCCAGTTTGGTCAACGCAGTGGTCATGTCAGAGAACCGGTGCTGACACTTGATCCAGGAGCCCGCGCCACCGACCCTCCGTTGTCCAATGGTGTCGAGGGCTTTGCGCTTGCTCGCAGGGCTGTCGTGCGCGGCGAAGTTGCGGAGAGCGATCATCCGGTCGAGTGTCTGCTTGTGCTGTGCTTGCTTGACCGCTTCGAGTAGCCAGTGACCGGCGGGGACGTAGCCCTTGATCGTCTTGATGAGGCCGTCCCTGCCTTTGAAGTCGAAGAAGCCTCCGCCGGTGACGAGGTATCCGCAGACCTCGTCGGTGAGGTGTTTGGGGAAAGCGATGCCAGTTTGAGCGGCGATGGTGGCGGTGTCGTTGTTGATCGCTGTCACGATACAGTCGAGCATCAGGTGCTCGAACGCGACCGTGCTCTTGATCAGGGCGGCCTCGTAGGCCCAGCTCACAGCCTGGTCACCGAGGTTGGCGTTGTCGATCTCACGAGTGAACGCCTCGATGCGCGCCAGGGCGTCCTTGAACTTTCCCGCCGCCTTCTTACCGCTCTTCTTCCTTGACACTCTGCAACATTAAGCTACGCAGCGTCGTCAAGCGCACCACGGCGCTCCTGCTCTTCGGATGGGCACTTGCTACAGGCCACCGATGACGAGGGATTCGCGGCTGTCTCGATGACTTCCTTGGTGATGTTGGGTTGCCGGGTGAACAGCCCGCTCGGGGGAGGCAGCCGGGGCCGGGGCCGGGGCCGGCCGGTCCGTGGTGATTGATCAGGTGTATATCGCGGAGGTGATCGCGACGCATATCTCCTCGGGGCGGGGAATGTACTCGATGTTGGACAGGGGGTGGCCCTGGCCGGCAGATTCGATGAGGAATGTGCCGTATCCGAGCATGCGGCCTGGCAGGGGCTGTTCGACCTTGATATCGGGGATCTTGGCAAGTGGCATCATCGCGATCCGCCGGTTCAGGATGCCGGTGATCAGCATGACGCGATGGCTGGTCACGACCAGGTAGGTCCGCTGCCATGCGATGAGCTTCCATGCCAGCCAGGCGGCTGTGGCGGCGAATCCGGTCCAGGCGATCAGGATTGGGCTGGCTGCGGGGGCATGGGCAGTAACCAGGGCCGCGCCGGCCAGCGCCGCGATGACCAGCGCTGCGGGTCCGCGGAGGACGGCCGGGTGCTTGCGGGTCGTGACGATTTTTCTCTCATCGGGCAGCAGGTACCGGTCGGATGGCCCTGGAACTGGGTCCCGGCCGGAACCGGCGGCCTGCATCACTGGCCGGAACCTGGCGCCACCGCGGCGGGCCCGGGCATCAAAGGCCCGGTGCCGGGACGGGCGCTGCGGAGCCAGGGTGCCACCAGGACGGGTGGCCCAGTGCGGCAGTTAGGCCGGCCGTGCCTGCCGCGGCGTGTTCGGCGGCCTGGCGCCCAGGGTTGATGGCACCCGGCACCCCAGCGCTGACGGAACCGCCTGCCTGCGGCACGATCTTTATGACGCTGGCCTGGGCCGTGATCCTCGCCCCAGTGGCCTCGCAGTGGCCTCCAGCACAGGTCACCCCGGCGCACGTGAGCGCGTCAACGCCGTCCCTGCCCGGTTCTTTCGGGCCGGGGCGTGGGCGTTGACGAGGATGACGATCGGGATGGTGGCGATGAGCAGGATGGCGGCGCCCCAGGCGAGGGCGATGGTGTAGCCGTGGACGGTGCCTGTCGTAGCGCTCGCGGCGTGGTGGGCGGCGAGGTAGGCGGCGGTGGCGGTGGCGGCGATGGTGTTGAGCAGGGCGGCGCCGACGGACGAGCCGAGCTGGCCGGCGGCGCTGGACGCGGCCGCCGCCGCCCCGGTGTCGGCTGGGAGCACGGCCCGCAGCGCGGTGCTGAGGGCGGAGGGCCCGGCCAGGCCGGTGCCGAGCCCTTCGATGGCCGTGGCGACGAAGATCAGCGGCAGGTAGTGGCTGCCCGGGGTGAGCCAGACGAGCGGGAAGCAGGCCTGCCGCGCTGAGCACGATGCCGGCGGTGATCAGCCACCGCGGCGGGACGCGCAGCATGAGCCTGGGCGCGATGAGCGCAGAGCCGATGGCGGCGGCGATGGCGAAGGGGATGAGGGCCAGCCCGGTCCGCAGCGGCGAGTAGCCCATCACCGACTGGAGCTGGTAGGTGAGGATGAGCATCATGCCGAAGGTGCTCAGCGCGTTGAACACCAGCGCGATCAGTGCCCCGCCGCGGTTGCGGTCGCGGACCACCCGCAGCGGCAGCAGGCGGGCCGGCCTGCCCGGCCTGGCGGGCCACGAACCCGCCGAGCAGGACCGCGGCGGCGATGAGCGAGCCGACGACCTGGCCCGAGCCCCAGCCGACCGAGGCGACCTCGCCGAGCCCGTAGACGAGGGCGACCATCCCGGCCGAGGCCAGCAGCGGCGCTGGCCACGTCGATCCGCACCTCGCGGCGGCCGGCAGCGGCGGGCAGCACCCGCGGCGCGCCGATGATGGCGACCAGCGAGACGGCGATGTTCACGTAGAGGCACCAGCGCCAGCTCAGCTCGCTCGTGAGCACCCCGCCGAGCACGAGGCCGATGGCCGCGCCGGCGGTGAGGGTGGCGGTGAAGATCCCGATCGCCCGCGCCCGCTCGCGTTCGCCGGTATAGACGGTGATGAGCAGTGATTTGGTGGACGACACCAGCACCGCCGCGAACGCGCCCTGCACGGCCCGGGCCGCGATCAGCATGGCGCCGTCGACCGAGGCGCCGCCAGCCGCCGAGGCGAGGGCGAAGCCGATCACCCCGATCATCAGCGTGCGCCGGGCGCCGAGCCGGTCGGCGAGGCGCCCGCCGAGCAGGAGCAGCGCGGCGAAGGCCAGCGTGTAGGCGGTCACCACCCACTGGCGGCCGGTCACCGACATGCCCGAGCGCATGCTGCGCGGACGGCAGAGCGACGAACATGACCGTGGTGTCCAGGACCGCCATCAGGTGGGCCGAGGCGATCACCGCCAGCGGCCACCAGCCATGCGCCCGCCGGGCAGGCCCGGTGAGCCGGGGCTGGTCGTGCCGGGGGTATCTCGCACCGGACCAGGCTCCTTCTCTTAAGAAACACTCGTCTCTAAATAAGAGGCGCTCGTATCTAACCATGGAAGGCGGTAAGATACAAGCGTCCCGTTAGGAGCGAGCATGGCCAGACCCCGAGACGCAGCCTCCGCTCCAGTCGCCGGCGCTCACGGCCTGTCGGCTGGAAAGACCCGGCGCACGGGGAGCGCCCTGGAGGCCGCTCTGCTCGATGCCGCCTGGGAAGAACTGCAAGCGTTCGGGTACGCGAAGCTGACCATGGAAGCCGTAGCCGAGCGGGCAGGCACCAGCCGGGCCGTCCTTTACCGCCGCTGGCGCCGCCGGCCCGAACTGGTCATCGCCGCGCTACGCCGGCACCGCCCGATGCTCTCCGGCGACGTGCCCGACACCGGCAGCCTGCGCGGCGACGTGCTCGCCGTGCTGCGCCGGGCCGGTGCCGGGCTGGCCGAGGTCGGCCCGGAGACCGTCTACGGCCTCCTCGGCGACTACTTCGCCGACGCCGAGCTGTTCTCCCGCCTCCAGGACCAGGTTCTCCAGATCGGCTCCGGCGTCATGACGACGATCCTCAAGCGCGCCGCAGACCGCGGCGAGGTCCGCCGGGACATCAGCCCGAGGGTCGCCACGCTCCCGACCGACCTGTTCCGCCACGAGCTTTTCCTCACCCGCACGCCACCGTCCGAGCGGGTCATCACCGGAATCGTCGACGACGTGTTCCTCCCCCTCGTCGGCGTGATCCCAGCGCCTGAGCGGCCGGACAGCGGGCCTGGAACCTGACCGCGGCCACGCTGCGTTTTGCCCCAGACGTATCGAACGACAGCTGCCCGATCCAGCCCAGCCAGCCCGACGCCTCGACCGCGACAGGAGTTGCCCCAGGGCGGCGACCGCCCTGTCGCGGCATCGAGCGGCGGCGCATCAGGCCGGCGGCGATGAACGCCCCAGGCGGGGCCGGGGACTGTGCAGCGAGTTGACAGACCCGCCCGCAGCGTGGCCGGCCCACGGTTACCAGGACCGGGGCGAGGAAGGCCCGCGCGCTTGTGGCCCAGTCACCGCAGCCGCGCCGAGTCTGGGGTCGAACAAGGCCGCCCGCGCGGTTACCTCACGACGTCGCAAGCGGCGCCGCTCTACCAGTTCCGGCGGCTCCCAGCCTTGCCCGGACCGCCAGTTCCGCTCCGCGATGCTCATCCGCCTCGACGGGTGCACCTGCGCCAGCTCCTGATCTCCGTCCAGGCAAGTCGTACCTGGCAGGGCCCCGCACACCATGCATGTCAGATGATCTGCACAAGTGCAGCATAGGTGCAGCGGTCTTTGAGAAAGTGCAGCAAAAAATGAGACCCTACACGTGGCGGCCTCAGCCCGGCGCCATGTCCACGAACCGGCTGTAGTGCCCCTGGAAGGCCACGGTCACGGTAGCGGTCGGCCCGTTGCGGTGCTTGGCCACGATCAGGTCGGCTTCCCCGGCCCGGGGGGACTCCCGCTCGTACGCATCCTCCCGGTGCAGCAGGATCACCACGTCCGAGTCCTGCTCGATGCTGTTGTGCAGGCTGATGCCGTCGGCCACGAAGTTGTGCGTCCCTAGGACCGTCGCGTCGTAGACGGGCTGCTCGCCGATGCTGTCCACCGCCGCAATCTCGTCCCAGAACACGTCGTTGGTAGCCACCATCTCAAGATCGGCGTCGTCAAGAACCGTGGCCACCCGCGCCAGCCGTTCCCGGCTTGGCGCGTGCTTCCAGAGTGTGCTCCCGCAGAACTTGGTGCCCATGGCCGCAGCGAATTGGCGGTGGGTCATCTGGCGTTCGCTCAGGGCCGTCCGCACGCGGTCCCACACATCCCGGGGGATCGTGTCGAGGTTGGTGTTGGCCTTCTCGGACCGCAGCATGTCGCGGCACTTTGCCGCCATAGCGTTGCGTCCCCCGTGTACTCCGATGTCATCCAGGAACCGCAGTTGGTTCTCAGCTCCGTAAACGAGCAGTTGATAACACGGTCGATAGTCACCCTTGCGGGTTTCCTTAATACGTGTCATCACGTTGAAGCGCAGGAGCAGCCGCGCCACATCGTCGATCAGACGGCGGCTCGTGGACGCATAGTAGAGGCGAGCCATGCTCGCCGTGTCGTCCCACCAGACGCAGCCATCGGTAGCCCACAGGTGCCGCAGGAAGAGTGCTACCTGAGGCTTGGGAAGCGAGAAGATGGGGGCGGGCACGAACTTCTCGTAGCTGCGCAGACCGAACAGACCGAGCGAGTCGAGCCATGCGGCGATGGGATTCCGTCGTCCGTGGGTCAGGTGTCCCGGCGAGCGCAACCGGAGGGACGTGCACCGGGCCGCAGCATAGTCATCACGGACGGCGGTGATGCCGAAGTGCCGGGCGGCGGCCGTCACGATCATGAGGTTTTCCTCGTCGGTGCTGGCGTACCGGATCGGCCGATTCCGCACGAACGAGCCGTCGCCCAGCAGGTGGGCCAGCATGATGACTTCATCGTCCGGCAGAGGGTGCAGGCCAACCGGTCCCGGTGTGTGCCGCGGCACGCCCACGCGGGTCCCAACAGCTAGCTCGCTCAGCGCGCGCCAGCCCTCGTAGGTGAGGAAGGGGTGGTTCGCGGTGGCCTGCACCTCGCGGCCAGAGCGTAGACGAACCCGGAACACCTCCTTGACCCCACTGGGGAAGGCATGGGTCATCGTCCGCGGGATCAGCCGCAACCTCTCGTCCAGCGACCAGACCGCAACGTCACGCTCCCCGCTGGCCACCAATTCGCCGAGCATCACCTCCGCCCCGGTGTCGGCACGCAGGATCCGGGTGCCCGCAGTCAGGCAACCGGATTCGCGCAGGTCAGACAGGAGGGGCTTCTTGTCATTGCGCTGCTCCGGCCCACGGTTGAGCTGGGAGAGCGCGATCACCGGGACGTCGATCTCCTTGGCCAGCAGCTTCAGGGACCGGGACATCTCCGACACTTCCTGCTGCCGGTTCTCCACCCGCTTGGGCGAGCTCATCAGCTGCAGGTAGTCGATGATCACCATCCGCAGGCCCTGGCGCTGCTTCAGCCGACGGCACTTGGCCCGGATCTCCATCATGGACATATTCGGCGAGTCGTCGATGTAGAGCGGCGCGTCCACGACTTCGCTCATCCGCCGGGCCAGCGTGGCCCAGTCCTCCTCGCCCATCTGCCCGGTCCGCATGCTGTGCAGGGACACCCGGGATTCCGCGGACAGCAGCCGCATGGTGATCTCGTTGCGGCTCATCTCCAGGCTGAAGATGACGGTCGGCAGACTGTGCTTTATGGCCGCTGACCTGGCAAGATCTAGTGCCAGGGTAGATTTGCCGATGGCGGGCCTGGCCGCGATCACGACCATCTGGCCCGCGTGCAGGCCGTTGGTGAGCGCGTCCAGGTCCGCGAACCCGGTGGGCACCCCGGTCATTTTCCCGCCGTGGCTGCCGATCGCCTCGATCTCGTCCAGGGCCCCGGGCATGATGTCGGACAGCGGCAGGTAGTCCTCGCTGACCCGGCGCTCGGTGACCCCGTACACCTCGGCCTGGGCCCGGTCAACCAGTTCGTCGGCCTCGCCGTCGCCGGAGTAGCCGAGCTGGACGATGCGGGTGCCGACCTCGACCAGGCGGCGCAGGATGGCCCGCTCCCGGACGATCCGGGCGTAGTACCCGGCGTTGGCCGCGGTGGGCACGGAGGCGATGAGCGTGTGCAGGTAGCTGGGGCCGCCCACGCGGGTCAGCTCGCTCCGCTTGTTCAGCAGGTCAGAGACGGTGACCGGGTCGGCAGGCTCGCCCCGCCCGTACAGCTCGAGGATGGCTTCGTGGATGATCTGGTGCGCGGGCCGGTAATGATCGTCGGGCCGGATGGTCTCCATCACATCCGAGATGGCGTCCTTGGACAGCAGCATCCCGCCGAGAACGCACTGCTCCGCGGCCACATCGTGGGGCGGGGTCCGATCGAAGCTCTCCCCCCGGGGAGCGATTTCGGCCACGCTCACCAGCCATCACCTCCCCGTGGATCAGAGCACCCCTGGCCGCTACCGTTGCGGCGGCCTCACCCTGTTGTAGTCGCAAGGTCTGACAGTTTGGTTCGGCCTGGCGATCCCGTCCAATCGTGCTGTGCACAGGCCTGTGGACAGCCTGTGCAGACACGCCGCCGGTGCTGTGCGCAGCCTGGGGATGCGGCTGGGGACGACGGCCGGGCCCGCGCCTCGAATATGGTCACTGCCTGCGGTGATGTCATCCACCGGATGTGCGCGCAAAAAACTACGGAGGCCATTTTCCGTGGACGCAGCGCGCTGAGTTATCCACATACGGAGGGTGACGTCAAACGTGAGATCCGGTGCTAGGGTAGCGCCCCGCCACACGCCGCCGGCCCTCCCGGGCGACCGGGTCCCGCTCCGGACATTTCCTACCTGACGTGCGCGATGGCGGGCGGGGAGGCACGCGGCGGCGGGGAGACCGGGGAGGCAGGCAGGCGGGGAGGCAGTCCGGTAAAGACCGGCGATCATGACAACCGCTCCCCTAGGATCCGAGCATGTGTTCGACAACCGAGTCGCGGCTGGCCATGATCGGAACAGCGATCGACGAGCTGGCTGAGGCGGTCCGGGCGGAAACCGCCGCCGGGGCCGCCGGCACCCAGCTAGCCGGGACCCACGCCGCCGCCACCCGGGCGGCCAGCACCCGGGCCGAGGGCATCCGGGCCGGCACGCCGGACACCATGGCGGAGCGCGTGGCGGGCATCTGGGCGATGGTGGCGGACCTCGACCCGGGTCTGGCCCGGCGGCTGTCGCAGTACACCGGCCAGGACACGGAGCAGGATCCGGGGCCCACGGGCCACGACCCACACCCCACCACACGGGACTGACCGCGGCGTGCCGTCAGCGACGGCCCACGGCGGCCACCGCGCTCAGCCGGCCCGGGATCTGAGCCGACTACGAACCCAGCCCGTCACGGACCCCGGGCCGGCCCAGGACCTCAGCCGGCCACGAACCCCAGCCAGCCTCAGGCCTCGGTGACGTCCACGTTGAGGGTGGCCGTCACCTCGGGGTGCAGCCGCACCGTGACCTGGTGCCGCCCCACGGTCCGGATCGGGGTGGCGATCTCGATGCGCCGCCGGTCCAGCTCGAGGCCATCGGCGGCGCGGACCGCGTCGGCGATGTCCGAGGCGCTGACCGAGCCGAACAGCCGCCCGGCGGCGCCGGCCCGGACCCTGATCTGCACGGTGCGGGCGGCCAGTTCCCCGGCCGCGGCGCGGGCGTCGTCGAGGCCGCGGATGTCCCGGGCGGAACGGGCCCGCCGGATCAGGTCGATCTGCTTCTCGGCGCCCCGGGTCCAGCGCATGGCCAGGCCGCGCGGGATCAGGTAGTTACGTCCGTAACCGGCCTTGACCTCGACCACGTCACCCGGGGCACCCAGGCCGGTGACCTCGTTGGTGAGGATCAGTTTCATTGCTGTGCCACTCATCAGCTTGCGGCCTTCCCCGTCCTCAACGTGCCGTGCTGGTGTACGGCAGCAGGGCCATCTCGCGGGCGTTCTTGATCGCCTTGGCGACGTCACGCTGGTGCTGGGTGCAGTTTCCGGTGACCCTTCGGGCCCGGATCTTGCCTCGGTCGGAAATGAACTTCCGCAGCAGCCCGGTGTCCTTGTAGTCCACGTAGGAGATCTTCTCCTGGCAGAACAGGCAGACTTTCTTCCTGGGCTT
This sequence comes from uncultured Actinomycetes bacterium, assembly GCA_963841695.1. Lineage (GTDB taxonomy): Bacteria > Actinomycetota > Actinomycetes > Streptosporangiales > Streptosporangiaceae > RYN-230. The sequence goes on along the minus strand of CAWJDQ010000015.1, from coordinate 433,927 downwards.
GCGGATAGGTGCTTTCGCCATCATGGTGCTCCTGAAGAGAGCCCCGCTTGCGGCGGGGATGGTTTTGGTTGGGTTACTTTCTCGGGGGCGGCCTAGCGCGGGCGCGGGACGGCTAGCGGCCGGCCCGCGCCGGGCGAGGTGGCGGGATCAGAACGGCGGCTCGTCGGTCGACCCCTCGCCGCCGAACCCGGAGTCCGAGGCCCAGGGGTCGTCGCCGCCGCGGCCGCCGGACGATCCACCATACCCGCCGGATCCGCCGGATCCGCCGGATCCGCCCTGGCTGCCGCCGCCGCCGGCCGCGCCGCCACCCCCGCCAGCGCCGAAGCCGCCGCCGCCGCTACCGCCGGAGCGGCTGGACTTGGTGACCTTGGCTGAGGCGTTACGCAGGGACGGGCCGACGTCGTCCACCTCGACCTCGAAGACGGTGCGCTTCTCGCCTTCGCGGGTCTCGTAGGAGCGCTGGTGCAGCCGCCCCTGGACGACCACCCGCATGCCGCGCTGCAGGCTCTCGGCCACGTTCTCCGCGGCCTGCCGCCACACGTTGCAGGTCAGGAACAGCGAGTCGCCGTCCTTCCACTCGTTCGCCTGCCGGTCGAAGGTCCGCGGCGTGGACGCGATGCGGAAGTTCGCCACCGCCACCCCGGTGGGGGTGTAGCGGAGTTCGGGGTCGCTGACTAGATTGCCGACCACCGTGATCTGGGTATCGCCTGCCATCGGGGTCACTCCCGGTCGCTGTGAGGGTTCAGGTGCCGCAACCGTCCGCGGCGAGTGTCACTGTGCTCAGTGTCGCAGTGGGCACTGTCACTGTGGCCGGGTCGCGGTGGTCAGTGTCGCGGTGGTCAGTGCATCTCGGGGCGCAGGATCTTGGTCCGCAGGACCGCCTCGTTGAGGCTGAGCTGACGGTCGAGCTCGTGCACCGTGTCCGGCTCCGCGACCATGTCGACGACGGCGTAGATGCCGTCCGGCTTCTTGTCGATCTCGTAGGCGAGCCGCCGGCGGCCCCATACGTCGATCTTGTCTACCGAACCGCCCGCGGTCTTGACGACCGACAGGAACTGGTCGAGGGAGGGCTGGACGGTCTGCTCTTCAAGAGAAGGATCGAGGATGATCATCATCTCATAGCGGCGCATGCGGGAACATGCCTCCTCTGGACTGATGCGGCCACGGTCTCTCCGTGGCAGGAGGGGCCGCGACGTCACCGGGGCGAGAACCCCGGTACCCGTGGCGGCTGCGCCAGCTTACCAGGGCCGGCCGCAGGCTGGCTCAGGATTCCCGCGGGTCTGGAGGGGGAAAGAGCCCGGGCAAGGACCAGTACCGGGCTGGATGTCCAAGGGGGTGGCCGAAGTGCCCCAAGCTGCCAGAGCCGGAATGACCCAGGCTGCCGGGACCACAGATTCCCCAACCACGGGGCCCGGGGCCGCCACCCGGGGGCGGGGCCGCCGGCACCTCCCGCACCTGACCCTGAACGATGATGGCCAGCGGCACCCGAGGGAGAACGCGCTGAGCGTGTTCACCCTGATCGCCGGCCTGGTGGCGTGCGTGCTGGGGTTCCTCGCGGACAAGGCCGGCGCCGGCACCTGGGCCGGGGCCACCGCGAGCTGGCTCGGCCTGATCACGCTGGTCGTCGGGCTCCCCGCCCAGCTGTTCTCGGCGACCAGGCCGGAACGGATGCTCATCGTGACCGGGCTGGTGGCCGCCTTCGTCGGCGGCGCCCTCGGCCTGGCCCACGGCGGCTTGTTCCCCTGACCTGCCCGCGCGGGCGGGTCAGAGTGCTGCCCTGCGCGCCGCGCACCCTCCGCTTATCCGCCGCAACGAAAACCGCGCCCGCCGCTAGTCTCGTGCCATGGTGAGCATCGGACCCCACGTGCATGACGAGGACCCCCTGGCCGCCGCGGTCGGCACCAAGTCCCACGTGGTTCAGTTCTTCCTGGGCGACCCGCAGGGCTGGGCGGATCCCGTGTTCCCCGGCGGTGACGCGGGCGCGCTGCGCGACGCGCTGGCCGCGGCGGACGTGGCCGCGTTCATCCACGCTCCGTACCGGATCAACGTGGCCAGCACCAACAACCGGATCCGGATCCCCAGCCGGAAGCTGCTCGGCCAGCAGCTTGCCGCGGCCGCGGCCATCGGCGCGCAGGGGCTGATCGTGCACGGCGGGCACGTCACCGCGGACGCGGACGTGGCCGAGGGGTATGAGAACTGGGCCAAGGCGGTGGCCCGGATCGACCGGCCGGTGCCGATGCTGATCGAGAACACGGCAGGCGGCGACCAGGCCATGGCCCGCGGCCTGGACGGGGTGGCCCGGCTGTGGGACGCGGTCGGCGACGCGGGCGGGGTGGGGTTCTGCCTGGATACCTGTCACGCGTTCGCGAGCGGGGAGGAGCTGTCCGGGATCGTGGACCGGGTCACGGCGATCACCGGCCGGATCGACCTGGTGCACGGCAACAACTCGCGGGACGGGTTCGGCTCGGGCCGGGACCGGCATGCCGGGATGGAGCAGGGCACCATCGACCCGGCGGTGCTGGCCGGCCTGATCAGGGCGGCCGGGGCGCCGGTCATCTGCGAGACCCCCGACCCCGCTGCCGACATCGCCTGGCTCCGCGCGCACATTCCCGGTGCTGACTGAGCCGGTGCCCGCCGGTCCGGGCCGCCTGGCCAGCGCCGCCTGGCCAGGCCCGCGTGGCCAGGCCCGCGTGGCCAGGCCCGGGCGGACCCGGGTCGGGCGGCACGACCGTTAGAGAGCTGAATTCAGCGCGCGGACGCGGCGGCGGCTGGCTGGGCGCTGCGCCGCGGGCCGAGTCGCAGCACGAACCGGTCGGGGGTCCCGGCCAGCACCCCGCCCGCCGGGTCGTCGGCGCCGCCGGCCCGCACCACGTCGTGCGCGGGCTGCAGGATGTCCCGCACCACCAGGCCGCACAGCAGCGACACGGTGAGGAACCGGGCGATCAGCGCGGCGAAGTACAGCCCGGTGCCGATGCCGCCGACCCCGATGAACGAGGGCCCGGCCACCGACACGGTGATCAGGTAGGCCCAGATCGCGAAGAAGTAGCCCACCTCCGCCGCCTGCCAGAGCAGGTAGGCGCCAAGCCGGGGCCGGGCCAGCACGACCAGGGGGGCCAGCCAGACCACGTACTGCGGGGACCAGACCTTGTTGGACAGCAGGAAGACGGCCAGGGTCAGGAAGAACAGCTGGGCCACCCGTGGCCGCCGCGGCGCCCCCATGGTGAGCAGCACGATGAGCACGCAGGCCACGCCGAACACGGCCGCGGAAATGAGGTTCAGGGCGCGCACGCTGGTCGTGTCGACCAGCGGCCAGTGCTCGGTCTCGAAGAAGTACCAGATCGAGCCCCAGTCGGCCGAGCGCGTGTCGCTGAGCTGGTAGAAGCGGGCCCAGCCGGCCGGGGCCACGATCATCACCGGCAGGTCGACGGCCAGCCACGCGACCGCCGCCGACCCGAACGTGACCCAGAACTCCCGCATCCGGCCCGCGCGCAGGCAGAGCAGCAGCAGCGGCCCGAAGAACAGCAGCGGGTAGAACTTGGTCGCCACGGCCAGGCCGAGGAGCACGCCGGCCAGCACCCCGCGGCGCGCCGCCCAGGCCGCCATCCCGGCCATGGCCAGGCCCATCGCGATCAGGTCCCAGTTGATGAACTCGGCCAGGATGACCGCGGGGGCCAGCGCGACGCCCAGCGCGGTCCACCGGCGGGACCGGCCCGCCAGGTAGGCGGTGGCCAGCACCCCGACCAGCGCGAACACGGTCAGCAGGACGATGGTGAGGTCGAAGAACTCCCGGCCCCGGATGAACGGGTTGCTGATCGGCCGGACCAGCCAGGCCACGAGCTGCATGGCCCCGCCGATGAGCACCGGGTATTCCACCGGATGGTCGACGTAGGGCACCTTGCCCGAGGACAGTCCCTCACCGAAGTACAGCGGGTAGATGTCGGTGTAGCAGTGCGCCTGGAACTGCGAGAGGTAGCCGTTCCACGCCCCGGCCCGGCACGCCCACTTGTTGGTCAGCGCGAGCCCGGAGCCGAGCAGCACGGCCGTGACCAGGGCCGTGGTCGACCCCGCGAGCAGCGCGAGCCGCGCCGCCCCGGGGCGCGGCCCGGCGTCCCGCTCCTGGCTGCCCCGCTCCTGGCTGCCCGGGTCCTGGCCGCCCGGGTCCTGGCCGGCTGGTTCCTGGCCGGCCGGGCCGGTATCTCCGTCTGTCACCCACACTCCGTCATCGGCTATCGGGTTCCGGTCATTGTGCCCTCACCCGGGCCCCGGCTACCCGATCGTTGATCGCTGCTTGCCAAACGAGGGCGTCGGGTTGGGGAACGTCGGGGTGGTCACCGGGTTAGTCGGCACCGGGCCACTCGGCGCCGGGTTCGGGGTGTGGTTCCCGAAGCAGTGCCCGGCCAGGACGAAACCGTTGCAGGTGGTGGTCGGCGTGGGCGTCGGGGTCGGAGTGGGGGCTGTCATGGCCGGGCTGAGCAGGTTCCAGGCCGTGCCGCCGAAGTCCGGGGTGGGGAAGTTCTCGATCGGCATGGGACCGAACATCTGCTGCGCGTACGCGTGCCAGATGCTGGCCGGCCAGTCGCCGCCGTAGCCCGGCAGGTTACCGACGCCGTACAGGGTCTGCAGGCCGGCCGGGGGCGCGGATTCGGAGTTCGCCGCCGCCGCGCAGCCCGCCGACATGCTCGCCGGGCAGCCCTGCTCGTTGGTGAACATCCCGATGGCCAGGCTGAACTGCGGGATCGCGCCGATGAAGAACCCGGACTGGGCCAGGTTCGTGGTCCCGGTCTTGGCGATGATCTCCCGCCCGTCCGCGAGTCCCGCGTTCGGGGCCGTGCCGCCCGGCTTGTCGTCGAAGGACAGCGCGTAGTCCACGTCGGAGTCCTCGGCCGGGGTCAGCACCTGGCGGCGGACGACCTTGGCCGTGGTGGTGGACAGCGCCTGCCCGGGCGGCTGCTGCTGGATCTCCAGGATCACGTGCGGGGACAGGTACTCGCCGTTGTTGGCCAGCGTCGCGAAGGTGCTGGCCTGCTCCTCGACCGTGAGCGAGGCCTGGCCGAGCGCGGTGCCGACCTCGTCCCGCATGCCGTACAGGCCCGAGGCGGTCGTGTTGACCCCGAACGCCTGCGCCATCTTGACCATGTTCTGGCCGTCGGGGCCCGCCGACCCGGTGGTACAGGTCGGTGTAGGCGGTGTTGAGCGACTCCGCGGACGCGGTGACCACGCTGACCCCGTTGGCCTGCGCGTCACCCGCGTCGTTGCCGACCTCGTACCAGCCGCCCGAGTCGGCCGGCTGGGTGGGGCTGGCGTACGTCATCGGCTCCGAGACCGGCGGGATCCACAGCGGCGAGTGGCCGTCCAGCGTGCTGGTCTTGACGCTCATACCCTGGGAGCGGGCCAGCGAGAGCACGTACGGCTTCATCGAGGAGCCCACCTGCTCGCGGTTCTGCAGCGCCATGTCCCAGTCGCAGCGGATCACGCTGCAGTTCTTCGCGTCGTAGTTGGGGCCGCTGTACATGGCCCAGATCTGGCCGGTGGTCGGCTGCTCCAGCACCGCACCGACGTGCGCGTAGTTCGGCAGCGCCTTACCGTCCAGCCTCATCTGGCGTTTTTCCGCGGCCACGGTCGCGTAGAGCTGGTTCATCATCGGCTTGCTGAACGTGGTGATGATCCGCAGCCCGCCGTTGTCGATCCGGGCCTGCGAGTAGTGATAGGTGGTCTCCAGCTCGTTCAGCACCGCGTTCATGATGTAGCCGCGGTAGCCCGACCAGCTGTTGTTGAACGCCTTCACCAGCGTCGGGAACTTCTGCGCGTTCGCCTGGGCCTGGGTCAGCGTGCCCATCTGGACCATGGTCCGCAGCACGTAGTGCCAGCGGAAGACCAGCGCCTGGTAGGCCGCCCCCGACTTCGGGTCGGGGCTGTAGTAGCTGGGTGACTGCGGCATGGACGCGATCATCGCGGCCTGCGCCACGGTCAGCTTGCTGACCGGCACGCCGAAGTAGGACTCGGCGGCGGCGCCGAAGCCGTACATGTTGGGGCCGGTCGGCACGGTGTTCATGTAGTTGGTGAGGATCCAGAGCTTGGATTTCTCCGAGGCCAGCTTCTCGGCGACGAAGATTTCCTTGATCTTCCGGCTGACCGTCTGGGCGGTGCCGATCCCGTCGTAGTAGTTGCGGACCAGCTGCTGGGTGATGGTGGAGCCGCCCTGCTGGACCGAGCCGCTGGTCAGGTCGGCCATGGCCGCGCGGATGATGCCGGTCGGCGAGACGCCGCCCTCGCTGTAGAAGTGCTTGTCCTCCGCGGCGACCATCGCGTTCCTGACCATGGCCGGGATCTGGTTCGCGTCCAGCGTCTGCCGGTCGTTGCTGCCGAACCGGCCGACCAGGGTCTTGCCGTCCCGGAAGTAGACCTGGGAGGCCTGGCCGACGGCCAGCTCCGACGCGGCCGGGATGGGCGTCTGCGAGTAGGTGTAGAAGATCCCGATCAGCACCAGGACGAGGAAGCCGGCGCCGGTCAGCGCCGACGCCGCGAGCGCCTTTTTCCACGTCCAGCGGCGCCACCAGTCACCCTTGCCGCGCGGTCGTCCCGGGCCGCGGCCGCGGCCGTTCCCGCCCCGCCCGCCGCCGTTTGCGCCCCGCCCGTTCCCGTCCTGCATTCCCGCGGCCCCGCCGCGGCCCGGGCCGGACCCCCGCGGGCCGAAGTCCTGATCCGCGCGGCCGCGGCCGCGCGGATCAGCCGGCCCCGGGTAGCCGGATCCGGGGTAGCCGGCCGTCATCGCGTGCGCGGCGACCGGGGCTGCCCCGGCGGCGGCGCGGTCCGTGCCGAGCTTGGCCGCCAGCCGGTCCTTCGCGCTCATCCCGCTCGGGGCGCCGTGCCCGGCGCCCCGCCGGCCCGCGGCGTCCCGGGCCCCGCGGCGGCTGCCCCGGGCCGGGCTCTGCTCCGCATCGCCCTGGCCGGCCCAGGCCTGGCCGGGGCGGTCCGGCCGGTCCTGGCCGGGATGGTCCTGGCCGGGGCGGTCCTGGCCGGGGCGGCTCCGGTCGGCCCAGCTCTGGCCCGCACGGCGCTGGTCACGGCCCTGGTCAGCCCAGGCCTGATCGGCGCGGCCCTGGTCAGCCCAGCCCTGATCGGCGCGGCCGCGGTCAGCACGGCCGCGGTCAGCACGGCCGTAGCCGGGATCCTCCCCGCCGCCGCGGTCCCACTCGTAGTCCCGCTCACGCCGGTAGCCACGGTCCCCCGCGTCCCGGGTGCCGCGCGCGCGACGGCCACCGCCGTCACGCTCCCCGCGCGGGCCGCCGCGGGAGCCGTCCCAACGGCCAGGCTCAGCGGGATCCGGGGGGTAGGAACCGGAAAAGTCTGGGTTACTCACGCGTCCTCGCTGGTTGGGTGAGGCAGTCGTGGGCGAGCATGAGGCCGACCGCCGGGCCTCACGGTATCCGGTGACGCAAGCCATCCGGCGCAGGTTAGAAATTCGTCACATCTGCATGACGCGCGCTTGGCTTCCGGGGCCGGCCCTGCCCGGTGGCACTGGCCCAGCCGACCGCCCTGGATGGGCGGCAGCTTCCTGCCCAGCCGTTATTCGCCGGCCCGGGCCCGCCTGCTGCGCCGCGTGCGTGGCTCGCCCGTGCCGAGAACATAGGACGAGGCAAGGTGGTTCCAGGCACAACTTTGGCAGACCTCGACCACATATACCCGGAACTCCCCGTATTCGGACGCCATCTCCGCTAGTTCCGGACCCTGCTTCACCCGTCCCGCGTAGGGGCCGAGTTCGTCCCCGTACACGTAGGTGACGTGGGTCAGCTTGGTCCTGCGGCAGATGGGGCAGGCCGTGTCGGTGGCTTCACCGTGAAACTTGGCCGCCCGGAGCAGATAGGGGTGCGCGTCGCAGACGTCGGCGACCGTGGTGTGCCCGGCCAGCACGGAGGCGAGCGTTGCCCGCCGGGCAAGCCCGTAATCCACGACCGATCGCCGAACTCCCATCTCCGACAGCGTACGACGGAAGCCGCAGCGCTCCGAGCCCTGGCTGGCCTCCTGTTCAGGTATTCGCGGCAGGTGTCCGGGAAACGGCCGGTGAACGCGGAGTTGCGCGGACTCCGGGTGCCGCATATCTTGGCGATGTATCGGTTCGATACATCGCTTTGGCACAATGCGGGCATACTGTCCTGGCGGCCCGGACTTCTCGCCCGGACGGCCAGCACGGGCCCCGCGGCCCGGGCCACGTGGACGGGAGGTGCGGGCAGGCATGGTGGGGCAACGGTCACGCGTGCTGGAGCTCGCCGTGCTGGGGCTGCTGCACGAGACGCCGATGCACGGATATGAGCTGCGCAAGCGGCTGAACTCCATGCTCGGTGCGTTCCGGGCGTTCGGGTACGGGTCGCTGTACCCGTGCCTGAAGCTGCTCCTGGCCCAGGGGCTGATCGCGGAGGAGGCTCCGGAGGGCACGGCCAAGCCGCTGAGCGGCCGGCGATCGAAGATCGTCTACCGGCTCACCGCGGACGGCAAGGAGCGGCTCGAGCAGCTGCTCACCGAGTCCGGCCCGGCGGCCTGGGACGACGACGGGTTCGGTGTGCACTTCGCGTTCTTCGGCCAGACCCAGGCTGACATCCGGCTGCGCATCCTCGAAGGGCGCCGCAGCCGGCTGGAAGAGCGGCTGGACGGGGTGCGCGCGGCCATGGCCCGGACGCGGGAGCGGATGGACAGCTACACGCTCGAACTGCACCGGCACGGCCTGGAATCGGTCGAGCGGGAGGTCCGCTGGCTGAACGAGCTGATCGCCTCCGAGCGCCAGGCGGACACCCCCGCCCGGCCCGGCGGCACCGGGCCAGGGCCTGGCCCGGCTGACGGAACTGACACGGCTGACTGATCGCGGCCGACTAAAGAAAAATCTGACGCCACCATCGTGCGGCGAGAGAAGGAGTGTGTCCCCATGGGTTCGGTTCGGGTGGCCATCGTTGGCGTGGGTAACTGCGCCAGCTCCCTGATCCAGGGCGTGGAGTACTACAAGGATGCCGACCCCGGGGACCGGGTTCCTGGGCTCATGCACGTGAACTTCGGCGACTACCACGTGCGGGACGTGGAGTTCGTCGCCGCCTTCGACGTGGACGCGAAGAAGGTGGGACGGGATCTGGCCGAGGCCATCCTGGCCAGTGAGAACAACACCATCAAGATCTGCGACGTGGCGCCCACCGGGGTCACCGTGCAGCGCGGCCCCACCCTGGACGGGCTGGGCGAGTACTACCAGGAGATGATCTCCGAGTCGCCCGACCCGGCGGTGGACGTGGTGCAGGCCCTCCGCGACTGCGCCGCCGACGTCCTGGTGTCCTACCTCCCGGTCGGGTCCGAGCAGGCTGACCGCTTCTACGCCCAGTGCGCCATCGACGCCGGCGTGGCGTTCGTGAACGCGCTGCCGGTGTTCATCGCCTCCGACCCGGAGTGGGCCGCGAAGTTCACCGCGGCGGGCGTGCCGATCATCGGTGACGACATCAAGTCGCAGGTCGGCGCCACCATTACGCACCGGGTGCTGGCCAAGCTGTTCGAGGACCGCGGGGTGGAGCTGCTGCGCACGTACCAGCTCAACTTCGGCGGCAACATGGACTTCATGAACATGCTGGAGCGCAAGCGCCTGCAGTCCAAGAAGGTGTCCAAGACCCAGTCGGTGACGTCCCAGATCCCGCACGAGATGGAGAAGGCCGCCGTGCACATCGGCCCCTCCGACCACGTGCCCTGGCTGGACGACCGGAAGTGGGCCTACATCCGGCTCGAGGGGCGGGCCTTCGGCGATGTCCCGCTCAACCTGGAGTACAAGCTGGAGGTCTGGGACTCGCCGAACTCCGCGGGCGTGATCATCGACGCGATCCGCGCGGCGAAGATCGCCAAGGACCGCGGCGTCGGCGGCCCCATCCTGTCCGCGGCGTCGTACTTCATGAAGTCGCCGCCGGAGCAGTACGATGACGACACCGCCCGCGACCTGGTGGAGCAGTTCATCCGCGGCGAGATCGACCGCTGAGCACCGGGCGCTGAGTATCGAGCGCTAGCAGCAGCACCGGACGGGAGCCGAGCTCGGCTGGGCTCCCGTCCCTCTTGTCCATGACCCGGGCCGGAACGCCGCCGCAGGAGGCAGTCCAGCCCGTCTGCCCGGGCGCGCGGGGCTGTCTGGCCGGTCCCGGGCGCGGGCCATAGGCTGTGTCCCGTGTCCAGGCAGGAGCCCACTCTCCCGGGGCAGGCTGCGCCGCAGGCGCCCGGCCAGCCTGCTCCGTCCGCGCCGGGGCCGCACGGTTCTTTCCTGCATGATCTGCGCATCGTCTGGGCTGAGCATGACTTCCGGCGGCTGCTGTCGACCAGGCTTATCTCGCAGGCAGGCGACGGCATCTTCACCGCCGGCCTGGGCACGTACGTGTTCTTCAACGCGGCGACGTTCCCGAACCCGGCGAAGGGGGCCGCCGCGTTCGCCGTCTTGTACGCGCCGTACTCCCTGATCGGCCCGTTCGCGGGCGTGTTCATCGACCGCTGGTCGCGGCGCCAGATCCTGGTCTACTCCGCCCTGCTGCGCTCGCTCTTCGTGGCACTGACCGCAGCCCTGATGGCGTCGGGCAACCTCGGGCCGCCGCTCTATGTCGCCGTGCTGCTGGTCCTCGGCGTGAACCGATTCTTCTTGTCCTCGCTGTCCGCCGCGCTGCCGCACGTCGTAGACGGGGACAAGCTGGTCATGGGGAACTCGGTGTCACCGACCGCCGGCGGGACGGTGGCCGCGATCGGCGGGCTCGTCGGCCTGGGCGTGAACGCGGCCACCGGCGACACCGAGGGTGGTGCCGCAATAACGCTTCTCGTCGCGGGCGCGTGCTATATCGCCGCCAGCCTGGTCGCCAGGACCCTGGGCCGGGATTCGCTCGGCCCGGTGCGGGAACCGGGCCAGCCAGCGCCAGGCCACGTCCTGAGGGAACTCGGCGTGGTCGCCGTCGGACTGGTGGCTGGCGTGCGCTATGTCAGCAGGCGCCGCGACCCCGCGTCCGCGCTCGGCGGCACCGGCGGCAACCGGTTCCTGTACGGGATCTTGTTCCTGATGTCGATCCTGCTGTACCGGAACTACTTCTACCGTGGCGCCGCCCCGAGCACGGCGGAAACTCATTACGGCTACCTGGTCGCATTCGTGGCCGTCGGCTACTTCTGCGCGGCCCTGGTCACTCCGCCAGTGACCAGGCGGCTGGCCAAGTCAGCCTTCATAGCCGTGCTGCTCGCCGCGAGCGCAGTGGTGATCGGCGTCCTGGGAGAGACTTTCGGCCAGATCGGGTACCTGGTCATGGGGTTCTGCCTGGGCCTGGCCGGGCAGGGCATCGCGATCTGCGCCACCACGATCCTGCAGGAACAGCTGCCTGATGACTACCGTGGCCGGGCGTTCTCCCTGTACGACATGATGTTCAACATCACGTTCGCGGCAGGAGCCCTGCTCAGCGTGCCGTTCATGCCGCTGACCGGTAAGTCGCATGTGCTCGTCGGAGCCGTTGCCGTCGGCTACGTAATTGTGGCTGCGGGCTACTGGCTGGCCGTGCGCCGACTGCCCGCGCCAGCTGATGGCTAATCTCGAGGCGGTACGCCCAGCCCCTCGGCCTCGGCCCAGCGCAGCAGTTCGCGGGTGGCCCGCTCCGGGCCGAGCGGGCCGTGCTCCATCCGCAGCTCCAGCAGGTACTGGTAAGCCCGGCCGACGTCCGGGCCGGGCGGCAGGCCCAGGATGGTCATGATCTGGTTCCCGTCCAGGTCAGGCCGGATCTTCTTGAGCTCCTCCTGGGCGCTGAGCGCCACGATGCGCTCCTCCAGGCCGTCCTGCGCCCGGGCCAGGCGCGCAGCCTTGGCCTTGTTCCGCGTGGTGCAGTCGGCCCGGGTCAGCACCTGCAGCCGGGTCAGCAGCGGCCCGGCGTCGCGCACGTAGCGGCGGACCGCGGAGTCGGTCCACTCACCCGGCCCGTACCCGTGGAACCGCAGGTGCAGAGCGATCAGGGTGGTCACGTCGGCCACCACCGCCGACGGGAAGCGCAGCGCCCTGAGCCGGGACCGGGCCATGGCCGCGCCGACCACCTCGTGGTGGTGGAAGGCCACCCGCCCGTCCGCGAGCAGCGAGCGGGTCCGGGGCTTGCCGATGTCGTGCAGCAGCGCCGCCAGCCGGACCACCAGGTCCGGCAGCAGCCCGTAACGCTCCTCCAGCCCGACGGACTGCTCCAGCACGGTCAGCGAGTGCTGGTACACGTCCTTGTGCCGCATGTGCTCGTCGGTCTCCAGCCGCAGCCTGGGCACCTCGGGCAGGACGATGTCCGCGACCCCGGTGTCCACCATCAGCTCGATCCCGCGCACCGGGTCGTGCGGCCGGGGGGCCAGGAGCAGCTTGCTGAGCTCATCCCGGATCCGCTCCGCGGACACCACCGACAGCCGCGGGGCCAGCTGCCGCATGGCCTCGGCCACCTCCGGCGCCACGGTGAAGCCGAGCTGGGCGGTGAACCGGGCCGCGCGCATCATCCGCAGCGGATCGTCGGTGAACGACTCCTGCGGGCTCCCGGGCGTGCGCAGCACCTTGTCCCGCAGGTCCCGCAGGCCGCCGAAGGGGTCGACCAGCTCCAGTGACGGCAGCCGGGCCGCCATCGCGTTCACGGTGAAGTCCCGGCGCCGCAGGTCGGCCTCCAGGGACGTGCCGTACCGGATGCCCGCGGGCTTCCGCGAGTCAGGCACGTAGGTCTCGCTCCGGTAGGTGGTGATCTCGAGAATGGTGTCGCCCCGGCGCAGCCCGACGGTGCCGAACTCGATGCCGGTTTCCCACACCTTGTCGGCCCACTCCCGGGCAATGGCCAGGACCTCCGGCGGGGTGGCGTCCGTGGCCAGGTCCAGGTCGTTGTGCGTGCGGCCGAGGAATACGTCCCGGACCGGCCCGCCGACCAGCGCCAGCTCGTGCCCGTGGCGCGCGAAGATGCGGCCCAGCTCGGCGGCGGGTAGGGCCGTCTTGCGCAGCAGGTCGGCTGCGGCCTTCCGCTGCTGCGGGCTGATGGGCGTGGTATCCGGCACGGGCATTGAGGGTAGGGGGTAGGGGTGGGCCGGGGGAAATCCAGGGATCCCGGGCTCATCGTGGGAGAGCACTCAGAGAACGGCAATAGCATTTCCGGCATGCCGCGTCAGTGCCCAACGCAGCGCGACCAGAGGCCTGCCAGGCCGGCGTGGCCTCGGCGGGCCCGGCGCTGCGCGCTGGCCTGCGCCTTCGCCGCGCTGATGGCCGGGGGCCGGCCCTGGCCACGGCGGGCGCGGCCGCCTCGACCACGCATGCGGCGGGGGCGGCCGTGGGCACGGCCGCGGCCGTGGGCACGGGGGGGGCCGTGGGCACGGCCACAGCGGCGCAGGTGACGATCGGCATCACGTCGGTGAGCCCGCAGACCGCGCAGCCCGGCCGCCCGGTCACCGTGCAGGGCACGGTCAGCAACCTGACCCGGACCGCGGTATCCGGCCTGAGCGTCCAGCTCCAGTCGTCCACTGCCCCGCTGACCAGCCGCGCCGCGCTGGGCGAGTACGCCGCCGGGAACCTGCAGGTGTTCCTCACCGCGACGGGCACCCCGGCGCAGCTGCCGGGCACGCTGGCGCCGGGAGCGGTGGACCACTGGTCGGTCACGATCCCCGCCAGGGGGCTGGCCCTGACCTCGTTCGGCGTGTACCCGCTGGCGGCCTCGGTGGACTCGGTGGCCTCCGGCGGCACCGCGCTGAGCACCGATCAGACGTTCCTGCCGTTCTGGCCGGGCTCCGCGGCCGCCGCCGGGATGACCCAGCGGATGAAGATCGCCTGGGTCTGGCCGATCTTCAGCGCGCCGGAGCAGACCGCCTGCCCGGCCCTGCTCAACGGTGGCCTGGAAAGGAGCCTGGCGGGCGGGCGGCTCAGCCGGCTGCTCGCGGCGGGCAGCACACCGGAAGCCGTCCGCGCCGGCCTGACCTGGGCCATCGACCCCAGCGTGCTGTCCGCCGCGGGGGTCATGCGCAGCAGCTACCAGGTGGGCGGCACGTCCAGCTGCTCCGGTGCGGTCACCCGGCCAGCCAGCCCGGCCGCCCGGACCTGGCTGGCCCGGCTGCGCTCGGTGGCCGCGCAGCAGGATTACTTCGTCACCCCTTACGCGGACGTGGATGTCTCCGCGCTCACGCACGCGGCCATGGACACCGACTTGCAGCGGGCCCAGAACATCGGGATCAGCGTGGCCCGGAATTACCTGGGCGGCACCCAGCGCCCCGCCGTGCCGGGCTCCGGCGCGATCGCCTGGCCGGCCGCGGGTTCGCTGACTACGGGGTCCTCGGCAACCTGGCCGCGGGCGGCTGGCGGTCGGTGATCCTGAACAGCTCGCTGATGCCGCCGAAGACCGCGACGCTGTACACGCCCAGCGCCATCACCACCGCGCTGGACGGGGTGGACGGCGGGCTGCGGGTGGCCCTGGCCGACAGCACGCTGAGCCAGGTCCTGGCCGACGGCCCGACCGCCGCCCAGGCCCGCGCCAGCACCCGGCCAGCCACCACCCGGCCAGCCAGCACTCAGTCGGCCAGCACCGCGCAGGCCGCCACGGCGGTCAGCTCGTTCGCGACGGAGCAGCTTTTCCTGGCTGAGACGGCGATGATCGTCGCGGAGGCGCCGGCTACCCCGCGCTCGGTGGTCATCACCCCGCCCCGCCAGTGGAACCCCACCCCCAGCCTGGCCGCGGCCCTGCTGACCGAGAGCGACGACGCTCCCTGGCTGCGCCCGGCCAGCCTGGCCAGCCTGCTCAGCAAGGACTCCGCCGCCGGGCAGGTGCCGCGGGTGCCGCCGCCGGTGCAGAAGCACGCCCCGGGGAACTGCGCCGGTCGCTGCTCCGCAAGGTCAAGGGCCTGGAGGGCAGCATCCGGCTGCAGGCCAGCATGTTCGGGCAAGCCGCGTCCAGTTACCTGGCCGGCGCCGTGGCCGCGACGGAATCCTCCGCCTGGCGGGGTGACCCGGCCCAGGCCAAGGCCCTGGTGGCGGGCATCTCCGGGTACCTCGCCGCACAGGACCGGCAGGTCCGCATCATCGACACCGGCCAGGACACCCTGACCGGGAAGTCCGGGCCCGTCCCGGTCTCGATCAATAACCGGCTGAGCCGCCCGGTCACCGTGCTGCTGCGGGTGCATGCGCCGCCGGGCCGGATGACCATCCACCCCTCGGTGACCACCGTGACCATCGGCCCGCACCAGCAGCGGACGGTGGTGATCAAGGTCCGGTCCTCGGTGCCCGGCTCCACGGTGCTCAGGCTGAGCCTGGCCGCCCCGGACGGGGCGCCCCTGCCCGGCGCCCAGGCCCAGCTCACCGTGGACGCCACCCACTTCGGCACCACCGCCATGGTCATCGTGGCCATCGCGATCGCGGTATTCGTGATCACCGCGATCGCCCGCGCTATCCGCCGGGGCGGCGCCCGGGGCGCGTTCCTGACCTCCCGCCAGAGCCCGGGCCCTGGTCAGGACGCGAAGGGTGCGGAACCCACCGGATCACCCGGCGAACCGGATACCGTCGTTTCCGAGCCCTCCCGTGACCGCGATACAGCCGAGGAGCCGGATGAGTACGCCAGCGCCCCAGGCCGGCTGGACCGCCCCTGACGGCGGCCGGGGGCACCGCCGTGCCCCCGGCCGGCATCACAGCCCGGGCCGCGGCGGCCGTGTCGGCAGCGGCGTGATCCAGGGCGGTGACCGCGACCTGGACCGGGACCCAGCCAGCGGCCCGGGCCAGGCCGCCCCCGGCGGCCCGGGCGACGGGCGGGGGTCCGCGGCCCGGCCGGCCCCCGGTCCGGAGAGCGGCAGCCTGCTCCGGTCGAGTTCGGTGATGGCCGTCGGCACGCTGGCCTCGCGGGGCACCGGCTTCCTGCGCACGCTGATGCTGGTGTACGCGCTGGGCGTGACCGGGGTCGCCAACTCCTACAACAACGCGAACACGCTGCCCAACGTGGTCTACGACCTGATGCTCGGCGGCATCCTGACCGCGGTGGTGGTCCCGCTGCTCGTCGCCGCGGCCAAGCGGGACGCTGACGGCGGCGAGGCTTACGACCAGCGGATGTTCACCCTGGCCACCAGCGCGCTGTTCGCCCTGACCGTGGTGGCCACGCTGGCCGCGAGCCTGCTGGTTGACTTGTACGCGCACGCCCTCAAGGGCTCCGAGTACCACCTGATGGTGATCTTCGCCTATTTCTTCATCCCGCAGATCTTCTTCTACGGGGTGAGCTCGCTGGCGGGCGGGATCCTCAACGCCCGCGGCCGCTTCGCCGCGCCCATGTGGACCCCGGTGATCAACAACATCGTGGTGATCCTCGTCCTGCTGCTGTTCATCGCCACCGGCGGCATCGGCACCCAGCCCGGGACCATCACGTCCGGCCAGGTGGAGCTGCTCGGCTTCGGGACCACGCTGGGCATCGTGGCGCAGACCGCGGCCCTGATTCCCTTCCTGCGCCGGGCAGGCTTCCGGTGGCGCCCCCGGTTCGACTTCCGGCGGGCTGAGGTCGCCGAGATCCGCCGGATGGCCGCGCCGCTGGTCGGCTACGTGCTGACCACCCAGGCTTCCTTCCTGGTGGTGCAGAACGTGGCGAACGCCGCCTCCACCCGGCCCGGCGCGGCCTACGACTCGTTCTCCACCTACAGCTACGCCTGGCAGCTGTTCCAGCTGCCGTACGCGATCATCGGGGTCTCGGTGATCACCGCCCTGCTGCCCCGGATGAGCGCGCATGCCGCGGAGCGCCGCTACCCGCTGGTCCGGGACGACTTCTCCACCGGGGTCCGGCTGTCCTCGGTCGTCGTGGTGCCGGCTGCGCTGCTGCTCGTCGTGCTCGGGGCGCCGCTGGCCGAGTTCCTGTTCGGGCACGGGAGCACCACGCCAGACGAGGCGCGCTACATCGGCGAGGTGTTCAGCGTCTTCTCCCTCGGCCTGGTGCCGTACATGATGTTCCAGCTCATGCTGCGGGTCTTCTACGCGCTGCACGACAGCCGCACCCCGATGTTCATCGGCGTGGCGGTCATGGTGGCGAACATCGGCACCAGCCTGATCGTGCTCAGCGTGGTCCCGACCGGCCACGTCGTGGAGGGCCTGGGCGCGTCGTTCGGGGTGGCCCAGCTAGTGGGCGCGGTGGTGTCCTGGCGGATCCTCAGCCGCCGTCTCGGCGGCCTGGACGGCCGCCAGATCGCGGACACGCTCGGGCGGCTGCACGGCGCCGCCATCCCGGCACTCCTGTTCGCGTGGGCGGTGACGTTCATGGTCGGCGTGATCTTCGCGCCCGGCCCGATCTACGGTTTCGTCACCGCGCTCCTCGGCGGAGCCGGCGGTCTCCTGCTCTACCTGCTGTTTTCCCGCGCGCTCGGGATCAGCGAGGTGGCCAGCCTGACGTCGACGCTGAAGAGCCGGCTGCACCGGTGAACGCCGCCGCGAGGACGCAGCCGGGTAACGCCGGTCACACCTGTACCGATGGTCCCAGGCAGGGCGATCCGGAGCCGACGATGGTGTCTCTCACATGTAACGGTTTTCGCCGGCGGGGGATGCGGGAGGCATCCCGCGACCCCGCGCGGCTTAGCATGGTGTCCAGCACCACGAGTACGCGCTCGTCAACGTCCGCAGATCCGGGGGCTCGGAAGGAGGGTCGAGGGCCTGCCCCGCTCTTGACTTCAGGCCTATGAGCACCTTCATCTCGGAACCGGGGACCCGGCTCGGCGGCCGCTACCGGCTTGAGGACCGCGTCAGCGACGCGAGTGGCTGGGCGGCCTGGAAGGCCATCGACGAAATCCTGGCCCGCCCGGTCGGCGTGCTGACGTTCGCCCCCGGCTTCCCGCGGATCAGCGAAGTGCTCACCGCGGCCCGGGCCGCGAGCAGGCTCACCGACGCGCGGCTGGCCCAGGTCTTCGACGTGGAGGACGACTGGGATCAGGCGTACGTGGTGATGGAATGGGTGGCCGGGGACTCGCTGGACGACCTGCTCGCGGACGGCCCCCTGGATCCGGCCCGCGGCGCGGAGATCGTGGCCGAGGCCGCCGAGGCGCTCGCCGCCGCCCACCGGTCCGGGGTACCCCACCTGTGCCTGACCCCGCAGTCGCTGCGCTGGACACCAGGCGGCGGGGTGAAGGTGCTGGGGGCCGGCATCGACGCCGCGCTGTCCGACACGTCGGCGGACGATCCGGCCCTGGCTGACACCCGCGGGCTGGCCATGCTCCTGTACGCGGCGCTGACCCGCTACTGGCCCGGTCCCGGGATGGGCACGCTGCCGCCCGCGCCGCTGGCCGACGGCAAGCCGTGCAGCCCCCGCCAGGTGTGCGCGGGCGTGCCCGCCTCCATCGACGAGGTGACCACCCAGGCGCTGTTCCAGCGCGAGCGCCGCCGCGGGGCCCCGCTAACCACCCCGGCGCTGTTCGCTGAGGCACTGGCCGAGGTGATCCCGGCCCCGCTCGCCCCGCCGCCCGCGGCGCCGCCGTCCGCGCCGGCCCGGACCGGCGGTTACCCCCGCCCCGGGGACTACGGTTCCGCCCCGCCGTACGGCGGGGAGCCGCAGCCCGACTACCGGCGCAACACGGCCTGGACCGCGCCGGGCGACGGCTCGTACCCGGCCCCCCGGCCGGGCGGCGGCGGCCGGCCGCTGTTCACCCGCCTGGGCATCGTCCTGGTCATCCTGCTCGTCCTCGCGGCCATCGGGACCGGGGTGTACAGCCTGACCCGGCCGCACGGGGGGTCCGGGGTGGGCCAGGGCAACTCCCATGGCGGCTCGGCCTCCCCGTCCGCCGCCGCCGACACCGTCCTCACGCCGGTCAGCGCCAGCGCGTCCGACAACGGCAGCCAGGCTGGGCTGGCCATCGACGGGAACCCCTCGACGGCCTGGCATACCGAGTTCTATCTCAACAACCCGGTCTTCGGCGGCCTGAAGAAGGGCACCGGCCTGCTCCTCGACATGGGGAAGCCGGTCAGCCTCCGCTCGCTGCAGATCACGTTCGGCTCCACCGCCGGCGCCAACGTGGCCATCGAGATCGGCAGCAGCAGCACCGTCACCTCCGCTGGCCTGGCCTCCTCCACCAGGGTCGCCAGGGAGAAGGACGTCGGCGCGGGCGCGCAGGTCTTCCAGAGCAGCAGTTCGGCCAAGGGCCGTTACGTGCTGATCTGGTTCACCAAGCTGCCGCCGAATCCCGGCAACAGCAGCCAGTTCGAGGCCTTCATCTACAACATCATCGTGCGGGGATCGGGCTGAGCTGTGCCCGGGCAGCCCGGGCAGGCGTGGCCTGACCCGCAGGGGGCGCCGCAGGCCGAGCCCTCCGACCGCGACCTGCTGCGACGGCACACTGAGGGCGACACTGACGCGTTCGGGGTGCTGTTCCTCCGCCATCGCGACCGGCTGTGGGCCGTCGCCCTGCGCACGCTGGGCGACCAGGAAGAGGCGGCGGACGCCCTCCAGGACGCGATGATCTCGGCGTTCCGGCGGGCCGCGGACTTCCGCGGCGATTCGGCCGTGACCACCTGGCTGCACCGCATCGTGGTCAACGCCTGCCTGGACCGGATCCGCCGCCGGGCCGCCCGCCCGGCGGCCAGCGGGATGGACGAGCAGACCCTGGACGTGCTGGCCCAGGGCTCGGCGCTGGCCGATCCGGGAATCGACAAGGACACCGCGCTGGACGTGCTCGCCGCGCTGCGGACGCTGGCCCCGGACCAGCGGGCCGTGCTGGTCATGGTGGACATGCTCGGCTACCCGGTGGCCGACACCGCCGAGATCCTGGGCATTTCCCCGGGCACGGTGAAGAGCCGCTGCGCCCGCGGCCGGGCCCGGCTGCTGCCGCTGCTGGCCCACCTGCGCGGGTCAGGGGCGGCCGCCGGTGACCGCCAGCCCGCCAGCCGGCCCGCCAGCCGGCGTCCGGGCGGAACCAGCCAGCCGCACCGCGCGTCTCACCAGCCGAGGGAACGGGTGAGAGCCAGCCATGAGAGGGCACGTGGACGCGGAGTCCCTGGCGTTGTGCGCCGAGGGTCTGCTGAGCACGCGCCGGAGCGGGCGGATCCGCTCCCACGTGGCCCGCTGCCCCGAGTGCGCCGCCACGCAAGCCCGGCTGGCCGGGGTCCCGGCGCTGCTGGCCCAGGTCCCCCCGCCGGCGATGCCACCGGCGGTCGCGGCCCGGCTGGACGCGGCGCTCAGCGCCGAGGCCGCCCACCGCGCCGCGCCCGATCCCCGGCCCGCGCCGGATGGCGCGGCGCCCGCCCCCCACCCGGAGGCCATCCCCGGTCCCCCGGCACGCCGCTCCCGGGCCGCCCGGCCGCGCCGCCCGCGGCTGCGCCTGCCGGTCGCGGCGCGGGTCCTGGCCGTGGCGGGCGTGCTGGCCGTCGCGGGCGGGGTGGGCTACGCGGTGGCTCAGTCGCCCTCGTCCCCGTCGTCCTCAGCGGGATCCAGCGCGGCGGCGCCCCGCACCGCGGCCTGCCGGAACGCCAGTCCGCGCCGAGCGCCAGGACGCCCGCGGTGGTCCCGGGCGAGAGCGGCAGCGCCCAGTTCACCGTGCGCCACAGCAGGACCAGGTACCGCAAGGACACGTTCGCCGCCCAGGCCGCCGCGCTGCTGAGCCTGCCGTCCGCGGGCCCGCTTCACCCAGGGGAGGTCAGCGGCGGCCAATCCCGGCAGGGCCAGGCCACCGCGCTGACCGGGTGCGTGGACGCGGTGGCGGGCCCGGCCGCGGTACGCGCGGGCGACGTGAAACTCGTTGACCAGGCGCTCTACCAGGGACACCCGGCCACGGTCATCGTGGTGCAGGCGACCCCGGCCCGCCCCGGCACGGTCTACGTCGCCGGGACCCGCTGTTCCAGCGGCACGGCCGACATCCTGGCCCGGGCGCCCCTCCGGGCGTCCGGCTGACCGGCCGCCCGGCACCCGGCACCCTGGATCCGCACGTCGGGAACATGCGAGCCCTAGGATCGGTTGAGGGCGTAGCAAGTTCAGCGAAGGGCAAGCAGACGTGACCGACGTTCGGGATGTCATCATTATCGGCTCAGGTCCTGCCGGGTACACGGCAGCGATCTATGCGGCGCGGGCGCGGCTGGCGCCCCTCGTGTTCGAGGGGTCGGTCACCGCGGGCGGCGCGCTGATGCAGACCACCGACGTGGAGAACTTCCCCGGGTTCCCGGACGGCGTCCTCGGGCCGGACCTGATGGACTCGCTGCGCAAGCAGGCCGAGCGGTTCGGCGCCGAACTGGTGGCCGACGACGTGATCGAGGTCGACCTGAAGGCCGCCCCCAAGGTGGTCAGGACGCACAGCGAGACCTACCTGGCGCGCAGCGTGATCGTGGCCACCGGCTCGCGGTACCGCGAGCTGGACGCCGAAGGCGAGAAGCGGCTGTCCGGCCACGGTGTCTCCTGGTGCGCCACCTGTGACGGCTTCTTCTTCCGCGACCTGGACATCGCGGTGATCGGCGGCGGCGACTCGGCGATGGAGGAGGCCACGTTCCTGACCCGGTTCGCCAAGTCGGTCACCGTGGTGCACCGCCGGGACCGGCTGCGCGCTTCCAAGATCATGCAGGACCGGGCCTTCGCCAACCCGAAGGTTAATTTCCGCTGGGACAGCGAGGTCGCCGAGGTGCTCGGCGAGGGCAAGGTCACCGGCCTGCGGCTGCGGAACACGAGGACCGGCGCGGAGGAAATCCTCCCGGTCAACGGCGTGTTCGTGGCTATCGGCCACGACCCGCGCAGCGAGCTGTTCACCGGCCAGCTGGCGATGGACAGTGAGGGGTACCTCACCGTCGACCACCCCTCCACCCGCACCGCCGTGGACGGCGTGTTCGCCTGCGGCGATGTGGTCGACCACACGTACCGCCAGGCGGTCACCGCGGCCGGCACCGGATGTGCTGCCGCGATCGACGTCGAGCGGTGGCTGGCGGACCAAGACCAGGCCGAGCAGGACCCGGCGGACCACAAGTCCTGAACCCCAACCCAACCCGAACAGCGGAAGGAGCACCCACGGTGGGCGCAACCAAGGTCGTGACCGACGCGAACTTCGATTCTGAGGTCGTCAAGAACGAGAAGCCGGTCATCGTCGACTACTGGGCCGAATGGTGCGGCCCGTGCCGCCAGGTGGCCCCGGTGCTCGAGGAGATCGCCAAGGAGCACGGCGACAAGGTCGACGTGGTCAAGCTGAACATCGAGGAGAACCCGCAGACCGCCCAGAAGTACGGGATCATGCTGATCCCGACGCTGAACGTGTTCTCCGGCGGCGAAGTCGTCAAGCAGGTGGTCGGGGCCAAGTCGAAGTCCGCGCTGCTCAAGGAGCTCGCCGACTTCATCTGAGCCGCCGCGTGCGGACCGGGACACCAGCCGGGGAGATTCGGCCCAGCCATGAGTCACGACGCGGAACCCGCCGTCCGCACGGTCACGTCCAGCGTCATCTACCAGGACTCGTGGATAACGCTGCGCGGGGACGAGATCGAGCGCCGGGACGGCAGCCGCGGCTTCTACGCGGTGGTGGATAAGCCCCACTTCGCCCTGGTCATCCCGGCCGACGCGGGACGGTTCTGCCTGGTCGAGGAGTACCGCTACCCGGTGCGCCGCCGGGCCTGGGCCTTCCCGCAGGGCGGCTGGCCGGGCGGGCGCACCGGGGATCCGGAGGACCTGGCCCGGCTCGAGCTAGCCCAGGAGACCGGGCTGCGCGCCCGCGAGATGACCCTGCTCGGCTTCCTGCACAGCTCGCACGGGACGTCCAGCCAGGGCTTCCACATCTACCTGGCCACCGGCCTGGCCGAGGGTGATCCCGACCGGGAGCCCGAGGAGCAGGACATGCAGCACCGCTGGGTGCCGCGGGGCGAATTCAAGGACATGATCCGCAACGGGACCATTACCGACGACTCGACCGTCGCCGCGTACTCCCTCTTGCTGCTGCACGAGGAGTCGGCCCGCAATCCCTCATGAATGGCCCCCAAATGGCCGCTGGCGGGCTGTGGCCCGTCAGGCCAGGCGGAGGGTCCGCTCCGGGCTTACCGAGCCCAGGAGGCGTTCGAGCGCGACTTCCACGTCCTCACGCCAGGACACCGCAGTCTTCAGCTCCAGCCGCAGCCTTGGGTAGTGCAGGTGCGGCCGGACCGTCTTGAACCCCACCGCCAGCAGGTAGTCGGCGGGCAGCACGCAGGACAGCCCCTCGGAGCGCAGGTCGCCGAACGCCTCGATGGCCTTGACCCCGCGCCGGGTGAGGTCCTTCGCGACCGACTGGACCAGCATCCGGCCGAGACCTCCGCCGGTGAACTCGCTGAGGATGTTCGCGGTCATCAGCAGGACCGCGTCCGCGCTGACCGGGCTGGTCGGGAAGGCCAGCGAGCGGGGCACGTACATGGGGGGCGCGTACAGCACGTAACCGGCCGGCACCCCGTCCACGTACACGATCTTCCCGCAGCTGCCCCAGTCCAGCAGGGTCGAGGAGATCCAGGCTTCCTTTTCCAGCGCGGGATCGCCGACTTCCTGGGCCCGGGCGTGGCTGACCGGGTCGAGCTCCCAGAACACGCATTTGCGGCACCGGTTCGGCAGATCGGCCAGGTTATCCAGGGTGACACTGACGACTCGGCGCGGCACGGGCACCCCTGGGTTGAGAAACGCTACGGCTGCCGGGCACGGGCCCGCACGTGGACATGCTACCTAGCGGTGCCCTCGTGGCGCTGGAGAGCTGATAACCCATTTTCCGGTGACGGCGGGCGGGGCGGTGAATCTTCCCGCGGCACAATAAACGCCGCGGGAAGATCACCGGACCCCCCTCGCCTGCCGGACCCAGTTTCGTTACTCTCGCCGGCGCTACAGCTACAACCTGCAGCCGGAGCTGGGTTCCCGGCCCCAAAGCTTGGGATAGAGCAGTGATACGTGGCGGGTCGGCCCGGGCCGGTTCTGGGCTTCCTCGGCGCGATGCCGCCGGCCGGGATGGGGCGAATCCCTCGGGATGGGGGTGAACCCCCGTCCCGGGCTCGGGCCGGGGGGGTCGCGGCGTTTGGCGTGCCGCGGGCAGATGACCGGTCCGCCACCTGCCAGCCGGGTACCCCGCCCGCGCAGCGGTGCCCGGCCCCGTCACTAGGCTGACATCCCGTGACTTCACGGAAGAGCTTCGGCAGCGACAACCACGCGGGCGCCCACGAGAGCGTCCTCCGCATGATGGCCCGGGCCAACGACGGCGATGCGCACGCCTACGGCGATGATCCCTGGACCGACCGGGTGACCGCCGAGCTCTGCGATCTGTCCGGCGCGCGCTCCGCCTACTTCGTGTTCAACGGAACCGCCGCCAACATCCTCAGCCTCAGCCTGATGCTGCGCCCCTACGAGGCAGTGATCTGCGCGGAGACCGCGCACCTGAACGTGGACGAGTGCGGGGCAGCCGAGCGCCTGCTGGGCAGCAAGCTGCTCACCGTGCCCGCCCCGGACGGGAAGCTCACCCCGGAGCTGGTGGCCAGCCGCCTGGGCGGCCGCCACGATGAGCACCGGGCGCAGCCCCGGGCGGTCTGCATCACCCAGTCCACGGAGCTGGGCACCTGCTATTCACTCGCGGAGCTGCGGGCCCTCGGGGAGTTCTGCCGCGGTCACGATCTCCGGCTGTTCATCGACGGCGCGCGGCTGGCCAACGCGGTCGCCTCGCTGAACTGCACGATGGCCGACATCGCGGCCGAGGCTGACGTGCTCAGCTTCGGGGGCACCAAGAACGGGGCGGTCGCCGCGGAGGCGGTCCTGGTGATGACGGGGGACCTCCTGGACGCGGTGCCGTTCCAGCGCAAGCAGCTCCTGCAGCTCGCCTCGAAGATGCGCTTCCTGGCCGCGCAGTTCGCCGGCCTGCTGGACCAGCAGACCTGGCTGCGCAATGCGGAGCAGTCCAATTCCATGGCCCAGCGCCTGGCTGCGGGGCTCCGGGATATCCCCGGGGTCTCGGTGCGGCACGCTGTCCAGGCCAACGCGGTGTTCGCGGATCTCGATCCCCGCATCACCGGTCCACTGCAGCGCGACTGGGGTTTTTACGTCTGGGACGACCAGCGGAACACGGTTCGCCTGATGACCGCCTTTGACACCACTCCCGATGATGTCGATTCGTTCCTGGCCGCCGTGCGCGAGGCCAGCGGCTCCCGCGTCTGAACCGGGCGGGGTTTCACGTGAAACATGGCCCGCGCTGACCGCGGAATTGGCCTGCGCATCCGGGCGCCACTGTTTCACGTGAAACAAGGCTGATTACGCGCTGAGGGATCCGCTCCAGTCCGGGGACATCGCGCTGACGATCCGTTCCAGGTCTTCCAGGGAGCCGAACTCGACCACGATCTTGCCCTTGCGCTTACCCAATTCCACCTTGACCCGGGTGTCGAAGGCATCGGACAGGCGGTCCGCGAGGTCGTTCAGTGCGGGTGGTGAGGGTTGCTTGGCCACCGGGCGCCGCTCCTTGGCCGGGCGCACCCCCATGGTGACGATCTCCTCCACCGCCCGGACTGACAGCCCTTCCGCCACGATGCGGTGCGCGAGATGGTCCTGGGCGTCAGGATCCTCCACCGACAGCAGCGCCCGGGCGTGCCCGGCGCTCAGCACGCCGGCGGCTACCCGGAGCTGAACCCCGGACGACAGGTTCAGCAACCGGATGGTGTTGGAGATGTGCGGGCGCGACCGTCCTATCCGCCGGGCGAGTTCCTCGTGCGTCACCCCGAAGTCGTCCAGCAGCTGCTGGTAAGCCGCTGCCTCTTCCAGCGGGTTGAGCTGCGCGCGGTGCAGGTTCTCCATGAGCGCGTCGCGCAGCAGGTCGTCGTCGGCGGTCGCGCGGACGATCGCCGGGATCTCGGTGAGCCCGGCGCGCTGGGACGCCCGCCAGCGCCGCTCCCCCATGACCAGCTCGAAGCGGCCCGGCCCGACCTCACGGACCACGACCGGCTGCAGCAGCCCCACTTCCTGGATCGAGGCCACCAGTTCGTCGAGAGCCTCCTCGTCGAACACCTGCCGTGGCTGCCGCGGATTCGGGGTGACGGCGCCGATGGGCAGCTCCTGGAAGTAGGCCCCGCCGACGGTGGCCAGATAGTCCGGCGGGCCGCCAGGGGCCGCCCGGCCGCCTGCGGGACTCCCGGGTCCCCCGGGAACGGCACCCCTGGGGACAGCACCGCTGGGCGGGGCGACCGGACCAGTCGGGATCAGGGCGCCGAGTCCCTTACCGAGTCCCCGCTTCTGCTGAGCCATCGCCTCTCCCTGCCGCCATGTTCCCTGTCCCGGGCCGCCGGGCCGGCCCGCACGACCATCTCACCGAGCAGCCCGGGTGGTGCCGCTCGCGTCCGGGTGACCCGCACCCGCACAAGAGCATGCCACCCCGTGGGCCCGTCCGGGACATCGAGCCGCCACAGGCAGCCGTGCTCCTCCTCGGACGCGGCTGCGGCCGCCCGCCGGGCCCGGGAGCCTGGCCGCCGGGCGGCGGCTGGATCCGGCCAGCCTCGCCGCCCGGCGGGTCCCTCCGCCCGCCCGCAGACCGCGGCGGGCGGTTTGGTGAACGGGCGGGCCGCCAGGGCGACCAGGTGTCGGGGTGCTCGCGGCGGCCGGTGGCCGGGTGGACGTGGCGGTGGCCGGGTGGACGCGATGGCGGCCGGTGGCCACGTGGACGCGATGGCGGCCGCGCGCCACCACTACGACCCCCCGAATGGTGACCCGCGGCCGGTGGCGCGGACCCGGGACGGACTGACCCGGCCGCGGCCGGACGAGTCAGCCCGCGGCAGGCTGCCCCGGCGCGGAGCGGTGCGCCATCTCCCGGGCGGCTTCGAGGTAGGCGACCGCACCACTCGATCCCGGGTCGTACGTCATGACCGACTGCCCGTAGCTCGGGGCCTCGGAGACCCGGACGTTGCGCGGGATGATCGACTCCAGGACCACCTCACCAAAATGCTCCCGGACCTCGTCCGCGACCTGGCTAGCCAGCCGGGTCCGCCCGTCGAACATCGTCAGCAGGATGGTGGATACGGCCAGGTCCGGGTTCAGATGGCTCTTGACCAGTTCCACCGTGCGCAGCAGCTGCTCGAGCCCTTCCAGCGCGTAGTACTCGCACTGGATGGGGATCAGCACCTCCGCGGCGGCCACCAGGGCGTTAACCGTCAGCAGCCCCAGGGACGGCGGGCAATCGATCAGAATGTAATCAAGCTGTGACTCATCGTAAGAACGGAGAGCGCGGGAAAGCCGGGCTTCCCTGGCCACCATGGGCACGAGCTCGATCTCCGCGCCGGCCAGGTCAATGGTGGCCGGGGCACAGTAGAGCAGCGGAATGTCCTCGACCGCGTGAATGATCCCGACCAGTGGCTGGTCGTCGACCAGCACGTGATAGATCGATGTGGTGCCGACCCGGTGCTCGACGTCCAGCGCCGTGGAGGCGTTACCCTGCGGATCCAGGTCGATGACCAGCACCCGCGAACCGTGCTGGGCCAGGGCGGCCGCGAGGTTGACCGCAGTCGTGGTCTTGCCCACGCCACCCTTCTGGTTGGCGATCGTGATCACCCGGCAGGAAGCCGGCCGGGGCCACGCCCGTTCCGGCAGGCCCGCGGCCGCCGGGGCACTGAGCGGCGCCGACCCGGCCATGAGCTCCTCATCGGGCTGCCTTGCTGCGGGAACTGCCAATTCATGCCTTCCGCCGCCGGTGGCCACGCCCGCCCCTGCGTCGCCGGTCCCCGAGCTGACCCTGCCTGAGTCCCCCGTGCCCGAGCTGACCGTGCCCGAGCTGACCGTGCCCGAGCTGACGGAGCCTGAGCTGACCGTGCCTGGGTCACCTGCGCCCGGCTGGCTTTCGTGTTTCCCGCCCGCGCGCGGCTCAGCCACGGGCGTGACCGCCTCCGTCTCGGTTCCCCCGCCCGGCCGCACGGCGGCTCCCCGGCGCCTGCCCATGTCCCCCTCGTTTCCATCGGGATAGACGCCGGCCCCGACCGGGACCGGCACCTGTGCTGCAGGTGACACCGCGGCGGCCGGCCAGCCCAGCCCCTGGGCCCGGGAGGGCGGCGGTACCGCCCCGCCCGGGGGGCCATCCCCGGAGTCAGCTCCAGCTTCGCCTGGCCATCCCAGGCCCGCTGCGGAAGCCACCGCCGCGCTCCTCTCCCGGCCCGGTGCCTGAGCGCTCCGGTCCGGCTACCGGCCAGCGACCATCCGCACGACTGTCGCGGCCCGATCGACCTTACCGTCCCCGGCCCGCACCACAGCCACGTCCCGGATACCCAGCCGGCGCAAGACCGGGCGGGCCCGGGCGACCTCCGCCGCGGCGGCCGCTCCCTTGACCGCGAGGATCAGCCCGCCGGGCCGGACGATTCCCGCGGCCAGCCCGGCCAGGCGGTCCAGGGGCGCCACTGCGCGGGCGGTGACCACGTCCGCGTCCAGTTTCCCGGCCAGTTCCTCCGCGGTGGCCCGGCAGACCGTTGCGTTCGGCAAGCCCAGCTCCCGGATGCACTCGTCGAGGAAGATGGTGCGGCGCTCCATCCGTTCCACCAGGGTCACCTGGACGTCGGGGAGCAGCAGGGCCAGCACGATTCCCGGGAGCCCGGCCCCCGATCCCAGGTCAATGAGCGTCGCCGGGCGGGGCACGAGATCCGCGACCGCCGCGCAGTTCAGCACGTGACGGGTCCACAGCCGGGGAACTTCCCGCGGGCCGAGCAGGCCCCGGGTGACCCCGGGCCCGGCCAGCATCCGGACGTAGCGCTCCGCGAGCGGGAGGGCGGCACCGAACACGTCAACGGCTTCCGCGGGGGGAGGCGGCACGTCCGCCAGGGGCACCTCGCCGGGCGCCACTTCCCCGGGTGGCCCGGGCGCTGACGCGGCGGGCCGGGGGTCCGGTCCGGGGGGCATGACCGGGTCAGCCCACCGGGAAGACGACCACCCGGCGGTTGGGCTCCTCACCCTCAGACTCGCTGCGCAGCCCGGCGGCCGCCACCGCGTCGTGCACGACCTTGCGCTCGAACGGGGTCATGGCGTCCAGGCGCCGCGGCACACCGCTGGT
Organism: uncultured Actinomycetes bacterium; assembly: GCA_963841695.1. GTDB lineage: Bacteria > Actinomycetota > Actinomycetes > Streptosporangiales > Streptosporangiaceae > RYN-230. The sequence continues at coordinate 404,986 of CAWJDQ010000015.1, read as the reverse complement.
CTTGACTTCGTCCGCGGCGTCCTGGCCGAGTTCGGTGAGTTCGACCCGGCGGCGCGCCCGGTATCCGCCCACGTCCAGCATGATCCGGGTGCGGGCGCCGGTCTGCCGGTGCACCGCGAGACGGGTGAGTTCCTGCAACGCCTCCAGGACCTCCCCGTGCGGGCCGATGAGCTCCTGCAGGGTCGCGCCGACCACCGACACCAGGGCCCGGTCGCCTTCGACGTCCATGTCGATGTCGCCGTCCAGGTCAGCCACGTCCAGCAGGCCCTCGACATAGTCCGCGGCGATCTCGCTTTCCTGCTCGAGGTCAGCCAGGTCCACCTCAGCGGGGGCCTCGTCGGCATCGGACGGCTCGGCGTCTTCGTCCTCATCCGCACGGCCGGCGCCGGCCTCCTCGACGGCGACCAGCTCCAGTTCTTCCGGCCGCTGATCCGCTGGACCGGCCGCACCGCTGGCCTCCGCTGCGCCGCCCTCACCCGCCAGTGCCTGGCCTGCAGTATCACCGCCGGCCACGGTGCCCGCGTTGTCCGCTTGGCTCACCACCGGGTTCCTCCTCGTTCCGGGTGCTCACGTGCCAGCACGACACCCGTGGGGTCGCCCTGGCCTTGGCTTGGCTTTATCGCTTGCCCGAACGCCGGCTGCGGGTCTGGCGCACCGGCTGCTGCCTGACGATCTTAGTCTCGGGCTCAGGCGCGGGTGGTTCTGGTTCGGTACGGCCCTTGACGAGCCTGCGCAGGCCGCCACCGCTGCCATTCGAGCCGGATCCGGCGCTCTTGGCGGCTCCCTTGGGAGCGGCCGCGGCACTGGCTGGCTTGCCCGCCCGGTTACCCGCCTGCTTACCCTGGGCGCCCTTGGCCGGGGCCGACTTAGCTGCGGCCGGCTTGGCCGGGGACTTGCGCAGCTGGTTGATGGGCGGCTGGCCGGACTGGGCCGCAGCCGGCTTGGCCGCGGCAGGCTTGGCTGACTGGGCCTGGTCGGCCGCGGCCGGAGTGCTCACCCCGTCGGCGGCGGCCGCAGCGCCCGCCGCGGTAGCCGCCGCCGTGGCCGTGGCCCCGGCCCCGGCCTTGGCCTTGGCCTTGGCCGCGGCCTGCTGCCGCGCGGCAGCCCGGCCCGCGGCCGTCACGTTCCCGGACGGCCGGGCCGGCGGCGCGCCCTTGCCAGACTGCCGGCCAGCGGATTTACCGCCGGTGGTGGCCACGGCCCCGGCGGCGCCCGCGGCCGCCGTCGCGGGCGGCGGGAACCTCTTGAACAAGACGTACTGCTGGCCGAGCGTCCACAGGTTCGTCGTGACCCAGTACAGGACCAGGCCGTACTGCCAGTACAGGCCGGACAGCGCGAACACCGGCACGATGTACTGCATCATCTTCTGCGACGACGCCATCGGGTTGTTCGGGTCCACCTGCGGGGTCATGCCGCGCTTCATGCTCTGCCGCACGGTCATGAACGTGGTGGTGGCGCTGACCACGACGGTCAGCAGGATGACGACCTTCTGGGCCCCGCCGATCGAGGAGAAGTGGGGCGGGAAGATGGACGTCAGCAGCCGGTCAGCCACGGTCACGACGCCGAAGATCTTGGCGTGCTGCGCGCTCGCCACCACCGCCGGGGTCAGGCCGTACTTCGGCTCGTCCTCGGCGATCGCCCGGAGCACGCCGAACAGGGCGAAGAAGACCGGCAGCTGGGCGACGACAGGGAGACAGCCGGCGAGCGGGTTCGCGCCGTTCTCCTTGTACATCTTCATGGTCTCTTCGTTGAGCTTCTGCCGGTCGTTCTTGTACTTCTTCTTCAGCTCAGCGACCTGCGGCGCGAGCGCGGTCATCTTCCGGGTCGCGTGCATCTGCTTGATGAACAGCGGCACCAGGATCAGCCGCATCAGCACGACGAGGATGACGATCGACAGCGCCCATGCCGCCCCACTGGAGTCGCCGAAGATGGCACCCAGCCCCGCGTGCAGGCGCATGATCACCCACGCGACCGCGTCGTACAGTGGGGTAAGCGGGTTGGTCACGACCTCGCTCCTTGTGCTGGGGGCGTCAGCCGCCCTGCGCGGCGGGGCGGCACTGGGTCAAAGCCGCCCCGGTTGAAGGGATGGCAGCGGCCGATCCGGCAGACCGCCAGCCACGAACCCCGCAGCGCCCCATGCACGCGGACTGCCTCCAGGGCGTAAGCGCTGCATGAGGGCTCGAACCGGCACCGCGGGCCGAGCATCGGGCTGATGAAGCGCCGGTACGTGCCGATCAGGAGCAGCAGGACACGTGCGCCCGCCGACGGCCGGGCCGTCGGCTGGCCGCCTGGGCTGGCCTCGGGTGAGCTGATCATCGGCTCAGCGCCCCCACCTGCCGCCGCAGCAACGTGTTGATCACCAGGTCGAGTTCAGCGGCGAGGTCCGACTGGCGTGCGGTTGCGGCCCGCGGATTGGCGCGAACCACAAGCAGGCTACCTTGCGGCAGCGACTCCATATGACCGGCCATGAGCGCGCGCAGCCTCCGGCGCACCTTGTTCCGTACGACCGCGCCGCCCACCGCCCGGCTGACCACGAATCCCGCCCGGGCCGGCCTCCGCGGATCCGGGGCGGACCACCAGGTGCCCGGTTAGCAGGGGACGGCCAGTCCGGCTGCCGCCCCGTACCGCAGCGGAGAAATCCTCACGCCGCCGCATCCGGGCCGCCGCGGGAAGCATGGGAGACCTCCCTGGTCCTCGGCTGGGGCACGCAGGTCAGACACTGACCCGCGCGCGGCCCTTACGCCGTCGCGCGGACAGGATCGCGCGGCCCGCCCTGGTCCGCATGCGCAGCCTGAACCCGTGCGTCTTAGCACGCCGTCGGTTGTTCGGCTGAAACGTACGCTTGCTCACAGGAACTCCAGGTACCGATCATCATCTGGGCTTGCCCGCGAGGGCGGTCAGCGCGCAGGCGGGAGTGGCCACGGTGGAAGTGGCTGGGTCTGCTCACGTTACGCGCACCGCTGGCCACCGGTCAAACCAGCGCGGCCGCCACATCCGCCCCGAAGACGGGGTTTGCCGAACGCCCGCCAGCCGGGGCCCCTAGGCTGTGGACAACGCTCCGGCCGGGGGTGGCCAGAGCCGGGCACGCGGGTCTCGTCCACAGGCATTTTTCCGCGCGATCCGTGCACACCGCGATATCCGGCGTGCACAACCTGTGGACAAAGCTGTTGATCACACTGGGTTGATCAGACTGGGGGGCGCGAGGGGTGAATGGTCAATGAGTGAAACAGACCTCGCGGAGGTGTGGGCCCGGTCCCTGGACGAGCTCGCCACCATGCAGATAGAACCGCACCAGCGGGCCTGGCTCAAGCTGACCCGGCCGCTGGGGCTGGTCGAGAACACGGCGCTCATCGCCACGCCTAACGAGTTCGTGAAGGAACAGCTGGAGACCCGGCTGCGGGCGCTGATCACCCACGCGCTGTCCCGGGAACTGGGCCGCAGCATCCAGCTGGCGGTGACGGTGGACCCCACCGCGATCACCGCGGGGGCAGCCTTCCCGGCCGACCTGGATCCCGGCCCGGCGGGCGGCCACGGCGCGGGCCAGGACGGCCAGGGCGGGCTGCCCCGCGGCGACATGAGCGGCAGGATCCCGCGGGCCGCGGATCCCCTGGACGCCCGCGGGTCACTGGGCCTGGGCGCCGCGGGCTTGCCCGGCGGCCCGGATCCCGGGACCGGGCCGGCGGACGGGCAGCTCGGCCTGCCCGGGCACGCGGGCCTGGGCACGCCGCCCGGCCAGGCGCCGGGATACCCGGCGGCCCGGCCCGGCCAGCCCGAGGGGGGCGGCCGCCCGGATCCGGGCCCGGGCTCACTGGGCGGGGGCCCGCTGGGCAGTGCTGGCCTGGGCGGGGCTGGCCTGGGCGGGGCTGGCCTGGGCGGGCCCTTCGATGCGCTGGCCGGGCGGCCGCAGCATGCTTCCGGGCCGCCCGGGCCGCCCGGGCCGCTGCCCGGGGCGCCCCGGCCCACCCAGGCCCGGCTCAATCCCAAGTACACCTTCGAGACTTTCGTCATCGGCTCGAGCAACCGGTTCGCGCACGCGGCGGCGGTGGCGGTCGCCGAGGCACCGGCCAAGGCCTACAACCCGCTCTTCGTGTACGGCGACTCCGGCCTCGGCAAGACCCATCTGCTGCACGCGATCGGCCACTACGCGCAAAGCCTTTACCACGGGGTCAAGGTCCGGTACGTCAGCTCCGAAGAGTTCACCAACGATTTCATCAACATGATCAGGGATGGCAAGCAGGACGGATTCCGCCGCCGGTACCGCGACGTGGACGTGCTCCTAGTGGACGACATCCAGTTCCTGGAGAACAAGGAAGGAACCCAGGAGGAGTTCTTCCACACCTTCAACACCCTGCACAACGCCAGCAAGCAGATCGTGATCTCCAGCGACCGCGCGCCCAAGCGGCTGGTCACCCTGGAGGACCGGCTCCGCAGCCGGTTCGAGTGGGGCCTGATCACCGACGTCCAGCCGCCGGAGCTGGAGACGCGCATCGCGATTCTGCGGAAGAAGGCAGTCCAGGAGGGGCTGAACGCACCGCCCGAGGCGCTGGAGTACATCGCCAGCCGCATCTCGACCAACATCCGGGAGCTGGAGGGCGCCCTGATCCGGGTGACCGCCTTCGCCAGCCTGAACCGGCAGTCCGTCGACCTCCAGCTCGCGGAGATCGTGCTCAAGGACCTCATCCCCGAGGCCCAGGGGCCGGAGATCACGGCGGCCACGATCATGGGGCAGACCGCCTCCTACTTCGGGCTGTCCATCGATGACCTGTGCGGCACCTCACGGTCCCGGGTGCTGGTGACCGCGCGCCAGATCGCCATGTACCTGTGCCGTGAGCTCACCGACCTCTCGCTGCCCAAGATCGGCCAGCAGTTCGGCGGCCGCGACCACACCACGGTGATGCACGCTGACCGGAAAATCCGCAACCTGATGGCGGAACGCCGGTCCATCTACAACCAGGTGACCGAACTCACCAACCGAATCAAACAGCAGGCACGGTCGGGGTGAACAAGCACAGAACAGCGCTGTCCGTCACAATAAGTACACACAGGCTGTGGAAATCTCTGTGGACAGCCTTGGGACGAACAGAGGACAACGCGAGGAAAGCGGTGGGAAGCCGCGGGGGAAACGGCCGGAACCTGCGCGCCGTCCCCAGCGCGTCCCCCGTCCCGGCCCCGTCAAGCACAGCTACTGTGGACGGGCATTCCGGGCCTGAGCTGGGAAGACAGCGTCTATCCCCAGCGTCCACCGACCCTATTGCGACTACGTACTTCTCTCTATCAAGGAAAGCAACAACGCAACAGGCAAGTCCCGGGCCGCTCACGCCAACGTGCCTGCGGCAGCCCTTCCGACCCAGTCGCCGGAACAGATACCCACGCGGTGGGCAGCTCAAAACCGGTGCCCGAGCCTGAGCCGATAAATCTCCAGAAGGGGAGGCAGCTTCCGGTGAAGATCCAGGTAGAACGCGATGTGCTGGCCGAAGCGGTGGCCTGGACGGCCCGCGCCCTGCCGGCCCGGCCCGCGGTCCCGGTCCTCGCGGGCATCCGCCTGCAGGCGGCGGCGGACCTGACCCTGTCCAGCTTCGACTACGACGTCTCGGCCCAGGCCCGGGTCCCGGTCGAGGCGGAGGAGGAAGGCGAGGCGCTCGTCTCCGGCCGCTTGCTCGCGGAGATCACCCGGAGCCTGCCCGCCCGCCCGGTAGAGATCGTCACGGACGGCTCACGCGCCACGCTGACCTGTGGCAGCGCCACGTTCACCCTGCTGACCATGCCGACCGAGGACTACCCGACCCTGCCGGAGATGCCGCCGCCGGCCGGGTCCATCGGGAGTGACGCGTTCGCGTCCGCGGTGGGCCAGTCCGCCACCGCCGCGGGCCGGGACGACACGCTGCCCGCGCTGACCGGGGTGCGGATCGAGATCGAGGGCGAGACGCTCACCCTGGTCTCCACCGACCGCTACCGGCTCGCGGTGCGCGAGCTGCGCTGGACCCCGGCGCGGGCCGACCTGTCGGCGGCGGTGCTGGTGCCCGCCCGGGCGCTGGCGGACACAGCCCGCGCACTGACCGCGGGCGCGGAAGTGTCGATCGCGCTGGCGCTCCCCGGCGAGGAGGGGGCCGGCGGCGAGGGGATGATCGGGTTCGAGGGCGGCGGCCGCCGGACCACCACCCGCCTGCTCGGCGGCGACTTCCCGCGTTACGAATCCCTGCTGCCCAAGCAGGTGAACGCGGTGGCCGAACTCGCGGCCGCGCCGTTCGCCGAGGCCGTCAAGCGGGTCGCCCTGGTCGCCGAGCGCAACACCGCGGTCCGGCTGTCGTTCTCCCCGGGGCAGCTCATGCTCGAGGCCGGGACGGGCGACGAGGCCCAGGCCGAGGAGGTCATCGACGCGAGCTTCGAGGGCGACGACATCCAGATCGCGTTCAACCCGCAGTACCTGCTGGACGGGCTGACCGCGCTGGATTCCGACATCGCCCGGATCTCGTTCACGGAGTCGGGCAAGCCGGCCCTGATCACCGGCAAGCCCGCCCCGGACGAGCAGCCCGACTTCCGCTACCTCCTGATGCCGATCCGCCTCGGCAGCTAGTGCTGCCCTCCGGGCCAGCACAGTAATCTGCTGGGGTGCACCTGATCCGCCTCGCGCTTACCGACTTCCGGTCCTACGCGGCGGCGGACCTGGCCCTGGGCCCGGGGGTGAGCACCCTGCTGGGCGCGAACGGCGAGGGCAAGACCAATGTGGTCGAGGCCGCGGGCTACGTCTCCACCCTCGGCAGCCACCGGGTCGGCACGGATGCGCCACTGGTCCGGCGGGGCGCGGACCGGGCCATCCTGCGGGCCGCGATCACCTCGGCCGAGCGCGACAGCCTGGTGGAGATCGAGATCAACCCCGGCCGGGCCAACCGGGCCCGGGTGAACCGGGTCCCCGCCCCGCGGCCCCGCCAGGTGCTCGGGATCCTGCGCACCGTACTCTTCGCGCCCGAGGACCTGGCCCTGGTCAAGGGGGATCCCGACCAGCGCCGCCGGTACCTCGACGAGCTCCTGGTGGCCCGGGCGCCCCGGTACGCCGGGGTGCGCAGCGACTACGAGCGGGTGGTCCGGCAGCGCACCGCGCTGCTCAAGTCGGCCCGGGCCCGGATGGGGTCACGCGGGTTCGCCCGGGCCGCCCGGCCGGCGGCCCCGGACTGGCCCGGCGAGCCCGCCGACGAGTCCGCCAGCCCGCCCGGGATGGGCCTGGCCGGGGCGCTCGACGCGTGGGACGAGCATCTCGCGGTGAAGGGTGCCGAGCTGCTGGCCGGCCGCCTCGAGCTGACCGCGGCCCTGCGGCCGATGCTGACCACGAGCTACGCCGCGGTGTCCGGCGACGACGTGGCCGCCACCATCCGCTACCGCCAGCGCGGCAGCACGAAGAGCGAGGCCACCGCCGGCGAGGCCGCCGGCGACCAGGCCCCGGCGGCGGGACAGCCGCCGGTCAGCGGCGAGCCACCGGCCGACCGCGCCCAGCTCGCCCAGGGCCTGCGGGAGGCGCTGGCCCGGTCCCGGCCGGACGAACTGGAGCGCGGGGTCTGCCTGGTCGGCCCGCACCGCGACGACCTGGAGCTGGGTATCGGTGGCCTGCCGGCCCGCGGCTACGCGAGCCACGGCGAGTCCTGGTCGATGGCCCTGGGGCTCCGCCTGTCCGGCTACGAGCTGCTCCGCGCGGACGGCGACGACCCGGTCCTGCTGCTCGATGACGTGTTCGCCGAGCTGGACACCGGCCGCCGGGGCCGGCTGGCCGCCCTGGTGGCCGGCGCGGAGCAGGTCCTGGTCACCGCCGCGGTTCCCGAGGACGTGCCAGCGGCCTTGCAGGGAGAGCGGTTTCTCGTTGCGGAAGGGACGGTGACCCATGCCGGCTGACGAGCCGGGCGCCGCAGCCCAGCCCGGGCCGGCCGGCGCCGCCCCCACCGGCGACGGGCCCGGCCAGCCCGGCCCGGCGGCCCTCACCCCGGCGCAGCTGGCCCGGGAAGCGCTGGCCCGGGCCAAGGAGGCGGCGCGGGCGCGCGGCGACGCTCGGGCCGGGGGCACCGGAGCGCGGCCGGGGGCCCGGGCCGGCGCCCCGGGGCCGGGAGGCCGACCACGCCGCCCCCGGCGCGACGACCCGCAGCCGCTGACCGCGGCCATCCACGGCCTCATCGGGGACCAGGGGTGGCAGACCGCGGCCGCCGTCGGCTCGGTCTTCGGCCGCTGGCCGCAGATCGTCGGCGCCGACCTGGCCGCGCACACCCGCCCGGATCGCTTCACCGAGGGCGAACTCCTGGTGATCGCCGACTCCACCGCCTGGGCCACCCAGGTGCGGCTGCTGGCCGCCACGCTGGTGCGCAGGCTCAACAGCGAGCTGGGTGAGGGCACAGTGACCAGGGTCAAGGTCCGCGGCCCTGAGCAGCCGCGGCGCCCGGGTGAGTGGCGTGTGCGAGGTGGTCGGGGGCCACGCGACACGTACGGCTGAGACTGAGGGTTCTCCCAGGTAAAATAGGTCTGTGCCGCTGGGCAGCAACGCGGGTCAGGCCTGCTGTCGCCCCGGTGGCGCGTTATCTCTTCCAAGAGGAGCTTGCTCTTGTCCTACGACGCACGTTCGATCACGGTCTTGGAGGGCCTTGAGGCGGTACGCAAGCGTCCCGGTATGTACATCGGCTCCACCGGCGAGCGCGGCCTGCACCATCTCGTGTACGAGGTCGTGGACAACGCCGTAGACGAGGCGCTGGCCGGCTACTGCGACCGCATCGACGTTACCCTGCTTGCCGACGGCGGGGTCCGGGTGGCCGACAACGGCCGCGGGATCCCCGTTGACGACCACCCGGTGGAACACCGCCCGGCGGTGGAAGTGGTGCTGACCACGCTGCACGCCGGCGGCAAGTTCGACGGCAAGTCCTACGCGGTCTCCGGCGGCCTGCACGGGGTGGGCGTGTCCGTGGTCAACGCCCTGTCCACCCGGCTGGACGTCGAGATCCTCCGGGACGGCTACGTGTGGCGGCAGCGCTATGAGCTCAGCCACCCGGCCACGCCGCTGACCCGGGACGAGGCCACCGACCAGACCGGCAGCATCATCACGTTCTGGCCGGACCAGACCATCTTCGAGACCACCGACTGGGACTGGGAGACGCTGTCCCGCCGGCTGCAGGAGATGGCGTTCCTCAACCGCGACCTGGAGATCAACCTGGTCGACGAGCGGCCCGATCACTCCGCGGTCGCCGGGGACGGGGAGCCCGGCGAGCCCCGCGCCGTGCGCTACCGCTACGCGGGCGGCATCGCCGACTTCGTGCGGCACCTGAACGCGTCCAAGGATCCGGTGCACGCCAGCGTCATCGATTTCGGGGAGGAAGGCGAGGGCATCTCGGCCGAGATCGCCATGCAGTGGAACGCGTCGTACGCGGAGTCCGTGCACACCTTCGCCAACACGATCAACACCGCGGAGGGCGGCACCCACGAGGAGGGGTTCCGCGCCGCGCTGACCACGATCGTGAACCGGTACGCCAAGGAGCAGAAGCTGCTCCGGGAGAAAGACGACAACCTGACGGGCGAGGACGTGCGCGAGGGTCTCGCCGCGATCATCCACGTCAAGCTGGCCAACCCGCAGTTCGAGGGGCAGACCAAGACCAAGCTGGGCAACACCGAGGCCAAGTCGTTCGTGCAGAAGGCGGTCAACGACCACCTGCGCGACTGGTTCGACCGTAACCCCGGCGAGGCCAAGGACATCATCACCAAGGCGACCCAGGCCGCCCGGGCCCGGATCGCCGCCCGGCAGGCCCGCGACCTGACCCGGCGCAAGGGCCTGCTGGAGTCTTCGTCGCTGCCCGGGAAGCTGTCCGACTGCCAGTCCGGCGACCCGGAGAAGTGCGAGATCTACGTGGTCGAGGGCGACTCGGCCGGCGGCTCGGCCAAGCAGGGCCGCAATCCCGAGTTCCAGGCCATCCTGCCGCTGCGCGGCAAGATCCTGAACGTGGAGAAGTCCCGGATCGACCGGGTGCTGAAGAACAACGAGGTCCAGGCGATGATCACCGCGCTGGGCACCGGCATCCACGACGACTTCGATATCTCCAAGCTGCGCTACTACAAGATCGTCCTGATGGCCGACGCGGACGTGGACGGCCAGCACATCACCACGCTGCTGCTCACCCTGCTGTTCCGGTTCATGAAGCCGCTCATCGAGGCCGGCCACGTGTACCTGGCCCAGCCGCCGCTCTACAAGATCAAGTGGGAGGGGCGGGGGGCCGAGCCCGGCTACGCCTACTCCGACCGCGAGCGCGACGCGCTGATCCAGGCGGGCATCGCCGCCGGGCGGCGGGACCCCCGCCCGAAGGACGGCATCCAGCGGTACAAGGGCCTCGGCGAGATGAACGCGGCCGAACTCTGGGAAACCACGATGAACCCCGCGAACCGGGTCCTGCGCCAGGTCACGGTCGATGACGCGGCCCAGGCGGACGAGCTGTTCAGCGTGCTGATGGGCGAGGACGTGGAGGCACGCCGGTCGTTCATCCAGCGCAACGCGAAGGACGTCAGGTTCCTGGACATCTAGCCGCCCGGGGGACCGCGCCCCGCGGATCCGGTGCGCTGGAGGACCTGGCTGACCGCCAATGAATGATGGAAGAGGTTGACACGTGACCGACGTGGACTCGGGAGGCGCCCCGCCGCCGCAGCATGACCGGACCGAGCCGGTCGACATCCAGGTCGAGATGCAGCGCAGCTACATCGACTACGCGATGTCGGTCATCGTCGGGCGGGCCCTGCCGGACGTCCGGGACGGGCTCAAGCCCGTGCACACCCGCGTGCTGTGGGCGATGTACGACGGCGGCTACCGGCCCGACCGCGGCTACTCCAAGTGCGCCCGGGTGGTCGGCGACGTGATGGGCAACTACCATCCGCACGGCGACTCCTCGATCTACGACGCGCTGGTCCGGCTGGCCCAGCCGTGGTCGATGCGGATGCCCCTGGTGGACAGCCAGGGCAACTTCGGCTCGCCGGGCAACGACCCGCCCGCCGCCATGCGCTACACCGAGTGCCGGCTGGCCCCGCTGGCCATGGAGATGCTCCGGGACATCGACAAGGACACCGTTGACTTCCGGCCCAGCTACGACGGGCGCGGCGGCGAGCCTGTCGTGCTGCCCGCCCGCTTCCCGAACCTGCTGATCAACGGGTCCGAGGGCATCGCGGTCGGGATGGCCACCCGGATCCCCCCGCACAACCTGCGCGAGGTGGCCGCCGGCGTCCAGTGGTACCTGGAGAACTTCGAGTCCTCCGATGAGGAGCTGCTCGACGCGCTGATCGCGCGCGTGAAGGGGCCGGACTTCCCCACCAGCGCCCTGATCGTCGGCCGGCGCGGCATCGAGGACGCCTACCGGACCGGCCGGGGCTCGATCACCATGCGCGCCGTGGTGGACATCGACGAGGACGCCCGCGGGCGGGCCTGCCTGATCGTCACCGAGCTGCCCTACCAGGTCAACCCGGACAACCTGGCGCTGAAGATCGCCGAGCTGGTGCGGGAGGGCCGGGTCAACGGCATCGCTGACGTCCGGGACGAGAGCAGCGGCCGGACCGGCCAGCGCCTGGTCATCGTGCTGAAGCGGGACGCGGTGGCCAAGGTCGTGCTGAACAACCTGTACAAGCACACCCAGCTGCAGGACACGTTCGGCGCCAACATGCTCGCCCTGGTCAACGGGGTCCCCCGCACGCTCCGGCTGGACCAGCTGATCCGCTACTGGGTCGCGCACCAGATCGAGGTCATCCTCCGGCGCACCCGGTACCTGCTCCGCCAGGCCCAGGAGCGGGCCCACATCGTCAGCGCGCTGCTCAAGGCGATCGACCGGATCGACGAGGTGATCGCGCTGATCCGCGGCAGCGAGTCCGCGGCCGCCGCGCAGCAGGGCCTGATGGACCTGCTGGAGATCGACGAGGCGCAGGCCCGGGCCATCCTCGACATGCAGCTGCGCAGGCTCGCCGCCCTCGAGCGCCAGGCGCTCACGGACGAGTACGAGGACCTGATGGCGAAGATCGCCGACTACGAGGCCATCCTGGCCTCGCCGGAGCGGCAGCGCCAGATCGTCAGCGATGAGCTCGGCGAGATCGTCACCAGGTACGGCGACGCACGGCGCACCCGGATCATCCCGTTCGACGGCGACGTGACCGACGAGGACCTCATCGCCGAGGAGGACGTGGTCGTCACCATCACCCGCGGCGGCTACGCCAAGCGCACCAAGACGGACCTGTACCGGGCGCAGCGGCGGGGCGGCAAGGGGGTACGCGGCGCACAGCTGCGCACCGACGACATCGTAGACCACTTCTTCGTGACCACGACGCACCGCTGGATCCTGTTCTTCACCAACAAGGGGCGGGTGTACCGGGCCAAGGCCTACGAGCTGCCGGACACGGCCCGGGACGCGCGCGGCCAGCACGTGGCCAACCTGCTCGCGTTCCAGCCGGACGAGCGGATCGCCGAGGTCCTCGCGATCCCGGACTACTCGGTCGCGCCGTACCTGGTCATCGCCACCCGGTCCGGGCTGGTCAAGAAGTCGCTGCTGACCGACTACGACTCCACCCGGTCCGGCGGCATCATCGCGATCAACCTGCGGGAGGACGACGAGGTCATCGCGGCCAGCCTGGTCTCCGCCGAGGATGACCTGCTGCTGGTCAGCCGGAAGGCGCAGTCCATCCGGTTCCACGCCAGCGACGACACCATGCGCCCGATGGGCCGGGCCACCTCGGGCGTGATCGGCATGCGGTTCACCGACGGCGACGAGCTGCTCGACATGCACGTGGTCCGGGAGGGCGCGGATGTGCTGGTGGCCACCGGCGGTGGCTACGCCAAGCGGACGCCCTCGGACCAGTACCCCGTGCAGGGCCGCGGCGGCCGCGGCGTGCTGACCGCGCGCATCGTCGATTCCCGGGGCGAGCTGGTCGGGGCGCTGATGGTGCACCCCGACGACGAGGTGTTCGCGATCACCGCTTCCGGCGGGGTCATCCGGACCCTGGCCGACGAGGTCAAGCTGTCCGGCCGGCAGACCATGGGCGTGCGGCTGATGAACCTGGCCTCCGGCGACAGCGTGGTGGCCATCGCCCGTAACGCCGAATCCCTGGCCGAAGTCGGGGCTGAGGCTGACTCTGAGGCTGACCCTGAGGCCGGGCCGGATGCGGCCGCCGTGGCTGGGGCGGACGATCCGGGCAGCGCGGACGATCCGGGCAGCGCGGAGACGGAAACTGATCCGGGGACTGCTGCTCCCGGGGACCCCGGGGATGATTCCTGACCGGCCGGGGTAAGCATCACGGGGACCGGGTCGTCGCGGCCCAAGGTCACGGTGCGATGACGGACGGGCGGTTGGCGGCAACGAGGGGAGAGTTGGTGACGTCTAATGAGTATCCACTCAGACGGCACCCACGAGCCCCGGGTGAGGACGTACCCTCCATTCGGGGATAACCTCGAAGGAAAGCTTCCCGAGGAGGACGGGGTGGACCAACGCGCGGAACCGCCATCCTGGGTGCCCGAAGGCGGGCGCCCACGGACCGGTGCGGCTGCCGACTTGCGAAACCCCGAGGCCGAGGAGCCTGCGGCGGGGACTCCTGACGGCGATACGGGGTTTAGCTTTTCCGGCAATACGTCATATCCGGATGGTGAGGACTCGGCGTACGGCCAGCAGGACACGACCTACGGCCCGGCCGGCGGCGGGTACAGCTATGACGCGGGCTCGCCCGGCGACGCCACCGCGGCGGTCCCGCCGTATCCGGCCTCGCTCACCGAGCCGGCAGGCGGTACATCCAAGGCCAGCCCGTCCAAGGCGAGCCCGTCCAAGGCCAGCCCGTCCAACGGCGCGGGCGCTGCGGACGGCCCCGCGGCCTCATCCGCGACCGACGACGGGCGCAACCGGACCACGACGTTCTCGGCTGTGTCGCGCGGCCGGTACAAGGCAGGCCTCGGGCCGAAGGCGGGGACGGCGGCCGGCGCGGCGGTCGGCGGCGCGGCGGTCGGCGGCGCGGCCGCCCGGCCCGGTGGCCCGGCCCCGGCCCGGCGGGCCGACCTGGTCGTGTCCCGGCTCGAGCCCTGGTCAGTGATGAAGTTCAGCTTCCTCATGTCGCTGGTCGCCTGGGTCGTGCTGTTCGTCGCCGTGGCCTTCCTGTTCTTCGTGCTGTCCAGCCTGGGCGTGTTCACGTCCATCCAGCACACGCTGAGCAGCGTCACCTCCAGCTCGGGATCGTCCGGGACCAACATCGGCCACTACTTCTCGGCCTCGCGGGTGCTGGGCTACACGATGCTGCTCGGCGCGGTGAATATCGTCCTGATCACGGCCCTGTCCACGGTCGGCGCCATGATCTACAACCTGGTCACCCACCTGGGCGGCGGTATCGAGGTCACGCTCCGGGAGACCGACTGACGGGTCGCCCGCAAAGTGCGATAGCCTTACGCGGCGGCAATTCCCGGGGGTGCGTGGCGCGAACGCCGCGCCCCGGATGCCGCTGGCACGGGCCTGTAGCTCAGCCGGTTAGAGCGCCGCCCTGATAAGGCGGAGGTCGATGGTTCAAGTCCATCCAGGCCCACCCACGTGATAGCCCTGCCCGCTCCCCTGAGCCGGGCCGGACCGACCCAGGCAGCCGGCGTTACTCGCGTTCGTTAATCCAGACTGAGACGTAAACGGGTTCCAGGGCCTGGTAAGCGGTACGAGCCAGGTCGTCTCGGACCGAACCCAGCTCCACCGGGTCCTTCAGACGGATCGCGAACGCCGCCACCGTCCGGTCCGCGTCATACCGGGCCCGGTTGAACCGCCGGTCCACCGCCCGCTGCACCCGGCGCCGCAGCGGATTGAACAGAGCCGCCGCGGCCAGAGTCGAGAGGGCCACCGCTACCGGCGTCTTGATCGATACCACGTGGGTGGCCAGCAGCACGATCCCGGCGTACACCCCGACCAGCAGGCCCGTCACGATCGCATACGCCAGCGTCCGGGAAACGACCCGGTCGATGTCGAACAGCCGGTACCGCAAGACGGCCACCCCGATGCTCAGCGGGATCGCGAGAACCAAGGCCAGGGGGAAGAAGCCCCCAACCGACCAGCGGCTTGAGAGGAGGCCTGAGATCGCGATGATCCCGAGACCCACGAGGGGGACGGCCAATCCGGTCATCAGCCACTTGAGCTGCTGGCGGCGTTCCCCCGACGAGCGGCGGTAGCTGAGCGCCTGACCCGCCAGCGACGCCAGCCAGCAGACCGCCAGCAGCGGGAAGAACACGTCCTGCACTATGTTCCACCATCCGGCGGCCCGGTTCGTGCCTGAAAGGAGCAGCAGGTTCCCGCTGGAATCCACCTGAATGTGGTGGCCGATGATGGCGGCCACCGTGAGCTCGACGGTACCGCCTATCCACAGGAACGCCACCGCGGCGTACACCCACACCACCCACCGCCACCGTGCTGACGGCGGTCGGCCGTCGGGAAACAGCAGGAATGCCAGCCCGGTAAGCACCAGCCCGGGTGCCCAGCCGGGCTCCGTCAGCAGCGCCACCGGGCCAAGCGGCAACCCGCCATGATGGAGCCGGTAGTCGGCCACCGTGTAGTAGCTAGCGTCCTCGCTGAGCGCGAAGAAGCCCGCCATGGCCAAGATGACCCAGCCCAGCGGGTTGCGTGGCTTCCGCCAGGCCACCACGAAGCCCACGAGCGCGAAGGGTGCCGTGACCCAGACCGGCAAGGAGCCGCTGCTCTCGTTCAGGCTCTGGTGGGCCAGGTGGGCCAGGGGCACGTCGGCGATCAGCAAAGCCAGCAGCAGACCGCCCAGGACCAGCGCAGCGGCGGGCGACGCCAGGCGGAAGCGGCGGCCCGTGACCCCGTCCGTCATAGTCGCCTGCCGGGCTGCGACCGTGCCCCCCTCATGCGGCAGACGCTACGCCCGGACCGTTCCGGGAACGTTACCGCCCACAGGGTTGCTCAGGTGAGCTGGCCGGGCCGGGAACTTCCGCCGGAGGTCCCGGCGAGCTGGCGCTCGATGGCCTCGAGCAGGCGGGTGAGGTCGGCAATCGCGCCGGCATTCTGGTCGGCTGATTTGCTCCGCTCAATCATGACGCCTGCGGCGGCGGCACTGATGGCCTGGCGGAGTGCCGTGGCCTGGATGCCGTGTCCGGCCAAGAGGTCCCGGGCCCGGCCCTCGCTCGCGGCAAGTCCGACGAGAAGGTGCTCGCACCCCACGTAGTTGTGCCCGAGTTCCACGACCGCTTCCAGCGCGGCAGCGCACGCGAGCCGACCTGGCATCGTGAGCCTCCCGAGGAGGGTGTCACTGGACTCGGGGACGGGAAGGCCGGGCTCGCCGGTCTCGCTCGCCCTGGTTGCCTCCGCAAGTGCGTCAACGTCGGCGCCCTGGGCGAGCAGCAGGCGCACGGCAAGGTTCTCGCCGTCGTCGAGCAGCCCGCGCAGGAGGTCGAGTGACGACACAGCGGTTCGGGCCTGACTGTCAGTGTCCAGCGCGGCGGCCCCGAGCGCGGCCACGAGGCGCGGGGTCATCCGCTTGCGGGTGCCCTCCCCGATCCGCTGGATAACGGCAGCGGGAGTTGCGGGGTCTCGGAGCGCCGCGATGCCCCTGCGGGTTCGCCCGACGCGCTCGACCGCGTCGGAGAGCGCCGCTTGGCAGACCGCGGACACCGGCACGCCGGCGGCTTTGACTGCCGAGGCGAGGGCGTCGGGAAGGTAGACGTTGATCTTCGGCATGAGCCCTCCTATGACCCGTGTGTAACCCCTATAGGGTTACACGCCCAGGGCCGGGAGACAAGCCGATCACGCCCGTGTTCCCCGTTCCCGGAGCGCACCTCACCGCAGGGCACCTCGCCGGAGCGCACAAGCGTACTATTGGCGACACAGAGCACTGGGCCAGGTGCAGGAGGTCGCGATGAGACGGCGAGTGCATCGGCGGAACCTGGCGGTATGGAGTTCGTCCGGCACAGCCGGGGGCTCCTGGCTCACGCCTCCCACCCGCAGCAGGGGGATCCGCAGGTTTATCCGTACCAGCGCACTGCTGACCATCCTGGGCTTGATGCGGTTCGCGGGCGGCGCCTGGCCGCGCGGGCGGCTCGTGCTGGCCGGAGCGTTGCTCACGGCGGCCGGAATCGTGCTGCGCAGCCAGCCCGCTGGCGTGGTTCTGCTCCCCGGACTGATACTTATCTTCTTCGCCCCGCTGATTCCGGCCGTCCCTAAGGCGGACCGCAAGCGGACCTTCGAGCTCGCGCGCGAGCTGGCTGCCTACTCCACCCCGGCCCAGCGGTGCGATCTTGAAGCGACTCTTGACGAGTACCCAGCCGAGGACACTTCCGAGCTACGCGCCATCCTTGCGGGCCAGGCCCGGGCTGGCGTTTCCCCCAGTATTGCTGGAGCGGGGCGGTACTGAGCCAGCGTCCAAGGGGCGGCGGCCGGCCCGTCCCGGCGGGAACGGGATCACCAGCCGAGCTCCCGGAGCCGGGCGTCGTCGATGCCGAAGTGGTGCGCGACCTCGTGGATGACCGTCCGGCGGACCTGCTCGACCACCTCGGCCTCGGAGTTGCAGATCGCGCAGATGGCCCGCCGGTAGATCGTGATCCGGTCCGGCAGCACCCCGGCGTACTGGGAGGTCCGGCTGGTCAGCGGGATTCCCTGGTACAGCCCGAGCAACCCGGGACGGCCGGGGCCGTGCTCGACGGTGACCGCGACGTTGCGCATCAGCCGGCCGAGATCCTCCGGCAGGCTGTCCAGCGCGGCCACCACCATGTCCTCGAACTTGGCCGGCTCGATGTCGATCACCGTCCCATTGTCTGCCTCCCGGCCGGCGGCCTGCCCGGCCGGCGGCCTGCCCCTCCCGGCGGCCTGCCCCCGGCTGGCCGCCTATCCCCCCGCTGAACCCCAGCTCTGGATTGCCTCTGCAGCGGGAGGCCGCCGGCGTGTCCCGCCGCCGGGCACATAGCCTGTTTCCCGACCAGATCTCCTGTTTCGCCTTCCCCGCACGAGGGCTGCCTGTGCTGACCAACGAGGTCCCGGATTCCTCCGCCGGGACGGCCGACGACCCTGCCCCGCGCCGCCGCACCCGGCGCAGGGTCGTGATCGGGACCATTGCCGCGGTGTTCCTGGCGTTCTGCGGGCTGACCGCGCGCCTGTTCATCTTCCCGGTCTCCGGGATGCCGGCCCATGTGAACGCGATCGTGATGATGGCCGGTCCCGGGGACCGCTACTCGACCGCGCTGCGGCTGGCCGCGGAGCACCGCGCGTCGGTGCTGGTGATCTCCCGCGGCTCCGACGCCGTCACCAGCGGGCCGTGCGCGCCGCCCATCCCGGGCGTCAGGGAGATCTGCTTCGACCCCAACCCGGACACCACCCAGGGGGAGGCGGAGTACGCGGCCCGGCTGGCCCGGCAGTATCACTGGCACTCGATCACCCTGGTCACGATCAGGCCGCAGGACTCCCGGGGCCGGCTGCGGATGGAGCGGTGCTTCAGCGGCCGGGTGTACGTGATGCCCGCGCCGATCCCGGTCACGATGTGGCCGTACGAGCTGGCCTACGAGTGGGGTGCGACGATCAAGGCGCTCACCGTCAACCGCAGCTGCTGAGCGAGCCCCGTCCCCCGGCTGGGCCCCGTCCCCCGGCTGGGCCCCGTCCCCGGGCTGGGCCGGTCCCCTGCTGAGCCGGTCCCCGATAAGAGAACGCTTAATCCGAGGTCGCCTGAACCGGCCCGGCGAATTAGAGTCAGGCCCAGGACACCGGGAAGGTACCTGCATATGAACGATCAGCCGGGCGAGGCCCTCGAGGTGCTGCGCGCCGTATGGAGCGCGCAGCAGCAGACCGCCGCCGACCTCGACGATGACTGCGGTAACACCAAGTCGTGCAAGAAGATGGCCGACGTCGGCTTCGGCGGCCTGGCCGGTCCCGACGAGGACCTGCGCACCGCCTGGCGCAACCAGCTGGCCCGCGAGGGCAAGCTCAAGGCCGACGGCAGCGGCGTCGCGGACCTGGTGCGCGGCGCGGCTGAGGGTCACTGACCGCTGCATGGAGTACCCGGACACCGTCAGCCAGCTCACGGAGATCTTGCGCCAGGGTGGTTACCTCGCCGACCGCGGGCTGGCCACCGCCCTGTTCGTGGGACTCTCGCTGCACCGTCCCGTCCTGCTGGAGGGCGAGGTCGGGGTGGGCAAGACGGAGGTCGCGAAGGTCCTGGCGGAGGCCTTCGGGCGGCGGCTGATCAGGCTGCAGTGCTACGAGGGCATCGACACCAACCAGGCCCTCTACGAGTGGGACTACGCCCGCCAGATGCTGTACATCCGGGCCCTGTCCGAGCGTGCCCGCTCCGACCAGCCGGGCGCCGAGGATGAGGCGGTGGACAAGGTCTTCGGCCCGCGCTTCCTGCTGGAACGGCCGCTGCTGGAGGCGGTGCGGGCCGGGGACCGGGCGGTGCTGCTCATCGACGAGGTGGACCGGGCCGACGACGAGTTCGAGGCGTTCCTGCTCGAGGTGCTCTCCGACTTCCAGATCAGCATCCCCGAGGTCGGCACGATCAAGGCGGAGCAGCCGCCGCTGGTGCTGCTGACCTCGAACCGGACCCGCGAACTGCACGACGCGCTCAAACGGCGCTGCCTCTACCACTGGATCGGTTACCCGCCGCCCGAGCGCGAGGTGGAAATCGTCCTGGTCCGGGCGCCCGGGGTGTCGCAGGCCCTGGCGGCCAAGGTGGTCGCGGCGGTCAACCGGCTCCGCGAGATGGACCTGGCCAAGCCGCCCGGCGTGGCCGAGACCATCGACTGGGTCCGCACCCTGGATTTCCTCGGCGAGACCGGGCTGAGCACCGAGGTCGCCGGGGACACCCTCGGCGCGGTGGTCAAGGAACGGGACGACCTCGAGCTGGTCCGCGACAACCTGGAAGAAATCACGTCCGGTGCCTGAGCGGGCCCCCTTCGTCGCG
Organism: uncultured Actinomycetes bacterium; assembly: GCA_963841695.1. Taxonomy (GTDB): domain Bacteria; phylum Actinomycetota; class Actinomycetes; order Streptosporangiales; family Streptosporangiaceae; genus RYN-230. Next base: position 385,087 of record CAWJDQ010000015.1, on the reverse strand, counting down.
CTGCTGGTGGACTTCACGGCGCAGCTCCGGGCCGCCGGGCTGCCGGTCGGCTCCGGGGACGTGCTGGCCTACTGCGCGGCCATGGCCGCGCTGGACCCCACCGACCTGCTGGACCTGTACTGGGGCGGCCGGACCACGCTGGTGACCCGGCGGGACAGCATTCCCGTCTACGACCGGGTGTTCCGGCAGTTTTTCACCGGCAGCCGGGACCCGGTCCAGGAGCTGCTCAGGCTGCAGCATCCGGAGCACGCCCGGTCCGAGGGCGTGCTGCAGGTCCCGGCCACCGATCCCGGGGAAGATCTCCAGGAACAGGTGAGCCTGGGCCTGATGGCGTCCGACGCCGAGACGCTCCGGCACAAGTCGTTTCCCGCCTGCACCCCGGAGGAGCTCGCGGCGCTGCGGCGGATCATGGCCCGGATCCGGCTCACCCCGCCCCGGCGGCGCACCCGGCGGACCGCGGCGGCGCCCGCCGGGCGCTCGCCCGACCTGCGCCGGATGGTGCGGGAGTCGCTGCGCATGCACGGCGAGCCCGCCGTCCTGGCCTGGCGGCAGCGCAAGGTCCGGCTCCGGCCGCTGATCCTCATCCTCGACGTGTCCGGCTCGATGGCCGACTACTCCCGCCACCTGCTCCAGTTCGCCTACTCGGCCCAGCGCGCCACCACCCGGGTCGAGGTGTTCTGCTTCGGCACCCGGCTGACCCGGATCACCCGGGCCCTGGACCACCGCAAGCCGGATGACGCCCTGGAGCGGGCGGCCAGCGCCGTGTTCGACTGGGAGGGCGGCACCAGGATCGGGGCCAGCCTGGACGCTTTCGTCCGGGACTGGGGCCGCCGCGGGCTATGCCGCGGCGGCATCGTGGTCATCTGCTCCGACGGCCTGGACCGCGGCGACCCGGAAATACTGGCCACGGCGATGGAGCGGCTGCAGCGGCTCAGTTACCGGGTGGTGTGGATGAACCCGCACAAGGGCACCGACCCGCACTTCCGGCCGACCACGCTGGGGATGCTGGCCGCCGCCCCGAGCGTCGACCTGATCCTGTCCGGCCACGACCTCAGCAGCCTGGAAGAACTCGCTACGCTGCTGCCGACCCTGAACTAGGCCAACCTGAACCAGGCCAACCTGAACCAGGCCATGCTGGGCCTGGCCACCCGGAACTTGGAGGACGCGGTGCGGTGGAGCGTCGGCGTCGAGGCCGAAGGTGACCGGGTGCTGACCCGCGAGGACGTGGTGGAGCTGGCCGACGCCGTCGCGGCCAGCCACGGCATCGCCACCGGGATCGGCCGGACCCGGTACGGCGCGCAGCTGGTCATCGAGGCCGGCACCCGCGAGGAGGCCATCGAGAAGGCCACCGTGGAGCTGCGCCAGGCCGCGGCCCGCGCGGGCCTGCCGCCCGGCCCGGTGGTGCGGGCCGAGGCGATCAGCGAGGACGAGGACGCGGCCGGATGATCCGGCTCGGGTCACTGGCCGGGTACGCGTTCGAGGGCCCGCGGGTGCTGGCCGGCTGGACCGCGCCGCCGGTGGCCGCCGTCTACGTGATCTTGTGCAAGCCGGACCCGGACACCCGGCCGGAACGGTACGCGGTCATCTACGTGGGGCACAGCGACGACCTCTCGGCCGAGCGTTTCCCGTTCCGGCACCCGAGCGCGCCGTGCTGGGTGCGCCGGGCCGGCTCCCGGTGGAAGGTGTTCATCGCCACCTTCGAGGTGCCCGGGGGCACCCGCGCCCACCGTGAGCAGATCAGCCGCGAGCTGACCGCCGTCTACCACCCGGGCTGCAACGCCCAGCAGTACGACCAGGCCTGGCGGGAGGAGTGGATCGGCGGTCCCGGCAGCAGCTGACCGCGCCACCGGGCTGCCCCGCCCCGCCGCGTCCGCTGACTGCCCGCAACGAACTACGCGTGCGGCGTGAACCCCACCGCGTCGTGCAGCCGGGACCGGCGCCGGCCGGACGCCGGGCGGGCGGGCTCGGGGAGCTGGGGACGCTCGGCGGCCGGGGTGACGTCCACCACGATCTCCTCGGCCATCCCGTAGAGCAGCGGCAGCGCCCCGGCCACCACGCCGCCGGTCCGGTTGATGTGCTCGACCCCGGGCCCGATGAGCCGGGCGTGGCCCACGATCGTGCGCACGATGCCCACCGCGCCCTCGAGGTTCCCGGCGATCCGGGTCAGCAGCGTGCCCACCCAGAACAGGTAGACGGCCAGGCCCGCGATGAGCAGGGCGATCACGATGACGGTCAGGACGACCAGCGCGGTCAAGACTTCACCTTCCCGAGGACGCGGCCGAGGAACAGGTGATGCTGGAGGCCCTCAGCCAGGACCGCCTCCACACCGTCGGCGACTTGCGGGATGAGCACCGTGTCCGCGGTGTTGTCCGCGGCGGCCTGCAGGGTCCCGCCGATCTGGACCACCCGCCGGTCGATGATCTTCACCAGCCAGACCAGGATGGACAGCAGCGCCGCGACGGCCAGCACCACGACGAAGCCGAGGATGATCGCGGTGACCCACAGCGTGTGCTCGGTGCCGGACATGGCCAGGACATGTGGCTGCATCGTCACCCTCCCAGCCGGGCGCGGCCGCGCTGCAGGCCGCCGATGATGATGGTGGCGTGCTCGATCGTGGTGCGCAGCGCACCCAGCGGCGCGGTGTTGGTGACCGCCTCGGCCAGCGCGTCGTTGATCTTGGGTGCCTCGTTGCCGATCGCCCGGGCCAGCAGCAGGATCGGCACCACCAGCGCCACCACCACCAGGACGACGACGATGCCGATGGTGTAGCCGATCACCCAGCCGGTCGTGGACGTCCCGGCGGCCAGGACCATGCCGTGTATTTCCATCAGTAGCTCCTCACACCGTCTCGCAGAAGTCACGAACCGGCTTGAGGCTCGCGTTGACCGACGTCAGCCGGGGCGGTACCGGGCTGGTGAGCTGGGCGACCGCCTGCACCCCGCCGGTGGTCGCCACGAGCGTGGCCCGGATCGCCCGCAAGTGGAAGATCACCCGCAGCAGGCCGATCGCGGTGAACGCGATGATCAGCGCGGCGATGATGATGGTCCCCCAGGCTGCTGCTGGCATTGGCTGTCTCCTAACCGAGAAGTTTCGCGACCGAGCCGGCGTACCGGACCGCACCCACGGCTACCTCGCCGACCGTGGCGTCGGTCTGGGCCAGGCCCTCCGGCACGCACTGCAGTTCGCCGATGAGCTCGACTCCCCCGGCCAGGATCTGGTCGGCGGCGCCCCGGATCCGTTCCAGGGCGGCGAGCACCCGGTTCAGCAGGAAGATCACGACCGGCAGCACCACGACGAGCAGCACTGCGTTGCCGATCCACCACAAAACCATGACGGGCTCCTTCTCAGCTCGCGGCCTGGTAGGGGACGAAGAAACGGCGGAACACCCGGGTCAGCGCCATGACCGCGGCCCGCAGCCCGAGAGCCAGGCCGCTGGCCGAACTGGTGCCGGAGGCGGCGATCTGCTCGGCGGACTCACCGCGCTCGACCCGCTCGATCCGGTCCTGCATGGTGGCGGCGAAGTCCCGCATCAGCACCGACGAGACGTCGGAGATCATGCCCCGGCCGTACTGGGCGGCCGCGCCGGACAGCTGGAGGTCCTGGGCCACGTTGACCCTGGTGCCGCGGCCGGAGCGGGCCAGCGTCGCGGTGACCACCATGCTGGCCTGGCCGCGGCCCTTGGCCTCGGCCCCGGCCGCGTTGAGGACCAGCCGCTTGGCGGCGTCGTCCCGTTCGGCGATCTCCGCGGTACCGGCGAACTGCAGCCGCACCGGGCCCATCCGGATGGCCACCCGGCCCTTGTACTTCTCGCCGCCCAGGTCCTCGGTCAGCTCCGCGCCGGGCAGGCAGGTGGCCACCTGCGGGATGTCCCCGAAGAACGTCCAGACCTTCTCGACCGGCTGGGCGACCTCGAAGTCGTTGGTGATCAGCATCGGCTCTCCTTCTGCGCCGCCGGGTTCTCCTGGAACGACCGGCGGCAGCCGGCGCAGCAGAAGTAGTAGGTCTGGCCCTCGTGCTCCAGCGGGTAGCTGGACGCGTCCGCGGTCACGGTCATCCCGCACACCGGGTCGGTCACCTCGGCTGGCCCCTGCTCGGCAGCCGGGCGCCCCGCCAGCCCGCGGCCCGCGGCCAGCAGACCGCCGGACGCGCGCAGCTGGACCAGTTCGGCCAGGATCGCGACCGCGATCTCCCGGTGCGACGTCCGGCCCAGGTCCAGGCCCGCGGGCACGCGCACCCGGTCGAGCTGCTGCTGCGGCACGCCCCGGTCCTGGAGGTAGCCGAGGACCGCGGCACCCCGCTTGGCCGACCCGACCAGGCCCAGGTAGGCGGGCCGGGCCGCGGCCGCCTGCTCGACGGCCTCCTCGTCGCCGTGGCCCTGGGTGGCCACGACCACCATCGAGCTCTCGTCCGCGTCGGACGCGGAGAACGCCCCGCGGTCCAGCACCGTGGTGCGCCAGCCCAGCGCCCGGGACAGGTCGGCCAGCGTCGCCACCATGGGCGACCGCCCCACGATCACCAGGTGCGGCGCGGGCAGCACCGGCTCGATGTAGACCTCCAGCGCGCCCTCGCTCTGGCAGGCGATCGGCACGAACGTCATCCCGTCCGGCATGGCCGCCCCGGCCTGGGCCCGGCTGGCAAACTGCTCTGGGGTGCCGAGCAGCAGCAGCCGCGGCGTGCCCTCGGTGATCACCTCCCGGGCCTCGCGGATCACCACCGGCTCCGCGCACGCCCCGCCGATCCAGCCGTGCAGGTCCCCCCCGGCGGTGATGATCGCGCGGGAGCCCTGCTGGCCCGAGGACGGGCCCTGCCGCCAGACCACGGTGGCCAGCGCGAACGGCTGGCCCCGCCGGGTCAGCTCGCCGGCCTCCTCCAGCACATCGAAACTGTGCATCGCCAACTCCCTCCAGTCCGCCCGCATTCAGTCCGTGCGGACGGGGGGCGCCCCCGAGACGTCATGGCGCTGGGTGATCGCCTCCCAGACCCGGTCGGGGAGCAGCGGCATGTCGATGTTCCGCACTCCCGTCCCGGACAGGGCATCCAGCACCGCGTTCACGAACGCGGCCGGGCCGCCGACCGCCGCGCACTCCCCGATGCCCTTGGCGCCGATCGGGTGGTGCGGGCAGGGGGTGACCACCTCGCTGTGCAGCTCGAAGCCCGGGGTCTCCCAGGCGGTGGGCAGCAGGTAGTCCATGTAGTTCGAGCCGACGCAGTTCCCGTCCGCGTCGAAGGTGATGAACTGCATGTTGGCCATGGCGTAGGCCTCGGCCAGGCCGCCCATGATCTGGCCCTCGACGATCATCGGGTTGATCCGGACCCCGCAGTCGTCCACGGCCACCGTGTTCAGCACGTCCCACACCCCGGTCTCGGGGTCAACCTCGACCGTGACGATGTACACCGCGAACGGCCAGGTCAGGTTGGGCGGGTCGTAGTAGGCCGTGTTCTCCAGGCCGGGCTCCATGCCGTCCGGCATGTTGCTGTACGCGGCCATCGCGCATTCCTGGATGGTCACCCCGCGGTCCGGGGCGCTGCGCACGTAGAACCGGCCGAGCTCCCACTCGATGTCCTCCTCGGACACCTCGAGGAGATGCGCGGCCAGCTTGCGGGCCTTGGCCCGGATCTTGCGGGACACCATGGCCACCGCCGCCCCGGCCACCGGGGTGCTCCGCGACGCGTAGGTGCCCATCCCGAACGGCGCGGTGTCGGTGTCGCCTTCCTCGACGACGATGTCGTCCGCCGGGATGCCGAGCTCGTGGCTGACGATCTGGGCCCAGGTCGTCTCGTGCCCCTGGCCCTGGCCGCGGGCCCCGGTGCGGACGATGGCCTTGCCGGTCATGTGGATCTTCAGCTCGGCGGAGTCGAACATCTTGATGCCCAGGATGTCGTACTCGCGGCTGTTCCCCGCGCCGAGCGGCTCGGTCATGGTGGAGATGCCCAGGCCGAGCAGGCGGCCGCGGGCCCGGGCTTCCTCCTGCTGCCTGCGGAAGTCCTCGTAGCCGACGGCCCGCAGCCCGACATCCAGGCACTTGCCGTACTGCCCCGAGTCGGTCAGGAAGCCGAACGGCGTCCGGTGCGGGAAGTCGTCGTCGCGGACGAAGTTCATCCGCCGGAACGCGGCCTGGTCCAGGCCCAGGTCCTGGGCGGCCGCCTGCATCATGCGTTCCTGGAAGAACATGGCCTCGGTGACCCGGAACGAGCACCGGTAGGCCACCCCGCCGGGTGCCTTGTTGGTGTACGTGCCCCGGGTAGACAGGTGCGCGACCGGGATGTCGTAGGCGGCGAACGCCGAGTGCAGCAGCCCGATCTTGAACTTGCTGGGCTGGGCGTCGGAGAAGAACGCGCCGTGATCGGCCTGGGTGCGCATCCGCACGGCCAGGATCTTGCCGTCCCGGCGCAGCGCCATCTCGCCGTCCAGGTAGATGTCCCGGGCGAAGTGGGTGGAGATCAGGTTGCCGGACTTGTCCTCGATCCACTTGACCGGCCGTTCCAGCAGGATCGAGGCCAGGATCGTGCAGACGTAGCCCGGGTAGACCGGCACCTTGTTGCCGAACCCGCCGCCGATGTCCGGCGAGATGATCCGGATCATGTGCTCGGGCAGCTCGGCGACCAGCGCGACGGCGGCCCGGATGATGTGCGGCGCCTGGGTGGTCATGTAGACGGTCAGCTTCGAGGTGGCCCGGTCGAAGTCCGCCACCGACCCGCAGCACTCGATCGGGGACGGGTGCGAGCGGGGGTAGTGCAGCTGCAGCCGGGAGACCACGTCCGCCGCCGCGAACGCCGCCTCGGTGCCCTCCGCGTCGCCGACTTCCCAGTCGTAGATGACGTTGCCGGCCTGGCCCGCCTTGTCGTCCCGGATGACCGGCGCGCCCTCGGCGACGGCCTGGCGGGGATTAACGATGACGGGCAGCGGCTCGTACTCGACGTCGATGGCCTCGCACGCGTCCTTGGCGATGTAGGGGTCATCGGCGATGACGCAGGCCACCTCCTGGCCCTGGAACCGTACCTTGTCGGTGGCCAGCACCGCCTGGGTGTCGTAGGACAGGGTCGGCATCCAGGCCAGGTTCCGGGTGGCCATCATCTCGCCGGTCAGCACCAGCCGCACGCCGGGGATCTCCCACGCCCGGCTGGCGTCGATGGACTTGATCCGGGCGTGCGCCAGCGGGCTGCGCAGGATCTCCATGTGCAGCATGCCGGGCAGGGTGATGTCGTCGGTGTAGTTGCCCTTGCCGCGGATGAAGCGGTTGTCCTCGACCCGCTTGCGGCTCGCGCCGAGCCCGCCGATCTTGATCTCGTCGAGTGCCTGGGACACGGCGTCAGCCCTCTTTCTGGAGCTTGTCGGCGGCCCACAGCACCGACTTCACGATGTTCTGGTAGCCGGTGCACCGGCACAGGTTGCCGGACAGGGCCCAGCGGACGTCTTCCTCGCTCGGGTCGGGGTTCTCGTCCAGCAGGGCCTTGGCCGCCATCATCATGCCGGGGGTGCAGAAGCCGCACTGCAGGCCGTGCTCCTCCTTGAAGCCCTCCTGCAGCGGGTGCAGCTCGCTCGCGGTGGCCAGCCCCTCGACGGTGCTGATCTCGCGGCCGTCCACCTGCACGGCCAGCATGGTGCAGGACTTGACCGGGCGGCCGTCCACCAGCACCGTGCACGCGCCGCAGTTGGTGGTGTCGCAGCCCATGTGCGTGCCGGTCAGCCCGAGCCCGCGGCGGATCAGGTGGGCCAGCAGCAGCCGGGGCTCGACTTCCGCGATCTTCTTCTGGCCGTTGATCGTGAACCGGATCCGGCGCATCGGGATGTCGGTCCCGGCCTCGCCCTCGTGGTCCTCGTACACGACTGTCATGTCAGGCTGCCCTTTCCGCGGTGCCGGCTTGGCCGGTGTCGCCCCGGCTCAGGATGCGGGTGACGAACGTGTGCACCATGTGCCGCTTGTAGTCCGCGCTGCCGCGGTGGTCGGTCCGGGGATGCGCGGCCTCCGCGGCCAGCCCGGCGGCCGCCTCGATGGTCTGCGCGGTGAGCGGCTGGCCGGTCAGCGCGCGGGCCGCCTCGGTGGCCGCGATCGTGGAGCCGCCCACCCCGGTGAGCGCGATCCCGGCCCTGGTCACGGTGCCGTCCTGGCCCGGGCCGCCGGAAGTCTCCAGGGCCACCGCCACCCCGACCGTGGCGAAGTCGCCGACCCGGCGTTCCAGCTTGAGGTACCCGCCCGAGCGGGCGCCGGCCGCGGCCGGGATGACCGCCTCCACCGCGATCTCGTCGGGCTCCAGGACGTTCTCGAACGGCCCGGTGACGAAGTCGGCCACCGGGATCGTGCGCCGGCCGCGCGGTCCCTGGGCCACCACGGACCCGCCCAGCGCGGTCACCACCGACGCCCAGTCACCCTGCGGGTCGGCGTGGCAGAGCGAGCCCACCAGCGTGCCCCGGCTGCGCACGATCGGGTCGGCGATCAGCGGCGCGGCCGCGGCCATGGTCGGCTGCGAGGACTTGAGCAGGGCCGAGCGTTCCAGGTCGGCGTGCCGGCACAGCGCGCCGATCCGCAGCGTCCCGTCCGGGTCGGCGCGGTGGTAGTCCAGGCCGGGCAGGTTGTTGATGTCCACCACGAGCTCCGGCGAGGCGAAACGCAGCTTCATCAGCGGGACCAGGCTCTGGCCGCCGGCCAGCACCTTGGCGTAGTCCCCGCCGTCGCGCAGCGTGGCGATGGCCTCGTCGAGGGAGCGCGGTGCCTCGTAACGGAACCGAGACGGGTACATCCGATCCTCCAGTGTCCTGTCCGGACGGCACTGCCCCGGACGCCCGGTCGTGGGTCAGTCGTCGTCGCCGGCGGTGCTGGCGGAAGGGCCGGCCCCGGTACCGGCGGCGGGAGTACCGCCATCCGAGGCCCCGATGGTGGTGCCAGCGGGCCGGACCGGGCCTCGTTGCGGAGAATTTTCCGGATCAGCCACCGCGACGGGGAGGGTGTCCTCCTCCGGATCGGGGCGCGGCTGCTGGTGCGGCGGCCACGGGCCGGCCACCGGCTGGCCCGCGATCTTCAGGTAGTCGATGAGCTGCGGCCAGGCCCACACCGTGGGGCTCTTGCCCTCTTTCGGTGCGTTCTCGACCAGTTCGTACAGGCGCGGGTTACCCCGGCTATGCCCATCGGATTCCATCCGCATCAGGCCACTCCCACTCTGGATTGGCGGGCATGCATGCCTCTGTGAGGTGAGCCACATGATCCGCCCGCCGGCCAGGCGCGCGCAATACGTGAATAAGTGCTTGCTTAACTCGGCCCGCCGGCCCGGCCCAGACCTGTCCGGACAGGCGGCCTAGCTCCAGATCGTCACGTAGACCGGCGGCCGGAACCGCGACGGCGGAACCCCGGCCGTGGGCGCGCGCATCAGCTGCATGGCCTCCGGCGTGGTCAGGAAGCGGCGCAGCGCGCTGGCCACCGTGCTCCGGTGCTGGCGTTCCAGCAGGGTCACGTGCCAGCATCCGTCCACCGGCGTGCCCGGCAGGTCGACCAGGGACAGCTCGCCCCGGCGCAGCTGCTGGGTGACCAGATGCTCGACGGCCGGCGCGACCCCGGCCCCGTCGGCGGCCGCGGCCCACGCGGCGGTCTGGTTGGGGAACACGCCGATCATGTCCTCGGGGATCCGCAGCGCCGCGAGCAGCTGGCCCGTGTCACTGCCCGGGTCGGTGCCGGACGGGTCCACCAGCCACCGCCATTGCTGCGGGCTGCCGCGCAGCCGCGACTGCCCGGCGGCCACCACCACCAGGCGGTACCGGAAGATCGGCTCGCTCACCACCGGCAGGCCCGGGTCACCGGACACGCGGGGGCCGATGGCCACGTCAGCCAGCCGGTTGCCGACCAGCACCGCCATCTCGTGGGTCACGGCCACCCCGGCGGACACCTCGAGCGGCCCGGCGAAGCGCCGCCGGAACGCCTCGGTCAGCGGGCTGGCCACGAACTCGGCGAAGGTAGGCGAGGCCACCACGCGCAGCTGCTCCGGCGCGCCCTGGGCGGCCCGGACCGCCGCGTGCGCCTCGGCGCCGAGCACCACGATCTGCGAGGCGGTGGCCAGCAGCCGGGAACCGCCCGCGGTCAGCGTCATCCCGCTGGGGCCGCGGCTGACCAGCTGGTCGCCGAGGTGCTGGCGGAGGGCGGTCAGGGCCTGGGAGACCGCGGACTCGCTGACGCCGAGCGCGTTCGCGGCGGAGGTCACCGAGCCCAGCCGGGCGACCAGCACGAACGCGTTGAGCTGGGTCAGGGTCATCGATCCGGCCCGCCCCGGCCGCCCGCCCGGCCCTGACCGCCCCGGCGCCCTCGCCGGTTCTGGATATCGCTCATAACCTTCTGATTATTACCGCTGGCCAGGCCCACTCGTACACTCGCAGACAACGGTGACCCGAGGGAGCGCGTATGCAGGTGCCGGCCTACGTCGAGTACGAGAAGGCCACCAGCGTCGCGCACGCCCTCGCCCTGCTGGCCCGGTTCGGTCCCGAGGCGCGGATCCTCGCGGGCGGGCACAGCCTGATCCCGATGATGAAACTGCGGCTGGCCCAGCCGGAGACGCTGATCGACATCAACGGCCTCAGTGAGCTGTCCTATCTCACGGTCACCGGCCCGGACGGCTCCGCCGTCCTCGGCGCGGAGCGGCGAGCCGGGGGCTCCGGGGGGTCGCCCCCCCGGGTCAGCACCGAGCTGCGGATCGGGGCGCTGACCAGGCACGCGCAGCTGCTCGACTCGCCCGGGGCCGCCCGGCATTTCGCGATCCTGCACGACGCCGAGCGGGTGATCGCTGACCCGGTGGTGCGGAACTGGGGCACGGTCGGCGGCTCGCTCTGCCAGGCCGACCCGTCCGAGGACCTGTCGGCCGCCTTCGCCGCGCTCAAGGCGACGATGGTCATCGCGCACCCCGGGGGGACCCGGACGGTACCGGCCCGGGACTTCCACACCGGGCCGTACGAGACCGTGGTCGCGCCGGGCGAGATCCTGACCGAGATCCGGATCGCCATCCGGCCCGGCGGCGGGAGCGCGTACGAGAAGGTGGGCCGCCGGGCCGGCGACTGGCCGGTGGGCGCGGCCGGGTCGGCCCTGTGGCTGGACGGCGCCGGCCCGGACGGGGGCGGGCGGGACGGGGGCGGGCGGGACGGCGGGACCATCGCTGACGCCGGCATCGGGCTGACCGCGGTGGGCGCGCCGCACTTCGCCGCGGCCGAGGCCGAGGAGTTCCTGCGCGGCGCCCCGGCCACCGAGGAGAGCTTCGCCCGGGCCGGCGACCTGGCCGCCGCCTCCTGCCGCCCGGTGTCCGACCAGCGCGGGCCGGCCGACTACAAGCGCCACCTGGCCCGCGAGCTCACCATCCGGTCGCTGCGCCGCGCGCTGGCGCGGGTCGGGCAGCCTGACGGGCCCGCGACGATATGCAGATAACGATGACCGTGAACGGGGTCAGCCACACCAGGGATGTGGAGGCCCGGCTGCTGCTCATCCATTTCCTCCGCGATGACCTCGGCCTGACCGGCTCCCACTGGGGATGCGACACGTCCAACTGCGGGGCCTGCGTGGTCTGGCTGGACGAGACCCCGGTGAAGTCGTGCACGGTGCTGGCGGCCATGGCCGACGGGCGCCGGGTGCGGACGGTCGAGGACCTGGCCCGCGGTGGCCAGCTGGACCCGGTCCAGCAGGGATTCGCGGAGTGCCACGGGCTGCAGTGCGGGTTCTGCACGCCGGGCATGATGATGACCGCCCGGTGGCTGCTGGACCACGACCCGGATCCGTCCCCGGACGAGATCCGCGAGGCACTGTCCGGTCAGCTGTGCCGGTGCACCGGGTACGAGAACATCGTGCGGGCGGTCCGCTGGGCTGGCGAGTACGAGGCCAGCCAGCATGAGGCCAGCCAGCACGGGGCCGCCCAGCACGGGGCCGGCCGGGACGAGACCAGCGGGGCCGCCCAGCCTGGGGAGCGACGATGAGCGCAGCCGAGCCGGCCCCCGACGGCGCCTACGGCCCGGTCCGGCGCAAGGAAGACGCCCGGTTCCTGCGCGGCCAGGGCACGTTCGTGGACGACATCCAGCGGCCCGGGATGCTGTACGGCGCGATCCTGCGCAGCCCGCTGGCACACGCCCGCATCGTGAGCATGGACACCGCCGCGGCGCTGGCCCACCCGCGGGTCCGGGCCGTCATCACCGGCGAGATGCTGGAGCAGCGGAAGCTGGCCTGGATGCCCACCCTGTCCCGCGACGTCCAGGCCGTGCTGGCCACCGACAAGGTCCGGTTCCAGGGCCAGGAGGTGGCGTTCGTCGTGGCCGAGGACCGCTACTCCGCCCGGGACGCGCTCGAGCTGATCGCCGTGGAGTACGAGCCGCTGCCGGTGGTCGTGGACGCGACCCGGGCGCTGGACCAGGGCGCCCCGGTGATCCGCGACGACGTGGCCGGCCAGCAGGACAACCACATCTTCGACTGGTCGGCCGGCGACCAGGGCGCCACCGACGCCGCGTTCGCCGCCGCCGACGTCGTGGTCACCCAGGACATGCTGTACCCCCGCTCGCATCCCGCGCCGCTGGAGACCTGCGGCGCGGTGGCCGAGATGGACCCGGTCACCGGGAAGCTCACCGTGTGGGCCACCACCCAGGCGCCGCACGCGCACCGCACCCTGTACGCGCTGGTGGCCGGGCTGCCCGAGCACAAGATCCGGGTCGTCTCCCCGGACATCGGCGGCGGGTTCGGCAACAAGGTCCCGGTGTACCCGGGCTACCTGTGCGCGGTGGTCGGCAGCATCATCACCGGCCAGCCGGTGAAGTGGGTCGAGGACCGGTCGGAGAACCTGATGTCCACCGCGTTCGCCCGCGACTACCACATGCACGGTGAGATCGCCGCGACCCGGGATGGGCGGATCCTCGCCCTGCGGGCCCGGGTGCTGGCCGACCACGGCGCGTTCAACGGGTCCGCGCAGCCCAGCAAGTACCCGGCCGGGTTCTTCCACATCTTCACCGGGTCCTACGACCTGCAGGCCGCGTACTGCGAGGTCACCGGGGTCTACACGAACAAGGCCCCCGGCGGGGTGGCCTACTCCTGCTCGTTCCGGATCGCCGAGGGCGTGTACCTGGTCGAGCGGATGGTCAACCTGCTGGCCGCCGAGCTCGGCCAGGACCCGGCCGACCTGCGGATGCGGAACCTGCTGCGGCCCGAGCAGTTTCCCTACACCTGCCCGACCGGGTGGGAGTACGACTCGGGGGACTACCCCCGGGCCCTGCACGTCGCGATGGACCTGGCCGGGTACCCGGAACTGCGGCGCGAGCAGGCCGAGCGGCGGGCCCGCGGCGAGTACATGGGCATCGGGCTGAGCTTCTTCACCGAGGGAGTCGGCGCCGGGCCCCGCAAGGACATGGACATCCTCGGCCTGGGCATGGCCGACGGGGCCGACCTGCGGATCTACCCCACCGGCGCGGCGGTGCTGAGCATTTCCTGCCAGACCCAGGGCCAGGGCCACGAGACCACGTTCGCCCAGATCGTCGCCCATGAGCTGGGCCTGCGCCCGGACGACGTCGAGGTGGTGCACGGCGACACCGACCGGACCCCGTTCGGGCTGGGCACCTACGGGTCGCGGTCCACGCCCGTGTCCGGCGCGGCGGCCGTGGTGGTGGCCCGCAAGGTCCGGGAGCGGGCCCGGGTGGTCGCCGCGGCCATGCTGGAGGCCGCGCCGGAGGACCTGGAGTGGGCCCGCGGCCGGTGGCAGGTCCGCGGCGACCCCGAGCAGGGCCGGACCATCGCCGAGATCGCGATGGCCGCGCACTCCTCGCTGGAGCTGCCCGCCGGCGTCGAGGGGCACCTGGACGCCGAGACCGTGTACAACCCGCCGAACCTCACCTATCCCTACGGCGCGTACATCTGCGTGGTGGACGTGGACCCGGGCACCGGCGCGGTCGCCCTGCGCCGGTTCATCGCGGTGGACGACTGCGGCGTCCGGATCAACCCGATGATCGTCGAAGGGCAGGTGCACGGCGGCCTGGCCGACGGGGTGGGCATGGCGCTGATGCAGGTCATCACCTACGACCAGGACGGGAACTGCCTGGGCGGCTCGTTCATGGACTACCTGCTGCCCACGTCGCTGGAGTGCCCGTCGTGGGAGCTGGGCCAGACCGTCACCCCGTGCCCGCACCACCCGATCGGCGCCAAGGGCGTCGGGGAATCGGCCACCGTGGGCTCGCCGGTCGCCGTGGTCAACGCGGTGGTCGATGCCCTGCGCCCGCTGGGCCTGCGGCACGCGGACATGCCGCTCACCCCGGCCAACGTGTGGTCCGCGCTGCAGGGCCGCCCGGTACGCGCCGACCTGGCTCTGTAGCCCGTGACTGTGCCCGCAGCATCCGGCCCCCTGCCGCATGATGGAGTTATGCCCGTGAGTGACCTTTCTGAGCGGCTGCCCGATGTCGGCCGGCTGGTGCGCGACCTGGACGGCGCCGGATACCTGACCGACGAACCGCTGGGCGTGGCGCTGTTCCTGGCCGCGCGGATGGGCCAGCCGATCCTGCTCGAAGGCGAGCCCGGGGTAGGGAAGACGGAGGCGGCGAAGGCGCTCGCGTCGGTCCTGGACACGCCGCTGATCCGGCTCCAGTGCTACGAGGGCCTGACCGCGGCGGAGGCCCTGTACGAATGGAACTACCCGCGCCAGCTGCTCGCGATCCGGCTGGCGGAGTCCCGCGGCGAGACGCTCCGCGACGCGGACCTGTTCAGCGCCGACTACCTGCTGGCCCGGCCGCTGCTGGCCGCGCTGGACCATCCCGGCCCGCGCCCGGCCGTGCTGCTGATCGACGAGGTGGACCGGGGCGACGACGAGTTCGAGGCGTTCCTGTTCGAGTTGCTCGCGGAGTCCGCGGTCACGATCCCGGAACTCGGCACCCGCCGGGCCGCGGTGCCGCCGGTCGTGGTGCTCACCTCCAACCGGACCCGGGACCTGCACGACGCGCTGAAGCGCCGCTGCCTCTACCACTGGATCGAGTACCCCGACACCGAACGGGTCGCGGCCATCATCCGGCGGCGGGTACCCGCCGCCGCGGAACCGCTGGCCGGGCAGGTGGCCCGCGGCGTCGACCGGCTCCGCGACCTGGACCTGGCCAAGCCGCCCGGCGTGGCCGAGGCGATCAGCTGGGCCCAGGCCCTGGTCGTGCTGGGCGCGGACCGGCTCGACGAGACGGTGGCAGCCCAGACCGCGGGCGTGGTGCTGAAGTACTCCGAGGACCTCCAGGTGCTCCGGGCGGCCGGGTTCGCCGCGGCGGCCGGTGATGGCTGAGCGGACGAACGGGGACCGGATCCCGGCCGACCTGGCGCTGATCGCCGCCCGGCTCGGCGCGGAACTCCGGGACGCCGGGGTCCCGGCCGGCCCGGGCCGCTGCGAGCGGTTCGCCCGGGCCGTGCCCCTGGTCCGCCCGGCCACCCAGTACGAGCTGTACCTGTGCGCCCTGGCCACGTTCGCCTCCGGGCCGGAGCAGGTCGAGACCGTGCAGCGGGTGTTCAGCGACCTGTTCGGCGGGGCGGCCGCCCAGCCTGCCGGGCCGCCCGGGCCACCGGCGCCGGACTGGCCCCGGCCGGCCGCGGACGACCTGCTGGCCGAGGCCGCGCGGGCCGCGCAGGAGCACCCGGCTCCCCGGCCCGGGCCATCGGCGGCCGGCGCGGCGAGGCCGGCGATCCCGGCTCCGGAGCCGGATCAGCGGACGGCCTGGCCGGCGAGGCCGCGGAGGCGGACGCGGATCAGCCAGAGACCGCCCGCCCGGTGCTGGCCAGCCGGGCCGAGCGGCTGGCGGGCACGGATTTCGCCGAGCTGACCCCGGCTGAGCTGCAGGCCCTGACCGGCCTGATGAGCGAGCTGACCCTGGCCGTCCCGCTCCGCCGCTCCCGGCGCGAGCACCCCGCGGCCCGCGGCCGCCGCACGGACCTGCGCAGCACGCTGCGGCACGCCCGGCGGACCGGCGGCCACCCGCTCCGGCTGGCCCGCCGGGCCCCGGCGATGCAGCCGCGCCAGCTGATCGTGCTGTGTGACATCTCGGGGTCGATGGAACCCTACGCGCGGGCCATGCTCCAGCTGCTGTACTGCGCGGCGGGCGGGGCTGAGGCTGAGGTGTTCACCTTCGCCACCCGGCTGACCCGGCTCACCGGCGCGCTCGCGCACATGCCGCCCGAGCAGGCCCTGCAGCGGGCCGGCCAGGCCGCGCCGGACTGGCTGGGCGGGACCCGCATCGGCGCGTCGCTGAAGGAGTTCAACGACACCGTGGGCCGCCTGGCCTGGCCCGCGGGGCCGTCGTCGTGATCATTTCAGACGGGTGGGATACCGGGGAGCCGGCCGTGCTGCGCCGCGAGATGCAGCGGCTTTCCCGGGTCGCGCACCGAATCATCTGGGTCAACCCGCGGACCAAGAGCGAGCAGTACCGTCCGCTGGCCGGCGGGATGGCGGCGGCCTGGCCGTACTGCGATGCGGTGCTGAGCGCGCACTCCCTGCATGCGCTGCACGAGCTGACCGCGGTCCTGGCCCGGCCGGGACGGCACCGCCCCTGGTCCCGGGACGGCCGCCGACGCCCGCCCTCTCCCCCGCGGGAATTGGGCAAAGACCAGAATATCTATTAAGTACCTGCACTAAAGCGGGTACGCAGATCCCATTGACGCAGTCAAACGTTTTATGCGGTGGCCACGGCGCGCGGGCCGCCGCAGCTGCCTCACCAGAGCAGAACGTAAGGTCGCCGAATCAGGCTCAGTGCCGCAAAGCGCTGTGATAACTTCGTTATCCCCGCAGCTATTGGAGTGAGCCGACGTGTCCCTCCTTATCGGGGACGACTCCCCCGAGGGGGCCGAACCCCAGGACTGGGAGAAACCGGCGCCTGCGGCACGGGGCCGCCCGGCACCCGGGAGAAAGCGGCGCGACTGGTCCCGGTGGCCGCTCTCCCGCCCGCGGAGCATGCTGATCCAGGACGGCCCGGATCCGGCGGAGGACGCCGCCGCGGATGATTACGGCGCCGGCGATGACTATGAGACCGCACCGTATCCGCGGAACAGGTTCTTCCCGGGCCCTGGTCCCGGCCAGGGACGTTACCCCGGGGACCGCTATGACCGGGACGGTTATGACGGGGACGGTTATGACGGGGACCGCTATGACGGGGACCGCTATGACCGGGGACGGTTATCCTGACGACCGAATGACCGGGGACCGAATAACAGGGGACCGTTTCCCGGGAACCGGTTATGCCGATTCCCGGGATTACTCGGCCGGTCCGCCCGGATTCCGCGACCCCGGGTACCCCGAGCCTGGCCGCTACGACTCTGCGTACCCCTGGCCGGACGATCCGGGCCCGCGCTATTTCGACCCCGGCTCACGCTATTCCGGTTCCGGGTATCGGTATTCTGGCCAACCCGATTCCGGATATGGGGACGGGACTGACGGGGACGGCTTCCGCCTGCCGCCGCCCCCGGACGATGACCCGTGGGACGACGGCGACGACGAGCTGGACCCGGAGGAGGAACGGCCCGGGCGGCGCGCCCCGCTGCTGGCGGTTCTCTTCCCGCGCCGGGCACCGGGTGACCGCGCCGGGGACGGCTCGCGGATGTTCGCCGGCCGCACCCCGCGCCTGGCCGGGATCCTGCTGGCCGCCGCCTCCCTGGTGGGCGTGGCGCTGTACGTGCCCTCGATCCTCGCCGCGGACAGCCACTCGCTCACCGGTGTGGTCAGCAGCAGCGGCGTCGCCAGCCTCAACTTCGGGGCCTCCGGCCGGGTCAGCATGGTCCTGGTCCGCCTGGGGCAGTCCGTCCGCACCGGGCGAGGTGCTCGCCACCGAGACCGGGGCGGCGGGGCCGGCGGCGGTCCGGGCCGCGATCACCGCCGACCGGGCGAACCTGGCCGCGCTACGGGCCGACCGGTCTGCGGCGGCCAGCATCGCCGCCGCCCAGGCTCAGCTGGCCAGGGACCGGGCCCGGCGGGCCGCGGACCGGGGGAAGCTGGCCGCCACCGAGATCGTGGCGCCGGCCAGCGGGACCGTCGTCGCCATCGACGGGCAGCCCGGTGAGCTGGTCAGCCCGGCCGGGCTGAGCAGTTCCGCGGCGCGCGCCCCGGCCTCGCCCCGGCCGCAGCAGGCGCCGCCGGTGATCACGCTGCGCACGGGCGGGGGGTGGCAGGTCAGGCTGCTGATCCCGCGGGCCGACCGCTCAGCGGCGAAGGTCGGCGGGACCGCGACGATCTCCGTCCCGGCTGCGCAGGTCAGCGGGGTCGAGGGCACCATCACGCAAGTGTCCGCAGCGCCGGCGAGCAGTTCGGGCCCGGCGGCCTACGAAGCCGTGGTGCAGGTCATCGGCCAGACCCTGGTCGCCCCGCACAACGGCCTGACCGCCAACGTCCAGCTGGGCTCGCTACGGCTTCGCGGGCGGGCTGGCTGAGTTCCGCGTACCGGGCCGTCTCGTACGGGCCCGTCCCGTACGGGGCCGTCATCCGCCGGTCCTGCCCACACCGGTCTCTCACCCAACGGGCCTGGACCAGACACAGCGGGTAATCTGCGAACGCGGGGCGCTGGCTGCGGCCGCCAGCCAGCAGCCGGGCCCGGTGCCGGCCAGGAAGGCCCGGCCAGACACCTACCGAGGAGCCCATGATCGCGTCCCGGCCCGCCCGGCTGATGGCGGCGGCGGCCCGCGAAGTGTGCGGGGCCGCGGCCCTCACCGCCGTCACCTGCGTGCTCGCCAGCTGCTCGTCGTCCACACCGCCCCGCGGCCAGGCGTCCGCTCCCGGATCCGCGCCGTCCGGCGCCTTCACCCCGGCGGGCCTGACCCCGGCGGGCCTGCCGCCTGGATGCTGACCAGGGCCGCGCTCGCGCAGGTGGCGTCGGAACCCGCGGTGCTGGCCGGGCTGCAGCGGTCCCGGGTCCTGGAGCTCCTGCACACCGGCCAGAAGCCGCTCGCCGAGGCCGGCGCGCAGCCCGTGGTGACGTTCTCGTCGGTCGGCGACCTGGATCAGGCGGTGTCCGGCGGCCAGCTGCCCCCCGGCACGCGCGCCGTGCTGTACGACCCGGAGGCGTGGTCGTTCACGCCGCTCGCGGAGCAGCTCAACCCGGCGGAGGCCGCGCGCCGGGCCCGGGACATCGCGCACGCGCACGGCCTGGCGCTGATCGTGTCCCCCGCGCTGAACCTCACCACCGTCCACCCGGACCCAGCCGGCGGCCCGCGGTGGCGCCAGTTCCTCCGGCTGGGCCTGGCCGGGGCGGTCGCCAGGACATCGGACGTCATCGAACTGCAGGCGCAGAGCCTGGAGCGGGATACCCAGACGTACGCCACGTTCGTCCGCGAGGCGGCGGCAGAGGCGCGGGCGGCCAATCCGCAGGTGGCCGTCCTGGCCGGGCTGTCCACCAACCCGCCCGGCGCGGAGGTCACCAGCGAGCAGCTGACCGCCGCGATCCAGGCCACCCGCGGGATCGTGGACGGCTACTGGCTCAACATCCCCGGCCGCGGGCCACGGTGCCCGACGTGCAACTCGCCCCGGCCGGACGTGGGCCGGGCGGCCCTGCGCGCCGTGCTGTGAACCTCCCCCGACGGACCCGGGCCGCCGTCTTTTCCCGCGTGAGGTGCGCGGTAGCGGGCGATTTGCCCGGTTAGGGCGAACGCTGCGCGGGAAAGGTGGCTGGGCGGGCGCTGCGCGGTATTCCCGTTGCGGCGCGGGTGGCCCGCCTGGTTACCTCGGCTGAGGGCATCGCCGGCGACCGGGAGGGACCGCGGTGGGACACGTCGAGGTGGCGCACGTGCACCACGTGCTGCCGGACGGGCGGGTGCTGCTGGATGACGCCTCCTTCCGGATCGGCGAGGGCACGGTCGCCGCGCTGGTGGGGCCGAACGGGTCCGGCAAGACCACGCTGATCCGGCTCGTGGCCGGCGACCTGACCCCGCAGACCGGCACCGTCACGACCAGCGGGGGGCTGGGAGTGATGCGGCAATTCATCGGGGGGATCCGGGGGGCCGGGGGAGACGGCGCCCAGGTACCGCGCGGCCTTGGGCACGCCGGCCGTCCGCCGGTGGTCCGCGACCTGATGGTTTTCGTTGCGGACGACAGGGTGCGCGAGGCGGCGGCGCGGCTGGACGCGGCGGAAGGCGCGATGCTGGCGCCGGGCGGCGAGGCGGCCCAGTTGCGCTACGCGGCGGCGCTGGCCGACTGGGGCGATGCTGGCGGCTACGACGCCGAGGTGCTGTGGGACGCGTGCACGGTCGCGGCCCTGGGCCTCGGCTACGAGCAATGCCGGGACCGGGGCGTGGGCACGCTGTCCGGCGGCGAGCAGAAGCGGCTCGTGCTGGAGGCACTGCTGCGCGGCCCGGCCGAGGTCCTGCTGCTCGACGAGCCGGACAACTACCTGGACGTGCCGGGCAAGCTCTGGCTGGAAGAGCAGCTGGCCCAGACCCGCAAGACGGTCCTGCTGGTCAGCCACGACCGGGAGCTGCTGGCCAACACCGCGCAGCGGATCGTCACCGTCGAGGACGGCAGCGTCTGGGTGCACGGCGGCGGGTTCGCCAGCTACCCGCAGGCCCGGCGGGACCGCAACGACCGGCTCGACGAGTTGCGGCGGCGGTGGGACGAGGAGCACGAGAAGCTCAAGCAGCTGGTCCGCACGTTCCGCCAGAAGGCCTCCTACAACTCCGACATGGCCTCCCGGCTGCAGGCCGCGGTCACCCGGCTGCGCCGGTTCGAGGAGGACGGGCCGCCGGAACTCGCGCCCCGGGAGCAGAACGTGACGATGCGGCTGCGTGGCGGCCGGACCGGGAAGCGGGCGGTGATCTGCGAGGGCCTGGAGCTGACCGGCCTGATGCATCCGTTCGGCCTGGAGGTCTGGTACGGCGACCGGGTGGGCGTGCTCGGCTCGAACGGCTCAGGGAAATCAAGCTTCCTGCAGCTGCTCGGCGGGGCTGACGTCGCCCACGACGGGGTGGCGCGGCTCGGGGCCCGGGTCGTCCCGGGACTGTTCGCGCAGACCCACGCCCGCCCCGACCTGGCCTGCCGCGTCCCGCGGAGATCCTGATGACCGCGCATGCGATGCAGCGCAACGACGCCATGGCCGCGCTGGCCCGGTACGAGCTGCAGCACTGTGCCGAGCAGCCGTTCGGCACCCTGTCCGGCGGCCAGCAGGCCCGGCTGCAGATCCTGCTGCTCGAGCTGAGCGGGGTGACCCTGCTCCTGCTGGACGAGCCGACCGACAACCTCGACCTGGCCAGCGCGGAGGCTTTGCAGGCCGGGCTGGAGTCCTACCAGGGCACGGTCCTGGCGGTGACCCACGACCGCTGGTTCGCCCGGTCATTCGACCGGTTCCTGGTGTTCGGGGCGGCCGGAGACGTGTACGAATCCAGCGACCCGGTCTGGGATGAGACTCGTGTGGCCAGGCCCCGGTAACGGAAACGCTTGCTAGTCTGCATGGAGCGTAAGGAGCCAGGCCGCCCCTTCCCGGGCCGGCTCCGTGATTGTCGAGGTGAAGGGTTCCGCACTGTGAAGAAGCTGCTGCTGCTCGCCCTGGCAGGGCTTGGCGTGTTCGCTGTCTGGCGCAAGGTCCAGGCGGACCGGGCTGAGCTCGATCTGTGGACCGAGGCGACGACCAGCGACGACTAGGCCAGGCAGCGCCCGGCCTGCTGGGCCCGCGGGGCTAGCGCAGCGCGGCCGGGCTGACGACGGGGGTTCGGTGTGAGCAGCGCGACGCCGGTCACGCTGTTGTGTTGCGGTCTGCTCGGGGTAACCGCGGACGACGGCGGCATCCTGGAACGCGCCTTCACTGAGGCGTTCGCCACCCAGGGCATCGTCCCCGGGACCGCCGCCTACGCCCGGAGCATGGTGCACGTGCACCAGACCCGCGGCCAGTCGGCCGTGGACGTGTTCCGCGCGCTATTTCCCGACGCCCCCGGCCGGGCCGAGGCGGCCACGCTCGCCTTCGACCGCTCCTACCGGCTGGCGGTGGACCGGTCCGGGCTGGCCCCCATGCCCGGGGCGGCCGAGGCGCTGCAGCAGATCCGCGAGTCCGGCGTCCGGGTCTGTTTCATCACCGGGCTGTCCCGGGGACTGCTCGGGCTGGTGCTGGACACGCTCGGCTGGTGGCGCCAGGTGGAGCTGGTGCTGTGCCCCGAGGACTCGCCGCGCGGCTACCCGTGGCCCGACCCGATGCTGTGCGCGATGCTCAGGCTCGGGGTGACCGACGTCCGCGAGACGGCCTACGCCGGGGGCACCGAAAGCGGGATTCTGTGCGGGCGGCGGGCAGGCGCCGAGATCGTGGCCGGGATCCTGACCGGCGGGCACACCAGGGAGCGGCTGCACCGGGCGGGTGCGACCCATTTGCTGGGCAGCTTC
Organism: uncultured Actinomycetes bacterium; assembly: GCA_963841695.1. Lineage (GTDB taxonomy): Bacteria > Actinomycetota > Actinomycetes > Streptosporangiales > Streptosporangiaceae > RYN-230. The sequence goes on along the minus strand of CAWJDQ010000015.1, from coordinate 362,785 downwards.
GCTGAACTTCCGGCGGTGCTCGCGGGTACCGGGGCCGGGCTGGTTATCGACCCGGCCGCGGGCCTGGCGGGGGGCCTGGCCGAGGGGGGCGCGGCTGGGCCGGTGGTTCCGGGGCAGGCCGGCGCGGGGCAGGCGAGTACGGGGCCGGCCGACGCTGGGCCGGCGGGTGCGGGGTCGGCGGGTGCGGGGTCGGCGGGTGCGGGGTCGGCGGGTGCGGGGTCGGCGGGTGCGGGGTCGGCGGGTGCGGGGTCGGCCGCGCTGGGCAGGCGGGCGCTGGGCAGGCGGGCGCTGGGCAGGCGGGCGCTGGGCAGGCGGGCGCGGCAGCGCCGGTCGCGCCGCCCCCCTGACGGGACGGGCTTACCGGGTACCCTTGTACCGCCGTCGCGCGGGGCTATAGCTCAGCTGGAAGAGCACCTGGTTTGCAACCAGGGGGTCAGGGGTTCGAGTCCCCTTAGCTCCACTTTTCGATGTCTGGTGTCTGGCCAGGTCAGACGCGGTTAATTCCGGTTCTCCCCGTATCGCGAGAGCGGGTCGCGCGGGTCGCGCAGGCTGCCTGGGGCGGCTGGGAGGAATTTGGGAGATCATCTTCCCCCTGTCTCCCGGTGTCGCCCGATTCTGGCGGGTTACCGCCGCTGCCAATAGCTCGTCGAGCAGCCGGAGAGGCGAGTGCGGATTGATGGCCGCGCGGGCGCGTAGCGAGTCTTCCCATCGTGTCTGGAGGGCGTGCTTGAGGTCGTCGCGCATCCGGCCGGAGGCGTGGGCGTAGAGGCCGCGCATGCCGGGGACCTGGTGGCCAAGGCGCTGCTCGGCGAGGATCTCGGGGATGCCGTCCTCGGCCATCCAGGTCTTGTGCCCGTGCCTGAGGCCGTGCACGGTCAGGCCCGGCTTGATCGGGAGCCAGCAGGCGAGGGGTGTATCGTCGCGGATGGCCTGGATGCCCCGGCCGCGCGGCGGCGCGTAGTCCGCGGATGGGTCCGCCGGTGGCCAGGCGGCGATGGGAACGCCGGGCCAGGTGGTCGTGTCGGCGATGACGAGCTTAGGGGGCCGGCCGTCTTTGGCTTCGTGGTGGCCGTCGCAGGCGGGGCGGAAGACGCGGCGGGCGTAGTTGCTGCGCCGGTAGTGGCCGCCGTCGGGGCCGAGGAAGACGTACCGGCCGCTGCCGCCGTGCTGGGCGGCGCAGCCGCAGGGCGGATGCTCGTGGTCCCGGATCTGGCGGCCGAGCAGGCCGGTCAGGAAAGGCGGCAAGTTGACAGGGAGACAAGGCTCCCAGGCCGGGCTGCGGTAGGAGTCGTCCTTGGGTGGGAGCCGGTGGAACCGGCCGTTGAGCTCGCGGAGCTGCCATTCGGCGTGGATCTCGCCGGGGTGGAGGTAGCCGCGTTCGAGGCCGATGGCCTCGCCCCAGCGCAGTCCGGTGTAGCCGATGGTGACGATCATGGTGAAGTCCTCGTCCCGGCCGGTCATCAGGGCGGCCCGTTCGGCCAGTAAGAGGGTCTCCAGCGGGGTGGTCCAGGCCCGGTGCGAGCTGAGCTGGAGCCGCCGGCCGGTCCGGCGGCCCCGGTTACGCGGCCGGAGCGCCGGGTTGTACGGGATCAGCGGCGGCTTGGTCGTGGCTGCGTCGCCCAGGATGGTGCCCAGCAGGGTGCGAGCCGCTCGTGCCGTCCGCGGGGAGATCCCGGTCCGGGCGGGAAGCCCGTTCTCCCAGTGGGTGATCTCCTCGGTGCTGAGTGAGTGCAGCGGGGTCTCGCCCCAAGCCGGCCGGATGAAGCGGCGGATGAGGTAGTCGCGGTGGTCCACGGCGCTGATGCCGACATCCTGGATGGCCAGCCACCGGTCGATCCATTCGCCGGCCGTGAGCTTCCCGGCGTTCGGGTGAGTCCACCGGCCCTCGCGGATCCTGGCTTCCTGGTCTCGTCCCCAGGTGAGCGCGGCGGCCTTGGTCTCGAACCCCGACTCGCTGACCTCGATGCCGCTGGGCAGCTTGTACTTCACCCGCCACGGCGCCGGGCCCTTCCCGCGCTTCTCCGCATACGCCATGTGCTCTCACGGAAGAGGCTTTGCCGGTCAGGCGGATCCGGAGCCGGGCTTGGGATCGCGGGAGACGACGGGCTGGCGGGCCCCAGCCTGCATGATCGCGGCGATATCGTCATCGCTGAACCGCAGGTGCTTACCGATGAACGTGCACGGGATGACGCGGGCCGTGGCTTTGGTCTTGAGCCAGGATTCGCGCACCTTGAGTATTCCGGCTGCCTCTGCTGGAGTGTGGAGCTGACCTGCCATTCTCATCACACCTAAGCTGACCCGAAGTGACCTGGTTCCCGGTGACTGACCCCCTCGCTTAGCTGGGGTGACGGGATGGTTCTTCAAGTTATGCCGATACTCATCAGCCGAGTCAAATGGCATTAGTGGCATCGGGCCAGGGTCTTGCTGGCGATTATTGCCGCGGTGTTTCGGAGGGTTCCGTCGTGGGCCATTCGGTGTCACGAAATTCGCTGGAAAAATCTTCCAGGCCAGTCGCCCGGGTAGTCGTTTGGCAGGTGTCAGACGGCTGGCCGTAAGGTTGTGGATGCCGGATCCTCGCCGAGTGCGAGAGCAAGCCGGGCCAGGGTACGGCTGCGGCACCGTGTCCTGGGCTGCCGCTCTTCTCTGAACTAAAGATGATCATGGAGGGCTAGGTGCGTGGCGGCGGGGCTGCCGGTGGCGGGTGAGTCACCGGGGCGGGGTGTGTGTGTCTTCGGTGGTGCGGGGGAGGGCAGGCATGCCGATATCGACTGGTGCGGGGAGCGGGGAGCGCCGGTTGAGCTGGGCGAGGTTGTCGTTGGCTCCGGCGAGGCTGATCTTGAGTCCTTCGATTTCGCCGGGCCAGCCTTCGCGTTCGGCTTCGGCGATGCGGGCGATGAGGTTGTCGCGGATCTCGGCGATGCGGTGGCGCTGGCTGGGTGAGGGTCAGTGCATGCTGCAGCGCAGGCAGCTGTGCTCGTGGATGCAGGGGGTCCCGAAGGCGCGCCCGCATGTCCCGGTGGCGAGTTTCCGCCGTTCGAAATGGCCGAGGAATTCTTGCCACTCCTCATCGGTGGGGACGCGGTATTCACCGGTGGGCCGCAGTGCCCGCCGCCGGGCCAGGAACGCCCGGTGGGCCTGGATCGCTTCTTCGGGGTAGACGGCCTTGTAGGACATGGTGATGTTGATGTCCTGGTGGCCGGCGATGACCTGGGCGATGTGGGGTGGCAGCCCGTTCATGACCGCCTCGGTGATAAATAGCCTCCGGAAGTCATGGGGGGTATAGCGCAGGGGGGCGCCGCTGGCAGGGTCAGTGAGGCCGGTGTCGTGGAGCGCCCGGGCGAGCATGTCCCGGGCCGCGTCGGGGCTGAGCCTGTGGTTTTCGGCGCCGTGCCGGCGCTGGAACAGCAGCGGGGCGGGTGGCAGCCAGACGCGTTCATACCAGTCCCAGGCGGGGATGCACGGCACCTTCCCGGTGCTGTCGCGGACGCGGCGGATGATGGCTGAAAGCACATCAGCCAGCTCCGGGCTGGCCAGCAGGAGCCTTTCGGTGTCGGTTTTGGATGGGGCGATCTGCAGCAGCGGCACCAGCTCACCGGTGGCCGGCAACCGGTATTGCACCAGGCTGTGGTGGGTGATCTCGAGGAGTTCCTCGATGCGTATGCCGGTGCTTCGCAGGACTTCTGTGATCGCCCACGTCCAGAACGCATGATCTTCCTCGAAGGCGAGGTCACGTCTTTTCCCGGTCCGGGGCTCAGCAGCCCAGACCTTGCCGGCCGGGCCGCGGCGGGTGATCACGCGGGTCAGGGCCTGGCCGGCTGCGGTGAACGTCTGGCCATGCCCGGCCTGGCGGGCAGCTTCCAGCAGTTCCTGCGCTGCGGTGCGCCGCTGGCTGACGGCCTGGATCAGGACCGGCAGGACGGGCAGTCGCTCGCGGGTGCGGGCGTCCATGCGTGCCTTGCGGTGCCGCCGGGCTTTGCGGGTGCTGGTCTCCTCTTCGCGGATGGGGCAGGGCACGGCCCAGGGCGCCCACCGGCCCGGATCCTCGGCGGCCCATTGGGCCAGGTCCAGGTAGAAGGCCCGGACCGCGATCAGGCACCCCTGGTAGTTCAGCCGGGTGACCTGGGCCTGCGTCTTCCCGCCCGCCGCGCTGGTGATCGTCGTGGGCTTGGTCTGCAGGCGCTGCTTCCAGGCGCCGGCGACGCCGGCGGGCAGGTGCAGGCTGCTGATCCCAGGGTTGTGGCGTTCCAGGTCCTGCCAGAACAGCATGCCCAGGATGCCGGCGAGGGACTTCAGGCTTCCGTAGTCCATTACCGGCTGGCGTTCGCTCAGGTAATCGATGAGCAGGTCGCGGACCGGGCGGCAGTTGAGGTGGTAGCGGCCGATGAGCTCAGCGGGCGTGCGCGGCCCGGTGCTGCGTACCTCCCGCAGGGACGCGGGCGCGCCGGGGCCGAGGATTCCCATGGTCCGCAGCAGCTGGTAGGACACCGCGATGTCACCCACCGAGGAGTGCGTGGCGGATTCGGTGTCCAGCAGTTCCAGGAGGTCGCCGATCGTGATGCCGGCCAGCTGGCCGCCTTTGGCCGCGATGATCTCGGCGGCACGGTAGACCGTGTGGCAGCGGGACGTCCTGGACAGGTGCGGGGCGGCGTCACACACAGCCCGCAGCCGGGCGAATCCCTGCGGGTCGCGGGCGCGGGCCAGGTGGCGCACGAGACCGCCCTGGCCAGTTGCTTTCGCTGCCAGCCAGCCGAGCGAGGGCCGCACCACATCAGCGCCGATGACCGACAGCAGCGCCGCCCCGGCCGTCTCCTGCCGCCAGGCGGCGGGCAGGCCCTGCGCCTGCAGCCAGGCAGCCAGGCCCTGCCGCCAGGCGGCGCCGGCCCTGTCGGCCCCGCTGGCCAGCCAGCGTTCCTGCCAGGTCGCTCCCGGCTGTGCTTCCAGCCAGTCCAGCAGGAACGTCAGCCCCCGGCGGCGCATCTGCTCGGTGCCGGCGTTGCCGGCGGCGAACGGCGCGCGCGTCAGCCGGTCCTGCACTTGCCCGCGGGCCTGCGCGGTCGCCGGCCAGGCCGCCGGCACGGGCCGGGCCGGGTAACGCACCCGGGCGGCCTGGCGGCCCGCCGGTGCCACCCGCGCCAGCAACCCCGGTTCGCTGGCCGTGGCGCTCACGACACGCCACGGCGGAACAGCACATCCAGCGTCTCTGGCCGGTAACCCGGCGCCGGCGCAGGCCGGGCCCGCGCGGCCGCCTGCCGGGTCTGCTCACGGTGATGGGCCAGGACCCGCCGGATCACCTCCTCCTTGCGGGGCGTCAGGTAGATCTGCGTGGTGGTCAGCCGGGCATGCCCGAGGACGAACTGGACATCGGTCAGCGGCAGCGCCGGGTCCCCGGCCATCCGGTAGGCCGCCGTGTGCCGCAAAGCATGCAGCGTCGCCGAGGTCCCGGCCTGCTGATTCACGCGCTCGAACATGCGGTGCACGGCGTGATAGGCAAGCGGCCGCACCGGGCGGCGCAGCGTCCACCACAGCGGCTGCCGCCGCCCGGCGGGGATCAGCCCGGCCATCTGCACCTGGTAGAGCCGCAGCCAGACAAACGCATCCGCAGAGGCCGGCAGCTCTTGCAGCTCGCCGGTGCCCTTCCGGGTCACCGTGATCAGCTGCCGGCCCGGGTCCGCTCCCGCCGGCGTGGCCGACAGCAACTCTGACGCCCGTGCCCCGGTAGACACGTAGAAGGCGACCAGCGCCCGGTCCCGGTGCGAGGGCAACCGGGCGAAGATCTCGTTGAACTCCTCATCGGGAATGCTGCGCGGGATCCTGCTGGCTACTCGTGGCCGGTAAAGCCCGCTGCGCTCGCCGCGGTAGGGCTCCATGGGATTGTGATGCGCGTGCGCCCGCCCGCCCCTTCGCGACCGGTCCAGCGGGAACGGGTTAATGACCGGCCCGGTGCCCACGTCCCGGTGAAAGTCATAAAACGACCGCAGCACCGTCTCCGAATGCGCGCGCACCGACGGTGCGTACGCTTCACCCGCACCAGCCCCGGCCCCCGGCGCCCCGGCCGGGCTGCGCCAGTGCGGCCGGGGATGCTTGCCGCCCTGCAGCCAGCGGCTGAAGTCCCGGGCATCGACGCGGGTCGCCCGGTCCCAGGCAACCCCGGAATCCGACCAGCAGAACCTGAACCAGCGCAGCAGGGCCAGCCCATAAGACCGAAGCGTTGACTCCGCTCGTCCGGCCGCCAGCAGATCCCGGAACCACTCGGTGACAGCCCCCACCACCGATCCGCCAGGATCAAGCAGCCGAAAAGGCTCGTACCGGATACCCGTGGCCACCAGCCGGCCCGACTGAGGCACCACCAGGGCCGCCAGATCCCGCTCCGGATCACCATCTCCGATCATGGCCGGAGAACGTACCGCCACAACCGGCCACCCAGCCGCTGAACTGCGGAAACTCCCGATCTTGTTCAGTCAATAGATCCAGCCGGGCCAGCGTGGTCACGCTGATCCCGGCCGCCCCGGCCAGTTCTGCCCGCGACAGGGCATGCTCGCGACGGGCCTGGCGCAGTCGTCTGCCATCGACGGTGGTTGTCCAGGACCGGGGGGCCGGAACGCTGCCTGCGCTGCTTTGTCCACGGACGGTCGGCTGGCTTGCGGTCATGAGCACGGTTCCAGCTCGAACCAGGTGATCCAGCCGGTTTCGGCGTTTCCGCTGCGTCCCCAGGTGGTGGCCAGCCGGTCCACGATCAGTAAGCCCCGCCCAGTCTGCCCGTCCTCGTGCGCGGTCTCAGTCCAAGGTCCCCCCTGGTCACAGACCCCCACGCGCACGTGATCATCGCGGTGTTGGACGCGCACGGTTAAGCAGCCGCCGGGCTGCTGGGACTGGCTATGGATAGTGGCGTTGGTGACCAGTTCAGACAGGCAGAGGATGGCGTCATCGGCCGGGTGGCCGTCCAGGATCGCAGCCAGGAACCGCCGCGCTTCCCCGGCCTGCTCGGGGGTGGCGGGGAAGTTGCGGGACCATCCGATCAGCGGAGCGGTGCTGGTCTCGCGCATGCTTTCTCCCGATGCCGACGTCGCAGGGCTTATGAAGCGATTACTGGTAGTCATCCTGATCAGGCAAGCCCTAGGATCGCTAGCCAAGACAGGCTGTCGTCAGGGCGTGTCCGAACGTCACCCCCGGGTGGCGAGAGCGTCCGGAAAGCGGGGCTGTGGTGCCGCTGACACGTGAGCTTGACCCCACGGCGGGGCCCTTAGATTTCTTCGGCGCCGAGGTACGCCGCTGGCGGACCGCGGCCGGGCTGAGCCAGGAACAGCTGGGCCAGAAGGTCGGCTACTCCGGCGCCCAGGTCGGCAAGGTCGAGACCGGCGAGCGCACGCCCTCCCCGGACTTCGTTGAGTACTGCGACCGGGCGCTCCCCGATGCCGGGGGCCTGTTCGCACGGATCTACGAGCTGGCCCGCCGCTGGGACGGCAGCTATCCGTCCTGGTTCACCGAATGGGTCGAAGCCGAGCGGCGGGCCATCTCGCTGCACACCTGGGAACCCTTGCTGATCCCCGGACTGCTTCAGACGCCCGACTACGCCCAGGCGCTGTTCAAGGCGTGGCGGTCAGCCGGTAGCGATGAGGAGCTGGACCAGCTCGTCAGCGCCCGTATCGAGCGGCAGGCCATCTTTGACCAGCCCAAGCCGCCATCTCTGTGGGCAGTCATCGACGAAGGGGTGCTTACCCGCTGCATCGGCAGCGCGCAGACCATGCTCGGCCAGCTGGAGCACCTGATGGACGTGTCCGATCGGTACAAGATCACGGTCCAGGTAGTCCCCGTCGCGGCCGGTGCGCACGTAGGGCTGCTGGGCGCGTTCGCGATCGCTGCCTTCGAGAACGCCCCGGGTATCGTCTACATGGAGTCACCCGATGTGGGCCACACAACGGAGAAGTCATCCGTGGTCGCGAAGGTCACCGAGACCTTCGACATGTTGCGGGCGGAAGCGCTGCCACGCGGGCCCTCACGAGACTTGATCAGGAAAGTGGCAGAGGAACGATGGACCTGAGCAACGCCACCTGGCGCAAGAGCAGCTACAGCGGCGGGAACGGCGGCAACTGCGTCGAAATCGCCGCATTGCCCGACAGCAGTCGTGCAGTACGCGACTCCAAGAACCCAGACGGGCCGAAGCTCATGTTCGCTCCCGCGACGTGGCGGACCTTCACCACTGCCGTTAAGGGCGGAGCCTTCGGCCTCGGCTGAAACTCAGACCAGTTACCGTGCCGGGCCCCGCAGACGCGATGGGCCCTGACCGCGAACTGGCGGGGCTGCCCGCTGACTGGCTGCCTCGCCCAGCGAGCCAGTTCCGGGCCGGAACGTGCCAGGTGGGAACGGGAACTCAGCCTGGCTGCGCTCAGCTGAGGCGCGAGTCCTGGTCCGTCTGCCCGATGGCGGCGTGACGTAACCGGGCATGGCGACGCGCAGATGTTCGGCCGCCCGGCGGGCGGCAGCGGCCTGGGCGGCGAGGCGTTGGGCTTCCCGCAGTTCGGCGATGGCTTCGGCGAGCCTGGCGAAGCGCATCAGCAGCGTCGTTTCGGCAAGTGGTGCGTCCGCCGCGACGGACGTGTAGGTGGACAGTAGCCGGGCCGTACGGCGCAGGTTGTTCCCCGGCTGACCAGGGGTGGGAATCCGGCCGTACGGGGCGCGGGCGGCACGGTCGTAGGAGTCCGCCGCCTGGCGGAGCACCCGGCTGCCCAGCGCGGCCGCGGCGGCATGCATGGTGTCAGCCGCAGCCCAGGCAGCGTCGGCGGCCACCGCCGGGTCGGTGGCGGCGACGTTCCGGATCTGCTCCGCAGCACCCGCCGCGGTGCGTGCGGCGTGCTCCCAGATCGCTGCTCGTTCTGCTGCGGTGAACCGCTCACCACGCCGTGGGCCGGTGGCCTGCCAGCGGCGGCGGAGCTTGGGCAGGGTTAGGTCGGCGGCGAGCTTGCCGCCGCCAAACCAGACCGGGGCGCCTGCCCGGGTGGTGTCGTGCGGCAACGCGACCGCGTAGCCAGTGATCTCGCCGGGGTTGCGTGTGCTGAACCGCCTGCGGACCACGACGCCAGCCCGGTCCAACCGATCGAAGAACTCCTGCTCGCTGGCCGCCCCGGCGGCGGCGGTGCTGACGGCGCGCCGGAGCGTGATCCGGGGCGCTTCCGGCAATCCGCGGCGATGCGCTTTCTCTGACTCGGGTCGGGTCGGACGGCGCGCTGCGGTCCGGTCGCGCGGAGCGGTCCGGCGCAGCGCGAACCACTGCTCCGCGTCCCGGCACGCCTCGCCGACGCGGAAGTAGTCGTTCCAGGTCCGGGGACGAGTTCCGTCCTGGCGGGCCAGTATGGCCACGAGGTGGATGTGATCCGGGGCGTGCCGGACCGCGATCCAGCGGACCGCGTCGTCCTCCTGGCCGTACGGGGCCAGGCCGGTGCGGTGCATGATCTCGCAGGCGACCTGCGCCCATTCATCATCGGAGAGGATCCGGTCGTCCGGCGCGGCCCGGACGGAACAGTGCCACACCGGGCGGGGCGATCCGCGCGGGCCGAGCGCGGTGTGGGGTTGCTGGAGCAGGCCGTTCAGGTGGCGGAAGTCGCGGTGGCCGTCGTCGCGCAATGGTGGTTCCAGTTCGGCGGGGTGCCGCCAACCCGCAACGATGTGCGGGTCGGTGTGCTCGGCCTGGCGGCCTGGGCCGAACAAGTAGTAGATCAGCCCGGTAACACGCTGGCCGTGCGGGCTGACCTTGCCGATCATTGCCGGATCCGTTTCCGCACTTCCTCGGCGGCCTGGTCGAGGAGTCGTGCTCGGCGGATGCTCTCCGCCGCGTACGGGAGGAGGTCGCCGCTGCGCTGGCCGGTCGCGTTCAGCTTGGCAACGGCCTGGTTGAGGTTGACACCGATGCGCCGGACCAGTCCCGCGGCCCGCATGAATTCGCCCAGCGCCTCCCGCAGCGGGAACTCGCCCGGGCTTGTGCCACTGCGGGCGGCGGCCAGCACGATCCGTGCCGCGTACGCGCCCTTGGCCAGCCCGGCTCGCTGAGCGGCCGCTCCGACCTCGGCGAATTCTTCCTCGCTGAGATCGAACCGCACCGTGCGCGGGCGCTTCACCTCCTGGCGGGACCTGCGCCGTGGCCGTGCGCTCGGCGTTGACGAAATGTGCTGCCTGCTGTCCATGACTCCTGTGCCGTCCCGTTGCCTGCCGCCGCTTTGCTCTTACTGCCATTTATTGGCTGTCATCATTAGGCTGGAACCTTCATATGACAGCTGGCATGGCCATTGTGCAATGACGGACCGCGCCGGTCCAGAGCTAGCTGAACGTTAGGCTATATCTTGCTCCTTCGTCTGCCGCCTGATCTATTAGATGAGTATCTTTCTCTAGGTGAATTGAGTGACTTAGATTCAAGCTGATAGAGTCAAGACTTGGCTCGGTGAGGTCTGGCTATGTTCAGGACAGTTGGCGCTGTTCTCCGCTAGAACCTTGCGTCTCTTGCCAGGAACGACTATGCGAGTTACGTTCCCCCCAAGGGCTAGCTGCCAATCGTCAGCGGGTGTGTGATGACGCGTGGTTCGGGTTCGTCAGGATCGTTTCGGGACTGGGAGAGGGAGCGTCGAGCGCAGCAGCGAGCCGAGGAACAGGCGGCGCGGTTAAGAGAGCAGCAGCGCAAGACTCGTGAGCGCGAGCGTGCGGCGCAGGAGGCGGCGGCCAGAGAGAAGGAAGCAGCAGCCAAGACCCGCGCCATCGAGCGTCGGGTAGCAGAACTCGAGGGTGTGCTGCAATCGTCACTCCCCCGAGATCCCCGGATCAACATCGACTCTCTACGGCGCCGCGTGACCGTCCCTCCCCTTGACCTTGGCCAACTGAGGGTCCCTCTGCCGCCTCCTGAGTGGGTGGACTTTGAGCCCGAACCGCCGCGAGGTATCCGCCGCATGCTCGGTGGCCAGCAGCGCTACGAAGCTGCCGTAGACATGGCCCAGGAAGCGTTTCGGCAGGCCGAGCAAGATCATCAGCGCCGCGAGGTCGAACGGCGCAGGCAGGTAGTCATAGCGCGTCGGAAGCATGAAGGCCAAGTCGCCGAAGCGGAACGTGAGGTCGCTCAGCACAACGCTCAAATCGAGCAGATGGCTGTGGGCCTCCGCGATATGGACCGCTTTGCGGTCAGCCAGTACGTTCAGATGGTTCTGGATCGCTCGCCCTATCCAGCAGGATTCCCGGCGGAACGCAGCGCCGGTTACGTGCCTGAATCTTCACTGCTGGCCGTGGAGTGGTATCTCCCCTCGGTCGAAGTCGTCCCAGGCGAGAAGGCGTTCCGCCACGTGAAGATCCACAAGGCGGTTGAGCCAACGGCCCGGCCGCTAGCAGAGTCGAGGAAGCTCTACCAGAGCGTTATCGCCCAGATAGCGCTTCGAACAGTTCGCGAGATCTTCGACGCCACCTCTGAAGACACAGTCAGCACCGTCGTATTCAACGGTCGCGTCCACGCCGTTGACCCGCTGACGGGCCAAAAGATCCAGCCTCACCTCATAACGCTGCGGGCTACCCGGGAGCAATTCACACGGCTTGTGCTTGATGAGCCCAAGTTCAAGCCAGTCGAATGCGTCCGCAAGTACTTCTTTGCCGACGTCTCTCCACATCCTGACGAGCTGATCCCTGTTGAGCCGGTCATGCCATACAGCATGGCTGATCCGCGGATCGTAGAGCCAGTTGACGTCATCTCCGACATCGACAAGAGGCCCAACCTACTCGACTACAGTCCAAAGGAGTTTGAAAGCTTCATCCAGAACCTTTTCGCCAAGATGGGCTTCGATACCAAGCTGTACCAGGCCAGCGGCGACGGCGGAATCGATTGCGTTGCCTACGATCCTCATCCGATCACTGGTGGGAAGTTCATCGTCCAGGCCAAGCTCTACACCCGGACGGTGCAGCCAACGCATGTACGCGACCTCTGGGGCACAGTGCAACACGAGGGCGCCACCAAGGGAATCATGATAACCACCTCCGGCTACGGTCCAGACAGTTACAAGTTCGCCGGCGGCAAGCCACTCAATCTGATCGACGGCAGTGGTCTCCTGTCTCTCTGCCAGCAGAATGAGATACCAGCCCGTATCCTAGATCGCGGTTTCAGAAAAAAGCAGACTTGACCACGCCGGAGTAGCCTTTGTGGCGGCCTGTCGGAGCAAACTCTAAACGCTACTGCTCTCTATATAAGGTCGCACTATCAGAAACCCCTAGCTCCAGCCTGGTTTAAATGAGATTCATCGCGCTGGGCTACTTGTTCTCCCGTGACGAGCGCTTAGGTATCACGGATATGGTCGTTCCACCACTTTAGATGAGGGTCCGAGCGAGTGGGTAGGAAGCTAGCCCGGTCACGTACCCGGATGAGCATCTGTCGGAGTTCATCGTTGTTTAGCCGCGCGGCCTCAGCATATGCATGCAGCAACGCCACGGTCCGTTCGGGCTCGCCCAGGCGTCGCTCCGTACAGAGTCGTCGCGCCCGGCGGTCGTCGGTGGCTAGGTCGATACGCTGATGAATGGCCAGCGCGATCGTGGCGGCCTCACCATCGTCCACGATCGACGCGAGCTCCAAGTACAGCGTCAGTTCTGAAAGTGCGAGCTCGCGGATCTCCAGGGTCTCACTCGATATGAATTGATCAAGGTTGATAGGCGTCAACACGGTCGTGCCCTTGATGATGTCGCGAAGATATCCAGCCTCGGAAGCGGCCTGCGCGGCGATGATGAAGGTCACTTGCAGCGCGTCGGCGATCTCGTTCAGCCTGCCGGCCGCGGCAAGGTTGATGGCTACACATGCGTCGAGAAGGAGTTTGCGGCGCGGCACTTTGTCACCCCAACGCCTCGGCCAGATCGACGATCTGGGATGCCCCGTCGTCTGACACGTCGCGAGTCTCGGTCAGCCGCTGGTAGACCCGTCGCGCCCCGACGATGTCCGTACCGAGATACCGGGCGAGCTGAGACTCGGTGATCTCTCCATCGGCATAGAGCTGGGTGGCCAGGATTCGGTAATGAAACGGCAGCGAATCGGCCGCCTGCTCTTCGCCGGCCTCCAGGCCCAGCAGCTGCGCGGCAGCTCGCGGCTGGAAGTTGTTATCCCGTACCCTCTCCCAGGTTCCTGGGCGAACTAGTCGCAAATCTTCCAGCCGGAGCGTAAGGGCCTGGACCGAGACCTGGTAGGCATGGGCCAGCTGGACAAGCGCCGCCGCCGTGACCTGACCTTCTCTGCTTCGCTTCAGCTCATTGAAGCGGCGAAGTAGCCCAGTACGAGGCATGAGGAAGTTAGCCGCGAACGCATCCGCGAATCGCTCGGTTTCCGGTGGCTGACGCCGGTGACCGACGAGCGTGACCTCGGCCCGCTCACGCGAGACCAGGAAGTGCGCGTACTCGTGGGCCAGGGTCCAGCGACGGCGCTCGGCCGGATGACGAGCATTCAGGGCAACGCAGCCGCCCAACGGCTCTACATAGACAAAGAGACCGGCCACCCTGGAAGGCAAAGGCTCGATGAAGATCCGAAGTCCCGCATCGACCTCAAGAATCTCACGAAGCCGCTGGATAGGACCATCGCCGATACCCAGCCGGTTGCGCTCCTCTGTTGCCAAGTCCTCCGCTGCCTGAGCAGGTTCGAGATGATCGATCCGCCGGACCGGCGGATACTGTCCGGGCGGTCCGGCCCCGGCACGGCGCAGCAAGTCGAGATAGTTATCCGCGAGTTCCTCTAGGCGCGCGATCAGCTGCGGCAGATCGTCCGTCTCAGGTGCCGAGGCAAGAGCAGCGCGGAACCGGGCCCCGATAGCTACTGGCGGTGCCGTCGGTCGCAGCAGCTCGCTGACCGGCCGGTCATAAAGCCTGGCCAAACTGACCAGTTCGGCGGGCTGGACCTCGCGGCTACCCTTCTCCATGGCGATGAGCAAGGGCCGGCTGACTTTCAGCTCCGCGGCGGCCTGAGCCTGGGTCAGCCCGCGTGCCTCCCTGGCAGCGCGCAGCCGGGAACCAAGCGGACCGTCGCCGGTTTCTACCTCTGGTCGCTCTTCGTCTCGCATAACGCCGCCGATCTGTCGCCTCTGAGCCCGAACGAAGCAAGATCCAATGCTCCCCACTCCCGGACGTACGCACCGTAGAGCCTGGTCAGCTGAGCTGGGGCAATACGTCTCGACATCCATAATGGGCGGAAACTCTGACACTATGCCCTGCCACTGATCCGCCGTATTGAGGCAGTCGCGAAGGCGTTCGAGCTGCCAGGTCATCGCGGCCAGTGAGCTTGTCCCAGCTGGCGAGCGAGTTCGGTACCGGGTCACCTCGTCGGCGTCGCTACGTCCTCCCGCTATGAGGGCCTGGCGTCGCAGCAGACATGATGTGCAGGCACCGCATTGCGCAGCACCGGCCACCCTCGCCGCGAAAGCAGTGTCGCACGAGACCGCAGCAGCAATGAGTGAAGCCTCATCTCTGGGACCGCGCGGACTGCCTCCGCTTTTGTCAAGAGCAGATACGGTGCCTCGATCTGGAACGATCGGCCGCTGAGCGCCGACGCAAGGCCCTCCGCCATTCGCAGCGTCCGCGGATGCATCGACCTCGTTGCTTGCGACCCTTCCTGTGATCGCAAGTAAGGCAGGTTGATCGCCCCGATCCCGTTCTCGTATACGCGCAGCCGGTCCTGGCCGAGTGTCCATGCCGTGGCAATGCCCGTCGCTAGGAATAGCAGGCCTCTGGTCCGCTGGCTATTCTCGCGCTCAGGCTCCCGCAGCGATACGCGGTACTGGAGCTGCACGCACGAGGTGCTTGTGCCACCGTCGAGAGCGCGGACAACCCGACGCTGGGCTGCCTTCATTCGGTTGTTGGTGTGCACACTGACGGCGACCGCGTCGGAACTCCTCAGATCCTGGGCGAGACCAAGAGCGGAATCAAGGCCGCCAGAGAACAAGGCGAGAGGCGAGCCGCGCGGAACGGTATTGAAAAGGAACCCCTGCCGATTGTCGAGCGGCCCCGCATCATGGGCGAGCTGAGAAAATTCGATGGTCCACACATCGTCCGTGAGCCATCCCAGGAGGCCAGTCAGCTGCTCAGTAACCGAGTTCCACAGACTTGGATTACGGACGGGGACGTGTAGCCAGAGTTGCCGTCCCCAGCCAGATCCGTCCGAGCGTTCGCGCTCGCTTGGACGTGGCACTAGCCGGTCAGCAGCATAAACCATGGCCGCGAGCTCCAGCAGATCCGCCGCCACGGGCGGAAGATCACGTGAAAGTCGGCCAATTACTGCACGGCCATCCAGTTGAGCCTCGTAACCCAGCCGGAGAAGGCGCCGCTCACTCCCTGGAATCCGGAACCAGCCTGAGCGGTACATAGCGGTGTGATCTTCGTCATCTGCCGACGTCATAGCGAGTCCAGATCCGTGTCGAGCAGATCTGCCAGCGCGCGCTTTTGCCCTCGCCTCGCCGGTGCCCGCAGTCCTTCACCTGTCGGTCGAGAGGCAAATCGGGCGGCTAGCTTAGCCATCGGGTCCCCGGCCAGCGCAGCGGTCATCACTGCTCGAAGATCGCCATACCTGTAGGACTGTTGCGGCAATGCCTGGACCATCCGATCGAATCCGTAGTGGTAGGCGAGGTCCATAACGACTCGTCGGGCGAGCAGCAGGGTGGCGTCGGCAGGTGAGACGAGGGCAAGCTCGCGCTGCATGGTCATGGCCAGAGTTGCGGCCGCCCGCTCGGCGATTTTCGTTGGCACATGCTCGCGACCTGCCGGGGGGTCGAAGCGAACCGAGTCTCCCCTCGATGCAGCCTCGCGCATCTTCTCGGCGAGGCTTGTCAACGACGGGATCCCGTGAATGGTCCTGATCGTGGCGGCTACCGCCTTCGTGACGGCGTCACCCACGCGATCGGCCGGATCGTGTCCTTGCAGGCAGCGAAGCACCTTTCGCCACGCGGGCGAGAGGTATCCGGGGAATCGGTCATCGTCAGGCATGGCAACCTCCCCTTGACAGTGTCAACGACTCAAGCATACATATGTGGCGTTGGATGTAAAGAAGTAACGCCTGAGCCGTCGATTGCCCACCTCATCGATGGCTCGCTGTAGCCAGGGCTACCGAGCAAAACCGAGGACTCTTCGGCGGGTCCGGTAGCCATGCCGACCCGGTCAGCTGATCAAGGCGGTCGCCAGGCATGGTGCTGTCCTTGATCAAATGGGAGGAATTTGGCAGATCATCTTCTCCCTGCCTTCCGGTGTCGCCTGATTCCGGTGGGTCACCTCTGCTGCCAGCAGCTCGTCGAGCAACGGGACGGGTGAGTGCGGGTTGATGGCGACGCGGGCGCGGAGGGAGTCTTCCCATCGGGTCTGGAGCGCGCCAAACGGACGGCAGGCTACGGGCTGGTCAGAGCAAGATCAATGCCCGAATTCTTCGCGTTGTTTTTCGCAGGAAGCTACGACCCAGCGGGCTGAACCTTATGCCGGGTCTGACCTGAGTGCGCCGGCGCGGGCGGCGGCGAGCGCCACCTTGGCGGCGTTGTCGGCGGTGGTTCTGTCGATCGGCTCGGCGGTGACCAGGAGCCGCAGGTAGATCGGTGCGAGAAGGGTTCTGACCAGCTCGGCTGGATCGGTGCCGGCGGGAAGCTCGCCGCGTGCGATGGCGCCGGAGACGACCGGCTCAGCTTGCCGGAACAGGGCCTCGAAAAAGCGGCGCTTCGCGCCAGCAACCTCCGGTATCCGGCCGGCATCGGACATCGACGCGGCGGCGACGGTCCCGCCCGCCGGGCTGGTCAGGAACGCGACGGTCATCCGTGCGAGCCTGAGAAGATCGGTGCCGATGTCGCCGGTGTCGGGGAAGGGCATTTTCGCCGTCGTGGCGAGATCGGCCACCGCGTCGGCGACCAGGCCTTCGCGGTCCTTCCAGCGCCGGTAGATCGTCGTCTTGTGGACTCCGGCCCGCCGCGCCACGTTGTTGACGGTCAGGGCGGCGTAGCCGGTCTCGGTCAGTTCGGCGAGCGTTGCGGCGAGAACTGCGGCACGGACCTTCGGGCCGCGCCCGACGGGCCGGGCGCGGCCTGCCGAGGCGGACTGCGGCGTCATTGCAACTCCAAGTTGCGTTTCTCGCTGGCCTGTGTCACTCTGACAATATCGCAACAAAAAGTTGCGATATCGCGCGGTTCACCGCGAACCACCGGCCAAGGCTGCTCCGGCTCCCGCGCATCCCGGGCTTCTGGGAAACTAGGGAAGTTGGATTCATGGGTACTCCGGCCATCCGCACCGAGGGTCTGTCCAAGCGCTACGGCTCCGCCGATGCCCTGCTCGGCCTCGACCTCGAGGTCGCCGAGGGCGAGGTCGTCGGTTACCTGGGGCCTAACGGTGCCGGGAAGACCACCACCATCCGCCTGCTGCTGGGGCTGGCCCGGCCGACGGCGGGGCGGGCAGAGATCTTCGGGCTCGACTGCCAGCGCCAGACCGTCGAGGCGCACCGGCGGCTCGCGTACGTCCCCGGCGAGGCCAGCCTGTGGCCCTCGCTCACCGGGTTCGAGACGATTCATCTCCTGGGGCGGGTCCAGGGCCGGGTCGACACCGCGTACCGCGACGAGCTGATCCAGCGCTTCGATCTCGACCCGTCCAAGAAAGTGCGGGCTTACTCCAAGGGCAACAAGCAGAAGATACTGCTCATCGCCGCCATGATGACGCGCCCTGACCTGCTCGTGCTCGACGAGCCCACCAGCGGGCTCGACCCGCTTATGGAGCAGGCGTTCCGCCACAGCGTGGCCGAGGCGCGCTATGCCGGGCAGACAGTGTTCTTGTCGTCGCACATCCTGAGTGAGGTCGAGGCCCTATGTGACCGGGTGGGCATCCTGCGCGAGGGTTGCCTGGTCGAGATGGGGACGCTGGCCGAGATGCGGCATCTGTCGGCGCTGACCGTCGAGGCCACGTTCGATGGCGTGCCCCCCGACCTGACCGGGGTGGCGGGCGTGAGGCGAGCCGTGGTGGACGGCCGCCGTGTCCATCTTGAGGTCCAGGGGCCGATCGAGCCACTCGTCGATGCCCTGGCTCGTACCGGCGTGCGCGGATTGCTCAGCCGTGAGCCCTCGCTCGAGGAACTGTTCCTGGCCCAGTACGGGCCCGGTGGCGCGGCACCGGGCCTGACCGGAGTCGCACCGGCCGGCATGGCTCGGTCATGACCGGCCAGCTGCTCGAGCAGCCACTACGCGAGCTCGCCCCCGCGGGCCGCTACCCGGGATCCGTCCTCGCCCGTCAGGTGGCGCGCCGCGCCGCTCGGTCGGGCGCTCTGTGGGGCCTCATATTCGGCTTCTTCATCATCGTCCAGACGCACGCCTACACCTCCACCTACAAGACCCAGGCGTCGCGCGACCAACTGGCGCGCGCGTACGGGTCGAACACCGCCATGAACGCGCTCCTCGGGTCGGAGCGCGCCGTCAACACGGTCGCCGGCTTCGCCGACTGGCGCTTCGTCGGCATCTTGAGCGTCCTCGGTTCCATCTGGGGCCTGCTCACGTCCACCCGCCTCATGCGCGGCGAGGAGGAAGCCGGGCGCTACGATCTGCTCCTGGCCGGTCAGACAACACGCCGACGCGCCGCGGGCCAGGCGCTCGCAGGCCTCGGCGCCGGGTTGCTGGCCTTGTTCGTGCTGACGGCTCTCGGGGCGATTGTCACCGGCCGGTCCCCATCGGCCGGATTCAGTCTCGGCCAGTGCCTGTACTTCTCTGTCACGCTCGTGGCGGCGGCGGCCATGTTCCTCGCCATCGGCGCGCTGGCCAGCCAGCTGGCCAGCACCCGCCGGCGCGCCGCGGCCATGGCCGGGGTCGTCTTCGGCCTGGCGTATGCCCTGCGCATGGTGGCTGACACGAACCAGGGCCTGCACTGGCTGGTGTGGCTGAGCCCTCTCGGCTGGGTCGAGGAAAGCAGGCCCCTAACCGACCCGAACCCGGTGGCACTGCTTCCGGTCCTCGTCTTGCTGATTGCGGTCACCGCAGTGACGCTGCACCTGGCCGGCACCCGCGACGCCGGGGCCGCCTCGTGGCCCGGACGCGACTCGTCACAACCGCATCTGGCCCTGCTTGGCGGCTCCGCGGGCTTGGCCGTGCGCCTGATGCGGCCGGTCGCACTTGGCTGGCTGTTCGCAGTCGCCGTCTTCGCTGTGCTCATCGGAACCACGGCCGAGTCGTCCGCCAAGGACGCCATCGGCTCGCAAGGGATCAGCCAGGCGATTGGACGGCTCGGCGGGCATGGCTCAATCGTGGCGGACGATCTTGGTCTGACGTTCCTGATCCTCGCGCTCCTGATCGCGCTGATCTCGGCCGGCCAGATCACCGCGATGCGGACCGAGGAGGCCGACGGTTACCTGGAGAACCTCCTTGTCCGTCCCGTGAGCCGGACCTCGTGGTTCGCCGGACGGCTGGGACTCTCCTCCCTTCTCGTCCTTACGGCTGGCCTGCTGGCCGGGATCGGGGCCTGGGCGGGCGCCGCCAGCCAGCACAGCGGGGTCCGCTTCGGCTCGCTGGTGACGGCCGGCCTGAACGTCGTCCCGCCGGGGCTTTTCCTCCTCGGCCTCGGCGCGCTGGTGTTCGGCGCGTGGCCGCGGCGGACCTCGACGGTTGTCTACGGATACCTGGCCTGGTCGTTTCTCATCGAGTTCGCGGGCGGAGTGGTTCACACCAATCACTGGCTACTGGACACATCCGTCTTCTTCCACATGGTTCCCGCCCCCGCCACGAGTCCCGACTGGTCGAGCATGGCGGTCATCACCGGCCTCGGGATCCTAGGAGCTGTCCTCGGCGGCATCCTTCTCTGCCGTCGCGACCAGAAGAACGCATGACCCGGCGCAGCGCCGGGCCCACCGCAGACGCTGCTGGTCATCACAGTCGCGCTGGTGGCCCTGGCGTCCCTCAAGGCGATCCTCCAGAGCGAACAGGGCTAGGCCAGCGACCAGCGGGAGGCGCAGGCCGAATGGCCACACCTCGAACCCGAACGTATCCAGCACCTAGTACGGCAGCAGCCATTCGTGGCTTGACCTGGAGATAGGCCGGGTATCCCGGCTATCCCTGGTTTCTGCGCAGGGCAGCCGCCTCGCGATCATGCGTGTGTGACGACGTCAAAACCGGAGGCGGCTGCGGCTGCCAGGATAGGGGCGCGCGCAGGCGCCCGGAAGCGCAGGGAGCTGTTGTGCCTGCTGAGACCGTGTTTCGCACGGACGGAGCCGTGGCTGCAGGCAGGCAAGTATGTCAATGCGCTGGTCAGCGGCCTGCCGAAGCGTAATGGCTGGACGATCGCCGAGCATGCGGGAGACCGGGCCCCGGACAGGACGCAGCGGCTGCTCAGCCGCGCCTCGTGGGAGACCTTCGCAGCGATGGGCGTGGTGCGCCGGTTCGCGGTGGCCGGCCTGGACGAAGCGGCGCGCCGTTCCGGCCGGCGGAGCGGGCTGGTGATCGGGGCGCTGGACGAGACGGGCCAGGAGAAGCAGGGCTACGCGACGGCTGGCGTCCAGCGGCAGTACCTGGGCTGCGCGGGCCGGGTCGCCAACGGCATCAACACCGTGCACCTGGCCTATGTGCGCGAACGTGCCGGGCATGCGCTGATCGGCTCCCGGCAGTGGATACCCCGCGCCCAGATCGAGGACCCAGTGCGCTCCCTGGCCATGGGCCTGCCGCCAGGCCTGGAGTTCCGGACCAAGGGACAGCTGGCCATCGGCATCAGCGCGGACGCGCTCGCGGACGGGATCCGGTTCGATTTCTTCTGCGGCGACGAGGTCTACGGGAACTGCACCGAACTGCGCGCCTTCTTCGGAGCCCGCGGCCAGGGCTATGTGCTGCGCGTCCCGCGGAACTTCCGCCTCACCCTGCCCGGCGGCAGGAGGTTAACCTGCGCGGACGCCGCCAGCCAGGTGCTGGACCGCAAGCATCCCGAGGTCCGTTCCGCCGGGAAGGGCTCGAAAGGCGGCCGCTGGTATGCGTGGTCGTGGCTGGCGACCGCCTCGCCGGAGCACTGCCTGCTCATCCGCCGTCACCTCAAGTCCGGTGAACTGGCCTTTCACTACTGCTTCGTGCCCGAGGGCCAGCCTCTGACCTTGACCCGGCTGATCCGCGCGGCCGGGCTGCGCTGGCCCGTGGAAGAGGGCTTCCGTGCCGGCAAGGACACCTTCGGGCTCGATGAGTCCCAGGTCCGGCTCTATACCGCGATCGCCCGCCACACCGTGCTGGTCATGGCCGCCCTGGCCATCTGTGCCGTCACCGCCGCCCTGCTCAAAGACCGCACCGATGCCCAGCCACCACCGCCAGTCAGCCCAGGCCAGCCGCCCCCGGCCGACCCCGGCATGATCCCGCTTACCGTCCCGGAAATCGCTCACCTGCTCGCCGCCTGGCTCACCCGGCCCGCCCCGCCCGGCCACACCGCCTGCTGGCTCGCCTGGAGGCGGAGCCACCAAGCCCGCGCCCGCTGGTATCACCAGCGCACACGACTCACCCGGGAAACCGGCATTGCCCTGGTCAGCTAGCGAATGGCTGCTGCCGTACTAGGCCAGCCCGCCGTTCATGACCTCACGCGCGCCCTGGTACT
The DNA here is from genome assembly GCA_963841695.1 of uncultured Actinomycetes bacterium. Taxonomy (GTDB): domain Bacteria; phylum Actinomycetota; class Actinomycetes; order Streptosporangiales; family Streptosporangiaceae; genus RYN-230. The sequence continues at coordinate 341,236 of CAWJDQ010000015.1, read as the reverse complement.
CCCGCCACCGGTCCCAGCTGATCGAGAGCAGGTCGTGCGTAGTCCACGAGATCACCGCCCCACCGCGGCCGTCCGGGTCGTGACCACGGGCGACGGGCACCAGGCAGACGCCGCCCAGCCGGTAAAGCGGATGGCTCTGGGCACAGTGATGCAGGGCGAAGTCGGGCTCGGTCAGCGCCCGGGCGATGTCGCGGGCGAGCGGCGCCAGGGGGTCATCGGGAGGAAGCGGACGACCATAGGCATCGGCCAGCCAGTGTGTTCGAGCCCGGTAGCGCGGCCCACCACCACTGCCGGTGCGGCCAGGCGCTCGCGTGAGCTTGGCTGACCCGACCGTGCGGATAGTCGCAACTGCCCGGCAGGCCTTCTGCGCTGGGGACTCAGCGCAGAAGGCCTGTTTCGGGGTTTGCGGGATTTGTTGGGTCAGGCGTTGCGGGACTTGCCCCATGGGTGTGGTGGAAGGGCGTCAACCCGGGCGAGTAGGCCGGGCAGCTGGCCCTCGATCTTGAACAGGCGATGCCAGCGGTCAAAAAGCGGGTCGAGGTTGACCTTGCTCGCGCCCGGGATGCTGGTCCCGATGCACCCGCGTATGTTTCCCCCCGCGCCCACGCTGATCGTTTTGGTGGCCTTGGACGGGGGCTCGGCCGCCAAGCCGCCGATGAGAAGGCGGATGATGCCGTAGAACCTGTAGACGGCGTCGACCGCTTCCTGGGTCGTGCTGCAGATGTCCAGGAACGTCATCTCCTTGAGCCTCTTGCCTATCTCGGCGGCTTTGGCGAGGTCCCGGCGGCTGTTGTCGATGATCTCGGCGTAGGCGTCCAGATCATCGTCCAGGTCGGTCGCGAGGCCGTCGCGCTCGCGGGAGACCTTGGATCCGTCGAGGGCTATGCCCAGGTAGGCGAGCGTGGGCAGGAGCAGTCCAGTGACGGCCGCTACGAAGATCATCAGTGCGGCCGTGCCGAGGCTGGCTTCGCCGAGGGCGGCGATGGCGCGCCAGATCATGCCGCAGGTGATGGCGACGGCGGTCACGGCTGTTAGCGCGATGTACCAGTTGCGCCGCGTGAACCCTCGTGCTGCCTCGTGGCGGTTGGCGTCGGCGCGGGCTTCCCGTGCGTGGTTGTGGCTTCTGGCGGCGTGGCGCACCAGCCAGGTCTGGCCGACGATGATGACCACGACAACCGTCGCGGCGAAGCTCCAGGCAAGCCAATTCAGCCACGGTTGCAGGAGGGGGACGTTGAGGTAATAGGTGACGAAGGTGAGGAATCCCACCGCTTCCACCCACGGGGCCCAGGTTGCAAGGCGCCGCAGCAGCGCGCTGCTGGGATCGTGGTGGGGTTTGCCGACGGCCCGGTCCCGCCCGATCTTCACGTCGTCCTGCTCGACGCGTTCCACAGCTTCAGGGACGGAGAAGTTGAGGCCTGCCTCCTCCTCGACGATCGGCGGGGTGTCCTCGGTGATTTCGTCCAGGTTCGCCTTGACGTTCTCGATGAGGTTTTGGGTCTCATTGAGCGCAGGGTCAACCTCCGCTTCTAGCCGGCCTGCGAGTTCTTGTTCGCCATCGCTGATGAAGGGGGCGGCCAGCTGGTCATCGAGGGTGGGCGTGGGCTCCCACCGGTCGCGCGGAGTGCCGTCGCGCTGGTGTTCCTCCACAGCCATGCGGGCGAAGAGGACCGCAGCTTGGTACTCACTCTTGGAGATCTCGAGCTTGGCAGCCTCCTTCTGGGTAAGAGCGGGCTCCCAGTGGTGACGGGGGTTTTCCGGCCCGGCGCGGCCGGTTGTGACGTTAGCCACGGACATGACGCTTACCTTCTTTCGCTTGGCTGGTCACTTGACGGTGTAGGTGATGATCACGACCCGGTTGGCGGGGCTACGCGGATTGCCGGGATCGGGCTGGTCGGCGTTGCCGTGCCCTCTCAGGCGGGTGATGGCGGACCTGGGCACGCCGAGATCATTGACCAGGAGGTTCGCGATGGTCTGAACCCGCGCTCTAGTGAGCTGGCGGTTGAAGGCGTAATTGAATTGCGGCTTGCCGTCAGCGTTGAGCGGCCCCTCGTACGACGCCCACCCGTCAAGCGCGAAGGTGGCATGCGTGGCGAGGGCCGCGGTGATGCATGGGGTTAGGTCCTGCTCGGTCTTCGAGGGGTCGATCAGCGTGGCAGTGCCGAAGACGAAGTAGCTGGACGTCAGCGTGCATCTCACGCTGTTCTTCCCCACGTGAACTTGCGGGATCGGGGCGACCGGCATGGCGGGGACTTTGACGGTTGGTGCGCTTGGGGCTCTTGGGGAGGCGGTCGTGCCGGTGGCGTCGATGAACCTGACGGAGGTTGCGCCACCAGCTGTTAGCAGGGCGGTCCAGACGGCTTTGAGGTAGTCCTTCTGGGCCTGCGCGAGCTGGGGCTGCACGCCGGCAGTCGGCACTAGCACGAACGTGACCGAGCTATGCAGTGCTGGCAGGGCACCAGCCTTCTTCACCTCCGCCACAACTTTTCCCGGGGGGACCGACCATGCCAGGGACCGGAAGTTGTCGGGATTGGCGAGGTCAATTCCCGTGCTGATGATGACGACGGGAGCGCTGGTGAAGTCAGGCTTCGTGAGGCCCGCGTAGAGAGCTTGGCCGCCGGTAGTCGTCGGCGGGGAGTTGACGGCCCTCTGAATGGCGGAGATCTTCGCGTTGATGACTGGAACGGCGCGGCCGTTTACCGTGAGCACAGGGTCGGTGGAGGAGTTTCCCGTCCGGGGTGTCAAGTCGATGACCGACGTCGATATGTTGCCGACGGGATCGACCTGGCTGAGCGCGATGGACCTGTGGGCCAGTCCGATTTGAAGCAGCTCGTTATGCACCATGCCCGGAAGGGTGATCCTGGCGTCGTTCGCCGTGGGCGCGGTGTAGACGAGCTGGGCGGCGACGGGGTCTGATCCTGGGACGACAGGCCCTGCCCCGCGGACGGCGGCCCCGGCCGCACCTATGCCGTGGTGGGCCACTAGGTAGCCCGCGAGCGCGAGGATGAGGGCACCGGCCACGATGGCCGCCGTCAAAGGCTTGCGAAAGCTCAGCTGGGAGTTTCGGGTACGGCGACTGTGGTGGCGCGCTCTCTGATTGCGAACTATCGCGCGCCCACGGACCGGGGTCGAGCGACCCCGGCGGGGCAGGCTGCGGCGACGGGCACGCGTCCTCCTCGTGCGAATGGTCATCCCGACCAGCCTCCTTCCGACCTGCGTTTGCTTGAACAACACAACTGGGAGCGGTTTTCGAAGAGGCAGCGCACCGGGTGCGTGCCTGCGGGTCCAGAGCTTTGGCGGCCGCCTGCACCAAGCGCGAGCACGAACGCACCACTTCATAGGCGGCGCGTCCGAGGGCCGTGCCATCGGACAGGCCGTGAGAGAGGGCGACAGTGCCGGTGAGTTGGGCAACGCGCGGGTGGTGGAGTTCGTCAGGCAGGTAGGCCGGCCACGGCAGCGCGGCCGAATTGGCGTGCCTTACGTCTGCTGCCGCGCTCCCAGTCATGGTTGTTCCTCCGTCTCCTTAGCGGTCGCGGGCCCAAACGTACACAGCGCATGGGCTTCACAAGCGTCGGCGGGGACCGGGACCGAAACTCATTACTGCAGGTAGAAGCACTGCCACTGTGAACCGGATGCGAGAGAGGGTCTGAAGGCAGTGATCATCATGGGTAGCGCAGCGACGCAGCCCCACCGGATCGGTGGCTAAGGGACCGTCAGGTTGGCGAGATGAGCAGAGCCTGGGTGGCCGTCGCAGGACTTCGGACAAGACAGCTGAGAACCCCTGTCGTTTTCCGTATTGCACCGCGCGCTGTCGGTGCGCTGACTGCTGCCCTTTTGGCTACAGCGGTACCTAGTCGGCTTACAGCGAAGTTGCTACTGTTTTACAGTGCCCAACGCCGGCTATGACATCGACGACATCAGCAAGCCCGATGAGCTGATCCGCTATGCGGCGCGTGCCCAGATCGACCTCGTGAGCGAGGCCGCATCGCAGACCACGATCGCCAAGGCCATCGGCATGGCGAACAGGGCCGATACCAGCACGGCCGGCGCCAACCTCTCGCACCTGCTCGCGAGTGGCACCTTCAGCGATGCGAGATTGCAAAAGTTGGACGAAGTAATCGTCGCACTTGCCCCGGAACGGGATTCACACATCGGTGGGCTCAGTTCACTGGCGATCTGCCTACGCGGGCTGACGGGTCGGGAAAGCCTCAGTGACCGTGTCCCGGCAAACTGGGCACAGGAGATCCTACGAGGCCCCGCGGGCGACGAGGTCGGTGTTCTCACGCAGGCATCAGCGCTATTGTCAGCCTTCCTGGCCGCTGAGGAAATCGACAAGATTGACCCCCGCTCACGAGCGGTGCGGGGGGTTCGCGGGCGATACTCCACGGAGATCGCGCACGTGGTGGAACAGCTGATCATCCTGGGGTATGCGCCGCCCACACCGCGCAGCGTGGAGGCTCTTATCATGCTGGGCACTCTGGGTGCCTACGCATTTGAGCCCATCAGGGATGCCCTCGAGGAGGCGCTGACCCAGCCGCTGGGTTTCAGGGTATGGCGGGTAATCACCACACTCGTCATGCTCAGCAGGCGGACAGGACATACGCAGGCATTGAGAACGTGGGTAAAGTCTCTTCTCAGAGATGCCGATCCGATTCGCGAACGTAGCCTTTATCCGGGCCGTTCGCTCGACCTCGAACTGGCAATCAGAGTGCCGCCCTACTGGTCACCCCCGATGGATGACTGGGCCGGTGCAGCACTACTTGCCCGCGCCAACAACCCGATGGCCACGATCCAAGAGCGCGGAACCGCCGCGATGGGCTTGTGGCAGCGAGCGAAGGAAGATCCGAACCGGGACCTGAACCAGGTTGCCGCGGCCATCGACATGCTGATCAAGGAGTTCGAAACGCCGCAGGAGAGCCCGGACATATACTCGGGTATGCGCTGGGTTGCGGCCACACTGAAGCAGGCGATGGCGCACGATACCAGCGTACGCAATGGCTGGCCGCAGGTTGACGAGCCATGGATGAGACACGTCAATGAGGCCGTCAACTACATCGAGCGGCACCTGACGGAGCCCAGGGTGCTACCGGGCACCAAGACCCTGCTCCGGCATTCCTTGCTGCAGAGCGCCGCAATTTACCGGAGACAGGCGGTCGAGGCCCTTGTCGCGGGAGGGTGGACGGGTCCGGTCGCCAGGGCACTTGAGCGATTTCTTGAGCTGGAACGCGACGAGTCATGGCTACGGATCCGTGCGCTATTCGCTCTGGGGTTCCTGCAGCACCGAGACCGCGGGGTACAGAAGTCATTTGCGGCGGCCTGCCAGCTCGCTTATTCGAATCTGCGTGGCACTCCGACCAGGTCTCAGATCGCCGAGATGCATAGCGCGCTTTTTGCAGTAGGCGACTGCTTCGGCGCTGAAGGGGTTCCGGAAGAGGACGTCCGGCGTGTTCGGGATAGCATCCAGGACGTACTGACCGGGATAGTCGAAGAACAAATAACGATTCGGGAGTCCTTGTTTCCGGTGAGCAGGGCATGTGCTTACCTGCTCACCTTCATGATCCTGCCGAGAGGTAATGGGAACGAAGACCTGTCGGAAGTCCTGCTCAATGAGCTGTGCAGGCACCCGGACCGGACTACAAGAGAGCTCAGCGCCTGGGCGCTGAAAAACCGCATCGATGAAGCCGGCGTGGTCAGGCCACTTGTCCGCGCACGGCTGTGAATCCATCCTAGCTGGGCGTTGACGTATGTGACGTTCATGGATTGCGACGGCCGCCAGGCGGATCGCCAGTTGTGCACCTCGATGTCGGCGTACTGGTCGGGATCAGGGTGCGACGTGCTGGGGCCTCGTACAGCGCCCATGGGGAGACCCCGACCCCAGTTCTGATAGTCAACAGGCAGAAGCGGGAGATCAAGAAGTGGTACGCTCCCGGGCTCCGCAGTTACCGTGGCTGGCGCATGAGTTCGATTCCCATCGTGGCCCTGGGGAGCTTCCTCGAGGGCGTAGTGGACTACGGCACCTCGTCTGGCGGTCGTGGACCAGGGTAGTGAGTACAGCACAGAAGTACGGCAACAGACCCGGACCTGCACGGATTCGGAGGCACGTCCAGGGACGGTGACCTGCGGGTATGGACGGCGGTGGACGTGCTGCCTGTTGTTTGCAACCAGGGGGTCAGGGGTTCGAGTCCCCTTAGCTCCACAGTTAAAAGACATAATTCGAGCAGCCGGGGCCAGTTGTACAGCAGCAAAGTACAGCCGGGATTGCGTGAGTCCTCGCCGCTCATGCAGGGGGTCAGCGACGGGCAGGCTTTCCTTCACCTGCGCGCTGCGATCAAACCCGACGTGCTGCCGGGGACACGCCAGATTGGCGTGAACTCTCAGCGTGGATATTTCCGTGCCATCACGGCCAGGACGCCGGGGTCGGTTCGCCGCTTTCAGTGAACCGTTCGAGCCCTGGCGGTCGGCCTTTTATCTGGAGGGCCTGATCGAGATGGTGACGTGGGCTGGCTGCAGGGTTTGTTGCACCACACTGGCCAGGTCGTTGTGGATCATGTCCAGGTCCACCGCGTCTTTGAGGCGGGCAGCGAAGGCGGCGACGGTCTGGTCTGCGTGGTAGCGGGCCCGGTTGAACCGCCTGTCGATCATTTGCTGTACCCGGCGGCGCAGCGGGGTGAACAGGGCCACCGCAGCCAGCGTGGAGACAGCTACCGCGACCGGGCCGGAAAACGGCAGTACCCGGGTGGCCAGCAGCACCAGCCCGGCGTAGACGCCGATTAGCAGCCCGGTGACGATCGCATAGGCCAGCGTCCGGCTGATCAGGCGGTCGATCTCGTACAGGCGGTACTTCAAGATTCCCACACCGATGCTGACCGGCAGGGCGACGATCGCCACGCTGAGGACCTGCCCTGCGGCGCCTGGCAGCAGCGAGCTTGCGATCACCCCCACGCCCAGCGTGACGGCGGTGCCGCTGGCGAGCCACTTCAGCTGCTGGCGGCGTTCACCAGCCGCCCGCCGCCAGCTGAATACCTGATGAGCCGCGAACGACAGCCAGATCACGCTGACCGGGACGAGCACCAGGGCGACGAGCCAGCCTGGAAGATGCTGCGAGCTGGTGACATCCCCGGAGGCATCCAGCCGGATGCGATGGCCAGTGACCGCGGCGATCGTGGTGCCATAGCTGAACGCCAGATAACAGGCCACCAGCCCGGCGTAGGCCACCAGTACCCACCGTCAGCGCCGCCCCGCGAGGCGGCCATCCGGGAACAGCAGGATCACCAGCGAGAACAGCACCGCCGCGGGAGCCCACAACGGAACCAGCAGCACAGCGACCGGGGCCAGCCACAGCCCCCCATGGCCAAGCGTGTAGCAAAACACCGCGTAATATCCGGCGTCGATGCTGAGCATGACCAGCAGCGTGAAGAAGATCAGCAGCCACCCCAGCGGGTTGCCGGGCTGGTGCCGTGCGACCAGGACCCCCACCGCCGCGCTTACTAGCACAGGGATAACCGCGGCCGCCTCGACAGGAACGGTCAACTGACGGACAAGGCCAGCAAGCGGGATAGATACAGCCACCAGCATGACCACCACGACACCGAGCAAAGATGCCGCCGCCGGTGACCACGCAGAAAACCGGCGCACGGCCGAGCGCGCTGCTGGCGGATTCCTGGCTGGCGCTGGCCGCGCGTTACCCACGACAGTGACGCTAACCCGTGACCGTTCCGGGAACGTTACCACCGCCTGCCGGCGAAGCTATCCGGACCGCCACACGCTGGTGACCGGTCACCTGACCTGCGGGCTCCGATCCTGCACTACACGGGAGGAAAGCACTGACCCGCACCTGATTGGTCAGCCGAGCCTGCCGGCAGCGTCGCTGGAGTGGCCGCTCTTAGCGAGCACGCCACTCTGGCGAGCCTGGCGTTGCCTCGCTGCTATGGCGCGCTCCCGGCGGGGCCAGGCCGGGGCTGCGGACCTCCCGGCGGTGAGCGGCAGGCTTCTGGACATCCGGACGGGTGACCGCGACGTAAGCCACGAGCACGGCGATGGCGACCAGGGCCACCGCGGCGGTCGGCCCGTCACCGAAGCCAACCCCGCTCAGCGCGTGAGGCTTGCTGAAGTAGTCAGCGAAGGAGGCACCGAGAGGGCGGGTCACCACGTAGGCGAACCAGAAGGCCACGACCGAGTTCAGCCCGAAGCCCCGCCAGGCGATAGCAGGGATCATGATGATGAACGCGAAGCCGATGCCGGAGGCGAGGTAGCCGAGGTGCAGGGCCGTCGCCGTGAAGTCGCCCAGCGCCGTGCCCAGGGCGAAGGTGGCAAACACCGTGGCCCAGTAGTACACCTCCCGTCGATGCGTGGTGATGCTGTGAATCGAAAGCGTGCCCTCGCTGCGGTGCCACAGCCAGAAGATCACGGCGAGCACCACCGCCCACAGGACAGTCGTGCCGGCGTAGGGAATGCCGACGATCAGGTGCATCGCGTCGGCCACCCCGGTACCGAAGATCGCGATCGCGAGGGCCAGGAACCAGTAGGCGGCCGCCACATATCGGCGCGTCCGGAACTGCAGCCAGAGGGCGACGACGAAGATGAAGACCTCGACGACCCCGGCCACCAGGTCGCCATGCAGGGCCAGGTAATCCGAGGTCGCCTCGCCCCCCGCCGTGGTCAGCAGCTTGATCACCCAAAACAGCACGGTGATCTTCTCGGGCACCTTAGTCCCGAGCGACTCCCGGCGCGGGCCGCGGGTGACAGAGGACACAGTGCTGTCCTTTCTGACGCCAAGCACAGGTGAGGAAGCAGCCGCAATTCCCCGGCGCTGCTGGGCCGGCGAATGCCGTGGCCAGGCTACCTGCCACCATGACCGCTCCCCTCGTGCCGGGTACCGTAGTCGCCACGTCCCAGCGGGTCCGGTCCTGAAGGAGACCAGATGCGCGACAGCAACCTGCCAGCATGGCTGACCCGCCCATGGCGAGCGCGCCTGCTCGCCGCCGCACTGCTGCTGAGCGTGGCGCCGGTGGCAGGATGCACGGGAAGCTCAGGCACCACGGCGAGCGGCGCGTCTACCCCGGCGTCGAGTCCTGCGAGCGCGGGCCCCGCGACCACCTCCGGGTCCGCCACGGCAGCCGGCCCGGCCACGACCGTGCCTGGCCCGCCCGCCGAGGCGGATTCCAGCTGCCCGCTGCAACAGAGCCCCTGCTATTCCCCGCACCAGTTGCGGGTCGCGTATGGCATCCAGCCCTTGCTGGACAGCGGGATCGACGGGCGCGGGGAGACGGTGACGGTCCTTTCCCCTGCCCCATCCAATGCCCCGGGCGATGCTGGCACCGACATCCGCCAGGATCTGGAGGTATTCAACAAGATGTTCGGGCTGCCCGCCGCCCGGATCCAGATCGTGACCACCCTCGCCGGGGCAGCCGCACCCTGGCAGGCGGATGGCGAGGAGGTCGGGGACTTCGAGGTGATACACGCGGTCGCCCCCGCCGCGACCCTCCGGGTGATCCTGTTCCCCTCCACCTGGAGTAAGGGCGCCTCGAACGCGACCGCGGACATGCTCGCCGCGCTACGGCTGGCCGTCTCCCATACCGACGTGGCCTCGATCAGCTGGGGCCTGGGGGAACACTACTTCACCAAGGCTCAGGCGGCCGAGATGCATTCCATCCTGCTGGGAGCGGCCGCCGACCACGTGACGGTGCTCGCCAGCTCCGGCGACAACGGCGCGTTCAGCGACGACTGGTTCGGGGGCAAGCCGGTCGAGGAGCTCGAACTTCCGGCCTCCGACCCGCTCGTGCTGGGCGTTGGCGGCACCACGCTGACCGCGAAGCCCTCGGGCACGTACCTCAGCGAGACCGTCTGGGCAGGAGCGGGCGGCGGCTTCAGCCACCTGTACGCCCGTCCCGCCTATCAGGATGGCGTCCGGAGGATCTCGGCGATGAGGGGCGGGCCCGACGTGGCCGCGGACGCTGGTCATCCGGGCCCTCCGATCGTCCTTGCCGACGGCACTATCGAAACACCCGTCGGCACCAGCGGGTCCACGCCGCTGTGGGGAGGAGTCGTCGCGCTGGCCGACCAGTACGCGCATCACGACCTCGGCTTCGTTAACCCCGCCATCTACCGCATCGGCCGCAGCCCCGGCTACCACAAGGCGTTTCACGACATCACTACGGGTAGCAACGACGTGACCGCAGGCTCGGCCAAGGCTGGTTACCAGGCCGGTCCCGGATGGGACCCGGTGACGGGCTGGGGAAGCCCCGACGCGCAGGTGCTCGTCCCCCTGCTGGCCCGCTTCGCCAGCAGCAGGGCATAGCAGAACCAGGTCAACGAACGTGCACTAGTCCCGGATCGCCCGGACAATCTGCTCGCGCTCGGCCGGGCGTGGCCGCCGCTGGCGAACGCCAACACGTCGTGCGTGACCTTGGCCGGAGTTGCCCGGGAGGCTGGGCTAGCTTTCTTCAGCGGCTGTCCTAGCGATGGCGAGCATCTCCTCGCCTGCCGGGTCTTCGCCGCGGCTGATAAACAGGGTGACCGCAATGACCACGGCCGTCGCCTGGCACCACGCCCAGGCCCGGCCCGGGTCCAGCCCCTCTAGGCGTCCCGCCAGCCAGGCTATGCGCTGCTGCACCGCTTGCTCACTGCCGCCGTCGGCTAGCACCCAGTCGACCGCGTCGAAGGCCGGGTCGCCCAGGCACGGCCGGGGATCGATCGCCACCAGCCCGCACCCGTCCCCGCCCCGCAGGACGTTCCCCGCATGAAGATCTCCGTGCAGCAGCCTGACCGGGCCCTCGACGGCCAGCGCACTGGCGAGGCTCCGGGAGCGTTCCATCAGTTCAGGCGGCACGCGTCTGGAGACAGCCGGGTGGAGGTCAAGCCTCCGCTGGGTTATCCCGAATACGAACTCCGCCCGCTCCCGCAGTTGCGGCAGCACGGACCTGGCGCCGGGCCCGGAGGGCTCCTGCCACAGGCCTGACAGCACCGGCCAGACTTCCTCCAGCGGCCACCGGTCCGGCTCATCCGCCAGCCGGGTGCCCGGCAGCACCCGCTCCAGCAGCAAGGCACCGCGATCGAGATCCGCATCATGCAGGGTCACCACATGCCGGCAGGCCATCCACGCATCCAGCGCCGTCGCCTCGTCCGCCGCGATCTTCAGGTCCGGGGTCAGCTTCAGCACCAGCAGCTCGCCATCATCAGACTCACACGGCAGCACCACCGACGTCCCGCCCGTCGGCCACGCCTGCCCGAGCCGCAGCCCCCACCGGCTGGCAAGGTCATCCGCTAGCGACGGCAAGCCCGCGCACCACTCGGCCACTTCCGGGCCAAACCGCCTGCCCAGCCGCACCCGGACATCCTCGACATCGATAACTGGGGCATCCCGCATGCCAGACAATCTCACGCCAGCCAGCCGTTATGCAGCCCCAAGACGGGGATTACCAGGTGCCTGGCCGGGGCGTTAGTCAGCCGAGCTGGCTGATCTGCCGGATTACGTCCTGCACCGGGCGGTCCCCGGTGAGCTGGATGTCGTCGATGACTGCGCCGTCGCGGAGCCGGATCAGCCGTTCGGCTCGGGCGGCGATCTGCGGGTCGTGGGAGGCGAGCACGATGGTCATGTCGTGCTCGGCGCGGAGCCTGGCGAGCAGGCCGAGGATCTCGGTGGCATTGGCGGAGTCGAGGTTGCCGGTGGGCTCGTCGGCAAGCAGCAGGGCGGGGGTGTTGATCAGGGCGCGGGCGATGGCGATGCGCTGCTGTTCGCCGCCGGACATCCGGGAGGGCAGGGACCGTTCGCGCCCGGCCAGGCCGACGGCGGCCAGCAGCTGCCTCGCCCGGGCCCGCTTGTCCCAGCTGGTGCGGTAGGGCAGCACGGGGGCGATGATGTTGTCCAGGGCGGTGAGTGCGGGCAGCAGGTTGTAGCGCTGGAAGACGAAGCCGACGGTGCGCCGGTAGTCGGCCTGGGCGGCGCCGCGCAGCGCGGTGACCTCGGTGCCGTTGCTGATGATGGTGCCGGAGTCGGGCCGTTCGAGCGCGCCGATCATGTGCAGCAGCGTGGACTTGCCCGACCCCGAGGCGCCGGTCACCGCGACGAACGCGCCCGCCTCGATCGTGAAGGTGACGTCGTCGGCCGCGATGACCTGCCCGCCGGTGCCGGTGCCATAGCTTTTGCTGACGCCGCGCAGCTCAAGCGCGCCGTCGCCGGGGACACTCGCAGCCATGTCGTTACTCCTCTGCTAGCAGGTGGGCGAGGGGCAATCGGCGCAGCAGCGCGGCGGGCGGCAGGGTAGCCACCGCGGTGATGATGATCCCGGCTGCCACCGCGGCGGCCGCGATAGCCAGCAGCCGGGCGGGCAGTTGCCCGGCGAACCAGGCCGCGGCGGCCAGCCCGAGCCCGGCGCCGGCCAGCGAGCCGACCACCCCGATGATCGTGCCCTCGGTGATCACCAGCCGGGCCAGCGCGGTATCCCGCCAGCCGAAGCTGCGCATGGTGGCCAGCTCAGCCGCTCGCTCCCGGATGTTCAGGAACACCACGTCGGCGACGGCCAGCACGCCCAGGGCGACCGTCGCCCCGGCCGCGACGTAGTCGACGCCCCTGACCTGGACGGCGACGGCGTTGCCGAGCAGCGATCCGACGACCACACCGCGGAAGGCGAAGGTGACCGCGGCCAGCAGGGTCAGCGCGGCGATGCCCACGGCCAGGCTGGCCACCCCGATCAGGGTGCGGCCGGGGGTGCGGACCACGTTGAGCACGGCCAGGGAGGTGATCCCGCGGGGCTGGTGCGCACGGCGGATCGCGAGCACCGGAGGCCGGACCGAGCTGACCGGGTCGGCCCGCGCGGCCAGCCAGGCTGGCGTCAGGCCGGCCACGACGGCCACTGCCATCGCGACCGGCACCGCCAGCAGCGCCCGCCCCGGCGAGACGCGCAGGCCTAGGCCGGCCGACACCGGCACCGCGATCGCGGCGGCCAGCAGCCCGGCGGCCAGCCCCATCCCGGCCAGCTCCCCCAGCGCCGTGGCGAACAGCCGCGACCGGCGCCAGCCGACGCAGGCGAGCACCCCCAGCTCGCGCCGCCGCCCGCGCACGGCCGCAGTGGCGGCGTTGCCGACGAACAGCACGCACACCACCAGGATCAGCGTGAACAGCGCCACGCTGGTCTTGTCCACCGCGTTCAGGATCGCCACCGCCACGCCCTTTTTCACCCAGTTCTCGGACAGGGTCAGCGGCGGCGGCCCGAACCTGCCCGCGGGCAGGTCGATGGTCACCGGGGACGGCGAGGAGCCGGCCACGACGTCCACATCCAGGCCGGTGCGCTGGGCGATCTGCTGCGCCACCGCGTTGACCCGCTCCCGCGACAGCGCATTCGCCCCGGTGACGCCCGCGACCCGGACCCGGATCACGCTGATCGGATCAGCGGCGGACACGCCTTTGTAGATCAGGCTGTTCTCCAGCTTCGGCAGCGCCGACAAGGTGGTGATCAGGTTCACCGGCTGGCTGACCAGGCCACCTAGGTTCTGGCTGGGCAGCAGGTTGCCCCCGTGCAGCGCCCGGCGGCTGGCCGGGGTCGCCGGCGCCGCGGTCACCGGCTGGTAGGCACCCAGTGGCACCCGCGACAACGGGGCAAACGACCTGATCCTGGCCTGGTCAAAGACACCGGTGATCTTGATCAGTGCGGCCGGCAAGTAGCCATTCGACGTGACGTGTGAGCTCACCGTCCGGTACTGGCTGTTCTCGTCGTCCATGGCGACCGAAGCCAGGCTGCCGGTGTCCCAGACCGACCGGCGGTTGACCACCTGACGCGGTGCCAGCGCTCCGGCCGGGGTGCGCTGGTAGTCCACTGGGCCGACCGACCAGTAGCCAGCGACCGGAATGCCGGAATAGTTTCCCTCGGAAGCGGTTGCGGGACCCTTGAGCACGGCGTTGTAGGCCTGCTGGGCCGTAGTGTGCACGGTGGCCACCGTGCGGCCGGGAGCCGACGCGTGCCCGCTCTCCCAGGCAGCCTTCATGTCAGGTTTCGCGGCCGGTGCCGCCAGCTGCTGCACGGTGGTCTGCGCGTACTCGCTCATGCCGCTGGCGGAGGAGGCCAGTACCGGCAAGAGCGGGCCGGAACCGCTCTCGTGCTCGGTCAGGTACCTGCCGGAGACAACCGCCTTGTTCAGCCCGTCCAGTTTCGCCTCGGCGGCCGGGTCGACGGCCGCGATCAGTACCGGGACGGTCCACTCGACGTAGTAACCAGCCGCGGTGTCGTTGACCACGCCCGGCGCCGACGGCAGGGCGTTGTGGTTGACCCGGGACCAGCACAGTGCGTAGGACTGCGCGGCCGCGCCGAACGGGTTTGTCCCCGGCGGCGGGAAGCTGGCCGCCCCGCACGACGAACGCGCACCCGCGGTGCTGGGACCGGTCGTGAGTCGCCGCGGCGTCACGTACAGGTATCCCGGCGGCTGGGTGACGCGGCTGGCTCCGTTGTCGCTGACCCAGGTGGTGGAGATCCGGTACAGCCGGAAGCCGGACCGGCCTAGCGCGGCGGCGGGCACCGGCTCGAATGTCAGGGCATTGAGCTGCGCGTAGCCGACCATCGCTATCGGTGCGGCGACCTGGACCCCCGGGATCCGCTGGATCTGGTGGTATTGCGCCATCGTGATCCCGCCGTAGATGCCCGACAGGAAGTCCGGCTGCACGGTGCCGGTCCGGGTCTCCTGCGCGGTCCTGGATCCCTTCGGCCGGACCAGGATGTCGTAGGCGGGCTGGAAGTTCGCCGACACTGTGCCGGTCGTGCGCAGCTGCGCGGTCCGCGACGCCGCGGTGAGCACGGTGAACGCGGCCGCCGCGACCAGCAGGCCGGCGATCAGCGCCAGCGTGCGGGCAGGGCGGAATCGCGCTTGCAACCAGGCGAGCCTGCCCATCACCGCACCCCTCGCGTGCCCGTGCCCGTCCCCGGGGCCGGTGCCGGCCGGGGAGCTGCGACTATGCTCACCCCCTACCTAGCGCCAATGCAAGGACGCCAGGCGGATCGTTACCTAGTGGCAAGGTAAGGCGCATGGCCCTGCACCACGCGGTCCTGGCCCTGCTGGCGGACAGGCCGGCGCACGGCTACGAGCTTAAGAGCAGCTTCGGGCAGGCCGTCGGCGACCAGTGGGCGGCCGTGCTGGCAGGTAATCCGACCCGCTGGCCGCCCACCTGGCGTGATCCTCCCCGCGGACGGCCAGAATCCGCTGCACTCTGGTCGCTGCTTCCTGTGTTGTGCTGTTCACTGTCCGCCCGGCGGCTGACCGCGGCCTTTTAGGACCCTGCCAAAGCCGCCCCTGCCGGCGATCACGTAGAGCAGGCCGCCCCAGGGGCACGACAGCAGGCAGATGATCGCCCATGTCCCCCTGTGCAGGTAACGGACCGTTGCCGGATCAGCGCGGATGAGATCACGCAGGCAGAAGCCGTCCCAGGCAACGACCAGCACGACGCCGAGGGCGATGACGGCGATCAGTGCCGGGTTCATCGGGCCCGCCCAGGCAGGGGTGGCTTGCCGCTGCCCTGCGAGCGTGATGGTGACGCCGCGGCGGTCCTGGCCGGGCTGAGCCCGAGGTGCGTGCCCGGGCTGGCCCGCAGGTCAGCGAAGGCGGCGGTCAGGTAGCAGTTGCGGATGATCAGTTCCTGATCGTCGCAGCGGATTCGGCCGTCGTCATAGGCGGCCGCGTTCACGCTCACCTGCATCTCCTGATGGTCAATCCGCTGCCCTGCAGAGCAGCGGTTCACGGGGTATCCGGGTTGAGGATGAAGATCGAGGCGACCCTCTCGTCCGCGTCGAACGCAACCCGGGCCTTCATGTCGCCGGCCTCGTAGCACAGCGGGATGTCGACGACCGTGAGGTCGCCGATGCGGCGGACGAACGGCTCGCCCTCACCGAAGCCCTCGAACGCGCCGACCAGGCCGGCCAGCGTGGCCAGGGCGCTGCCGCGGACTTCCTCCGTGAAAGCCTCCAGGACCTGCGCGTTGAAGGACTGCCTGGCTTCGTCCATGCGTCCTTCGAGGACGGCCGTGACGATCGTGATCGCGCGTTCCGCCGCGTCGGCCATGCGGACTGTCTTGTCCATGGGTTCTCCCGTCCGGGGATCGATGGGCTTGCCGAAACGCTGGAAGGCGGCCTGGCGGGTGACTCCGAGCAGGTCCCCGATCTCCTGCCAGGTGTGGCCCGCGTCCCGGCTCTGCTGGACGCACAGCCTGAGGACCTGCTCCGACAGGTCATCCAGGTCCCGAGCGCGCCGGACCAGGTCGAGATAGGCAGGTGGAGCCAGCGGGCTACCCACGGCCCGGGCCAGGGCCAAGGCCCGCTCGGCCAGCAAACGGCTGAGGCTCGTCAGGGTCTCAGGGGAATCGCCCATGTGTAAAGAATATCTTTACACATGGGTGTGTCAAGCTATCCTTTACACACCTAGGGGGCGTCGGGACATGCCGTTGAGATAGTTCGTCACACTTGAAACCCCAGCGGAATCCGGCTGCGCCGAGGTTCATAAGAGCCGGGGCTGGAGTACCGCGACGCTCGGCGTGGTGCGACTGGTGGCCGAGGGCCCGTCGAACCTCTGGCGCAGCGCGAGCGGATCAAGAGAATTCTGCGTTGATGCGGTCACAGTGGACGGCGAACGTGTGTCCAACCTGGTGAGAGTAGCTTTCACGAGGAAGGATCCGCGTCATGGCCACTGTAGAAGTGCTCGATTCGTTCATGAGCTACCGCGACGCGGGCACCGGCGATATCCCGGTGGTGTTCCTGCACGGCAACCCCGTCTCGTCGTACGTGTGGCGGAACGTGATTCCGCACGTGTCGGGCCAGACCCGGTGCCTGGCGCCGGACCTGATCGGCATGGGCGAGTCCGGCCAGCCCGATCTCGCCTACCGTCTTGCCGATCATGTCCGCTACCTTGACGCCTGGTTCGATGCGATGAGCCTGAACGATGCGGTGCTGGTGGGCCATGACTGGGGAGGCACGCTCGCGATGGACTGGGCAGCCCGGCATCCCGGGCGGGTCCGGGGCATCGCGGTGACCGAGACGTTCCTGCGGCCGGTGCGCTCGGAAGAACTCGCGCCCCCGGTCGCCGGGCTGTTCCGCGCGTACCGCTCGCCCGAGGGCGAGAAGATGGTCATGGAGGACAACATGGTCATCGAGGTCAACCTGGCCCGCGGCGTGGCGGGCGGGCTGGCCGCGGCCGATCTCGACGTCTACCGGGCGCCGTTCCTCGAGCCGGCCTCGCGGAAGCCGATGCTGGCCTGGACGCGCGAGTTCCCGCTCGACGGCGAGCCCGCCGACGTGGTCGAGGTGGTGCTGGGCTGCGGTCGCTGGATGGCCGGGACTCCCGGGGTGCCGAAGCTGATCATGGCGGTGGAGGGCGGCGTGGGACTGGGGTCGCCTGAGGTGGTCGGCTGGGCTGCGGAGAACTTCGCGGCTGTCGAGGTTGAGTCGGTCGGGCCAGGCGGCCACCAGATACCTGAGGACCAGCCCGCGGCGATGGGAGCGGCCGTCGCGAGCTGGCTGCGCCGGCACGCGCTCGTCACGGAGGCGGCGGCGAGGCGGTGAGCGCGGAGGCGGACGAGGCCGGACTGGTAGCGCGGGCCGTCGACGGCGATAAGGCAGCCCTGGAGGAGGTGGTCCGCCTCCTCCAGGATCCGCTCTACCGGCTGGCGCTGCGGATGACGTGGCGGCCGGCCGATGCCGAGGACGCGACTCAGGAGATCCTGATCCGGGTCGTGACGCGGCTGGCGTCCTGGCGCGGCGAGGCGGAGCTGCTGACCTGGGCGTACCGGATCGGCGTTAACTACCTGCTCAACCTTGCGCCGCAAGACCCCGCGGGAGGCGCAGCAGCTCAGCCTGGACGAGTTCCGGGCCGACCTGGCCGACGGACTGGCGGACGCCGACTACCAGGGCCCGGAGGCCGCGGTGCTGGCCGAGGAGGTACGGCTGTCCTGCACCCAGTCGATGCTGCAGTGCCTGGAGCGCGGCGAGCGGGTGGCGTTCGTGCTCAGCGACATCTTCGAGCTCTCATCGGCGGATGCGGCGTGGATACTCGAAACCACCCCGGCGGCGTACCGCAAGCGGCTGGAGAGGGCGCGGCACCGGATCCGCGCGTTCATGGAATCCACGTGCGGTCTCGTGAACCCGGAAGCGTTCTGCCGCTGCGCCCGGCGGGTACCGAAAGCGATCGCCACCGGCCGCGTCAACCAGCGCACGCCATCGTTCACCGTACATCCGGTCAGCCCGTCGGGTCGCGGCGTGGCAGAAGCCGCAGACCAGCTCCACCGCCTGCACGACGCCGCTGCCGTCCTGCGGGCGCACCCGGACTATGCCGCACCGCAGGCTAAGGTCGACGCGATCGTAGCGCTGCTCCAGTCCGGGCGGTTTCCGTTGCTGGAATGACCTGCAGGTGCCGAGGCCGTGAACGTGCAAGTGGCTTGCTTCAGGTAAAGCTGCGTGCGCCATTTCCCGATGGTCAAAGATCTCCAGGCCCGCTGGCCTGGGACACTGCTTGCGGCCAGGGCGGCGCGCCAGGACAGGCGGATCAGGCGGCTGGGTAGCCGATGAGTGCGCCGAGGCTGGCCAGCGCCTGGGCCCGGGCCCGGTAATAGACCCAGACTCCGCGCTTTTCCCGGTTCAGCAGGCCGCTGTCGTGCAGCACCTTGAGGTGGTGGCTGATCGTTGGCTGGGACAGGCTGAACGCGTCGGCCAGGTCACACACGCAGGCCTCGCCGCCCGGATGGGAGGCGATCAGGGACATCAGCCGGAGCCGGACCGGATCCGCTAGTGCCTTCAGCAGGGGCGCGACTTGCTCGGCCTGCTCTAGTGACAGTGCCCCTTGCGACAGCGGGGCGCAGCACGCCACCGAGTCGCCTTGCCCGGCGGTCAGACGTGCCTCGGATCCGGGTCCGCAGCACGCGGCCGCCCGGGGCGGGCTGAGCAGGAGGTCAGACTTCGGCATGTATCTATATTGACAGGGTCCGATGTCTCATGGCAAGCTCGGCCTCAGCACCGGATATAGACATCCGTCGAAGTCTTGGTCCCAGGAGGTTCGATGTCCCGCGTCCAGCTCGCCCTCGATGTCAGCGACATCGACGAAGCCGTCATGTTCTACAGCAAGCTGTTCGGCACCGAGCCGGCCAAGCGCCGCCCCGGCTACGCGAGCTTCGCCATCGAGGAGCCGCCGCTGAAGCTCGTCCTGCTGGAGAACCCCGGCAATGGCGGTGCGCTCAACCACCTCGGCATCGAGGTCCCCGACGCCGACACTGTCGATGCCGAGCAGGGCCGCCTGGCGGAAGCGGGCCTGGTGTCGGTTGACGAGCGTGACACCACCTGCTGCTACGCCAGGCAGGACAAATTCTGGGTCCAGGGCGCGCCGGACGGGCGGTCCTGGGAGATCTACACGGTCCTGGCCGACAGCCAGACCTTCTACGGGGAAGAGCCCGGCCGCGCCGCCTGCTGCGGCGGCAACGCAGCGGAGGCCGGCGAGCCGTCGGGGGCGGCCGCGTCCGCGGCGAAGTGCTGCTGACCGCCTGCCGGTTTCCGGCCTGCTCAATTCACCGCGGCGGGCCCGGCGGGTCATCCGGCGGGCCCGCGGGGCTGTCGGCCTCGACAGGCGCTTCCGATCACCAACAACAGCGCGAGGCGGAAGGTCAGGGAGCAGCCGCGAGGGTCGGCGCGAACCGCTCGATGCGATGACCCAGCTCAGCCAGGGCTGCGTCGAAGCTGGCGGGGTCACCGGCTGGTACCGGGTCGGGGACTGACCAGTGCACCCTCGCCAGCGGGCCGAGTTCCTCCCGGGCCCGGTCGCACACCGTGATGACCAGGTCGCCGTCCTCCTGCACCCGGCCGATATGCCGCGGCCGCTGCCGTCGCAGCGGCAGGTGATGACGCCCCGCGGCGGCAATCGCGCCCGGCGCGATCACCGCCGCCGGGTGGGTTCCGGCCGATGCCGCCGGGACCTTACTGGCCCGGCGCCACAGCGCGGCCGCCAGCTGCGATCGCGCCGAGTTTGCGGTGCACACGAACAGCACCCGCCGGGCCTGCCGTGACGGCGGATGGCTGAGCGAATCGAGTACGCCCGGGATCAGGCTCAGGTAGGTGCGGCGGCGGTCCCCCTCGGAACGGCGGCGGGTGAGCAATCCGGCCTGCTCGAGCACGTGCAGATGGTGGGCGAGCAGGTTGGACGGCATCGCGAGGATGCCCGCCAGGTCCGACGGGGAGACGTCGCCGCCGGCGAGAGTGTCGGTGATCAGCAGCCGGGCCGGGTCGGCCAGCGCTGCATGGACCGCGGCCCGCGCCACCACGTCAGTCATTTGCTCAGTATTCATTGACTCAATCTTGACTGAGCTATCTTTGTTCGTCAAGATGGGCGCCGTGACCAGGACACCGCCACCGGAACCTGCGGCGCTGTGGCGCCGGCTGACTGCCGAGTTCCTCGGCAGCGGCTTCCTGGCCGCCGTCGTGATCGGCTCGGGCATCGCCGCGCAGCGCTTGTCCCCCGGTGCCACCGGGCTGGAGTTGCTGGAGAACGCGGCGGCGACCGCGGCCGGGCTGTTCGCGATCATCTTGATGTTCGGGCCCGTCTCCGGCGGCCACTTCAACCCGGTGGTGTCGTTCGCTGATGCGGCGTTCGGCGGGCTGCGGTGGCGTGACGCGGCGGCCTACCTGCCCGCGCAGGTGGCAGGCTGCATCCTCGGGGCGGTCCTGGCGAACATGATGTTCGCCCAGGCGGCGGTCAGCATCTCCGCGAAGCACCGGGCGACACCCGCGCATTTCCTGTCTGAGGTGATCGCGACCCTCGGGCTGATCCTGGTCATCTTCGCCCTGGCGCGCTCCGGCCGGAGCCGGTCCGCCCCGGCCGCCGTCGGCGCGTATATCGGGGCGGCGTACTTCTTCACGTCGTCGACCAGCTTCGCCAACCCCGCCATCACCGTCGGCCGGATGTTCTCCGACACCTTCGCCGGCATCGCGCCATCGTCCGTCCCGTCGTTCGTTGCGGCCCAGATCGTCGGGGGCTGCCTGGCCGTGGTGGTGATCCGGGCGCTGTATCCCCGCCTCACCGCCGAAGAAGCGTCCGACATCATCGTCCCCCACCACCCGAGCCAGGCGCAGGCGGCGCATGACCGCGCCGCCCGTGACGGCGCCACCTCGCCAGCCGGCCGCGACGCGCCTTACTGAGCACCGACCTGGAGGGATCCAGTCATGCACCTGGTCATGATCGGCGGCAGCGACGCCGGGATCAGCGCCGCCCTAAGGGCCCGCGAGCTCGACCCTGGCGCCGAGGTCAGCGTGGTCGTCGCGGACGCCTACCCGAACTTCTCGATCTGCGGCATCCCCTACTACCTCTCCGGCGAGGTGACGCGCTGGCGCAACCTGGCCCACCGCACCACCGCGGACCTGGAAGCCACCGGAATGCGGCTGCGGCTGGACACCACCGCACGGCGGATCGACCCCGGCGGCCGCAAGCTCCTGGTCACCACCCCCGCAGGCCACGAGGAGCTGATCGCCTACGACAAGCTGGTCATCGGCACCGGCGCGGTGCCGGTCCGGCCCCCGATCCGCGGCCTGGACGACCTGGGCCCAGATCAGGGCGTGCACCTGCTGCACTCGATGGGCGACACGTTCGCCGTCATGCGGACTCTGCAAGACACCGCGCCGGCCACCGCGGTCATCGTGGGCGCCGGGTACATCGGCCTGGAGATGGCCGACGCCCTGACCACCCGAGGGCTGCGGGTCGTCCAGATGGAGCAGCTGCCTGAGGTGCTGCCGACCGTTGATCCTGCCGTCGGCCGGCTCGTCCACGCCCAGCTCGCCGACCGGGGTGTCGAGGTCCTGACCGGTACCACGGTCCGGCAGATCACCCGCGGCCGCGGTGCGGCGGGCGGGCTGCAGGTCGAGGCCACCGCCGCCGATGGCTCGGCGGTGACCCGGGAGGCCGGCCTGGTCCTGGTCGTCGTCGGTGTCCGGCCCGACACTGCCCTGGCGGCGACGGCCGGGGCTGCACTTGGGGCTAAGGGCGCGATCGCGGTGGACCGCGGCATGCGGACCAATCTGCCCGGCGTGTTCGCCGCCGGGGACTGCGTGGTCACCTATCACCGGCTGCTCGGCGAGACCTACCTGCCGCTCGGCACCACCGCGCACAAGCAGGGCCGGGTCGCCGGCGAGAACGCCCTCGGCGGGACGCGGGAGTTCGCCGGGAGCCTGGGCACCCAGGTGGTGAAGATCTTCGACCAGGCCGCCGCCCGCACCGGGCTGCGCGACCATGAGGCCGCCGCGGCCGGGTACGCCCCGGTCACTGTCCAGTCCGAAGCCGATGACCACAAGGCCTACTATCCGGGCAGCCACCGCATCACGATGCGGGTCACCGGCGACCGCGCCACCGGCCGGCTGCTGGGCGTCCAGCTGTTCGGCCACCGGCACGCCGAGATCGCCAAGCGCATCGACATCGCCGCCACCGCCATCTTCCACGCCATGACCGTCGACGGGCTCAGCGATCTCGACCTGTCCTACACCCCGCCGCTGGGCAGCCCCTGGGACGCGATCCAGATGGGCGCCCAGGCCTGGCTCCGTGAAGCCGCCCACTCCTAACCGCTCTCCGGCCGCTTCCCCCCGGCCAGCAGCGGCCACTGCCGCCCCCGCGGTCGGCTCTGGGGTGACCCTGTCCGGAGCCGGTTCCACGTTCGACGCACCCTTCTTCGACCTGGCGTTCGCCCGATACCACCACGCCCATCCAGCGGTGACGGTCAATTACTCCGCGGTGGGCAGCAGCGCGGGCATCGCCGCCCTCACCGCCCAGCACGCCGATTTCGGGGCCTCCGACGTGCCGATGACCGCCGCGGAGCAGGCCGCCGCGCACGGCGGCCCGTCCGTCCAAGTGCCCGTGGACCTAGGCGCCGAAGTCATCGTCTACAACCTTTTCGGCCTGCCCCGGCTGCACCTGACCGGCCCGGTGATCGCCCGGATCTTCCTCGGCCAGATCACCCGCTGGCGTGATCCCGCCATTACCGCCCTCAACCCGGGCGTGGATATCCCGGACGAGCCGATCACCGTCGTGCACCGCTCTGATGGCAGCGGCACCACCTACATCTTCAGTAACTACCTGTCCAGCGTCGACGCGGCCTGGGCAGCCAGGGTGGGCACCGGCAAGACACTGCACTGGCCCGTCGGCACCGGCGCGGACGGCAACCCCGGCGTCGCCAGCGCGGTGGCCCACATCCCATTCTCGATCGGCTACGTCGAACGCTCCTACTCCAAGGGCCCGGTCCTCGCCTACGCCGCGATCCGTAACCGGGCCGGGAACTACACCATCCCGTCCAACGCCTCGATCGCCGCCGACGCGGCCCGGAAACCCGCCATCACCCCGACGGACTTCTCAATCGTCAACGAACCGGGTGCCGACAGCTACCCCATCTGCGGGTACAGCTGGGCACTCATCTACACCCACCAGCCCAGCCAGGCCACCGGGCAGGCCGTCGTCGGCCTCCTGGACTGGCTCACCCACGCCGGACAGGCCTACGCCGCCGCCGCCAGCTACGTCCCGCTCCCAGCCAGAATCCGGCAACTCGCCCACACCATGCTCCAGCAGGTCACCGGCCCCCAGGGCACGCACTTCCTGGGCTGACCGCAGCAGGCAGCCCCGGCCCGCCAGGCGCCCATGCGAATCGGGAGATCACATCTCGCGTGGGGTTCGAGTTCCCCTAACTTCACATGCGTGTCAGGAACATAATCCGAACAGCGGGAGGGTCATTGCGGGACCTCGGCGGTCACGACCCAGTTGCCGTCGCTGGCACCGGCGTGCAGAGAGCCGCCGAGGAGGAGGAGTCGTTCCCGCATGCCGGTGAGCCCGTAGCCGCCGTTGATGGTTTCCAGCCGTGGGCGCTCAGCCTTCCCGTCAGCGGTGGGGTTGAGGATCGTGAGCGTCGTCGGGCCGTCGCTGAAGTCAAGCCGAATGAGGACTGGCTGGTGTGGCGCGTGCTTCGCGGCGTTGACCAGGGACTCTTGGGCGGCGCGGGTGAGCGCCAGCGCGGCGTCGGGGGGCAGTCGCCTGGCCCGGCCGGTGACTTCCACCGTCACGGGGGTCTCGTAGTGGCGGCGATGATCCGCGCCCATCTCGTGGAGGGCGCCGGCTAGGGGCGGGGTATCAGAGCGCAGCGCCTGGAGGGCGCGGCGCGTCTCGGTGAGGCCTTCAGCGGCGGACCGCTGGGCCCGGCCGAGCAGATCAACGGCCTGGTCCAGGTCACCCCGATCCGTGAGCACGGCGCGGGCGGCCTGTATTTGGACGCCCAGCGACCCAAGCGAGTGGGCGAGGACGTCGTGAATCTCCCGGGCGATCCGGTTCCGCTCGTCCAGGGCGGCGGTGCGGCCCTGCTCGAGGCGCACCTGCTCGGCCTTGGCGAGCAACGCCGCTGACTGGTCCGCCTGGACTCGGTAGCCGAGGATGAGCCGGCCGATGAGAAGCCCGAGGATCATGAGCAGCGGCACCCCGAGGAGGCCCCAGGCATCGACCTGGTAGGCGAGCCCTCCGGCGTTGACGGCGACGACCCCGGTCGCGGTGATGACGCACGCCGTCGCCAGGCCGAAGT
This sequence comes from uncultured Actinomycetes bacterium, assembly GCA_963841695.1. Lineage (GTDB taxonomy): Bacteria > Actinomycetota > Actinomycetes > Streptosporangiales > Streptosporangiaceae > RYN-230. The sequence continues at coordinate 316,686 of CAWJDQ010000015.1, read as the reverse complement.
CGTAGGCCGCGACACAGGTGGCCATCGCGGCGAGGACGACGAACGGTTGGCCGCTTTGCGTGAGTGCTGCCCAGCCGCAGGTCACGGCGGTCGCTGCCGTCGCGAAGGGCAGCATCCGAGTGAGCAGATGCCGCGAGGGGGAGCGCTGAGCGGCCATTCGGAGCCCGAGGGTCACCGCCGCTATAGCGAAGGCGTCGATCATGTCGACCAGGTTCCTGGTCGGCCCGTAGGGCAGGGTGAACGCGGAGACGCCCACGGCGGCGAACACCGCCGCCAGCGCGGCCCAGGTGAGCCGGTTCAGCCTGGTCGTCACCCGGCCGGTATCGCTCACGGGCGCCGCCAGGACGCCGGATCGGCCCCGCCGTGCACCGTGACCAAGCCAGTTGCCCCAGGGCACCCCACTCGCCCACGCGGCGCTGCCGCGACGCCCAGCACCAGGTTCGTCCCCACGGGGCGGTACCGCGACGCCTGGCATCAGGTTCCTCGCTTCGTGCCACTTGCTGGACAGGGAATACGTCCACGCTAGGCGGCCGGCGGCGACTCGTCGTCATGCCGGAGGGTTGAGTCTCGGTATGAACCTCCGCACGATCTCGTACCGTCATGGACCAGGATCCAACCGCCGGTCTGGCGACAACGATCGGCGCCGCTGGCACGATCGGCGCCATGGGAAACGGCCAGCCGGGGCAGCCGCCGCCGCAGACCGGCAGACCAGCAGACCTGGTCAAGACCTACGGGGGCCGGTGCCGGCCTGGGCTTCGCGTGACGCGACATGCCCCGAACACGGAGCGATACCTCAGGCCGAGAGAAGATGAATGGTCATGGCCGACGATCAGCCAGGCAAGCCATATCCCCCGCGATGGGTCAGGATTTACCTGCTGGTCCTCGTGCTCGCCCTCATCGTGTGGATCATCCTCGACGCCCTGCACGGAGGTCCGCCCTGGGTGCGCCATTGGTGACCGTGGGATACCCCGGGCCCGCCGGCACATTTCCCGGGGAGCCTGTCGTATCCGGCGGTGCGCCGATCGTCGTAGTGGTGAGGGGACGCGGCCGTGGCTGAGCAGCATGAGGAGGTGCACCGCGGGGTGCTGACTGAAGACAAGAAGCGGGCAGCCTACCGGGCCCTGCAGGAGCGCATCCTGAACGGAGCGGGCAGAGCCTCGCCGGAGCAGCGGGCCCGCGCGTTCGCCAACGCAGGCCTCTCCCCGCCGCTGGATGGGCTGCTCGGCAAAGTCGCGACGAGCCCGGCGCAGCTCACGGACGCAGATTTCGCGGCCGCACGGGCCGCGGGCTTCAGTGAAGACGAGGTCTTCGAGCTGGTCATATGCGCTGCGGTCGGCCAGTCCGCCCGCCTCTATGACGCGGGTCTGGCCGCCCTGTCCGACGCCGTCGCAGGCGAGGAGGGACAGGTAATGCGGCTCGAGGTTCTCAACCGCGGCTACGGCCCCGGTACCAAGGCGCTGTTCGCGGTCATCCGGCTGTTCTCCGGGCACCCGGTACCGGACGCCGCGAGGCTGGTCTTCTACCGTCCCGATTTCTACGGCGCCCAGGCGAAGGAGTTCACCCATGAGGCGATGCGCGGGCCTTCCGCCTGGTCGGTAGGCGACCGGGAGCTGATGGCCGCCTACGTGTCCACGGTGAACGAGTCCGCGTTCTGCATCGGCGCGCACACCGCGACGGCAACGCAGGCGTACCAGGACGGGCCACGGGTCGCGGCGGTGCTGGCCGACCTGGAATCGGCCCCTATCGAGGACGGGCTCCGGGCCACGCTGCGGATGCTCGGGAAGCTGACCGCCGAAGGACAGCTGGGCGCCCAGGACATGCGGGACGTGCTGTCCGCCGGTATCTCACGCCAGCAGGTCGAGGACGCGCTGGCCGTCTGCGCCGCGTTCAACACGACCGGGCGGCTCGCCGACGCCTTCGGCTTCGAGGTGCTCAGCCCCGAGGGCTTCGAGGCAGGAGCCAAGTACCTGCTCAAGCGGGGCTACCGGTAGCGCCTTCAGCCCTACCCGCGCCACGGGTGCCCGCCGGCGGCCCGCTGGCGGCCGGGACGGATCAGCACGCACCAGATGATCACGCGCAGGCGCCGGGCGGCCGCCCGGTGACTGGCGCGGCGGAGCACCTGCCTGACCTGGCGGCCGTTCAGCAGAGCCCACTTGATGTCGCTGGCCCTCTGCCGGGCGCCGCGTGGCTGGCGCCGCTGCGGGGCCGGGTACAGGGCCTGGTAGTAGCGGTCGGCCAGGGCCACCACGGCCTGGACGGCGGGCTCGAGCTCGTCCTCGGCCGAGTGGCTGGCCAGGCCGGCGGGTGGTCCGGCCGGGCCGGCTGGGCGCAACTCGGCGAGATCACCGACGACGTCGTACTTGGCGTCGCGCAAGCCTGCGATCAGGATTTCCGCTTGCTCCGCGGCCCACGCATGCTGGCTGGGCAGCAGCGACGGCCGTGCACTATGCGGACGTGCGCTGAGGACGCCAAGAGCGAGGATCTGCTTGAGCTCCCGGGCGTAGAACCAGTCGGGCATCCCGGGCGGCAGCGCCTGGTTCATCCGGCGCAGGAACTCGGTTTCCGCGAGCCCCAGCGAGGAATTCCGCCGCGCGCGGGTGAGGTCGCAGCCCGCCGGGTCGATCCCCGTCACGGCGGCGAACCGCGCCCACAGCGGGCCAGCCTGATCCTGGCGCGGCACGGTGACCACATGCACCTGATCCGGCGGAATGTGCTGGGACCACATGCCGAGGATGGCGAGCGTGTCGTGGACTCGCCAGAACCACGACCGGCGGCGACGGTCAGCCGCCTGCGCCGCGGCGATTACCTCATCGAGCCACGTCGGCCATCCGGTGGTGCCGCGGCACTTGACGGCTTCCTGCCATTCAGCCGGCAAGAGGGCGGTGAAGTCGCGCACGGTGGCGACGACATGCACGTCGGCGCGGAGCAGCGAGCGCATGGCCCGGTCGGCTTGCTGCGGGCTGGACGCTGCCAGCAACTCGTTGGAGATGACCGCCCGCCCGCGGGCCCGCAGCGCCTGGCCCGCGAGGACTTCCCACTCGCCAGTCCACGGATCGGCCGGGTCGCACGCCGGCCTGGGCGTCTCACGCAGGTCCCGGCTCGCCCGGGAATGGTCGCGGTCGCTGTAACCGGGCAGCAGGAGCCCCTGGGCGGCCAGCGGGGCCCGGTTGCCCCACAGTGCATCCTGGAGGAAGGTTGTGCCCGTCTTCGGCTCGCCGATATGCAGGTAAATGCGCGGGCCCCCGGTGAGGGAGACCCGATTATCCTCGGCGGCCGTCATCCGGCCCGCATCTACCGCGATCTGAAACTCACCTCTGACTCGGTCTGCAGCACGCCACGAGCACCCATCCAGCGGGCAAAGGTGGGGCAAGGCTAATGGCAAGAAAGGCCTGGTGCAGCCCGGCCCGCCATATCGGCGGTACTGTCCGCCTTCTCCTGAATGGCCTCATAATTGGTGGCATTGTCACTCAGGCACAGAGCACCGGTGGGCACGGGAGAACGATCGTGCTCGGCGGAGCCACCGTGCTCGGCGCAGCGCCGCCGCTGCTCCCGCACCGCTCCCGGGCGACCGCCTGACCGTCCCGCAGCGCCGGGCCGCGTTATGTATCAGGCAGGTTTGCTGGTCTTTGCCGGGAAACGGGTCCAGGCCGGGATTACCTGCTGATGTCCCGGCCGGTGGTGCTGTTGACGTGTGCAGGAATGTCACCCTGGTGGCGGTCACCGGTCGTCAGCGTCCCGGATGGCTCGAACATGAGAATGGCGCCGCCTGGCGATGACGGCTTGTGCTCGATGCCCCTGGGGACGACGAAGATGTCACCGGCGCGCAGTTCGACGTTGCGTTCCCGCTGGCCCGGCTCGCGCAGCGCAATGTCGAATCGCCCCTCGATCACCAGGAAGAACTCATCGGTGTGTTCGTGGATATGCCAGACGTGCTGACCCTTGGCGTGTGCCACCTTGACGTCGTAATCATTGACTCGCCCGACGATCCGGGGGCTGTAGATGTCGCTGAAGCTTTCCAGCGCCTGGCTCAGGCTGATGGGCATGACTGTCATGCATCTATCGTCGCGCGGCTCCCCTGATCCCGGGCCCGGGTTGAGCGGCAGGCCCGGGTGACGCTGGCCCGCGGTCAGTCGTAGTGCTTCAGGTGCGGCCACAGCGCGCGGCCAGCCCGCGCGCGGTCCGGTGCAGAGGCCGATCTGCAGGTCAGTCCAGTCGTTGTGCACGTGGTACGGGGGGTTATAGCTGGTGAGCACGCGGCAGCTGGCGAAGTACGGGCGTAGCTGGCCGAGCGCGTCGACCACGAGCACGGTCCGGTCGGAGGCCTGGCCGGGACCCCACATCCAGTAGGCGTTGTGGCCGGACAGCACGGGCGGCAGGTGGTCGCCCGAGCCGAGGACGTCGAGCGCGGCGGCCTCTGCGTAGGCTCCGGTGAAGATCGAGGTGGGCGCCTGGCCGGCCCGCGTCAGCGCCGCGTCCTGCGCCGCCACCGCGCGGGTGAGCTGGGGCCAGCCGATGGTGTCCCCGAGGGAGCTCTGCTGAGAGGAAGCCGGCAGGCCGTGCACGTCACCGAGCGGGAGGACCGGCAGCAGGCTGGGCAGGGTCACGGCCACGCCGACCAGGGATGCGCCGACCACCAGCCCTCGCCGTCCCCGCGGCCGGCGGCCGCGGGCGATCCAGTGCTCGGTCGCGAGGGCGCCCGCGGCCAGCACCGCCGGCGCCGCTCCGTCGGAGTAGTACACCTTGCCCGGGACCCAGGCCACCACGTAGACGAGGACGAGGGTGGCGGTGATGGCGAGGAACCGCAGTTCGGGAGTCCGCCACAGGACGACGAAGCCCGCCACGATGACCGGTGCCACCAGCAGGCCCAGGTACAGCAGCTGGGCGGGCAGGGCGCCAGCGTAATTGCCCGGTGAGGTGTTCTGCCGGTGCAGGGCGGCGGACATGGCCAGCTGCGGCCACCCGTGCGTGGCCTGCCAGATGAGGTTCGGCGCCCAGATGACCGCGGCGATGCCCGCGCCGAGCCAGGGCCACCTGGTCCACAGGACCGGGCGCTGCGCCGAGGCGAGCAGGCCGACGGTGAGGCAGATCAGCAGCAAGACGACCAGGTTGTCGGCCTCGAGCCCGAGGCCGGCCGCCACCCCCGCGCCCAGCCACCAGCGCGGCCGGCGCCGGAGCAGTGCCGTGCTGACGCACAGCAGGACGGCCGCCCAGGCGAGCAGGTCCAGTGGCGTGGTGTTGCCGATGTGCACCGCACCGATGAGGACCGGAGCGCACGCCATCATCAGGGCCGCGAACACCCGGCCGAACCGGCCCGCGCCGAACAGCGCCGCGAGCCTCGCCGTCATGACCACGATCGCCCCGCCGGCCAGCGCCGGGATGATCCGGATCGCGGTCGGGCTGACCCCGAGGACGCCAGTGATCCGGGTGAGCAGCGGGCCGATCGGCGGCTGATCGACGTAGCCGAAGGCCAGGTGGTGCCCGGCCACGATGAAGTACAGCTCGTCTTGCAGGAAGCCGTACCGGGCGCTGACGGCGAGCTCGACGGCCACGAAGACGGCGGCGATTACCCACGCCAGCCGGGGCACGCGATCAGTGGGGGAAACTGGCTGCTGCGCAGCTGGCGGGACCACCTCGGCGGCGGCCTCCGGGGTGGGGACCACGGAACGGTCGGGCTGGTCCACGGCGAAGCCTCCTGCCGCTCGGGTGCCGGTTCGTCTGGCGCGCATGTGCCTGCAAGCCTGGTGCTCCGCAGAGCCTGGTGCTCCGCAGAGCCTGGTGCTCCGCAGAGCCTGGTGCTCCGCAGAACCTGGTGCCTCAGTGGAGGCTGGGCGCAGCCTGCAGCACCCGGCGGACCTTCCGGGCGATCCAGAGCTGGTTGGCCAGCCTCACCAGCAGGCTGAGCCCGCCGGCCAGCACGTGCAGGACAGTCTGGCCGGAGTCCGGCGAGAGGGTCACCTGGGCCCGGAACAGCCGGGTAGAGCCGGTGCCCACCACGATCTTGCCGGGCTGATCGGCCCGCGGGCTGCCGACGGGGTTCCAGTTCATGCCGGTCCCCGGCAGGACGTGGTACCTGCCCCCGAGTCCCTGGCGGAGCACCTCGCTGATCTCTCCGGTCGTGACGTCGGCCCGCGGGAGGGTGATCGTGGACATAACGGCTCCTCTGCTGTCTGCTCCCGGCCGGTTCCGTGGCGGTGGCCACGGTTCGCGGCAGCGGGTGCCATGGGACAAGCCTCGTCCCGGGGGGGCGGGGTGTCATCGGCTCGCGGGTTGGGTTCCCCTGACCCGCGGTATGAGCTCATCGGGGCAGCGGTACGAGGAGGGGCGGGAATCTCATACCGCGCCCACCCGCGAGGGCTGATGCGCCACCACTTCCTGCCTTCCTACGGTGGAGCTGACCCGGCCGGGCGGGGAGCTGACCCGGCCGGGCGGGGAGGCCGGGCGCCGGGCGGGCAGGCCGGGCGGGCGGCGAGGAAGGGAGCGGCTCATGGAAGGGGAGCTCGCACCAGGTGACGGGCTGTGCCGGTGAGAGATACTGAGCTGGTGCTGGGCAAGCTGAACTGGGTAGCCGCGTCCGTTGCCCTCACCATCGTCGGCATCTCGACGTTCACGCAGGTCCCGCGGTGACGGGCGAGCCGGCGCCGCTGCGGATCGTGGTCGCCGACGACCAGGCCAGCGTCCGCGAAGGTCTCGTGCTGCTGCTCGGGCTGCTCCCGGACATCGAGGTCGTCGCGTCCGCCGCTGACGGCCGGCAAGCCATCGACCTCGTGGCCCAGCACCAGCCCGACGCGGTCCTGCTGGATCTGCACATGCCGGTGATGGACGGCATCGAGGCCACCCGGCAACTCACCGAACGGCACCCCGCCGTCGCCATCGTCGTGCTGACCACCTACGACGACGACACCTCGGTCTTCACCGCACTGCGGGCCGGCGCCCGCAGCTACCTCACCAAGGACGCCGACCGCGCCGAGATCGCCAGCGCCCTGCGCAGCGCGGCGGCCGGCCTGTCCGTCCTGAGCCCGAGCGTCCGGGCCGCGCTGCTGACCGCGGCGACGCAGGGCACCCCGGCAGGCCAGGCACCCCCGGTCCCTCCCGGCGAGCTGCCCGACGGGCTGACCAGGAGAGAGGCGGAAATCCTGGCCATGATGGCCCGCGGCATGACCAACCCCGACATCGCCGCCCAGCTGTACCTGAGCAGCCACACCATCAAGAGCCACATCAACCGGATCTTCGCGAAGACCGGCTCGGCGGACCGGGCCGGCGCCGTGCGCTACGCCCTGGACAAGCACCTCGCGTAAGGCCAGGGATGTCCTCCCCCGTTACGGGTGGGTCCGGAAACGGAAATACCTGGGCAGGCTGCTACCTATCGGGCCTGACCGGGACCGGGCTGAAGACGGGGCCGGGCTGAAGACGGGACCGGGCTGAAGAGTAGAGGACGCGTTCATGCCTGTGCGGTACCGAGCAGCCCGGGACGCCAGGATGGCGGCCCGCGGCGCCCCGGCCCGGCGGCGCCGCAAGCACCTGCCGGGCGGCCCGGCGGCCGGCTCGACGTGGTGGGCGCCCAGGTCGCGGGGATGGTGGATCGCCATCCTGTTCGCGGTGGGGTCGCTGCTGTTCGCGCTGGGGGCGGTGCCCGGCTATGTGAGTGCGGTCGGCGCCCGCTGGGATGCGGTGACCTTCTTCGCCGGCTCGCTGTTCTTCACCGCGGCGGGCTTCCTGACCTACCGGGAAGCGGTGGACGCCGCCCCGCCGCACCCGCGCCGCGCGCCGCAGCCAGGCCGGGCGCGGCGGCGGTTCTTCGTGTTCGAGCCCCGCAGGATCGACTGGTGGGCGACCGCCGTGCAGCTGGCCGGGACCCTGTACTTCAACGTCAGCACCGGGAACGCCGCCCGGGTGGACCTCACCGCCCAGGCCGCCCATCAGCACGTGTGGCGGCCCGACGCCATCGGCTCGATCTGCTTCCTGGTGGCCAGCGCGCTGGCCTGGTTCGAGGTCTGCCACGGCTGGATCGGGTGGCGCCCGCGCGCGTGGTCATGGTGGATCACGCTGGTCAACCTGGCCGGGTCGGTGGCCTTCGGCGTGTCCGCGGTGGCCGGCTACATCGACCCGGCGACCGGCCAGTTGCACAACGCGGAGCGGTCCAACCTGGGCACCCTGGTCGGGGCCGTGTGCTTCCTGGCCGGCGCGCTGCTGCTGCTGCCCGAACGGACCGAGGAAGCCGGCCGCACCTGACGGCGCCGGTCCCGGGGTGTGCGCCCCGGCCGCCGGGGGAACAGACCGGTCAAAGGGGTGACCGGCTCGTTGCGTCGGGTGATCAGGCGGCCGGGAACTGACCGGCCCGGGGGAAGGGGTGGTGTCGATGCCCACGACCGCATGGCGGTTCAGCGGCACCGAAGGGGCCGATGAAGCGGTGCTCAGGCTCAAGCATCTGGATGCCCAGGATCTCATCGATGTGCAGGATGTCGCCGTGCTCCGCTGGCCGCACTACGCGACCGGGCCGCAGGTGCAGGAGCATGTGACCGACGAGAGCACCAAGGTCTCCTCGTTCATGAACAAGCTCAGGCATCCGACCATCGAGAGCTCGATGGTCGAGTCGGTCAAGGGTGACCTGACGCCGGGAAACTCGGCGCTCGTCCTGCTCAGCGCCGACGCCTCGATCGAGGCGGTGGTGCAGGCGTTCCAGGGCGATCCCATGGAGCTGATCCGCTCCGACCTCTCGGTCCAGCAGGAGGATCTGGCGCGGGCCGCGTTCGATCAGGCGGCCCGGGCCCGGCGGGACCAGCCCCCCGGCGGCGGCGCGTCCTAGCTGGCCCGCCGGGCGGCGAAGGTGCGCCGGTAGGCCTGCGGGCTGGTGTGCACGGCCCGGGTGAAGTGCTTGCGCAGGTTGGCCGCCGTGGAGAAGCCGCTCTTCTCCGCGACCGAGTCGATGGTCAGGTCGCTGGTCTCCAGCAGCCGCTGGGCCAGCTGGATGCGCTGCAGGATCAGCCACTGGTAGGGCGTGGTCCCGGTGCTGGCGGTGAACCGGCGGGCGAACGTCCGGGGGCTCATCGCGCAGCGGGCGGCCAGGTCCTCGACGGTGACCGGTTCGTGCAGGTGTTCCTGGAGCCAGTCCACGGTGCCGGCGAACAGGCTGGAGCTGCCGAGCGAGGGCATCGGCGCGTCGATGTACTGGGCCTGCCCCCCGTCGCGCTGGGGCGGGACCACGAGCTGGCGGGCGAGCCGGGTGGCGATCTCGGTGCCGTAGTCCTGCCGGACCACGTGCAGGCAGAGGTCGATGCTGGCGGCGCTGCCGGCTGAGGTCAGGATGTCGCCCTCGTCCACGAACAGCACCCCGGGATCGACGCTCACCCGCGGATACTGGCGGGCCAGCGCGTCACACTCAGTCCAGTGCGTGGTGGCCCGGCGCCCGTCCAGCAGTCCCGCGGCCGCCAGGGCGAAGGCGCCCGTGCACAGCGAGACGATGCGGCTGCCCCGCGCATGCGCCTGCCGCAGGACGCCGGGCAGCGCGTCCGGGACAGGCTGGACGGGCGCGGTGGGCAGCACCACCACCGTGCCGGCGCTGCGGATCCGCTCCGGCCCGTGCGCAGGCAGGATCCGGAATCCGCCGTCGGTGCTCACCGGCCCGGGCGTGAGGCTGCACACGAAGGATCGGTACCAGGGCACTCCCAGCACCGCGGTCCACTCGTCACCGAAGACGTCGCAGGCCACCCCCAGCTCGAACGCGGTCACCCCGTCACTGGCGACGATGGCCACGTCGTGGGCTGCATCGCCGGGATTGGCAGGATAGTTGCGCACAGTGTCGATAGTGCCACTTACCCGGGCCGGTGTCGAGGCGGACGATGGACTCATGACCACAGATCAGCTGCTTCGCTCAGTCCCGGATCGCCACCGTCCGTGGGATCGCTGGCTGGCCCGGGTGAGCACCCCGTTCCTCGATCATCAGCTCGCGGCGGGATGCCCGGAAGGAACCAGCCGGGTCCTGGCCGTCCGCGCCCAGCAGATCTCCTCGCCCGCCGGACGCCGGGAGCTCGCCCGGCTGTGGGAGCACGTCCTGGATCAGGCTGCCCGCCCGCCCGCGCCGCGCACGCCCCGGGCGCCGCTCTGCCGGGACCGCATCGCCGCCGCCCACCACGACGTGCGGGACATGCTCAGCGTCCTCACCGGCCCGTTCCCGATCACCGTCCGCGGCGCCGCGCTGGCCAGCTCCCTGCTGAGCGACGGCACCGGGCCGCTGCACAACCAGCACTGCCCCCTCGGCCTGGGCGCTGCGGTGCGCGAGGCGACCAGGCAGATGACGGACCCCCGCGCCGGTATCCCGTCCAGCGGAACGGCCCGGCCAGGCGCCTGGTGAGCACCGCGCCACCGCGCACGCCGGGATAAGCCCCCGACGATCCGCAACGAACCGTCCGCCGCACTGAACCGCCAGCGCAGGCGCGGGCGTGCTGGCCCGGCCCGTCCCGGCTCCGCGTCAGGCGCCCGGGGATCCTGGCTCGTCCATCGGCCGGGCGGCCAGGACGGCCAGGTGGAAGGCGACTAGCGTGTCCTCCAGCTCCGGCATGGTGTGGATGGTGCCGTGCCGGACCTGGGTGCGGACCAGTTCGGCGGTGGCGGCGGCCAGCGCGTAGTAGGCCTGGTAGGGCACGGCCGGCCAGGACGGGTGGTCCCGGCGGGCCCGCTCGTGCCAGGCCCGGTCCAGCCGCGCGAAGTTGTGCAGCGCAGCCTCGATCCGCTGGACCGCGCGGGGCCCGGCGGCCGGCATGTCCACGTAGAAAGCGCGGGCAAACTCGGGTTCCCGGGCCACGAACCCCAGGAAGGCCGCCATGCTCGCGCGCAGCGCCGCCTCGGCGCTGGCCCCGGGCGGCAGCCGCCGCGCCGCGTCGGCGACCTGGTCGATCATCAGCTGGCCGCCCTCGCGGGTCGCGGCCAGGAAGCAGTCTTCCTTGTCGGTGAAGTGGGCGTAGAACGCCGCCTTCGACACCCGCGCGCCGCGCACGATCCCGGCCACGGTGACGTCGGCGAACCCGGTCCCGGCCACTGCGGCGATGACCGCCCGCAGCAGGCGCTCACGCTGGGCGGCCCGCACCCGCTCGGCGGGCAGCCCGTTCCGCCCCCGCGGCAGGCCGGGTTCACCGTCGTGCGTGCCAGCGAGGGCGCCCTCTTGTCTCATCACGGACACGCTCCTAAGCTAGCAGCGACCTAAAGTACATCGTCGTACTTATGTGACCGCCCGGACGACCCCGGGGATCACACGGAGCAGGGGATGGCCGCCATGAGCGAGCGTGGCCCGCGGTTAACGCACGACGCCCTGCTGGACGTCCTGATCACGCCCGGCACGTCCGGCACCGTCGTCTATGACTACGGCATCCTCCGCGAGGACCTGCCGCGGACCCTGCACTGCCCCTGCGGCCGGACCGACCAGGCCGGCGGGGCGGAGGACGTGATCGCCGCCCACCTAGCTGGCGCGCCCGCCGGCACCCGGGCCGCGATCCTCGTCAGGCCCATGGCCAGCGACGGCACGGCCGGGGCCGCCGCTCTCTACGCGGTGGCCGAGCGCACCGAAGACAGCATCATCTGGCCCACCCACCCGGGCCAGCACGTGTCCCCGGACCCAGGATCGACGACGATTGCGAGGACCGCATGAGTGCCACTGCTACCGATCTGGCCCCCGGCCGCCCGCGTGGGAGAGCGGACTGGCTCTGGCGCCGCCAGCTCGATACCTACCCGGGCACCGGGCCCCGCGTGCTCTACCTGGCCATCACGGTCCTGGCCACCGTCGTCCTGTACTACGAGTTCTACGTCGGCGGCTCGGTGTCCACCCTGCTGCTGGCCAACCTGCACATGACCTTCGCCTTCTACGTGGTCATCCTGGCCTTCGCGAACCTGGTCGGGGCGTTCGGGTCGCTGTTCGCCGGGCTCACCGACCGGTGGGGCCGGGCCAACCTGGTGGTCGGCGGGCTGCTGCTCACCGGCGTGATCACCGCCTTCATCCTGCCCGCCGCGACCAGCCGGTGGGCGTTCGGCATCGAGCTGTTCGTGCTCGGCCTGATCGAGGGCATCTGCCTGGTCGCCACCCCGGCCCTGATCCGCGACTTCTCCCCGCAGGTCGGCCGGGCCACGGCCATGGGCTTCTGGACCACCGGGCCGGTGCTGGGCAGCCTGATCGTCGCGGTCGTGGGGAGCGCCACCATCCCGGCCGTGGTGCATGACCCGAGGTTCTGGACCCACGAATTCCGTATCTGCGGCATCGCCGGGCTGGTCGTGTTCCTGATCGCCCTGGTCGGGCTGCGGGAGCTGGCCCCGCAGCTGCGCGACCAGCTGATGGTGACGATGCGCGACCGGGCGCTCATCGAGGCCCGGGCCAAGGGGATCGACGTCGAGGCCGCCCTGCGCCACCCGTTCCGCCAGCTGGTCAAGCCCGACGTGGTCATCTCGGCGTTCGCGGTGTCGGTGCTGCTGCTCATCTACTACACGGCGGTCGGGTTCAGCGTCATCTACCTGTCCACCGTGTTCGGTTTCTCGGTCAAGGACGGTAACGGGCTGGGTAACTGGAACTGGGGCTTCAACCTGATCGCCGTGGTCCTGGTCGGGGTCCTCTCCGACCGGGTCCGGGTCCGGAAGCCGTTCATGGTGATCGGCGGGGTAGGGGCCGCCGTCATGACCGTGGTGTACCTGATGCAGGCCGGCCAGCACCCCAGCTATTACACGCTGGCGATCATCCTGGCCGTGGGGGCCTTCTTCCTGGGCGTGGCCTACGCGCCCTGGATGGCCAGCTTCACCGAGACCGTGGAGGCCCGGAACCCGGCGCTCATCGCGACCGGGCTGGCCATCTGGGGCTGGATCCTCCGGGTGGTGGTCTTCGTCTCGTTCCTGATCATCCCGGCCGTGATCAACTCGGTCACCCCGCTGATCAACTACGGAACCACCGTGTCCGCGTACGCGACCCACTACAAGAGCCAGATCGCGTTCGCGCAAGCCCATCCGCAGATCGTGGCCACCGCCACCACGTACCGGACGCAGCTGGCCAACGCCCGCAGGTTCGCGCCCGAGCTGGCGGTGATCCAGGCCCACCCGGCGCTGTTCGCCAAGCTGGCCGCCTACCCCAACCCGGCCGCGATCCCGCCGAAGCTGGTCGCCCAGGCCGTCGCCGCCGCGGGCGGCGGTGCCACCGGGACCGGCATCCTCACCACGATCAGCGCCAACGGCCCCGCCATCCAGGGCGTCATCGCGGTGGCCCCCAAGCTGGCCGCGGTGGCCCCCTACGCGGCGCAGCTGACCGCGCTGTCGAAGGTCCCGGCGCCGGTCTTCCCGTACCTGAAGGCGCACGCCGCCGCGGTGCAGAAGGCCGCCGCCGAGGAGCCCGGCCAGTGGAAGACCTGGTACTGGGTGTGCTTCGGCGGGATCATCTTCTTCCTGGCCAGCATCCCGCTGCTGCGCGGCCGCTGGAAGCCGTCCAGCGCCCGCCGGGACGAGGAGGAGCACGAGGCCATGGTGGCCGCCGAGCTGGCCAAGCTCACCCGCTGAACTTCGCCAGCGCACGCCGACCTCCCCCCCGGCGGCGTGCGCTGGCGAACCCTCCCGCCGGGGCCGGTGGGCCGCCACGGTCAGACCGTTAGGGGGACGCCAGCAGCGCCGCGATGGCGATCTCGGCCTCCGCGGGCGCCGGCAGCACGGTCGGGAGCGCGGGAATCCCGGGCAGTTCCCCGGCCGCCTGGTAGCGGTCGATGAGGCGGGGATCGATATACGAGCTCCGGGCGACCGCCGGGGTGTCCCCGAGCGCGGCCGCAACCTGGCGGACGCTGGCCGCGATGACCCGCTTGCGGCGCTGCTCGCCGGCCTCGGGTCCCGCGCTGGCCAGCACCAGCGCCATCAGCACGGTGGCGTTCCAGGTCCGGAACTCCTTGGCGGTGAAGTGGCCGCCCGCCCGGGCGGCGATGTAGCTGCCGACCTCGCGGGAGTGCAGCGGGTGCCAGCTGCCCTCGTGCTGGTAGCAGAACAGCGCCTCGTGCCCGGTGTCGCTCAGGGCCAGGGCCCGGACGGTGGGCTGAACCACCCGGTCCGTGACGCAGATCGTCCGCTCCTTGCCCCACTTCGCGACGTAGTCGAACAGCAGGCCGCCCCGCGTCACCCGCACGTGCCGCTTCTCCAGCGTGGTGACGCCGTAATGGTGGTCCAGCTCGGCGTACTTCTCCCCGCCGATGCGGAACAGGCCGAGGTCGATGAGCCGGACCACCCCGGCGGCGACCCGGTCACGTTTCAGCCCGCGGCGCCTCAGGTCCTGCTGGGCCGCGTCCCGCAGCGCGGGCAGCGCGCTGGCGAACCGGAGCATGTGCGCGAACTTCTGGGCGTCCCGCTGCTCCCGCCACTCCCGGTGGTACAGGTACTGCAGCCGGCCCTGGCTGTCCACGCCCGTGGCCTGGATGTGCCCCCTCGGGTCGGCCGAGATCCAGACGTTTTCCCAGGCCGGCGGGATCCGGAGGGCGCGGATGCGGCGGAGCGTCTCCTCGTCGGTGACCGGTGCGCCGGACGGGCCGAGATACCGGAAGCCGTCCGCGGCCCGGGCGCGGGCGATCCCGGGCCCGTGCGGGTCACTGCGCACCAGCCCGGGAACCGCGGCCGCCAGCGGCGGCCCGTCGGGGCTCATGACCATCGAGCGTATGCGGCGCCGGCCGCGGCCACGCCCGCAGGTCTGGTCACCAGGCCGCCGGCTTGCCGCCCACGGGTTCCCTCCGGTAGGAACAGCGCATGCTGCGCGGGGAAGTGGCGGGCCTGCGGGCCCGGGACGAGAGAGATATCCCGATTCTGCATGCCGAGCTGTATGACGACGTGCCCACCAGGGTCCGGGCTGACTCGCGGCCCTGGCGGCCGATCCCGGCCGGCCCGGCTTACTCCCCGTACCAGGCGAAAGACCTAGGCGAGGACAGTGCGGTCTTCTCGGTGGTGCACCTGGCCAGCGGCGAACTGGCCGGTGACGCGCTGATGTGGGGCATTGACCGGCATAACCGCTCCGCCCACCTGGGGATCTCGCTACGCCCAGGGTTCCGCGGCCGCGGCCTGGGCACGGACGCTGTCCGGGTGCTGTGCGGCTACGGCTTCGCGATACTCGGCCTGCAGCGGCTCCAGGCTGAGGCACTGGCCGACAACGCCGCGATGATCGCCGTGGCGGCCCGGGCCGGCTTCGTGCCGGAAGGCACCCTGCGCCGCGCGGCCTGGGTCAATGGGCGCTTCGCCGACCTGGTCGTCCTCGGCATGCTCGCCGCCGACTGGCATCCGGCCCCGCCTCGCTGACCGGCCCGGCGGGACGGCGACGGCCAGTCCCAGCTCGGACCGGCGGCGGGCCGCGTGGCCCGGGCGGTTGGTGATCAGGACATCGATGCGCTCATCGCCCAGGAACTGGTCGATCAGCACGTCGTCATCGACGGTCCAGACCATCAGGCCGATGCCGCTGCGGTGGCAGGTCCTGGCCACGCCCAGCCGCGCCAGCCGGTAGTTGGCCGCCACCCAGTCAGCGCCGCAGGCCCGGATCCGGGGCAGCGGGAACAGTTCGCTGTGCCGCACGGCCGCCCAGCGGCGGCGCGGCACCCCGCGGAGGCTGCGTCCCAGCGACAGCGCGGTCCGGACCTGGGGGAAAGCCCGCCTGATCGTGGCGACCGAGGCATCTTCCAGGGTGGTGACCACGAAGCCGCCCGGGCCCAGGATGGAGGAGGCCAGCGTGACGACGGTCTCCTCGTAGCCGACCTCTTTCAGGTCGAGGTGCCCGATGAGACGGCCCGCGAGCAGCGCCATCACCTCGTCCACGCGCGGGACTACATAGTGCAGCCGGTCGCAGAGTTCCTGGTATTCAAGGCCTGCCAGCAGCGGCCCGCCGCGTCCGGCGTGTTCATCGTGGTAAACGACCAGGACATTGTCGGCCGTCTTGCGGATATCGAACTCGGCGTACTCCGCGCCGCTGGCCAGTGTGTCCAGATAGGTGTCGTAGGTGACCGGTTCGGTGTCTTTTGAGTGGTCACAATGGGCGGAGATATGTACCACTTCGCTGGACTCTCCGGTTGACGGCAATCAGCCTGCACTCCCCTTGATCACCTCACATCCTTGGCTGGCCAGGCGGCCAGAAGGTGAACCCCAGGCCGCTCCCGGGAGGCGGCAGCGGGAATCTCCGCTCCCTGCCCGTCCCGGGCTGGGCCGGACCGGGACGGCGGGCTGGCCGGGCGGGGGCGGCGGGCCAGGGGCCTACCCGGGCGGGCAGGCACCGGGAACGGGCACACCGGGACACGCCCCCCGAACGTGCACCAGATAATAAGGAAATATGACCGAAAATGCCGGGTCGGCAGCCACCCTGGCCGCGGACCGGGTGGCCCTTCCTGCAGCCCGCTGGCCGGTCATGCCGCGCAGCCTGGCCACGCTCTTCCGGCTGGCCGCCCACGTGGCGGCCTGGATCCCCTTCGTGATCGGCGCGATTCGTTCGGGGCAGCAGGATGCCCCGGTCGTCGCCGACGGCGCGGCGATCGCGCTTCGCTCCTGGGATGTCCTGACTCCCTACGGCCCGCTGGTCGGGCAGGCCACCCAGCTGAGCAAGGGCGTGTTCGACCCAGGGCCCCTGCAGTACTGGCTGCTGGCCATCCCGGTCCACCTCGACCCGCGGGCCGGGGTGGTCTGGGGCGCGGCGCTGTGGTGCATGGTCGCCGCCTCGCTCGCGATCGAGGCGGCCTGGTCGGCGTTCGGCGCGTTCGGCGGCCTGGCGGCGAGCGGGATCATCGTCGGCCTCGTGGCCTGGCAGCCGCTGATCGCGGCCGAGCCGTACTGGAACCCGTGGCTTGGCGTGCTCTTCTTCCTGGCCACGCTCGCCGCGGCGCTGGCCGTCCTGTCCGGGCGGCGCGGCTGGTGGCCGGTGGTCGTCGTCACCGCGTCGGTAGCCGCCCAGGCTCACCTCATGTTCGCGCTCGCCTCGCCCGCGCTAGTGCTGGTGGCGCTGGTGGCCGGGCTGGCCGACACCATCCGGGCCCGGGCCGGGTACTGGTGGGCCGGGCTCGGGCTGCTGGCGGGCGCGGCCTGCTGGATCGCTCCGCTCATCCAGCAGTTCACCAGCCGGCACGGCAACCTCGGCCTGCTTATCTCGAGCCTGGGCGTGCGGCGGTCCGCGGGCCCCGCGTTCGGCCTGAAGGCGCTGACCGCGTCGGCCCTGCCGCCGACGGTGTGGTGGCTGCCGTCGCTGTCGTTCCGCACCAAGGGCATCGGCAGCCAGATCAGCGGACACGCCCCCGCGGTCGGGGTGGCGATGCTGGTGCTCACCGCCGTCGTGCTGGCCGTGGCGGTCCGCCCGCTGCGATCGCGGCGGCTGGCCGCGCTGGCCCTGGTCACCCTGCTGACCAGCGCCGCCGTCCTGGCCACGTTCTCGAGTATCCCGGTGCACAACCTCGGCCGCCGCGACCAGAATTACCTGCTGATCGTCCTGCTCCCGGTGGGCCTGCTCGTCTGGCTGACCACGGGCGCCGCCGCCGTGCTCGCCGCCCGGCGGGTGAGCCGCCGGGCCCGGGAGCGGTCGGCAGCGGGGCCGCCCCCGGCCCGGCGGGCGGGCCCGCGGCCCGCTGGGGCGTCCGCGTCACCGGCCTCGCGGCCCTGGTCCTGATCGGGGTGGGGTCATGGCTGGCCGTGGCCCAGCAGGCACGGGTATCGGCCATCTCCACCTCCGCCGCGGAACTGAACGCCACCCGGCTCGCCGCTCAGTACATCGAGCAGGCGCTGCCTCGCCAGCGGCTGGAGCTGTTGGTGCTGCGTGACGGGGTGTACGAGCGGAACGTCACGCTCGGCGTGGCGTGGGCGCTGCGCGCCGACGGCTATCAGCCGGCGGTCAACCGCCGGGCGGCCCGGTATCTGGGGCCGCGGTACCTGTTCGCCGGGCGGCCGATGCCGGACGTGACCGTGCTCATGCGGCGCCGGGGGATCGTGGTCCGCGTCAGCCACGGCGGCGCGGCCGTGCGGTCCTGACCATCCGCCCGAGGTCAGGTGCCGGGGTGCTCCGTGTCGTAGGCCGCACGGTGGGCGTCGATGTCCGGGTTGTGCTCGATGGCCCAGCTGGCCAGGGCGACCGCATGCGGGATCAGCGTGGTGGCGAGATCGCTGAGTTCGTACTCCACCCGCGGTGGCACCTCGGCGTGCACCGTGCGGAGCACGAGCCCGTCCCGTTCGAGCTTGCGCAGGGTCAGCGACAGCATCCGCTGGGAGATGCCCGGAATGTGCCGCTGCAGCCCGGTGAACCTCAATCGCTGAGTGTGCAGCGTCGCGATGATCAGGAGCGCCCACTTGTCGGCGATGCGGTCGAGGAGCGCCCGGATGGCCCGGCCCTGGTCGCCCCTGATCAAGCACACGTCCTCGTAGTCAGACAAGGGCACCTCCCTGATAGCAGCGCACACCGGTGTGACTTTTGTAAGCCTTCCGATTCTGATCGACAATGAGGCTACTTACAAGGAGTAACCGAAGGGGCATACCCGATGACCGTGGCCTACTGGATCGTCGCCGCACTGCTGGCGTTGCTCTACCTGTACTCGGGCGGGCTCAAGGTGCTGCGCTCCCCGGATCAGCTGCGGCCGATGATGGGCTGGATCGACACGATGCCGCTGAGGCTGGTCCGGACCATCGGGGTGCTGGAGGTACTCGGGGCGCTCGGGCTGATCCTGCCCCCGCTGACCGGCATCGCCCCGGCGCTGGCCCTGGCGGCAGCCGCCGGGCTGGTGCTGATCCAGGTGGGCGGGATTTCGCTGCACCTGCGCCGGGGCGAGGTCAAGGTGCTCGGGCTGAACGTCGTCCTGCTCGTCCTGGCCGCGGTGGAGATCTGGCTGGCGACCGTCTGGCTGTAGCTAGCCCCGCGCGGACCGGCCGGCCGTGGTCCCGGCGGCCGGCGCCGGGGCGGCGGCCGCACCCTCGGGGCCGGGACGCTCGGTGGCGAGGGCCGCGTCCAGCAGGGCCGCCGCGGCGGCCCGCGCCGCGGCCGCGGCCGCCGGGTCGTGATCCATCCGGGCGGACATCCCGCTGCCGTCGTAGAGCAGGTGCAGCTGGCGGGCCAGGCCCGGCGCGTCGGGAACGCCGGCCTCCTCCGCGAGGCCGGTGAACAGGGCACGCACCCAGGCGCGGTAGCCCTCGGCGGCCAGCTCCACCAGGTCGCCGGGGTGGGATTCCGCGCTGGCCCGGGCGAACGCGCAGCCGCGGTAGCCCGGTTCGGCGAACAGGTCACCCTGCGCCTCGAACACGCCCAGCAGCCGTTCCCGCGGGGTGTCGTAGCGCTCCAGTGCGTGGGTGATGCGCCGGGTGATGCTCGCGTGCCGGTCTTGCAGGTAGGCGCGGATCAGCTCGTCTTTGCTGCCGAACGTGTTGTAGAGCGATCCCTTGGCCACGCCGGCGTGATCGATGACCCGGTCGATGCCCACCGTGTGCACGCCTTCTTCGTAGAACAGCTCGTTGGCCGCGGCCAGCAGGCGCTCCCGCGCCGACGGCCTGGCCGCGCTCTTCACCGCCATGTCGGTCATCTCCCCTAGACAGCCCGGTCTATTTTACTCCGCCGGCCGCTGCGGGCACCCAGCAGGCCAGGCAGCGCGAGCACCGGCGAGCAGGATGACCGCGCCTCCGTAGTACAGCGCGGTGCCGGTCAGCCCGCCGCCGTGCACGATGAGGAAGCCGGCCACCACCGCGGGCAGGCCGAGGCCGAGGTAGGAGACGATGTAGAGCAGGGACAGGACCCCCGCGCGCTCGTGCGCCGCGGCCTGGGGCACGACGGTCCGGATGCCACCCTGGAACCCGCTGCCGAAGCCGGCCCCGCTGATCGCCGTGCCCGCGAAGAAGGCGGGCGCGGACTTGATGCTCAGCGCGATCATGGTCACCGCCACGCCGGTGATCAGGGTGAGGATTCCGGTGAGCATCACGGTCCGGGCGCCTGCGCCGCGCAGCACGACGATGGCCAGGACGGCGGCCGTGGTGAGCACGAACAGGCTCAGCCCGCCCAGCACCACGTCGACGGACCCGGTCAGCGACTGCACCAGCGAGGGGCCGAGTGCGCCGTACAGCCCGGCCAGTGCCCACACCGCGAACAGCACCGGGGCGGCGGTCAGCATCGGGCGGCGCAGTGCCCGCGGCAGCCGGATCTCCGGCCGCAACGAGGCGATCGCCCCCGGGGCCCGGCCCGCGGTCTCCCTCATCAGCGCGACCCCGGCGGCCTGCAGCACGAACACGCCCATCAGGGCCAGGTAGATCAGGTGGGTCGGGTCGGGCAGGTAGCGCACGGCCAGCGCGGACAGCAGCACACCGGACCCGGTGCCCATGCCCGGGGCGACCGCGTTGGCGAAGGTGCCGCGCTCGCGGTCCACGTCCAGCAGGCCCGCGCCGATCGCGCCGAGCGCCGCGCCGGTGGCCAGGCCCTGGATCACCCGGGCGGCCAGCAGGGCGGGCACCCCGTGCGCGGTGGCGAACACGAGCAGCGAGAGGGCCTGCACCGCGAGCGCGGACAGCAGCACCGGGCGCCGCCCGACGTGGTCGGAAAGCTTGCCCAGGGTCAGCAGGGACGCGAGCACCGCCACCGCGTACACCCCGAACACCACCGTGGTGGTGATCGGCGTGAAGTGCCAGCGGGCCTGGTAGATCGCGTAGAGCGGGGTCGGGGCGGCCGACGCCGCGAGCAGCGCCACGATCAGGGACGCCAGCAGGTACAGCGCGGGCTGCCCGGTCAGCCGGCGCGTTCCGGGGGCCGCTGCCGGGGCGGGCGCCCGCAGTACGGCGGCCCCGTCGGGGCGGGCGGCTCCGGCCAGGGGGGCGGGGCGGGCCAGGGGGGCGGCCCCGTCGGGGCGGGCGGCTCCGGCCAGGGGGGCGGCTCCGGCCGGGCGGGCGGCTCCGGCCGGGCGGGCGGCTCCGGCCAGGGGGGCGGGGCGGGCCGGGCCGGTGCGGTCATCCCACGGGCGGGTACCCGCCGCGGGGGCCACGGCCGTGCTGCCCACGGTGCCGCCATGCTCAGTCATGATCAGTCCTCACGCCGATTGAGTAGACAGGTCTGTTCAAAAAGACAATAGACAGACAGGTCTAATCAGTCAAGTCCCGGGGCCCCGTCAGTCCTGGAACTCCCGATCGCCCCCTGCGAACCCGCGCTCCGGGCCGGGCGCCAGCACCGCCCGCCCGCCGGCCGGCCCGGAGCCCGTTCATGATCGTGGAGCGTTTTACGCCGCCCGCGGGGCAAAACGCTCCACGGTAAATGACACGGCGGGAGGGAGTCGCCTCAGCGGCCCCAGGAACCTCAGGGACCCCAGAAGGCTCAGGGGACGGCTGGGGGGGACCCGGGGGGCCGTCCGGAACCAGCCCGCGGAGATCGAGGGAGTTTCGGCCGGGACTTCCCGCCAATTTCCGGTCCCGCCGGCCGCCCTCATGCGGTCCTGGGCCGGGCGTTACCGCCCGGGGGACATCGCGGTCAGCCGGGCCGCGCCGGCCTATGCCATCCGCCGCGACCGGCGGCGTGGGCGGCGTAACTGCTGATCAGAGCCGGGAAGCCGGTCGCGGCGGCCGCAGCGGCGGGTCACCCGGCCGCCCGCGACGGCGGTCGCGCTGCGCGCCCGCATCGCCCGGATCCGGCGGGCCGGAGGCCTCTAGCACGGTTGCGGTCCATTAAGGCGCTATTTCAGCGTTTTACTGCGCTGGCCTTCAGGTCCCAGTAAGTTCCCGCGAGACAGGCGATCCCCGTGCCGCCTGACGTTGGCTTCCTTGGCTGACGTCAGCTCGCCGGGTGAACGCGAAGCCTCGCGGACAGGAGTGGGATGCCCCCAGCACCCCGTCATTCCAGGCCCAAAACCTCCAGGAAACCCGTCCTCAGGATCGGTGTACCGGTATTGGCCGCAGCAACGCTCGGAGGCGTAGCTGCGGCTTTCGTGTTCTTGTCGGGCGGGCCAGCAGGCTCCGCGGCATCCACCGGCTCCCACGGGAAGATCTCGGTGACCAGTGCCGCGTCGAGCCTCACCAGCGACGACATGTTGATGAACGGGCACCACGTGGTCGCCTCCCGGACCGTCCGTGACGACGCCCGGGCGATCCGGCGCAAATACCTCGCCCGGCTGACCGCGGCCCGGCTGGCCAAGCAGAAGAAGGCGGCCCAGCAGCACGCCGCCGCGCAGCAGGCCGCCGCGCAGCAGGCCGCCGCCCAGCCGACCGCCAGCGCGACCCCGCCCGCCAGCACCACCAGCAGCGGCTCCAACGCCGCCGACTCCCCGCTCGGGGTCTGCATCCGCAACGCCGAAGAGGGCGGCAGCTACGCCTGGGGACCGGGTAACGGCGGCGGCGCCTACCAGTTCCAGCTGGGCACCTGGGAGAAGTACGGCGGTGCGGCCAGCGAGTTCGGCGTCGCCGGCCCCGCCTACCAGGATCAGATCTTCGACAACGCCATCGCCGCGGGCGGCGCATCGAACTGGACGGACTACGACGGCTGCTGACGGCGGCTGACGGCGCGCGCCGGCCGGTTCAGCCGGGCCGGCTGGCGGGCGTTCACGTCCGCGCGGAAGAACCGTCAGCCCGGCTAGCGCGGGGCCGGCCTGATTGTGTGATGCTGGCCGGAGGCCAGACTGCCGATCATGCCGGAGGGCTCCGTGACCGCACCGTCCTTGCCCAGCCATGTCCCGTCCAGCGCCACCCCAGCGGGCGACGGGATCATCGTCGGGGACGGCCCGGTCCCCGTGCACGCCTACATCGACTTCCTGTGCCCGTACTGCCGGCGCTTCGAGATGTCCTCTGGAGTCGCGCTGGCCGCCATGGTGAGCGGGCACGAGATCAGCCTCATCTACCATCCGATGAACTTCCTCGACCAGGCCTCCACGACGCAGTACTCGACCCGGGCGGCCGCGTCCTCCGGCTGTGCCGCGGACCAGGGGCGGTTCATGGACTACGTGCACGCGCTGTTCGTGAACCAGCCGCGGGAGGGCAGCGCCGGGCTGAGCGACGCCGAGCTCATCGCCCTGGGCGAGTCCGTCGGGCTGGGCCCGGCCTTCGCCTCCTGCGTGTCCGAGGGGCCCTATCTGGACTGGCCGCCGTACGTCACCGCCCGCGCCCAGGCCGCGGGGGTGGACGCGACCCCGACCGTCCTGATCGCCGGGGAGGCGGTCGCGCCGGAGAGCGAGGCCATCACCGTCGCCGTCGAGCAGGCCAGCGCCCAGGCCTGACCGCGCGGCGGGCGTCGCCTCCGGCCGGACGCCACGTGCCGTGGGGGCCAGTCCCGTGAGGGCCAGTCCCGTGGGGGCCAGTCCCGTGGGGGCCAGTCCCGTGGGGGCCAACACCGTGAGGGCTACGACCGTGAGGGCTACGACCGTGAGAGCCAGGCCATTGAGGCCAGCACCGTGAGGCTGCTGGTCGCGAACCGGGCGGAGATCGCGGTCCGGATCATGTCCACCGCGGCCGTGCTCGGCATCGAGACCGTGGCCGTCTATCCGGACGACGACGCGGCCTGCGCGCACGTGGCCCGGGCCGGTGCCGCGGTACGGCTGCCCGGCGAAGGCCCCGCCGCCTACCTCGACGTCGGCGCGATCGTCGGCGCCGCCACCGTCTCCGGCTGCGACGCCCTGCACCCCGGCTACGGCTTCCTGGCCGAGAACAGTGACCTCGCCCGGCGCTGCGCCGCAGCCGGGGTCCGCTTCGCCGGGCCATCGCCGGAGGTGCTCGACCTGTTCGGGGACAAGATTGCCGCGCGGGCCCGGGCCGCCCGCCTCGGGGTCCCGCTGGCCCGGGCCACCGAGGGCCCGGCCGGCCCCGCGGCGGCGCGCGCGTTCCTGGACAGCCTGGGGCCCGGGGGTGCGGTGATGGTGAAGGCGGTGGCCGGTGGCGGGGGCCGCGGCCTGCGGCCGGTGCTCGACCCGGCCGCCCTGGACGAGGCGCTGCGGCGCAGCGCCTCGGAGGCGGCCGCCGCGTTCGGCGATCCCGCCGTGTACGTGGAGGAGTTGCTCACCGGGGCCCGGCACATCGAGGTGCAGGTGATCGGGGACGGCACCCAGGTGGCGGTGCTCGGCGACCGGGACTGCAGCCTGCAGCGGCGGCGGCAGAAACTGATCGAGATCGCCCCGGCCGACCTGGCCGGCGACCTCCGCGGCCGGCTGCACGAGGCGGCCCGCCAGGTCATCGAGTCGACCGCCTATACCGGGCTGGCCACGGTCGAGTTCCTGGTCACCGGCGGCCGGTTCGTGTTCCTGGAGGTGAACCCCCGGATCCAGGTCGAGCACACGGTGACCGAGGAGGTCACCGGCCTCGACCTGGTCGAGCTCATGCTGCGGGTCACCGCAGGCGAGACCCTGGCCGGCCTGGGCCTGGCCGGCCTGGGCCTGGCTGGCCAGGGCGGGGCTGGCCAGGGATGGGCCGGCCCGCCCCCGGCGCGGGGCTGCGCCATCCAGGCCCGGGTCAGCACCGAGACCCTCCGGCCCGACGGCACGGTGCTCCCGGCCAGCGGGACGCTGACGCGGTTCCAGCCCCCGACGGGCCGCGGGCTGCGCGTCGACACCCACGGCTATCCCGGGTACCCGGTCAGTCCCCGCTACGACCCGCTACTGGCCAAGGTGATCGCCACCGGGGCCGACCGCCCGTCGGCGGCGACCCGGCTGCGCACGGCCCTGGACCAGTTCGGGATCGAGGGCGTGCCGGACAACCTGCGGGTGCTGCGCGCGATCGCCGGCCATCTCGGCGACTCCGATCTCGACACGACCTGGGTCGAGCGGAATCCCGGCCTCCTGGCGGCCGCCGGGACGCCAGCCCCGCTGGCCCCGCTCGACGGGGGCGAGCCGGACGGGGCGAGCCTGCGGGGCGAGCCGGACGGGGACGAGCCGGCCGGGGACGAGGCCGCCATCCGCGCCCCGCTGGCCGGGACGGTCGTGGCCGTCGCGGCCCGCCCCGGCGACGTGGTCACAGCAGGCCACGAGCTCCTGGTGCTCGAGGCCATGAAGATGGAGCACGTCGTGGCCGCCCCCGGCGGCGGGGTGATCACCAGCCTGGCCGTGCAGGCCGGGGAGACCGTCGTGGCCGGGGCCCTGCTCGCCACCATCGACCCCGGCGACCACGGCGACGCCAGCGGCCCGGGCCCCGGCCCGGCCGACCCCGATCAGATCCGCCCGGACCTGGACGAGACGATCCGGCGGCACCACGTCGGCTCGGACACCTACCGGCAGGACGCGACCGCCCGGCGGCACGCCGGCGGCCGCCGCACCGCCCGCGAGAACGTCGCGGACCTGGTCGACGAGGGCAGCTTCGTGGAGTACGGGGCGCTGGCCATCGCGGCCCAGCGCCGCCGCCGCTCGCTCGACGACCTGATCGAGCGGACCCCGGCCGACGGCCTGGTCATGGGCACGGCGTCGGTCGGCGGCCAGCCGGTCGCGGTGATGTCCTACGACTACACCGTCCTGGCCGGCACGCAGGGCATCCAGAACCACCGCAAGACGGACCGCCTGTTCGAGCTGGCCCGCCGGGAGCGGCTGCCGGTGGTGATCTTCGCCGAGGGCGGCGGCGGCCGCCCGGGCGACACCGACACCGCCGCCGTCGCGCAGCTGGACGTGACCACGTTCCGGCTGCTCGCCGGGCTGAGCGGGCAGGTGCCGCTGGTCGCGATCGTGTCCGGGTACTGCTTCGCGGGCAACGCCGCGCTGGCCGCGGCCTGTGACGTGATCATCGCGACCGAGGGCAGCAGCCTGGGCATGGGCGGCCCGGCGATGATCGAGGGCGGCGGGCTGGGCGTGGTCGCGCCCGGCGACGTGGGGCCGATGGCCGTGCAGGTGCCCAACGGCGTGGTCGACGTGCTCGTCCCGGACGACGCCGCGGCGGTCGCCACCGCCCGCGCGTACCTGGGTTACGTCGCCGGCCCCGCGGCGTCCGCCGGGGCCGCGGATCAGCGGGTGCTCCGCCACCTGGTCCCCGGGAACCGGGTGCGCGCCTACGACGTCCGTCCCGTCATCGAGACGCTCTTCGACCAGGGGTCGGTGCTGGAGCTGCGGGCGGAATTCGGGGTGGGCATCATCACCGCGCTGGCCCGGCTGGACGGACGGCCGGCCGGGGTCATCGCGAACAACCCGCGCCATCTGGGCGGTGCCATCGACGGCGACGCCGCCGACAAGGCCACCCGGTTCCTCCAGCTCTGCCAGGCCCACGGGATCGCCGTGGTGTCGCTGTGCGACACACCCGGATTCATGGTCGGGCCGGCCGCCGAGAAGACCGCGACCGTGCGGCGCTTCGGTGCGATGTTCATCGCTGGGGCCCGGCTCACCGTCCCGCTGTGCACCGTGGTCCTGCGCAAGGGCTACGGCCTGGGCGCGATGGCCATGGCCGGCGGTGACCTGAAGGCGCCGCTGCTGTGCGTGGCCTGGCCGACCGGCGAGTTCGGCGGGATGGGCCTGGAGGGGGCGGTGCGGCTGGGTTTCCGCAAGGAACTGGCCGCGATCACCGATCCGGCTGCCCGCCAGGAGCGTTACGAGCAGCTCGTCGCCGAGTACTACGAGAAGGGCAAGGCGCTCAGCACCGCGGCGGCCTTCGAGATCGACGACGTCATCGACCCGGCACAGACCCGTCAGGTGCTGATCGAGACCCTGGCCCGGACGAGGTCATGACCGGCTCGCCGCCCGGCTGGCCGGCCGGGGCGGCGGCCTGGGCCCAGGGGAGGACGAGGTCGAAGGACGAGCCGCGGCCCGGCCTGCTCTGCACCCGCACCGAGCCGTGATGGGCCGCGGCGATGGCCTGCACGATGGCCAGCCCGAGCCCGAACCCGCCCGCTTCGCTGCTCCGCTGGGGATTGGCCCGGGCGAACCGCTGGAAGATCCGGTCCAGGTCGGCCGGGGCGATGCCGGATCCGGAGTCCGCCACGGTCAGGATGACCTGCCCGTCCTCGCTCCTGGCGCTGACCTCGATCTGGTCGCCGCTGCCGGTGTGCGCGATCGCGTTCTCCAGCAGCGCGTCGAGGGCTAGGGCGAGCCGGTCCCGGTCGGCCACGACCGTCAGGCTGGTGGCCGGCCCGAGCCGCCATTCGCGGGGCAGGTAGCCCCAGCGTTCGAGCGCGTCCCCCAGCACGGATTCCACGGTGACCAGCTCCAGGTGCAGGAAGTCAGGCGTGGCCGCCGAGGCCAGCAGCAGGATCCGGCTGGCCATCCGGCCCAGCCGCCTCAGCTCGCCCGCCACCACCCGGGCGTCGTCGGCCAGCACCGTCTCGCTGGCGGCGCGCTCCATCAGCTCGGCGTGCCCGAGGGCCACCGTGATCGGGGTGCCCAGCTCGTGCGACGCGTCCTGCAGGAACCGGTGCTGCTCTTCCAGCAGCCGCAGGTTCTCCTGGGAGACCCGCTGGACCTCCTCCATCGCGGCCAGCCGTTCCTCCATCGCCGCGATCCGCCGCCGGCCGTGCCACACCATGACCAGGAACATCAGCGCGATCAGCGGGACTTCGGCCAGGTAGTCGGCGTCCTGCTGGCCCTTGAGGACCTGCACGACGATGATCCCGCCGGTGGCCAGCGTGACCGCGGCCCAGGTCAGGATCGTCGGCTGCAGCCGCCAGAGCCGCAGCCCGTAGATCGCGGTCAGACTCACCCAGATGGCCAGGAACGGCACCGTCCCCCAGGCGGGCACCAGCCGCATCGCGGCCAGGTTGATCCCGACGAACACCACCCAGATGATGTCGAGCCGGTACGCGCGGGCCCACCGGGCCGCCCGGCCCCACCACGACATGGTTCCTCCCCAACGATGGTCCCCGGCGATGGCCCGCCCGGCCCGCCCCGGGCCGCCGCCACCACCAGACGGCCAGGCCGGAGCCTAGCCTGCCGCTCCGGTCATACCTCGTCAAACGCCACACTGGTGCCGGAGGTTCAGCCGCCGCGGGGCGCGGGCTGAGTGGGTAACGCATGAGGAGGCTGATGTGGTCCGTGTGTGGCTGATCCGGCATGGGCAGAGCGAGTCCAACGCCGGGCTGCCCTCGACCGACTGGGCGGCGATTCCCCTCACCGAGCTGGGGCGCCAGCAGGCGGACCAGGTGGCCGGGGCGTTCACCGACCCGCCCCGGCTCATCGTGACATCGCCGTACCTGCGCGCCCGGCAGACCGCGCAGCCCACGATCGGGCGCTACCCCGGGGCGGCGGTGGGGGAATGGCCCGTCCAGGAGTTCTCCTATCTCGCCCCGCTCGGCCGGGCGACCACCTCGCACGAGCGCCAGCCCGAGGTCCGGGCCTACTGGGAGCGGGCCGACCCGCAGCTCACCGAGCCCGGGGCGGAGTCGTTCGCCGGCCTGCTCGGCCGGGTGACCGGCTTCCTCGGCCGGCTCGGCGGGCAGCACACCGGGCCGGTGGCGGTCTTCAGCCACGGCATCTTCATGCGCGCGGTGGCCTGGTCCCTGCTGACCGGCGTGGCCGAGCCCACGCCGGCGGACATGCGCCAGTTCCGGGCCTTCACCAGCCTGTACCCGGTGCCCAACTGCGGGGTCATGGAGTTGCGCTACTACCCCGGCGAAACGGCCCCGTCGCTGATGGGCGGGGGCACGCTGCACCTGCCCGCCAGCCTGGCGCCGCAGGATCCCGACGAGAAGCGGACCGTGTCGCTGACCTGACCGGCGGCCGGGCGGCCAGGCGGCCGGACATGACCGCGCGGCCCGGCGGGCCCGGCCGGTAAGGTCGGGCGGCATGAGCAGTCCGGCCACCGATATCCGGCTTATCACCCTGGATGACGCCGGCGCCATCGCCGAGCACGTCTCCCGGGACCGGGAGACCAAGGGCCGCTGGGAGCCGGCCTACCCGCCCGACTACTTCACCCGGGACGGGCAGCGCCGGCGGATCGAGCGGATGCTGGCCCGGCACCGCCGCGGCGAGTCCTGGCCCGGGGTGATCGTGGCCGGTCAGACCGTTATTGGGCAAATAACCGTGCAGGAGATCCTGCAGCTAGCCTGGCGGAAGGCGTCTATCGGCTACTGGGTCGGGACCCCGCATCAGGGGCAGGGGCACGCCACCCGGGCGGTCGATCTGGTGGCCGGGCTGATGACCCGGGACCTCGGCCTGCACCGGGCCGAGGCGTTCACCCAGATCGAGAACACCGCCTCGCAGCACGTGCTGCGCAAGAACCGGTTCCTGCCGATCGGCATCGCGCGCTCGCACATCTTCACCGTCGGGGCCTGGTGCGACGAGATCATGTGGGAACGCCTGCTGGAGGAGTGACCGGGGCGGCGCGCTCGGTCGGCGGGTCGGGCCGTTCCCGGGCGCCGTGCCCCGGCTCCAGGTGCCCGGCCTGGGACAGCCGGAGCGGCTCGAAGGGCCCGCTGCTCTGCGCGTCCAGTGGCTCGCCGGTCACGCACACGTGGTCGCCGCCCTCGTCGAGCAGCACCACCCGGCGGAGGATCAGCCGGTGCGGGCAGTCCTCCAGCACCGGCACCCCGCCCGGGCCGCGACTCACCCGCAGCCCGGCGAATTTGTCGGTCCGGTCTCCGGTCAGGGTGCCGAACCGCCGGGCCAGCGCGAGGTCGCCGCGGGCCAGGAAGTGGACGGCCAGGTGGGATGCGCGCAGCCCCACCCGGTAGGTGTAGTTGGCCTTGGACAGCCACACGCAGTAGCGGTCCGGGTCGATGCTGGACTGGGCGTGGAAGCCCACCAGGCACCCGGCCTGCTCGCCGCCTTCGGCTGTGGTCACCACGACCAGGGGGGTGTCCAGGGACGACATGAGTGAGCTGAACGCGTCACGGGCCATCGGTACCTCGCTCGTAGCGCAGGAACAGGGTGTCACCGCCCTGTAGCACGTGCCGCAGGGCGAAGTGCTGCACGGGGGCGCCCGGCGGCGCGATCGCCACCGGCAGCGGGTCCCCGCCCATCAGCGGGGCCAGGGTCAGGCAGAGCTCGTCCAGCAGGCCGGCCGCGACCAGTTCGCCGAGCCAGGTGGGCCCGCCTTCGCACAGGACGACCCGGTAACCCTGCTCGGACAGCCGCCGCAGGGCCAGGTCCGGCTCGACCCGGTCCTGGCCCGCCACGATCACGTCCGCCACCTGCCGGGCCTGCTCCAGGCGCTGTGGGTCCGCGGCCGCGCAGGTGATCACCAGGGTCCGGGCGCCCGGCGGCGCGTCCGCGAAAGCCCGGGCGGACCAGTCCAGCTCCAGCGACCGGGTCACCACCGCGAGCGGCGGCGTGGCCGGCCGCCCGGCCGCTATCCGCTGGGCGATGCGGTCCGGCGGCAACCGCACCGCCCCGTAGCGCTCCGCGCGTACCGTCTCGGCCCCGACCAGCACCACGTCGGCCAGCGCCCGCATCAGCCGGAACAGTTCCGCGTCCGGCGCGGTGGACAGGTCACCGACCCGGCCGCCGATCGCCGCTGAGCCGTCCAGGCCCCCGACCATGTGTGCCGTCACCCAGCAGCGGCCATCCGGCCGCGACCGTTTGACCTGCGCATACGGTTCCAGTGGATCCTCGATCCACGGGCCGGGCTCCAGCATCCGCATTCGGGTCATGGTGGCTTACTACCTCATCCGCGGCCGGGCATCCGGGGGGCGGGCATCCGGGGGCCGGGTAGCCGCTGGTCGGCCGTCCCTGGGGTGGTCATCCGGGTGGCGCCGGCTATCCGCTGGCCGGCCAGCCAGCGGTCCTCGGCCGCGTAGTCCAGCAACGGCGCGAAGTAACTGTCGCCCGGGCCCGGGATGAGGTCCGCGTCCGGCCCGCCCCCGGCCGCGGCGGCGAGCCAGTCCACCTCGGCGGCCACCGTCGTGGCGTAATCACCGGCCGGGACGTAGCCGAGCCCGGCGGCGGCGGTCATGTCGAGGACGAACGGGTGCGGCCTGTCCCAGGGGGTGCGGCCCAGCCCCGCCGCGGCCGGGTCCCGGCCGTCCAGCGGCACTTCCGCCCAGGTGTGCCCGAGGTAGCGGGCGATGACCCGGGAGATCTCCAGGGCGCTGGGCGCGTCCGGGTCGGCGGCATTGAGGATGCGCCGTCCCGGCCGGCCCGCGGCCAGCTCGATGAGCGCGGCCAGGTTGGCGGCCGCCGTCGGGTGGTCCACGCCCGCGCCCCGGTG
The DNA here is from genome assembly GCA_963841695.1 of uncultured Actinomycetes bacterium. Classification (GTDB taxonomy): domain Bacteria; phylum Actinomycetota; class Actinomycetes; order Streptosporangiales; family Streptosporangiaceae; genus RYN-230. The sequence goes on along the minus strand of CAWJDQ010000015.1, from coordinate 285,690 downwards.
GGCCAGCAGCAGCACCGGCCGCCGGTCCAGCGCGCGCCGGACGAATATCCACTCCCGGGGCTGCCGCGACCCGGGGCCGTGGATCTTGGAGGGGCGCAGCACGGTGACCGGGGCCCCGCTGTCCAGCAGCACCTGCTCGGCCGCGACCTTGTTCGCCGGGTACCCTTCCCCGGTCTGGTAGTCCCCGCCACCGGGGGCCACCGTGGGCTGGTCCTCCCGGACCGGGCCGCCGAAGTCGGGCTTGACCGCGGAATTGGAGTGGCGGCCAGCGGCGTCTACGTAGACGGCTTTGCTGGAGATCATGACGGTGGATGCGGCGTTCCGGGCCAGCGGCAGCAGGCTTGTCGCGTCCCGGGCGGTATAACAGGCGCAGTCGACCAGCAGGTCCGCGCCGTTCCCGAACGCCGCCCGCACGCGCGCGGGCTCGCCCCGGTCCGCGGCGATGAACCGGCCGCCCGCCGCGGTGATGTCCGGCGGCATCCGGGCCGGGTTGCGCCCGGTGACGTCCACGGACCAGCCCGCGGCCAGCAGCCGCCGGGCAGCCGCCCGCCCGATCGCCCCGGTTCCGCCGAAGATGACCGCGCGCTCCACTCCGGCACCGTACCCCGCCCCGCTCCCCGCGCCGGTCCCGGTCCCGCGCCGGTCCCGGTCCCGCGCCGGTCCCGGTCCCGCGCCGGTCCCGGTCCTCCGGGTCCCGGCCCCGCGAGTCACACTGGCCCCACCCGTCCACTTTTCCCGCGCAACGTGTGCCGAACCGGACAAAACACCCCGGAAAAACGCACGTTCCGCGGGAAAAGTGAGTGTTGGCCTCATGATCAATGTGACCCACGGTGCCCGTGGTGCGGGTCCGGGCCCGGGAGGAGCGGTCGCTCCGGGTGACCACGGGCGGCGCGGGTTCCGGCTAGCATGGAGGGGTGACGCGATGCATGGGGTGGTGGCGGCCGCGGTAAGGCGGTAGCTATCTCATGTGTCCGATGGCCCGCCTCTGGCGGGCCAGTTTCGTGTCACCCGGCTGGTCGCGGCTGGAGGCCTGTTCCCCAGGAGGCCCCGTGCCCGCCCGTACCCTTCCCGCCAGCCCCAGATCTGCCAGCCCCAGATCTGCCAGCCCCAGATCTGCCAGCCCCAGACCTCCCAGCCCCGCGCCTGCCAGCCCCGAACCAGCCGTCCCCGTCCCTGGCCACACCGTGCCTGGCCACACCACGCCTGCCGCCCCGGCAGAACCAGGACCCGCGCTCTCGCGCCAGGCGGCCCGGCAGCGCAGCGCGGTGCTCGACCGGGCCATCCGGGAGGATCCCGCCCGCTTCCGGGTCCTCACCGGCGACCGGCCCACCGGCCCGCTGCACGTCGGCCACCTGTTCGGCACCCTGCTCAACCGGGTCCGCCTGCAGGATCTCGGCGTCGAGGTCATGGTCCTCATCGCCGACTACCAGACCCTCACCGACCGGGACGCCTCCGAGACGCTGCCTGCCGACGTGCTCGGCCTGGTCGCCGACTACCTGGCGGCCGGCATCGACCCGCGGCGGGCGACGATCTTCGCGCACAGCCAGATCGAGGCGCTGAACCAGTTGCTGCTCCCGTTCCTGAGCCTGGTCAGCGTGGCGGAGGTGAGCCGGAACCCGACCGTAAAGGAGGAGTTCAGCGCGTCCGGCAGCTCGTCGATGAGCGCGCTGATGTTCACCTACCCGGTCCACCAGGCGGCTGACATCCTGTTCTGCCACGCCAACCTGGTCCCGGTGGGCCAGGACCAGCTTCCCCATCTGGAACTGACCCGGACCATCGCCCGGCGCTTCAACGATCGCTACTGCCCGGCGGCGCCGTACTTCACCGTCCCGGACGCCCTGCTCAGCGACGCCCCGCTGCTGCTCGGGACCGACGGCCAGAAGATGAGCAAGAGCCGGGGCAACGCGATCGCGCTGGCCGCCGGCGAAGACGAGACCGCGCGGCTCATCCGGGCGGCCCGGACCGACGCCCAGCGCACGATCACCTACCAGCCGGATACCCGCCCGGAGGTCGCCAACCTCGTGCTGCTCGCCGCTCTCTGCCTGGCGACCAGCCCGGAGCAGGTCGCCGCCGAGGTGGGTGACGGTGGCGCGGCCGCCCTGAAACGGCTGGTCACCGACGCGCTGAACGAACGGCTGCGGCCGATCCGGGCCCGGCGGCGTGAGCTCGCGGCCGACCCCGGCTACCTGCGCCAGGTGCTGGCCGACGGCAACGAGCGGGCCCGCGCGCTGGCCTGCCAGACCCTGTCCGACGTCCAGGCCCTCATGCACACCCGCTACTGACCGCCCCGCGGACCGGGTCAGGACGGGAGCAGCCGGGTGGGAAGGGCGGTTTCCCCGGCCGTCCCGTCCGGGCGGCGGGTGATGTGCCAGGTCCTCGCGCCCTCCACCTCGGTGATGCAGTCCACCAGCTCGGTGGCCTCGAAGACCAGGCCGGTGCCGTTGTCGGTGGCGTAACCCTCGGGCAGCGTCCCGTCCCCGATCAGCCGGTGAATGGCGGGCCGCCGCTGCTCCTCGGCGTCGTGATGCGGGCTGTTGGAGTACGGCAGGAAGCCGAGGCCGTTGGTCACCGGGCGCAGCGGCAGCCCGAACGAGTCGGTGGTGCCGCCCGCGAACCAGCACAGCGACCCGGCCGACACGCCCATCAGCACGACCCCCGCGTCCCAGGCGGCCCGCATGGCCTGGTCCACCCCGTGCAGCCGCCACAGCGCCAGCAGGTTCGCCGCGCTGCCGCCGGCCACCCACACCACGTCCTGGGCCAGCAGGTGCCCGGTGATGTCGGGCAGGTTGGGCTCGGGGAACAGCGCCAGGTGGCTGGGCCGCCAGCCGGCCCGGCCGAAGGCCGAGTACATCGCGGCCAGCCATTCCGGTGCGTCACCGACGGCCGTGGCGACCAGGCAGACCCGGGGGCTGCCGCCCGCCCGGGCCAGCGACGCGGCGTGGGCGTACGACGGGCCAAGCCGGAAGTCCATCGGCCCGTGCCCGCCAGGCCAGAAACCGATGCTGGTGGCGACGATCGTCGGGGTGCGCGCGGTCATCCGGGCATTATGGCAACTGGCCGGCGGGTTCGCGGCGGAGCAGCAGGTTCATGGCCACCAGGTCCAGCACGGCCCGGTCGTCCTGATTGATCAGTTCGCCCCGGGTGCGCACCAGCCCGCGGTCGGGCTTGGAGCGCGACGGGCGGGCCTCCACGGTCGTCGTCCGCAGCCGCAGCGAATCACCGGGCCGCACCGGGGCGGGCCAGCGCAGCTCGTCGACGCCGGGCGACGCCAGGCTGGCCACCCGGGACAGGTAGTGGTCCACGAACAACCGCATCAGCAGGCCCGTGGTGTGCCAGCCGCTGGCGATCAGCCCGCTGAACGGCCCGGCCGCCGCGAACCCGGGGTCGATGTGCATGGGCTGCGGGTCGAACCGCCGGGCAAATTCCAGGATCTCCGCCTCGCTCACGGTCAGGTACCCGTACTCGTAGACCGCGCCCGGCACGTAGTCCTCGAAATAACGGTCGGTCCGCGGAACCGGGAAGTCGCTCGTACTCAGGGTCCGGGTGGGCGTGGAGTGGACGTCGGGCTGGGACATGGTGGCCAGCATGGCATGCGGCGGGGGGACCGGACGAACGGCGGCCGCTTACGATGGGCGTCATGCTGAGGACGCGATGAGCCCCCAGATAGCCACCGCCGACGTTGTCGGGCGCGAGGAGCTGCTCGACTTCGTCCGCAGCCGGCACCATGTGGTGCTGGTCACCACGAAACGCGACGGGACCGTCCAGCTGTCCCCGGTCACGGCGGGCCTGGACGGCGAGGGCCGGGTGGTGATCGCGACCTACCCGGAGCGGGCCAAGACGCACAACGCCCGCCGCCACCCGCAGGTTGACGTGCTGGTGCTGTCGGACGACTTCGGCGGGGCCTGGATCCAGCTCAGCGGCACTGCCGAGGTCCTCGACCTGCCCGGGGCGCTGGAGCCGCTGGTGGAGTACTTCCGGTCCATCGCCGGAGAGCACGACGACTGGGACGAGTACCGGGCCGCCATGCAGCGCCAGGGCAAGTCGCTGATCCGGGTCACGATCGAGCGGTGGGGCCCGATCGCCACCGGAGGCTTCCCAGCGCGCCTGGCCTGAGGCGTGCCGGACGATCCGGAGTTCGCGAGGCTGGTCGCGGAGGGCGCGGCGGTCCCGGTCGAAGGCTGGGATTTCTCCTGGCTCGACGGGCGGGCTACCGAGGAGCGCCCGTCCTGGGGCTACGCCCGGATGATGGGCGGGCGGATGGCGCACGCGCGCGCGGCGCTGGACATCCAGACCGGGGGCGGCGAGGTGCTGGCCGGGATCCCCCAGCCGCCGCCCGTCCTGGCCGCCACCGAGTCGTGGCCGCCCAACGCCGCGCTGGCCCGGCGGAACCTCGCCCCGCTGGGCGCCCGGGTGGTGCAGGCCGCCGACGGCGCCGGGCTGCCGTTCCGGGCGGACTCGTTCGACCTGGTGGTGAGCAGGCATCCGGTCGAGCTGGGCTGGCCAGAGGTCGCCCGGGTGCTCCGCCCGGGCGGCAGCTTCCTCGCCCAGCTGGTCGGGGCGGGGACGAACCGGGAGCTGACCGAGTTCATGATGGGCCCGCAGCCGGTCAGGCCGGACCGCAGCACGGACTGGGTCAGGGCCCAGGCCGAGGCGGCCGGTCTGGTCGTCGCTGACCTGCGCGCAGAGGCGCTGCGGGTGATTTTCGGCGACGTCGGCGCGGTCGTGTACTTCCTGCGGAAGGTGCTGTGGACGGTGCCCGGCTTCACCGTGGCGGGGTACCGGGACCCATTGCGCCGGCTGCACGAGAAGATCCAGGCCGAAGGGCCGTTCGTGGCGCACGCCCGGCGCGTCCTGATCGAGGCCCGCAAGCCCTGAGGCCCCGGGAAACGTCGCAGCCTGAGACGGTGGCCCAGCCGGCCATTTGTAGGATCAGGCTGACCAGCCGCGATCGGTGCTGAAGGGGGCGTCCATGATCTTCATTGTCGTCAAGTGGACCATCAAGCCTGAGCGTAGCCGCGACTGGCTCGCCGAGGTGACGGAGTTCACCCAGGGCACCCGGTCCGAGCCGGGCAACATCTTCTTCGAGTGGTCCCGGAGCGTGGACAACCCGAACCAGTTCGTGCTGGTGGAGGCGTTCCAGGACGACGCGGCCGGGGCCCACGTGAACTCCGGCCACTTCAAGAAGTTCGTGGCCTGGGCACCTGACGCCGTGGCGGAGACGCCGCAGATCATCAACGCCACGATCCCGGGCACCGACTGGTCCAGGATGGCGGAGGTCACTCCACGGTGATCCCGGCGTGCTCGGCGAGCAGCGGGGCCAGGTCGATCAGCTGAGCCGGGCTGATCGTCGCCCCGCTGAGCGCCCCCGGGGTCATGATGATCCCCAGTTCCGCGCCGCGCAGGTCCACCCGGTCCAGGGTGACCTGGCTGAAGTCCGTCTCGCGCAGCTGTGAGCCGGGGAACCGGCAGCGCCGCAGGGTGGCCCCGCCGAAGTCCACCTCGCGCAGCATGCAGTCCTCGAACGTCACCTCGGTGAGCGTGGCCCCGCGGAAGTTGAACCCGTGCAGCTTGCAGCCGCGGAACGTGACCTGGCGCAGCCGCGACCCGTGCGCGATCACCCCGGCGGCCACCGAGCCGATGATGGTCGCGCCGACCCAGTTGCTGTCGGTGAGCTCGGTCGCGGTCAGCCGCACCCCGCGCAGCCACACGTCGTTGAACCGGGCCTGGCGCAGCCGCCCGTCCTGGATCGTGACGCCGGTGAAGGCGCATTCCACGTACCGGCTGCCGGGAGCCCGCGGCGCGTCCAGGTCCAGCCGGTCGAAGTGCACGCCCTCGTAGTCCTCGTCGGCGGCCAGGCCGCCCTGATGCGGGGTCAGGGTGCCGGCGTAGGGCAGGTCGGCCAGGCGGTCATCGGGCACCCGACCACCCTACGGACGGGGGGTCCGGAGGGCACCACGTACCCTGGGCCTCAGGGCGGCAGCGGCCGGGGGGCCTCGCTGCGGGGGACGTCCCGGGGGGCTGGACGCATGAGCAAGATTTTGCCAGGGGTGCTGTCTGACGCGCACGAGGTCCGCACCCCGGAGGAGTGGCGGCAGCTGGGCCGGGAGCGGCGCAAGTTCGTGCCGAGGTCCAGCCACGCGGAGTGGTCGCCGCCGCCGGGGCGGCCCGATCCGGTCGCGATCCTGGAAGAGCAGGCCAGGAGCCGGGTCGCGGACCTGGTCCCGATCCGGCACGGCCGGATGGCGGCCTCGCCGTTCGCCTACTTCCGCGGCGCGGCCGCGCCGATGGCCTGGGATCTGGCTCACCTGCCCACCACCGACATCCGGGTGCAGGCCTGCGGGGACGCGCACCTGCTGAACTTCGGCATGTTCGCCGCGCCGGACCGGCAGCTGGTCTTCGACGTGAACGACTTCGACGAGACGCTGCCTGCGTCGTTCGACTGGGACGTGAAGCGGCTGGCCGCCAGCGTGGCGGTCGCGGCCCGGGAGAATGGGTTCGGCGGCCGCTCGGTCCGGACCGCGGTCCGCCGGTGCGCGCACATGTACCGCACCGAGATGGAGAACTTCGCCCGGATGCGGTTCCTGGACGTCTGGTACTCCCGGATCGACGTGGACCAGGTGGGGCAGCTCTTCGACGCGGTGCAGTCGTCCAAGGCGATCCGCCGCCGCCAGGAGGACGTGCACAAGGCCTACCGGCACACCAGCGTCCAGGCCCTGGACAAGCTCTGCCATCTGGTGGACGGCCAGTACCGGATCAAGCCCGTCCCGCCCGTGGTGGTCCGCTTCGGGCTGGACCAGGAACCGGACATCGCCCAGGAACTCCGCGGCGCGATCGAGCTGTACCGGAGGACACTGCAAGTGGACCGCCAGGAGGTGCTGCGCCGGTACTACTTCGGGGATTTCGCCCGCAAGGTGGTCGGGGTCGGCTCGGTGGGCACCGAGGCGTTCGTGTTCCTGCTGCTCGGCGAGCGCCCGGACGAGCCGCTGTTCCTGCAGCTCAAGGAGGCCCAGGAGTCGGTCCTGGCCCCGTTCGCCGGACCCAGCGAGTACAAGCACCAGGGCGAGCGGGTGGCCCGCGGCGAGCGGATGATGCAGGCCGCGGCGGACCCGTTCCTGGGCTGGACCTGTGGCCTGCAGGTGGACGGGGCCGAGCCCAAGGAGTACTACGTCCGGCAGTTGCGGGACATGAAGGGCGCGATGAACGTGCCGGCCATGGACCCGCCGCAGCTCACCTCCTATGCGGGCCTGTGCGGCTGGGCGCTGGCCCGGGCGCACGCCCGGACCGGCCGGGCCGCGATGATCGCCGGCTACCTGGGGTCCAGCGACCGGTTCGACCGGGCTATCGAGGAGTTCGGGGTGGCCTACGCCGAGCAGAACGAGCTGGACTACCAGCGGCTGCTGAACGCGATCGAGGCGCGGCGGCTGCCCGCCATCGAGGGACTGTAAGCCGGCCGGGGCCCGGCCAGACTGTAAGCCGGCCGGGCCTGGCCACCAGGCCGCCGCGGATGCCCCCTGCCGGGCGGGCCGTCGGGGGTAGGCCCGCCCGGGCAGGGGGCCCGGTTAGCTGCGGCGGGGATGGTGGGTATCCCCGGGGTCCGCTTCCGGGAGCGACCCGGGATGGCTAACCGGGGTTCGTTAACCCTGCTGCATGCTGTGCTGCGCGGATCCGCGGCCGGACATGCCGGGGCACTTGTGCCCGCTGGCCTTCGGCGTGGCCGCGGTGGAGGACGTGGCGGTCCGGGCGGCTGAGTGAGACACCGTGGATGAGGCGGCGCCGGTGGACGCGCTGGCCATCGTCACCCCCAGGGCCAGTGAGGCCCCGAGGACACCCGCACCTACGGCGGTCCCGATGAGCGGTCGGCTGATGCGCACGGTCTTCTCCCTGGCTCGGGCGGCCGGGGCGTCGCTGCTCCGGCGACGGAACCTGACTGGCCCGTCTGCTTCATTAGGCGCGCGGAAACTCGAAGCGCAATCGGATTAACCTCTCAGTGTCTGCTGAGAAACGGTGTCCACTGGGAACCACGTGCCTGCTGGGAACCGGGTGCCCGCTGAGCACGGCGGATCATCGTGCGCGACCGCGATCGCGTCCGCTAATCGGCGACGCCCGAAACCCGGCCCTCCCAGATGGCCCGGACCGCGTCGATCGTGTCGGCCTCCGCCGCGTGCTTGTCCGGGCGGTACCGCAGCACGCGGGCAAAGCGCAGCGCCAGCCCGCCGGGATACCGGGGACTGGCCTGCACGCCGTCGAAGGCGATCTCCACCACCATCTCCGGGCGGACCCGCAGCACGCCCCGGGCGCCGGCCAGATCGCCGCCGGGACGCTGGCCGGGCGGTTCGGCCAGGTCCAGGAACCGCTCGGTCTGCCAGCGGAGCATCTCGTCGGTCAGCCCCTTGAACGTCTTGCCGAGCATGACCCAGCCCCCGGCCGGATCACGAGCACCGAGATGCAGGTTGGACAGCCAGCCGCGGCGCCGGCCGTGACCCCATTCGGCCGCCAGCACCACCAGGTCCAGGGTGTGCCGGGGCTTGACCTTGATCCACTCACTGCCCCGGCGGCCTGCCGCGTAGGGGGCGTCCAGCGATTTGACGACCACCCCTTCATGCCCGCGGGCCACCGCGTCCGCGAAGAACGCCTCGGCGTCCGCGACCTCGCTGGTCACCAGCCGGGGGACCCGCAGGTCCGCCGGGACGACCTCGGCCATCAGCGCGTGCCGGACGGTGGCCGGCTCATCCACGAGATCCCGGCCGTCCAGGTGCAGCAGGTCGAAGAAGAACGGCGTCAGCGGCACATCCGGGCCCTCCTGCCCGGGTGCGGCCTGGGTGCCGGCCCGGCTGGCGGTGACCTGGAAGGGCCGGGCCTGGCCGCTGCTGTCCAGCGCGATCGCCTCACCGTCCAGGACCAGGGACTCGGCCGGGGAGGCGAGCACGGCGCGGGTGATCTCCGGCAGCCGGGCGGTGATGTCGTCGAGGGTCCGGGTGAACACCCTGACCTCCGGGCCCTGCCGGTGCACCTGGATCCGGATCCCGTCGATCTTCCATTCGGCGGCGGCCGGGGACACCCGCTCGAAAGCGGCCGCCACGGTCGGCGCGGAGGCGGCCAGCATCGGCCGCAGCGGGCGGCCCACCTCGAGGCGGAAAGCCCGGAGCGCCGCGAGGGCAGCGGCCGGTGCGGCCTCGCCCTCGGCCGCGCTGGCCGCAGACAGGGCTGCCTGCGCCACGGCGGGCAGCGAGCCGCCGAGCAGGTGCGCCCGGCGCACCTCCGCGGCGTCCACCCCGGCGGCCCGCGCGACAGCCTCGATCATCACGCCTTCCAGCGCACCCTGGTGCAGTTCGCCAGCCAGCAAACGGGTCAGGAAGGACTGCTCGGCCGGGGTCGCCCGGGCGAACAGGGTGCCGAGCAGCCTGCGCCGCTCGGCCTGGGACCCGGGCCCGACGGTGGCCCCGATCGCCGCGAACACCGAATCGGTCTCGGCCAGGGTCAGCGGCGGCGCGGCCGGGCCGGCAGCCGGGCCCGGCGTGGCGGGCTCTGGTGCGGCGGGGCCGGGGGCGGCAGGGTCTGGTGCGGCGGGGCCGGGGGCGGCAGGGTCTGGTGCGGCCGGGTCGGTGCGCAGCAGGCCCCCGAGGGCCGCGTACCCCACCCCGATCTGCCGCTGGCGCAGCTCGCCGGACAGGAACGCGACCGCCACCGGGATCTCATCCGGGGCCGCCCGGCGCAGCAGCCCGGCGATCTCGTCGATCTTGACCCGGCGGCCGGACGCCAGCGATACCGCCTCTGACGTGCGCACCAAATCGTTCAGTAGCACACCACGCATTGTGCCTGACGCCGCCGACACAACCCCAGCCCGGGGAAACACTCCGCACGTGCGCGGCTACCGGCCCGATTTGTTATGGGATGCGGCTTGACCGGCATTGCTACCAAGCGGTAACTTCCATCAAATCGCTCCGTTGTGGCCTATCTCACCCACGGCGGCCGCGATCCGACAACGGTGCCGGGACGCAATCCCCGCAGTGCGCCTGGCCCCACGGACACCAGTGCCAGGAGCCGCCATGCCCCCCTCCACCAGCACATCTGCGGACCCCGCCGGGCCTGCCCCGCAGGGCCGGGTGCGCTGGCGGCGTTTCGCCGTCCTGTTCGTCCCGGCCATGGCGGCGGCCGCCGTCCTGGTCGCATTAACCACTGAGGGCGTACTCGCATCCTCTATCTCCGTATCCGGCAGCGCCTTCGAGGTCACCTCCAGCCAGCTCAAGGGGACCGGTTTCGAGCAGTTCGGCGGCGAGGTCACCGAGAGCAACGGAAATCCGCATCCGGTTGCCATTTCCGCCATCAAGTCCGCCTCACTCGCGAACCTCTGCCAGAGCGTCAGCGTGGGCCCGGTCACGCTGCGGATCACCGCCGGCGGCGGGAGCACCCCGGCCACGGCGAGCAACCTCATCGTCGACTCCGATGACCTGTCCGGCAACGCGACCTTCAACAACATCGTCATCGGCCAGGATGCCGGCACGCTGAGCGAGGACCCCGGGGTCACCGGGCCGTCAGGCGGGTTCGGGCAGCAGGCCGACTCGGTCACGATCGACAACCTCAGGCAGCACACCTGGCTGACCACGGCCGGCTCGTTCACGCTGCCCGGCTTCGGCCTCACCTTCGGAAGCCCCTGCTAGTAGTGAACGCGCCCGAGGACGATGCGGGCTCCGCCGGATCCAGTCCGGCGGAGCCCCAGTCCAGCGAACCCCAGTCCAGCGAAACCCAGTCCGGCGAACCCGGGGACCGCGAAGCGCCGGCCGCCGAAACGCGGGCCCGGGCGGCCAGCGCCTGGCAGTCGTTCCGGGGCTGGCGCCGCAGCCGGCCGTTCTGGGGCGGGCTCCTGCTCGTGCTGGCGGGCCTGGAACTGCTCGCCATCCCGCTGCTGAGCGTGCTGGCCCACGGCTCGGTCAAGGTCGTCATCTACATTGGCGTCGGCGGCGTGTTCGGCGTGCTGATCGGCGGCCTGCTGGTGGCCTGTGGCCTGCTGATCTGGTTTCACCCGGTCCAGCGGGTCTTCTACGCGATCGCCGGGGTGCTGCTGGCCGTGGCGTCCTTCGTCGCCACCAACCTAGGCGGGTTCTTCCTCGGCATGCTGCTCGGCGTGACCGGCGCCTCGCTCAGCTTCGGCTGGACCCCCGGACCTGGCCGGCTGGCTGGCCAGCACCGTCCCCGGCCCCGGCGGGCCGGGCCTGCTTCGGACGGCCTGGGCCTGCTGCTGGACACCCAGCCGGCCCGGGATACCGCGCCGGGCCGGGCCGATCGAGTGGTGCAGGAGGGAGCAGGCGCGTCCGAGGCAGACCACGAGGCACGGTGGATACCGTGAACCGGAGGCTGGCCCTCGCCGTCATGCCGCTTGCCCTGGCCGGCCTGATGCTGCCCGGCCGCGACGCGGGTGCGGCGCAGCCGGCCGCCGCGAACCGCCCGGGCTGCATCATCCCCATCTTGTGCCCGTCACCCAGTCCCACACCGACGCCTGCGCCCTCGGCCAGCAGCAGCCCTGGCCCGACTCCCTCGGCCACCCCGGCCCCCTCCGGCGACCCGGCGCCCTCGCCGGGCGCGTCGCCCACCGGCAGCCCGACCCCGGACCCGAGCCCGAGTGCGTCCGGTCACGGCCGGAAGGCCTCTTCGGTCAAAGCCGCGGCCGTCGGCGGCCTCGAGGTCAGCGAGGCCCAGTTCACCCTGGTCACCGGTTCGGCGCTGCTGCTGGGCGCGTCCTATAAGGGGGTAGCGCAGGTCCCCACGGCGAGCGGGTCAACCGTGCCGATGATGGAGTTCACCATGAACTCGCTGACCCTGGACGGGGCGCCCACGCTGACCGTCACCCAGGCCGGGGTGTCGTCGGTGACCAGCGGATCGTCGATGCAGTTCACCGGCAGCGTGGTGCTCTACGCGACCCAGCTGTCCGGCGACCTGCTCGGCGTCCCGGTGACGCTCACCCCCAGCAGCCCGCTGGCCACCATCTTGCAGCTGCTGAACTCGGTGACGCCGCTGGTGCCGCTCAAGCTGACCAGCGTCACCACCGACCAGCCCTTTATCTCCGCGGACTCGCTGCAGATCCCCGGCCTCCAGGTCGCTTCGTAGGCGGGGAAAGCCCGAACGGCAGCGGGTGGCCAGCCTGGCTGGCCACCCGCTGCCGTGCCGGAACCCTGGTCAGGGGGTCCTGACCTGCCCATTCGCGTCCACATGGGCGCCGTCGCCCATCTCCGGGCTGGCCGGCGGCATACCCGCCGGCGCCGGGTCCGGGACCGCCGAGAACGCGGTGTTCTGCCTGCTGCGCAGCACCTGGGCCGCGGCCGCACAGCCCGCCCCCAGGACCACGATGCCGGCCACGATGAACGGCCAGCGACGACGGCGGCTGGCCTTCGGCGGCTCGATACGCCGGGCCGCGCTCACCATCGCTGCCGAAACCGCCGGCGCGATGCGCTCCTGCACGGCTAGCCCGCTGGCCTCGACCCGCGGTGCCGTCCAGGCCCGGGCGGTGAGCAGGCCGCGGCCCGCCGACTCCTGGGCGCTCTTGGCCAGCGGCGCCACGCTGTCCTGAGCGCTCTTGGCCAGCGGCACGATGGTCTCCTGCGCGCTCTTCGCCAGCGGCACCACGTGGGTGGTGGCCTGGTAGGCACGGCTCTGCACGCTCGCCGCACGGGCCTTGGCCCGGGACTTGACGTCCTGACTACTACTCCGTGAAAACACTATTAACCTCCGCAACACTCCCCGGACACTCCCCCGCCCACTCACTTCCCTGGGCGGGCAGGCTCAACCCTGACTTCCCCCGGTGCTTGACCTCGACCGGCTGATTCGCAGGCACGTCGGGAGCGCCGTAAGGTCGGGAGGAGAGGACCCGGCAGCAAAAGCTGTCCGGCAGGAAACGTCCGGCGGGAAACGGCTAAGGACCGGGCGCGCCGTGCAAGGATTCCACCTATGACAAACTCGCTCACCGCGACTCTGCGGACGAATCAGGGGACGATTGTGGTCCGTCTTTTCCCTGATCAGGCACCGAAGACGGTGCGGAATTTCGTCGAGCTCGCCGAGGGATCCCGGGACTGGACCGACCCGCGGACCAGGCAGCCCAGCCGGGACAGCCTGTACAACGGCACGATCTTCCACCGGGTGATCCCGGACTTCATGATCCAGGGCGGGGACCCGCTCGGCACCGGGACCGGCGGCCCCGGGTACCAGTTCGCGGACGAGTTCCACCCCGACCTCTCCTTCAACCGGCCCTACCTGCTGGCCATGGCCAACGCGGGCCCGGGCACCAACGGCTCCCAGTTCTTCATCACGACCGTGCCCACCCCGTGGCTGAGCGGCAAGCACACCATCTTCGGTGAGGTCATCGAGGGCAGTGACGTGGTGGACGCCATCAGCCACGCGGACCGGGACCGCAGGGACCGCCCGGCCAAGGATGTGGTGCTCGAGTCGGTCGAGATCAGCGGGGCCGAGGACGCGCCGGGCTCGCCGGGCTCCGCGGGCTAGCCAGGACAGCAGGCTGACCAGTGGACGAGCAACCGGCGCCCGGTTCCGGGGCGCCCGCACCGGTTCCTACCTGTTTCCGGCATCCGGACCGGGAGACCTACCTGTCCTGCAGCCGGTGCGGGCGTCCCGCCTGTCCTGATTGCCTGCGCGCCGCGCCGGTCGGCCAGCATTGCGTCGAATGCGTCCAGGAAGGCAACCGCGGCGTCCGGCGGGCGACGGGCGTGTTCGGCGGCCGCGCGCTCTCCGGCGCGATCGTCACCTGGGTCATCGTGGCCCTCAACGTGCTGTTCTACCTGGTCGAGCAGGTGTACCCGGCGCTGGCCAGTAACTGGGCGATAGTCGCGAAGTACTCGCCGCAGATCGGCGTGGCCGATGGGCAGTACTACCGGCTCATCACGTCCGCGTTCCTGCCGCCGACCGGGACCAGCGGCCTGCTGGACATCGCGTTCAACCTGTGGGCGCTGATCCTGGTCGGCCCGGCACTGGAGCGGCTGCTCGGCCCGTTGCGCTTCGCGTCGGTCTACCTGCTGAGCGCGCTTGGCGGCTCGGTGCTCTTCTACCTCATCGCCCCGGTGACCGAACCCGCGCTGGGGGCGTCCGGGGCGATCTTCGGGTTGTTCGGCGCCTGGTTCGTGGTGTCGCGGCGGCTCCGCCTGGACAGCCGGGCCATCGTCTTCCTGATCGTGCTCAACCTGGCCTTCAGCTTCGCGTTCCGCTCGTCCATCGCCTGGCAGGCGCACGTCGGCGGGCTGGTGGTGGGCAGCCTGCTCACCGCGGCCTACGCGTACGCCCCCCGGAAGCAGCGGACGCTGATCCAGGTCGGTGCCACCGTCGTGGTCGTGGCCGTGCTGGTCATCGCCGTGGTCACCCGCACTGCCCAGTTGAGCGGCTAACGCCACTTGGTGGACAGGACTACGCCGCCGATGATGAAGGCGAATCCGACCACCAGGTTCCAGTCGCCCAGGGCGCCGACCGGCAGCGAGCCCTGGGTCACGTAGAACACCGCGATCCAGGCCAGCCCGATCAGCAGGCAGGCCAGCATGGCCGGTACCAGCCAGCGCGGGCTGACCTTCTTCGACGCCGATCGCTTGGGCGGCGGCGTGTACACCGCCTTGGCTCGCACGCGGGACTTCGGCACGGTTGTCTCCTGGTCAGTAGCTCTGCCGAGTGTAACGCCAGGCCACCACCTACAGGCGCGGCGTGCGGCTCGCGGCTCCGGCCGTCGGGGTGGGCGCACTGGGTGTCGGTGTCGCCACGGTCGGCGTCGGAGTCGGCGTCGGGGTCGTGGCGGAGGGCGTCGGGGTCGGCGTCGAGGCCACGTAGATGGTCACCGTCGATCCCGGCGGCAGTGTCCCGCTGGACGGAGTCTGGTTGAACACGTTGCCCGGGGTCGCGGTGGCGGGCCCGGCCGCGGTGATGACCTGGACCTTGAATCCCTGGTTCTGCAGGATCGACATGGCGGTGGCCTTGGGGTCGCCGACCGTGTTCTGGACCTGGGTGCCGCCCCCGGACACGTAGATAGTGACCGGGCTGTTCGGGGCCAGCAGGGTGCCGGCCGCGGGCGACTGCCGCACCACGGTGCCGGCCGGCTTGGTGGAGCTCGGGTCGGTCTTGGTCGTGACGTTGAACTGCTGCAGCTGGCTCTGGGCCGCGCTTTGCTGTTCGCCGACGACCGACGGCATCTTGATCTTGTGCGGTCCGGTGGAGACGTCCAGCGTGACCGTGCTGCCCGGCTTCACCTTGGTCCCGAACTGCGGATCGGTCTGGGTGACCAGGCCGGACTTCACCGACGACGAGGACACCTTGACCACCGACGGCGTCAGCCCGGCCTTGACCACGGCCTTCTCGGCCGCTGACTGGGTCAGGCCGACCACGGAAGGCACCGAATCGGTCTTGCCCCCGCCGCTCAGCAGCAGGTAACCGATCACGATGATCAGGATGGCGGCGACCACGCCCAGGATCCACCACAGCGCCTTACGCCGCCCGTTCCCGCCGTCGTCGCCGTACCCGTCGTCGTCGGGCCCGTACGGGATCGCGCCGGTCGGTGCGGCCCCGGCCATCATCGTGTTCTGGCCCATCCGCTGGGTCCCGGGGGCGTACATCTCGGTCGGCTGCGGTGGTGCGGCGACCGGGACGCCGGACAGGGCGCGCTGGATGTCGGTGCGCATCTCGGCGGCGGACTGGTAGCGCTCCGCCGGGTCCTTGGCCATGGCCTTCAGCACGATGGAGTCGGCCCAGGCCGGGATCTCCGGGTCGACGCGGGACGGCGGGATGGGGTTCTCCCGGACGTGCTGGTAGGCGATGGCGACCGGGGAGTCCCCGGTGAACGGGGGCCGGCCGGTGAGCAGCTCGTACAGCAGGCATCCGGTGGAGTACAGGTCGCTGCGCGCATCCACCCGCTCGCCGCGGGCCTGCTCGGGCGAGAGGTACTGGGCGGTGCCGATCACCTGGGCGGTCTGGGTCATCGTGGCCTGCGCGTCGCTGACCGCGCGGGCGATGCCGAAGTCCATCACCTTGACCTCGGCTGACCGGGTCAGCATCACGTTCCCGGGCTTGATGTCCCGGTGGATGATGCCGTTCCGGTGGCTGTAGTCCAGCGCCCGCAGCACCCCGTCGGTGATCTCCAGGGCCCGTTCGGGCAGCAGGCGGCGGTCGTCGCGGAGCAGTTCCCGCAGCGTCCGGCCGTCCACGTACTCCATCACGATGTACGGGACGTGCGTCGGGCCGGCCATGTCCTCGCCGGTGTCGTAGACGGCGACGATGGACGGGTGGTTCAGCGACGCCGCGGACTGGGCCTCCCGCCGGAACCGGGCCTGGAAGGTCTGGTCCCGGGCCAGGTCCTCACGGAGCGTCTTGACCGCGACGATGCGGTCCAGGCGGATGTCCCGGGCCCGGTAGACCTCGGCCATGCCGCCCCGGCCGACCACGCCGTCCAGTTCGTAGCGGCCGCCGAGGAGCCGTGGCTGTGTCATGTCTCGCACGTCAGGCACCGTCCTGCATCGTTGTCCGTCCATCGGGCGCCGCAGTGACCGCACCTGATGCCACTGCCGCGGGCGGGCGATCAGTCATCCGCACCCCGGCGTCTGCCGTGCTCACGGACCTCACTGCTTTCCCTGGGAGGCGAGGTAGGCCTCGATGACTTTCACTGCGATCGGAGCAGCGGCGTCAGCGCCGAAGCCGCCTCCCTTTACCACGACGCCGACAGCTATCTGCGGGTTGCTGGCTGGCGCGAAGCAGGTGAACACCGCGTCATCCAGCCCTGAGTTGTTAATGCCATTCTGCGCCGTCCCGGTCTTCCCGGCGATCTCGATCCCCCCGGTGACCTGGGTTCCGGCGGTGGCGTGCGCGGTACCGACCGGTGACTGGACCACGCTGATCATCATCTGCTTGAGGTTCCCGGCCTGGGCGGGGGTGATCGGATTGGCCAGCGTGGCCGGAGTGGCCGTCTGGACCGCCGAGAGGTCGGGCGCGGTCACCTTCTGCACCAGGTAGGGCTTCATCATCGTGCCGTTGTTGGCCACCGTGGCGGCCATCATCGCCTCCTGCAGCGGCGTCACCGTGTCGCTCTCCTGGCCGATGGCCGAGCCGGCGGTCTGGGTGTCGCCGACCGGCAGCGGGTAGTTGCTGGGGGCGACCTGCATGCCCGGGGCCAGGGTCAGGTTGGGGTTGTTGAAGTTGTACTTATCGGCCTCGGCCCGCAGGGCGGACCCGCCGAGGCGCTCGCCCAGGGCGCCGAACACGGTGTTGCAGGAGATGGTGAAGGCGTAGATGAGCGGTACCTTGCCGGTGCCGGTGGGGTTGCTGCCGTTGTTGCACGCCTCGCCGTCGTCGTTGATCAGCACGCTCGAGCTGTCCGGGAACGTGAGCTTGGTCGGCGCGTAGACCGGCGTGTTCACGCCGGCCACCTTCCCGGTCCGGAAGGCGGTAGAGCTGGTCACGATCTTGAAGGTCGACCCGGGCGGGAACGTCGTGCTGATCGCGTTGTTGATCAGCGGGTGCGACGGGTCGGCCAGCAGCTTCTTGTCGTTCTTGATCAGCTTGTTGCCGTTCAGGGTGGCGAGCTCGTTCGGGTCGAAGGACGGATACGAGGCCATGGCCAGGACCGCCCCCGTCTGCGGGTCGAGCGCGACCACCCCGCTCTCCCGGCCCGACGCCTGGAGCGCGGTGTAGGCCGCCTGCTGCGCCGCCGAGTTGACGGTGAGCTCGACCGTCGCGCCCTTCTTCGGCTTCCCGCTGATCAGGTCGATGAGGTTGTGCACCTCCAGGGCCGGGGCGCTGCCGGACAGGTCCTTGTTCTCCGCCGCCTCGATCCCGGTCTGGCTGAACAACGTGTCGTAGCCGGTGATCGGTGCGTACACCGGGCCGTCCTTGTAATGCCGCTGGTATTCCCCGTAGTTCTTGTTCAGCGTGGAGTAGGCGACGACCTTCTGGTCGGACGTGACGATCGAGCCGCGCTGGAACTGCAGCGAGGCGGAGAACGTCCGGCCGTTCCCCGGCTTGTTGGCCAGGCTGCTGGCCTCGAAGCCCTGCACGTAGTTGATGTTGACCAGCAGCAGGACGAACAGGACCAGGCAGATCAGCGAGACCCGGCGGAGCGCGCGGTTCATCCGGCCCGCACCACCTGGGTCATGCCCTCGTCCTGGATCGGCTGCGGGGCCGGCCGCCGCGCGGTGTCGCTGATCCGCATCAGCAGGGCGATCAGCATCCAGCTGGCGATCAGCGACGAGCCGCCCTGGGACAGGAACGGGGTGGTGATCCCGGTCAGCGGGATCAGCCCGCTCACCCCGCCGACGATCACGAAGACCTGCAGGGCGACGGTGAAGGCCAGCCCGCCCGCCAGCAGCTTGGAGAACGGGTCGCGGACCGCGATCGCCGCGCGCAGCCCGCGCTGCACGATCAGCCCGTAGATGAGCAGCAGGGCCATCATCCCGGCCAGCCCGAGTTCCTCGCCGAAGGCGGTCGTGATGAAGTCGCTCTGCACCAGCGGGGTGAGGTAGGGCTGGCCCTGGCCGAGCCCGCGGCCGAGCACGCCGCCGAAGCCCAGCCCGTACAGGCCCTGGACCGTCTGGTAGGAGCTGGGCACCACCGTGTGCACGTACTTGAACGGGTCCAGCCAGACGATGAACCGGTCCCGCACGTGCGCGAACAGCTCGGCGGTGACCAGCGAGCCGAACACGAACAGCAGGAACCCGATGATCAGCCAGGAGCTGCGCTGGGTGGCGACGTACATCATGACCACGAACAGGCCGAAGAACAGCGCGGAGGTGCCGATGTCACCCTCGAAGATCAGCACGACCAGGCTGACCCCCCAGGCGATCAGCACCGGGCCCAGGTCGCGGGCCCGGGGCAGGTCGATGCCGAGCACCCGGCGCCCGGCCAGGGCGAGCACGTCCCGCTTGGCCACCAGGTAGCCGGCGAAGAACACGGCCAGGGCCAGCTTGGCGAACTCCTCAGGCTGCACGGTGAAACCGCCCAGCGAGATCTGGATCTTGACGGTGGTGCCGGGGACCTCGCTGATGCTGTCGGGCAGCACGGCCGGCAGGGCCAGCAGCACCAGGCCGATGGCGCCCAGCGTGTAGGTGTACCGCTGCAGCGTGCGCGGCTGCCGGATAAAGACCAGCACGGCGACGAAGGCGGCGATGCCGGCGGCGCTGTAGGCCACCTGGAAGGCCGTGGTGGACGCCGCCATCGTGCTGATCACGTTGCCGGGGTTGCCGTTGCGTCCCGATTCCTGCAGCCGGTAGATCATCACGATCCCCAGGCCGTTCAGCAGCGCGGCCAGCGGCAGCAGGAGCGGGTCGGCGTACGGGGCCACCCAGCGCACCACTAGGTGGGCGGCGCCGACCAGGACCGCGAACGCCAGGCCGTACTCGAACATCCCGGCCGGGATCTTGCCGTTCAGCCCGAGCCCGACGTTCGCGTAGGCGAGCATGACCACGCCCACCACGAAGATCAGCATGAGCAGCTCGGTCCGGCGCCGTCCCCGGGGGCGGGCACGGCACCCGGCTGCGTGCCCGGCCCGGTCCCCGGGTCGGCGCCGAGCGGCTGGTCGGACGGAGTGGCGAGCGCGCTCAAGAAGTTCCTCCAGTCCCGGTGGCGGTCGCGCCCGGTGGGGCCGGGCAGTCCGCCGGAATGGTGGGCTTCGGCGGCTTGACCAGCTTGTAGGTGGTCTTCCCGTGGACTTTGGTCTTGACTTTGGTCGGCTTGGTCTGCTCCCAGGTCGTCAGCTTCTGGTCGGCGTTCTGGCACCGCACGTAGTCCTGCTTGATGCTGTCCACGATCTTCACGGCGCCGGCCAGGCCGGTGGAGGACATGATCGTGGCCCGCACATCCGCGGCGTCGGTGGCGGGCAGGCTGGCCACCGGGATGTCGAACCGGCGGGCCACGCTGGACAGGTTCAGCCCGGCCGCGCTCTGGTTGACACCCCGGTAGATCACGACCTGGCCGCCGTTCTCGGCCACGTAGTACTGGCTCTGCGTGTACCGCCAGCCCGCGTACGCCCCGCCGACGACCAGCAGGACGAGGATCACCAGGGCCGACTTGACCAGCGGCAGCCTGCGCCGCCGGGGGTGGTAGTCGTCCTCGGCGTCCTCCGGGGCCTGCGGGGCGTGATCATCGTGCGCGATCGCCACCGCGACCTGCGGGGCCGTGCGGGTGAGCAGGTGGGCGCGGCCCGCCGGGCTGTCGGTGCGGAAATGGGTGCCGCCGCCGCCGTTGGACGCGGCCCCGACCATCACCGAGGCGTCGCTCGGCGGCAGCCCCGGGGAGGCGCTGTCCACCACGTCCGCGACGATGCAGGTGATGTTGTCCGGGCCGCCGCCCCGGATGGCCAGCTCGACCAGCTGCAGGACGACCTCGTCGAGGTTGGCCACGGTGGCCAGCGTCTTGTGCAGGGTTTCCTCGCTGACGACCCCGGACAGCCCGTCGGAGCAGAGCAGGAAGCGGTCCCCGAGCCGGGCCTCGAGCAGGGTCAGGTCCGGCTCCACGTCGGCCCGGCCGTCCAGGGCCCGCAGCAGCATCGAGCGCTGCGGGTGGGTGGCCACGTCATCCGGGCTGATCCGGCCCTCGTCGACCAGCGTCTGGACCAGCGTGTGGTCGTGCGTGATCTGGTGGAATTCGCGGTCCCGCAGCAGGTAGGCGCGGGAGTCGCCGATGTGGCACAGCGCGACCCGGCCGCCGGACCACAGCATGGCGGTGAGCGTCGTGCCCATGCCCTCGAACGAGGGGTCGGCCACCACCATGCTGTGCAGCGTGTGGTTGGCGTCGATGACCGCGTCGGCCAGCGCGTCGAGCAGGTCGGTGCCGGGCACATCCTCGTCGAGCCGGGAGAGGGCTGAGATGGCGGCGGCGCTGGCGACCTCGCCAGCGGCGTGGCCGCCCATGCCGTCGGCCACGGCCAGCAGTCGCGGCCCGGCGTACGCCGCGTCCTCGTTCCCCTCGCGGAGAAGGCCGACGTCGGAGCGGATCGCGTACCGGAGTGCAAGTGTCATCTGCGCAATTCCAGAACGGTCTTGCCGATGCGGATCGGCACGCCTGTCGGCACCGGGGTCGGCTGGGTCACCTTCTGCCGGTCGAGGTAGGTGCCGTTGGTTGACCCGAGATCCTCAACGATCCATTGACCATCTTGAGGGAACAGCCGGGCATGTCGGCTCGAAGCGTAGTCATCGTTGAGGACCAGCGTGGCGTCATTTGACCGACCGATGGTGATTTGCTGCTCGGTCAGCGGGAGGGTCGTTCCTGATAGCGGGCCGCCGGTGACCAGCAGCTGCTGCGGCTCACCGCGGCCGCCCCGGGCCGGGCGCGGGGGCCGGGCCTGCCGGGGCCGGGCGTTCTGCCGCTGCCGCTTCTGCTTGCGGCTGGACGGGGACTGGCCGAACAGGTCCGTGCGCACCACACCCACCGCCGTGATGACGAACAGCCACAGGACCGCCAGGAATGCGAGCCTGATCAGGAGGAGGGTCAGCGTGCTCATCGGCTTATGTGTCCTTGGGTGCCTCGCCGTTGCGGCCTTTTCGGGGGGAGTGCGGAGTCGGGGTCTGGGCCCGGGCGGCGGCCTGGATCAGTTCCGGGACCGTGGCCATTGTCCGGCCAAGTCAGTAGCGCTGCGTCAATAGATACCGTCCCGGCGGAAAACCAGCGTGGTCCGGCCCAGGGTCACCTGCGTGCCGTCCGCCAGGGTCACGCGCCGCACCGGCTGGCCGTTCACGAACGTCCCGTTGGTGGAGCCCAGGTTGACGAGGACCACTTCGCCGTCCTCGACCCGCAGCTCAGCGTGATGGCGGGAGACGCCGGGGTCCACCAGCCGCAGGTCGCAGTCGGTGCCGCGGCCCAGCATGGTGACCGGCGCGTTCAGCTCGTAGGTCCGCTGGCTGCTGCCGTCCGGCCCTGGTTCCGGTCCTGAGACCAGCAGCCTCGGGCGGCCGCCGAAGGAGCCCGGCATGCGCGGCAGGTCACTGGCTGGCCTGCGGATTTCCCCTCCCTCGACGGTGGTGCCCCGGATCACGCCGGAGCGGATCCGGAAGGTTCCGGTGGTCAGGTCCGGAACGCCCTCGAAGCGCATCCGCACCGGTCCCACGAACGAGTACCCCTGCTCCCGGGCATGCTCGCGGGCCAGGGTGGCCAGCTCCACACCGAGACTGTCCGCGTAGACCTCGAGGCGGTCGAAGTCAGTCTCGGCGATCTCCACCACGAAATCGTTGGGCACCAGGGTCCGGCCCTGCGCCACGATCGCGGCCCGGTCATCCATCTCGCGCTGTACCGCGCTGGCAACCTCCACTGGCTGCAGCTCGGATTTGAACGCCCGCGCGAAGGCACCCTCGACCATGCCCTCGAGCCTGCGCTCGAAGCGACTGAGAACTCCCACCGGGGTACCTCCTTCCCCTATCCGCATCCGATGGTATCGGCGCTCAGGGTGCTGATGCGGACGTGCTAACCTGACTCACTGCGTAGGGCGGGTGGCGGAACGGCAGACGCGCACGGTTCAGGTCCGTGTGTCCGAAAGGACGTGAGGGTTCAAATCCCTCCTCGCCCACTGGTAGTGCTGGTTTCTGGTTGTGCGGAACAGTTGTTCCGGAGCGGGTGGTAGGCGCACTGGCCTGAGGATATGCGCCAGGGCGCCGCGCCGGGGCCGATCTGGGCAGGTCAGGCGAGGGCACTGTTACCTCCAGGTCATGGGCACGTAGACCACCGGCACATCCAGGCCGCCGGCGCGGTCAGCCCGGCGTTACCCTCCGGTCCGCCGGGGCCCGCAGGTACCCGGAATGCCTGGCGTTAATCGGCTGACAGTTTGGTGAGGGCCGGATCATGAAGGCGGACGTCGCGGTCGTCGGCGCAGGCGCGCTCGGGCTGAGCACGGCCCTGCACTGCGCGCGCCGCGGCCAGTCGGTGGTGGTGCTGGACCGGCGCGCTCCCGGCTCGCAGGCCTCCGGCCGGGCGGCCGGCCTGTTCAAATCCGTGCAGGCCGACGAGGTCCGCACGTTCCTGGCCCGGCGCAGCATCGAGCTCGTGCGGGACTTCGGTGCCTGGGCGGGGGTCCCGCTGGCCGTGGCCGCCTCGGGCAGCCTGCTGGTGGCCCGGGGCGGCGGGCACAAGAAGCTGCTGGCCGCCGAACTGGCCCAGTCCCAGCGCTGGGGGGTGAACCTGGCCCCGGTCAGCCCCGCGGAGGCGGCTGAGCGGACCGGCGGGTACTACCGCCCGACCGGGGACGAGGACGTGGTCTGGTGCCCGGAGGACGTCTTCATCGAGGAGCCCGGCGCCCTGATCGACGCCTACCTGGCGGCCGCCCGGCAGGCCGGCGTGCAGGTCCTGGCGGACGAGGCCGTCACGGCGGTGACCAGCACCGCGGGTGCCATCACCGGGCTGGTGACCCCCGCCCGACGCGTCGAGACCGGGGTCGTCGTCGACGCGGCCGGGGCCTGGGTCCGCCAGGTCGGTGAGCTGGCCGGCGCCTGGGTGGCGGCCGCCCCGGTCCGCCACCAGCTGCTGGTGACCGGGCCGCTTCCGGACGTGCCCGCCGGAGCCCCGATCACCAGGATCCTGGACTGCGCGGTGTACCTGCGGCCCGCCCGCGGCGGGCTGATGCTCGGCGGGTTCGAGGCCGCCCCGCTCCCGGTCGATCCGCGCGCCGAGCCCGCCGGGTTCGACACCGACGACGTCCCCCTGGACCGCGGGGTCCTGGACGCGATGGCCGCCCGGATCGCCGGCCAGGTCCCGGCGGCGAAGGCGGCGGTGCTGGACGGGACGGTGGCCGAGCACCGCGGCGGCCTGTTCACGATGAGCCCCGACGGTCGCTTCCTGGCCGGCCCGGTGCCGGAGGTGCCGGGCCTGTGGGTGGCCAGCGGCTGCAACGGCTCAGGGTTCTCGTCGTCCCCGGCGATCGGCGAGGCGCTGGCCGGGTGGATCACCGGCGGCCGCCCGGCGGTGGACCTGTCGCCGCTGTCCCCGGCCCGCTTCGGCCCGCTGGCCGACGGCGTCCTCACCGCGCGGGGCAGCTGGCAGTACAGCCACTACTACGATCCTCTAACGGTCTGACCGGCCGGCTGCTCAGGGCACCACGATGACCGGGCAGTGCGCGTGCCGGGCCAGCCAGCCCGGTACCGACCCCGCGACGTGATGCCAGACGCGCGCCGGGGCCCCGATGACCAGCGCGTCCGCGCTGAACTCGGCGGCGGCGGCGGCGAGTTCCCGGGCCGGGCTGCCCTGGCGGGTGACGATCCGCACGTCCAGCCCCTCCCGGTCGCACACCTCGTCGAGCTCGGCCAGCAGCCAGCGGTGGGTCTCATCCGAGTCCCGGACCGGGGCGATCACCTGGCCGCTGAGCGGCTCGCAGAAGATGCCGGGACTGGTGATGTAGGCGAGGAGCAGGGGACGGCCGAGTCTGCGCGCCATCCCCGCGGCGTAGGCCAGCGCATGCCTGCTCGACCCGGATCCGTCGTAGCCGACCACCACGGGATGGTCCAGGTCAGTGGCGGGGCCCGAGTCGGCTAGCCGCTCCCCGCGGGGCCCGGGCTCCGTGGTCCGGTATCCCGGGCCGGCCGGGGGGCCGGACTCCTCGCCGGCCTGCGGCGTGACGGCAGGCCGGGCGGTCCGTCCGGCCGGAGACCGTCCGGCTGAGATCC
Source organism: uncultured Actinomycetes bacterium (assembly GCA_963841695.1). Lineage (GTDB taxonomy): Bacteria > Actinomycetota > Actinomycetes > Streptosporangiales > Streptosporangiaceae > RYN-230. The sequence continues at coordinate 261,082 of CAWJDQ010000015.1, read as the reverse complement.
GCCCGGGGCGGCCCGCTCAGGCTGGCCCGGGAGGGGCTGAGGCTCTGCCTGGTCCATGGCTTCTCATCCTTGTGAATCCATGCTCCGCTCACCGGTGACACACCGCAAGCTACGTTAGTTTTCATTAAACAAGTAATCAGCCTGATCCCATACCGGCAAGCACTTCCGGCGTTTCCGGCGCCCTGCTTCCTGCCCGCCGCTCTCCGCACCGGGCCCGCGCCGTCCATGATCAGGGCGCCAGCAGGACATGACCACGGACCAGCCGTTATCGGTGTGATAACAATCTGCGCGCCGGCGGTGGCCCGAACATCGGAGGTCACCGGGCAGAATCGTTACCATGCCGGAACTTCCCGAGGTGGAGTCCCTCGCCCGCTTCCTGCGGCAGCGGGCCGACGGGCACGTCATTGACCGTGCCGACAGCGCGGCTATCTCGGTCCTGAAGACCTACCGCCCCGACCTGACCGCGCTGCGCGGCCGCGTGATCACCGACACCCAGCGGCACGGGAAATTCCTGGACCTGGTGGCGGTCCCGGCGGCCCCGGCCGGGAACGGCAGCCAGGCCGGGTCCGGCGAGGCGGCCGACGGGCCCCTGCACCTGGTGATCCACCTGGCCCGGGCCGGGTGGCTGCGCTGGCGCGACAACCTTCCCGCGGAACCGCCGCGCCCCGGCAAGGGCCCGCTCGGCTTCCGGCTGCGGTTCACCGACGGCACCGGGTTCGACCTGACCGAGGCGGGCACGAAGAAGCGCCTGGCCGTCTACCTGGTCGCCGACCCGGCCGAGGTACCCGGCGTGGCCGCCCTCGGCCCCGACCCCATGGCGGACTCGTTCACCGCCGGGGAGCTGGCCGGGATGCTGGCCGGCCGCCGCATGCAGATCAAGGGCGTGCTCCGGGACCAGAAGATCATCGCCGGGATCGGTAACGCCTACTCCGACGAGGTACTGCACGCGGCCCGGATGTCCCCGTTCAAGCTGGCCAGCAGCTTCACCGAGGACGAGGTCAGGGAGCTGCACACGGCCATCACCAGCACCCTGCGGGAGGCTGTGGACCGGTCGGCCGGCCTGGCCGCCGGCGACCTGAAGGCCGAGAAGAAGTCGGGGCTGCGCGTGCACGGCCGGGCCGGGGAGGCCTGCCCGGTGTGCGGCGACACGGTGCGGGAGGTGTCGTTCGCGGATTCCGCGCTGCAGTACTGCGCCACCTGCCAGACCGGCGGCAAGCCGCTCGCCGACCGCCGGATGTCCCGGCTGCTGCGCTGACTATCCCGGCTGCTGCGCTGGGCAGCGGGCCGGCCTGCCAGTGCACCGGTGACCCGGACTCGGCGCCGGTACCCGTGCCGGTCGACCCGAAGACCGCGCCCAGCTTGGCCCAGCGCATGGCCGCGCACCCGGCCCGGGAGAAGTTCGTCTCGACCCGCTGGCCGAAGTAGGTCCCGCTGATCGTGGCCCGCTGCGGGCCCGCCGCGATCATCGGGCACATGATCCCGCGCGGGATGGGCGCGAACGGGTCCTTGGCGGCCAGCAGTTCACGGCAGGCGGCCTGGGCGTCAGGGTGGGTGCCGCCGGTCGGGTCGCAGCGCAGCGTCCACCGCCGGGGGGTGGCGCCGGGGGTCGGCGTGACCACCACGGTGAGCGAGACCTTGGCCGCCGGCTTGGCGGGCTTGGCGGCCGGGCCCGGGCTGGCGGCACTGCCGCAGGCGGCCGCGGTGAGCACGCACAGCAGGGCAGGCAGGAGGTACCCGGCGCCCGGCCGTGCACGCCGCAAGGAGAATTTCATGCCCATGTGACGCTCCCCGGCGCCCGCCGGTTCCCGCGGCTTCTGGCCGCGGCTCAACCGGTCGGCCCGTGACGTAGTGGGGTTGGTGGCCATGGCCGTTGCGAGGCTACCGGCCGGCCCGGCGGCGGCCCGCGGCCGGGGCCCGGCACGAGGCCCGGCACGAGGCACTGAAGAATGGCGGGCCAGGATCGTCCCGGGATGGCACCATGAGGTCGTGGGCCTGCAACAGGCGACCGGGCAGAACCGGGTTGACGCGACAGCGTGGGCGGTCATCGAGAGTGCCGCCGACGCTATTGTCGCGTTCTCCACCGACCGCAGCGTCCTGCTGTGGAACCCGGCCGCCGAGCGGATGTTTGGCTGGCCCGCGGGCGAGGTCCTGGGCCTGGAGCCGCCGATCATCCCCGAGGAACTGCAGGCCGAGCACAACGCGGTGCTGGAGCGGGTGCGCAGCGGCGGCCAGATCTCGTTCGCGACCCGCCGGGCCTGCAAGGACGGCGCCCTGATCGACCTGCGCATCGACATCAGCGCGCTGACCGGCCGGGACGGCGAGATGCTCGGCTGGGTGAACGTCTGCCATCGCGACGGCGACGACGATGCGGCCAAGTACCAGATCGCCCAGCGGGCCCGGGTGATCCGCCGGCTCGGCGACGTGGTGGCCGACATGAACGCCCAGCGGGATCTGGAAGCGGTGCTGGACCGGATCGCGGCCAGCCTGCGCGAGCTGACCACCGCGGACGCCGGCGGCTTCGTGCTGATCGAGGACGGCAAGCTGCGCCTGGTGAGCATGGACGGCCTGCCCACCAGCCTGCGCGGCCGCGGCGCGGACCTGGAGACCAGCCTGGTCGGCCAGCTGATGCGGTCCGGCCAGACCGTGATGATGGCCACCGGCGAATCCGGCGACTTCGACGACCTGATCTGGTCCGCGCTGCCCGGCCTGCACACGATCGCGCTCAGCCTGTCGCACGTCGGCGGCCGGCCGTACGGCGCGCTCTACGCCCTGTACAGCGGGCGGGAGGTCGGGCACGTCGAGCTCGAGCTGCTCGAGCTGATGGCCGGCCACGCCAGCGTCGCGCTCAGTAACGCGATGGCGTTCGAGGAGGTGGTCCGCCAGCGGGCGCACGAACGCGCGGTCATCGACGCGAGCGCGGACGGCATCGCGGTGCTGGACACCGACGGCCTCATCCGGCAGTGGAACCCGGCCGCCCACGAGCTCACCGGGCTGTCCGCCGCGGAGGTCACGGGCACGCCGCCCCCGTTCCCGGTGCCGGAACCGGCCGACGGCAAGCTGACCCACCGGCTGCCCAACGGCCGCTGGCTGGATGTGCTCTGCAACGAGCTGGACGGGCGGGACGAGCGCGTCATCGACTTCCGCGACGTGACCGCGGCCAAGGAGCTGGAGGAGGCCAAGGACCTGTTCCTGGCCACCACCAGCCATGAGCTGCGCACCCCGATCACCGTGGTGCAGGGCTTCGCGAGCACGCTGGCCAGCCGGTGGGACAAGCTGACCGACGGGGAACGGCGCGCCGCGGTGCAGACCATCGCCGACCGGGCTGGCTCGCTGGGGCGGCTGGTGGAGCAGCTGCTGCTCGGCTCGCGGGCCGGCGCGGACCAGCTGACCGTGACCAACGGGCCGTTCGACCTGGCGGCGCTGCTGCGCGGGACCGCGGTGGCGTTCCGCCCGCTGTCCGAGGCGCACACGCTGGCCGCGGACATCCCGGACGCCCTGCCGCCCGCCTACGGCGACCCGATGGCCACCGACATCATCGTGGGCCAGCTGCTGGAGAACGCGTTCAAGTACTCCCCGGGTGGCGGCACGGTGACGGTGGCCGCCCGGCTGGCCGGGGACTGGATCGAGGTCACGGTGGAGGACGAGGGCATCGGCATCGCCGCCGGTGACCACGAGCGGATCTTCGAGCGGTTCGTCCAGGGTGAGACCGGCGACCGGCGCCGGTTCGGCGGCATCGGCCTGGGCCTGTACATCGTCCGCCAGCTGGCCCGGGCGCAGGGCGGTGAGGTCGCCGCCTCGTCCCGGCCGCACGGCGGCACCTGCATGCGGCTCCAGCTGCGGCCCGCATCCCGCTGACCGGCCGGCTGCGCCGCCCGGGCCCGGCCCGCTGAACGGCAGGCGGACGTCCGGGCAAGCTACCGGGGCGGAAGCCGGAAAAGTGGTATGAATCTACGGTGCCATTCCGGAGCGGGCTCCGCGGACCGCGTGCTGGCTTAGCTCCCGGCTCGATTCCCGGCCATTTTCCCAGCCATCCCAGCCATCCCGGCCTTCCCGGCCCCATCCCGGGGCGTGCGCCTGCGTGCCTCCTGGAGGATCCATGCCCGTAGTCGTGCTCCCGCGGTGGGCAGGAGCGCTCGCGGCCGCCGCCGGACTGACCGTGGCCGGCCTGGCCGCCACCCCGGCCGTCGCCTCGGCCCACGCCCCGGCGTCGGCCCGCGCGGCAGTCTCAGCCCGCGCTGCGGTCTCAGCCCGCGCCGCGGCGTCAGCCACGCCGAAGTTCGTCACCGACCGCCCGGCGGAACACCTGCCCAGCGGCTTCAGCCAGGTCTGCCCGCAGCCCGCGTCGCCCGGCGTGATGCAGTGCGCGATCGTGGTGCATTCCGCCGCGTCCGCCGCGCGGGCGGCCACCCGGCCTGCCCCGGTGTCGCTGTCCGCCGGGCAGTTGCGGTCCGCCTACGGGCTGGGCTCGGCGGCCAGCGCGCCGAACCGGAGCACGATCGCGCTCGTGGACGCCTACAACGACTGGCACGCCGCCGGTGACCTGGCCAGGTACCGCAGTTATTACGGGCTGGGGGCCTGCACGACGTCCGCGAAGTGCCTGCGCGTGGTCAACCAGAAGGGCACGACCGCCTGGTTCCCGAAGGGCAACGCGGGCTGGGCCGAGGAAGAGTCGCTGGACCTGGACATGGTCTCGGCCATCTGCCCCAACTGCAAGATCCTCCTGGTCGAGGCCAACAACACGACGATCAGCGCGCTGAGCGCCGCCGAGGACACCGCGGTCCGGCTGGGCGCCAAGTTCATCTCCAACAGCTGGGGCGGCGCCGAGTTCAGCACCGAGGCCAGCTACGACCGCCACTTCGACCACCCGGGGGTGGCGATCACCGTGGCGGCCGGTGACTACGGGTACGGGACCCTGTATCCGGCCGTCTCGCCCTACGTGACGTCGGTCGGCGGGACCACGCTGTGGATGAGGGGCAAGACCCGGACCGAGGAGAAGGTCTGGAGCCTGGGGGCCACCGAGGGGACGGGGTCGGGATGCTCCGCCCTGGAGCCCCAGCAGAGCTGGCAGGCGGCGTACAGCAGCGCCTGCGCGCACCGGATCGACAACGACGTCGCGGCGGACGCCGACCCGCGGACCGGGCCGGCCATCTACGACTCCTACCCGCCGTCGGGTGAGGGCCTGCCCACCGGCTGGCAGCAGCTGGGCGGGACCAGCGTGGCGAGCCCGATCATCGCGGCCGTGTACGCGCTGGCCAACCCCGGCGGCAGCCCCGTGACGTCATCCCTGGCCACCGAGTTCCCCTACCAGGCCACCTCGGGGCTGCGGGACATCACGATCGGGTCGACCAGCGGCTGCGGGACGTTGCTGTGCACCGCGGGGACCGGCTACGACGGCCCGACCGGGCTGGGCGTGCCCAGCGGCGTGAGCGCGTTCCGGTAACCGGGCGTCCCGGCGCAGGCTAACTACACGGCCTTGCGGCTAGCCCGGGCTGGCCAGGGTGGCTGAGGGGTAGCTGGAGGTCGCGGCGGCCTCGACGAAGCGGGCTTCCCGGCCCGAGGCGACCAGGTACTCGTCGAGGATCCCGGGCACGTCGTCGCCCGCCTTCACGATCTCGCCCTTCTCCAGCCAGATGATCCGGTTGCAGGTTTCGGCGATCTCGGCCAGGTTGTGCGCGACCAGGAACACCGTGCCGGCCTGGTCGCGGAGCTCGTCGATCCGGTCGTGGCTCTTGCGCTGGAACTCGGCGTCGCCGGTGGCCAGCGCCTCGTCCACGAGCAGGATGTCGTGGCTCTTGGCCGAGGCGATCGCGAAGCGCAGCCGGGCGCCCATGCCGGTGGAGTAGGCCTTCATCGGCAGGTTGACGAAGTCGCCCACCCCGGAGAACTCCACGATCCGGGGTTTGGCGTCCTTGGTCTCCTGGGTGGTCATGCCCATGGCCAGGCAGCCCAGCACCACGTTCCGCTCGCCGGTGAGGTCCTCCAGCAGCGCCGCGTTCACCCCGAGCAGGGCCCCGTGCCCGTCGGTGTAGACCGCGCCCTGCTCGGCCGGCAGCAGCCCGGCGACCGCGCGCAGCAGCGTGGACTTGCCCGAGCCGTTGCGCCCGATCACGCCGACCGCGTCGCCCCGGTAGGCCACGAAGGAGATGCCGCGGATCGCGTGCACCTCGCGGATGGATGGCCTCCGCTGGCGCTTGATCAGGCGCAGCAGCGCGGTGGCCGCCGTGCCCTTGTCCGCGTTGCTGCCGTACACCCGGTAGACCACGTGCAGGTCGTCCACCACCACCATCGGTCGATCAGCCACGGCCGTACCTCGCCTCCGCGCGCCAGAAGAACAGGAAGCCGATCACGACCACCACCAGGGCCCAGGCAGCGCCGTATATCCACAGGGTAGGGATGCTGGGCAAGGTGGAGGGATGGCAGTAGGCGCTGAACGTCTTGTAGTGACTGGGGAACAGCCGGTACAGCGTGCAGTTATGCCGGTTGTAGGGCTTGGCCCCGGGCAGGGCATCCCGGTATTTCTCCAGCAGCGCGTACCTGACCAGCGTGATGTAGACCGCGGCCGGGTTGATCTGCAGCAGGTAGGCGATGGTCGGGTGATCGTGCAGCTTGCCGCCCACCGTCAGCGACAGCGACTGCAGGCTGAACAGCACGCCCGAGGTGTACATCCAGGTCCGCACGATGAACGGGAGCAGCTGGCTGACGTCGTCGAAGCTGGCGCCCCAGCGGGCCAGGATGAGCCCGCAGCCGACGTTGAAGATGCTCTGCAGGATGAGCACGGGGATGATCAGCAGCCAGTACGGGGTCACCGGCTCCCCGGCGATGACCACGATGACGAACAGCACCGCGAACGACAGGACCAGCTGCTGCAGCTCGATCAGCACGTAGCCGAGCGGCAGGCAGGCGCGCGGGAAGTACAGCGCCCGGATCAGCGGCAGCGTGTCCCGGATCACCTGCGACGAGGTGATGAACGCCCGCTGGGTGAAGTTGAACACGAAGACGCCGGTGACCAGGAACGAGATGTAGTCCGGCACCCCCCGGTTGGTGCCCAGGAGGAGGCCGAAGATCAGGTAGTACACGCCTGCGTTGAGCAGCGGGGTGAGCACCTGCCACAGCTGGCCGAGCCGGGCCTCGGTGTACATGGCGATGTTCCGCGCCGTGGCGAAGCCGGTGATGAAGTAGCGCCGCTGCCAGAGCTCGCCGGCGTAGCCGCGCAGCGGCGGCCGTACCGCGGTCTGCTTCAGGCCATGGCGGAGGGCCAGATCACGCAGCGGCTCATCGGGCAGTAGCGTGTTTTCCGGCTCGGCGGTCACGGTGATGGCGCTGTCGTCTCCCGCGACTATCCCGGCCAGCCGGCCTGGCGCACTGACCCGGCCCTGTTTCGTCACGACCGCGAGCCTACGGCGCGATCGGGGTGCCGCGGGCCGCCTGGCGCCGATCCGGCGGCCGCGCGCAGGCGGTCCGACCCTGAGTTGTACGGGGCAACTATCACGTGGAAAACGTACCATCTGGCCAGTTGTGCGGTACAACTGTTACGTGAACTTGTCGGCTGATGACGCGGAACTGGTGGAACTGCTCGGCCAGCTGCTCCGCGTGGTGAGCCCGGAAAGCGCGGGCCCGGGGACCGGGGAGCCGCGAAACGGCCAGGCGGGTAGCGGTGAGCCCGGTCCCCGGGCGGCTGGTTCCGGGGCGCCTGGTTCCGGTGAGCCGGGCCGCCCGGCCGGGGAGCCGGCCGAGGCCCCCATCCCGGCGCTGTCCGCGTCCGAGGCCCGGGCGCTGATCGAGCTGGTGGCCGCCCGCGGCATCGCCCAGGGCCAGCTGGGCACCCTGCTCGGGCTGGAGAAGAGCACGGTGAGCCGCCTGGCGGCGGGCCTGGAACGCAAGGGCTGGATCAGGCGCGGCCGGGACGAGGCGAACCAGCGTTACATCCGGCTCTACCTCACCCCGGAGGGCAGCCGGGTCGCGGCCCGGGTGTGGAGCGCGTGGCAGACCCGGCAGGCCCGGATCCTGGCCACGCTCAGCGCCGAGGAGCGGGCCGGCTGGCCTCGGGCCTGCGTGGCCTTATCCGCGGGCTGGCCGCGGAAGGGCTGGTCGCCGACGGGCCTGCCTCCGCCGCTGCCCGCCCGGGCTGACCGGGTCAGCCTGCGGCCTGCCCGCGGGTCCCGGGCGCGGCGTCCCGCCGCATGTCCCGGGCCGGCCGGTACACCTGCACCCCGTCGGCCTGGTAAGCCCGCCGGAAGCCGGTCACCCGGAGCAACCGCAGCAGGTGGGGTTCCTGGCGCCAGACCAGCACCCAGCCGATGTTTATCCGCTTGGCGCTGACCTTCGCGGCCTGGAACTGCGCGCTCGTGGTCCGGTGCTTGCCGCCCTCGGCGTTCAGCAGCGCCGCGTAGAAGGGTGTCCCCTCGATGCCCTTCAGGGTGCCGGACGGGATCCGCGAGATGAGCGCGTCGGCCAGCGGGTGGCCGTCCGCCGTGGCCAGCACCATGGTCTCCGGGTTGAATCCGTCCCCGATCACCGGCAGGCCGCCGCGGATGCCGAACGGCACGTCCACCACGATGGAGTCGGTGTGCTGGGCGGCGATGGGCCGGTCCAGGGCCGGCATCGAGGTGGGCATGGAGCCGATGCCCGGGTTGCCGGACCAGCCGGCTTCCAGCAGGGCCAGGACCAGCACGGGGATCACCCCGGCCCCGGTGTGCTCGCGGAGCCACTCCACCGCCGACCCGGCCAGCAGCACCATGGGGACCAGGGCGAGTTCGGTGAACCGGTCGGCCTCCCGGAAGGTGGACAGCCCGGGGATCCGGGTGAACCAGGTGAAGGGCATGATCATCGAGAGCCGGACCCCGTGCACCACCTCGGCCAGCGGCACGTAGTAGTGGCTGCCGACCCAGAACACCGAGCCCAGCGACATCAAGGCGCAGGTCAGCCACAGCAGGGCGAGCGAGCGGGTGTGCCGGCGGCGCCACGACACCGCGATCCCGAACAGGGCCAGCGCGGTGAGCACGACGCCGAACGCGGCGATCACGATGCTGTAGGCGCCATGGTGGTAGTAACTGCCCACCGAGGTGAGGCCGTAGTCGGCCAGCCGGGGGGATGGCGCGAACAGCTCCTGTAGTGAGGCCCCGGAGGCCACGTAGTTCACGTCCAGCAGCCCGGCCCGGGACGAAGGACCCGCGCTGGCCGAGGCCTGCTGGAGCATCACGATGAGCTGAGGGCTGGCCAGGACCAGGCCGGTCAGCGCGGCCAGGCCGGTGGCCCGCAGCCGGGCCGCCGTGGGGTGCCGGGCCAGCCACGGCACCAGGACCAGCGCCACGACGATGGTCGCCAGCACCGCCGATTCCTGGTCGGTGAGCAGGGCAGCGGCGATCACGGCGCCGAGGATGATGGCCTGCCGCCGGCCAGGCCGGCGGGTCAGCCGGACCGCGGCCTCCAGGGCCATCGGCAGGAACAGCGCCCCGAGCGCCAGGTTCACCTCGTACCAGCTGCGCCAGGTGAGGATCGTGGACAAGCCGAACAAGCCGCCGGCCGTGATCGCGCCGAGCTGGGTAGGCAGCCACAGCCGGGCCGCCCGGTACATCACGTAGCACAGCAGGCCGGGACACAGGATAGAGAGCAGGTTGTAGGTCAGGCTCGGCCCGAACGCCAGCGTGACCGGGGTCATGATCAGGCCGGGCAGCGGCATCAGGGTGTGGTAGCCGAGATCCGAGCCGACCGGGGCGGCGAGGTAGTTCGTCGACCAGGGGCTGGAGAAGTGCGACACCTGGCGGGCGACCCACCAGAAATCCCAGACGTAGCCGCCGGCGTCCCGGATGGCCGGCAGCAGGCCGCCCAGGTAGGTGACCCGCGGCCAGGTGACCGCCAGGCCGGCCAGCAGGTAACCAGCCAGCAGGATCAGGTGCGCGGCCAGCGGATGCTGCCTGAACCGGGTAAACCACGGCGGGAGCGTGCCGGAACCGTCGCCCGGGCCTGGGACCACCTCAGCCGGCGCACGCCGCAGCTGCCTCGTTGCTCCGGCCAGTCCTGCGGCGGGGAAAGCCTCACCCGCTTCCCGGGTCAGGGCCGATAGCCCGTCCGGCCGCACGGTACTGATCTGACCGGAGGCCGGCTGGTCCGGCGGGTCTTCGCCCGCGTGGGCCATCGTCACCCCGTTCGTGTTGTCTGCCATCTAGCCGTGCCGACGAATTGATTATGGAAGCATGCTGCCCAGCCAGAGGACCAATTCTGCTTACGAACATAGAATAGATTTATTACGAAGCGAGAAAGATCCGGCAAAGCGCGTGGAATAGGAAAGTAATAATTACCAAATGCCCCAAAGGTTGCGCGAAGAGTAGTAAAAGTCTGGAATATAACCAGTTCGCTGGGGCCCGCTGCCGGGTCCTGGGCGTCGCGCCGGGGGCTGTGGCCGCGGCACCTGCGGGAAGACCTGCCGGACCTGCGGGGAGATAAGCCGTCCCGGGCCGGGGCGGCGGCCCGGCGGAGTTAGCGGGTGGGCCGGTAAACCGAGACGCCGTCGGCCCGGTAGGCAAAGCGGAACCCCGTTTGGTGCAAATACTGCACGATCGCGGGATTGGAGTACCACACCACGACCCAGCCGATATGCAGCGTCCGGGCGTCCCGGCGGCCGGCGGCGACCTGGGCTGCGGTCAGCGGGGTATAGGACGACACTTTCCTGGCCCACAGGGGCTGGGCCCGCTGGGCCGCCGCGGTGAGGGGCACGCTGAACGGCGGGAAAGTGAAATGCTGGGTCTTGATCAGGTATGAGTAGAACGCGTGCTTCTTGATCGCGTTGAGGGTGTAGGCCGGGATCCGGGAGACGTAGGCGACGGACCGCGGATGGCCGTCCTCGGTCGCCATGACCAGCGCCTGGGACGCGAACCTGCCGCCGTACTCGGGAATCCCGCCGCGCATCCCGTAGGGGACATCGACCACCATCGACCGGGAATGGTCAGCGGCGATCGGCGCGTCCAGCCGGGGGTAGGCGGTGGCCATCGTCCCGATCTTCGCGTTCCCGGAGTACCCCAGCTCCAGGACGCCTAGGGCGATCACCACGGCGATCAGCGGCCTGGCGTGGTAGCGCATCCAGTCCACCGCGGCGCCCGCCAGCAGGGCCGCCGGGACCAGGCCGAGGATGGCCAGCCGGTCCGCCTCGCGGAACGCGGACAGGCCCGGGATACGGACGAACCAGGTGAACGGCAGGAACGGCGAGACGTGCACCCCGTTCCAGACCTGCGTCCAGGGGATGAACTGCCGGTTGCCGACCCACAGGGACATGCCCAGGGCCAGGGCCGCGCAGACCAGCCAGAGCAGCGCCAGCTGCCAGGCCCGGCGCCGCCGCCAGGCGACGACCAGGCCGAACAGGGCCAGCGCGGTCAGGGTCACGCCGAACATCGGCAGCCCCTCGTTGTCCCGGCTGTGCAGGAACGGCTGGGCCAGGCCGGTCAGGCCGAAATCCGCCACCCGCGGGGTCGGCGCGAACATGCCGGGCAGGCCGACGCCGTAGAGCTTGTCGGTCACCCCCAGCAGGCCGGTGTTGATCTTCAGGCCACCCTGGGCCTGCTCGTGGATCATGGCGGCGAGCTGCGGGGCGGCCACCACCGCGGCGATCACGGCGCCCAGCGCGACGGGCCAGAGCCGGGCCACCGTGGGCCGGCGCAGCAGCCAGGGCAGCAGCACCAGCCCGGTCAGGATGCCGGTCAGGACGGCCGACTCGGGGTCGGTGAGCACGGCCGCGCCTACCACCACGCCCAGGATGAGGGCCTGGCTGCCAGCCCGGTGACCGGCGCAGCCGCACCGAGGCCTCGAGGGCCAGCGGGAGGAACAGCGCGCCCACGGCGATGTTGACGTGGTACCAGTCTTCCTGGGCGAGCATCGCCGACAGGCCGAAGAACGCGCCGGCCGCGATCGCGCCGGTCTGGCTGGGCAGCCACAGCCGCGCCGCCCGGTACATCGCGTAGCACAGCAGCCCGGGCACCACGATGACCAGCAGGTTGTACGAGGCGCTGGGGCCAAAGATGAGGGTGACCGGAGTCAGCAGCAGGCCCGGCAGCGGCATCAGCGTGTGGTACCCGAGCGCGACGCCCGCGGGGGCGGCCATGTGGCTGGTGGTCCAGGGGTTGGCCAGGTGGCTCACCTGCCGGGCCATCCACCAGAAGCCCCAGACGTAGGCCGCTGAGTCCCGCATTTCCGGCAGCTTGCCCGTGATGTAGGTGGCCCGCGGCCAGGTCACCGCGACGCCGGCCGCCAGGTAGCAGAGCAGGAGGGTCAGCTGCCCGGCGGCCGGGTGGGTGGTGAAGGCCCGCCGGGCCGGGCGCCCGGGGTCAGCGCCGCGCGTCGCGGCACCGGCCTGCCCGCGGCCCGCGGCCGGAGGGCCTGCCGGCGCGCTGCTCGCCGGCGCGCTGGCCGACGTGCCACTGGCCGATGCGGCGCCAGCCGACGTGCCACTGGCCGATGCGGCGCCGGACCCGGCCGCGGCCGCTCCAGGAGCCGTGTCTCCGGGCGTGAGGCCTCCCCGCATGGTCTCTCCCCGCGCGCTCCGGGCGGGGATCAGTGGAACCCGCGGGTCATCGCCCGCTCGGTCCATCGGTTCACCCCGTCCAGCGTCCGCTCCGGCGGGCCAGCCCCGCTGACCCGCGCCGCCGCTGGACGCATTTACCGGCCGCCCCCCGCGACCACTTGCTTACGGTGACATTAGTGCCACTCATGCTAAACGCGATCACCAGTGCCCCGGGCCGGATTCACCTGCGGCCGCGGCGCCCGGTTTCCCGGGCCCGCTGGCGGGGCATCCCGCTCGCAGGAGGAAGACGACTATCGCGGCCACGGGGCGGGGGCGCGCGGGGAGGTGAGGGCGGCGAGCGTCGTTCTGCTCCCGTGTGTCCCGTCCAGCGTCGCCGTGGCCCGCGGCCGGATCGCCGCCGAACTGCGCGAGGCCGGCCTGTACGCGACGGCTGTGGCCGACGCGGCCCTGGTCATCAGCGAACTCCTGAGCAACGCGATCCTGCACGCCCGCCCGCTGCCTGACGCCCAGGTCCGGGTGTCCTGGATCCTGTCCGCGGCCAGCGTGGAGGTCATCGTCAGCGACGGGGGCAGTGCGACCCGGCCGCGTGCCTCCTACCCGTCGCTGTCCTCGATCGGCGGCCGGGGCCTGGGCATCGTGGACCACCTGTGCTCCAGCTGGGGGGTGCGCGCGGACGAGCAGGGCACCACCGTGTGGGCGGTCCTGCCTGCCCCGCGGGACGGCGGTGCCGGGCCGGGCGGCGGCCCGGGCGGGATGGCCGGGGCCGCTGGCGCGGCGCGGGGCGCGGTCAACGGCGCGGCGCACGCCGCGGGTTCGGCGGACGGCGCCGGCCGCCGCCCCGAAGCCGCCGGCCGCAGCCTGGACGGCGTGGTTTCCGGCCAGGCCGCCGCCGGGCAATGAACACGCCTAGTGATCATTAGCTGGGGATGCGTAATCGGCCGTAGAAGTGGTGATACTCCCTCCGAGGGGTTGTCCGTGCGCGGGGGCGCGGGGTCGCGGGGGACCGGCGGGGGGGATCGTGAGCTACACCCAGGGCGCGGACAGCGAGTCGGGCCGGCTGCGCAGCGTTCTTGTTCACCGCCCGGGCGCCGAGCTCAAACGAGTTTCCCCGCGCAGCCGCGGCCGTCTCCTGTTCGACCGGCTGCCGTGGGTGGCCCGCGCGCAGCAGGAGCACGACGCGTTCACGCAGATCCTCAGGGACCACGGCATCGAGGTGCTGTACGTCACCGAGCTGCTGCAGGACGCGCTGGAGTACGCGCCCGCCCGCCGCGCCGCGATCGGCTCGGCCCTGGATGACCGCTGGCTCGGCGACGACCTGCGGGCCGCCGTCCGTGACCATCTCGAGGGGCTCGATTCCGAGACGCTGGCCCAGGCGCTCATCGCCGGGGTCACGCCCGGCGAGCTGGCCGCCGGGCGCGGGGTGGTGTACGAGCTCCTCGACCGGCACGAGTTCGTCATCGATCCCCTGCCCAACCTGGTGTTCACCCGGGATTCGAGCGTCTGGATCGGGGACCGGGTGGCGGTGTCCAGCCTCGGCGCCCGGGGCCGGGAGGCCGGGCTGCTGGCCGTGCTCTACGCACACCACCCGAGATTCGCCGGCACCAAGATGCTCTATGGCCCGCACCTGGAGCCGATCGCGGGCGGGGACATCCTGCTGCTGGCGCCCGGCGTCATCGCGGTCGGCGTCAGCGAGCAGACCAGCCCGGCCGGAGTGGAGCGGCTTGCCCGGCAGGTGTTCCCGGCGGGGCTCGCGCACACCGTGCTGGCGGTACCGATCCACCGCACCGGGGCGGCGCACCTGGACACGATCTGCACCGTGATCGACGGCGGGGTCGTCGTGATGCACCCCGCGCTCGCCTACACGCTGACCGTGCACGCGATCACCCCGCGCGGGGACGGGCTGCGGGTATCCCGGCCGCAGCCGTTCATGGCCGCCGCCGCCCAGGCCATGGGGATCGACCGGCTCACCGTGATCGACACGGGGCTGGACCCGCTGATCGCCCCGGGCAGCCAGCGGGGCGGCGGCCGGGGCGACGGCGCCCAGTGGGACGACGGTGGCAACGCGCTGTCCCTCGGCCGCGGGCTGGTCGTCTGCGATGAGCGGAACCTGGAGACCAACGCCAGGCTCACCGCGGCCGGAGTCCGGGTCATCCCGGTGCCCGCGAGCGAACTGGGCAGCGGGCGGGGCGGCCCGCGGTGCATGTCCTGCGCGGTGACCAGGGACCCGGCCGCCGAGCCGTCCCGGCCTGGCGGATCGAGGACACCCGAGGGCCGGGTCACCCGTCCCGACCTGGCCCCGTTCCCGCGGGCCGTGCCCGCGGTGAGCAACCCGCACGGCCTGGGTGCCCGGGTCCGGGAAGCCCAGACGCAGGAAGCCCAGACGCAGGAAGCCCGGGTCCAGGAAGCCCGGACCCAGGACGCAGAGACGCAGGAACTCGTCGAGGCCCAGTAAGCCGGGGCCCGTTCAGCCGCGGGGCAGTCAGCCCAGGCCCAGTAAGCCCAGGCCCGTTCAGCCGCAGGGCAGTCAGCCGGACCCGGGTCAGCAGCCGCCGGTCAGGCCGGCGGCGGCCGGTCCACTACTTCGGCGAGGATGCTGAACGTCGGGCAGGGCCAGCGCCACATGCAGCTGCGGCAGCGCCGGATGGGGCTGCTCGGGTCGGTGGTGATGCCGCCCGCGTCAAGTGGCTGATGCAGGTCGATCAGGCGGTCCGCGAGCTCGGTGAACTGCAGGACCTGCTCCCGGGCCTCGGCCAGGAAGGCCAGGTCCCCGGGGGTCATCCGGGCGCTCAGCGGGACCACGCCCTCGCGGTTGATCAGGCGGCTGTAGTGGCGGCTGCTCTGCAGCCATGACGACGCCGACTCCGCCCGGGCCCGCAGTCCTTCCATGTCGGCCCGGATCCGGGCGCGCTGCTGGTCCACATCGGGCCCCCAGGACACCGGAGCCGCTACCGGGTAGGGGGGACCGGGCGCCCCGGCCCGCACGCCGGGCACGGTCGGCAGCATGTCCTCCGCGAGCGGCGCCGACAGCGGCCCGGTGCTGAGCGGCCCGGTGCTGAGCGGCCCGGTGCTGAGCGGCCCGGTGCTGGGCGGCGCCGCAGGGAGGGGCGCGGACAGCATGTCCGGCAGGGGCGCGGACAGCGGAATGGGTCCGGCCGCGTCCACGTTCGGTAGCGGTCTCAGCGTCGCTGTCTTCGGTTCTGGCTGCTCTGGCAAGGGGTACATCCCGGGGGCTCCGCCTCGCTGGTGCCGGCATCAGGTCGATTGCTCTCCAGCTTGGCGCACAAATGCCCGGTCCGCCTGCGATTTAACCGTGTGCTCTCCGTAAGCATCTAGTCCTGGACGCACGTCGGCGGTAGGGTGCCGCTCGTGGAGCTAAAGGTTTCGAGTCGCAGCGAGGGTGATCGCGTCGTAGTAGCCCTGTCCGGCGAAATCGACCTTTACACCGCTCCGCGGCTGCAGAGCCATATCGCCTCGGCGCTGAACGTGGACCACCCGGTGCGGCTCGTGGTGGACATGTCCGGGGTGGACTTCTGCGACTCCACGGGCATGAACGTGCTGCTGGCCGCCCAGCGGATGGCCCGCGAGCACGGCGGGAACGTCGAGCTCAGCGGCCCGCGGCCCGCGGTGCGCAAGATCCTCCAGGTGACCGGGCTCGAGTCGGTGTTCACGGTGACCGGCGACGGGGCCGCCGGTTCCCGGGCAGTAACCCACTACGATCGGCGCATGCCGCCCAGCGGTGACGTCGCCATCGTCATTCCAGCCAAGGACGAGTCCGACCGCATCCAGGCGACCGTGAAAGCGGCCGCAGGCCTGCCCGGCGCGGACATCCTCATCGTCGTGGACGACGGGTCCGGCGACGACACGGGTTTCGTTGCGGAAAATGCGGGAGCGATAGTCCTGCGGCACGGACGCACCCGCGGCAAGGGCGCGGCGATGGAAACTGGCGCTGAGGCGGTCGGGCTGCTGGAGCGGGACGAGAGTCGCGCGGTGCCCCGGCATCTGCTCTTCCTCGACGCTGACCTGGCCGACTCCGCCGCGCACGCCGCCCCGCTGATCCAGCCGGTCCGGGACGGCCAGGCGGATATGACCATCGCGGTGTTCAGCGAACGGGTCCGGGCCGGGGGCCACGGCTTCGTGGTCGCGCTGTCCGGGTCGGGTATCCGGCGCGCCACCGGCTGGCGCCCCGCGCAGCCGCTCAACGGCCAGCGGTGCCTGACCCGGGCCGCGTTCGAGGCCGCCCGGCCGCTGGCTCCCGGCTGGGGCGTGGAGACCGGCATGACCATCGACCTGCTCCGCCAGGGCCTGCGGGTCACCGAGGTCGAGGTGCCCATGGCGCACCGGGCCACCGGCGGCGACTGGCGCGCCCAGCTGCACCGCGCCCGGCAGTTCGCGGGCGTGGCCTGGGCCCTGGCCGCCCGGGAGCCTGCGATGCAGACGGCCGGGCAGGCGGTCAGCCAGGCGCGGCGGCGGTCGCGCGGCTGAGCCGTGTCCTCGCGCATCGTGTCCCGGCGCCCTGGGGCGCTGCGCCTCGTGCGGTGCCGCCCCGGCTGGGGGCCCATCGGGCCGGCGGGGTCGGCGGGGTCGGCGGGGCTGATCGCGATCGCGGTCAGTATCGCGGCCACGTTCACCGTCGCGGTGCTCGGCCGCTCAGTCATGGAGCCCGCCCTGCCCGGCGCGGCAGGCCAGCCACCCTGGGCCTTCGCGGCGCATCCGGGCGCCGGCCTCGCGGTCGGCCTGGCCGCCGGGGCGCTGGCCGCGGGCGCGCTCGGGCTCGGCCTGTGCCTGCACGCGCTGCACCGGGGCTGGGTCATCCAGGCCCGGCCGGTGCTGCTGGCCGGGATCCTCGCGGCCGCCGCGCTGGCCCTGGTCCCGCCGTTCGGCTCCGCTGACCAGCTCAGCTACGCCGCGTACGGGCGGATGGTGGTCACCGGCCGTGACCCCTACACCACCACCCCGGCCATGCTGGCCCGGCTGGGTGACCCGGTGGCCCGGGCGGTACAGGACTGGCGGGGCAGCCCGTCCGTGTACGGCAGCCTGGCGTCGGGCCTGCAGGCGCTGGCCTCCGAAGCGGGCGGTACCTCGGTGCGGCTGACCGTGTTCGTGCTGTCGCTGCTGAACGTGGCGGCGTTCGTGGTCACCGGCCTGCTGCTGCACCGGCTGGCGCGGGGGCGCCGGGCCGGACAGTTGCGGGCCGCGCTGCTCTGGACCGCCAACCCGCTGCTGCTCCAGGTGCTGGTGGCCGGGGCGCACGTGGACAGCCAGGCCATCATGTTCGCGGTGGCCGCGATGGCCGTGTTCTGCCTCGGCCTGCGCGGGCCCCGGGCGCGGGCCGGGCCGGACGCCGGGGCGGGCGCTGGGCCGGCTGCCGGGGCGGGCGCCGGGCCGGGCCTGCAGTTCGCGGTCGGCCCGGGCCCCCGGCCGGGGCGGCAGTTTGCGGTCGGCGCGGGCGCCGGGGCGCTGGCCGGGCTCGGCGCGGCCGTGAAGCCGACCATGGTCCTCGTGCTGGCCGGGCTGCTGGCCGCGTCGGTGCTGGCCGCGGTCCCGGCTGGGCGGGCGGCCGGGCTGGGGCGGGCGGCCGGGGTTCGTCGGATGGCCGGGGTGGGGCGGATGGCCTGGGCCCGGGCCGGGGGCCTGGTGGCTGGGTTCGCGGTCATCGCGGCGCTGGCCCTCGTGCCCTGGGGGCCGGGGGCGCTCCGGCCAGCGCTTTCGGCGGGGAGCATGGTCTCGGTCGGCTCGCCGTGGCGCACGGTCCGGCTGCTCCTGCGCCTCGGCGCCGGGGAGGGTATCGCCGACGACACGGTCAAGGCGGCGGCGGTGCTGCTCGCGGCGGTGCTGCTGGTCCTGCTGCTGAACGCGCTGGTGCGCGCGGGTCCGCTGCCCCGGCCGGGGAATGAGCCGGTGCCCGGGGGTGAGGCCGGGCCTGCCGACCCTGGGCGGTGACACGAGGCTGGCCACGGCAGAGGGTGGCACCGGGCTGGTCACGCTGGCCGTGGCCTGCGCGTTCGCGTTCACCGCCGCCTGGCTGATGGCCTGGCCGTACGTGCTGCCCTGGTACGACAGCCTGGGCTGGGCACTGCTGGCGCTGCTGTCCCTGCCCGGGCGCCTCGTCGTGGTCCTGGACTGGCTGATGCTGGCCCGCACGACCGCGCTCGGGTTCGGCTACCTGCCCGCCCGCGGCATCGCCATGCCCTCCGACCTGGCCTGGCTGCGGCCCGTGCTGCGGAACGGAGTTACCCCGGTGGTGCTCCTCACCGTCCTCATCCTGCTCATCCGCCTGCTCCTGCCCCTCCGGCCATCCCGCTCCGCGGGTCAGGCCGATTGCTGGGTGGGGTCCCCGGGGTCTCGCTGAATGGGGTCCCCGGGGTGCTGGAGCGGGTGCTCGGGCTCGATGCCGTGCTCCAGCAGCAGCCGCTGCAGCCGGTTCACCTCGTCGCGCAGCCAGTCGAGCTCGCGGCCCAGCGTGGCCACGTCGGCCCCCGCTGACCAGCGTGCGATCAGCCCGTCCCGCTCGGCCACCAATTCCTTCTCGCTCTCCCGGGCGGCCGCGGCCCGGTCGAGGTCCCTGGCGTCCACCGCCGCGTCTTTGGCCTGCCGGGCGAGCTCGATCCGGGTGTCATAGTCGCGGATGCCCGGCGGGGTGACCGCGGCCGGCCGCTGGGCCTGCTGCATCAGCGCCCTGACCTGGTCCCGGACCGCCGGGACCGTGGCGCCGAGGCGGTTGAGCACCTGCCAGGCGACCCCGTCTCCCCCGCGCACCAGGCCGAGGAGGATGTGTTCCGGGCCCACGTGCAGGTGACCGGCCTGGAGGGCCTCCCGGACCGAGAGTTCCATGACCTTCCTAGCCCGGGGCGTGAACGGGATGAGTCCGCGCGGTTCCTGTTTTCCCTCGCCGATGATCTCCAGGACCTGCGCCCGCGCGGTCTCCACGCTGATCCCCAGCACGTGCAGGGTACGGCCGGCCACCCCGTCGCGATCCCGGAGCAGCCCCAGCAGGAGGTGCTCGGTGCCGAGGTAGTTGTGGTGCAGCGCACGGGCTTCCTGCTGGGCCGAGATGATCACCTCGCGGCCCTGCGCGCTGTACCGGCCGAACGTCGCGTCTTCCCGGTGCCGGGCGGTGCGCCGGAGATTCGGCAGCCATCCATGCATCATCGGTGCCTCCTTGGCCGGTGACGGAGTCGTGGTGTCCTGCTGGCCAGGTGAGGCGGGGTAGCCCGAGATCCGGGGCGACAGCCACGCCGACACATCGCCGGCGGACCTCCGCCCGGCGGCCAGGTCGGCCACCACCGACGCCGTGACCTCAGCCGGCTCCAGATCCGCTTGCCAGCCGTTGACCGCGAGGAACGTGACGGTCGCGAGCACGGCGGCCCGCTCGTTGCCGTGCGCCAGCGGCCGGTGCCGGACGAGGGCGCTGAGCAGGGCAGCGGCGCGGTCTGCCGCCCGCTCTGCCGCGCCCGCCCGGCCCGCCGGGGTGGCCGGGGCCGCCGGGTCTGAGCCGGGGGATTCCGCGCCGGCGGGGTTCGCGCCGGCGGGGGCCGCGCCGGCGGGGTTCGCGTCGGTCAGGGCGGCTTCGGTCAGGGCGGCTTCGGCGGCGGTGACATCCATCAGGTCGAGGACGGCCGGGACGTCCTCCTCCAGGGCCCGCGCGGCGATGACGACCAGGGCGGCCAGGTCGATGGGCGTCATCACTTATCGTCCCGCAACATCTCGAGCAGCCGCTGGTGTCGTGCCACGTTGTCCTCGAGAAGCTGGATGAACCGCTCGTCCCGCTGCCGCGCCTCGACCAGCGAGGTGATCGCCTCGCGCACCACGTCGGACACTGACCGGCCCTCGACCTCAGCCACGGCCTCCAGCCGTTCGGCCAGCCCCGGATCCAGCCGCAACACCATGTTCTTGGTTCGCATCGGCCCGCCTTCCTGATATCGAGATATCACGATACCACGCAGAGATCGGGCCCTCACCCCCACATGTCACGCCCAACGTGCGCGATGCGGGGTGTTTTGTCCGTTCGTGACGCACGTCCGGCGTGAAAGGTGCCGGGCTGGCGGCGCCCCCCCGCCACATTTCCCGTGTGGCGTGCGTCGTGGCGGGTGTTTTGTCCGGTATGGGCGCACCGTGCGCGGGAAAGGTCGGCGGCTGGCGGCGGGACGCCCGCACGGGGCGCTGGTATTCTCACGCACTGTCACGGGAAGGCCGTTATCGGGCGCAGCCCGTTGGCTATATGTGAAGCCCTCATCGTGAGTGGCCATCCAGCGAAGGCGGCGTGATCGCACTGTCCCGCACCGACTCCGGCTCCCCGGCCTGCCCGGATCGCATCGCCGGCTCAGCGGCCCCGAGCGCCCCAGCGGCCCCGAGCGCCCCAGCGGCCCCGAGCGCCCCAGGGGCCCCGAGCGTCCCGGGCCCTCCGACAGGCCTGAACGCTCCGGCTGGGCCCAGTCCAGACGACCCCTCCGGCAAGCCCGTGCGGTACGCGTATCTGGGACCCGAAGGCACCTTCACCGAGGCGGCGATGCTCGCCTTCGACCCGGGAGCCGCCGGTCACGCGATGCCCTGCGTGACCATCCGGGCCACCCTGGATGCGGTGCGCAACGGTGCGGCGGAGCGGGGCATCGTCCCCATCGAGAATTCGGTGGAGGGGGCGGTCACCGCCACTCTCGACGGGCTGGCCACCGGCCAGGCGCTGGTGATCAGCGCGGAGGTGCCGCTGCCGGTGGCGTTCGCGCTGCTGGCCCGGCCGGGTACCGCGGCTCGGTGACGTCGCGACGGTGGGCGGCCACCCGCAGGCGCAGGCCCAGTGCCGGCGCTGGCTCGAGGAACACCTGCCCCACGCGGACTGGCGCCCCGCGTCGTCCAACGCCGAGGCCGCCCGCCAAGTGGCCGACGGCGAGCTGGACGCGGCCCTGGCCGGCGCGTTCGCGGCGGACATGTACGCCCTCGCGGTGCTGGTCCCGGACGCGCACGATCACGAGAACGCGGTGACCCGTTTCGTCGTGGTGAACCAGCCGGGCCCGCTGCCCGCGGCCACGGGGTCAGACCGGACCTCGCTGGTGGCGTTCTTGCGGGAGGACCATCCCGGTGCCCTGATGGAGATCCTCACCGAGTTCGCGGTGCGGGGCATCAACCTGGTCCGCATCGAGTCCCGGCCCACGGGTGACGGGCTGGGCAAGTACTACTTCTCCATCGACTGCGAAGGGCACGTGGACGACGCACGGGTGGGGGAGGCACTGATGGGCCTGCGCCGGGTGTGTGCCGACGTCAGGTTCCTGGGCAGTTACCCGCGGCACGACGGCGGACCCACCCACGTCCGCCGCGGCACCTCTGACCCGGAGTTCGCGCAGGCAGCCGCCTGGCTGTCCCGGCTGCGCTACGGCCGGGTCTGATCGCCGCCCGTCGGATCACCGGCTGGCGCCGACCGGATCACGGGCTAGCCGCCGACTGGCGGATCCGCTGGCTACAGGTAAGGGCCTGATCCCCGGGCCCCTTGCTGCGGGCCGGGGGCCTCCTCGCCGCCGGCGGCATCATGCCCGGGGGCAGGGCGCGGCGCATCTGCTCCAGCTGCGCCCGCGCGGCCATCTGCTGCGCGAACAGCGTGGTCTGGATCCCGTGGAACAGGCCTTCCAGCCAGCCCACGAGCTGAGCCTGGGCCACCCTCAGCTCGGCCTCGCTGGGCACCGAGTCGTCGGCGAAAGGAAGGGACAGCCGCTCCAGCTCATCGACCAGCTCGGGAGCCAGGCCGTCCTCGAGTTCCTTGATCGAGCTCTGGTGGATCGCGCGCAGCCGGGCCCGGCTCTTCTCGTCCAGCGGCGCGGCCCGGACCTCCTCCAGCAGCTGCCGGATCATGCTCCCGATCCGCATGACCTTGGCGGGCTGCTCGACCATCTCCATGACCGGCCGCTCGCCCGTGCTCTCGCCTTCGCCGCCGTCGGCGTCCACCGTGATGCCGTCCGGGCCGACCACCACAACTTTGCCGCCCGGACCAGTCTCGGGGTTGCGTTCGCTCATGGCTCTAGTCTTGCTCCTCTCGCGGAGTGGGTGCGCCGGGGGGTCGGCACCCGGCCGTGACTTCCCGCTCGCTCAGTTGGCCAGCAGGATCTTGCCGACGTGTGAGCCGTCGTCGAGGAGCCGGTGCGCCTCGCCCGCCTCGGCCATCGGCAGCACGGCGCAGATGACCGGGACCACCTTCCCGGCGCTGATCAGGGGCCAGAGGTGGGCCCGGGTGGCCGCCACCACGCCGGCCTTTTCCCTGACGGTCCGGGTCCGCAGCGTGGCGGCGACGATCGAGGCCCGCTTCTGCATCATCAGCCCCAGGTTCGCGTCGCCGTGGCTGCCGCCCCGCGTGGCGATGACCACCAGGCGCCCCCAGGTGGCCAGCGTGTCGAGGTTCGGGGCCAGGTACGGCGCGCCCATGATGTCCAGGATGACGTCCGCGCCGGCTCCGCCGGTGAAGTCGAGCACGGCGGCCGGGAAGTCCTCGTCCCGGTAGGAGATGGCCAGGTCGGCCCCGAGCTCGCGGCAGCGGCCCAACTTCTCCGGGGAGCCCGCGGTGCAGGCCACCGTGCAGCCCTCGGCCTTGGCGATCTGGATCGCGAACGTGCCGATGCCGCCGGCGCCGCCGTGGACCAGGAACGTCTCGCCCGGGGCCAGCCGTCCCATCTGGTACACGGTGCCCTCGATCGTGCAGGTCGCCTCCGGCAGCGCGGCCGCATCCACCAGGGACACCCCGTCGGGGACGGGCAGCAACTGGCCCTGCGGCACGGCGACTTTCTCCGCGTACGCGCCCCCGGCCAGCAGCGCGCACACCTCGTCGCCGACCCGCCAGCCGGTGACCTCCGGGCCTAGCTCGATGATCCGGCCCGAGCATTCCATGCCCGGGTACGGCGGCGCACCGGGCGGCGGGGGGTACTGACCCTGCCGCTGCATGACATCGGCGCGGTTAAGGCCGGCCGCCGCGACCTCCACCAGCACCTCGCCCGGGCCGGGCACCGGATCAGGCACCTCCTCCAGGCGCAGGACCTCGGGTCCGCCGGGGTGGGTGATGACGACCGCTTGCATCAGGTTTCTCCCGGTTTGCCGCAGTCGAGGGTGTGCCGCGGCGAGCTAGGTAGCTTAGGCTTTGGTGGAGGTGCTCATCCGGTCCCCTACCGGCACGTCATTCTCCTACACCGATGAGAGCTGAGGGGAACAACCTTGGCTGATCATGACCTGGACCGCAGCGCGCAGGCCGGGCCCGGTGAGGATGGCGTAGCGCCCCAGCACGACGACGCCCAGCACGCCGGACCCGGGGACACCGGACCCGAGGACACCGGGTTCGAGAGCACTGGGTTCGAGAGCACTGGGTTCGAGAACACTGGGCCCCGGCGCGCCGGGCCGCCGCGGCTGTTCGGTCAGCCACCGCCGTCCGGGACCCGGCCGGCGTCACCCCGGCCCCCTTTCCGCAGACGGAACTGCCGGATGCGTTCGCCCCCGGCGTGGCCTTGGGGCTGGGCAGCGGCGGTCCCGGGCCAGCGGGTACCGGTGCGGAGCCGGACGATGCGGGGGATCCTTACGGGCCACCCGACGGCTACGACCCGGCGGATGCCTACGACCCGGCGGATGCCTACGACCCGGCGGATCCTTACCCTCCCGCGGACGACTACGACGCCGCGGGCGACTACGACGCCGCCGATGCCTACGGGCCGCCCGGCGACACCCCCCACCTCTACGACCCGCCCTGGCCCGCTGCCCCCGCTGCCCCGGGCGGTCCCGCCGCGCCCGCCGGCTCCGGCCCGGCGGACGCCGACTACGGCGCGGATGACGAGCCCGCGGCCGCCGGCGACCACGGCTACGAGGACAACGCCCCCGAGGGTGGCTCGCCCCTGTCGCTGTTCCTGAACTCTGCCGGGCCTCCCGGCCAGTTCGGGTCGCCGGCCCCGTCGCCAGCCCCGTCGGCGGCCGAGTCCGGGCCGACGGCGGCCGATGCGGGCCCGGCCGAGTTCGGCTGGCCCGAGCCCCACGCCGACCCCCACCCTGAGCCCCAGCCCCACCCCGAGCCCCGGCAGCAACCCCAGGTCACGGCCGACAGCCTCACCGCCGACCTCCTCCTGCCCGGGCGGCACAAAGCCCCGGCCAGCGGGTGGCGCCGGGCCATCTTCGAGATGACCGGCGGGCTGGTGCGTGCCCCGGAGTCGGCGGCCGAACGCCGCCGCCGGGAACTGACCGCGCGGGCCCGCACCCCCGTCTGCGGCGGGCACCACCGGGTCGCGGTGCTGAGCCTGAAGGGCGGCGTCGGCAAGACCACGACCATCGTGGGCCTCGGCGCCACGCTGGCGTCGCTGCGCGGGGACCGGGTCATCGCGGTGGACGCCAACCCCGACCGGGGCACGCTGTCCGACAAGCTCCGGCTGGAGACCTCCGCCACGGTCCGGGACCTGCTGAACGAGCGGGACCAGATCGAGCGGTACGCCGACGTCCGGGCCTACACCACGCAGGCCGCGAGCCGGCTGGAGGTGCTGGCCTCCGATCGCGACCCGACCGTGTCGGTGGCGTTCAGCGAGCGGGATTACTGCGACGTGTCCCGGGTGCTGGAGCACTACTACTCGATCTGCCTGACCGACTGCGGGACCGGGCTGCTGCACTCGGCGATGACCGGGGTGCTCGGCCTGGCCGACCAGATCGCGGTGGTCAGCTCGCCGTCGGTGGACGGGGCGCGGAGCGCGAGCGCCACCCTGGACTGGCTGCAGGCGCACGGCCACGGCGACCTGGTCCGCCGCGCGGTGGTGGTGCTGGCCATGATCCGCCCCCGGGGCCGGAGCGCGGTGGACCTGGGCCGCCTGGAGCAGCACTTCGCCGCGCGCTGCCGGGCCGTGGTCAGGGTCCCGTACGACCCGCACCTGGACGAGGGCGCCGAGGTGGAGCTGGGCCGGCTGCACCGGGCCACGGCCGACGCGTTCCTGGCGCTGGCCGCGGAGATCGGCGACGGCTTCGCCCGCCCGCCCCGCTCACCGCGCCCGCTGAAGGCGCCCCGCTGACCCGTGCCCTGCTGACCCGCGCCCTGCTGACCCCGCGCGCTCCGCTGAAGACCCCCGCTGACCCCGTGCGCTAGGCGATCGCGTTCGCGTCGTCCGCGATCACCGCGCGCACCCCGGGGATCTCGGTGAGCACCGCGGCCAGCTCGTTGACCGATCCCCGGCCGTGCACCTGCAGGACCACTTCCACGGTCCGCCCGCCGCCCGGGCCGGCCATCGCCCCGTCGCCCGGCGGCAGCGCGCTCACCGACAGCTCGTCCACTGCGAAGCCGCGCGTGGTCGCGGCCTGCAGGGCCTGGCGCAGGATTCCCCGGCCGTCCGGGTAGCGCACCCGGACCGCGGAGATCGCCGTGCCGGACCGGGGCAGCATCCTGGTCAGCGCCGGGAACACCACCGCCACGATCAGGTAGATCCCGGTGGCCAGCGCGGCGAGCACGGGCAGCCCGGCCCCGGCGGCCATCCCGACGGCGGCGGTGATCCATACTCCCGCAGCCGTGGTCAGCCCGCGCACCGCGTCC
This sequence comes from uncultured Actinomycetes bacterium, assembly GCA_963841695.1. Taxonomy (GTDB): domain Bacteria; phylum Actinomycetota; class Actinomycetes; order Streptosporangiales; family Streptosporangiaceae; genus RYN-230. The sequence goes on along the minus strand of CAWJDQ010000015.1, from coordinate 235,052 downwards.
CGCCGCACGAAGATCAGGCCGGCGCCGAGGAAGCCGATGCCGCTGACGACCTGGGCCGCCACCCGGGACGGGTCCAGCTCGATCCGGCCCGGCACCAGGACGTCCATGAAGCCGTACTTGCTGATCAGCATGAACAGCGCGGCGCCCACGCCGACCAGGGTGTGGGTGCGCAGCCCGGCGCTCTTCTGCCGGATCTCGCGCTCGAACCCGATGGTCGCGGACAGCAGCAGGGCCAGGCCGAGCTCGGCCGCCTGCCGCCAGCCCTCGCCGGACGGCAGCGCGGACGTCGTGAGCTGATGGGCTAGAGAAAGCACGAACGGGGAAACTGCCCCCGCGCACCGCGATCAAACACCCGCATACCGCGGAAAATTCGCCGCAACGAAAACCGCCTCCCCCCGGTCCCCCGCGCTACAGACGGGGGTCGACGGGTTCGGATTCCAGCGCGAGCACCCCGAACACGGCCTCGTGGATCCGCCACAACGGGTCACCCCGCGCGCCCCGGTCCAGCGCCTCGAGCCCCAGCGCGTACTCCCGCAGCGCCAGTGACCGCTTGCGGCCGAGGTTGCGGTCCCGGAGCCGGGCCAGGTTGGCGGGCTCGGTGTAGTCGGGGCCGTAGATGATCCGCAGGTACTCCCGGCCGCGGACCTTGATGCCGGGCTGGGCCAGGCCCCGCGGGCCCCGGGTCAGGTTGGCGTAGCGGCTTGACCACCATGCCCTCGCCGCCGCCTGCGGTGAGCTCTTCCCACCAGGTGATCCCGGCCGTCACCGAGTCCGGGTCGGTGGTGTCCACCCGCAGCCGCCGGGTCACGGTGATCAGCCCGGGGGCGGCGCCGGCCAGCCGGTCGGCCACGCCGAGATGCCAGCCATGATCACGTTCGTGGTAGACGGCGCCCTCCGTGGCCAGGACCTGGAACGGGGCCAGCCGTACCCCGTCCAGGCCGCTGACCGGCCAGCAGTACCGGCGGTACGCGGCGGTGAACGCCTCGGCGTTGGCGGCCCGGGCCGCGGTCCGGCCGGCCAGCGCCGCGACGTCCACGCCCCGCGCGGCCGCCTCGCTGAGCAGGCGGGCGGCCTCCGGCAGCGCGGCCCGGGCCGCGGCCCCGACCGCGGCGTACTGGTGCCGCAGCAGGTCGCCGGCCTTGACCGACCAGGGCATCAGCTCGCAGTCGAGCAGCAGCCAGCCGGTGTCCAGCTCGTCCCAGAGCCCGGCCGCGCCGATCGCGGCGCGCACCGTGTCCAGCAGCTCCCGGCTGGTCGCGGGCGGGCCCTGGTCCTGGCCCGGGCTGCGGCCCGGCCCGCCCGGTTCCTGCGCCGGGCTGCGGCCCGGGCTGAAGAACGGCCGCCCGGTCCGGGTATAGACCGCCCCGGGCAGGCCGTCCGGCGCCGCCGAACCGGGCCCGGGCCGTGTCCTCGTCCCGGCAGGCGAGCAGCACGGCCCGCGAGCCCATGTGCTTTTCCTCGCAGATCACGTCGGTGACCCCGTCGGCCCGGTAGGCCGCGAACGCCTCGGCCGGGTGCTCCAGCAGGTCCGGGCGGCTGGACGTGGGCGGCGGGGCCATGGTCGGCGGCAGGTAGAGCAGCCAGCGGGGATCGACCGCGAACCGGCTCATCACCTCGAGCGCGCCCGCGGCGTTCTCCTCGCGGACCGTGACCCGGCCGTGCTGCGCGGTCTCGATCACCCGCTTGCCCAGCACGTCGGTGATGTCCAGCACGCCGGGGTCGCGGGCAGGAAGGGGAGCCGCGGGGGCGGCGGAGGACGGCGGGAAGGGCCGGGCGGGCTTGTACCAGACCTGCTGCGCGGGGACCGAGACGAGCTCCTTCTCGGGATAGCGCAGCGCGGTCAGCCGGCCGCCGAACACGCAGCCGGTGTCCAGGCACAGGGTGTTGTTGACCCACTCCGGGTCCGGCGCAGGCGTGTGCCCGTACAGCACCATGGCCCGGCCCCGGTAGTCGCTGGCCCACGGGTAGCGGACCGGCAGCCCGAACTCGTCGGTCTCCCCGGTGGTGTCCCCGTACAGCGCGAAGCTGCGGACCCGGCCGGACGCGCGGCCCTGGTAGGCCTCTTTCAGCCCGGCGTGCGCGACCACCAGCCGCCCGCCGTCCAGCACCAGGTGCGAGACCAGGCCGCGGCAGAAGCCGGCCACGTCCTGGCGGAACGCCTCGTCCTCGCCGGCCAGCTGGCTGAGCGTCTCCGCCAGGCCGTGACTGACCTGGACGTCGCGCCCGCCCAGCGCCCGGATCAGCTTGTTCTCGTGATTGCCGGGCACGGCCAGCGCGTGACCCGCCGCGACCATGCCCATGACCAGCCGGAGTACCCCCGGTGAGTCCGGCCCGCGGTCCACCAGGTCGCCGAGGAACACCGCGGTCCGGCCCTCCGGCGGCTCCGCGTTGACGGCCGCCGGCCGCATCGCAGGTGATCCGGTAGCCGAGGCGGCCCAGCAGCGCCTCCAGCTCGGCGCGGCAGCCGTGCACGTCACCGATCACGTCGAACGGCCCGGTCCGGTCCCGGTAGTCGGTGAGCAGCCGCTCGCGGACGACCACGGCCGCCTCGACCTGGTCGGGGGTGCGCAGCACGTGGACCCGGCGGAACCCCTCCCGGCTGAGTCCCCGCAGCGACCGGCGCAGCTGGTCATGCTGGCGATGGACGACCGGCGATCCGAACGTGCGGTCGGGCCGCCGCGAATTTCGTTGCGTACAAAGCTTTTCCGGCAGGTCCAGCACGATCGCGACGGGCAGCACGTCGTGGGCGCGGGCCAGCTCCACGAACTGCTTGCGCGCGGCGGGCTGCACATTGGTCGCGTCCACCACGGTCAGCCGGCCGGCCGCCAGCCGCTTGCCCGCGATGAAGCTGAGCACGTCGAACGCGTCGGCGGTCGCGGCCTGGTCGTTCTCGTCGTCGGCGACCAGGCCGCGGCAGAAGTCGCTGGAGATCACCTCGAACGGGCCGAAGTGCCGGCGGGCGAACGTGGTCTTGCCCGAGCCGGACACGCCGACCAGGACGACCAGGGACAGCTCGGGGATCCGGCGGGCGGCGGCTAGGCCGTCGGGTCACGGGCCGTGTCCCGGACTCGGGTCCGGGTCAGGCACGGGTGAACACCGCCAGCTGGGTGGGCGGGCCGACCTCGGGGTCGTCCGGGCCGACCGGCAGGAAGCGCACCTGGTAGCCGCGGCGGGCGGCCACCCCGGCCGCCCAGTCGCGGAACTGCGGCCGGGTCCACTCGAACCGGTGGTCCGGGTGCCGCATCGCGCCCGGGCGCAGGTCGGTGAACCGCACGTTGTGCTCGGCGTTCGGCGTGGTGACCACGCACGGTGCCGGGCCGGGCCGCGCCGAACACGGCCTGCTCCAGCGCGCCGAGCCGCGGCGGGTCCACGTGCTCGATGACCTCCATGAGCACCGCCGCGTCCAGGCCGGCCAGCCGCGCGTCGGCGTAGGTGAGCGACGACTGCAGCAGGTCCACCCGCGTCCCGCTGGCGATCCGGCATCGTGTCGAGGTGCAGCCGCTGGGCGGCCCGTTCCAGCGCCCGGTGCGACACGTCGGCGCCGAGGACCCGGGCCACGGACGGTTCGCGGAGCAGCAGGGCGACCAGGCTGCCCTCGCCGCAGCCGAGGTCGGCGACCCGGGCGGCGGCCGCCGGGGTGCCCAGCACGGTGTCGCGCAGGACGGCCAGCACGGCCTCGCGGCGCTGCTGGGCCAGCGGGCTCCGGGGCGGCGCGGTGTCCGCGGCCGCCGGGCCGGCGCTGTCCGGGCCGTCCGGCACCGCGTTGTCCAGCGCCTCCGGCTCCGTGTCGTCCACCTCGGCCAGCCGCGCCACCGCGGTCGCGGCGAGCTGCCGCTGATGCGCCAGGTAGCGGTGGGTGATCAGGTCCCGCTCGGGGTGCCCGGCCAGCCAGTCCCCGCCCGCCCGGAGCAGCTTGTCGATCTCGGCCGTCGTCCACCCAGTAGTGCTTGCTGTCGTCCAGCACCGGCAGCAGCACGTACAGGTGGCTGAGCGCGTCGGCCAGCCGGGCCTGCCCGGTCAGCCGGACCGTCAGGTACCGGGAGTCGCCCCACTCCGGCAGCTGCGGGTCGAGCGGGATGCCGCGTGGCCTGCACGTCCCAGCCCAGCGGCCGGAGCAGCCGGTGCGCCAGGTCGGCGCCGCCCCGGCAGGACAGCGCCGGGATGCCGATCTCCAGCGGCAGCGCGCGGGCGGCCAGGTCCGGGCGGGCGTCACAGCGGCCGGTCATCGCGGTGCGGAACACCTTGCCCAGCGCGACGGCCAGCATCGACGAGGCCGCGTAGGGCCGGTCGTTGACGTACTCGGCCAGGGAGAACGCCTCCGGGCCCGCCGGCCCGGCCCGCCGGTGCCCGCGGACCAGCGCGATCGGGTCGATCTCCAGCAGCAGCGCCGCGGTGCAGCGCTGCTCGGCCGCCTCGGGGTAGAACACGTGCGCCTGCCCCGCGGACACCGCGAAGCTCTGCAGCCGGTCCGGGTGCTTGTGCAGCAGGAAGCCCAGATCCGTCGCTGGCGGCTCGGTCAGCGTGATGGTCAGCAGCATGGCAGGCAGTCTGGCCGGTCGGCCCGCCGTTAGCGAACGAATTGGGATCGCGGTGCCCGGCGCGGCGCGGGGCGGCGCCGGGCGCAGGGCCGGGCGCAGGGCCGGGCGCAGGGCCGGGCCCGGGGTCAGCCAGCCACCGGCAGCGCGGCGCGGACCGGCGCGCCGGCCTCGATCCAGCGGTACACGTCGCCGATGCCGTCGGCCAGCCTGGTTTCCGCCCGCCAGCCCAGATCCCGGGCCGCCCGGCCGACGGCCAGCACGCTGCGCTGCAGTTCACCCGCGCGCGGCGGGCTGAACTCCGGGCGCACGGCCCGGTCGGCGGCCCGCGCGATGAGGTCCGCCAGGTCGAGCACGCTGGCCTCGGTGCCGGTCCCGATGTTCCAGGTGCCGGGGCGGGGGTCGGCGGCCGCCGCGAGGAAGCCGCGGACCACGTCGCTGACGTGGACGTAGTCCCGGGTCTGGGTGCCGTCGCCGTAGATCGTGGGCGGCGTCCCGGTCAGCACGGCCCGGCAGAAGATCGGGATGACGCCGGCCTCCCCGGCCGGATCCTGCCGCGGGCCGTACACGTTGGCCAGCCGCATGACCGAGTGCCTGGTCTGGTACAGCCGGTTGTACAGGCCGATGTACTGCTCGGCGCAGTACTTGGCCAGCCCGTACGGCGACTCCGGCAGCGGCAGGGCGTCCTCGGGCGAGGGGACGGGAGCCTCCCGCCCGTAGATGGCCCCGCCGGAGGAGGCGAACACCACCCGGGCGTCCACGGCCCGGGCCGCCTCGAGGACGTTGACCGTCCCCAGGACGTTGATCTGGTCGTCGTAGGCCGGCGATTCGACCGAGACCCGGACGTCGATCTGCGCGGCCAGATGGCAGATCAGCTCCGGCCGGGCCCGGGTTACCACCGAGCCGAGCGAGGCCGCGTCGCAGATACTGACCTTATGCAGGTCAACCTGGCTGTCCAGGCGTTCCGGCCGTCCGGCCGACAGGTCGTCGAGCACGGTCACCTCGTCGCCCCGGTCCAGGAACGCGTCGGTGAGGTGCGATCCGATGAAACCGGCACCGCCCGTCACGAGTACGCGCATGGTGGTCCCCCCTTGCTAGGTAGTCGGGCGTGTCAGGGCTGGTGCCGCGGGCCGGGCCGCCTGGTCAGCCGCATCTTCGGCTGGTGGTCCCAGGGGTCGTGCCAGTCGTCGACCAGCCGCGCGGTGAGCCCGTGCTGTTCGGCCAGCGCGAGCAGGGTTTCCGGGCGGTAATAGAAGTCCTCCCGGTGCACCTGGTAGTCGCGGTCGTCATGGGCGTAGAAGGTGAAATCGAAGAAGCCGTCCGGGGCCATTACCCGGCCGACGTTCGCCAGGCACTGGTCGATGATCTCGATCGGGCAGTGCGTGAATACGCTGTTGGCGTGCACGACGTTGAAGTAGCCGGCCGGCAGGAAACTGAGGGTCAGGTCCTCGGTCAGCGTCAGCCGGGGCAGCTTGTCCTGCAGGTGCTCGTCGCTGAGCACGGTCAGGGCCGACGTCAGGATCTCGGCCGAGATATCGATGCCGTAGTAATTCCCGGTATCGAGATAATCGATGAGGAGGCGCCCGGCCCGCAGATTGCCGCAGCCTATTTCCAGGATCCGGTCGGCCAGCTTCAGCCCGTGCTTGACCAGGTAATCGAACTGCATCTGGCCGAACTCGAGCCATTGGGCGTAGCTCCGGCTGCCCACCGCCACCTCGACGCCGTGCGCGGCCGCCTTGTACTTCATAATCTTGCGGTAGTAGCTGACATGGTCGTCGGTTTTCGAGCGCAGCCACGCATCGACGCAGACGCGGCGCACGTACGGCGGAATCTGGTCCGGGTGCCGCGCGGCGAACGCGAGTTTGTAAGACAGGCTGGACCGATTCTGATTTTCGATGGTTTCCATTTGGCACCTACCCCCGGCGCAGCCGGTATCGTGTAACGGTGAAGTTGGCCTGGATGGGGCACGGCGCACACTGGCCGGTAACCCCGCTCCAGCGGGGCGCGAATCGGGGGATCCGCCGCTTCGTGTGGCCGCTGTGGGCCCTGGGGTGCCCCTGGTGAGGGCCCGCCTGGCCGCGGCGCTGCTGATCGCCCTGTCGGTGTCGGTGGCCGGCTGCAGCGCGCCGTTGGCGACCGTCGCCCAGCGGCCCGGCGGAGTGCATGTCACCTGCGCCGATACGGCCTCCGACGCGCCGGCTGCAGCATGCGATCGATGCCAGCCAGCCTCGTGCGGTGATCGAAATTAGCGGGACCTGCCTGCTTACCCGCGGCATCACGCTGCTGGCCAGCCGCACGTACACGGGCGATGGCCGGACGGCCACCGTGCTCCGGCAGGCTGCGCCGATGCCTTACGTAATGGCTTCGGCTAGTTTCGTGCGGAATGAGTCCGCGACCGGGGCGCCGGTCACCATTGAGCAGCTGAGCGTTTCCTGCTCGGGCCAGGGCCGGACCAATGGGATCGTGATCCTGAACTGGCAGGTCGATGTGCAGCAGGCTGACGTCACGAACTGCGGCGGTTCCGGGATCGTCGACACCAGCCGGACCGCCGATGGCCGCAGCATCACGAATACCAGCGTGAACAGCCGGTTCTCGGATAACTTCATCACCGGCAGCGGGGCGGACGGTTTCGCGGTCATCGACGACCGTAACGCGGTGACCGACGGGTATCTCACGGACAATCAGATTGCCTCGTCCGGGCAGAACGCCGTGGCGTTGCAGAACGCGGCCGGCTGGAATATTTCCGGCAATCATCTGTACGACGACGCGGGTAACGGGATCATGGCGGGACGCCTGTTCGGGACGACGATCGCCGGTAATTACATCGAGGACTTCGCGAGCAAGCAGGCCTCGGGTACCTGGTATGGCATTGCCGGCTCGGTCCAGGATGGCGACGGTTCCACCATCTTCGGCAATAGCGTGTTCAACGACCTCGGTGAGCACGGCGGGGGCCGGCACGTTTACATCGCGATCCTCAAAGCGGACTCCGGCACCGGCCACGTGGCCGTGACCGGCAACGTGATCGGCGGCGCCGGCCAGGCTGATATCGGGCTGTCCTTCAACGCCGGTGCCCATCACCTCGTCGTGGGCATATCCGGGAACGTGATTTCCGGCGTGGGGACGCCTACCCAGCATTCTGGGGCCGTCCAGATTTCGCCGGGGACGTGATGACCCGGGCCGCCCGGGCCGCCGCGGACGTGCGCAGCTGGCCGTACCGCTTGAGCATCTCGTCGGCCGAGTCGTACAGCGCCGGGTGGGCCCGGATGGTGCGCACCGCCCACTGGCCCGCGGTGACGCGGGCCCGGTGGGCCAGGGCCAGCGGCGAGTTCCCGGTGACGGCTCCCTCGCAGACGAACCGGTCGCTGGTCTTGAGTGTCTCCTTGTAGCGCTTGGCGCCCTTGCCCATGTCGATCAGGGTGATCCCGCTCGGTGGCGTGTCCTCGATCATGCGGACGTGCTGGATCAGGCCCGGCGAGTACTTGCCGAACGCGAGGTCGTAGGCCGGGAACCAGTGCGCGAGGTAGTGGCCTGACCTGACCCCGAAGTGCGCCGCGACCGGGGTGTCCCCGGCGTAGAGCACCGACAGGCGGCCGCTGAAGTGACCCCCGCGGGTCTCGAAGAGATCATCGATCAGCCCGACGATCCAGGGCCGGGCGAAACGGTCGGTCCGGCCCGTCCGCCGGTACTGATCTGACTTCCAGGCCATCAGCGCGCGCAGCGCGGCCGGATCCCGGGAGTCGGTGACGTGCCGGAGCGGGCCCGCCTCCCGGGTCAGTTTCCGGCCCCGGCGGGCCAGGTCCTTGAGGAACTGGGGTGACTTCGTGCTCAGCTTGGCGGTGTAGGCCTCGAACCCGTCGGTCAGGTCGATCACCGGGGACGGGGCGGTGGCCGCGACCCAGTTCCCGAACGGGCGCTGTTCCTGGGCCAGGTGATCGAAGTAGAACGCGGACACGCCGCACCCGCGCAGCAGGTCCCGGGCGTTCCACTCGAACCCCGGCCGGTGCACCAGGCCCTGGCAGTCGGTGAGCCCGGCGCCGATCGGCACGCCCACCCCGAGCCGGCGCTTCTCGAACGGGAAGAACCCGGCCACGGAGGGCCCGTCGGACAGCACGGCCACCCTCGCGTCCGGCCGGAAGCGGCCGATCGCGGCCGCGAACTCCGGCCCGAGGAACGGGTTTCCCTGGGCCGGGTCGCGGCGCTGCATGTCCTGCCAGGCCCCGACCTCGGCGGGGCCCAGCTCGTCCGGGCGAACCACGGAGATCTGCACGGTATTGCCTCTTCCTGTCAGTAGGCCCGGTCCGGCGGTGGCTACCGCGGCCGGCGGTGGCTGCTACCGGCCCGCGGCCGCGCTCACCCGGCGCGCCGCGAACTGGGCGCCGCAGACGAACCGCATCAGCGGCCCGAAGGTGGCCGCGGCGGGCAGGCCGACGAAGTACATGCCGGGCACCGAGGACTCGAAGGAGCCGGACAGCTGCGGGTAGCCGCCGGTCAGCCGGATCTGCTGGCGCAGCTCGGGCCCGAGGAAGCCGAGCTTGGCCAGGTCCACCCGGTAGCCGGTGGCGGCCAGGACGTGATCGACCCGCATCGTGGTGTGCTGGCCGTCGGTGCAGGAGGTGGTCAGCGCGACCCCGCTGGCGTCCTGGGTCGCGCCGCGCACCGCGTGCCCGTTGAGGATGGGGACCTGGCCAAGCACGCGGTCGGCCAGCCACCAGGCGCCCAGCGGACCGAGGACTCGTTTCACCAGGCGGAGCCGGGTCTCGGCGGGCAGGTACGGGAACAGCCCGGCGGCGTGGCTGAACGGGTAGATCCGCCACGTCGGCCCGAGCGGCGAGTGCGGCTGCGGCAGCTTGGCCATGAACGGGTTGGTCGGCGTCACCGGCGGGCTGCCGAACCGGGCGGTCTCCCGGGCCAGCACCGTCGGCACCGCGCCTGCCTCGCGCAGCAGGGCCGCGCTCTCCAGCGCCGACTGGCCGGCCCCGATGACCGCCACCCGGGCGCCGCGGAAGCCGGCCAGGTTGTCGTGCTGGGAGCTGTGCGACACCGGGCCGCCGGCCGACGGGCCGTCGGGGGTGATCGACGCGAGCTCCGGCGGGACGTAGGCCAGGCCGGTGATGCCGGTCGCCACCACGACGCGCGGGGTCAGCAGTTCCTCCCCGGAACCCAGCGTCAGGTGGAAGCCGCGGCCGGTGCGCCGGATCTCCTGGATGGTCTCGTCCTCGACGTCCGGCACCAGGCACTGCTGGAACCACTGGCCGTACCGGGTGAACAGCTGGATCGGCACGACCTCGTCGCCGGCCAGCGGCCGGATCCCCTCGCTGGCGCAGTAGTCCGAGAGGGTGTAGCCCGGCACCGGGGAGCCCAGGCTGGAGGCGTCGGGCGTGGACTTCAGGCACATGCCCGCGGGCATCTGGGTGCGCCAGCTGGACATGACGTCACCGAACACGCGGGCGTTGATCCCGCGCGCCCGCAGGTGGGCCGCGACCGACAGTCCGTACGGCCCGGCCCCGATGACCACGGCCGGCGTGTAGCTGGGCCCGGTGCCGCGCGGCCCGGTGCTGGTCTGCGTGCTGCTGGTCCCGGTGTTGCTGGTCCCGGTGGTGCTGGTCCCCGTGTTGCGTGTCACTGTGTGCTCCGTCCTTGGTGCTTGCGCCGCCAGGCCCCTCGCTGGCGGTGGGTGATGTCGGAAATGGCGAGCCTGGCGAATCGCGGCAGCATCGCCACGAACGGGAGCGGGTCGTCAGCGGCCAGCCAGGCGAGTTCGGTGCTGGTCGCCCGGGCTGGCGCGGACGAGGGCGCATAGCCGCTGCCGCGCTCGCCGATCCGGGCGAGCAGGTCGATGTGCTCGACGACGATCCGGCGCCCGTCCACCTGGTCCCCCGGGGGGACGGGCTGGCCGGTCAGGTCGAGGTACAGGGCGCGCAGGACGTCGAGGCCCGCGGCCGTCTGGAACAGGCGGAACTGGTTGCCCATCCGCGGGTTGAAGTCCACCAGCTTGTACTGGCCGTCCCGGCGGTCGTAGCGCACGTCCAGGTCGGCCACGCCGTGGAAGCCGACCGCCTTGCAGAAGCGCCGGACCAGGTCGGCCAGCTCCGGGTTGGGCACGGCGATCCCGGAGGCGGTGGCGCCGGTGTTCGGCGGCCAGGACCGGAGCTTGACCCCGGTGAACAGCACCAGGCAGTCCGACGCGGCGTCGCAGTACAGGTGCACGATCCAGTCCTCGGCCTGGTCGTGCGGGACGTAGTCCTGCAGGATCAGCGTGGCGGAGTCACCGGCCGCCGCCGCGAGCGCGGTCAGCTCCGCGGCCGAGTGCAGCACGGTCGTGCCGGCCACCGCCGGCGCCCGGCGGCGGACCCACGGTTCCGCGTTCTTGGCCACCACCGGGAAGGTGGCGGTCCGGGCGTAGGCCTCGACCGCCTCGGCCGAGCAGACGTAGACCGATTCCGGCGCGGGCATCCCGTGCTGCCGGCACAGGCGCAGCAGCTCGTGCTTGCTGGCCAGCTGGCGGGACAGCCCCGGCTGGATGCGCGGGAACAGGAAGTGGCCGGACAGCTCGCTGGCGTGCTCGGCGATGAGCACCGCCGCCTCGTCGTCGACCGGGACGAGGACCGACAGCTGCCCGATCTGCCGGCCGATGGCGGTCAGGCCGCCGACCAGGTCGGCCGGGTCCTCGTGGCCGGTCGTCCGCCACCGGAACTGGCCCGCCGCGTAGCGGGACACCGCGGCCGGGGTGAACCGGTCCTCGCTGGTCACGTACACGGGGACGCCGAACCGGCCCAGCGTGCGCACCGCGCCGACCCCGCCGGAATGCAGCGGGTACCGGCCCACCTTGAGGATCAGCGCCGGGACCTCGCGGCCCGGTTGCCTGGTTCTCATGTCACTCCCCCGAATCGCAAGACCACATCCGCGAGCACGAGCACCAGCAACGGCACCGAGGCCACGGTGAGCGGGTGGATGAGCCGCATGGCCTGCGGCCGGCAGACCCGGAGGAACTCGCGCACCGCGAGCACGCCGATCAGCACGAAGAGCAGGACCAGGCCGGCCACGCTGATGACCGTGGTGGGCGAGCCCCGGCTGCCGGTGGCGGGCAGCGGGTGCGGCCGCGCGCCCGGCGCCCAGCGGACCGTGTACACGGTGACCGCGGCGTTGGCGTACGCCACCCGCACGCCAGGCGCGGTGCGCATCAGCTGGTTGAACCGGCTGCCCCAGTCCGACGGATACCCGGCGGCCTGCTCCAGGTAGGTCTCCTGGGTCCGGGTGGCGATCAGGTAGGTGCCCGGGCCGGACCGGCGCAGCCCGGCCACCAGGCCGGCCACGCTCGACGGGTCCACTGGCGCCTGCACGGGCAGGTAGAGAACCCGGCTGATGTCCCGGTAGGACCAGGGCATCTCCGGCGTGTTGTCGACCTGCGGCGAGGAACTCAGCCACTGGATCCGCGCCCCCTGCCCGTCGTGGGCGTAGATCCAGTTGCTGGCCGCCACCTCGCCCGGCGGGGTCTGCTCGAAGGCGTCGTTGCCGTAGCGCACCAGCAGGAAGGCCACCGGGAGGACGACGGCGCAGACGGCCAGCGCCGCCACCGCGCGCCAGTTGGCCCGGCCGGCCTTCGGGTCGGCGAAGAAGAAGCAGCCCGCCAGGATGCAGGCGGCCGGGAGCAGGAAGAGATAGATCCGCAGCGCCATCTCGCCGCCGTAGCTCTGCAGGCCGATGGACAGGATGGGCATGCAGAACAGGGCGAGCAGGATGCGGTCGTCGAACCCCTTCAGCCGCCTGCGGAGGATCCCGAGGATGGCCAGCAGCACGATCACGGCGGCCACGGCTTCCCGGGCGTGCAGCGTTTCCAGGTGGATCGCGGTGCTGCCCATCAGCCGGCCACCGACGCTGCTGGTCAGGTTGGCCCCGAGGTCGCCCACGCCGCCGAAGATGTTGGACATGTGGCCGGACCAGTAGTCCACGGCGGCGAAGCTGATCCAGCCGATCAGGATGACCCCGAACAGGACCGGCAGCCCGCGCAGCGTGCTGCGCCGCACCAGGATCAGCGCCGTGACGGCGCCTACCAGGTAAAACGGCGTCAGCTGGTGGCTCACGGTGGACACGGCGAAGATGCCGATCAGGACGGCCAGCAGGAAGGCCCGCTGCCCGGTGCTCGCGGGCCGGGGCGCGAGCTCGCCCGGCCGGACGATCCCGAACAGGCGGCGGTGCAGCCGGCGCAGCCCGGAGACGATCACCCGCGGCGGGGCGCTGAGCCGCGGTTCGGTGAACCAGTTCACCAGGACGGCCAGGAACACCAGGTAGAGCAGGTAATTGAAGGACTGCGGGGACAGGTAGTCCTGTCCCACCCAGTTCCCCACCACGAACAGGAACCCGGCCACCCACTTGGCCCGCCACGAGATCCGCAGGTTGCGCATCAGCAGGAAGTACGGCGGCAGGCAGAGCAGGTCGATCATCATCGGCCACACCCGCATCAGCCCCAGCAGGCCATGCGTGCCGGCCGCCCCGCCCACCAGCGAGACCAGCGCGAAGAAGCCGGGCCAGCTGAAGTACGCGGCCAGGCCCGGGCTCGCGTGCCCGGTGCTGCTGATGTACTGGATGAAGCCCGCGATCTGGTACGACGTCGGGAACCGCGGCTCAGGCTCGATGAACGTGGTCACCCCGTCCAGGCAGATGACCAGGGCGGCCAGCCCGGCCGCCAGACCCACCGGGTGCGGCCGGGGCAGGGCGACCCCGAGGATGAGCGCGAGGGCGAGGATCACCACCCCGGCGATCGCGCTGTGCGGCAGCACGGACAGCAGCCCCAGCCCGTTCATGTGGCCGAGCCGGACATGCCGCAGCGAGGCGAAGAACAGCACGAAGCCGGCCAGGCCCAGCGCGCCGATGGCCGCGGCCGGGCCGGTGGGCCAGCGGACGGCCCCGGTGGACAGCAGGCCGGGCCGTCCGAGGCTGATGGTCCGCTCAGTCTGGCTGGTCATGGCGCCCCGGTCTCCGGGACGCCGAGCTCGGCGACACCGAGTTCGGGGACGCTGAGTTCGGCGACACCGAGTTCCGGGGTACCGAGTTCGCGGGCACTGGCCTCCGGGAGGCCGGCCTCCGCGCGGGCGGCCGCCGCCCGGCGGCCGGACAGGGCTCGCCAGAGCCCGGGGATGATCAGTATGGCCACCGTGCCCTGGCTGATGACCGCGGCCAGTCCCGCGCCGACCGGCCCCATGGCGCCGGCCAGGAAGACGGTCAGCCCCAGCATCAGGACACAGCGGGCGCCCTGGATGATCGCGATCAGCGAGGTCCGGCTCTGCGCGCGGAGCGCGCCCAGGTAGATCTCGGTCAGCGCGCGGGGCAGCGTGGCCACGGCGAGCAGCTCCAGGACCGGCGCGCCGTACGCCGCGTACCCGGGCCCGAACAGGCCCAGTCCCACGTGCGCGAACAGCCCCACCACGACCGCGCACGGCAGCAGGATGCAGATGACCTTCCGGAGCGCCTTGCGGCAGTTCACGGCCAGGGTGGACGCGTCGAACGCGCCTTCGACGGTCAGCGACATGGACATGTTCACGCCGACCAGGTCGAGGACCCCGCCGACCATCCAGGCCATGTAGAAGTACGCGGTGAGGCGCACGTTGTCGGTCCGCACCGCGACCAGGACCGGCACCAGGCTGGTGGTCGCGAGGAGGAACGCCGAGCCCGAGTAGTCACCGGCCAGGAAGCGGCCGATCTGGCGGTTGGTGGGCGGGACGCTGTCCAGGGTCGCCTCGGTGTGCCGGGGCACCAGGCGGCGGTAGATCAGCACGTTGACCAGCGGCACGGCGACCAGCACCGGCAGCATCCAGGACAGGTAGATCCCCAGGTGGATCAGGGTCCCCGCGAACACGATCAGCAGGACGATCTTGACCACACCGAACAGACCGTTTTCGAAGAAAACCCAGACCGCGCTGCGCAGTCCGGTCAGCACGCTGTCCTGGATGGTGAACACCGCCCAGATGACCACGCAGCCGACGAAGAACAGGCCGACGACCGGGTTGCCCAGTTCCGCGTACGACGGCCCCCACCGGTGGATGGTCAGCAGGAACGGGATGGCCACGGCCACCGAGGCCACCGCGCTGATCAGGTAGGCCCGGGTGACGAGCTGCTTGGTGTTCGATCCGGACTGCGGGATGAACCGGGTGAGCACGCCGTTGAAGTTGAGCGCGGTAAAGCCGGCCAGCAGGTTCATGGCCGCGTAGGCCGCCGAGGCCCGGCCCACCACGTCCGTCGGATACAAGCGGGCCACCAGGACCCAGTAGAGAAGTCCGAAGATCCCGGTCACGCCGCTGTTGGCGACCAGCGCGTAGCCGTTGCGGGACAGGGGGTCGGCCATCTGCCGGCGCACCGTGGACAGGCGCCGGGCCGCGAAGGACGCCGGCCGGGGGCTGGGCTGCGGGGCGGCGGTGACCAGGCGCAGCACGGGCCAGGCCCGGTCGCGCGGGGGCCGCCCGGCGCGGTGCCGTGGTTGGTGCCTGCCCTGGTCGGGAGGGCCCGGGTCGCCGGGCGTTCCCGCGGGAGGCGCGGTGCTACTGGTCACGCGCTACGCCGCCCAGGGTGGCCCAGGCCCGGCGGGCTATCGCGTAGCCCTTGGTCAGTGCCCGGTCCTTGAGGAAGATCCCGGGGACATGCCGGCCGTCGGCGAGCTGCTGGAACGTCTGCAGGCTGGTGGACCGGCGGACCGTGAGCCGGGGCAGGGCGAGCAGGTCGGCGTGCCCGTTCAGCACGGCGTTACTGACTGCGCAGCCGTAGCCGTGGCCGGCCTCGCGGGCGGCCTGCCGCACCCGGGCGTTCGAGTAGCCGAAGGGGTAGGCCAGACCGGGCACCGGGATGCCGAGGTGGTCTTCGAGCTGCGCTTTGCTCGCGTGCAGCTCCTCACGCAGGACGCTGCCGTGCAGCTGGTCGAGCTGAGGATGCTGGCGGCTGTGCGCGCCGATCTCCAGGCCGGCCTGGGCGGCCTCCGCGATCTGGCTCCAGCTCAGCATCCGGCCGGGCCGCCGCCCGGCCGTGTCCGGCCCGGCGTCCTGGATCCAGCCGGTGGTCACGAACACCGTGGCGGTGTAGCCGTACCGGTCCAGCACGGGCATGACGCGGCGGTGGAAGTCCTCGAACCCGTCGTCGAAGGTCAGGATGACCGGCCGGTCCGGGAGCCGGCCCGCCTGGCCGGCCATGATCACCGCCAGCTGGGCCGTGGTCAGCGCCTCGAAGCCAGCCTCCCGCAGGTAGCTGATCTGCTCGATGAAGGCCTCGGGGGAGACGGCCAGCCGGCTGCTGGTCTCCGCGGAGGGGGCGATCTCGTGGTACATGAGGATCGGCACGCGCAGCAGCGGGGCCGGTGCCCGGCTGGGCCCTGCGGTCCTGCTGGGCTCTGCGGTCCTGCTGCGTTTAGGTGTCCTGTTGCGCCCCCGGGTCAGCCCGGCCCGCGCGGTCATGCTGGCCTCCCCGCGGCGCGCGGCCGGGCGATACCCTGCCCTTCGGCGCCGCCCGGCGGGTTAACCCGCCGCTGGATCCAGCCCGCCGCGTATCCGGCGGCGGTGGCGCCGACGCCGGTGACGATCGCCCCGGCCCGGCCCAGGCCGGCCCGGTCGCCCCGCAGCGCGTCGGCCATCCCGTGCGCCACGCCGAGCGGCAGCACCCTGGTCGTGTAGCGCCGCTCCGTGGACAGCCCGTCAGACGCGCCCACGCTGGCCGTGACCAGGGCCTTGGACAGGCCTTCGGCGTAGCAGCGGGAGCGGAAGTAGGAGAACCGGCACCGCTCCGGGGTGACCAGGTGCCAGATCACCGAGCGGTTGTCGAAGAGGAAGACGGCTTCCGGGGCGCGCTGGCTGACCCGGATGCAGAACTCGGTTTCCTCGCAGCCGAGCGGCCGCTTGCCCGCGGAACGGCCGATGCCGTTCTGGAAGCCGCCCGTGATCTCGAAGGCCTCCCGGCGGAACGAGGCGTTGCCGCCGAGCAGGTTGCGGACCGGCGCCCGGACCACCGGCATCCCGCGGTAGGTGCAGCCCACCACCCAGGCGAACTCCTCGGGGAACCAGCCCGGGCGGGGTGCTTTCCAGTTGGGCAGGGTCAGGCCGCCGACGCCCATGACCGCGGGATCGCTGTAGGAGTCGGCGAAGTACTTCAGCCAGTCCTCGTCGGCGACCGCGTCATCATCCAGGAACGCCACGATGTCCCCGCGGGCCGCCGCGACGCCGGTGTTCTTCCCGCCGGACAGGCCGCGTGCCTCACGGTTCGCGATCACCGTGACGTCCGGCAGCTCGGCCGCCAGGGCGGCCAGCAGAGCCGGATTGTGATCGACGACGACAATTGTTTCCAGGCTGGGCAGGCTTTGTGCCCGGACCGACGCCACGGCGGCGCACGTTTCGTGCCACCGCTTCTCGGTGTGCGCGCAGATAACGACGGAAATGCTGCCAGCGGACGTCATGTCAGTCCTGGCTCGCGTCAGCGGCAATTGCCGCGGCGGGCACCGGAGACTGGGCTTCCGAAGACTGGGCTTCCGCCATTTTCGGTGCGGTCACCAGCCGCCTGCTCCGCCGCTGCTGGATACGGTACCGGAATGCCTCTTTGGCGATGACCTTGAGAATCCGCCAGCCGTCCATGACGACGTGCAGGTTGCTCACCCCGTGGATGCGCCGGAATTCGTGGCTCGGCACTTCCTGGACCCGCAGCCCTGCCTTAGCGACGCGGATATTCATCATGGTCTCGATCTCGAATCCAATGCAATCGAGACCCAGGGCAGGCAGATGCTGAGCCCAGAATGCGTTGTAGCCGTAGCACAGGTCGGTGTACCGGGTGCGGAAGGCCAGGTTCACCATGCCGCACAGCACCCGGTTACCGAGCTTGCGGGCCACGTTGATGTCGTCGCTGCCGCCGCTGTTGGCGAACCGGGACCCCTTGGCGTAGTCGGCTCCGGCGACCAGGGCGCCCACGAAACGGATGATCTCGGCGCCGTCGGTGGAGCCATCGCCGTCGATCATCACGATGATGTCGCCTGAGCAGGCATCGAAGCCCGCCAGCAGGGCGTCTCCCTTGCCGGCCCCGGTCTGGTGGACGATTTTGACGTCCGGTCGGCACTGGCGGGCGACAGCCAGGGTGTCGTCTACCGAACGCCCGTCGACCAGGACTACCTCATCGACCCAGGCGGGCAGCGTGCGAAAGACGATCGGCAGATTCCGGGCCTCGTTCTTGACCGGTATGACGACGCTAACCGTCGGAGCTATAGCGAATTCCTTGCCTACCGGCCGGTATTGGCTCTGGCCCGGCTGGTCCGGCTTATGGCCGGCCCCGTTCACGATGCTCGAAAGTTCAGCGAAGGGCTTTCCGTTTACGACAGCTGGGTCGCCCTCCGGGAACATGGCAATCCCCATGTTTGTGGTCCCCCCTACCATGCGGCTGTCACCGTCGGCGGCAGGTCGTAAGCGTCCCCTGATTAGCGCCCCGGTGCCTGCGAGTGACTGCTGTCACTTGCCAAAGATGCGACCCGGTTACTGGCCCGCCAGAGCAAGTCGCGTGATAGCGCACATGCGATGTCCTTGCTCGCGGGCCAACCCCCGGCTCATAGCGATCTGTGACTTCACAGTGCCGTATGCCGCCTACGCCTGGATCATCCGAATGGGTGAGATTCCCGCGCAATTGAGGTAGTCCGCGGGTGAAGCGGGGCGGTAAGGCGAACGTACCCGGCCAGGATGGTGAATCCCGGAGCCCGTCCGGGGGGACCTGCGGCCCCGGCTCCGCCTGGGGTTCTGCGGGCCGGCTCCGCCTGGGGTTCTGCGGGCCGGCTCCGCCTGGGGTTCTGCGGCGGCCCGCCTGGGGTTCTGCGGCCCGGCTACCGTGGCCTGGCTTCTGTGGCGCGGCTTCGGCCAGGCTCAGGCGCTATCGCGGAGGCGGGCGGGTTCCCCGGCTCCGGCCGCCAGGACCGGCGACTCGGAGTCTGCCTCCGTCGTGGGCGAGGCCGCGGCCACCTGGCCTGCGGGACGCTCCCCGCCGTCGGTCACCCAGTAGTCCACGAGTGACCTGCGCACCAGCGTGGCGCGCGCCGCGAGACTGGCCCGGAGCGACCCCGCCCGCCTGGCGGCCAGGCAGCCTCCACTGACCAGCACGATCGCCACCAGGCCCGCGCTGGGGGACCAGATCCCCGCGGCCAGCATGATCATCGCGATCAGGGTGACGACGACGACGGCGGTGACGTAGGCGAGGATCAGGCGGGCGAAGAGATCGAACCCGCGGAGCAGTCCCGCGATCGCCGCGGCGGGCGCCACCGCGATGAAGACCAGCACCAGCACCGTCACCAGCGGGGACCTCGCGCCAGCGAGTTCCGCCACCACCCCGGCCAGCCCTGCGCACACGGCGGCACGCACGGACCAGCTAGCCAGTTTGGCGTACTTCGGTGTCATCCGGCCCCGTGGTCCTCACTTAGTGTTATGGGGGGTGTACCGATCACGATACCCGCCGTCCGCGGGGCCCCCGATTCCCCGGCTACGGGCGCGGGCGCAATAATCCCCCGGAAGCGGTACACCGGCCCGCATGGATACGCTGCAGCATCGGTGAGCGACATCCCCCACCGATACTAGGCGGTAGTAAGCGGGCCCGGGCAAACCGGCGGACAGGTGACGAGCCCTGCGTGCATGGCTGGACAAGCTGAGACGGTGCGGCATGAAAGCGAAGCGTCACCCCGGCCTATGCCGATGCGGTCATGGCCACGAGGCACACAGCCACTACCGCCCGGGTAGTGAGTGCGGCCTGTGTGACTGCGCCCGCTGGAACCCGTCGCACCGGTTGTGGGGTCTGCTCCGCCGGAGTCCCCGCAGGCCAGGCGCCTTATCAGCTGATCCGCGCCAGGATGGCCCGGTTCAGTCCGAAATTCTGACGGCGGGCCGCCTTCCGCGGCCCTGATCGGGGCGGGCGTGTCGCTGTCCCCCGGCCGGGGGACGTGCTGGTCAACCGCATGACCTGCGTAAACCACTCGGTAACGTTGCGCGTCCAAAACTGCGTACCAGCAAGCGTGCCCACGCCGGGTCCTGGCGCGGTGTGCGTGGCCGGGATGGGTCAACCCAGGTAACGAGCGGTCAGTCCGTGCTGACCGTGGGTGCAGCGTGCCGGGAGGGAGTCGTATATGGGCGCGGATAGGGGCCAGCCAGAACCCCCGTGGTGGCCGCCGCCAGACGACGCCAACCCGGACCCGTGCCGGCCGAGCCGAGCCGGGGACCAGCCCCCGCAGCACGGCGAGCCCCGGTACCCGCGAGCGCCGGCCCCGCCCGGGTCCTTTCCGCCGGCTAACGGGTACCCGGCCAGCGGGCACGCGGTGAACGGGCATCCCGTGAACGGGCATCCCGTGAACGGGCATCCGGTGAGCGGTCAGGAGGGGAACGGTCACCGGGTCAACGGTCATGGCCTGAACGGTCATGGCGTGAACGGGCATGACGTGAACGGGCACGACGTGAACGGGCATGGCGTGAACGGGCATGACGTGAACGGGCACGGGGTGAACGGGCACGGGGTGAACGGCGCCACGTCGTCCCGTCCGGGCAGTCGTCTAGTCAACTGGTCCAAGGCGCAGCAGGGGCCCTGGTACCGGCCCCGGGGGGACCAGCCACATGGCCGGCAGTACTCGTCCCGGGAGCAGAACTACCGGGTGCCCGGGGACCCGCATCCGGTGCCGGGAGGACACGCCATCCTGGGGCTCACCCCGCCCCCGGGTCGCCAGCCGCCAGGCGTCTCCAAATCCGGAACGGGATGCTGGTCGGACTCGGCTGCCTGATCGTCATCGTCGGCATCGGGACCGGGCTCACCGGGGCGAAGCTCCCGTCGTCGTCCAGATCCCGGGCCGCCGCCGGCCGGGCGAGCGCCGGAGCCTCACTGTCCGCGTCCGTCCGGCCGAAGGCGAAGGGTGCGGCAGGCGGTGGATCGGGGCGCACTCTCACCTACCGGGTCACCGGCACGCCGGGCGCGACGGTGACCTACGGCCCGCCGGGCAGCACGCGCACCGGCCGGGGTCCCATGCACCTCACCCTGCCGCTGGGCAGCGCGCAGTTTTACTCCATCACCGTCGGGCTGCCCCGAAGCGGCTCGGTCGCGTGCGAGATCCTGATCGGCGCGGCGGTGATATCCAAGTCGGCCGCTACCGGCCGCCACAGCCTGGCGACCTGCCAGATCAGCCGGGACCCGTCGAGCGGAAAATGGCAGGACACCGCCGGAGGCTGACCCGCCACGCGGCCGGGATGTGGCCGAGCCCTGGCGGAATGCCTGTTCAGCAGTTACAAATCAAGTCATGGCTGCTGAACCCGGGGACGCTGCGAGTGCCGAGTCGTCCGAGTCCGCCGGGGAGGCGCCCTCGTCCGACGGGCCGCGGCGCATCGTCGTCGCCGGGGACTGGCACGGCAACGAGGAGTGGGCGGTCAGCGTCATCCGGCGGGTGCCGACCCTGCTGGCGGGCGAGAGCCAGCGGCTCATCCTGCATCTCGGGGACTTCGGCATCTGGCCGGACAAGGCGGGGCAGGTTTTCCTGGACCGCGTTAGCGAGGCCCTGGCCGAGGCGGGCGCCGAACTGTGGTTCGTGGACGGCAACCACGAGGACTTCGACCGGCTCGACCAGCTGGACCAGAAGCCCGGCCCGGACGGGCGCGTGCCGGTGGCGCCCAGGATCATGCACCTGCCCCGCGGTTACCGCTGGACCTGGCACGGCCGCACCTGGCTTGCCTGCGGCGGCGCGGTGAGCCTTGATCGGGCGGTCCGCGTCGAGGACGTGGACTGGTGGCCGCAGGAGGAGATCACCACCGCACAGGAGCTGGCCATTTCCAGCAGCGGCCACGCCGACGTGATGGTCTGCCACGACTGCCCGTCCGGCGTCGCCCACACCTTCGCCCACCCGCCTCCCGACTGGGCGCAGGAGGACCTGGCCCGTAACGACGCGCACCGGCGTCGCCTGCAGCGCATCGTGGATGCGGTACTGCCCGCCTACCTCATGCACGGCCACCTGCACCGCGCCTACCAGCGGACGTGTGACTTCGGCTATGGGCCGGTCAAGGTGACAGGGCTGGACGCAGACAACCGGCTGCGGAACTTCGCGGCCCTGGACGTGACCACGATGGGCTGGGACGTGCGCAGCGGCTGGTTCAGCCGCTTCCGCCGCAGCGCTGTGGTTGGCTGACGCAAGCTGTCGAACCTTCGACCCCCCATATAGGCATATAAGACCTGCCGTCGGCGACATATCAATTCGCAAGCTGTGCCCTGCTGTCGGGCCGTCCGTGGACACCTGCACTCTTGCGCTTGTAACAAGCTATTTACCGACATCTGTACTCTAGTTCCGGCTCCCACGCGTCTTGCTTCTGCTTTGTCTCACGGCCGGTACCGGCGTACCCATGCCGGGCCCGGCTGCGACAGAGGGGGGCTACATGAAGCACTGCGACGATGCTAGATCGTCAACGCGGAGATCAGTGTGCACCAGCGCCCCTAGTGGAGAACTGGCCAGGACAGATTCCTCAGGGGGTCTCGTCACACGCGTGGCGGTCATCATCCCGACCTATAACGAGCGGGAGAACCTTCAGGCGATAGTCAGTCGGCTACATGCTTCAGTGCCTGGCGCTGATGTTCTGATCGTGGATGATAACAGTCCCGATGGTACAGGACAGCTCGCTGACCAGTTGGCGTGCCAGGACTCCCGCATCCACGTACTCCATCGGACTCACAAGAATGGGCTCGGCGCGGCGTATATTGACGGATTCCGCTGGGCGCTAAACGAGCACTATGGCGCAGTAGTGGAAATGGACGCAGACGGGTCCCACCAGCCCGAGCAACTACCCGATCTGCTCGACGCCCTGGTACAAGCCGACGTGGTGATCGGATCACGTTGGGTTGCGGGCGGCGAGGTCAGGAACTGGCCGAAATCTCGGCAATTGTTGTCCAAGGGCGGCAATACCTATGCACGAATGATGCTCGGAATCAGACTACGGGATGTCACCGCGGGCTATCGCGCTTACCGAGACAGCGCCCTTCGGCTCCTAGAACTGGACCAGGTGGGCTCCCAGGGCTACTGCTTCCAGGTAGATCTGACGATGCGCGCCCTCCGGGCCGGACTGACGGTGACCGAGGTACCTATCACGTTCGTAGAGCGTGAGCGCGGGACTAGCAAGATGAGCAGCGCCATCATCATCGAGGCCCTGTGGAGGATTACGAGGTGGGGATTTGCTGCGCGGCCCAGAAACTTGGAGGTGGTGTCGCCTCACGACTCCACTCCGCTTCACATGGGCGGCCGGGATTGAACTCTGTCAGGCAATCCACTTCGAGTGGAAAGAATTGCGGCCGATAGAAAGAAGCCATGAAGAACTCCATTGCACGTCTTTAGCCTTCTCATGTCGCATTCATGAAGCGCCCATCGATCACAGTTTCCTGCGGCTCTACAACAGTCACGCAGCCTCACGGTGGAGCCGGTTCGTTTCACATTAACTCCAGGTACCAGAAAATCTACGCGGAATGTGATGAGTACTGATACCGGCAGAGCTACCACGCCAGCAGAATCCGAGGGAACAGAATCGCCGGCGTCGATGTCAGGAGCCGTATCCGGAGGGCACCAAAGGCTCCTCGGGCGCTTTCGTCTGGCTCCTAACGGAAGTAGTTTTGCTGCTTCGCAGCAGGACGCGCTGGACAGGCTGATCGATGTAGCAAACGGCACCGCGGCAACCATGACGCTTCCGGTGATGGACCATTCTGTTACGTACTCTGAACCACCGGTCTTGTTGCAGGACCGCTCCGGGATCGCCACACCAGCACGGCCTAAATCTTCCAACTCTCCGACGTGTCAACCAGTAGATGGACCAAGCGGCTCGGCGCCGCGATCGCTCAGACGGCAACGACCAGCTGGTCTCGGCCGCGCTCACGCGTTGCACAGCGGAAGAACGCTGTCATGGCCGCTGATGGGAATCCTGGCCCTCCAGATAGTGCTGTCTCTCAGGCTGATCTGGTCTAACACGGCCTTCATGGATGAAGCGCTGTACCTGTGGGCAGGACATCTTGAAATTACGCAATGGCTGCATGGGGTGCCTCTCGCAAAATCTATTGACCCATTTCCAACGTACTTCTCTGGAGCGCCGGTCCTATATCCACCGCTTGGCGCGATCGCAGACACCCTTGGGGGCCTCGCCGGTGCCCGGCTACTGAGCCTGGGTTTTATGCTCGGTGCCACTAGTTTGCTCTACTTCTCGGCTTCGAGGCTCTTCGGGCGGACCGCCGCGGTGGCTGGATCGGCTGTGTTTGCTGTTCTCGGCCCTACGCAATTTCTCAGCGCCTTCGCCACTTATGACCCGATGGCGCTTTTTCTTATCGCGCTCACTTCGTGGCTCGTCATCCGAGGGCACGGGAGGGCAAGTGAGCTGTTCCTCATTATGAGTGGGCTGACGCTGGCCCTTGCAGACGCGACGAAATACGCTGCCCTTTTGTGGGATCCCGTGGTTGTTGCGCTTGTCATGCTCACCGCTGAGCGCGGTGGCTGGTTGCGTGCAACTCTGCGTGGAAGTCGCTTTGGCGTATACGTGGCTGTACCGCTAGCTATAACATTGTTTCACTTCGCTGGCGAGTCTTACATTCGTGGCATTCTCTTCACTACCTTGGCGCGACAAGTGAATGGCAATACCGCGACTCCAAGCCTCGTTCTAATCGAATCGCTAGCCTGGCTCGGATTGGTGCCTGCCCTCGCCGTTATAGCTATTGGTGTTGGGTTTCGCGAATCGCGAAGAATTGGACTAATATGTTTCACGCTGGCTATTGCTCTCCTGCTCGCTCCCCTACATCAAGCGCAGATACATACGACAGTCTCGCTTCAGAAGCACGTAGACTTCGGTGCCTGGTTCGGTTCGATCGCAGCTGGCTACGTTCTCGCTAGTGCATCGGATCTCTGTCGGTCCAAGGGCTGGCGTGTCATCGCTGCGGCGGTTGTTGTAGTGCTTTTCAGTGGCGTGATCCAGGCGAACGCGCTGTTCCCTGAAGGCTGGCCCAACATGACCAAAGCTACAACGATTTTGGGGAGGCTAATACCCGCTGCCTCCTGTCCGTGCCTCGTTACATCAGACAATGTGGTTGCTTATTATCTGATCAACAAAGTACCTGCAGGTGAGGCTGGAGGGTTTGTGGGGGCGTGGTATTTCAATTACTGGGATCCCGCTCAGAGACGGTTGCTTAGCGGGCCGCCTGCCTATACTCAAGCGATATACAATCATTATTTCTCAATCTTGGAAGTTGATCCAAGCGAGAATCCGCAACTCTATGAGACGCTCGTTCGCGCTCTCAGAATAACTCCGGGTTATAAGGACATCGATACCATACCTATCCCACATTGGGGTCACAAGGTGATCGAGATATGGCGTTACGAGTCGGGGCGGCGTCGAGGAGGAAGAGATCATCATGGTAACCATACTTGATCGAAAGCCGACTTCAGGCCGACACAGGTGTGGCTCCCGACTGCCTGTACCTCCGACGGATGCGGAAAAGTATGATTATGCGGAGCGGGGGGTCTGGCTGATCGTAGCTAGCACTCTTATCAGTTTCGGAGCACTGATCGTTAGTCAAGTCCGCTTTGTTTTCCTTAACCCGTTGTTTATGTGGATATACATACCTTTTGTGGTATTTAGCATCATCTATTTTATGATTTCAATTTACGTAAATATTGGGACTAGCGGATTCGACGCAGTCGCGCATCGCAAACTCGTCACTTCGTGGCGGCCAGTTCGCCATCCTTCGCTGGATATCTTCCTACCCGTCTGCGGTGAGCCATTGGATGTACTTGAGAACACGTGGATACATGTCCTTGAGCTGATAAAGGCTTATTCCGGTACCGCGACTGCATACGTGCTTGACGACGGAGGCAGCCATCAGGTACGTGTTATGGCGGCCGACTTTGAATTCACTTATCTTGCCCGCCCAGATCGAGGGCGGTTGAAAAAGGCTGGGAATCTCCGCTACGGCTTTACCCGATCCACCGGCGACTTCGTCTTGCTCCTGGATGCTGACTTTGCTCCGCGTTCAGACCTTCCCAGCGAACTTTTGCCTTATTTTGACGCTGATTCTACCTTGGGCATTGTGCAGTCCCCACAGTATTTCCGGACTCGCGGAGCCATGTCATGGGTGGAACGCGGGGCTGGTGCGGTGCAGGAATTGTTCTACCGGCTTATCCAGGTTTCCCTGGATCGGCACGATGGGGCCATGTGCGTGGGCTCCTGCGCGGTCTACCGGCGAACTGCGCTAGCAGTTAATGGGGGCACCACGCCTATCGAGCACTCCGAAGACATCCACACAGGGTTCGACCTGCGACGTGCAGGCTGGCGCTTGCGCTACATCCCAGTTCCCCTAGCCACGGGACTTTGCCCGTCGGACCCGGATTCATTTCTCACGCAGCAGTACCGGTGGTGCGCTGGATCCATGTCACTAATCGGTTCCCGGAAGTTCTGGACTATGCGGATGCGCTGGCGAACTCGCTGCGGCTATCTGTCTGGTCTCTTTTATTATGTACACACGGCAATTTTTACGTTCGCTGCTCAGTCGATTCCCCTGATTCTCCTGACCTTCATGCCTCAAGAGGTGCGACTGGCCAACTATGGGCTTCTCCTGCCGTCAATTCTCTATGGTACGGTCGTCTTCCCGGCGTGAAAAACGATGCCAATACGGCCTTGAAGCCTTCGCCGCGAAGTTGCTGTACGGGTGGTCACACCTATTTGCGATATGGGACATCTGCCGCCGTAAGCAATTGGGGTGGCAGACCACGGCAGTAGCAAACGGAAATCCGGTACGCGCCGTGTGTGGCTGGGTATAGCTCTGTGGAACGGTGGCACCGGGCTCGCATGGGTGATACTGGCGTTTTGGCGCGTCGCCGCTAATGGTCCAACTTTTATCCCACTGCTCCTGATGGGCCTAAGCGCCTGCCTCATCACCGCGATGGCGCTTGGCACGCGCCGCAACCACTCCCGGCTCGAAGGGGCGTTTCGGGAGGTCCGGTTTCTCCGGCATCTGTCGTGCCGACAACGGCATCTCGGGTGTGGACTGAGATCGGAATCCACAGGACTGTCAGGGGCGGTCCGCTTACTGATACGCCCGGCAACCGGGGTGCGGGCCAGAATCGCGATAGCGCCGCGGGATTGACTTCGGTCGGCTGGTCTAAGCTGAAGCGGCCGTTGTACTCCGGCCGGAGGCCGTGATCTTGCATCCAGCCAGTGCTGAACCCAACAGAGGCCCTTGCGCGGCGGACACACTGTTGGGCCCACAACGGGTGATGCTAAGTCGGCGCAGATCATGCAGGGAGAGATCCGGCAAGGCATGCAGCATTCGCTACCGGGCGTCACCGGGATGCCTGGCGGCCGGTAACTGGAGACCAAATCAGCTGCAACTGGCCAGGTTTCTGAACTGCGTCATTCGTGGAGGCCGATCAGTGCCCGGCCTGGACATGATCCGCCCAGCCTGTGTTGGTGGAGCCGGGAGCCAGAAGACAGGCATCCTGGCGCAGTGTTCGCGTTCCTGCCAGTGGCACCACGTGGTCCCTGGCGTTGATCGTGGCGTATCCCGTGTCAAGTCCCTGTACACCCAGAGCGACGGTTACGCGTCTCTCTGTTAGATAGTGGGCGCGGCTGGGGGGGAAGCCTGGCCGGGCCGGGACCGACCCTGCTAACGAAAGAGGCCAGGCATGTTAGACACACGCGTACAGCGTGAGGGGACGCCATCGCCGTCAGTGGATCACCCAACGGGCCCGCGGTCTCAAGGGCCGGGTCATGCGGACTGTGCTCAACAGGGTGGCGACACCCGAGATGCATCACGCTGCGCTCCTGCTCGGGTACGACATCGCGCTGGGGCACGGCCGTGAGGGGATCTTCCGCTACCTCGACGAGTTCGACATAGGGACCGAGATCGGCCGTTCGGTGAGGTACGGGAAGCCAGAGGAGCGGGAAGGGGCCGTTGAAGCTCTGATCCTGGAGCTCTGCCTCTTCAGCTGAGTTGTGTACCCATCCTTGCTGTCCACGTTGAACTGCCGTTGACGTTGTAGCGGCCGGGGCAAGTGGCATGTGTGTGCCGCTTGCCCCGGGTGTGGCTCGAAGACCAGGGTCATCCGTCGCGGCACGGCTACCGGCAGTAGTTGGGGACAACGCTCAGACGGGCTTGGCTGGGCCGCGTAAGTGGTCGAAGTCTCCCCTCTTCACCGCGTCCAGGAACTCGATCCATTCCCCGGTGGACATGTGCAGTACGTCGTGGTCGGGATAGCGCGAGTCTCGGAGGTCCACGCAACCGGCGTGGCTGCACGGCACGGCTTCGATCGTCACGTCGGGGTTCCGTACTCTGCGGCAAGCTTGGCCGCCAACTCTTCGACGGTGCGGCCGATGAGCACGTTCTGTGCCGTTGGTGTGGGTCGCTCTACCGCCACCCACGCTCCCGTTTCCTGGGCGAACGCAATCTGGCAGCGGGCGCGCCAGGGCGACAATGCGTCCGTAGCCCGCGCCTTGCTTCCTGTGTGTAAGCGCGCTGGGGGATCCTCAGTCATGCTCCGAGGATACACAGCCATGCATCGCCATGTATAGCATCGCATGTCTTTTAGCAGGTCAGCTGTGCTTTATGTTGATCAACATGGCTAGTGAGCACCTGACGATCGACGCGGCCTCGCCAGTGCCCATCTATATCCAGATCGCGGACTATGTGGCGGCTCGGGTGGCGTCTGGGCAACTGAAGAAAGGGTCCCGCCTGCCGGCCGAACGGGATCTGGCTGAGCAGTGGGGTGTTGCCTACCTGACGGTCCGGCGGGCGATGCGGGAACTTCGCGAACGCGGCCTGGTCACTAGCGTGGTCGGCAAGGGCACCTTCATCACCGGCGACCAGGGACAGCAGGCATAGCCCGGCGGTCATCTTTAACCGGAGGAAGCTCCGTTTATACTGGGGTGGCAACGGAGGATCCTTCAGGTAGTCCCTCGGCTGGGTGCTGGTTGGAGCGGCGCGGCGGTGGGGACGGCGACAGCAGTGGATTTGAGGAGCTTAGTCATGCCCGAGACACCCTTCTTTGACCAGGCGGCGCCCGCTGCGGGCCGGGGGCGGACGACGCCTGACCGGCTGGATGGCACGGTCGCGCTGGTGACCGGGGCGTCCAGCGGCATCGGCGCGGCCACGGCCATCGCGCTCGCGAGTGAGGGGGCGGCTGTTGCCGTCGCGGCCCGGCGCAAGAACCGGCTGGAGGAGCTCGCGGCGGGCATCCGCGGGCAGGGCGGGACCGTGCTCGTGCTGGAGTCGGACATCACCGACGAGCAGCAGGCGACGGACGCGGTCGAGCGGACGGTCGCTGAGCTGGGCCGCCTCGACACGCTGGTCAACAACGCGGGCGTGATGCTGCTGGGGCCGGCGGTCGGCGCGCCGCTGTCGGAATGGCAGCGGATGGTCGACCTGAACGTGATGGGGCTGCTCTACTGCGCGCACGCGGCGCTGCCGCATCTGCTCCGGGCGGCCGAGGACGGGCCACGCCAGGTCGCCGACATGGTGAACATCAGCTCGACGGCCGGCCGGATCGCCCGCAACGGCAGCGCGGTCTACAACCTGACCAAGCACGGCATCGGCGCGTTCAGTGAGGCGCTGCGCCTGGAGGTCACCCAGCGGCACGTGCGCGTCTCGCTGGTCGAGCCCGGGGCCACCGCGACCGAGCTGGCCGGGCACAACCGGCCCGAGGTGCTCGAGGCCATGCGCGGCCAGGTCTCCGGCATGCAGCCGATGGGAGCCGAGGACATCGCGGACATGATCACCTACATCGTGACCAGGCCGCGGCACGTCGCGGTCAACGAGGTGCTGATCCGCCCCACCGAGCAGGCTTAATGTCCGCAACGCCTCACCTGTCACTTGCGCCACTGAGGGTCTCAGTACCCCGCGTGCTCCGTCTTCGGTTATCTGTTATTCATGGCCGTGACTCATAAGCGCAACATAGACCACATGGATTTAGCAGGTATCAGGGTTGGCCATTCGTGATCAGGCGGCGGGGGTATCCAGGGCTGGCCTTCGGTGAGCATGACAAGGGCGTCGAAGAAGCTGAGTCCGTGCTTGGCGGCGGTCGAAAGATAACTGCGGATCGCGCAGAATTGCCGGGCGCCGGTGAGGGTGCGCAGGCAGCCGGATATTTTCTGTCTCAGCTTGATCATGCGGATGTCGCGCTCGGATCCGTTGTTGTCCGGTGGCACCCGCCAGTCCCTGGTGAATCTGCAGGTAGTCGTCCTGGCGGTCGAGCAGGCGGCGGGCCAGGGCGTTGTGTTTTTTCATCAGCTTGCCGGAGCGGGCGGCGGTCTGGCTGGCCCCGATCAGGGCCGCGGAGCGGTAGGTCCGGATCCAGGCGGCCAGCGCGGCCGGGTCCGCCGCGTCATGGCCCTGGCTGATCGCCTCGCTCACCAGTTTCTGCATCCCGGTGATCGCCTCGGCGGCCTGAGCAGCCCAGCACCATGCGCCCTCAGGCGCCACGTCGGTGATGGCCTGCAGTTCGCGTAGCGCGTGCGCGCAGCACAGCTGATGCTCAGGCGCGGTGTAAGTGTCGTAGGGGGCCCAGGCGTCGTGAACGGCGACCCCGGCGAAGGACGGCAGGACGCCCATCGCCTCCATGGCCTTCTTCCCGCGCCGGGGGTGCACCATCAGCAGGGTGTACCTGCCGGTGCGGGCGCAGTGCACCCAGTGCAGCCTCCCTTCCACGCGGAACCCGGTCTCATCGAACCCGGCCACCGGACTGGCGGCGATCTGTTCCCGGGCCCGCTCCAGGAAGCCGCCCAGCCGCCCGGCGGCCCGGGCGGTGATCCCCGCGACCGTGCCCGCCGACAGCGGGACGCCGAACAGCTCGGCCAGCGCCTGCGCGGTCCGCTTCTTCGACAGGAACTGCCCGGCATAGAGGTAGATGATGATCGCGGCGATCCGCGGCCCGTACTGCACCGGGCCATCCGCCCCTGCCGGGGCCACGGCCCTGGTGCGGTGCCCGCAGCCGCATTCCCGCTCGATCAGCTGATGCTCGGTCACCTTCACCGCCACCGGCGGCAGATCGAAGCACCTGCCGGCGCTCCACCCCGGTGACCGGCCGGCCCGCCAGGCCCGCCCCGCACCTGCCGCAGCAGGCCGGCTCATGCGGCACTTCCCGGTCCGGCCTCGCCACCTGCAGTAACGTCCGGCCCTCATGCCCGTCCTGCCCGCCCGGCTTCCGGCCGCTCTTCTTCCGCAGCGACCGCGGCGGCGGCTTGCCCAGCCCCTCCGCCGATGGTGGCCTCGAGGAATTGCGCGGCGTCTGATTCAGCCGGGCCTCCAGCTCAGCGATCTGCTCCCGCGCCCGTGCCAGCTCCGCGACGGCCTGCACCAAAGCGGCCTGCGAATCAGCCAGCTCACGCGCGCAGCGAGGCCACCAGCGCAGCCAGCACCTCATCGCCAGAACCAGCATGATCACCAGGCACACCCGGACACTACAACGCAAGATCACCCGGTGCACGCATCATGACATCACCGGCACGCCGACCCAGCCCGCACAGTCATGCCGCAGACAAATAGACCTGCACACTTGTTACGCAAACAGAAGCATCTCTTAGGAAGTCCGGATATAGAGTGACTTCGAGGGCATGCGTTCGGGGCGGAACGCTTGCTGCTTGGGGGAGCAGACCCGATCCTCCGCTGGCAAGGCTCATTGACACCTTCCCATAGGACCTGGGCACCCACATGCATAAATATATTCCGGAATTAATCCTCGCTCACTCATCAGTGACTTCATCACCGCGAAGACGCGCAGCGGCATGAGCCGGAGACTCTCTGCCGCAGCTTGATAGTTCTGATTCGGCTGTGTGCCTTTTGCCCTTCAGCACCACCAAGGACTGAGATGTTCTTGCTGGGCGCTCTCACATGGATCCTGCTGTCTGTTCGCGCACCATGCCGGCCAGCGGGGGACAAGGATAAACGCCTGCATGAGCAATTACAAGGATTGGCCTGAGATGTTTACGCTAATCCCGATCGGCGCTCATCGCCGTAAGACTTCTCCGGGGAAGGCAGGTGAACTAGATGAAATTCCTGCACGACATGGCTTTCGTGGTACCCGCGAGTGGCGGGATGACAATCGTCTGGGCAATGCTGTGTCGCTACGTGTGGCGCCAGGGCAAGCCCGTCGAGGAGCCCTAGCTGATTCTTATGACGTACCTGTAGCAGAATACCGGCGGGGTAAGGTAATTCCGAGCATCGCGGCCGGCACCTTAATGGTCGTGCTCCTCTTTACCAGGCATCTGGTCTATATCTGGGACCACGCCACCTACAGATGGCTCCTGTGCGCTTGGATGCTAGGCACGCTTCTCGTCACGGTGCAATGGATGCTGTCGTGGCTTGACAGGCCCGTAGCGGTAACCGAAGAACAGGAACGGGGGCTGTCCCGCCTGAAAGTTGCGGTAACGCTGCCCGTTTACAATGAGTCACCAGAGATTCTGGACCGCACGCTGTGGGCGCTCGTGAACCAGACACACCCACCATATCGGATCGATGTGGTGGATGACGGTTCGGGAGAAGATTACACCCAACTCCGCGACCATTGGGAAGGCCGGGCTGACGGCACATGGGTCCGCTGGATCTGGCAGAAAAACCAGGGGAAGAAATACGCGCAGGCGCGATCGTTCGCCGAGCCGATGGACGCCGACATCACGGTCACCGTGGACTCAGACAGCGCGCTAGCCCACAACGCGATCGAATATGGCATACGGCCGTTCATAGACCCTGACGTATGGTCGGTGGCAGGGATGGAGCTTGCCATGAACTTCCGGGAGAATTGGATCACCCGGACAGTCTACGCTCGCACGCTGTTCTTCCAGGTCATCGCCTGCGGAGCGCAGACTGCCTTCGGGGACATCCTGGTGAATCGCGGGCCGTTTGCGCTCTACCGATCCCGTATGCTCGAAGAGGTTGTGCCGGCGTACCTGGAGGAAACGTTCCTGGGTAAGCCCATAAAGCTCGGGGACGACGCGGCGCTGACCCTCTTCGCGCGTTGCCGGGGGAAAGCCGTCCAGCAATCGAATGCCTTCGCGTTCTCGATGTTCCCGGAAAACTTGTCCCACCACCTGCGGCAATGGATGCGATGGATGAGGGGCAGTGCCATCCGCAACTGCTGGCGGATAAAGTATCTGCGGCTCCGGACATACAGCTGGTGGTTCACGCTGCTGAGCATTCAGTTGTTCCTGACGGCCATCGCCACTCCCGTGGTCATCGCGATGTCGTGGCCGTCCTCGCGTGGCGTACTGCTCTGGATGCTCGGCGCCCTGGTGCCATGGGCATATCTCTCCGGCCTGCGCATCTTCTCAATCCATCGCAGCGACGAAACCAGGTTCATGCGGCTCGTAACCTGGCTGACCTATCCCACATCGATCTTGTGGATGCTCGTCATCCTGCACTGGATCAGGGTCTACTCGCTGGTGACCTGGTACAAGCAAGGATGGAACACCCGCCAGGCCGGCGCAGAGCAATTGACCGCACCAGTAGAAGTCCTCGAGGATGCTAGGTGAGGCCATCGCGTATGGTCATACCCGCGCTGCTGCCACTCGCGCTTTTCGCGGTTGCCGTCCTGGGGATGGCGTATTTCCATGACTCACCTTTCGGCGGGGCACGTGCCAGGAGGCCGTCTGAGACCTATTTCACGCCACCGTCCCGTAACTTGTGGTACAACGGGGTGGCGCTTCCCAAGTTGAGCGACCTCGTAACCTGGAGAAGCACCACGGGAGAGCATCCTGGGATAGTCCAGATATACGTTCCGCTAGGCATCACCTTCCCCTTTGGCGAGCTGCAGACCATCGAGCGGGATGGCGCGATGCCGATCGTCCAGATCGACTATAAGCAGCCCGTTTCCAACATTCTCGCCGGCCGGTACGACAAGATACTCGAAAAATGGGGCCAGGACCTTCGGAAGATGAAGGAACCTGTCGCGCTCTCGTTCGGGCACGAGATGAACGGCAACTGGTTTCCGTGGGGATGCACACGTACCACGCCGGGCGTGTTCATCTCAGCATGGCGGCGCATGCACCAGCTGCTGGGATCGCGTAATACGATGTGGGTGTACACGATCAACCGGACTAATGCGGGTTTCAAATGCGGGCCGATGGAATACTACCCCGGTAACTCATACGTCAACTGGATCGGCATTGATGGCTATCTCAGGCAGCCCGCCGACTCGTTCTCATCAGTGTTCGGCCCGACGGTCAGGGAACTCCGCCGCCAGACATCGAAACCGATCCTCATCACGGAAGCCGGCGTGCTCGATAGCACCGGCCAGGCCAGCCAGATCCGTGACCTCTATGCCGAGGCTTACCGGTCGAGCGTCATCGGCATCGTGTACTTCGATCAGACCACGGCCAGGGGCTACTACCGCCCGCAGGATAACCCGGCGGCACTTGTGACGTTCCGGAAGGAGGTAGCAAGGTATGGAAACCTTCACACTATGCGGTAAAACACAGAGCATGAAGATCGCCTCCGCGGCAGGCGATGAATACCAGATCAGCAACAACGCCTGGAACTATGCCCGCTACGCGGGGGAACAGTGTATCCAGGGCACTGTGGGAGACCCAAACTTCACGGTCACAAGATCATTGGCTAACAGTGCCGACGTGATGGGTTATCCCAATGTCTCGCGCGGTCCGAGTCCCTGGGCCAATAAGAGCCTTAACAACCTGCTGCCCGCCCCACTGTCGCGTCTTCCTGCGATTTATAGCTCGTGGCAGACTTCCCAGAACGCTGCCGCGGGCAGCAAATGGGACACCACCTATGACGCATGGTGCTGCTCACGCTGGCCAGGACCGCAATACCGGACCACTGAGATCATGGTGATGCTCACTTACCCCATCGCGCGAAGCGGCACGGCCGTGCTGATTGATGGCGAGGAATTCTCCGCCAGGTGCGTAAGACGGGCTAACCCGGCCGGGGTGTCCTGGAACATGGTTCAATTCAGATTCAAGTATCAGCGTCCCTCGGTAGCCAGCCTTAATCTGACCTCTTTCCTGCGGTACGCGGTTGATCGTGGCTGGGCGAATGCCACCGACCTGCTCGTCCAGATCTCAGCCGGATTCGAGCTGTGGATAGGAGGCCGGGACTGGCCACTGACTGGGTCTCCATCGAAACGTGAATACTGCGGCTCAATCGGAGTCGCATAGATGCGGTATACCAACGAAAGGGAATGACCATGCGCGTCCTGGTTCTTGGCGGCGACGGGTTCTGCGGCTGGCCGACGTCGCTGTACCTGTCGGACCGCGGCCACGACATCACCATCATCGACAACCTCAGCCGCCGGAAGATCGACGTCGACCTCGAGGTGGAGTCGCTGACGCCGATCCGGCCGATCGGCGAGCGGATGCGGCGCCTGGCGCGAGGTCTCCGGCCGGGAGATCGGCTTCGTGAACCTCGACCTGGCCACCGAGTACGACCGGCTGGCCGCGCTGCTGGCCGAGCTGCGGCCGGACGCGATCGTGCACTTCGCCGAGCAGCGCGCCGCGCCGTACTCGATGCGGTCCACCGACGACCAAGCGCTACACGGTCGACAACAACGTCCGGGCCACCCACAACCTGCTGGCCGCGCTGGTCGACACCGGCATCGACGCCGCGCTGGCGCACCTGGGCACGATGGGCGTCTACGGCTACGGCTGGTCGGGCACGGCGCCGATCCCCGAGGGCTACCTGACCGTGAAGGTGCCGACGCCCGGACGGCGAGCTGGAGCGGGAGATCCTGCACCCGGCCAACCCCGGCTCGGTCTATCACATGACCAAGACGCTGGACCAGCTGATGTTCGCGTTCTACGCCAAGAACGACGGGCTGCGGATCACCGACCTGCACCAGGGCATCGTCTGGGGCACCCAGACCGACGCAGACCAGCCGGGACGAGCGGCTGATCAACCGGTTCGACTACGACGGCGACTACGGCACCGTGCTGAACCGCTTCCTGATGCAGGCCGCGATCGGGCACCCGCTGACCGTGCACGGCACCGGCGGCCAGACCCGCGCGTTCATCCACATCCGGGACACCGTGCGGTGCATCGAGATCGCGCATGACCAACCCGCCGGAGGCCGGCGACCGGCCGCGGGTGCTCAACCAGATCACCGAGACCCACCGGGTGCTCGACCTGGCCAAGATGGTCGGCGACGTGACCGGCGCGGACATCGCCTACCTGCCGAACCCGCGGCAGGAGGCCGAGGAGAACGAGCTGATCGTCCGCAACGACCAGTTCCTCGCCCTCGGCCTGCAGCCGACCACGCTGTCCGAGGGCCTGCTGGAGGAGTGCACCGATATCGCCGCCCGCTACCGCGACCGGGCCGACCCGACCAAGATCATCGCCCGCTCGGTCTGGCGGGCCGGCATGGAGACCGCCGACGACCTGATGACCAGCTGGTAGCCGCGTTCTAGGCGGTCCTCACCTGAACCTGCGGATGGCCGGGCCACCGCCCGCCGGGCCCGGCCTGGATCTCTACCGCATGGCCAGGAAGATCACGACTGCCAGCAGGATCAGCAGCGTGATCACGACCGTGCCGACGACCGCGCTGGCGTTGCCGCTGGCGTTCTTGGTCCCTGCGTGGTGCTGTCCGCGCATGGCTCCCCCCTCAGATAGTTGGGCCGCCACGCTGCGCCCAGGGCGCGCATCTACCCGTACGTGCTCACTTCGCACTGTGAACCTGAGCACTCGGGTGGCGCTGATCAGGAGGCCCGGCTCGGCGAGCTGAGTCCATCCGAAAACATTTGCGAAAAAATGCCCAAACTGGCACTGGAGCCTACGAGCCGAGGCGCATTCTGGCCAGATGGCCGCCTCGGACCCTGCCCGCGAGCCGACGCTGGAGCGGGCCATGCCCGCCGACGCCGTGCCCGGCTCCACCATCCCGGAGGACACTGAGGCCGAGATCCTGCTCCAGGATGGCACATGGGCGTGGGCCCAGGTTACGGGTCAGCGTAAGGACCGGCATGGCCGCTGGTGCGTGGGGCTCCGCTGGTACGCCAGCCCGGCCGTGGGCGGCCGCGAAGGCTGGTACCTCTACGACCCGGCTTTCATCCGCCGCCCGGGGTGAACCAGCGCCCGAGGACGACAGCCCGAAGCAGAACATGGCAGGCCCCCCATCACGGTCTCATCTGTGTCCCGCGTCATCTTTGTCCCGCCCGACGGTACTACTAAAAGTGGGCAACTGGTCACGAATTGCGAGAACCCTGCCGGGCCCGGTGGGCCCCCGGCGATAGGTCCCGGCCAGGACGGCTGCGGGAGCACGGACGATCCGCGGACAGACCCGGCCCTCTAGGCTTTTGCTTGTGCATACTGTGGTCGCGCTCGCTTTGCCGGCGGTGGAGCCCTTTGACCTGGCCATCCCGGCGCAGGTTTTCGGGGACCGCATACAGGCATCGCGCTACCGCTTTACCGTGTGCTCGCCCACCCCCGGGCTGGTGGCGTCCACGACGGGATATGCCGTGGTCGCCGAGCATGACCTGGGGGTTCTGGAGGCCGCGGACACGGTGGTGGTGCCGGGTTACATGCCGCTGGACGATCCCGGCGAGGAGGTCGGTGCGGCGCTGCGCCAGGCGGCCGCGCGCGGCACCCGGGTGGTCTCGGTGTGTACCGGGGCGTTCGCTCTAGCTGCGGCCGGGCTGCTGGATCACCGCCGGGCCGCCACGCACTGGCAGTACGCCGGCCAGCTGGCGGCCCGTTATCCGGCGGTGACGGTCGACCCGGATGTGCTGTGGGCGGATGAGGGGAATGTGCTGACCAGTGCCGGGCTGGCCGCCGGGATCGACTTGTGCGTGCAGCTGGTGCGCGCCGATTACGGCAGCGAGGTGGCGGTCGACGTGGCCCGCCATATGGTGGTGGCCCCGCACCGCGACGGCGGGCAGGCCCAGTGGCTGCAGCGTCCCGTGCCGCCACCGGGGCAGAGCCTGGCGGGGACGTGTGAGTGGGCGCTGGAGCACCTGGCCGAGCCGCTGACCGTCGCGGTCCTGGCCCGCCATGCGGGCTGGGCGCCGCGCACCTTTTCCCGCCGCTTCGTCGCCGAGACCGGGATCGCGCCACTGCGCTGGCTCACCGCCGCCCGGGTGCGCGAGGCCCGTCGGCTGCTGGAGGTCAGTGACCTGCCGGTCGAGAATGTCGCCGCCCGCACCGGCCTGGGTAGCGCCGCGAACCTGCGCCTGCACCTGGCGCGCGACGCCGGGACCACGCCTACCGCCTACCGGGCCGCCTACCGGGGCCGCCAGCCGGATGCGCTCCAGCACCACGAATCCCCGGTGAGGCGCGGTATCCGGCCGGGCCGGTCCCGGCTGCGCAGACCTGGCCGGCGGCAGGCAGAATCCTGACGAATCCAGGCCGTCTTGCGGCTCGCCGGCGCATCGCGCGTGGTCAAGCATGGACCGGTGCGCACGTAGATTCCCTGCTCGTCCGAGGTGCGCGCCGGTCAGCCGTTCTCGCTCACAGGCGCACCTGCACCTCACCACCGATGAAGGGCGCGAAACTATGTCCAACCTCGCTCCGCTTCTTGACCGTAACCAGGCCTTCGCCCGTACTGACGCCCGCCGGAACATGCCGCCGCTTCCGTTCATCCCGCGGCTGAACCTGTACATCGTCACGTGCATCGACTGCCGGGTTGATCCGGCGGCCACGCTCGGGATCACGCTCGGCGAGGCACTCGTGCAGCGGAACATCGGAGGGCGGGTGACGCCGGCCGTCACCCAGGACATCGCCTACGCCAGCTACCTGGTCGAGACCAAGGCACCGGCGGGCCCGTACTTCGAGGTCGCGATCATTCACCACACCGACTGCGGATCGACCCTGCTGGCTGACGACAACCTCCGGCACGGCTTCGCCCAGCGGGTCGGCACCGACGAGCGGACCCTCGCGGACACGCCGGTCCTGGATCCGGCCCGCACGGTCCGGACCGATGTCGAGCGAGTGCTGTGGGCCGGCGAGATCCCGCCGGACGTGCTGGTTTCCGGCCACGTCTATGACGTGTCAACCGGGCTGGTGACCACCGTGGTGGACGCGAAGTCGAAGAAGTAACCAGGTCCGGCTCAGGGCAGGCGCCGGCGGGTGGCCGTTGGGGCGGACGGCGCCGGGCTGGCCGGAGGGACCGGGCCGGAAAGTCCGTTGCGGAGGTTTTTGAGCCTTTCCTTCGCGGAGGGCGCGGGTCGAGTTGCCTGGCCAGGGGGAGTGGCGGGCAGCAGTGGCCTGGCCACTTCCGGATGCGGCAGCGGAGTGAGTCACCCGGATGGGGGACTTGTGGGGGTTTAGGCCAAGGGTTAGGTTTTCGCGGGGTTGACGAAACAGCCGTCATTCTTGGCTGCCTGCGTGCGCTCACGCGGCACCCGAGACAACGGCAAGCCGAGCCCGCGGGGCGGAAAGCGTGAAGACGTTGACCGACGGAACCCTGGAGCACGGCGCCCGCGTCAGGTCAGAGCGTGGCCTGGCCATCGTGACGCCCCTGGGTGAGGTGGACGCCCGGACCGCCCAGCATTTCTGGGAAGCGCTCGCATCGGTCAGCCGGGACCACTCCCTCATCGTGGCCGACCTGACCGCGCAGCAGGACTGTGACTGGCACGCCATGAGTGCCCTGCTCATGGCGCTGCGCTACACCGACGCCGGCGGCGGGGAACTGCGGGTGGCCGCGGCCAGCCCGCACGTCCGCGCGGTCCTGGCCACGGCGGGGGTGGACCGGCTGGTGGCCGTGTTCAGCAGCCTGGCCGAGGCGTTCCCGGACAGTGATCCGCCCTTCGGAGCGGGGCTTCCCGGGATCGCGCCCGTCTAGGGATCATCCGGGCCGGGCGGCCCGGCACCGTGCCGCGGGGCGTGCGGATCGGCGGCCGCCGGGGCGGCGGGAGCGGAATCGGCGGGGGCGGGATCGGCCGCGGCCGGGGTGGCGGGGGCCGGGTCAGCGGGGGGCGGGGGGGCGAGGGCAGGGTCCGCAGGGGCCGGGCTGGCGGCGGCCGGGCTGGCGGGGGCCGAGCGGCCCTGGCGGGCGATTTGCACGGCTCCGAGCAGCACGCGCACGCCGAGGCCCAGGGCCAGCAGGTCGAGGAGTATCTGGACGGTCACTATCAGCCGCGCGGACTGGCTGGTCGCGGTGATGTCCCCGTAGCCCACCGTGCTGAACGTGGTCACCGTGAAGTACAGCGCATCGGTCCGGGTGAGGTGGTCGTTGAAGCTGGCCGGGCTGGCCCGCTCCATCACGTAGTACGCCGAGGCGAACAGGAGCAGGAACAGCGGCACCGTGGTGGCCAGGGCCTCGGCCGCCCGCACGCCGGGGTACTTGGTCCGGAGGATCTGGCGTACCTGGCCCACGCTCATCAGAAGCAGGATCAGCAGTCCCCCCACCAGGATGACCGCCAGGGGCAGGCTGGAGAGATGATCCAGTGGGAGCAGGTAGTAGGAGGCGACCAGCACGATCGTCGTCGCGAGCGTGCGTACCACGGCCAGCAGGGCCCGCCGCCTGCGCTTGATCTGCGCCCTCGTTCGCACTGCCGGGCACGGTCACACCCACTCGGCCTGCGGAGGCGTCAGGGCTGGGCGGCGCCGATGTCCCGGTGCGGGTGCCATGGCCGTATGCCTGCCCCTGTCTCTGCTGCTCGTGTCTCTGCCGCTGGTCAGGCTGACTGGCCTGCCTGTTGTGAGTCTGGGCCCGCCCATATCGGCCAGCATCACCCGCCCGGAGTGACCTCCGGCTGGCTGAGCCCCTGGTGCGCGGGCGCGGGTCACGGTGACTGTCGGCCGGCTCGGCTACCGTGGCGGCCATGGTGCACCGGCTGTCGCGCCAGGACGCGCGCCGCATCGCGGTGCGAGCGCAGCGGCTGGACACGCCGCGGCAGGCCGGCCTGCTCGGGCTGGTGCGTCACCTCGGCCTGGTGCAGGTCGACCTCACCGCGGCGGTGGCCCCCAGCGCCGGCCTGGTCTGCTGGAGCCGGCTCGGCTCGTCGTTCACGCCCGCCGATCTCGACGCCCAGGTCATCGACCGGTCGCTGGTCGAGTTCCGCGGCGTGCTCCGCCCGGCCGAGGACATCGCCTTGTTCCGGGCCGCCATGCAGGCCTGGCCCGGACCGGAGCCGCTGCGCGACTGGCAGAACTACCAGCTCACCTGGGTCGAGGCCAACGACGCATGCCGTGGCGACATCCTCCAGGCGCTGCGGTCCGAGGGACCGTTGCCGGCCCGCGAGCTTCCCGACACCTGCGCGGTCCCCTGGCAGTCCACCGGGTGGACCAACGACCGTAACGTCACGAAATTGCTGGACTTCATGGAACAGCGCGGCGAGGTGGCGGTCTCCTCGCGGGAGAACCGGGAACGCCTCTGGGACCTGGCCGACCGGATCTACCCCGACGACCCGGCCGTGCCCGCGGACGAAGCACGCGCCCGGCGGGATCAGCGCCGGCTCGCCGCTCTCGGGATCGCCCGGGCCAAGGGGCCTGAGCAGCCGGTCGAGCCGCTCGACGTGGGGGACGCGGGGGAACCGGCCGTCATCGACGGCGTCCGCGGCACGTGGCGGGTGGATCCCGGGCAGCTCGGGGGGCTCGGGGGGCACGGGGAGCCCGGGGGGCTTGGGGGGGCGTTCCGGGGCCGGGCGGCGCTGTTGTCGCCGCTGGACCGGCTCGTGACCGACCGCAAGAGGCTCGCCGAGATCTTCGGGTTCGACTACCAGCTGGAGATGTACAAGCCCGCGGCC
This sequence comes from uncultured Actinomycetes bacterium, assembly GCA_963841695.1. Taxonomy (GTDB): domain Bacteria; phylum Actinomycetota; class Actinomycetes; order Streptosporangiales; family Streptosporangiaceae; genus RYN-230. Next base: position 193,864 of record CAWJDQ010000015.1, on the reverse strand, counting down.
CGGCGCCGCTGGGGCTACTGGGCCCTGCCGATCCTGTACGGCGACCGGCTGGTCGGCAAGCTCGACGCGCTGGCGGACCGCGCGGCCGGGGTGCTGCGGATCAACGCGGTTCACGAGGACGTGGCGTTCAGCGCCGCGATGCGGGCCGCGATCGACCGGGAGATCCGCGACCTGGCGGGGTGGCTGCAGCTGGAAATCGAGGATGTATCCGGCTGATGGGGCTGAGGTTCCCCGGCGGGGGATTCCCGCAGGGCCGCCGGGTAGGGCTACGGTCCGTTGCAGACCACCCGTCCCGCGGACCAGCTTGCTGAGGAGCGCCGATGGCCCACGTCATCCTGTTTCATCACGCCCAGGGCCTGACTCCGGGCGTGGGTGAGTTCGCCGACGAGTTGCGGGGCGCCGGGCATGAGGTGACGCTGCCCGATCTCTACGAAGGCGCCACGTTCGGCAGCCTCGACGACGGCGTCGGCTATGCCGAGCAGCTCGGCTTCGGCACCATCATCGACCGCGGGCGGGCCGCTGCCGAGGGGGTGCTCCGGGGGGCCACTGCCGGGGCGTCCGCCGGGGCGGCCGGTGGGGCGGCCGCTGGGGCGGCGCCCCCCGGAATCGTCTACGCCGGATTCTCGCTCGGGGTCCTGCCCGCGCAGATGCTGGCCCAGACCCGGCCCGGGGCGAAGGGAGCCCTGCTGTTCCACTCCTGTATCCCGGCTTCAGAGTTCGGGGACGCGTGGCCGCCGGGCCTTCCGGTGCAGATCCACGCGATGGACGCGGACCCGTTCTTCGTCGGGGACGGCGACATCGATGCCGCCCGCGATCTCGTCCAGTCAGCGGAGGAGGCGGAGCTGTTCCTGTACCCCGGCGATCAGCACCTGTTCGCCGACAGCAGCCTGCCGTCCTACGACGAGAGCGCGGCGACGCTGCTCCGGCAGCGCGTGCTCAGCTTCCTCGACGGCGTCGGCTAGCGGCGGCCTGCGGGACCGGTGCGGCTGGTGCGGGACCGGCGTGGCTGGTGCGGCTGGTGCGGGACCGGTGCGGCTGGTGCGGCTGGTGCGGGACCGGTGCGGCTGGTGCGGCTGCTGCGGGCTCTACGAAGCTGACGTGAAGAGTTCCAGCGCGATGTTGTCCGGGTCACGGAAGGACAGCACCGAGCCGTAAACAGCGTCGACGACACCGCCATTGACGATCCCGAGCTCATCCAGCCTGGCCTTCCAGGCCTCCAGCTCAGTCCGGCTGCTGCAGGTAAAGCTCAGGTGGTCCAGGCCGACCCGGCGCTCGTTGAAGGGCATGGTGTCCGCCGGATCGGGAAACTCCTGCAGCCCGACGAGGGAATGACCACCGACGAGCCAGACCGCCCGGCGGAACGGTGCGGGCGTTTCGTCCATGACCAGCGTGACGTCGAACAGCCGCTCGTACCACCGGACACTGCGGTCGAGATCGCTGACGGTCAGGGACACATGGGCGATGGCCGGGGATTCGGGCACGTAAGCCTCCTCTTAGGGACGACGACAGAGTCCTGATGAGCATGTCAGTGGGCCGACGGCAGCGGCATGGACGGCGACGACATGAGGAAGTCTGGCGTGCCGGCTCACTCAGGGCCAGCTGCAACCGTCAAGACCGGCCAGAAAGAGCTGCGATCGCCTTCGGGTCCGGGTCGTCAAGTGGCCCGACCTCGGCGCGAAACCTCCGCAGCAGCTCCTCGTGGCCGGCGGCGGCCCCGCCGACCAGACCGAAGTGCGGCTCGTGATGTTCCAGCGTCCACCAGTAGTCGGGGTGCGTGGTGTCGCCCGATTCCCAGACGGCCAGGAGGCTGCTCCGGCCCCGGTGGATCACGTAGCGGTCCCTCACGAAGGAGAACTCGGCGAGCGTCTCGCCCGCGGCGCTGGCCGACTCGAGCAGATCGAACGCCGGATCACCCCCATCGACGAAGGGCTCGATCCCGCCGCGCCAGACCCGGGCGGGATCGATCAGCAGGGAGTACGCCAGGAACCGGTCCTTCTTGTGCCACTCGTCCCACCACGACTCGCCCACGATCGCGGCCGTCGTTTCGCCGGCTCTCTCAAGCGCCTTGCTGAGAGCATCGGGCCGGCTGATCACGACATCGGAATCGAGGACCCACACCCACTGCGGCAGGTCTGACCCGCGTGCGGCCAGGACGGACATGGCCTGGGTGAGCGCCGGGCCGTGCATGCGGTTGGCCGGGTTCGCGACGAGGCGGCACCCGCCGGCCGCGGCGATCCTCGCCAGCAGCTCCGCCGATCCGTCGTTCGATCCGTTGTCGACGACGAGTACTTCGAGCGACTCCCACTCCAGGATCCGCCGTAGTGACCACAACAAGAGCGCGGTGAGCTCACGCGTGTTGAACGAGACCGTGATGACCGCGACCCGGCCGGGCGTGACCGGGCGGTCTGGCCAGCGAACGATGTCGTCGCGCATAAGCGGGCCTGATCATTCATCTGAGGCTGGAGCCGGCTGCGGACGGGCCGCGTTAGGCGGACGGGCGGCGTTGGGCGGACGGGCCGCGTTAGGCGGACGAGCGGCGTTAGGCGGATGAGCCGCGTTGGGCGGAGGAGCCGCGTTCAGCGGACACCGGAGTTGACCATTTCCAGTGACTGGGCACCTGGTGGCCAAGGAGATGCTCGAAGCGGCGCAGGTCGGGGGCAAGACGCTCGGCGAGTTGGTCGCGGAGTCCGGGTGGGATCGCGGAGTCGCCGGCCCGTGCCCGCCGAGTCGTGAGGAGCCGGGCCAGCCCGGTGCGCCGATCGGGTCGCCATCGCGGCCGGAGCTGGACCTGGCGTCGCGGTAGCCACCCGAGATCGTGCAGGCGCGGGACGGGCTTGTCAGTCGAGCGGTGGTCTTGATGCCGCTGGTCGAGGTCAACCGCGGCCGGATCGACGCCGAGGTGGCCAAACACCGCGCTCAGTGCCTCACGTGGCCTATCGCGGAGAACCTCGCTCGCGATCACGAGCACCTGGCTGCGGTCGAAGTGCTCGAGAAACGCCGCGAGCTGGAACCCGTACCGGCTTGGCCCGAGGTAACGGCCGTCGAGCAGGGCCACCTCCGCGCGGCGTCGCTCCCGGCAGGCTGACACTTGGTGCATGTACATGGACTGCATGCGGGCGATGGGGTCGCGCACCACGTAGACGAGACGTGCCCCCGGAACGACCTGCGCCATCCGCTCGGGGACGCCGCGGTAGACGTGGGCCCAGGTGTAGCACGGCGAGCACTCTCCGATCGGCCGCGGCCCGGCCGGCGCCGTCGAAGAGGGACTCGTACCAGCCACGGCCGCGGGACCAGTTGTCCTCAGTGATGAAGAAGTTCGGCTCGGTGAGCGTCCCGCCGCGCCCGAGGAAGACGTCGGGATGGTCATCGAGGTAGTGACGAAGGCTCACGGTCCCCGCCTTCATCGCCCCGATCACCACGAAATTCGGCAGGGTCATCGCGTCGTCACCGCAATCGATGTCTTCCGCCCGCCGCCAGGGGCAGCGCCAGGTACCCATCCTCGGCCAGGCCGACCCGGGACGCGAAAGAATATTCTCCCGCGCCGGCCGCGCCGCGGCGCACGATGGTGGCTTTCGCTGCCCATGGCCACGCCGTCGCTCCGTCAGGCTCGCCGGTGCCGTCGGGCTGGCCCGTTAGGTCAGGTGAGGATGAGCCAGGTCTGGCCGTCGATGAGTTCACGGGCGGCGTCCAGGTGCCCGGCGTGGCAGGCAGTCTCGGCGAGCACGTGCAGCAGCACCTGCCGCAGGTTGTCCAGGTGGAAGCCAGGCGAGAAGAAGTCCGGCCACCAGGCGGGCGCGGCTTCCAGCGAGGTGGCGGCGATGATCTCGTCGGCCAGCGCTATCTCACGCCGGTACAAGTCCAGCACGGCCGCGCCGGCACCCCGGGGCGCACCTGCCAGCCGTCATCGCCGAACTCGTCCGCTCCGACCTGCTCACCGGTCATGACCTGGCGGAACCAGAACCGCTCGACGTCCAGGGCCAGGTGCTGGACCAGCCCGGCGCAGGTCCAGCCGGTCGGCAGCACGGGGCGGCGCATCGCTTCCTCGGGCAGGTTCTCCAGGATGCCCAGCACGTGCTTGCGCTGCTCGGTCAGGTAGCCCATGAGGTCCGTGGCCTGGTTGCTCGTGGCGGGGTGCGTCAGGCCAGGTACCTCTCTGTGGTTCGGACGCTCATCTCGGTCGGCCATAACCCATACGTCCTCGGCGGCCGGAATTCATCGCAAGAGTTCTGGCCCGACTGACCGCTTACCTGCGGCTAACCCGGCTCCGGAGGCTGCTTAAGTGGCCGGATGCCAGGGCAGGCGGTAGGCGCGGTAGGTGATGTCAGCGCCTGGCAACTGGGCGTTGAACAGCAGCTGCCCGGTCGGGCTGAACTCGGAGATGTAGGACAGGTTGCCCCAGCTGACGAACAAGTCGCCGTTGCGGGTGGTCTGTGCGTTTCCCTCTTCTGTGGCCAGCAGGCCCTCGGGTTGCCTGACGGACTTCACCAATGTGGCCACTTTGGCCGCCAGATTCAGCCGGACGGTGACTACCCGGCTGTAGCGAAGCAGGTAGCTGCTGCCGCCGCCGGACTCGTCGTCGAACAGCGTGTACTCGTTGTGCCCGATGGCCTCGGGGTCGTGCTGGTAGGCGAAGATCTCGCCCGCCTTGTCGAGGAGCTGCCCGGGCCGGCCTTGAGCCTGAACGTGCTGTGCTTGCCGCCGAGTACCCAGATGATCTTGCCGGTGTGCAGGCTGACCTTGTACACCGCCCAGGCGTAGCGGGCGTTGATCAGCAGATCGCCGTCGGTGTCGAGATGGACGGCGTTGATGTAGAACCAGTTCCAGGGGGTGGCGGCCGAGGCGGGCCGCGGCTGCTCGCTGTCCTTATAGGGGACGTGGCCCGCGGCGTTCCACTGGAAGAGCACCTTGCCGGTGCTGATGTCGATCTCCTGCACGATGCTGTCGACGACCTTCTGGTCGGGGGGGCCGCCGATGGAGGTCAGGTTCGCGGTCGTGATGGTGTCGGCGATGATCAGCGCCGTGTTCCAGGGCGTGATGAGGAGTTCCTGGCCGTCGGCCGAGTAGCCGTTGCCGCCCTTGACCTCGGCGATCTTCTGGTAGCGGTCGTTGTAGATAAAATCGGTCCCGCCCGAGACGGCGCCCAGGTTGGGAGGACCCTGCCACCAGGTGAGCACCGGCGTGCCCCGGTAGGACTGCGTGCGGAAGTCGGCGGCCAGCTCGTGGGCCGGAAGACGGTGAAACCAGATCACCTTGCCGGTGTTGCTGATGATCTCGGGGCCGCTCACGCTGCCCCCGCTGGGGGTGATGAAGATGTCGCCGTTGCCGTTGTTGGCGCCCTGTTTGAGCACAGTGACCGCAGGCGCCTCGGCCCGGGCCGGCGGGCGAGAGGTCACCGTGCTGCAGGCCGTCCCGGCCAAGACGATCACCGCGGCGGCCGCGGCGGCGGCGACCGCGTGTGGCGCCTGGCCCCGCCGCGAGCCCGCGGCCCGGCATGAGACGGCGTTATCTCCCATCGCGCAGCTCCGCCCTTGAGGCAGGTATTACCACGATAGGCCGCTGCCCTCTCCGGGCGGACATATCCTCAGCTGCCTGCTCTGCCCCGTCTTCGTCGCAGGCGACGGACAATGGAGGAAGGACGGCTCTGTAGGGCACTGAACGCGTGACGGGTTTCATCCCGCGAACAGCGGCTCACGCCGACTTTCGCTGGCCTACGGCTGCACACGCCCGAACCGATGCGGACGGGGCCGTCAGGCCGTTTCCGCTGTTCAGACTGCGTTCAGGCTGGTTGGCGGAGGGTGTGGTGCCCAGGGTGTGGGACCCAGGGTATGGGATTCGAATCCACGAGGAAGCGCGCGTCCCCTAACGGTTGTCAAGACCGGGCATGCGTAGCCCTCGGTGGGTCGGCTGGCCTGGGCAGACACTTCGCGGGGCAGTTGGAGAAGAGTCGCCATCCCGCGTATATCCCGTGAGAATCGCCCATGGCTTTCTTGCCTACCCGGGATCCTCCTAGCTTCCCGGGTCAACCAGTGCGCCGATCGCCGCGTCCTTCTGATGGGACCGAGGCGGAGCTGAGAGCTCGGCCTTGACCGTTGAGTGGGGAGACCATGAGAACCACAGTCCTGGGCTTGGCCGTCGCTGGTGCGGCAACCTTGTTCATCAGTGCCCTATCAGCCTCGGCGTCAGCCACCAGCGCTGCGGCGACCCCGACGGTCACCCGCAACATGGGCTCGTGCAGCTCGCGAGGAGACTTTGCGCTGTGTGAGCCGAAGGCGGCCACGCTGGACCAGCCAGTCTCGATTAAGGTCGGGGTCTGGGCGGCCCCCAGGCAGGGCATCACTGGCAACTGGACGATGACCTGCATCCGGGGCACCAGCGCGGGCGGCAAGTCGGGCACCTTCAAGGGCCGCACGACGGTGCATGTCTTCCTGAAGTTTCCCTTCGCCCACCCGGATAGCTGCACGGAAGCAGTGATCGCCGAGCTGAACGGGTCTGGCCGCATCCACATCTGGGTCACAGGCAAGCGCGTATCCCCTGGCTCTGCAGCTACACCGTCGCCCCCCACACCGACGCCTGCCGCGCCCTAGACTCGCGCCCGCCAGACGAGTTCAGGCGGGCGAGCCTTCGTTCTGCCGCAGGGAGGACTACGTTCCTGTGGTGACCCTTAGTGATGTGACTCGGAGGGGCGCCCTGGCGGCCTTCGAAAACTTTGACCGCCTCGGCCTTGATCAAATACGGCCAAAAAGCTGCGGCTGATGCCCGTCCGGCCGTTTCCGCCGGTCAGGCCGCGCTTAGGCTGGCTGGGCGGAGGGTGCGGTGTCCTCGATGTCTTGCGGCATCACATGGGCGGAGGGTGTGGGATTCGAACCCACGAGGAAGCTCGCGCCCCCTAGCGGTTTTCAAGACCGCCGCCATCGGCCACTAGGCGAACCCTCCCGGCTGCGGTAACACCCGGATCATCGCTGGCCTGGGGCCTGCTGATCCGTGACTGGTCCGCAGCCTCGACGCCAGGCCCCAGCTGGGCGGCCCGACGCCGGCTCCTAGCCTCTCATACGCCGCCATCCGCCCACGCCCGCGTGATCCGTTCGTCCCCGGTCCGGCCGGCGGGCGGGGAATCTACGCCTCAGCACGCTCGCCGGCGATGGTGTCGAGTTCCGCGATCGCGTCGGCGGGCAGGACCAGGCTCGCGGCGGCGACGTTCTCGCGGAGGTGGGCCACCGATGACGTCCCGGGGATGACGACGCTCGTCGCCGAGCGCTGGAGCAGCCAGGCCAGCGCGACCTGCTGCGGCGAGGCGCCGAGGCGGTCGGCCACGTCCCTGAGCGTCGCAGACTGCAGGGGCGTGAAGCCGCCGAGCGGGAAGAACGAGGCGTACGCGATGTTCTCGGCCGCGCACCGGTCCACGAGGGCGTCATCCTCCCGGCTGGCCAGGTTGTAGAGGTTCTGCACCGTGACGACCGGGGCGATCGCCTGGGCCTCGCTGAGCTGTGCTGCCGAGGCGGCGCTGAGGCCCAGGTGGCGGATCAGCCCGTCCTTCTGCATCCCGGCCAGCGTGCCGAACTCCTCCGCGAGGGACTCCGCGCCGGTGCCCTCGGCTCGACAGCCGCAGGTTGACGACGTCGAGCGTGTCCACGCCGAGGTGCTGGAGGTTCTCGCGCACCTGGGCCTGGAGGTCCGCGGGCCCGAGTGAGGTCTGCCAGCCGCCGTCGCTGGTCCGGCGGGCGCCGACCTTGGTGACGATGCGCAGTTCCGCCGGGTAGGGGTGCAGGGCCTCCCGGATGAGTTCGTTGACGACGACGGGGCCGTAGAAGTCGGCCGTGTCAATGTGCGTGATGCCCAGGTTGACGGCCTCGCGCAGCACCGCGAGCGCCTCATCACGGTCCCTGGGCGGCCCGAAGACGTGCGGCCCGGCGAGCTGCATCGCGCCGAAGCCCATGCGGGTGATCGTCAGGTCGTCCGCGAGCGTGAGAGTCCCGCCAGGGATGCTGTCAGCCATGTCCGCACCCTTCCTCTATGGTAAAGTCCATCTCCAACGTTGTGGTTGCAATTGATATGCTACCCCGGCTTCGTCCAACCGCAACGTTGCGGTTGGATCTGGGCTGGGGCCGACCGGGCGGCTGGACTGGCCCGGCGGCTGGACTGGCCGGGTGACTGGACTGGCTGGACGGCTGGACTGGCCGGGCTGGCGTGAGGTGGTGACATGGCCTGGGACACCGAGGGGACGCGGCGCCGTCTCCAGGAGGCGGCGACGGCCGAGTTCGCCGAGCACGGGCCGGACGGCACCACCATGGCCCGTATCGCCGGACGGGCCGGGATCAACAAGGAGCGCCTGTACAAGTACTTCGGCGACAAGCAGGCGCTGTTCGAGACCGTGCTCACCGCCGAGCTCGAGAAGCTCGCCGCCTCGGTGGAACTGCCCGCGGGCGGGCTCGAGGACATCGGCGAGTTCGCCGGGCGCACCTTCGACTACCACGCGGCCCATCCCGCGCTGGCCCGCCTGCTGCTCTGGGAGGGCCTGGCCGACGGTCCGGTCGCCGACGAGGCGAACCGCACCGCCCACTACCAGAACAAGGCGCGGGCCTACGCGGCCGCCCAGCGCGCCGGGATCCTCGATGACGACCTCGACCCCGATCACCTGGTGTTCCTGATCATCGCGCTGGCCGCCTGGTGGCTCGCGGTGCCGCAGCTCGCCCGCATGCTCACCGGCACCGGCGACAGCGACCCGGCCGAGCACGCCCGGCGCCGCGAAAGCGTGGTCCGCGCCGCGCGCCGCCTCGCCCTGCCGTCCCGCTAGGCAGCCTGCCGGGCCACGCCTGCCGGGCCACGCCTGCCGAGCCCCCGGCTCACGCCCCGGGCTCACGCCTCCGGCCAGAGATCCTCCGGCTCCCGGCCGCGGGTCTCGGGGAGCAGCCAGAACAATCCCATGACCAGCGCGGCAGGCAGGAAGGTGACCACCCCGGCCACCCCGAACTGTCCGTTAGCGTTGGCGACCGTCCCGAAGATGACCAGGCCCGCCACCGCCCCCAGCACGCCGGCCGCCGTTGACCAGCCCACCACCGAGGCGCGGACCGACGTGGGGAACAACTCGTTGATCAGCGCCCCCGCCGCCGGGGCGAAGACCGAGGCGGCGAACACCGCGGAGATGTAGCCGCCCACCAGGGCCGGGGCGGAGCCGCTGTAGGTCAGGGTGGACAGCAACGCCACGGCCATCATGGCCAGTGCGCCGGTCAGGCGCCGGCCTACCCGGTCCGCGAGCCAGCGCCCGGCCAGCAGCCCGGCCAGCCCGGCGATGCCGGACCCGAGCACCATGCCCGCGGTCACGATGCCCCGCAGGTGCAGGATGTTCTCCGCGAACAGGAAGCCGAAGCTGTTGGCCGGCCCGGTAATGACGGAGATGGCAAAGGCCAGGATCACCACGATCAGCAGGCGGCGCCGGAACGGCCGGGCCACGGCGTCGAGCACCGGGATGGGATGCCCGGACTCGGCCACGGCCACGGTGAACCGTTCAGGCTCCTGGACCCAGCGCCCGACCAGCGGCAGCAGGGCCAGCGGGGCGAGGGCCAGGATGAACACGCCGCGGAACCCGATCGCGTGCGAGGCCAGGCTGTGCACGATCGCGATGACCCCGGCGCCCACGCCGTACCCGGCGGCGATGAGGGCCACGGCTTTGGCCCGCTCGGCCGACGGGGTCTGCTCGGCCGCGATGACCTGCGCCAGCCCGTTCGAGGCGCTGAGCAGCGGGCGCCCGCAGGCGAAGATGGCCACGAACCACCAGTAACTGGGGCTGGCTGCGGCCAGCACCGTGAAGACCAGCCCGGCGCCCACCGTGATGAGCAGCATCCTCCGGCGGCCGAAGTCATCGGCCAGGCCGGTGATGGGCAGCGCGCCCAGCGACGCCAGCCGCATGATGGCCAGTCCGATGCCCAGGTCAGTCCCGGACAGCCCGGCCTGGTCGGCGAGGCTCGCGCCGTGGCTCACCTGGCCGAAGCCCCGGGCCACGTCGCCGAGCGCGGCCACCACGCCGAACTGCCCGAAGCCCGACGCGAAGGCGGCGATGGCCACGCCCAGCACGGCCCGGTCGTTCCACCGGTGCAGGTGCAGGCTGCCCGGCCCGGGGGCCCGGATCGCACCTGGATCAGTGCTCAACGTCGCCTGCCCTTGTCCGTCGGATGGTCCTGCGGTTCCGCCGCCCCCGGGTGAGGCCTAACGATCTAGGCCCAGCCAGCCTGGTTGGCATATTCCCTGAGCGCAAGGGGCTGCCTCCCTAGTGCAAGGATGCCGCCTCCCGGAGCGCACGGGGCCGTCTACCCGGGCTGAAGGGGCTGCCGCTTCCGTGAGCGCAAGGGCCTGCGGCCCGGGCCGCAACCGGATCGCGGCCCGGCCCCACGGGGCCGCGGCTTCCCCTACACACGGTAGTGAGTACGCTCGATCAGCAGAGGAGGTTCCATGCTGCCCCCGTTTGGCTGGCAGGCGGTCCTGGAACGCTGGGAGTTCGCGCCTGTCGTGACGGCCCTGGTCGTCGTCTTCGCTGCCCTGTACCTGTGGGGCGCGTGGCGCGTCGGCCGGCGTCACCCCGCCCGCCCCTGGCCGGTGTGGCGGACCGGCCTGTTCCTGGGCGGGCTCGCGGTCGTGGTGCTGGCCACCGAGAGCGGCATCGGCGCGTACGACGACGTCCTGTTCTGGGACCACATGATCCAGCACCTCATGCTGATCATGATCGCGCCGGCGCTGCTGGTGCTGGCCCAGCCGGTCACGCTGCTGCTGCACGCCAGCCGGAACCCGGTGCACACCTGGGCCAAGCGGGTGGTGCGGTCCCGGGCGGTCAGCTTCCTCACCTGGCCGCCGTTCGTCCTGATCCTGTACGCGGCGACGATCGCCGGGACCCACCTGACCGGCCTGATGAGCCTGGTCATGACCAACCCGGCGCTGCACAACGCCGAGCACGCGCTCTACCTCGTGGTCGGGTACCTGTTCTTCCTGCCGATCCTGGGCAGCGAGCCGATCCGCTGGCGCGTGTCCTACCCGATCCGGTTCATGATGCTGGTCGTGGCCATGCCGGTGGACACGTTCACCGGGCTGGTGCTCGGCACCGAGAACACCCCGCCGAAGGGGATGACCACGATCCACCCGGCCTGGGCCACCGACCCGGTGGCGGACCTGCACGCGGGTGGGGCCGTCATGTGGATCGGCGGCGACGCGATCATGCTCGGCTTCATGATGCTGGTCTTCCTGATGTGGGCGCACGCGGACCAGGTCGGCTCGGTCAGCCGGGGCTGGCTGGAAACCGTGCGCACCGCGAGTTTCGAGACCCTGGTCGCCCCGCCCTCGGCCCGCGCCGCGGCCAGCCCGGAACCCGTGCCGGGCGCCGTGGCTGCGGCGCCCGGCGGGCAGGCCTCCTCCCCGGCGGCCGGCGCCTCGCCCGGCGCCTCGCCCGGCGCCTCGCCCGGCTCCCCGCGGCCCGCCCGGTGGCAGCGCCGCGCCCGAACCGGCCGTGGCGGGCGCGCGGGGCACCATCGACGACGACGAGCACCTGGACGCCTACAACGCCTACCTGGCCCGGCTCAACCGGCCCGGGCACCGCCCGGGCCGGTAGCCCGGATAATCACTTTCTGCACATTCGCTGAAATTATCTGGGTCGAATCCTGAACCCCGTGCGCGCCATTCCCGTGACAAGGGGTGCGGCGCGCGAAGCGGGGCGTTAGCCGCATGGTGCCAACCGGCCAGGTGCTGGCCAGAGAGCCTGCCACACGGTGCTTTACCGCGCCTGCGGCCAGGTTCGATGGTGCTTGTCTCACACCGGCGGCTGGCCCGTGCGACGGCATGGTGCGCTTTCTTCCCCGCTTCTTCCGCCGTGCCCGGACGCTCACTGAGGGGCCCGGGCATCCAGGGGAAAGGGGTAGCGGGGAATGTCATTCATCCATCGTGTGGCCCTTGCGTCAGCCGCCTCTGTGGCGGCTGTCGCGGCGGCGGCTCTGGCTATCGCGCCTGCTGCGGGGGCACAGGCGCGGGCCACGGCCAGCCCGCCCGGGCAGCCATCCTTCATCAGCCACTTCCACAAGATCTCGACCATCGCGTTCGACGGTGCCGGGCAACGGTGACGTCAACCCGTACGGCGTGGCCGTGGTCGGCCGCAGCCAGGGCGCCCTGCACCGTGGCGATGTCCTGGTCAGCAACTTCAACAACACGAACAACCTCCAGGGCACCGGAACCACGATCGTCCAGGTGTCACCGGGCGGCGCGGTGAGCACGTTCGCCCAGATCAGCGCCGCGCACCTGCCGGGCTCGTGCCCGGGCGGGATCGGCCTGACCACCGCGCTCGCCGTCCTGCCCGGCGGCTGGGTGGTGGTCGGCAGCCTGCCGACCACCAACGGCATGTCGGCCACGGCCAAGGCCGGCTGCCTGCTGGTGCTGGACCGCTGGGGCCACGTCCGGGAGACCCTGTCCGGCCACGGCATCAACGGCCCGTGGGACATGACCGCGCTCAGCGGCCGCCACGTCGCCGAGCTGTTCGTGACGAACGTGCTCAACGGCACCGTCGCCGCGAACGGCACCGTGGTGAACCAGGGCACCGTGCTGCGCCTCACCCTGGCCCTGTACGGCCAGCACGCTCCGGCCCTCCGCGGCGTGACCACCATCGGATCCGGGTTCGCGGAGCGGACCGATCCGAATGCCCTGGTCATCGGGCCGACCGGCGTCGGGCTGAGCCGGTACGGGACGCTCTACGTCGCGGACAGCCTGGGCAACCGGATCACCGCGATCCCGGGCGCCCCGTTCCGGCAGAGCAGTGCCGGGACCGGCTCCGTGGTCACCTCGGGCGGCGCGCTGAACGGGCCGCTGGGTCTGGCGGTGGCCCCGGGCGGGGACATCCTGACCGTCAACTCCGGTGACGGCAGGCTCGTCGAGACCACGCCGGCCGGGAGGCAGGTCGCCCGCCGGTTCCTCGACAAGTCCGGCAGCCCGGCAGGCGCGGGCGCACTGTTCGGCCTGGCCGTCGCGCCGGACGCCGCGGGCCTTTACTACGTGGACGACGCGGTCAACACACTGCGTCTTCTTCACTAACGGTCCTACCGGCCCACCCAGCCCGGGCGGGCCAGCCGGGGCACGGTGCCAGGGAGAGGCGCCGCGCCCCGGCTCCTTTCGCGGCCGCGCCGGGGGCCGCGGCCCGGCCGCCTGGCGCCGGCCTCACGGCGCCGGCCTCGGCGCCGGTGTCCGCCGCGACCGCCGCCGCCGCAGCCAGAGCACGAACCTCACGATCGCGACCGCGGCCAGGAGGCCCGGGGCGAAGGCGGCCGCCAGGGCGGCGGGCAGCCACGGGTCGGCCGGGGAGAATACGGCCGGGAACGCCCTGGCCAGTCCAAGCACGGTGCCCCAGGCCGCCACGGCCGCCAGGGCCGGGATCACCCCGCCGGGCCGGGGGAAGAGCGCGGGCACCCGGCCGTCCCCGGGGGCAGGCCCCGCGGGCGGGTGCAGGCGGCGGGTGCTGGCGGCGATGCCGGCCGCGTACCGGAGAGCCCGGGCTGAGCGCCGCACGGCGGAGTCCACGTCGGGGTCGGCGAGGATGGCGGGCAGCTCGGCCGCCCATTCGCGGTAGCGCTCGTCCCGGGTAGCGGCCGGGACGCGGCGGCACGCCCGGCGGATGATGTGGTCGGCCAGGCGCCAGGCTGGCTGGCGGGTGCTCACCGCGCCGTCCCCGGGGCTGGCCGCGCGGCGCGGCGCGGGGCACGGCGGCCCGTTCCCGTGGCCTGCGCCAGCTCGAGTCGCGCGACGCGGGCTCCCTCGCCCGTGAGCTGGTAGTACTTCCGCGGCGGCCGGCCGCTGGCGTCAGGCGGCTCCCACTCGGACGTGACCAGGCCCTGGTCAGCCAGCCGGGCGAGCAGGGGATAGAGGGTGCCGCTGGCCACCCCGGCTTCCTTCATGAGGTCATAGCCGTACCGGCGGGCTGAGACGTCAGAGAGGAACGCGCGCAGCACCCGCTCCAGGGGCCCGGTGAGCTTCACGCCCCCATTCTACATATGTCGGGTAACCTCTCAAACCCCGCGCACCCGTCAGCGTGGTGCGTTATGTGCGCTCCGGCAACTCAAATGCACCGCGCTGATGCGGTACGCCCCGGCCGGCGACACGCCGGGAGGGCTTTCTACGTGAATCTAGGGTTCGGGCTAGAGCCGCGCATAGGCTGCTAGGCCGTGGACCCTGTACGTAACCCCTACGCGCCGGGCGCTGGCCAGCGCCCGCCCGAGCTGGCCGGGCGGGATCGTGAGCTCAGCCAGTTCGAGGTGGTGCTGGAACGCATCGCCCGTGGCCGCCCGGAACGCAGCATGGTGCTCACCGGCCTGCGCGGGGTGGGCAAGACCGTGCTGCTCAACTCGTTCCGCTCGATGGCGCTGCAGCGGTTGTGGGGCACCGGGAAGATCGAGGCGCGGCCGGATCAGTCGATCCGCCGGCCGGTCGCTGGCGCGCTGCACATGGCCGTCCGTGAGCTCGCTCCGCGGCACCGGGCCCCGGACCGGATCGAGGAGTTCCTGGGCGTGCTGAAGGCGTTCGCGGCCCGGGATCCGAAGGCGCCCAAGGGCAGCTTCACCCCGCACCTGGGCATCGATGTGCCGGCGGTGCGCGGCCGGGCCGACTCCGGGGACCTGGAGATCGACCTCATGGAGCTGTTCACCGACGCGGCGTCGGTGGCCGGTGACCTCAGCGTGGGCATCGCGCTGTTCATCGACGAGATGCAGGACGTGCCCGCGCCCGACGTGTCCGCGCTGTGCGCGGCCACGCCACGAGCTGTCCCAGAACGGCGGCCCGCTGATCGTGGTCGGGGCGGGGCTGCCGCACCTGCCCGTCCGTCCTGTCGGCCAGCAAGAGCTACTCCGAGCGGCTGTTCCGGTACGTCTCCATCGACCGGCTGGATCGTGCCGCCGCCGATCAGGCGCTGCTCGCGCCGGCCCAGCGGGAGGGCGCCGATTTCGAGCCGGACGCGCTGGACGCGCTGTACGAGGCGGCCGACGGGTACCCGTACTTCGTGCAGGCGTACGGCAAGGTCACCTGGGACGTGGCCACGGCCAGCCCTGTCACCGCGCAGGACGTCGCGGTGGCCAGCCCGCAGGCCGAGGGCGAGCTGGCCGTGGGTTTCTTCGGCAGCCGGTATGAGCGGGCCACCCCGGCGGAACGCAAGTACATGCGCATGATGGCGCAGCTCGGCGACGATCCCGTGCCGACCGCGCAGGTAGCTGAAGAGCTGGGCCGTCAAGCCGTCCAGCGTGTCCCCGGCCCGGGACGGGCTGATCAAGAAGGGGCTGATCTACAGCTCCGAACGGGGCCTGATCGCGTTCACCGTGCCGCACTTCGGCCGGTTCCTGCGCGCCCAGCCCGCGTGAATCGAGGGCCCTCTGCCCGAATATCGGGCTTTCTACGGTGACGGCAAGACGGCCATAGATAGCTGCATAGCTAGCGATGGCCCGGGCCCTGCGCGGGGACCGGGCTGGCCTGCGCGCTGGGGGGCCAGTCCGGGGCCAGCGGCAGGACCGCCGCCTGCACCAGCGGGCGCCGCTTCAGCTGGACCGCGAACACCACTTCCGCGTGGCCGCCGTCCAGGCGGCACGGGAAGACCACGTACCGCCAGCACAGCTCACGCCACATGTCGATGGGCAGCTCGGTCGTGATCGCGGCCGCGTGCTTGCGCCACTGGCGGCTGCGGCGCAGCGCCGCGAGGGTCCGGTCCGCAGGCACCCGGCGCAGCTCGCAGGGGTCGGTGTAGCCCAGCCGGACCAGCGCCTCGCTGACCTCCGGCGACAAGGCGGCGATCAGCAGCGAGCTCGGCGCAGCCGAGCCCGAGGAACAGCAGGGCCCCGTGGCCCCGGGGCGGCAGGTACAGGGCCGGGGCCTCGATGGAGATCAGCGCGGCCGCGGTGAGCAGCGCGGCCCGGGCGATCGACCGCCAGCCCGGCCGGCCGGGTGCTGAACTCGCCGAAGCAGCCACAGCCCAGATCCGGCCGCCGTCCCCGCAGCTCGGCCAGCGCGGCTGCGGCCATCAGGAAGAACGCGGCCGCGGCGACCCGGGCCCCGGTCGCCGCGCGGGGCGCGAACAGCGGCGTCCCGCCCGGGTTCCCAGCGGCAGCACGGTCACCAGCAGCGCGAGCCCGAGGCCCATCTCGAGCCCGCACATGATCATGGAAAGCGGGCGGCGGAGCGGGAGCGGGAACAGCTGGGTGGGGCCCAGGCCCGCATCCAGTGCCGCCCCGCGGGGACGACCCCGTCCCCCGAGCGCAGCACCCGGCTGAGCTTGGCCAGGCACCCGCCGATCAGGATGGCCGCGAGGATCGGCGGCTGGAGGTCCTTCAGGTCAGCCAGCAGCGTGCCGGGCAGCCCTGCGGCGGTCATGGCTGCCCGGCCGGGGCCAGCACCCCGAGCGAGACCGTCGCGTTGAAGCAGCCCCGCTCCAGGTCCCCGCCCATGGCCACGAAGGTGGTCTCCGGCAGGTCGGCGATCCGCCCCCGGGGCGAGGTCCCGCAGGTCACGCACCGGTCGCAGAAGATCTGCGCGGTCGCGGCGCAGCCGGACACGGGCAGCACCGCCGCCGTGCCGGTGCACTCGTTGCTGACTCGCAGCAGGCTGCCCACGGACAGGTAGGGCAGCCGCGGGCAGGCGGATCCGGCCAGCGGCTGTTCCTGGCAGGCGGTATCCGGGTCGAGGGCCGGGTACCGGACGCCGCCGGCGTCCGCCGGGCCGGTGGACTCGTGCCAGACGGCCGACCCCGCGATGCGGCCCGGCAGCATGCCCGCGCAGCGGCGCCCGGGCCGGCGCCTCGCTGGCCCGGTAGGCGGGCTGGGAGGTCGCGGGCACCAGCGCCTCCAGGTACCCGCGGCCCGCGCAGCCCGATGAAGTCCACCAGGTAGCCGGGCTCCAGCCGGGGGAAGCGGACCTGGATCCGGCCCATGGCGTGCGGCGGGATGAGGACCGCCTGGCGCCTGGTGGTCCGGCCCTCGTCGACGAGCATGCTCTCGCCGGTCCCGCTCGACGATCACCCCGGTCACCCGGCCCGCGTTGGCCCAGATCCGCTCGGCGACGCTGCGCCGCCCCGGGAGCATCCGGACCACGACGCTGTCCCCGCTCTCCAGGGCGGTGGGATCGGCCAGGCGGCCTTTCCAGACCCTGGCCTCCGGTGGCAGCGCGATCCGCTGCTCACCGTCGGCGCAGTACAGGGTGATGACCTGCGGGCTGGTGTCCAGGACCGTCCCGGCGAGCACCCCCGGGTGACCTGCCGGTGCCGGCGCGGCCGGCGGCCCCCGGAGTGCGCCTCCGGACCGGGGGCGCCAGGCCGCGGCCGGGCCGGTCCGCGCGGCGGGCCCGGCGCCCCGCGGCTGGACCGCCGCCTTGAGCAGTTGCCGCCGGCCCAGGCGCCCGGCCGCGGCTGCTCCTGCGCAACGGACACAACACGCTAAGTCACCGCGTTGGACAACCATCGTCCCTCCCAAGGCAAACGTCCCAGGTCATGACGATGGGGGCGACAGCGACGCGCGTCAAGCGGTTCCAGCACGTTGCCCGTGAAACGCCGCCTCGCCGATACACGGCTGAACCGTGGGGACAGCGTGCTAGCTGGGTACGGTTGGGGTGTGAGCGTCGGGGGCGATCACGTCGTGGCCGGTGCGCGGGGGAACGGGGCCATACCGCGCAGCAGGCACGCCGGGACTGAGGGTCAGGGCGATTCCGCGCGAAGAGTTGCGGCGGGCGCGCCGGTCAAGCACGAGATGACGGGGCACGGGCCGCCCCGGGAGCCGCCGGAAGCCGGTGACCCGGGGTTCGACGAGTACGTCACGACCCGGAGCGGGTCGCTGCTGCGCATGGCCTACCTGCTGACCCGCAACCGGGCGGACGCCGAGGACCTCGTCCAGGCGGCGCTGGCCAAGACCTTCCAGGCGTGGGACCGGATCGAGGACCGCGGCGCGGTGGACGGCTACGTGCGCCGGGCCATGGTGAACACGCACATCTCGTGGTGGCGGCGGCGCCGGGTCGAGGAGTACCCGACCGACGAGATCCCCGATCAGCCCGTCCTCGACGACCACGCCAGCGACAGCGAGGTGCAGGATGCGCTGCGCCGGGCGATCGAGCGGCTGCCGCAGCGGATGCGGGCCGCCGTGGTGCTGCGCTACTACGAGGACATGAGCGAGGCGGAGATCGCGAACGTCCTCGGGGTGAGCCTGGGCACGGTCAAGAGCACGGTGTCCCGGGCGGTGGCCAAGCTGCGCATCGACGCCGACCTGCTTGAAGGCTGAGGCTTTCCCGGGCTCGGAGGGTGACGTTTCGCCTCAAGGCATGACACGATCCGACGAGAAACGACGCGGGACCGGTGCACTGCGCGCCGAGGTACATCACAAGGAGGTGGCCCGTGCTCAGCACGATGATGGACGTGCCCCTGACCGTGACCGGGCTGATGCGTTACGGCACCACGGTCTACGGCGACAGTGAGGTCGTCACGTGCACGGCGGACGGCGTCCGCCGGCAGTCCTACGCCCAGACCGGGGCCCGGGCGGCCCAGCTGGCGGGGGCGCTGCGCCGGCTGGGCGTGGACGGGGACCAGCGGGTCGCCACCCTGCTGTGGAACAACTCCGAGCACCTCGAGGCCTATCTGGCCGTCCCCTCCATGGGCGCGGTGCTGCACACGCTGAACCTCCGGCTCGACCCGAAGCAGCTCAGCTACATCGCGAACCACGCCGGTGACTACGTGATCATCACCGAGCCCACCCTGGTGCCGCTGCTGGCCTCGATCCTGCCCAGCCTGGAAACCGTCCGGCACATCGTGCTGGCCGGCCCGCCCTCGGGCGAGGGAGCCGCCGACGCCGGGGCGGTGGCCGGGCCCGGCCGCGAGGTGCACTACTACGAGGAGCTGCTGGCGGCCGAGCCGGACACGTTCAGCTGGCCGGAGCTGGACGAGCGGACCGCGGCGGCGATGTGCTACACCAGCGGCACGACCGGCATGCCCAAGGGCGTGGTGTACAGCCACCGGTCCACCTACCTGCACGCGATGGGCGCCTGCCTGGGCAACTCGTTCGGCGTCAACGACACCGACCGGGTCCTGCCGGTGGTGCCCATGTTCCACGCCAACGCCTGGGGGCTGGCCTACGCCGCCGTGCTCAGCGGCGCCGACCTGATCATGCCGGACCGGTTCCTGCAGCCCGCGCCGCTGGTCCGGCTGATCGAGGCCGAGCGGCCGACGATCGCCGGGGCGGTCCCGACCATCTGGAACGGGCTGCTGCAGCACATCCGGGCGCACGGCGGCGATGTGTCCTCGCTGCGGGTGGTCCCGTGCGGCGGTTCCGCGGTCCCGCACGCGCTGATGGAGGCCTTCCAGAAGGAACTCGGCGTGCAGATCCTGCAGGCCTGGGGGATGACCGAGACCTCGCCGCTGGGCAGCGTGGCCCGGCCCCCGGAAGGGGTGAGCGAGGAAGAGGCCTGGCACTACCGGGACACCGCGGGCCGGCTGTTCTGCGCCGTCGAAGGGCGGCTGGTCGGTGACAGCGGCGCGGTGCTGCCGAATGACGGCGTGGCCGTCGGCGAGGTCCAGGTCCGCGGCCCGTGGATCACCGGGTCGTATTACAAGGACGACGACCCCGGGAAGTTCGACCATGGCTGGCTGCGCACCGGCGACGTCGGGACCATCGACCGGCTCGGCTACGTGACGCTGACCGACCGGGCCAAGGATGTGATCAAGTCCGGCGGCGAGTGGATCTCGTCCATGGAGCTGGAGAACATCCTGATGGGCCACCCCGAGGTGGCCGAGGCCGCCGTCATCGGGGTGCCCGACGAGAAGTGGGGAGAGCGCCCGCTCGCCACCGTGGTGATCAGGGAAGGCGCCACGATCACCCCGAAGGAGCTCAAGGCCTACCTGGGCGACCGGATCCCCCGCTGGCAGCTGCCTGAGCGCTGGTCGTTCATCGGGGAGGTGCCGAAGACCAGCGTCGGGAAGTTCGCGAAGACCCGGATCCGGGAGGCGTACGCGGCCGGCGACTACGACGTGGTCGAGGTGCCGTAACGGGTCCGGTGCCGTCCTGGCGCCCGGCGGCCGGGCACCAGGCTGGCCTGATCCCGGCTGTTTCGGCAGCAGTGCGCCAACTGCTTTGGCACGTCCGCCGGCATCCCGGTACGCTGATGCGGACCGCTTGGTCGTCGGGAGGCTTCGCCTAGTCCGGTCTATGGCGCCGCACTGCTAATGCGGTTTGGGTTTACCGCCCATCCGGGGTTCAAATCCCCGAGCCTCCGCTCCTGAGCAGCAGCCCTCCGGTGGATCTTCCACCCGAGGGCTGCTGCTTTCGCGTTTCACACCCGGCCGCCTCACCAGCGGGGAACGAGATGACCGCCACGCCGGCCACCACCAGGACGTACGGCCACCTGCGCCTCTTACTGGGCCAAGGCTGCGGGGGTCGGCGGCTGCCGCTGGTGGGAGTTCTGGGCAGGCGGCCGATGCGACGCCCGGGCCTCTTCGGGCTGTGGGTGCAGCGCGAATCCGGGGTCAGGTTCCCAGCGTGGGTCACGCCGCGCCCGTGCAGAACTCCTATGGCCTATGTGGCTGCCGTTATGAGTGTGGCTTCTGGGCTGGCGCCACCATCGTGATCATGGGGTTGCTGTGGCCCTGGCAACAGCAACCCCATGATCACGAACTTGCCCGGGTCGCACGGAAGCTGGTGGGTTCATGTGGCGAATGTGGGTGAGTGGAGGCACTGCGGCCTGATGGCGGTGCCAGCCGGGCCGGGTGAGTTGAGCGTATCCCCATATAGGAATACGATCTCGGCATGGCCAGGCTGATCTACATGTCGATCACGTCACTCGACGGCTTTATCGAGGATGACCAGGGCAAGTTCGACTGGGCCCGGCCTGACGACGAGGTGTTCAGCTTCGTCAACGACTTCGAGCGGCGGGTCGGCACCTACCTGTACGGGCGGCGGCTGTACGAGGCGATGACCGGCTGGGAGACCGCGGACACCGTCCCGGGCCAGCCGCCGCTGATGGTGGACTTCGCCCGGATCTGGCAGGCGGCCGACAAGGTGGTGTACTCCCGGACGCTGGATCAGGCGCCCACCGCCCGGACGCGGATCGAGCGGGACTTCGACCCGGGAGCCATCCGGAAGCTGAAGGACCAGGCGGACCGGGACATCACCGTCGGCGGTCCCGGGCTCGCGGCCTGCGCCATCCGGGCTGGCCTGGTTGACGACTACCACCTGGTCATCTCGCCCATCGTGCTGGGCAGCGGCAAGCCGTCCCTGCCCCGGGATGTCCGCCTGCCCCTCGCCCTGGCCGGCGAACGCCGCTTCGGCAACGGCGTGGTCCACCTGCACTACCGGAACGCCAGCCGTGGCTGAGGGCTACGGGCGCCGGCGGTCCGCGGCGCTGGACACGTTGGCGATGATCGCGGCGAACGGCGGGATGGCCAGGGCCACGATCGAGATGATGATCGCCGCCAGTACCGAATAGCGGTCCACGACCGCCCAGGACAGGATGAACAAGCCGATGCAGATCGACATGAGCACGAAGTAGCGCCGCTTGTCGATCCGGGACGGCTGCGGCCCGGCCGCCCCGCCCCGCTCCGGCCGCTGCGGCTCCTGCCCGTTTCCCGCCACGATGAGTCCCAGTATGACTAGGGCCCTGCCGCGCCGCACACGTGGTGCAGGGCGTGGACGGGGCCGTCGCCCGCGCCAAGCTGGGTGAGCCCGTGGGCCACCGCGTCCCCGGCCACGGCGGCGGCCTGCCGGGCCGCCTCGGGCAGCGTGAGGCCGGCGGCCAGCCCGGCCGCGAGCGCCGCCGAGTGGGTGCACCCGGCCCCGTGGGTCGCCGCGACCGGGTACCGGGGGACCGGGATGCTCAGGTGCGCCGACCCGTCGAACAGGTGGTCCACCGCTTCCCGCCCGTGACCGCCGGTGACCAGCACGGCCGGGGCGCCCATCGCGGCCAGGCCCTCGGCGAGCACCGCGCGGTCCTCGGTCCGCAGCCCGGTCAGCGCCTGGGCCTCGGGCAGGTTCGGGGTCAGCACGGTGGCCAGCGGGAACAGCTCGGTGATCAGGGTCTTGACCGCGTCCTCACGCAGCAGCCGGCTCCCCGAGCTGGCCACCATGACCGGGTTGACGACCAGCGGCAGCCCGCGGGGGGCCAGGGCCGCGGCCACGGCCTCGATGAGCGGCGCGGAGAACAGCATGCCGGTCTTCGCGGCGTCCGCGCCCAGATCGTCCAGCACCACGTCGATCTGGGCGCGGGCGAACTCGGGCGGGACCTCGTGGATCGCGCTGACACCCAGGGTGTTCTGCGCGGTCAGGGCCACGATCGCGGACATGCCGTGGGCGCCGCACCGGGCGAAGGCCTTCAGGTCCGCCTGGATGCCCGCGCCGCCGCCCGAGTCCGAGGAGGCGATCGTCAGCACCCGCGGCACCCGCGCCCCCGGCGCCCGCATACCCGGTACCGGCGGCCGCCGCGGGCCGCCGCCCTGCGGGGCTGGCCGTCACGCCGGGCCCTCCGCGATCCCGGCCAGCGGGCTCGACGGCTCTGCGTGCCAGCGCCGGGTGATCCGCCCGGCCGACCGGGCCGCGTGCCCGGCCGCGACGGCCAGCCGCATCGCGCAGGCCATCCGCTCCGGATCGGCGGCGCGGGTGATGGCCGACGCGACGAGCACCCCGGCGCAGCCAAGTTCCATCGCGAACGCCGCGTCGCTGGCCGTCCCGATCCCGG
Organism: uncultured Actinomycetes bacterium; assembly: GCA_963841695.1. Classification (GTDB taxonomy): domain Bacteria; phylum Actinomycetota; class Actinomycetes; order Streptosporangiales; family Streptosporangiaceae; genus RYN-230. The sequence goes on along the minus strand of CAWJDQ010000015.1, from coordinate 171,166 downwards.
CGTCGAGGATGACCGGGACACCGGCCCGCTCGACGATCATCGCGATGTTATGCGGGTTGCGGACGCCGAGTCCCGAGCCGATCGGGGCCCCGAGCGGCATCACCGCCGCGCAGCCCGCGCCTTCGAGCTGCCGGGCGAGCACCGGGTCATCGTTAGTGTAGGGAAGGACGGTGAACCCGTCGGCGACGAGCAGGTGCGCGGCCTGCAGCAGCTCCCCGGGATCCGGCAGCAGCGTGTGGTCATCGGCCACGACCTCCAGCTTGACCCAGTCGGTGCCGAGGGCCTCGCGGCCGAGCCGGGCGGTGAACAGCGCCTCGCTGGCGGTGTGGCACCCGGCCGTGTTGGGCAGGATGTGCACGCCCGCCTGCCCGAGGATGCCGAGCAGGGATCCGGCGCCGCCCGGCGCGACCCGCCGCATGGCCACGGTGGCGACCTCGGTCCCGGAGGCGGCGATCACCCGGCCGAGCACCTCCAGGCTCTGCGCCCCGCCGGTGCCGACGATGAGCCGGGAACCCAGCGTCCGCCCGCCCAGCGGCCACGACTCCGTGCCGGTCATCTCAGCCTCCCTGCACCGCGGTCACGACCTCGACCCGGTCGCCGTCCCGGAGCGCCGCGCCCGGCCAGGCGCGCCTGGGCACGACCTCGCCGTTGACGGCCGCGGCCACGCCGCCCGGCTGGCCGGTCACCGAGGCCACCACGACGTCCACCGTCGCCCCGTCCGGCGCCTCGCGCGGCTCCCCGTTGACGGTCAGCCGGATGGCCATCAGGACCTCACCCCGGCGGCGAAGCGGTCCGGGGAGAACGGCGCCCACTCCGCGGCGGCCGGCTGCCCGGTCAGCCAGGCCACCACCGCGTCCGCGGTCACCGCCGAGAGCAGGATGCCGTTGCGGTAGTGCCCGGTCGCGGCGACCACCCCGGCGAGGCTGGTGGCCCCGGCGGCCGGGCCGTTGTCGGGGGTGCCGGGCCGCAGCCCGGCGCACGTCTCGGCCAGGATCAGCTCGCTGGTCACCGGCAGCACGCTCATCGCGTCGTGCAGCAGGTCGTGCACGGCGCCCGCGGTCACCGTCCGGTCCGGCCCCCGCTCCTCGGAGGTGGCGCCGACGATCAGCTCGCCGTCCGCCCGGGGCACCAGGTACACGTCGACCCCGCGGACGGTGGCCCGCACCGTGCGGCCCAGCACGGCGGGCATCCGGGCGGGCAGCCGCAGCCGCAGCAGCTGGCCCTTGACCGGGCGGACCGCGGCGCCCAGCGGCTCCGGCAGCCCGGCGATCCCCGCGGACCAGCAGCCCGCCGCGACCACGACCGTCCCGCAGCTGATCGTGGCCGCGCCGCCACCAGCACCGCCACCCAGGCCGCTGCCGGCCGGGCCGCCGCCACCCGCCGGCTCCGCGCGACCCGCCAGCTCGACGCCGCAGGCCCGGCCGCCGCGGGCCAGCACCCGGGTCACCCGGCCGCGCACGGTCCGTGCGCCCGCGCCCGCCGCCGCCTGCCGCAGCGCCGCCAGGTACCGCCGGTTGTCCACCGACCAGTCACCGGCGAACAGCGCGCCGCCCCGCACGCCCGGCGCCAGGAACGGCTCCAGCGCCCGGCACTCCCGCCCGTCCAGCTCGTCCGCGCCGAGGCCCAGCGACCGGCGGAAGGCGACCAGCCGGAGCAGCGCGGCGTGGTCACCGGCGTCGTGCGCCACCGCGAGCGTGCCGTCCCGGCGCAGGCCGACCTGCTGGCCGGTCAGCTCCTCGAGTTCGGCGGCGAAGCCGGGAAACCGGCGGACGGCCAGCAGGTTGAGCCGCAGCAGCGCGTCCTCGCCGAACAGCGCCTCGGACACCGGCGCGAGCATGCCCGCCGCGACGCCGGACGCGCCTGCGCCGTCCTGCGGATCGACCAGCATCACGTCCAGCCCGGCCGCCGCGGCCCGCCAGGCGATGGCGGTTCCGATGACGCCGCCGCCCGCGATGACGACCTCCGCGCGGCTCGCCCCCGTGCCGGTGACGCTCGTGCCCGTGACGCTCGTGCCAGTCAGGCCCGCGGCAGTGACGCTCGCGGCAGTGACGCTCATGATTGAGCGGGCTCCCTTCGCCGGCATGACCCGGATCAGGTTCGACGGTCGGAGGCGGTGGCCTCCCTCTCAGTCCCTTGGCGGGACTCCCGTGGCCGGCAGGGCCGACCCGGCCAGCGTAACCCACCGGGCCGGCGGCCCCTAAGGTTGGTGGCGCGATGACCCACGACCAGAGGGCCGGCGGCCTGCGGGCCAGGCTGGCCGACGCCCGTCTCTACCTGTGCACCGGCGCCCGCCGGTCCCGCGGCGACCTGCCGGAGTTCCTCGACGCGGTGCTCGGCGCGGGGGTCGACATCGTCCAGTTGCGCGAGAAAGGGCTCGAGGCCCGGGAGGAGCTCGCGCTGCTCGAGGTGTTCGCGGACGCCTGCCAGCGGCATGGCCGGCTGCTCGCGGTGAACGACCGCGCGGACGTGGCTCTCGCGGCCGGCGCCGACGTGCTCCACCTCGGGCAGGACGACCTGCCCGTGCCGGTGGCCCGGCGCATCCTCGGCGCGGGCCCGCTGATCGGGCGCAGCAGCCACAGCCCGGCCCAGGCGGACGCGGCCGCCGCCGAGCCGGGCACCGACTACTTCTGCGCCGGGCCGGTGTGGGTCACGCCGACCAAGCCGGGCCGCCCGGCGACCGGCCTGGGCCTGCCCGCCCACGTGGCGCACGGGAAGCCGGCCCGGCCCTGGTTCGCGATCGGCGGCATCGACCTCGGCCGGCTCGACGACGTGCTGGCCGCCGGGGCCACCCGGGTGGTCGTGGTGCGCGCCATCACCGAGGCCGACGATCCGGCCGCCGCCGCCCGGGCCTTCGCGGGCCGGCTGCGTGCCCCGGCTGCCGGGAAGCGCCGTCACGGCCGGGTCATAAGCGGCCAGGTCATGAGCTGCCAGGTCATGAGCTGGGCGGCGGGGCGTTTGCGCCCGGCCAGGCGGGAAGCGCTAGGGGCGTGAGCACGCGATGACCGGCGAGTCCGCCGACCCCGAGACGCTGGCCCGGGTGACCCTGCGGCCGATCGGCAGCCCGCTGCCGCTGGGCATGCTGGCCCTGGCCGTGGCCACCTTCACGCTGAGCGGCCTGCAGCTGTCCTGGATCAGCGCGGCGCAGTCGCGCGAGGCGGGGCTGGCGGTGCTGGTCTTCGCGGTGCCGCTGCAGCTGCTGAGCTGCGTGTTCGGCTTCCTGGCCCGCGATCCGGCCGCGGGGACCGGGATGGCCCTGCAGGCCGGCGGGTGGTTCGCGATCGGGACGCTCACCTACACCGGGGTCCCCGGCCGGCCGAGCGGCGGCCTGGGATTGGTGCTGGTCGCGGCGGGGACCACGCTGCTGGTGCCGGTGGCCGCGGCGGCGTACAGCAAGGTCCTGGCCAGCGCGGTGATGGGGCTGACCGCCCTGCGGTTCTGGCTGACCGGGGCCTACGAGCTGTCCGGCTCGGCCGGCGTCAAGACGGCGGCCGGGATCGCCGGGCTGGTGCTGGCGGCCGCGGCCCTGTACGCGGGCCTCGCGTTCGAGCTGGAAGACAGCCGGCGCCGCACCCTGCTCCCGACCGTCCGCCGGGGCGCCGGACGCACCGCCCTGGCGGGCCTGCTTGTCCGAGGAGACCGCCGGCGTGCAGCACGAAGCGGGAGTGCGCCGCACCCTCTAACGGTCTGTCCGGCCCGGTGCCTCCTCCCCGGCTGGGTTCACGGGCCCGTCACCCCGCCCCGCCTACTGGCCGGACTCGTCGGCCGAGTTGGCCGGGGCGTCCCGCCGGGGCATGACGCTGCCCGGGTCCCCGACGTGGACGCCGCCGCGGACATCGCCGGGCGTCCGGTCGATCCGCCGGTGCTTCCATGAGCCGCGGCCCCAGATGAAGACCGAGGACACCAGGGCCAGCAGGCCGATCACGATGACCGCGGCGATGATGCCGATCCCGGCCGCTGACGTGCCGGTCACGGCCGCTGAGATACCAGTCACTGTCGTTCACCTCCGGCGCCCCCCACTACCCGCGCGGGGGACCGATCCACATTCACGTCCGCATCCCGGGCCGGCGCCCGGTGCCATAATCTGGCCGCCGGGCCGGGCCGGTGCCCGTGCTCCCGGAGGGCGTGCACCGCCAGGGCCCGGCGGGCGTCTGTCCTGCGTCACCTCCGAGAGGAAGCGCGCCAATGCGATTTCAGCCGATGGGTATCGTCCCGGCCGCGGTTGCCGCCGGGCTGGCCTTGGCCGCGTGCTCCGGGGCCGGGTCCGGGAGTTCCGCCGGGCCGCCGGCGCCGGCGCACAGCGCGTCCCCTGGCGCGCACGCCGGGACGCCGGTGGAACCGGACACGGCCGCGGCGGTGCGGGCCGACGCCGATGATTACCTCACGCTCTACACCGCCGGCCAGTTCGCGGTCATCTACCAGATGCTGAGCGCCCCCGCCCGGCAGGCCATCAGCGAGCAGGCCTGGGTGGCGGTGCACCGGGGCTGCCCGGGCGCCACCGCCGGGCTGACCTACAAGATCCGCCACATCGCGATGACCGGCAAGACCGCGGTGGTGACGGTGGCCCTGGCCGGCCAGGCCGCGAAGCCGGAGAGCGCGACCGAGACGCTGGTCTACGCCGACGGGCACTGGGGATTCTCCCCCGCGGACCTGACCTTGTACCGGCACGGGAGCGTGTCCGCGGATGTCGCCGCGGCCAGGGCGGCGGGCGGCTGCGCGAGCTGACCGGTTACCGGGCGGCGCCAGCGTCCGGCGGGCCGCCCGCCGGTTCCAGGCGGCCCAGCAGCGCCACTGCCTCGTCGCGGTCCTGCCCGGCCAGGCTGGGCAGCACGGTGTCGCGGAAGATCTGCGGCAGCACGGTCTCGCCGAAGACAACCGGGTGGGGACGGTACTCCCCGGCCGCCGCGCTGTCCGTGGCGGCCGCGCTGTCCCCGGACCCCGGGCCGAGCACGTCCCGGGCGGAGCAGCCGGCGAAGTGCGCCAGCACTGCCTCGTGGAACGCGTCCGGGGCCTGGCCAGCCGCGCCGGCCACGATCGTGGTCAGCCTGCGCAGGTCCGCCCGGGTCCCGGCGGCGGCCCCGGGCGTCACATCGGTGGTGACCGTCCACGCCCATAGCTCGTGCGGCGTGGCCGCATCGCAGCGCGCCGTCTGCTCCTCGTCGAACGCCGCCCCGTCCCAGGTGAGGTAGGCGCCCGCGGCGTGGCTGGCCACCGGGTCGATGGTCAGCAGGACGTTGACCACCCCGGCTTGCATGGGCTCGGGTTCCGTCGTCACGTCTGCCTCCCAGGACCGGCACACACTGTCCCGTGGACGTTACCGGCCGCCCGGGCCGCCGTCGTGACCGGGATGCGTGCTCAGCGCGGATCCGGGCGGTCCAGGTTCCAGTGGTGCGAGACCGACACGATCCAGCGCCCGGTGTCACCCAGGGACTGCATCAGGAACCGGCTGATCAGGCGCTGGCCTCCCTCGTAGTCGCCGTACAGCACGTCGATGGTCATCGGCTGGCGGGACTTGATCACCTCGATCAGCGCGGCCCGCTGCGGATCGTCCGGGTCCCGGAACGCCGCCTGCCAGAAACCCATGTCGGCGGGGGCCACGTACAGATCGCGGGTCTGCCGCCGGAATCCCTCCAGGTCGGGCCGGTCCTGGCTGGTCAGCCGCTCCGGCCAGACCCGCCAGGCCCGCATCACCGCGATGCCGTTGCCCGCGTTACGCACCGACATGGCCAGGTAGACCGTGTCGCCTTCGGCCTCGGCGGCCCCGCCGCTGCCCCCCAGCACGGCGTGCCTGCCGTTGACCCAGAAGACCTTCTGATCCGGATCCTGCAGCCGGGACGGGACCAGCAGCGGCTGCAGCCCCACCATGAGCGACCGCTCCGCGGCCCGGGCGGCCCGGTTGGCCGAGCGCACCGACGCGAACGTGGAGACGGCGAGCACCAGGGTCCCGCCCGCGGTCGCCAGCGAGGCGATCGTCGCCCAGTCCACGGCCATGGCCGAGAGCCTAAGGGCCGCGGTCCGGCCCGGGAACCTGGCCCGGCGGGTGAGCGCCCTTCCCGGGGCCGCCGTGCGAAGCTAGTAACCAGCGGGCCAGCGAGCCCGAGGGGCAGGGCGGAGGTCCGCCCTCCGGGTGGCTGAGTGCGGTAAGGAGGCGGCCATGCGGTCGGCCGGTCGGGAAATCCTGCGTCTGTGCGGTGTGGCGATCGTGGTGGGCGGCCTGGCCGCGGCGCTGGCCCTGGTGTTCATCCCGCTCAGCGTGCAGCGGACCGCGTCTGGCGCGGTGACGGGGTTCTGCGGCCCCGGCTTCAGCTCCGATAACGCCGTCCAGGTCCGCCTCGACCCGGGAGTCGTCAACACGGGCGGCACGCCGGGCCAGGCGGTGAGCGCGCCCGTGCAGCAGCGGTTCGAGCAGTTCTGCACACACGAGGCGGATAACCAGCTGATCGAGGCGGCCGTGATCGCGGTCCTGGCGCTGCTGGCCGGGCTGCCCATGATCGCGGCCGGCGGCCGTCAGGAAGAGCTGGCGGACTCGCCGCCCGGGCCACCCTCGCTGAGCAGCTCGGGCACCCCGGGCAGCACGGTCTGGAAGTAGGACCGGGCCGCGGCGGTCGTCCCCACGTCGAACCCCGCTGCCTCCGACATGTACCAGCGGTGCTCCAGGATCTCGTGGAAGATCTCGGCCGGCGGCAGGCGGCCGCGCAGGTCCTCCGGGATCGCCGCGACCACCGGGTCGTAGACCTCGCCCAGCCACTGGCTGGCCGCCACCATCTCGGGCACCGGACGGCCCCGCTTCTGCTCCAGGTACGCCCGGAAGCTGGCGATGTCGTTGAGCAGCCGGCGGGCCTGGTTCTCCTCCACGACCAGGCCGGTGCGCAGGAACAGCTGGCGCGCGTGATGCCCGGACTCCGAGACCCTGGTCCGCAGCCGGAGCCGGTTCCCCTCCGGCATGCTGATCAGCTCGACCTCGTCAGCGTCGAAGCCGAGCTCGTTGAGCCGGCGCAGCCGCTGGGCGATCCGGTACCGCTGGTCGCCGGGGCGCAGGATCTCTTCACGGGTCAGCTCATCCCAGAGCCGCTCGTACCGCCGGGGCAGCTCGGCCGCGATCTCCAGCGGGTCCAGCTCCGGGCTGAGCAGCTCACCGGCCTGGAGATCGAGGAGCTCGCCGTAGACACGTTCCTCGGCCAGGTCCACGTCGTAATGCCGCTGGCCCGCGGTCAGCGAGGGATGGCGCTCGCTCGTCTCCGCGTTGACCAGGTACGCCTCGAGCGTGCCCGCGTCGTAGCGGAACAGCGTGTTGGACAGCGAGCAGTCCCCCCAGAAGAAACCGGACAGGTGCAGCCGCACCAGGAGCTCGACCAGGGCGTCCAGCAGCCGGTCGGTCGGCTGGCCGCCGCGTGAGCTGGAGAACACCGCCCGGTACGTGGTCGAGTAGTCCAGGAACCGGGTGACCAGGATCGCGTCCAGATCCGGCCCGCGGTCCACCACCACGCCCACCACGTGCACCGCGGGCACGTTGAGCTCGGCCAGCTCGCGCAGCAGCCGGTACTCGCGGCGGGCCAGGTTCTCGTTGATCGCCTTGAGCGCGTACACCTCGCCGTCGTCAGCGACGAAGCGGACGATGTGCCGGGAGATACCCCGCTGCCGGATCTCGACCAGCCGGGGGTCCTGCCATTGCTCAAGCGGCTCCACCCAGGGCAGGCTCAGCAGCCCGGCCGCCTCCTCCGTGGGTGGGCTGAAGACGAAGCGCACGGTCCGATCTCGCCTCCTACACCCGTCTGACCTGCGACTATTGCGCCGTATCCGGGGCTGATGCACCGCTTAGGCATGGCTCGCCGAGTTTAACCTGTAAACCTCCGAGGAACTTGATGCGTCCTCTGCATTAGACGCTTTGCTGATCTACGCAAGGCGAGTGAACGTAGCGCCACCGCTGACGCCTCCGTTCTCCACCAGGATTTCCCCACTGCTGGAGGGTTAGTCGGCTCATGGCTAAGGTTCCGCCCGACACGGCGCTGGCACGTCCGGAGGACCGTCCGCGCCGCAGTCCGGACTGGGACGACCAGGCCGTCGCGTTGGACAAGCTGATCGCCCTGTCCCAGCAGGCGCCTCCGGGACCGCAGGCTCTCGTGGCCGGGCCGGGTCGGGCCGCCTCGTCGAACGGCCGTCGGCCAGCCGCGCCGCCGGCTGCCGAATGGCCGGCTGGGTGGTCCGTGCCCTCCCGACCTGGCCCCGACAGGCCGGGCGAGGATCACTCCGATCACGTGCCGCCCACCAACAGGCGGCCTGGGCCTGTCATGCACCACAGCGGCCCTCTTCCGGCAACTCAGCATGGTGCACCGTCGGCGACCGGCCGGGTGCTCGGATCCCGGCCGACCCCGGGGCCGCGGCCTTCGACGTCGGCGAGCAGTACACGTCGCCCGGCCAGGGGCGTCACGGTCACCCGGTCCCGCCCGGGCAGTGGCTCTCCGGTCACCCGCTCCCGGCTGCCAGCGCAGGCCCCGGCCGCCCCCCCGCCCCCCCGCCGCAGCGCTGCTTGGGCCCTCAACGACCTGGCCGCCGCCCGGGCTGAGGGACCGGAAGCCTGGCTCTCCGACCCCGAAGCCGCCGACCTGGCCGGGCGCTACCGTCAGCTGGCCCGCGTCGGCGAGGTAGATACCGCACTCGCCCGGGCAGTCGTGGACATCCGCCGGATCTCGGGCGGGATGGTCGAGAAGGTCCTGCCGATCGGCCCGGTCCTCGCTTCCGACGCACGGCGGCGGAAGCTGCGCAAGAGCACCTTTGCCTACGTCTTGAGCCCGCCCACCCGGGTGTTTGTGGCCGTCCTCTCGCTCTGCTGGGCGGCCTGCCTTACCGTCTTCTGGGCCTGGTGGCTGGAGCCGCAGCACCGGCTCGGCGTCTTCGGCTTGGTCGCCAACAGCGTGGTCCTTCTCTATGTGTCCGGGTACCCCATCTTTTTCGTCGTCGGCATCAACCGGCTGAAGAATGTCAGTCCGTCGGTCTCCGTGCCTTTGCTACGCACCGCGTTCGTGGTGACTCGGGCGCCTTCGGAACCCTGGGATGTGGCGAAGTCCACTCTGCTGGCCATGCTGGGTCAGGACTTCCCGGTACCTTACGACGTCTGGCTGTGCGACGAGCGGCCCAGTGCGGAGATCATCGACTGGTGCAACTCGAGCGGGGTCATGCTGGCCAGCCGTAACGGAGTGGAGGACTACCACCGCGAGACCTGGCCGCGCCGGACCAAGTGCAAGGAAGGCAACCTCGCCTACTTCTACGACTACTGGGGCTACCGCTACTACGACGTGGTCGCGCAGCTTGACTGTGACCACCGGCCCTCCCGCAGCTATCTGGCTGAGATGGTACGGCCCTTCTCGGACCCGGCGATCGGCTATGTGGCGGCGCCCAGCGTGTGCGACGCGAACGCGGACGAATCATGGTCAGCCCGCGGGCGGCTGTACAAGGAGGCTACCTTCCACGGTCCCTTCCAGCTGGGGCACAGCGATGGCTGGGGCCCGCTGTGCATCGGTTCGCACTACGCGGTCCGGACCCGCGCGCTGCGCGATGTCGGAGGCATCGGTCCTGAGCTGGCCGAGGACTTTTCCACCAGCTTCTTGCTCAACTCGGCGGGCTGGCACGGTTCCTTCGCCATTAACGCCCTGGCCCATGGGGACGGTCCGACTACCTTCTCCGCGATGCTGGTGCAGGAGTTCCAGTGGTCGCGGAGCCTCACCACCGTCCTGCTCGGGCTGGTCCCGCGTAACCTGACCCGGCTGTCGTGGCGCCTTCGTCTCCGCTTCATCTATGCACTGTCGTACTACGCGTTGCTAGTCCTTACTACCACCGCCGGACTCGCTCTAGCTCCAGTGGCGGCGGTAACAGGGCGCCCATGGATTGACGTGAACTACCTGACGTTCCTTCTGCACTGGTGGTCGATCTCGGTATGGCTGGTGCTGCTCACCGTGCTGCTGCGCCGCAGAGGCCTGCTGCGCCCGAACTCCGCACCGATCCTGAGCTGGGAGAACTGGCTATATACGCTGAGCCGGTGGCCCTACATCGCGCGGGGCATTGGTGCAGCGATCATGCAGAGCCTCCGACCCCGGCCAGTCACGTTCAAGGTGACGCCCAAGTCGGTGGGAGGCCTGGAACGGCTGCCGACGCGGCTCACGGTGCCCTACGTGGTGATCAGCGTCCTGTCCGCTTCTGCCGCGATCGTGGGCGAGGCGAGCACCGGAGCCGCAGGATACATCTTCCTCAGCATCGTCGGTGCGATGATCTACACGGTCGTATCGGCCATGGTGCCTCTCCTGCATGCCAGGGAAGCCGCGGTGCATGCGGGAGGGTCATTCGGCCACGCGCTGTGGAAGACCGCACGTGCGCCGCTGTTCCTCGCATTCCTCGGACTGATCCCGGTAGCCCTGGCGGCCGCCCGCTACCCGGTTTATCTGACGCACGTATTCCCGAACTGGTCGTCGTTCCTGCCGTAAGACCAGCAGTCAGCCGCGAAGGAGTTTCTTAATGGCAGCAGTGCTAGTGACCGGTGGTGCCGGATTCATCGGCAGTCACACCTGTGTCGAGCTGCTGGACCGCGGGCACGACGTGGTCGTCGTCGACAACTACTCCAACAGCTCCCCGGCCGCGCTGGACGCGGTACGCGACCTGGCTGGCCGCCCGGTCTTTGCGCACGAGCTGGATCTGCGGGATCATCGGGCCCTGGACCGGGTCTTCGCCGAGCACCCCATCGAGGCAGTGATCCATTTCGCGGCCAAGAAGGCGGTCGGGGAATCGATGCGGATCCCGCTGGAGTACTTCGATATCAACCTGGCCGGCACTACTAACCTGATCCGCACAATGTACGCCCACGACGTGCATAAGCTCGTGTTCTCCTCGTCCTGCTCCATCTACGGCGACCGGTACGCCGACCCGATCACCGAGGAGGACCCGCCGTTCCCGACCAACCCGTACGCGCGCTCGAAGCTGATGTGCGAGCAGATCCTGGCCGATGCCTGCACCCGGTACGGCCGAACTCTCGATGATCGCGCTCCGGTACTTTAACCCGGTCGGCGGCCATCCCAGCGGACGGCTCGGGGAGGACCCGACGCGGAGTGCCCAACAACGTGATGCCGTACATGATGCAGGTCGCGGTCGGGCGGCTGGAGAAGCTCACCGTATTCGGAACGGACTACGACACCCCGGACGGCAGCGGGGTCCGCGACTACATCCACGTCATGGACGTGGCCGACGCGCACCGGGTCGCCATGGACCACCTGGACGACCACCATGGCCTGCGCACGCTCAACATCGGCACCGGGACCGGGGTCTCAGTGCTGGAACTGCTCGCCACCTTCCAGGAGGTCTGCGGGGTCACGGTGCCGCATGAGATCGCTGGGCGCCAGCCGGGGACGCGGCCAGCGCCATCGCCGACCCCAGCCGGGTGGACAAGGAGTGGGGCTGGCGGACCACCCGGGACCTGCGGGCCATGTGCGCGGACGCCTGGCGTTTCCAGAGCCTTCATCCGCACGGCTACGCACGCATAGCATTTTCCGACATTTTCTGTTCGGCATCGTTAAGGAGTGAACCATATGCGCATTACCGTTATCGGCACCGGGTATCTGGGTGCCGTGCACGCCGCCTGCATGGCGGATCTCGGCCACGAGGTCCTGGGCGTGGACTCGGACACCAGGAAGATCGCGGCGCTCGCAGGAAGGCCATGCGCCGTTCTTCGAGCCCGGGCTCGAGGAGATCCTGGTCCGGGCGGTGGGATCCGGGAAGCTCCGGTTCAGCACCTCGCTGCAGCGAGGCGGCGGAGTTCGGCGACGTCCATTTCATCTGCGTCGGCACCCCGCAGCTGCCCGGCGGGACGCGGCGCCGACCTGAGCCACATCGAGGCGGTGGTGGACGGGCTGGCCCCGTACCTGACCCGGGACTGCCTGGTCATCGGCAAGTCCACGGTGCCGGTCGGCACCGCGGCCCGGCTGGCTGCCCGGATCGCCGAGCTTGCCCCGGCCGGTCCGGCCGCGGCCTGGCCTGGAACCCGGAATTCCTCCGGGAGGGCTTCGCGGTCCAGGACACGCTGCGGCCGGACCGGATCGTGGTCGGCATCACCGCACGAGGCCACCGACGCACGGCTGCGCGCGGTGTACGCCGCGTCTGGAGCTGGGCACGCCGTACATCACCACGGACCTGGCCACGGCGGAACTGGTCAAGGTGGCCGCGAACGCGTTCCTGGCCACCAAGATTTCCTTCATCAACGCGGTGGCGAACGTCTGCGACGCCGCGGGCGCCGACGTGATGACGCTGGCCGACGCGCTCGGCCACGACACCCGGATCGGGCGCCGCTTCCTGTCCGCCGGGCTCGGCTTCGGCGGCGGCTGCCTGTCCAAGGACATCCGGGCCTTCATGGCCCGCGCCGACGAGCTGGGCGTGGGTGACTCGCTGCAGTTCCTGCGCGAGGTGGACCAGATCAACAGCGGGCCGCCGGGCGCTGGCCGTCGACGTGGCCCGTGAGCTGGCCGGCGGGTCCTTCGCCGGCCGGAACGTGGCCGTGCTGGGCGCGGCGTTCAAGCCCGACACCGACGACGTCCGCGACTCACCGGCGCTGAACGTGGCCCGGATGATCCAGTGCCGAGGGCGCGGTGGTCCGGGTGCACGACCCCCGGGCGACCTACAACGCGCGCCAGGCCTGGCCCTGCCCTCGACTACGCGGCGGAAGCGGTCAAGGCCTGCGAGGGCGCGGACGTGGTGCTGCACCTGACCGAATGGCAGGAGTACCGCGAGCTCGACCCGGCCGAGCTGGCCTCGGTGGTCCGGGCCCGGTGCCTGCTCGACGGGCGCAACGTGCTGCCGCTGGCGCAGTGGCGGGCCGCCGGCTGGACCGTGCGGTCCCTGGGCGGCGCAATCCGGTTAGGGGAGGTGCTGAGTGCGGCCAGCGTTTGGGGTGCAGGGGCGCACCCTGGTCCTGACGCCCCTGATCCTGATGCTTGCGGTGATCCTGACCTCCTGCGCGCAGATCATGCGCGACGATTCCGGCGGCCAGGGCAGTGCGTCGGCCCCTGACCCGGGGGTGTCCCGGTCCTCGCCGGCGGTCTACTCCCGGACCTATTACCTCAGCCCGTCCGGGAGCGATTCCGCGGCCGGCACCTCGCCGTCAACCGCGTGGCGGACGCTGGCCCAGGCCAGCTCAGTGGTCCTGCACCCCGGCACCCGGCTGCTACTCCAGGGCGGCCGGCGGTTTACCGGGGAACTTCAGCTCGGCCACCGCGACGCCGGCAGCGCGGCTCACCCGGTCCTGATCGGGTCGTACGGGCGAGGCCAGGCCACGATCGTCGAGCGGAAGTCGAACGCCATCAGCATCCAAAACACCGCCGGCCTGGTCATCCAGGACCTGTCCATCGTGGGACGGGGCCTGGCCTTCAGGTACGGCCTGGGCATCGAGGCCTACAGCTCCCGGACCGGGAAGAGCAAGCTCGACGGACTGCAGATCGACCACGTCAGCATCAGCGGGTTCGTGGATGGCATCTCCATCGGCGCAACGGGCACCGCAGGATTCAGGAACGTCCTGGTCAGGGATACAACGCTGTCCGGCAACCTAGACAATGGCATGATGACCTGGGGCCCGACGTTCGATCCAGCCCAGCATAATTATGCCAACGAGAACGTCCGCGTCCAGCGGGTCGCGGCGTTCGGCAACCAGGGCGATCCCAACCTCACCGCGCACAACACGGGCAGCGGCATCGTGCTGGGCAGCGTGCGCGACGGCGAGATCGCCTGGTCCACGGCCTGCGACAACGGCGGCCACGAGGGCTCACACCAGGGGCCCGACGGGATCTGGGCCTACGACTCGACGCACATCGTGATCGAACACGACCTGGCCTACCAGAACCTGACCAATGATGCGACCGACGGCGACGGCTTCGGCCTGGACCAGAACACGTCCGATTCCGTCATGCAGTACAACCTGTCCTACCGCAACGACGGCGCCGGCTACTTGCTCTACACGGGCCTGGATAACGGGGCGCAAACGCACAACGTGGTGCGTTTCAACATCAGCAGCGCCGATGTTCGAGACCAGAACGAGTACTACGGCGGCATCTCGGTCCTTGGTTTCGTCAAGGACTCCGCCATTTACCAGAACACGGTCATAATGCCCCCGCAGGCGGTCGGCCCGGTGCCGGCCCTCCAGCTGAGCAAGTACATCAAGCACGACACCGTGCACAATAACATATTCGCGGTGCACAGCGGGGCAGTAATTGCGGCCAAAGCTTACCTCCGGCCCGGCCAGGTCGAATTGCAGGGCAACGACTACTATTCGGCGGCGTATCCGTGGACCGTGGACTGGGACGGCTCCCTGTATTCGTCGATAGCTGCCTGGCGGTCGGCCACCGGTGAGGAAATGCTGAAGGGCCGCCCGGTCGGGACAGGCGCCGACCCGGACCTGGTCGGCCCGTATCTGGGGCTGCGGGTGAAGACACCCGGCGGGACCGCCGCGGGGTTCGCCTTGCGGGCCGCTCACCCCTCGTGGGCGCCGGGCTGGACCTGCCGGGCCTGTTCGGGCTGGATCCGGGCCCGGGCAACTACGCCGGCACCCCGATCTCAGCGCAGCACCTGAACATTGGCGCTCTCTAACGGTCCTACCGTGGCTGGCCGGGTGCCCGGCTCCGGCACCCGCGGGCGGTTAACCCGCCGCGCTGCTGACCCGGGCCATCCGCACTTCCTCGGGCCGGGAACGGAACCAGTTCGACGGTACGGCGGAGGCCGTCCTCGACCCGGATCTCCGGCTCCCAGCCCAGCGCCTGGCGGGCCCGGCTGATGACCGGGCAGCGGCGGGTCGGGTCGTCCACCGGCAGCGGCAGGTGCTCGACCAGCGAGGCCGAGCCGGTCAGCCGCAGCACCAGCTCCGCGAATTCGGCCACCGTGAACTCTTCCGGGTTCCCCAGGTTCACCGGGCCGTTCTCGGTGGAGTCGATCATCGCCACGATGCCGCGGATCAGGTCATCGACATAGCAGAAACTGCGGGTCTGGCTGCCGTCGCCATAAATAGTCAGCGGGTCGCCGTTCAGCGCCTGGGTGATGAAGTTCGTGACAATGCGCCCATCCCGCGCGCTCATCCGGGGGCCGTACGTATTGAAGATCCGGATTATGCCGGCCCGGACGCCGCGGGAATCCCGGTAGGCGCGGGTCAGCGCCTCGGCGAACCGCTTCGCCTCGTCGTAAACACTTCTCGGGCCGACCGGGTTGACATTGCCCCAGTATTCCTCGGATTGCGGGTGCACCGCCGGGTCACCGTAGACCTCGCTGGTGGAGGCGAGCACGAACCGCGCGCCGTGCCGGCGCCAGGCGCAGCGCGTTCTCGGTCCCGCGGCTGCCCACGGCCAGCGTCTCGAGCGGCAGCCGCAGGTATTCCGGCGGGGAAGCCGGGCTGGCCAGATGGGCGACGGCGTCCACCGGGCCGGCGACGTCGAGCCCGGAACTGACGTCGGCCTCCACGAACGTGAACTCGGGCCTGGCCATCAGGTGCGCGACGTTGTCCAGCCGCCCGGTGGCCAGGTTGTCCACGCAGACGGCGCTGTCACCCCGGGCAAGTATCGCGTCACACAGATGGGATCCGAGGAAACCGGCGCCACCCGTCACCACGACTCGCATTACTTTCTCCTATCGAGGATATTGGCCGGGGGCTCAGCTCATCGCCACGGTCTGCCGGGGCACGCGGCAATCGCGTTAGCGTAATCCGCCGGTAAATCCGGGCCGGCCAGGCCTGCCTGAATTATGCTCAGAATGTACCAGTGCCCGCTGGTGCCCGGGCCGCTTCGGGGGGCTTATGTCCGGCTTCGCCATAAACGCGGCCCGGCCGCTCATTCCGGGGCGGGCGGCACCACGACGATCATGGTGAGGCGCACCGGGCCGGTCCCGTCGTTCCGGTAGGCGTGCGGGACGCCGCCCGGGAACCGGGCCGACCGGCCGGCCGTCACCTGGTACTGCTCCCCGGCCA
The DNA here is from genome assembly GCA_963841695.1 of uncultured Actinomycetes bacterium. Taxonomy (GTDB): domain Bacteria; phylum Actinomycetota; class Actinomycetes; order Streptosporangiales; family Streptosporangiaceae; genus RYN-230. Next base: position 155,193 of record CAWJDQ010000015.1, on the reverse strand, counting down.
CCGTCAGCGTGAGGGTGCCCTCCTCGACCCAGGCCAGTTCCCGGGTGGCCGGCTTGTGCGCGTCGCCGCCGAAGCCCTCACCCGGCTGGAGCGTCCAGTGCCACAGCTCCGCGGCCCAGGGCGGCTCGGTGGCCGCGATGATCGTGCCCGTTCCCCCGGCCGGGCCGCGCCAGAGCACCCGGGCCTGATCGGGCCCGGTGATCCGCACGCTGGACTCGCCGGGCACCTCCACCAGCCTGGTCAGCGGCACGCCGAAGGTGTCGCCGACCCGGGCCAGGGTGCCCAGGCTCGGGTTCCCCCGCCCCTGTTCCAGGGAGACCAGGACCCCCTTGCTCACCCCGGACCGGGCGGCCAGCTGGTCCAGTGACCAGCCCCGCTCGGCCCGCAGCGCCTGGAGGGTCCGGGCCAGCGCGGCCGGGATGTCGGCAGCAGCCATCGTTTATCCGTTCGCTCGCGCCCGCGCCGGTCGGTATGGTGAACCATATAGTTCATCAGACCGACCGGCCTTGAGATCTGGCCGCCTCGTCCGGGAGTCATCGTGACCATAGTCTTCGCCCTGGCGGCCGCCGTGCTGTACGGCAGCGCCGACTTCCTCGGCGGCGCGGTCTCGCGGCGTACCCATGTGCTCTCCGTGCTCGTGGTGTCGGCCCCCGCCGGGGCCGTGGTGCTGCTCGCCGCGGCACTGGCCGCAGGCGGCCCGGCCGGAACGGCCGGGCTGCCCTGGGCCGCCGCCGCCGGGGCAGCGGGCGGCGCCGGGCTCATTCTGTTCTATGCGGGCCTGGCCGCCGGGCCGATGCAGGTGGTGGCCCCGGTGTCCGCGCTGGTGTCGACCGTGCTCCCGGTGGCCGCGGCGATCGCGGCCGGGGAGCGTCCCGGGCCGCTGGTGTACGCCGGCGGCGGGGTGTGCCTGGTCGCCACGGTCCTGGTGAGCTCCGAGGGTATCGGCCGCGGCCGCCCGGCGTCCCGGCCGGCCGGCCGCGGTCTGCTCCTGGGCGCCGGCGGCGGCCTGGCGTTCGGCCTGTTCTTCCTGTTCCTCCGCTACGCGGGCGCCTCGGGCGTGCTCTGGCCCAGCGCCGTGGCCCGGATCACCGGGGCCATGGTCGTGACCGGGGCGGTGGCCTGGCTCGGCGGCCCCGCCTGGCGCGCGGTCAGCCCGTGGCTGCTGGCCGCGGCGGTGGTCTCCGGGCTCCTCGACGCGGCCGCGAACGTCTGTTACGTGGCCGCCACCCGGGACGGGCTGTTCGGCATCGCGGTGGTGCTGACCTCGCTGTACCCGGGGATCACCGTGCTGCTGGCCCGGGTCGTCCTGGGTGAGCGGATACGGCCGGTCCAGCTGGCCGGGCTGCTGCTGGCGGTGGCCGGCATCGCGCTGGTCAGCGCCTGACCGGCGGCGCGCAGACTCGTGCTGCCGGACGCTCCGCTGGACCGTCCGGCAGCACGAATCCCGGGGAAGGGGATAGCTCTGCGGGCGACTCAGTCGTCGCCGTAGTCTCTATTCTCCGCGACCAGGGCGTCCGAGGACACCGTCTTCCGGCCCTTGCACATGGGACAGAGGTAGGTGGTCTCCTCGCCGTCCTCGTTCTCCTGGATGAGGATGCCCTGGCCGTCGCACTGCGGGCAGGGGATCTTCTCCGCCGGGAAGATCAGGGCGCAGATCTCGAGGTAAAGCTGCTCGGGGTACGGCACGTGATCGATGTTGCGCAGGGCCTGGTCCTGGCCGGCCGACTCCAGGATGAACTCCCCGAAGCCCAGCATCCGGCCGAGCGTGGACCGCTGGAAGCTCATGTCGGTGACCTTGACCAGCGGCATCATCGCTATCTTGCGGGTGAAGACCCCGCTGGCCTGCAGCATCCGGTCCGAGGTCACCACGAAGTAGTCCTCGGACCACTCCCAGGTCTTGAAGGCCAGGTAAAGCAGCAGCACCACGACGATCAGCACCAGCGCGAGGATGCCGTCGTGCGAGTGCCGCAGCAGCGTGGTGCCCAGCACCAGCGCGATGAGCACCCCGGCCAGCGCGATCGCGATCGGGCCGAGCAGCACCGCCGGATGCTTGCGCACCGTGATGACCTGATGCTCGTGCGGGAGCAGGTACTTGTTGACCGCCGCCGGGCCCGCATTGCGCGAGGCGATCAACCTCATCGTTTGCTCACAGTGAGTTCACGAACGTGGCCAGCGAATTGCCGGCGTTTTTGAGCAGATTCAGCAGGTCATGGATAACATGCGCCGCCCCGGTGGGCTGCGTGAGAAGGTAAAAGGCTATGAAGATGACGATCGCCCAGGTGATGATCTTCCTCAACATGATCAGCTCCGCGGTCGTCGGCTGCGTCAGCCCGTTAGCTTACTTTAGCCCAGAGTAATTGGATTACCAAGGCTACCGATCTAGAGGCAGCCACCGTACCTTGATCCCCCGCCCGGACGAACATCACGCGCCGCCCCAACCGGAAAATTGGCGAGTTGCTGCCCCGTGGGCCCCCCGTCCTGACCGTGGTAACAATAGGTGCACATCTCACTGCCTTAGGTAGTGAGATCTCCCCGCGGCGGGCCCGCCCCGGCGAGCCTGGGGATTGGCATACGGGGGTGGCGTCGATCTGACACCATTCCTTGCTGGACGACAGCCCTGGTGAGGTGGCGATGACGGATGTGAATGGCGGCAACGTCGCCGTGATCGTCTACCGGGAGGATGAGGCCTGGGACACGGAAGTCCTGCCGGTCGCCCTCACCGAGGATCTGAAGGGGCTGATCCACGCGCTCCGCCAGCAGCCCAGCCTGGGCGGCACGATTGGCCTGGTCGCGGTCGGGGATGACTTCTTCGTGGCGCTACGCGTGCTCGGCGGCGAGGTCTCGGTGTTCCTGTCCGACCTGACCGCCGCCGTGGACTGGCCGCTGGCCCGCCAGGTGCTCGAGTACCTCGACATCCCGGTTCCGGGCGACGACGACCTGGACCAGGTGCTGCCCGCGGGGGAGATGTCCATCTTCGCCGACCTGGGCGTGGACGAGATGGATCTCGGGGCGCTGTCCGGCGACCTGGACCTGTTCCCGGACGAGGCCCTGGCCAGCATCGCCCGCCGGCTCGGCTTCGGCCAGGCGCTGGACCGTGCCCTGGATGCTGCCCTCGGTCCGTGACCACCGGGTATGCGGCCGGGTACCGGCCCGCGATGCGCGCCGCGCTGGCCGAGGCGTCCGCGGCGCAGGCCGGCGACCCCCCCGAGGTCCCGGTGGGCGCGGTCGTGCTGGACGCCGCGGGCACGATCATCGGCCGGGGGCACAACCGCCGCGAGGCCGGCCCCGACCCGACGGCCCACGCCGAGATCGTGGCCATCCGGGCCGCGGCGGCCGCGGCGGGCGACTGGCGGCTGGCGGGCTGCACCCTGGTCGTGACCCTGGAACCCTGCACCATGTGCGCGGGGGCGATCTCCGCGGCACGGCTGGCGCGGCTCGTCTACGGTGCGGCCGACCCGCGGGCCGGGGCCGTCGGGTCCCTGTGGGACGTGCTCCGCGACCGGAGGCTGGACCAGCAGACCGAGGTGATCCCCGGCGTGCTGGCGGAGGACTGCGCCCGCCTGCTCCGCGAGTTCTTCGCCGGCCGCAGGCCTGGGTGACGAGTGTGTTGCAGGTGTCCACGGGCCGGGACCAGCGGCCCGCCCGGTCAGGTAGGCTCAGCGGCGGTGGAGTCGCCTAGTGGCCGAGGGCGCACGCCTCGAAAGCGTGTGAGGGGGCAACCCCTCCGTGGGTTCAAATCCCACCTCCACCGCCCATACGGAACGCCACGGCCCGCCCCGGCGCGCCGCGGCGTTCCCGGTCCTTAGCCCCGCCGGCCTGGCCTGTGGCCCGGGGTCCGCCCAGCGCGAGGGGATGGAGTGCTAGAGCCGCAAAGCACGGCGCTGTTCATCCTCCTGCTGGTGGTGTTCTGCGCGCTGGTCTGCTGGATGGCTCTGGCCCGGCAGATGGTGTTCCGGGTGTTCGCGGCCTGCCTGGCCTTCATCCCCGCGATGCTGTTCGGGGTGGCGGCGGTCAACAAGTACTACGACTACTACCAGACCTGGGGCGCGGTCGCCTCGGACCTGGGGGGCCAGAGCGCCAACCAGGTGACCTCCGCGACCAGCGTGAGCGAAGGATCGGCCCGGCAGGTCAGCGCGGTCCTGGGCCGCCGGGTGAACCTCCGCGACGCCGCCGAGCACGGGCAGGTGATCCGGCTCACGGTCACCGGGAAGTCCAGCCACCTGCGCCGCACCGTCTTCGTCTACCTCCCGCCGCAGTACTTCCGCGCGTCGTTCAGCCACTACCGCTTCCCGGTCATCGAGCTGTTCCCCGGATTCCCGGGCAGCCCCGCGGACTGGATCAACGTGGTCGGGATCACCTCGGCCTACAGCACGCTGCTGGCCGACGGGGCCCAGGTCAAGCCCGCGGTGCTGGTCATGCCGGACACCAACGGGGGCCGGCGGGTGTCGCTGCAGTGCCTGAACGTGCGGCACGGGCCGCAGGACGCCACGTTCCTGGCCCAGGACCTGCCGGCCTACCTGCCGCACATCCTGCGGGTCCAGCCGCAGGGGCCGGCCTGGGGCCTGGCCGGCTACTCCGAGGGCGGCTACTGCACCGCCAACCTGGCCCTGGTCTACCGGCTGCGGTACGGGGGGGCCGGCGTGATGAGCGGCTACTTCACCCCGAGCGACGACCAGCTGGGCAACCCGGTGCACTACGTCAACCCGTTCGGCCCGGACCGGCACGCACGCGAGACCGACACGCCCCGGCTGCGGATCGCCCGGCTCCCGGTGAGCGCCCGGATCCCCAAGTTCTGGCTCGGCGTCGGCGGCAAGGACGGCCCCGGGCTCCGCGCGGCCCGTCAGTTCCAGCGGCTGGTCCTGGCCCGGCAGCCCGGGGTCCAGCTGATCGTGGTGCCGGGCGGCGGGCACACCATGGCCACCTGGCGGGCCCTGGTGCCCTCGCTGCTGGAGTGGATGACGCCGCTGCTCACCGAGGCGGCGCAGCACCCCACCCCGGTCAGCCAGGTCGGCAAGACGCACGTCGTGGGCCGCCACCGGCACCGGGCCGGGGTCAGCCAGGCGGCCCGCGGTTCAGTCCGTGACGCTGCTACCCCGCCTGCGTGAGTGCCGGGGCTGGTGCCCCCCGGCGTCCAGATCGAGGACCCGGGCGTGCAGCACGGACCGCTGGTGCAGGGCCGCGCCCAGCGCGCGGTGCAGGCCGTCTTCCAGGTACAGCTCGCCGCGCCAGTGGATGACGTGCGGGAAGAGGTCCCCGTAGAAGGTGGAATCCTTGGCCAGCAGCAGCCGCAGGTCCAGCACCGCTTTCGTGGTGATCAGCTGGTCCAGCCGGACCGGGCGCGGCGGCACCTCCGCCCACTCCCGCGTGGTCCGGGCATGGTCGGGATAGGGCCTCCCGTCCCCGACCTGCTTGAAGATCACGGCACGAGTCTAGTTGAGCGCAGCGCGCCCGGGGAGATGGCTGAGTTGCGCAGGCCGCTACTTGCGGGTCGCGCGGTAGGCGGCCCAGCCGAGCCCGGCCAGCGCGAGCACCGCCCCCGCCCCCTCGGCGACCGCCGACACCAGCTTCCCGGGCGGCGCCCACGTCGGCTCGTACATGTTCGGCAGTCCGGCCAGCGGGCCGATGTTGACGTAGGTGGACAGGACCACGGCCGCGAAGGCGCTGGCCGCGACCAGGAAGGCCACCACCCACACCAGCCTGCGCGGGATGACCAGCACGGCGGCCGCCACCACGAGCGCGATCACCGCCTGGACCCGGAACAGCTGTCCCTCGTTGATCAGCGTGCCGGTATTCGGCTCATACATGAACGCGTCCCGCAGGTGCACCACCGCGTCGGTGATCAGCGCGGCTGCGGTGCCGGCCCGCAGCGCGGCCCCGATGAGCACCAGCCCGGCCGCCCCGGTGTGGATGTGCCCCGCCCTATGCACGGGCGTGTCTGCATTCATGGGTGAGCTCGCCTCTGACCGTGGTAATCAGCCCTCGGACTGTCCACGGTTCGCGCCGCGATCCGGTTCACCGGCCCCCGCGACCCGGGCCGGGCGCAGGCGGCCGGCGCTGGGGTTCTCGTTATCTGCCCTGGATTTTCGGGTTTGGATTTTCCGGGTGCGGAGGGAGGGGCGCCCGCTGGCTCACCCGGACCGGCGGAGCGGGGTGGTGCGCATCGCCGCCTCGATCTCGTCCGGGGTCAGGGCGGGCTCGGGCAGCGCGGTCGGGCGGCCTGCTCCGGGCGCAGGCCGTCCAGCAGGAGCGCCAGGTACCGCCGCCACACCTGCGGGCGCGTGGTCCGCGCGTACTCGACCACCGCCGCGAGCATGAACTCGATCAGCGGCACATCCGTGGGGCGCAGGTCCGCGCGTACCGCGCCGGCCGCCTGGGCCCGGGTGACCAGCGCGGTGACGACGGGCTGCAGCCGGGCCCGGGCCTCGCCCACCCGGTCGAGCCCGTAGGTGGCGAACATGAACAGCTGCCGCAGCCCGCGGTCGGCGGCCAGCAGCGTCCCGGCCCGCTCCAGGAAGGAGACCAGGCTGCCCCACTCGTCCGGGTCGGCCAGGGCGTCCTCGGCCAGCGCCACCAGCGCGTCGAGGCGCTCGGTGAACAGCGCGTCGGCCAGGGTCTCCTTGTCCGGGAAGCGCCGGTACACGGTGCCGACGCCGACGCCGGCCCGCCGGGCCACGTCGTCCAGGGTGGCCTGCAGTCCCTGCTCGGTGAAGATCTCGGCGGCCGCCCGCAGGATCCGCTGCCGGTTCAGCTCGGCGTCCCGGCGCAGCGGCCGCGGCGGGGTGCACTCGGGCCCAGGCGTCGCGGTCATGCCCTGAGCCTACCCTAAATGGAGAAGGCATCTCCGCTTTGTGCTAGGGTTATCGGTTAAAGCGGAGAAGTTGCCTCCAGATTGGCCAGAGCGATGTCAGCTGCGAACCCGCCCGCCAGTCCCGCCGCCGTCCCGGCCGGCGCCGATGCACCAGACCCGAGGCGGTGGTACATCCTCGCGGTCATCGCGCTAGCCCAGCTCATGGTGGTCCTGGACGCCACGATCGTGAACATCGCGCTGCCGTCCGCGCAGCGCTCCCTGCACTTCACCAACGTGGACCGGCAGTGGATCGTGACCGCCTACGCGCTCGCCTTCGGCAGCCTGCTGCTGCTCGGCGGGCGGGTCTCGACCCTGCTGGGCCGCAAGGTCACCTTCATCGGCGGCCTGATCGGCTTCGCGGCCGCCTCGGCGATCGGCGGCGCGGCGACGAGCTTCGGCATGCTGGTCGGGGCGCGGGCCCTGCAGGGAGCGTTCGGCGCCTTCATGGCCCCCGCCGCGCTGTCCCTGCTGACCACGACGTTCAGCGGCTCGAAAGACCGCGGCCGGGCCTTCGGCATCTTCGGGGGCATCGCCGGCGCGGGCGGCGCCCTGGGGCTGCTGCTGGGCGGCGTGCTGACCCAGTACCTGTCCTGGCGCTGGTGCCTGTACGTGAACGTGGTCTTCGCGGCGGTGGCCGTCACCGGCGGGGCCATCCTGCTCCGCCGCCACCCGCGGGGCCAGCGGCCCAGGCTGGACGTGCCCGGGGCGCTGTTCGTCTCGGCCGGGATGTTCTGCATCGTCTACGGCTTCTCCAACGCCGCGCTGCACAGCTGGCACAGCCCTTTGACCTGGGGATTCCTGGTCGCGGGCGTGCTGCTGCTCGCGGTGTTCGGGTGGTGGGAGACCCGCGCGCCGGAGCCGCTGCTGCCGTTGCGGGTCGTGCTGGACCGTAACCGGGGCGGCGCGTACCTGTCCATCCTCATCGCGGGCAGCGGGATGTTCGGGATCTTCCTGTTCGTCACCTACTACGCGCAGCAGACCCTGGGCTACTCCCCGGTCATCACCGGTGTCGCGTTCCTGCCCATGATCGCGCTCATCGTCGTCTTCTCGAACCTGTCCAACATCGTGCTGATGCCGCGCATCGGCCCTAGGCCGCTGGTCGTGGTGGGCATGCTGTTCGCGGCGGTCGGCATGGCCCTGCTGACCCGGATCGGCCCGCACTCCACGTACGCCGGCTACCTGCTGCCGTCGCTGCTGATCAACGGGGCGGGCCTGGGCATGGTGATCGCGCCGTCGATCAACACCGGCACGTTCGGGGTCGCACCCCAGGATGCGGGGGTGGCCTCGGCCAGCGTGAACACCGGCCAGCAGCTCGGCGGCTCCATCGGCACCTCGCTGCTCAACACCCTGGCCGCCAGCGCTACCGCGACCTACCTGGCCGCCCACCTCAGCCCGCGCACCCTGGTCGGCGGGAAACCGGCCCCGTCCCTGGTCACCCAGGCGCTGATCCACGGGTACACCACGGCGTTCTGGTGGGCGTCCGGGATCTTTGTCTTCGGTGCGCTCGTGGCCGGCGTCCTCTACCGCTGGGGGCCGCTGTCCCGCCAGGGCCAGCCGGTGCCGGCCGGGCCGGCGGGCGCCACCGCCGCGGGGTCTGCCGCCGCGGGGTCTGCCGCCAGCCAGCCGGGCGTGGTCCCCGGCTGATCTCCCGCCCGGGCGTGGTCCCCGGCTGATCAGGGGGGACCACACCCGGCCCGGGTCGCGGGCTAGCAGCGGCCGATGTAGGCCCCGCTGGTGTACGTGGTCCAGGGGGACCAGTTGGTGCCGTCGGCGGACATGATGACGGCCGCCCGGGCGTTGCCGTACGGGTCGTAGGTGGACAGCGCGCCGTTGACCGGGTTGATCTGCCAGTAACCCCGCTCGCCCACGGTCCCGGTGGCGAACTGGTTGCCGCCGGACTCGGCCATCGCGATGGACGCCGCCGTGACCTCGACCGCGGGCGACCCGCCCGCCTCGACCCACAGAGCTTCCAGGCCGGAGCAGCTCAGTGTGCCGGACAGGTTCGAGACGGTCGTGGTGGCGGCCTGGCTGCCCTCGCTGCCCTCGCTGCCGGAGGAGGCGTGCCGGGGGGTATACGCGGTCGTGTGCGCGCTCCCCGCGCTGGCCGTCGCCTGGGCCGGCACGGCGGCGGGCGCGGGCAGGTGCCGGGGCAGGCGGAGCTGCTCACCGACGTAGATCACGTTCGGGTCGCTGATCTTCGACTCGTTGGCCGCGTACAGCGAGCGCCAGTTGGCGTCCGGGCCGTAGAAGCGCTCGGTGATGCCGGACAGCGTGTTCCCGGACTGCACGGTGTAGCTGCGGCGGGCCGCGGCCTGGGCGCGGGCCGTGCGGGCGCTGGCCGCCTCGGTGGTGGCCGCCTGCGGGCCGGCCGGAAGAGCCGCGTCATCGAGGTGGGCGTGCACCACATGCGGGGCCGTGGCCGCGGTCGAGGCCGCCGCCACCCCGCCGATGTGCGGAGCCGTGGTGGCGAGCGTGCCCACCACCACAACGGCGGGGGCGGCCTTTCCAGCCGTCTGCGCGACCTTTTCCACCTGCGAAGGGGTCGTGTGCTGGCCGGTCCGCCGGATCTTCCGTTTCCTGCGATGCCTGGATACTGAGCTCACGAGGCTCCTCATGCCGGACTTCGCCCGTTTACTTGGCCAAATGCGCCTTTTTCCGCGGGCCTGACGGGGGCTGTTCCTGAGGCATGTTGCCAGGACACCGGGGGGGCGCGCAGTCAAACCGTGCACAGAGCGCAGCGGGTCGGCCCGGTGCACAAACCACCATGAAACACGCACACCATTAGCAGTCGACCTCACCAATGGCCCGGCCCGCCCCAGCCGGGTCGGGGCGCTCTGGCCGGTCTCATCGGACACAATGGGCCGGATGGAGCCTGCTGCCCGGCCACCCGCCGTGACCAGGCCGTCCTTGGTGTCGGCCCGGCTGATTTTGCGGCCGGTGCCGTGGGCGGCGATCCGGGCGATCACTAGCGGGGACCGGCTGGACGACTGGGCCGGGGACTATCCCAGCGACGGCGACGTGGTCATCGCCGGGCTGCTGCAGGGTGCGGACCAGGCCGCGCGGCTCGGGCGGGGGCAGGGCACGGCGGCCCTGGACGCGGCGGCCCTGGATGCGGCGGGTCCCGCGGACGAGGGCTGGGGTCACCGCCAGGTGGTCGAGCGGGCCAGCGGCCTGGTCGTCGGGGGGATCGGGTTCTTCGGCCCGCCGCACGGCGGCGAGGCGGAGATTGGTTACGGCATTGTCCCCTCCCGGCAAGGGCGCGGCTACGCCACCGAGGCCCTCCGCGCGATGATCGCGATGGCCTGGGCGGATACCCGGGTGCGGGCCGTGGTCGCGGGCACCGACCCGGGGAACGTCGCCTCCCAGCGGGTCCTGGAGAAGGCCGGTTTCCGCCAGGTCTCCGCCGCCGGCGAGTTCCGCTACCAGCTCACCCGCGCGGGCTAGGTCCGGCCGCCGGCCGGGGACCCGGCCGCCGCCAGCACCCGGGCCAGCTCGTCGCGCGAGTGGATGCCGAGCTTCTGGTAGGCGTGCCGCAGGTGATACTCGACGGTCTTCGGGCTCAGGAACAGCGCCGCCGCAGCCTCCCGGATGGTTTTGCCGCCGGTGAGCAGGACGGCGATCTGCAGTTCCTGCGGGGTCAGGGCGGCCAGGCTGCTCGGGTCCCGCGGCCGCCGGGTCTCGCCGGTCGCGGCGAGCTCAGCGTGGGCGCGGCCGGTCCAGGGCCGGGCGTCGAGACGCTCGAACACCTCCGCGGCCGCCCGCAGCTGCTCGCGGGCCAGGACCCGGCTCCGGGCCCGCCGCAGCCGCTCGCCGTAGGCCAGCCTGGTCCGCGCGGCCTCGAAACTGTCCGGTGTCAGCGCGTGCTGGACCATCGCCTGCTCGAAGGCCTCCGCGGAACCGCTCTCGCTGCAGGCCAGCAGGCCCTGGCAGCGGAGCGCGCGGGCCAGGGACCACGGCTGGCCCTTGGCCTGCGCGGCCGTCACGAACTGCGCGGCGACCCGCTCGGCCGCGTCGTGGCGGCCGAGCCGCAGGTAAGCCTCGACAAGATCCGCACCGGGCGCGAGGTCGACGTCGGTGATCCCCAGGCCGGCCAGCCGCCGCTGCAGCCGCTCGAAGTGCCCGGCAGCCTCGGCGGCCTGACCAAGGCCGAGCTCCAGCTCCCCCAGGGCCGCCGTCGCCCAGATCTCATGCAGCCCCATGCCCAGTTCTGTGGACAGCCGGAGGGCCTCGGCGGCGCAGCGGCGGCACTCCTGCTCGCGTCCGCGGCGGGCCTGCAGCCAGGCCAGGCCGGCCAGGCCGAATGTCAGCTCCGTTTGCTGCCCGCTCTCCCGGGCCAGGCCGATCGCTTCCTGGTAGGTGGCCTCGGCGATCGCCCACCGGTCGGTGGTGGCCTGATCGCGGGCGATCAGGTTGAGCACAAAGGGGAGCACGCCGACCGCGGTGCGGGCCCGGGCGGTGCTCAGGACCGGCTCCAGCAGCGAGCGCTCGGTGCCCGCCTCACGCAGGAACAGCGGTCCCACCGCCAGCCACGGGATCAGCCGCAAGTCCGCACGAAGGCCGGCGGAGCTCTCGGCGAGCTCCGTCGCCCGGTGCAGGGCTTCCGCGCCGGCCGCCGCGTCACCGCCGAGGATCCGTGCCATCCCGGCGGCCATGGCCGCCAGGAAGCGGGCGCGAACCGAGGCGCTGGCCGGCAGCGCGGCGCGGGCTCGCTCGGCGACCGCCAGCATCTCGGCTGGATTGCCCGCGTAGAAGCAGGCGCTGGCCGCCTCGGCGAGCATGGTCACGGCCCGCTCGGGGTCGGCTCGCTCGGCCGCGGCAGTCAGGATCGCGTGACCTCGCATGACAGGGCCGCGGCGGGTCGCTATGTGGCCGGCCAGCCCGGCGATCTCGACGAGCTGGGCCGGGTCAGCGGTGAGCGCACCGGCCTTCTCCAGCAGCGCGACCGCCCGGTCGGCGAGTCCCGCCAGCCAGGCTGCGTCAGCGGCCTCCCGCAGCAAGCGGGCGCGCCGCTCGGGGTCCGCGGTGAGCCGCCCGGCCCGCTCGTACGCGGCCGCAGCGGTCGCGTACGCACTGCGATCGCGGCCTCGTGCCCCGGCCTGCTCCAGGGCGGCCGACGCGGGCTCGTCCGTGCCGGTCGCCGCGGCGGCCAGGTGCCAGGCCCGGCGATCCACGTCGCGGTCGGGCAGCGCGGCGGCGAGCGCCCGGTGCGCGTCGCGTCGCAGGTCAGCCCCTGCGTCCGCATAGATCGCCGAGCGGGCCAGCGGATGGCGGAAGTCCACCGTGCCCGCCGCCAGCGTGACCAGCCCGGCGCTTTCCGCCGCGGTCAGCGCAGACAGGTCCACCCCGAGCTGGCCCGCCGCGCGCCCCAGCGTCGGCAGATCACCGGTGTCACTGCTCGCGGCGAGGATCAGGGCTCGGCGGGTGGCCTGGTCGAGGGTGTCCGCCCGGCGCAGGAAGGCCCGGGTGATCGTGGCGGAGACCAGGACGGGAGCGCCGTCCGGCGCCAGCGCGAGGTCCGCTGCGTCCCGCGCCAGTTCGAGCAGCGCCAGCGGGTTGCCCGCGGTTGCGCCGTACAACCGGCTGGCCGCCTCGGGCGGGAGCCCGCGGGGGGTGAGCCCGCGCACCAGCGCCGCCGCCTCGTCGCTGGTCAGGCCGCCCATCCGCAGGGTCGGCAGGTCGGCGCCGTCGAGCAGGGAAGGCTCGCCCTCCCGCACCGCGATGAGCACGGCGATGGGATCGGCCACGAGCCGGCGGAAGGCGAACAGCAGCGCCTGCGCGCTGGAACCGTCCAGCCAGTGGGCGTCGTCGATGACCACCGCCACCGGCCCGTCCTCGGCGTAGGCCGCGAGCAGGCTGAGCGTGGCGGCCCCGACCGCGAACCGTTCCTGCCCGGTTCCCGGCCGCAGCGCGAGCGCGCTCTCCAGCGCGGCCGCCTGGGGGCCCGGGATCTTCCCGAGCAGGGGCAGGGCTGGGCGGATCAGCTCGAGCAGCGAACCGAACGGTATCTGGGCCTCCGACTCGATCCCGCGGGCCCGCAGCAGCCGCAGCCCGGCTGCCTGCCGGGCCGCGTAGTCGAGCAGTGCTGTCTTGCCGATTCCCGGCTCGCCGGTCAGGGCGAGCGTCGCGCTCACCCCGGATCGGGCGCGCCTGAGCGCGTCCCCGATTTCCTGCCGCTCACGAGCCCGCCCCAGCAGCATGGCGTGATTGTAAGCACCTGGTGCCAGGCCGGACAGAGGCGCAGAGGACTAGGTGGGCCTCCGGAAGCGGCCCTGGCCACCGCGAACCTACGCTCGCTCGAAACCGATCAGGGGGAGGGCATGATGACCACTACCGGGCAGGCCGTCGAGGTCGACGGGGACAAGCTCATGCAGTTCGTGTTCCGCGCGGTGGACGAAGTCGGCGCCACCTTGAACGCGGCGCTGGTCGTGCTCGGCGACAAGCTGGGCCTGTACCGGGCGCTGGCTGGCGCGGGCCCGCTGGCGCCGGCCGACCTGGCGGACCGTACCGGCACGGCCGAGCGGTACGTGCGCGAGTGGCTGAACGCCCAGGCCGCGGGAGGCTACGTCGAGTACGACCCGGCCAGCGGCCGGTACTCGCTGCCCCCCGAGCAGGCGGTCGCGCTCACCGAGCCGGACAGCCCGGCCTACCTGCCCGGCTTCTTCCAGATCGCGGTGGGCTCGGTGGTTGATTCTCCGCGGATCATCGAGGCGGCCCGCACCGGGGCGGGGCTGGGCTGGCATGAGCACGTATCCGACGTCTACGACGGCTGCGAGCGGTTCTTCCGCCCGGGCTACAACGCGAGCCTGATCCCGGAGTGGCTGCCCGCGCTGGACGGTGCCGTGGCCAAGCTGGAGCGGGGGGCGCTCGTCGCCGACATCGGCTGCGGCCACGGGTCATCCACGATCCTCATGGCGCAGGCCTTTCCGAAGTCGGCCTTTGCCGGCTCCGATTACCACGAGGAGTCGATCAGGACCGCCCGGCTGCGCGCGGAGAGCGCGGACGTGGCCGACCGGGTCCGGTTCGAGGTCGCCCCGGCCACTGCATCCAGCGGTACCGGGTATGACCTGGTCACGATGTTCGATTGCCTGCACGACATGGGCGACCCGGTCGGGGCCGCCCGGCACGTCCGCGGGATGCTCAAGCCGGACGGCACCTGGATGATCGTGGAGCCCCGGGCCGGCGACCGGGTCGAGGAGAACCTGAACCCGGTCGGCCGTGCCTACTACGGGTTCTCCACCCTGCTGTGCACGCCCGCCTCACTCTCCCAGGATGTCGGCCTCGCCCTGGGCGCGCAGGCTGGTGAGGCCCGGATCGGGGACGTCATCCGCGCGGGCGGCTTCACCCGGTTCCGCCGGGCCGCAGAGACCCCGTTCAACCTCGTGTTCGAGGCGCGGCCGTGACGGCCAGGCCACAGCCGCCGGTGGCGTCCCCGGGCCCGCGTGGGTCCGGGGACGCCACCGGTATTGCGCGGGGCGCCGAGCGTGAGCGGGAAGCGGCCCGGGCGAGCAGTCCCGGGCACGCTACCCCGACGCCGAGGGCTATCTGGAGCGGGCCGGGGTCCGGGTGTTCTACGAGGTGTACGGCACCGGCGAGCCAGCCATCCTGCTGCTTCCCTCCTGGGAGATCACCCACTCCCGGGCCTGGAAAGCCCAGATTCCGTACTTCGCCCGGCACGGCCAGGTGATCACGTTCGACCGGCGCGGGAACGGGCGCTCCGACCGGCCGGACACCGTGGCCGCGTATGACCGGCGGGCCACCGCAGACGACGCCTTGACCGTGCTGGATCACGCGGGTGTGCAGCAGGCCGTCGTCGTGTCCTGGTGCGGCGCCGGGGACGACCTGCTCCTGGCCGCCGACCATCCGGAGCGGGTCAGCGGCCTCGTGCTGATCGCCCCCGACCTGCTGCTGACCGCGGACCCAGCCGAGGAACAGGGCCCGTTCCCGTTCGACGAAGAACCGGCCACGCTGGCCGGATGGGCCAGGTGGAACCGCCGCTACTGGCTCCGTGACTGGCCGGGATTCCTTGGCTTCTTCTTCGCTGAGATGTTCACCGAGCCGCACTCGACCAAGCAGATCGAGGACGGAATCAGCTGGGGCCTGGAGACCAGCCCCGAGATCATCCTCCGCGGCATGGACGCGGAGTGGCTCAATGACCCGGACACCGTGGTGAAGCTGTGCGCCCAGGTGCGCTGCCCCACCCTGGTCATCCAGGGCTCCGCGGACGCGGTCGTCGGGCCCGCCCGGGGAGCGGCCGTGGCCGCCGCTATCCCGGGCGCCCGGCTGGTCACCCTCGACGGTGCTGGCCACGCGCCGCACCTGCGCGACCCGGTCGCGACCAACCTGATCATCCGCGACTTCGCCTGCCCGGCCGGGCCGCCCGCCCGCTGGCGCCGGGGCCGCTCCCGCACCCGGCGCGCGCTCTACGTCTCCTCGCCGATCGGTCTGGGCCACGCGCTGCGGGACGTCGCGATCGCCAGCGAACTGCGCGCGCTTCATCCCGGCCTCGAGATCGACTGGCTGGCCCAGCACCCGGTGACCCGGGTGCTGGAGGCCCGTGGTGAGCGGGTCCATCCCGCCAGCTCCTACCTGGCCAGCGAGTCCGGCCACATCGAGTCCGAGTCGGCCGAGCATGACCTGCACGCCTTCCAGGCCATCCGCCGGATGGACGAGATCCTGCTCGCGAACTTCATGGTCTTTCATGACCTGGCCCGGGACGAGGACTACGACCTGTGGATCGGCGACGAGTCCTGGGAGCTCGACTATTACCTGCACGAGAACCCGGAGCTCAAGACGGCCGGCTATGCCTGGCTGACCGACTTCGTCGGCTGGCTGCCGATGGCTGACGGGGGCGAGCGCGAGGCGTACCTGACCGCCGACTACAACGCCGAGATGATCGAGCAGATCGGGCGCTTCCCGCGGGTGCGTGACCGGGCCATCTTCGTGGGCGACCCGGACGACATCGTCCCCGGCCCCTTCGGGCCGGGCCTGCCGTCCATCCGTGACTGGACCGAGCAGCACTACGACTTCGCGGGCTACGTCACCGGCTTTGACTCCCGCCAGGTCCAGGACCGCGCCGCGCTCGGCTACGGCGACCACGAGCAGATCTGCATCGTGACCGTCGGCGGATCCGCGGTGGGCATCCCTCTCCTGCGCCGGGTGATCGCGGCGTTCCCGCAGGCCAAGGAGCAGGTACCCGATCTGCGGATGATCATCGTGGCCGGCCCGCGGATCGAGCCGGCGGTCCTGTCCGGGCCTGGCGGGTTCCGCGGGGTGGGCGGCTTTTCCGGTGGGCAGGGCCGGGGTGGCCTGGACGGGCTGGAGATCCGGGCGTACGTGCCCGATCTGTACCGCCACCTGGCCGTCTGTGACCTGGCTGTGGTCCAGGGCGGCCTGACGACCGCGATGGAGCTGACCGCGAACCGGCGGCCGTTCCTGTATTTCCCGCTCGGCCACCATTTCGAGCAGAGCCTCCATGTGCGCCACCGGCTCGTGCGCTACCGCGCCGGGCGGTGCATGGACTATGAGACCTCAGGGCCTGCCGAGATCGCCGCGGCCATCGCGGGCGAGATCGGCCGGGTGGTTGACTACCGTCCGGTCGCCACCGACGGAGCTGCCCGGGCGGCCGCGCTTCTGGCCGGCCTGCTCAGGCCGCCCGTGGCCGCGGCCCGGCAGTGCTGTTTCCGGCGCCGGCGGGCGCGGTGCGTTGCGCGCCTGCTCAGGTCGGCAGCTCCGTCCCGGCCTGCTCCGCCACCATGTACTCCGCGTACCAGTCGGGCCAGTTCGCGTCGGCGTGACCGATGCGCTTCTCGTGTTCGCCGTGCGCGGCCGAGGCGCGCCGCATCGCGTCGGCCAGGTCGCTGGCCGAGCCGAACGACGTCACGGCCGGGTTGACGCGCCCGGGCAGCCGGGTCGTCACTTCCTGCAGCAGCCAGCCGTTGCCGTCGGGGTCGCTGAACGAGGCGAACGAGCCGTAGCTGGCATGCCCGGGCGCAGGGCCGCTGGCGCGACCGTTCGTGCCGCCGGGGTGGAACCGGGCGCCTGGCGCGCCTTCGTGGAACACCTCGCTGACCTCGACACCGCGGGCGGCGAGCCCGGTGCGGGCGGCCTCGATGTCGGAGACGATCAGGTACAGGTCCTGGGCCGAGCCGGGCGCGGCCGACGTGATGTTCGTGCCGAATTGGATCGAGCACGGGGAGCCCGGAGGGGTGAGCTGGACGATGCGGTAGTGGTCACCAGCGGCCCGGTCGGCGTCGAGCCGCCAGCCGAGGCCCAGGTAGAAGTCTTTCGCCCGGCTGGCGTCCGAGACGGGGATGACAATCACCTCGAGCTTCTCGTCCACGATGTCGGCTCCTCTCCCTTGATGTGTGTCGGCGCCGCCGGCACCTGCGCCACAGCGGGCACCTGCGCCACAGCCATGATCATTTCCGGCCCGTCAGTGGAGCTGTACGGGTGGTTCGACATCGTCGTAGACGCGGACCGCGGCCAGCAGCCCGTCCGGGCTGCGCTCATAGACGCCGATGCCTGCCTGCGGCGTCAGGTCGCGGCTCCCCCAGCGGACGCAGTTGTACTCCACGGCGCAGTGCACGCCGTCGTCGGTCACGGCGCAGTCCTCCAGGCCGATGCCGCCGCCCGCGCTGAAGCACTGGGTAAAGAAGGCGTGCAGCTCAGCGGAGCCGCGGTGGGCGTGGCGCGGGCCGAAGGGGCCGCTGAAGTACCCATCCGGCGTGAAGGTGCTCACCACCGCGTCCGCGTCACCGTCGGCCACCGCGGCCTGGTAGCGGCCGGCGACATCACCCGGCTGGGCGGGCCCGGGCTTGAGTATGGGCGGCCTGACGTGCCGCCGCCCGTTGACTGGCCACTGGGTGCAGTAGGTGCGGAACACCACCGACAAATCGTCGGGGGACTCCGCGACCACTGCCACCGGCCACGCGAGTTGCTCCCCGTCGTGGTCCACGTGGGCCAGCAGTTCCGTCACGGCCCGGCCGCCGGCACACGTGGAGGCCACGGTCTCGGTAGTTGCGTGCAGCCCCGCCAGCCAGGACAGGTTGTGGCTGATGAACTGCCGGACCTGCCGGTGCCCGCGGACCTCACCCGCGCGGGGATCGTAGATCACCACCTCACCTGGCCATACCGTCTCCAGGGCGCGGGTGTCACCGTCGTTCAGCGCGGCGAGGTACTCCGCGACCGGGTCAGCCTTACCCGCGGCGCGTGTCTGCCTGCGCGCCAGCTCCGCGGCATTGGCGAAGTCAGGAAACCACGGCATCTTGAACCCCTCGCTCCCCTGGCGCCCGGCCCTATCCTCCGCAGACTGCCAGTCCTGGCCCTACAGCGACATCCTCAGCCCTGGCACGGCTCTGCCGGAAGTCCCATCCCGGCCCGGCGTTGCGGATCTCAGCGCGTCGCCGGAATCTGGGTGACTAGGGTCGGCGTGTGGCCGAATCGTCTTACCTGCGCTACCCGCACCTGGCCCGCGATCTCATCACGTTCACGGCCGAGGACGATGTCTGGCTCGCCTCGCTGAGCGAGGCGGCAGGCGGCCGGGGCACCCGGGCGCTGGCGGCTGACCGCTGACCAGGCCCCGGTGCTGCATCCGCGGCTGAACCCGGCAGCGACGCACGTCGCCTGGACCTCGACGCGCGACGGCTCCCGGTCGCTCGGGACTGGCGCCCGCGGAGGCGTATGCGGTGCCTGCTGAGGGCGGCCCGGCCAGGCGGCTCACCTACTGGGGTGACCGGTTCGCGACCGTGCGCGGCTGGGTCAGCCACGACGAGGTGCTTGCGCTGAGCCGGACTGGCCAGCATTCCAGCATGAAGACCTGGGCGTTCGCCGTGCCGCTGAGCGGGCCGGCTCGCCGGCTCGCCTACGGGCCAGCGGGCGACGTCGCGGTGCGCGACGGTGCTGTGCTGGTTGGCAGCCCCATGAACTTCCAGCCGGCCGAGCCGGCCCAGTGGAAGCGCTACCGCGGCGGTGCCGGCGGGAAGATCTGGTACTCGGCGGACGGCTCGCACTACACGCGGATCTTCGCCGACGTGGGCATGAACCTGGTGAACCCGATGTTCGTCGGGCCCCGGATCGGGTTCCTATCGGACCACGAGGGGACCGGCGCGCTCTATTCCGCGCTCCCGGACGGCACGGACCTGCGCCGCCATACCGACCTCGGCCAGTACTACGCCCGGCATGCGACGACCGACGGCCAGCGCGTGGTCTACCAGCGGGCCGGGGAGATCTGGCTGCTCGAGTCGCTCGACGCCGAGCCGGTGCGCCTGGGCATACGGCTCAGCGGAGTCCGCTCCGGGCGGGCCCCCTACCCGGTGCCGGCGAGGTCGCAGCTGGGCTCGTTCACGCTCGACTCCACCGGCCGGGTGCTTGCCGCCGAGGTGCGCGGCACCGTGCACTGGCTGCCCGGCCGGGACGGGCCCGCCCGGGCACTGCTCGCCGAGCCGGGCGTGCGTGCCCGGCTTCCGGTGGTTATCCCCGGCGCGGGCGCGGTTGCCTGCGCGTCGGATAACGGCGGCGAAGACGGTCTGGACGTGATCCCCGCTGATGGCTCGGCGGCCAGGCGGATCGGGCCCGGCGAGTTCGGCCGGATCCTGGAGCTGGCGGTGGCGCCGGACGGGAGCACGGCCGCGGTCGCGTGCGCCGATGGCCGGCTGCTGACGGTGGCGCTGGATGGCGAGCCGGTCATCACCGAGATCGCGCGCAGCACCAACGCGGAGGTCGCGGGCCTGGCTTTCTCACCCGACTCCGCGCTGCTCGCCTGGTCCCAGCCGTGGCGGCCCGAGCGCGGTGCCGCGCAGATACGGCTGGCCCGGCTGGCTGACGGCACCGTCACCGACGTGACCCCGGCCCGGTTCGACGACACCTCGCCGGCGTTCACCCTGGACGGCCAGTACCTGGCGTTCCTGTCGAATCGCGCCTTCGATCCGGTCTACGACGCGCACTCCTGGGATCTCGGGTTCCTGCCGGGGGTCCGGCCGTACCTCGTGCCGCTGCTGGCCACGACACCGTCGCCGTTCGCTCCGGAGCTGAATGGCCGCCCGGTAGAACCGGAAGGTCCGGGAGAGGTCCCTGCGACCGCCGGTCTCGACGTCGCCGGGCTGGCCGACCGGATCGTGCCGTTTCCCGTGGCGGCCGGACCTTACGGCCAGCTCCGCGCGGTCAAGGACGGCGTGGTATGGCTGGAACTGCCGCGCGCCGGGGAGCTCGGCGAGACTGTGATCGGCGCGGCCGGGGAGCAGCCGGCATCCCGGCTAGTCCGCTACGACCTGGCTGAGCGCAGGCGCTCGGTCGAGGTCGAGCCCCTGGACGACTACGCGGTCTCCGGCGACGGGGCCCGGCTGGCGTACCGGACGGCACAGTCGCTGGAGATCAAGCCGGCCGGCTTGGGCGAGGCTGCCCGCGTCGATCTGGACCGGATCCGGGTGACGGTCGAGCCGCGGGCCGAGTGGACGCAGATGTACCACGAGACGTGGCGGCTGATGCGGGACAACTTCTGGCGCGGCGACCTGGCCGGGGTGGACTGGGCCGCTATGGCCGACCGCTACCGGCCGCTGCTCGACCGCATCGGCTGCACCGATGACCTGCGCGATGTGCTGTGGGAGCTGCAGGGAGAGATGGGCAGCTCGCACGCCGGGCTGCGGCCGCCGGCCGCGGGCGGTGACCCGGCGCTGGTTCAGGGCCTGCTCGGCGCCGACGTCGAGCGCACCGAGGACGGGACCTGGCGGATCGCGCGGATCCTGCCCGGCGAGTCGTCGGTGATCGGCGCGCGTTCCCCGCTGGCCGCCCCGGGCGTCGCCGCGGCGCCGGGCGATCTCATCGTTGCGGTGGACGGCCGGCCGGTGGACCCGGACCTCGGCCCGAACCCGCTGCTGGCCGGCCAGGCCGGCCAGCCGGTCGAGCTCACTCTCCGGCGCGGCCGAGCGGACCGGCGGGCGGTCGTGGTCCCGCTGGCGAGCGAGCACGCGGCCCGCTATTACGATCTGGTCGCCCGGCAGCGGGCCGCGGTCAGCGAGGCCTCCGGCGGGCGGCTCGGCTACCTGAACATCCCGGACATGATGGCGCGGGGCTGGGCGGAGTTCCACCGGGACCTGTACACCGAGTTCCGGCGGGACGGCCTGATCGTGGATTTGCGGGACACGCAGGGCGGTGACGCTGGGCAGCTGGTGGCCGAGAAGCTCGCCCGGCGCATCATCGGCTGGACCGTGTCCCGGTACGAGGAGCCGTCGAGCTACCCGGCCGATGCGCCGCGCGGGCCGATCGTAGCGATCACGGACGAGTACGCGAGTTCCGGCGGCGACCTCGTGATCCAGGCCCTGAAGTCTTACGGCACCGCGACCGTGGTCGGCACCCGTACCTGGGGCGGCGTGCGCGGCGTTGACCTCAAGTACCAGCTGGTTGACGGGACCCTGGTGGCGCAGCCGAAGTACGCCTTTTGGTTTGCTGGTGTGGGCTGGGCGCTGGAGAATCACGGCGTGGATCCGGACGTCGAGGTGGCCATCGCGCCGCACGACTGGGCAGCGGGCCGTGATCCTCAGCTCGACACCGCCGTCCGGCTGGCCTTGCAGGCGCTGGAGCAGCGCCCGCCCGCCGCTCCGCCCAGGATCTGACGGGCGCAGGCCACCGGGTCCCTGTGGCCAGTGGCCAGGCTCCTCAAAGAAATCCTGGCGGGCGGTGTCGGATCGGGGCGGACGTGTTCGTAGCAGGTGTGAGCGGCCGCCCACGAGGAGCGCCCCCGACCACAGGAGATGATCCACGATGCAGTACCTGGTTTCCGTGATCCACGACTCGACTGAGCTCGCCACCCCGAGCGAGATGGCGGCCATCGACGTGTTCAACGACCGGCTCCAGGCGGAGGGCCACTGGGTCTTCGCCGGTGGCCTCGGGTTCCCCGACACGGCCACCGTCATCGACAACCGCGGTGCAGAAGCGATGTTCACTGACGGGCCTTTCCTGGAGTCGAAGGAGTATCTCGCCGGCTTCTGGATCATGGAGGCCGCCGACCTCGACGTGGCGCTCAAGCTCGCCGCCGAGGGGTCGAAGGCCTGCAACCGGAAGGTCGAGGTGCGGCCGTTGCTGGGCGAGTGAGCCAGATCGACGCCCGGGAGGCGATCACCCGGGCCCACCATGAGGAGTGGGCGCGGGTGGTCGCCGCCCTGACCAGGCGTTTCGGTGACCTCGACCTCGCCGAGGAGGCGGCGGCCGAGGCGTTCGCGACCGCCGTCGGGCGGTGGCCGGCTGACGGCGTACCCCCCAACCCCGGCGCCTGGCTGACCACTACCGCCTACCGCAAGGCCATCGACCGGATCCGGCGCGAGCACAGGCGCGACGGCAAGCAGAAGGAGGCTCAGCTGCTGTCCGGCGACGAACCGCCCGGGCCTCTCGGCGCCATCGAGGACGAGCGGCTCCGGCTGATCTTCACCTGCTGTCACCCCGCGCTCGCGATGGAGACCCGGGTGGCGCTGACGCTGCGCATGGTCGCCGGCCTGACCGTGCCCGAGATCGCCCGCGCCTTCCTGGTGCGGGAGACCACCGTGGGGCAGCGGATCACCCGCGCGAAGGCCAAGATCAAGACGGCTCGCATCCCTTACCGGGTTCCGTCTGCGGAGGATCTCCCGGGCCGCGTCTCCGGCGTCCTTGCCGTCCTCTTCCTCGTCTTCAACGAGGGCTACCTGGCCACCGGCCCCGGCACCGATCCCGTGCGTCACGACCTGACCGCCGAGGCGATCCGGCTCACTCGCCTGATCCGTGGCCTCATGCCGGCAGACGGTGAGGTGGCCGGGCTGCTGGCGCTGATGCTTCTCACCGAGGCCCGCCGCACCGCGCGGGTCTCGGCCAGCGGCGAGCTGGTCGCCCTCGGCGAGCAGGACCGTGGGGCCTGGGACGCGGCGCAGGTCGCCGAGGGTCATCGGCTGGTGCGCGAACGCCTGGCCGCCGGGGTGGCCCCGGGTCGCTACCAGATCCTCGCGGCGATCAGCGCCGTGCACACCTCCGCCCGCGACGTACGCGACACCGACTGGTCGCAGGTCGTCGCCCTCTACGACCAGCTCGTCCGCCTCGACCCCTCGCCGATCGTCGCCCTCAACCGGGCCATCGCGGTGGCCGAGATTGACGGCCCCGAGGTGGCGCTGGCGGCCGTCGACCGTCTGGGGGACAAGCTGGACGGCTATCACGCCTACCATGTGACCCGCGCCGACCTGCTGCGCCGCCTGGGCCGCAGTCAGGAGTCGCGCGCGGCATACGACAGAGCCATCGAGCTGGCGGGCAACACCGCGGAGATCGCCTCCCTGACCCGCCGCCGCGACCAGCTGGGGTAGTGCCCGGCGAAAGCCCGTGCCCAGCGCCGCCTGACCCGGGCCTACTGGCCGTCCGGCTCACCCTGTGCGGCCCTGGCCAGTTCGACACCACCGCCACGCAGCAAATCCTCGGGTGGACACCCCGCCGCGGCTGGCCATCATCCGGCCGGCCAGCCTGATCCGCCGCTGCCGGGTTCGTCCCTTGAGACCTGCTGGCCACGCTGGCGGAGGATAGGAGATTCGAACTCCTGAGGGGTTGCCCCCAACACGCTTTCCAAGCGTGCGCCCTAGGCCACTAGGCGAATCCTCCGCGGCAAGCTTACCGGGACCGCGGACCGGCCGGGCGCCTGATCGCCGGCCCGCTGAAGCCGGGCCCCCCGTCCCGGCGGGATGCGGCGCCGGTCCGGCGGGATGCGGCGCGACCTCCCCCGGGCCGTGGCTAGACTGGTCCGCGACCCCCCGCACGGCGCTTATCCCGCCAACTCCCCCAGGGCCGGAAGGCAGCAAGGGTACGCGGGCTCTGGCGGGTGTGCGGGGGGTCCTTACCGGCACCGCGAGGGTGAGGTCATGACAGGCGACGTGCCCAGCACTGTTCCTGTGGACCTGGACCGGCCCGGCGGACCCCCGCCACGCCTGGCGCTGTACCGCCGCTACCGGCCGGCGACGTTCGCCGAGGTCAAAGGCCAGGACCACGTCACAGAACCACTCCGGCAGGCCCTGCGCACGGGGCGGGTCAATCACGCCTACCTGTTCAGCGGCCCGCGCGGCTGTGGCAAGACGACCAGCGCGCGGATCCTGGCCCGGTCGCTGAACTGCGCGGAAGGCCCCACTCCGGACCCGTGCGGCACATGCGAGTCGTGCGTGGCCCTCGCCCCCGACGGGCCCGGCAGCCTCGACGTGATCGAGATCGACGCGGCCTCGCACGGCGGCGTGGACGACGCCCGGGACCTGCGCGAGCGGGCGTTCTATTCGCCGGTGTCCGGCCGCTTCAAGATCTACATCATCGACGAAGCGCACATGGTGACCCGCGAGGGGTTCAACGCGCTGCTCAAGCTCGTCGAGGAACCCCCGCCGCACCTGAAGTTCGTGTTCGCGACCACCGAGCCGGAAAAGGTCATCGCCACCATCCGGTCGCGCACCCACCACTACCCGTTCCGCCTGGTGCCGCCCGCGATCCTGCGCGAACTGCTGGAGGAGATCCTCGCCGCGGAGCAGATCGCCTACGAGCCCGCGGTGCTGCCGCTGGTGGTCCGGGCGGGCGCTGGCTCAGCCCGTGACTCCCTCTCGGTCCTGGACCAGTTGCTGGCCGGGGCGGGCGAGGAGGGGCTGCGCTACGACCGGACGGTCGCCCTGCTCGGCTACACCGACGAGAACCTGCTGGACGAGGTCGCGGACGCGTTCGCGAACGAGGACGGTGCCGCGGTGTTCCGGGCGGTCAACCGGGTGATGGAAGGCGGCCACGACCCCCGCCGGTTCGCCGCCGACCTGCTCGACCGGTTCCGCGACCTGATCGTGCTGGCCGCGGTGCCGGGCGCGGGGCAGACCGGGCTGCTGGACATGCCGGCGGACCGGCTCGACCGGATGACGGAGCAGGCGGGCCGGTTCGGCCAGGCCGAGCTGACCCGGGCCGCGGAGATCATCAGCGAGGGGCTGATCCAGATGCGCGGGGCTACGTCGCCCCGGCTGCTGCTGGAGCTCATGTGCGCGCAGATCCTGCTGCCCGCCGCGTCGTCCGGGGACAAGGCCCTTCTGGTGCGGCTGGAACGGCTGGAACGCAGGCTCGAGGGCAGCCACTCCGGGACAGCTTCCTCCCCGGCTGTCCCGGCCTCAGCAGCCCCGTCCGCCCCAGCAGCCTCAACGGCCGAGCCCGCTCCTCCAGTGGGCGCACCTTCCGCTGCCCCCGCCGCGCCGGGTGACGCCCCGCGCGCCGAGGCGGCTGCTCCCGCCCGCCCCAGGCCGCCCGCGGCCGCCCACACTGCCGCCCCGGCGTCCCCCGGACCGGCGTCCCCCGGGCCCGCGCGCGCCGCCCCGGCTGCCGCCGGGCCTGCGTCCGGCCGGAGTGCGGCACCCGCCCCGTCCCCGGCCAGTCCCGCGCCCTCCGCACCCGCACCCGCACCCGCACCCGCGGCCGCCGCACCGGCGCGGCCCGCCCGCCACCAGCGCGTCCTCCGAGGTCGACGTCCTCCGCCAGCGCTGGCCGGAGATCCTCGAAGCGGTCAAGGGCAAGCGCCGGGTGGCCTGGATGCTGCTCAGCAACGCCACCGTGCACTCGGTCGAGGCTGGCGTGCTGACCATGATGTTCCCCGGGAAGGCGACGCCAAGGGGTTCGCGGCCAGCGGCTGCGACCGGGACCTGACCGGCGTCCTCACCTCGCTGGGCCTGAACCTGCGGATCAAGGCGATGTCCGCGGCGCAGCTGGCCAGCACCCCCGGCGCGCCGCGCAGCCCGCACGGCGGCCCGGACGAGATGAGCGCCAAGGCGCCGGCGGCCGTGCCGATGCCGCCCGAGCCGCCGGATGATCCCGAGCCGCCGCACACCCTGTCCGCGGAGGCGCAGCACGACAGCGCCCCGGTGCAGCCGGCCGCGGCGGACCTGACCGGCATGGACCTCATCAAGCGGGAACTCGGTGGCCGCGTCATCGCCGAAATCGACGAACCCTGACGCCGCCGTTCCTCAGCGCCTGCTAGCCCTTCGTGATCATGGGTTTGCTGTTGTTATAGCGACAGCAAACCCATGATCACGAACGGACCGTTATGGCTCGTGAGGTGATTGGGGCCGCTGGGACTCGCGCGGGCGGTGGTACTTGCGCGGCAGTGCGCTGCCCCGGCCGCCCGCGTGCTCCGCTTCACCGCCGGAACTCCCGTGGCTGGTGTTACCGGTGTGCCGAGTCTGGGCGGGCGCGCGAACGTGATCAACTGATTAGTGCGGCCAGGACAGCACCAATCAGTTGATCACGAACCGGCCGGGTGCCTGGTGTGACCGATGGGGCGAAGGGGGCCGCTGCGGCACCCAGCCCGGCGACCCGCTGCCATTCGCGAGGCGATGCGCCTGCCCCACCCCGCAGGCCTTAGGCTCGAACCGACAGGCCCGTTGGGCGGCCCGGACCGGGCAGGCGCGCGGGCGTCCGAGTCGCCGCGCGAACGTGCGGGCTGACGGTACCGAGTGAGGGCACAGTGGATCCTGGCGGCCAGATCGATATGCAGCAACTGCTCGCTGCGGCGCAGCAGATGCAGGACCAGCTCATGAACGCTCAGCAAGAGCTCGCTGACACGGTGGTCGAGGGCAGCGCGGGTGGCGGACTGGTGAAGGCCAAGGTCAACGGGCAGGGTGATCTCGTGGACCTGACGATCAGCCCGGGCGCCATCGACCCTGCCGACCCCGCGGAAACGGCCCAGACCATCGCCGACCTGGTCCTCGCGGCCGTGCGGGACGCCAACCGGGCCGCGGGCGAACTGCAGCAGGAGAAGATGGGGCCGCTCGCGTCCGGCATCGGCGCGCTCGGCGGCGCGGGCGACGTGCCCGGCCTGTCCGGCCTCCCGGGCCTCGGTGACGTCCCCGGCCAGCCCCACGGCGGCGAGCCGCGCGGCGGCGGCGACCTCGGCGACCTGCGCGGCTGAGCGGCTGAGACCCAGGTGTACGAAGGGATCGTCCAGAGCCTCATCGACGAACTCGGCCGGCTGCCGGGCGTCGGTCCCAAGGGCGCGCAGCGCATCGCGTTCCACCTGCTCGCCTCCGACAGCACGGACGTCCGGCGGCTGGCGTCGGTGCTGGTCGAGGTGACCGAGCGGGTCCGGTTCTGCCGGATCTGCGGCAACGTGGCCGAGGAAGACGAGTGCCGCATCTGCCGCGACCCGCGCCGCGACCCGTCGGTCATCTGCGTGGTCGAGGAGCCCAAGGACGTCGCCGCGATCGAGAAGATCCGCGAGTTCCGCGGCCGTTACCACGTGCTCGGCGGCGCGATCAGCCCGATCGACGGGATCGGCCCGGAGGACCTGCGCACCAGGGAGCTGATGGCGCGGCTGGCCGACGGCGCGGTCACCGAGGTGATCCTGGCCATGGACCCCAACCTGGAGGGCGAGGCGACCGCGACCTACCTGGCCCGGCTGCTCAAGCCGCTGGGCATCCGGGTGACCAGGCCGGCCAGCGGGCTGCCCGTGGGCGGCGACCTGGAGTACGCGGACGAGGTCACGCTGGGGCGGGCGTTCGAGGGACGGCGGCTGCTCGATGTCTGACCCGTGTGCTACTACGTCTCCCATGCCGGACATGCGGGCCTGCCCGGGAGCGGAGATGCTCAGCGCGTCGCGGCGTGTCCCGTGAAACCGGCCCCGGGGACGGGCAGGCTGGGGACCCCTGTGCGAGGCCCAGTGACCCGCGGGACCGTATCCTGGCTGCGAGGAATCTATGAGCACTGCTGACCGAGGATCACCGCCCGCGCCCCCGGCGGAGGGCTGGAACCCGCTGGCCGACCGGATCGCCGGGCAGGCCCGCGACTTCCTGGACGGGGTGGCCGCCCTGGCCCATGGCGAGGGCGGCGACGAGGCGGTCCCGTTGCTGCTCCTGGAGGTCTCGCAGATCCTGCTGGCCGGCGCGCAGCTGGGCGCGAGCAAGGACGTCATCCTGCCCGACAACTGGGAGCCGGACGTGGGCGCCGACCCGGACCTGGACTCGCTGCGGTCCGGGCTGGCCCGGCGGCTGGAGGGCTACGACGAGTACGCCGAGCTGTTCGATCCGTACTCCGACACCGGGCTGACCGCGTTCCGCCTGTCCGACGACCTGGCCGCGGTCGCGGCGGACCTGATCCACGGGCTGCAGCACTACGAGGCCGGGCGGTCCCTGGAAGCCCTGTGGTGGTGGCAGTACTCCTACGTCAACCACTGGGGGACGCACGGCAGCGCGGCGCTGCGGGCCCTGCACGCGGTGCTGGCCCACGCCATGCTGGACGTGTCCGAGGAGTCCACGCTCGCCTGACCCCCCGCTCCGCCGCAGGCCAAAAACGGGGCGGGAGTGGCCAGCGAGGGTAGGTACACTCAAGCCGCCAGCAGCCGGAGCGGGAGGAGCGGCTCACCTGTGTCGCTTGTCGTGCAGAAATACGGTGGATCCTCGGTAGCCGATGCCGACGGCATCAAGCGGGCAGCGCAGCGCATCGTTGCCACCCGCAAGGCGGGGCATTCCGTGGTCGTGGTGGTGTCGGCCATGGGCGATACCACCGACGAACTCCAGGACCTGGCCGCCCAGGTCAGCCCGCTGCCTCCGGGCCGCGAGCTCGACATGCTGCTCACCGCGGGGGAGCGGATCTCGATGGCGCTGCTGGCCATGGCCATCGCCAACCTGGGGCTGGACGCACGCTCGTTCACCGGGTCCCAGGCGGGGGTCATCACCGACTCCGCGCACGGCAAGGCCCGGATCATCGACGTGACCCCGGGCCGGATCTCCAGCGCGCTGGGCGAGGGCGCGATCCCCATCGTGGCGGGCTTCCAGGGCGTGTCGCAGAACGGCAAGGACATCACCACGCTCGGCCGGGGCGGCTCGGACACCACCGCGGTGGCGCTGGCCGCGGCCCTGGAGGCGGACGTCTGCGAGATCTACACCGACGTGGACGGGGTGTTCACCGCCGACCCGCGGATCGTCCGGACGGCCCGCCGCATCCCGTGGATCAGCTACGAGGAAATGCTGGAGATGGCCGCCTGCGGGGCGAAGATCCTCCAGTTGCGGTGCGTGGAGTACGCCCGCCGCTACAGCATGCCGATCCACGTCAGGTCGTCGTTCAGCAACCGCACGGGCACCACGATCAGCGAAGCCAACCAGGAAACGGAGGCGGCCGGGGTGGAGCAGGCGATCATCTCCGGAGTCGCGCACGACCGGAGCGAAGCGAAGATCACGGTGGCCGGCGTCCCCGACCGGGTGGGCGTGGCCGCGCAGATCTTCCGCATCGTGGCCGCGGCCGGCATCAACATCGACATGATCGTCCAGAACATCTCCGCCGCCACCACCGGCCGCACGGACATCTCGTTCACGCTGCCGAGGGACGACGGGCAGGCCGCGATGGCCGCCCTGAACGGTGCCCAGCCGGACATCGGCTTCGACACCCTGCTGTACGACGACCGGATCGGCAAGGTGTCGCTGATCGGGGCGGGCATGCGGTCCCACCCCGGGGTCAGCGCCACGTTCTTCGGCGCGCTCGCCGACGCGGCGGTCAACATCGAGATGATCTCCACCTCGGAGATCAGGATCTCGGTGGTGGTGGACCAGAAGGACGTGGACGTCGCGGTCACCGCCGCGCACCGGGCCTTCGACCTGGACGCCAGTGAGGTCGAGGCCGTGGTGTACGGGGGGACCGGCCGGTGACGGGCCGGCCCGGGGCGGGCCAGGCCAAGCCGACGCTGGCCGTGGTCGGCGCGACCGGCGCCGTCGGCACCGTCATGCTCGACCTGCTGTCCACCCGCGACGACGTGTGGGGCGAGGTCCGGCTGATCGCGTCGCCCCGGTCCGCCGGCCGGCACCTGCGGGTCCGCGGCGCCCAGATCGAGGTGCTGGCGCTGGCCCCGGAGGTGTTCGACGGGGTGGACGTGGCCATGTTCGACGTGCCCGACGAGGTCTCCGCCGAGTGGGCCCCGGTCGCGGCGGCCCGCGGCGTGGTCGTGGTGGACAACTCGGGGGCGTTCCGGATGGACCCGGCCGTTCCCCTGGTCGTGCCCGAGGTCAACCCGCAGGAAGCCGCCAAGCGGCCCAAGGGCATCATCGCCAACCCGAACTGCACCACGCTGTCGCTGATCGTCGCGATGGGCGCGCTGCACCGCGCGTTCGGGCTGGAAGAGATGGTGGTGAGCTCCTACCAGGCCGCCTCGGGCGCGGGCCAGGCCGGGATCGACACGCTGTACGCCCAGCTCGACAAGACCGCCGGGTCCCGGATGCTCGGGCAGCGGGCCGGCGACCTGCGTGCCGCGGTCGGCGACTTCGGCCCGTTCCCCGCCCCGCTCGCCCTCAACGTGGTGCCCTGGGCCGGCTCGGTCAAGCCGGACGGCTGGTCCTCGGAGGAACTCAAGATCCGCAACGAGTCCCGCAAGATCCTCGGCCTGCCCGGCCTCCGGGTCACGGCCACCTGCGTCCGGGTGCCCGTGGTGACCACCCACTCGGTGGCCGTGCACGCGGTGTTCAGCCGCGAGATCACCCGGGCGGGCGCGCAGCGGGTGCTCAGCGAGGCGCCCGGCGTGGTGCTCAACGACGACCCGGAACGCGGTGAGTTCCCCACCCCGGCCGACGTGGTGGGCACCGACCCGACCTGGGTGGGCCGGGTCCGCCGGTCCCTGGACGACCCGTGCGCGGTGGACCTGTTCGTCTGCGGCGACAACCTGCGCAAGGGGGCGGCGCTGAACACCGCGCAGATCGCCGAGCTGGTCGCCGCCGCGTTCTGAGCCCGCACAACCAAAGATCAAATTCAACGGCCCGCAACGAAAACCGCGGCCGTCCCCAGCTACCCGCCCCCGTCGGCGCCCCCGGCCGCCGGTGACGGGCGGAACGACCAGATGGCCCGGTCCTCCACCGGCCCGTAGCCGAGCCGCTGGTAGAGGGCGTTGCTGGTCGGGTTGGCCAGGTCGGTGAACAGCAGCACGCGGCTGGCGCCGGCGTCCCGGGCCGCCTGGCTGACCTCGCAGGTCACGGCGCCGGCGTAGCCCTTCCCGCGCAGCCCCGGCGGGGTGTACACCGGGCCCACCCGCACCTGCCCGGCGGCCGGCCGGGTCAGCCCGGCCATCGACACCGGCTGGCCCGCGTCTTCCCACAGGGTGAGCCCGCAGTAGGAAAGCCGCTCATCCACCATCGACTCCTGGTCCTCCGGGCCGGACTGTGCCTCCCGGTGGAACGCCTCTGACCAGGCGATGAGCAGGCCGCGGTCGGCCGGGCCGGCCACCCGGGCCTTCCCCGGCGGCCGCGGGTCGGGCCAGCGCAGCTCGCCGAGCTGGTAGAGCCGGGACCGCATGCGCAGCTCGACGGCGTCGCCGGTCACCTGATGCCACGCGCGGGCGAAGGCTTCCGCGGCGGCGGGGTCGGTGTTCACCCCGCCCGCCGCCCGGCCCCGGGCGGCCAGCGTGCGGGCCAGGTCCACGGCGGCCGGTGCGGGCGCGCTGGTCAGCGCGACCGGGAACGGCGGCGTGTGCAGGAACGCCGCGCTGATCTCCCCGTCTGGTCCCTGCCACCAGCCGAACAGGGGTGTGCTGGCGCCGAAGGCCGCGGGCCCGGCGGCCCGGAGCGTCTCGATGGCGCCGAGCAGGATGGTGTGCTGCGCGGGGCGCCGGGAGAGCAGGCCAGCCACGGTGGCCGAGTACTCAGGCAGGCTGTCGCTGAGGAACCAGGGCATGCGCCCATCGTGGCGGCCGTGCCCCAGGCCGCGCAGCCCATTTTTCCGCCGCCCGGTCCCCCGCGTGGCGTGCGCGGGGCGTGACGTGCCCGGGGCGCGGCGTGTCCGGGGCGCGGGGTCCCAGCGGTCCCCGGGACCCCGCCCGGGCACCCCCGCGGCGCGGCTCGCCCGCTCTCCGAAACCCCGCGCTGACGTGCGGTAACAGCGCCCTGCGCCACTTTCTATATCGTTTCGTTGCGAAGCCGGAATCGCCCGCGATAGCATCCTCTTCAGCCCGGTAGAGAAGCGGGATCTCCCGGGGTTGGCGAAGTTGCCAATGCACGAGCTATTCAGTGTTAAAGACCAGACAATGGTAGGTAGCTGAGCAGCTCCTCCCGGGAGGCAATCGTGTCGGCGAAGGGTGACGGTTCGACTGGGCGGCCGCGGGGCCCCGCTCCCAGGAGCGGGCGACGTGGCTATACGGTGGCCAGGCCCAGGTCAGACGCATGGTTGTGGGTTCTCAACGTCGTCGTCATAGGCACCGTGATCATCGCGGCGGCCGCTGCCGCGACCACGACCGGGCACACGGTCGTCGCGGCGAGTAATCATTTCCTGCTTTATTACGCTGGCGTCCTGGCGCTTATTGCGCTAACCGCAGAAGTAGGAATTGGCCTGGTCGCTTCTGACCGTATTTTCATGAAGCCCAGTGCCCGGGTCACGGCGCAGGCTCTGCACCGCGCTATGGGATTTGGTGCCATAGCTTTCCTGGTAATTCACATAGTGCTGGAGATAATCGCCGGCCGCTCGCACCCGGCCGATGCCGTGATTCCTTTCCTCGATAAGGGGAGAACTTTCTATCTCGGCCTCGGGACTGTCGCGTCGGACATGTTCATCGTGATCATGATGACCGGCATCTACCGGGCCCGGCTGGCCGCGAAGATGTCCCCGAAAGCCTGGCGCGTGATCCACGCGTCGGCCTACGCCGCGTGGATCTTCGGGCTGGTCCACGGCCTGCTGGCCGGCCGCCCGGCCAAGGCCTTCTTCGGCTACGAGGGCTTCGTCTACTGGTCTTACGGCGCGTGCGTGGTCGCCGTGGCCGTGGCCCTGATGGTGCGGCTCGTGGCCAAGAACCGGGCCGGCAACGAGCTGGCCAGCCACCCGGTGGCCGACACCGGCGCAGGCGGGTGGAGCGCGGCGGCCGCCGCCCTGACCAGCGCGGGCGCGCTCCCGGGGGCCACCGCGCTGACCGCTACCGCCATGCCGTCCCCGGCCCTGGCCGCGGGCTCGCCGGGCGTACTGGACGGCGGCCGGCCCCGGTCACGGCCGCCGGGACGTGCCCCGCTGGCCCTGCCGCCGCGCGTCGGCCGGCGCGTCGGCCGGGCCGCAGCGTGGCCACCAGATGCGCAGCGCCCCCTACGACGAGCGGGCCGCGTATCTCGCGGACACCCGCCGGATCGGGGCGTCCGGGCCGATCGGGCCGGACCCGGCCGGGTCATTCGAGCGGACCGGGCCGGATCCCCGCATCAGCGCGGGCCGGTTCGGGGCGACCGGGCCGCTGGAACGGGTCGGGCCGTTCGAGCAGACCGGGCCCATGCCGCCGGTCAGCCACCGCGAGACGGGTGGCTACCGTTACGAGCGGACCGGGGAGATCGACACCTCCGGCCAGTACGCGCCGCCCCCGTCTGGACGGGTTCAGCCCGCGCCGGCCCAGCACGGCCAGGCTGCCTCCGCGCAGTACAGCCCGCCGGCCCCCGCCCAGTACGGCCAGGCTGCCCCCCGCAGTACAGCCCGCCCGCGTCGTCTCAGTACGGCCAGGCTGCCCCCGCCCGGTACAGCCCGCCCGCCCCGGCCGGGTACAGCCAGGCCGCCCCGGCCCAGTACAGCCCGCCGGCCCCGCCGGCGAGGCCGCGCCAGCAGGACCAGTCCGGCCCGTACGAACGGCCGCACGACGACTGGTCCGGCCCGATGCAGCGGGTCGGTCCGCCGGCCACGCCGCCCCGGTACGCGGCGGGCAACTACAACGACTGGTCCGGCCCGCTCGAGCGGATCGACCCGTTCGCGCCGCCCGCCCAGTACGGCGCGCCGTCCCAGTACGGCGCGGGCGGGCAGTATGGCGGCGGCAGCGGTGAGTACGAGCGCCCGCCCGCGCAGCCGCGGTACGAGCGGGCCGGCGAGCCGGACCGCCCGGGCCAGTACCCGCTGCCCCAGCCCGGCCAGTCCCCCTACGGCCAGCCAGCCGGCCAGCCGCAGTACCGGCCGCCGGCCAGCCCGTCCCCGTACGGTGCCCCCGAGGCGGCGTACGGGCCACCCGGGTACGGCCCGCCGCCGTACGGCCGTGAGGGCCAGCCCGGGCAGCCCATGCCGCGCCAGCGTGAGCAGTCCGGTGCGTACGAGCGGCCGCAGCCGTCCCAGTACCAGCCGGCCCCCTCCCCGCAGGCGCAGTACCAGCCGGCCCAGGGTCAGGCCCAGTATCCGCAGGCCCAGTATCCGCAGGCTCAGTACCAGGCAGCCCAGTACCAGCAGGCCCAGCAGCAGCGCGCCCAGCAGCAGCCGCCTGCGGGGTACGAGCACGCCGGGCACTCGGGCCAGTATCAGGCGCCCATGCAGTACGAGGAGCCCATGCAGTACGAGGAGCCCATGCAGTACGACCAGTACCAGCCTGGGCCGGGTGCCCCGGCTGGCCGGTCGGGCCAGTACGGCCGGCCGGACTCCGACCCGCAGGAGCGGGCCGCGCATTATGCTTCCTTCGCTGAGCAGGATGCCTCCTACACCCGGCCACGGCCACCTGGCGCCCGCGATCAGTTCAGCCCGCAGGACGAGACCGACCCGCTGAACATCGTGCCGCTGAATATCGGGAATTACACGTGAACCCACTTGCACCAGCACCCCCGGCGATGCGGATTGGCCGGGCCCGGCTAACCGCCGGCCTGGATCGCTTTGAGCGCATTGATCTCACTACGCATCAGGAGATCTTCGGGCCCATGCGCCGGGTGACCGCGCGCCAGTTGATCGAAATGGTGGAAAGCGTCAACTTGCGGGGGCGCGGTGGTGCCGCTTTCCCTTTCGCCCGCAAGATGCGGGCCGTGGTCAACAATGCGGCCGCGCGGAAGTGCAAGCCGATGATCCTCATCAACGGCACCGAGGGAGAGCCGGGCAGCGCCAAGGACAAGATGCTGCTGCTCCGCTCCCCGTACCTGGTGCTGGGCGGCGCGCTGCTGGCCGCCCGGGCGCTGAGCGCCAAGATGATCCTCATCGGGGTGACGGACAGCGCGGTGGCGGCCTCGGTGGCCGAGGCGGCCCGGGCCGAGCCTGACCTCAAGAAGATCGTCCGCGTGGTGGAGGTCCCTGACCGGTTCGTCTCGGGTGAGGGCGGCGCCCTGGTCAACGCCGTCAACGGCAAGATCGCCCTGCCGCCCGGCAAGAAGCGCCGGGCCGCGGAAAGCGGGGTGGACGGCCTGCCCACGCTGCTGTCCAACGCCGAGACGTTCGCGCAGCTCGCGGTGCTCGCCATGCTCGGCCAGGAAGGCTACGCCTCCGACGGCACCCCGGACGAGCCGGGCACGGTCC
Organism: uncultured Actinomycetes bacterium; assembly: GCA_963841695.1. Taxonomy (GTDB): domain Bacteria; phylum Actinomycetota; class Actinomycetes; order Streptosporangiales; family Streptosporangiaceae; genus RYN-230. The sequence goes on along the minus strand of CAWJDQ010000015.1, from coordinate 120,155 downwards.
TGCTGACCGTGGGCGGCTCGGCGGGCCGCCCGGCCGTGGTGGAGGTGCCCACCGGGATCCCGCTCGGCACCGTCCTGGACATCTGCGAGACGACCGCGTACGACGGCGTGCTGGTCGGCGGCTACCACGGGATGTGGCTGCCTGCCGAGCTCGCCGACGACGTGCCGGTCTCCCGGGCCGGCCTGGACGCCGCGGGCGGCACGCTCGGCGCGGGCATCGTGATGCCGCTCGGCGGTACCTGCCCGCTCGGCGAGGTCGCCCGCGTGGTTCGTTATCTGGCCAAAGAATCGTCCGGTCAGTGCGGCCCGTGCAAGCTGGGCCTGCCCGGCCTGGCCCGCTCGATGAGCGCGCTGGCCGACGGGTCCGGCGGGATGGACACCCTGGACACCGCGCGGCGCACCGCGGCCGTGGTCCGCGGCCGGGGCGCCTGCTCGCATCCGGACGGGGTCTCGCGGTTCGTGCTCTCCGCGCTGGACGTGTTCAGCGACGACCTCACCACGCACCTGTTCCGCGGCTCGTGCGGCCGCAAGACCCGCGGCATCCTGCCGCTCGGGCCGGAAGAGTCCGAGGTGCGGCTCAAGGTGGACTGGGCGCGGTGCGATGGGCACGGGCTGTGCTCCAAGATCGCGCCGGAGCTGGTCCAGCTGGACAGCCAGGGCTATCCGGCGTTCCTGGACATGCCGGTGCCGTTCTGGCTGGAGCGGGAGGCGCAGCAGGCGGTCGAGATGTGCCCCGCCCTGGCGCTCAGCCTGGGCTCGGGCTCCGCCCCGGGCCACGACACCCCGCGGTCCGCGCCGGCCATCAGCGCCTCGCAGCCGACCGGGCTGCTGCTGTCCAGCTCGGCCAGGCAGCAGCGCCAGCTGCCGAACGCCACCCGGCAGCTCCCGGGCCCGCGCGGGTGAGTCTCCCCGGCCCGCGTCGCTGAGTTCGGCTCCACGGCGTTCCCGCCCGGCGGCGTTCCAGGCTCGGCGGCGCTGGCCTCCTGCTTGGCGCCGCCCGCCGGCCGCGCAGTAGCCTCGGGCTCCGGGACACCACCCGTATCGGCGGAGACGGAGAACCAGATGAGGGCTGCCCGGTTGCACGCGGTCGGGGATCTGCGGCTGGCCGACGAGCCGGTGCCGGTGCCCGGGCCGGGGGAAAGCCTGGTCCGGGTCACGGCCATCGGCATCTGCGGCTCGGACCTGCACTGGTGGGACCAGGGCGGGATCGGCGACGCGGCCCTGGATCACCCGCTGGTCCTGGGCCACGAAGCGGCCGGGGTGATCGAGGCAGGACCGCGGCGGGGCCAGCGGGTGGCCATCGACCCCGCCATCCCGGACCGGACCTGCCGCCCGTGCCGCGCGGGCTACTTTAACCTCTGCCTGCACATGCGGTTCGCCGGGCACGGGCAGCAGGACGGTGCCATGCGGGAGTTCATGACCTGGCCGGACGAGCTGCTGCACCCGCTGCCCGACGGGGTCAGCGACGCGGATGGCGCGGTGCTGGAGCCCCTCGGCGTGGCCATTCACGCGTTCGACCTCGGGCATCTGCCGCTGGGTGCGCCGGCTGTGGTGGTCGGCGCCGGCCCGATCGGGCTGCTGCTGGTGCAGCTGCTGCAGCTCGCGGGCGCGGGCCCGGTGACCGTGTTCGAGCCGCTGCCGCACCGCCGCGAGGCCGCCGCCGCCCTGGGGGCCGCCGTAGCGGACCCGGCCGGGGCCGCTGACCCCGCGGCCCTGCGCGCGCTGGTCGGCGAGGGCGTGCCGGTGGCCTTCGAGATCGCCGGCAGCAGCGAGGCGGTCCAGCTGGCCATGGCCGCGACCTGGGCTGGCGGCCGGGTGGTGCTGGGCGGCATCCCCGATGACGACACGACCACGTTCCGCGCCGCGATGGCCCGCCGCAAAGGCCTCACGATCGCCATGGTGCGCCGGATGAACGAGGTCTATCCCCGGGCCATCGCCCTGGCCGCAGCCAAGAAGGTGGACCTGACGTCGCTGGTCACCGACCGCTACCCGCTGGAGGACGCGGCCACCGCCTTCAGCAACGCGGCCCGCCGCACCGGCCTGAAGGTCATCGTCGAGCCCGCCCCTGACCGCGCCCGTTGACCCGCCCCGTTGACCCCGCCCCGTTGACCCCGCCCAGGCAATGAACCACCTGCACCACCGGTCACGTTGATCATGGACAGCTCGACTTATCCCGTATCTGGTGCGCTTTTCCGGGGTGTTTTGCCCGTTTCGGTGCACCAGATACGGGATAAGTGGGCGGGTCCCGCCAAGGTGACTGGGCCCGGGGCCCCGAGTGCCGCCGGGCCGTCGCCGGGTCGCGCGCGGGGCCGTCGCCGGGTCGCGCGGCGGCGGGAGGCGACTGGTGAGTAACATCCAGCAGGTGGCTGACAGCTTCTACGTTCCGGTGCGCGGCGGCACCTGGCGGGCGACCGCCCACACCAGGGGCCCGTGGGATGAGCGGGCCCAGCATGGCGGGCCGCCGAGCGCCCTGCTGGGCCGGGCCATCCAGCGCTGCGCCCCCCGCGACGACATGATCGTGGCCCGGTTCACCTGCGAGATCCTCGGCGCCATCCCGGTCGGCGAGCTGGATGTCCAGGCCCGCCTGGTCCGCCCGGGCCGCAGCGTGGAGTTCCTCGAGGCGGTGGCCAGCGCGGGCGGCCGCGACGTGGCCCGGGCCAGCGCCTGGCGGGTGCTGCGCACCACCAGCGAGACCGTGCTCCCGCCGGCTGACCCCCGCCGGCCCTCCCGGATCACGCCGCCGCCGGGCCGCCCGAGGGCTGGATCGACGGGTACCTGTCCGCCGTGGAGTGGCGGCCGGTCCGGGGCCACTTCGGCGAGCCGGGGCCGGCCACGGTGTGGGGGCGGCTGCGCTATCCCCTGGTCCCGGACGAGGAGACCGGCCCGCTGGAGCGGGTCCTCGCGGTCGCCGACAGCGGCAACGGCCTGTCCGGCGAGCTCGACATCACCGAGTGGCACTTCATCAACCCGGAACTCACCGTGCACCTGCACCGGGAGGCGGCCGGGGAGTGGGTCTGCGTGGACGCGCAGACCGCGATCTCCGCGGGCGGGGCGGGCCTGGCCACCACCGCCTTGTCGGACACCAGCGGGCGGCTGGGCGTGGGTGCCCAGTCGCTGCTGGTCAGCCGCCGGCCGCCAGCGCCGTCCCGAGCGGCGTCTGCTGGTACATGACCGCGTGCCGGTCCCGCCGGCTGGTGACCAGCCGGGCGTCCCGCAACGCGGCCAGGTGCTCGGACACGGTGCTCGCGGCGAGTTCGTGCCGCCGGGCCAGCGTGTGCGTCGAGGCGGGCTCGGCCAGCGACTCCAGCAGCGCGGCGCGGGTCCGGCCCAGCAGCCGGGCCAGCGCGTCCGACTGGGCCGTCCGGGCCGGCTGCCACAGCTCGGCGATGCCCCGGGCCGGGTAGGCCAGGGCGGGGCGGGACGGCGGGTCGATTACCGGGGCCAGGCTCGGCCAGCCCAGCGCGCTGGGCATGAGCAGCAGCCCGGCCCCGCCCAGGTGCCGCCGGGCCGTGCCCATCCCCGAGATGACCAGTGACCGCCCGGTCCAGCGGACCCGCGGGTGCAGGTCGCCGAGCATCCGCTCCAGCCCGTAGTCCGCCAGGGTCCTGGTCCGGAAGGCCACGTCCGCCTCGATCCGGTCCCGCAGCCGCGGCCAGTGCGGCTCGACCAGCAGCTGCCAGCACCGCGCGAGCAGGTCCGCGACCCGGTCCCGGGTGGCGGCCGGATCCTCCAGCAGCTGCCAGGCGCCCGCCGGGACCGGCGCCCCGTAGCGTTCGGTCAGCGACCGGCGCACCTCGTGGGCGACCTGGTCCGGCGGGGTGGCCCGGACCCGGGCCAGCTCGCTCGCCATGTCCGCGTTCGCGGTGTCGGGTACCGGGCTGAGGAAGTCGGGGGTCCAGCCGTGCCGCGGGCTGAGCGCGAGCAGCGGGCCCAGGTCCAGCCGCTCCGCCTGCGGCCGGACGGCTTCGAGCCAGGGCAGGTGGTACTGGTGCCGCTGTGGTTCGGCGATCACCCGGACCGCGTGCATGGTCTCCCAGGCCGGCGAGATCACGAACCGGGTGCGGGCCGGGTCGTCCGGCCCGAACACCAGGGTCACGCTCATCGCATCGCTCCCGGATATGATTCGGCAGGCACCGAATGTCTGGTCTCGATGGTAGCCGCCGGCCAGCCTGGTCCCGTGACCTCTCCCGCCCCGGTGAGCCAGCCGGCCACTGCCCCCGCCCCCGGTACCGGCCGGGCCCGGTACCGCGACGTGCTCGGGTCGGCGGAGTTCCGGGTGATGTTCCTGGCCAACATCGTGTCCATGCTCGGCAACGTGGTGGCCGCGGTCGCGCTGACCGTGCTGGTCTACGAGCAGACCCGGTCCCCGGCGCTGGCCGCCTCGGTCATGGCCCTGGCCTTCCTGCCCTACCTGCTCGGCGGGGTGCTGCTCGGCGCGGCCGCGGACCGGCTGCCCGCCCGCCGGGTCCTGGTCACGTGTGACCTGCTCGCCGCGGTGCTGGTGGCCGCCATGGTGATCCCCGGGATGCCCGTCGCCGCGCTGCTCGGGCTCCTGTTCACCAACGGCCTGCTGTCCCCGGTGTACCAGGGCGTGCGCGCCGCCGTCCTGCCGGATGTGCTGCCGCCCGGGCCGGGCTACATTCTCGGCCGGTCCATGATGCGGATAGTCGCCCAGTCCGCGCAGATCGTCGGCTACGGCGCGGGCGGGCTGCTGCTGACCGTGGTGTCGCCGCGCGGCGCGCTGGCCTTCGACGCGGCGTCGTTCGCAGCCTCGGCGCTGCTGCTGCGCGCGGGCATGCTCCGCCGCCCGCCGCGCGGGGTCCGGGCCGGGGCCGGGTCGATGGCGGGGGACTCGGTGCGCGGGATCCGCCGCGTGCTCGCCTGCCGCCCGGTCCGGCGCCTGCTGCTGTTCGGCTGGCTCGTCCCGGTCTGCGCGGTCGCCCCCGAGGCCCTCGCCGCCCCGTACGCCAGCCACATCGGCCAGCCGGTCCGGGTGACGGGCTTCCTGCTCATGGGCATCCCGGCCGGGACCGTGGTGGCCGACCTGGTCGCGGCGCGGATGCTCACCTCCCGGCTGCAGCGGCGGGTCATCCTCCCGGCCGGGCTGCTGACGTTCGTGCCGCTGGCCGGTTTCGCGGCCAGCCCGCGGCTGGGGCTGGCCCTGGCCCTGCTGGTCATCTCCGGGCTGGGCAGTGCCTGGGGCGCCGGGCAGGACGGGCTGCTGATCGCCGCGGCCCCGGCGGAACTGCGCGGCCGCGCGCTCGCCCTGTCCAGCGCCGGCCTGATGTTCCTGCAGGGCGCCGGGTTCGCGTTCTGGGGGCTGGCCGGCCAGTTCGTGCCGGTCACCGCGGTCATCCCGGCCGCGGCCGCGGCCGGCGTCCTCGTGGTGCTGCTGCTGCACCCGCGTGCCCCCGGCGCCGCTGATCGCGGGTTGCGCATGACCGGTCACGGGCACGATGACCTGCATGGTCGCTGATCCGTCCCGGGAGCCCACGCTGGAGCGGGCCATGCCCGCCGACGCCGTGCCCGGCTCCACGATCCCGGAGGACAGCGAGGCGGAGATCCTGCTCCGCGACGGCACCTGGGTCTGGGCGCAGGTGATCGGGCAGCGCAAAGACCGCCACGGCCGCTGGTGTGTCGGGCTGCGCTGGTATGCCAGCCCGGCCGTGGGCGGCCGGGAAGGCTGGTATCTCTACGACCCCCGGCTGATCCGCCGCCCGCCGTTAACGCCGGGAGCCGTCAGCGCCGTCCGCCCGGCCATGGTGTCGCCCCGCCGAGATCCCGGCCGTGCCGCGGCGCCCGGTCGTAGTCGTAGTCGTCGTCGTACCGGGGCGCCTCGTAGCCAGGGGTCCCGAAGTACCCCGGACCGCCGTCCCCGCCGTACCCGGGCGGGCCCAGGCCGCTCGCCTCGGGAAGACCGCGTCGCGGGGAGTTACCGGGCTGCTGCTCGAACAAATGCCAGGCCCGGAACTCCTCGACCAGCCCGTCAAAGATCGTCCGCATAGGGCGACTCTTCCACCTAGCCAGCGCGAAATCCAGGCAACGACCGATCTAGGCGAGCCCGGCTAAAAGTACCCTGATATCCCCTGTTAACGGTGGAAACTGGAATGAAAACTAAAATTCTCCGCAACGAAAACCGTCCGCCACCCCGGCCTGCGGCCGCCCTGATCCTGCAGCAGGCCGGGGAAAGGCCTGGTCAACCGCGGGTGCTGCGGATCAGTGAACTGGCCCCAGCGTCACGGTGAGCAGCGCGGGGTCCGGATCGGAAACCGCGCCGGATTGATCGGCGCCTCCGGTGGGTGCCACGTCGTCGTACGGGAATGCGTATCCGCGCCCGCCGGTCGTGGTCGCGTGGACGATCCGCGCGTAATGATTAGTGATGGGGCTGGCGTAGTAATCGGCCGGGTTCTCGCCGTCCGGCTGGTTGGCGTCGATAAGCAGTGTGCTGCGGTTGAACGCGGCGGCCAGCCGGGGCAGGATCGCGAGCATTTCCGTGCTCAGCCCCGCCGGGCGGAACGGCCCGCTGCTGCAGCTGAAGATGTCGGCCGCCGAGGGCCGGGCGAAGGACCCGACCCCGGCAAAGGTCAGCAGGCCGCCGGACACCTCGCCGGTCACCGTGCCGAACGAGGCCTGGGTGTCCACGGTCAGCGGGGCCGCGGAGTACTGCTGCCAGACCTGGGCCACGTAGCTGTCGTAGTACCCGGCCAGCAGGCCCGGGTTGAGCACCATCGCGTTGCCGGGGCTGAGCGCGCGCAGGTTGGCCCCGCTGCCGCTGATGATCAGGTCTGTCCAGCCGTTCCCGTCTGCTGCGGCCTGCGCGGCCAGTCCCGCACAGACCGTGTCCAGGCCCCCGCCGGGCAGGCCCGGGACGGTCTGGGTGCCCGCGGAGCCGGTCAGCGTCAGCGCGACCGGGATGCAGACGAAGTTGACGAAGCTGATGTTGGCGAATAGCTGGGCGTCGTTGTACGTCAGCTCGCAGAAGTCCCACTGCAGGCCGATGCTGGGGTCGGACGGGTTGGTGACCGAGGGCTCGACCAGGGCGGGGCCGGGATTGAGCAGGAACTCCAGCGGGCTGCCGAGGGAGAACCAGATCCGCGCGCCGGCCAGGTGCGGGATGGTGACCGGGGTCGGCGCCCCGCCGGACGCGCCCAGCGGGATGGCGCAGTCGGCCGCGAGCGGGCTGCCGGTCGCCGCGGGGGACGCCGGGTAGTACGGCGTCTGCCCGTCTGACTCCAGCAGCATCAGCGCGCTGCCGTTGTCCAGCGCCTGGCCGGTCACGTAGGCGTAGACGGTGTCGGAGCCGGTGTTGTTCTGCAGGTTCACGCTGAGCGTGGCCGCGGTGGCGGCCGGGCCGGCCTGCGCGCCCGCGGGTCTGGCCTGCGAGGCGGCGGACGCGCGGGGCACGCGCAGCCCCCCGGCCAGCGGCACGGCGAGGGCCGCGGCGGACACACCGATGAAGCGACGGCGGGAAACCATGACTGCCTCCAGGTCCCGCGGCTGACCCGCGGCGGGGGGACGGAGCAGGCGCCCGCCTCGCTTGCCTGCACAATGCCGGCCTACCACAATGGCCTTGCCAGAATGGTAATCCGGAATGGATGATATTGGCACTAAATGGCCGGGACACCGCGGTTCCCGGGTGGCCGGCTGTCCAGCCAGATGCTCCACCGCTCCAGCGCTCCGATCCGGAGCAGTCCCATCGGGGCCCACGGATCGGCGGCCATCACCGCCGCGACCTCATGCTCGTCGCGGGCCTCGACCATGAGCAGCGTGTGCTCATCGTCGCCGAGCGGGCCGCCGAGGATCACGAAGCCGCGGTTGACCAGCCCATCCATGAACGACGCGTGCTCCGGCCAGGCCTGCTGCTCACGGATCCCGCGGGTGGCGTCCCAGCCAGGGCCGTGGGTCATGGTCAGCGCGAAGATGCCCATACCCGGAGGCTACGATCCGCCACCGACAAAACCGGCGGCCTCAGCGTCCGGGGTCCGTCGCCTTCCTGGTCCAGCCGCGCGTGGTCCGGGTGAGCTCGGTGAAGGGTGACGCGGCCAGGAACGCCCGGTAACCGGCGTCCTCTCCGCCGTCCGGGCCCGTGTCCAGGGCGGCGTAGTCCAGCAGGCGGGTGACCTGGCCCAGCCGCAGCCAGTCGGCCGCCGCGCGGAGCAGCCAGCTGGCGACTCCGCGCCGCCGGTAGTCCTCGGTGACCTGGAGGTTGCCGATGTCGGCCCACCCGCCGTGCCGGGGCAGCCGCTCGCCGTCCTCGAAGATCTCCACCTCGATGTAGCCGATCACCTGGTCGCCCAGCACGGCCGACAAGCGGGTGCCGTTCATGCCGACCGACCGCCGGATGGCCAGCCCGGCCAGCGGCGGCGCCCCTGGCCGCGGCAGCTCGTCCACCTGGGCCAGGTACACGGCCTGGGCGCTCCCGGTGGGCACGAACCCGGCCCGCTGGTACAGGTCGCGGACGTGCGGCCACTGCTCGGGCACGCCGAACACCCCCCGCACGGGCAGTTCGCCTCCGGCGTGCTGGCTGGTGACACCCCACTCCGCCAGCTGGTGCAGGCAGGCTGCGAGCAGGGCTTCCGCCGCCTCCGTGGCGTCGCTCCAGTAGGGATTGCCCACCGGGGCCACGGGCCAGAACACCAGCCAGTGGATATCCCCGGAACCGCGGTAGGACGCCCCCGCGCGCTCGTCGGCGAAGTAGCGCAGCAGATGGGCCGCCGCCACCACCGCCTGATGCTGCTCGGCGACCAGCGTGACCCGCTCGGCCACCCACGGGTTGACAATGGTCTCGCCCGGCTGCCGCTCGAGGCCGCTGAGCACGGCGGCGACCGATACCCCGGCACCTGGCACGACCGCCGCGGCGTGCGCGTTGACCAGCGCGGTCAGCTGTTCACGGTCCTGGCGCCGGAACGGGCGCACTTCGATTGACGGCATGGCCGACCCCTCGATCCAGGCACGGAGAACTCGAGAAAAGGGGCCCGCTACCAGTGCGGTACGGCCAGCACTCTAGCACCAGCCAGCGTGGGAACAGGAAGGGCGGGATTCCGGCGGTCAGCCGGTCACGGGCTGAGCTGCGCCGCGCGCTATTTCCAGCGGCCAGCCAGCTGCAGTTCGGTTTCCCTGATCAGGTCGCGCAGTTCCGCCGGGTCCTGGCCGCGGACCACCCGCGGCGGGCTCGACATCAGCCGGCGCGTAGAGCAGCCCCGCGATCCCCCGCCAGACGTGCCAGCGCGGGAACTCGTGGCCGTAGCTCCACCAGTCCGGGTGGTCGGTGCCTGCAGACATTAACTCGGCAGCAGCTTCCTTCTTCATCGGCTCAGCTCTCCCTGGGCCTCAGGATCACAACGCGTGCCTGGCGTCGCCGACACGGAACCCTGAATGCAAATGATTGCAGAGACGTGCCGAGACGGCAATGGGTGTACGGCACTGTCATAGTTTGTCTATGTTGGCCCGCCGTTCACGGCCTGTCCGGCCGGCGGCCAGCGGCTTCCCGGCCGCCGGGCTGCGGCCCGGGCCGCAGCCGGTCAGCCGGGCCGGCAGCCGGCCCATCCCGGGCCAGATTGTGCTGACCTGCCGGCGCTTCCGCGGGCGGCCTGGCCGTGCCGCCCCGGGAAGCTCCGGCCGAGCTCACCGGCTATCCCCCTGACCTGCGGCGGTGCCGGGCGCCGGTCAGCTGCGTAGCGCGGGGCCCGGCGTTCCGCGTCGCGATGGTGCTGGGCGGCGAGCGGGCCGGGTATCGGCGGCTGGCCCGCGTAGCCCCGATTCCCAGGCCAGCCGGGCCACGGGCCCCCTTTTGCTACAACCGATTGCAGCAACGGCTGCCCGCCCGGCGATCCCGGCGGGCCAGGCCAGGGCCGCCGCGCACGGCCACCCCCGGGGCCGGTGGCGGATTCCGCGGTCCAGGACGATCCAGGTCACGCAGGCTGGCCACGGCCGGCGCCCCTCCGTGGCCAGCCCGGGGATGCACGAGGCGGCGCAGCCCGGCAAAGTCCCGGCGGGCACTGCAAACAGCCGAGCCTGGGCTATACGTCTAGGGCTTTCACTAGCCGAACGTGAACGAGTAGGCCTGGGCCCCTGGCCCGGGAAACGTGATCTCGAAGGTGCGGCTGATGATGGGGCCGGGCTGGCGGACGAGCTGATACACCCGCTGCCCGGTGAGGGTGCCGTGGCCCTGGCCGTCCACGTCGGTTCCGTGCGCCTCGCCCGGCTGCTGCCCGTCGATCAGGACCCGGAACGGCACGGAACTCCCCGCTGCCGCCGGTCCCATGACGAGATTGAGGTCGCGTGCGTGGAAGCGGCAGACGATCGCCCCGGGGGCGGTGTTGAGCGTGGCGGCCTGGTCCTCCATCGTCCAGGCCCCGGACAGGGCCCAGTGATTGAGCCCCAGTTCCGGGGGGGCGGTATAGACGTGCGGTTCACCTGGCACGGCGCCGCCGGGGGAGGCGAAGTTCTCGGTGCGCTCATAGCCGGTGTAGTTTTCCGGCGATCGCAGCGTGGCCCAGTCGGCCGGGGCTTCCAGGCCGCGTGCGTCGACCGACACCAGCGTCTGGTCGGTCGCGGCGGATCCGGCCTCGGCCAGCAGTTGCTGGATCACCATTTCTGACTGCTGGTACTCGCCTTCGCCGAAGTGATGATGCCGGATACGCCCCTGCGTGTCGGCAAAGTAGAGGGCAGGCCAGTAATGGTTGCCGAACGCACCCCAGACCGCGTAGTCGTTGTCGATCGCGACCGGGTACTCGATCCTCAGGTCCTGCACCGCCTGGCGCACGTTGTCCACGTTGTGCTCGAACGGGAACTCGGGTGTGTGCACGCCGACCACCGCCAGCCCCTGGCCGGCGTACTTGCCGGCCCAAGCGCGGAGGTAGGGAAGCTGGCGTAGCCAGTTGACGCAGGTGTAGGTCCAGAAGCCGGCCAGCACCACCGTCCCGCGCAGGCCGGCTGGCGTCAGCGGCGGCGAATTGAGCCACCCGGTCGCGCCGCCCAGCGACGGGAGCTCACCCTCGACGGGCAGCTGGACCGAGGCCGTGTGCAGCCCGGCGGGCGCGCGCCAGTGCGTGGTCATGACCTGCCCTCCCGGTGCCTGGTTAGCCCGGTGCCTGGTTAGCCCGGTGCCTGGTTAGCCCGGTGCCTGGTTAGCCCCATGCCTGGTTAGCGCAGTGTCCGGAACGACGCGCGCATCTCGGACGCGAACAGCGCTGGCTGTTCCCAGGCGGCGAAGTGGCCGCCCCGGTCGAGCTCGTTGAAATGGATGAGGTTATGGGGGTACGCGCGCTCGGCCCAGCTCCGCGGGGCCTGATAGAGCTCGTCGGGGAAGACGCTGATGGCAAACGGGATCGAGATGTTCTTGGCGTCGAAGAAGTCCGCCTTATTCTCCCAGTACAGGCGGCCCGAGGAAACCCCGGTGTTGGTCAGCCAGTAGAGCGTGATGTTGTCCAGGAGGTCGTCCCGGGTCAGGTCGCCGACCGGGTGTCCGCGCAGGGCCTGTTCCACCAGCCCGGGCTGGCCGGTGCCGTCGCCGTGGTCCAGCATGAACGCGGCAAGATCGACCGGTGAGTCCGCCAGTCCGTACAGCGTCTGCGGGCGCGTCGTCATGATCTGGGCGTAGGCCACGTGCTGGCCGTAGAAGGTGCTCAGCTGCTCGTACGCGCGCAGCTCCTCGGCGGAAAGACCCGCCGGCGGCGGATCGCCGCGCTTGACCGCCTGGTTGATGTCGGCCGGCGCGGTACCAGGCATGTTGGAGTGAATGCCGAGCAACTCCGGGGCAGCCTGCTCACCCATCGTCTGGGTGACCGCGGCACCCCAGTCGCCGCCCTGCGCCACGAACCGGGTGTATCCGAGCCGCTTCATCAGCACCACCCAGGCCCGCGCGATGCGGGCGGGATCCCAGCCGGGGCTGGCCGGCTTGCCCGAGAACCCGTAGCCCGGCAGCGAGGGAATCACCAGGTTGAACGCGTCCGCCGCGCTCGCGCCGCCCGCCGTCGGGTTGGTCAGCGGCTCGATGATCTTCAGCTGCTCGATGATCGAACCAGGCCACCCGTGCGTGACGATCAGCGGCAGCGCGTCCTCGTGCCGGGAGCGGACGTGGATGAAATGAATGTCGAGCCCATCGATCTCGGTCATGAAGTTCGGCAGGGCGTTCAGTTTCGCCTGGCACTTGCCCCAGTCGTAGTCAGCCGCCCAATAGCGCGCGAGGTCCTGCATGATCGCGAGCGGCACCCCCTGCGAGTCGTCGGTGACTGTCTCGCGCTCCGGCCACCGCGCGGCCGCGACCCGCTGGCGCAGCTCGGCGAGCTCCTTGTCGGAAAAGTTGACGCTGAAGGGACGGATGTCGGTTTCGCTGGACATAGGAGCTGCTCCCTTTCCCGGACCTGCTGGTAGTGCCCACCCTCGCGGTACGGGCGGGCGCGTCGCGCCCGTGACATCCCCTGGCCTTGCCCTGGTCCGGGTCACGGCCGTCGATATGGCCGGCGCGCGGGAGGCCGCGCTTGACAGCGGCGTCCGCAGTCGTATCTTTGTCCTATGGATATAGATAAAGATACCAGCCCGGGCCGGGCCGGTGTCTCCCCGCCGGGTGCTGGCGGCGGGGATGGGAGCACGGCCCAACCCGGGCGGGCCACGGCCGCCTCGCCGATCGAGTTCCGGCTGGATGCGGCCTCGGGTGTGCCGACCTACCTGCAGCTGGTGCACCAGGTGGAGCACGCGCTGCGGCTGGGCTACCTCAAGCCGGGTGACCAGCTGCCAAAGGTCCGGGACGTGGTTGCCTCGCTGGCGATCAATCCGAACACGGTGCTGAAGGCATACAGGGAGCTGGAGACCAAGGGCCTGACGGCCGGCCGGCCCGGCCAGGGCACGTTCATCCAGGCCACGCTGAGCCAGGTGGCTCTCCCCGAGCTCGCCGGGCTGCACAAGGCCCTGCTCGGCTGGCTGGGCAGCGCCGACGCGGCGGGCCTGGACGAGGACGGGATGGTCGCGCTGTTCACCAGCGCACTGCGGGATTTCCATGAGCGCCGCGGCGGCACGGGACCGCCGCGGCACGGCCGACGGCGGAACGGAGGGCGTCGCATGAACATGAACATCATCGAGACCAGCGGCCTGGGCAAGCGGTACGGCAGCACGTGGGCGCTGCGCGAGTGCACGCTGGCGGTCCCCGCCGGGCACGTGGCCGCGCTGGTCGGCCCGAACGGCGCGGGCAAGACCACGCTGCTGAACCTGGCGGTCGGCCTGGCCGAACCGAGCGCAGGCGGCGTCACCGTGCTCGGCGGCCTGCCGCCCGGGTCCCCGGCCGCGCTGGACGGCATCGCGTTCGTCGCCCAGAACACGCCCCTGTACAAGAACCTCTCGGCCGCGGACACGCTGCACCTGACCCGCAACCTGAACCGCCGCTTCGACCAGCCCTACGCCGAGGCCCGGCTGGCTGAGCTGGGTATCCCGCTGAAGCGCAAGGCCGGCAATCTATCCGGCGGCCAGCAGGCCCAGCTCGCGCTGACCCTCGCGCTGGCCCGCCGGCCGCGGCTGCTGCTGCTGGATGAGCCGGTGGCGATGCTCGACCCGATCGCCCGGCACGACTTCATGGCCACGGTGCTGACGGCGGCGGCCGACCACGGGGTGTCGGTGCTGCTGTCCTCGCACGTGCTCGCCGAGCTGGAGCGGGTCGCCGACTATCTCATCCTGATGTCGCGGGGCCGGGTCCAGGTGGCCGGGGAGGTCGACGGCCTGCTCGCCAGCCACCGGATGCTGACCGGTCCCACCAGCGAGGCCGATAAGTATTCCGAACGGCCGGTGGTGTATGTCCGCCGCGGCAAGGCGCAGGCCCACCTGCTGGTCCGGGCCGCCGCGGACGACCCGGTCCCGACCGGCTGGGAGGCGCACCCGGTCGGCCTGGAAGAACTCGCCCTGGCCTACCTGCGCGAGCCCGGCGCCGGCGCGCTGCCCGGCCCGGCCCGCAGCCAGCACACTCAGCCCTCGGAGGTGACGCGATGACTGCGCTGACCATGCCCGCCCGCCCCCAGCACGACGCCCGCCCGCGGCCGGTGCCGTGGCGGCGGATGGCCTGGGTCACCTGGCGGCAGCACCGGCTCGCGCTGGGCGGCGTGGCCGCCTTCCTGGGCGCGTTCGCGGTGTTCCTGTGGCTGACCGGCCTCCAGATGCACCACGCCGAGGCGGCCTACTGCCACTCGGCAGGCTCACTCGGCTGCGCTCTCAACTTCACCGGCAGATACGGCGAGTCCGCGATCATGGTCAGCATCGCCCTGCAGGCGGTGCCGGCGCTGATCGGGGCGTTCATCGGGGCGCCGGTGCTGGCCAGGGAGCTGGAGACCGGAACCTTCCGGTACTCCTGGACCCAGGGCATCGGCCGGCTTCGCTGGACGGTCGGCAAGCTGGTACCGCTGGCGGTTGCGGTGACCGCCCTGGCCGGGGCGTTCACCGTCCTGTTTGCCTGGTACAACCAGCCGTGGATGGCCGCGGGCTACGTGACCCCGTTCTCGGCCCGCGTGTTCGACCTGCTCGGGGTCGCGTTCGCCGCCTGGACGCTGGTCGCCTTCGCGATCGGCACGCTCGCCGGGATGCTCATCCGCCGGGCCGTTCCCGCGATCGCCGCCACCCTGGCCGTCTACGCCGGGCTCGCCTTCGCCACCGGGCTGTGGCTGCGCGAGCACTACATCGCACCGCTGGTCACCAGCAGCCCGAACCCGCCCGGCTCGGCGTGGGCCATCAGCGGGTGGTACACCAAGGGCGGCAGGTTCGCGTTCGGCGACCATGGCAGCGGAATAGTCAACACCGTCAGGCAGCTCTGCGGTGGCCCTTGCCACGGGACGCGCGTGTCGCTCGCGCAACTCCTCGCCCAGCACGGCTACACGCACTGGATCGGCTACCAGCCTGGCAGCCGGTTCTGGCCCTTTCAGTGGATCGAGGGCGGCTGGCTGCTCGCGCTGTCGGTGCTGCTTATCGCGGCCACCGTCTGGCTGGTCCGCCGCCGGGCGGCCTGACTGCGCAGCCACGCCGAGTGCGCGTGCGGCCGCGGTCCACGTGATCGGCTCCCGCGTGGCTCTCACAATCGGAAACCGGCAGCGCCGGACAAAGCAGACCGCAGGTCACCGGCTATCTGGTGACCTGCGGTTTTCGGCTGTCGGGGTGGCCGGATTTGAACCGGCGGCCTCTTCGTCCCGAACGAAGCGCGCTGCCAAGCTGCGCCACACCCCGCCGGCCAGTTCGGGGGCCTGGACCCCCGGGGCGGCCGATTTCCCCGGAACCTCCGGCAGTCTAGCCGATCCTGGGCACCAGCGTGAGCAGCGTGGCTTCCGGCCGGCAGGCGATCCGGACCGGTGCCCAGGGTGAGGTGCCAAGGCCGGCCGACACGTTCAGCCAGGGCCGGGTGTCAGGCTCCCCGGGCGGCGGCGGGGCCGCGGGGTGCCGGTGCAGCCCGCTGACCCGCTTCCGGTCGATGCCGCAGTTGGTGACCAGCGCCCCGTACAGGGGGATGCGGATCTGGCCGCCGTGCGTGTGGCCGGCCAGCAGCAGGTCGTAGCCGTCCGCGGTGAACTGGTCGAGGACCCGCGGCTCCGGTGAGTGCAGCACGCCGAGCCGCAGGTCCGCGGCCGGATCCGTCGGCCCGGCGATCGCCTCGTAGCGGTCGCGCTTGGTGTGCGAGTCGTGCACGCCGCCGACCTCGATATCGAGGTCGGCGGCCTTGACCCGGCCACGGCGGTTGTTTACGTCGAGCCAGCCGGCCGCGGCCATCCCCGCCCCGAGCTCGGCCCAGGGCAGGTCCGGGGTGTGCCGCAGGTGCTCATGGCTGCTGTCCCGCCACAGGTAGCGCAGCGGGTTCTTGGGCGCCGGGGAGTACAGGTCGTTGGACCCGTACACGAACACGCCGGGCCGGTCGAGCAGCGGGCCCAGGGCGTCCAGGAAAGGCTGCACGGCCTGCGCGTGGGCGATGGAATCGCCGGTGTTGACCACCAGGTCCGGCGCGAGGGCATCCAGCGACCTCACCCACGACATCAGCCGGTGGCGGCCGGGCGTCAGGTGCACGTCGGAGAGGTGCAGCAGGCGGAATGGGGCCGCGCCGGCCGGGAGGACGGGGACGTCGTGCCGGCGCAGGACAAACCAGTTCCGCTCGGCGACCGAGCCGTAGGCGAAGGCTGCCCCGCCCAGCACGGCCGCGGTCCCGAGGGCCTGGAGGGCTCGTGATCGCATCCCACTATGGTGCCATGTCGTCGCCGTGCCCGATCCGCGACCGGGCAGGCCCGGCCGGCCCCGGTGCCGCGGACGGTCCGTTATCTGGTCTGGAGCGTCCGGAGCGGGCGCGCGGCGGCCGGGGGGACAGGGCAGGATAGTGCCATGGCAGCACTCAAGGATCAGCTGCGGGCCGACCTCACCGCCGCGATGAAGGCCCGGGATGACGTCCGGACCCGCACCATCCGCAGCGCCCTGACCGCCGTGACCACCGCGGAGGTCGCCGGGCGGACCTCCCGCGAGCTCAGCGACGACGAGGTGCTCACGGTGCTGACCAAGGAGGCCAAGCGGCGCCGGGAGGCCGCGGAGGCGTTCGCCGCGGCCGGGCGCACCGAGCAGGCCTCGGCGGAACGGGCCGAGGGGCAGGTGCTGGACGGTTATCTCCCGGCCCAGCTGGGTGACGACGAGATCGCCGCGCTCGTGGCGGCCGGGATCGAGCAGACCGGGGCCACCGGCATGGGGGCCATGGGGCAGGTCATGAAGGTGGTCACGGCGCAGACCGCGGGCCGCGCCGACGGATCCCGGGTGGCCGCCGAGGTCCGCCGCCAGCTCGGCCGCGCGGGCTAGTCACAGCCCATCAGCCCCTGGCCCGGCCGGAGCTCCGCGCCGGTCAGTGCGTGGGCGGCCCCCCGCCGGTACCGCCGCCGCCGGGGTTATTCCCGCCAGGGCCGTTCCCGTTCCCTTTCCCGCCGTTACCGGGCTTCTTCTGGGCCGGGTTGTTCTGCCCGGTGCCCATCGACCAGAGCGCCGCGGGGATATCCGACTGGACGAAGTTCAGCGGCGGGTTGGCCAGCGCCACGTGCTCGAACGTCATCTGCCAGGTGTGCGCGGGCGCGTCCGCGCCGAACATGCCGCCTGGGTCGCATTCCAGCCGGTAGCACGCCCCGGTGCCCGACATCGGGAACCTGACCGGGTTGACCGGGTTGAACACGGACACGTAGCCGGCCAGGTCGGGGGTGTACCCGGCGAAGGCCGCGTAGTCGAAGTTGTCCGAGGTGCCCGTCTTGCCCGCGGCCGGGCGCCCGATGCCCAGGCCCGCCGCGGTGCCGACGGTCAGCACGCTCTGCAGGATGTAGTTGGCCGCGTCCGCGATGCCGGCCGGTATCGCCTGGTGGCACTCGGGCTTCTCGACCGGCAGCCGGGCCCCGGTGCTGCTGATGATCTTGGCGACGGCGATCGGCCGGCAGTACATGCCGCGGGCCGCAACGGTCGCGTAGGCCGCGGCCATGCTCATCGGGGACACGTTGACCGCGCCCAGCGTGAACGCGGGCAGGTCATCGGCGGGCGGCTCGCTCGGCCCGTCCCACTTCATCAGGGACTTGCCGTCCGCCCGGGTCATGCCGAGCGCCATGGCCGTCTTGACCACGTTGCACAGGCCCACCTTGCGCTCGAGCTCGCCGAAGTAGATGTTCACCGACTGGGCCGTGGCGTTGTAGAGGGTGTAGGCGCCCTTCTCCGACGGCGAGTCGTTGACCACATTCCAGGGGCCCGTCGGGCCGCCCGCGCAGTTGGTGAAGCCGGTCAGCGTGGTGGCCGCCGGCACGGTCTGCGGGTACCCGAACGGCACGTTCTGTTCCAGGGCCGTGAGCAGAGTGAACAGCTTCGACGAGGAGCCGGTCTGCACCCCGACCCCGCCGTCGTACGGCGTGTTCACCGCGTAGTCCTCGGTGGTCTGGTTCCTCCCGGTGCCGTAGGACCGGTCGTTGGCGATGGCCATGACCCGCCCCGAGCCGGGCTGGATGAGGACCTCGGAGTCCGCGTTGGCGCCCGGGTTGGCCCCGTTCGGCGGCTGCGGGACCATGTAGTTCACCGCCTGCTTGGCCGCCCGCTCGTCCTGGGCGTTCAGCGTGGTGTAGATCTTCAGGCCGCCGGTGGTGTTCAGCACGTTCCAGGCCTGGGAGAAGGCGCTGTCCTGCTTCATCAGCGACATGACGTAGTCACAGAAGAACGCCGCGCTCTTGGCCGACGCGCTGGTGCAGCCCTGCTGCAGCGGCGACAGTTTGAGCCCCAACGGTTTTTTCATGGCCGCCGCCGCGGTGGCCTTGGTGATGACGTGGAGCTGGGCCATCCGGGCCAGCACGGTGTTGCGCCGGGTCTGGGCGTTGCCGGGGTGGGCGATCGGGTTATACGCGACCGGGTTTTCCACCATGCCGGCCAGCATGGCCGCCTCGGGCAGGGTCAGCTTGGCCGCGCTGGTGTCGAAGTACCGTTCGGCGGCGGCCCGCACGCCCACCGCCTGGTTGCCGTAGAACGTGCCGAAGAACGCGGCGTTCAGGTAGCCGGCCAGGATCTGGTCCTTGGACATCTTGTTCTCGACCTGGATGGCCAGCCGCAGTTCCTTGATCTTGCGGCTCAGCGTGTCCGAGGCGGCCTGCTCCTGCATCGCGACGTTGGGCGCGGTGAGGATCAGGGCGTTCTTCACATACTGCTGGGTGAGGGTGGAGCCGCCCTGGACCGGCTTGTGCTCCACGTCGTTGACCAGGGCCCGCAGCGTGCCGCGGATGTCGATGGCCCCGTGGTGGTAGAAGCGGGAGTCCTCGATGGCCACGATGGCCTGGCGCATCACCGGGGCGATCTGGTTGTAGCTGACCGGCTCCCGGTCGATGCCGCGCGGGTAGATGTAGGCCAGCAGGTTGCCCTGGCTGTCCAGGATCTCCGAGCGCACCGGGAGCTCCCCGATGACCCCGGCCTTCATGTCGTTGAACTTGTTCGCGGCGTTCCGGGTGACCAGGCCAACCGCGCCCACGGCGGGCACCGCCAGCGCTCCGGCCAGCAGCCCGGCCACCGCGGCCAGCAGCAACACGCGGCCCGCGATACTCGCCCGTCCGATCAGTCCAGGTGTCAACACGGTCCTCAGGGTACGCCCTGCCGCTTGCGTAAGATGTCCGCTCGCGAGAGGCTTGTTTGCCGCGCGGAACGGTGACCACTCGGCAGGCATGGCATGGCCCAGGCGGGCTATGTGGGAAATGGGCCCAACGGGCTCTGGCGCTGACCCCCTTGTCTTCCGTAAGTTACTTTTCCGCAACACCGACAACGGAAACAGGCGCGCAAGCGTCTGCCCCTGGACCGCAGGTGAACGCCATCCGGCGTGACGACCTCCCGGGCCGTGACGATCAGGAGGAGTGGGCCACATGTGGATCACAGACTGGACCGCCCGCGCCGCATGCAAGGGAACGGACCCTGACGAGCTCTTCGTCCAGGGTGCGGCGCAGAACCGGGCCAAGCTGATCTGCCGCGGCTGCACCGTCCGCACCGAGTGCCTGGCCGATGCACTGGACAACCGCATCGAGTTCGGCGTCTGGGGCGGCATGACCGAACGTGAGCGCCGGGCTCTGCTCCGCCGCCGTCCCGACGTGACGTCGTGGCGGGAACTGCTGGAGCACGCCCGCAACCAGTACGAGCGCAGCTCGGACGACGAACTGGTTGCTAGCTGACCAGCCGGATGAAATCGCTCAGCGAGCAGCGTCGCTAGCTGAGCCTCACCCCCCGGGCGAGTTCCTTCCCCACAGACCGCAGGCCATCGAGGTCATGGACGTCCTCTGGCTGCGCGAGGACCTCAGCCATCGGGATGACCGGGTGAGCAGCTGAGAAGCTTTCTTCCAGCCGACGCTCCCGCTCGGCCAGCTGCATCCGCTCTGCGTGCAGACGCAGCGCGGTCGCGGTGAGCGGATGACGTGAGGTCGCAGCCACAGCGGGCGTTCCGCGCAGGTCGCGGGCGCCCGCTTCGGGCCAGGCGAGGCCGTCTTCGCCGCGCTGGCCGTCTTCGCCGGGCTGGCCGTCTTCCGGCCCGGGGACCGGCTGCAGCACCTCGGCCGCTGCCAGGCTGCGCGCGGCCGACAGGTGGGCCGCGGGCGAGCGGTGCACCCGGTTGACGATCAGCCCGGCCAGCGGCATCTGATCCGAGGAGAGCCGGTCCACGAAGTACGACGCCTCACGCAGCGCGTCGGGCTCGGGGGTGGCAATGACCAGGAACGACGTGCCGGGCGCCTGGAGCAGCCGGTAGGTGTCCTCGGCCCGCTCCCGGAACCCGCCGAACATGGTGTCGAACGCCGCCACGAACGTCTGCACGTCACGGAGCATCTGGACGCCGATGACCTTGGTGATCACGCCGGTGACCATCGTGAAGCCAGCCGTCATGAACTTCAGGTAGGCCCGGCCGCCCGCCTTCGTGGGCGTGCTCAGCACCCGGATCAGCCGGCCGTCCAGGAACCGGCCCAGGCGCTGCGGGGCGTCCAGGAAATCCAGGGCTGACCGGCTCGGCGGGGTGTCCACCACGATCAGGTCCCACTCGTCCGACCGGCGCAGCTGGCCCAGCTTCTCCATGGCCATGTACTCCTGCGTGCCCGCGAAGCTCGAGGACAGCGACTGGTAGAACGGGTTGGCCAGGATCTGCTCGGCCCGGTCCGGGTCCGAGTGCGCCTCGACGATCTCGTCGAAGGTGCGCTTCATGTCCAGCATCATCGCGTGCAGGCTGCCGCCGCCGGCCGTGTCGGCCACCGCGCCCGCGACCGGCCGCGGGGTGTTGTCCAGTGACGACAGGCCCATGGACTGCGCGAGGCGCCGGGCCGGGTCCACGGTGAGCACGACCACGTGCCTGCCCCGCTCGGCGGCGCGCAGGCCGAGCGCCGCCGCGGTCGTGGTCTTGCCGACCCCGCCCGAGCCGCAGCACACGATGATCCGGGTCCGCGGGTCATCCAGCAGGCGGTCAACCTCGAGGGCTGGCCCTGGTCGCATGTCAGGCTGCTCCTTGCTGGCTTGGTCGCATGTCAGGCTGCTCCCTGCTCGCGCAGTGCGGCGGCCAGCCGGTACAGCCCGGCCAGGTCCATCTGGTCAGTGATCAGCGGGAGGTCGTAGCGCGGCTGCCCCGCCTCGGCCAGCCGGGCCCGCTGGGCCCGCTGGGCCAGCTCCTCACGGGCGTGCTCGGTCAGCTCCGCGGCCAGGCTGGCCGCCAGCCCGCGGCGGTCCTCGAGGCCGGCCGCCTTCAGGCCGGTATCCAGCTCGTGCTGGTCCAGGGTCCCGTCCGCCGCCGTGCGCAGCTGCTCCTCGGTCAGGTCCACCGGCCGCACCATATTGATCATGATGCCGCCGAGCTGCAGGCCGCCCTGGGCCAGCCCGCGCAGTTCCGCCACGCCGTCCAGGGTCTCCTGGACCGGCATTTCCTCCAGGACTGTGACGAAATGCACAGCGGTCTGGGGAGACTTGATGACGCTCTGCACGGTATCGGCGTGCCCGCGGATCGGCCCCACCTTGGCCAGCCCCGACACCTCGGTGGCCACGTTGAGGAACTTGCCGATCCGGCCGGTGGGCGGGGCGTCCATGACCACGGCGTCGTAGTAGAGCCGGCCGCCGGACCGGCGCCGGGTGGCCTCCACCGCCTTGCCGGTCAGCAGCACGTCACGCAGGCCCGGGGCGATCGTGGTGGCGAAGTCGACCACGCCCAGGCGGGTCAGCGCGGTCCCGGCGTGCCGGACGTTGTAGAACATCCCCAGGTACTCGACCAGGGCCGCCTCAGGATCGGCGGCGAGCGCGTAGACCTCACCGCCGGGCAGGGTGGGCGTGGCCGGGGCGACCGCGACCCGCCGCTCCGCGTACGGCAGCGGCGGGGAGTCGAAGAGGCGGGCGATGCCCTGGCGCCCCTCGACCTCCATGAGCAGCACCCGGCGGCCGCCGGCCGCAAGCGCGATGGCCAGTGCCCCGGCTACCGTCGTCTTGCCCGTCCCGCCCTTGCCGGTGACGACGTGCAGCCGGACACCTTCCCAGTCCGTGTCCCGCGGCCTCACTCAAAGCAGGCTATCGTCGCCCGGCGACCACATCTTCCGTGCGCCTGATCCGGCTCGCCCCGGGCGTCCACTGGCGCGCGCCCGGATTGTCACTAGGCTGGAGTCGATAGGGCCTGACGGCGGGGAACCTCAGGGATGAGAAGAGGTGTGTCCGATGGTCGCAGCCCTGATTGTCATTATCGTGCTGATCATCGTGGGCGGACTCACGGCGGTTGGCCGGTCGCTGCGGGTCGTGCAGCAGTACGAGCAGGGCATCGTGTTCCGGTTCGGCCGGGTCATGCCCGGGGTGCGCGGTCCGGGACTGACCATCCTCCGGCCGGTCGGCGACCGGATGCAGAAGGTCAACATGCAGATCATCGCCATGGCGGTGCCTGCCCAGGAGGGCATCACCCGGGACAACGTCAGCGTCCGGGTGGACGCGGTGGTCTATTTCCGGGTCATCGACCCCATCAAGGCCGTGGTGAACGTGCAGAACTACATGTTCGCGGTCAGCCAGCAGGCGCAGACCTCGCTGCGGTCCATCATCGGCCAGTCCGAGATGGACCAGCTGCTCGCCGAGCGGGACACGGTCAACCGTGAGCTGCGCCGGATCATCGACGAGCCGACCGAGGGGCCGTGGGGCATCCGGGTGGAACGGGTCGAGCTCAAGGACGTGAACCTGCCCGAGGGGATGAAGCGGTCCATGTCCCGGCAGGCGGAGGCCGAGCGGGAAC
The DNA here is from genome assembly GCA_963841695.1 of uncultured Actinomycetes bacterium. Taxonomy (GTDB): domain Bacteria; phylum Actinomycetota; class Actinomycetes; order Streptosporangiales; family Streptosporangiaceae; genus RYN-230. Next base: position 97,433 of record CAWJDQ010000015.1, on the reverse strand, counting down.
GGCGGGCCCGGATCATCTCCGCCGACGGTGAGTACCAGGCCTCCAAGCGGCTGGCGGCAGCGGCCAACGTGATGGCCCGCGACCCGGCCGCGCTGCAGCTCCGGCTGCTGCAGACCGTGGTGGAGGTGGCCGCGGAGAAGAACAGCACGCTGGTCATGCCGATCCCGGTCGAGCTGCTCCGGTTCTTCGACCGGAACGCGCCCGCACTGGCCGAGACGCTCGCCAGCGTGGCGCCCCCGCCGGAGGACACGGGGGACGCCGAGCTCGCGGCGGCCGAGGCCGACTCCGAGATCGGCGGTTCCGAGGAGCTGCCCGGGATCGCGGACGCGCCGCTCTCGGAGATCGCCAACGCGCCGCTGCCGGAGATCCCTGAGGCGCCCGTGCCGGAACTGGACGAGTCGGTCATCCCGCCGGTTCCCGAGGCGGTGCCCGCCCCGGACGCCGCCGCGCCGGCCCCCGGGACCACGTCAGCCGCCGGGTCCGCGGGCCCGCGCCCCGCGGACGGGCAGGAAACCTCCAACGGCAGGCGGCCGTAGCTCCTGCCCGGCGGCCGCCTAAGACCCGGCCCGCCGCCCGCTAGGGTGTCGCCATGCAAAAGTGGGAGTACTCGACGGTGCCGTTGCTGGTGCACGCGACCAAGCAGATCCTCGACAACTGGGGCGACGACGGCTGGGAGCTCGTGGCCCTGGTGCCCGGGCCTAACCCCGAGCAGCTGGTGGCCTACATGAAGCGGGCCAAGGGCGAGTCATGACGCCCGGTCCGGCCGCGGCTGGCGGCTCCCCGGAGGATCGGCTGGCCGCGCTGGGCCTGGAGCTCCCGGTGGTGACGCCGCCGCTGGCGGCGTACGTGCCCGCCGTGCGCACCGGGCCCTACGTCTACACCGCGGGCCAGCTGCCGCTGGTCGACGGCGCGCTGCTGAGGACCGGCAAGGTCGGCGCCGACGTGGGCGTGGCGGAAGCCGCGGCGCTGGCCCGCGTCTGCGCGCTCAACGCGCTGGCCGCGGTGGCCTCGGTGTCCGGCGGCCTGTCGGGCGTGGTGCGGGTGGTCAAGGTGACCGGGTTCGTGGCCAGCGCGCCCGACTTCACCCAGCAGGCCCAGGTCATCAACGGGGCCAGCGAGCTGCTCCTTGAGGTGTTCGGCGAGGCGGGACGGCACGCCCGCAGCGCGGTGGGCATGGCGGTCCTGCCCCTGGACGCTCCGGTCGAGGTCGAGCTGATCGCCCAGGTCGGCGAGCTGCCGCGTGACTGAGCCGGCCAGCACGGGGCCGGCCAGCACGGGCCCGGGGCGCCCGGGCCCGGCCAGCACGGGGCCGGGGCGCCCGGACCACGCGCTCCTGCGGCTGCCGCCGGCCTGGGCTGAGCAGGCCCGCGAGGTGCTGAGCGGCCGGAAGGCCCCGGTGACCCCCCGCGACGCCGCCTCGGTGCTGCTGCTCCGCCCGGCCGCCGCGGACGGTCCCGGGCCGCCCGGCGTCGAGGTTTACCTGCTCCGCCGGGCCCGGTCGATGGCCTTCGCGGCCGGCGCGTCCGCGTTCCCCGGCGGCTCCGTCGACCCGCGGGACGCCGAGGAGGACCTGGCCTGGGCCGGGCCGGACGCCCAGGAATGGGGCCGGGTCCTGGACGCGCCGCCCGCGCTGGCCCGGGCCCTCGTCTGCGCCGCGGTCCGGGAAACGTTCGAGGAATCCGGCGTGCTGCTGGCCGGCCCGACCGCCAGCACCGTGGTCGCGGACACCAGCGGCGCGGACTGGGAGGCAGACCGGCAGGCGCTGCTGGATCATTCGCTGTCCCTGGCCGGCTTCCTCGGCCGCCGCGGCCTCGTGCTGCGCTCCGACCTGCTGCGCCCCTGGGCACGCTGGATCACCCCGGTCGTCGAGGGCCGCCGGTATGACACCCGGTTCTTCGCCGCCGCCATCCCGCGCGGCCAGCTGACCCGGGACGTGGGCGGCGAGGCCGAGGAGGTGGCCTGGTGGCAGCCGGACGCAGCGATCCAGGCCGCCCGCCGGCGCGAGCTGCGGCTGATGCCCCCGACCGCCGTGTGCCTGGCCGACGTGGGCGCCTGCGGGCAGGTGGACGCGGCCCTGCAGGCCGTCCGTGACCTGCGGCCGGTGATGCCCCAGGTGGTCGAGGCCGGTGACGACCTGTGGCTGACCGCCCCGCGCGACGTGGGGTACCCGCTATGACCGCGGAGGGCTCCCGCCGGGCAGCCCGGCGCCGGTCGACGGCTCGGGCACCGTCCGGGCCCGCTGCGTGCTGGCCCCGAACCCCGGGCCGATGACGCTGAACGGCACCAACACCTGGCTGATCGCCGAGCCGGGGTCGGCGGCCGCGGTGGCGGTGGACCCGGGGCCGGACGACGAGGCGCACCTGGCCCGGGTCCGGGACCTGGCCGCCGCGGCCGGGCAGCGGATCAGCCGCATCCTGCTCACCCACGGCCACCTGGACCACTCGGCCGGCGCGGCCCGGCTGGCCGCGCTGACCGGGGCGCCGGTGCTGGCCGCGGATCCGGCGCTGCGCCGTGGCCCGGGTGAGAGCTCCGGCCCAGGTGAGCGGGGCACGGCGGACGGCGGCCTGGGCCCTGGGGACGTGCTTACCGAGGCAGGCTGCGAGCTGCGGGTGGTGGCCTCACCCGGGCACACCCCCGACTCGGTCTCCCTGCTGCTGCCGGCCGACGGTGCCCTGCTCACCGGGGACACCGTGCTGGGCCGGGGGACCACCGTGATCGCCCAGGACGGCAGCCTGGCCGACTACCTGGCCACCCTGGACCGGCTGCGGGCCCTCGCCGACGAGCAGCAGCTGACTACCCTGCTGCCCGGCCACGGGCCGCTGCTCGCCGACCCGGCGGCGGTGCTCGACTTCTACATCGCGCACCGCCGGGAGCGGCTGGCCGAGATCCGCGGCGCGCTGGCCGCCGGGGACCGCACCGGCGAGGAGATCGTCGCCCGCGTCTACGCCGACGTGGACCGCGGCCTCTGGCCGTTCGCCCGGTGGTCGGTGCGGGCCCAGCTCGACTACCTGGACAGCCTGGGCGAACTGCCTCCCGGGGTCAGCGCCTGACCCGCAGTGCCGGCTGACTTCCGTGCCGGGCTGATCAGTGCGCGCGCTTGGCCAGCCGCTCGGCGTCGATGATCAGCACGGACTTGGCGGACAGCGTCAGCCAGCCGCGGGCGGCGAAATCGGCCAGCGCCTTGTTGACCGTCTCCCGGGACGCCCCGACCAGCTGGGCCAGTTCCTCCTGGGTGAGGTCGTGGTGGACCTGCAGCCCCTCCGCGGTCTGCTCGCCGAAGCGGTCCGCCAGGTCCAGGAGGGCCTTGGCCACCCGGCCCGGCACGTCGGTGAACACCAGGTCAGCCATGACGTCGTTGGCCCGGCGCAGCCGCTGGGCCAGGGCCCGGAGCAGGTGCAGGGACACTTCCGGACGGCCGGTCAGCCAGTCCAGCAGCTCGTCGTGGGCCAGCGCGGCGAGCCGGCTGTCGGTGACCGCGACCGCGCTCGAGGTCCGCGGGCGCGGGTCGAACAGGGACAGCTCACCGAACATCTCGCCCGGGCCCAGCACGCTGAGCAGGTTCTCCCGGCCGTCCGGGGCCGCGCGGGTCAGCTTGATCTTGCCCTCGAGCACCACGTAGAGCCGGTCCCCGCCATCACCTTCGTCGAACAGCCGTTCTGCCCGGACCAAATCGACGTCTGTCACCAGGGACCGCAATGCTTTGGCGCCCTCATCATCGAGCGCCTCAAACAGCGGCGCCCGGCTGAGCACGTCCTCCGCGTGTTCCACGGTCGCCTCCTTGTGCACGTTATACGCACAGTGTCGCGCATCACAGGGGCTGCTCGCGAGCGGGCCTGGCCAGGTCCTGCCCCGTCAGGTGCAGATCGGAACCTCCCCGGGCGCCGTGGCCCCCCGGCGGGGTTACTCCCCGGACTCCAGCAGGCGCTGGCGGCAGATCTGGATTTCCTTCTCCGCCTGCGCCCGGCCCACCCAGCCGCCGATCTCGACTTCCTTGCCTGGCTCCAGCGCCTTGTAGACCTCGAAGAAGTGCTGGATTTCCAGCCGGTCGAACTCGTTCACGTCCTCGATGTCGGCGAGGCCGGACATCCGCGGGTCCGTGGAGGCCACGCAGAGGACCTTGTCGTCCAGGCCCTTCTCGTCCCGCATCCGGAACATGCCGATGGCCCGGCAGCGGATCAGGCAGCCCGGGAACGTCGGCTCTTCCAGCAGCACCAGCGCGTCGAGGGGGTCCCCGTCGTCGGCCAGGGTGTCCTCGATGTACCCGTAGTCCGAGGGGTACCGGGTCGAGGTGAACAGCATCCGGTCCAGCCGGATGCGGCCGCTCTCGTGGTCCATCTCATACTTGTTGCGTTGCCCTTTGGGGATCTCGATGAGTACCTCGAATTCCACGATGCTGCTCCCTGGCCGCGAAGGTGATTGACTCCGGGACCTGAAGTATCCCAGGCCGCCTTCCTGGCTCACGGGGGCTGGTTGTCGGCTGGGTCCCCGCTTCCGGACTCTAAGCATCTCGTGAGGGGATGGGCGTTGGCGAACCGGCCCGTGGTGAATCGGTCCGTGGCGAACCGGCCAGGGCCGGACCGGCCGTTGGTGAACCGGCTGCGCGCCACCATGGTGATCACACTCGCCATGATCAGCGTGTTCACCCTCGGGGCGGGGGCGGCCGTCGCCGCCCTGATGCCCGCCCGGCTGGCGCTGTGGAACATCCCGCGGGTGGCCGCCCGCCCGGCCGCGGCCGCCCGCCAGGCGCTCGCGGGCGCCCGGTCCTCGGCCCCGGTGCCCACCAGCCGGGGCCTGTCGGCCGCGCTGTCCGGGGTGCTCGGCTCGGGGGTGCTCGGCCAGCAGGCGGGCGCGGAGGTCATCGACCCGGCCACCGGCCAGGTGCTGTTCGCCCGCGGGGCCTCGGCCCTGCTCCAGCCCGCGTCCACGACCAAGCTGGTCACCGCCGTCGCCGCGCTGGATGTGCTCGGCCCGGCGGCCCGGTTCACCACCCGGGTGGTCGCGGGCGCGTCACCCGGGTCGATCGTGCTGGTCGGCGGGGGGGATCCGACCCTGGCCGCGGGCCCCCCGCCCGCGTCGGATTACCCGCAGCCGGCCACGCTCAAGGCGCTGGCCGCCGCCACCGCCCGCGCGCTGCGGGCCCAGGGCCGCCGTTCGGTCCGGATGAGCTACGACACCTCGCTGTACAGCGGGCCGGCGCTGGCCCCGGGGTGGCCGATGTCCTACATCACCACCGGCAACGTCACCGCGATCACCCCGCTCGAGGTGGACCAGGGCCGGCTGACCCCCGGCGGGGCCCCGCAGGACGCGGACGACCCGGGCAATTTCCGGCCCCGCTCGGAAGACCCCGCCGCGCAGGCGGCCGGCGCGTTCGCTGCCTTCCTCGGGGCCGACGGGATCGGGGTCACCGGCCCGGCCGGGCCGCAGCGGGCGCCGGCGCACGCGGCCACCCTGGCCGCGGTCTCCTCCCCGCCGCTGTCCGCGATCGTGGGCTGGATGCTGCGCGAGAGCAACAACGTGATCGCCGAGAACCTCGCCCGCCAGGTGGCGCTGCGCGAGGGGCAGCCGGCCTCGTTCAGCGGCGCGGCCGCGGCGGTCACCGCGGTGATCCGCCGGCTCGGCGTGCCCGGCGTGCCCGGCGGTATCCACCTCGTGGACGGCTCCGGCCTGTCCCCGCGGGACCGGATCGCCCCGGCCCTGCTGGCCCACCTGGTCAGCCTGGCCTCGACGGGCGCCCGGGGCCGCCTGCGGGCCGTGATCACCGGCCTGCCGGTGGCCGGCTTCTCCGGCACGCTCGCGCCGGGCGGCAGTGTCTTCAGCGGGTTCACCGCCCGATCCCGCGGCCTGGTCCGGGCCAAGACCGGCAACCTGAGCAGCGTGGCCACCCTGGCGGGCCTGGTGTACGACGCCAGCGGGCGGCTGCTGGCCTTCGCATTCATGACCGACCGCGTGCGGCCCGTCAGCCTGGACAACGCCGCGGACGGCCTGGACCGGATGGCCTCCGCGCTGGCCGGCTGCGGATGCCGCATCCGCTGAACCGCGGCCCGGCACGCCCCCCTGGCTCTGCCGAGCACGTACGGTGGAGGGGTGAGCAGTGGGCAAATGATTGATTGGGACGTGGCCATCTCGACCGGAGTCCGGTGGGCGCGGCCCGGACCCCAGGTCAGCCTGGGTGAGGCACGCGCGGTAGTCGCCGAACTCCGCGCGCTCGCCGACACGGTCTCCGAACCGGTCCGGGCGGTGACCGGCATGTCGGGCCCGGATAACGACAGCGGCTGGGTCGCCGTCGTGGACCGGCCGGGCTGGATCCGGGCCAACGTGGACGGTTTCCGGGTCGTGCTCGACCCGCTCGCCGAGCACCTGCGGGAGCGCGGCAACGCACCGGGCGGAGCGGTGGTCACGGCGGTGGGCTCGAGGGTCACCGGTGTCCAGGCCGGGCTGATCCTCGCCTACCTGGCCAGCCGGGTACTCGGTCAGTACGAGCTGTTCCTGCCGCCGGACCCCAGCGCCCCGAACGGCGTCGCGCCCGCGGGCCGGCTGACGCTGGTCGCGCCGAACATCGTGATGGTCGAGCGCGAGCTCGGCGTCAACCCGCACGATTTCCGCCGCTGGGTGTGCCTGCACGAGGAGACGCACCGGACCCAGTTCACCTCGGTGCCCTGGCTGCGCGGGTATGTCCAGGAGCAGATGTCGGAGTTCCTGCTCGCCTCCGACCTGGACCCGGCGAGCATCCTCGGCCGGCTCCGCTCCGCGGCGGACGCCGTGGCCGGCGCGGTGCGCGACGGCGGCGGGGACAGCGTCCTCGAGGCCATCCAGTCCCCCCGGCAGCGCGAGATCCTGGACCGGCTGACCAGCGTGATGACCCTGGTCGAGGGGCACGGTGACTACGTGATGGACGCCGTCGGCCCGCAGGTGGTGCCCTCGGTCGAGCAGATCAGGCAGCGGTTCAACGAGCGCCGGGGCACGGCCGGGCGGGTGGAGCGCACGCTGCGCCGCATCCTCGGCATCGACCTGAAGATGAAGCAGTACGCGCAGGGCTCCCGGTTCGTCAAGGCGGTCGTGGAGGAGGCGGGGATGGCCACCTTCAACAAGGTGTGGACCTCGCCGCAGACCCTGCCGACCAAGGACGAGTTCGACCGCCCGGAACTGTGGCTCGACCGGGTGGGCCGCGGAGGCGCGCTGGCCGCGGGCGGCTGACCGGCCGTGGGCCCGCACCCGGCGGTCGCCCAGGCGCGGGCCAGCGTGCGGCGGTGCCTCGGCGACCTCGAGGCCGGGGACCTGGTCCTGGCCGCCTGCTCGGGCGGCGCCGATTCGCTGGCCCTGGCCGCGGCCCTGGCCCATGAGGCCCCCCGGCTGGGGCTGCGCGGCGGCGGCGTGACCATCGACCATGGCCTGCAGGACGGCTCGGCGGCCCAGGCGGCCCGGGTCACGGCCAGCCTCGGCGCCCTCGGGCTCGACCCGGTCCGCCAGGTCCGGGTGACCGTGGACGGGACCCCCGGGGCCGGCGGCCCGGAAGCCGCCGCCCGCCGCGCCCGCTACGCGGCGCTGGACCAGGTGGCCTGCCAGACCGGGGCCGCGGTGGTGCTGCTCGGCCACACCCGGGACGACCAGGCCGAGACCGTGCTGCTCGGGCTGGCCCGCGGCTCCGGTGCCCGGGCCCTGGCGGGCATGCCCGCCCGGCGCGGGCGGTTCCGCCGCCCGGTACTCGGCCTCGGCCGGGCGACACTGCGCCAGGCCTGCCTGGCGCAGCAGCTCGAGCCCTGGGACGACCCGCACAACTGCGACCCGTCCTTCGCGCGGGTCCGGGTCCGCCGCCAGGCCCTGCCCGCGCTGGAGGAGGCGCTCGGCCCCGGCATCGCCGAGGCGCTGGCCCGCAGCGCGGCCCAGCTCAGCGCGGACTGCGACGCGCTGGACGCCATGGCCCGCGCTGAGGCGGGCCGGATCCAGCCCGCAGCGCCGGCGGGCCCCGCCCCGGGGGCGCACGCCGGGGACGGGGCAGTGGCCACGGTCCTCACCGTTGCGGATATTGACGGGCTGGCCGCGCTGGCGCCGGCGATCCGGACCCGGGTGCTCCGGCAGGCGGCTCTGCTGGCCGGCTGCCCCGGGGGCTCGCTCACCGCTGCCCACGTCGCCGCGCTGGATGCGCTGGTGACCGGCTGGCACGGCCAGCGCGGGACAGACCTGCCCGGGGCCATCCGCGCCCGGCGGCAGTATGGGAGGCTGCTGTTCAGCGCAGGCAGTGCAGTCGAAGGTGGGCCAGTCAGGGTGGGGTCGCCGGAATGGACCGAGGCGGAGGCTACCGGTGGACGCGAGTGACATAGGTGCGGACCTGAAGGACGTGCTGATCCCGGCGGACCGGCTCCAGCACCGGGTGACGGAGCTGGCCGCGCAGATCGATGCCGATTACGCCGGCCGCGAACTGCTGCTGGTCGGGGTGCTGAAGGGGGCCGTCATGGTGATGGCCGACCTGGCCCGGTCGATGCACATGCCGGTCGAGATGGACTGGATGGCCGTATCCTCCTACGGCTCGGGCACCCGGTCATCCGGGGTGGTGCGGATCCTCAAGGACCTCGACACCGACATCACCGGCAAGGACGTGCTGGTGGTCGAGGACATCGTGGACTCCGGGCTGACGCTGTCCTGGCTGGTCGGCAACCTGCGCTCGCGCGGCCCGGCGTCGGTCAGGTGTGCGTCATGCTGCGCAAACCCGCGGCCGCGCGGATGGACGTGGATGTCGCGTACACCGGCTTCGACATCGAGGACGAGTTCGTGATCGGGTACGGTCTCGACTACGCCGAGAAGTACCGGAACCTTCCGTTCATCGGCACTCTCGCGCCGCATGTCTACAAAGGCGAGGAGTCGCCCGGGGCTAAGCCAGAAGCCGCGCCGGAGGCTTCCTCCGGTCCGCCGCCGGGGGGCGGGGACTGACTGGGGAACAGGATCGGCGGACAGGAGCGTTGAGGTCTGCGGAGGCTCGCTGAGTCCTGGCGGCAGCTTCCCTGTGCCGGTGATGCCGGCCGGGGTGTACCGTCGGGTATTCCGGCAGCGCGGCCGGGAATGACAAGCGCTGCTGGCTATGACAAGGAAGCCAGGCATGCTCACTCGGGCGCAAGGCAGTCCAGCCGGGATCGGCAGGACATGAAGCTGGTCAGGAGGAACCCGCGCAACGCTGGCGGGGCCGGTCATCGATGGATCTGAAGCGCTATTTCCGCGGGCCGTTCGTGGCGGTCCTTGTGATGCTGCTGGTCTTCTTCGTCGTCTACGAATACGCCAGCTCAGGTAACCCCTACACCCAGACGGACACGTCGCGGGTCGTCACCCTCATCGAGCAGGGCGACGTCAAGTCGGCGCTGCTCACCGACAAAGAGCAGACGATCCAGATCACCACCAAGTCGGGCCAGAAGTATGAGGCCTCGTGGGTGGGCAACGAGGGCCAGCAGCTCGCGCAGCTGCTCCAGACGAAGAAGCCCCCGCAGGGCTGGACCGTCAACGTGCCCAAGAGCAGCTCGGTGTGGAGCCTTATCTTCAGCTGGCTGCCGTTCCTCCTGGTCATCCTGATCTTCTTCTTCATGCTGAACCAGATGCAGGGTGGCGGCTCCCGGGTAATGAACTTCGGCAAATCCAAGGCCAAACTCATTACCAAGGACACCCCGAAGACCACGTTCGCCGACGTGGCCGGCGCCGACGAGGCCATCGAGGAACTCCAGGAAATCAAGGAGTTCCTGCAGAACCCGGCCAAGTTCCAGGCCATCGGGGCCAAGATCCCCAAGGGCGTGCTGCTCTACGGGCCGCCCGGCACCGGCAAGACGCTGCTCGCCCGGGCCGTGGCCGGCGAGGCAGGCGTCCCGTTCTACTCCATCTCCGGCTCGGACTTCGTCGAGATGTTCGTCGGCGTCGGCGCCTCCCGGGTCCGCGACCTGTTCGAGCAGGCCAAGGCCAACGCGCCCGCGATCGTGTTCGTGGACGAGATCGACGCCGTGGGCCGGCACCGCGGCGCCGGCTTCGGCGGCGGCCACGACGAGCGCGAGCAGACGCTGAACCAGCTGCTGGTCGAGCTGGACGGGTTCGACGTCAAGGGCGGCGTGATCGTGATCGCCGCCACCAACCGGCCCGGACATCCTGGACCCGGCGCTGCTGCGCCCCGGCCGGTTCGACCGGCAGATCGTGGTGGCCCAGCCGGACCTGACCGGCCGCCGGGGCATCCTCAAGGTGCACGCGCGCGGCAAGCCGTTCGCGCCCGACGTGGACCTGGACATCATCGCCCGGCGCACCGCCGGCTTCACCGGCGCCGACCTGGCCAACGTCATCAACGAGGGCGCCCTGCTGACCGCGCGGCACAACGGCACGCTGATCACCATGGCCTCGCTGGAAGAGTCCATCGACCGGGTCATGGCAGGCCCGGAGCGCAAGAGCGTGCTGCTCTCCGAGAGCGAGCGCAAGATCATCGCCTACCACGAGGGCGGCCACGCGCTGGTCGGCCACGCGCTGCCGAACGCCGACCCGGTGCACAAGATCACGATCATCCCGCGCGGCCGGGCCCTCGGCTACACCGCCTCCGCCCCGCAGGAAGACAAGTTCCTGGTCACCCGCTCCGAGATGATGGACCAGCTGGCCATGCTGCTCGGCGGCCGGACCGCTGAGGAACTGGTCTTCCATGAGCCCACCACCGGCGCGGCCAACGACATCGAGAAGGCCAGCTCCGTGGCCCGGGGCATGGTCACCGAGTACGGGATGAGCGAGCGGCTCGGCGCGCGCAAGTTCGGCACCGGAGACGGTGAGCCGTTCCTGGGCCGGGAGATGTCGCACACCCGGGACTACTCCGAGGAGATCGCCTCCACGATCGACGAGGAAGTGCGCCGCCTCATCGAGTCCGCGCACGACGAGGCGTGGGAGATCCTGGTCACCTACCGGGAAGTCCTGGACGACCTGGTGCTGAACCTGATGGATAAGGAGACGCTGAGCCGCAACGAGGTGCTGCGCATCTTCGCCCCGATCCAGAAGCGGCCGACCCGCGGCTCCTACACCGGCTACGGCAAGCGCCTCCCGTCCGACCGCCCGCCGGTCCTGACGCCGAAGGAGCTGGCCCTCACGGCCGCGGCGGAGGTCAACGACCATCCGTCCTCGGGTAACGGGCAGGCCGCCCCGCTCGGCCCGGGGTCGTCCTCCGGCCAGCCGCCGCACGGCGGCCAGGGCCAGGGCGGCTCGTCCGGCGAGAGCCGTTGAGCACCGACTTCGACGCCGCGCGGATCGAGGGCGCGGTGCGGGAAATTTTGCTGGCCATCGGCGAGGACCCGGAGCGGGACGGGCTCCGGGACACCCCGGCCCGGGTCGCCCGGGCCTACGCAGAGCAGTTCTCCGGGCTTGGCCAGCGGGCCGAGGACGTGCTCACCACGGTGTTCGACGCCAACCACGACGAGCTGGTGCTGGTGCGGGACATCGAGGTTTACAGCACCTGCGAGCATCATTTGGTGCCTTTTTTTGGTGCGGCCCATATCGGCTATATACCAAACGACAAGGGTCAGATTACCGGCCTGTCCAAGCTGGCGCGGCTCGTCGATGTTTACGCTCGCCGTCCGCAGGTACAGGAACGCATGACCACGCAGATTGCGGACGGGCTGATGAACGTCCTGGAACCGAGAGGCGTTCTGGTGGTGATCGAGGCGGAGCATCTGTGCATGTCAATGCGGGGAGTGCGGAAGCCGGGCGCGAAGACCGTCACCTCGGCGGTCCGCGGGATCATCCGCGAGAGCCAGAGCACCCGAATGGAAGCGATGAGCTTGCTATTCGGGCGGCGCGCCACCGGGTAACGTTCCCTGTGGACAGAATGCCCGCAGTTTCCGCGGCGCATGACTACGCTTGTGGCCTGTGATTCAGGGCGTGACAGAGATGTCTGGGACTGACGAAAAGCCTACGGGCGGGGGCAAGACTTTGAGTGTTGCCGACTCGCCTGCGCAGGCTTCCCCCCGGCCTGCCCTGGCGGCTGGAGGTTCGCGGCCTGACGGCTCACCGGGTTCCGGCCCGGCCCGCGGTAACCGGGCGACCATGAAGCTGGCCGGACCTCGGCCGGCTGGGGCTGGCCTGGCGGCTGCCGAGCCTGCGGCTGCCGAGCGGGCTGGCGCTGGCCCGGCTGGGGCTGGCCCGGCTGGGGGCGGCGCGGCGGTCGCTGGCCCGGATGGTGCTGGCCCGGCGGCCGTTGACCCGGATGGCGCTGGCTCCGCGGGCGACGGGCGCCAGGCGCCCCGGCCCCCGGACCGCAGGAACCAGCGGCGCTGGGTGCCCGTCACGGCGGGCTGGCTGTGCCTGCTGATCGGCCTGGCCGACATCATCGAGGTCGTCCGGCCCGGCCTGATCTACCAGACCCATCTGTCCAAGATCCACCAGTTCGTGCCGGGCACGCTGGTTAACGTCACGCACACCGTCTCGGTCATCATCGGCCTGCTGCTGCTGATGCTCTCGCACGGCCTGAAACGGCGGAAGCGGCGCGCCTGGGAAGCCGTGACCGTGCTGCTCGCAGCCAGCATCCTGGTCCACGTCATCCCGCTACGGCACGACCGGATCGTCACCGCCGTCGTGTCCGCGCTCCTGGTGGGAGCCCTGCTCTACTTCCGGAGCGAGTTTTACGCGGTCGGCGACCCGCGGACCCGGTGGCGGGCCCTGTGGGTCTTCCTCGGGCTGATCGTGGCCGACGTGGCCATCGGGCTCACCTACATCCTGCTGGCCCGCGGCCTGGCCAAGGACTACTCGCTGTGGCAGCGCACGGTGCACGTGGTCTACGGCCTGGTCGGGGTGTCGGGCCCGGTCCAGTTCGTGCCCGAGGCCCGCAGCGACCTGTTCTCCCTGCTGACCGCCACGCTCGGCCTGTTCACGCTGATCGTGACCGCGTACCTGTTCTTCCGCCCGGCCCGGCCCGCGGGCCGGCTGGGCCAGCAGGACGCGGCGCGGGTCCGGGAACTGCTGGTGAAGCAGGGCGAGCGGGACTCCCTCGGCTACTTCACGCTGCGCAGCGACAAGGACATCATCTGGTCCCCGACCGGGAAGTCCTGCATCGGCTACCGGGTGGTGTCCGGCGTGATGCTGGCCGCCGGCGACCCGCTCGGCGACCCGGAAGCCTGGCCCGGTGCCATCCACGCCTTCCTCGACGAGGCCGCCCGGCACGCCTGGGTGCCCGCGGTGATGGGCTGCGGCGAGCAGGCGGCCGAGGTGTGGTGCCGGGAAGGCGAGCTGACCGCGCTGGAGCTCGGCGACGAGGCCATCGTGGACGTGACCGAATTCAGCCTCAAGGGCCGGTCCATGCGCAACGTCCGGCAGATGGTGAACCGGGTCGAGCGCAGCGGCTACGTGGCCGACGTGCGCCGGGCCGGCGACATCGGCCGGGACAGCATCGCCGGGTTCACCCGGCAGGCAGGCTCGTGGCGCGGCAACCCCACCGAGCGCGGCTTCTCCATGGCCCTGGGCCGGATCGGCGCTCCGGGCGACGAGGACTGCGTGATCGCGACCGCCACCGAGAACGGGGTCCTCCGCGGCATCCTGCACTTCGTCCCCTGGGGCGCGGACGGGCTCTCGCTGGACCTCATGCGCCGTGACCGGTCGGCCCAGCCGGGCGTCAACGACTTCCTGATCGTGGAGACGATCAAGGCGGCCGAGTCGCTGGGGATCAAGCGCATCTCGCTGAACTTCGCGGTGTTCCGGTCCGCGCTCGAGCGCGGCGAGCGGATCGGCGCCGGCCCGGTGCTCCGGCTCTGGCGCGGGATCCTGCTGTTCGCCTCCCGCTGGTTCCAGATTGAGTCGCTGTACAAGTTCAACGCCAAGTTCGCCCCGGTCTGGGTGCCCCGGTTCTTCGTCTTCCCCGGCGCATCGGACGCGCCCCGGGTCGGCCTGGCCGCCCTGGAGGCTGAGGCGTTCGTGGTCTGGCCCAAGCTGAGCGTCCGCCGGATGGCGCGGCGGCTCGGGCTCGGCAAGGTCCGGCGGCGCCTGGCCGCCTTAAACGCGTCCCGCCCGCCCAGCTGACCCCGTCGCCGAGCCCCAGGTGGGGATCTTCCGGCCGGCCCGGCAGGACCCGCGGCGTGGAGGGCGGCCCCGGTTCGCGCAGGCCGGCTCTCGCTGCGCACGTCAGCCCATCCCCGTTACCCAACCCGCCGCCCCGTTACCTGACCCCTGGATCCCTTCTGCCCCATCGACCTCTTCTGGCGCAGCAGCACCAGCGTCAGTTGACATTTCCCGTGCGACGTGCGCCGTGACGGGTGATTTGTCCGATTGAGGCGAACGTTCCGCGGGAAATGTGCGACCGGCCGCCCGGGACGGCGGCCGCCGCACGCGGTGGGGGCGCCCCGGCGGGGCGCCCGCCCGGCGGCGGGCGGCGGGTGGCCTGGCGGCGGAGCCTAACCGTCCGGCGCGCGGGGCGGGCGGGGGTGGCGGGGGGCCGCGTAGGGTTACCTGCGTGATCATCGACGCGGCCCGGGCAGCCAGCCCGCCGGGACTCCCGGACCCCGGACGGTGCCTGGTCATGGGCGTGGTGAACGTCACCCCCGACTCCTTCTCCGACGGGGGCGAGTGGTTCGGCGCGGAGGCCGCGGTGAGCCACGGGCTCGAGCTCCGGGACCAGGGTGCCGACCTCGTGGACGTGGGCGGCGAGTCCACCCGCCCGGGTGCGCAGCGCATCACCGCGGAGGAGGAACTGCGCCGGGTGGGGCCGGTCATCCAGGGCCTGGTCGCGGCGGGCGTGCCGGTCAGCGTGGACACCATGCGGGCCGAGGTGGCCGAGCGGGCCCTGGACGCGGGGGCCCGGCTGGTCAACGACGTGAGCGGCGGCCTGGCCGATCCTCAGATGCCCCGGCTCGTGGCGGCGGCCGGCGTGCCCTACGTCGTCATGCACTGGCGGGGGCACAGTCACAGCATGGATTCCAGGGCCGTCTACCAGGATGTGGTGGCCGAGGTGAGCGAGGAATTGTGCCGCCGGGTGGACATGGTGACCCGCGCCGGGGTGGATCCGGCCATGATCGTCCTGGATCCCGGCCTCGGCTTCGCCAAGCGGCCCGAGCACAACTGGGCCCTGCTCACCCACCTGGACCAGGTGGGTTCCCTCGGCGGCCGGGCCCGGCCGTTCCCGGTGCTGATCGGCGCGTCCCGGAAACGGTTCCTGGGACGGCTGCTGGCCGGGCCGGACGGGACACCCCGCCCGTTCGCCGGGTCGGACGACGCCACCGTGTCGGTGACGGCCCTGGCCGCCGCGGCCGGAGCCTGGTGCGCCCGGGTGCACCAGGTCCCGGGCAACGCCGACGCGGTGCGTGTCGCCGGGGCCTGGCGCCACGCCGCGGACGCGGGGAACGCCGCGGACGCGGGGAACGCCGGGGGCGCGGCGGGCGCGGCTCCCGCGGCAGGCCCCGCGGGAGCCGGTCCCGGGCCGGGCGGGGAGGCAGGATGAGCCTGGACCAGATCGCCCTGCGCGGGCTGCGCGGGTACGGGTACCACGGGGTGCTGGACAGCGAGCGCCGCGACGGGCAGGAGTTCGGTGTCGACGCGGTGCTGTGGGTGGACACCGCGGCCGCCGCGGCCCGCGACGACCTCTCGCTCACCGTGGACTACGCGGCGCTGGCCGACCGGCTGGCGGCCATCGTGACCGGCCCCGCCGGTGCGGCTCATCGAGACGCTGGCCCAGCGCCTGGCCGACGCGGCCCTGGCCGAGCCGCTGGTCCGCGAGGTGGAGATCACCGTGCACAAGCCGCAGGCGCCGGTGGGCCACGCCTGCGATGACATCGCGGTGACGATCCGCCGCCCGCGGCCATGAGCGGTCCCCGGCCGGGTCCCGTGCGGCGGACGGTCCTCGCGCTCGGCAGCAACCTGGGGGACCGGCTGGCCACGCTGCAGGGCGGCGTGGACGCCTTGCTCAGGCCGCCGGGCCTGGCCCTGGTCGCGCTGTCGCCGGTGTACGAGACCGTGCCGGTGGGCGGCCCCCCGCAAGCTGAGTACCTCAACGCCGTGCTCATCGCGGACACCGCGCTGCCCGCGGCGGACCTGCTGCGCCGCGGGCAGGCCGCGGAGGCGGCCTTCGGGCGCGTCCGCCAGGAGGTCTGGGGCCCGCGAACCCTGGACGTGGATGTCATCGTTTACGGTGACGTGGTGAGTGACGATCCGGAGCTGACGCTCCCGCACCCGAGGGCGGCGCAGCGTGCCTTCGTGCTGGCGCCCTGGCTCGCCGCCGACCCGGACGCGGAGCTCCCGGGCCATGGCCGGGTGGCCGCGCTGCTGGACGCGGTGGTGGCCAGGAGCGGCGGCCAGCCGGGCGTACGGCGGCTCGCCGCCGCGCAGCTGCAGGCGCCAGCGTGACGCCGACCCGGATCCCGGTGCTGGTCGTCACGGCCGTGCTCAGCGCCCTGGTGTCCTGGCTGATCCTGCGCAGCGTGTACGCGTCGCTCCCGCCGCTGCCCTGGACGGCTGCGGTGGCCATGCTGCTGCTGGCCATCGCCGAGGCCCTCAGCGGCCGGAATCTGCGGGCCCGGATCCGCGGCGGCCCCGGGGTGAAGCCCATCGCCCCGCTGGCCGCGGTCCGGATGGCGGCCCTGGCCAAGGCCAGCTCGCATGCGGCCGCGGTCGTCGGCGGGCTGGCCGCGGGGGCCCTGGTCTACCTGACCAGTTCGCTCAGCAAGTCCGCGCCGCGCAGCGACGCGATCACCTCGGGCGGCACGTTCGTGGCCGCCGTGGCGCTCGTGCTCGCCGCGCTGTACCTGGAGCAGAGCTGCCGGGTGCCCTCGGACGACGACCAGGACGCCGACCGGCAGCGCGCTCCCCGCTGAGCAGCGATCCCGGCCCCGCCCGGCCGTGGCCCGGCGGCCGCCACCGGGCGCGACCGGGCGGTCGCCACCGGGCGAGGCGCCACCGGGCAGGCGCGCTTAGCCGGACCGCAGGAACTCCTCGCGGCGGATCTGGTCCCGCAGGTCGACCGGGTCCTCGCCCCGGACCACCAGGGGCGGGGAAGAGCCGCGCTTACGCGCGTACAGCAGGCCGCTGATTCCCCGCCAGACGAACCACGTCGGCAGCTCGGCAGCGTACGGCCACCACGGCGGCGGCTGCTCAGCTAACCCATCTTCACCCATAGGAGCACTCTATAGCACTGAGAGCATTAAGTGCTACCAGATGTTTAGACACCTCACAGTGGTACATACCTTGATCACGTGGGTGTGTCACCAGTGGATCCGCTTGGCGCCGACTTCGCATACGTGCAGGTCGCGAACAATATTGCCGTGCGCATCGAGGCCGGGGAGATCACCCACAAGCTGCCGTCCGAGCGGAGCCTGGCCGAGGAATACGGGGTCGCCTACCAGACGGTGCGGCACGCCATGGAGGTGCTCCGGGAGCGCGGGCTGATCATCACCCGGCAGGGCCGCGGCACGTTCGTCGCGCCCCGGCCCGGCACCGCGGCGCCCTGAGCCGCGGCCCTGACCCGCGGCCCAGGATCGCGGCCTAGGATCAGCCCGGCGGCCTGCCCGCCGGGCAGCGCGCTACCGGTCCATGTCCCCGACCACGAAGAACATCGAGCCGAGGATGGGGCTGAGATCCGCGACCCGGTGCCCGGGCAGGAGTTCGCTGAGGACCTGGACGTTGCTGAACGAGGCCGACCGCACCTTCAGCCGCCACGGCGTCTTCCCGCCCCGGGACACCAGGTAGTACCCGTTCAGGCCGAGCGGGCCCTCGGTCCAGGCGTACGTATGCCCCTCGGGGATCTTCAGCACCTTGGGTATCCGGGCGCTCAGCGGTCCCGGCGGGAGGCTGGCCAGCCGGCTGGCGCACGCGTCGGCCAGATCCAGGGACACGGCGACCTGGTCCAGCAGGCACTCGAACCGGGCCAGGCAGTCCCCCTCGCTGCGGGTGATCACCCGCAACGGCCCGGCCAGCTCGCCGTACGCCAGGTAGGGCTCGTCGCGGCGCAGGTCGAAATCCACCCCGGACGCCCGGGCCGCCGGGCCGCTCACCCCGAACTGGCGGACCTGCTCCCCGCTGAGCACGCCGACGTCCCGGGTCCGGCCGCGGAACCGCTCGCTGCCCTGCACGATCGCGCCGATCCGGGGCAGGTCCGCGCGTACCTCGGCGGCGGCCGCCCCGACCCGGCCGAGCCAGCCCGCGGGCAGTTCCTCCTTCAGGCCGCCGACCCGGTTGAACATGAAGTGCATCCGGCCGCCGGAGATCTCTTCCATGATCGACTGGAGCAGTTCCCGGGCCTGGCCCGCCGCCGCGCCCGCCCGGCCCGCCGCCGCGTCCGCCGCCGCCCCGGCCGCATCGTCCCGGCCGGCCACCTCAGGCGGGTAGGAGCCGAGGAACGCGAGATGGCTGAGCACCCGGTTGAGCTCGGCCAGCAGGGTCCGGGCCCAGACGCCCCGGGGCGGCACCTCGATGCCGGCCAGCCGCTCGGCGGCCAGCACCACGCCCAGCTCGCTAGCGAACGCGCCGAGCCAGTCGTGCCGGTTGGCCAGGACGATGATCTGCCGGTAGTCGCGGGCCTCGAACAGCTTCTCGGCCCCGCGATGCACGTAGCCGATGACCGGGTCGGCCGTCACGATCCGGTCGCCCTCCAGGGTCAGCCGCAGCCGGAGCATTCCGTGCCCGGACGGGTGCCCCGCGCCCAGGTTGATCAGCAGGTCGCCGTCGGCGGTGCTGCTCCCGTCTGGCCCGCCGCCGGGCCCCACGGCCCAGGTGCTGGTGACCGCTTCCGCCTGACGCCGCACCATGCCCCCCATCGTGTCAGGCCTGCCCGCCGGCCAGCGCCGTCAGCGGCCCGGCCAGCGCGGTCAGCGGCCCGGGCAGCGGCACGCCTGCGGCCTGGACCAGCCACCCGAACCCGCCGAGCCCGGCGGGATCGGTCAGCTCCGCCTCCTCCCCGGCCGCGCGCAGCGCGGTCAGGTACCCGGCCGGGTCGCGGTCGGCCTGGCTGAGCGGCGGGCGGCGGCCGGTCAGCCCCAGCGCCCGCAGCGCCGCCCGCTGGGTGGTGAGCACGGTCTGCGTGGCCCCGGCCGCGATCCCGGCCGCCGCGCAGGCGTCCAGGGCCACGTGCGCGGTGATGTCCCGGGACCCGTCCGGGATCGGCCGCACCGGCCGCCCGTCCCGGAACGCGGCCAGGGTCCCGCCCGGCGGCAGGCAGGCCCGGGAGTGCGCGTAGTCCGCCGCCAGGGCCAGCCCGCCGCCGAGCCGCCCGATCACGTCCGCCCAGGCCGCGCACCGCGGATGGCCCAGCTCGGCCCGGTCGCCGGGATGGCGCAGCGGCCACCACCGGCGCAGCCAGTCCTGCTCCGCGGGCCCGGCAGGCGGCCCGGTCCGCTCCGCTCCGCTGCCGGGATCGACCAGCACCAGCCGCGGCCCGTCCGGGGTCAGCTCGGCCACGTCGACGGGAATGTTGTCCAGCCACTCGCTGGCGATGACCAGGCCGTGGATCCGGCTGGGCAGCGCGCTCGACCAGCGGATACGGTCATCGCCTCCGGGTGAGTGCGGGGCGATCTCGACCGCGCGGGGAACGATCCGTTGCGGAAAAGAACGCGCCGGGCCGGCCGGCAGCGCGGCGGAGACGGGCAGGTGCTGCGCGAGCGCCAGGATCTGGCCCAGCAACTCCCCCTGGCCTGCCCCGATGTCCACCAGGTCGAGCCGGTCGGGGTGGCCGAGCGCCGCGTCGGCGTGGCTGAGCAGGGCGAGGATGGCCCCGGCGTAGCGCGGGGAGGCATGCACCGAGGTCCGGAAGTGGGCGGCGGGGCGCTCCCCGCGCGCGTAGAAGCCGTCTCGCCCGTACAGCGCGTCCTGGGTGGCGGCCCGCCATGTGGTCCACACGGGGCCGACTTTAGTGGCCGCCGGGCGGCCGCTGGTCCCGCCGGGCGGCGCGCACCGGGGCCGGCGTGCGGGAGGCACCGGAGCGGCCCACGGATATGCTGATCGTTGCCGCTGCGGCACCCGCGGCGAAGGCCAGCGAGAGGAACCCAGCGAGAGGAACGCCGAGGCGATGGGGGACCCAGCGGAGCGCCCGGCCCGGCTCAAGGTCGGCGTGATCGGCGCGGGGCGGGTCGGCACCGTCCTCGGCGCCGCGCTGGAGCGGGCCGGCCATCAGCTCGTCGCCGTCTCGGCCGTGTCCGACCGGTCGCTGGACCGGGCCGGGCGGATGCTGCCCGGGGCGCTAGTCATGCGGCCGCCGGAACTGCTGGCCGCGGTGGACCTCGCCCTGCTCACCGTGCCCGACGACGCGCTGCCCGGCCTGGTCGCCGGCCTGGCCGCCACCGACGCGCCGCTGGCCGGGCGGCTGATCGTGCACACCAGCGGGCGGCACGGCACCGTGGTGCTGGAGCCCGCCACGGTCCGCGGCGCGCTCCCGCTGGCCCTGCACCCGGTCATGACGTTCACCGGGCGCCCGGACGACCTCGACCGGCTGACCGGGATCAGTTTCGGCGTGACCGCCCCGGAGCCGCTGCAGCCCGCGGCGTCGGCGCTGGTCATCGAAATGGGCGGCGAGCCCGTGCTCATCGACGAGGCGGACCGCCCGCTGTATCACGCGGGGCTGGCCAGCGCGGCCAACCACCTGGTGGCCCTGGTCGCGCAGTCGGCCGACCTGCTCCGCGCGGCCGGCGTCAGCGAGCCGGCCCGGATGCTCGGGCCACTGCTGTCCGCCGCCCTGGACAACGCGCTGCGACTCGGCGACGCCGGCCTGACCGGCCCGGTCGCCCGCGGCGACGCGGACACCGTGGCCGAGCACGTGCGGGCCCTGGCCAGCGTCTCGCCCGAGGCGCTGCGCGCCTACGTGGCCCTGGCCCGGCTGACCGCCGACCGCGCGCTGGCGGCGGGCATCCTCACCGCCGCGGACGCCCAGCGCCTGCTCGACGTGCTCGCCGGGGCCCCGCGATGATGCCGATCGTGGCCCGCACCAGGCTCGGCCTGAGCGCGGCCCGCCGCGGGCTCGGCTCCCCGGTGGTCCTCGTGCCGACCATGGGCGCGCTGCACGACGGGCACCGCGAGCTCATCCGCCGGGCCCGGGAGATCGCTTCCCCTAACGGAAGTGTCGTAGTGTCCGTGTTCGTGAACCCGCTGCAGTTCGGGGCGGGCGAGGACCTGGACCGCTACCCGCGCACGCTGCACGCGGACGTGCTCATCGGGGCCGAGGAAGGGGCGGACCTGGTGTTCGCGCCGAGCGCCGCCCAGATGTACCCGCGGCCTCAGCTGATCACCGTGGATCCCGGGCCGGTGGGCCGGGTGCTGGAGGGGGAGTCCCGGCCCGGGCATTTCTCCGGCGTGCTGACCGTGGTGGCCAAGCTGCTCGGGCTGATCCGCCCGGACGTGGCCGTGTTCGGGGAGAAGGACGCGCAGCAGCTCGCCCTGGTCCGGCGGATGGCCATGGACCTGGACCTGGGCGTCGAGATCGCCGGCGTGCCCACCGTGCGCGACGGCGACGGGCTGGCCATCTCCAGCCGGAACCGGTTCCTGTCCCCGGCCGAGCGGCGGACGGCGCTGCTGCTGCCCGCCGCGCTGCGGGCCGGCCAGGAGGCCGCGCACGCCGGCCCGGCCGCGGTCCGCAAGGCCGCGGCCGAGATCCTGGCCACGACCGCGGACCCGCCGTTGCGGCTGGACTACCTGGCGCTGGTGGACCCGGATACGTTCGAGGAGATCGGCGAGGACCACGACGGCCCGGCCCGGCTGCTGGTCGCCGCCCGGGTCGGCACCACCCGGCTGATCGACAACGTCCCGCTGCGCCTGGAGTGCCATGCTGCTGACCATTGACGTGGGCAACACCAACACCGTGCTGGGCGTGTTCGACGGCGACCAGATCGTCGAGCACTGGCGGGTCAACACCGACCCGGACCGCACCGCCGACGAGATGGCCGTGCTGCTCCGCGGGCTGCTGGAGCACAGCTCGCTGGTCAAGGACACCGACGTCAGCGGCATTGCGCTGTGCTCCACGGTGCCCTCGGTGCTGCACGAGATGCGGGAGATGTGCCGCCGGTACTACGGGGACATCCCGTCGCTGATCATCGAGCCCGGCGTGCGCACCGGGGTGTCCGTGCGGATGGACAACCCCAAGGAAGTCGGCAGCGACCGGATCATGAACACGGTGGCGGCGGTGCACCTGTACGGCGGCCCGGCCATCGTGGTGGACTTCGGGACCTCCACCAACTTCGACGCGGCCAGCGCGAAGGGCGAGTTCGTCGGCGGGGCGCTGGCGCCCGGCATCGAGATCTCAGTGGACGCGCTGACCCGGCGCGCGGCCCAGCTGCTCAAGGTGGAGCTGACCCGGCCGCACCACATCATCGGCAAGAACACGGTCGAGGCCCTGCAGTCCGGCATCATCTTCGGGTTCGCCGGGCAGGTCGAGGGCATCGCCCGGCGGATGGCCGCCGAGCTGGCCCCCGGCGATCCGGACTCGGTGACCGTGATCGCGACCGGCGGGCTGGCCCCGCTGGTCATCGACGAGGTGAGCGTCATCGACGCGTACGAGCCGTGGCTCACCCTGATCGGGCTGCGCCTGGTGTTCGAGCGCAACCACCTCAGCGCGTGGCCGGGGGCGTCCCGGGGAGGTCCGGGGCAGGGTGGGACCCGGGGCGCTCCAGGTACCTCCGGTCCGGCTGGGTGAACCCGAACCGCTCGTACAGCCCGTGCGCGTCGGAGGTGTGCAGCGTCCACCGGAACGAGGCGCCGGGCCCCCGCTCGATCATCGTGGCCACCAGTTCCACGCCCAGGCCCTGGCCGCGGTGCTCCTTGTCGATGTACACGTCGGAGAGGTAGGCGATGTCGGCCCCGTCCGAGACGGCCCGGGCGAAGCCGATCATCGCGCCGGAGGCGCGGTCGTAGACCCCGACCACCCGCCAGGCACCGTCGAGTTGCTGGTTGACGACACTCCGGGTCCGCCAGCGGCCCCAGTACGCCTCCGTGGACAGGAACTGCCACAGCGTGTCCCGGTCCACCCGGCCCGGATCGTCGTCCAGCTCGTACCGGCCCTGCCCGGCTGTGAAGCGCACGCACAGGACTGTACCGGCCCGGTCTGCCCGCCTTCGCGGCCTTTTCCGCCGCTCCCCTTGTCGCCGGGTCTGCCCTTCCGGCTCCCCGCGCATCCGGTCACTCCGCCCCCTCCAGTTATGTCGGGCCCCTCCCGTCCCGGGCTGGCGTCATGATCATGGGTTTGCTGTTGTCCTGGCCACAGCAATCCCATGATCACGAGCGGCTGGGTACGCTCGACGGGTGGACCAGGATGCCAACCCCGCGGATGCCGCGCCAGCGCAGGATTCCCTTCCGGAGCAGGATTCCGTTCCGGAGCAGATGCGGGTCCGGCTGGGCAAGCGCCAGCGGCTGCTCGACGAGGGCGTGGACCCGTACCCGGTGGGCTTCCCGCGCACCGCGACCATCGGCGAGGTCCGGGCCCGCTACCCCGGCCTGGAACCGGACACGCACACCGGGGACCGGGTCGGCGTCACCGGCCGGGTGATGCTGTCGCGGTCCGGCGGGAAGCTGAGCTTCGCCACCATCCGCGACGGCACCGGGGACATCCAGGTCATGATCTCGCTGGACCGGGTGGGCCCGGACGCGCTGGCCGCCTGGAAGCGGGATGTGGACCTCGGCGACCACGTCGGGGTGGAAGGCGAGGTGATCTCCTCCCGCCGCGGTGAGCTGTCCGTGCTGGCCGACCGCTACGCGATCACCGCCAAGGGCCTGCGGCCGCTGCCCGAGAAGCACAAGGGGCTGAGCGACGTGGAGTCCCGGGTGCGCCGCCGTTATGTGGACCTGATCGTGAATCCGGACGCCCGGCGAATGGCCGGGATCCGGGCCACCGTGATCCAGTCGTTCCGGCAGGACCTGCACGCCCGGGGGTTCCTCGAGGTCGAGACCCCGGTGCTGCAGACGGTACACGGCGGCGCCAACGCGCGCCCGTTCGTCACCCGGATCAACGCCTACAACCTGGAGCTGTACCTGCGCATCGCGCTGGAACTGCACCTGAAGCGCCTCATCGTCGGCGGCATCGAGAAGGTCTACGAGATCGGCCGTATCTTCCGCAACGAGGGTGTCGATGCCACCCACAATCCCGAGTTCACGATGCTGGAGGCGTACGAGGCCTACGGCGACTACGACACCGTGGCCACCCTGACCCGCGAACTCATCCAGAACGCGGCGGTGGCGGCGTTCGGTGCCCCGGTGGCGCGGCACGCCGGGCAGGAGTACGACATCAGCGGCGAGTGGGCGGCCAAGACCGTGTACGGCGCGATCTCCGAGGCCCTGGGCGACGAGATCGACCCGGGCACCAGCGAGGATCGGCTGCGCAAGCTGTGTGCCCAGGCGGGCGTGCCTGCCGAGCCCGGCTGGGGCCACGGCCAGATCGTGCTGGAGATGTACGAGCGGCTGGTGGAGGAGCGGACCGTCGAGCCCACGTTCTACCGGGATTTCCCGGTCGACGTGTCCCCGCTGACCCGGGCGCACCGGGTGGACCCGAGGCTGGCCGAGCGCTGGGACCTGGTCGCGTTCGGCACCGAGCTGGGCACCGGGTACTCGGAGCTGATCGACCCGGTCGAGGAGCGCCGCAGGCTGACCGCCCAGTCGCTGCTGGCCGCGGGCGGCGACCCGGAGGCCATGCAGCTGGACGAGGACTTCCTGCAGGCGCTGGAGTACGGGATGCCGCCGACCGGCGGGGTGGGCGTGGGGATGGACCGGGTGCTGATCATGCTGACCGGCGAGAACATCCGGGAGACCACGCTGTTCCCGCTGGTCCGGCCCCAGCTCAGCTGACGCGTTCGGAGCAAGGTCACGAACCCCGGGCGCGCTCAGACGATGCGGACCGCGCCCACGAACACGTTCCACATGACCGGCTGGACCTGGACGACCTGGCCAGTGGAGGGAGCGTCCACCATCAGGCCGTCGCCTAGGTAGATGCCGACGTGGTCGATGCCCGCGTAGAAGAACACCAGGTCGCCGGGCTCGAGCTGGCTCCGGGAGATGTGCTCGCCCATGTTGTACTGCGAGACCGTGTAATGCGGCAGGCTGATGCCCACCTGCGCGTACGCCCACATCACCAGGCCGGAGCAGTCGAACTCGTCCGGGCCGGCCGCGCCCCAGACGTATGGGTCACCCCGGCGGGTCATCGCGTACCGCAGCGCCTCTGCGCCGACCGTGTTGCTGGTCGGCAGGTTGATGTTGGGGTAGTTCCCGGTGCGCTGGTAGATGGTCATCGCCTGGGCGAACGCCGCGCTGTTGAGCTTGTTCACCTTGCCCTGGATGATCTGCTTCTTGGCCGCCATCGCCGTGGCCAGCTTGGTCACCGTGACGGTCTGCTGCACGGCGGTATCGTGCGCCCGCCGGGCGGCCGCCTCCGCGGTGGACAGGGCGCTGACCCGGTCCCCGTTCTCCGTCTGCAGCTGCTGCATGATCGCGGCCCGGCTGAGCAGCGTGCCGGTGTCGGGCGAGGTGAGGACCTCCAGCGGGGTGGCCAGGCCGCCGTTCATGTAACTCTCGGCCGCGAGCTGGCCGACCGCGGCCTGGCCCGACACGAGCCGGCTGGCGTCCTGCCGGTCGGTGGCCATCGCGGTCTTCGCTTCCGCGCGGGCCTCACTGAGCTGGATGCGCAGCCCGTCGTACTGCTCGCTCAGCACGTCGATCTGGTGCCCCAGGCTCCTGGCCTGGGCCACCAGGCTGGCCAGGCTCGACTGCGGGCGGCTGACCGCCGCGCTGCTCACCGTGGCGGGCAGCACCAGGCTGGCGGCCGCGGCCGCCCCGCCCACGATGGCCAGCGGCCGCCAGAGGCGGCGCCGGAACCCGGCAGCACGCCATCGCCGTTCCATCGGCACACGTCCCGCTGCGAGCCAGCGTTCCACGAGCTCTCCTCTCTCATCCCGCCTGCCGGGTTAGCTGACGGGTTCGGGCTAGAGGAGCCCTACCGCTAGGCGCAGCGACGCGCCCGCTCGCGGATTCACCCCGGGAACATGGGTCCCCGGCTTCCTGGCCGCGTCCTGCGGCGCAGAAACTCGGCGGGCCGTGCCACGCTCTGGGGGGCGGAAGTGCAGCACGGTGACAGCGATGCAGATTAATGGATCACCAGCCGCCCGGTGGGCCGAACCGCAGAATCCTTGCCTGCTTATTGCAGGCGGCCGGGGCGCCAGGGTTTCCCGTTTCCCCCGGGGAGGCATTTGCCCAGTTCACAGGGCTCCCCCGAAGCCCCGGGGGCGAGCCGAGATCGGGGCGTGATGGGCCAGCGGCTAAGGTGTGCGGGCGATGGAGCACATCATCAGGCGGGCCCGCACCCGTGACATCCGGGCCATCGCGGGCCTGGTCGCCGACAACGTCGCGTCCGGCCGGGTGCTGCGGAAGGCCACCGTCACCCTGTACGAAGGCGTCCAGGAGTTCTGGGTCGCGGAGCGGCTCGGCGACCACCAGGTGGTGGGCTGCGGGGCGCTGCACGTGATGTGGGAGGACCTGGCCGAGATCCGCACGGTGGCGGTGCACGAGAGCTGCCAGGGGCAGGGCATCGGGCACCGCCTGATCGAGGCACTGCTGGAGAGTGCCCGGGAGGTCGGCGTCGCGCGGGTCTTCGTGCTCACGTTCGCGGTCGGCTTCTTCGCCCGGCACGGATTCGAGGAGATCGAGGGCACACCGGTCTCGCATGACGTGTACACGGAACTGCTGCGCTCCTACGACGAGGGGGTGGCGGAGTTCCTCGACCTGGGCCGGGTCAAGCCCAACACGCTCGGCAACAGCCGGATGCTGCTCCGCCTGCCGCCCCTGCCGGAGGCCCCGCTCCCCGGGGCGCCGCCGCCCGGCACGCCGCTGGCCGACGCGCCCCTGCCTGACGCGGCCCTGCCTGATGCGGCCCTGCCTGGTGCGGCTCCGGTTCCGGGCACGGCCGCGCCCGGGCCGGCGTCCGCCAGCGGCTGACCCGGGCCGCGCCCGCTCAGAGCAGCCGGAGCTGGCGGTCGGCCGGACGGCGGGCCCGTGGCGGCGCGGAGCGGTCCAGCAGGGCCGGGTCGATCGCGGCCAGGAACGGCGAGACCCCGGTCTCGGCGCTGCTGCCGTGCCTGCTCCGCCGCGCCGCGCAGCTCAGCAGCAGGTGCGTGCGGGCCCGGGTCATGCCGACGAACAGCAGTCGCCGTTCCTCGGCCGGATCCGGGCGGGCCTCCGGCGTGGCGCCCGGCAGCCAGAGCGGCAGCAGGTCCCGCTCGCAGCCGGCCAGGAAAACCACCTCGAACTCCAGGCCCTTGGCCGCGTGCAGGGTCAGCAGCGCGATCGCGTCCGCCCGGGGATCGAGGGCGTCAACCTCCGCGCCGAGCGCGATCTCGGTCCGGAACCGCTCCATGTCGTCACCGCAGCGGCGGGCGAGCGGCGCCAGCACTTCACCCGCCGTGCGCAGGTCGGTCCCGGACAGGCCGCCCCGGCCCCCGCCGCGCCGGCCCGCGGTGGCCCGGGCCGCGGTGGCCCGGGCCGCGTCCGCGTCCGCGGCCAGCCGTCCCACCGCGCTCCGCAACTGGTCCGCGACGGCCGTCCCGGGCGGAAACGGCCCCGGGCCGCGGGCCGGGACCAGCCCGGCCAGCGGCAGCTCGCGGAGGATCTCGGCCACGCCGGGCCGGCGCTCCAGCAGGTCGTGGGAGCGCTTCTGGAACGGCAGCCCGGCCCGGGTCAGTCCCTGGCCGAGCGACACGGCCTGGGCGTCGGTCCGGTACAGGATCGCGATGTCGGCCAGCCCGAGGCCGGCCTGGCCGTGCCCGTCGGCGCGTCCGCTGTCCAGTGAGTGGAACGATGACCCGCCCAGCAGGCGGTCGATGGCCTCGGCGATCCAGGCCGCCTCGCCGGCCGGGTCGGCGGCCTCGTGCAGGCGGATCTTGGGGGGCGGAGCAGCTCCCGCCCCCGGGGCGGCATCCGCACGGTCCCGGGCCGGACCCGCGCCGCCCGCCGCTCCCCGGGCTGGACGTGCGCCATCCGGGGTGCCCCGGGCCGGACGCAGCGCCCGGCCCGGCACCAGGGTGGCGGGCGCGATGGCCTGCATCGCCCCGGCCACGATGGCGGGGCTGGAGCGGTAGTTGGCGGTGAGCGCCACCGTGGACGCCCCCGGGTAATCCTCCCCGAACCGCAGGAAGAAGCCCACGTCCGCGCCGCGGAAGCAGTAGATGGCCTGGTCCGGGTCACCGATCACGGTGAGCCCGGTGCCGTCCCCGGCGAGCAGCCGCAGCAGCGCGTACTGCGCGGCGTCGATGTCCTGGTACTCGTTGACGCTGATCCGCGGCCAGCGCTCGCGGAGCCGGGCGGCTACCGCCGGCGCGCCGTCCAGCACCGCCACCGCGAGCTCGACCAGGCCGTCGAAGTCCACCAGGCCGCGGGCCGCCAGCCCGGTGCGCAGCAGTTCCCGCCGCTGCGGGTCGGCGGCAGCGCCGCCCAGCAGGGCCCGGCCGCCACGCGGCGACCCGGCCAGCTCGGTGGCCACCTCCAGCACCATCTGCTCGTCGGCAACCGCGAAGTCCTCGGCCAGCCCGGCCCGCGCGTGCTCCTCGCGCAGGATCATCAGCCCGAGCCCGTGGAACGTGGTGACGGTGAGCCCGGCGGCGCGCCGGCCGAGCAGCGCCGCCAGCCGCTCGCGCATCTCCCCGGCGGCCCGGCGGGTGAAGGTCAGGGCCAGGCAGGACCCGGCCGGGCACGCCCTGCTCGGTCACGGCGGCCGCGAGGCGGTGGGTCAGCGTGCGCGTCTTGCCGGTACCCGGCCCGGCGATGATCATCAGTGGCGCGGCGGCGGCCGCGGCGGCCCGCTGGTCCGGGTCGAGCCGGTCCAGCCAGGAGCTGTCCTCCGCGGCCGGCTCAGCCGGGCCGGGCCCGGGCGGGGCCGCGTCCCGGGCCGCCTCGTCGCCCGCGGCCTGCCTGTCCGTGCGGGCCGCCAGGCCGCCAGGCCGCCGGGGCGCGGGCACGGCGCCGGCCAGGGATGCGGGCCCGGCCACGTCGAAGAGCGCGGCCGTGCCCCGGTCGAGTTCGCCCGGCCCGAACAGCCGGATCACCCCGTACTCGCCGTCGTAGCCGGGCTCCTTGTGCACCGCGCCGGCCCGCAGCCTCGTGATGGCCTCGCCCAGCAGGCTGCCGCCGGCCCGGTCCAGCTCGGCGGACGGGGTGTCCAGCAGGATGGCCAGTTCCGGGCCGAGCGCGGCGACCAGCCGGCTGACCTCGGCGTCAACCTTCTTGCTCTTGGGCCCGGTGCCGAGGAGCTCGCCCAGCACATCCGGCAGGGAGACCAGGTTGACGGAGGCGGGCGCGCGCTCTGGCCGGTAGCCCTCGGGCCGGTCGGCGAGTTCGGTCACCCGGTTCAGCACGCCGATAGTCAGCGGCTTGCCGCACTCCGGGCACATTCCGCCGTGGGCGGCTGACTGCGCAGGCTCCAGCCGGACGCCGCACTTACGGTGCCCGTCCACGTGGTAACGGCCGCCCTCGGGGAAGAAATTGACTGTGCCCCGCAGGCCGGCCCCGGTGCGCAAGGCGCGCTCGATGGCAAAGTAATCCAGTTCAACGTCAAGTGTTGTCGCCTCGCGGCCGAGCATCGGGGGTGAGTGCGCGTCTGAATTACTGACGAGTCGATAACCGTCCAGGGAAGAGCACATCCAGTTCATGGGCGGGTCAGCGGAGAGTCCGGTCTCTACCGCGAACACCTGGTCGGCGAGGTCGCCGTAACAGTCGGCGACCACATCGAAACCGGATTTGGATCCCAGTACCGCGAACCATGGAGTCCAGATATGGGCCGGCACGAGATAGCATCCCGGGCCGGCGTTCAGCGTGATGTCCAGCAGGTGCCGCGAGTCGAGCCCGAGAATGGGGCGCCCGTCAGAGGCCAGGTTGCCGACCTTCGCAAGGGCGGCCGTGATCTTCCCCGCCGCTTCCAGGGTCGGCGCATACAACAGATGATGAACCTTGCGTGTGCGCTCACCGGCCCGGTAGATCGTGGATATCTCCGCAGAGAGCATGAAACGCACGGGCTGATCACAAGTCGGCGGTGAGTTGCGCCGCAGCTGACTGGCCAGGTCCGGGCGCAGTTGCAGTAAGCCGGGTTCAGCGGGAACCAGCGTCTCGCGGAGTTCTTCGGCCCAGCCGGGATGGGTGAAGTCCCCCGTGCCGGCGACGGTGACGCCCTTGCGCCGCGCCCACCAGGCGAGCCCGGGAATGTCACAGTTCTTACTGCACGCCCGGGAGAAGCGTGAGTGGATATGCAAGTCGGCGTGAAACATCCTGTGTCGCTGGCGGCTTTCTCCGTAGTCGTGCGCGGCCCCTGGCCATCCCGGTGAGCTGCCGGCCGGTGCCTGGCGCGGGTGGCCCGCTCCCGGCCGGGCCAGGCCCGCGGACCAGCCCGGGCTGATGACCTGCCGGTATGGGCCGGGCGGGCCTCCGCAGCACAGAATCGCCTGCTACGCCTGGGATCCTGTCACGACGATAGGTGCCGCGGAGCCTGCTTCGGGTCAGGCGCGCGGCCGGTCATGCGGCCAGGCCATGGTGTGCCCCGGGCGGGCCGGCCCGCTGTCCTGGTCCGCGCCTGCCCCCGGCCGCGGCCGGCCCGGGCCCCTGGCACGGGCCCCCGGCACGGGGAGGGCGGCCCTGGGCCGGCCGCCGCGCTGGGCCGCGCAGCCCGGGCCACCCGGGTCCCGGCCGGCCCGGCGCCAGGCGGCCCGGCCGGGGAGATCCGCGGCCAGCCGGTCCGGGCCGGCTTCCCGCGGTCCGGAGTGGGACGTCCCGCAACGGGGAGGGTGCGGCCGGCCGCCCATTGGCTATGCGCAACAATGCATAAGTAGGTCCGTGCCGGATGACCCAATGTTCAGGGACGGTTACACCGATCAAGGCCGGCGCCGAGGGGACCGCGACGCGGGCAGGAAGGCCAGTAGGACGGCCAGAAAGGAGTGCGCCTTGCTCAGCGACCTCGCCGCTCTGACGCCTCCTGCGGTTGTCTGCGTGGCCTTCCTGATCGGGTTGGGACTCTTCCTGCGTCATCAGCTTGGCCCCAAGCGTGAGTCGGCAGAAGACGAGTACCCGGAGGATATTTCCGGCGACGGCAGGATTCCGCACAGTGATGGTGCCCCGAGTGATGCTCCGGAGTCCGCGGCATCGCCTGATCGTGGTGAGCGGTAGCCCGCGTTCAGAACCAAGCGCCAACCACCAGTGGAGACGGGATACATCGGCGCTCCACTTTGCAGCCGCCCTATCCATGTCCGATTACTCAGAGTTACAGTTATCTTCCGGGTAGTCCGCCGGCCCATGTCGCTCAGGGAACTCTGACCGCGTTTCCGGGAGCATGAATTGGCAAACGCAACCGGTGCGTGGTATATCTTTGGCAACCTAAAAAGAGTTGCTCCAGCGGAAGGGCTGGCACCCATGGCACAAAAGGTTCAGGTGCTCCTCGTCGATGACCTCGACGGAGGTGAGGCGACCGAGACCGTGGCCTTCAGTCTCGACGGCACCACCTACGAGATCGACCTCAGTTCAGATAACGCGACCAAGCTCCGCAAAGAGTTTGCTCCCTACGTTGACCATGCCCGCAAGGCGAGTGGCGGCGCGGCTGGCAGCCGCCGGCGGCGCACCCGGAC
Organism: uncultured Actinomycetes bacterium; assembly: GCA_963841695.1. Taxonomy (GTDB): domain Bacteria; phylum Actinomycetota; class Actinomycetes; order Streptosporangiales; family Streptosporangiaceae; genus RYN-230. The sequence continues at coordinate 65,904 of CAWJDQ010000015.1, read as the reverse complement.
CGGGCCGGGCCGGGAGCGCAGCTCGGAAATCCGCGCGTGGGCCAAGCAGCGTGGCTACAAGGTCAGCGAGCGCGGCCGGATTCCGGCGCAGATCATCTCGGAGTACGACGCAGCCCACTAGGGGATTGCGCCTTAGGGCCCGCAGGTGCCCTGCGGTGTGCCAGTTGTCCGTTGGAGCTGGAGCACATCGCAGGACCCGTGCGGGCCCTGTGCTTTGGCGGGCCCTGTGCTTGGCCAGCCCTGTGCTTGGCCATCCCCTCGACGGGGACGCGGGCGCCGGAACCTGCGCCCGCTGGCCATCCCCCCGACGGGACGCCGCCGGCCGCCTCCCCGCCCGCCGGCCGCCGCCCCGCCCGGCGGAACCGCCCGCCCGGTGAACTTCCGGGGGGCACCGCTCGTTGGTACGGGGTATGAACCGGCGCTGGTCGCAGCGGGGTGGAGGGCGTTCGCTTGCGGCGTACAGGGAACACCGCCGCCCCTCCCCGGGGTTGGATGGGATGAAGGTCGTCATGCCGGGGAACTGTTTACATAAGTGCCGCATATCGCGCGGTACATCGTCCGGCATGCGGGCTACCATGCGGAAGGGACGGGCCCCGGACATCCGGACATCTGGGTCCCCCCGACCGCTCTGTGAGGAGCGAGGCGATGTTCGAAAGGTTTACCGACCGGGCGCGGAGAGTTGTGGTCCTGGCTCAAGAAGAAGCCAGGATGCTCAACCACAACTACATCGGCACCGAGCACATCCTGCTTGGCTTGATCCACGAGGGTGAAGGCGTGGCGGCCAAGGCGCTGGAATCCCTGGGGATCAGCCTGGAGGCCGTGCGCCAGCAGGTTGAGGAGATAATCGGCCAGGGCCAGCAGGCACCTTCCGGGCATATCCCGTTTACGCCGCGCGCGAAGAAGGTGCTCGAGCTCTCGCTCCGCGAGGCGCTGCAGCTCGGGCACAACTACATCGGCACCGAGCACATCCTGCTCGGCCTCATCCGCGAGGGTGAGGGCGTGGCGGCCCAGGTGCTGGTCAAGCTGGGCGCGGACCTGAACCGGGTCCGCCAGCAGGTGATTCAGCTGCTGCACGGCTATCAGGGCAAGGAGCCCGCTGCGGCGGGTGCGCCGTCGGAGTCGGCGCCCTCCACCTCCCTGGTGCTGGACCAGTTCGGCAGGAACCTGACCCAGGGCGCTAGAGAGGGCAAGCTCGACCCGGTGATCGGCCGGGAGAAGGAAATCGAGCGAGTCATGCAGGTCCTCTCCCGGCGCACCAAGAACAACCCGGTGCTCGTGGGTGAGCCCGGCGTGGGCAAGACCGCCGTGGTCGAGGGCCTGGCCCAGAAGATCGTTAAGGGCGAGGTGCCCGAGACGCTGAAGGACAAGCAGCTCTACACGCTGGACCTCGGCGCCCTGGTGGCCGGCTCGCGCTACCGCGGTGACTTCGAGGAACGGCTGAAAAAGGTTCTCAAGGAGATCCGGACCCGCGGCGACATCATCCTGTTCATCGACGAGCTGCACACGCTGGTCGGGGCGGGCGCTGCCGAGGGAGCGATTGACGCTGCCTCGATCCTGAAGCCGATGCTGGCCCGCGGCGAGCTTCAGACCATTGGCGCCACCACGCTGGACGAGTACCGCAAGCACCTGGAGAAGGACGCCGCGCTCGAGCGCCGGTTCCAGCCGATCCAGGTGGCCGAGCCGACGATCTCGCACACCATCGAGATCCTCAAGGGTCTGCGCGACCGTTACGAGGCTCACCACCGGGTCTCGATCACCGACGGGGCCCTGGTGGCCTCGGCCCAGCTGGCGGACCGCTACATCAGCGACCGGTTCCTGCCGGACAAGGCGATCGACCTGATCGACGAGGCGGGGTCGCGGATGCGGATCCGCCGGATGACCGCCCCGCCGGACCTGCGCGAGTACGACGAGAAGATCGCCCAGGTGCGCCGGGAGAAGGAGTCGGCCATCGACTCCCAGGACTTCGAGAAGGCGGCTGCCCTCCGGGACAACGAGAAGCAGCTGATCGCCAAGAAGGAGGCCCGGGAGAAGGAGTGGAAGGCCGGCGACATGGACGTCGTCGCCGAGGTCAACGAGGAGCTCATCGCTGAGGTCCTGGCCACCGCGACCGGCATCCCGGTGTTCAAGCTCACCGAGGAGGAGTCCCAGCGGCTGCTCCGGATGGAAGATGAGCTGCACCGGCGGGTCATCGGGCAGAACGACGCGATCAGGGCGCTGTCCCAGGCCATCCGGCGGACCCGGGCCGGCCTGAAGGACCCCAAGCGTCCGGGCGGGTCGTTCATCTTCGCGGGGCCCTCCGGGGTCGGCAAGACGGAGCTGTCCAAGACGCTGGCGGAGTTCCTGTTCGGCGAGGAAGACGCGCTGATCCAGCTCGACATGAGCGAGTACATGGAGAAGCACACCGTGTCCCGGCTGTTCGGCTCGCCCCCCGGCTACGTGGGGTACGAGGAAGGCGGCCAGCTCACCGAGAAGGTGCGCCGCAGGCCGTTCTCCGTGGTCCTGTTCGACGAGATCGAGAAGGCCCACCCGGACATCTTCAACTCGCTGCTGCAGATCCTGGAAGACGGCCGTCTGACCGACGCCCAGGGCAGGCTGGTGGACTTCAAGAACACGGTCATCATCATGACGACCAACCTGGGCACCAGGGACATCTCCAAGGGGGTGTCCGTGGGCTTCGCCCGGTCGGGTGAGTCGAAGGGCTCGTACGACCGGATGAAGGCCAAGGTCAACGAGGAGCTGAAGCACCACTTCCGCCCCGAGTTCCTGAACCGCGTGGACGACACGATCGTGTTCCACCAGCTGACCGAGGACGAGATCGTCACGATCGTGGACCTGATGATCGCCAAGGTGGACGAGCGGCTCCGGGACCGGGACATGGGCCTGGAACTGCGGCCGGACGCCAAGGCGCTGCTGGCGGTGCGCGGCTACGACCCCGTGCTCGGGGCGCGGCCACTGCGGCGCACCATCCAGCGGTCCATCGAGGACGCGCTGTCCGAGAAGATCCTGTTCGGCGAGCTCAAGGCGGGCCAGATCGTCATCGTGGACGCGGAGGGCACCGGCGAGGAGGCGGAGTTCACCTTCAAGGGCGTGGCCAAGCCGGACGCCGTGCCGGACGCCGTGCCCGAAGAGGTCGGCAGCGGTGCCGCGGCGGTCGAGCGCGGGGCCACCGCGCCGCAGCAGGACTGACCGAGGCACAGCGCACTAGATAGCGGGAACACTGAGCGGCGGCCCCTTCCGGGCCGCCGCTCAGTGCTTTGCGGAGAGCTCAGTGCTCTCTGGCGATCCGTGTTTCCCGGGAATCAGGCGCGTTCCGGGCAGCGCGAACCGGCCGTCCGGCAGGGGATCGACCAGGCCGTCCGCCACCAGGCCGTCCAGGGCCCGGCTGCGCTGCAGCCGGTCAGCCCAGGCCGCCTCCAGCCGGGCACCCGGCACCGGGCCCGGGCAGTCGCGGAGCACCGCCAGCAGCCGCCCGCGGCACTGCCGGTCGGTGCCCGCGTACTTCTGGGTGCGCCGCGGCCCGCCGCCCGCGGGGTGCCCGGCCCGGCGCCAGGCACAGCTGGCCGCCACCGGGCAGCTGGCACACCGCGGACGGGCGGCGGTACAGACGAGGGCCCCGAGTTCCATGAGCGCCACCGACCACCGCGCGGCCACCGGGGGCTCCTCCGGCAGCAGTGACTCGGCCAGCCTCCGCTCGGCCGCCGACGGGCTAGGCGGCGGCAGCTCCCGGCCGTCCACCAGGCGGGCCAGTACCCTGCGCACGTTGGTGTCCAGCACCGCGTGCCGCTGCGCGAACGCGAAGCTGGCGACCGCGGCGGCCGTGTAGGAACCGACGCCGGGCAGTTCCCGCAGGGCGTCCGCGGACGGCGGGACCTCCCCGCCGTGCCGCTCCACCAGGGCCTGCGCCGTCGCGTGCAGCCGGATGGCCCGCCGCGGGTAGCCCAGGCGGCCCCAGGCCCGGACCGCGTCCCCGGCTGGCGCGGCGGCCAGCGCCGCGGGCGTCGGCCACCGGCCGAGCCAGGCCGCGTACACCGGCAGCACCCGGGCGACGGGCGTCTGCTGCAGCATGACCTCGCTGACCAGGACGGCCCACGGCGTGGCCCCGGGCCGGCGCCACGGCAGGTCCCGCTGATGGGCGGCGTACCAGTCCAGGATCTCCGCCGGGTGCACAGTCGCCATGACGCCTCGATCCTCGCACGTCCCCGGCGTGGTCCGGGCGGGCCGCCGGACGAACTGACGGGCGGGTGCGGGTTTACCGGAGGATCCCGCCCGGCTCTGCCCAAAAGCGCCCGGGAACGGTGGCGACCTGCAATAATGCGCCGCCCTTCCGGCGGGTCGCCAAGATCAGCGCGGGCTTCCGGCGGATACTGCACGCATGCCTCGCCGTTCCGCTGACCAGCCCAAAAGCGCCGGTCAGGTCAACCTCTACTGGCGGCGCAGGGTCATCGCGCTCGTCGCCGGCCTCGGCATGCTCGCGCTCGTCGCCTGGACCGTGAACGGCGCGCTGGGCGGCGGGGGCGCCAAGCAGGTGACCGACCTATCCCAGACGGCCAGCCAGCACCCGTCCGCTCCGGCCTCCGGGTCGGCGCGGGCCACGCCGGCCGCGGCGGTGGGCAGCGCGTCCCGGGTGGCGAAGCCGGCGCCCAGCCCGTCCTCGTCCGCGACGCCGGGCACGTCCGGGAAGCACGGGGCGGCCGCGACGGGGCACCCGGCGGGGCGGCGCGGCCGGAAGACAGCCGCCGCCCCCGGCCCCTGCCCGGGCTCCGACCTCGTCCTCAGCCTGTTCTCGGCCCGGTACAGCTACCCGGCGCACACCCGGCCGCAATTCAGCGTCAACGTGGTGTCCACCGCTCCCGGCCGCTGCACCGCCAACCTCGGCCCGGCGCAGCTGCACCTCGTGATCCGGGCGGGACAGAGCCAGGTCTGGGACTCCGCAGGCTGCGCCCGGCCGACCGCGCAGGCCACCACGCTGGCCCGGGGAGTGCCCGCCGCGGTCCAGATCACCTGGAACGGGAGGACCTCGCTCCCCGGCTGCCGGCCGGTGCACCGGGCCGCCCGGCCCGGCACCTACTCCGCCACCGCCTACACCGGGAAGCTCAGCAGCCGCACCGTCATCTTCGTGCTGAAAGGCCGTAGGCGCTGACCGCCGCAGGTTGCCTTACCTACTGCATGCCGTAAGCACGGGACCGGGCGGCTCAGGAGTACTTCTCCAGCAGGGTCACCTCGGCCAGCCGGGACAGGCCCTCCCGGGCCGCCCGCGCGTGCGACTCCGTCACGCCGTCCACCGCCTGCAGCTCGGCCACGGTGGCCGCCAGCAGCTTGTGCAGCCCGCCGAAGTGCGCCACCAGCCGCTCCGCCGCAGGCCGTGGCAGCCGCGGGACCTTGGCCAGCAGGCGGTAACCCCGGGGCTCGACCGGCTCGTCCAGCATGCCGGACCCGCCGAGCCCGAGCACCGTGGCCACCGTCGCCATGTCCAGCAGCTCTTCCGGGGAAAGCCGGGCCAGCTCGTCCAGCACCTCGCCGACCCGGGCGTACGGGTTCAGGCCGGCCGCCGCCGGCAGGTAGTCCTGCACGACCAGCTGCCGCTCGAAGCCGCTGCCCGCGATGAGCTCGTCCAGCTGGAGCGCCAGCAGCCGGCCGTCGGTGCCCAGCTCGACCTGGTATCCCTCGATCTCGCCGGCGATGCGCCGGACCATCTCCAGCCGCTGGGCCACCACGGTCACGTCGCGCGCGGTCGCCACGTCCTCGATCTCGCGCGCGGTCAGCGTCCCCGACACCTGATCCAGCCGGAGCTTGTACCGCTCCAGGGTGGCCAGCGCCTGGTTGGCCCGGGACAGGATGGCCGCCGAATCCTCCAGCACGTACCGGGCCCCGTCCAGGTACAGCGCGATGATCCGCATGGACTTGCTGACCGAGATCACCGGGCAGCCCGTCTGCCTGCCCACCCGTTCCGCGGTCCGGTGCCGGGTGCCCGACTCGCCGGTCGGCAGGGTGGGGTCGGGGACCAGGTGCACGGCCGCCCGGACGATGTACTCCGCGCCGGCGTCGAGCACGATGGCGCCGTCCATCTTGGCCAGCTCGCGCAGCCGGGTCGCCGAGAACGGCACCCGCAACTCGAATCCGCCGCTGCACACCTCGTCCACGGCGGGCCCGTCGCCCAGGACGATCAGCGCGCCGGTGTTCCCGCGCAGGATGCGCTCCAGGCCGTCGCGGAGCATGGTGCCCGGGGCCAGCGCGGCCAGGGCCGACCAGCGGCGCTCGTCCCTGCTTCTGGCGTCCCCGTTGTTGTCGGCTGGCGGCACAGGACCCCCGGAGGTTGCTGGACTGGCCCAGTGTATCGGCGGTGCCAGGCCACGGGCCGGCGATCAGCCGCCGAACGCGGCGGCTATCGCCTGCCGGATGTCCTCGACCTCCCGCACCTCGATGCCCCCGGGGGCGCCCACCGCCGCCGAGCCTGCGGGCACGATCGCCAGCCGGAACCCCATCCGTTCCGCCTCGGCCAGCCGGCGCTGCACCCCGCTGACCCGGCGTACCTCGCCGGCCAGGCCGACCTCGCCGGTGGCGACCACCGACCCCGGCACGCTGAGGTCGGCCACCGCGCTGGCCAGGGCGAGCGCCACGGCCAGGTCCACGGAGGGCTCACCGAGGCGGACCCCGCCCACGGTGGCCGCGTACACGTCCTGCTTGCCCAGCTTGAGGTCCGCGCGCCGGGACAGCACCGCCAGGACCATGCCGACCCGGGAGGCGTCCAGCCCGGAGGTGACCCGGCGCGGGATGTCCAGGGTGGACGGCACGACCAGCGTCTGCACCTCGCTGAGCAGCGGGCGGCGGCCTTCCAGGGTGACGGTCACGCAGGTGCCGGGCACCGCGTTCTGCCGGTGCGTGAGGAAGAGGCCGCTCGGGTCGGGCAGCTCGGTGATGCCCTGCTCGCCGAGGTCGAAGCAGCCGATCTCGTCGGTCGGGCCGTAGCGGTTCTTCACCGCCCGGACCATGCGGAACTGGGCATGCCGGTCGCCCTCGAAGTACAGCACCACATCCACCAGGTGCTCCAGGGCCCGCGGCCCGGCGATGGACCCGTCCTTGGTCACGTGCCCGACCAGCACCGTCGTGACCGCGTGCTGCTTGGCCACCGCGATCAGGGCCGCGGTGACCGCGCGGATCTGGCTGACCCCGCCCGGCGCGCCGTCCACCCCGTCCATCGTGATGGTCTGCACCGAGTTGACGATCAGCAGCTGGGGCCGGACCACCGCCACGTGGCCGAGCAGCGCGGCCAGGTCGGTCTCCGCGGCCAGGTAGAGGTCCCCGGCCACGGCGCCGATCCGGTCCGCCCGCAGCCGCACCTGCGCCGCGGATTCCTCGCCGGTGATGTACAGGACCGGGCCCACGGCCGCGGCGTGCGTGCCCGCCTCCAGCAGCAGGGTGGACTTGCCCACGCCGGGCTCACCCGCCAGCAGCACCACCGCCCCGGGCACCAGGCCGCCGCCCAGCACCCGGTCCAGCTCCCCCAGCCCGGTCGGGCGGGCTCCCGCGGCGCTGGCGTCCACGTCGCCGATCCGCAGCGCGGGGCTGGACGGCGCGATGGCGACCGGTGGCCCAGCCAGGCCAGGACCGTCCAGGCCCAGCCCGCCCAGGCCGTCCAGTCCCGCTCCCAGGCCCGCCAGGGCGGCGCTGCCGAAGCCGCCCGCCCGGCCGGCCCGGGCGGGCGCGGCCTGCTGGACCGTGCCCCAGGCCTGGCACTCGCCGCAGCGGCCCGACCATTTCGTGGTGCGCCACCCGCATTCGGCGCACTGAAACGCCGGGCCTGCCGAGGATTTCGCCATGGCCCGGACGCTACCGGCCGGCACCGACAACGGGGCCGGCGACACTCCCGGGGCCGACACTCCTGCGCCCCCTGCGGTGAGCAACTATGCGCGCCCCGCCGCATAAGCTGGCCAAGGCGGATCGATCGACGCCCGGAGGTCCCGGGGATACGGTCCGCCGCAGAGTGCGGAAGGAGCCACGGTGAGCCAAGCGGGCCCAGCGCCGCGACGCCTGGTGGCGCTATCGACCGCGTCGGTCTACCCCGACCGGGCGGCGGACGCGTTCGACGTCGCGGCGCGCCTCGGGTACGACGGGGTCGAGGTCATGGTCACCCCGGATGCGGTCAGCCAGGACGTGGAGGCCCTGCGGCGGCTCGCCGACTATCACGGCGTCCCGGTGCTCGCGGTGCACGCGCCCTGCCTGCTGATCACCCAGCGGGTCTGGGGCCGCGAGCCGTGGGGCAAGCTGGTCCGGGCCAAGGACGTGGCCGAGCAGCTGGGCGCGCGGGTGGTCGTGGTGCATCCGCCGTTCCGCTGGCAGCGGGAGTACGCCCGCGACTTCGCGGCCGGCCTGGCCCGGATGCAGGACGAGACCGACGTGGTGTTCGCGGTGGAGAACATGTTCCCGCTCCGGGCCCGGGGCGCCGAGGTCGCGCCGTACGCCCCGTCCTGGAACCCGGTCCCGATGGACTACCCGCACGTCACCCTGGACCTGTCGCACACGGCCGTGTCCGGGTCCGACGCGCTCGCCATGCACGACGAGCTCGGCCCCCGGCTGGCCCACGTGCACCTGGCCGACGGCAGCGGGCTGGCCAACCGCGACGAGCACCTGGTCCCCGGCCGGGGGACCCAGCCGTGCTCGACGCTGCTGCACCGGCTGGCGGCCCAGGACTACCAGGGGCTGATCGTGCTGGAGGTCAAGACGTTCCGTGCGCCCACCCAGGAAGCCCGGCTGAGTGACCTGGCTGAGGCGCTGGAGTTCACCCGGGCCAACCTGGCCGTCCCGGGGCAGGCCCCGGCGGGCGCGGCCCCGCACCCGCTGAGTACCAGCCGCTGACCCGGCCGGCCAGCCGCGCCGCACGGCCACGATCCTGGACGCGGCCTGAACTGAGGATGCATGCTGCCCGTCATGACTTCGAACCGTCCTGCCCCCGCCCGGCCGGGGACGCTCATCACGGTCGCGCCGACCGGGGCCGAATCGGACAAGGCGTCGGTCCCGGCGCTGCCGGTCACCCTGGACGAGCTGACCGAGACCGCGGTGGAATGCCGTGCCGCCGGGGCCGCCGTGATCCACGTCCACATCCGCGACGGCCAGGCCCGGCCGACCCTGGACCTGGGCCGGCTCAAGGACACCGTGCAGGCGCTGCGCGAGAGCACCGACCTGATCATCCAGCTGTCCACCGGCGGCGCGGTCACCGACAGCTTCAGCGACCGGCTCGCGGTGCTTGAGGCCGCCCCGGATGCCTGCTCGCTCACCTGCGGCACGGTCAACTTCGGCGACGAGGTCTTCGCCAACCCGTGGCCGTTCATCCGCGAGCTGTACGCGCGGACCCAGGCGGCCGGGGTGGTGCCCGAGTTCGAGCTGTTCGACCTGGGCCAGGCGGCCACGCTGCACCGGCTGCTGGACGAGCTGGGGCCGCCGCACGGCGGGCACGTGCACTGCGACCTGGTGATGGGAGTGCCCGGCGGCATGCCCGGCACCGTGGCGGCGCTGGTGGCGGCGGTGGCCGCGCTGCCCGCCGGCGCGACCTGGTCTGCGACCGGGATCGGGCGGGCCGCGCTGCCGGTGGCGCTGGGTGCGCTCGGCGCCGGCGGCCACCTGCGGGTCGGCATGGAGGACACCACCTCGTTCGCCCGGGGCCGCCCGGTGACCGGGAACGCCGAGCTGGTCGACCGGGCCGCCAGCCTGGCCGCGCTGGCCCAGCGGCCGCCGCTGGACCCGGACGAGGCCCGCCAGATGCTTGGAGTGAGCTGATGCTTGGGGTGAGCAGCCGTCACTGAGCCTCCCGTCCTCGCCGAGGTCGTCCGGTCGGGGTTCGTCGAGTCGAGACACCGCGTTTCGTTGCGGATAATCGGCAGCGACGGGGCGCCGCAGCTGGCCGCCGGCCTGGGGGACGTGCCCATGTTCCCCCGCTCGGCGAACAAGCCGATGCAGGCGGCGGCCTGCTGCGCATCGGCCTGGACCTGGACGGCAGGCTGCTGGCGCTCGCGGCGGCCAGCCATTCCGGGGAGGATTTCCACGTCGCGGGGGTGCGGGAGATCCTGGCCCGCGCCGGGCTGACCGAGGATGACCTGCAGTGCCCGCGGGCGCTGCCCCGGGAGGATGTGTTCCAGCAGGACTACCTGCGCGAGGGCGGGGAGCCCGACCGGGTGCACATGAACTGCTCCGGCAAGCACGCGGCCATGCTCGCCACCTGCGTCGCCGCCGGCTGGCCCACCAGCACCTACACCAGCCCCGGGCACCCGCTCCAGGTGGCGCTCCGGCGGACCATCGAGGGCCTGGCCGGGGAACCGTCCGCGGCGGTGGGGGTGGACGGATGCGGCGCCCCCGTGGTCGCGCTGTCCCTGGCCGGGCTGGCCCGGGCCTTCCAGGCGCTGGTCACCGCGCCGCCGGGCTCTCCCGAGCGCCGGGTGGCCGATGCGATGCGGGCCCATCCGGAGTGGACGTCGGGCAGCCTGCGCCCGGAGCGGGCGCTCATGGCCACGGTCCCGGGCCTGCTCGTCAAGGTGGGCGCGGAGGGCGTGCAGGCGTTCGCGCTGGCCGACGGCCGGGCGGGGACGTTCAAGATCGAGGATGGCTCGGCCCGGGCCCGGGAGCCGCTCACGGTCGCCCTGCTGCGGTGGCTCGGGGTCCGCACCGCGCCCGGGCTCCCGGACTCGGCGCTGGACGAGATCGCCACCGTCCCGGTGATGGGCGGGAGCGAGTCCGTCGGGGTGGTCCGCGCCACGCTCCCCGGCTGAGGCAGCCCCTCCCGGGCTCCCGGCTGGGGCAGCCCCTCCCGGGCTCCCCGGCTGGGGCAGCCCCTCCCGGGCTCCCCGGCTGGGGCAGCCCCTCCCGGCCTGCCGGCCAGCCTGGCCGCCCCGCGGGCCAGCGCGGTACCGGGGGTGCTTGCAGGGCGTTTGCAAAAGCAAGCACGCGGTGATTCACTGGATATGTGAGTCCTATGCGAGTGAGTTCCATCGGTGAATACATCAGGGAACAACGGGAGCAGGCGAAGATCTCGCTGCGCCAGCTAGCCGCCGCGGCGGGAGTCTCCAACCCGTACCTGAGCCAGATCGAGCGCGGCGTGCGCCGCCCGAGCGCAGAGATACTGCAGCAGATCGCCAAGGGGCTGCGGATCTCCGCGGAGGCCCTGTACGTGCAGGCCGGGATCCTGGAGGACCGGCCGCCGGACTCCGGCGTCCGGGCGGCCGTGCTGGCCGCGCCGGAGCTCAGCGAGCGGCAGAAGCAGGTCCTGCTGGAGATCTACGACTCGTTCCGCCGGGAAGCCGCGGCGCAGCCGCCGGACGACGCCGAGGACGACGCCGTCGTGGCGGAGGTGGCCGCGATCCAGGCGGCCGCGGCCGAGGCCACGGCGGTCCAGGCGGCCGCCGAGGCCGCCCAGGCCCAGAACGCCGCAGGCGGCGCCTGGGAGCAGGCGACCGGGCCGGACGGCGCAGGACTCGACGAAGAGGATGATGACCCCCTCGCGGCAGCGGAGCCGCTGGGTACCAGCGAGGCGGCCGGGCCGCCCGGCTCAGCGGGTCTGCCGGACGGGTGGACCAGGAAGGAAGCATGACCATGAACCGCACCACCATTGACGTGAAGACCGAGGTGCGCAAGCTCGCCGCCAGCAAGCCCGTGCACGCCGCCGCCGGGGCCGGGGTCCTGGCCTCCGCGGCCCTGCGCGAGCTGCCCGCGCGGATCGCCCGCTGGCGCAGCGATGGCTCGCTGGCCGCCCTGCCGGGCCTCGCCACCGAGTACATGACGACCGCCCGGACCAAGGCGGCCCAGGAGTACGACAAGCTCGCCATGCACGGCGCGCGGGTGCTCAACGGGAAGACCACCCTGCCCGGTAAGGGCTCGGCGGGCAAGAAGAGCTGACTATCACGTGGGCCTATCACGTGGGCCAGCACGCGCCCAGGGCCGGGCGGGGACGGGCTTTGGTCCCGGTTCCCGCCCGGACCGGATAGCCTGATGCTGTGTTGCTGAACACAGGAGCGATGACCCCGCTCTACTGGTTCCTCGAGATACTGGCGATCGCCGCCTTTGTCTGCGAGGTATGGGGCTTTGTGGACGCACTGCGCCGACCGTCGAAAGCGTTCCTGGCGGCCGGTAAGCAGAACAAGCCGCTATGGCTGATCATCCTGGGCGTGGCCTCGGTTATCGGGCTCTATGTCGGAGTCCTGTCCGGTGGCTTCGGCGCCGTGGGCATCCTGCCGATCGCGGCCTTCGTGGCCTCCGCCATCTACCTGACCGACGTCCGGCCCAAGGTCCGGGAATACCGGGGCAGCAACGGGAGCAGCCAGGGTCCCTACGGGCCCTGGTAAGCCCGGTACCCCGGCGGCCCCTGACCGTGAGTGCTCAGAGCTGGCGTACGCACCGGCTGGAACTCGACGACCAGACACTCCGGGAGTGGGACGCGGTCGTCCTCGCGTCCGGCCCGGACGGGATCGTGCTGGACTCCTCCGCCTTCTACCCCGGCGGCGGGGGCCAGCCACCCGATCACGGGGTGCTGCTGTGGGGCGGCGTGCAGACCCGGATCGTGGGCGCGCGCCAGGGTGACGACCTGTACCTGATTCCCGCCGAGGATGACCCGCGGCCGCCGCCCGGCACCGCGGTCCGCGGCGCCGTGCAGGACGAGCGGCGGACCGCGCTGATGCGCACCCACACCGCCCTGCACGTGCTCGGCGGCGTGGTCTTCCGGGACTTCGGCGCGCTGGTCACCGGCGGGAACATGGAGCCGCTGACCGCGCGGATGGACTTCAACCTGACCGAGGTCCCGCCGGGTTTCCGGGACGGCATCGAGGCCGCCTGCAACGCGGAGCTCGCCGCCGACCGCCGGATCGACGTGCGGGTGCTGCCCCGCGACCAGGCGTTCGCCATCCCGGACATCATCCGCACCGCCACCAACCTGGTCCCGCCGCAGGTCAAGGAGGTGCGGATCATCGACATCGTCGGCCTTGACCAGCAGGCGGACGGCGGCACGCACGTGGCCTCGACCCGCCAGGTCGGCGGGATCGAGGTCGTCAAGATCGAGAACAAGGGCAAGGGGTTCCGCCGGGTGCGCATCCAGGTCACCGCCGAGCCGCGCGGCTAGGCCGCTCGCGGATCAGGGCCAGCGGATCAGGGCCAGGCTAGAGAGGCATCACCAGGAGCGCGGCCGGGACCACGACCACGGCGGCGGCCGCCCCGCAGACCAGGAGCCGGGCGGCCAGCGAGAGGCCCGGCGACGGCGCGAGCAGCCGCTCCACCCGGGCGGTGACCCCGCTGTCGCTCATCGGGTCACGCTCGTCCGCCACGGCCAGCGTGCCGGCCGGGGTGCCCGGTCGAGCCGGCCGCGCCCACCCGGATCAGCGCGGTGACCAGTTCCCGGACGGGCCGCTGCCGGGCGGCGTGATCGTCCGCGAGCATCTCGACCAGCAGCGCCACCGACGCGTAGCACCGCTGCACCAGCACCGACCAGGGGAAGGCCCGGGCCAGCGCGGTGAAGGGCAGCAGCACGAGGTCGTGCCGCTCCCGGAGGTGGGCCCGCTCGTGGGCCAGGACCGCGGCCAGTTCCGCCTGGTCCAGCAGGTCGAGCGCGCCGGCGCTGATCACGATGCGGGAACGCAGCCCGGGCACGCAGTAGGCGGCGGCGGCGGGATGGTCGACGACCAGGGCACCGGGGACCTTCGGGTCGCCGTGCGCCAGCAGGCTGAGCAGCACGCGGTGCCGGCGGCGGGCCCGCAGTACCGCCCCGGACGAGGCGATCAGCACCCAGCAGAGCAGGACCAGCAGCGCCGCCGAGGCCCCCAGGCAGAGCAGCCGCATCACCGCGACCAGGCCGGGCGACCGCGCATCGCCGGCCACGTCGCGGACCGTCTTATCCAGCACGGTGAGCGCCCCGCCCGCTACCCCGGCGCCGCCCGGGTCCGCGCCCAGCGCGGCCAGGGTGCCAATCCCGGCGACTCCCCAGCCCAGGCCCATGGCCTGCCAGAGCATGATGGCCGCCGCCGGTGACCGGCGCGGCCAGCGCGCGGTGGCCAGTTCCGCGGCCGCGGGCACCAGGCCCACCGCGAAGGTAGCCAGAACCAGCAGGGGGGAAAGCACAGAGGTCAGCTCCTGGCGGGATCTCCGCCTGTCTCCAGGGCCCGCCGCAGCACTCGCGCCTCGGTGCCGGACACGCGCCGGGCAAAACTCGCGAGCGCGGCTGACCGGTCGCCGGTCTGGTCGAGGGCGAAAAGCATAAGCTCGGTGACGTATGCTTCCCGGCTCGCTGCGGCACGGTACAGCCAGGCCCGTCCGTCCCGCTCCCGCCGGGCGAACCCTTTCTTGGCCAATCGGTCCAGGACGGTCATCACCGTAGTGTGAGCCAGATCCCGGTCGGTAAGCCTACTGCCAACCTGGCGTACGGTGAGCTGAGTCTCGCTTTCCCAGAGAACGTCCATGATGGCGCGTTCTAGTTCGCCCAGTCGATTCACGTAGTCACTCTACCTACCGGCCGTACCACGGGACAGTCCCAGCCCGGCCAGGCCGCTCTAACCCAGCCCGGCCCAGCCCCTGCCGCTCAGGTGACCCAGTACACGTTGTAGTGCTGATGCTGCATCCGCGCGATCGGGATGAGCTCGACCGGGCGGCCGTCCGCCGTGGCCCCGAACCGCAGCCGCCGGCCCGGGACCCGGGTCACCGAGCCGGGGCTCAGCCGGGGCATCGGCATGGATCCGGCCGTGCCGTAGGCGCCGCTGAGCACGACCGGCCCGTAGGTGACGGCCTGCACCGCCGGCCGGTCCGGCGTCCGCTCCAGGGCCAGCGTCATGGGCAGGGTCACGTCCACCCGGTCGCCGGGCCGCCACTGCCGCTCGATGGCCAGCCAGCTGCCCGGCGCGTGCGGGCCGGGCACCGGCTCGCCGTTCACCCAGGCCCGGGCCGGGCCGGCCAGCCAGCCGGGCAGCCGGACCCGCACCGCCATCCGGGCCGAGCCGGACACCACCGTGAGGTGGGTGGCGGGCTCGTCCGGGAACCTGGTGGACTGCCGGAAGGTCACGCCCGTGGCCGTCCAGCTGATCTCGGACGGGACGAACAGGTTGACGAACAGCCCGCGGGTGTCCCGGGAGTAGATCGTGTCGGCGAACTTGGCCTGGGTCTCCATCCCGGTCGCGTGGTCACAGGAGAAATTGTGGTAGTTCGTCGAGTAGACGTCAGGGTTGCTGCCCATGAAGGGCGGCTGGCGCTTGAAGGCGGCCGGTGACAGCCCCGTGTAGTAGATGTTGAAGCCGTGCGGTGACCGCGGGTCCTGCTCGCCGAGCATCTGGTTGAACAGCGTCCGCTCGTAGTAGTCGAGCAGGTCCACCCGGTGCGGCTGGTGGAAGTGCATGAGCCGGGTCAGCTTCAGCATGTTGTAACTGCAGCAGTTCTCGCAGGTCCGGTTGCTGAGCTGGCCGGCGATCACGTCCGGTGCGTGCCAGTGCTCCCAGTTGCTGGTGCCGCCGATCACGTACATGTGGTGGCCGGTGACGATCCGCCAGAAGTTCGCGGCGATGTCGTGGTACCGGCGGTCCCCGGTTTCCTCCCAGATGCGCAGGCAGGCGATCATCTTCGGGATGTTGGTGTTCGCGTGCAGGCCGCGCAGGTGGTCCTGGCCCCGGGCCAGCGGGTCGAAGACCCGGGCGTGGTAGAACCGCTCCGCCGTGCGCAGGTACTTCTCGTCCCAGGTCAGCCGGTACAGGTTGGTCAGCGATTCGGCGATGCCGCCGTGCTCGATGGTCAGGATCCGCTGCATGTGTGCGTACGAGAGCCGGCCGGTGCGCCAGCCGACCCAGTCGCCGAGCCGGGCCGCGACCTCCAGGGCCAGCTTGTTCCCGGTCAGCTCGTGCTGGTCGATCAGGCCGGCCAGGTACTTGTGGATCATGTAGTACGGCGACCAGACGGGCAGGCCCGCCTCCAGCCGGTCGAAGAACATCTCCGGGAAGGCCGACAGGTACCCAGGGTGGAAGCCGGCCGCGCGGTCCCGGGCCTGGCACCGGGCGAGCTGCTCGACCAGGTAGGCGCCCTTGGCTGCCGCGGCCTGGTTCCCCGTGTTGGCGTAGGTCAGGGCCAGCCCCGACATCAGGTGCCCGGTGTTGTGCCCGCGGACCAGGGATCCCGGTGCCTCCCAGCCACCGCACGGCCGGGCCGGGGACGGCAGGCCGTAATTCAGCCGGAACGTGTGCAGCAGCCGGTCCGGGTCCACGAACATGAGGTAGTTCGTGTTCCGGGCCTGGTTCGCGCGCATCGGGCTGTCCAGCAGCCGGACCGAGGACAGCGGGAAGGCGGCCGTGAGCCCGGCTGTCCCGTCCGGGACGTACCCGCTTGTCCAGTTGCCCGACGAGGCACTCAGCCGGCCAGGGAGCACACCGCCGAGCACCGCCCCCGCCGCGCCTCCGCCGATCGCGGCGAGCACCGCCCTTCTGCTGACCGGATGGGAGGACACGGCACCGCCCCCTGAAGGTCTGCCCACCGCGGCTGCTCCCGGGTGACCCATTTTGATCAGAACTCACACCAGTGCGGCCGTCAATCCCAGCCTGATCACGATCCCCTCTGAGCTCCGGGGGGACAGGCGCACGATCTTCGCGGCGGCGCTGTCCGGTTAGGATGTGCTGGTCGCCGCCGAGGGGAGGACGCTGGTGTCCCAGGAATCACCCCGCTTCCGGGCGCTGCTGGACAACTTCGCCCCGTACCAGCCGGGCCGCCGGGTCTCCGCGCCGGACGGCCGGTCGTACAAGCTGTCCTCGAACGAGTCGCCGTTCGGGCCGCTGCCCTCGGTGACGCGGGTCATCGCCCAGGCCGCGCTGGACGTGAACCGCTACCCCGACAACGGCGCGGCCGCGCTCACGGACGCGATCGCGCAGCGGTTCGCGGTGCCGCCGGAGCACATCGCGGTGGGCTGCGGATCGGTCGGCGTGACCCAGCAGCTGATCGAGGCGGTCGGCGAGCCGACCGCGGAAGTGCTGTACGCGTGGCGCTCCTTCGAGGCCTATCCCACCCTGGTCAGCCTGTCGTCGGCGGCCGCGGTCACGGTGCCGCTGCGGGATGAGGCGCACGACCTGCCGGCCATGGCGGAGGCGATCACCAGCCGGACCCGGCTCATCTTCGTCTGCAACCCGAACAACCCGACCGGCACGGTGGTGCACGCCGGCGAGCTAGCGCAATTCCTGGACCGGGTGCCCGCGGACACCCTGGTCGTGCTGGACGAGGCCTACACCGAGTACGTCCGGGACCCGCAGGTGCCGGACGGGATGGCCGTGTACCGGGACCGGCCGAACGTGGCCGTGCTGCGCACCTTCTCCAAGGCGTACGGCCTGGCCGGGCTCCGGGTCGGTTTCCTGGTGGCCCACCCGCCGGTGGCGGCGGCGGTGCGCAAGACCATGCTGCCGTTCGCGGTGAACGCGCTCGCCCAGACCGCCGCGATCGCGTCCCTGGCCGCCGAGGCGGAACTGCTCGAGCGGGTGGACGCGGTGGTCAAGGAGCGGTCCCGGGTCCGGGACGAGCTGCTCGCCCAGGGCTGGTCGGTGCCGCCGACCGAGGCCAATTTCGTCTGGCTGCGCCTGGGCGAGGACACCGCGGACTTCGCGGCCGCGTGCGGGCAGGCCGGGGTGGCGGTCCGGCCGTTCGGCGGGGAAGGCGCGCGGATCTCGATCGGTGATCACGACGCGAACGACGCGTTCCTCGCGGCCGCGCGCGCCTACCCGCGACGCCACTGACCAAGGTTCCTCTAACGGTCCTATCGCGGTGCAGCATTGCCCGCGCCCCGGTGGGCCCGGGGCTGGTCAGCGCGCGGCGCCGCGGCGCTCCAGCTTCTCGGTGACCAGCCGGTAGAACTGGCGCGGCCGGCCCGGCTGCGGTGCCCGGCTGGGCGGCAGCGGCCAGGCCAGTCCCTCCTCGACCAGGCTGTGCAGCAGCCGCCGGGCGGTGCGGGCGGTGACCCCCAGGACCCGGCCCGCGGTTTCCGCATCGACCACGAGCGCGCTGTCGCTGCCGGCCAGCTTGTCGGCCAGCCGGGACAGCGTCTCCAGGCCGCGCGGCCTGCTGGCCTCCGCCGCCGGGGCGGCCGGGTGCCGCGGCGCGGGGACCAGGGCCATCCCCTCCCGGTCCAGCGCGAACCCGCGCGTCCCGGCGGCCACCTGCGACCGGGACAGCGCCGCCTGCGCGTGCGTCTCCGCGTCCTGGGCGGTACGGCCCATCCCGATGCCGACTTCCACCGCGATCCCCAGCTCGGTCCGGGCCCGCTCGCTGAACGGGGGGACCCGGAAGCCGTCGGTCGCGGCGGCCAGCGAGCCGCGGGTCGCGGTGACCAGGAAGCAGTGATCGCTGACCGGGCTGACCGAGGCGTGCATCCGCTGGGCCTCCTGGACCAGGAAGCGGTGCACGGTCAGCCGCAGTTCCTCGCGGGCGTGCCGCGGGGACGACCGGCGCGAGGTGTCCCGCAGCGTCGGCACCTCCACCAGGGCCACGGCGAGCTGGGCCTCCTCCAGCCGGCGGTTCCCGGCGAGCAGGGTCGCGGTGCGCAGCGCCGCCCGGATGGCGCTGTTGGTGGGGCGCAGGGTCCGGACCGGCACGTCGGCGGCGGAGAGCCGCTGGGCGACCGACTGGAGGCAGGTGAACGCGACCGTGATCTCGTCCCGACGCCAGAGCCGCTCGTGGAACGCGGCCAGCGTGGCCGCGTTCGCGGCGTCCTCCCGGACGTGCACACCGGTCGTGGCCACCCCGAGCTCGGCGAACGCGTCCTCCACGTCGGCGCGGCTGAGCACGTCCACGCTCACCCGGCTGAGGTCCTGCCCCAGTTCCCGGGTGGCCCGGAGCAGGGCCGCGTACAGCGCGCTGCCGGACAGCGGCACGTAGGTGGCCGGGACGCGGAGCGTGCCGGCCCGCCGGGCGTATTCGTACGGCACCTGGCTGGCGAACAGGCAGGCGTCGATACCCGGCCCGAGCCGCAGCACCTTGTCGGCGGCTTCCTGCTCGCTGCGGTACGCGGCGGCCACCAGCCGGCGGGCCGGGGTGGCCGAGGTGCCGTTGGCGGACGCCCCCGGCGTACCGGCCACCGGGTGGGCGGCGCCGCCGGGCAGCCCGCTCACCTGCGGGCTGCCGGACAGCATGATCCGTTCCACCAGGTCGTGCGGCCCGACGATGCCGATAGTCAGCTCGGCCGCGGGCTGGCGCTGGGCGGTCATGGCCGGCTGCTTCGCGCCGCTGGTGACGGACCCAGGGCAGCACGGACGACGCGTACCCGGAATGGCGGGCACGCGTCAGGCGATCCGGCAGCTACTAATGTGCCGCCGGCTTCAGGACAATCCTGGTGCTGTGAAGTCACTGTTTGACCCTTACGCTGCAGCGATTGCACGATGTTATATTTCGTAACCCGTCCGCGCCCTTGGGGGAAGGGAATCGGCGGACTGTTTCGTGCAATGTCACATTTTCCGGGACCGGGATCCGCTGCGGGGCCGGCGGCGGCCCCGCCCGGCCGCCGTCCGGGTCAGCCGCTTTCCTCGGCGGTGATGTCAGCGCCCAGCGTGGTGAGCCGCTCGGCGACCGCGGCGTGCCCGCGGTCGATGAGGTATCCGGGCGCGACCACGGTCTCGCCCTCCGCGCACAGCCCGGCCAGGATGAGCGCGATCCCGGTGCGCAGGTCGTGCGCGACCACCTTGGTGCCCTTGAGCGTGGACGGGCCGTGCACGATGACCACGTTGCCGCTGTCCACCTCGACCTTGGCGCCCATCTTGTTCAGCTCGCCGACCAGGCCGTACCGGCCATCGAAGATCGTCTCGCGGATGTAGCTGTTGCCATCGGCCAGGCAGCTCAGCGCCATGATCGGCGACTGGAGGTCGGTCGCGAAGCCGGGGTACGGGCTGGTGATCACGTTTATCGGGCGCAGCGTCCGCTCCCGGCGCACCTGGAGAACGGCGCCCTTCGGGGTGAACTCCACGCCCATCTGCTCCAGCTTCCAGCGGACCACCCCGAAGTGCTCGAGGGAGGCGCCGACCAGGTTCAGCTCGCCGCCGGTGATCGCGGCCGCCATGGCCAGCACGCCCGCGTCGATCCGGTCCGGCATCACCGTGTGCTCGGTCGCGGTCAGCTGGCTGACCCCGCGCACGGTGACGAAGCCGGTGCCGCCGCCGCTGATGTCCGCGCCCATCTTGGACAGGAACGCGATGACGTCGAGCACTTCCGGCTCGAGGGCGCAGTTGTCGATGATGGTGGTGCCCGGGGCCAGGCTGGCCGCCATGATCAGGTTCTCGGTGCCGGTGTGGGACGGGGTGTCCAGGTAGAGGTGGGCGCCCTGCAGCTTGCCCGCCTTCACGTGGATCTTGTCGTCCTGCTCGTCCACGATGGCGCCGAGCCGGGCGAAGCCGCGGTAGTGGAAGTCCAGGTTCCGGCTGCCCAGGTTGCAGCCGCCGATGCCCTCTATGACCGCCTCGCCGAACCGGTGCAGCAGGGCCGGCACGAACAGCACCGAGCCGCGGAACCGGCGGGCGATCTCGGCGGGCAGGACGAAACTGGTCAGATTGGATGCGTCCACCACGAGCGTGCGTTCGGCTTCGTGGAATTTGACCACTGCGCCCACGGCCTGAGCCAGTTCGACCGCCCGCCGGACGTCCTCGATAGCGGGGACGTTGCGCAGTACGGTCCGGCCTTCTCCGGTGAGCAGCGACGCGGCGATCATCTTGAGCGCCGCGTTCTTGGCGCCCTGAACGAAGACCGTTCCCTGGAGCGGGATCCCGCCTCGTACGCGGTAGCAGGTCTCGGGGCCAATGGTCATGGGGCTGAAGCTCCTGTCCTTTGAAAACGCGAGGTCAACGGCCTGCCGCGGTCGCGGCGGGGTGCTGCCACCCGGCGCCCGCCCAGCGGGATGCGGGTCGGCGGGAAGCCTCATACGTGTTCCAGGCCAGTATTCCACCGGCCTGGTCCCCCCTTCAGCGACAGTCAGATTCGGGTCTCCCGGACCGCGCCCGGTTACCGGCGCGGCGTGGTTGGCCAGGCTGTCACGGGAGTCATACCCACTGTCGTCCAGTGATGCGCTCATATGCCTCGATGTAGCTCGCACGGGTCTGCTCGACCACGTAGCCGGGCAGGTCTGGGGGCGGTTCGGTGTCGCGTTTGCCCCATCCGGCCTCGGGCGAGTCTAGCCAGTCCCGGACAATCTGCTTGTCGAATGAGACTTGTGGCCGGCCGGGCTGCCACTGGCTCGCGGGCCACAGCCGGGACGAATCAGGGGTAAGAACTTCGTCCGCCAGCAGCAGCCTCCCACCCGGGCCGAAGCCCAGCTCGATCTTGGTGTCGGCGACCAGGATGCCGTGCCGGGCGGCGATGGCCGCCCCCCGCCGGTACACCTCCAGGGTGATCCGTTCCAGCTCAGCGGCGACGTCCGCGCCGACCGAGGCGGCCACCGCGGACAGCGGGATGTTCTCGTCGTGCTGCCCGCGCGGTGCCTTGGTCGCCGGCGTGAAAATCGGCTCGGGCAGCTGCGACCCGTCGGTGAGCCCGGGGGGCAGCGGCACCCCGCACACGGCCCCGGACGCCCGGTACTCCCGCAGCCCGGACCCGGCCAGGTACCCGCGGGCCACGCACTCCACCGGCACCATCGACAGCCGGCGGCAGGCCATGGCCCGGCCGGCGAACTCGGCCGGGATCTCCGCATCGACGAGATGATTCGGCACCAGATCGGCCAGCTGCCCGAACCACCACAGGGACAGCTGGGTCAGGATCTTCCCTTTGTCGGGGATCGTGGTCGGCAGCACGTGGTCGTAAGCCGACACCCGGTCTGAGGCGACGAGCAGCAGCCGGTCGTCACCCCAGCCGTAGACATCGCGGACCTTCCCGGAGTAGAGCAGGATGAGCGGGGACTCGCCCCGGCCGGTCCCGGTCCCGGTCCCGGTCCCGCCCGGCCCGCTCATGAAAGCCGCTCCAGCCGCTCGAAGACCGGGCCGAGCCGCGCCACGTAGCGTTCCGGCCGGCAGACCTCGTCCAGCGCGGCCTCGTCCAGGGTGGCGCCCGTCGCGGCCGCCTCGGCGCGGAGGGTCTCCCGCAGCGGCATCCCCGTCTGCCAGGTGATCATGGCCGCCGACTGGACCAGCGCGTAGGCGTCTTCCCGGGACATCCCGGAGTCGACCAGGGCCAGCAGGATGCTCGAGGTGTAGATGAGCCCGCCGGTGGAATCCAGGTTCGCCCGCATCCGGCCCGGGTCCACCACCAGGCCCTGCACCAGCCCGGTGGTCAGGTTCAGCAGGTAGTCCGTGGCGGTGGCCGCGTCCGGCAGCGCGATCCGTTCCGCGCTGGAGTGTGAGATATCCCGCTCGTGCCACAGCGGCATGCCCTCCATTACCGGGGTGACATAGCCGCGGACGATCCGGGCGATACCGCAGATCCGCTCCGAGCGGATCGGGTTCTTCTTGTGCGGCATCGCGGACGAGCCCTTCTGCCCGGCCCGGAACGGCTCAGCCAGCTCCCGCACCTCGGTCCGCTGCCCGTGCCGGACTTCCAGCGCGATCGCCTCGCAGACGGTGGCGATCACCGCGAGGGCGCTGATCCACTCCGAGATGCCGTCCCGGAACACCACCTGGGTGGCCACGTCAGCCGGGCGGAGCCCCAGCTCGGCCAGCACGGTCGCCTCGATGGCCGGATCAATGTTGGAGTAGGTGCCGACCGGGCCGGACAGCTTGCCGACCGCGACCGCGTCCCGGGCCCGGACCAGCCGGTCCCGGCTGCGGGCCGCCGCGAACGCGAAGTCCGCGACCCGGTGTCCCCAGACATCCGGCTCGGCGTGGATCCCGTGCGTCCGGCCCACCCGCAGCGTGCCCCGGTGCGCCAGCCCGTGCTCGCGCAGCGCGGCGACCAGCCAGGTCGCCCCGGCCACCAGCAGGTCGGTGGCCTCGGCCAGCTGCAGCGCCAGCGCCGTGTCCAGCAGGTCGGACGAGGTCATCCCGTAGTGCACGTAGGCGGCAGCCTCGCGCGGCGTGGTGTTGTCCGCCCAGGCGGTCAGGAACGCGATCACGTCATGGTCGGTGACCGCCTCCGCGGCGGCGACCGCCGCCGGGGTAGGCGGCGCCGCGGCCCGCACCGCGTCGACTGACTCGGCCGGCACCGTCCCGGCCTTGGCCTGCGCCTCCAGGACCAGGGTTTCCACCCGGCACCACAGCTCGTACTTGTGTTCCTCGCTCCAGACCCGGCCCATCGCGGGCCTCGTGTAACGCTCAATCACAAGCTCTATCCTCGCCTACCCCCGCCGGTGGATCGGCCGGTGGTGGGCCTGCCGGTGGCCGCTGGGCCGCAGGCGGGCCGCCGGGCACCCGGGCGGGCCAGCCGGCGCTCTGCGCCCAGCATCACCGCCAGCCCGGCCAGCAGCACGATGAGCTGGGCCTCGATCGCCACGGTCGCCCCCAGCGCCGCCGTGGCCAGCGCGAACAGGGCGGTGACCAGGCGCGGCCAGACCGGGCCGAGCTGCAGTGCCCGGCGGAACGCGGCCTGCCCGGCCAGGAACAGGGCCGTGCCGCCGCCGATCGCCAGGGCCTGGGCGGCCGGATGGGGCTGGGCGGCGTGCCCGATGGTCAGCTTCACCCCGGCGGCCAGGCCCACCACGCCGAGCAGTATCGGGATGTGCGGGTAGAAGTACGCGGACAGCGCGAGCGACGGCCGCCGGGTCCGGGGTGCCCTGGTCATGGCTTCGGCGGCTTGCTCGTCGTCCGCGCCGCCGAAGTAGACCCACCACAGCGCCGCGGACACGCCGAGGCCGAGCACGGCGGCCACCACGATCTGCAGGTCCAGCGGATGCCCGGCGGCGCCGATGCCGACGGCGGCGACCGACTCGCCCAGGGCCACGATGACCAGCGCACCATGCCGCTCGGCGAAGTGCGCCGGGGCGATTTCGAACCGGCCGCCCAGGCGCACCACCAGCGGCGACAGCACCTGGATGGCCAGCGCCGCCGTCCACAGCAGGTAGGCCGCCAGGCCGCTGGTCAGCCCGGCCACCAGCACCAGCAGCGCCGAGCTGAGGTTGACCGGGACGATCCGGATGATGTTCCGGTTCACCCGGTAATAGAGACCGCTGTGCACGCACACCACGGTCAGGTAACCGAGACCGAGGTAGATGCCGCTCGCGGCCGACCTGGAGTCGCCGAACCCGTTCCGGATGGCCAGCCCCACGACCAGGAACCCGGCCATGCCGAGCAGCAGGAGCAGCCGCTCGGGGGCCCGGTCCGGGGTGCGGGTGTTGGTTAGCCAGGCGTACCCGCCGTACATCCACCACAGCACCCCGAACACCAGCAGCACCTGGACGACCGAGGTGGCGGAAATGCCGCTGCCGTCCAGCAGCGCGGAGAGCTGGGTCAGGGTGAACGCGAAGACCAGGTCGAAGAACAGCTCCAGGGTGCTGACCCGCAACGGCGCCCGGTCCGCGCCGGGAGCCGGGCTGGCCGGGACCTGCCCGCTGGAGGTCACGCCAGGGTGCGCGTCACGAGACGCCCCGGGCCGCCCCGCCGGCTGGTCCCGGGCCGGCGCCTGCCTGCTGGCCGGCGCCTGTCTGCCGGGCGGGCCCGGCCTGCTGGCCGGCCCGGGTTTCCTGGCCCGACCCGGCGGCCAGGTCCAGCGCGGCCCGCTCGGCGATGTCGCGGCGGTACCAGCCGCCCCGCAGCCGGATATGCCCGGCGGCCGCGTACGCCGCGGCCCGCGCCGCCGCCAGGTCCGGGCCGGTGCCGACCACGTCGAGCACCCGGCCGCCGGACGTCACCAGCTGGCCCGCCGCGTCCAGCGCCGTGCCCGCCTGCAGCACGTAGGCACCCGGTGTGCGGCCGGCCTCGGCCAGCCCCCCGATCGTGTCGCCGCGGGCCGGCTGATCCGGGTACCCCTCGGCCGCGATCACCACGGTCACCGCGGCCCCGTCCGCCCAGCGCAGCGGCGGCGCGCCCGCCAGGGAACCGGACGCCGACGCGGCCAGCAGCCCGGCCAGCGGCGTGGCCAGCCGGTCCAGCACGACCTGGGTCTCCGGGTCACCGAACCGGGCGTTGAACTCCACCACCCGCAGGCCCGCCGAGGTCAGGCTCAGCCCCGCATACAGCAGGCCCCGGTACGGGGTGCCGCGGCGGCGCAGTGTGTCGAACGGCCGGCTGGATGACCGTGGCCAGCACCTCGTCGGCCAGCCGGCCGGCGCCCAGGGCAGTGGGACATACGCGCCCATGCCGCCGGTGTTCGGTCCCTGGTCCCCGTCCCCGGCCCGCTTGAAATCCTGCGCGGCCAGCAACGGGACCGCGGTGGCCCCGTCGGCCAGCGCGAACAGGGATACCTCCGGGCCATCCAGGAACTCCTCGATGACCACCGTGCCGCAGGCCTCCGCGTGCGCCCGGGCGGCGGCCAGGTCGCTGGTGACCACCACCCCCTTGCCCGCGGCCAGGCCGTCCGCCTTGACCACGTACGGCGGCCCGAGCTCGGCCAGGGCCGCGTCGGCCTGGTCAGCGGTCCGGCAGGTATACGCCTCGGCGGTGGGGATCCCGGCCGCCTGCATGATCTGCTTGGCGAACGATTTGGAGCCCTCGATGGCCGCGGCCCGGCGGCTGGGGCCGAAGCACGGGATGCCGGACGCGCGCAGCGCGTCGGCCACCCCGGCCACCAGCGGGGCCTCCGGGCCGACCACGACCAGGTCAGCGCGGGTCGCCCGGGCCAGGCCGGCCACCTGCCCGTTGTCGGCCAGGTCCACCGGGTGCTGGTGGGCGAGCCCGGCCATGCCCGGATTGCCCGGCGCCACATGCAGGTCGGTGACGTCCGGGTCGGCGGACAGTGCCCGGGCCAGCGCGTGCTCGCGGCCGCCCGAGCCGAGGAGAAGGACTCGCACGGGCGCGAGCCTACCCGCGGCCCGCGCAGGCGCCCGGGAGTTCGCCGCGGCGGCGGGGCAGCGCCGGCCGCCACCCGGCCCGGCAGGCCGCCTGGGCCCCCGCGTCAGGAGGAGCGTGCCGCCCGGACCCGGCGGTGCTCCCGGCCGCCGCTGGCCCGCCCAGGTCAGCGCGGACGCGCCGCGCAGGACGCGCGGGGCCAGGGCCGGCGCCACCATGACGTCCACCAGGCACCCGCCGGCGTAGATCTCCGCGGCGGGCCGCCCGGCCGGGCCCGCCGCGGGCCGGAAGGACCAGGGGGTGCCGGGCAGCCGGACCTGATCGCCATCCAGGGTGGCCGCTAAAGCGCTGGTCAGGTACAGCCCGAGGGTGCGTGTCCCGGATGCGGCGGCCATGTCGGCCAGCCTGCCCCGGGCCGGCGCCGCAGTCAGTAGCCCGGCTACCGAAACGGCAGTGGTGCCAGGTACCGGGTGACGAGCGGTGGCAGTCGCCGGACGGTTCGTTAGTGCCGTTCAGACGAGCGGGCGCAGCTGCAGGGTCTGGTCGCGGCGCGGGCCGGTGCCGATCGCCGCGACCGGCGCGCCGATCATGTCCTCCAGCGCCTTGACGTACACCTGAGCGTTCCGGGGCAGGTCAGCGAACTCCCGGGCCTGCGAGATGTCCTCCCACCAGCCGTCCAGGTACTCAAAGACCGGCGTGGCGTGGTGGAAGTCGGTCTGGGTCATCGGGATCTCGTCGTGCCGGGTGCCGTCCACGTCATAAGCCACGCAGACCGGGACCCGGTCCAGGCCGGACAGCACGTCGAGCTTGGTGACGAAGTAGTCGGTGATCCCGTTGACCCGGGTGGAGTAGCGGGCGACGACCGCGTCGAACCAGCCGGTGCGCCGCGGCCGGCCGGTGGTCACCCCGTACTCGCCGCCGGCCTTGCGCAGCCACTCGCCGGTCTCGTCGGTCAGCTCGGTGGGGAACGGGCCCGCGCCCACCCGGGTGGCGTAAGCCTTCAGGATCCCGATCACCTTGGTGATCCGGGTCGGGCCGATGCCTGAGCCCACGCAGGCCCCGCCCGCGGTCGGGCTGGAGGAGGTGACGAACGGGTAGGTGCCGTGATCCACGTCGAGCATCGTCGCCTGCGCGCCTTCCAGCAGGATCGACTTGCCCTCGTCCAGTGCCTGGTTGAGGATCAGCCCGGTGTCCGCCACGTAGGAGCGGATCTGCTCCCCGTAGCCCAGATACTCCTCGGCGACCGCGGCCGCGTCGATGCCGCGGCGGTTGTAGACCTTGGTCAGCACCTGGTTGCGCTCACGCAGGACCAGTTCCAGCTTCTGGTTCAGGATCCCCGGGTCGAGCAGGTCCTGGATCCGGATCCCGGTCCGGGCCACCTTGTCCGCGTAGGCGGGGCCGATGCCCCGGCCGGTGGTGCCGATCCGGGCACTGCCCAGGTAACGCTCGGTGACCTTATCCAGGGCCCGGTGGTACGGCATGATCAGGTGGGCGTTCGCGGAGATCAGCAGGTCGTCGCAGGACACCCCGCGCCGCCTGAGGTCGTCGATCTCCCCGAGCAGCACCTCGGGGTCGACCACGACGCCGTTCCCGATGACCGGCACCACCTGGGGAGACAGCACCCCCGAGGGCAGCAGGTGCAGCGCGTAGCTCTCATCCCCGATAACGACGGTATGACCGGCGTTGTTGCCGCCCTGGTACCGGACGACGTAGTCCACCCGGTCACCGAGGAGGTCGGTGGCCTTGCCCTTGCCCTCGTCACCCCACTGCGCGCCCACGACCACGATGGCCGGCATCCCACCAGCCCCTTCCAGGCCTCGCCCCGGTTGCGGAGTTGAGGTTACTCCACGTCCTGGGCTGGGCGTTACGCCACGTCCCCGGGGTCAGGAAACACCGAGGGCAGCCACCGCGGCGGCACTGGAGTCGGCCAGGAAGATCTGGCAGCGCGCTTCTTCCTCGGTCTCGCCGATGGCCCCGGCCGCCCGGCCCAGCGCGTGCAGCGAGCGGAGGAAACCCCGGTTGGGCTCGTGCTCCCAGGGAATCGGCCCGTGGCCCTTCCACCCGGCCCGGCGCAGCTGGTCCAGGCCCCGGTGATACCCGGTGCGGGCGTAGGCGTACCCGGCGACCAGCTCGCCGCGGTCCAGGGCCTGCTCAGCTAGCTCGGCCCAGGCGGCCAGGCAGGCCGGGTCGGCCTGGGCGACGGCCGCGGGATCAGCCCCGGCGGCCAGCTGCGCCGCGCACGGGTCATCGGGCAGGTAAACCGGGGGCGGCCCGGCGATCAGGTTGCGGTGGTCCATGCCTCTATCCTGCCGTGTCCCCGGGGCTGGGGTGCGCGCACCCGGCGTGCAGCGCACGCCCAGCCCCCAGCCCGCAGCCCGCGGTCAGTGTGTGCAGCCGGTGACGCTGCCGAGGGGCTGGCAGTTGTCGGGCGTGTTGTGCTGGACCGGCGAAGTGACCAGCGAGACCGAGTCGGTGCCGTACTTCCAGGGGCCGTCGTAGAGTCCGCCGACGCTGGTCCCGGTGTTGTGCTCGATCACGGTTCCGGTGGCGCTCACCTGCCCCAGGTTGTAGAGGCCGCCGCCCTTCGCGCCCGCCGTATTGCCCGACACCGTGCTGGTCCCGAGGGTCACGCTGTCGTAGCCCAGGCCACCGTGGTTAAAGATCCCGCCGCCATCGGCGGTCGCAGTGTTGTTGACGATGGTGCTCCCGGTAGCGTCGGTGACGCTGCCATCGCTGTAGATGCCACCGCCGTTGGCCGCGCTGTTCTTCGTCAGCGTGGTGCCGGTCAGATCCGGTCCGACCTCGCCGTATTCCAGCCCCTGCTGGTAGACGCCGCCGCCGTCCGCGCCGGCCTGGTTGCCGGTGATCACGCTGTTGGTGAGCGTCACCTCGGTGAGGTTGCTGTAGATGGCGCCGCCATCCTGGCTGGCGCTGTTGCCGCTGATCGTGTCGTTGGTGAGGACTTCACCGCCGATCGGGGTGTTGACGATGGCCCCGCCGTCGCTCGCGCTGTTTCCCCTGAACGTGGAATCGCTGATGGTGGCGCCCTGGACCGCGAAATCGAGAATCGCCCCGCCGCTCTGGGCGCTGTTTCCCGAGAACGTGCACTTGGTGATCGCCGTGTTGGCGTTCAGGCCGTTGTAAATGGCCCCGCCTGATTCCGTGGCACTGTTCCCGGTGAAGGTGGCGCCGGTGATGGAGTCGGTGGCCACTGGTCCCTCGGCGATGTCGATGGCGCCGCCCTCGGCGGCCTGGTTGGCGGTGTACGTCCCGCCGCTGACGGTGAGGCTGCCGCTCTGCACGAGGATCGCGCCCTGGCCGTTGGTGAAGTTCAGGTTGCTCACCGACAGGGTGCCGCCGGTCTGCGACAGGATCGTGAACGCGGGCGCGGAGCTGCGCCGTTCAAGCGTGGCGGAGTTGCCCTTGATGGTGAGGTTCTGGCTGATCGCGGGCAGGGCCGCGGTCAGCCGGTAGGTGCAGCCGGCCGTGAGGCTCAGCGTGGCACCGCTGGCCGCGCCGCTGATGTCAGTGGCCAGCGTGGCCGGGTCGCACGGCACGTGGGTGGCGGCCGGGCCGGCTGCGGCCGGCCGGCTGCGGCCGCCCGGGCGGCCGGGGCCGCCTGCGCGAGTCCCAGCGTGGCGGCGGTCACCACGGCCGCGGTCACCGCCATGACATGAGCCGCCCTTCTGGGCAGAATCCGGAACATATCCACACCCCCACATATCTCATTCGCCATGCGCCGCAGGGGGCGGGACTTCTTTCTGGCATAAGCAATTAAATGAGCTGGCCTAGCTGGTTATACAAATACCCGGGCGATGTCACGTCATGCACCGCGATACCACCGGAAGCTTCCCTATAGACGTATAGACCTTAATGGTCCGTGTGGTCGCCACCATCCGATCCGATTCCCGGGTGCAGGTGCTGAGCCGCCCGTGCGGGGTCCGGGGCGCCGGGGGCGCGGGGCGCCGGGGGTCCGGGGCGCGGGGCGCCGGGGGTCCGGGGCGCGGGGCGCCGGGGGTCCGGGGCGCGGGGCGCCGGGCACATTTCCCGCAAACGGTTCGCCCGAACCGGGCAAATCACCCGCCAGCGCGCACGTCACGCGGGAAAGGTCGCGCCGCCCGCCCTGGCCCGCGTGGCGCCTGGCCACTTTTCCCGCGGGCGGTGCACAAGAACCGGACAAAAAGCCCCCTATAACGGTCGCCACGCGGGAAATGTCGGCGGGCCGGGTCAACCTGGAGGGGTGGAGGAACGGCTGGAGGGGGTCAGGACCACCGGCGAGTTGCTGGGTGGGGGGTTACCGGCGGGACGGATCCGGCGGCTGGTCAGGGACGGGGTCTTGTGCCCGCTGCGGCCGGGGGTTTACGCGCCGGCGGCCACCATGTCTTCCCTGGCCCGGGACGCGCGGGACGAGAGGGCCAGGCAGGCCGGCGAGCAGCTGCTCCGGCTGGCCGCGGCCCTCGCGGTCACTGGCTCGCGCTCAGCCGGAAGCCACCGGTCCGCCGCCCGTGTGCACGGACTGGGCCTGGTAGGTCCCGGCCCGGCATCGCGGGCCGAGATTACCCGGGTCCCGGGCGAACCGGGGGGCCACGCCAACCGGGCCGGCGTCCTGGCGCACATCGCCGCCCTGCCCGCGGGCCACGTCGTCAGCTACCGCGGGGTTCCGCTGACCTCGGTGCCCAGGACCGTGATCGACTTAGCCCGCGTGCTGCCGTTCGCTGAGGGGGTGGCGGTCGCCGACTCCGCCCTGCACGCCAGGCTGACGACGAAAAGCGAGCTCACCGCGGTCATCACGGACTGCGCACGGTGGCCGGGCCTGCGCCGGGCCCGCGAGGTGACCGCGTTCAGCGACGCCCGATCGGAGTCCGTGCTGGAGTCCCTCGGCCGGGCCGTGTTCCATCAGGCCGGCCTCCCCCCGCCGGACCTGCAGGTGTGGCTCGGCGACGACGGCGAGATCATCGGCCGGGCCGACTTCCTGTGGCGGCGGCACCGCACGATCGGTGAGGCCGACGGGGCGCTGAAGTACGAGAATCCGGCCCGGGCCCGGGCCCAGCTGGAACGCGACGCCCGGCTGCGCGCCGCCGGCTACGAGGTCGTGCACTTCACCTGGCCACAGATCACCCAGGCACCCGCGCAAGTCGTGGACTCAGTCCGGGTGGCGTTCAGGCGGGGCGGCCGTCCCGGGGGGCCATGACGGCCAGCGCTTCCGCGTCGGTGGCCCGCGCGTTCAGGTAGAAGTCGGCCCATTCGGCGGCGTCGGGGTAGGAGGACTGCGCGGCGATGCGGGCGCAGGCCGCCCCCGCGTCGAACACGGTGCGCCGCAGCTGGATCCCTGGCCCGAGCAGCGCCCAGTGTGCCCGGGCCGGCCGTACGGCATCCCGACGCTGCCCGGGTTGACCACCAGCCGCCCGTGGGCTAGCCAGGCAGAACGGCATGTGGGTGTGCCCGCACACCACCGCGGCCACCTCCGGGCCGACGGAGCCGAGCACGTCGGCCCAGCGCTCCAGCCGGGAGTCGGCGACGACCACCTCCTCGTCGTCCCGGGGGGTGGCGTGGCAAAACAGCACCGGGCCCAGCCCGGTCACCTCGAGGGTTGCCGTCAGGGGCAGCCCGGCCAGCAACCCGGCCTGGTCCGCGCGGAGCTGGGCGGCGGCCCACGGGGCGATCGGGTCCGGGACCGTGTCCACCTCGCCACGGGCGAGCTGGACCAGCTCACGGTCCGCGTTCCCGCGGATCCACAGGGCCCGGTCCCCGAGCGAGGCCAGCAGGTCGAGGGTCTCGCGGGGCTGCGGCCCGGCCGCGAGATCGCCGGTGAGCACGATCCGGTCTGCGGCGGCCACCTCGGGCTCGGCGAGCACGCTCTCCAGCGCGGGCAGCACTCCGTGCACGTCGGACAGCACAGCGACCCGGGATATCTCCATGGCGCCGGCCTACCTCGTCACGTGGATCTGGTCGACGGGGCCTCGTCAGCGGGGCTCGTAGCTCAGCCTCGCCAGCGGGCCTCGCCGGCCGAGTCTCGTCAGCTGAGTCTGTTGAGTCTGGTCAGCTGAGCTTGGTGCCCGCGGACATCAGGTCCTCGCAGGCCCGGGTGACCCGCGCGGTCATGCCGGCCTCGCCGGCCTTGCCCCAGGCCCGCGGGTCGTACTGCTTCTTGTTGCCGACCTCGCCGTCTACCTTGAGCACGCCGTCGTAGTTGCGGAACATGTGGTCCGCGACCGGCCGGGTGAACGCGTACTGGGTGTCCGTGTCCACGTTCATCTTGACCACGCCGTACGTGATGGCCTCGCGGATCTCTTCCAGGGCGGAGCCAGAGCCGCCGTGGAAGACCAGGTAGAACGGCTTCTCCTGGCCGTACTTCGCGCCGACCGCATCCTGGATTTCCTTCAGGATCGACGGGCGCAGGGTGACGTGCCCGGGCTTGTACACGCCGTGCACGTTGCCGAAGGTGGCCGCGAGCAGGTAGCGGCCCCGTTCGCCGAGCCCGAGCGCCTCGGCCACGGCCATGGCGTCCCCGGGCGTGCTGTACAGCTTCTCGTTCATCTCGCCGGTGACGCCGTCCTCCTCGCCGCCGACCACGCCGATTTCCATCTCCATCACCGTGCGGGCCTTGGCGCACTCGTCGAGCAGTTCCGACGCGATGGCGATGTTCTCATCCAGGGGGACCGCGGATCCGTCCCACATGTGCGAGTTGAACAGCGGCTCCTCACCGCGGGCGACCCGCTCCTGGGAGAGCTTGACCAGCGGCCGCATGAACCCGTCCAGCTTGTCCTTGGGGCAGTGGTCGGTATGCAGGGCGATCTGCACCGGGTACTTGCCGGCGACGGACCGGGCGAAGCTCGCGAGCGCGGCCGAGCCGGTCACCATGTCCTTGACCGCCTGGCCGGACAGGTACTCGGCGCCACCGGTGGAGACCTGGACGATGCCGTCGCTCTCTGCGTCCGCGAAGCCGCGAAGGGCCGCGTTCAGGGTCTGGCTCGAGGTCACGTTGATCGCCGGATAGGCGTAGCCGCGCTCCTTGGCGCGGTCCAGCATCTGCGCGTAGACCTCTGGGGTGGCGATAGGCATGTCGATCGGCTCCCTGTCTCAGTGCTTGGGTCCAGTATCGGGGACGGGAGCCTCCCGCGGACAGCGGACGGCGGCCCGTCCTGGAAAACCCTGCCCGGCGTCCGCGCCGCGGGCCATGCCGCAGTCGCAGGAACCGGTGAGCGGTCAGATACACCGGTTAAAGGTCTCCTAACCTCGCCCGATGCGTACCGGCCCAGTCCGCTGCATGCTGTACAACAGTGAGCTATGGAGAGCTTTCTCAGCCAGGCGGGCCTGGCTGCTGTCTTTCTCTTCGGCTTTCTCGAGGCCTGCTGCATCCCGATTCCGTCGGAGATCACGTTCGGGTTCGCGGGGGTTCTGGCCGGCGAGGGGCACCTCAACATCGTGGCGGTGATCATCGTCGGCACGGTGGCGGAACTGCTCGGCTCGTTCGTCTCGTACGCCGTGGGACGCGTCGGCGGCCGGCCGCTGGTGCACAGATTCGGCCGCTACCTGCTTATCACGCACGCTGATATCGACCGGGCCGAGCGTTTCTTCGCCGGCAAGGGCGCGTGGGCGCTCCCGGTGGGCCGGTGCCTGCCGGTGGTGCGGACGTTCGTGTCGATCGTGGCCGGCTTCATCGAGATGCCCGCGCTGCTGTTCGGCGTGCTCAGCCTCATCGGCACCGCGGTCTGGGTGACCGCGATCTCGCTCATCGGCTACAGCCTCAGCAGCACCTGGCAGAGCATCGCGCACGGCATCTCGCTGGCGGGCTACGGGATCGCGGCCGTGGCCGTCATCGCCATCGTGGCGCTGGTGATGTACCGGCTGCGGGAGGTCCGCAAGGAGGCGGCCGAGGACCGCCTCGCGGCGGCCGGCCCCGCGGGCTCCGCGCCCGCAGCGGGCGGAACCCCAGCAGGCGGAACCTCAGCAGCCGGACCCGCAACGGGCGGCCGGGGCGGCGGCCCGCGGCATCAGCGCACGGATGCCCCGGACGATCAGCCCAGGCCCAGGTCGCCCATGTCGTAGGCGGCCAGGTAGGGCAGGCCCCGCGCGGTCACCGGCTCCCGGGCACCGCGTTCGACGATCACGGCCACGCCCACGACCTCGGCCCCGGCCTCGCGCAGCGCGTCCACCGCGGTCAGCACGGACCGGCCGGTGGTCGAGGTGTCCTCCACGGCCAGCACCCGGCGGCCGGCCACGTCCGGGCCCTCGATACGCCGTTGCAGGCCATGGGCCTTGCCCTCCTTGCGCACCACGAACGCGTCCAGCGGCCGCCCGGCGGCGCTCGCCGCGTGCATCATCGCGGTGGCCACCGGGTCCGCGCCGAGCGTGAGCCCGCCGACCGCGTCGTAGTCCAGGCCTGCCGTGAGGTCGAGCATCACCCGGCCGGCCAGCGGTGCGGCCCGCCCGCTGAGCAGGATCCGCCGCAGGTCGATGTACCAGGTGGCCCGCTGGCCGGAGGACAGCACGAAGTCGCCGTGCACCACGGCCAGGTCCTTGATCATCTGAAGCAGGTCATCGCGGTCGCTCACGATCGCGAGCCTACCCAGCCGCCCGCCATGGGCCCGGGGCGGCCGGGCCGGGACCACCGGCCGGGACACCGGCGGCAGCCCCAGCCCGGGCGCACGGGGCAGGCGCGGCCGGGCCGGGCTAATCCAGGCTGGCCAGGATGGCCTGCTCCTTGGCCGGATCCAGGCCGAGGCCGGGCCGCCGCTCGAACGCCCCCGCCCCACCCACAGCGCCGGCCCCACCCGCAGCCCCCGCCCCACCCGCAGCCCCCGCCCCAGCCGCAGCGTCCCCCGCGGCCGCGCTCCGCGCCGCGGCGTCCCGGCGCAGCCAGGACCAGGTGTCCCGGACCGTGTCGCTGAGCGGCCGGTACCGGATGCCGGTCCGCAGCGCCCGGTCCCCGGTGACCTCCCACACGGCCGCGAACTCCGCGGTGCCGGGCGCCCACATCGGCAGCTCCATCCAGGGCTCGACCCTGGCGTCCAGGAGCACCTGGTCGGGCACCCAGCGCAGCTGCAGCGGCCCGTCCGGGCCGGGCCCGGTGGCCTGGCCGCAGTCGGTCAGCAGCTCCCCGATCGTGGTCCCTTCCGGCCCGGGCACGTTGATCGCGCCGGGGATGCCGCGCCGGGTGTTGTCCACCAGCCAGGCGGCGAGGTCCCGTACGTCGGTCATCCGGACCGGGCGGCCGGGATCACCGGGGGCGAGAACGGTCCCGCCGCGCGCGATCCTGGTCAGCCACCAGGGCAGCCGTCCCACGTTCTCGTGCGGCCCGACGAGCAGCCCGGGGCGCACGATCAGGTGCCGGCCGGGCAGTTCCTGCGCCACCGCCCGCTCGCTGCCCGCCTTGAGCTCGCCGTATCCGAGCTCCTCGACCGTGCCGTCCGCGTCTGGCGGGCAGTCGAGCACCGGGGAGTCCTCGCTGACCGGCACCTCACCGAAGCCGCGGTACACCGAGAGCGTGGAGACGTAGGTAAAATGGCGGATCCGCGGGGCCAGCAACCGGGCGGACTCGGCCACCCAGCGAGGCGCGATGACCGAGGTGTCGATGACCAGATCAAAATCTCGCTCAGCCAGCCTGAGCAGGTCCGCGGAGTTGGTACGGTCTCCGTGCAGCGCCTCGGCACCCGGCCGGGGCTCGCCGCTCAGCCCCCGCGTGAAGGTCGTGACGTCGTAGCCACGGCGGATCGCTTCGTCCACGATGGCACGCCCCAGGAACCGGGTACCCCCGAGAACAAGAAGTCGCATGCCGGTTGATTCTGCCGGGCCCGGTGCAACCGCCGGGGACGCTTCTGCCAAGAGCGGACTTCTCAGCGTGCAGGGGTCCCCGCGACCTCGCGTGATCCATCACAAGGTCGGCTGGGCGCTGGTAACGTCTCGCGTCGAGGAAAGGACGGTGTCGCGTGGATCGGTGCGCGCTGTTCGTGGACGCGGGCTACGTGCTGGCGGATGGCGCGATGGCCGTGCACGGAACCCGCCACCGAGAGTCCGTATCCTGGGATTACGCCGGCCTGCTGGCCTTCATGGGCAGCATCGCCCGGGAGAGAACCGGGCGCCCGCTGCTCCGCTGCTACTGGTATGAGGCCACGGTCGAGGGCCGCCGGACATCCGAGCACGACTCACTGGCCGATCTTCCCGGGCTGAAGCTGCGGCTGGGCCGGACCCGGCCGGGCCAGCGCGAGGGCGTGGAGAGCGAGATCCGCCGCGACCTGACCACCCTGGCGCGCAACAACGCGATCAGCGACGCCCTCCTGGTCAGCGCGGAGGAAGACCTGGCCCAGGTCGTCGCCGACGTGCAGGACCTGGGCATCCGGGTGACGATCGTGCATATCACGGTGGGCGGCAACTGGACCATTTCCCGGAGCCTGCGCCAGGAATGCGACGACATCATCGAGATTGGCGAGGGCCATCTCCGGCCCTTTACCCAGCTGGTCGCCGGGTCCGAGCCGCTGGGCAGCGAGGAGCCCTACCAGCTGGCCGTGTCCGCGACCCGCGCGCTCACCAACGGCCACGGGTCGGTGTCCGGCCCGCTGGGCCAGCAGGCCCTGTCCGCGAGTTCGCATCCGGCCCCGCCCGCGATCTACACCGCGCCCGTGGTGGCCGAGTACCAGCGGGCCGCCCAGCCGGGCGCGCAGCCGGCCAGCGCCCAGTTCCCGGGAACACAGCTCCCGGGAACACAGCTTCCCGGCCCGCAGGCCCCGCTGCCGCGCCGCGAGCCGTCCGGGCCCATCGAGCGCCAGTCCATGGAGGCCGCCCGCGGCGGCGCCCCGTCCCGCCCGCAGGAATCCTCGGTACCGCCGCAGAGTGCATCGAACCTGCCCGGCTGCCTCAGGACTGCAGGCGCAGCCGGGCGTTTCCGAGCCGCAACGAAGCCCCAGTCCGGGCCAGCGCCAGCCGGGAGGGCCGGCCCAGCCGGGTGGCCCGGGCCAGCAGACCATGCCCGGGCAGGGCATGCCCGGCCAGCAGCCCATGGGTGGCCAGCAGTCCCTGGCGGGCCTGTCCGGCCAGCAGAGCATGGCGGGCCAGCCGATGCCCCCGCAGTCCTACGCGCCGCAGCCGGCGCCGTCGCAGTCCCTGCCCCCTCAGGGGATGCCTGCCCCGGGCCTGCCGCAGAACGGCAGCGGCCAGCAGTCGATCGCCGGCCAGTCCATCCCGGGCCAGTCCATCCCGGGCCAGTCCATCCCGGGCCAGGGCATCCCGGGCCAGGGCATGTCCGGCCAGGGGATGTCCGGCCAGGGCCTGCCTGGCCAGCAGGGCGTGCCCGGCCAGCACGCGGCCCCGCCCGCGCCCCCCGCGTCGTCGTCTCCCGGGCTGCCGGACCCCCGGGCGCGCGGCGCCCACGCCCAGCAGTCCCCGGCCAGCGAGCAGCATCCCTACCCGGCACCGCCCGCCTCGTTCCGCGGGCCGGCCCAGGACGTCCCGTCCCGCCCGTACGCGCCTGGGCCTTACGGGGGACTGCCCCCGGAGCAGATGATGCCCGGCCAGCCGTACGCGCCGGCCTCCCCGGCCGGGCCGGGGCAGAACCCCGGCTCCACGTACGTGCCGCCGCAAACTCCCTACGGCACGCCGCAGTCCCCGCTGCCGCCGCAGACGCAACCGCCCATGCCGCAAACCTCGATGCCGCAAACCTCGATGCCGCCCGCGCCGATGCAGCAGCCGCCGGTGCCGCCGGGCCCCGGCCCGCAGGGTTCTGTCCCGCCCGGCCAGGGCATGCCGCTGGCCGACGCGGTCCAGGCCGCGCACGCCGAGGGCTTCGAGTTCGGCCAGTCGGTGGCCCGCGAGGCGCCGGCGCTGTGGCTGGAGGCGGTGCTGGCCCGCAAGCCGCGCATGCCGTCGGACCTCGAAGCCAGGCTGCTCCAGGACTCGGCGCTGCCGATCGATTCGCTGCTGCACGATGAGACCAGGCACGCCCTGCGTCGCGGTTTCTGGGATGCCCTGGAGCGTTCCCGCAGATAGCGTCGTTTTCGGGTGACTTTGAGTTCGTTCGTGGCGTTGGAAGGGGTCCCGGGTTGGGTACGTCCCCGGACGTGGTGGTGCTGACTCGTGACATGTTCGATGAGATCGAGTTCGACGCTGCGGCCAGCGGTGATCACCGCACCGCGGCGGAGCAGATGATCAGCCTGGCCGCTACCGGGACCCAGACTGAGGAATTCCCCCGCTCCGAGGCGTACCTGCGGGCCGGGGAGCAGTGGCTGCTGGCCGACGACCCGGCGGCCGCCGCGGAGGGCTTCCGCGAGGCACTGGCCGACGGGGGCCCGGCGTTCGTCGATCCCCGGGTGCCGCTGGCCCGGGCGCTGTTCCTGATGGACAAGGTGCCCGAGGCCGAGGCCCTGATCCAGCAGATCGAGCAGGAAAAGCCCGAGGACCCGCGGATCTTCGACCTGGTCGCGGAGCTGCTGGTCGACTGGTCGGACCTGCAGGGCGCGCTGCGCTGGGCGACCACCGGGGTCGGGCTGTGCCTGGGCCGGCTGGGGGCGGGCTGGGACCCTCGTGAGCCAGCCCCGCCCGGCCGCCCGGCCGGGTTCTCCGCTACCGGAGACCCGACCGAGCTCCGGCTGCTGCTCAGCCTGCGCTACCGGATCCGGGTTGACCTTGGCCTGCCCGAGGACGACTACGACCGGCTGCTGGACGAGCTCCCGTCCGATCCGCCCGCGCCGGGCCCGGCCACCCCGGCCGCGGAGAGCTGAGACCGGCGCACGACCAGCGCGTCCGACGCCGGATCCAGGTCAACCTCGACCCGGTCGCCGTCGATGATCTGGCCGGACAGCAGGGCCCGGGCCAGCTGGTCGCCGATCGCTGACTGGATCAGCCGGCGCAGCGGGCGCGCGCCGTAGATCGGGTCAAACCCGGTCAGGGCCAGCCATTCCCGCGCCGCCGGGCGTGACCTGGAGCGTGAGCCGCCGGTCGGCCAGCCGCTTGCCCAGCCGCGCCACCTGCAGGTCCACGATCCGGCTGAGCTCCTCGGTGTTCAGCGAGTCGAACAGGATCACGTCGTCCAGCCGGTTCAGGAACTCCGGCTTGAACGTGGCCTGCACCACCTTCATCACCGCGACCCGCTTGGCCTCCTCGTTCAGCGACGGGTCGGCGATGTACTGGGACCCGAGGTTGGAGGTCAGGATCAGGATCGTGTTCCGGAAGTCCACGGTCCGGCCCTGGCCGTCGGTCAGCCGGCCGTCGTCGAGCACCTGGAGCAGGATGTCGAACACCTCCGGGTGGGCCTTCTCGACCTCGTCGAGCAGCACCACGCTGTACGGACGGCGCCGGACCACCTCGGTCAGCTGGCCGCCCTCCTCGTAGCCCACGTAGCCGGGCGGCGCGCCGACCAGCCGGGCCACCGAGTGCTTCTCGCCGTACTCGCTCATGTCGATGCGCACCATGGCGCGCTCGTCGTCGAACAGGAACTCGGCCAGCGCCTTGGCCAGCTCGGTCTTGCCCACCCCGGTCGGCCCGAGGAACAGGAACGACCCCATCGGGCGGTCCGGGTCGGCCACGCCCGCCCGCGACCGGCGGACCGCGTCGGCCACGGCCTGGACGGCCCGGCCCTGGCCGATGATGCGCCGGCCCAGCTCGTCTTCCATCCGCAGCAGCTTGCCGGTCTCCCCTTCGAGCAGCCGCCCGGCCGGGATGCCGGTCCAGGACGCCACCACGTCAGCGACGTCGTCCGGGCCGACTTCCTCCTTGACCATCGGCGCCTCGGGGCTGGCCGTGACGCCCGTGTCGTTGCTGGCCGCGGCCGCGGTGGCCGCGGCGATCTCGGCCTCCAGCTTGGGGATGTCCCCGTACCGCAGCCGCGACGCGGTCTCGAAGTCGGCGTCCCGCTCGGCCCGCTCGGCCAGGCCTTCCAGGTCATCGAGCTGCTTCTTCAGGTCACCGACCTTGTTCAGGCTGGACTTCTCCCGCTCCCAGCGGGCCACCAGCGCGGTGAGCTGCTCCTGCCGGTCAGCCAGGTCGGCGCGGAGCCGCTCCAGCCGCTCCTTGCTCGCCGGGTCGGCCTCCTTGGCCAGGGCCATCTCCTGCATCTTCATCCGGTCCACGGACCGCTGCAGCTCGTCGATCTCGACTGGCCGCGAGTCGATCTCCATCCGGAGCCGTGAGGCGGCCTCGTCGATCAGGTCGATGGCCTTGTCGGGCAGGAACCGGGCGGTGATGTAGCGGTCAGACAGGGCCGCCGCGGCGACCAGCGCCGCGTCGGAGATCTGCACCTTGTGGTGCGCCTCGTAGCGGCCCTTGAGCCCGCGGAGGATCGCGATGGTGTCCTCGACCGACGGCTCGCCCACGAGCACCTGCTGGAAGCGCCGCTCCAGGGCGGGGTCCTTCTCGATCCGCTCGCGGAATTCGTCCATCGTGGTGGCGCCGACCATGCGCAGCTCGCCGCGGGCCAGCATCGGCTTGAGCATGTTGCCCGCGTCCATCGCGCCCTCGGCCGCGCCCGCGCCGACGACCGTGTGCAGCTCGTCGATGAAGGTGATGACCTCACCGTCGCTCTGCTTGATCTCGTTCAGGACGGACTTGAGCCGCTCCTCGAACTCCCCCCGGTACTTGGCCCCGGCCACCATCGCGGCCAGGTCCAGGGCGACCAGCCGCTTGCCGCGCAGTGACTCGGGCACGTCGCCGGCCACGATCCGCTGGGCCAGGCCCTCGACCACGGCGGTCTTGCCCACGCCGGGCTCGCCGATCAGGACCGGGTTGTTCTTGGTCCGCCGGGACAGCACCTGGATGACCCGGCGGATCTCCGCGTCCCGGCCGATGACCGGGTCCAGGGCGCCGTCCCGGGCCTGCTGGGTGAGGTCGATCCCGTACTTCTCCAGGGCCTGGTAGGTGTCCTCGGGGTTCTCCGTGGTGACCCGGGCGTGCCCGCGCACCTTCTCGAACGCGCCGAGCAGCTCGTCGGGACCGGCGCCGGCCTGGCGCAGCACGTCCGCGGCCTGGCCGCCGTCGGCCGCCAGGCCGACCAGGAGGTGCTCGGTCGAGACGTACTCATCGCCCATCTCCCGGGCCCGCTTGGCCGCCGTGGCCAGCGCCAGGGCCAGCGGACGCGCGGTGTCCGGCGCGCTGACCGTGGATCCCGCGGCCTTGGGCAGCCGGGCAATCTGGTCCTCGGTGGTGCGGAGCACCGCAGCGGCGTCCGCGCCCACGGCCCGCAGCAGCGGTGCCGCGGTCCCGCCCTCCTGGCTGACCAGCGCGGCCAGCAGGTGCAGCGGCTCCACGTGCGGGTTACCGTCGGCGGTGGCCCGCCGGACGGCGTCGGATACCGCCTCTTGGCTCTTTCGGGTGAGCTTGTCGTCCATGGTTGCTTTCTGGACCCCGGTGGGTCCGGGTGGTTTTCGTTGCGGATGATTCGGATGGGTGCGCGGCGGGTCAGCCGGGCGCGGCGGGCAGCTCGTCCTCGCCCGGCCCGGCCTGTTCCGCCGACCGGCGCCGGGGGGCAGTCGTCAGCGCCCGGCGCTCCGGCCGGGGTGCCGGCGGCCCGCTGGCCTGCCCGGCGCCCGGGTCGTGCAGGGCGACGAGCTGGGCGCCGCCCGCCCGGGCGCGGAGCAGGCCGGCGAGCCGGGCGGCCACCGAGCGGGTGGATTCGAGCTCGACGCGCAGCTGGGCGAGGTCCGCGCTCACCTCGGCCAGCCGCTGCTGGTGCCGGCGCAGCTCGCCCTCCAGCTCCAGGATGCGCTTGATGCCAGAGAGGCTGACCCCCTCTTCCTGGGACAGCCGCTGCACCTCGCGCAGCGCGAGCACGTCGCGCAGCGAGTAGCGCCGGCCGCCCCCGGCCGACCGGCCGGGTGAGACCAGGCCCAGCTTGTCGTAGTACCGGAGGGTCTGCGGGTGCAGGCCGGCCAGCTGGGCGGCGACGGAGATGACGTACACGGGCGCGTCGTCGGACAGGCCAAACGGGCTGCTCACGTCGTCACCCGCTCCGGGCGCGCTGCAGCAGGTCATCGCGCGGGTCCTGCCCGGCGGTGGCCTCCCGGAAGTCCTCCAGGGCCTTCCGGGCCTGGCCGTTCACGTGCTGGGGCACCTGCACCTGCACGGTGACCAGGAGGTCCCCGTTGGTCCCGTCGCTGCGGCGCACGCCCTTGCCCCGCACCCGGAAGGTGCGGCCGTTCGGGGTGCCCGCCGGGATCCGGACGCTGACCGGGGCCCCGCGATGCGACGGCACCTTGATCT
This sequence comes from uncultured Actinomycetes bacterium, assembly GCA_963841695.1. Taxonomy (GTDB): domain Bacteria; phylum Actinomycetota; class Actinomycetes; order Streptosporangiales; family Streptosporangiaceae; genus RYN-230. Next base: position 23,890 of record CAWJDQ010000015.1, on the reverse strand, counting down.
CCGCGCCCAGCGTGGCCTCGGGGAACGTCACCGGCACCGTGACCGTCAGGTTGTGCCCGGTCCGGCCGAACACCGGATGCGGCGTGACGTGCACGCGCACGTACAGGTCCCCGGCGGGACCGCCGCGCTCGCCGGGCGCGCCCTTGCCCTTGAGCTTGATCCGCTGCCCGTCGGCGACGCCCGCGGGGATGCGCGCCTGGATGGTCCGGGTGCTCATCGCCCGCCCGCTGCCGGAGCAGACCGGGCACGGGTCGTTCGACCACCAGCCCGCGCCCACGGCACTCGTGGCACGGCTCGGAGAACGCGAAACTGCCCAGGTTCTTGCTCTCCTGGCCGGTCCCCTCACAGTTCGGGCAGACCCGCGGCACCGTGCCCGCCTTGGCCCCGGTGCCCTTACAGGTCGGGCACGGGCCCTCGCCGGCCAGCCGCAGGCTGACCGTGACGCCGTCCAGCGCGTCGCTGAACGACAGCGAGGTCTCGGTCTCCACGTCGGCGCCGCGCCGCGGGCGGTTCTGCGCGGTGCGCGCGCCGCCCCCGCCCCGGCCGAATACGCCGCCCAGGATGTCGCCGAGCCCGCCGCCGCCGCCCGCCCCGCCGCCGCCTGGCCGGCCGCCGAACAGGTCGCCCAGGTCGAAGCCGCCGAAGCCGCCGCCCGCGCCGCCCGGCGCGCCCTGTCCGGCGCCCCGGAACCCGCCGCCGAACAGCGAGCGCGCGTCGTCGTACTCCTTGCGCCGCTTGCTGTCAGACAGCGTGTTGTAGGCCTCGGAGATCTCCTTGAACCGCTCCTCCGCCTTGGGGTCACCCTTGTTGGCGTCCGGGTGGTACTTGCGGGCGAGCTTCCGGTACGACTTCTTGATCTCGTCCGGTGTCGAGCTCTTGGAGACGCCCAGGACCTTGTAGTAGTCCTTCTCGAGGAAGTCCTTCGTGCTCACTTACTACCTCTCCCCGGGGGTCAGTTGTTTCCCGCCGGAGTTCCCCGTGGCTCGCGCGCCTCGGCCTGGTCGTCCGGGGCTGGTCCGTCACCGGGTTCCGCGACCGCGACGCGGGCCGGGCGGATGATCCGCTCGCCCACCTTGTAGCCGGGCTGCAGGATCTGGACTGCGGTCGGCTCGGTCACATCCGGTGAGTAGGAGTGCATCAGGGCCTCGTGGACCAGCGGGTCGAACGGCTCGCCGGGCTCACCGAAACTCTCCAGGCCCAGCTTCGCGGCGATGGTCTCCAGCGATTCGCCGACCGACTTGAACGCACCGTTCAGGTCCCCGTGCTCGCGCGCCCGGCCGATGTCGTCCAGCACCGGGATCAGCGAGCCCAGCACGTTGGCCAGGGCCTGCTCGCGGACGGCCAGCCGGTCGCGCTCGACGCGCTTGCGGTAGTTGGCGTACTCCGCGTGCACGCGCTGCAGGTCGGCGGTGCGCTCGGCCAGCTGCGCGGCCAGGGCGTCGCCGCCCGGGCCGCCGGGCGGGGCCGGGGCGGCACCCGGGGCCCCGTCACCGGGGCGGGAGCCGTCCGCGCGGGAGCCGCCGGGAGGGCCAGCGGGCGGCGGGCCGCCTGCTGGCGCGTCCTGCGGCGGACCGTCCCCGGCGGCCTGCCCGCCGCGGGCTGGCCCTGAGGCTGGCCCGGGACCGGCCGGCGCCGCCGCCCCCGCCGGGGGGCTGGGCCCCCGCGGCACCGCCTGGTGCCGCGGGGCGGGTCCCAGTCCCGCCCGGCTTGGAGGCCGCGTGCCGGCCCGGCCGGCCCGGCTTGCCCGGGGCGCCGTCGCGGCGCCCCTGCGGGTCCCTGACCTGGCCGGTCACCGGGTCGATGCGCCTGAGGTCACGGATCACCGGCCCGTCGTTGGTGTCCTCTGGCGAGTTCATCAGGCGGCGCCACCCTCGCCCGCGTTGCGGTCCTCGTCCACGATCTCGGCGTTGACGACCTCGTCGTCGTCCGCGGTCTCGTCAGCGGTGGAGGTCGAGGTGTCCTCGGCCGCGGCTGGCCTGGGTCTGGGCGTAGATCGCGGTGCCCATCTTCTGGCTGACGGTGGCCGCCTTCTCGGTGGCCTCCTTGATCGCCTCGATATCGGTGCCCTCGAGCGCCTTCTTCAGGTCGGCGATGGACTCTTCCACCTCGGACTTGATGTCGTCCGGGACCTTGTCCGCGTTCTCGCCCAGGAACTTCTCCGTCTGGTAGGCGAGGGTGTCCGCGCGGTTGCGGACCTCGGCCTCCTCGCGGCGGGCGGCGTCCTCCGCGGCGAACTTCTCCGCGTCGGCCATCATCCGGTTGATCTCGTCCTTGGACAGCGCGGACCCACCGGAGATGGTGACCCGCTGCTCCTTGCCGGTGCCCAGGTCCTTGGCGGAGACGTTGACGATCCCGTTGGCGTCGATGTCGAAGGCGACCTCGATCTGCGGGATGCCGCGCGGCGCGGGGGCCAGGCCGGACAGCTCGAACATGCCGAGCTTCTTGTTGTACGCGGCGATCTCGCGCTCACCCTGGAACACCTGGATCTGCACGGACGGCTGGTTGTCGTCGGCCGTGGTGAAGATCTCCGACCGCTTGGTCGGGATGGTGGTGTTGCGCTCGATCAGCTTGGTGAAGATGCCGCCCTTGGTCTCGATGCCCAGCGACAGCGGGGTCACGTCCAGCAGCAGGACGTCCTTGACCTCACCCTTGAGCACGCCGGCCTGCAGGCAGGCGCCCACGGCGACGACCTCGTCCGGGTTGACGCCCTTGTTCGGCTCCTTGCCGCCGGTCAGCTCCTTGACCAGGTCGACCACGGCGGGCATCCGGGTGGAACCGCCGACCAGCACCACGTGCTGGATGTCCCCGAGCTTGGTGTTGCCGTCCTTGATGACCTGCTGGAACGGGCCCTTGCAGCGGTCGAGCAGGTCCGAGGTCATCTTCTGGAACTCGGCCCGGGTGAGCTTGGTGTCCAGGTGCAGCGGGCCCTGCTCGGAGTGGGTGATGTAGGGCAGGTTGATCGTGGTCTCGGCGGAGCCGGACAGCTCGATCTTGGCCTTCTCCGCCGACTCGCGCAGCCGCTGCAGCGCCATCTTGTCCTTGGACAGGTCGATGCCGTAGTCGTTCTTGAAGTCCTGCACCAGCCAGTCCACGATGCGCTGGTCCCAGTCGTCACCACCGAGGTGGTTGTCGCCGCTGGTGGCCTTGACCTCGACCACGCCGTCGCCGACCTCCAGCAGCGAGACGTCGAAGGTGCCGCCGCCGAGGTCGAAGACCAGGATGGTGGCCTCGCCCTCCTTCTCCAGGTGGTAGGCGAGCGCGGCGGAGGTCGGCTCGTTGATGATCCGCAGCACGTTCAGCCCCGCGATCTGGCCGGCCTCCTTGGTGGCCTGCCGCTGGGCGTCGCTGAAGTACGCCGGGACGGTGATCACCGCGTCGGTGATCGTCTCGCCGAGGTAGGACTCGGCGTCCCTCTTCAGCTTCTGCAGGATGAAGGCGCTGATCTGCTGGGCGGTGAACTTCTTGCCGTCGATCTTGACGGTCCAGTCGGTGCCCATCTGGCGCTTGACCGAGCGGATCGTGCGGTCGACGTTGGTCACCGCCTGCCGCTTGGCGACCTCGCCGACCAGCACCTCGCCGTTCTTGGCGAAGGCGACGACGGACGGGGTGGTCCGTGAGCCCTCCGCGTTGGCGATAACCGTGGGCTCGCCGCCTTCGAGAACCGCGACGACGGAGTTGGTGGTTCCGAGGTCGATACCTACCGCACGTGCCATGTGTAGTCCTTGTGTGTGATTGTCTGTTGCCTTGAGCCTTGCCGGCTCAAGCTTGCCAGGGACACTGACTCCTGGCAAATCAGTTGAGTCTACTTGGCTCAACTTTGGGCCCGCGGAAAGATTCCCGCCGCCGCGAGTTCCGGCCAGGCGTGCCGCCCGCAAGTTACCCATCGGTAGGATGTCGGCGGGGTCACGCCGCCTGCCTCTTGATCACCGGGACGCGGCGCCTTGATCATGGGGGCAGGGCGGCGCGGCGTACGCTGGCAGCCGGCGCAGCGCCGGGTCCTGCCTGCCCGCCGCCGCTTGAGGAGGTTCTTCGTGGTCCTGCGGATTGTGGTCGGCCTGGTTGTGACGGTGGCGGCGTTTGCGCTGGCGGGCCGGCGGCTGTGGTGGCTGTACCGGGCAGGGCGGGCGGGGCAGCCGGCGCCGGAGCGGATCGCGGCGGTGCGCTCGCATCCGGGCCGTGATGCCGGGGTGCAGGCTGCTGAGGTGATCGGGCAGCGCAAGCTGCTGCGCTGGACGGTCCCGGGGGCCGCGCACGCGGTGACGTTCTGGGGTTTCATCGTGCTGCTGCTGACGATCATCGAGGCGTACGGGGACTTGTTCGACAAGACGTTCGCGATCTGGGGGATCGGCCACTGGGCGCTGGTCGGGTTCATCGAGGACCTGTTCGCGGTGGGGGTGCTGGCCGGCATCGTCACGTTCGCGGTCATCCGGCTGCGTAACAACCCGGAGAAGGAGGGCCGCGATTCCCGGTTCTCCGGCAGTCACACCGGCGCCGCGTGGCTGGTGCTGGGCGGGATCTTCGCCGTGATCGCGACGCTGCTGATCTACCGGGGTGCGCAGATCAACACCGGCGACTTCCCCTACGCCCACGGCGCGTTCGCCTCGCAGATCGCCGGGCACTGGCTGGCGCCGCTCGGCGTGAGTGCGAACAAGGTGATCGAGACCACCTTCCTGCTGCTGCAGCTGGCGGTGGTGCTCGGGTTCGGGGTGTTCGTGACCTATTCCAAGCATCTGCACATCATCACCGCGCCCATCAACGTGCTGTTCTCCCGCCGCCCGGACGCGCTGCGCGCGCTGGAGCCGATGCGCAGCGGCGGGACGGTGCTGGACTTCGAGGAGGCCGACCCGGACACCGACGTGTTCGGCCTGGGGAAGATCGAGGACTTCACCTGGAAGGGCCTGCTGGACATGGCCACCTGCACCGAGTGCGGCCGGTGCCAGTCCCAGTGCCCGGCCTGGGCGACCGGCAAGCCGCTGTCGCCCAAGCAGGTCATCCTGGACCTGCGCGACCACGCCCTGGCCAAGGCCCCCTACCTGCTGGCCGTCAGCGACGAGGCCCGGGAGGCACCTCCCCGACGCGGTCAAGTTCGAGGCGGGCCGCCCGCTGGTGGGCACGAGGCGGAGCACGGGGTGATCGACCCGGACGTGCTCTGGTCGTGCACGAACTGCGGGGCGTGCGTGGAGGAATGCCCGGTCGATATCGAGCACATCGACCACATCGACGGGATGCGCCGCCACCAGGTCCTGATCGAGTCCGCGTTCCCCCAGGAGGCGGCCGGGATGCTGAAGAACCTGGAGAACAAGGGCGACCCGTGGGGCATGGGCGCGGCCAGGCGGCTGGCCTGGGCGGAGGAGCTCGACTTCGAGGTTCCGGTGATCGACGGGGCGATCCCGGACGCCACCGAGTACCTGTTCTGGGTGGGCTGCGCCGGGGCGCTGGAAGACCGGGCCAGGAAGACCACCAAGGCCATCGCCACGCTGCTGCACCAGGCCGGGGTGAGCTTCGCGGTCCTCGGGCCGGCCGAGGCCTGCACCGGGGACCCGGCGCGGCGGATGGGCAACGAGTTCGTCTACTCCATGCTCGCCGACCAGAACATCGAGACCCTCAACGAGGCCGGCCTGGCCAGGGGGGCGGGGAAGACGATCGTCGCGTCCTGCCCGCACTGCTTCAACACGATCGCCAACGAGTACCCGCAGCTGGGCGGGAACTATGAGGTGGTCCACCACACCCAGCTGCTGGCGGCACTGGTCGAGCAGGGCAAGATCACCCCGGTCACCGCGGTGCAGGAGAAGATCACCTACCACGACCCGTGTTTCCTCGGCCGGCACAACAAGGTGTTCACCCCGCCCCGGGAAATCATGGAAGCCGTCCCCGGCGTGCAGGCGCAGGAGATGCACCGGTGCAAGAACCGCGGGTTCTGCTGCGGCGCGGGCGGCGCCCGGATGTGGATGGAAGAACGCATCGGCAAGCGGATCGGCACCGAGCGGATCGACGAGGCCCTGGGCACCGACCCGGACACCATCTCCACCGGCTGCCCCTACTGCCTGGTCATGCTGGGCGACGCCGTCGCGGCCAAGAAAGCCTCCGGACAAGCCAAGGACACCCTCGAAGTCGTCGACGTCGCCCAGGTCCTGGTCCGCTCGGTGCAGCCGCCCCCCAGCGCCGCGCCGCCGCCCGCCGCCCCGGCCGCGCCGGCCCCGGCCGACCAGCCCACAGGCTGAACCGGCCGGGACGGGCGGCCCCGGAGCCGTGGATAGCAGGCGCACCGAGGCGTTCAGCGACGGGGTGTTCGCCATCGCGATCACCCTGCTCGTGCTCAGCCTGCGGCTCCCCGGGCCCAGCCGGGCTCACCCCACGCTCACCGATCAGCTGCTCGCCGCCTGGCCGCAGTACTTCGCCTACGTGGTCAGCTTCCTCACCATCGGGATCATGTGGATGAACCACCACACGATGCTGGCTCACGTCACCCGGGTGGACCGGCCGCTGCTGGTCATCAACCTGCTGCTGCTCATGGCCGTGGTGGCCATCCCGTTCCCGACCTCGCTGGTCGCGGACCACCTGCAGCACCCGGGCGGCGTCGCCGCGACCGTCACCTACGGGCTGGTGCTGATCGCGGCCTCCCTCGGCTTCGCGGGCCTGTGGATCTACGTGGTGACGCACGCCGAGCGGCTGGGCGGGCAGGCCCAGCCAGAGGCGCTGCGGCGCTCGATACCGGGGTTCACCGGCGGGCTGCTCGGCTATGTGGCGGCCACCCTGGTCGCGGCGTTCGGTGCGCCGCTGGCCGCACTGGTCATCTACGGCCTGCTGGGCGTCTACTACCTGTTCGAGCATCTGCCCACTCCCTCCGGGGCCGCGGCCGCGCCGTGACCCGCCCGGTGGGACCGTGCCCATCTCCGCCCGGACCGGGGCGGCGATGAGCACGCCGGAAAAACCGTTAGCGGGAAGTTAACCGGGAGTCGGGAGCCGGGGACCCGGTGGGGAGCCAGATCCTGACCCGCGTCCCGTAGCCGGGCCGCGACTCCAGCACCGCCTGGCCGCCGTGCGCGGCCGCGATGGCCTGCACGATGGACAGGCCCAGCCCGCTGCCGCCCCGGGGGGCCGCGTCGCCGTCGCCCCCGCCGGGGCCGCTCTCGCTGCCCGGCCGGTCCGTGCCGCGGTGGAAGCGGTCGAAGGCCCGGGCGGCGTCCTCCCCGGACATCCCCGGCCCCCCGTCGGCGACCTCGAGCACCGCGCCGCCGCGGACCGGGGCCAGCCGGACCGCGACCGGGGCTTGCGGGGGCGTGTGCTCCCGGACGTTGCCCAGCAGGTTGGCCAGCACCTGCCGGATCCGGGCCTCGTCCACCACGGCGATCAGCCGGTCCGGCGCCTCCGCCGTGACCGGCCGCCCCGGCTCCACCGCCAGGGCGTCCGCGGCCGCGTCCCGGACCAGCAGGGACAGGTCCGTCTCGGTCAGGTCCAGCGACGAGGTGCGATCCAGCCGGGCCAGCTCGAGCAGCTCGGCGACCAGGGTGCTCATCCGCTGCGATTCCTGCTCGATCCGGCGCATCGCGCTGGGCAGCTGATCCGGGCCCAGCGCGCCCTGCCGGTACAGCTCGGCGTAGCCGCGGATGGTGGTCAGCGGCGTGCGCAGCTCGTGCGAGGCGTCGGCGGCGAACTGGCGCACCTTCTGCTCCGACCGCCAGCGGGCCCCGAAGGCCTGCTGGATCCGGTCCAGCATGGCGTTGATCGCCCCGCCAAGCTGTCCCACCTCAGTGCTGTCGTCCGCCTCCGGCATCCGCGCGGTCAGATCACCGCGCGAGGTGATCTGGCGGGCGGTCCGGGCCATCTGGCCCAGCGGGGCCAGGCCCCGGCCGATCAGCCAGCGCCCGCTGATCGCCAGCAGCAGGATCAGCGCGCCCCCGGTGATCACCTCGGCGATGACGATCCCGCTGACCTGATCGGTGACCGCGCCGACCGGGCGGGCCACGATCAGCACCGCGCGCAGCCCGCCGTTGGTGCGGGCCGGGACCACCCGGGCCACCGCCCGCAGCCGGGGGCCGCTGGTCCCGGGGCCCGCAGCGCGGGTCAGGTCAAACGGCTGGCCGTCGACGTAGTCCCGGGCCAGGTGCCTGGTGATCAGGCTCGCCGCCGCGGCGGCCAGTTCCCGGGTCGCGGCGGAGTTGCTGGTCAGCGGCCGGATCCGGACCGGGAAGGGGGTGATCTCCACCGCCACGTAGCCGCCGGGATTGCTGGCGATCTGCTGCGGGGAGTGCTGGGCGGCGGCCACCAGCTCCGCGTCGAACTCGCTGCCCAGCCGCTTGCTCAGCACGAGCGTGCTGACCACCCCCATGATCAGCAGGAAGGCCGTGGTCACGCAGATCAGCAGGACCAGCAGCCGGGCGCGCAGGGACAGCATCCCGCCAGCCCGCCGCCCCGGGTCCGGGGCGGCGTCGTCCGGCCAGCCCAGGCCGGCCCGTCGCGGTGCTCAGGCGCCGGCCAGGGTGCGGTCATCCCTCCGGCCGGGGGGGCGCTCATCCCTCCGGCCGGGCGCCCGGCCGCAGGCTGTACCCCACCCCGCGCTGGGTGTGGATCAGCGGCGGGCCCAGCGGGTCAAGCTTGTGCCGCAGGTAGCTGACGTAGGTCTCGACGATCTGGGACTGCCCGGCGTAGTCCCAGCCCCACACGCTCTCCAGCAGCTGGGCCCGGGTCAGCACCAGGCCCTGGTGCCGCATCAGGTAGGCGAGCAGCCGGAACTCGGTCGGCGACAGCTCCACCGGCGTCCCCCCGCGGTGCACGGTCCACCGGGATTCATCGAGTTCCAGGTCCCCGGCGCGCAGGATGCCCTGGTCCGCCGGGGCGTCACCGGCCTGGCCGGCGTTCCGCGCGGCCCGCCGGAGCACGGCCCGCACCCGGGCCACCAGCGCTTCCACCGAGAACGGCTTGGTGACGTAGTCGTCGCCGCCCAGGGCCAGGCCGGTGACGGTGTCGGACGAGGTGTCCCGCGCGGTCAGGAAGATCACCGGCACGTCGTTGCCGGCCGCCCTGAGCCGCCGGCACACCTCGAACCCGTCCAGGTCAGGCAGCATCACGTCGAGCACGATGAGGTCCGGGCGGGCCGCCTCCGCCTGCCGGAGCGCGTCCTTCCCGCTGGCCGCGGTCGCGACCGCGCAGCCGTGGAACTTGAGCGCGACCTGCACCAGCTCACGGATGTTCGGCTCGTCGTCCACGACGAGCACCTGGGGGATCCGGTCGTTGTCTGTCATCACCTGGGAGGAACGGTACGGCCGGCGCGGCTGGCCAGCGGGCTGGCCTGCGGGCCGCCCTGGGCGTGGCGAGCAAAGAGTACCGGCTCCCGCAGGCTGGGCCTGCGGGAGCCTGCGCGGTCCCCCCGTCGGCTGGCGGAGGGGCCGGGGCGGATGGTCAGCTGCCGGATGCGGAGCTGCTGGACGCGGAGCTGCTGGACGCGGAGCTGCTGGAGGCCGAGGGCGCCGGGGCCGGGCTGGACGAGGCGGACGGCGGCCGGACCACGATCAGCCGGGCATCCCTGGCCCCGGAAACGACCGGGCCGCCCACCCAGACGGGCTCGCCGGTGGTCACCGCGCTGGTGCTGGCCTTCTGCCCGCTCTCCCGCACGACGGTGTTGCTGACCAGGTCCCAGCTCCAGGTGGTGCCGTCGGCCGCCCGCACCACGACGTCGCTGCCGCTGACGGACTGGACCACGCCACGCTCGAAGGCCAGGGTCCGGATGACGCCACCCTTGCCGCGGAAGGTGAACTGCCCGTCGATCCCGCGCCGCAGGGCCACCCGGAACAGGCGGCGCCGCAGGGCCCGGCAGCGCGGGCCGCCGCCTTGAGGGCCGCCCGGGCCGCGGTCCGGTTCCCGGCCTGCCGGTCGGCGCGGGCCGTCTTCAGCGCGGTGCGGCACGGATGGCCCGCCGTGCTGCCTCCCGCCGTGCTCGCGCCCGCCGTGCTCGCGCCCGCCGTGCTCGCGCCCGCCGTGCTCGCGCCCGCCGTGCTCGCGCCGGACGAGGTCAGCGCCAGGGCGCTGGCGGCGTTGGCCGAATTGATCGCGGTGTTCAGGGCCGCGGCCTGGGTACCCGGCCCGGCCGCCGGGGTGCCGGCGGCTGGCGACGAATGCCCGGCCAGGGAGGCTCCGGCCACGATGCCGCCCACGGCCAGCGCCCCGGCCGCGACCAGCCCGATCGTCCAGTGCAGCAGGTTCCGCCGCCGGGGGCCCGGGGCCTGGTTCCCCGCGGATTCCTGACTCATCGGCCAGAATTGCTCAGTCGGGCGCGACTCCGGGGCCGGCTCGCCGCCCGGGGGCTCATCGATGTTGTCCATGACCCTGAGACTGCCCGGCCCGGCTGGGACATCAGGCGGTACAGTCTGGGATTTCCCTGGGAGCACGCTCCGGAATCACCGGAACCTGCCCGCCCCGGTCCTGGCGCCCATGCGCCCTAACGGTCTTTTCGTTCCGGCCCGCGCCCGGGGAGCCTGCTACATCCGCGCGGGCACCGGGATCCCCAGCAGGTCCAGCCCGGTCAGCAGGACCCGCAGGGTCAGCGCGGACAGGGCCAGCCGGCTGTCCCGGACGGACGGCTCCGCCTGGAGCACCGGGCACTGCTCATAGAACGTGGTGAACGCGCTGGCCACCTCGAACAGGAAGCCCGCCAGCAGGTGCGGCTGAGTGGTCTCCCCGGCCTGCTGGACCACGGCCCCGAAGCCGAGCAGGCGCAGCGCGAGAGCCCGCTCGGCCGGCTCGGCCAGCGTGATCGGGGCGCGGGCGTCGGCCGGGTCGAGGCCGGCCCGGCGGAAGATGGACCGGATCCGGGCGGTCGCGTACTGCAGGTAGGGCCCGGTGTTCCCCCGGAACGAGATCATCCGGTCCCAGTCGAATACGTACTCGCTGTCCCGTGCGGTGGACAGGTCCGCGTACTTGATCGCGCCGATCCCGACCGCCTCCGCGATAGCGGCGCGCTCGCCCTCGTCGAGCTCTGCGCTGGTGTTGAGCTCGTCGAATACCTTGCGCGCGCGCTCGACGCCTTCCCGCAGCAGCTCGCTCAGCTTGATCGTGTCGCCGGCCCGGGTGCGCAGCAGCTTCCCGTCGGTCCCCAGCACGTTGCCTATCTGCGCATGCTCGAACCGGGCCGTGGCCGGGATCCACCCCGCCTGCCTGGCCACCGCGAAGACCATCTGGAAGTGCAGCGCCTGGGACGAGCCCACGACGTAGATCGCCCGGTCCACATGCAGGTCCCGGATCCGGTACCGGATGGTGGCCAGGTCGCTCGTGGAGTAGTTGTAGCCGCCGTCCCGCTTGCGGATGATCACTGGCAGTGGCTCGCCGTCCCGGCCGGTGAACCCGGGCGGGAACGCGCACAGCGCGCCGTCGCTGATGACCGCGACCCCGCTCGCCTCCAGTTCGGCGCACACCTCGGCCAGCAGGTCGTTATAGAAGCTCTCCCCGCGGATGTCCGCGTCGGTCAGCGTGACCCCGAGCTGGCGGTAGATCCGGTGCAGGTAGTCCAGCGACATGTCGACCAGGTGCTGCCAGAGCTGGAGGGTGGCCTCGTCACCGCCCTGCAGCAGCACCACCCGCTGCCGCGCCCGCTCGGCAAACTCCGGGTCGGAGTCGAACTTGCGCCGCGCGGCCTGATAGAACGCGTTCGGGTTGCTCCGGAGCTGGTCCGCGTCGGCGGAGTCTTCGCCCACGTCGAGCAGATGCTCGATCAGCATCCCGAACGGGGTGCCCCAGTCGCCCAGGTGGTTATCCCGGATCACTTCCTGGCCGGCGAACTCCAGGATCCGGGCCAGCGCATCGCCGACGATCGTCGTGCGCAAGTGGCCGACGTGCATCTCCTTGGCCACGTTGGGTGAGGAGTACTCCACCACCACCCGCGGGGCCGGATCGGCCTGCGCCACACCCAGCCGCGGGTCAGCGAGCTGCTCGCTGGCCTGCCCGGCGATCCAGCCCGGCAGGAGCCTGAAGTTGATGAAGCCCGGGCCGCTCACCTCGGGCGGCCCGGCGACGCCGGCCAGGTCGAGATGGCTGACGATGTCCGCCGCGATGTCGCGCGGTGGCCGCCCCAGCCTCTTGGCCAGCGGCAGGGCCGCGTTGGACTGGTAGTCGGCGAACGAGGACGGCCGGATCACCGGGTCGGCGGCCTCGTACTCGGGGCCGAACGCCGCACCGAGCGCAGCCGACACCCGCTGCGCGAGAACATCCCGTGGATCCGCCATACCCCAAGCCTAGCGACCACGCCGGGTAGGCCCGGGCCAATAAATCCGTGATCCGGTCCCGCTGGCCGGCCTCCCGGCTGGTGATCACGCCCCCTGGGCCCGCGCCTTCGGCGGCCCGAGCGCCTGGCGGCGGGCGGTCCAGCACCGTGATCATGGGGTTGCTGTTGCTATAGCCACAGCAACCCCATGATCACGGGCGAAGGTGTGGTAACTCTGGGGCTGGTGGTGTCTGCGGGGTGGATGCGCCCGTGCGGTGGATGTGTCCCAGGGTGGGTAGTGTCCCTGAATGGGCGTGGTCATCCGGCGGGCTGGGTCAGTTCTGGCCGCGGGATGGGTCAGTTACGGCGGAGGAAGTGAGCGCCGCGGCCGTGTCCGAGGCGTTCCCGGATCCGGTCGGTGATCTGGCCCCTGACCAGATCCGCGGCGAGCAGGCACGCGGACGTGATGGCGCGGGGGCTGGACGCGCCGTGGGCGATGACGATGGTCCCTTCCAGGCCCAGCAGGGCGGCGCCCCCGTAGCTCTCGGAGTCGAGCCGCCCGCGTAGCTCGCGCAGCCCCCGGCGCTGCAGCAGCGCGCCGGCCCGGGCCGCCCGGGAACCGCCCAGCACATTCCGCAGCTGCCCGGCCGCGAACCCCATCGCTCCCTCCAGCGTCTTGAGCGCGACGTTGCCGGTGAAGCCGTCGGTCACCACCACGTCCACCGCGCCGGTCAGCAGGTCGGAGCCCTCGACGTTGCCGGTGAAGCGGATCGGCAGGGCGCCGTGCGGCGGCGGGGCGGCGAGCAGCTCGTGGGCCCGGCGGGCCAGCTTGTTGCCCTTGCCCGGCTCGGACCCGATGGTGAGCAGCCCCACCCTCGGCTCGGAGATGTTGTGGGCGAGCTGCGCGTAGGCCACCCCCAGCTGGGCGAACTGCAGCAGCATCTCCGGCTTGGGATCGGCGATGGCGCCCGCGTCGAGCAGGAACGTGGGCCGCGGCTGGGTGGGCAGCACGACCACCAGGGCCGGGCGGAGCAGGCCGGGCACGGAGCGTAGCCGGAGCCGGGCGGTGGCTACCACCCCGCCCGTGGAGCCCGCCGACACCACGGCCGCGGCCTGGCCCCGGCGGACCAGCTGGCACGCCACGGCCACGCTGGAGCGTGGCCGGCGCCAGCTGGCCAGAGCACCCTCGTCCATCGCGATGGCGTCCTCGGCCGGTGCGACCTGCAGCAGCCCCGCCACCTCAGCGTGCTCGGCTACCAGTCCGCGCAGCTCAGCGGGCCGCCCGGCCAGGATCACCGGGGCCCGCAGCACCGCCGCGGCGGCCGCGGCGCCAGCCACGACCACCGCCGGGCCGTTGTCGCCGCCCATGGCGTCGACCACGATGGCCTGCTCCTTCGGGCTGGCCGACGTGGATTCCTCAAGCACGGGGCCAAGCCTCTCACCCCCTGGGCCGTGGCCCGGACCAGGGCTGTCCCGCGGCCCTCTGCCGGGTGATGGGGCCCGGCCCCGGCGTGCCGCAGGATTGATCATCCGCCCACTGGGTAACCATCTGTCACGATCTGAGTCCGGCACCACCAGTGCCCGGCTCGCGGAAAACGTGACGAAGGGGTGATTCAGACCGTCCCGGTGGGGGCCGCGAGGACGCGGGGACCAGCGATGAGTCGTGGGGGCCTGGCGGCAAGCCATGGCTGGCGGCAGGACCGGACCAGCGGGCGACCAACGGGGAGGCGGCCGAGCGGAGCCGGGCAAGCGCGGCTAACCGTCAACGCCACTTCAGCGTTCGCTCAGCGTGACCTCTTTGGATGGGTCCGGCACGGGTGTTTGCCCGGCGTCGCCGTCCTGCCGGCTGGCCCGGGCGCCGCCCAGGGAGCTGCCGAGCAGCTGGGTAAGGCGCGGCGAAGATCGTCAGCCGCGGGCCACAGATCGCATCCCGGCAGGGCCGCCGGGATCGCGACCGACCGGAGGGAGACGCGTGACTGGCATCCGGCAGATCGTGCCAGGTACCTGATGCGGGGTCGCCGTTTCCGCGCGTACACGGCGAAGCACCTGGACGCGCTGACCGCGCGGGCCGGCCTCGGCGCAGGCGAGCGGCTGGCCGTCCGGGCCGTCGCGACCGTGCTGCCGTTCCGGACCAACGCCTACGTCATCGACGAGCTGATCGACTGGGACGCGGCACCCGACGACCCGATCTACCGGCTGGTCTTCCCGCAGGCCGACATGCTGCCCGAGGCGGACGTCGGCCCGATCGCCGGGCTGCTCGCCGGCGGCGCGCCCGAGGCGGAGGTCCGGGCGCGCCGCGCACGAGGTGCGGATGCGGCTGAACCCGCACCCGGCCGGGCAGCTGGCGCTGAACATCCCGGACCTCGACGACGAGCCGCTGCCCGGGCGTGCAGCACAAGTACCCGGAGACGGTGCTGGTGTTCCCCAAGCAGGGCCAGACCTGCCACGCGTACTGCACGTACTGCTTCCGGTGGGCGCAGTTCGTGGACGAGCCCGACCTGAAGATGGCCACCGCCGACATCGGCCGGGTCGTCGGCTACCTCCGGCGAGCACCGCGAGGTGACCAGCGTCCTGATCACCGGCGGGGATCCGATGATCATGGGCGCGGCGGTGCTGCGCCGCTACATCGAGCCGCTGCTGGATCCGCGGCTGGACCACATCGAGTCGATCCGGATCGGCAGCAAGTCGCTGGCCTACTGGCCGCAGCGGTTCGTCACCGACCCCGACGCCGACGACACGCTGCGGCTGTTCGAGCAGGTGGTGGCCTCGGGCCGGTCGCTCGCCTTCATGGCGCACTTCTCCCATCCGCGGGAGCTGGAGTCTGCCGCTGGTGGCCGAGGCGGTGCGCCGGATCCGGGCCACCGGCGCGGTGATCCGCACCCAGGCGCCGCTGATCAGGTCCATCAACGACGACCCGGCGACCTGGGCGGGCATGTGGCGGACCCAGGTCCGGATGGGCATGGTCCCCTACTACATGTTCGTGGAGCGCGACACCGGCCCGCAGGACTACTTCGCGGTGCCGCTGGCGCCGCGGCTACGAGATCTTCCGCGACGCCTACCGGAGGTGTCCGGCCTGTGCCGGACGGTGCGCGGGCCGTCCATGTCCGCGACCCCCGGCAAGGTGTGCGTGGACGGGATCGCCGAGGTGGCCGGCGAGAAGGTCTTCGTCCTGCACATGATCCAGGCGCGTGATCCCGGCCTGGTCGGCAAGCCGTTCTTCGCCCGGTTACGACCCGGACGCCACCTGGCTCTCCGACCTGGAGCCGGCGTTCGCCGACCGGTTCCCGTTCGAGGCTCCGGCGCCGAGGAACTGCCGGGCCTGTGGTCGCCGGAGGTCTTCGAGCCGGCCAGCTGAGCCGGGCCGGCTGAGCCGGGCCGGTTCAGCCGGGCCAGTTCAGCCGGGCCAGTTGAGCCGGGCCCGTGGACCGCCGGCCGGATCAGGCCGGGCCGCCTGCTCGGCCGGGATCTCCGGCGGCTGCGCCGGCTGGGCGCCCGCCGCGCTCCTTGATGCATGAGCAGCTCAGCCGCGCCCACGGCCAGCAAGATGATCGGCAGCACCATGGTCGAGCGCATGGCGTTCACGTAGCCGAAGGTGAACACGTCGTGGCCGATCCGGGCGATCTCGGCCATCAGGCGCGCGGGCAGCCCGGCCGGCAGCTTGATCCCGGAGCCGTTCTGCCCGGCCCGACCTGGATCCCGTTGCTGGCCGCGTCGCTGGATCCCGGCGACGAACGGCCCGCGCAGCTGCGGCGGGCAGGGCTGCCGCCCGCGTCGCGGCCTGGCTGGTCATGGACGACGACCAGCCGGTTCTGCAGCAGCGCGCCCACGGCGGCGGTGCCGATCACCAGGCCGACCTGCCGGACGGTGTTCAGCACGCCGGACGCCGCGCCCGCCATCCGCGGGTCGATGTTCCGCATGGCCACCGTGACCAGCGGCGCGAACGTGCAGCCCATGCCGATGCCGGCCACGATCAGGGGGGGCAGGAAGTCCTGCCAGGCGGACGTGGTGCTGCGCCATGCAGCGCGACCCAGCCCATGCCGACCGCGAACAGGGTCAGGCCGGTCATCAGGATGTACTTGCCGCCGATCTTGTCGGTCATCCGGCCGGCCACCGGCGCGACGAACATCGAGATCAGCGAGGCGGGCGCCATGGTCAGCCCGGCCTTGCAGCGCCGAGAAGCCGAGCACCGACTGCAGGTAGATGGTGAACGGCAGGAAGATGCCCATCATGCCGATCGCCAGCATCGCCGGACACCCAGTTCATCACGCGAGTAGTTCCGGTCCCGGAACAGCGCGAACGGGCACCAGCGGCTCCCGGTCCTGGGTCAGCTCTGCTGGACCAGCAGGAACGCCACGAGCAGCACGCACGCCGACGCCGAGCACCAGCGGGATGCTGATGAACGAGGTGATCGTGCCCCAGTTGTACTTCTGCCCCTCGACCAGGCCGTAGCAGATGGCCAGCAGCGCGCGCGCTGGCCAGCAGCACGCCGGGGACGTCGATCCGGTGCCTGCCGCCCGGGCCGCAGGTCCGGGATGATGACGACGGTCAGCACCAGCACGATCACGCCGAACGGCAGGTTGACGAAGAAGATCCAGCGCCAGTCGAACGCGGTCACCAGCAGCCCGCCCAGGGTCGGCCCGGCGATGGTGGCCACGCCGGCCACCGCGCCCCAGACGCCGAACGCGGCGCCGCGGCGCTCCGGCCGGGAACATATTGGTGATGATGGTCAGGGTCTGCGGCATCAGCATGGCCGCGCCCAGGCCCTGGACCGCGCGGAACCCGATCAGCCAGCCGGGGCTCGGGGCCAGCCCGCACGCGGCGGAGGCCACCGTGAACACGGCGATCCCCGCCCCGAACATGATCCGCGGCCCGATCAGGTCGCCGAGCCGTCCTGCCGTGATCACCAGGACGGCAAGCACCGAGGGCGTAGGCGTTGATGACCCAGAGCACGTCGTCGAGCGAGGCGTGCAGCCTGGTGATCATGTCCGGGATCGCGATGTTCACGATGGTCAGGTCGAGCAGGGTCATGAAGAACCCGAGCGAGACGACCAGCAGCACCGCCCACGGGTTCCCCCGGAATTTCGTCACCGCATGCTCCCTGCTTCTCCTGGGCCCGGGCACCCCGGCCCCCGGCGGTTGGCCCGGATGTAGCCCGGCTCCCCGTTTTCCCCACGATCGTAGACCGGGGCACCGACAAAACGGGGCCGCCTCGGACGGGGAACGGCGACCCGGGCGGCAAACCCGAACCCTGTTCGGTCGGCGCGCGGAACCGCGAAGTATGCTCCCGCCCATGAAACTGAACGGAACCGCAGCGATCATCTCCGGCGGGGCCAGCGGGCTGGGTGCGGCGGTGGCCCGCAGGCTCGCGGCCGCGGGCGCCACGGCTGTCGTGGCTGACCTCAACGAGGAGCACGGCAAGGCCGTCGCCGCCGAGACCGGCGGCCTGTTCGTCAAGACCGACGTAGCCGACGAGAACTCCGTCACCGCGGCGGTCGAAGCCGCCGTCGCCACCGGTGCCCCGTTGCGGGCCGTGGTGAGCTGTGCCGGGATCGGCTGGGCCTCACGGACCGTGGGCCGCGACGGCTCCCCGCACGACCTCGCGTCGTATCGCAAGGTCATCGACGTCAACCTGATCGGGACGTTCAATCTGATGCGCATCGGCGCGGCAGCCATCGCCCAGCACCGAGCCCGCCGACGCGGACGGCCAGCGCGGCGTGGTCATCAACACAGCCTCGGTGGCGGGCCTGGAAGGACAGACTGGCCAGGTCGCCTACTCAGCGTCCAAGGGCGGCATCATCGGGATGACCGTGCCGGCCGCCCGCGACCTGTCCGTCATCGGCGTCCGGGTAAACACCATCTGCCCGGGCATCATCGACACCCCGATCTACGGGTTCGCGCCCGACGCCGAGCAGTTCAAGGCCAAGCTGGCCGCGCCGGTGGTGTTCCCCAAGCGGATGGGCACGGCTGCCGAGTTCGCCCACCTGGTCCAGGCGCTGATCGAGAACGACTACATGAACGCTGAGGTCATCCGCTTCGACGGCGGGATCCGCTTCCAGCCCAAGTAGCCACGGCCCGGCGCGGCGGTGCACCTGGGCCCGGCTGTGGCCGGCCGGCCGGCTCCGGGTGCGCCAGGCGGGCTACCAGCCGCGGAACTGGCCCTGCGCGGTCCAGAAACTGGCCAGCAGGGCCAGGCAGGCCGCACCGGCCACGGCGACCAGGAGGCGGCGTCCGCGCTGCCGGCGGACCAGCGCAGGCCCGCGGTGGCGAGCCGCCGCGCCAGACCGGCCACCAGGTACAGCGAGCCGGCCAGGGACAAGGCGAGCAGCGCGAAGCCGACGGCGTCCACGGCGGCCATCGCGTAGCGGTGCCCGGCGAGCGCGGCGGACAGGAGATGCGCCTGGCGGGCGCCGGAGCGCCACAGCGCGCGGTTGATCCCCGGGAGCATCAGCAGGAGGTATCCGAGGCCCCCGGCGAGCAGCGGGATGACGCACAGGACCCAGCCCGTCACCAGGGTCCGGGCGGGCCGGCGGAGGCCGGTCACCCGCGGGTCCCTCGGCCCGCGTGAGACGGTGCTGCGCACGATGGGGACGACCCGGGCGAACAGGTCGGGCACTCCGGCCAGATCGCTCAGAATGAAGTAGCCGTCGAAGCGGACGAACGGCAGCAGTTGCTCCATCATCTCCAGGTGCGTGATCGCGATGACGAGGAGCAGGATCTGCGCTGAGGTGGCCGCGTAGATGCCGGCCAGGGCCAGCATGAAGATCAGGTTGAAGTACAGGCCGCCGAGATCGGTCCGCAGCCGGCCGGCCCGGCTGAGCCGGTAGGAGTCCGTGACGTTGGTGAAGAACGAGGGCCAGACCAGGTAGATGCCCACGCCGATCAGCCCGGACCGGGCGCCGCCGTAGCGGCAGCCGGTGGCGTGACCGCACTCGTGGAACGCGGCGGAGATCACGGTCAGGCCGAGCACGAGGAGCAGGTCCACCGGATCTCGCAGGAGCTGCTGAATCCCGCCGCCGAGCCCATGGACGGCGAACAGCCAGTAGTCGACGGCCAGGAGGCAGCCGACCACGGCGATGACCATGGGCAGGCGGAACAGCGGCCGGAGGGCAGTCCCCGCGGCGTTCGCCACGCGTTCCGGCAGCAGGGTGCCCCGCGCGCGGAGAGCCAGCAGCGGGTTGGCCTTGGGCGGGGGCGTCCGGGTGCGGTCGCTGGTGACGACCCCGAGCGGGAGCAGCTTCGACGTGAGGAGGTAGCGGACCTGGTCCGCGCTGAGGGTACGGCCGAGGTCCTCGCTCACCAGCGTCGCGATCGCGCCCGGATCGCGCGAGCCGTCGATCCGGCAGGTCACCCGGTACAGCAGCGGGGACATCTGGATGACCTGGCCGTCAGGCCGCCGCACGAGCGACGGCGGCTGGCTGTAGCCGGAGTCCTGGTATTCGCCGAGCAGTTCGACCCCGTCGGCCAGCCGGGGCGGCTCAGCGGGCCCGGGTGCGCCTCCGGGGAGCCGGACAGGCGCGGTCACGTGTCCTGTGGCCACGGTCATGGTCGGCCCCTCCCTCGGGCGCTCTCCGGTGAACACCAGGCTGGGCGGGAGGGGCAGGGCCGGGATGAGACCCGGCAGCAGCAGGAAAGGGCCGCCCGGGCCCTTGATCGGGCGACCCTTTCCTGGCTGCGCAGCCCCCTCCGCAATGCACAGCCAGACAGCACGCGGGGCGAGCTAGACGGTTAGCGGTCAGAGAACGAGCGTGTTGCCGCTGAGGTTGCCGTTCAGGGCGGAGATCTGGATCAGTCCGCCAGCCTGGTTCGTGTTGCCGTTGCCCTGCGCGACCTGGGTGAAGCTGAAGCTGGAGCCGTGCTGGTACGGCTTGCAGCACCAGAGGGTTTCCCGGCTCGGGAGCAGCTCGGCGTGCTCGAGCTCAAGGTCCTCCATGCTCACTGCGGGTACATTCGACATGTTGCCTCCTTTGGCAGTGACCTGCCTCGGCCAGGCAGATCGGGGTGGCCCGCGTTCGCGGGCGAGTCCTCGCGGACCGCCCAGCACCCCGGTGGTGCCGGACCCGAAGCGGGTGTACGCTCCTTGGCGTACGAACTGTACGGCTACCACCGTACAGTAATTATTACTCATGGGTAAGGCAAGGGCTGCGCTCTGCAACCAGAGCCTTGGGGACCGAGACGGCTGGGCTGACTATGACGGCGCGCGTGGCGGGGGACGGGCGGGAGCCCGCCGAGGACCGGCCACGTCCCTCCGCCGCCGCGCCCGAGCAGGAACTCAACCCTCTTCAGGGCCTGATCCAGCAGCGGCTGCGTGAGCGGGGCTGGTCCTACGGCGAGGTGGCCCGGCGCGGGGGGTTGCCGCGCTCCACCGTCTACACCCTCGCGATAACCCGTAACCTGGCCCGGCCTCCGCGCCCGGCCACGCTCGATGGGCTCGCCAAGGGCCTGGACCTGCCGGTGTCCGCCGTCCGGGCCGCCGCCGCCGAGTCCACCGGCCTGCATTACTACGACGAGGCCGCCGCCGGGCCGCAGCGTCCCGGCGACCGCGAGCGGGAACTCCTCATCGCCAGCATCGATGAGCTGACTCCCGACGACCGGCGGCACGTGGCGGCGCTGGTCGAATCGCTGCGGAGCAAGACGGCACCGGAGCCCACCGACCGGTAGCACCCCCGGGACCGTGCCCGGGCACGGCCCCGGGAGGGGGCCAGCACGGGCGGCCGAGGCCATCCGGCGGGCTACGACCGCCCGCCGGGGGCGGCCCGGCCCGAAGGCCCGGGCGGCCCGCGGCCAGCCGGGACGCACGGTCCGGCCAGGTCCGTGACCACGTCTACTCCACCGGCTCGACGGCGGGCACCCCGAGCTGCTTGGCGAGTTCCCAGTACGGGCCCTCGGGCAGCACCAGCCGGGCCACCCGCAAGATCACCCGCGGGTCTTCGCCGGGCGGCCGCAGCACGTAGACCGTCTCGTCACGCTGGCTGCACGTCACGACGAGCCGATCGTGGTCGGCGAGGACGATGCTGACCCGTTCCGGGGTGGCTGACGGACAGCGGAGCTGCCCGGCAGGGCCGGGCGGGCCCGGTTCGGCGGCCTGGAGCGCCGCTTCCCGCCGGCGCGGAGGGCCGCCAGCACCGGCTCGGCCAGCAGGGCCACCAGGATGAGCAGCCCGAGCGCGACCAGCATGGTCTTCAGCCACCGCGGCATGCCTGCGGGGGCCGACGCCGCTGCCGTCACCCGGTGGTGACGATGCCTGGCGGGAGCCGGTGCTTGCGGCCGTGCGGGGCGCTTCCCGGGAGTCACGCCTGAGGTGTGCGGAGCCGCCGCCACCCCCGGGAGCCTGAGCACGGTCCCGGGCTGCAGGGCATTCGGATCACTGCCGATCACCCGCCGGTTGGCGGCGTACAGCGCTGGCCAGCCACCACGCACGCGCAGGCTGGCGGCGATACCCGACAGGGTGTCACCGGCCGAGACCGTGTAACGCGCGCGCGCCGGACCGGGCAGCACCAGCGCGGTACCAGGGTGGAGAACATTCGGATTCCACCCGATGGCCTTCAGATTGCTCGTGTACAGAGGCGGCCAGCCGCCCTGGATGCCGAAGCGGGCCGCGATACCCGACAGCGTGTCGCCGGGCTGCACGACGTACATCGTGGCCGGGCTCGTGCCGGTCACGGCCGGTGCCGCGGGTGCGGCGGGTGCGGCCGCACTCTTGATGCTGGTGAGGATGACCTCAGTTCTGCTCGCGGTGCGGGTATTCGCCTGGGCCGGGTGAACAGATCCCGTCATGCCGATCACCATCAGGGCGACCGACAGGATGCTCCAGGCGAGCACCACGCACGCGGACTTCGTCCACGTACGCATGGCGCTATCACTTTCCTTCCGAGGGGATCAGCGCCGGCCGCTGCGGGCCCGGACGCCGAAGAGATGAACCAGTCGGGAAGGAAAGGACTTAGGCGGGTGGAACCTCCGGCAGATAGGAACGCCAGATCGGCTTCACGGCGGCGCGACGCGCCAACCGCAGCAAGACCAGAATGAGCATCGAGATGAGCGCGGCGGCGCCCCCGTACAGCGCACGCCCACCGCTGCCGCCGGCGCTGCCGCCAGGGCCGCTACCACCGCTGGCGCCCCCGCCCGTCCCGGCTGGCACGCGGGGCGGCACCGGGGCCGACGGCGCTGGCGTGCCGTGGCCGGCTGCTCCCGCGGGGGTCGCCGCGAGCGAACGCAGGCCTGCGCCCAGGGCCACGACGGCTCCCGCGGCTGCGGCGTGCCGCGCGGCGGCGGTTCCCGGGGCCTGGGTCCCGGACGCTGCCCGCGAGCCGGCGGCTGGCGTCAGGGTCCCGGTGGAGCCCGTGGGCGGCTGGGACGTGGTGCCCAGGGCGAGAGGCAGGCCGCCGGCCGCGGCGACGAGCGGGGACACGGTGCCGGTGACGGCCGGAAGGATGGTCCCAGTCAGGCCGGTGAGGCCGCCGGTAACCGCGGAGGACGCTCCCGGTGAGGCCCGTGATGGCCGGAAGGATCGTCTGGGTGAGGCCCGTCACGGTCCCGGTGACGGTGGGGAGCACGCTTCCCGTGAGGCCGGTGACGGTGGGGAGCAGGCTTCCGGTCAGCCCGGTGACGGTGGGGAGCAGGCTTCCGGGTCAGGCCGGTGACCGTCGGGAGGAGTGTCCCGGTGACTCCGGTGACGGTACCCGTGACGGCCGGCAGGAGTGGCGGGCGGCGCTGGCCACGGTCCCCGTGACGGCCGGCAGGACGGTCGCGGTGAGGCCCGTAGCGGTCCGCGTGACGCCGGTGACCGCCTGAGGACAGCTCCGGCGACGCCCGCGACGGTCTGGGTGGCGGCCTGCACGACGGTCTGGGTGAGCCCGGTGACGGTCCCGGCGAGGCTGCTGGCCGCGGGGTTCCCGCTGCCGGAGATGCCGCTCAGGGCGGTCGCCCGGCTGACGGCGGACGTTGCGGGCCGACCCGGACTGATCCGGCTGGGCCGGGGCCGTTGACTCGGCGGGCTGTCCCGGCGCCGCCGGCCCCTAGCCGTGGCCCGGGGTGACGCTCTGAACCGTGTGGCTGGCACTGGCCAGAGCGCCGCCAGCCTGCTGACCGCCGCAGGCTGCCGCCCGGCGCCTGCCCGGCCGGCGTGCTCCCCGCCGCGGGCGCCACGGCGCTGGCCGCCGGGGCCTGATTCGCGCCGCCGCCCGATGCGGCAGGTGGGGGAGGACCGCCAGCCGCCGGAGCGGCCGGGAGGGAGGCAGCGCTGAGGCCGGGTGCCTGGCTGACCGAACCGGCTTGGCCTGGCGTGCTGGGGCCGCCCGGCCCGGGCAGGCAGGCCTGGGTGGCGCTCGCCGCCGAACTGACCGCGGGACCGGCTGGGAGGCCTGCGGTGAGCCCGCTGGTGACTGCGGCCACGGCCGAGCCGGGGTCTGGGGCGGAGCCCGCATTCTGCGCGGCGGCGGGGTTCTGGTCCGCCGAGGCCCGGCCGGCGAGGAGCACAGCAAAAACTAGCGCTGCGGCCAAACCTCCGCACGCGTACAGGCAGACTCTCAGGCCCAGCAGTAGGGCGCGTGAGAGGGCGGGGGACCCCTCCACGGCGAATACGTTACCGCTGGATCCCGATAATCATCCATATCTCACTAGCTGCCAGACTGGCTCCACCTGCGGTCGTGTCCGAGTAGGGGCATCTGCCTGCACGAAAACCGTCGGCCGCCCAGAAAAAAG
>CAWJDQ010000014.1:0-245431 GCA_963841695.1 uncultured Actinomycetes bacterium | reverse complement strand
GTGCGATGACCGCCGGGCAAAGCAAGCCGGGCAAAGCAAGCCGGGCAAAGCAAGCCGGGCAAAGCACATAGCCGGGCCAGCGAGCCTGCCGCAACCGGGCGCGGCCTATCCCCTGGTCACGGGGAAGCAGCACCACCGGCCTTGCTACTTGGGCACAGGCTGGTAGCTCGCGGGGACCAGGTTGGCCAGCACGTCAAGTCCGTTCAGGCCCGCGGTGTTCAGGTCGTGCCGGAGCAGGGTGAGGCTGGGGGCGGGGCTCGGCCCGGTCGCCTCAACGAGGACCCGGTCGCCGGTGGCGGTGACGCCGACCACGGACCAGCCCGCATCGTTGGCCCAGTGCTCGGCCACGGCCTGCACCCCGGTTTCCCGGACCGCGGTCCGGTCGATCCGGTCCGAGTTGATCCACAACGGGACGATCACCACGGCCAGAAGGGCCGCGATGATGGCGACGGCACCGCCGTAGGGGGAACGCGCGGCCCCCTGGCCGAAGAGCCGGTGGACCCGGTGGAAGGCCATGACCACGATGCCGCTGGCCAGGATGGCCGCCACGTTGGTGGCGAACAGCAGGAAGGCGGCCAGGGACTGGTGGGGGGCGCCGGACTCCAGGGTCAGCCCGACCACGGCCAGGGGCGGCACCAGGGAGATGGCGATGGCCACGCCGGGCAGGGTGTCGGAGATGTCGGACCGGGCCAGCGCCACCGAGCCCACCGCCCCGGTGGCCAGCGCGGCCACCAGGTCCACGATGCGGGGGGTGACCCGGGCGGCGACCTGGCTGTTGGTGGCGGCGACCACCGGGTAGGGGACGAACAGGCCCATCAGCCACCCGATCGCCACCACGGCGGCGGCGCCGGCCACCACCAGCACCACGCACCGGCGCAGATTGGCCCGGTCCGCCAGCACCACCGCCAGCACGATGCCCAGGATCGGGGTCATCAGCGGGGCGACGATCATGGCCCCGATCACGGTGGCCGTGGAATCGCTGACCACCCCGGCCGACGCGATGACCGCCGCCAGGGGCAGCAGGAGCCAGTAGCGGCTCAGCCGGCGGTTGCGTTCCGGGCCCTCGAAGAACAACTGGTCGCGCATCCGCGTGATGTTGACGTCACTCAGGCCGCTCATCTAGGTTGGTCCTCCTGCCGTGGCCCGCGATCAGATTCCGGGGCCGGACCGGGCCGATGGCGAGACTCTCCTGGCCCGGTTGCGGGTGGGCACCGGACGTTACCCGAACTATGCTGCCGGAGCGCTGGCTCACCGTGTGAAGGGAACCGCTGGCCGCCATGAGGAAGAAAAAGCTCCACCTGTACTACGGCACGGTCAAGTCCGCGACCGGCGGACGGCACTTCATGGCCTGGGCGAATTCCCGGGAACATGCCCTGGACCTGGTCGAGGCGGCGCTCACGGTCACCGGGCCGGTCCAGGGCTCTGTGGTTGGCCCGGTGGCGAGCCTGCCCGCGGACGTGATGAAGCCCGGCGTCTTCGTGGAAGTGACGCCGGCCCCGAAGGGCTGAACGCCGGCCCCGAAGGGCTGACGCCGGCCCCGAAGGGCTGACGCCGGGCTGCCGCGGGGCCTGGATAGCAAGCCCTTTTATCTAATTGACTGCCAATAATGCAGGACAGGGCGGTCCAAATCGTTTCGCCTGTACCAACAATTTTTGCGCTGCCAGGGGTGTCGATCCGGGCACCACGGATGCCCGTCCGCGATCATTGTCCCGGCGGCCTCCGCAAAAGGTGTCGGGCAACCCATGGAATCCTTTCGACGGGATAGTGGCATGGCTACGAAAGGAACGTTAATGGACGAAACTGATGCGGGCGGGAGCGGAATCACCCGCGGTGAGCTGCTGAAGGCCGCCGCGGTCGCGGCGCCAGGGATCCTGCTCGGCCGGGCGGCCACGGCCTCGGCCGCCGCGAAGCCAGGCCCCGCGGCGAGACGCCCCGCGCGGGCCCGCGGCCTCGGGGGCATGAACGTCCTGCTCTTCCTGACCGATCAGCAGCGCGCCGTCCAGCATTTCCCGCGGGGGTGGAGCCGGCGCCACTTGCCGGGCATGACCCGCCTGCAGGAGCACGGCATGCTATTCGAGAATGCCTTCACGAACGCGTGCATGTGCTCGCCCGCCCGCTCGACGCTGATGTCCGGGTACTTCCCGGCCCAGCACGGGGTGAAGTACACGCTGGAGACGGACATGCCCGCGCCGCAGTACCCGCAGGTCGAGCTCTCGACCAGCTTCAAGAACCTGGCCAGCGTGTCGACGGCAGCGGGCTACGTGCCGGTCTACAAGGGAAAGTTCCACTGCAACAAGCCCGCGAACGGCTCGGACTGGGTGCCCGAGGACGTCAACAAGTACGGCTTCACCCGGTGGAACCCGCCGGACGCTGGCGCTGACCAGAGCATCCCCGAGGAGGGGGGAGGCCTCTACGACAACGACGGCCGGTTCATGAACTCGGTGGGCACGCCGGCCGCGGGCACCGAGGGTGCGGTTCAGTACCTGCGCGACACGGCCGCGCAGAGCCAGCCGTTCTTCATGGTCGTCTCCCTGGTCAACCCGCACGACGTGCTGCTGTACCCGAAGACGTACGAGGCCGGGGGCTACGACCCCGCCTGGCTGGAGGGGGAGATCGGCCTCCCGGCCACGGTGGACGAGGACCTGTTGACCAAGCCGGACGTGCAGGCGGAGTTCCGGCGGATCTTCAACCTCACCGGGCCGATCCCGACCCCGCAGATGAAGCGCAACTACCTGAACTTCTACGGCAACCTGATGAAGGCCTCCGACGAGTACCTGGTCAAGATCCTCGACACGCTGGAGTCCCGCCACCTGCTGGACAACACGCTGGTGATCGCGACCGCCGATCACGGCGAGATGGGCACCGCGCACGGCGGCCTGCGCCAGAAGAACTTCAACTTCTACGAGGAAACGACCCGGGTCCCGCTGGTCTACTCCAACCCGCGGCTGTTCCCCCGGCCCGAGCGGAACCGTTCCATCGTCTCGCACGTTGACTTCCTGCCCACCCTGGCCAGCCTCCTCGGCGCGCCGGCGCACGCCCGGGCCAGGTGGCAGGGGGTCGACTACTCCGGCCAGGTGTTGTGCCGCCCGGGTCGGCCGCCCCAGACCTACACCGTGTTCACCTACGACGACTGGCAGTCCGGGCAGGCCACCGGCCCGTACCCGAAGCCACCGAATCACATCGTCAGCATCCGCGAGCACCGCTACAAGATCGCCCGGTACTACGACGCGGACGGGAAGGTGCGGCCCCAGTGGGAGATGTATGACCTCAAGACCGACCCGCTCGAGCGCACGAACCTGGCCTATAAGCATTACCGGCGTACCCCCGAGCAGGAGCGCGAGTACAAGCGGCTGCGGCGCAAGCTGGCCCGCGTCGAGCGGACGCGGCTGCAGCCGCTGAGCTGAGGACCGGGAAGAGGCCGGGCCCGGCGCGGGCGGCGGCGCAGAGATACCGGGATATTACGGCGAAAAGCCCCATTCGCCGGGCGCTGACGGTGCACGATTAGCCCGGGACCACCTCATACGCACTCCTTTGCGCGCGGGGGCCGGGGGAGCGGCCGGGCCGCGGCGCGATTTAGCCATCCCTGAGAGGTAGTCATGGCCCAGCCCGCTTCCCCCGGTACCGCATCCCGGGACTTCAGGCCGGTGGCCCGGGGCGCCGCTGCTGCCTTATTGCTGGTCGCGATCGGCGGGGCCCTGGTGGTGCCGATCTACGCCCGCTCCCTGCCGAAGCTCGGCGCCTTCCCCTTCTTCTACTGGTACCAGCTCGTCTGGGTCCCGGTGGTCGCCGTGGCGTGCTGGCTGTGTTACCTCCTGCTGCGCCGCACACCGGGCCGGGCAGGCGCGCCCGCGAGGGGCGGGAGGGCACGGCCATGAGTCACGTGAACACGGTCTCGTTCGCCATCCTGGCCGGCTCGTTCCTGACCGTGACCCTGATCGGGTTCGCCGCCGCCCGGTGGCGCCCGGCCGAGGACCCGATGCAGCTGAGCGAGTGGGGCCTGGGCGGCCGGGGATTCGGCACCTTCGTCAGCTGGTTCCTGCTCGGCGGTGACCTGTATACCGCCTACACGTTCATTGCCGTGCCCGCGCTGGTGTACGCGACCGGCGCGGCCGGGTTCTACGCGCTGTCGTACACGATCATGGTCTTCCCGATCGTGTTCGTGTTCGGCCCGCGGCTCTGGTCGGTCGCCCGCGCCCGGGGCTACGTCACTCCCGGCGAATTCGTCCGCGGCAGGCACGGCTCGCAGGGTCTCGGGCTCGCGGTGACGCTGACCGGGATCCTGGCCACCATGCCGTACATCGCGCTGCAGCTGGTGGGCATCGAGTCGGTGCTGGCCGTCATGGGCGTGGGCACCACCTCGGGCAACCGGTTCGTGGCCAACCTGCCGCTGATCATCGCGTTCGTCATCCTGGCCGGCTACACCTACCTGGCCGGGCTGCGCGCCCCGGCTCTCATCGCGTTCGTCAAGGACGCCTTCATCTACGTGACGGTCATCGTCGCGATCATCTATATCCCCGGCCGCCTGGGCGGCTGGGGGCACATCTTCGGGGCCGCGGCGGCGCACCTCAAGACCGTGAACCCGGCGACCGGCAAGCCGTACGGCGGCCTGGTCGTGCTGCCCGCCGGGGAATGGACCTACGCCACGCTCGCGCTGGGCTCGGCCCTGGCGCTGTTCATTTACCCGCACGCGGTCACCGGCGTGTTCGCGGCCCGGCGGCGGGACGTGATCCGGCGCAACGCGGCCATGCTCCCGGCCTACTCGCTGGTCCTGGGCCTCATCGCGCTGCTCGGCTACATGGCGCGGGCGACCCCGGCCGTGAACGCCGGCGTCGCCGCCGGGGGCGGCAACGCCCAGCTGTCCGTGCCGCTGCTGTTCCAGCACATGTTCCCGAGCTGGCTGGCCGGGATCGGTTACTCGGCCATCGTCATCGGGGCGCTCGTGCCGGCCGCGATCATGTCGATCGCCGCGGCGAACCTGTTCACCCGCAACATCTACAAGGAGTTCTTCCGGCCCGGGGCCACCCAGGCCCAGGAGACCCGGGTGGCGCGGGTGGCCTCGCTGGTCATGAAGGTCGGCGCGCTGGGCTTCGCGCTGGAGCTGAACAAGACGTTCTCGATCAACCTGCAGCTGCTGGGCGGCATCTGGATCCTGCAGACCTTCCCGGCCGTCGTGATCGGCCTGTACACCCGCTGGTTCCACCGGTTCGCGCTGATCATCGGCTGGGCCCTGGGGATGGCGTACGGCACGATCCAGGCGTACCAGACGCCCGGCGGCGGCCAGCACCATTTCGGCGCGTCCACGGCCCCGGTGTTCGGGCACGTCACGTACATCGCCATCAGCGCGGTGCTGGTCAACCTGGCTGTCGCGACCGGGCTCACGCTCATCTTCCGGGCCCTCGGGGTGCGCGACGGGTACGACGAGACCCGGCCCGCCGACTACGAGATCGACGCGCCGCCCGCACCCGCCGCGGCAGCGACCCCCGGGACCCCCGCGACTCCCGCCGCGGCCGCGGCGGCCAGCCAGGGCCCGGTCGGCGCGCACCGCAGGCCGTGAGGCCGGCGGCTCACCGGACCGCGCGGGCCAGGCGCTCGTTGGCCGCCAGCACCTGCTCATGGTCGATCTCGAAGCCGAGGTACGAGCAGCCCAGCAGGCGGGCCGCCACCCCGGTGGTGCCCGACCCGCTGAACGGGTCGAGCACGATGACGTCCCCGCCCAGCTTCCCGCAGGCCTCGATACACCGGCGCGGCAGCTCTTCGGGAAACCGGGAAAAGTGCTTCAGCCCCGGGAGCCTCTCGTTGCTGAATTCCCAGATCGAGCCGACCGGCGGCGCCGTGCGGAACGGATGCTGCTCCTCGCGGGCGAACAGGTAGATGCTCTCGTGCTGGCGGTGCGGGCGGCGGCACTTTCCTTCCGGCATCGGGTTGCGCTTGCGCCAGATCACCTCCCCGCGGAACATCCAGCCCGCGTCGCACATCGCGATCACGAGCCGGTAGGGGAGAGCCAGCAGGTTCCCGTACCGGAGCCACGGCTCACCGGCGTCCAGGAACGCTTTGCGCCGGTGCCGGGGCTTGACGTAGGCGGAATTCGCCGGGTCGAGGCCGGTTCCCCCGGGCCCGAGCGTGCTGTAGGAGTAGTCCTCGGTGCGCCAGTTGACCGGCGTGTTGTAGGCGTCGCCGACGTTGAGCCAGAGCAGGCCGTCCGGCTTGAGCTTAGGCAGCAGCGAGCCGAAAATCCCGGCGAGTTCCGCGACATACGCCCGCGGATCCGCCTCGACGCCGTTGCCCTCCGACATCCGCTGGCCCCAGTAGGGCGGGCTGGTCACGGTGACGTCGATGCACTCGCCGGGCAGGTCGGCGATCAGTTTCCGGCAGTCGCCCTCGGTGACCTCATTCAATGGAAAGCGCCCCACTGATGAGTCCGTCACTCTCGCTCCTGCTCATGACCGCTGGCGATAGCCGGACTCTATCTAACGGTCTGACCGGCGCCACCGGACACGCCCGCACTGCCTGGCGGCGCTCCGGCCGGGACGGCCTGCCCCGCGGTGACACCGGTCACCGCGGGGCAGTCGGGCCGAGGTTCAGGAGACCCGGCGCCAGCGGGCCTCGGCCAGCCCGTAGAGGCCGAACGCGATCAGCCCCAGCGCCGCGATGATCAGCAGGAACTCACCGAACGGCGCGTTGCGCAGGGTGTGCAGGGACGTGTCCAGGCCGCCCGCCTTGGACGCGTTGAAGGTGATGGCCGCGTCGATCACCAGCACCCCGGCCAGGGCGAACACCAGCCCCCGGGCGATGGTCCCGACCGTGCCGAGCCGCTTCACCATCTTCCGGGTCTGCGCGTTCATCTCCCCGGTCCGCAGGTGCTTCATGAACGTGTGCCGGGCACCCTCGACCACCATCGCCAGGCCGGCGATCACGATGATCAGCCCGGCGATCCCGACCGCGAACCGGCCGCCGGTGTGATGCATGACGCTGGCCGTCACGTCCTGCTCCTGGCCGGCCTGGTTGGACTTCTTGCCGACAATGATCTTGAAGGTCAGGTAGGCGAAGCTGGCGTAGACCAGCCCGCGGACCAGTGACTTGAGCCGGGGGCCCGCGCCGTTACCCTCGCCGGGCACGCCGAACACGGCCTCGCTGAGCCGCCACAGCGCGTAGCCGACGAAGCCGATGGCCAGCAGCCAGAGCGCGACCAGGCCGTACGGCTGGGCGGCCAGCAGCTGCAGCGCGCCCTGCTGGTCAGCCTGGTGCCCGCCCTGGCCGATCGCGACCAGGAAGGCGACTATGCCCATGAGGATGTAGATCACGCCGCGCGCGGTCAGGCCCGCCCGCGCGAGGAGCTGCGCCGCGCGGCTGTCCGAGGCCCGGCGGGCCTTCATGGACACGCGCGCTGAGGATGACGACATCACTGTCTCCGCTCTCGGAAACCGGAAGAACCGCCCACCAAGTGCCCCGGCATCACGTCTTCATGCACGGCCCCGTCCCGGCGACGCGGAGATCCTGGTCAGGCCCGCCGCCGGGGGGACGCCGGGGGGCGGCGCCGGTGCCGGAGCAGCAGCCGGATGCGGCGCTCGGCGATCTGGTGCGTGTGGTAGCTGAGCCACAGGCACAGGCCGGCCAGCGGGAGCTCGATCACCGCGCACAGCAGGAACGATTCCCAGCGCTCGCTGGCCGGGGTGGTCATGCAGTCGAACCAGGCGTCCACGACGAGCAGCGTGGCGGTGGCCGCGGCCGCCGTGGACAGGTACCGCGACCGGCGCAGCGCGAAGTACGCGGTGGCCGCGAGCCCGATCAGCTCGAAGACGTCGAAGCCGGCCCAGGCGATGTCGTAGTTCGGGGACAGCTGCCGGGCAGGCAGCGACTCGGCGATATAACCGATCCACGGGAGCAGGATCAGCGAGAACGCCACGAACGCGGGCCCCGCCCAGCGCACCAGCCGTGCGTCGTCGGTCAGGACCGCGTTCTCCGGCTCGGGCGCCGCGCCGACCAGCTGATCGAGGCGGCTGAGCGGATCCTGGGCATCGGGGGCTGGTTTCACGGGTACCTCGTCGTCCGGGGCGGGCATGCGGCCGGCCCCCGTGCTGTTGCTGCTGTTGTATATCAGCACCTGCTGCTTCCCGCCCAGCCGCAAAGGAACCGCACCGTGACCATGTACGACATCCCGCTCAGCACCCTGGCCGGCCAGCCCGGCTCCCTCGGCGAGCTGGCCGGGCGCACCCTGCTCGTGGTGAACGTCGCCTCCAAGTGCGGCCTCACCCCGCAGTACGAGGGGCTGGAGCGGCTGCAGGAGACCTACCGCGACCGCGGGTTCTCGGTGGTCGGCTTCCCCTGCAACCAGTTCGGCGGCCAGGAGCCGGGCACGGCCGGCGAGATCGCCGAGTTCTGCTCGGCCACCTACGGGGTGAGCTTCCCGATGTTCGAGAAGATCGAAGTCAACGGGCCGGGACGGCACCCGGTGTACGAGGAGCTCACCGCGGTGCCCGACGCGGACGGTGAGGCGGGCGACATCCAGTGGAACTTCGAGAAGTTCCTGGTCGGCCCGGACGGGGCGGTCATCGCCCGGTTCCGGCCGCGCACCGGCCCCGAGGACCCGGCCGTGATCGCCGCCATCGAGGCCAACCTGCCCGGCTGACACCCGGTCCGGGCCCGGTGGGCCGGCCGGGCGCGCCTAGCGCTTGACCCAGATAAAGTAGGTGCCGACGCCGTCGGAGTTGGGCAGGGCCGCGGCGAGCCGGTACGAGGGGTCGGCTTTCAGCATCCGGGCCAGGATGTTATCGAGCGGCACGGTGACGGTGTCGTCGTAGGCGATCACGTGGAAGTACCCCTGGCGGACCGCTGCCTCGAACCCGGCGTCCCCGGTCAGCGTGACCCCGTTCTGGCCGGTGTAGGAGATAAAGTACGTCGTCACGAACTGGGATGCCTGGGCGTCCGGGTTGCCCCTGAGGTAGTACGTCGGTACTTCGGCCGCCTCGACCAGGTAGTGCGCGCCGGGCTGGAGGTAGCGCGAGAGTTCCGCGACCAGGGGCCGCGCGTTGGCCCACGAGTTGAAGATGTCGTTGGCCTGCACCATGCCCAGCATGAGGGACAGCCCCCAGATGGCCACGCCGACCTGCGCACGCCGGAAGTGGTCTCCGATGATCCGGGCTAGCCCCACCCCGGCCATGGGCGCGGCGAAGAACAGCCCGAAACCGATGTGCTTCTGGAACGACGTGGCCGTGTGCAGGTGAATCTGGTCCGCGGGGGCCAGCAGGGCTGTCCCGGTGAG
Source organism: uncultured Actinomycetes bacterium (assembly GCA_963841695.1). Lineage (GTDB taxonomy): Bacteria > Actinomycetota > Actinomycetes > Streptosporangiales > Streptosporangiaceae > RYN-230. The sequence goes on along the minus strand of CAWJDQ010000014.1, from coordinate 236,172 downwards.
CACCACCCCGAGGGCGATCCGCCGCCGCCGGCTGCCGGGGGGCGCGATGCGCTCGCCGGGCTCGTTGTGCGGCCGCAGCGCGTAGGCCACGGTGCCGATCACGGCGAGCGCGAAGGGCAGGCTCCCCCACAGGAGGCAATCCTTCAGCAGGACCATGGTCGGTGTCGTGCCGTGCGCCCGGGCCGTGGTGGTGCTGGTCACCGCCTGCAGGTAATTGTGCCCGGCCAGCCGCAGGGCGCCCGCGAGCAGCGCGACGATCGCCACGGTCAGGGCCACCGGCGGGATGAGGGCCCGGCGCCCGCGGTACGGCCACGCGGCGAGCCCGGCCAGCAGCACGATCGTGGGCACGAACAGCAGCGCGGCGTACTTGGTGCCCACGGCCAGCGCGGCCACCGGCGCGGCGAGCAGGTACACCGGCCAGCGGAACGCCGCGGTCCGGACCGTGATCCACGCGGCCAGAGCGAGCAGGCAGAGGGCCGGGGCGTCGTAGGTGGCGAAGTTCCCGAGGAAGATCGCCGACTCGGTGACCGAGAAGATCACCGCGGCGCACAGGCCGACCCGCTCATTGAAGAGCCTGCGGCTCAGGGAGTACAGCAGGGCGGTGGTGGCCAGCATCGCGAGCAGGCCGACGTGCCGGGCCGCGGCCAGCCCGCCCCAGGTGTCGGCGAGAGCGCCCAGGATCGGGTACAGAACGGGCGAGCCGGAAAAGTACGAGGCGTAGTCGCTCGGCAGCGGCACACCGAAGAGCAGATGCGCCAGTTCCTGGTGTCCCGCGGTCAGGTACAGGGCCTCGTCCTCGAACGCGGTGTTGTGCATGCGCAACGACAAGACGGCCTGCACGGCGAGGATCGCGAGGAGGACCGCGCGGCTCACCCACCTCCGGCGGCGGCTGGACTCCGGGAGCCGGGTGCTCCCGGAGCTGTGCCTGCCGCGGCGGGGCGCGGCGAGCACCCCGGTCCGGGCGGCTGGCTCGTCGCCCGCCAGGGCGCCGTCAGCGACCGCCTCGTCCGGGCCGGGCCGCTCCGCGGTATCGGGCTGGATCGTGAACGCGGGCAGCATCACGGTCTCGGCTTCCGGCCGGGAGAACGGCCAGTTGCCCCGCCGGCCCGGCCCGCGCGGCGAGGGTTCCGCCCGGGCCGGGCGGGCTCGTTCGGGGGCCGGGCGGGGCGGTTGAGGGACTGGGCGGGGCTGCCCGGGGTCGGGGCGGGGCTGCCCGGGGTCGGGGCGGGGCTGCCCGGGGTCGGGGCGGGGCTGCCCGGGGACGCGCGGAGACCGCTCAGCCGGGAGGTCCCAGGGTTGGCCCGCTGGCGCCGAGTTCGTCGGCCGCGGGTTCATGGCTGCTTGACGTCACTAAGTTGGAGTCGTGCGACGTCCCTGGTGACGGCGGCCTGGAGGATGGGACGTGACTCGACCCGCCAGTTGACGCCATCCTTGTGGTAATCGAACCAGATCAGGCCGAGCACATCGGCGTGATCAGCCACCGTGTTGACGATGATCTGCCGGGCGCCCGCCACCTCGTTGGGGCCGGTCTCGACCGAGGTCTCGGCGATGATGAAAGGCTTGCTGGTGAAGCTTCTGATCTCCCTGACGGTGGGAGCGTAAAGGCCGGCGTAGGTGAACGGCCCGGTGGCCGAGGCGTATCCGGTAATGCCGATCCAGTTGACGTAGGCGTTTCCGGGGTAGTAGGGCTTGAGCTGGACCTGGGGGACCGGGTAGATGTCGTTGGGATTCCACACCCAGATCACGTTGGTGGCGCCCGCCTGGATGAACAAGTCGTGAATCCGGCGCCAGGCGGCCACGAATTCAGCGGGCGTGGTCCCCTCGGTTCCCCACGGATACCAGTCGCCGTTCATCTCGTGCCCGAAGCTCAGGGCGATCGGCAGATTCAGCGCCCGGACCGCTGTGGCGAATTGGGTGATGTAGGCGTCGCTGTGCCCCTCGGCGATGGACTGGACGCTGGCGTCAAAGGGCTCCCAGGCCAGATACGAGAGCGCTCCGTACGACCAGGCCCGGGCGACTGACTGCGGGGCGAACGGGCTGTTCCAGGCGACGTACTGGCCGATGATGTTGGGCCGCCTGCCGACGCTGCTGGCGAACCTGGCCACGGGGGCGAGCGAGCCAGGCGCCCCCGGGGCTTCGACCCCCAGGAACTTGCCGGAGGCCGGGTCGAGAAAACGGGATACGTCGTACGGCAGTGAGCTGGCGCCGGCCGCCTGGGAGCCGGGGCCCGCCACCCGGCCATTGGCGCCGACCCCGGCGGCCTCGCGCAGGAACGAGCCGCAGCCCGCCAGCGCCGCGCTCAGCGCGAGTCCGGCCAGCAACGCCGCCGCCGGCCGCTTCGTCACGTAGGAACTCCGGCCCGGGGCTGGATAAGCACGCGGCCGACGGTGACCAGATTGAACACGCCGAGGATGAACAGCAGAAAGAAGTTGTACGGGTTCATCGTCATCATGCGCCAGAGGGCCAGGCTGGCCCACAGCACCGAGACGGTGGCGCTCCAGCCCACGAGGCCGATCCACAGCCTCCGCTTGCCGTCGTGCCGCGACGCGCCCGACGGCCGCCAGCCCCGGGGCTTGCCCCGCAGCAGATCGAAGAAGGCGAAGATGTGCGCCCATCCGATGATCACCTTGACCGACCACGCCTCCAGGCGGAACGGGGCGCGATGCCAGGCCGGGAAAATGATGCCCAGATAGATCAGGAAAGGCGCGAGGTAGATCAGGTTGCGGACGTTGATGAGATCAGGTACCAGCAGCAGCATCGTCACGGCCAGGGCCGGGCCGATGAACGTGTAGACCGACGTGTACAGGTAATAGGTGAAGGCGCTCAGCCAGCACATCCGCTCGTAGACGGGCAGCTTGGCGCGCCAGAATTTCCTGGTGCTGAGCAGGCCCAGCGTGCCGCAGCACCAGCGGTACTGCTGGTTGAGGTAGGCGACGACATTGTCCGGGCAGTTGCCGGTGGACAGCGCGATGGGCAGATACCGCAGGCGCCAGCCGAGCCGTTGGAGGTCGAATCCGGTACGCAGATCCTCCGAGTGCTCGGCCAGCGTCATGCCGCCGTTTTCCTCCAGGGCGGTCCTGCGGTAGACCGCGCAACTGCCGCAGCAGATCGCCCCGCCTTTCCTGGCCCGCGCGGTCTGGATGGAGCGGTAGAACATCTCCTGGACCGCGCCGGCGCCTCGCTCGACCCAGGTCTGCCGGTCGGTGATGTGGAAGTACTGCGGGGTCTGCACGATCGCGGTGTCCGGAAAGGCGCGCAGGTAGGGAAGTGTCTCGTCGAGCAGGTCGGAGCGCGGGGCAAAGTCGGCGTCGAGCAGGAGAATGAATTCCCCCTCTGATATCTCGAAGCCGTACAGCAGATTGCCGGACTTCTTGTACCAGCCGCGGTCCGGGCGGGTGGCGTAGGCAAATCCGAAACTCCGGGCCATGGCCTTCAGTTCCGGGCTGGCCGAGTCGTCGAGGACGTAGGGGGTGACCGGTCCCGGATAGTGCTGGCACAGCCTGGCGACGTGAATCCACGTGTTGCGCAGCACCTCCACCGGCTCGCCGCAGACCGGGAGGAAGATGTCGACGGTCGGGTACCGGGACGGCTGCCAGGCGGAGACGAGCCGTTCGTGCTCGCCCAGATCGAAGGAGCGCCCCAGCCGGTCGGTGACCAGGGGCAGCAGGAAGCAGATGAGACCCAGCAGCACGAACGGCGCGTACCACCAGAACCAGGCGAAACCGTGCATCATCCGCAGCTGGCTGTACACCAGGGGCGGGAAGCTCAGCACCGAGCAGAGGGTGAGTACCCAGGCATGCCGTTTGACGTAGGCATACTTCTCACTGTCCAGCGGCGGGTTCGGCAGAACGGGGACCGGGGCGTCGCGCGGGGCCGGCCGGAGGGCTTCGCCAGTCTTGCGGTGCCGCGGTGCTGCTCTGGACTCCCCCCTGCGTTCGATGACACCGGCCATCGTCAACCCTTTTCTCCATCCGGAAGCCAGTGGCGGCACCCGGACGTAAGGCACGAACGCAACGAACCGGGCGGGGCTTCACAGGATTGTAAGGTCCGGATGTCCGGCGGGCGGCGGGAACGACCGAATTGGACAGGTGTATCCCGGACAATCCATTACCTCACGACTACTCTCCGCAGTGGTTTAGTGCGGTTACCCCCGGTGACATCAGGGACCCGGCCCGCGGCGGCATATCCTGCTCGTGGAAGGCGTCATCCTGCGGAGAGCTATGACGGAGGCGGTCATGGGACTGATGGACAAGGTCAGGGCGCAGGGCACGCAAATCGCCCAGATGGCTCAGGAAACGGCGCGCGAGGGCAAGGTCAAGCTGGACCAGGCCCAGGCCAAGCGCCGGGCGGACGCGATGTTCCGCGACCTGGGGGCGACGGTATACGCCGAGCGCACCGGCCGGGGCACCCCGGACAGCCAGGCCAAGATCGACCGGCTGGTGGACGCGCTGTCCCGGCAGGAGGCGTCCCAGGGGCTCGGTGACCCGGACGGCAGCGCGCCGGGGAGCACCCCGCCGGGGAGCACCCCGCCGGAGGACGCGTCCACGGCGGGCAAGTCCAGCGACGGCACCCCTGGCCACGGCACGCCTGGGCATGGCACGCCCGGGCATGGCACCGCTGGGCATGGCACGCCTGGCCACGGCACCTCTGGCCATGGCACCCCGGGCGGCAGCACCCCGGGAGAAAGCTCTCCTGGCGGGAACTAGCTAGTGGCAGGCGTCCTGGGCGGCGGTCGCGGACGGGACGGCAGGGGAGGACGCGGCGGGGTTCGGCGCGGCCGGGCCGGAGGTCACCGCGTAGCCGTTCGTGCCCAGCACGACGCGCACCCGGGTCAGGCCCTTCACCTGCTGCAGCGCGCCGCCCGGGATGACCTTCCTGACCAGCTCGGCCCCGGCCAGGTGGCCGGGCGGGTACTGGATCGCGGTCTGGCTCACGTCGTGCACCGGCCAGGTCAGGCCGGCCTTGACCGGGAACCCCAGCCGGGACAGGTCGGCGCCGGTGCTGGCGGACAGGCCGCCGATCAGCGTCCCGTTCCACACCTCGACCGGTACCTGGCTGCGGCGCAGTGACGGGCGGCCCGCCCGGTGCGCGGGCTTGGGCTTCGTGGCCGGCTTGTCGTTCTTCAGCTCGCTGAACAGCGCCTTTGACTCCGTGGCGTCCCACAGCACGGCCGATTCCCCGGTCGGGGTCTGGTAGTTGAGGTTGGACAGCGGCACGGTCATGAACCGCACGTCATGCGGGGAGATGCCGCGCAGCTGGTCGGCCAGGGCGGCCACGTTCAGCCCCTGGTCAACCTTGATCGCGGCCAGCGCGGCCCGGAGGAACCGGTCCAGCTTGAGCGGGTTGGCCAGGGTTCCGGAGCTGATCGCCTCGGTGAGCATCGAGGACAGCAGGCGCTGCTGGTCCTGGATCCGGGCCAGGTCCGAGGCGGCGAACGAGTGGCGGTCCCGGGCGTATTCCAGCGCCGTGATCCCGTTCACGTGGTGCAGGCCCTTGGACAGGTGCAGCCCGCTGTAGGAGTCGTCCACGGCGAACGGCAGGCAGATGTTGACGCCGCCCAGCGCGTCGATGACCTTGACGAAGCCGAGGAAGTTGACCTGGACGAAGTCGTTGATGGTCAGCCCGGTGTCCGCCTCCACGGTCTTGACCACCAGCGCCGGGCCGCCCAGCCCGTAGGCCGCGTTGATCTTGTTCATGCCGTGCCCGGGGATGTTCACCCACGAGTCGCGGGGCAGGCTGACCACCGTGACCCGGCTGCGGTCTCCGGACACGTGGATCAGCATCATCGTGTCGGAGTTGTCGCTGACCGCGTCGCCCACGTGCAGCGCGAGCTGCTGGTGGCGGGTCAGCCCGGTGCGCACGTCCACGCCGGCCAGCAGCACGTTCAGCGGCCCGCTGGCCGGGGTCCCCGCGGTGCCCGCGTTGACCCGGCCGATGGTGTCGTTGATGTAGCTGGTGAAGCCCCAGGCGGTCCCGGCCACCAGGAGCACCACCGAGGACAGGGCGGCGCTGACGGTGAGCGTGAGGCGGCGCTGCCGGGCCTTCCGGCCGGCCGCGATGCGGGCCAGCAGCCGCTGCTGCGCGGTGGACGGCGCGCGCCGGGCGGCGGCCCGGGACGGGGGCTCGCTCGCCGGGTCGGCTGGCTGGCCGGCCGGCCGACCCGGCGTCCGGCCGGGCCCGGCCGCCGGCGCAGGACGGGAACCGGAACCGGCCATCCAGCCAGGCTCACGGAATCCACCCGTCGTGTCATCGCCGTTGTCGGTCATCGGCCCCCCAGATGCCGGCTCCGAGTAGGCTAGCGCGGCCGCGGGGGATTAGCCGGGAGGCTGGGCGTGTCCCCCGGATTGCCGGTCATATCCCGTATGGGCGGGTGCTACCCGTGCCCCGGGTCAGCCTGGCGGGTCCGGATCGCGCGGCAGGCCGAGTATCCGCTCGCCGATGATGTTGAGCTGGATGTCGGTGGTCCCCCCGCCGATGGTCAGCGCCCGGGTCAGCAGGACCTGCCGGGACCAGTGCCCCGCGGCCGCGGCCGCGGCCCCCTGCAGGGACCAGCACAGCTCCGCGACCTGCTGGGCGTGCCGCATGCCGAGCAGCTTGCGGACGCTCCCGGTGGCCCCCGGCTCGGTGCCGGACAGCTGCTTGAGCGTGACGCGCATGCCGAGGACATCCACCGCGTGTCCCTCGGCCACCAGCTGCCCGGCCGGCCCGAGCTGGGCCTGCCGGTCCGGCTCGCCCAGCCCGCGCAGCACGCCGAGCAGCTCGGGCGTGCCGCAGCCGAACGTCCAGGTCCGGGACAGCGACACGCGCTCGTTGGCCAGCGTGGTCCTGGCCACCTGCCAGCCGTCGCCGACCTCGCCCACCACCAGGTCGTCCGGCACCAGCACGCCATCCAGGAAGACCTCGTTGAACAGGGCGTCGCCGGTCATCTCGCGCAGCGGGCGCACGCTCACCCCCGGCGAGGTCATGTCGACCAGGAAGTAGGTGATGCCCGCGTGCCGCCGGGTGGACGGGTCGGTGCGGGCCACGCAGATAGCCCAGTCCGCCTCCCTGGCCAGGGAGGTCCAGATCTTCTGGCCGGTCAGCCGCCACCCGCCGGCCTCCTCATCCCGCACCGCCCGGGTGGTCAGCCCGGCCAGGTCCGAGCCGGCGCCGGGTTCGCTGAACAGCTGGCACCAGGTGATCTCGCCGCGCAGCGTGGCGGGCAGGAACCGGTCCTGCTGCCCGGGGGTGCCGTACCGGGCCAGGGCCGGCACCACCCAGGCGCCGATCAGCAGGGCCGGGGCGCGCAGCCCGGCGTGCTTCATCTCCTCCGTGATGACCAGCTGTTCCAGCGGCCCGGCCGCCCGGCCCCAGGGCGCGGGCAGGTGCGGGACCACCCAGCCGCCGTCGGCCAGCCGCGGGGTGCGGGCGGCGGGCTCCAGCGCGGCGATGCCGGCCAGCTCGGCGCGGATCTGCGCGCGGAGCGGCTCGGCGTCCGCGGGCAGGTCGACCCGGACCGGCCGGGTGGCGCCGCCGAGGGCCAGCTCCCCGACCCGGCGGGCCCAGTCCGGGGCCGGGCCGAGCAGCGCGCGCAGCGACAGCGCGCGGCGGTAGTACCGGTGGGCGGGATGCTCCCAGGTGTACCCGATGCCGCCGAGGACCTGGATGCACTCGTGCGTGCAGCTGACCGCCGCGTCGAGCGCCACGACCGCGGCCACGGCCGCCGCGAACTCCTGGTGCGGTGGCGGCGCGGCCACGTCATCCAGCGCCGTCACCGCGTCCCAGGCCGCCGCCGCGGCCTGCTCGGCCGCGGCGAGCATCCGGGCGCACCGGTGCTTGACCGCCTGGAACTGGCCGATGGGCCGGCCGAACTGGTGCCGGAGCGTGGCGTACTCCGCCGCCGTGCGCACCGCCCAGCCGGCGATGCCGCACGCTTCGGCGGCGAACAGCGCGGCGGCCAGGGTGGTGACGTCGGTGCGGGTCAGCCCGGGCAGCACCCGCCCGGCGGGCACCAGGACCCGGTCGGCGCGGAGCGTGGCCAGCGGGCGGGTCAGGTCCAGGCTGTCCAGCCCGGTGACGGCCAGGTCCGCGGCGTCAACCACGGCCCACCGCTCGTGCGTCCCGGTCAGCGCGGGCAGGACCAGCAGGTCAGCCTGGCCGCCCCCGAGGACCGGGGCGGACTCGCCGTCCAGGATCAGGCCGCCGTCGGTCACCGCGGCGGTCAGCCCGGTGGACAGGGCCACGGCCGCGGACCGTGACCCGTCCGCCAGCGCGGCCAGCAGTTTCCGTCTCTCGCCGTCGGCGGGCCGGACCGCGGCCAGTACCGCGCCAGCCAGCACCGTGGGCAGGAACCCGCCCGGGACCAGGGCGGACCCCAGCTCTTCGAGGGCCGCCGCCAGCTCGCTGAGGCCGTAGCCCTGGCCGCCGCAGTCCTCCGGCAGGTGCAGGCCCAGTAGCCCCTGCCCGGCCAGGGCGGGCCGCAGCACGTCCGGGTAACCCTCCGCCCCGCCCACGTCCGGGCCGCAGTGCCGGCCGGCCCAGCCGCGCACCGACGCGGCCAGCTCCAGGTGCTCTTCGCTGACTCCGAGCGCCATGATTCACCTCGCTGTGCGATCAGGGCCCGCGCTGCGCGGGTAACGACACCAAAGCACGACCGGACCAGGTCAACAATGGGTAGATGCAGCCAGAGCCGCCTCCGGGGACCAACGCCCCGGACGGGCCCGCGCCGAACGGGCCCGAGCCCACTCCCCACGGGCCCGCCGCCGGGCCTGCCGGCACCGGGCCCGCCAGCACCGGGCCCGCCGCCCAGTGGTCGCGCCGCGCCGGCGGATACCGGATGCCCCGCTCCCCGCGTCCGGGCCGGGGCCGCAACTCGGTCTGGTACGCGCTGGTCACCCGGGCCGAGCACGTCGAGCACGAGGCGCACAACCTGCCCGCCTGGCGGCGCAGCACCCGCGGTGAGCCGCGCTGGCCGGTCACGATCTGCGTCATCGTCGCGATCGTCCTGCAGCGGCTGCTGCCCGGCCAGCTGGCCCTCCGCCCGGTGCCGGGCTACCTGGTGCCCAGCCTGGAGGGCGGGGTGCTGATCGCGCTGGCCATCGCTAACCCGGTGCGCATCGAGCGGCGGGGCCCGTTCGTCCGCTGGGTCAGCATCGTGCTGATCCTGGTGATCAGCACGGCCAACGCGGCCTCAGCGGTGCTGCTCATCCAGCACATCCTGACCGGCCACGCGGGCACCTCCGCGATGCCGCTGCTCGCCTCGGGCGCGGCCATCTGGGCCACCAACGTGATCGCGTTCGCCCTCTGGTACTGGGAGTTCGACCGCGGCGGCCCGGTGCACCGGGCCCACGCCACGTTCCAGTACCTGGACTTCCTGTTCCCGCAGATGACCATCGACGAGCTGACCGCGCCGGACTGGGAGCCCCGGTTCGTGGACTACCTGTACCTGTCGTTCACCAACGCCACCGCGTTCAGCCCGACCGACGTCATGCCGCTGGCCCGATGGGCGAAGCTGACCATGCTGGTCCAGTCCGCGGTGTCGCTGTCGCTGGGCGCGCTGGTCATCGCCCGCGCGGTGAACATCCTGCCCGCCTGAACCCTGCCCGCCTGAACCCTGCCCGCCTGAACCCTGCCCGCCTGAACCGCGGACCCCGCTGGACAGCGGGCTGGCCCGGGCTGGTCCGCACCCTTGGCCATCCTGGTTACCAACCGGTATCATGGCGTTTGTTACTCGCCAGTAGCAGCAGTCCGGGTGCTCCCGGGGTGGTCTGGGTGCTCCCAGGCGGCCGGAACTGCTCGTCAGAATGGGGGCGGCCGTGGGCCACTACCAGAGCAACGTTCGCGACCTCGAGTTCAACCTGTTCGAGGTGCTCCGCCGCCAGGACCTGCTCGGCCGTGAGCCCTACCCGGAGGTCGACGAGGAGACCGCGCGCGGCATCCTGGACGAGGTGAACCGGCTGGCCTCCGGCCCGATCGCCGACTCCTTCGCGGACGCGGACCGGAACCCGCCGGTGTTCGACGCCGCCACCGCGTCGGTGCGGATGCCGGAGAGTTTCAAGAAGTCGTTCGCCGCGTTCATGGACGCCGAGTGGTTCCGCCTCGACCTGCCGGCCGAGCTGGGCGGGATCGCCGCGCCGCGCACCCTGGCCTGGTCGGTAGCCGAGCTCATCCTCGGCGCCAACCCCGCGGTGTGGATGTACTCCGGCGGCCCCAACTTCGCCCAGGTGCTGTGGGCCGTCGGCACCCCGGAGCAGCAGCGGTTCGCGCAGCACGCCATCGACCGCAAGTGGGGCAGCACGATGGTGCTGACCGAGCCGGACGCCGGCTCGGACGTGGGGGCCGGCCGGACCAAGGCCATCGAGCAGCCCGACGGCACCTGGCACATCGAGGGCGTCAAGCGGTTCATCACCAGCGCCGAGCACGACATGTCCGAGAACATCTTCCACCTGGTCCTGGCCCGCCCGGAGGGCGCCGGGCCCGGCACCAAGGGCCTGTCCATGTTCCTGGTGCCCAAGTACCTGGTCGGCCCGGACGGTGAGCTGGGCGAGCGCAACGGCGTCCGGGTCACCGGGGTCGAGCACAAGATGGGCCTGAAGGCCTCCACCACCTGCGAGGTGACCTTCGGCGGGGCGAGCCCGGCGATCGGCACGCTGGTCGGCGGGGTGCACGACGGGATCCGGCAGATGTTCCTGATCATCGAGCACGCCCGGATGATGGTCGGCACCAAGGCCATCGCCACCCTGTCCACCGGCTACCTGAACGCGCTGGAGTACGCGAAGCAGCGGGTCCAGGGCGCGGACATGACCCAGATGGCGGACAAGACCGCGCCCCGGGTGACGATCATCCACCACCCCGACGTGCGCCGGATCCTGATGATGCAGAAGGCGTACGCCGAGGGCATGCGGGCGCTGATGCTGTACACCGCGTCCTGGCAGGACGCGGTGCAGATCGCCAAGGCCGAGGGCCGGACCGAACCGGGCACCACCGGTGACCTCGCGGTCCGGGTCAACGACCTGCTGCTGCCCATCGTCAAGGGCGTCGGCTCCGAGCGGGCCTACGAGCTGCTCACGCTGTCCCTGCAGACCTTCGGCGGCTCCGGGTTCATCCAGGACTTCCCGATCGAGCAGTACATCCGGGACGCCAAGATCGACAGCCTGTACGAGGGCACCACCGCGATCCAGGGCATGGACCTGTTCTTCCGCAAGACCCTGCGCGACCAGGGCGTCGCCCTGGGCGCCGTGCTCAGCGAGATCAAGGAGTTCGCGGCCAGCGAGGCCGGCAACGGGCGGCTGAAGACCGAGCGCGCCGCGCTGTCGGCGGCGGTCGCCGACGTCGAGGCCATGGTCGCGGCCCTGTCCGGGTACGCGCTGGCCTCGCTGGAGCAGCCCGCCGAGGTCTACAAGGCCGGCCTGAACAGCACCCGGCTGCTGATGGCCCTGGGTGACCTGCTCATCGGCTGGCTGCTCGCCCGGCAGGCCGAGGTCGCGCTCCGCGCCCTGGACCAGGGGGCAGGCCGGGACCAGGCCTTCTACCAGGGCAAGCTGGCCACGGCCCGGTTCTTCGCCGAGACCGTGCTGCCCCGGCTGGCCGTGGAGCGCCAGATCGCCGAGTCCACCACCCTGGACCTCATGGAGCTCCCCGAGGACGCCTTCTAGAGCTCGTACTGCACCGCGGCCCGGTCGGCCACGATCGGCCGCACGTACGTCGCGATGATCTCCTGGTGTACCGGATGGTCCCGGTACACCAGGTAGTCCTGCACGCTGGCGAAGTCCGCGACCACCGCGAACTGGTAGTTGCCCGGGTTCAGCCCGGCGTCCAGGCCCACGTGGTAGTCCCGGATCTCGCTGATGGCGCCGGGCAGCGTGCGCAGCTGGCGGGCCAGTTCCTCCTGCTGCTCCGCGGTGGTCTGCGGGGTGAACGTGAACAGCACTACGTGCCGGAACATCCGTGATCCCTTCCGGTCAGCCCCACGCCAGCATGCGCAGGGGGTCGTGCAGCATGGCGCCGATGTCGCGGAGCACGGCCGAGCCCAGGTCGCCGTCCACGATGCGGTGGTCGAACGACAGCGACAGGGTCGTCACCTGGCGCACCGCGAGCTGGCCGTCCACCACCCAGGGCAGCTCCCTGATCTGCCCGAAGGCCAGGATGGCCGCCTCCGGCGGGGTGATGATCGGGGTGCCCGCGTCCACCCCGAACACGCCGACGTTGGTGATGGTGATCGTGCCGCCGGACAGGTCGGCCGGTGCCGCCTGGCCCGCCCGCGCGGTCTCAGCCAGGCTGGCCAGCGCCCGGGCCAGCCCGGGCAGGTCCAGCGTGTGCGCGCCCTTGATGGTCGGCACGATCAGCCCGCGCTCGGTGGCGGCGGCGATGCCCAGGTTCACGTAGTGCTTGACCACGATCTCCTGCGCGTCCTGGTCCCAGGTTGAGTTGATCATCGGGTGCCGGGCCACCGCGATCAGCAGCGCCCGGGCCACCAGCAGCAGCGGCGACACGCGGACCCCGGCGAACTCCGGCAGGTCCCGCAGCCGCCGCACCGCCTCGACCGTGGCCTGGACGTTGACCTGGAGGAACTCGGTGACGTGCGGGGCCCGCCGGGCGCTCTCGGCCACCGCGGCCGCGGTGTGCTTGCGGACCCCCCGGATCGGGATGCGCTCCTCGGGCAGACCGGGCCGGGGCCCGGCCACCTGGGGAACCTCCGCGGCCAGCGCCCGCTGCACGTCGTCGCGGGTGATGGACCCGCGCGGCCCGGTACCGGCCAGCGCGCCCAGGTCCACGCCCAGCTCCCGGGCGAGCTTGCGCACCGGCGGTTTCGCCAGCACGCTCAGGTGGGCACCGGGCGCACCGTTGGCGTGGGCGGGCGCAGTCTCCGCAACGGAGCCGACCCCGGCCGGTGCCTTGCGCGCCCGCCGGGTGGTCGCGCCGGCCTTGACCCCGTAGCCGACCAGCACGGCCTGCCGCTCCGCGGGCGGCGGGACCGGCGGGACCAGGTCCTCCGACGAGGGCCGGGGGCCCTCCGCGGCGATCTGCGCAGGATCAGTGCGGCCCGGGTCCTCCCGCGGAGCCCCGGCCCCGGCTCCGGCTCCGGCTCCGGCGCCCGCTCCGGCACCGGCGCCGGCGGGCACGTCCACCGCGATGATCGGCGTGCCCACGTCCACGGTCTGGCCCTCGGCCACCAGCAGCTCGGCCACCACGCCCGGGTACGGGCTGGGCAGCTCGACCACGGCCTTGGCCGTCTCGATGTCCACGATGATCTGGTTCACGGTCACCGTGTCGCCCGGCTTCACCCGCCAGCTGACGATGTCCGCCTCGGTCAGTCCCTCGCCCACGTCGGGGAGCCGGAATTCCCGGCGCTGCGTGGCGGCAGATTCGGTCATGCCCACTCCTCTCAGACGGTGAAGGTGCGGTCCACGGCGTCCAGCACCCGGTCCAGGTCGGGCAGGTAGTGATCCTCCAGCCGGGACGGCGGGTACGGGGTGGAGAAGCCGCCCACCCGGAGCACCGGCGATTCCAGCTCGTAGAAACACTGCTCGGTGATCCGGGCCGCGATTTCCGCGCCCAGGCCGCCGGTGACCGCCGCCTCGTGGGCCACCACGCAGCGGCCGGTGCGGCGCACCGACCCGCAGAGGGTCTCCAGGTCCAGCGGGGACAGCGAGCGCAGGTCGATGACCTCCACCGAGCGTCCCTCGGCCCGGGCCGCCACGGCCGACTCCACGCAGGTCCGGACCATCGGCCCGTAGCACAGCAGGGTCACGTCGGTGCCCTCCAGCACGATCCGGGCCTGGTCCAGCGGCAGCGCGGCGTCCAGGCCGGCGGCCGGGTCCACCTCGGCCTTGTCCCAGTAGCGGCGCTTCGGCTCGAAGAAGATCACCGGGTCGTCGCAGTGGATCGACTGCTGGATCATCGCGTAGGCGTCGGTGGAGTTGGCGCAGGCCACCACCCGCAGCCCCGCGGTGTGCGCGAACAGCGCCTCCGGGGACTCACTGTGGTGCTCCACCGCGCCGATCCCGCCGCCGCACGGGATCCGGATCGTGACCGGCATGGCCACCTGGCCCAGCGAGCGCAGCCGCATCTTGGCCAGCTGGCTGACGATCTGGTCGAAGGCCGGGAACACGAACCCGTCGAACTGGATCTCGCACACCGGCCGGAAGCCGCGCAGGGCCAGCCCGATCGCGGTGCCGATGATGCCGGACTCGGCCAGCGGGGTGTCCACCACCCGGCTCTCGCCGAAGTCCTTCTGCAGCCCGTCGGTGACCCGGAACACCCCGCCCAGCTTGCCCACGTCCTCGCCCATGATGAGCACCCGCGGGTCGTCCTCCAGCGCCTTGCGCAGCCCCGCGTTCAGCGCCTTGGACAGCGTCATGATCGTCATCGGGCCTCCTCCGCGGCGAACGAGTCGAGGTAGGCCGCGTACTGCTCACGCTCGGCGTCCAGCAGGGCGTTCGGCCCGGCGTAGACGTTCTCGAAGATGGCCAGCGGCTGCGGGTCCGGCATCTCCAGGCAGGCCCGGCGGACCCGGCCGCCCAGCTCGTCCGCCTCGGCCTCGACGTCCGCGAGGAACGCGGCGTCGGCCGAGCCGGTGCGCACCAGGTAGGCCTTGACCCGCTCGATCGGGTCCTTCAGCTTCCACGCTTCCAGCTCACTGGCCAGCCGGTACCGGGTCGGGTCGTCGGTGGTGGTGTGCGCGCCCATCCGGTAGGTGAACGCCTCGATCAGCACCGGTCCCTGGCCCTCCCGGGCGGCCTGCATGGCCTTCCTGGTCACGGCCAGGCAGGCGAACACGTCGTTGCCGTCCACCCGCAGCCCGGGGAAGCCGAACCCGCGGGCCCGCTGGTACAGCGGGATGCGGCTCTGCCGCTCCAGCGGCTCGGAGATGGCCCACTGGTTGTTCTGGCAGAAGAACACGACCGGGGCGTTGAACACCGACGCCCAGACGAACGCCTCGTTGACGTCGCCCTGGCTGGTCGCGCCGTCACCGAAATACACGATGACCGCCTCGCCGTCCTCGCCCACCGCGCCGTCCCGCTGGATACCCATGGCGTAGCCGGTGGCGTGCAGCGTCTGCGCGCCGATCACGATCGTGTACAGGTGGAACCGGTGCGCGGCCGGATCCCACCCGCCGTTGCTGACCCCGCGGAACAGCTCGAGCAGCCGGCTGGGGTCCAGCCCGCGGCACCAGGCCACGCCGTGCTCGCGGTAGGTGGGGAAGGCCATGTCCCGGGGCCCGAGCGCCCGGCCCGAGCCGACCTGCGCCGCTTCCTGCCCGAGCAGGGAGGCCCAGATCCCGAGCTCACCCTGCCGCTGCAGGGCGATGGCCTCGGTGTCGATCCGGCGGACCAGGACCAGGTCCCGGTACAGGTCTTTCACCTCGCCGGCGGTCAGGTCCAGCGGGTAATCCGGATGGTCGATCCGCTCGCCCTCCGGGGTGAGCAGCTGGATGGTTTCGGTGCGCGTGCCCGGCGGCCGGTCCAGGCCTGCCGGGGCGCCCGGTGCGGTCACCGCACCGTCCGCGTCAACGGTCACGTGCCACTCCCTCTGGTGGTGGGGTTCACGAGCCCCCATGGTGGTGGGGTTCACTAGGGCCATCGTGGCAGACCGGGCGCTGGCCCGGGAAACCCTGGTATTGGTCAGCAGTACCCAGGCCCACAAGAGAGGCGGGAACCAGTGGCCCGAATCGTCGTCAACGTGATGCTCCGCAGGGAGATCCACGATCCGCAGGGGGAGGCGATCGCCAGCGCGGCGCACCGGCTCGGCTTCGGCCAGGTGCTCGGGGTCCGCCAGGGCAAACGGTTCGAGGTGGAGCTGAGCGGGCCCGCGGACCAGGCTGCCCTGGCCCGGGTGGCCGAGCTGGCCGGGGAATTGCTGGCCAACCCGGTGATCGAGGAGTTCACGTTGCACGAGAGCTGACCCCAGCCGCCGGCCTGCCCGCCCAGCCCGCTGTGCCCGGCTCGCTGAGCACAACTGCATAACACTAAGAGTTCACGGTTATCCGCGCCAGGGCCGGGAAAGGTCACAAGTGGCCAGCGCCAACACGGGATGAGGACCTGAGGGGCGGATGCGGGCTCACATGAGACGCGCCGAGGAGTCGATTGTGGACGTTGAGTTCTGCCTGGTGTTTCCGCATGAGGCACTCAGCGTGCCGGTCATGCGCAGGGTCCTGGGCGACACCCTACGCCGGCTCGGGGCCGATGAGGAAGGGGTCAGCGACCTCCTCCTCGCGGTGACCGAGGCCTGCACCAACGTGCTCAAGCACGGTGCGCCCGGGCCCCGCTACGAGATCGTGGCCCGGATCGGCGAGCGCGGCTGCCTGATCCAGGTGCTGAACGACGAGCGGGGCCTGGATTCCCTGCTGGTGCCGGCCCCGCGCCGGCCCATGTGGGACGCCGTGCACGCGCCGGCCCGCTTCCGCCGCCGGGGCGGGGGCAGCGCGGCCCGGCGGGCGTCGCGGCCCGGCGGCCGGTGGCGCCCGGGCGGGCGGCCGCTCAGCGGCGAGACGCAGACCCGCGACGGGGCACTGGCCGGGGACACGCTGACCGAGGACCAGCTGATCGCCATGCTGCCCGAGTCCGGCCGCGGCCTGGCCATCATGCGGGCCTGCGTGGACGACGTGACCCTGAGCAGCGGGCCGGGCCTGGGCACCGTGGTCTCCCTGGAGAAGCGGATGGCCTGGCGCCAGGACGCGCCGATGCTGGAGGGCCAGCTGCGGAACGCTGGCTGACCCGGCACGACTGCCGCCACTCCCGAGCACCGGTCCGCACGCGGTAACCTGCAGGCAGAACCCCCGCTCCCCCCGCTGCGAGGATGCCCATGACAGCCCGCGTGGGCGTCATCACCTTTCCTGGATCGCTGGATGACGCCGATGCCGCGCGTGCCGTGGCCCGGGCGGGCGCCGAGCCCGTCCCGCTCTGGCACGGCGACCGTGACCTGCGCGGCCTGGCCGCGGTCATCCTGCCGGGCGGCTTCTCCTACGGCGACTACCTGCGCTGCGGGGCCATCGCCCGGTTCGCGCCGGTGATGGGCGAGCTCATCCCGGCGGCCCGGGCCGGGCTGCCGGTCCTGGGCATCTGCAACGGCTTCCAGATCCTCTGCGAGGCCCACCTGCTGCCCGGGGCGCTGACCCGGAACGCGGGCCTGCGGTTCATCGACCGGGTGGTCCGGGTCCGGATCGAGGACACCCGCACCCCGTGGACCGCGGACTACGCCCAGGATCAGGAGATCAGCGTGGTCCTCAAGAGCGGCGAGGGTGCGTACGTGGCCGATCCCGCCACCCTGGCCCGGCTGACCGGGTCCGGCCAGGTCGTCGCCCGGTACGCAGGCGGCAACCCGAACGGATCCGTTGGGGATATTGCGGGGGTGCGCAACGAAGCAGGCAACGTGGTGGGGCTCATGCCGCACCCGGAGCATGCCATCGAGGCGCTGACCGGCCCGGGCGCCGACGGGCTCGGGTTCTTCACCTCGGTAATCGCCGCCATGGCGGACCGATGAGCGACGGCACGGCAGATACCGTCGGCCGCGCCGCGGTCACCCCCGGCCAGCCGCAGCCCTACGCCGAGCTGGGCCTGACCAGCGCGGAGTACGAGCGGATCGGCCAGGTGCTGGGCCGCCGGCCGACCGACGCGGAGCTGGCCATCTACTCGGTCATGTGGAGCGAGCACTGCTCCTACAAGTCGTCCAAGGTGCACCTGCGCCGGTTCGCCGAGTCCGCGCCGCCGTCCGCGGCCCTGCTCGCCGGGATCGGCGAGAACGCGGGCGTGGTGGACATCGGCCAGGGATACGCGGTCACGTTCAAGGTCGAGTCGCACAACCATCCCTCGTACGTGGAGCCGTTCCAGGGCGCGGCGACCGGCGTGGGCGGGATCGTCCGCGACATCCTGGCCATGGGGGCCCGCCCGGTCGCGGTGATGGACTCGCTGCGGTTCGGGCCCGCGGAGGCCGCGGATACCCGCCGGGTGCTGCCCGGGGTGGTGTCCGGCATCTCGTTCTACGGCAACTGCCTGGGCCTGCCCAACATCGGCGGCGAGCTGGCTTTCGACCCGTGTTACCGGGGCAATCCGCTGGTCAACGCGTTGTGCGTGGGGGTCATGCGGCACCAGGACCTCAA
The DNA here is from genome assembly GCA_963841695.1 of uncultured Actinomycetes bacterium. Taxonomy (GTDB): domain Bacteria; phylum Actinomycetota; class Actinomycetes; order Streptosporangiales; family Streptosporangiaceae; genus RYN-230. The sequence goes on along the minus strand of CAWJDQ010000014.1, from coordinate 218,096 downwards.
GCTCGCCGCGGCCCGCGGGGCCGGCAACCAGGTGATCCTGTTCGGCTCCCGGACCGGCCCGGACGGCATCGGCGGCGCGTCGGTGCTGGCCAGCGCCACGTTCGGGGGCAGCGACTCGTCCAAGCGGCCCAGCGTCCAGGTCGGCGACCCGTTCATGGAGAAGCTGCTGATCGAGTGCTGCCTGGAGCTGTACGCGGCCGATCTGGTCACCGGCATCCAGGACCTGGGCGCGGCCGGCGTCGCGTGCGCCACCACCGAGCTGGCGGCCGGCGGCGGGGCCGGGATGGACGTCGACCTCGACGTGGTGCCGCTGCGCGACCCCGCGCTCGGCCCGGCCGAGATCCTGATGAGCGAGTCGCAGGAACGCATGATGGCCGTGGTCGAGCCGGGCGACGTGGAGGCCTTCATGGCGGTCTGCGCCCGCTGGGGCGTGCTGGCCACGGTGATCGGCGAGGTCACCGGCACCGGCCGGCTGCGGATGAGCTGGCGCGGCGAGCAGGTGGTGGACATCCCGCCCGCCAGCGCGGCCGACGAGGGCCCGGTCTACCACCGGCCCATCCAGCGCCCGGCCACCCAGGACGCGCTGCTGGCCGACGACCCCGCCGCGCTGCCCCGCCCGGCGGGCGGCCCGGAGCTACGGGCCACGCTGCTGTCCCTGCTCGCCTCCCCGGGGCTGGCCGACAAGAGCTGGGTCACCGAGCAGTACGACCGGCACGTCCGGGGCAACACGGTGCTCGCCACGCCGCAGGACGCCGGGGTGATCCGGATCGACGAGCAGACCGGCCTCGGGATCGCGCTGGCCACCGACGGCAACGGCCGGTTCGGCCTGCTCGACCCCTACGCGGGGGCCCAGCTCGCGCTGGCCGAGGCGTACCGCAACGTGGCCGCCACCGGCGCGGTGCCGCTCGCCGTGACCAACGGCCTGAACTTCGGCTCACCCGAGGACCCCGGGGTCATGTGGCAGTTCAGCGAGGCGGTCCGCGGCCTCGCCGACGGCTGCGCCGCCCTCGGCGTCCCGGTCACTGGCGGAAACGTCAGTTTCTATAACCAGACCGACGAGACGCCCATTCATCCCACGCCGGTGGTCGGGGTGCTCGGCGTGCACCCCGACGTGACCCGGCGGGTCCCGATCGGGCTGCGCACCGAGGGCGCGCTGATCGCGCTGCTGGGCCGGACCACGGCCGAGTTCGGCGGCTCGGCCTGGGCCCAGGTGACCCACGGGCACTGCGGCGGCCGGCCGCCTGAGGTGGACCTGGCCGCCGAGCGGGCACTGGCCGCGGTGCTCACCGCGGCGGCCGCCGACGGCCTGCTGGAGGCGGCCCACGACCTCTCGGACGGCGGCCTGGCCATCGCGCTGGCCGAGTGCTGCCTGGATCAGGGCCTGGGCTGCCGGGTGACCCTGCCGGGCGACCTGTTCACCGGGCTGTTCAGCGAGTCGGCGGCGCGGGCCGTGGTCGCGGTCCGGCCCGGCTCCGAGCGGGCGTTCGCCGCGCTGGCCGCCCGGCACGGGGTGCCGGTCACCGAACTGGGCGTGGCCGGCGGGGACAGCCTGGTGGTCACCGGCAGCGACGGGCAGGCCAGTACGGGGCAGGCCGGTACGGGGCAGGCCGGCTTCGACATCCCGGTGGACGAGCTCGCCGCGGCGCACCGGGGCACGCTGCCCGGCATCTTCGGCTGACCAGCGGTCAGTACGCCGACCAGAACATGACCAGCTGCGGCCACGGCTTGGCCGCCGAGCACTTCTGCAGCTCCGCCACCACGGACCCGCCCGACGACGCGCTGCCCAGCGCCAGGCACAGCCCGTCGGAGGCGCTGCGCAGCTCCCAGTAGTCCCGGCCCTGGCTGTCGGTGCCCTCGAACGGGTGGTACCAGCGCTGGTCGAGCCCGGTGTCGCAGGCGGCCAGCTGCGGGGACGCCTGGCCCCCGCTGCCCACCGCGGTCAGGCAGCGCCCGTTCTGGGAGAACAGCAGCACGATTCCGCCGGAGCCCATCTGGTCGGCTTGCCACAGCTGGCTGGACTGGACGCTCTCGCCGCCGCTGCTCGGGCTGAAGACCAGCCCGCCCGCGCCGGCGTACAGCAGGGTCGCCGAGGAACTCGAGGAGCCCGCCAGCCCGGTGCGGCCCAGGTTGGCCAGGCCCACCGACTGCTCGCTGGTGATTTTGCTGGACAGCCCGGCCTTTCCGCGCTGCGCCGCGTCGGTGCTCCCGGAGTGCAGGAAGACGATCACGCCTACCGCGACCAGCACCGCCAGCGCGGCGCTCGCCCCGATCAAGGCCGCAGCCGTGGTCCGCGATGTGCCTTTGCCCCGTCGGCCCGGCCCGCGAATCCCTGACATAGCCATGACGATTACTGGCTACTGATGGGTTAGGCCAGCCATATGCAGAAATCGCCCAAATTATGATATATGTCGTCACCCAGCGGGCCCGGCTGTCTACGCGGTGTCCCGGATCATGGTGATTCAGGTCACGGTACGTTAAGGGCTGATGCCACCCCGCCGCCCGGACCCCCAGCGACTGCGTGCCGCCCTGGACGCGCAGCGCTCGGCGCTGGGCCAGGATCCCTGGGCCGGGCCCGCCGAGCCCGCGGCGCTGGGCCGGGCGCTGGCCTTCGCGGTGCTCGGGGCGCTGGAGGCCGGCGCGGAGCCCCAGCGGGAGGCCCTCCGGGCCGCGGTCATGTACCTGCTGGGCCTGCTGGCCGCCGACGCGCCCGGCCGCGCGGTGGAGGTCCGGGTCCCGCCGTACGCCGCGGTCCAGTGCCTGGCCGGGCCGCGGCACACCCGCGGCACGCCGCCGAACGTGGTGGAGACTGACCCCGTGACCTGGGTCCGGCTGGCCCTGGGCCGGCTGTCCTGGGCGCAGGCGCGGGAGGCCGGGCTGATCAGCGCCAGCGGGCCACGGGCCGACCTCTCCGGCCAGTTGCCGCTACTGCGCGGTACGACCAGCGGCTCGCCATCATTAGACTGACCGCGTGGTCAACCCCGATGGCCGGCTGACGGACGACGTGGATCCCGGAGAGCGGCCTCCTCGGGACGCATGCGGAGTCTTCGGCGTGTGGTCCCCCGGTGAGGAAGTCGCCAAGCTCGCCTACTTCGGCCTGTACGCCCTGCAGCACCGGGGTCAGGAGTCGGCGGGCATCGCAGTCAGCGACGGTGACCGGATCGTGGTGTACAAGGACATGGGCCTGGTGGCCCAGGTCTTTGACGAGTCCGCGCTGTCCACCCTGCGCGGCTACATCGCGGTCGGGCACTGCCGGTACTCGACCAGCGGCGCCTCAACGTGGGAGAACGCGCAGCCCACGTTCCGGTCCACCCCGGTCGCCAGCCTGGCTCTCGGCCACAACGGCAACCTGATCAACACCCTGGAGCTCGCGGCCATCGCCAGCGGCGCCGACGGCGAGCGCGGCCCGGTCAGCCAGCGGGCCACCTCCGATACGGACGTGCTCACCGCGCTGTTCGCCGACCCGCGGATGGCCAGCGTCGAGGACAGCGCCCTGGCCGCCCTGCCGCTGGTGCGCGGCGCCTACTCGCTGGTGTTCATGGATGAGCACACCCTGTATGCGGCCCGCGACCCGCAGGGCTTCCGTCCCCTGGTGCTGGGCCAGCTGGCGGGCGGCTGGGTGGTGGCCAGCGAGACCGCGGCCCTGGACATCGTGGGCGCCTCGTTCGTCCGCGAGATCGAGCCGGGTGAGCTGGTCACCATCGACGAGCGCGGGGTCAGGTCGCGGCGCTTCGCCCGGCCGCACCCGTCGGGCTGCCTGTTCGAGTACGTCTACCTGGCCCGTCCGGACACCGCCATCGCCGGGCGCAGCGTGCAGGCCACCCGGGTCCAGGTCGGCCGGATGCTGGCCGCCGAGCACCCGGTCGAGGCCGATCTGGTCATCCCGGTGCCGGAGTCGGGCACGCCGGCGGCGATCGGCTACGCCCAGGCCAGCGGCATCCCGTACGGCCAGGGACTGGTCAAGAACTCCTACGTGGGGCGCACGTTCATCCAGCCCAGCCAGACCATCCGGCAGCGCGGCATCCGGCTCAAGCTGAACCCGCTGCGGGAGGTCATCGCGGGCCAGCGGGTCGTGGTGGTGGACGACTCGATCGTGCGCGGCAACACCCAGCAGGCCATCGTGGCCATGCTCCGGGAGGCCGGCGCCGCCGAGGTGCACGTGCGCATCTCCAGCCCGCCGGTGGCCTGGCCGTGCTTCTACGGCATCGACTTCGCCACCCGGGCCGAGCTCATCGCGGGCAGTTCGTCGGTGGAGGAGATCCGGGACTCGATCGGGGCCGACTCGCTCGGCTTCATCTCGCTGGAGGGCCTCACCGAGGCCACCACGATCCCGGCGGAACGGCTCTGCCGGGCCTGCTTCGACGGCCAGTACCCTATCCCGGTCGCGGAGGCCGAGCGGGGCAAGCATCTCCTGGAAATATCTCCCCCGGTCCTCTCATGACGCGTTCTTACCGCGACGGCCGGCGTGGACATCGCCGCGGGCGAGCGCGCCGTGGACCTGATGCGCGCGTCGATCGCCCGGACCGGCGGGCCGGAAGTGATCGGCGGCCTGGGCGGGTTCGCCGGGCTGTTCGACGCGACCCGGCTGACCACCATGCGGCGGCCGCTGCTGGCTACCTCAACCGACGGCGTGGGCACCAAGGTGCTGATCGCCAGCAGGCTGGGAATCTACGACACGGTCGGCATCGACCTGGTCGGCATGGTCGTGGACGACCTGGTGGTGTGCGGGGCGGAACCGCTGTTCATGACCGACTACATGGTCTTCGGCTCTCTCCAGCCGGAGCGCGCGGCCGCCATCCTGTCCGGGGTGGCTGAGGGGTGCGTGCAGGCCGGCTGCGCGCTGATCGGCGGGGAGACGGCTGAGCACCCCGGCCACTTCGGGCCGGACGACTTCGACCTGGCCGGCGCGGCCACCGGCGTCGTCGACCGTGACGACCTGCTCGGCCCGCACCGGGTCCAGCCCGGGGACGTGGTGCTGGCCCTGGGCTCGTCCGGGCTGCATTCCAACGGCTTCTCGCTGGTCCGGCAGGTGCTGGACCAGGCCGGGCTGGACCTGGCGGCCCAGTTTCCCGAGCTCGGCAGGCCGCTGGGCGCCGAACTGCTCACCCCGACCCGCATCTACGCCCGGGACTGCCTGGCCCTGGCGGCCGGGTGCGACGTGCACGCCTACGCCCACATCACGGGCGGCGGGCTGGCCGCTAACCTGGCCCGGGTGCTGCCCGACGGGGCCGACGCGGTCCTGGACCGGGGTAGCTGGCGGCCGCCGGCCGTGTTCCGCCTGCTCGCCGACCGTGGCGGGGTGGCCGCGGCGGAAATGGAGCGGGTGTTCAACATGGGCGTCGGCATGGCCGCCGTGCTCGCCCCGGCGGACACCGACCGGGCTCTGCACATGCTGGCTGACCGCAGCGTCCCGGCCTGGGTGCTGGGCGAAATCGTGCCTGGCTCAGGCAACGCCCGGCTGACCGCGCGGCACCCAGTGAGTTAACCCACTGAGTTAATCCGGGCGCTCCTGCGTCAGGCGCGCTCCGACCTCATGTGTGACCCGTTGCCGTAGCCGAGGTCTTCGTCGTCCTCGTCTTCGTCTTCGTCGTCGTCGGCATCGTCGGAGTCCGCGTCATCCGCGTGACTTCCCGTGACGTAGGAGTCGCCATCCGCGTCCCCATCGTCCCTGCCGACACCCAGCTCAGTCCGCAGCCGGTCAAGGTCCGTGCCGCCGCTGTTGTACTTCAGCTGGCGTGCCACCTTTACCTGCTTGGCCTTGGCTCGGCCGCGCCCCATTGGCTCGACCCCCTCGAACATGCGGAGCCACTGTCGGGCCCCTGCTCCCTGCGCTGATGACTTGCGGCTTTACGCATGCGTTACCGCCCGTCGCCCCTCCACCGCTTGAAGTGCGACGCGCCTCCATCATGCGTACAGATCCAACCGTACCTGCTTTGCGCCGTAAGCGCCTCTACAGGGGGCGACCAGGGTCGATTGACCCTCATCAATTCCTGCCCGGCGACCCGCCCAGCCAGATCCCCCGGAGCCTGCCCACCTCGGTCATCCGCCGCTCGGCCAGGCGGTCGGCCGCGACCGCGGGCGGCACGCCCTCGGTATCGGCCAGGGCGAAGATCTGCCGTGTCGTGTCGTAGATCCGCTGGGCCCGGGCCTGGGCCCGCTCGAAGTTGAACCCGCCCAGCTCGTCAGAGACCTGGATCACGCCCCCCGCGTTGACCACGTAATCGGGGGCGTAGAGGACGTCCCGGTCGGCGAGCACCTTCTCGATACCGGGGTGAGCCAGCTGATTGTTCGCCCCGCCGCAGACGATGCTGGCCCGCAGGTCCGCCACGGTGGCGTCGTTCAGTGCGCCGCCCAGCGCGCAGGGGGCGTACACGTCGAGCTCACGGGCCAGCAGTTCGGCCCGGCTCGCCGCGACCTGGACAGCGGGGTGGGCCGCCACCACCCGGCTGACCGCGCCCGGATCCACGTCGCAGACCACGGCGGACGCCCCGGCCTCGGCCAGCAGGGTGACCAGCCGCCGCCCGACCTTGCCCACGCCCTCCACGCCGACCACGCGCCCTTCCAGGCTGGGGCTGCCCCAGCGGTGCCCGGCGGCCGCCCGCATGCCCTGGAAGACCCCGAACGCGGTGAGCACGGAGGAGTCGCCCGCACCGCCGTTCGGTACCGTCCGCCCGGTCACGTGGCCGGACTCGCGGGCGATGATGTCCATGTCCTCGCTGTAGGTGCCGATATCGCACGCGGTGATGTAGCGCCCGCCCAGCGACTCGATAAAGCGGCCGTAGGCGCGGAGCAGCGCCTCGGACTTGCCGGTGGCGGGGTCGCCGATGATCACGGCCTTGCCGCCGCCGTGGTCCAGGCCGGCCAGCGCGTTCTTGTAGGCCATCGCCCGGGACAGGTTGAGCGCGTCCGCCAGGGCCGCGTCGTCGTCCGGGTAGGGGTAGAAGCGGGTGCCGCCGAGCGCGGGGCCGAGCGCGGTCGAGTAGATGGCGATGATGGCCCGCAGCCCGCTGTGCCGGTCCTGGCAGAAGGCCACCTGCTCATGCCCGGGGTCGGCGCCCGGGTCCTGGGATGTCAGAGGGGGGAACACGTTCGTCACGGTAGTGACTACCTCTCGCGTTCTGTGGATGCGTGTGGCCTGGGTAAACGACAGGTCAGGCGGCCTGGGGTGGGGCCAGCCCGGATCCGACACTATCGCTGCGGGAGACCAGTGACGATGTCGTTATCCGCAGGACATGTACCGCGGTACCCGGGCGTGCCACGATGCGAACGTGCGACCCTACGCGGCCTATCTGCGCGTCTACGAGCCCCTCTCCGCGTTCGGCGACGCGGAGCGCCGGTACTGGGCTGAATACGCCGCCTCCGTGCAGCGCCCCCGCCGGGCGGCCGCGCTGGACGCCGAGCAGGCCGAGGCGCTCAGCAGGCTGATCGCCACCCCGCCGATCGCGGCTCCGCAGCGGGAGAGCGGCCACGCGTACGTCCGGTGGGCCGACGGCGTGACCTACATCTGCCCCTGGCAGACCCGGCTGCGGTCCTGGCTGGAGCTGGCCCGGCTGCGCTCCGCGGCCCGGCCGCTGCTGGCCACCGCCTTCGCGGCGGGCCAGGCGGACCAGGCGCTCCGCGACTTTGCCTCCTGGCAGGGCCAGGCGTCGTCGCTGCGGGTGTTCATCCAGTCCTGCACCTGGGCGGTGCCGCCCGGATGGTTCGTGCCGTTCGCCCCGGAGGAGCGATGGCTCGTGCTGGGCGGGGCGGCCGAGGCCGACGGCCAGGGGCCGGCCACCGCCGCGGCGACCCGGACGCTGATCTACGCCACGGCCATGTCGCAGGCCCGGCGGCGGATCGCCCGGGCCCTCAATGTCCTGCGGCGGACCAGCGGCGACGCCTTAACGAGCCCGCCCGGCGCGGCGGGCGGCCGGGATGGGCTGGGTTCCGGCGCCCGGGATGGGCTGGGTTCCGGCGGGCGCGATGGGCTGGGTTCCGGCGGGCGGGACGGCCGGGGTACTGGTGCGCGCGATGGCTCGGCGCCGAGTAGGCGGAATAGCCCGGGCGGGCGGAACGGCCCGGGGCCGGGCGGGCGGAATGGGACGGGCGCGCGCGACGGCTCGGGGCCGGTCGGGCGGAACGGCCCGGGGCCGGACGGGCGGAACGGCCCGGGGCCGGGCGGGCGGAGCGGCCCGGCCCGGGGCGAGCGGAGCGGCCCAGGCCCCTGGCAGGCCACGGTGGACATCGCCCAGATCGGCCGGTGGCTGGAGGAATTCCATCCCCATTCGGTCGTGGAGCTCGATTACGGCGGCCTCGTGCACCTGCTCGACGACGATTCGCTGCGGGCCGATCAGTCGGTCGCCGAGGTGTCGGCGGCTATCAGCGCGAGCCGGGAAGGCCAGCAGGATCTGGCCGGCGTGCTCTATCAGCGGCTCCGCAGCAGGTGGCAGGCGCTGGAGTCGCTCGAAGCCGCCAACTGAACTATCAGAGGACGACTTTCCAGATTCCACCCGTTGCAACGATACGTGTCGCTAGAATCACGCAGCGTGACGCATAACAGTGGAGCAACGGGGGCGTCCTGTCACAGAATCTTTGCTCCTGGTGGTCGACTTGTCACCGCTGGTGATGGCAATATGGTCTCAGTGGGCCATATAGGACATCCACGGCAGGCTCCGTCAGGAGTCAGGCAAAGCAACAACCGCAGGATCGCAAAGTGGTCCAAGAGGAGAGGCCGTAGACATGTCTGCACGTACACCCGAAGCCGAGCCGCTGTTGACGCCGGCTGAGGTCGCGACAATGTTCCGCGTTGACCCCAAGACGGTGACACGCTGGGCGAAGGCGGGGAAGCTGACCTCCATCCGCACGCTGGGCGGACACCGCCGGTATCGGGAGACGGAAGTTCGCGCTCTCCTCGCCGGGATCCCCCAGCAGCGCTCGGAGTAGGCCCGCAACGAAGCACGACACGCACCACAGCATCACTCGGAGTACACGAAGTACCGGAAGTACACGCAGTACCGCAGTACATGAGGGGGGGTCGGCCCCGGCGGAAAGCCGGGCCGGCGAGCGGCACAACGCGCAGGTCGCTCGCTGGGGTTCGAGAGAACTGCCGGGGTCGATCCTGGGTCATCTCCCAGACGGGGAACCGCAAACTTCCCGGGGATAAGTGACGGGACCGTGGCTACTAAGAGTGGTCACGGTCTAACTTTTTGTAACTGCCCTTGCTAAGAGCCCAGGTCCGCCATACTGGTCTTCGCCACTAGCCCGGAGAGCTGCCCGACAGCACGAGGGCTAGCTGGCGGTGCCGCCAGCCAGGGGGGGAGGGCGGCATGCTCGGCATCCGCGTACCCGATGCCGCGGCGCGTGCGGGGGCACGTACCGGAGCGGGCCGCGATGCCGCCGCCAGCCGGGGGCCCGCGGGGCCCGGCGCGGCACCGCTTCTTAGGGGAGGATCGCATAATGCCTGACCCAAGGCTGGTATCTCGCGCGCAACGCGCCGCGACAATGTTGGAGCGGGCGTGGGAGCGGTGGCGGGCCACGCAGGGCCTGGAGGCTGAGCCGATGCCGCCGGTCTCGAGCTACGTCGGGTACTCGATCGAGGAGCCCTGGGGGCGGCCTCGGGTCGTCTTCGGGGTGGACGCCGAAGACGCCGAACGGCTCGCCGCGCTGCTGCAGGAGAGCGCCGGCCAGGGGGCGCCGGAGGGCCTGCCGCGGCCCGCGGAGGGCGGGTACCGGGCGCCCAGCCGGGGCGGGTTCGTGGCTGACCGCCCGGCCGGGCCGGACCGTGGGTACGACCAGAGCCTGCTCGACGACGTACGCGGGCGGATTCCCGTGCAGGGCTGGCCGCCGGAGTTCAGCGACAGCCGGGAGCAGCTGAACAGCGCCGGTCCCAGCCGCCTGGACGAGCCCGAGCTGCCCCTCGATCTAGGGCCGGCGCAGGCTGGCCGGGCCGCGGAAGACGCGCACTGGCGGGCCGGGGATGCCGACCGGCCGCACGACCTGAAGCTGCCCGGCGAGCTGGGGCTCTCCGATGAGTTCCGCGCGGCGGACGACTTTCCGGACGAGGGGCCCGGGCTGTTCGGGGTGGACGCACCGGACGCGGACCCGCCGTATGGCGGCCGGCCCTATGGGGACGCGCCGCCTGCGGGAGCAGCGCAGGGAGGATCGCCGCAGGGGGACGCGCCGTACGCGGGGGCGCCGTATGCGGGGGCGCCGTACGGGGACGGGCCCTACGGCGTGCCCTACGCGGGGGGTGCCCAGTACGCGGTTCCCTACACCGGGCAGCCCTATGACCCAGACGGCCCGTACGGACCCTATGGGCCGTATGGGACCGGTGAGACCGGTGATACGCCGGGTGGCTACGGTGTGGCCGGTGAAAACGGCTGGTCCGGCGCGTCCGGCGCGTCCGGCGCGTCCGGCGCGTCCGGCGCGTCCGGTGGGGCCGGTGGGGCCTACGGCGGGGAAGCGTCCTACCGCGCGCCAGGTGGCGGCGAACTGCCGGAGCACGGCGGCCAGGCCGGTGAGTCAGCCGGGGCGCTGACCGGGGACGGGCCGCAGGACGGCACGCCGGACGACGGCACCGCGGCTACCGCCGAGGTCCGGGGCGGGTCCGCGCCTGACGAGGATGGCCCGGAGGGTGAGTCCGGGCGGGACGAGAATGTACGGGACGAAGACGTGCCGCAGGAGTCTGGGCGGGATCAGCCCCGACGGGCCGAGGGTACCTGGACCGGGGCCAGGCCAACCGGGGACCAGCGCAGCGGGGACGTGCGTGGCGCAGACGCGCCGGGGGACACGCGGCCCGGGAAGGACGGGCCGGTCCGTGACCCAGGGGACGCGGGGAGCGAGAAGCCCGGGAGCGAGGACGCCGGAAGTGAGAACACCCGGGCCGAGAAGACCCTGAGCAGAGAGCCCCGGCCGGATGAGGTGGCGCCACGCTCCGGCGATGGGCCGGTGCCGGGACCCCGGCACGGCTCCGCGCCGGAGGGCCCGGACTGGCCGCCGGCCGCCTCGGCCCCGCTGGCCTCGGCCTGCCCGGATGTGCCCGGTGATGACGTGCGGCGCAACCGCGACCCGGGTCCGGCCAGCCAGGCTGGTCCGTCACCGGCTGGTCCGTCGGCGGCCGCTCCCGTGGTGGCCGCTCCCGTGGTGGCCAGCCTCGGACAGGAGTCGCCGGCCGCAGCGCCGCCGGCCGACGATGCTCCCGGCGCACCGACCCCGGCCGCGGACCGCCCGGCGGATGCCGGCGGCCGGGGCAGCATCACCGACACCATGGCCGCGGAGCTGGCCGGTGGGCCGCCGGTGAGCTCCCCGGACAGGCCGCTGCGCGCCTGGCCAGCTGGGCGACGGCTGGCGGCGCGGTGGCCCGCGGCCGGCAGCAGGCTCCTCTGGCCGGCGGCGGAACCGCCACCGAGCGGGTGAGCTAGCGGGATACTGTCGTCCTGGATCGGGCCGGACCGTACCGGCGGCCCTGATGCCCAGCTGGCGGGAGTCCCAGATGATGCGCCGTCGTGCCCGGCCCGGCGTAGCCCGCCTCGGCGGCAGACCCGCCCCGGTGCTGGCCTGCGCGATGCTCCTGACCGGTGCCGGGCTGGCTGGCTGCGCCGGGGCGGGCAGCACCGCGGTGCCCGCAGTGAGCGGGTCGGCGTCCGGCCCAGGAGCCAGCGCCAGCCCCGCAGCCCGGGCCCACGACGGGGCCGCCGCGCGTCCCGGGGGCACCGCCGCGCCTGCCCGCGCGGCCCAGCCCCTGGCCGGCCAGGTCATCGCCCTGGACCCCGGGCACAACGGCGCCAACTGGTCGCACCCGGCCATCATCGACCGGCTGGTCAACGTGATCACGGAGTGGAAGGCCTGCGACACGGCCGGGGCGCAGACCGACGCGGGATATCCCGAGCACGCGTTCACCTTCGACGTCGCGATGCGGCTGGCCCGGCTGCTCCGGGCGGAGGGTGCCACCGTGGTCCTCACCCGTCACAACGACCACGGGGTCGGCCCGTGCGTGACCCAGCGCGCGGAGATCGGCAACCGGGCCCACGCCGACGCGGCCATCTCCATCCACGCCGATGGCGGGCCGCCCGCGGGCACCGGGTTCGAGGTGATCGCCCCGGGCCGCATCGCCGGGGCGCCCGACGCTGCGGTCATCGGGCCATCCGGCCGGCTCGCCGTGGACATCAGGAACGCCTACCACCGCATCACCGGCGAGCCCTACTCCGACTACGTGGGCACGCGGGGCCTGGACGTACGGACCGACCTCGGCGGACTGAACCTATCCACCGTGCCCAAGGTCTTCATCGAGTGCGGCAACATGCGCAACGCCGCTGACGCAGCCCGGCTGACCAGCCGCCGGTTCCGGGAGCGCATCGCGGTGGCTCTGGCGGCGGGCTTCACCGCCTTCCTCACCAGGCATCCCTAAGCGCGTACTCAGCCACCGCTAAGGTGCGGGCGCTTACATGCTGGTGTGATTCCCGCGAGCGGGCCGCCGCCCAGGTATGAGTACGGGCGCCCGCTGACCCTGGTGGCCCTGGCGGCCGTGGCCCTGGCGGCTGGTGCGGGAGGCGCGGTCATCGCGACCTCGAGCAGTTCGTCGCCCGCGACCGCGGCCTCAGCGTCCGGTCAGGCCAGCGCCTCAGCCAGGCCCCCGTACGCCCGGGGCTCTGCCCCCCAGGCGCCCGGCGGGCGGGGCGGGTTCTCCGGCGGCGGGTTCTCCGGCGGGGGGATCGGCGGCGGGTCCTCCGGCGCCCCGGTGCACGGCACACTCGTGGTGCCTGACTCCGGCGGCTACCAGACCGAGGACATCCAGCGCGGCAAGGTCACGGCGATCAGCAGTTCGTCTGTCACCGTGGTCAGCACCGACAAGTACACCAAGACCTACCAGGTGAACGGCTCTACCTCGGTGAACGCCGGGAACGGCAGCCTGAGCGCCGTCAAGGTCGGCGACCAGGTCAGCATCACCGCCACCGTGCACGGCTCCACCGCCACCATCAGCAGCATCATCGACCTGTCCCGCCTCGGCAACGGAGCCTTCGGGCCGGGCGGCGGCAGCCAGGGACAGCCCTCAGGCTGAGGGTGCAGACGTCTGGGCCCGGCCCGGCCTGCCCAGGGACCGGGCCGGGACCAGACACCAGGGAATCCGCCCCCGGCCTGCGCACTGTCGGCAGGCCGGCGGAGAATCTGGGGCGTGCGGGTTGCGGTGGCTGCCGGACCCGGGCGCACGGCCCTCCTGCAGGAACTCGCGGAGGATGGCCGCGGCTACGCCGCGCCCGCCTTGGTGAACGATTTTCCCGCTGCGGTGGCGGACTATGAGCGCGCCGGGCATCAGCGTGGGGAAACTGTGCGATGGGTCTGGGCGGATACGTCCACGGCCTACCCGTCCCTGCTCCGGGCCGGGGTGCGGGTGGACCGCTGTCACGACGTGACGCTCACCGAGGCCCTGCTGCTCGCCCGCGGCGGGGAGCCGGCCGGAATGGGTCCGGTGGCCGCCCAGCGGGCGATGATGGGCCGTCGAGATGCCCCCGGACCCAGGGCGACCGGGCAGGCGATGCTGTTCGGGCCGGCCGAACCGGGGATCGGTGAGACGCGCGAAGCCCTCGCCGGCCTGGTCGGCGCCCATGCGGACCAGGTGCGCCGGATCGCCGCGGATACCCACCCAGCCAGGTTCGGGTTGCTGGCCGCGGTGGAGTCAGCCGGCGGCCTGGCCGCGGCGGAGATGAGTGCCCGGGGCATGCCCTGGCGGGCCGACGTGCACGACGCCCTGCTCACCGGGCTGCTCGGCGCACGGCTCGGGCCGGGGTCACGGCCGTCCCGGCTGGCCGGTCTGGCCGCGCAGATCTCGGCCGCGTTCGGCGGCCGCCCGGTCAACCCCGATTCCCCGGCCCAGCTCCTGAAGGCGTTCGCCACCGACGGCGTCCCGGTTCCGTCCACCCGCTCTGGCGTGCTGCGGACCATCGACCACCCCGCGGTTCCGTTCTTGCTCGAATACAAGGAGCTGGCCCGGCTGCACGCGGCCCACGGCTGGGCCTGGCTGGACGAATGGGTGTGCGACGGCCGGTTCCATCCGGAGTACGTGGTCGGTGGGGTGGTGTCCGGCCGGTGGGCCAGCCGGGGCGGGGGTGCGCTGCAGATTCCGCGCGTCGTGCGCCGCGCGGTGGTGGCGGATCCCGGCTGGACGCTGGTCGTCGCGGACGCTGCGCAGCTGGAGCCCCGTGTCCTCGCCGCGCTCGCCGGTGATCACGCGTTCGCGGAGGCGGCCGGGTCCGGTGACCTCTACCAGGCCCTGGCGGGGGCGTTCGGGGGCGACCGGGCCAAGGCCAAGGTGGCGCTGCTGTCCGCGATGTACGGCGGGGCCGGTGGGGAGGCCTCGCAGTTGCTGGCCGTGCTGCGGCGGCGTTTCCCCCGGGCCGACGCCTACGTGGAGGCCGCCGCCCGGGCGGGAGAGGAAGGCCGGGTGGTCCGGTCCCAGCTCGGACGGTCCTGCCCGCCGCCGTCCGCCGAGTGGCGGGGCCTCACCGCATCCCCGGACGAGCCAGGCGTGGATGACCAGCGGGCCCGGCGTTCGTTGCGGGCCCGTGGCCGGTTCACCCGGAACTTCGTGGTTCAGGCGAGCGCGGCCGACTGGGCCCTGGTCCTGCTGGCCGGCCTGCGCCGCCGGCTCGCGGACCTGGCCGGCTCGGGGCCGGGTGGGCCCGGGCCAGGCGGGGCGCTGACCGGGGACGGCCAGGCGCTGGCGGGGCCCGGCGGAGGGCCGACCGGGGACGGCCAGGCGCTGGCGGGGCCAGGCGGGGCGCTGGCCGGGCCCGGTCTGGTGTTCTTCCAGCACGACGAGGTCATCGTGCACTGCCCGCAGGCCGTGGCCCCGGAGGTGGTCGCCGCCATCGGCGACGCTGCCCAGGAAGCTGGCCGCCTGGTATTCGGTGCGACGCCGGTGCGCTTCCCGGTGACCACGGCCGTGGTCGACTGCTACGCGGACGCGAAGTAATCCGCGGGATAAGACTCGCGGCAGCTCAGGCGGCCGGGGTGACCGGCTGGTCGGTGCCGCAGTACTTGCACTTGCTCGCGGCGGCGGGCAGATCGCTGGACAGGCAGGCCGGGCAGGTCTTGACCGGCGCGGGATCGCCGAAGACCACCTGGCCCCGGCGGGCCTGGACGTGCTTGTAGGGCACCACGATGAGGAAATAGACCACGGCGATGAAGATGACGAAATAGATAATTGCGGAAATAAAGGAGCCAAAATCGACGAAGGTCTTGGCGTTATGCGGCGCGCCGAGCTGGACGCCGAGGCCGGCCGAGCTCCCGCCCTGGAACCGGGCCACGATGGGGTTGATGATGTCGGTCGTGAAGGCCGTGATCAGGCCGCTGAAGGCCAGGGCGACAACCAGCCCGACCGCGACCACGATCACGTCGCCGCGCATGAGAAAGTTTCTGAAGCCCTTCATGGCCCTTCGTAATCCTTCCGATTGGCGCCCCGTGGGTATGGTGCGCAGCTGGCGCAGGGTGACCAGGTACGGCGTACGATTCCGGTGATCATCATGGGACGCAAGTGTTTCCGCCATTGTGCTTTGCCGGGTCATGGGGATTCCGTGACCCGGTCTGGCTGGTGCCCGGGCGAGGACGGCGGCTGATAGCGCAGGTCACGGTGGGTTATCCCGGGAGCACCCAGCGGGTCGCCGGCCGCGGCCCGCGAGGCCGGCGGGTTAACGGCCGCGGCAGCCACCAACTCCCCCCGAGGCCTTAATCGTGCCCTGCGGGCAGCAGGTAAGGTAACAATTACCGAATAAATACCCCACTAGCTCTTGGCTGGACCAGCTTAATCGATATTATGTTCGTATACGTGTCGATGGCTGGGCTGATGGTGATACGCGGTAAGGAGGTGACCTCGATGTCGGTGGAACCCAGGGACGAGGGTCCCGGCGCAGAGTCGCCTGCTGAGGCGGCTGTCCCCGCCGGGGGCGGCCTTTCTGCCGGGCTGTTCATGTCCTGGAGCGAGGACGTCCCCCTCGACGACGTGCTGGCCGCGGCCCGCCGTCAGCTCCGCCAGCGGGCGGGGGAGGACATACCCGCGTGGGGTGAGCCAGACGATCATGGCTCCAAGCGGGCGAAGCCCGACCGGGGGCGCGGTCAGGGTCTGGGGCGAGCCGGGGAAGCGCCTGATCTCCGAGATGTCCAGGGCCCCGACGTGGAGGACCCGTTCGGTGACGACGAACTGCTTGCCGCCGAGCTGGCCGCGAGCAACGCCACGCCACCCGGGACTCCGGGGCCTGTCCCGACCGGCACCCGGCCACCTGAAGTCCGGCCACCTGAAGTCCGGCCACCTGAAGTCCTGCCGGTCGAAGCCCTGGCCGGTCACGCGCGGTTAACACCCGGCCCCGTGCTGGCAGGCTGGCTGAACGAGGCGTCGCCGGATGGACTGGACGACGCGGCTCTGGTCAACAGCGTCACCGGCTGGCGGAAAGTCACGTCCTGGGCTCAGGCGCAGGAGCTTGCGGCCATCGCCGAACTGGGCCGCCGCCGTGGGGTTACCTGCGAGGCGCCCCCCAAGCGCACCCGGACCGAGGAGCTGGCCGCCGACTTTGCCCCCAACGAAGTGGCCCTGGCGCTGACCCTGACCCCGTGCGCAGCCGACTACTGGATGAGCCTGGCCGTCAGCGTGGCCACCCGGCTGCCGAGGACCCTGGCCGCGCTGCGTTCCGGGCGCATTGACCTGGGCCGCGCCCGGCTGATCGACCAGTTCACCACCCAGCTCGACGCGGACCTCGCGCGGAAGGTGGAGGACCGGGTCCTGGGCAAGGCCGAAGAGCAGACCACGGGCCAGCTCCGGGCCTCGCTGCAGCGTGCCGTGATCTCGGTCAACCCGGAGGCCGCCGACCGGCGGAGGAAGGAGGCCGAGCGGAACGCGCGGGTCGAGCTGACGGGGGAGCCAGAAGGTACCGCGTCCTTGTTCGGCCGGTACCTGCCCGCCGCGCAGGCCGCGGCGGCCTGGGCCCGGGTGAGCGCGATCGCCAAGGCGCTGGAGACGGACGGGGCGACCGGGGGCATCGACTCGTTGCGGGCCAAGGTGTTCATCCGGCTGCTGCTCGGCGCGCCGCTTGTCTCGCCCGGTGCCCCGGAACCCCCGGACGAGTCTCCCCCCGGCCCATCTGGCCTCGGTTCGCCAGATCACCCCGACGGTCCCGGTTCCGGCCCAGCTCCCCAGGGTGACGCGGCCGGTGACACCGCCGGGCCCGGTACTCACGAGCCCGGCTCGGCTGATCGGGGGGACCGCCCGGAGGGTTCCGCCGAGACCTCCGGTTCCGGTGAGATCCCCGCGGGCGGCCCGGGGCCAGGATGTTGCTGGCCCGCGATCCCTTCGCTGGGTGAGCTGCCTGGGCTCGGCCCGGGAGCCCTGGATGACCAGGCGATGAGCGAGTTGCTGAGGGGAAGGCCGAAACTCAGCGTGCCGTGGCGCACGCTGGCTGGTCTGTCCGCCGAGCCAGGTCAGTTGGGCCGGATCGGCCCGGTCGTCGCCGCCGTGGCGCGGGATCTGGCCGAGGCCGCCGTGGCCGACCAGACCTGCGAGTGGCGGATCATCGTGGTCGGGGCACGGGGTCAGCCCCTGGCCGTGACCCGCATCCGTTCCCCCGGCCGTGCTGGTCCGTCGTCCGCGGAGCCACTGGCGCCCGGCCCGCTCAGCCAGGTCATCGTCCTGGTTCCGGCCGTGCTGCTTCAGGCGGGGCTGCTTCAGGCGGGGCTGGTTCCGGCGGGGCCGTGGCTGGCTGGGCGGGCGAGCGGGCCGGCCGCGCCGAGCGGCCCCGGGAGAGCGCGGCTGCCACTGGCGCTTCGGCGAATCCTGGCTGCGGCCGCGGCCTGTAATCCTGGTGACAGCGCGGACGGTGCATGCACCCATGTGCACTCGGTCCCCGGCTACCGGGTTCCGCCCCGCTTGCGGGCTTTCGTTGAGGCCCGTGATCAGGTCTGCGGGTTCCCCCCGTGCCGCCGAACCGCCGCCTCCTGCGACATGGACCATACGATCCCCTATCACCTCGGCGGCCGGACCTGCGGGTGCAATCTGGGGCCCCGGTGTCGCAGGCATCACCGGATGAAAGGCCTGGGGACCTGGCGTCTCGAGATGCCCCGGCCGGGAGAACTCCGGTGGATCAGTCCGGCCGGGTTGATCTACACCACTTCCTCGGAACCCCTGGTGGCCTGAGCGGCATCTAAGGTGCCGGGTGCGGGGATTCGATGCGGTGCGTCAGCCGGGGCGCGCCCTGAGTGCGTCCGCCCGGGGCTCGGCCTGGCCGTCACCGCGGTCGCCGTGCTCGTCGCGGGCGCGGCACGCCCCAGCGGCCGCCCCGCCGAAACCAGCCTGTGCGAAGAGCCGGGCCACATGAGCTCGGCGGACACCGGCCAGGCCCGACTCGTCGTCAGCCGCTGGTTCCCAGTTCGCGCCCTGCGGACCAGAACGCGGCTAGCGGCCCGCGGACCATAGGTAGCGGGCGCCGATGGCGACCACCAGGACGCCCATGCTGCGGCGGATCAGCACATCGGGAAGGTGCCGCTGTAGCCGCGCTCCGGTGTAGGCGCCTGCCAGGCCACCGATGCCCAGCGCGACGCCGGTGGGCCAGTCCGGGGCCACGGACCCGTGGTGATGCACCGAGAGGATCAGGAAGGTCACCACGCCCGCCACGGACGTCACGAACGTGGACGCCAGGGCAGCGGGGGCGACTTCGCGGGGCGGGCGGCCGGTGGCGATCAGGATGGGGGCCAGGATCGAGCCGCCGCCGATGCCGTAGATCCCGCCGACGCATCCAACCACCGCCGCGAGCAGGACGAGCGCAGGCCGCGGGATCACCCGGGCGGGCCGCGCGTGCTCGTCTGGGCTGGGTGGCGTGGTCAGTGCCAGCCATGCGCCGAGGGGGAGCAGGACCGCTGCCACGACGAAGTCGAAGAGGTGGGCACTGGGCAGCAATTCCACCCGGATGACCGATCCGGCGACTACGCCCGGCAGCGTTCCGGCGATGAGCACCAGGGCGAGCCTGCCGCCGGTCTGGCCCTGCCGCCAGTACCGGTACAGCGCCCCAGGAGCCGCCACCACGTTGTACAGCAGGTTGGTCGGGGTGACCGCCGGGCTCGGCGTGCCCAGGACACTAACCTGAAATGGCAGCAGCAGCACTGCACCCGAAATCCCTGCCGGTGTCGCCAGCATCGCCATCAGGAAGGCCGCCGCCAGGGCCACGGCTTCGGTCCACCCCGCGCCCATCACCCGGGACACGGTAACGAGCCGCCCGCCCGCCGATCGGCCGTTGCCCGGCTAATTGCGCGGGGCAACCGAAGGTCGCCGGTCGCGGCTCACAAAGAACGCGGACAGCCAGAACCACACACTGGCTGGCGCGCACGCCGACATGGCGGCACCTAGCCTGCCACGATACAGAGGTGGCGGATCTCCTCGTGGTGACCGGGCCGCCGGGCGCGGGAAAGTCAACGGTCTCGCAGTTGCTGGCCGTCAACTTCGATCCGGGCGCCCTGGTCGCCGGGGATCAGTTCTTCGGTTTCCTGCGCGCAGGTTTCATCGACCCCTGGCGGCCGGAATCAGATAAGCAGAACGAAGTGGTCATCCAGTCAGCGGCGGCTGCCGCCGGGAAGCTGGTTCAGGGCGGCATTACCGTCGTGTACGACGGTGTGGTGGGCCCGTGGTTTGTTCCAGCTTTCCTGGCCGGGACGGGCCTGGCCCGGCTGCACTACGCCGTGCTGATGCCGGAAGAGGCGTGCTGTACCCGGCGGGTCCGGGAACGGTCAGGGCACGGTTTCACCGACATCCCGGCCACCCGGCACATGTACCGGGAATTCGCCTGCGCCGACGTGAACCGGCGGCACGTCTTCCCGGTGGGCGAACGCGACACGCCGGAGATCACGGCAGCGGCCGTCCGGGAGCGCCGGGCGGACGGTTCACTCCTCTGGCCGCGGTAAGGCCCGGGCTCCGCGATCACCCGCGCGGCGCTGCAGCCATCAGGTACCTGCTGACCTGGGATATAGCGGTCCGGCGTACACCAAGCTGAGACCTGGTATTTATTTACCTTCCGGTCGGCTTTAGCCGAGAATAATTTGAGAGATAGGGATTCTGGGCCCGGGTGACGCTGCCCGTCGCCATGTAAGGCGAAAGCAGTGTCGAGCGACAGAGGCACTGAGCGGAACAGCGCCCAGCAAAGGGGGCCGGTCACATGTGGAGGATCCTCCTCACGATCGCGGGCACGCTCATCATCATCGCCGGAGTGGTCTGGACGCTGCAGGGCCTGGGCTTCATCAAGGGCAGCGTGATGACCGGCGTGACGTTGTGGGCCCTGATCGGGCCGCTGGTCGCGCTCGGCGGCCTGGCGGTCACCGTGACCGGCCTGCGGCGGAGCTGAACCGCCGGCCAGCGCCCGGCCAACCCGACCCTGAGCCCCGCCCGACCCCGAGCCCCGCCCGACCCCGAGCCCCGCCCGACCCCGAGCCCCGCCCGACCGCGAGCCGGGAGTCCGCCTGACCCCCGAGTCCGCCCGACCCCAACCCTCGTCCCACGGCCTCATTCCTCGGTGGAGCGGCGAAGCCGCTTGATCTGGGAGCGGCGCTGTTTGGCCGCGAGCCTGCGTTCCCGCGAACCACGGGTCGGCTTGGTCGCCCGCCGGGCCGTGGGCGGCGGGGCGGTGGCGGCGGTCAGCACGCCCGTCAGCCGGCGGGTGGCCGCTTCCCGGTTGCGCAACTGGGACCGATGCTCGGACGCGCTGACCGTGAGGACCCCGTTGACCAGCCGGTCGGCCAGCGCAGCCAGCGCGCGTTCCCTGAGCACCGGGCCGAGCGCCGACGAGGCCGCTACGTCGTAGGACAGCTCCACCCGGCTGTCGCTCGTGTTGACCGACTGACCGCCGGGCCCGGATGACCTGGAGAACCGCCAGGACAACTCGTCGGCCGGGATCACCTTGCCCCGGACCTGGATCGGATCCGCCACATTCACCATGATCTACCAGAGCTGGCACGATCGACGTGGCGGGCACGATCAGCGGAAGGACCACGGATGACCGATCATCACACGGCCAGGATCAAGAGCCTGGTCGAGCCGTTGCGGGTGAAGCCGGGCTCGTCCGTCGACCTGCCGGGGGACTTCGATCCGGGCGCCCGCTTCGGCGTCCGCAAGAAGGGCGACGGGCAGGATCTGCTCCGCCAGGGCCAGGAATTGCTGGCCGAATACCAGGACCGGCTAGCCGCCCAGGACACCTACGGCGTGCTGGTCGTGCTGCAGGCCTGGACGCGGCGGGCAAGGACGGCACGATCCGGCACGTGATGAGCGGGGTGAATCCGCAGGGCGTGCGGGTGACCAGCTTCAAGCAGCCGTCCGCCGAGGAACTCAGGCACGACTACCTGTGGCGGCAGGCCCGCAGCCTGCCCGCCCGCGGCGAGATCGGCATCTTCAACCGCTCGCACTACGAGGAGGTGCTGGTCGTCCGGGTGCACCGGGAACTGCTCGATAGCGAGAGACTTCCGCCAGAGAGCCGCGCCGGCCGATCTCTGGAAACGCCGCTTCCAGGAGATCAACGACTGGGAGCGCTACCTGGACCGACAACGGCATCCGCGTGGTCAAGTTGTTCCTCAACGTGTCCAGGGAGGAACAGCGGAGGCGTTTCCTGCGCCGGATCGACGAGCCCGAGAAGAACTGGAAATTCTCGGCCGGCGACGCGCGCGAACGGCAGTACTGGGACGACTACCAGCGTGCGTATTCCGAGATGCTCAACCACACCAGCACGGATTGGGCGCCCTGGTACGTGCTGCCCGCCGACCACAAATGGTTCACCCGGGTCTGTGCGGCTGCGATCATCGCGCAGACGCTGATCGACATTGACCCGCACTACCCGGCCCCGGATCCGGCTGCGCGGCAGCAGCTGGCGCTGGCCAAGAGGGAACTCGAGGCTGAGGCCCCGCCCGGCGCGGAGGCTCCTAGGCCCCCGGGGTTGCGGTTTCCAGGGACGGTCGAGTGTGGTTTGCGGTAATTTCGCAGCGTTCCTGCCTGGATGTGATGCTGGAGGAGGCCTGGCGTGCCCGATGATCTTTCCGGCGCGCGGGTCTACCAGGGCCGGCCGCTGACCGGCTCCCCCGCTGGGAGGCTCCAGGACGCGGCGGCCGAGATCCTGGCCGCGGGCACTCTCCCCCGGTGCCCGCACCCGGACCAGCCTCCGCTGTGGTACCTCCCGGCGGGGTCGCTCACCTGCGGTAACTGCACCGGGACGCTGCTGCGGGCCGCCGATGCGAAGCCGGCCCGCTGCCAGATCTGCACCGCCCCGGCCACGGCCCTCGCGGCCTGGGTGATCGGCGACGTCCCGTGCTTCAGCCACCTGTGCGAGGAATGCCACCGCATCGGCCTGATCCCCGTCGTCCCGAACTGATCAGTCCTGGCTGACTGATCAGCCCGGGCTGATCAGTCAGGCTAATCAGCCCGGGCTGATCAGTTCGGGCGCGGGAGGCCCCGGCGTGCCCATGGGCTGCGGCCGGGGATGCAGGGAGCGGGGCGACGGCCGGCGGTACGCGACGGCCAGCGAGAGCAGGCCCAGGGCCACGGCCACCACGGCGCTCACGCCGTACAGGTCGGGCAGCGTCAGCCCGGCGTGCCGCAGCGGACCCACACCGAACGCGGCGATCCCGTATCCCACCTGGTAGAAGGCGATGACCAGGCCCGCCATCGCCGCCGACATGCCGACCAGCCTTTCCTGGCCGAAGCTGATCGTCAGCGGCAGCAGGGCCGAGCAGCCGAAGCCGGCCAGCGCGAAGGCCAGCACGCCCCCCACTGGCGCCCGCGACGGCAGGATCGAGATCAGCACAAACGCCCCGGCCAGCACGAACGGCAGCAGATGGTAGGCGAGCCGGCTGGGGAACCAGCGCTGGATCACCGCGAACAGCACGCGCCCCACCGTCACCATGGCCCAGAACGCGGTGAGGGCCAGCGAGGCCACGGTCGGGGAGACCTTCAGCGAGGTCAGGTCGAGCTGCGACCAGTTCCCGTTCATGGTCTCGCAGAACCCGTACATCACCCCGAAGGCGGCGAACAGCCAGAACGCGGCGGGGATCCGCGCCCGCTGTGTCGCGGGCTGCGGCCGGTCGGGCCGCCCGGCGTCCAGGGGCAGCCGCACGCTGGCCAGGAGCAGCGCGGTGACCGCGAGCGCGGCCAGCACCGGCAGGCCGACCCAGAAACCCAGGCCGACGAAGATCGCCACGAACACCGGGGCCAGCGCGGTGCCCAGCCCGAGCAGTGCGTTGAGCGTGAGCACCGAGCGGTCCACCGCGTCCGGGTGGAACGCCGCGACGAACGTGTTGATCGACGGCACGGTAAGCCCGAACCCCACCCCGAGGCAGCCGGTGGCCACCAGGAGCAGCGGGTAGGCCACCGGCTGGCTGCCCATCACGAAGCGGCTGGCGATCAGCAGGATCATGGCGGCCAGGTTGGCGCACAGGCCGGCCAGGTACACCGGCTTTCCGCCGGCCGGCGGCTGAGGTTTCCCTGCAGCAACGAGGACCCCACCGCGGTGATCGCCTGCGGCACGAACATGGCCCCGTACTGGCTGCTGGAGAGCCCGTAGGAGGCCGGGGACGTGAAGATGGCGCTGGCCGCGGGGAAGGTGACCAGGACGATGCCCTGCACCAGCCCGGCCGCGTAGACGACCCGGCTCCGGGGGCGCGTGCCTGCCCCGCGACTGCTCATCCGGAGTCTGCCTCTCCTGTTACTCGCCGCACTGTTACTCCCTGCACGCAGGGGCGTGGACCTTACTTGCCGCACGCGGGGACGTAGGCCGTGGTCACCGGCATCCGCCAGGCCGAGGCGGCCGCGGCGACGATCTCAGCGGTGGCGTCGTACCCATCTGGCTCCGGGACCCGCCGGTGGGCCAGGAACTCTCGCACCATCCTGGTGACCCCGGGAGTGCCGAGCAAGTCGCCGTGCAGTGCGGGGACCACCCGGACGTCGGGCGGCAGCGGGCAGACGGGCAGCGTGACCGCGTCGGCCAGCGGCACCAGCAGCAGCCACCGCGTCGGGTGATGCCGGGCGGCCGAGGCGGCGAACCTGGCCCCCACCTCGTCCACCGAGTCGATCAGGCGCTGGGCCCCGGACGACCCGAACGGGGACAGGCCGCCCACGAACCAGACCAGCCCGCGCAGTTCGTCCGCGGGCACCAGGGCCCTGCCGCCCGGGTACGTCACCTGCCCGGGCGCGACGATCGGGCTCATCATGACCACCGAGCCGAGCGGCAGGTGCCGGTAGGTGGCCAGCATGGCGTCCACGCCCAGGGTGCCTTCGCTTTCCGCGATGATGTCCACCGGCCGGCCCGTCTCCTGGTGCAGCCGGCGGACCTGGGCGGCGATGCGGCGGCCCAGTTCGGGCAGGGGCAGGTCGCTGGCCGCGCTGCCCTGGGGGAGCGGGCGCCCCGACGCGGTCATCCCCCGGTAGGAGAACTGCTGGACCAGGGCTCCGGGGGCGACCGGGCTCAGGGACCGGGGGGAGGCGCAGCAGGCCGACCCGAAGCCCCGGATCTCCAGCACCGGGTCGTGCGTGCCGCCGGGCCCCACGCTGCTGGCGGTGCTGTCGCCGTGGCCGGTGCCGCTGGCCGCGGACAGGGGACCGGAGACCGGGCCGGAGACGGGTCCGGAGAAGGCCTCGCCGGCCGCCACCGCCGCCAGGTGGCTGTGCTGCGGCGTGTTGCCGATCACGAACGCGAGCCGGGTCAGGCCGACCACCAGCGCGAGCGCAAGCACCATGGCCACCGGGGCGAGCGGGACCGACAGCGGCAGCCGGGGCGCGGGGCGGTCGGTCACCACGCCGATCAGCCGGCGGCGGCTGGCCTCCCGGCGGACAGCCGCCCTGGTCACGCCGAACCAGGCCCGCGCGTTGGCCACGCCTGCCAGCCCGCACACACCGATGGCGGCCGCCACCGGCAGGCGGCCGATCGCCGCGGCTACCACCGACAGCGTGACGAAGTCGGCCATCAGCCAGAACATCGCCCGGAGCGGCGGCAGCGTCCGCCACCATGAGCCGAGCACGCCACCGTGGCTGAGCGGCAGCGAGATAAGCAGCATCACCGGCACCGTGGCCAGGAACGGCCAGGAGAACGGGAGGATGGCCACACCGAGCGTCAGCGCCGCGACCGGGGACAGCAGCAGGCAGGCGACGGCGGTGAGCCCGGCCGCGGCCCGGAACATGTCCGCCAGGCCGGGCGCGGGCACATCCCGTGGCCAGGCCAGCCGGGCCAGCGCGGTGTTCAGGGCGGAGCGGATTCCCAGGACCGCCGTGAGCAGTACCGCGAATCCGAGCCAGGACCGGTCATAGCCGTACATCCAGCGCAAATCGTGGAAGAGGGCCAGCGGCGCCACCGCGGTGACCTGCCCGGCCAGCGAGCGGGCCGGGGGCGCGAGCCAGCACAGCAGCGCGGCCTCGGCCATCGCGGCCCCGGCTGACAGCGCGATCAGGCCACGATGGGCCAGGAACTCACGGCTGGCCCACGATCCCGCGCTCCGCTTGCTGAACGTCGTGCGTCCCCCCTGGTATCGGTCCGGGGACTACGTTGAGCACAATCTTAGGAACGCGTGGAGATATTCCCTGGGCGGGAGGGCCTGGATGCGCTTCGAGGGCCAGACGGTCGTGATCACCGGGGCCGCCGGCGGGCTCGGCTCGGGCATGGCCGCCGCGTTCGCCGCCGAGGGCGCGGCGGTCGCGCTGGTCAACCGGCCGGACAGCCCGGGGGAGGAGCTGGCGGACCGCATCAGCACCGGCGGGCCGGGCGGGGCCTTCTTCGCCCCGTGCGACCTGGCCGACCTGGCCGCCACCCGGCAGCTGATCACCGGCCTGGCCGGGCGCCAGGGCCGTCTCGACGTGCTGATCAACAACGCCGCGATCTACCCGAGGAAGGAATTCGGGGACTACAGCACCGAGGACTGGCTGGCGGTCCAGCGGGTCAACGTGGACGCGGCCTTCGTGTGCGCCCAGGCCGCCCTGCCGGCGATGCGGGCCGCCGGGTCCGGCCGGATCATCAACGTGTCCAGCATTACCTTTTTCGGGGGGACCCCGTTCCTGGCGCCGTACGTGGCGTCCAAGGGGGCGCTGGTCGGGCTGACCCGCGCGCTGGCCCGGGAGGCCGGCCAGTACGGGGTCACGGTCAACGCGATCGCCCCGGGCGCGTTTCCCACGGCCGCCGAGGCGATCCACCCCGACCTGGAGGCCTACAACGCGTTCATCCTGGAGCAGCAGGCCGTCAAGCGCCGTGGGACGCCGGCCGACATCGCGAACGCCGCCCTGTTCCTGGCCGCCCCGGAGACGTCGTTCATCACCGGCCAGCTGCTGGTGGTGGACGGCGGCTGGGTGATGCACTAGTGGACGGCGGCTGGGTGATGCACTAAAGGCGTCCCGCGTCGGTGATCCTCCGGAGGAACCGCTGGGTGCGCTCGTCCTGGGGGCTGGTGAACAGTTCCGCGGGCGGCCCCTGCTCGACGATCCGGCCGCCGGCCAGGAAGCAGACCTGGTTGGCGATGTCCCGGGCGAAGCCCATTTCGTGCGTGGCGATCAGCATGGTCATGCCGCTGCCGGCCAGTTCGCGGATGACGTCGAGGACCTCGGCCACGAGTTCCGGGTCCAGCGCGCTGGTCACCTCGTCCAGCAGCATCAGCCGCGGCCGCATGGCCAGGGCCCGGACGATCGCCACCCGCTGCTGCTGGCCCCCGGAGAGCCGGTCCGGGTAGTCGGCCTGCTTGTCCAGCAGCCCGAACCGCTCCAGCAGGGCCCGGGCCTCCTGCTCGGCCTCCCGCCGGGGGGCGCCGAGCGCCTTGACCGGGGCCAGCGTGACGTTACGCAGCACGGTCATGTGCGGGAACAGGTTGAAGGCCTGGAACACGATGCCCACGCTGCGGCGGACCCGGTTCTGGTCGATGCCCGGCTGGGTGATGTCCTGCCCCCACAGCAGTATCCGCCCGGCGTCGATGGGTTCCAGCAGGTTGAGGCAGCGCAGCAGCGTCGACTTGCCCGACCCGGACGCCCCGATGAGGCAGATCACCTCGTGCGAGGCCACGCTGAGGTCGACGCCGTCCAGCACCAGGTTGGCCCCGAACGACTTGCGCAGTCCCTCGATCTGCACGGCGAGCGGGGCCTCACCGCGTGGTTCCCCCGTCACGTGGTTCCCCCGGCGAGGCGGCGGCGCCGATCCCGGGCGATCAGGTGGTCGGTGAACCGGGCCAGCGGGATGGTGAGGATGAGGAACAGGATGGCCGCGACCACGTAGCTGGAGTAGTTGAACACGGTGTCGCTGAAGATCTCGGCGGCCTTGTTGGCCTCGATCGCGCCCAGGACGCCGACCAGTGCAGTGTCTTTCTGCAGGCTGATGAAGTCGTTCAGCAGCGGCGGGATGATGTTGCGCACCGCCTGCGGCAAGATCACGTAGCGGAGGGCCGAGGTGTGCGACAGGCCGAGTGACCGGGCCGCGGCGACCTGGCTCTGGTGCACCGAGTTCAGCCCGGCCCGGTACACCTCGGACACGTACGCGGAGTAGGACAGGACCAGGGCGGCGACCCCGAAGACCGCGGCCGACTGGCTGGACACGAAGGGCAGATTGAGCGCGGGCACTCCGAACCCGATCGCGAAGATCACCAGGATCAGCGGGACGCCCCGGAATACGTCCACGTAGATGGTGCTGACGATGCGCAGGGGGAACATCACCGGGCTGTCCGACTGCCGGACGACGGCGATCACCAGGGCGAGGATCAGGATCAGGACCTCGGCGGCCAGGAACATCCGGATGTTCAGCCAGAGCGCCTCGCCCACCGAGTAGTAGCCCTGCCGGGGGTCGCCGATCAGCGACTTCCACATGTCGGTCGGGTTGAAGAACGTGTGCCGGACCGCCGCGCTGCCCGGGGCCAGCAGGAACAGGGCGGCCAGCGCGGCCAGCACCACGATCGTGCTGGCCGTGGACACGGCCACCGCCCCGCGGCCGCTGCCCAGCATCCGCGACCCGCGGCGGGGCTCGCCGAACGAGGTCTGGGGCGGCCCGACCATCAGGACCCGGCCATCAGGGCTTGATCGTCGGCACGCTCGTGTAAATCTTCAGGTACTTCGTTTCCAGCGCGGCGAGCGTGCCGTTGCGGTTCAGCGTGGCCAGTGCCCGGTCGACGCAGCCGACCAGCGGGTTCCCCTGGTGGAAGAGCAGCCCGTAGTGCTCGCCGGTGGACGGGAACTGACCGACCATGAGCGAGTTCTTGATTTCGGCGGAGGAGATGTACTGGGCCGTCGGCGTGTCCGCCACCAGGGCCGCGATCTGGTGCGTCTGCAGCCCCTGCTTCGCGTCGTTCAGTGTCTCGTAGACCTTGGGCGTCTGCGTCGGCTGGATCTGGCTGTTGATGAAGGCCAGGCTGGTCGTGCCGATCTGGTCGCCGAACACGTACTTCTTCAGGTCGGCCGGCGTGTGCGCGGTCACGATCGGGGTGCCCTTCAGCGCGATCAGCGCCTGCTGCACGTCGTAGTAGCTGGTCGAGAACGTCACCGCCTGAGCCCGCGCCGGGGTGACCGAGATCTCGTTGATGTCGAAGTCGAACTTCTTCGGACCCGGCGCGTAGGAGTCGTTGAACGGCTCGTACGCCCACTTGACCTGTGACTTCTTGAAGCCGAGCTGCGCGGCCACGGCGTAGGCCACGGCGCTCTCGTAGCCCTTGCCGTTCGCCGGGTTGTTGTCCTCAAACCACGGCGGGTAGGCGGGCTTGTCGGTGGCCACGGTGAGCACGCCCTTGGCGTAGAGGTCCTTCTGTACGCCTGAGTTGGTACAACTGGCCGCGGTGGCCGCGGTAGGAGTGCCGCCGCTGCCGGCCGTGCTCCCCGAGCTGCCGCAGGCGGCGAGGGCGGCCAGCAGGGCAGCCGCCACGCCGACGATCATGATCTGCCGCATGGGAGCACCCTACTGTGGAGGCGTTCACGACGCGAGGAGGTGCCCATGGCCCCCTGGATCTGCCGCACCTGCGCGGTGCAGCAGCCCGACACGCCGCAGCCGCCCGGCCGGTGCCCGATCTGCGACGACGAGCGGCAGTATGTCGGCTGGGGTGGCCAGCAGTGGACGACGATGGCCGAGATCGCCCGCGGCCATGCCGTGGTGGTGCGCGAGGAGGAGCCGGGCCTGGCCGGCCTCGGGGTGGAACCGGCCTTCGGCATCGGCCAGCGGGCACTGCTGGTCCGCACGCCGCACGGCAACGTCCTGTGGGACTGCATCCCGCTGCTGGATGGGGCGGCCCGGGACCGGATCGCCGGCCTGGGCGGCATCGACGCGATCTGCATGTCGCACCCGCACTTCTACGCCGCGCACGTTGACTTCGCCGACGCCTTCGACGCCCGCGTCCTCATCCCGCGGGCCGACCAGCAGTGGATCCAGCGGCCGTCGCCGCGCATCGAGCTGTTCGACGACGACGCCGAGCCGGTGCCCGGCGTGACCGTGGCCCGGATTGGCGGTCACTTCGACGGCGCGGCCGTGCTGCACTGGCCGGCCGGGTCCGGCGGCCGCGGCGCCCTGCTGACCGGGGACACCATCACCGTGGTCCAGGACCGGGACTGGGTCAGCTTCATGTGGAGCTACCCCAACCTCATCCCGCTGGACGAGGCGACCGTGCTCGAGATCGCCCGCCGCACGGAGCGGTTCACGTTCGACCGGGTCTACGGCGGCTGGTGGGGGCGGGTCGTGGTGGCCGACGGCGCCGCCGCCGTCCGCCGGTCCGCGGACCGCTACGTGGCCCGGCTCCGCGGACAGCGTCCCTAAAGTCCGCTGGTGAACTGCGCCGACGCGCGCCTGAGGGGTATACCCATACGATGAGCGCCTTGGGTGACCGCGGGGCCAGGGACATCGCGGTGCAGGACTGGTACGGCCTGGACATGGCGACCCCCGGCCCGGTTGACGCGGCCGCCGAGGATTCGCTGTTCCCGCCGATCGGTGAGTACGGCTTCCTCTCCGACTGCGAGACCACCGCGCTGATCGCGCCGAGCGGGAACGTGGAGTGGCTGTGCCTGCCCCGGATCGACTCGCCGAGCGTGTTCGGCTCGATCCTGGACCGCTCGGCCGGCGGCTTCCGGCTCGGCCCGGAAGGGATCACGGTCCCGGCGGCCCGCCGCTACCTGCCCGGCACGATGGTGCTGGAGACCAGCTGGGCCACCCCGACCGGGTGGCTGGTGGTCCGGGACGCGCTGATCATGGGGCCCTGGCACCATGAGAACGAGCTGTCTCATACGCACCGCCGGACGCCCACCGACTACGACGCGGACCACGTGCTGCTGCGGACCATCCGCTGCGTCACCGGCGAGGTCCAGGTCACGTTCGAGTGCGAGCCGGTCTTTGACTACGGCCGCCAGGCGGGGACCTGGTCCTACGCCGACCGGGGCTACTCGCAGGGGATCTGCCGCCCGGCCCTGGACTCCCCGGGCGTCCCGCTCACCCTGACCACCGACATGCGGCTGGGGTTCGAGGGCGGCCGGGCCATGGCCCGGACCCGGATGCAGGAGGGCGAGGTCCACTTCTGCGCCCTGTCCTGGACTGATCACGCCCCGCCGTTCACCTACTCCGAGGCGCGCCAGCGGCTGCTCTGGACCGCGCACCACTGGCAGCACTGGCTGGCCCGGGGCCGTTTCCCGGACCACCCGTGGAGCCGCTACCTGCAGCGCAGCGCGCTGACCCTCAAGGGCCTCACGTTCGCGCCCAGCGGCGCGATGGTGGCGGCAGCCACCACGTCGCTGCCGGAGGTGCCGCACGGCGAGCGCAACTGGGACTACCGCTACTGCTGGCTGCGGGACTCCGCGTTCACCCTGTGGAGCCTGTACGCGCTCGGCTTCGACTGGGAGGCCGACGATTTCTTCTGGTTCCTCGCCGACCTGGCCCAGCGCGACGACGAGGTCCAGGTCGTCTACGGGGTGGACGGCGAACGGGACCTGAGCGAGCAAGTCCTTGATCATCTCGGCGGATACGACGGGGCCCGGCCGGTTCGGGTGGGCAACGAGGCCTACACCCAGCGCCAGCACGACGTGTGGGGCACCATGCTGCAGGCCATCCACATCCGGCTGGGCAGCTGGCAGCGGCTGGATGACCGGATGTGGCGGGTGGTCCGCCGCCAGGTGGAGTGCGCGCTGAAGTACTGGCGCGAGCCCGACCTCGGCATCTGGGAGGTGCGCGGCCAGCCGCAGCACTTCACGTTCTCCAAGCTGATGTGCTGGTCGGCCGTGCAGCGCGGCGCCCAGGCCGCGCTGGCCCGGGGCGAGGCCGCGCTGGCCAAGACCTGGAGCGAGGCGGCCGACGAGATCCGGGACGACATCCTGGCCCACGGGGTGGACGAGCGCGGGGTGTTCACCCAGCACTACGGCACCAAGGCGCTCGACGCCTCGCTCCTGCTGCTGCCGATGACCGGGTTCCTGCCCCGCGAGGACCCGCGGGTCCGGGCCACGATCCTGGCCATCGCGGACGAGCTGACCGTGGACGGCCTGGTCGTGCGGTACCGGCCCGAGGAGACCGACGATGGCCTGCCCGGGGACGAGGGCACGTTCACGATCTGCTCGTTCCTGCTGGTCTCGGCGTTCTGCGAGATCGGCGAGACCGACCGGGCCCAGCAGTTGTGCGAGCGCCTGCTCTCCCTGGCCAGCTCGCTGGACCTGTACGCGGAGGAAATCGACCCCCGGACCGGCCGTCACCTGGGCAACTTCCCCCAGGCTTTCACCCATCTGGCCCTGATCAACGCGGTCATCCACGTGATCCGGGCCCAGGGCCGGGCGCTGCTGCCCCTGCCGCCGCAGGCTTAGCCTGGGCCTGGCCCCGGCTAGCCCCCCCGGGGGTTCCTGATGGCCGGGTCGCGGGCCATGATTGTGCCAACGTCGAGGGGAGCCTGCAGTGGCCGAGATCGTCAGGGCCGGGTTGATCCAGCAGCAGTGGACGGGGGACAAGGAGTCCATGATCAGGGCCTCGGCCGACGCCATCGGCCGGGCGGCGTCCGCCGGGGCCCAGGTCGTGTGCCTGCAGGAGCTGTTCTACGGGCCGTACTTCTGCCAGGTGCAGGACGCTGACTACTACTCCTACACCGAGGCCATTCCCGGCGGCCCGACCACCGAGCTCATGTGCGACCTGGCCCGGCAGCACTCGGTGGTCCTGGTCGTGCCCATGTACGAGGAGGAGCAGCCGGGGCTGTACTTCAACACCGCGGCCGTGATCGACGCGGACGGCAGGTACCTCGGCAAGTACCGGAAGACCCACCTGCCGCAGGTCCAGGGGTTCTGGGAGAAGTTCTACTTCCGGCCCGGGAACCTGGGCTACCCGGTCTTCGACACCGCGGTCGGCCGGATCGGCGTGTACATCTGCTACGACCGGCACTTCCCGGAGGGCTGGCGGGCCCTCGGCCTGGCCGGCGCCCGGATCGTGTTCAACCCGTCGGCGACCAGCCG
Organism: uncultured Actinomycetes bacterium; assembly: GCA_963841695.1. Classification (GTDB taxonomy): domain Bacteria; phylum Actinomycetota; class Actinomycetes; order Streptosporangiales; family Streptosporangiaceae; genus RYN-230. The sequence goes on along the minus strand of CAWJDQ010000014.1, from coordinate 185,704 downwards.
CGGCCTGTCCCAGTACCTGTGGCGGCTGGAACAGCCCGCCGCCGCGGTGGCCAACGAGTACTTCGTCGGCGCGATCAACCGGGTCGGCGTGGAGCCGCTCGGCGACAACGAGTTCTACGGCCAGACCTACTTCGCCGACCCGCGCGGCCAGCTGGTCGGCGAGGCGGCGTCCGACACCGGCGAGCGAAGTGCTCGTCCGCGACCTGAACATGGACCAGCTCGCCGAGGTGCGCAACCTGTGGCAGTTCTACCGCGACCGCCGGCCCGACCAGTACGGCCCGCTGGTGACGCCATGAGCCTGCTGATCAGGGGCGGCACCGTGGTGTCGCCGGCCGGCGCCTCCCCGGCCGACGTGCTCATCGAGGGCGAGAAGATCAGCGCGCTGGCCGCCCCGGCCAGCGAGACCGCGGTGGCCTGGGCCGCCACCGCCGCCCAGGTCCTCGACGCGGACGGGCTCTACGTGCTGCCCGGCGGCATCGACGTGCACACCCACATGGAGATGCCGTTCGGCGGCACCTTCTCGGTGGACACGTTCGAGACCGGCACCCGGGCCGCGGCCTGGGGCGGCACCACCACAATCGTGGACTTCGCGGTCCAGGCCAAGGGCACCTCACTGCTCGCCACCCTGGACAAGTGGCACGCCAAGGCCGACGGCCACTGCGTGATCGACTACGGCTTCCACATGATCGTCTCCGACGTCAACGACACGTCGCTCAAGGAGATGGAGGCGTGCATCGGCGCGGGCGTGAACAGCTTCAAGATGTTCATGGCCTACCCGGGCGTGTTCTACGCGACCGACGGGGAGATCCTCCGCGCCATGACCAAGGCGGCCGAGACCGGCGCGGTGATCATGATGCACGCCGAGAACGGCATCGCGATCGACGAGCTGGTCGCCCAGGCCCTGGCCGCCGGGAAGACCGATCCGGTGCAGCACGGGCTGACCCGGCCGCCGGAGCTGGAGGCGGAGGCCACCCACCGGGCCATCACCCTGGCCCGGGTGACCGGATCGCCGCTGTACATCGTGCACCTGTCGGCCGCGCAGGCGCTCGAGGCGGTCGCCGGGGCCCGGGACACCGGCCAGAACGTGTTCGCCGAGACCTGCCCCCAGTACCTGTACCTGTCCCTGGACGACCTGGCCCGGCCGGACTTCGAGGGGGCCAAGTACGTGGCCTCGCCGCCGCTGCGGCCCCGCGAGCACCAGGGCTCGCTGTGGCGCGGGCTGCGCACCAACGACCTGTCCGTGGTGTCCACCGACCACTGCCCGTTCTGCTTCAAGGAGCAGAAGGAGCTGGGCCGCAGCGCGTTCTCCAAGATTCCCAACGGGATCCCGGGGGTGGAGCACCGGATGGACCTGCTGCACCAGGGGGTGGTGGCCGGCGAGCTGTCGCTGGCCCGCTGGGTCGAGGTGGCCGCGACGACGCCGGCCCGGATGTTCGGGCTCTACCCGCGTAAGGGCATCATCGCGCCCGGTTCGGACGCCGACATCGTGCTGTACGACCCGCGGGCCACCCAGGTCCTGTCGGCGGCCACGCACCACATGAACGTGGACTACTCCGCCTACGAGGGCTTCGGGATCACCGGGCAGGTCCAGACCGTGCTGTCCCGGGGGGAGCTGGTCATCGGCGGCGGGGAGTACCACGGCCGCACCGGCCACGGCCAGTTCCTGCGCCGCGAGCTGTCCCAGTACCTGATCTGACCCAGCGCCTAACCAGCAGGGGGACTGATGGATTTCGGGCTGGTCCTGCAGACCGATCCGCCGGCCAGCGGGGTGGTGGCGACCATGCGCCGCGCCGAGGACGAGGGCTTCCGCTACGGCTGGACCTTCGACTCGCACGTGCTGTGGCAGGAGCCGTTCGTCATCTACTCGCAGATCCTGGCGGCCACCTCGGAGCTGATGGTCGGCCCGATGGTGACCAACCCGGGCACCCGGGACTGGTCGGTCACCGCGTCCCTGTTCGCCACCCTGAACGACATGTTCGGCAACCGGACCGTGTGCGGCCTCGGCCGGGGCGACTCTGCCCGCCGGGTCATCGGCCAGCCGCCGGTCACCCTGGCCACCATGTCCGAGGCGATGCGCGTGATCAAGGGCCTGGCCGAGGGCCGCGAGGTGATGCTGCACGGCGCGCCGATCAGCATCCCGTGGGTGCGCGACGGCAAGCTGGAGATCTGGATGGCCGCCTACGGGCCGAAAGCACTGGCCCTGGTCGGCGAGCAGGCGGACGGGTTCATCCTGCAGACCGCCGACCCGGACATCGCCCGCTGGACGGTGGGGTCGGTGCGGGCCGCGGCCCGCGCCGCGGGCCGGGACCCGGACGCGATCACGATCTGCGTGGCGGCGCCCGCCTACGTCGGCACGGACCTGGCTCACCAGCGGGATCAGCTGCGCTGGTTCGGCGGGATGGTCGGCAATCACGTCGCTGACCTGGTCGCCCGGTACGGCGAGGACGGCCCGGTGCCCCGCGTGCTGACCGATTACATCAAGGGCCGCGAGGGATACGACTACGCCCATCACGGCCGGGCCGGGAACCCGTCCGCGGACTTCGTCCCGGACACGATCGTGGACCGGTTCTGCCTGCTCGGGCCGGCCGCCGCGCACATCGACCGGCTGCGCGAGCTGGCCGGGATCGGCGTGCACCAGTTCGCCGTGTACCTGATGCACGACCAGCCTGGCCAGACGCTGGCCGGGTACGGCCGGGAGATCATCCCCGCCCTGGCGTAGGACAGGAAAAAATCCGGAAATGTGCCCGTTCGCCAGTGTTTTTATTGCCCAAACGGTTTTTCCGGTGTGATCCTTTTCATAGGGGCTAGTCATGGGGTTGCCGCCACCATCCGGGCCGTTTCGGGCATTCTGGGTTGCCGCAAGCACCCCGCGTTCGTGATGACCGCCACCGTCTGAGTGGCCTGGCGCCCTGCCCCCGCGCCGCATCCGGCGCCGCTGACGGCCCCCCGTACCCCTGGGTGGCCGCTCTGTGCCCGGGGTGGAAAACCATTGGCGCGCACGCGCCCGACCAAAGGTTCACGTTGTCCCTCAGCCGACGGGCTTCCCATCGCAAGACCCCCTTCTTCCGCGGGACCCCCAGGAACTTCCGCGGGACCCCCGGAAACTTCCGCGGGACCCCCAAGATCACGATCATCGCCGCGGGCTCGGCCCTGGCCCTGGCGGGCATCGCCGCCGGGACGGTGGCGGCCTGGCCGGGGGATTCCCCGGCCGCGTCGGCGAGCGTGGCCGGCGCCCTCCTTCGCCGGGACGGCCGCGGCGACCCGCGCCCTGACCGGCAGCGCCACCCTGACCGGCAGCGCCGCCCGGGACACCGGGCTGGTCAAGTCGGCGCAGCAGCTCAAGGCCACCGAGGCGGCGGCCCGGCAGGCCGCCCTGCGCCAGGCCGTCGCCCGCCAGCAGGCCCGCCAGGCCGTACTGGCCAGGAAGGCCCGGCTGGCCCGGCAGGCGGCCCAGGCCCGCGCCGCCGCGCAGCCGCAGACGCCGGCCACGCCGGCCGCCGCGGCCCAGCCCGCCGTGGCCACTGGCTCGCCGCAGCAGATCGCCCAGGGCATGCTCGGCTCCTACGGCTGGTCCGCGTCGCAGTTCAGCTGCCTGCTGCCGCTGTGGAACGCGGAGAGCGGGTGGAACGTGTCCGCCAGCAACACGTCGTCCGGCGCCTACGGCATCCCGCAGGCCCTGCCGGGCAGCAAGATGGCCAGCGCCGGCGCGGACTGGCAGACCGATGCGGCCACCCAGATCCGCTGGGGCCTGGGCTACATCCGGTCGGTGTACGGCTCGCCGTGCGCCGCCTGGTCGCACGAGGAGGCCTACGGCTGGTACTGAGTCCGGAGCCGGCCGGGCAATGACGGCCGGCGCGGCCGGGGATCCCGGTCGCGCCGGCCACGGCGGCAGGCCGGCCCGGGACCCGGGCCGGCGCCCCCGCGGTGACGGTGCCTGTCATGGTGTGACCTATCTCATATAGCCGTAATTACTAGTTTTGGTCACGTTTAGGGCGAGTTTCCGGCATGGTTGAGGCCGCAAGCACCCTGCGTGTGTGATGGCCGCCTGAGAGCCGCCCGGCGCCCTGCCCCCGCGTCATGTCCATACGCCGCTGCCCCTCCCCGCAATTCCGCTGGTAGCAGGCATGTGCCCGGGTGATAGCCGAGCGCGCGTGATGGCGCGCCCGACCGAAGGTTCCCCTTGTCCCGGATAAGGACGTCTCTGCGCACGTATCCGAAACTCCTCCTGACCGCCGCCGCCCTGGGCGGTGCCCTGGCCGGCGCGGCGGTCACCGTGGGCGGTACACCCGCCGCGCATCCGGCCCCGGCCCAGGTCAGCGGCCGCCCGGCCGCCGCAGCGGCCGCCCCGGCCACCTCGCGGCCCGCGGCCACCCTGGACGCGGCCTCGATCTCCCAGGTCAGGGCGGCCCAGCGGACCGCCCAGAAGATGCTCGCCCGCTTCGGCTGGGGCAAGCGCCAGTGGACGCCGCTGGACAAGCTCTGGAACCGGGAAAGCGGCTGGAACAAGTACGCCGACAACCCGACCTCGGGCGCCTACGGCATCCCGCAGGCGCTGCCCGGCAGCAAGATGGCCAGCGCGGGCAGCGACTGGCGGTCTAACGCCACCACCCAGATCCGCTGGGGCCTGCGCTACATCAAGGGCGTGTACGGGCGGCCGAAGGTGGCCTGGGAGCACGAGCTCGCCTACGGCTGGTACTGATCGTCCGGTGAGGCTCCTGGCGGGCCGCGTCCCGCTGCCCGCCAGGAGCCGCCGGAGTTTATCCGTGACCGGCAGGAGGGATGAACCCGGAGGACCCCCGGACCCACGCATACTCGCGATTCAGGGATTTGGGGGCTGGGCATCGATGCGGGACATGGATCTGGTCAGGAGCCAGCGGACGAAGCTGCGGCGCCCGGTTTACGGCGCGCTCACGCTGGCCGTCGCGGGCGGCCTTCTGCTGGGCGCCCCGGCCGCCGGTGCGTCAGCCGCCGGTGCGTCAGCCGCCGGTGCGTCAGCCGCCGGTGCGTCAAAGGCCGGTGCGTCAAAGGCCGGTGCCGCACACGCCGGCGCGAAACAGCCTCAAGGTATATACGCCATCACGTTCGCTGCTGATAGCGCCCTCTACCGGCTGTACCCGAGGCGGCACAAGACGACCCTGGAGGGCTTTACCGGGGCGCGGCTCACCGACCTGGCGTTCCGGGGCCGGACCCTGTACGCGATCAGCTTTACCGACTTGTACTGGCTCAACGCCCGGACGGGCGCCCGCCACAAGATCGGGATGCTGGGCGTCCGCGGCGCTAACGCGCTCGCGACCAGGCCAGCCACGAGAACTCTCTACGGCGCTGGCCGGGATGGGATCTTGTTCAGGATCAATGCCCGGACCGGGCGGGCCGCCGTGATCGGCAGATTCGGCCACGGGCTCGCCTCGGCCGGTGACCTTACCTTCGCGGATGGCCGTCTCTATGCGACCGTAGACCGGCCCGGCTCGACGTGGTCCCTGCTCGCCAGGGTGAATGTCCGGACCGGTGCGGCGACGGTGATCGGGCCGACGGGCTACCGCAAGGTGTACGGACTTCTCACCAGTAATGGCGCTCTCTACGGAGCGACCTACAGCGGAAAGTACCTCGCCATCTGCCGGGCCACCGGCCGGGGCCGGGTCATCTGGAATGACGGCCTGCCCATCGGCGGGCTGGCGGCACGGTCGCCGGGAGCCTGGGCCGCCACCGCGGCCGTATGCTGACCCGTTCCGGCGGGCTGTCCGGGCCAGGCGTCTAGAACCGGGGGGCCGTGCTGTCCGGCAGGGGCTCCAGGAACGCGGCCCTTGATCCTTCGAGCCAGTCAGTCAGGCCCCGGGGAGCGTGCCCGGTCACCTCCCGCACGTCCGGGGTGAGCTGGCCAGCCCCGCCCTCGCGGATCCAGGCGAACAGCTCCAGCATCCCCTCGGCATCCCACGGCGCTAGCCCCGAGCCCAGCAGTTCCTCGCGGGTCCGCTCCTCCGGCTGGTTGGAGTAGCGCACCTGGCGCGCGAACACGGTGGATATCCGGCTGGCCACTTCGGAGTACGTGAGGGACTCCGGGCCGGTCAGGGTGAACACGCCTGGCTCGCGATCAGCGGCCGGGACCGGGCCGGTCAGCGCCCGGGCGGCGGCGTCGGCCACGTCCGCGGCGGCCACGAAGCCCACGTGGCCGTGGCCGGCCGGCGCGTACAGCGTGGCCTCCCGGCGGATGGCCTCCGCGGCCGGCAGCAGCATCTCCAGGTACGGCGCGGGGGCCAGGTAGCTGACCGGCAGCCCGGTCGCGTCCAGGTGCCGGGCGATAACCCGGTGGCTGCGCATGAAGCGCACGTCGCAGCCCGGGTCCAGGAAGCCGTCCGCCGCCACCTTCACCACGTGAGGACCGTGTCCCGCTGCCACCAGCGCATCGATGAAGGTGATTTCCAGCTCGGCCTGCGACTCGACCGACGGGCTCAGCAGGAAGACCCGGTCGAAGGCCTGCAGCTGCTCCGCCGCCGGCGGCTCGTCCAGGGTGCCCACCAGGTTCTCGGCGGGGCCGGGCAGGTCGAGGCCCTTGGCTTCCACCCGCACCATCGCGACGGCCTCGGCCCGGGCGTCAGCCAGCGCCTCCAGCAGGGGATAGCCGACCCTTCCGGTCGCTCCGGTCACCAGGATCACGGGCCCGCCTCCTCGCGCTGTCCTTATGGGCACCTTACGGGAGACCCGCCGCGATGCGCTGGGCCCCCGTCACGACGTACCGTGGTTCCGTGGCAGAAGCGGCGATGCGGAGCTGCCGGTGAGGTTGCCGCCCGTGCGAGGGCCCAGCTTCCGCGGGCCGGGCCGGGGTGCGTGGCGCAGGTGGTCAGTAGTCATCGGCGGAATCGTCCTGCTCGGCGCGCTCCCGGCCGTGATCGCCGCGCTCCCGGTACCGCCCTCCCCGATCAGCGCGCCGGTCCTGCGGGCCCGCATCCTGGCCTCGGCGAGCGTGCCGTACGAGGGCTACGCGGAGAGCACGGTCAACCTGGGCCTGCCGGAACTCCCCGACCTGCATAACGTGAGCCTGCTCCTGGATGGCACCACCGACCAGTACGTCTGGTACCGCTCGCCGGCCTACTGGCGGGCCGACGACGTGACCGGGACCGGGGAGAGCGATGTCTACGCCGACGGCGGGGTCACCTACCTGTGGACCTACGGGACCAACCTGCTGACCCAGGTCACCGGCGCGGAGCCGGTGCGGCTGCCGCGGGCCCCGGACCTGCTGCCGCCGGCGCTGGCCCGGCGGCTGCTGGATACCGCGGGCCGCGCGGACCGGATCTCCCGGCTGCCCACCCGCCGGATCGCCGGGGTCGACGCGGCCGGGCTGCGGGTGGTCCCCACCGGGACGGGCACCACGATCGGCTCGGTGGAGATCTGGGCCGACCCGTCCAGCGGGCTTCCCGTCGAGGTCCGGATCTCCAGCCGCGGCACCGCCGCTCCGGTGCTGACCAGCATGTTCCTTGAGCTGGGCCGGACCCAGCCGGACCTCAGCGCGGTCACCCCGCACCCGGCCCCGGACGTCGGGCTCACCACCACCCGGCTGCCGGACGTGGACGGCGTGCTCAACGGTGACGGCGACGGCGACCACGACGGCACCCCCTTCCCGTCCCAGCTGGGCGGCCTGCGCCGGGTGAGCGTCCCCGGCAGCCCGCCCGGGGTCGCCATCTACGGCACCGGATTGTCGCGGTTCGTGCTGCTCCCGCTGCCGAGCGGGGTGGGCACGGAGGCGCTCAACTCCGCGATCCAGGCCGGGGCGGACAGCGTGACGCTCCCCGCGGGTAGCGGGGGGGCAGCGCGGGGACCAGGCCGGGCCGTCGCCGGACGCGCTGATCCGGACGCCGCTGCTCACCGTGTTCATGGTCAGGGCCGGGTTCCACCACGCCGTGTTCCTGTTCACCGGGGCGGTGACCCCGGCCGTGCTGGAGAACTCAGCCAGCGCCCTGGTCAACGACTTGTCACAGTTGAGGTTCAGGTTCCATCGATGATCGTTACGCGCGGCCTCACCAAGCGGTACGGCCACCTGCTCGTGGTGGACCAGGTTGACCTGGACGTCCGTGCGGGCGACCGGTATGGCTTCCTGGGGCCCAACGGGTCCGGGAAGACCACCGTGGTCCGGATGCTGCTCGGCCTGGTCTACGCGACCAGCGGCGAGATCACGGTGCTGGGCCAGCCGGTGCCGAAACGGGTCGCCGAGGTGCTGCCCTCGATCGGCGCGCTGGTCGAGGGCCCGTCCGCGTACGGCCACCTGTCCGGGCGGGCCAACCTGGCCCTGATCGACGCGGCGGGGAAGTCGGGCAGCGGCCGGACCCGGCGCCGCCGGATCGCCGAGACCCTGGACCGGGTCGGCCTGGCCGGCATCGACAACCGCCCGGTCAAGAGGTACTCCCTCGGCATGCGCCAGCGCCTCGGCCTGGCCGCCGCGCTGCTGCGCACCCCGAAGCTGCTCATCCTCGACGAGCCGACCAATGGGCTCGACCCGCAGGGCATCCGGGAGATCCGCGACCTGCTCATCGAGCTGAACGCGGCCGGCACCACCGTCTTCCTGTCCAGTCACCAGCTCAGCGAGGTCGAGCAGCTGTGCACCCGGGTCGGCATCGTGAACCAAGGCCGGCTGGTCCGCCAGGACGACCTGGACACGCTGCGGGCCCTGACCGGCCGCTCGATCGTGCGCACGCCGGACACCGACCGCGCCCGTGAGGTCCTGGACGGCCAGATCGAGCTGGCCCAGGCCGGCCTGGTCATCGCGGAGGCCGACACCGCCGCGCTCAATTCGCGCCTGGTCGCCGCCGGGGTACGGATCACCGGGATCGAGGCCGAACGGCGGTCGCTCGAGGACGTGGTCCTCTCGGTCACCGGCTCAGGCTCTGACCGCGTCGACGTCCAGGGGAGTGACCGGCGATGATCCGCGTCGAGCTGGTGAAGCTGGCCCGCCGCCCGCGCAGCTGGGTGAGCATCGTCCTGCTGTGCGGCCTGCCCGTGCTCGTGGCGGTGTTCGTCGCGGTCACCCACATCGCACCACCCCCGGGCCAGGGACCGGCCCTGCTGTCGGCCGTGCTGTCCAGCGGGTCGCTCTACCCGGCCGCGGCGCTCGCGATCGTGCTGCCCATCTTCCTGCCGGTGGCGGTCGCGGTCGTGGCCGGCGACTCGATCGCGGGCGAGGCCGGCGCGGGCACGCTGCGCTACCTGCTGGCCCGGCCGGTCGGCCGGACCAGGCTGCTGGGCGCCAAGCTGGTCGCGCTCATCGTGTACACGCTGGCGGCGGTGATCCTGGTCGCGGTGACCGCCTACATCACCGGGATCGCGCTGTTCGGCGCCCAGCCGGTGGCGGCCACGCCCGGCGGCCTGACCACCTCCAACATCGCGGCGACCTCGCTGTCCGGCAGCGGGCTGAGCCCGGCGGACATCGCGCTGCGGACGGTCGGGGCGGTCGCCTTCATCGCCGTGTCCATGCTGGGCGTGGGCGCGATCGCGCTGTTCCTGTCCACCATCACCGATTCGGCCCTCGGTGCTGCCCTCGGCGCGCTGGCCGCGCTGATCACCAGTGAGGTGCTGGTCACCCTCAACGCCGCGTCCGCGGTCAACCCCTACCTGCCTACCCGGTACTGGCTGGCCTGGATCGACTTCTTCCGCGACCCCATCGTCTGGCGGAACATCGAACGGGGCTTCGCCGTGCAGGGCGTCTACGTGCTGGTGTTCCTGGCCGCATCCTGGGCGCACTTCGCCACCAAGGACATCACCAGCTGACCCCCGGGCGGTCCGGGCCGGGCTCAGCCCGGACCGGCGGCCAGCAGCCGCACCTGGTTCCGCCCAGCCTCCTTGGCCTGGTAGAGGGCGTGGTCGGCGGCGGCCAGCAGTTCGTCGAGGTCGCGGCGGGAGGATCCGAGGGCGGCCACGCCGATCGAGATCGTGACCTGGAGCCGGGCGTCGCCGCTGCCGGCGGCACCGCTCCCCACGGGGGTGACGATGCGGGAGATCCGCTCCCGCAGCCGCTCGGTGATCTGGCGGGCCTCCGCGGCATCGGTACCGGGCAGCAGGATGCAGAACTCCTCGCCGCCGAACCGGCCGGTGAGATCCCCCTCGCGCAGCAGCGCGCTGAGCGCGCTGGCGATGGCGGCCAGGACGGCGTCCCCGGCCAGGTGCCCGAAGGTGTCGTTGACGTTCTTGAAGTGATCGATGTCGGCGATGGCCACCGACAGCGGGGCCCGGGTCCGGGCCGCCCGGGCGGTCTCCAGCCGGGCTTCCCGCAGCCAGGTGCCGGCGTTGAGCAGGCCCGTCTTGGCGTCGATCCGGGAGGCGTCAACCAGCTGCGCGTGCCGGAATGAGCGGTGCAGCAGCGCCACCAGCGGCAGCGCGCCGAGGGCCATGAACGGGCTGGCCAGGACCGCGTGGGCGACCAGGAGGCCGACCGACAGCTCGGCCGCGTCATGGAACAGCGGCTCGCGGGCGAACAGGTCCGCGCGCACGCTGGCGGCCCGGTCGGCCCCCTTGACCGCGGTCATCACCAGGACCTTGTTGACCGCGGACTTGAGCACCCCGCAGGCGGCCGCGGCCAGGGTCCAGGCCAGCACCCGGGCCTGGGCGTCCGGGGCCAGCCCGATGACCACCGGGGCGCCCGCGTGGAACACCGCCGAGGCCGCGCCGTACGACAGGCCCACCGCGGCCGCCGTGAACACGCGGCGGTGCACCAGGGTGGCCCGGACCCGCCACTGCACCAGGGCCATCCGCGGGATCGGCACCAGGAGGCCGTAGAGGGGCGGCAGCAGCAGGGCGAGCGGCAGTTCCCAGATCGCGTGCACGTCCTTGACCAGGCCCGCGGGCTCGCCCGCGCGATGGGTAAGCTCCACGGTCAGCAGGTTGCAGGCCAGCAGGACCGAGGCCAGCTCCAGATCCGCGCCGCGGAATCTGGTCGCCGCGGCGCACAGGCCGATCGCGGCCAGGTCGGCGGCGATCACCGCGGTGATGAAAGCTAGTAACCAGGCCGGGAGTTCCCAGGCCCGCCACTGATGACTGTAGGCTATAACCCGATTTCTCATAGTTATGGCGTTAGTGCCTATTTGTTACGCTCTAGGCATAGGGATCCGAGCTCCTGCCGGGCGACTTCCGTGAGGGAGGAGGTGGCTGGCATGCGCGGCGAAGGCTGGACGTGACCACCGGGCGTGCGGCGGCGGGCACGCTGCGGAAGGCCTGCCCCACGCGTGTCCGCCGTATCGCCCACCGCAATCTCCCCCGGGGTGTATCCCCCATAAGGTAATGAACAGTGGCGAATATGTCACCAGACAGAACTGTTCTGGCCAGCCGTTTTGCCAGGACTCATCCTGTTACTACCTTGAAGTGCGTATGAGCATTTTGGGCCCTAATGACCGTCCGGTGGGCCTGCGGTGACGGCCGCTACTGCCCGTGGGGAGAGACGGGGGTACCCGGGCGGGGCGCGTTCGCCGTGTACCAGGCGTCCAGCGAGTTCAGCTCCTCGATCAGCCGGTGCGCGAACTCGGTGGCCCGGTAGTGCGTCTCCCGCGGGAACCGGCGCACCTCGCGGCGGCTCACGTAGCCCGCATCCTCCAGGTGACGGAGCCGGTCACGCATGACCTTCCAGGTCAGCTGGTGCCCGTCGCAGGCCTGCTCGTTGATCGCATCCAGCAGATCGGTGGGCCGCGCGCCGCCCTCGGCCAGATTGGCCAGAATGGCGAGATCCCACCGGCCCCGGATGCTGACCAGGAACCGCATGAAGCGCTGCCAGTTCACCGCCGGCCACCCCCGGGCCGGGGCGGTGTGGCTCTCGGTCTGTCTTCCGCGTCGCGCCGGTGGCCGGTAACGTGACCAGGGGTCCGGCCCAGCAGTCCCGGTAGCCCGGGGGAGAATGGATTATCGCGAGGCTGGGAGCGACTCATAGTGATCCAGGAAAGCACAGGCGCGGGGCGTGGACTGGAACTGTGAGTGCCGATCAGGATCTTCCCGGGGCTGCGTGGAGACGGCGGAGTGAACTCAGCGACCTCCTGCTGAGCTGCCGCTCCAGGCTGGTCAGGCCGGACGCGGAGGGCCACGAGCGGAGCCTGCGGCAGCAGGACGTCGCGGACCTGATCGGCATCAGCGTCCGCTACTACGCCTCGTTCGAGCGCGGCGAGATCGATAACCCGAGCGTTCATCTCGTCGAGTCCGTCGCCGCCGCGCTCCGGATGAGCGATGCCCAGCGCTCCGCCCTGCACGTGCTGGCTTTAAGCCACGACCCGCCCATGCCGGCCCGGCAGGCCGGGTATCCGGGGAGCCCGCCGGTGGTCCCGCTGCCGCTGCGGGAACTGGTCCGGCGGCTCGACCCCACACCGGCCGCCATCACCGACGAGATGTGGACCATCCTGGCCCGCAACGCGGCGATGACCCACTGGGTCGGCGAGTTTCTCGACCGGGTGCCCCCCGATCAGCAGAACCTGATCCTGTACCTGTTCACCCCCGAGGCCGGGAAGGTCCTGGCCGACGTGGACGGTGACCGGCGGGCCGCCGTGGCCGGGCTGCGGTACCAGTACGCGCGGAACGTCGGCAGCCCGCGGTTCGCCGTCCTGGTCGATCGGCTGCTGGCCACCGGCCCGGAGGCCCGGCGCTTGTGGAAACGCCACGACCTGGACATCCCGCGGAAGCTCTACCGCCTCCGTATTCGCCAGGGAGCCGGCCGGATGGCGGAGGTGAGCGTGGTCTTCACCGCCCTGTCGGCGCGCCTGTCACTCTTGGTCGCCATGCTCCCGGAAGGGCACCCGGATCCCGCTTAACGCACCGGAAAGTGCGGGTAATGGTACCCGGATGTGCGCATGGGGCACCGGTTGAATCAAAACGCACGCTAGGTGTAGGAATCGATTCATAAAGAAAACGCGGTAATGGTCACATTCCACCGGGGCGGGAGGCGTGATCGTGATGATGGAGCGGCATCTGCGTCTGATCGCGTCCGCGGCTGCGGGGGGCGCCGCGGAGTGGGGGCCCGGGGACCCCCGCTCCGCGGCGGACCTGACCGCCGTCCGCGCGCTGGCCGAGTGCGGCGAGCTCGCGACGGCGGTCGCCGGGCTGGCCGGTGCGGACGGCCGTCCGCTGTCGGCCGGCCCGGCTGGGGGACTGGCCCGGGACGTGGCCCGGGCGCTGGTCGAGGCGGGGTTGCCGGTGCACCAGTGTTCGGGCTGGGACCCGCAGCGGCGGGTCGGCGGCGTCTGCGTGCGGCCGGTCCCGGTCCGGTCCGGGCCGGCCGCGGCGGCCGCGGTCATGGTGAGCTGGTCCGTGCACGAACTGCTGGCGCTGGACCCGGCCCGGGCCGGGGAAGGGGAGGCCGTCCGGGAGATCATGAACATGGCGCTCGCCGAGCTGCTGTTCGCCCTGGGGTACGTGATCCAGCCGTTCGGGGCCAGCGGGGTCTGGATGGCGACCGGCCGCCGGGCCGCCGGGCGGCCAGACGGCTGGGAGGAGGCCTAGCCGCAGTCGGCCGCGGTCGGCGGCCGGAGGTGGCTGGCCCCGAGCGCCTGCAGGACCATCGCGGTGACGTCCGGGTTGACCGGAAGCTGGGAGTGGGTGACCTGTGCCGCCGGGCACACCGACTGGATGGGCACGTTGAGCGCCCCGGACAGCCGGGCGGAGTCAGGCGGGGTGACCGTCGTGTCGTCGGTGCTCCACAGCGATAGCCAGCGCCGGCCCGACGGCACGGCCGTCGCGTTCAGCTGGGTGAGCAGCCGGCTGCCCGGCACCAGCTGCTGGCACGCGACCGGGCAGGCGCCGGGCAGGAACCCTTCGGCCGCGGAGGCCAGCCGGGTGCCGTGGAACGGGGAGCCCAGGGTGATCACCCGCCGGGCCTTGTGCGCGCCGCCGTCCTGCTGGGCCCACACCAGCGTGGCGACGCCGCCCGCCGAGTAGCCGATCACGTCCACCGACGGGGCTCCGCCGCGCAGGGCCCGGTTGACCGCGGCGTTCAGCACGCCGGCGTCGGCGATCAGGCTGCCCGTGCCGTGGCCCGGCAGGTGCAGCACGGTCGCCGTCCGCCCGGCGGCCCGGATCCGGCGGGCCAGCACCGACAGCGACCCGGTGCTCCCGCCGTACCCCGGCACCAGCAGCACCGGGCCGGGCCGGTCCTGCGCCGGGGCGCCGGCCGCCGCGGCACCCGGGCCGCCGCCCCCGCCGGAGGCCAGCGCGCTGACCACGGCCACCACCACGATCACGGCGGCCAGCACCGCCGCGCCACTCACGAACAGCCGCCGCCGCGGCGACAGCCGGCCGAGGAACGAGGTCACCCCGCGACCCCGCTCCCCACGATGTGCTGGTACGTGCCCGCCGCCGCGGCCGCCGGATCACCGGCCCGCAGCGCGGCCACGATCGCGTCGTGCTGGCGGGCTGACTCGGCGTGGGTGAAGGACGCCCACAGCAGCCGCATCAGCGACAGCAGCAGCGGGCTCCGCGCATACTCCTGCACCGTGAAATGAAACGTCCGGTTCAGGCCGGCGTATCCCGGGTCGTCCTCGGTCATGGCCCGCATCTGCTCGTCCAGCTCGTCCAGCCGGGCCAGCCCGGCCTCGTCGATCTTGCGGGCGGCCAGCGACGCGCCCAGCGACTCCAGCGCCGCGCGGATCTGGAGGTTCTCTTCGAGGGGGCCGTCGTCCGGCTCGACCACGGTGAACCCGCGGTGCGTGTCGCCGACGACCAGGCCCTCGGACTCCAGCCGCCGCATCGCCTCGCGCACCGGCGTCTGGCTGACCTGGAACCGCTGGGCCAGGTCCCGCTGCCGCAACTGCTCGCCCGCGGCCAGCTCCCCGGTGATGATCTGCTCCCGGATCAGCGCCGCCACCATGTCGGTCTTGCTCACGTAGCCGGGCCCGGGGATGGCCCGGCCCGTGAGGCTGCCCGTGCTGGCCGTGGTCATCTGCCGCCTCCGTTAGTGGCGAGTTCCTGCCCCCCGGCTGACCGCTCCGCACGCGGGGAACCATTCTGTTTCCCCACGCGCGGGAGAACACTACGGTTCCCCAGGCCTGGGGAACGACTCCCATTTGGTATACCATCCTGCCAGCGTGGCCGCCGGACGCGGTCTCCAGGGCATGCGCAGCGGTACACGCGCGTTGCAGGGCATGGACAGGCGTGACCGCAACGGCGTCACGGCGCGACTGTGCCCGCCGGCCCGGCCGGCCACGGCACAGCGGAAGGGGTCTGCGGTGGATCTTAAGCTGGGCGGAAAGGCGGCTCTGGTCACCGGGGCCAGCCCAGGCATTGGCCGGCACCTCGCTGAGCATCCCGCCGCCCCAAGCGCCGCGGTGGCCATTACCGCCCGGACAGCCGCGCCGCCGGAAGTCACCGCGCAGCAGATCCAGATCACCTTCCTCGCCTCCCCCCGGGCCAGCCTGGTCAGCGGGGCCCGCATCCCGGTGGACGGGGCCCAGCGCAAAGCGATCATGGACCGGTAGGGGCGCGGGCTGTGCAGCTGACTAGCGCGATCCGGATCAGCCGGCCAGCGCCCGAGGTGCTCGCCGCGTTGCTCGACGCCGGGACGGTGGCCGCCTGCCTGCCGGGCGGCCGCCTGATCGGAGAGGTCGCGGACGCTACCTACGCCGGGGAACTGCACCTGCGGATCGGCCCGGTGCAGGCGGTGTACACGGGCACCGTGCACCTCGATCACGCCGACCGGGACGCGGGCACCGCCACGCTGCACGCGTCCGGGTGGGAGCGCGGCGGCCAGGGCCGCGCCGACGCCAGCGTGACGCTCCGGGTCGCCTCCCGGGGCGCCGGCACCCGGGTCCTGATCAGCGCCGACCTGATGATCCGGGGCCAGGCCGCCGGCTACGCCCCGGGAGCGATCGGCGACGTCGGCCAGCGGCTGGTCGAGCAGTTCGCCAGCAACGTGGAGCAGTTGCTCGCGACGCAAGCCGGCGCCGTCCCGGCCCCCGCCCCGCCGGGCCGGCTGCCGCCGCAGCCCAGCAGGCGGCTGCTGGCCGCCTCGGCCCTGCTGCTGGCCGGCGGCGCGGTGGCCGCCGGGGTGCTGGCGGCCGTGGCGGTGTGGCGCCGCGGCCATCCGGGTTCGTCCCTGCCCTCCGACCTTCCCTGGTCCTTCCCGCACGAAGGGGCACGCCATGGTTAACCGGCCCGCCGACGGTGCCCAGTCTGAGCTGAAACCGCTGCAGATCGAGGCCAACGGCATCAACGTCATCACGGACGCCGAGCGCAAGGGGCATCCGCGCGACCTGTTCTGGCCCTGGTTCGCGGCCAACGTCTCGGTGCTGGGCCTGGGTTACGGCGCCTTCGTGCTCGACTTCGGCGTCTCGTTCTGGCAGGCGATCGCGCTCGGGCTGATCGGGATCATCGTCTCGTTCCTGCTCTGCGGGTTCATCGCGGTGGCCGGCAAGCGGGGCTCGGCCCCGACCATGGTGCTCGGCCGGGCCGCGTTCGGGGTCCGCGGCAACAAGCTTCCCTCGCTGATCTCGTGGCTGCTCACGGTGGGCTGGGAGACCGTGCTGATCATCCTGGCCACGCTGGCCACCGCGACCGTGTTCCAGCGGCTGGGCTGGGGCGGCGGCACCGGCGTCAAGGTGGTCGCGCTGATCGTGGTGAGCGCGCTGACCATGGCCGGCGGGGTGATGGGCTTCGACCTGATCATGCGCATGCAGTCGGTGATCACCTGGGTCACCGGGGTGCTGACCCTGGTGTTCATCGCGCTGGTGGCCGACAAGATCCACTGGCACACGGTGTCCGCGATCCCGGCCGGGTCGCCGCAGAAGTTCATCGGCGCCCTGGTGTTCGTGATGACCGGCTTCGGGCTGGGCTGGGTGAACGCGGCCGCCGACTACTCCCGCTACCTGCCGCGCCGCTCGTCGGGCAAGGGCGTGATCGGCTGGACCACGTTCGGCTCCTCCATCGCCCCGATCTTCCTGCTGGTCTTCGGCCTGCTGCTGGCGGGCTCCTCGGCCAAGCTGAGCACCGCGATCGGCGCGGACCCGGTGGGGGCGCTGACCACCCTGCTGCCCACCTGGTTCCTGGTCCCGTTCGCGATCGTGGCCGTGCTCGGCCTGGTCGGCGGCTCAGTGCTGGACATCTATTCCTCTGGCCTGGCCCTGCTCACCCTGGGGCTGCGCATCCCGCGGTACGCCGCCGCCCTCATCGACGGGACGGTGATGGTGCTCGGCACCATCTACGTGGTGTTCGTGGCGCACAACTTCCTGAATCAGTTTGAGGGCTTCCTGATCACGCTGGGCGTGCCGATCGCCGCCTGGTGCGGGATCATGCTGGCCGACATCATGCTGCGCCGGAAGGACTACGCCGAACCGGAGCTGTACGACCCGCGCGGCCGCTACGGTGACGTCCGGCTCGCCCCGCTGGGCATCATCGTGACCGCGACGGTGGTGGGCTGGGGCCTGGTCACCAACACCTACGCTGGCTGGCTCACCTGGCAGGGCTTCCTGCTCGGCCCGCTCGGCCTGGGCGGCAAGACCGGCGCGTGGGCCTTCGCCAACCTGGGTGTGCTGGTCGCCCTGGTCCTCGGGTTCGCCGCGGCCTGGGTGTTCGACGTGTCACCGGTGCGGGCCCAGGAGTCCCGGCCGATACTCACCCCGGCGGCCGCGGGGTGAGCCGCCTGCGCGGCTGCCTGGCGGTCATCGACATGCAGCGGGTGTTCGGCGAGCCGGGCAGCCCGTGGCTGGCCCCGCGGTTCGGCGAGGTGGTCAAGCCCGTCCGTGACCTGGTCACCGCGTTCGGCCCGGACGTGGTGTTCACCCGGTTCATCGCGCCCGCCACCCCGGCGGGGGCCTGGCGGGCCTACTACGAGGCGTGGCCGTTCGCGCTGCAGCCGCCGGACGCCCGGATCTGGGACCTGGTGGACGAGTTCGCCGCGGGGGCCGGGCCCACGGTGGACGCCGCCACGTTCAGCAAGTGGGGTCCGGAGCTGGCCGCCCGCGTCGGCGAGACGGGGCGGCTGGTCCTGGCGGGGGTGTCCACGGACTGCTGCGTGCTGTCCACCGCGGTGGCCGCCGCGGACGCGGGGGTCGAGGTCCGGGTCGTCGCGGACGCCTGCGCCGGCCTGGACGACGACAGCCACGCGAAGGCGCTGGACATCCTCCGCCTGTACGCCCCGCTGGTCGAGGTGACCAGCCTGGACGGCGTGCTGGGCGGATGACGGAAATCCAGGACCGGGCGGCCGGTGCGCTGTACGGACTGGCCGTTGGGGATGCGCTGGGCATGCCCACCGAGTCGCTGCCCCGGCCGGAGATCGTGGCCCGGTACGGCCCGCTGCTGGCGGGGTTCCAGCCCGGCGCGGCCGACCAGCCGCTCGCCCCGGGCCTGCCCGCCGGGACCGTGACCGATGACACCGGCCAGGCGCTGCTGCTGGCCGGCCTGATCATCGAGGGAAACGGGACGGTCGACGAGGCGGAGTTCGCCCGGCGCCTGCTCGCCTGGGAAGAGGGGATGCGGGCCCGCGGCTCGCTGAGCCTGCTCGGCCCGTTCAACCAGGCGCGCGCTGTCCGCGCTGCTCGAAGGGACCCCCATCGCCGAGGCCGGCCGGGCCGGCACCACGAACGGCGCGGCCATGCGCATCACCCCGGTGGGCGTGGCCACCCCGGCCGGGGACCCGGACCTGCTCATCGCGCGGGTGGTGACGGCCAGCCGGGTCACCCACAACACCGGGGTCGCGCTGGCCGGGGCGGCTGCCGTCGCCGCGGCGGTCAGCGCCGGCGTGGCGGGCGCGACGGTGCCGGACGCGATCGGGGCCGCGGTGGCCGCCGCCGGCCTGGCCGCGGGGCAGGGCCGGTGGGTAGCGGCCGCCGACGTGGCGGCGCGGATCGCCTGGGCCACCGGGCTGACCGCCGGGCGGCCCGCGGCCGAGGCGCTGGACCTCGTGTACACGCTGGTCGGCACCAGCCTGGCCACCCAGGAGTCGGTGCCCGCCGCGTTCGCGGTGCTGGCCGCGGCCCCGGGCGACCCGTGGCTGGCCTGCCGGCTGGCCGCGTCCGCTGGCGGGGACACCGACACGATCGCGGCGATCACCGGCGCGATCGCCGGTGCCTGCCACGGGACGGCGGCCTTCCCCGGGCAGGCCCGGGCCACGGTCAGCGCGGTCAACGGGCTGCGGCTGGACGAGGTGGCGGCGGCCCTGCTCACCGTGCGTGACATCACCGTGCGCGGCGCATGACCATCCAGCGGCTGCTTTACCTCGGCAACGTCGTGGTGGACATCGTGCTGGACGTGCCGGCCCTGCCGGACCGCGGCGGCGACGTGCTGGCCCGCGGGACCGCGCTCGCGCCGGGGGGCGGGTTCAACGTGATGGCCGCGGCGGCCCGGCAGGGGCTGCCCGTCGCCTACGCGGGCGCGCACGGCACCGGGCCGTTCGCTGACCTGGCCCGCGCCGGGCTGGCCGCGGAGGGCATCGGGGTGCTGCAGCCGGCCATGCCGGACGCCGACACCGGCTTCGTGGTCACGGTGGTGGACGACACGGGCGAGCGGACGTTCGTGACCAGCCCCGGCGCGGAGGCCACGCTGACCGCGGCGGATCTGGCCGGCGTGACCGCCCGGCCCGCCGACGCGGCCGGGCTGTCCGGCTACAGCCTGGTGCATCCCAGCAACCGCGGCGCGCTGCTCGGCTGGCTGGCCGGGGTGCCCGCGG
This sequence comes from uncultured Actinomycetes bacterium, assembly GCA_963841695.1. GTDB lineage: Bacteria > Actinomycetota > Actinomycetes > Streptosporangiales > Streptosporangiaceae > RYN-230. The sequence continues at coordinate 166,095 of CAWJDQ010000014.1, read as the reverse complement.
CGGCCACCGTGGTGTTCGACCCCGGTCCGCTGGTCACGTCCATCCCGCCCGGCGCGCTGGACCAGGTGCTCAGCCGGTGCGACTGGCTGACCTGCAACGCGCGCGAGGCCGCCGCGCTGACCGGGACGGAGAGCCCGGCCGCGGCGCTGCGCGCGCTGGCTGGCCGGCTGGCCACCCGCGGCCGCGCCGGTGCGGGCGTGCTGGTCCGCACCGGACCGGCCGGCTGCCTGCTGGCCTGGTCCGCAACGCAGCCGCTCGCGGTCCCGGGCTTCCCGGTCACCGAACTCGACTCCACCGGGGCGGGCGACACCCACACGGGTGCCTTCATCGCGGCCCTGGCCGCGGGGGCGGATGCGCCGCAGGCGGCCCGGCGCGCCAATGCCGCGGCGGCGCTCTCGGTTACCCGGCGCGGGCCGGCGACCGCGCCTAACGCCACTGAACTGGCGCAGTTCCTTTCCGGGGCGTGATGAACACTTTCTCTGCGGTGGTGTAAGAAGTCGCCAATCGTGGAATAGAGCTCTGCGTAATTGATCAATTACGGGGGGAGATCAATGCCGGTGCAAACCACGGCACGAACGGCCGTCCGCCGCAAATCGGCGGCAACCGTGCGTACCGGAGCGATTCGCAGCAGCAGACTGGCACAGCGCAGTGCGGCGAGGAATGCCGTCAGCAATCGGAAATCCAGGACCAGCACGAAGGCGACCGCCGTTAAGCCACAGCGTGGCGCGGCCACGGGGGCGAAGAGCATGCGGACCACAGGAGCTGCCGCGAGGACCGTGTCCTCGGCAGCCGGGAAGGTTGCCTCGTCGGCGACCCAGATGGCGGCGGCGGCCACGAAGGCCACCTCGTCAGCGAAGACCATGTCTACCGCCATGCAGGCGATGAACACCGCCACCAAGACGATGTCCACCGCCATGCAGGCCATGAACACCGCGACCAAGGCCATGTCGACCGCGGCCAAGGCCCTGACCGGCGCGGCCATGACGATCTCGGCCGCACCCGCATCCGCGGGGGCGCGGAGCCGGGCCACGGCGAAGCCCAGGAGCACGGCCAAGCCCAAGACCGCCGCGAGGCGGGGGACCGCGGCCAAGTCCCGGACCACCGCGAAGCCCAAGAGCACAGCCAGGCCCAAGAGCGCGGCCAGGCCCAAGAGCACAGCGAAGCCCAGGACGGCGGCGAGCTCGAGGACAGTCAAGCCCAAGAGCGCGGCGAAGCCCAGGACTACCGCGAAGCGCACGAGCACGGCCAGCTCCAGGACGGCCTCGAAGCCGAGGACCGCCGCCAGGCCGAAGCCGGCCATGAAGGCCAAGGCCGCGGCCAAGCCCAAGGCGTCCGCCCGGGCCCGGACGGCGGGGACGTCCCGCACCGTGGCCGCCAGGTCGGCGTCGTCGTCCCGGTCCCGGACCGCGACCCTGGCGCGGAAGCCAGCGACGGCGAAGTCCGCCGCGGCCACCCGTCCGGGGTCAGCCGCCAAGCCGCGGACGGCTTCGTCGCGGGCCACCGCGGGCCGTGCGGCCGCCAGGCCGAAGGCGGCCGCGAAGCCCAGGTCCACGGCGACGAAGCCGCGGACCGCGATGAAGCCCAGGACGACCGCCCGGCCGGGCCAGGCCGCCAAGCCGGGTATGGCCAAGACGGGCACGGCGATGAAGCCGGGCATGAAATCGGGAATGGCCAGGCCGGCCGTTTCGCGGCCGGCCATGAGCCGTCCGGGGCCGGCCCGTCCGGGGACGCCGTCCGTCAGCCCGGGCGGCTCACAGCCGGGGAACGGCACGCCGGCCGTGCCGGGTAGCGACCGCTACCGCGACATGCTGGCGGGTCTCATGCGCTGAGGCGGCCAGGCCGCTCGGAGGCGGCTACGCCGTCGTGAGCTCAGTGGCCGGCTGGCCGGGTGCGGCGCCTCACCGAGGCGCGGCGAAGACCCGGCCACGCCGGCCACTGGGCTGCGGCCCGTCCGGGCCGGGCGGGCCACGGTTACGTCGCCTCGCCCCGGTCAGCCTGCCAGCGCCGGAACAGGTCGATGAACTCGTCCTGCATCTGCGGGGTCAGGTCGCCGGGCGTGACCGAGCCGGTGAGTTCGATGGTCGTGCGGATCTGGGCCAGATACTCGGTGCAGTGCGGGCAGCCGGCCAGGTGCGCCTCGAACCGGCGCCGGTCGGCGCGGGACAGCGCGCCCTCGAGGTAGTCCGTCATGAGCTCGACCGCCTGCTGGCAGACGAGCTCTCGGCGGCGCAGGAGCTTCGGGAGCATGGTCATGGCCTCCCGAACTCGGACTCGATGATCTGGCGCAGCCGGCTGCGGCCGCGGTGCAGCAGCACCCGCTGGTTGCCCTCGCTGAGGTCGAGCACCTCGCAGACTGCCTGGCTGCTGAGGCCCTCGATGTCGCGCAGCGTCACTACCTCGCGCTGCCGGGCAGGCAGCTCGTCCACGGCGGTCCGGATGCGGTCGGCCAGCTTGGCCGCGAGCAGACGGTCGTCGGCGTCCTCGATCCAGTGCTGCGGCGGCGAGGCCCAGTGCCCGGTGTGGTCGAACCGGGACGCGTCCACCACCGGGCCGGCGTCCCCGACCGCGATAGTGCGCCGCTCCCGGGTACCCGCCGTCCTGGCCCGGTTGACCAGGATCCGGAACACCCAGGTCCGGAACGACGAGCGTCCCTGGAACCCGCCGATCCCGCGCAGGACGCCCATCCAGGTGTCCTGGACCACCTCCTCGGCCACGGCCCGGCTGGGCACGAACGAGGAGGCCACCCGCAGCATCGCGGCGTGGTGCCGCCGGACCAGGATGACGAAGGCCTGCTCGTCGCCTGCGCGCAGGCGGACGAGCAACTCCGCATCCGGATCCTGCTCCACCGCGGTCAGGGTATGGCCTCCCCGTCTCGTGCCCTCAGGCAGATCAGCCCGCCGCGATGCCCTCGCCGCCGGCCGCGCCGGCGACCGTGACGCTGCCCACCGGGGTCAGCGAGCCGCCCGGGTGCACGGCGAACTCGTCGACGATCCCCTGACCGCCGGTCTGGACGTACAGGAACCGGCCGTCGGGAGACGCTGCCGCGTCCACCGTGCCCGGGTCGGTCGGCGTCTGGCCGAGCAGGGCCAGCTGCCCGGAACCGCGGTCGGAGAAGCCGCTTTCCGTGGCGCCGCCCGCGTTGGAGGCGAACAGGTAAGGCCCGTCCGGTGCCACCCAGCAGGTCGCCGCCTGGCCGGTCGGTGCCGAGTTCGACCAGGCTGGTGGTTCCGTCGCCGCTGATGGTGAAGGTGGCCAGCGCATCGGGGCCCGCTTCGGCGATGACCAGGTGACCGCCCGGGTCAAAGGTGATCGCGAACGGGACCGTGCCGGGCTCCGGGTTGATGGCCGGGTGGGCCGACAGCCGGCCGTCCGCGCCGACGGCGAACACGTCGATGTCGTTCCCGTTGGCCTTGGTCGTGACGACCAGCCGGCGCCCGCCCGGGGTGAAGGCCACCTGGCCCGGGGTGTTGGTGAACTGCGGGCTGGCCGTGGGGTCGAGGCCCAGGGCCCGGGCCGAGCCGGGGATGGGGACCAGGCGGCCGCCGAGCACCCGGTAGCCCTGGACCGTGCCGCCGCCGGTCGCGTTGAGCACGTAGACCAGGTCGCCGCGGACGGCGATGCTGACCGGGAAGGTGCCGCCCGATCCGATGACCTGACGCAGGAAGAGCTGGTCACCGCGGACCGAGAAGACGGACACGGTGTTGCTGCCCGCGTTCACCGCGTACAGCAGCCCGGCGGCCTGGTCGTACTGCAGCGACCCCTGCGAGGCGAGATGGTCCACCACCGAGCCGTCCAGGATCCCGCCCAGGCCGCCGGTGGCGTACCGGCCGGCCAGGGTGAGCGTGCCGTCGCCATGGCGGTCGTAGGCGACCACCTGGTTGCCTGAGGTCGCATCGGTCTGCACGAACACGGCGCCCCGGCCGCCGGGGTGCGCCGTGGCCGCGCTGGCCGGGGCGGCCAGCGCGGCCCCGCCCGCGACGAGCCCGGTGATGGTCAGCGCGGTGGCCGCGGCCGCCGCGCCGACCCGGGCTGACCTGAGCCGGGTATGGATTATCACTGGTTCCTCCTTGCTGGGCGGTCAGGCATGCGCCCTTCAGTCCCCGCAGGAGGCCGCGCGTTACAGTCCGGGCCGCGCGGAGGGCCTTCGCGGCCGGTTGATCCAGAACGTGAGCTGGAGGAGGAGCCCGGACAGGGCCCAGCCCGCGACCACGTCGGTGAACCAGTGGTAGTCACACCACACCAGGGCCGCCCCGACCGCCAGCCACAGCACCGCCAGGCCGGCCAGCGCCGGGTAGCGGACCCGGGCCGGCTGGCCGGCCACCAGCATCACCACCGCGAGAGAGAAGCAGACGCACGCGGTGCTGGTGTGCCCGGACGGGAAGACGCCCAGCTGACCAGGGGCGACTGGCGGCAGGCCGGGCCCGGCCCGGTTAATGATGATCTTCATGGGGATGACGGTGGCCAGCAGGAGCACGACACCCATCAGGGCGGTGAGCAAGGGGCGGATCGTGCGCCGCCGGATGGCCAGGGCCAGCGCGACCGCCGCGAGCACCGGCACGGCCACGGTGGTCATGCCGAGATCGGTGAGCAGCACGGCAGGCCGCTGCGGGGCGTCACTCAGCCAGCGCCACCTGGGCGTATCCGCCCGGGCCAGCACCACCGCGCGGATCCGCTCGTCCAGGCCGGTGAGCGGGCCGTGCACCAGCACGTTGACGGTCAGCACGACCAGGATCAGGGCCAGGCCGGCGGCGATGAGCCAGGAGGGCGGGATCGGCCGGCCGGGCGGCGTGGCCGGCGCCCCGTCCGCCACATCCGCGCTGAGCTGGTCCTCGCTGGTCTTGTCCACTCACCGTGAGCGTACCCGCCGGCTCCGGCTGGACCGGGCCATCACCACCGGGCCATCACCACCGGGCCATCACCACCGGGCCATCACCACCGGGCCATCACCACCGGGCCATCACCACCGGGCCATCACCACCGGGCCATCACCACCGGGCCATCACCACCGGGCCGTCACCGCGTCCACGGCGGGGTGAACCAGGATCCGTCCGGCAGGACGCCCGCGAACCCGGCCGTGGTGGTGACCCAGGCGGTGGCCGGCCGGTCAGCCAGGTTGCTGGCCTCGAATCGGGCGCCGGCGGCACCAGGACCACGTCCCCCGCACTGGCCTCCTCGGCCAGGCCATCCACCGTGACCTGGAGCGTGCCGCTGAGGACGTACAGCACCTCCTCGCGGGACACGTGATGCGGCACGCCCTCGGTGCCACCCGGGACCTCGATCCGCCACGCGCACAGCTCCCGGCTGCCGCGGGCCGGGCTGGCGTAGGACGTGAAGCTGGTGCCGTGCATCTGGTGCACGACCGACTCGGCGGCGCGGATGACAGGCATGGGTCATTCCTCCGGCAGGTAGGCAAGTAGCTTGCGTATATGCTCAAGCTACTTGCCTAATATGTCAAGCTGGGAGGATGCAGCATGCTGACCCTCAGGCGCTGGCCGTGGGGCTCCTGTCGGTGAGCCGGGCCCTGGTGGACGCGATCTCAGCCGGGGTGCGCGCCCGCGGCTTCGGGGACGTGCGTCCCGCGCATGGCTTCGCGTTCGCCCGGCTCGCCCCGGTCGGCGCGACCATCACCCAGCTGGCCGAGCACCTCGACGTCACCCGGCAGGCCGCGGCCCAGCTGGTAGACGAGCTCATCGCCAAGGGCTACGTGCGGCGCAGCCGTCACCCAGACGACGCCCGGGCCCGGCTGATCACGCTGACCGATCGGGGCTGGGCCTGCACCCGGGCCGCCGAGGCCGCCACGGCCGACGCCGTGCGCCCGTGGGCAGCCATCCTGGGTGAGCAGCGGCTCCGCGCGGTCCAGGACGACCTCCTCCAGCTGGCCACTGATGGCCCGCTCCGGCCCACCTGGTAAGCCGGGCCGCCGGTCCGGGCGGGCACGGCGCGGGCGGGCACCGTGCCGGCAGGCCGTGCGGCATGGACTAGCCTGAGCCGGCCCTATGCGCTCCGCCGTGATCATCATCAACCGCACCCGGATCCGGGACCTGCCCCGGTTCCGGCGTCAGTGCTGCCGGGCGGCGCGGGCGGCGGGCTGGGAGCCGGCGTTCGCGGAGACCACCCCGGCCGACCACGGCCTGGGACTGGCCCGGGACGCAGTCGCGGCCGGCGCCGGCCTGGTCATCGCGGCGGGCGGCGACGGCACCGTCCGGGCCTGCGCACACGCGCTGGCTGGCACCGGCGTGCCGCTGGCCATCGTGCCGCGCGGCACGGCCAACCTGGCCGCCCGGGCGCTGGGCCTCCCGGCCCGGCTGGACGCCGCCCTGGCCGCCGGGTTCGGCGGCCGCGACCGCCGGGTCGACCTGGCGGAGGCCGACGGGCTGCCGTTCGCGGCCATGGCCGGGATCGGGCTCGATGCCGCGGTCGTCCGCGGCACTCCTGACCTGCTCAAACGCCGCCTCGGCTGGCTGGCCTACGCGGCCGGCGGGGTGACCCGGGTGGCCGGGCGCCGGTGCGTGTTCACCCTGCGCCTGGACGGCGGCCCGCCGCTGACCCGGCTGGCCCGGTCCGTGGTGGTGGGCAACGTCGGGCTGCTGCCGGGCGGCTTCGCGCTGCTGCCGGACGCCCGGCTCGACGACAGCCTGCTCGACGTGGGGATCCTGGCCCCCGCGGGCGCGGCCGGCTGGGGCCGGGTGGCCTGCCGGGTGGTCACCGGCAGCCGCCGCGACGACCTGAACCTGGAACGGTACCGGGCCCGGCGGATCGAGATCGAGGCCGCCGCCGAGCTGCCCCGGGAGGTGGACGGGGAGATCATCACCCCCGGCCGGGCGCTCACGGTCACCCTGCGGCCAGGCGCGCTGCTGGTCCGGGTCCCCCGCGGGTGAGTTAGAGGTCGTCTCTCCCGGGAACTGCGCAGGGGACGTGCCGATGGTCGGTGCCCCTGCCCCGGAGGTGGATGACGTGGAGATCACGATGGCGCTGTTCATGCCCCGCGACGCCGAGAGCGTGCCGGTCAGCCGCCAGGTCCTCGATAGCTGCCTGGAGACCCTCGGCGTGGCCCCCGACACCCGGACCGACATCGCCCTGGCCCTGGGCGAGGCGTGCGCCAACGTGATCCAGCACGCCGGCCCCGGGATGGACTACGAGGTCCTGGCCACGGCCCGGGACGGGCGCTGCGTGATCGAGGTGGTCAACACCGTCGACCGCGGCGAGGGGCCCGCGGACCCGGGGCTGGGGCCGCCGCCCGCTGAGCCGGCCCAGTGACCGCGGAGCACGGCCGGGGCCTGACGATCATCGATGCGGTGACCGACAACCTCCAGCTCACCGGCGACGGCCGAGACCACCGTGCACTTCGAAAAGGCCCTGAGCTGGCTGCCCGGGGCGGCCGGCGAGCACCTGTTCCGCGCGCACGCCTAGACGGTCCCGCCCTGCGGGCGGCGGCCCCAGTGACCGCGGTGGACCAGCTCGTCCAGGCTCCGGCGCTTGATCACCTTGGCGGAGCCGCCCCGGTCGGCCGGGCGATCAGGATGACCGATGGCCACCGCGCCGATCGGCAGGTAGTCAGCGGGCACTCCATAGAGCTCGCGGAACTCGCCGATCTGGTGCGGGGGAATGCCGAAGAACAGTGCGCCCAGGCCCTCGTTGACCGCGGCCAGCAGCATGAGGAGCGCAGTAAAGCCGGTGTCAATATCCCAGTAGGGCACCGGCCAGTGCCCCTCGTCGCGGTCCGCCCAGCCCTTGTCCTGGCGCGCGTACCGGTCGAGGTAGATGTCCTTGCACGACAGCGGCACGACGACCAGCGGCGCGCGGGTGACCGGCTCGAAGGACGGTGCAGCCTGGTCCTCATCACCGTGGTAGCGCGACAGCAGCTCCCAGAACGGGCCTAGCTGCTCCGGCCCCTGCAAGGTCAGCAGGGCGTAGCCCTGGCTGAAGCCGGCGGACGGCGCCCGGTTCGCGGCGGCCAGGATCCGCTGCACGGACTCCTCGGCGACAGGCTCGTCGGTATAGGCGCGCACCATCCGCCGCCTGCGGATCACGTCCTGAAACTCCATGCCCGTCACTCTAGGGCGGTCGTCCGGCGGGGCTCGCGCCGAGGATCGTGCTCACCGCGCGGACCGCCCCGGGAGAGCGACACGCCGGGCCGCCGAGCGGCTGGGTCACCGGGACGATACGCCTGGGCCGGTACCGTTTGGGCCGCACTGCCCCGGGTAGCCGGCCGGTAATCAGGCCGGAAACGGGCCCGCGACGCCGAGCAGAGGAGGCTGTCCTCACGGACGAGAACATGGGCCCCCGGGTGCCGCGGCCGCGCACCTCCGCGGCTGGCCCGGGCGAGACCCTGCCGCAGCGCACACCGGGAGCCAGTGACACCGGGTGGCCGGACCCAGCCGTCTACGCGGACTGGGACTACGTCCGTATCGACGGACCGGAAGTGGCGGGCGAGACGGATTTCCCGCCGCCCCCGGAGGTCCTCGACCGGGTGCTGGACGCGCTCAGGAAGCTCAGCTAGCCCGGCGCCGTCAGCCCGGCGAGCCGGGCTGCGCCCGGTGACTGACCTTGGCGTGGCGACGGCGGGGCGCGGCCCGGCGGAGCGCCCCCGGGGCGGGCAGCCGGGGATCGAACAGCCATCCGGCGTGCAATTTCTGCTCGACCTCGTGGAACACGGGTGTGTCCGTGCGGTGGGCGGTGGAGCCCCGGTACTCGTAGGCGGGGTGCTGGAGGGTAGCCATGCCCGCAGTACACCGCGTGCCGGGCCGCGGATCGAGGATGGAACGGCTCGCGCCAGCCTTCCCGAATCCGGGGCATGACGGCTGATCCGGAGCTGTCGGTGCTAGCTGGGAGAATGCCGTGATGCCTCGCGAACATCGCGGCCTGTTCCGCGACATGCCGGTCGAGGTGACCATCCTGACGGCGGTCTCGTTCACGGTCGCGCTGGGGTTCGGGATCGTCGCCCCGGACATCCCGGCGTTCGCCCGGCACTTCGGGGTCAGCACCACCTCGGCCGCCAGCGTGGTCAGCGTGTTCGCGCTGCTGCGGGTGATCGGGGCGCTGCCCGCCGGGCGTCTGGTGGACCGGTTCGGCGAGCACCGGGTGATGGCGGCCGGCATCGCCATCGTCGCGGCCAGCAGCATCCTGGCCGGCCTGTCCGGATCATTCGTGCAGCTCCTCGTGCTGCGCGGGATCGGCGGCCTGGGCTCGGCGATGTTCAGCGTCAGTGCCCAGACCCTGCTGCTGGTCAGCGTGCCCGCCGAGCACCGGGGCCGGGCCAGCGGCCTGTTCTCGGGCGGGTTCCTGGTGGGCGGGATCAGCGGCCCGGCGCTCGGCGGGCTCCTCGCGGCCTGGTCGCTGCGGGCGCCGTTCTTCCTCTACGGCGGCCTGCTCATCGTTCCCGCGGTCATCGCCGCGGTCGTCTTGCGGGACGCGCCGGCCGGGCCTGGCCGGGGCGGGCCTGGCCGGGGCGGGGCGCGGACCGCCCCGCCGGTCGCCGGGCTGGCCCGGGCGCTGCGCAGCCGCGCCTACCGCGCCGCGGCCGCCGCCAACCTGGCCGACGGTTTCGCTGCGGTCGGCGTGCGCAGCGCGATCGTGCCGCTGTACGTCCGCGATGCCCTGCACCGGTCGGCGGTGTGGACGGGCCTCGGGTTCCTGGTCGTCGCCGCGCTGAACGCCGCGGCGCTGCTGCCCGCCGGGTGGGCGGCCGACCGGTACGGCCGGCGGCCGGTCATCGTGGCCGGCTGCTCGGTCTCGGCCGGCGGCCTGGTCATGCTGGCGGTGCTGCCCGGCCTGCCGGGATACCTGATCGCGCTGGCCACGCTCGGCCTCGGATCCGGCCTGCTCGACGTGGCGCCCGCGGCCATGATCGGCGACATCCTGGACGGCGAGGGCGGCACCGTGGTGGCGTCCTACCAGATGGCCGGGGACGCCGGTACCGTGGCCGGGCCGGTGACGGCGGGATACCTGGTGGACACGGTCTCCTACAGCGCGGCCTTCGGGCTGGCCGCCGGGATCCTCGGCCTGGCCGCCGTCCTCGGCTTGTTCGCGCCGGAGACCCGCGCCGAATTCCCTCCGCTCACCGCGAGTAGAGGGCCGATCCCGGGCAACTTGTCGGGTCATGATGACATCGAGCGAGTACCCGGACCCGCAGGCCCAGGCTGAGCCGGCCGGCCTGAATCTGCAGACCGACGAGGCCAAGGCCACGGTCGAGGAGATCAAGGCCGAGAACGTGGCCCTGAAAGAGGCGGACCGGGCCGCGGAAGCGCAGGCTGAGGCGGCCGCCGAGCAGGCCAGGCAGCTGGCCGAGGTGACCGGGGAAGTGCTGGAGGAGCTGAAGGAGGGCCGGTCGTCTTAGGCCGGCCGGGGAACCGGCCGCAGCACCAGCGCCCGGTTATGCGGACCGCGGAAATCCAGCACGACCCGTTCGGAGGTGCCGTAGGCGGCGTGGTGCTTCTCGATCGCGCCCAGCAGATCGTCCCGGCCGAGCCTGGTGTCCCGCCGCCAGAAATTGCAGCACGGCACCACGACGACGGGCCGCACCTGCGCCGAGCTGACCACTTCACGCAGCGCGTCATCGGGGTGCAAGCCAATGATGACGTCGTAATACCCCGCCATATCGGCGCGGTATTCTTCGGCGCGGCTCGATACTCCGCGCAGAACCCAGCCGCGCGGGTCCACCACGTCGCAATCAATGTTGTGCCGCTTACGCAGACGCCGCGCCAGCATTCCCTGCCCGCCTGCGACGTCGGCGGCGGTCCGGGCCTGCGGGAACCGGGCGGCGATGAAGTCGGCCGTCACGTCGAATCGCCGCTCATCGCCGTGAAACCGGTGTGTTGCCACGGCCAGACCTCAGGATCAGATATCGGCGTACTCAGCACCCGCGACTGCCGCGGCTCCCCAAGGTTATCCCGGGACCTGGGAATCTGCTCGTGGGGCGCCTGGGGCTCGAACCCAGAACCGACGGATTAAAAGTCCGCTGCTCTACCATTGAGCTAACGCCCCGATAAGAACTACGTTCTGCCCTGCTATTTCACTGATCCGGTCTGCGGCGGGGCGCTGAGCGCACCGCTCAGCAAGCCGCGGATCACCTCCTGCCTCGGCATACCTAAGCGACTCGCAGCCTACCGGGACAGGGAGGGGCTGCCGCTAGGCCCTCCGGCGATCCGGGGGTTCCTGGCCGGGCCGAGGGACCGCGGGGGCAGCGTGAACGGAGCCGCCGTAGCGGTGACGCAGCTCACGGTTTGACCGTATTGAGCACTTACTACCCACGGGTAGCGTGCATAGCGGGACGGCCCGGCGGCCGCGATGGGTTATCCCCCGAACCCGTCCGCGTGATCACTCAGACCCCGGGCCGTCCCGTCAGCCAAGATCATAGCTTAAGGCCCCAAAACTGCAGGTCACCGCCGGGATGCCGTCCGTAAGCGCCCTCGGCGGCGGCCGCTCAGGCCCGCGGGTCAGGGCCGCGGGTCAGGCCCGCGGGCGGATCGGGGGGATGGGCTCCTGCGGGTGCCGCCGCGGCCCGGACCACAGCGCCGGGACCGCGTCAACGGCCCACGCCACCTGGTAGGCGGCCTGCTCGTAGTTGACCCGCCAGCCGACGAAGTCCGGCCACGCGTCGGCCGGTTTGCGCTCGATCGGGAAGCCCACCTTCTCCAGCGTGGCGATGCCGTCCAGGAACTCCTGGTAGGTCAGGCTGATGCCCAGCGAGCGATCGGCCATCTCCGGCACGGGCAGCTTCAGGGCCCGGGCGATCTCGGTGAAGCACTGGAACCCGCCGCGCAGGAACAGCCGGGCCGGCACGGTCGGCGCGGCCTCCGGGGACAGCGCCAGGTACATCGCGGCGGAATCCAGCACCGCAAGCAGCGCGGTCACCCAGGAGGACAGCGGCCGGGGCGAGCGGAACCGGACCAGCGGCAGGTAGGTGGTGTGGCTCTCGGCGATGTCGGCGGCCCAGCGCTCCCACTGGTCGTACAGGTCGGGGAGGGTGTTGATGGTGGACGTGCCGGAGCCCAGCGCGTAGTGCGTGCGGGCCAGCAGCTCCGGGCCCCACGACGGCACCCCGGCCCGCGCGTTCAGCAGCGCGACGTCGGTTTCCCGCCGGTTGAACGCCGAGTACAGGGTGGGCAGGTAGGCGATCTGCAGGGTGACCGTGACCAGCCCGATCAACGCGGCCGCGTACAGGATGAAGCGGTCGGCCGCCCCGTGCTCGGTGTCGCTCCCGATGAACCAGAAGGCCGGCCCGGCGCTGTCGAAGGACAGCGTGACCCCGCCCCGCACGAACGGCCACAGCAGCAGCGCGAACCCGATATAGGCCACGAATAGCCAGGCCAGCAGCTGGCAGATCAGCAGCGTGGCGGCCTCGGCGGCCAGGATCCGGTCCCGCCGGTGATAGTCCCGGACCGGGGCGGTGCCGAGCTGGAACCCGGTATGGACCAGCCGGTCCACCCACTTCATCAGCCGGCCGCCGACCGGGCGGGGCACGATCAGCGTGCCGACCAGGCTGATGCAGTCGATGACCACCAGGAACAGCCCGACCGCGGCGGCCAGGTAGCGCGCGTACAGCGGCACCATCATGACGGCCCCGCTACGCCGGCGCGTCGATCGGCACGAGGGCCGCGACATCCGGATGCTGGTCCAGCCAGGTCCGCGCGAACGGGCAGGCCGGCACCACGGTCAGCCCCTCGCCCGCCGCGTACCCGACCGCCGCGCGCACCAGCTCGCCGCCCACACCGTGGCCTTCCAGCGCCGCGGGCACGCCGGTATGCACGAGGACCATCCGCTGGCCGTGGCGCCGGTACACAAGCTCCGCAACGGAACCGCCCGCGCGGAACTCGAACCGGGAACGGTCTGGGTCGTGGGTTACCTGTGGAGAGTTGATCACGCGGTCCATCGTCTCAGGGCGGGACTGGCCGGTGCGTCCGGGGAATGCGAAGCTGGCCAGACCAGCACGTCACCTGGGGTGGAATGAAGACCATGACCCGTACCGAGCAGGCCGATCTGGACGTCCTCGCCGAGATCCAGCAACGGGTGCTGTGGCTGGCCACCCGGATCGTGGACGCGGCCAACCACGACCGGGAGACCGGGGACGGCGTCAAGGTGGGCGGGCACCAGGCCTCCAGCGCCAGCCTGGTCAGCGTGATGACCGCGCTGTACTTCGGGTACCTGGACGCCCCGGACAAGGTGAGCGTCAAGCCGCACGCCTCCCCGGTGTACCACGCGATCCAGTACCTGCTGGGCAACCTGGACCGCGGCTACCTGACGTCGCTCCGCGCGTTCGGCGGCCTGCAGGCCTACCCGAGCCGGACCAAGGACCCGGACAGCCCGGACTTCTCCACCGGGTCGGTCGGGCTGGGCGCGGCCGCGCCGCTGTTCGCCGCCGCGGCCCGCCGCTACGTGGACGCCCACTTCGGCCCCCGGCCACGCAGCCGGTTCATCTCCCTGATCGGGGACGCCGAGCTGGACGAGGGCAACATCTGGGAGGCGGTCGCCGACTCCGCCACCGACGGGCTCGGCAACGTCATGTGGATCGTGGACCTGAACCGGCAGTCGCTGGACCGGGTGGTGCCCGGGGTGCGGATCGCCCAGTGGGAGCAGCAGTTCACAGCGGCCGGGTGGCACGTGGTGGAGGCCAAGTACGGCGCGGCGCTCCAGCAGGCGTTCGCCCGGCCGGGCGGCGCCGCGCTGCGCGACTGGATCGACGCGCTGCCCAACGAGCACTACCAGTCGCTGTTCGGCCTGGCCCCGGCCGACGTCCGGAGCCGCTTCCTGGACGGCGCACCGGAGGACGTGAGCGGGTTCTGCGCCGGCCTGGCCGACGGCGAGCTGGCCGCCCTGGTCACCGACCTGGCCGGGCATGACCTGCGGTCCCTGCTGGACGCGTTCGCGGCCTGCGACGCGGAGAAGGACCGGCCGAGCGTGGTGTTCGCGTACACGGTCAAGGGCTGGGGCCTGCCGATCGCCGGTAACCCGCGCAACCACTCGGCGCTGCTCGCCACCCCCCAGGTGGACGAGATGCGGGCCCGGCTGGGGCTGGCCGCCGGCACCGAATGGGACCGCTTCGACCCGATGACCCCGGCGGGCCAGTGGGCCGCCGCGCGGCGAGAGCACCTGGCCCGCCCGCCGCGCCCCGGCCATCAGCCGGTGACCGTGCCCGAGGCCACCGGCCTGCGCACCGGCCGGCCCCTGTCCACCCAGGAAGCCTTCGGCCGGATCCTGGTCGACCTGTCCCGCGACGAGGCCGTGGCGCCGTACCTGGTCACGGCGGCGCCCGACGTGGCCACGTCCACCAACCTGGCCGGCTTCATCAACCGCACCAAGGTGTTCAGCCCGGATGTGCGCCGGTCGTGGAGCGAGGACACCGTGCTGAAGTGGGCCGAGGGCCCGGACGGGCATCACATCGAGCTCGGCATCAGCGAGATGAACCTGTTCCTGCTGCTCGGCCAGCTCGGGCTGGCCTGGGACCTGTCCGACCAGCCGTTGCTGCCGGTGGGCACGGTCTACGACCCGTTCGTGCTGCGCGGCCTGGACGCGTTCATCTACTCGGTCTACTCTGGCGCCCGGTTCATCGTCGCCGGCACCCCGTCCGGGATCACCCTGGCCCCGGAGGGCGGTGCGCACCAGTCCACCATCACCCCCTCGGTCGGGCTGGAACTGCCCGGCGTCACGTTCATCGAGCCCGCGTACGCGACCGCGCTGGACTGGCTGCTCTGCGGGGCGCTGCAGGGCATCGCCACCGCCAGCGCGGCCGCGCTCGGCCCCACCCGCGACGGGACGCCGGTGATGGAGGACGGCTCGTACTACTTCCGGCTCACCACCCGCGCCCTGGACCAGCAGCCGTTCCAGGCCGCCCGGGACCGGCTGGGCGACGCGGTGCTGCGCCGCCAGGTGCTGGCGGGCGCCTACCGGCTGGTGGACGCCGGGCCGCCGGCGGACGGCACGCCCCGGGTGCACCTGGCGGCCTCCGGCGCGGTGCTGCCCGAGGTGCTGGCCGCCGCGGCCGAGCTGGCTGAGGAGGGCATCGCGGCGAACGTGGTGGACGTCACCTCGGCCGACCGGCTCTACCGGGCCTGGCAGCGGACCCTGCGCCAGGGGGTGCGCACCGCCACCGTGCCGTCCATCCCCGGCGCGCTGCGCAGTGCATTCGGGGGCAGTGCATTCGGGGGCGGGGCGTCCGGCGGCCGGGTGCCGGTCGTCACCGTGCACGACGCGTCCTCGCACACGCTGAGCTGGCTCGGCTCTGCGCTGGGCGTGCCCGCGGTCAGCCTGGGCGTGGACGGGTTTGGCCAGTCCGGGGCGGTCAGCGACCTGTACCGGGCGCACGACCTGGACCCCGGCTCCATCGTCAACGCGGCCCTGGCCGCGCTGTCGCTGAGGTGACGGCGGCCGGCCACTGGGGGGGACCAGTGCACGTGGGCTTGCACGCGCTCGGCATCGGGCCGGGTGCCCGGCCGGAGATCATCGCCGCGGTGGGCGCGGCCGCGGAGGGCGCGGGCTTCGCCACGCTCTGGGCGGGGGAGCACGTGGTGATGGTGGACCGGCCGCGGTCGGTGTACCCGTACTCCGCCGACGGGCGGATCGCGGTGCCTGCGGACGCGGACTGGCTCGACCCGCTGCTCGCGCTCAGCTACGCGGCCGCCGTCACCCGGGCCATCGGGCTGGCCACCGGCGTCCTGCTGCTGCCGGAGCACAATCCGGTGCTGGTCGCCAAGCAGGCGGCCACCCTCGACCTGCTCTCGGGGGGACGGTTCACGCTGGGCATCGGGATCGGCTGGTCCGCGGAGGAGTTCGCGGCCCTCGGCGTCCCGTTCGCGCGGCGCGGCGCGCGAACGGCCGAGTACGTGCAGGCGATGCGGGCCCTGTGGGCAGACGACGTGGCCTCGTTCGGCGGCGAGTTCGCGGAATTCGCGGACGTCCGCGTCTACCCGAAGCCGGTGCGGGACCGCCGGATCCCGGTCGTGCTGGGCGGCAACAGCGACACCGCGCTGGCCCGCGCCGCCGCGGTCGGCGACGGGTGGTACGGGTTCAACCTGGCCCTGGCCGACGTGCCCGGGCGGGTGGCCGTCCTGCGGGAGGAGGCCCGGCGCCAGCACCGGGACCCCCTGGAGCTGAGCGTGGCCGTGGCGGTGCCGGACGCCCAGCCCGCCGACCTGGCCGGGCTGGCCGCGGCGGGTGTCGGCGAACTGGTCCTGGCCGCCGCCCCGCCCCCGGACCCCGCCGGGGCCGCGGACTGGGCCCGCGACCTGGCCGCCCGGTGGGTTCCGGCGGCCAGGGAGGCTACCGGTAAGCCGGGATCCCGGTGAGGGCCTGGCCGAGAGCGAGCGCGTGGACTTCCTCGGTGCCCTCGTAGGTGAGGACCGACTCCAGGTTGTTGGCGTGCCGGATGACCGGGTACTCCAGCGTGATCCCGTTGGCGCCGAGGATGGTCCGGGCCTGGCGGGCGATCTCGATGGCCGCCCGCACGTTGCTCATCTTGCCCAGGCTGACCTGCTCCGGGGTCAGTTCCCCGGCCTCCTTGAGCCGGCCCAGGTGCAGCGCGATGAGCTGCGCGCGGGACAGGTCGGCCAGCATCCAGGCCAGTTTCCCCTGGGTGAGCTGGAAGCCGCCGATCGGCTTGCCGAACTGCTCCCGGGTCGTCGCGTAGCCCACCGCGGCCTCCAGGCAGGCCCGGGCCGCGCCGGTGACTCCCCAGATGATGCCGAACCGGGCCTCGGTCAGGCAGGACAGCGGCCCCTTCAGCCCGACCACCCCGGGCAGCATGGCGTCCGCGGGCAGCTTCACGTCGTCGAAGTGCAGTTCCGCGGTGATCGACGCGCGGAGCGACATCTTCTTGTGAATGGCACGGGACGTGAACCCGCGGGCCCCGCGGGGAACCAGGAAGCCCCGGATGCCTTCCTCGGTCTGCGCCCAGACCACGGCGATGTCCGCAACCGAGCCGTTGGTGATCCACATCTTGGACCCCGAGAGCACCCAGTGGTTTTCGTTGCGGCGGGCTCTGGTGGTCATGCTGGACGGATCGCTGCCGTGGTCAGGCTCGGTCAGCCCGAAACACCCGATCGCCTCACCGGCCGCCATCCTGGGCAGCCATTCCTCCTTCTGTTCCGGCGAGCCGTATTTCCAGATCGGGAACATGGCCAGCGAGCCCTGGACGGAGACCAGGCTGCGCAGCCCGGAATCGGCCGCTTCCAGCTCGCGGCAGGCGACCCCGTACGCCACGGGCCCCATTCCCGCGCAGCCGTACCCACTCAGGTGCATGCCGAGCAGGCCCAGCTTGCCGAGCTCGGGGGCCAGTTCGCGGGGCAGGGTGCCCGCCTCGAACCAGTCGGCGATGTACGGCATCACCCGCTCGGCCGTGAACGCCCGCACCGTGTCGCGGACCAGCACCTCGTCGGGGGTCAGCTGCTGGTCGACGCGGAGCAGGTCGAGGTCACGGCCGGGCTGGCCGACGGCGCGTTGGGGCATGGCGGGTCCTTCCGGTCATTCACTAACTCCCGCACTCAGCGTATGCGGGCCGCGTTCGGCTGTCTGGACCCGGCCGGACCGGGAATGATCGGGGGCATGAACGAGGCCAATGGGAACAAGCGGCTAATCCGGACGCGGAAAGGTCGGCTCGTGGCTGGCGTCTGCTCCGGGCTCGGGGAGTACGCCGGCATCGACCCCAACGTGGTGCGCCTGATCTTCGTCGCCCTCAGCCTGGTGACGTTCGGCGTCTTCGTGCTGGTGTACCTGGCGGCGTGGGTCGTCCTCCCAGAGGAAGGGGAGGGCGCGTCGATCGCCGAGAACCTGATCAAGAAGGCGGGTGGCAGCTAGCCGGGCTCGTACCGGCAGGTCGCGCGGAGCCCGGTGGGCTGACCGGAGGCGCGGGCCCTTGGCCGGGGTGCGTCCGGTGCCCCGCTCAGCCACCGGCAGGTTGAGCACCGGGGGCTCGGCGGCCCGGGCTCCGGGCGCGGGGGGCGGCTCCGCGGGTGGTGGGGCGGGTGCAGGCGCGGCCGGGGCGGACGGTGCGGCGGGGGCCGCGGCGGTGGGGGCCGGGGTGGCGGGGGACCGGTCGGTGGCGGTCCCCGCGAGGGCGGCGGCCACCCGCCCGCTGTCCAGCATGCGGATCAGGTCCGCGTAGCGGCGGGTCCAGTCGGTGGCCAGGGCCGCGGCGGCCAGCAGGCCGATCAGCCCGGCCAGGGCGACCGCGCCGGGCGCGCCGACCCGCTGCGCGACCGCGCCACCGGTCAGCACGCCCAGGCCCTGCGCGGCCAGCAGGCCGGTCTGCGCGACCGCGAACGCGCGAACCCGCCGGGCGGCGGGCAGGGCCGTCACGAACGCGGCGGCGGCGGCCAGCTGGTAGGCGCCACCCGCCCCCGCCACGGCCCAGAGCAGGATCAGCGCCAGGAGCGGCGGGTGAGCCAGGCTGAAGATCAGTGGCGCGCAGGACAGCATGGCCAGCCAGCCCATCGGCCGCATCCGGTCGGAGGGGCGCAGCAGCCGGCCGATCACGAAGCCGCCGACGGCCAGGCCGGCCGGCATGGCCGCCATGAGCAGCCCGACGGTCGGTGCCCCGCCGCCCAGCGCGTGCGCGTACGGGGCAGCCAGGGCTTCGGGGACCACGGTGAAACCGGCCAGCCAGCCGAAGAGCACCAGGGTCCGCAGCACCGGGCTGCCGAATACGGCCGCCACGCCGTCCCAGGTGATCTCCCACGGCGAGGGATGGCCGGCGCTGCGCGGCGGCGCCGGGCGGGGCCGCACCCCGCAGGCCAGGATCCCGGCCGACAGGCTGAAGGACAGCGAGTCCAGGGCGAGCGCCCGGTACGGCCCGAGCAGCGCGATCAGGGCGCCGCCGGCCAGGAAGCCAGCGATCTGGCTGGGCTGGGCGGTCTGGCTGGCCATCAGGGAGCCCAGCGGATACTTGTCCGCGGGCAGCACATCAGGCAGGAGTGCGGACCGGGCCGCCGAGAACGGGGTGCCGAGCAGCACGGTGCAGAAGAACAGGGCGCACAGCCCGGCGAAGGGCAGCCCGGGCAGGGCCATCAGGGCCACCAGGCCGGCCCGGATCAGGTCCAGGGTGATCATCATCTGCTGGCGCGGGACCAGGTCGGCCAGTCCGGACAGGACGGCCCCGCCGATCACCGGCGGCAGGTAGGTCAGCGCGTACGCGGCCGCGGTCAGGAACGCCGATCCGGTCCGGGCGTACACCATGAAGGCGATCGCCACCTGCGCGAACTGATCGCCCGCGCAGGACAGGGCCTGGGCGGACCACAGGGCGCGGAACTCCCTGACGGCGAACACGTCGCGGTAACTCACCGGCTGATCGCCGGGCTGCCGGTGACGGCCCGGCCGCGACGTGTGCGCCGGCCTTCGGGAAAGCGGTGGGTGCTCTCCGTGGTGCACGGGCAGCTCTTCTCTGCTGTTGTCTGCGTCGTGTCTCCGGCGTCCGGGGGGTCGCTGGAGCGGAACGCGATCCTTCATTCACGCTGTGTCATCTAATACGGGCCTATGCGACCCAGTCGATAACCGGCAGTAGTGACTGTAAGTCGTGAGTCGATTGCCTACCGTGTCGAATTTTTGGGAAATGCGCAAGGGGTTCCTGCATGATCGTCTTGGTTCCGGTGGTCGCGCTTGTCGTGGGTGCGTGGCCACGTAGGCCGTGACCAGCCAGGAGTTGCTGGCGATCGGGGCCAGAGGGTTTGCGGGGACAGGTGTGGATTACCGTGCGGACAGGTCTGATTCGGGTCCTGGGTCCGGTCCAGGCCGGGGTCCCGGGGGAACGCTTTGGCGAGAGCGCCCGTTGTCCCCTATGCTGGGGCAGTCCCCGACGGCGGGCGCCAAGGGTCACGGCGGCGGCGGCCGTCACCGGCCCCCATCGTCTAGTGGCCTAGGACACCGCCCTTTCAAGGCGGCGGCACGGGTTCGAATCCCGTTGGGGGCACCGTCGGCCAGTGGCCGGCACCGATGGTCCTGTAGAGCAGCTGGTTAGCTCGCCACCCTGTCAAGGTGGAGGTCGCGGGTTCAAGTCCCGTCAGGACCGCTTGGCTAGACCGCTCGTGGCGTTCGTGGCACGGCGGTCGGGCACGGTCAGGTAGCTCAGTTGGTATGAGCGTCCGCCTGAAAAGCGGAAGGTCGGCGGTTCGACCCCGCCCCTGACCACGGGTTTTGTGACTTCAGGCCAGCAATCGCCTGCGGGCCTTCGTGGGGATCTTGTGCTTCGGGGCGCTGGTCGGCAGCCTGGGATCGCTGTCCTCCTGACGTTCTCGCTGGTGGTGAGGGGGTCCTCGGCGTTCGGTCCCCGCTCCCGCCAGGACGCTTCGGCTTACCCGCGCGACTGCGACTGACCGGGCGGTGCGTGTACCGCGAGGCACCAGAGCACCCACGGCAGGCGCACGCTGCCAGGCTGTCGGTCGCGCTGCGTGCCGTCGGCTCAGATCACGCGTACCGGCGTGCGGCCCGCGCGCCTAGCCTGCTCCCACCGTCCTCGCACAGGCGCAACGCCGGCTGGCGGGTGATCGGATTAGTCCTGGTATCCCCTGCGGGGACGTCGCGCGAGCGCGAAAATCGGCCTGGGTTGCCCGCCGACGCCGGTGCTCTCCTGGGATTTTGAGCCCGCGGATTAGTCTGGCGCGGGGTCTTGACCTACGGGTCGCGCACTGTTGCCACGAGCACGCCGGTTAGCCTTTCGGTTTCCGGCCGAGACCCCGCGGGCCTCCCTTCACCCTGTGCTGGTGTGTGAGGAGATGGTTGCGGTGATGGAGCCGCAGGAGATCGAGGACGAGGAGCACGAGCAGATCCTGGAGCGGGTCGCCGCGGTCGACGTGGCGAAGGCGTCGGGGATGGTGTGCACCCGGGTGCCGCACCAGGCCCGGGCGGGCAAGCGCCGCACCCGGGTACGGCAAGTGGACGCGACCACGAACGCGATCCTGGAGCTTGCTGATCACCTTGCCATGGAGGGAATCGAGAAGGTCACTTTAGAATCAACCTCCGATTACTGGCGGATCTGGTTCTGCCTGCTGGAGGCGGCCGGGCTGGACGTGCAGCTGGTCCGGGCGCAGGACGTGAAGCAGGCCCCGGGCAGGCCCAAGACGGACAAGCTGGATGCGGTGTGGCTGGCCAAGCTGACCGAGCGGGGTATGCTGCGGCCCTCGTTCGTCCCCCCGGCACAGATCCGCCAGGTGCGGGATTACACCCGGCTGCGCACCGACCTGGCCCGCGAGCGCACCCGGCACTACTCCCGGCTGGAGAAACTGCTGGAAGATGCCCTGATCAAGGTCTCGGCGGTGGCCAGCAAGCTGAACACCAAGTCGGTCCGCGACATGCTGGAGGCGCTGATCGGCGGCGAACGTGACCCGCAGGTGCTGGCCAGCCTGGCCCGCGGCCGGATGAAGTCCAAGCATGACCGCCTGGTCCAGGCGCTGACCGGCAAGTTCGACGACCATCACGCCGAGCTGGCCCGGATGCTGCTGGACCAGATCGCCGCCCTGTCCGCCCAGATCGCCACGCTCACCACCCGGATCGAGGAGCTGATCGCCGCGATCCCCGCCGCCCAGGGCGTGAACGCCGATGGCAGCACCGGCCCGGACGCCGGGCGCGGACCAGGGCGCCCCGGTGCTGCCCGCCGTCGACCGCCTGGATGAGGTCACCGGCATCGGCCGGGAGGCCGCCCAGGCGATCATCGCCGAGATCGGCCTGCACATGAGCACCTTCCCCACCGCCGGCCACCTGGTGTCCTGGGCCAAGCTGTCGCCCGCGCACCATCCAGTCCGGGCCGCAGAACCGCGCCGGGCAAGACCGGCAAGGGCAACCCCTACCTCAAGGGAGTGCTCGGCGAGGCCGCCGCCGCGGCCGGCAAGACCGGCA
Source organism: uncultured Actinomycetes bacterium (assembly GCA_963841695.1). Lineage (GTDB taxonomy): Bacteria > Actinomycetota > Actinomycetes > Streptosporangiales > Streptosporangiaceae > RYN-230. Next base: position 144,279 of record CAWJDQ010000014.1, on the reverse strand, counting down.
CCTTCCTCGGCGAACGCTACCGGCGCCTGGCCAGGCGCCGCGGCAAGCTCAAGGCCCTGGTCGCCATCGCCCGCTCCATCCTGGTCATCGTCTGGCACCTGCTCGCCGACCGCAGCACCCGCTACCAGCGACCTCGGCGCCGGCTACCACGCCAGCCGGATCGACCAGAACCGCAAGACCCGCAACCACGTCCGCCAGCTCGAAGCCCTCGGCTACACCGTCACCCTCGCACCCGCCTCCTGACCAGCTGATTCACACCCACCCGGCTCCGCCGGGAGCTGCCGCGCGCCACCCAGGGTTGGCCATTTTCCGGTTAGCGCCCGGTCACATTCCCGTCGCCGCCCCGAGCGCCGCCAGGCCGGCCCACGCGGCGAAGGTCCCGGCGATGAGCAGCCGCGCGACCGGGTTACCGAGGTTGGGCGTCCAGCCGACGCCGAAGCGGGCGCCGACCACGATGGCGGGATCGTCGCGGTTGACGTAGAGCAGGCCGGCCTTCCAGAACCGGTCGTCGTCCCGGTCGGTCCCGGCGGTCAGGGCGAGGCCGCGAACATTGCCGTTCAGCCGCGACCCGCCCTGGCCCGTCCGCGCCGCGACGGCGCCCAGCAGCAGCACGCCGGCCGCGAACGGCAGCACGGGCAGGGCCCGCCCGATGCCGGAGAGCCGGTAGACCTGCCAGTCGGGCAGGGCGATCAGCAGCAGTCCGAGGTCTGCCAGCGCGGCCATCGTCAGCAGTGCCCGGGTGATGACGGCGAGGAAGCGGCGGTAGCGCAGCGCCGACGCCGCGGGGTCGGCTGCCTCGATGTCCGGCCGGGAGCGGTGGATGATCAGCATGAGTCCGCTGTACACGGTGGTGAAGTACAGCTGGCCGGCCACTATCAGGACGCTGACGGCAGCCTTGGGCACCCGGTGACCGGACCCGGTGACGATGTGGGCAGGCAGGCCGGGGTAGCGCAGCGCGCCGACGGCGGCGGTCGCCGCCATGACGGCCAGGGCGGGTATCAGCCAGCGCACCGGGAAGCGGGGCGGATCGGTGCGCCAGCTGGTATCGGTGACGACCGTCTGCCGCAGGCCCGCGAACCAGTTGTCCGCGTTCTTGACGGCGGCGATCTTCCGCCGCGCGACCCAGAAGCAGCCGAGGGCCGCGGCCAGTTCCGGCACCAGGATGATCCTGGTCAGCCACGATGGCCAGTAACCGTGCACCGACACCGCGACGAGGGTGCAGCAGAGGCCGATGGCCGCGGTCCGCCAGTAGTAGGCGCGCCGTTCCCGGCCGATGACCGGCTCCTCCGTCCGCTCGGGGGAACGCGGACCCCGAACTGCACGGTCGGCCGGGTCACCGCAGGCATCAAGCACATCAGCGCCCCGACGACCAGCACGGGGGAAACCGCGGCCAGGCTCGCGGCGCTCACGGCGAGCCTCCGCCTCGGTTCCACACCTCCGCCCCCGCGGCGGGGAAGGCGAAATCCGCCAGGGCAGCCTCACATTCCCGGACGATGCCGGTGGCCGGCATCCCCTGGGCGGCGGCCTCGGCGAGCAGCGTCCGCAGCCGGCCCGTCCAGTCCTGGGCCCAGGCTGGATCCGGCGGCCCGCTGCATGCGTCGCGGCGCACCACCGCGCCGGACTTCCGGCCAAGCCGCAGCAGGCCCTCCTGCCGCAGCAGGTCATACCCCTTGTTCACGGTGTGGAAGTTGACGCCCAGGTCGACCGCCAGCTGCCGGATGGGCGGCAGCGCCGAGCCAGCCGGCTGCCGTCCGTCAGCGATCGCCTCCACGATCCGGTCCCTGATCTGCTGGTAGATGGGCACGGGACCATCTGGTTCGATGCTGAGCAGCATCACGCCTCCAGGATCTCGCTGACCGCCGGCGCGCTCATCGCTGGCTCTCCTCCCGGTCGGCGGTTAGACCCCGTCCGGCGGCATATGTGACAGTAGTTATAGAACAAGTTACGCTCTGCTGTCAAACGCTCTGCCGTCCCGCCCGGGCGCTCATGCCGACCGACGGGCAGGCCCCTCTCGCCCGGGCCAAGACCCCAGTTTTGACACACCATCTGTTCTATATGCTATATAACAAATGATGAACCAGCGACTGCCGCACCACCGTTCCCGACGGGCAGGGAGGCGTCAATGATGGCCAGCATCGGGTCAGCCGGAAAGGCAATGGCCAGACCATGGCCGCGGCACGGCCGGTGGCAGCGCCGGTCTGGCCGGGTCGCTGGCGGCCCCGGGATCGCGGTTGGCCTGGCGATGGCCCTGGCGGCGTGTACGCCGGCGCAGCCATCCAGCTCGGCTGCCGCGGGGGGCAGTCAGCCGGCTTTCCCGTCCGGGATGTCCTGCCACCAGGCTGAACGCGGCTGCGGACTACACCTACGTGATCGGCAGCGAAACCTACGTGATCGGCAGCGAAACCTACGTGATCGGCAGCGAATCACAGCGAGCTGCCATCAGCCGCATCCCCAGCGTCACCTTCCTGCCCTTCTCCGCCACCCACCCGGCTGGCCCGTACCTCCTGGGCCTGCGGAACGTGCTGGTCACCACGTCGTTCGCGCACTCGCGCCAGGGCGTCACGCAGGCCAGCGACCCGGCGGCGGCCGGGGCCGTCATGGGTTCCTACTATCCGCGGGCGGCGGTCTGCCCGCTGGCGACCCTCACCGCCAAAGGCCCGCAGGCATGCCTGCGGCGAGCAAGGCAGCGGCATTCGCTACATTATATCTATAGGAGATAGAACAGATGCATGAGATGCAATAGTGCAGACTTGCGGGCAAGCGGGAGGCGCCCGGCGGGCACAGGAGGCGGGCGGAAGTGAACGGTGACCCTGCGGTGTATGAAGGCCTGGACGAGACGGGAACGGCCCGCGCCGAGCAGGCTCCCCGGGCCGTGCCAGCGGCCATCCAGGTCAGCCACCTGACCAAGGTTTTCGGCGGGCGCACCGCCGTGTCCGACGTCTCGTTCAGCGTCGCTGCCGGGGAGTTGTTCGGGTTCCTGGGGCCGAACGGGGCGGGCAAGACGACGACCGTGCGGACGCTGGGCACGCTCATCGCGCCGACCTCGGGGTCGGCGATTGTCGCCGGCATCCCCTTGATGGCGAAGAACGGCCCTGCGATCCGCTCGCGGATCTCGATGATGCCCGAGTCCCCGGGTCTGTACCTGCGTCTCACGGTGCCGGAGAACCTTCAGTGCTTCGCCGGGCTCTACGAGCTGGATGACGTTCGCGGGCGCATCGGCCGGGCGCTGCGAGCGGTCAACCTCGAAGACCGTGCCGGTGACCTGTGCGGGTCGCTGTCGAAGGGGCTGCGCCAGCGGGTCGCGCTCGCCCGGGCGCTGCTCAACGACCCGGCGGTGCTGTTCCTCGATGAGCCGACTTCGGGCCTTGATCCTGTGGCGACGCGCGAGGTCCACGAACTGCATCGCGTCGTTGCACGAGCGCGGGGTGACCATCTTCCTAACCACGCACCGGCTGGAGGAGGCCGAACGGCTGTGCCATCGCGTGGCGATCCTGAACACGACGCTTGCGCCTCATCGGCCGACCCGACGAGTTGCGTAAGCAACTATTCAGGCGCTCCCTGGACGTACGGCTGCGCGCACCCCTGGACGACCCAGACAAGGCGGTGTTCGGCGCTGTGCCCGGGGTCGAGGGATGGGAGCAGACGCCATCTGGCTACACGCTGACCGTCTCGGACCCGGACCTCGCAGCTCCAGCCCTGGCGCGAGCGCTCGTCGGAGCCGATGCCGACATCCTGTCGATCGCCGAGTCCCACCACTCGCTGGAGGACGTCTACCTCGAGCTGATCGACGAGGACGTGGAGGCGAAGGGCCGATGAGCTTCAGCTGGACCCGGGTCGGCGCGATCCTCCGAAAGGAGCAGCGGGACTACCGGCGCAACCGCTTCGTGATCGTCACGATGACGATGGTGCCAGTGCTCTTCATCATCGCTGCCGATCGATCCAGCTGTTCGTCGCCAATGCGACGGTGGACACCGCCGACCTCAACACTCGTATCGGACTGTCGCTGCTCTACATGCTGGTGATTCCCGCGATCGTCCCGTCGACCCTGTCGGCCTACTCGGTGGTCGGCGAGCGCGAGCAGGGCACGCTAGAGCCGGTCCTGACCACCCCGATCCGTCGCGAGGAGTTCCTCATCGGCAAGGCGCTGGCCGCGTTCGTTCCGACGCTCGTGATCGCCTACGCGGTCTTCGGGATCTTCCTTGCCGCTGCGGCCCTGTTTGCTCATCCGGCGATCGTTTCGGCGATCTATGCAGGACCGCACGTGCTGGTCCAGTTGCTGTTCACGCCGCTGCTTGCGGGCTGGGCGATCTGGGTCGGGATCGCGGTCTCCGCCCGGTCCGCGACGTCCGCGTCGCCCAGCAGTTGAGCGTGCTGGGCAGCTTCCCGCCGCTGGCCATCTTCGCGCTGATGTCGCTGAACGTGATCACCGAGTCGACCGCTCTCGCGCTCGGTCTCGCCGCAGCGCTGCTGGCCTTCGACCTGCTGGCCTGGCGCGTCGTGGCCGCGATGTTCGACCGCGAACGGCTCGTGACCGGCAGGCGCGTATGACCGGGCCGGCACGTGGCATCTGTCGCCGAGCACCCAGAGAAAACGCCGTTCACCAACACGAGGAGATCAGCAATGTCCGCAACGCTGAAGCTGACGCACAAGACCATCGGAGTGGAGGTCCGCCGCGGCACCTACGACGCCGTGGTCGACGGCAAGCCTGCCGGGTCCGTGGAACTGAACGAGACCATCGACATACCGGTCGAACCCGGACGTCACACCCTGCAAGTCCGCAACGGCCGAAACTCCAGCCGAACCAAGACCTTCGACGCCGCCGAGGGCGAAATCGTCGCCTTCCGATGCGGCGGAAAGAGCATCTTGCCGATCTTTCTCTTGTCCTTCGTCGTTCCCAGCCTGGCACTCTCGCTCCATCGCGAGTAGGGGGCGCCTCCGAGTCAGAGCGCCGTCGGACAGGCCGGAGGCGCTGGTGGCGATCGCGACTACCTCCAGTACGAGTCCGCCGTATGGAGAACGGCACGATCGGATCGGCCACTGTTCGTGCTTTGCGGACACTCGCGGCCACCTGATGAACCCGCTGACGTCGCAGACGACTGGTGAGCGAAGACCTCAGCGCTCATCCCCAAGCTGATAGTCAACCTCTTCTTGACAGTGAATGGACGACCAGCCACATGGCGACCGGTGCCACTTCCGTGCCAGAACAGGGAGCGAATCAGGCGTTCTCACGGCTACGGGCGGACCATCTGGACTGGCCACGACCTGGGCCGCAGCAGGTCGGAAGCGGGCGCAGGCCAGGTCTGATCCACGCGCGAGGGTGTAGCAGCCTGGTGAGATCCATAATCTCGGCTAGAAATCGGACCGTTACGGAGATGTGAGCCGGAATGTCAGGTGCGCACCAACTAGGCGGTCTAGGAGAGAATCACAGACCATGAGTGACATAGCGACCAACGAGTCGGAGTTGCAGACTGACACGCTGGAAGTCATCAACAACGAGTTGACCGCCCGTCTAGCTCGGCAGTCCGGCGACAGTGCGCGGATCGACACCAAGGCCATGCTACTTGTCGGCTATGCTGTGACAGCTTCGGCGTTCCTAGCTACACAGCATGTCCAGCCCGTGCTGGCCGGAATGGCCTACGCCGCGTACGCTTCGGCGCGCTCGGCGGGCCGCAGCGGCGTGCTCACACGCTCTCCATCGCGTCGGCGTAGAAGTCACCCGGGTCGCCGCCGGGCTCTTCGCCGGGCAACGGGGCACCGGGCTCGCCGTCGCTGCCCCCGGCCCCGCTGCCGGCACCGGCCGGCCGTTGCGGTGCCGGCAGCCGCCGCGGGCGGCGGGGCCGGCACCAGGCGCAGCCGCTGCTCGGACAGGCGCAGGGCCATCCGCCGCTCGGCGTGGTTGCCGGCCAGTCCCGCGCCCCATTGCTCTAGCAGTTCCGCGAGCGCGCGCCGGGTGTCGGGGAACCTGTGGGTGGCGGCGGCGAGCTGCCGGGCGTAGGCCAGCGCCTCGCCGCTGAACGGGCCGCCGACAGCGTCGGCGTGCTCCCACCGCAGCTCGTGCCAGGCGTTGTCGGCGAGATCCTGGAACCAGACCCTGCTCACGTCACCGGGATCGACCCGCAGCGGCCACTGGCCGGCGTGCTCGCCGGTATAGGGGCTGGTGCGGTTGCGGTAGGGGTTGAGCGCCGCCCCGTCGTAGCGCAGGCCGCCGATCTCCACCCCGTAGTGCTGGATGGTGCGCCATTCCACCTTCAGGAAGTCGAACACCAGGTCGGCGCGGGCGGGGACCTGCAGGTAGCCGGCCCGCGATCCCGTGGGCGAACATCTCCAGCGGGCTGACCTCCAGGCCGGGCACCTCCGGGGACGCACAGCCCCGCATGGGGCTGCCTGTGGTAGCAGTCAGCCGTCCAGCGGCGGACGATCTGCTCCAGCTCGCCGAGGAAGTAGAACGCCTGCTGCTCGGGGTTCTTGCCGCGCCGGTAGACGTCGGGGCCTTTGTAGCCGGGCAGCGCGGCGAGCAGCTGCTCGCCCAGGGTCCGGAACCAGCGCTCCAGGGGTCCCTTGTCGGTGGCCTGGTAGACCCGGGCGGGCTGGACCGAGATGCCCAGCCGGGCGCAGGCGCTCATCAGGTGCTCCGACAGGTAGATCTTCCCGTGGTCAACCAGGACGGTCTCCGCCGCGACCGACGGCAGCAGCGGCCCGCCGTCCTCCGTGGCGAGCCTGGCCGCGTCGATGACCACCCGGCCGGGCAGGCCGTGGTAGGGCGGCCTGCCGTCATCTTGCCCGTCGGCTGGGCCGGGTAGCGGCCTGACGGACTCGAACAGGACGGCCGCCGCGTTGACCGCCTTGGTCGAGACCGGGGTCAGCCGCAGCCCCGTGACGCACCGGTCGTAAAGGTCCATCGCAGCCGTAAGCTCGCACTGCACCCAGCGCAGTGTCACCGGGTCCATCGCGAACACGTCCAGCCGGGTGGTGTTCAGCAGCAGGTACTCGCCCGGCCGCGTCGCCCGCAGCCGCCCGTAGGGCGCCGCCGGGCGGCCGGCGATCTCACGCTTGGCCTTCGTCCCCGCCGAACGCGGACGTGCCCCTGGGAGATCTCGCGCAGCAGGATGCGGGCGCGGGTCGGCGACGGGACCGGCACCGCTCCCGCGCCGTGCTCGGCGTCCAGGCGGGCGGCGATCTCGGCGAGGACCAGGTCCTGGGTGGGCCTGCTGGCATCGGTGCGGCCGGCCAGCACCTGCCGGGCCGTGTCCAGCCAGCGCGGGTCCGCCCCGGCCAGAGGCTGCCGCCGGCGCGTGCCGCGGTTGTCGGCCAGCCCGGCCGGGCCGCGCTCGGTGAAGTCCTTGACCCAGCGGCGCAGGGTGGACATCCCGACGCCGATCTCGGCGGCCTTGGCGGCATAGCGGTCCAGCATCGGGACACCTGGCGAGTAGTCCGGGCGCGGCTCGCCGGCCGCTGCCAGCTCGGCGCATCCGCGCCGGAACCCCGTCCGCACTTCCTGGACGTGCGCGACGCGCTCCCGCAGCTCTGCCAGCCCGGCCTCGCCCAGCCCGGCCAGCTCCGCGCCGGTGCTCCCCACGGGGCCGCGGGCGCCCCGTCGAGCCGGGTGGACGGGTCGGCGAGCAGGTGCCCGGCGCTGACCCGCCGGACGCCGGAGGCACCGGACAGCAGGACATCAGGGCCGTCCAGCTCGGCGACCTGCCACCACTGGCCGTCGTGGGCCAGCCGGGTTCCCACCGCCAGCAGGCCGCGCAGGGTCTCATTCACCGGGTCACCTCCAGGGTGGACCGCCCCGAGTTTCTTGGAGGCTGTGACCTCTGGGAAAGTTGGGACTCATGACATCACGGAAGCAGCACCCCGCTGAGCTGCGGGAACGTGCGGTGGCGATGGTCTTCGAGCTGCGTGCCGCGTCGGGCAGCTCGCGTGGCACGCTGGCAAGCGTCGGCCACAAGCTGGGCATCAATCCCGAGACTCTCCGCAACTGGGTCGAGAAAGCGGAAATTGACAGCGGGCAGCGGCCCGGCACCACGAGCGACGACAAGAAGCGCATTGCGGAGCTGGAGAAGGAAGTCCGCGAGCTGCGGCGGGCTAATGAGATCCTGAAGGCGGCGAGCGCTTATTTCGCCCGGGAACTCGACCCCCGACTTCCGCGCTAGTCGAGTTCATCGATTCGCATAAGGACCGGTTCGGAGTGGAGCCGGCCTGCGCGGTCCTGGAGATATCGCCGTCCACCTATTACGCGGCGAAGAAGAGAGAGGAGAATCCGTCCGCGCGGGACGAGCGCGACGAGGAGCTGAAGAGGGCAATCATGCGGGCAAGGGAGAAGAAAGGGCGGAAGCTTTACGGTGCTAAGAAGATGTGGCGCGAGCTGAATCGTGACGGGATCGAGGTCGCGCGGTGCACGGTCGAGCGGCTGATGCGCGAGATGGGCCTGGAGGGCCTGCGGGCCAGGAAGAAGAGGCCGCGGACGACCGTGCCCGGCCCGGCTGGCCAGGAGAGGCCGTCTGACCTGCTGGAACGCGACTTCACCGCGCGGCGCCGAACCGCCGCTGGGTCGCTGACATTACTTACATAGAAACTTCCTTCGGCTTTGTTTATGCAGCGTTCATCCTTGACCTGTTTTCCCGGATGATTGTCGGCTGGCAGGTTTCCGATACGCTCCGGGCCGAGCTTGCGCTCGACGCGCTCGAAATGGCCGTCTGGTCTCGCGGCGACCGGATGGACGGCCAGCTTGTCCATCATTCGGATCGCGGAGTTCAGTATACCGCGATCCGCTATACCGAGCGGCTCGGCGAGATCAGCGCGGTCAGGTCGGTCGGGCGCAAGGGCGATTCTTATGATAATGCGGCGGCCGAGTCGCTGAACAGCCTTTACAAGAAAGAGCTCATCGAGAGGGAAGGGCCGTGGCGCGGGACCGATGACGTCATGCTCGCGACCCTGGAATGGGTTGACTGGTATAACACCGAGCGCCTGCACTCCGCCTGCAAGTACATTCCCCCGAAAGAATACGAGGAAAACTACTACGCGCAGCAGGAAAGAATGGTAAGTTAATCACATCCGGCAAGCAAAGTGCCTCCAAAGAAGCCGGGGCGATCCAATTCCACCATCAGGGCACCATCACACCCGGCCGCTAAGACCGGGCTCACTGGCACTCCGCCACCCTCACATGCCGCCGAGAGCACCCGCCTGGCCTGCTCGTGAGGTCGGTGATGAGTGGGGTTTAACTGTGTCGGCGCGTGGTCCTGCCTGAGGCGCGCCGGGATACCGCGGTCACTGCTGAGTCCGCCTGGTGAAGCGCTCTAGCGGTCCGGGCCGATGGGTCACGGCGTTCAGCGGCGAGAGCGAGACGATGGACAAGCAGCCGGGCGAGCGGCAAGGCCAGAGCCAGCAGCACCCAGCGCCGCAGCCGTGCCGAGAGAAATACCCACATGCTCCGCGTCCCCTCTCTTCCGTCTTCCGGCCGCAAGCCACCGCCTGCCACAGGCAGTTCCTTGGCCCGTCTTCTTCGATGCGTTGAGCGCCCGGCCGGTCAGAAGTTACGCGGCAACCGGGCCGCTGGTGCTGGCGCTTGTCTCCCCGCGCTACCCGCGGTGCGGCGCCATAATCACTACGGTGGCGTCTGGCGGCCGTGGCGCAATATCAATAGGCGCGTCGGCCTGCGCCCTTTCCGCAGACCGCTGACCCCGGACTGGTCGGCCGGGTGGTGCCGCACCGAACTGGGCGCTCTGGGTGCCTTTTCGCCGGATGGTCAGCCCCCGTCATGACGGCGATGGCCGGCCCGAGAGGGCCATGCGGGCACGGCACCGGGCGAGGCGCAGGTTCGCAGCCGGGCTTCGGCTGCGGGCGTACTCATCTACTGGGCCGCTGGGCGCGGCGGCCGTGCCGGGCGCGGCGGTCCCGGCCGCGGCGCCTGACCGTGCGGGGCTTCACCTGGCAGGGCATCATCGGGCTGACCGCCGCCCAGCAGCACCCTGGTGAGCTGGCTCTTGGTGTCGAGCAGCTGGTCGAGGGCGGCCGTCATATGGTCATCGGTGACCCGGATGGGCGCGGCCTGAGCGGTCTGGGTGGCGGCCCGGCCGCCATCTGCGGCAGCGCTGCCGGTGCCGTCTTCGCACGCGAGTAGCGCAGCCTTGCGGATGAGTTCCTTGAGGAACGAGGCGGTGACTCCGCTCGGTGCGCTCGATCATCCGCTCCGGCTCGGCCAGGTCCAGGACCACGTCGCCTTGGTAGAGCCGGACGAGCCGCCGGCGGGCGGCGGCGTCGGGCAGCGGGAGTTCGGCCGCCAGGTCGACCCGGCCCGGCCGGGCGGCCAGCGCGGGCTCCAGGATCTCGGGCCGGTTCGTGGTGAGCAGGAACGTCACGTCGATGTCGGGGTCCAGCCCGTCCATCTCGCTGAGCAGCTGGAACAGCAGCGGATGATGCCCGATGACCGGCCCCATCCGCGGCAGCCGCTCCTCGCCGATCAGGTCCACGTCCTCCAGCACGACAACGGACGGCTGCAGCGCCCGCGCCACCGAACAGGCCTCCCCGATCCGGCTGAGCGCCGGGCCGGACAGGATGATTGCCGTCACGCCGTCCATCTGGCCCAGCAGATACCGCACGGTGTGCGTCTTGCCCGTCCCCGGCGCGCCGTGCAGCAGCACTCCGCGCTTGAGGTGCTGGCCGCTCGCCCGCAGCCGCCCGGCGTGCCGGGCCACGCCGAGCACCTGCCGTTCGATGGCCTCCAGCACGCCGTCCGGCAAGATCACATCAGACCGGCCGACGGCAGGCCGGTCCAGGAACGTCACCGGCACCTGCCCGCCGAACTTCGGTTCCAGCCACGCGCCGACGGCAATCACCTGGCCACGGAACACGCTCCGCTCGCTGACCAGCCGCCGGATCTCCTCCAGCGCGCTGGTGATGCGGTCGGCATCCGGCCCGGCCACATCCAAGATCAGCTCGGCAAACGGGCCGTGCTCGCGCGCGTGCACCAGCAGCGCGAGCCGGGCGCCGTTGTCCTCGACGAGGTACAGGCCGTGCTGCACGCAGCTGCGCGTCACGCCGCCGGGTCCCGCAGGCAGTGCGACCGTCGTCACGCCGCCCGAACCGAGCCCGTGGCCTGCCGGGTCAGCGATCAGCAAGCCGATCCCGTAATCCATGCCCCGCATGGCGCCCGCGATCCCCACCAGCTCGAACCGGCGGCCCGGCCCGGCCAGCCAGGCGTCCAGCCCGGCCTGCAGGTTCACATGCTGATACGTCGGCCACGACCCGGACACAGACGGCAGGCCATCCGCATCCGCGCCCAGGTGGTCTAGCAGCAGCCGCCGAAGCGGCTTGTCCTCGGTGCGCGCGGCATCCACCGCCCGGTATACCAGCCGCCGCGCGAGCCGCGCGACGTCGGCGAGTTCCGGCTGCCGCGACTGTGCCGTGCCCACCCCAGCAGCCTAGGCGCCCACCCGCCCAAACGCCGACTCAATATACGCCCTAACGTGCTTGAACGGGCAATCTGAGCGGGTGCCCGAGCCTCTGAAAATTTGGCCGGCCGTGATGAGTCTGGCGCCGTACGACGGTCTACATGCCCACCGTTTCCAAGAGGAGGATGCAATGCCGAAGGTGATCGCCGACATCACTATGTCGCTCGACGGGTTTGTGACGGGGGAGGGCGCCGATGAACAACACGGGCTCGGCGATGCACCTGAGCTACACACCTGGGTCAGGCAGCAGGACGCGGCCGACACCGAGGTCCTCGCGCAGGCGACGGCGCAGAGCGGTGCCGTGGTAATGGGGCGGCGGTTGTTCGACCTCGTCAACGGGCCTGATGGCTGGAGCAAGAACATGGGCTACGGCGCCGATCAGACGGGGACGCCGCCGTTCTTCGTGGTCACTCACTCGCCACCGCAAGACGTCCGGCTGGAGCGCGAACTGGGGATGCGCTGCACCTTCGTCAGCGATCTGGTCACCGCGATCGGCCAGGCGCGGTCCGCCGCGGCCCATGGTGACGTCGTGATCATGGGCGGCGGCGACATTATCGGCCAGGCGCTCGAACAGGGCCTCGTCGAGGAGCTGCGGCTGCACCTCGCCCCGATGGTGCTTGGTGGCGGCACGCCGCTGTTCAGGGCAGGGACACGCCAGATGTACCGGCAATGCGAGGTTCGCCCGTCGCGGAACGCCGTGCACCTCACCTACGAACGCGTGTAGATCGAGACGTCGAGGTGCGACGTCGCTCCAGTCGAACACCGGAGACAAGAAGACCCGCTGCTCAACAACGCATAGCTGATAGTTCGGTACCGCTCGGACACGGCGAATTACTCCTCAACGACCTCGCTGGCGGGTGGACCATTGCTGACTGGACTCGTTCGCGCAGCGCCGGGCCGTTCCGCTGGCCAGGGACGCCGGGCTACGGCACAAGCACGACCTTTCCGTGCGGCGCTCCCGACAGGCTGAGTTCGGCGGCGGCGCGCCACTCGGCGAGCGGGAATGCCTTCGCCACGGGGATGGTGAACTGGCCTGCGGCTGCGAGCGTCGCGTAATCGGTCAGGAAGTCGGAGCTCGGGAAGCCGCCTGCGGCCATCAGCTCGTCGATGTTGACGCGGGCGCCCTGGCTGCGCGCCTCATCGTGGTTGCTGATCGTGACGACGCGCGCCGGGTCTCCCGTAATCTCGATGAGCGCCGCGATCGCGCCCGTGTTCGGGCGCGATGCGTCGAGCACGTGATCGATCGGCCCGTCGGCGAGTGACCGGACTCGCTCGACCATGCCCTCGCCGTACGGTGTCACGATGGCCCCAAACCCCTCGAGGTCGCTTGCGAACGTCGGCCCGGCGGTGGCAATAACGCGGGCGCCGCGACGGAGCGCAAGCTGCACTGCGGCGTAGCCGACCATGCCGCCCGCCCCGTGGATCAGCACGGTCTCGCCTGATCTCACGTTCATTAGGTCGAGGGTCCAGTGCGCGGTCTGCAGCACCATCGGCAGCACGGCCGCGTGAACGGCATCAAGCCCCGCCGGAACCGCGAACCACAGGTTCAGGATCGCGAAGTCGGCCGCGCCCGCACTCGGCTGTGCGGCGAAGTCCGACGAGCCGAACACGAGATCGCCGACCGCCACGTCAGCGACGCCATCGCCGATCGCGTCAACCGTGCCGCAGACGTCGACGCCGATGCCCCGCGGCAGAGCGCCGGGCATGAAACCACGACAGAGCTCCCAGTCGGCGGGGTTCAGCCCGGTGGCGGCCACGCGAACCCGGATCGTGCCCTCACCCGGGTCGGGGATCTGCGTCTGTTCCTCCTGCAGGACGTCCAGGGGTTCGCCGACCTCGTGGAAACGGATGGCTCGTGACTCGACTGCGCTCATGACACTGTCTCCCCTTCGTGACCCGCCCGTGATGCTTCGTAGTGTCAGTTACAGACACTACCGTGTTGCGACAGTGACTGTCACTACGTGCGCTAGACTCGCCGCATGCCGAGAAGCGGGAAGGAAGCACGCGAGCGCTTGGTCAGGGCGGCGCTCGAGCTCTTCCTCGAGCGCGGATTCGACGCCGTGACCGCGGCCGAGATCGCCGCCCGCGCCGGCGTGACCGAGCGCACGTATTTCCGGCACTTCCCCGACAAGCGCGAGGTGCTCTTCGACGGCGAGCGGGCACTCACCGAGTGGGTGACCGAGGCGCTTGCGTCGGTGCCCGCCGACGTTCCGCTCTGGCCGGCCATCCGTCGCACCGTTGACCTCATCGTTCCGCCCCTTGAGGCGAACCGGCCCGACAGCGACCGCCTCGCTGCCATCGTCGCGGCGACGCCGGCCCTGCGCGAGCGGGCGGTCTCGAAGGAGGCGCGCCTCGTCGCCATCATCACCGACCTGCTGGTCGGCCGCGGCGCCCCCGCCGACGAAGCGGCTCTCGCCGCCCGCACCGCCTGGGGCGTTCTCGCACACGCGATCGGAGCCTGGCGGGCGGCCCCTGGCACCCCGCTGCAGCAGCACGTCGACCGCGGCTTCACGTTGCTCAGCGGTCTGGTCAGCGCCTGAAGCCGCTCTCCGAGTTGAACACCTGCCCGGCCATCCAGCCGGTCTGCGCTTTGCGAGCGGTACGGGCCCTCGATGCTCGCGCACCGTGCGTGACACAGCTCCCGGGGGCTCGCGTCGCCCTACCGTCAGGGGATGGGGCCAGCGAGGGAGGCCGGTGAGCTTGCCTTAGCGGGCTGAGGTCGTGAGCCGGGCGGCTAAAGGGATCGGCCCCGTGATGCGTGTAAGGGATATGGAGCAAGAGCTGACGGAATTCGCGGAGTTCTATGAGTCCACCCGCGAGGACTGCCTGCGGATCGTGCTGCTCAACGTCGGTGACCTGCATCTGGCCCAAGACCTCGTGGCGGAGGCGTACACCAGGGCCTGGGTGTCGTGGCGGAAGGTGCGCGCGCTGGAGGTGCCGCTGGCATGGGTGGTGCGCATCGCGCTGAATACGAATGTGTCCTGGTGGCGCCGCCGTCGGCGTGAGGTCGCCCTTGGTGACCACGACACTGCGATGCCCGTGGAGCAAGCCACGGTGGTCAGCGGCGACCTGCTGGCCGCGCTGCGGCGGCTGCCTGCTCGTCAGCGCGAGGTCGTCACGCTGCGGCTATTGCTGGACATGGACACCGAAACCACGGCCAGAGTCCTTGGCGTAGCCCCCGGAACCGTCGGCGCTCATCTACACCAGGCGGTCGCAAAGCTGCGGGCCGCGATCCCCAGTCACCACGGTCAGGAGATCAGTAAATGAACGACAGCGACACAGTGGATGCCGTGCGGGATTCCCTCACCACGGCCAGGGACTGCCTCGTTGGGGTACACGTGAACACGCCGCTGGACGCCATCGTGAGGAACGGCCGGGCCAGGCGCAGGCGGCACAGGCTCACCGGCCTCACTGGGGCGACGGCCGTCACGGCAGGGATGGCTCTGGCCGTGACCGCGCTGGCATCGTCCGGCCACCCGGCCAGCCAATCTGGCGGCCACCCGGCCAGCCATCCGCTCCCAGCCCGGCTGGCGGCCTGGACGGTGGTCAAGCAGGCCGACGGCAACATCAAGATCACGATCCGCGAACTGAGCGATGCGTCCGGGTTGCAAAGCACGCTGCGCGCGGACGGCGTCCCGGCGAATGTCAGTTCATCGACCCAGTTCAACCCGTCCTGTCAGCCTTACCTCATGACCCAGGCCCTCTTTACCAGCATTTATCACGCTCAGAAGGGTGTGGGTTCCGGAGATATCGCGCTGGTCATTCATCCCTCCGCCCTCCCCGGTGGCGCAGGCGTACAGATCGGGGCGAGCGCCGATGGGCGTGGTGGAGACCGCGGTCTCCACCAGGGGGACGGCAATCAAACCGTCCATCAGCCCGTTCACCAGGTAGCGGCGCACGCGGACCACGGCGTCCTTCGGGTTGGCCTGGTATACGCCAGCCAGCAGTGCACCGGAAGTTGATCCGCTCACCAGATAGCTGGGCCCAGACCTGGCCCAGCCTGCGGCATATGTTCTGCACTGCTGCCCAATCGCGCTGCCACCGAATAACCATCGCCATACGGTAGTTTGCTCGTGGGCGGCGCTCTTGAAATGCTTCGCTTATGCCCTCCCTTCCAGCGACGTTCGCTGAGGATGTCATCAATCAGCCGGTGCGTGCCCAGTTCGAGGCGTTCCTCGACGAGCACCGCGGTCAACTCAATCGCTGCCTGGACGGGCTTACGGAAGAGCAGGCGCGCCAGTCGGTGGTGCCTTCCCGGACCACATTGCTGGGCCTGGTGAAGCACGCGACCTTCGTGGAGAAGGTCTGGTTTGACGAAGCTATAACATGCCGGTCACGGGCTGAGATCGGTATCCCCGCGGCCTCGGGGGAGTCGTTCATTCTTCATGACGACGAGACCATCGCCGGCGTCGGCAAGCACACCGCGAGGCCTGCGAGTCATCACGGCGTACGGCGTCATCCCTGGGGCTGGACGACAGGGTCTACGGCTACTGGCGCGGCCCGCTTCCGCTGCGCTGGGTGTACCTCCACGTACTGCGCGAACTCGCCCAGCACTGCGGGCACGCAGACATCCTGAGGGAGCAGATCCTCAACGGGTAGCGCCCGGCTGTCCGCTGGCCGGAGGTCGCTCGTCAGCTCGAACTCATCGCTGGTCCAGCCGCCCTCGCCGACGAACGGAGCGGCGATCAGCACGATCGCCCCGAGCCCTCTCTCCGGCGGCTGCTCGGCGAGGGCATTGACGAGGATGGCCGCGCCTACCGAATGGCCGACCACGTCGGCGTCGTCGTCCAAGTCCGCCATCTCGCGACGGATCGCCGCGCTCCACCGGGCATAACCCGGGTCACCCTCATTGGGCATGCGCGGATAGCGGACCTCGTACCCCGGGACGACCCGACTTTGATACCAGAGGGGCCGGCTGGTTGCCACCAGATGCGGGCGCGCACGACGATGACTTGCATGGCCATGGTGTACCGCCGCCCGGTGGGCGTGATGCGGCAGAGCGTCAAGCCCCAGCTGGCCAGCCAGGATCGGGCCGGGCATCCCAGCCAGGTGAAGCTGGCTCGCTTCCTGGCGCACGTGGACGCTCTAGCCGGCCCGGTGCTGGCGACGGTGAGCGGCCGGGTGGCTGCCGAGCTGATCGTCGGGTTCAGCGATGGCGTTTCACTGATTGATGGCGGCCATGGCCTGGGCAACTACCTGTTCCCGGTCGCCCAGCGGCTAGGCCCGGAGCGGGTGGCGGCTATCTTCGGCCGCAAGATCTGCGGGCCGTCGTCCCTGGCGGTGGGCCCAGCCTGGCCAGGCACCGCCGGGGCCGCCTCGCAGTTCTCGACCCGGATGGCCGGGTCCGCTGAGCGCCGGGAGTGGAAACAAGAGCTCCACGATCGGCTCGCGGTGCAGGCGGCCAGCCTCGACCCTGGCCCGGTCGGGCTGACCATCGCGCTGACGACCGGGCCAGGCCGCAACTGGGCCAGCTTCTGGAAGCCGCTCATCGATGCCTTCGGCCCCGTACTGGGCGAAGACCCGGCCCGGTCGTTCCACCCGCACGATGACCGTATCGTCAGCCTCGGCCTGCATCACACCATCGACACCGGCATCGCCCGCGACGTGATTATCGACGCCTGGTGGACCCGCCTGTAGCTAACCCGCTGCTAGAGGCGTTCGGATAGCCAGGCATGCACCTCGGGCACACGGTTCTGCATCAGCGTCAGGTGCCCGTCCTGGTCGAGCAGCCGGGCCTCGACGCCGGGAATGTGCGCGGCCAGCCATTCGCCGTGGCCGAACGGCACGAACATGTCCTGCCTGCCGTGCAGCAACAGGACCGGGACAGCGATGTCGGCCAGGTCGAATCCCCACCCCCGGAGCATGCAGTTGTCGTCCCACCATCCCTGGCTGCCGGGCGCCAGCCCGTCCTGCGAGGACGAGGTCAGGTATCCGGCCAGCTCGCCGCGCAGGGCGGCGGCATCGGTCGGCGTGAGGAGAGTTTCAATCGCCTTGGCTGCGTCCTCTGGCCGCGTGACCAGGAGTTCCTCCCGGTCCTTGTCGGTTTTTGCCCTGGCCGCGGCCTCGTCGGTGAGGAACAGGCGGGTGTCATCCGCGTTGACCTGGCCCATGCCGGTGAAAAAGTCAAGGCCTTCGGCGCCGTATGGGGCCGGTGAGGCGAGCGAGGCGGCCGCGGTCACCAGGTCCGGGAGCAGCGCGGCGCACGCGAGCACGTGCGGGCCGCCGCCGGAGATGCCCCACGTGGCCAGGCGGCCGATGCCGAGCTCAGCGCAGATCGTGCGGACATCGCCGCCGCAGTCGGCGACGGTGCGCCCCGGCTGCGGCGAGGATCCTCCATAGCCCGGCCTGTCGTAGCTGATGAGCCGCAGCCCACGGGCGGCGGCATCCCGCACGTTCGGGCCATAAAGGTGCCTGGAGTTTGGCGTGCCCATGTGGACCAGGACCGGCCGGCCAGCGGGATCACCGCCATCTTCGACAGCCAGCGTCCGGCCGTCCGGGGTGCGAACTGTGCGCTGCACGTTGCCTCCTTGGCCCTGCGCGAGGTCTGTGCCCAGCATCCTGCGCACGAGCAGCAGCCGGCACAGGACCCGGCCCGCCTCGTGGCGTCCGGCCTGATTACTCCCACAGGAAGGCAGCACGACGCGTGCGCAGCCACTCTTCTCGCCTGGACACAGGCCGACGGCACAGGCTGACGTTAGCCCTGGCTAGATCACCTGACTACCGATTAACGGCCGGACGGATGACCGCTCATAGCCGCGCTGAAATGAGATGTGCCCTGGCCGGCCTTCCCTACGGTGGGCCGGTGATTACCTACGAGTGGCGCGGGCCCTTCACGAACGCCGAAGTCAATGCCCTGCACGCGGAAGGCTTCGGTCACGCTCCTTCCGATGATGACTGGCAGGGGCAGGTGTGCCGGCTGCGAGTGGCTGCACGTTGACTTCGATGACCATCTCCGCCAGTTCTACGTCGGCAGCTGCGGATTCAGGCCCACCCACGCAGGACTCATCGCGCTATGAACCGGCCAGCCCGACGAGACACGACCTGGCCTCACAGTGCCGTGGAAGGCCGGCGGTTCTGGGCTGGGCCGGGGCCGTGAACCACTTGGGCGCCGGTTGCGGATAACAGATGAAGCCGCCGAACCCGGAAGAGGTCACCATGGACCAGCCCTCCCTGCCCAGCGTCCAGCCGGCGGGGCCGCTGCGGCCTGATCCTCCCGCCCCGGTGCTGGGGGCGGTCAAGCTCATGCACGCGGGCGCCGCCGTCAGCGGCGTCTGCCTGATCATCACGCTGGCCCTGGTCATCGGCGACATCACGGCCGCCGCCCACCTGCAATGGCGGGGTCATATCCTCACTGCGGCCCAGCTCAGCCCGCTGAGACCGGTCATCGCCACGGTGGTGATGGCAGCCGGCCTGGTCGTGATCGCCCTGTGGCTGTGGATGGCGCGGGCGACCGGCCGGGGCCGGAACTGGGCGCGCGTCCTGTCCACGGTGCTGTTCGGCCTCGCGACGCTGCAGCTGATCAGCGTCGTGCAGCAGCCGGTGAGCCAGGCCGGGGTCGGCGTGACGCTGCTCAGCCTGCTCGGCACCGTGCTGACCTGGCTGCCCGGCCTCGGCGCCGTGTGGCTGCTGTGGCGCCCGGCCTCCAGCGCATTCTTCGGGCCGCAGGGCCTCACGCGGGCCGGGCACCGCGCCCAGCCGTCGTCCCGGATCGGATCGTCCAGCTGACGGTGGCGACGTCAACCGCATTACGATGCTCAAGCGCCCAGATGAAAGCCCCGGCCCGGCCAGGCCGGGGGCATTCACGTACTGGTGCTCAGCAGCCGTCGTACGGGGCCCAGGCACTGGTGCCGGACTGCGCGTACTCCTTCGCGAAGGCGTAGTTCTGCTCAGCCACGGACGCATTCTCGGGCAATCCAGAGAAACCGAGGCCGTGCCAGGTGGACGGCAGGAAGCCGTACAGGCCTCCGGCGCCGCTGGACGGGTTGACTGCCCTGGGGTTCCCGCTGCTCTCGCGCTGGATCACGCAGCTGCGGAAGCTGCCCGGTGCCGTGCCGGACGGCGTCGCGCGCCGCACGGCGGTAGGGGCTGCCGTGTCTGCCACCGACGCGCCCCCACTCACCGGGGCACCGGAAGACACAGCCGCCAGGCGGGCATGCCGCGGTACTGCGATTGCCGCCTGCGCCTCCCGGACTAGCCATCGGCTGACCCGCGGTCCGCTGGGCACGATCAGCCGCTGCCCGGGCACGATCACGGACGCGTCGGGTACCTGCCGCCGGTTTGCCCACCACAGGGCGGGCCACTCGGCAGCGGTCCCGTACTCGCGCAGGCTGATGGCGCTGAGCGAATCACCCCGCTGAACCGTGATGTCGTGATGGGCCGACTGGGCTGCTCCAGGATGCAGCGAAATCGTGACCGCGACCAGAGACTTGGCCACCCCGCCAGCTGCAATACTGACAAGCGTCATGGCTTGTTACCTCCGAGGTTCCGTTGCCATGCAAAAGGCCCCGGCCGCGTGCTGCAACACGCTTTGGCCGGGGCCGCCTGAATGTGATTACCCGTCGCTTATGCAGATAACCTTTCGTGATCGGCGCGGCGGCATCAACCAGGACGGTACGCCGGCGATTATCAGCAAATATCGCTGCAGACTGAACCGGCCGCCCCGGCCAAATGGATCGCCAGACAGGTGCGCCGTGCGCCCGGCGCACAGTCCACTGGGATAGTTATGCTGCGTCTTCCTCATGGGGAATGCCCGTATTTGCCGCGATGAGGTGCGCCGAGATGCCGGGCGTCGGTGGCCATGGCTATGGTCTCGCCGCCGGCCAGCCGGGACGCACGTGGGAGGAGGGCATCGCTGTGGTTGACGGTCGGCGACGATCGCACCACGCTTATGACGACGGTTACCTCACAGGAGGGTCGCACGCATGATCCTGATCAACATCAAGATGCCGATCCGGCCCGACAAGATGGACCAGTGGCTGGCCCTGGCCGATTCCTACGCCAGGGACGTCAACTCCGAGGACGGCTGCCTGTTCTTCCAGTTCGCCCGGAGCCTCGCCGACGAGCACGAGTTCATCTGCATCGAGGGCTTCAGGGACGCGGAGGCAGGCGCCGCCCACGTCAAGCAGCCGTACGTGAAGGCATTCTTCGACACCGCGCCGGACCTCGTATCCGCGCAGCCGCAGATCATCTACATCGACACGCCGCATGACGGCTTCGGTCCGATGGGTGAGATTCAGCCCCGCTGACCGGCGGGTCCGGGCCCCCTGGGGCGCCCGTCCCAGGGCTGAGGCGGGAAGGCCGCACTATTCTGTGAAGATGCCGTATATACGGTAAAACTCCAGTCTGATTGTGGCCGGGGGCAGCTTTAGGTGCGGTCCTTGTCTGCCTGCCGCAATATTTTCCGGTCCGGTTTCACTCGGTCACAGGGGGGCAGCCTGAACTGGGGAAATCGGGGGGAACAAGATGGCGAGAGCGTTTATATCGGCGAGCCCGGGCGCTTGGCGCGCCCGCGCCAAGATGGCTTACTCTGTCGTGGCTGTAGCGTCGATCGGCGTAGTGTGGCCGGCGACTCAGGCGTCGGCGCAATGGCATCCATCCGCTGGGCCGCGGCAGGCGCCCATCCAGTCCGGCCTAGCTTTTACCTGGGGGAATAACGGGACCGGGGAGCTTGGCCAGGGGAATGATAAGGACTCCTCGGTACCTCTCGCCATCCCGAGACTGAACTGGCCGATTTCGGCTATCTCGACGGGTACCGACGGGAGCCTGGCGCTCACGCGAAGAGGACGCGTCTGGGCCTGGGGCGGAAACGACCAGGGTCAGCTGGGCATCGGCAACCAGCAGGAGCACAGCGCGCCGGTGATGGTCCGGGGGCCTGGCGGCCAGGCCCATCTGTCGCGCATCACCGCGGTCTCTTCCACCAACGTGGCCAGTGAGGCACTGAACGCCGACGGAAACGTCCTGACCTGGGGTGACAACATCTGGGGACAGCTCGGGGACGGGACGGTAGACGGCCCGGACCATTGCCCCACCTACATGAGCCAGCCGCCGGGCCCGGCTGACGTCTGCAGCAAACTGCCCGTTCCCGTGGTGGGCGCGTCGGGCCAGGGGACACTATCGGGTGTCGTGGCGATTGCCGGTTCAAGCGACGACGACCTGGCGTTGCGGTCAGACGGCACGGTGTGGACCTGGGGGATCAACGTCTCCGGGCAGTTGGGCATCGGCACCCATTCGGGTCCCCAGGAATGTAAGCCTTACAGCCATTACGCCGCCGTCGGCTGCAGCGCGAAACCGGTCGAGGTGGCGGGGCCGGCCACGGCGTGCTCGACCACGTCGTCGCCATCGCCGGTGGTGCCGACTTTGACGTGGCCCTGCGGGCCGATGGCACCGTCTGGGCCTGGGGGTCCGACGCCTTCGCCGACCTGGGGCAAGCCGCGCCCGCGCCCGACCGGTGCTATGACCCGTTCGCCGACGAGGCCCTCCCGTGCAGCCCGGTCCCGGTGCAGGTCAGCGGACCCAATGGGGTCGGGCACCTGACTCATATCACGGCCATCTCGGCTGAACCGTCCGCCAACGGACTGCACGTGCTGGCGCTGCGTTCCGACGGCACCGTCTGGTCCTGGGGTGTAGACGACTACGGGCAACTCGGCAATGGGAAGTCGGAAGAGCACGACAACCTGCCGAGTGAAGTCGCCGGCCCGGATGGACGGGGGCACCTGCAGAACGTCGTCTCGATTGCCGCGGGCGGCGGGTTTAGCATGGCGCGGCTGGCTGACGGCAGCATCTGGACCTGGGGGGAGAACAACAACGGCCAGCTGGGAATCGGTAATTCGACCGGTCCCAGTGTCTGCACCACTGAGCACACGCCCTGCAGCCTGGTGCCGGTACAGGTGAGAGGCGCCGACGGCGCCGGGGAATTCGCCGGGAGCGTAGCGATCTCGGCTGGGCAGATACACGCGGCGGCTCTGCGGGCCCCGTAACCCCTGAGTTTGGTCACCTTACCTGGCTAGGCGGGTTCTCGGCTTCCTGACCTGGGGCGATGTCGTCGGCGAGGGCGAGTTTCAGGCACTAATTGGTGCCCTAGGCTCGGTGCTGTGGCGTGGATTCGGCGGGTGCGGACGGCATCCGGGGCGACGGCCGTGCAGATCGCCGAGTACGACAGCGGCCGGCGGAAAATCGTGGCGCACGTGGGATCTGCCCGCACCGAGGCCGAACTGGGGATCCTGCTCGAGCGGGCGGGGGAGATGCTGGCCGATCCGGCCCAGGGCGCGTTTGACCTGGGCATCGAGCCCGCCGCGCCGCGGGCCCGGCTCGTGACGAGGGAGGCCGCGCCGGCGCTGTTCGATGCGGAACCCCCTGGCGAGACCCCGGCGGCTGCGGGGCCGGCGCGGGTACTGTCAACCGACTCGCGGCTGCTGTTCCAGGCCCTGGACGGCGTCTACGGCGACCTGGGATTCGGCGCCCTGGACGATGACGTGTTCCGGGACCTGGTCCTGGCCCGGGTCGTCGAGCCGACCTCGGTCCTGGACACGGGACGGGTCCTGGCGGACCTGGGCCGCAAGGCCGCCAGTGAGAAGACGATGCGCCGCTCCCTGGCCCGCTGCGCGGACCGCGGCTACCGCGGCAGGATCGCAGAGCTGTGCTTCGCGCATGTGCTGGCCAGCGGAAACGTCTCCCTGATCTTGTATGACGTGACGACGCTGTACTTCGAGGCCGAGCACGAGGACGCCCTGCGGAAGGTCGGCTACAGCAAGGAACGGCGGGTCAACCCTCAGATCGTGGCCGGGCTGCTCGTCAACCGGCACGGGTTCCCCCTGGAAATCAGTTGCTTCGAGGGGAACCAGGCGGAGAAGCTCACGATCTTGCCGGTTATCCGGCAGTTCCAGGCCCGGCACGGGCTCGAGGCCATGGTCGTGGTCGCCGACGCCGGCATGCTGTCGGCCGCAAACCTGGCCGACCTGGACCAGGCGGGACTGGGGTTCATCGTCGGATCGAGGGTCACCAAGGCCCCGGTCAACCTGGAGTCGCATTTCCGCTGGCACGGCGACGCGTTCAGCGACGGGCAGGTCATTGACACCGTCACCCCGAAGACCGGGAAGAACAAGGACAACGACCCGGCCCTGCGGGCTGAGCCTGCCTGGGACCGGAAAGACCACCCGAAGTCCTGGCGGGCGGTCTGGGCATTCTCCGCGAAGCGGTTCGCGCGGGACAACCGGACCCTGACCGCGCAGGAGAACCGGGCCCGCGACGTCATCAGCGGTGCGAAGTCCGCCCGCACGCCCCGGTTCGTCAAGAACGCGGGCGGGACCCCGGCCCTGGACGAGAAGGCCCTCGCCCGCGCGAGGAAACTGGCCGGGCTGAAGGGCTACGTCACCAACCTGCCCGTCTCCGTCATGCCCCCGGCCGAGGTCATCAGCTGCTACCACGATCTCTGGCACGTGGAGCAGGCCTTCAGGATGAGCAAGACCGACCTGGCGGCCCGGCCCATGTTCGTCCGCAAGCGCGACGCGATCGAGGCGCACCTGACCATCGTGTTCACCGCGCTGGCCGTCGCCCGCGCGGCCCAGGACCGCACCGGCCTGGCCATTCGCAACGTCATCCGCCTGCTCCGCCCACTGCGCTCGGCGACCATCGCGGTCAACGGCGTCGTCCAGGTCTTCCCGCCAGCCATCGAACCCGAGCAGCAGAAGATCATCGACGACCTCAAGCACAGGCCAGATCTCAGGCACTAAGGAAATGACCAAACTCAGGTCTGGACCTGGGGGAGAACAACAACGGCCAGCTGGGAATCGGTAATTCGACCGGTCCCAGTGTCTGCACCACTGAGCACACGCCCTGCAGCCTGGTGCCGGTACAGGTGAGAGGCGCCGACAGCGCCGGGAATTCGCCGGGAGCGTAGCGATCTCGGCTGGGCAGATACACGCGGCGGCTCTGCGGGCCCCGTAACCGCCGCCCGGGCTGTTGACCGGTGTACGCCGCATTCCCGTATCTCGCAGGCGGCCCGTCCCGAGGCACGGATGGGCCCGCGGGGACGGGACCGTTACGGGTGCTGGACGTGACTTTACTCCGTGCGCAGAGCGGTGGCGGTGCGGGAGTTCGCCGCCCAGCTCGCCGGGAGCCAGGGCGCCTGCGATCGCGATGACCAGGCCCGCTAGGGCGAGGATCACCATTTCCGGTACCGAGTAGACCGAGATCACCGAGGCGGGCAAGCCGGAGTTGGCCGCGTGGGCCATCGCGGGGAGCACGTTGTGGTGCAGCACGATGCCGGCCGGGACCGCGATGATGCCCGCGACGAGGCCGGTGATGCCGACCGAGCAGATGACCATGGTGAGGGTCTGCCTGGGCGTCATGCCGAGGGCCTTGAAGATGCCGATGTCGTGGGAGCGCTCACGGATCTGCAGGGCGACCGTGTTCAGCACGCCGAGGCCGGCGACCGCGATGATCAGCAGGGTGAGCATGCGACCAGGGTGACCACGGCGAGCAGCGCCTTGCCGCCACCGCCGTCGGCGTTGACGCTGTAGTTGTTGCCGATCGTGTCCTGCAGTGCGCTGGCGTAGGCGTCGGCGTTCACGCCGGGCTTGAGGGAGATGTCGTAAGAGCCGGGTCCGGTGACCGTCGGGTCGATCGCGGTGAGGGTGGCGGACGACATGTAGATGTTCACGTCGTTGCCTGGCGCGAAGACCTCGCCGACGATCTTGGCCGTGACCTTGTGGGTGCCGTTGACGAGCGTGTACGTGTCGCCGACCGCGGTGTTCGTGTCGGTGAGGAAGAGGGTGTTGACGTCGATCTCGGGGGTGCTCGCGGACTGGGAGTACCAGCCCCCGGAGATCAACACCAGCTTGGACCAGGACGGGTCGCCGCCGCCTAGGCGATGACCTGCGCGCCGCCGTCGACGTCGCCGAGACCGGGCAGCGAGAGGTTGTCGTCAGCCTCCGACAGGTAGTGCAGCGCGCCTGGCGTGGCTGCGATGGCCGTCGTGATCGCGTGCTGCTGCGCCGCCGTCAGGGATGCCGGGCCGGGACCGCCGATGATGATGTGAATCTTCTCCCCTTGCGCGGTGCCTGGAGCCCTTGCCGGGGCCGACGGAGACAGGCCCGGGTCGACCCAGCGCGCCCGGCGGCAGCGCGTTGACTTGCACCGGCAACCTCGCCCCGTTGGATATGTCGTTGTAGACGTGGTTCAGCGAGATCGACAGGCCCACCCCGAACGTCACCGCCGCCGCGCCGAACAGCACCGCGACCACCGTGACGAACGTGCGGCCCGGCCGCGCCGCGGGAGACGCGAAGCCGAGGGTGACCGGGCGGGGTACGCCCGTCAACCTGGCCAGGAGCCGCTGCGCGAAGAACCCGTGCCTCGGCCTCGGGGCGCGGCCGGTGGCGATCGCCTGCACCGGGGACATAGCCCCGGCCCGCAACGCCGGGCCGACCGCCGCCGCGATGGTGAGCGCGAGCACCGCGAGCGGCACGGCCAGGTCCACCCAGAACGGCACGCCGAGCACGCCGACCTGGTACACCTGCGCGTTCTGCCGGTACAGCGGCGCCGCCAGTAGGTTGCCGCAGACCACGCCGACGACCGCGCCGGTCACCGCCGGGACCGCGACAAGCAGCACGTAACAGGCCACGACCTGCGACGGCGTGAAGCCGATGGACTTGAGCACGCCGATCCGCGTGGTGCCCGCCACGACCGCGCCGCCGACCACGTTGACGACGATCAGCACCGATATGACCAGGGCGATCACGCCGAACGCGATGATGAACGGCACCCAGGGGGCGACGTTCGACTGTTCGGACTCGCGGATGTCGAGATAGGAGACCGCGCCGCCGAGCACCGCGCCCGACGGCAGCGCGGCCTTGATCTCGTTGATGTCGCTCGTGATGTCCGCGCTCGTCCCGTTCGCTGAGAACCGGTAAAGCAGCTGGGCCTGGCCGGTGCCACGCGGGCCCGCCGATCGCGTTCATCTCCGCGGGCAGCACCCATGCGTCGGCGGTGTTGGTGACCGAGTTGGCGACGCCGACGATGGTCATCACCTGCTTATCCACGGTGATTGTCGAGCCCGAGCTCGCCCGGCGCGTTCGACGAGATGACGATCTGGTTGTCGCTAGTCGTCCACTGGCCTTGCTGCAGGGTGAGGTCGTCCACCGGCCCGCCGGGCGAGGACCGGCCGACAAGTTCATCGGGTTGTTGACCGTGCCGTTGATGCCGGGTATCGACATCTTCGCGTCGACGTTCTCCGCGGCGAACGGGCCGGCGACGGCCGTGACGCCGTTGACCTTGGTCGCGGCCGTGATGTCGGCCGCGGACGCGACGGAC
Source organism: uncultured Actinomycetes bacterium (assembly GCA_963841695.1). Lineage (GTDB taxonomy): Bacteria > Actinomycetota > Actinomycetes > Streptosporangiales > Streptosporangiaceae > RYN-230. The sequence continues at coordinate 117,523 of CAWJDQ010000014.1, read as the reverse complement.
GTGTCCACGGCGACCGCGACGTCGGCGCCGTTCTGGGACGCGAACGCGTGGTCGAACGGGGAGTGCGCGTCGGCGAGCATGCCGAGCGCGAGGGTCGAGGCGGCGGTGGCGACGAGCACCACGAGGCCGATGATGACGGCCTGCAGTTTCCGCCCGCCAAGGCCGCCGCGGGCGGCGCGGAAGACGGCACTTCATGATCGGGTCCCGGTGCGGTTAACCACCGGTCCGTCAGCCACGCGCGTGTCGGAGTCGATCCGCCCGTCGGCGATGTGGATGACCCGCCGCGCGTACCGGTGCGCGAGCTCGGGGCTGTGGGTGACGAGGATCAGCGTCTGGCCCTGGGCGTTGAGGTCGAGGAGGAGCCGCCCGATCTCGTCGCCGGTGGTGGTGTCCACCGCGCCGGTCGGCTCGTCCGCCAGCAGCAGCGCTGGCTTGTTGATCAGCGCGCGGGCGATCGCCACGCGCTGCCGCTCGCCGCCGGACAGCCGCGCCGGGTAGGCGTCGCGCCGGTGCCCGATCCCCAGCGTGTCGATGAGCTCGTCGGCGCGCAGCCGCGCCGCCTTGCCCTTCGCCCCCGCGAGCTGCGCCGGGAGCAGCACGTTGTCGATCACCGTCATGTCATCGAGGAGGTTGAAGAACTGGAAGATCATGCCGACCTGCCTGCGGCGGAACCTCGCGGCACCCGCCTCGGACAGCTGGTCGACCCGGTCATCGCCGACCCGGACCGCGCCGGCGGTCGGCCGGTCCATGCCCGCGATGAGGTTGAGCAGCGTCGACTTGCCCGACCCAGACGGCCCCATAATGGCGACCGCCTCGCCGGCGTCGAGCCGCAGGGAAACATCGTCGACGGCGGCCACGGATGCCCCCTCGTAGCGCTTCGTGACGTTCTCAAGCTGAACTAACGCGTCCATGGCGGCGAAGGTAGCCGTACGGCACCGCGGCCCGCGTCGCTCCCGCGGCTGATTTCTCCCGCGCGCACCCGGGGTGACACCGCCACGGCTGTCATCCTTCCGATGTACCGGGGGTACCGCTCGGCGATCAGCGTTTGCAGCACCGGAACCGCGGCGGGCTTGGTCTGCGCCGAACGCCTAATTTCGCGGCGTCGAGCTAATGCCCGGTCCACTCGGGGGGCGGCCTTCCGAGATCGCGCGGCCGGCCTTCCTGAAGTCGTCCGACTCCAGGCACCGGATCTGCGCTTCCACGGCGACCGCGAAGCTGTCGTCAGGGTCGCGGAACCACGCGGCGTCTATGGCCCGCCGGGCTCCCTGGATGGCCAGCGGCGGCTGGGCCGCGAGCCGCCAGGCGAATGCCTCTGGCCTCGGAAAGCAGGTCGGCATCTGATACCACGCGGTTGGCCAGCCCGATGCGGAGAGCCTCGGCCGGCGTCAATGACCTCGCCCAAGAGGATGAGCTCGCGAGCTCGGCCCTCTCCCACGATGCGCGGGAGCCGGACCGTGGCCCCCATGTCGGGGAGGATTCCGTAGCGCGTCTCGGTCAGGCCGACCATGGCATTCTCAGCGAAGATGCGAAAGTCGCAGGCGATGGCGAGTTGCAGGCCGGCCCGTAGGCGTGGCCCTGTACCGCGGCGACGCTTGGACAGGCGAGCTTGGGCAGCCAGCTGAACGTTCCCGCCACCGACAGCCCGGCCTCGAGGGTGCGCTCTTCCGGTGGCCGGACGGCGAACTCGGCGATGATGCCAGCCAAGCCCTCCACCAGGTCGATGCCTGCGGAGAAGCTGGGTCCGTCTCCGGCCACCAGCAGGCACCTCAGGGACTGGTCAGCGAGCAGCTCGGTGCCGAGCCGCTCCAGCTCCCCCCACATCGCCGGATTCTGGGCGTTTCGTTTGTCCGGCCGGGCGAGAGTCAGCGTCCCGACGTGCGCGTTTCTCTCGTACCGGATGGTGCTGTAGTGGTCCATGTCTCACCTCCGGGTGTGTGCCATAGCCATCTGCCTGGCCCTCTCGATCGCGCTGGATCGCGGATCGCGGGCATACTCTTCCGGTGCAGTATGACCCGACCCTCTACCTCGGCTCTGCTGCCCACTATCGCTACGGCCGCCCCCCGTATTCACCCGGCCTCGAAGCCGTCCTGACCCAGGAGACGGATCTCGACGGGACCGGCCGGCTTCTGGACGCCGGCTGCGGCCCTGGCGTGCTTGCCGTCCGCCTCGCGCATCTATTTGAGCAGGCGGTCGGCCTGGACCCGGACACCGGCATGCTGGCAGAGGGGCGCCGGGCGGCCCGGGAAAGGGAGTCATGAACATCCGGTGGGTCCAGGGCCTGGCCGAGGACCTGCCCTCGGTCGCGCCAGGGCCGTACCGGCTGGTGACCTTCGGCCAGTCCTTCCACTGGACCGACGAGCAGCAGGTGGCCGAGACCGTCTACGACATGCTGGAGCCGGGCGGCGCGCTGGCCCTCATCGTCCACACAGTGGCGGGCCGCCGGCCGCCAGACCCCGGGGTGCCGCCGATCCCCCACGATGAGATCAAAGCGCTGGTAGCGAACTACCTCGGAGCTACGCGCCGCGCCGGACAGGGCACCGCCCCAGAACGACATCACCGCTTCGAGGATGTGCTCACGCGGACTCGCTTCGGTGTCCCCAGCAGTTCTTCGTCCCGGGCCTCCCCGATCTGCGGCGAGATAGCGAGAGCGTCCTGTCCGGTTACTTGTCCCTCTCATCCTCGGCGCCGCACCTGTTTGGTGATCGTCTTGACGACTTCGCCGGGGAAGTGCGGGCGCTGCTCGCGAGCCGCTGCGCCGAGGGCATTTTCTGGGACTGGCCCGGCGACACCGAGCTGATAATGGCCCGCAAGCCGGGCTGAACCAGGGACGGCGGCATCGCCGACTATCGGGCATCCGTCTCGGCCAGCGCTGCCCGCGACTTCGGCGCGTCGAAGGGATCGGCAAAGTACCGGGTCTCATGGGCGACGACCCGCCGAGGACTCCATGACGCCCCACCGAGTAGGAACGGGCGCGCCGTCGCACGTGAGCACGCCTCGCTCACCCACAGGTCCCCGGTTCCGGTGATCCGGAGCACGGTGAAGTGGCTCTCCGCCGGGTGGCCGCCGGCTGCGCGGCAATGTGCGGCGACTGCGGATCCGTTCCCCCGATTGCGGGTAATCAAGATCGCGTCCGGCGCGTAGCATGGCGTGCTCGGCCGTGCTGTCGCCCTGCTCGGAGGCCCGCCAATGCTCCATGATCCTGGCCCTGACCTGGGCGTGCACTGGCCATCGTCCGCTCCTCACCGCCGCGGGCAGCTCTGCGGTCTCATGGGGACCGTCGCTGAGCTCCTGCCTGAGGTTACCTCGAGCCAGCGGAGCAGCAGGTAGCTGGCACCGCCAGTGCGGCCAGTTCCGGGCTCGGGCCGCTGTCGCCGGTGTAGCTGAGCACCTGGCCAGCGGCGCCCAGCCGCACGCCTGCGTTGGGTACCCAGTGCGGCAGCAAGCGTTTGCTGGCGTGGAACGGGCCGATGCCCAGGTCCCGGCCCGGGCTGAGTTCGCGCAGCGCCAGGGCTCCGGCCAGCATCCCTGGGCGGTCCAGGGCCAGGACCGCATCGAGGGCCCCGGGCGGCGCGTAAACCGGCAGTGGTGGCGGGTCAGCGGCCAGCGCCCGCGCGCGCAGCAGCGGGTTCAGGTCCGCGCAATGGTCAGGGTGGCCGTGGCTGATGAAGACCGCATCGACGTCCCTGGCCGCTGCGTGTTCCAGCAGCCGCGGCACGGTCGCATAGCCCAGGTCAACGACCAGCCGGAAGCCATCGTGCTCGACCAGGAAACCACTGCAGGCCTTACCCGGTTCCGGCCACGCCCCGCAACCACCCAGGACCACGAGCCGCATCTCAGGATCCTAGCCACAAGCCATGGGCGCCCCGGCGCACGGCTTGGCGCACACATCCCCAGCTTCGCACATCCCCAGGTGCCGCGGTCAGGGCGGCGGTCAGCCGAGCGGCGCGCCGCCGAAGCCGATCTCGTTGCCGTCCGGGTCGCGGTAGGTCACCTTGCGCACGCCGTTGCCGTACGTCTCCTGCGAGGCCGGCTCGATTCCCCGGGCGCGGATGCTCCCGACCCGCTCATCGAGGTCGTCGACGAACAGCGTCTGCAGGGCATGACCGGCGCGCCCGGGCAACTCGGCGATGTAGAGGTACCGGTGCTCGGCAAGCTCCCATACCGCCTCGGTCGCGTTCGGGAAGAAGGCGGGTTCGGAGCCCAGCAGCCGCTCGCACCACGTGAGCGCGCGCTGGTAGTCGCTGACCGGGAGCCCGGCGAAGAGGTTGACCGTCATCCGCCCACGCTAACCGCATCACCGCGGGGCCCGCAGGCGAAGAACGGGGGGTCACCAGGCAGCAGCGCGTTGACGGCCGGCCGGTGAAGGGTTTAATGTCTTAGCAGCTTAAGACACTAAGGAAGCAAAGCATGATCAACTTCCGCATTGATGGGCGGTCGGCAGTGCCGCCGTACCTGCAGATCGTGCAGCAGGTTCGGCAGGCGCTGCGGATGGGCGTGCTGGACGTGGGCGACCAGCTGCCCACGGTGCGCGAGGTCGTCGCGGGCGACAGCGGTCAACCCCAACACGGTGCTCAAGGCCTACCGCGATCTGGAACGCGAGGGCCTGGTGCAGGCCCGGGCCGGGCACGGCACGTTCGTGCTGGGCCGCCCGCCGGGGCCGCCGCCCGGCACGCACTCCCGGCTCGGCCGCAGCCTGGCCCGGTGGGTGCGGGAAGCCCGCGCGGCCGGGCTCGACGATGAGTCGATCGAATCGCTGCTGCGCCTCACGCTGCAGGCAGCACCCGAGGAGGAGATCGCATGACCACGGTCATCCAGACCCGGGGTCTGGTCAAGCAGTTCCGCCGGGTCACTGCCCTGAGCGACTGCGACGTCACCGTGCCCGAGGGCCGCATATGCGCGCTCATCGGCCCGAACGGCGCGGGCAAGACCACGCTGCTGCGGCTGCTGTCCGGGCTGGCCCGGCCGACCGCGGGCGACATGTCGGTACTGGGCGGCCGGCCCCGCCAGGACCCGGCTTTCCTGGCCGAGGTCGGCTTCCTGGCCCAGGAGATCCCGCTCTACCGGCGGTTCACCGCCGAGGAGCACATCAGCATCGGCGCGCACCTGAACCGCCGCTGGGACGCGGCGCTGGTGCGTGACCGGCTGACGTCGCTGAAAATCCCGCTGGACCGCGCGGCGGGCTCGCTGTCCGGGGGCCAGCGAGCTCAGCTCGCGCTGACGCTCACCCTGGCCAAGAAGCCCCGGCTGGTGCTGCTGGACGAACCGGTCGCCGCGCTGGACCCGCTGGCCCGGCGGCATTTCCTGGCCACCATGGCCGACGCCGTCGCCGGCGGCGGGGTGACCGTCGTGCTGTCCTCGCACCTGGTCGCGGACATGGAGCGGGTCGTCGACTTCCTCATCCTGCTGTCGGCGTCCCGCGTGCAGCTATCCGGCGACATCGACGTGCTGCTGGCCGAGCACCAGGTACTGGTCGGACCGCGCCAGGACACCGTGCCGATCGCCCGGACGCACACGATCGTGCAGGCCGTGCACACCGCCCGGCAGACCACGCTGCTCGTCCGCGGCGCTGCCCCGGTCATCGACCCGGCGTGGGAAAGCTCCGAAGTCGGGCTCGAAGAGATGGTGCTGGCCTACATGGGCCAGGACGCCGCACCTGCGATTTCCCACCTGACCCCGGTTGGAGAGGAACAATGACCTGGCTCACCTGGCGGCAGTACCGGGCCCAGTTCGCCGTGGGAACCGCCATAATGGCCGCGCTCTGCCTGCTGCTACTACTCACCGGCCTGCAGCTCGTCTCGCAGTACCACGCCGTCATTACGCAATGCGCGTCGGGCATCAATAACGGCCAGAATGGCGTGAACTGCTCCATCGGGGGCGGGTTGTTCTCTGGCGGCCCCACCGTTGGCTTCGTCAGCCTCATCCTGCTGGCCACGCCGGTCCTGGCCGGGCTGTTCCTCGGCGCCCCCATGGTGGCCGCCGAGTTCGAGGCGGGCACCACCCAGTTCGGCTGGACGCAGGGCATCACCCGGGCCCGCTGGCTCGCGGTCAAGGCCGGCTGGCTGATCCTCGCCGCGGCGGCCTGGGGCGCGGCCATCGCCGCCCTGACCACCTGGTGGGCCAGCCCGACGAACGCCGAGCACGGCAGTGAGTTCTACCCGGGCCGGTTCGACGTCCTGTACCTCGTGCCGGTGGCCTACGCGGTATTCGCCATGGCGCTGGGCATCTGCGCGGGCGCGCTGATCCGCCGCACCGTCCCCGCGATGGCGGTCACCCTGGGCGGGTTCATCGCGGCCCGCGTCGCGGTGACGCTCTGGCTGCGCCCGCACTACATCAGCGCGGTCACGGCCGTCCGCAGCCTGCCCGCCCAGCCCCGGCTGACCGGCTCTTACTGGCTGCTCAGCCAGGGCACGCGCAACCCGGCCGGCCAGCTGATGGCATGCCGCAGGACCAGGCGGCGGCCTTCGGGGTGCCGGTCAGCTCCCTGCCCAAGGCCTGCGCGGGGCTGGCCAAGCCCACGGGGGGCGTGACCTCAGCCTGCCGGGCGTCGCTCGCCGGATTCCGCTCCTTCGTCACCTACCAGCCCGCCAGCCGGTTCTGGCCGTTCCAGGGCATCGAGACCGGCGTCTTCATCGTCCTGGCGGCCATCCTGCTGGCCGTGACCGCGGTCGTGCTGATCCGCCGGGACGCCTGACCGCCGCGCGCCTCACCACCGGGCCCATTCCCGCCCATCCACGATGGGTGTCGTCGGCCAGCCTGCCGTCGGTACCGCCGCCTAGGCTGGACGGGCCACGGTCGTCGCGCGCAGGCAGCGTGGATCAGGAGCCAGGGCTGGTGCTGTCAGGTGTGGTGCTCGGCGCCCCCGATGCTGGCGCGCTGGCGGGGTTTTACCGACGGCTCCTCGGCTGGGCGGTTGAGCAGGATGAGCCCGGCTGGGTAAAGTTGCGCGCTCCGGACGGTGGCGCTGGTTTGTCATTCCAGACCGAGGCGGCGTATGTGCGGCCGGAATGGCCTGCCGGACCGGGCGGCCAGCAGATGCAGGTGCACCTGGATATCGCCGTCGGGGACCTGGCGGCCGCGGGGGAGCACGCGATCGCGGCTGGCGCGGTGCTGGCCGGATATCAGCCTCAGGACGACGTCCGCGTCTACCTTGATCCTGCGGGGCACCCGTTCTGCCTATTCCTGCCCGGCTGAGCCGGCAGGCGCTACTCGCCGCCGAAGTTACGGCGCAGGGCCCACTCGTGGTCGAGGACGGACATCAGCACCTCGTCGTACCAGCGCCCGTCGTGCAGCACCGACTCGCGATGGCGGCCCTCCTCGACGAATCCCGCCTTCTCATAGGCGCGGATCCCGGCGGGGTTGAACGGCGCCACGCCCAGCTGGATGCGGTGCAGGCCCATTTCGCGGAATGCGTAGCCGACGATGACACGCATCGCGTCGGTGCCGTAGCCGCGGCCGATAAACTCACGGCCGAGGGCAATCCCCAGCGTGCCACACCGGTCCTTAGGGCGCGCGCCCCACAACCCGATGTTGCCGACCAGCACCGGCGGATCCTCGAGTGTCTCGATGGCGAAGCCGAGGTCGTCATTCTCGTTCGCGCTCCACTTCGCGACACGTTCCTTCGCCGCGGCCTCCGACGAAGGGGCCACCCAGCTCGTCAGCGTGGCCATGCGCCCGGGATCCATCTCCCACCTCGCGAGCGTCGGCAGGTCGTCGTCCCGCACGCCGCGCAGCCGCACCCGCTCGCCGACGAGGATCGAGTCGCCGTAGCCGAATGCGCCGGAGACATCGGTGAGTTCGGTCATGTGGCTGATACTGCCGCATGCCAGGACTGTTCGCGCAGCGGGTGGTGAGCGAGCGGCGAGTTCCAGGCGGTAGCGCGGCGGGATGGCTGAGAGGAACGCTCAGGGTGCTGGGTACTCGGCCGCGAGGCGGCGGCCCCCCTGGGAGCCCCGGATGACCGCAGGCTGCCGCTGCGTTCCGAACACCCGCCACCGGCTCGTCAGCCCGACTGCCGCGCCGTGGTCCGGGTGCACGGTAAGCCGGGCGGTGAGCCAGCCGGACGACTGGTCCCAGAGAGCGGTGCCATCGATGACGGCGTCGCTCACCCACTTCACCCGATGCAAAGTGATCTTCAGGTCAGTTCCGCCGGAGAACGCGACCCGGCCACCGCGCAGTCCCAGGTCCCGGTCGCCGCTGAGCAGCGGCCAGCGGCTGATCTCATCACCCACGCTGGCCAGGGCCACGGCGGCGGCGCGGCGGGCCTGGCGGCCGGCCCGGTTGCCCGGCAGCGGGGTCGCCGGGACGGCCTGGGCGAGCAGCCGCGGGTAGCTGCCGACGGTGTGGATCGGGGCCACCCGGCCCGCGCACGAGGTGTTCTCGCCAGGCAGGCCGCCGGGATTGCGGACGAAGCGCTGATAGATCGACATGGCGCAGCCGCTATTACCGTCCTGCTCGGTGACATGGGTCAGGTTGGCCAGCGTCACCAGCCGGGCCGAACGGCCCATCTGCCGGGCGACCAGGGTGGCGCCGCCCAGCCGGGGAGTCAGCGAATCGAGGCTCCCGGACAGGATGAGCACCGGGAGCCGGGACGGGACCAGCGGCGGCCGCCCGGTGATCGGCGGATTGCGGTGCACCGGCGCGGGCCAGTCCAGGCAGGCGCTGTAGGCCTCGGTGTACTGGTCCATCGAGGTCCACTGGGCCAGGCTGAACGGCGCGAAGGTGCCGCCGGCTCGCGGCGCAGCGCCGCGCGGTACTGCCGGTGCCGGACTGCGGGCGGCGCGGACCGGTCGAAGAGCTGCACATAGTCCGTGCATGACACGGCGAAATACAGCCCGTCGCTGAACCCGGGCAGCGGCTCGTTCGTGTCGTCGAAGCCCAGCGACAGCGCGGCCAGCCGGAGCAGCGGGGCGGCATCGTCCTGCTGGAGCAGCGCCCGGGCGGCCGCGTCCAGATCCTGGTACACCACCGGATCGAAGCCGGCGTTGTTGACCAGGTTGACCAGGGTCAGCGGGGTCACCGTCAGCCGGCCGCGGGTGCCGGACGCCGTGGTGGTCGGGCCGCTGGCCGGGTGCCGGGCCAGCCGCCGGGCCAGCGCCCCGATCCGCGCCCAGGCCCGCCCGCCGCGGGTGGCCGCGGCGCAGGCCGCGGACCGCTCGCAGGCCTGGGCGAAGGCGCGCCGGGCGGTCCGCACCGTCGTGGCGTACCAGGGATCGAGCCCGAGGACCTGATACGTGGAATCCAGGGTCACCGAGCGCAGCCGCCCGGGGTAGCGGGACGCGAACACCTGGGCGAACCAGCTGCCGTAGGAATCGCCGTACAGGTCCACCCGGCCCAGCCGCAGGGCGTGCAGCACCCCGGCGACGTCCCGGGCCGAATAGGCGGTGTTGAACAGGTCGGAGGCGTGCACCCAGCCGCCGTGCCGGTAATGCCAGGTGTGATTGAGCTGCGCGCCGCAGGCCGCGACCAGCTGGTCGAAGTGGCGACCGTACTGTCTCGCGCCCGCGTGCTCGAGCCCGGGGCAATTCATCGGGGTGGACGTGCCGGTCCCGCGCAAGTCGATCAGCAGCAGGTTGCGGGTCGCCCGCAGCCGGCCGGTCATCGCCAGGTACTCGGGTTCCGAGCCGGTGGAGGCGTACCCGGGGCCGCCTTCCATGGCCAGGATCGTCCCGGCGGCGTGAGCGGTGGCGGGCAGCCAGCGGAAGCCCACCTGGATCCGGGGGCTGGCCGCGGAGGAGTAGTCCAGGGGTACCGGCAGGCTCCCGCAGTAGGTGAGCGGCGTCGCGGCGCACCGGCGCAGGGTGACGCTGCCCTCCCGCAGGCTGCCCTCCTGCAGGCTGCCCACCCGCAGGCTGGCCACGCGGCCGGGGGCGGCCGCCCGGGCCGCCGCGGACGCCGGGGGCCGGCGGGCAGCATCACCAGGCTGGCTGCGGCGCTGGCGGCCAGCGCGGCGCTGACGGCCAGCGCGGCCGCCTGGGGCACGCAGCGCCGCAAGGCTCCCACCGGGTGATCGTACCGGCGCGCCCACGAGTGATGCATTGACCGACGCCGGCCGCCGCCCCGGGGGCGGGGAGCCTACTCCGGCAGCGGGTCCCGGGGCGGGGGCTCCACGCCTGCCCGCCGCAGCACCTGCGCCACGAAACTGGCCTTGGCGTTGGTATAGGCGTTGCGGTGACCGGGATGCTGCCGGGCCAGCTGATCTTTCAGGGTCGCGTACTCGCGGCGGAGCCCGGCGTCGGCGCGCAGCGCATCCCGGAAGGCCAGCACGGCGGTCACGTGCGGGTGCCCGGTCCCGACCACCTGCAGGTGATGCGTGCGCGCTTCCGGCCTGGGGCGCAGGAACCACAGCCGGTACGGCCGGCCGGGATCACCGGGCCAGTGCAGCCAGCCCGCTCCGGCCAGCACCGGAAGCGCGGCCTGCGCCTCGGGAAGCGAGCCCACCGGGGCGAGCATGTCGATCACCGGCTTGGCGCGCAGGCCGGGGACCGCCGTCGAGCCGATGTGCTCCACCGGCCGGGCCAGCCACGGGGCCAGCAATTCCTCGACAAGCTGCCGCTGTTCTTCGAACCGGCCAGGCCACCGGGAGTCGTAGTCGACGATCTCCACCCGCTGCTCGGCCATGTGCCGAACCTACCCAGGCACCGGGTGGGAGAAGGCCCTTCCGGCCCGCCACCGGGCGGCCGCGCGCACGGCCAGCAGCAGCGGCAGCGAGCCCTCGTCCCGGATCCGCCGCGGCAGGCCCGGTGCGGTCAGCAGATCCGCCCCCCGGGCCAGCCCGCGGCCCAGCGCGTCAAGGTCTGCACCCAGCGTGACCGTTCCTCCGCTGTACCGCCGTTCGCGGGAGGTGCCGGGCCGCCGCCCGGCCAGGTCGCCCGCGGTGACCGACAATTCCGTCAGCCCGAGGAACTCGGGTTTGGCTCCCCGGTCCAGCCAGCGGGCGAACCCGGTGACCGTGGTGGTCCTGATCTCGGCGGGCCGGATACCGGTTTCCTCGCACAGTTCCCGGTTCATGCCGCGGCGCAGGATGTCCCGCAGGACCCCGGACCGGCCCGGGCCCACATCCTGCGGATCCAGCGAGCCGCTCCCCGAGGGGGCCAGCATCCGGGGGCTGGCCGTGTTGCGCCGGGACTGGGCGATCAGCACGAGCGCGCCATCCGCGGTCACGGCCAGCGTGGAGACGCCCACGGCGTCGGCCAGCACGCTCCGGGCCAGCGTGCGGAGGTGACCGTCCGCGCCGGTGAGCAGGTCCGGCCGGGGATCGAACTCCTCGCCGGTGGCCCGGCAGGTGATCCGCAGCGCGCACAGGTCGTTCGAGCACTGGAAGTCGAAGAAGCGTGCGATGTGCAGCCTGACCGGTGCCGCCGCGCCGGCCCGTGGTGGCAGCGGGTCGCCCCGCATCCCGACCACCTCGCCGTTGAAGACCAGGTGCCCGCGCTGGCAGGCCGGCAGCACGTAGGGCGCGATCGCCCGGAGCGGCCCGGGCAGGAGGTACGGCTCCCGGTCCAGTTCGCCGGCCAGCCCGGGCCCGGCCAGGCCGCGGTCGATCACGTCACTGACCAGGGCCGTGCCACGGCCCGGGAAGAGCAGGTACACCGGGTCGGGGTAGGAAGGCGGGGGCGGTATCGCGTCCACCGGGAACGGCGCGGCGGCCGAGAACTGGTAGTCCGGCCACCGGAGGCGGACCTGGCGCACGTCACGCATGAGACCCCTCCGGCCGGGCCACGGACGCGGCCGGCCCCACGATAGCCAGGCCGGCCGGGAGGATTCCAGACGAACGGGTCAGTTCCTCTCCCGGGCTGGCCACCCTGGGCGGGTGATGTACCCGCCGGGCAGATCCGCGAGCGTGGCAGCATGCCCGGCTTGGCGGACGGTGCCGCCTCCTCCGCCCACGCGTCCGCCCAGGCGTCCGCCGAGACGTTCAACAGCGTGATGGATCACGTGGCCCAGGGCTTCGAGGCGCTGGGCGCGGCGGTCCTGGTGGTCGGCATCGTGTGGTCGTTCGTGCTGGCCGTGGTGGCCTGGCGGCGGTCGGGCCAGGCCGGCACGGGGTACGTCGCGCTGCGGGCGGCGTTCGGCGGGACGCTGCTGCTCGGCCTGGAGGTCCTGGTGGCGGCCGACCTGGTCCGCACGGTCGCCGTGGCACCCACCCTCGACAACGTCCTGGTCCTCGGGCTGATCGTGCTGATCCGGACCGTGCTGAGCTTCTCGCTGGAGACCGAGATCGAGGGCGTCCCGCCCTGGCGGCGCGCGCAGATGACCGGGCCGGCGGGATCCGGCAGGCCACGGCGCTGGCGCTGAAGTCCGGGCCGGGCCAGCCGTCCGGTCGCTGATCCTCCCGGCGTTGACATGCACCCCAACGGCTGCAGACGCCCGGTGAACTGTGCGCCGGGCTGGACATGGCCCGGCAGTCGGTCAGCAAGCACCTGGCCATCCTGGAAGCCGCCAATCTCGTCAGCACGATCCGGCGGGGCCGGGAGAAGCTGCACTACCTGAACGCGGCCCCCATCAACGAGATCGCCGAACGCTGGATCCAGCGCTATGACCAGCCGCGGCTGGACGCCCTATCGGGTCGCCGCGGGATAGGTCGCGGGCCCCCGGATAGCCCGGTTTGACCAGGCCAGCCGGGGGCAGGTCATGCCCGTCGGAAGCGGGTGGTCGCGATGAATCCCATCGAGCGGGTGATCCGGCGGGTAGACGCGACCCAGCAGCGTTTCACCCCGACGGCCTTTGTCTTCGGCGTGATCAAGAAATACGGCGACGACAACGGCGGCGTGCTGGTCGCGAACCTCGCCTATTCCAGCTTCGTCGCGCTGTTCCCGCTGCTGCTGGTCCTGGTGACGGTGCTGGGCCTGGCCGCGTCGGTGGACGCGGCCTTCCGGCAGGACGTCATCAACGCAGTGGCCAGCCAGGTCCCGCAGATCGGCAGCCAGCTGACCGGGAACGTGCACGAGCTCCGCCGGGACAGCGTGATCGGGCTCGTCGTCGGCCTCATCGGCCTGGTGTGGGGCGCGACCGGGCTGGCCCAGGCCGGGCTGTTCACGATGGAGCAGGTGTGGAACCTGCCCGGGCCCGCCCGGCCCGGCTACCTGCCGCGGCTGGGCCGGGCCATCGAGTTCCTGGGCGTCCTCGGCCTCGGGGTGATTCTCACCACGCTGCTGGCCAGCCTGAATACCTACGGCAAGAAGGCCGCCGTGTTCACCGCGCTCGCAGAGCTCGCCGCGGCGCTGGTCAACGTGGGCATGTACCTGGCCGCGTTCCGGGTACTGACCCCGAAGGGGGTGCCGACCCGGAGGCTGATCCCGGGGGCCGCGGTCGGCGGGATCGCCTGGACCCTGCTGCAGATCCTCGGCACCTACCTCGTGCACCACTTCCTGCACAGCAACTCCGTGTACGGCTACTTCGCGACCGTGCTGGGCCTGGTGGCGTACATCAACGTAGCCGTGCAGCTGACCGTCTACGCGGCCGAGGTCAACGTGGTGCTCACCCGGCGGCTGTGGCCCCGCGCGATGGTTCAGCCGCCGCTCACCGAGGCCGACCGGGCCAGCATGGCGCTGCAGGCCCTGCAGAACCAGCGCCGCGAGGAACAGCACATCGAGGTGTCCTTCGACGACCGGCCGCCGGGCGATCCGGTGCCGGACAGCACCCCGCAGACGCCCGAGGACGTGACCCCGCCCGCCTCCTGAGCCGCCACGAGGCAGCCCGCCCTATCCGGTCACCGGGCTAATTAAGCGGATTTCAAATACTGAATGTGGGTGAGTTTCCCGAAAGGTGTTCCGGGAGTTTGCCGGGCTATCTGCCTGCGCATATTCCTGCGAGATGGCATCTAGGGGGGAGCAGGATAATCGTGTTCAGTATCGTCACCCAGGTCCGCTCACGGCACGGGACAATGACCCGTAAAGGCCATTTCGCGGCCGCGGCCGGCCTGCTGGCCGGCGCCGCCACCGTGCTCGCCGGGAGCGCGGCTACGGCCGCCACCGTGCTAGCCGGGAGCGCCGCTACGGCGGCCACCCTGCCCGGGCCGCACCCGGATCTCCCGCCGGCCTACGCGCGCACCGTTACCGTGACCAGACTGGCCAGTTCGGGGCCCGGGTCGCTGCGGGCCGCGATCAACACCGCCAACACCGGCGTGCCGGGCCGCCCCACGCTGATCAGGTTCGCGGTGCGCGGCACGATCACCCTGGCCAGCCCGCTGCCGGCGGTGTCCCGGAACACGACGATCAACGGGACCACGGCCCCCGGCTACGCCAGCGCGCCGGTGGTGGAAATCGACTGCAACGGGCTGGCCGGCCTGGAGTTCGGCCCCGGCTCGTCCGGCTCGCGGCTGCTGGCCCTCGCGGTGGACGACGCCTCCGGGGACGGGGTCACGCTGGAAGCCAGCAACATCACCCTCGACCGTAACTACATCGGCCTCAGCCCCTCCGGTGCCGCGTTCGGCAACCACGGGGACGGGGTCTTCGTTGCGGCGTCTTCGTGGGGGAACACGATCGGCGAGAACCTGGCGCTCAAGTCCGGGGCGGTCTCCAACGTGATCTCCGGCAACAGCGGGAACGGCATCACGCTGTCCGGATCGTCGGTCAACACCGTGCAGGACAACCGCATCGGCACCAACCCGGCCGGCACGTCGGCCATCCCGAACCGCGACAACGGTCTCGCCATCGTCGGCCGCTCGTACGCCAACGAGATCGGCGGCACCGCGTTCGTGGACTCCGCCACCGGCCAGGCGAACAACCCGACCGGCAGCAAGGGCACGGTGACCCCGGTTTTCGTGGTCCCCCCGCTGGGCAACCAGATTTCCGCAACGGTCTTAACGGCGTGCTCATCGACGACGGCGCGGGCCACAACGAGCTCAACGGGAACTTCATCGGCACCACCGCCACCGGCGACGCTGGCCTCGGGAACGGCGCCAACGGCGTGTGGATCGACTCGGCCAACTACAACGCGCTGACCGGCTGCAAGTTCGTGAACAACCCGTTCGTGTACTACAACGTCATCAGCGCCAACCAGCAGGACGGGCTCCGCGTCACCGACGCCAAGGGCACGGTCGTGCAGGGCAACTTCTTCGGCACCGGCGCCAACAACACGACGGTCCTCGGCAACCGGCTGGACGGCATGCTGATCGAGGGGTCCTCGGCGGACACCCAGGTGGGCGGCGTGATCCCGCTCGGGAACGTGTCCGCAGGCAACGGCCGCAACGGGATCGAGGTCACCGGCACGGCGAGCGGCTTCACCACGTTCAACACGTTCGGCGGGCTGCTGGCCTTCAAGGGCGCCGCGCCAAACGGCCGGGACGGCCTGCTGATCACGTCCACCGGCGGCGACAACCTGGTCCGCACCAACGTGTTCTCCGGCAACCGCGGCAACGGCATCGAGCTGGGCGGCAACGCGTCCGGGGTCACCGTGGACCCGGACATCGCCGGCCTGAACACCAAGGGCAACGGCGTGCTGCCCAACGGCGGGGACGGGCTGCGGATCGACGGCACCGCGCACGGCAACGTCATCGGCGGCTCGCTGCGCTCGGTGATCCCGCAGAACACGTTCTCCGGGAACATGGGGTACGGGGTGGCCATCTCCGGCTCGGCGTACGCCAACCGGGTGTTCACCAGCTTCATCGGCCCCGAGATCCTGGGCACCTCCGCGCTGGGCAACCAGAAGGGCGGCGTCCTGCTCACCGGGCACGCATACGGCAACCTGATCGGCTCGATCACCGTCCGGCCGGCCAACCTGATCAGCGGTAACACCGGCATCGGCGTGCTGCTGCGGGCGGGCACCACCCGGAACCTGGTGATCGGCAACTTTATCGGGCTGGGCCGCCTGGGCCACCCGATGCCGAACACCGGCGGGCCGATCGTGAACAACGGCTCGGGCAACATCATCCGGGGCAACCGGACCTGAGCCCGGCCGCGGCCGCCTGGGCCCGTGCTTCGGGAGACGCCCGTGCTTCGGGAGACGCCCGTGCTTCGGGAGACGCCCGTGCTTGGGAGACGAGGCCTCAGGCGGCCGCCAGCACGCCCACCCGGCGCCGGGCGGTCAGCCGGCTGCCCGACGAGCCGACGTAGCTGCCCGAGGTCGGCGCCACATCGGTGTAGTCCCGGCCGGCCGCGATCGTCACGTAGCTGCTGCCCGCGCGCCGTCCATGACAGGGGTCGAAGGGCACCGCGATCGCGCCGCGGCCCCGGGGCACCACGACCTCGACCCAGGCGTGCGTGCCGCCCTGGCCGATCAGGTGCCCGGACACGTACCGGGCCGGCAGCCCCACCAGGTGGCACAGGGCCAGCATCACGTGGGCCATGTCCTGGCAGACGCCGCGGCCGCCGGCCAGCGCCTCGGCGGCCGTGGTCCGCACCGAGGTGACCCCGTCGGCGTACTCCAGCGAGGTGTGCACCAGGTCGCAGATCCACCCGGCCTGGTCCAGCGGGGCCACGGCGGTGGCCGGCAGGCCGGCCGCGAGGTCGCGGAGCCGGTCGTCGGGCGCGGTCAGCCGGGTCGGGGCCAGCAGCGCCCGGCTGCGCAGCGCCTCGGCCGGCAGCACGGCGGGCCCGTCGCGGCGGATCCGCTCGACGATGGCGGTCAGCCGGAACTCCACCGCCTGCGCCACGTGCTCGGCGCGCAGCCAGGTGACCACGTTGCCGTGCCGGTCGCGGCGGAGCTGGCGGCGGGCCTGCGTGCCGGCCACCTCGAGCTGGTGCGCCCGGCGGTGCTGGCCGCCGTGCCGGGGGGCGGCACGATGACCAGGCGCTGCCGCAGCGACCGCACCGGGGCGTCGTACTCGTAGCGGAAGCTCTGCTCGATGACGTAGGTCACCCGCCGCGCGGCGTCCAGGTCCAGGCCCTGGTGGTTGATCACCTGCGACCTGAGCGTGTGCGGATCGAGTGTCATCCGGGCGCCTCCTCGGCCTGAACCACCATCGACTCCAGCATCGGGCCGCCGAACGTCGTGGCCATGGCCACGTCCGAGGCGTCACGTCCCCGGCCGATCACCACCCGCCCCTTGCGGCGCATGTTGTTGCGGGGATCAAAGGTCCACCACCGCTCGCCGAGCCAGACCTCCATCCAGGCCGCGAAGTCCATCGGCGCGGGATCCGGCGGCACGTCCATGTCCGGAAGGTAGCCGAAGACGTACCGGGCCGGGATGTTCAGCGCCCGGCAGAACGAGATGGCCAGGTGGGTGAAGTCCCGGCAGACGCCCCGGCCCGCCGCGTAGACGTCCGCGGCGGTGGACAGCGGGGTGCTGCTGCCGTAACTGAACTCCAGGTGGCCGTGCACGTAATCGCAGATGGCCTGGACCCGGCGGTAGCCCGGGGCCAGCGTGCCGAACCGGGACCACGCCTCGTCGGCCAGCACATCCGGCAGGCAGTACCGGCTGGGCAGGGTGTAGATCAACGTGTCGTCGGGCAGCGCGTCGGGCTTGGCTTCGCTGGCGTCCTCGTCAGCGTCCTCGGTGGCGTCGGGCACGTCGGCCAGCGCGTGATAGCCGACGCTGGACCGGCCGGCCGGGAGCACGGCCCGCGCGCACGGGTTGCCGTACAGGTCGGAATAAATGTGCAGATCCATCGGGGGCTGCACGGACCAGCGCTCGTGCGCCAGGCCAGCATCTGCGGACGCGCGGGGCTGCACCTGGAAGACGACCGGCGTGTCGATCGCGGCCAGATAGGTGAAGTCACATCCCACCTGAATACGCCGCCGTCTCATCTCCTTATCGTCCACGGCGGATGTTTCTGCCCCGTTACGTCCGGCTCAGCCGCTCCGCCCGCCGTTTGCGCTGTGACTCATCTCACCCGCCGCCGGTGCTGCCCGGTGCCGGGCCGGGTGAATCCCCGGGCGCAGCGGATGAAATCGCCGCGATCGGGGATAGTTACCAGGTGGGCTGCTGACCTGCGGCCTTTGTCGTTCGCTGGTGCTGGGTCCCGAGCCTGGCTAGGATGCCAACGCTGGCGGGCGGTGGCCATGGCGATCTGTGGCATATGTCCGGGTAGACTGGCCCGCCTCAGGACGGCGTGGTCTGGGTAACATGCTGTCCCGCCTGGAGTCCCGGCCCCAACGGCATAGGCCGAAGGGCGTCCCTGCAAACGGCGGAACGTGATGGGAGTCGGAATGCGCGTCCTGGTTCTCGGCGGCGACGGTTTCTGTGGCTGGCCGACCTCGCTGTACCTGTCGGACCGCGGCCACGATGTGACCATCATCGACAACCTGAGCCGCCGGAAGATCGACATCGACCTGGAAGTGGAGTCGCTGACGCCTATCCGGCCGATCAGCGAGCGGCTGAGGGTGTGGCGGGAGGTCTCCGGCCGGGAGATCGGCTTCCTCAGCATGGACCTGGCCACCGAGTACGACCGGCTGGCCGGGGTGCTGGTGGAGTTGCGGCCGGACGCGATCGTGCACTTCGCGGAGCAGCGCGCCGCGCCGTACTCGATGCGGACCACCGCCACCAAGCGGTACACGGTGGACAACAACGTCCGGGCCACGCACAACCTGCTGACCGCGCTGGTCAACACCGGGACCGGCGCCGCGCTGGCGCACCTGGGCACGATGGGCGTCTACGGCTACGGCTGGTCGGGCAGCGCGCCCATCCCCGAGGGCTACCTGACCGTGAAGGTGCCGACGCCTGATGGTGAGCTGGAGCGGGAGATCCTGCACCCGGCCAACCCCGGCTCGGTGTACCACATGACCAAGACGCTGGATCAGCTGATGTTCGCGTTCTACGCCAAGAACGACGGGCTGCGGATCACCGACCTGCACCAGGGCATCGTGTGGGGCACGCAGACCGAGCAGACCAGCCAGGACGAGCGGCTCATCAACCGGTTCGACTACGACGGTGACTACGGCACCGTGCTGAACCGGTTCCTGATGCAGGCCGCTATCGGGCACCCGCTGACCGTGCATGGCACCGGCGGGCAGACCCGCGCGTTCATCCACATCCGGGACACCGTGCGGTGCATCGAGCTGGCCATCACCAACCCGCCCGGGGCCGGGGACCGGCCGCGGGTGCTGAACCAGATCACCGAGACCCACCGGGTCCTGGACCTGGCCAAGATGGTCGGCGACGTGATGGGCACAGAGATCGCCTACCTGCCCAACCCGCGCCGCGAGGCCGAGGAGAACGACCTGATCGTCCGCAACGACCAGTTCCTCGCGCTGGGCCTGCAGCCGACCACGCTGTCGGAGGGGCTGCTCGGCGAGGGCACCGAGATCGCGAAACACTACGCCTACCGGGCTGACCCCTCCAAGATCATCGCCCGCTCGGTCTGGAAGGCCGGCATGGAGACCTCCGCCGACCTGATGACCGAGCTGCCCGGCCGGGAGTAGCCGCCTGGGTGCCCCGCCGCAGGCCGGCCAGGTGCTGATCACGTAGCGTGCCGTGTCATGACGTCCGGTGACACGGTGCTGCGGCTGCGTCCCCTGGTCACCGGCGTCGTGCGCACCGCCCGGCAGCACGCCTGGCGGATCCTGGCCGTCTCGGTCGTGGTGTCCGCGGTGAGCGTGCTGGCCGAGCTCATCGCCGACCGGCTGCTCGGCCGGGCCGGCCTGGCCTCGGCGCTGGCGGGCTCCCTGGCCTCCTCGGCCGTCGGCCTGCTCGGCGCGGTGTTCCTGTCCGGCTTCCTGGGCCGCCTGGTCAGTAAGACCGGGCCGGGCCTGCCCGGGAAGACTGGGGCCAAGGCTGGGCCCGCCAAGACTGGGCCCGGGAAGAGCGGGCCCGCCAAGACTGGGCCCGCCAAGGCTGGGCCCGGGAAGAGCGGGCCGGACGCGCCCGGCACCCGGATCCGCGACGTGCTGCGGTCGCTGCCCTGGGGCTCGCTGATCCTGGCCGACCTGCTGGCCACCGCGGTCGTCGTGGCCGGACTGCTGGCCCTGATCGTTCCCGGGCTGGTCGCCATGACCCTGCTGGCGGTGGTCGGGCCGGTCATCGAGATCGAGCGCCGGCCCGCGCTGTCGGGATTGCGCCGGTCCGCGCGGCTGGTCCGGCCGCGGTTCTGGCGGGTCGCGGCGTTCGGCACGCTGCCGCTGCTGCTGTCCAGCGGGATCGCGGCCATCCTGCCCGACCCAGCCGGGCACGTCAACGCGGCGACCACCCTGGTCGTCCGGTCGGTCGGGGAAGGCGTGCTGGACTCGGTGGTCGGCCTGCTGCTGGTGGAACTGGGTTACGGCCTGATCGCCGACGCCCGCGCCGCAGCCCGCCAGGCCGCCCCGCCCGCGGCCCTACCCGGCCGGGCCAGCCCCGGGGCCTTACCCCACCGCGGGCGCGGGCGCGGTCCGGGCCTGATGGTGCCGGCCGGTGAGGGCCGGCTGGGCCGGGGCCGCCCCGAGCAGGGTGGCCAGCGTGGCCGCGAACCGGCTGCCGGGCGCCTGCCGGGCGACCCGTTCCGCGTCGGCGGCCGTGTCCACGTCGAGTAGCTCCGGGACCTGCCGGACCCGCAGGCCCGCGTCCCGCAGCCGGTCCAGCTGGACCCGGCCGGTGTGATCCGAGGACATCGGCACGTCCAGGATCAGCGCCTGATCGGGCAGGCGCAGGCCGAGCAGCCAGAAACCGCCGTCCTCGGCCGGGCCGAACACCGCGTCCGCATCCCCGGCGGCCAGCGGTTGCGCCACCGTCTCCAGCAGCCCGGGGGTCACCTGGGGGGTGTCCATGCCGATCAGCACGACCGGCAGGTCGAGCTCGGCGTAGGCGTCATCGAAGGCGGCGGCGATCCGCTCGTCCAGTCCCCGCCCGCGCTGCGGCGCTACCTCGAACCGGGCCGGCAGTTCCGCCCGGAGGGTCCCGGGGGCGGCCCGCTGGTCGTCCAGGGCCAGCGTGTGCCGGGCGAACGAGGCGGTGGCCCCGGCCTCCAGGGTGTCGGTCAGTGCGGCCTCGGCCAGCAGGGCGGCTTCCTGCGGGGTGAACGGCGGGGTGAGCCTGGTCTTGACCCGGCCCGGCACCGGCGCCTTGGCCAGGACGATGAGCTGGGCCTGAATGGTTTCAGCTGGACTGGTGTGGTTCATGAGGCGAGGACCCGGCGCATGTCGCGGACGGTCCGCACCGTCCCGCCCACGGTCCCGGTCACCTTGGACCGCCCAGACCGGGGCAGGTAGGGGATATCCACCTCGTCGATCCTCCAATCGGCGACAGCCGCGGCCATCACCATCTCCAGCGGGTAGCCGAAGCGCCGGTCGGTGAGCCCCAGCCCGAGGAGCTGGTCGCGGCGGGCGCAGCGCATCGGCCCGAGGTCGCGCAGGCGTACCCCGGTGCGGCGGCGAAGCTCAGCGGCCAGGACCTTGTTGGCCACCCGGGCGTGCACGGGCCAGCTGCCCAGGGTGCGCGTCATCCGGCGGCCCAGCACCAGGTCGGCGGAGCCGAGCCGGACCGGGTCGGCGACCTGGGGCAGGTCGCGGGGGTTGAGCGAGGCGTCCGCGTCCATGAAGCACACGATGTCGCTGGTCGCCGCGACCAGCCCGGCGTGGCAGGCGGCGCCGAAGCCGCGCTGCGGCACCGGGACGACCGTGGCCCCGTGGTCCGCCGCGATGCTGGCCGACGCGTCGGTCGAGCCGTTGTCGGCCACGATGGGGTGGAAGCCGACCGGCATCCGGGACAGGACCCAGGGCAGTGCTTCTGCCTCGTTGAGGCAGGGCAGGATGACGTCGATCCTCATGGCGCGACCCTAGCCCGGGAGGACCGTGATCGACCCTTACGGAGCTGTGACGTATCGTCCCGCCCCGTATCAGCCCAGGTTGACCCCGTGATTCGCTGCTGCCATGCGAATACTGGTGACCGGGGCCGCGGGATTCATCGGCTCCCATGCAGTCGAACTGTCTGCGGGCGGCGGGCCACGAGGTCCAGGGACTCGACTCGCTGACCCCGGCCGTGCACACCGGGCGGCCCGATTACCTGCCGGGCGACTTCGACCTGGCGGTGGGGGACGTCCGCGACCCGGACGCGGTCCGCCGGGCGGTGGCGGGCGCGGACGTCGTGTGCCACCAGGCCGCCCTGGTCGGCCTGGGCGTCAACCTGGCCGACCTGCCCGCCTATTCCGACGTGAACGTGACCGGCACCGCCGTGCTGCTGGAGGCCATGGGCCGCAGCGGCGTGCCCCGGCTGGTGCTCGCGTCGTCCATGGTGGTCTACGGGGAAGGCGCCTACGACTGCCCGGAACACGGCCGGGTCCGCCCGGCCCCGCGGGACGTGGGCGATCTGGAGGCGGGCCGCTTCGAGCCCCGCTGCCCGCAGTGCTCCGCGCCGCTGACTGTGGCCACCGTCACCGAGGACGCCCCGCTGGATCCCCGCAACGCCTACGCGGCCAGCAAGCTCGCCCAGGAGCACCTGGCCGCCACCTGGGCCAGGATGACTGGCGGGTCCGCGGTCGCGCTCCGGTACCACAACGTGTACGGGCCGCGGATGCCGCGGGACACCCCGTACTCCGGCGTGGCGGCGATCTTCCGGTCCGCGCTGGAAAGCGGCCAGTCCCCGCAGGTCTACGAGGACGGCCAGCAGCGGCGCGACTTCGTGCACGTCCACGACGTGGCCCGGGCCAACCTGGCCGCGCTGGGGGCCGGCACGCCGGGCTCCTTGCGGGCCTTCAACGTGGCCAGCGGGGAGCCGCACACGGTCGGCGAGATGGCCGAGGCGCTGGCCGGCGCGTTCGGTGGCCCCGCGCCCAGAGTGACCGGGCGCTACCGCCTCGGCGACGTCCGGCACATCGTGGCCTCACCCGAGGCGGCCAGCCGCGGGCTCGGGTTCCGCGCCGGGACGCGGTTCGCCGACGGGATGACCGAGTTCGCCCACGCCCCGCTGCGCCGCCCGGCCACTGGCGGGCGGCCCGGTGGTGGGCAGGCCGGTGGCGGGCAGGCCGGTGGCGGGCAGGCCGGTGGCGGGCCGGCCAGTGGGCCGGCCGACCGGGGAGATCTCCAGCCTGCTGGGGCTCAGCCCGCCGGGGCGTAGCCCGGGTCCGCGACGATCGGGGCCGTGTGCTGCGCCGCCGTCCGGGCCAGCGGCAGCCGGATCACGAACTGGCAGCCCCGGGCGATGTTCTGCACCGCGATCTGGCCCGCGTGCGCCTCCACGATGCCGCGGGCGATGCTGAGCCCGAGCCCGGCGTTGTTGTCCGGGCCGGGCGTGCGGGCCGTTTCCGCGCGGAACGCGACATCGAAGACCCGGGGCAGGGCCTCGGGCGGGATCCCGCCGCAGGCGTCCACCACGCTCACGCAGGCCATGCCGCGGTGCAGGTCACCCTGGACCTCGACCATGCCCTCGGACGGCGTGTGCCGGATCGCGTTGGTCACCAGGTTGCGCAGCGCCCGGCCGAACTCGTCCGCGTCGACCAGGACCGGCAGCCCGCGCACCGAGGAGCCGCGCAGCCGCACGCCCTTGGCGCGGGCCAGCGGCTCGGTGCTGGCCAGGGCCTCAGCGACCAGGTCATCCAGCCCGACCAGGCGGCGGGAGAGCCGCAGCGCGCCCGCGTGGATGCGGGCCAGCTCGAACAGGTCGTCGATCATGGCGGACAGCCGGTCGGCTTCCCGGCGGATCTGCGTGTGGTAGGTGGTCACCGTCTCGAAGTCGACCACCACGCCGTCCTCCAGCGCCTCCGCCATCGCGCGCAGCCCGGCCAGCGGGGTGCGCAGGTCGTGGCTGACCCAGGCGACCAGTTCCCGGCGGCTGGCCTCCAGCGCCCGCTCCCGGGTGTGGGAGTCGGCCAGCTTCTCGTGCGCCGTGGCCAGCTCGTCGGAGAGCGTGGCGAACTCGGCGGGCAGGTGGGTCTGGGGCGGCTCGTAGTAGCCGACGCTGCCGACGTTGCGGACCGCGGTGAGCAGGGCCCGGCCCGCCTTGGTGACCCGGTGGCCAACCAGCAGCGCGACGGCGAAACCGGCCACGCCCGCGATGATCACGACGGCCAGCACGACGTTGCGGTCGGCCGTGGAGATCATCATCTTGTAGCCGATGACCCCGACCCCGGCCATCGAGCTGACGATGACCACCGCGGCGACCACGAACAGCAGCGTGGCCAGCGACCGCCGGGCCAGCAGCCGGACGGCCGAGCAGCCCGGCTGCCGCTGAGGCGACGGCGACCCCCGCCACGGTGTAGGTGACCTGCCACAGGGTGGGGGCGTCCAGGCCTGTCATGACTCTCCCGGTTCGTAGCGGTAGCCGACGCCCCAGACGGTGACGATCCGCCGGGGCGCGGTCGGGTCCGGCTCGATCTTTTCCCGCAGCCGCCGGATGTGCACGGTCACCGTCGAGGTGTCACCGAAGGTCCAGCCCCACACGTGCGCGAGCAGCTGCTCACGGCTGAACGCCTGGCGGGGGCGGCGCATCAGGTACACCAGCAGGTCGTACTCCCGGGAGGTCAGGGACAGCGTGCTCTCGGCCAGCATGACCGAGTGCGCGCCCAGGTCCACGACGAGGTTGCCGTCCTTGATGACGCCCGAGCGCGGGCGGGTCGGGCAGGCCGCCGCCGCGGGCCCGGCGCAGCACCGACCGCACCCGCAGGGCCAGCTCGCGGGGGCTGAACGGCTTGGTGACGTAGTCGTCGGCGCCGGTCTCGAAGCCGACCACGCGGTCCGTCTCCTCGCCCAGCGCGGTCAGCATGACCACCGGGATCGGCCACTGGGCGCGCAGTCTCCGGCACACTTCCAGGCCGTCGATGCCGGGCAGCATCAGGTCCAGGACGACCAGGTCCGGCGGCTCGGCGGCGACCCGGCGCAGGGCCTCGTAGCCGTCGCCGACGCATTCCACGTGGTGCCCATCGCGCGTCAGGTAACGCCCGACGACATCAGCCAGGGTCGCGTCATCGTCGACCACGATGATCCGCCCTGGCCGGTCGGGGTTGGTATTCACTCTTACACCGTAGATGCCCCACCGGGTTTGTGCCTCCTGACCGGGGAGGATCCGTCATCGGTCCGTAAGGGTCATTCCGGTGTCCGTGACGTTAGGCTCATCGCCGCTGCCACCGGACCGGGCTGCCGCTGTCCCGGCGCACACCCCGGAAGGAGGGGACCGCGTGCTCGGTGAGCTGTATGAAGATGCTCTCGCTGGCCTCGCGCGGCCGGAAATCGAGTACGCGGACGGTCGCCGGACCCCGCTCAGGATCGATGACTGGCTGCACGTCATTCCGGGTGACACCTCGATCCTGGACCGCTGCCAGGGGCCCACGCTGGACGTCGGGTCCGGCCCGGGCCGGCTCACCGTGGCGCTGGCCGAGCGCGGCGTGCCGGCCCTCGGCATCGACGTCACGCCCGTCGGCCGTGCAGCTGGCCCGGTCGTCCGGCGCGCTGGCGCTGCACCGGGACGTGTTCGCCACGGTCCCCGGGACCGGGCGGTGGGCGCGGGTCCTGCTGGCCGACGGCAACATCGGCATCGGCGGTGACCCGGATGCCCTGCTCAGCCGGGTGGCGGAGCTGCTCAAGCCGCTCGGCCAGGCACTGGTCGAGGTGGAACCGCCGGGCGCGCCGCTGGCCAAGGACATGGTCCGGCTGAGCCACGCGGGCCAGTGCAGCTCCTGGTTTCCCGTGGGCGTCCATTGGCGCCGACCAGATCAGCGAGCTCGGCCTGCGCGCCGGGCTGGCCGTGACCGAGGTATGGACGGATGCCGGCCGCTGGTTCGCCGCGCCTGTCCCGGGGGATCGACTCATGACCGCGAAACCCATGCGCACCGGGGTCCGGGCCGCCGCGGCGGTGACCGCGGCCGTGGCCCTCACCATCCTGGTCCTCCTCACGGTCCACCCGGCCCGGGTGACCGCGGTGATCGGCACCACTCCCGCTGGCGGTCAGCCTGTGGGCCGTCTTCGCGGTGGGCGCCTGGCTGGTGCTGCGGCTGCCGGTCCGCTGGGCGGTGGCCCTGATCGTCATCGGCGGCATCGCCGTGCAGCTCGCGGCGCTGACCGCCGGGCCGCAGGGCAGCGACGACCTGTACCGCTACATCTGGGACGGCCGGGTCCAGGCCGCGGGCATCGACCCGTACCAGTACGCGCCCGCCGCGCCCCAGCTCGTCTCGCTCCGCGACCCGTTCCTCTGGGGTGCCCACACCCCGCACTGCATCCCGGCCGGGCTGCGGCTGGAGGACTCCAGCCAGCTCGCCGACGCCCGGCTGCACCAGGATCAACCGGCCCATCGTGCACACCATCTACCCGCCGGTGGCCGAGGCCTACTTCCTCGCCGTGCACTACCTGACGCCGGCCGGCAGCGGGACGACCCCGATCCAGGCCGGCGCGGCGCTCTGCGCGGTCCTGGTCACCCTGCTGCTCCTGTACGGCCTGCCCAAGGTGGGCCGCGACCCCCAGGCTCGCGGTGCTGTGGGCGTGGTGCCCCACGGTGGCCCTGGAGGCGGGCAACAACGCGCACGTGGACGTGCTGGCCGCGGGATTCGCCGCAGCCGCGCTGATCCTGCTGGCCCGGCCCGGTTGGCCAGGCTCCTCCGCCGGGCCCTTGCGCCGTCCGCTGGCGGGGGGTGCGCTGCTGGCCCTGGCCATCTGGACCAAGGTCACCCCGGTGCTGATCGCGCCCGCCGTGCTGCGGCGCCGCCCGGTCGCGGTGATCTGCGCGGGCATCACCGCCACGGTGATCGTGTACCTGCCGCACGTGCTGGCCGTGGGCAGCGGGGTGATCGGGTTCCTGCCCGGCTACCTGCACAGGAGGGCTACGCGAACGGCTCCCGGTTCCTGCTGCTCGGCATGCTGGTGCCGGGGAAGTGGGGCTTCCCGCCGCCTTCGTGATCCTGGCCACGGTCGCCCTGCGTCGTCCTGCTGCGCGGTGATCCGGACCGGCCCTGGCGCGGCGCCGTGGTGATGACCGGCGCGGCGCTCGCCGTGACCACGCCGCCGTTCCCCTGGTACGCGCATGCTCCTGGTCATGCTGGTCGCCTTCGACGGCCGGGCCGAGTGGCTCGCCTTCGCCATGGTCCGGTACCTGGCGATGAGCTCACCGCTGCCCGGGGTGCACGATGCCCGTCCTGGACACCGAGCGGGCCGGGTACGGCCTGGCCCTGGCCGTGGTCATGGCGGGTGCGCTGATCCGCTGGCGGCGGGCCCGCGCCGTGGTCCCGCCCGCCCCGGCCGCGGTCCCCGCCGCCAGCCCGGAACCCCTCCCGGTGGCTCACTAAGGCCGCCGCCCCGCCCGCCCCGCCGCCGCCCCCCCGAGGCCCTCAGGTACCGCCGGAGGCCCCTCCCGTGGCCTCCGCCGGTGCGGCGGCCCAGGTCCGCGGGCACATTTCCCGTGCGACGTGCGTGCTGGCGGGCGATTTGCCCGGTTCGGGCGCACCGCGCGCGGGAAAAGTCGCGGCGGTCCGCGTGGCCGGCGGGTCGGGGTGGCCGGCGGGTCGGGGTGGCCGGCGGGTCGGGGTGGGCGGCGGGTTAGTGGGCGGCGGGTTAGTGGGTGGCGGGGGGATGGTCCGGGGTGTCCCGGGCGGGGTGCCAGACGTCGAACGAGGGCCCGGCCGGGGCTGGGTCGCGCCGGGCGGCCGCGGCGGCCTGCCGGGCCCGGGCCCGCGCGCGCGCTCCGGCCCGGCGCCAGCGCAGCGCGTAGGTCACCGCCGACAGCAGGAACATGACCCCGGTCACCGCCAGCCAGCGCCACAGGTACGGCTGCGTGGTCAGCCCGCTGGCCCGGTGGTATTCGGGCTCCGACAGGCCCAGGATCAGCGGGAAGAAGGCCAGCAGGAGCAGCAGCGAGAACGCCACCGGGATCCGCACGTAGTTGATCAGCGGCGGTCCCGCGACCTGCCCGGCCCACCCCGGCCGACCGGGTTTGCGGCGCCCCGCCCACGGCAGCAGCCGCTGCACCGACAGGTCGGCCAGCGAGTAGAGCGGGAACAGCAGCAGGTCGTGCCCGATGATCGCGACGGCGAACCAGATGGCGAAGCCGCGGAACTGGCCGGCGGCGATCACCGCGTGGACGGCGTAACCGGCCAGCGCGAACGCGGCCAGCAAGGCCAGCAGGTGCAGCGGGTTAGCGCCGTACCAGTGCCGGATCCGGCTGCTGAGGGTCCTGCGGCGAGCCGTCACGCCCGTCACACCTGCTTCAGGAAGGTGATCTTGCTGACCCATTTGGTGTTGTGCACGCCGGGCGCGTTGGGGATGATCGTCCGGGCCGGGTAGCCGTGGTCCCAGGGCAGCTCGTGCCCGTTGACGCGTGACCGCCAGCAGCGACTGCGGATCGCTCACCTGGCCCGCGGACAGGACCGCGCGTCTTGAACGCCCCGACCTGCTCGATCGAGTCGACCTGCGCCCCGGCCGGGTCCGGCATCCCGGCCAGCCGGGCCAGGTCGGCCAGCCGGACGCCGGTCCAGCGGGCGGACACCGACCAGCCCTCCACGCAGGCGATCGGCAGCTCCACGGCGTGCTGCGGCAGGGCGAGGACCTGGTCGCGGGTCAGGGTGACGGTGCGGGCGCCCGATCAGCGTGAGCCGGTAGTCCGGGCCGACGTCGGCGGCGGTCAGGCCGATCGACGCCGCGGTCCGGTTGACCGGCAGGTAGTGCGGGGCGGTCGCGGACAGCCCGCGCGGCCCGAACAGGGACGTGCGCCGGGTCCAGCCCGCCGATGGACTGGCCGACGACCAGCGCCGGCCAGGGTGAGCGAGCGCGCCGCCGATCGCGGCCAGCAGGCCCGCGGCGGGAGATGGTCGGGGCGCGCGGGCGGACGGGGCGCAGGCCGTCGCCGCCGGTGTCCGTGGCGTCCGGCTCCTCGGGCTGGTCTCCGCCAGCGGGGTGCGCAGTTCCCGGCGCAGGCTGCGGGACCGCAGGCCGGCCTGATCATCCGCGGGAACTTCAGGGTCACGTGGATGACGAAGCCCGGCGATGAACACCCAGGCGCCGTAGAGATGCGCGGTGTAGAAGGAGAACGGGAAGACGTAGTAGTTCTGGATGTTCAGGATGCCGGTGGCGAACTCGAACAGCACGCCGCCGACCAGCATGATCAGGCTGACCCGCTCCAGGATCTGGGCCAGCGAGCGGACCGGCGGCCAGGCGAACAGGCGGGGGAGCACCGACCACAGCTTGGCCAGCACGAACGGCACCAGCGCGAGCCCGAGCGTGATGTGCACCCCCTGGTCCACCCGGTACAGCCAGGACGGGTGGGTCGGCCAGGAGAACAGGTAGAACCGCAGCAGCCCCGCGCCGGGTGTCTCGTCGTTGCCGGGCAGCCGCGGATCGTAGGCCGCGTAGGACAGCAGGCCGGTCACCGCGAGGATGGTCAGCCCGGCCAGCAGCACCACGCCCAGGATCGAGGTAAGCCACAGCCCGCGCAGCGGGCTGCGCCAGACTCCCGGCCGGAACGGGCCGGGCGGCGGATGCTCGGCCGGGTGCCGGGCCGCGTCCGCGGCCCGCCGGGCCAGCGTGGCGGCGCGGCGGTACTCAGCCGCGGCCGAAGCCGCCGAGCGCGCGCCGCCGCTGCGCGACCCGGCGCCTGCGTTCTTCGCGCCGCTATCCGGGCCGCGCGCCGCATCCGGGCGGCGCGCTGTCTCGGTCCCCTCGTTCCGGCCCCAGCCATGATCTGACGGTATGCACATCAGTGCAGGTGAGGGCCGTTTCGTACTGGACGGTAAGAACCTTGTAAGAGCGGCTGCCCTGCCCGCGCGGCGGCTGGGATCCGGGGTGACCAGCCGGGCGGGTGAGCCGTCTGCGGCGTCCGGCCGGCCGGCTCGGGTCCGGAGGGTGCTGGCTGCCGGGGTGAGCCTGGCTGCCCAGCGGGCTAGCCAGGGGTCAGTACCCGCTCAGCACGCATCCTGGCCGCCCTGCATAGCCTGGCCCAGCCGGACTCAGGGCGTCGGCGAACGCCTGCTGCTCCGCGGCGGAGAAGCCCTCGAACAGCTCGGCCATCGCGTCCAGCCGGGGCTCCAGGGCCTGTTCCGCTTCCCAGGCCCCGGCCGGGGACAGCTCGACCAGCGTGGCCCGGCGGTCGGTGGGATGCGGGCGGCGCACCACGAGCTGCGCTTCCTCGAGCGCATCCACCATCGCGGTCATGTTCCGCGGGCTAACGCCGAGCTGGACACCCGAGGTCCCGCATGATCGCCGGGCCATCGCAGTGCAGCGCCTGGAGCAGCCGGAGCCGGGCGTAGGTCAGGCCGCCGCAGGCCCGCCCCTCCATCCAGCGCAGGAACGCGGACGTGAAGCGAGCGGTCTCCGCGACCAGCCTGCGCCGGCGTTCCGCCTCGGGCAGGCCAGCCAGGGGCACGCTCTCCACGGGTACCTGATCCAGCGACACGCGGCCAGTTTACCTGGGGTGGTTCGTTCACCCTATTATTACGTGCGTTAATATCTATCCAGTGACTTTCACTTCGTGATCGATCTGAACCCCCAGGAGAGCCGAGCCATGACCACAGCTGACGGGCAATCGCAGGCCACCGGGGCCCCGGCGGGTGACACCCCGGACAGCGTGCTGGCCTGCCGAGTACCTGGACCCTGGACCCGGCGCGGTCCACCGTCTCGCTCCGCTCCAAGTCGATGTGGGGGCTGGTCACGGTGCGCGGCGCCTTTGGCGAGCTGGCCGGGAACGCCGAGATCCTGCCCGGCGGCGCGGCCCGCGGCCGGCTGGAGATCGGCGCGGCCTCGCTGAACACCAAGAACGCCAAGCGGGACCGGCACCTGGCCTCGGCCGACTTCTTCAACGCCGCGGACCACCCGTCGATCGTGGCCGACCTGGCCAGCGCCACCCGGACCGGTGACCGCGTGGCGGTCCGCGGCACGCTCACGGTCGCGGGGGAAACCCGGCCGCTCAGCTTCACCGGCACGCTGGCCGACGTCAGCCCGGCGGCGTTCACCCTGCGGGCCGAGGGCGTCGTGGTAGACCGGGCCGACTTCGGCCTCACCTGGAACCAGATGGGCATGCTGACCGGGCCATCGACCGTTGACGTGGTGGCGCGCTTCACGCGATCCTGAGGGACCCCCGGGTCCGTGCCGCGGGCCCGGGGGTGAGCCCGTACGGTGAGACTGTGCGTGCATGGGTAGTGCATCAGCCCGGGCCGGTCGCGTCCGGCCCGCTGCGCCTGGTCGAGCGCCCGGTCCCGCGAGCCCGGTCCCGGCCAGCTGCTGCTGCGGATCCGCTGCTGCGGCGTGTGCCGGACCGACCTGCACCTGGCCGAGGGAGACCTGCCGCCCAAGCGGCCGGACACCACGCCGGGCCACGAGGTGGTCGCCGAGGTCGTGGCGGCCGGGCCGGGCACCCGCCGGTTCGCGCCCGGCGACCGGGTGGGGGCGGCCTGGCTGGGCGGGACCGACGGGTCCTGCGTGTTCTGCCGCCGCGGCCAGGAGAACCTCTGCCCGGCCTCGGTCTACACCGGCTGGGACTTCGACGGCGGGTACGCCGAGTACATGGTGGCCGCGGAGGCCTTCGTCCACCCGCTGCCGCCGGTTTCAGCGACGCCGAGCTGGCCCCGCTGCTGTGCGCCGGGATCATCGGCTACCGGGCGCTGCGCCGGGCCGAGGTGCCGCCGGGCGGCACGCCTGGGGCATCTGGGGGTTCGGCGGCTCCGCCCACCTCGCGGCCCAGGTCGCCATGGCCCAGGGTGCCGCGGTGCACGTCTTCACCCGGGCGGAGGCGGCCCGGGAGCTGGCCCGCTCGCTGGGCGTCGCGTCGGCGCAGGACTCCTTCGACCCGCCGCCGGTGCCGCTGGACTCCGCGATCCTGTTCGCCCCGGTCGGCACCCTGGTGCCGGCCGCCCTGAGCGCCCTGGACCGGGGCGGGACCCTCGCGATCGCCGGGATCTACCTGACCGACATCCCGGAGCTGAACTACGAGCGGCACCTGTTCCAGGAACGCCAGGCTCCGCAGCGTCACCTCCAACACCCGGGCCGACGCGACCGAGTTCCTGACCCTGGCCGAGCGGCTCCGGATCAAGGTCACCACCACCCCCTACCGGTTCGACCAGGCCGACCAGGCCCTGACCGACCTGGCCAGCGAGCGCGTGCACGGCGCCGCGGTGCTGTCCATGACGTGACGCAGACACGCGGGCGGCCGCCCAGGCCGCGCCGGGACCTTCTCAGCGGGGCACCGCTGATCGACGGGCACAACGACCTGCCCTGGGCGCTGCGCGAAGCCGGATGCGGCCTGGACGGCACGGACCTGAGCCAGCGCGGTCAGCTTCACCCAGACCGACCTGCCCCGGCTGGCCGCGGGCGGCGTCGGCGGCCAGTTCTGGTCGGTGTACGTGCCCTCGACGCTGGCGGGCGAGGCGGCCGTGGCCGCCACCCTGGAGCAGATCGACCTGGTGCGGCGGATGATCCGGCGCTACCCCGGCCAGCTCGAGCTGGCGCTGACCGCGGACGACGTGCAGCGGATCTTCGCCGCCGGCCGGGTCGCGTCGCTGCTCGGCGCGGAGGGCGGCCATAGCATCGCCTCCTCGATGGGGGTGCTCCGCGCGCTGTACGCGCTCGGCGTCCGGTACCTCACCCTGACCCATAACGCCAACGTGCCCTGGGCCGACTCGGCCACCGACGAGCCCGCGGGCCGGCGGGCTGACCGAGTTCGGCCGCGCGGTGGTCCGCGAGATGCAGCGGCTGGGCATGCTCGCCGACCTGTCCCACGTGTCCCCGGCCACGATGAGCGACACGCTGGACGTCGCCGAGGCGCCGGTCATCTTCTCGCACTCCAGCGCCCGGGCCCTGTGCGATCACCCGCGCAACGTGCCGGACGAGATCCTGGCCCGGCTGCCGGGTAACCGCGGGGTGTGCATGGTCACCTTCGTGTCCGCCGTTCGTCTCGCCCGAGTGCTGGGCCTGGGAGCGGGAGCTCACCGCCGAGATGGCGCGGCGCGGCGCCGACCCCTGGGAGCTGTCCGCGCGCGACGCGGGCCCGGCGGGAGCTGGCGGCCGGCCAGCCCGCTGCCGCGGGCCACGCTGGCCCAGGTCGCCGACCATATCGAGCACGTGCGCGAGGTGGCCGGCGTTGACCACGTGGGGCTGGGCGGGGATTTCGACGGCACCGACCAGCTGCCCGACGGGCTGGCGGACGTCTCCTGCTACCCGGCCCTGCTCGCTGAGCTGCTGAGCCGCGGGTGGACCGAGGAGGACTGCGCCAAGC
Source organism: uncultured Actinomycetes bacterium (assembly GCA_963841695.1). GTDB lineage: Bacteria > Actinomycetota > Actinomycetes > Streptosporangiales > Streptosporangiaceae > RYN-230. Next base: position 84,556 of record CAWJDQ010000014.1, on the reverse strand, counting down.
TGGCCGGCGGCAACATCCTGCGGGTCATGGGCGAGGCCGCCGCGGTGGCCCGGGAGCTGTCCGCCCGGCGGGCGCCGTCCACCGCCCGGATCGAGGACCTGGACGGCCCCGGGGCTTAGCGCCGCCGAGGCCCGGCACGCCTGCGTGCGGCGCTGCGCCGATACGACCGTTAGCTGAAGTGCGTCCTCGGCCGTTCCTGAAGCTCGCCGTCCAGGTACACGTTCACCTTCTCGTCATAAAAGCAGGCCAGGCCCGCGACCTTCTGGCTCTCCGGCAGCGGGGTGCGGTAGATCCAGACGATGTCGGCGTTCAGCTGCTCACCCGCCTGCACCGACCAGTAGCTGGCCGTTCCCTTGTACGGGCAGTGCGACTGGGTGCCGCTGGGCCGCAGCAGGTCCATCCGCACGTCGGTCAGCGGCAGGTAGTACCGCGGTGGCAGGCCGGTCTCGAACAGGATGCGCGGCTGGCGGGATTCGGCCACCGTCACCCCGTTCACCTCCACCCGGACGTGCCGCGAGCTGGCCAGGATGTCCACCCGGGTATACGGGTCGCGCGGGTGGGTGTAGACCGGCTCGTCCTCCTCGAACCACTCGCTCATCGCCGCCCAGTCCAGCCGGACCAGGTCGCGCAGATCTTCCAGCGGGGAGTCGGGGTAGCGCAGGGCGGCCCGCTCCGCGGTGGTGCCCGGCACCTGCACGTGGTAGATCTCCGCGTCGCCCCGGCTCGGCGAGTGCTCGGTCTGCCCGGCCGGGATGAGCTTGGCCTGGATGTCCGCGGCCGGGATGTAGTACACCGGGAAGTAGGGCCACTCCCAGACCAGGACGGGTGCCTGGGTGTCGGCGACGAGCTCGCCGCCCAGGTAGGCGCGGACCCGCTTGCGGCCGGTCTCGGTGCGGACCCGCCCCGCAGTCTTGGCCATGGCGCCTCCCTGTCCGTGGGGTCCTGGCGCTGACCGCGCCTGCGGACCAGTAGCGTCAATGTATGCGACTCGGTGTCCTGGACGTGGGCTCCAACACGGTGCACTTCCTCGTGGTCGACGCCTACCGCGGCGCGCGGCCTACGCCTGTCTACTCGCACAAGGCCGAGCTCCGGCTCGGTGACCATCTCGAAGGCGGCATGCTGCTGTCTGACGCGGGCGCCCAGCAACTGCGCGCCTTCGTCGGCGAAGCTCTGCAGATCGCCGAGGACAAGGGGGTCGAGGAGCTGCTCGCCTTCGCCACCTCCGCGGTCCGCGACGCGGCCAACGCCGACGAGGTGCTGGCCCAGATCCAGGAGGAGAGCGACGCGCACATCCAGGTCCTGTCGGGCCAGGACGAGGCGCGGCTCACCTTCCTCGCCGCCCGGCGCTGGTTCGGCTGGTCCTCGGGCAAGCTGCTGGTCCTGGACATCGGCGGCGGGTCGCTGGAGATCGCCGAGGGAGTGGACGAGGAACCCGACGTGGCCATCTCGCTGGACCTCGGCGCGAGCCGGCTGACCCGGGACTGGCTCAGCAGCGACCCGCCCTCACCCGCCGAGGTGCGGAAGCTGCGGCGGTACGTGCGGGCCGAGATCGGCCGCCGGGCCGGCCAGGTGATCCGGGACGGCCAGCCGGACCGGGCGGTGGCCACCTCCAAGACCTTCCGGCAGCTGGCCAGGATCGCGGGCGCCGCGCCGTCCAGTGAGGGTCCTTACGTCCGCCGCCGGCTCAGTCACGCCGACCTGACCAAGCTGGCGGAGAAGCTGTCCGGGATGTCCGCGGCGGACCGGGCGCAGATGCCCGGGGTGTCCCGGGGCCGGGCTGGCCAGCTCGCCGCGGGGGCCGTGGTGGCCGACGCGGCCATGGACCTGTTCGATCTCGAGGAACTCTTCATCTGCCCGTGGGCGCTGCGCGAGGGCGTGATCCTGCGGCGGCTGGACGCGCTCGCCGCGGGCCTGCCGGGACGCTAGACCCGCAGCGGGACAGACGCGCAACGGCCCGGGGCGCATGCCCCGGGCCGTTGCGCGTGACGGGTCCGGCGTGGCTACCCGGGCTTCGTTACTCGGTCATCCGCGAGCCGTCGGCCGGCGGTGCGGCCTGCTCGCCGAGGCTGCCGGGGGTGCCGCGGCCCGCGCTGGGGCGGATCGGCTTGGCCGCCGGGCGCGCCCCCGAGTCGCCGGGGACGCGGTCCGCCGGGGCGGGCCGCTCGGACGGGAGGGGCCGCTGCGCGGCACCGCCCGAAGCCGGGCCGCCCGGGGCGGCGCTGGCCGACGGGGCAGCACCAGCCGGGACGGGCCGCTCGGCCGGGACCGGGCTGCCCCGGTGGCTGCGGGCGGCGGCGTCCGCAGCGGCGTTCGCTGGCGCGTCCGCAGGACGGGATCCGGCCGCGGGAGCCGCGCCGGGTGCGTGCCGGCCTCGGACCCGGTGCCACCCGCCCCGGTGCCACCCGCCCGGCCGCCGGCCGCCGTGCCGTTGCCGCCGGCGTTACCGGACACGGCGCTGGCCACCGACCGGGCCACCTCCTCTTCCAGCGAGCCGCGGGCGGCCTCGCCGGCCACCAGGTTGGTGACCACGTCGCGCACCTCGGTGAGCCGCCGCACGGTCTCGGTGTGCCTGGCCACCAGCAGGTTCAGGCGGCGCTCGGCCCCATCGTGAATCGCCGTGGCCCGCGCGGTCGCCTCGTCCAGCATCTGCTTGGCCTGGGCCTGGGCGGCCGCTACCGCGTTCTCCGACTTCTTCTGCGCATCGCCGATGGTCCGCTCCGCCTCGTTGCGGGCGGAGCTGCGGGCCTTCTCCGCCTCGGCCCGGGCGGTCGCGATGGTGTTCTCGGCCTGCTCCTGCGCGGCGGCGAGCATCCGCTCGGTCTGCTCGCGGGCTTCGGCCTTGAGCCGGTCGATCTCCTGCTTGGCCTCGTTGCGCTGCTTGGTGATGTCGTCGAGGGCCCGGGATTTCTGCGCCTTGGCCTCGTCGTCGGCCAGCTTGAGGATCTGGCCCATGCGCTCGCTGAGCTCCTGATGGGCCGGCTTATCTTCCATCTCACGCTGACGGGATGCGCTCACCTCGGCCCGGAGCCGCTCCACCTCATCAATGGAACGGGACAGCCGTTCCTCCAGATCCCGTGTCTGGCTGCGGGAACGCGCTACGAATTCGTTGACCTGACGGCGGCTGTAGCCGCGCATCTGCACTTCGAACGCGTCTTCAGAGTCGAGGTCAGGGATAAGGTCGCTTTGCTCAGTCATGATGTCACCCGTCAGGTGGGTCAGGGCCAGGCTACGCCCGGCCCGGCGCGTCGGCTCGGTCGGGTTCACCTGAGGTGGGAGCGGGTCCGTGGCAGGAAGATCTGGAACAGCAGGCAAGACTCTTGTCCGTAAGCCCCTCGCGCGCAACCGAAACGAACGAGTATCCCGTTTTGCCCCGATTAATTCCGTCTCCGGGGTCGCCGGTGGGGCAGCAGAGGAGGGGTCATGGGCCGACTCGGCTCGCTCGACGGTAACACTCCGCAGGTGCATCCGGAGGCCTGGATCGCTCCCGGCGCCATTCTGATCGGCCGGGTCACCCTCGACCGGGGGGCCAGCGTCTGGTACGGGTCCGTGCTGCGCGCCGACGATGACGAGATCATTGTCGGGGCGGACTGCAATATCCAGGACCAGTGCTGCCTGCACGTGGACCGCGGGGAGCCCGCCGTGCTCGGCGAACGGGTCAGCCTGGGGCACCGGGCCACCGTGCACGGGGCGCTGGTCGGCGACGGGGCGCTGATCGGCATCGGGTCCATCGTGCTCGGCCGGGCCCGGATCGGCGCGGGCTCCCTGGTGGCGGCGGGCACGGTCGTCCGGCCGGGCCAGCAGGTCCCGGCCGGGGTGCTGGTGGCGGGGGTGCCCGGCCAGATCGTCCGCGAACTGACCGACGCCGACCGGGCCACGTTCTCCGGCACCGCCGTGAACTACCGGGCCCGCGCCGCGGTGCACCGCGGCGCGGTGTGGCGTGATCTCCCGGCCAATCCCTGATCTCCCGGCCAATCCCGGATGACTTCCGGCCGTGCGCGCTTCACCCCCGTCACACCGGCACGATCAGGCGCGCGAGTCCTTTACCGCACCGGAAGACTCATCGCCCGCGGCTTCTTGGAATTGTTACTGGGGTTCTGGGTAAAATCCCACTTGAGGGTGGTCCAGAAATGACCCTGATGGGTCATGCGGGGGCATAGGGCCGCGTCGTAACCTTGTGGTCAGGCTTCCCGCGAATCCGCTTGGCGATGGAGGTGGGCGCGGTGCGCGAGACTCTCGATCTTCGCGTCCCCGATCGCGTGGCACTCGATGAAATCGAGCTCTACGCCGAGGTTCTGAGCGCGGTGGCGGTGTGTGACCGGCCGCTGACCGACGCCGAACTCGACGCCGTGCTCGGGATCGAGTCCGTGGTCCGGGTCGACTGACCCTTACCCTGCCCCGGGGTGGCGGTACATGACGTCGGTGCCCTGGTGGGCGAAGCCCAGTGACTCATACAGCCGGATGGCCGGCGTGTTTTCCTCGTCCACGTAGAGCATGACCCCGGGCAGTCCCCGGGAGCGCAGGTAGTGCAGCCCGGCCAGGGTCAGCGCGCGGCCCAGGCCGCCACCCTGCCCGGCCGGATCCACCCCCACCACGTACACCTCGCCGGTCGCCTCCGGCGGCGTGCCGTGGATCTTGGTCCAGTGGAAGCCGGCCAGCTGGCCGTCCCGCTCGGCCAGGAAGAACCCGTCCGGGTCGAACCAGGGCTCACGCTCACGCAGGGCCAGGTCCCCGGCCGTCCAGGCGCCCTGCTCCGGGTGGTGCGCGAACGCTCTCCGGTTGACCTCCAGCCAGGCGGCCTCGTCCGCGCCCACGGTGAACGGGCGCACCGTGACCCCCGGGGGGAAAGCCGGGACCGGCGGCAGGTCCGCCAGCGTGCGGTGCATGGTCCACAGCGACCGGATCCGCGCGAAGCCGGCCCGGGCGGCCAGGGCGCGGGCGGCGGGCAGGTCGCCGTGCGCCCACACGCGCAGCGGGTGCGGGGCCGCCTCGGCCAGCAGCGCCCGGGCTAGGGCGAGCCCGAGCCCGCGGCCGCGGTAGTCCGGGTGGATGACCAGTTCCGCGGCCGGGCCGTCGGCGGGATCGGCCTGATCGGCCGGATCGAGATGCCCGTAGCCGGCCAGCCCGGTGCTGGCGGGGCTGGTGCTGGCGGGGCTGGTGCTGGCGGGGCTGGTGCTGGCGGGGCCGGCGCGGCTGGCCCCGGCCGGCTGTCAGCAGCAGGTTGCGGGCCTGCGGGCCGCCGCCGTAGCGCAGCTCCAGCAGCACTGGCTCGGACAGCGGGTCCACCCCGTCGCGCCCGGCGGCCGCGCCAGCCAGCCGCAGCACGCCGGCGGCTTCCCGCTCCGCCAGGGGCCCGTGCACCGTGCTGAGCGGGGCCTCGTCCCCGGCGGCCGGCCGGGAGTCAGCGCCGGTCCGCGGGTGCGGCACTGGCCTCCTTCTGCGGGCCGGCCGGTGGTGCGCCGGCCGGTGGCGGGCCGGCCGGTGGCGGGCCGGCCGGTGGCGGGCCTGCCGGTGGCGGCAGGCCGGTGGCGGGCCGCGACCTGCGCGTCGTCCGCGGGCAGGCCGTCCGCCTCGGTGATGCCCCGGTTCGGCTGGTCCGCGTCTGCCGCGCGGGAGGACCGCGGGACCCGGCCCTCGTCGCTCCCCTTGGCGGGCACGAACCGGTAACCCACGTTGCGGACGGTCCCGATCAGCGCCTCGTGCTCGGCGCCGAGCTTGGCCCGGAGCCGGCGCACGTGCACGTCCACCGTGCGGGTGCCGCCGAAGTAGTCATAGCCCCAGACCTCCTGCAGCAGGTGGGCGCGGGTGAACACCCGCCCCGGGTGCTGGGCCAGGAACTTCAGCAGCTCGAATTCCTTGAACGTCAGGTCCAGGGCGCGGGCCCGCAGCCGCGCCGTGTAGGTCGCCTCGTCGATGGCCAGGTCGCCGGAACGGATCTCGTCCGGGGCGACCGGGGCCAGGCTGGCCTTGCGGCCGATGGCGAGCCGCAGCCGGGCCTCGACCTCGGCTGGCCCGGCAGTGTGCAAAATCACATCGTCGGCGCCCCAGTCCGCGGTCAGGGCGGCCAGGCCACCCTCGGTGACTACGGCCAGTAGCGGCGCGTCCAGGCTCGCCGTGCGCAGCAGCAGGCAGAGGCTCCTGGCCTGGGCCAGGTCCCGCCGGGCGTCCACCAGGATCGCGTCGGCCGGCGGCGCGTCGGTCAGCACCGGCACCTCGGGCGGCGCGATCCGCACGCTATGCAGCAGCAATCCCAGCGAGGGAAGGATTTCCGGGGCAGGCTCCAGGGCGCCGGTGAGCAGCAGCAGGTCGCTCACGGTGCTGCCACCTCCGCCCTGTGGTCTCTTGTGGGAGAGCTGTGGGTCTCTTAGGGGAAAACTACCCATCAATGCACACAAGGACCCGCCGGCGGCACTGCCCGGATCCGATGTGAGCGAGGATAGCGGACATGAGCACAGTGACGTTGCGCTACTGGGCTGCGGCAAAGCAGGCCGCGGGGGTCGCCGAGGAGACGATCCGCGCCGAAACGCTCGCCGCCGCGCTCGAGTCGGCGCTGTCCGCCCGTGAGCGGAATCCCGCCGCAGGCGCGGACGGTGACCTTCGCGCGGTTCTGGCCAGGTCGTCGTTCCTGGTGGACGGCACCCCGGTCGGCAGCCGTGCGCCCGAGACCGTGACGCTCCCGGAGGCAGCGGTCGTCGAGGTGCTGCCCCCGTTCGCCGGGGGATGATGACCCCGCCTGCCGGGGGGTACGCGCCGTCCAGCCCGGGAAGGCCGGCCGCCCGGTGAACCGGCTGGCCAGGCGGCCCGTTACCTAGGTCGTGGCACATCACCGCGGGACCCAGGGCCGCGAGCCTGGCGAGCGAGCCTGTGACGAGGCACTGGTTCGCGCGCTCTATGCCGAGCACGCGGCGCCGCTGCTGCGTTACGCACTCCGGCTCACCAGCGGCGACCGGCAACGGGCGGAAGACATCGTGCAGGAAACCTTGCTCCGGGCCTGGCTGCATCCCGAGGCCATCGCGGAGCGCCCGGCCCGGCCGTGGCTGTTCGCCGTGGCCAGGAACCTCGCGGTGGACTCGCACCGGGCCCGCAACGCGCGGCCCCGGGAAGTCGGCGAGGCCGCGCTCGAACTGGTACCCGTCGCCGACGAGGCGGATCGCGTGCTCGAATCCTGGGCGGTGGCCGACGCCCTGCGTGACCTGCGGCCAGAACACCGGCAGGTGCTCGTGCAGACCTATTACCTCGGCCGCTCTGTGGCCGAGGCCGCCGCCGAACTAGGCATCCCGGGCGGGACAGTGAAATCTCGGACGTTCTACGCGCTCAAGGCGCTCAAACTGGCGCTGGAGGAACGGGGGCTCGCGCCATGACCGGCTCAGCGGACTGCCGCGACATCCGGCACGCGCTCGGTGTCTACGTGCTCGGGGCGATCGACCCGGCCGAGCGGTCGATGGTGGACGCCCACCTGAGCAACTGCCCAGAGTGCCGGGAGGAACTAGCCGGACTGGCCGGCCTGCCTGCCCTGCTGCGCCGGATCCCAGTCGGCGAAGCCCAGCAGCTGGCCGACGACGACGCCGGCGAGCTGCCCGGCACCGAGATGCCCTCGGACCAGATGCTGCGGTCGCTGCTGGGCCGCACGGTGCGGGCCCGCCAGGCCCGCCGGTGGCGGGGGCTGGCCGCCGCCGCGGCCGTGGTCGTGGTGGCCGGCGCGGCCGGGGCGATCGGCTGGGGCGCTGTGCACCACGCCGCTGGCCCCGCGGCCGCGCGCTTCACGTCGGTGTCCGCGACCAACCCGGCCACCCACGTGTCGGCGACGGTCCGGTACACGGCCAGGGACTGGGGCACGGCGCTGGATACGCGGGTCAGGAACGTGCCGGCCGGGGACCGCTGCCAGCTCGTGGTCACTGACTCCAGCGGCCACCGCACGGTCGTCGGCGGCTGGACGACCACCTACGACGAAGGATCCGTGTGGTACCCCGGCTCGTCCGCGGTCTCGCTGGACAGCGTGCACAGCTTCGAGGTCACCTCGCAGGGTAAGGTCCTGGTCACCGTCATGGCCCATTAGGCCTGGTCAGCGGCCTGAGCCGGGAAGGCGCACGGCCCGTCCGGGGGGCCGGGAATGGGACGGGCCGCGGTCACGCTGTACAGGCCGTGATAGGCGGACTTATCGCGTGCCTGGCCGTCCTGGCCGGGGCTACGGCGTTCGGGATGGCCTGGCGCCGCCGGAACGGCAGGCTGGCCGACCCGCGGCGGAACGCGGCGGGAGGCCCCCGGGTCGGTGCCGCCGAGCTGGGCCAGCCCCTCGGCCTGCAGGCCACGTTGCTCCAGTTCTCCTCGGAGTTCTGCGCCCCGTGCCGGGCCACCCACCGGATCCTGGCCGAGGTGGCCAGCGGCGCGGACGGTGTCCGGCACGTTGAAGTGGACGCGGGGGAGCGGATGGACCTGGTCCGCCTGCTGGACGTCCGGCGCACCCCCACCGTGTTCGTGCTCGGACCCCAGGGGGAGATCGCCCGGCGCGGGAGCGGCCTGATGAACAAGGCCGACGTGCTGGACGCCCTGGACGAAATCCGGACCGGATAATATCCTACTGAAAAGGTGGGGAGTGACACCGGTGCCGCCGGCGCATAGCATCAGGGACGTGCTTTCCCTGGCCATCCTCGATGACCTGGCGGATGGCGGCCGGTCCCGGCCGCCGCTGACCAGGCGGCGTGCCGTGGACTACTGCCGGGTCACTACCGCGATGTGTCCGGGCAGGCCGGGCCTGCAGCGCCGGTTCTGAGCCCGGCACGTCCCGCGCGACGCACGCCTGTGCGGCCGGAACTGTGCCACCGGGCGAGCGCGGCCCGCAGGCAGTTTCCCGCGTCCTGGCCTGTGCCGATCCCTTCAAGGGGGAGATACCACTGATGAGCGTCGATCCCAGGGGTCAGCGTTTCAACGCCGCGCTGTCCGCCATCGTCCTGGTGGTAGTCCTGATCACCGGCAGCGGGTGGCTGCTCGGATTCCAGGCGGTGGTGTTCGGTATCGGGGCCGTGTTCGGCCTGCGGTACGCGCCGTACGGCCTCATCTACCGGTTCGCCGTCCGGCCCCGCCTGGGGCCGCCGGCTGAGCTGGAGGCCGAGGCGCCGCCGCGGTTCTCCCAGGCCGTCGGGCTGGTCATCAGCGTCATCGGGGTGATCGGGTACGCGACCGGGATCATCCCGCTGGGCATGGCCGCCGCCGCGGCGGCGCTCGCCGCGGCGTTCCTGAACGCAGCCTTCGGGTTCTGCCTGGGCTGCGAGATGTATCTGCTTATCAAAAGACTCCGGCCCGGCCGTCAGGACATGGCCGCTGGGGAGTCCGACAAGGAGGTTGCTGTATGAGCCGTCCAGACGTCCTGGTGGACGCAGACTGGGTGGAGGCGCACAAGGACGACCCGGGGGTAGCGATCGTCGAGGTTGACGAGGACACCAGCGCGTACGACACCGGGCATATCCCGAACGCGATCAAGATCGACTGGAAGAAGGACCTGCAGGACCCGGTGCGCCGGGACTTCGTGGACAAGGCCGGGTTCGAGGCCCTGCTGTCGGAGCGCGGGATCTCCAACGACGACACCGTGATCCTCTACGGCGGGAACAACAACTGGTTCGCCGCGTATGCCTACTGGTACTTCAGGCTGTACGGGCACCAGAACGTGAAGCTGCTGGACGGCGGGCGCAAGAAGTGGGAGCTGGACTCCCGCGAGCTGGTCAAGGACGTCCCGGACCGGCCTGCGACGTCCTACACGGCGCAGGAGCAGGACGCGTCGCTCCGGGCCATGCGCGATGAGGTCGTGGCGGCCATCGGCAAGCGCAACCTGATCGACGTGCGCTCGCCGGACGAGTTCGCCGGCCGCCTGCTCGCCCCGGCTCACCTGCCGCAGGAGCAGGCCCAGCGCGGCGGGCACATCCCGACCGCCAAGAACGTGCCCTGGTCCAAGGCGGCCAACGACGATGGCACGTTCAAGTCCGACGGCGAGCTGACCACCCTGTACCGGGACGAGGCCGGGGTGGACTTCGCCAAGGACACCATCGCCTACTGCCGGATCGGCGAGCGGTCCGCGCACACCTGGTTCGTCATGCACGAGCTGCTCGACCAGCCGAACGTGAAGAACTACGACGGCTCCTGGACCGAGTACGGCTCGCTGGTGGGCGTCCCGATCGAGCTGGGTGATGGCCAGTGAGCGGCCCCGAGGTGAGCGCTCCGGTCAGCGCGGACGGGTGCGGGGCACCGGCCGGCGGTGCGACCCGGCCGGCCGACGTGGGCACCCAGGCCGTGGTCGAGGGGCACGTGACCCGCGGCGGCCAGGCGGTGCCCGTGGGCTACGCCCGGCTGCTCAACGAGGGCGGCGAGTTCGTCGCGGAGGTGCCGCTGGGCGCCGACGGCGGGTTCCGCTTCTTCGCGGCCCCGGGCAGCTGGACGGTCCGCGTCCTGGCCCCCGGCGGGGTGAACACCGACCGGCCGGTGACCGCGGCCACCGGCCAGGTGGCCGCCGTGGAGGTCAGCGTCTGAGGGCGGCTAAGCCGGAGCTGGGCTGAGGGGCAGGCGGATCACCGCCTGCCCCTCTGCGGTACGCGCCCCTTTTACCCGGTCAGCCACGGCTTGTTCATCTGCTTGTCCAATTTCCCTTCCCCTCCCGTTCACCGGCAAGTCACCTTGGCTCCCTATCAATGGGAGTGGTCGGGGCAGGCGGTGCTGCCCGGCCGGATCATCACGGCAACGAGGGCGGGGTCATAGTGTCGATTGAGGCTGGTCCACCGGGACCGGTGCCCGAGCAGAGTGGCCCCGCCGCACAGGCGGTCAAGGCCCCAGCGGCGAGGGCCCCCCGGGCCACGTCGGGGACGGCCGTCAAGACGGTCAGCCTGACCCTGGGATTCGGCCAGCGAGACATCCTCACCGATATCAACCTGGATTTCCAGCAGGGCGTGATCACCGCGCTGCTCGGGCCGACCGGGTCGGGCAAGACCACCCTGCTCCGGACCATGAACCGGATGAACGACAAGGTCTCCGGTTACCGGCACGCCGGGGACGTGCAGCTCGAGGGCCACAGCATCTTCCGGCACGGCCTCGACCTGATGGCCCTGCGGCGCCGGGTCGGCATGCTCTTCCAGCGGCCGAATCCGTTCCCGATGTCCATCCTGGACAACGTGGTCGCCGGGGTGAAGGCGCACCGGCTGGCGAGCCGCGGCCAGATGAGCGAGATCGCCGAGCGCCGGCTGCGCGAGGTCGGCCTGTGGGACGCGATCTCCGGTCGCCTGAAGGACTCCCCGTTCCGGCTGTCCGGCGGCCAGCAGCAGCTGCTCTGCCTGGCCCGGGCGCTCGCGGTCAACCCTGAGGTGCTGCTGCTCGACGAGCCCACCTCGTCTCTCGACCCGATGGCCACCGAGTCGATCGAGGCCCTCATCCGCACGCTGACCCCCGACCTGACGGTCATCATCGTCACCCACAACCTGGCCCAGGCCCGGCGGGTGGCCGATCAGACCGTCTTCCTGAACAAGGGCCGCCTGGTCGAGCACGGCGCGACCGAGCAGGTCTTCGAGAACCCGGCCGAAGAGGAGACAGCACGCTACGTGACTGGCCGCTTCGGCTGAGCACAGGCTCCTTCCCGGGCGAGGCACGTGCCTCTTCCCCGGGGAGGCGAGGACCGCGGGCGGGAGCCTGCGGGACCGGCTAAGCACGCCCTGCGTGCGGACACGACCATGCACGCCCGCCGTGCCTGGTTACACAAAGTACGCATCCGCGTACGTAAAGCAATTGGCGCATGCCTGAGCATGCGGTTAGCGAAGGAGTATCCCCCGGTGGGCAAACCAAAGCGCATGGTGTTTGCTGCGGCCGCTCTGGCCCCAGTCGCCCTGCTGGCGGCCTGCAGTAGTAGCGGGAGTCCGTCGCCGTCCTCCACGGCATCAGCCAAGGCCGCCTCCATGGTGGGCCCGGCTCTCCCGGCGGCACCCGCGACGGCCAACACCTCGATTACCGAGACTGGCAGCACGCTGCTGTTCCCGCTGTTCGGCACCTGGTTGACCGATTACCAGAAGATTTACGACACCAAGACTGCCCCGAGCAGGATCACGATCACCACCGGAGGCACCGGCTCGGGGACCGGGATCACCGACGCGGCGACCGGCACCGTGAACATCGGCGCCTCCGACGCGTACCTGTCCAGCGCGGACACCTCGCAGTACCCCGGCCTGCTGAACATCCCGCTGGCCATCTCCGCGCAGCAGATCAACTACAACCTGCCCGGGGTCAAGAGCCTGAACCTGGACGGCACGGTGCTGACCCAGATCTACTCCGGGAAGATCACCACCTGGAACGACCCGGCCATCAAGGCGCTCAACCCGGGTGTCTCGCTGCCGTCCATGAAGATCATCACGCTGCACCGCGCGGACAGCTCCGGTGACACGTTCCTGTTCACCAGCTACCTGAACGCCCAGGACCCGAGCGGCTGGCCGTCGGCCAACGTGAGCACCTCGATCAGCTGGCCGTCGGTGGGCGGGGCGCTGGCCGAGACCGGGAACAGCGGCATGGTGTCCGGCTGCGCGGCCAACAAGGGCTGCATCGCCTACATCGGCATCAGCTACCTGCAGAAGACGCAGGCGGCGGGGCTCGGCACCGCGTCCCTGAAGAACGCGAAGGGCCAGTACGAGCAGCCCACCACGAAGACGATCTCGGCGTCGGCGAACGCGGAGACCGGCAAGACGCCGGCCAACGAGACCCTATCGATGATCAACAGCCCGGCGTCCGGGGGCTACCCGATCATCAACTACGAGTACGCGATCGTGAAGACCAAGCAGGACAGCGGTACCCAGGCCGAAGACATCCGGGCCTTCCTGCACTGGACGATCCACAGTGGCCAGAACGCCACCACGTATCTGGACCCGGTGGACTTCCAGCCGCTCCCGAGCAGCGTGGTCGCGCTCTCGGACAAGCAGATCGCCAAGATCGGAAGCTGACTGAATGACCGCCCCGGCACCCGTGCTGACGCCGGAAGGGGGAGCGGGCCGCGGCTCGCTCCCCCGCCGGGTCGGTGCGAAACTCCGCTCGCTCGTCCACGGCCAGAGCCCGCTCCGCTGGGTCGGCATGATATTCGCGCTGCTCCCCGCGGCCGCGCTGTGCTTCGTCCTGGTCGTGCTGGCCATTGAGGCCATTCCCGCGCTCCGGCTGAACGGCTGGAGCTTCTTCACCCACAGCGTCTGGAGCCAGGGCGGCTACAGCTCCGCCATCGTGACCACCGACGGCGTCAAGCACCTGTCCGGCTCGCAGTTCGGCATCCTGGCCGAGATCTTCGGGACGGTGGTGACCTCGGCCATCGCGCTGATCATCGCGGTCCCGGTGTCCATCGGCGCCGCCCTGGTCATCGTGGAACGGCTGCCGCGCTGGATGGCCAACCTGGTCGGGGGCTTCCTCGAGCTGCTGGCCGGCATCCCCAGCGTGGTGATCGGCCTGTGGGGGGCGCTGACCTTCGGGCCGTTCATCGCCCATCACGTCGCCCCGATCATCGCCAACAACGTGCCGGACGTGGTGCCGTTCAAGTACTTCGCCGGGCCCACCGGCAACGGTGAGGGCCTGCTGGTCTCGAGCCTCGTGCTGTCCATCATGGTCATCCCGATCGTGGCCGCCACGAGCCGTGACCTCATCCGGCAGGTGCCGATCCTGCCCCGGGAAGGCGCGGTCGCCCTGGGCCTGTCGGACTCCGAGACGGCCCGGAAGGTCACCCTGCCCTGGGTCGGCGCGGGCATCATCGGCGCCGTGGTCCTGGGCCTGGGCCGGGCCCTGGGGGAGACCATCGCCGTGGCCATGACCTGCGGGTTCGCGCTCGGCGCGATCCCCGGCAACATCTACGGGGCGATGACCACCATCGCCGCCACGATCGTTAACGAGCTCGACTCGGCCTTCGGCGACGCGAGCGGGTTCAGCGTCCGGGTGCTGGCCGAGCTGGCCCTGGTGCTCATGGTCATCACGCTGACCACGAACGTCATTGCCCGCGTGCTGGTCAAGAGGGTCTCTGGGACGGCGCTTCCCGTGGGCAGGGGCCTGTGATGACGAGGGACGTGAGATGAGCGGAACCAGCAGCGCGCCCCCGGCCGCGCCCGGCGCGGGCAGCGCCGAATTCCAGTGGCCCCCGATCTCGCGGCGCAGGAAAATCGGCAACGGCGTGTTCTGGGGGCTGGCCTTCCTGGCCCTGGCCCTGGTCATCGTGCCCACGGTGTGGCTGGCCGGCGGGATCGTGGTCCGGGCCGTGCCGCACTTCAGCTTCAGCGTGCTGACCACGAAGACCACCGGCACCACCGGCGGCCTGGAGAACGCCATCCTGGGCACCCTGCTGCTGGCCGCCTGCGTGCTGGTCATCGGCGGCAGCGTGAGCATCCTGACCGGCCTGTACCTCAGCGAGTTCGGCCGGGGGCGGCACACGGGCGTGCTCCGCGGCGCCTACGAGGTGCTGGCCGGCATCCCGTCGATCGTGCTCGGCTACGTCGGTTATGTGGCCCTGGTCATCGGCCTGCACTGGGGATTCTCCCTGCTGCCGGCCGCGCTGGTGCTGTCGGTCATCTCGATCCCGTACATCACCAAGGCCACCGAGTCCGCGCTCGCCCAGGTACCGAGTTCTTACCGGGACGGGGCCGAGGCGCTCGGCATCCCGCCCGGGTGGACTCTCCGGAAGATCGTGCTCAAGACCGCCACACCGGGCATCATCACCGGCCTCCTGGTGGCCATGGCCATCGCGGTGGGCGAGACCGCGCCGCTGCTGACCACGGCCGGCTGGAGCGACCAGAACCCGACGCTCCAGCTCACCCACTCCCCGGTGGCCTACCTCACCTACCCGATCTTCTCCTTCTACCAGTACGGCAAGGCGTCCCAGGACCTGTCCTACGACGCCGCGTTCCTGCTGCTCATCTTCGTGCTGATCATCATCCTGCTGGGGCGGCTGATCATCACGTACTCGCGGCGAAATGCGGAATGAAGGCCACTCGCGGAGAGGGGGAGGGCCGGGCACTGGCGCCGGGCCGTTCTGCCTCCGCGAGCGTGCTCGCGGAACGGATGGCGGCCGCGCTGCTGCACCACGAGCCCGGCTGGCGGCTGCCCCGGCACACCGCGCTGGCCCGCCGCTACAACGTGACCACCGCGGAGATCGACGCGGCGATTGAGCTGCTGGCGGCCCGGCACCTGCTCAGCCGGCTGCCGGACGGCCAGGTATTCCGGGCCAGCCCGGCCGAGTACCGCCTGTCCATCGAGGGCATGCCGGGCTTCGCGACCCAGGTCGATCCCATGGGCGGGGAACTCGTCTGCAAGACGCGCAACGTCGCGCGGCGGCGCCCGCCCGAGGACATTGCCCGGGCCCTCGGGGTGCCTGCGGGGGAAGATCTGCTCACGATCCGGTGCCTGTGGACCGTGGGCGGCGAGCCGGGCGCCTACTCGGCCAGCTACCTCCCGCCGCCGCTGGAAGCGCTGGCCGGCGACCTGGCCAGTGCGCCCGCGCCCCCCGGCGCCGCCGTGCGCTACGGCCGCCCGTGCGCCTTCCAGGTGGAGTTCCAGCCGCCTGCCCCGTCCGTGGCGCGGACCCTGCGGCTGGCCGCCGCGGAGCCCGCGGCCACGGTCACGGTCAGGTTCGAGGACCCGGCCCAGCGGGGGGTGGTCGTGCTGGCCGTGGCCGTGCTCCGGCCGGACATGTTCCGGATCGTGGTGGAGTCGCCCGGCATCCCCAAACCCGCCGTGGGCCCGGACGGTTTCCCGGGTGCCTGGACACGGGCGGCCGGGGACTGGGAACCTTGACCCGAGATGCCTTCCTCTGCGACGACGGCGGCGGAGCGCGACCCGCGGCGAGCCAGCTACCCCAGCCCGGGGGACACCCCCGCGCGTGGTGAGCTGGGCGCTGCGCTCGCGGCGGCCGGGTTCCTCGCCCACTTATTGCTGGCTCCGCTGACCCTCCTGCTGGCCGTCGCGGCGGACCTGGCCGGCCGGGCCGCCCGCTGGCGGCCGCTGTGGCTGGCCGCCCCGGCGGCGGCCGGGTTCCTCTGGGTGCTGGCCACCGGCCCGGGGCGGGCCCTGGCCGGCTTCACCGCCGGGCCGCACCAGGTGCTGGGGTACCTGGCCGGGGCCGCGGACCAGCCGTCCCGCATCCTGCATCCGGCCCGGGCCTTCGCCGGGATCGGGCACTGGCTGCCCCGGCAGGCCCCGGTCGCGCTGATCCTGGCGCCCGCCGAGGCGGCCGCGGCGGGCTGGTGGCGCGGGCGGCGCGGGCCGCGCACCGGCGGCCAGGCCTTACCCCCGCCGCGGGCCGGCCTGATCGTGGCCGGCCGCAGGCCGCTCACCGCGGCCTGGGTCAGGTCCGGCGGAGTGGTCAGCCGGACCGGGGCCTGCCTGGGCGTGGACTGGGCGACCGGGCGGCCCGCCGGGATCAGCTGGGCGGCCGCCAGCGGCGGCGTCCTGGTCACCGGCCCGGCGGCCGAGGGCGTGTCGGCGGCCAGCTTCCAGCTCGTGCACGCGGCGATCCGGCGCCGCCAGCCGGTCCTGGTCGCCGACCTCCGCGGGCTGGCCGGGCTGCCCGGGGCGCTGGCCGCGATCTGCGCCGACGCCGGTGCCCCGCTGCACGTGTTCGGCCAGCCGGCCAGGGCTGCTACGAGCCGCTGCGCGGCGGCGACCCGGCCCGCAAGGCCGCGCTGGTGATGGGGATGATCGACTGGGGCGCGGTTGCGGGCCAGGCCCGGCGGGCGTGCGGCGGCTACCTGAACGACCTGTTCGCGGTGGCGGCCGCCGCCCCGGGCGATCCGCGCGTGCCCATGCTCGATGAGGTGGCCGCGCTGCTCAGCCCGGACGCGTTACGGGCCCGGATGAGCCAGGTGCCCCCGTATCATCCCCGGCGCGGCCCGCTGGGCGAGCGGGTCAGGGTCTCCGCCAGCCTGCTGGAGGCTGATCCGGCCGCGGCCTCCTTCCTGGCCGGCCAGCTGGCCGGGCTGCGGGCCTCGGTCCTGGGCCGCTGGCTGCGGCCCGCCAGCGAGTCCAGCCCGGCCCAGGTCAGCCTGGGCGCCGTGGTCCGCGAGCGCGCGGTCGCGTTCTTCCCGCTGGACCAGTCGCGGTACGGCCGCTCCGCGCGGATGATCGCGAACCTCGTCGCGCTGGACCTCGCCGCGGTGCTCGCCGAAGCGCGCCGCCTGGGCACCGCCGGTGACGGCCTGGCCTGGTTCGGCGACGCCGGCGCGATCGCCCCGCCGGCCCTGGCCGGGCTGATCGCCGCCGGCTCGCGGGCCGGGCTGGCCACCGTGGCCAGCACCGTAGCCAGCCCGGTGGCCAGCACCGTCGCCAGCCCGCTGGCCAGCCCGGTCGCCAGCACCGGCGCCAGCCCGGGGACGGCGGCAGCCACCGCGCGGATCGCGGCGCTGGCCAACGTCCTGGTGATCCGCGGCCCGGGGGCGCCGGTGCTGCCGGGGATCCGCCGGCTGACCCGGCCCTGGCTGACCCCAGCCTGGCCAGCGCGGCCCTGGCTGACCCCACCCTGTCCGGCAGCGTTCTGGCGGACGACGAGTTCACCCTCGTGGTCAGGGGCCCGCGGCGGCAGGTGGTGCCGCGGGGCCGGTTCGTGCCGGGCCGGATGCCATGACCAGCCTGCGGGCCGACCGGGTGTACCTCGGCTGGGAGTACGCGCTGGTGCATCCCGCATCCCGGGCCGCCGCCGCGGCGGCCCATCCCGCCCGGCCAGGAGCAGCTGGACCCCGGCTGGGTGCTGGCTCAGCAGCGGGAGGAACGCCGCCTCAGCCTGCCGCTGAAGGCCGGCGGCGCGGCGGGCGCCGTGGCGGCCGGGCTGACCGGGGCGCTGGGCGGCGCGGGCGTGCTGAACCCCGCCGTGGCCACCACCGGGATCGTGGTCTTCCTGGCCCTCACGGTGGCGTGCACCGCCGGCATCTGGCGCGGGACGCGGGAGCTCCGGGCGCGGGTGGCGGCCGAGGAACGGCGGGTGGCCCGGGCCCGGGCGGCCCAGGAACGCCGGCTGTCCGGCTGGCAGGCCGAGCACGCCCGGCGATTCCGCGAATGGCAGGCCCGCAGCCGGGCCTTCCAGGCGCAGCGGCAGTGGTACGGGGTAGCCCTGCCCACCGGAATCGACCGGGTTGACGTCGCGGGCGGCACGCTGGCCGGATGGTCCGCGCTCACGGCCATGCTGGCCGGTCTCCGGCTGGCGGCGGGCGGCCAGGTCACCGTGGTGGACCTGTCCGGGGGGGCGGTCGCGCAGGACCTGGTGGCCATGGCCAGCCAGGCCGGCGTGCACCCGCTGGTCTGGGTCCTGCCCGGGGACCTGCCGCGGCTGGACCTCGGCGCCGGGCTGCCTGGCGAGGCGCTGGCCGACGTGCTGGCCGTGGCCGCGACGGCCGGCGGCGACCTGGCCAGCCCGGCTGACCCGGTCCCGGACCTGGCGATCCTGGAGCGTGTCGTGCGGGTCCTGGACGGCCGCCCAGGCGTCGGCCCGGTGAGCAGCGGCCCGGTGAGCAGCGGCCCGGTCAGCAGCGCGCCGGTGAGCATCGGGCAGGTGACTGCGGGCCTGCGGGTCCTGGCCCAGATCGGCGATCCGCGCGACGATACGCGCCGCGGCCTGATCAGCGCGGCACAGGCCGAGGCCATCGCCGGGCTGTACGGGCCGGGTGCCAGCGACCGGGTCATCATCGAGCGGGCCCTCGGGCTGGAAGCCAGGCTCCGCACGCTGGAGACGCTCGCGGCGGCACCGGTCCGGCTGCCGCCGGGCCGGCTGCGCGTGCTGGCCCTGGACCGGGCCGCGGAGGTGGCGGGCACCCCGGTCCTCGGGGGGTACGTCACCGCGGCGCTCACCCAGCTGCTCCGCCGCGAGCCCCGCGGCCCGGCCTGGGGGCACACCCTGCTGGTCGCCGGGGGCGAGAAGCTCCGCGGGGACCTGCTGGACCGGCTGTCGGACGCATGCGAGGCCAGCGGCACCGGGCTGGTGCTCGCGTACCGCTCACTCCCGGCCCATGTCCGGGACCGGCTGGGCCGGGGCAACGCCGCGGTCGCCTTCATGCGGCTCGGCAACGCCGATGACGCGAAGGCCGCCAGCGAGCAGATCGGCACCGCGCACCGCTTCGTGGTGTCCCAGCTCACCGACACGGTGGGTGACTCGGTGAGCGACACGGCGGGTTACTCCTACACCAGCACCGTGGGCACGGCGGATTCCGTGGCCCTGTCCACCTCGGCCAGCCAGGCCAGCGGGCACGCCCGCGGGCGGGGACGCAGCTGGTCCGGGTTCGGTGCCTTCGCGCCCGGCACCGCGTCCGGGCACCAGGAACGCAACTGGTCGGAGGGCATCAGCGAGTCCTGGTCCTGGACCGGCGGCCGCAACGCCGGCACGGCGTGGGGCGTGCAGACGGCACGGGCCGTGGCGGCGAGCACGTCGGTGGCCCGGACCAGCCAGCGGTCGCGGGAGTTCCTCGTCGAGCAGCACGAGCTGCAGCAGCTCCCGCCCAGCGGGATGATCGTCAGTTACGCCTCGGCGGCGGGCCGGCGGGTGGTGTTCGCGGACGCCAACCCCGGCCTCCTGACGCTGCCCACGGCCACGCTGAGCGGTCTGGAGGAGACGCGGCACGGAGATGACGGCCACGCGGGGCCGGGCACCGCCGGGGTCCCGGGGCCGACGGGACCCGCCGCGGCCGGGGCGGGGCCGCCGTCACACCCGGCCGCCCCGGACCCGGACCCCGCTCCGGCCCGCCCGGCTCCGGCCCGCCCGGCCCCGGCCCCGTCTCGCCCGGCCCCCGCCCCGGCCTCCTGGACCGGTCCGGTCCCGCCGCCGGCCCGGGATCCGGCCGAGGCCCCGGCCCGGGATCCGGCTGCGGCCCCGCTCAGCTGGCGGGACGGCGACGGGCCGCCACCGAACCTGGGACCGCCGCCCGAGCCGCTCGACTGGCGCCGCCCGGACCGGGGGGACTGAGCCGGGCCCGGCGCGCACCCCCAGCCGGGTGGGCCAGAGGCGGGCGGACCGGAGGCGGGCGGACCAGAGGCGGGCGGACCAGAGCCGCGCGGGCCAGGACGTGCGACGCGGCGGGAACCGGGTGGGTTCCCGCCGCGTCGCGGGTGAGCGGGGCCGGGCCGTGCCTCATCGGAGGCCCGCATGGGTCAGGCGGCCACGTGGTCGTGCTCAGCCGCAGCGTGGCCGGGCACGGAGCCGGCCGGGACCGCGTGCTGGCGCCCGGGAACCGGGGTGCGGGCGGCCATGTGCTGGCGGGCCACGGAAATACGGGGGGCGGCGGCCCGGCGGGCGGGCGTGGCCACGGCCCGCGCCGGAACAGCCGGGACAGCCGTGGCGGCGTAGGCCCGGGCCTGGTCGTAGCGCGGCGCCCGGTCGGGGCGCTTGAACGTCAGCCACAGCGGGATGCCGACGATGGCCGCAAACACCAGGAAAGCGATCGGGAAGTTGGCCAGGACCATGGCGTTCATCAGCGGGGTCTCCTATTCTCTGCGCCCGCGGCGGGCCCGCCGGCGCTGGTGTCGTCCTCGTATGGCTTTACTGTGCCGCCCGCCCTTCTCCCCGCCGTGTGTCCTCCTTCTGAGCCTCCTCTGAGTCCCGGGCGGAGGGTGACCGGGCCAGCAGGCCGGCCGGGGATGAGGTGGACGTGCCTGCAGATACGGGTGGGACGGGCGGGCGGCCACCCGGCCGGGGGCCGCGCAGCAGCGGCAGGCGGTACCGGCTGCCCCCGCACACCAGGGCCGGATAGCATCGTCGGCCATGGGCAAGCTTCCGATGCGGGCGCGTGTCGCGACCACGCTGGGCGGGGCCGCGGGGCGGATGTCACGCATCGCGGGGCGGGGTGACGGATCCGTGATCGGCGGGGTCATCGGCCTGCGCGTGGAGCCGGGCCTGCTGTCGCTGCTCGCGGCCGACCGGCAGATCGTCCTGGTCACCGGGACGAACGGGAAGACGACGACCACGCGCCTGATCACCTCGGCGCTCAGCGCGCTGGGCCAGGAGGTGGCCTCGAACGCGTTCGGCGCGAACATGGAGGCCGGGCTGGCCGCCGCGCTGGGCCAGGCCCCGGAGGCGCCGTACGCGGTGCTGGAGACGGACGAGAAGTACGTCCCGTCCGTGCTCCGGGCCACGAACGCGCGGGTGGTGACGCTGCTCAACCTCAGCCGGGACCAGATGGACCGGGCCGCGGAGATCTGGCTGGTGGCCCGGCGCTGGCGGGAGGCGTTCGAGGCGGCCCCGGACTGCCGGGTGGTGGCCAACGCGGACGATCCGCTGATCGCCTGGGCGGCCAGCGGCGCTCATCAGGTCACCTGGGTCGCGGCGGGCCAGCGCTGGCACGAGGATTCCTGGTGCTGCCCGCGCTGCGGATCGCACCTGCGGCGGGACGACCTGGGCTGGCGGTGCCACGAGTGCGAGTTCAGCCGCCCCTCGGCCCGCTGGGTGCTGGACGGCTCCTCGGTCATCGACTCGGCGGGCCGGGTGACCGAGCTGTCGCTGGCCCTGCCGGGCCGGGCCAACCGGTCCAACGCGGTGATGGCCCTGGCCGTCGCCGAGGTGTTCGGGGTCAGCCCGGCGGCGGCCCTGCAGACGATGCGCTCGGTCACCTCGGTGGCCGGCCGGTACACCCAGGTGGAACGGGACGGCCGTCAGGTGCGGCTGCTGCTGGCCAAGAACCCGGCGGGCTGGCTCGAGGCGTTCGACGTGCTGGATCCCGCGCCGGTGCCGGTCCTGCTGTCGGTCAACGCGCAGGTCCCCGACGGCCGGGACACCTCCTGGCTCTGGGACGTGGACTACCGCGTCGTCCGCGACCGCCCGGTGTTCGTGTCCGGGGAACGCGGGCTCGACCTGGCGGTCCGGCTGGAAGCCGACGGGGTGGGATTCGAGCTGGTCAGCGGGATCGACGACGCGGTGAGCCGGGTGAGCCCGGGCGGCACCCTGGACGTGATCGCGAACTACACGGCGTTCCAGCAGATCCGCACGGCCGTCGGCCGGGCGGCGTGACCCCCGGCATCAGCGGCCCGGGCAGGTAAGGAGAGCGGCATGGGCGCACACGCCCGCGGGCCTGCCAACCTGCGCCTGGTCTGGGTCTATCCGGACCTGCTCAGCACCTACGGGGACCGGGGCAACCTGCTGGTCCTGGAGCGGCGGGCCCGGCTGCGCGGCATCGGGGTCGAGGCCGTGTCCGTGAACTCCGACCAGCCGGTGCCCCGGCACGGCGACATCTACCTGCTGGGCGGCGGGGAGGACCTCCCGCAGGTGCTGGCCGCCCGCCGGCTGCGCGCCGACGGGGGGCTGGCTGCCGCGGCCGGCCAGGGCGCGGCGGTGTTCGCGGTCTGCGCCGGCTATCAGCTGATCGGCGCCGAGTTCGGCGGTGAAGAAGGCCAGCCGGTGGCGGGCCTGGAGATCCTGGACATCCGCAGCGGCCGGGGCGAGCGCCGGGGCGTCGGGGAGATCCTGGCCGACGTCGATCCCGCGCTGGGCGTGCCCCGGCTGAGCGGGTTCGAGAACCACCAGGGCGTGACCCGGATCGGCCCCGGGGCCCGGCCGCTGGCCCGGGTGCTGACCGGGGTGGGCAACGGGGACGGGACCGAGGGTGCCTACGCGGGCCAGGTGCTGGGCACCTACCTGCACGGCCCGGCCCTGGTCCGCAACCCGGGCCTGGCCGACCTGCTGCTCGGCTGGGCGGTAGGGACGCTGCCGCCGCTGGACGGCGAGTACGAGGCCTGGACCACCCGGTTCCGTGAGCAGCGGCTGGCCGCCGTGCCGGTGGCCTGAACCGCGGCCGTCTCAGTACACCAGCGCCTGGGCGCCGTCCGCCATCACCTCGGCCACGAAGGTGGAGGCGCCGGCGATGCGCACCCCGGTGATCACGTCCTCCGGGGCGATGTCGCGCCGGGCCGCGCACTGCGTGCACAGCGACACCGTGCCCGCGGACAGGACGTGGCCAGCAGGTCGGTGAGCGGGGGAGCGTGCGGCAGGGTAAAGTCCGCGGCCCGGCCGGGCAGCGCGAACCAGGACGCCTCCCCGGTCAGCCACAGCGATACCGGCACGCCGCCGACGATCGCGGCCGCCGCCACGTTGAAGGCCTGGTTGCATCGCTCCGGGTCGTCTTTACCCGCAGTGATCTTGATGACAAGGCTCCGCGCGGTCATGCACGCACCTTAACGTGACGGGTGATGACCGGCATGGCGGACGTCCGTCATTCCGGCGGGGTCCGTACACTGCTCTGGTTGGGAGGGTGGTCATGCAGGGAATCGTCAGCGGGATCCTCCTCGTCGCCGCGTTCGCGGCGGTGACGGCGGCGGCGGCACTGCTGTCGGTGCGGCTGCTGCGGGCCACCCGCGAGCCCGCCCCGGGGGAGAAGCCGCATGCCTAGCGGGCCCGGGCCGGCCGGGGGCCCGCCGGAGATGCACCCCGACCTGGCCCCGCTGAGTTTCCTGCTCGGCCGCTGGGAAGGTGCCGGGGTCGGCGGCTACCCGACCATCGAAAGCTTCCGGTTCGGCCAGGAGATCACGTTCAGCCACAACGGCAAGCCGTTCCTCAGCTACGCCAGCCGGAGCTGGCTGCTGGACGAGGACGGGAACCTGGTCCGGCCGCTGGCCACCGAGACGGGGTACTGGCGGCCGCAGCCCGGCGGCCAGGTCGAGCTGATCCTGGCCCACCCGACCGGGATCGCCGAGATCTACGTGGGGGAGATCGACGGGGCCAAGATCGAGCTGCGCACCGACGTGGTGGCCCGGACCACGACGGCCAAGGAGGTCACGGCCGGCCACCGGCTCTACGGGCTGGTCGGCGCGGACCTGGACCTGGGCTGGGCCTACGACATGGCCGCCATGGGCCAGCCGCTGCAGCCGCACCTGTCCGCGCAGCTGAAGCGGGCCGGGACGCTCGGCACCGGAAGCTGAGCCCCGATCAGCCAGCCCCGATCAGCTGGCCCGGAACCAGTAGTTGCTGAACGCCTGCCCCTGGAACAGCGAGGTGGGCTGGGCCGCCAGTTCGTGGCTGGAGTCGCCGACCCCGACGATCTGGTACGTGTTCCAGTACCGGGACGTCAGGCCGCTGCGGTGTCCGCTCGAGGTGGCCACCGAGATGCTGGAGAAGCTGGCCGCCCGGTAGTCCGCCAGCGGGAGAATGGCCCCCGAGCCGTTCGACGGGGCTTCGCTGATCACCTCGGCCGACGAGCGCAGGCACACTTTAGCCGCGCATTGGAGGGTCCTGGTGAAATGCATCCCATTGGTGGTGTCCCGGAGCATCAGCACGAATTTCCGGGTGGACCGCTGATAGGTGACGCTGGCCTGGACTGCATTACCCGCACTCACCTGGAAAGCCACGGATACCGGCTTGGGGTACATTTCATACCAGGCGTAATACTGGGGCGCTGATCCCGAGCAGTCGGCCTCGACGCCCAGCTGCTCCACGCTGGACGAGCC
Organism: uncultured Actinomycetes bacterium; assembly: GCA_963841695.1. Taxonomy (GTDB): domain Bacteria; phylum Actinomycetota; class Actinomycetes; order Streptosporangiales; family Streptosporangiaceae; genus RYN-230. The sequence continues at coordinate 60,166 of CAWJDQ010000014.1, read as the reverse complement.
CAGCCCGTCCAGGCCTACCCAGTGTGAGGAGTAGGACGGGCTGGCCGCCGAGCAGTCCACGTACGGCACGAAGAACGCGGCGCTCACCGAGCGGAAGGTGGTCCCCGACCGGTTGGCGGCGTATCCGGCCCAGTTCAGCGAGTGGACGACGGTATGCCCCGGGCGGGCGCTGCTGGCCGCGGCAGCGTGCCCGGCGGCGGCGACCATCGGGCCGCCTGGCGACACCGACACGGCGGCGGGCTTCCCGCCCTGGGTGAACGCGCCGAGCGTGAGCACGAGGGCCGCGGCCGCGACGGCAGTGCCGGCGCGATGGAGCTTCCGCATCTATCGTCCTTTCCTGTGCGGTGAGCCCCGACATTACGCGGGCGCGCGCAGGATAGGAAGTAAACGCAGCAGTAACCGCCGCTTATCCCGGAAGTAATTCTCCCGCGCGCCCGATGATTTTATCTATTTCTGTGTTATGAGACGCCAAGCGGCCGGGTCATCGCTAAAACCGGGAAAAGGGAAAATTAAAACCCCCGGGCGGCTCCCGGGCGGCTCGGTGTGAGCCGCCGGGGGACTGGTTGGACAGACCAGTCAGCCCGGGGGTCCGGTGTCTGCCGAGTATTCGCCGGCCGCCGCCTTCGCGCGCGGCACGCGGGGCCAGACATCTCACGGTACGAACCGCAAAATGAGGCCCAACGCACGGGCCGGTGATCGCACGACGGGCTGGCCCGTCAGTGCGTCGGCGGGACGGCGGCTAGCGGACAGCCACCTCGCGAGTCCTACTGCTATGCATGCTGTTGGACCACCTCCTCTCCCGCGTTGGAATTGAGGCTACGACAGCCCCCCGGGCGCAGGCAAATGAGTTTGTTCGCGGTCCCGCCAGCGCGGCGTTAGTCTCGGCCCATGACGCAGGCGTGGGACGAGGAGTTGCGGGCCCGCGGCTACCGGGTCACCCCGCAACGCCAGCTTGTGCTGGAGGCGGTCACCAAGCTGGAGCACGCGACGCCCGAGGAGATCTGCGCCTCGGTCCAGCAGACCGCGCGCGGCGTGAACATCTCCACGATCTACCGCAGCCTGGAACTCCTCGAGCAGCTCGGGCTGGTCACGCATACCCATCTGGGCCACGGCGCGCCCCGGTACCACCTGGCCGCCGAGGCCGAGCACGTGCACCTGGTCTGCGCCCAGTGCGGCCGGATCACCCAGGTCGGGCCGGACGCGGTGGAGCCGCTGGTGACCGCGCTGGCCGGGCACTACGGCTTCGAGACCGACGTCGGGCACCTGACCGTGTTCGGCCGCTGCGCCGACTGCCGGAGCGCGGGCCCCGGCCCGGCGCCCCGCGCGGCGCCGCCCCCCGGGCCCACCGAATAGATTGACAGCATGGACAGTCCGCTGCTGAACGCCCCTGGCGCCGTGCGGGGCGACGACCCCGACGCGGGAGTCGCCGCACACTACGGGAACCCCTACGCGGAGCAGCGCGCGCTGGCCGCCGGCACGGGGATGGTGGACCGCTCGCACCGCGGCGTGGTCCGGATCGCCGGGCCCGACCGGCGGTCCTGGCTGCACAGCCTGAGCACCCAGGACCTCGAGCACCTCGAGCCCGGCCAGACCGCCGAGGCACTGATCCTCAGCCCGCAGGGCCACATCGAGCATCACCTGACCCTCACCGATGACGGTGACGCGCTGTGGGCGCACGTCGAGCCGGGCACGGCCGGGGCGCTGCTGGCCTTCCTGGAGTCGATGCGGTTCATGCTCCGGGTCGAGCCGGCCGACGTGACGGGCGAGTACGCGGTGCTCACGGTCACCGGCCCGGCGGCGGACGGCACGCTCCCGGACGGAGTCGCGGCCGCCCTGCATGGCGCGGTCGGCACCGACCTGCTGGTCGCCCGCCACGACCTGCAAACCGCCGCAACGAAATTCGCTGACGCCGGACTCAGCCTGGCCGGGATGCAGGCCTACGAGGCGCTCCGGATCGCCGCCCGCCGCCCGCGCTTCGGACTGGATACCGACCACCGGACGATCCCGCACGAGGTGGGCTGGATCGAGTCGGCGGTGCACCTGAACAAGGGCTGCTACCGGGGCCAGGAGACCGTGGCCCGGGTGCACAACCTCGGCCATCCGCCGCGGCGGCTGGTGTTCCTGCACCTGGACGGCAGCGAGGACCGGCTGCCCGGGCACGGTGCCCCGGTCCAGCTGGCCGAGGCCACCATCGGGTTCGTCGGCTCGGCCGCGCGGCATTACGAGCTGGGGCCGATCGGGCTGGCCCTGATCAAGCGGACCACCCCGGTGGACGTGACCCTGCGGGCGGACGGCCTGCCGGCCGCGCAGGAGGTCATCGTGCCGCCGGACGCGGGCGCTAACGTCACCGTGACGCTGAAGCGCCGGCCCGGGCTGGTCCGTTAGCGGCCGGCGGCTGGGCCAGACTGGTACCCGCGCAACTACTGGAGGTCGATAACGGTGCTGCGGCGCACGTTGCTGGCCGCCTCGGACAGTGACCGAGTGCGGCACCTGATCACCTCGGCTCCGCTCACCCGGGATGTGGTCGCCCGTTACGTGGCCGGCGACGCCACCGCCCAGGCGGTCCAGGTCAGCCGGGAACTGCTCCAGCGCGGGCTGCTGGTCAGCCTGGACTACCTGGGCGAGGACACCACCGACCCCGAGCAGGCCGCCGCGGTGACCGCCGAGTACGCGGCGCTGCTGGCCCAGCTGGCCGCGGGCGGGCTGGCCGGCGGGGGCCGGGCGGAGGTCTCGGTCAAGCCGAGCGCGGTCGGCATCGGGCTGGCCCAGCACGGGGAGAAGACCGCCGCCGAGAACATCGCCCGGATCTGCGCCGCGGCGCGGGCGGCCGGCACCACGGTCACCGTGGACATGGAAGGTCACAGCCGGGTGGACCAAACGTTGCGGATCGTGCGGGAGCTCCGGGCCGACCACCCGGACCTGGGCGTGGTCATCCAGGCGGCGCTGCGCCGCTCGGTAGCGGACTGCGCCGCGCTCGCGCAGGCCGGCTCCCGGGTGCGGCTGTGCAAAGGGGCGTACGACGCCCCGGCGGAGGTGGCCTACGCCAGCCGCCACGAAGTGGACCGCAGTTACGCCCGCGCGCTGCGGGTGCTGATGGACGGGCCCGGCTACCCGATGATCGCCACGCACGACCCGCGGCTGCTCCGGATCGCCGCGGCCCAGGCGGAGCTGGGCGCCCGGGCCCCGGACAGCTACGAGTACCAGATGCTCTACGGGGTCCGCCCGGCCGAGCAGCGGCGGCTGGCCGCCACCGGGGCCCGGCTCCGCGTGTACCTGCCCTACGGCCAGGACTGGTACCGCTACCTGGTCCGCCGGCTGGCCGAGCAGGCCCGCGAACGTCGCGTTCTTCGCCCGCTCGCTGGTGTCGTCCCGGTGATGGCCAGGCCCGGCCGCGTAGGCTCCACACCATGATCGGGGTCTTCGGGGCCGGGAAGATGGGCGAGGCGCTCATCTCCGGGCTGCTGCGGGCGGGCCGGGCGCCCTCCGGGGTGGTCGCGGTGGTGCGGCGGCCGGAACGGGCCGAGCAGCTCCGCGTCGAGTACGGGATCGCCATCGCGACGGCCGCCGAGGCGGCCAAGAGCGCGGACACCCTGATCATCACGGTGAAGCCGCAGGACATGCTGCCGATGCTGGACGAGATCGCGCCGTACGTACCCGTGGACAAACTGGTCATCTCGGTGGCGGCCGGCATCACCACCGCGGTGATCGAGCGCCGGCTCGGCGCGGACGTGCCGGTGGTCCGGGTCATGTCCAACACGCCGGTCCTGGTGGACGAGGCGATGAGCGTCATCTCGCCCGGGGCGTTCGCCCGGCCGGAGCACCTGGCCCGGGCCGAGGAGCTGCTCCGCCCGGTCGGCAAGGTGCTGCGCATCCCGGAGTCGCAGCAGGACGCGGCGACCGCGCTGTCGGGGAGCGGCCCCGCGTACGTCTACTTCCTGGTCGAGGCCATGGTGGACGCGGGCATCCTGCTCGGCATGCCGCGCGGCACGGCCATGGAGATGGTCATCCAGGCCGTGTTCGGCGCGGCCACCATGCTCCGCGACACCGGTGAGCATCCGGTGCTGCTGCGCGAGGCGGTGACCTCGCCGGGCGGGACCACCATCGCCGCGATCCGCGAGCTGGAGCGGCACGGGGTCCGGGCCGCGGTGCTGGCCGCGATCGAGGCGGCCCGGGACCGCGGACGCGAACTGGGGAACGCATGACCTGCACCCTGCACGTGGCCTGGGATGACCGGCTGACTGGCTACGACTTCGGGCCTGGGCACCCGATGGCGCCGGTCCGGGTGGAGCTCACCATGGCCCTGGCCCGCGCCATGGGGGTGCTCGACGCCGACGGGGTGAGCCTGGCCACCCCCGGCCCGCCACCCAGGAGCAGCTGGAGCTGGTGCACGACGCCGCGTACATCGAGGCGGTGCGCCGGGCCGCGCCCGACCCGTCGTTCGGCCTGGGCACCCCGGACGACCCGGTCTTCCCGGGCATGCACGAGGCCTCGGCGCTGGTGGCCGGGGCCACCCTGGCCGCGGCCGCCGCCATGTGGTCCGGGCAGGCGGAGCACGGGGTCAACGTGGCCGGCGGCCTGCACCACGCCATGCGCCGCGCGGCCAGCGGCTTCTGCGTCTACAACGATCCGGCCATCGCGATCCGCTGGCTGCTGGACCAGGGCGCGGCCCGGATCGCCTACGTGGACATCGACGTGCACCACGGGGACGGCGTCCAGGCCGCCTTCTACGACGACCCGCGGGTGCTGACCATCAGCCTGCATGAGCACCCGATGACCCTGTTCCCCGGGACCGGCCTGCCCGGCGACACGGGCGGCCCCGATGCGGACTCGTCGGCGGTCAACGTGGCGCTGCCCGCGGGGACCGGCGACGCGGGCTGGCTGCGCGCGTTCCACGCGGTGGTGCCCCCGCTGCTGCGCGCGTTCCGCCCGGAGATCCTGGTCAGCCAGCACGGCTGCGATACGCACCGGCTCGACCCGCTGGCCCATCTGGAGCTGACCGTTCGACGGGCAGCGGGCCGCGCACCAGGCCCTGCACGAGCTCGCGCACGAGGTCGCGGGCGGCCGCTGGCTGCTCACCGGCGGCGGCGGCTACGAGGTGGTCGAGGTCGTGCCCCGGACCTGGACGCACCTGCTCGCGGTGGCGGCCGGCCGGCCGCTGGACCCGGGGCTGGCCACGCCCGCCCCCTGGCGGGAGTACACGCTGGACCGCACCGGGGTGCCCGCCCCCGACCAGATGACCGACGGCGGCACGGCGGATTTCGTCCCGTTCGACTCCGGATTCGACCCCGGCGATGCCGTCGACCGGGCCATCATGGCCACCCGCAGCGCCGTCTTTCCCGCTCACGGGCTTTTCCCGGGCCTGTGACCCAGAGCGCGTCCCGCGCAAGGGTTGCCCTTTTCCACACAAGACTTACGCTGGGGACGGAGGTGACTGATGCGCTGAATCCGGCCAGGCGCACTCGGCTCCGTGCGGAAGAGGGAAAAGCAGATGGCTGCAGGCGAAACTCCGCTTAGTGACGTGAGGTTCCTGACCGTGGCCGAAGTGGCCTCGATCATGCGCGTATCCAAGATGACCGTCTACCGGCTGGTGCACTCGGGGGAGCTGGAGGCGATCCGGGTGGGCCGGTCGTTCCGGGTTCCCGAGCAGGCGGTGAACCGGTACCTGAAGGGGTCGTTCGTCGCGGCGAGCTGACCCGGTTCCCCGAGGGCGCAGCACCAGGGCGGGTGCCGGGCAGGTACCCTGGGGCGTTGGCGTGGGCCCAGCCGGCTTGGCATCGGGCGAGTACCGCCGCGCCTGGTTGCCTGAATCCCGAGTGAGGGTGGTGTCGTGGGCTCTGTCATCAAGAAGCGCCGCAAGCGCATGGCGAAGAAGAAGCACCGCAAGCTGCTGCGGAAGACCCGCGTGCAGCGGCGCAACAAGAAGTAAGGCCGCGCCGGCGCCCCGGCGGGTGATCTGCTGGCCGGCCCGGGGCGCGGCGGACAGGCGCGGCGGGAGAGGGAGACGGTGGGCTGGCAGGGAAGCACGGGGGAGCTTCCGCCCGGGGTGTTCGACGGTTCCCATCCCGAGCGCGGTGACTGGCGTGCCCGGCTCCGCGAGGCGGCGGGGTTCGCCCGGCGCCAGGTCACCGGCGAGGGCGAGGTCGACGAGTTCGGCTTCGACCCGGAGTTCAACTCGCGGCTGCTGATCCCGCTGGCCCGGCTGCTCTACCAGCAGTGGTTCCGGGTGCAGATGCGCGGGCTGGAGAACGTGCCGGGCACCGGGGCCGCGCTGGTGGTCGCCAACCATTCCGGGGTCCTCCCGGTCGACGCCATCATGCTGCAGGCCGGCCTGCACGACGAGCATCCCCAGCACCGGAACCTCCGCCTGCTCGGCGCCGACCTGGTCTACGAGGTCCCCGGCCTGGGCTACCTGGCGCGGCGGGCCGGGCACACCCCGGCGTGCCCCGCCAACGCCGACCGGCTGCTGCGGGACGGGGAGCTGGTCGGCGTGTTCCCCGAGGGGTTCAAGGGCATCGGCAAGCCATTCAGCGAGCGGTATCAGCTGCGCCGTTTCGGCCGCGGCGGGTTCGCCGTCACCGCGCTCCGGGCCCGGGTGCCCATCGTGCCCTGCGCGATCGTCGGCGCCGAGGAGATCTACCCGATGGTCGGCAACGCCAGGCCGCTGGCCCGGCTGCTGCGGCTGCCCTATTTCCCGATCACGCCCTTGTTTCCCTGGTTCGGCGCGCTGGGCGCGGTGCCGCTGCCGTCCCGGTGGATCATCGACTTCGGCGCGCCGGTGGACACGTCCGGGTACCCGGCGGGCGCCTGGCGGGACCCGGCGGTCGTCGCCGGGCTGACCGCTGCGGTCCGCGGCAGTATCCAGGCCCGGCTGGACGAGCTGGTCGCCGAGCGCGGCCCCGCCTTCGGTTAGCTGCCGGGCCGTGTAGCTGCCGGGCCGTGTAGCTGCCGGGCCGTCTAGCTGGCGGGCCGGATCAGCCCCCGGTGTTGCGCTGGTGGCGCCGGTGGAAGGCCAGCCCGGCGGCGATGCCGCCGGCCACCGCCCCGGCCCCCGCCGCGGCCGGCAGCGCGACCAGGGTCGCCTTGCGGCCGGACCGGAAATCATGCACCGGCCAGCCCTGCTGCCGGGCTGCGGCGCGCAGCTCGCCGTCCGGGTTGACCGCGTGCGGGTGGCCGACCAGCTGGAGCATGGGCAGGTCGTTGCTGGAGTCGCTGTAGGCGGAGCAGCGCTGCAGGTCCAGCCCTCCCGCTCGGCGAGGGAGGCGACCGCCGCGGCCTTGGCCTCGCCGTGCAGCAGGCCGCCGACCAGCCGGCCGGTGTACACGCCGTCCACCGACTCCGCGACCGTGCCCAGCGCGCCGGTCAGGCCCGAGCCGCTGGGAGATGACCGTGGCCAGCTCCACCGGCGTCGCGGTGACCAGCCACACCCGCTGGCCGGCCTGCAGGTGGCCCTGGGCGAGCTCGCGGGTGCCCTCCCAGACCCGGTCGGCCATGGTCTCGTCGAAGATTTCCTCGCTCAGGCTGATGATGTCGGCCACCTTGTGCCCGGCCACGAAGGCGAGCGCGGCCTCGCGGGCCGCGTCGATGTGCTCGGCGTTCTCCGCGCCCCGGAGCCGGAAGGCAACCTGGCCCCAGACGATCCGGGCCAGGTCCCGCGGGCCGAACATCTTCCGCGCGGCCAGCCCGCGGGCGAAGTAGTAGATGGAGGCGCCGTGGATCAGCGTGTTGTCCACGTCGAAGAACGCGCCGGCCGTGGGATCGGCCTGGGGCGGGGCCTGGATGACCGTGGCGACCGCTGCGGAAGCGGCCCCGGCCAGCGCCGCCCGTTCCCCGCGCAGCCGGGCGGACCTGCGCAGCCGGAGGGTTCTGGCGCCGTCGGGAAGCTGGTCCCGCAGCTGCCTCATGCCTGCCGAGTCTACAAAGCGGACCAGGCGCCGGGCGGGCTGGTCGTCGATCTGGTCCGCATCATGGCCGCCGGTCGTGCACCATAGGCTGCAATGTCTATTTCGTTCGTCGCTGCCCTGGCCGGGACCGTGCTCGCCGCGGTCGGTACCGGCCTGGCCATCCGGCTCTGCGTGCGGCGGCCCAGGGTGGACATGGTGGCCTGGGTCATCGCCCTGGCCGGGCTGACCGTCGGGCTGGCGGCGCAGGCGGCCGGCTACCGGCGCGGCTTCGTGCCCACCACGTTCCGCGCCACCCAGCTCGGCGCGGCGCTGGTCGCCCCGCTGGCGCTGGCCTGGGGCATGGCCGAGCTGGCGGCCAGGGGCCTGGTCGCGCGGTTCGCCGCGCGGCTGCTGCTGGCCGCGCTGTTCGTGGTGGCCGCTGTGATCCTGGCCACGGACCTGCTCAGCGCCCAGCCGTTCAGCCAGAAGTGGCCCGCCGCCCGGGACCACTTTGATTACCTCCCGCTCGGCCTGCTGGCCCTGGTCGCCGTGGCCGTGGCGGTGACCGCTGGTCGTGGCGCTGGCCAGCACCGGGCTGCGCAGCCGCCGCGACCCCGCGTGGCGGGGCGCGCTGGCCGCGGTGGCGCTGGCCGGCCTGGCCGCGCTGGCCACCCAGGGGCTCCAGGCCACCCTGCCCGCGAACGCCGGCTACCCGGCCCTGACCGCGATCGCCGCGGTGCTCGCCTGGCTGGCCGCCAGCCGGGCGGCCAGGGTGCGCGTGGCACAGCTTCGCGGCGGGGCCGCCGGCCCCGCCGGCGCGGGACAGCGACCCCGGCTACGGCGGCGACGACTCGCTGGACCTGTACCGCGATGGCTACCGCCACTTCGAGGACAGCGCGGCCTTCGCCGCCTACGTCAACGGCGAGTACGACGAGACCGGGGATTACCGGGCGGCCAGCGCGGCACCGGCGGCGCCGGGTACGGCGGGCCGCGGGAGGACGAGCAGGCGGCGCCGGGTACGGCGGCGCGGAAGGACGCAGCGGCGCCGGGTACGGCGGCGCGGACGACACGGGCGGCGCCGGGTACGGCGGGCACGACCGCGGCGATCCCTACGGGGACCGCTACCGCGGCCAGTACGGGGATACGGGAGGCTTCCGACGCCGGTCGACCCGGTCGAGCCGGTCACGGGCGCCTTCGACCCGCTGTTCCGGCCGAACGGATCCGCGGCCCCGGGCGTGACCCGGCCGGGCGCGTGCCGCCGGCCATGGCCGCGGCCCGAACGGCGCGGCCAGCCCCGGGCCTGACGCCCGGCCAGGACATCGAGTTTGCCACCGGCATGCAGCTGCCCGCCATCGCTGACGTGATCGATCCGGCCATGGCCAGCGCGGCCCGGTGGACACCGACCGGCTCTACGGCCGGATCGCCATCTACACGCTGCTGGACGCCGGCGCGGACGAGTTCGACCGGCTGGCCGATCAGGTGGTCGAACAGGTCCGGGCCGGGGAGCCGGACACGCTCGCCTACGTGGTGCACGGCGTGCCGTCCGCGCCGTTGCAGAGAATTCTCTACCAGCTCTACACCGACCGGGCGGCCTACGACCGCCACCAGGAGCGGCCCTACGTGGCCGAGTTCGAGTCCCGCCGGCGGCCGCTGGTCCTGGCCACCAACGTGATCGAGCTCGGCGTGCGGCAGGCCAAGGTCGCGGCGGTGACGCCGCGCCGGGTCCCCTGAGCCGGGGCGGCCCGATGCCGCCCCGCCGCGCACGTGATCACCCTGCTTTCCCGGCCCGGCTGCCACCTGTGCGACACGGCGCGGGAGGTGATCGCGACGGTCGCCGCGGACCTCGGCGTGCCCTGGGAGGAACGGGACATCACCAGGTCAGACGCGGATATGCGGGAGTACTGGGACAAGATCCCGGTTACCCTCATCGACGGGGTCCAGCACGATTTCTGGCGGGTCAGCGAGGAACGCCTGCGGGCGGCGCTGACCGCGGTGATCCCGTTCCGGCGCGCCCCGGGAGCGGCGGGCCGGCCGACTTTGTGCAAACGTTCACAAGAGCGTACGGTTGAAGACCGCAACCCTTTCGTCGGGCTTCTGGGCAGCCCCCCGTTCAGTTCACCAGTGCAGGTTCACCAGTGCAGGTCGATCCCTCAGGAGCGTCGGCGCATGTCACGGCGTGCAGTATCCGCGAACGGCAGATCCGCCCACGGCAGCCAGGGCATCCCGGAGGCCACCATCGCCCGGCTCCCGGTGTACCTGCGCGTCCTCTACGCGTTCGCGGAGCAGGACATCCCGACCGTGTCGAGCGAGGAACTCGCGGCCGCGGCCGGGGTCAACTCGGCCAAGCTCCGCAAGGACCTGTCCCACCTGGGGTCGTACGGCACCCGGGGCGTGGGGTATGACGTGGAGTACCTGGTCTACCAGGTATCGCGGGAGCTGGGGCTGACCCAGGACTGGCCGGTGGTCATCGTCGGCGCCGGGAACCTGGGGCGGGCGCTGGCCAACTACGGCGGGTTCGCCTCCCGCGGGTTCCGCATCGCGGCCGTCGCTGGACAGCGACCCGGAGGTGGTCGGCACCCAGATCGCCGGGCATCGCCGTGCTGGAGGTGGACCAGATGGAGCAGGTCGTGGCCCGGCACCGGGTGTCCATCGGCGTCATCGCCACGCCCGCGGGCACCGCGCAGGCCGTCTGCGACCGGCTGGTCGCGACCGGGGTGACCAGCATCCTTAACTTCGCGCCTGTGGTCCTTAATGTGCCCGGTGGCGTAGACGTGCGTAAGGTTGACCTGTCCATCGAGTTGCAGATCCTCGCCTTCCACGCGCAGCGGAGGTCGGTGGTGCGCGTTCCGCAGGATGCCCAGGCGGTGGGCCGATGAGCGTGCTCGTGGTCGGCCTGAGCCATCAGAGCGCGTCGCTCCCGGTTCTGGAGCGGGCGGTCGTCAGCGGTGACACGCTCAGCAAGCTGATCCGCGACGTCTCGCAGGCCCCGAACGTGGGCGGCACGTTCGTGGTGTCAACCTGCAACCGGGTGGAGGTCTACGCCGAGGTGGACAAGTTCCACGGCGGCGTGTCGTCCATCTGCGACCTGCTGGCCCGGCACTCCGGCATCCCGCTCAGCGAGCTGACCCCGAACCTGTACGTGCACTACGAGGACCGGGCCGTGCAGCACCTGCTCGCGGTGGCCTGCGGGCTGGAGTCCATGGTGGTGGGCGAGAGCCAGATTCTCGGCCAGGTCCGGCAGGCCCTGGCGGTGGCCCGGGAGCACGCCACGCTCAGCCGGGGCCTGGGTGAGCTGGGCACGCTCGCGCTGCGCACCGCCAGGCGGGCCCACGCCGAGACCGGCATCGACCAGGCGGGCGCGAACCTGGTCAGCATCGGCATCGCGGTCGCGCGGGGCAGGCTGGCCCCGGCGGCCGGCCGCCCGACCCGTCCCGGCCGCTCGCCGGGCTGCGGGTGCTGGTCGTCGGGGCCGGCTCGATGAGCTCGCTCGCCGCCACCACCGCGGCCCGGATGGGCGCGGCGCACATCGTGGTCGCCAACCGCACCGCCGACCGGGCCGGGCGGCTGGCCGCGGCGGTCGGCGGCACCGTCGCCGACCTCACCGGCCTGGCCGGGCCGGTCGCCGAGGCCGACCTGGTCATCTCCTGCACCGGCGCCGCGGGCGTGGTGATCGGCGCGGACCTGGTCGCCGGGGCGCTGGCCAGGCGCGGGCAGCCCGGCCGCCCGCTGGTCCTGCTCGACCTGGCCATGCCCCGCGACGTGGACCCGGCCGTGGCCGGCCTGCCCGGGGCGGACCTGGTCGGCCTGGACACGCTCGGGGACCTCCCGGCCGGCGCCGGGACGCCCCGGAACTGGCCGGGCTGGCCACCCGGGACGCGGACGTCAGCGCGGTCCGGGCCATCGTCGCCGAGGAGTTCGCGGCCCGCGTGTCCGCGGTGCACGCGGCCCGGGTCGCGCCCACCGTGGTCGCGCTGCGGGCCAAGGCGGCCCAGGTGGTGGACGCCGAGCTGGCCCGGCTGGCCGGGCGGCTGCCGGCCGATCACCGCACGCCTCGGTGAGGTGGAACGGGCCATGCGCCGGGTAGTGGACAAGTTGCTGCACGCGCCGACGGTGCGGGTCAAGGAGCTGGCCGGATCCCCCGGCGGCGACGCCTACGAGGACGCGCTGCGGGTCCTGTTCGATCTCGACCCGGCGGTGGTCGCGGCGGTGACGCTGGCCGATGCTGGCGCATCAAGCGCGCCGCCCGACGCAGCACGCAGGCAGGAGGACGATACGTGAGCAGGCCGCCGCTGCGGCTCGGCACCCGCAAGAGCCCGATGGCCATGGCCCAGTCCGGCCAGGTGGCCCGGCTGATTACCGAGCGCACCGGGGTCAGCGTAGAGCTGGTCGGGATGACCACGTTCGGCGATGTGACCCGGGCTGAACTGGCCCAGATCGGCGGCACCGGCGTGTTCGCCAGTGCGCTGCGGGAGCACCTTGCTGGCCGGCCAGGTTGACCTGGCCGTGCACTCGCTCAAGGACCTTCCGGTCGCCCCGGCCCCCGGGCTGGTGCTGGCCGCGGTGCCGCCCCGGGAGGACCCGCGCGACGCGCTGGCCGCCGCGCGACGGCGCCAAGTTCGCCGACCTGCCGCCCGGGGCCACGGTCGGCACCGGGTCACCGCGCCGGGCGGCCCAGCTGCGGCTGCTGCGCCCCGACATCCGGGCGGTGCCCGTGCGCGGGAACGCCGGTACCCGGCTGGGCAAGGTCGAGTCCGGGGAGCTGGACGCGGTGCTGCTGGCCAGCGCCGGGCTGGCCCGGATCGGCCGGCTGGACGCCGTGACCCAGATCTTCGAGCCGGAAGAGATGCTGCCGGCGCCCGGCCAGGGCGCGCTGGCGGTGGAATGCCGGGCCGGCGACACCGACCTGGCCGGGTGGCTGGCCCAGGTGGACGACCCGGCCAGCCGGGCTGCGGTCACCGCGGAACGGGCCGTGCTGGCCGGATTGCGCGGCCGGCTGCAGCGCGCCGGTAGGTGCGTATGCTGCCGGAACGGAGATACTGCAGCTGAGAGCGGTTGTGGCGGCGCTTGACGGGGGGTCGGCGTTGCGAGCCAGCGCAACCGCCCCCGCGGGTGAGGCCGGACGCCTCGGCCGCGACGTCGCCGCCGAGTTGCTGCGCCTGGGCGCGGCGACCTACGCGGCCGGGTCTGCGGATTACTTCAGCAACGGGGACGATGCATCGTGACTGTGACATCCACGACGAAGAAGGACACGCCCGGTTTGGCGGGCCCGGGTTCGGCCGCCGCCGGTCCGGCCGGGACCGGCCCGGGCAGCGCGCCGTCCGCCCAGGACGGGCTCACCGCCGGGAGCCGGGCCGCCCAGCCCGGGCTGGCCGCGTTCGTGGGCACCGGGCCCGGCAGCGCGGAGCTGCTCACGCGTGCGCGCCGCCGGGCTGCTCAGCCGGGCCGACCTGCTGTTCGCCAGCGCTGAGGTCACCGACCGGGTGCGGCACCTGCTGCCCGCCACGGCGGACCTCCGCGGCGTGGCCGAGCTAGACACCGATCCCCGGCTGCTGGTCAAGGCGGCCAAGGCCGGCCAGCTGGCGGTGGTCGGCCTACGACGGCGACCCGCTGCTGTTCGGCTCGGCCGCGGCGGCCGCGGCCGCGTGCGCCAAGGCGCGGGTCCGGTTCGAGATCGTGCCGGGCATGCCCGCGGCGACTGCGGTGCCCGCCTACGCGGGCATCCCGCTGACCTCCGAGGCCGGCGGCGACGTCCGGATCGTGCACGCCGCCGACGTCAGCCGCCTGTCGGCCGATGGCCAGCCGCCTCGCAGCCTGGTCATCCTGGGGGTCGAGGCCGGGCCGGCCGACCTGGCCAAGATGCTGATGGCCGTCGGCTGGCCGGAGCGCACCCCGTTCACCATCACCTGGAACGGCACCACCACCGAGCAGCTGACCATCCGCTGCGCGCTGGGCTCGGTGACCGCCGACCTCAAGGCGGCCGGGGTCAGCCTGCTCACCGAGACCGGCCCCGCGGTCGGCGTGGTCGGCGAGGCCGCCGGGGCCCAGCAGGACCTGTCCTGGTTCGAGACCAAGCCGCTGTTCGGCTGGCGGGTGCTGGTGCCGCGGACCAAGGAGCAGGCCGGAGCGGTCTCGGAGCGGCTGCGGGCCTACGGCGCGGTGCCGGAGGAGGTGCCGACCATCGCGGTCGAGCCGCCCCGCACCCCGCAGCAGATGGAGCGCGCGGTCAAGGGCCTGGTCACCGGCCGGTACCAGTGGGTCGCGTTCACCTCGGTCAACGCGGTCCGCGCGGTCCGCGAGAAGCTCGAAGAGTACGGGCTGGACGCGCGGGCCTTCGCCGGGGTGAAGGTCGCCGCGGTCGGCGAGCAGACCGGGCCGGGCGCTGCAGCGACTTCGGCATCAAGCCCGACCTGGTGCCCGAGGGCGAGCAGTCCGGGGAGGGCCTCGCCGCGGCCTGGCAGCCTTACGACAGCCGTGTCTCGACCCGATCAACCGGGTGCTGCTGCCGCGGGCCGACATCGCCACCGAGACGCTGGTCGCCCGGCTCAACGAGCTGGGCTGGGAAACCGAGGACGTCACCGCCTACCGGACCGTGCGGGCCGCGCCGCCGCCCGCGCCGATCCGCGAGGCGATCAAGGGCGGCGGGTTCGACGCCGTGCTGTTCACCTCCTCCTCGACGGTGCGCAACCTGATCGGCATCGCCGGCAAGCCGCACGCGGTGACCGTGATCGCGGTGATCGGCCCGCAGACCGCCAAGACGGCCGCGGAGTTCGGCCTCCGGGTGGACGTCAAGGCGCCCAAGCCCTCGGCCACCGGCCTGGTCGACGCGCTGGCCGAGTACGCGGCCGGCGTCCGGGAGGCCGCCATCGCGGCCGGGGAGCCGGTCCGCAAGCCCAGTGAGCGGCGCCGCGGCGCGCGGCGCCGGCGTGCCGGTCAGAGGAAGGCGCCCGAAGACGCTGGATGCCCGGGCGCAGTTCCCTGCCGCCCGGCCGCGCCGGCTGCGCCGGACCCCGGCGCTGCGCCGGCTGGTCGCGCAGACCAGCGTCCGGCCGTCAGACCTGGTGCTGCCGATGTTCGTCAAGGAGGGGATCAGCGAGCCGCAGCCGGTGGTCTCCATGCCGGGCGTGGTCCAGCACACCCGGGACAGCCTGCGCAAGGCCGCGGCCGAGGCGGTGGCCGCGGGGGTGGGCGGGCTGGTCCTGTTCGGGATCCCGGCGGTCAAGGACGCCCGGGGCTCGGCGGCCGACGACCCGGACGGGATCCTCGCCCTGGCGCTCCGCGACCTGTCCGCCGAGGTGGGCGACGCCACCGTGCTGATGGCCGACCTCTGCCTGGACGAATACACCGATCATGGCCACTGCGGGATGCTGACCGGCTCCGGCGACGTGGACAACGACGCCACGCTGGAGCGGTACGGCTCGATCGCGGTCGCCCAGGCGGCGGCGGGCGCGCCACGTGGTGGCGCCGAGCGGGATGATGGACGGCCAGGTCGGCGCGATCCGGGCGGCCCTGGACGGCGCCGGGTACCCGGACGTGGCGATCTGCGCCTACTCGGCGAAGTTCGCCTCGGCCTTCTACGGGCCGTTCCGGGACGCCGCCGAGTGCGCCCCGCAGTTCGGCGACCGGGCTTCCTACCAGCAGGACCCGCGGATCCGCCGACGCGCTGCGCGAGGTAGCCGCTCGACCTGGCCGAGGGCGCCGACATCGTGATGGTCAAGCCGGCGCTGGCCTACCTGGACGTCATCACCCAGGTGGCCGCGGTCGTCCCCGGTGCCGGTCGCGGCCTACCAGGTCAGCGGGGAGTACGCGATGGTGGAGGCGGCGGCGGCCCACGGCTGGCTGGACCGGGACCGGGTCATCGACGAGACGCTGACCGCGATCCGCCGCGCCGGGGCGAGCATCATCCTGACCTACTGGGCGGCCGAGCTGGCCCGAAGGCTGGCCTGAGCCCCGGGAACGGGGCGGGTTTACCCGGGAGGCAGAGTGTCCAGGGGGGAGCGTGAGTCCGGGGGGACTGTGCGATCGGCAACATGTCGGTATCTGCCGGGGCGGTAGCCTGCGCGCAGCGCACTGGACCCGTCATCATCAGTAAGGACAGCAACCCGCGCGCAGGCTGGAGCACGTGCTGGAGTTGGAGCACTGAATGGTCGCACCGGCACTGCGCCGGAGCCGGCGCCGGGAGAGCGGGCGGATGGCCGCCGCGGCCGTCGCGTACGCGGCCATGGGCTGGCCGGTGTGCGTGGGCGCCCACCCGCCGGGGAGAACGCGCGCAGCGCGGGCCGGGCCTGCTCCTGCGACCGGGTCGGCTGCCCGGCCCCGGCGCGCACCCGATGTCGCCGGCCTGGCAGATCCAGGCCACCGTCGATCCGGCCGAAGGCTCGGCAGCGGTGGGCTCGACCATCCCGAGGCGAACGTGATCCTGCCCACGGGCCGGGTGTTCGACGTGCTCGACGTGCCGGCCGCGGCGGGCCTGGCGGCGCTGGACGATGATGGGGCCGCCGGGGTGCGGCCCGGGCCGGTGGCGCTGGGCGGCGGACCGCACCCTGTTCTTCGTGGCGACCCGCGGCGCTCCCGACGACGAGGACGAGTGGTGGTCCTGCCACCTGGACTGCGCGCCCGAGGACGTGGCGCGAGGCTGGCCAGCCTGCGCTGGCACTGCCGGAACAGCTACGTGCTGGCCCCGCCGTCCCGGTACGGCGCCGGCGCCGGCCGCGCGGCTGCAGCCGCCCGGGAGCAGGGCGGCCGTCCGCTGCCCGATGCGGTGCGGCTGCTCGAGTTCCTCGCCGACGCGTGCGACGAGGACGGCCAGATGAGTGGCGCCGGCCGATCCGGCGAGCCTGTTCAGCCGGGCCAGCGCCGTCATCGCCGGGCGGGGTGAATTCGCCGGTGCGCGCGTTCGGCGCGGTCGGCGGGACGCCGGTGTTCATGGCCTCCGGCCGCGGCGCGTACCTCACCGATGTCGACGGCCGGGAGCTACGTGGACCTGGTCTGCTCGTGGGGCCCGATGATCCTCGGGCACGCCCATCCCGCGGTGACCGGGCGCTCACGGCGGCGGCGCGCCCGCGGCACGTCGTTCGGCACCGTGACCCCCGGCGAGGTCGAGCTGGCCGAGGAGATCTCGCGCGCCCCGGTGGACAAGGTCCGGCTGGTCAACTCGGGCACCGAGGCCACCATGACGGCGCTCCGGCTGGCCCGGGCGTTCACCGGGCGCCGGCGTGGTGGTGAAGTTCGCCGGCTGCTACCACGGGCACGTGGACGCGCTGCTGGCCGCGGCCGGCTCCGGGGTGGCCACGTTCGGGCTGCCGGACTCGCCCGGGGTGACCGGCGCGGCGGCGGCCGACACCCTGGTGCTGCCCTACAACGACGCCGCGGCGGTCCGGCAGGCGTTCGCGGAGCACGGCCGCGAGATCGCCTGCGTGATCACCGAGGCCTGCCCGGCCAACATGGGCGTGGTGCCGCCGGCCGGCGGGTTCAACGAGCTGCTGGCCGAGCTGTGCCGGGAGTACGGCGCGCTGCTGATCATGGACGAGGTGCTCACCGGCTTCCGGGTCACCGCGCTCCGGCTGGTACGGGCGCGAGGGCGTGGCCGGCGACCTGATGACGTTCGGCAAGGTGATGGGCGGCGGGCTGCCCGCCGCCGCGTTCGGCGGCCGGGCCGAGATCATGGACCGGCTGGCCCCGGCCGGGCCGGTCTACCAGGCGGGCACGCTGTCCGGCAACCCGCTGGCCACCGCGGCCGGGCTGGCCACGCTGCGGGCCTGCACGCCCGAGGTGTACGCCCGGGTCGATGAGGCCGCCGCCGCCGTCGCGCAAGCTCGCCAGCGGACGCGCTGTCGGCCGCGGGGGTGCCGTTCCGGCTGCAGCAGGCGGGCAGCCTGTTCTCCGTGTTCCTCGGGCACCGAGCAGCCGGTGCGCGACTTCGGCGAGGCCCGCGGCCAGTCCGTGCCGGCCTACGCGGCCTTCTTCCACGCGATGCTGGACGGCGGGCGTCTACCTGCCGCCGTCGCCGTACGAGGCGTGGTTCCTGTCCGCGGCGCACGACGACGCGGCGGTGCAGCCGGATCGCCGCCGCGCTGCCCGCCGCGGCCGCGCGCCGCCGTGGCCCTGGGCTGATCCCGAGGCCGCTGGCCGCCCGACCCTCCGGGACCACCCGCCGGCATCACCAGTCACACCGATCACGGTGCCGGCGATCTTCCGCGGAACGTGCGATGGCGCGTTGCCCGGTTCGGGCACGCCGCGGGAATTGGCGGCGGTCGCGGGCGGGGCGCGGGCGGTGGCGAGCGGGGGCGCGGGCGGCGGCGGGCGGGGCGCGATGGGGGGCGGGGTCAGCCGACGGCGATGCAGATGATGCCGGCGCGATCGCGGCGGCCGCGGTGAGGCGGCGGGCCAGGCCGCCCTCGCCGAGCAGCCTGCGGCCGAGGACCACGCCGGCCAGCACGCTCACCTCACGGGCCGGGGCGACCGCGCTGACCGCGGTGAAGCTCATCGCGATCAGCACCAGGACGTAGGCCAGCGGCGACAGCACCGCGGCGCCGGTCACCTGGCGGCGGTAGCCGCGCCAGACCTGCGCGGTCCGGTCCCGCTGGCGCACCGCGGAGTGGGCCAGGACCAGCGCCATGACGGGCAGCGAGGCGTAGCCCTGCAGGAGCGGTGGCACCTTGAGCGTGCTCGACCGCGTACTTGTCCCAGAGCGTGTACGACGCGATGAACGTCCCGGTCACGAGCGCGAACATGATCGCGCGGGAGGTCCGCGGGGCGGCGGGCCGCGGGGCCGCGGGGCCCGCCGGGGACGTGGCCGAGACCGCGGCGGCCGGGCCGGCGGACTCGGTGCGGCCGGCCGGGATTCGGCCGGGGCTGGCGTCGCCGGGGACCGGGCGCCCGCGCCCCGCGCCGGGACGCCCAGCACCAGCACGCCGAGCACGACCAGGACAATGCCGGCAATGCCCGCCGGGCCGGGCCGCTCGCCGAGCAGGATGATCCCGGCCAGCGCGGCCAGCAGCGCGCCGCTGCCCCGGCCCAGCGGGTAGACCAGGGACAGGTCGCCGAGCCGGTAACCGCTCTGCAGGAACAGGAAGTAGCCCACCTGGAGCAGTCCGGTGCCGGTCATGAACACCCAGTCCAGCGGGGTGAGCCGGGGCGGGCTGAGCAGCACGCTCACCGCCACCACCGGGGCGTAGAGGACCGTGGCGGTCAGGCTCATCAGCCAGACGAACGAGGCGGCGCCCGACGCCGAGGCCTGCTTACTGAACAGGTTCCAGCTGGCGTGGGCGAGGGCGGCGACGAGGATGAGGGCGAGAGCGGTGGCGCTCACGAGGCGGCTCCAGGTCCGGGCCCCGGGAACCGGCTGGCGCTGGCCCAGGGCGTGGCTGACTGAGAGCCCTCGAGGTTTCTATCCCGTCAGGTGTGGGCGCTGGGGCGCCTGGCGCCGCTCGGTCCAGCCCGCCCCGCCCTGATTGTGGTCGCTCCGGTGTTTCCCACCGGCAGGTGACGGGTGAGGCGCGGAACCCTAGGCGCAGCCACGAGCTGAGGCCAGTTTACCCGCCGTTCATCTTCCGGTGCGCCCGTCCCGCGCCGGGATCAGCGCAGATGTCCCGGTAGGCTAGGCCAGCCATGACTGAGACGAGCGGGGCGAACGCGGAAGACGGCGAAGCACCATCCGGGCCGTCCGCCAGCACCGTGGTGCACCTGCTGCGCCACGGTGAGGTCTACAACCCGGGCGGGATCCTCTACGGCCGCCTGCCGGGCTTCCACCTCTCCGAAGAGGGGCGCCTGATGGCCAAGGCCGCCACCGGGTTCCTGGCCGGCCGGGACGTGGTGCTGCTGCGATCCTCGCCGCTGGACCGGACCCGGGAGACGGCGGCCCCGCTGGCCGCGCAGTTCGGGCTGGAGGTGGGCATCGACGAGCGGCTGATCGAGCCGACCAACGTCTATGAGGGAACGACGTTCGGCGTGGGTTCGGGAGCCCTGCGCCACCCGGTGGACTGGCGCTACCTGTACAACCCGTTCCGGCCGTCCTGGGGTGAGCCCTACACGTCCATCGCTGCCCGGATGCTCGCGGTCATGACGGACGTGGCCCGGGCCGCTCGCGGCCACGAGGCGGTCTGCGTCAGCCACCAGCTGCCGATCTGGATCGCCCGCCGGGCCGCCGAGGGACAGCGGCTGTGGCATCACCCCGGGCACCGGCAGTGCGCGCTGGCCAGCGTGACCACCTTCCGCTATACCGG
This sequence comes from uncultured Actinomycetes bacterium, assembly GCA_963841695.1. Classification (GTDB taxonomy): domain Bacteria; phylum Actinomycetota; class Actinomycetes; order Streptosporangiales; family Streptosporangiaceae; genus RYN-230. The sequence goes on along the minus strand of CAWJDQ010000014.1, from coordinate 40,065 downwards.
GGACGCGATCACCAGCGTCAGTTACTGCGAGCCGGCCGGGTCCGGGCCGCCGCAGACGCCCGGGGCCTGATCTGCCCGCTGCCTACGCCCTGCCGGGCGGCGGAGACCGGCCAGGCCGGCCCGCCGTGAGACGGCTCAGGCCGGTCAGGCAGAATGGGGCGCGGTACTACTGCCTGTAGGAGAATTCTTTCCCGTGTCCCCTCCCGCCCGCCGGATTCCCCGCCCCGCTGGGGCGGCCCGCGGCGTTGTGGCGGCTGCTTTCGCGGTCATCCCGGCGCTGGCGGTGGCGGGCTGCGCCACGGGCAGTATCGCCGCCAGCACCCCGGCCAGCAACGGGCAGAGCTTCGTGTCCGGGAGCCCGGGGGTCACCGTGTTCAAGAGCGGGATCAGGGCCGGTCGCCCCGGCGGTCAGCGGGCCGGTGGTGGGCGGCGGCAGGCTCGCGCTGACCGCCTACCGCGGGCACGTCGTCGTGCTGAACTTCTGGGGCTCCTGGTGCACGCCGTGCCGCGAGGAAGCCCCGGACCTGTCCGCGCTCGCCGCGCACTTCACGGCGTCCGGGGTCCGCTTCGTCGGCATCGATATCCGGGACAGCCCGGCTAGTGCCGAGGCCTTCATGAGCGATTTCCGGATCACCTACCCCAGCCTGAACGACCCCAGCGACAACCTCGCCCTGGATTTCCGCAATACGGTGCCGCCCGCCGGGATCCCCACCACACTGGTGATCTCGCGTAGTGGCCGGATCACCGCACGGGTGATCGGCGGGGCCACGTACAACGGGCTGAAGAGCCTGATCCAGCGGGCTGCCGCGGAGCCCGCATGACCGTGACCGCCTCCCACCTCGACCCCGGGTGGTGACCCGATGACCGGATTGCGCGTCCCCGGGCAGGCCAGCCGGGCGGCCCCCGGGCAGGGGGCGGCCCCGCCAGGCGGCCCGTCGCGGCCAGCGGGGAATCCCCGCTCGTTCGGCCTGGCCGGCTGGGCGCGCTGGGGCTGGCGCCAGCTGACCTCCATGCGCACCGCGCTGGTGCTGCTGTTCCTGCTGGCCGTGGCCAGCGTGCCCGGCTCGCTGCTGCCGCAGCAGGGCATCGACCCCGCGGCCGTGCAGCAGTACTACGTCTCGCATCCGGCGCTGGCGCCCTGGCTGTCCCGGCTGTCGCTGTTCAACGTGTTCGCGGCGCCCTGGTTCGCCGCGATCTACCTGCTGCTGTTCGTGTCCCTGGCGGGCTGCGTGATACCGCGCGCCGTGCGGCTGGTCCGCTCGGCGCGGACCCCTCCGCCGCCCGCCCCGCGGAACCTGGCCCGGCTGCCCCAGTCCGCCCGGCACGAGAGCACCCTCGACCCGGCCGCCGCGCTCGCCGCCGCCGCGGGGGTCCTGCGCCGCCGCAAGTTCCGGCTGCGGACCGGCGACGGCTGGGTGTCGGCGGAGAAGGGCTACCGCCGGGAACTCGGCAACCTGGTGTTCCACCTGGCGCTGCTGGCCCTCCTGGGGGCGGTGGCGCTGGGCGGCCTGTTCGGCTACAAGGCCAACCGGCTGCTGGTCAGCGGGACCTCGTTCGCGAACACGGTGACGGCACTGGACGAGTTCCACCCGGGCCGGCTGGTGTCGTCCTCGGACCTCCAGCCGTTCACGATGACGCTGAACCGGTTCTCCGCCTCCTACGTCAGCTCCGGCCCGACGCGCGGCCAGCCGCTGTCGTTCAACGCGGACGTGACCTACTCCGCGCAGCCCGGCGGGCCGGTCCGCCACGACGACCTGCGGGTCAATCACCCGATCAACGTGGACGGGGTGCGGGTCTTCATCATCGGCCACGGGTACGCGCCGGTCTTCAGGGTCACCGACGGCACCGGGAAGGTGGTCTTCGACCAGCCGGTCCCGTTCATCGCCGTGAACACCTCCGGCCTCACCTCCGAAGGCGTGATCAAGGTCCCGGACGCGCATCCCGACCAGCTCGGGTTCGCCGGCGTGTTCCTGCCCACCGCGGTGGACGCGGGCGGCGTGCTGGAGTCGGACTTCCCGGCCCCGCTGAATCCGCGGGTGAGCCTGGTCTCCTATAAGGGCAACCTGGGCATGGACAGCGGGCCGCCGCAGTCGGTGTACCAGCTGAACACGGGCGGCCTGACCCGGCTGCCGGTCGCGCCCCGGCCGCTCGCGGCCGGGCAGTCGATCACGTTGCCAGGCGGCGCCGGGACGCTCACGTTCACCGGCTACCGGCAGTGGATCAGCCTGGCCATCACCTACGACCCGGGGCAGCTGCCCGCCCTGATCGCCGGGCTGGCGGCGCTGGCCGGCCTGCTGCTGTCCTTCTTCGTCCGCCGCCGGCGGGTGTTCGTCCGGGCCTACCCGGGCCCGGACGGCCGGACGGTCGTGGACGTGGGCGGCCTGGCCCGGTCCGACCCGGCCGGCGGTTTCGACGAGGAGTTCACCGGGCTGGCCCGCGCACTCCACACGGCCAGCGCGGGGAGCCCCAGCGCGGGGAGCCCCGGCGCCGGGTCATCCAGCACGGACACCCCGTCCCTCACCCCGACCACCGAGGGGAAGTCAGACTGATGCCCGACAACCAGGGCCTCGCCCATCTCAGCGATCATCTGCTGATCGTCGCCGTGGTGCTGTACTCGCTGGCGGTGATCGCGTTCGCGGCCGACTTCGCGTTCGGGCGGCGCAGCCCCGTGGTGACCCGGGACCGGGCCGCCGTGCCCGACCTGGTGCCCGCGGGCGTCGCGGCGGGCGCCGGTCAGGCGGACAGCGGCCAGGCGGGCAGCGGCGCCGCGGAGAGCGGCGCGGCCCACGACACGGCCCGCGCGGACGTGGCCGGGTTCGACCCGGGCCGCCCGGGACCGGGAAGCACGGGAGCGGCCAGCGCCGGGCCGGGAAGTCCCGGGCCGCGCACCGTGGTGACTGGCCGCAGCGGCCGGGGGAGTCAGCCGCCGGTCCCGGTGAGCCGCCTGGTCCGTATCGCCCTCACCTGCACCCTCGCCGGCCTGGCCCTGCACGTCGCCGGGGTGATCACCCGCGGCCTGGCCGTGCACCGGGTCCCGTGGGGCGACATGTACGAGTTCGTGATCTCGGTCTCCTGCGTGGCGGTCCTGTTCTTCGTCGGGCTCATGATCAAGTACCGCCCGTACCACCTCGGGCTGTTCTTCATGGCCCCCATCGTCATCATCATGGGGCTGGCCCAGACCGTCATCTACACCCCGGCCGGGCCCCTGGTGCCCGCGCTCAACTCCTACTGGCTCGCCATTCACGTGACCGCGATGACCCTGGCCAGCGGGACGTTCATGGTGGGCGCGGTGCTCGCGGTCGTGTACCTGTTCGCCGAGCGGCACACCAGGCGCGTGGCGGCGGGCCTCAGCACCAGCTACGGCGAGGTGTTCCGGCTGCTCCCCAGCGCGGAACGGCTCGATCAGATCGCCTACCGGACCGTCGTGTTCGCGTTCCCCATCTGGACCTTCGGCATCATGGCCGGGGCGATCTGGGCTGACCAGGCCTGGGGCCGGTACTGGGGCTGGGACCCGACCGAGACCTGGGCCTTCATCACCTGGGTGGTGTACGCGTGCTTCCTGCACGCCCGGGTCACGGCCGGCTGGCGCGGCCGCCGGGCCGCCTACATCCAGCTGCTCGGATTCGGCTGCCTGCTGTTCAACCTGCTGGGCGTGAGCCTGTTCATCACCGGCCTGCACTCCTACGCCGGCCTGAGCTGAGCCGGCTGAGCCGGGGCCGCTCACGGCCCCGGCTCAGAGTCGGTCAGTCGTCGCTGCCCGGCTCGCGGTCGCCCCGGATGATCCGGTTGAGCTCGCTGAGGAAGTCGGGATCGTCGTCCGGGCCGCGCGGCACCGACCACTCCTCGGACACGGGCGTCCCAGCTCGTGACACACGGTCATCGGCGGAGACGTACCGCCCGCGGCCTGCCGGATGCCGGCGGAAGGCAGCCTCCGCCGCGGAGCCCTCAGGCCGGGCCAGCCGCCGCGGCCACCGGGACCAGCACACCCAGAAACCCAGGGTGAGCAGCACAGATAGGACACCAGCCAGCAACATGCGCGCAGCTTAGCGGGAGCTGAGACCGGTGCGTCAGTGAATAACGGGAGTTGTTCGGTTACGGGATGGTATCCATAACCGGTAACGCCCGGTAACGACAGGTGACGTTCGCGCTGTTTCGTCATACCCTGGCAGCCTGGCACGCGATCGCTGGGAGTGCGACTTATGCGGCTGCGGCTTATCGATCGCGTTCGCCGGTTTATCCGGTCCCGCCCGGGAGGATCGCGATCACGCGGTAGCACCAGGCCGGGCCCCCCGGCCGTGAGTGCTGCTAGCTGCATGCCGTCGGCTGGCCGGCATCGCCGCGAGCACGGGACCGGGGCGCTGGATGACACCGTGGCACCCGCGGTCCCGTCCGCCCCGCCAGACCTGCCGCGCCGGATACATCGCCCGCCGGCCGCCGGGGCGGCCGGGCCGGCCGCACCCGGAACCGGGCCCGCCGCAGGGGCGGCCGCCGGGCGGGCCGCCGCCGGGCCGGGCGGAACCGGATCGGCCGGCCCGGAGCCAGTCCGGACCGGGCTCGGCCGGCACCGCGGCCGCCAGGCCCAGGCCAGCGGCGCGGCAGACCGCGTGGACCGGGTCCGCCTGGGCCGGCCCGCACGGGGACGGCCGGCCCCGCACCGGGAACACCGGGGCCGGTACCCCGGGCAGCGGCGCGGCCGGGACCGGTGCCTCCGGGACCGGTGCCTCCGGGACTGGTGCCTCCGGGACTGGTGCCTCCGGGACTGGCGCCTCCGGGACTGGTGGCGCCGGGCCTGGCGCCTCCGCCACCGGGGCCACCCGGGCTGCCGGGCGGCCCTATGGCGCCGACCGCGCCGCGATCCGCCCGGCACCGGGACAGGCCCAGGGCGCGCACGCGCGTGCTGCCCCGGCGCAGGCCCCCCGCCCGGCCGAGGCGGAGGCAGCCAAGCTGCCCTGGTACGAGGTCGCGCACGCCCGGCGGGCCGCCCAGGGCTACCAGAACTGCGGGCCGCTGGAACGGGTCCTGCGCCGGGAGTGGCCGCCCAGCAAGATACCGTCCGCCCCGGTGGTCCGGGCGGTCAACCGGCTGGCCGACCTGCCGCTGATGATCAAGGAGATCCTCGCGGCCGGGGTGGACGCGATCCATGTCGGCGAGGGCGGCGTCCCGGAACTGGACGACATGTCCCGGCTGCGCGGCGTCCCGCTGCCGTCCGGCCGGGCGACCTGGGACGCGTGCGCGGGCGCCTACGGCGAGAAGAAGATCATCGTCGGCTCGCGGCCCTCGTCCGCGCCCGACGTCATGTGCCATGAGGTCGGGCACGCCCTGGACGACATCGACCGGGAGCAGGGCCGCTGGCAGTCTGATTCGGCCGAGTTCCGGCGGCTCTACCAGCGCTGCACGGAATCCCTGGTCAGTGACTTCCACCGGCAGCCGGGCGATCTGGGCCGCCGGGAGTTCTTCGCCGACGCGTTCGCCGCGATCGCGTCCCGGCAGCGGCCGGCCCTGGTGGACATGCTGGGCGGCAACATCAGGACCGCTCTTGACGTGATGCTCTACTTCAATCTCCGCTACGGGCTTTAGAGTGATCAGTCATGGACGTCATTGCGCTGCCTAACGGGAACCTCCTGGTTCCCGAGTCAGCCCTGGCTGACGACGGGCAGCTGATCGGCGACGGGTACGTGGAGATCGGCCCGGCCGACGCGGAGTACGACCGGCTGGCCGAGCACGCCCTGACCGAGGAGCAGCTCGAGGAACGGCACCGCCGGTGGCAGGAGGGCGACGCGGAACTACAGCGGCAGTTCGCGGAGTACCGGGACAGCCTGGGCGTGGCGCCCGGCCCGGTGCACCGGCCTGGGCAGGCTGACTAGGAGCCGGCCGGGGGCTAGCGGCCGCGGTCCTCGTCCTTACCGCCCGCGCCTTCGCCGCGGAGCAGCGCGCGGACCTCGGATTCGCGGAAGCGGCGGTGCCCGCCGGGGGTGCGGATACTGCTGATCCGGCCGGACGCCGCCCACCGGGTGACGGTCTTCGGGTCAACCCGGAACAGGGCAGCGACCTCCCCGGGTGTCAGGAGGCGCTCATTGCTGCCGTCCACGCACGTCCCCTCCTGACCTGCCGTCCGGACTCATGATCGGGCCCTGCCCCAAGTGTGGCGACAAAAGACGGTTTTCTCCCTAGTTTCCTTAAAACCGTGCCGCTCATCTAGGGTGATCGCGTGCAGCCGCTCGTGTCGATCGACGAGATCCGGACCGCCGCGGCGGTCCTGGCCGGGGTGACCGTCCGCACCCCCCTGGTTCCCTTCCCGCGGGCTGACCCTCCGCTGCTGGTCAAGCCCGAATCACTGCAGCCGATCGGGGCGTTCAAGCTGCGCGGCGCCTACGCCGCGATGAGCGCGCTGCCCGCGGCCGCGCGGCAGATCGGCGTGGTCACCCACTCCAGCGGCAACCACGGCCAGGCCGTGGCCTACGCCGCGGCGCTGCTCGGGATGCCTGCGGTCGTGGTGGTCCCGGACAACGCACCCGCGGTGAAGGTGTCGGCCATCCGCGAGCTGGGCGCGGAGATCGTGGTCTCGGCGCCCAGCCTGGCCGCCCGGCTCGCGGCCACCCGCGACCTCGCCACGCAGCGCGGGGCGGTGTCGATCCCGCCGTTCGACGACCGCCGGGTGATCGCGGGGCAGGGCACGATCGGCCTGGAGATCGCGGCGGACTGCCCCGGGGTGGACCTGGTCGTGGTGCCGGTGGGCGGCGGCGGGCTGATCTCCGGCGTGGCCACCGCGGTCCGCGCGCTGTGCCCGGACGCGGCCGTGATCGGCGTGGAGCCCGAGCTGGCCGCGGACGCGCGCGACTCGCTGCGCGAGGGCCAGCAGGTGACCTGGCCAGCGGAGTTCACCCAGCGGACCATCGCCGACGCGCTCCGCGCGGATCAGGTCGGTGCCCTGCCGCTGCAGCACATGCTGGAGTACGTGGACGACATCGTCACCGTGACCGACGACGAGATCCGGGCCGCGGTCCGGCGGACCGCCCGGGAGGCGCGGCTGATCGCGGAACCCAGCGGCGCGGTGGCGGTGGCCGCCTGCCTGTTCCGCCGCAAGGAGCTGCCGCCCGCGCAGACCACCGTGGCGGTGCTCTCCGGCGGCAACATCGACCCCGGGATGCTGCTGGACATCCTGGGGGACGAGCCGTCCGCGGGGCCGGGCAGCGGCGAGTAGTCTGGTCTCGCTATGCGTTCCACCATCGCCTATACGACGGCCCGGATCCTGCTCTTCGTCGCGGTCACCGGCCTGCTGTACCTGGTCGGCGCCCGGGGGCTGCTGCTCCTCGGGGCCGCGCTGCTGGTCAGCGGCATCGTCAGCTACGTCGTGCTGTCCCGGCAGCGGGACGCGATGTCCGCCGCGCTCACCTCCCGTATCCAGGGGTTCCGCGGGCGGCTCGACGCGGGCACCCGGGCCGAGGACGAGGACTAGCCGGCCGCAGCGCGCGACGACCGGGCCGGGCCTACGGCTGCGCCGGCGTCAGCCAGCCGCCCTCGGTCAGCAGGTGCAGCACGGCCTCCAGCGCCGCCTGGCGGGTCAGCACCGAGGTGTCGATGACCAGGTCGGCGTCGTCTGGCTCCTCATAGGGATCCGACACCCCGGTGAAGTGGTCGATCAGGCCCGCGCGCGCCTTGGCGTACAGGCCCTTGCGGTCCCGCGCCTCGCATACCTCGGCCGGCGTGGCCACGTGGATCAGCAGAAAATCGCCGACTTCCTGAACGGCCCGCCGGACCGCCTGCCGGGCCTGCGCGTACGGGGCGATCGGCGCGCAGATCGCGATGCCGCCGTGCCGCGCGATCTCGGCCGCCACGAAGCCGATCCGGGCGATGTTCAGGTCCCGGTCGGCCCGGGAGAAGGTCAGCCCGGCGGACAGCAGCGACCGGACCAGGTCCCCGTCCAGCAGCGACACCGTCCGGTCACCCCGCTCGCCCAGCGCGTCGCGCAGCGACCGGGCCAGGGTGGACTTGCCGGAGCCGGACAGCCCGGTCAGGAAGATGACCAGGCCCCGCTCGCTGCGGGGCGGCCGCGCCCGGCGCAGTTCCTGGGCCACCGCGGGCGGGGTGAACCACGCGGGCACCTCCACCCCGTGGTCGAGCATGTCCTCGAGCTCGCCGGACGCCAGGTCGGTGCGCTCGGTACCCGCCTCGATGAGGGACAGCGGCCGCCAGACCTCGGCGGCCGGGTCGTAGGCCCAGTCGCCGGGGGAGAGCACCGGGATGACCGGCCCCGGCCGGGTCCCGCCGTCGCCCGGGCCCGCGGGTTCCGCGATTTTGCCGGCCAGCACGGGCTGGCCGGCCAGCACGGGCTTGTCGGCCAGCAGGTGCGTCGCGCCGTAGGCGGACGCCACGATGGCCCGCAGCGCCAGCTCGTCCCGGGCCGGCGCGTGGTAAGGCCGGAGTGGGACCGGGATGACCTGGGTGCCCGGCGGCAGGTGGCGGGCGGCGGCCTGCACGGTGCGCACCAGGGCATCGGGACGGGCCACGATCTCCGCCGGGCCGGCCACGCATGGGCAGCAGCAGCAGCCGGGCCTTCGAGCTGGCCCGCGGCGTGCCGGAGCTGGCCGATCTGATGGCAGTGCAGCGGCGCGCTGGTGACGTAGCCGAGGACCGGCCCGCCCGCGAACTCCGCCGCCACCTCGGCGGGCGGCCGCCGCAGGTGCCGGAACGGGCCATGCTCGGCCGGCCGGTACCCGGTCACCGGGCCGCCCAGCCGGATCAGGTCCGGGACGGCCGGCAGTGCGGTCCGTGATCTCCAGCACCGCCAGCGGGGTGCCCTCCGGGTCCTGCAGCAGCAGCCGGGTCGCGTCCGGCTTGAGGGCACTCGCCGGCACCTCGAACGTCACCGGGACCGGCCAGGGGGTGCCGTCGGGCAGCCTGCCCCCGGCCGTCACCGCCTCCACCTCGGCGGACGTCATGAACCCGGCCAACGGCGGCAGGGCCCCGGACAGCAGCAGTTCCAGGTCCCCCAGCTGGCCTTCGTCCAGGGTCCAGGCGGGCAGGCCCGCTAGGTCCGCCGACAGCCCGGCAGGCGCCTCAGCGGCCACGTTCACCTCCGTCCGGCGCCGCGCCCGCTCCCCGGCGCGGATTGATCCAAGCCGTGCGTATCCGCTAGGCACCCAGAGGCTACACGCGCCGGGGGGTGCCGGCCAGGAAGGTTTCACCAGCCCGCCCGCTGGGCGGCCCGCGCGGCGCCCCGCGGGCGTGGTGAGACGGCGCTCAGAGGATCCGGGCGAACCGGTTCTCGGGCTTGCGCATGACGTAGAGGAGCTCCTCGTGCGCGGCGGTCAGCCGCCCCCGGGACAGCGCCGCCACCAGCTTCTGGGCGGCCAGGTAACCCCGCGGCGCGGCGCGGAGCCCGCCCGCCAGCCCGCCCAGCGGCTGCTGCTGGGCGATCACCAGGCCGCGCATCAGCACGTAGGACTGGATGCCGCGGGCCGAGGCGACCCGCTCGTACACGGCGGGATGCGGCCCCGGGCGGCCAGGACGGTGCCGGCGCCAGATCATCCGCCGGGTCCAGCCGGGCAGGACCCGGTCCAGGAAGCCGGCCGCGCAGTCCCGGTCCCGGACCTGCAGGCACAGCAGGCCGCCCGGCTTGAGCGCGCCCACCAGCCGGTCGAGGACCAGCTCGGCGTGCTCGATCCGTTCCAGCAGCAGGGTGGCCGCCACGATGTCGAACGAGCGCTGCGGCAGCGGCACCGTCCGCAGGTCCCCCAGCGTGCAGCGGGCCAGCCAGGGGTGGCGGCCCAGCGCGGCCCGGGTGACCGGCTGGTCATCATCGACCAGCCCGAAGCTGAGATCGGCGCCGGCCGCGCGCAGCCCGGGAGCATCCAGGTCACCGGCGGCGGTGACCGCCCCGGCCAGCAGCACGGCGATCGGCTGCCCGAAGCGCTCGCTCGCGTACCCCTGCGCCCAGTGGCTGAACAGCGCCGTCTCGGGCGCGTCCGGCACGTCCCGGGCCCGGGCGGCTGGTGGCCTGGCCCGTGGCTGCCTCTGGGCGTGGCGCCCCCGGTCCCGGGCAACATCGTGGCTGGTAGCGCCGCCCCCGGGAACACCGCTCACCGATGTCACGGACACATATCGTAGTCCTGTGCATGCGGATAGTCGCTAACCTGCCCCCCGGGATGTGGTTCCGGGTCCGAGCCGCCTGACCCGGAACGTAAACTAGGGGTATCCCGCGTCAGGGCGGCCGGGCGCCCCCTGCTGCCCGTCAGCGCGGGCGTTTCGTGCTGCCTACCCCAGCAGTTCTGCTGACCCCAAGGACACCATGAGCCTCGCCGGACTGCTCAGCGTCATCGCCGCGGATCCCCAGCTGCAGCGCGCCCTGAGCCAGGGCGACGCTGACACCGACCTCGTCGCGCCGCCCGCACTGCGCCCGTTCCTGGCCGCCGCGATCGCCAGCAACTCCCCGGCCGGGCCAGCGGGCCAGCCCCGGTTCGTCCTCGCGGTGACCGCGACCGCCCGGGAGGCGGAGGACCTGACCAGCGCGCTGGGGTCGCTGCTGCCCGAGGGCTCGGTGGCCTGCTTCCCGGCCTGGGAGACCCTCCCGCACGAGCGGCTCTCGCCGCGCTCGGACACCTCGGGGCGGCGGCTCGCCGTGCTCCGCAGGCTCGCCCACCCCGACGCCGGCAGCGCCCGCTCCGGGGCGCTCAGCGTGCTGGTCGCGCCGGTGCGCAGCCTGCTCCAGCCCATGGTGAGCGGGCTTGGTGAGCTGGAGCCGGTGGCGCTGCGCAGCGGCCAGCCGGCCGCTTCGAGGAGGTCATCGCGCACCTGGTGGAGATCGGGTACGCGCGCACCGACCTGGTCGAGCACCGCGGCGAGATCGCGGTCCGCGGCGGCATCCTCGACGTGTTCCCGCCCACCGAGGAACACCCGCTCCGGGTGGAGTTCTGGGGAGACACGGTCGAGGAGGTCCGCTACTTCCGCGCGGCGGACCAGCGCAGCCTGCACGCCGCCGCGGAGGGGCTGTGGGCACCCCCGTGCCGGGAGCTGCTGCTCACCCCGGAGGTGCGGGCGCGGGCCAGGCGACTCGCGGGGGATCATCCCGGGCTGGCCGAAATCCTCGGCCAGCTGGCCGACGGCATCGCGGTCGAGGGCATGGAGGCGTTCGCCCCGGTCCTGGCGGACCGGATGGAACTGCTCCTCGACCACGTTCCCCCGGGCGGCCTGGTGCTGGCCTGCGATCCCGAGCGGATCTGGGCCCGGGCCGATGACCTGGTCCGGACCAGCCAGGAGTTCCTCGAGGCCTCCTGGGTGACCGCCGCCGCGGGTGGCCAGGCCCCCATCGACCTGGGGGCGGCGGCGTTCCAGCCGCTCCCTGGGGTCCGGGCGGCCGCCCAGCGCCTGGGGATCGGCTGGTGGACGGTGACCCCGTTCAGCCCGGCGGACCTGGGTAGCGCCGACGGCAGCGACCCGGCCGAGCCTGAGCCGGGGGACCGCGTGTCGTTGCTGCTGCACGCCGCACCGGTGCCCGGCTACCGGGGCGAGACCGCGCGCGCCCTCGCCGACGTGCGCCAGTGGCTGGCCGGCGGCTGGCGGGTGGTGCTGGTCACCGAGGGCCACGGGCCTGCCCAGCGGCTGGCCGAGATGCTGCGCGGCGAGGACATCGGGGCCCGGCTCGGCGATCTGGACCAGCCGCCCGAGCCGTCCGTGCCCTACGTCAGCACCGGGCTCATCGCGCAGGGGTTCACCTGGCCGTCGCTCAAGCTCGCGGTGCTCACCGAGGAGGATCTGGCCGGCCAGCGGACCGCGAGCAAGGACATGCGGATGCCGACCCGGCGGCGGCCCGGTATCGACCCGCTGCAGCTCACTGCGGGCGACTACGTCGTGCACGAGCAGCACGGCGTGGGCCGCTACGTGGAGATGACCAGCCGCAGCATCCAGGGGGCGACCCGGGAGTACCTGGTCATCGAGTACGCGGCCAGCAAGCGCGGCCAGCCGCCGGACCGTCTCTACGTGCCCACCGACCAGCTCGACCAGGTCACCCGCTACGTCGGCGGGGAAGCGCCGAGCCTGCACCGGCTGGGCGGGGCCGACTGGGCCAAGACCAAGGGCCGGGCCCGCAAGGCCGTCCGGCAGATCGCGGGCGAGCTGATCCGGCTGTACTCGGCCCGGATGGCCTCGCCCGGGCACGCGTTCGGCCCGGACACGCCCTGGCAGCGTGAGCTGGAGGACGCGTTCCCGTACGTGGAGACCCCCGATCAGCTGGAGGCCATCGACGAGGTCAAGCGGGACATGGAACGGCCGGCCCCGATGGACCGGCTGATCTGCGGGGACGTCGGATACGGCAAGACGGAGATCGCGGTGCGGGCCGCGTTCAAGGCGGCCCAGGACGGCCAGCAGGTCGCGGTGCTGGTACCCACGACCCTGCTGGCCCAGCAGCACTACGCCACGTTCAGCGAGCGGTTCGCGCCGTTCCCGGTCACGGTCGCGATGCTGTCCCGGTTCTCCAGCGACGCCGAGGCGGCCCGGGTCCGCGAGGACATGGCCGAGGGCAAGGTGGACGTGGTGGTCGGCACGCACCGGCTGCTGTCCCCGGACACCCACTTCGCCCGGCTCGGCCTGCTCATCCTGGACGAGGAGCAGCGGTTCGGGGTCGAGCACAAGGAGTACCTCAAGCGGATGCGGACCGAGGTTGACGTGCTGGCCATGTCGGCCACGCCGATCCCGCGCACGCTGGAGATGGGCATCGCCGGCATCCGGGAGATGTCCACCATCCTCACCCCGCCCGAGGAGCGTCATCCGGTGCTCACGCTGGTGGGGGCCTACGACGAGAAGCAGATCGGCGCGGCCATCCGCCGTGAGCTGCTCCGCGACGGCCAGGTCTTCTTCGTGCACAACCGGGTGAGCTCGATCAGCCGGGTGGCCGCCCGGCTCGGCGAGCTGGTCCCGGAGGCCCGGGTGGCGGTGGCGCACGGGCAGATGAACGAGCACACCCTCGAGCGGATCATGAGCGACTTCGTGGACCGGAAGTTCGACGTGCTGGTCTCCACCACGATCATCGAATCCGGGCTGGACATCCCCAACGCGAACACGCTCATCGTGGACCGGGCCGATGCCTACGGGCTGCCCCAGCTGCACCAGCTGCGCGGCCGGGTCGGCCGCGGCACCGAGCGCGGGTACGCCTACTTCCTGTACCCGCCGGAAGTGCCGCTGACCGAGACCGCGCACGAGCGGCTGGCCACGATCGCCCAGCACACCGAGGCCGGGGCGGGCATGTACGTGGCCCTGAAGGACCTGGAGATCCGCGGGGCGGGCAACCTGCTCGGCGGCGAGCAGTCCGGGCACATCGCCGGGGTCGGGTTCGACCTGTACGTGCGGATGATCGGCGAGGCGGTCACCGAGCTCAAGGGCGACGGCCCGGCCGAGCGGCCCGAGGTCCGGGTGGAGCTGCCGGTCAACGCGCACATCCCGCACGACTACGTGCCCGGGGAGCGGCTGCGCCTGGAGGCGTACACCAGGATCGCGGCCATCGACAGCCCGGACGACGCGGCCGAGGTGCGCGATGAGCTCGCGGACCGTTACGGGCCGCCGCCCGAGCCGGTGGCCAACCTGCTCGACGTGGCCCGGCTGCGGTCCCGGGCGCGGCGGGCCGGGCTGACCGACATCGTCCAGCAGGGCACGTTCATCCGGTTCTCCCCGGTCGAGCTGCCCGACTCGCGCGAGGTCCGGGTCCAGCGGCTGTACCCGAAGACGGTGCTCAAGCCGGCCATGCGTAGCATGCTCGTACCGGTGCCCAGGGCAGGATCGGCCGGCGCCCGGGACAGCCCGCCCCGCCAGGCGCCCCGCTGCTCCGGGACACCGAACTCCTGACCTGGTGCGGGCAGCTCGTCGAGGCTGTCCTCGAGCCTGACGCACCGGTGACACCTGAGGGATAGGAAGGGACGCCGTCGTGCTCCGCACCCCCATCACCCTGACCGCCGCGGCGCTGGCCGCGGCGCTCGCGCTGTCCGCCTGCGGGACCGTCCGGCTGGGCGCGGCGGCCGTCACGAACACGTCGCGGATCCCGGCCGCGACCGTGTCGGCCGAGGTGAACAACCTGGACACCGCCTACAAGGCGGACAAGGCCAAGGTCCAGCTCCAGTTCCCGGTGGCGCAGATGCCGCAGGAGGTGCTCAGCTGGCTGATCCGGTTCCAGGTCCGGGAGAAGATGGCCGAGCGCAACCACCTGACCATCACCCGGGCCCAGGTGCAGGCGGCGCTCGGCGTCCGCCGCCGCGCAGGCCAAGCAGAGCGGGGTCACGCTGACCGACCTGGCCGTGGCCAACGGGGTACCGCCGGACCAGCTGCCCGAGCTGGGCCGGTACGTGGCCATCCAGAACGAGCTGCTGGCCCGGCTGGACGGCGGCAAGCTGCCCGACCGCCTCCGGGGCGCTGCAGTCCCTGGGCACCCGTTCAACACCTACCAGTGCCGGGCGGCCAAGAGCATGGGCATCCAGGTCAACCCCCAGTTCGGGGAGCTTGACTACAGCCAGGTCTCGGTGATCGCGGCGCCGGACAAGCTCGCGGCGGCCCCGGGCACCGCCTCGCCCAGCCCCAGCGCGTCCGCGACCGCGTCCCCCCAGCTGACCCCCCACTGCTAGGGCGCGGGACGCGATCGGAGTGACCGACCAGGCAGCTAACGGTCCTACCGCGGGAGACCCTGGCCCCGGCGGCTGGTGCTGCTGGTCACCGCGCCCACGGTCCGGGCCGGGCTGCTCAGCTGGCCGGCCTGGCAGACCCTGGCCGGCGCCGCGCTGGTGCTGGCCCCGGCGGCCGATCATCCGCTGCTGCCCGCGCTGGGCGAGGCCGGGATCGGCTGGGAGGTGCTGGCGGGCGGGCACGACGCCGGGGACACCGCGCGGCAGCTGGCCCGCGTGGCCGGGGAGACGACGGGGACCGTGGTGTGGCTGTGCCCGGCTGACCCGCCCGGCCGCCCCGCGGACGTCACCCCCGGGCCGCTGGCGCTGGCGGACGAGCTGGGCGGGCCGGACGGGCCGCGCGGCGCCGCCGTGGAACTGCTGTACGGCTCCACGGCGCTGCCCGGCGGCGAGCTGCTCACCCTGGTGTCGGTGATGGACACGCTGCGCCGGAACTGCCCGTGGGACGCCCGGCAGACGCACGAGTCGCTGGCGCCGTACCTGATCGAGGAGTCCTACGAGGCGCTGGACGCGCTGGAAAGCGGCGACCGGGCGGCGCTGCGCGAGGAACTCGGGGACGTCCTGCTCCAGGTCATGTTCCACGCCCGGATCGCCGCCGAGCGCGCCGACGGGACCGGGTTCACCGTGGACGACGTGGCCGACGCGATCGTGGCCAAGCTGGTCCGGCGGCACCCGCACGTATTCGGCGACGTGACCGTGTCCGGCGCGGACGACGTGACCCGCAACTGGGACGCGATCAAGGCCGCCGAGCGGGCCGGGCGGGCCACCGGTGACCAGCCCGCCTCGGCCCTGGACGGGGTACCGTTCGGCCAGCCCGCGCTGGCCCTGGCCGCGCAGCTGCAGGGCCGCGCCGAGCGTGCCGGCCTGCCCCAGGATCTGGCCGTCTCCGGGGGCCCGGACGAGGGCAGCCGCCTGGGGGCGGAGCTGTTCGAGCAGGTGGCCGAGGCCCGCCGGGCGGGTCTCGACCCGGAGCTCGAGCTGCGTGCCGCCGCCCGGCGCTACGGTGACGCGGTGCGCCGCTGGGAAGAGACCCAGCGGCGTCACCCGCACCGTACCGACTGAGACAGGCACGGTCGGCGTGGCCGGTGCCGACCCCGCCGCGACTCCACTAGGCTCCATTACGGATAAGTCAGCCGAGCTTCAGGAGTCATCGTGGCCTCGATCGAGGCGGTGCACGCCAGGCAGATCCTGGATTCCCGCGGAAACCCCACCCTCGAAGTCGAGGTCGCCCTCGACGACGGCTCGCTGGGCCGCGCCGCCGCCCCGAGCGGGGCGTCCACCGGCGCCTTCGAGGCGGTGGAACTGCGCGACGGCGGTGACGAATACGGCGGCAAGGCGGTGACCAAGGCCGTCCAGGCCATCATCGACGAGATCCAGCCCGAGCTGCTCGGCTACGACGCCGATGACCAGCGCCTGATCGACCAGGCCATGATCGACCTGGACCGGACCCCGGACAAGTCGCGGCTGGGCGCGAACGCGATCACCGGCGTCAGCATGGCGGTGGCCAAGGCCGCCGCCCAGTCCGCGGGCCTGCCGCTGTTCCGCTACCTGGGCGGCCCGAACGCGCACCTGCTGCCGGTGCCGATGATGAACATCCTGAACGGCGGGGCGCACGCGGACAACAGCGTGGATGTCCAGGAGTTCATGATCGCGCCGATCGGCGCGGCCACGTTCACCGAGGCCGTCCAGTGGGGCGCCGAGACCTACCACGCGCTGAAGTCGGTGCTGAAGCAGCACGGGCTGTCCACCGGGGTCGGCGACGAGGGGGGCTTCGCCCCGGACCTGGCCACCAACCGGGCCGCGCTGGACCTGATCGTCGAGGCCATCGGCAAGGCCGGGTTCACCCCCGGCCTCGACGTCGCGCTGGCCATCGACTCCGCGGCCACCGAGTTCTACTCCGACGGCGCCTACCAGTTCGACGGCTCGGCCAAGGATGCGGCCGAGATGACCCGCATCTACACCGAGTGGCTGGACGCCTACCCGATCGTGTCGCTCGAGGACCCGCTGGGCGAGGAGGACTGGGCCGGCTGGCGGCGCTGACCGCCGCGCTCGGCGACCGGGTGCAGGTCGTCGGGGACGACGTGTTCGTCACCAACCCGGAGCGCCTGCGCCGGGGCATCGCCGAGCGCTCCGCCAACGCGCTGCTGGTCAAGGTGAACCAGATCGGCTCGGTCACCGAGACGCTCGACGCGGTGGCCCTCGCCCAGCGCAGCGGGTTCGCCTGCATGATCTCGCACCGGTCCGGGGAGACGGACGACACGACCATCGCCGACCTGGCGGTGGCGGTCAACGCGGGCCAGATCAAGTCGGGCGCCCCGGCCCGTGGCGAGCGGGTCGCCAAGTACAACCAGCTCATGCGCATCGAGGAACTCCTCGACGACGCGGCCAGCTACGCCGGCGCATCGGCCTTCCCCCGCTGGACCCCGGCTGAGTGATGCCTGGCGCGCAGCCCAGCCGCCCGCCGGGGGAACGGCCGCCGCCGGAACGGGCCCGGTTCACCAGCCGGGCTGCTGTCCTGGCCGTGGTCGTCTGCGCGATCGCGCTGAGCCTGGCCTACCCGGTGCGCGAGTACATCGCCCAGCGCCGCCAGATCGACCAGCTCCAGGCGCAGAGCCAGGCCACCACGGCCGAGCTCGCGCGGCTGCGGGCCGAGGCCCGGCGGCTCAACGAGCCCGCCTACATCGAGCAGCTGGCCCAGGACCGGCTGCACATGTGCCTGCCCGGGGCCAGCTGTTATGTGATCATCGGCGGCCGGGCGGCCGCCAGCAGCGCCGCCGTGCGCGCGGCCGCGGGCACCCCCTGGTACGAGCGGTTGTGGCAGTCGGTCCGCCAGGCGGACCAGGAACGCGCGCATGGGTGACGGGGAGCCCGTGGTTGACGAGCCCGTGGTTGGCGAACCCGACGAGCAGGTGGTCGCGGAGCAGCTCGGCCGGCCGCCCCGCGGACTGCGCGCGGTGGCGCACCGGTGCCCGTGCGGCCGGCCGGACGTGGTGGAGACCGCGCCCCGGCTGGACGACGGCACGCCCTTCCCCACCTTGTTCTACCTGACCTGCCCGCGGGCGGCCGCCGCGGTGAGCAGGCTGGAATCCGGCGGCCTGATGAGGGATATGCAGCAGCGGCTGGCCACCGAGCCGGACCTGCGCGCGGCGCAGCAGGCCGCGCACCGTGACTACACCGGCCGGCGGGCCGCGGCGGCCGCCGCCGCGGGGCTGGAACCGCTCCCGCCCGGCATGCAGAGCGCCGGCGGCATGCCGGACCGGGTGAAATGCCTGCACGCGCTGGTCGCGCACGAGCTCGCCGTGCCCGGCGCCAACCCGCTGGGCCGGGAGGCGGCCGACGCGGCCGGGGAATGGTGGGCGCAGGGTCCGTGCGTCCCGTGAGCGTCCCGGAGACCCCCCCGGCGCGCGCCCGCGGGGCGGCCCGGGTCGCGGCTATCGACTGCGGCACCAACTCACTGCGGCTGCTGGTGGCGGACGTGGACCCGGCGGCGGGACGGCTCACCGACGTGGACCGGCGGATGCAGATCGTCCGGCTGGGCCAGGGCGTGGATTCCAGCGGCCGGCTGGCCCCCGAGGCACTGGAGCGCACCCTGCGGGCGCTCACCGGATACGCCAGCGTCGTCCGGGACCTCGGCGCGGACGCGGTGCGGATGGTGGCGACCAGCGCCACCCGGGACGCCGCCAACGCCGCCGACTTCGTCCGCGGGGTGACTGGCGTGCTCGGCCTGGAGCCTGAGGTGCTCAGCGGGCAGGAAGAGGCGTACCTGTCGTTCGTCGGCGCCACCGCCGAGTTCGGGGCCGGCCGGGCCGGCGGGCCGTACCTGGTGGTGGATATCGGCGGGGGCTCGACCGAGTTCGTGGTCGGGGACGGGCAGGCCGCCCAGGGCACCGGGCCGGCCGCGGTCAGCGCGGTATCCGTGGATATCGGCTGCGTCCGGCTGACCGAGCGGCACCTGCACTCAGACCCGCCCCGGCTGGCCGAGGTCAGCGCGGCGGCCGCGGACATCGACGCCGCGCTGGACGTGGTGGCCGGGGCCATCCCGGTGACCGCGGCCCGGACCCTGGTGGGCCTGGCCGGCTCGGTGGCCACCGTCACCGCGCTGGCGCTGGGGCTGGCGGAGTACGACTCGGCCCGGATCCACCACGCCCGGGTGTCCGCGGCTGAGGTCAGCGCGCAGGCCCGCCGGCTGCTGGGCCAGACCCGGGAGGAGCGGGCGGCGCTGGGGGTGATGCACCCGGGCCGGGCCGACGTGATCGCGGCCGGGGCCATGGTGCTGGAGCAGATCATGCGGCGGTTCGGCTTCGCGGAGGTGCTGGCCAGCGAGCACGACATCCTGGACGGGATGGCCTGGGCCCTCGCCGCTGGCGTGACGCGGTGAGCAGACGGTGAGCAGCCCCGGCCGGCCGCGCCGGGGTCGGGCTGGCCAGGCGACCCGGCCACCCCGGATACCCCGGTGGCGCACGATGCGGCCGGCGTGCGGGCGCTCGCGGCAGACGCCGGAACCCTCGCCGAGCTGGAGGCCCGGGAGTCCGTCTGCCGCGCCTGCCCCCGGCTGGTCGAGTGGCGGGAGCAGGTGGCCCGGGACAAGCGCCGCGCGCACAGCTCGGAGCCGTACTGGGGGCGGCCGATCGCCGGCTGGGGCGATGACCGGCCGCGCATCCTGATCGTGGGGCTGGCCCCGGCCGCGCACGGCGGGAACCGGACCGGGCGGGTCTTCACCGGGGACCGGAGCGGTGACGTGCTCTTTGCCTCGCTCTACCGGTGCGGGCTGGCGGCCCAGCCGGACAGCGTCCGGGCCGGTGACGGCCAGCGCCTGCTGGGCACGCGGATGGTCGCGGCGGTCCGCTGCGCGCCGCCGGCCAACAAGCCGACCGTGACCGAGCGGGACACCTGCGCGCCCTGGCTGACCGCGGAGATCGGCCAGCTGGCCGGGGAGCTGCGGGTCATCGTGTGCCTCGGCGCGTTCGCCTGGCAGGCGCTGTGGCCGGTCCTGGGTGACTGTGGTTACGCCGTGCCCCGGCCCCGGCCGCGTTTCGGTCACGGGGCCGAGGCGGTTCTGGCCGCCCCGGCCGCGGGCCGGGAGATGGTGCTGATCGGCTGTTATCACCCGAGTCAGCAGAACACGTTCACTGGCCGGGTCACCCCTGGCATGCTGGATACGGTCTTCCGGCGGGCCCGCGGGAGGGCAGGCTTGGGTGCGCCCGGCACGCGCGGACGTGCTGGTAACGCTCCGTAAGCAAAAGCCGTCGAACGTAATCGAAATGGTTACGCTTTGCATTCGCCGTTCAAGTGAAAATAGATAACTCCCCCCGGGCGAAACATTCTGTATCAATTCGGCTGCCCGAGAGTCGCTCAGACGGTCCGGGGTATTATTACCCAGCCCCCGTAGCCCAAGGGAAGAGGCCGGCCCCCTAAAAGGGTCCCCAGTGTCGGTTCGACTCCGACCGGGGGCACTGTTGTGCAGGTGGTCCTCGAGCTGCCCTGATATAGCCGGGAAGCCCTGCTGGCCACGGCATACGCGCCGTTCGCTGGTCGCACAACGGCCGGGGTTTTCACGGCACCGAGTGCTATAACCCCGCCATTCACGCCGTTGCCGATCATGTTCACGCCCTAAATCACCACTCAGCAAAATCTGGCCATACCTGCCATGAGCAGCCCGGTTGTTGCAGCAGAACTCCGGGTCGCGCGCCCGGCGCCAGGACCGAATCGAGTTATGCCACAGTTGCCCCTTTCGGCTCGGCGTATCGCCGAGTTTCGTCGGAGGTTGACGGTCACCGCGGGACGCCGCCGAGTTGCAGCATCAGGTGTGCGGCAGGGAGATAACGTTGCCGTACCGGGGGTCACGCGCGGCGAGCGCGGCCCGGCTGGTGCAGGGCGGCCCCCGCTGATGCGGTGCCAGCCAGGTGCGGTGCCAGCCAGGTGCGGTGCCAGCCAGGTGCGGTGCCGGGCGGGTGCGGTGCCGGGCGGGTGCGGCACAGGGCAGGTGCGGGGCGGGTGGGTGCTGCGGGGCGCGGCGGGTGCGGCCCCCGGGGGACTAGCCGCTGATGTCCGGGCCGGCCCGGGTCGATCTCGACCCGGATCAGGCACCGGCGCTCACGGACCATGGCGGCCCGGTAATCCGCCCAGTCCGGGTGCTCGCCGGAGACCAGCCGGTAGTACGCGACCAGCAACTCCATGGCCTCGGGCAGTGAAATGATCTCGGCCTTGCCCTCGACCTGCACCCACGGGCCGAAGAAGCCCTCCGTGAACACGCAGAGCGAGGCCAGCGGGTTACGCCGCAGGTTCCTGGTCTTGACCGCCGTCTCGCGGGTGCTGATGATGACCCGCCCGGCGTCGTCGAGGCCGCAGGTCACCGGGGAGAGCTGCGGGCGGCCATCGGCGCGGGCCGTCGCCAGTACCGCCCGGTGGTTCGCGCGGAGGAACTCCCGGGCCTGGTCTGGCTGCATGTGCTCCCTAACCGCTCAGGGCTAGCTATCGGCTCAGGCGCTGTTCAGCCGGAGACGGCGGCGGAACTCGTACTCGTGCACGATCGCGGAGGCATAGCCGTGCGACAGGCCATGCTCGTCAGACAGCCAGTGAGCCCGTTCTTCACAGCGGGAGAACGGGGGCCCGGATTCCAGTCGCATGAACCACTCGCGGAGTTCGCGCCCGGTTACCGTGGGGATCCGGGCGATGATGTTCTGGTGCATTTCCGGAGAGTGATTCAGGGACATGGCCACCTCCAGGGGCAGGCTGGTCTCCCTGTCGAGACTGCACCACCGATGAGCCCCTGACAACCCCCTGGCGTAAGCCTTCCGCAATGCCCCGGTAAGTCCGGCTTCACCTGGGCTTCGCCCGGGCCGCGGGAGCCCGGGCCCGGCTGGCGGGGGCTAGGAGAGCCGCTCCAGGATCATGGCCATGCCCTGGCCGCCGCCTACGCACATGGTCTCCAGGCCGTAGGTCTGGTCGTGGAACTGCAGGCTGTTCAGCAGCGTGGTGGTGATGCGGGCGCCGGTCATGCCGAAGGGGTGGCCGACCGCGATCGCCCCGCCGTTCACGTTGAGCTTGTCGAGGTCGATGCCGAGCTCGGTGTAGGAGGGGATGACCTGGGCGGCGAACGCCTCGTTGATCTCCACCAGGTCCATGTCGCCGATGGTCATCCCGGCCCGGCTCAGTGCCTGGCGCGAGGCCCCGACCGGGCCCAGCCCCATGATCTCGGGGGACAGCCCGGTCACGCCGGTGGCGACGATCCGGGCCAGCGGGGTGATGCCGAGCTCGGCCGCCTTCACGTCGCTCATCACCACGACCGCGGCCGCGCCGTCGTTGAGCGGGCAGCAGTTCCCCGCGGTGACGGTGCCGTCCGGGCGGAACACCGGCTTCAGGGTGGATACCTTCTCCAGGGAGGTCCCGGGCCGCGGGCCGTCGTCCGCGCTCACCACGGTGCCGTCGGGCAGGGTGACGGGCGTGATGTCGCGCTGCCAGAACCCGTTGGCCAGGGCCTTCTCGGCCAGGTTCTGCGACCGGACGCCGAACTCATCCTGGGCGGCCCGCGAGATCCCGCGCAGCTGCGCGACGTTCTCGGCGGTCTGGCCCATCGCGATGTAGACGTCCGGGATCGCGGCATCCTCCCGGGGGTCGTGCCAGGCCGGCGCGCCGCCCGCGGCGAGCTGCGCGGACCGGGCCTCGGCGCCGGCGAAGAGCGGGTTACGCGTGTCCGGCCAGCTGTCGCTGCTGCCGGTGGCGAACCGGCTGACGCACTCCACGCCGGCCGAGATGAACACGTCACCCTCGCCGGCCTTGATCGCGTGGTAGGCCATCCGGGTGGTCTGCAGCGAGGAGGAGCAGTACCTGGTCACCGTGGTGCCGGGCAGGTTGTCGTAGCCGAGGAGCACCGCGACCACCCGGGCCAGGTTGAACCCCTGCTCGCCGCCGGGCAGCCCGCAGCCGAGCATGAGGTCGTCGATGTCATCCGGGCTGAGCTGCGGGACCTTGGCCAGCGCAGCGGAGATCAGCTGCACGGTGAGGTCGTCGGGGCGGATCGAGGTGAGCGATCCCTTGAAGGCCCGGCCGATGGGCGAGCGTGCGGTGGCGACGATGACTGCCTCGGGCATGGCGGGCTCCCTTGCTGCCGCGGCGAACGTGGGCGGGTCAGGCCAGATTACTGGCCAGTAGCTTAAACCCGTGCGGGGGTGTGTCTAATCCCAGGGTGCACGACGGTGGGATAGCGTCAATGATCCGGTCCTCCAGAGGGTGGTAGCGATGCAGGTCCATGAGTCCCTGATCGAGCTGGTCGGGAACACCCCGCTGGTCAGGCTGCGCGCGGTGACCAAGGCCGTGGGCGGCGGCCAGGCCCCGGCCGTGCTGGCCAAGGTCGAGTACTTCAATCCGGGCGGCTCGGTCAAGGACCGGATCGCGCTGCGCATGGTGGAGGCGGCGGAAGCGTCCGGCGCGCTCCGGCCGGGCGGCACCATCGTGGAGCCCACCTCCGGGAATACCGGGGTGGGGCTGGCCATCGTGGCGGCGCAGAAGGGCTACCGGTGCGTGTTCGTCTGCCCGGACAAGGTCGGCCAGGACAAGATCAGCGTGCTGCGGGCCTACGGCGCCGAGGTGGTGGTCTGCCCGGGCACCGTGTCCCCGGAGCACCCCGACTCCTACTATTCGGTGTCCAGCCGGCTGGCCGGCGAGATCCCGGGCGGCTGGAAGCCCGACCAGTACGCGAACCCGGAGAACCCGGCCTCGCACTACCATTCCACCGGCCCGGAGATCTGGGCGCAGACCGACGGCCGGGTCACCCACTTCGTGGCGGGCATCGGCACCGGCGGCACCATCACCGGCACCGGCCGGTACCTCAAGGAGGTCTCCGGCGGCCGGGTCCGGGTGATCGGCGCCGACCCGGAGGGCTCGGTGTACTCCGGCGGTACCGGGCGGCCCTACCTGGTCGAGGGGGTGGGCGAGGACCTGTGGCCGGCCAACTACGACCCGGCCGTGTGCGACGAGGTGCTGGCCGTCAGCGACGCCGAGTCGTTCCTGATGACCCGCAGGCTGGCGCGCGAGGAAGCCCTGCTCACCGGCGGGTCGTGCGGGCTGGCCGTGGTGGCCGCGCTGCGGGTGGCCGCGGCCGCGGCCCCGGACGATGTGATCGTGGTGCTGCTCCCGGACACCGGGCGCGGCTACCTGGGGAAGATCTTCAACGACGAGTGGATGGCCGACTACGGCTTCCTGACCGCGGAGACCATGGAGCCCCGGGTGGCCGACGTGCTGGGCCGCAAGCTCCCCGGGCTGCCGGAGTTCGTGCACGCCCACCCGGACGAGACCGTGTCGGCCGCCATCGGCCTGCTGCGCGAGTACAACGTCTCCCAGCTGCCGGTGATGAAGCAGGAGCCCCCGGTCATGGCCGCGGAGGTGATCGGCTCCATCGTGGAACGCGACCTGCTCGACGCGCTGGTCTCCGGCCGGGCCCGGCCGGAGGACCCGATCGAGGGGCACATGTCGGCGCCGCTGCCCACGGTGGGCTCCGGGGAGCCGGTCAGCCGCGCGGTGGGCGCCCTGGAAAAGGCGGGCGCCGCGGTGGTCCTGGTGGACGGCCGCCCGGCCGGCCTGATCACCCGGCAGGATGTGCTGACCTTCCTGGCCGCAGGCAGCTGACCGCCTTTTCCGCTCATCACGGACTTTGGCCCGCCCGGAAAGGCCGCCAGCCAGGCCGGTCCGGCGATTACGAAAAGTCCGTTATGGAGAAATTGCGGCCAAAGTATGCGCAGTTCAGGTGGGGTGCATCGGGGGTAGTCCGTGGCCGGCCGGAAAGCCGGTGTGCCATTATCTGCGCATGGACCGACCCGGGCTATTCAGCCGCCGCCGGGTGCTCACGGGCGCGGGCGCACTGGCCCTGGCCGCCGCCGGGCTGGAAGTGGCGGGCCCGCTCGCCCGGGTCCCCGGCCGGACCGCGGCCACCACCACCCGGCCCGACATCCAGTTCGACATCGCCGGCCTGCTGGCCACGCCGCCCCAGACGTCCGGCCACGGGGTAACCGTCCAGATGCCGCCCGTGCACACCGTGTTCGTGACGGCCAGGCTGCAGCGCACCCCGGCCGCGGCCGACCAGGCCATGCTGGCCGGCGCCCTGGCCCGGCTGGAGGCCGTCTACCCCTTCCACGCGGCCGGCCTGCTGACGTTCGTGGCCTACGGGATCCCCTACTTCCGGCGGCTGCCCGGCGGGCTGTCCGGGCCCCTCGTCTCGTCCCGGATGCCCCGGCTGCTCGCCGACCGCCGCCGCTACGTCCTGGAAGAGGCCCGTCCGGGCCCCACCGACGTGAGCCCGGCCAACCCGGGCGTGACCAAGCTCCGGTACCAGGTGCCGGTGGTGATCGAGGCCAACGACATGCTGCTGACGCTGCGCAGCGACCACGCGTCCGTCCTCGCGGACGCGCTGGCCTGGCTGGACGGCAGCCACTCGCTGGGCGGCCAGCCGGTGGCGTCCCCGGCGCTGCGCGGCCTGCTCACGTTCACGTCCAGCCGGCACATGTTCGCCCAGGCCGGCCTGCCCCGGGCCGTCGCGCAGCGCAGCGGCCTGCCCTACGCGCGGTTTATCCAGCCCGAGTCGCCGATGTGGATGGGGTTCACCGACCAGCAGGTCAACGGGTCCGGGCCGGCCGCGATCTGCACCTTCGCGGGCACCCCCGCGGCCCGGTTCACCGACGCCGTGGCCGGCGACTACTTCGACCACGGATCGATCCAGCACCTGTCCCATGACCTCCTGGACATGCTGCAGTACTACGACATGGCCACGCCGGCGTCGGCGCCCGGCCAGGATGGCGCGTTCGTGCAGCGGGTGCAGTACGTGTTCCACGCCCCGGACATCGCGCCGGGAAACTCCGACCAGTTCCTCGACGGGGGCGGCCCCGCCGTCCTGCCCAACGCCAACCGCGGCCCCGGCTACGCGCGCCGGACCGCCCAGGGCATCGGCACGAACTTCGACTTCCGTACCGGCCAGCACGAACACCGGATGGGGCACCTGTCCTGCCTGCAGCGGTCCTCCCGGGCCGCGGACGGGACGCCGGTGCACATCCGGATGGACGGCCCCGGATTCGACGACATGGATGTCCCCGGCGGCGGCCGCCAGCCGAAGCTGCAGTTCACGATCTTCGTGCCGTCGGCGGACTTCTTCGCGCGGCTGCGGGTCAACCAGGCCTCGCTGGACCTCCAGCGGGAGTTCGGGGTCAGGCCGTCCAAGAACGGGCTGGACCGGTTCATCACCGCGACCCGGCGGCAGAACTTCCTCTGCCCGCCGCGCCGGCACCGGGCCTTCCCGCTGGCCGAATTCGGCTGACCCGGAGGCGCCTCAGTCTCCGCGTCCGCCGTCTCCGCGTCCGCCGTCTCCGCCTCCGCCGTCGGCCCCTCAGCCGTGCCGCCGCTGCCGCTGCCGCTGAGCTGAGCCCATTCATGATCGTGGAGCGTTGTGCGCCGCCGGCGATGCACAACGCTCCACGATAAATGAAACGGCCGGGGAGGGGCCGCGTCAGCGGGCCCCAGAAGGCTCAGCGGCACCACAGACCACAGCGGAGGCGGGTCGTCCCCCGGGTTAGCCGACCCGAGTTGAGCTGACCAGGCTGTGCGCCGTGGCAGAGTGTGAGCTGTGACGATCAACTCTGACGGCGCCTCCGGAGGCGGGTTCGAGACGCTGGCCATCCACGCGGGCCAGGAGCCTGACCCGCAGACCGGGGCCGTCGTCCCGCCCATCTACCAGGTGTCCACCTACAAGCAGGACGGCGTAGGCGGCCTGCGCGACGGCTACGAGTACTCGCGCACCGCGAACCCCACCCGGCACGCCCTCGAGGAGTGCCTGGCCGCGCTGGAGGGCGGCCGGCGCGCGCTGGCCTTCGCGTCCGGCATGGCCGCCGAGGACTGCCTGCTGCGGGCGCTCTGCGCCCCCGGGGACCACGTGGTCATTCCCGACGACGCGTACGGCGGGACGTTCCGGCTGATCGCCCGGGTGCTCACGGCGTGGGGCGTGAGCTACCGGCCGGTGCCGATCACGCGACCTCGCCGCGGTCCGGGACGCGCTCGCCGAGCGGCCGGCCCGGGTGCTGTGGGCCGAGACGCCGACCAACCCGCTGCTGTCCATCGCGGACATCAGCGCGCTCGCGGACGTCGCGCACCAGGCGGGCGCGCTGCTGGTGGTGGACAACACGTTCGCCTCCCCGTACCTGCAGCAGCCGCTGGCGCTCGGCGCGGACGCGGTGGTGCACTCCACCACCAAGTACCTCGGCGGCCACTCGGACGTGGTCGGCGGGGCGGTGGTGGTGGCCGACCCGGGCTCGGCGAGCGGCTGGCGTTCCTGCAGAACGCGACCGGCGCGGTGGCCGGCCCGTTCGACGCCTGGCTGACGCTGCGCGGCGTGAAGACCCTGGCCGTCCGGATGGACCAGCACTCGCGGAACGCGGCCGCGGGTCGCGGACATGCTGGCCAGCCACCCGGCGGTGACGCAGGTGCGCTACCCCGGGCTGCCCGGCCACCCCGGCCACGAGGTCGGCGGCCAAGCAGATGCGGGACTTCGGCGGGATGGTGTCGTTCCGGGTCCGCGGCGGCGACGAGGCGGCCGTCGCGGCCTGCGGCCGGACCCGGCTGTTCACGCTGGGGGAGTCGCTCGGCGGGGTGGAGTCGCTGATCGAGCACCCGGGCCGGATGACGCACGCCTCGGTGGCCGGCTCGCCGCTGGAGGTGCCGGACGACCTGATCAGGCTGTCGGTCGGCATCGAGACCTGCGCGGACCTGCTGGAAGACCTCCGCAGGCGCTCGCCGGGACTAGCCCAGCGCTGCCGGGCCCGGGCCGCTGCTCAGGGCCGCCTGGTCAGGGCCGCCGTCAGGCCGCCAGACCATGAGCACCAGGATGACCAGCCAGATGAGGCTGACCACGCCGGCCAGCGAGGCGATCCGGCCGCGCTCCACCGTGGCCACGTGCGCGCTGGGTCGCGGCGGCGGTGGCCGTGGCCGCCGCCGGGCGCGGGCTCCCGTCCGCCGCCGGGCTCCGCCCGCCGCGGCCGGCTCCCGCGGACGCCGGGCCGCGGCCGCGGCGGAGCCGTCGCGCCGCCGCCGCGGGTGCTCCGCGGCCGCGAGGCTGCCCTCCACGGCGCACGATGGCCCGGTGCTGGTCCCGCATGATGAGCACCAGCAGGACCAGGGCCACCACGAACAGGGTCATCGACGCGGTCACCCACGCCTTGGTCATCTCGTGCAGCGACTGGCCCGCGATGATGCCGAACAGCAGCACCCCGAGCGACGCCGCCCCGAAGATCCGGGTCATCCGGGACAGGTAGCGGAGCACGCCGACGTTGCGCGCCCGGATATAGCGCGGAGTGGACATGCTCGCGATCGTGACCGGGCCAATGGCGAAAATGACAAATCCGATATGGAACCACAGCAGCAGCCGGTCGGTAAAAGACATGGCCTGATCCTAGGGGTCAGGCCGCCCCCGGCCGAGACGGGGGCGGCCTCTGTGATGCGTGTGGCGCGGGCCGCCCGCAGGCGGCCGGGACGTTTAGCTGGCGCTGGTCTTCCTGCCGCCGAAGCCGAGCCACCAGGCCCCGGCCAGCAGGACCAGGCCCACGATGAGCGCGACCCCGGTACGCAGCGGGTGGTGGCCGCTGGAGCCGTGCACGTGGCCGGGGATGAAGCTGGGCAGGGAACCGGCCGCGGTGATCAGGTAGATCATGGCCAGGATGACCAGCAGAATGCCGACGATGGCCAGAATCAGGGCGCCGATGCGCTTGCCCGAAGAGCGCGTGCCTGATTCGGTAACAGTACTCACGTGATCCTCCTAGAGATATGCAGGCCCGCCAGGCTGCCACCCCTTCGGCCCGCCTATAGCTGTAACGGCCGAACGCTACTACGAGATCCGGTCGCCCGTGTCACGTCCGAAAAGCCGTAAAGCAAAATCTATCCCTCGTTTTTCCCGTGCCCTCCCGGCCCGGCCCCGTGCTTTCCGAGGCTACGCCGCGACGGCGCTACCGGCGCGCTTCGCGGCGGGTGCGCAGGAAGTCGCGGACCACGAACTCGCCCAGCCGCTCCGGCACCGCGTGCAGGACCCGCCCGCCGTTGCGCCGGGCCACCTCGTTCACGAAGTCGGTCAGCCGCTCGTCCTCGGCCAGCATGAACACGTTCAGCGACGCGCTGCCGCCGGGTCATCTTGTCCACCTCGGCCAGGGTGAGCTGGATCGTCTCCGGCGACGGGCGGCCAGTCGAACCAGGACCGCCCGTCCCGGCGCAGGTGCGCGGTCGGCTCGCCGTCGGTCACGATCAGCACCACCGGGTCGTGCTCGGGACGCCGGTCCAGGTAGCGGCCGGCCAGCACCAGCGCGTGGTGCAGGTTGGTGCCCTGGACCATGTCCCAGCCCAGCCCGGCCAGGTCGGTCTCGCGCAGTTCCCGGGCGTAGTTCGAGAACCCGATGACCTGGATGGAGTCCTGCGGGAACCGGCTGCGCACCAGCGCGTGCAGGGCCAGCGCGGTCTGCTTGGCCGCGCCCCAGGTGCCGCGCAGCGCCATCGAGTAGGACAGGTCGACCAGCAGGCACACGGCCGCGGACGCCGCGCCGCTCGGTCTCGCCGACCTCGAAGTCGCGGCCGGACAGCCGGACCCGGGTGCGCTCGCCAGCCTGGCGCGGCACCCCGCTCGGGCGACGGCTACGGCGCCTCACCCCGGCCTCGCGCAGCAGCGCGTTGCGCACCGTCGCGGGCGCGTCGATGGCCTGCTCGTCGCCGAACTGCCAGCGGCCGGGTGGCGCCGGTGTACTCGCCGGCCTGCCCGGCGTCGCGCTGCTCGTGATCGCCGTAGCCGCCCTCGGGCAGGTCCGCGAAGACCCGGCGCAGCGCGGTCTCGCCCAGCCGCCGCACCGCCTTCGGGGTCAGCTCCAGCTGGCCCGCGTTGCGCTGCAGGTACCCCTGCCGCTCCAGCTCGCGCTCGATCTGCCGCAGCGCCTCCATGTCGTCCACGGCCTGGCGGCCCAGGGCCCGCCGGACCGCGTCCTCGTCGATGTCGTCCAGGCGGGCCCCGGGTAGTCCTGGCGCAGCGCCGACTCCAGGTCGCCGAGGTCGGCCAGCTCGGCCAGGGCCGTGGTGGCGTCGCCCAGGCCGAGCGGCTCATCGCCGGTCATCGGGTCGCCGCGACCAGGCCGCGCTGTCCATCTCCGGCCGCCGGGCGCGCAGCGCGTCGGCCAGCCGGGACATCTCCGCGGCCAGGCCCGGCGTCCTCCAGCGTCTGCTCCATCAGCGCGGCCAGCTCGTCGCGCTGGCTCCTCGGTGAGCGAGCTCGAGCAGCCGCTGCGCCGCGGTGGCATCCGGCGGACCAGCGAGTCGACCAGCTCCTCCAGGTTGGCCGGGTTCTCCGGGAACATCTCGCCGTAGCGGTCCATGAAGCTGTCGAAGTCGGCCTGGGTGTGCTCACCCCGGGCGTCGGCCTCGAGCATCTGGTTGAGGTCGGCCAGCATGTCCTTGACCCGCTGCATGGCCTCCGGGTCCGGCTGCTGCAGCGCCTCCTTCATGCCGCGGAACTGGCTGTCCAGGACCTCGCTGCGGAGCAGGTCCTTGAGCCGCTCGAACGTCTCCCGGGCGGCCTGGCTGACCGCCAGTTGTAGTCGGCCAGCCTGCCGGATGGCCTGCGCGGTGTCCGACGGCAGCGCGTCCAGCTCGTCCTCGCGCAGCCGGGCCTCGTCGCCGGGGTCGGGGAACAGCTCGGCCCGCTCCTGGCCGATCGCGGTGTCCAGCAGCGCCCGTGCCTCCTCCAGGATGCCGTCCAGGCGGCCGCGGCTGCGGATCTCCCGCTGCCGCTCGCGGACCCGGCGGAGCAGGTCGTCCAGGCCGCGGCGGCCGTTCACGCCCGCGGCGCAGCAGGTCGCGCAGGGCGCTGGACGGGTCGGCGCCGTCCAGCACCGCGTCGCCCAGCTCGTCCACGGCGCCGCGGGCGTCGTAACGGCGGCGCCAGCGGGTCGGGACCGTCGGTGTACGGCCGTAGCGGTAGCCGCTCATCGCCGTCCACGGCCAGCCGCACCGCTGCTCAGGTCCGGTAGACCGCACTGCCGTCGATCGACGTCCTTGGACAGCCGCCGCATCAGGTACAGGCCCTCCAGCGCGAACTCCAGCGCCGCGGCGGCCTCGCCGAACGACTCGCCGCCGTCCATGCCGCAGCCGGTCCATGATCCTGGCCAGGCCGGGGACCTCGCCGATCCGGCTCAGCAGCGTGGCCGCGGGCACCAGGTCGCCGGTCTCCACCGAGCCGCCTTCCTCGAACGTGGCCAGCAGCCCGCTCAGGTCGGCACTGCCGAGCCGGGACGCGGAACGTGTCCGCGATGGCCCGCCGGAGCAGGTGATCGAGCACCTCCGTGCTCCCGGCCCTCCTCGCTGACCTCGAACTCGACCTTGCCGCGCAGCGTGCCGACGATCGGCGGCAGGTCGCAGACCCGGGCCACCGGCTGCGTCCTCGCCGGTCAGCGCGGCCCGGCGGACCGCGGAGGCGGCCACGGACTCGGCGGCGGCGATCGCGAACCGGGCCGAGACCCCGGACCGCGAGTCCACCGCGGGCGAGGCCCGGACCAGCCGGGTGAACCGGGCGATGACCTCGACCAGGTGCTCGGGCAGGTCCGCGCCGGGGTCGGCGCCGTCCCAGGCGACCAGCGCCTCCTGCTGGATCAGCGCCAGCTCGTCGTCCAGCGTGAGCGGGTAGTGGGTGCGGATCTCCGCGCCGAACCGGTCCTTCAGCGGGGTGATGATCCGGCCCCGGTTGGTGTAGTCCTCGGGGTTGGCGCTGGCCACCAGGACCAGGTCCAGCGGCAGCCGCAGCGCGTAGCCGCGCACGCCGATGTCCCGCTCCTCCAGCACGTTCAGCAGCGCGACCTGGATCCGCTCGGCCAGGTCGGGCAGCTCGTTGAGGCAGAAGATGCCGCGGTTGGTCCGCGGCACCAGGCCGAAGTGGATCGTCTCCGGGTCGCCCAGCGTCCGGCCCTCGGCCACCTTGACCGGGTCGATGTCGCCGATCAGGTCGCCCACGCTGGTGTCCGGCGTGGCCAGCTTCTCGCCGTAGCGCTCGCTGCGGTGCCGCCAGGTGACCGGCAGGTCGTCGCCCTGCTCGGCGGCCAGGCGCCGGCACCGGGCGCAGACCGGCGGGTAGGGGTGGTCGTTGATCTCGCAGCCCGCGACGGCGGGCGTCCACTCGTCGAGCAGGACGGACAGGGTCCGGATCAGGCGGGTCTTGCCCTGGCCGCGCTCGCCGAGCAGGATCATGTCGTGGCCGGCCAGCAGGGCCCGCTCCAGGTGCGGGAGCACCGTCTGGTCGAACCCGACGATGCCGGGAAACCGGTCCTCGCCCGCGCGCATCCTGGCCAGCAGGTTGCGCCGGATTTCCTCTTTGACGGTCTCGATACTCGTGCCCGCTGGCGCGTAGCTCGCCCAGGGTGGTGGCGGCGGGGCGGGGCGGGGTTCCGTCGGCTGCATGAGTCTCGTTGTCTGGCTGCACCATTCGACACTATGTCGCCCCTGGCACGCGTTCGCATCCTGGGCGGCCGCCGCGGATGCGACACTGCAGGCATGGCGATGACCTTCCCCTCCGTAGCGCCGACGATGTGGCCGCCGCCCGCGACCTGCTGCGCGACATCATACCGCCGACGCCGCTGCTGCACTCCCGGGTGCTGTCCGAGCGGCTCGGCGGCCCGGTCTACCTGAAGTGCGAGAACCTGCAGCGCACCGGGTCGTTCAAGGCCCGCGGCGGCTACCTGCGGATCGCCCGGCTGACCGAGGCGGAGCGGGCCCGCGGCGTGGTGGCGGCCAGCGCGGGCAACCACGCGCAGGGCGTGGCCTTCGCCGCCGCGCTGCTCGGCGTGAAGGCCACCGTGATCATGCCGGAGGGCGCGCCGCTGCCCAAGATCGAGGCGACCCGGGGCTACGGCGCCGAGATCATCCTGCACGGCGCGACCGTCGACGACGCGCTGGCAGTGCGCGCGCGAGCTACGCGGCCGAGACGCGGCGCGGTGTTCATCCACCCGTTCGACCACCCGGACATCGTCGCGGGCCAGGGCACGCTCGGCCTGGAGATCCTCGAGCAGTGCCCGGAGGTGCGGACGATCGTGATCCCGGTCGGCGGCGGCGGGCTGGCCGCCGGGATCGCGGTCGCGGTCAAGGCCGCCGACCCGTCGGTGCCGGATGGTCGGCGTGCAGGCCGAGGCGGTCGCGGCCGTACCCGGCCTCGCTCGCGGCCGGGCACCCGGTGCGGGTCGAGCCCGCCGCCGACCATGGCCGACGGCATCGCGGTCGGCCAGCCCGGGCGAGCATCCCGTTCGGCGATCCTCGCCGAGCTCGGCGACAGGTGCTGACCGTGTCCGAGGAGAGCCTGTCCCGGGCGCTGCTGCTCTGCCTGGAGCGGGCCAAGCAGGTGGTCGAGCCGGCCGGGGCGGCCGGCGTGGCCGGCGCTGCTGGAGCACCCCGGCATGTTCGAGCCGCCGGTGGTGGCGGTGCTGTCCGGCGGCAACATCGACCCGCTGCTGCTGGCCAAGGTGCTGCGGCACGGCCTGGCCGCGGCCGGGCCGCTACCTGACCTTCCGGTGCCGGCTCCCGGACCGCCCCGGCGCGCTGGCCAGCGCTGCTGGCCGCGGTGGCCGGGCTGGGCGCGAACGTGCTCGACGTGGTGCACGAGCGGGTCACGCCGCGGCTGCGGGTCGGACGAGGCCGAGGTGCTGCTGCAGGTGGAGACCCGCGGCCCGGCGCACTGCGACGAGGTGATCAGCCAGCTGCGCAGGCCGGCTACCGCCGTTCTGAGCCGACGGCCGGCCTGATCAGCTGCGGTCCGCCCGGGCGGCCGCGCTCGCCGACCGGCGTCCGCCGGGACGGCCGGCTACAGGTTGCCGCGGCGGGCCTGCTCGCGCTCGATCGCCTCGAACAGCGCCTTGAAGTTGCCCTTGCCGAAGCCCTCCGAGCCGTGCCGCTCGATCAGCTCGAAGAACACCGTCGGCCGGTCCTGCACCGGCTTGGTGAAGATCTGCAGCAGGTACCCGTCCTCGTCCCGGTCGGCCAGGATCGCAGCTCGCGCAGGTCTCCAGCGGCACGCGGGTCTCGCCCGACCCACTCGCCGAGCGTGTCGTAGTAGCTGTCCGGCGTGTCCAGGAACTCCACCCCCGCGGCCCGCATGGCCGCGCACCGTGGCCACGATGTCGTCGGTGGCCAGCGCGATGTGCTGGACGCCCGGGCCGCCGTAGAACTCCAGGTACTCGTCGATCTGTGACTTCCTCTTGCCCGCCGCGGGCTCGTTGATCGGGAACTTGACCTTGCGGCTAGCCGTCCGCGACCACCTTGCTCATCAGCGCGGAGTACTCGGTGGCGATGTCGTCGCCGACGAACTCCTTCATGTTCGTGAAGCCCATGACCCGGCTGGTAGAAGCCGACCCACTCGTCCATCTGGCCCAGCTCCACGTTGCCGACGCAGTGGTCGATCTCGGTGAAGAACGGCCGCGGCCGGCGGCGGCCAGCGGCTCGGCCGGCGACGTAGCCGGGCAGGTAGGGGCCGGCGTAGTCGGCCCGCTCGACCAGCGTGTGCCGTGGTGTCCCCGTAGGTGGCGATGGTGGCCAGCACGACCTTGCCGTGCTCGTCCTCGGCGATCTGCGGGCTCGGCCAGGCCGCGCGCCCCGTGGGCGATCGCGTACTCGTAGGCCGCCTCGGCCGACTGGCACGCCGATGGCCAGGTCGATCACGCCGTCGCCGTGCGCGGCCACGTGCCGGCGCCAGTTCGGTGCCGGCCCGGACCGGCCCGCGCAGCACGAACCGGGCCTGGCCGGACTCCAGCACGTAGGCGGCCTCGTCCCGGCAGCCGGTCTCCGGGCCGCGGTAGGCCACGCAGCGCATGCCGAACGCGGTCGAGTAGTAGTGCGCGGCCTGCCGCGCGTTGCCCACCGCGAAGACCACCGCGTCCATGCCGGTGACCGGGAACTCGTCGCGGTGCCGGCATGGCGTGCTCGCCGTCGCTCGTCATGTGGCTCCTGCGCCAGCAGGATCCGCCGGCATGGCAGAATGTGCAACAGCTGCTTGAATCGCTGAGCAGATGTGCAATTCTCGCTAACGACTGCTGCGAATCTGTACACCATGTGCCGGATGTTCGTACGCTGCGCTGCTGCCGACGGGAGGCGACGGTCGTGATCGACGAGCTGGACGCCCGGCTGATCGGCTGCTCGCGGCCGAGCCCCGGGTCGGCGTGCTGGAGGCCTCGCGGCGGCTCGGCGTGGCCCGCGGCACGGTGCAGGCCCGGCTGGACCGGCTGCAGGCCCGCGGCGTGATCACCGGCTACGGCCCGGACGTCGACCCGGCGGCGCTGGGCCACGGGGTGACCGCGTTCGTCACGCTGGAGATCCGCCAGGCCGGGCGGGCACGACCCGGTGGCCGGGCGGCTGGCCGCGATCCCGGAGGTGCTGGAGGCGCACACGATCACCGGGTCCGGCGACATGCTCTGCCGGGTGGTGGCCCGCACCAACGCCGACCTGCAGCGGGTCATCGACGCGATCGTGCGAGGTGGCCGGGGTGGTGCGGGCCTCCACGGTGATCGCGCTGGCCACGCCGCTGCCCTACCGGGTGCTGCCGCTGGTCGTCGCGCGCTCGGTGCCAGCCCGGCAGGCCTGAACCCGGCCGGCCGCGGCACCCCGGCCAGCTCACACGCCGTGTCCAGCGCGATGTCGTGCAGCTCGCCCGGGGCGCCGGCGTTCTTGTCGAACAGCAGGCAGGAGATCCCCACCGAGACCACGGCCACCGACGCCCGGACCCGGTCCCGCAGCGGGGCGTCCGGGCCGACGAGCAGGTCGCGCAGGCGCTCGAACTGGTCCGGAACAGCTTCTGGCGGTCCCGCTGGCCCTCACCCATCAGCTGGTGCACGGCGGCCTGGTTCTGCTCCAGGAACCTCAGCACCGGCAGGCGGTGGCCGACGATGACGCTGTAGCGGTCGAGCAGCAGGCCGCGGACCTGGTCGGTGCGCGGCTGGGCGGTGCCCCAGGCGATCAGCTCGTCCAGCTCGGTCACGTAGTCCTCGGTGAAGCTGCGGACGATGTCCTCTTTGGACTTGAAGTGGTAGTACAGGGCGGCCTTGGTCACCTCCGAGCCGCTCGGCGATCTCCCGCAGCGAGGTCTTCTCGTAGCCGTGCTCCGCGAACAGCTCGAGGGCCACGGCCTGGATCCGCTCCCGGGTGTCACCCCGGCGCGCGCTCGGCCTGGCCCGCGCTGGCTCCGCGCCGCGGTCGGACCCTGCCGCCGGCCTGCCGCCGGCCGGTCGTCACGATCCAGCTCGCGCTAACGTATACTTGACGCCCGGTTAGTTAACGTCCTAGCCTGGATCGCATGACTAGCCGGTCGGCAGGTAAGTAGCCATGAGCCGCAGGGGTCGGCATGACAGATACGCACGCCGCTGCGACGGCAGCCAGGCGCCAGCCCTGAGGCCAGCATGAAGATGCGCCGCGAGGTGCTCGTGGTGCTGCCGGGCCTGCTCCTGGCCATCATGCTGGCCATGCTCGACCAGCTCATCGTGGGCGACCGCGCTGCCCCGCATCGTGGGCAGCCTGGGCGGCGTCGCCCACCTGTCCTGGGTGGTCACCGCCTACGTGCTCGCCTCGACCATCACCACCCCGCTGTACGGGAAGCTCGGCGACATGTACGGCCGGAAGAAGCTGTTCATGGCGGCCATCGCGGTGTTCCTGGCCGGTTCCGCGGCGGCCGGGCTGTCCCAGTCGATGGCCGAGCTCATCACGTTCCGGGCCATCCAGGGCCTCGGCGCGGGCGGCCTGATGGTCAGCGCCATCGCGATCATCGGTGACCTGGTCTCGCCCCGGGAGCGGGGCCAGTACATGGGCTACATCATGGCCGTGATGATGATCGCCACCATCGGCGGGCCGCTGCTCGGCGGCTTCATCACCGACAGCTTCTCCTGGCGGTGGATCTTCTACATCAACCTGCCGATCGGCGGCGTGGCCCTGGCCTACCTGGCCGCCACCCTGCACCTGCCCCGGCGGCGGATCGAGCACCGGGTCGACTACCTGGGCGCGGCGGTCCTCGCCGTGGCCACCACCGCGATCGTGCTCGTCTCCACCTGGGGTGGCAGCCAGTACGCCTGGGCGTCCCCGCAGATCCTCGGCCTGGGCGCGGTGGCCGTGGCGGCCGTGGCCGCGTTCCTGATGATCGAGGCGCGGGCGGCCGAGCCGATCCTGCCGCTGCACGTGTTCCGGAACCGGAACTTCGCGCTGGTCACCGGGCTCAGCTTCCTGGCCGGGCTGGCCATGTTCGGCGCGATCACGTTCCTGCCGCTGTACCAGCAGACCGTCCAGGGCGCCTCGCCGACCATCAGCGGCCTGCTGCTCACGCCCATGATGGTCGGCGTGATGATCACCTCGCTGATCGCCGGCCAGATCACCACCCGGACCGGCCGGTACAAGGCCCTGCCGATCCTCGGCGCGGCCGGCATGACCATCGGCATGTGGCTGCTGTCCCTGCTGGGCGTGCACACCAGCCGGGTGACCTCCGGCCTGTACATGGTGGTGCTCGGGCTCGGCATGGGCTTCCTCATGCAGATGACCACCCTGCTCGCGCAGAACAGCGTGGCGCCCCGTGACATCGGCGTGGCCAGCAGCTCACGGCTGTTCTTCCAGCAGATCGGCGGGTCGATCGGGGTGTCGGCGTTCGGCGCCATCTTCGCCCGGCGGCTGACCGGGGCGCTGGCCTCGGTGTCTCCCGGCGTGCACATGTCCACCAGCGGCGGCCAGTTCAACCCGGCCACGGTCGCGACCCTGCCCGCGGCCATCCGCCACGACGTGTACTACGCGGTCGCGCACGCCATCCAGGGGGTGTTCCTGTGGGCCATCCCGGCGACCGCACTGGCCTTCGTCCTGGCCTGGTTCATCAAGGAGGTGCCGCTGCGCGGCCGCCCCGTGCCCGGCGACGCCGAGACCCCCGCCGCCGAGCTGGTGGGCTAACCCCCTGACGTTCGGAGGGGCGCCTGGCCTGGTCAGCCGCCGATGTAGGGGACGGCCTCCAGGATCTCCACCTTGGCCGACCGGCCGTTCGGCAGCTGGTAGGTGGCCGAGTCGCCGATCTTCTTGCCGTTGATCGCGCTGCCCAGCGGCGAGCGCGGTGAGTAGACGTCGATCGGCGCGCCGCTCTCCTCCCGGGAGGCGAGCAGGAAGGTCACCTCGTCGTCGTCGCCGTCGAACCGGATCGTGACCGTCATTCCCGGCCCGACCACCCCGTCCGTCCGCGGCGGCTCACCCACCCGGGCGTGCTGGATGATGTGCGCGAGCTGGATGATGCGCCCCTCGATCTTGCCCTGCTCCTCCTTGGCGGCGTGGTAGCCACCGTTCTCGCGCAGGTCGCCCTCGTCCCGGGCGGCTTCGATCTTCTTGGCGATGTCAACCCGCCCCGGCCCCGAGAGGTAGTCCAGCTCCGTCTTGAGCCGGTCGTATGCCTCCTGGGTGAGCCAGGTGAGGCTGTCGTTATTCGTCTCGGTCACGGGTACTCCTTGCCTGCAGTGCGGACACTCGGATCCGCGTGAGCCGTGCGCGGCTCCTCGGGGGTAATCCTTCGAGGCTAACAAGGCCTGGCGAGTTCGTCGCCCCACATGGGTCCCGGGCCGGCCAGGCCGGACGCCGCTGGGTGATCAGAGCCCGCCACTATACGGGAATGTCGTCGCGGGGCCAGCGCGTTGTCCTGCACAATGTTCTGTCTGCGATTGTCGGCGAGGTACTGCCCGGGTGCACCAGCCGGGAAGCCCAGCCCGGGTAATCAGAGCGCCGGTTCCTATTGACTCTTCCTGGTGCCGAGGGGAATTCGTTCGCTTGTCTGCCGCCACGAATGATCCGGTGGTTCCGCCGTCCGAGCCGTTGCGGCTGATGGCCGTGCACGCGCACCCGGACGACGAATCGAGCAAGGGCGCCGCGACCATGGCCCGCTACGTCCGGGAAGGCGCCGAGGTCATGGTGGCCACGCTGACCGGCGGTGAGCGCGGGGACATCCTGAATAAGGCCATGGAGCGGCCGGAGGTCCGGGAGAACCTGCCCCGGATCCGGCGCGAGGAGATGGCCCGGGCCCGCGAGATCCTCGGCGTGCAGCAGCAATTCCTCGGCTTCGTCGATTCCGGGCTGCCCGAGGGCGATCCGCTGCCCCCGCTGCCCGAGGGCTGTTTCGCGGTGCAGCCCCTCGAGGTGGCGGCCGGGCCGCTGGTCCGCGCGGTCCGCGAATTCCGCCCGCACGTCATCCTGACCTACGACGAAGAGGGCGGCTACCCGCACCCGGATCACATCAAGACCCACCAGGTCGCGGTGGAGGCGTTCGAGGCCGCCGCGGACCCGGACCGCTACCCCGGCTCCGGGGACCCGTGGCAGCCGCTCAAGCTGTACTACTTCGCCACGTTCAACCGGGACCGGATCACCGCGCTGCACGAGGAGATGCTGCGGCGGGGGCTGGAGTCGCCCTACGCCGACTGGTTCAAGCGCTGGGAGGAGCGGGCCGCGGACCGCACGCCGGTGGAGATCACCAGCCGGGTCCACTGCGCCGACTATTTCCCGGTCCGCGACCAGGCGCTGCTCGCTCACGCCACCCAGATCGACCCGCAGAGCTCGTGGTTCGCCTGCCCGCCCGAGGTGCAGCGCGCGGCCTGGCCGACCGAGGACTACCATCTAGCCAGGTCGGTAGTAGACACCGAATTCCCCGAGGACGACCTGTTCGCGGGGCTGCGGGAGAGGGTGAGCTGGTGAGCGTCCTGGCCGCGTCGAGCACCGCCAGCCAGGTGTACCCCGGGCTGGTCGGGTTCCTCGTGGTGGCCGGCATGGGCCTGGCCCTGTTCTTCCTGTTCCGCTCGCTCAACAAGCAGCTGCACAAGATCGCGCCCGGCCAGCCGTCCAGCGCGCCGCCCGGCCGGTCCCGGTCCCCGCGCCCCGGGCTGGCGGCCTTCCGCGCCGAGCGGGACCGCGCCGCGGCGAACCCTCAGCCCGGGGAGTCCGAGCAGCTCGAGGCCGTAAGCCAGCAGGGTGAACCCGGGCACCGGGTCCCAGTCGCGCTCGGGCAGGCGGCGGAACCCGGCCTCGGTGTAGAGGTGCTGTGCGGCGGCCATGGTCGCCTGGGTGGACAGCAGCAGGCGCCGCACGCCGGACGCCCGGGCCCGGGCGGTGACCGCCCCGAGCAGGGCCCGGCCCACGCCGCGCCCGCGCGCCTCGGGCGCCACCGCCAGCGCCCTGATCTCCGCCTCGTCCGGTCCCCGGACCACGTGCTCGGCGTGCGGCCAGAGCTGGAGCATGACCGTGCCCAGGATCGGCCCCCGGTGCCCGGCCCCGGGCGCGTCCGGGCCCGGTACCGCAGCCAGGATCTGGCCGATGCCGTCATGGCCCAGCGTGCGGAGCGTCTCGCCGTAGTGGGAGGCGTCGGAGAGGAACC
>CAWJDQ010000013.1:0-427673 GCA_963841695.1 uncultured Actinomycetes bacterium | reverse complement strand
CGGATGCCCACCCTGGCGTACTCGGCGAGAGCCCGTTTGCCATAGGTGCGCGCTTCCGAGAGATGGCCGAGGACGAGGCTTATCGACGCAGAGCAGACGTTCCGGCGGCCGCGCAGAGCCAGTCTCCGGTCTTTTCCGTGGCGTCGTGGATATCACGCAGTACGTCTGTGGCCGCGGCATCGGCTCGTTCCCAGCTATAGGCGTACAGGTACGAGAGCGCGCCGAAGACCTTGCGGTTGTCGCCGAGCCGCCTGCTAAGCGTCAAGATTCGTTGGTAGAAGCTGACCGCGTCGGGAGACGCCAGGCCCTTCGAAAAGGCGGTCGCGAGTCCCAAGGCGGTGAGGAGCGTTAGTTGCCTTTCCGCGAGTTTGGGGATCTGGTAATGTCTCGATGAGATCGAGCGCGCGTTGCGCGTGCGCCATGCCCGCGAGCAAACCGCTGGTGCTGCGCCGCTGCACCGAGATCAGCAGCGCACAGCCTCAGCCGCGTTCGATGCGCTGACAGCGATGCGCAAGCTCATCAACATGGTCATCGATGCGTTCGCGATAGAACACTTCCATCGCTGCGCCGATTTGCTCGGTGAATCAGCCTGCGGCGTTCCAGTAGGATTGACCCGCGCGCCACCTCCGTCAGTGTGCTTGAAGGTGTATTCGATGTCTCCGGACGCCGGTTGCTCGTAGATGAATTCAGCGAGCTGCACATTGCTGAAGCATCCGCTCCAGTTCCTCGGCGCTCCCCCGTTTATGTCCCGCACCAGGACGAGCGGAAACTCCCTGCCGATCAGACAGCGTCTGCAGCAAGTCTTTCTCCGTCCGCCGGCAGACGATCGATGCGCGAGGCCAGGATCGCCTGCACCGTGGGCGGAATCTTCAACTCTGCCAACGGCTTGACGAGTTTGGTGCCTCCATTGCGGCCAGCGCGCCGTCATCCAGCAGCACCTGCACCGTCTCCTCCATGAAGAACGGGTTGCCCTCGGTCTTTTCGATGATGAGGCGCTTGAGCGGCGCCATTCCGCACCGTCCCCCAGCAAGGACTGCAGCATCTCGTCGGCGCTCTCGCTTGCCGAGCGGGTCGAGCCGCAACTGCGTATAGTAAGTCTTGCTGCCCCATTGGTGACGAGTACTCGGGCGATAGTTCACCAGCAGCAGGATCTTCGCGGTAGCGATCGAATCGGCGAGCAGATTCAGCAGCGCCTGGGTCTCCTCATCGATCCAGTGCAGGTCCTCGAAGATCACCATCAGCGGCTGGTTGAGCGACTCGCGCAGCAGGATGCGCTTGATCGCGTCCAGCGTGCGCCGCTTTCGGACCTGCACGATCCATCTGCGCCAGCGGATCGTCTCCCCTCGACGATTCCGAGCAGCGCGAACAGGTAGGGCAGCGTGTCCTCCAGCTCCGATCGAGCGTGAGCACTCGTCCGGTGACTTTCTCGCGGCGCGTACGCGCATCGTCGTCGCTGGCTGATTCGGAAATAACCATGCAGCAGATCGATTACCGGCAGGAATGCGGACGCTTTGCCGTGCGAAACCGAGAAAGTCTCCAGCACCATCCAGCCCGATTGGTTCATCGCCTTGAACTCGAATAACAGCCGCGACTTGCCGACTCCCGGCCTCCGCCATCGCCGCGACGATCTGCCCGCGTCCGGCCTTGGCCTGCTCGGCCGCCGCTTCATCGCCTCCATCTCGCGGCTGCGCGCCCGACGAACTTCGTGAACCCTCGCCCCGCGGCGCGCTGCAAGCCGCGTGCGCAACGGTCCGAGACCGGTCACCTCGTAAACATTGACCGGCTCGCTGACGCCTTTGACCTTGGTCGCGCCCAGCGGCTTGAGGATGAAGTAGCCTTCGCACAGCTTGCGGGTCGCTTCTGTCACCGCGATCGAACCGACCGGCGCCGCGGTCTGCATCCGCGACGCCAGGTTGGTGGTATGCCCGATTGGCGTGTACTCGACATGACCCGCGCCAGTCTGAATCGAGCGGACCACGACTTCGCCGGTGTTGATCCCGATGCGGCCCTGGATCGGAGTGCCGCCGTCGGCGCACCACCTTTGCCGAATAGCGGCGCAACTCTTCCTGCATCCGCAGCGCGGCGTACAGTGCGCGTTGCGGATGGTCCTCGTGCGCGACGGGCGCGCCGAACAGCGCGAAGATGCCGTCGCCGGTGGACTGCACGACGTAGCCGTCGTAGCGATGGACCGCGTCCATCATCAGCTTCAGCGCCGGATCGATGATCGCGCGCGCCTTTTCGGGGTCGAGATCCTCCATCATCTCGGTCGAGCCCTTGATGTCGGCGAACAGCGCCGTGACCGTCTTGCGCTCGCCCTCGAGCGCGGATGCGTCGACTTGCTCCTGGCAACACGGACTGCGCCGCGACTTCGCTAGGGCCGATTTGGCGGTTGTGATTCCGGCGCACCAGAAGCGCAGCGGTGCATTGGCCACAGAACTTGAATCCCGGCGGATTTTGGAACCGGCACTTCGGACAGATCAGCGCGAGCGGCGCGGTGCACTGACCGCAGAATTTCATGCCATCTGGATTTTCGAACTCGCACTTCGTGCAACGCATTTGCCCGCCCCGGGGTGCCGCAGGCCGCCCTTTTCGACGATGCCGCAGTCTTGCGCGATTAAGCTGTTTTCGGCAACCTGCGACCGAAGGGACGGCGATTTGGTGTTATCGTGGTGCCAGAGCCATATGCAAAACGCATAATCAGCCGCATCAGGACGCTAGACCGTCGGTTCGAAATGGTAGATTTTGCGTGAAGTTTAGCTTCCTGATGCGTCCTGTTATGGTCGGCAGGATGGTTTCGTAATCAGCAGGTCGTCGGTCGAATTCGTATGGTCTCGGCGACCGGCCGGTCGGCAAAACGGGCGCGCATCGCGTGATTTGGCCCCGTCCACCGGTGGAGTAGACCGGTGGGCCATAATCCTCGCGCCGGACGCGGGTTTTTGAGCCCACTGCCCACCAGTGCCCACTTTTTTGGTGACTCGTGGATGATCGCGAGGCCTGGTTAGACCGGATTTAAAATGGCGGCGCATGTTCCACATGCCAGCTTTGGGATACCATCCGCGACCCTGGTTTCCCTCGCGTCCAAAGCCTCTCCGCATGCAGCACACAATTCCTTCGGCGGCGCGTTCAAAAACACTTCGTTGTATACGTCCATCGGGTGCGGACGTTAAGGGCTTGAGTTCTATTGTGAGGTATAGCTTCGATTTGTCCGGTTCGAAAGTTGAAGATCTGCTTGCGCGCGATCGCGTTTTGCTTCTCGTACTGCTGACGCATGAACTCAATCAACGCCTCGGCGCCAGTCTTCGGCCGTGGCGCATAACACATCGCTACGGCATCGCCCCAGTCGGGCGAGCGGCCGCCGCGCTTCTTTACCTTCTCCTTGGCCTCAAGCTGCCAGCGCCCTATCCAGCGGATCTCGCGTTTACGACTGGTCAACTCGCCGATTGCGCGCTTGTTCTGAATACCTTGCCGCCCGCCTGGTCGGTGCGGAAGCTCGGCCAGCACCGCATACCACTCGACTCCAAGATTGGCGTAGTTCTCATCGTCCCAGGCTGATCAGCCCGCGCCCGATCCTGATCACCTCGAGGTCGGGCATGAGCTCGCGGATGCGATCGATCGGGCCGCAGCCAAGGCCGACAACATCGCCCTGCAACCGGGTCGCCCCTACCCGCTTGCAGACCGGGCTAACAGCCCGGCCGCCTCCATGGTGTTCTTCTGGTTGTACTCCTCGCCGGCTGAACAGGTTCATTCCTTGCCGTGCGACGAATACGGTGGAATCGCTGCCGCCGCGAGCAAAATCTGCGCCGACTACGACTTCACCAGTGCGCTCAGGTTCGCGTTCTCGCCGCCTCCACCCACGCGATGGGGGAATCAGGGTGTCATCGAGCCGATCGGGAAATTGGCCCAGGATACGGGCCTGCCAGAGCGGGAACCTTCTCCGTAGTCGATCGCCCCTGCTCGATGTCCGCTGCCGTTACCAAGCCCGGTACAACTATCCGATTGTGCTTCAGGTTGGGCGTATCGAACGCCGAGATATGGGTTGACCACCAGCCCTCGGACTTGAACGCGTCGTAGAACCAGCTCGAGAGCCTGGGGGTTTCCGATTGCAAGAAGACGGTTATGCTCGCCTTTGAGGACCGTGGTGACCTTCAAAGATCATCTCCGAAATACCTGGCAGCTTCGTCAGCGATAACCAGAATGTGTGCTGAGTGGAAGCCCTGGACGATTGGATCGTCGTCCTTTGTGGAAAAGCCAATCGCCGGATGATCTCGGCCAACTCCCATTTGTTGGTCCAGGAGCAGCTTGCCGCCTAGCGCCTCACCCGCGAGCCTTCGCCTTGGCCGCGAACACCCGCATCTCGCGCCAGAGGATTTCCGACACCTGGCTATTCAGGCGCGGTGGTAACGACAATGCTGGGGCGATACATCGAGAGCCACCAGGGCACGAGGCGCGCGGCCATATGCGTCTTGCCGCAGCTATTGGCAATGGCGACGGCGACGCGCGGATGGACGACCAGCGCGCGCATGATGTCGCGTTGCTTGCGCCGATGGGATTTCACCTGAGACATCCTGTACCTACTTATCCGGCAAGCGCCAGATAACTGGCGCCGGTTGACCTCGTCGAGTGTGAGGGGAGGTTGTTCCATCGCTCATTCAAGGAGTTCCGGCTTTAGGCCAAGATCAGGTACGCTCGAGGGCTACTGCGGTATACTCGGC
The DNA here is from genome assembly GCA_963841695.1 of uncultured Actinomycetes bacterium. Lineage (GTDB taxonomy): Bacteria > Actinomycetota > Actinomycetes > Streptosporangiales > Streptosporangiaceae > RYN-230. Next base: position 422,961 of record CAWJDQ010000013.1, on the reverse strand, counting down.
GGATATTTCGATTCCGTACCCGATGCGGCCAAGTTGTTCGGCCGCCAACAACGTACTCCCCTGATCCGCAGAACGGATCCAGCACCAACTCACCCTTGCGGCTACTATTCGCGATCTTATTCTTCGCGACGAGCTCAACCGGTTTCATCGTGCTATGCAAGTCGGAAACGTGAGGCTTGTCTACCTCGAAAACGTTGTCCTGAGTTCGATCATCGACGAAATAGTGCGCGCCGTTCGGCAGCCAGCCGTACAGGATAGGCTCGAAGCGGTGGTGATAGTCCGCCATGCCAATTACGAATTGCTGTTTCACCCACAGCTAGTTGAGCGCGATACGTCGAAACCCGGCCGCCGGTAAATGCCTGAACGAAGTAAATGAGCATCGGGCCTGCCGGTACGGTTGCGTAACAGGCCGCGCCGGGCTCGGCGAATTGCTTCGCGACCTCGAGCGCCTTCTTGAACATGATTCCCGTCTCGCCCGCGGTCAGATTGTCGTTTTCGATAGGAGCCCTGGATGCGGTTCCCGCGGTCGGAGCGGTTTAGGTAGGCGTTCTTGGCCGCGTAGTCGACCCCATACGGCGGATCCGTCCAGACTAACCTCAACTCTCAGGCCCTTTCTAGCTCAAAACGGCCCACCGGCGGCCCTGGACCCGGCCGTCCTGCTGCCAGTGGCCGTGCCCGCGGGCGGGCGGCCGGGGCTCGGCCAGCCGGGGATAGGGCTGGGCGGGCCGGGGACACGCGCCGACGGGTCCCCGCTGCGCCCCACGGCGCTGGACGGGTTCGGCGGCTATGACGGGCCGGGCGGCACCCTGGTCTCCGGGCCGGGCCAGGGGGCCACCACGTTCCCGCCGCCCGCGGGCGGGATGGCGCCGCACGGGACCCAGCCGATCGCCGCCGGGCCGGTCCGCCCGGACGACTTCGCGGACATCCTCCCGCCGGTGGCCTACCCGCCGGGCCGGGCCGGCGGCGGCTACGGCGGCCCGGATGACAGTTTCGGCCGCCCGCCACCGCCACGCCCCGGGCCGGACGGGCGCCCGGCCGCGCCCGCCGAGCGCCGCGATGCCGCGGACCGGGACTCCGGCCGCTGGACCCCGCCGCGCCGGGCAGCCCATCCTGGTCCTGGCCACGATGGTGGTCGCGGTGGGCCTGGCGGTCCTGCTGCCGGTGGCCGGCGCCCTGGTCGCGCTGGCCGTCCTGGCCCTGCTGCGGGCCGGGGACCTATCCCATCGTGGCTCGGACCAGCGGGGTCCGATCATGACCGCCGCCGCCTTTCCCTTCTTCGTGGTCCGCTCGCTGATCTCCACCGTGGTCCTGGCGCCGCTGGCCCTGGTCGTGGCCGTGGCCGCGGCCGGGCTCACGTTCCTGGCCATGCCGTCCAGCCCCGGGCTGCACGCGCTGTCCTACGGGGCGGGCGCGCTGGTGGTGTTCTACGCCTACGGCCCGGGGTCGGGCAAGGGGCGCCGCCAGCTCAACCGGGTGTGGGCAGGGGTGGTGCGCAGCCCCGGCCTGCAGGCCGTGGCGCTGTTCGGGATGTGCGCGCTCGCGGTGGCCGCGGTGGCCGCCGCGATCACCTCACCGGCCGTCTTCTGGCCGCTGGCCACGCCCAGCGGCTCGCTGGTGCACCTGCCCGCCTTCACCGGGCTGCTGGGCCACCTGCGCCCGGGCGGGGTACGCCGCTGGTTCTGAGCCGCCCGGGGTTCTGCGGCGGGCTGCCTGCGGGCTAGCTGGCGCGGCGCTCAGGAAGGCCGTTCCCCGCCGGGACGCGCCGTGTCCCGGCGGGAACCGGAGGGCCCGCAGGCCGGTCCGGTGCGGACCGGGACGGCTGTGGCTGCGGCGGCGGTAGCTTCTCGCGTCCCGCGGGGGGCAGTGGCCGGACGAGGCCGAGGGAGACCACCTCGTTGGCCAGCCTGACCCGCCGGTTGGTGCCCTCGGGGATGCGGAACTTCTGGTAGAGCCGGAGAAGATGCTGCTTGACCGCCGCCTCCGTCACCACGAGGTCGGCGGCGATCTCACGGGCGGTCGCGGGGGCGACGAACGCCTCGTCGGACAGGGCCGGGCGGCACAGCGACGTGAGCACGTCCAGCTCGCGCCGGGTCAGCTCGGGGCTCGGCGAACGGCGCAGTTCGACCTCGGCGGAGAGGTCCTCAGTGGGCAGGCCGCCGATCCGGCACCGGGCGTTCCCGAACGTCAGCACGTCCCCGTCGTCCAGGACGCGCCGGGCCACGAGCCGCCCGTTGACCCGGGTGCCGTTGCGCGATAAGCCCAGGTCCGTCACGTAGGCGTACGGCCCGCGCCGGATGATCTCGGCGTGCAGCCGGGAGACACTCGTGTCGCTGAGCCGGATATCCACCCCACCGCCGCGCCCGACTGTCGTCACCGACTCGCCCAGCGGTATCACCTCGCCGCTGTCCTCGATGCGTATGTAGGGCCCTTCCACGACCGTTCCTCCCGCTTGTCCGAGCAGTCACGAATCTCTCTCCGTGCAGTTACCCTTTCCGGGCAGACTCGTACCCCCTTTTGCTTATGTGGTTTGGCCTCCCGCACGGCCGGCTGGCCGGTGGCCGACCATTGGCCGGCCGACGGGAGGCACCGGCAGCCCGCGGAAGTACACTGCCGAGCGAGTCTTGCGGGAGGAAGAAGAAATGGCGGACAAGCCGTCCAAGGGCCTGGCGGACGTGGTCGCCGCGTCCACCGCGCTGAGTGACATCGACGGCCAGGCGGGCCGGCTGTTCTACCGCGGCTACGACATCCACCAGCTCGCCGGGTCCTCGACCTTCGAGGAGATCGCCTACCTGCTGCAGCGCGGCTCCGCGCCCAGCGCGGCGAGCTGGCCGGCTACCGCGGGAACTCGCCGCCGGCCGGGCCCTGGGCACGCTGGTCACGCTCCACGCTGCCGCAGATCGCGGCCAGCCAGGACCCGATGGAGGCGATGCGCAGCCTGGTCTCCCTGGCCAGCGCCGATGACCCGGACGAGAGCTCCAACGCCGCGCCGGCGAACGAGCGGAAGGCCGCGCGGCTCACCGCGCAGCAGCCGATCCTGGTCGCCGCCTACCACGCCGCCCGCGAGGGCCGTGACGTGCCTGCCCGCCGATCCCGGCCTCAGCCTGGCGGCTAACTTCCTGCTCCAGTTGCGTGGCTCCGCCCCGTCCGCGCGGGATGCGGAGATCCTGGACACCTGCCTGGTGCTGCACGCAGACCACACGATGAACGCGTCCACCTTCGCCGCCCGGGTCTGCGCGGCCACCCTGTCCGACATGCACTCGGCGGTGGTCGCGGCCCTCGGCACGCTGAAGGGGCCGCTGCACGGCGGGGCCAACGAGCAGGTGATGCGGGGGCTGGAGGCCATCCGGTCCACAGCCGGGCCTGACCCGGTCGCCGCGGTCGGCCCGGTGGCCCGCGAGCGGCTGGCGGCCGGGGAGAAGATCATGGGCTTCGGGCACCGCGTCTACAAGACCGAGGACCCCCGGGCCACGCACCTGCGCCAGATGTCCGGGGAACTGGCCGCGGCGTCAGGGGACGACACGTACTACCAGATGTCGCGCCAGATGGAGGAGACCGTGTTCGCGGAGAAGGGCCTCTATCCCAACGTGGACTTCTACGCCGCCACCGTCTACCACTACCTGGGCATTCCCACGGACCTGTTCACCCCGGTCTTCTCGGTCAGCCGGATGGCGGGCTGGACCGCGCACGTGATGGAGCAGCACGCGGACAACCGGCTGATCCGGCCGGACAGCGAGTACATCGGTGAGCGCGACCTCACCTGGGTCGCCCTGAGTGAGCGGTAGCGAGCGGTGGCGCTGCTCACAATGACACCGGCCGGTCCGGCGACCGCGCATAATGGCACCGGGTGAGCGCTAGCGATGCGCACAGACGGAGTGAGCGAGCCGTAGTGACCGACGAGGTAACGGGGATCACGCCGCCGCCGGGCCCGCCGGCCTGACGGCGTACGCGCTGGCCAGCATGGCCGGCCCGGGCCGGGGCTGGCCGCCGCCCGGCAGCGGCCCCGGGCCGTCGTCCCCGCCCCGGTCCGCCGCCCGCCGGCCCGTCCCTGACCCTCCGGTGCACCACCAGCACCGGCCGCCGCCGGACACCCCGGCCGCCGCGCCGCGCGGTGCCCGGGCCCGGCGGCCCGGGGCGGCGCGGGGCCCAGGTGCCCTACGCGATCGTGCTGGCCGGCCTGGCCGCGGGGCTGGCTTACATCTGGCAGGGGGCGCACTCGGTCCGGACCGGTACGTTTATCCTGGCGGGTGCGCTTTTCGTGGCTGTCGCGGCCAGGCTTGCGCTGCCGGAGCGGCGGGCAGGCATGCTCGCCAGCAGGCGGCGCTATATCGACGTGACGGCGCTGGCCATCCTGGCCATCGGCCTGCTGGTCGCTGGCCTGGTGCTGCCGACTCCGTCGTGACCATGCCCCAGGGATAACAGCCCGGCGGGCAAGAGCAGAGCGCAGTAGGAAGGGAAGTCTGCGGCATGCCCAAGATCAAGGTAACCAATCCCGTCGTCGAACTCGACGGCGACGAGATGACGCGGATCATCTGGCAGTTCATCAAGGACCAGCTGATCCTGCCCTACCTGGACATCGACCTGAAGTACTACGACCTGTCCGTGGAGCACCGGGACGCCACCGACGACCAGGTCACGGTGGACGCGGCGAACGCGATCAAGCAGTACGGGGTCGGGGTCAAGTGCGCCACCATCACCCCCGATGAGGCCCGGGTCGAGGAGTTCGGCCTGAAGAAGATGTGGCGGTCGCCCAACGGGACGATCCGGAACATCCTCGGCGGCGTCGTGTTCCGCGAGCCCATCGTGATCTCCAGCGTGCCGCGCTTCGTGCCGGGCTGGACCGAGCCGATCATCATCGGCCGCCACGCGCACGGCGACCAGTACCGGGCGACCGACTTCGTGGTGCCCGGCCCGGGCACGGTGCGCATCTCCTACCAGCCGGACGACGACCAGGGCGAGCCGATCGACCTGGAGGTGTCCCGCTTCCCCGGCGGCGGCGTGGCCATGGCCATGTACAACTACGACGACTCGATCCGGGACTTCGCCCGGGCCACCATGCGGTACGCCCTCGACCGCCGCTACCCGCTGTACCTGTCCACCAAGAACACCATCCTCAAGTTCTACGACGGCCGGTTCAAGGACCTGTTCCAGGAGATCTTCGAGGCCGAGTTCAAGGCGGAGTTCGAGGCCGCGGGCATCTGGTACGAGCACCGGCTGATCGACGACATGGTCGCCCAGGTGATCAAGGGCCACGGCGGCGTCGTCTGGGCGTGCAAGAACTACGACGGCGACGTGGAGTCCGACGTCGTGGCCCAGGGGTACGGCTCGCTCGGCCTGATGACCAGCGTGCTGATGACCCCGGACGGCAAGACCGTGGAGGCCGAGGCCGCGCACGGCACCGTCACCCGGCACTACCGGCAGCACCAGCAGGGCAAGCCGACCTCGACCAACCCGATCGCCTCGATCTTCGCCTGGACCCAGGGGCTCGCGCACCGCGGCGAGATGGACGGCACCCCCGAGGTGACCGAGTTCGCCCGGACCCTGGAGCGGGTGTGCGTGCAGACCGTCGAGGACGGCAAGATGACCAAGGACCTGGCGCTGCTGGTGAGCGAGGACACGCCGTTCCTCACCACCGAGGAGTTCCTCGCGGCGCTGCGTGAGAACCTCGCCAAGGCGATGGGCTGAAAGGAGCACGGAACATGACCCGCAGTGGCAAGGTGACCGTCGTCGGGGCCGGGTTCTACGGCTCGACCACCGCGCAGCGGCTTGCCGAGTACGACATCTTCGATGAGGTCGTGCTGACCGACATCGTCGAGGGAAAACCGGAGGGGCTGGCCCTCGACATCAACCAGTCGCGGCCGATCGAGGGCTTCGAGACCCTGGTCACCGGCCAGACCACCGGCCCCGGCGGCGAGGGCTACGAGGCGATCGCCGGCTCGTCCATCGTGATCGTCACGGCCGGCCTGCCCCGCAAGCCCGGGATGAGCCGGATGGACCTGATCGGCGTCAACGCCAAGATCGTCCGCTCCGTCGCGGAGAACGTGGTGAAGCACGCCCCGGACGCCGTGCTGATCGTGGTGTCCAACCCGCTGGACGAGATGACCGCGCTGGCGGCCAAGGTGACCGGCTTCCCGGCGACCCGGGTCCTGGGCCAGGCGGGCATGCTGGACACGGCGCGGTTCAGCTACTTCGTGGCGGAGAAGCTGGGCGTGCCGGTCGGCTCGGTGCAGACGCTCACCCTCGGCTCGCACGGCGACACCATGGTGCCGGTCCCGTCCGCCTGCACGGTGGACGGCAAGCCGCTGGCCAGCCTGCTCAGCCAGGACGAGATCACCGCGCTGGTGGACCGGACCCGCAACGGCGGGGCGGAGATCGTCGGGCTGCTGAAGACCGGGTCCGCGTATTACGCCCCGTCGGCCGCGGCGGCCCGGATGGCCCGCGCGGTCGCCGAGGACTCGGGCCGGGTGCTGCCGGTCTGCGCCTGGGTGGACGGCGAGTACGGCATCTCCGGGGTCTACCTGGGAGTCGAGGCTGAGATCGGCCGGGCCGGGGTCCGCTCCGTGGTGGAGCGGGAGCTTACCGAGACCGAGCTGGCCGCGCTGCGCGAGGCCGCCGAGGCGGTCCGGGCCAAGCAGGCCGACGTGGCCAGCCTCTAACCCGCGCCCCATCCCACCCTGCTCCCACTAGCAACGCCACTCCCACCAGCCCCACCTGTAACACGTCCTCCTTCGTGGCGTGCGAAGGCCGGGGCGGGCGGGGCTGGCCAGGCGGGTGGGGCGGGTGGGCTAGGCCGTGGCCGGATCCGCGGCCCTGGCCAGGCGGCGGAGGGCCAGCTCGGCCAGGAGGGCCGTGCCGTCGGGGAGGACCGCGTCGTCGAACACGGCGTCCGCGGCGTGGTTGAACGGCACCGTGCCCGGATCCGAGCCTTCCGGGACGGCGCCCAGCATCAGGAACACCCCCGGCACCTGGTCGAGCACGAACGAGAAGTCCTCGGCCCCCGGCAGCGGGTTGGCCTGGCCGATCAGCCGGTCCGCCCCGAACAGGTCCGCGACCGCCTGTCCCGCGAACGCGGTCTCGGCCGCGTCGTTCACCGTGACCGGGTACCCGTCCAGGTACTCCGCCTCGGCCTGCAGGCCGTGCGCGGCGGCCAGGTCCGCGATCAGCCGCAGGCTGGCCGCCCGCACCCGGTCCCGGGCCGTGACCGAGAACGACCGCACCGTGGCCAGGAAGTGGGCCTCGTCGGGGACGACGTTGTCGGCCGTGCCGGCGTGGAAACTGCCCACGGTGATCACCACCGGGTCGAACACGTCGAACCGCCGGGTCACCAGCGTCTGCAGGGCGGTGACCATCTCGCAGGCCGCCGGGATCGGGTCCTGGGCCAGGTGCGGCTGGGACGCGTGCCCCCCGTGCCCGCGGACCGTCACGTCCAGGATGTCGGCGGCGGCCATCATCGAGCCCGGCCGGGTCGAGAACGTGCCCCGGGGAAACTGGGCCGAGGCGACGTGCAGGGCGTACGCGGCGACCGGCCGCCCGCCCGCCGCGTCGAGCACGCCCTCGCCGATCATGTGGTTCGCGCCGCCCTGGCCCTCCTCGCCCGGCTGGAACATGAAGATGACGTTCCCGGGCAGCCCGGCCTGCCGCGCGGACAGGATCCGCGCCGCGCCGACCAGCATCGCGGTGTGCAGGTCATGCCCGCAGGCGTGCATCACGCCGGTCACCGCGGATGCGTACGGCAGGCCGGTCCGCTCGGTGATGGGCAGCGCGTCCATGTCGGCGCGGAGCAGGACCGTGGGCCCGGGCCGCGCGCCGCGCAGCACGCCGGTCACCGAGCTGAGCGTGCGGCCCCGGCTCAGCTCCAGCGGCAGGCCGTCCAGCGCGGCCAGCACCCTGGCCTGGGTGCGCGGCAGGTCGAGCCCGATCTCCGGGTCCTGGTGGATCCGCCTGCGCAGCTCAGCCAGGTCCTCCGCGATCGCGGCCGCGTCATCCTGAACTGCCATCGTGCGTCCTTCGCTGGGGGTTAACAGGGTAGGCGGAGCGGGAGCCCGCCGCCCGCCCGGGCCGGTTCCCGGGCTAGCGCAGCCGCCGGGCACTGGGCGACGGCGGTGCGTCGAGGAACCCCGGCTCGGGCCAGTCCTGGCCGCTGAACGCGGTGCAGACCGCCTGCCGCACCGCGGCCCCGTCCTCGGGCAGCAGGGCGATGACCGAGCCGCCGAAACCGCCGCCCATCATCCGGGCCCCCAGCGCCCCGGCCGCCACGGCGGCGTCCACCGCCACGTCCGCCTCCGGCCAGGAGATCTCGAAGTCATCGCGCAGCGACGCGTGGGACTGGTTCAGCAGCGGCCCTATCCCGGCCACCTGGCCCCGGCGGAGCAGCGCGGCCGCCTCCAGGACCCGCTGGTTCTCCGTGATCACGTGCCGGGCGCGGCGGCGCAGCACCGGGTCGGCCAGCCCGGCCAGGCTCTCCGGGCCGGGCACGTCGCGCAGGGTGCGCACGCCCAGCGCCCGGGCCGCCTCCTCGCACTCGATGTGCCGGGCCCCGTAGCCGCTCTCGGTCAGCGCGTGCCGGGCCCGGGTATCGATGATCACCAGGGCCAGCCCGGCCCGGGCCGGGTCGAGCGGTACCGAGTCCGTCTCCCCGCTCCGGCAGTCCAGCAGCAGCGCGTGGCCGGCCTGGCAGAGCAGGGCCGCGGACTGGTCCATGATCCCGGTGGGCACGCCCACGAAGTCGTTCTCGGCCCGCCGGGCGATGCTGGCCAGTTCCTGCCGGAGCACGTCCAGGCCGGCCAGCTGGGTCAGGGCCAGCGCCACCGCGCACTCCAGCGCGGCCGACGAGGACAGGCCGGCGCCCTGCGGGAGATCCGAATCCACGGCCAGCCGGGCACCGGGCACCGGGAAACCCGCCTCGCGCAGCGCCCAGACCACCCCGGCCGGGTAGGCCGCCCAGCCGGTCACGCGGCCCGGGGCCAGGCCGTCCAGCGCGATCGCCACCGTCCTGGCCCCGCCCGTCCCGCCCCGCTCCTGCCGCGAGGCCAGCTCGAGCACCCCGGCCTCGTGCGGCGCGGCCGCCGCGAACGTGCCCCGGTCCAGCGCGAACGGGAGCACGAACCCGTCGTTGTAGTCGGTGTGCTCGCCGATCAGGTTGGCCCGGCCGGGGGCGTGCCACACCCCGGCGGCCGGGCTGGCGTACTGCTCGCGGAACCACCCGGCGGCCTGGTCCGCGCCCCGGGAGGTCACGGGGTGCGGCCCGCCTCGGCCATGGCCTGGGTAAAGGTCCACGCGTCGGCGACCATGGCCCGCAGGTCCCGCTCGGGCCGCCAGCCGAGCTCGGCCCGGATCCGGGCGGACGAGGCGACCAGTACCGCGGGGTCCCCGGGCCGCCGGGGGCCGATCTCGGCCGGGATGTCGACCCCGGTCACCGCCCGGCACTCGGCCAGCACCTCGCGGTTGGAGAACCCGGACTCGCTGCCCAGGTTAAAGATCCGGTGCTGGCCCGCCTGGCAGGCGCCCAGGGCCAGCAGGTGCGCCCAGGCCAGGTCGGCCACGTGGATGTAGTCCCGGACGCAGGTGCCGTCCGGGGTGGGGTAGTCGTCGCCGAACAGCGTCAGGTGGCCCCCTGTGCCGCGGGCGACCGACTGGGCCACGGCGAGCACGTTCGGGATGAGGTGGGTTTCCGGCGTGTGCCGCTCACCCAGCCACAGCCCGCCCGCCTCCTGGTAGCCGCCGGCCACGTTGAAGTAGCGCAGGCTCACCGCGCCGGTGCCGTGCATCCGGGCGTGCTCGGCCAGCGCGGTGTCCACCGCGATCTTCGATCCCCCGTAGGGGCTGGTCGGCCGGGTGGGTGCGGTCTCCCCGATGGGGACCTTCTCCGGCTCGCCGTAGACCGCCGCGGTGGAGGAGAACACGATCCGCGGCGTGCCGGCCGCCCGCATCGCCTCCAGCAGCGCCAGCGAGCCGCCCAGGTTGCTCTCCCAGTACAGGGAGGGCTGCGCCATCGACTCACCGACCAGCGACTTGGCCGCGAAGTGCAGCACCGCGTCGACCCCGCCGGCCAGCAGCCGGGGTGCGTCGTCCCGCAGCGTGCCGCGGACGAACGAGGCGCCCGGCGGCACCGCGTCCTGGTGCCCGGTGGACAGGTCATCCAGCACGGTGACGTCGTGGCCCTCGGCCACCAGCAGCGCCCCGACCACGCTGCCGATGTACCCGGCCCCGCCGGTGACCAGCAGCTTCACCGGGCCTCCCGCAGCCGCTGGGCTCCCTCTTCAGGGAGCACATCGTTGATCCACACTCCCATGCCGGACTCCGTTCCCGCGAGGTACTTCAGCTTGCCCGGTGCCCGGCGGACCGAGAGCACCTGGAGATGCAGCCCGAACTCCGAGCGCGCGAACGCGTCCCGGCCGGGGGCCTGATGCCAGGCGGCGATGTACGGCAGGGGCACGCCGAACAGCGCGTCCAGCCGGTGCAGCACGTCGAGGTAGATGTCGCAGAACGCGGCCCGCTCGGCGTCGCCCAGCGCCGGGATGTCGGGCACCCGCCGGGCCGGGAACAGCTGGACCTCGAACGGCCACCGGGCGGCGGCGGGCACGAACGCGGTCCAGTGCTCGTTGCGGGTCACGATCCGGGTGCCCGCCGCGATCTCGCCGGCGACCAGGTCGTCGAACAGGTTCCCCTGGGCCTGCTCCGCGTACCGCCGGGCCTGGTCCAGCATGGTGGCGGTACGCGGGGTGACAAACGGGAACCCGTAGATCTGCCCGTGCGGGTGGTGCAGGGTGACCCCGATCTCCTCGCCCCGGTTCTCGAAGCAGTAGACCTGGGCGATCCCGTCCATGCCGCCCAGCGTCGTGGTCCGGTCGGCCCACGCCTCCACGACCGTCCGGGCCCGCTTCGGGGTCAGGCCAGGCGAACGACCCGTTGTGGTCGGAGGTGAAGCAGACCACCTCGCAGCGGCCGTAGGCCGGCTCCCCGGGGACCCCGCCGGTTTCGGGGGGACCGGCGGAGAACGGTTCTCGTTGCGGAGATTCGGAGCTCAGCCCGCTGCCCTCCGGTACCGCTCCTGGAGGCCAGTGCCCCGCGCCGCGGAGCGAGGGAAAGCGGTTCTCGAACACGACCACGTCGTAGCCGGGGGCCGGGATCTCGGTCGGGTGGCCCGGCCGGGACGGGTCGAGGGGGCACTCGCCCGGGGGCGGCAGGAACGTGCGGTCCTGGCGCGCGGCCGCGATCACCACCCACTCGCCGCGCAGGGCGTCCCAGCGCAGCCCGGCATCCGGCTCGCCACCCGGGCCCGGCATGGGCTCGAGCGGCCTGGTATCGGGCACCTCGGCGCGCCCCAGGCCGGGGGATTCATCGAAGTAGATGATCTCCCGGCCGTCGGCGAGGGTGCCGCTGCTTTTCCATACCCCAGGGCTCACGGGACCCATACGCTATCTGGCCCGGCTGGGCTTGCCCATCGGATCCCCCCGGGTCGCGGCCGGAAACCGGGCATGGCCCCGCCCGGGACGGGTACTGACCGGCCCAAGGTAAAGGCGGGCTGCCCGGCAGGCAGCCCCCTGGTCAAGGCAACTGCTCAAGTGCAGGCACGGGCCGGCGGCGGACTGCTTAGACTGTGCGCACATCTGCCGTGCGGGCGCCACGGCCGGGTCCCGGACCATGGGGCACGGGGGAGCCGGACCGCCGGCGGCAGACACACGGAGGTCAGGGATCAGGACGTGAACGTCGGCTGGGACATCGTGCTTGTCCTGCTCATCGTGCTCGTCGGCGGGTTCTTCGCCGCGGCCGAGATGGCCCTGGTCTCGCTGCGCGAGGGGCAGATCCGTACTCTCATGCAGCGCGGCCGGCGCGGCCAGCGGGCCGCCCGGCTCGCCCAGGACCCGAACCGGTTCCTGTCCGCGGTGCAGATCGGCGTCACCCTGGCCACCCTGCTGTCCGGCACGGTGGGCGAGGCGACGCTGGCCGGGCACCTGCGGACCGCCCTGCTGCACCAGGGGCTCAGCTCGGGCTGGGCGACCGCCCTGTCGCTGATCATCGTCACCGTGGTGATCTCCTACTTCACCCTGGTCCTCGGGGAACTGGCCCCCAAGCGCCTCGCCCTGCAGCGGCCCGAGAAGGCCGCGATGATCGCCGCGCCGACCCTGGACCGGATCTCGATACTGGCCCGCCCGCTGGTCTGGCTGCTGTCCCGGTCCATCAACCTGGTGGTCCGGATCCTCGGCGGGGACCCGGCCGCCGGGCGCGGGGTGATGACCGAGGAGGAGCTGCGCGACCTGGTGGCCGGCCACCAGGCCCTGAGCGCCGACGAGCGGCACATCGTGGGCGAGGTGTTCAACGCGGGCAAGCGGCAGATCCGCGAGGTGCTCGTGCCCCGGACCGAGGTGGAGTTCCTGGCCGCCGACACGCCGCTGGCGCGGGCCCTGGAGATCGTGGCCGGCGAGCCCTACTCCCGGTTCCCGGTCTACCAGCAGTCCTACGACGACGTGATCGGCTTCATCCACGTCCGGGACCTGATCGACCCGAAGTTCACCTCCCGGGCGCTGACCGTGGGCGAGATCATCCGGCCGGTGAAGTTGCTGCCGATGAGCAAGACCGTGCTGTCGGCCCTGTCGGAAATGCGCCGGGACCGGGCTCATCTGGCCATCGTGGTGGACGAGTACGGCGGCACGGCGGGCATCGTCACCCTCGAGGACCTGGTCGAGGAGCTGATCGGCGACATCCAGGACGAATACGACACCGGCGAGGGCCAGCCGAAGCAGCTCCGGGGCGGCGCCGTGGAGGTCAACGGGTTGCTGAACCTGGATGAGTTCGCGGAGCAGACCGGGATCGAGCTGCCCGAGGGCCCGTACGAGACCGTGGCCGGGTTCATGCTGGCCACCCTGGGGCAGCTGCCCACCGGGCATGAGGCGGTGGAAGTGGCCGGGCACCGGCTGACCGTGCTGGCCATGGACGGGCGGCGGATCGCCCGGGTCCGGGTCGATCCGGCCGAGCCGGACGGTGAGGCGGCGTCCCGGGACGGGGTCACGGCGGCGGGCGGGGGTGCGGCGGCGGGCGGGGGTGCGGCGGCGGGCGGGGGTGCGGCGGCGGGGAACTCGTCGGCCTCCTCACTGGCCTCCCCAGCCACGGATGGATCGCGGGCCCCTGCAGTCACACCCGCCCCGGACAGCGCCCAGACCCCTACAGCCTCACCCAGCCCAGCAACCTCCCCCGGCGCGCCCCCGAAGCCGTGATCACGGGGGAGGCGGCCTGCGGCCGAACCACCAATCACGCTGGCCCCGTCAGTAACGCCGCCCTGGCACTCTTCCCGCAAAACGTGCGGTCCGGTGGGTGATTTGTGGGGGTTTGGGCGAACGTTTCGCGGGAAAAGTGCCGCCGTGGCCCCCGGCCCCCGGCCCCCGCCGGCCCCCGGCCCCCCGGCCCCCGCGCCCGGCCCCCAGCCCCCCGGCCCCCGGCCCCCAGGCCCCAGGCCCCCGGCCCCCGGCCCCCCGGCCCCCGCGGCCCCCGGCCGGCCCCGGACTCCCGGACCCCCGGCGGGCTGGCGCGGCGGGGCGGGCGGGGCGGGCGGGGCAGGGCCATTAGACTGGCGATCCCGAGCGGAAGGCAGAGGCGTGCAGCCCAGTCCGGACTTTGACACCGTGCTGGTGGTCAACTTCGGGGCCCAGTATGCGCAGCTGATCGCGCGCCGGGTCCGCGAAGCCCAGGTGTACTCGGAGATCGTCCCGGCCACCATGCCCGCCGCCGACATGCTGGCCCGCAAGCCGAAAGCCATCATCCTGTCCGGCGGCCCCGCGTCGGTGTACTCCGGCGGCGCGCCGCCGCTGCCGCCCGCTGCCCCCGGGCAGCCGGACCTGCTCAGCGCGGGGGTCCCGGTGCTCGGCATCTGCTACGGCTTCCAGCTCATGGTGTCCGCGCTGGGCGGCACGGTCGCCCATACCGGCGCCGGGGAGTACGGCGCCACCCGGCTCGTGCTGGCCCCCGGCAGCGCCCGGGAGACCAGCAGCGTGGTCGCCGCGGAGCGGTCCCAGCCGGGCGGCCCGCTGCCGGACGAGCCCTGGACGGACGAGCCGCTGCCGCACGAGCACCTGCTCGGCGGGGCGCTGCTGGGCGGCCTGCCCGAGAGCCAGCAGGTGTGGATGTCGCACGGCGACACCGCCACCCAGGCGCCGCCCGGCTTCACGGTCACGGCCGGGACCGCGGTCACGCCCGTGGCCGCCATGGAGGACACCAGCCGGGGGCTGTACGGGGTGCAGTTCCACCCCGAGGTGATGCACACCGAGCACGGCCAGGCCGTGCTGCGCCGGTTCCTCGAGCTGGCCGGCTGCCGCACGGACTGGACCATGGGCAGCATCATCGACGAGCAGGTCGCGCGGGTCCGGGCCCAGGTCGGCGACCGGGGCGCGATCTGCGGCCTGTCCGGCGGGGTGGACTCGGCGGTCGCCGCGGCTATCGTGCAGAAGGCCATCGGCAGCCAGCTGACCTGCGTTTTCGTGGATCACGGGCTGCTACGCCGGGGCGAGGCGGAGCAGGTGGAGAAAGACTTCGTGGCCGCCACCGGGGTCGCCCTCAAGGTCGTCAACGCGGCCGGGACGTTCCTGGACGCGCTGGCCGGGGTGACCGACCCGGAGGAGAAGCGCAAGATCATCGGCCGGGAGTTCATCCGGGCCTTCGAGCGGGCCGCCCGGGAGATCAGCGCGGCGGCGGGCGGCCCGGGGCCGGCCGCGGGCTTCCTGGTCCAGGGCACGCTCTACCCGGACGTGGTCGAGTCGGGCGGCGGCACCGGCGCGGCCAACATCAAGTCCCACCACAACGTCGGGGGCCTGCCCAGCGATCTGGCGTTCGGGCTGGTCGAGCCCTTGCGGGCGCTGTTCAAGGACGAGGTGCGGCGGGTCGGCGAGACGCTCGGGCTGCCCCCGGAGATCGTCTGGCGGCAGCCGTTCCCCGGGCCGGGCCTGGCCATCCGGATCGTCGGCGAGGTGACCGCGGAGCGGCTGCGCATCGTGTCCGCCGCGGACGCCATCGTCCGCGAGGAACTGTCGGCCGCGGGCCTGGACCGGCAGATCTGGCAGTGCCCGGTGGTGCTGCTGGCCGATGTCCGGTCGGTGGGCGTGCAGGGCGACGGCCGCAGCTACGGCTACCCGATCGTGCTCCGGCCGGTGACCAGCGAGGACGCCATGACCGCCGACTGGGCCCGGCTGCCCGGCGAGCTCCTGGCCAGGATCTCGACCCGGATCACGAACGAGGTTCCCGAGGTCAACCGGGTGGTGCTGGACATCACCAGCAAGCCCCCGGGCACGATCGAATGGGAATAGCCGCCCGCCCGGCCCCCGGAACTTCTTTTCCGCAACGCCCTGGCGGGACCGCCGCTCACCCGCCCCTGGCCTGAGGGGCCGGGCTGGTGCGGGCAGCCCGCGGGGCGGGCGCCGGCCGGGAGACGGTCTACGGGAGCGGCGGGAGGTCCGCGTAGGCCTTGGTCTCGAGGATCGTCCTGAGGATGTCCAGGGCCGTCCAGACGTCGGTGAACCGGGTCGTGATCGGGCCGGCCCGAGCCGGAGCCGGTCCGGGGTCCGGAAGTCGCCGATCACGCCCGCCCGGATGAGGGCCTGGCTGATCCGCCCGGCCTCCGGGTGGCACAGGGACACGTGGGAGCCGCGCCGCGCCGGGTCCCGGGGCGTGGCCAGCTCGCAACCGTGCGGGGCCAGCCAGGCGTCGGCCAGCTCGATCAGGTAGCTGGTCAGCCGGATCCCCTTGGCCCGCAGCGCGGGCAGGCCGGCCTCGGCGAGCAGCCGGGTGCCCTCCTGCACGGCGACCGTGCCGGGGACGTTCGGCGTCCCGGTGGTGAACCGGGTGATCCCGGGCGCGGGCTGGTAGCGCGGCCCCATGCTGAACTGGTCCTGCTGGCCGAACCAGCCCTGGATCGGCTGGGCCAGCTGGTCCTGGAGGTCCCGGCGGACGTACAGGAACGCGGGCGCGCCCGGCCCGGCGTTCAGGTATTTGTAGGTGCACCCGGCGGCCAGGTCGGCGCCGGAGCCGTCCAGGTCGACCGGGACCGAGCCCGCCGAGTGGCACAGGTCCCAGAGCACCAGCGCCCCCGCATCGTGCGCGACGCGGGTGATCCCGGCCATGTCGGCCAGCGCCCCGCTCCGGTAGGCCACGTGCGACAGGCAGACCAGCGCGATGTCCGGCCCGATCGCGGCCCGGACGTCGTCCGGCCGGATCCCCTGGTCCGGGTCGGTGCGGATCAGCCGGAGCCGGCCACCGGCCCGGGCGGCGATGCCCTCGAGCACGTAGCGGTCGGTGGGGAAGTTGTCGTCGTCGGTGACCAGGACCGGGCGTCCAGGGCGGGCGTCCAGGGCGGCACAGGCCAGCTTGAACAGGTTGACCGTGGTGGAGTCACAGACCACGACCTGGCCCGGTGCCGCGCCGAGCAGGTGCTCGCCGAGCAGGTCACCGGCCTGCTGCGGGAGATCCATCCAGTGCGCCCAGGACCGGATCAGCCCGGTCCCCCAGTCCTGGCGGATCACCTCGGCCAGGCGCTGCGCGGTCACCGCGGGCAGCATGCCCAGCGAGTTGCCGTCCAGGTAGACCAGGCCGGGCTCGAGCGGCACGAACCGGTCCCGGAAGCCGGCCAGCGGGTCGCTCGCGTCCAGATCCGCGGCCCGGGAACGGTCCGTGAGCGAGGCGGCGGTCACCCGCGCTCCTTCGGGGACGCGGCCGGGTCAGGCGCGGGAGGCACGACGGCGGCGGCGCACGACGCCCAGCAGCACCCCGACCACGACCAGGACCCCCAGCACCGGCCCGAACCGCTTGAGCAGCGGCAGGCCGGCCACGCTGAGCAGGTCGAGGGCGTCCTCATCCTGCGGCCGCACGGCACGCGGCGGCAGCAGCCCGTTCGTGGCCTGGCGGTCGGCGGACGGGGCGCCCGTGTCCCAGGACCCGGTCCGCGCGCTGCCCGGGCTGACGGCCGTGGGGGGTGTCCCGCCGGTGCCCGCGGTGGCGGCGCCCGCGGTGCTGCTGCCCGCGGCCCGGCCGGCCGCCGCGGAACTGGCGGCGGTGCCCGTGCTGGCGGTGCCCGTGCTCGCGGTGCCCGTGCTGGCGGTGCCCGTGCTGGGGGCGCCCGTCTCGTCCGCGGTCACGCCGGGCGTGGTCAGGGCCAGCCCGCGGTCGGCGAGCCTGCTCTTGATCTCCTTGATCGACTGGGGCCCGAGACCGTCGATGGCCAGCAGTTCCTTCTCCGTGCGGGCGGCGAGGCCGCCCACCGTGTGCACGCCCTCGCGCCGCAGGCTGTTGAAGGAGCGGACCGGCAGGTTCAGCTCCTCGATCGGCAGCAGGGCCGGGTCCTCCTGGGCCGTCCCGGCCAGCCCGTTGGCCTCGGCCGCCGGGGCAGCCGCCGGGCGGGCCGCGGGGGCCGCCGGGGTCGCCGCCGCCCCGGCCGCCTCGCCCGGGCTGGCCGGCTCGGCGGCCGCGCCGTCCCCGGACAGTTCGGCGGCCAGGTTCGTGGCGAACTTCCCGATGATCCGGCCGCCCACCTCGGCCATCACGCCCCGGCCGAACTGGGCGGGCCGCCCGGTCACGGTCATGGTCGTGCGCACCAGGACCCGGGTCTGGCCGTTCTCGTCCTGCAGGGAGGAGCGGATCGTGGCCGACGCGGTGCCGCTGCCCCGGGTCTCCTTGCCCGACGCCTCCAGCACGACCGTCTTCGTCGTCTCGTCCTTCTCGGTGAAGCGCGCCTTGCCCGCGTAGGTCATCTGGACCGGGCCGACCTTCACCTTGATCTTGCCCGAGATGACCTCACCATCGAAGGCGTCGACGGTGGCGCCCGGCATGCAGGGCGCCACCTGCTCGACATCCAGCAAGGCCTGCCAGGCCTGCTCCGGGGGAACCGGGATGATGAACGAGTGCTCCAGATCCATGTTGCCTAAGCTCCAGCCGCGACCGCCAACGCCCTAGCGGTCAGCACCCGCGCCAGGTGGCGCCGGTAGTCGGGCGCGCCGTGCAAGTCTGCAGGCGGCTGCGATTCCTCGTCGGCGTGCGCTGCGGCCGCCCGCAGGGCGCTACGGTCGGCCTCGGCCCCGGCGACTGCCTCTTCCGCCGCCCGGGCCCGGACCGGAACAGGGCCCATGTTCGTGAGCCCGATCCGGGCCTCCGCCACGTGCCCATTGGAACGCCGGGCTACGGCGGCTACCCCTACGGTCGCCCACGACTGGGCCGTCCGGTGGAACTTCTCATAACGATAGCCCCATGCCGGGCCGAGTTTGGGCACCCGGACCCCAGTGAGTATCTCTCCGGGCCCCAGCGCGGTGGTCAGGTAGTCCACGAAGAAGTCCGCCGCCCCGATCTCCCGGTCCCCGCCGGGGCCCCGCGCGATCATGGTGGCGCCCAGGGCCAGCGCCACCGCGGGCAGGTCCCCGGCGGGGTCGGCATGGGCCAGCGAGCCGCCGAGCGTGCCCCGGTGCCGGACCGCGGGGTCGGCCACGGTGCCGGTGGCCTCGGACAGCAGCCCGCAGTGCGCGCGGATCAGCGGGTCGCGGACGACCTCGGCGTGCGTGGTCAGCGCGCCGATCCAGAGCGTGTCCCCCTCGTCCCGGACGCCCCGCAGGCCGTCCACCCGGCCCAGGTCGACCAGCAGGTCGGGGTAGGCGAGCCGGAGCCGGAGCAGCGGCAGCAGGCTCTGGCCGCCCGCGATGACCTTGGCGTCCTCGCCGCCGTCCGCCAGGGCCTGGATCGCCTCGTCCAGCGACGACGGCCGGGTGTACTCGAAGGCCCCCGGGATCATTCCGCACCTCCGAATGCGTCAGCGGCATCGCTGCCGTGTGCCTCCGCGGCGTCTTCGCCGCTGACGTGCCCGACGGCCCCGTGGGCCTCGGTGGCCGAGTCCCCGGTGACCTGGGTGCCTGGCCCGTTGTCCTGGGCGGTCTTGAGGGCCCGCCAGATCCGTTCCGGGGTGCATGGCATCACGACGTCCCGGATGCCGAACGGCCGGAGCGCGTCGATGACCGCGTTGACCACGGCCGGGGTGGACGCGATCGTGCCCGCCTCGCCCACGCCCTTGACGCCGAGCGGGTTCGTGGTGGCCGGGGTCTCGGTCCGCGCGGTGGTGAAGTGCGGCAGGTCCGCCGCGCTCGGCAGCAGGTAGTCGGCCATCGTGGTGGTGGTCAGGTTGCCCTCGTCGTCGTAGATGGCCTCCTCGAACAGCGCCTGGGCGATGCCCTGGGCCAGCCCGCCGTGCACCTGGCCGTCCACGATGAGCGGATTGACCACCTTGCCGACGTCGTCCACGGCCACGTAGCTGCGGATCTTCGCCGCACCCGTCTCGGTGTCGATCTCGATGGCGCACAGGTGCGTCCCGTGCGGGTAGGAGAAGTTGTCCGGGTCGAAGGTGGCATCGGAGTCGATGTTCGGCTCCACGCCGTCCGGCAGGTCGTGGGCGGCGAAGGTGGCCAGGGCGATCTCCTGGATGGTCTTGGCCACGCCGTCGCTGCCGCGGACGCTGAAGGTGCCCGCCTCGAACTCGATCTCCTCGGGCGGTGCCTCCAGCATGGCCGAGGCGATGACCTTGGCCTTGGCGATGACCTTCTCGCACGCGCCGTGGACCGCGATCCCGCCCACGGTCAGCGACCGGGATCCGTAGGTGTCCATGCCCTTGGGCGAGACCTGGGTGTCGCCGTGCAGCACCCGGATGTCCTCGAACGGGACGCCGAGCTTGTCCGCGACGATCTGGCTCCACGCGGTCTCGTGGCCCTGCCCGTGCGCGCTGGCCCCGGTGACCACCTCGACCTTGCCGGTCGGCAGCATCCGGATCGAGGCGTGCTCCCAGCCGCCCGCGCCGTAGGCCAGCGAGCCCAGCACCCGGGACGGGGCCAGCCCGCACATCTCGGTGTACGTCGAGATGCCGATACCGAGCTGCACCGGGTCGTGGCTGCGGCGCCGCTGCTCCTGCTCGGCGCGCAGCGCGTCGTAGCCGAACAGTTCCCTGGCCTTGGCCGTGGCCGCCTCGTAATTGCCGCTGTCGTAGGTCAGGCCGGCGATCGTGGTGTACGGGAATTCCTCGTGCTTGATCCAGTTCCGCTCGCGCAGTTCCAGCGGCTCGATGCCCAGCTCGAAGGCCAGGTCGTCCATGATCCGCTCGATGCCGAAGGTGGCCTCCGGGCGCCCGGCGCCGCGGTAGGCGTCGGTGGGCATCTTGGTCGTGAACACCCCGGTGCAGCGGAACGAGAGCGCGTCCATCTTGTAGATGCTGTTGAACATGAACGCGCCCAGCAGCGGCACGCCCGGCGTGACCAGCATCAGGTAGGCACCCATGTCGGCCAGCAGGTCCACGGACAGCCCGCGCAGCCGGCCGTCCCGGTCCGCCGCGACCCGGATCCGCTGCCACTGGTCCCGGCCGTGGTGCACGGTCAGGTTGCCCTCGCTGCGGGACTCGGTCCACTTGACCGGCCGGCCCAGCCTGCGGGCGATCAGCAGGGCAAGCACCTCTTCGGCGGTCACCTGGAGCTTGGAGCCGAAGCCGCCGCCCACGTCGGGGGCGATGACCCGGATGTTCTGCTCCGGGATGCCGGTGACCAGGGCCAGCATGACCCGCAGCACGTGCGGGATCTGGGTCGCCGACCACAGGGTGAACTCCCCGCCCACGCAGCTGCAGACCACCGCGCGGGGCTCCATGGCGCTGGGGATCAGCCGCTGCTGGCGGTAGTTCCGCTCCAGGACTACCGGGGCATCCCGGAAGGCCGCGTCGATGTCACCGTTGCCGAACACCCACTCGAAGCTCTTGTTGCCGGCCTCGTGCACCCTGGGGGAGGACTCGTCGAGCGCGGTGCGGATGTCCAGCACCGGCGGCAGCGGCTCGTAGTCCACGTCCACGGCTTCGAGCGCGTCCGCGGCCGCGTACCGGTCCCGCGCCACGACGCAGGCCACTGCCTCGCCCACGTAGCGGACCTCGTCGGTGGCCATCGGCGGGTGGGCGGGGATGACGATGTCCGGGGTGACGGGCCAGGCGCAGGGCAGGCTGCCCTGCTCGTCGGCGAAGTCCGCGCCGGAGAAGGCGGCGATCACGCCGGGAGACTGGAGCGCCCGGCTCACGTCCACCCGGGTGATCCGGGCGTGCGCGAACGGGCTGCGCACGTACGCGACGTGCAGCATCCCGGGCAGGATGAGGTTGTCGGTCCAGGTGGTCTGGCCGGTGACCAGGCGGGCGTCCTCCTTGCGCGGCCGGGCCCGGCCGAGCTCGGGCGCTGGCGGGGCCTGCGTTTCGGCGGTCATGCCGACGTCACCTCCGTCCCGGCCGCGCGGCGTACCGCGCGGACGATGTTCTCGTAGCCGGTGCACCGGCAGAGGTTGCCCTCCAGGCCCTCGCGGATCTCTTCGTCGCTGGGATCCGGGTTCTCGCGCAGCAGGTCGGCGGCAGCCATGATCATTCCGGGTGTGCAGTACCCGCACTGCAGCGCGTGCTCGCTGTGGAACGCCTTCTGCAGCGGGTGCCACTCGCCGTTCGCGAGGCCCTCGATCGTGGTGATCTCGCTGCCGTCGGCCTGGACCGCCAGGACCGAGCAGCTCTTGACCGAGATCCCGTCGAGGTGGACGGTACATGCGCCGCAGTTCGAGGTGTCGCACCCGATGGGTGTGCCGGTCTTGCCGACGCGCTCCCGCAAGTAGTGCACGAGTAGCAGGCGGGGTTCGACGTCGTCCTCATAGCTGACGCCATCGACCTTGACGGTTATCCGTGTCATCCGAGCTCCTCCTGTGGAGACGGCTGTGGCTCCTGATGACAACCTAGGACGGCGGCCCCCGGTGCACCAGCCCCGGCCCCCGCTCATCCTGATACACACCGGTGACGCGATATAACCGTTAGGGAGCGTTGGGTGATGGCCGGCCAGCCGGCAGCCCGCCGGTCACGCTCCGCCCGGGGCGTAGGTCCGGAGCACGCCGTCGAGGCCGACCACGTAGATGGTGCCCTGGGAGATGGCCGGGGAGGCCCAGAAGCCCTCGGTCTGGGGCAGAGCCGTCCAGAGGGTCGCTCCGGTGGCCAGGTCGAGCGCGTACAGCCGGCCCGCGTTGTCGCCGATGACCAGGACCTGCTGCCCGGCCGGCCCGGTGATCGCGGGTGAGGCGTAGAACGTGGGCCCGGTGAGGGCCTGCCAGATCAGCGCCCCGGTCGTGGCGTTCAGCGCGTACACACCGTCGTTCGACCCGACGTAGAGGGCATCGCCGTCCAGCGAGGCCGTGGACACGTCGGAGTTCTTGCTCGTCGAGAGCTTGTGGGACCAGATCTTGGTGCCGGTGGTGAGGTTCAGCGCGTAGACGCTCTTATCCTTGCCGAGCACGTACACGACCCCGTCCGCGAACCCGTTGGTGCCGGGGGCGGAGAGGGTGGGCCCGGCCCCCACGTCGAAGCTGGTCACCGTGCTGGTCTGGTAGCGCCAGTCCAGCACGCCGGTGTCGGCGTTGAGCGCGTAGACCGAGTCGTCGGGGCCGACGCTGCCGAACACGAGCAGCGGGTTGCCGTCCGCGTCCATGCCGTACGCGGGCGGGGACCAGCTGCCCGAATCGGCCACCGCCCAGGACGTGAACGCCCAGTCCAGGGTGCAGCCGCCGTGCGTGTTGCCCGCTCCGTAGACGGCGTACTCGGCTCCGGCCCCGCTCGGCGGGTCGGTGCCCACGTAGAGCACCGGCCCCGATCCGTCGGGGTCGCTCACCACGACCGGCGAGGCCTGGATGAGCTGGCCCCCGGTGCTGAACGAGCACAGTTCCGCGCCGGTCGCGGCGTTGAACGCGTCGATGGTGCCGACGCTCGAGGCCGCGTACACCACGCCGCCGAACACGGCGGGTGAGGCGTCGAAGGCGCCGCCGCCCTTGCCGGTCTTGAAGGTCCAGAGGGGGGATCCGCCGGTGGCGGGGTAGGCGTACAGGTGGCTCTGCGCGGCCGCGTAGACCACGGCCTCGCCGAGCGCGGCGCTGGTCGCCACCACGGGCGAGACGTAGCTGGTGCTGCCCAGGGTGGCGGTCCAGCCGGGGGTCAGCGAGCCAGCGGTCGTGGTCGTGATCGCCGTCTCGGGTGAGACGCCGGAGTGCGCCGGGCCGGCGTGGAACATCGGCCAGTCCGAGAAGGCGCCGCTCTGCGCGGCCGCCCGGCCTGCGACTGGGTGGCCTGCGACTGGCTGGGCGGTGACTGTGCGGGGGGTGACGGTCTGGCCTGCGACCGTCTGGCCTGCGACCGCCGGGCCGCTGACCAGCACGGCACCGATCAGCGCGCCGCCGGTGACCGCGGTCAGCAGGATCCGCACGGATCGTGTCAGCCCAGACATCGCTCTCCTCGGTACCCCGTGGTCGGCTTCAGCCGTTTCCGGCGGGGAAAGCGTAGTCCGGCCCGGGCCCGGTCCGGCGGAACATCGTCGGTCTGCTGGGCGACACTTCAGCCGGTGTCGAGGACCTGGAACATTTCAGCCAGGCGGCCCTCGGGCAGCCCGCCCCGCTCGGCGGTGCGGGTCAGCCAGGCACGGAGGAAGTCCTCCAGGCCGTCCAGGTGAGCGGTCTGGCTCTCGTGCGCGCGGAGCGCGGCGATCTTCCGGGGGAACACGTCCGTGATGTCCACGTAGTGGTCGGCTCCGGGGGCAGCGGAGATCCACACCTCGCGGACTGTCCAGGGCTCCAGCGCTTCGTCAGCGAGCAGTTCCGGCCAGGCGAACGGGTTGCGGGCGTCCGGGTACACGGCGTCCAGGGCCGCCGACCCGACGGCGCGGTGATCGGGATGACTGGCGCCGATCCGCTGGTAGTTGCGTTCCGGCGACGGGCAGACCAGCCGGTCCGGGCGGACCTGCCTGATCACCCGGGCCAGGTCCTTGCGCAGCCCCAGGGTGGGCTCCACCCGCCCGTCCGGGTAGCCGAGGAACCTCAGGTCGTGGACGCCCAGGACCGCGGCCGCGGCCGTTTGCTCCTTGCGGCGCAGGGGGGCCATCTCCGCGCGCGGGAGGCTCTCGTCGAAGCCGCCTGCGTCGCCGTCGGTGACCAGGCAGTAGATGACCTCGATCCCGGCGTCCGTCCAGAGCGCGACGGTGCCCGCCGCACTGAAGTCGATGTCGTCAGGGTGGGCGGCGACCACCAGGACGCGCTGGATCTCGGAGTCATTGAGCATGATCCCGATCCTACGGATGCCCGCGACCCGGCCGGGCGCGGCAGCCGGCCCCGGGATAGGACCGTTAGATGCCTTCCGGGGCTTCCGGCTGCCGGGTCAGTCCAGGGACGACATGACGTGCTTGATCCGGGTGTAGTCCTCGAACCCGTACATGGACAGGTCCTTGCCGTAGCCCGAGTGCTTGAAGCCGCCGTGCGGCATCTCGGCGACCAGCGGGATGTGCGTGTTGATCCACACACAGCCGAAGTCCAGCCCGCGGGCCATCCGCATCGCGCGGCCGTGATCGGTGGTCCACACCGACGAGGCCAGCCCGTACTCGGTCCCGTTCGCCCAGGCCAGCGCCTCGTCCTCGGCGCTGAACTCCTGGACCGTGATGACCGGGCCGAACACCTCCTGCTGGATGATCTCGTCGTCCTGGCGCAGCCCGGTGACCACGCTGGGCTCGAAGAAGAAACCGCGGCCGCCGATCCGGTTGCCCCCGGTGCGCACCTCCGCGTGGTCCGGCAGCCGGTCGATGAACCCGCTGACCCGGGCCAGCTGGTTCTCGTTGTTCAGCGGCCCGAAGTCGGCGTCGGGCACGTCGGGGCCCGCCACCGTCTGCTCGCGGGCCTGCTCGACCAGGGCGTCGGCCAGGTCGGCGGCGATGCGCGGGCCGGCCAGCACCCGGGTCGCGGCGGTGCAGTCCTGGCCGGCGTTGAAGTACCCCGCGATCGCGATGGCCTCCGCGGTCTTGGCCGGGTCGGCGTCGTCGAACACGATCACCGGCGCCTTGCCGCCCAGCTCGAGGTGGACCTTCTTGAGGTCGGCCGCGGCGGCGATGGCCACCTCACGGCCGGCCCGGACGCTCCCGGTGATCGAGACCATCTGCGGCACCGGGTCGGTGACCAGCGCCCGGCCGGTGTCCCGGTCCCCGCAGACCACGTTGAACACGCCCGGCGGCAGGACGTTGCCCATCAGCTCGGCCAGCAGCAGGGTGGACACGGGCGTGGTGTCGGACGGCTTGAGCACCATGGTGTTGCCGGCCGCCAGCGCGGGGCCGAACTTCCACACCGCCATCATCATCGGGTAGTTCCACGGGGTCACCGCGGCGCACACGCCGATGGGCTCGCGCCGGATGAACGAGGTGAACCCGGACATGTACTCGCCCGCGGACCGGCCTTCCAGCATCCGCGCGGCGCCCGCGAAGAAGCGGATCTGGTCCACCATCGGCGGGATCTCTTCGGACAGCGTCAGCGCGATCGGCTTGCCGGTGTTCTGCGACTCCGCCTTCACCAGTTCGTCGGCATGGTCCTCGATGGCGTCCGCGATGCGGAGCAGGGCCAGGCTCCGCTCCGCCGGGGTGGAGTCGCGCCAGCCCGGGAACGCCTCGGCCGCCGAGGCGAAAGCCGCCGCCACCTCGGTCTCGCTGGACACCGGGGCGGTGGCGAAGACCTCGCCAGTGCTCGGGTCGATCAGCTCAGACCGGTGGTCGAACGCGGTATCCGTCCACTGGCCGCCGATGAAGTTGCGCAACTCTTCCACCACGGGCCTCCGTTCGCTGGTTCAGGGATTGGGCTGGGTGCTCGGGTTTTGGGGGTGCTCAGGACTGGGGCGCCGGGGTCCGCTCCTCGCAGGCCCACGGCGAACCATAGTCGGCCAGCAGATCCAGGAAGGGAACGGGCGGCAGCGCCTCGGGGCCGAGCACCCCGGTGCCGGACCAGGCGCCCGAGTCCATCAGCTCGAGCGCCACCACCGGGTTGACGGCGGTCTGCCAGACCACCGCCTGGGAGCCGTATTCCGCCATGGACCAGGCGTTGTCCACCACGTGGTGCAGGTAGACCTCCCGGGGCGCACCGTCCTGGCCGGTCCCGGTCACCCAGGTGCCCGCGCAGGTCAGGCCGGTCATCTTGTCCCCCAGCGTGGCCGGGTCCGGCAGGCAGGCGGCCACCACGTCGCGGGGCGACACGCTGGCCCCGCCCACCGCGACCGGGTCGGTGCGGTCCAGGCCCAGCTTGTGCAGGGTCTGCAGGACGCCGATGAACTCGGCGCCCAGCCCGTACTTGAACGTCACCCGCTGGGCGTCGACCCAGCGCGGCATCAGCAGCACTTCCTCGTGCTCCACGTTGACGCACTCGACCGGGCCGATGCCGGCCGGGAACTGGAATACCTCGGGCTCGCTGAACGGCGGGGTGGTGAACCAGCCCCGGCCCTTTTCCCAGACCACCGGCGGGTTGAGGCATTCCTCGATCGTGGTCCAGATCGAGAAGGTCGGGGCGAAGTCGTAGCCGGCCACCTCCAGGTTGGCGCCGTCCCGCACACCCAGCTGGTCGATCTGGCCGAACAGCTCGTCGGCCGCGTAGCGGGCGAACACGTCGGACAGGCCCGGCTCGACGCCTATCCCGGCCAGGGCCAGCTTCCCGGCCTGCTGCCACTGGTCGGCCAGGGCGAACTGGTCGTCGCCCAGCTTGACCCCGGTCTGCCGGTACGGGGCTTCCGGGTGCGGGTGGGACAGTGACATGGCCATGTCCAGGTAGTGTGTCCCGGCCCGCAGCGCGGCGTTGAACAGCGGCATCACGAACCGCGGATCCGTGGCGTTCATCAGGACATCGCAGGAGTGCCCGGCCAGCAGGGCCGCGGTGGCGGCCTCGTCCCGGGCGTCCAGCTGGACGGCGCTGGTATCCGTCCTTGGCGGCGGCCGCGTGCTGGGCCCGGGCCAGGTCGTAGTCGGCGACGATGAGTTCGGCGAACGGGCGGCGGGCGGCGATCCGGGCGAAGGCCGTGCCAACCCCGCCAGCCCCGACGAGAAGGATGCGCATGGGTGCGATCCTAGCGTTCTGTGCGGTACTGAAACACTGGACCAGTCGTGACATGTACCTGTTACAACGGAAATCGTTGCCGGTAGGTGCTATTTATGCTAGAACCGTGGCAGTCGGTAGGCGTCTATAGTTATCGCAACGTACCGCTTACTGTGCTTTGCAGCCGGATCGGCCCCCAGGGGACGCTTCGTCCGGGCCCCAGTCGGCCTGCCGTGTCCGAATTCTCACCCGACCCGTTCGGGTAGTGGCCAGGAGGGGGAGCCATGGCGACCGCTACGCCTGAGCTTCAGCCAGTGGAAGAGTCCAGGGACAAGGGGCTGAAGAGCGGCGCCCTGGGCCTGGTGTCCAGTGTCGTCATGGGGGTCGCCTCGACCGCCCCCGCCTACAGTCTCGCCGCGACCCTGCTCTTCGTCGTGGTCCTGGTCGGCTTCAAGGCCCCGTCGGTCGCCGTGCTGGCCTTCGTCCCGATCCTGTTCTGCTCGATCGGCTACAGCGAGATGAACAAGGCGGACCCCGACTGCGGGACCACCTTCACCTGGGGGGCGAGGGCGTTCGGCCCGAAGACGGGCTGGGCCGGCGGCTGGGGCATCGTCGCGGCCGACATCCTGGTCATGGCCAGCCTGGCGCAGGTCGCGGGTCAGTACGTGTTCCTGCTGGTCCAGGGCGCCGAACAGCGCCATCGGGACCAACCCGGCCAGTCCCTGGGTGCTGCTGGTCGGCATCATCTGGATCATCGCGATGACCTACATCTGCTACCGGGGCATCGAGGTCTCGGCCGATTCCAGAAGGTCCTGCTGAGCATCGAGCTCGTCATGCTCCTGGTGCTCTCGGTGACCGCGCTGGTCAAGGTCGCACGGGCAGCCACCACCCGAAGACTCGGTGACGCCGAGCGTCAGCTGGCTGCTGCCCACCCACCTGTCGCTCTCGGACTTCCTCGGCGGGATCGTCCTGATGCTGTTCATCTACTGGGGCTGGGACACCGCCGTCTCGGTCAACGAGGAAACCAAGGACAAGGGCAAGACCCCGGGCCAGGCGGCGATCATCTCTACCGTGCTGCTGCTGGTCACCTACGTGATCGTCATCTTCGCGGCCGTGTCGTTCGCCGGCATCGGCACGACCGGGATCGGGCTGTCCAACGAGGCGCACGGCGGCGACGTCCTGTCGGTGCTGGGCGGCGCGATCTTCGGCACTGGTGCCCTCGGCACCACGCTGTCCAGGCTGCTGATCCTGATGGTGCTCAGCTCGGCCGCGGCCTCGACCCAGACGACCATCCTCCCGACCGCCCGGACGACCCTGTCGATGGCCGTCTACAAGGCGCTCCCGGACTCGTTCGCCAAGATCCACCCCAAGTACCTGACGCCGACCGTGTCCACGATCGTGATGGGCGCCGTCTCCATCGCCCTCTACGTCCCGATGAACTACATCTCGGGCGGCAACGTGATCTACGACGCGGTGACCGCGATCGGCATCTACATCGCCTTCTACTACGGCCTGACCGCCCTCGAGTGCGTCTGGTACTACCGCAAGTCGCTCACGAGCAGCGCCCGCAACCTCTGGATGCGCGGCATCATCCCCGGGCTCGGCTGGGCCATCATGTGGGCGGCGGGCATCTACAGCCTGCAGAGTGACTACACCGCCTCCGTTCGGCTACACCCACTGGACGGTGCCCGGCCTGCACTGGGAGATCGGCGGGATCTTCCTCATCGCGATCTTCTCCGCCATCGCCGGGGTGGCCATATTCATTTACCTGCGGATCACCAGGCCCGCGTACTTCCAGGGGAAGACCCTGACCCGGGCCACGCCCACGCTCGTTCCGGACCTGGACGCGTAGCGGCCGCGGGTGGCGCGCAGCTCGAGCGTGACGGGCGGCCGGGTGCGGCGGCCGAGCCGGCGCGGGATCGTGTGCGGGCCGCCGCCGGGTCCGGCGCGACCGGCCTGGACCGGATTAACCGGCCGGCCCGGCTGTCGGCGGCAGCGCCTACGCTTGACCGGTGACCGCCGACAGCCGCTGACTCCCTCCTGGAGGGCCTCAACCCGCAGCAGCGGGAGGCCGTCGTGCACCAGGGCTGCCCGCTGCTCATCGTGGCGGGGGCCGGGCTCGGGCAAGACCAGGGTGCTGACCCGCAGGATCGCCTACCTGCTGGCCGCGCGGGAGGTCAGCCCGGGCGAGATCCTGGCCATCACGTTCACCAACAAGGCGGCGGGCGAGATGGCGGCGCGGGTGGCCGAGCTCACCGGGCTGCGCTCGCGGGCCATGTGGGTGATGACGTTCCACTCCGCCTGCGTGCGGATCCTGCGCCGGGAGGCGCGCCGGTTCGGCTACCCGTCCTCGTTCTCGATCTACGACCAGGCTGACTCGCAGCGGCTGATGGCCCTGGTCTGCCGCGAGCTCGACCTGGACGCCAAGCACCACCCGCCGAAGTCGATGCTGGCCCAGGTGTCCAACCTGAAGAACGAGCTCGTCGACTACGAGACGTTCGCTGGCCCGGGCGGACAACTACCGGGACAAGGCCCTGGCCGAGGCGTACGCCGAGTACCAGCGCCGCCTGGTCGCCGCGGGCGCGATGGACTTCGATGACCTGATCATGGTCACGGTCAACCTGTTGCAGGCCTTCCCCGAGGTCGCCGAGACGTACCGGCGGCGGTTCCGGCACATCCTGGTGGACGAGTACCAGGACACCAACCACGCGCAGTACATGCTGGTCCGGGAGCTGGTCTCGCACCCCGCCTGGCAGTCCGACAGCGACGACGCGGGCCCGCTGCCGCCCGCCGAGCTGGTCGTGGTCGGCGACGCCGACCAGTCCATCTACGCGTTCCGCGGCGCCACCATCCGCAACATCGAGGAGTTCACCCGGGACTTCACCGACGCCAGCGTGGTCATGCTGGAGCAGAACTACCGGTCCACGCAGAACATCCTGGCCGCGGCCAACGCCGTGGTCTCCCGCAACACCGGCCGCGTGCCCAAGAACCTCTGGTCCGACGCGGGCGACGGTCCGCCGATCGTGGGCTACGTGGCCGACAGCGAGCACGACGAGGCCGCGTTCGTGGCCGAGGAGGTGGACCGGCTCGCCGACGAGGGCGAGGCCACCCCGGGCGAGGTGGCCGTGTTCTACCGGACCAACGCCCAGTCCCGGGTGTTCGAGGAAGTCTTCATCCGGGCCGGGCTGCCCTACAAGGTGGTCGGCGGGGTCCGCTTCTACGAGCGCCGCGAGGTCCGTGACCTGCTGGCCTACCTGCGGCTGACCGCCAACCCCGACGACGAGGTGTCGCTGCGGCGGATCCTCAACGTGCCCCGCCGCGGCATCGGGGACCGGGCCGAGGCCTGCGTGGCCGCGCTGGCGCAGCGTGACCGCCTCACGTTCGCGGCGGCGCTGGCCCGGCCCGATGACGTTCCCGGCCTGGCCGGCCGGTCGGCCAAGGCCATCGCGTCGTTCAACGAGCTGGTGAACGGGCTGCGGGCCGAGGTGCAGGCGGGCCTGCCCGTGGCCGACCTGGCCGAGATGATCCTGGACCGGTCCGGCTACCTGGCCGAGCTGCAGACCTCGACCGACCTGCAGGACGCGAGCCGGATCGAGAACCTGAACGAGCTCGTGTCGGTGGCCCGGGAGTTCGACGCGCAGCGCCCGGACGGGACCCTGACCGACTTCCTGGAGCAGGTATCCCTGGTCGGCGGACGCCGACGAGATCCCCGACGGGGAACGCCGCGGCGGCGTGGTCACGCTGATGACCCTGCACACCGCCAAGGGCCTGGAGTTCCCGGTGGTCTTCCTCACCGGGATGGAGGAGCACGTCTTCCCCCATCAGCGCTCGATGACCGACGACAAGGAACTCGAGGAGGAACGGCGGCTGGCCTACGTGGGCATCACCCGGGCGCAGCAGCGGCTGTACCTCACCCGGGCGGCGGCCCGCACCTGGTGGGGCCGGCCCGAGTACCACAAGCAGTCGAGGTTCCTGGACGAGATTCCCGGCCACCTCGTCGAGTGGCGGCGCGACGAGCGCGCGGTGGCGGCGCCCGCGGCGGAGCGGCTGGCCCAGCGCCCCGGCGGCCGCGGGCCCGGCAACCGGCGGGTGCCGTCCCTCAGCCCGGGCGACAAGGTGACGCACGACGCGTACGGGCTCGGCACCGTGCTGTCCGTCGAGGGCCGGGGCGACGACCCCGAAGCCAAGATCGACTTCGGCGGCGAGTACGGGATCAAGCACCTGGTGCTGCGCTACGCGCCCATCGAGAAGCTCTAGCGCGGCAGGTGGGTGGCGCGGCCGGCCGGGTGGCGGGCCGGTGGCGCGAGCGGCGGGCCGGCGGCACGGCCGGCCGCGTGACCGGGACCGTCCAGCCGGTGACCCGGACCGCCCGGGCGCGCTGCGCCGATTACCGGCGGGTTACCCTGCGATGGACAGGACAATCGCGTCCGGCCGGGAGGCAGATTAATGGGAACGATCCGGGTCGTCATCGCCAAGCCCGGCCTGGACGGCCACGACCGGGGGGCCAAGGTGGTGGCTCGTGCGCTGCGTGACGCGGGCGTAGAGGTCATCTACACCGGGCTGCACCAGACCCCCGAGCAGATCGTCTCCGCGGCCATCCAGGAAGACGCGGACGCCATCGGCCTGTCCATCCTGTCCGGGGCGCACATGACCCAGTTCACCCGGGTCCTGGAGCTGCTGGCGGAGCGCGGGGCCAGCGACATCGTGGTCTTCGGCGGCGGCATCGTGCCCGAGGCGGACATCACCGAGCTGGAGCGGCTGGGCGTGGCGAAGATCTTCACCCCGGGCGCGTCCACCTACGAGATCGTGGAGTGGGTGGAGTCCCACCTCGGCGGCGCGGCCACCGCGGAGGTTTCCGCGCAGCAGGGCAGCTGACCGTCCCGCCTGGCGGCCCTGCTGCCTGGCGACCCTCCCGCCTGGCGGCTCTCCTGCCTGGCGGCCCTCCTGCCTGGCCGCCCGCGGCGCCGCCGTCCCGGTTAACCTTCCGCGGGAAGAGTCCGCACCGCCAGGCCCGGGCCCTGCACGCCCGGCCTCGACTGCCGACCGTATTTCCGCCGCGACCATGGCGCCGTCCGTGCGGATCCGCTGGGGGGTGAAGGGCATCACGTTGATCCCTAGAGCGCCCATCCGGGTCCTGCGGCGTAGCGTGCGCTGCCAGTCCTCCGGCGACAGATGCCACGCCCGGGACTCCACTTCCGCCGCCACGCCCGCCTCCGGCCACCACGCGTCAACTACGGCCAGCAGGTCCGGCCCGACGTACAGCCGGGCGTTGAAGAGCGGCGGCGGAAGCCGGTGGGCCCGGAGCAGGTCACGGAAATCCCCCTCCGCCGCAGACCGGATTCCGTCCGCGACCTCGGCCAGCACCCGGCGCAGCCACGCCGACTGGCGCACCGGCGCGTGCGCGAGTTCGCCGGCCAGCTGATCTATCCGGCACCGGCCCCGCTGGACCGCGTCCGCGGCGACCGCCCGCACCTCGCGGAACGACCCCAGCTCCCGCGCCGCGTCAGCCACCGCCCGCGCCGCGTCCGCGAATCGCACCGCGCCGTCGGTGAACACGAACTCCGGCATCCGCGTAGTCGGCCACACCCGGACGTACGCCCGGCTGGTCCGGGCCTGCCTGGCCGGGACCAGCACAGTAATGGTGCTGGTCTCCCGTACCCGGATGCCGTGGTGCAGCAACGCGGCAGTGCCCGTTAAGACGCTGCCAGTCCCGGCGCGCAGCAGCGCCGCGACCTCGAGTTGTCTACGAGCCGGTGCACCCGTCGCCGCGAGATAGACCCCGGGTAATAGGCGCTGCCACGGGCCACAGGGGCGGATCCGGTGCCGAAGCTCTTCTGGTGACATTCCACAGGTCCGAGCCTGTTGCCGGGAGATGACGAGGTCCTGCTCCCGCAGCAGCCGATTCACGGGGGTCCGGTCTGGCTCCGCTGGTGATGCCACTAAGACAGCATGCCCGGGCGATCCGACACTTTCGGGCCAGCCTCCCGCCGGGCACCCGTCGTGATCATGGGGTTGCTGTGGCTATAGCGACAGCAACCCCATGATCACGAACCCCAGTTGAGATCAGTGGGGCTGGTGGGGGCCGTGAGGCGAGGTCGGCAGCCGCTACGCCCTATCCGGCCGGAGCCGGATGCCCGTCCGAGTCCCACCAGCCTCGCTGGCCCCGTGTCCCAGTGTCCGGCTGGCTCCGTGCGGCGAGGCCAACGGGGGCGGCCGGGGTGGTTGGGCGGTATGTGCGGGCGGGGAGGCGGCCGGAGGCGGGCTGGCCCGGGCGCGCGGAACCGGGGCCGGATCGCGGACGCGGGGTGAGCGGGAACAGGCGCGCCGCTCCCGGTAGGCTGCGTCCGGAATCCTGCTCACCCGAGGTCACCCCGAGGACGGACGCTAGTGGACCTGTTTGAGTATCAGGCGAAAGAACTGTTCGCCGAGTACGGGGTACCCGTACAGCGCGGCCGGGTCGCCTCTACCCCCGAAGAGGCACGTGAGATCGCGGCAGGCTTCGCAGCCGAGGGCTCATCCCTGGTCGTGGTGAAAGCCCAGGTGAAGACCGGCGGCCGGGGCAAGGCCGGCGGGGTTAAGCTCGCCAACGGCCCGGACGAGGCGGAGGCCAAGGCCCGCCAGATCCTCGGCATGGACATCAAGGGCCACACCGTGCACAAGGTCCTGATCGCCGAGGCCGTGGACATCGCCCAGGAGTACTACCTGTCCTTCCTGCTGGACCGGGCGGCCCGGACGTTCGTCGCGATCTGCTCGGTGCAGGGTGGCGTGGAGATCGAGGAAGTCGCGCACACCAACCCGGAGGCGGTGGCCCGGATCCCGGTCAACCCGCTGACCGGGGTGGACGCGGCCAAGGCCGCCGAGATCATCGCCGCGGGCCAGATCCCGGCCGAGGCCGCGGAGAAGGCGGCGATGCTCGCCGAGCGGCTCTGGGCCGTGTTCGCTGACGAGGACGCCACCCTCGTCGAGGTCAACCCCATGGCCCTGACCGACCAGGGCGACGTGCTCGCCGTGGACGGGAAGGTCAGCCTGGACGACAACGCGGCCTTCCGCCAGGATCACGCGAAGTTCGCGGACCCGGAGGCGGCCGACCCGCTGGAGGCCAGGGCCAAGGCCAAGCACCTGAACTACGTCAAGCTCGACGGCCAGGTGGGCATCATCGGCAACGGGGCCGGGCTGGTCATGTCCACCCTGGACGTGGTGGCCCTGGCCGGGGAGCCGTTCGGCGGGATGAAGCCCGCGAACTTCCTCGACATCGGCGGGGGCGCGTCCGCCGAGGTGATGGCGGACGGACTGGAGATCGTGCTCTCCGACGCCTCGGTGCGCAGCGTCCTGGTGAACGTGTTCGGCGGGATCACCTCGTGTGACGCCGTAGCCAACGGGATCGTGTCGGCGATCGGCATGCTGGCCCGCCAGGGCCAGGAAGTCCGCCATCCGATCGTGGTCCGGCTGGACGGCAACAACGCCGAGGAGGGCCGCCGCATCCTCGCTGACGCGGGTTTGCCGGTGGTCGAGCAGGTCGCGACCATGGACGACGCAGCCCGGCGTGCCGCGGAACTGGCCGCAGCCGCCCCGACAGGAGCATGAGATGGCGATTTTCCTGACCGGCGACAGCCGGGTCATGATCCAGGGCATCACCGGCTCGGAAGGCACCAAGCACGGCCGCCGGATGCTCGCCGCGGGCACCACGGTCGTCGGGGGCACGAACCCGCGCAAGGCCGGGCAGACCGTGGACCTGGGCGGCGCCGAGGTGCCGGTGTTCGGCACGGTGGCCGAGACCATGGCCGCCACCGGTGCGGACGTGTCCGTGGTTTTCGTCCCGCCCGCGGGCACCAAGGCCGCGGTGACCGAGGCCGTGGACGCCGGTATCCCGCTGGTGATCGTGATCACCGAGGGCATCCCGGTGCACGACACGGCCGCCTTCTGGGCCTATGCCAGCGCCAAGGGCAACGCCACCCGGATCGTCGGCCCGAACTGCCCCGGGGTGGCGTCCCCCGGCAAGTCCAACGCCGGGATCATCCCCGCCGACATCACCACCGAGGGCCGGATCGGGCTCGTCTCCAAGTCCGGCACGCTGACCTACCAGATGATGTACGAGCTGCGGGACATCGGCTTCTCCACCGCGGTGGGAATCGGCGGTGACCCGGTGATCGGCACCACGCACATCGACTGCCTGGCCGCGTTCTCCGGCGACCCGGAGACCGACGCGATCGTGATGATCGGCGAGATCGGCGGGGATGCCGAGGAACGGGCCGCCGCCTACATCGACGC
The DNA here is from genome assembly GCA_963841695.1 of uncultured Actinomycetes bacterium. Taxonomy (GTDB): domain Bacteria; phylum Actinomycetota; class Actinomycetes; order Streptosporangiales; family Streptosporangiaceae; genus RYN-230. The sequence goes on along the minus strand of CAWJDQ010000013.1, from coordinate 387,813 downwards.
GAGCGTGACCAAGCCCGTGGTGGCCTACGTGGCGGGCTTCACCGCCCCGGAGGGCAAGACCATGGGACACGCGGGTGCGATCATTTCCGGCTCCGCCGGCACCGCGCAGGCCAAGAAGGAAGCGCTGGAGAAGGTGGGGGTACGGGTCGGCCGGACGCCAAGCGAGACCGCCCGCCTGGTCCGTGAGGTGATGCGGGGCAGCTGACGCCCTGATCCCCTGACGCGCCCGGCCTGCGCGGCGCGCCTCCACGATCCCCGGCCCGGTGATGACCAGGATGGGGATTCATGACCGCATCTGCCCCGCCTGCCGAGCGCGCGGACGGCCGCGACGGGGCGGGGGAACCGCCCGCCAGGCCGAGCCGTCCGCTGGTGATCACGGGTGCCATCGGGGCATGCGCGGCCGCAGGCAGCGGGCTGGTCGTCATCACCCTGCTGGTGCTGGCCGGATGGATCGCCGCGCCGCACGCGGGCGTGGGGCTGACCGGTGTGCTGCGGACCGCCGCGGACCTGTGGCTGGTGGGCCACCACGTCGGGTTCGCGCTGCACGGTGCTGGCCGGATCGGGGCCGGGCGGATCGGGATGCTGCCGCTGGGCCTGGTGCTGATCCCGGGCGCGCTGCTGTGGGCCGCGGGCCGCTGGGTGGTCCGGCAGGGGCAGGTCGCCCGGCTCGCCGACGTCGGGTACGCAGCCCTGGCGCTGGCCGTGCCCTACGCGCTGGTCTCCGGGGCGCTGGCGCTGGCCGGGCAGTCCACGCTGGCCACGCCCTCGCTGCCGCAGGCGGTCGTATCCGGCTTCCTGATCGCCCTGGTCGCGGGGGGGCTGGGCGGGGCCCGGGCGCTGGCCCCCTGGGGCACCCTGATCCACCTGCTGCCCCCGCGCTCCCGGGCCGTGTTCCTCGGGTCGGCCGGTTCACTCGCGGTGCTCACCGCGGCGGGCGCGATCCTGGCCGCGGCCTCCCTGGGCACCAGCATGAGCGGTTTCCGCTCCGTTGACGCAGAGCTCGCGCCCGGCCTGGTGGGCGGGGTCCTGCTGCTGCTGGCCCAGATCGCCTTCGTGCCCAACGCCGTCGTGTGGTCGATCTGCTACACGCTGGGCCCCGGGTTCGCGTTCGGCACCGGCACCGTGGTCGCGCCGACCGGATCCGCGCTGGGACCGCTGCCGATGCTGCCGATGCTCGCGGCGCTGCCCGCCGGTGCGCATTCGTCGGTGCCTGGCTGGGTATCCCTGCTCATGCTCAGCGTGCCGTACCTGGCCGGGGCGTTCGGCGGGCTGCTGACCGCCCGGGCCGCGCCCATGCTCGCGGTCGAGCTGGCGCCGCTGTGGGGCTTCGCCTGCGGGGTGGCCACCGGGTGCGCCCTGGGGCTGCTCGCGGCCTTCGCGGGCGGCCCGCTGGGCAGCGGGCGGCTGACCGAGGTCGGGCCGTCTGGATGGCAGGCCGGGGTGGTGTCCGTGCTCGAGGTCGGTGTCGCCGCCGCGGTGACCGCCGGCCTGGTGAACTGGTACCGGATGCGCCGCCTCACCGCGGCCGGGGTGGCGGTGCCGGGAGCCAGGACCCGCGGGGCAGATCCGCCCGGCCCCGGCTCCCCAGCGGCGGGGCCCAGGCTGGGACCCTCGGCCGAGGTGAGCGGGCACCACATCTACGTCGATCCGTGGGGAGACGCGGAGGACGGTGCGGGGGGCAGCCGGGCCGAGCCGCCCGGCCCGGCCGCTCTGCCCTGACCGGCGCCCTGTCTGGCCGGCCTTCAGCCTGGCCGGTCAGCCCCCGGCGTTCTTGATGGCCCGGTAGAACTGGGTCTGGCAGGTGTGCTGCGCGGCGATCGTGTTCGCCCCGCTCAGGCACTGGGTGAACGTTGACGCCTGGTGGCCGAACAGCGCGAACGCGGCCAGCAGGAAACCGCTGATCAGCACCCCGATCCCGCCGATCACGATGACCACCGCCGAGCCCCGGGGCCCCGCGGTCCCGGCGCGCCGGGACCGCTGGATCGCCGTGCCCGCGAGCCAGATGGCCATGGCCCCGGCCACCAGGGCGAACACCACGATATAGACGCCCCGCTGGAAATTGCTCAATCCGAGCACGCCGCACAGGCTGAGCACGGCGAGGAAGAACGCCGCGACCGCCCGTTGCTGAAGCGCCGGGTCCGCGCGCCCGGCGCGGCCGGCCCGCCCGGTGCTCCCGGCGGGGTCAGCAGGCGGGGGCTCGGGGGGCGGGGGCGGCTGGGCTACTGGGGGCATCAGCGTGGCGCTCCAGGGGACAGGGTGCCGGGGATGTTCCGGGGCGGGATACGGACACAGCCTCCTATTTTGCCTTCTCCAGGCCGGTGGGCAATCCCATTGCCCCGATGCGGTTATGGTGGCCGCATGCGCGCACGCCTGGTGGTTCTGGTCTCGGGCGCGGGGACGAACCTGCAGGCCTTGCTGGATGCCTGCGCGGATCCGGCCTACGGCGCGGACGTGGTGGCGGTCGGCGCCGACCGGGCCGGCATCGAGGCGCTGGCCCGCGCGGAGCGCGCCGGAGTGCCCACGTTCACCCACCGGGTCAAGGACTACCCGAGCCGGGCAGACTGGGACGAGGCGCTGACCGCGTCCTGTCTCGCGGCCCGCCCGGATCTGGTCATCCTGGCCGGGTTCATGAAGCTGGTCGGGCCGCCCTTCCTGGCCGCGTTCGGCGGGCGGCTGATCAACACTCACCCCGCCCTACTGCCCGCGTTCCCCGGCATGCACGGCGTGCGCGACGCGCTCCAGCATGGGGTGAAGCTGACCGGGTGCACCGTATTCCTGGTGGACGAGGGCACCGATACCGGCCCGGTGATTGCCCAGGCGGCCGTGCCGGTGCTGGATGACGACGACGAGGCGACCCTGCACGAGCGGGTCAAGGTGGCCGAGCGGACCCTGCTCGTGGAGACTGTGGGCCGGATGGTCCGCGACGGGTGGGCCGTGCAGGCCAGGAAGGTAAGGATCGGGCCGTGAAGGCGAAGGCGGGGAAGGCGAAGGCGGGGAAGGCGAAGGCCGGGAACATGAGGGCCGGGAAGGCGAGGGCCGGACGGTGACGAGGGTGCCGATCAAGCGGGCGCTGATCAGCGTGTACGACAAGACGGGGCTCAGTGACCTGGCCCGCTCGCTGCACGCGGCCGGCGTGGAGATCGTCAGCACCGGCAGTACCGCGGACACGATCAGTGCCGCGGGTGTCCCGGTGACCCGGGTGGAGGACGTGACCGGGTTCCCGGAGGCCCTCGACGGCCGGGTCAAGACCCTGCACCCGGCGGTGCACGCCGGGCTGCTGGCCGACCTGAGCAAGCCTGCCCACCAGGCCCGGCTGGACGACCTGGGCATCGCGCCGTTCCAGCTGCTGGTGTCCAACCTGTACCCGTTCGAGGCAGCGGTCGGCAGCGGTGCCCCGCCCGCCGAATGCGTCGAGCAGATCGACATCGGCGGCCCGGCCATGGTCCGGGCGGCCGCCAAGAACCACGAGCATGTCGCGGTCATCACCGACCCGTCCCGGTACGGGGACGTCGAGGCGGCGGTGGCCGGCGGCGGGTTCACGCTGGAGCAGCGCCGGCGGCTGGCGGCCCGCGCCTACGCGCACACCGCCGCCTACGACGCGGCGGTCGCCTCCTGGTTCGCCTCCGCGTACGCGCCGGACGAGACCGCGGCCGAGACCGGCTGGCCGGACGTGACCGCCGCGCTGTGGACCCGGCGCGAGGTGCTCCGCTACGGGGAGAACCCGCACCAGCGGGCCGCGCTGTACGTCCGGGGCAGCGCTGGCGAAAGCGGTACCGCCCACACCAGCACCGCCCAAAGCAGTACCGCCCAGACCGGTACCGCCCAGACCAGTACCGCCCAAAGCAGCGCCGGCGACGCGCCGGCGGGCATCGCCGGGGCGACCCAGCTGCACGGCAAGGCCATGTCGTACAACAACTACGTGGACGCCGCCGCGGCCTGGCGGGCCGCGTTCGACTTCGTCCAGCCGTGCGTGGCCATCATCAAGCACTCCAACCCGTGCGGCATCGCGCTCGGCGCCGACCTGGCCGAGGCGCACCGGAAGGCCAACGCGTGCGATCCGGACTCCGCCTACGGCGGGGTCATCGCGGCCAACGGGGTGGTCACCGCCGAGATGGCGGCCCAGGTCAAGGACATCTTCACCGAGATCGTCATCGCGCCGGGCTTCGAGGACGAGGCGCTGGACATCCTGTCCGGCAGCAAGAACCTGCGCCTGCTGACCTCCCCGCCGCCGGTCCGGGGCGGCCACGTGCCGGAGTGGCGGCAGGTGGACGGGGGCCTGCTGCTGCAGACCCCGGACGAGATCGACGCCCCCGGGGACGACCCGGCCGGCTGGGAGCTCAAGACCGGGCAGCCCGCGTCGCCGGACCTGCTCGCCGACCTGGCCTTCGCCTGGCGGGCCATCCGCAGCGTCAAGTCCAACGCCATCCTGCTGGCGTCCGGGCTGGCCACCGTGGGCGTGGGCATGGGCCAGGTCAACCGGGTGGACGCGGCCCGGCTGGCGGTGTCCCGGGCGGGCGAGCGCGCGGCCGGGTCGGTGGCGGCCAGCGACGCATACTTCCCGTTCCCGGACGCCCTGGAGGTGCTGACCACGGCCGGGATCCGGGCCGTGGTCCAGCCGGGCGGGTCCATCCGCGACCAGCTCAGCATCGAGGCGGCCGAGCAGGCGGGCATCACCATGTACACGACGGGAGTCCGCCATTTCTTCCACTGACCTGACCGCCCCAGCCCGGGCCGGCGCAGCGGCAGCCCCAGCCCCAGCCGCAGTCGCGGCCGTCACCGACGGGACTGGGCGATGACCGCGACCATCCTGGACGGGAAGGCGACCGCGGCCACGATCAAGGCCGAGCTCAAGGAGCGGGTGGCCGGGCTGGCCGCCCGCGGCGTCCGGCCCGGCCTGGGCACCGTGCTGGTCGGCGACGATCCGGGCAGCCGGGCGTACGTCAACGGCAAGCACCGGGACTGCGCCGAGGTGGGCATCGCGAGCATCCGCCGGGACCTGCCCGCGGACGCTACCCAGGAGCAGATCGAGGCCGTGGTGGACGAGCTGAACGCCGACCCGGCGTGCACCGGCTACATCGTCCAGCTGCCGCTGCCGGCCGGGATCGACGCGAACCGGGTGCTGACCCGGATCGATCCCGATAAGGACGCGGACGGGCTGCACCCGCTGAACCTGGGCCGGCTGGTGCTGAATGAGCCCGGACCGCTGCCCTGCACCCCGCGGGGCATCGTGGAACTGCTCCGCCGTTACGACGTGCCGATCGCCGGCGCCGACGTGACCGTGATCGGGCGGGGGATCACCGTGGGCCGGGCGCTGGGCCTGCTGCTCACCCGCCGCACCGAGAACGCCACCGTCACCCTGTGCCACACCGGGACCAAGGACCTGACCGCGCACACCCGGGAGGCGGACATCGTGGTGGTCGCGGCGGGCCGCCCCGGCCTGCTGACCGCGGAGATGATCCGGCCCGGGGCCGCGGTGCTGGATGTGGGGATCACCCGGACCGAGGCGGGCCTGGTCGGCGACGTCGCGCCCGCGGTCCGCGAGGTGGCCGGCTATCTCGCCCCCATGCCGGGCGGAGTCGGCCCGATGACCAGGGCGATGCTGCTGGTCAACGTCGTTGAGTCGGCGGAAAGTACCGTGCGGCGGGAGTAAGCTACTAGCAAGTAACATGCTGGCTGACCCCCCGTCCGCCCCTAGAGGGACCCCGGGGGGTGAGCCGGGAAACGGCATTTGGCACCCTTAAGGTGCGCCGCCGCTAACCAGGCCCAGCCTGGCCAGCCAGGGCCAGACCTGGATTGCGGCGAAAGAGGCAGGAGGTTGGCCGCCGGTCATGAACATCGTCGTGTGCGTGAAGCAGGTGCCGGACACATGGGCGGAACGGACCCTGAGGCCCGGGGATTCGCGCCTGGACCGGGCGTCGGTCGATGGGGTCATCAACGAACTCGACGAGTACGCGATCGAGGAAGGGCTGCGCCTGGCCGAGGCGCACGGTGGTGAGGTCACCATCGTGACCATGGGCCCGGACAAGGCGGGTGAGTCGATCCGCAAGGCGCTGTCCATGGGCGCGGACAAGGCGGTTCACGTGATCGACGACGGCCTGGCCGGCTCGGACGCGCTGGCGACGTCGGCGGTCCTGGCCGCCGTCCTCGGCCGGATCGGGTTCGACCTGGTCATCCTGGGCGCGGAGTCCACCGACGCGCGGATGGGCGTGATGGCCGCCATGCTGGCCGAGCGGCTCGGGGTCCCGCAGGTCTCGCTGGCCAGCGCGGTCGAGGTGGACGGGACGGCGCTGCGGGTCCACCGGCAGACTGACTACGGCTACGACAAGGTCGAGGCCAGCCTGCCCGCCGTGATCAGCGTGGTGGAGAAGATCAACGAGCCGCGGTACCCGTCGTTCAAGGGCATCATGGCGGCCAAGAAGAAGCCGGTGGAGACCCTCACGCTGGCCGACACCGGAGTCGACGCGGGGCAGATCGGCCTGGCGTCCGCGGCCACGGCGGTGGTCAGCTTCGCGAAGCGGCCGCCCCGGCAGGCGGGCACGGTGGTCAAGGACGAGGGCGACGGCGGGACCAAGGCGGCCGAGTACCTCGCCGCGCAGAAGTTCATCTGAGCCACAGCCCGCCAGCAGCCGGCCAGCAGCAGCCCGCCGGCAGCACAGCCCGCCGGCAGCACAGCCCGCCGGCAGCACACCGGGGCAGCGGATCTTGAGCATTGAGGGAAGGACGGCCGAGGATGGCTGAGGTTCTGGTTCTTGCCGAGCACGACGGCGAGACGGTCAAGAAGGTCACGGGCGAGCTGCTCACGCTGGCCCGCCAGTTCGGCGAGCCAGCGGCCGTCTGGATCGGCGCGGGCGCGGAAGGCGGCCGGGAGCGGCTGGCCGAGTTCGGCGCGGCCAAGGTCTACGTGGCCGGGGGCGACGCCGCGGACTACGTCGTCGCCCCGGTGGCCGAGGTGCTGGCCGGCCTGGCCAGGCGCGTCTCCCCGGCGGCCGTGCTGCTCGCCGCGACCGGCGAGGGCAAGGAAGTGGCCGGGCGGCTGGCGGTCAAGATCGGTTCGGGGGTCATCACCGACGCGACCGGGCTGACCGCGGGCGATGACGGCGGGCTGGTCGCCGAGCAGTCCATCTTCGGCGGCGCGATCGTCGTGCAGTCCACCGTGCGGACCGGCACCCCGATCATCGCCGTGCGCCCCAACTCCGTCGCGGCCGGGCCCGCGCCCGCCGCCGCGCAGATCGAGCCGGCCGGGGTCGAGCTGACCGGCGCGGCTAAGGCCGCCAGGATCACTGAGCGGGTAGTGGCCGAGCGGGGCGAGCGGCCCGAGCTCACCGAGGCCGCGATCGTGGTGTCCGGCGGCCGCGGCGTCGGCAACGCCGGCAACTTCGCGCTGATCGAGAAGCTGGCCGACTCCCTCGGCGCGGCCGTGGGCGCGTCCCGGGCGGCGACCGACGCGGGCTGGTACCCGCACCAGTTCCAGGTGGGCCAGACCGGCAAGACGGTCTCCCCGCAGCTGTACCTGGCGGTGGGCATCTCCGGGGCCATCCAGCACCGGGCCGGCATGCAGACCTCCAAGACGATCATGGTGGTCAACAAGGACCCCGAGGCGCCGATCTTCGAGCTCGCCGACTTCGGCGTGGTCGGCGACCTGTTCCAGGTCATACCCCAGCTCACCGAGGAGGTCGAGCGGCGCTCGGCGAACTAGCGACCGGGCCCGCGACGCGTGCTCAGGGATCAGATCGCCCACTAGGCTGAAATCCGTCATGGGGTACATCGACTACGCGGCCGCGCGCCCGCGGCCGGCCGAGGACTGCGTGGTCTACCTGGACCACGCGGCCACCACGCCGATGCTGCCTGAGGCCCTGGCCGCGATGACCGAGGAGCTCGGCCAGCTGGGCAACCCCTCCTCCCTGCACAACGCCGGCCGCCGGGCCCGGCGCGTGGTGGAGGAGTCGCGCGAGCAGATCGCCGAGGTGTTCGGCGCCCGGCCCAGCGAGGTGATCTTCACCAGCGGCGGCACCGAGGCCGACAACCTGGCGGTCAAGGGCCTGTACTGGGCCCGCCGCGCGGCCGGGACCGGGGGCCCGGCGCCCCGCCGGGTGCTGGCCACCGCGATCGAGCATCACGCGGTGCTGGACTCGGTGCACTGGCTGGCCGGGCACGAGGACGCCGAGGAGCACTGGCTGCCGGTCGATGAGACCGGGCTGCTCCAGCCCGCCGCGCTGGCCGGGGCCATCGCCGACGATCCCGGCGGCGGTCGCCCTGGTCACCGTCATGTGGGCCAACAACGAGGTGGGCACGGTCCAGCCGATCCCCGAGCTCGCCGCGCTGGCCCGGGAGCACGGCATCCCGTTCCACACCGACGCGGTGCAGGCGGCCGGCCAGCTGCCGGTCAGCTTCGCGGCCAGCGGTGCGGACGCGATGACGGTCACCGGGCACAAGTTCGGCGGCCCGGTCGGCGCGGGCGCGCTGCTGCTGGCCCGCGGGGTCCAGCCGGTCCCCGTGCTGCACGGCGGCGGCCAGGAGGGCGAGGTGCGCTCCGGCACGCTGGACGCGCCCGCGATCCGCGCGTTCGCGGTCGCGGCGGCGGTCATGGCCAGCCGCCGGGACGAGGAAGCCGCCCGCCTGGCCAAGCTCCGCGACGACCTGATCGCCCAGGTACTGGCGGCCGTGCCGGACGCCATCCTGAACGGCCCGCCCGCCGGCCCGGACCGGCTGCCCGGGAACGCGCACTTCTCCTTCCCCGGCTGCGAGGGCGACGCGCTGCTGATGCTGCTCGACGCCAAGGGCATCGCCTGCTCGACCGGATCTGCCTGCACCGCCGGCGTGGCCCAGCCCAGCCACGTGCTGCTCGCCATGGGCGCGGACGAGGCCCGGTCCCGCGGCTCGCTGCGGTTCTCGCTGGGCCACACCTCCACCCCCGGCGATGTGGACGCGCTCGGCGCGGCCATCGGGGAGGCAGTGCAGCGGGCCCGGCGCGCCGCCCGCTGACCGTCCGCCCGGGCCCGGGCTTCAAACTTTCCGCAACGAACCGCTCACCACCTGATCCCCCGCGACGGCGTGAGGTGAGGGCAGCTGCACGGCCGGTGCGGCGCGGCAGCGTGAGGTGAGGGGTGGTGCCGCGCGGCCAGTGCGGCGCGGCAGCGTGAGGTGAGGGTGGCTGGTGCGGGGCCGGTGCGGCGCGACGGCGTGGATGAGGGCCGCGGGGTGCCGGGCCGGCTGGCGCAAGACCCGCCCGGCGGCGCGTAGGCTCGGGAGAGCGATGAACCGTCTTCGTGTGCTGGCCGCCATGTCCGGCGGGGTGGACTCGGCGGTGGCCGCCGCCCGCGCTGCCGACGCCGGTCACGACGTGACCGGCGTCCATCTCGCGCTGTCCTCGAATCCCCAGTCCTACCGATCCGGCGCGCGGGGCTGCTGCACGGTGGAGGACGCCCGCGACGCCCGCCGGGCCGCGGACGTGATCGGCATCCCGTTCTACGTGTGGGACATGGCCGAGCGGTTCGACCGGGACGTGGTCGCGGACTTCGTGGCCGAGTACGCGGCGGGCCGCACCCCCAACCCCTGCCTGCGCTGCAACGAGAAGATCAAGTTCGCGGCGGTGCTGGACCGGGCGATCGCCCTCGGCTTCGACGCGGTCTGCACCGGCCATCATGCCCGGCTCCGCGACGGCCGCCTGGTCCGCAGCGTGGACCCGGGCAAGGACCAGTCCTACGTGCTGGCCGTGCTCACCCGCGAGCAGCTGGGCCGGGCCATGTTCCCGCTGGGCTCCTCGACCAAGGCCGAGGTGCGCGCCGAGGCGGCGGCCCGGGGCATGGCGGTGGCCAGCAAGCCGGACAGCCACGACGTGTGCTTCATCCCGGACGGGGACACCCGGGCCTTCCTGGCGGGCCGGCTGGGCGACGCGCCGGGCCGGATCGTGGCCGAGGACGGGACGGCGGTCGGCACCCACGACGGGGCGTATGGCTTCACGGTCGGCCAGCGCAAGGGGCTGCGGGTCGGGGTGCCTGCCGCGGACGGCCGGCCCCGCTACGTGCTGGACATCGAGCCGGTGTCCCGGACCGTGACCGTCGGGCCGCGCGAGTCCCTGGACGTGCAGGAGATCGTGGCCCAGCGGCCGGTGTGGAGTGGCTGCGAGCCGCTGGCCGGGCCGCGGGAGTGCCTGGTCCAGCTGCGGGCTCACGGCGAGGTGCACCGGGCCACCGCGGAGCTGGCCGGGGACCTGCTCCGGATCACGCTGGACCGGCCGGCCCAGGGCGTGGCCAAGGGCCAGGCGGCCGTCCTGTACGAGGGCGACACCGTGCTGAGCAGCGCCACCATCAGCGGGACCCGGGCCGCGGCCCCCGCGCCGGCCGAACCCGCCCGCTGACCCTGGCCGGGGACTGATCCCGGGCCCGCCGGGCCGGACTGATCCGAAACCAGCGGAACCGGACGTCCCGAACCGGCCGGACCGGACGTCGAAGGTAAAGCAGAAGTAAGCTAGCGGTCATGGTCGTGCCATAAACGATGATCACGAGACGGCCGCCGAATCGTGTCAGCTTTGCTTCATTGCGCCGCGCAGGCTAGCAAATCTTCCCGGAAAGTGCATCCCTTGTTACGGGTGGGGAAAGCCCCTAACGTGTCAGTCAACGGCAGGGGTGATAGGTGCAAAGAGGCATCGGGCCGCGGGAGGCACCATGATCGGTGGCAGTGATCGCCACGCCAGTTCACGCCGGGCCCCCCGGGTACCGGAACCCAGACGCCGGTCCCGGTCCCGGTCCCGTTTCCGGGTCCCGATCGCGGCGGGCGGCGCGGCCGTCCTGGCTTCCGCGCTGCTGGCCGCCTGCGGCACCAGCAGCGCCAGCACCGGGCCGGTCACGCTGAACTTCTACTTCTACCCGGACGGCTCCGGGGCGACCCAGCAGCAGCTGAACAACTGCAGTAAGCAGAGCCACGGCAAGTACACGATCTCCTACCAGCAGCTGCCCGCCGCGTCCGACGGCCAGCGGCAGCAGATCGTCCGCCGGCTCGCCGCACACGACGACACCATGGACATCCTGGGCCTCGACGTGACCTGGGAAGCCGAGTTCGCCCAGGCCGGCTGGATCGAGCCGTGGACCGGCGCGAACAAGGCCCGGCCGAGGACGGCACGCTGCCGGCCGCCCTGGACACGGCGATGTGGAAGGGCAAGCTCTACGCGGTGCCGGACAACAGCAACACGCAGCTGCTCTGGTACAACTCCGCGCTGGTCACGACCCCGCCCAAGACCTGGGCCCAGATGCTCGCCGACGCGGCCAAGCTGAAGAAGGAAGGCAAGCCGCACTACATCGAGATCCAGGGCGCGCAGTACGAGGGCGCCACGGTGTGGTTCAACACCATGGTGGCCAGCGCGGGCGGCTCCATCCTGAATCCGAGCGCGACCAAGGTCACGCTGGGCGCGCCCGCGGTCAAGGCGCTGTCGATCATGCATCAGCTGGCCACCGGGCCGGGGGCGGACCCGTCGCTGGACGTGCAGATGGAGAACCAGAACCGGCTGGCCATGGAGGCGAACACGGCGGCCTTCGAGCTGAACTACCCGTTCGTGTATCCGGCCATGAAGCTGGACAACCCGAAGCTGTTCAAGACCTTCAAGTGGGCGCTGTTACCCGGAGGTCATCCCCGGCGTGCCGGCCAAGGTGACGATCGGCGGCACCGACCTGGCGGTCAGCCGGTACTCCCAGCACAAGGCGCTGGCCTTCCAGGCCGCGCTGTGCATCCGGGACAAGGCGAACCAGATCATCGGGGCCAACGTGGGCGGCGTGCCGCCCACCCTCGACCGCCTGTACAACGACCCGGTGCTATTCAAGGACTACCCGTTCCACGCGGACATCCTGAACGCGCTGGAGCACGCCAGCGTCCGGCCGAAGACGCCCGTCTACCAGGTCGTGTCCATCGACATCTCGCACCTGATCTCCCCGGCCTCCGGCATCAGCCCGACCGGCACCGAGTCAGTCGATGAAGAGCCAGCTCAATAACGCCCTGCAATCGAAGGGCCTGGTCCCGTGAGGCCGGGTCCGGTGACCCAGCAGGGCGGGCCTGCGGCAGGCAGGCCGCGAGGGAAAGAAGGGGCCGATGAGTACGACCACTGAGGCGGTCCCCGGCGGGGCGACCACAGCAGCACCCAAGGGACGGAAAGCCGCCGCTGTCCGAGGGCGCGCGGGCCGAGCGCAGGCTCGGCTGGCTGCTCTGCGCGCCCGCGGTCATCGTGATGATCGGCGTCACCGCCTACCCGGTCGTGCTACGCCGTCTACCTCTCGCTGCAGCGCTACAACCTGGAGCTCCCGAACGCGGTCAAGTTCATCGGGCTCAGCAACTACGGGGCGGTGCTCAGCTCGCCGTACTGGTGGCAGGCGCTGAAGGTGACCGTGATCATCACGATCTTCTCGGTCGCCATCGCGCTGGTGCTCGGCATGATGCTGGCCCTGGTCATGCACCGGACGCTGTTCGGCCGGGGCTCGGTCCGCACCGCCGCGCTCATCCCGTACGGGATCGTGACCGTGGCCGCCGCCTACGGCTGGCAGTACGCCTGGACCCCGAGCCAGGGCTACCTGTCCGCCGCTGTTCAACAACGCTGCGCCGCTGACCACCGAGTGCAAGGCCATCGCGCGTCATCATCCTCGCCGAGATCTGGAAGACCACGCCGTTCATGGCGCTGCTGCTGCTGGCCGGGCTGTCCCTGGTGCCCGAGGACCTGCAGAAGGCCGCCAAGGTGGACGGGGCCACCGCCTGGCAGCGCTTCACCAGGATCACGCTGCCGCTGATGAAGCCGGCCATCCTGGTCGCGCTGCTGTTCCGGACGCTGGACGCGTTCCGGATCTTCGACAACATCTACATCCTGACCGCCGGGGCAACAACACCGGCTCGGTCTCGATCCTCGGCTACGACAACCTGTTCAACGCGCTGAACCTGGGCATCGGGTCGGCGATCTCCGATCCTGATCTTCATCTGCGTGGCGATCATCGCGTTCCTGTTCATCAAGGGCTTCGGCACCGCGGCCCCGGGCAGCGACCTCGGAAGCAGGTGACCCGGCTCATGGCTGCTGTTACCACGACCACCCGGCAGAAGTTCGGCTGGGGGACGGCGAACTTCGTGGTCATCGCGCTGGCGCTGATCCCGGTGCTGTGGCTGGTCTCGCTGTCGTTCAAGACGCCCGGCGGCGGTGCTCGACCCGTCGTTCGTGCCCGCCGCAGTGGACCACGGGCAACTACACCGAGATCCTCAAGACCTCGCAGTTCATCCGGCCGCTGATCAACTCGATCGGCATCGGCCTGATCGCCACGGTCATCGCCGTGGTGCTGGCCTCGATGGCGGCCTACGCGGTCGCCCGGCTGCGTTTCCCGGGCAAGGGCGTGCTCATCGGGATGGCGCTGCTGATCGCGATGTTCCCGCAGATCTCGCTGGTCACCCCGCTGTTCAACATCGAGCGGTCGCTCGGCCTGTTCAACACCTGGCCCGGGCTGATCATCCCCTACGTCGCGTTCGGCCTGCCGCTCGGCATCTACACGCTGTCGGCCTTCTTCCGGGAGATCCCCTGGGAGCTGGAGAAGGCGGCCAAGATGGACGGCGCCACCCCGTTCCAGGCGTTCATCAAGGTCATCGCCCCGCTGGCCGCGCCGGGCATGGTCACCACGGCCATCCTGGTCTTCCTCTTCTGCTGGAACGAGTTCCTGTTCGCGATCTCGTTCACCTCGACGCTGGCCGCCCGGACCGCGCCGGCCTCGCATCGCCTACTTCAGCGGCAGCTCGCAGTTCACGGTGCCGACCGGCCCCATCGCGGCCGCCGCGGTGGTCATCACCATCCCGATCATCATCTTCGTGGTGTTCTTCCAGCGCCGGATCGTCGCCGGGCTGACATCAGGCGCGGTCAAGGGCTAGCGCGGATCAAGGAGAGAGCAGTGGCTGAAATCGTTCTGGACCAGGTCACCAAGCGCTACCCCGACGGCGCGCTGGCCGTTGACAAGATCAGCCTGGACATCGCCGACGGCGAGTTCGTCATCCTGGTCGGCCCGTCCGGCTGCGGCAAGTCGACGACGCTCAACATGATCGCCGGCCTGGAGGACATCACCGAGGGCGAGCTGCGCATCGGCGGCAAGGTGGTCAACAACAAGGCGCCCAAGGACCGCGACATCGCGATGGTGTTCCAGAGCTACGCGCTCTACCCGCACATGACGGTCCGGGAGAACATGGGCTTCGCGCTCAAGCTGGCCAAGACGCCGCAGAACGTCATCGACGAGAAGGTCAACGAGGCGGCGCGGATCCTCGACCTGACCCAGCACCTGGACCGCAAGCCGGCCAACCTGTCCGGCGGCCAGCGGCAGCGGGTGGCGATGGGCCGGGCGATCGTCCGCGACCCGTCCGCGTTCCTGATGGACGAGCCGCTGTCCAACCTGGACGCCAAGCTGCGCGTGCAGATGCGCACCGAGGTGTCCCGGCTGCAGCGGCGGCTGGGCACCACCATGGTCTACGTGACCCACGACCAGACCGAGGCGATGACGCTCGGGCGACCGGGTGGCGGTCATGCGCAGCGGCATGCTCCAGCAGGTGGGCTCGCCGCAGGAACTCTACGAGCGGCCGGTGAACCTGTTCGTGGCGGGCTTCATCGGCTCGCCCGCGATGAACTTCATGGCCGGCACGCTGGAGGAGGGCAACCTGCGCACCGGATTCGGGGACATCCCGCTCTCCGGCAGCTGCGGCAGGCGATGGCCGGTTCCGGAGCCGGCCGCGACGTCATCGTGGGCATCCGCCCGGAGAACTTCGAGGACGCTCGCGCTGGTCTCCGCGACATCCGGCGGCGACGGGATCACGTTCCAGGCCACCATCGATGTGCTGGAGTCCCTGGGCTCGGAGAAGTACGTCTACTTCACCCAGGAGCTGGGCAAGCGTGGACGCGGCCGAGCTCAACGAGCTGGCCCGGGACTCCGGGCGGGCGGACACCGGCGCGAGCGGGGAAACCGTGGTCGCCCGGCTTGACCCGGCCACCCGCATCACCGAGGGGGAGAACGCCGAGCTCTGGGCTGGACGCCCGGAAGCTGCACGTTTTCGACCCGGCCACCGGCCAGAACCTGACCCTGGGTAACTCGGGCTCGCCCGCCGGCTCTGCTCAGCCCGCGGGCGGTGACGCTCCGGCCCAGGCCGAGGCGGGTACCTCCGGGCAGGACACCGGCTCAGCGGCCACGCCACCGCGGTAACCCTCCCGCAGTAACACCGGGCGCCGCCGCCGCGTTAGTCAGCGGCGGCGTCGGCGCCCTGGTTCGCCTGCGGCAGCGCAGGGCTTCGCCGGCGCCAGCGGGGTGACCGGACCTCCCGCCGGAGCCCCTCGATGACCTCGTCGCTCCATTCGTGCGTGCGGATCAGCCGGTACCGCTCCCGGGCGACGCTGCAGGTACGCCTCGGCCTCGGTGCCAGAGCCGACCAGGTCCGCGGCGTGCAGCATGCGCACGACCGGGGTGAACTCCTCGGCGAACCAGCGCCGGGCGACCTCGGCCCGGTCGATGAACCTGTGCTCGTGCTGCATGCAGCCGGAACCCCCAGGCCTCCACGGCCTCGCCGAGTTCGGCGTACGACCACGGGTCGCTGAAGCTGATCTTGGCGTAGGCCTGCGGCGGGCAGCGGCACCCGGGCCCGGAACAGCCGCTCGTAGCTCTTCATCAGCAGGTCGCCGCGGTTGCGGATGCCCTGGGCGGGCACCGCCGTCAGGACCTCCGTCACATAGGCGTCGATCGTCTTCTGCCCGGTGGCCAGCGCGATCGAGACCCGGTGATGGCCGTCCTTGACGAAGTGCAGGTCGCCGATCCGGTACACGTCGATGGGCGGGATCGACTCGCCGCGGCGCTGGGCCAGGGCGAGCCGCTCCCACCGCTCCCGGACCCGGCCGGAGGTGGGCCGGAACCGGCGGTCGAAGTCCCGGCGTGGAGTCGACCGTGCCCACCACGGTGTCCAGCTGGATCGTCTGCAGGCCGAGCTGTCCGCTCGCCGCGTCGGCCGAGCGCGGCGACGACCTCGTCGAAGGGCAGGATCAGGTTGACGTCGTCCGGCTCGCGGCGCAGCCGCTGGGCCAGCCGGGCCAGCACCTGGCGGCGCCGGGCACGCAGGAAGTCGTTCTCGACGTCCGCCCGGGGGAACCCGGTGTCAGCGGGCATGGTTGAAGCCGCGTGAGCGGCACGGTGACCGGCGCTGCGGTGACCAGCGCTGTGGTGACCAGCGCTGTGGTGGCTAGCACTGTGGTGGCTGGTCACGTCGGTGACCTGGCCGGTCACGGGCTCCAGGTCGAGCAGCTGCCAGCCGGTGGCGTTGCGGACGAGCGTGCGGCCGAGCCTGGTCGCCCGCGGCTGGCCGGGTCGGGGTCCACGTGCCCGTGCAGCAGCAGGGCCGGCTGCAGCCGGGCCGCGAGAGCATTGAGGGCCGGAAAGCCCTGGTGCGCCGGATCGCTCGCCGTCGCCCACGCCGCGCGGCGGGGCGTGGGTCAGCAGCACGTCCACTCGGCCGTCCGCCGGGCCCGGGCGGCCAGCCGCCAGGCCCGCCGGCGCCTGCTGCCGGTCGCTGTACTGGTTGGGGCCGCGGCGGTAGCGCCGGCAGCCGCCCAGGCCGGCGATCCGCAGGCCGGCCACGTCCACCACCCGGCCGTCCGCGCTGACCGCGCCGTCCGGCCACGGCGGCCGGGCCGGGAGCCCCGCGCGCAGCGTCAGCCCGGCCCGGCTGACGCGGTACCCGGACAGGTCAGGGTCGTGGTTGCCGGGCACGAACACCAGCGGCACGTCAAGCGCGTTCATCAGGTAGCCCAGGTACTCGAACGGCAGGTCGCCGCAGGCCAGGATCAGGCTCGGCGCCGCGGACCGGGCCGACGTCAGCCTGCAGACCCTCGTCGACGACATCGGAGACGGCCAGGACGCGCACCACAGGGTGATCGTAAGCCGGGACACCAGGGCCGCCGCTGGTCAGCGGGAAGCCGTTTCCCGGACGTCGAGGCCACGCTGGCGCAGGCCGGCCTCGGCGCGGTAGATGTCGGCCTGCGGGACCAGGTCGCCGGGGCGCAGCGGGGCGACGTCCAGCCGCTCGCAGGCGACCCGCAGCAGGTCCAGGTACGCGCCCCGGATGGCGCGCAGCTTGACCCCCTTGGCGGTGACGTCGGTCCGGGTCTCCAGGGCTTCCAGCTCGGCGCGCAGGCGGCGCATCCTGGCGCCCAGCCGCTCGAGCGGCTCGACCGTCACCGGGTGCACGCGGGCGCGGGCCCGCGAACGGCGCTCCGCCGCCCAGCGGAAGCCGCGGATGCCGCCCAGCACTCCGTAGCCCAGGGCGGTGGGCGCGATGATGACGAGGATCAGCTCGATGGCCGGGCTCACCCTCCCAGTCTCGCCCCGGCCCCGGGGCAAGGCAAGGCCTGGAGCAGGTCAAGGCGAGTCCCAGGTTAGGGTGGGCCGGACCCGCCCCCCACCGCCCGGGAGAACGATGGACACGCCAGGGACCCAGCCCCGCTGGTGGCACGGAGCCACCCTGTACCAGATCTACGTCCGGTCCTGGCAGGACACCAACGACGACGGTTACGGGGACCTCAACGGGGTCACCGCGCACCTGGACTACCTGTCCTGGCTCGGCCTGGACGGCATCTGGCTCTCCCCGACCATGCCGTCGCCGGACGATGACTGGGGCTACGACGTCTCGGACTACCTGGGCGTCCATCCGGAACTCGGCACGCTGGCCGACCTGGACCGGCTGATCGCCGAGGCGGCCCAGCGGGACCTGCGGGTGCTGCTCGACCTGGTGCCCAACCACACCAGCAGTGCCCACCCCTGGTTCGTCGAGGCGGTCAGCGACCCGGCCTCACCGCACCGGGAGTTCTACGTCTGGGCCAACCCGGCCCCAGACGGCGGCCCGCCGAACAACTGGCTGGCCGCGACCGGCGCGCCCGCCTGGACCCTGGACGAGGCCAGCGGCCAGTACTACCTGCACAACTTCCTGCCCAGCCAGCCCGACCTGAACTGGTGGAACCCCGCCGTGCACCAGGCGTTCGCGGAGATCCTGCGGTTCTGGTTCGACCGGGGGGTGGCCGGGTTCCGGATCGACGTCGCGCACGGGCTCTACAAGGACGCCCAGCTCCGCGACGACCCGCCTGCCCCGGAGGGAGAGCTGGTCCGCGGCCGGTTCGGGCTGGCCCAGGTGTTTAGCGCGAACCGTCCGGAGTCGCACGGGGTGTTCCGGGACTGGCGCAAGATCGCCGAGAGCTACCCGGTGCCCCGGGTGCTGCTCGGCGAGACCTGGGTCGGCAGCCTGGAAGCGCTGGCCGCCTTCCACGGCCTGGGGGATGAGCTGCAGCTCACCTTCAACTTCCCGTTCATCTTCTCGCCGTTCACCTCCGGCGCCCTGGCCGGTGTGGTGGGCGAGACGCTGGCCATGCTGCCCGCCGGGGAGTGCCCGGTCTGGACCGCCTCCAACCACGACATCAGCCGGTTCCCGACCCGCTGGTGCGGCGGGGACGAGCGGCGGACCCGGCTGGGCCTGCTCGTGCTGGCCACCCTGCCCGGCACCCTGGTCCTGTACTACGGCGACGAGCTGGGCATGACCGACGTGGACGTCCCCCGGGAGCTGGTGCGCGACAAGATGAGGGCGG
Organism: uncultured Actinomycetes bacterium; assembly: GCA_963841695.1. Lineage (GTDB taxonomy): Bacteria > Actinomycetota > Actinomycetes > Streptosporangiales > Streptosporangiaceae > RYN-230. Next base: position 369,203 of record CAWJDQ010000013.1, on the reverse strand, counting down.
AAGCCGGGGCCCGGGAGAGCCGGGACCGGGCCCGGACCCCCATGCGGTGGGACTCCTCACCCGCTGGGGGGTTCACCGGCGCCGGGGTCCAGCCCTGGCTGCCGTACGGGGACCCCGCGAGCGGTTCCGTTGCGGAGATGCAAGCGCAACCATCGTCCATCCTGTACCTGTCCCGCGACCTGCTGGCCCTGCGGCGCCGGGAATTCGGCGGCCAGCTGGCCAGCTACGCGCAGCAGCCCGCGCCGCGCGGGGTGTGGGCCTACCGGACCGGCGGCCTGAGGGTCGCGGCCAACTTCAGCGGCGAGCCGGCCACACTGGACCGCCCGCCGGGCGCGGTGCTGCTGGCCAGCGTGGACGGCGCGCTGGACGGCGTGGTGCTGCAGCCGTGGTCCGGGGTGATCGCCCGGTCAGCCTGAGCTCTGCGGCCGTCGCGTTACGGGACGGGCGTCGCGTTACAGGACGGGCGTCGCGTTACGGGACGGCCGTCGGCAGCGGGGTGGGCGTGGTGGTCACGCTGGGCGTGGCGCTCGCGGTGGGCGTGCCGCCCGGGGTGGGGGTCGCCGTGGCCGACGGGGTGGCCACCGCCGAAGAGCCAGGCAGCCGCGGCGAGTTCAGCGCCGCCTGGTCGGCGAGCGCGATGGCCAGCTGGCCGGTGGCGGTGGGGTGGAACGGCGCCGCATCGCCCAGTCCCTGCACGTAGGGCTGGGTCGTGCACAGCTGGTGCCCGGTGAAGTCCGGGTTGACCGAGGTGAAGCCGAACTCGGCGGCGCCCTTGGCCAGCACGGTGTTCAGCGTGGCCAGCCGGGAGCTGAGCGTGCGCTCCTTGGCGGTGGTCAGGCCGACCCGGCTCAGGCAGTCCAGCTGCAGGTCGAACGGGTTGTAGTAGCGGTTGATGATCACCTGGGGGTGGCTGGGCAGCCCCGCGAGCTGGTCGAGCAGCTGCAGGTAGTTCTTGCTGAACGAGTGCAGCTGCTGCTGGAAGTAGGCCGTGGTGGCCTTGTCGTTGCAGGCCTTCGCGACCGCGCAGAGGCGCAGCATGGCCGACCAGTCGAGGTCGTCCGCGCCCACGCTGACGATGACCGCCGAGGCGTGCGTGGCCCGCTGCACCGCGTCGATCTGCGGCGGCACGGTCTCGCCGCCGCGTCCCTCCGGCCCGAGCAGGCCCTGGCTGATCGTGGCGCTGTTGCAGGCCAGGTTCATCACCTGCCAGCCGTTGGAGCGGGCCAGGTCCTCGGCGTAGGAATCGGTGCTCCGCCCGCACGCCTGGTCGGCCCGGGACGCGTCGCGGACCGGCGGCAGCCCGGCGCCCGCCGCGGTGGAGTCGCCCATCACGACCAGCCGGACCCCGGGGGGCACCGGGACGCCCTTCCCAGCGTCGGCGACCGTCGGCTCGCTGCCGACGAGCTGGCTGAGCGACCGGACCTGGCGCAGGGTCGAGGGCGCGGTGTACGCGGTGAGCATGATCGCGCCGAGGTTGATCACCTCGGTCAGGGCCAGGCCGCCCGCCAGCAGTTTCAGCGTCGTCCGGTGCGGCAGGCGGCGCCAGCCGGCCAGCGCCCCGAGCAGGATCAGCGCGCCGACCGCGGTGAGCCCGATCTCCCAGGCGAAATAGTGGATCCAGCCGCTGGCCAGCCGGTCACCCAGGATCCGCTCGGCGCCGGCCGGGCCCGCGCCCTGGACGAAGTTGGTCAGCTCGCTGTTGATGGTGATCTGGGTCAGCTGGAGGCTGGGCCGGACCGGGCCGAGGAACTGCACGTGGGTGGGCAGGCTCTGGCCGAACAGGTCCACCTCGCCCGGGCCGGAGAAGCTCAGCGTGGGCGCGGTGGTGCCGACCTTGATGACCTGGCCGGCGACGGTAACGGTCTGCAGGGGCGTGACCTTGAGGGCGACGCCGATGGCGACGGCCGCGGTGACCAGGCACACGGCCAGCCAGATGAGCCAGCGGGTACGGCGGCCGGGGCGGCGCGCGCGGGCGGGTGGCTGGGTAGGTGGCTGCTCTCGCGGCGGAGCTGGTGACTGGGGGCCTGGCGTGCGGGGTGACCGCGGTGCCGTGCCGTCAGACTCGCGCGGTCCTTGCGGGGCCTGGTCCTGCGGGGCCTGGTCCTGCGGGGCCAGGTCCTGCGGGGCCAGGTCCTCGGGGCCAGGTCCTGCGGGGCCAGGTGGGGGCCATCCTGCGCTCCCCTGGCCGCCCCGGTGGCCCGCTGCCCGGGCCGGGTCATGAAGCGCTGGGAGTGGGGTCAGCTGCGCGGGGCGCGCCGCAGATCCAACAGCGAGGCTTTCTGCCTGCGCGCCGCCATGGGAACAGTGAGCCTGCGTCCCGGCAGGGACCCAGACCGTCGCGCACGCCACCGACCATCGCCATAACTTCAACCGAAAGTACCCGCTGCGCGCCGATGCGACACACGGGCGCCTCCCTGCGGCGTGAGGCGCCGTTGGCCGCTGCGGTTGGGCAGGGCCACAACGACGGACTGAGGGAGGTGCGTCGTCGGCCCGGTCCGGATCCCGTTATTTAGCCGTTAGCTACTCGTCCCCGGAGGGTCGTAGTGCTCGTAGCGATACTGGCGGGACGGACCGCGATGCCGTTTACCTGTTTGGCCGATGCACCTCCCGTGGCGCTTCCGGCGGTGACCTCTCCTCAATTCCACCCCACGCGCCCTGGAAGAACCAGAAGCAGCCAAACGGCTACGTTAGGTAACAGGTGCCGACGAAATGAGTGCAAGCCAACCATTAAACTTTGCAGACTGGTAAGCGAAAATTTCTGGTTAACTAACCACGCGAAGTACGGTGCTCACTAAGAGTGTCAGTTGTCATCTGGCGTACAACTGCCGTTCGGTGCGGTAGGTTGGCGGATGCTGTCGGCGCTTGGGCCTGGTTAAGCGGCAAGCGCCGACGGCGCACAACCCCGGCTTAGTGTCCCCGCATGCTGCGCGGTGAGCCCAGTAGGCGCTGTGCGCTGCTCCTAGAAGCGTGGGTCATAATGCTCGTATCGGTACTGCCGAGAAGGCCGACCGTGCTTCTTTACCATGTCAACACCTCCTATTTAGGGCTTCCTCGCAGGTCACGACCCACGCCGGGCCGCATTTAGGATAACCGGGACCTTGAGGCGATCCCGGTCTTAAAGCTTCTTGGAGCGCACCCTATGTGCGCAGGTCCCCTCGTTCCTTCTGACTGCTTCCCTTCGGGGCTACGTGCTCGGCCAAGGCCCCGGTCTTCATCGAGAACATGTTGCGATCTGATGGGTAGATCGTAATGGTTACGCGGACTGGTTTGCCCTCGGGGTCGATGCCGGTCTGCCGGGTTTCGAATACGGCGATGCGCCCGTCCTCCGGGAGCCGGAACGAGGCTGCCTCGCCGGGGGTTGGCGCGCGGACTGTCATCGTGTCATCCGAGCCGATCTCCCTGACGCCTATTGTCTCGTCGAGATACTGACGAGTCCCTTGCTCAATATCCTGGACGGCCAGGAGCATACTGGCACCTTGGTGCACAAAAGTCATTGGGTAATAACTCGTCTGCATCGACCACAGTTCCTCATCGATGAATCGCTCTTGGTGCCGGATCACTACGCTCTCCCCCTGGCTGAGCCGGAGTGCGGCGGCGAGGTCCCCGGAGGCTTCCTGGATCTCGACGCGAGGCGTGGTGACCTTCGGTGTCCGGTTGCTGGCCTGCACGTCTGACGCATAGGCCGCACCCTCAAAGCCTCCGAACCCGGTATCGGCGCTGACGACTGTACTGAACGGATCGATCTTCTTGCGCACCAGCGTGGCGCCGGTGGATTCCTTCTCCACGACCCCGCGGGTGAGCAGGAACGAGATCGCCTGCCGGACTGTGTTGCGCGACGCGCCGTACTCGTCGCCCAGCTCCGCGTCTGATGCCAGGCGCTGTCCCGCCGCCAGCTCCCCGGCTCTGATCCTGGTTTCCAGGTCGGCAGCGATCTCTCGGTACTTCGGTTCGGCCAAAGTGAGTCTCCCGAGACTCAGCAATCACTTCAGATAACAGCTCACGCACAGGTGTTGCCCGGACTGTACCTACAGTAAGCCCCAGCGGAACAGTTGGCTAAATACCGTTGCCACGACGTTATCGACATGTCATCCTCGGAAGGAGCAACCTACTGTAGGTACACACCAGACTAGAGGATCAAGAGGAACGATGCTTACCCACCCCCCTGTGCGGCATGTCGGATCTTATGGCACCGCTGGCATCCCCGCGCCCGTACCAGGAAACTTCCCTTCTCTCGTCTCGCGGCGGGGACCGGAAGCCCGGCCCCAGAGCCCCGGTACCGCAGAACGTTGCTGGCCCAGCTGTCCACCCGAGGGGGAGCCATGGATATCTATGACGATCTCGCAGATGTAGCCAGCGACCCCGAGATGTACCGGCGGGCAGTGCGCCGGGCCGGCTCCGTGAACTGGCCGAAGACGCCCTCCAAGAGACGGTGCGCGCCATCGCCGAGCGGAAGACCGCCGGTGTGATCCACAACCTGCCTGGCTTTTTTTACGTAGCGCTGATCCATGAGATCGATCATCAGCTGGGCCGTCCTGCGGCCATCCCGGATGGCGACATCGGCGCGATCTCGGATCGGCACCAGGCCGACGCATTCCTGGCCGGGCCGCAGCCCACCCCGGTCGAGGGAGACGTGCAGGTACGCATCCTGGCTGTCACAGTGCTGGCCGCGCTCGAAGGAGAACGTGCCCGCAACGGGCTGGCCAAGCTGATCCCGGCTCGATCCGGGGATCCAGGCCTCTACCGGTCCGCCATCTTCCGGGCCGCAAAAATGGTCTTTGCCCTGCTGCTCGAGGGCCAGGTGACGCCCCCCGACTGGAACGCCATCCTGAAGGCCGTGTACCCGCAGTGGTGCGACGAGCCAGGCCTGCCCCGCGATGCGAAAGATCAGCGGCTCAGCCGGGCCCGCCGGGACGTGCAGGCCCTGCTCCGGATAGTCATCTCGCGGGATCAGCTCGCTTCCTGAGCCCACGAGGGCCTCGGTGCGTGTGCTCGCGACGTGCCCGGCCGGTGACGGTGCTGGACCCACAGTCAGGAACCAAACGCGTGCAGAACGTGCCGGATGCAGTCAGTGGTCACATCCCTGATGTGCTGCTTGATCCCGGGCGGAAGAAGAATCTCGAGCAGGGCGATCATCATCGCGGGCAGAACGAGGACCACACTCGTGGGCACGAGGCCGATACGAGCGGCCAGCCACCCGTCGAGCAAAGAAGCGAACGGCTTGGTGCCCGCCCAGGCGATCGCCCACAGTGCGGCGACGCCAGCCATATCGGCCATCGTGGCGCCGGAGTCCCTGTGGTGACTCAATAGGGCCGTCTGAGCCGCAGACCCGGTCACCAGGGCGGCCGCCCCCGCGGCAAACGCGGCCAGGAGGCTGGCCTCAGCCGAGAATCCCCCCGCAAAGACAACCACCGATACGCCGAGAAAGAGCAAACCGAACGCGGCGAGCCGGGAGGCCCGGCGCGTGCCGTCACCGCTGCCGGACGTACGGGGCAAGGATCCCATCACGGATCCCCAGCCGAGGGCGGCGATGAAGTACCCGGCCCATACGCCCGACACGTGCAGTCTGGCGTGGGCCAGAGCTGGGCTCAGCACCAGTATTGGATCATCGGCCAGCGTAACCGCCGCCACTATGGCCAGCAAGAGCAAGATACGCGGGCGTCTCAGCGCGGTTCTCAAGCCATCGGTCGCGCGGGCGTGTCGGCCTATCCCCCCGACACTGTCTCGGTACTCTGGAAGCTTGCGGCTGCTGCCGAAGTAATTCACGCGGCTGACTATATTTGCCAGGCAGAGAGCGAACACCGTAAATGAAACCGCGTTTATTGCAAATATTAGCTCCGGTCCTGCCAGCATGATCACCGGCACGCACAATGCTGGCGCAAGTGCTCGGCCTGCATTGTAGGAGACTGAGTTCAGTTTAACGGCGGACGCAGCGTCGGCGGGGTCCACCAGTGCGGGCATGAGGGCCGTTTGCACCGGCAGGGCCAAGGCGTATATGCATCCGAGTTCCAGAGCGCCGATGAGCAGGGTGTGCACACCCAACAGGCCGTCGTGACTGCGCCAGGCCATCCACAGCGCGACGGTGGCCGAGGCAGCCTGGGTGCTGATCAATACGGCCTTCGCGCCGAACCTGTCGGCCAGGACGGCGGCGTACGGGCTCAGCATTACCACGCCCGCGAACTGGGCGAAGGCGATCAGCCCCACGGTAAACACAGAATGACTGATCTTATAGGCGAGCAATATCTGCGCGGTACTCTGCAGCCATGTACCGAGATTAGATATGAGGCTGCCGGTGAAATAGAGACGGAAATCATGCTGACGCAAGAGAAACCAGGCGGATCGTTTCGTGCTTTGAGTTACCGGCAAGTTTCCGGATTCCCCAGGAGGAAGGGGGGCGGGATGACCGCCTGAATGAGCGGGCGGACCTTTTCTGTGGCATTCTGTCACCATAGAGCCGCGTACGCCATTCCGTATCATCAGACTCATTACTGGGCGCGCCTCGTTACGTTGCCTCGGCCGCGGAATATCTTCAGTCTTGTGCTCCGCCATTCGCTGGACGCAAACCTTCGATTAGAGGAACCGACCCAACATTGATAATGAATCGGTTCCTGTCGGCCCGGTAGACGGTAACCGTGAGCCGTACCCGGTGCTGGTACTGGTCGAATGCCACCCGGAAGATCTCTATGACCTGGATCCGCCCGTCGGCTGGTAGATCGAAGAACTCCGTCTCCGTTGGATTCGGGCTCCTGACCTCGATGGCATCCCGGTAGCCTGCCTGGTCGATGCCGCGCTGGCGCAAGTAGGCAACGGTGCCTGCTTCGAGGGCCTCAGGATCCAGGAGCCGTGGAGCCCTTTCAGCGAGCGACCGTGGATAGAACGATGTCTGAAGCGACCAGGGCCTACCGTCTACGAAGCGCTCCTCGTGGCGGTTGATGACATCGCTTCCGGCCGGGATCCGCAGTGATTCGGCCACCTCCCCGACGGCCTTCAGGAGCTCTACCCGGAGACCGCTTGTGGTCGCTGCACGCCCACTGGCCGCGACTTCGGCGGTGTAGACGGGCCCCTCACCGCCGCCCCCACCGGTTTGGGGATCCGTGGTGAGGGTCGTGACGATGGGGTTCACCTGCTCGGCCACGAATGTTCCCTTGCCGTGCCGGGTGTCCACCATCCCGCGGATCACAAGCTGATTGATCGCGCCACGCACCGTGTTGCGCGATGCCTGGAACCGGTTCATGAGCTCGTCCTCGGTGGGCAGCTGAGCTCCTTGTCCCAATCCACCTGAGTCGATCTCGCGGCGTAGCTCCTCGGCTATCTGCCTGTAGATCGGTCCAGCCATGATCGCCTGACTCCCTCATGTCCACCGAACAAGCGCCCGGCCCCTAGGGGCCGCTTTCCGCGCATGTCTGTCACACGCCAACCTTCCGCGTGGTCAACCAAGCATCAAACGCCTTATACCAGTCATTCCAATAACTGGAGTGACACCATTGGCTGGCGTCAATGAGAGGACACGCTACACGACGGGCACCACGGGCGCAGGCGGACGCGCAAAGCCCCGATAAGTCTCCCCTGACCCGGGGACTCGCGACCGCGGGCTGCTGCACTCCGGCGTCTGGGACCGGCTCGCCGCTGACGTCTGCAGGCTGTGGCCGCCGTGACTGTCAGGTTTCCGACTGGCAGCACTCTTCCCTCCAGAGATCCACTCCGAGAGGAGGCACAGGTGACTGTCACCGTGCCGGCGAACCCCGCCGCGCCAGATCATCCCGACCCCGAGCACCTAGCCGCAGTAGGCCTGGCCGTGTGGCTTCGCGAAGACCGCGCCGCCGCCGAAGAACATGAGGAAGCCATGCGGGCCGGCCTGCACCAGCATGAGATGCAGCGGCGGATGGAAGCGGCTGATCGCGCTCTGGACGAGGCCCGCACCCGTGTCTCCGGGCTGATCGACAAGTACAACCTGGATGGCCGCCGGACCCTCGCCTTCTGGCTGGGCAGCACCGTCGTGGTCGCCCTGGTCATCCTCGACGCCATCCCGCTGAACTGGGCCGCCCAGGCTTTCGGCCTCAACGCCGCCGACAGCTGGGTGGTGACCCTCATCCTGCTGGTGGCCTCGATCGGGGCCATGGCGGCGCTGGAGGCGGCACGACATGACGCCCGCCGGTATATGGCCCTGGTCGCGATCACGCTGACCGCCTATACCGGGCTGGTGGCTTTGCGCACGTCCTTCCTGGTCACGGTGGCCGGTGAGAGCCTGGCCGCCGCGATCCTGCAAGCTCTCGTGCTGAGCGCGATCTCCGCAGGCCTGGTCTTCCTCGGTTCGGCGGTGATGGCGCGGACGCGATCGCTCCGGCTCTCGCGCGCCCAGGCGGCCGCTCGGCGGGCGCGACGGGCCAGCCAGACCAGCGAAGCCGCTTGGCGGCAGGCCGAGGACAAACTGGAGCGGCACCTGGGCGTGCTGCGCCGGCAGTTGATCAGGCAGCCCCTGTACGCTTCGGTGCCCTCCGGAATGACGCACCCTGAATGGGTGGCCGTCCTGGAGCGCGTGCTTCGTGGCCAGTTTGCGCAGCGGTGACCGCGCTGACCGAACCCCCGCTTGACCGGCCCCATCGTCGTCAAGCGGGGAAGACTGCTGTCATGAAGGACGCATGCATCATGACCCTGACCTGGGACGAGGACGTCAGCCAGGTGACGCTGGAGGGTTTGCCCGAAGGCCCGGCCGGCGGAGCCAGCCTGAGCCCCGCCGAGGGTGTTGAGCTGATCTTCGATTGCGCAGGTGGCCAGCTGGCGCGGGTTTTCGTTGCGGCGGGAGAGGCTGGAAGCCCACCCGTCATTGGCGAGCCTGCCGCAACCATGCTCACGAGGTTGCTCGGGACCCGCGTCTGCTCAGCGATCCGGCAGGCAGCCGACCGGGACGGCGATCCGCTCGCGATCTGGGGGGAGCCAGGCACCCTGGCGGCGATGTCGCGGCTGGCCCGGCTGGATGCCGCGCGGCTCACCAGCTCGATGCCGGAGTCACCGCTGTGGTCGGTAGAGGCGGCCCAGCTCGCTGCCCGGGCCGGCCTCAGCGCCCGGATGACCGCGGAGGCGCGCCGCGCGGCCGCAGAGCTGGCCAGCGCCACTGATGTAGCCCCCCGCGTGCTGGCCGCTGCGGCCGACGTCGTGGCCGAACTGGTCGCCGCGGTCGAACCCGGCCTGGCCAGTCAGCTGCAGAACGCCGTGGCAGTAGCCAGGTCCGCGGAACCGGCGAGCGTGTCCCGCAAGCACGCTAAGCCGCCCGCTCTGCCGGACATCGCCGCACAAGACGGCCTCGGCGCCGACACCGGGGCGCTGCACTGGTCGCTCGACCCGCGGCTGATCCCGGCCGGCCTCTTCCAGCGCACGCTGTGGCCCGACGCCGAACTGACGGTCCGGCCCGAGCGGTCCCGTCTGGACGTCGAGGCACGTCTGGCGCCCGGCGCGGATCGCCGGGCCCTCGCCACCTGCCGGGCTCGTCTGGTGGACCCGGCGGACCGGCGTGTGCTGGGCGTCGCGGCCTTCCACGACCTGGGCGACTCGCTGGTGCGGGCCGAGATCCGCAAGCGACGGCCCTCGCGGGAGGCCTGGGTGGAAGTCGTCGCAGACGCTGATCGTCCCGTGTTCAGCAGCAAGCTGCACCACATCCGCCGGGCGATGCGCTGGGCGGACGCAGCGCTCGGCGCCGGGCGGCAGCGGTTCGGGCTGGCCGACGCGGGGTGGACCAGGCTGGACGCCGCGGCCTGGGGCCGCGCCGCGGAGGAATGGGCGGCCGCGGGTGACCACGACCGCGCGTATCTGGCCGCCGCCCATCAGGCGGCGGTGTACCCAGGCGGCATGAACATTCCCATGGAGCCCCCGTCCGGCTGGGCCAAGGAGCTCGCCGGCCTCCGCTGGCGGAAGAGCCGTTCCTCGCCGAGAGAGTGACGTGACGCGGGGCGCCGCCGGTGTCCCGGCGGCGCCGGCGCCAGCGGGCGGGGGTGTCATTCAGGCGCTCCCGCCCACCGGCTTCTCGATCACCACGACGACCCGCCGGTTGTCACCCGACGATCCAGGGGCGATCAGATCGCTGGCCCCGTGCCCGACCACGGTCAAAGATGATCTCGGTACGCCTCTCGCCTCCAGGTAGGCAGCAACAACTGACGCACGGTCCGCAGACAGCACCTGGTTGTGATGTGCGTTTCCGGGCGTCGAGGCGAAACCGTTCACGACGCCGCTGGCGCCCGGGCGCCGAAGGTCGGCGACGATCGGGGTGAGGATCCGGGCCGCAGCCTGCGGCAGGGCCGCGCTGTTGTTCGCGAACAGCGCCTGGCCAGAACGACTGCGGAGACCACATCCCCGCTGAGCGACTCGGCTACCAGGTGGTCGAGCTGGGCGGGCGTGGCCTCCGGGCCGAGAACCGCGGCGAACGAAGCACCCGCGTCCAGCAGATCCAGCTGGTACGCGCTTGCCGCTGCAGCGCTCGGCACGTAGGAGGTGACGACGATGACATCGTCCCCGTCCAGTTCGCCCCGTACGAGCGGCCGCTGAGGCGGGCGACAGACAGCAGCACGGCCCGGCCGCGGAAACGCGAACCAGCCTGGTCCACCAGGCCCGAGACGGTGCTGGCGGCGAGCGAGCAGTCGCGCGGCAGGCTGACGCCCGGCAGGCCGGCCGGTCCCGTGACCGCCGCCTGAAGTCCCAGGGAACCGACCCAGTGCGCGACGGCGGCCTTCGAGCGGGTGGCCACGGCGTGTTCGCCCGCCGCCACTTCCTCCCGCCACCGGGTCAGAGCGTGCTGATACTGGCTCTGCTGGAAGGAACTCGCGCCGCGGCCAGGCGCCGCGGGGCGGCCCGCCACGACCAAGCTCGCTGGGGCGGGGGAGTCGGCCGCGATGAGCGGCCGCCCATGCCCGGTGGCTCCGAGAACCTCGAGATCCTCACGCGGGCGGGCGGTCGCGGTAATGACCTGGCGGACCAGCGAGCCGGTGCTGCCCGGACCGGCTACGACCACCAGCATCGATGGCGTGGCCTTAACCGTGAGAGGCACCGATGGGCCGGACGGCTGGCGGGTCACCGAGGCTCCGAGGAGCGCGCTGCACCCGGCCGTGGCCGCCACGATGGCGACGCCCCCCGCGATGGCACAGCTCCGGCGAGCGATTCCTCGGATCACGGTGTACTCCCTTCCCCAGGCGCGCTGAGTCCGTCAGGCGCTCTCTTCGGAAGAGAACCTTTTGTCCCGGACCTGACCGCCCTGACCCGCGTCTGCCGCCGCCCTGCCGCCGTCCCGGCCGCAGACCCGGTGTCGCCCGCCGCAAACTCGTGTCAGCCCGGCCCGCGAACCGTGTCAGCCCGGCTCGCGAAAAGGCTCCTTCTTTGCGTAGGAAGCAGAAGGAGCAGGACGTGTACGAATTCCAGGACCCCGCCGCGCGAGAGCTCGTCGCCCACGTGCTGGACACCCAGCCAGAGGCACAGAGCCTGCTCGCCGAGGCGGGCCATCGGCGGATGCTCGCCGAGCAGTCCGCGAGGGTGGCCACCGAAGCTTTCGCGATGACCAAGTCCGCGCGGGTCGGCTACGAGGCGCTCCGGCATCGGCTCGATCCTCGCTACTGGGCGGACCATGCACGCCGGGGTCGCTTCGGTGGCGCTGGCCATCTTGGTCGCAGGTCTGCTGGGCCTGGATCGCATCGAGTTCGCCGGGGTCCTGGCCGGGTGGATGACGGCTGCGGCGGCCGCCACGGCGACTGCGGCCTGGGCCGGATGCGCCTGGCTGGCGGCGCTCGCCATCCGTGAGGAACGCCGTGGCAGGCTGGCCGCGATTGCCGCCGGAGCGGCGGCTGCGGGCCTGCTGCTGGCCGCGCTGCACGGCGCGGGTCGGCGGCCCTCCGCTGGCCAGGGACTGGCATCCCGTCTGGGTGAGCATCCTCGTGGTCCTGGTCATCCTGGCCCTGGTCACGACCGCAACCGAGATCATCACGCGCACCGAGCCCGCCTCGCTGCTCCTCGCGAGGCGCCGCTGGCGTCACGCGTGGGCCGGTTACCTGGCCGCCGTGCGAGTCCACCGCTCCGACGCCGAAGCAGCCGTCGTGGCGGCCCAGGAATGGGCCAGCCTGATCGATGCCTGCGCGACGACCCGTGCCGCCAGCGACGCGGCTGCGGCCAGTACGCCGGCCGAAAACGGGCACGTCGCGCCGGATCCCTGGCCCGGGACGCCGCCGATGTAAGCCGCCACGCCGCGCGGAAACGGGGGCCACAAGTCTTCCGCGCTCCCGCCCCACCACCGCCGAGCCGCCGCAGTCGCCTGGCCAGGCCACCCATGCCCACGCCAGGTACCAGGTCAAACCAGCGGACCACGATCCCGCAGGCCACAGTCAAGGGGACCCACCATGGCCATCGTCTTGATCGGACTCGCCATCTTCGTCGCCGGAAGCATCGCTGGCGGCTACCTCCTGGTCGTCATCGGCATCCGCAACGAGGAACGGCGGAGACCATGCTGTACCGCTGGGCCCCTGACCCAGCAGCCGGGCCGCCCGTCCGGTAACGGGCCTGTGGGCACGCCGGCAGATCGACGCCGATGCCTCGCTTCGACCACCGGGAAGACCTCTACGTCTGACCGGCCGCAAGCCAGGCCTGCCGGGACCGCGGGGGACCCGGCCGGCCTGTTCCACGGGGAGCGTCCGCGCCGCACCATCGCCGGGGCATGGTGCGGCGCGGAACGCTGTCCGATGGCGACCTCAGCCGCCCCTGACTCCCGCATAATGGCCGGGCTGGCCGGGCAAGTCGGAGCCGGGCTCGGTCCGGAACCTGCCCGACGATGACCGAGAACTGGTTGCGGTCGGCCGGGTAGACGCTGACCGTCACCCTGACCGGCCGCCCGTCATCGGCGTAGGCGGTCCGGCGCTGCTCGATCACCGAGATGCGCCCATCGTCGGGAAGCCGGAAGAACATAGTCTCGTTGATGTCCGGCGCCCTCACCCTGATCGTGTCGCGGTAGCCAGCCTGCTTGATGCCGACCGAGTCGGCGCAGGTACTCCACGGTCCCCTCGGCGATGTCGCCCGCCTGAATCAGCCGGTCCGCCCCGCTCTCAACCAGGTCCATGGGATAGAACGAGGTCTGCAGGGACCAAGGGGTGCCGTCGATATAGCGCTGCTGATGGCGGCTGACCACCGAGCGTGCCTTGGGCGAGGGCCAATTCTGTCGCCATTGGCTCGCCGGCCTCCTCGATCCCAACCTGCGGGAGCGTGTCCGAGGCCCTCCTGAACCGCGCCTCCACATCGGCCTTGTACGACGCGCCTTCTGCCACGGAGGCGATCCTAGGATCCCCGGTCAGCGTGGTCAGATAGGGAACGATCGTCTCTGTGACAAACGTCCCCTGCCCGGGACGGGTCTCGACCAGACCCCGAGTGATCAGCCACTTGATCGCATCGCGGACGGTGTTACGAGAGGCGTCGTACCTCTCGCGCAGTTCCAGTTCGGTTCGCAGCTGAGCGCCGGGAGCGAGCTCCCCCGTCTCGATCCGCTGGCGCAGATCCTCGGCGATCTGCCGGTACATGGGGTCAGCCATGGCACCTCCTGAAGAGATACCAACCACCCCTACGGCATGGGTGACTGGGCTGGAAAGGATCATACCTGCCGTCCAAGTCACTAGAATCTTTGGGTGACCTGGGATCAGCCCCGGTTCCCGGGTTATAGGTCGAGCAGTACCAAAGGTTGGGATGACCTGGATGGTTGGATCCATGGGCTCAGTCCAGCGGTCGGGCTCCTTGGGCGCACACGGATGAGCCACTCAATTCCCAACACCCGCCTCACCCCGGCCGCCCATACCGGAGAAGAGTGTCGGCGGACTGATCTCGACCCCGTCCTCGAATAGCGGCCGGACATGCTCGTCTAGCCAGCTACGAGCCAGGCCGCCGGGGACCGCGGGGGATCCGCGGCCTGCCAGCGGGGGGCATCCGCGCCGCACCATCGCCGCGGCATGGTGCGGCGCGGATCGCTGTCCGGCCCCGGCCGGCCCCGCTGAACCCCCCGCCGGCACGAGGCATCCGCGCGGCACCATCGTTAGCGAAAAGTGCGGCGCGGAACGCTGTCCGCGCAGCTCAGCCGGAGCTGGTGGTCCCGAACACTAAGCTCGGCTGCGTGCAAGACTCCGCGACTCCGGCGCCCTATCCCTGGCCCCCGCAATCCGCCACCGGCGTCGGCTCCCTGCCGGGCACCGATCCGCTCCAAGCCATCCGGCTCATCATCGACGAGCTCCCGGACCTGCCCCACCTGGCCGAGCTGCCCGACCGGGGCGTGGGCGCGGACCTGATCGGCCGGACCGCGGGGCTGCTGATCGACCTGCCGGTGGACACGACCCCGCGCGGCTGGCGGCTCGCCGACCGCCCGGGCCGGGACCTGCGCCGCGCCCAGTCCCTGCTGGCCCGGGACCTGGACGCGCTGGAAGAGGTGGCCGACGGCTACGACGGGGCACTGAAGCTGCAGGTCTGCGGGCCGTGGACGATGGCCGCCAGCCTGGAGCTGGCCCGCAGCCAGGAGCCCGTGCTGGCCGACCCGGGCGCGATCCGGGACCTGACCGAGTCGCTGGCCGAGGGGGTGGCCGCGCACGTGGCCGGGGTGCGGGCCCGGGTGCCCGGCGCGCGGCTGCTGCTCCAGGTGGACGAGCCGTCGCTGCCCGCGGTGCTGGCCGGCGACGTGCCGAGCGCCAGCGGGTTCAACCGGGTCCGGGTGGTCGAGGAGGCCGACGCCGAGTCGGCCCTGCGCGCGGTGCTGTCCGCGGCGGGCGTCCCCACCGTCGTGCACTGCTGCGGGATGTCGGCCCCCGTGGGCATGATCAGGAGAGCGGGCGCGGACGGGGCCGGGATCGACCTCGGCGTGCTCCGCCGGGGGGAGGAAGAGGTGCTGGCCGAGGCGGTCGAGGCGGGCCTCGGGATCTTCGCGGGCGCGGTGCCGGCTACCCCTGCGCCCGCACCCGCCGGCTCCCCGCGGGCCAGCGGCCCCGCAGCAGACGTTAATTCTCCGCAACGGAACCGCGCAGGCGCACTCCCCAGCGCCAGGGCCGCCGCTGACCGGCTGGTGGAGCTGTGGCGCCGGATGGGATGGCCGGTGGCCCGCCAGCCCGGCGCGGCGGGGGTCGCGGCCCAGGTGGTGATCACTCCGGGCTGCGGTCTGGCCGGGGCGCCGCCCGACTACGCCCGGGCTGCGCTGGCCGCCTGCCGGGAGGCGGCCCGGATGCTCCCCGAGCTGATTGAGGAGGAGGCACCGTGACCGAGCCCGCTGGAGCAGAGGGCCTGCCCGCGAGCCAGGCGGAGAAGTCCGGCGGGATTCCCGGGTCCGCGGTGGACGCGGCGGCCCGGCACCGGCACGCGGAGCTGAGCGCGGAGATCACCGAGGCCAATCACCGGTACCACGTGCTGGACTCGCCGACGATCTCGGACGCGGAGTACGACGCGTTCATGCGTGAGCTCCGGGCGCTGGAGGAGCAGTATCCGGAGCTGCGCACCCCGGACTCGCCCACCCAGCGGGTCGGCGGGGCGATCTCCACCGAGTTCACCCCGGTCGAGCACCTGGAGCGGCTACTCAGCCTGGACAACGCGTTCTCCGCCGGGGAACTCGACGCCTGGGCCGCGCGGGCGGAGCGGCTCGGCGGGACTGGGCCGTACCTGTGCGAGCTGAAGATCGACGGGCTGGCCGTGGACCTGGTGTACCGGGGCGGCGCCCTGGTCCGCGCGGCCACCCGCGGGGACGGGACGACCGGCGAGGACGTCACGCCGAACATCCGCACCATTGCCTCAGTCCCGCTCCGGCTCACCGGCCTTGACGTCCCGGAGACGCTGGAGGTCCGGGGGGAGGTGTTCTTGCCGGTGGCGGCCTTCCACGAGCTGAACGAGCGGCTGACCGAGGCGGGCAGGCCACCGTTCGCCAACCCCCGGAACTCGGCCGCGGGCTCGCTGCGGCAGAAGGACCCGCGGGTCACCGCGACCCGGCCACTGGACCTGATCCTGCACGGCGTGGGGCTGGCCACCGGGGACGCCCCGGACACCCACTCCGGCTGGTACGAGCGGCTCCGCGGGTGGGGACTGCCGGTCAGCGACCTGTTCCAGGTCACGCCCGGGCTGGACGGGGTGCGGGACTACATCGCGCACTACGGCGAGCACCGGCACGACACGCCGTATGAGATCGACGGGGTCGTGGTCAAGATCGACCGGCTCGACCTGCAGCGCCAGCTGGGCCACACCAGCCGGGCGCCGCGCTGGGCCATCGCCTTTAAGTACCCGCCCGAGGAGGTCAACACCCGGCTGCTGGACATCCAGGTCAACGTGGGCCGGACCGGCCGGGTCACCCCGTTCGCGGTCATGGAGCCCGTGGTGGTCAGCCAGTCCACGGTGGACCGGGCCACCCTGCACAACGCCGACGAGGTGGCCCGCAAGGGCGTGCTGATCGGGGACATGGTCGTGCTGCGCAAGGCCGGCGACGTGATCCCCGAGGTGGTCGGGCCGGTGGTCGACGTGCGCACCGGTGACGAGCGGGCGTTCGAGTTCCCGACGGTGTGCCCGGCCTGCGGCACCCCCCTGGTCCGGGAGGACGGCGGGGTGGACTGGCGCTGCCCGAACACCCGGGCCTGCCCGGCGCAGCTCCGGGAGCGGCTGTTCCACCTGGCCGGCCGGGGGGCCCTGGACATCGAGGTGCTCGGCTACGAGGCGGTGACCGCGCTGCTCGACTCGGGCCTGGTCACCGATGAGGGCGACCTGTTCTCGCTGACCGACGAGGACCTGGCCACCTGCTCGTTCTTCGTGAACAAGCAGGGCACCCTGACCGTGAACGCGGGCAAGCTGATCGGCAACCTGGAGGACGCCCGGCGCCGGCCGCTGTGGCGGATCCTGGTCGCCCTGTCCATCCGGCACGTGGGCCCGACCGCGGCCCGCGCGCTCGCGGCCCAGTTCGGCTCGCTCGACGCGATCACGGCCGCCTCGGCGGAGGAACTGGCCGCGGTGGACGGGGTGGGCCCGACGATCGCGGCCTCGGTCATCGAGTGGTTCGGGGTGGACTGGCACCAGGAGATCGTGCGGAAGTGGCGGGAGAACGGGGTCCAGCTGGCCACGCCCGGCTGGACGCCGCCGCCGGTCCCGGAAGCACCCGGGGCCGGCCTCCCGCTGTCCGGGGTGGCCGTGGTCATCACGGGCAGCCTGGACGGCTTCAGCCGGGACGAGGCCGCCGAGGCGGTGCAGGCCCTGGGCGGGAAGGTGACCTCGTCGGTATCCAAGAAGACGGCGTTCCTGATCGCCGGGGACAAGCCTGGTACTAAGCACGAGAAGGCGCTCGCGCTGGGGGTCCCGGTGCTTGATGAGGCGGGTTTCCGGGTGCTGCTGGACAATGGCCCGGCCGCGGCGGCCGCGCAGGCCGTGATCCCTGATGACGCCGGGGCTCCCGGGCCTGCTGACGGCTCGTGATTATGCCGCGACAACTGGGCCGGAATTGATTTCGCGGCCTGTAGGGCTCTGACCTGCGAGATCTTTGTCGTTAAGCGATGCGCTGTCACAGATAGTGTGCGATTGGCTTCGCGAAGTACCGTTTTCGCCGTACTCTGCTGGCAGAGCGACGCGTATCCCCGCCGACTTGCCGCCGGCACGAGGACACCATGAGGGACCCGAGAGACACCAGGGACATCGGTCCGCGGATCGGTTCCCCGCTGTGGAACTACATCACCGCCGTGACCGTGGCGGGTCTCGGTGCTCTCCTGCTCGCCGTGGGCGGCCTGGCTGGCTCGGGGCCCGCCGGGCTGCTGGACCACCCGCTGGCGTGGGTGGTGGCCGCCCTGGCCCTGCTGGGCGAGCTCAAGCGGATCGTGACGCCGGGCAAATCCACTGCGGACGCCGGCGCGGTCTCGGTGACCTTCTGCTTCGCTGCCCTGCTCTACTGGGGTTTCCCGGTCGCCGCGCTGCTCCGGGCGGTCACCACGCTCGTGGTCGCCATCGCCGCGCGGCGGGCGGTGTTCCGGGCCCTCTTCAACGCCGCCCAGCTGACCCTGAGCCTGGCCGCGGCCGCGGCGGTCCTCGCTGCCGCCCACGTCCACCCGTCGCCGGCCCGGCCCTGGGTCCCGGCCGGGAACCAGCTCGCCGTGGTCGGCCTGGCCGCGGCCGCCTACTTCGCCTGCAATTTCCTGCTGGTCGGCGTGGCCGCGGCGCTGCACGGGCGGGCGCCCGTGCTGGCCACGCTGCGCAAGGCCCTGCCGTACCAGGCGTTTGTCACCCTGGCGCTGCTGTCCGCCGGGCCGCTAGTCGTCGTGGTGATGGACCGCTCGGTGCTGCTGGTCCTGCTGTTCCTGCTCCCGCTCGGCGCGATCTACGCCAACGCGGCCATGTCGCTGAACCGCGATTACCAGGCGCTGCACGACCAGCTGACCGGCCTGCCGAACCGCACGCTGCTGCTGAGCCGGACGGCTGAGGCCCTGACCGAGGCCGGGCGTACCGGGGCCAAGTGCGGCTTCCTGCTGCTGGATCTGGACCGGTTCAAGGAGGTCAACGACACGCTCGGGCACCCGCTGGGGGACGGCCTGCTCCAGGTCATCGCCTACCGGCTGGCGCGCAGCGTGCGGCCGGGCGACGTGGTCGCCCGGCTGGGCGGCGACGAGTTCGCGGTCCTGCTGCCCGCGGTGCGGACGGTCAGCGTGGCCACCGAGGTGGCCGCCCGGCTGCGGGCGGCCCTGGCCGAGCCGGTCCGCCTGGAGGGCATGTCGTTCGAGATCGAGGCCAGCGTGGGCATCGCGCTGTACCCCGACGACGGGGCCACGGTGGAAGTGCTGCTGCAGCGCGCGGACGTGGCCATGTACCTGGCCAAGGAACGGCACACCGGGGTCGAGGCCTACGTGGCGGAGGCGGACCGCTACTCCCCGGCCCGGCTGTCCCTCCTCGGCGACCTGCGCCGCGGCATCGACCAGGGCGAGTTCGAGCTGCACTACCAGCCCAAGGTGTTCCTGGCCACCGGCCGGACCGCCGGGATGGAGGCGCTGCTGCGCTGGCGGCACCCGGAGCGCGGGCTGATCGGGCCCGCCGAGTTCATCCCGCTGGCCGAGCAGTCCTTCCTGATGCGGGAGCTGACCGCGCACGTGGTCCAGCTCGCGCTCAGGCAGGCGGCGGCCTGGCGGCGCCGCGGGCTGACGGCCCAGCTGGCGGTGAATGTCTCGCGCCGGGACCTGATGGACGGCGCTCTGGCCGTCACGATCGGGCGCGAGCTGGCTGAGCAGGGCCTGCCCGCCGGTGCCCTGCTGCTCGAGATCAGTGAGCGGGCGCTGACCCGCGAGACCGCCGACATCGCGGGCGGCCCTGGGTGCGCTCCGGGCGCTCGGCATCGAGCTCAGCGTGGACGACTTCTTGACGGGCTTTACGTCGGTGGGGAAGCTGAAGGCGATGTCCATCGGCGAGGTGAAGATCGATCCGTCCTTCATCGCCGGCGTGGCCGGCAATCCGGATACCGAGCTGATCGTCCGCTCGGTCGTGCACCTGCTCCGCGGACTCGGTATCCGCTCGGTGGCCGAGGGGGTGGAGTCGCCCCAGGTCGGGGCCACCTTGCGGACCATGGGTTGCGACGTGGCCCAGGGCTGGCAGTTCAGCCGGCCGCTGAACGCGGCGGCGGCCACCGCCTGGCTGGCCCGGCGCCCGGCCCCCGCCCCGGCCCCGGCCTCCGCCCCGGCCCCGGCCTCCGTCCCGGTGCCGGCCTCGGTCCCGGTTCCGGTCGCGGCTCCCGGCGCGGCCGCTCCGGCTGCGGGGCCGCCCGCGACGTCCGCTCCGGGGCCGCTGCCGGGCGGCAGGCCCGCGCCCGCCGCGGCCGCGAGCCCGGTGCCCAGGGACGGCTGCCTGGACGCGGCGGCCCGGCCGTAATGCCGTCAGCCCGCTCCGGGCCCGGGCCTAGGATGGCTTGCATGTCCATTGCAAGCGCCGAAGTGGCCCACCTGGCCCGGCTGTCGAGACTGGCCCTGACCGACGAGGAACTCGATCATTTCGCGGCCCAGCTCGACCAGATCATCTCGGCGGTTGCCCGTGTCCAGGAGGTCGCCGCGGAGGGCATCCCGCCGACCTCGCACGCGGTTCCGGTGACCAACGTGCTCCGCGACGACCTGGTGGTTCCCCCGCTGGGCGCGGATAAGGCACTGGATCAGGCGCCCGCCGTGGAGCAGCAGCGGTTCCGCGTCCCGCGGATCCTGGCGGAGGACTGATCGTGGACGACGAGACCAGGCCAGGCGAAGCCATGCCTACCCCGGACAGGGCCAGCGAGCTGACCCGGATGACTGCGGCGGAACTCGCCGCGGTCCTCGCGTCCGGGCAGGTGTCCGCCCGCGAAGTCACCGATGCCCACCTGGGCCGGATCGATGCGGCCGAGGGGGAGTTGCACGCGTTCCTGCACGTCGCGGCGGACAGTGCCCGGGCTGCCGCCGCTGCGGTGGACGAGCGCCGCGCGGCCGGTGAGGTGCTCGGGCCGCTGGCCGGCGTCCCGCTGGCCCTCAAGGACGTGTTCACCACCACGGACATGCCCACCACCTGCGCCTCGCGCATCCTCGGCGAGTGGCGGCCGCCGTACGACGCGACCGTGACCCGGCGGCTCCGCCAGGCCGGCGTGGTGGTCCTGGGCAAGACGAACATGGACGAGTTCGCGATGGGGTCCTCCACCGAGAACTCGGCGTTCGGCCCGTCCCGCAACCCGTGGGACCTGGCCCGGGTGCCCGGCGGCTCGTCGGGCGGCTCGGCCGCCGCGGTCGCGGGCTTCGAGGCACCGCTGGGCATCGGCACCGACACCGGGGGGTCTATCCGGCAGCCGGCCGCGGTGTGCGGGATCGTCGGGGTCAAGCCGACCTACGGCGGCTCGTCCCGGTACGGGCTGATCGCGTTTGCGTCGTCGCTGGACACCCCCGGGCCGCTGGCCCGGACCGTGCTGGACGCGGCGCTGCTGCACGAGGCGATCTCCGGGCACGACCCGGCCGACTCGACCTCCGTGGACGCGCCGGTCCCGCCCGTGGTGGCCGCCGCCCGGCAGGCGGACGTGAGCGGCCTGCGCATCGGGGTGGTGCCGGAGCTGAGCGGCGAGGGCTACCAGCCGGGGGTGCTGGCCCGGTTCAACGAGGCCGTCGAGCTCCTGGAGTCGCTGGGCGCCAAGATCGTCGAGGTGTCCTGCCCGCACTTCACTTACGCCCTGCCCGCCTATTACCTGATCGCGCCCAGCGAGTGCTCCTCCAACCTGGCCCGGTTCGACGGGATGCGGTACGGCCTGCGGGTCGGGGACGACGGCACGCGCAGCGCCGAGGAAGTCATGTCGCTGACCCGGGCCGCGGGATTCGGTCCCGAGGTGAAGCGCCGCATCATGCTCGGCACCTACGCGCTGTCCAGCGGCTACTACGACGCCTACTACGGCAAGGCCCAGCAGGTGCGGACCCTGATCATCCGGGACTTCGAGGCCGCGTTCGAGCAGGTCGACGTCTTGATCTCGCCGACCACCCCGACCACCGCCTTCCCCATCGGCGAGCGGGCCGACGACCCGATGGCCATGTACCTCGCCGACCTGTGCACGATCCCGTCCAACCTGGCCGGCAACGCGGCCCTGTCGCTGCCGTGCGGGCTGGCGCCCGAGGATGGCCTGCCGGTGGGCCTGCAGATCATGGCGCCGGTGCTGGCCGACGACCGCGTCTACCGGGTGGCCGCGGCCGTCGAGACCGCGCTCACCCAGCGTCGCGGCGGCCCGTTGCTGGACGCGATCCGCGGGCCGGCCTGCCCGCGCCCCGTGGCACGGAGAGCGGCGGTGCGGACAGCGGCGCGGAAGGAGTGGCGCATGACTGACCAGGCGACGATGAATCTGGCGTCCTTCGACGACGCCGTATCCCGGTACGACCCGGTGATCGGCCTGGAGACGCACGTCGAGCTGGGCACGGACACCAAGATGTTCTGCGGCACCCCGGCCCGGTTCGGTGGCGAGCCGAACTCCCTGGTCTGCCCGGTCTGCCTGGGGCTGCCCGGATCGCTCCCGGTGACCAACCGGACGGCCATCGAGTACACGATGAAGATCGGGCTGGCGCTGAACTGCGCGATCGCGACCACCGCCCGGTTCGCGCGGAAGAACTACTTCTACCCGGACATGCCGAAGGACTACCAGATCTCGCAGTACGACGAGCCGCTGTGCACGGACGGATGGCTGGACATCACCGTGCACGACCCGGCCGCCGGTGACCAGCCGCGGGCCTTCCGGGTCGAGATCGAGCGGGTGCACCTGGAGGAGGACACCGGCAAGTCGTTGCACGTCGGCGGGGCCACCGGGCGGATCCACGGCGCGGACTACTCGCTCGTGGACTACAACCGGGCTGGGATCCCCCTGGTGGAGATCGTGACCAAGCCGGTGGCGGGCACCGGGGCGCTCGCGCCCGAGGTAGCCCGGACCTACGTCGCCGAGCTGCGTGACCTGCTGCGCTCGCTCGGCGTGTCCGACGTCCGGATGGAAGAGGGCTCGCTGCGCTGCGACGTGAACACCTCGCTGGCGCCCAGCGGAGCCACGGAATGGGGCACGAGGACCGAGACCAAGAACGTGAACTCGCTCCGCTCGGTGGAACGCGCGGTCCGGTCCGAGATCCAGCGGCAGGCCGCGCTGCTGGACGCCGGGCAGCGGGTGGTGCAGGAGACCCGGCACTTCAACGAGGAGCACGGGACGACCTCGCCCGGCCGGAGCAAGGAAGAAGCCCAGGACTACCGCTACTTCCCCGAGCCTGACCTGGTTCCGGTCGCGCCGTCCCGGGACTGGGTGGAAAGCGTGCGGGCCCAGCTGCCCGAGCTGCCCGCCGCCCGGCGGGACCGGCTGCAGCGCGAGTGGGGCCTGTCCGCCCTGGACATGGCGGCCCTGCGCAACGCGGGCGCGCTGGACCTGGTGGCCGCGACGGTCGCCGCGGGAGCCACGCCGGCTGACGCCCGCAAGTGGTGGCTCGGCGAGCTGCTGCGCACGGCGAACAAGTCGGGCACCGAGCTCGGCGACCTGCCGATCACGCCGGCGGACGTGGCCCGGGTGGCTCAGCTGGTGGACTCGGGCGCGGTCAACGACCGGCTGGCCCGCGAGGTCATCGAGGGGGTGCTGGCCGGCGAGGGAACCCCGGACGACGTGGTGGCAAGCCGCGGCCTCGCCGTAGTCAGCGACGACGGCGCGCTCACGACCGCGGTCGACGAGGCCATCGCCGCCCACCCGGACGTCGCGGAGAAGGTCCGGGGCGGCAAGGTCGCTGCGGCCGGCGCGCTGGTCGGCGCGGTGATGAAGGCCACCAGGGGCCAGGCGGACGCCAGCCGGGTCAGGGAACTCATCCTCGCCCGCCTCAGCTGAGCCGTGTCCATAGGTGCAGGGCCCAGGCGGGCGTGCCCATGCTGATCTGGGTGCCGACGGCTGAGGTGGCCGCGGGACTGGACGGGCTGCCCGGCGCGGACGTGCAGGTGATCGCGCCCGACGGCGCGCCGCTGCCGCCCAGCGTGAACCAGGTCGAGTTCTACGTGCCGCCGTTCTTCCCGCGGCCCCCGGGTATCGCGGCGATGGGCCAGATGCCCCGCCTGGCCGTGGTGCAGACGCTGACCGCCGGCGTGGACCGGCTGCTGGCCGACCTGCCGCCCGGGGTCACCCTCTGCAACGCCCGTGGCGTGCACGACGCGAGCACGGCGGAGTGGGTGGTCGCCGCGACCCTGGCCGCGCTCCGCGAGTTCCCGCTGTTCGCCCGGGAGCAGGCCGCCCAGCGGTGGACTTATCACTTCACCGATTGCCTGGCGGGCAAGACCGTGCTCATCGTCGGGTACGGGTCGATCGGCGCGGCCGTGGAGCGGCGGCTGGCCGGCTTCGAGGTGCAGGTGATCCGGGTGGCCCGGGCGGCCCGCTCCGGCGTGGCGGCCGTGAGCGGGCTGCCCGGGCTGCTGCCGGAGGCGGACGTGGTCGTGCTGCTGGCCCCGGTGACACCCGAGACCATCGGCATGGCCGACGCGGCGTTCCTGGCCCGGATGAAGGACGGTGCGCTGCTGGTCAACGCGGCCCGCGGCTCGCTGCTGCGCACGGACGCGCTGGTCGCGGAGTTGCGCCAGGGCCGGCTGCGGGCCGCGCTCGACGTGACCGACCCGGAGCCGCTGCCGGCCGGTCACCCGCTCTGGGCGCTGCCCGGCGTGTTCATCACCCCGCATGAGGCGGCGTCCACCCCGGTATCGGTCGCGCGGATGATCAGCCACGTCCGCGACCAGGCCGAGAGATACCTCAATGGTGCGCCGCTGCTGAATGTCATCTCCGGTAGTTATTGAGAATTCTGGCCGCCACGGAAAGGCTTCCGTTAATTAACCCTGGTCAATGCCATATGACCGGGTTACGGGCCCGCCGTACAGAGGGAGATGTCTCCCGGAGGACGCCCTTCCTCAATCGAAGTGTGACCTAAGGGGCCTAAAGTGAGTGGCATCGTTCACTGGCGATGACCGCGACCAGCCTGCTGGCGGGTCCCGCAGCACACCGTGCGGGCACCCTGCCCTCTCCTGGTGACCGTGAGTCTTAGTCCGGTTGCGCAGGAATTGTCAGCCTGAGCCCACAAGGCGCCGCTGGCGCACACGGGGTAACGCAGCAGCGGAACAGAGCAGCGGAAGGAGACTCGGTGCACGGGCAAGCATCGGGTGACCCGCGATGAGCCTGGCCGCACAGGCAGCAACCACGGTGGCGGCCCTGACCGCTGCCGCGGCTGCCGTCAGCCTGTGGCGCGGGGCCAACCGGCACACCGGCTCTGTCCAGCGTGCGTACCGGGTGTTCGCGCTCACCGCGCTGCTCTGGGGGGCCGGGGCCATCGGCCAGCAGGCGCTGGCCAGCACCTCGGCCGGGGCCACGTTCCCGGTCACGGTGCCCGATCTGCCCGGGCTGCTGGCGCTGCCCGCCCTCGTGGCCGGGCTGGTCAGCCTGGGGTCGCGGCGCGAGGCGGCGCGTCATCCGCTGGCCCAGCGGCACCGGGCCCGGCTCGGCACCGCGGTGGCCCGCGGCGCGGACGGGTACGTCGTGGCGTCCGGCCTGTTCATCGTGGCCTGGATCACGGTGCTCAGTGCCCGGTACGCCCACTCCGGGGATGACCCGGGCACGTTCGCCGCCGAGCTTGTGCACCCCCTCGCCGACCTGCTCGTGCTGGGCGGGGTGCTCCCCCTGGCCCTGGCGGCCGGGCGGCGGGGGGCCGCACCGGTGCTGGCCCTGCTCGCGGTGACCGTGAGCGACACGCTCGCGGTGGGGGCCAAGATCACCAACGGGCATCCCGGCGTGGCCGCCCAGGTGCTGCTGATCGCCGGGCTCTGCGTGCTGGGCTGCGCCCCCTGGCTGGGTGGCTCGTGGCGGGCGGGCCCGGGGGATGCGGGCCAGTTCACCCGGGCCGGAACCCATATCACGACCGCGCTGGCCGCGCTCAGCGCGGCGGCCGCCGCGCTGGCCCTGATGGGCTGGGTACTGGCGGGCGCCCCCGCGGCCGAGCCGGTGCTGGGCCTGGTCATCGGGACCACGCTGCTCGCGCTGACCGCGCGGGTGCTGATCCTGGTGCACCGGGACAGCATCCGGTCCAGGCTCTGGCACGAGTCGGGCCAGCAGTTCCGCGAGCTGGCCGACCGGATCAGCGACGTCGTCCTGGTGTGTGACTACGCCGGCGCGATCAGCTTCGCCAGTCCCGCGGTCCGCGACTACGGCTACACCCCGGCCGGCCTGGAAGGCCGGGTGCTGACCGACCTGGTGCACCCGGAGGACCGGCTGGGCGGGCTGCGTGCGGTCCGGGAGGCGGCGTCGGTGGCGGGCGCGCCCGTGACCGGTGAGCCCGTGACTGGTGGGCCCATGACTGGTGGGCCCATGACTAGTGGGCCCATGACTAGTGGGTCAGCCCCGCCGGTGCGGTACTCCTGCCGGGTCCGGGCGAGCGACGGGACCTGGCGGTACGTCGAGACCACCCTCTCCCGGCACCGCAGCCAGGGCGCTCCGGACCGGCTGCTGATCACCTCCCGGGACGTCAGCGACCAGATCGCGCTGCGCCGCCAGATCGCGCACCTGACGTACCACGACGGGCTGACCGGGCTGCCCAACCGCGCCTATCTGGAAGAGCGGGCCCGGGAGGTCTTCGGCCGTCCGGACCCGGGTACCCCCGGCCTGCCCGGGGTCATCCTGGTCGACCTGGACGCCTTCACCAGCGTGAACGACGCCGTGGGTCCCAGCGCGGGCGACCTGGTCCTCGCCCAGGTGGCACGGCGGCTGCGCGCGGTGGTGCCGCCGCGCGGCACGGTGGCCCGCTGGGGCGGCGACGTGTTCGCGGTGCTGATCCAGGACTCCTCGTCCGCCGCGGAGATCATCGAACTGGCCCAGCGCATCCTGGGCAGCATAGCGGCGGAGCCGTTCCGGGCGGCCGACCGCAGCATGACCCTGTCCGCCAGCGTGGGCGTCGCGCTCGGCGACGGGAGCCCGGCCGGGTACGTCTGGCGCAACGCCGATACCGCGGTCTCCCGGGCCAAGGAGGCCGGCGGGGCCGGCTGAGTCTTCCCCGCGTCCCCGCACCCCGATGCCCGCCGCCGCCTGAGCCTCGCCGCTCAGCTGAGCCGGGCCCTCAGCGAGGACCTGCTCAGCCACAGCCAGCCCAGTGCGGCCGGGCCCGGTGCCGGCGGGTCCGGTGCCGGTGGGGCCCGGTGCCGGCGGGGCCCAGCGCCGCTCAGCCGGGAGCAGCCGGGCCCGGGGAAAGCCAGGTCAGCGAGGACCAGTCCGGCGGCGGACGGCTGGAGCTGGCCTACCGGCCCCTGGCCGACCTGGCCCGCTCCTGGGTCATTGGCGCGGAAGCGGTGCCCCGCTGGCGCTGGGACGGGGTGGACGTGCCGCATCAGGAGTTCCTCGCGGCGGCCGAGACCGCCCGGATGACTGGCGAGCTGGGCGACTGGTTGCTGCGCGAGTCCTGCGCCCGGGCGGCCGCCTGGTGGCGGGACGGCTGGCAGGCCAGCCTGTGGCTGCGCAGCCCGGCCACTCAGGCGACGGCGCCGTTCAGCGACTCCGTGCTGGATGCGCTGGCGGGCAGCGGGCTCGCCCCGGCCGCCCTCATCCTGGAGGTCGCGCCCGAGGTCCTGGCTGAGGGGGGCGACGCCGTCCTGCGCGGGCTCGGTGAGCTGCGTGAGCGCGAGGTCCGGCTCGCCGTGGATATCTCTGCGGCTGGCTATGGCTCGCTGGCCCGGCTCAGCCATCATCCCGTGGATCTGGTCAGGATCGGACCGGCCCTGGTGGCGGGTCTGGGCGTGGACGCCGCGGCCGAGACCCTGATCAAGGCGCTGGTCCGGGTGAGCAGGGACCTGGGCATCCAGGTCGTCGCGGACGGGATCGAACGAGCCGAGCAGCGGGATCTGCTGGCCGCCATGGGCTGCGCGCTCGGCCTCGGGCCGTTGCTGGCCGGGCCGGTGCCGCCCGCCAGCGTCCCGGCCGCGGACGGTGCCCAGGGCCGGGCCGGGGAGCCCGCGGCTGGGCCCGGGGCAGCCGGGGAGCATGGCCCGGCCGGCCCCGAGGTCCCGTTCCGGGACGCCATCTCACCTGCTTCCCATCTCGCCAGCTGAGACGGAGCGGCGGTCAATTTGACGGCGGCCCGGGACTGGGCCAGAGTGATACCCGTGTCCGGTTACCCCGTGCTCGTACTCAGCAGGCGCGCAAGCAGCTGACTTAGTCCAGCTACTTGCGCGCTACCCTCGTCCGCCCTCAGGCGCCGAGGGTTTTTTGTTGCCCACCAGCTACCGACCGCAGACGAGGAAGCTTGCGATGACCGACCAGACGACCGCGGCCCCCCCAGGCCCCGGACTGGCAGGCACGGCGCGGAAGGGCCCCGGCCCCACTCCGCGCGACCTAGCCGCCCGCGCCGCGTCACGCGAAGCGGCGGACTCTCACCCCGGCCCGGCTCCGGCGGGGCCCGCCGCGGCGCCCGGCGAGCGACCCCGCAGTGACCCGGGCCCGCGCCAGGACGCGGCCCGCCGCGCGGACCCTGCGCCGCGCAGCGAGCCCGCAGCCGCGGCCGGCACCCGGATGACAGGGGCCTCGGCCCTGGTCAGGGCCCTGGAGCGGCTGGGCGTGGACGTCGTGTTCGGTATCCCGGGCGGCGCCATCCTGCCGCTGTACGACCCGCTCTTCGACTCGCCCTCGGTCCGGCACATCCTGGTCCGCCACGAGCAGGGTGCCGGGCACGCGGCCACCGGGTATGCGCAGGTCACGGGACGGCCAGGGGTGTGCATGGCTACCTCGGGGCCCGGGGCGACCAACCTGGTCACCCCGCTCGCCGACGCCTACATGGACTCGGTGCCGGTGGTCGCCATCACCGGCCAGGTGCCGTCCAGCCTGATCGGCACCGACGGCTTCCAGGAAGCCGACATCTCCGGCATCACGCTGCCGGTCACCAAGCACAACTTCCTGGTCACCAACGCTGACGACATCGCGCGCACGGTGGCCGAGGCGTTCCACGTGGCTTCCACCGGCCGGCCTGGCCCGGTCCTGGTCGACGTGGCCAAGGACGCGCTCCAGGCGGAGACCGAGTTCCGCTGGCCGCCCACCTTCGACCTGCCCGGTTACCACCCGGTGACCCGGCCGCATTCCCGGCAGGTCCGGGAGGCGGCCCGGCTGATCGCCGGGGCCAGCCGCCCGGTGCTGTACGTGGGCGGCGGCGTGCTCAAGGCGGGCGCCAGCCAGGAGCTGCTCGAGCTGGCCGAGCTGACCGGCATCCCGGTCGTCACCACGCTGATGGCCCGGGGCGGGTTCCCGGGCAGTCACCCGCAGAACCTGGGCATGCCCGGCATGCACGGCACCGTCGCCGCCGTGGGCGCACTGCAGAAGTCGGACCTGCTCATCACCCTCGGCGCGCGGTTCGATGACCGGGTTACCGGCAAGCTGGACAGCTTCGCGCCCGGGGCGGCGGTGGTGCACGCCGACATCGACCCCGCGGAGATCTCCAAGAACCGGCGGGCGGACGTGCCCATCGTGGGGGACTGCCGTGAGGTGATCACCGAGCTGATCGCCTCGGTGGCGGCGGAGTTCGAGGCCGGCCACCGTCCCGACCTGACTGCCTGGTGGTCCCAGCTCGACGCCTGGCGCAGCACCTATCCGCTCGGATACGACCAGCCCGCGGACGGGTCCGTGGCCCCGCAGTACGTGATCGAGCGGATCGGGAAGATCGCCGGCCCGGATGCGATCTACGTGGCCGGCGTGGGCCAGCACCAGATGTGGGCCGCCCAGTTCATCAGCCACGAGCGGCCCGGGCACTGGCTGAACTCTGGCGGGGCCGGCACCATGGGCTATGCGGTGCCTGCCGCGATGGGCGCCAAGGTGGGCGACCAGGCCGCGTGCGTGTGGGCGATCGACGGCGACGGGTGTTTCCAGATGACCAACCAGGAGCTGGCCACCTGCGCGGTGGAGGGCATCCCGGTCAAGATCGCCATTATCAACAACGGCAACCTCGGCATGGTCCGCCAGTGGCAGACGCTCTTCTACAACGAGCGGTACTCCAACACCGACCTCGACCGCCGCGCGCACAGCATCGAGGCGAAGCCGGCCGGGGCCGAGGGAGCCGCCGCGCCCCGGCACGACCCGGCGCCCGCGGGGAGCGGGACCCGCATTCCCGACTTCGTCAAGCTCGCCGAGGCCTACGGGTGCGTGGGCCTGCGCTGTGAGGACGCCGGCAGCGTGGACGCGGTGATCGAGCAGGCCATGAAGATCAACGACCGCCCCGTGGTGGTCGACTTCGTCGTGCACCGTGACGCCATGGTCTGGCCCATGGTCGCGGCGGGCACCAGCAATGACGACATCATCGTGGCGCGGAACATGGCGCCGGACTGGGATGTGACCGAATGAGCCAGGGGCTGGCCCGCCTCCGTGATCAGGAGCCGACGATGAACAGGCACACGCTCTCCGTGCTGGTGGAGAACAAGCCGGGCGTGCTCGTGCGGATCGCGGGCTTGTTCTCCCGCCGCGGGTTCAACATCGACTCGCTCGCGGTCGGGCCCACCGAGCACCCGGAGATCTCCCGGATGACGATCGTGGTGGACTGTGCGGATCACCCGCTGGAGCAGGTGACCAAGCAGCTCAACAAGCTGATCAACGTGCTCAAGATCGTGGAGCTCGAGCCCACCGCCTCGGTCCAGCGCGAGTTGCTGCTGATCAAGGTGCGGGCCGATCTGGAGAGCAGGTCGCGAGTGCTGGAGACCGTGACGCTGTTCCGTGCCAAGGTGGTCGACGTGGCCCAGGACGCGGTCACGGTCGAGGCCACCGGCAACCGCGACAAGCTGGACGCCCTGATCAGGGTGCTCGAGCCGTTCGGTATCAAGGAACTGGTCCAGTCCGGCATGGTGGCCCTCGGCCGCGGTGGCCGGTCCATCACGGACCGGGCGCTGCGTCCCGTGGACCGGGTGGCCGAACGCAGCGGGGCAGGCGCGGCACCGTGACCCCGGCCGGTACCGGCGGCCAGTGGTGAGATGAGCAAGCGGTAAGCGAAAGGCAGACAATGGCAGACATCTTCTATGACGACGGCGCCGACCTCAGCATCATCCAGGGCCGGCACGTCGCCGTCCTCGGGTACGGCAGCCAGGGACACGCCCACGCGCTGTCGCTGCGTGACTCCGGGGTCAACGTCCGGGTTGGGCTCCCGGAGGGCTCGCGCAGCCGCGAGAGCGCGGCCAGTGAGGGCTTGCGGGTCACTACTCCGCGCGAGGCCTGCGAAGAGGCCGACCTGGTCATGGTGCTGGTGCCGGACCACCTCCAGCGGGCACTGTACGCCGAGGCCATTGAGCCGAGCCTGGTGGACGGCGACGCGCTCTTCTTCGCGCACGGGCTGAACATCCGCTACCAGCTCATCCGCCCGCAGCCCGGGGTGGACGTGTGCATGGTGGCCCCGAAGGCGCCGGGCCACCTGGTCCGCCGCCAGTTCTCCGAGGGACGCGGCGTGCCGGTGCTGGTCGCGGTGGAGCAGGACGCCACCGGGAACGCCTGGCCGCTCACGCTCTCCTACGCGAAGGCCATCGGCGGCACCCGGGCGGGCGCGCTGGTCACCACCTTCAAGGAGGAGACCGAGACCGACTTGTTCGGTGAGCAGGCCGTGCTCTGCGGAGGTGTCTCCGAGCTCATCAAGGCCGGCTTCGACACGCTGGTCGAGGCGGGCTACCAGCCCGAGATCGCCTACTTCGAGTGCCTGCACGAGATGAAGCTGATCGTGGACCTGATGTACGAGGGCGGCATCTCCAAGATGTACTGGTCGGTGTCGGACACTGCCGAGTTCGGCGGCTACACCCGCGGACCGCGGCTGGTGGACGAGCGGAGCCGGGAGGAGATGCGACGAATCCTCGCCGAGGTGCAGGACGGCACCTTCACCCGGGAGCTGATCGAGGAATTCGACGCTGGCCGGCCGAACTTCCTCAAGCGGCGTGAGGCGTCCCGGGCGGACCAGATCGAGCAGGTCGGCGCCCAGTTGCGGCCGCTGATGAGCTGGCTGGACTCCTCGGGTGAGGCCGACGGCTCCTGATCCGGTGCTGCTGAGCCGGTGCTGCTGAGCCGGGCGTAACGGTGTGGCGCCAGCCCTGGCTGGCGCCACACCGGCCGCGCCCGGCTGCGCCGGCGCTGCCCTGGCGGCCGCTCCGCCAGGCACTTCCGGAACGCAGGGCGCACGGCCGTACGGCTGACGGATCCGCATCCCTCGTGAATGCTTTCACAAGCTCGGCTACACTAGGCTTTCGCTGTCCGTCGTGAGGGGCCAACGCCGTGCCTGCACCCATCGTCCTCATTGCCGAGGAACTTTCGCCGGCCGCCGTCGCGCAGCTGGAAGCCGACTTCGAGGTGCGGCACGTGGACGGGTGCGATCGCGTCGCGCTGCTCGCTGCCCTCGCCGGCGCGGACGCGGTCATCGTGCGCAGCGCCACCAAGATCGACGCGGAGGCGCTGGCCCATGCGCCCCGGCTCCGGGTGGTCGCGCGCGCCGGGGTGGGCCTGGACAACGTGGACGTGGCCGCGGCGACCCGGGCGGGCGTGATGGTGGTGAACGCGCCCATGTCCAACATCGTGAGCGCCGCCGAGCACGCGGTCGGCCTGCTCCTGGCCGTGGCCCGGAACCTGCCGCAGGCGGCCGCCTCGCTGCGGGCCGGCGAGTGGAAGCGGACCGCCTTCACCGGCGTCGAGCTCGACGGCAAGGTGGCCGGCATCCTCGGGCTGGGCCGCATCGGCGTGCTGGTGGCCGCCCGGCTCAGCGCGTTCGGCATGCGGGTCATCGCCTACGATCCCTACGTGCCGCCGGCCCGGGCGGCCCAGCTCGGCGTGCGGCTGGCCAGCCTGGACGAGCTGCTGAGCGAGGCTGACTTCATCACCGTCCACCTCCCCAAGAACGCCGAGACGCTCGGCCTCCTCGGGGACAAGGAACTGCACCTGGTCAAGCCGGGCGTGCGGATCGTGAACGCGGCCCGCGGCGGGATCGTGGACGAGCACGCCCTGGCGCTGGCCCTGCGCGAAGGGCGGGTCGCCGGGGCGGCCATCGACGTGTTCACCACCGAGCCCGCGGACGGCAACCCGCTCCTGGATCTCCCCACGGTGGTGGGGACGCCGCATCTCGGCGCGAGCACGGCGGAGGCACAGGAGAAGGCGGGCACCCAGGTCGCCAGGTCCGTCCGGCTGGCCCTGGCCGGTGAGTTCGTCCCGGACGCGGTGAACGTCCAGGGCGGCGCGGTCGATGAGGACGTCCAGCCGGCCCTGCCGCTGGCCGAGAAGCTGGGCCGCATCTTCACCGCCCTGGCCGGCGGGATGGCCGCCCGGGTCGACGTGGAGGTGCGGGGCGACATCGCGGCCCATGACGTCCGGGTACTCCAGCTGGCCGCGCTCAAGGGCGTGTTCGCCGGCGTGGTCGAGGACCCGGTGACCTACGTGAATGCGCCGCTGCTGGCCAGCGACCGCGGCGTGGAGGTCAGCCTGGTCACCGAGGCGGACAGCCCGGACTGGCGGAACCTGGTCACGCTGCGCGGCATCATGCCTGACGGGCAGGTCGTCTCGGCCTCCGGCACGCTCAGCGGGCGGCGCCAGCAGGAAAAGCTGGTCGAGGTCAACGGCTTCGAGATGGAGATCGCGCCCGCCGAGCACATGGTGTTCCTCACGTACACCGACCGGCCGGGCGTGGTGGGCACCGTGGGCCAGATCCTGGGCAGCGAGGGCATCAACATCGCCGGCATGCAGGTATGCCGGGACGCCCGGGGCGGGCACGCCCTGATCGTGCTGTCGGTGGACTCGGCCATCCCCGCGGTGGTGCTCGACGACATCCTGTCCACCATCGGGGCCGTGCTAGGCCGGACCGTCGACCTCGACGAGCGCTGACCGGCCCGCCGGGCTGCCCGGCCGGTCTCAGTATGAGAGACGGATCCATCCCGCAGGCGACAGCCCGCCGCAGAGGTACTAGGATGTCCAAGCATATGCGGCGCTTCGTATCCATCTTGAGCGGCCGTAGCGGGGCCTGATCAGGGCAGGCCGGCCAACCCGCTGCGGGAAGCGGTGCTGGCCGTAAGTCCGCCCGAGGGAATCTCACCTCAGCGAGCCCGGAACCCGGGACTGCTGACGCGCACCGCGACCTACCCGGTCTGCGGGACGCGGGCACCCGCCCGGCGCCGCGCGGTGAGTCGCCAGCTACGCGTCAGGAGACCGCGTCGTGTACGACATGTATCCATGGAATCAGCCCGCTGAGGGGCCGGGGCCGGCCGTTCTTCGCGCCGCTCTCCCCGCTGCCCGGCTGGCCGGGCCAGCCGGCTCCGCAGGCCCGGCCGCGCTGGCCCCGCCACTCCCGCGGCCCAGGCTCTGCAGACCGCCCTGGACCGGCGTGATAACGGTGGACAGTCACCGGCCGCGGCCGGCCAGTAGGGTACGCGCATGGCATCTTCAGCGATCAAACTCGCCGTGATCGGCGGCGACGGCATTGGCCCGGAAGTCGTGGCCGAGGCGCTCAAGGTCCTCCAGGCCGCGAACGTGAGCGTCAACGCCACCACGTACGACCTCGGTGCGGAGCGCTGGCACCGCACCGGGGAAACGCTGCCCGATTCGGTGCTGGCGGAGATCCGGGCCCAGGACGCGATCCTGCTCGGCGCGGTCGGCGACCCGTCCGTGCCCAGCGGCGTGCTCGAGCGGGGGCTGTTGCTGCGGCTCCGCTTCGAGCTCGACCAGTACGTCAACCTGCGCCCGGTCCGGCTCTATCCCGGCGTGCTCACCCCGCTGGCCAGCGTCCGGCCCGAATCGATCAACATGCTGGTCGTCCGGGAGGGCACCGAGGGCCCCTATGCGGGGGCAGGCGGCGTGCTGCGCAAGGGAACGCCCGAGGAGGTGGCCACCCAGGAAAGCCTGAACACCGCGTTCGGGGTGCGCCGGGTGGTCCGGTACGCGTTCGAGCAGGCCGCCGAGCGGCCCGCGCAGAAGCTGACCCTCGTGCACAAGACCAACGTGCTCGCGTACGCCGGGGACCTGTGGCAGCGCACGGTCGAGGCGCTGGCCAAGGAGTTCTCCTCGATCGCGGTGGACTACTGCCACGTTAACGCCGCGTCGATGTTCTTCGTCAGCCAGCCGGACCGCTTCGACGTGCTGGTGACCGACAACCTCTTCGGCGACATCCTCACCGACCTGGGCGCGGCGGTCGCCGGCGGCATCGGGCTCGCCGCGAGCGGGAACATCAACCCGGAGCGGACCGCCCCGAGCATGTTCGAGCCGGTCCACGGCAGCGCGCCGGACATCGCCGGCAAGCAGAAGGCCGACCCGACGGCGGCCATCCTGTCCGCGGCCATGCTGTGTGACCACCTGGGCCTGGCCACCGAGGCCGCCCGCATCGAGCAGGCCGTGGCCGATGACCTGGTCGAGCGGCAGGGTGCCTGGGCGGCCCGGGTCACTCCGGAGATCGGCGACGACATCGCCGCACGGGTAGCGGGGTAAGCAGGCCAGCGGCCGACCCCGGCCGCGGGCCCGGTAGCGCGCCAGCAGCGCGCAGCGATGAGAAGACAACGAGATAGCCACACTGGTCACAACGAAGGACCCTGTCATGACGGCAAGCCCGAGCACCGAGATCGCTTTCGACGTCCGCGCCAGCGCCGATCCTGTTCCCCCGGCGGAACGCGAGCGTGTCCTGGCGAGCCCGGGGTTCGGGGAGGTATTCACGGAGCACATGGTCACGCTCCAGTGGACACAGGACCGGGGCTGGCATGACGGGGTGCTCCAGCCCTACGGGCCGCTCATGCTGGAGCCGGCCACCGCCGTCTTCCACTACGCCCAGGAGATCTTCGAAGGGCTGAAGGCCTACCGGCAGGGCGGGGGTCCGATCGTGGCCTTCCGGCCCCACGCCAACGCGGCCCGGTTCAACCGTTCCGCGACCCGGCTGGCCATGCCGGAGCTGCCCGAGGCGGCGTTCCTGCGCTCCATCGAGCTCCTGGTCAGCCAGGACCGCGACTGGGTTCCCACGGCGGAAGGGCACAGCCTGTACCTGCGGCCCTTCATGATCGCCACCCAGCGCGGGCTGGGCGTGAACCACCCTTCGTCCTCCTACCAGTACACGGTGATCGCGTCACCGGCCGCGGCGTACTTCAAGGGCGGGGTGCGTCCCGTCTCGGTCTGGCTGTCCGAGGACTACACCCGGGCCGCTCCCGGGGGCACCGGCGAGGCGAAGTGCGGGGGCAACTACGCCGCCGCCTTCGCCGGGCAGATCCAGGCCGTCCAGAGTGGCTGTGACCAGGTGGTCTGGCTCGACGCAGTGGAACGCCAGTGGGTCGAGGAAATGGGCGGGATGAACCTGTTCTTCGTCTACGGCTCCGGCCCGCAGGCGCGGATCATGACACCGGCCCTGACCGGGACCATGCTGCCCGGCATCACCCGTGACTCGCTCCTCAAGCTCGGCCCGGATCTCGGGTTCCCCACGGGGGAAGGCAGGATCTCCGCCGGCCAGTGGCGCGAGGAATGCTCCTCCGGCGAGCTCACCGAGGTCTTCGCCTGCGGCACCGCCGCGGTGATCACCCCGGTCGGCCAGGTCAAGAGCGCCAGCGGCGAATGGATGATCGGCGACGGTACCCCCGGCCCCGTCACCACGCGCCTGCGCGAGGAACTGGTCGGCATCCAGTACGGCCAGCGCCCCGATCCCTACGGCTGGGTCCACAAGATCTGCTAGCCAGGGCGGGGTGCGTGCAGGGTGCACGCACCCCGCCCGCGGCGTTGAGGTGCGAGCACTGACGCGCGTGTGTAAGACTGGGGCCATGACGTCCGGCCGCATCATTATCGGCAGGCGCGTCGGCACCTAGCAGGGCCCGCCCCACGGCTGGCAGCCCGCACCGCCGACGCGCAGACCTCTCGCATGCCGCGAGGGGTCTTTTGTTTTGCGGGCACCCAGGCACTCCGACAGCCACCCAGAGCGCGGCGCCACCGCCGCACGACAGAGACGGACGAGGTCATGGCCCAGAGGCCCGACGATATGTTCCACGTCTACGACACCACGCTGCGCGATGGAGCCCAGCAGGAAGGGCTGAGCCTCACCGTCGCCGACAAGCTGTCCATCGCCCGGCGCCTCGACGAGTTCGGCGTCGGCTTCATCGAGGGCGGCTGGCCCGGGGCGATCCCCAAGGACACCGAGTTCTTCCAGCGGGCCCGCTCCGAACTAGACCTCAGGCACGCGCAGCTCGCCGCGTTCGGCGCGACCCGCCGGCCCGGCGTGCAGGCGGCCGACGACCCCCAGGTCGCCGCGCTGCGCGAGTCCGGGGCGCCGGTCGTGACTCTTGTCGCCAAGAGTCACGACCGGCATGTCCGGCTGGCCTTGCGGACGACGCTGGACGAGAACCTGGCCATGATCCGCGATACGGTCAGCCACCTGCGGGCCGAGGGACAGCGGGTGTTCCTGGACGCGGAGCACTTCTTCGATGGGTACCGGTCCGACCCGGCGTACGCGCTCGAGGTGGTCCGGGCGGCCACGGAGGCCGGCGCGGACGTGGTGGCGCTGTGTGACACGAACGGCGGGATGCTGCCCGGGGAGCTCGGGGACGTGGTGACCGCCGTGGCGGCGGCGACGGGCGCCCGGCTCGGCATCCACTGTCACGACGACACCGCCTGCGCGGTGGCGAACAGCCTGGTCGCGGTAGACGCCGGCGTGACTCACGTGCAGGGCTGCGCCAACGGGTACGGGGAGCGGGCCGGCAACGCCAACCTGTTCAGCGTGGTGGCCGGGCTCCAGCTGAAGAAGGGCCAGGTCGTGTTGCCGGAAGGCTGCGTGGCCGAGATGAGCCGGGTGGCCCACGCGATCAGTGAGGTCACCAACGTCACCCCGAGCACCCATCAGCCGTACGTGGGATTCTCGGCCTTCGCCCACAAAGCGGGCCTGCACGCGTCGGCGGTCAAGGTGGACCCCATGCTCTACCAGCACATCGACCCCGCGGTGGTCGGCAACGACATGCGGATGCTGGTCTCGGACATGGCCGGGCGCGCCTCGGTCGAGATCAAGGGCAAGCAGCTCGGCTACGACCTGTCCGGTGACAAGGACACGGTCGGCCGGGTGGTCAACCAGGTCAAGCAGCTCGAGGCCCGCGGGTACACGTTCGAGGCCGCCGACGCGTCCTTCGAGCTCCTGCTGCGCGACGAGCTGGCGGGCGAGCGGCAGCGTCATTTCCAGGTGGAATCCTGGCGGGTCATCGTGGAGCAGCGGGCCGGCGGTGAGGTGGCCAGCGAGGCCACCGTCAAGCTGCACGCGAAGGGCGAGCGGATCGTGGCCACCGGGGAGGGCAACGGGCCGGTCAACTCGCTGGACAAGGCGCTGCGGCTCGGCCTGGAGCGGCTCTACCCCGAGCTGGCCATGCTGGAGCTCGCGGACTACAAGGTGCGGATCCTGGAAGGCTCGCACGGGACCGGCGCGGTCACCCGGGTGCTCATCGAGTCCAGCGACGGCACCGGGGCGCCCGGCGGGACCTGGAGCACGGTGGGCGTGGACGAGAACATCATCGCCGCGTCCTGGCACGCCCTGGAGGAAGCAGTGACCTACGCGCTGCTCCGGGCCGGCCACCAGCCCCCGCGGGCCAGCCAGTGAGCTCCCGGCGGCCCGCCCGCACGGGCGGGCCGCCGGGAAGCGGGCCCGAGCGCCCCTCGCCACGCGGGGGTCTCGCCCTGTTACCGGGACCGGGCTGGCCGGTATGGTTCGGGCATCAGCCTCCGTGTTCACGGCAGAGCTCCAGACCCCGGCTCGTCGCCAGACAGTAGCTACCAGGCCGCTGCTAGCGCCGCGCGGACCTTCCCCGGCCGGGCTGCGCCGCCTGGCGGGCTGCGCTGCGCGCGGGCCGCCGTGCTGGGCCACTTCGTGATCCTCGGCCTGGCCGAGGGCATCTGGGTCGCCCGGATCCCCGGCGTCAAGGCACAGCTGCACGTGCCCGACGCGCTGCTTGGCCTGTCGTTGCTGGTGGGCCCGGCCGGGCTGGTCGCGGTGATGCCGGTAGCCGGCCGGCTGGCTGACTGGTTCGGCAGCGCCCGGCTGAGCCGGCTGGCTGGCCTGGCCGTCGCGGTCCTGCCCCTCGCCCTGTGGACGGCCGGTACCTTAACCGTCGTCGTCGCCACCCTGCTGGCCTTCGGTATCACCGGCGGCCTGGCCAATGTGGCCTTGAGCGCGCAGGGTATCCGGCTGGAGCAGGCCTACGGGCGGCCACTGATGACGTCGTGCTACGCGTCCTTCAGCCTCGGCGGGCTGGCCGGGGCCGTCCTGGGCGGGCTGCTGACGTGGCTCCGGGCCGGCCCAGCCGGGGTCCTGGCCCTGGCGGTGGCCGGCGCGGCCACCGTGCTGATCGCCGGGCGCTGGCTGCTGGGCGAGCCCGCCGGGTCGCGAGCCGGCCCGATCGGCCGCCCGCGCCACCAGGGCCGCCGGTGGCGGGGCCCCGGCGCGGCCCGGCTGACCGCGCTCGGCCTGCTCGCCCTGGGCTCCCTGATCGCTGAGGGCGCCGCGGCCAACTGGAGCGGCCTCTACCTGCAGGACGACCTGGATGCGCCGCGGGGATTCGCGGTCGCCGGGTTCGCGGCCTTCTCCCTGGGGATGGCTACCGGGCGGCTGGCCGGCGACCGGCTGGCCGCCCGGTACGGACCCGCGGGCACGGTCCGCCGGTGCAGCCTGCTGGCCTCGGCCGGGCTGGCTTCGGCTTTGCTCGGCCATGACCCGGTCGGTGCGGTGATCGGCTTCGCGGCCAGCGGGGCCGGCTGCTCTTGCACGATCCCGCAGTTGTTCTCGGCGGCGGCCCGGGTCGACCCGGGCCGCCCGGGCGGGGGCATCGCCCGGGTCGCGGGTCTGGGCTACCTGGGGCTGGTCGGCGGCCCGGCGCTGATCGGCGGGTGCGCGAGCCTGGCCGGCCTGCCGGCCGCGCTGGGCCTGGCGGCCGCGCTGGGGCTGGGCATCGCCGGGTTCGCCCGGGTCCTGGATCAGCCGCTGAGCATCACGCAGCCCCCGGTCAGCGGAACGGATCCTGGCCGGCCGGCCGGATTACGATCTCTCCGACATCTACCCTGGCGGGCTGGCTCACGGCGTACATCACGGCCGCCGCGACGTCCGCGGGAGCCAGTTTCGGATCGTCCTGGCGCCCCGGGTCGGCCGGCCCGGCGTCGGTCAGCCCCGGCTGGATCAGGGTGACCCGGACCCCTGTGCCCACGCACTCCGCGCGGATGCTTGCGGCCAGCGCGCTCACCGCCCACTTGGTGGCCGAGTACAGGCTCCCGGGCCGGGTCACCCGGCCGGCCACCGACCCGGTGAGCAGCAGATGCCCGCCGAACCGGGCCAGCGCGGGCAGGGCCGCCCGGGCCGTCAGCGCGGGGCCCAGGACGTTCGTGGCCACCATCCGGTGCCACTCGCCGGGGGGCAGGCCCTCCTGGCCCAGGAACGAGGTCGGCGCAGACCAGCCCGCGTTGGCGAAGACCACGTCCAGCCGGCCCAGGGTGCCGGTCACCTCGCCGACCAGGGCGAGCAACTGCTCCCAGTCGGACACGTCGCAGCGGCGCGCCAGCGCCCGCGGGGGACCGCCGAGCTCCGCGGCCAGGTCATGCACCGGGCCGGGCCGGCGGCCAGCGAGCGCCACCCGGTACCCGGCCGCGGCCGCGGCCGCGGCGGTGGCCGCGCCGATGCCACCCGACGCCCCGGTGATCAGGAAGACTGGATCCGGCACCGGGCCAGGCTAATCGGGGAAGGGCCAGAGGGCAGGGCCGGGACCGGGAGCGCCGCGGTTTCCCGTACCGTGGGACCCATGGATGACAAGGAGATCCTGGGCCACATCGACGAGCTGATCCGGACCGAGCATGAGCTGCGGGCCCGGGTCGCCGAGGGCCAGCTGTCCAGCGATGAGGAACAGTCCCGGCTCCGCGCGGTCGAGGAGTCGCTCGACCAGTGCTGGGATCTGCTCCGCCAGCGCCGTGCCCGCCGCGAGTTCGGCGAGGGCACGGGGGACGCCGAGGCCCGGCCGGCCTCGGAGGTCGAGGGCTACCTGCAGTAGCCACCCACCCAGCTGGCTGGCCGGGCCCGGCCCGGGTGCCGCGCTCAGTAGGCTCGTAGCGGGCCCGGGGTGAAACTGGGCCGTGACTCCATCGAAGAGGTTGAGCGGTGCGCATCGCGAGATTTGCCAAGGGCGGCGAGGTCGCATACGGCGTCGTCGGGGAAGCCCAGGCGGATGGGGCCGGTGCGGCCCGGCCCGTGGCCGGGCCGCAGGGGCTGAGCGTCGTCGCCGAGCTGCGGGGGCACCCGTTCAGCCCGGGCAAGGGCGGCGTCCAGTTCACCGGGGCGACGTTCCCCCTGGACGACGTGCGGCTGCTGGCCCCGGTGCTGCCGAGCAAGGTGGTGGCGGTGGGCCGCAACTACGCCGACCACGCACGGGAGATGGGCGGGGAGCCCCCGGCGGAGCCGGTCCTGTTCCTCAAGCCGTCCACGGCGGTGGTGGGACACGGGGACCAGATCGCCTACCCGGTCAAGCTGACGCAGCGGGTGGACTACGAGGGCGAGCTGGCGGTGATCATCGGGCGGCTCTGCCGGGAGGTTCCCGCGGCCCAGGCGGCCGAGGTCATCTTCGGCTACACCTGTGCCAACGACGTGACCGCCCGGGACCTGCAGGCCCGCGACGGCCAGTGGACCCGGGCCAAGGGCTTCGACACCTTCTGCCCGCTGGGTCCCTGGATCGAGACCGACGCCGACCCGGCCGACCTTGAGCTCACCACGGTGGTGAACGGGGAAGTCCGCCAGCGGGCGCGCACCTCGCAGCTGCTGTACGACGTGCCCGCGCTCGTCGAGTACGTCAGCACGGTGATGACGCTGCTGCCCGGCGACGTGCTGCTGACCGGGACCCCGGCGGGCGTCGGGCCCCTGGAGGACGGAGACGAAGTGTCCGTGACCATCGAGAACATCGGGTCGCTGCGCAACACGGTGGTGAACCGTGACTGAGCACCCGGTGCCAGCCGCTGATCACGCCAGCGGCGGGGTGCGGGTCCGCTTCGCCCCGTCGCCCAGCGGTGACCTGCACGTAGGTAACATCCGGACCGCGCTGTACGACTGGGCCTTCGCCCGGCATACCGGCGGGACCTTCGTGCTGCGCATCGAGGACACCGATCAGAGCCGGGTCACCAGCGAGTACATCGCCTCCGCGCTGGACACCCTGCGCTGGCTCGGCCTGCAGTGGGACGAGGGCCCGGAGGTCGGCGGCCCGTACGGCCCGTACCTGCAGAGCGAGCGGATGGACATCTACGCCGAGTGGGTGCAGCGGCTGCTCGCCGAGGGGCACGCCTACTACTGCTACTGCACGTCCGAGGAATTGGCCGCCCGGCGGGCGGCGGCCCGCGCCGGGGGCGGGCCGAGCGGCTACGACGGGCACTGCCGGGTGCTCACCGCCGAGCAGGTCGCGGCCTACCAGGCCGAGGGCCGCAGGCCCGTGGTCCGGTTCCGGATGCCTGAAGGGTCCACCACGTTCACCGACCTGGTCCGCGGCCCGGTCACCTTCGACCACCAGCATGTGCCGGACTTCGTCCTGGCCCGGGCGGACGGCTCGCCGCTGTACACGCTGGCCGTCGCGGTGGACGACGTGCTTATGAAGATCACCCATGTGGTGCGGGGCGAGGACCTGCTGTCGTCCACCCCGCGGCAGATCGCCGTGTACCGGGCCATGGGCGTGCCCGAGGATCAGTTCCCGGTCTTCGCCCACCTGCCTTACGTCCTGGGCAAGGACGGCCAGCGGCTCTCCAAGCGGAACGGGGTCGTGTCGGTCCACTGGTACCGGCAGGAGGGTTTCCTGGCCGAGGCGATCGACAACTACCTGGCCCTGCTGGGCTGGTCGCCGGG
This sequence comes from uncultured Actinomycetes bacterium, assembly GCA_963841695.1. Lineage (GTDB taxonomy): Bacteria > Actinomycetota > Actinomycetes > Streptosporangiales > Streptosporangiaceae > RYN-230. The sequence continues at coordinate 326,901 of CAWJDQ010000013.1, read as the reverse complement.
GGACAACCGGGAGGAGTTCACCCTGGCCGAGATGGCCGCCGAGTTCGACCTGGCCCGGGTGAACAAGAACGCCGCCCAGTTCGACGTGCGCAAGCTCGAGGCGATCAACGGGGACAAGATACGCGCGCTGGAGCCCGCCGACTTCGTCGCGCGGATCATCCCGTTTCTGCAGCGGGCAGGCGTGATCGGTGATCCGGTGAGCGAGGCGGAACTGGCCCTGGTTGCCGCGGCCGCGCCGCATATCCAGACCCGGATCAGCCGGCGCACCGAGGCGCCGGGCATGCTCGGCTTCCTGTTCGCTGACGAGGAGCATTTCGAGGTGGATGCTGACGAGGCCGAGCGGGCCCTCGGCCCTGACGCGCTGCCTGTGCTCCAGGCCGCGGAGGCGGCAGTGGCGGAGGTCGAACCGTGGTCATGGGAAGCCATCCAGGCGGCCCTGGCGGCGGCGCTGGTCGAGCCGACCGGGCTCGGCCTCAAGCCCCGGGTGGCCTTCGCGCCGGTGCGGGCCGCAGTGACCGGACGCCGGGTGTCTCCGCCGCTGTACCAGTCGATCGAGCTGCTGGGCCGGGAGCGGACCCAGGCCCGGCTAGCCCAGGCCATCAAGGCGGCCGGCTGACCGCGCCGGGAGCAGGAACGGCTGTCTCCGCGCGATTTCGCGGGAGGGGGCTGGGTTCGGCTACACTGCACTGGCGCGGGTGAGCGTGGCTCTGCCCGGCGCGATGGGGTATGGGGTAATTGGCAGCCCGACGGGTTCTGGCCCCGTTAGTCTAGGTTCGAGTCCTGGTACCCCAGCAGGGCAACAAGCAGGGTGATGACCGGCAGGCCTCCTCAACCAGGAGGGCCTGCCGGTTCTTCGTTTCCGGGCCGGTCAGGCTGCGGGCCGCCAGCGCACCCCGGAGTCAGCGAAGTTCGAAGTCGGCGAAGTCAAAGCCCGGCACGACCAGGCAGGCGACCAGGGACCAGGGCGCCGTCGGCGCGGCGCCGGCGGCCGGGGTGGCGGACTGCCACGCGCCTGCCGGGACCAGGACCTGGGGCCGCTCCCCGGCGGCCGGGTCGGGCCCCAGGTGACGGGTCTCGTCGCCGATCCGCAGCTCCATGGGTGCGCCGCCCTGCCACAGCCACAGCTCGTCACCGCGGACCCGGTGCCAGGCGGACTCCTGGCCGGCCGGGAGCAGGTAGAGGATCGCGGTGGCCAGCGCCCGCTCACCGGGCCATCCGGCCGGGGCCGTCCGCAGTGCGGAACGGTACGTCTCCCGGAAGTACCCGCCTTCCGGATGAGGAGCGAGCTGCCAGCGCTCTGCCGCCGTGCTGACGTCCATGCCGTGGCTTGGGTCCATGTCCTGCTCAACGCCGGACCCGGGCCGGGCATGCCGGCTGGACGAGCCGGGCGACCTGGCCGTGGCACGGAAGCGGCCCGGCATCAGGGGGGAGGGGATGCCGGGCCGTATCCGTGACCCGTGACGGCGCCAGCCTGTCACGGGCAGTCGGTGCGATCAGATCCAGCGGCGCCGGCGGCTGCGGCTGCGGGCGTACCGCTTGTGCCCGCGCTCGTGACCGGACAGCCGGTACAGGATCAGCAGGATCAGGGCGCCGACGACGGAGCCGATGATCCCCGCTGCGCGGAGGTGGTGGACGGCGAGGGTGTGGTATTCGATCAGGTTCAGGATGAACCCGCCGAGGAAGGACCCCAGCACGCCGAGGACGATGGTCCCCAGCACGCCGATGGGGTCGCGGCCGGGGACGAGCAGGCGCGCGAGCGCCCCGGCGATGAGTCCCACGATCAGCAGAACGATGATGAATGCCAACATGTGCCGCATCTACCCTTACATAACGTGATCATGCGATAAGGCCGGCCGTTTCCAGATTCCTGGATTTGTCTGCCCGGCCTGCCCGGGGCGTACCTGGTTCGCGGAGGGAACCCCGGCGGATCGCCCTGGCTGCGGCCGCGCCCGCCCGGCCCCCCCCGGGTTGGCCGGCGCGATGTCCATTTGGCGTCATCCCACGCGGTACCCTACGATGCAGTGTCTGGCCCCGTCGTCTAGTGGCCCAGGACGCCGCCCTCTCAAGGCGGTAGCGGCGGTTCGAATCCGCTCGGGGCTACTCATGAAGTAGCAGGTCACAGGCCCGGTTCCGCTCTCGGGGAGCCGGGCCTTGATCATCCGTCCGTGATTCGTCCGTGGGTTCTGCCGTCAGCGGGCGGCAGCCAGTGGCTCGCGATCAGGGTCATCGGCACGTCGGCGAGGCGGGTACGTGGGTGACGTGAACATCCGCGCGGTCGGCGGACACCTGCAGGCGGTGACAGGCGTGGCCCGGTTGCGCATCCCCCGCCCCCGGCGCCCCGGCCAGGCAGCTCGCCCCAGGTGGTTCATACTCCGGCCCCTGCCTGCCTCGCGCCGGCCCACACCTGGCGGACTGCGACTCGGCCCAGGACTATGCAGCCTGACGGTTTGGCCCCGCTCCGGCCTCCGCGAGGATGGCCGGAGAGCACCGCCGCGCCGCAGCGGCAGCTGCTCAACGGTGATTGCTCATCGGGTGTTCTGCCGGAGCTCAACGACCAGGGAGGACTCATGCCCAGCCCTATGCCGACCGTCACCCTGCCGTCCTCAGAAGAGATCCCCGTGCTCGGGCAAGGCACCTGGCACCTGGCCGAGAACCGGGCGCGACGGCCCTCAGAGATCGCTGCGCTGCGCCATGGTCTCGACGCCAGCATGAACCTGATCGACACCGCCGAGATGTACGCGGACGGGGGCGCGGAAATACTGGTCGGCGAGGCCATCGCCGGCCTGCGTGAGCAAGTCTTCCTGGTCAGCAAGGTGCTGCCGCATCACGCGAGCCGCCAGGGCACGGCCCTGGCCTGCCAGGCCAGCCTGCGGCGGCTCGGCACCGACCGGCTCGACCTGTACCTGCTGCACTGGCGCGGGCCGGTCCCGCTCGCGGAGACCGTCGAGGCGTTCATGGCCCTGCAGGCGGGCGGCCTGATCAGGAACTGGGGGGTCAGCAACTTCGACGTGGGGGACATGCAAGAGCTGCTCTCGCTGCCGGGCGGGAACGAGGTCCAGACCAACCAGGTTCTGTACAACCTGAGCCGCCGCGCCCCCGAATTCGAGCTGATCCCGCTCTGCCAGGAGCTGAACGTCCCGATCATGGCCTACTCGCCCATCGAACAGGGACGGCTCCTGGGCAGCCCGGTGCTGCGCGACATCGCGGCCCGGCACGACGCCTCGCCCGTCCAGATCGCGCTGGCCTGGGTGCTGCGCCAGGACGGCGTCTGCGCCATCCCGCGGGCCAGCAGTCCGGATCACGTGGACGAGAACCGCGCGGCGCTCGACGTCGAGCTGCATCGCGATGACCTGGCCGCCCTGGACGCGGAGTTTCCGCCGCCCCTCCGCCCGCAGCCGCTCGAGATGCTCTGACGGCCAGAATTTCCCTAACGGTCTGCCCGGCGTACCCACCAGCGGCCGCGGACTGCGGGATCAGGCGATGCCGGCCGGCATGAGGGGCCGGTAATCCTCCGGCAGCTCGACGACGATGTCGAACCACTCCTTGCGGCTGACCGCCTCGGACGCAGGAAGTCCTCAAGGGACGTGCGCCGCGCACCGGGCCTGGCCGACGCCATGCCCTGCCGCAGCGGCGGGTGCAGCAGCGGATCGAGCTGGGCCATGAGGTCCCCCACCTGGCCGGCAGCGATCCGTTCCGCCAGGGTCTCGAGCACCGCCTCGGTGACCTGGCGGGCCTCGGCGCGGCCCAGGCCGAGCGGCTGCCCGACCTGGTCCCAGAACTGGTCGGCCGGCATGATCTCCCGGTAGCGGAACTGGGCCTCGGCGACCAGCGGATCGTAGGTCTGGGGGAGGGCGGCCGCCAGGTGCTGCACCGCCTCCGGGCTGAGCGCGCGGCCGAGCGCGGCGAACACGGCCCGCGCGTGCCGCAGCGCGGTCTCGACATCCGTCCCCTCGCGGTCCGCGACCCGGCTCAGGAACTCGTCGCTGTCCAGCGCCTCAGCGTCCGTCTCGGTGTAGATGAACGGCTTCAGCTCGGCCGGCAGCTCCTGGAGAAGGTGCCGGGCCTCTCCTCGGGGGAGGGCGGCGATGGCGTCAACGGAGTCCCGCCCGGCCGAGGCGATCGGGCGGATCGGGAAGCATTGGGGCTGGATGCTGGCCTTCGGCATCCTTACGATCGCTGCCGGGATCTGCGCCCTGGTCTGGCCCGGCATCACGCTGCTCGCCGCGGCGATCGTCTTCGGCGTCCAGCTGGTCGTGGCGGGCATCTACCGGCTGGTTGCGGCGTTCGCGGCCCCGGAGGAGTCCACCGGTACCCGGGTCATGCTCGGTGTGCTCGGGGTGCTCTCGTTGATCATCGGCCTGTACGCGGTCCGGCATGTGCTGCTCACGATCGTCGCGCTCGCCCTGCTGCTCGGGATCTTCTGGGTCGCCAACGGCGTGATCGAGCTGTTCACCGCGTTCTCCAGCCGGGAGGCCAGCGGCCGCGGCTGGCTGGTGGCCATGGGGGTCGTCAGCGTCGTCGCCGGGGTCCTGCTGCTCGCGATCCCCGGCCTGTCCCTGGTGGTCATGGTGTTCCTGATCGGCGCCTGGCTGATCTTCTTCGGCGTGCTGCAGACTGCGCTGGCGCTCCGGCTCCGCTCTGCCACGCACTCGGCTCGCAGCTGGGTCGCAACGCCGCATGGAGCCATGTGACCACGCCCCGGGTGCCCCGGGGGGCCGTGTGACCGGAGAGCCGGGCTCCGAGCACCGCAGGAGGGCGGGGCGGGCGCTGCGCAAGGAGGTCCCGCGGGCCGGCCACGGAAGCTGGAGCCCGGCTCCCGGCCGCCGCGACCCCGTCGGCATGCTGGAGGAGAACAACCGCCCCCGGCTCCCTGATCTGGTGCTCGTCCGGTACAGGCGGATGCTCGCCTCGCCGTTCGCGTTCCTGCGCGGCTCCGCGGTGATCATGGCGGAGGACCTGGCCGGAACCCCCGCCACCGGGCTGCGGGTGCAGGCGCGCAGCGACGCGCACCTGGCCAACTTCGGGGTCTTCGGCACCCCCGAGCGGAATCTGGTCTTCGACGTCAACGACTTCGACGAGACGGTGCCCGCGCCCTGGGAGTGGGACGTGAAGCGGCTGGCTGCGAGCGTGGTGCTGGCCGCCAGGAACCTGCAGATCGGCGATCAGCAGGCCAGCCAGGTGGTCCGCGGGACCGTCCGCGCCTACCGGGAGCGGATGGCCGAGCTTGGGGTGATGGGGCCGCTGGACGTCTGGTATGACCGGGTGGATATCGCCGCGGTGCTCGCCATAGCCCGGCAGGAGGGCGCCAAGGACCTCAAACGCCCGACCTGCGGTCGCCGCTGTTCCTGCAGCTCAAGGAGGCGCTGGAGAGCGTGCTCGCGCCATACGCCGGGCCGTCCGAGTTCGCTCATCAGGGGCAGCGGGTGGTGGTGGGCCAGCGGCTGATGCAGGCGGCCAGCGACATGTTCCTGGGCTGGACCAGCTATCGCGGCCACGACTACTATGTCCGCCAGTTCAAGGACATGAAGCGCTCGGTCAACCTCGACATGCTGACCCCGGCCCGCTTCGCGAGCTACGCCGAGGTGTGCGGCCGGACCCTGGCCCGGGCCCACGCCCGGACCGGCGACGCGGCGGCCATCTCGGGCTACCTGGGCAGCGGGACCGCTTTCGACCAGGGCATCGCCAGGTTCGCGCGCAGCTATGCCGGGCAGGTGACGGCCGACTACGAGGCGCTGGCCGGGGCAGCCCGGGCCGGCCGTGTCCCGGTGCAGGAGGCCTGACGTGCCTCGTGACTTTACGGCTTCCTGGCCGGCTACTGACAGTTTATGATCGTGGGCCGCAGATCGCTGGGGTGGCCAACTCGGGCAAGCAGGATGTTCAGCCGTAGCCGACACCCAGGGGCGGCGTAGCCGGACACAGGCCGCAGGGTGAGTGCCCGCGGGCCTGCTCGCCAGCCCGTCGTGCCTGAGGACTGGCGGCGCGAACGGCAGACCCAGCCAGGAATGGCACTCTGCGCTATTGACCGTGCATATCCGGCACCTCAAATATCTGGTTTCCACGGACGGAGCGCCACTGGCCTTACATCAGATGAAAGTGTGGGATTCGCTGCGGACTGGCGGGCTCGCGTATTCGTGTGATGCGTATTCTGGTTGCTGCGGCTGTGGTGGTGACTGTCCGTGCTTGGGGGTTCGGTGTTATTTAGGGCAGGGAAACGGTGAATGTCGTGTGGGGTGCGGCGTGCACCATGTCTTTGGTGTCTGGCGGTGGGGCGGTGGATGGGTATGCGTGGATGCGAAGGTCGCCGGTGCCCGGGCGGCCTGCGGCGTCCCAGCTCGTTACTAGTTCGGTGAGCCTGGTTTTCTCCTGCTCCGCGTTGCCGCAGCTGCGTATCGCCAGGGCGAGCATCCTGCCGGGACCAGTGTCGTCGGTGGTGGCCGTGGCGCTGGTGAAGTCCAGGATGGCGAAGCCGTTGCGGCCGAGGATGCAGGGGCTGGATCGCCGGGTAATGCCGTGGAGCGCGAAGTCGATCACTGCGGGAATGCCGCTGGCGTCGGCTCCTTCCGGGGGGCCGGTATAGGTGAGCATGGCTGCTGCGGGGTCGTGGAAGACGAGCCATTGCCGCAGGCTTCCGAATACTTCGCGGGACAATGCGGTGACGCCGGTATCCGCTGCTGGCTGGTGCTGGTTGAGCGCGTCGCTGATCAGGTCGGCATCTGTTTCTGTTTCCGCCGCTGTTTCGAGGTGCACGCCTGGGTGTCTGGGCACCGGCTGGCGCCTGTCGGTGTTGGCCATCGTGCCGGTGAGGGGCATGAAGTGGCAGCCGTGTATAGAGACGCTGCGCAGGTGGCCGCCGGCGTGGGTCAGGGCGACGGATTGCTGGATGCCCCGGATCGACAGCGGCACCACCAGCTGGCCCAGGGGGCCGAGCTGGCTTGTCCAGGCGGGTGCCAGATCTGATGCGCTGGCGGTGACGATGATCCCGTCGTAGGGAGCGCCGCTGGCCCAGCCCAGCGCCCCGTCCCCGCAGATCACCTGGGCGTTGCTGACTCCCGCGGCGGCAAGGTGCTCCCGGGCCTGGGCAGCGACCTGCGGGTCAATGTCGATGGTGGTGACCTGTCCGGAGGGGCCCACCAGGTGGGAGAGCAGCGCGGCGTTGTAGCCGGTGCCGGCGCCGATCTCAAGGATGGAGCCGCCCGGTGGCGGGCGGAGTTGCTCGAGCATGGCGGCGACCATGGCCGGCTGGGAGGCTGAGCTGACGGGCATCCCGTCCCGGCGGCGGGTGATGACGGCCTGGTCGGCGTAGGCCGCAGGCAGTTCCGTTCCGGGCACGAAGACATGCCTGGGCACCTTGCTGAGAGCCGCTTCAACGCGGGGATCGGAGAGAGCATGCTGGTCCTTGAGGCGGGCCACCATCTCCGCCCGGAGATTATCCGCAGGGTCACGGCTGTTCATCCTGCCCATGATGCCCGGCTGGCCGGGGTTGAGCCGGGTAGTGGGCCCAGGTTCCGGCGGCGTTGGCGCGCTCGCGCTGGGTGGTGGCGTGGTGGAAGCCGAGGGCTTCGGCGATGACGGGTGCGGGGGCGTGGAGGACGAGCTGGCGCAGGGCGGAGATCCGGGCGGTGCGCATGGGGAACCCGGCGTCGCGTAGCAGGGTGAAGATGGTGCCGTAGGCGGCGGGCTGGCCGGGGTTGCGGCCGGGGAACAGCCAGTCGCTGTGGCTGGCGGGCTGGATGCTGATCTGCTGGTGGAGGAGGCTGGCGAAGGGTTCGGGGACTGGTGCAGGCGGGTGGCCGAAGCAGATCCAGGTCTGCCGTCATCGTGGGCGATGTCGCTGGTGGTGAGGCGGAGGATGCGGCTGAGTGGCTGGGCGTAGAGCAGCATGAGGCAGGCGATGACACGTGATGTTCTCTGGGCTCACCGGGACGGTTCACACCAAGCCTCACAGATCATTTGGGGCAGGATGTGGGCAGGACTCGGCGGCAGCGCGCGGTGCTGAGCCCTGCTGGTTGGCCCGCGGTGGAACTGGGCGGCAGTGCCCGGGAGTCTGGTTGGGGAGGCGCGGCGTGACCGGTGAGGAGTTCCTGGACCTGCTGGCACGGCTCCGGCGGGCGTCTGTGGGCAATGTCCGGGCCCCGCATAAGCCTCTGTTACTGCTGTGGCTGTTCGGGCGGTTCGCGGCTACTGGCAGCACCGCGGCGGCGTATGCGGAGGCTGAGGAGCCGGTCAGCATGCTGATCAATGACTTCGGCCCGCCAGTGGCGAGTGCCTCGGCGGGGCGGCAGCGGGCGGCGATGCCGTTCGTCCATCTGGAGCGGGAGATCTGGGACCTGCGGGACGGTTCGGGGGCGAAGATCGGGCCGGATGCTCCTGAGCGCGGCCCGTGGCTGGCCGGCCGCGAGGCGGTGGGCCGACTGCGGCCGGGGGCCGAGCGGCTGCTGGCGGATCCGGGCACGCTGGCAGCCGCGGCGCGGCTGCTGCTGGACCTGCACTTCACGCCGGGCCTGGCCGCGATGATCTGTGACGCGGTGGGCCTGGACCTCGCGGTGCTGGAGTTGGCGGCCAGCCCGGCGGTGGCGGCGGCCAGGCGGAGGCTGCGGCGTCCCGGGTTCGCTGAGGAGGTGCTGCGCGCCTATGCCCACCAGTGCGCCATGTGCGGTTTCGACGGGGCGCTGGGCCGTTATCCGGTTGGTCTTGAGGCGGCGCATGTGCGCTGGCACAGCCAGGATGGTCCGGACGTGGTGGCCAACGGCCTGGCGTTGTGCGCGCTGCACCATGCGCTGTTCGACCTGGGCGTGCTGGGGCTGACCGCTGAGCTGCAGATCCGCGTGTCCAGCCTGTATGTGGCCCGCAGCGACGCGGGGCGGCGGGCGGTGGACGACCTGTCCGGCCAGCCGCTGCTCGCACCCCGGCCGGGTCAGCCCGTCGTGGAAGTGGATCACGTCAACTGGCACCATCGGCAGGTCTTCAAGGGGGCTGGCGTCGAGGCCGCGTGAGAGCCGATGGGGTGCGACACACCCGACCGTGTCCGATTTAAATAGCATCTCTGATTTGCATCCGGCACTATTGCTGAGCGTCAGCCCATGAAGCGAACCCGCACAGCGAAGCAAGTCCCCGGCGGAGTGCCTATCGCCGAATCGGAATGTCTACTGAACTAGCAGACATCTGTGGGTCGTGCGCGCGGATCATCCGTTCGGGCACCAGGCGACATGCATCGGCGTGGCGGACAGCTGCCTTGCCGGTGGTCACCGGCCGTTGCGGAAGCCGTATCGAATTCCGGTCCGGCCTGGTGATACTGGTGTGCATGCCAGCGGGCTATGGTTTCCTTTGCGGAGCTTGGCTAGTGAGGGCGTCTAGTTCGGCGAGCAGGGCCGGAGTCTCGCCTGAGCCGATCTGCTGGAATATCCCTAGTGCCCGACGTAGGAGGGCTTCGGCTTCGGTGGCGTGGCCGTCAGCTATGGCGCATCGGCCCAGGCCGGCCACCGCGTGAGCTTCGTCCCACCAGCTGGCGACAGCGCGGGCCAGTTCCAGGGCCTGCTGGTGACACCCTCGGGCCCTCGCGAGGTCACCGCTCACCCGGTGCAGCGTTGCTCTGCTATTGAGGGCGTGGGCCTGAAGGCGCCGGTCACCGAAGTCCCGGTAGATGCCCAGAGCCTGCTCCAGCGCCTGCGCCGCACCCGGGTAGTCACCCGTCGCCCGCCGCACGTTCCCGAGGTCGTGAAGGGCGGTGGCCTGGCCACGCCGGTCCCTGAGATCACGGCAGATGCCCAGGGCCTGCTCCAGCGCCTGCGCCGCAGCAGGGTAGTCACCCATGTGAAACCGCACGTCTCCGAGGTCGTTGAGGGCGGTGGCCTGGCCACGCCGGTCCCTGAGATCACAGTAGATGCCCAGGGCCTGCTCTTGCGCCTGCGCCGCGGCCGGGTAGTCACCCGTCGCCCGCCGCACGTTCCCGAGGTCGTTGAGGGCGGTGGCCTGGCCACGCCGGTCACCGAGATCTCGGTAGATACCCAGGGCCTGCTCTTCCGCCTGCGCCGCGCCCGCGTAGTCGCCCATGTGCAGCCGGACGTTCCCAAGGTAGTTCAGGGTATTGGCCTGGCCACGCCGGTCCCTGAGATCACGGTAGATACCCAGGGCCTGCTCTTGCGCCTGCGCCGCGGCCGCGTAGTCGCCTGTCAGTCGCCGCACGTTCCCGAGGTCGTTGAGGGCGTTGCCCTGGCCTAGCCGGTCACCGGCGCGCTGCGCGGCCTGGACTGCGGCTGCGTGCCGGGTGATGGCGTCGGCCCAGGGCCCGTCGCGCCGCAAGAGCTCGGCTAGGGCGGCGGTGAGGGCGATCACCCTGGCGTGCTGGCCGGTGGCGGCGGCCTGATCGAGGCAGGCAAGCAGGCTGGCACGGTCGGCGCGCGCCCACGCCAGCGCCTGGCTGTCATCATCCAGGTCCGGGGCAGCGGGCAGTCCCGCCGGGGCGGCGGACGCGGGACCGTGCCGGGTCTGGCGGGCCATGCGTGCATCGGCGCGCGCGGCGGTGTACTGGTAGTAGTCCAGCAGCCTCTCCACTGCCTGCTCGTTGCCGGGAAGACCGGCGGCGTGGTCGCGGGCGTAGCGGCGCAGCAGGTCATGCATGCCGTACCGGCGGTGGCCGGTCTCGGTCAGCAGCCCCTCCCCGTGCAGCCCGTCCAGCAGCCCGGTGGCTTCTTTCACGCTGGTTGCGGCCAGCGCCGCGGCCGCGTAGCCGTCGGTGGTGGGGCCCGGGTGCAGGCCCAGCAGGCGGAACATCCGCTGCCGGGCGGGGTCGAGGTGCTGGTAGGACACCTCGAACGCGGCCGCGACGCTGTCGTGCTCCGCGGCCAGGGTCAGCAGGCTTGCCCGGGTCTCGGCGACCAGGTCGGGCAGCGTCCAGGACGGGTGCCGGGCGAACAGGCGGGCCAGCAGCGAGACCGCCAGCGGCAGGAACCCGGCCAGCCGTACCACCTCCGCGACCTCGCCCGGGCGGTCGGCGGCACGCGGGGTCAGCCGGGTGAACATCTGCGCCGCCTGCGAGGGTGTCAGCACGTCCAGCAGCACGGGAGTGACCGTGCCGGGCAGATCGCCCAAGTAACTGCGGCTGGTGATCAGCACCAGGCACTCCCCGTCTCCGGGCAGCAGCGGGGCTACCTGCCCGCTGCCTGCCGCGTTATCCAGCACTAGGAGCATGCGCATGCCCGCCAGGCAATCGCGCCATAGCATGCCCCGGGGCTCCAGCCCGTCCGGGATGTGCTGAGCAGGGATGCCGGAAGCCCGCAGCAGGCTGGCCAGCGCATCAGCAGGATCGACAGGCCGATGGCCCGGTGTGTGCCCGTGCAACTGCAGGAAGACCTGCCCGTCCGGGAACCGGCCTGCCAGCCGGTGCGCGGCGTGCACCGCAAGGGCCGTCTTCCCGATCCCCGCCATCCCGTTAATCGCGCAGATGTCCACGACGCCGCTTGCGCCAGCGCCCGCTACGGCCGCCAGGATGGACTCGATTTCCGGCTCCCGTCCGGTGAACGAGGCGATGTCGCGCGGCAGCGTGCGTGTCGCAGCGGCAATGCCCTTGGGCAAAGGCCCGGGACCCACGTCCCCGGCTGGCGCCGGAAGCGCCATTCCCTGGACCGCCGACGGCACGCTAACGTCTGTCAGCGCGTGGAATACCTCAAGCTCTAGAGCGGCAGGGGAGGCGAAGGCGCGGACTACCAGCCCGGCACTGCGAAGCCGCTGGCGGAACCCCTCCGCTTCATCCCGGTCCGCATCGATCGGCGTGGCCGACATACCCGCAGGCTCATCAAGCAAGAACACAAGGCGGGGCAGGCCGGGCACTGCCGGCCTCTTCGAACTCTAGCTCGGTATAGGACACTGCCCCACCCGGCACCGTCAACCCGTACCGGAATCCGATCACTGCAACATAGATCTCGCATTCGCGGACCCGTTGCCGGCAGTAGTCAGCTGGCTGGCCGTCGCGCGCGGCGAAGTAGCGCATATCGACCGGCGCCATGCCAGCCCGGCTCACGGCGTCCAGTGCAGCCTGCACAAATGATCGGCGCTCCGGAAACTCGTCCATATCGGAGGTGTGGGAAACAAACACCTGGCCTGTCCGCATCACGCCCGCCCGCTGCGCCTGGGATTCACTCGCTTCAGCCCCAGCGACCGACTCAACGGGCCTGTCGGCCCATCCAGGGTCGCCGCAGCTCAAACCAGCCAGCCGCGGGGGAACTGCCACCTTCCAGGTTAGCAGCCAAATGCACGCACGACATTACATAACGTGACAAACGATTTCTGTCAAAGGACCGACGCCTATCAGATTCCTGCACTCCTTCCCGCTGATCCGCATCAGCCCCGTAGTCCGCGCCTAACGGCGGTTCGCGTTCTGCCTTCTGGCGTTACGCTCGGTGTTTCCGGCGGCGGTCCGCCTGGCCGGAGTCCGGCCAGGCGGAGACGTACCAGCTCGGAGGCGGCCTACCGGGCGGCTCCGGCGACGTGGGCGGCGACGATGCAGGTGGCGTGGCGGTCCAGCAAGGTGCGGGCCCGGTCATAGCGCATGGTGGTGCGCGGGAGCGCGCCGAGCTCATTACGGTCCAGGCCGGTGGCGTGCGACTCGTAATCCAGCCGCGGCCGCCGCACATGCGCCGCGGGCCAGTGATCGAGGAGTTCTCCCTCGACGGCGTAGCGGTAGAACCCAGCCACCGTACAGGCGCCGGGTAATGGTGGCCCGGGCCCGCCCGCGGGCCTCCAGGTCACGGGCGAAGAACTCGATACCGGCCCGGCGGGCGCCGAACAGGTGCAGCTGATGCTGCTGGCACCAGCTGGCGAACTGCCTCAGGTCCAGCTCGCAGGCCTGCCGGGTCAGGCCGCTGTACCCGGCCAGGAACCCCGCCAAGGCCAGCGCTCGGTATTCGTGAACACTGCGCACCGCACGAGGCCGGGTTCAGAAGCCAGCCACCGCTCCCGAGCGCGGATTATGCGCGGCGGTAGCTGTGCTGGCGCCGTGCGCGATAGCGCGCAGATCTGCCGCTCTGGCATGCCGTCGCGATGTCTACCGGGCCCACTCGGAGTCTGCCGGAGGGTGGTCTCTTGAGCGGACCCGGCGGCGGACGGCGTTGGGCCGTCGACCGGTCGCTGTCGGCCATGCGAGGCGGCGGGCGGTCCTGCCGGTATGCGGATCTCCTGCGGGGTAACAGAGCCAGTCACCACGCGCGCATATCGACGCGCCTTCCATACCGTGCCCGCCTGGCGGGTGATCGAATAGCGGACACACCGCGCATTACGTTGTACTGCGAAGCTTGCCGTTCTTGGCCAGCGCTGGGTCTGTGCATGCGGCAAGGTCGAAGCAGCACGGCCGCCGCTTGCCGTTGCTCATTTTGGAGATGGTCACCTCAACGCGCCGCTGGCGGGTCGCGGGATTTGCGGTCGCGTTGACCCAGCGCACCCATTCCCAGCGCGCCATCGGCGTGATGTCGTTCCAGATGTCCCTGATCTGCTGCGGCGCGCCCGCCAAAGCTGCGGCCAGGTCTGGTGGTATGTCTGGCTCCGGCCAGTCTGGTGTCGCTTGCACGGTGACGCTGACAGTGTCGCCCCCGCCGATGTGAGCGGCTCGCCGCAGTGCCGGGTCAATTTTCATCCAGTGGCCCTTGACGCCGTCCGGCTCGAGCACTGCGCGAAATTCGTGGCCGTTCATTGATCCCCGGACTGCTACCTGCCCGCGTGAGGGCAGAAGCCGGCTGGCCTTCTCCGGCAAGCGCATGACGGTCGATGCGTCGATGGTGTCGAGCGTGGCCGTGAATCGGATCGTCGCGGTCCTCTGAGTCACGTTACTCATCATTTCACTCCGTCTCCCGGGCGGGTGTTCCGCGCCTGCTGTCAATGTGCTGATGAGCTACCGGACACGTCCTGCCAGGCGTGCTCGGCGAAGCTGAACAGCCGCCGCGGGGTGACCCGCAGCCAGGCCGTTGCCCAGTCCAGGCTGGCGCCGGCGTTGCGCAGTTCGGTGGTGTTCCGGACGGCCTGCGGAACGGCGGTCAGCACCTCGGCCGGCCCTTCGGTGAGCACCGCGGCGTGGGTGTCGTGCTCACCTTCGGTGATGGACAGGGCGAGCCACGGATTGGCCCGGACGTTGCTGAGCCGGAGCGCGTTGCCGAGTGTGGGGAGCCAGAACGCCTCGGCGTAGCTGGTGAACAGCGTCGGCGCGGCGTGCGCCCGGCCGTCGGGCCGGGTGGAGGAGGCGAGCGCGTAGGTCCGGCGCGTCAGGTAGCCGGCCAACTGGGGTCCGGTCATCCGCCGCTCCGGTGGGTACGCGTTGCGCACCGCAGGACCGGCCTGGTTGAACGACGCCTCCTGGAGCCGGCCCAGCCAGAGCGCCAGAGCCCGATCACCCCCCGCGAACTCAGAGTGCCCGGGCATTGCCCGCACCGGTTCTGCTCATCGTCTCCCACGCAAACCCGTCCGGGTCCGTGAACGGCCCGCCAGCGCCCACGATGACGATCCGGTGCGCCCCTGTCCCGTCCGCGGGCACGCCGGCGTCCTTGGCGGCGGCACGCCGGCTGTAGAGGGCAAGTTTTACCGGCGAGCCCGGCCGCGTCGAACTCGACGTACCTGGCGCCGAAGCTCTTGGCCACGGCCAGGCCGCGGGCGACGTAGAACTGCTTGCTCGCCCTGACATCGCCGGCGCCTATCAGCAGCACGACGTCGCTGACCTCGCGGGTGGCGGGTCCGGTGTCTTTCTTCGCCGACGTCGCGATCTTCCAGATCGCCCCGTCCGGTGCCTGCACCACGCCGCCGTAGCCCCAGAAGCTCTTCTTGACGGGCCTGAGTGTCCTCGCGCCCGCGTGGACGGCGGTGCCGATCAGGCTGTCGACGGTGCTCGGCTGGGCGACCACGAGGGAGACGGTGAAGCCGCGGAAGCCGCTGGCCGGTGCATCGCCGGGGCGCACCCGCAGTCTGTCGCCCAGGCCGAACGCGGCGGCGTAGAAATGCTCGGCGGCAGCCGGGTCGGGAACTTCCAGGACGATGGATTCGATGCTGGTCATGGCCCGTCCTTTCCAGGCAATGTGATCGTGGCGGTCGCCGCGACCCGGTAAGCGAGAGTTACACTATCGATTTGATAGTGGTACTATCACTCTCATGGACGGAGGTGTCAAGGGGCGCCGCACCCGCAAAGCAGCCGCACCCCAGGCCCGGACCCGCCGCACCCGGGCCGCCGTCATCGAGGCGGCCCGGAGGCTGTTCCTCGACCGGGGATACGCGGCGACGACCATCGAGGCGATCAGCGACCTGTCCGACACCCCGCAGCCCACGGTGTACCGGCTGTTCGCCTCCAAGCTCGGGATCCTCAAAGCCGTGCTCGACGTGTCGATCGCCGGCGACGACCAGGCGATCGCGATGGCCGACCGCCCGCAGGTCCGCGCCCTGGACTCAGACCCAGACCCAGCCAGCACCCTGGCGGGCTTCGCGGCGCTGCTGCGCGAGCTGATGGCCCGCACCGCCCCGGTGCATCGCATCCTGGAAGACGCGGCCAGATCCGACCAAGCCGCCGCGGCGCTGCTCGCTGTCATAGCGCGGCAACGCCACAGCGGTCAGCGCCGCGTCACCCGCACGCTCGCCCGCTCCGGCGCGCTACGGTCCGGGCTGCGCGAGGGCGAGGCCGCCGACATCATCCACGCGCTCGCCTCCCCCGAGGTATACCGCCTACTCGTGTGCGACCGAGGCTGGACCGGCGAACGATATGAGCAATGGCTGACCTCGATCCTCACCGACCAGCTCCTTTCATAGACACACTGGTACAGACCTCGACGAACCTGGGCCAGCACCCAGGCAGACGGGTTGTCCGCTGTCCTGCGCGCTTCCGTGTACCGGACAATGCCGCCGATGGGCGGATCTTGCGCTCGCGACCCTGCACGGAAGTCCTGCGGCGCGCCGGGCACGTGCAGGCGTCATAGCAGCGCAGCGCGTCGCATGGTCCGACAACCCCCGCTGCCGCAACCGCAAGCGCTGATGAACTCGGTCACGGCAGGCCGACCTGCACCTCTACATCCCTGAATTAACAAATAACGGTTAGATGCCACCAAACGAGCAGAATAACCATTTCCGTAGAGCTGAACTTGAGCATCGAAGCACCCAGACCATCCAGCTCTGAGAATGCGCGGGGTCAGATCCACATCCAGCTCGGAGAATGCGTCGGCGGCCAGGGCCAGGACCGGCGGGTCGTGATTGCGGCCTGCGGCGTGGGTCATAGCAGGGTGCTGCGACCCCAGCCGCGGGCGAGCCTGCGTCCGCCAATGGTGATGCTGCCGGCTGCAATGGCGGCGAGTGCCGCTGATGCGGTCAGCGTGGTTGCTTCCTGTCCCTGGATGGCACCGCGCAGGGCGAGCACGGCCCAGTAGGCCGGGGACAGGGGGGCTATGAGGTGGGTCCATGGGGGCAGGTCCGACAGGGGCACCAGGCCGCCGCCGAGGCCGGCGCAGACTGACGCGCCGATGTCGACGACCTGGGTCGTGCCCTGGGCGGGGCCGCCGAGGGCGGCGATGTAGAGGCGCTGAAGGATCAGCAGGGACAGCAGCGGCTGGATGATGCGGCCCGCAAGCGGGCCGGGGTCCCGGGCGAACAGGGCGAGGTTCGCCCGCACCAGGGCCATCAGCCGGTCAGGACGGCGCACGGCCGCCTGCTGCTGGGCGAGCACTTCGCGCTGCTGGGCCAGCAGCAGGCCGACGCGGGGTGGTGGCCGCGCCTGGTCAGCATCGGCCAGGGGGTACGGGCCCTGGCCCGGCGCCACCCCAGCGCCTTTCCCCTGCTGCTGGCCCGCCCCTCGGTCACGCCCGACGCCGTCCGGGCCACCGACGCGCTGTTCCAGGTACTTTTGGACGCGGGCCTGCCCGAGGCGCAGGTCCCCCGGCTCGAGCGCCTGGTCGCCACGTTCCTGCTCGGCTTCGCCGCCTCCGAGGTCAGCGGCCGGCTCGGCCCGGGCACCCTCACCCCGCGAGCCCGCCGGGCGCAGCTCGCCCCCGAGGACATCCCCGCGCACTACCGCCTGGCAGACCACCTCGACCAGGGCACCGACTGGGACACCGAGTTCGAGGCCGACCTCGAGGACCTGCGCAGCCTCATCGAGCAGATCGCCCGCGCCGCCACCTGACAAGCTCGCCTCCCCCAGCGTCCCCCTCGCGACAGGCTCGGCAATCCTGCGTCCGGCGACCGGAAGCGCGCACTGCCATCTCGCTCCAGCCCTGAAGGCGCCCTCCGGGGACGGACTCTGTCGGACCCGACGTGCGGTACTTGCGGCAGATCCGGATGATGCTGGCTAGGCAAGAGTCCGGAGAAATTAGCTGTACCTATGGCCATGTCAGTCAGTGAGCAGATGTCCTTGGCAGACGTGAAGAACCGGCTCTCGGAGGTGGTGGACCTCTTGGAACGCGAGCACGGCCGCGTCGTGATCACCAAGCACGGCCACGACGCACTGCGCTTGATCACTGGCAAGTGAGCCAAGACGGCTTCGCGATCGCGTGGACGGCGCCGGCCCGCCGTGCGCTGGCCCGCCTGCCCGGGAAGGTCGCCACCGCAGCGGTCGAATTCCTGTACAGGTCACTGGCCGCCGGCCCGCCCCGCGCCGGCAGGCCGCTCAAGCCCGGGCTCGAGGGGCTGCACAGCGCCTGGCGGGGCGATCACCGGGTGATCTGCCGTATCGACGGCCAGCACCGCCGGGTTAACGTCATGGCCATCGGGCACCGCTCCGACAGCTATAGACACGGCAACTCTGAAAGCCGCGCCTGCCGTCCCGGCCAGCTCGAGTCTCGACCCATCCCACCGGGGCTCTCCCGCGTGATCATTTAGGGGCAGGATGGGCGGAAGCCGGTGCCGTTAGTGGGCGCCGCCGACGTGCCCAGGCTGCCCTGTGGTGAGTTCATCACCTCCGGTCAGTGACATGGCGAGCGTGGCCGCCGCCGCGGGCAGCAGCGCCCAGCTCAGCGCGCCCGGCGGCGTGCGGGCTGTCACCAGGGGCTTGGACGTGCCGATTCCGACCCTCAGCAACTGCTCTGCGGTCACCACGCCCAGCATCAGGGGAACCAGCCCCCGGTACCGGCACAGCACGATCCATATGACGCCGGATTCGAGCAGCTGGGCCCCGCCCCACTGCGCCAGCAGCGCGACGATGTTGTTTCCCCCCTCCACCTGGGCGTCCATCGAAGCGATCGACTGCGCGCCACTATCGGGAGCGAGGATGTGGATGAGGCTGCGGACCGTCCCGGCGGCATTCAGCGCCACCAGCATTCCGGCCGTCCACCCTGGCCCCCGGAATCTGGTGACGTCGCCCGGGAACAGCCGGGACAGCCGGAGCCCCCTTCCGCGCATCACGGCGCCGTACGCCAGGCCCGGCCAGGCCCGGCCCCTCGCCCAGGTACCTCAGCAGATATCGTCATCGATTTCCCCCCCGTGCTGGTCAGACACCTGTACACCCGGCCACCCCGGCAGCCGTGCCCCCAACATAACCAGCCCCGCCCGGGCCCGCGCCCTGCGCCCCCGCCGACCCGGCTGAGCGGCCCGGGTAAACGTTCACCCCGGACGGCACCCAGCCTCTCCAACACCCCCGCCAGGTGCGAAGGCCAGGAACCACCACATCCCGCACGGGACCGCGAGCACAGCCACAGGACCGGCGGGCAAAAGGATCGGCGCTTGAACAGCACCGTTCCAGCGGCCTCGGGCACGCGGATCGCATCTGGGCCGGGGCCCCGCCCGGCGGCAAGCCATTCGAGGGCTTCACTTGTGCGGCAGCTCGATCCCGGAGCCGGGCCTGGCGGATCTGGCAGGCGTCCAGCAGCAGGCCCGGCCACCCCGCCCCTCCCGTCCACGGCCGCTGGACCGATGGCGGGGGCAGGTTCTCCTGTGAGGACACCGTCAACGGCCAGCCGGTGCGGGTGCGCCGGGCGAGGTCTCGCGCGGGAGCGGGGACTCAGCGGGCGGGAACCGGCTCGGACGACGGCCGCCACTGCCGCCTGATCAGCCCGTAGACCCACGAGTCAGAGACCTCGCCGTTCACGATGCAGTCTTCCCGCAACGTCCCTTCACGTACGAAGCCGAGCTTCTCCAGCACGCGGGCCGATGCCACGTTGCGCGTATCGGTCTCAGCCTGGACGCGATTGAGGTCCAGCGTGCCGAATGCCCACCGCAGCAAGCCGCGCGCGGCCTCCGTCGCGTAGCCGTGGCCCCACGCTGCATCGTCGAAGCAGTAGCCCAGCGACGCGCTGCGGTAGTCCGGATTCCACCGGGTCAGGCTGCACCAGCCGATGAACGCCCCGCCGGAGATACGATCCACGGCCAGCCGCGCCCCGGTGCCCTCCTGTGCCATCTGCCGGCACGCCGTGATGAACCGCTCGGCGCGCGTGCGTTCGCTCCACGGCGGCGCGTCCCAGTAGCGCAGCACGTAGGCGCTGCTGTGCAGCGCGAACAGGTCGTCCGCGTCCGCGTCGTCGAACGGACGCAGCCGGAGGCGGGCAGTGTGCAGCGTCGGGGCAGGCAGCGACGTGCCCGTCATGTTCCCTCCCGTGATGGCAAGCCGGTCCATCAGATATCCGATGCCGGCCACCCGCAACCCGCAACGGGATTTCCCGGCGGGCGGGCAGAACGACGTGCCCGCCCATCGGCTAGATTCGGTCGAGTCCTGTGTGGTGGCGTGCTGCTGAGGGTCTCGAGGAGCAGAAGTCCGCGTCCGCTCTCGGCGGCTAATCCAGCTGTCTCCGGTGCAGGGGCACGGTCATCGCAGTCCCATACATGGATCAGAACATGGTGGCCGTTGGATGTGGCTGGGATGCGCAAGGGCGCTGACCCTAATGGCCTGCCGATGGCCCGGGCACGGCTGCGGCGCCGAGACCGGTAATGGCAAACCCGGCAGGGGTATTGAACAAACCCCCGGCGAGTATGGTGCAAACCCCTGGCCCGTATGCCGGAAACCCCGCGGGGGTATGTTCGGGGCGGCGGGCAGGCGGACGGCCTGCACTCACCGTCTGGCGAACATGTGCCTGCCTCCGCAGCACATGCCATGGCCCGGGCAATCGACGCGCCCGATCCAGTACGGGTCAATTAAGTTGACTGCATTCGGCTCGCCGGGCGGCTGCCCGGGCGTGCTTCCGGGTCGGCTCAGACCTGGTCCGTTGGCGGTAGGAGCCGAAGAAGATTGCGGGGCTCGGCGAGCCCCGCCGGGGACTTACCCGGGCTCACCTCTTGGAGAACGGCCCGCAGTGAGTCATTGTTAAAGCGGATGTAGCTCTATTTACCCTTCGGAGCGTCCGTGACGGACCTGATTCATGGGCACGGGCGTGTGCCGCTGGCCAGGAATCAGTTCCCGGCACTCCTGGCTGATCCCGGTGTCGTGTACCTGGACAGCGCCGCCACCACGCAGAAGCCGCAGCAGGTGATCGACGCGGTCACCGCCGAGCTTGCCGCCGCGACCGCGAACCCTGGCCGGGGAGCCTATCCGTGGTCGAGCCGGGCCGCGCGGCGGGTTGAGGATGTGCGGCAGCAGGCTGGCCGCTTCATCGGCGCGCAGGGTCCGGACGAGATCGTTTTCGTGCCCGGCGCCACCGCGGGGCTGAACGCGGTGGCCCTGTCCTGGGGTCTGGCCAACCTGGCCGACGGGGACGAGATCCTGTTCAGTCCGCTGGATCATTCCTCGAACGTGTACCCGTGGGTGAACCTGCGCCAGGTCCTCGCCCGGTCCGGGACACGCATCAGGCTCGTGCCCTATTCGGTGACCGCGACCGGTGAAGCGGACATCGGGGACATCCTGTCGAAGGTGTCGCCGCGCACGAGGCTCATCACGGCCACGCATGTGCACAACGTGTTCGGCTCGATGACGACGCTGGAGGAACTGCGGGGCCAGCTCAGCCCTTCGGTCCGGTTGTGTCTCGACTGCACCCAGAGTGCCGGGCACGTGCCGGTCGATGTGACCAGCCTGGACTGCGATTTCGCGGTGTTCTCCGGGCACAAGATGTTCGGTACCCCCGGGACGGGGGTCGCCTACTTCCGGCGGCGGGTCCATCCGGAGGTGGTGCCGTTCCTCCCGGGGGGCAGCAGCGACCTCCGGCTCATTGACGGCCGGTTGCGGGGTCTGCGCATGCCTGAAGGCCTGGAGGGCGGCACGCCGAACCTCCCGGGGATCGCCGCGCTGGGCGCGGCCATGGACTTCATCGATGAACTGGGCATCGACCGGATCGCCGCGCATGGCCAGGCCCTGACCCGGTTCCTGGTGGACCGGCTGCGGGGTATCCCGCACCTGACGTTGCTGCCCGGCGTCGCCTGGGCAGACTGCCCGGCCGGGTACGGGATCGTGTCGTTCCGCGTCGATGAGGTCCGGTCCGATGACCTCGGATTCGCCCTGAGCTCCCGGGGCTTCTTCGTGCGTACCGGCCGGCACTGCCTGCCCGCCGGGAGTGGCCACGAGGACTCAGTCCGGGTGAGCGTGCACGTGTACAACTCCGCGCAGGAACTGGACCGCTTGGCCGGTTATCTGTCCAGGCTTCTCCAGGGGGGCAGGTAGCGATGCGGGAGGATCCGCTGGAGTCCCCGGTCGAAGGGTACGACCGGGCCGCCGCCTCGGCCATCTTGGCGGAGCTGGCGTTCCCCGGGCTGTTCGCGGCCGATGGCGGGGCTGTCGACGAGGTGTTCCTGGGCGGGGCGAGGCGCATCGGGTACCGTCTCACGCCCCTCGTCGCGGCACCGGGCAGCCACCTCACCCCCGCGCAGCGGCGGTATCTCGCCTCGTTCATGCGGCCTTGCCCCGCGGATCTAGTTACCAGCGCGACCCAGCGGGTGACCTGGAATGACAGCGACGGGATCCCGAACGTTGCCCATGCGGGCCCGAGCCGGCTGGGTCCGGTAGTGCCGATCGTGGCCAGGGAGGCCACGCTCGCGCTCTGGCGCGCGCTGGCCGCCGACGATGCCGTGGCCGCCCGGGCCGCCCGGCTCGGGGATGACGCCCGCCGGGTCCTGGCGGCCACGACCACCGATCAGGAACCGGGCGAGATCTTCCGGATCGGCATCGAGGCCACGGCTCGTACGCTCATCCAGCACGCCTACCTCGCCGGCCAGACGCCCTACCCCAGCCCGGCGGAGTTCGCCCGCGGCCTGCGGGACAGCGGGATCTTCGCCGTGGTGGCGAGCACCTGGTACTGGGAACTGCAGGCTTCGACCTTCCGCCGCGGGATGATCCCGGTGTCCTTCGTGGCCGGGCCCGGCGGGACGCTGCGTTACCCGGCGGAGGTGTCCGCGATGCTCCGGGCGATGAAGGACGCCACCATCGCGCAGGCCCATGCCGTCATGACCCGGGCGACCAGCGAGGAAGGGCTGAGCACCTGGCAGGCGGTGCAGAAGTACCACCATGAGCTGGACGTGATCGCCAAGCAGTACGCGCTGCTGGGCCAGGGCGAGCAGCCGAGATGTCTCGGCCAGATGACACACACCATCGACGGGCAGCGGTTCAGCGTGCAGCCGGGAGTGGTCGCCGCGTACGTCGAGACGTTCGCGGCGCTGCTGGACCTGGTCGAGATCAGCCAGATCCCTGGCGCCGGTGATGAGGAGATCACTGACCCCCGGGAACGGACCTTCCATGTCCCCGACATGAACTGCAAGCATTGCCGCGCCACTATCAGCGGGCTGCTGGAGTCGATGGGCAGTCCCGTGGCCGAGATCGACCTGGTCACGAAGCGCATCATCGCCGGCTTCCCGACGGTCTCAGCGCGGGAGCTGGCCTTCGATGCCATCCGGGACGCGGGCTACACGGTCGTCCCGCCGGCGAACTCGTGATCGGGCTTCCGCCCCGCAACCACCCGCTGGTCAGGTCGTTCCTGGCCCGGGCGGACCTGGTGGCCGGGCTGCTCACCCGGCACGGTTCGCCGCTGAACGTCGTCTTCCCCGAGGTCTTCGCCGAGAACGTGGCGTCTTTCCGGCAGGTGCTGCAGGCCTCGGGACTCGCGCACCGGATCTGCTACGCGCACAAGGCCAACCAGGCCCGCGCGTTCACGGCCGCGGCCGTCGATGAGGGCATCAGCATCGACGTGGCGTCACCCGGTGAACTCGCCAGTGCGCTCCGCGCCGGGTTCCCGCCGGGGCGTGTGGAAGCGACCGGCCCCAAGGGCCGGGGCTTCCTCGGGGCCCTGGCCGGATCCGGGGTGTCCATCAATGCCGACAACCTGTGGGAGCTGACGGAGATCATCCGGCTGGCCCGGGGACGGGCCGGTGAGCGCGTGCCGGTCCTGGTCCGGGTGTGCGGGTTCGGTGGCGCCCGGGGACGGGCGCCGGGCCGGGTGAGCCGGTTCGGGATACCGGTGGACGGCTTTGCCGCGGCGACGAGCCTGCTGCGCGAGGCCCCGGACGTGGTGGACTTCCGCGGGCTGTCGTTTCACCTGGACAGCAGCGAGATCCGGGAGAAGGTGCAGGCGGTCGAGGATTGCCTGGAGTTGTTCGAGTGGTGCTGGACGGCCGGGCTGGCGCCGCGGGTACTGGACATCGGCGGCGGTTTCCGGCAGGCCTTCACCGATGACCCGGCCGCGTTCGAGACGTACGCCCAGGCGGTCAAGCTCGGGCTGGCAGGCCGCGGGCCGTCGCTGACCTGGGACGGCAACACGCTGGGATACCGCTACGAGGATGGCGAGATACGCGGCGTGCCCGTGTTCCACAAGTACGCCAACGCCACCCCGGGCTCCGCGTTCCTCCGCGAATTCCTCGACAGCCCGCTGGCCGGCCAGGGTGGCCGGACGGTCGCCCGCGTGCTGCGGGAGAACATGATCGAGCTGTGGCTGGAACCGGGTAAGTCGCTGGTGGACCACGCCGGCCTCACCCTGGCCACCGTCGAGTTCGTCAAGCAGGCGCCCGGCGGGAGCCTGCTCGTTAACTTGGACATCAGCCGCGACAAGATCTGCCCCGCCGACCAGGAGGTGATGCTCGACCCGGTGGTCATCTACCGGTCCGCACCACCCGCCTGCGACGCCCAGCAGACCGGCGTCTTCTTCGCGGGCAACCTCTGCCTCGAACGCGACATGATCTTCAACCACCTCACGTTCCTCGACCGGGTCCCCGGGCCCGGGGACATCGTGGCGTTCGTCAACACGGCCGGCTACCAGATGGATCTGTCCGCATCCGGAGCGCTCATGCAGCGCCAGCCGGGCAAAGCCGTGGTGCGCGGCACAGGGGCCGGTTTCAGCGCGCACGCCGATACCGGCGACGCGGGCGAGGAGGCAGCATCATGCTCTACCGCGACATCACCGAGCTGATCGGGAACACGCCGCTGCTGCGGCTCGACCCCGGCCGGCACGGTATCGAGGGCACCGAGATCTACGCGAAGCTGGAATTCTTCAATCCCTTCGGGTCGGTGAAAGACCGGATCGCGTGGGGCATGATCCGTGACGATCTCGCCGAGATCACCCGCCGCGGGCAGAGCCTCATCGAAGCCTCCAGCGGGAACACGGCCAAGGCCCTGCAGGTGCTGGCGGCCCGGCACGGACTGCGGCTGCGGGTGCTCACCAACCGGGCGAAGGTCCCCGAGGTGCGGGACATGCTGGAACTGCTCGGCGGCGACCTGGAGGAAATGCCCGGGCTCTCGGAATGCCCCGACCCCACGGTGCCGAACGACGTCTTCTCCGCGATCCAGGCGCTCATGGCCCAGCATCCCGGCGAGTTCTACCACACCGCGCAATACACCAATCCGGCCAACGTCCAGACCCATCACGACACCACGGGGCAGGAGATTGCCGACGACCTCGGGGCGGTCGACGTGCTGTTCGGCGGCCTCGGCACCACCGGCTCCACTCGCGGCGCCGCCACCTTCCTGCAGGCGGCCAACCCGCGCCTGCAGACGATCGGCATCGTCTCCACCAAGGAGGACTTCATCCCGGGCATCCGCTCTGAGGCGGAACTGTGGGACGTCGGCCTGTTCGAGCCTGCGTTCTACACCGAGATCATCCCGGTCCGGGCCGCCGACGCCATTGACGCCGCCCTGGATCTGGCCCGCCAGCATGGCGTGCTGGCCGGGCCGACCACCGGCGCCACGTACTGGGCCGCCCAGCAGTACCTGCGGCGCTGTCCTGCGCCCGCGGGGGAGCCGCGCCGGGCCGTCATCATCGCCTGCGACCGGCTCGAGCCCTATCTGTCCTACATCCGGCAGCGCCTGCCCGAGCTGTTCGGCCTGGCCCGCCGCGCCACGCCCGGCGACCTGACTGACGCCGAGGTGACGGCCGCCCCCGAGATGTCACCCGGCGAGCTGACCGCGCTGAACGGCGACGCGGGGGTGCTGTGCATCGATACCCGGGGAAGCATGGCCTACCGGATCGGGCACGTGCCCGGCTCGGTCAACATCCGCGACGATTACCTCGAAGACATGCTCCGCCACGGGATACCCTTCCCCGCCACGCGCAAGATCGTGCTCATCTGCCCGGTGGGGGACTACTCCAGGCGGCTCGCTGCCTTCCTCGCCCGGGCCGGCCACGACGCGGCCAGCCTGGCGGGTGGCGTCGTAGCCTGGCGGGACGCGGGCCTGCCCCTGGAGAGCAGCCTCAGCTCCGACCCGGCCGCTGCCCGGTAGGTGCGGGTCAGCTCGCGAGCTCGTACCCGGCCTCGTCGACGGCGGCGCTGAGCGCCGCCCGGTCAGGAGGCGGGTCGGCGGCGATCCGGACGGTCCCGGTCTCCAGGTCGACCTCCACGCTGGCCACGCCGGGCAGCTTGCTGATTTCATCTCGCACGGCGACCACGCAGTGCCCGCAGGTCATGCCCGCGACGGTAACCACAGTTTCACTCATGGCAGTGTCCTCACGGCGACGCCTCAATTCGTGGCCGCGCAGGCGCGGCTAACCTCGTTCGTTGCCCCGTAGCAAGGAAAGTATAAGGCCCTGATTCATTCCGGCGGTGCCGGGCCTCCTAGGTCACCCCTTTCGGGTCCACGGAGCAGTGCCGGGCCAATTTCGGTCCCATCCGGATACCCTCGGTGGGTATTCCGAATACCCGTGACGGGTATCTGGCGGATACCCCCTCCCTGGTTCTGGGGATACCTATGGGGGGTTTATCTCCCGCCTCGGGCGGATCAATTCGGCCGTACCATCAAGCCCGTGTCTAGCTGGGATCTCTCCCGCAACGACGAGGGATGCTGGGCTTTCTGGCTGATTCTCTTGTCTTGGCTGCTAACTGCGATCTACTCTTCTTCCTACATCCCATGGGCGTCACGGGAAACAATGCCGGGAAGTCCAGGTGCGTTCACGTTCAGCGACCCGGAGCAAGCGGCCGGGTGACGCATTCTGGTCGCACATAAAGTACGTAGCGGTCCGGCGGTAAGTGCCGGAGCGCACCGAGAAGCCGAGGAGACATCCGGGATGAGTGACATCGCCGTCGCGGGCGGTCAGGCCTCGTGGCGGGACGCGGCCGAGGCCACGAGCACCTGGCGGCCACCGGACGCCCGGCGGATGCTGCAACTGGTCCTGGCGGCCATCTGGCTGCTCGACGCGGTGCTGCAGTACCAGTCGTTCATGTACAGCAAGGCGTTCAGCCAGATGCTGGCGGGCACGGCGTCGGGTAACCCGTCGGCCATCGCCAGCCCGATCAACTGGGACGCCCGCCTGATCGCGCACCACAGCGTGCTCACCAACACGATCTTCGCCACCGTCCAGCTGCTGCTCGCCCTGGGCATCGCCTGCCGGCCGACGCTGCGGATCGCGCTGGCCGCCTCGATCGCCTGGGCCGTCGGCGTGTGGTGGTTCGGCGAGGGGCTCGGGATGATACTCACCCCGGCCGCCAGCCCGGTCAACGGGGCGCCCGGGGCTGTGATCATCTACGCGCTGCTGGCCGTGCTGCTGTGGCCATCCGACCGGCACGCGGCCACCGCCCCGTTCGTCGCGGCCCGGGCCGTCGGCGTGCAGGCGGCCCGGCTGGCGTGGCTGGTGCTGTGGGCCAGCCTGGCCTACTTCGCGCTGATCCCCAGCAACCGCACCTCCCAGGGCCTGAGCAGCATGGTCGGCGGCATGGCCAGCGGGGAGCCCGGGTGGCTGGCCGCGCTGGACAACCACGCCGCGTCGCTGCTGGCCCACCAGGGGCTGGCCGCCTCGATCGTGCTGGCCATCGCCCTGCTGGTGATCGCCGTGGGTGTCTACCTGCCCGCCCCGGCGGCCCGGGGCACCGTGCTGCTGGCCATCGTGGTGGCCGCGCTCATCTGGGTGTTCGGCGAGGCGTTCGGGACCATCCTGACCGGCGGCGGGACCGACCCCAACTCCGGGCCGCTGCTGATCCTGCTGGCCCTGGCCTACTGGCCGCTGAGCCGGATGGCTACGGTCCCGCGGCCGGCCGCGGGACCCGCCGCGGCCCGGGAGACCAACGAGGAAGGAGCCCCGGCATGATGACGCCGAGCTGGATCCTGGACATCCTGGCCGCGCTCATGCTGCTGATCGCCGCGATCAGCGCCGGCCGGCTGGCGATCGGCCGCCCGTGGCGCAGCGGGCTCATGGATGCCGACATCGACGGGGCCCACCTGCTGATGGGCATCGCCATGGCGGGCATGCTGGTGGCCAGCCTGACCACGCTGCCCAATGACGCCTGGGACGTCATCTTCGCCCTGATGACCGCCTGGTTCGGGTGGGCCGTGTACCGCGAGTCCCGCGGGCGCGGGTTCCGGGTGGCCGCCGAGAGCCACCACGCGCCGCACCTGGTGCACGCGGGGGCCATGCTCTACATGTTCGTCGCCATCGCGCCCCCGGTGGCTGGGCACGGGTCGGCGATGGCCGGCATGGCCGGCGGGGCGACCGGCATGTCTACGCTGAACGCCCCGATCCTGGCCTTCGTGTTCGCGCTGCTCCTGCTCGGGTACTCGGTCGTGGACCTGGACCGGCTCCCCAGCCCGCACGCGCACGGCCGCGCGCTGGCCCGCCCGGCCCTGGTCACGGCGGGGGCCGGGGTGGGGGGTACCCGGGGAGCGGGCGGGCCGCTGGGCGCACCCGCCACGGGCGCTGCCGCGTCGTCGGCACCGGTCAGCGGCGGCCTGGCCACGGTGCCGGAGCAGGCCTCCGTGGCCTGCCCGGAGGGCGCCCACGGTCAGGCCGGCGGTCCGGGGGGAAACCCGGCCGTGCGGTGGCTGCTGAGCGACCGCACCGCGACCGGCTGCCGCATCGCGATGGGCGTGACCATGGCCTTCATGCTGGTCATCATGATCTAGCGGCCCTCGGCGCGCCCCACAGCCCTCGATGCCCCGGTCATCCCGGCCGGGGCATCGCTGTGGTCAGGTCACCTGGGCTGGCGATCCGGTCGGCTCACTGCCCGCGTCGTTGACGCTGTCCTGGCTGGTGCCGGGCCCGTTCAGGCCGGCCCGGCGCGGCCGGGCCTCGCCCTCGCGTGCTCCGGCGGCAGCGCCGAAGTGGCGTAGCCGGACGCTGTTGCCTACCACGAAGGCTGAGGACAGGGCCATCGCGCCCCCGGCAATCAGCGGGTTGAGGAATCCGGCGGCGGCCAGCGGGATCGCCGCCAGGTTGTATCCGAAAGCCCAGGCCAGGTTGCCCCGGATCACGGCCAGCGTGCCGCGGGCCAGGCTGATCGCGTCCGGCACGGCCCCGAGGTCGTCGCGCAGCACGATCAGGTCGGCGGCGCTGATCGCCACGTCGGTGCCCGAGCCCAGGGCCAGCGCCAGGTCGGCTGCGGCCAGCGCGGGCCCGTCGTTGATCCCGTCCCCGACCATGGCCACCCGCCGGCCGCGCTGCTGGAGGTCCCGGATCACGGCCACCTTCTGGCCGGGCAGCGCCCCGGCGATTACCTCATCGGTGCCGGCCTGGGCCGCCACCGCCTCGGCCGTGGCCTGGCCGTCGCCGGTCAGCAGCACGGTGCGCAGGCCCAGCCTGCGCAGCTCCGTGACCGCGGCGGCGGCGGACGGCTTGATCGTGTCGGCGACCGCGACCGCCCCGCGGACCCGCCCGTCCCAGCCGGCCAGCACCACCGTACGGCCGGCCTGTTCCTGCCGGCGGCACTCGCGGGCCACCTCCGCCGGGAGGCTCACTCCCAGGCCGGCGACCAGGCTCTCGCGGCCGATGATCACCTCGTGGCCGTCCACCGACCCGCGGGCGCCCAGGCCGGGCAGCGCCTCGAAGCTGGCGGCCTGGGGCAGCGCCCCCAGTTCCGCCTGCGCGGCGGCACTGATCGCCCCGGCGACCGGATGCTCCGACGCCTGCTCCACCGCGCCGGCGTAGCGGAGCAGGGCCGCCCGGCTGGTGCCGTCAGCAGGCAGGACCGCGGTCACGGCCATTACCCCGGTGGTGACGGTCCCGGTCTTGTCCAGCACCACGGTGTCCACCGCGCGGGAGGCCTCCAGGGCCTGGTACCTGGTGATGAAGATGCCCAGCTGCGCGCCCCGCCCGCAGGCCACCATCAGCGCCGCGGGGGTGGCCAGGCCCAGCGCGCACGGGCAGGCGATGATTAGCACCGCCAGCGCGGCGCTGAACGCCCGCTCCGCCGGGGCGCCCGCCAGCAGCCAGCCGGCCAGCGTCAGGCCGGACGCCAGGAGGACCGCGGGAACGAAGATGCCGCAGATCCGGTCGGCGAGCCGCTGGACGGCCGCCTTCTGCGACTGGGCCTGCTCGACCAGGGCGACCAGGTGCGCGAGCTGGGTGTCGCGGCCCACTTTGACCGCGCGGACCACCAGCCGGCCGGCCACCACCACGGTGCCCGCCGTCACGCTGTCACCCTCGGCGGCGTCGGCCGGGATGGACTCCCCGGTCATCATGCTCCGGTCCACCGCGGACTGGCCGAACTCGACTTCCCCGTCGGCGGCGATCCGCTCGCCGGGGCGGACCACGAACCGCTGGCCCGCACGCAGTTGCGTGACCGGGATGCGCCGCTCGGTCCCGTCGCGGTCCAGCACGCAGGCGTCCCGGGCCCCCGCCGCGGCCAGCTCGCGCATCGCGTCCCCCGCATCCCGCCGCGCCTTGGCCTCGTACAGCCAGGCCAGCAGGAACGTGGTCACCGAGGCGGCGACCTCCAGGTAGATGCCGCCGCCGGAGGCGTGCAGCAGCATCTGCCCGACGCTCAGCCGGGCCTGGCCGCGATCCAGGACGAACATCGCGTACACCGACCAGCCGCACGCCGCCGCGATGCCTAGCGACACCAGCGTGTCCATCGAGGACGAGCCGTGCCGGGCGTTGCGCAGCGCCGCGGCGTGGAACGGCCACGCCGACCAGAGCACCACCGGCGCTGCCACCGCGATCAGCACCCACTGCCAGCCCGGGAACCGCGACCAGGGGAACAGCGACAGCAGGACGGACAGGTCGGTCAGGGGCACGAACAGCACCAGCGCGACGATGAGCCTTTTCCGCAGATCCCGCACGCGGGCCGCCTCCGGCCCGGATCCGGCCGCCTCGGCCTGCGCTTTCCCGGCGGTCTCCTGCTCGGGCAGGCCGGCCTGGTAGCCGGCTGCGGTCACCGCCTCGATGAGCCGCTGGACCGGTACCGACTCCGGCGCCGTGACCAGGGCCCGGCCGGTGGCGAAGTTCACCGTGGCGGAGACCTCATCGAGGGCGTTGAGCCTCTTCTCGACCCGGGCCGCGCACGCCGCGCAGGTCATCCCGCCGATCGAGAGGCCCACCTCCCGCGGCGCCGGCGATGCGCCGTCAGTAACCGCCGCAGATGACACCAAGTCCTGCCCTCCAGCACGAAACTGGGCCGCCCTCCGGCGGCGCCGCCGGAGCCACAGCGCCCGCGAATAGCCGCCCGGACCTGCGGCCGGCCCCGGTGGGCCGCCTGCAGACCGCCGTTGCCGTGAATCTACACCGCTCGCTGAATTTACCGAGGGCCAGTGTGCTGGTTACCCGGCTAAGGCCGCCAACCCGGAGGAAAATGGACGCAGGCTGTCGCCCTGGCCCGGGAGAGGCCAGCGCGCTTGGGTGTGGTTAGGCTACTCACCAGGATCGTCGGGCTACCTGGAGGAATGAGGAACCGTAGTCATGGATTCCCCCGGCCAGCCCAGTTATGGGATGACCCGGGCTAATGCGCCAGATGACCGATCCCCTGGCTGGGACACGGCGGTGAGCGCCGGAATCAAGCTCATCGGATTCCTGCTCCTGCTCGCCGCGGTCTTCCTGGGAGCCCGCGCGGCAGGTGCGCACCTGGGCCCGGTCACGACCAGCCAGTCCCGGTCCGGCGGTGGCGGCGGGTCGATGAACATGGGTGGCTCAGGGTCGATGAACATGGGCGGGCAGCCAGCGCAGCAGGCCCGGCTCCGCGGCGGCCGCCCATGAGCGACGGCGGCCGCCCATGAGTGATACCGGCGAGCTTACTGGCGAGCAGATCGAGTTCGTGGTCAGCGGGATGAGCTGCGGCTCGTGCGCGGTCCGGATCGAGCGGCGGCTGAACCGGCTGGACGGTGTCGTGGCCACCGTCAACTTCGCGACTGAGCGGGCCTACATCTCCAGCACCGGGGGCCGCGACCCGGACGAGCTGATCAGTGTGATCCAGTCGGTGGGCTACCGGGCGGCCCGGCCGTCGCCCGCCGCCGCGCAGCAGCCTGCTCTCGACGAGGCGGCGCGCATGCTGCGGTGGCGGCTGGCCATCTGCGGGCCGCTGGCCGCCGGGGTCATCGTGATGGCGATGGTCCCGGCGGCGCAGTTCCCGGGCTGGCAGTGGCTGAGCCTGCTGCTGGCGGGCGTCGTCGCGGTATGGGGCGGCTGGCCGCTGCACCGGGCCGCGTGGGCGGGCCTGGGTCATGGCGCAGCGACGATGGACACCTTGGTCAGCGTGGGGGTGACGGCGTCTCTCGGGTGGTCGCTGTACGCGCTGCTGTTCGGCGGAGCTGACATGCCGGGCATGCGGATGTCCTATTCGCTCACTTTCGCGGCGGCCAGCGGGCACACGCTGTACCTGGACGTGGCGGCCGGGGTCACCGCCGCTGTGCTCACCGGGCGGTACCTGGAAGCGCGGGCCAAGCGTCAGTCTGGTTCCGCCCTCAGCGCCCTGGCCGGGCTGGCCGCCAAAACCGTGGCGGTGCTGCGAGACGGGACCGAACAGCGCGTCCCGGTCACGGTGCTCGCCGCCGGGGATCGGTTCGTGGTCCGGCCCGGGGAGAAGATCGCGGCAGACGGGGTCGTCCTCGACGGCCGGTCAGCGGTTGATGCCTCGCTGGTCACCGGGGAATCGATGCCTGCCGAGGTCGGGCCAGGCGACGAGGTGATCGGCTCGTGCGTCAGCATGAGCGGGCGGCTGGTCGTGCGGGCGAGCCGGGTCGGCGAGGACACGCTGCTGGCCCAGATCACCCGCCTGGTCAGCCAGGCTCAGATGAGCAAGGCGGCGGCGCAGCGCCTCGCTGACCGGATCGCCGCGATCTTCGTCCCGTCCGTGATCAGCCTCGCCGCGGCGACCCTGGGATTCTGGCTGGGCGCTGGCCTGTCCGGCGCTGCCGCCTGGAGCGCAGCCATCGCCGTGCTGGTGGTGGCCTGCCCGTGCGCGCTCGGCCTGGCCACCCCCACCGCGCTGCTGGCCGGGGTGGGCCGCGGCGCCCAGCTGGGCATCCTGGTCAAGAGCGTGCACGCGCTGGAATCAGCCCAGCGGATCCGCATCGTCGTCCTGGACAAGACCGGCACCCTGACTAGCGGCACGATGACCGTCCAGGACGTCATCACCACGCCGGGAGAGGGTGACGCGCCGGGCGCCGACGAAAAGGAAGTGCTCCTGCTGGCCGGCGCGGTGGAGGACGCGTCCGAGCATCCCATCGGCCAGGCCATCGCCCGCCAGGCCGCGGCCCGCCTCGGCGGCCTGCCCCCGGTGACCGGATTCACCAGCCTGCCCGGGGCAGGCGTGCGCGGGACCGTAACCGGGCGTGCGGTCACCATCGGGAGCCCGCAGTTCCTCGGCGAGCAGGGACTGGCCATCGCGGCCGGCTTCCGGACCGCCGTGGCGGCCGCGGAAAGCGCCGGGCAGACGGCCGTGCTGGTCGGCTGGGACGGCCAGGCGCGGGCCGCCCTGGTCATCGCGGACGTGCTCAGGCCGGGCGCGCAGGCCGCGGTGGCCCGCCTCCAGCGCCTGGGCCTGCGGCCGGTGCTGCTCACCGGGGACAACGAGCGGACGGCGCAGGCGGTCGCCGCCCAGCTGGCCATTCCACCCGGCAGTGTGGTCGCGGGCGTCCGGCCGGACGGGAAGGCCGCGGTCGTCCGCCAGTTCCAGGAAGCCGGCGGGCGGGTGGCCATGGTCGGTGATGGCGTCAACGACGCGGCCGCCCTGGCCCAGGCCGACCTGGGCATGGCGGTAGGCACCGGGACCGACGCCGCGATCGGGGCCGCCGACCTGACCCTCGTCAGCGGCGACCCAGCCAGCATCGCGGACGCCATCCTGCTCGCCCGGGCCACGCTGCGGGTCATCCGGGCCAACCTCGTCTGGGCCTCCGGCTACAACCTGGTCGCCATCCCGCTGGCGGCCCTGGGGTATCTCAACCCACTCTTCGCCGGCGTCGCCATGTCCGCCAGTTCCGTGATCGTGGTGACCAACAGCCTGCGGCTGCGGCGGTTCCGCTCCGGGCGTCCGCTCCCGCGCCGGGATCGGGACCGTCCCGGCCACGCCCAGCCCGCGGACATCTCGTGACGGCCACGGCGCCCGCTCCCGCCCCACCCGTGTCACCGGCCCGGGCGCCGCGCCGCCTGGCCGAGCTGGCCCGCGCCGCGGCCGCGCCGCTGATCTCCGCCGCCGCAATTACGGCCCTGCTGTCCGCCTGGGTGATCGCCGGGGGAGCCGCTCGGTCACCCGGATACAGGTCCAGATCGGGCTGGCCGCGGTGCCGATGCGCGCGTACACGGCCCGCCAGGCCAGCGCCATCCACTCGGCGCCCACCTACCTGACCATCCGCAATCTCAGCGGCGAGCCCGATGAACTGCTGTCCGCCAGCACCCCCCTCGCCAGGCGCGTGGTCCTCACCGGCCCGCCCGGCCGCGGCGGAACGCGGCCCACCGTGGCGGGCCTGGCCATCCCCGCTCACGGCAGCATCACGCTGACCCCGCTCAGCGCGGATGTGGTGCTGCAGGACCCGGCCGCGTATGAGACGGACATGACGGTGCCTCTCACGCTCACCTTCCGGCACGCCGGGCGGGTCCAGGTGAATGCCGCGGTCACCGCGCCCGGGTCGCCCTGAGCGCGCGGGCCGCACAGTGCTGCCCGGCGCCCCGGCATCAGTCGCCGGCCTGGCCCGCGATCTGCCGTTTGTCCACCGCCCCGCCGGCCGAGATCACGTACCACAGGCCCATGTCGTCGGCCTGCCCGGTGGCCTGCCCGGGCTCCTGGTCTCCCTGCCACAGGTACAGCGGCCACCCGTTGTAGGTGACCTGCCGGGTGCCGCCCCGGGCGACCGTGCCGAGCAGCGCGGCCTTCACCCCCGGGCCCGCCAGCGCGTGCCGGACGCCGGACGGCAGGGTGAGCGGCGGCCAGTCCCTGGCGCACACCTCGAAACACCGGGAGCGCCCCTGATGGTCGGGCACGTAGATGTACAGGGTGAATCCGTGGCCGTCGGTGAGCACCCGCCCGGCCCCGGCCAGCCTGGCGGCCTGGAGTTCGTAGACTGGCCGGCCTGCGCCGCCGGCCGCGTGGGCCGACCCGCAGGCGCCGGCGGAGGCGCTGACGGCACAGGCCAGCGCGGCGAGCATCAGGTTCCTGCGGATGCGCATGTCAGCTCGAGGAGCCGTAGGAGATCGGGACGTTGATAGCCTGCTCCCTGGTCCACCCGGCCGACGCGGAGGGCTGCGCCCACACGGTCATCTGCGACCGGTGCGCGGCCAGCGCCTCGGTCCCGTGCCCGGTGCTGAGCACCAGGGCCTGGGTGCCCGCGGGCAGCGCGGTGAGCTGCTGCCAGCTGCTTCCGGGACCGGAGAGGGTCTCGCCACGCAGCCCGGACAGCACCAGTCCCACCGATCCGCCGGGACCGAGTGACGCGGACAGTACGTTGTGGTCCTGTGTTCGCAGAATGGGGGACAGTACCCAGCGGCCAGAGCTGCCGGCCCAGGCGGCGAGCACCGTGGCCGCCGATTTGCGGCCCGCAGCCAGCAGGGCGGTTTCCCGTCCCGCGGCCGTGCTCAGCCGGAGCACCGTCACCGGCTGGCCGTCCAGCGAGGCCGGCAGGCCCGGCCCGGCCGCGTGCCAGGTGCCCCCGGTGTCGGCGAAGATGCCGGCCACCCCGGCCCGGGCGCAGCTGCCCGCCACCACGGGCGTCCCGCCCGGGCTGAACGCGGCGGCGGTGAACCCGGTCAGCCGGCACGCCCGGCCTGGGGCGGCCGCCGCCAGGGACCGCGGGGTCGCCAGCCTGGTCCACGCAGAGCCGCCTGACCGGGACAGCTCGACGGCCCCCCGGACCAGCCCGATGAGGCTGGCACTGGCCGGGCCGGCGGCCAGCGCATCGGGAACATCGGCCAGCCCCCCGGCGGCCTGCCCGGTGACCCAGTGGGCGCCATCATCGGCGGTGCTGGTCAGCGGGGAGTAGGTGATGTTCTGGCTGGGACGGAAGGCCGCCGTGATAGACCGGCCGGCCGGGCTGGCCAGGATGAAGCCCCCGTTGCTGGCCATGCCCGGCGGCGTGACCAGCCGCCACCGGGCGGAGCTTACCGGGCGGGCGAACAGCTGCCAGAAGTTGTTGTACTGGCGAGCCGAGCCGCCCATCTCCAGGGTGGCCCAGGCTGTCGTGGACGATCCGACCGACAGGGCGAGGGACGGGAGCGGGGGCGGGCTGGCCGTGGCGCCGCCCAGGCCCTGCTGCGAGCCGCAGCCAGCGGCCAGCGCCGCCGCCGCCGCCAGCAGCATGCAGACCCGCCAGGCCGACCGGGTCATCCGTGCCCCACGTATTGTTGCGCGGCGTTGGCCAGCAGCACCGCGAAGGACGCCTTGGTCGAGGACGTCCCAGGTCCTGGGTCATCCTCGAATTCCTCGCGGACCCGCCCGGACTGGTCGATGACGTACGCGACCTCGGTGTGCCCGATCATGGATCCGCCGGGCTCGATCTCGGCGGCGATGCCGTAGTTCTTCCATACCTGCCTGAGCTGGGGCACGGGCCCGGTCAGGAACAGCCAGTTCCGCACCTGGCTCAGCCCCTCCTGGCGGGTGAAATCCCGGGTGTACGTCTCCTGGTAAAAGACCGGGTTGGTCGCGACGGCCACCAGTTCGACATGACGGTCCGCCGCGCCCATGAGCTGCCCGGCCGCCCGGAACTCCTGCGCGATGAGCGGGCAGGCGCTCGTGCACACCGGGTCCAGGAAGGTCAGCAGCACCACCTTGCCGTGCAAGCTGGCCAGCGAGACGGAGTGGCCGCGCTGGTCCGTGAGCCGGAATCCCTTGGCCGCGAAGTTCATCGGCGCGACAGACCCGGTGAGCGACTGGGCCAGGATCGGCGCCGCGTTGGGGTTGGCCTGCGCGGCTGCCATCGGGGCGGCACCCAGGAAAATGACTCCCAGGGCGCCGACCGAGGCCACCGCGCCGAGGGAAGTGGCCGCCACCGATTGCCGCAGCGCGGCCGGCTGGAGTCGTTCCCGCCACCCGGCCCACCTGCTGTCCGCCGCCGCACCCGCCGCACCCGCGGCACCCGCGGCACCCGCCACGCCCGCGGCACCCGCCACGCCCGCGGCACCCGCCACGCCCGCGGCACCCGCCACGCCCGCGGTGGCCAGCGGCTGACCCGGGTCGGCGGCGGGCTCGGCCACCGGTACCGGGACCCGGGTCAGGGCCAGGTAACCCCCGATGACCACGAGAGTTATCGGGATCATGCTGTTGGGATCGGTGCCCAGGCCGCCGAAGAATCCCATGTCCTGGACGAGCACCCAGTCCGCCAGGGACAGCACCGTGATGGCGGCGACGGCCGGGAACAGCACCGGGCGCCACGCGGTAATCAGGGCCAGGCCGACCAGCCCCAGCGCAGCCACCACGAACAGGTTCACGGCGAACGCGTGCGCCTCGCTGAACGTGGTGAAGGCGTTGATCAGCGCGGACAGGGAGTGCGGCTGCGAGGTCTGGGCCATCGACTGGGTCATGGCGGCCAGCGTGCCGGGCTTGCCGTGCACTGTCCCTGGCCAGAAACCCCGGCCCGGCCAGGCCTGCAGCACGGCCATTCCGGCAAAGAACGTCCCCATCGCGGCCAGGATGGCCCGGCCCAGCCGCGGACTGCGCCAGGCCCCCTCGGGCAAGGCGATGAGCGCCCCGGCCGCGCTGTAGAGCAGCGCCGCGCCGGGGGCACCGAACAGCCAGGTCAGCCCGGGGGCGAAAATTCCCCCGAATGACTCACCGAAGACCCAGACGACCAGTCCCCAGCCCACGCTGGCCAGCCCGGCCGCGCGGGACCACCAGCCGGTCGGCGCCACGATGAGCCAGATGCCGATGCCCACCTGGATCCAGACCGCCGAGGCCCCCGCCTGGATGGGATGGTAGGACCAGCTCGTGCCCGCCCAGTTGACCAGATGCTGTACCCAGGCCGGTGAGCTGGCTGCCGTAGGTTCGATGACCTTGGACGGCAGCCCCACCGCCATCGCGGGCTGGGCCTGCAGCAGGCCGTCGAACAGCCACAAGATCCCGAAACCGCTACGGAGCAGGCGCGGCGCGGCCGCCTCGGCGGCCCGGGCCGGCGTGGCTGGCTGGACCGGACTCGCGGGCAGCCATGCTTTGATGCTTGCCCATCCCAGGGCCAGCAAGATGAAGATCAGCAGGGCGATCAGCCCCTGGTGGGCGAGCGCCGTGCGGAACGCGGCCACCACCGTCGGGTCGTTGGCGTTGATGCCAGAATTCATCCCTGGCATGAGACCGACCACCCTCCTCTGCTGAGGCGCTTGGGCGGCATCCGTGGCTGAGCCCAGTGCAGCTGCGGGGTGCTGCCGTGCCCGGACCGGGCGTGGCGTGCGCCCGGATACCGGGTGCACGCACACCATCTAACACCTCGATAGCCGGCCCGCCGCCGTGGGTGCCCATGTCGTTCCGCTCCTGTAATGGAAAGGGCGCGACTCTGATCTCACGTTAGCGCGGGCCGCCGCGGACGGCCGGGCCCGGGGCGTGCCCGGCCTGCTCACCGAGCAGCGCCATCTCGTAAGCCACCTGGCCGATATCGCAGTCAGCAGCGGCCAGGGCGGCAAGAACCAGGCCGGGGGTGACCGACCTGACGATCAGGACACCGCCGTCCATGACCACGACGGTCTGGATGACCGGCCCGCCCTCGAAAATCCGGGCCGCGCCCTGCACCAGGCTGCACAGCCCGGAAGTGATCGCGGCCAACTGGTCCGCGAGGTCAGGAGGAAGGCCACGGGAGCACGCCAGCGGCAGACCGTCGGGTGAGACGACGGCCGCGTGGGCTACATCTTTGACCTTCTCGGTGAACGCCGTGATCATCAACTGCAGGTCAGGCAGCTCACCCACAGGGACTCCTCGGCAACCGGATCACCCATCCTCTGGCGTGTGATCGAAGGTAGCAGCGATCTCCGCGACGTGTTCGCGGACCTCGCTGTGCTCCCCGCTGATATCTGTGCTGATGCCACCCACTGCCGGTCCGTCAAGGCGCACGCAGGGAGTCGGTTCCTGGACGACATGAGAGGGGTATGAGGGCACTGGCGCCAGCCGGTCGCGCAGCCGGATCGCAGTCCCGGGCAGCGGCCAGGGACTTCACGGGCGCGACGGGCCGCCCGAAGTGCCACGCTGATGTCAGCACCAGCCCACGGGAGGCAGCACATGAACGCCGACTATGACGTCATCGTGGTGGGTGGCGGCTCGCCGGGCGAGCACTGCGCCGGGGCACTGGCCGACGGCGGCTTGCGCGTCGCCCTGGTCGAGCGCGATCTGGTCGGGGGCGAGTGCTCGTACTGGGCGTGCATCCCGTCCAAGACGCTCCTGCGCCCGGGCGAGGCTGTGCAAGGGGCCCGTGAAGCAGCGGCCAGCGCGCAGGTTGACGTCGAGGCGGCGCTCGCCTGGCGCGACTTCATGGTCTCGGGCTACTCCGATGCCGGGCAGGAGCACTGGCTGGCGGGCCAGGGCATCACGCTGCTGCGCGGGACCGGCCGGCTCGCCGGGCCGGGCGTGGTGGAGGTCGACGGGGTGCGGCACACCGCCCGGCATGTCGTCGTGGCCACCGGCTCAGATCCGGTCATGCCGCCCCTGCCGGGCCTGAGCGACCTCGACGGCGTCTGGACCAACCGCGAGGTGACCGGCATGAAGGCCGTCCCGCGGCGGCTGCTGATCCTCGGCGGCGGACCGGTCGGCGCCGAGATGGCCCAGGCCGTGCGCCGCCTGGGCGGGGAGGTGGCCCTCACCGAGGGGGCTGAGCACGTCCTGGCCCGCGAGCCCGGGCCGCTGGGCGAAGCGCTCGGCGAGGTCCTGCGGCGCGACGGCATCGAGCTCTTCCTGGGCCAGCACGCCACCGCCGCGCGACGTGACGGCGAGGACTATGTCCTGTCCCTGGACGATGGACGTGAGCTGCGCGGCGACCATCTCCTCATCGCCACCGGCCGGCGCCCCGGGTGCCCGCCGGGCTGGAGACGGTCGGCGTCCAGGCGGGCCCGCGGGGCATCGGTGTCGACGCGCACCTGCGCGCCGGGGAGCGGCTGTGGGCTGTCGGCGACGTCACCGGCGTGCGGCTGCTGACCCATGTGGGCAAATACCAGGGCGAGGTCGTGGCCGCGAACATCCTCGGCGAGCCCCGCGAGGCCCACTACGAGGCCATTCCGGACGTCGTCTACACCGATCCGCAAGCCGCCGCGGTCGGCGCGACCGAGGCTGAGTTCAGCGCGACCACCCCGCTGTCCGAGGTGGCCAAGACGCCCACCTACACCCACGCCTACGCCGAATCGAACGGCTTCCTGACCCTGCTCAGCGACGGCGAGCGGCTGACCGGCGCTTACGCGCTGGGCCCCGAGGCCGGCGAGTGGCTGCAGCAGGCCACGCTGGCCATCCGCGCCCGGGTGCCGATCGGGGTGCTGCGCGATGTCATCCAGCCCTTCCCCACCTTCTCCGAGATCTACGTGGCCACACTCAAAGCGCTGCACGACAAGATCGCCGCCGCCCGCCGGCCGGCCGGGAAACCCCGGCGTGACGCGCCGATCCGGGCTGCGGGCACGAGCTGACGCTGCTCCGGTCACCGCCGCGCCGCGCTGAGCCGCGGGGCCGCTCCGTCGCGTTCAGCCCGGCAGCCCCGGCTGCTGCAGGATCAGCACGATCGAGAGAATGAGCAGCGCCGAGCCGAAGGTGACCAGGGCGTAGCGGATGGCGTACAGCTTGAACGAGCTGCCGATGCCGACCAGGAACAGCACGGCGGCCAGGAACACCGTGATCCGGACGTAGTTGTCGCCGGTCTGTGCTGCGCTGTTGCCCTCGCTGAACTGCGTATCGGCGGCGCTGTCCAGCGCGTTGGCCTTCGTCTGGATGGGCAGCTTGTACTGGGGCATGTAGGTCGGGCCGGGCGGGGCGTGCGGATTGTGCAGCGGGTTGGTGGCCATCCAGGCGTTGAAGGCCACCCGGAACGGCGGCCGGAACCGGCGTATCGCGATGGCCTCTTTCTGCGGGCTGTTCAGCGTGAAGGCGGTGAACCAGGCGTTG
This sequence comes from uncultured Actinomycetes bacterium, assembly GCA_963841695.1. Classification (GTDB taxonomy): domain Bacteria; phylum Actinomycetota; class Actinomycetes; order Streptosporangiales; family Streptosporangiaceae; genus RYN-230. The sequence goes on along the minus strand of CAWJDQ010000013.1, from coordinate 286,374 downwards.
AACGTCGAGGCATCGAAATTGCGCTGGGATAGGGCGGTGAGGTCATCCCGGCTGGCCAGCGCGCGCAGCGTGGAGGACTTGGCGATCTCGACCCGGGATTCGGTTCCCCAGCGGGCCGCTGAATAGCCTGCCCAGGCCGCGGTGATCGTGACCAGCGCGAGCAGCACTGCCTCGCAGATCTGCACGATCCGTGAATGACGGCTTTCCTCCCCGTCGCCGTGCCCCCCGCCGGTCTCCTTGGCCAGCGCCTCGCCGTGTTCATGGAGCTTCTTGCCGGCCTCGATCGGGTCCAGTCCTTCAGGCATCAGCGTTCCGTCGCTTAGGTCCGGGTGAAGGTGAGGGCCTGCTGGCGCAGCCGCGACCAGTCCAAGGCCGGAGTCGGCCCGGGGACGCCGGGCCGGTGGCGCGGAACGTGCACCCGCAGCGCCAGCGGGCGGATGGTGCACCGCACGGGGGTGGGCATGAGCACTGATTCGCCGTCGATCCCGACCGGGATGTGCGGCTGGTCGGCGTCGATGACGACTTCGCGGGCGGTGAGCACGGTGACGCTGCGCGAACGCTGGGCCCGGCGCAGCAGCCCGGCCGCCTGGGCGGCGTTCTCGATCTTCACGCTGACGACGCCGAGTACGCCCTGGTCGAGCCGGGCCCGCCGGCCGAGGCCCGCGATGTCGCTGGTCTCGTAGGGGTTGTTGCTGACCAGCACCGCTTGCGGCCCGTCGAGCACCACCTGCCCATCCACCCGCACCACCAGGTGCGCTCCCTCGTGCCCGCTCAGCAGGTCGGGGAGCATCTGGAGCGCGGTACCGGACTTGTCGTCGCGGTACGCCTCGCTCTGCACGACCTGGGCGTAGGCGCCGAACGACGCGTTGTTGACGAACGTGCGGCCCCCGATCAGGCCCAGGTCGATGCGCAGCTCCACCGGATCGGTCAGGGCGCCGAGGCAGGTGGCCGGGTCGTCCCGGTCCAGCCCGAGATCGAGGGCGAAGTGGTTGCGGGTACCGGCCGAGATAACCATCATCGGGATGTCCCGTCCGGCGGCGATGCCCGCGACGAGAGCCTGCGTCCCGTCGCCGCCCGCCACGCCGAGCAGGTCGGCGCCGGCGTTAACCGCCTGGCGCGCCATCGCGGCCACGTTGACCACTCCGGGGCCCTCCAGCAGGGCCACCTCGGCGCCGAGCTCAGCGGCCTTGGCTTCGAGCCGGAACTTCCCGACCTTCCCGCCACCCGACCGCGGGTTCATGATCACAAACGGCTGCCGGCGCGCGGCCGCCACGTCTTCACGGGCTCGCGGGGGCGGCCGGTCCCGGCTGAGGGCCGCGCGCGCCGCGATCACGGCGGCTGCCGCGAGCAGGGCACTGAGCGCGATCTCCCACAGCAGGCCGGCCGCGATGTACACCACGATCAGGGCCACGGGCGCCGCGACCAGGAGTACGCCCGCGAGCCAGCGCCCGAGGCCGCGGTGGGCCAGGAACCACCACGCCGCCGCGCAGATGATGGCCAGTCCGGCGAAACCCAGCAGCAGCGCGGTCAGGCTCTTCAGCCCGCCGGCCAGCAGGAGCACCAGCACCGCGGCCAGGGCGGCCGCGAACGCGAGCCGGGCCAGCCAGCGCTGGCCCCGGGTGACCGGGGCCCGTTTCGCGGGCGCGTCACCTGCCCCGTCCGGCGGGTCGCCGCCCGCGGACACGCGTTTGGCCTCGTTTGCCATAGCTGCCTTTTCCGGCCGGGGCCTGATTCCGGGAGTTATCCCGCCAGGATCGTCGGCCCGGACAGGAGGGTCGTCATCCTGTACGGGTGATGCACGGGTTCCGGCCGGCCAGGGCGCCCCAGGCGAGCCAAAGGCAGGCCAGGCGGCGGCCCGTCAGCCGCCGGGTGAGGCCACCGCCGGCCCGGCCCTCAGGTCGCCGGGAACTGCCCGCTGACGCTGTCCTGCCCGGTGTTGTCTCGCCCGGTGCCCTGCCCCGTGCCGTCTGGCCCAGCGTCGCCGCCCGCGCCCGGCTCGCCGCCGCCCGCGCCCGGCTCGCCGCCGCCCGGGCCCGGCTCGCCGCCGCCCGCGGTCTGCGGTCCGCTGCCGGCCTCGGCGGCCGGCCCGGGCGCCCCGCCCGTCCCGTCATCTTTCCGCCGCCGGAGCACGATGGCCACGACCGCGCCGGCGCCCGCCAGCAGGGCCGTTCCCCCGAGCACCCGGGGCCAGCGCCGCCGCAGCGCACCGGCATCCTGGCCGGGGGTGGCGACATCGACGCGACGAGCCGTGGCGGTGAGGACATCGCTGATCCTCGGGCCGACGGTGTCCCTGAGCACGAGGCCGCCCCGCTCGATGCGCGGCGCGGTCCAGGCGCGCGCCCCGTTGACCCGCGGCGTGGCCCACGTCACGGTCCAGGTCGCAGCGCTGCGGGCGCCGTCCTGGGCGGCCATCCCGGCGGTCTTCGCCATCGGCGCCGCGGCCCGGGCCGCCACGGCCACCCAGGCCAGCTGGCGCAGGCGGCCCTGCTCGGTCTCGGCCGCGCGTTTCCTGCTCAGGACAGACATAAGAACCTCCGGGAATGGCCGGCATGGGCGGGTAAGAGGCTGCCTCTCATCCGTCCATCACGGTGTGCGGCGCATTGCGGTCCAGCTGGTCAGGGGTGCCCCGCACGGCGCGGAGCGCGTGCCGCAGCATGAAGGCCCCGGTGATCTCGAAGATGCCCATGATGATGAACCAGATCCCGAGCAGGACGGCCAGGGTGTTCAGAGAGGACTCCGGAGCGGATGCGACCACGATCCCCGCGATCAGGCTGACCACCCCGAAAAAGATCCACCAGGCTCGTCCCTCGCGGGCGCCGCCGGAGATTCCCCCGATCAGCGCGGCGAGGCCCTGGACAATCCAGGTGATGCCGATGATCAGGCCGATGAGGGACCTGGTCAGGTGCAGATGGCGAATCAGGACCACGCCGATGACGATGAACAGCAGGCCCGCGATGCCGAGCCAGATCCGGTGCGGCTCTTCGGGGTCGAACACCCGGATCAGGTGGAAGATCCCGGAGAAGATCGTCAGCACGCCGAGCAGCACCGCGAGCACGTTCAGGGAGCCCGTCGGGTGGAAGCTCACGATGATGCCGAGGATCAGGGTCAGGGCGCCGAGGAACAACGTCGCCTGCCATGTTCCCGCCAGTACCCCAGGCGGCGCGGATGGCTGCGCACCGTACCGGTCAGAAGCCATTGACGCTCCCTCTGTCGCTGCACCAGGACGAGCGGGCGGCCAGCCGGACCGAAACGGCCGGCGCCCACTCTCCACGATGGTCAGCGCTGTCAATAACGAGCGTCGTCACCCGCTCTGGGTGATAGCGCCCGGCGGGCGGCCTGGCCTGCCGGCAGGGTGGCCGACTGTAGCCTCAGGGTGTGATGGTCATGGCCCAGGCCCCGCAGACCCGGCCGGCGACGCGGTGACGGCGGTGGGCCGCCGCCCGGACGTTCCCCGGGAGGAGCGCGCCGGGGTGCTCCGCGCCGAGGATCTGAGCCTGAGTTTCGGGCCGAAAGTCGTCCTGGCCGGCGTCTCGGCCGAGTTCCGGCCCGGCGCGGTCACCGCCCTGATCGGCCCGACGGGCTCCGGCAAGACCACGCTGCTGCGCACGCTGAACCGGCTGAACGACGACACGGCGGGCTATGCGCACACCGGTGACGTGCTGCTCGACGGGCGGAGCATCTGGGCCCCGGACACCGACGTGATGACGCTGCGGCGCCGGGTCGGGATGGTCTTCCAGCGGCCCAATCCCTTCCCCATGTCGATCCTGGAGAACGTGATTTCCGGGGTCCGGGCGCAGAAGCTGGCCAGCCGGCGGCAGTTTCAGGAGATCGCCCGGCAGCGGCTCACCGAGGTCGGGCTCTGGGACGCGGTCGCCGGGCGGCTCGGCGACTCGCCGTACCGGCTGTCCGGCGGCCAGCAGCAGCTCCTGTGCCTGGCCCGCGCGCTGGCGGTCCGCCCCGAGGTGATCCTGCTCGACGAGCCCACGTCGTCGCTGGACCCGGTGGCGACAGAGGCGATCGAAGCGCTGGTCCGGAGCCTGGTGCCCGCGCTGACCGTCGTCATCGTGACCCACAACCTGGCCCAGGCCCGGCGGATCTCCGACCGGACCATGTTCCTCTACCAGGGCCGCCTGGTCGAGCACGCGGACACCGCCGCGCTGTTCGAGCACCCGGCCTGCGAGGAGACCGCCGGCGACATCACCGGCCGCTTCGGCTGAGCGCCGTCCCTCAGCCAGGACCGAGTGAGCGCGCCAGGTACTCCCAGACGGCCCGGACCGGGCCGTCGGCGTAGATGTTGCGCCGCTTGGACCGGGACTCCCCGGGCCCGGACCAGGTGGGCCACCCGCCGAACGCGTGGGTGAGCATCTGCTGCGCGCAGGCCCGTTCCAGCAGGACCGCGGCGACCGTGGCGGTCTGCAGGTCCGGGCCGACGGTGACGATGCCGTGATTGACCAGGAAGATCGCGGGCGCGGGCCCCAGTCCCGCCGCGACCTCCCGGCCAAGGTCCCGGGTCAGGATCAGGTCGCCGGTCCCGGTGAAGCGCGGCACGTCCGGCGGCACGAAATAGTTGGCGGCGTGGCTGACCGGCCGTAACGCCTGGCCGGTCGCGGCCAGCGCGACCGCGTGCGGGGGATGGGTGTGCACCACGCCGCCGACGTCGGGGCGGGCGATCATGATCTCGGTGTGGATGGGGTACTCGCTGTGCCGCTGCCCGCCGCCCTCCAGGACCTGGCCGTCCTCGCTGACCAGGTGCACCCGCTCCGGAGTCACCTCCTCCAGCCCCCAGCCGGCCGACTTCAGCCATACGCCGTGGCCGTCCGGGTCCCGGGCTGACGCGTGTCCCCAGATGAGATCGCCCTGGCCCGCGGCGGCCAGGATCCGTGACGCGGTGGCCACCAGGGCCAGGATGTCCTCGGTCATGAGTCTCCTCGGTGTCGCGGGCCCCCCGCCTCGGCCAGGCAACGTGTATGCCGAGTCAATCAGGGACGGGCGCGCCCCGCGAGCTTCTCGCCGCGGCCCGGCTGCCGCGGCAGCATGCCCCGCTTCCACCTCCGCAACGAAGACCATCCGCCGCCGCTCCGCCCGGTGATCGCGCCGGGTCGCCGGGCGGAGGGAAGGGCCCGGGCGGCTGGTGACCTGCCGACCCTGATCCGGGCCCTTTGGCCCTGATCCCGGCGCCGGGCCGGGCGCGAGAGTGGGAAGAGCGGGCGGCCGGGCCGCCCGCCCGGCCGCGGCCCGTCCCGGGAGGACGGGCGGCCGGCCAGACAGGGAGACATCATGGCGGGCTTTGAGGTGGCCGGGCTGTCGGCACTGGAGATTCTGGACTCGCGGGGGCGGCCCACACTGGCCGTGACCGTGCGGCTCGGTGACGGGACGACCGCCCGGGCCGGGGTGCCGTCCGGCGCGTCGACCGGATCGCGTGAAGCCGTGGAACGCCGGGACGGGGACCCCGCCCGCTACGGCGGCAAGGGAGTGCTCGGCGCGGTGAGCGCGGTCAACACCGACCTGGCCGGCCTGCTGCGCGGGCGGTCGTGGCCCGGGCTGGCCCAGGCGGACCAGGCCATGATCGAGCTGGACGGGACCCCGAACAAGAGCAGGCTCGGCGCGAACGCGCTGGTGGGTGTCTCGATGGCGCTGGCCCGGGCGCTGGCCGCCTCGGCGGCCGTCCCGCTGTGGCAGTGGCTGACCCCGGACGGGGTGACGCCGTCCCTGCCGGTGCCGCACTTCAACGTGCTCAACGGCGGGGTGCACGCCCCCAACGAGCTCGACTTCCAGGAGTTCATGGTCGCCCCGCTCGGGGCCCCGTCGATGGCCGAGGCGGTCCGGGCTGGCGCCGAGGTGTACGCCGCGCTGCGGCGTGAGCTCACCGACCGCAAGCTGTCCACCGGGCTCGGCGACGAAGGCGGGTTCGCCCCCGAGATCAGTGAGCCGGAAGAGGTGCTGCGGCTGCTGGTGGGCGCCATCACCGCCGCCGGGTACCAGCCCGGCCGGGACGGGATCAGCATCGCCCTGGACCTGGCCGCGTCGGAATTCCGCCAGGCGGACGGCACCTACCTCGTCTCCGGGATCCCGCTGACCAGCGGCGATCTCATCGACCGGCTGGCCGCCATCACGGCGGAGTTCCCGGTGCACCTGATCGAGGACGGCCTCGGCGAAGACGACGACCAGGGGTGGATCGCGCTGACCGCCCGGCTCGGCGACCGGATTGAACTGGTCGGCGACGACAACTTCTGCACCAACCCGGCCATCATCACCAGGGCTATCGAGCGCGGCATCGCGAACGCGTCGCTGATCAAGCTCAACCAGATCGGCACGGTCACCGAGACGCTTGAGGCCATGGCGGTGTGCCGCCGCGCGGGCTACCGGCAGTTCGTGTCGCACCGCTCCGGGGAGACCGAGGACCCGTTCATCGCCGACCTGGCCGTCGGCACGGGCTGCGGGCACCTGAAGTCCGGGGCACCGGCCCGCGGCGAGCGGATCACCAAGTACAACCGGCTGATGGAGATCGCGGCGACCGCCCCCGGCCTGCGCTACGGCCTGCAGTGACTGGCCTGCAGTGACTGGCCTGCACTGGCTGGCCCGCACTGGCCACCGCGCCGGGGCCCGCGGTCAGCTGCCGCCCACGGCCAGGGCGGTCAGCACGACGAACACGATCGTCAGCGCGGCGAAGAGCCCGTGCGCGATGACGACCGGCAGCGGGAAGTGCCGTTCGGGCGGCCCCGCGACTCTGGAGTTCGCGTCGTGGCCGGAGCCGGACCGTTCCGTTGCGGCGAAGTTGACGTAGCCGGCTGGTGCACTATGCGCGCCGGGGCCGGCGACCGCGGCCCGCGGGGCCCGCAGGGACCGGTACACCACGACCCAGCGGGCCGCCATGATCAGGCCCAGGGTCGCGACCACGGCGAGCAGCGCCACCGCGGCCCAGGCCAGCCGGGTGGAGCCGCTGACCAGGTAAAAGCCCCACAGGCCCAGGCCGGCCAGGGCGAGCAGGGCGTGCGTGCTGATCACCGGCACCGGGAGGCGGGTGGCCGCGCCGGACTGGAATTCGTGGTCGTACTCGATGAGCCAGATGGTCAGCAGGTACAGGCCGCCGCCGACGGTGATCATCCAGGAAAACAGGGCAGCAAGCGACATCGGCAGTGTCCTATCGTCCGCACGGGGAACCGCCCGGGTGGGGTCGCCGCTGCGTCCGCGGCGCCGGGTGGCGGGAACCGGATCGGGGAGCGTCGAAGACCCGGGTTACCCCTTAAGACGGACAAGATCGCCGGACAGTTCAGCCGGCCGGACTGGCCTGCGCCGGGGTTACTTCGTGCGGGTGCGGGCGGCCGCCTGCCGCTCGGTCCGGGCCCCGGAGGTGGCCAGGGCGCCGCTGGGGTCTTCGAGATGGGCCCGCACGAACCACTGGTACTGCTCGAGCTGCCCGGCCTGCTCGATGAGCATGTCCTGGGTGACCGGGTCCGGCTCGTCCGTCGCGGCGATCGCCTTGCGGTGGGCCTCGATGACGCCCGCGTAGACGACATCGAGCGCGCCCAGGTGGGCCAGCGCGCTGTCGCGGCCCAGGGAGTAGTCGTCCCAGGACCGGGCGGCGACCAGGGCGCCGGGTGTGCCGGACGGCGACCCGCCGAGGGTGGCGATCCGTTCGGCGGTCTCGTCGACCATCAGCCGGACGGCGTCCACCTGCGGGTCGAGCATGGTGTGCACGGCGATGAATTGCGGGCCCACCACGTTCCAGTGGATGTGCTTGAGGGTCAGCGCGAGGTCGTTGAGGGCGTTGAGGCGGGTGCCGCGGCAGGCCCCCCGCCCTACCCGGCGCGGCCCGTATCATGCGGACCGTAATCCCGGTCCCTGATTCGGCCCCCTTATTCGGGGTAGCCCCCGGCCAGGAAAGCCCAGCCCAGGAAAGCCCAGCAGCGACGCTCAGGGAGCGCAGGCATGTCAGAGGCCTCCGGAGGAGCACGGCCGGCGCCGGACACACCGGCCGCGCTGTCCCCGGCCGCGCTGTTCCCGGCCGCGCTGTTCCCGGCCGCCCTGTTCCCGGCCACGCTGTTCCCGGCCGCCCTGTTCCCGGCCACGCTGCCCGTGCTGCCGCGGCTGCGGCTGTCGGCCTGCCGTGGCCCGGCCGCCGGCGGACCGGGGACCGAGGGGGACTGGCTCGACGTCTTCGTCGTCCCGGGCGGCGCGACCGCGCTGGTCATCGGCAGTGTTAACGCTCACCGGCCCGGCGGGCAGGCCGGGGCGGCGGCCGGGCGGCTGCGGGCCGGCCTGCGGGAGTCGCTGCGCGGCGGGGCGGCCCCGGCGGCGGCGCTGGCGGGCCTGGAGGCCGCGGCGGCCGGGACCCCGGACGCGCGCGGGACCTCGGCCTGCGTCGCGCTCCTGGACCCGGTGACGGGGGAACTGCGCTACGCCGCCGTCGGCCAGCCCAGGCCGCTGATCTGCGCGGTCACCGGCGCCGGCGCCCCCCGGGCCGGGCCGGCCCGGGTCGGCGAGTCCCGGCCCCGGGCATCCGGACACCGGGACCGCGGTCGTGCCGCCCGGGGCGGTCCTGCTGCTCTACTCCGGGCCGCGCGGCCTGCCGGGCGGCGGCAGCGCGAACGGGGCAGATCCGGGCGGGGCAGCCCCGGAGGGGGAAGGCCCGGACGGGGGCAGCGCGGCCGCGGCCGCCCGGCGGGCGGCGGCCTCGGCCATGGCCGTCCTGGCCGGCGCAGGCCGCGCCGGGACGCCCGATCCGGCGGCTCCGGATCTGGCTGACCCGGATCTGGCTGGCGCTGGCCTGGCTGGCCTGGATCTGGCTGATCAGGTGGGACCCGCGGTGCTGGCCGGGCTCACCGGCGGCGGCGCGGCCGCCATGGTCCTCGCCGCCCGCCGCCTCCCGGTTCCGGTCCCCGGCTGGTCGATGGACTTGCCCGCCGACCCGGTGGCCCTCCGTGCGCTCCGCATCCGGCTCCGGGACTGGCTGGATGAGCTCGGGGCGTCGCCGTCCGATCGCACCGACGTCGAACTGGCCGTCTGGGAGGCCGCCGTCAACGCGGTCGTGCACGGCCGTCCGGTGGCGGGGGCCGGAAAGGTCACGGTGCACGCGGCCCTGGACGACGCCGGCCGGGCGGTGATCCAGGTGAGCGACCGGGGCCGGTGGCGGCCTGCCGGATCCCCGGTGCCCGGCCGGCGGTGGCCGGGCGGGCAGGGCCTGCGGGTCATCAGGCAGGCCGCGGACGAGCTGGACATCACGCCGGGCCCCGCGGGGACCATGGTGACGGTGCGGCGGAGCGTCAGCCGCCCGGTTCCGGCCCCGGCTCGGCCCGGGGAGTATCCCGTGACTGCTGCACGTCGCGGTACACCGGCATGATCTTGTCCAGGCCGGTGAGCTGGAAGATCCGGGCGACCGGTGAGTCACCGAGCGCCAGGCGGAGTTCCCCGCCGTTCGCGGTGACCTGCTCGTGCACCCGGGTGAGCACGTAGACGCCCGCGGAGTCGCAGAACATGGTCCCGGTCAGGTCGGCGGTGATCAGCTCCGGCGACTGGCCGGCCACGGCCTTGAGCTGCTCGCCCACGTCGTCGGAATTACCCAGGTCGATCTCGTCGGGCATGGCCACGACCGCGTGGCGGCCGGACCAGCTGACCTGAAGTTCCTGCCCGGTCATGGACTCTCCCCGCGTTCCCGGCACCGGGCTCCGGCTTACCTCCCGATCGTAGCGCGCAGGGTACGCTGCCGGGAGATTTGCCGGCCTCAACCGGACGGCGGCCTGGAGGGTCCCCCGTGAACAGCATGGATGCCGCCGAGCCCGCGGGCCTGGCGTTCCCCGGGGACGGGGAGATGGCGCGGCGGATGCGCGGCTATCCCTGGGCGGACACGGCGCTGGGCGACCCGGGTGGCTGGTCCGCGAGCCTGCGCACCGCCTGCCGGATCTGCCTCACCTCCCGGTTCCCGATGATCGTGTGGTGGGGCAAGGACCTGCGGTTCCTCTACAACGACGCCTATCTCCCGCTGCTCGGCACCAAGCACCCGGCCCTCGGCAAGCCAGGCGACACGGTATGGCCCGAGATCTGGGACGTCATCGGCCCGATGCTCCGCTCGGTGATGACCAGCGGGCAGGCGACCTGGTCCGAGGACCTGCTGCTGCCGATGAACCGGCACGGTTACTGGGAAGAGACGTACTGGACCTATTCCTACAGCCCGCTGCACGATGACGACGGGGTGGTCCGCGGCGTGTTCACCGCGGTCAGCGACACCACCGAACGGGTCATCGGCGAGCGGCGGCTCGCCGCCCTGCAGGACCTGGGCGCCCAGGCAGGCAGCGCCCGCAGCGTGGCCGAGGCCTGCCAGCTGGTGGTGACCGCCCTGGAGCGGGCGGCGAAGGACGTCCCGTTCGCCGCCATTTACCTGCGCGACCCCGGCACCGGCCAGCCGGTCCTGGTGGCCAGCAGCCCGCCGCAGGCCGATCCCCGCCCGCTCCGGGACGGCCCCGGCGGCTGGCCGGTCGCGGACGTGCTGCACAGCGGCCAGCCGGTGACGGTGAGCGAGGTGGCCGCCCGGTTCGGCGAGCTGCCCGCGGGCGGATGGGCAACGCCACCGGCCCAGGCCATGGTGCTGCCGCTGGTCGGCGAGACCGGCGGCCAGGCCACGGGCGTCATCGTGCTCGCGGCCAGCGCCGGGCACGCGGTGGACGAGGCCTACGAGTCGTTCCTCCGCCTGGTGGCGCAGCAGACCGCCGCGCTGGTCAACGGCGCCGTGGCCTACCAGGTCCAGCAGCGGCGGGCCGAGGAGCTGGCCGACCTGGACCGGGCCAAGACCACGTTCTTCTCCAACATCAGCCACGAGTTCCGCACCCCGCTCACGCTGATCATGGGCCCGGTGCAGGAGCTGCGCGTCAAGCTGGCCTCCCAGGACCTGGCCGTGCGCGAGGAACTCGAGCTCATCCACCGCAACGGCCTGCGGCTGGGCAAGCTCGTCAACACGCTGCTGGACTTCTCCCGGATCGAGGCCGGCCGGATGGAGGCCCACTACGAGCCGGTCGACCTGGCGGCCTTCACCGCCGACCTGGCCAGCGTGTTCCGCTCCGCGATCGACCGGGCCGGCCTGGCCTACCAGGTGGACTGCGGTGAGCTGCCCGAGCCCGTCTTCATCGACCGGGAGATGTGGGAGAAGGTCGTCCTCAACCTGCTCAGCAACGCGCTCAAGTTCACCTTCGAGGGCACCATCAGCGTCTCGCTCCGGGCCGAGGATTCCCGGGCGGTGCTGCGGGTCCGCGACACCGGCAGCGGGATCGCGGCGGCCGAGATGCCGCGGCTGTTCGAGCGTTTTCACCGGATCCCCAGCACGGCGTCCCGGTCCAACGAGGGCAGCGGCATCGGGCTGGCGCTGGTGCGCGAGCTGGTCGGGCTGCACGGGGGCACGATCACCGCCGAGAGCACCGAGGGGGCGGGGACCACGTTCACCGTCCGGCTGCCGTTCGGCCACGAGCACCTGGCCGAGCAGAACCTGACCGCGGCGGGCCCGGAAATGATCTCGGCCGCGGCCGACCCGTTCCTGGAAGAGGCGTTGCGGTGGCTGCCCGGCGATCAGCCGGGCCGCGGCCGCGCTGGCCGTGACCCCCGCGGTCGATGCGCCCCGGCGGGGACCGGCCGGCCGGGGCGCGGCGGCCCGGGTGCTGCTGGCCGACGACAACGCTGACATGCGCGAGTACCTGCAGCGGCTGCTGCGGGGCAGCTACCAGGTCACTGCCGTGGCCGACGGGCAGGCGGCGCTGGAAGCGGTCCGGGCGCAGCCCTTCGACCTGGTGATCAGTGACGTGATGATGCCGGGCCTGGACGGGCTGCAGCTGGTCGGGGCGCTCCGGGCCGACTCGCACGTCCCGGACCTGCCGGTGCTGCTGCTGTCGGCCCGGGCCGGGCAGGAGGCCGCCATCGAGGGCCTGGAGGCCGGCGCGGACGACTACCTGGTCAAGCCGTTCTCCGCGGCCGAGCTCCTGGCGCGGGTCCGGGCGAACGTGGAACTCGCCCGGCTGCGCAACCACCACGCCCGGTGGCGCGCCGCGCTGATCGACTCGCTGCACGAGGCGTTCTTCCTCTGCGACGAGGCCGGCCGGGTGGTCGAGATCAACGCCGCCTTCACCGACATCCTCGGCTACGGCCCCGAAGGCCTGCCGTACCCGGCTCCCCATCCCTGGTGGCCAGGCCAGGACGCTGACCCGGAAGCCTGGCGCCAGGCCAGCGACGCCTTCGAGTACCTCATGGCGCAGAGCAAAGGCGGCTTCGTCGTCCCCGCCACGCACCGGGACGGGCGCCGGCTGTGGGTCGCGGCCAACTTCAACGAGGTCGAGGACCCCGACTCCGGCCGGCGCATGGTGGTCGGCAGCCTGCGGGATATCACCGCCGAGCATTACGCCGGGCAGCGGGAGGCGGCCCTGGCCGCGATGGGCCTGCTGCTCTCCCAGGCGGACAGCGTGCCGCAGGCGCTGCAGGGCGCGCTGACCGAGCTGCAGCGGCTGTGGCGTGCCCGGCGGGTGATCGCCGCCACCTGGCCGGCCAGCGCCGCGGCGCCCTCGCTGACCGCGACCGGCCCCGCCCTCCGCTGGGCGGATCTGCCCGGGGACCTCCGCGACGCGATCGCCGGCCTGCGCCAGCGGCCCCTGCTCATGCCGACGGACGGGACGTCACCGGACGTCGGGATCAGCATCGAGCACCCCGAGGGCCAGCTGGTCATCTGGATCGACCTCGACCCGGACCGGCCGTTCACCGCCGAGGACCGGACGCTGTTCGCGCTGTTGTGCGGGTACCTCGGCCAGGCGCTGCACCGGGCCCACCAGACAGATCAGCAGCGGCAGACGGCGCTGGCCCTGCAGCGGGCCATCCTCGGTCCCGCCCGGCTGCCCGCGGGTTTCGCGGCCCGCTACGAGCCCGCCAGCCGGCCCCTCGAAGTCGGCGGCGACTGGTATGACCTAGTCGAACTGCCCGACGGGCGGATCGGCATCGTGGTCGGTGACTGCGTCGGGCATGGCCTGGACGCCGCGACCGTGATGGGCCAGCTGCGCAGCGCCTGCCGGGCGCTGCTGCTGCAGGACGCCAGCCCGGCGCAGACCCTGTCCGCGATGGACCGGTTCGCCGCGCTGATTCCCGGTGCCTTCTGCAGCACGGTCTTCTGCGGCATCCTCGACCAGGATGCGGACCGGCTGATCTACAGCAGCGCCGGGCACCCGCCGGGCATCCTGGCCCACCCCGAGGGGCGGGTCGAGCTGCTCGAAGACGGCCGGTCGTTCCCGCTCGCGGTCCGCACCGGGGAGCACCGGACCGAGGCGAGCTGCCTGCTGCCCGGCCGGTCGACCCTGCTGCTGTACACCGACGGGCTGGTGGAACGCCGCCGCCAGTCGTTCGACGCGGGGCTGGCCCGGCCGGCACCGCTGTGCAGGCGGGCCAGGCCGCGGCCGTGGAGGATCTGGCGACCCAGGTGATGGCGGACCTGGCCCCGCCCGGCGGATACGAGGACGACGTCGCGCTGGTCCTCTACCGCCATCCCGCGGCGCTGGACCTGACGTTCCCGGCGGACAAAGGGCAGCTCGCGCCGGCCCGGGCGACCCTGCGGGCCTGGCTGGGGCGGTGCGCGGTGTCCCGCCGCACGGTCCAGGACGTCCTGGTCGCGGCCGGCGAGGCCTGCGCGAACGCCATCGAGCACGGGTACCGGGACCGCCCGGCCCGGGACGTCCGGCTGACCGCCGAGGCCACCGCCACCCGGCTCCGGCTGACCGTCACCGACAGCGGTCGCTGGAAGGAGGCCCAGCCGGGTGCCGACCCCCTCCGCGGGCGTGGCCTCGACGTGATGCGGGCGCTCATGCAGCACGTCAGCATCGACCGGGGCCGGACCGGCACCACCGTGGATATGGAGCTGAGGATTAGCCCATGACTGCGCCGCTCACCCTGTCTACCCGCCAGCGCGCCGACGGCCGCTGGGTCCTGACCGTCGCCGGCGAGGTCGACATGAGCAACGCCCCCGCGCTCGCAAGCGCCCTGGCCGGCGACGGCCCGGGCGACGGTCCGCTCATCGTGGATCTCAGCGCGGTCGAGTACCTCGACAGCGCCGGCCTCAGCGCGCTGTTCGCGAACGCCTCCCGGCTCGAGCTCATCGCCCCGCCCCTGCTCGCCCCGGTGCTGACCGTGTCCGGCCTGGCCGGCCTCACCACGGTGCACTGGATGGATGGTCCGGCAGGTCAGCCCCAGGGGGTGGACGGGCACCCCGGCGTGCCCGACGGGCACTCCGGGTGAGGTGGACGGGCGCCCGGACGGGCCCCTGACCGCAGACGGCTGAGCCTGCCCAGGGCCGGCTCAGGCGGCCTGCGCCGGGCGCAGGGCCCGGAGCGGCGCGGCGAGCTCACTCGCGAAGAAGTCCATGAACCCGTCCGGGTCGGGGCCCCCGTTCATGGTGACCAGGCGGTCGAAGCCCGCGTTGACGTAGTCCTGGGCCACCTCCAGGTGCCGCCGCACGTCGGGCCCGCAGGCGAACTGCTCCCGCACCTGCCCGGGCGTGATGCTGGCCGTGGCGGCCTCGAAGTTGACCGGGTTGGGCAGCTCCGCCATCACCTTCCAGCCGGTGAGCGCGAACGAGCTCTTCTCCAGCACCGCCTGGATCGCCGCATCCTCGTCCGGCGCCCACGCCAGCGGCATCTCGGCGTAGGCCGGCCCGCTGCCGCCCAGCCGCCGCCAGGTATCCGCCAGGTCGCTGCGGGGCTCCGTGGCGAACAGCCCATCGCCCAGCTCCGCGGCGATCCTCGCCGAGGCCGGACCGCTCGCCGCCACCGCGATCACCGGGAGCTCCCCGGGCAGGTCGAACACCCGGGCGTCGTCCAGCCGGAGGTACTTGCCCTCGTAGGAGCGGTAACCGCCCTGCCACAGCAGCCGGATGATGTCCAGGGCCTCCCGGAGCCTCTGCTGGCGCCTGCGCCGGTCCGGGAATCCCTGCCCGACGACGTGCTCGTTGAGCCGTTCGCCCGCGCCTACGCCCAGGGTGAACCGGCCGTCCGACACGATGGCCAGGGTCGCCGCCGCCTGCGCGATGATCGCCGGGTGGTAGCGAACGGACGGGCAGGTCACGCCCGTGGCCAGGCCGATCCGGTCGGTCTTCGCGGCGATGACCGACAGCAGGCTCCAGGTGAAGGCGCTGTGCCCCTGCGCCTCCAGCCACGGATGGTAGTGGTCGCTCATCTCCACGAAGTCGAAGCCGGCCTGCTCGGCTGCGATGGCCTGGCGGATGATCTCCTTCGGGCCGAAGGCCTCGGTGGCCAGCTTGTAGCCGATCTGCACGTGCGTTCCCCTTGATCACGGCGGACGATAACGGATTGCCCGCGGCCGCTACCCGCCCGCTGGGGCTGCAAACGGGGGGCCGCCCCGGGGATGCTGGCCCGGATTCGCCGCGTTTCCCGTCCGGCGAGCCAGCCATTACGCGTCGCCCGAAAAGGATAAGCCGGGCAAGGCCACGAATTATGCTGCCGCTCGCCGCGGCCGCGAGGTAAAAAACGTACAAGTGCGGGACAGGATTCTGCCCAGGATACAGGCTGGTTAATCTTCTGATAGATAAGGAATCTGTTTAGCCGCACGCGATCCTCATTTAAGGACAAGTCCAGTCAATGCGTCCCAGCAGTCATAAAGAAGCAATCAGCGCCGGCGGGTGCCGCCCACCTTATCCGGCCTGCCCTGCGCCTGCCCCGCCTGCCCTGGCCAGCCGGCCGGGGCCGTGCCGTCCGGGAATACCCGCCATGGCTCGGCACGCTAGCGGCCGCGTCCTGGGCGCGACGTCGCCCTCGGCCGCCAGTGGGCGGCACCGGAAGACGCCGTGCGCCCGCCAGTCTGCGGCCGGCCTGCCTGCTGGCGGCCTGTCTGCGGCCGGCCGGTCTGCTGCCGGGCCGCCCTTTGCCGGGCCGCCCGCTGCTGGGCTGACGTCCGGCCTGGACACTCTCACCGGACCGGGCATCTCCAGGCGGAGGTCATTCATGCTGCTCATGCCGCTCGTCCTGGCCGGCGCTGGGCCCCTGCGGGCCGCGGTGGCGGACACTACCCCGAGGGCCAGGAGAACCACGGGCCCCGGGAGCCGCAGCGGCCCCGCCCAGGGCGCCACGCTCACGATCGTCGCGCACGAGGACGATGACCTGCTCTTCATCAGCCCCGACGTGCTGCACGCGATCCAGGCGGGCAGCCTGGTGCGCACCGTCTTCCTCACCGCGGGCGACGACGGCATGCCCGCCAGCTACTGGATGACCCGGGAGCAAGGTCCCCTGGCGGCCTACGCGCTGATGGCCGGGACCGCGAACTCATGGACCCAGTCGGATGCCGGGGTCAGCGGTCATCCGATACCGCTGTACACCCTGGCCGGGAATCCGAACATCTCCCTGGCCTACCTGAGGCTCCCGGACGGGAACCTCACCGGGGACGGTTTCTCCAGCACCGGTAACGTGAGCCTGCAGCAGCTGTGGCAGGGCACGATCACGTCCATCGCCGCGGTAGACGGGTCGTCGACCTATACGCAGACCTCGCTGGTCGTCGCGCTGGCCAGCCTGATGACAGCTTTCCAGCCGGCCCAGATCTTTACCCAGGATTTCGTGGGGACGTACGGTGACGGTGATCATAGCGACCATTACACGACGGCCTACCTGACCGCGGCGGCTACTCAGCAGTACGCTGCTGCGCACACGGTCGCGGGGTACGAGGGTTATAACACGGAAAACCTTCCCGCTAACGTGTCCGGCACGGATCTCAGCACGAAGCAGAATGCTTTTTACGCTTACGCGCAGGATGACCCGCAGGTCTGCAATAGCCAGTCCAGCTGTGCCGGCGGTGACTACGCGGCGTGGCTGCTGCGGGAGTACACCGTGTCCGCGACCGGTGCGCCGCCGGTGGCGAATGCGGGTCCGAATCAGACCGTGAATACGAGCGCGACGGTGACGCTGGATGGGTCGGGGAGCTTCGATCCCGAGGACGATGCGATCACGTATCAGTGGACCCAGAGCGGCGGGGGGACGGTGGCGCTGTCCAGTGACACGGCGGTGCAGCCGACGTTCACTGCGCCGTCCAGCCCGGCCACGCTGACGTTCCAGCTGACGGTCAGCGACGGGCAGAACACCAGCAAACCGGCGGATGTGACGGTCACGGTGACCGGCGGCCAGGCGGACCTGGCCCTGACGGCGACCGCGACGGCGTCGTCGCAGAACCTCAGCACGGGGCAGGGCGCGGCCAAGGCGATCGACGGGGTCATCGGCGGCTATCCGGGTAATTCCACCGTGGAGTGGGCCACGATCGGCGGCGGCGCCGGCAGCTGGCTGGAGCTGACCTGGTCCAGCCCGCAGACGTTCGACACGATCGTCCTGTATGACCGGCCGAACCTCAGCGACCAGATCACGGCGGGCAACATCCAGTTCAGCGACGGGTCCAGCATCACCGTGCCGACGCTGATCAACGACGGTGCCGGGGTCACGCTCACCTTCGCGGCCAAGACCGTCACCACCCTGCAGCTCAACATCACCGGGGTGAGCGCCACCACGCAGAACATCGGCCTGTCGGAAATCCAGGTCTATGACACCGGAAGCGGGGGTCAGGCGCCGGTCGCGAATGCTGGTCCGAATCAGACGGTGAATACCGGCGCGACGGTCACGCTGAACGGGTCGGGGAGTTCCGATCCGGAGGGGGATCCGCTCACCTACCTGTGGTCCCAGGCCGGTGGGGGGACGGTGACGCTCTCCAGTGACACGGCCGTGCAGCCGACGTTCACCGCGCCGTCCAGCCCGGCCACGCTGACGTTCCAGCTGGTGGTCAGCGACGGGCAGAACAGCAGCAGCCCGGCCGACGTCACGATCACCGTGACCACCCCCACGGACCTGGCCCTGGCCGCGACGGCGACCGCGTCGTCGCAGAACCTCAGCACGGGGCAGGGCGCGGCCAAGGCGATCGACGGGATCATCGGCGGCTATCCGGGTAATTCCACCGTCGAGTGGGCCACGATCGGCGGCGGCGCCGGCAGCTGGCTGAAGCTGACCTGGTCCAGCCCGCAGACGTTCGACACGATCGTCCTGTATGACCGGCCCAATCTCAACGACCAGATCACGGCGGGCAACATCAAGTTCAGCGACGGGTCCAGCATCACCGTGCCGAAGCTGACCAACGACGGCGCCGGGGTCACGCTCACCTTCGCGGCCAAGACCGTCACCACCCTGCAGCTCAACATCACCAAGGTCAGCGCGACCACGCAGAACATCGGCCTGTCGGAAATCCAGGTCTACAACATGTGAGCGGAGGGCCGGTGCCCGCCACCCGGCGGTGGCTGGTCATGGTCCGGGCGCCGGGTACTAATGTGCCGACCATGACCAGTAACTGGCCGGCCTGCTCCTATGAGGGCTGGCGCGCGACCTGCGACACTCTGCACGCGCACACCCAGGTGCTTGGCAAGCTGGCGGTCCGGCTCGCGCCGCCGGAGCCCGAGCTCCAGCACGCGGCGCTGCGGCTGACCGCCCGCGGATGGGAGACCGCCCCGCTGCCCGCGCCGGACGGTTCCGGGTCGCTGGTCGCCGCGCTGGACCTGCGGACGCATGAGGCGGTGGTCGAGCACAGCGGCGGCCGGGGCGAGCGGGTCGCGCTGACCCCGGACCGTCCGGTCGGCGACGTGACCCGCGAGCTGCTGGCCGCGGTAGGGCGGCTGGGCGGCCCGGTGCAGATCGACCCGACCCCGCAGGAGGTGGCGTGGCGGGTCCCGCTCGACGAGGATCACGAGCACGCCACCTACGACCCCGGGCAGGTCCGTGACTACTTCGCCGCCGCGACTCAGGCGGCCCTGGTCCTCGCCGACTACCGGGCCCCGTACCGGGGCCGGTCCACGCCGGTCAACGCCTGGTGGGGCTCATTCGACCTGGCCGTGAGCCTGTTCTCCGGCCAGCCCGCCAGCCCGCCCTCGGCCGACTTCATCATGCGCAACGCCATGGACGCGCAGGAGGTCGCGGTCGGCTGGTGGCCAGGCGACGGCCGTTACGGCCGGGCCGCGTTCTACGCCTACGCGCACCCGGCGCCGGAGGGTTTCGGCGGCCTGGCCGTGTCCCCGCCCGCCGCCCGCTGGGACGGCACGCTGGGGGAGTACATCCTGGACTGGGACGACGTCCGGGCCGCTGAGGATCCGCACGCGACCGCGGTGCAGTTCGCGCGCTCCGCGTTCCAGCAGGCCTGCGTGGCCTGCGCCTGGGACCCGGCTCTGGCCGCCAGCGCCGCCGGAACGCCGCCGCCCGTCAGCTGACCCCGCTCCTTCCGCCCGCCTCCGTGCCCACCCGGGCGTTCCATGATCCTGGTCAAGTTCCATGATCCTGGGCAATCAGTGCGCTGGGACAGCACCAATTGACCAGGATCATGGAACGGCGGGGGGGCCGGGCGCGGCGGCGAGGAAGGCGAGCTTGGCCAGGAAGTGCTGGGTCCCGCCGCCGTCGTGCCCGTTGAACGGGTAGACCTCGATCTGCTTCGGTCCCGCGTAGTGGTTGAACGCGGCGAAGACCGTGGACGCCGGGGTGATGTCGTCCACCAGCCCGACGGAGAACAGGGCCGGCGCCGTGGCCCGCTTGGCGTGGTTGACCACATCGAGGTAGGACAGCGTGCGGAACACCTGATCTACCTGGCCGCGCTGTACGCTCAGGTACTCGATGAGCTCGGCATAGGGACGGCTCTCGGTCATCTCCACGGCCCGCCGGAAATGGGCCAGGAACGGGACCTCCGGCAAGGTCGCGGCCACGTCGCCGGCCAGGTGGGCCGCCACGATGGCCAGCGCCCCGCCCTGGCTGCCCCCAGTGGTCACCACGGGCCGTCCGGCGCTGGCCGGGTGCCGCCGGGCCGCGGCCACCGCCTGCGCGGCGTCGATGAACAGGCGGGTGTAGTAGTGCGTGCGCGGGTCGGCGACCCCGCGGGTGAGGAACCCCGGGGTGCTGGGCGCGCCCGGGTCACTGGGATCGGGGGTGTCCGCGCTGCGCCACCCGCCGCCCTGGCCCCGGGTGTCCATGATCAGGTGCGGGTGGCCGGCGCAGCTCCAGGTCAGCCACTCGAACGGGTCCCCGCGCCCGCCGCCGTAGCCGACGTACTCGACCACGAACGCCCGGTCTGGCGGGCTTAGGTGCGGCAGCAGCAGCCAGCCCTTGATCGGGTCGCCGCCATAGCCCGGAAAGGTCACGTCCACGACATCCGCGTGCTGGATCCGGGTCGGCGCGGCGGTGAAGACCGGCTCGGCGCCGAGGGCGGCCGCGGCGGCCAGTTCGCTGGCCCAGAACTCGTCGAAGTCCGCGGGCTCGTCCACCGCGGGCCGGTACTGGCGCAGTTCGGGCAGGGGAAGGTCGCGGAGCATAGGGATCCTCGCGTCGGTCAGCCGGCGGGCAGCAGCGTGATTTCCGGATGCAGCACCCGGTCGAAGCCCACCTCCCGGCGCTGGCCGGTGAGAGTGTATCGGAGCGTGACCTCGGTATCCGCGCTTGACCGGCCGACCCGCAGCTCCACCTCGCCCGGGTTGACCTGCCGGTGGCCGGCCCGCCCGGTGTAGCTGGTGAGATCCGCGTGCACGGTGAACTGGACGGTCCGCGTGCTGCCCGGCGGCAGGTCGATCCGGGCCGCCGCGATCAGCTGCTGGACCGGGCGGGCCACCTCGGCCACCGGGTCATGCAGGTACACCTGGATGACCTCGGCCGCCCCGATGGTGCCCTCGTTCCGGAGCGTGGCCGTGAACTGGCAGCAGCCGTCGGCCGGCCATTGCGGCGGTCCGCAGGACCGGACGCTGACCCAGGTGACCGGGGCGTAGGACAGCCCGTGCCCGAAGGGGAAGACCGGGGTGGGGTCGATGTTGCTGACCTGGCTGCGCTGGCCCAGCGGGGCCGCGAGGTAGGTGCCCGGCTGGTTCGAGCCCGCGGCCGGGAAGCTGACCGGCAGACGGCCCGACGGGTTGACCCGCCCGCTCAGCACGTCCGCCAGCGCGGGCGCGCCCTCCTCGCCGGGGTAGAACGCGCACACCGCGGCGGCCAGCTGGCCCGCCTGCCGGGACAGCTCGTACGGCCGCCCGGCCAGCAGCACCAGCACCAGCACCACCGGCGTCCCGGTGGCCAGCAGCGCCTCGAGCAGGTCCTCCTGGCGGCCGGGCAGCCGCAGGTCGGCCGCGTCGCAGCCCTCGCCGGAGGTGCCCCGCCCGAACAGACCGGACCGGTCGCCGAGGACCGCGACGCAGACGTCCGCGGCGGCGGCCGCCGCAGCCGCCCCGGCCAGGCCGGCGTCGTCCCCGCCCAGCACCGGGCAGCCTTCCGCGTAGCTCACCGTGTACCCGGCCGGGTCGGCCCGCAGCGCGTCCAGCACCGTCGGCACCTCGATGCCCAGGGGCACCCCGGGGTAGTGCACGCCGACGTGCTGCGGGAACGAGTAGCAGCCGAACATCGCGCTGGCCTCGTGCGCCCGCGGCCCCACGACCGCGACCCGCTGTCCCGGGGCCAGCGGCAGGATGCCCTGATTGGTGAGCAGGACCACGGAGCGGCGGGCGATCTCCCGGGCCAGCGAGCGGGACTCAGTGTCGTCCAGCGCGCTGCCGCCGAGGGTGCTGCCGCCGGGGAGTCCCGGGTCGGCGAGGTCCGGTTCTGCCGACCAGCCCGGGTCGAGCAGGCCCAGCTCGCATTTCTGGGTCAGCACCCGCCGCGCGGCGCGGTTGACCAGCCCGACGTCGATCGCGCCGGCCTCGATGGCCTGCCGCAGCGGGCCGCCGTAGCAGTTCACGGTCGGCAGTTCCACGTCGATGCCCGCGCGCAGCGCGAGGCCCGCCGCCTCAGCCGGGCTCCCGGCCACGCCGTGCAGGGTCTGGCCTTCGTCACCAGCTGGAACACCTATCTGCTGCCGCTGCTGGTGTTCACCAGCCAGAGCCGCTTCACGCTGCCCCTGGGCGTGGCCACCTTCCAGACCCAGTACTCACAGAACACGGCGGAGATCCTCGCCTACACCGCGCTGTCCATGCTGCCCGCGCTCGGATTCTTCGTGCTCGCTGAACGGCATTTCGTCGGGGCCATCAGCGGCGCCGTTAAAGGCTGAACGAAGCGCCGGCAAGACCCGGTTCTGGTGCATTGTTTGGCTTGATTTGCCATGAACATGACTCAGCATTACTGGCGACCGGGCCTGGTTGTGCGTTTCCGCGCGCTAGTTTCTCCCTATGCATGAGCTGATCCTGTCCGGGAGACCCGGCATCCGGAGGCCCTGATCGTGCGCGTACTCTTTGCCGCAAATGAGCTGCATTTCCCGGATAACATGGGCGGCTCGCGCATGGACGTCCATGATCTGGCCCTGACGCTGCAGGATCAGGGGCACGAGGTCGCCGTGCTGGCCACCGTCCGCGGGCGGAACCGCCTGCTCGGTTACCGGGCACTGGAGACGCTGACCGGGAAGTGCCTCCTGCGCCGGAAGGACGCCAGCAACGGTTACCCTACCATCCGGTGCGGGTCCTGGCAGCTCCCGAGCTATCTCCGGGCCAGCATGATCGGCTGCCCACCGGATCTGGTGATCACCCAGGGGCCAGGCGGCCCCCTGCTGGCCCGGGTCGCATCCCGGCTGGGGGTGCCGGCGGTGATGCGGATCCCCTCGGCGGCCGAGGCAGAGTTGCTGGCCCGGGCGGTCGGCGACGACCCGGAAGCCAGTGCCGCCATCCGGAGCCCCCTGGTCACGCTGGTCGCGGTGTCACACTTCGTCGCCGGCCTGGCGGCGGATCTGCTCGGTATTTCCCCGGCGGTCATCTACCCGCCGGTCCGGCTGGAGGCGTGCATCGTCCCTGACCGGGAGCCTGACCACATCACCTTCGTCAACCCGATACCGATGAAAGGGCTGGAGGTCGCCCTGCGGGTCGCGCAACTGCTTCCGCATCGCCAGTTCGTGTTCGTGGAGGCCTGGAACATGCGGGCCGATGAGCGCGAGGCCCTGGACCGCAGGATGGCGACGCTCCCCAACGTGACCTTCCGACCGCGATCGGTCGGACTGGCCGACGTTTACCGCTCGACCGCGATCCTCCTGGCGCCGAGCCAGTGCCCAGAGGCGTTCTCCCGGGTGGTGCTCGAGGCGTGCGCGAACGGGATCCCGGTACTGGCCAGCAAGGTGGGTGGTGTGCCGGAGGCGATGGGTGAGTCCGGCGTGCTGCTGGGGGCGGCGGACCCGCCAGAACACTGGGCCCGGGCCATCGAGGAGATCCTGGCGGATCAGGACCGCTCTGCGGGCCTGGCCGCCCGCGCGCTGGCCAACGCGCAACGAGCTGAGTTCACGATGCCGCTTATTGCTGCCGAGTATCTTCGCCTGGCGGGAAGGGCCGCGGACGCCACTGCTGCGCGCTAGGACGGGCCGGCAGATCTGGGCCGGATCCGGCCCAGACGCGGGCTGGGCCAGGTCCGGCCCAGGCGCGGGCCTCCGCCAGTCATGAAATGGGTCAGCAGGAAATCAGTAAGCCTGGCAGGCCGGGCGCCTTGCGCCTGATCAGTGCGGAGGCTATTCGAGGCCCTCGAGTCCGCCGGGAAGCGGCCTGGCCGAAGTATTAGTTGACCAGTCGTCTAGATCACGTTCGGCCGGGAGAAGTGCTGTTCATAATGCCATCCTCCGAGCTTTCGGCATGGTCTCCGCTCGGTCGCTGAGGCCGAGAGCAACACCTGGGCCAAAGGGATGAGTTAGCCGTGAAAGAATTCCAGTTTATTCTGCGCGGAGTGTGGCGCATTGCGATACTCTTTCGCCGCCCAGGCAGCCCGCTATGGCTGCCAGTGTGGCCATGGAATGTACACGAAGCGGGATATCTGGAGGATAGCGTGCATATCAGGCCGCACCCTGGCCGCTCCTGGGATCAGATGGTTGTGATTTGCGCCGCTAATAGTTTCGATGGCATCAAGCTCGCGGATCGGCACATGGCTGAGCAGCTATCCAGATTGATGCCGGTGCTCTACGTAGACCCACCGGTGTCACGGCTCACCGTATCGGGGGATCAACGGGCTCTCCGCCTCGTGAAGAACCCGGGTCTTCGCCTGGAGATGCCGGGCTTCGCCCGGATCACTCCGCTGGTTCAGCCGTTTTCCTCGCAGCGAGGTCTGGTCACACTTAGCGGCGCGCTGATCCGCCGCTACCTCCGCCAGACCACCACTCATCTCGGCGGGCAGGTCCGGGCGGTCATCTCAGCGTGGGCCCAGCATGACGTTTTTGGTGCCTGCGCCGAAGCGTCACGTATCTACTGGGCACAGGATGACTACGTGGGTGGTGCAGACCTACTCGGCCTGAATGCTGGGCTGCTGGACACCCGGGAACGTGCTGTGGCCGCGGCGGCCAACCTCGTGGTGGCCGCTAATCCGATTGTGGCCGAAACGTGGCGGACGCGCGGCCTGCAAACGGTACTTATCCCGTACGGCGTCGATGCGGGTGCCTATAGTGATGTGGACCAGGCGCCGTTGCCGTCCGATTTCACGCTGCCCGGCCCGGTGACCGGCTTCGTCGGCCACATTAACCGGCGCATTGACCTGCGCCTGCTCGAAGCGGTCGCGGGCCGCGGCTGGTCCCTGATGATGGTTGGGCCCCGGGATCCCGAATTCGAGCCGGAGCGCCTGGAGGCTCTGCTCCGGCGGCCCAACGTGCAGTGGGTGGGGCCTAAGCCCTTCGACTCTCTGCCCGGTTACTTCCGCCTGATAGATGTCGGCCTGGTGCCTTACGGTGACAGCCCGTTCAATCGCGGCAGTTTCCCCCTGAAGACACTGGAGTACCTGGCGGCTGGACGGGGGGTCGTGGCCTCGGACCTGCCCGCAATCCGCTGGCTGGATACCGACCTGATCGCAGTCACATCAGAACCAGCCCGCTTTGCCGACTCCGTCGGGCGCCTGCTGCGAGAGGGCTGCCCGCCAGCCCTCATGGCCCGGCGGCGCGCGCTGGCATCACGGCACAGCTGGGCGAATCGCGCCGCTGAGATGTATGAAGCCATCTCCTGACCGGCGCCGGTTCCCGCTTCCGGGAAACGCGGGATGGCGGGCGCGCGGTCGCGGCGGAGTGCGCCGCGGGGCCCGTGCTCTCCGGGCCGGCATGGGCCGGCGACGCGGCAGGCCGGGTGAGGCTGCAGCGCCATCGTCCGGGCGGAGCCTGGCCGGCCAGGCGGGCGGGGCGCTCGGGTGGAGCTTTACCAACAGTGTGGTGGCCAAGCTGGGCACGGTCGGTGTCGGGATCATGCTGGCCCGCTTGCTGGGACCGCACTCATTCGGGACTTACGCCGTCGCCTCCGTGGCCCTGAGCATCATGGCGAATTTCAATGACCTCGGGGTGAGCCTGGCCATCGTGCGCTGGCCAGGGGATCCTCGCGAGATTGCGCCGACGGTCACCACCATCTCGGTGATCACGAGCGTGCTGCTGTACGCCGGCTGCTACGTGGGCGCACCGGCGTACGCGGCGGCGATGGGAGCGCCTTCGGCCACGGGAGTGGTGCGGACGCTGTCCATCATCATCATCATCGACGGGTTCGCCACCGCCCCGGCCGGACTCCTGCAGCGCAACTTCCGCCAGGGTCAGCAGATGATCGCTGATCAGGCGAACATCTGGCTGGGCACGTCCGTGACAGCCGCTCTGGCCCTGGCGGGCTTCGGGCCCATGAGCCTGGCCCTGGGGCGGCTGGCGGGCTGCCTGGTGGCGGTGATCCTGCTGGTTCGCTTCTCGCCCCAACCGCTCCGGTTCGGCTTCAACCGCCGGGAGGCACGGGGGCTGCTGCGGTTCGGCCTGCCGCTGGCCGGGTCCGGTGTCATCTCGTTCGCCGTAGCCAACCTGGATCAACTTGTCGTCGGCCGCATGCTAGGCGTCACCGCACTGGGTTTCTTTGTGCTGGCCGGTAACCTGTCGAACTGGCCTGCGGCCGCATTCACCGAACCGATAAGCCGGGTGGCCCCCACCACACTGGCCCGGCTCCAGCATGACCCGCCGGCCATGCGTACCGGCTTCGAGACCATGCTGGCTCTGGTCAGTGCGGTGACCCTGCCGGTCTGCCTGGTCGAGGCGGGCTGCGCTGTGCCGCTCGTCGGAATCGTCTATGGGTCGCGCTGGCTCCCCGCGGGCCAGCCGCTGACCTGGCTGGCGCTGCTCGCCGCACTGCAGATCTTCTTCCAGCTCACCTTTGACTACTTCGTGGTGCTTGCCAAGTCCCGGGTGGTCTTCACCCTCCAGCTGGTGTGGCTCTTTGTCCTGGTGCCCGGCCTGATCGCCGGGGCCAGGGTGCACGGGATATCCGGGCTGGCCCTGGCCGAGCTGACGGTGGCGGCCATCGTCCCGCTTCCCTGGTATCTCTTCGAGCTGCACCGGGTCGGCATCACCGGCCGGGCGCTGGCCGTCCGGCTCGGCCTTCCTCTGGCAGGAGCTGCCCTGGCTGGGCTCGCCGCTGCCGCAGTCTCTGCCAGGGTGCCCAGCGCCCTGATCGCGCTGTGCTGGGGTGCCCTGGCCGGCCTCCTCGTCATCGGATTGCTGCTGCTTCGCATGCGAGGAGTGCTCAGAACGCTGCGGAAGCACTATGCGCAGGCGGGGCAGGACGAGCGGGACGAACAGCCGGGCCGGGCCGGGCCGGTCACCGCTGCCGTCCCGGCCGCCATGACCGCGGCCCCGGCCGGTCAGGGCAACGGGGCAGGCCGCTCCCGCGGGGGAGGCCAGGCCTGACCGGATGGTGCCCGGTGGCCGGTTCCCGCTCAGCGTGATGGACCTGAGCCGGGTCCGCGGCCGATTCCGCGCAGCGTGAAGAACCGGAGACAGCCTGCAGTCTCTTCGGTGGTCAGTCCCGGTCCGGCTGGTCCTGGAGCGCGATGCTGAGCAGTTCGGCCATTTTCTGCCACATGTGCTCGAGGTCGAAGTAGGCGTGGACGGTCTTGGCAGCCGCTGCGCCCAGCGACTGCCTCCGGTCATCGTCTTTCAGCAGGTCGCTGATCATTTGTGCCATTTCCGCTGGTGCGCGAGGTGGCACGAGGACGCCGTCCACCCCGTCGTTCACGTACTCCCGCATCGCGGGGGAATCCGTGGTGAGCGTGGCGCGTCCCATGGACATGGCTTCCAGGACCACGGTTTGCCCGCTTGGGTAGGCGGGCGCGAGCGTGGGCGTGACCACGAGGTCCGCGCCGAGGAGCAGGCGGCGGTATTCGTCGTGCGGGACGTTAGAGAGAATCTTGACCTGTGGGGGGAGTTTCAGGCCCGAGATGTTCTGCGGGTAGCAGACGACGGTGATTGGCACGCCTGCTATCCGTACAGCGTCCATGAGCGTGGCATAGTCACGCCGGGAATCCCCGCCTACGGCGACCAGCCCCCCTCCTCCTCCTGGGCCATCTGCCTGGGAGACGCTGTAGTACTGAGTATCCACAGCGAAAGGGACTACGGTGAGTCGTTCCGGCGTGACGCCGAGAAGGTCCTGCAGGATTGGGACCTGATTCGCCGAGAAAACGACGATTCTGGATATCGAACTCATGGAGCGGCGGATTGAGGTGCGCTGCGATGGCGTCATGTGCTGGCTGTCCTCAGCTAGCCAGCATGCGACCATAACGTGGGGGGTCCGCAGACTGGGTGCCAGGCGCGACAAGGATTGCCATCGGGCGAAACCGAGCCCGGAATCCTCAAACACCGACAAGGCGACATCTGCAGTCTTCTGCTGCGAAATGGAACACCAGGATCCCAGTGAGCCCTGGAGTCCGGGTGAGCGGCGGCGGGCCAGGCGCCCCGCGATTCTGGGCACCGGGGTCCGCCATGGCTGTTTGTGGTGCGCGGTGGACCAGCTTAGCTGGAATTTGCCCGAAAGATGATGCATTCCGTAGGGCAGTGCGCCCCCCGGGAGTGCTGTCGTGGCGGCGTTAGCATGCCATTCGTCGAGATTGCGCGAAGTGAGCAGAAGTAACGTCCGCAAATGTGTTCCCCCGTGCTCTTTGGCGGGGCCCCAATCCCGCCGGCTAAACCGAGCGTAATCACGGTGTCACTGACCTGCACGGATTCAACGAGAATTCAGGCAGGTGCTGAGCGGAGTATTCACCCGTTGCGCTACTCTTTCGCCGCAGTGGGGCTGACCTGTGCCATCAGGCAAAACGGATACTCGAGATATCTGGGAGAGGGCACGATATTGCGGGGGATACGATGCGCAGTCGGCCGGCCCGGCGACGCTGGCTACCAGGACCGGGACGAAATGATCGCCTCTGTTCAGCAGCTATATATTCCGGCATTACGGCAGTAGGCGGCCATTTGGCTGAGCAGCTATGCCGGCTCGCTGCGGGGCTCCGGCCTCGTATCCGGAACCAGGGCTGGCCCAGCCCACGTCGGTGGTGCAGCCCTGGCCCCCCCGGCAGGCGCTGGCCCCGATGACGTCGGCGCTCACCGGGAAGGTGTCGGTGCGGGCGGCTTCGCCGAGGACCCGGGCCGGAAGGGGTGCCATGCCCGGTCGGCCGCGCCGTCTAGCTGACTTCTCCCCGGCGCCACCTGCGGATCGCAGCCAGCCGCGGCAGACGCCTGCGATCGCCCCGGTGGCCCTGGACCCGCCGGGTCCGGTTGCCGTGGCGCTCGATGAACCGGGAAACGGTCAGCACCCCTATAAGGGCGAGCAGGGCTAGCCCGGCGAGTACCCGGGCCTTCGATCCCTGCTGGGGGATCGGGCCGCTCATACCCACGAGGTAGGTGGTGATGCGGTTGCGCGACACCACCCCGGACGCGGCCTGCAGCTTCGCCAGCCGGACCGTCAGCAGCCGGTAGGCCAGCGAGAACGCCTGGCGGGCCGCGCCCGCACCCGGCGCGGTGGTGGTCAGCGTGGCACATTGCTCGGCGTAGTCCGGATATTCGAGGTCTGAGGTGTTGCAGGGGAGAGCCTGGAGCCGGGTTGTGCCGTCCGCGGTGCGGATCTGCCCAGACATGGTCTGGGCCAGCATGACCTCGGTGATGATGAGCGACTGGTCGAAACTCGGTACCCCGACGGAACGCGCCAGCCAGTCGGCCGCGGAGAAGATCACCGTGCCCCCGTCGGTATACGGCGGAGGGGTGGTCCGCACGTCATACACCGCTCCGGCGGCGAGGATCAGCACCACCAGCACGGCGAGGGCCTTCCCGCGTTTCGCGGCCGCGCCGCCCAGATACCTCACTCCGCACCTCGCATGACGACCTCCGGGAGCTCGCATGGCGTGCCAGATCAGCCCGGGCAGACCTATGCGGGCAACTCATCTCAACCACGCCGTACCGATGAGGGACTTATTACCGGATATGGCCATCCGGCGGGTAATAACCAATGGGCTGGGCAGAACCAGCACGCTTACGGCCAAAAAATGGACTGGCCCGGCTCTGCTGATATGCAAGTCTAACCTGCTATCCCAGGGCAGCCCGTATGCTTATGAACTGACGTCTAGGGAAGTCGGCGGCCGCTTTACTCAGGGACCGTCTGCACAGCTCACACACCGGGCAGGAGACATGGTGTCAGCGAATTCGGGTAGTATCTGGCGAGGTCGTTGGATTCTTACGGTAACCCTGCTCGTGGTGGCGGGAATCGGTGTGGGGATAGCGAGCGTGTTCTTGCCGCGAACATATCAGGCGAACGCATCGATCGTCCTGCTCACGTCCCGGTCGCAATCCGGGACAACGGGCGGGAATCCATACCTGAATTTCAGCTCGTCGCTCACCCTTGCCGCCGATGCCGTCAGCCGCCAGGTCATGGATCCGCAGACGGCGAATTCCCTGGCCGCACACGGCTTCACGGGGTCGTACACGGTGGAGATGCCGACCTACTCAACCTCTGTCGTCGGCTCGGTGCTAGTCATCGCGGTGACCGGCGGTGGGGCGGCCAACGTGGAGCACACCCTGAACGGGGTCATCAGTGCGGTGCGCACGAGCCTGGCCGCCTTGCAGGCCGGCGTCCGCGCGGATAACCGGATCCAGGTCACCGTCCTGGCGCCGGCGTCAGGCGCCACCGTGAACATCACGCATACGGTGCGCTCGCTGGCTATCGTGGCGGGACTCGGACTGGTCATCGCCTTCGGCGTGCCCTGGGTGATCGACGCGCAGGTCAGCCGGCAGATGACCGGCGGCACCGGGCACCCCGGGGGTAACGAGGACACCTGGGCCCTTTCCGATCAGCCGCTGCCCCGGGGGTAGCGCCCCGTCACTGGACCCTGGGCTCAGTGGGCCCACTGGCCCGTGGCCCACCAGCAGGGCTCGATCAGGCCTCCCGTCCTGGCCAACCGCCACGCGGCCGCGGTGCAGCCGACGAGCAGGAAGGTCAGGCCGGAGATGGTCGAGTAGCCGAGCGCGTCGAACGTCGAGAACGACAGTGCGGTGCACAGAACCGACACGGCGAGGCTTTGCAGAAGATCACGGGTCTGCTCGTCCGCACAGATCCGGCGCGTGCTCCGGGCCAGGCACCAGCCGAGGACGAACAGCATGACGATGGTGCACAACCCCAGCACGCCGGTCTCGATCAGCGTGGTCAAATACTGGTCATCGACGTAGAAGTACGTCTGCGGAAGGAAGGTCCCGAATCCTTGTCCCAGCCAGGGGTGCTGGGCGATGAACGGCCCGGCCGCGGAGTACGCGTCCAGGCGGGACACACTGCTGGATTCAGAGCCTGTTTCCGAGAACAACTGATAGAGCAGGCTGATCACGCCGGGCTCGGCCACCCAGAACGTGATCAGCGCCCCCGCGAGCGCCGGATAGGCGATCCGAAGCTGGCGGGCGGGCCAGGTCGGGATCAGCACGCAGACGATGGCCACTAGGCCCAGTACCACGGAGCGCGAGACCGTGAGCGGCAGCGCCGAGGCGATCAGGCCCACCTGCAGCCAGCGCCGGAACCGGGTGCCGCGGCTCGCGCTGGCGCCGGGGTGTCGGGCCTGATGCAGCGCCAGTGGCAGGGCCAGCCCCAGGACCGCCGCGAACTCCAGAGGGTGCGCCGTGGTCGCGGACGGCCGGTTAATGCCGTCCCTGGTCAGCAGGTCCACAAACGCGACCTGCCTGGTCAGCCCCGGGATAATGACATAGTTGGCCAGGTTGAATCCGGTGACGAATTGATCGATCCCTATGGCGGCTATGACGGAAATGCAGGTGACCAGCCGACGCAGCAGTACTTGCAGCCTGGCCCAGGTATCGATGCCGTCCGCGGCCAGGAGCATGACGGCGAGCCAGCCGGTTACGAAAATCATCCCCCGGTCGGCTCCGTTCTGGGTGGTACTGTCCAGCGCGTGCCGATTAGCCGAAACATAAGCAGCGAGGTACACGAACGCGAAGAAAGCGGCGGCGAGACGGGCCGGCTGCCGTCCACGGTACAGAGCGAAACGGGGATGTATCCAGAGCAGCACATACCAGCCCAGCAGCATGAATGCGAACAATGTGGCCGGGCTTCCCGCCCCGCCCAGCGCGCCTACCACCAGGGGCGATGGGATAAAAGTCACTAATAGGACGTATATAGTCAGAAGGCCGACGGCTCTCGTCGCCTTGGCCGGTGCCGCTTCGACATTAAAAGAATCAAGATCAAGGACGGCTGTATCTGACCAGACTCTTGCCACTCGCTCACTTTACCGGGGAGCAGAAAGTGAGTCGGCGCACACCGCGATATCTGCCGTTTGAGGCCTCAGCGGGAGCTTCTCCGGGTGCCCTCACCGGGGCAGGATATGGCCGCTGCACCCGATCACGGACGGACGTCGGGCGGGCACCAGCAGGGCCAGCACGGCATGACCGGACTGGGGGTGCCCGCGGAGCAGCCACGAGATCTCGCTGATGACGGTCAGCCCGAAATAGCACCAGGAGGCGGGGGTGCCGTGCCGACGGGCGTACAGGCGGACTCGGTTGACGATCTGCATCACGTGGGTGCGGCGGTTACGGCCCGAAGCACCCCCGATGTGGATCACCACCGAGTCCGGCTCATACCGGGTCAGCAGGCCCAGGTCCCGTGCGCGCAGGCAGGCATCGGTCTCCTCTGAGTAGAGGAAGAAAGACTCATCCCATCCGCCGATGGCGTCGAAGCACTTCCGGGACATGAGGAGAACGGCGCCGAGGGCCCAGTCCACTGTCCGGGGCGCCTCGTAGTCCAGGGGACTGGTGAGGTACTCGGCGAAGAAGGGCCATCCGGTCCAGTTCAGCCCGAGTGCGCGGGCCGGGGTGGGCTCGCGCCGCAGCGATCGGGCCACGGACCCTGCCGGGGAACGGACCTGGGGCGCGACGATACCCACCTCGGGATCCTCCAGTGCGGCTGCCAGGGGCGGGAGTGACTTTTCCTGCAGTCGCACGTCGGGGTTCAGGATGAGTATGGCCGCAGCGGGTTCCGCGGCCCGCACGCCGCGGTTGATTCCACCCGCATAGCCAGTATTCGTGGAATGCACGACACGGCAGTCGCCCCGGCCGGACAGGAATTCGGCGGTTCCGTCGGTCGATCCGTTATCCACGACGACGAGATCGTAGGTAAGGTCGCCGGCCGCCGCGGGGATGGAATCCAGCAGGTCGCCAAGGACATCAACACTGTTATAAGCGACAATTACGATATCGAGATCCGGGGTCATGAGGGAATCATAAAGGCTGCGTCTATTTGCCGTCCGGGCGATGTGCCGGGGACGTGGCCGCTAGGCTGGGCGGGTGCATAAGCTGCTTCTCATTGCCCCCACCTGTAACGGGCATGATGTGGGGGAAGCATTTGTCGGGTATCAATGGGTGCGCCAGCTTTCCGCCCGCCATGACGTGACAGTATTGACTTACCACAAGAAGGGCGCCACGCCGCTATCGGCGCAGCTTCCTGGCGTTCGTGTCATCGAATGGGCTGAACCGCCGGGTGTAGGCCGGGCGGAACGCCTGAACAGCATGCTCAAGCCCGCTTATGTGGTTTTCTACGCGCGCGCGCGGCGCTGGATCCGGGCCGCCCTCGCCCGCGGCGAGCGTTTTGACCTCGCCCATCAGCCTGTTCCGGTGGCGGTCCGGTACCCATCGCCGGTAGCCGGGCTGGGCATCCCCTTCGTGCTCGGGCCGGTCGGCGGGAGCCTGAGTTCCCCGCCCGCCTTCATCGGCGAAGAGGGGACCAACCCGTGGTACGTGCGGCTGCGGGGTCTCGACGGGCTGCGGCTGCGGCACGATCCGCTGCTGCGCGCGACGTACCGGCAGGCGGGCTGCGTGCTCGGGATCGGCCCGTACATGGGCGATCGCCTGACCGGGGTTGGCGTGCGCAGGTTCGAGGTCATGAGCGACACCGGCCTGGTGGCGCTGCCGGAACCGGTGGACCGGGCCGGGAGGCAGGGTCAGGTCCGGCTGCTCTACGTGGGCCGGCTGGTCCGGACCAAAGGCGCCCGGGATGCGATCCGGGCCGTGGGCATGCTGCCCGGGCTTGCCGTCGGCCTGGACATCGTGGGCGACGGGTGTGACCGCGGCGCGTGTGAGGCCCTCGTCCGGCAGCTGGGGCTCGGCCAGCGCGTGCGCTTCCACGGCTGGCTGCCGCGGGAGCGGATCGACGACTTCTACCGGACCGCGGATGTGTTCGTGTTCCCCAGTTACCGGGAGCCGGGCGGGACCGTGACCTTCGAGGCGATGGGCCATGGCCTGCCCCTGGTGGTCAGTGACCGGGGCGGCCCCGGGACCGCGGTGGATGACACCTGCGGCATCCGGGTGCACCCGGACTCGCCGGGCCAGTACGCACAGGAACTGGCCTTGGCCCTGAGCCGGCTGGTGCGCGATCCGGCGATGCGCCTCGCGCTAGGCGAGGGAGCACGACAGCGGGCGCAGGAGATCGGCCTCTGGGACGCAAAGGCCCGGCAGGTGGAGCCGATTTACGCGGCGGTTCTGGCGCAGGAAGCAGGCTCCGGGTGTCACGGCGCGGGAACGGGCCGGCCTGTGCTGTCCCAGACGTTGCCTGACCATGCGTCGCCCGGTGCGCCGGCGTCGAAATCCACCGCGGGCCCCCAGTAGCCGCCGTTCCGGAAGAACCTGGTGCTGATCCGGTTGCCTGCCACCACGATGTGCGACGGCCGGCCCTTGTCGCCTTCCCCGCCATAGATGGTGTAGCCGCCGCCGGCGAGCAGGTTGTCGTCGATGGTGACGTTCGCCACCACGCCGAAGTCCTGGAACAGCCCGATCGCGTCGGTCTGGGCGAAAGAATTGAAGATGGTGTTGTGCCGGATGACCAGCGGCCGGGTATCCCCGTTGGTGGTCACCCCGTTGACGTGATCGGTCGCCGTCATCCCCAGGCGGTGAATAAAGTTCCCCTGGATCAGCCCCTGGTAGATCTGCACGCCGGTGCTCGCCTGGAAGATGTTGTTATCCAGGACCCTCGTGCCGGTGGCGTCTCCGTAGACATCCTTGACCCCCACCATCAGGCGCCCGGAGCCGGTATTGGTGCCGGCGATCGTGGAGTGCTCGATCGTCACGTCCCGGACATGCCGTAGCGCCACGCCCATGACGCTCTGGCCGCTGCTGACGATCTTCACGTCCTTGATCGTCACGTGGGATGCGGTCACGCTCACGCTGTACGGGATATACAGGCCGCTGAGCACGGCACCGGTGCCGACCACCGCAACGAAGCCCCGGTGGTCGTAGTACCAGCCCGGTCCGCTCGAGACCTGCCCGGGCACCTTCCGCAGCCTGGTCCGGGCCGGGACACCTGTGTTCGCGCCGTCCGGGAAGCCGCACCGTTGCGGGCTCCGCGTGCAGTCCGTGACCGGATGCCCGGCCCGGTCCACGGATCCAGCCTGCGAGGTCGCCACATTCCGGATCAGCCCGGGGTGGAAGAACGCGGCGACCAGGAGTCCGGCGGCGGCCAGGGCCACAGTCAGGACCGCGGCCGTACGGGTTCTCAGCGTGACCTCGCATGCGTCGTGGATCGCCCACCGGGCGTCAGACTCTGATGTGATCGCCAGACTACTCTTAGTCATGACCCGGGGGCGGGGGTTGGCCGTGCACGGCGGGGCTGGGCGTGGCGGTGCCACCCGCCCGGAGGGCGGGTGGCACGGGTGGTGGGGGTGGGGGTGGGTTAGGGCTCGGGGATGGTTGTGCCGTTGCTGTAGGTGTTGCCGGTCCAGGTGTTGCCGGTTCCGGTGGGGTCGAAGTAGGCGACGGGGCCGTAGTAGCCGCCGTGGGGGTAGTACATGGTGGAGATGATGTTGTTGGTGATGACGATGCCGGAGGACTTGCCGTAGGAGCCCATGCCGCCGTAGATGGTGTAGCCGCCGCCGGCGAGGAAGTTGTCGTTGATGGTGACGTTGCTGACGGTGGAGAAGTCCTGGAACAGGCCGATGGCGTCGGTCTGGCCGAAGCTGTTGAGGATCGTGTTGTGCTGGATGAGCAGGGGGTCGTTGTCGCCGTTGGTGGTCAGGCCGTTGAGGTGGTCGGTGGGGATCATGCCCATGTTGTGGATGTAGTTGTTCTCGATGGTGCCCTGGTAGATCTGCACGCCGGTGGAGGTCTTGGCGATGTTGTCGTTGTCTACCACGGTGCCGGTGGCGTCGCCGAAGATGTCCTTGATGCCGACCATGAGCCGCTTGCTGGTGGTGTTGACGCCGGTGATGGTGGAGTTCTCGATGGTGACGTCGCTGGTGTGGCGCAGGGTGACGCCGAATGATCCGGCGCCGCCGGCGGTGAGCCGGACGTCGTTGAGGGTGACGTTGCTGGCGGAGATGTCGATGTTGCCGTTGACCGACAGGCCGGTCAGGTCGGCGCCGTTGCCGGAGACCTCGAGGTAGCCGTCGGCTTTGTTCCAGGCCCATCCGGGGCCGCTGGACACCTGGCCGGGGACGGTCTTGAGGGTGGTGCCGGCCGGGACTCCGGCGGAGGCGTCGGGGAACCCGGCGGCGATGCCGGCGTTGCTGGTGGCAGCGCTGGCGGTGGCGGCGCTGGCGGGGCTGGTGGCGGCGCTGGCGGGGCTGGTGGTGGCGAGGGCGGCGCCGGCGCTGGTGGCGGCGAGCAGGGCCGCGGCGGCGGCGGTGGCCAGGGCAGCCCGGCCGTGGCGCCGGGCAGCGGGCGCGGTGGTGGCGCGGTGGTGGCTGCTGGCGGGGGTGGCGGTGGTGGTCATCGTGGTCTCCTGATGAATTCGTTATTTCGTCGTCTGAGACCACAATGCGCGTTATTTAAGGGGTTCCCCAGAGGCGGTATCCCTATTTGAGGGGGGTAATCCCGCCTGCTTTTATGCCTATCGGGGAAAGGTATTACGGCGGCTGGATGACCCGGCCGGAGGGGGCCATGAGACCCGGCCAGAAGACCCCGGGCCTCCGGGCCCCGGCCGCGGCAGGCAGCACCAGGACAGCCAGGCCTGCCCCCATGACCAGCACCTGACCCAGAACCGTGCTCAGGCGGCGTGCACGTCCAGCAGCGGCGGCAGAACCGCGCCACTGGCCGCCGCGGACAGGACGGCGGCATGGCGGGCCACGCAGGCCTGGCCCTGGAAGCGCGCTGCCGATTCCCCGGCCAGCCGGGCCCGGTCAGCCAGGTAGGCGTGGCGCCCGGCGATCAGCTTGTCCAGCGCGCTCACCAGTTCGTCCCGGTTAGGCTGCGCGCGGTAGCGGGCCATTCTCATCGATTCCCAATTCACCCGCAGCGGATCGCCCAGGGGATTGGCCACGACATAACCCCGCGACGGATCGTCGCCCACCTGCTCGCGTGCGCCGCCCACATCGCTCAGCACGACAGGCAGGCCGGCGTACAGCGCCTCCATGGAGGCCAAGGACCATCCCTCAAAGAACGAGTCGAGGACGAAGCCATCGGCCGCGGCGAGCAGCCGGGCCGGGGCCGCCAGATGGTCCCGCAGGTGAATGCGGTCGCGGCTGGGCATGCTCTCCCGCAGTTGCAGCACCCGGCGGCTGTAGCGCGCATCGCTTAGTTTCCCGGCCACGACCAGGTGCACTTCCGGATGGTGCCGGGCCACCTCGCCGAAGGCAGTGAGCAGGCCGAATGTGTTCTTCTGCAGGCAGTGCCGGGACAGCGAGACCAGCACGTATTCGTCGTCCAGCCCGAGCCAGTCACGCGCCGTGACCCGCTCCGCGCCCCGGCGCCGCTCCTCGTCCACCCCGTTAGGGATGGTGACGATCCGCGCCGGGGGAAGCCTGGGTTGCCGGCCAGATACTGCTGCCGGACCAGTTCGCTCACCGAAATGATCGCGGAGACCCTGGCCGCGCGGTCCGCCTCGGCCCTCCAGTCGGCGTCGAACAGATCGTGCATCCCATGCAGGGTGTCCACGTAGGGGACGCCGAGGAGGCTGGCCGTGGCCAGCACGGAACCGGGCAGGACACCGTGGGCGGCCAGCACGTCCGGGCTCCAGCCCTTGATCCAGTCCGGTGCACCCGCCTCATCCGTCTCGTGCACACTGATGCCGGCCGAGCGGAGCACCTGACCCAGGTACCCGCTGGGCTGCCCGTCCCCGGACGGGTCCTCCCGTACGTCCAGGACCGCCGTGCGCAACCCGAACTCAGGGAGGCGGCGGGCCAGGACCGCCGCCACCTCCTGCAATCCGCCTGTATTCAGCATGCTGGTGACGATCAGGCACCGCGGCCCGGGCAGATCACAATCGCCACCCGGGGCGGGGCCAACCGCGGTCGCAGGCCCGCCCGGCTGCAGATCGGCGGGCCGGACCGTATGAGGATCAGCGGGCCGGACCGTATCCGGATCGGCGGCCCTGACCGGCTGTGGATCGGCGGGCAGGAAAGGGCAGTCGAGAGCAGGCCGCGCCGCGGGCACGCTGGATCGGGCGCCGGTCAGGGGCGTGTCCCAGGCGTCGGCCTGGGGCGCCGGGCGCCGCCCGTCGTACCAGGAGGCCAGCCCGTGCAGGCGACCGCGCAGCAGGCCCGAAACGAGGCGGCCGGTGCGCCGGGTGAGTCCCACCCCGCGGGCCGCGGCCAGCGGGATGGCCTGGGCGAACGCAGGCCGTGAAGCGGCTTCGCGGTGTGACAACTGGTCCTCCGAGGATCAACAGAACACCGACCCGTTCTGTGCAGCCGACAGGTTTAGTGCGGCACCGCGGAGACACCGTAGCCAATTTGCTAGCGGCCTGATCTCCAATCTTTGAGAAATGGCTGAAGATAAATTCTGCCTATATCGGGGCACCAGTAATGGGTCGAATGAAAATAACTAAATCTGGTATTTACCGCTATGCGCCGTGATCTGCGCTCAGCCGGGCGGAGAATGCGGCTGCCTGTGCCCGCCGTTGCATGCCCAGCTTGGTGAGAAGAGATGAAACGTAATTCTTCACGGTCTTTTCAGCCAGGAACATGCGCTCCGCTATCTGGCGGTTGGTGAGCCCCTCGCCGATGAGGTCCAGGACCTTCTTCTCCTGGTCGGAGAGGGCCGACAGCGGGTCGTCGGGAGGTTGCTCGCGCAGCCTCCCGATCACCCGCTGCACCATGGCCGCGTCCAGCATGGATCCGCCGGAGGCCACCGTGCGCACCGCGCTCACCAGATCAGAGCCGGCCGCCTGCTTCAGCACGTAACCCGCCGCGCCCGCCATGATCGCACCGAAGAGTGCCTGGTCATCCCCGTAAGAGGTGAGCATCAGGCAGACGGTCCCGGAAAGAGTGGAATGGATCTCGCGGCACACCGACACCCCGTCGCCGTCCGGCAGCCGGACGTCCAGCACCGCCACCCTGGGGCGCAGGGCCGGCAGCCGCGCGAGCGCCGAGGCCACCGTCCCGGCCTCACCGACCACGTCGATGTCCGGTTCATCGGCCAGCAGATCCCGCAGCCCCCGCCGGACCACCTCGTGGTCGTCCAGGAGGAACACCGTGATCTGCGGCTGGTCCGTGCCGTCCCGCCGCGGGCTGGTGTCGTTCATGCTGCGGCTCCCTTCCGGCACCGCTGCTGAGGTGCATGAGCCAGGGTGCGGCGCACCCGGGGCCAGGTGTCGCTAGTATTACTTTAAGTAATCAATATGCTACACTTAGTACGCAAGTGTGCAAGTGCGGTGGCCCCAGGCTTGTCGGCAGGATCTGACAGGGTGGCGGGAATCCAGGTGACCAAACGAGTTCTGGTCGTCGACGACGTGGCCGAGATGAGGAGCCTGATCCGGCGAGTGCTCAGCGCCGACGGATACCAGGTGGATGTCGCGGCCACGCTCGCCGAAGCACGCAGCATGCACCCGGCGGGATACTCCGCAGTCCTGGTGGACGCCCACCTGGGCAACGAACAGGGCATCGACCTGATCGAAGAGCTGCGGTCGGGAGACCCCGCGGCCGCCCGGCGGTGCCTGATGATCACCGGGAGTCTGGCCGACGCCGCCCCTGCTGGCCTGACGGTGCTGGCCAAGCCGTTCCGGGCCGCTGACCTGCTCGACGCCGTCCGCACCCTGCCCGAGTCCCCCGCGCCGCAGTCCGCTCCGCCGCAGTCCGTCTCGCGGCAGCCTGGCGCAGGGCCGGAATCCTCGGCCTCGCCGGGACCCTCGGCCCTGCCGGAACCTTCGGCTTCGCCGGGACCCTCGGCCCTGCCGGAACCTCCGGCCGTGCCGGAACCTGCCTCACTCTCCGCTTCGCCGCCCTCCGCGATGCCGCAGGACGATTCGCCGGTCAGCCCGGCCCAGATCAGGCGCGTGCTAGCCGTTGTCCGCCGGCTTCGCACCCGGGAACGTCGTGAGCTGGTCGGTTTCCTGCACGATGGCCCGATTCAGGAAATCACCGCCAGCACCCTCGAAGCGGAAATGATGCGCAGGTCAGCGCCGGCCGGGCCGCTGCCCCGGTTTGACGCCGTACTGCAGCAGCTGAACGCGGCGGCCCGGGCGCTGCGCTGGCTGGTTGACGGCGAGTGGCCGTTCATGCGACCGGAGGGCAGGCTGGGACCCGCGCTGCAGCAGCGCACCGCGTGGCTGCTCGCCAAGCCGCTCGCCACCGATATCGACGAGCGCTGCGGGGAGCTGGGCGCCTGCGATGTGCCGGCCGTGGTAGACGTCGCCGAGCTGATGCTGCTCGGGATGCTGCCGTTGGACTGCCCGGTGCGCGCGCATCTCTCGGTACGCGGGCAGCCTCAGCTGATCGAGCTGGAGCTGACGCTCACCGCGGTGGACGGGCAGCCCATGGGTGATCCGGCGTCCGCCCGGACGTCGCTGGATGACCTGGCCACGGCGCTGGGCAGCATCGTGCGTGCGGACTTCCGGGAACAGCGCTGGTGGGCCTGGATGCCCCTGCGGGGATGGGCAGGATGACCCACGGCTGCTGCTGGTCCGCCGCCGCTATTGCCCTGAGTCCTGGGCACCACTCCGAACATAACGGATAACCGGCGACGGCCCGCCCGGCCATGAATACTGTCGTGCTGTGATTAGCGTCATCGTGCCCGCCTGCAACGAGGGCCGCGTTATCGGGCGTCTGATTAGTCGCCTTGTTCCCGCCGCGCAGCAGGGCGATCTGGATGTAATAGTAGTAGCCAACGGCTGTACCGACGATACGGTCGAGATTGCCCAGTCTTTCCGGCCCTATATTCGGGTATTGTCTCTTCCGGTCGCTTCCAAGTGGGCCGCCCTGGCGGCCGGGGATCAGGCTGCCCGGTCCTTTCCCCGGGTCTACCTCGACGCCGACGTCGAACTGGGGCCCGGTGATCTCGAGTCCCTGGCCGAGGAGCTCCGCCAGCCCGGCGTGCTGGCCGCCGCACCGCGCCGTATCCTCGACCTGGCCGGCCATGGCTGGTGCGCTGCTACTACAGCGTCTGGGAGCAGTTGCCTGAAGTCCGCGGCCACCTGTTCGGCCGCGGCGTCGTGGCGCTGAACGAGGGCGGGCATGACCGTTTCACCGGCCTGCCGCAAGTCGTCGCGGACGACCTCGCCGTATCGCTGCTGTTCGCTCCGCACGAGCGGCGCATCGTGGCCGGCGCGCAGGTAGTGACGCATCCCCCCCGGACCCTTGCTGACCTGCTACGTCGCCGGATCCGGGCCGCGGAGGGGGTAGCGCAGATCGAACGGGATCCGCAGGCGCCCCCGTCCACCGCCCGGACCCGGCTGTCCGATCTCGCGATCATCTCCGTCGCCAGTCCGCTGCAGCCGCTGCGCGTTGCGGTCTTCCTGGGGGTGGCGGTGTTCGCCTGGCTGGGTTCGCGGCGGGCCGTGGTCCGGGACGATTATTCAGCCTGGCAGCGGGACGAGAGCAGCCGCGACACTACGGCTGTGGGCGGTTCCTGACCGGACGCCCGCTCAGGCCCGCCGCGCATACTGAGCCAAAGCTGATCTAGACGATTAAGCGTGCGGTCTATTCGGCGTGCAGCCGCGAGAACTCCCTCGCTATTCCTGAGGTATTCAGGTCTAGACGATTACTAAATCCCAGACGACTAGACGGCCATGGCTTATGTAATCGTGTTACGCGGCTGCTCGCGCTATTCGGCGTGGCGCATCAAGCTGCTGCGATTCTTTGGGTAAAGATAGCGACCTGGCTGAGGTGAATCGCTATTCTCGTCGTCGCTGGCTGGGCGGCCGGTCCGGCAGCATTATCGGGCAAAAGCGATTCCCCTTCGAACTAGCGTGTTGTGCGCGGGCTGGTTCGGCGGGCTTATGTCTTATCCAGGTAAAAAAGGGCAACCCGGACCAGTGCAGCATAGGCAAGACCATTCTCCCGTCCGGGTGCTGAGTGGCCGACTGAGGCCGATGGTGGGAAGTAGGCTTAACGTGCAGGAGAGAGCGGTTGAGGCGTGAACGGTGATTTGGCCTCTACCGAGAGGCGCACCGCGAAGACGTTTCCGGCCGATCGGGTGCTCCCGGCCTGATCGGGTGCTCCCGGCCGATCCGGTGGTCCCGGCTGGGCCGGTGGTTCAGGCCGATCCGGTGGTTGCAGCTGATCCGCCCTCGGCGGACTGGATGAGTTCTTACCGCCGGCATCTCGCCGTCGCGGACTGCGCCTGCGCCCTGGCCGCCGGGGTGCTGGCGGTCCAGATCCGCTTCGTCAGCCAGGGCTATCTGCCCCTGGCCTACCTGGCCTTCACCGGCGCGCTCCCCATCTTGTGGTGGGGCAGCGTGATGCTGGCCGGCGGCTATGACCCGCGCTTCGTCGGTCTCGGGTCCGATGAGTTCCGCAAGGTGCTGAACGCGGCGATGTGCCTGGCCGCGGGGGTGGCCATCGCGTCGTACACGGCGCGGCTGAACCTGGCCCGCGGTTACCTGGCCGCGGCGCTGCCGTCCGCCACGGCGTTTGACCTCATGGCGCGTTACCTGCTCCGCAAGCGCCTGCATCGCCGGCGCAGCCGGGGCGCGTGCACCCGGCGGGTGATCGCCGCCGGCCACGCGACGGCCGTGGCCGACCTGGTGGCCACGCTGCGCCGGGACCGCTACCACGGCCTGTCGGTAGTGGCGGCGTGCGTGCCGGACGTGTCTGTGGGCGCCGAAGTCGCGGACGTCCCGGTGGCAGGCGAGCTCAATCACGTGCCGCTGGCGGTGCGCCGGTTCGGCGCTGACACCGTGGCGGTGCTCAGCTGCCCGGAGATGGATGGCTGGCGGCTGCGTGAACTGGCCTGGGAACTGGAGAAGACCGGCACGGATTTGTGCGTCGCGCCGGCCCTGCTGGATGTGGCCGGTCCGCGGACAACGATCCGGCCGGTCGCCGGGCTGCCACTGCTGCACGTGGACCACGCCGAGCTCGCAGGCGGCAAGCAGGTCCTCAAGGGTGTCTTCGACAGGGTGTCCGCGGTGCTGGCCCTGATCCTGCTCGGGCCGGTGTTCGCGGCCATCGCCGTCGCCATCCGCGCGACCGATCGCGGGCCCGTGCTCTTCCGCCAGGTCAGGGTCGGCCGGGACGGCCGCTGTTTCACCCTGTTTAAGTTCCGGACCATGGTGGTCGACGCGGAGCAGCAGAAGGCGCTGCTGGCGGTGAGTAACGAGGCCGATGGGGCGCTGTTCAAGATCCGCCGGGATCCGCGGATCACCCGCGTCGGCGGATGGCTGCGCCGCTGGTCGCTGGATGAGCTCCCGCAGCTGATCAACGTGCTGCGCGGGGACATGTCGCTGGTCGGGCCCCGGCCCGCGCTACCCGACGAGACCGCCCAGTACGGCGACCACATGCGGCGCCGGCTGGCGGTCAAGCCTGGCCTCACCGGCCTGTGGCAGGTCAGCGGGCGGTCCGACCTGGCCTGGGACGAAGCGGTCCGGCTCGACCTGCGCTACGTGGAGAACTGGTCGCTCGCCCTGGACCTGCAGATCCTCTGGAAAACTGGATCTGCCGTCGTCAACGGATCCGGCGCCTACTAGGCGGACCCCGGCCAGCTCAGCCGGCTGAGCCCGCCCGGCCGGCTCAGCCCGGCCGGGCCAGCCGAGCCCGGCCAGCAGCCCCCGCCCATCAGCCGACCAGCCCGGCCGGTGTCCGCTCACGGCGCTGCCGTACGGACGCGCGTTCCATGATGGTCTCGATCGGGGATCCCGGGCGCATCGCGCTCACCGCGAATTCGACCGGGCAGTTGGCCCCGTCGTAGGTGGTCCTGGTGATCCGCAGCACCGGGCTGCCCGGTTCCAGCTCCAGCAGCTCAGCCTCTGACTCGCCCGCCGCGGTCGCCGTGAACACCTGCCTGGCCCGCATGATGCGGACCCCGTAGCGGCCCTCAATGGTCGCGTACAGTGAGCCCCTGATCAGGGGCTCGGCCGCGAGCCCGGCGAACCGCGCGCAGGGCAGCCAGGAGTGCTGCACCACGATGGGGTAGTCGTCCACGATGCGGACCCGCTGGATGGAGACCGCCGCCGCGTGCGGCGCGAGCTGCAGTGCCTCCCGGGTCAGGTCGGACGGCTGCTCCACCGCGGTCTTGATCACCCTGGTCTCCACGTCCCGGCCCTGGCTGCGCATCTCCTCGGTGAAGCTCAGCAACGCGCCCACCCGCCTGGTCGGCATGCGCTCGGCCGCGAAGGTGCCCAGCCCCTGGCGCCGGACGACGATGCCCTCGCCCGCCAGCGCGCCGATGGCCTGGCGAACCGTCATCCGGGCCACCCCGTACCGGGCCGCGAGGTCGGTCTCGGACGGCAGGCGGTCGCCGGCCGCCCATTCCCCGGCGGTGATTCTCATCCTCAGGTCGTCCCGAATGCTCACGTGGACGGGCTTAGTCATGGCTTTCCCGTGATAGGTGACGCGACGTCATCGCTAGTAGGACCGCAGCCCTCCCGGAGCCCGGGCCGCCAGCCCGGTGCCAGGTGATACTCCACTGACCCGTCAACCCGTTATCCATAGCCAACGGCTCACTGCACCCCGGGGGAATTTACGAGCATTGTTCGGTGCGGCAGAAACAAACTGCGAATACTGCTCGCGGCCCACACTATAAGTAGCAGGGCGCAACGCAAAGCTGTTCTGGCCATGTCGCCAGGCTGAACGCACTCGAAGGTCACGTTTCCCTCAAGGCCGCGCCATAAGTACGTCATCGGCAGAGGTAGCGGAGAGGCTCAGCAGGCGGCCATCACCGAACGCCAGCGCTGATAACGCTCTTCGGCGGCATCCACGTCAGCCGGTTCCGGCTGGTACCACTGCAGCGGGGCCGTCCGCGCGGCGGTGGCGTGCTGCAGGTCGGTGAAATACCCGGCCGCTACGGTCGCGGCCAGTGCCGCGCCACGCAGGCTCGCATATTCGTCGGAATCCCGCCCTACCCGCAGCCCCCAGGCATTAGCACGCAATTGCGCCGCGCGGGGCGATGTGGCCGGGCGGCCCGCGAGAATCACCTGGCTGACCGTGGTCCCGCCCGAGCGCAACGCGTCGATTCCCAGCCGCACCTCGAAAACGCTGCCCTCTTCCGCGGCCCGGAGCAGGTGCGCGGGCCCGTGCTCGGCGGACAGGCCCTCCATCCGTCCCCGC
This sequence comes from uncultured Actinomycetes bacterium, assembly GCA_963841695.1. GTDB lineage: Bacteria > Actinomycetota > Actinomycetes > Streptosporangiales > Streptosporangiaceae > RYN-230. Next base: position 241,684 of record CAWJDQ010000013.1, on the reverse strand, counting down.
TGCCTCGTGTCCCACCGGGGCATTCGCCGCCCGGTGAGGGTGGTCCTGATCATCAGTCCGCCCGGATCTGCCGCGTCGAGGCTGGGCTCGAGCGCCTGGTACGCCGCGGCTGCTGACGAGTAGCCCAGGGTCACGGCCAGCCAGTCGAGCCCGCCACCGGTCAGCCCGGTCGGGCCGCCCAGCGTCCACCGGTGCGGCAGCACGTGCGCGTTCAGGACCAGCCCGTCTCCCGGCTGGTCCGGGGGGACGCCGGTGACGTGCAGCAGGACATCGGTGGTCCCGGCGATATCGACGGTGAGGCCGGCCTGATTGGCGGTCAACGCCAGCACCCCGGTCGAGCCGTCCGGGCCGCCCACGGCGACCGGGGTGCCGGCCGCCAGGCCGGTCGCGGCTGCAGCGGTACCGGTCACCCGCCCGGCCAGGGCGGTCGCCGGGTAGGCGGGCGGCAGGATGCGCAGCGGCACGCCGCATTCCTGCGCGATGGCCGGTGACCACTGGCGTTGCCGCACGTCGAACAGTTGCGTGTACGAGGCGCTGGCGGTGTCCGTGCAGGCTATCCCGGTGAGCTTCAGCACCAGGTAGTCCTTCAGGCTCAGCAGCCAGCGGGTCCGGCTCAGCAGGGCCGGGCTGGTCCGGGCGAGCATCCGCATCCGGGCGGCCGCGCTCTCCCCGGTGGCGGCGCGGCCCGTCACCCGGCGCAGGTCCGGGCCCAGTGCTGCGTCGAGATCCTGGGCGTCCTGCCAGGCGCGGTTGTCCCGCCAGAGCATCGCGCTGGCCGTGGGCTGGCCTTCCGCGTCGGTCAGCGTCGTCGCCAGGTGCGTGGTCACGCCGACGCCGCGGACCCGGATCCCGCCCCCGGCCAGACTCCGGATCGCGGCCGCGACGGCGGTCCAGGTCCAATCCGGGTTGAACTGTTCCGCCGCGGTGGGCGGCGGGCTGGTGACCAGCCTGAGCAACGAGCCGTCCCAGCCGAAGAGCCCAGCCCGGACGCCGCTGCCGCCCACATCCACCGCGAGCACTCCCTGGGCCGGGGCGGGGGCGGTGGGGTGCGCCCGTGACGCCTGGCCGCGCTGCGGTCCGGTCACTGATCCTGCCTCCCTGTTTGTCACCTCCTTCGCGGACCGCGTGCCGGGCCGCCTTGCCCGGGGAGGACAGGTTTGCCCGTCCTCCCCGGCCGGCGCCCCCCCGGCTCGGTGGTGCCGGCGAGGAGACGATGGCGGTGATGAGGTGGCGCCGCTGGCGCCATCGTGGCTGCGGTCCATCTAGTCGGCCGGTCCTGCGTCGGCGGGCTGGAAGGCCGGATAAGTCCACGCGTTGTCGGTGGTGTCGATGAGCGCATCGACCAGGAAGGGGCCGCCTGCGGCGAGTCCGTTCGTGACCGCGCTGACCAGGCCGGGACGGTCGGTGACCCGGGTGCCGGGGACCTGGCAGGCCCGGGCGGCCGCGGCGAAGTCGATGGGCAGGAAGTCCACCCCCGCGGTTCTGCCGTACCTCAGTTCCTGGGCCTGCCGGATGTTGCCGAAACCGTTGTCGTTCATGACGATGACCGCCACCTGGCCACCCACCCGGGCCAGGGTCTCGAGTTCGGCCAGCGTCATCCCCAGCGAGCCGTCGCCGACCAGGGCCACGAGGTGGCGACCCGGGTCAACCGTCAGGCTGAGGCCGATGGCGGCGGGCAGCGCGAACCCCATGTTCCCGAAGCCGACCGGCTTGAAGTAGGTACCGGCCTGCGGGATCTCCCACAAGTGGGTCCAGATGCCGGGGTTCCCGGCGTCGGCGATCATGATGGTGTCCGCGGGCATCAATTCGCGCAAGGTGAGCACCAGCTCGACCGGGCTGAGCCTGCCCGGGCTCGTGGCGCCCAGGTGGTCGATGCCCCGCCACCTCGCCCGGCGCCGGGCGAGCATGGTCATCCAGCCGCGCCGCGATTCGTGGGCCTGGCCCCCGCCGGCTGACCCGGCGCGGCCCGCGTCCACCTCGCTGATCAGCGCTTCCAGCACCTCACGTGCGTCTCCCGGGACGCCGACCGTCCGGTCCGGGTAGTAGCGCCCGAGCGTGCCGGGATCGACGTTGACGTGGATGATCCGGCGCGGCATCGGCAACGACCAGCGGGCCGTGGAGACTCCGCTGAAACTGTTCCCCACGGCCAGCAGCACGTCGCATTCACGAAGGGCCCCGGTGGTCAGCTCGGTGCCCATCCGGCTGAGCGTGCCGAGTACCGCGGGATGAGTGGTGGGCACCGTGCCCATGCCGTTGTACGTGGTGATCACCGGGATATGCAGCCGCTCGGCCAGGTCCAGGGCCGCCTGCCCGGCGCCGGCCAGCCGCGCCCCGTTGCCCAGCCACATCAGCGGGGCCCGGGCGTCCCTGAGCACGGCCGCGGCCCGCGCCACGGCGCCGTGGTCGGCCATGCGGGCTACTCGCATCGGGGGTGACAGGAGAGCCAACGGCGGCCCGGCCATGGTGCCTTCGAGTGCGCTGCGGGTCAGGTCCACCAGGACCGGCCCGGGGTTGCCGGTAGACGCGCGGATCCAGGCCTCGGCCAGGGTCCTGGCGATGCCGGCGGTGTCGGTCACCAGCGTCGCCCACTTGGTCAGGGCCCGGAAGATCTGCACGTGATCAGCGGATTGGACGTCGTCCATGTCGAGGTGCTCGTTGTAGCCGTTACAGGTCAGCGCGAGAACGGGGCTCGAGTCGCGGAAGGCCCCGCCAATCCCGGTGAGCAGGTTGGTGGCCCCCGGCCCCGCCGTGGCCAGGCAGACACCCGGCCGTCCGGAGTAACGTCCCACCGCGTCCGCCATGCACGCGGCGGCGTTCTCATGGTGGGTGGTGATGAACTCGATCCTGGGCTCGTGGCCGAGCGCGTCGTTGATCGCCAGCGTCTGCCCGCCGGGCACGCCGAAGACGTGCCGGACGCCCAGGGCCGCGAGCGTCGCGACGACGATCTCTCCGCCGGTCACCGTCGGGTTAGCTGCGCCGATGACGTCGCTGTAACGCCGCGCCTGATTGATCATCCGGGGGCCTCGAGTCGCTCGTAAGGGTGACCAGCCGACGGGCGCGGTCGTGCGGCCCGCCCTGCCGGGCGGCACAGAGCCGGACGTGGGGCAACACCACGACCGTCCCGCAGATTGTGGGCGGCAAGCGCTTGCCGCCCACGAGGCGCACCTGGCGCCGCGTGGGATTCGGAGCCGCCTAACTCGTGTCCGGCCTGGCCAGAGCAGGCATTGGTGGCGCGCCCCCCGGTGGCGACCGTCGAGACATCTATATGACCATGATGGCAGGCTTACCTGTCGCCAGGGGTAGGACCGGTAATTCACTCGTGAAAACCACACGTGCTGGTGGTGAGCCTGGACCAGGTTCGCGGGCTGCCATACGGCCTGGAGTTAACACATGCGTAGAACTGCCCCGTGAGACTTCCCCAAATCACTTTTTGACGACAAGTAACGAGCAAAGCTCGCAGGTCGCCGGCCCGATGGGTGCTCCCGGCTGCGCGGGCCGCCACGGTCGGCGGGCGCCAAGACGAGACGGGTATGAGACGGATGGCGGACCCGCGTCCGCAGCGCAGGCCGGTGTCCGGCCGCGGGGATCAGGCTGGTACCGGGACGCCGCTCATCGCGGCACTGACCACGACGACGGGACAGGGTGCGTGCCGCAGGCACGCCCGGGCCACTGGCCCGATGCTGTCGGGGGCGCAGCCGGCGCTGCCCAGCACCAGCATCTCGGCGCCGTCAGCGTGGTCGAGCAGCACCCGCGCCGCCAGCCCTTCCGCGATCTCCACGGTCACCGTGCCCAGGGATGCGCAGCCGACCGCGGCGGTCACCTCGGCTTCCAGCCGTTGCCTGGCGTCGAGGAGGTCTTCCGCATGGCCCGGGGGATAGGCGTGCGAGGCGTAGGGTGCGACCCGCTTCGCGGCGTCCTCCCAGGCCCCCACCACGTGCAGGGCAGTCCCCCGCAAGCCCGCTTCGCGAACTGCCCACCGCAGTGCGGCCAGCGAGGCCGACGACCCGTCTGCGCCCACCACGATGCGCGGCAGCGCCAGGTTGTGGTTCAGCGCTGCACCTCCTTAGCCCAGTAAGTCGGGAGGGACGCCGTCCCGCGCGTCACCTGCTGCGTCCGGCTGCCGGGGGTACAAATACCCATTGCTGGCTACTCTCACGCACTTGGCCGGTTACGCAGTGGAACTTCACTCTCTGGTCACCCCTCTGGTCCCAGCCTCGCTCCGGCGGACGCCGCCGGGGAAGGGACTTTATGCCCTAATGCAGGGGATCGCCAGCCCTGTGGGCTGGGGATGGAGGCTGGTGGGATTCCTTACCAGGGGGACTGGTCAAGGAGGCCTGATGTCTCGTCGCAAGGTCCGCGAAGTCATGACGGCCGAGGTCGTCGCCGTCGCCGAGGACACCCCAGTTCGCGATGTGGCGGCGGTCCTCGCCGCGACCGGGTTCCGGGCCTTGCCGGTGCTCGATCCCGCCGGACGGCTGACCGGGCTGATCACCGCCGCTCAGGTGCGGCCGAGCGGGTCTGCCGGTCACCACTTTTTTCCGCAACGGAACCGCTGGCGCCGCCATCACGCCGCCCGGACCGGAGGGGAGCGGCAGGCCAGGGAGGTGATGGCGGCGCCGCTCGGGGCGATCCCGGCGGATGCCTCCGTGACGGCGGCGGCCCGGGCCATGGACCGCGCCCGCACCGACTGGCTGCCGGTCACCGACGCGGCCGGGTACCTGGCGGGCATCGTCAGCTGGGGTGACCTGGGCCGCGTGTTCCTCCGGCCGGACCAGGACATCCAGTACGAGATCATCCGCGACGTGTTCACCCGCTACCTGGGCACGAATCCGGCCCTGGTCCAGGTGAGCGTCACCGGCGGGCAGGCGGTGCTGGCGGGCGTCGTCGAGAGCAGGAGCATGATCCCGCTGGCGGTGGCCATGTCCCGGGCCATCGACGGGGTGGTGGACGTGGTGAGCTACCTGGGCTACGCCGTGGACGACACCCCGCGCCCGCCCGTGCCCCACCTGACCGGTTCCTGACCGGCCCGCACCTCGCCCCGGCCACGTGGTGGGGGCGCCGGGAGGCGCCCCCACGGCGCACTCAGCCGACGAGGGTCTTGACCGCGGCGGTGAGCTCGGTCAGCGCGCCCTTCGCGTCGGAGAAGAACATGCTGGTCTTCGGGTTCACGTACAGCTCGTTGTCGATCCCGGCGTAGCCGTGACCCATGGACCGCTTGATCACGATGATGCTCTTGGCCTGGTCCACGTCCAGGATGGGCATCCCGGAGACCGGGTTCCCGGGCCGCCGCGCGGCCGGGTTGGTCACGTCGTTGGCCCCGATGACCAGGGCCACGTCGGTCCGGCTGAACTCCGGGTTGATCTCGTCCATCTCCTTGAGCTGCGGGTAGGGCACGTTGGCCTCGGCCAGCAGCACGTTCATGTGGCCGGGCATCCGGCCCGCGACCGGGTGGATCGCGTAGCTGACTTCCACCCCTCGCTCTTCCAGCACCGCGGCCAGCTCGGCCACCTGGTGCTGGGCCTGCGCGGCGGCCAGCCCGTAGCCGGGCACGATGATGACCTTCTGCGCGTAGGCGAGCTGGATGGCGGCGTCATCGGCCTGGATGGACCGCACGTCCCCGCCCGGCCCCTCGATGGCCGGCCCGCTGTCCCCGGTGCCGAACCCGCCCACGACGATGTTGCGGATCGACCGGTTCATCGCGTCGGCCATCAGCTTGGTGAGGATGCCTCCGGAGGCCCCGACCAGCGCTCCGGCGATGATCAGCGCCCAGTTGCCGATGACGAACCCGGCCATCGCCACCGCGGTGCCGGTGAACGCGTTCAGCAGCGAGATGACGACCGGCATGTCCGCGCCGCCGATCGGCAGGACCATGGTCACCCCGAAGGTCAGCGCGGCCAGGATGACGATAATCAGCACGGCGACGCTCGGGGTGACGATCATGTAGATCCCGCCGCCAACCGCGACGGCTGCGGCCGCGACGTTGACCGCGCGCGAGCCGGGGAACGTGATCGGCGACCCGTCGATCAGCCCCTGCAGCTTGCCCGCGGCGATGATGGACCCCGAGAACGTCACGGCCCCGATCAGCACGTCCAGGATCGTGAAGACCGTGGTTGACTCGCCGATCCCGGCCGAGGCCAGCCTGACGTAGTCGTCGATCCCGACCAGGGCCGCCGCGCCGCCGCCGACGGCGTTGAAGATGCTGACCAGCTGGGGTATGGCGGTCATCTCGACGGTGCGGGCCACGTAGAGGCCGGCCCGCCGCCGAGCAGCGCGCCCGCGATCATCACGATCCAGCCGGTGGTGGTGATCGTGCCCGCGTGGATGACCAGGGCCAGCGTGGTCGCCACGGCGAGGATCATGCCCGAGGTGGAGACCTGGTTGCCCCGCCGGGCCGTGGCGGGGGAGTTCATCAGGTGCAGCCCGAGCACGAAGCAGGTCGCGGACGCCACGTACAGCAGCTGGGTCACCCAGTCGAACGCGCTCATGACTGGCCGCCGGAACGCCCGGCCGCCGGTGCCTGCCCGTTACCGCCGACGGCGGCGGGAGTGTCCGCGGCCGGCACCGGAGTGCGCGACCGGCGGAACATCTTGAGCATCCGGCCGGTGACCACGTAGCCGCCGACCACGTTCATCGCGGCGAAGGCGGCGGCCACGAAGGCCAGGATGTATCCGAGCGTGTCGTGTGCGGTCACCGCGATGAGCATGGCGCCCGCCAGCACGATGCCGTGGATCGAGTTGGCCGCTGACATCAGCGGCGTGTGCAGGGTGGCCGGCACCTTGCTGATCACCTCGAAGCCCACCAGCAGGGCGAGCACGAAGATCGTTATGTCAGTGAGCAGTACCGTGGTCACGGGGTAGCACCTCCGGGCGGGTCAGCACTGGGCAGAGTCAGCACGGGGAGTGGGTCAGCAGTAGGTGGGTCAGCCCGGGGGCTGGCTTCGAGCAGGGCGGCGGTCGCGGGCTGGATCACCGCGCCGTCGTGGGTGATGACCACCCCGGCCTGGATCTCGTCGGAGGGGTCGATCACCAGCGCCCCGTCGGCTGTCATGTGCAGCACCAGCGCGCTGATGTTGCGGGCCAGGAAGGCCGAGGAGGCACCAGGCACCGTGGCCGCCAGGTTCCCGGCCCCGATGATGGTGATCCCGTTCCCGGTGACGATCGTCTCGTCCGGCACCGAGCCGGCCACGTTACCGCCGAGCGGGCCGGCGCCCATGTCCACGATGACCGCCCCGGCGGTCATGGCTTTGAGCGCGTCCTCGGTGACGAGCAGCGGGGGCTTGCGCCCCGGCACCTGGGCCGTGGTGATGACCACGTCGTGCCGGGCGATATGCCCGGCCAGCTCGGCCTGCTGGGCGTGGCGTTCCTCGTCGGTCAGCGCCCGCGCGTAGCCACCCTCGCCCGCCGCGCCGCCGACCGAGGTCAGCTCGATGAAGGTGCCGCCGAGCGATTCCACCTCGGTCTTGGTCTGCGGCCGCACGTCATAGGCGGACACCACGGCGCCAAGCCGCCGCGCGGTGCCGATCGCCTGCAGGCCGGCTACCCCGGTACCCAGGATGAGCACCTTGGCCGCCGCGCGGTGCCCGCCGCGGTGGTCAGCATGGGGAAGAACCGGCCGAACGTGGCCGCCCCCACCAGGGCCGCCTTGTACCCGGCCACGTTGGCCTGCGAGCTCAGCGCGTCCATGCCCTGCGCCCGCGACAGCGTCCTGGGCAGCCCGTCCAGGCTGATCGCGGTGATCCCGCGGGACGCCAGGGTGGCGGCCAGCCCCGGGTCCGCCAGCGGGTTGAGCATGCCCAGGATCGCCTGGCCGGACCGGAGCCGGCCCAGGATCTCCTCGTCCGGCTTCCCCACGGTCAGCACCAGGTCGGCGTCGGCCAGCAGTTCCTCGCGGCTGACCACGGTCGCGCCTGCCTCGGCGTAGGCACTGTCGGCGAGCCAGGCGCCGTCGCCGGCTCCCGATTCCACGAGTACCTCGAGCCCGGCCGCGCGCAGGCGGGCGATCATCTCGGGGACGAGCGCCACCCGGCGCTCGCCGGGCGCTGACTCCTTCACGACAGCTACCTTCATGGACACGACCTCACGATGTCAGGAACGTGGGCGGAAGGTAGCCTCGTCCGCATGCGACTCGGCGGTCAGAGGCCACCGTCCCGCCGCACGGGGGACCTTCGGGCATGATCGCACAAGATCACCCTCCGACTCCAGTATCGCCCGCAGACCTCACCCCTGGCCTCCCCCGGCCGGGGGAACCAGCGGTCCGCGTCCCGGCGTGCCCGCCCCTCCCCCCGCGGCCTCAGCCCCGCCCGCCCGGTCATGATCGTGGAGCGTTTTGCACCGCCGGCGGCGCAAAACGCTCCACGCTAACGGCGGCCAGGCGAGGGAGGGGCACGAGGGAGGGCCCCGGCCCGCCTGAGCGCTGGAGGAGGGGGTTAGCTGGCCCGGCGGAGGGCCGCGGTGACGCGGTCGCCGGCGGTGACCACGGCGTTGGCGTGGAGCCGGCCCGGGGAGCGGCCCAGCCGCTCGATGGGACCGGACACCGACACCGCCGCGATGACCTTGCCGCCCTGGCCCCGGACCGGGGCGGAGACCGAGGCGACCCCGGCCTCGCGCTCGGCCACGCTGGCCGCCCAGCCGCGCCGGCGCACCTGGGCCAGGGACGCCGCGCTGAACCTGGCCCCCCGCAGCCCCCGGTGCAGCCGCTCGGGCTCCTCCCAGGCCAGCAGCACCTGGGCCGCGGACCCGGCGGACATGGGCAGCGCCGTGCCGACCGGCACGGTGTCGCGCAGCCCGGTGGCCCGCTCGGCGGCAGCCACGCAGATCCGGGTGTCCGCCTGGCGCCGGTAGAGCTGCGCGCTTTCCCCGGTGAGGTCGCGCAGTGCGACCAGGACCGGCTGGGCCACGGCGAGCAGCCGGTCCTCGCCCGCGGCGGTGGCCAGCTCCGCGATCCGCGGGCCCAGGATGAACCGGCCCTGGGCGTCCCGGGCCAGCAGCCGGTGCCGTTCCAGGGCCACCGCGATCCGGTGCGCGGTCGGCCGGGCCAGGCCCGTGACCTGGACCAGCTGGGCGAGCGAGGCCGGCCCTGATTCGAGGGCGCCGAGTACGGCCGCTGTCTTGTCCAGCACGCCGACTCCGCTAGAGTTGTCCATGGTCCGATATTGCCGTCTCGGAATGCGAGACGCAAATCGGAGATCGGGTCCCTCGGAGTGACACTCGCAGTACCAGGGGCCCCCGCTGCACGGACCGCGACGAGGCGCCCGCTGAAAGGGGTTCACGCATGGGACGTACGCTCGCGCAGAAGATCTGGGATTCGCACGTGGTGCACCGCGCCGACGGTGAGCCCGACCTGCTGTACATCGATCTCCACCTGATCCACGAGGTCACCAGCCCGCAGGCGTTCGACGGCCTCCGGCTGGCCGGGCGCGGCGTGCGCCGGCCCGACCTGACCGTGGCCACCGAGGACCACAACGTCCCGACGCTGGGCGTATCCGGCCCGGGGCTGCCCCTGGTCGGCCCGGGCAGCCCGGTCACCGACCCGATCTCCCGGGTCCAGGTCGAGACGCTGCGCAAGAACTGCGCCGAGTTCGGCATCCGGCTGTTCCCGATGGGTGACGCGGGCCAGGGCATCGTGCACGTGATCAGCCCCCAGCAGGGACTGACCCAGCCCGGCATGACGATCGTCTGCGGTGACTCGCACACCAGCACGCACGGCGCTCTGGGCGCGCTCGCGTTCGGCATCGGCACCAGCGAGGTCGAGCACGTGCTCGCCACCCAGACCCTGCCGCAGCAGCCGCCCGCGCAGATGGCGGTCAACGTGACCGGCGACCTGCCCTACGGGGTGACGGCCAAGGACCTGATCCTGGCGGTGATCGCGAAGATCGGCACCGGGGGCGGGGTCGGCCACGTCATCGAGTACCGCGGCGAGGCGGTGCGGAACCTGACCATGGCCGGACGGCTGACCGTCTGCAACATGTCGATCGAGGCGGGCGCCCGGGCCGGGCTGATCGCGCCGGACGACACCACGTTCAGCTACCTGGACGGCCGGGAACACGCGCCCCGCGGCGCCGGCTGGGAGGCGGCCCTGGACTACTGGCGGTCGCTGCCGACCGACGCCGACGCCACGTTCGACCAGGAGGTCACGCTCGACGCGGCCGCGCTGACCCCGTTCGTGACCTGGGGCACCAACCCGGGCCAGGCCGCCCCGCTCACCTCCGCCGTGCCCGACCCGGACGCGATGGACGCCGGTGCCCGGGCCTCGGCGCTGCGCGCGCTGACCTACATGGGGCTGACCCCGGGCACGCCACTCACCGACATCGCCGTGAACACGGTGTTCGTCGGCTCGTGCACCAACGGCCGGCTCGAGGACCTGCGGGCCGCGGCCGACGTGCTGCGCGGCAAGAAGGTCGCTGACGGGGTGCGGATGCTGGTCGTGCCCGGCTCGATGGACGTCAAGGTGGCCGCCGAGCGGGAGGGCCTGGACGAGGTCTTCACCGCCGCGGGGGCGCAGTGGCGCTCCGCGGGCTGCTCCATGTGCCTAGGCATGAACCCGGACACGATGGCGCCCGGCGAGCGCAGCGCCTCCACCTCCAACCGCAACTTCGAAGGCCGACAGGGCAAGGGCTCGCGCACCCATCTGGTGTCCCCGCAGGTGGCTGCGGCCACCGCCGTCACCGGCCGCCTCACCGCCCCCGCCGACCTCTAACCGGGAGACAGCACCGACCATGGAGCCTTTCAGCACGCACACCGGCCGGGCGATCCCGCTGCGCCGGAGCAATGTGGACACCGACCAGATCATCCCGGCCGAGTACCTCAAGCGGGTGAGCCGTATCGGGTTCGCCGACGGCCTGTTCGCGGCCTGGCGGGCAGATCCCGGATTCATCCTCAACCAGCCCGTCGCGGACGGCGCGACGATCCTCGTGGCCGGACCCGATTTCGGGATCGGGTCGTCCCGCGAGCACGCGGTCTGGGCGCTCAGTGATTACGGCTTCCGGGCCGTCATCTCCGCCCGCTTCGGCGACATTTTCCGCAATAACGCGACAAAGGCCGGTCTGCTCCCGGTCCGGGTTTCCGCGGAATTCGCGGAGTCATTGCAAGACGCTCTTGAGGTCACCCCGGGCACCGAGGTAACCGTGGATCTGGCCGCCCGTGAAGTGCGCGTGGCCGCCCCGGGCGGCCCCGTGGAACTTAGTGCGCCATTCGATATCGACGATTACACCCGGTGGCGTCTGATGGAAGGACTGGACGACATCTCACTTACTCTGCGTTATGCAGATGAGATCACCAGTTTCGAGGAGCACCGGCCGCAGTGGCTGCCCACGGCCGACGCGGTGGCCTGAAAGCCCCCGCAGGGCAGGAAATTCGGGCGTCCGGAGGCCGACACGCCGGGATTTTACGCTGGGGTGATTGTGCGCCGGCGCTGGATCGCCTAATTTCAAGCAGGTCAGAGGTCGCGGTTACGGCTCCCTGTCCGCGCGACCTCCCGTGGGGGAACCGCAGGAGTGATTCATGAACAAGCGTGACCTGATTGATGCGATCTCCGGCCGGCTGGGGGACAAGAAGACCGCGACCGAGGCGGTGAACGCGGTGCTGGACACCATTCAGAGCACCGTGGCCAAGGGCGACAAGGTCGCAATCACCGGATTCGGTGTCTTCGAAAAGGCTGTCCGCCCGGCTCGCACCGCCCGTAACCCCGCCACTGGCGCCACCATCAAGGTAGCCAAGTCGTCCGTGCCCAAGTTCCGCGCGGGGGCGGACTTCAAGGCGGTCGTGAACGGCGAGAAGAAGGCAACGGCCGCGAAGAAGCGCTAACCACCAGTCCCGAAGGGGGCCCGCCGGACCGGCGGGCCCCCTTCGCGTGCGCCCGCCCGCGTCCGCTACCGGAGGCCGGGCGGCTTGCGCAGGGCCGTGGTGATCAGGCGGTCGATGAGGTCCGTCAGCGACAACCCGCTGGCCGCCCACATCTTGGGAAAGTACGAGGCGGCGGTCATCCCGGGCATCGTGTTGATCTCGTTGAGCACGATCTCGCCGTCCGGCGTGTAGAAGAAGTCGACCCGGGCCAGGCCCTCGCCGGACACCGCCTCGAACGCGGCGGCCGCCAGCCGCCGCACCTCCGCCAGGTGGTCGGCGGGAATCGGGGCCGGGATCGCCATCCCGTTCGCGTCGTCCAGGTACTTGGCCTCGAAGTCGAAGAACTCCTCGCCGCCGTCCACCATCAGCTGCCCGGGCATGCTGGTGTCCGGCGGTGCGCCGTCCAGCCCCTCCAGCACGGCGCACTCGATCTCCCGCCCGGTGATGGCCATCTCCACCAGGATCTTGCGGTCGTACCGGCGCGCGGTCTCGATCGCCTGGTAGAGCCCGGGCAGGTCGTCCGCCCGGGACGTGCCGATGCTGGAGCCGCCGCGGGCGGGCTTGACGAACACCGGCCAGCCCAGCTCGCCGATCGCGTCCAGCACCCGCTTGCGCTCGGCCTCGGCGGCCAGCGGGTCCGCCGAGGGGACGGCCGCCGCAGCCTGGCTGCTGTCCGCCCCGGGCCAGTCCCGGTCGCGGACCACGACGAACGGGCCGACCGGCAGCCCTTTCGCCCGGAAGATCAGCTTCATGTACTCCTTGTCCATGCTGACCGCGCTGGCCAGCACGCCGGCGCCGACGTAGCGGACGCCCGCCATCTCCAGCAGGCCCTGCATGGTGCCGTCCTCGCCGAAGGGGCCGTGCAGCACGGGCAGGACCACGTCCACCTCCCCCAGCTCGGCGGGGATGGCCTGGGGCTTGGCGGTGGCCAGCGCGCCGGGCTGAGCACCGGCGGGGCCGGCGGCGGTCCACGGCAGCACCTGGCCGCCTGGCTCGGCGACCGCCTCGACCGACGGCAGCTGCCCGCCGGTTATGGCCAGCCGCTCGGGCTCGTCCGCGGTCAGCACCCACCGGCCGTCGGGCAGGATGCCGATCGGGATGACGTCGTAGCGGTCCCGGTCGATGCAGGCCAGCACCGTCCCGCCGCTCGCGCACGAGATCGCGTGCTCGGGGCCCCGCCCGCCGAACACCACCGCGACCCGCGTCTTGCGTTCTGAGTTCACGCCCGCTCCTCTCTGGTCCTGCTCAGCTGGCCCAGCGCGTCCAGGGCCTGGTGCACGTCCGCGATCAGGTCCTCGCTGTCCTCCAGGCCGACCGAGAACCGGACGGCCCCCGGATCCATCCCGGCGGCGGTGAGGGCGGCGTCGTCGAACTGCCGGTGCGTCGTGGACGCCACGTGGCTGACCTTGGTGTGCGTGCCCCCCAGCGAGGTGGCCACCTGGGCGACACGCAGCCGGTCCGCGAGTTCGTACCCGGCCTGCCGGCCGCCATGCGGGGTCACCGTGACGATGGCGCCGAACCGGGTGCCCTCCGGCCCCGCGTCGAACAGCCGGATCGCGGTCTGGTGTCCCGGATGCCCGGGCAGCCCGGGGTAGTCCACGCTGCGGACCGCCGGATGCCGGGCCACCGCGGCGGCGAACAGCATCGCGGTGGAGCACTGGCGGCGCACCCGAAGCGGCAGCGTCTCCAGCCCGCGGCGGAGCAGGAACGCCTCGTCGGGCGCGAGGAAGCCGCCGGTGTCGATGCGGACCGCGCGGAGCGGGGTGATCAGCCCCGGCGCGCCGGCCACCACCCCGCCGGTCGCGTCCGAGTGGCCGCCCAGGTACTTGGTCGCCGAGTGCAGCACCAGGTCCGCGCCATGTTCGAGCGGCCGGCAGACCACCGGGGGGGCCAGCGTGGAGTCCACCACCAGCCGCGCCCCGTGGCCGTGCGCGATCTCGGCCAGGGCGGGCAGGTCGGCCACGGCCGTGGTCGGGTTGGCCAGCGTCTCCGCGTACACGATGCTGGTCTCCGGCCGCAGCGCCGCCCGCACCTGATCCAGATCGGTCAGGTCCACGAAGTCGGCCTGCACCCCGAACCGGGCCGCCACGTGACGCAGGAACCCGTAGGTGCCCCCGTACACCGCGGCCGGCGCGACCACGTGCGCACCCGCCCCGGTGAAGGTCCAGAACACCGCGCTGATCGCGGCCATCCCGGAGGCGAAGGCCTGGGCGGCGGTCGGCCCGGCCAGGCCCTGACCCTCTAGCGCCGCGACCGCGATGGCGAATGCGTCCGCCGTGGGGTTGTCGATCCGGCTGTAGCTGTAGCCCGCGGTCTCCCCGTTCAGCAGCGCCGCGTACTCAGCGCTGGAGGAGAAGGCGAAGGCCGCGGTGCGGTAGACAGGCGTGCCCAGCGGCTGCTGCGCCGGGACCGGCGCGGGCGGCAGGTGCACCGCCCGGGTGTTCTCGCCGCGCGGCCGGTTCCCGTCCGGCGGGCCGGTGGGCTGTGGCCCGCCAGGCTGCGGGTGATCAGACGCCATAACGCTCTGGTTTCGCCGAGCGGGAGGTAAGCAGCATCGCGGCCTGGCTCAGGCTGACCCGGCCGTGCATCACTCCCACCACCACCTCGGTGATGGGCATCTCCACGGCGTGGATCCGGGCCAGCTCGAGGATGGGCCCGGCCGACTTGGCGCCCTCGGCGACCTGGGTGGTGACCGCGGCCACATCGGCCACCGCCATGCCCCGGCCCAGCATCTCGCCGAACGTCCGGTTCCGTGACAGCGGGGAACTGCAGGTGGCGACCAGGTCACCGAGCCCGGCCAGGCCGGCGAACGTGTGCTGGTCCGCGCCCAGCGCCGCGCCGAGCCGGGTGATCTCGGCCAGCCCGCGGGTGATGAGGGTGGCCCGGGTGTTGTCGCCGCAGCCCATGCCGACCGCGATCCCGACCCCGAGCGCGATCACGTTCTTGACCGCGCCGCCCAGCTCGCAGCCGATCACGTCCGGGTTGGTGTAGGGCCGGAAGTACGGCGTATGGCAGTCCTGCTGGAGCTGCTTGGCCAGCGTGTCGTCGGCGCAGGCGACGACGGTGGCGGAGTGCTGGCGCTCGGCGATCTCCCGGGCCAGGTTCGGCCCGGAGATTACCGCGATCCGGTCCGGGCCAGCCCCGGTGACGTCCCCGATCACCTGGCTCATCCGCTGGCGGGTGCCGAGCTCGATCCCCTTCATCAGGCTGACGAAGGCCACGCCGGGGGGCAGTAGCTCCCGCCAGACCCCGAGATGGTGCCGCAGCGTCTGCGCGGGCACGGCCAGCACGACCAGTTCCGCCCCGTCCAGCACCCAGGCCGCCTCGTCGCTGGCGGTCAGCTCGGCCGGCAGCGCGATACCCGGGAGGTAGTCCGGGTTCTCGTGCCGCGAGTTGATCGTCGCGACCAGGTCCGGCCGGCGGCCCCACAGCCTCACCGGGGTACCCGCGTCGCAGAGCACCTGGGCGAACGTGGTGCCCCACATGCCGGCGCCCATGACCGCGGCCGTCACGTCGGCGACGCCTCGCGGGGGTCATCGCCGGGGGCTGGCTGCGGGCCGGGATCCTGCCCGGCGGGCGGGCCCTGTTCCTGGGCCGCCTGGCGGGCCGCGCGGCGGGCCACGGCCGGGTGGTAGGGAGTGGCCGGCGGCTGGCCGCCGCGCAGCTCGGCCAGCAGGCCCGCGATGTCGCCCATGATGGCGTTCGTGGCCCCGCGCAGGACGTCCCGGGTCAGCGGCTTGCCCTGGTACTCACTCAGGTCCACGGGCGGCCCGGCCAGCATCCGGACCAGCTTGCGCGGCACGGCATGCGGCTTGACCTCGCCGTACGGGAGGATGTCCTGCGCCCCCCACTGGGCTACCGGGATCACCGGGACACCCGTGGCCAGGGCCAGCCGGGCCACCCCGGTCTTGGCCACCATCGGCCACCGGTCCGGGTCGCGGGTGGCGGTGCCCTCCGGGTAGATGATCACGCACTCGCCGTCGGCCAGGGCCTGCTCGGCGACCTTCAGCACGTTCGCCGCGTCGGCTTCTCCCCGGCGCACCGGCAGCTGGCCGAGGACCCGCAGGAAGGGCCCGATCAGCTTCACGTCGAACGCCGACGACTTGATCATGAAGGCCGGGTAGCGCCCGGCCTCGTGCACGAACAGCGACATCGCCGGCCAGTCCGCGTACGACAGGTGGTTGGCCGCCACCAGCATGCCGCCCTCGCGCGGGAAATGCTGGTAGCCCTGCCAGTCCCGTTTCATCACCGACTTGATCAGCGGGGGCAGCACCACCTTGGTGCCGTTCCGCCACGCCTGGGAGTACCGCCGGCCTGCCGCCCGCTCATCGCTGCCACCCGCTCACCGGTCGTGCCCGCTCATCGGGGATCTCCCGCTCTCGTCAGGCTGCTCGTCATCGCAGTCAAGTCTCCCGTCCCGCCCGGTGCCCTGTCGAGGCGAACTCAGCCGGGCGAACCCGGTCGAGGCCGATCACGCGGGCCGGGCTGAGCACAGTATGGTCGCCGGTGTGACCGAGATGCCGCTCACCTGGTCGGTGGTGATCCCCGTCAAGGTACTTGCCCGCGCCAAATCGCGCCTGGCCGGCCTGGCCGGGCCCACCCGGCCGGAGCTCGCCCTGGCCATGGCGGCGGACACGGTCCGCGCGGCCGTGTCCTGCCCCGCGGTGGCGGCCGTCGTCGTGGTGACCGACGACCTGGCGGCGGCCAGGGCGCTGGGCGCGCTGGGCGCCTGGGTGGTCGCTGACGAGCCGGACGCCGGGCTCAACCCCGCCCTCGCGCACGGCGCCGCCGTGGCGGCCGCGGCCCGGCCGGACTGCGGTACCGCGGCGCTGGCCGCGGACCTGCCCGCGCTGCGGCCCGCCGAACTCGGCCGGGGACTCCAGGCGGCGGCGCAGTGGCCGGAGGCGTTCGTGGCCGACACCCAGGGCACCGGCACCACGCTGTACGCGGCCCGGCCCGGGGCGGCGTTCCGGCCGCGCTACGGCCCCGGCTCGGCGGCGCGCTACCGGGAGGGCGGCGCCACCGAGATCGTGCTGGCCGACGTGCCCAGCCTCCGCCTCGACGTGGATACCCCGGCCGATCTGCAGCGTGCGATCAGCCTGGGGGTGGGCCCGCGGACCGCGGAACTGGCCGCGCAGATCCGCTGACCCAGGTGCCGGGCCCCGGGCGCGGGCTTACCGGCCGGGGCGGCGGCGGTTGCGGCTCATCCGCACCCCGAGCAGGACGAGGTCCACGAGGACCACGACGATCCCGATGATCAGCAGGTAGAACAGGCCTTTCACGACCGCGCCGACGATCCCCAGCGCGATGGCCGCGATGACCAGCAGCAAGAACAGCACCATCCGAGGACTCCGATCCGGCTGGCCAGGGCCAGCTAATCCAGTGCCAGCTAATCCATGTCCGAGCTAAGACAAGTGTGAGCTAGTCACGTGCCAGCTCGTCAACGGCGGGCGAGACGGCGCTCACCGTTGGCGCCGGGCTGGTAGACGAGGTTGTAGTGCTTGAAGATGGCTTCCTCGTCCTCGGACGGTAGTACCCCGTCGGTGTCGATGGACGGCGAGCCCCGGACCTGGCTGCGGGAGTGGTTGACCTTGAGGTAACCCGGCCCCACGCTGGCCGCGTCGAGGGGGACGAACACCAGCCGGTGCCGGGTCGGCAGGCCGACCGTCACCGTGGCGAACGCGGGCTGGTCGGTGCTGGTGTCCACGTACACGGACTCGAGCGTGCCGATCTTGTGGCCGCTGTCGTTGACCACATCGTGGCCGCGCCATTCCCGGATATCCGCCGCCTCGAACATCATGATCCTCCCGTGCTCGCTGCCCACCCTACCCAGCGTCTGCCCGCCCATCCGGGAAGAGCGCCCGGTTTGCGCGGGCAGGTCAATGCACAGGGGTGATGGAGCCGCTCAGGCCTGGGCTTCACAGCGAGAACTGTCCCATTCCGGCTGGCCGGTGGCTCCCTGAACCGTGGGAGCCGCCTGCGGGTCAGGTCTCCGATTCCCGGGTGACGAACGTGCCGCGGCCGACGATGGTGAGGATCAGGCCGCGTTCCCGCAGCAGCCCGGTCGCCCGCCGGATGGTGTCGTAGGTGACCCCGTACTCGGCGGCGAGATCCCGCTCAGCGGCCAGCCTGGCGCCCGGGGCCAGCTCGCCCGCTGTGATGCGCTGGGCGATGTGCTCGGCCACCTGGACGTAAATCAGCTTCGGCGCGTTCGGGTCAACCCTGAACTGATCACTCACAAGATCACCTGGCCGAGGCCGGCGGCTGAGATGGCTTCCGGGACGATGTCAGCGTCCCGTCGGGTTCATATGTGCACGATGGGGCAGGTCAGGGTCCTGGTGATGCCGGTCACGTTCTGGATCTGGGCGACCACCAGCTTGCCGAGGTCATCGACGTTGCCCGCTTCAGCCCGGACGATCACGTCATAGGGCCCGGTAACGTCCTCGGCCATGGTCACCCCCTGGATGTCCCCGATGCGGCGAGCGACCTCGGCGGCCTTTCCCACCTCGGTCTGCACGAGGATGTAAGCCTGGACCATGCGTCCTCCCCGGGGGGCCTCATTGCCTTCGGCCGGAGTGGCCACGCTACCCTAAATCCACAGTCGGCAGCCGGGAGGGTCCCATCACCGTCTCGGATCTGGGTGAATTCGGGCTCATCGCGGCGCTGGCCGCCCGCCTGCCACAGGCTCCCGGCACGCTGGTGGGCATCGGGGACGACGCGGCGGTGCTGCCCGCCCCGGACGGACGCGTGGTGGCCAGCACCGATGTGCTGGTCGAGAACCGGCATTTCCGCCGGGACTGGTCGTCGGCCCGGGAAATCGGCGGCAAGGCAGCTGCCCAGAACCTGGCCGACATCGCGGCGATGGGCGCCGTGCCGACCGCCCTCCTGGTGGGCCTCGCGGCGCCGGGGGACCTGCCGGTGGCCTGGGCCGAGGACATGGCGGCCGGCCTGGCCGAGGAATGCTCCCGGGCCGGTGCCACCGTGGCCGGCGGGGATCTGTCGGGTGCGCCCCTGATCATGCTGGCCGTGACGGCCCTGGGTGACCTGGCGGGCCGGGCCCCCGTCACCCGCTCCGGGGCCCGTCCCGGCGACCTGGTCGCCGTGTCCGGCGCGCTCGGCCACTCCGCGGCGGGGCTGGCCCTGCTCCAGGCCGGGCTGGCCGAGCCCGCCGGGCTGGTGGCCGCGCATCGCTGGCCCCACCCGGACTACGCCGCGGGGCCGGAGGCTGCGCAGCTGGGCGCGACCTCGATGATCGACGTCAGCGACGGCCTGCTGCAGGATCTGGGCCACCTGGCCGGGCAGAGCGGGGTGCGCATCGACCTCGCGTCCGCGCAGTTGCCGGTGAGTAACGCTCTGCGCGCTGCGGCAGATGCTCTAGCGAAGCAGGACCCGCTGGACTGGGTCCTGGCCGGCGGTGAGGACCACGCCCTGGTCGCGACGTTCCCGCCCGAGACCAGGCTGACCGGACGCTGGTCGGTCATGGGGCGGGTGGGGGCCGGGCAGGCCCGCCCGGGCCAGGCGGATGACGGGCCGGGAGTATGGGTGGATTCGCGGCGATCGGAGAGGTTGTCCGGATGGAATCATTTCTGACGCCTGACCTACCGTCACTCCCTGTATCCGTCAAATTACGGGTATCCATCAAATTACAAGCATGTCACTACAGTTAACCCGCCCTTTTCGTAGGTATAAACCCCCCAATGCGATCACCGGGCAGGAGAGCGGCGCCCCGGCACCGGGCGCCATCCGCCGCCGCCCGCGCGCGGGCGGCGGCGGATGGCGTGCTGCGGGCCGGCCACAGCGGGGCGCCGGACGGGGACGGCGGGGAGCCGGACCGGCACGGGCCGGAAAAGGCCCGGCCCGGCGGGCGGCTGGGCGGGCTGCGGATCAGCCCGGCACTGCGCAGGCTGGTGGTTACCCCCACGTTCGCCGCGGGTCTGGGCGTGGTCGTGGCCGCCTTCCTGGCCGCCAACATGTCCCGGACCGTGCTGCACTTCAGCGCGCCATTCCCCAGCCACTGCCTGGCCGGGAGTTGCCACAGCCCAGAGCCGCACGGCGGCACGCTGGCCTCGGCCCGCCCCGGCGTGCGCATCACGCCCAGCGCCCCGGCGGCCGCCGGCCCGGTGGCCACGCCTGACCCCGGGGGCACCGGCTCCGCTGCCGGCCGGAGCGGCGCGCTGCGGCCCGGCTCCGGCGCTCAGCCGTTCAGCGTCACGTACCAGCAGCTTGAGCACTGGACGGGCGGCTTCGCCGACCAGATCACGATCAGCGGGCTCAGCGGGACCAGGCCGCACACCTGGCGCCTGGCCTTCCGCTACCCCGGGGCCCGCATCGACGGCGTCCAGGGCGCGCGCTGGGAGCCGGGCAGCACGGGTGAGGGGGTGGCCCGGGGCGTGGTCTGGCCGGCCTGGGGCCGCGCGGACGGAGCCACCGCCCCGGTGCGGCTCATGGTCATCGTGGACGGCCAGCCGGCCCCGCCGTCCAGTTGCGCTTTTGACGGGGAGCCCTGCACGTTCGCCAGCGCCCCGTGAGGATCCGCGGCCGCCCGGCCGCGGGCCCGCCGGAGGCCCGGGTTAGCGGGTGACTTTCCCGGCCTTGATGCAGGACGTGCAGACCCGCACGCGCCTGCTGGTCCCGCCGGCGGTGGTCCGCACGATCTGGATGTTCGGGTTCCAGCGGCGCGGGGTGCGGCGGTGGGAGTGGGAGACGTTGTTGCCGAATCCCGGCCCCTTGCCGCAGATCTCGCAGACAGCAGACACGGGATGCTCCCTTGCAGAACTCGGATGACGGCCGATGTGCCCGGGCTCAGGCCTCCCGTAACCGGGAGAGCGGGCGGAGGTTCCCCGCCCGCGGCCGTGCCCTGGGGCAGCGCTCAGGATAACCGACCCGCGGCCCGGAACGCGAATCAGCGCTGGTGCTGCGCTCTGGCCCGCGTGGCCGGGCGTTCCCGTCGTACCCGCAGCCTATCCTGTGAGGCCATGGCGAGGCTTGATGACCCGCTCGACCGGGAGTTCGGCCCGAAGACGGCCAAAACCCTGGCCCGGGCGCTGGACGTGCACACCGTGGGCGAGCTGCTGCGGTACTACCCCCGCCGCTACGAGCAGCGGGGTGAGCTGACCGACCTGGCCTCGCTGCGCGACGGCGAGCACGTCACGGTGCTGGCCCAGATCTCCGCCGTCACCAGCCGGATGATGAAGAACCGGCGCGCGAAGCTGACCGAGGTGACCGTCACCGACGGCCGCGGGACGCTGACCCTGGCCTTCTTCGGGCAGCCCTGGCGCGAGCGGGAGATGAAGCCCGGGCTGCACGGCCTGTTCGCCGGCCAGGTGTCCTCCTACGGCCGCAAGCGCCAGCTCATCCACCCCGACTGCGAGCTGCTGGGCACGGCGGACCCGGGCACCGAGCTGGCCGCCGAGCACGCGGCCCAGATCATCCCGGTGTACCCGGCCACCCGGGAGATGGCGTCCTGGAAGATCGCCAAGGCCATCGGCACCGTGCTGGACACCCTCGATCTGGCCGACGACCCGCTGCCGGCCGAGGTCCGCACCCGCTACGGGCTGCAGAGCCAGCTGGCGGCCTGGCACGGCATCCACCGCCCGGTGGAGTACGCCGAGATCGAGCCGGCCCGGCTCCGGCTGAAGTGGGACGAGGCGTTCGTGCTCCAGACGGTCCTGGCCCAGCGGCGGCGGGCCGAGGACGCCCTGCCGGCCACGCCGCGGATCCCGCGGCGCGGCGGGCTGCTCGAGGCGTTCGACGCCCGCCTGCCGTTCGCCCTGACCAAGGGCCAGCTCGCCGCGGGCGAGGAGATCACCACCGCGCTGTGCCGGGAGCACCCGATGCACCGCCTGCTGCAGGGCGAGGTGGGCTCCGGCAAGACCCTGGTGGCCGTCCGGGCCATGCTCCAGGTCATCGACGACGGCGGCCAGGCCGCCCTGCTCGCGCCCACCGAGGTCCTGGCCCAGCAGCACTACCGATCGATAACGGAACTGCTCGGCCCGCTCGCCCGGGCCGGTGAGCTCGATGGTGCCGGGCACGCCACCCGGGTGGCCCTGCTCACCGGATCGCAAGGGGCCAAGGTGCGCCGGGCCGCCCTGGAGGAAGTCGCCTCCGGGGCGGCGGGAATCGTGATCGGCACCCACACCCTGCTGTATCACCGGGTACGTCTCGACGATCAGATCGTTTTTGCTGATCTGGGCCTGGCGGTGATCGACGAGCAGCACCGGTTCGGGGTCCAGCAGCGGGACGCGCTGCGGGAGCGGGCCCGGGGCAGCCGCCCGCACGTGCTGGTCATGACGGCCACACCGATCCCGCGCACGGTGGCCATGACCGTCTACGGCGACCTCGACGTGTCCACGCTGAGCGAGCTGCCCGCCGGGCGGGCACCGATCACCACGCACGTGGTCCCCGCCGCGGACAAGCCGCACTACCTCGCGCGGACCTGGGAGCGGCTCCGCGAGGAGGTGGCGGGCGGCGGCCAGGCCTACGTGGTCTGCCCGCGCATCGGTGCCGGGGACGGCGAGGGGCAGGCCGACCCGCCCGCAGGGGGGCCCGGCGCGGGCGAGGTGGCCGGCCCGGCCGGTGGCCTCCTGGATGACGACACCGACGTGGAGTACGAGCTCTACGAGGAGGACGCTGAGCGGCCGCCGCGGTCGGTCCTGGACCTGATGGCCGAGCTGGCTGACGGCCCGCTGGCCGGGCTGCGGATGCGCATGCTGCACGGGCGGATGCCCGCCGAGGACAAGGACGCGGCCATGCGGGCCTTCGCCGACGGGTCCGTGGACGTGCTGGTGGCGACGACGGTCGTGGAGGTCGGCGTGGACGTGCCGAACGCGACCATCATGGTGATCATGGACGCGGACCGGTTCGGCGTGTCCCAGCTGCACCAGCTGCGCGGCCGGGTCGGCCGGGGCGGCAAGCCGGGGCTGTGCCTGCTGGTCACGGACTCACCGCCGGCCAGCCCCGCCCGTGAGCGGCTGGAGGCGGTCGCCGCGACGGTGGACGGGTTCGCGCTGTCCCGGCTCGACCTCGAGCAGCGCCGCGAGGGGAATGTGCTGGGCGCCGCGCAGGCGGGCCGCAAGTCCGGGCTGAAGATGCTGACCCTGCTGCGCGACGAGGAGCTGATCGTGCAGGCCCGGATGGAGGCCCAGGTGCTGGTGGACGCCGATCCCCGGCTGGCCGGCCACCCCGCCCTGGTCAGCGCGATCCGTGCGCTGCTGGACGAGGAACAGGCCAAGTTCCTGGAGAAGGCGTGAGCCGGGCCCGCTGCGTGAGCCGGGCCCCCTGCGTGAGCCGGGCGTGCGGCGTGAGCCGGGCGTGCGGCGTGCCGGAGCGGCCGCGGTGACCCGGGTCATCGCCGGCGCGGCAGGAGGCCGCCGGCTGACCGTCCCGGCGGGCCGGCTCACCCGGCCCACCAGCGACCGGGCCCGGGAAGGGCTGTTCGGCACGCTCATGGCGCTGCACGGCCCGCTGGACGGGGCGTGCGTCCTCGACCTGTACGCGGGCTCGGGCGCGGTGGGGCTGGAAGCGCTCTCCCGCGGCGCGCGGCGGGCGCTGCTCGTGGAAGCCGACGCGCGGGCCGCCCGGGTGATCCGGGGCAACATCCAGGCGGTCGGGCTGAGCGGGGCCGAGCTGGTCACCGACCGGGTGGACCGGCTGCTCAGCCGGGGACCGGCCGGGCCGGACCGCTACGACGTGGCCGTGGCCGACCCGCCCTACGCGGTGACCGATGGCGAGGTGACCGGGATGCTGGCCGGGCTGGCGGGCGGTGGCTGGCTAGTCCCGGGAGCTGTCGTCGCGGTGGAGCGGGCCACCCGCTCCGGGCCGGTCAGCTGGCCGCCCGGGTACGCACCAGAGCGGTCCCGCCGCTACGGCGACACGACGTTCTGGTACGGTCTCGCCGCAGGCGCCCAGACGGCGGAAGAACCGTGATGGGCAGCGCGAATGTTGTGACGGAAGGGCGTGACCGCGTGCGTCGTGTCGTCTGTCCGGGCTCGTTCGATCCGGTGACCAACGGTCATCTCGACATCATCAGCCGGGCGGCCCTGCTGCACGATGAGGTGCTCGTCGTCGTCGGGGCCAACCAGGCCAAGCAGGGCCTGTTCACGGTGGAGGAGCGGGTCGAGATGCTCCGCGAGGTGACCTCGGACATGAAGAACGTCGAGGTCGGCGTCTTCCGGGGGCTGCTCGTCGAATTCTGCCGGGTCAACGGGGTCTCGGCGATCGTGAAGGGCCTGCGGGCGGTCAGCGACTTCGAGTACGAGATGGAAATGGCCCAGATGAACTACCGTCTCGCGGAGGTCGAGACGCTGTTCATCGCGGCCAACCCGGTGTACAGCTTCCTGCGGTCCAGCCTGGTCAAGGAGATCTGCCGGTACGGCGGCGACGTCACCTCCCTGGTGCCGGAGCTGGTGTTCGAGCGCCTCCAGGAGCGGCTCGGCTCCACCTGACCACGGGGCCTGACCACGGGGCTGACCGCGCGGCGGCGCGGGCCGCACCGCGCCTTAAGTTGGGAAACGGCCGGCACCCAGGTAGGCTGATCAATCCAACCTCGCCGAACACCGTACTTGCTATGCCACAGTCACGAAAAAACCCAGCAGCGCGACTCGATCCCCGCAAGCCCCTGGTCTTCAGCACCCTCGACCTCGGCCGCAGCCCCGGATCGGAGTACTCGCAGAAGCGCACGGTCCCGGCTCCCGCGTACGTGGAGGCCGGTCTGGCTGGCGTGACCGAGGGCAGCGACGTGGAGATGGACGTCCGGATGGAGGCGGTGTCGGAGGGAGTCTTGGTCACGGCGACAGCCCGGGCCCAGGTCACCGGGGAATGCGCGCGGTGCCTGGAGCCGGTCAGCGAGCCGGTGGAGGTCCGGTGCCAGGAATTGTTCGCCTACTCCGCGGACGACGGCCCGGCCGACGCCGAAGGGTACTCTCTGCAGGGAGACCTGCTCGACTTCGAGCCGGTCCTGCACGACGCGCTCGTGCTCGCGCTGCCACTGGCGCCGCTGTGCCAGGAGGACTGCCCGGGACTGTGCGTGGAGTGCGGCGCCCCGCTCGCCCAGGCTGGTCCCGACCACGGGCACGGCCCGGCCATCGATCCGCGGTGGGCCAGCCTCCAGGAGGCTGTCTCCCGGCCCGGTGGCCTCGGCGAAGGCGCCGGCCCCGGGGCAGACGGTGGTCCCGCGGCTGGCCGCCCTGAGCTGGATGACACGGAAATGAACGGGAACGGCCGGCGGGCACCCTCCGCAGGCGAACCGGATGACTGAGTTCAGAACGAAGGAGAGTTAACGTGGCTGTTCCCAAGCGGCGGATGTCACGCAGCAACACGAGGTCCCGCCGGGCCCAGTGGAAGACGACCGCGCCGGCGCTCGTGCGCTGCCCGCAGTGCCGGGACCCGAAGCTCCCGCACACGGCCTGCCCGACATGCGGGACCTACAACCGTCGTCAGGTGATCAGTCCTACCTGATGCGCTGAAAGGGCACGGCGTGAGAGGCGGGTCAAACGGCGGCGCAGCACGCGAACCGGATAATTCCGAGCTGCTGCGGGCGATCGACTCTGGGCTGAGCCCGGGGTTGCTGGAGCGCGCTCTCACCCACCGGTCCTTCGCGTACGAGAACGGCGGGCTGCCCACCAACGAGCGGCTCGAGTTCCTCGGGGACGCGGTCCTCGGCCTGATCGTCACCGACACCCTGTTCCGCACCTATCCCGACCTGCCCGAGGGCCAGCTGGCCAAGCTCCGGGCGGCCGTGGTCCAGATGCGCGCGCTCGCCGACGTGGCCCGGTCCCTCCAGCTCGGCTCCTACGTGCGGCTCGGCCGGGGCGAAGAGGGCACCGGGGGCCGCGACAAGTCCTCGATCCTGGCCGACACGCTGGAGGCCCTGATCGGCGCGGTGTACTTCGAGTGCGGCCTGGCCGCCGCGGACCGCCTCGTGCACCGGCTCTTCGACCCGGTGATCGACCGCTCCGCGGGGCTCGGCGCCGGCCTGGACTGGAAGACCTCGCTGCAGGAACTCACCGCCTCCGGCTTCCTGGGCGTCCCTGAGTATCACGTCGACGAGAGCGGCCCGGACCACCAGAAATTCTTCCGTGCGACGGT
Organism: uncultured Actinomycetes bacterium; assembly: GCA_963841695.1. Classification (GTDB taxonomy): domain Bacteria; phylum Actinomycetota; class Actinomycetes; order Streptosporangiales; family Streptosporangiaceae; genus RYN-230. The sequence goes on along the minus strand of CAWJDQ010000013.1, from coordinate 215,759 downwards.
CCGGGTCGGGGGCCGGACGTACGGCTCCGGCTCGGGGCGCTCCAAGAAGGAAGCCGAGCAGCAGGCGGCCGAGGCGGCCTGGAAAGCCATCAGCGGCGGTGCCGAGAGCGGCGCGGACGCCGTCACCGGGGGCACCGCCGGGAACGGTGCGGCCGCCCGGCCCAGCCGGCCAACGGGCTCCATCCGGTCGCCGAGGACGCCCAGGCCGGTGACCCGCCCGCTGGCCCGGGACCCGCTGGCCCGGGACCTGGTCAGCCAGCGCCGGGAACGCTGCCCCCGGCGCCTGACCCGTGCCGGAACTCCCGAGGTCGAAACCGTCCGCGCGCGGCCTTGGCCAGCACGTGGTGGGGCGGACCATCGATACCGTCGAGGTGCTGCATCCCCGGGCCGTGCGGCGTCACCTGGCCGGGCCGGCCGACTTCGAGGCGGTGCTGCGCGGCCGGACCTTCACCGGCGCGCGCCGCCGGGGCAAGTACCTGTGGCTGCCGGTCGGCGAGGATGCCCTGCTCGCTCACCTGGGGATGAGCGGGCAGCTGCTGGTCGGCGAGCCGGGACGCCCGGTGTCCGGGCATGTCCGGGCCCGGTTCACGTTCACCGACCACGGGCCCGACCTGCGTTTCACCGACCAGCGGACGTTCGGCCACCTGGTCTGGGCCAGCGGTGGCGCGGACCTCCCGCCGCTGATCGCGCACATCGCGCCCGACCCGCTGGAGCCCGCCTTCGATGACGGCGTGTTCCTCGGCCGGCTGCGCGCCCGGCGGACCGGCATCAAGCGGGCACTGCTCGATCAGTCCCTGGTGAGCGGGATCGGCAACATTTACGCCGACGAGGCGCTGTGGCGGGCCCGGCTGCACTGGGCCCGGGCCACCGACACGCTCAGCCGGGCCGAGGCGGCCCGGGTCCTCGCCGCGGTGCGCGAGGTGCTGGGGGACGCGCTGCAGGCCGGTGGCACCTCGTTCGACAGCCTGTACGTGAACGTCAACGGGCAGAGCGGCTACTTCTCGCGGTCACTGTGCGTATACGGCCAGGAAGGCAGGCCGTGCCCGAGGTGCGGGACACCTATCCGGCGCGACCCGTTCATGAATCGATCTGCTTATAGCTGCCCCCGATGCCAGCCGGCACCGCGCTCCCGGCGGTATGATGTTGACCTGCACGATCGCTCAACTTGACCGGATACTCGCGGGGTGGGACCCTTGTGGTGTCACACCTGCGCGCACTTTCGCGAATCTTCGCTTGTGCGCCCACTCTGGTCACTCAGTGTGGAGGACCCATTACAATGGCGAAGGCTCTACTCGGCCACGTCGGCGGGCCTGATCCCCGCATCGTCTCTGAGATGCGCCGCCTTCAGCAGCGAGTACGTGACCTGGAGGCTGAGCTTGTCAGGCTCCAGGACATGAACGACGCGCTTGCTGCGGAAGTCGGCCCCGAACTGCTCGTTGCTGAACGGGAGCGCGAGCCGGCCCTCACCTGAGGTGCCACTGTAGTTACGGTGCCGCTGTAGTCATGACGAACCAGGGACGCCCAGGCGTCCCTATTCGTTGTCACGCCGGTAAGGATTTGGCGTCTCCCCGGTAATTCTTTTGCCGTACCGTTGTGTGCTATGACGGCCGGACCGTTAGTTATGCCATTTTCTCGGTATATGCCGGGCACGGGCTGCCGCACGCCGGGCTGGCTTGGCTGCCCTGGCGTCCTCCCACGTCTCCCGCGCTGCATCCAGGCCTGCCCGGACCTGCGGGGTTAGCGCTAATCCCCGGGAACGTCGGCTCCTCACGGTAGGGTGCGGACAGTTGGCGTGCCGGGGCAGCGTGGCCCGGGGGCTCCGGCGGACGGGACTGGCGGCGACGCCGAGTGAGCGAAGACCGGAGGGGGAGGGGAGCCGGCAGGTGTACCTGAAGACCCTCACCCTGCGCGGCTTCAAATCGTTCGCCTCCGCCACCACCCTGCGCTTCGAGCCCGGCATCACCTGCATCGTCGGCCCCAACGGGTCGGGCAAATCCAACGTGGTGGACGCCTTCTCCTGGGTGATGGGCGAGCAGGGAGTGAAGACCTTGCGCGGCGGCAAGATGGAGGACGTGGTCTTCGCCGGGACCGCGTCGCGCCCGCCGCTGGGCCGGGCCGAGGTCACCCTGACCATCGACAACAGCGACGGCGCGCTGCCGATCGAGTACGCCGAGGTGACGATCAGCCGCCTGCTCTTCCGGTCCGGGCAGAGCGAGTACTCGATCAACGGTGACCACTGCCGCCTGCTCGACGTCCAGGAACTGCTGTCCGACTCTGGCCTGGGCCGCGAGATGCACGTGATCGTCGGCCAGGGCCAGCTGGACCAGGTGCTGCACGCGGGACCTGAGGCGCGGCGCGCGCTGATCGAGGAGGCGGCCGGGGTGCTGAAGCACCGCCGCCGCAAAGAGAAGGCGCTGCGCAAGCTCGAGGCGATGCAGGCCAACCTGACCAGGCTGGTGGACCTGACCGCGGAGCTGGGCCGCCGCCTCAAGCCGCTGGGCCGCCAGGCGGCCATCGCCCGCCGGGCCGCCGTCATCCAGGCCGACCTGCGCGACGCGCGGCTGCGGCTGCTCGCCGACGACTACGCGACCGCGTCCGCCGAGCTGGAGCGGGACCAGACCGACGAGGCGGCGGCCCAGGCCCGCCGCGCGGAGCTGGAGCGGGTGCTGGCCCAGGCGCGCCAGCGGGAGGCGCAGCTCGACACCGACGAGCAGCAGCACGCTCCGCGCCTCGCCGCCGCGCAGGAAGCCTGGTTCGCGCTGTCGGCCCTGTCCGAGCGCCTCCGCGGGGTAGCCAGCCTGGCCCAGGAACGGCACAGCCACCTGGTGGCCCAGCCGGACGCCCCGCGCCCGGGCCGTGACCCGCAGGAACTGGAGCTGGAGGCGGAGACCCTCCGGGAGCAGGAAGCGGTGCTCGGCGAGCGGCTGGAAACGGCCCGGGAACAGCTCTCCGCGGCCACCGCCCAGCGGGCCGCGGCAGAGACCGCGCTCGCCGACGAGGAACGGCGGCTCGCGGCCCAGGCCCGGGCCGAGGCCGTGCGGGCCGAGCGCCTGTCCCGGCTGCGCGCCCAGGTAGGAGCCGCGCGCAGCAAGGCGTCCGCCGCGCACGAGGAAGCCGGGCGGCTGGCTGACGCGGTCGAGCAGGCCCGCACCCGGGCTGAGCAGGCCCAGCAGGAATACGAAGCGCTGCAGGAGCTATGCGCGGGCCGGGACGACGACCGGGCCGGGCTGGCCGGGGAGCACGAGCGGGCCACCGCCCAGCTGGCCGAGGCGTCCGCGCTGGTCACCGAGCGGCGGGCCGCCGAGCGTGAGTCCAGCGGCCAGCGGGCCGCGCTGCAGGCCCGGGTGCAGGCGCTGCGGGAAGGCGTGCACGCGCTGCGCACCGGCAAGGACGCCTCAGGGGCGCTGCTGGCCGAGCCGGAGAAGTACCCCGGGGTGCTGGGCGGGGTAGCGGCGCTGGTGAGCGTGGACGCCGGGGCCCAGGAAGCCATCGCGGCCGCGCTAGGCGGCGCGGCGGAGGCGGTCGCGGTCACCGGCCTGGACGCGGCGGTGGCCATCCTCGAGGCGCTCAAGCACGAGGATGCGGGCAGCGCCGGCCTGATGATCGCGTCCGGGTCGCCGGGGACCGCCGCGGCTCCTGCGGACGGCGCGCTGCCGCCGGGCATCCACCTGCCGGACGGCGCCCAGCCCGCGCTCGCGCTGGTCCGGGCCCCGGACAAGCTGGCGCCCGCGCTGGCCGGGCTGCTGGCCGGCATCGTCGTGGCCGCTGACCTGGCCCAGGCCCGCGACCTGGTCGGACGGCACCCGGCGCTGCGCGTGGTCACCCGGCAGGGCGACGTCCTCGGCGCGCACTGGGCCTCGGGCGGCTCGGCCCGGCCCGCCAGCGAGTTCACCCTGCGCAGCGTGGCCGATGAGGCAGCGGCCGGGCTGGAAGCCGTGGACGAACGCTGCGAGCAGGCCGCTGAGCAGCTCGCGCTGGCCCTGGAGGCTGAGGACCAGGCCCGCCAGGCCGTGGCCACGGCCCAGGCGGCGCTCCGCGAAGTCGACACGGCCGCCGCTGAGGTCTCCGGCCGGCTCGGCCGGCTCTCCGGTGCGGCCCGGGCCGCCCGCGACGAGGCGCAGCGGCTCGAGGCCGCCATCGACCAGGCTCACCGCGCGCATGAGGCCAGCCAGGCGTCGGTCGCGGAGCTCGAGGCGAGCCTGGCCGAGGCGGAGGCGGGCCTGGACCCGGCCGGGCCCGATGCGGCCGTGCGGTCCGCGGGCGGCCCGTCCCGGCCTCAGCCGGGTGCGGACGCCAGCCCGCAGGATGACGCCAGCCCGCAGGATGAGGCCGGGGCCGTCCCCGACCGGGACGCCCTGGCCGGGCAGGTGACGGCCGGGCGGAACGCCGAGATGGAAGCGCGGCTCGAGGTCAGGACGGCCGAGGAACGGCTCCGGGCGATCGCGGGCCGGGCCGACGCGCTGGTCGCCGCGGCCGCCGCGGAACGGCAGGCCACCCAGCGCGCCACGGCCCGGCGGATCCAGCGTGAGCGGCAGGCCGTGGTGGCCCGCGCGGTGGCCGACGGGGCCGCGCACGCGCTGGCCCGGCTGGCTGGTTCGCTGGCCGAGGCCAGCGAGCAGCGGCACACGGCCGAGCAGGCCAGCAAGGGCCGGGCGGTGGCGCTGAAGGACGTGCGCGTCCAGGTCCGTGAGCTCGCCGCCGAGTTCGACCGGGTGGTGGACGCCGCACACGGCACCGAGATGGCCCGGGCCGAGCACCGGATGCGGCTGGAGCAGCTGGCCGCCCGGGCGGCCGAGGAGTTCGCGGTCTCGGCGGAAGAACTGGTGGCCGACTACGGTCCCGCCGTCCCGGTCCCGGTGATCAGCCCGGACTCCCCGGCCAGCGCACCGGCTGCTGAGCAGCGTGCGGCGGCCGTTGGCGCCGAGGAGGCGGCCGGGGACGGCGAGGAGGCGGCCGGGGACGGCGAGGAGGCGGCCGGGGCGCCCAGGACGGCCCGCGGGACGCGCAGGAGGCCGCTGAGTCCGGCGGCCCCGGGCGGCGTCTCACCCCGCCCGCCCCGCCGGGCGAGGAGCAGCAGGTGCTGACCGGGACGATCCCGTACGTCCGGGCCGAGCAGGAGCGCCGGGCCGCCACCGCCCAGCGCCAGCTCGACCAGCTCGGCAAGGTGAACCCGCTCGCCCTGGAAGAGTTCGCGGCCCTGGAGGAACGGCACGCGTTCCTGGCCACCCAGCTGGAGGACCTCAAGAAGACCCGCCGCGACCTGCTGACCGTGGTCAAGGAGGTGGATGACCGGGTCCAGGAGGTGTTCGCGTCGGCCTTCGAGGACACGGCCCGGGAGTTCGAGGGGATCTTCGCCCGGCTGTTCCCGGGCGGTGAGGGGCGGCTGATCCTCACCGAGCCGGACGACATGCTGGCCACCGGGATCGACTTCGAGGCCAGGCCGCCGGGCAAGAAGGTCAAGCGGATGTCGCTGCTGTCCGGCGGCGAGCGGTCGCTGACCGCGATCGCCTTCCTGCTGGCCATCTTCAAGGCCCGGCCGTCGCCGTTCTACGTGCTCGACGAGGTCGAGGCGGCCCTCGACGACACGAACATGCAGCGCCTGCTGCACATCTTCGAGGAGCTGAGGTCGGTCTCCCAGCTCCTGATCATCACCCACCAGAAGCGCACCATGGAGATCGCCGACGCGCTGTACGGGATCAGCATGCGCGGCGACGGGGTGTCCGCCGTGGTCAGCCAGCGGCTGCGGGAGCGCGAGACCGCCTGACCGCGATGGCGGCGATGGCCGGCCGACGCACGCCGGGGCGTCTGCCAGACTGGGGCCGTTATGGAACTTGCGATCATTCTCATTGTCGTGGCCGTTCTGGTGGTCGCCGGGCTGGGGACCACGTTCCTGGTGGCCCCGCGCCGGCGGCGGGCCGGCGCGCCGCCGCGGCCGCCCGCGCCCGCCCGTGCCCGGGCCGGAGGCCGAGCGGACCACAGCCCCGCCAGCTGATCAGGCCGAGGGCCGGGCTCCGCCGGCGGAGGTCCTCCCGCCCACACGTGAACCGGCGCCGAGCGAGGAGGCCCCCGCCCCGCTGCGCGGCCGCCTCACCCGGCTGCGCGGGAGGCTGGCCGCCTCCCGGGGCGGGTTCGGCTCCGCCCTGCTCAGCCTGCTCTCCCGCGACGCCCTGGACGACCAGGCCTGGGAGGACATCGAGGACACCCTGCTCACCGCGGACATGGGCGTCGCGCCGTCCCGGCAGATCACTGAGGAACTCCGGACCCAGGTGAAGGTGACCGGGACCCGCGACCCGGATGAGGTGCGCACGATGCTGCGCACCGAGCTCATCCGGCAGCTCGGGCCGGACATGGACCGGACCCTGCACACCGGCTCGCACGGGGACCGGCCCTCGATCGTGCTCGTGGTGGGGGTCAACGGCACGGGCAAGACCACCGTCGCCGGGAAGCTGAGCCGGGCGCTCATCGGCGAGGGCCAGACGGTGGTCCTCGGCGCGGCCGACACCTTCCGCGCCGCCGCGGCTGACCAGCTCCAGACCTGGGGCGAACGGGTCGGGGCCAAGGTGGTCCGGTCCGACCGGGAGGGCGCGGACCCGGCCAGCGTGGCCTTCGAGGCGGTCCGGGTCGGCATCGACGAGCGGGCGAGCACGGTCATCGTGGATACCGCGGGGCGGCTGCACACCAAGACCGGCCTCATGGACGAGCTCGGCAAGATCAAGCGGGTCATCGAGAAGCGGGCCACCGTGGACGAGGTCCTGCTCGTCCTGGACGCCACCACGGGACAGAACGGCCTCCGCCAGGCCCGGGTGTTCGCCGAGGCGGTGGACGTGACCGGGATCGTGCTGACCAAGCTGGACGGGACGGCCAAGGGCGGCATCGTCATCGCCGTCCAGCGGGAGCTGGGGGTCCCGGTCAAGCTGGTCGGGCTGGGCGAGGGCCCTGACGACCTGGCGCCGTTTGAGCCCGACGCGTTCGTCGACGCCATCCTGGGCAGCTGAGCGGCGGGCGGTTGGGCGGCTGGCCGGCGGGCGGCTCGGCCGGCGGGCGGCTCGCCACGGCGGCGCGGCTGGCCGGCGGGCGGCTGGCGGCTGGACGGTCCCAGGCTTACCGTGCTGGCGTGAGCCACCTTGCGAGACCGCCTGATGAGGTTTTCTGCATGGGCTGCGGCCCAGGGGCGATTCTGGATGCCGACCCCCGGGCGCACCGGCTGCGCTGCCCGCGCTGCGGGTCCGGGTCCTGGCTTCCGGCGCTGCCGCTGTTTGTGGTGACTGGCGCCAGCGGGGCCGGCAAGAGCACGATTACCGGGCCGTTGCGGAGCCTCCTTCCCGCATGCCTGGTCTTCGAGACCGACGTCATCGTGCACGTGGCCGCGCTCGGCTGGGACACCTGGCGCAATACCTGGCTCCAGCTCGCCCACGCGGCGGCACTTGGCGGCCAGGCCACCGTGCTGACCGGTTCGCTCACCCCCGGCCAGCTGGAGCCCCTGCCCGCCCGCAAGCTCATCGGCCCGATGCACTTCGCGTTGCTCGACTGCCCTGACGACGTCCTGGCCGGCCAGCTGCGGGCCCGCCCGGCCTGGCGCGAATCATCCAGCCCGGCGAAGATCATCGAGCATCAGCGGTTCGCCGCGTGGCTGCGCGCCCGCATCACACCGTCGTTCGACACCAGCACCGCCAGTGCCGCTGAGGTGGCCGACCGGGTTGCTGCCTGGGTTCACGCGCGGCTGCCCGCCACGCAGGCCACCGCCTAGCCGGCCAGCGCGCGACCAAGACCGCCCCGCTGGCACCCGGCCGGTCTGCATTGAGGGCTGCAGCCGTGCGATGGCATCCGCGGGCTTCCGGTGCGCACTAACCCGTCACGGGTTGAGGCGCCGTCGGCACCATCGGTCACATTGATCATGGCTGGCGTCCACATCTCACGCCGAACGTGCGTGGGGGCGGGCGTTTTGCCCCGGTATGGGCGCACGCTCGGCGTGAAAAGTGGAACCCGGCTGCCAGGTGGGCGTCCTGCGGGCGGGCAGGCGAGCGGCAGCCGGGAGCGTGTCGCGCCGCCAGGGTCCAGCCTGACCTGCCGGGCCTGCCCGGCCTGGCTGGCCCCGCCGGGGCTGCCGGCCAGCCTGGCCCGCCGGGGCCGCCCGGCCTCGCCAGCGGTTCCGGCCTGGCTGGCCCCGCGGGGGCCGCCAGCCTGGCTGCCACATGCACCGTTTGCCCACATTGATTGGGCTGAATTGCGCCTTATCTGACGATCTCGGCACTACAAATATGCTAAATACATTAGTAGAAGAGGCGCGCCGGTCGCACATATTTGTGTGACTTAGTTGTGGTCACGGGGTGCATGTGGCAAACTGCCCTGCGTGGCGATTCTGATGGGCAACAACGGTGTCGGCAGTCCCAATCCGAGTTCACCCGAGCTGGACGACGCGGTGAGCGAAGCAGAGCCACCGGTCCTATCCAGTACCGAAGCAATAACTCACACATTCTCGCTCGTTAATCAGGCGGGCGATGGTGCGGTGGCCTATTTCTACGGGCGCTTGTTCGCGGAGAATCCGGAACTGCGACCCATGTTCCCGGCCGCCATGGACGCCCAGCGCGATCGCCTTTTCCGCGCTCTCACCCGGATCGTGCACAGCCTCAGCACGCCGGAGCAGATGGAGCCGTACCTGAGCCAGCTCGGGCTGGACCATCGCAAGTACGGCGTGCTGACTGAGCACTACCCGGCGGTGGGCCGGGCGCTGCTGGCCACGCTGGGCCGGTTCTCCGGCCGCGCGTGGACGCCGGGTGCGGAGGCCGCCTGGGCAGGCGCCTATGAACGGGCGACGCAGCTCATGACCGCGGCCGCGGACAGGTCCGCGGAGCACTCGCCGGCCTGGTGGTCGGCCGAAGTGGTCGGGCATGAACTGCGCAGCCCCACCCTGGCGGTCCTCACGCTCCGCCCGGAGGAGCCGTTTCCGTACCTGGCTGGCCAGTACGTGAGCATCCAGTCGGCCCACTGGCACCGGGTATGGCGGCCGTTCTCGGTGGCCAACGCGCCGCGGGCGGACGGGCTGCTCACCTTCCACATCCGCGCGGTGCCCGGCGGGTGGGTCAGCTCTGCCCTGGTCCATCACACGAGAGTGGGGGACCGGGTGAACCTCGGCCCGCCGCAGGGCAGCATGACGCTCGCGGCCGGGACCGGCGGGGGGATGTTCTGCGTGGCCGGAGGCTCGGGCCTGGCCCCCCTCAAGGCGCTGATCGAGCAGGCGATCGCGGACAGCGCGCCCGACCGGCGGCGCCGGATCCGGCTGATCGTCGGCGCTCGCCGCGAGTCGGAGCTCTACGATCTGCCTGACTTGTGGCGGCTCGAGTCGTACTACCCGTGGCTGCGCATCAGCACCGCCGTGTCGGGTGACCCGGACTACAGCGGCGTGCAGGGAATGCTTCCCGATATTGTCGAGCGCCAGCTGCCGCAAAAGGATGACGACGTCTACATCAGCGGACCGTCGCCGATGGTGAATAAGTGCATCCAGGTGCTGCGCACCACGGGACAGCGTAATTGGCGTATTCACGCGGACCCGGTGGATCCTCCCGTCGAGTTAGCGGACCAGGTAGTTGAGGATTCCGTTGGTCATGAGTGCGCGAGCTAATTGCCGTGCTCGACGCACGCTACGCTTAATGGGATGGCGCGGCGATGAATTATGCCCGGAGAACCTTTTTGTACTGGGGCCTATTCACCCGCTGGGTGCCCTCGGCGGCGGCACGCCCGGCGCCCGGTGCCGCCCTGACCGCGGCGTACCGCATGCCCGGTAGCTCACTCCTGCGCGGTCCGGTGATGGCCTGTCCCGCCGTGCCGGGCCCGGGCCGCGCCCGGTCCAGCACAGCCAGGCCCTTGATGGCCAGCCCGGCGATGAGCAGTGCGGCAGCGGCTGCGGCCAGCCCGGCCCTAGCCAGCCCAGCCGTAGCCAGCCCAGCCCTAGCCAGCCCAGCGGGAGTCAGTTCCATGGTCAAGAGTTCCGTGGTGGCCGGCCTCCCGGCCGCTAACTCCGTGTCGGACGGCCTGATGCTGGCCAGCCCCGCGCCACCCAGCCCGGTGGCGGACAGTCCCGCGCCCGCCTGCCCCGTGGCAGACAGCCTGGTCCACGACGCTCCGCCAGCGCCGGCTCCTACAGCGGCGCCCGCCCCCTCAGCGCCCGCCCCGTCAGCGCCCGCTCCGCCAGCGCCGGCTCCTACAGCGGCGCCCGCCCCGTCAGCGCCCGGCCCCGGACCGGACCGGGGGTCCCGCTCGCCACGCCGCCTGTTCCGGCCGGCCCGCTTCGCCGGCCTGGGCCCCTTTGCCGGGTCCGTGGACATGGAGGCCGCGGCCGAGTTCATCCGGCTGCACCGCCGCGAGGTGCCGGGCGCGGGACCGGTCGGGCCGCGGCTGCGGGAGATCCGCCGGGAGATCCGCCTGACCGGCACCTACCAGCACACGGTCAACGAACTGGAGTTCGGCACGCGGGCCGCCTGGCGGAACAGCAGCCGCTGCATCGGCCGTCTCTACTGGAAGAGCCTCAAGGTCCGCGACCGCCGCCACATCGACACCGCCGCGGGCATCGCCGCCGAATGCGCGGGCCACCTGCGGGCCGCCAACAACCACGGCCGGCTCCGGCCCACCATCACGGTGTTCGCACCGGACGCGCCGGGCCGGAAGGGCCCGCAGATCTGGAACGAGCAGCTGGTCAGGTACGCCGGTTACCGGCAGCCGGACGGGTCGGTGCGCGGCGAGCCGTCCAGCACCGAGCTCACCGACCTGGCCCGCGCGCTCGGCTGGGCCACCGACGGCCAGGGCCGGTTCGATGTCCTGCCGCTGGTCATCTCCACCTCGGCCGAGGGGCCGCAGGTGTTCGAGGTGCCGGCCGACGCGGTCGCCGAGGTGCACCTCATCCATCCCCGCTTCCCCTGGTTCGGGGAGCTGGGCCTGCGCTGGTACGCGGTGCCGGTCATCAGCGACATGTGCCTGGAGATCGGCGGCATCTGCTATCCGGCGGCCCCGTTCAACGGCTGGTACATGGGCACCGAGATCGGGGCGCGCAACCTGGCCGATTCCGGTCGCTACGACCAGCTGCCCGAAATCGCGGCCCGGATGGGCCTGGATACCACCCGGGACCGCTCGCTCTGGCGGGACCTGGCGCTCGTCGAGCTGAACCTGGCCGTGCTGCACTCGTTCGAGACGGCCGGCGTGACGATCACCGACCACCACACGGAATCACGCCGTTTCCTGACCCACCTGGCCCGCGAGGAACGGGCAGGCCGGATCTGCCCGGCCGACTGGACGTGGATTGTCCCGCCGATCTCCGGCGCGGCCACCGGGGTGTTCCACCGCTATTACGCGGACGCCGAACTGCGTCCTGCTTACACCCGTCATCACCGGAAGCTCCCGGCCGGGCCAGCGCTGTCTGCAGGCGAAACTTGCCCGTAACATGTGGCACACGTCTTTCACTCCCCCGAAACACTCTGTGATGGCGGGCGAAACGCCTTAGGCAGAGGGTCGGCACAGGACAGGGTGCCCCGAGAAGGTGGTCGCATGAAGCTCATCACTGCCGTGATCAAACCGTTCAAGCTCGATGAAGTGAAGGCAGCGCTGCAGGCCTTCGGTGTACATGGGATGACCGTGAGCGAGGCCAGCGGCTACGGCCGCCAGCGCGGTCACACGGAGGTTTACCGGGGGGCTGAATACCAAGTTGACCTGGTGCCCAAGGTAAGACTGGAAGTGCTGGCCGACGATGAGGACATCGATGACTTGATCGGCGTGATCGTCAAGGCGGCGCAGACTGGGCGTATTGGGGACGGGAAGGTCTGGTCCGTCCCGGTTGAGACGGTTGTGCGGGTCCGGACTGGAGAGCGCGGTTCAGGCGCCCTGTAGCCCCTAGCGATAGAGGTCTGATCGAGTGCGCAGTACGGGTCGGGGGGATGGGCAGCCGTGATGTCCGCACCCTCGGCCCGGCCGCAGTCCGACGGGCCGCCCCTCACCTCATTCGCCGCCGACCGCGCCCGGCGGAGCGCGGAAACTGACCGCTGGCTGGCTTCCCTGCTGGGCGCGGAACCAGGCGTCGCCCTGGTCGCCGTGGGTGGCTACGGGCGGCGTGAGCTGCTGCCCGGCAGCGACCTCGATGTGCTCCTGCTGCACGACGGGCGGGACGGCATCGCCGCGATGGCCGACCGGATCTGGTATCCGATCTGGGACTCCGGCGCCCGCCTGGACCATGCGGTGCGCACCACCGCGGAAGCGCGCCGGGTGGCCAGGACCGACCTGAAGGTGATCCTCGGGCTGCTGTACGCCCGGCACGTGGCGGGTGACCCGGACCTCACCAACGCGCTGCGCCTCGGCGCCCTGGAGGACTGGCGGGCCTCGGCCGGCACCCGGCTGGCCGAACTGCAGGCCCTGCACGTGGAACGCACCCAGCGCAGCGGCGAACTGGCTTTCCTGCTCGAGCCCGACCTCAAGGAAGCCAGGGGCGGGCTGCGCGACGTGCACGCGATCCAGGCCATCGCGGCCGCGTGGGTCGCCCCGGGTCCCGGGCCCCGGGTCCGGTCGGCGTACGAGTCCATCATGGACGCCCGGCACGCACTGCACGAGATCACCGGCCGTCCCACCGACCGGCTCGTCCTGCAGGAGCAGGACGAGGTGGCCCGGGTCCTCGGCCTGCTGGACGCGGACGCGCTCATGCGCCACCTGGCCGGGGCGGGCCGCGCCGTCGCCTACTCCGTGGACCAGGCGTTCCGGCAGGCCCAGCGCAGCCGCGGGAGTCGCCGCCGGAGCAAGGCCCAGCGCCGCCCGCTGGCGGACGGGCTGGTCGAGCAGGACGGCGAGGTGGTCCTGGCCCGGGCCGAGGACCCGGCCACGGACCCGGCCCTGCCGCTGCGCGCCGCGGCCGCGGCCGCCCAGGCCGGGCTGGCGCTCGCGCCGCGCACCCTGGCCCGGCTGGCCGAGTGCCCGCCGCTGCCGGTGCCCTGGCCGCCCGATGCCCGCGACGCCCTGGTCGCGCTGCTCGGCGCCGGCCCGGGCGCCGTCCCCGTCTGGGAAGCGCTCGACCAGGAAGGCCTGGTCGCGAGCCTGCTGCCGGACTGGGACCGGGTGCGTAACCGGCCCCAGCGCAACCCGCTGCACACCTACACGGTGGACCGGCACCTGGTGGAGACCGCCGCGCGGGCCGCCGTGCTCACCCGCGACGTGGCCCGGCCGGATCTGCTGCTGCTCTCGGCGCTGCTGCACGACATCGGCAAGGGATGGCCCGGTGACCACCGGGTCACCGGCGAGGTGGTGGCCCGGGACGTGGCCCGCCGGGTCGGGCTCGGCCCCTCGGACGCGGAACTCGTTGCCGGCGCCGTCCGGCACCATCTGCTGCTGCCGCAGACCGCGACGCGCCGTGATCTCGATGACCCGGTCACCGTGGCCCAGGTGGCTTCCGTGGTCGGCGGCCGGGGGCTGCTCGAGCTGCTGCACGCGCTGGCCATCGCGGACGGCCAGGCGACCGGCCCGGCCGCCTGGAACGACTGGAAGGAAGGCCTGGTCGGCGACCTGGTCCGGCGGGTGGAATCCCGGCTGGCCGGGGAGGTGCCGCCCGAGCCGCTGCCGCTGCGCGCGGACCAGGCCGCGCTCGCGGACCAGGGCGCGCCCGCCGCCCGGCTCAAAGGGTCTGAGGTGACCATCGTCGCCCCGGACCGTCCCGGGCTGCTGTGGCAGGCCGCGGGCGTGCTCGCCTCGCACCGGCTGGCCGTGCGCTCCGCGAACGCCACGTCACACGAGAACATGGCCGTGGCCGCCTTCACCGTCGCCCCGGAATACGGCGACCCCCCCGACGCCGACCTGGTCGCCAGTGACCTGCGGCGGGCCCTGGAAGGGCGGCTCGACGTGGCGGAACGGCTGGAGCGCCGGATGCGCGCCTACCGGGAAGGGCCGGCCCCGGTCCCGGTCGCCCCGCCCAAGGTCACTCTGCTGGACGACGCCTCGCGGACGGCGACGGTGGTGGAAGTGCGCGCCCACGACGCCCCGGGGCTGCTCTGGCGGATCGGCCGCGCGCTCGGCGACTGCGGTCTCGACGTGAAGGCGGCCCGGGTAGAGACGCTCGGCGCCGAGGCGGTGGACGTGTTCTACGTGGTGGATGCCTCGGGCGGCCCGGTCGGCGGTTCGCGGATCCGGGGGAAGATCGCCGCCCAGGTGCTGGCCGCCCTGACTAGCTAGCTCGGGCCGGCTAGCGATCTAAGCACTGACCCGGTGGCCGTGACCGGATAGCCTGGGATACGTGTTCGAGACTCTCTCCGACCGGCTGACGCAGGTCTTCTCCACCCTCCGCGGGCGCGGGCGGCTGTCCGCGGCCGACATTGACGCGACGGCCCGCGAGATCCGCATCGCGCTGCTCGAGGCGGACGTGGCCCTCCCCGTGGTGCGCGAGTTCATCGCCCGCATCAAGGAGCGTGCGTCGTCGGAAGAGGTCTCCGGGGCGCTCAACCCGGCCCAGCAGGTCATCAAGATCGTCCACGAGGAACTGATCGCGATCCTCGGCGGCGAGGCCCGCAGGCTGCGGTTCGCCAAGGTCCCGCCGACCGTGATCATGCTCGCGGGCCTGCAGGGTTCGGGTAAGACCACGCTGGCGGGCAAGCTCGCGCTCTGGCTGCGGCAGCAGGGCAACACGCCCATGCTGGTCGCCGCGGACCTGCAGCGCCCCAACGCCGTCGAGCAGCTGCAGGTGGTGGGCGAGCGGGCCGGGGTGGCCGTCTACGCCCCCCAGCCGGGCAGCGGCGTGGGCGACCCGGTCCAGGTGGCGCGCGATTCCATCGAGGAAGCCCGGCGCCGCCAGCACAACGTGATCGTGATCGACACCGCGGGCCGCCTGGGCATCGACGAGGAGATGATGCGCCAGGCCGCGTCGATCAGGGACGCCACCGACCCGGACGAGATCCTGTTCGTGGTGGACGCGATGATCGGCCAGGACGCGGTGGCGACGGCCCAGGCGTTCCTGGACGGCGTCGGCTACGACGGCGTGGTGCTGACCAAGCTGGACGGCGACGCCCGCGGTGGCGCGGCGCTGTCCATCGCCGAGCTCACCGGCCGCCCGGTGATGTTCGCGTCGTCCGGGGAGAAGCTCGAGGACTTCGACGTCTTCCACCCCGACCGGATGGCGTCCCGGATCCTCGACATGGGTGACATGCTCACCCTGATCGAGCAGGCGGAACGGGCCTTCGACGAGGACCAGGCCACCGCCATGGCCAGCAAGCTCGCCTCCGGTGAGGGTTTCACCCTGGAGGACTTCGTCGAGCAGCTGGCCATGGTGCGCAAGCTCGGCCCCATCGGGAACCTGCTCGGCATGCTGCCCGGCGCGGCGCAGAACCGCGAGATGCTCAGCCAGATCAGCGACAAGGACCTGGACCGGGCGGCGGCCATCGTCAACTCGATGACCCCCGCGGAACGGCGTAACCCGAAGATCCTCAACGGAAGCCGCCGGTCCCGGATCGCCAACGGCTCCGGGGTCACCGTCGGCGAGGTGAACAACCTGGTCGTCCGGTTCCTCGAGGGCCAGAAGATGATGAAGCAGATGATGGGCGGCGGCGGGATGCCGGGCATGCCGGGTATCCCGGGCATGCGCCGCGCCGCGACCAAGAGCGCCAAGGGCAAGAAGAACAACAAGAAGAAGCCCAAGGGCGGCCGTCCGGGCGGCAACCCGGCGGCCCCGAAGTCCGGGGCCGCCCAGCCCGCGGGCGCCCCCCGGGCCGGCAACGGCGCGGGGCCGGCCCTCCCGCCCGGCCTGGGCGCGGGCGGGATGCCCGGCTCGCAGGAGGAACTGGCCGCGAGCCTGGAGGCGCTGACCGCCAACCCGGCCGCGCTCCGGGCGGCAGGCAAGGTCGCCAGCAAGATGCCCCCGCCGGACTCGCTGACCGGGGGCACGTCCGGGCCAGCGGGCCTGCCTGCCGGCTTCGGCCTCCTGCGGCGCAACCGCCAGAACAAGAAAGACGACGAGAAGTAGCCCCGGCTCACTCCGGTGCTCCCGGCGTAACTTTTTCTCTAACGGTTGTCACGTCACCGGCACGTCCGGACAGTGCCGGGGTAGCGCCCGGGCGGCCAGAGCGTGGACCGGGGATTCAGCGGCGATTACGTCCTACCCCTGTGCGTCTGGCACAATGTCACAGTCACCCCGGGATCTAGCGACGCCCTCTCACGCTCGCCGGGCCCGGGACCGAGCAGGCCGACGCGGTGGTCCTCACCCGGCGCGAGCGATTCCTGCATCCGAGCTTTACTGGGAGAGACCACACCCGTGGCTGTCAAGATCAAGCTGAAGCGCATGGGCAAGATCCATGCGCCGTTTTACCGGATCATCGTGGCCGACGCCCGCACCAAGCGGGATGGCCGCGCGATCGAGGAGATCGGCAAGTACCACCCGAAGAATGAGCCCTCGTTCATCGAGGTCAACTCGGAGCGGGCCCAGCACTGGCTGTCCGTGGGCGCCCAGCCCACCGACCCGGTCCGCAAGATCCTGGAGATCACCGGGGACTGGCAGAAGTTCAAGGGCCTGCCTGGTGCCGAGGGAACGCTGAAGTCCGCGGCGCCCAAGGCGGACAAGAAGGAAGCCTACGCGGCGGCCGTCGCCGAAGCCGTGGGCGTCGGGGACGGCGCCAAGGGCAAGGGCCGCAAGCCCGGTGCCAAGGCGGACGGCGACCAGGCGGACGCGGACGCGAGCGGCCCGAAGGCCGGCTCGGCAGGCCCACCGGCCGGGCGGGCGGCAAGCAGGCCACCGCGGCCAAGGGTGCCAAGGCGGACACCGCCAAGGCGGACACCGCCAAGGCGGACACCGCCAAGGCGGACACCGCAACGCCAAGGCGGACACCGCCAAGGCGGGCGCCAAGGCGGACGCGGCCAAGGCTGATACGGCCAAGGCAGATACGGCCAAGGCAGACTCGGGCAAGGCTGACACCGCCAAGGCGGACGTGGCCAAGGCGGACGTGGCCAAGGCGGGCGCGGCCGAGGACGAGAAGCCGGCTAAGGCCAGCGCGACCGAGGCCAGCGCGACCGAGGCCAGCACCACCGAGGCCAGCACCGGCGAGGCCAGCACGGAGAAGGCGGCGGAGCCCGCAGCGGCCGAGCCCGTGGCCGCGGAGCAGGGCGACGGAGCCTGACATGCTGGAAGAGGCCCTCGAGCACCTGGTGAAGGGCATCGTGGAGCACCCGGATGACGTCCGGGTGGACAGCCACGGGCTGCGCCGGGGCCGGGTGCTCGAGGTGCGGGTCCACCCCGAGGACCTCGGCAAGGTCATCGGCCGGGGCGGCCGGACCGCCAAGGCACTGCGCACCGTGATCGGCTCGCTGGCCGGCGGTAAGTACGTCCGGGTGGACCTGCTGGACGTGGACGAGGTCCGCTAGCCCGTCATGCAACTGGTCGTCGGCCGGATCGCGCGGCCGCACGGGGTTCGCGGTGAGGTGTCGGTGGAAGTGCGCACCGATGAGCCTGGCCGCCGGTTCGCCGTGGGCCGCGTGCTGGCCACCGACCCGGTCGAGGCCGGCCCGCTCACGGTCGAAGCCGTGCGCTGGCATTCCGGCCGGCTCCTGATCCAGTTCGCCGGGATCACCGACCGGAACGAGGCCGAGGACCTGCGCGGGACCTGGCTCACCCTGGACTCGGCCGAGGCCGGGCCCTCCGACGACCCGGACGAGTTCCACGACGCGGAGCTCATCGGCCTGGCCGTGGTCACGACCACGGGAGAGCCGGTGGGCCGGGTCACCGACGTCCGGCACTTCGGGCAGGACCTGCTGGTCATTGAGCCACAGCCCACCGGCACCGTAAAGGCGGCCGACCCCGCCGGGTCAGTCCCCACCGGACCGCTACCTTCGGGGCCGGCGGGCCGTGGCCCCGTCCCGCCCGGGCGGCAGGCGCGGGGTGCCGCGGACAGCGAGTTGCTGGTCCCGTTCGTGGCCGCGATCGTGCCCGAGGTTGACGTGGCCGCGGGCCGGCTGGTCATCGACCCGCCCCCCGGGCTGCTCGAACTGGGCACGGGGGAACCCGGTCCGGGCGGAACCGGCCCAGCCGGGAACGGCACCGAAGAAAACGGCACTGAAGAAAACGGCACTGCAGGAAGCTGAGGTGAGCCGGGTGCGCATCGACATCATCACGATCTTCCCGGACTACTTCACCCCGCTCAGCGTCTCGCTGCTGGGCAAGGCGGCCTCCCGCGGGGACATCGACCTCCAGGTGCACGACCTGCGCACCTGGGCGGACGGCGTGCACCGCGCGGTGGACGACGCCCCGTTCGGCGGCGGCCCGGGCATGGTCATGTCCCCGGAGCCGTGGGGTGCGGCGCTGGACGCGGTGACCGGCCCGGGCTCGGCACCGGCCCGGCTCGTGGTCCCCACCCCGGCCGGGATCCCGTTCACGCAGGCGATGGCGGCCGGATGGGCCCGTTGCGGGCGGTTGGTTTTTGCTTGTGGCCGGTACGAGGGGATCGACGCGCGGGTCGTCGACGAGGCGCGCGACCGGATGCCGGTCGATGAAGTTTCCCTCGGGGACTACGTGCTGTCCGGGGGCGAGCCCGCCGTGCTGGTGATGGTGGACGCCGTCGGCCGCCTGCTGCCCGGCGTCCTCGGCAACGCGGATTCCGCCGCCGACGATTCATTCGGGGCTGGCGACGGCCCCATGGCCGGCCTGCTCGAAGGGCCGTCCTACACCCGGCCCCGGATCTGGCGCGGGCGCGAGGTCCCGCCGGTCCTGCTGTCCGGGGATCATGCGGCCATCGCCCGCTGGCGGCGGGATCAGGCGCTGCGCCGGACCGCCGCGCTGCGCCCCGATCTGGCCGCCCGGCTGGCCGCCGGCGCGGCCGGCGCGCCGCTCGACGCACGGGACCGGCAGGTGCTCCTGGACGCTGGCTTTCCGATCAGTGCCGAAGATATGGCACACTGAAGTCTGCCATCCGCACTAGGCCGACCCTGCGGATGCGCGTCCTGGTGCCCTGAGCGCCCAGGAAGACTGACTGACACCGACGAGACGATGCCACGCGTTCGCTGGCCTGTGCGCGCGTGAGGACAACTGAGGAACCGCAGCCATGCACACCGCGATCGCCGAGCTGGAGCAGGCCCAGATCCGCTCCGACATCCCCGAATTCCGGCCCGGGGACACGCTGAAAGTCCATGTGCGGGTCACCGAAGGCACCCGGTCCCGGATCCAGGTTTTCCAGGGCATCGTGATCCGCCGCCAGGGTGGCGGGGCGCGGGAGACGTTCACCGTCCGGAAGATCAGCTATGGCGTGGGCGTCGAGCGGACGTTCCCGGTGCACACCCCCTCGATCGAGAAGATCGAGCTGGTGACCCGGGGCCGGGTGCGCCGGGCGAAGCTGTACTACCTCCGCGAGCTGCGCGGCAAGGCCGCCCGCATCAAGGAGCGGCGCTAGCCCGCGCGCTGACCGCGCCCTTCTCCAGTGGCCCTGAAGCATCTGGGTGACGCGGGGCCGGCGCCAGCCGCCAGCCCGCTGGTTCGCGCGCGCCGCCCGGCGTGCGCGCCCGTGCGCCGGACGCTGTCCGGGCGCGAATTAGCGTTCCTGACCTTCCTGCAGCGCGGGCGCGGCGTCGGTGAGGCGCACGTTGCTGCGGACCGGCGTTAGGCTCGGACACAATGAACGACGACCGGGGTAGCGGCGAGCCTGCGATGACGGGCGCTCCAGGCGATGAACTGCCTGGTCACGACGGTAGCCGCGCGGCCCGTGCCGAGCCAGAGATGCCAGGGGGCACCGGGACGATGACTCCTCCGCCGCGCCGTGACGCCACGGCCCAGTCCGGCGATTCCGGTGGCCAGCCTGGCGCGCCCGGCGGCCCGGGCGGCGCTGGCCGGCCCGCGGGCGGCGCGTCGGCGAAGAGCGGCGCGTCCGCGAAGAAGGGCCAGTCCCGGAAGAGGCGCCGTCTTTCCTGGTGGACAGAGCTGCTCGTGCTGTTCGCGCTCGCCCTGTCGATCATGCTGGTGATCAAGACCTACGTGGTGCAGGCCTTCTATATCCCGTCCTCCTCGATGGAGAACACGCTCGACATCGGGGACAAGGTCCTGGTCAACAAGCTCATCTATCACTTCCGCTCTATCGATCGCGGTGACGTGGTCGTGTTCAACGGCGAGGGATCGTGGGATCCGCCCGCGCCGCCGGCGTCCAGCGACCCGGTCGTGCGGCTGGCCACCGAGTTCGGTCACGCGGTTACCGGGCTGTTCGGCATTTCCCCGGGCGTGCACGACTACATCAAGCGGGTCATCGGCCTGCCTGGTGATCACGTCGCCTGCTGTAACGCCCAGGGTGACGTCACCGTGAACGGCGTCGCCCTGCACGAGAAGTCCTACCTGTACCCGGGCAACCCGCCGTCGATGACCAGGTTCAGCATCACCGTGCCGCCGGGCCGCCTGTGGGTGATGGGCGATCACCGCAACGTCTCCTACGACTCACGCGGCCACATCGGCGACCCGGGTGGCGGCACGATCCCGGAGAGC
This sequence comes from uncultured Actinomycetes bacterium, assembly GCA_963841695.1. Classification (GTDB taxonomy): domain Bacteria; phylum Actinomycetota; class Actinomycetes; order Streptosporangiales; family Streptosporangiaceae; genus RYN-230. The sequence goes on along the minus strand of CAWJDQ010000013.1, from coordinate 195,301 downwards.
CAGGTGGTCGGCCGGGCGTTCCTGATCCTGTGGCCGCCGAGCCGGTTCCGGGTGCTGCCGATCCCGGCCACGTTCACCAAGCTGAACAGCGGCCAGGCGCTCGGCGCCCGGGCCCTCAGTGATGTCGCCACCCCGGCCGGGCCGCTCGTGCTGGCTGGCTCGGTGGCACTGCCCCTGACCTGGCTCGACCGGCGGCTGCGGCGCCGGTCCCGGCCGGCCGCGGGGTCGCCGGGGGCGGGCCGCCGGGCAGGCGGGCGGTGGCCAGGCCTTCCGGGGAAACGCCGGTAACGGCGTGGCGATGCCCTGGTGGCGGCATCCCGGCTATACCCCCCGGCGTGCGGCAGGACTCACCGGCTACGAGCGGGTCCTGGCCCGGGCGGGCCTGTCCCCGGTGGCCGGGATCGACGAGGCGGGCCGCGGGGCCTGCGCCGGACCCCTGGTGGTCGCCGCGGTGATCCTGGATCCCCGCAAGCTCTCCGGCCTCAGCGGCATCGCCGACTCCAAGACCCTCACGGCCCCGGCCCGTGAGGAGGCGTACGCCGAGGTGATGCGGACCGCGCTCAGCTGGCACCGGGTCATCATCCCGGCCGCCGAGATCGACGCGTGCGGGCTGCACGTCTGCAACATCGCCGGCATGCGGCGGGCGCTGGCCGGGCTGTCCAGCCAGCCCGGTTATGTGCTCACCGACGGCTTCGCGGTCCGCGGCCTGGGCGTCCCCGCGCTGGCCATGTGGAAGGGCGATGAGGTGGCGGCCTGCGTGGCGGCCGCCTCGATCGTGGCCAAGGTGACCAGGGACCGCATCATGACCGGGCTCTCCGAGCAGTACCCGGCGTACGGGTTCGCCCGGCACAAGGGGTACTCCACCCGGAGCCACATGCGGGCGCTGGCCAGGCACGGGCCGTGCGCGGAGCACCGGGCGTCGTTCGCTAACGTCAATGGACTGGTCCGGGACCTGCCGGTAGTGGATCAGCAGGACGAACAGGATCTGGCCGGGCCGGAGCCGGCCGGGCAGGCAGCGGTACAGCAGGTAGCGGCACAGCAGGCAGAGAGACCAGAAGAGGCCGGCCAGTCAGGTGCTGGCCAGGTGAGGACCGGGCAGATGCTCGGCGGAGAATTGGCTTATCGTTGATGGCATCCGGACCGGACCTCCCGACGCAGGCTGATCGGAGGGGGAGGACATGAGCGCAGAAGATCTCGAGAAGTACGAGACCGAGATGGAACTGCAGCTCTACCGCGAGTATCGGGACGTCGTGGGGCTGTTTACCCACGTGGTCGAGACCGAGCGGCGGTTCTACCTCACCAACGACGTGGAGCTGAACGTCCGCGCCGCCGAGAACGGCGAGGTGTACTTCGAGGTCATCATGCAGGACGCCTGGGTGTGGGATATGTACCGCCCGGCACGGTTCGTGAAGAATGTCCGGGTTGTCACGTTCAAGGACGTCAACGTCGAGGAGCTCGCCCGCGCCGAGCTCGAGGTTCCCGACGACGCCAAGTAATCCCGCGCCGGTGATCCCGCGTCCGTGATCCAGCGCCCGCTGATGGGTACCCAGCGGTCCGGCGCCCGCTGATCCGGCGCCCGCTGATCTGGCGCCCGCTGATCCGGCGCGAGCGCAGGATGCCCCGCCCGGATTGAAGCACGCGGCACCGACAAAACAGCCTTCGCTGTCCACAGAATCCCGTTCTGTCCCCGTCGTCCACAGCGCGGCGACCGCCCCAGCGCGGGGCTTCCCGTTCCGGCACCGTCATCACTGGAGGTGGTGCCGGATGAGGGAACAGCGGGTGAGGGAACGGGACGAGCTGGGCCGCCACGGCGAGCAGCTGGCGGCGGAATACCTGGAACGGGCCGGACTGCGCATCCTCGACCGTAACTGGCGGTGCCCGGCCGGCGAGCTCGACATCGTCGCCCTCGAGCAGCGGGTTCTCGTGGTCTGCGAGGTGAAGACCCGCTCGGGAGTCCGGTACGGCAGTCCGCTCGAGGCCGTCAGCCAGCGCAAGCGCCTCCGGCTGCGCCGCCTGGCGTCCGCCTGGCTGGCCGCCCACGGGCTGGGCTTCGCCGAGGTGCGGATCGACGTGATCGGGCTGGTCCGCGACGGGTCGGGGGAGTTCACTCTCGAGCACGTACGGGGGGTGGGCTGAATGCCGGTCGCCCGGACGCACTCGATCGCCCTGGTCGGGGTGGAGGGCCATCCGGTCGAGATCGAGGCCGACCTCCAGAACGGGCTCCCGGGGCTGCTGCTGGTGGGCCTGCCCGATACGGCGCTGCGCGAGGCGAGGGACCGGATCCGGGCCGCGATCGTGAACAGCCGGGAGCAGTGGCCCCAGCGGCGGCTCACGGTCGGCCTGTCCCCGGCCAGCCTGCCTAAGCGGGGCAGCGGGTTCGACGTCGGCATCGCGGTCGCGATCCTCAGCGCCGCGGGCTCCGTCCCGGCGGCGGCCATCGACGGGATGGCGTTCCTCGGCGAACTCGGGCTCGACGGCCAGCTCCGCCCGGTCCGCGGGGTGCTGCCCGCGGCCGCGGCCGCGGCCGCCCGCGGATTCCGGCAGGTCGCGGTGCCGAGCGCGAACGAGGCCGAGGCCGCGCTGGTGCCCGGCCTCCGGGTGCTGAGCGCCCCGACCCTGCAGGGGCTGCTCGGCTGGCTGCGTGGCCGCCGGGCGGAGCCTGGGCGCCGGGGCGCACCGGCCGAACCTGGCTATCCGTCCGGGGCGGCGGAGCCCGGGTCCGCCCGCGGGCCGGAGGACCCGGGGGCGCCGACAGGCTCGGGGGATGCGGGTGGCTCCGTCCGGCTCGTCGAGGGCGGGCTGGCGGTCGGCGACGGGGTGCCGGACCGCGGCCCCGCGGGCACCGTCCTCGACCTGGCCGACGTCCTGGGCCAGCCGACGGCGCGCCGGGCCGCGGAGATCTGCGCCGCCGGCGGTCATCACCTCTGCCTGCTCGGCCCGCCGGGCGCCGGGAAGACCATGCTGGCCGAGCGGATTCCCACCGTGCTGCCCCGGCTGGATCCGGCCGCGGCCCTCGAGGTCACCGCGATCCACTCGGTCGCAGGCGTGCTGCCCGACGGGAGCCCGCTGCTGATCGCGCCACCGTTCTGCGCCCCGCACCACACCGCGAGTAAGGCCGCCATCGTCGGCGGCGGCAGCGGGGTGATCCGCCCGGGCGCTGCTTCCCTGGCCCACCGGGGCTGCCTGTTCCTGGACGAGGCGCCCGAGTTCGGCCGGGACGTGCTCGATGCGCTCCGCCAGCCGCTGGAGTCCGGGGAGGTCGTGGTGGCCCGGTCGGGGGTGACGGCGCGGTTCCCGGCCCGGTTCACGCTGGTGCTGGCCGCGAATCCGTGTCCGTGCGCCAGGGGCCCGGGGCGGCAGGCGGGCTGTACCTGCACGCCCGCGGTCCGTCACCGGTACCTAGCCAGGCTGTCCGGGCCGCTGCTCGACCGGGTTGACGTGAAGGTGGAGTTCCTGCCGGTGAGCCGGGCCGAGCTGCTCAGCGACGCGACGTTCGCGGAGTCCAGCGCGACCGTGGCCGCCCGGGTGCAGGCAGCCCGGAGCCGGGCGGCGGCCCGGCTGCGGGACACGCCCTGGCGGCTCAACGCCGAGGTCCCGGGCAGCCAGCTGCGCCGCAGCTACCCGCCCGCGCCGGGCGCGCTCCTGCCGCTGGAGCGGGCCATGGACCTGGGGCAGATCAGCGCCCGCGGCGTGCACCGGGTGATCAGGGTGGCCTGGACGCTGGCCGACCTGGCCGGGTTGCCGCGCCCGGGCGCCGACCAGACCAGCGCGGCGCTCGGTTTGTGGCTGGGGGTGCCACGATGACCGGTGTGCGCCCCGGGCGCGAACCGGATGCGCAGCAGGACCGGCTGGCCCGGGCCGTGCTGACCTGGGTCGCCGATCCCGGGGACGCGCAGCTCGGGGCCCTGCTGCGGCAGCGTTCCCCCGCGGCGGTGGTCGCCACGCTGATCACGGGCACGGGCACGGGCACGGGCACGGGCACGGGCGCCGGGTCCAGGTCCGGGGCCAGGCCGGCCATCCCGGGGCTGGACCGGGCCTGGCCGCGGTGGGCGGCCCGGCTGGGCGACGCGCCCACCGGGGGCATGCTGGAGGCCTGGCAGCGGGACGGGCTCCGGCTGCTCTGCCCCGGCGACCCGGAGTGGCCCGGCCAGCTCGACCTGCTGGGCGACGAGCGGCCCTGGGGTTTGTGGGTGCGGGGCCAGCTGGACCTCCGGTTCGCCTGCCTGCGCTCGGTGTCCATCGTCGGGACGCGGGCGGCCACCGCCTACGGCACCCATGTGACCACCGAACTCGCGGCGGCCCTGGCCGAGCGCGGCTGGACGGTGGTGTCCGGTGGCGCGTTCGGGATCGACAGCCACGCGCACCGCGGCGCGCTCGCTGCCGACGGGGTGACAGTCGCGGTACTGCCCTCCGGGCTGGATGCTCCCTACCCGCGCAGCCATCACGACCTGTTCGAGGCCATCGCCGCCCAGGGAGCGCTGGTCAGTGAGCAGCCGCCCGGCCGGACGCCGACCCGGCCCGGGTTCCTGGTCCGCAACCGGCTCATCGCCGCGCTCAGCCGCGGGACCGTGCTGGTCGAGGCGGCGCTGCGGAGCGGGGCGCTGAACACGGCCCGGCACGCCCGGGACCAGAACCGCCCGCTCATGGCGGTGCCCGGGCCGGTGACGTCCCTGGCGTCGGCCGGCTGTCACCAGGCGATCAGGGACTGGGGGGCCGTCTGCGTCACCGGCGTGCACGACGTGCTCGCGTGCCTGTCGTTCAGCCCCGCCGAGCTGGCGGGCCCGCCCCGCGGCCCGGTCCTGCCGCGCGACGAACTGGACCCGGTCAGCCGGAGCGTGCTGGAAGCGGTGCCCGGCCGCGGCGGCCGCGGCCCGGCCCGGATCGCCGTATCGGCGGGCGTTGATTTCGACACCGTGCTGCGCTGCCTGGGTGAGCTGGCGGCGGGCGGATTCATCGAGCGCTGTGAGCGGGGCTGGCGCCTCCGCCGGGCCGGCTGACCGGAAAGTCCCGTCTCAGGACCGCTTGTTGGTCAAATTCTGCCCGATTCCGGGCAAGATCGTTGCGATCCGGCCGGATTATCGAGCATGCTAGCTCGCGTGGCAGGTGCGCAACGGCCGTTCGAGGACCTGATCGCCCATCTGACCCGGAGCAGCTCGCTGGGGCCCGGGGAGGCGGCGCGGTTGATCGAAGACGTGCTCGGGTATTTCTCCGAACCAGCGGATGCTTACGTCCGCAGGCGTCACGGGGAGCTCAGAGCACGGGGTCTGACCAACGACCGCGCCTTCGATCAAATCACGGTTGAGCTGCAGCAGCGGCTGGTGGCACCACCCCAGTACACGCTGCGCCAGCTGCGCCGGATCATCTACGGCTGAGGGGGCAGGGCATGTGCGGAATCGTTGCTCACATTGGCGGGCGTGACTGTGTTCCCATCCTGCTGGAGGGGCTGGCCCGGCTGGAGTACCGGGGCTACGACTCGGCCGGGATCGCGGTCCTCAGCCGGTCCGGCGAGATCCGGGTGCACAAGACCAAGGGACGGGTCGCCGACCTGGCCGCGGGACTGCCCGCACGGTTCAAGGGCAGCCCCGGCATCGGCCATACCCGCTGGGCCACCCACGGCGAACCGAGCGACGCCAACGCGCACCCGCACGTCTGCGGGCCGATCGCGATCGTGCACAACGGGATCATCGAGAACGCCGATGAGCTGCGGGCCAAGCTGGCCGTGGACGGGGCCGTGTTCGCCTCCGAGACGGACAGCGAGGTCCTCGCCCACCTGATCGCGGCCAGCACCGCCGACAACCTGGAAGAAGCGGTCCGGCAGGCGCTGACGTCCGTCGTCGGCACCTACGGCATCGTGGTGCTGGACGCCCGCCATCCGGACGTCATCGTGGCGGCCCGGAACGGCAGCCCCGTGGTGCTCGGCCTGGGCGACAAGGAGATGTTCGTCGCCTCCGACGTGGCCGCGTTCGTCCGCTACACCCGCCAGGTCGTGCACCTCGACGACGGTGAGGTCGCGTCGGTGCGCGCGGACGGCTTCGTGACCTCCACGCTCGACGCGCGCACCACCATCAAGGAACCCTCCACCATCGACACCGAGGTCGGCTCCTACGACGCCGAGGGCTACACGCACTTCATGCGCAAGGAGATCCACGAGCAGCCGCGGGCCGTCGAGCGGGCGCTGCGGGGCCGCCTGGACAGCCGGTTCCACACCGCGCACCTCGGCGGGCTGAACATGGACGCCCGCGAACTCCGCGAGTTCCGCCGGGTGCTGGTGCTCGGCTGCGGCTCGGCCTACTACTCGGGGGAGGTCGGCGCGCAGCTCATCGAGGACCTGGCCCGCATCCCGGCATCGGCCGAGCCGGCCTCGGAGTTCCGCTACCGCAACCCCGTGGTGGAGGCGGACACGCTCTACGTCGCGGTGAGCCAGTCCGGCGAGACGTACGACACGCTGGCCGCCATCCAGGAGCTGCAGCGCAAGGGCGGTCGCGTCCTGGGGGTGGTGAACTCGGTCGGCAGCGCCATCGCCCGGCAGTGCGACGGCGGCGTGTACCTGCACGCCGGCCCGGAGATCTCGGTCACCTCGACCAAGACCTTCACCGCCACGACGGTCGCCTTCGCCCTGCTAGGGCTGCACCTGGGCCGCATCCACGACCTGTCGCCCGCGGACGGCCGGCGGATCATCGCGGGGCTGCACGCCCTCCCCGGGCAGATCGAGGAGATGCTGGCCGGCGAGGACCACATAGCCGGGGTCGCCGCCGAGCTGGCGAAGGCCCAGGGCATGTTCTTCATCGGCCGGGTCCGCGGCTACCCGGTCGCCCGGGAGGGGGCCCAGAAGCTCAAGGAGGTCTCCTACCTCCATGCGGAGGCCTACCCGGCCAGCGAGCTCAAGCATGGGCCGCTCGCCCTGGTCAACCCGGAGCTGCCCACGGTCGCGATCGTGCCCAGCGACGACCTGTTCGACAAGAACCTGTCCACGCTCGGCGAGATCAAGGCCCGCCGCGGCCCGGTGGTGGCCGTCGCCCACACCGATCTGGACCCCAAGCTGGCCGATCACGTGATCCGCGTGCCGAAGAACGAGCCCGAGCTGGACCCGATCCTGCTCTCCGTGCCGCTGCAGATGCTCGCGTACCACGCGGCGGTGGCGCTCGGCAACGACGTGGACAAGCCGCGCAACCTGGCCAAGAGTGTCACGGTGGAGTGAGCGCCGGTCCTGCCGCAGACTGGGCGCATGCAGGAGAACCCCGGGCTGCCGGAGCGGCTGGAGTCGGCGCTGGAGGCTTTCCGGCGGCACCTGTCCGCCGAGCGCGGGCTGTCCGGGCACACGGTCCGGGCCTACCTGGGTGACGTCCGCGCCCTGCTGGAGTACGCCGCCCAGTCGGGCGTGACCAGCCTGGCGGGGCTGGACATCGCGGTGCTCCGCGGTTGGCTCGCGGGCCAGCACGCGACCGGCCGGGCCCGGGCCACGCTGGCCCGGCGGGCCGCATCGGCCCGGACGTTCACCGCGTTCGGGCACGCCCGGGGCTGGCTGCCCAGCGACCCGGGGCCGTTGCTGGGCACGCCCCGGCTGCGGCGGAAGCTGCCCGAGGTGATCCGGCCGGACCAGATGGCCGCGGTGCTGGGCGCACCGGGCCGCCCGCCGCGCCCCGGCGGCCCGGAACCGGGGGCCGGGCGGAACCGGGGAGCCGGGCGGAACCGGGGAGCCGGGCGGAACCGGGGAGCCCGGCCGTGAGCTGGATCCCCGGGCTCAGGCGCTGATCCTGCGCGACACCGCGATCATGGAGCTCCTCTACGCGACCGGGATCCGGGTCAGCGAGCTGTGCGGGCTCGACCTTGGCGACCTCGATCACGGCCGGCGGACCGTCCGGGTCCTGGGCAAGGGCCGGAAGGAGCGCACCGTCCCGGTGGGCCTGCCCGCCGAGCGGGCCACCGCCCAGCTGGGCCCGCGACGGGCGGCCGGAGCTGGTCACCCCGAGAGCGCGGCCGCCTTGTTCCTGGGCGCCCGCGGCAGGCGGCTGGATCCGCGGACCGCGCGGCGGGTGGTGCACACCAGGCTGGCCGCGGTCCCCGCGGTCCCTGATACCGGGCCGCACGGCCTGCGTCACGCCGCCGCGACCCACTTGCTGGAAGGCGGGGCGGACCTGCGCAGCGTGCAGGAGATCCTGGGCCACGCCTCGCTGGCCACCACCCAGATCTACACGCACGTATCGGTGGAGCGGCTCACGTCCGCGTTCCGCCAGGCGCATCCCAGGGCCTGAGGCAGGGCTCGGCAGCGGCGCCGGGCAGCACAGGGGCTCAGCGCAGCACAGGACTCAGCGCAGCACAGGACTCAGGAGCACAGGCGACCGGGGCCTGGGCGCAGCGAAGCGAGTGCATCCACGGGCTTGGGCGCAGCGAGTAGACTGATGTACAAGTCGTGGAGTCTGCCCGCTGTACGCGGATGGCCTCCCGGCTAAATTCGCGCGTCCGCTCGCCGCCAGGGCCGGCTCGGCCCCCGGCGGGACGCATCCCACCGGTCCGCGGTTTCGCACACCGCGGCGGGTGCGCCCGGGCGCCAGGCTACAACCGAGAGCGTCAGTGCGATCAGGCACGGCGCGTAACAGGAAGGGGACCGCGGGCATGGCTCCGGTCGTCACTATGCGGCAGCTGCTCGAGAGCGGCGTGCACTTCGGGCACCAGACCCGGCGCTGGAACCCCAAGATGAAGCGATTCATCCTGGCCGAGCGCAACGGCATCTACATCATCGACCTCCAGCAGTCACTCAACTTCATCGACACCGCGTACGAGTTCATCAAGGAGACGGTCGCCCACGGCGGCTCCATCCTTTACGTCGGCACCAAGAAGCAGGCCCAGGAGGCGGTCGCCGAGCAGGCCCGCCGGGTGGGCATGCCCTTCGTCAACCAGCGCTGGCTGGGCGGCATGCTGACGAACTTCCAGACCGTCTTCAAGCGGCTGCAGCGGCTCAAGGAGCTCGAGGAGCTCGACTTCGACGACGTGGCCGGCTCCGGGATGACCAAGAAGGAGCTGCTCCAGCTGCGCCGTGAGCGCGACAAGCTGGAGCGGTCGCTGGGCGGGATCCGCGACATGTCCCGGGTGCCGAGCGCCATCTGGGTGGTGGACACCAAGAAGGAGCACATCGCCGTCAGCGAGGCCCGCAAGCTGGGCATCCCGGTCATCGCCATCCTCGACACCAACTGCGATCCGGACGAGGTCACCTACCCGATCCCGGGGAATGACGACGCCATCCGCAGTGTTGCGCTGCTGACCCGGGTCGTGGCCGACGCGGTGGCCGACGGCCTGATCGCCCGGGCCGGTGCGGCCGACGGCGAGGCCAAGCCGTCCGCGGCGCCCACGTCGGGGGAACTCGGCGCTGAGGAGCCGCTCGCCGAGTGGGAGCTGGCGGTCCTGGAGGGCAAGGCCAGCGACGCGGCCGCCGCCCAGGAAGCTGCGGCGCAGGACCCTGCGGCCCAGGATGCCGCGGCGCAGGACCCCGCGGCGGCCACCGATGAGCAGGCGAACGGGACCGTGCCCGAGCAGGGTGACGCCCCGGAGCCCCAGCCGGAAGCCGCGGGCGTGTCCGCGGGCTCCGGTGAGTCGCACGAGGCCTGAGGCAGCGGGTCAGCGGACGGGCGGCCAGCCCGCCCACGAGACAGACATAGCGAGAGATGAGGAAATGGCGAACTTCACCACCGCGGACGTCAAGCGGCTGCGTGAGCAGACGTCCGCGGGAATGATGGACTGCAAGCGGGCCCTGGAGGAGGCGGACGGCGACTTCGACGCCGCGGTAGAGCTCCTCCGCCTCAAGGGCGCCAAGGACGTGAGCAAGCGGGCCTCCCGGACCGCCGCGAACGGCCTGGTGACCGCGGAGCTGGACGGCACGGACGCCGGGGTGCTTCTCGAGCTGAACTGCGAGACGGACTTCGTCGCGAAGACCGACGTGTTCCAGGCCGTGGCGGCGCAGATTGCCAGCGTGGCCCTGCAGCAGCGGCCCGCCGACCGGCTGGCCCTGCTCGGGCTGGAGGTCCGGTCCGGCACCACCGTCCAGCAGCACATCGAGGAGGCGAGCGCCTCCCTGAAGGAGAAGCTGGAGCTGGGCCGGTACACGCTGTTCGAGGGTGGCTACGTCGCCACCTACCTGCACAAGTCCGACCCGCAGCTGCCGCCGACCGTGGGCGTGCTCGTCCAGCTGGACGAGCCGTCGGCCGAGGCGGCCAGGGACGTGGCGCACCAGGTGGCCGCGATGCGGCCGCAGTACCTGACCCGCGACGAGGTGCCGGCGAACGTGGTCGAGCACGAGCGGGGCATCATGGAGCAGATCACCCGGGACGAGGGCAAGCCGGAGCAGGCGGTCCCGAAGATCGTCGAGGGCCGCCTCAACGCGTTCTTCAAGGACGTGGTGCTGACCGAGCAGCCGTTCGTCCGGGACCCGAAGAAGTCCATCAAGCAGTTGCTCGCCGAGCAGGGGGTTACCGTCCGCGCGTTCGCGCGCATCCAGGTCGGCCAGGCCGGATGAGGGCCGGAGTCAGCCGGTGAGCGGGGCCGAAGGAGAACATCCCGTGGACGGCAGCGCCACGCATCACGCGGGCGCTGCCGTGCGCGCGGATCCCGCGGACGGGCCGCAGGCGCACCGCCGCTGGAATCGCGTGGTCGTGAAGCTCTCCGGGGAGGCCTTCTCCGGGAATGAGCCGCTGGGCATCTCCCCCGATGTGGTCTTCCACCTGGCCAAGGAGATCGCGGCGGTGGTGGCCGACGGGGTGGAACTGGCTGCCGTGGTCGGCGGGGGCAACATGTTCCGCGGCAAGCAGATGGCTGAGCGGGGCATCGACCGGGCCCGGGCCGACTACATGGGCATGCTGGGTACCGTGATCAACTGCCTGGCCCTCCAGGACGTGCTGGAGAAGCTGGGCGTGGAAACCCGGGTCCAGACCGCGATCACCATGGGCCAGGTGGCCGAGCCCTACATCCCCCGGCGGGCCATCCGGCACCTGGAGAAGGGCCGCGTGGTGATCTTCGGCGCGGGCCTGGGTGCCCCGTTCTTCTCCACCGACACCTGCGCCGCGCAGCGCGCCCTGGAAATCGGGGCCGAGGCGGTGCTCAAGGGCACGCAGGTGGACGGGGTCTATGACGCGGATCCGCGGACGATTCCCGGGGCGACGCGGTTCACCCAGATCGACTACGGCGAGGTGCTGCGCCGCGAGCTGAAGTTCATGGACGCGACCGCGGTGAGCTTGTGCATGGACAACGGCCTGCCCATCGTGGTGTTCGACCTGATGGAAGAGGGCAACGTCGCGCGGGCGGTGCGCGGTGAAAGGATCGGCACGCTGATATGCCGTTCGGGGGATTACTGACCCGTCAGCCGCGGAAGCGTGAAGGCACAGGAACGCACAGGAGCCGCCGTGATAGACGACACTCTCCTCGAAGCTGAGGAGAAAATGGAAAAGGCCGTGGTGGTCGCCAAGGAGGAGTTTGGCACCATCCGGACCGGACGCGCGCACCCGTCCATGTTCGGCAAGATCACTGCCGAGTACTACGGCACCCAGACCCCCGTCAATCAGCTGGCCTCGTTCCACATCCCGGAACCCCGGATGGTGATCGTCCAGCCGTTCGACAAGTCGTCTGTGGGCGCCATCGAGAAGGCGATCCGCAACAGCGATCTCGGGGTCAACCCGAGCAGCGACGGCACCATCATCCGGGTGGTCTTCCCCGAACTGTCCGAGGACCGGCGCAAGGACTTCATCAAGGTGGCCCGGCACAAGGCCGAGGACAGCCGGGTCTCCATCCGCAACATCCGGCGGCACGCCAAGGACTCCCTGGACAAGATGGTCAAGGCCGGTGAGGCGGGAGAGGACGAGGTGCACCGGGCGGAGCGGGAACTCGACGAGCTCACGCACACCTATGTGGGGCAGGTGGACGAACTGCTGCGGCACAAGGAAGCCGAGCTCCTCGAGGTCTGAGATTGGGTCCCGACGAGCTGCGCGAACCGGGCCACGCCCCGGAACCAGGCGGCGGCCCGGACCGGGACGCGGCCGGCCCGGAACCCCGCCCCGCGGAGCTCGCCGCGGTACCCGGGGCCGCGGCGCCCGGGGCGGACCCCGCGCCGCCCACGGAGATCCTCAAGCCTTCCCGGGCCGGCCGTAACCTCCGCGCCGCGATAGCGGTCGGCGTCGTCCTGGGCGGGCTGGCCCTGCTCACCCTGTTCACGATCAAGATCATCTTCCTGGTCTACATGGCCGCCGTGGTCGCGCTGGGGCTGTGGGAACTGACCCGGGCCCTGGACGTGCGGGGAATCCGGCTGCCCCTGATCCCGGTGGCCGCGGGCGGCGCGGTCATGCTCGGGCTGGCCTATTACCGCGGCGAGCGCCCGCTGGTGGCCACCCTGGCCATCACCGTGATCGGCGTGCTGGCCTGGCGGATGACCGGCGGCAGCGACGGTTACCTGCGTGATGTCACGGCCGGCGTCTTCACCCTCGTCTACCTGCCGCTGATGGCCTCGTTCGTCGCGCTGATGCTGGCCGCGCCGGACGGTTCCCGGCGGGTCCTGGCCTGGATCGTGGTCACGGTCTGCAGTGACATCGGCGGCTACCTGGTGGGCAGCCTGCTGGGGCGGCACCCGATGGCCGCCGCGATCAGCCCGCACAAGACCTGGGAAGGCTTCGCCGGATCGGCGCTCGCCTGCGTGGTGGCCGGGGTCCTGCTGCTGACCCTGCTGCTGCACGGGACCTGGTGGCAGGGCGTGGTCCTCGGGGTGGCCGCGGTGGGCGCGGCGACCCTCGGTGACCTGGCCGAATCCATGATCAAACGTGACCTGCAGATCAAGGACATGGGCACGGTCCTGCCCGGCCACGGCGGCATTCTCGACCGGGCCGATTCCCTGCTGCTCACCGCGCCGGTGGCGTGGCTGCTGCTGGTGATCTTCCTCCCGCACTGATTCGCACCACCGCGTTTGGCCGCATCCGCCCGGGGGACTTGGCGGGCGACTCGTACATACTGTCGGGGGAGATGCGGAGCTCAGCGGGATGTTCAGACGTATCGGCCTGGTTGGCTTGATCTATATCATCATCGGGATCGTGGTGGCCTGGGAGAAGCACTACATCACGGTCGGCCTGCTCAAGGGGGTCTTGTCCGCGCTGCTGGCGATCTTCTTGTGGTGGCTGCCGCTGCTGGGAGTCAACCTGCATATTCATTAGCACCCGAGTTTCCGATAACGAAGACCGTAAGGGCGCGGGCGGGGCACCGCGCCCTTACGGCGTGACCACCCAGTTCCGGCGCTGCGCGGCCAGGTGCGTGACCAGGCTGGCCGATCCCCGTTCCTTGGCGAACAGCCGTTCCCGCTCGCTGATCGGCAGCACCCACAGCCAGCGCACCGGGTCGCCGCCGAAGGAGAACCCGGACAGGTCCGGCACTTCCGGCCCCGGCAGCTGGGCCGGATCATCGAGCAGCAGCACCGCGGTGTTCCCGCCGCCCAGCGGGAACGTGGCCGGCTCGTGATACCACCGGATCGAGTGCCCCGGACCGAACCAGGTCACCGTGCGCCAGGGATAGTGCGCCAGCCACAGGAAGATGCGGGCCGCCTCGGGACTGGGCAGCGTGGTGCCCAGGGCCAGCTCGATCCGCCCGGAGGACGCGGGATCCTCGGCGAACTGCTCGACGACCGGCATCCGCTGGCAGCTCATGCCGAGCGTGGACAGCACGGTGAACGGCCGGCTGCGGGTCGGCGGCCGCTCGGACACCCCGGCCGGCGGCTGCCGGCCGCCGCTGACGTCCCAGTACCGGGCGCCGGGGCCGAGCCGGCCCAGCAGGTGCCCCAGGGCCGCCTTCTGGAAGCCGGCCCACGCGCCCTCGCCCGCCCGCCAGCGCCAGAAGGCCGTGGCCCGGTCCGCCCGCGGCCCCAGCCCCTCCATGGCGTCGTCCAGGGACCACGCGAACGGGGTCTGGCCGATGCATTCCCGGCTGTACCCGGGCATGCCGCGGGACATGTCCGACCAGCCGGGTATCACCGCGAGCAGCCGGCCGCCCTCCACCACGGCCACCCCGTCGCCCTCCTCGAACCACAGCGGGCGCAGGATGCGCGGATCCAGCGGCGGCCGGCCGCCTGGATGCCGGGTGTGGGCGGCCGGCATGACCGGCGCCTGCCCGGCCTCGACCAGCGCCGGGTCGGCCGCGGCCGGGGCCGGCTGGTGATTGGCCAGCCAGACCGCGGCGATCACGGCCGCGTGGTCGTAGACGTACGCTGCGGTGGTACAGCCGTCGTACTCCACCACCAGCCGGCGGCTGCCGTACGGGCTGTCGCTGGTGAGCAGGATCTCTGGCCGACCCGGCTGAGCGGCGAGATTGCCTTCTCTCCCGCCTCTGCGCAAAGTCGGCATAACCGAAATCTACTGATCCGCCGCAGCTCACCGCGGCCGCACCCGGGATATTGTTAAGCGTTCGAAACGGCCTTTCTCACGGAGCGCAGGTGCCTGGCAGAGCAACCCCCACCCGACCGCCCCGGCATCTGGCTGACCTGGATCCGGCGGAGCGCCGCGCCGCCGCCGCTGAGCTGGGCGGCCCGGCGTTCCGGGCCGACCAGCTGGCCCGGCACTACTTCGCCCGGCTGACCGACGATCCCGCGGACATGACCGACCTGCCCGCCGCCTCCCGCGACGAGCTGGCGGGCCGCCTGCTGCCCCGGCTGCTTACCCCGCAGCAGGAGCTGACCTGCGACGAGGGGACGACCCGCAAGACGCTGTGGCGGGCCTTCGACGGCGCGCTGATCGAGTCCGTCCTGATGCGCTACCCGCAGCGGGTCACCATGTGCGTGTCCTCCCAGGCGGGCTGCGGGATGGCCTGCCCGTTCTGCGCGACCGGCCAGGCCGGGCTGACCAGGAACCTGTCCGCGGCCGAGATCGTCGCCCAGGTGGTCGCGGGCGCCCGGGCGCTGGCCCGTGGCGAGGTGCCGGGCGGCCCGGGACGGGTCTCCAACATCGTGTTCATGGGCATGGGCGAGCCGCTCGCCAACTACGCCAGCGTGCTGCGGGCGGTGCGCCGGATCACCGATCCCGTCCCGGACGGCCTGGGCATCTCCCAGCGGTCGGTGACGATCTCCACGGTCGGGCTGGTTCCCGCCATCCGGCGGCTCACCGCGGAGGGGCTGCAGGTGCGGCTGGCGGTGTCGCTGCACGCTCCCGACGACGGGCTGCGCGACGAGCTGGTGCCGGTCAACCGCCGCTGGAAGGTGGCCGAGGTGCTCGGGGCCGCGTGGGACTACGCCGCCGCCACCGGCCGGCGGGTGTCGGTGGAGTACGCGCTGATCAAGGACATCAACGATCAGCCCTGGCGGGCCGACGCGCTGGCCGGGCTGCTGGCGGGCCGGCTGGCGCACGTGAACCTGATCCCGCTCAATCCCACCCCCGGGTCACGGTGGACAGCGTCCGAGCCGGGCTCCATGCGCGAGTTCGAGGACCGCCTGGCCAGCCGCGGGATCCCGGTCACCGTCCGCGATACCCGGGGCAGCCAGATCGACGGGGCCTGCGGCCAGCTCGCCGCGCCCTCGCTGGCACCTGGAGCCCGGGCGCCTGACACCCTGCAGGTCAGCGCCCGGGTACCGTAGTCGTTCATGCCGGGCAAGGAGGCTCTCGCCAGCGGGTACCGCAGGCTGGCGTGGCGGCGTGGTGCACCGGGCCTGGCAGGCGGCCCAGCAGGCGGGCGCGATCACCGCGGCCACCCCGGGCGGCCGCCGGTTCGCCGCGTTCGGTCCCGGCTCGATCATGTCTTTCCCGCCCGGGGCGCTCTACGGCGAGGCGTGGATCGAGGTCGGCCGCGGCACGCTGATCGGGGCCCAGGTCAGCCTGACCGCGGGCCTGGTTCCCGGCCACCAGCTGGGGGACACGCCGGTGCTGCGGGTCGGGGACCACTGCGTGATCGGCCGGGGCAGCCACATCATCGCGCACCATTCGATCGTGATCGGCGACGACGTCTTCACCGGCCCGTACGTCTACATCACCGACCAGAACCACGGATACGACGATCCGGACGTGCCGATCGGGCGTCAGTGGCCGAGCAACACCGCGGTGTCCATCGGCCCGGGAACGTGGCTAGGAGCTGGCGTGATCGTGCTGCCCGGCGCGCAGATCGGCCGTAATGTGGTGGTGGCCGCGGGCTCCGTGGTCCGCGGCCGGGTGCCTGACCGCTGCGTGATCGCTGGCGTCCCCGCGAAGGTGGTGCGGGAGTACGTGGCCGGCGACGGCTGGTCACGGCCGGCGCCTATCGTGGGCGACCGTACTTGATCGCCTGGAATCCAAGAGGGCACGTGAAGGGACGCAAGGACCTCGTCGCCAGCGCGGCGTACCTGCCTGAGCCTGCGGCCGTCGCGGCGGCCCGCAAATTCGTGCGCGACACGCTGTGCTCCTGGCTGGCCGCCGGGCCGGGCGCGGATGCCGCGGCCGACGGCGGCCTGGTCGATGACGCGGTGCTGCTCACCAGCGAGCTGGTGACCAACGCCGTGGTGCACGCCGGCACCCAGGTCCAGGTCACCTGCAAGCTCGCCGCGGGTGCGGTGGAAGTCGTGGTCCGGGACAGTCACCCGGCCCGGATGGTGCCCGGCCCCGCGCGCGACGACACCGTGCCCGCCGAGCGCACCGGCGGCCGCGGCCTGCTGCTGCCCTCCGCCCTGGCGGCGGCCTGGGGGGTCAGCTACGGGACCGACGCCAAGGCCGTCTGGTTCCGGATGGGCCTGCCCGGCGGTCCCGCCGGGGTGCCCGGGACCGGCCCGGAGGCGCTGGACGCCGTGGTGCCCGCCGGGCCGTGGAGCGTCGGCCCCGGGCCGGCCAGCACCCCCGCCAGCAGCGCGCCCGCCGGTAGCGGGGCCGCCAGCACGGGGGCCGCCGGTACCGGGGCCGCCAGTACCGGGACCGGGGCCGCCAGTACCGGGCCCGCGGCCGCCGGGCCCGGCGGCCGCGTCCCCGGCGAGTCCGGCTACGACGCGCTGCTCGGCCAGTGCGTGGCGTCGGCCCGGCTGATCGCGTCCGCCGACAGTGCTTACGCCCTGGTCGCGGACGAGGACGGGGATCTGGGGGTGCGCGCCGCGAGCGGGCTCAGCCCGGCCGCGTGGCTGCGTACCGCACCGTCCGTCTCGACCATGCCGTTCATGGTGGACGGCCGGGTCACCGGGGTGCTGGCCGTCGCGGCCGCCCGCCCCGGCCGGTTCGCCGACCCTGACGTCCAGCGGCTGCAGCAGCTGGCGGACCAGATGGCACCGCTGCTCGAACGCGCCCGGCTGGCCGACCTGGAGCGGGCCCGGCGCGCCCGGGCCGGGGTGCTGGCCGAAGCCAGCGCGCTGCTGGCCGGCCCGCTGGACCAGGACCGCATCCTCGCCGTGGCCGGCCAGGTCGCGGTGCCCCGGCTCGCGGCCTGGTGCGCGGTCCTGCTCGCCGGTCCCGGCAGTGACCTGCGGCTCACCGTGGCCCGGCACGCGGACGAGTCCCAGGCGGGCGCGCTCACCTGGCTGCTGAACCTGGGCTGCGACCGGGCGCCGCCGAGCGTCGCCCCGGACGGTGACTCCGGAGCCCGCGCGGGTGCGCCCCGCTCCTGGCCACTGGCCGCGGTGGTCCCGGCGGACGCCCCGGCGGGCGTGGCTGACCTGGCCGCGCGGGGTGCCTGGTGCTTCCCGCTGGTCACCCAGGGCGGCCTGCTCGGGCTGCTCATCCTGGGCGGGCCGCATGGCGGCCGGCCGTCCCGGGAAGTGCAGGGGCTCGCGGAAGACCTGGCCGGCCGGATCGCCCTGGCCCTGGAGAACTCCCGGCTCACCGCGGCGCACCGGCAGGCCGGCGAGGCCCTGCGCGCCACCCTGGTGCCGCCCGAGCTGCCCCGGGTGCCCGGCGTCGAGCTGGCCTTCGCGCACGACCTGCCGGTGGCCGACCTTTCCCGGGCCGGCCTTTCCCGGGGCCACGCGGGCGGCGGCGACTTCTGTGACGTGTTCCCGGTGGCCGGGGGGCGCTGGCGCTTCGCCATCGGCGAGGTATGCGGGACCGGTCCCGCCTCCGTGGCGGTGACCTCGCTGGCCCGCAACGCCCTGCGCATCCTGGGGGCGGCCGGGCTCGGCATCCCCGCCGTGCTGAACCGGCTGAATCAGCTGATCCTGGACGAGCGGGCCCCGGGCACGTTCCTGACCCTGGTGCACGGTGAGATCGCGGCAGGCGCCCCGGCCCGGATCTCGCTGGCCTGCGCGGGGCAGCCGCTGCCGCTGGCGCTGCGGGACGAGGGACGGACCGGGACCGCCGCGGTGCCCCAGCCGGTGCTCGGCGTGATCGAGGGACAGGACTTCACCGCGCAGCAGGTCACGCTGGGTCCCGGGGACCTGCTGCTCTGCGTGACCGACGGGGTGACCCGGCGGCGCGACGGCGACCGGCTGCTGGATGACGACGACGGCCTGGCCCGGCTGCTGGCCGCCTGCGGCGGGCTGACCGCGGACGTGGTGGCAGACAAGGTGCACGAGGAAGTCCGGACCTTCGGCGGCCATCCCGCGGTGGACGGCATGGCCGTGCTGGTCATCCGGGCGACCGCCTGAGATCCCCGCCTGGCCCGCTGGCGCGGCCCGCGGCCCGCCTGGCCCGCGCCCGCGGCAGTGCTTACTCGGCGCGGAGCCGCGGGCTGAACACCTCACCCCGCAGGGCCCGCCCGATCAGGTCGACGGCCCGCGCGGTGTCCACGAGCCTGCGGCCCTCACTGCGGTAGGCGGCCAGCACGGCGTCGACCCCGTGCGCGGGCAGGTCCCCGCCCAGTTCGGTCCGCGCGCTGCGGTACCCCTCGCGGGCTCCCTCCACGCAGGCCGCCACGTGGTGGCGGGCCATGATGGCCAGCGCGATCGGATGGCGCCGCAGCACCCCGTACAGCCGGTAGTCGGGCGGCACCACGTCGAGCAGCCAGGCCACGGCGGTGGCCTCGAAGTCGGTGCTGCCTGGCGGGTGCACCCCGGTCGGCCAGCCCGGCGGAACGTACGCTGCCATGGCACGACAATAGCAAATAATCGAACATTCGTTCCAAGTAGTTCCCTGGTAGCCCCGTGCCCCCGCCAGCCCGGCGTGCGGGCCGCCCGCACCGGCTCAGCAGTGACTGAACGTAACCTTCAGCCGCGTGCCGGGGCCCGCCCTGGGCCCTCCCCGGTCCTGGAGGGGACCGGGGAGGGCCCAGGGCCCCCGCGCGCGGGGGCCGGGACGCCGGGACCCGGCCGGCGCCTGCGGCTAGTCGGCGCACTGGGTGGGCGCCGGGGCGCGGCGGGCAGCGGCGGACGGGGCGGACAGGGCGGCGTGCCGCCGCTGGCGGCGGCTGGCCCGGCCGCGGCGGGCCTCACGGGCCCGGCTGTCTTCGGCGGCGTGGTCGAGCATGTCCTTGACGTGCTGAGCGGCCGCGGCCGACTGGATCACTGGGTGCACGACATCCTCCTCGGTGAGCGGCCACGGTCATGACCGCACACCATCGAGATTCGCCGTAAGGCCCCCTGCGCCGCATCGGGACAATGCCTTATCTCCGGCCCGCACCCGGTACTTAGGGGCGGACGGCCCGGTGCCTTAACATTCCGGACATCTGCCCGTGCCACTCTCGGCCGGGTGGGCGGGGCGTACGCGGACTGGCACGGGCACGTGATCGTCTGCGGCCTGCATGGGGTGGGGCTGCGGATCGTCGAACTGCTCAACTCCTCCGGCGTGCCCACCGTCGTCGTCGACGATCACCCCGACCTGCGGCTGGCCCGCAGCCTGATCGGCTGGGGCATCCCGCACATCGCGGGCAGCTCGCGGTCGGCCGGGACCCTGGCCGAAGCCGGGCTGGCCGGGGCCGGGGCGGTGATCTGCGCCCAGGAAGACGACCTGCGCACGCTGGAGACCGCCCTGCTGACCCGGGAGCTGCGCGCCGACGTGCGGGTCGTGGTCCAGCTCAGCAACCCGGCCGTGGGCCGGGCGCTGTCCCGGATCTCGGTCGCGGTGCTCGACGTCGCCGGGCTGTCCGCCCCGTCGATCGCGGAAGCCTGCCTGCACACCGGGGTCCAGGAGATCAGGCTGGCCGACGAGCAGTTCGCGGCCGCGCGGACCGTCGCCCCCGCCGCCGCCTCGCTGCGCGAGCTGTACGGGGCGCTGGCCCCGATCGCGGTGCTGCCCGCGGACGGCGGCGACGCGGTGATCTGCCCCGGCCGCGATCACCGGGTGGCGGCCGGGGACGGCGTGACGCTGATCGGCACTCCCGACGAGCTGAGGGTCGCGGGGGTGATCGGCGCCCACCAGCAGCCGCGCGCCGCGGCCGCCCGTCCCCGCCCGGCGGCCCGGGCCGTGGCCCACCTGCGGCACCTGGCGGCGTCGCTGCTCAACGCCGTGGACCGCCGGCTGGTGATCGCGCTGTTCGCGCTGTTCACCGTGATCCTCGGGTCCACGGTGATCCTGCGGCTGGCTTTCCGGCTGGCCGGCGGCCAGCACATCCCGCTGCTGGACGCCGCCTACTTCACGGTGGAAACGGTCACCACGGTCGGCTACGGCGACTTCTCGTTCCGCAACCAGAGCCCCTGGCTGATGGGCGGCGCCATCCTGCTGATGCTGCTCGGCGCGTTGTTCGTCGCGGTGTTCTTCGCCATGCTCACCAACGTGCTGGTCAGCCGCCGCATCGAGGAGTCGCTGGGCCGCCGGCGGATCACCGGCCTGCGCGGGCATGTGCTGGTCATCGGCCTGGGCGCGGTGGGCATGCAGGCCGCTTCCCGGCTCGTCGCGGCGGGCAGCGACGTGGTCGTGGTCGAGAAGCATGACGGCAACCGGCACCTCGGCCAGGCCCGGGCCCTCGGCGTGCCGGTGGTCATCGCCGACGCCACCCTGCCGGAGACGCTGGAGTCGGTCAGCCTGGCCAGCGCGTCCGCGGTGGCCGTGCTGACCAGCGACGACCTGGCCAACCTGGAGACCGGCCTGGCCGTGCGCGACCAGCTCGGGGCCCGCTGGGAGCGCACGCCCGTGGTGCTGCGCATGTTCGACCCGCAGCTGGCCCGCTCGGTCCGGCATAATTTCGGGTTCCGCAACGTTCGGTCAACTGCAGCGCTGGCGGCGCCGTGGTTCGTCGGCGCGGCGCTCGGCCTCGACGTGCTGAACACGTTCTACGTGGGCGACGAGCCGCTGCTGGTGGCCCGGCTGAAGGTGACCCGCGGCGGCGGCCTGGACGGGCTGGCCATGCGGGACCTGGCCGCGCGGACCCGCATCCTGGCCATCAGCCGGGCGCTCGACCAGGGCTACCTGGAGCACCCGCCGCGCCGCGGCACCCGGCTGCGGGCCGGGGACGAGGCCTACCTGATCGGCCCCTACGAGGAACTGCTCGCGGTGCTCCGCCGGGACCGGCCTACCCCCGGGCTCGGCCCGCCACGTTCACCGGATAGCTCGGTGATCAGCAGCGAATAGAATAGAGCTGGTGCGCGTATGCGCCAGCTCCCACTTCCGAGGTAAATGAGACTCCCGTATGCCCGCTCGCCAGACCCAGCTTGCCACCCGTGATGAACTGCGCAACGTAGCGATCGTCGCGCACGTCGACCACGGCAAGACGACGCTGGTTGACGCCATGCTGTGGCAGTCCGGCGCGTTCCGGGCCGGGCGCCCAGGTCGCCGACCGCGTCCTGGACTCCGGGGACCTGGAGCGGGAAAAGGGCATCACGATCCTGGCCAAGAACACCGCGGTGGCGCACGGCGGCCTGACCATCAACATCGTGGACACCCCGGGCCACGCCGACTTCGGCGGCGAGGTCGAGCGCGGCCTGTCCATGGTCGACGGGGTGCTGCTGCTGGTGGACGCCAGCGAGGGCCCGCTGCCGCAGACCCGCTTCGTGCTGCGCAAGACGCTGGAGGCGAAGCTGCCGGTCATCCTGGTGATCAACAAGGTGGACCGGCCCGACGCGCGGATCGCCGAGGTGGTGGACGCGTGCTACGAGCTGTTCCTGGACCTGGACGCCAGCGAGGAGCAGATCGAGTTCCCGATCGTGTACGCGTCGGCCCGGGCCGGCCGGGCCTCGCTGAACCGCCCGGCCGACGGCACGCTGCCCGACTCGCCGGACCTGGAGCCGCTGTTCGCCGTTCTGCGCGACACCGTGCCCGCGCCCACCTACGACCCGGACGAGCCGCTGCGGGCCCACGTGACCAACCTCGACGCGTCCGCCTACCTGGGCCGGATCGCGCTGTGCCGGGTGGAGTCAGCGGGAGATCACCCGGGGCCAGCAGGCGGCCTGGTGCCGCCGGGACGGGTCCATCGAGCGGGTGAAGATCACCGAGCTGTTCCGGACCGAGGCGCTGGACCGGGTGCCCGCCCAGAGCGCCGGGCCCGGGGACATCATCGCGGTGGCCGGCATCCCGGACATCATGATCGGCGAGACGCTGGCCGATCCCGACGACCCGCGCCCGCTGCCGCTGATCACCGTCGACGAGCCGGCCATCTCGATGACCATCGGGGTGAACACCTCGCCGCTGGTCGGGCGGGAGAAGGGCTCGAAGGTCACCGCGCGGATGGTGCGTGACCGGCTGGACCGGGAACTCGTCGGCAACGTGTCGCTCCGGGTGCTGCCCACCGACCGGCCGGACACCTGGGAAGTGCAGGGCCGCGGCGAACTCGCGCTGGCGGTGCTGGTGGAGACCATGCGCCGGGAAGGCTACGAGCTCACCGTGGGCCGTCCCACCGTGGTCACCCGCGAGGTGGACGGCAAGCTGCACGAGCCGGTGGAGCGGCTGACCGTGGACGTGCCCGAGGAGTACCTGGGCGCGGTCACCACCTTGCTGGCCCTCCGCAAGGGCCGGATGGAGCACATGACCAACCACGGCACCGGCTGGGTACGGCTCGACTTCATCGTCCCCTCCCGCGGCCTGATCGGCTTCCGCACCCAGTTCCTCACCGACACCCGCGGCACCGGCATCGCGCACCACGTATTCGAGGGGTACGAGCCCTGGTCCGGACCGCTGCGGATGCGCCCGACCGGAGTCGCTGGTCGCCGACCGGACCGGGGTGGCCAGCGCCTACGCCATGTTCTCCCTCCAGGAACGCGGCACGCTGTTCGTCGCGCCGGGCACCGAGGTCTACGAGGGCATGCTCGTCGGCGAGAACTCGCGGGCCGACGACATGGACGTGAACATCACCCGGGAGCGCAAGCTCACCAACGTCCGGCAGTCCACCGGTGAGGAACTGGAGCGGCTGGTGCCGCCGCGCGTCCTCAGCCTGGAGCAGGCCCTGGAGTTCTGCTCCAACGACGAATGCGCCGAGGTCACGCCCTCCACGGTGCGGCTGCGCAAGATCGTGCTGGACGCCAAGGACCGTTTCCGCGACCGGGCCCGCCGTTCCCGCGGCGAGTAACCCCGGCCGGCCGGCTACAGGCGGAGGACCAGGCCGTCGGCAGCGCACTCAAAGGTGCCCGGGCTGGGCCCGGCGAGCATGTCCGCGGACAGGTGAGTGAGCACGATCCGGCGGCTGGCCAGGTCGGGCTGATGGCTTTCGATATCGGCCAGCCGCAGGTGGTAGGGCACGGCCTTGTCCCGGTAATACGCCTCCGCGATGAGCAGGTCCGCGCCTGCCGCGGCCTCGGTGAGCGCCGCGGTCCAGGCCGTGTCCCCGGTATAGGCGATGATCTTCCCGTGCACGGCCAGCCGTAGCGCGAGCGCGGGGGCGCCGCTGGGATGGGCGACCTCCCAGCAGGTGACTTCGACGCCCGCCACCGAGCCGGTGCTGCCCGGCTCCAGCTCGATCACCTGGACCGGGAACCGCTGCCGGACCGTGGACGAGCCAGGGAACATGCACTCCATGGCGGTCCGCAGCCGGCTCCGCGTACCCGGCGGCCCGGCGATGGCCAGCGGCGCGGTCCGGTGCGAGAACTGCCCATCCAGGATGAGGAAGGGCAGCCCGCCGAAATGATCACCGTGCAGGTGGGACAGGAACACCGCCCCGACTTCCCCGGGATCGAGCCCGCATCGCTTCAGCGCGGTCAGCGACGTGGCCCCGCAGTCGAGCAGGACCGGGACCGCCGGACGGGGCGGGCGGATGTGCATGCAGGCCTGGAGCCGGCCGCCGCTGCCGAAGGCGTCGCCGGACCCGGCAAAGGTGATGGTTACGTCGTCGTGGCCGCGGGATTTCACCGCACCCATCCTCCCCGGCCCGCGCGACCCGCTCCGGTTACTTGATGACGCCCAGGTAGACCACGCTGAGCAGCCCGAAGACGAAGCAGTAGATCGCGAACGGGGTCAGCGTGCGGGTCTGGAAGTAACGCATCAGGAACCGGACCGAGACGTACGCGCCGACCCCGGACAGGATGCTGCCCAGCAGGATCTGGCCGTGGATGCCGTGGCCTTCCGGGCCGGTCAGCTTGGGCAGCTCGAGCACGCCCGCGGCCAGGATGACCGGGGTGGCGAGCAGGAACGCGAACCGGGCCGCGTCCTCCCGGGACAGGCCGCGCGACATGCCGGTCACCATCGTGATCCCGTCCCGGCTGATCCCGGCCAGCAGCGCGAAGATCTGCGACGCGCCGATGAGCACGGCCCGCAGGTAGCCCATCCGGGCCAGCCGCTCGTCGGCCTGGATCGCCAGCACCAGTTCTTCCTGCCGGGCGGCCTGCTGGCCGGACGCGTGCCGCGCCTGCCGGGCCATCCCCGGCGCGGCGGGGCCGGCCTGGCGCCGCGCGCCGGCGGGCACCGGGGCCAGCGCCTCCTCCCGCTGCGCGGCGACCTCCTGGTCGGCCCGCACGGAGGAGCGCGGGCGGAACCGCTCGCCGCAGTACAGGATCACGCCGTTGATGATGAGGAACACCCCGGCCACGATGGGCCGGCCGAAGATCTCCCGGAAAGGCTTGTCCGCGACCACGCCGACCAGGCCGACCGGGATGGTGGCCAGGATGATCATCCAGGCCAGCCGCTGGTCACGGGTCTGCACCCGGCGGTCACGGATCGAGCTGAAGAAGCCGCCGAGGATCCGGATCCAGTCCCGCCAGAAGTAGATGACCAGGGCGATCGCGGTCGCGACGTGCATGCCCACGATGAAGGCCAGGTACGGGGAGTTCGCCTTGGCCACGTTCAGGTCGCTCGCCCAGCTCCCGCCGACCAGCGCCGGGATCAGCACGTTGTGCCCGAGGCTGGATACCGGGAAGAGCTCGGACACCCCCTGGACGAGCCCGACGACGGCAGCCTCAAGGTAGGTCAGATGGGTCATGGGAGCCTTTCACAATCTGCGGGGTGCCAGGGTGCGGGCGCCCTGCGGCAGGACCCATCGTACGGAAAAGCCAGGGCCGGAAAGAGCTACTTGATTACGCCGAGGTAGATCACACTGAGCAGGCCGAACACGAAGCAGTAGATCGCGAACGGGTACAGCGTGCGGGTCCGGAAGTAGCGGACCAGGAACCGGACCGACACGTACGCGCCGACCCCGGACAGCACGCTGCCGAACAGGATCTGGCCGCGGATCCCGTTGCCGAGATGGCCCATCAGGTCCGGCACCTTCAGCGCGCCCGCGGCCAGGATGACCGGGGTGGCCAGCAGGAACGAGAACCGGGCCGCGTCCTCCCGGGACAGGCCCCGGGCCATGCCGGCCACCATCACGATCCCGTCCCTGCTGATCCCGGCGAGCAGGGCGAAGATCTGCGTGCCGCCGATGATCACCGCTTCCCGGAAGCCGACCCGGGCCAGCCGCTCGTCGGAGGCCAGGGCGTGCGAGATCTCCTCCTCGCGGACCGCCTCATGGCCGGCCGCCCGGCGGGGCCCGGCGGGCGGCCGCCTGCCCGTCCGGCACCGGCACCGGCTCCGGCTGGGTGACCGGCCGGGGTCCGGCCCGCTCGGCGGCGACCTCCTGGTCGGCCCGGACCGAGGCGCGGGACCGGAACCTCTCCCCGCAGAACAGGATG
The DNA here is from genome assembly GCA_963841695.1 of uncultured Actinomycetes bacterium. Taxonomy (GTDB): domain Bacteria; phylum Actinomycetota; class Actinomycetes; order Streptosporangiales; family Streptosporangiaceae; genus RYN-230. The sequence goes on along the minus strand of CAWJDQ010000013.1, from coordinate 169,446 downwards.
ACGCCGTTGATGATGAGGAACACCGCGGCCGCGACGGGCTTGCCGAACAGGACCCGGAACGGGTGCTCGGCCACCAGGCCGACGATGCCGACCGGGATGGTGGCCAGGATGATCATCCAGGCCAGCGTCTCGTCCCGGGTCACCACCCGGGGGTGCCATCCCTGCCAGTGCCCCAGCGAGGTGAAGAAGCCGCCGATGATCCGGATCCAGTCCCGCCAGAAGTAGATCAGCAGCGCGATCGCGGTGGCGACGTGCAGGCCGACGATGAACGCCAGGTACGGGGACTCGGGCTTGGCCACATTCAGGTCCCGGGCCCAGCTGCCGCCGACCAGCGCCGGGATCAGCACGTTGTGCCCCAGGCTGGACACCGGGAACAGCTCGGTCACGCCTTGGATCAGGCCGACCACGCCAGCCTCAAGGAACGTCAGATGGGACATGTGGACCTTTCCGCCCGCAGGATCCAGAGCCGGTCCGAGACTATTCGACCTGCTGAGCGCGCCCGGGCGCGCTGAGTCAAAGTTTCAGTTAAGAAACTGATCCCCGGCCCGCCGCGGCCGCGATTCCCGCGGCGGGCCTGAGTCATCCGGGGCGGGGGACCGGCCCGGGATGGTTTTCGTTGCGGGGAATTTAGGGTTTTCAGCTCTTCTTGCCCGCCGGGAAGGGCGGGGTGTCGTGGTGGGGCCGGCGGCCAATCTTGCTGCCCAGCCAGGTCAGCGGGTCGTACTTGCGCCCGACGACGCGCTCCTTCAGCGGGATCAGCGCGTTGTCGGTGATCTTGATGTTCTCCGGGCAGACCTCGGTGCAGCACTTGGTGATGTTGCAGTAGCCCAGCCCGAAGTCGTCCTGGGCGATCTCCCGGCGGTCCGCCTCGTCCGCCGGGTGCATCTCCAGCTCGGCGATCCGCATCAGGAACCGCGGGCCGGCGAACGGGCGCTCGTTCTCCGGGTGGTCACGGATCACGTGGCAGGTGTCCTGGCACAGGTAGCACTCGATGCACTTGCGGAACTCCTGGGACCGCTGCACGTTGACCTGCTGCATCCGGAACTCGCCCAGCCCGATCGACGGGTCGGGGGTGAACGAGGGGATCTGGCGGGCCTTCTCGTAGTTGAACGCCACGTCGGTGACCAGGTCCCGGATCACCGGGAAGGTCCGCAGCGGGGTGAGCGTGATGGTCTCGTCCTCGGTGAATGTGTTCATCCGTGTCATGCAGGCCAGCTTGGGCCGCCCGTTGATCTCCATGGAGCAGGATCCGCACTTGCCGGCCTTGCAGTTCCACCGGACCGCGAGGTCTCCCGCCTGGGTGGCCTGCAGCCGGTGCAGGACGTCCAGGACGACCTCGCCCTCGTTCACCTCGACCGAGTAGTCGGCCAGAGAGCCCTGCCCGGCGTCACCGCGCCAGACCCGGAGCTGTGCCTTGTAGGCCATCAGTGTGTCTCCTCCGGAGCAGCGGCGGGCAGCCCGGCGAGCTCCTCTTCCGTCATGTATTTCTTGAGCTCGGCCACGTCGAACAGGGCGATCAGGTCGCCGCGCATCGCGGGCAGCGGCTGCCTGGTGAGCGTCACCCGGTCGCCGTCCAGCGCGCAGATCAGGTTGATCTTGCGCCATTCCGGGTTCATCCCGGGGAAGTCATCGCGGGTGTGCCCGCCGCGGCTTTCCTGCCGTTCCAGCGCCGCCTGCGCCACGCAGTCCGCGATCAGCATGATGTTGCGCAGGTCCAGGGCCAGGTGCCAGCCCGGGTTGTAGGCGGAGCCGCCCTCCGCGCTGACGTGGGCCGCCCGCGCGCGCAGCTTCTCCAGCTCGGCGAGCGCGGACTTGATCTCATCCTCCCGGCGGATGATGCCGACGAGGTCGCTCATGGTCTGCTGGACCTCCGCGTGCACCGCGTACGGGTTCTCCCCGCCCGAACGCTCCAGCGGCGCTACCGCCTCGGCCTGCGCCGCGGCCACCTCAGCGTCGGCAACCGCCGGGCGGCCGCCGTTCAGGCTGGTCACGTAGTCGGCCGCGCCCATCCCGGCCCGGCGGCCGAAGACCAGCAGGTCGGAGAGGGAGTTGCCGCCCAGCCGGTTGGAGCCGTGCATGCCGCCGGTCACCTCGCCGGCCCGTACAGGCCGGGCACGCTGGACGCCCCGGTGTCGGGGTCAACCTCTACGCCACCCATCACGTAGTGCTGGGCCGGGCCGACCTCCATCGGCTCCTGGGTGATGTCCACGTCGGCCAGTTCCTTGAACTGGTGGTACATGGACGGCAGCTTGCGCAGGATCACCTCCGCGGGCAGCCGGGTGGACACATCGAGGAACACCCCCCCGTGCGGTGACCCCCGGCCGGCCTTGACTTCGGAGTTGATCGATCGGGCCACCTCGTCACGGGGCAGCAGCTCGGGCGGGCGCCGGTTGTGCTCCGGGTCTTCGTACCAGCGATCGGCCTCTTCCTCGGTCTCCGCGTACTGGGCCCGGAACACGTCGGGCACGTAGCCGAACATGAACCGCTTGCCCTCGGAGTTGCGCAGCACCCCGCCGTCGCCGCGCACCGACTCGGTGACCAGCAGCCCGCGCACCGACAGCGGCCAGACCATATGCGTAGGGTGAAACTGGACGAATTCCATGTTCAGCAGCTTCGCGCCGGCCAGCAGCGCGAGCGCGTGGCCGTCCCCGGTGTACTCCCAGGAGTTCGAGCTGACCTTGAAGGTCTTCCCGATGCCGCCGGTGGCCAGCACCACCGCGGGCGCCTCGAAGACCACGAACTGCCCGCGGTCACGGAAGTAGCCGAAGGCTCCCGCGATCCGGTCGCCGTCCTTCACCAGCCTGGTGATCGTGGTCTCCGCGAACACCTTGATCATGGCCTGCGGATCGCCGAGTTCCTTCGCGTCTTCCTGCTGCAGGGCGACCACCCGCTGCTGCAGGGTGCGGATCATCTCCAGCCCGGTCCGGTCGCCGACGTGGGCCAGCCGCGGGTATTCGTGGCCGCCGAAGTTGCGTTGGCTGATCTTGCCGTCCTTGGTCCGGTCGAACAGCGCGCCCCAGGCCTCGAGTTCCCAGACCCGGTCCGGCGCCTCTTGGGCGTGCAGTTCGGCCATCCGCGGGTTGTTCAGGAACTTCCCGCCGCGCATGGTGTCGCGGAAGTGCACCTGCCAGTTGTCCTTGGGGTTGACGTTGCCCATGGCCGCGGCGCAGCCGCCCTCGGCCATGACCGTATGCGCCTTGCCGAACAGGGATTTGGAGATGATCGCGGTCCGCTTGCCCGCCTGGCGGGCCTCGATCGCCGCCCGCAGGCCGGATCCGCCGGCCCCGATCACCACGACGTCGTAGGAGAGCCGTTCGATGTCCGTCATTGCCATGCCTGCCTCAGTTGAAGATCCGCGGGTCGCTGAATACCCCGGCAGCCAGCAGCCAGATGTACAGGTCGGTCAGCATCAGCGTGCCGAGCGTGATCCAGGCCAGCTGCATGTGCCGGGCGTTCAGCTTCGAGATCTGGGTCCAGGCCCAGTACCTGGCCGGGTGCTTGGAGAAGTTCTTCAGCCTGCCGCCGGTGATGTGCCGGCAGGAGTGGCAGGACAGCGAGTACGCCCACAGGAAGACCACGTTGACCAGCATGATCAGGGTGCCCAGGCCGACGCCGAAGCTGCCGTCCGGTCCCCGGAACGCCTGCGTCAGGTCGTAGGTGTTCAGGATCGAGATGAGCAGCACCATGAAGAAGAAGTAGCGGTGCAGGTTCTGCATGATGAGCGGGAACCGGGTCTCCCCGCTGTAGGTGGCGTGCGGCTCCCGGACCGCGCAGGCCGCGGGGGCCTGCCAGAAGGCCCGGTAGTAGGCCCGCCGGTAGTAGTAGCAGGTGAGCCGGAACCCGAGCACGAACGGCAGCGACACGAACGCGTAGGGGATGATCGGCGGCAGGGCGGGGATCCAGTGGCCCAGGCTGGACGAGCCGGGCACGCACTCGCCGCTGACGCAGGGCGAGTAGAACGGGGTCAGGTAGTGATACTGGGGCACGTAGTACCAGTGGCCCAGGAACACGTGCACGGTCGCGTAGGTGACCCAGATGGTCAGCAGCGTGGCCGTGATGATCGGCGCCCGGCGCCAGTTGTCCTTGCGCAGCGTCCGGTCCGGGATCTGCGCCCGGGTCCTGGCCGGCGCCTGACTTACCTGCGTCATCGGTGACGTCTCCGCCCTTGAGCTGAGTGGGGGTGCTTCCGCGTCTGCTGGCTGCCCCCGCACCCGCCCGCGCCGTGCACTGGAGAGCTGCGCACTGGAAAGCCCTGCCTAGGAAACTGTATTCAAATGCATATCACTACAAGGGCAGGCGACGGCGCCCGCTGCGTGTGACTCTCGCTACACCACGCCTTTACGAAGTGCTTGTCCCACTCATCGCGCGGCTTATCCCCAGCGTTTCGCGCAGGAAGTCCACCTGGAGGAGCAGCAGGTTCTCGGCCACGTCCTCCTGCGGCGTCATGTGCGTCACCCCGGACAGCGGCAGCACCCGGTGCGGCCGCCCCGCGGCCAGCAGCGCGGACGACATCCGCAGCGTGTGCGCGACCACCACGTTGTCGTCCGCCAGGCCGTGGATGAACAGCAGCGGGCGGGCCAGCCCGGGCGCGCTGGCCAGCAGCGACGATTGCGCGTAGACCTCCGGCTGCTCGTCCGGGTGGCCGAGATAGCGCTCGGTGTAGTGGGTGTCGTACAGCCGCCAGTCGGTGACCGGGGCCCCGGCCACCGCCGCGTGGAACACGTCCGGGCGGCGCAGCACGGCCAGCGCGGCCAGGTACCCGCCGAACGACCAGCCGCGGATCGCCACCCGGCTGGTGTCCAGGTCCGGGTAGCGCGCCGCGGCCGCCTGCAGGGCCTCGACCTGGTCCTCGAGCACCGGGCCGGCCAGGTCGTGCCAGACCGCCCGGTCCCACTCCGGGCCCCGGCCCGGCGTGCCCCGCCCGTCCGCGACCAGCACCGCGAAGCCCTGCTCGGCCAGCCACTGCGAGGTGAGGAACGCGCCCTGGGCGGCCAGCACCCGCTGCGCGTGCGGGCCGCCGTAGGGATCCAGCAGCACCGGCAGCCGCGCCGAGCCCGGCTCGTGCCAGGACGGGAACAGCACCGCGGTGCGGATCTCCCGGGCCCCGGCCGAGAACCGGTCCGGCCGCGGGGCCGGCCCGCTGGGCCGCTCGGCCAGCGAGGCGATCTGGGCCACGTCGGTGGCGGCGGGGTGCCCGCCGCGGTCTTCCAGCACCCGGACGGTGAGCCCGGGCTGGGCCATCGTGCGGCTGGCCAGCACCGTGGTCCCGCCGGAGCGGGTCCCCGCGTGCACGCCGCCGGGCGGGCTGATCTGCACGATGGCCGGGCCGTCCGGGGCGTCCGGGTGGTAGAGCCACAGGCCGATCGCGGCGGGATCGTCCCCGGACGCGGTGAACAGCACCGCGTCGCCGTCCACGCCGAGGACCTCGCGCACCTGCAGACCGGGCGGGGTGACCGCGGATCTGGCCCCCCGGGCCAGCTCATCCGGCGTGCCGACCAGCAGCCGCTGGGCCCCGTCCGCCTGGGCGGCCCAGGCGATCGCGCCGCCGCCGGTCCGGGCCGGCACCCCGGGCACGATGTCCACCCACCGCGGGTCGGTGTCCTCGCGCAGCACGGTCGTGGCGCCGGTCGCCGGGTCCGCGGCGAGCAGCCGCATGACCCGCTGATCGCGGCTCTGCACCACGATGAGCGGGCCGCCGCCCGCCTCCCAGGCCACCGTGACCAGGTAGGGGAACGCGGCGCGCCCGGTGTCTATCTCCACCCGGCGGCCGTCCAGGCCCGCCAGCAGGAGTGACACCTCGGCGTTGGGGGTGCCGGCCGCGGGATAGGCCACGGGCGCGGCCGGCCGCGCCGGGTTGGCCGGGTCGGCGATGTACCACCGCTGGACCGGGTTCTCGTCCACCCGGGCGACCAGGAGGCTGGCCCCGTCCGGCGCCCACCAGTAGCCGCGCAGCCGGCCCATCTCCTCGGCCGCGATGAATTCGGCCAGCCCGTAGGAGATTCCCGGGGCGCCCGCCGGGTCGGCCAGCACGAGGCCGGCGGGACCGCCCGGAGCGCCGGGCGCAGCCTCACCCGGCCCAGCCCCGGCCGCCCCGCCAGCGCCGTCCGCCCCGTCAGCGCCGTCCGACCCGTCAGCGCCGTCCGACCCGTCAGCGCCGTCCGACCCGTCAGCACTACCGGCCCCGCCAGCCTCACCCGCCACAGGAGCACCGGGCGCACCGCCGATCCCGGCCACGCGCAGCGCGCCCGCGTGGACGTACGCGACCCGGGTGCCGCCGGGGTCCGGGCGGGGATCCAGCGCGGGGGACGGGGCGCCGAGCAGGCGCGGGCCCGTCCCGGGACGGACGGCCCCGTCATCACCAGCGGAGCCCAGGCCGGTCACGTACACCCGGCCGGCCAGGGTGAACGCGGCCACGGTCAGCGCGCGGTCGGTGGCGAACCCGACGATCCCCCCGGCCTGCTCCCGGGTGCGTTCCCGGCGGGCCTTCTCCTGCGGGGAGAGGTCCTCGCCGGCCGGCTCCAGCGTGGCCGGGTCCGCGACCAGCTCTTCGTGCCCGGTGCGCACGTGCAGCTGCCACAGGCAGGTCACCGGGTCGCCGCCGCCCTGGCTGCGCAGGAAGGCGACCCGGCTGCCGTCCGGCGCCACCGTGAACGAGCGGGGGACACCGAGAGAGAACCGTCTGGTCCTGGCCTGCTGCCGGGGGAAGCTTTCCGTCATGGCCCCGATCCTGCCACCGGCGTCGCCCGGGCCGCCCACCGGTGGCCGCCAGCTAGTCTCGCTGCGTGTGAGTACTCCCCAGACCGGGGGCGGGCTGCTGGTGGTGCACGCCCACCCCGATGACGAATCGATCGAGACCGGGGCCACCATGGCCAGGTACGCCGCCGCGGGCGTCCCGGTGACACTGGTCACCTGCACCCTGGGGGAACTGGGCGAGGTCATCCCGGCTGAGCTGTCCTACCTGGCGGCCGGGCGCGGCGACCTGCTCGGCAAGTACCGGATCGGCGAGCTCGAGGCCGCCTGCGCCGCGCTCGGCGTGACTGATCACCGGTTCCTCGGCGGGCCGGGCCGCTGGCGCGACTCCGGCATGATGGGCCTGCCCAGCAACGACGACCCCGGGTGTTTCTGGCGGGCGGACACCGGTGAGGCGGCCCGGCAGCTGGTGGCCATCATCCGTGAGGTGCGCCCGCGGGTCATGGTGAGCTACGACGACCGCGGGTTCTACGGGCATCCCGACCACATCCAGGCACACCGGGTGGCCTGGCGCGCCTTCCAGCTGGCCGGTGACCCCGGCCCCGGCGCGCCCGGCCGCGACGCTGGCGGGCCCGGGCCGGGGGAGCCGTGGCCGGTGGCCAAGTTCTACGCCACGGCCATGCCGCGCTCGGTGCTGGCCGCGGCGACCGACTTGCCGGGACGGGACGGCGAGACCGTGCCGCCCGGCTTCATCGCCGAGCCCGCCGCGGACACCGTGCCGTTCGGCGCCCGGGACGACCAGGTGAGCACCGAGATCGACGGGTCCGCCTACCTCGGCGCCAAGACGGCCGCAATGCGCGCCCACGCCACCCAGATCACGGTGCGCGAGCCCTTCTTCGCGCTGTCCAACTGGGTCGGCCAGCGCATCCTGGGCCAGGAGTACTACACGCTGCTGGCCGGCCCGCGGGGCCCGGCCGGCCCGGCCGGCCGGGAAACCGACCTGTTCGCCGGCCTGGACTAGCGCCGGACTAGCGCCCGGCCGGGCGCAGCGGGACAGCTGAGCTGACTTTTCCCGCGAACGGTGTGTACATAACGGGCAAAACACCCACCACGACGCACGTCACGCGGGAAATGTGGCCGCCGGCCATGATCAATGTGCCGTCGGCCATCGCTGTGAGCCCGGTGTGCCGCCAGGTGGGCGGGAGCTGGGCGGGGCACGGCGTATAGCCTGCAATGCGTGCACAGCTTGCCCAATCCGCCCGCGCCGCGGGACAGCCAGGGGTTCGTCACCGGCGGCGCCTACGCGATGCTGTTCCTCCTGGGCGCCCTCGAAGGGCTAATCGGCTGCTTCCAGTTCTCCCGCGAGGTGGGTTCCTTCCCGCTGGCCGCCGTGGTGCTGGCCGTCGCGATCGGGATCACCTGCCTGCTCGGCGCGGCCGGGATGGGGTCGGCGGCCGGGGCGCTGGTCGCGGCGCTGGGCTGGTTCGTGGTGTCCGTGGTGCTGAGCCTGCCCACATCCGGCGGAAGCGTGATCATCACCAACACGACCCCGGGCGAGTGGTTCCTCTACGGCGGGTCGTTGTGCGCGGCCGGGGGCGTGGTGCTGGCGTTCGTGCTCCGGGGGCGGACGGGCCTGCCCCGGACGCGCCCGCCCCGGGGATCAGTGCCCCGGCGCCCGAGCATCAGTTCATGACCGAGGTCGACGGGGCCGACTTCCGGCGGGTCGCCGGCCAGTTCGCCAGCGGCATCATGGTGGTGACCACGCACGCCAGGGGCGTGGACCACGCGATGACCGTGACCGCCTTCGCCTCGGTATCCCTGGACCCGCAACGGGTGCTGTTCTGCGCCGAGAAGATCGCGCGTTTCCACGACGCGGTGCTCGCCGCCGGCCAGTGGGCGGTGTCCGTGCTGGACGAGGACTCGGAGAAGATCGCCCGCTGGCTCGCGACCCGGGGCCGTCCGCTGGACGGCCAGCTGGCCGGCATCGCACACCATCCGGGCCCGCGGACCGGGGCGCCGGTGCTGGACGACGCGCTGGGCGCGATGGAGTGCCGGACCACGGCGGTGCACGACGGCGGTGATCACAGCATCGTGGTCGGTGAGGTGATCGGGGTCAGCGAGCCGCGGCCGGGCGGCCGCCCGCTCATCCACCACAGCGGGCGGTACCGCGCGCTGAAGGGCGACTGACCCGGGGCGGGCGGGCGCCCAGGGTCGCGGCGGCTGGCCGCGTGCCTGGCGGACCCGCTACCCGCGGATGGCCGCCTCGATCTGGTCCAGCCCCCAGTCCAGGTCCGGCTCGCTGATCACCAGGGGCGGAGCCAGCCGGATCGCGGTCCCGTGCGTGTCCTTGGCCAGGACGCCGTGCGCGGCGAGCCGCTCGCAGGCCACCCGGCCCGGCAGCGAGGTGAACTCGATCCCGGCCCACAGGCCGCGCCCGCGCACCTGCCGGACCAGCTCCCGGGGCAGCGCCGACAGCCGGTCGTGCAGGTGCTCGCCCAGCTTCGCGGACCGCTCCTGGTATTCGCCGGTGGCCAGCAGCGCGATCACCTCGCGGCCCACCGCGCAGGCCAGCGGGTTGCCGCCGAAGGTCGAGCCGTGCTGCCCGGGCTGGAAGACGCCCAGCACCTCCCGGGAGGAGACGACCGCGGACACCGGCACGATCCCGCCGCCCAGCGCCTTGCCGAGCAGGTACATGTCGGGGCGTACCTGCTCGTGCTCGCAGGCGAAGGTGGCGCCGGTCCGGCCAAGCCCGGACTGGATCTCGTCGGCGATCATGAGGGCCCCGTGCTCCGTGCACAGGTCCCGGACGGCGGCCAGGTACCCCGGCGGCGGCACGACCACGCCGGCCTCGCCCTGGATCGGTTCGATCAGCACGCCCACCACGTTGCGGTCCATGGCCGCGGCCAGCGCCCCGGCGTCCCCGTACGGGACCACGCGGAACCCGGGGGTGTACGGGCCGAACGAGGCCCGGGCGTCGGGATCGGTGGAGAAGCTGATGATCGTCGTGGTCCGGCCGTGGAAGTTGCCGTCGAACGCCACGATGACCGCCTCGTCGGCGGGCACGCCCTTGACCTCGTAGCCCCACTTGCGGGCGGTCTTGATCGCCGTTTCCACCGCCTCCGCGCCGGTGTTCATCGGCAGCACCATCTCCAGGCCGGCGAGCTCCGCGAGCTCGGCACAGAACAGGCCGAACTGGTCGTGGTCGAAGGCCCGGCTGACCAGGGTGACCCGGTCCAGCTGCCGCTGCGCGGCGGCGATCAGGGCCGGGTGCCGGTGGCCGAAGTTCAGCGCGGAGTACGCCGCGAGCATGTCGAGGTAGCGGCGGCCGTCCGTGTCGGTGACCCAGGCGCCCTCCGCCTCGGTGATCACGATGGGCAGTGGGTGATAGTTGTGCGCGCTGTGCGCCTCGGACAGGGCGCGCAGGTCGTCCGTTCCCACGGTCATGGTGTTTCCCCCTCTCATGGCCGGAGTTCCAGTGTGCAGCACTTGGGGCCGCCCCCGGCTTTGCGGAACTCGGAGACGTCCACCGGCACCGGCTCGAAGCCGCGGGCGGCGAGCTGGGCCGCCAGGGCCAGCGCCTGGGCGGGCAGGACGACGTGGTACCCGTCGCTGACCGCGTTCAGGCCGAGGACCGCGGCGTCCTCGTCGGTCGCCTCGACCAGGACGGCGAAGCATGCGGCCAGCGCGGCCCGCCCGGCGTCGTCGAACGCGGCCGGGTAGTACGCGGCGGTGTCGGCGTCGAGCACGCACAGCGCCGTGTCCAGGTGGTAGAACCGGGGGTCCACCAGCCGGAGGCTGACCACCGGCAGCCCGAACAGCTCCTCCAGGTCGTGCCGGACGTCAGGCTCGCTGCGGAAACCGTGCCCGGCCAGGATCACCCGGCCCGCGGCCACGATGTCGCCCTCACCCTCGTTGATGCGCCGCGGCTCGTGCACCGACGTGAAGCCGCGGCCGCGGAACCAGTCCAGGTAGGCGGGGCCTTCGGCGGCCCGCTCCGGGTGCCGGAAGCGGGCACCCAGCACGGTGCCCCCGATCACGGTGGCGCCGTTGGCCGCGAAGACCATGTCTGGCAGGCCGGGGCGGGCGTCGATGAGCTCGACCGAGTGGCCGAGCGAGCGGTAGGTGTCCCGGAGCAGCTGCCACTGGAGCATGGCCCGCGCGGTGTCGACCGGTTCCCCGCTGGCCATCCAGGGGTTGATCGAGTACTGCACGGTGAAGTGGTCCGGCGGGCACATCAGGTACGTCCGGGCCTGGGGCAGCCGGTCCGGCAGAACGGTGGCCGTGGCGGTGGTGTAGGTATCGGTCATCGAGCCTCCTTTCGGCAGCCATGGGTCGGCCCGTCAAGCGTATGGTCTGCGACGCGGCACAGAAGTGCGCAGGATCTGCGTGTGGCCGACGATTCGTTGCGATCTTCGGGTTAAAGCCGCAGCATCGTTGCGTGTTAACACGAATGAGCGCTCGGAAACATCGCTGTAACATTCGGGTCGCCCGGGCGGCGCGGGAGGCGGCGTCCCGGGCAGGGGGCGGTCAGTCGCCGCGGGCGGTCCAGGCCTGGCCCTGCGGCGTGTCGGTGACGGTGACACCGAGCGCGGCGAGCTGGTCGCGGAGCCGGTCCGCGGCGGCCCAGTCGGCCGCGGCCCGGGCGGCCGCCCGGGCCTCCAGCAGGCCCGCGGCCTCGTCCGGAAGCGGGCGGGGCGCGGGATCCCGGCCGACGTCCCGGGCCAGGTCCAGGCCGAGCAGCTGGTCGGCGTGGGCGAACGTCTCGAACTTGGACCCCGGCGGGATCTCGCTGTCCTTCTCCAGGCTGCGCAGGACCCGGAGCGCCGCCGGGGTGTCCAGGTCGTCGTCGAAGGCCGCGTGGAAGTCGCTGACGTACTGCGCGCACATCGCCCGGCTCGGGGAGAGGGCCCACCCGGCCACCTGCTCCCGCCAGCGCCGCACGGTCCGGTCCGCGGCGGCCAGCGCCTCCCAGGTCAGGTTGAGCTGCTGGCGGTAGCGGTGATCCAGGAACGCGAACCGGAGCGCGAGCGGGTCCAGCCCCCGGGCGGGAAGGTCAGCCAGCAGCACCACGTTGCCGGTGGACTTGGCCATCTTCCGGCCCCCGAACAGCAGGTGCTCGCCGTGCACCCAGTGCTGCACCACCTCGTGGCCGGTCACCGAGTTGGACTGGGCCCGCTCGTCTTCGTGGTGCGGGAAGCGCAGGTCGATCCCGCCGGTGTGCACGTCGATGGTGTCGCCCAGGTAGTGCAGGGACATCGCGGAGCACTCGGTGTGCCAGCCCGGGAAGCCGGTGCCCCAGGGGGCGGTGTAAGTCAGTTCCCGCTCCGCGGGCGCGGCCTTCCACAGGGCCCAGTCGGCGTGGAACCGCTTGTCCAGGTCCCCGCGGTGGTGGCCGGGGCGCAGGTCCGCGAGCCGGTTGCCGGACAGCTCGCCGTAGCTGGGGAAGGACCGGGCGTCGAAGTACACCGAGCCGCTGGGCACCGGGTAGGCGTGGCCCTGTTCGATCAGCCGGGCGATCAGCTCGATCATCATGCCGATGCATTCCGAGGCCCGCGGGAACGTGTCCGCCGGGTGAATGTTCAGCGCGGCGCAGTCGGTGCGGAACGCCTCCTCGTAGTACCGGGCGAGGTCGAGGGCGCTCTTGCCCTCGGCCCGGGCCTGGGCCAGGACCTTGTCCTCGCCCTCGGCGTCGATCTCGGTATCGTCGGCCAGATGCCCCACGTCGGTGATGTTCTGGCAGCTCGTGACCAGCAGCTGGTGCCGCCCGGCGGTCCGGCGGATCAGGTCGGCCAGCAGGTAGGAACGCAGGTTCCCGACGTGCGCCGACCGGTACACGGTGGGACCGCAGCTGTAGACACTGAGCCGGCCACGGCGGGCCGTCGACCGTCTCGACCTGCCTGGTCCGGGTGTCGTAGAGGCGCAGCACACCCGACAGCCTATGAGGGATCGGGCCAGCCCAGGCGGGCGGTGCCCGGGGAGCGGAACCCGGCTGGCGGCTAGGGCCGCAGGCGGCGGACCAGGTCGGCCGGGACGACCCGGACTCCGAACGGCTGCGTGGCGGTCCACGGCTCGTCGCCCTGCACGCAGGCAACCTCCCGGTAGGCGCCGCCGTCCAGCTCGAACACGGTCAGAGATGGCTTGTCCGGTGCCGGGTCGACCAGCCAGAACGACGGGGAGCCGAGCCGGGCGTAGACCGCCTTCTTCAGATGGGCGTCGCGGAGGCGGCTGGTGGGCGAGATCACCTCGACGGCCAGCACCGGGGCCCGGGGCAGGTCGTCCTCGGTGAGCTCGGCGTACCGGGCCACGAGGACGTCGGGCTGTACCTCGTTGAATTTGTCGGGACGCACGGCGAACGGGGCGGGCAGCACCCGAAACTCAGCGGGACATGCCTGGTCCAGCACTATGGACAGGGCGAGCACCACCGCCTGGTGGGACTGGTCACAGCAGTCATCGTCCCCTCCTTCTCTCAGGCCAGCAAGCGTCCCAGGTGGGTCGGACAATCCCCGGCAGCGGCCGGAAGGCCTCAGGAGAGGTCGGCCAGGCGGCGGACGGCGGCAGCGACCCGCTCGTCGGTGGCGGTGAGGGCCACCCGGATGTGCTGGGCCCCGGCCGGGCCGTAGAACTCGCCCGGGGCGACGAGGATGCCCGCCCCGGCCAGCAGTTCCACCGAGGCCCAGCAGTCGTGCCCCGGGCGCGAGGCCCACAGGTACAGGCCCGCCTCGGAGTGGGTGATCGTCCAGCCGGCCTTCTCCAGGGCCGGCCGCAGCTGGTCGCGGCGGGCCGCGTACACGCCGCGCTGCCGCTCGGCGTGCGCGTCGTCGGCCAGTGCCGCGGTCATGGCGGCCTGGACCGGGGCTGGCATCATCATCCCGGCGTGCTTGCGGATCTCCAGCAGCTGCGCGATGAGCGCGGGGTCACCGGTCACGAAGCCCGCCCGGTAGCCGGCCAGGTTGGACCGCTTGGACACCGAGTGCACCGCGAGCAGGCCCTCGAACGACCCGCCGGATACGTCAGGGTGCAGCACGGACACCGGCTCCGCCGACCAGCCGAGGCCGAGGTAGCACTCGTCCGAGGCCAGGACTGCGCCGCGGTCCCGGGCCGCCCCGGCCGCCGTGGCGAGCTGCCCGGCGCTGAGCACCCGCCCGGTGGGGTTGCTGGGCGAGTTCACCCAGACCAGCCGGACCGGGCCAGCGGGCGCTTGGGGGACGGTTTTCGTTGCGGAGATGGGGGCGGCGGGGGCGCGGCCCGCAGCCGGGAGCGCATCCGCGGCTACCGCATCGGCGCCCGCCAGCCGGGCGCCGATGTCGTAGGTCGGGTAGGCCAGTTCCGGGTAGACGACCACGTCGCCGGGCCCGCAGCCGAGCAGGGCCGGCAGTGCGGCGATGAACTCCTTGGTGCCGATCACCGGCAGGACCGTGTCCGGCCCGACCGTCACCCCGTGGCGGCGGGCCAGCCACCCGGCCGCCGCCTCACGCAGCGCGCGGGTGCCGTGGGTGGCCGGGTAACCAGGGGTGTCCGCCGCAGCCCGGAGTGCGTCCTGCACCACCGCCGGGACCGGGTCCACGGGGGTCCCCACCGACAGGTCCACGATCCCGCCGGGATGGGCCCTGGCTTTCTGCCCGTACGGGACGAGCAGATCCCAGGGGAACCGGGGCAGCCGAGCGGCGAGGGTCAGCTTTCTTCTCCCTGCGGGGGCAGCGCCGCGACGATGGGGTGGTCCTTGTTGATCTTCCCGACCTTGGACGCCCCGCCCGGCGAGCCGAGGTCGCCGAAGAACTCCACGTTCGCCTTGTAGAAGTCCTTCCACTGGTCGGGCACGTCATCTTCGTAGAAGATGGCCTCGACCGGGCAGACCGGCTCGCATGCGCCGCAGTCCACGCACTCGTCGGGGTGTATGTAGAGCATGCGCTCGCCCTCGTAGATGCAGTTGACGGGGCATTCCTCGATGCAGGACTTGTCGAGGACGTTGACACAGGGCTGCGCAATGATGTACGTCACGTCGGAACTCCTCTTCCGGCATTTCCCGGTGGGTCTGGGGCCTCCCAGTATCCCGGTCCCGGGCAAGTATGTCGCGAAGGCGGATGCGGCCGCGCCCGGGGGGCCACCAGTTTCACCAGCCGGGCGCAGGTTATCAGCTCAGCTGGATAGTGGCCGCCGGCGGTGCACCCGCATCGCGGACCCAGCCCTTGGTGCCGGCGGCGGCCCGCCACTGGTATCCGCCGAACCGGACCTCGTGGATGCCGTACTTGCCGGCGTGGGTGACCAGCCAGGCCGCCACTTCCCAGCCGAGCCGGGGGTGCCCGATCCGCACCTCCAGGCTGTGCCGCACCCCGGGCCGGGCCTGGCCCGCGACGGCTTGGCCGAAGGTGCTGGTCAGCCCCTCGGCGATGCCGGCCAGGTCGGCATGGCGCGGGCCGTCTGACCCGGACCAGCAGTAGACCGCGTGCCCGTGCTGGCCGGTGAAGGCGCCGGCCATCTCCGCCGCCATCCCCTGGTACTGGGCGTACGCCGCCCCGTCCGCACTGCGCTGCACGGCCTGGGCGGCCTGATCCACGGGCATCTTCTGGTAGCCGGGGACCGCCTTGAGCGCCCGGAAGAACTTCGTCGTCGCGTAGACCGGGTTCTCCAGTTTCCTGGCGGGCCCCCAGCCCTGGGAGGGCCGCTGCTGGAATACGCCGACCGAGTCCTGGTCGCCGTAGGTCAGGTTGTGCAGCTTGGATTCCTGCATCGCGGTCGCGTATGCGATGGTGACCGCGGCCCGGGGCATCGACTGCTGGTGGGCCACGCCCGCGATGGTGGCCGCGATACTGCCCTGCTGGGTATCGAGCAGCACCGACTGGCGCCCGGAGACCGCCGTGCATCCTGACCCGGTCAGCACCGGCCCGATCACCGGGGCGAGGCTGCGCACCGCCGCGTAGATCCCGCCTGCCATGACCAGGACCAGGCTGGTCGCGATGACCGCGCGGCGCCTGGTTTTCCTGCGCTGCGGGCGTGGGGGTCGCGGCCGGCTGCTGGGCACATCCCGAAGCTACCGGCGCACTCTGGCGGGAGTGACCCAGACCGCGCCATGTGCCCAGGCGCACACGAACCCTTGACCCTGAGGATGCCGGCGGGTGACGGGCGGGCCGCGTTACCGAGCCGGGTCCGCTGACCAGGTCATCGCGCGTGGCAGGATCGAAGGGTGCAATCTGAGTCACGTCGCCGGATCCGCCGCCAGGGGCCTGCCCTGCTGCGCGGCGATTTCATCCCCAAGACCACTACCGACCAACGGCTGCTCGACAAGCGCGGGCCCAGCGACTGGGTGCATACCGACCCGTGGCGGGTGATGCGGATCCAGGCCGAGTTCGTGGAAGGTTTCGGGCTGCTCGCCGAGCTCGGCCCGGCGGTCTCCGTCTTCGGGTCGGCGCGGGCCCGGCCCGGCGGCCGTGAGTACGAACTGGCCGAGGGCATCGGGGCCGGGCTGGCCGAGGCCGGGTACGCGGTGATCACAGGCGGTGGCCCCGGGGTCATGGAGGCGGCCAACAAGGGGGCCACCAGCGTGGGCGGGGTCTCGGTGGGACTGGGCATCGAATTGCCCATGGAGATGGGCCTGAACGACTACGTCGAGATCGGGCTGGAGTTCCGCTACTTCTTCGTCCGCAAGACGGTGTTCATCAAATATTCGCAGGCCCTCGTGGTGCTGCCCGGTGGCTTCGGCACGCTGGATGAGCTGTTCGAAGCGCTCACGCTGGTGCAAACCGGGAAAATAACGAAGTTCCCGATTGTGCTGGTCGGCAGCGACTACTGGTCCGGGCTGCTGTCCTGGATCCGCGACACCGTGCTGGGCAGCGGCAACATCTCGGCCGGGGACGAGGAGCTGATCACGGTCGAGGACGATCCGGCCGAGGTCGTGCGCATCATCGAGCAGGCCCACGCGCAGCACAACGGCACCGACGCCGGGCTGGCCCGGGCGGGCGAGCCGGACGCCGGGCCGGTCACCGGGGACTGAGCGGCCCGGGGACGGCGCGGCCGGGGTCGGCGCGGCCGGGGTCGGCGCGGCCCGGGGACGGAAAACCGCGCCGGCCGGCTACTCCTGGATGCCGGCAGGCGCCAGGCGTGGGACGATTCTTATTGTGCCTATTCTGTTGCTACTTGCCGGGGTGGTCATTCTCGTCGGCGTGGTCGGCGTGGCCATGGGCCGCGGTGGCGAGATGGCGGAGTTTGCCTCGGACTATGTCCCGCCGGATGTGATGACCGCGGCCGACGTGGCGATGCTGCGGCCCCCGTCGTCGCTGTGGGGCTACAACGTGCAGATCACCGACGAGGCGCTGAGCCAGGTTGCGCAGCTCATCAGCGAGCGCGACGTGGAGATCGCGGTGCTCCGCCAGCAGCTCGCCGAGTTCCGGTCCGCTACGGCCGGCCATCCGGTCATCACGGCCACCCTGCTGGCCCGCTCGAAGGCGGCCGGGGCGCGCATCCAGACCGCTGGCCTGGACGCGCCGCCCCCCGCGGACCAGGAGGCGGCGGACCGCGGTGCGGCGGACCGCGGTGCGGCGGACCGCGAGTCTGCGGACGATAACGAGCCTGCGGGGGCCGGGTCACCGCGGTGGTCCGAGGAAGCGGCCGCCAGCCGCGATGACTGACCCCGGCCTGCCGGAGCCCGGGCCGGACCCGGGCCTGCCGCAGCCCGGGCCGGACGGGCAGCTGCGCTGCCCGTGGGCCCTGTCCGCCCCGGAATACCTGGCCTACCACGACGGGGAGTGGGGACGCCCGGTCCGTGACGACCAGGGGATCTTCGAGCGGCTGAGCCTGGAAGCGTTCCAGGCTGGCTTGTCGTGGCTGACGATCCTGCGCAAACGGGAGAACTTCCGGGCCGCCTTCGCGGGCTTCGATCCCGCCGTCGTGGCGGAATTCGGCCCGGACGACGTGACCAGGCTCCTCGGTGACGCGGGCATCGTCAGGAACCGGGCCAAGATCGCGGCCGTCATCGGGAATGCCCGGGCCGCACTGGCCGTCCCGGGCGGCCTGGCCGCGCGGGTCTGGAGCTACGCCGGGGATACGGCGGGCGGGGGTCACGGCGGGGCTGCCGGGGAGCCGGGCCCCGCCGGGCCGGTCACCATGGCTGAGGTACCCGTCTGGACCCCCGCGTCCAAGGCGCTGGCCAGGGAACTGCGCGGCCACGGGTTCTCCTTCACCGGCCCGGTCACGGTGTACGCCACCTTCCAGGCCTGCGGGATCGTGGACGACCATCTGCGTGACTGCGTCCGGCGGCACGCTGGCCGGGCACGCGCGTCTGAGCATCCCGGGTCATTAACCGCACGGAGCGTGTCACACTGTGACCGGACAGTGCGGGAGGTGTCATGACGGGGGGGCGTGATCCGTGGCGGCCAGCCACCACGGACAGGGATGATCCACCCCCTGTCCCGCCCGGCGTGGACCCGTCGGTGCCCAGCCCCGCCCGGCTGTATGACTACTATCTCGGCGGCACGATCAACTACCCGGCGGACCAGGAGGCGGCCGAGCGGATCCGGTCGGACCTGCCCGAGATCTCCGACATGGCCTGGGCCAACCGCGGATTTCACCAGCGGGCCGCGAAATGGCTGGCGGCGGAGCGCGGGATCAGCCAGTTCATCGACATCGGCTCCGGGCTCCCGACCCAGGGCAACACCCACCAGGTCGTCCGGGGGATCGCGCCCGACGCGCGGGTGGTCTACGTGGACAACGACCCGATGGTCCGCGCCTACGCCGGGGAGTTGCTGACCGACAGCCGCCTCACCACCTTCGTCTTCGCCGACCTGCGGGAACCCGCCAGGGTGCTGGGTGACCGGCAGTTGCGGGCGCTGATCGACTTCACCGAGCCGGTCGGCCTGCTGATGACCGCCGTGCTGCATTTCGTGGCCGACAGCGCCGACCCCTGGGGGTTGGTGGCCCAGTACACGCAAGCCCTGGCGCCGGACAGCTACCTCGCGCTGTCCCACGTCACCGCGGACAACGTGCCCGAGCGGGGGGTGAAGACCGGGCGGTCGGTGTACGCGCGCGCCACCGAGAACATCTACCTGCGCCCCCGGGCCCAGGTCGAGCGCTTCTTCGACGGGCTGGAACTCGTCCCGGCCTGGCCGGACGCGGTGCCCCGGCTGGTGTACATGGGAGAGTGGGGAGCCGAGGATCCGCAGCTCGCGGACAGCGATGGCTCGCGCTGGGGGTACGCCGGGGTGGCCCGGCGGCCGTGACCCGAGGAGGGGTGTGATGGCCAGCAAGCCCACCGTGCAGGACCTGGGTATCGAGGTGGACGCCCAGCAGTGGCGGCGGTCCGGGGACGGCGAGGGCTCGATCGAGATCGCCTTCGTGCCCGGCGCGGGCGGGGCGGCTGAGTGGGTGCTGATGCGGGTGACCGGCGATCCGGACGGCCGGATCCTGGTCTATGACCGGCACGAGTGGGAGTGCTTCCTGGACGGCGCCCGGGGCGGCGAGTTCGACGACGGGGCCAGCTGACCGCGGGACCTGGCGGGAGGCTCCACGGTCGGCCCAGGCGGGGTCCGGCCGCCGTCCGCGCTTTCCGCGGGGGGGCGGACCCGACGTAACCTGGGAGTCTCATGGGAGTATCCAATAATCTGCGATTCACAAGTTAGGTAGCGCTATGCTGCTCGCATCCTGCCCAGGAAGGGATACCGATGGCTGACGATGCCTACGGCGCGACCGTAGCCAAGCGCCGGCTGTCCCGCCGCCTAGCCGAACTCCGCAATGAGAGCGGTCACACGGCCAACCACGTCTGCGACATCCTCAACTGGGGACGCGGCAAGGTCGGCCGCTTCGAGGCCAACCAGTGGAAGCGCCCTGAGATGAGCGACATCCGGGACCTGCTGCGGATCTATGGCGTGGACAGCGCTACCGCGGAGGAACTCGAGGAGCTCGCCATCCGCTCACGGGCCCGGCCGTGGTGGCGCGATTACACCGAAATCTTCGAGAACGAGTTCCCCGGGTTCGAGAACGACGCCGAGCGGATCCAGGTGTGCATGCCCCTCGTGGTGCCCGGCCTGCTGCAAACCCCGGACTACGCGGAGGCCTTCATGCGGGCTGGCCCGCGGCCGCCCGCGTGGCGGCGGAAGGCGATGGAGACCCGCCAGCGCCGCCAGGAGATCCTGGACCGCACTAACGGGACGGCTCCCCACCTGATCGCGGTGATCACCGAGGCCTCGCTCATGTACCACTGGGGGAGCAGGCAGGAGCGGCGTGAGCAAATCGAGCATCTCATCGAGATGAGCGGCCGGCCCAACGTCGAACTGCGCATCCAGCGCTTCGCGGATGGCCCCAGCCCGGGAGTGTCGTCCTCGATCAACATTTTTGACCTGCCTGGGGACGAACCCCTCGTCTTCACCGAAACAGACACGGCCATCCAGGAGGTAAGCAGACCAGAAGAGGTGAGCTTGTACGTCCAGGCCTTCAGCCGGATCCGCGATTCGGCTCAGGATCCTGGCGATACCGTGCTTTACCTGGAACACCTCGCGCAACAACTGGAGTAATCATGATTGACCTGTCTCGAGCACAGTGGCGCAAGGCGCGCCTCAGCAGTACCTCTAACGGCGGTTGCGTGGAAGTCGCCGCCAACTTCGTGGATGTCGTCGCGGTGCGGGACAGCACCCGCCCCGGCGACGGCGCTCACGTGGTCAGCCGCCCGGCGTTCGCCGAGTTCCTGTCGGACACCAAGGCGGGCCGGTACGACCTCGACCGCTGACTCACCGGCGAGGCCGGCGAGGCCCAGCAGGGCCTGCGAAGCCGGCCAGCGGTAAAAGAATCCCCCGGGTGGCGGCCCGGGGGATTCTTTTTCTGCAGGGCCTGTCTCGAGGCCAAGCGGCCGCTCCGGTTCGGCAGCCGCCGCGGCCTCGACTGTACTGCCATGGCTACCGGCCAGGCAGTAGCGGGACCCCTGCTCGTTACCTCATAGCTACAGCAGTGTCACCTTACGTAGCGTTACCATGAAGGGTCTGGCGGGTCCGGCGGATGGTAAAGACTCAGTCAACGTGACCCGGCAAGGGCCGATGTCGTTGCGCAGCGGACACATGACTCATAATCTGTGTTTCACAGATATGCGGGCCGGGAAGGCTGAAGATCATGTTAGGGTCGCTTGCCGCAGATACGCCGGACGTCGTGGTGGCGGCTCCCGCGCCGGCCGTGACCGTATCGGCTGGCGGTTGTTCCGCTTCGCCGCTCCCGCTGGATGCAACGTGTGCCGCCACGGCCCGGCGGCTCTTCCGGGCGGCCACGGCCGGACTCGAGCTGCCGGACGAGTTGGTCTATGACGGCGCCACCATGGCCAGCGAACTCGCCGCCAACAGCATGCACGCGCAGACAGGGATCCAGTTCGACGTGCGCGGCTGCGCCGTGGCCGGGGCCCCGGAAATCTGGCTCTACCTGCGCCGGTTCGACGGGGAGCAGGAGCTGGTCTGCAAGGTCTTCGACGCCCTGCCGCGCTGGAAGGACGATGTGCCGCCTGATCCGGCCGTCGCGGTTCCCGCCGACGCGGTGAGCGGGCGCGGGCTGCACGTGGTCCACGGCCTGTCCCAGGGGCGCTGGGGCCACCACCTGACCCGGGCCCGGCTCGGGGGCTGGAAGGTCTCCGGCAAGGTGGTCTGGTTCGCCGTGCCGGTCCCGGCCAGCAGCGCCCTGGATCGTTTCCGCGGGCCCCAGCCCGGTTCCGTCCAGGCCGCCGGCGCGCTGGAGCGGATGCTGTCCGAGCGCGGGATCGGCCATATCGTCCGGGCCGACGCCCCGGCCTCGGGGATGTCGGTGTTGTCCATCCGGCGCGGGCTCACGGTCTGGTGCCGCAGCCGGGTGGTGTCCTGGACCGGCCGCACCGGTCACCGCGAGTGGCGGGCGTTCTCTGACCTGGTCGATGCCACCGAGCAGATCGTCTGCGCCCACGAGGAACTTGCCAGCGCGGACGCGGGCAGCCCGGCCCGGTAGGCCTGGGCCCGGTCACCGGCCCAGGAAGTGCGGCTCCTGCTTGCGGGTGAACGCGAGCGTGGCGGCCCGGTGGTCGGCGGTGCGGCCCAGGGCGCCCTGGACCTCGGCTTCCTTCTCCAGCGCTTCGGCCAGGTCGTGTCCCGCCGCGAAATTGAGCTGTTCCTTGATGCCCGCGTAGGCGGCCGTGGGTCCCGCGGCCAGCCGGGCGGCGAGCGCGCCCGCGGTCACCGGCAGGTCGTCGTCCTCCACCACCTGGCTGACCAGGCCGAGTTCGAGCGCGCGCGGCGCGCGGACCGGCTCCGCGAGCATCAGCAGCTCGGCGGCCCGGCCCGCGCCGGCCAGCCGGGACAGCGTCCAGGACACGCCGGTGTCGGCGGCCAGCCCGACCCGCGCGAACGCCATCAGGAAGCTCGCGCCCTGGGCCGCGATGCGGATGTCGCAGGCGAAGGCCAGCCCCGCCCCTGCCCCGGCGGCGACCCCGTTCACGGCCGCGATGACCGGCTTGGGCATGGACCTGATGGCCAGCACGAGCGGGTTGTAGTGCTCCCGGACCGTGTCCAGTGCCGCCGGTGCCCCGGCGGGAGGCGGCCCTACCGCGGACGCGGTCCCGGCGGGCACCCGCCCGGCCGGTGCCCCGGACGGCGGCGCGCCGGCGGCTGGAACCCCCTCGTCCGGCGGCGGCCCATGCCCCGGCCCGTCGCTCCCCGGCCCGGCTGCCTCCAGCAGTTCCGCGTGTTCGCGCAGGTCCTGGCCGGCGCAGAAGGCCTGCCCCGCGCCAGTGATCAGCACCGCCCGCACCTCCGGGCTGGACGCTGCCCGGCGCAGCGCCGCGAGGAGCTCGTTCTTCAGTTCCGCGGTCAGCGCGTTGCGGGCCTGGGGCCGATTGAGCGTGATGGTAGCTACCGCTCCATCGAGGTCCCAGCGAACACTGTCAGTCACCGGACGCCTCCTCGGGACAGGCCGCGAGCGGTGCCTCAGTGACTCCTGAGACCCCAGTTACCGACGGCGGCGGGCGGAAGGGAGTGCTGATCGTTACCACTGTAGGCCGGAACTCTGGATAATAGAGGTACTGATCAACACGGCTGTGGGTGGCCGGACCCGCCGCAGGCGCCGGGATTCCGGCGCGGGCAGGCCTCCGCGAGGTCTCATGCGGCCCCGAGCAGGAAGGGGATGCGGAATGGCGGCGATGAAGCCGCGGACGGGTGACGGTCCGCTCGAGGTCACCAAGGAGGGCCGCGGCATAGTGATGCGCGTCCCCCTCGAGGGAGGCGGGCGGCTGGTGGTCGAATTGTCCGCGGATGAGGCTGCCCGGCTCTCGGACGCGCTCAAGTCGGTCACCGGCTGAGCCCGGCCGGTTAAGGCGAGGGTTACGGTCGCGCCAGTGGCTGGCCTGAAACCGCTGGCTGACCACCCCGCCGGGGCCGGCCGCGGTACCGGCAGCCGTCCCGGTACGCAGCGCCGAGGACGCGTCCCTGGGCCCGGTCCTGGGGACGGCGCGCCCAGCGTGGGCGCGTACCTGGGGATGGGCGCGGCCCAGGTCGCCGCCAGCGCGGGACTGACCGGCCGGGCGGGTGGAGACTACCCAGACGAAGATCCGGGTCGCTGCGCGCGTCCAGGGCTGCCGCCGGCTCCGGCCCCGGCTGCTGCCGCGGCGGCTGGCGGGTTCGCCGGTCGGACCGTAATCGGGAAAGAAGGCGCTGTGGTGGTGCCGCCCGGCTGGCGGGCTACCCGCGTTTGACCGCGGTGAGCAGCCCGTCGCCGACCGGGAACAGCACCGGCACCAGCCGCTCGTCCTGCCGCACCTGGTCGTTGAGGTCCCGGATGGCGGTGGTGCCCGGGTCGTCGTGGCGGAGGTCGGCGACCCGGCCGCCGGCCAGTGCGTTGTCGAACGCGACCACGCCGCCCGGACGCAGCAGCCGCAGCGCGGCGACCAGGTAGTCCGGGTACTCCTGCTTGTCCGCGTCGCAGAACACCAGGTCGTAGGCGCCGTCGGTGAGACGGGGCAGCACGTCGAGGGCCTTGCCGCTGATCAGCCGGTACCGATTCGACGGGAACCCCGCCTCGGTGAAGGCCTTCCGGGCCAGCCGCTGATGCTCGGGCTCGGCGTCGACGCTGGTCAGGACCGCGTCGGAGCGCATGCCGCGAAGCAGCCAGATACCCGAGGTGCCGCAGCCGGTGCCGATCTCCACGACCGATCTGGCGCTGATGGCGGCCGCGATGAACCGCAGCGCCGCCCCGCCGCCCGGCCCGATCGGCGGCGCTCCGCCAATCTCGGCCGCCTCGCGGCGCGCGGCCAGCAGTGGCTCGTCCTCGGTGAGGTAGCCCTCGACGTAGGCAAGGTTGGCCTCTGCGCTCACAATGTGTGCCTTCCCGTGCATGCTTATCCCAGTCCGGCAGCCTATCGTTACGCGCCGTTCGTTACGCGCCGTGACCCGGGAACCAGCGAGGCCTGTTCTGGCGTTAACTATTGACGCGAGCGAGAAACCCGCGCACCAGCGCTGAACGGCCGGCCAGCCCGGCGGG
Source organism: uncultured Actinomycetes bacterium (assembly GCA_963841695.1). Classification (GTDB taxonomy): domain Bacteria; phylum Actinomycetota; class Actinomycetes; order Streptosporangiales; family Streptosporangiaceae; genus RYN-230. The sequence goes on along the minus strand of CAWJDQ010000013.1, from coordinate 145,293 downwards.
GTGCCAGTCGGGGTGCACAGCAGAATCCGAGCAGTTGTGGTGCGGAAGGGGATGCCCGGGCACCATGGTGGTAGACGCAGACGGCACACGGCGGGACGGCGAGATCGTGGACATGCCCGGTGCCACGCCGGACGCGGCATCCGGCTGGACGGCCCCGACCTGGGAAGAGATCGTGCGCGAGCACTCCGCCCGGGTGTACCGGCTCGCTTACCGGCTGACCGGCAACAGCCACGATGCCGAGGATCTCACCCAGGAGGTCTTCGTCCGGGTCTTCCGTTCCCTGTCCAGCTATACGCCGGGGACGTTCGAGGGCTGGCTGCACCGGATCACCACCAACCTGTTCCTGGACATGGCCCGGCGCCGGCAGCGCATCCGGTTCGAGGGGCTGGGTGACGACACCGCGCAGCGGCTGCGCGGTGACGAGCCCACGCCTGCCCAGGCCTTTGACGAGCGGCACCTGGACGGCGACATCCAGGCCGCGCTCAAGGCGCTGGCCCCCGAGTACCGGGCCGCGGTCGTGCTGTGCGACATCGAGGGCCTGTCCTACGAGGAGATCGCGGACACGCTGGGGGTGAAGCTGGGCACCGTGCGCAGCCGCATCCATCGCGGCCGCGCCCAGCTGCGGACCGCGCTCGACCACCGCCGTCCGCGCCGCCCCTCGATCGGCCCGAAGGTCGGGGCGTCCGCGGCCGTCCCGGCGGTCCCTGCCGTTCCGGCTGGTCCTGCCGTTCCCGCTGGTCCTGCCGTTCCTGCCGGTCCCGCCGGTCCCGCCGTGGGGAAGGCGGCTCCCGTGCCCCTGGCCGGTGACCTATGAGTCATCTCGGGCAGCGCATCTCCGCCCTGATCGACGGTGAGCTCAGCGACGCTGAGCGGGACCGGGTCCTGGCCCACATCGCGGGCTGCGATCCCTGCCGCCAGGAGGCAGTGGCACTCCGCGCTCTCAAGCACCGGATGCATTCGCTGGGCGAGGCCATGGTGGACGCGGCCCTGACCGGCCGGCTGATGGCCATGGCCATGCCGCCGGACGGCCGGCCGTGGACCGCCCGGCCGCCCTGGCGGCCGAGGAACGGCTTCCCGTCCGCCCGGATGCTGACGGCGGGCATTCTCGCCTCCGCCGTGGCCGGCCTCGGCGCCGCAGCCTTCTTCGCCGGCGGCGAGGCGCAGACTCCTGGCCCGAGGGTTACCCCGGCGGTCGACACGTTCCTCGTCCAGCACGCGATCGTGACCGGGGACCTGCCGGTGACGCCGCCCGGCGGGACGGCCGGGGGGCCGGCGCCTCCGGCACGTCGGTCCCGGCCACCGGGAGCGGCAGCGTGCCGGTCGGCGTGTCGGCTGCCGCCGTGGCCGGAGTGGGCGCCACGGGCTCCCGGGCCCGCGCGGCCCGCCCGTCAGCCCGCCCCGAGTCGGGCAGCGGCCGGTCGCCCCGGGGCCAGGCGGTCAGCGGCCAGGCGGTCAGCGGCGCGGCGGCCGGGACGGTCCGCCACGGCCTGCAGCAGCCGTCCTCCGCGGCCACTGCCCCGGTGCCCGCGGCCGCCGTGACCGTGTCCGCGAGCCCGGGGCCGTGAGCTGACGGATGTTCTCGCGCACTACGCCCCGGTATGACGGGGCCGGTCCTGAGCACGAGCCGCTGCCCCTGCGCCTGGCCACCGCCGTGGTGGTCCTCGGCCTGATCGCCACCGGCGTCACCGTGATCTGGCGGGACATGACGGCCCACAGCGGGGAGCTGATGCCCCTGGCGGCCAGCCACGGCGGGCTGCGCAAGTCCGCGGCCGCCCCGGCGCCCGGGTCTCCTGACGGCGCCCAGCCGGCCATCAGCCGCGCGGCCGTGGGCGGGGCCACGGCAGATCCGGGCCTGCGGCTGCTTAGCGAGGCCGCTACCGCCTGCCGCCGGGTCTCCTACCAGGGTGTCCAGCTCACGGCCTGGCGGGGCCCGGACGGCAGCTGGAGCTCCGTGGTGAACGTGTGGCACCAGCGCGGCCACCAGACGCTGATCCAGACGGCTACCCAGCCCGCCGCGGCCCGGCCGTGGTACCGGGCGAGCGTCGCCGACCCCGACGGCGACGGCGACGACGACGCCGGCCAGCGCGATCCCGAGGGCATCATGACCATGACCTCGCAAATGGTCACGTTGCTGGCCGAGAACTACCAGGTGTCCATGGCCGGCCGCGGCGAGGTGGCCGGCCGCCCCACGCAGGAACTTGTGCTGCGGCACCGGGACGGCCAGCTGGCCGCCCGGTTCTGGCTGGACACCGCGACCAAGCTGCCGCTGCGCCGGGAAACGTTCGACGACGGCGCCCAGCTGGTCAGCGAGGACGTGTTCGTGACCCTCAAGCTCGGCTCGCCAGCGGCTGCGGCGGCGCCGCGTACCGCGTCGGTGTCCGGGGGCAAACCGCTGGCCAGCGGGCAGCTGGCCCGGCTGCGGGCCGTGGGGTGGCCGATTCCCGCGCGGCTGCCCGGCCAGCTCAGCCTGGTCCAGTCGACTGAGACCACCGGCCCGGGCGGCGCGGTCGTGGACCTGGCCTACTCCGACGGCCTGTCCCTGATCTCCCTGTTCGTGCAGCGCGGACATCTGCCCGCGCAGCTGAGCGGATGGTCGCAGGTCGCCCTGCGCGGTGACCGGGTCTACGCGGCCGGGCCCGATCAGCGCAGCGTGGCCTGGTCCGCCCGGGGCTTCGTCTACACGCTGATCGCCGACGCGCCGGACCAGACCCTGGACCAGGTGGTGGGGGTGCTGCCGCACAACGCCAGGCCGGGATTCCTCGGCCGGATGGGCCGCGGCCTGCACCGCCTGATCTCCTGGCTCGACCCGTTCCGGTGAGGCTCCCCGGGCGCCGTAGCCCGCATCCGGGACTCCACCGCGCGCTCCAGAGGAGGCATCCGGGCAGATGACGGTCTACAGTGAGAAAAGACCGTGAGTGCTGCCGCGGCCGCGCCTCGCCTGGAGAGTTGACGTGTTCGACCTGTCCATCGAGAAGATCCTGGTCCTTGCCGTGCTCGCGCTCGTGATTTTCGGGCCGGACCAGCTGCCGAAGATGGCGTCGCAGATCGGCGCTACCTTGCGCGAGCTGCGCCGGATGGCGGACGGGGCGACCAAGGATCTGCGCGAGGGCCTGGGGCCCGAGTTCTCCGACCTGGATCTGCGCGACCTGCACCCGGCGAACTTCGTCCGCAAGCACCTGCTCGACGGGCTGGACGGCGACCTCGACGGGGCCACGCCCGGGATGGCGGAATCCCAGGGCGAGTACCTGGCCGACCGCCGGGCCACGGCCGTGCTGGCCCGCGAGGAAACCCCGCCCTTCGACTCCGAGGCCACCTGACCCCTCCCCGCCGGACCGCCCCGGTTCCCCCGGACCGCCCCGGTTCCCCGGTTCCCCCGGACCGCCCCGGTCCGCGAGTCACGCTGACCCGGTCCCCGGCCGTTCGTCCCAGGTCCCGCGAGTCACACTGGTCTCTCCGGCCCTACGGACATCTGTAGCATCCGCTATTTCTCAGCGCCCCGCGGCGATCGACCCGGACGAGACCACTTATCACGTCTCCGGTGCGCCGAAACGGGCAAAACACCCCGGAAACCCACACGTCCGGCGTGATATGTCGGCGCTGACCATGATCAATGGTGACCCATGGTGCTGGTGGTGCGGGGCCGGGCCCGGCTAGAGGCGGATGGAGCTGCGTAAGGCCGAGCTGATCCGGGTCGCTTGGCCGGCGTAAGGCCCCGGCTCAGGCCGGGGTCAGTCCCAGCCGCCGCCGGCCAGCCCGCGGGCGCGGTTCGCCATGCCGCTGGCGATCCCGCTCAACTGCTGGGCGGCGGGGGCCTCCGGGTCGGCGAGCACCAGCGGGACGCCCCGGTCGCCGCCTTCACGCAGCCGGACGTCGATGGGCACCTGGCCGAGCAGCGGTACCGGCGCCCCGGTCACCCGGGTCAGCGCGTCGGCGACCGCCTGGCCGCCGCCGGATCCGAACACCGGGACCGGCTCGCCGCAGTGCGGGCAGGCCAGTGACGACATGTTCTCGATGACCCCGGTGATCCGCTGGTGGGTCTGCACCGAGATCGCCCCGGCTCGCTCCGCCACCTCCGAGGAGGCCAGCTGCGGGGTGGTGACCACGATGAGTTCCGCGCCCGGGACGAGCTGGGCCACGGAGATGGCCACGTCGCCGGTGCCCGGCGGGAGGTCCATCAGCAGCACGTCGAGGTCGCCCCAGTACACGTCGGCCAGGAACTGCTGCACCGCGCGGTGCAGCATCGGGCCGCGCCAGACCACCGGCGCGTTGCCGGTGGTGAACATGCCGATGGAGATCACTTTCACGTCGTGCGCGGTCGGCGGCATGATCATCTGCTCGACCTGGGTGGGCGGGTCGGTGACGCCGAGCATCCGGGGCACGGAGTGGCCGTAGATGTCGGCGTCGAGGACCCCCACCTTCTGCCCGGCCTTGGCCAGTGCCGCGGCCAGGTTGACCGTGACCGAGGACTTGCCGACCCCGCCCTTCCCGCTGGCGATCGCGAACACCCGGGTCAGCGACGTGGGCTGGGCGAAGGGAATCTCCTTCTCCGGGCGGCCGCCGCGCAGCTTGGCCTGCAGCTCGCGGCGCTGCTCCTCGCTCATCACATCCAGGTCGACCCGGACCTCGGCCACCCCCGGCAGCTTGCTGACCGCCGCCGTCACGTCCCGGGTGATCGTGTCGCGCAGCGGGCAGCCGGACACGGTGAGATAGATCTCCACCCGCACGACCCCGCGATCATCCACGGCGACGTTCTTCACCATCCCGAGCTCGGTGATCGGGCGGTGGATCTCGGGGTCGTTGACTCCCGCCAGGGCCTGCGTGACCTGCTCGGCGGTGGGGGGCGAGGAAACAGTGGGCGGCATGACCATGCCCTCATGCTACGGAGGGTCGCACCCAGCGTCGAACGGAGTCGCGCTGACCGGCGCGGGCGACTGGTCAGCTCGCGAGCGCGGCGGTGCGCGGGTTCAGGATGAGCGGGGCGAAATGCCGGGCCTGCCCGCGTCGGCATTGGCCTCGGGGGCGAGGCGGTACACCGTGCCGGTCTGGGCCCAGCGCTGCGCAGCGGCGGGCCCGCCGGGACTGGCCGGCTCGTTCAGCCGGCCGGCCAGCAGCGCGGCAACGACACCCGGCCACTCCGCGGAATCGGGCCCGACCCGGCTCACCCGGGCCGTCCAGCGCACCAGCAGGCCGCCGGTGTCCTTGCTGGCGACCGTGACCGTGACCCGGCCTGCGTCGCCGAGCCCGGGGACGTCCTGCTCGCCCGGGCCGGTCAGCACGAACGCGGCGGCCCGCCAGACGTGCCACACCGGCCGCGGCCGGCCCTGGCCGGGGACCGTGATCCAGATCAGGCCGGCCCGCTTGGTAGCCTCCGCGATGAGGGCGAGCCGGCGGGTGTCCGGCCCGGCCTGCCCGGTGTCCGGCTGGGGGTCGCTCACCTGGCCAGCGTGCCACGTAGCTCAGGAGGCTGTGACCGAATGGCGTCGTCGTACCGTCCCCGGCGGACCTGCCTGGCCGTGCCCGGCAGCAGTCCGCGGTTCCTGGAGAAGGCCCGGGGCCTGCCGGTGGACGAGGTCTTCCTCGACCTGGAGGATGCGGTCGCGCCTGCCGCGAAACCCGCGGCCCGGGGGGCCGTGGTCGAGGCGCTGAACGGCGGCGGCTGGGCAGCAAGATCCGCGCGGTCCGGATCAACGACGCCAGCACCCCGTGGGCCTACCGTGACGTGATCGAGGTGGTCGAGGGGGCCGAACCTCGACGTGATCATCCTGCCCAAGGCCAGCGAGCCGGCCCAGGTCAGCTGGCTGGACCTGCTGCTGTCCCAGCTGGAGCAGGCCACCGGGCTGGAGCGGGGCCGGATCGGCATCGAAGCCCAGATCGAGGACGCCCGCGGCCTCGCGGACGTGACGGCCATCGCGGCCGCCTCCGACCGGCTGGAGGCCCTGGTGTTCGGCCCGGCGGACTTCATGGCCAGCATCGGCATGCGATCGCTCCAGGTCGGCGCCCAGCCCGCGGGGTATTCCCGCGGCGACGCGTACCACTACCCGCGGATGCGGATCCTGGTCGCCGCCCGCAGCCGGGGGATCGCCGCCATCGACGGCCCGTACCTGGCCATCCGGGACCTCGACGGGCTGCGCGAGGACGCGGCCAGCGCGGCGGCCCTCGGCTACGACGGCAAGTGGGTGCTGCATCCCGGGCAGGTGGAACCGGTCAACCAGGTCTTCGCGCCGGACCAGGAGGCCTACGACCGGGCTGAGCTCATCCTGGACGCGTACGCGCACGCCACCGACGTCCGGCAGGCCGGCGCGGTCATGCTCGGCGATGAGATGATCGACGAGGCGTCCCGCAAGCTGGCCCTGGTCACCGCGGCCAAGGGGCGCGCCGCCGGGCTGGCCCGCACCCAGGCGTTCGATCCCGGCCCGGCCGGCACGTCAGCCGAGCACTCCCCAGGCGGTGAGCGTCTCGGCCAGCCCGCTGGTCAGGGGTAGGCCCGCCAGGTCGGCCGGGCTGACCCAGCGCGCATCGGCGGCGTCGTCGCCGGCGGCCAGGGTGCCCCCGGTGACCGTGGCCGCGTAGTCGCGGATATCCACCACCGCGCCGCGCAGGCCCGGGCGCTCCACCGACCCGACGAGCACGCCGCAGGCGACCCGGAGCCCGGTTTCCTCCATGATCTCCCGGACCAGCGCCTGCTCGTCGCTTTCCCCCGGCCCGATCCGGCCACCGGGCAGCGACCACCGGCCCGCCTCGGGGTCGTGTCCCCGCTGGATCAGCAGCAGCCGCCCGGCCTCGTCCTTGATGATCGCTCCTACGCAGGGAACCCGCGGCGCTGGCACGCGGACAGTATCCCGGTCCCGGGCCGGGCGGCTCAACCAGGGCGGTAAAAGGCCAGGCTGATTAGGGGCTTGCGGTGCTTGACGTGGCCGCGGCTGGAGATCAACGTCATTACTCATGACGAAGGCTCCGATCTGCCCGCGCTGCCAGGGCGAGCTCAGTAAGCCGAGCGTCTGGCACAGCGCGTGGCAGTGTGCCCGGCACGGCGCCGTGCAGCCGCTCCGGCCCGCCCACGTTCCCTCCGCGGAGGGGCTGCACGCCCTGCTGAAGTTGGCCGCCGTGCCGGTCTGGCTGCCGTGGCCGATCCCGCTGGGCTGGCTGGTCACCGGGTTCACCGGGGCAGGCGACGACCGCAGCGGCACGCGCGGCTGCGTGGTCGCCCTGTCCGGGCCCAACCCGGTCGGCGGCCTGGGGGAGATGCTGGTCGTGTCCGAGGAGCCGGGGCTGGGCCTGGGAGCGGGCCTGGCCGGGCTGCCCGGCCCGGACCCCGGTGAGGGGTTCGCGGAGGGGCCGCCGCACGCCCTGGTCCAGTTCGGCCACCACGAGTTCCCGCTCTGGAGCGTGGAATCGCCGGGAGCGGCCGTGTTCGCCGGTGAGGTGCTGGCCACCTGGCTCTGGGTCATCCTGTGGCCGGACACGGCCGGCACCCTGATGCTGGAGACCCTGCCCCTGCGGGATCTGCGCGACCCTGGTCAGGACCTGGACGTCCCGTTCGGCGCGCTCTCGCCGCGGCTGCCGGGCTGACGCGGCCGCCGGACGCTCACCGGCCCCGCCGGACGCGCACCAGCAGAGCCAGCCCGGCGGCGGCCGCTGCCCCGTACGATGAGCCGTCGTGCGCATCGACCTTCACTCCCATTCCACCGCGTCGGACGGCACCGACCCGCCCGCCGAGGTGATGTCCCGCGCCTGGGCCGCAGGCCTCGACGTGATCGCCCTGACCGACCACGACACGCTGGCCGGGCTGGGCGAGGCCCGCCAGGCTCTCCCGGACGGCCTGTCCCTGGTCCCCGGCATGGAGCTCTCGGCCCGGCTGGACGGGCACAGCGTGCACCTGCTCAGCTATCTCCCGGACGGGGCCAGCCCGCAGCTCGCGGCCGAGTCCCAGGCGATCCGCGACGACCGGGTCCGCCGCGGCCAGGCCATGGTCGACCGGCTGCGGGACCTCGGTGTCGACGTCACCTGGGACCAGGTGGCGGCGCTCGCGGCCGGCGGGAGCGTGGGCCGCCCGCACATCGCCCGGGCCATGGTCGCGGCGGGGGCGATCGGCACCCCGGCCGAGGCGTTCGGGCCGGACTGGATCGGCCCGGGCGGCCGGGCCTACGTGACCCGGTACGCGCTCGACCCGGCCCGCGCGGTCGGACTGGTCCGGGCCAGTGGGGGCGCGGTGGTGCTGGCCCATCCCGGCGCGATCTCCCGGGGCTGGCGGATCCCGGATGCGGCCATCGCCGCCCTGGCCGGGGCCGGGCTGGCCGGGCTCGAGGTCGACCACCCCGATCACGACGAGGCGGAACGGGCCCGGCTGAGGGCCCTGGCGGCCACCCTGGGCCTGGTGACGACCGGGGGCAGCGACGACCACGGGGACCTCACCGGGCACCGGCTGGGCGTCGAGACGACCAGCCCGGCTGCGTTCGAGCAGCTGATGGCGCTGGCCGGCGGGACCGGCGGGACCGGCGGGGCAGGCGGGGCGGACGGGACCGGCGGGACCAGCGGGGCGGACAGGACCGGCGGGACCAGCGGGGCGGACGGGACCAGCGGGACCAGCGGGGCGGACGGGACCAGCGGGACCAGCGGGGCGGACGGGACCAGCGGGGCAGGCGGGACCGGCGGCGGGGCACGGCCCCCGCCGCGGATGAGCAGGCCCGGGCATGAAGTTCTTCTGGGAGGTCTTCATCACCCTGCTGGTGATCATGGACCCGGCAGGCACCGTCCCGCTGTTCATCGCGCTGACCCGCGGCAAAGAGGCCCGGGAGCGGCACCGGCTGGCCTGGCAGGCGGCGCTGGTCGCGTTCGGGGTGATCCTGGCCTTCGCGCTGTTCGGCCGGGAGGTCCTGGTCTACCTGGGCGTGCAGCTGCCGGCCCTGCAGGCCGCCGGCGGCCTGCTGCTCCTGCTGGTGGCGCTGGAGCTGCTGACCGGCAAGTCCGCCGAGCCCACCGAGGCGGAGTGCGAGCAGATCAACGTGGCGTTCGTCCCGCTGGGCACCCCGCTGCTGGCCGGCCCCGGCGCGATCGTGGCGAGCATGGTGTTCGTCCAGCGGATCCATAATGGGGCACAGGTGGCCGCTTTCGGGCTCGCCCTGTGCGCCGTGATCGTGGTGCTCTGGCTGGCCATGCGATTCTGCGGGCTGGTCAAGCGGGTCCTGCGGGACAGCGGCGTCGAGCTGCTGACCCGGATCTCGGGCCTGCTGCTGTCCGCGATCGCGGTCCAGCTGGTGGCGGAGGCCGTCCGGGCGTTCGTGAAACAAGGATGAGGAAGGAAGGCAGGCCATGGAGGCGCGGATAGAGCGGGTGGAGTCACCGGGGGACGCGGACGGCCCCGAAGCCAACGCCTGGATCGTGGGCGACGACGAGGAGGTCATCGTCGTCGACCCGGGCCGCGACGCCGGGGCGGTGCTGGCCGCCGTCGGCGACCGGGTAATCCTCGCCGTCATCTGCACCCACGGGCACGCCACCCACGTCGCGGCGGCCCTTGAGGTGGCGGCGCGGGACGAGACCCCGGTCGCGCTGCACCCCCGGGACCGGCTGGCGTGGCGGGAGGCGCACCGGGACGGCGACCCGGAGATCGAGATGGAGGACGGGGGGATCTTCGAGGTCGCCGACGCCTCGCTGGAAGTGATCCACTCCCCGGGGCACACCCCGGGCTCGGTGTGCCTCTACAGCGAGGAACTCGAGGCGGTGTTCGCCGGCGATGTCCTGATGGCCAGCGGACCGGTGCCGCACCATCACGAGTACCCCGACTTCCCCGCGCAGCTCAGCGCCATCGGCGAGCATGTGCTGACCCTGCCCGGGCCGACCCGCGTGCTGCCCGGGCACGGCGAGGAGACCTCGGTGTCGGCGGCCCAGAAGCACTTCGACTCGTGGGTGACCGCGGGCCCGCTCCACTTGCCCGCGGACGCAGACGCGGACGCGGACTGACCGGATGGCCCGCCACGAGCAGCTCGGGCTGGACGGCATGCCCAGCCGCCTGTACGCGTGCACCCCGACCCGGCTGAGTACCTGGCTGAACTGCCGGCGGGTGTACCGGATGAGCTACCTGGACCGGCCCGCCCCGCGCAAGGGGCCGCCCTGGGCGCACAACAGCCTCGGCGCCAGCGTCCACAACGCGCTGGCCGGATGGTGGCGGCTGCCCCAGGCGCAGCGGACCGTGGCCGCCGCCGGCGGGTTACTGGAACGCGGCTGGATCAGCGAGGGCTTCGCCAGCGACGCGCAGTCCGCGGCCGCCCGGGACCGGGCCCGCGGCATGGTCGAGAAGTACGCCGCCGGGCTGGACCCGGCGGACGAGCCGGCCGGGGTGGAGCGGACGGTGGGCGCCCGCACTGAGCGGATCACGTTCTCCGGCCGGATCGACCGGCTCGACGACCGGCGGACCGCGGCCGGTGACCGCGAGCTGGCCGTGGTGGACTACAAGACCGGCCGCCGCCCGCTGAGCACCGACGACACCAGGGCCTCGCTGCCGCTGGCCCTCTACGCGGTCGCCGCCGGGCGGGTGCTGCGCCGACCGTGCCACCGGGTCGAGCTGCACCACCTGCCCACCGGGACGGTGCACGCCTGGGATCACACGCCGGCCACGCTGGACCGGCACCTGGGCCGGGCGGAGGATATCGCCGCCGAGTGCGCAGCGGCTGACCAGCGCTACCGGGACGGGCTGCCGCCCGGGGGCCTGGACGAGGTCTTCCCGCCCAGCCCGGGCCCGGGCTGTGGCTGGTGCGACTTCCGCGCCGTCTGCCCCGAAGGTGCCGCCGCGACCCCGGCCCGCCGGCCCTGGGACGGCCTGGGCGAACTCACCGGGGACTGACCCCGTGGCCGGGGACTGACCGTGGCGGGGGTCAGGCCGGGCGGGACGAGCGGGCCCGCTGGCATTCGGTGGCGTTCCAGAAGCTGGTCAGGGTGCTCGCCGTGGTCTCCGGCGCTTCCACCGCGGGGGAGTGCGCGGCGGCTGGGATGCAGACGCGCTGGGCGCGCAGCCGGGCCGCCATGTCCTCCTGGGCGGCAGGCTCCCACGCGTCGTCGTTCTCGCCGTAGAGGACCATCACCGGGGCCGCGGCCAGCTGGGCCAGGGCCCGGGTCCGGTCTGGGCAGGTGAGCAGGGTCTGCGCCATGACGCGCAGCCCGGTGGGGGAACTGCTCAGCAGCCGGGTGCGCAGGAAGTCGATGATCATCGGCGGGACGCCGCCCATCGTGGCCTCCGGCTCCAGCCGGGTCTGCCAGATGCGCTCGACCTCGGCGCCCAGCGCCGCGGGGGCGATCCCGTCCAGCTCGGCCAGCAGCGCCTGCAGGATCTGGGCCCGCGGGCCGGACAGCGCGCCCGGGCCGGAACTCATCAGGGTGAGCGAGCTGACCTGCGCCGCCCGGGCCAGCAGGACCTCCCGGGTCACCAGTCCGCCGAGGGAGTGGCCGAGCAGGTGGATCCCGGGGCTGCCGCCGGCCCCGGACGAGCCGTCGTACCCCTCGCTGAGCCAGCCGGCGACGATGGCCACGTCAGCGGCCAGCGCCTTCAGCTGGTACGCGGCCGCGTCGTCTGTCCCGGGGGTCTCGAACTGGCCGCGCATGTCGATCGCGACCACCTGGCGGCCCGCGGCCGCCAGGGCCTGCAGGATCAGCAGGAAGTCCTCTTTGCTCCCGGTATAGCCGGGTACCAGCAGCGCGGGCTGCCGCTCGTGTATCCCGCTGGGCGGGAGCGCTTCGAGCGCCGCGAACTTGCCACGGCTGGTTTCGATGGTCAGCCGCCGCACGCCGGGGGGCAATTGCAGCGCTTTTGGTGTACTCACAGGCGGCCAGCCTACCCAGGGATTCTCCGGCTACGCCTTACCCAGCCTTGACGACTCCTGGAAGCTCACCTTAAACCGCTAGCTAGCTGCGCCTTTCCGGCCGCGGCCGGACCGGCGCCGACGGCGGCGGGACGGGCCGTCCGCCGATCCCTCGGCCTGGGCCGGGGTCGCCGGGCCTGCTGCGCCCGGCCCTGCTCCGGCCTGCCTGCTCCGGCCGGCTGGGCGGTCTCGGTGCCGCGCACCGTCACCCCGGACCGGGTCCGCTTACGGACGCGGGCCTTGCGCGGCTGATCCGTGCGGGGCGCCTGGTCGCGGTCGCTGCGGCGGGCGGCGGGCCGGCGCGGCGTCCGGGCCTTCCCGGTCTCGCCCACGTCCTCGAGCTCCTCCGCCTCAAGGCCGGCCCGGCCCCGCTCGGCGCGGGGCAGGCTGCCCTTCACCCCCGCCGGGATGTCCAGCGCGGTGTACAGGTGCTCCGAGGTGGAGTAAGTCTCCGGCTGGTTCCGGCTGGCCCATGCCGAGAGCCTCGTTGATGAGCTTCCAGCGGGGCATGTCCCGCCAGTCCACGAACGTGACGGCGATGCCGTCCCGCCCGGCGCGGCCGGTACGCCCGGTGCGGTGCAGGTAGGCCTTGTCGTCTTCCGGGCACTCATAGTTGATCACGTGCGTGACGTCGTCCACGTCCAGGCCGCGGGACGCGACATCGGTGGCGACCAGCACGTCGATCTTGCCGTTGCGGAACGCGCGCATGGCCCGCTCGCGCTGGCCCTGGCCCAGGTCGCCGTGCACCGCCGCGGCCGCGAAGCCCCGGGTGGTCAGCGCCTCGGCCACCTGGTCCGCGGACCGCTTGGTCCGGCAGAAGACCATGCTCAGCCCGCGGCCGTTGGCCTGCAGGATGCGGGCCAGCATCTCGATCTTGTCCATCTGGTGCGCGCGGAACACGTGCTGCACGGTCAGCGGGACCAGGTCAGGCTCGTCGTTCTGCTCGGCGCGGACGTGCAGCGGCTGGCGCAGGTGCCGGCGGGCCAGCTGGACCACGTCGCCCGGCATGGTGGCCGAGAACAGCATGGTCTGCCGGGACGGCGGGGTGAGCTCCAGGATCCGCTCGACGTCGGGCAGGAACCCGAGGTCCAGCATCTTGTCCGCCTCGTCCAGGACGAGGGAGCGCAGCCCGGACAGGTCCAGGTGCCGCTGACCGGCCAGGTCGAGCAGCCGGCCGGGGGTGCCGACCACGATGTCCACCGTGGCGCGCAGGGCGTCGATCTGCGGCTCGTAGGCGCGGCCGCCGTAGACGGTCGCTACCCGGGCGCCCCCGAGCCTGCCTGCCACGCGCAGGTCCTCGGCGACCTGGCCGGCGAGTTCGCGGGTCGGTACCACGACCAGGGACACGGGCGCGGACGGCCGGGTGGCCGGCGCCTCCGCCACATGCTGCAGCAGCGGGATGCCGAACGCCAGCGTCTTGCCGGTGCCGGTGCGGGCCTGGCCGATGATGTCGTGCCCGCCCAGCCCGATGGGCAGGGCCAGGCTCTGGATGGGGAAGGGCGAGGTGATGCCGGCGACCTCCAGGGCCGCACAGATCTGCTCATCGACGCCTAGGTCACGGAACGTTTGCGGTACGTCCGGAGAGCCTGCTGCCGGGTTATCCTCGGCGGGCGGTTCTGCTACGGACGATGTCAGTGTGGTTGTCAGTTGAATCAGCTTCCATCAGTGGCCCGCTGTCTGGGCACGCCCTATACGCGTGTCCCTGCCACTGCGGACCTGGCTATCGGCTCCACCGGCAGGCGTCGCCCGCCAGTGCAGTAAGGCATCCGGCCAGGCCTCGCAGGCGGTCCCGCCGTCGGGTCCTGCCCACATTGTGTCCTGCCAACGCCGGCGCACGTGCGCGTCCGGCTGGCCGCGAGCCTTACTGCTAGTAGGAACACGGCAGGGGGTTGCCGCATTCCATTCCAAGTTCTGACTCGCAGTGTACCAATGTGTCCTGGCCTGCGGGTGGACCAACTCGCAGTGCCCCGGTTGTTACGCTTCGCGGGTGACCGACGCACAGGGGCGCGACGAAGCGCCCGGCGACCTCCGCGAGCCCAGCGACCCGAACCAGCCGGGCGGGATCTCCCGTGACGGCACCATTGACCTGCTCGGCCTGCTGGCCTATGCAGAACTAGACGCGTACTTCCGGCTGACCGAGGACGCGGCACTGGCTCCCTCGCTCGCGGACCGGGCCGCTCTGGCCGGGATGGCGGTCGCCGAGTTCGGCCACTTCCGGCTGCTCTGCGACCAGCTATCCACACTGGGCGCCCAGCCGGACCAGGCCATGCTGCCGTTCGCCCCGGCGCTGGATGCCTTCCACGCCCGGACCGCCCCGGCTGACTGGCTGGAAGGACTGGTCAAGGCCTATGTCGGGGACGGGATCGCGGCCGACTTCTACCGGACCGTCGCCGAGCTGGTCGACCCGCAGACCCGCGAACTCGTGCTGCGCGTGCTGGCCGACACCGGGCACGCCGAGTTCGTCATCGCCCGGGTCCGCGCGGCGATCGCGGCCGACCCGCATGTCGCGGGACGGCTCGCGCTGTGGGCCCGGCGGCTGGTCGGCGAGGCGCTGGCGCAGGCGTACCGGGTCGTCGCGGACCGGCGTTCGCTGGCCGGCCTGCTGGCCGGGGCCGCCACCGCGAAGGCCAGCCCCGCGAAGGCCAGCCCCGCGAAGGCCAGCCCGCCGGGCACCGGCTCACCGGAGGACGGCCCGCTGGACTCCAGTGCGGCTCCCCCCGCCCAGCTCGGCGACATCGGGCGGCTGCTGGCCCACATCACCGACGCGCACGCGCAGCGGATGACCGCGCTCGGCCTGGCGAGCTGAGCTGAGCTGCTGACCCAGGGCCAGCCAGCCACGGACCAGCGGAGCTAGTGGAAGCCGACCCGGCGCGTCTCGACGTCGGCCAGCTCGACGTAGGCGATCTTGGCCGCCGGGACGAGGAACTTGCCCCCCTTGTCGTCGGGCAGCACGAAGAGCCCGCCGTCCTCGGACGTCATGGCCGCGGTGAGCGCGCGCTCGAGATCTGCGGCCGAGACGTTGGTCTCCACGATGAGCTCACGCGGGATGGACTGAATCCCGATCTTGACTTCCACAGCGCTCCTGTGCTCGGACTTGGTTGGGACAGCGGCGGCAGGCCGCCGCGGAAGAGGGCGGAAGAGGTAGGAGGTGGCTCAGCCGGTGCGCGGCCAGCCGCTGATGCCGCGCCAGGCCAGCCGGGCCATCATCTGCTCCGCGGCGTCCTTGGGGATGGCACGGTCGGTGCCCAGCCAGTAGGTCGCGCTGATCTGGGCCATCCCGACCAGGCCGATCCCGAGCAGGTGGGCGTGATCGTCGCCCAGCCCCGCGTCCTCGCGGATGAACTCGCTGATCATGTCCGCGTGCACGCGCATGGCCGCGTCGAGGCGGTCCCGCACCGCCGGCTCGTTGCGCAGGTCGGACTCGAAGACCAGGCGGAACGCCTCGCCGGTGCTGGCGACGAAGCCGAAGAACGCCTCGAAGGTGGCGCTGACCCGCTGCTTGTTGTCGGTGGTGGAGGCCAGCGCGTTGCGGATGGTGTCGGTCAGCGCCTCGACGCTCTCGTCCAGCAACGCCAGGTAGAGGTCAAGCTTGCCGGGGAAGTGCTGGTAGAGCACGGGCTTGCTGACCCCGGCCCGTTCGGCGATCTCGTCCATCGCGGCCGCGTGATAGCCCTGCGCGACGAAGACTTCCTGGGCCGCACCCAGTAGCTGCCGACGCCGGGCCTGCCTCGGCAGCCGCGTACCGGCCGTACGGGCCTGCGGTGTTGCTGTCACGAGACTCTCCGTTGCGTCAATCGGGCGGCAATTCCGCCCGATGCACGCCATCCTACGACCGCTCGTCCCCCGGGAAGGGGGTAACGGAGGGTGACCTCAGGCGACGGCGGGAGGTCAGGTTCGCCTGATGGCCGGGGCGCCTGCCCGGTCAGCTGTACGTCTCCTCGTCGTCGCCCCCGACCTCCTGGTGCTGCTCCACCACGTCGGCCGGGTTCGCGTCCTCCGGCAGCTCGAAGTCTTCGGGCTCCCCGTCCCCGTCTTCGTCGCCCGGCAGCGACTCGTGCTGCTCGATGGCGTCTTCGACCGGTACCTCGGGGTCCTCAATGGATCCGCCGAGGGATTCTGGGCTGAGGTCACTCATCAGCGCCCCTCAGGTGTTGTGTGATGGCTGGCTGGTCAGCCCGGCGAGGCTCCGCTATGGGGGGAACGGCCGGTTTCCTTGAGGGTAGTGCCTCCGGCACCGGCCCCGCGCCCGCTGCCGGCCCCGCGCCTGCCGCCCCCGGGGCCGTGGCGCGGGCCTGCCCCAGCAGGGTCCGGGCCGGCGGGGCGCCGCGGCAGCGGCCCGGCCGCCCCCGCCCCAGCCTCCGCGTCCTGGCCGGCGTCGCCGCCCGTCTCCGCCCCCGTGTCCCCGCGCGTCCCGGTCTCCGGCCCGGCGGCCGTCTCCGCCCCCGCGCCCGGCCCGGCCGCGCCCGGCCCGCTCACCCCTGGCCCGCTCACCCCCGGCCCGCCGGCCTGCCCGAAGACCGCTGCGCCAGGCCCCGCAACGGGGTTCCCACCGCCTCGCCGTAGGACGGGAACGCATGCACCACATCGGTCAGCACCGCCAGCGGGATCCTGGCCCGGATGGCCAGCGTGACCTCGCCCATCCATTCCTCCGCGTCGGGCCCGATCGCCGCGGCGCCGACCAGGATGTCGCCCGATCCGGCGTCGGCGTACAGCTCGACCCGGCCGCGATCGTCGTCTTCCACCTGCGCCCGGGCCGTCTCGGCCAGGTCGTAGCTGACCGTGATCAGGTCGACCCCGGTGGCCGTGGCCAGCGAGGGGGACATGCCCACGGTGTAGACCGACGGCGAGGTGTACACCGTGCGCGGGATGGCCCGGTAGTCGGCGGCCCGGGTGCCGCCCAGCAGGTTGGCCGCGACGATCCGCGCCTGGTAGCGCGCGGTATGCGTGTACGGGGCGACCGCGGTCACGTCCCCGGCGGCCCAGACCCGCCCGTTCTTCGTCCCGGCGCCGGCGGCTTCCCGGCGGGCCCCGCCTTCCCGGCGGCGCCGGGCGCGGCCTTCCCGGACGCGTTGGGCACGACCCGGCAGGTCTCGTCCAGCGGCAGCATCTCGCCGGGGCCGGCCGAGATGCCGAGCTCTTCCAGCCCGAGCCCGGACAGCCGGGGCCGCCGGCCGCTGGCCAGCAGCACCCGGTCCGCTTCGATCCTGGTCCCGTCGGCCAGCGTGAGGGCCAGCCCGTCGTCGGTGGTCTCGGCCTTGACCACCGCCGACCCGAGCCGCAGGTCCACGCCGGTCCGCCGGAGCGCGTCACCGAGGATCTCGCTGGTGAACTGCGCCTCGCCCGGGAGCACGTGCGGCTCCGCCTCGACCAGGGTGACCTGGGAGCCGAACGCCGCGTAGATCTGGGCCAGCTCGCAGCCCACCGGGCCCGCGCCCAGCACCACCAACCGCCGGGGCAGGTCCGGGCAGCTGAGCGCCTCCGCGCTGGTCCAGGCGGGCACGTCGGCCAGGCCCTCGACCGGCGGCGCGACCGGCTCGCTCCCGGTGCACACGACCAGGTCCTGGTAGTGCAGGGTCAGCGGGCCGGGCTGGGCCAGCCCGCTGCCGTTGTCCCGGGCCGGACGCGGCAGGACCGCGACCGTGCCGGGCCCGGTGATCCGGCCGGTACCGCGGATCAGGGTCACGCCGGCCTCGGCGAGCTGGCCCGCGGCCGCGGCGTCGTCGAGGTGCCCGGCGACCTCGTCGCGGCGCGCGACGGCATGCTCCCAGGTCTCGCCCCGGCGGGCGGACTGGAGCAGTGATTTGGAGGCCATGTCGGCCAGGTACGGTGCCTCGCCACCGACGAGACCCGCCTCCACCAGAGCCGTAGACCGCCCGGCGCGCGACACCTCGACAGCGATCAGGCTGCCGGAAGTCCCCCCGCCGAGCACGACGACGTCGAAGTCAGGCATGTGCTGATCCTCCCCCGACTCGCTAGACGTACGCGGTCCGTTCATCATGACAGCCCTACCCGAACCCGGTCCTCCCAGAGGGGCACATTCCGCGCATCTGGGTAGGGAGACGGTATGCGCAGCATGTGGAAAGGGTCGATCTCGTTCGGCCTGGTGACCATCCCGGTGAAGCTCTACACCGCCACGGAGCAACGGGATGTGACGTTCCGCCAGGTGCACGCCGCGGACGGCGGCCGGATCCATTTCCGCCGGATCTGCGCCCTGGACGGCGAGGAGGTCCCGTTCGCCGACGTGGCCAAGGGCTATGAGCTGCCGGACGGCGAGATGATCGTGCTGACCGACGAGGATCTCGACCAGCTGCCGCTGCCCACGGCCCGCAGCATCGAGGTGCTGAACTTCAGCCCGGCCGACCAGGTGGACCCCATCCTGTGGAACCGCAGCTACTACGTGGAGCCCGAGCCGGCCGGGGTCCGGGCCTACGTGCTGCTCCGGGACGCCCTGGAACGCTCCGCCAAGGTGGCCGTGACCAAGGTGGTGCTGCGCCAGCGCGAGTCCCTGGCCGCCCTGCGCAGCCACGACGGCGTGCTGGTGCTGGAGACCATGCTGTGGCCCGACGAGGTGCGCGCGGCGGACTTCCCGTTCACCGGCGCCGACATCGAGGTCCGCACCCAGGAACTGCGGATGGCGACGTCGCTCATCGACTCGATGACCGAGGATTTCCATCCCGGCCAGTACCACGACGAGTACCGGGAGGCGCTCGCGGAACTGGTCGCGGCCCGGGCCGAGGGCCGGGAGGTGACCGCGCCCGCCGGGCCGGCCGCCCCGGACGAGCCCGCCAGCCTGCTCGACGCGCTCCAGGCCAGCCTGGACGCGGCCACCCGGGGCCGCCCGCCAAGCGCCGGCTAAGCGCCGCGCCGGACGCCGGGCGAGTGCGTAAACCCCAACTTCGCCGCAACGAAAACCATCCCAGTACCCTGACTGCGCCAGGAATCCACGATTGGGCGGGAACTGATGAGACAACGCACGCTCGGCCAGGGGCTTTCCGTCGCCGAAGTGGGCCTCGGCTGCATGGGCATGAGCCAGTCCTACGGTGCCCCGGACGACGCGGAGTCGGTGGCCACCATCCACCGGGCGCTCGACCTCGGCGTGACCTTCCTGGACACCGCGGACGCCTACGGCCCGTTCACCAACGAGCGGCTGGTCGGCGGGGCCCTCAAGGGCCACCGGGACGAGGTCGTGCTGGCCACCAAGTTCGGCAACCAGCGGCTGCCGGACGGCAGCCGCACGGTCAACGGCCGGCCCGAGTACGTCCGCGAGGCGTGCGACGCGTCGCTGGAGCGGCTGGGCACCGACCACATCGACCTGTACTACCAGCACCGGGTGGACCGCACCGTCCCCGTGGAAGACACCTGGGGGGCGCTGAGCGAGCTGGTCGGTGCGGGCAAGGTCCGCTACCTCGGCATCTCCGAGGCGGCGCCGGACACCGTGCGCCGGGCCCACGCGGTGCACCCGGTCACGGCGGCCCAGTACGAGTACTCGCTGTTCAGCCGCGAACCCGAGGATGGCCTGCTGCCCGTGCTCCGCGAGCTGGGCATCGGCCTGGTGTCCTATAGCCCGCTGGGCCGGGGGCTGCTGACCGGGTCGCTGGACGCCTCCGGGGAGTTCGGCGCCACCGACTTCCGCCGCGGCCACCCGCGCTTCGCCGGCGAGAACTACGACCACAACCTGGCCGTCGCGGGCCGGGTGGCCGAGATCGCCGCAGGGCAAGGGGGCCACCCCCGCCCAGCTGGCCATCGCCTGGGTGCTGGCCCAGGGGAACGACATCGTGACCATCCCGGGCACCAAGCGGCGCACGTACCTGGAGCAGAACGCGGCCGCCGCCGACATCGTGCTGACCCCGGAGGACCTGATCGAGCTGGGCAGGGCGGTGCCGCGGGACGCGGTCGCCGGGGAGCGTTACCCCGCCTCGTTCATGGCCCACGTCGGCGTATGAGCCGGTGATCATCACTGCTCCCCGGGTGGTCACCGCGCTGCCCGGCGACCCGGTGCTGGAGCCCGGCTACGTCGTCACGTCCGGAAACCGGATCACCGGCGTGGGCCAGGGCGCGCCCCCCGGGGCCGCGGACACCGAGTTGGCCTCGGGCGTCCTCGTCCCGGGCCTGGTCGACCTCCAGGTCAACGGGTACTTCGGGGTGGAGATGCAGGCCGCCGAGCCGGAAGGCTGGGCCACCGTGGCCGGGGGGCTGCCCGGGACGGGGTGCACGGCCTTCCTGCCCACGTTCATCACCGCGCCGGTGAAGCGACTGGCCACGGCGCTGGGTTTCGTTGCGGAGAATTTCCCGGAGCGGAGGTGGCGAGGCGCGCGCGTGCTCGGCGTGCATCTCGAGGGGCCGTTCATCTCGCCGAGGCGGCGGGGTGCGCACAACCCGGACTGGATCGTGCCGCCGTCCCCCGCGGCGCTGGACGAGCTGCTGGCGGCGGGCGCGGGCCTGGTCCGGCTGGTCACCCTGGCCCCCGAGGTGGACGGGGGGCTGGCCGCGGTCCGCCAGCTGGCCGCCGCCGGCGTGCTGGTCAGCGTGGGGCACAGCGACGCGGCCGCGGCGCAGGTCGCGGTGGCCGCCGGGGCGGGCGCGCGGATGGTCACGCACCTGTTCAACGCGCAGCCGTCGATCAGGTCCCGCGAGCCCGGGGTGGCCGGGCAGGCGCTGGCCGACCCCCGGCTGACCAGCGGCCTGATCGTGGACACCCACCACGTGGCGATGGCTAACGCCACGCTGGCCTTCGCCGCCGCGCCGGGCCGGATCTGCCTGGTCACCGACGCCGCGGCGTGCGCGGGCATGCCGCCGGGGGAGTACCTGCTGGGCGGCGAGCCGATCACGCTGCCGCCCGGTGACGGTGTGCCGCCGCGCCGGGCGGACGGCGGGCTGGCCGGATCGGCGTTGCGGATCGACCGGGCGGTCGCGAACATGGTCGCTCTGCTCGCCCGGGGGGGCTATCCCCGGGGTCCGCTTGGCCTGGCGGCCGGGGGCGGGTCCGCGCTGTCCGCCGCGGTGGCCGCCGCGTCCCGGGTGCCCGCCGACCTGATCGGCCGGCCCGACCTGGGCCGCCTCGCCCCGGCGGCCGCGGCCGACCTGGTGTGGCTCGACGACGACCTGCGGACCGCCGCGACCTGGATCGATGGTGAGAAGGTGTACCCGTGAGCGTTCCTGTCACCGCCATGCGGACCGAGATCGCGCAGCAGCCCGCCGCGTTGCGGGCCACGCTGGACACGCTGATGCCGCGGGGCGGTGAGGCGGCCGCGCTGGCCCGGGACTGCCGCCAGGTGCTGTTCATCGCCCGGGGCACCTCCGACAACGCCGCGGTGTACGGGTCGTACCTGCTGCAGGCGCACGCCGGGATGCTGGCCACGCTGGCCTCCCCGTCGATCGCCACCGAGTACCACAGCCGGATGGACCTGACCGGCGTGCTGGCGGTGGCGCTGTCCCAGTCCGGGGCGACGCAGGAGATCGTGGACACGCTGGCCTGGGCGCGGGACTGCGGCGCGCGGACCCTGGCCGTCACCAACGGCGGCGGCTCGCCGCTGGCCCAGGCGGCCGACGTGGCCTTCGTGACCTCCGCGGGCGCGGAGCTGGCCGTCCCGGCTACGAAGACGTTCACCACCCAGCTGGCCGCGCTGGCCGTGCTGGCCATCGCGCTGGGCGCTGACCTGGACCCCGGCCTGCTCCGCGCGGTGCCGGACGAGATCGAGCGGATGCTGGCCGACCCGCCGGACGTGGCGCCCCTGGTGTCCCAGCTGGAAGGGGCGTCCGGGGTCGTGGTGTCCGGCCGCGGGCACGCCTACGCCGCCGCGCTGGAGCTGGCGCTCAAGCTCAAGGAGGCCTGCTACCTGCACGCGATGGGGCTGTCCTGGGCGGACCTGCTGCACGGGCCGATCGCGGTGGTGGACGCGAGCACGCCGGCCATCATCGTGGCGGCCGACTCCGGGCCCGCCCTGCCGGGCAGCATCGAGCTGGCCCGGCGGGTGGTCGCGGCCGGGGCACGGGCCTACGCGATCGGCGGCGGCCCGGGCCTGGCCGCGGTGAGCACCCTGGCGGTGCCCGGTCCCCGGCTGCCCGAATGGCTCGCGCCGCTCGGCCTGATCGTGCCGGGGCAGTTGCTGACCGAGGCCCTGTCCCGGCGGCTCGGCATCGACCCGGACAGCCCTCGCGGGCTGAGCAAGGTCACCCAGACCGCGTGAGGCCTGATCCGGTGGAGGCGGGTCCCTTCCAGGCGGCCGTGTTCGATCTCGACGGCACGCTGGTGGACAGCGAGACGCGCAGTCACGAGAGCTGGCGGCATGTGTTCCGGTCGCGCGGCATCGTTCCGGACGACTCGCTGATCCGCGCGTTCGTCGGGCGGCGCGGCGTTGACGTGCACGACCTGCTGGCCGAGCGGGTGCCGGGGCACGACCCGGCCGAGCTGATGGCCGCGTCCAGCGCGCACTTCCACGCCCCGGGCCAGCCGCCGCTGGCCCCGCTGGGCGGCGCGGTCGAGCTGGTCCGGCAGATCGCCGCGGCCGGGGTCCCGCTGGCCCTGGTCACCTCGGCGGGCCGCCGCTACGCCGAGGAGATGCTGGCTGAGCTGGAGGTGCGCCCGCTGTTCGCGGTGGTGGTCACGGCCGGGGACGTGACCGTGGGCAAGCCGGACCCGGAGGGGTACCGGGCCGCGGCCCGCGCCCTGGGCGTGCCGCCGGAGGCCTGCGTGGTGTTCGAGGACGCCCCGGCCGGCGTCGCGGCGGCCAAGGCGGCCGGCATGTACTGCGTGGCCGTGGCGACCACCCACCCGCCGGCCGAGCTCGCAGCCGCCGACCAGGTGATCCCCGCCCTGACCAAGATCACCTGGCCGCTGGCCGCGGACTGACCTGCTGATCATGATGGGTACCGCCGCCGGCCCGGACGCGTCGCAGCTGGCCAGGGACGCACTGGACTGGCTGCGGGTGATGGCGCAGGAGCGCGGGGCGGCCCTGGCCTGGACGGGCAGGCCGGATGACGACGAGACCGACCCGACGCTGTACAGCGGCACCGCGGGGATCGTGCTGGCCTTCCTGGAGGGATATCGGCACTTCGGGGACGACCGGTACGCGCAGGCGGCGGCCCGGGGCGCCCTGACCATCGCCGCGGCCGTGGACCAGGAGTGGGAGCTGTCCTCGCTCTACCTGGGGCTGGCAGGCATGGCGTTCGCGCTGCGCGCGGTCCACGACACACTCGGAGATCGCGCGGCGGGCCAGGCGGCGGCCCGGGCGCTGGACCTGGTCCGTTCGCGGTTCGACGGGGAACGGTGGGGCGATCAGTTCGAGCTGCTCGGGGGAAACGCGGGCATCGCGCTGGGCGCGGCGCGGGCGGGCGACCTCGACCTGGCCGTCATGGCGGTGACGCCCTACCTGGCCACCGCCGAATCCACCGCGGGCGGCGTGCACTGGGAGGTGCGTGCCGGGGTTCCGGCCCGGTTCCATCACCTGTCGCACGGCACCCTCGGCATCGTGTACGCCCTGGCCGCCGTCGGCCACGCGGCCGGCCGCGGCGACCTGATCGAGCTGGCCCTGGCCGGCGCGGCGGACGTCGTGTCGCGCAACGAGGCCGGGCCGGCCGGCTTCCTCGTCCCGCACTCCGACCCGCAGCACCGGCCGGACCGGATCGAGCGCTATAGCTACGGCTGGTGCCACGGCCCGGCCGGCGACGCGCAGGTCTTCCGCCTGCTGGCTCAGGTGACCGGCGATCCGGCCTGGCGGGACCTGGCCGGCCGGTGCTGGCATACGGTCGCCCACTCAGGCCTTCCCCGGCGGCTGCGGCCGGGATTCTGGGACAACAGCGGCCGCTGCTGCGGCACCGCCGGGGTCCTCGCCCTGGCCTGCGACCGCTGCGCCGAGCAGGGCGACGGCCTGGCCTTCGCCGGCGTCCTGGCCAGCGACCTGGCGGCGCGGGCCACCGTGGACGCCGGGGGTGCGCGCTGGCGCAACGTCGAGCACCGGGCCAGCCCGAGCACCCTGGCCCCGCGGACCGGATGGGCGATGGGGAACGCCGGCATCATCCGGGAACTGCTGCGCTACGCCCGCATCCAGGACCGCCGCGACCCGGCGTACGCCGTCACCTGGCCAGACCACCCGCCCGCCTAGCCGCCGGGTCCCCCCGGTGCTCCCGGGTCCCCCCCGGTGCTGCCGGGCCCGCCGGTGCTGCCGGGCCCCCCGGGTGCTGCCGGGCCCCCCGGGTGCTGCCGGCTCCCCCCGGTGAGTTCATGATCCTGGGCAATTGGTGCTGTCATTTCGCACTAATCGCCCAGGATCATGGTGGGCTGGGCCCCGCGGCCCCGCGGCCCCGCGGCCCCGCGGCCCCGCGGCCCCGCGGCGGGGGGCCGGGCCGCGGTTACTGCTGGCGGTAGACCTTGTGCTGGGCGGCCTGGGCCCGGGGGCGGAGGACCAGCAGGTCCACGTTCACGTGCGAGGGGCGGGTCACGGCCCAGGCGACGGTATCCGCGACGTCGTCGGCGGTGAGCGGCTCGGCCACGCCGGCGTAGACCGCGGCGGCCTTCCCGGCGTCGCCGCGGTAGCGGTTGACCGCGAACTCGTCCGTGCGGACCATCCCCGGCGCGATCTCGATGACCCGGATGGGCTGGTCGTACAGCTCGAGCCGCAGGGTTCCCGCGATCGCGTGCTCGGCGTGCTTGGCCGCGACGTATCCGCCGCCGCCCTCGTAGGCCACGAAGCCGGCCGTGGACGACATCACCACGATGGTGCCGTCACCGCTGGCGATGAGCTTCGGCAGCAGGGCCTGGGTGACGTGCAGCGTACCGAGCACGTTGACGTCGAACATGGCCTGCCAGTCCGCCGGGTCGGCCTCGGCCACGGTCTCCCCGCCGAACGCCCCGCCCGCGTTGTTGACCAGGACGTCGCAGCGGTCCAGCTCGGCCGCGAACGTGTCCACCGCGGCCCGGTCGGTCACGTCCAGGACCGCGGTGTCCGCCTGGCCGCCGTCCCCGCGGATCCGGCCGGCCAGATCCTCGATCCGGTCGGCCCGCCGCGCGGCCAGGATCACCCGGTAGCCGGCGGCGGCCAGCTTGACCGCGGTGGCCGCCCCGATCCCGCTGCTCGCCCCGGTGACGACCGCAACTGGTGGCATGGGCCTGCCTTTCAAGCTCATCGGCCTTCCGGCCTCGTCTGGCGATGGGGGTGATTCTGCCAGGGCCGGATCCGCGGCCGGAGCCGGTGGCCTATGCAAAGAAAGCTTTGGATGAAGCGGTCAGCTCTTCCCAAGAACCCTTTGCAAAGCTATCTTTGCATCTATGGCAGATGAATCCACCACGGCGGGCGGGCCCGAGGGGCGGCCCGCTGATCAACCCGGCGGCCAGTCCGCTGGCCAGCCCGGGGGCGGCCCGCCGATCGCTCGGTGAAGCGGCTCCGGGACCCGCGGGCGCTCCGGGCCCTGGCCCATCCGATCCGGCTCTCGCTCGTCGGGCTGCTCCGGGTCGAGGGGCCGCTGACCGCGACCCGGGCGGCCGAGCTTCTCGGCGAGAGCTCGGCCAGCATGTCCTTTCACCTGCGCCAGCTGGCCAAGTACGGGCTGGTCGAGGAGGCCGGCGGGGGCAAGGGCCGGGAGCGGCCCTGGCGGGCCACGACCATGTTCACCAACCTGCCCGACATCGCGGAGAACCCGGATGTCGCGGTGGCCGCGGACCTGCTCAGCTCGGTGATCGCCGATCGCTATTTCGAGGACGTGATGCGCTGGCTCGAGACCCGGCAGGCCGAGCCGGAGGAGTGGCAACGGGTGGCCCAGTTCGGTGACACGTACCTGTACATCACCCCAGGGGAACTGGCCGCGCTGGGCGAGCAGACCCAGCAGATGATGGATCAGTACCTCGACCGGCAGGCCCATCCGGAACTCCGGCCGCCCGGCGCCCGCCTGGTCTCCTACCTGCACCTGGCCTTCCCGCTGCGCCAGCCCTTCGGCCGGCGACCCGCGGCGGCCAGGCCCGCCGGGGGACGAAGAGTGAGCCTCGCCGTCGCCCCGCGGCGCCTGACATCCCGGATCCCGCCGCTGCTCCGCGAGACCGCGTTCCGGCGGTACTGGAGTGCCCAGAGCATTTCCCTGGTCGGTGACCAGATTTCCTCGATCGCGCTGCCGCTGGCCGCGGTGCTCGTGCTGCGCGCGGGCCCGGCCGAGATGGGCTACCTCAGCGCCCTCATCTGGCTGCCCAGCCTGCTGTTCGCCCTGCACGTCGGGGCCTGGGTGGACCGGCGCGGCCACCGCCGCGCCACGATGATCGCGGCCGACCTGGGCCGGGCGGCCCTGCTGGCCAGCATCCCGGTCTGCTCGGCACTGGGCGTGCTGACCCTGGCCCAGTTGTTCGCGGTGGCGTTCGCCGCCGGGACGCTGAGCATCTTCTTCACCGTGTCCGACGCCGGGCTGTTCGTGGCGCTGGTGCCCGGCGATCAGTACGTGGACGGGAACTCGCTGATCTACCAGAGCCGGGCGCTGGCCGCGGTGGCCGGGCCCAGCGTGGGCGGGCTGCTGGTCCAGGCCCTGTCCGCGCCGTTCGCGCTGGCCGCCGACGCGCTGTCGTTCCTCGGCTCGGCGCTGTTCCTGAGCCGCATCCGCCCGGCCGAGCCCGGCCCGGATCGCGGCGACCGCCAGGGCGCGCTGAGCGCCGGGGCCCGTTTCATCTGGTCGTCACCGATCCTGCGGCCGTCGCTGGCCTGCGTGTCGGTGATCAACTTCTTCAGCTTCATGTTCATGGCCCTGTTCGTCCTGTACGCGACCCGGTCCCTGCACGTCCGGCCCGGGCTGCTCGGCCTGGTACTCGGCGCGGGCGCGGTCGGTGGCGTGCTCGGGTCACTGCTCACCCGCCGGATCGCCGCCCGGGCCGGGGTCGGCCGGGCCTATCTCATCGGCTGCATCGTGTATCCCGCCCCGGTGCTGCTCGTCCCGCTGGCGGCCGGCCCGCACCTGCTGATCCTGGGGATGCTGCTGGCGGCCGAGTTCCTGTCCGGCTTCGGGGTGATGATCCTGGACATCAGCATCGGGACGATCCTGGCGGCCGTCGTGCCCGACCCGCTCCGGGCCCGGGTTTCCGGCGCCTTCATGGCCATCAACTACGGCACCCGCCCGGTGGGGTCACTGGCCGGCGGGGCGGCGGGCGCGCTGCTCGGGCTGCACCCGGCGTTGTGGATCGCCGCCGCGGGCGGCACTCTGGGCTTCCTGTGCCTGCTCCCCTCGCCGATGCCCCGCTTCCGGCTCACGGAGCCGGGGAGACCGAGCCAGGCGGCGGGATAGTGCCCGGGCCGGTCACGCTGCAGAGCAGGGCGCCCGGATGGGTGTCGAGGAGCGGTCTGGCCAGCGCCGGGGGGTGCTGGAACGCGGGCTGGCTCAGGTCGAGCAGGTCCAGCATCGGGTGGGCGTTCGCGTCCCGGCGGGTCAGCGCGGGCAGGTTCCACTTGGCCTCGACCAGCGCGCAGATGCTGGCGTGGTCGAACACCGTGTGCGAGACGTAGCCCGGCCGGGCGTACGGGGACACCACCGCGCAGGGCACCCGGAAGCCGTACTGCGTGAACCCGCTGTAGGCCGGGCTGGCCGCGGGCGGGATGTCGTCGGGCGCGATCGCGGCCGGCGGGACCACGTGGTCGTAGTAGCCGCCGTGCTCGTCGAACGTCCAGATCAGCAGCGTGCTGGCCCAGCCCGGGCCGCTCATCACCGCGTTGATCACCTTGGCCGCGAACCGCTCGCCGAGCGCGATGTTCTGCGGGTCTTCCTCCGAGGACAGGCCGTAGTCCGGCTCCACCAGCGAGAAGCCGGGCAGCGTGCCCGCCGCGGCGGCAGAGAAGAAGTCACCGACCGGGGCGAGGTGACTGGGGTACTTCACCAGCAGCTCCGGGAACAGCGCCATGGTCGGCGTGGGGGAGAGCAGCGAGTAGTAGTCGTTCCAGGTCACGCCGGCGTCATGCAGCCGGTCGAAGATGGTCCCGTTGGCCGGGTAGCTGACGAGCTGCAGCGGGTCGTCATCGACCATGCCCAGCGACGTGGCCGCCATCAGGTAGCGGCGGTTCGGCCAGGTCTGGCCGAGCACGGAGCAGAAGTAGCGGTCCGCGACCGGGAACACCGACGCCAGCGAGTAGTAGAACGGCAGGTCCGCGCGTTCCCAGTAGCCCATGGACACCGGGCCGCTGCCCGACTTCACGAACCCGTCGAGCCGGCCGCCGTCCAGCTGGGTATGCGCGTCCGTCCAGGTCTGGCTGGGCTTGCCGGTGAGCTGGCAGGTCGTCGGCATGCGGAACGCGTGCTGGATCTCGCCGTTGGCGTAGGGGTTGGCCGCCGTGGGCTGGCCGCCCGGGCCGAGCGTGAACCCGTCCGCGCCCGCCCGGCCGAGCATGCCGAGATGGTTGTCGTAGGAGTGGTTCTCCATCATCAGCACCACGACGTGCTTGATCTGCGGGATCGTGTCCGTGCCCGCGGCCAGGCCGGGATACGGCCGGGAACCCGGCTGCCGCAGCGCCGTGCGCTGGGCGCGGCCGGCCGCCGCGGACCCGCTGGGCACGTCGCCCGCGCTGCGCCAGGCGCCGGCCCCGAGGACGGCCCCCGCCGCTAACCCCGCCTTCAGCAACCCCCGCCGGGTCGGGGCACCCGGGACTTCCTGCGGTGTGTTCACGCTGGCCTCCAAGCGCGGGCCAGGATTCCCGGGGCCCGCTGACGCGGGGAGCATCTCAGACGCGGGTGACCGCGACAAGGCCCCCGGGTGAACCGGTCGCGACCCTCACTGCCGGAGTCTTCGCGCCGGATGACCGCCGTGGCCGAGCCGCGTAACCGGGTCTGCTGGCCGGGGCGCCGGGGTGCGCCGGGAGACGGCGATGGCGGCGACGACGATCCAGAGCAGTTCCAGGCCGAGGAAGACGCGCTCGTAGAGGCCGCCGGGGGCGTGGTGATGCTGGCGGGCGGTGCCGAGCAGCAGGTAGGCGAGGGCGCCGGCGACCGAGATGGCGAGCAGGACCGGGGCGGCCGGGCGCCAGGCCGGGTCGGACATGAGGCTCGCGGATATCAGGATGGCGCCGATCGTGATGGCGGTGAACGCGATCAGGGCCAGGACCAGGTGCACGATACCGCTGCCGTGCTGCGGGGTGCCCTCGACGTCGTCGGCGAAGAACGCGAGCAGACCGGAGCAGACCGCCCAGGTGACCAGCAGGGCCAGGCCGCTGCGGACGCGGCCGTCGGGGCGGGCAGTCCGGTACAGGGCGCCGGCGATGGCCAGGGACAGGGCGCAGCGCAGCAGGAAGTTCAGGTCCATCACCCAGTACCACGGGCCGCGGCCGTAGTCGCTTTCCGCGTTATAGATCAGGCTGTACCCGGGCCGCAGGAAGGCCAGCAGGACGTCGATGGCCACATAGACGGCCACCCCGGCGAGCGTGAGCCGGGCCAGGGCTCTGGTGCGGGACAGGATGGGGCGCTGCCGCGACGAAGGGCAACCTGGTTGCATATCGTTAGTATGTGGAGTCTATGGCCGAGGAGTCAACTGCCACGTACCGGTTCGGCGACCTGGTCGCGCTGGCCAGGCAGAGCTGGCTCGGCCAGATGACCAGCCGGCTGGAACGGCTCGGTTACGCCGGCTACCGGCGCGGCGACTCGGCCGTGCTGCCGATGCTGCGGCGGGACCCGCTGCCGGTCGGCCGGCTCGGCGCGGGCCTGGGCGTGACCCGGCAGGCGGCCAGGAAGATCGCCGACGCGCTGGAGCAGCGGGGCTACGCGACGACCGAACGGGACTCACGTGACACGAGGCAGCTGAACGTCACCCTCACCCAGCTCGGCCGGGACTATGCCCGCGCCGTCACCGCCGTGGTCGAGGAGCTCAACCGGGAGGTCGCCGGGCGGGTCAACCCGGACCAGCTCGCCGCGGCGGACACCGTGCTGCGCGCCGCACTGTTCGATGACAGCGCCAGGCAGCGAGCCAGCCGGCTGCCCCGGCCGCCGGGGAAAGGCTGACCAGCTGGCCGCCCGTGGGCGGCTAAGCCATGGACTTGGCGCCGTCCAGGGACTCCCGGATGATGTCGGCGTGCCCGGAGTGCTGCGCGGTCTCCGCGATCAGGTGCAGCAGCACGCGCCGGGCGGACCAGCGGGCGCCCGGCTCGAACCAGGGCGCCTCGGGCAGTGGCTGCGCGGCATCCAGGTCGGGCAGCGTCCGGACCAGCTTGTCGGTCCGCGCGGCCACCCGCTCGTACTCCGCCAGCAGCCCGGCCAGAGTTTCCCCCTCGAGCATGCGGAACCCGTCCAGGTAGACCGCGATGCCTGAGGCATCCCAGGCCATCGCGGAGGGGCCGATCTGGATGAATTCGATCCACTGCCGCTCGACGTCGGTCACGTGCTTGATCATCCCGCCTAGGCACAGCTCGCTGGCGGTGGTCCGCTGCGCGGCTTGCTCGTCGGTCAGCCCGCGGACCGTGAAGCGCAGGAAGTACCGCTGCTTGGCCAGGGCGCTCAGCAGGTCAGCCCGCTCGCCCAGCCCAGGGTCACTCGTGGCCATGATGCGCGGTCCCCTTCCCCTCGGTGCCTGTAAGGCAGCACGTTACGGCGGGGGACCGACAGTTCCGCGACCGCCGGACACGGGCACGCAACCGGGATTTAACCCCGGCGCACCACATTCAGAGAGTCCGCAGAAGCTTTGCCGACCGACAGCAGAATCCCGCCGGGCAACCTAAGAACATCAGAAGCCGGCTGGGGCCGCCGCCGGCAAGGAGCCAAGAGGAGAAACGCCGTGACTGGCATCGTGATCGCCAACTTCCCCGTCATCGCCCTGATCGTGGCCGCCATGATCGCGGTCCCGCTCTGGATCACGTTCAAGCACCCGCACGGCCACCCGGACTACGCCGAGGCGCGGGCGCACTTCCGGGCCAAGGCCGCGGCCGAGGCTCACACCAGCGACTTCGTGCCCACGACCAGGGTCGCCGCGGTGGACGGCCTCACCGTCGCCCGCCAGCACCTGGCCCCGCGGACCATGGTTCCCGGCCGCCGCCACGCGACCGCCCGGCCGTCCGTCCGCACCCACACCCCGGGCACCCGTACCGCGGGCGCCGGCACCCAGCACACCCAGGCCCAGGCCCGGGTCACCGAGTCGGCCGGCTTCGCCGACGCCCGGTAACCCGCGGCGCGGGGGGATCGCGATCTAGCGCAGGACGACAACGGCACGGCGGGAGACGGTGCGCTCCCGCCGTGCCGCACGTCTGGGCGGCGGGACGGCGTTCCGGTACGGGACGGGCCTGGGTTACCCAGCGCCCGGGCGCTTACCATCGGATGCGTGTTTGACCCCCAGCTGACCTCCCGCCCGGCCCGGCCGTCCGCAGCTACCGCCCCCGCTCCGGCCGGGGGCCGTCCGCCGCTGCGCGGCGTGATCGTGGACTGGGGCGGGGTGATGACCAACCCGATCATCGAGACCGTGCGCGCCTGGATCGCCGCGGACGAGATCGACTACGACAGCTACCACGCGGTCATGAAGGCCTGGGTGACCGGTGCCTACGACGCCGCGGGCGCGGACAACCCGATCCACGTGCTGGAACGTGGCGAGTGCAGCGACGAGGAGTTCGAGCGGATGCTCGCCGCGCAGATCGTCCGCCGCGACGGCGGCCCGGTGGTGGCCGAGGGATTGCTGGACCGGATGTTCGCGGCCACCGTGCTGAGTGAGCCCATGCAGGACCTGCTCCGCCAGGTGCGGGCGGCCGGGCTGAAGACCGCGATGCTCTCCAACTCCTGGGGCATCAGCGCCTACCCGGCCGACGTGCTGGAGGAGTTGTTCGACGCGGTGGTCATCTCGGCCCAGGTCGGCATGCGCAAGCCGGAGGAGCGGATCTTCCGGCACGCGACCGGGCTGCTCGGGCTGGACCCGGCCGAGTGCGTGTTTATCGACGACATCGCGGCCAACGTGCAGGCCGCCGAGGCCCTCGGGATGACCGGCGTGCTGCACACCGAGCCGGCCGCGACCGCGGCCCGGATCGCCACGCTGCTCGGCCTCGACTAACGCCCGTAGACAGGCAGCACGCCGGGGCTGGCTGCTCTAGCCTGACCCCGTGGCCGACCATCCGAGCCCGGCCCGGGTCAGTGCACCCGGCCTGATTCCCCCCACCCCGGGACGCTCGGCGAACATGCGGGCCAACCGGCGCACCGACACCAAGCCGGAGCTCGCGCTGCGCAGCGCCCTGCACCGGCAGGGCTACCGGTTCCGCAAGGACCTCCGGATCGATCTGGACAGCGGCGCGCGGGTCCGGCCGGACATCGCGTTCACCGGGCGGCGGGTCGCGGTGTTCGTGGACGGCTGTTTCTGGCACGTCTGCCCGCAGCACGGCCGGGACCCGGCGGTCAACGAGTCCTACTGGTCACCCAAGCTGCGCCGCAATGTCGAGCGCGACCGTGCCGCGGACGCCGCGCTGGCCGCGGCGGGCTGGCAGGTGGTCCGGGTGTGGGAACATCAGTCCCTCGACGAGGCGGTATCGATGGTGGTCGAGGTCCTCAAGGCCTAACCCTGCTGCTCCAACCGGGGGGAATCATGCGTGTCTACCTGCCGGCCACCCTGCCGGTGCTGGCCAGCGTGCTGCGCGCCGCCGAGATCGGCCCGGCCCCGGTGCAGGCGTTCACCGTGACGCCCGCGCTGCGCGAGTGGTACGCGAGCGCGGACCTGGAAGAACTTGAGTACGCGGCGATGATGCACGCGGCGCGGGCCTCGCTGCGGCTGCTGCTGGCCGACCCGGCCGCGCCGCGCCGCCGGGTGGTGCTGGCCGCCGAGGTACCCGACGGGCAGGCCGGCCGGGGCGGGGGGTTCGGCGGCGGCTTCGAGGAGCCGACCCTGGTGCTGCTGTCCACGCCGATTCCGCTGGCCCGGGTGGTGTCCGGGCACGTGGACGACCTCGCGGCCGTCGCCGACGTCAGCAAGGCGGCGGCGGCGCTGCCCGCCGCCGACGCCGGGGACGATGACGCCCAGTTCCTGGTGGACGGGGCGGAGGGGCACGAGCTGCTGTGGTACGCGACCCAGGAACTGGCCGATCTGGTCGGTTGATCGGGCATGGCACGATGGGATCACCGCTACTGAACACTTCCGGGGAGATCCTCATGGACGCCGTCACCACCGTTCCGCCGCCGGTCAACGAGCCGGTCCGGGCGTACGCACCGGGCAGCGCCGAGCGCGCCACCGTCGAGGCCAGGCTCAAGGAGCTGGCGGCCAGCCCGGTCGAGCTGACCATGGCCGTGGGCGGGCAGCAGCGGATGGGCGGCGGGGACCGGATCGCCGTGGTCGAGCCGCACAACCATGCCCGCGTGCTCGGTCACCTTGGCAATGCGACCGCCGCGGACGTCTCCGCGGCCATCGACGCGGCCGCCGCTGCGGCGCCGGGCTGGCGGGCGCTGTCCTTCGACGACCGGGCGGCCGTGTTCCTGAAGGCCGCGGAGCTGCTGGCCGGGCCCTGGCGGGCCACGATGAACGCGGCCACCATCCTCGGCCAGTCCAAGTCGGTGTACCAGGCCGAGATCGACGCGGCGTGTGAGCTGATCGACTTCTGGCGCTTTAACACCCACTACGCGCAGCGGCTGCTGGCCGAGCAGCCGTCGTCGGTCACCGGCGAGTGGGACCGGATGGAATACCGCCCGCTCGAGGGGTTCGTGCTGGCCATCACCCCGTTCAACTTCACCTCGATCGCCGGCAACCTGCCCACCGCCCCGGCGCTGCTCGGCAACACGGTCGTCTGGAAGCCGTCCCCGACCCAGCAGTTCTCGGCGCATTACACGATGCGGCTGCTTGAGGCGGCCGGGCTGCCCCCGGGCGTGATCAACCTGGTCACCGGCGACGGCCAGGCCGTGTCCGAGGTGGCCCTGCCGCACCCAGATCTGGCCGGCATCCACTTCACCGGGTCCACCGGCACGTTCCAGCACCTGTGGCGGACCGTGGGCGAGAACATCGCCCACTACCGCGGCTACCCGCGACTGGTCGGCGAGACCGGCGGCAAGGACTTCGTGATCGCGCACCCCTCGGCCGACCCGGACGTGCTCCGCGTGGCGCTGATCCGCGGCGCGTACGAGTACCAGGGCCAGAAGTGCTCTGCCGCGTCCCGCGCCTACATCCCCCGGTCGGTCTGGGACCGGACGCGGGACAGCTTCCTGGCCCAGGTGGACGAGCTGACCATGGGTGACGTCGCGGCCGACCTGTCCCTGTTCCTGGGCGCGGTCATCGACGCCCGGGCGTTCCACCGGCTGTCCGACGCACTGGCCCGGGCCCGGTCCCGCGCGTCGGTCACGGTGCTGGCTGGCGGCGACGCGGACGGCTCGCAGGGGTACTTCGTCCGGCCGACCGTGCTGGACTGCAGTGACCTGGGCGACGAGGTGTTCCGGACCGAGTACTTCGGGCCGATCCTGGCCGTGCACGTGTTCGACGACGCCCGGTACGACGAGGTCGTGGCCCAGGCCGCGAACGCCGCCCCGTACGCGCTGACCGGCTCGATCATCGCCCAGGACCGGGATGCGATCGCGGCCGCCACCGAGACGCTGCGCTTCGCCGCAGGCAACTTCTACATCAACGACAAGCCCACCGGGGCCGTGGTCGGCCGGCAGCCGTTCGGCGGCGCCCGGGCCAGCGGCACCAACGACAAGGCAGGCTCGATCTTCAACCTCACCCGCTGGGTCAACGCGCGGGCGATGAAGGAACTGTTCGCGCCGCCGACCGACTATCGCTATCCGTACATGGGCTGACGGGAGCGGGGCAGAAAGGCAAGCGCAGATGACGGCAGCAGAGCACTACCGGGAAGCTGAGCGGCTGCTCCGCGAGGCCGCCGACGCCTACGCCACCAACCCGCTGGGGCCCGGGCACCGTTACCTGGTGGCAGCGGCCCAGGTGCACGCCACGCTCGCCCAGGCCAGCCAGGAGACCGCATCCTGACCAGCCGCAGATGAGCCGTGTGCCGGCGGGGGCGGCGCGGGCACGCGTAGGCTGGCCGTGCCCGCCGCGAGGGGGAGTCCAACCCGGAGGTACCCAATTAACCGCCTGGTCCTGTGGAACATCGATCTGACCCTGATGGACGTCGGCCGGATCACCCGGGAGGCATACGCCGTGGCGTTCCGCCGGGCCACGGGACGTTCGCTGCGGCAGCTGCCGCAGCTGCCGGGGCGGATGGAGTCCGAGATCTTCTTCGACGCCCTCGCGCTCAACGAGGCCGGTCCCGGCGCCGCCGCCGGCGTGAGCTCAGCCGGGGCGGCCGAGGCAGCCAGGGTGGCGGGACTGGGCGGCGAGGAGCTGCTGGCCCGGTTCAGCTTCGAGCTGGCCACGGCCTTCGCGGCCCGCCGCGACCTGCTGCGGGAGCAGGGACGGTTGCTGCCCGGCGCCGCCGAGGCGGTGGCCGAGGTGGGAGCCCGGCACGGGGTGGTGCAGACCGTGCTGACCGGGACGATCAAGCCGAACGCGATCGAGAAGCTGCGCGCCTTCGGCCTGGAGCAGTTCTTCGACGTCGAGATCGGCGGGTACGGGTCGCAGGTGTACCCGAAGGGCGCCCAGCTGATGATGACCCGCAGCCGGGCGGCGGACAAGTACGGCACCCGGTTCGACGAGGAGTCCACCGTCTACATCGCCGATTCCACCCGGGACGTGGCGGCCGCCCGGACCGGCGGTGCCCGGTGCCTGGCCGTGGCCAGCGGCCGCTCCACCGTGAGCGAGCTGCGGAAGGCCGGCGCTGACGTGGTGTTCGACGACCTGTCCGGCACCGCGGCGGTCGTGCAGGCGGTGGACCGGCTGACGCTGGCCCAGGCGGGCTGAGCCGGCCAGGCGTAGGGTGGCCGCGTGTCCGAGCAGGCCGCCGGTGCGCCACCCTCAGCCGGGGCGCCGCAGGTCCCGCTGACCACGATCATCCGTGAGTGGGGCCGGATCGGCTGCATCGGTTTCGGCGGTCCGCCCGCGCACATCGCGCTGCTGCGCCGGCTGTGCGTGCAGGACCGGCACTGGCTGCCGCCCGCTGACTTCGAGGACGGGCTGGCCGCCTGCAACCTGCTGCCCGGCCCGGCCTCGACCCAGCTGGCCATCTTCTGCGCCTGGCGGCTGCGCGGCCCGGCAGGGGCCATCGTCGGCGGGGTCTGCTTCATCCTCCCTGGCCTGGTGATCATCCTCGGGCTGGCTGCCGTCTTCCTGGCCCCCCGGCCGCCGGGCTGGATCGGCGCTGCCGCGGCCGGGGCGGGCGCCGCTGTGCCCGCGGTGGCCGTGGCCGCCGCGGCGGGGCTCGTCCCGGCGAGCTGGCGGCGGGCCGGCGGGTCCCTGGCGGCTGGGTCCGCGGCGGCTGGGTCGGGGGTTGGTGGGTCCCCGGCTGCTGAATCTCCGGCTGGCGAGTCCCCGGCCGGTGGATCCCCGGCTGCTGAGTCCCCAGCTGAGCCCGCGGCTGAGCCCGCGGCCGGGCCCCAGGCTGGCGACCGTGAGCCGGGCACCCGCGCCGTGCACGGCCGCTGGATCGGCTATCTGGTGGCCGGCGGGGTGGCCGCGGCCACCGTGGGGCCGTGGCTGGTGCTCGTCCTCGCGGCCTGCGGGCTGGCCGAGGTCGCGGTGCGCACCCGGCACAGCCGGCGCCCGCCCGGCGAACCCGGGCGTTCCGGGCTGCCCGCGGCCGTGCTGCCGCTGGCCGCCGCGCTGCCGGCCGCGGCCGGCCTGCTCGCCGTGGCCTGGGAGGGGTTCAAGGTCGGTGCCCTTTCCTACGGCGGCGGCTTCGTGATCATCCCGCTGATGCAGCACGACGCGGTGCACACCTACCACTGGATGACCGCCGGCCAGTTCCTCAGCGCGGTCGCGCTCGGCCAGGTCACCCCCGGGCCAGTGGTGCAGACCGTCGCGGTGGTCGGGTACGCGGCCGCCGGGGTGGGCGGCGGCCTGCTCGCCGCGCTGGTCGCCTTCACCCCCTCGTTCCTGTTCGTGCTCGGCGGCGGCCGGTATTTCGACCGGCTCCGGGCCAGCGCGGCCGTGCAGGCTTTCCTGACCGGGGCCGGCCCGGCCGCCATCGGCGCCATCGCCGGGGCCGCGATCCCGCTGGCCCTGGCCCTGGCCCAGCTGTGGCAGCTCGGCGTGCTCGCGCTCGCCGCAGCCTGGCTGCTCGGCGTGCGGCGCGGTGTGGTCAGCGCGATCGTGGGGGCCGCGGGCCTGGGACTGCTGGCCTTCGCCGCCGGCGCGCCCGTGGGCTGAGCTGGCCCGTGGTTGAGCAAGTCCGCGCGGTGGGCGACCCGTGCCGCACCCGCCGGCGGGCGGCGGCAGGGTGAGTTTGACCACACCCCGGGCCGCACTGCTCCCGTTGCGGTGCGCGGGCGGCTCCCCGATGCTGGGCGTATGCCAAGAAACGACGAGGTGACGCGGCTACTCGGCAGCGATTACGGCGAGGTCCTGTGGCAGCCGGGGCCAGAGGTCATCGACCAGGCCCGGATCACCCAGTACCTGCGCTGGCTGGCCGAGCATCGGGGCGTCGCCGCGGCCGACTACCAGGATCTCTGGGAGTGGTCGGTCGCCGAGCCGGGCGCGTTCTGGGACTCGCTGTGGGAGTACTTCGGGGTGCTGGGGCAGCGTGGCGACGGGCCCGCGCTGAGCGGGCAGCTGCCCGCGGCCACCTGGTTCGATGGCGCCACGCTGAATTATGCGCGGAACGCGCTGCGCACGGCCCGCACCGATCCCGGCCGCGTCGCGATCATCGCCTGCGCCGAGGACGCCCCGCCGCGCAGCTACACCTACGGCGAGCTGGCCGCCGAGGTGGGCCGGGTCCGCGGGGCGCTGCGCGCGCTGGGCGTCGGCCAGGGAGACCGGGTGGCGGCGTTCCTGCCGAACATCCCCGAGGCGATCATCGGGCTGCTGGCCACGGCGAGCCTGGGAGCCATCTGGTCGTCGTGCTCCCCGGATTTCGGCGCGCACAGCGTGATCGACCGGTTCGCGCAGATCCGCCCCACGGTGCTGCTCGCGGTGGGCGGCTACCGCTACGGCGGCAAGGACTTCAGCCGGGACGAGGCCGTGAGCCAGATCGTCGCCGGGCTGCCCGGGCTGGCTGCCCTGATCATGGTGGGCGCCCCGGACGCGGCCGGGCGCCGGGCCGGGACCAGCCACCCGGGCCGCCGCCGATCAGGCGGGGGTGCGGACGTTCCGCTGGGACGACCTGCCGGCCGCGGCCGGCGACGGCCAGCCGGAGTTCGTGGAGGTCCCGTTCGGCCACCCGCTGTGGGTGCTGTACTCCTCCGGAACCACCGGCCTGCCCAAGGCGATCATGCATGGTCACGGCGGGATCGTCCTGGAGCACCTCAAGGCGCTGGGCCTGCACCAGGATCTCGGGCCTGGTGACGTGTTCTTCTGGTACACGACCACCGGCTGGATGATGTGGAACTACCTGGCCGGCGGCCTGCTGGCCGGGGCGACCGTGGTCCTCTACGACGGCAGCGCCACCTACCCGGGCACCGACGCGCTGTGGCGGCTGGCCGCGCAGGCCGGGGTGACCTACTTCGGCACCGGCGCCCCCTACCTGCTGGCCTGCGCCAAAGCCGGCCTGGCCCCCGGCCGGGACCTGGATCTCTCCGCGATCCGCGGCATCGGGTCAACCGGATCCCCGCTGCCGCCCGAGGGCTTCCACTGGGTCTACGCCGACGTGAGCGAGGACGCGCAGCTTGGCTCGTTCTCCGGCGGCACCGACGTGTGCACCGGGTTCGTGGGGCCCAGCCCGCTGCTGCCGGTGCGGGCCGGCCTCATCGCCGGCCGGTGCCTGGGAGCCAAGGTGGAAGCGTTCGACGCCGCCGGGAAGCCGGTCACCGGGGAGGTCGGCGAGCTCGTCATCACCGCACCGATGCCGTCCATGCCGGTCGGCTTCTGGAACGATCCGGACGGCGAGAAATACCAGGCCAGTTACTTCGCCGCCTATCCTGGGGTATGGCGGCACGGTGACTGGATCACCATGCTGCCGGACGGCGGATGCGTGATCTACGGACGCTCGGACGCCACCTTGAACCGGGGTGGCGTGCGGATGGGCACCAGCGAGTTCTACCGGGTGGTGGAGCGGCTGGCGGAGGTCACCGACAGCCTGGTGGTGGACACCGGGCAGCTGGGCCGCCTGGGACGGCTGGTGCTGTACGTGGTGCTCGCGGAGGGATGCGACCTCGACGACCACCTGATCGGCCAGATCCGCGGGGCGCTCCGCAGCGAACTGTCCCCCCGGCACGTGCCCGACGAGATTCACCAGGTGCCCGGGATCCCGCGGACGCTGTCGGGGAAGAAACTGGAAGTTCCAGTGCGCAAGATCCTGCTCGGCACGCCCGTCGCGGAGGCGGCCGACCCGGATGCGCTGGCCAATCCCGAGGTGCTCGGGCTCTTCGCCGCTGCGGAGAAGCCGGACGTAAAGTCGGGAGGCAGCGATGCGCAGTCATCAACGGTGATTGAGGGAAACGCGTGACAACACCACAATGGCGTGGTGCGGCGGCAGTGAGTGACGCCTCGTCCACGGACCGGGAGGCCTTGCTGGCCGAAGCGGCCCAGACGGTGAGCGCCGACGAACTGCCCGGCCTGCACGTCGGCGACCTGCTC
Organism: uncultured Actinomycetes bacterium; assembly: GCA_963841695.1. Lineage (GTDB taxonomy): Bacteria > Actinomycetota > Actinomycetes > Streptosporangiales > Streptosporangiaceae > RYN-230. Next base: position 105,933 of record CAWJDQ010000013.1, on the reverse strand, counting down.
TGCTACCTGCGGGCGTATTACCGGCACGTGCCGGTGGAGGATCTGGCCGCGGCCGGGCCCGGCCCGGTCGCGGCGGCCGCGGTCGAGCAGGCCCGGCTCGCCGCGCACCGGCCGCAGGGGCGGGCGCTGGTCCGGGTACGGCCCGCCGGGTCGCCCGGCGCGTTCGACCCGTCCCGCCGGGTGATCGACATCGTCACCGACGACATGCCCTTCCTGGTCGACTCGGTGACCATGGAACTGGCCCGGCACGGCCTGGACAGTGACCACATCCTGCATCCCCAGCTGCTGGTCCGCCGGGACGTGGCCGGCACGCTGCACGACGTGTGCGGGACACTCCAGGGCCGGGGCGGCGACCACGACCAGATCGCCGAATCCTGGACCCACATCGAGATCGGCGGGGCCGCGGGCGGCGACGGAGCGTCCGCGCCCGGCACCGCCAGCCGCCAGCCGGGCGGCCGCAACTCGGCCGCCGAGCTCGAGCAGGACCTGCACCGGGTGCTGCACGACGTCCGGGTCGCGGTCGAGGACTACCCGCGGATGCAGGCCAAGGCCACCTGGCTGGCGGACCGGCTGGCCGCGGAAGGCGCCGGGGCCCCGACCGAGACCGTGGCCCTGCTCCGCTGGCTGGCCGACAACCACTTCACCTTCCTCGGCTACCGCGAGTACGACCTGGTGGACGGGCCGGACGGGATGGCGCTGTTCGCGCTGCCCGGCACCGGCCTGGGGATCTTGCGGCACGACAAGCGGGGCTCCACGTCTTTCGCCGCGCTGCCCGCCGAGGTCCGGGCCCGGGCCCGGGACCGGCAGCGCCTCATCCTGACCAAGGCGAACTCCCGGTCCACCGTGCACCGGCCCAACTACCTGGACTACATCGCGGTCAAGCGGGTCAATGACGTGGGCGAGGTGGTGGGCGAGCACCGCTTCCTGGGGCTGTTCACCCACGCCGCGTACCACGAGAGCATCACCCGGGTCCCGGTGCTGCGGCGCAAGCTGGCCAGCGTGCTGGAGGCGGCCGGGATGCCCGCGGACAGCCATGACGGCCAGGACCTGACCGAGATCCTGGAGGGCTACCCGCGCGAGGAGCTCTTCCAGATCTCGGTCCCTGAGCTGACCCCCATCGCGCTGGGCGTGCTGGCTCTGCGGGAACGCCGCCAGACCCGGCTGTTCCTGCGCCGGGACGTCTACGGCCGGTACATGTCCTGCCTGGTGTACCTGCCCCGCGACCGGTACACCACCACGGTCCGGCTGCGCGCCCAGGAGATCTTGCGCCAGGCGTTCCACGGCGCGGCCGTGGAGTACAGCGCGACCGTCGGCGATTCGGCGCTGGCCCGGCTGCACGTGGTGGTGCGGGCCGAGCGCGGCCAGCGGCTGCCCCAGGTGGATACCGCGCGGCTGGAGGCCAAGCTGGCCGCCGCGGTCCGCTCATGGGACGAGGACCTGGCCGCCGAGGCACTGGCCCGGCTCGGTGAGGACCAGGGCGGCGAGCTGCTCGACCAGTGGGCGGCCGCCATCCCGGAGACCTACAAGACCGACGTGCCCGCGGCGTACGCGGTGAGCGACCTCATCCGGGTGCGCGGCATGCTCGAGTCCGGCACGCCGGTGGCCTTCGACCTGTGGGAGGCCGAGGGCTTCTCCGGCGGGAAGCCCGCGGAAGACACCGGGCGGCCGGGCCCGGACGACCGGCCGCGGGTCTGGCGGCTGACCATTTACCGGACCGGATCGCCGATCACCCTCACGGACGTGCTGCCCCGGCTGCACCACCTGGGCGTCGAGGTGGTGGACGAGCACCCGTACGAGTTCTCCGCCCCCGGGCTGCCCGCCCCGTTCTGGATCTACGACTTCGGGCTGCGTCCCAGCAGCGCCCGGCCCGACGTCCCCGCGCGCGCCGCGACGCCGGCCGGTCCTCCGTCAGCACAGGCCAGCTCCGCCCGCCCGCCGCATCCGGGGCCGCTCAAAGGACTGGTCGAGGACACGCTCGACGCCTTGTGGCGCGGCCAGATCGAGGACGACGGGTTCAACGCCCTGGTCCTCGACGCCCACCTGAGCTGGCGCCAGGTCATGGTGCTGCGCGCCTACGCCAAGTACCTGCGGCAGGCCGGCACCCGGTTCAGCCACTCCTACATCGAGCGGGTGCTGCGTTCCAACACCACGGTGACCCGGCTGCTGGTGCGGCTGTTCGAGTCCCGGTTCGACCCGGCCCGCCAGGCCGGGCAGACGGAGCGCAGCGATGCGATCACCGAGGAGATCCGCGGCGAGCTCGATGACGTGGCCGTCCTCGATCACGACCGCGTGCTCCGCGCCTACCTGGGCCTGATCCTGGCCACCCTGCGGACGAACTACTTCGCCGATCATGCGGCCGGCCAGGCCGCCGGGCCCGCGGCCGCCGGCGGCCCGGCGCACGCTCCCTACCTGGTGGTCAAGCTGGACGCAGCGGCCGTGCCCGACCTGCCCGCGCCCAGGCCGAAGTTCGAGCTGTTCGTCTACTCCCCCCGGCTGGAAGCCGTGCACCTCAGGTTCGGCGCGGTGGCCCGGGGCGGGCTGCGCTGGTCAGACCGCAGCGAGGACTTCCGCACCGAGATCCTCGGGCTGGCCAAGGCCCAGGAGGTCAAGAACTCCGTCATCGTGCCGTCCGGCGCCAAGGGCGGCTTCGTCTGCAAGCGGCTGCCCGACGCCGCCGACCGGGACGCCTACCAGGCCGAGGTGCTGGGCTGCTACCGGACGTTCATCAGCGCCATGCTGGAGGTTACCGACAACCTGCAGGCGGGCCGGGTGGTCCCGCCGCCCGGGGTGGTCCGGTACGACGGGGATGACCCCTATCTGGTGGTCGCGGCGGACAAGGGCACCGCGACCTTCTCCGACACCGCCAACGAGATCGCGCAGAGCCACGGGTACTGGCTGGGTGACGCGTTCGCCTCGGGCGGGTCCGAGGGCTACGACCACAAGAAGATGGCCATCACCGCCCGGGGCGCGTGGGAATCGGTCAAGTTCCACTTCGCCACCCTGGACCTCGACGTCGATGCCACGGACTTCACCGTCGCCGGGATCGGGGACATGTCCGGTGACGTCTTCGGGAACGGGATGCTGCTCTCCGAGCACATCAAGCTGGTGGCGGCCTTCGATCACCGGCACATCTTCATCGACCCGTCGCCCGACCCGGCGGCCAGCTTCGCGGAACGGCGGCGGCTCTTCGAGCTGCCCCGCTCCTCCTGGGCCGACTACGTCCCCACGGTCATCTCGGCCGGCGGTGGCGTGTGGCCGCGGACCCTGAAGTCCATCCCGGTCTCCGCGGCGGCCGCCGACGCGCTGGGCCTGGCCAGCGACGTGCACGCGCTCTCCCCGGACCAGCTGATCTCCGCGATCCTCGCCGCGCCGGTGGACCTGCTCTGGAACGGCGGGGTCGGCACGTACATCAAGGCCAGCACCCAGACGCACGGCGACGCGGGGGACCGGGCCAACGACGCGGTCCGGATCGACGCCACCGCGGTCCGGGCCAAGGTGATCGCCGAAGGCGGCAACCTGGGCGCGACCCAGGCGGCCCGGATCGAGTACGCGCTCGCGGGCGGCCTGATCAACACCGATTTCATCGACAACTCCGCCGGGGTGGACACCTCCGACCACGAGGTGAACATCAAGGTCCTGCTGGCGGACAGCGTCAGCCGCGGCGACCTCGGCGCCGCGGCGCGCAACCAGCTGCTGCAGGAGATGACCGACGAGGTCGCGGCGCTGGTCCTGCGGCACAACTACCACCAGAACCGGGCCCTGGCCTCGTCCCGGGCCCAGGCCCCGCAGATGCTGCACGTGCACACCCGGATGATGCGCAAGATGGCGCGGGACGGCCGGCTCCGCCGGAAGCTGGAAGTGCTCCCGGGGGACAAGGAGATCGCCGAGCGCCGGTCGGCCGGCCTGGGCCTGACCGGACCCGAGTTCGCCGTGCTGCTCGCCCAGGTCAAGATCGCGGCCGAGGAGGAAATGCTGGCCTCGCCGCTGCCGGACGACCCGTACCTGCAGTCGGTGCTGACCGGCTACTTCCCCGAGCCGCTGCGCGAGTCGTTCGCCGACCAGATGCGCACCCACCCGCTGCGCCGGGAGATCATCACCACCGAGGTCGTCAACGACATGGTGGACCGCTCCGGGACGACGTTCCTGTTCCGGATGAACGAGGAAACCGGGGCGTCCGTCCCGGACATCACCTGCGCCTGGCTGGTCGCCCGCCGGGTCTTCGACCTGGCCGGCTTCTGGGCCCAGGTGGAGGCCCTGGACGGCCGGGTGGAAGTGGCCACCCAGCTGGCGCTGCTGCTGGAGGGGCACAAGCTCGCTGAGCGGGCCACCCGGTGGCTGCTGTACAACCGCCGGGTGCCGTTCGACATCGCGGAGACCATCGACTTCTTCTCCGGCGGGGTGCTCACCGTCTCGTCCGGCCTGCCCAAGCTGCTCACCGGCCGGGACCGGTCGGGGTTCGCCGACCGGCTGGAGTCCTTCACCGCCCGCGGCGTCCCCCAGGGGCTGGCCGAGCAGGTGGCCGCGATGGTTCCCGCCTACTCCGCCTTCGACCTGGTCGAGATCGCCGCGGCGACCGGCCGCAGCGTGGAGGAGACCGCCGAGGTCTACTTCGACCTGGCCGAACGGCTGCAGATCACCAGGCTGCGGGACCGGATCACCGCGCTGCCGCGCGACGACCGGTGGAACACGATGGCGCGGGCCGCGCTCCGCGACGACCTGTACGCCGCCCACGCGGCCATCACCCGGGATGTGCTCCAGGTGACCGACCCGGGCAGCCCCGAGGACCGCCTGGCCGACTGGGCCCGCCGGAACGAGCCCGCCGTCCAGCGCTCCGGGCAGACCCTGACCGAGATCTGGGAGAGCGACCGGTTCACTGTCGCGATGCTCTCGGTGGCGGTCCGTGCAATTCGCACTCTGGTCGATGCCAGTTCGCTACCGGAACATCCGTGATTTCGCATTTAGCGTAGATCCGGACTCGCCGTTGGCGGGCGATCGTCCTTTCGAATGCCCGCGCTCGCGTAGGCTTTCCCGCATGGCAGGTACCGATCCCGCAAATGAAATCTCGGAACTGTCGTCCACCCTCACGAGCGTGGAGTCCGTTCTCGACCCGGAGGCCATGCGGCGCGAAGCAGACAACCTCAGGGAGCGCGCGGCCGACCCGGGGCTCTGGAGCGATCAGGAGAGGGCCCAGGCGGTCACCCGCAGGCTGTCCTACCTCGAGGGGGAGCTCAGCCGGCTGGCGGGCCTGCGCCGCCGCCTCGACGACACCCGGATCATGTTCGAGCTGGCCGAGAGCGAGCACGACGAGCCCACCCGCGAGGAGGCGACCCGTGATCTCGCGGCCCTGCGCAAGGAGATCGACCAGCTCGAGGTCCGGACCCTGCTGTCCGGCGAGTACGACGCCCGCGAGGCGCTGATCACGATCAACGCGCAGGCCGGGGGCGCGGACGCGGCCGACTGGGCCGAGGGGCTGCGGCGCATCTACCTGCGCTGGGCGGAGCGGCACGGGTACCCGAGCGAGGTCTACGACACCTCGTACGCGGAAGAGGCGGGCATCAAGTCCACCACGTTCGCGATCAAGGCCCCGTACGCGTACGGCACGCTGCGCGGCGAGCACGGCACGCACCGGATGGTGCGCATCTCCAAGTACGACAACCAGGGCCGCCGGCAGACCTCGTTCGCCGGCGTGGACGTGATCCCGGTGGTCGAGCAGGCCGACCACATCGAGATCCCCGAGGACGAGATCCGGGTCGACGTCTACCGCTCCAGCGGCCCGGGCGGCCAGGGCGTGAACACCACCGACTCGGCGGTCCGGCTCACCCACCTGCCCACCGGCATCGTGGTCTCCTGCCAGAACGAGCGCAGCCAGATCCAGAACCGGGCCAGCGCCATGGCGGTGCTCCAGGCCAAGCTGCTGGAGCGCAAGCGCGAGGAGCAGGCGGCCAAGATGGCCGAGCTGCGCGGTGACTCCTCGCGGCAGCTGGGGTACCCAGATCCGCAACTACGTGCTGCACCCGTACCAGAACGTCAAGGACCTGCGCACCGGGCTGGAGACGGGAAATACCGCCGCGGTCATGGACGGCGAGATCGACGACTTCATCGAGGCCGAGATCCGCTGGCTGCGCAAGCAGCCCGCCGAGGGATGAGGCCGGCATGCGGCTGATCCGGCCCGGGCGCAGGCAGCCCCGGGCCGGAAGCCCGCCTAGTGGGCGACCTGCAGCATGACGGCCAGCGCCAGCGCGGCCAGCAGCAGCATGGCGATCACCGGCAGGCTCAGCCCGGCCGGAGTGGTGGTGCATCTGGGCCCGCGCCGACTGGCACGCAGGGCACCGTGCCTCGACCACCGGCCCCGCGCAGCTGGCGCAGATCAGGTCTTCGCAACTCATCTGGGTCCCTCCCTCAGCAGGCACCGGTGTCACTTCCGCGGTGTTGGACGTTCGGAGCCAGTTTCCCCCCTAGACTGGCCCCTGGCCAAACCGGACAGTCCGCCTCGAGCCGGGAGGGCCATACGGCGGCCGGATTCCGGCTGCGGCGTCCGCATTCTGTCGAGCGTTGTGATGGGCCTGTGATCCACTTCGATAACGTCACTAAGACGTACCCGAACCAGAGCCGCCCGGCCCTGGAGAACGTCACGATCGACGTCGAGAAGGGTGAGTTCGTCTTCCTGGTCGGCCCCTCGGGCTCGGGCAAGTCGACGTTCCTGCGGCTGATCCTCAAGGAGGAGAGGCCGACCGACGGCAAGATCCACGTCGCCGGCAAGGATCTCGCCCGCCTCACCAACTGGAAGGTTCCGTACCTGCGCCGCCGGATCGGGTGCGTGTTCCAGGACTTCCGGCTGCTGCCCAACAAGAACGTCTACCAGAACGTCGCTTTCGCGCTCCAGGTGATCGGCAAGCCCCGGCGGTTCATCCGCAAGGTCGTCCCCGAGGTGGTCGACCTGGTCGGGCTGGAAGGCAAGCACGACCGGATGCCCGATGAACTGTCCGGCGGCGAGCAGCAGCGGGTCGCGATGGCCCGGGCGTTCGTGAACCGGCCGATGATCCTGCTGGCGGACGAGCCGACCGGGAACATCGACCCGGCCACCTCGATCGGGATCATGAAGGTGCTCGACCGGATCAACCGGACCGGCACCACGGTCGTCATGGCCACGCACGACGCGGCGATCGTGGACTCCATGCGCAAGCGCGTCATCGAGCTCGAGTACGGGAAAGTTGTGCGCGACCAGTCTCGCGGGGTGTACGGCCAGGCGTACTGACCAGCTCAGCGGCCCCTGACAGCGTCAGGGGCGGCTGACGGGGGCCTGGGCGGTACCGGATACCGAGGATTACCAAGGGATTCAAGCGACCATGCGTGGACAGTTTGTCTTTCAAGAGGTCTGGACCGGCCTCCGGCGCAACCTCACGATGACGATTGCGCTGGTGGTCGTGGTGGCCATCAGCCTGTCGCTGCTGGGCACCGGCCTGTTGTTCGTCAAGCAGGTGGACAACACCCGGACCTACTGGCAGGGCCGGGTCCAGCTGTCCATCTACCTGTGCACGGCGACCAGCGTGAGCCCGCAGTGCAAGGCGAACGGGCCGGCCACCGCCGCCCAGCGGTCCTCCATCTACCACGACCTGACCCGGCTGCGGTCCCAGGGCGTGGAGGCGGTCTACTACGAGTCGCAGTCCCAGGCCTTCGCCCGGTTCAAGCAGGACTTCGCGCAGGACCGGTCGTTCTCCAGCCTGGTCACCCAGAGTGAGATTCCCGACTCCTTCCAGGTCAAGCTGCGCAACGCGGAGACCGACTACCCGGTGGTGGCCGGCGCCGTGCAGGGAAGCCCCGGCGTGGACAACATCGTGAACGTCGAGTCGATCTTGTCCAATTTCTACAAGCTGCTGGACGGCGCGCGGAACGCGGTCATCGTGGTCGCGATCATCCTGGTCATCGCGGCCATCTTGCTGGTCGCGAACACGATCCGGCTGTCCGCCTTCAACCGCCGCCGCGAGACCAGCATCATGCGGCTGGTGGGCGCGTCCAATTTCTATGTTCAGCTACCATTCCTGCTAGAAGGAATCATCGCGGGATTGTTCGGCTGGCTGATCGCCGCCGGGTTGCTCATCGCCGTGAAGACCCTGGGCCTCGACACGCTCCAGCAGTACTTCCCGTACAACGTCCGGCTCAGCCTCGCCGACCTCATCGAGGTCATCGTCCTAGCCATGGTTATGGGAGTGGTGCTCTGTGGCGTCACGTCCTTCCTCACCCTCAGGCGCTACCTTCGCGCCTGACGCCGACGGGCGCTAAGGCCGTGGCATCCAAGGCAGGGGCATCCCGGCAGCACTCCACCGTTATCGCCCGCAACCGGCGGGCCAGGCACGACTATCACCTCGAGGACACCGTCGAGGGCGGGCTGGTGCTCACCGGCACCGAGGTGAAGTCGCTGCGGGCCGGCCGGGCGTCGCTCACCGATGGTTTCGCGCAGATCCAGGACGGGGAGGTCTGGCTGCACGGCGTGCACATCCCGGAGTACACGCAGGGCACCTGGACCAACCACGAGCCGCGGCGGCCCCGCAAGGTGCTGATGCACCGCAAGGAGATCGACCGGTTCGCCAGCAAGGTGGCCGAGCGGGGGCTCACCATCGTTCCGCTGGAGCTGTACTTCAAAGACGGGAGGGTCAAGGTCGAGCTGGCCCTGGCCCGCGGCAAGCGAACCTATGACAAGCGTCATGATTTGGCGGAACGTGACGCCGCCCGGGAGGTAGAACGTGCCTTCCGGCGGCGCGGATGATGGCGAAGCAGACCGTGGCCTCCTACCGTAGACGTGGGGCGCACGCTGCTGCACGCAAGCAGGCCACGCCCTTCGTCGGAGTTAAGCGCGTTCCGCAGCCTGCCGTCGGCGGGCGCGTACCGTTGAGCGGCGGCATCGGGGGATTGGTGGGCGGCCTGCGCTCGAGGTCGCGGCAGCTGAAGCTGGGTGCCGCCGGTGTGGTGGTCCTCCTGCTGATCATCGGGGTCGCAGGCGGATTCGCCAGCGGTGAGCCGTCCGCCGAGCCGGCCGCGCAGCAGTTCCTGCTGGCCTGGGCCCAGGGGCAGGACAAGACCGCGGCCGCGCTGACCACCGGCGCCCCGGCCACCGTGACCACCGCGCTGCGCACCGCCTACCAGCAGCTCGGGGCGGCGGCCTACTACCTGTCCATGGGCCCGATCACCCAGCACTCCGGGACCGCCGAGGCGCACTTCTACGCGTCGGTGGACCTCGGCCAGGACGGCGCGCCCTGGAGCTACGAGGGACGCTTCGCGATGCGCAAGACGCCGGCCTGGCGGGTGGTGTGGAGCCCCTCGGTCATCAACCCCGGCCTGCGCCAGGGGGTGCGGATGGCCGTGGTGACCCGGATGCCGCCCCGCGCCCCGCTGCTGGACGCCGAGGGCGTCCCCCTCATCCACCCCTCCCCAGCCTGGATAGCCCAGGTCCGGCCGGGACAGCTGGCCCACCCGGAAGAGACGGCCGAGGTGTTCGGCGCCGTGACCGGGCTGGATGACGAGCAGGTGCTCAGCGTGATCCGGGCCGCCCCGCAGAGCCACCCGCTGACCCTGCTGACGCTCTCCCCGGCCGCCTACGTCACGCTGCGCGCGAAACTCAGACGGGTCCCCGGGCTGTTCATGCGCCGTGTCTCGCGCCGCCTGTTCGACACCAGCGCCAGCGACGTCACCGGCACGGTCGGCACCGAGCTGGCGCCCGTGCTTCAGGCGCAGGGTGTCTCCTACCGCCCGGGAACCACGGTCGGGGTGTCCGGGCTGCAGCAGGTGTACCAGCGGAGGCTGGCGGGCTCGGCGGAAACCGAGGTGATCGCGGAGAACCAGGCTGGCCACCAGGTGGCGGTGCTCAAGCAGTGGGACGGCACCAAGGGAACCGCGGTCCGGACGACGATCGAGGGCGGGGTCCAGCGGGCCGCGGCCAACGCGGTCGGGGACCAGCCGGTCGCCGCGGGCATCGTCGCGGTGCAGGCCTCCACCGGGCACATCATCGCCGTGGCCGACCACGCCGCCGGGGGGACCCGGGTGGAGCCGCTGGCCGGGCAGTACCAGCCGGGCGGGGCGTTCACGATCGTGTCCGCGGCCGCCCTGCTGGCCGAGGGACGGGGGCTGAGCGAGGAGATTCCCTGCCTGAACAGCACCAGGGTCGGCGGCCGGACCTTCACCAACGTCCCGGCCGTGTCCGTGCTCGGTGACCAGCCGCCGTTCAGCATGGACTTCGCGCAATCGTGCGTGACCGCGTTCACCACCCTGTCGCAGGGGCTGACCGGCGCCCGGCTCACCAGCACCGCCAGGGCCTTCGGTCTCGGCGCCCAGTGGAAGCTGCCGCTCAGGGCGTTCCCGGGGTCCTTCCGGGCGTCCCAGACCCAGGGCGGGCTGGCCGCCGACACCATCGGCGAACAGGGCGTCCTGGCCAGCCCGCTGGCCATGGCGCTGACCGCGGCCGGGGTGGACGCGGGCAAGTGGCGCCCCCCGGAGCTGGTGACCTCGCCGCCCGACCCTGGCCTGAGCCCGCGGGTGGTGGCCGACCCGCAGACGGTCGGCTCGCTGCGCACGCTGATGCGGGACGCAGTCACCTCGGGCGCGGCGCGCGGGGCCAACCTGTCCAGCGGAGCCCCCGTCTACGGGCAGGTCGGGACGGCCCAGTCCGCGGCCGGTTCGAAGTACTGGGCGCACTGGTTCGTGGGTTACCGGGGCGACGTGGCGTTCGCCGTGCTGGAGCTGACTAAGTCTGCGTCCGGGTCCGCCGTGCCGGTGGGGGCCTCGTTCCTGTCCGGCCTGGGCTGACCGGCCTGGGCTGACCGGCCCGGGCTGACCGGCCCGGGCTGACCGGCCGGCCACTGGCTTCCGCCCCGGCCGGGGCCGGGCCAGCGCGCCAGCGCCAGCACGCAAACGCCAGCACAGCGGGCGTTCCGGCGGCTGGCGATTACCCAGCGTAAACTCGCCCAAGATTTTTATAACTCAGAGCAACCAAACGACTACTCTCCGACGTCTTACCTAATGACTGGGAGCCGCTTGGGGGGTTGCGCCCCAGTCGCCGTGATGAGAACCGGACCTCATCTCGGGGGAGGTCCGGGCGTGAAGACCGGCCCCGACCCTGCCGGTCGACCCCCGTGGGCGCACTTCGGCCACCGCCAGCGCCCACGGGGGTGTCTCATCACCACGTGGGATGCCCGATGGGGCCCGCTCTGCGGGCCGTCCATCGGGCATCTTGCGTGTCAGCGGGCGGCGGCGGAATCCCGCTTGGCCGTTCCGCGTTGAATCCTGTAGCGTCCGGAAGGACGACAACCCACCAGGGGGTGACAGGCTTCGACTTCAGTAGTTGATCCAGGGGAAGCGAGCCGAGGACGGCGGACATAACCTCGTTAATACTGTGACCGCAAACCTCATAAGTGCCAAGGTTAAGCGCACTAACCTCGCCCTCGCGGCCTAAATAACCGCAGGGGTAGGAGGTTTGTCAGCCCGGGGATGCCTCCGACCCGGTGTCTGGCATCAGCGAGGAGGATTCACCGACCAGCCCGGTCGCGGGACCGGTCGGGACATCTAACAGCGACTGAGCCCGTCGGCAGCTTGCCTGCAGGACTGCCGGGGCCGAGAAAAGCGACGCAGGATGCGCTCGGAGAAGCCCTGGTGATGTACTGAAGGACGCGGGTTCGATTCCCGCCACCTCCACGAGACGGGCCACGGTCCGCCGGCTACCTGGCTGGCGGCGCCGTGGCCCGCAGCCTTTCCCGGGCACGTTTCCGGCCCGCCGCCGGTTCCCGGGCCGCCACCGGTTATCGGCGCCACCCCGTTCGCGGGGTTACCCCGCCTGGCTGGCGCCGATACCCGCGAGCTTGCACTGGGCCCGGGTGAGCCGGGCCTGGCTGCCGGTGTGCGCGTAGGCCGTCCGGCAGAGGGCGCGCGCCTGGCCGCCGCACGCGTGCTCGACGGCCCCTCCGGTGGAACTGACCACCGAGAGGTTGATGCACCCGTTCCTGGACTGGTCGTAGGCCCCGTGGTGCAGCCCGGACCAGACCCCCACGCCCGCGAAGATCACCAGGACGCCCGCGCCGATCAGCCCGAAGACCCACTTCCCCCGGCGGGAAAGCGACTGTCCGTAATGCTCCGGGTTCCGGCCTCTCATGCCCCCTGAGCATAAGGGACCCGGCTTGCCTCAGGGCGGCTTGCCTCAGGGCGGCTTACCCAGGCGGCTTACCCAGGCGGCTTACCCCAGGGCGGTCCAGCTGGCGTAACACCCCAGGACGAGGAGCACGATCGCGGTGATGACCCGGACCACGCGGACGTTGACGAACCGGAGCAGTCCCTGCCCGCCGGCCACCGCGATGCCGGCCACCGCCGCCATCGCGAGCAGGGCGCCGGTCCCGACCGACCACGGCGCGTGATACCGCGCCGCCAGGTTGATGGTGAGCACCTGGGTCAGGTCGCCCCACTCGGCCAGGAAGATCAGCACGAACGCGGTGATCGCGCTGCGCCGCCGCCGCATGACCGGCCCCCCCGGATCAGCCTCCGCCAGCTCGTCCCCGCCCCGGAGCCCCTCATAGAGCACGAACCCGGCTCCCGCGAAGAATGTGAGGGCGACCGCGACTTCCACGGCCCGGTGGGGAAGGATGTCGATGAGCAGCACACCCACGGTGGTCGCGATCACCACGTGCACGGCGAACGCCGCGGTCGCGCCGACCCAGACCGCGAACGGACGGCCCCGGGTGGCCATGACCAGGGAGGCGAACATGGTCTTGTCGGGCAGTTCGCCGAGGAAGATCACGGGGAAGACCGCGGCGACGACGGCAGGGTTCACGCTGGCCCTTTTCCGCACGAGATCGGGGGCCAGCCTGCCGGCCGGGATGAGGGCACGCCTTCACCCCGGCCACGGACCGACCCGTGACGAATGGGATGAAGGTCTCGCCCACCTGCACCGAGCGCAGGCCTGGCAACCGGGCGCCGCCGGCGCCAGCATGTCGATTACCAATCGGGGGCTACTCCCCTTCGCCGCCCACGATAGTGCAGCGGCGGCTCATGACTGAGCCGAAGCCGGTGAATGACGAGGACCAGGACGGCGGGGTGAAACTGGGGCCGCTCATCGGCCACCGGGTCCGCCGTGACTTCGAGCGGGGACTGTCCCTGGCCCAGCTCACCGTGGTGCTGCCGGTCGTCGTCCTGGCGCTGTCCGGGGTCGGTGCCTACGTCTACGGGGCCGTGTACGCCGTGCACTCGGTGGCGGACATCGCGGACCAGCCCTGGGCCGCCCACAACCTGCGCCTGTTCCTCACCGAGATCGACCTGTTCCTGATCGGCGCGACGCTCCTGATCGCGGCCATCGGCCTGTACGAGCTGTTCGTCGCCCGGATCGACCCGGCCAGCGCGCGCCGCTCGCTGCCGGCCTGGCTGGAGATGAACGACCTCAACGACCTCAAGGCCCGGGTCATCGCCATGATCATCCTGGTCGTCGCGGTGACCTTCACCGACGTGCTGCTGGAGTTCGACAAGGCCACGCTGGATGTGCTCTACCTGGCCGCCGGGATCGCGGTCTTCATCCTCGCGCTCACCATCTACCTGCGGTTCGGCTCCTCCCAGAACGGTAATGATCACGCATGACCGACCTGAACCGCCCGGTCACCCCGCTGCGGGTCACCGCGCAGGTGCACGTGGCCGCCGACCCGCACGAGGTCTGGGACCTGGTGACCGACTGGTCCCGCCAGCACGAGTGGATCTGGGCCACCACGGTGCGCGGCGGCCAGGGCCTGGGGGCCACGGTGGTGGGCTGGACCGGGGTCGGCCCGGTCGGCTTCACCGACACCATGATCATCAGCGAGTGGGACCCGCCGCTGCGCTGCGTGGTCCGGCACACCGGCCGGGTGGTCCGCGGGTCCGGGATTTTCGAGGTCATCCCGGTCGGCATGGAGTGCGAGTTCCGCTGGACCGAGGAGCTGGACCTGCCGCTGTCCCCGGCGCTGGGCAGGCTGGCCGGGCTGGCCGTCCGGCCGCTCGCCGAGGCGGCCCTGGCCGCCTCGCTGCGCCGGTTCGCCCGCCTGGTGCAAGGCCCAGGCCCCCAGCGCCCCTAGGCCCCGGGCGCCCGCACCTCTGCCGCCCGGACCCCTGGACACGCCCGGCCGCCCCGCCTATCCTTGACTGTATGGTCAGTCAGGACTTTGCCTCCGCCGTGCCCCCCGCCGTGCCCCCCGCCGCCTCGCCCGCGGCGTCCCTCGCGTCCCCCGCCGCGTCGCCGGTCCGCCCGGCCGCCCCGCTCGACGAGGCCGCCGTCCAGGAGTCGCTGCGGCCGTTCGGCAGCAGCCGCATGCTGCCCCGGGCCGCCTACGTGGACCCGGACGTGTTCGCCTGGGAGAAGAAGTACTTCTTCGGCGCGGACTGGATGTGCGTGGGACGCAGCCCCCAGACGCCGGCCGCCGGGGACATGCGTGCCGAGCCGGTCGGCGAGGGCAGCGTGCTGCTCGTCCGCGGCGACGACGGCCAGCTCCGCGCGTTCGCCAACTTCTGCCGCCACCGCGGCCACGAGCTGCTGCCCTGCGGCGCCTCCGCGCAGGCCGGCGTCATCATCTGCCCCTACCACTCGTGGACCTACGGTCTGACCGGGAACCTCCGCGCGGCCGCAGGCTTCAAGAACCGGCCCGGCTTCGACGCCGGCGCCTGGGGACTCGTCGAGCTGCCGGTGGAGGAGTGGCACGGACTGGTTTTCGTTGCGGGATCTGGAACTTCCGGGCCGCTGGCCGAATCCCTCGGGACCCTGGACGAGCTGATCGCCCCGTACGAGGTGGGCAGGCTCGTGGTGCGCGGCCAGCACGACTACGAGATCGCCGCCAACTGGAAGATCCTGACCGAGAACTACCACGAGTGCTATCACTGCCCGCAGATCCACCCCGAGCTGTGCAAGGTCAGCCCGCCGAAGAGCGGCGAGAACTACGCGGCCCCCGGCACCTGGGTCGGCGGCTGGATGGACCTGCGCGACGGGATGACCACCATGTCCCTGGATGGCACCAGCCGCGGGGTGCCGCTGCGGAAGCTGGACGCCACCGGGCTGCGCACCGTCATCTACGTCAACGTGTTCCCCAACATCCTGCTCAGCCTGCACCCGGACTACGTGATGACGCACCGGCTGACGCCGCTCGCCGCGGACCGGACCCGGGTGGAGTGCACCTGGGCGTTCGCGCCCGAGGCGGCGGACGCGCCCGGGTTCGACCCGGGGTATGCGGTGGACTTCTGGGACATCACCAACCAGCAGGACTGGCACGCCTGCGAGTCGGTGCAGCGCGGGCTGGCCTCGCCGCAGGCCATCCCGGGCCCGCTGTCCGCCGAGGAGGACGCGGTCTACCAGTTCGTCACCATGATCGCCCGGGGCTACCTGGGCCAGCCGGTCTGGAACACCGGCAGCGCCACCGTGGCCTCCGTGCGCTGACCCGGGGCCGACCCCCGGGGCCGGGCTGCCGCTAGCGCTCGTGGCCGGGGATCCGGCGCGGCAGGGCCAGCACCAGGATCAGGGCCAGCACTACGAAGCCCAGGTTGGCCAGCAGGGCCAGCTGGGCACTGTGGGTGAACGCGGTGGCCACGGCGTCCGGCCCGGGCCGCACGGCCAGGGTGCCGAACAGCACCGTGCCGATGATCGCGATGCCGAGCGCGGTGCCGATCCGCTGCGCGGTGCCCAGCACGCCGCTGGCCGTGCCCGCTTCCTGGCGGGGCACGGTGGCCAGCACGAAGTCCTGGTTCGGCGCGATCGTCATGCCGTTGCCCAGGCCCGCCACGAACAGCGGCGCCACCAGGTACCAGCCGCTGACCCCGGGCGCGGTGAGGTGGACGACCAGGATGGCGAAGCCGAGGCCGGCGATGACCAGGACGCAGCCGGTGACCAGGACCATCCGGCCCAGCCGGGCGGACAGCTTGTCGCTCTGCGAGGCCGAAATCAGGCTGCCCACCGAGAACGGGGCGATGACCAGGCCGGTGATCAGCGCGCTGTGCCCGAGGCCTTCCTGCCACAGGATCGACAGGGTGAAGAACACGCTGGCGAAGCCGGCGAAGTAGACCACCGCGAAGATCGCGCCGGCCGAGAACGACATCTGCCGGAGCAGCGCGGGCTTGAGCAGCGGGTCGCGGCCGCGGCGCTCCTGGCGCTGCTCCCAGGCGGCCAGCAGCGCGATGGCCACGGCGCAGCCGCCGAAACACGCCCAGCACCAGGCCGGCCAGCCCGCCTGCTCGCCCTCGACCAGCGGGATCAGCAGCAGCAGGAGCGCGGCGGTGAGCAGCGTGAGGCCGGCCGGGTCGAAACCGCGCCGCCCGCGGGCCGCCGACCGGGGCAGCTGCCAGGCCGCCAGCGGCACGGTGACCGCGCCGATGAACAGGTTGACCAGGAACACCCAGCGCCAGCCGTCGCTGACCCCGGCGGCCGCGATGATCAGGCCGCCCAGCAGCGGGCCCAGCGCGGTCGAGACGCCGATGGTCGCGCCCAGCACGCCGAACGCCTTCGAGCGCTGCGGCCCGGTGAAGGACAGCTGGATGGTGGCGGCGATGGCCGGGTAGAACACGCCGGCGCCGAAGCCCTGCACCACCCGGGCGGCGACGATCTCGGCCGGGTGCTGCGAGATCCCGCAGGCCACGCTGGCCAGGGTGAAGATGGCCAGGCCGATGAGGAACAGCGGCTTGTGGCCAAACCGGTCGCCGGCCCGCCCGGCGGGCACCAGGGCCAGGCCGTAGGCCAGCGCGTAGCCGGCCACGATCCATTCCAGGCTGGCTGAGGAGGCGTTCAGCCCGGTCCGGATGCTGGGCAGCGCCACGTTCACGATCGTGGTGTCGAGCAGCGCCATGAAGGCGCCGACCAGCACGATCGAGACGGCCCGCCAGCCATGCCCGGCCGGGGCGGCGGCCGTCGCGCGGTCCGGGCCGGCGCTGGTGGTCACGGGGCCTCCTCCCGGGTGGCCGGGGCGCCGATCCCGTCGCGGAAGTCGGCGGCGATCTTCGGCATCCGGCCGAGGAGTTCCTCGTGCCAGCGCACCTCGGCGGCGGCGCGCGCGATGAAGTGGCGCATGATCATCCGTTCGGCCTCGTTGAGATAGATGTCCGCGCTCTCGGCCCGGTGCCGCAGCGACGTCTCCTGGACCCGCAGCCCGGCCAGCCGGTCGGCCACGATCTGGGTGAGGGTCTCCTCGGGCAGGTCCCGGGACTGGGCCAGCGCCAGGTCGAACGGGTCGCTGCGCAGGGTGAGCTCGCGCAGCGCCCGTTCCCGGACCGCGGCCAGGGCCTGGTAGCCCGCCCGGGTGATCTCGTAGATGGTGCGCTCGGGCCGGTTGCCGACCCGCTCGGTGCGGACCTCCCGCACCAGCCCCTCGTGGGCCAGCCGCTTCAGCGCCCCGTACAGCGACCCGACGTGGACGTCGGCCCAGTCCTCGGTGCGGTCCGACTGGGCCTGATGGCGGATCTGGTGCCCGTGCAGCGGCCCGCTCGCGGCCAGCGTGCCCAGGATGAACAAGCGAATGGAAGACACGCGATTACTCTTGCACAAGTAATCGTGCGAAGGCAAGCAGGCCGCCGGGCGGGCCCGGGACAAAATTCTCCGCAACGAAAACCGGGCCAGCGCTGGTCTCCCTGGCCCGCGGGGGCCCTGGCGCGGACCGGGCGGAGGTCAGGCGGGTGTCCTCTTTGCCCAGGTAGTGACATGCTCGGGAGAAATCACCACGGGGGATGACGATGAGCGAAGCATTGATCCTGGAGTTCGCGGGCCTGAACGACGCCGACTACGCCGCAGTCAACGGCAACCTCGGCATCGACATGGAAACCGGCAAGGGGGACTGGCCGTCCGGCATGCTGTCGCATGCGGCGGGCCGCAGCGACGACGGCAACTTCGTGGTCACCGAGGTCTGGACGTCCCGGGCGGACCAGGCTGCGTTCCTGGAATCACGGCTGGCCCCGGCGCTGGGCGCGGCCGGCGTGACCGTGGTGCCCACCATGCGCTGGGTGCCGCTCGTCGCCTTCCACGTCTCTGGGAGCTGACCCTCAGCCCTGTCTTATCTGTCTCCTCCTGGCCCGGCCGTGGCCAGAAGGCCAGCTTTGCGTATCGCCGGGCCTGGCGCGAGGTCCCGGACCGCGAGCGGCGGGCTGCGGGCCGTACAGTGAAAATGCTCCCGGGAGGTGACGCGGTGAACCCTCTTCTGGTCATGGTCGTGGTGCTCGTCGTCCTGCTCGCCTGCGGAGTTGTGTACGACCTGAGGCGGCGCCGGCTGGACGCGGCCCGCCGCGACATCGGCCTGGAGGCGCGGTCCGCCCGCGGGGCCGCCGAAACCCACGGCGGCGTCGGCGGGGCAGATGTCCAGGGCCGTTACGGCGGGCCTGGCCTCTAGCTCCGGCGACTGGTCACGCGAGGGCGGCGGGGCCGCGCTTGGTCATCTGCGCGGCGATGATGGCCCGCTGGACCTCGCTGGTGCCCTCCCAGATGCGCTCGACCCGCAGTTCCCGGAAGAAGCGCTCGGCCACGTTCTCGCGCATGTAGCCGCGGCCGCCGAAGACCTGGACGGCGCGGTCGGCCACCCGGCCGGCCATCTCCGAGGCGTACAGCTTGACCATCGAGCACTGCGCATGGGCGATCTTCACGTCGCTGCCGCGGTCGATGCCGCGGGCCGTCTCGTAGACCATCGACCGGGCCGCGAACAACTCGGTCAGGCTGTCCGCGAGCATGGCCGCGACCGTGCCGAACTCGCTGATCGGCCGGCCCTGGACCTGCCGCTCGGTCGCGAACGTGGTCATCTCCGCGGTCAGCCGCTCGGCGGCGCCGAGGCAGCGGGCCGCGACCATCAGCCGCTCGAACCGGAACCACTCGTAGGCGAACGACATCCCGTCCCCCTCGGCGCCGATCAGGTGCGCAGCAGGGACGCGGACGTCGGTGAACGCCACGATCGGGTGGTGGTGGCTGATCGTGTGCGAGTACGCGGGGGTGCGGACGACCGACACCCCGGGGCTGGGCAGGTCGACCAGGAACATCGCGTGCTCCCCGGCGTGCGGCCCGTCGGCCAGGACGGCCTGGAAGAACGCGAAATCGGCCGAGTTAAACGAGGTGACGTGCCACTTGACCCCGTTGAGCAGGTACTCGCCGCCGTCCCGGCGGGCGGTGGCCACCAGGGCAGCCACGTCGGACCCGGCGCCCTCCTCGGTGATCGCGTAGCACTCCTCGCGTTCCCCGGCGACGGCCGGGCGGACGAAGTGCTCGATCTGGTAGGGGGTGGCCACCGGCGGCAGCCACGACGGGGGAGTGGCCGCCACCCAGCCGAGGGCGTTGGTCACCCGCCCCATCTGCTCCTGGACCAGGACCTGCTGCAGCGTGCCGCAGCCGCCGCCGCCGAGCTCACGGGGCATGTTGGTGGACGCCAGCCCGAGTTCGCGGGCCCGCTTGGCCTGCCCGGCGACCACGTCGGCCGGCAGGTCCCCGCCGGCCAGCTCGGCCTCGGCCTCGAACGGGATCAGCTCGTCCGCGAACGCCGCCGCCCGCGCCTGCAGCGCAAGATCCTCGTCTGACAATCCGTACACGCTGAGCTCCTCGCCGAGTTCGTCCGAGTTCGTCCGGGCCCGCCCGGCCGAGTTCGCCCGGACCCGCCCGCGGGGCCGGAACCCTGCCCGGCCCCTGCCCCACCACCTTGACTGACTGTTCAGTTTATGTCAGCATCGGGTTCGTGCCAATGCCCCTCACCGGTCATGCGGACACCGCCGACGTTGTCGTCGTGGGCGGCGGGACCGTGGGCGCATGGTGCGCCTACTTCCTGCGCCGGGACGGCCTGCGGGTCATCCTGCTGGAGAAGGGGATGCTCGGCCAGGGCGCGAGCAGCCGGGCCGCGGGCGTGGTCCGGGCCCAGGGCGGTACCCCGGAGGCGGTGCGCCTCGGGCAGTGGTCCCAGCACTTCTACCGGCTCCAGCGCGACGAACTCGGCTTCGACTCCGGCTTCGTGGCCCAGGGCTACCTGCTGCCGTGCTTCACCGAGACCGAGGTCACCGCGGCCCGCGAGCGGATGGCCATGCAACTGGACCTGGGCCTGGACGTGCTGTGGCTCAGCCCGGGTGAGGTGGACGAGCGAAATCCCACGCTGGCCCCGGGCCAGACCCTGGGCGGTACCTTCTGCGCGGACGACGGCTTCATCACCCCGCCGCGCAACGTGACCGCCTACGCGGTGGCCCTGGCCCGGTCCGGCGTCGTGGTCCGGGAGCAGTGCCGCTTCCTCGGGCTGCGCCGCGACGGGGACCGGGTCACCGGGGTGGACACCGCCGCCGGCCCCATCGCGGCCCCGTCCGTCGTGCTGACCGGCGGGCCGCAGCTGGCCGAGGTGGGCCGGCTGGCCGGGCTGCGGATCCCGGTCGGCGGGGCCCGCCACCAGATCGCGGTCACCGAGCCGCACCCGGACCTCGATCCTTCGCGGGTGCCGATGGTCTTCGACCTGGCCTCCGGCCTGTACTGGCGCCCGGAAGAAGGCGGCCTGCTGTTCGGGATGAGCAACCCGGCGGAACCCCCCGGCTGGGCCACCGAGGTGGACCAGGCCTACCTGGCCCGGATGCGCACCCGGCTGGACCGGCTGGTCCCGGTGACCGCCGGGCTCGGGCTGCGCCGGCTCTGGGCGGCCACCATCGACTACACCCCGGACCACCTGCCGATCATCGGTCCCGCGCTCGGCCCGGACGGCCCGGTGGCCGGGGTGACGGTCGCCGCGCCGGGCGGGGCCGGCATGATGTGGGGCCCCGGCGTGGCCCGGGCCGCCGCCGACCTGGCCCAGACCGGGTTCTCCGCGGTGGTGGACACCACGGGCCTGGGCCTGGACCGCTTCGACGACCAGGGCCGCAGCAAGATCCCCACGGACCCGATCGCGCTGCCGTTCCCGCAGTCAGCCTGACCGTACGAAGAGCCCCGGAACCCGGAGCCCTGAGTTACCCGCTAACCCTGAGGTACCCGCTAACCCTGAGAGGACCGAACGCGCCATGACCGACACCACCACCCCGGTGACGCCCTTCCTGTCCGCCGCCGCACTGCACGGCGAACTCGAGGACTGGGGGCCGCTGGCCGAGGCCACCGGCGACCCCATGCACACGTCGGGCACCACCACCTGGGCCGACGGTGACCTGGAGGTGGGCGTCTGGGAGTGCACTCCCGGCCCCTCCTACTGGAAGCTGGAGACCAACGAGGCCATCCACATCGTCAGCGGCCGGATGACGGTCACCCCGGACGGCGGCGAGCCCCAGGACATCGGCCCCGGAGACAGCGCCGTGTTCCCGGTCGGCTGGGCCGGCACCTGGCAGATCCACGAGACCATCCGCAAGCTGTACGTCCTGTTCTGAGCAGGCGGCGGGCCCGGGCCGGGAGCGCCCGGTAACGTTCCCGGAACGGTTCCCGGCGTAGCGTGACGCTCGTGGGTCAAGGGCAGCCGGGCCGTGCCCCGGGGACCACGGGCACCGCGGCGCGCGGCGCGCGGCTGGCGTCGCCGGTGACCGCGACGGGCCCGGGCCTGCTCGCCGCGCTGGCCGTCACCGTGGTGCTGGTCCTGTTCGCGTCCTGCCTGCTGCTGCTGGTCCTCACCCGGGATTACCGGCAGGCGCTCTACGGCGGCGGCGGGGCGGTGACCGCGCTGGTCAGCGCGGCGGTGGGGTTCGTCGTGGCCCGGCGGCAGCCCGGCAACCCGATCGGGTGGCTGCTGCTCAGCTGGGCGCTGCTGGTTCCCGTGGTCGGGGTCGCCCTGCTCTACTCGGTGCTCGACTACCGGATCCACCACGGGGCGCTGCCGGGCGGCCGGGTGGCGGTGCTCGCCCAGGCGATCGCGTTCCTGGTGGCGGCCAGCTCCGGGCTGGCTGTCCTGCTGTTCCCGGACGGGGCGGCGCCCTCGCGCCGCTGGCGTGTCGTGGCGTGGGCCTTCCTGGCCTGCTGCGCGCTGTTCACCGTCCACCAGTTCGCCGGCCAGGCCGCCGCGGCCGCGGCGCGGCCGCTGCACATCGACTGGACCGGCGCGCCGCTGGCCAGCCCGGCCCCGGCGGGCGCGGCGGCCGCGGCGGATCGCGCCGGCCTGGCGGCCGGGTGGCTGGTCCTCGCGCTCTGGCTGGTCTTCGTGGCCCGCCAGGCGGTCAGCTACCGGCACTCGGCCGGTCAGCGGCGCCAGCAGCTCAAGTGGCTCCTGAGCGGGGCCGTGTGCTGTGTGGTCGCGACCGCGGTCACCATTTTCTGGGGCGGGCAGTCCTCCGGCGCCGCCCAGGCGGTCCAGGCCGCCGCGGACCTGGGGGCCGCGGCGCTGCCGGTCGGGATCGGCATCGGGATCCTGAAGTACCGGCTGTACGAGATCGACCGGGTGATCAGCCGGACGCTGGCCTACGCGATCGTCACCGCCTTGCTGGTCGGCCTCTACGCCTGCCTGGTCCTGGCCGCAGCGGTGGTCCTGCCGCCGTCCTCGCCGGTGGTGGTGGCCGGCGCGACGCTCGTGGTGGCGGCGTTGTTCAGCCCGCTGCGGCGCCGGGTGCAGCGGGTAGTGGACCGGCGGTTCAACCGGGCCCGCTACGACGCCGACCGGATGGTGGCGGAGTTCGCGGCCCGGCTGAAGGACGCGGTGGACCTGGACGCGGTCCAGGACGACCTGGCCCGGACGGTCCGGCAGGCCCTGGAACCGGCGCACGCCTCAGTCTGGATCCGCACCCCGCACTGACCCCGGGTCCTGCGGGTGCCGGGCGTGGGTTCTGGGCGCGTGGTCCTGGGCGCCGGCGCGGTTCTTACGGTGTGGTTATCGGCACACGCGGGCGCCCGGTTTGCGCCTCCGGCGCGCTTAACCTGACTGTGTGAGTGTCGTGTCCGGGTTTTCCGCCAGGGTCCGGCCCCTCGCCGGGGAGCTGGGCAAGTTCGGCCTGGTCGGCGTGCTGGCCTTCGCGGTCACCGACGCCGGCACTAACCTGCTGCACTTCCGGGCCGGGCAGGGCCCGCTGACCGCCAACGTGATCGCCACGGTCGCCGCCACGGCCGTCTCGTACGCCGGCAACCGCTACTGGACGTTCCGGTCCCGCCAGCGCAGCGGCGTGCGCCGCGAGGGCGTCCTGTTCTTCCTGCTCAACGCCGTGGGGCTGGTCATCCAGCTGGCCTGCCTCGGGTTCGCCACGTACCTGCTGGGCCTGCACGGCAAGCTGCCCTACAACGCCGCCCTGGTCACCGGCATCGCGCTGGCCACGCTCTTCCGCTACTGGTCGTACCGGACGTGGGTGTGGCGGGCCCAGCCCCCGGCGGTCCCGGCGTCCGCAGCCGCGCTGGCGCTCCCGGCCGCCCCACCGCCCAAGGTGATGACCCCGGGCTGACCCCGGCCCCGGGCCGCCCAGTGAGTCCGCGGCCCGCCCGTCACCAGCCGCTGACGTCACCTCGCCGGCGCACCTGCTGGCTTCATCCCGCCGCCGCTGGCCGCTCCATCCGCCCCGCTGGCCGGTCCACCCTGCCGCCGCTGGGCGCCTGACTTTGCGTCATAAAGTTCCGGGGTCTGAGCCCTTGACTTTGCGCCATAAAGCAGGGTCTACTTTATGGCATAGAGTCGGAGAAGGGAGACACCATGAACCACACCCCCGACACCGCCGCCACCGGCAACGGAGGCAGCTTCGATCCCCAGCAGGCCGCCGCCCTGCTGGACCAGACCACCCAGCAGGCACGCCGGAAGTTCGCGCCCTCCCCGCCGTGGCTGCTGGCGACCAGGGCGGTCGCGGTCCTGGCCGCCCTCGGCGCGATCTGGCTCACCGTGCGCGGACAGCACCCCTACCGGGGCCCGACTTCCGCGGACATCCCCATCCTGCTCGCGTTCATCGTCCTCAACTTCGGCGCCACCGTCGCGGTTCGCGAGCACGCGATGACCGGGGTCCGCGGCAGGACCCGGCTGCGCCCGGCCGAGATCATCGTCCTGGTGCTGGCCTGGGCCGCCGTGCCCGTGCTCATGCTGTCCCTGCACGCGGCCGGGGTGAGCTTCGCCCTGTACCCCACCACGGTGCTGATCGTCCCCGGCCTGGCCTATGCGGCCGTCATGGCGGAACGGGCAGGCTGGCGCGCGTCCGGCATGGGGCTCGCGGTCGCTGCCGTCGGCGTCGTGGGCGCGTTCGCCGGGCCGGCCGGGTCGTGGGCGGTGGCCGGCGTGGGCCTGTGCGCCGTGCTGCTGGGCAAGGCCGCCGCCGTCGCCCGGCGGCAGCGCGGATGAGGGTGGACCATGACTGACGACGCGCTCGACCCGCTGATCCACGTGCCCACCCGGCTGAAGATCGTCGCGACGCTGGCGGCCCTGCCCGACGGCGACACGCTCTCCTTCACCCGCCTGCAGGAGATGATCGGGCTCACCCCCGGCAACCTGATCATCCACCTGCGCAAGCTCGAAGAAGCCGACTACATCAGCAGTGAGAAGACCAGGAACGGGACCGTGTCCATCACCACGGTCGCTCTCACCGGCGACGGCCGCAAGGCCCTCGGCGCCTACACCCAGGCCCTGCGCGACCTGCTCGGCGGCCTGTAAGTGGCCCGCGAGCCCGGTCTTCCCGGACAGCCCCCGCCGAGGGGCTGTCCGCCGTTGCCGAGGGGTTGACCGCACCACCACCAGAAGCGCCCCGCCGGGCCTCCGGATCCACCACCAGCGAGATAGCCGCACCAGATCTCCCCAGATCTGACGGAGCCACGCTCAGCGGCCCGTCCCCGGCCACCCGCCCCCAACCACGCGGTGGCACTCCTGGCCGGCGCACCCCCAGCCGTCGTTTTACTAGTCCGGCATGCAACGCGGACGCCTCGATCCCCGTATGAGGAGTGTCCACGTGGGTGTTCAGGGAAAGTGCCAGCGACGAAAGGTGCGTGCCGGTGAGGTGGCCTGCGGATCGAGATCACGAGTTCACCGAATTCGTGATGGTGCAGCGGGCCGCGCTCGTGCGCGTGGCCGCGCTGCTGGTCTCCGGTGACATGGCCAAGGCCGAGGACGTGGTGCAGACGGCGCTGACCAAGCTGTACCTGGCCTGGCCACGGGTCCGGTCGGACACGGCGGCGGCCTACGCACGGCGCTGCGTGGTGAACGCGGCGATGGACGACCGCCGGAGCCTGTTCACCAGGCGCGAGCGGGTCTCGGCCCAGTTGCCCGACTTCGCCACCGCCGGTCCGGAGCACGGCGACGCCACCGCGGTGGTGGCCCTGCTCGGTACCCTGCCGGCCGGCATGCGCGCGGCGGTCGTGCTGCGGTACGTCGAAGGGCTCAGCATCGCGGCGACCGCGGACGCCCTGGGGTGCAGCGAGGGAACCGTCAAGAGCCAGAGCGCGCGCGGGCTTGAACGGCTGCGTGCGGCGATGCCTCAGTACGCGGGGCCCCGGGACGCACGCAGCGCCATCTGATACCCGGCTTAACCTTCCAGGGAGTATTCCTATGCCAGACGTCATAGACATGCTGCAGGCACTGCCGGATGCCGTCACGCCGGGACCGGCCGGCCCGGACCTCGCGGCGGCCGATGTCGCGCGCGGGCACCGCGCCCTGGCGCAGCGGCGGCGGCGCCGCCTGGCGGGCGTGACCGGGACCGCCGCCGCCGGGGCGGTGGCCGCGGTGCTGGCCATCACGTCGGTGCCGCAGCCCGCGGCGCCGGCCAGGCCGGCCTCCCGGGCCCCCGCGGCGACTTCCCCGCTGATGACCCTGGCCGCCCGCATCTCGGCGAGCGACAGCGCGCTGCCGGGTAACGCGTCGCTGGAGATCCTCAAGCACATCATCCGGGGCAAACTGACGGATACCTTCTACGGCCTGTACACCGACAGCGGCAAGCTGTACTCGGGAGACGGCAAGCGAACCCTCTTGGCGGCGATCGCCCAGCATGCCAACCTGGCCACTGTCTATGATTCCCGGGTGGCGGGGGCGGCCCGCGAGGCGGCGACCGGTGACCTGGCCACCGCCCGGATGCGGATGATCCGTGCCACCCGCGGCGTGACCCCGGAGCAGTTCAGCAACATTCTCTGGACGAATGCCACGTACGCGCTGAACTGGGCGGGAGGCGGCTCGGAGATCAGGGTCGGCGTGCTGCGCCTGCTGTTGACGATCTCCGGGGTCAAGGTCGTGAATTCGACCACCGGCGGGCAGCCCACGCTGACCATCACGGCGGGACCGGCGGTGTTCGGCGCCGTCGGCGGGGACGAGGTGCTCATCATCAGCGCTACGACCGGGCTGCCGGTCAGCTCGGTATCGAATCCCGGACCGTCGGCGGGCGTGGAGGACTACCAGATCTCCCGGGTAACGCTGGCCAACGTCAAGGCCGGCAAGTTCTGAGCACAACCCGGGATCCGGGGTGAGCGGGCGCGCCGCGCGGCAGGCTGGACGTCTGGGTTACCAGGGGCCGCGGGGGAAGCGGCGCTCCCAGGTGCGCTCCCGGATGACGAGGCCGTCCGAGCGCAGTTCGCGGCGATAACGGTAGCGCAGCGATGTCTCGTCGCCGTCCAGGTCCAGGGTGGACGACGTGACCAGCAGCCGGCCGTCCAGATGCACCTCGGTCCGGGCCTCGCCGTGGGCGGACGCCCGCGCGGGCCGGTCGTCGTGCACCTCGTAGCGCAGGTACTCCTCGTCCACGACCCGGCCCCAGGGGAACTCCGCCCCGGAGGCGCCCCGCCAGGACACGGCGGCCGTCCCGGTCTCGTCGTGCTGCACGGTCCAGCGCACCGGCACGATCTCGCCCCAGTGCCGGACTCCCTCGGGGAGCTCTTCCGGCCCCGGCTCCGGGAACCGGGGCTCCGGCCCGGGCTCCGGCCCGGGCTCCGGGAACCGCGGCTCCCCGGAGGCCGGCCCCGCGGGCGCCTGCCCCGCCGCCGGGATCACCGGCAGCACCAGCCGCGTCCCGGCCTGCCCGAGCCGCAGCTCGGCGGTGGCCGGGGACGGCGTGGGCCAGATCATCGGCCACATCGCGTTGGACACGGCCAGCCGGATCCGGTGCCCGCGCGGGAACACCCAGGACGTGACGTGCAGCTCCAGCGGCAGCGCCCCGTCAGCGGCCGGTCCCGGATCGCGCAGCGGATCAGGGGCGGCGGCCCGGCCGGCCCCGTGACCAGCGTGACGGTCCCGTCTGGCGCCACATCACTCAGCCGCGCGAACCAGTGCAGCGGCCCGGCATCCGCGCTCCCGTGGAGCTCGACCCGGGGGAAACCGAGGATCTCGGTGTCGGACTCCAGCGGCGCGGTGTCGAAGGTGAGGCTCCACGCGTCCGCCCCGCGCTGGTCGGCGGTGAGCTCGCCCCACCAGTGACCCGCCGCGATCCCGGCCGACGGCACGTACCGCAGCGACCGGGCGGACGGCGCGGGAGGTGAGGCGGACAGCGACCCGTCCGGCCCGCAGAACCAGGTCCGGAACTCGGCCCGCTCGGGTGGCAGCGCGCTCTCCTGCCGCCACCGCCCGGGGATCTCGGCCAGTTCCACGTCCGGCGGATGCCAGTGCCGCACGTACACGGTGACCGGCGGCTCGGACATGATCCCGTTCTCCGCGCCCTTGAGCCAGTGGTCCCACCAGCGGACCGCGTCCGCGCGCCACTCGATGGCCGGGCCGGGCACCGCGTTGTGCGGGTAGCTGTGATTCCAGGGGCCGATCAGCACCTTGACCGGGGCAGGCCCGTGCGCGAGCATCCGGGGCACCGAGTCCCGGTACCCGTCGTACCAGCCGCCGATCAGGTAGGCGGGCAGGGTAAGCCGCCCGTAGTCCGGCCGCAGCGACGCCCGCCGCCAGAACGGCCCGTCCTGCGCCTGGGCCAGGAAGCTGATCAGCCACGGCTCGGTGTCCATCCGGGCCAGCGCCTCGTCGTCCAGCCGGAACTCCGGGGCCGCCGGGAGCATGTTCAGGTGGTCGATCATCAGCGCGTACTCGTCCAGGTGCGGCAGCCCGTCGATGTAGTGCACGTCGTCGTGGAACAGGTCGTCGGAGGCGTCCACGGCCAGGATCGCCTTCAGGGCCGGCGGACGCCGCAGCGCGACCTGGATCGCGTTGAACCCGCCCCACGAGATGCCCTGCATGCCGACCGCGCCGGTGCACCACGGCTGGGCGGCCAGCCAGGCGATGACCGTCTCCGCGTCGCGCTGCTCGGTCTCGGTGTACTCGCCCCCGGGCAGCGTCCCGCCGCTGCACCCGGTGCCGCGGATGTCCACCCGCGCCCCGGCGTAGCCGTGCCGCGCCAGGTACGCGTACAGGTCGTGGTCGCGGCCCAGCATCGCGTCGTCCTTGCGGTACGGCAGGTACTCCAGCAGCGCCGGGACCGGCTCGCGGTCTGCGTCGTCGGGCAGGTACACGGTGGCGGCCAGCTCCACCCCGTCCGGCATCGGGATGCCCGCCTGGCGGACGATCATCGCGCGGCCACCGCGCTGCGCAGCAGTTCGAGGAACTCGGTCACCCGCCGGTCCCGCTCGCCCGGCGGCTGGCTGCTGTACCCGAACAGGCCCGGGTCCAGCTCCTCGGTGACCATCGCGTCCTGGACCCGGTCCATCAGCCAGTCCACCATCGAGACGATCATCCGCGGGCCGATGTCCTGGCGCACCTCACCGCGGTCGATGCCGAACCGGACGAAGCCCTGCGTCCCGTACGGGTCCTCGCGGGCCAGGAACTGGGTGATCTCGCGGCGCAACTGCAGGCCCGTGCAGTAGTTGCCGATCAGCGTGACCCGGTAGGGGATCCAGTCCTCGTGGATGAGGTGCGGGGTGGCCTGGATCCAGTAGCGCAGGACCGCGAAGAAGCCCTCCGCGCGGACCGCGGCCGGGGCGTCCAGGTAGGCCGGCAGGGACCGGGCCGCGGCCTGGTAGGCGGCCAGGAACAGGCCGGCCTTGGTGTCGAAGTAGCCGAACACCGCGCCCTTGGACACGCCCGCCCCGGCGGCGATCTCCTCGGCGCGCGCCTCCTCGTAGCCGAGGCGGGCGAAGTGCTCCAGGGCCACCTGGAGGATCCGCTCCTGCCGGGCCCGCTGCCGCTCCGGGGCCCGCCGGACCGTCGTTCCCTGACCAGTAGTCATATAGCTACCTGCCCGTGTTCATTGACTTTCCAGAGCTGAGCTAACCATACTCAGCTCACCGGGACCGCTTAAATGACCTTTAGTCAGAAAACGGATAGTCCGCATGACTGCCACACCGGACTGGGATGTGATCGTGGTCGGCGCCGGCCACAACGGCCTGACCGCCGGGGCCCTGCTGGCCCGCGCGGGCCTGGCCACGCTGGTGGTCGAGGCCCGGGACACGGCCGGCGGGTGCTGCGTCACCGAGGAGATCGCGCCCGGCTGCCGGGCCTCCACCACCTCCTACATCGCGAGCATGCTCCGGCCCGAGGTCATCCGGGCGCTGGACCTGGGCGCCCACGGGCTGCGCATGCTGCCCTGCGAGCCCGCGCTGCAGGTCGCGCTGGACGACGGCGCGGTCCTCGCCGACTGGGACGACCCCGGGCGCACGGCGGCCGGGATCGCCCGGTACTCCCCGGCCGACGCGCGGGCGTTCGGCGAGGTGCACGACGAGCTGCGGCGGCTGGCCGCCCGGCTGCAGCCGCTGTTCATGGAGCTGCCCCCGGACACCCGGGCCACCGGCCTGCGCCGGGTCAGCGAGGCAGTCCGGGTCGGCCGGCACCTGCGCGGGCTGCGCGGCCGGGACGTGGAAGGCCTGACCCGGATGCTGACCGGCAGCCTCGGCCAGTTCATCGACGAGCGGTTCGAGTCCCGCCAGGCCAAGGCGCTGCTGCTGGCCAACAACCTGTACGGCAAGCACGGCGGCCCCTACCAGCCCGGCACCCTGCTCGGGCTGCTGTTCCACCTGCTCACCGGCGGCGACGACCAGGTGCAGGGGTTCTTCGGGCACGTCATGGGCGGCATGGGCGCGATCAGCGACGCGATCGCCGCGGCCGGGCAGGCCCGCGGGATGCGGATCCGCACCGGGTCGCCGGTGGCCCGGATCCGGGTCGCCGCGGGCCGGGCCCAGGGGGTCACGCTGGCCAGCGGCGAGGAACTGGCCGCCCGCGTGGTGCTGTCCGGCGCCGACCCCAAGCGGACCTTCCTGCACCTGGTGGACCAGGCCGACCTGCCCGGGGACTTCCGGGCCGCGGTGGGCGGGATCACCATGGACGGCCCGTGCGCCAAGGTCAACCTGGTGCTGGACGCCGAGCCCCGGGTGCACGGCATGCCCGCGGACGCGGGACCGGGCCAGCGGGCGCTGTTCACCCTGCCGCCCGATCTGGCCGTGGCCGACGCCTGCTACGACCGGGCCAAGCGCGGTGAGCTGGCCGACTCCGACCAGCTGTTCGTCGACTGCGTGGTGGCGTCGGCCGTCGACCCGTCGCTGGCGCCGGCGGGCCGGCACATCATGACCTGCTTCGTGCAGTACGTGCCCTACCGGCTGGCCGAGGGGACCTGGGACACCCGGCGGGACGAGCTCGGCGACCGGGTGCTGGCCCGGATCGCGCAGTTCGCGCCCAACGTGCCCGGCGCCGTGCTGGCCCGGCAGGTGCTCACCCCGCTGGACCTGGAACGCAGCTACGGGCTGACCGAGGGGAACATCTTCCACGGCGATCTGCAGCTCGGCCAGCTGTTCCACATGCGCCCGGTGCCGGGCTGGGCGCGCTACGCGACCCCGGTCCGCGGCCTGTACCTGTGCGGCGCCGGCGCCCACCCGGGTGGCGGGGTCACCGGGGCGCCCGGCTTTAACGCGGCCCACCGGGTCCTGGCTGACCTGCGCCGGGACCGGAAATCGCGGAGGGCGGCCTGATGAGCGCCGACGTGATCGTCGTCGGGGCCGGGGTGGCCGGCGCGGCCACCGCGTTCCACCTCAGCCGGCTGGGGCCGGCGACGTGCTCGTGGTGGACCGGGACACGGCCGGGTCCGGGATGAGCAGCCGGTCCTCGGCGATGATCCGGATGCACTACACGTTCCGCCCCGAGGTCGAGCTGGCCGTGCGCAGCGACCGCATGTTCGCGTCCTGGACCGGGCTGACCGGCCGGCCGTCGTTCGTGCGCCGGACCGGTTTCGCCCGCCTCGTGCTGCCCGGCGAGGAGGGTGCGCTGCGGGCCAACGTGGCCATGCAGCGGGACTGCGGGGCCCGCGCCGAGGTCCTGCCCGCCGCTGACTTCGCCACCCTCGCGCCGGGTCTGCGCACCGGCGACCTGACCGAGGTGGCCTGGGAACCCGGGGGCGGCTACGGGGACGGCGCCCTGGTGGCCGGAGACCTGCTGGCCGCAGCGCGCGAACGGGGGGTGCGCTACCGGCCGCGCACGCCGGTCCGGGCGCTGCTGCGCGAAGGGGACCGGGTGACCGGGATCGTCACCCCGGACGGGCCGGAGTACGCCGGGGTCGTGGTGGCGGCGGCCGGGGTGTGGTCGCCGGCCCTGCTGGCCAGCATCGGCGTGGACCTGCCGATCGAGACCGAGTTCCACCAGGTCGCGGTGCTCAGCCACGCCCCCGGCCAGGGCACGCCGGTGGCCTGCATCGACTCCACCACCCAGACCTACTTCCGGCCCGAGGCGGGCGGCACGATGACGCTGGTGGGCAGCTTCACCGGCCCCCGCGGCGTGGACCCGGACACCGTGGCCCCGCCCGCCGGCGCCGCCCGCGACGCAGCCGACGCCGGCGGGGCCAACGTGGAGCGTTGTGCGCCGCCGGCGGCGCACAACGCTCCACGATGATGAGGGACGGGGCCGGAGAGTGGGCGGAGGGGCTCGCCGGGCTGGTCGGGGCGGCGGCCCGGCGGGTGCCGGCGCTGGCCGACGCGGGCATCGCCGGTGGCATCACCGGCGTGTACGACATGACCCCGGACGGGCGGCCGATGCTCGGCGGGTGGCCCGGGCTGGACGGGCTGGTGCTGGCGGCCGGCTTCTCCGGCACCGGATTCAAGATCTCCCCGGCGGTGGGCGAGGCCGTCGCGGCCCTGGTCACCGGCCGTCCGGTCGCGGGCAGCGTGGACATCACCCCGCTGCGGCCGGGCCGGTTCGCCGAGGGACGGCCGGTATCGCCCCCGCATCCGTACTCGGACGACTGAGGAGGTGGCCATGGCACCGGACGGCAGCGTGCCGCTGCAGCGGAGCCTGCCCGGCCCCAGCTACACCAGCGAGGCCGAGTTCGGCCGCGAACGGGACCAGGTGCTGCTGCCCGGCTGGTTCTGCGTGGGCCGCGGCGACGCGCTCACCGGGCCGGGCTGCTACCTGGCCGCGGACGTGTGCGGGGAGAGCATCATCGTGACCCGCACCCGGGACGGCGGCCTGGCCGGCTACTACAACCTGTGCCGCCACCGCGGCTCGCGCCTGGTGCCCCGGCCTGCCGCCTGCGAGCGCGCCGCCCGGGAGGCGCCTGCCACTGGCCAGCCCACCGCACCGGTGACCAGCGGCCGGTTCCCGGGCACCGTCCGCTGTCCTTACCACGCCTGGACCTACGGGCTGGACGGGACGCTGCGCGCCGCGCCGTTCCTGCCCGCGCTGCGCGAGCACCGGGCCGCGCTGTCGCTGCATCGGGTGGACGTGGCGGCCTGGGGCGGGTTCGTGTTCGTCCGGCTCGAGCCGCCCGCCACGCCCCGCCCGGCGGACGCGCTCCAGGCCACGCTGGGGGAGATCCCGGCCCGGGTGGCCGCCTACCCCCTGGCCGACCTGCGCGCCGGGGCCCGGCTGCGCTACGACGTGGCGGCCAACTGGAAGGTGATCCTGGAGAACTACAACGAGTGCTACCACTGCGGCCCGGTCCACCCGGAACTCTGCGAGCTGGTGCCGGCCTTCCGCCGCGGCGGCGGTGACCTCGACTGGGCGGCCGGGATCCCGCATCGCCCCGGCGCGACCACGTTCACCTCGACCGGCACCACACGCCGGGCGCCCTTCCCCGGCCTGCCCGGGGCGGAGCGGACCCGGCACTTCGGCGAGCTGGTGCTGCCCAACCTGATGCTCAGCCTGTCCGCCGACCACGTGGCCGCGTTCACCGTGTGGCCCCGCTCCGCCGGGCAGACCACGGTGCTGTGCGACTTCCTGTTCCACCCGGACGAGCTGGCCCGCCCGGACTTTGACCCCTCCGACGCGGCCGGCTTCTGGGACCTGGTCAACCGCCAGGACTGGTCCATCTGCGAGCAGGTCCAGGACGGCATGGGCTCGCGCCGGTTCTCGGCCGGCTACCTGGCGCCGATGGAACAGCCCAGCGCGGACATCGGCCAGTACGTGACGGCCCGGCTGGCGAGACCATGAAGGCCGGAGGCGGGCTGGCGGGACGGGTCGATCCCGGCCGCCCTGGCACCATCCCCGGCGGTCCGGGGATGGGACGCGGACTAGCCGGCTGCCTCCGGCAGCGAGCCGGTCACGAGGACGAGCACCCTGCGCCGCGCCCGCTGGATCTGCGTGCCTACCCCGGCGAAGCCAGCCGTTTCCAGATCCCGCGCCAGCCGGGCGGCCTGGTCCTGGGTCAGGCCGTGCGCCGCATGGCCGCGCGCGCCGGCCCCGGCCAGGCGCTCGGCGAGCAGGATCCGCCCTCCCGGGACGAGCACCCGGCGCGCTTCGGCCAGGCCCGCGGCCCGATCCGCCCAGTGGTGCACCGAGCTCAGCGCCCAGGCGACGGTGACACTCGCGTCGGGGAGGGGCAGGGACTCGGCCCGGCCCGGGATAAGCGTGACGTTCCGCACGCGCCGCAGCGCAGTGAGCCACCGGCCGAGCCGCAGCATGGACGGCGCAGGGTCCACGCCGGTCACGGTGGAACACTGGCGGGCCGCGACCCGCGCCGCGGCGCCGGGGCCGCAGCCGATATCGACGACACGGTCGCGGGGGGTAAGCCTGGCCCGCCCGGCGACCGCTCGCGCGGCGGCCTGCGCCCGGCCGTCATCGACAGAGCGGTCACGAGGTCGGCGACCCTGGCTGCCGGGGGACCGTGCCCGGTAGCCGCCGGGGCGCCGGGAGACTGCACTTCGCCGCGGGCGCGATCCATAATGATCATCTCTTTAGCTTAGATACTAAGCTGCTTTGCTAATAAGCAGCTTAGCTGCCTTGCTATATTAAGGGCACATGATGTCTCCGGAACCTGATGTGATGACGGCCACCCTGCAGCGGTTCGGCCTGGAGCGAGACCGCATGCGCGCCGCGCTGGCCAGCCAGGCTGGCATCAGCGGAACCGACCTGGATGCCCTGGAGCACCTCGAAGCGGACGGCCCGCTGACCCAGCGCCAGCTAGGCGAGCGGCTGGCGTTCACCTCGGGGGCGATCACGATGCTCGTGGACCGGCTGGAGAAAGCGGGCTGGGTCCGGCGCGTCCCGCACCCCCGCGACCGCCGGTCCGTGCTGGTCGAGCTGTCTCCGGCGGCGATCGCACGCAGCCCGGCCCCCCTGGCGGACTTCCACGCCCGGCTCGCCGTCATCGCGGGCGAGATCCCGGCGGAGCACCGCGAGGCGATCCGCGGCTTCCTGGCTGCTGCGGCCGGGGCCGCGTCCGCCGCGGCCAGTGAACTGGGCGGCTGAGGCCGGATTCGGCAGCTGATCCGCCTGGGCCAGCGTCCCGGCTACCGTGATAAACCCGTTCGCAGACGTATGGGCCGGTGCGGGCGGCCAGCCTTTAACCGGCAGTTCAGGGACAGGAGGGATCGCGCTGGTGACGACGAGCCGCGATGTGGTGGTGATCGGGGGCGGGCACAACGGGCTGGTCGCCGCGGCCTACCTGGCCAGGAGCGGGCTGGACGTGCTGGTCTGCGAGCAGCGGCCGGTGGTCGGCGGCGCGGCGGTCAGCGAGCACCCGTTCGGCCCGGACTACACGGTGACCTCGCTGTCCTACGTGGTCTCGCTGCTGCCCTCGGACCTGGTCAGCGACCTCAGCCTGGCCCGGCACGGCTACCACGTGTTCCCGCAGGGACCGTACTTCGCGCCCCGCGCCGACGGCCGGTACCTCCGGCTGCCGGATGACCCGGCGCGGCGGCACGCCGAGATCGCCAAGTTCTCGGCGGCGGACGCGGACGCCTATCCCCGGTACGAGGCGCACCTGGCCGCCCTCGGCCGGGTGCTCGGCCCGCTGCTGGACGAGGTGCCGCCCCGGCTCGGCTCACGGCGCCCGCTGGACCTGTGGCGGCAGGGACTGCTGCTGCGTCACCTGCGCGGGCTGGACGAGCGGGGCGTGGTGGACGTCACCCGGCTGCTCACCGGCAGCATCGCCGACCTGATCGAGGAGTACTTCTCCAGCGACGCCATGCTCGGCCTGCTCTCGGTGTCCGGGGTCATCGGCACCTGGGCCGGGCCCCGCTCGGCCGGCACCGCGTACGTGATGCTGCACCACCACATCGGCGGCGTGGACGGGCAGGCCGGCGCGTGGGGCTTCCCGCGCGGCGGGATGGGCGGGGTGACCGCCGCGCTGGCCGCGGCGGCCCGCTCGTTCGGGGCCGAGATCCGCACCGGGGCAGCGGTGGGTGAGATCCGCACCGGCTCCGGGCCGGGCTCGGCCGCAACAGTCCGTGGGGTGACGCTGGCCAGCGGCGAGGAGATCGACGCGGGCACGGTCATCACCACCGCCCACCCGCAGATCTCGTTCCTGAAGCTGCTCGACCCGGCGGTGCTGCCCGGCGACTTCGTGGCCGACATCCGGCGCTGGCAGACCCGCAGCGGTACCGTCAAGATCAACCTGGCCCTGGACCGGCTGCCGGTGTTCACCAGCCACCCCGCACCGGACCCGCAGATCCATGGCGGCACGATCGTGCTGGCCGAGAGCCTGGACGACATCGAGACCGCGTTCCAGCAAGCGGTCGCAGGCCACCCGTCGGACCGGCCGTTCGCGGATATCTGCATCCCCAGCGTGTTCGACGACTCGCTCGCCCCGCCCGGGCAGCACGTCATGTCGATGTTCACCCAGTGGGTGCCGCACGGCTGGGCCGCCGGGCCGCACGAGGCGGAGCTGGACGCCTACGCCGACCGGGTCATCGCCCGGATGGAGCAGGTCGCGCCCGGGTTCACCAGCTCGGTGCTGCACCGGCAGGTCATCGGCCCGCACCAGATGCAGGAGGAGTACGGGCTGGTCGGCGGGAACATCTTCCACGGCGAACTCAGCCTGGGGCAGATGTTCCACGCCCGCCCCGCGGCCGGCTATGCGGACCTGCGCACCCCGGTGGCCGGGCTGTACCAGGCCGGCTCGGCCACCCACGGCGGCGGCGGGGTCACCGGCATCCCCGGCCGCAACGTGGTGCGCCAGGTCCTGGCCGACCGGCGCACCGACCGGCTCCGCGCCCAGGCGGCCCGGTTGCGGGAACGGGCGGCCGGACTCGCCTCCGCCGCCCGCCGGGGCCGCCACTGACCAGCGCTGACGCCACAGTGGCACCAGACTGAGCCAGCACGACTTGCTTTGGCGCCAGAATGGTGCCATGATGGCGTCATGGACCTCACCCAGTACATCGGCGACCTCCGCCATCAGCTGGCCGTGGCCGCCGAGGCCGGAGGGGACGACGCCAGGGCCCTGGCCGAGCGGCTCACCGCGCCCCTGGAGTCGGCGGCCCGCCTCGCCCTGCTCGACGCCCTCTCGGCGGCGGCCGCGGAGATCACCCGTGACCTGGCGCCCGGGTCGGTGGATGTCCGCCTGCGCGGGCGTGAGCCAACCTTCGTCGTGACGCCGCCCCCGGCGGATGAGCCGTTCGACCATCCGGCCAGCGCTCCCGCGGGCGGCACCCGCCCGGCCGCGCCGCCCGAGGGCGACGAGGGAGAAATGTCGCGGGTCAACTTCCGCCTGCCCGAACACCTCAAGGCCAGGATCGAGGACGCCGCAGCCCGGGAGGGGCTCTCGGTCAATGCCTGGCTCGTCCGGATCGCCGCGGCGGCGGTGCAGTCCCCGGACGATCCCCCCGACCACAGCCGCCGCGCACCGCGAGGCGGCCAGCGCTTCACCGGCTGGGTGCACTAGCCACAGCCCACCGGCGGGCTGAGCCCAGCCCGCCGGCCCGTACTCACCTCTCATCCCGCGTCCCGAGCACGGACGCTCTCCCGACCCCTTCGGAGGGACTGTCATGCCCACATTCGATACTCCCGGACCTCTCACGGTCGTGATCGAGATCGGCGTCGGCGACGCCCGGATCACGGCGACCGACCGCACCGACACCGTCGTGGACGTGCGCCCGAGCGACAGCGGCGCAGGCGACGACGTGCGGGCCGCGGAGCAGGCCCGGGTGGAGTACGCGGACGGCAGGCTGCTGATCAAGGCATCGAAGAACTGGAGGCAGTACAGCCCGTTCAGTGACGGCGGCTCGATCGACGTGACCATCGGGCTGCCCGCTGGCTCACATCTGCAGGGCAGCGCCGGGATAGCGGCGTTCCGGGGGCAGGGGCGGCTGGGTGACTGCCGGGTCAAGACGGCCGTGGGTGACATCCAGCTCGACACCACGGGCGCACTCGACGCGAGCACGGCCAGCGGCGCCATCGTGGTGGACCGGGTCATGGGCCACGCCGAGGTCAGCACCGGGTCGGGCCGGATACGCCTGCGCGAGATCGACGGGACGGCCGTGATCAAGAACTCCAACGGCGACAGCTGGGTCGGGGATGTCGCCGGCGACCTGCGGGTGGTCGCGTCCAACGGGGATATCTCCGTCGATCACGCGGACGCCGGCGTCACGGCCAGCACCGCCACCGGCAGTGTCCGGATCGGCGACGTGGCCCGCGGCGCCGCCTCGCTGAAGACGTCCAACGGTGACGTCGAGATCGGCATCCGCGCCGGTACCGCCGCCCGGCTGGACCTGTACACCCAGTTCGGCGCCGTGCGCAACCAGCTGGACACTGCCGACGGCCCCGGGCCGTCCGACCAGACCGCCGAGGTGCGCGCCCGCACCAGCCACGGCGACATCGTGATCCGCCGTTCCCCGGGACGCCCGGAGTGAACTCATCGAGAGGAGCGGGAATGGCCGAGACCATCCCCACCAGGGCCCCTGCGCAGCTGGCGATCTCCGCCACCGGGGTGCAGAAGTCATTCGGCAGCCACGTCGTGCTGGACACCGTCGACCTCACCGTGGCCGAGGGCACGGTGTTCGCGCTGCTCGGCCCCAACGGCGCAGGCAAGACCACCATCGTGCAGATCCTGTCCACCCTGCTGCCCGCCGACGGTGGCCAGATCCACGTGGCGGGCCACGACCTGGCCCGCGATCCGGACGCGGTGCGCGCCGCGATCGGGGTCACCGGCCAGTTCTCGGCCGTGGACGGCCTGCTCACCGGGGAGGAGAACCTGCGGCTGATGGCCGACCTGCATCACCTGGGCCGCGCCGCCGGGCGGCGCCGGGCCGCCACGCTGCTCGGCCAGTTCGACCTCACCGGGGCGGCGGCCAAGCCGGCCGCCACCTACTCCGGGGGCATGCGGCGCCGGCTCGACCTCGCGATGACCCTGGTCGGCAGCCCCCGCGTGATCTTCCTCGACGAGCCGACCGCCGGGCTCGACCCGCGCAGCCGCCGCACCCTGTGGCAGATCATCCGGGACCTCGTCGCCGGCGGAGTCACGATCTTCCTCACCACGCAGTACCTGGACGAGGCCGACCAGCTCGCCGGCCAGATCGCCGTGCTCGACCGCGGGAGGCTCGTCGCCGAGGGCACCCCCGGGGAGCTCAAGCGCCGGATCCCCGGCGGCCACATCAGTCTTCAGTTCGCCAGCGCGCGGGACCTGGACTCGGCCGCCCGCATCATCGACGGGGCCGCCCGCGACGACGAGGCGCTGGCCCTGCAGGTGCCCAGCGACGGCAGTGTCACCGCGCTGCGGGCCATGCTGGCCCGCCTCGACACCGGATCGGTCGAGATCGAGTCCCTCTCGCTGCACACCCCCGACCTCGACGACGTGTTCCTCGCCCTCACCGGGCAGCCTGGCCAGGAGATGGAGACCCGCGCATGAGCACCCTGTCCTATGCCGTGACCGATTCGGCCACGATGCTGCGCCGCAACCTGCGGCACCTGAGGCGCTACCCGTCCCTGACGCTGATGATCCTGGGCATGCCGGTCATCTTCCTGCTGCTGTTCGTCTACGTCTTCGGCGGCACACTGGGCGCCGGGCTGGCGGGCATCCCGGGGGACCGGGCCGCCTACGCCAGTTACGTCGCCCCCGGGATCCTGCTGATCACCGTGGCCGCCGTGGCGCAGGGGACGGCCATCTCGGTGGCCACGGACATGACCGAGGGCATCGTGGCCCGGTTCCGCACCATGGCCATCTGGCGGCCCTCGGTGCTGGCCGGCCACGTGCTGGGCAGCACCATCCAGAGCCTGCTCAGCCTGGCCGTCGTCATCGCCGTCGCGCTGCTGACCGGGTTCCGGCCGAGCGCAGGCGCCCTGGGCTGGCTGGCGGTCCTCGGCATCCTCGTCATGGTCACCATCGCCCTCACCTGGCTGTCGGTGGGCCTGGGCCTGGCCGCCAGGAGCGTGGAAACCGCCAGCAACTCGCCCATGTTCCTGCTGCTGCTGCCGTTCCTGAGCAGCGGGTTCGTGCCGACCAGTTCGATGCCGCCCGGCCTGAGGTGGTTCGCCGAATACCAGCCCTTCACGCCCGTCATCAACACCCTGCGCGCCCTGCTCGGCGGCCGCCCGGCCGGCCGCGACGCGATCGTCGCCGTCGCCTGGTGCGCCGCCGTTACGCTGCTCAGCTACCTGTGGGCCAGGAGGCTGTTCAGCACGCACGCGGCGCGCTAAACGGGAAGCCGCTGAAGTTTGCCCAAATAAATGAATGCACCGTGCCAGGGCCGGACATTGCCAGGCCGCCGGGTTAACGGGCCGCGCACAATGACCGTCAAATGAAGAACCCCGGTCTCAGGCGCGTGCTAGCGTCCCCCCGCAATCAGCCGCACAATATCAGGGGGTACCATGCGCAGATTTCTGGGCGCGGCAGCCTGCACGCTTTCTCTCGCCGCGGTGGTCGCGGGCACCAGCGTCACCGCCGCCAGTGCCAGCACGATGACCAGCGGCACCGTGCATTTCCAGTTCGTGTCGGTGTCGGCCAGTTCCAGCCGGTACAGCGCTATCGCCCGGGGCGCTTTTACCGCGGGCGGCACCATTAATCTCAATACCGGCGTGGTGCATTTTCCGGGCGGCACCTTCCGGGCCATTCATCACCGGACCAGCATGACGAGCGAGCTCAACCGGAAGACCTGCCTGCTGGTGTCGGTCGGGCATGGCACCTACAAGCTCGCCGCCGGGAAGGGCAAATACCGGCACATCAGCGGCCGGGGCACCTACACCAGCCGGGTCTGGGCCACCCTGGCCCGCACCGTGCGGGGCCGGTGCTCGCAGTCGAAGCCGCCGACCGCCTTCCAGCAGATCATCAACGCCCGCGGCCCGGTCCGCGGCGTGTCTTCCTCCCGGGTGCCCGCCCGGTGGGGGGCGCCGCGCCGGTCAGCCCGCCGGGCTGGCTGAGGCCAGCCTCCGGGCCAGCCGGCCCGGCCCGGCGCCGGGTGGCGCTGGCCGACGCGCAGGCGGCCAGCGCCACCCGGCCCGCCGGGCCCTGGCCCAAAGCTCAGGCCCCTTTAAGCCCAGGCCCCCTAAGCTCAGGCCCCCGCGGCCCGCGGGATGACCAGGGCGTCGACCGCGACCGCGCGGGCCGGGCCGCAGATCAGCGGGTTGATGTCCACCGCTTCCAGGACGTCGCCGAGTTCGGCGGCGAGCTGGGACAGGCCGGTGATCGCGGCGGCGACCGCGTCCAGGTCGGCCGGGGGCTGGCCGCGCACCCCGGCCAGCAGCCGGGACACCCGCAGGGTGCCCAGCAGCTGGCCCGCCTGGGCCCCGGTGACCGGGGGCAGGGCCACGGCGCGGTCGGCGAGCAGTTCCACCAGCACGCCGCCCGCCCCGACCACCAGCAGCGGGCCCAGCTCGTGGTCGCGGGCCAGGCCCAGGGACAGTTCCGGGCCCGCGGGGATCGTCTCGCAGACCAGCACCCGGCGGCCCAGCCGCTCGGCCAGGTCCTGGTAGGCGGCCCGGAGCGCGCCCGGGTCACGCAGGCCCAGCAGCACGCCGCCCGCGTCCGACTTGTGGGCGATCCCGGGCTCGGCGGTCTTGAGGACCACGGGGTAACCGATCTCCGCCGCGGCGGCGAGCGCTCCTGCGCTGCTGTCCGCCGCGCGGGTCCGCGCGGCCGCGATCCCGTAGTCGCGGAGCAGGTCCTCCAGCCGGGCGCCGTGCGCATCCCCGGCCGTGATGGCCCGGGTCCAGCGCTCCTGGCGAGCCTGGTCGGGGGCGGGCGGCGGGGCCGGGGGATCCGGGTCGGCGGCGTGGTCGAGGTAATGACTGAGGGCCAGCAGGCCGGTCCGGGTGCCCTCCAGCACCGGGATGCCGCCGGCCCGCAGGCCGGCCGCGGTATCAGGGTCGATGGCCGCGGGCACGTTGCTGAGCACCACGACCGGTTTGCTGGTGCGGCGGGCGGTCCCGGTCACCGCGAGCGGGTAGGACTGGTCGCCGTCGAACTCGTGCACCAGGTCCACGGCGAGCGCCACCGCGTGCACCGCCGGGTCGTCGGCCAGCGCGGCCAGCGAGCCGGACAGCTGCTCCTCGGCGCGCGACCCGGTGCCCCACACGTCGAGCGGGTTGGCGGGCTCCAGGCCCGGGTCGAGCAGCGCGGCCAGCCGGGCCGTGGTCGCCGCGCTGATCGCGGCGAACGGGACGCCCAGCTCGTCGGCCACGTCGGCCACGTGAGCCCGCTCCAGCCCCGAGTCATGCACGGTCGCGATGCCAGTGCGCACGGTGGGATCAGGGTGACTGATGCGACTGCTGGGGCTGGGGGTGACGGGGGCCCGGCCGGCGGGGCGGGGCCGGCGGGGCGGGGCCGGGGGGCGGGGCCGGCGGGGCCGGTGAGGGCGAACAGTTCCAGGGTGTCGGCCATCTCGGCCAGGTCGGCCACGCGGTGCACGCCGTACGCCGTGGCCAGGGCCTCCCAGCCACCGTCCGCGGTGGCCAGCGCGCCAGAGTGGGCTGACACCAGGGCCCGGCCGCCGGCCGAGCGGCCCGCGGTGAGCATGACCACCGGGATGCGACGCTCGCGGGCCGCGGCCAGCACCGCGCGGAGCCGGCCGGGCTCCCGGATGGCCTCCAGGACCAGGGCCAGCACCCGGGTCTCCGGCAGGCTCAGCGCGTACTCGGCGTACTGGGCCGCGGTGGTGACCAGTTCCTGGCCGGAGGACACCGCGACCGTGAAGCCGAGGGCGCGGCGGGTGCGCAGCAGGGCGGAGAACACCGAGCCGGAGTGCGTGATCAGCGCGACCGGGCCGCCGGCAGCGGGTCCGGCTCCACGTACCCCACCGCGCGCAGGCCGTGCACCACGTTCACGAAGCCCATGCAGCCCGCGCCGCAGACGGCCATGCCCGCCCCGCGCGCCGTGGCGGCCAGCCGGGCGCGCAGCGTGGGCAGGGCCTGGCCGGGCCGCTGGCCCGCGGGCAGGCCGGGTGACTGGCCGGGCGGCTCGTGCGCGCTGCCGAACA
This sequence comes from uncultured Actinomycetes bacterium, assembly GCA_963841695.1. Classification (GTDB taxonomy): domain Bacteria; phylum Actinomycetota; class Actinomycetes; order Streptosporangiales; family Streptosporangiaceae; genus RYN-230. The sequence continues at coordinate 63,581 of CAWJDQ010000013.1, read as the reverse complement.
GCACCGCGGACCGGTCGCCCCGGCGCGCGGCCAGGGCCAGCTGCTCCTCCACGGCCGTGTCGGGCACGGCCAGCAGGACCAGGTCCACCGGCCCGGGCAGGTCGGCCAGGGAGGGATGGCAGGGCAGGCCGGCGACCCGCTGGTGCCGCGGGTTGACCAGGTAGACGTCGGGCCCGGACGGGCTCCTGGTGACCTCGCTGATCATCCGCTCGCCCAGGCTGCCCGGCCGCGGGCTGGCCCCGACCAGGGCTACGGTCCGGGCCTCCAGCATCGCCGTCACCGCCGGACGGTCTGCCACGCCGGGGCCCGGGAAACCAGGCCCCGGCGTGGCGGCAGCGGCGTCGCTCATGGTGTTCGTTGCGGAGAAGTACCGGTCACGCGCGCCGGGTCAGCTTGCGGACCTGCGCCGGCCCGCTTGGCGCTCTTCTGGTCCGCGATCGCCGCCTTGGCCGCCTGCCAGCCGGGGATCCCGCACACCCCGCCGCCCGCGTGCGTGGCCGAGCTGCCGTAGTACAGGCCGGGCAGCGGGGTCCGGTAGTCCGCGTAGCCGGGGGCCGGGCGCATGTGGAACAGCTGCTCCAGGGACAGCTCGCCGTGGAAGATGTTGCCGCCGACCAGGCCGTACTCCTGCTCCATCTCATACGGGCCGACGATGTCGCGGTGCAGGATGGACGCCTTGAAGTTCGGGGCCAGCTCGTTGTAGCAGTCGATCATCCGGTCGGTGTAGGCCTCGAGCTCGGCGGTGTGCGGCTCCTCGCTCCAGTCGGCCGGCACCCACTGGGTGAACAGCGACATGATGTGGGTGCCCTCGGGGCTCAGCGTCTTGTCGAACGCGGTGGGGATCACGCCGTCGCTGAACGGCCGGATGGCCGCCTTCCCGTCCCGTGCGTCCTGGAAGGCCCGCTCGATGTAGTCCATCGTGGGCGCCATCTCCACCGACCCGGTGTGGTGCTCCTGCAGGTTGGAGCCGGGGTCGGCGAGGAAGTCGGGCAGCTCGGACAGGGCCAGGTTGATCTTCACCACCCCGCTGCGGGTCTTCCAGTGCTCGATGTCGCCCAGGAAGTCCGGCGGCAGGTGCTCCCGGCCGATCTGGTCCAGGAACGCGGTCCGCGGGTGCAGCGTGGACACGATGACCCGGGCCCGGATCTCGTCGCCGTTCTCCAGCACCACCCCGGCGGCCTGGCCGCCCTCGACCAGGATGCGGGCCACCTTGGCGTTCAGCCGGACCTCGGCGCCCTGCTCGCGGGCGGCCAGCTCGATCGCGCTGGATACCCCGCCCATGCCGCCCTCCTGGAACCCCCAGTTCCCGAGGTGCCCGTCGCCCACGTCGCCGATCGAGTGGTGGGCCATCACGTACGCGGTGCCCGGCTCGTACGGGCCGGCCCAGGTGCCGATCACGCCGTTGACCGCCAGGGCCCCCTTGACCTGGTCCGATTCGAACCAGTCGTCGAGCAGGTCGGCGATGCTCATCGTCATCAGCCGGGTCACGTCGGCCACGGTGCGCACGTCCAGGCCGCGGTTCTTCCAGGCCAGCCGGAGCGTCTCACGCAGGTCACGGGGCTTGCGGGAGCCGAGGTTGGGCGGGACGGTGAGCAGCAGCGGCCCGAGCACGTCGGCCAGCCCGGCCAGCCAGGCGTCCCAGCGCGGCATGGCGTCCGCGTCCTTCTTCGACCACTTGGAGACTTCCTCGTGGTTGCGGCGGGCGTCGTCGGCGTACAGCTTGATCGACCCGCCCTCCGGGAAGGCCTGGTAGTAGGGGCCCATCGGGTAGATCTTGTAGCCGTGCCGGGCCAGGTCCAGGTCCTTGATGATGGTCGGCGGGAGCAGGCTCATCACGTAGGAGAGCCGGGTGACCCGGAACTCCGGCGCGTCCGGCCACGGGGCCTCCGTGGTGGCGGCGCCGCCGGTCTTGTGCCGCCCCTCCAGGACCAGGGTGCGCGCCCCGGACCTGGCCAGGTAGGCCGCGGCCACCAGGCCGTTATGCCCCCCGCCGACGACGATCGCATCGTAGGACCCGGCGGTTGCGCCGGCCCGTGCTGCGGTGGGCGTTGCGGCCATGAATCCGTCCTCCTGAGAAGCTCTCACGGGTATTGACTGAATGTTCAGTCTAGAAAGCTGATACCGTTGCCACAAGAGCGAGCACCAGATCGGCCGGGCGCTGGGTGAAAGTGCCCCGCTGAGGGTCAACCTGGGCGAGGATGTCCGCATGAGTGAACGCGCCGGCGACGTCGCCGACACCGCTGACCAGCGCCGCGAGCAGATGCTGCGCGCCGCGATCGCGGTGATCGAGGAGCGGGGCTTCCCGGAGACCAGGATCGCGGATGTCGCCGCGCGCGCCGGGACCAGCCCGGCCCTGGTCATCTACTACTTCAAGACCAAGGACCAGCTGCTGACCGAGGCGCTGCGCTACGCGGAGGACGCCTGGTACGAGGCGGGCACCCGGCGGATGGCGGGAATCACCAGCGCGGCCAGGCGGCTCGAGGAACTGGTCGCGATGAACTTCCTGGTCGATCTGGAGGACGAGCCCACCAGCTCCTGGCTGCTCTGGCTCGACCTGTGGGCCCAGTCGGTACGGCTGCCCGAGGTGGCCAGCGTCCGGCAGAAGTTCGACGAGCGCTGGCGTGAGACGATCAGTTCGCTGGTCCTGGCCGGCCAGGCGGCCGGCGAGTTCGGCCCGGTGGACGCCGAGGACTTCGCGGTCACGCTGTCCGCCCTGCTGGACGGGCTGGCCATCCAGATCGCGCTCGGGGATCCCTCGATGAGCCCGGAGCGGGCGTTCGATCTGAGCATGCGCCTCGTGTCCGGCCAGCTGGGATTCGAATGGTCCGGGCGCTCGCCCGCCCGGTAAGACAGAAGGAGGCCCCGGTGCCCGGTGGACATATCCAGCTGGTCGCGCTGACCAAGCAGTTCACGGAAGTCGCCGTGGACAGCATCGATCTCACCGTGGACAGCGGCGAGTTCTTCTCGCTGCTCGGCCCGTCCGGCTGCGGCAAGACCACCACGCTGCGGCTGATCGCCGGGTTCGAGCAGCCCACCTCCGGCCGGATCCTGCTGGACGGCACCGACATGTCCGGGGTCCCGCCGCACAAGCGCAACGTGAACACGGTGTTCCAGAGCTACGCGCTGTTCCCGTTCCTGTCCGTGTTCGAGAACGTGGCCTTCGGCCTGCGCTACCAGAAGCTGTCCAAGCCGGAGATCGCCAGCGGGTGCACGAGGCGCTCGACCTGGTCCAGATGCGCTCCTACGAGAAGCGCCGCCCGGGCGCAGCTGTCCGGCGGCCAGCAGCAGCGGGTCGCGCTGGCCCGGGCGCTGGTCCTCGGCCCCGCCGTGCTGCTGCTCGACGAGCCGCTGGGCGCGCTGGACGCCAAGCTGCGCCGCTCGCTCAAGGTGGAGCTCAAGGCGCTGCAGGAGCGGGTCGGCATCACGTTCCTCTACGTCACCCACGACCAGGAGGAAGCGCTCACCATGTCCGACCGGCTGGCGGTGATGAACTCCGGCCAGATCGTCCAGATCGGCGCGCCCCGCCAGGTCTACGAGGAGCCCGCGGACACCTACGTGGCCGACTTCCTGGGCGTGTCCAACCTGATGGAAGTGGACGTGGTCGAGCGCGGCCCGGGCACCCGGTGCTGCGTCAAGGTGGGTGAGTCCGCGCTGGACGTGGACCGCGGGGACGTGGACACGCTGGGCACCGCGCACGCGGTCATCCGGCCGGAGCGGGTGCGGATCGAGCAGCACGGCACGGACGGGCCGAACCGGGTCCCGGCCATGGTCGAGCGGCTGGTCTTCCTGGGCTCGTCGACCCAGGTCATGGTGCGGCTGGCGGCCGGCGCGCAGCTGCAGGCGCTGGTGCAGAACGACGGCGGGCATCCCGAGCACCTCGCCCAGGGCACGCCGGTGCATGTCTACCTGGCCCCGGACGCGTTGCGGGTACTCCGCGGCGGCGCGCAGTCCGAGGTCGGGGAACCGGACGAGCTAAAGGTGTCCTAACCGCGGGGCAAGAAGCTGTCTGCCCCCGGTGCAAAAGTGTCTTATCTGAGGCCGATGTGCCCTCCGGACGGGACCGTTCCGGGGTTACGATTGCGACGTAGCTGCGAAGCAGCAGTTACAGGCCGTAAGGCTGCGGGCGCTGCTGCCTCGTCAGCACAGCGCAGGCCAGTACCGGGGGTGGGCGGGCAATCTGGAGGCGCCATGACGGGTATTCCGCAGCTGCGGCCGGACATCGACGTGGATCGGCCGAGTGCGGCCCGCATCTACGACTACATGCTCGGCGGCTGCCATAGCCAGCCCGTGGACCGGGACGCCGCCGCGGAGCTCGAGGGCATCGTGCCGGAATTCCACGAGATCGCCTGGGCGAACCGGGGATTCCACCAGCGGGCGGCACGCTGGATCGCCGAGCAGGGCGTGGCCCAGTTCCTCGACCTCGGTGCCGGGCTGCCCACGGTCGGCAACACCCACGAGGTCGTCCGGGAGGCCCAGCCCACCGCGCGGGTGGTGTACGTGGACATGGACCCGGCGGTCGCGGAGTTCGGCTACACCCTGGACGGGGACGACGGGGCCACGATGATCCAGGCCGACCTGCGCGACCCTGACGCCTTACTGGCGGAGCCGGAGCTAGGCCGGCTGATCGACTTCACCGAGCCGGTCGGGCTGATCATTACCGGCGTCATGCATTTCGTCGCGGACGGCTCGGACCCCTGGGGACTGGTGCGCCGCTACCTGAGCTGGCTCGCGCCCGGCAGCTACCTGGCGCTGTCCCACGCCACCGCGGACGGCATGCCGCCGCTCGCGGTGCAGCGCTGGCAGGACGTGTACACCGACGCGCCGGTCCAGCTGCACCTGCGGGACCGGGCGTCGGTGCGGCGAGTTCTTCACCGGGCTGCAGGTGCTGCCGCCCTACGAGGGCGCCCCGGCGGACGTGACGTACCTGGGCCTGTGGGGCTGCGAGGACCCGGCGCTGGCGGACAGTGACGGCTCGCGCTGGGGCTACTGCGGGGTCGCGCAGCGCGGGTGAGGCCGGACCCGGCTACCGGGTCTTGTCGAGCATGGCCAGGATGTCGGCGGTGGTGGCCGTCTCGCCGAGCCGGGGGAAGATCCGCTGGACGCTGTGCTCGTGGGCGCCGGGATCCCGGTCGGTCATCGCGTCGGTGGCCAGCACCACGTGGTAGCCGTGCTCGTGCGCGGACCGGGCGGTGGACTCGACGCCCGGCGCTGGTCGCGACGCCGGTCAGCACGATCTGGGTGACGCCGCGGTCGCGCAGCAGCGTGTCCAGCGGGGTGGCGTGGAACGCGCCCCAGGTCTGCTTGGTCACCAGCGAGGTCGTCCGGGCTGCTGGTCCAGTTCGCGTCGACGATGTCGGCCCAGCCCGGCGGCGGGGTGAAGGCGGGCCGGCTGACCTCGGTGCGCCCGGGCGGCACGCCCGCTGGCGTTGACCAGCACGACCGGCAGCCCGTGCCGGCGGAAGGCGGCGGCCAGGCCGGCCGACCGCTGGATGACGTCATCGAGGGCCGGCACCCCGGGTAGGGCCGCGATCCCCTTCTGCAGGTCGATCACGACCAGGGCGGGCCTGGGGTCCAGGGTGGTCAGGGTCATCGTGCTCCTCGTCCGGGCGGTGATTTCCGCTGCTGGTGCTGCTGGCGGGGCTGAGGGTGGTGCGGCCGTTGGCGGCGGGGGAAGGGCGGGCGGGCGCGTCCCCGGCGGGAGGGCGGGCCGGGGCGTCGCCGGCAGCGCGGCCGCGAGTTCAGGGTGGACGTAACGGCCGCCGCGCAGCAGTGATGCGACCGCGGCCACCGCGGCCAGGCCCGCCGCCACGGCGAACACCACGGTCAGGCCGTTATGGAACGGCCCGGCGATCAGCTGGGGGAAGAACCCGCGGCCGGTGAGCACCCGCTGGGCGCGGGCGGGCAGCGAGGCCAGCGCGCCGGCCGCGGAGAGCAGGTGCTGGATCGGGTTCACCCCCAGCACCGCCGCGAACAGCGACGACACCGGCGGCAGCGATCCGATTGCGCGGCGGTGCTGTGCGGCACGCCCTGGCGGACCAGGCCGCTGGTCAGCGACTGGGGCAGGCTGCTGGCCAGCCCGGCGATCATGAGCGAGAAGAACACCCCGATCGACAGGGCCGTGCCGGAGTTCTGGAAGGTGGAGCGCATGCCCGAGGCCGCGCCGCGATGCCGGGCCGGGACGCTGCCCATGATCGAGGAGGAGTTCGGGGCGGCGAACATGCCGCTGCCGATCCCGTTGAGCGGCGATGAGCAGGGCGAACGCCCAGTAGGAGAAGTTGACCGGCAGCAGCATCAGGCCGATGAAGCTGCCGCCGAACACCACCATCCCGGCCGTGGCGATGCCGCGGGAGCCGAACTGGTCGGACAGGGTGCCGGACACCGGGCCCGAGACCAGGAAGCCCGCGGTCAGCGGGAGCAGGAAGATGCCGGCCCACAGCGGGGTCTCGCTGTAGTTGTAGCCGTGCAGCGGCAGCCAGATGCCCTGCAGCCAGATGATGAGCATGAACTGCAGGCCGCCGCGGGCGATGGCGACCACCAGCCCGGCGATGCTGCCCGCGGTGAAGGCCCGGATGCGGAACAGGCTGAGCTGGAACATCGGCTCGGCGATCCTGGTCTCGATCACGGCAAACACGGCCAGCAGCCCGATGCCGCCGAGCAGCAGGCCGAGGACCGGGGGACTCTGCCCAGCCCATGCTGTGGTGCCCGGAGGGCTGGATGCCCACGGTGATGCCGATCAGGACGGCGCTCAGGCCGACGGCGAACGTGATGTTGCCCCACCAGTCGATCCGGCCCGGATGCCGTTCGCCGTTGTCCCGGAGCTTGCGGTAGGCCCACACCGTGCCGAACACGCCCGACGGGCACGTTGACCCAGAACACGGCCCGCCAGTCGATCGCGGCCAGCAGGCCGCCCGCCACCAGGCCGACGAACATGCCGGCCAGGCCGGCCACCTGGTTCGTGCCCAGCGCGAAACCGCGCCGCTCAGCCGGGAACGCATCGGTCAGGATCGCGGCCGAGTTAGCCATCAGCATGGACCCGCCGACGGCCTGCAGCACCCGCCAGCCGATCAGCCACAGCGCGCCGTGCCCGCCCTGGAACGGATCGAACGAGAGCAGGATCGAGGCCAGGGTGAACACCGCGAAGCCCGCGTTGTAGATCTTGACCCGGCCGAACATGTCGCCGAAGCGGCCCAGGGTGACCACGAGCACCGCCTGGACCAGCCGGTACCCCATGATCATCCAGAGCAGGTAGCTGATGTTCCCCGGGGCCAGCGGGTCCAGGTGGATGCCGCGGAAGATGGCCGGCAGCGCGATGATGACGATGGAGCCGTCCAGCGTGGCCATGAACATGGCCGCGGTGGTGTTGGCCAGGGCTACCCATTGATAGCGGTCGGTGGCGCTGGCCGTCATATGCCCCCCATCAGATGCTCTGCGCCAGCCGCTCGAGGAGGGGGGCGGCCGTCATCAGCTGGCTGCGCTCCGCGGGCGTGAAGGCGCTGGACAGGGCCTGCGCCAGCTGCGCGACCCGGGCGGAGCGCTTGTCCTGCAGCACCTGCTGCGCCGGCCTCGGTGAGCGACAGCACGGCCCGCCGGCCGTCCGCCGGGTCGGCCTGCCGCGCCACGAGCCCGCGGGCCTCCAGCGCGGCCAGGGTGGCCCCCATCGACTGCGGGCTGATCTGCTCCAGCCTGGCCAGCGCGCCCGGCGTGGCCGGGCCGGAGCGGTCCAGCCGGGTCAGCGCCGAGGTCTCCGGCAGGCTGAGCTCGCCGTCCGGCCGGACCTGGCGCATCCGCCGCAGCAGCAGGCCGATGCTGACCCGCAGTGCCGCGGCGAGCTCGGTGATGTCCGGCTCCTGAAGGGAGGGCTGCGCGCTGCGTGATCGTCCCGGCATGCCGTAAGCCTAAACTGATAAGGCTGGACTTAGCAAATTGGCAGCCGGGGGCCGTCCGCGTCCGCGCGGGGGTTCTGCTAGTCGCCGCCGGCGATCGTGGTCAGGGCGTCGATCCGGCTGCCCCGCTCGCCGCGGGTCGCCCACCGGTAGCCGAGGTAGCCGAGGAACGCGATGATCAGCGACATGGCCAGCATGATCGTGCCCAGCGCGTTCAGCGCCGGGCCGCCGTTGCCGCCGTGCTGGGTGGAGTAGATGATCACGGACATCGGCGTGTTGCTGGCGCTCGACGACAGCAGGTCCACGATCACGAAGTCGTCGATGACCCCGGAGAACACCAGCACGGCGCTGGCGAAGATGGCCGGGCCGAGCAGCGGGATCATCACCCGGCGCATGGTGGAGAGCTGGTTGGCGCCCAGGTCCGCCGCGGCCTCCTCGTACTGGCGGCCCAGGGTGACCAGCCGGGCCTGGACGATGATGGCCGGCCAGCTGACGTTCCAGGTGACCAGCCCCAGGACCTCGGCCAGGGTGCCCAGGTGGACCGAGGTGAACAGCACCGTGAAGACGAAGAACATCGCGACGCCGAAGATCAGCTCCGGGATCACGAAGGACAGGATCATCACGTAGTTGAACGTCGAGGAGGTGAAGCCGCGCCAGCGGTTGATGCCGAGCGCGAACGACACGCCCAGCGGGACCGCGATGATCGTGGTGAGGACGGACAGCCGGACGGTCTGGATCACGGCCGCGTGCAGCTGGGGATTGTGCAGGACCGAGTTGACCGGGTCGCTGAAGTACCACCGCCAGGAGAAACCCTGCCAGGCGCTCTGCGACTTGCCGTTGTTGAACGAGAAGAGCACCGCGATGCCGATCGGCACCAGCGACCAGATCAGGTACAGCCAGGTGAAGCCCTCCAGGAACCAGGGGTGGCCCCACGGGTTACGGCGGGGGATCAGCCGGGACAGGCCGGTGCGGGCCGCGGCGGGTGAGGACTTGGCGGGCCGCGCCGGGGCGCTGGTCGCGGTCACGCTGCCTCCCGGGTGGATCGGTTCGTGGCGACCACGTAGTAGACCATCGGTATCAGCAGCACCAGGAGGAGGAGCAGGGACAGGACCGCGCCCTGCCCTTCCAGCCCGGGCGTGCCGAGCTGGCCCTCGATCAGGTTGCCGATCATCGAGGTGCTGGCCGCGCCGGACATCAGCTGGTTGGTGAAGTAGTCGCCGAGCATCGGCAGCACGGTGATCAGCATGCCGGTCAGGATCGGCTGGCGGGACAGCGGCAGGGTGACCCGGGTGAAGGTGCGGACCCGGTTCAGGCCGAGGTCCCGGCCGGCCTCGATGAGCGCCGGGTCGATCCGGTCCAGCCCCGCGTACAGCACCAGGATCAGGTACGGGATGTAGCCGTAGACCAGCCCCAGCACCACGGTGTACCAGTGCCCGCCGAGCCAGTTCACCGGCTGGGAGATGATCCCCAGGCTGGTCAGGGCCTTGTTCACGTAGCCGTTGGTCTGCAGCAGGTCGATCCAGGCCAGCATGCGCATCATGTAGCTGATCCAGAACGGCGCGATCAGCAGGATCAGGAACAGCGCCTTGCGGCGGCCGGAGAAGCGGGCCACGAAGTAGGCCGCCGGGTAGGCGATGAGCAGGGACAGCAGCGAGGCGAGGGCCACGTAGAGGATGGTGCGCAGCACGATGGGCCCGGCGAACGAGGTCGCGCCGAACAGGTCGTGCCAGACGTTGATGACGTTGGACGAGCTCCACGCGAACGGGTTCCAGACCGCGATCGGGCGACTCGAACAGCCGGTTGAGCTGGCCCATGGCGATGGCCAGCACCGCGTAGAACGGCACGATGAACAGCAGCGTGAGCCAGAGGATGCCGGGCAGGGCCAGCACGACCCAGAAGACCTTGCTCTGCCGCTCCGGCCGCCGGCCAGCCCTCGGGGTACCGGCCGGCGGGGTCCAGTCTGCTGCGTGGCGGTGGCCATGGCTGCGTCCCCTAGATTCCGTTGCTCACGACGAGCCAGGCCTGCTGCCAGCGGGCGTCCGCGTCCACGGGCAGCTGCAGTTCGCTGATCCCGCGCCGGAAGTAGGACGGCAGCACCGCGGTGGATATCAGGCTCTTGGGCAGCAGTTTCTCCTTGACCAGGCGCTGCGGGGTGATCGCGTTGAGCGGCTGCATATAGCCGTTGTAGCTGATGTTCTCCAGCACGTTCGGCAGGTCGAGCAGGTAGTTCAGGAAGAGGTGGCGCCAGCACCGGGTTGGTCGACGAGCGGCAGCACCGTGAGCGTGTCGTTCGCCACCGGGCCGCGCCCGTCGGTGGGGAACCAGTAGCCCACCGTCTCCACCGGCACGCCCTTGGGCATGTAGTACGGCGCGGACGCCATGTCGCCCGACCACGCGTGGTGGATCCAGGTCTGGCCGTCCGGGACCTCGGTGTAGTCGTTGTTGTCGATGTGCACGTCGACCAGGCTGGACAGGTCCTCCAGGGACCGCCGGGACAGCGCGATCTGGCCCGGGTCGGTGGTGTTGAGGTTGTAGATGCCCGTTCTTCATCAGCCCGAGGCTGATGCCCTCGCGGTAGTCGTCGAGGATGGCGACCTTGCCCTTGTACTTGGGCTGCCACGGCATCTGCGCCCAGGCGTTCCGCATCGCGTACGGGTTCTCGGGCACCAGGTCCTTGCGCCAGGAGATCCCGGTCGTGTAGATCGTGTACGGGACGGTGTACTGCCAGCCCTGGTCGTAGAACGGGTTGGTGAAGTCGGGCCAGGCCTGGCTGATGTTCGGGATGTAGCTGTGGTTCAGCGGCTGGATCAGCTTGGACTCGATCAGCTGGCCCAGGACGTCCACGGTCACGCCCATGAACACGTCGAACGACAGCCCGCTGCGCAGCTTGGACAGGGCCTCGTTCATCGTGTTGAACGTGGTCACCTGGACCTTGCAGTTGTACTTCTTGGCGAAGTGGTTCAGGCAGGCCTGGTTGACGTAGGCGACCCAGTTGTAGATCTGCAGGGTGGCGCCGGTCTCCGGCTTGAGGCCGCTGGCGATCGGCTTGTTGTCGCTGAAGATGGGCCACTTGACCGGGTTGTTCGGGCGCGGCAGCGGCACTGTGCCCGAGCCGGCCAGGGCGGGCGCGCAGGCGTCCAGCAGCGCGCCGCCGCCCAGGGCGGCCAGCCCGGCCCCCGCGGTGCTCCCCAGGAAGCTGCGGCGGGAGAACAGCGGCGGGCGCGACCCGTCCTTTGGCCAGCCTTCTCGCGGATGCACCAGCTCGCTTCTCCTCCGGGTCCGGGGTCCTGGATTCCTCCGGGGCTCTGGATCCGGGCCGCCCAGCCGGCTGAAGTCGCCGGCCGATCTAGCCGGTTGATCAGCCGTTCTGGATCTGGCCGGCTGACTTGGCCCGGCTGATCCAGCGGTTAATCCAGCCGGTTAATCCTGACTGAACGGTCCGTCAATAACAGGTACTACTGCGACAGCATAGGCGCAAGCCCCTCCCGGCAAAAGGGGCACTCAGCAGGCGAAACACGACCGAAACCTCCGGGTCCAGGAGCCAGCGCAGCCGCGGCTCAGCTGGTCACGGCCGTCGCGAACGTCCCGAAGTTGGACACCAGCAGGTCAATGTCCGATTCGTCGTGCTGGACCGAGATGAGCCACTGCTCGATCTTGCCCCACGGGGGCAGGAACACGCCGCCGTTGTGCTGGAAGAGCCAGTGCGCGTGGCTGTAACGGTCGTCGATGCCGAGGAAGCCGCGGTAGTTGCGGACCGGCTCGGGGGAGAACACCACGCAGCCCTTGGCCCCGACCGCCACCACGTGGGCCTCCAGCCCGGTCCGGGTGATCTCCCGCTCGATGCCGCTGACCGCGCGCTGCCGCAGCGCGTCGATCCGCCGGTAGGCCTCGGGTGTGGCCACCTCGGTGAGCATGGCCCGGCAGGCCGCCACCGCCAGCGGGTTGCCGTTGAAGGTGCCGACCATCTCGTAGCCGTTGTCCGCGACGTGCGCCATGACCTCTTCTGACCCGCCGACCGCGGCAATGGCCACACCGCCACCGATGGCCTTGGCCAGGCAGATGATGTCCGGAGTCACCCCGGTGAGCCCGGTGGCACCGCTGGGGCCCGCGGTCAGGCCGGTCTTGACCTCGTCGAAGGTGAGCAGGGCGCCGCGCGAGTGCAGCAGGTCCTTCAGCCCGGCCAGGTAGCCCGGCTCCGGCTCGATGATGCCCGCGTTCATCATGATCGGCTCGATGATCATCCCGGCGACCTGGCCGGGGTGCTCGTCCAGCAGGCGCTCGACGCTGGCCAGGTCGTTGAAGCAGGCCACCAGGGTCAGCTTCATGATCGCCTCGGGAATGCCCGATGCTGGCCGGGGCCTGGGCGGGCCGGTCGGCCGGCCCGACCTCGTCGGCCTCGGGGGTCACCGAGACCTGCACCGAGTCGTGGTGGCCGTGGTAGCAGCCTTCCACCTTGATGATCAGGTCGCGGCCGGTGATCGACCGCATCAGGTGCACGGCGTCCATGGTGGCCTCGGTGCCCGAGTTGCCGAACCGCCACAGCGGCAGGCCGAACCGCCGGGCCAGTTCCTCCCCGACCGCCAGCGCGTTCTGGGTGGGCTGGGCGAAGTGGGTGCCCAGGCCGACCTGGCTGTGCACCGCCTCCACGATGGCCGGGTGGGCGTGGCCCGCCAGCGCCGCGCCGTAGCCGCCGTGCAGGTCGACGTACTCGTTGCCGTCCACGTCGTAGATCTTGGAGCCCTTGCCGTGGCTGAGCCAGACCGGCTGCGGGACGGTGATCTGCCAGCTGGAGGTCACCCCTCCGGCCAGGCTGTGCTGGGCACGCCCCGCCATCCGGGCCGACTCGGGCTGCCGCTCGACGAAGATTTTTTCTTGCTGGGCGATGATGCTGGTGAGATCGTCGGAAAGCCGCGGGGGGCTGTCCTGCTGACTCGGCACGTTGCGCTCCTTCACGCTGACTGAACGTTCAGTCTAAATCGGGGCGCCGTGACCTGGCAAGGGGCGGGGCTGGCGGCGGCGCGTACGGTCTCCCGGCCAGAGTGACCATGCGGTCTCCCGGCCGGAGGGACCACGGTCCAGTCCGTCGGCCGGAGGGACCATGCGGTCTCCCGGCCGCAGTGGCCATTAGGCCTCCCGGCCGGAGAAACCACGGTCCAGTCCGCCAGTCCGCCGCTCAGCCTCTGGTCACCAAGTCCCGCCACCGCGCTCAGCGGCGGCGCGAGGTGACATATCCCGCGCGACGTGCGCTCGGATGGGTGATTTGCCCGGTATGTGCACACCGTTCGCGGGAAAAGTCACGTGTCCGGCCTTCGCGGGAGTGTTCCGGCCGTGCCACCCCGGCCGCCAGCCGTGGTCAATGTGACTGGTGGTGCTGGCCGCGTGACTGGTGGGTGCTGGCCGCCGAGCACCGCGCGGGGGCTTGCTTGCCTGGATATGTTGATCACCGATATATTGCGGGCATGCGTGATCCGCTTCGCGAGCCCACGTTCCTCATCCTCGCCGCGCTGGCCCCGCAGCCGCTGCACGGGTACGCGATCATCGGTGAGGTCGCCGACCTGTCCGGCGGGCGCCTGGCCCTGCGCCCCGGCACGCTCTACGGCGCGCTGGACCGGCTGGCCGAGGAAGGCCTGCTCGAGCCGGACCGCGAAGAGACGGTTGAACGGCCGGCTGCGCCGTTACTACCGGCTCACGGACGACGGGGCGGCGGTGCTGGAGCAGGAAGCCGCCCGGCTCCAGGGCAACGCCGACGCCGCCCGGCGGCGGCTCGCCCGTCGTCAGTCGCGCCGCGCGGTGTCACGGCCCGCTGCCGGACTCGCGTAACCCCGCGATCCGCCGCGCTCCGGGTTCCGCAGGAGACCAGTTCCGGTCCGGTCATCGGACGGTCCCCTCAGGAGCGCGGGTGCCCCGGGGCCGCGGGCGGATGGCCGGGGCCACTGGCCCGCCGAGCGTCCCCTGTCGCGAGCCTCGGGGCGACCCACCGCCAGACGAGCCGCCAGCCGAGCTGGAACAGGCCGAGGAAAGCCAGCGCGACCAGGATGAACGCGAACGCGGTGCCCTGGCCTGCGACGACTCGCAGCACCATGCCGAGGGCCACGGTGCCGAGCCACACGCCGAGGCCGGTCGGGACCAGCGCGGTCGGGCGCCGCCAGAACCGGGTCACCACCATCCCGGCTGCCGCCCCGGCGGCGAACGGCCAGAACGTGTCCCACAGCCCGGCCAGCCCACCGGCCGCGTGGTGGTTGGCCCGGCCAATCACGACGAAGAGCAGCACACAGCAGAAATCGGCGAGGGCCGCTCCAGCAGAACGCATGGCGCCAGGGTAGTGCGCGGCCGCTCGCCCGCCACACCGCCCGGGCTGCGGGCCGAGCAGGGACAGCGTCGGGTCGCGGCATCGTCGGGGCGTACACTCGCCAGGTGCCAGAGCACGGACCAGGTAAAAGAGCACGGACCAGGTAAAAGAGCACGGACCAGGTAAAGCGGTGATCCAAGGGCAATGGCCCGGCTGCTGATCGTCCACCACACCTCGTCCCCGTCCATGCAGGCGATGTTCGAGGCGGTGCTGGCGGGCGCGGGGAACGACGACATCGAGGGTGTCGAGGTGGTGTCCAGGCCCGCGCTGACCGCGTCCGCCGTTGATGTCCTCAGTGCGGACGGTTACCTGCTCGGCACCCCGGCCAACATCGGGTACATGTCGGGTGCGCTCAAGCACTTCTTCGACGGGATCTACTACCCGTGCCTCGATGCCACGCAGCGTCGGCCCTACGGCTTGTACGTCCACGGCAACAACGACGCCGGGGGCGCAGTGCGGGCGGTCGAGGCCATCACGACCGGGTTGCGGTGGCACCGTGCCCGGCCGCCGGTCGCGGTGGTGGGTGAGGTCGGGCGCCAGGATCTGGAAGCGTGCTGGGAACTGGGCGCCGTCATCGCCGCGGACCTGGTCTCGTGATCCTCACCGTCGCCCTGAACGCCACGGTGAACGTCAGTTACGAGGCGGAGGAGATCGCCTGGGGCGAGGCCAACCACATCAGCCGGATGACCTGCCGCGCGGGCGGGGGGAGCCTGGCGGTGGCGCGGGTGCTGGCCGGCCTGGGCGAGGACGTGCTGGTGGCAGGCTTCGCCGGCGGCGGCGCCGGGCACCTGATCGAGGCCGACCTGGCCCGGGCTGGGGTGGCCACAGCCTTCACCAGCATCGGCCGTGAATCACGGCGGGTGATCGAGGTGCTCGATGAGGCCCGGGAGGAGATCACCCGGATGAGCGAACCCGCCCCGTTCATCACCACCGAGGAACTTGGCCGGTTCGCCGGTGAATTCCGCAAGCTGGTCCCGGGCATGGACGCCGTGGTGCTGAGCGGCGGGCTCGCGGCGGGCCTGCCCCTGGACCTCTACGCCTCGCTGGCCACCTACGCCGCGGAGGCATCAGTGCCCGCCATCGTCCACGCCGGCGGCCCGGTACTGTGGCGCAGCCTGGACCGGGGTCCCGCCCTGGTGCTGATCGCGTCGACGGCCGGGGTACCCGGGGCCGGGGTGTCCGCGGGACCGGCCGCCCTGCTGGCCCGCGGGACCAGGGCGGCGGCCATGCTGTCGGGCGCGGCCCTGCTCGCCGCGGTCGCCCCCGGCCCGGGCGGGCAGTGGCGGGCCGCGCTGGAGGGCTATCCCGGGCTGTCGCTGACCGCGGAGGCCGTGGTGGCCGGGCTGCTGCCGGCCGTCACGCAGGGCTGGCCGTGGCCGGACGCGCTGCGGCACGCGGTGGCCCTCGGCGCGTCGGCCGACCTGCTCGGCGAGGTTGACTTGGACGCCTACGACCTGCTGTCGTCCGAGGTCGTGCTGGCGTCGGCGGGCGGGTCGCCCTCGCCGGGCGGGTCGTCCCCGCCGGGCGGGTCGTCCCCGGCGGCCGGGTCGCTGCCCGGCTGACCGGGCCGCGCCCCCCGCGCCCCCGGCTGACCGCGTTCCGCCCCCGGCTGGCCGCCCTGCGCCCCGCGCCCCTCAGGCGATCCGCGCGCTGCCCGGGCCGCGCGCCACGCCGCCCGGCTCGGCCGCCGGGCCAGCCCGGCCAGCCCGGCCAGGGCGGTGACCGCCAGCGGGAGGACGGTGAACCGGGGTGAGGGGGCCGCGGAATGGGCGGTGACCAGCAGCGACCCGAGGAACACCAGGTAGCACCCGATGATGAAGGCGCCGGTGGCCCGGCGCACCCCGCCGTCCCGGAACGCGAACGCGAGCGCGGCCGCGGTCAGGCCCAGGTACCACACGGCGATGAGCACCGCGTGGGCGGACGGGGCGCCCAGCCCGGTGATGGTGGCGGGCAGCAGCAACCCGGCAGTGACGTTGAGCGCATTGCTGTTCAGCGTGGTGCTCAGCATGGCCGCGCCGCGGCCCCGCGCAGCCAGGTACACGGCCGCGACCGCGTTCGGCAGACTGGTCACCGCGGCCAGCACCACGCCGCCGATGACGATCTGCGGCACCCCGAAATGCGTCCCGAGCGACGTCCCGGACCGCTCCATGACCACACTGGCCGCCACGACCACGACCAGGGCGGCCACCGCCAGCAGCACGTCCCGGCGGCGGCCGTGCGGCGGGTGGATGATCTCCTCGAGTTCCTGCTCCTCCTCGAAGATCGCCACGGTCAGCCAGCCTTCCCAGCGGCGTGCCACTGGCACCCGGTGCAGCCAGGCCGGCTCCCGCGCCGAGCAGGATCAGGTAGGGCACCAGGACGGCCAGCACCGCGACCAGCCCGGCGGCAGGCGGGAGGGTGCCGGTGGTCGTGACCAGGCAGACCCCCGCCACCCACAGCGCGATGATCCCGCTGAGCGCGACGACCCGGCGGTGCAGGGC
The DNA here is from genome assembly GCA_963841695.1 of uncultured Actinomycetes bacterium. Taxonomy (GTDB): domain Bacteria; phylum Actinomycetota; class Actinomycetes; order Streptosporangiales; family Streptosporangiaceae; genus RYN-230. The sequence goes on along the minus strand of CAWJDQ010000013.1, from coordinate 46,869 downwards.
GATGCTGCCCGCCACGACCCCGCCCAGGCCGAGCAGGGCCGCCAGGTTGAACACGTTGGAGCCGATGATGACGCCCGCGCCGACCTTCTGCTGGTGCTGCGCCAGCGCGGTCGCGGCGGAGGTGATCTCGGGGGCGTCCGCGGCGAGCGCGGCCACCATGCCCAGCAGGGCCTCCGACAGCCCCAGCCGCTCGCCGATCCGTTCCAGCCTGGTGACCAGGAGATAGCTGGTGGCCAGGCTGACCGCTGCCGCGAGGCAGAAGACGACCATTTCCAGGGCCACGGGCACGGGGCGGCGTTCCTTCCGAGGGCAGCAGGCAGGGTGCCGACCAGTCTTCCCGGCTCACCTGCCAGCACCTTACCGGGCGCGTCCCGCCTGCCGCGGCCCGCGGCGGCCAGGCCGGGCGTTCCCCGCCCGGGATCAGGATCACCAGGGGTCAGGCGTTCCGTTCCCGAACACCTGCGCCTGGACCTGGCTCGCGGTCAGCGTCGTGCCGCAGACCGCGGCGGGCAGCTTGCCGTTGTACGCGGTCCAGTTGGTCCACGCGACCAGCGAGTAGTCCAGGGCCTTCGGATTCTTGTCGCCGACGTGGGTGGGCACCCACAGGCTGCCGTGCTTCACCCAGGTGGTGCCGAACTCCAGGTAATGCGTCCGGTGCCCGTCGATGACGAAGGTCTGGGAGTAGGGGCCCGGCTTGTTGTGCGTGGCCCACCAGGTGGTGAAGTTGCCCGCGTTGGTGGTGGTGACCGTGACCCGGCCGTGGCTGAACCAGTCCAGGCCGGTGCCGGGCTGCAGGCCGGCCGTGTCTACCGCGCACTGGGTCAGCAGCGCCGGCGCGTCGGCCAGCCGGGCGCCGTACGGGTCGCGGAGCGACGCCGAGGGCGTGGGGGTAGGGCTGGCGGCGGCGTCCTTCTTCGGCGGGACGACCGCGAAAGAGCACCCGGCCAGCATGGCCCCGGCCCCGATCGCCGCGATCGCCGCGGCCACCCGGCCGCCACGTACCAGCATCCGCGTCACGCCTGCCTCTCGTCCGCAGCCCGTCACCGGCCCAGTCGCCCGGAGTTCCACCGGCTCAACTTGTACCGTACGGCGGCGCGTGGTGCACCGTGTACGCCGACGCCCCACCCGCGCCGACGCCCCACCCGCGCCGATGCCCCGCCGACGCCCCACCCGCGCCGATGCCCTCCTCCCCGCCGCCCTGGCGCGTACCCCGCCAGCCGGGCAAACCCCCGCGGGGCATGGGCGAATCCCCCCGCCCGTGATCTACTCGTGCGTAGATTTCCCGAGGAGGTGGGCGATGGCGCTCGCGTTCTGGCGCCGCGCGGAGGCGGACCCTGCCTGGACCGCGCTGGTCGAGCCGGATGGCACCGAGCGCACGGCGGGAGAACTGCTGGCCCGGGTCAACCAGCTCACGCACGCGCTGCGGGCGCTGGGGCTGCGGCCCGGTGACGGGATCGCGGTGCTGCTGCCCAACGGGGGCGCCGCCCTGGAGATCTACCTGGCCGCCCTGCAGGGTGGCTGGTACTACACCCCGGTCAACTGGCATTTCACTGCGCCGGAGATCGCCTACATCGTGGCCGACAGCGAGGCCAGGGCCTTCTTCGTGCACGAACGGTACGGTGCGGCCGGGACCGCCGCCGCGGACCTGGCCGGGCTGCCCGCCACCGCCCGGCTCGGCTACGGCGCGGTCCCCGGGTTCATGCCCGTCGCGGACCTGCTGGCCGGGCAGCCGGCCATCCCGCCCGCAGACCGCACGGCCGGCTCGACGATGCACTACACGTCAGGCACCACCGGCCGCCCCAAGGGCGTGCGCCGCCCCCTGTCCGGGGCCGACCCGGACGAGGCGGCGGAGATGACCACGGCCCTGCTGCAGATCTTCGGTGTCCCGCCGGGCCAGCCCCACGTGCACCTGGTCACGTCGCCGAACTACCACACCGCGGTGACCTTGTTCGGGGGGGCGGCCATCCACCTGGGGCACACGCTGGTGTACCTGGACAGCTGGGACTCGGAGACCGCGCTGGCCTGCGTGGAGCGCTACCGGGTGACCAGCACGCACATGGTGCCTACCCAGTTCAAGCGGATGCTGTCGCTGCCGGAATCGACCCGGTCCCGGTATGACCTGTCGTCGATGCGCTGGATCATCCACGCGGCGGCGCCGTGCCCGGTGCCGCTCAAGCGGGCCATGCTGGAGTGGTGGGGGCCCCGGGTCTACGAGTACTACGCGGCCACCGAGGGGGGCGGCACGCTGGCCACCCCGCAGGACTGGCTGGCCCGCCCGGGCACCGTGGGCACCCCGTGGCCGGCCAGCGAGATCATGATCGCCGACGACGACGGCACCGAGTGCCCGCCTGGCACGCCGGGCACGGTCTACCTGAAGATGGGCGTCACGCCGTTCGAGTACAAGGGCGATCCGGCCAAGACGGAGGCGGCGCGGCTGCGCGGGTTCTTCACCGCGGGCGACATCGGCTACCTCGACGAGGACGGTTTCCTGTTCCTCTGTGACCGCAAGGCAGACATGATCATCTCCGGTGGCGCCAACATCTACCCGGCCGAGGTAGAGGCGGAGCTCATCATGCATCCGGGGGTGGCCGACGTCGCGGTGTTCGGTGTCCCCGACGAGGAGTGGGGGGAGCGGGTGATGGCCGTGATCGAGCCCGCCCCGGGCCGGGCCCCGGGTCCCGAGCTGGCCGCGGAGATCCTCGGGTCGCTGGACGGGAAGCTGGCCCGGATGAAGTGGCCCAAGGCGATCGGCTTCACCACCGAGATGCCCCGCGATCCCAGCGGCAAGCTCCTCAAACGCCGCCTCCGCGAGCCCTACTGGCAAGCCCAGGGCCGTTCGATCTAGCCTCCCCGCGGGCGGCCGGGATCACGCCGGGACCGTGGGGCGCTCGGCGCCCGCGGTCACGCTGAGCACATCCAGCAGCCGGGCCACGGCGGGTGGCTCGGGTGCCTCGCCGTAGGTCACCGCGAGCACCTGCCGGTGTGACCCGGGCAGCGCCGCGGCCTGGATGCCCGGGTGGCGGGCCGCGCGCAGCGCCAGCCCCGGGAGCGTGGTGATACCGAGCCCGGCCGCCACCAGGGCCTGCACCGCCACGAAGTCGTCGGTGGTGAACGCGATCCTGGGGGTGAAGCCGGCCAGCTCGCACTGCCAGACCAGGTAGCTGCGGCACCGCTCGCAGCCGCCGATCCACCGGTACTCAGCGTAGTCGGCCAGGTCTGGCCCGGGCCGCAGCACCGGTTCGTCCGCCGCGCTCCGGGCCGGATGGGTGCCGGGGTCAGCCGGAGGGGCCCGGGTCACCAGGTGGATGGGATCGTCGAGGAGCAGCCGGGACCGGGTGCCCTCGTCCGCGTCCGCGGGCGGGCTGACCGTCGCGCCGTCCTGGTAGTGCCGGAACACCAGGGCCACGTCCACGTACCCGGCCCGGAGCATGCGCAGCGCTTCGGGGGGCTCGGCCTCGGCCAGCGTGAGATCGAGCCCGGGATTCTCGGCCTCGAGCCGGGCCGCGGCCATCGGCACCAGCGTGCTGAGCGCCGAGGGGAAGGCGGCCAGCCGGACCCGGCCGGCCCGCAGGCCCACGTGCGCGGCGAGCTCGTTCTCCGCGGCGTCCAGCCGGCCCAGGATTTCCTCGGCCCGTTCGGCGAGCAGCCGGCCCGCGTCGGTGAGCCGCACACCGCGGCCGGCCCGCTGGGTGAGCAGGGCCCCGGTCTCGGCCTCGAGCCGGGACAGGTGGTGGCTCACCGACGGCTGGGCGTAGTTCAGCGCCCGGGCCGCCGCGGTCACCGAGCCGTGCCGGGCTACCGCGACGAGCACGCGCAGCCTGGTCACATCCAGCATCCAGCAAGTATAGATCCGCTCGATTTAACCGTCCGTTGATCGGGGCGCCGCCTATCAGACCTGACGATCCCTAACGGTTTTTCCGTCGCTGGTGCCCGGACCGCTGGTGCTGGGCCGCGGGGTGCCGCCCAGCCCGGTGGCTGGAGGCCGGGGGGACCGCGTGACGCGGGGCGAAGCGGCACGCCTGGAGGCCTGCGTGGTAGCCGGTCGGCGGCATGCCGATCAGGTACGTCGGGCCGGCCCGGTGCAGGAACAGGGTGATCCTCCAGTTGATGCAGCTGGAGTGGTCGGGGCTCTCGGCGGGGTCCTGGTGGCTGGTGAAGGTCACCGTGGCCTTCAGGCCGCCGTTCAGCGCGGTGATCCCGACCAGCATCGCGTTCGAGTCGTGGCTGGTCCGGTACCCCCAGGCGAAGCCGCGGGGCGTCAGCTGGCGCTGCGCGAAGAGGCGGGCGTACGCCTGGTACTCGCGGTGGTTGACCGACGCGAAGTAGCGGTCCAGCAGCGCGGTGACCCGCCGGACGCCGCCCCGGCCGGCCAGGCCGCGCCCGACCGACACGATGCCGTGGCCCGAATGGCGCGTCTGGCCGCCCGGCCCGGAGGCGTGCGCCCGCGGGCGCCGGTGGTGGGCCGTCCGGGGGGTGCGGCCGCGGCCGGTTCCGCTCGGGCCGGAACCAGGCTGGCCGGAACCAGACTGGCCGGTTCCGCTCTGGCCGGTTCCGGACTGGCCAGGACCGGTCTGGCCCGTTCCGGATCCGCCTGTTCCGGATCCGCCCGTTCCGGGCTGGCCGGGGCTGCCCGGGCCCGTCCCGCTGTGGCCAGTACCCGTGGGGCTGGTTCCGGGCTGGCCAGAACCTGGGTGGCTGGTTCCGGGCTGGCTGCTCCCGGTGGGACTCGTTCCGGACGGGCTGGATCCCGTGCCATGCGTTCCGGTCTGGGTCGTTCCCGGGTGCGCAGCGTGGTGCTGGCCCGTGGTGTGGTGGCCCGGGCCGCTCCCGCTGGTTCCCGGGTGGCCGCTGCCGCTCTGGCCCCGGCTGGTGGGCCCGGTCTGGCTGTGCCCGGTCTGGCTGGGCCCTGGCGGGCCGGATCCGCCCGGGCCGGGCCGCGCCGGGCTGGTGCCGGCCCGGACCGGCGCTGGCTGGCTGGGTGCTGGCTGGCTGGGCACGGGACGACCGGACAGGGCCTGGCTGGGCAGGGTGTGGCCTGAGCTCAGCTGGCTGGGACGGGACAGGTGACTGCCGGGCGCACGGCCGGCCTGCGGCTGGTTGGCGCTGACCAGCCACGCGGTCGAGGCGACCGCGAGCAGCCCGGCGATCACCACCCCGCCGATGACCAGCAGCCGGCGGTCGGGCCGCTGGCTGCCGGAGGCCCACGGGTCTTCCGGCCACGTCCCGGCGTCGGCCTCGGGGCCGATCCGGACCAGCCGCAGCGGCCCGGCGTCGCCGGCGAGGCTGAGCGTCGGCGCCGCCTCCCGGGAGCCCGGGCCGTCCCCGGGGCCTGCGACGGCAGGGTCCTCAGCCGGCTGGTCCCCAGCGGCCTGGTCCACGAGGGCAGGGTCCCCAGCAGGATGGTCCGCGGCAGGTTGGTCCGCGCTGCGCTGGTCCGCGGCGGGCTGGTCCGCGGCGGGCTGGTCCGCGGCGGGCTGGTCCGCGGCGGGCTGGTCCGCGGCGGGGGGCAGAAGGGTCCGCGGCGGGGTCATCGTGGGTCGCCGGCCGGGCCGACCGGTCCGCTGGCGGAGCGGCCCAGGCCGGAGCGGCCCAGGCCGGGGCAGGCGGGCCGGGCGGGACGTCGGCGGAGTCCGCGTCAGCCACGCCCACCTGGGCGGGGATGACCGGATGGTCCGGGCCCTCCGGGGACGCCGGACCCGTACCTGCCCCCGACCCCGCCTCGCTGGCCTGGACCGCGCTGGCCTGGACCGCGGTGGCCTGGACCGCGGTGGCCTGGCCCGGGCCGGCTTGATCGGTGCTCGCCTGATCGGGGCTGACCCCGCCTGCGCCGGCCTGGTCGGGTCTGACCTGATCGCGGTCGGTTCCGGCCCGGCTAGTTTCCGCGGCGCTGGTCTCCGCGGCGCCGGCCTCAGCCGGGCGCTCCGGGGTCGAGCCGATCTGCACCCCGCAACGCGTGCAGTAGCGCAGCAGCCCGCTGACCGGGGACCCGCATTTCGTGCAGAATCTCATCGGCGATCAGCCCAGCCTGAAGTTCATGTCGATGGCGATCTCCCTGGCGAGTGGCGGGACGGCCGGGTCGAGTTCGCTGCTGGCCGCGTTGAGGCCCGCCAGCGCGGCCTCGTGCATCGCGGCCACCAGTACCCGGGTGGATTCGAAGCGGAGTGAACGGTGCAGCCCGTCGCCCCGGCTGGTCACGTCCTGGATATTCCGGCCGATGAGCATCATCAGCAGCCGCAGGGGGGACATGTGCAGCCAGAAGGTCCACCCCACGTACAAGTCAGGCCCATGCGCAAAACATGAGATGTAGCCGCTGAAATGGTCACGGCGCAGCTCCAGGTATTCACGGCTTCCTTCCCCGAACGGCACGACGCTCCGCGTTCGCAGTGAATCAACTGGAATGCCCTGGGCCTGAAATGCCGAATTGATGTGCTCGACCGCCCGCCCGGCGGCATCGGCGCCCTGCTCCATGACCTGGCTCCAGTCGGCCAGCAGGGCCGGGACCGGGATGAGCCAGAACGGGATGGCCAGGATCAGGGCGACCAGCCACAGGCTGCCCAGTTCCAGCCGGAGGGCCGGGCCGAGCTTCGTTCCGGCCGCCACGGCGAGCAGCAGGCACACCAGCAGGACGATCTCGATGAGCAGGTAGATCCCGGCGAACGTGCCCGCCTGGCGGAGCACGTACCTCAGGTAGCGGGGGTTGCGGACCGGGTCCAGGGCGTTGGCCCCGGAAAGCCGCGGCGCCGCGCGCCGCGCGGGTCCACGGTGCGGGCCGGGGTCTTCGTGCAGGCCGGGGTCGGCGGGCTGGCCCGGGCCGTCGTGGCGGCGGGTGCCGTTCTGCCGCGCGGTGTCCCCGGGCTGACCGGGGTCATGCGGGGCGGGGCCGGGCCGGCGGGCTGGCCGAAGAGCGCGGCCCGGGGGTCCGGTGCCGCCGCGGCGGGCGGGGCCGTCTGGTCCGTTCTGGCCAGGATCGGCTGCTGGGCCGCCGGGACCGGCCGCGGCGGGCCGGGCCTGGCTTGGCTGGCAGCGCGGGGGTCATGGGCGGCCGGGAGGATGCGGACACCGGCCGGGTCGGCGGCGGGAGCGGCGTGGGGGGCCGGCCCTAACCCGTCGGGCTCCCGCGCGGCCGGGACGGCCGGCGTGACAGGCCGCCCGCAATTACCGCAAAACGCGTCCCCGGCGAAAAGGCCTTCGCCGCACCCGACGCATTTCTCCCACATCGGCCAGTCCTTCGCTCGGTCCGGGATTATCGGACATGTAGCACGCCAGTTCGGCCGCGCCACAGGTAACTTACCAACTCTGCGAATGGGAAAACCGATCATGGTCCAGTAAAGAAATTGCCGGTTCGCGAATGCGTCATGCGCTGAGCGGATAGGGCAGAACTGGCAAAAAGGGGTCTTCGAAGTTAACCGGGATCGGGCTGCCGGCCCGGCTCGTCTGAGTGTCGGCTACCGGCCCGGTCAGCTTCCGGCTGAGACGTGCAGCACCGCTTTGCCTGGAAACCGCCGGTCGATGAGCGCCTGCGCAACCTGGCCGATCTCGTGCCAGTCCGCCTCGACGCCGAGATGTGGGGTCAGCTTTCCCTGACCAGCCAGGCAGACCAGCCTGTGCAGACCACGGGAGGCCGGCTCCCGTTCGAGCTCGTGGTAGAGGTTCAGGATGCGCAGGCAGGCTCCTGGTGCCCGCCGCATGCGCGCCATATCGACGGGGACCTCGTAGCCGGCAGGCCCTACTGAGACCCCGACCGAGACGCAGGTTCCCCCGGGAGCAAGCTGCGTCATGGCTTCGGCCAGCGCCTGGCCGCCCAGCTGCTCGATGATCAGGTGGTAGGGACCGAACGGCTCCGTGGCTGCGATGCTCGCGTCAACGACGACGTGGTCTGCGCCCGCCTCCTCGGCGAGCGGGGCTGATCGCGATGCCCGTACCTGGGCGACCACCCGCGCGCCGGCCAGGGAGGCCAGCCGGCAGGTGATGAGCCCGACTCCGCCGGAGGCGCCCGTGACCAGGACCGGCCGGGCGAGGAGACTCCCGCCCTGCTCGATGGCTGCCAGCGCGGTGAGCCCCGCGGTCGGCAAGGCTGCCGCCTGCGCAAAGGTAACGGACGGCTCGAGCTCCGCCAGGGCGTTCACGGGGACCGCCGCCTGCTCGGCCCAGGCGCCGGAGGGCAGCAGGCCCACCACCCTGGTCCCTCGCGCCGGCCCTGGTCCCTCCGCCGCGGGCTGCTCCACGACCCCCGCCAGGTCCCAGCCCAGAGGTGCTCCGGCCGCACCCTGGACGCGATACACCACCTCGCCGCGATTGAGCGAGATCGCCTGCACGCGTATCAGTGCCTCCGTGGCCCGCGGGGCGGGCGGCTCGACGGTCTGGAAGCCCACGCGCTGCGGCGACTGCGGATCGATGACGATGGCTTGCACGGCGGAGCACCTCCTTCCCGCCTCAAATAGTTAGTGGTAGACCACCACTATATAGGACCAGCGACTGCCGGTAAGGTCGACGGCGATGGTTTCCTACCCGGACATGCCGGCCCCGGCCGACGGGTACCTCGTGCTGGTGCTCGACGCCGACCTGCGGCTCCTCGCCATCACCGAGCGCCTGCGCCAGCACTGGTCCGCGCATGCCGCCGCGCTCGGCCTGACCACTGCCCAGGTCAAGGTCCTGCTCCAGCTCACCCCCGGCGAGGCGATCCCGATGCGCAAGCTCGCCCGGCAACTCGGCTACGACGCCTCCAACCTCACCACCGTGGTCGACCGGCTCGATACGCGCGGCGCGCTCGAACGCCTGGCTGACCCCGCTGACCGCCGCGTTAAAGCCCTCGTGCTCACCCCCGAGGGCGAACGCCTGCGCGGCCAGTTCTGGCACAACCTCGTCACCGACCCGGGGCCGCTCGCCCCGCTGGGGGAATCGGACTTGCGCACCCTGAACCGCCTCCTCGCCCAGCTCGACCAGCCAGCCGGCTAACCACCCCGGCGGCTCAGTGGCAGGCGCGGACGGTATCCGCCGGGAACCCGGGCTGATGACGCCGGATGTGGTAGGTGCCGCCGCCGCGCTTCAGGAACAGGGTGATGTGCCAGCGGTTGCACACGGCGTGGTCCGGGCTGTCGGCCGGGTTCTGGTGGCTGACGAACGTCACCATGGCCGCGAGCCCTTGCGGGCCGGTGGCGGACAGGCCGGTCAGCGTGGCCCGCGTATCCCGGGTGGATTGGTAGCCGGGACCGAAATTGTGCATGGTGACGCGAATGGCCGGGATGAACAGGCTGCTGTACACCGGGAAATCGTGCCGGTTGATGGCCGAGAAGTAGTCGCCCAGCAACATCACGACCCGGCGCGCGTGCGGCTGGACGGCCGCGGCCGCGGTGACGCTCACGGCGGTGTGGGGGCCCGGTGCCCCCGTGGCGGGGGTGCCGGTGGCGGGGGTGCCCCGGGTAGAGGCGCCCGTGGTGGCGGCGCCGGCGGACGCCCCGCGGCCCGCCGGGTGACCGTGGTCGGCCGCATGGCCTGGCCCGCTGCGCAGGGCCAGGCCGGCGGGCGAGGCAGGCGGGTGTGACTCCAGCTGCCCGACCTGCCAGGCCGCCACGCCGCCGGTGATCAGCAGGGCCACGGTGGTCACCATGGCCGTGATCGTCGTCCCGTGGCCCGCGGACAGCCGGGACCGGAGGCGGAGGGCCCCGCCGGCCCGCGGCGGGGGCAGCGGGCTGTGTCCGGTGATCGCGGGCACCGCCTGGTCCCCGGCGGCCGGGGGGGTGCTGTCCGCCCAGGGCGGCTGGCTGGCGGTCGGCGGCGGGGGACTGGCCAGCCAGGGTGGCGCGCTCGGGGGCCAGGGTGATTCATCCGGCTCCCGGGCCGGGTGGCGGGCGGCCCAGCCCGGATCGTCCGGAGCCCAGGACGCGTCCCGGGTGACCCGGGACGGTCCGTTAGAGGCTGGGAAAGGCGGGCTCGCGGGCCCGGGCCGGCCGGGGGGCGACGGGTCAGCGGGCAGCAGGTCACCCGGCTGCGGCAGCACGAACTGCGGATCGGCGGCCCCCGGGACCCAGGAGGGCGGGTCCTGGAAAGACCAGGCCCGCCCGGGGAGCGAGGTGGCCCGGCGCGGTGGGCCGGAAGTGGCGCCCGCCGGGCCGACCTGCGTCGCGCATCCCGTGCAGTACCGTGGCGACCCGCCAACCGGATTTCCGCAGTTCGGGCAGAACCGCATCCGCGCTCCCCTGGGGTTCTCAAACGCCCGCGATTGACCTCCAGGCTCAATTGGACCGGCATTCCGGCCGTTCCGGAATGCCGGGCGGCATGCTGTTAGCCCTCCGTAAGTTTTGCGGGGGAAAGGGCAGGCTCAGCCGCGGCCGTCCAGCAGCGGCGAGCTGGGGTCCCGGGCCGGCCGCCGGTGCGCCCGCCTCCTTGCGGCGGCGCCAGGCGATCCCGGACAGGGCTTCGAGGACCACCCGGCCGGCCAGGAACGCGGTGATCTCCGCGTGGTCGTACGGCGGCGCGACCTCCACCACGTCCACCCCGGCCAGCGGCAGTTCCATCGCGACCCGGCGGACCGCGTCCAGCAGCTGCCGCCCGGTCAGGCCGCCGGGCTCGGGCGTGCCGGTGCCCGGGGCCATGCCCGGATCGACCACGTCCACGTCCACGGACAGGAAGACACCGTCGCAGTCGTCGGTGGCGATGCTGAACGCCTCGGTCAGGCACTCGTCCAGGCCCCGGGTGACCACCTCGGTCATCTCGTAGCTGCGCATGTTCTGGGCTGCCATCCAGCCCAGCGTCTCCGGCTCAGGCCAGTAGCCGCGCAGCCCGATCTGCAGGAACCGGTCGCCGCGCACCGCGCCGGACTCGATGAGGCGGCGCATCGGCGTGCCGTGCCCGTACAGCGACCCGAACTGGGTGTCGCCCGTGTCGGCGTGCGCGTCGAAGTGGATCAGGGACAGGCGGCCCCACCCCACATGGCGGGCCACGCCGGTCGCGTCCGGGAAGGCGATCGTGTGGTCACCGCCGAGGATGACCGGGATCGCCCCGGCCTCGCTGGCCTGCTGCACCGCCGCTTCCAGCCGCCGCAGCGAGAGCTCGGTGTCCCCGGAGGGCATCTCGATGTCGCCGGCGTCGGCGATCCGCAGTTCGGCCAGGGGATCGACGCCCAGGGCGAGGTGCGGCCGGGACCCGTCGTGCGGCAGGTAGTCCGTGAACCGGATGGCCTGCGGGCCGAACCTGGCCCCGGGCCGGTGCGAGGTCCCGCCGTCGAACGGGGCACCGATGATGAGGATGTCCGCGCCCGCCCAGGAGCCCGGGTCGGCCAGGTCGGCCGGCGGAACGCCCAGGAACGTCGCGTCCGGGCCGTACATGTTGCCGAGCCGGGCCATGGCTGCCTCCGCTTCCTGCGGGCCGGCCGGGCCGGCCGCTTCCTGGGCTGCTCAGCGGGCGACCGGGGTGGACCGGCGCCCGGCGAGCGGCACCATCACGCCGAGCAGTATGACGCTCAGGCCCGCCCTGGTCACCACCGGGTGCGGAAGTCACCCGACCGGGAACCCGTGCGGGGCGGGCGGTCACGGCGCCGTCAGCGCGGCGGACCCAGCTCCTCGACGACGGTGGACCCGGCTCGTGGACAGCGGCGGACCTCGGCTCATTGACAACCGCATATTAGTAGGCGCAGACTAGTTTGCTGTGAATCTGAGTCGCCTCATGATCCTCGGCCTGCTGGCTGATCGCGGGCCGATGCACGGCCACCAGATCCGCCGGGCCGGTGAGCTGGTGAACGCCGAGGTCTGGGGCGGGATCACCGGCGGGGCACTGTACGCGGAACTGCGGAAACTGTCCGGGGAGGCGCTGATCCGCGCGGTCCGGGAGGAGCAGGTGGGGCGGCGTCCCGCGCGGACCGTGTACGAGATCACCGGAGAAGGGCACCTGGAGCTGGCCGTCCAGCGCGATGCCGCCCTCGATGTCCTTGTCGGCTCCGCCGACCCGGTGTCGGTCGTGCTCTTGTTCGCCGCCGGCGGAGACGCCGCTGACCTGCGTGAACGGCTCGCGACCCGGGGTCGCCGGGTCGCGGTCCAGCTCGACACGATGGCGTCAGAGCGGGAGCGGCTGACCGCGCAGGGACTGCTGTCGCCACTTGCGATCGCCGCGTTCCGCCGTGGTGAGCTCCGGCTGGAGGCCGAACTCCGGTGGCACGAGGAGTTCGAATCCAAGCTCGCCGCCGGCGCAGACGGGCCAGGCGCGTGACGGTGCGGCGGGTGGTGGTAGCCGGCGCGACCGGGCAGATCGGCCGGCCGCTGTGCCGTGAGCTGATCCGGACAGGACACGCGCTGAGCGTGTTCAGCCGCGATCCCGCCCGGGCGAGGGACCTGGTCCCCGGGGCAACGGATTATCTGGAGTGGACTCCCGGCCGCCGCATGACAGCAGAAGGCAGCGGGCATCTCGCGGCGGCCGACGCGCTCGTCTACCTGGCCGGAGGCCCGCTGTTCGACGGGCGCAGGCACAGCCGGGCCGAGGTCGAGGCGGAAAGCCGCGCCCGGGCGGGCGCGCTGGGGCACCTGGCGGCCGCCCTGGGCAGCCTCGACCGCCGGCCGGGCACGCTGATCGCCGCGTCCTCGGTCGGCTACTACGGGTTCGCTGGTCACCGCGAGGAGCCGGTTGACGAGGCCAGCCCGCGCGGGCAGGACTGGTGGGGGGCCGATAGCGCGGCCATCGAGCAGGCCGTGCTGCCCGCCCGGCAGCACGGGGTCCGCACCGTGGTGCTGCGCACCGGATACGTGCTCACGCCCGCCAGCCTGGCCGCCCAGGTGGCGCAGTTCCGACGGCACCTCGGCGGGTGGATCGGGACCGGGCAGGGCTGGACGCCGTGGATCCACATCGCCGACGAGGTGGGCATCATCGCCTTCGCGCTGGACCGGCCGGACATCGACGGGCCGGTCAACCTCACCGCGCCTGGACCGGTCCGGGCGCGCCAGTTCGCGCGGGCGCTCGGCGGGGTGCTCGGGCGCCGGGCCTGGCTGCCCATCCCGGCCCCATTCGTCCGGATGGGCATGGGCGCGGTCACCGACATCCTGGTCCACGGCCAGCGAGTCCTCCCGGCCAAGGTGACTGCCGCGGGCTACCAGTTCCGCTTCCCGGCCCTGGCGGCAGCGCTGCGCGACATCCTCTGCGAGGAGGCAGGCAGATGACCCGGCAGCTCGCGGTCAACCTCGGCGCCTGCGCGCTGCTGCTGATCCAGTACCTGCTCGGGATGGTCGTCAACGTGTACGTCGTCCTGCCCGGCCGGCACCCCGGCGCCGGCGCTGGCGACTACTTCTCGGGCGCGGCCGCCGGGCTGGCCTGGCTGATCGCCAACGGTCCCGCCTGGGCAGCGGCGCACGCCGCCTTCGGCATGGCGCTCGCCGTGGCCGCGCTCGCCGCCGTCGCGGTCGCCTGGCGGAGGGGCAGCGCGGCAGGCACCGCGGCCGCGCTCGTGGGCGCCCTCGCGGTCATCGGGGCCGGGTTCAACGGGGCCAGCTTCGTGGACTACGGGCACGCCTTCAGCTCGATGATCATGGCAGGACTGTGGGCACTGGCGCTGGCCTGCTACCTCACCGGCGCGGTTCTCGCCGTGCGGTCGCGGTAACACCGCCCCGGCAGGCTAGGGGCAGGAGTGGTGGTAGGCGTGGTAGCCGGCCGGGGGATTGCCGATCAGCAGGCCGCCCGCCCGGGTCCGCAAGTACAGGGTGATGTCCCAGTACGTGCAGCTGGCGACGTTCGCGCCCGGGGCCGCCCGTTGCTGGCTGGTGAAGGTGACCGTGGCCGCCACCTGGTGCCCGGTGACCGAGATCCCGACCAGGCTGGCGCCGGTGTCGGTGGTCGTCCCATACCCCTGGGCGAAATCCGCCGCGGTCAGCTGGGCCCGCCGGGCCGGGATCAGCAGCCCGGCGTACCGCGGGTAGTTGTGCGCGTTGATGGCGGTGAAGTAGCTGACCAGGAAGCCGTTGACCTGGGCGGCGTCCGGGGCCTGGCTCACCCCGGGGGCCATCGACACGACGGCCGCGGCTCCGCCGGGCGCCGGGACCGGCGGGGACGGGGTGCCGTGGCCGGGCGGGGCGGGGCGGGCCCGGTGGGACGCCGCGGTCCCGCGGCCGGCCAGCCGGGCCCCGGGGACCGCCTGGGGCTGGCCGAACGCGGTCCACGCCACGGCCGCGCCGGCCAGCAGCGCCACCGCGGCCAGCGCGGCGCTGATGATCTGGGCCCGGCGGCCCGCGGCGCGGCGGGGCGGGCCGGGTACCGGGTAGAGCAGCCCGGCCGGGTCCTCCGGCTCCGCGGCCGCCTCGGGCTGCGGAGCCATCAGGGCGGGGAACGCCCCGGTCTCCGGGCCACCGCCGGCGAACAGGTCCGCGAACGCCTCCGGCCGGGAGGGATCATCCCCGTACGCGTCGAGGCCCGGCTCGTCGAAATCCGTATCGTCCAGGTCCGTGGCGTACAGGTCCGTGGCGTCCAGGGCCGGCGCGTAGGGGCCCGGCTCGTCCGGGTCCGCGTCGTAGCGGTCCGGTCCGCAGGGGCCGGGCTCGTCCAGGCCGGGCTGGTATAGGCCAGCCGGGTAGGCGCCGGGTGCGGCGAGATACGGCTGGGCCGGGCCCTGGTCCGCGGCGCCGGCCAGCGGCGTGCTGCACCCAGGGCAGTGGTGCAGTATCTGGGCGACCGGGTAACCGCACGTCGGGCAGTTCATCATCGCGCTCCCCTCGGTCCCGGTTTTGGAATCGTAATCAGAGCGTGAGATTTTTTCGGCTTAACTGGGCAAATTGCCCATTCATTCGGACCCGCGGCCTGTCCGGCTTGGCCCGGCGGGGGATTTCCGGTCGCTGAACGATATGCAATAGGAGAAAACGGAACTTTCCGCGTAATTAACTAAGCAGCCCGGAGGATATGGCGGGTTACTGAGCCGGGGGGCCGGAACGGCCCCCCGGCCATCGCCGGCCCCCGGGGCTGGCAGGATCGAGGCGTGCCGGGAAGACCTGCAGTTTTCGATGAACTGGACGAGCGGATCGTGGCCGTGCTGGTCGAGGACGCCCGGGCCAGTTACGCCGACATCGGGTCCACCGTGGGCCTGTCCGCGTCGGCGGTCAAGCGCCGGGTCGACCGGCTGCGCGCGTCCGGGGCGATCACCGGGTTCACCGTGACCGTCGACCCGTCGGCCCTGGGCTGGACCACCGAGGCCTACGTGGAGCTGTTCTGCCGCGGCCGGACCTCACCCAGCGCCATCGGCGCCGCGCTGAGCAAATATCCCGAGGTCACCGGGGCCGCCACGATCACCGGCGAGGCGGACGCGCTGCTGCACATCCGCGCGGCCGACGTGCAGCACTTCGAGCAGGTAGTCGAGCGGATCTCCGCGGAACCCTTCGTCGACCGGACCCGCAGCGTGATCGTGCTCTCCCGGCTGGTCAGCCGGGCGGATATCCTGCCCGCGAGTAACGCCAGCGGATAGCAAAGCGGGGTCGTGAAATTCTCGCAATCCCGAATAAAACCGCTCACGGCCAGGTCAGGGCCGATACAGTCGGGGCATGCCGAACCCCGAGCATGATCCGTCGGCCAGCACCGCCCAGTTCCGTGCGTTCGCGAACGGGCGTTCCGGGTCCGAGACCGCGCCGTGGCAGATGCGCACGTCGCGCAACCGCGTGGCGATCCTCGCGGGCGTGGTAGTCGCGGTCGCGGTGGTCTTGTTCATCATCGCCCTCCTGGTCATCGGCTAGGCGGCGCACCCTGCGACCCGCTCGCCGCCCCGCCTGGTGCTGGGCGGCCGGCGGGTTCACCCATGTTTACTGCCGGTTCACCAGGTAGTTCCGGGGGCGGGGCGGTGGGCGCCAGCCGCACCAGGCAGGATGAGCAGTCATGACGGTCCGTGACGCTGCGCCGCGCCCGCCGACCGCGGAGGACCAGGCTGAGGACAAGCACCGGCTGACCGCGCTGGAAGGGCTGGCCGCGCTCTCGCTGGACGCCCTGTCCTCGGTGGCCTACGGTCCCGAGGCGATCGTCATCGTGCTGGCCGCGGCCGGGACGGCCGGCCTGGCCTACACCCTCCCGGTCACGATCGCGATCGTCGTGCTCCTCACCGTGCTGGTCATCTCCTACCGGCAGGTGATCGAGGCCTTCCCGGGCGGCGGCGGCGCGTACGCGGTGGCCAAGCGGCACCTGGGCCAGAAGGCCAGCCTGGTGGCTGGCGCCTCGCTCACCGTGGACTACATCCTCAACGCCGCGGTCGGCGTGTCTGCCGGGGTCGAGGCGTTCACGTCCGCGTTCCCCAGCCTGTACGGCGACCGGGTCTGGCTCTGCCTCGGCGTCCTCGCTATCATCACCGCGGCCAACATGTGGGGGGTGGCGGAGTCCGCCCGGCTGTTCATCGTGCCCACCCTGATCTTCATCTTTGCCATCGGGGTCGTCATCGTGGGCGGTCTCCTCCGCTCGCATCCCGTGGTCGCCCCCTCCGGCCACCTGCCCGCGGTGGCCGAGTCCATCGGCGTCCTGCTGCTGCTCAAGGCCTTCGCCTCCGGCTGCTCGGCGCTGACCGGCGTGGAGGCGATCGCGAACGCCGTGCCGGAGTTCAGGCGGCCGCGGGTCCGCCGGGCCCAGCACACCGAGATGATGCTGGGGGTCATCCTCGGCCTGATGCTGATCGGCATCGCCGTCCTGATCCGCAAGTTCCACGCCACCCCGTCGGCGACCGAGACGACCCTGGCCCAGCTGGCCGCGGCCGCCGTGGGGAAAGGCGTCGCCTTCTACGCCATCCAGCTGATCACGACCGTCCTGCTGGCGCTGGCCGCGAACACTTCCTTCGGCGGCCTGCCCGTCCTGGCCAGCCTGCTGGCCCGGGACAACTTCCTGCCGCACCTGTTCGCGCTGAAGGCCGAGCGGCAGGTGTTCCGGTACGGGGTCGGGGTGCTCGCGGCGGCGGCCGCGGTGCTGCTGGTCGTGTCGAGAGGCAGCACCCAGGCCCTGATCCCGGTGTTCGCGATCGGGGTCTTCGTCGGGTTCACCCTGTCCCAGACGGGCATGGTGCGGCACTGGCACGAGCAGCACGGGCCGGGCTGGGCCCGGCGGGCGTTCATCAACGGGCTGGGCGCGGTGCTCACCACGGCCGCGCTGGCCATCGAGCTGGTCAGCAAGTTCACTGAGGGCGCCTGGCTGGTCGTCATCATCATCCCGTTGTTCGTGCTGTTCTTCCTGCGCATCCACCAGCTGTACGCCCGGATCGGCGCGCAGCTGGAACTGGGCCAGACGCCGCCCCCGCCGGAGCGGACCCCGGCGCTGGCGGTGGTCCCGGTCCGCGGGCTCTCCCGGCTGACCCGGGAGGCGATCTCCGCGGCGCTGTCCCTGGCCGACGAGGTCGTCGCGGTGACGATCTGCTATCACGACGCGGAGGACGAGGAGGCCGACGCCAGGTTCCGCCAGCAGTGGCAGCAGTGGGATCCGGACGTGCCGCTGGTCACCCTGCACACCATGCACCGCGCGCTCGGTCCCCCCATCGTGGAGTACCTGCAGGCCCAGGAGTGGGCGGACTCCCACCGCCGGATCGTGGTGGTGATCCCGGAGGTCCAGCCCGAGCACTGGTGGATGTGGTTCCTGCACAACCAGCGCGGTTTCGTGCTGAACCGGGCCATCGTGACCGGCACCAGCAACGTGGTGGTCTGCCGGCTCCGCTTCCGGCTGGCCCACCTCGCGCCGGACGAGGATCCCGGTGCGGTCCCCGCCACCCCCGATGCCGGCTCCGGCTGACGGCCGCGGCTAACGGCCGCGGCGGGGGGCCGCGGCGAGGGGGCCGCGGCGGGGGGCCGCGGCGGGGGGCCGCGGCTATCCGGGGGCCAGCGCCCGGTTGACCACGGTGGCCACGTCCTGGACGGTGGCGATCCCGTCGGCCATGGACGGGTTGTCCTGGGTCAGCACGACGATCTTGTAGACGCCGTCGTCGCTGGTGAAGGCCCCGATGCTGTTGATCACCCAGAGCTGCGGATCCGGCAGCCAGCCGTTCTTCACGTGCACGGTCACCCCGGGCCCCGCGCCCGCCGGGACACCCCAGCGCTGCGCCGGGATGACCTCCGCCATCAGGCGCAGCTCGTACTGGCGGGAGGCCTGGTTCAGCACCTGGTTGGCGCTGGTCAGCACCGTGAGCAGGCGCAGTTCGTCCTGGGCGGTGACCTGGGTCAGCCCCCACAGGATGCCGGGCCCCAGCCTGGTGTGGGTCATCCCGGCCAGGTCGAGGAAACGCTGGAGACTGGCCCGGCCGACCTCCGCCCACAGCGTGTCCGCCGCCGTGTTGTCCGACTCGGTGATCATCTCCCGGGCCAGTTCGGCCTGGTCCTCGCCGAGCACGCCGTGCTGCGCGGTGACCTTGCGCAGCAGCGCGGCCAGGATGATCACCTTGGCGATGCTGGCCGCGTCGAAGGGCAGCGCCGGGTGGAACGAGCACTGGATCCCGGTGCGGGTGTCGGCCACGGCCACGCCGGCCGCCGGGGCCCCGCGCACGGCGGCCAGGATCCCGCGGGATATCCGCGCGGCCAGGGCGTGCCCGGCGCGGGAGGGTGAGGTGCACAGGCCGGCCGGCACCGTGCGCTGCGCCGCGGGCCGGGCCGGGGGCCGGGCGGAGGGCCGGGACGTCGCCCGCAGGACCAGCCGTGACCGGTCCTGCGCCGGCCGGGCGGTCGCGGGCCCGGCGCCTGTCGGCGCGGCCCCCAGCGGCAGGGCGCGCACGGACAGCGGATCCCGGATGGCAATCAGGACGCCTGCGCCCATGCATCCGGTGAGGGCTATCACCAGCCCGAGCCAGGCGGCTTTCTTGAGCCACGGGTATTGCCTGGCGTGCTTGCCGCTCACCGCTGCCTCATTCCCCCTCCGCGCGGGAAACTACCAGGCGGCCTGGCGTGAGCTGGCCATTCGGAGCAATGACCGGCGCGCCGCCTTGGCCATTTCGGGCGATAGCCCGCTAAGTGCCGGCCGGGCAGGGTGGTGCCGACCGGGCTGCCCTGCATGGGAGGATCTTGGTCGGGCGGCATCCCGCCCCGACCTGACCCGGAGGAAACGTGCCTATCCGCGACCAGACGATCGGTGAGTTTCTGGATCAGCTCGCCGAGCGGGTTCCCGCCCCGGGCGGGGGCGCCGCGGCGGCGCTGCTGGCCGCCCAGGGCGCGGCGCTGCTCGGCATGGTGGCCCGGTACACGACCGGCGAGAAGTACGCCGAGCACCAGGTGACCGTCAGCCGGATCATCACCGAGGTGGACGAGCTGCGGAACATCGCGCTGCGGCTGGCCGACGCGGACGCGGACGCGTTCCTGGCCGTGACCGACGCCTACCGGCTGCCCAGGTCCACCGAACAGGAGCAGGCCGACCGGACCGCGGCGATCGGCCAGGCCCTGCAGAACGCCGCGTGGCCCCCGGCCCAGGTCATCAGCCTGGCCGGGATGGTCGTGGACCTGGCCGAGGCGCTGGCCGTGATCGGCAACCGCAACGTCCTCAGCGACGTGGCCGCCGCGGCGGAATGCGCCCGGGCCGCCGCCTCCACCGCCCGGGTCAACGTGGAGATCAACCTGGCGGCGATCTCAGACGAGCGGGCCAGCCTGGAGATGATCGCCGAGACCGGGAAGGCCGACGACATCATCGGCCGGGCGGACCAGATCACCGCCACGGTGCGCCAGCAGATCCGCGGCTGATCCCCGGCTGCTCCCGCCTGAAGCTGCTCCAGCCTGACGCTACTCCGGCCCGAAGCCGGCGCTGCTCAGCATCCGGCGCAGGTCGAGCACGGTCTGCTCGTCCACGTCCTTGCCGCGGGGCTGCTCGATGAATTCCTTCTGCGTCCCGATCGTCACGTCGAGCTTGCCGCCGTGCTGCTCCACGGTGGTGGCGACCGCCTCGAGCAGCGATACGACGGACCGCCACTCGATGTTGTGGCTGACCGGGTGCTCGAAGATCTGCTTCAGGGTGTTGCGGTGGCGATTGCTCAGGTGGTCTGGCTCTGGGCTCACAGACATCCGTCCTCCCGTTGTCCCTGCCACCTTAGTGAGCGCGACCAGCCTGCCCTGCGCGGGCCCGGGCCAGCCAGCCCGCCCCGGCCCGGCCGAACGGCTCGGCCCGGGCCGAGACCGCCCGGACCAGCCAGTCGCACGTCTGCCGGGCCTGGCTGACCAGCTCGGCTGGGTAGGCCAGCTGCACCTGGTGCTCGGCGAACTCGTCCTCGTCGAGCACCTCCACCCGGCCGTCGAGGTACCGGACCACGTCCAGGTCCAGGTTGACCGCGGTGATGGTGTCCCCGTCCAGCACCGGGCGGGTGGTCACGTTGACGTAGATCTCCAGCTCGTGCCCGGCGTTGAAGCACGCGGTCCAGCAGCCCTCGGCCGGGACGAGCAGCACGAAGTCGCCGGGCCAGACCACCGGCGGCTCGTCGCCCCGCTGCTGGGTGAGGCCCGCGGCGCCGAAGAACCACCGGCCGAACTGGTCCTCGCCGAGCGGGTCGAGCTCGTAGTGCCAGTGATCGATGCCGCCCCACTTGGTGTAGCGGACCGCGATCGGCCCGGCGCTCACCAGCCGTCCCGGCCCGGGGCTACCAGCCTGCGGGCGGCGTCGGCCAGCCGGGCCGCGCCGGAGTCGTCGAGATCGCGCAGCGGTACCCCGGTCACGTCGGCCACCTCGCTTCGGATCGCGTCGTCCGCCAGCACGTTACCCAGTCCCGCGCTGCCCGGTCCCGCGCTGCCCAGTCCCGCGCTGCCCAGTCCCGCGCTGCCCGGTCCGTCCTGGGGGAGCACGGTGGTCTCCCCGGCCCGGGCCCGGGACAGGGCGGCCACGGGCATCTTCTCGTCCGCCCAGGCCTGCAGGGTGGTGGCCAGGCCGGCGACGAAGGCGCGCCCGGCGCCGGTCAGCTGGCCGCTGCCCTGCAGGACCATCGTCGCGGAGGCGGCGGCATCGCGCCAGCGGGTGTACTCCAGCCGGGCCCGGGCCGCCGCCGCGCGGTCCTCCGCCAGGCGCTGCCAGCGCCAGAAGCCGCTCACCCCGAGGCAGCCGTAGGCCCGCCGGAGCAGGCTGCCGATCGGCCGCGCTCCGTCACACCGCCCCCCGTCTCGCCGGGCATCCTCACACCAGGCGTCGGCGCACCGCGGGTGGTCACACCACGGCGCGCCGTACTGCTGGCCGTCGTCGGCCGTAGTCAGCGGGACCAGGTCCAGCAGCGCGCTCAGCTTCGCGTGCTGGATCTCCTGCGCCAGCGCCACCGCCAGCGCGAGCGGGTCGGTGGGCGGCGACAGGCCCACGGCGCCGAACGCCTCCGGCGAACTGGCGCTGACCTGCCCGTGCGCCGGGCGCCGCAGCGGGGTCAGCACCCGGATCGCGGCGTGCACCTCGTCGGCGGTGGTGCCGGGCTGGTCGGCGAGCAGATCCCAGGCCGGCGGCAGGAACCGCTGCCACCGGGTGGCCTCGGCGGGGCTCAGCCGCCCGCCGAGGTTCCCCGCGGACGGCATCCGGTCCGGATCCAGGTCGTCGATCACCAGCCGGAGGGTCAGCCCCCGCGCCGTGGCCCGCAGGGCGCGCAGCCCCCGCCATCCGGGGGCGTCCGCCCGGGTATCCGCCGGGACCCGGACCAGGCGCCGGCCCGCGATCACCCGGGCCCCTTCCGGCGTGTACCGCACGTTGGCCATCCCGTCCGGCACCGACTCCGGGGGGAGCGTGACCTGCCCGACCGAGGGCAGCGTGATGACGCCGCGGTAGACCGGGACCTCGATCGCGCAGGGATACCGGGCCCTGATCGCGGCGGCCGCCGCCAGCGCGGCCAGCTGGGCGGGCTCGCCGCCGGCCCGGGCCGCCCGTTCCCGGCCGGCCCGCGCCGCCGGTTCCCGGCCGGCCCGCGCTGCCTGTTCCCCGCGGGCCGGTTCCCCGCTGGCCTGTTCCCCGTTCAGCAGGGCCCGGAGGGCGCGGTCAGCCCACGCCCCCACGGACGGGTGCCGGAGCACGGCCTCGACCGCCTCGGGCGCGCGGCGCTGGATGTCGGCCAGCAGCTCGAAGCCCCGGCCGGCGTGGCTGGCCTGGGCATGACCGGCCCGGCGGGCCGCGTCCCGGACCGCCCAGACGAGCAGCAGGTGCTTGCTGTACTGCGCGGCCACCAGGGGCCGGAGGGCGTCAGCGCCCCCGCCGCCGGTGCCGAGGACGGCCAGCGTCCCGGCGGAAACCTGATGCGTGGGGACGTTCATGGCCTTCGCTCACCGGCCCACCGCTCTCCGCCACGTCCGTTGTGTCTCAGCGGATCCGCGCGCTCACGTTCATGGCACGCCCATTACTATTCTGTGGCGAAATAAAGATCACTAAACGCGGCCGGCAGGTGGCCGTGCGTGCGGGCCCGCCCGGACCGCAGCCGGTTGCCCGGGACCCGGCCGCGCCGCCGGGCCGGGGGACAGGCAGGTCAGGTCCGTCGGCGGCCGAGCCGCCAGAAGCAGCCACCGGCCAGGGCCAGGGCCAGGGCCAGGAAGATCCCGGTCTCGATCCACTGGAAGGGCCAGTAGCGGCTCAGGGGCTGGTAGGTGATTGCTTCCCGGATGCCCCGGCTGGCCATGCAGGCGCCCAGGTTGGGGGAAGCCGCGGCCTTGACCGGCGAGCCCGGCAGGCAGGCGGTGGGAATCGAGGTGACAGGCTGCCCCGCCGCGCTGATGGCCCCGCTGGAGAGGATCCAGGCTTCGGGCTGGCCGGGGACGGTGGTAGCGGTCAGCGTGCCGCACGCTCATCGACGCAGCCTCGAAGAACGACGGGCCGCTGACGACCGTCCGGTCGGGCGGAAGGAGGTGCGGGCGAACCCACAGCGGCACCGCGACCTGGACGGCGGCGAAGATGGCCAGGGTGACGGCCATGGCGGGCACGGCACGGCGGATGAGGGCGCCGGATGGCGGTCCCGAGGGTGAAGGCGAACGCCGCGTAGCCGAGCGGCGTGATGCCGTGGGTGGCGAAGAGCGCCAGGCCGAACGGGCCCGCGAAGAGTACGGCGGAGGTGGTGCCGCCGTGGCCGATGGCCCTGGCGATGGGATCCGCCCACCAGGCTGTACATCAGGCTGAGCGCCTCGGTGACGGCCATGGCGGCCAGGCCGGTGAGGGCGAGCTTGACCACGAGCCACCGGGTGCGGGTGATGCTCTGGGTCCAGGCCAGCCGGTAGGTCCCGGTCTCGAGCTCGCGGGCGATCAGCGGGGCGCCCCAGAAGATGCCCGTGATCACGGGCGCGGCGAGGATGAGCCCGATGCCGAGCACGTACACGAACATGTACGGGCTGGTGGCGTCAAGCCGGCTGAGGAAGTCGCTGGCCGCGTTCCCGCAGCTGCCGCCGTGGCAGCCGGTGATCGCGCTGGCGGCGTACAGGCTGGCCAGGTGCGGTCCGGTGACCACCAGGACGGCCGCGAAGGCGGCACAGGGCGGCCAGCGCCACTACCGCCTGCATGCGGAATTGGAGCCAGGTGAACCGGATCATGACGTGACCTTCAGGCTGCGGCCGCTGGCGGCGCTCGGGGGTGGCCGGGCGGCTCATGTAGGCGATGACCAGGTCATCGAGCGTCACTGGCCGGACTGTCCAGGCCGGGTCGTGAACCGGGTCGCTGGTACGGACCAGGAATGTGCTCTGCCTGTCGGTATGGCTTTCCTCGATGACCTCCTGATTGGCTGGCAGGCTGCCCGCGTCCCGGCGGGCCCCGGAAAGCCGGTGGTGCGACGAGAGCAGTTCGCTGACCTCTCCGGCGACCTGCACCTTGGAGGCGACGAGTACGACGAGGTAGTCACAGACCCGCTCCAGGTCGGCGACCAGGTGGGAGGACAGCACGACGCTGATCCCCTGCGCGGCGACAATTTCCATCAGGCTGCTGAGGAAGTCACGCCGCGCAACCGGGTCGAGGCTCGCGACCGGCTCATCGAGGATGAGGCACTCGGGTCGCTTCGCGATCGCCAGGGTGAGGGCGAGCTGGGCACGCTGGCCGCCGGAAAGCGTCCCAGCCCGCTGGCGGGGGTCAAGACCGAGCTGCTCGATCCTGCTTTCGGCTGTCTCCTTGTCCCAGCCCGGGTTCAGCCACGCGCCCATGCGCAGATGCTGCGCTACCGAAAGCCGCGCATAGACGGGCGTGTCCTGGGCGACGAAACCGACCCGGCCGAGCTGCACCGGGCCATCGGCCGGACTCGCGCCGAGAACTCTGATCGAGCCCGACGTCGGCGCGAGGAGCCCGACAGCCAGATGCAGCAGGGTGGTCTTGCCAGCGCCGTTTGGCCCGACGAGCCCCACAACCTTTCCTTCCGGAATCGCCAGGGCGCAGTCGCGCAGCGCCCAGCGGCGGCCGTACTGCTTGCCGAGGCCACTGGCCTCTATGACGAAGCTCATGCCACCCCCTCCGCGAAACAGCTGCGGAACGCTGTGCGGTAGATCGCCTCGATCTCATCGGGGCCAAGCCCCGCGTCGCGCGCCGAGCGCAGCCAGTCGGTCATCGAACCGAGAAACCGGGTCTGGGCGGCGGGGTCGGTGCGCGGCAGCGACCGGGTAATGAAGGTCCCCTGACCCGGCCGGGGTTGCACCAGGCCCTCGCGCTCAAGATCCCGGTAGGCCTTCAGCACCGTGTTCGGGTTGATCGCCAGCTTGGCGACAACCTGCTGAGCCGTCGGCAACTGGTCGCCCGGTTCGAGCAAGCCAAGCTGCAGGGCCTGATGAACCTGCTGGACCAGCTGCAGATAGGTGGCGACACCAGACGCGGTGTCGAGCTGGAACTCGATCATAATCACACTTCCACTAATCAGTTAGTGGAAGCATGCTAGCGCTCACTGCGACTATCGGCAAGGGCCGGCGGCGGGGGCCACCGGCGGCGCCGGTGACCCGGGCGGTCAGCGTGGCCGGTCAGCTGGGCTGGTAGCGGTAGCCCATGCCCGGCTCGGTGAGCAGCCACCGGGGCCGGGCCGGGTCAGGCTCCAGCTTGCGCCGGAGCTGGGCCATGTAGAGCCGGAGGTTGCCGGACGCGTCGGCGTAGCCCGGGCCCCACACCTCGGTGAGCAGCTGCCGGTGGGTGAGCAGCTTGCCCGGGTTCCGGAGCAGCACCTCCAGCAGATGCCATTCGGTCGGGGTGAGCCGGATCACCTCACCATCGCCGCCACTGCGCAACACCGTCTTCGCGGCCAGGTCGATGACCAGGTCGCCGAGATCGATCACCGGCTCGTCGGCCACCGGGCCCGCCCGCCGGAGGGCGGCGCGCATCCGGGCCAGCAGCTCCTCCATGCCGAACGGCTTGGTCACGTAGTCGTCCGCGCCCGCGTCCAGCGCCTCGACCTTGTCCGGGCTGTCGGCCCGGCCGGACAGCACGATGATCGGGGCCTTAGTCCACCCGCGCAGTCCCTGGATGACCTCGACGCCGTCCAGGTCGGGCAGGCCCAGGTCGAGGAGCACCAGGTCCGGGGGTGCTCGGCGGCGGTCAGTGCCTCGGACCCGGTCGCGGCGGTGTCCACCTCGTAGTTGCGCACCCGCAGGTTGATCCGCAGCGCACGCAGGATCTGCGGTTCGTCGTCGACGACCAGGACGCGGGTCACTCCACCAGCTTGCCAGGCGCGACCGGTTCCGGGACGGCCCGGCAGCGACAACGTCATGGTCAGCCCGCCGCCCGGCGTCTCCTCGGGGTCCAGCGTGCCGCCCATGGCCTCGGTGAGCCCGCGGGACAGGGCCAGCCCGAGGCCCACCCCGGTGGTGTTGTCGGTATCGCCGAGCCGCTGGAACGGCACGAACATCCGGTCCTGCTGGGACCGGGGGATACCCGGCCCGCGGTCCACCACCCGCAGCTCGACCCGGTCGCCGAGGGAGCTCGCGGCCAGCAGCGGCGGGCGGTCGGCGGGCGAGTAGCGCAGCGCGTTCTGGGTCAGGTTGACGATGACCCGCTCCAGGATGGCCGGGTCGACCCGGACCTCAGGGAGCGAGTCAGGGATGTCCACAGTGACCGCGGCGTGCGGAGTCCCGAGGTCGTCGAGGGCCCGGGCGACGATGTCGTCCAGCCCGGCCGGGCGGGGGAACACCGACAGCGCGCCGGCCTGCAGCCGGCTCATGTCGAGCAGGTTGTCCACCAGGTGGGCCAGCCGGTCGAGCGACTCGTCCGCGGTGGCCAGCAGCTCGTCCAGGTCTTCCTGGCCCCATTGCACCTCGTCCGAGCGCAGGCTGGTCACGGCGGCCTTGGCCGAGGCCAGCGGGGTGCGCAGGTCATGGCTGACCGCCGCGAGCAGCGCGGTCCGCATCCGGTCCGCCTCGGCGATGGGCCGGGCCGCCTCGGCCTCGGCGGCCAGCCGTTGCTGCTCCAGGGCTACCGCCGCGTAGGCCGCGAACGCGCCCAGCACCCGCCGGTCGGCCGCCGGGAGCGAGCGGCCGCGCAGCGCCAGCGACAGGGTCTCGCCCACCGGCACTTCGGTGTCGGCATCGGAGGGCCGGGCCACCGGCGGCTCGCCGGACTGCGCCACGACGTGCCACCCGGTCGTCGGGCCGTGCGCCGCCGTGCCCGGGACGGGCCCGCACTCCAGCAGCGTGACCGACACCATGCCGAACGACTCACGGACCCGGTCGAGCACGGCTTCCACCGCCCGCTGGCCGCGCAGCACACTGCCCGCCGTGGTGACCAGCAGCTCCGACTCGGCGCTGGCCCGGGCGGCCTGCCGGGTCCGCCGGGCCGCGGTGTCCACCACCGAGCTGACGATCAGCGCGACGGCCACGAACACGACCAGCGCCAGCGCGTTGTTGGCCTCGGCGATCGTGAACCGGTGCACCGGCGGGGTGAAGTAGTAGTTGAGCAGCAGCGACCCGGCCACCGCGACCAGGATCGCGGGCACGAACCCGCCGACCAGCGCGACCGCGATGACCGCGACCAGGAACGCCAGCACCTCGCTGGTCAGGTTGAGCTGGCCGCGCAGGCCGGTCAGTATCAGGGTGAGCAGCGGGCAGAGGACCACCGCCAGCACGTAGCCGGCCAGCCGGCGGCGCAGGGTCAGGCCGCCGCGCGAGCGGGGCAGCAGGCCGCGGCCCCGGCCCATGTACGAGTGCGTCACGATGTGCACGTCGATGTCGCCCGAGCCGCGGATGGTCCGGGCGCCGAACCCCGGGCCGGTCAGCAGCGCGGACAGCCAGGACCGCCGGCTCGCGCCGAGCACCAGCTGGGTGGCGTTCTCGGCCCGGGCGAAGCTGAGCAGGGCCGCGGGGATGTCGTCCCCGACCACCTGGTGGTAGGTCCCGCCCAGCGACTCGGTCAGCCTGCGCTGCTGGGCCAGGGCGGCCGGGTCCGCGCCGGTCAGGCCGTCGGACCGGGTCACGTGCACGGCGAGCAGGTCCCCGCCGCTGGACCGGGCGGCGATCCGGGCGCCGCGCCGGATCAGCGTCTCGCCCTCCTGCCCGCCGGTCAGCGCGACCACGACCCGCTCCCGGGCCTCCCAGGTGCTCTGGATGCCGTGCTGGGCCCGGTACCGCTGCAGGCCCTCGTCCACCTTGTCGGCCAGCCAGAGCAGGGCCAGCTCCCGCAGGGCGGTGAGGTTGCCGGTGCGGAAGTAGTTGGTCAGCGCCGCGTCGATCTTCTCCGGCGGGTAGATGTTGCCGTGCGCCATCCGGCGGCGCAGCGCCTCCGGGGTCATGTTGACCAGCTCGACCTGGTCGGCGGCGCGGACCATGGCGTCCGGGACGGTTTCCCGCTGGGGCACGCCGGTGATCTTCTGGACGACGTCGTTCAGCGACTCGAGGTGCTGGATGTTGACGTTCGAGATGACCTCGATGCCCGCGGCCAGCAGCTCCTCGACGTCTTCCCAGCGCTTGGCGTGCCGCGAGCCCGGCACGTTGGTGTGCGCGAACTCGTCGACCAGCGCGATCTCCGGCTTGCGGGCCAGCACGGCGGCCAGGTCCATCTCCTCGAACGTCGAGCCGCGGTACGCGATCTTCGCCCTCGGGATGATCTCCAGGCCGTCCAGCAGCGCGGCGGTGTGCGGGCGCCCGTGCGTCTCCACGTACGCCACGACCACGTCCGCGCCGCGCTCGATCCGCCGGTGCCCCTCGCCGAGCATGGCGAAGGTCTTGCCCGCGCCCGCGGCAGCACCCAGATAGATCCGGAGCTGCCCGCGTTCCTGCTCGGCCATGGCTTGCGTTCCTTCTCCTCAACGAAGCCCACTATCAGTGTGCCCACTCACCTGGCTCAACGTGATCGGGCGCACTGTTGTCTGCTGCACTGCATCAGGGCTGGAAGCGGTAGCCCATGCCGGGCTCGGTCAGCAGGTGACGGGGCCGGGCCGGGTCGTCCTCCAGCTTGCGCCGCAGCCCGGCCATGTGGAAGCGCAGGTAATGACCGCTCTGCTCGTAGGCGGGCCCCCACACCTCGGTGAGCAGCCGCCGGCCGCCGACCAGCTGGCCGGGGTGGCGGACCAGGATCTCCAGCAGCCGCCACTCGGTGGGGGTGAGTGCCGGATCTGCTCGCCGTCCCGGGTGGCCAGGTGCGCGGCCAGGTCGACGGTGGACGGGCCGATGGCCACCGGCCGCGGGGGCGGCGCCGGGCCGTCCCGGCGCAGCGCGGCGCGCAGCCGGGCCAGCAGTTCCTCCATCGAGAAGGGCTTGGTCACGTAGTCGTCCGCGCCGGCGTCCAGCGCGCCGATCTTGTCGCCCGGCCCGGTCCGGCCGGACAGCACGATCACCGGCGCGGCGTGACCAGCCGCGAGCGCCCGGATCAGGTCGATGCCATCGAGGTCGGGGAGACCAAGGTCCAGGATTACCGCGTCTGGTTTTCGTTGCGTCGCTTTTTCCAGGGCCGGCCGGCCGGCCGCACCGTGACGGCTTCGTAGCCGCGGGCCCGGAGGTTGATCCGCAGCGCCCGCAGCAGGGCCGGCTCGTCCTCGACCACCAGGATGGTCCGCTGGGCGGCGGGCAGGGCGGGCGCGGCGGCGCCGCGGTCCTGATCCGGTGCTGTCGTGCCCGCCACCATCCCTCGCCTCTCAATGCCCGGCGGCTCCGGCCTACGACCGGGATACTGTCTGGGCGAGCGCGATGTTCAGGGTCAGCACGTCCACCCGGGGCTCGCCGAGGAAGCCGAGGCTCCGGCCCTGGACGAAGCGGCTGACCAGCGCCCGGACCTTGGCCGGGCTGGCGTGCCGCGCCGCGGCCACCCGGTTCACCTGCAGGTAGGCGTTCTGCGGGGAGATGTCCGGGTCCAGGCCCGACCCGGACGCGGTCACCGCGTCCGGCGGGATCTGCGAGATCTTCACGTGGTTGAACGCGGCGTACGCCTTCTGCCGCTGCTTGATCAGCTGCACCAGCGTGGGGTTGTCCGGGCCCAGGTTGGAGGCGGCCGAGTAGCCGGGGTCGCAGCCGTAGTCGTTCTTGGCGCCGCTGGTCGCGTCGGACGGGCGGGGCTGGAACCACTGCGGCAGCGGGTTGCCCTTGGCGTCGGTGAACTCCTGGCACAGCAGGCTGGAGCCAACCACGTGGCCCTTGTAGCTGACCAGGGAGCCATTGGCCTGGTTATGGAAGGCCACCTGGGCCACGCCGAACATGACCAGCGGGTAGAGGATGCCGGTGAGCACGGTGAAGAAGAGCAGGCCGCGCAGCGCGGCGATGTGCTGCCGGACGAGGCTCGGAAGACGGTTCATATCGGGTCAGCCGCCGAATCCTGGGATATTCATGATGATGAGGTCGATGATCTTGATTCCGATGAAGGGGATGATCAGCCCGCCGACGCCGTAGATCCACAGGTTCCTGCGGAGCATGGCCGACGCCGACGAGGGCCGGTACCGGACCCCGCGCAGCGCCAGCGGGATCAGCGCGATGATGATCAGCGCGTTGAAGATGATCGCCGAGGTGATCGCCGAGTCCGGGCTGTGCAGGTGCAGGATGTTCAGCTTGGCCAGGCCGGGGATCACGCTGGCGAACATGGCCGGGATGATCGCGAAGTA
Organism: uncultured Actinomycetes bacterium; assembly: GCA_963841695.1. Classification (GTDB taxonomy): domain Bacteria; phylum Actinomycetota; class Actinomycetes; order Streptosporangiales; family Streptosporangiaceae; genus RYN-230. The sequence goes on along the minus strand of CAWJDQ010000013.1, from coordinate 16,994 downwards.
CTTGGCCACGTCGTTGGTGATGGAGAACGTGGTCAGCGCGCCCCGGGTGATCAGCAACTGCTTGCCGATCTCCACGATCTCGATGAGCTTGGTCGGGTTGGAGTCCAGGTCCACCATGTTCCCGGCCTCCTTGGCCGCGGAGGTCCCGGTGTTCATGGCCACCCCGACATCGGCCTGGGCGAGCGCCGGGGCGTCGTTGGTGCCGTCCCCGGTCATCGCGACCAGATGGCCGCCTTCCTGCTCCTTCTTGATCAGCGCCATCTTGTCTTCCGGCGTGGCCTCGGCCAGGAAGTCGTCCACGCCGGACTCGTCCGCGATGGCCTTGGCGGTCAGCGGGTTGTCGCCGGTGATCATGACGGTCCGGATGCCCATCGCGCGCATCTCGGCGAACCGCTCGGCGATGCCCTCCTTGACGATGTCCTTGAGGTTGATCACGCCCAGCGCGCGGGCGGTCCCGGGCTCCCCCGCCGCGGTTCGTGGCGCGCGCTCCGCCACGACCAGGGGGGTGCCGCCGACCGAGGAGATGCCGTCCACCAGCTCGCCGAGTTCGGCGGGCGGCGTGCCGCCGCCGTCCCGGATCCACTGGGCGACCGAGGCGGCGGCGCCCTTGCGGACCTCGTGGCCGTCGGCCAGGTCCATGCCGCTCATCCGGGTCTGGGCGGTGAACTCGACGAACTCGGCGTCCCTGAGCTCCCCTTCGTGCCGCTCGCGCAGGCCGTACTGGTCCTTGGCCAGCACCACGATCGAGCGGCCCTCCGGGGTGTAGTCGGCCAGGCTGGACAGCTGGGCCGCGTCGGCCAGCTCCTCGGCCGTGACGCCGCCGACCGGGAGGAACTCGCTGGCCTGCCGGTTGCCGATGGTGATCGTGCCGGTCTTGTCCAGCAGCAGCGTGTTCACGTCGCCGGCCGCCTCGACCGCGCGCCCGGACATGGCCAGCACGTTCCGCTGGACCAGCCGGTCCATGCCGGCGATGCCGATCGCGGACAGCAGCGCCCCGATCGTGGTCGGGATCAGCGCGACGAGCAGCGCGACCAGGACCACCAGGCTCTGCGGGGCCTTGGAGTAGAAGGCCATCGGCTGCAGCGTGATCACGGCCAGCATGAAGATGACGGTCAGCGAGGCGAGCAGGATGTTCAGCGCCAGCTCGTTGGGCGTCTTCTGCCGCTTCGCCCCCTCGACCAGGGCGATCATCCGGTCGATGAAGGTTTCCCCGGGCTTGGAGGTGATCTTCACGACGATCCGGTCGGACAGCACCTTGGTACCGCCGGTGACCGCGGACCGGTCCCCGCCGGACTCCCGGATGACCGGGGCGGACTCGCCGGTGATAGCCGACTCGTCCACCGAGGCCACCCCCTCGACGACGTCGCCGTCACCGGGGATGGTCTCGCCCGCCTCGACCACCACGAAGTCGCCCAGCGTGAGCTGGGTGCCGGGCACCTCCTCCTCGTGGGCTGCTCCCGGTTCGCCGGGGGCCTGGCCCGGCTGCCAGCCGGTCAGCCGCCGGGCCACGGTCTCCTGCTTGGTCCGGCGCAGCGTCTCGGCCTGCGCCTTGCCCCGGCCCTCGGCCACCGCCTCGGCCAGGTTGGCGAAGATCACGGTGAGCCACAGCCAGACGACGATCGTCCAGTTGAAGACCGACGGCTTGGCGATGGCGGTGCCGGTGGTCAGCACGGCGCCGACCTCGACGACGAACATGACCGGGTTCCTCAGCTGGACCCGGGGGTCCAGCTTCTTCAGCGCGTCCGGCAGCGAGTGCCAGATCACCTTCGGGTCGAGCAGGCCGCTGCCGACCCGGCGTCTGGTGTCGGCTGTGCTCCGGCCCGGGCCCGCCGGGGCCTCGGGTGTCGTGGTCACAGACATCAGTGCAGTCCTTCTGCGAACGGGCCCAGCGCGAGGGCGGGGAAGTAGGTCAGGCCGACCAGGATGATGATCACGCCGATGAGCATGCCGACGAACAGTGGTGTCCGGGTGTCCAGCGTGCCCGCGCTCGCGGGCGTCGGTTGCTGTCTGGCCAGCGAGCCGGCCAGGCCGAGGGCGAAGATCTCCGGCGCGAACCGGCCGATCAGCATCACGATGCCGCCGACCGTGTTGTACCAGGGCGTATTGGTGGCCAGGCCGGCGAACGCCGAGCCGTTGTTGTTCGCCTCGGAGGCGAACGCGTAGACGATCTCGGTCAGGCCGTGCGGCCCGGGATTGAGGATCGAGCTCTGCCCGGTCTTCAGCCCGATGGACAGCCCCGCCGCGGTCAGGATGATCACGGGGAGCGTCAGGAAGTACAAGGCCGCGTACTTCATCTCCTGCGGCCGGATCTTCTTGCCGAGGTACTCCGGCGTCCGGCCGACCATCAGCCCGGCCACGAACACCGTGACGATGGCCAGCACCAGGATGCCGTACATGCCGGCCCCGACGCCGCCGGGCGCGATCTCGCCCAGCGCGATGTCGAACAGGGCGATGCCGCCGCCGAACGGGGTCAGCGAGTCATGGAAGCAGTCCACCGCGCCGGTCGAGGTCACCGTGGTCGAGGCGGCGAACAACGAGCAGCCGGGCGTGCCGAACCGGACCTCCGTGCCTTCCGAGGCGCCGTGCGCCAGCTGGGTCGCCGTCCCGGCGCCCTGCATCTCGAAGAAGCTGATGCCGCCGACGGCCAGGATCCAGATGATCCCCATGACCGCGACCAGCGCGTAGCCCTGCCGGTTGTCGCCGACCATCTTGCCGAACGCGCGCGGCGTGGCGAACGGGATGAGCAGCAGCAGGAAGATCTCGAACCAGTTCGTGAACGGGTTCGGGTTCTCGAAGGGGTGCGAGGAGTTGGCGTTGAAGAAGCCGCCCCCGTTGTTCCCCATGTCCTTGATGGCTTCCTGCGACGCCACCGGGCCGCCGACCATGGTCTGGTGGCCGCCGGACAGCGTGGTGAGCGTGTGGTAGGTGGCGAAGTTGTCGATCGCGCCGCCCGCCATCAGGACGATCGCGGCGAGGACCGACAGCGGGAGCAGCAGCCGGAACACGCAGCGGGTCACGTCCACCCAGAAGTTGCCCAGCTTGTCGGTCCGGGACCGGGTGAACCCGCGGATCAGCGCGATCGCGATCACGATGCCCACCGCGGCCGACATGAAGTTCTGGACCGCCAGCCCGCCCATCTGGGTCAGGTAGGTCATCGTGGACTCGCCGGAGTAGTTCTGCCAGTTCGTGTTGGTGGTGAACGAGACCGCGGTGTTCCAGGCCAGGGCGGGCGGCACGTTGGCCATGTGCGGCCCGGCGAACTGCAGCAGGTAGTGCTGCAGCCGCTCGAGCCCGTACAGGAACAGCACGCTGACCGCGGAAAAGGCCAGCATGCTGCGCAGGTAGGTGCTCCACTTCTGGTCGGTCTCGGGGTTGATCCCGATGACCTTGTAGACGCCCCGCTCCACCTTCCAGTGGTCGGGGCTGGTGAAGACGCGGGCGATGTAGTTGCCCAGCGGCACGTAACACGCGGCCAGCGCGGCCACCAGCAGGGCAACCTGAAGCCAGCCCGCCACGGTGCTGCTCATCAGAACCTCTCCGGCAGCACCAGGGCTACGAACAGGTAGACGACCACGATGGCGCCGACGATGAGGCCGATCAGGTTCTCAGCGCTCAAAACGCTCGACCCCCTTCACGAGGAGGAAGAGCGCAGCGAAAACTACGATCGTCAGCCCGATATAGAGAAGGTCGAGCACGGGGCCCTCCAAGGCTTCCTGCTGGCTTGCGTCCCCTGGCGTGCCACCCAGTCGGGGGGATCTGGGTGGCACGCGGCCCGCATCCGCGGGCGATCCTCAGGGGACGGTCAGGGCCGAGTGCGGCCGCTGACGAATTCAGCTAAGCCTCAGGAAAGAGGCAAAAGTCCGGTCCAAGCGGGACCCATGCGCCGCCCTGGCGGTTCCTAACGGAACCCATGCGGACCTGCGGAATCAGGAGCCGGACGAGCACCGGGCGTGATTGCTGATTACTCTGGGTATCTGTATGCTCGCCAAGAGTTAGTAATCCCCCGGGAGCTGGCCGGACCGGAGGCGCCTGGCCCAGCTGCCCGTACTGTCCAGCGCCCGCCTGGGCGGGCCTCCGCGGTAGTTCAGCGTGCAGGCCGACCCGCGGGCCGGCCGCGGTCATACCAAGTGCAGGCCGACCGTGGGCGGTCCGGTCGTACCAACATGAATGGGGAACTCAATGAAGAGAATGATGATTCGCGCTGCGGCGGCCGCCGGATCGCTGGGGCTCGTGGGCGGGGCCGTCGTGGCTGGTGCCGCGCAGGCCGGCGCGGCCCCCTTCGGCAACGGGGCCTACGGCGCTGCGACCGCCGACACCACTTCACGGCTCCGGTCGCCAACGCGACCCTGGGCGACTCTCCGCTGGCCGCGTCCAACGCAAACGTGCCCGGGCTGCTCTCCACCGGGAACATTATCGACCGTGCGGACGCGGACGGCGCCTCGGCGAGTCACCCAGGGCGTGGTATAAACCTGCCGGGTAGCGGGAGCTGCAGGCCAGCCAAGTCATGTCCACGTGCCGGATCATCGGCCGCTCCGTGTTTGGCAAGGTCACCATCACCGCCGGCTCGATCACCTACTTCAACCGGACCACCGATGGTTACTACACGATCGCGCTGCCGATGCACCCGGCCGCGGACGATGTGATCACCCTGCCCAACGGCACCGGCACGGTCACGCTGAACGACCAGTCCACCGGGGCCGGGGAGTACGGCTACGCCGCTATCTACGTGCACCTGACCGGCGGTCAGCGCGTGGTGCTCGCCGTGTCGGCTGCCGCGTGGCGCCGGCGTAATCAGCAGGTGCCTGCGGGCCCGCTGAGGGTGGCGCCGGGCACGCTGGCCGGCGCCCTTTCCTGACGACAATGAATGGGGAACTCCATGAAGCGAATGATCAGCCGGGCCGCGGCGGCCGCCGGGTCGCTGGCGCTCGCCGGCGGGGCCGTGGTGGCCGGTGCGGCGCCAGCCGGCGCGGTCCCGATCGGCAACGGAGCCTATGGTGCCGCGACGGGCGGCACCGTCGCCGTGCCTCCGGTCGCCAACGCGACCGTCGGCAACTCCCCGCTGGCCGCGTCCAACGCCAACGTGCCCGGCGTGCTCGTCACCGGGAACATCTTCGACCGGGCTGCCCCGGACGGCGCCTCGTCGCGGGTCACCCAGGGCGTCGTGGTCAACCTGCCGGATGGCGGCCAGCTGCAGGCCAGCCAGGTCAGTTCCTGGTGCCGGATCGCCGGCGGTGATGTGTACGGCGGGGTCACCATCACCGCGGGCCGGGTCATCGGCAACAACAACGTCAGCATGTCCTTCCCGCTGCCGATGCACCCGGCCGCGGACGACGTGATCACCCTGCCCAACGGGGCGGGCACGATCACGCTGAACGACCAGACCAGTACCGCCGGGGAGAACGGCTACGCCGCGGTCTACGCCGACCTGACCGGTGGCCAGCGTGTGGTGCTCGCCGTGTCGGCCTGCTACGTGGCGCCGGTGGGGTAACTGGCGGGGCCGTCCGCGGACTGTCGCCGGCAGGGCTGTCGTCCGGCCCGGCCGGCCCGGGCCGGCGAGCCGGTCAGCTGGCCAGGTCGCGGACGCCGAGCTCGTCCGCGCGGGCCAGCAGGTCGGCCGGGTCGGCGTAGACGCGGTAGGCGCCCGCCCGCTCGAGTTCCTCCCGGCCGTACCCGCCGGACAGCAGCCCGATGCCGATCGCCCCGGCCCGGCGGGCGGCCAGCAGGTCCCAGACGCTGTCGCCGACCACGTAGGCGTGCCGCGGGTCCACGTCCAGCAGCGCGGCCGCGGCCAGGAACAGGTCCGGGTCCGGCTTGGCCCGCCGCACCATGTCCCGGGTGATCATCGGAGTGTCCTCGGGCAGCCCGAGCAGGCCGAGCGCGTGACCCGAGGTGGCCCGGTAGCTGCTGGTGGCGATGGCCCAGCTGATCCCGTGCGCGGTGAGGGCCCGGAGCAGCTCCGCGGCCCCGGGCAGGGCCTGCACGGAGTCCTTCTGGGCCAGGTACCCGGCCGCGTGGGCCTGCTGCAGCGTGGCGATGTCGGACTCGGACAGGGTCAGCCCGGTCTCCCGGATCAGTGCGGACACGAACAGCCCGCCGCTCATCCCGATCCTCCGGTGGATCCGCCACACCGACAGGTCGATATCCAGCCGGGTCAGCGCGTCGTGCCAGGCGATCACGTGCTGGTAGACGCTGTCGATCAGCGTCCCGTCCAGGTCGAAAAGGAAGACGGGGTCAGGAGGCTCACGGTAGTTCGCGGGAGCGTTCATGGGACCAGTCTGGCCGCTGGGGCCACTGACTCGTCAATCGCTACCCCAGGTAACTCAGCGAGTCACTTGATGGTCACCGTCCGTAACGGTACGCTCTCAAGCGATTACTAATCGTCGCTGCACGGTGGCACGTCCGTCACTACATCCGATGGGGACTTCATGAACCGAATTGTCAGCGGAACTGTCAAGACCGCCGGCGCGCTGGCGGTCGCGGGCGGTGCCATCCTGGCCTCCGCCATGCCGGCCGGGGCGGTCACGCTGCCCCGCGCCTGGGGGGCCGAGGCGACCGGGACCGTGTCGCTGCCGCAGGTCGCCGTGGCCACGACGGCTAACACCCCGGCGACCGCGTTCAACGTCAGCGCGCCGCCCCTGCTCAGCACCGGGTTCATCCTGGACCGGGCCGGGCCGAACACCGGTTACTCGTCGGTGCAGTCCCCCGACGTGTACATCTCCTCGGCCCTGGCCACGATCAGCGCCACCAAGGTCACCTCGTCGTGCACCACGGGGATCTCGGGCACGGCGAACATCTACGGCGGCACGTCGTGCAGACCACGCAGGGCACGATCACCCTGCCGTTCAGCCCGGGGCCCAACACCAAGATCACGATTCCGGGCGGGGTGACCATCACCCTGAACAAGCAGAACACCCTGCTGGGCATCCGCCAGGTCACCGCGATGTACATCGCGTACTCCGGCCAGAACGTGTCGCTGGGGGTCACCCGCTGCTGAGCGGGACCCAGGCGATCCGCCGCTGAGTGGATCAGGGTAATCCGCCGCTGAGCGGCGCGGAGGGCGCCGGCCCTGGCCGGCGCCCTTTCGCATATCGGGCACCGTCCGCCAGCCCTTATAACTTTCAGCTATGGTGCGACTACCAAAAGTAAGATCAGCGTGTGGCGGGATGTCCTGCGGGGGACGGCGGATGAATCGGATGATCCGTGGCGCGGCCAGGCTGGCCGGGCCGCTGGCCCTGGTGGCCGCGCCGCTCGTGGCGGTCGCGGGGGTCGTGGCGGTGGCGGGCGTCGCGGGGCTGGTGGCGGCCGCGGCGCCGGCCGCCGCGACCGCGCCGGTCAACGAGTCCTACGCGCTCAACGCGGTCGGGCACTTCAGCGCCCAGATGGTCGGCCAGGCCACCTACACGGGCGGCTCGCCGGTCATCCTGCCCAACGCGGACACCTCCGGCGACCTCCTGCGTACCGGGATCATCACCGATACCGCGGGCGCGGTCAGCGCCTCGTCGAGAATCCCGGCCCTGGCCGTGGGGCTGCCCGGGCACGGTTCGCTGCACGCGGCGGGCGTGTCGTCATCGTGCTCCTTCAACCGGAAGACCGGCGTGGTGACCGGGCACGGCACCGTCACCGGCGGCCGGATCACCCGCCCCGGCGGTTCGGTGATCGCGCTGCCGGCCAGCCCGGCGCCCAACACCCGGATGGTCATCCCCGGCGTCGCGGTGATCCTGCTGAACCGGCAGTACACCGGCCCGGCCGGGACCCTCACCGCGGAGGCGCTCCGGGTCCGGATGCTGCGCGGGCACCATCAGAAGCTCGTGTTCGCGACCTCGGTGTGCGTGAAGGCCGACCTCGCGGCCGCGGCCCCGGGGGACGGCGTGGCCATGCGGCTCACGTTGGGCGGGCTCGGCCTGCTGCTGCTCGGCGGGATCGCCTACCAGCTGACCCGGCGCCGCCGGAAGATGGCCGCCCCCGCCTGATCGCCGCGGGGCTGCGTCGGCCAGGGTTCGTCAGGTCAGGGTTCCTCAGGCCAGGCAGCGCAGCGCGTCCCGCAGTGCGGGCTCGATCGGGTAGGTGTCGGGCAGCCGCCCGACCGTGGCCTCGACGAAGTCCTCCGGGGACAGCCCGATTTCCAGGCTGCCCAGCTGCACGACCAGGTCGCTGTCCCGGTTCCAGGTCTTGACCGGGGCGTCCTGCTCGGTCAGCGCGAACCGGCCGAAGCTGACCCGCCACGCGGTGCGTCCCGGCCGTTCGCCTGGCGCCACCGGCGCGCCCACGTCGTCGGCGTGGGTGGCGTACTCGGAGCTGTAGTGGAACGCTTGCAGGCCCGCCGGGTAGGGGCCGGCTGCCGTGGTCAGCGGGGCGTCGCGGCCGAGCCCGGTCATCCGGTGCCGCGTCTCGGCGTTGGCCTCCCGCCATTCGGCCAGCACCTCGGCGGTCGGCAGGCCGCGGCGCTGCCGGACACACCACTGGTTGAACTCGTCGTAGCCGCCGGTGATCCCCGCGGCGCGCACCATGGCGCGGAAGGCCTCCAGGTCGCCGTCGAGGCAGGCGTGGTTGTACAGCTCCTCGCCGGCCAGGTGGGACAGCACGTCGCGGACCGTCCAGCCCGGGCACCGGGACGGCCGGTGCCAGCCGGCCTCGTCGAGACCGGAGAAGAAATGGTCAAGCCTCGCCGCTTCCACATCAAATATGCCGAATGGGTTCAGCCCAGCCAATTCCGCTGCGTCCATGTCATGCCTTCCAGGGCCTTTGGTCTGCGGGGTCTAAGGCAAGTCAATCACTGCATGGCCAGTATCTGAGGAATTTTCCAGGCCCGGCGCGGCGGCGCATAGCGGCAATTTAGCATCGGATGGCCCGCCACTGGATTGAAGGGACGCCGGTAATGGCCGGGGTGGTTGCCAGTCACGGGCTGTGACCTTATGCTTCTAGACAACTACACAGAGTCAATCATGAGATCGCCAGGCGGCTTGCCGTCTTCCGGCGCGGCGGCGCGGGGTATCACCTCGCCCGTCACCGCACGGGGACACCTCGATCTGGCGAGAGAGATAGGGGTTGCGGGGGCTGTGCAGGGGGCCAGCCCTCCGCAACCTTGCTCGTGATAAGTGCGCGGCGCTCGCGGCCGGTGACGCCTGCGCGGTCACCGGCCGCAGCGCGTGGCCGAGTCCCGGATCAGATGGTGCCGCGCTCGACCGCGTTGGCGATCCAGGGGATGACCTCATCGAGCATCTGCTGAAGCGTCGTGGTCGCCTCGAAGCCCAGAATGCGCTTAGCCTTCTCGACTGACGGGACACGCCGCTGGACGTCGTAGGTGAACGGGTCGTCGTGGGCAATCCGCAGAGGCACGTCGTGGCCCTTGATGATCCGCCAGATCGAGGCGGCGAGTTCCAGGACCGTGGTGCTTTCCGCGGTCGAGAGGTTGAAGTCCTCGTTATGCGCCTCTGGATGACCCATCGCCAGCACGATTCCCTGAGCCAGGTCCCCGCCGTAGGTGTAGTGACGGATCTGGTCGCCTGAGCCCATGATCCGTAGCGGGTCCTGGCCCTTGAGCACCTTCTGGACCAGGTCGGGCACCACATGACTCATGGCGAGCCGGACATTCCCCGAGAGGATCTCCTCCTCGCCCAGTGCTCTGCTCTCACCAATGCCCACGCAGTTGAAGGGCCGGACGATGGTGTAAGGGAGGCGGTACTGGTCCCACGCCGCCCGCGCGAAGTACTCCACCGCCAGCTTCTGGAAGCCGTAGGAGGACAGAGGAGGAGGGATCTCACGTTCCTGGCCTTCATGTGAAGGCCAGTCGTCGGTGCTCTCGAAGACCATCGAGGAGGACAGGTAGGTCACCTTGCGGAGCTTGCCTTCCTGATGGGCCTTGATGGCGGCGTCGCAGCTCGCGGCGATGATCCGTTCGTTGGTGGCCAGCAGGTCGTAGGCATAGGTATGGAAGTAGGAGATCCCGCCGATCATCGCCGCACCGGCGATGAATTGATCGCAGTCGGCCAGCAGGCTGGTCATCAAGCCGATGTCACGGGCGTCACCCTCGACGAAGGTGTAACACGGATGGCCGTCGTAGGACTTCGAGGTCCGCCCGTACTTCGAGAAGTTATCGATCCCGGTAACCGCGTAACCTCGGCTGAGCAACTCCTCGACGACGTAGCCGCCGATGAACCCCGCCGAGCCGCTGACCAGTACCTTCTCCATCGTTCTCCGTTCCTGTTCTAGTCATCCTGGAAGGCTTCGGGTGCGCAGCGGCCCACCCGGTCCCGGATCTCCTCGGCCGTCAGGCGGGTACCGAAGGAGAAGCGGTACCAGCGCAGGTAGCCCGGGATCCACTGGGCAAGTTTGAAGTTGGACATTCCAGCCTGCCGGTCCAGCCAGATGGTCGGGATCTCAGCGACAGGCTGTCCCATCCGCTTCGCCTTCGCGGTGAGCTCGATACCTATCTCGAAGCCAGCCCGGGAGTCGATGCCCACCTGGCGCACGAACTCTGTCGAGTACGCCTTGAAGGAGTTCGTGGCGTCGCGGGTCCCGGTGTGCGCCAGGATCCGGAGAGAGCGGCCCGCGGTCTTGGAGAGCCACCCCTTCAGGTAGGGGCCGCCGACCTGCTGGCCTCCCGCCATGTAGCGGGATGCCGCAGCGACCACGACGCCGCGTTCGACCAGTCGGGCCAGGTCATCGATCTGGCGGACGTCATCGCAGCCGTCTGCCATCGTCACCACCGCTACTGGTGCGACAGAAGCGTCCATGCCATAACGGATGGCGTTCGCGGGACCACGGCCATAGGTGTTGACCAGATACCTGACCCGGGCTTCGTTCCGTGCATAGTCATCGATCACGGGGATCGTGGTGTCGTCGGTGCTGTCCACGACCACGAGGACCTCGATCGGCAGGGTCACTTGCTCGAACAGGCGGTCGAGCACGGGCCGGATGTTCTCGCCCTCGTTACGTGCGGGGATGACGACGGAGACGCGTGCTCCCTCCGTCACACCAGCACGCCCTTGCCGAGGACATTCCAGACGTCAGCCGTCGGCTTGTCCGTCACCAGTTCCCGGTACTCGGGGTGGGGTGCGCCGATCACGAGCAGGTCGGCGGCCTCTAGCACCTCGTCCAGTGGCCGCAGGCTGGGGTCCACGGTGACGTACGGATCCGTGCACAGGACAGTCGGCCGCCTTGAAGGAGAGGATGCGCTTCAGCTTGTAGCTCAGGCTGGAGCGGATGTCGTCCGAGCCACCCTTGAAGGCCATGCCGAGGATGCCGACTGTCATTGATGACAGATCGAACCGCTGCTCCAGGCGGTGCACCAGGTAGAGCGGGAGCCCTTCGTTGATGCTCATCGCCATTTGGCCGAGCGCGAAGTTGTTGTTGTTATAGGCGGCAAGCTGCAGCGTGTCCTTGAACAGGCACGGTCCGGCGGCGAACCCGGCGCCCGGCATGTCCGCCGCACGCGGGTAGTCGAGGATCAGGCCCTGGCGGATGCGTTCGAAGTCCAGTCCCCGGTCGTTGGCCATCATGTAGAGCTGGTTGGCCGCGGCGAACTTGATGTACCGCCAGACGTTGGTGAACAGCTTCGCGAGTTCGGCCTCTTCCGGCGTCAGCGGCACAGGGCTATCGGATAGCCTGCGGAAGAGTGCGCTGGCGCGGTCCATGCCGCGCTGGGTACGGCTGGACACGATCTGCGGCAGCTCGAAGAGCTCGGTCATCGCCTTGCCTTCGGCGATCCGCTCCGGGCAGAATGCCACGTCGATCTGCAGGCCCAAGTCGGCGATTATCTTCTCGACAAGTGCCGTCACACCCGGGTAAACCGTGCTGCGCAGGATGAGTATCTGGCCATCCCGAGGTATTGAGCACATTCTGCGAGCGCGTCGGGTACAGCACCTTGGTCCGGGTTGAGGTGCTCGTCCACAGGTGTCCCGATAACCACAATTACGTGTTCAGCTGAGGCGACGATGCGAGGGCGCGGTGGACGCCCTCAGGCGCCCTTCGGAGACCGCCCGCTTCAGCGCGTCGGCGGCGCCAGGCTCGTCGAAGGGCATTTGGGCATCGTTGACCAAGGCCACAGAGGTTTCGCTCACGTCGAAGATGCCCACGCGGGCGCCCTGATCGGCGAAGGCGATCGCGAGCGGCAGCCCGACATGCCCGCAGCCGCCAATAATCACGACATCGCGTTCGAAAAGACCATCCTCTCGCCCATCAGTCACGGTTTACCCCCCGGTCATGAATGCTAGGAACTGAGCGTAGCTAAGTGAAGGCACGTGGTCCAATAATCGGTGTAGAAATCTATTCGTGCCGTATTACAACAGCATCGGGAGCGCATTTATCCGTTGATGTATGTCTGGAGACATAGGCCCATCTTCGCTGCCAGTCCTATGGCTCAATCGTGGGTGAGAACGAGGTATTTGCCCTGGCTATCATTCGGCGGGTTCGCGGACTTCCCTGGCACGCTTTCGAACGGGTGGGCGCTCGGCCGATCACCAGGAACTGCTTGCCCAGCAGTCGGCCAGGCGAATCGGGTCTTGAGGTAGGCACGGACAAGGGCGGGGTGCGTGGGTAGCCGGCCGCCGAACGAGTAGGGCAAGAATCGGGGAATAACCTGCTTGATCTCGAACCCCGCCGCGTATAGGTGTTCTGCGGTGCTCTCTTCGGTGAGGATGACGCGGTGGTCCGCGAAATCAAAGTACTCACGCGCGACAGTACCGGAAATTCGGGCCCATGACGGCTATGTGGCCACCCGGGTTCATGCATCCCACATCTTTTCCAGGAACGCCGCCACCTCCTCCGGATCGATGATGCTCTAGGAAGTTCGATACGAAGATGCCATCGAAGTAAGAACCCGGCAGATCAGCCTGCATGATATCGGAAACGATCCGCCGCCTTCCATCACGGAGCGTCCCTCGGCATACTTGACTGCGTCAACCCCCCATCGTTCCCGGGAGGGAACGGCGTTCAGGAACTCGCATCGTCCCGCGGCAGGATCGAGTATCCGCTCGGGTTGTCCCAGCCACTCGTAGATCATCGGTGCGATAGCGCCCCACACGAGTTCGCGGCGGGCCTGGTCGACATTCCGGAAGCGATACTCATAGAGCCGCTGGTAATTGATCATCTTCCCGTTTCCTCCTGCGGTTAGGTTGGTTACTGCGCAACTCAATTCGGCGGGGGGATCCCCTCGATATGCGGCCCGGCATAGCTAATGACAGGCGTCAGGCTGCCAAATGTCAACGATTTGACCAGGTAAACTTGCTCGATGCCTAAACCACATCCTCAGCAAGAACCCAGGAGACGATCCGGGAAATTGGCCTGATTAGGACAGTTGTGCGGTCTAACCCTTTTCTAACCGGAGGTAGCTCGGCCGTTTGTCCGGCCTTCGGCTGGTGGCGCACCAAGGGCCGTGAACCTCCTCAGGTTCGGCACTCGGGCGAAGCCCCAGGAGAGGTCGTCGTCCAAAGGACATACGCTACCCTCCAGCTCTCACCCGCGGCATTGAGCCCGGACGATATTTGTTCGTTGAACGTCGAAACCCGACGGAATCGATCTGGGAGATAACAGTACTCACGGTCGGGCTGGATACCTGGAGGCAAAGCAAACCACGTCGGCTTGTACTGCTCGACGGCGCGGCGAAACTGGCCCTCAAGATTTGCGGTCTCGCCCCACCGTACCGCGTAGAGCAGTTGAAATTCGCGAAACTCAGCTCCGTCGGAGATGGCAGCGAAGTACACCCCCGGGATCCCCATGAGGTGCGCTCCGCGAGGAACAAATCGTTCGATGTTTTGTGTTACCAACATGGGGTCGCGCTGTCGGTAGAATTGCTGGATCTCATAGGCGCGAAGCACCGGAAAAGCGAATCCATTCAGCAATGCGAGCAGGACAAGCGCGACTGTCAACTGGCGATAACTCTTCCCCGCCTTTGTGCTCAGCAGTATTATTCCCGACAACGGCCGGAACCAATGAGATCACGAATAGGAACTTCATGTAACTATCGGTACTCGCTGCGGCAACAGCACTCGCACCGATGAGCGCCCCCGCTGCATCAGGAGACATACGCCACGGAAACACGGCGAGACCGAGCAGAATCACTGCGACAATCGCGGGCGCGTACTTAACGACCTCGGCCACATTGCCCACTTGTGTGCTCAGGAAACTTCCGTAATTTCCTGACCCTGCTGCGATAATGCCATCCAAGAACTGGGACCGCCACTCATAAAAATGGAGGAGACTCCAGATCCCGTACGGCAGCAGAACTAGTCCTGCACTTGCCAAGGCCCCCACCAGGGCAGTCCGACGCGAGATCCCGAGTCTCGCAGCACAGAAGATCACGGCCACGATGATCCCGGCTGCTGGTCCACCCAGAGCGGGATGTGTAAGAGTAGCGAGTAGCAAGAGCACGAAACCTGCACTGACCCATATAATTCCGTGAGTCGGCGCACGCGCAACCTTGGAGACACAGAGCCAGCCGAGAAAGAGCAGCAGCACCGCAAGCCAATCACCTCTTGCGGATCGTGCCATCTCGATCGACTGCTCATTGAAAGCGAGTAGGAAAGCAGCTAGCAGGCCGGCAACTGAGGAGAGCAGCCTGTCAAGGCCAACTCGATTCGCTAGTGAGCGCGCAAGGAAGAAGACTGCCACGATTCCTGCAATATAGGGAATCGCGCTACCAAGTCGAGCCACCGTCTCGTTGAAGCCAAGAACCCGATATACTCCTGCCATTAGCAGAAAGTAAACAGGAGGTTGGATAAAAAAGTAATGATTAAGCCCGGCTATGTCGAAGTACATAGGGGCGGAGAGAGAGCCGGAGCTTGCAAGCATTCGGGCAGGTTCTGCGAAGAACACCTCGTCATCCAATGTCACCGGCGACCGCGTGAGGCCGTACAGAACAAAGATGGCCGCTGTGGCGACGATGCCGATGAGCATGAGCCAGATGTTGAGTGGCTCCCATTTTTCTAGCCAGTCATCGGCAATTTGACGTTGATTGCCGGAGTGTCTGGCAATATGACGGCGTTTCTGTATCTGCGTCTGGGGAGCCGTGTCCATTAGGAAACTCGCAGATAGCGAGTTTTCGTGCTCTGCGGCCGAGCCCGAATCTTTATTCATAACGACTCCGTAATTTGGCGGTGTCTGGATCGGTCACCATGCTGGAGTTGAAGTTGATGACCTAGGCGGTGTTGCCGTGGGGGCTGGTGAGGCGGGCCCGGATGGCGCTGCTGGCCGCCGCCCTGGATGTCGAACGCGCAAATCGCCCGGTCGCCCGGTCGCTCGGAGTGTCGCGGCCGATGGTCGGCTAGCGAGCCCGCTACCAGTAGGGCGGCACCAATGCCCTGGAGGAACAGCCGCAGTCTGGTCGGCCGCCGAAGATCGATGAGCCTGATGTGGTCGTGGCGACGCCTGGCGGATGACGGCTAAGCCACCGGACCGGTTGGAGATCACGCACTGGGCGGCCCCGTTCCTCACGGCCGGGCTGGAGATCTCGTTCGGGAGCGAGGCGAGGATCTTGCGGAAATGGAAGATCCAGCCACACCAAGCCGAGGCGTTCAAGTTCAGCATCGATCCCGGATTGGAAACCAGGGTCCGCGATGTCATCGGCCTGCATCTGGCGCCGCCGGCGAACGCGGCAGTGGCCAAGGCTAATGAGAAGTCGCCGGTGTGGGTCTTGGGACGAACAGCGTCGCTGCTGTAGACCCTGGCGGCGCGGCGCATCCGTGACTATGCCCTGCACGACACGACCACCTTCTTCATCGAGCTGCAGGTGGCACCAGGGAGATTACCGTGGACGTGTTTTACCGGCGCCGCCACCAGGAATTCTTGCGTTTCCTGAAGAACGTCGCCGCCCCCCATCCCGGCACAGATCTGCACGTCGTCGTGGGCAGTCACAGTACCTACAAGCATCCCGGAGTCCGCAGATGGCTGGCCCGGTCGGAGAACAAGCGGATCACCCTGCACTTCACCCCTATCGCCCCTCACGGCTGAACATGGTGAAGATTCTCTTCGGCATCATCACCCGCCATGCCATCCGCTACGGCACCTTCCGCTCTGTCAAAGGGGTCACCGCGGTCGTTGACACCTTCAGCGACGGACGCTGCCGCCGTTCTCCTGGACCAAAGACACCCATGAATTACTCACCAAGAATCAGACCGCCTAGGAACCAGGATCATGCGACGCTAGACGGTCGTGCCGTTTGGGATGATCGCGGTGTCATAGGTCGCGTCCTTCCACTCGTCGGTGGCGCTGCTCAACATCATCTCCATCGGAGTGCCAATGATGTTGCGTGACACTACCACTCTCGGCAGTATTCCGGTGCGCGCTGCGAGCAACGAGGTCGGCGATTCTTGTGATGCGGCAAATTTCGGAAGGAGATGCCCATGTAAGTGATGCTTCCGCATAGGCGGCTGTGGTCCGTAAATGGGCGCTTTGTCCGTTACCGTTGCATTGAGAAAACATCACGAACGCGACAATGCGTTATGGTCAGCACATGGTGTCATTAGATGGACGTTTCCACTCACATGCTGAGGTCATCATGGTTAGGAGCTGCAAAGCGTCTAGTCACGCCAGACGATAATGACCATTAGACGTTGGTAACACCTAGCGATGATCTATAATCGTACTGTGACAAGGACCACGGCTTCCACATCAAGGCGTGACCGTCTCTATGCGGCCTACGCGTCGCAGCACGCTGGATCGGATGATGGTGCCGCTGCCGCCCTCATCTACCGTCGAGACATTAGGCCGCTACTGCCGCCCCGCCGTCGGGCCGGTCATGGATATCGGCTGCGGGCAGGGCAAACTTGTGCGATTGCTACTGGATGATGACTACCGCGCTGAGGGGATCGACGTAAGTCCGGAGCAAGTGGCCATCGCGCGCGCATCAGGCCTCGACCAGGTACAGGAAGGGAACTATCTCGAGGTGCTCGGTTCCCGGCGGGAAGAAGCTCGCTGCCATCACGGCTACGAGTGCTTGAACATCTCACCAAAGATGAAGTGCTGGAAACCTTTGACCGAGCCGCCGCGGCGCTAGCCCC
>CAWJDQ010000012.1:0-73426 GCA_963841695.1 uncultured Actinomycetes bacterium | reverse complement strand
CCTCGATCTTTCGTGATCTTCATGTGGCCGTCTGAGGCTATGGCTGGTCGCTGATTTCAGCGTCTGGCCATAGGCGCTGACCCGGCTGTCGCGCCGGGTGGGCGGGGTTCCACGGGCCCGCGTTCTCCTTTCCTGGTGGCAGGGGTGGTTCCGGCTGGTCAGCCGGGTGCCAGGTCTTGCAGGCGGCTGATCGCGGTGGTGATCTGGATGGCCCAGGGCCAGGTTGCGGCGAGGCGCAGCCGCAGGCGGCGGCCGCCGCGGGCCAGGCGGCCGGCGGCGGTGAACAGGCGCAGCCGCAGCCGTTTGGGTTCCCAGGCCCGGGCCGGGCCGTCCAGGGCGAGCATCGCCATCCAGGCGGTCAGCTCGCAGGCCATCGCCACCAGCTCACACCAGACCTGGTTCTGCGCGAAGCCGTGCAGCGGCAGGCCGCGCAATCCGGTGTCCTTCGCGCACCGGATCCGGTCCTCACAGCGGGCCCGGCGGCGGTGACGCAGTTCCAGGTCAGCGAGCTGCCCGGTCTTGGCATCGGTGGCGAAGCAGGTGACCCGGTGCCCGCCGATGTCGGCGAACCGCAGCTGCGCGCCGGGGTGGGGCCGTTCCTTGCGGACGATCACCCGCATCCCCGCCGGCCAGGACGACAGGTCCAGCAGGCCGGTCAGCTCCGCCACCCACGCACCGGGCCGGACCTGGCCGCCGGCGTCATAGGCGGCCTCCCAGACGCGGTCCGGGAGGGTGAGGATGGCCTGGTGCATCTCCTCGGTAATGGTCATGCCGACCGAGTAATGCAGGCGCCGGCCGGGGCTGGTGACCCACTTCAGGAAGTCGTGGGTGCCACCGCCGGAGTCGGTACGGATCAGCACCCGCCGCCGCTGGTGGCGGGGCAGCTGGGCCAGCGCTAGCCGGGCCGTCTCGATGTGGTCGGCTGCGGTGTTTGATCCGGCGTTGCCCGGCCGCAGCATGATCGCGAGTGCTTCCCCGGCCGCGCCGGCGCCGTGGTCAGCAAACGCGGCCAGGGGATGGTGGCCATAGGTCTTCTTCCAGGTGGGGGCGGCTTTCTCCTTCTCGGAGTGCGCGATCACGATCGTGGCGTCGATGTCGACCGGGATCAGCGACCCGTCCGCACCGGGCGCACGGTCACCGGCCAGCGCCCAGGCCCGCTCCCGGGCCGCGGCGCGTGCTTTGCGGATCGCCCGCAGCGCCCGCGGGGCGTCCGCGGCCAGCGCGCTGATCAGCCGGGACACTACCGGGTCGGACGGCACCGGACCGGCCAGCCCCGGCTCTGCCCGCAGCACCGTGATGTCGGCCAGGCAGTCTCCGCCCAGCGCCAGCGTAATGGCCAGGTCGCCGAGGATCTTCCCGGGGTCATGCACGGCCCGTGGCGCCCGCCACCGCGCCAGCCCCGCTGACAGACCCTCGCCCAGCCCGGTGACCCGCAGCGTCTCGGCCAGCAGTAATACCCCGGCCTGGGACACGATCCCCTTCCCGTCGGCGGACACGGTGATCTTGGGGTGGCGCGCGGTATTCTGCACGGGATAAGTGCCTTTGGTTTGGTGCGGACATGGCCCTAGACAAGCCCTATCCTTCCAGGTCAAAGGCACTTTTTATATGCAAACGATCAAGGTCAGCCGGACAACGGCGAAAGCCCGAGGTTAGTGCGGTCAAGGCAGCGACCCTCCGGCTATCCAGCGCTGGAAGGTCGCGACCTGCTCCGGCGGCCATGCGCCGTCGCACGGCATGGTCCCGCTGCGGAGCTGCCCGAGAATGGCATCCTGGTGTGCCTGCACGTCATCGCGGGACCAGAGGTCGAACGCTCTCCGCATTGAGTTGCGGTCCTTCTCGCGGAACAGGGGACGGACGTCGTGCTCGAAACTGGGCGCTGCGGCTGAATCCGGCCGGTCGGTCACGGGCTTCTCCTGCCTGGCGGCGGTAGGGCGGACGAGGCCGGTGATGCGTGCGGCCAGCGCCGACCCAGTGAATACCCGGAGCCTTTCCAGTTCATGCCCGCCAGGATCTTCGTCTGCCGCGCCGCCGGGCAGGCCAGTGACCGGACGCCCGGGTCATCGCGGGCCAGGGCGCCAGCCCGGGGTGTTCCACGGGCGCGAACGGGCGTCGCGAGCGCGATGATGGGCAGGCTAGGAGGGTCCAGCCATGGAGTATCTGGTCACGATGACCACGCACGTTCCGGCGGGGACGCCGGAACAGGCCGTCAACGACATCCGCGCCCGGGAGGCCGCGCACTCACGGGAGCTCGCGGCCCAGGGCCACTTGCTGCGGCTGTGGCGCCCCCCGCTGCAGCCAGGCGAGTGGCGCACGCTCGGCCTGTTCGCCGCCGCGGACGGTGACCGGCTCGAGGACGTCCTCGCCTCGATGCCGCTGCGAGTATGGCGCACCGATCAGGTCACCCCGCTCTCGCCGCACCCCAACGACCCGGCACCAGGCCGGCCAGGCTCCGCGACGGGAACGGCCGTGGAGTTCCTGACCGTCTTCACCCTGGCCGTTCCCCCGGGCACAGCCCGCCAGACGGTGCAGGACACCGAGGCCCGCGAGGCTGAGCGGGCTCGTGACCTGGCCCGCCAGGGACACCTGCGCCGGCTGTGGACACTGCCCGGCGCCGGACGGGCACTGGGCCTGTGGCGGGCTCGTGACGCGGACCACATGCAGGGGATCCTGCTGTCGCTCCCCCTGTTCCCCTGGATGACCGTGGACACCACGCCGCTGTCGCCGCATCCGAGTGACCCGGCGATCAGCTATCCTCCGGCCACGGCGGACGACGGCCGCTAAGCGGGCAGCTCCCGCCGTCCGGCGGCAGGCAGTGCCCCGCGCAGCTGCCTGCGCGACCGGATGCCGAGCTTCGCGAACACCTTGCGCAGGTGCCACTCGACGGTACGGGCGCTGATGAACAGCTGGGTGCTGATCTCCGGGTTCGAGAGGCCGTCGCAGGCGAGCCGGGCGATCTGGGCCTCCTGCGCGGTGAGCTCGCCGGCTGCCTCCACGCTGCGTTTGCGCACGGTTTCCCCGGTGGCCAGCAGCTCGCGCCGGGCGCGGGCGGCAAACGCGTCCATCCCCATCTCGGCCAGCGCCTCGTGCGCGCCGCGGAGTTGCTGGCGGGCATCGACCCGGCGGTTCCCGCGCCGCAGCCATTCGCCGTAGAGCAGCCGCGCGCGGGCCAGGTCCGGCCGGAAGGGGGTCCGGCCCAGCCGGTCGACCGCCTCGCGGTACAGGCCCTCGGCGGCCTCGCCGTCGCTCAGCAGCGCCCGCGAGCGCGCCTCGATTCCCGCCGCCCAGTCGGCATCGCTGCCCTTCGTGGTCTCCGCGAGCCGCTCGAGCGCGTCGGCGGCCACCCGCGGTTTCCCGCTCCTGAGGGCCGCCTCGATCAGTTCGGGGACCGCCCAGGCGATGAGAACCGGCTCAGGCGTATCCGGGCTCGCGCGCCAGGCCGCGGCCAGCGCGTCCTCGTAGCGGCCGAGGCCGTTGTAGAGGACGGCGGTCATCCAGCCGGTGTACTGCGCGCCGAATCCCACGGCTGCGCCGGGGTCGTCGTGGATGGTGGCCCCGATCAGGGCCAGGGCCTCGGCTTCGTGTCCCCGGCACGCCGCGATCAGCATGGCCGCGCAGGGCGGGACGCGAGTTCCCGTCGCCCCGGCCACCGCCTCCGCCTCCGCGATGACCGACGTGGCCGCCGCGGGGTCACCGCACCACGTGGCGGCTATCCCCTGTGCGTTCAGTACGATCGGCAAGACGGCGAGGGCACCAACCCCGCGAGCGAGCTCGGCCTCCCGGCTGATGATCGCCTGCCAGCTCTCGAAGTCCCACAGCACGACGGCGGCCCATGACGCCAGGGCGCCCCACTGGAGCCCCTTCTGCACGGGGACTTCCCCGCGGCGGAACGCGCTGACCGCCCGCCGGAGCGTCGGCGTGGCCGCGGCGCGCCCCTCGGTGATCAGCAGCGCCAGGCCGTCCAGCAGCAGGTCCGGCGGGCCGGGAGGGTACGCGGGCCGGGAGGCGACCCGGGCGGCGGCCGAGACCTCGAGCAGCTGGCCTGCGTCCGTGAAGAGGGCTGCGCCCCAGGCGTCGAGATAAGCCTCGCGCGAAAGCTGCAGATCCAGCGGCTCCAGCCGCCTGGCTGCCGTCAGGAACCGGGCCGGGGCCACGCCTGCGGCCCGGGACGCCGAGCCGACCCGTCCGCGGAGCAGATCCACCCGGGCGTAGCCGAGCTCATCGAGCGCCTCGGACTCGGCTGCGGCCAGCAGCCCGAGCGCCTGGTCGAACGCGCCGACGTGCACGTCGGACTGAGCCGCGGCCAGCATCCGTTCCACCCGCCGCGCTGCACCGACGGTGAGATTCGCCGACCGCTCCAGGAACGCGGCGGCAGCGGCCAGGCCCCCGCGCGACTGGGCCTGGCCCGCGGACCGTTCGAGCTCGGCGGCCACGTCGTCGTCTGGTTCCGCGGTGGCCTCAGCCAGGTGCCAGGCGCGCCGGTCCGGATCGGCCTGCGGATCGGTGACTTCGGCCAGGGCACCATGCACGTTCTGCCGGTCCCGCAGCGGTGCCGACCGGTAGACGGCCGAGCGCACCACCGGATCCCGGAACCGCACCCGGGCACCGAACTCGGCCAGCCCGGACTCGGTGGCCGGCCGCGCCGCCTGAGCCGGGACCCCCAGCCGCCTGGCGGCCCGCCACACCAGCGCCGCGTTCCCGGCCGGCTCGGCTGCGGCGACCAGTAGCAGCAGCCGGGTCTGCCCAGGCAGGTCCTGCATCTGGCGCAGGAAACCCTCCGTGGCCCGGCCTGGCGGCCGCAGCACATCGGGCCCCCCGGAACTGCCCCCCAGACCGGTCGGCGACAGCACGTGCGGCACCTCCGCCAGCGCCTGCGGGTTCCCCCGTGTCTCGGCCACGACCCGCTCCGCCACCCGCTCATCCAGTGGCCACCGCGCGAGCGAGGACAGCAGGGTCCGGGCGTCCGCATCCGGCAGCCCCGCCACCGGGAGCTCGGGCAGCCCGCGCAAGTCCGGCCCCGGCTCGCGCGTGGCGAACATCATCACCACCGGCTCCGCCCGCAGCCGCCGCGCCGCGAAGGCCAGCGCCTGCGCTGAGGCCTGGTCCAGCCACTGCGCGTCATCCACCACGCACGCCAGCGGCCGCTGGGCGGCCACCTCGGACACCAGGGTCAGCACGGCCAGGCCGACCAGGAAATGATCCGGGGCCGGGCCCGCCCGGATACCGAAGACAGTTTCCATGGCCTCGCGCTGAGGACCCGGCAGGTCCCCCAGCCGATCCAGCCACGGACCGCACAACTGATGCAGCGCCGCGAACGCGAGTTCCCTCTCCGACTCCACGCCGCGGGCCCGCACCACCCGCAGATCCGGCGCCGAGTCCACCGCGTAGTCCAGCAAGGCCGTCTTGCCTATGCCCGCCTCGCCCCGGATGACCAGCACGGCGCTGTGCACGGGGCGATGCGTGCCGCGGACCCCGTCCACCAGCCCGTCCAGCACGTCACACTCGCTGCGCCGCCCGCACAGCGACGTCGGCTTCCCTGGCCCTGACGGGCCCATCGCGCGCTGGGTGGCAGTCCTGCTGTCGTGCCCGGATAGCAGCTCCATGTAAGTAGAGCCTGCCCGGGACGGGCCGGCGGTCCAATGGTGTGCCCTTCAGCGTCGGGCTCGTGAACCCCCGCGTGGAGCGTGGGGTTAACCCGCACCGGGCCGGCCCGATTGTGGGGTTTACCCGATTGCCGGTGGGCCGGCCGTCGGCCAGGATCACGGGTGGTGACCCGGATCCTGATTGTCAACGACAGCCCGCGCTTCCGCGCGGCGGCGGCCGAACTCCTGGCCGCGCGCGGTTTCGAGGTCCTCGACCCGGTAGGGGACGGGGAACAGGCGCTGGCCGCGGCCGCCGGCGGATGCCCGGACGGGATTCTGCTGGACATCAATCTCCCGGGACCGGACGGGTTCACGGTGGCAGCGTCGCTGGCTGCCGCCTGCCCCGCGACCAGGATCGTGCTGACCTCCACCCAGGTCGGGCACGTCTCAGCCGGGATCCTGAAGAGCTGCAGCGCGGTCGCCTTCGTGGCCAAGGAAGAACTCCCGGCCATGGACCTCGCGGCGCTGTTCGCCGCCGGCTAACGGCTGCCTGGTCAGGCCCGCAGGTAGGTGAGCACGGCCAGCACACGGCGATGCTGGTCCCCCGACTGATGCAGGCTGAGCTTGTCGAAGATGCTGGTCACATGGCGCTCCACGGCCGCCACGGTGACCGTCAGCTCGTGCGCCACGCCGGCGTTGGAGCGGCCCTGCGCGATCAGCGCCAGCACCTGCCGCTCCCGCGGGGTCAGCTCATCAATCGGGCTGCTCTTCCGCCTGCGGCCCACCAGCCTCGCCACCACATCCGGATCGAGCACTGACCCGCCCTCGGCCACCCGGCGCACGGCCTCGGTGAACAGGCCCAGATCCCCGACTTTCTCCTTCAGCAGGTAGCCGGCGCCCTGTGCGCCGTCGGCGACCAGATCGAACGCGTACCGGTCCTCAAGGAACTGGGACAGGACGAGCACGCCCACCCCGGGCTGGCTGGCCCGGATGGCCAGGGCCGCCCTCAGGCCGTCATCAGCATGATCCGGTGGCATCTGGATATCGGCGATAACCACGTCCGGGCGGTACGTGCCCGCCATCCGGACCAGGTCGCGCGCGTCGGCCGTGGTGCCGACCACATCGAATCCGCTGTCCTGCAGAACGCGCACGATCCCTTCCCGGACGAAGAGATCATCTTCGCCGACTATGACGCGAACCTGCGGCGGAGGACTCACGGCACCAAGCTAAGCCACCGGGCAGCCGGCGTCACGCGAGCGGCTGCGACTGCGCTGACCCGGCCGTTCGGTGTCACGTCTCCCACGGCGGCACGTCCCCATGAGCAGCCAGCATCGAGTCATAACCAGGCTGGCGGAACATCTCGTGCAACTGCCGGCGGCGGACCCCCAGGTTGCCCCCGTCGTACAGCGGGAACGCCATGGCGTCACGCATGATGCGCTCCAGCGGCGCCAGGTGCCTGGTGTAGCTGGCGATGCCGACCAGGCGCATGCAGTCGTACACGGCGGCGGTGGCGGTCTCGGAGCTAAAGACCTTGGTCATGATCGCTAGTTCCTGGGCGCGCCCACCGGTGCGGTCGAAATCGTGACATGCCTTCCAGGTGAGGTACCGGCAGGCCTCGATGCGCATCTTGATGTCGGCCAGCATGAACCCGGCGTTCTGATGCTCGATGACCGGGACGGTGCCGAGCCGCTTCTCGGTCCGGGCGAAATCAAGGGCGTAGTCGAACGCCGCCCGCATGCTGCCCACGCAGGCTGCCCCGATCAGGGCCGCGGTCCAGCTGAACGCCTCGGTGAAGATCCGCTTAGCCTGCAGGCCGGGCTGGCCGATGAGGTAGCTGGCCGGCACGCGCACCTGATCGAAGCGTATCCGGGGGGTGACCACGCCACGGTGGCCGACCTTGTCGTACACGTTGACCACGCTGATGCCGTGCTTGTTTCCCGGCACGGCGATAACGGCCAGCGCCTGGTCGGCACCAGCCGCGGGATCGGTCCGGCAGATGACGGTGTACAGGTGGCAGCCCTGCTTGTCCCAGCCGGTTCCGTTGGTCGTGTAATGCTTCTCGCCGGTGATGACCCACTCATTACCATCGCGGCGGGCGATGGTCTGGATTCCGCCGGCCGGGTCAGCCGAGTCGAAGTTGGCCCCGCCGTCCAAGACCGGGATGAACGACTTGGCGAAGCCAGCCTTGGCCAGCTGCCGGTAGCCCTCGCGGCCGGCCAGGAACGACTCCCACGGGCCGGCTGACCGGTCGATCGTGTCCACGATGGGTCCGGGCACGCGCTCGGCGAACTCCGTCGCGTTCTTCTGCAGTTCCCGCTGGCTGTCACTGAGAGCAAAGTCGATGGCCACCGCTATCCCCTTCTCTCATCCTCCGGAAGTAGCAGACCGCGGACCGGACGTGCTTACCCGCGGGGCGTGGCTGGTCTGGCTCGGATCGGGATGCTGGCCTGGATCAGGGTCCCGCCCGTGGCCGGGCTGGTGATGGTCATGGTCCCGTCCAGCGCCCCGACGCGGTCGCGCAGCCCGTTGAGCCCGCTGGTTTCCGACCGGGGGCTGGCTCCGCCGATCCCGTCGTCGGCCACTTCGACGGCACAGTGGTCATCAAGGACTTCCACCCGCACGCGGGCGGAACTGGCGCGGGCGTGCTTGACCACGTTCGTGAGGGCTTCGGAGCAGAGGAAGTAGACGCTCGACTCGACCGGAGGCGGGAGCCTCTGGCCGGGCACGTCGAGCTGGACCGGGATCGGCAGCCGGGCCGCGAGGGCGTCGATGGCCGCGGCCAGACCGCGCTGGGTCAGTAGCGCAGGGTGGATTCCCGCGGCGATCTCCCGCAGATCCTCCATCCCGGACCTGGCGTCCTCGACCGCCAGGGCGAGGAGTTCCCTGGCGCGCTGCGGCGCGGATTCCCATTTCTGGTCGGCGAGCTGGAGATTGATCAGCGCCGTGACGAACCGCTGCTGCGCACCGTCGTGCAGGTCACGGGTGATGCGCTGGCGCGCCGTGTCGGACGCGGCCACCAGGCGGGCCCGTGACGCCATCAGCTCGTGCTCGGCGCGCTGACGTTCGGTGATGTCGCGGACGTAGCCGGTGAAAGCCGGGTGCCCGGGCGGCCCGGTACGGGTGATCGTGATCTCGGCGGGGAACTCGCTCCCGTCGGCCCGCATCGCCCGCATCTCGATCCGCCGGTCCAGGATGCGCGTCTCCCCGGTGGCCAGGTGCCGGGCGAAGCCGTCCCGGTGAGCCTGGCGCAGCGACGGCGGGATAACCACGTCCGCGAGTTCCCGGCCCATCACGTCGTCAGCCCGGTACCCGAAGATGTGCTCGAACGCGCTGTTGACGTACGTCACCCGGGCGAGCTGGTCAATGCTGATGACCGCGTCGAGGGCGGCTTCGAGGATCGCGCGCTGGCGGGCCTGGCTCGCGGCGAGTTCCGCGGCCCGGGCCTGGGCGATATCACGCTCGCGCGCGGCCTGGCTCCGCAACTCGGCCTCGGCCACGCTCCGCAGGCGGGCCAGTTCCACGCTGAGCACCGTCGCCCCGTACTCGAGCGCGGCAAGATCAGTCTGGCTCGCGGTGCGCCCGGGATCAATCAGGGCGACGACGCCGAGCACGTCGGTGCGCGGGTTAGCCAGGGCCAGCCAGGCCCGGCGGTAGTAGAGGGCCCGGTGCGCCCTCCGCAGCCGGCTGATGAGTTCCTGCCGCCCGGCTTGCCCGGTCAGGTAACCGGGTGGGACATCGCCCGCACGTGCGCGGGTGATGCCGTGGGCATCCTGGATCAGCACCGGGAGCGTGGTGAGCTGATGCAGGGTATCGGCGATGCCCGTCTCCCCCGCGCTGGTCACGATCTCGTTCAGCCGGCGGTGGATCTCCGTGATCTTCGTCAGGGTGGAGACCGTGGACTCGAGCTCGGCGTTCAGCGCGGCGGCCTGCTGGGCACTCACCCGCTCGGCGGTGATCAGCTCCAGCTTGGCGATCACGGTGCCGCACAGGTGCGCGAGCACGGAGAGCAGGAAAGTTTCCTGCTCGGAAAGGGTCTGGCTGCAGGCGACGACCAGGAAGACGGGGTCACCCACCACGGGCGACGTGAGCGGGAACGCCCACCAGGCGGACGAGCCGGCCACGTCGAGCTGGCCGGGCCCGGCGAGCCCGGCCAGCGAGTCACGCACGCCGTCCGGGGCGCGCTCGTAGTAATCGCCCGCTCGGCCCGGATGCCAGACGAGCGTCTGCTGGCAGGGCGCGATCGACGGGACCGCAGTGGTAACCAGGCGCACGGCCTGGGCGGCCGACGTCGCCTGAGTCAAGATCATCGACAAGGTCAGGACCGCGTTGACCGACGACAGCCTGGACTGGACGGCCAGTTCCAGGTCGTCGGTGTTCGGCGGTCGGCTCACGGTTGAGGTCATCGGCCGCCGAGGAACTGACGTTTGGGAACGTAGTACGGATTCGCGATGATCAGGCCGTTGACGAAGATCTGGGTATGCGTCCGGAGCACGTACATGACCATTTGACCGTCGAACAGGTCAAGATCGTAGAGGCACATGATGACCTGGGGATACCGCGGCGCGAAGTCACTGACCTGCGATTCGGCGGCGAACCAGTCCTGCTGGCTGATCCCGCTCCGGATAATGACGCTGGTGTCGCCGGCCAGCCAGAGGCGCTCGTAGCCCTCGGAAAGCACGCCCTGGACCGTAGACTCCAGGTTACGGATAAATGAATCCGGCGAGAACCGGCCGCCGTCAAGGTAGCCTTCCTCCTCGGTGAAGAATTGCAGAATACCGTCTCGCGGCACGAGCTCCCCGGGGATCCGCTCGCGCACCGGGGACGGTGCGTCGATGAAGCAGAGGCACTTGTCCCCCGCCCGCAGGCCCTTCGACAAGAAATCCACTACAATATTATTAAGAACGTCTCCGTCACCATTATAAAAAGCGCAAACGTGGTCGCCGGGCCGGAATCCAAGGTCGAGTTTGCCAAGTGTTTGCGAAGTCACGGAGCATACACCTCCGCGGCAAGCCTATGTTCATGGCCGGAGGAGTAGCAATACCCCGTCTCACCACCCGACGCACGCCAGAAGTCTCACTCTGGCTCACTCAGGCTTCTCCTGGCGCATTTATTAACTCACGTCTCACCTGGCACAGCCTCACCAGAGGTCACCGCCCACCTGCTCAGACTTCTTCCTGGCCCGAGACGATTTCCAGGAAGGACAGGAACACGTTCAGCACGCCGAGGACGATCGATGCGGCCAGCAAGGGCGCGGAGCCGATGTCCTGGGAGGTGCGCAGTCGCTGGAAATCGACCATGGTGAACCCGGCGAAGATGACCAGGCCGGGCACGGAGTAGATCAGCGCTCCGCCCGGGATATTGACGAAGATGAGCACTATCCCGACCACGATGAGGGCCAGCAAGGCCAGAAACAAACCCGCACGAGCGCCGGCAGATCGCGCCGGGTAGCGTAGCCGGCCGCCTAAGCGACGGTAGGCGCGACGGCCATCCCGGCCCAGCCGGCCAGGTCGCGCCCGTCATGTCCCTGGCGGCGCGGTGGCGATGCCCTGAGGCGCGGCCAGGGCTTCCCACGGGCGCGACTGCGCGCCCGGAGCGCGACCCTGACAGCATCGCCAGCCTGGCGCCGTGAGATCGGGCGCAGCCACCGCCTCGCGAGGCCCAAGCCCGGCGAAGTAAGGAGCAGACATGTCTAACCACTTCAGCGGGGCCAACCTGAGGTTCCCTGGCGACGACGCGCGGCTGGACTTCACGGATCTGTTCGTGTTCCCGTCGCCCGACGACCCGGGCAAGACCGTGCTGATCATCGACGCCAACCCGTTTCTGTGCGGCGGCCCGGAATTCCACCCGGACGCGATCCACCGGATCAACATCGACAACGACGGCGACCTGCACGCCGACGTGGCGTTCACGTTCACGTTCTCCGATCCCGTGGGCGGCAAGCAGACCGCGACCGCCCACCACGCCACGGGCCGCCAGGCCCGGCAGCCTGGGTCGGCCGGCGAGGTGCTGGTCGCGGGCATGCCGGTCGGCCTCGGCGCCACCGCCGAGCCTGTCCGGGCGGGCCGGTGCCGCCTGTTCATCGGCGCGCGCAGCGAGCCGTTCTTCGCCGACGCCGAAGGCGCGCTGCACGGATTCCGGTGGACCGGCATCGACACGTTCGCCGGCCAGAACATTCTCTCCATCGTGCTGGAAGTGCCGAACGACATGCTCGGCCCGGGCCCGGGCATCGGGGTCTGGGCCACGCTCAGCGTGCGCCGCGACGGCATGATCGTGCAGATGGACCGGGGCGGCAACCCGTCGATGAACCCGATCGTCAACCCGGACGATGTCAAGAACACCTACAACACCGGGGAACCGGCCACCGACGTGGTCATGTACCTGCCGCTGTGGACGCAAATCCTGCAGGCCAGTGGCGGCTACACGGCCGAGGAGGCGGCCGCGGCCGCCGGTACCGTGCTGCCCGACATCCTGCGCTACGACCGCACCAGGCCGGCCTGCTACCCCAACGGGCGCGCTCTCACCGATGACGTATTCAGCGCCCGCATGGCGTTCCTGACCAACGGGAAGGTCAGTTCGGACGGCCTCAGACCCCACGGCGACCTGCTCACCGGGTTTCCGTACCTCGGGCCGCCGAATCCCTGACCGGGCCCGGCCGGGCCACGGGCACGAGCCACGAGGCGCAGCGGGGTAGGAGAAACGGGTATGACGTCTGAACTGGTGCTGCTGGGCACGGCCGGTGCCCCCATGCCCGTGGCGGGCCGCGCGGGGATCTCCTCCGCGCTCATCATCGAGGGCCGGATTTTCGTGGTGGACTGCGGTCGCGGGGCGCCGTCCGCCTTCGCTGACGCGGGCCTGGCCTTCGCCGCCCTGGAAGCGGTGTTCCTCACCCATCTTCATGCCGATCACACCGGTGACCTGGCCGGCCTGCTCATCTATCCCTGGGGCGGCCGCTGCGGTGATCACGGCCCGCTCCCCCCGGTTCGCGTCTACGGGCCGGGCCGCCCCGACGTGGTGCCGGCCGGGGATGCCACCTTCCACCGGCAGACCACGATCCACCCGGACCTACCGGCCCCCGGCACGGCGGACCTGGTCGGGGACATCCTCGCCGGCTACGCCTACCACCTGAACGTCATGCCGCTCGACGCCCGCATGCCTGACCCGGGCGCACTGGTGCGGGCCAGCGACATTCATCTCCCGGCGCGGGCCGCGGGGACACCCCAGGTTCCGGTCGTCGTCTTCGACGATCGGGTCATCCGGGTGACGACCGTCGCGGTGATGCATGGCCGGGCCGTTCCCGCGCTGGCTTACCGCTTCGATACTGCGGACGGGTCGGTGGTGTTTTCGGGCGACACCACCGTGACCGATGACCTGATCCTGCTCGCCCGCGGCGCCGACATCCTGGTTCACGCGGTAGCGGACCTCGGCTACCTTGAGCGGTACGGCTTCACCGGCGCTGCCCTGGAACGGATGGCGGCGCTGCACACCGACGTCACCCAGGCCGGGAGCGTCGCCGAACGCGCCCGGGTCGGCGAGCTGATCCTCACCCACTACCTGCCCGCGGAGCCAGGCGCGATCACCGACGCGGACTGGGCGCAGCGGGCCGGCCAGGGCTTCAGCGGCACCACCACCGCAGGCCGCGACGGCCTGCGCCGGGCTCTCCCGATTCACCCGTAGCGAGTGGGGCGCCGGGGCCCACGAGGCCGGACCCTGAAGACCTGACTACTTGCCACCCGATCCCGGGACGTCACATGCCATCTTCGTACTACGAGATCCGCATCGCGGGGATCGTCCCCCGTGAGGCCGTGCTGGACTTCGAGCAGCTGACCGCCTCGGTAGAGCCAGTCCAGACGCTTCTGCATGGCCCGCTCCCGGATCAGGCCGCCCTGCGCGGTCTCCTCGCCCGGCTCGAGATCTTCGGCGCACGTGTCGTGGGCCTCCGGGTTCTCCCGCGAAGAGGCCCGCCGACCGGAGAGGGCACTGCCACCGGGTGACCGCGCTCCGTCCTCATGGGCAGCCCAGCTCCCTCCCCGTTCCAGGACAATGCGGGCGAGCTCCACTCGTGAGCTGATCTGCAGCTTGCGGAATATCTGGCGGAGATGGAAAGCGACGGTGGGCCCGCTGATGTAGAGGCGGCCGCCGATCTCCTTGTTACTCAGGCCCTGAGGAGCGAGCCTGGAGGTGGCGCGTTCGGTATCGGTGAGGCTTTGCCATCCGCTTACCGGCCGGTTGGCGGAAAACGCAGCTGCTCATGGCTGCGGCCCTGGCCGCCAGCGATGTGGGGTTAACCCGATTGGCAATGACCCTGCCTGTCCGGGACGATACTTTACGTGGCCATCCGTATCCTGGTTGTGGACGACAGTCCGCGCTTTCGCGCCGTAGCGGGGGAATTGCTGGCCGCACACGGCCTCGAGCTTGCCGACGAGGCAGCGGACGGCGCGCAGGCGCTCGCGGCCGCCGCCCGGACCCGCCCCGACGGGGTCCTGCTGGACATCAACCTTCCGGGACCGGACGGATTCACGGTGTCCTGGTCGCTCGCTGCCGCGTGTCCCGGGGTCAGGATCGTGCTGACTTCTGTCGATGATGTGCCCGCGCAGATCCTGAAGAGCTGCGCCGCGACCGCATTCGTTCCCAAGCAGGAACTGGCCATCACGAACCTGGGGACGCTGTTCGCCGTCTAGCCGGCCACCCGGCCCGGGCAGCAGCGCAGGCGGCCCCGCTCAGCCTGAGCTGGCCGGCTGGTGCTTGTGCTGGATGGTGAATCCCAGTTTCCCGAGCACGGCGACGGCGCCGCTCTTCCCGCCCTCGAAATCGCCGCTGGCGAGGCGCTGGCCCGTGGCGAACTCATAAGCCGTGCCCAGGATGGCTTTCGGCGGGTAGCGGCGTTCGTCCCGGACCAGGTCATACGTGGTGGTCGGACCGAAACCGTGGGCAGCGAAAAAGGCCTCAGGCCCCAGCCGGTCGTACTCCTGTATCGCGCGCAGCACGTCAGTGCCGGTCACGCGGTCCCATGTCACCATGCTGCTCATTCCTTCCAGGGTGGCCGGGCGGCGTTCGCCGCTGCGGCGTATCGCCCGATGAGCTGGCCGGCGATCGCATCGAGGTCGAGCAGGGTCTCGTTGACATCGAAGACGATGATCGGTCGCTCGGGCACAGCGGAACCTCCCGTTCGTGAGGGCCACACGATTGCTCCGGGCCAGCCTGCCCGCCGCCGCCCGTTCCGACACCGTCAGATCAGCTAAGGGTGACCATCCTGGCGGGCTGGCGGCCGGCGGCGCGGCCGTGCTCCGTCAGCCGAGCTGGCTGATCCTCCGGATGGTCTCGTCGGCGGGCGGGCCGCCCTCGATCTCGATGTCGTCGATGACGGCACCGTCCTTGAGCCTGATCAGCCGGTCGCAGCGGGCGGCGATCTGCGGGTCGTGCGTAGCGATGATGACGGTCATCTGGTTCTCCTGCCGGAGCCCGGCCAGCAGGTCGAGGATGCCGGTGGCGGTACGCGAGTCCAGGTTGCCGGTGGGCTCGTCGGCGAGGAGGACGTTCGGGGTGTTGACCAGGGCCCGCGCGATGGCGACCCGCTGCTGTTCGCCGCCTGACATCCGCGACGGCAGCGACCGCTCCCGCCCGCCGAGGCCGACCGCCTCAAGGAGCTGGCGGCCGCGGCCGGGCTTGTCCCAGCCGGTCCGGTACGGGAGCACCGGCGCGATCACGTTGTCCAGGGCGGTGAGCGCGGGCAGCAGGTTGTAGCGCTGGAACACGAACCCCACCGTCCGCCGGTAGGCGGCGAGCGCCGCCCCGCGCAGCGCGGTCACCTCGGTGCCGCCGCTCACGATCGTGCCGGTATCCGGGCGTTCCATCGCGCCGATCAGGTGCAGCAGCGTCGACTTGCCAGATCCCGACGCCCCGGTCAGCGCGAGGAACTCGCCCGGCTCGATAGTGAAACTGACGGAGTCAGCGGCGGTCACCGGCTCGGCACCGCCGGTGCCGTAGCGCTTGGTGACGCTGCGCAGCTCCAGGGCCCCGCGAGCCGGGTCCGCGGCGGCGGCCGGCCGGGGCCGGGCAGGCGGCCAGGGCTGCGCTGCGACCAGGCAAGTCTGCGCACGGCTGGCACCCTCCGACGGCCGTTTCCCGCGCCGCGTGACGTGGGCCGGGCACGTCACTACTCTGGTCCTTACCTAGCAGCAATGCAAGAGCATTATCTAGTGACGATGTGGGCCGAGGTCGCATCGTTACGCTGCCCGGACGGGAGAATGGTCACATGGCTCTGCACCACGCCGTGCTGGCTCTGCTCACAGCCAAGCCCGCGCACGGCTACGAGCTGAAGGGTAGCTTTGAGCAGGCCGTGGGCGATCAGTGGGGCGGCCTGAACATCGGGCACCTTTACCAGATCCTCGACCGCCTGGCCCGCGACGGCCTGATCGAGTCCGAGCGCCAGCCGCAGCCGGTCAAGCCGGACCGGCTGATCCACCGGATCACCCCGGCCGGGCGTGAGGAACTCGATCGCTGGCTGAACGAGCCGAGCGTGCGCGTGCGCGGCTATCGAGACGATTTCTTCCTCAAGGTGATGGCCGCCGCCCAGGCCGGAGATCCGGCGACGCTGGCTGGCGTGCTGCGGCGCCAGCGGCTGCACCTGCTCACCGAGCTGCGCAGCCTGGCTGACGCCCGGGCGGCCGCCTCGGGATCACCTGTGGTGGCGCTGCTTGTCAAGGCGGCTGAACTGCACGTCCGTGCCGATCTCGAGATGGTCGACGCCGCCGAGCACGACCTCACCCCCGACGTGCTCGCGACGCTCCGGGTCGCGTCATCGCCAGCGGTGATGCCCGACAGCCGCGCCGACCAGGCGTGAGGGCCGTCGTGCGCTGGCCGCCAGGGTCAGCCGCGGGCGGGCACGCCAGCCCGCCTGGCGAGATCGGCTCCCCATCCCCGGGCCCGGTCCAGCTCGCCGGGGCGCAGCGGCCCGTCCGCGCTGGTGACGATGAATCCCTCTGGCTCGGCCGGCTATCCCGTAGCCGCGGCGCCGCAACTGGTGGCAGGCTGACCGGGCAGCCCCGCCTGCCAGCCGGGATTCAAGGCGGGTGTCAAAGACGGCGGCCAGGCTGCCCAGCCTGGCGGAAGCGCGTGCAGCCATTCCCGCAGGCCGGGACCACCGGTGTCTGGCTCTGGTTCGTGCCTCTGCGGATCCTGGGTTGTGCGTGCGGCCTCCTGGCCCAGCCGGCGGGTGCGCGGGGAACTCATCCGCATCATGTGCGTAGGGCCGCCGACCACCAGCAGGCAGGCATCCTCAACGTCCGCGAGCTTCGCAGCATCTGTCCGGGCCACACTCACCCGGGCGGCCGGATCCGCGGCCCGGACCCCGTCCGCGATCGCCTCGGCCACCAGCCGGGTGTTCCCGAACAGGCTCTCGTACACCACTGCGACTTCCATCTCTTCCTCCGCCCGCTAGCCCTCTCTGCCGTCCTGGGCGGCCCCAGCCGGGCCGCTGAGGTTCGATGTCCGCCAGTTGACCTCCCACGCGGCCAGCCGGCGGCGCTCGAACGCGCGGTGGCCCAGCATCCCGGCACCCAGCAGCGCCAGCACCCAGAGCGGGACCGCCAGGGCGGTAGCGAGGTCAGCCTGGACTGCGGCCTGACCCGGCGACATCGGTGGTCCGGCGAGACGCCCGGACCGGTCGGTCCACACCGTCGTCCTGGTTCCTGCTTGCGCACCAGGGGCGGCGAGAACCTGGCCCCGGTGCTGGATGCCGTCCGCCCCGGCCCAGCGGGCCGGGACGGACGGGGTGTAGACACCGTTCCAGTCAGGCTCACTGGCCAGCAGCACGGCGGACACCCGGTGCCAGCCGTCGTGCACCGCGTCGGTAGTGGTGAACGTGTTAATGAAGGTCAATCGCCAGGTGATCAGGGCGAGGAGCGGAACTCCGACCAGGACTGCCGCTATCAGCACAGCGAGCATCCCGGCTTCAGCCCGGTCCGAGCTCCGCCTGAGCGGATTGTGATCCGGCCACAGTCCGCGTGCCGTCCTGGCGGCCCGGCCTGTGCACCGCATTGGCTGCTTTCTCACGGCTGCCCTCCCTCGATACCAGAATCGGAGGTTGGGACACCCCCGGGCCAGGGTCACAGTTCCTGGCCAGGCGGGACTTTCAGCTCTCGGGCCCAGCTTCTGCACGGCAGCGCTTCCCCGGCCCGGAGGTCTTTTGGCCCGGCGGCGCGGGAGTTAGGGCCCTGCCCGCCCGCCGATGCCTGCGGGACGCTTGCCTTATGACCGCCAACGACCTGCACCTTCGCTCCGCCACCCCACCGGTCCCCGCAGTCAGGGGAAGCTCCTGCGCGCCGGCCAGTGATCGGATCGACTGGCACGGCCTGAAGTTCGCCAGCCACGCGTGCTGCTGCCCGGCGAAGCCCTCGGTCATCGTGATCATGCCACCCAGTGCCGGGCGCGCCCACCAGACCGACCTGCTCCTGTGCGGCCACCACTACCGGCAGTCTCAGCGGTCGCTCGCCCGGGCGGGCGCGGCGGCGTTCAGCCTCGGCGGCCGCGCCCTCACCCAGGAGGACTCCTGGACGGTGGGGGCAGGCCAGCCGGTCAGCCGCGATCCGTCGGGCGGATGATCACCACGGGGCAGTGCGCGTAGTGGGTCACGTGGCTGCTGACCGACCCGATCAGCAGCCGCGGGAAGCCACCCGCGCCACGCGAGCCGATGACGATCATGTCAGCGTCCCGGGCGGCATTGAGGAGCTCTTCCGCGGGGCTGCCGCTGACCGCCCGGACGGTGATTGACGCGGGAGCAGGCCCGCCAAGCTGGGCGGCCGCCTTGGCCACGGCATCGCGTGCTGACTGGCGCGCCTGCTCGGCCAGGGCATGGTCGGGCGGGTAACTGGCCTCGCTGCCCCAATAGCCCACATTCGCCTGGTGGACGGTGAGCACCGTGAGCGGCGCGTGCCGGATCGCCGCTTCCTCCATCGCCCATTCGAGCGCACGCTGCGAATGAGCCGAGCCGTTGACCCCGACGATAATCCCAGGCATGGCCATCTCTCCCTGTCCGGCAAACAACTGCGCGGCAAACAACTGCGCCGCAAATAACTGCGGGACAAAATCTATTCCTGCACTTTCCAGGTTAGGCGGGGCCGCAGGCACCAGTCAGAGGCGCACCGCCCGGGCAGCAGGGCTGTCCGGGCCACCGGCCAGGGACCTTGGTCCATCCCCGTCCGGCGACACCGGGGGCGGCGCGTTTCGCCTGGGGCGGCCGCGCGCTCGGCGAGCGGGCGGCGCCCCCGAGTTGGGCCAACTTAGTGCGCATCGCTGCAGAGATCGCAGGGCCGAGGCCGGCCTGCTTGACCAAGGCTGGGCATTGCCTGCGGAATCTGGCCGCGGTAAGGCGGTCAGCGAGCCGCTGGCCGAGCCGGCTAGTGCCCGCGGAACAGGCGCGACAAGCCGCGACGCCGTCGTGGCAGCGGCGCGGGCTGCTGCCCATTGTTCGGTGATCTCGGGGACTCGGAGTCGGCAGAAGGGGCCGGCGCCGGCTGCGAGCGTGACGACGGCGGTGCCGATGCCGTTGGGTGTCTCGGGCAGGAGAATGGGGCTGTAGCCGGGGTGCTCGCGGATGGCGTCGCCGAGCGCGGTGACTCTGCTCTCGGTGGTCTTGAGGGGGGTGGCGGCTGATCGGGCACGTGGGGGCCCGGGCCTCGCCGGGTTGACCTTGGCATGTGGCGGCCGGTCCGGAGCGTTGCCTGCGGCTTATGCATCTCGCCGGGCGAGGATCAGCGCGCCCAGGACCATGGCGATGGCTGCGTAGATGGCGAGCATTCCGAGTCCGCTCCAGGCTGACAGCCAGCATGACGCCGCGCCGGGGCGGCATAGCGGCGTCGTAGCGCTGAGCGAGTGGCTGACTATGTAAATCGGCAGGTAGGGCCGGATAGCGAGGTTCAGCGGCCCGCCGACGCAGACGATTCCGACTACCACGGTGATCGCCGCGGCGGTGTGCCGGATGATGGCTCCGAGGCCGAGTCCGAGCAGGCCGATCGGGCTGAGGCTGGCTCCGGTGAGTACGATCGCCCGCAGGACACCGGGCTGGCTGAGGGCTGGCGCGGCGATGCCGTGGCGCAGGGTCATGCCGCCTGCGAAGAAGGACAGAAATGCTGCTGCCTCGCCGGTGATCAGCGCCACCGCACCAACGACCGCGGCCTTGGCCGCCAGGACCCTGAGCCGGCGTGGCGCGACGGCGAATGTGGCGCGGATGGTCCCGGAGGTGTACTCGCCGGTCATGGCCAGTACACCGACCACCCCGATGAGCAGCACGCCGATGAGCATGCCGACCAGCGTGTTGCCGACGAACATGCCGCCGCTTGTCGTGCTGCTGCCTGTTGCGAGGGCGATACCCGCTGACGCGGCGACGGCAATTGCCAGGGTGAGCCAGGTGGAGCGCAGGCTGCGCAGCTTGATCCATTCCATCCGGGCCAGCTGCCGGAATCGGTATCTGCCGGGTGGCTGGTGGCTGGTGTGGGCGGTCATGACATGTTCCTTGCCTGGTACTGGGCACTATCGCCGGTGAGTTGCAGGAAGGCCTCTTCGAGGCTGGGGGCCCGGCTGGACAGCTCAGCCGCCGTGGTGTCGGCCAGGAGCTGTCCCTTGCCGATCACGACCAGCCGGTCGGCCATCAGGGCCATTTCGCTGATCAGGTGGCTGGAGACCAGGACTGCCCGGCCTTCGGCGGCCAGTGACCGCAGCAGGCCGCGTATCCAGCGGATTCCCTCCGGGTCCAGGCCGTTCACCGGCTCGTCGAGCAGCAGCACGGCCGGGTCTCCCAGCAGCGCCACGGCGATGCCGAGACGCTGCGCCATGCCGAGCGAGAACTTCCCGGCCCGTTTGCGCGCCACGGATCCCAGTCCGACTATCTCCAGGACCTCGGCGACCCTGGACTGGCTGATGGAGTTGCTGGCCGCCAGTGCGGCCAGGTGTGCGCGGGCAGACCGGCCAGGGTGGAAGGCCCTGGATTCCAGCAGCCCCCCGGCCTCGCGCAGCGGCCAGCGAAGTTGACGGTAGGCCTGCCCGCCGATGCGGGCGTGCCCGGCATCCGGGGCGTCCAGGCCGAGGATCATGCGCATGGTGGTGGACTTGCCTGATCCGTTCAGGCCCAGGAAACCGGTCACGGCACCCGGTGGCACGTCGAAGCTGAGCCGGTTGACGGCGACCGTTGAGCCGTAGCGCTTGGTCAGCCCGCGGACCTCGATCACCGGCCTGCCTCCTTTCGGCCCTGGCTCGCGCGCAGCGCGGCGGCCAGCCATTCAAGGGCGCGCTGCAGCGACGGGAACGGGCCGCGGCCGCTGATGACGGCCGTCAGCTCCCAGTAACGTTCGATCCGGGGATCAGTGGCGGCTTCCAGCTGAGCCAGCAACTCTGGCCGGCGCTGGGCGCCGGGGGTGCCGTCAAGGATCTGCGCCACGATCCGGGCCGCTTCGGCAGACTCAGGCGGCACGCCCCGCTGACAGGCCGCTTCGGCCTCGTCCTGCGCCCGCTCGACGTTGACCAGCCAGCGGCCGGACTGGATCTGGACGCCGATGCCAGCGACCTGCCGCA
Organism: uncultured Actinomycetes bacterium; assembly: GCA_963841695.1. Lineage (GTDB taxonomy): Bacteria > Actinomycetota > Actinomycetes > Streptosporangiales > Streptosporangiaceae > RYN-230. The sequence continues at coordinate 52,283 of CAWJDQ010000012.1, read as the reverse complement.
CCTGCTCACGGAAACCCCTGTCTGCTACCAGCTCAGCGAGATCGACCCAGGCCTCGACCTGCTCGGCCGAAGGATCGTCCGGCAGATCCGGCGCCGCGGCCCAGCGCGCAAACCTCGCCGGGCTGGGATCCAGTCCGCGGAAAACCTCCGCCGTGAACTCATCGATGATCTGGCGCCGCTCGGCCGCGGACAGGCGCGCCAGTTTGTTGATCATGCCCATCTCCTCGCCATCGGCAGAGCGCTTCACCACAGCGGCCACAACTGCCCGGCGCAGCCGCAGGGCCCGGATCTCGGTGTCCAGCGCCTCCAGGTGGATAGCAGCCACCTCCGCGGCGGTGACCTGGCCACCCAGTACGCGCCGGACATTGGCCAGGCTCACGCCCAGCTCTCGCAAGGTCATCACCAACTCCAGCCGGGCCACGCACGCCCCGTCGTACAGCCTGCGATCGCCGTCAGTCCGCGAGGCCGGCGGCACCAGCCCGCTATCCGACCAGAACCGGATAGTGCGCACCGGCACTCCGACACGTCTGGCCAGCTCACCGATCGTCAGAAGAGGTCCGTCGTTCTCCATGGCGTCAGTCTGGCTCCTCCAGTAACTGGAGGAGCAAATCCCCAGCACCCGGTAGCCGCGGTCCAGGGAATCCAGCAGGCAGCCCATCCGCGAGGACGTAATCGGCAGCACCCGGACCTGCCGGCCGACGACAGCGCGCCTCCGCCCTGGTCCAATACCCGTACAAAATGATCGCGTAAAGTCGCTGAGACAACCTCATTGACCCAGCCGCCTGCGGCGAGCGCCCCGGCCATTTGCTGGACTCGTTCATGGCCGTTACTCGCCGACCAACGCCAGGTGCGCCTGCTCGTCCTCATTGGCGGGGCGGCGGATCTTCGCGCCGCGGGAGAGCAAGGTGGCGACGCTGATCGCGGCGAGGATCGCGGCGCCGGCGGCGTACAGCAGGCCGGCGTGGATGCCGTCGACGAACGCGGTGCGGGCGTGGGCACCGATCGGGCCGCCGGCGTGGATGGCGATGGCGAAGGACTGCTGGGCCTGGTGCGCGACGGGGGCCGGGGACGCCCCGGAGCTGCAGGCTGGAGCGGTAGACGGCGGTGACGATGCTGCCGAGGACCGCGGTGCCGAGCGCGCCGCCGACCTCGCGGGACAGGTCGTTCAGCGCGGAGCCCACGCCCTTGCTGCGCCTGCGGCAGCGCCTCGGTGATCGCCGCGGTGGCGGGGGTCATGGCGGCTCCCATGCCGATGCCGAGCGGGATGAGGCCGGCCAGCATCAGCCAGTAGGGCGTGTCGGTCCCGACGCGGGAGATGATCGCGAGCCCGGCGGCGACCAGGAGCAGCCCGGCGACGCACACGGCGCGGGCGCCGAACCGGGAGACCAGGGTGGAGGTGACGCGCGACGTCGGCATCATCGCAGCGGTCAGCGGGAGTACCGCGAGCGCGGCGATGAGCGGGCTGTAGCCGCGGACGCCCTGGAGGTACTGCAGCGAGACGAAGGTGAACCCGAAGAAGGCGAAGAACTGGATGAGGATCGACAGGCTGCCGGCGGCGAGCTTGCGGTTGGAGAACAGGCGCGGGTCCAGCAGCGGGTGGCGCTGGCGGAGCTCGAAGAGCACGAAGCCGGCCAGCGCGGCCAGGCCGGCCGCGATGCCGCCGAGGGTGCGGGCGCTCAGCCAGCCGGCGTCGGGGGCCTCGATGATGCTGAAGACGAGCGCGACGAGCCCGATGGTGGCGAGCAGCGCGCCGCCCTTGTCGACCGGCGGCGCGTCCGGCTGGGAGGACTCGGGGACGAAGCGGATCGTGCCGGCGATGGCCACGGCGGCGAGGACGACGTTGACGGCGAAGGCGGCCCGCCAGGAGAACCACTCGAGCAGGATCCCGGTGGACAGCAGCCCGAGCACCGCGCTCCCCCCGGCCACGCCCGCCCAGATGCCGACCGCCCTGGTGCGCTCGGCGGGCGGGAACGTGCCGGTGATCGTGGACAGCGTGGCGGGCATCACCAGCGCGGCGCCCAGGCCGATCAGGCCGCGCAGCACGATGAGGGCGTTCGCGGAGGAGATCGCCATCGCCGCCGCCGAGGCGGCGCCGAAGACGACCAGCCCGGCGAAGAGCGCCCTGCGGCGGCCGTAGCGGTCGCCGAGAGCGCCGGATGGAAGCAGCAGGACGGCGAAGACCAGCAGGTAGGCGTCGATGATCCATTCGAGCTGGGTCTGGCTGGCGTGCGTGCTGCGGACCAGGCCGGGGATCGCGACGTTCAGCGACGCCATCGCGGCCGCGACCGCTCCGAGGGCGATACAGACGACGACGGTGACGATCGTGTTGCTGGGCCGCCCGCTGCCAGGGCGCCCGCTGCGCCCGCGCCCCTCGCTGGTCATGAGCGCCGTCCTCCTCTTAACGAAGGAATATTCTTTTTAGTATAGCTGACGGGGCTTGCGCTTCGCCTGTCAAGAGGGAATGTTCCTTCTTTTTGCGTGGTAGGTGGGTGCATGCCCCGGATCACCGAAGAGCGCCGGGAGGCCCGGCGCGAGCAGATCCTCGAGGCGGCCCGCGCCTGCCTGCAGGAACACGGCCTCGAAGCCGTGTCGATGGAGATGATCATCGCCCGCTCCGGCCTGTCGACCGGCGCCGTCTACGGCTACTTCAAGGGCAAGGACGAGATCATCAACGCCGTCGTGACCGAAGGAACGGCCGGCGATGGTGGCCAGATCGCTCCCGATCCTGCGCGAACCCCGACCCACCGCCGCTTCCCGAGTCTTGTCGAGCAGCTACTGCGCACCATCGCGAGTTCGGCCAGGACCCGAGCGACGGCATCGACCGCCTGCTCGTTTCCCTGCACGGCTGGAGCCACGCCCAGAGCGATCCCGGCCTCAAGGCCACCACCCAGGCCGCCTACCGCAGGCAGCGCGAACTGTTCGCCGACACGGTGCGGCGGTGGCAGGCGGCCGGGACGTTTGGCCCCGGCGCCGATCCTGACGGATAGCGGAGCTGCTGCATGTCGATATCCTGGGGTTCGTCGCCCAGCGGGCACTGGCCGGAGACGCCGACGTGCAGGCCCACGTCGACGCCCTGAAGGCGCTCACCCCCGATCAGCAGCCTGCCTGAGCGTTCGCCCGGGCGGGGAAAATTGTTTGACGGCTCTGCGCTGGGTATCAAGGCTGCCGTCATGAGCAGCCGTATATCGCACACTTCGGTGGACGCCCAGGATGCCTACGCGCAGTCGGTCTTCTGGTCCCAGGTGCTGGACTTCACCGACGACCCGGACGACCCGAACCGGCCAGGGCACGAGGAATGCCTGATCATGTCGCGTGACCGGAGCCAGCTCCTGCTGTTCATCACGGTCCCGGAGGGCAAGACGGTGAAGAACCGGGTGCACCTGGACCTGCGGCCCGCAGACCGGACCCGCGAGCAGGAAACTGATCGGATCCTGGCGCTCGGCGCAGCACACGTGGCCGACCACCGGCGGCCCGATGGCAGCGGCTGGATCACGCTCGCTGATCCCGAGGGCAACGAGTTCTGCATTTTGTCCCGGGAGCCAGCCGGCTCCGGAGCCACGACCTGACGGCCGTGGCGGCCTGCTCCTCCCAGGCGGGTCCGGCATTGATGAGTGAGCTGTCTCCGGTGATCGCCCAGGCTGCGGAGCACTTCGGGCTCGACCCAGCCGGGGTGCGGTCCCTCGGCGGCAAATCTGGGTGCAGCTGGGGTGCCGGGCGCCAGGTGCTCCGGGTCGGCACCCCGGCGGTGCTGGATGCCGAACTGGCGGCCATGGCTGCCGTCGCGGACGTGCTGCCGGTGCCGCGGGTCACCGGGCGGGCGGGCTTCGCGCCAGGCAGCGCCGTCTTGCTGGAACGGCTGCCCGGACGGCCCGCGGCCGACGTGGCCCGGGCCGCGCCCGGGCTGGCCCGGATCGTCGGCCAGGCGTGCGGAGCCGTGCACGCCGTGCTGGCGGGAGTGCCCGCACCGGCCGGCCTCTCGGACCGCGCCGCTTACCCCCGCTGGCCGTCCCCGTCACCCCCGGACCCGGGTACTGCACCTGGACCTGCATCCCTTCAATGTGCTGGCGGACGAGGATGGCACGGTCACCGGCGTCCTGGACTGGGCAAACGCCGCCGCCGGGGACGCGCTGCTGGACCGCGCCCGCACCTGGACCATCCTGACCCTCGACCCCGATGCCCGCGCGCGCCAGGCAGAACCGTCCTGGCGGGCCCTCACCGAGGGATGGGCCGAAGCCGGGCGCCTGCGCGATGTGCCCGCCGCACCGCGCGCCTGGGCCTGCCGGTTCATGCTCAGGGACCTCGGCCGCCGGTATTCCCGCGCCGACCTGGAGCATATGCGCCAGGCACTCCGCCACGCCGACGCGGCCGCGGGAGGTGTCCCGGGAGGCAAGCCTCCCGGGACGGCCTGAGCAGCCGCCAGCCCGGTCGGGTGACGCCTGCGTTCAGCCACCGGCCTGGTTACCTTCCTCACCCGCCTCGGGTGACGTAGGTCCCTGGCCTGGGCAGGCACATGCGGCGTGCAGTGGAGAGGACGGCTTACGCCGGCCGGGCCATCCCCCGACGGCGGCTTTGAAGGCGCGCAGCATGAGATCCCCGCTGGGTGCTACCGGGAAGAGAGCTTCGCGGGAGTGACGCGGTGAACCGGCCAGAACGCAGCCTCACGATGAGCCCCACAGCGGCCCAGAACGATCCCGGGACAGCAGCCCGGGCCACGGCCAGCGCGGGACTGGCCGCTGCGGAACGGGACCCGGGGCCTGGACGACCGAACGATTCGCTGCCGCCGATGACGCAGCTGTTCCGGGACCTGCGCGCCGGGCCAGGAGGCTTGCCGGGTCGTGAGGCCGCGCGGCGGCTGGAGGTGTCCGGCCCGAATGAGCTGGCCCGGCGGGGCGGCCGGCGCTGGCCGGGCGAGCTGGCCGCCCAATTCACCCAGCCGCTCGCGGTCCTGCTGGCGGTGGCCGCGGTCCTGGCCTGGATCACCGGGACACCCCGGCTGGCGATCGCGATCGCCGCCGTCATCGTGCTGAACGCTGCGTTCGCGTTCGCGCAGGAAATGCAGGCCGAGCGGGCTGTGGAGGCGCTGGCCGCGTTCCTTCCCGAGCGCGCCAGGGTGCTGCGTGACGGCAGGAGGCAGGAAATCGAGGCCCGGCTGCTCGTCCCGGGCGATGTCCTCCTGATCGAGGAAGGGGAAAGCATCTGCGCGGACGCCCGGCTCATGACGGGCAGCCTGGAAGTGGACATGTCGACGCTCACCGGCGAGTCCGCGCCGGTGACCCGCACCGCCGGGGCCGGCGAGCCCAGCGCGCCGCTGCTGCAGGCCAGCAACGTGGTGTTCAGCGGCACCGCATGCACCGGCGGGGAAGCAGAGGCCCTGGTCACGGCGACCGGGATGGGTACCGAGCTGGGCCGGATCGCGGCGCTCAGCCAGCGGGCCGGGCGCACCGATAGCCCGCTGGAACGCCAGGTCAGGCGGGCAACGCTGCTGATCGCGTTCGTGGCCGTGGGCGCGGGCATCGCGTTCCTGCCGATCGGCCTGGCCGCCGGGCTGAGCATGGCCGCAGCCGCCAGTTTCGCGATCGGGCTGCTGGTCGCCAACGTCCCGGAAGGTCTGCTGCCCACGATCACGCTGGCGCTCGCCGTCGGGGTGCGCGAGATGGCCCGCCGCGGCGCCCTGGTCAAGCGGCTGTCCGCGGTGGAGACCCTCGGATCGACCTCCGTCATCTGCACCGACAAGACGGGCACGCTCACCGAGAACAGGATGCGCGTCACCGCCGTATGGACCGCCGACGGGGAGGTCCGTGTGCCGGTGGCCGGGCCCGCCAGCCCGCCCGGCGCGACCCCGGCCGCCGGCGGCGCCAGCCACGGGCCCAGCCTGCTCGCGCAGGGCATGGCCAGATGCAACAACGCGGACCTGAGCGGCCCGGCCGGCCAGCCGGCCGGGGATCCGACCGAGGTTGCGCTGCTCGAGCTGGCGGCGGCCTGCGGCCGCGGATGTGTCCCGGGCCAGCCGGGAAGCGCGCCGCCGCCAGCTGTTCCGCTTTGACCCCCGGCTCAAGCTCATGACCACCGTCGACGAGCGGGGCGGCGGCCTGGTGGTGAACACCAAGGGCGCACCGGAGGAGGTGCTCGCCCGGGTCACCCGCGTCCGGCGCGGTCACCACGACGTGGCCATCACCGCGGCCGACCGCGAGGAGGCCGCCCGGGTCATGCGGGGTTACGCGCAGCACGGCCTGCGGGTGCTGGCTCTCGCCTGCCGGATGCTGCCCGCCGGTGCCGCTGCTCCCGCCCGCCGCCAGGACGCCGAACAGGACCTGTGCCTCACCGGGATGGTCGCCATGCTCGACCCGCCGCGGCCGCAGGTTCCCGCGGCGATCGCCCGCGTGCACCGGGCCGGCATCCGCGTCCACGTGGTCACCGGCGACAACGGCCTCACGGCCGCCGCGATCGCCCGCAGCGTCGGCATCGGCACCGGCACGGGTGGGATGACGGTGATCACCGGTACCGAGCTGGGCACGATGACCGAGGACCAGCTCGATGAGCTGCTCGGCTCCGGCCCGGAAATCGTCTTCGCCCGCAGCTCCCCCGAAGCCAAGCTCCGCATCGCCGACGCGCTGCGCTCGGCCGGCCAGATCGTCGCAATGACCGGCGACGGGGTCAACGACGCCCCCGCGCTGCGACGGGCGGACATCGGCGTCGCCATGGGCCGCTCCGGCACCGACGTCGCCCGCGAGGCCGCGACGATGATCCTCACCGACGACAACTTCGCGACCATCGCCGCCGCCGTCGAATCCGGGCGGCGGATCTACGACAACGTCCGCAAGTTCATCTGCTACATCTTCACCCACGCCGTCCCCGAGGTCGTCCCCTTCCTGGTCTTCGCCCTGGCCGGCGGGGCGATCCCGCTGCCGCTGACCGTCATGCAGATCCTCGCCATCGACCTGGGCACCGACACACTGCCCGCCCTGGCGCTCAGCCGGGAGCCGGCCGAGCCCGGGCTCATGGACCGCCCCCCCAGACCCGCTGCCCAGGGAGTCATCAGCCGCCGGATGCTGGCCCGGGCCTGGGGGTTCCTGGGCGTCATCTCCGCCACCCTCGTCATGACCGGGTTCTTCCTCACCCTGCGGCACGCCGGATGGCACGCCGGTGCCGCCACCGGGCCCGGGAGCCTGCTGCACCACGCCTACCAGCAGGCCACCACGGTGGCCTGGCTCGGCATCGTCGCCTGCCAGATCGGCACCGCGTTCGCGGTCCGCACCGACCACGCCTCGCTGCGCTCGGTCGGCATATTCTCCAACCGGTTCCTGCTGGGCGCCATCGCGATAGCGCTCGCGTTCGCGGCCGGCCTGATCTACCTCCCCGTCATGAACAGCATCGTCGGCACGGCGCCCCTCAGTCCTGCCCAGCTCGCCACCGTGGCCCCGTTCCCGTTCATCGTCTGGGGAGCCGACGAACTCCGCCGCCTGCTGCTGCGCCAGCGCACCGCCCGCCGCGGCACGCGAGAGCCCCGGCCCGGCCCGGTCCCGCCTGCCCAGGCCAGCCCGCCCGCGCCCGCGGCTTCGTCGTGCGCGGCCCAGGACCATGGACCCCAGGCCGCTGCCCGAACGCCTCTGAGCAGAGCACGGCTGAGCCGGAACAGTAGAGCCGAGGCCTCGCGCTGCCCGCCGGGGCCCACCCTAGAAGGGAACGGGAAATGTCCGGAGTCATCGTAGGCGTCGATGGATCGCACGGCGGTCACCGGGCGCTCGAGTGGGCGGCGAAAGAGGCCGGGGCCCTGCATGTTCCGCTGACCGTACTCACCGTGCATGAGGTCCCGGTCAGTGGCTGGACCGGCAACCCGATCATTCTTCCCCCTGACGCGCCGGCCGTGGAACAGGCCCAGCAGGCAGCGGAAGAGGCGACCAGGAAAGCACTCACCTTGCTCGGCGATTCCCGGCCCCCGTCGGTGACTGTCCGCGCGGTGAATGGTTTCTCCGCCCGGGAGCTCGTCAATGCGTCGCGCGATGCTGACCTGGTGGTCGTGGGCTCACGTGGCGGCGGGGGGTTCGCGCGCCTGATGCTCGGCTCGGTCAGCAGCAAGGTCGTGCACCAGGCGCACTGCCCGGTCGTCGTCGTCCCCGAGGAGCGGTAAGCGGGGCCGGAGCACCAGGAGGCGGCCTGGGGCCGGCCGCGAGAAAGGCGAGGATCGCCATGACGGACAATGCAGCGCGCGCCTGCCAGTCACCAGACCGGGCGGACACGCCACCAGTGTTCCGCGGCAAGTATCTGAGCATTATCAGCTATAAGGCCGACGGCACGGCCGTGGCCACTCCGGTCTGGTTCGTGCAGCAAGACGGCAGGCTGCTGGTGGAGACCGATGCCGCGGCCGGAAAAGTAAAGCGCATCCGCCGCAATCCCGTGGTTCAGGTGGCGTCCTGCACAGCCTGCGGCCTGCTTCGCGGCGAACCGGTAGCCGCCGTGGCGGAAGTCCTCCCGGAGCCTGAGGCCATCGGCACCGAGCGGCTCATCGCCGACAAGTACCGGGCCGACATCCTGATCGTCAGGCCGCTGCAGTTCGTGCATTCCGCCCTGCACCTCGGCCGCCCGCGCACCAGGCCGGTGATCCTGGCAATTACGCCCAGTTGAGATCCTCTCCAGAAGGGAATCGCATTCATTAAGCTTCCGGATTGCCGGTGGCCCGGCCCGGGCGATCTAGGGTGGCCAGCATGGCCGTCGTGTTCGCTCTGCTCGCTGCTTTGTCTAACGCGGTCAGTGTCAGCACTCAGCACATGGCCAGCACTGCGGATCCACGCCGCTCGTCGGGCTGGCGGGTGGTCCTGTACTTGTTCCGCAATCCGCTGTGGCTTTTCGGGTGGGTTGCCCTGGCTGCAGCATTCCTGTTCCAGGCGCTCGCCCTGCACGACGGCCTGGTGTCGGTCGTGCAGCCGCTCCTGGTCACCGAGCTCGCGTTCGGCCTCGTACTGCGCCAGTTCTGGATTCATCAGTCCATCCGGTGGATAACCTGGGTCGCCGCCGCTTTGACCTGCGCTGGCCTGGCCGTATTCATCGTCGCCGGGGAGCCCGAAGGAGGCCATCCCACCCCGACGAGTCAGCACTGGATCGTCGCCGCACTGACCTGCGGGGCCGGCGCTGCCGTGCTGGCCGCCGCGGCGCAGCGAGGATCCCCGGGCCGGCGCGCGGCCCTGTACGCCGCGGCGGCCGGGACCATCTGGGCGCTCGAGGCGACGATCATCAAGGCCACCACGGACACGCTCACCCAGTTCGGCGTGGCCGGAATGCTCACGCGCTGGCCCGTGTACGCCCTGGCCGTGGGCGGTGCGGCCGGCACCCTCCTGCAACAGGTGGCCCTGCACGTCGGGCCGCTGCGGGTCTCCCAGCCGTTCTTGGTGATCGTCGATCCGATCGTCAGTATCGCCCTGAGCGTGTGGCTGTTTGACGAGCGTTTCAAGCCTGACGCCGTAGTACTGGCCCTGGCGGCGTTCGGCTTCGCGGTGATGTGCGTCGGAGTCGTCTTTCTGACGCAGACTGCCCCGGCGACGATGAAACCTGATCCCGGTCAACGAGGCCCCGGTCAGAGTGGGCCCTGACTGGCGACCCGTGGCAGGCTACCTCTATGACAGATGAGAAGCCGGAGGGCACGGCCGGGGAGAAGGTCACGGCGGCGATGGATGAATTCCTGGCCACCGTATTGCGCCACTTGCGCATGGGACAGGGCAGCCCGCTGGAAGAGCTGGGCCTGGACAAAGCAGCGGAGGAACTGCAGCATTGGCGGCCTGATATCCCCGGCGCGGGAGCACAGGAATAAGCGTGAGTGGCGGGCGGGGTTTTCGTTAGAGGAAATCGGGGGGCGCGGCAGCTCTCCCGGCTGCATCCCCGTACGGGCGCCGGTGTCCACGGCCTGGGAGCGGCGAGGCCCGCGGGGCGACCAGGCAGGTGTAGCGAGCTGAGACGAGCGGGACAGGCAAAGAGCTAGAAGATCTCTTCAGAGTCGTGCCACGAGCTGACGCCGACGTGGAGGAACCTCATGCGAACAGGCAGCGACCGGGGCGACGATCCGCCCGCAGCCGGCCAGCAGGGCGGGCCTGCCCGGGCTCCCCGTTCCCTGCCACCCGGCTGGTCAGCTGGCACAGCGATCTCCTGGCCTCGGTCGACCGGATCGGCTGGCTCCGGACCCTGAGCGACCAGCTCGCCGCGGTGCTGGTACCAGCCCGCGAGCGGCACCAGGACAATCTGGCCCTTGAGCTGCTGCATGGCGGCCGATGGGCCGGCCACCCGATACACCCGGCCCTGAGCGACCTGCCCATCGGGCTGTGGTCGGGCGTCATGGTGCTGGACATTGCGGACCGTGACCCGGCGCCCCGGCCGGGACTCGACGCGGCAGGCGTGCTCAGCGCGGCCGGCATCCTCGCCTCTGTCGCCACCGCCGTGACCGGCCTCAGCGACTGGACCGTCAGTAACGAGGAGGACCGCCGCGTCGGGCTCATGCACGGCCTCCTCAACACGGTGGCCCTCGGCCTGCAAGGCGCCTCCCTGGGCACCCGGATGGCCGGCCACCGCGCCGCGGCCCGCGCGCTGGCCGCGGCCAGCTTCACGGTCACGGCGGGCGCAGGTTACCTGGGCGGTCATCTCGTCTTCACGAGGGGCGTGATGGTCAACCGGGTGGCCTGGGCCATCGGGCCGCGGCGGTGGACCCGCGCGCTCCAGGAGGCCGACCTGCCCGACGACACGCCGACCGCCGTCGAGGCCGAGGGCCGGCAGGTCATGCTGTACCGCCACCGCGGCACCCTCTACGCGCTCGACAACGTCTGCAGCCACGCTGGCGGGCTGCTCAGCCGGGGCACGGTCGCGGGCCTGGCCGTGACCTGCCCACTGCACGGGGCCCGCTTCGCGCTGGCCGACGGCTGCGTCGGCCGCGGCCCGGCCAGCCAGCCGCAGCCCGTGCTCCCGACCCGGATCCGCAACGGCTGGATAGAGGTGCGCGGCAGCCTGCCGGCACCCCGGCGGCCCGCAACTGGAAGGACACAGCCATGACGTTCGTAGTCGTCGCGAACCTCGACGATCTGGAGGTCGGCGACACCCTGCTCGTGGAGGAGTTGCGCGAGCCGATCTGCCTCATCCGCCTCGATGATGAGGACGTCAGGGCGATCCACAACACCTGCACCCACCAGCAGCAACCCCTGCACGAGGGCACCCTCCAGGACGATGACACGCTGGTCTGCGCCTCGCACGCGTCCCGCTACGACCTGACCACCGGCGAGGCCGTGGGCGTGTTTGCCTGCGGCCCCATCCCCGTGTACGCATGCAAGATCGAAGACGACGCGATCCTCGTCGACATCGACCAGCAGCTCAACGACGCGCCCCTCCCCCGTCATCCGCCGGGCTGAGGTCATCGGGATAATGAAGGCATGACCAGCGGGCAAATCCGGTGCGGGCACTGCGGCCAGGCGAACCGGGTGCCGGCCGCGGCCGCCGGGACGCCCCGGTGCGGCCGGTGCCATCAGCCGCTGCCGTGGATCGCCGACGCCGACGACACCACCTTCGCCGAGATCGCGGAGGCCGCCAAGGTTCCCGTCATCGTGGACTTGTGGGCACCCTGGTGCGGGCCCTGCCGCATGGTCAGCCCCGCGCTTGAGCAGCTGGCGCGTGACCTGGCAGGCCAGGTGAAGCTGGTCAAGGTGAACGTCGACGTCTCGCCGCAGATCTCCCAGCGGTTCGAGGCCCAGGCCATCCCGACCCTGCTGGTGCTGCGCGGCGGACGGGTGGCAGCCCGGCAGACCGGTGCCCTCCCCCTGCCTGCCCTGCGGGCCTGGGTCGACGGCGCGCTCGCCGCCGCCGCACCCTGAACGGGGCGCCCGGCCAGCCGCATCGATGATCACCGGGCGGGCCGGGCCTTAGTATCGGAGCATCGCCGCGCGGGCCTGACCACATAGGCCCGTGCCCAACGTTCGCTGTGTGCCTCCGGAAGGCGGTGCGGGCTGGTGCCTGCGGATTACCCCGCCCGCGCTGACACTGCCCGGACGCCCGCGGCGGTGCTCCCGGGCTGGGCCGAGAAGCTCCGCGATATCCAGTCCATCACTGACGCCGCGCTGTCCATGCTCGATCCCCAGGCCATGCTCCAGACGCTGGCGGACCGGGTTAAGGACGCCCTGCAGGCCGACACGGCCGCGGTGCTGCTGCTGGATCCCCGGTCCGGGCACCTGGTGGCGACCGTGGCCAGCGGCCTGGAAGAAGAGGTGCGGCAGGGGGTGCGGATCCCGCTGGGCCGCGGATTCGCCGGGCGGATCGCGGCCGAGGGCCGGCCGGTGATCATCGACGAGGTGGATCACACCAACGTGGTCAATCCGATCTTGCTGGACAAGGGCATCCGGTCCCTGGCCGGTGCCCCGCTGCTCGCTGACGGGGCGGTGATCGGCGTGCTGCACGTCGGCGCGCTGAGTCCCCGGACCTTCACCAGCGAGGACACGGACCTGCTGCAGCTCGCGGCGGACCGGGCCGCCGTAGCGGTCCAGGCCCTCAGCCACCAGGTGGACCGCGCCGCCACCGCAGCGCTGCAGCACAGCCTGCTGCCCTCCGCCCTCCCCGCGATCGGCGGGCTGGGCATGGCCGCCCGCTACATTCCCGGTGCCGGCCATCTCGGTGGCGACTGGTATGACGTGTTCCCCCTGCCCTCCGGCGAGGTGTGCGCCGTGATCGGCGACGTCACCGGGACCGGCCTCAACGCGGCGGTGATCATGGGACGGATGCGCAGCGCGCTGCGTGCCTACGCCCTGCTGGCCAGCAGCCCGGGCGAGATCCTGGACTACCTCGGCCGGAAGATGCGGCATTTCGAGCCGGAGGCGATGGCCACGGTGCTCTGTGCCGTGTTCAGCCCGTCGCTGGATGAGGTCCGCCTGACCAGCGCGGGGCACCTGCCGCCCCTGCTGGCCGTGCCGGGCCAGCCAACTGCCCCGGTCGCAGTCGTTCCCGATCTGCCCATCGGCGTGGCCGGACCGGCACCGCGGCACGAAAGCGCCGTGCCCCTTCCCCCCGGCGCCGTGCTCTGCCTCTATACCGACGGGCTGGTCGAGCGCCGGGACCGGCCCCTCGACGACGGCATCGCGCGGCTGTCCGCCGCTCTCACCACTGCCGACCCCGAATCCGCGTGTGCCACGGTCATGGCGGCCATGAGCGACTACAGCACCCACGAGGATGACATCGCGCTGCTCATTCTCTGCCGCACACCCGGCGCCCCCGGCAGCAACGGCTGAAGCCGCGGCCGGGTGACTGGCGGTCAGGACAGCGTGAGGTGGGCCGCTAACTCCCCACGAGCCAGGGTTTCATGCGCCGGGCACCCGCGGGCCTGCACCGACCCGGCTTCCTGTCCGGCAAGGCACCCTTATGCCCCCTTTAGGACAGGTGAGAGCGGGTAGAGGCGGTCAGCGGAAGACACGCCGTGGCCTGGACCGCCCGCATCCCCGCTGTGCGCCCGGCCAGCCATGGCCGAGCGCACAAGGAGGTACGCCATGTCAGGAAACCGCGCCGTCGCCTACATCGGGCCGGGCAAGGTAGAGGTCCAGACCATCGACTACCCGACGCTGGAGCTGCAGGACGGCCCCGGGGTCAACCCGGCGAACGTCGGGCGGAAATGCCCGCACGGGGTCATCCTGCGGGTGGTCTCGACCAACATCTGCGGCAGCGACCAGCACATGGTCCGCGGCCGGACCACCGCGCCGGCCGGGCTCGTGCTCGGCCACGAGATCACCGGCGAGGTGATCGAGGCCGGCCCGGGCGTGGAGTTCATCAAGGTCGGCGACCTGTGCAGCGTGCCGTTCAACATCGCGTGCGGGCGCTGCCGCAACTGCAAGGAACGCAAGACCGGGATCTGCCTGAACGTCAACCCCGACCGGCCGGGTTCGGCCTACGGGTACGTCGACATGGGCGGCTGGGTCGGCGGCCAGGCCGAGTACGTCATGGTCCCCTACGCCGACTTCAACCTGCTGAAGTTCCCGGACCGGGATCAGGCCATGGCGAAGATCCGTGACCTCACCATGCTGTCTGACATCTTCCCCACCGGCTACCACGGCGCACACACGGCGGGGGTGACCACGGGGTCCACGGTCTATATCGCGGGCGCGGGGCCGGTCGGGCTGGCCGCCGCGTATTCGGCGCTGCTGCTCGGCGCGGCGGTGGTCATCGTGGGCGACATGAACGCCCGGCGGCTCGCGCAGGCCCGCAGCTTCGGCTGCGAGACAGTCGACCTGAGCCAGGACGCGTCCCTCGGGGACCAGATCGAGCAGATCCTGGGCGAGCCCGAGGTGGACGCGGCAGTGGACTGCGTGGGCTTCGAGGCCCGTGGCCATGGGTCCAACGCCGTCGAGGCCCCCGCGACCGTCCTGAACGACATCATGACCATCGCGCGGGCAGGCGCCGGCCTCGGCATCCCCGGTCTGTACGTCACCGGCGATCCGGGCGGCATCGACGAGAACGCCAAGACCGGGTCGCTGAGTCTCCGCCTCGGCCTGGGCTGGGCGAAGTCGCATTACTTCGTCACCGGCCAGTGCCCGGTCATGATGTATCACCGGCAGCTGATGATGGCGATCCTGCACGACCGGGCGCACATCGCCGACGCGGTGAACGCCACCGTCATCCCGCTCGGCGAGGCACCGGCCGGCTATCGCGACTTCGACACGGGTGCCGCGCAGAAGTTCGTCATCGATCCGCACGGGCTCATCCCGGCGTGAGGTGCCCGGCCTGACCGGAGCCTGCCGGGCGCCGGCCGTGCCCGGCCGGCTGCCGCGCGGCGGCCTGCCGGGCACGGCCACCCGGCCCGGTCAGGGCGCGGACCCGGCCGCCACCAGGTTGCCATCCGGCCTGACGCCGCCAGGTGTCCTCGCAGGCGCAGAGGCCCCGCCCGCCGCACCGGCCGGCGCGGACGCCGCCTCGAACAGCAGCACGGCCACATCGTCGTCGAGCCTGCGGCCGGTGTGCGACACCAGGCGATCGAGCAGCCCGTCCGCCGCGGCCTCCAGGTCCGGGCCACGGAGCAGGTCGGTGCAGTCCTCCAGCCGGAAGTAGCGGCCCGCCCGGTCGCGGGCCTCCAGCAGGCCGTCGGTGTAGAAGACCACCCGGTCGCCCGGGCCCACGGAGAACGTGGATGACGTCAGGCCGGGGTGCAGGCCGAGCGGTGTCGCGTACGAGGAGGGAGTCAGGGCCTGCAGGCCGCCGCCCGCGGCCAGCCGCAGCGGCGGCGGGTGGCCGCAGGTGACGAGCTCAAGCCAGCCACGCGGGTCGAACTCGGCGAACAACGCGGTCACGAAGTCCTCGTCGCCCGCGGCCAGCGTCACCGAGTGGTCCACCACGCGGGCGATCTCGGTCAGCGACAAGCCCGGCCGGGCGCAGGCGTCCCGGAAACTGGTCGTCGCGATGCTGGCCAGGCGCACCGCCGGCAGTCCCTTCCCGCGCGTGTCCCCGATGAGCCAGCGGGTCCGGCCCCCCTCGGAGACGACCTCCAGGATGTCCCCGCCGACCCGGGCCTCCGCCGCGGCCGAGACGTACCGCGAGGCCATCCGTCCCGCCGTGACCGCCGCCGGGACCTCGCGCAGCAGCGCGCTCTGCGCCACCCGCGCCACCGCGCGGACCCGGCTCAGCCGCCGCTGCGCCGCGGTGCGCAGCGTGGCGTTGGCCACGGCGAAGGCGGCCAGCAGCACGACCACGCCGAGATGCGACACCAGCGATCCAGGCCGGCCCGGCTGGTCCATGATCAGCCCGAGGCCCAGGAGCGTCGCCCATCCCGCCAGCACGGCGGTGACGAGCGGGCGCAGCAGCAGCGACGCCAGGAGCGGGCCGACCGCCAGCCACGAGACCGCGACGGGACCCCGGACGCCGCGGTACTGGGCCACCGCCACCACCGTGATCGCCAGGAAGAGCAGCACCGCGAGCGCCCGCCTGGCCAGCACGCCGGACGGCTGGGACGGTCCTGACACGTTCAGCCGGATGCCGGCGCCGGGGCGCTGGGACCAGCGCCGCCACCCGGGCCCCGCATGTCTGTTCACGTGGCTGCCCCTCATCCGCCCGCTCGCCGGCTCTGGCCTGTACTGATCCGCAATCATGCAGGTCACGCCCGTGAAGTTACTGAACGTCAGCTCTACGGAAGCTCACAGAAAATCGCAGCTAACGAAAACCGGCGCGGGGCGGGGCGGACAGGGCTTTCCCAGCCTGCGGTCATCAGATCGCAAGGTTCAGCAGCGAACGTCAGACCATGGGTTCCTCAGCCGGCGGAGCGGGGGCACCGGGTGGCCGCCTCGAGGCCCGGCTGCTGGTGGTCGAGGATGAGCCGACCATCCTGGAACTGCTGTCGGGGTCGCTGCGATTCGCCGGGTTCGACGTGCGGACCGCGGCCAGCGGCCGGGAGGCGCTGCGCGCCGCGGCGGCGTCGCGGCCGGACCTGATCCTGCTCGACGTCATGCTCCCGGACGGCGATGGCTTTGACGTGGTTCGCACGCTCAGGGCCGGCGGCCCGCGGGTGCCGGTCATCTTCCTGACCGCCCGCAGCCAGGTGCATGAGCGGGTGGCCGGGCTGACCCTGGGCGGGGATGACTATGTCACCAAGCCGTTCAGCCTGGACGAGGTCCTGGCCCGCATCCGGGCGGTACTGCGGCGCTGCGGGGGCCCGGGGGCAGAGGGTTCCCGGCTGCTCCTCGCGGACCTGGAACTCGATGAGGACACGCACGAGGTACGGCGGCACGGCGCGCTGGTGACCCTGACCCCGACCGAGTTCAAGCTGCTGCGGTACCTGATGGTCAACGCCGGCCAGGTCCTCAGCAAGGCGCAGATTCTCGATCACGTCTGGGACTACAGCTTCAGTGGCGACGGCAGCGTCGTGGAGCCCTGCATCAGCTACCTGCGGCGCAAGGTTGACCAGGGCGAGCCGCGGCTGATCCAGACGATCCGCGGGGCCGGCTACATGCTGCGGGTGCCCCCGTCGTGAGATCCCGGCCGGCCCGCTGGCTGCGGGCGGCGGTGGCCAGCGCGTCGCTGCGGGTCCGGGTGATGGCCGTGGCCGCGTTCCTGGTCACGATCACCTCGGTGGTGATGGGCTCGCTCGGCACGACGCTGCTGCAGGGGTACCTGCTCAGCCGGGCTGATCAGCAGCTCCGCGACTTCGCCGCGGTGGCCAGCCGTAACCTGGCCGCCGGGACGCCGCGGCCTCCCCGGGGCCCCCAGCCTGGCCGGCCCAGCCAGCCCTTCCAGTTCCTGATCGAGATCATCAGCGCCGACGGCCGGGTCTCGGTGACCGAGGCACCCCTGCACCATGCCGCACTCCCCCGGATCGCCCCCGGGGGCCTGGGAGACGCGCACGGGCCGTTCACGGTGCCGGCCGCGGACGATCCCGGGCATTCCTGGCGCGTCCTGGTCCGCGCGTTGCCCGGTGGCCGGCACGCCGTCATCGCGTTCAGCCTGGACAACCTGAACAGCACCGTGACCCGGCTGGAGATCGCCGACGCGGTCGCCGGGGCCGTCGCCATCGTGCTGCTGGCCGGGCTCGGGCTGCCCCTGGTGCGGATCAGCCTGTCCCCGCTGGCCAGGATGGAGGACACGGCGGCCGCGATCGCCGCCGGCGACCTGTCCCGGCGCATCGACCATCCGCCGCACCGCACCGAGGTGGGCAGGCTGGCCGAGGCCCTGAACACGATGCTGGCCCGGATCGAGGCCGCCTACCGGGCCCGGGAAGAGGGCGAAGCGCGCGCCCTGGACTCCGAAGACCGGATGCGGCAGTTCGTCGCCGACGCCAGCCACGAACTGCGCACCCCGCTGACGTCCGTCCGCGGCCTGGCCGAGTTCTCGCTGCAGCAGGGGGCGGGCGCCAGCCACGCGGAGCTGCTCCGGCTGATGACCCTCATCCAGTCCGAGGCCGCCCGGATGGGCCGGCTGGTGGATGACCTCCTGCTGCTCGCCCAGTTCGATCAGGACCGTCCCCTGGACCGCCGCCCCGTCGACCTGTCCAGCATCGCCGCCCGGGCCGTCCTGGCTGCCCGGCTGATCCAGCCCGGCCGCCCGATCACCCTGCACGCCGACGTCCCGGTGATCGTGGACGCAGACGCCGAGCGGCTGCGCCAGGTCCTCGACAACCTGATCGGCAACGCCCTGCAGCACACCCCGCGCGGGTCAGCGGTCAGCGTCACCGTCCGGGAGCAGGCCGGGCAGGCCCAGCTCATCGTGGCTGACCACGGTCCCGGCCTGACCGCCGACCAGGCAGCCCACGTGTTCGAGCGTTTCTACCGGACCGACCGGGCCCGCACTCGCGCCCGGGGCGGCAGTGGCCTCGGCCTGTCCATCGCCGCCGCCCTGGCCGCTGCGCACGCCGGGACCATCACGGTCAGCACCCAGCCCGGCCACGGGTCCGCCTTCCAGGTCACGCTGCCGCTGTCCGAGGTGGTCAGCGAGAAGACCGGCCGCTAAGCAGGGACCTCACAGCCCGCCGCAACGAGATCGCAAGGCGCAGGCCATTGACTTCAGGATGACGGGCCAGCCGGCCTGCCCGGCGGGCGCCTCGCAGGCCGCCGTTCACCCCGAAGGAGACATGGTGAGCAGCCCGTATCGATACCTGGCCCGGCACCGGGCCCGGCTGGCCGTTCTCGGGCCCGTGCTGCTGGCCGGGGTCCTGGCCACCGGCTGCAGCGCGAGCAGTGCCACATCCACTCCGTCGTCGCCGGCCTCGCCAGTCCGGGCAGCCAGGCCAGCTTCCGGCAGTGCCTGCAGAAGCAGGGCCTGAGCCTGCCGCACGGGCGGCCGGCACCGGGCAGCGGCCAGCCGCAGGCCCGGCCGACGGGATCAGCCGCCTCCGCGTTCCGCAACGCCCTGAAGGCCTGCGGCGGCGGCACGTTCCCCCGGGGCGGCGGCGCGCCCGGCTGAGCCCCGGGACGGCACCAGCAGCGAAATTTTTGAGAGAAAAGGAATTGAGAGCACATGTTCCTCACCTACCTGCGGCGGGAATTGCGCCGGCGCATGCGGCAGGCGATTTTCATCGCCCTGGGCCTGGCCCTGGGCATCGGCCTGGTCATCACCGTGACCGCCGCCTCGTCGGGAGTATCCAGTTCTCAGCGGACCGTGCTGCAGTCCCTCTACGGGGTGGGCACCGACGTCACGGTCACCCAGACGCCGGCCGCGGGATCAGGCGGCCCCACCCGGTTCGGTTTCGGCGGCGGTAATTCGGGCCGTAAGCCGTCCGCGGGGACGAGCTTCAGCCGCAGCGTGCTGACCAGCGGCGGGCTGGGCGCCCTGCCGTCCTCCGACGTGGCCAGGATATCGGGCCTGAAAGATGTGTCCGCGACGGCGGGCGCGCTCACCCTGACCGACCTGAAGCTGTCCGGCACGATCAACGCCGGCGGGTCAGGCACCGGCCAGGGCGGCGCCGCCAGCGCCTCAGGCGGCAGGTCCAGCATCAAGAGCAGCAGCTTCACCGTGACCGGGGTTGACCTGGCCAACGGGGCGCTGGGCCCGCTGAGCTCCGGCACGATCACCTCGGGCCACAACTTCAGCTCGGCTGACTCCACCGCCAGCGTCGCGGTGGTGGACGCCAACTACGCCAGGGCGCAGAACCTGACGACCGGGTCCACGGTCAAGGTCGCGGGGACGAAGTTCACCGTGATCGGGGTGGTCAGCGTGGCCCAGGGCAGCGCGTCCACGGATGTCTACCTCCCACTGGCCCGGGCACAGGCCCTGGCCAGCATGAAGAACGAGGTGAACACCATCTACGTGTCCGCGGCCAGCGCCGCGGACATCAGCGCGGTGTCCAGCGAGATCTCCGGTGCCCTGCCCAAGGCCACCGTGACTACCTCCAGCGACCTGGCCAGCGAGGTCACCGGCTCGCTGTCCAGCGCCTCCAGCCTGGCCAACAACCTCGGCAAGTGGCTGGCCATCGCCGTGCTCGCGGCCGCGTTCGGCCTGGCCAGCCTGCTCACCGTGGCCGCGGTATCCCGCCGGGTCCGGGAGTTTGGCACGCTCAAAGCGCTCGGCTGGCGGAACCGCCGGATCCTCAGCCAGATCATGGGGGAGGCGCTGGCCATCGGCCTGATCGGCGGGGTGGCCGGGGTCGCGCTCGGATTCGGCGGCGCGGCGCTGGTCCAGGCCCTCGCCCCGCCGCTGACCGCCACCACCCCGGCCAGCGCACCGGCTGGACCAGGCGGGGCGGCCGGCCCAGCCGGGGGTGGCGGCTTCGCGCACGCCGCCCAGTCGGCCGCGCACACCGTGTCCGTGCACCTGACCGCGCCCGTCACGATCAGCGCGGTGCTGCTGGCCGTCGTCCTCGCGCTGGCCGGCGGCCTGGTGGCCGGCTCGTTCGGCGGCTGGCGGGCCGTCCGCCTCCGCCCGGCCGACGCGCTGGCCCGGGTCGTCTGACCAGCCGGGCGCGAGATCTGCAGCACCGCTCAGCGGAACCGCCCGGCGGAACCGCTCGGCATAATCACGAAGGGAAACCCCCATGTACCAGCTCACCGGCGTCACCCGGGACTACCGCAAGGGCCGGCAGACGGTCCACGCGCTGGCCGGCGTGGACCTGGTCATCGAGGACGGCGACTGGCTCGCCATCCAGGGACCCACCGGCCACGGGAAGAGCACGCTGCTGCAGATTCTCGGTGCGCTGGACCGCCCGACCTCGGGCACGGTCCTGTTCGGCGGCCAGGACCTGACCCGGCTGCGGGAGAGCCAGCTGACCCGGGTCCGGGCCGCGTCGATCGGCTTCATCTTCCAGTCCTTCAACCTCATCCCGACCCTGTCCGCCCAGGAGAACGTCGAGACCGCCCTGGTCCCGCTCCGGGTGGCCGCAGCCGGGCGGCAAGAGCGCGCGCTCCGCGCGCTGGCCGCCGTGGGCCTCGGTGACCGGGCCCGGCACCTGCCGTCGGAGCTGTCCGGCGGCCAGCAGCAGCGGGTCGCCATCGCCCGGGCCCTGGTCAAGCAGCCCACCGTGCTGCTGGCGGACGAGCCGACCGGCAACCTCGACGAAGGCACCAGGGACGAGATCATGACGCTGCTCGAGCAGCTGTGGGACGACCTGCGGCTCACGCTCGTCATCGTCAGCCACGACAGCATCGTCGCGGCCCGGGCCCAGCGGACCGGCCGGATGGAAAACGGCCGGCTCACGGTCGCGGCCCGTTCTATCCACCCCTCGCCCTGAGCGGCGCCACCCCCGCATCAGCGGGCATCAGCGGCCGCTGGGCGGGGGCATGAGATCGTGCCACGACTTCTCGGTCATGCCGACGTCGAAGTAGGACGCGGCGCGGCGGATATTTTCGAAGGCGAGCGCCCGGTCATCGTCACTGACGTCGCGGACCTGGTCGAATCGGGCGAGGGCGGTCCGCACGTGGCTGGCCGAGGTCAGCGGTTCCTTGCGCTGCCGCGGGAAGGCGTAGGCCGAGGCGGGCAGTTCGTTCCGCTCCGCGGCGTCCAGGTCTCCGCCGAACTGCTCGGAGTCGGGTGGCGGCTGCCAGGTCGGCGCGGGCTCGCGGGTCTGGTCGGGCATCGTGGTTCTCCTTTCGCCGGTGTACTGGACCGTAACGGTCATGCGCGTGGCCCCGCGGCGGCGTGGGCCAGGTAGCCGGAGGTGGCCTGCTCGCTCACGGCGACGTGCCGGGCGGCCGGGCCAAGCCGCAGTTCCTGGTACTGGCCGAGGGCGCCCGGTATCTCGCCGGGGGTGCCGGCCGCGATGATGACCTGCGCCAGGGCGGCCACGTCGTACAGTCCCTGGCGGAATCCGCCGCCGGCCATGGGGCTGGCGGCGTGGGCGGCGTCCCCGGCCAGTGCGGCCCGGCCGCGGGCCAGCCGCCTCGGCTCGTAGTGCACGATCGGGGTGCCGAACACGGTTCCGTCGCGCAGCGCCACGGCCAGGGCCTCGCGCCACGGGCTGGGCCAGTTCGCGGCGGCGAAGCCGGCGAGCCGCTCGCGGACCGGGCCGGGCAGCGCTCCCGGGGCCAGGCTGCCGCGGACCGTCTCACCGTCCAGCACGCCCATGTCACGCAGCAGGGCGGCCTGCTGAGGGTCGTACCAGACCATGTTCAGGCGGCGGAGCCCGGGCTGTGTCTCGCCGGCGGCGCCGGGCACCAGGTAGGTGACCAGCCGGTAGGGACCCGCGTAGACCTCCCGGGACGGTTCGCCTCGCCGGCAGCGCGACGCCGGCCGGCAGGGCCTGCTCGTTGACCAGGCTGCGCCACAGCAGCACGCCCGCGTAGCGGGCGTCCGGGCAGCCCGGGTCCACGGCGGCGCGTACCGTGCTCCGCGCCCCGTCGGCCCCGATCACCAGGTCAGCGCGGTACTCACGGCCGTCCTCCGTGATCACGCTGGCCGGCTGCTGGCCGCTGCCGGGATGCACGGCGGTCACCTCAATCCCCCGGCGCACCGTCACGCCCGCGCGGCGGCTGGCCCGGTCCTCCAGCCATCCCTGCAGCAGGTGCCAGGCGGTGGTGTCGCGGTCGATGCCGTGCAGCACCGGGGCTCGTCGCGGAGGCCGGTGACCTGCCGGAGCAGGGCGACGTCCACGCCCAGGCCCCCGCCGAGCTCCACGGCACGGGCCGGGCTGCGCTCGAGCACGGTCACGTCCATCCCGGGCCGGGACAGCGCGATGGCCACAGACAGGCCGACCAGGCTGCCGCCGGCCACCACGGCGTGCAGCGCGTCTGCTGCTTCGCTGGCCATCGCGGCCTTTCTGGTTGAGGGCTGGCCCCGCGGGCAGGCGGCCGGTCAGCCGCTGTGGCGCGGTACCCAGCCGGACGTCTGCGGGGGATCGGCATCCACGGCGTCGCTGAGCTCCGCGGCGGGCCCGGCGCCGACGATCGGGGTCAGCCAGGCCTGAAGCTGCCCGGCGTCGGGCGCGCGGAACTGCTCGGCGGCGTAGAGATCTTCGGTACCGTCCGGCTCGGGCAGCAGGATCTTCCAGGCGGCCGGCTCGATCTCAGGTTGTCCGTAGATCAGCACGCCCACCTCCGTGGCACCGTGGCGGAGCTCATACCTGATCTGGTGCCCTCTCTGGGTCCGCTCAACGCTCATCTCTCCTGCACCTTCCGCATTCCCGGTGATGGTGAGGGTCAGCACGGTGGTGTGAGGTCAGGCGCCGCGATCGTGCGGGCAGCAGCGTTCTGGATGCCCATCGCGGCACCAAGAACCACGATAAGCGAGTCGCGGAAGCCAGCCATGGGCGGCCTCCGCGGTGCGCGATCAAGGCTGCTGGTGACCGCCGAGCGCGAGACGGGCGGCACTGACATCGTCCCGGCCGTGGCCCGCGTCCACCGCGGTGTGCCACTGCCGCGACAGCGCGGCGAGCAGGGGCAACCCGCCGTCGCGGGCGGCTCCGAGGGCCAGGTCCACGTCCTTGAGCGCCCACTCCAGGGGGAACTCGGGCGCGAAATCACCGCGCTCCATTTTGTGCAGCTTGGCGTCGGCGATCGGTGCGTCCAGCGGGCCGCCCTCGATGGCCTCGGCCAGCCGGGCGTCATCGATGCCCAGCTGGCCCGCCAGCTCCAGGGCTTCGGCCACGCCCTCGATCAGGATGGACATGTACGCGTTGACGGCCAGCTTCATCCGGCTGCCCTGGCCCGCCGCGCCGAGCCACACGGTCTTGCGGCCGATCGCTGAGAACACCGGGTCCACGGCGGCGGCCGCGGCGGGCGGGCCGGACGCCAGGATGAGCAGCTGGCCGGACTCGGCGGGGCCCTTGCTGCCCGACACCGGGGCGTCCACGAAGATGACGTCGGGCCGCAGCTGGCCGAGACGGTCGCCGATCTCCGCCGTTTCCGCCAGGCCGATGGTGCCCATTTGCGCCCACACCGCGCCCTGGCCCAGCGCGCTGGCGACCCCGCCCTCGAAGATCACGGAGGTGACGACGTCAGCGGTCGGCAGCATCGTGATCACGACGTGGGCGTCCCGCACCGCCTCTTCCGGCGACGCGGTGACCCGCGCGCCAGCCTCCGACAGCGGCGCGGTCGCCGCCGGCGACCGATCCCAGACCGTGGTGCGTAGCCCAGCCGACAGGAGATTGCGGGCCATCGCCGAGCCCATGATGCCGGTGCCCAGCACCGCGACCCGCACGTTCTCGCCACGGCTCCCGGTAGCAGTCATGCCGGGTCTCCCCTCGCGCAGTCACGGCGCCCCCGTGCGGCCGGCGGGCGGGCGGAGCTGGAGGCACGTCTCATCCCCGGCCACGCTACCCCGGAAAGGCCTTCGGGGGCACGCCCTGCTTCCTGCCCGGCTATGCGGGCCGCAGGAGCCCGCGTTCCGCTACGACCGGCAGGAACAGTTCGCGGTAGCCGTGGTCGTCGAAGAGCACCGTGACCTCGTCCCCGTCGTAACGCTGTACCGTGCCCTCGCCCCAGTGCTCGCTCACGACCCGTGCGCCCACGGCGAACGGGAGGCCGGCCCGGTCACCCTCGGTGGACCCGAGGTCGTTGTCGCAGTTCCCGCAGGGGCCGGGATAGTCCTGGCCGAAGTAGGTGAGCAGGAACGAACGGCGGCAGCCGGTGTGCTCGGCATAGCGGCGCATCATCGTCAGCCGGGTGCGCTCTATCTCGGCTTCGCGCGCGGTCTCCGTGTCCGAGGCCTCCAGCGCCGCCGCGACGGTCATCGTCCCGGTCCACCGGGTACTGCCGTCCGCCTGCCAGGCCGCGGCGCCGAGATCAGCCAGCCGGGCCAGCGCGGCGGTCTGCTGCCGGGCCCCCGGTCCGATCCCCTGCCCGGCCGCGAGCTCGGCGGCAACCTGCGCGACAGCCGCGGCGGGCACGCCCCGCGCCGTCAGCCGGCGGGGCCCGCTCGAAGTCCTCGTAGCGGTAGAGCAGCCGCACCTGCGACGGCTGGTCGTCCCGGCCGGCCCGCCCGAGTTCCTGGTAATACTCGTCCAGCGAGGGCGGTGGGTCGGCGTGCAGCACCCAGCGGACATCCGGCTTGTCGATCCCCATGCCGAACGCCACCGTGGCCGCGATGATGCGGGCCGGGCCGTCCAGGAAAGCCGTCATCGCCTCCCGCCGCGCCCGCCCGGACAGCCCGGCGTGATACAGCGTGACCTGCTCCCCGGACGAGGCAAGTGCGTCGTGGGCCGCCTGCGCGCTGGCGTGCGTCGCCGCGTAGACGATCCCCGGCTGGCGAACTCGCGCGCCGCCCGGACCAGCTCGGCCTCCTTGTCTGGCGTGGTGCGCTCGTGCCCGGCTGACAGGTGGAGGCGGGGGCGGTCAAAATCGCCGATCACCACCACCGGATCGCGCAGCCCGAGCCGCCGGATGATCTCCTGGCGGACCGGCGGTGCCGCGGTCGCGGTCAGCGCCAGCCTGACCGGCACGCCCAGCGCGTCCGCCTGGGCGCCCAGGAACAGGTAGTCGGGGCGGAAGTCGCGGCCCCACTGGCTGATCAGGTGGGCTTCGTCCACGGCGAACAGCCCGGGCTGCGCGCGCCGCAGCGTGTCCCGGGTCTCCCGGTTGGCCAGCTGCTCCGGCGACAGGAAGATGAACGTATCCGAATCGCACGAGGCGAGCAGCGCAGCGGCGCGGTCGCCGGCTGACAGCTGGGAGTTCAGCACGATCGCCCGCAGGCCAGCCGCACGCAGGTGGGCGAGCTGATCATCCTGCAGTGCGATCAGCGGCGACACGACCACCGTCGGCCCTGCCCGCAGCAACCCGGCCAGCTCGTAGATGGCCGACTTCCCGCCGCCGGTCGGCAGCACGGCCAGCACATCGCGGTCGCCGCCCAGTGCCTCCACCGCCGGCCGCTGTCCCGGGCGCAGCCGCCCGAACCCCAGGCGGTCCCGCGCCAGCTCCTCGATCATGGCTCCCGCTTCCGTCGCCCGCCCCTCTATCTTGCTGGATTACCCGGCCCGGCTGGTCACCGCCGTTCCGGTGAGGAGCTGGCGGGGCCGGCGATGCGGTAGCCGACGCCTGGCATGGTGGAGATGACGGGCGGGTCGCCGAGCTTGCGGCGCAGCCGCCCGATGGTCACCGTGACCGTGTTGGTGAACGGGTCGGCCTGCTCGTCCCAGACCTGCTCGAGCAGGTCCTCGGCCCGCAGGAACGCGGGCGCCGCCAGGAGCAGCGCCTCCAGCACGCCGAACTCCTTGACCGACAGGTCGAGCTGGCGCCCGTCCCGGCTGACGGTCCGCCGCAGCGGGTCAAGCTCGATCCCGGCCGCCCGCAGCGTGCGGGCTCGCGCGGCCGGCTGCCTGCGGGCCAGCGCCCGGACGCGCAGCACGAGCTCCGGGAAGTGGAACGGCTTGCCCAGGTAGTCGTCCGCGCCGAGGCTGAGGCCGGTCACCCGGTCGCCCGGCGCCCCGGCCGCGGTCAGCATCAGGACCATGGCCCGGTAGTCGCGGTCGGTGATCATCTGGCACAGCGCGTCGCCGTGGATGCCGGGCAGGTCGCGGTCGAGCACGACGACGTCATACGGACTGAGGTCGAGCTTGGCGGCCGCCTCCAGCCCGTCGTGGGCCACGTCCACCGCCATGCCCTGATCGCGCAGGCCCTCGACCAGCACCTCGGCCAGCGATCTGGAGTCCTCGACGACCAGCACCCTCATCCGGGCACCCCGGCCTCCGCCGCCACCGGGCGGGCGGCCGCGGAGGGCAGCTCGACGCAGACGCGCAGCCCGCCGCCGTCCCTGGCCTGCAGGTCCAGCGTCCCGCCGTGCGCATCGGCGATGGCCGCGACGATCGACAGGCCCAGGCCCGAGCCCTTGTCCGTGCCGATCCGGTCCGCGCCCAGCCGCCGGAACGGCTGGGCCAGCTCGTCTACCTGCCGCTGATCGAGGACCTGGCCGCCGTTCTCCACGACCAGGCTGGCCCGGCGGCCGTCGGTCCGCGTCGTGATCCGGATCCAGCCGCCGTCGGCGTTGTGGCGGACCGCGTTGTCGATCACGTTCTCCACCATGCGGGACAGCAGCGCCTGGCTGCCGGTCACCCAGGCGCCGCCAGGTCCGCTGGTGTCCTGCACGGTCAGGTTCCTGGCCCGGATGGCGGCGGCCTGGTCGGCCAGGGCGGCGCCGACGATGTAGTCCAGCGGCAGCGCGGCGTAGCCGGGCAGCTGCCGGTGCTGGGCCCGGGCCAGCACCAGGAACGCCTCGAGCAGGGCGTCGATCCGGTCCAGCTCGGCGCGCAGCCGCCCGGCCAGCGCGATCGTCTGCGGCGGCACGGGCTCGGGCTTGGCCACCGCCACGTCGAGCGAGGCCCGCATCGTGGTCAGCGGGGTGCGCAGCTCGTGCGAGGCGTTGGCGACGAACCGGCGCTGCGCGGTGAACGCGCCCTCCAGCCGCTCCAGCAGCCCGTCGATGGTGTCGCCGAGTTCCTTCAGCTCGTCTCGCGGACCGGTCACGGCCAGCCGCTCGTGCAGGTTGTCCTCGGAGATGCGCTGGGCGGCCGCGGTCATCTGCCGGACCGGGCGCAGCGCCCGGCCGGCGAGCAGCCAGCCGAGCGCCGCCGACACGATCGTCATGATCGCCAGCGCGATCAGCGACGAGATGACCAGGAGATGGCCAAGCTGGTTTGACTGGGCTGGCTGGCCAGCTGCGACTGCAAGCTGGCGACCTGCGACTGCAGGCTGATGACCTGGGCCTGCAACGCGTGGATTGGCCGCTGGCCGGGCCGGGCAGCGGTTGCGGCCCGCCTTTGGCTGCTGGCCACCGCGACTGAGGAGCTGCTGACGGCGACGCCGCTGGCGATCGCCAGCAGCAGCGCCCCGGAGAACAGGAACAGGACCCCGTACAGGGCGGTCAGCCGCACCCGCACCGTGCGGCCCGGCAGCCGCACCCAGTTCGGCAGCTTCATCCGCGTCTCCCTTGCAGTGGCAACGGGCCTGGTCAGGGGCCACCGCCTGGCTTCAGCATGGCCCAGCCGGCCTAACAACGGGATAACAGCGTCCGTGCGGCCCATGTTATGGCCGCCTCCGTAGAACCAGGTGCAGGAAAAGTTCCGCTGCGATCACGAAGGAAGGGCCGATGCAAGCCACGATCGAAGTCAACGGACTGCGCAAGCGGTTCGGGCCGGCGCTGGCGCTGGACGGCATGTCGTTCACCGTCCAGCCCGGCCAGGTCACCGGCTTCGTCGGCCCGAACGGGGCCGGCAAGTCCACCACCATGCGGGTCATCCTCGGCCTGGACGCGGCCGACGAGGGCAAGGCCCTCGTCGGCGGCAAGCCGTACGCGAGCCTGCGCCAGCCGATGCGGGTCCTCGGCTCGCTGCTGGACGCGGGCGCGCTCCAGCCCAGCCGCAGCGCGCGCAACCACCTGCTCTGGCTGGCGCACTCGCAGGGCCTGGCCGCCAGGCGGGTGGACGAGGTGATCGAGCAGGCGGGCCTGCAGGGCGTGGCCGGCGGCGGGCGGGCGGCTACTCGCTGGGCATGCGGCAGCGGCTGGGGATCGCCGCGGCCATGCTCGGCAACCCGGCGGCGATCATGCTGGACGAGCCGTTCAACGGGATGGACCCCGAGGGCATCGTGTGGATGCGCGGGTTCCTGCGGTCGCTGGCCGCCGAGGGCCGGGCGGTGCTGGTGTCCAGCCACCTGATGAGCGAGCTTCAGGACGCCGCGGATCATCTGGTCGTCGTCGGGCGCGGCAAGGTCATCGCCGACACGACGGTGGCGAGCCTGCTCGCGGCCGCCTCCGGTGACCGGGTGACGCTGCGCACGTCGGCCCGGCCGGAGGCGACGGCGGTGCTCGACCGCGCGGGGGCCACCGTCGTCGCCTCCGGCCAGGACGTGCTCACGATCTCGGGACTGGCGCCGGAGCGCGTCGTCGCGCTGCTCGGCGAGAAGGCGGTGCCGTTCTCCGAGGTCTCCGCGCACCGGGCGACCCTGGAGCAGGCCTACATGGAGCTGACCAGGCAGGCCGTCGAGTTCCGCCCGGCCGGATTTGACGCCGGACGCCGGGCAGGAGGTGCCGCGATGACGGCCCCGGCGATCTCGGTGCCGCGGCCCGACGCAGGGCCCGGCGACGAGCCCGGCGGTGGCTTCGGCGGCGTGCTGCGCGCCGAGTGGACCAAGTTCCGCAGCGTGCGCGGCTGGGTGATCGGCATGATCCTGGCCGCGCTGCTGACGATCTTCCTCGGCGTGTTCGCGGCCGCGAACGCCAGCATCGGCTGCGGGACAATCGGCGGTCCGCAGAAAACCGGCAAGGCCTGCCTGCCCTACGTCCCGCACGGGCCGGGCGGCGAGGTCGTGACCGACAGCTTCTCCTTCGTGCGCCAGCCGCTGACCGGGAACGGCACCATCACCGCGCGCGTCACCTCGCTGACCGGCGAGCACGCCGACATCTCAACGCGGGGCCTGCGCAGGTCGGCAGCGCCAGCATGGTGCCCGGGCCTCGCGGCGTGGGCCAAGGCGGGAATCATCATCAAGCAGAGCACCCACCAGGGCTCGGCCTACGCGGCGATGATGGTGACCGGCAGTAACGGCGTCCGGATGCAGTACAACTACACCGGGGATATCGCCGGCCTGCCGGGCAGCGTGTCGGCGGCGCACCCGCGCTGGCTGCGGCTGACCCGCTCCGGCGACACGATCACCGGCTACGACTCCGCCGACGGCACGCACTGGACCCAGGTCGGCACGGTCCAGCTGACCGGGCTGCCGTCGACCGTCCAGGTCGGCATGTTCGCGACCTCGCCGGACTACACGGTGACCCAGAACTCGTTCGGCGGCGGCAGCAACAACGGCGGACCCGCCCAGGCCACCGGCGTCTTCGACCACGTCAGCGTGACCGGCACGTCGCCCGGCACCTGGACCGGCACCACAGTCGGCGGCGGCGGGCCCGGCCGGGCTGACAGCCAGGCGGCGGCCCGGGCTCGGCGCCGTATACCCGCAGCGGCGGCACCTTCACGGTGACCGGCTCCGGCGACATCGCGCCGGTCACGCCGGGGCCGGGCGGCGGGTTGCCGACGGTGACGATCGGGCAGAGCCTGGCCGGCGCGTTCCTTGGGCTGATCGCGATCGTGATCGTGGCGGCGATGTTCTTCAGCACCGAGTACCGCCGCGGCCTGATCCGCACCACGCTGGCCGCCACGCCCAGGCGGGGCGCGGTACTGGCCGCCAAGGCCGTGGTGATCGGCGCGGTGGCGTTCGTCATCGGGCTGGTGGCCGCGGTGGTCTCGATCGCCGTCGGTGTGCCGAGGGAGGAGAACCAGGGTCAGGTGCTGCTGACCGCGCCCGTGCTGACCGAGGTGCGGGTCATCGTCGGCACGGCGGCCATGCTGGCCGTGGCCGCGGTCTTCGCCGTCGCCCTGGGTGCCATCCTGCGGCGCAGCGCGGCCGCGATCACGATCGCGGTAGTGATCGTCGTCATGCCGTTCCTGCTGAGCGCGCTGCAATGTGCTGCCCGCCGGGGCCGGCGACTGGCTGCTGCGGCTGACCCCGGCCGCGGGCCTGGCGATCGAGCAGAGCATTCCGCGGTATGCGCAGGTCACCACCGTCACCTCGCCGGTGCAGGGCTACTACCCGCTGTCGCCTTACGCCGGGTTCGCCGTGCTGTGCCTGTGGACGGCTGCGGCCCTTGCCCTGGCGCTGGTCATGCTCCGGCGGCGAGACGCATGAGCGCCGTCGTGCAGGCTCAGCCAGCGGCGGCACTCGCCATCGGCGGCGGCACGCGGGACAGGCCTGCGCTACGCGCTGCGCGCCGAGTGGACCAAGCTGCGCACGGTGTCCGGGCCCGCCTGGCTGCTCCTCGGGGTCGTGGCGCTGACCATCGCGGTCAGCGCCGCGGCCGTCGGGGCCACGCACTGCCCGCAGGATCTGAGCCTGCCCGGTCGACACCACCAAGCTCAGCCTGACCGGCGTCCAGTTCGGCCAGGCCGTGGTCGCGATCCTGGCCGTGCTGACGATCAGCAACGAGTACAGCTCGGGCATGATCCGCGTCACGCTGGCGGCGATGCCGAACCGGCTAGCGGTGCTGGCGGCCAAGGCGATCCTGCTGGCGGCGCTGGTGCTGGTGGCCGGCGCGGTGGCGGTGTTCGGCTCGGTGCTGGCCGGGCACCTGATCCTGCCCGGCCACGGCTTTACCGCCGCGCGCGGCTTCCACCCGGTATGGCTGAGCTACGGGCCGACGCTGCGCGCCGCCTGCGGTTCGGTCCTGTACCTGGGACTGATCGCGCTGATGAGCCTCGGCGTCGCCGTGATCGTGCGGGACTCGGCGGTGTCCATCGGCGTCGTGCTCGCGCTGCTGTACGTGTTCCCGATCGTCCTTGCGTTCGTCGGGAACGCGCACTGGCAGCACCGGCTCGAGCGGTGGACCCCCACGGTCGCGGGGCTGACCATCCAGGACACCACCGGGCTGCGCAGCCTGGCGATCAGCCCGTGGGGCGGCCTCGGCGTGCTGGGCATCTGGGCGGCAGCGGCCCTGGTCCTCGGCGCGCTGGTGCTCCGGCTGCGCGACGCCTAGCGGCCGGGGCAGGCGACGTGATCGTGCTAGGCGTGGCCGCGAGCCAGCAAGGGGACCAGCACCTGCGCGTCGGGGCTTCCCCAGCCGGTGACCGGGTCCCATCCCGGACCGGCGTGGTACTGGTCATTGACGGGGCCGAGCGTCAGGTTGTCACCGGTAGTAACGTCATGGAACGCTTTGTGGTAGCTGGCGCTGCGGGCGATGCGGTAGATGGCCGGGTTCACGAAGCCCAGGCCGTGCTGGGCGTCCTGGTCGGCCAGCGCCATGAGCCCCGCCCACAGCGCCGTGGCCGAGCTGGTGCCGGGGGCCGAGTTAACCGCTGACTGGCGGCCATCAGCCAGGACGACCGGGAGGCCGCCCTGCTGATTGGCGTCCCCGGCCACGTCGGGCACGCCCCTCCTCGCGGAGATCCCGGCGACGCCATCCTGATAGGCGGGCCGGGCGAATAGGTGGCTGAAGCCGCCGCCCGATGCCCCGGGGGTCACGCTGAAACTGCCGATGGCGCCGTTCCAGGTGGTCTCGCTGAGGTAGCTGCCGGTCGCGGGATTCGCGGTGAGTGTGGTGCCGCCGACGGCCAGCGCGCGCGGGTCGGAGGCCGGAAGGCTGACCTCCTTGACCGGCGTGCCCCCGTAACCGCCGCTGACCGCACCGTTGTCGCCGGAGCTGGCGGCCACCGTGACGTGGTGCGCGGCCGCCCCCCGCAGCATGGAGTTCATCTGGGCCACCTGGGCCGTGCTGAAGAAGTGCTCCCCCAGGCTCCAGCCGATCGAGGCCACGTCGGTGCCAGAGACCGCCAGCCGCAACCCGGCTAGCATGTCCGCGGTCGCGGTCGCGGCGCTGTCCAGGACGTTGCCAGGCAGCAAGACCACGCGCAAGGTCGCGGCGGGGGCGACCGTGTGCACCACCTCGAGGTCCTGCGCCTCCTCGGCGGACCCCTGCCAGGGCGAGGCTGAGCTGGCCAGGCTGGTCACGGCCTGGATCCGCGCGGCGGGCAGCCGGAACATCCGGTCGAACGCCGCCAGATCCTGCCGGATGTCGGTGGTGGCGGGGGCCGCGCCCGCGGGCGGGGTGGCCGGGGCCGCGCCCGCGGGCGGGGTCGCCCCGGCGGGCAGGGTGGCCGGGGCGCCGGGGGCGGCCACGGCGCTGGGCGCCCCCGCTCCCTGCTCGTTGGGGGACTGGGGAGGGGCGAGGACCGTCACCGTTTCGCCGCGGCCGTCCACCCCGCTGTCCAGCAAGGGCTGGATGCCATACGCCACCCGGAACAGGCGCGGCGCATAGCAGGAGGAAGCGGGGGGAAGCAGGCAGTCCGAACCCGCGCTGGACCCCGCGGAACGGGTCGCCGCGGTGGTGGCCGGGTGCCCTGAGCTACCCGTGCACCCGGCCACCAAGCCCCCGCTCAGCAGCAGTGCGGCAGCGGGCAGGAGCGCCCGCCGTGAACGGCCGGGCCCTTCCGGCGCCGGGCCTGGTTCCGCAGCGCCCCCGCGCGCAGCGGAGGACTCGGCGTGGTCGTGGCTCACACCCATTAACCCGCCAGGGGCGGCAAACGCTTACCCCGGCCCGGCAAGATTTCGCGGACCGGCCAGCCGCCGGTCCCGGCACCCGGGCTGTGATGCCAGACGGTTCTCAGGGGTGGACCGGACCGCTCGGGCCCTTGTCGAGGCGCAGCGACTGCATGATGGCGAACGTGGTCGTCATCGTGAATGCCTCGATGTCGGCGGCGGCCAGCACGCCGGTGTACTTGGCGATCACGGGCGCGGCGGCACGCTCGGTGACGGCATCGAGGTGGCCCTTCACGCCAGCCCAGACGTTCTCCCCGTAACGCATGTAATACGGCACCGGGTTGACGCTCGCCAGCGCCTCCCGGGAGCTGGCCTCGATGTCAGCGATGTACTGCTGGTGCAGGGCGACGTCCTCGCGGGTGGCGAGCCTGCCGAGGTGCCCGGAGATGAGGTGCGTCCACGGGTACGACAGGGCGATGTCCGGAGCCTGCATGTACCCCTGCACGTCCTCGCTGAGGTTGGTGTTGTAGATCGGCACCCAGCCGGCGTTGACGACGTCGATGAACATCAGGGTGTCGTGGCCGGGGAAATGGATGTAGATGTTGTCCGGCGTGTGGTTGGAGCCGTGCCAGGCCAGCTCGACGCGCTCTCCGCCTACCTCGAGCGTGTAGGTATCGGCGAAGGTCACGTCCGGCAGCGGACGGGCCGGGTCGTTATCCCGGAGCAGAAGCCGGCGGGTCTCCTCGTGCCCGATCCGGACGACGTTGCTCGAACAGGAACGCGGCCGCGCCGTGGTCGGCGTGGTGATGGGAGTAGACCAGGTGCGTCACGGTGTTGCTGACGCCCTCCGCCGCGGCGATCTCGTCGACAGCCCGCCGCAGGTTGTGGCCGATGCTGGGGGGTGCGTCGAACAGCACCACGCCGTCCCGGGTGACCAGGAACGCTGAGTTGTACACCCCGTCGGTCACCCAGTACAGGTTCCGCTCGACCCGCCCGACGTAGTATCCCTGCTCGTTCAGGGCGGGACCGAGCGCCGAACGCGGGATGGGCGCGTAGTCGGGCAGTTCGTCGGCACTGCCCGTACCGGCGGCTGATGTTGTCACGGCATCTCCCTCGCAACTAGGGCACGTCCCTGACGGCCGTGCGCTTCGCGTCTTGCCCACGCTCCCCAGCCGCCAGGTGAGAAGTCATCGCCGGATCATGGTGATTCGGATACGGCCCGCGCCCGGCCAGGCGCTAGACGCCGTACGCCGGGCAGGATCGCCCCGCTCACCGGCGCTGCCGCGTCGCTGACCAGGAACGCGATCACTTCGGCGATCGCCTCGGGCGCCACCGCGTGCGCGAGCACGTCGGCCGGGAACGAAGCCCGGTTGGACGCGGTGTCGATCAGCTGCGGCGCCACTGCGTTCACCCGGATCCCGTGCGGCCGGAGCTCGAGGTCGAGGGTGCGCGTCAGGTGCGCCAGCGCCGCCTTGCTCACGCTGTAGGCCGCCATGCCGCTGGCCGGCTCCAGGCCCGGCCGGGCGGTCACGTGGACGATGGCACCCGAACCCTGCTGTCGCATGTGCGGCGCCACCGCCTGGCTCAGCCACAACGCGGGTCCCAGATTGACGTCGAGCATGAGCTTCAGCGTCTCGGGAGTCGTGGCGAGCGCGTCACCCAGGCGGAATGTTCCGACTGTGTTCACCAGCACGCCGGGGGGCCCGACCTCGGCCGCTATCCGGTCGATGACCCGCGTCACCGCGCCAGGATCGGCCGGGATCGACTGCTTCTTTGCGCACGGCGTCGCGCAGATCGCTCATCGCGTGCTCGCTGCGGTCAAGCGCCACCACCGTGAATCCGCTGGCTGCGAGCGCCGCGGTGGTCGCGTGCCCGAGCGCGCCGCCTGCGCCGGCGACGACTGCTACCGTTGCCTGGCTCATGCTGTCCCTCCTGAGATCTCGACGAATTCCGCCAGCACCCTGTGCCCAGGGTTGCCACCTCACAGGTGATCGGTCGTCACCGGATTCTGGTGATTCCCCGCAGGGACAGCAGGTTGCTGAGCTTCCTCGAACGCGGCCGAGAACAGGTAGGCGGTCGCCAGGCTGCGGTAGGGCCGCCATTTCTCGGCGATCGCCAGAACCTCTTCCTCCGCAGGCAGGTGATCGAGGCGGTAGACAGTGCGGACGGCCTTGCGGAGGGCAAGGTCACCGGGCAGGACTACGTCCTCGCGGCCGAGCGCGAGGATGAGGGCGCCTTGCGCCGTCCACGGGCTTCCGCCAGGACAGCCCGGCCTCGCGGAACTGCGCCGGATCCGTGCCCAGCACGTCGGCCGCCGAGGGAAGGCGGCCGCCGAAGCGGGCCTCGATGCGCTCGAGGGTCCGCCGGGTCGCCGCGACCGACAGCTGCTGACCGGCGATCTGGAACAGCAGGGCACCGAACAGGTCCATCGGCGGCAGCTCAGTCATCCACCGCCGCGGGTCGAAATCCGGCCGGGCAGCTATGAGCCCGGTGAGGGATCTTCATGGTGAGCAGGTCTCACCGCTTTCCGGTCGCCTCGGGGCTGAGCTGGCGGACCTCGAGCAGGTCAAGGCCAAGCGCTTCGATCTCGGCCAGGACGCCATAGAGCGCCGGGCCGGTCCAGCAGGCCGGTCAAGACCGTCTCCGAGCCCTGCCGCTGCCATGCCATCGCCGGAAACGCGGAAAGCAACGTGGCACCGAGATGGCCGTTGATCCGGATCATGTACCTGGCCGATGCAGGGTCCATGCGGCCATGGTCCGGCGCAGGCAGGTGAGTCCGCATCACCAGGATCTGGTGACGCCGATGCCCGGACGGCGTGCAAGCGGAGCAGCCCAGGCATTGCGCTAGTCACCATCCGGGCACGTAACCTGGCTAGATGCTGAGAGGCAGCCGGCGCCAGGCCGGCGCGCTGGGGATCGGGTTCAGGCGTGGCATTTAGGGCAGCCCCGCCAACGCCGACCCAGGCAGCTCCGCGCCTCATTCAGCGCGGGGAGCTTCTCGCGTCCCTGGATCGCGCGACGACAGCGAAGGTAACGCTGATCTCAGCCCCCGCCGGCAGCGGCAAGACTTCGCTGATGCGGGCCTGGGCAGATACTGCGGGTCAGTCGTACCGGCTGGCAGTCGTCCAGGTGCGACGCGATCAGCAGGACTCCCAGCAGTTCTGGCTCGCCGTCCTCAGCGCGATCCGGCAGGCGTCCGGCCCGGCCGGCGAAGGCGAACAGCTGGCCGCGACACCCGACTTCAATGAAGCGGCCATCAGCGAGAGAGTTCTGTCCGAGCTCGCCGGCGCATCACGACCGCACCTTCCTGGTCATCGATGACCTGCACGAGCTGACCTCGGCCGGAAGCGCTCACGCAGCTGACCCGGCTGCTGGAGAAGCTCCCCCAGCATGTGCACGCGATCCTCGCGACGCGGCGTGATCTGCCCCTCCGGTTGCACAAGCTTCGCCTGGCGGGCGACCTGGCCGAGATCCGCGCGGCAGATCTGCGGTTTACCCAGCGCGAGACCCGCGAGTTCCTGGAGACCTCGGGCATCGCGCTGCCGGAAGCCCTGGCGGACCGGCTGCACCAGCGCACCGAAGGCTGGGCAGCGGGCCTGCGGCTCGCGGCGATCTCGCTGGCGAGCAGCCCGGACCCGGAACGGTTTGTCGCGGAATTCTCCGGCAGCAGCCGGACTGTGGCCGAGTACCTGCTCGCCGAAATGCTGGACTGCCAGCCGGCCGAGGTCCAGCAGCTGCTTCTGCGCACGTCCCTGCTAGACCGGGTCAACGGCGAGCTGGCGGACCTGCTGACTGATCAGCCTGGCTCCGAGCGGATCCTGCTCGACCTCGAGGACGCCAACGCGTTCGTCGTATCGCTCGACCCGGCCCGGACCTGGTTCCGGTATCACCACCTCTTTGCCGACCTGCTCCGGCTTGAGCTGCGCCGGAGGCTGCCCGAAGAGCTGCCGGCCCTGCACCGGCTGGCCGCCACCTGGCTGAGCGAGCACGGCGAGATCGTCGACGCCATCCGGCATACCCAGGCAGCGGGTGACTGGGCCGAAGCGGCACGGCTGCTCGCCGACCACTCGTTCGGCCTGACGCTGGACGGACAGGCTCAGACCATCCGGACGCTGCTGCGGGCTTTCCCGCCGGGCGCCGTGACCGAGGGCCCGGATATCCCTCTCGCGCGGGCAACCAGCGATTTCGCTCAGGGACGCGTGGATGAGGCTGCCGCCCACCTGGCTGTGGCGGAAGCCTCGATCGCGTTGACGCCACCCCACCGCAAGCGCCGGCTCGAAGTGGCGACCGCCGCGCTGAAACTGTCGCTGGCGCGGCGGCGCGGCCACCTCGCAGGCGTAGTCGATCAGGTCAGGTTCCTGGCCACGCCGGTCAGCGGCCAGTCCGACGAGGACATCGCGCTCGACAGTGATCTGCGCGCGGTGGCGCTCATGAATCTCGGCATCGTCGAGGCGTGGTCGCTGGGGAACCAGGACAGTGAGCGGCACCTGCTGGACGGCGCCGAGCTTGCGCGGAGGATCGGACGTCCTTACCTCGAGGTGGCCTGCCTGGCTGAGCTCGCCTTTGCCTCGAAGATCGAGCCTTTCGCTACTACCCGGCGGCGGTGCCGGGAGGCGATAGCCCTGGCCGAGCACCATGGCTGGGGCGCGGAACCGGTCATCTCGCCCGCGCTCGTGAACCTCGCCGGCGCTCTCATCTGGACGGGTGAGTTCGACGAGGGCGATCGCTGGCTGCGGCGCGCCGCCCGCGCCCTGGAGACAGATACCGGACCCCCCATGAGGCTGCTGCTGCACCTGGGCACCGGCATGCTGCTGTCCGGCCGGCGCAGGCAGCGCGAGGCCCTGGCGGAATATAGCGCGGCCGAGCACCTGCAGGCGCAGCTGGAAGGCTCACACGCACTGGCACATCAGCTGACCGGCTGGAGGCTGGCCACCCAGGCCCGGCTCGGGCAGCTCAGCGAGGCCCGGGCCTCGCTGGCCGCACTCGATGCGGAACCCGCAGCCTCCGGCGAGATCAGTAATGCCCGCGCGGCCATCTGCCTCGCCGAGGACAACCCGGCCGCCGCCCTCGCCGCGGTCCAGGATGTCCTGGACGGGGTAGCTCCGGTCATCGGCTACGTGACAGTCGTTGAGGCACACCTCCTGGCCGCGCTCGCGCACCGCGAGCTCGGTGACCACCGCGCGGCCGCCGCGGCCGCCGAGTGCGCGCTGGCCCTCGCGGAGGCGGACCGGCTCATCCTGCCGTTCGCCATGACGGGCTCACTCGAGCTGCTCGAGGCCATGCCGCGGCATGAAACGGCGCACGCGGCCCTGCTGACCGACATCCTCGACGTCTTGCGCGGATCATCCAGGGCGGCGGTCATTGAGCCTTCGCTGGCAGAGATCGGGGAACTCAGTCCGACCGAGCTGCGGGTGCTGCGGTACCTCCCGACGAACCTCTCCCGGCCGGAGATCGCCAGCGAGCTATCGGTCTCGGTCAACACCGTCAACACCCACATCCGCAATATCTACGCGAAGCTGCAGGCTCAGGACCGTTCCTCGGCAGTACACCGTGCACGAGAGATGCGGCTGCTCTCGGCCGGCCTGAACAACGAGCCCGGGCATCGCCTGGCGCCCAGGCCGCCGAGGCACAATCACCATAACTAGGTGATAGCCACTCACCCGGCCGGTGCCTAGCGTGGGCCGAAACGACTCCTGCCCTGGAGGCGATGACGCCGATGACCAGTCGCGAGCAGCGCTATCGCCTGGGGCCGGTAACCGTGTCACGCATCGGCTTCGGCGCCATGCAGCTGCCAGGTCCGGGGGTATTCGGGCCGCCGCGAGACCGCGGCCAGGCGATCGCGGTTCTGCGGCGCGCCGTGGAACTCGGCGTCGATCACATCGACACCGCCCAGTTCTATGGTCCCGCTGTCGCGAATGAGCTCATCAGGGCGGCGCTGTATCCGTACCCGGAGGGGCTGGCGCTGGTCAGCAAGGTTGGCGCGCGGCGGGACACGTCAGGCCGGGTGCTGCGGTCCGATTCGCCAGCCCAGCTCAGGCAGGGAATCGAGGACAACCTGCGCACCCTGGCCGTCGACCATCTTGCCGCGGTCAATCTGCGCCTCATGGGCGACGCCCGGCCCGGCCAGCGGTTCGATGACCAGCTCACCGCGATGGTGAAATCGCGCGACAGCGGCCTGATCGGCGGCATCGGCCTCAGCAACATCACCCGTGACCATCTTCTGCACGCACTGGCGATCACCGATATCGCGTGCGTGCAGAATCCCATGAACGTGGCCGACCGGCACTCCCTGCCCGTGCTGGAGGAGTGCGTGGCGCGGGGCATTGCCTTCGTGCCGTTCTTCCCGCTGGGCTCGGCCTTCGACGGCGGTAATCCGGTCCTGCGCCGCCCCCAGGTCACGAGCATCGCAGCTCGCCTGGGCCGCACTCCGGCTCAGATAGCCCTCGCGTGGCTGCTGAGCTTCCGGCCGAACGTCCTGCTGATTCCCGGCACGTCGTCCGTGCGCCATCTCCAGGAAAACATGGCCGCCGCGGACATCGAGCTGGACGCCGCAGCGCGCGAGGCCCTGGCCTCCGCGGGCTAGCACTGCCGTCACCGCTCAGCCGGCCAGTGCGACTGCAGCTTTCACGGACCTGAAAGGGGGACGATCTTGACCAGCACCGTGCACCGTGACGCCCCGGGTATTGACCGCCACCACCTGCTCGTGATCGGCGCGGGTCCCGGCCTCGGAGCCGCTATCGCGCGACGATTTGCGCAAGGCGGCTACCGCGTCACACTCCTGGCCCGTGATGTCCGCAGGCTGAAGGATCTGGCCAGTGATCTTCAGGCCACCGGAGCGGTCGCCGGCACCATCGCCGCGGATGCCAGTGACCCGGAAAACTTCCAGGGCGCGCTCGGATCGGTCTACGCAGCGAGCCGTGCGCCAGGCCTGATGGTGTACAACGCCGTCCTGGCTGCGCCCGACACGCTGCTGGACAGCGATATCGCTCACCTGCAGCAGGCGTACAACGTGGATGTCGTCAGCGCCATCGTCGCCGCACGAGTCGCTGGTCAGGCGATGCGCGCCGCAGGTGGCGGCACCATCTTGTTCACCGGCGGCGGTTTCGCAGACAGGCCCGTCGCCAGCCGGGCGACTGTCTCGCTCGGCAAGGCGGCACTGCGGTCCGCAGCGACCATGCTCGGAGACGAGCTGGCGCCGTACGCGGTGCGCGTGGCGAGCATTACCGTCGCGGGGATCATCGCCGAGGACACTCCCTTCAGCCCCGCCCGTATCGCGGATGCCTACTGGACGATTGCCCGATCCGAGGGCACCTGGCAGAGCGAATTCCGGTTCGAGGGGCATGATCAATAAAGCCCTGGCATCGCCACCTGCATTCTCAGCACCGAGACGCCGGCTGCCGCTCGCGGTGTCACGATGAGACCCATGCGTGTTCAGCGGTTCGGTGCTCACATCACGTTTGACTCCAGCGGCCGGGCGGTCATCGCGGTTCCTTTCGACCCAGACGAGACGTGGGGGGCCAAGGCTTACCATCCCGTGGGCGGGACGATCCATCCGGCCGCCGGGGCTAGCTGCGGCAGGCGGCTCCGCGGCAGGATCACACCAGACGGCAACCAATGGGTGTTCACCGTGAACCCGACGTGGATGCGGGATACCGGCGTCGCAGTCGGCGATGAGGTGATCGTTGAACTGGAGCCAGAAGGCCCGCAGCGCGGTGATCTAGCCGACGATATCGCGTCGGCCCTTGAGGCCAACCCGGCCGCTGCGGCGTTCTTCGACACCCTGGCCCAGTTCTACCGCAAGGCCTATCTGCGCTGGATCGACGCGACCACCCGCCGCCCCGAGGTGCGGGCCGCGCGCATCGCTGAAGTGGTGGACCTGCTGGCGGCCGGGATCAAAGAACGGCCACGAGCGTAACCCCTCAGCCGCAGTGCGAGTGCGGCGGGTAACGGTCATTCCCTCCAGGAAGAAGGAGACAATCATGACGGGACAACCTGTCGATATCCCCGGCTACATCGTCGG
The DNA here is from genome assembly GCA_963841695.1 of uncultured Actinomycetes bacterium. Lineage (GTDB taxonomy): Bacteria > Actinomycetota > Actinomycetes > Streptosporangiales > Streptosporangiaceae > RYN-230. Next base: position 11,405 of record CAWJDQ010000012.1, on the reverse strand, counting down.
CACCTGGGACATCGATCCAGTGCACTCACATATCGGGTTCATCGCCAGGCACCTGATGGTCAGCAAGGTCCGCGGCAACTTCACCAAGTTCGAGGGCCGGATCGTCACGGCGGCTAACCTCCTGGAGTCGTCGGCCATGGTGACGGTTGACACCTCGTCGCTCGACACGGGCAATGAATCGCGTGACAACGATGTCAAGGGTGAGGGCTTCCTCGACGTCGCCAACCATCCGACGATGACCTTCCAGTCCACCGGCGTGCACCGCAGCGGCGACGACTTGATCATGACCGGTGACCTGACCATCAAGGGCATCACCAGGCTCGTTGAGCTGGGGATCGAGGTCAACGGCTTCGGATCGGACCCGTATGGCGGCACCAGGGCCGGATTCACCGCGACAGGTGAGCTCTATCGCTCGGCCTACGGCATCACCGCCAACACGGTGCTCCCCACCGGCGGCGTCGTGGTCAGCGACGACATCCAGCTCGTGCTCGAGGTGGAGGCGTCGCTGCGGACCCCCCGGTGACCAGCCAGCCGGACTACGTGGTTCGGGGATAAGAGCTGGCCCCGCAGGACGCGAGAGTCGACGAGTCAAGGCAGGAAGGAAGACAGGGAAGGAAAGCGTCATGGGCTCGACCGACAACCCGGTACCGCATCACGAGACCCCTGCTTTCGGGAACCCGGATCTGCCGCAGGAAGGCATGCAGACCACTACCGGGGACCCGGCCAGCGCGACGATGACAGGACCGCAGAACAAGGTGCTGGAAAGCCAGTTCCCCAACGTGATCACCGCGCCGGCCACCGACGTCAGCACCCAGCCGTTCTTCTGGTCCTCGTTCAACATCGCGGCCCGCCGCCAGCAGCGCGGCGGGTGGGCGCGGGAGGTCACCGCGGCCGACTTCGCGATCTCGGATGAGATCGCCGGGGTGAACATGTACCTCGAGCCGGGCGGCATCCGGGAGCTGCACTGGCACCAGACCGCCGAATGGGCGATCATGACCGAGGGCAAGTGCCGGATCACCACCCTCAGCCGGGACGGGATGCCAAGCGTCGAGGATGTCTTCAAAGAAGACCTCTGGTTCTTCCCGGCCGGGCTGCCGCACTCCCTGCAGGGCCTGGGCCCGGACGGCGCGGAGTTCGTCCTCGCGTTCGACGACGGGGCCCAGTCCGAGAGCAACACGCTGCTTCTGACGGACTGGTTCGCGCACACGCCGCCCGACGTGCTGGCCAAGAACTTCCGGGTGGCCCAGGAGACCCTCGACGACATTCCCCTGCACAACCTGTGGATCTTCCCCGGTGACGAACCCGGCGACCTGGAGACCGACCAGGTCGCGGCGGGCGTCGAATGGGGCTCGACCGAGCCGGTGATCTTCCGCATGTCGGAGGTGAAGCCGCAGTATGAGAACAGCGGCGGCAGCATCCGCATCGCCGACAGCACCAACTTCGCGGCATCCAAGACGGTCGCGGCCGCCCTGGTCGTGGTCAAGCCGGGCTCGATGCGTGAGCTGCACTGGCACCCGAACGCTGATGAGTGGCAGTACTACATGAAAGGCTCCGCGCGGATGACGGTGTTCAACACCGGCCCGCACGCCAACACCACCGACTTCCGCGCCGGCGACGTCGGCCTGGTCCGCCGCAACTGCGGCCACTACGTCGAGAACACCGGCGAGGATGACCTGATCTTCATCGAAACGTTCCGCAGCGACCACTACGAAGAAGTCTCACTGGCCAACTGGCTCAGCCACCTGCCGCCCAAGCTCGTCTCCGCGCACCTGAACATCCCCGAGGAAATCCTCGCGACATTCCCGCGCGGCGCGCAGGGAATCGTGCCACTGCCCTAGCCGTGGGGGCGGGCGCCGACACCGGAAACTCCTCCCTGCCGTTGCTCCCCTCACGATCCCGACACCGGCGACGCCTGCACGCCAGTCATATTCCCGCACCTCCGCCGCGCGGGGCTGGTGTTGGCAGGCGCCGGCCCGGGGATGATCGCGATCGCGCGTTTCTTGTTTCCCGCGTGAGCAGTTCTTATGTCGCATCGGCCCGAAGGAGCCCCGAATGACCTCAAAAGCGGCTTTCTCTTCCGACGAGTGGAAGGTGGTGCTCGAGGGCCCGCCCAGCGCCGGGATGATCGTGGTCACCGCGGCCCGCGGAGGAATGATCCGCGAGTCAATCGCGATGTCGAAGGCCTATGTCGACGCGCGCGCTCAGCACGGCGAGAGCGAACTCCTCGACGAGATCGTTGCGGCTAAGCCTGAGACGGACCACACGAGGTATCACTCCGCCGAGGAACTCAGGGAAAACGGGCTGAAGCACCTCCGCGACGCGGCGGCACTGCTCGAGAGCAAGGCAACGGCCGCGGAACTCGACGATTACCGGCGCTTCGTCCTTGCCCTCGCGAGCAAGGTCGCGGCGGCGCACAAGGAGGAAGGGCAGACCGTGAGCCCCGCCGAGTCCGAAGCGATCCAGGAGATCACAGCAGCGCTCGGGGCCGCCAGCTCCTGAACAGACCTCAGGCCCCACCGATCAATGACCGCGCCTCTGCGGGGCCGACTACGAGATCGTGAAGGTCGCCACCCACCTCGAGCCGACTCGACTGTTCGATCCCCCCGGCCTTCACCGGCTCGAAGCCGGCCGTTCGGATCAACCGCTCGACTTCCTCGCCAGCACGGTCGTCGTCGGTCACATAGAAGAGGACCGCCGGCTCCGGTGACCGGTTGCGAGAGGACTCGAAGAGATTGGCCGACAGGGTCCCAAACGCCATGGCCAGGCGCGCCCCGGCCGGCAACCACCCGGCTACAACCTCGCCAGAGGATTGCCCTTCCGGCAGGAGACGGGAGATGTGACCTTGCGCATCGATGCCGACCGGGTTGCTCGGAACGACCACGAGCTTGTCGGTTAGCGGGTCGGCGATCTCGCCTATGACGCCCTTCAGCACGGTAAACCGCAGCGCGAGGACGACGGCATCGGCGCCCCGCAACGCGTCGCGGTTGTCGGCGGCGGCGACCGCAGCTCGACCGATCTCTGCGGCCAGCATTCGTGCCGACTTATTGTCGGCGCTCGAGAGCCGCAGGGTCTCGCCGCCTGAGGCGAGCTCGCGGGCGATGACCGATCCGAGCCCTCCAGTGCCGATGACCGCGGTGGTCATGACCAAAACCCACCGTCGATATGAAGGATCTCGCCGGTGATCCCGGCATTCACCCGGACTCCTGCCCGGACCCACTCGACGGCCAGTGAGCAGGCGACCAATCCCCCGCCGGGTCCGTGGTCTGCCCCACTTCGATCAGATAACCGTCGGGATCGCGGATGTAGCAGCGGATCTCGAACTGGTGCTGTTTCGGCGGCGTGAGGAAATGAGCACCCCGGGCGCTCCATTCAGCGTACACGGCCTGGATGTCTTTCACCCGGATATTAAGGAAGCTGCTGACCCGGTCGGGATCACGCGGCGTCTCCAGGGTGACCGCAGGCTTGTCGTCGGTCGGGCCTCCGCCGACATTGATGATGATCCAGCTATTGGCCAGTGCGACATAGGTCGGCCCTCCGGAGAAGACCACCCTGCCGCCGAGTACTTCGGTATAGAAGCGCCGAGAGCGCTCCACATCGTCCGAGACGATGAAGTGGGCCAGCACAATTCCCTCCGGGGGCGGTGGGAGCTGGGCCATCTGGCACCTCCACTGGTTGGGTCTCACACCCCGATGACGACGGCTCTGCAGCGTGAGGGGGCTATCCCCCCGCTGCATGCCAGGGAGTCTAACCCTGTCTCGATCCACCGCGTGGATAGGGGTTCATGAGGGGCGCGCCGACCCGAGAGATGCCCTCTGAACTGGGAGAATGGTCGTCGCTGAAGCCACCGTGCCGGGCTGGAGAGGACCGGGCGATGAGCGCTGCCCCGCTGTATGCCTTTCGCGGCGATGGCGACGCCCGCCCGCCCAGGCCAGAATCGCAGGCCCAGGACGCAGGCCCAGCCCTCTCTCGGCAGACCACGCGGGCCTGTAAGGCAGAACAACTGCAATAAGTCCGCCGAGGGATAAGATGTGAGCATGCAGGCTTTCTCGGCTATAATGTCGTTTGCTGTCATCGGCGGCATAATGTATCTGGTCATGCGGCGGAACCGTGAGCGCTTCACGAACGCTCCCCTGCGCGGCGAGATACAGTCGCAGGTGTATCTTTCCACACCGCTTGACCATGTCAGCATTCTCGGGACGGGCGGATTCGAGGGCACCCGCGGCCAGTGGATCCGCTTTAAAGGCCCGAAACGGCTGGTCGTCGGCGCTGGCGCATTCATGATCTCCTTGCCGGGAGCCTCCCGCGAATTTGCCTTCACCGGACGCGAATCGTCCATCGCGTTCAGCCAGGCACGGTCTCGGCTGGCCAAACGCGACTGGATAATCATCACCGGAGAGGCCGGCGGGAGGCAGGTCCAGCTCGCAATCACGAAGAAGTCGGGGCTGCTGGAAATCTGGCAGGCGCTCGCCGGAACCGGCGCGGCGCAGGCAGCTCGGTAGATCTCGCCCCGTAGAGCGGGGCGCACGGGTGCTGGACGTTATCCGGGGTAAGTGCCAGGCTCAGTCTGGCGGCGAGTCATCAAGGGAGAGTGCCATGAGCGTTTACAGGGTGACCGAGATCATCGGGACAAGCGGCACCTCATGGGAGGACGCGGCCGCGGAGGCGATCAGGACTGCAGCGGGGACAATCCGCGATCTTCGGGTGGCGGAGGTCGTGAAGCAGGACATTGCCCTGGACGAGGCCGGAGCCATCACCTACCGCACCAAGCTCCAGCTCTCGTTCAAGTACGAACCCGAGCGCTGACCTCTGGCCGGCTTTCCGTCGCTGGCGGGCGCGGCCCAGGTCACGCTGCGCATCTGCTGCCGTACCATCGGCGGGTGGTTACCGAGGATGACGTTCGCCGTATCGCGCTGTCTCTGCCCGAGACCACCGAGAAGCCTTACCACCGGCTCCCCTCGTTCCGGGTGCGCAGCACCTTGTTCATCCGCGTGCATGAACTGCCGGATACCTTGTTTGTGCGCTGCGCCGATCTCGATGAACGCAACGAAATGCTCAAGGCCGAGCCAGGCAAGTTCTTCATTACCCCCCACTACGACAGCTACCCGGGGATTCTCGTCCGGCTCAGCCAGATTGACCCCGGCGAGATAGCCGAGCTCGTCACCGAGTCCTGGCGGATCTGCGCCCCGAAGCGGCTCCTCGCCGCCTACGACCAAGAGCACCCGCCCGCGCCCTGACCGGCGAACCCAGCGGCGGGCAATGGGCACCGAGACCGGCCTCCGCGTGGACGCAGTGACCCGTCACATTGCCGTGCGCAGTGCTGCCTGGCACATGTCGGGCAGCGTCCTCTGGGCTAGCTTCGCGGCCAGCCGCACACCGATGACTGCGAGCGCGAAACCGTACGCGGCGGCACATGGCAGCATCACCCCGATCCGGATCGCGTCCGGCCCGTTCGCAGCCAGTACGGCACCGGCGATCACCGGCGCGGCCAGCACCGCGGTGCCCGCCAGGGTGAGGAGGCCGCTAAGCCGGTAGCCAGAGTAACCTGGCGCGGGCACGAGCACAGGGGTCCCGGCCCGCTTGACCACCGGGTAGGGCAGCGCCGCAGTGAACAGGTCGCTGAGCCCTAGGGCGGCACCGATCCCGGCCAGGACGACCGGCGTCGCCTCGATTCCCATGCCGGGATCGCCAGCCACGGCGGCCAGCGCGAAGCAGACCGCGACGACCAGCGGAGCCCCGATGGCGCCCAGCACGAGGTTCTGGCCTGAGAAGTAGGCACGCAGGTCGCGACTGCTGCCCAACGCCGCCGCCTCAAGGGCGAACGCCGGTCCGGTGAGCCCGGCCGAGTTAGCGTGGAAGATGCCCACGAGCGCGGCGCCGAAGACCGCGCTGGCGAGGATGGCCGTGGGATGATGTTTGTGGCCGAAGACCGCGCTCGCAGAGGGCGCGGCCGTTACCACCGCGACGATCGCCCAGTAGACGAGGAACAGCGGCTCGCGGCGCTGGTAGAGCCAGAACCTGGCGGCGACCGTGCCGCGCAGGCCCAGCCCGGCCAGCGGCAGCCTCGTGCCGCGGACCCGCGACGACTGGGTGGTCGTGTCGGCGGTGACGAGAGCCCGGCCGAGCGAGCGGACCCACAGCCAGACGAAGACGACGATGACCGCGGCCAGAGCGCCCAGGCGGGCGAACGCCATGCCGGGACGACGGTCGGAGGCATCCTGGATGGCGTGCGCGGCCAGGCCCGGTGGCAGCCAGCGCATCCACGAGTCGAAGCCGGTGAAGCTCGCGGCGGTGATCTTGCCCTGGCTGACGGCCTTCGGCACCACCTGAGTGAAGAACTCATACAACGCGAACAGCGGGATGATCATGAACGCGGCCAGGTCCCGGCCCCGGCGCGAGCGCAGCATGCTGGCCAGGGACGTTGTCATGAACCGGGACAGGGCGATGCAGAACAGAACCTGCAGCAGCACCGCGACCACCGCCACGAAAACGCCGAACGTGCCGCTGGCCAGGCCGACCGTCACGCCGAGCAGGCCGATGACGTTGGCAAGCGGCCACAACCCGGTAAACGACGCCGCCAGCAAGCCGACCGCGAGCCCCGGCGTGCGCAGCGGGTACAGCGCGAGCGTCGCAGGGTCGAGCGTGCTATCCACGCCGAAAACCATGATCGGCTATCAGCCAGCCGAACGCGAACACGGTGAAGATGACCGAAGTGAGCTCCACCGACGTGCTCTTACCGCGGAACCCGGCCAGGACGAGGAAGGCGAAGATCGCGAGCAGCACGGCGAACGCCGAGCTGATGATGAAAGAGATCTTCGCGGAGTCGGACGAGCGGAGCGCGTTGAGCAGCAGGCGCAGCTTCAGCTGGACGAGGAGCCGAGCCACGACAGCACCTCCTTGTCGGCCGCACGCGGTCCCACCAGATCGATGAACGCCCGCTGCAGTGTCTTGCCACCGCGAACCTCGTCGATGGTGCCGGTCACCACGATCTTGCCCTTGTCGATGATCGAAACGTGGTCGCAGACCTGCTCGACCAGTTCCATGACGTGACTGGAGAACAGGACCGTCGAGCCGGATCCGACGAACCGGGTCAGCAGCCGGCGGATCACGTCCCCGGACACCGGGTCCACGCCCTCCAGCGGCTCGTCCAGGAACAACACCGGCGGGTTGTGGATCAGCGCGCAGCCGAGTGCGGCCTTCTTGCGCATGCCAGTCGAGTAGTCGGCGACCAGCCGCTTGGCGTCCCCGGCCAGGTCCAACACGTCCAGCAGCTGAGCGGCCCGCGAGCGCGCCTCGTCAGCCGGCAGGCCCCGCAGCCGGCCGGCGTACTCCAGCAGTTCCCTGCCGCTCAGCCGGTCGAACAGCCTGGCCTCTGCGGGCACCACGCCGATGGCCGCCTTGGCCGCGGGCGGGTCCTTCCACACGTCGATGCCGTTGATCAGGACCTGGCCGCTGTCTGGCCGCAGCAGCCCGGTCATCATCGACAGCGACGTGGTTTTGCCCGCCCCGTTCGGCCCGACGAGTCCGGCCAGCGAACCCGCCGCGACCTCTAAGTCGATGCGGCCACAGCATCCTTCGCACCGAACTTCTTCCGCAGCCCGCGAACCACGACCGCCGCTCCCCCGGTCCTGGGCACCTCCGGTCCCGGGTAGCGGGGCAGCTCGGCGTCCGCGCCTTCTGGTGCGCTCATTTGCTGCCTCCCCTGCCCGCGCCGGGTTCGCCCGGCGCTCACCGCTACGTCATCATTCCAGGCGGGCGTCGTACCGGCCGCCCGTTATCCCTACCCGTTTTCAGTGCCCCGCTGCGGCGCGCTGGCGGCACCGCAAACTGCTGATCGTGCGGACTCATCAGCGAGCGCAATCAAACCAGGGTCCCAGATCGCAGTCATGCTCCTCCGGCGCTCCGCCGCTCAGCCGATGCGCTCGGCCAGCGAGACGATGATCCCTTCTGGCCCCCGGACGTAGGCCATCCGCCAGGCGCCCTCGTACTCGCCGATGCCACCGACCAGTCCATAGCCCTCGCTAGCTGCCCAGTTGACTGCCGCCTGCAGGTCGCCGACCTCGAAGGCCACATTGCGCAATCCCAGCTCGTTGGCCATGGCGGCCGGTGAGCCCGGCACAGAGTCGGGTCGCACGAACCTCGAGAGCTCCAGGCGGGTGCCATCGCCGGGCGGCTTCAGCATGACGATCTCGATACGGGAGCCTGGAATGCCGCAGACCGTGTCCAGGAACTCGCCCTCGACGAACGTCCTGCCCTCGACCTCCAGGCCCAGCGCCACGAAGAAGGCGGTCACGTCGTCGAGATCCGCGACCGTGAGGCCGACGTGGTCGAAGCGTCGTACATGTGACATAGGCCCGTCCTCCGTCGCCGTACCCACCGTGCATCCGCCACGGTAGGCGTTCTAGTACCTCTCGCTGCAGGACCTCCGCAAACGCACACCATCAGCGGCAGATCAGCACGGCCGGCTCCGCGCGGCTTTCTCGGCGATCATGCCGTCCTGGGCAGCGCGCGCCAATCAAGCACGGGGAGGCCGGTCACCACTGACCATGATCAGAGCCGGCTGGCCGAGACCACCCGCCACGCCGCGCCCGGTTGGCAAAGATCGCCGGGCTAGCGCAAGCCCCGGCGGCTAGCCGCCGTAACTATGGACGGGCTTCAGCGGGCTGGGTAACCTGAGTTACTAAGGTAACGGGCGAGGGCGGAGCCATGGACCAGATCACGAAAGAGCGCGTCCAGCGGGAACTCGAAGAAGAGGCCGCAAAGCTCCTCCCCGGCGGGGTGCGCGAGGTAGCGGTGCTCGAGTACGGCGACGACCCGATGGTGGAGCCGGGCGAGGTGATAGTGCGGGTGCTGACCACAGAGCGGCCCGGTGAACGCGACGAGCCGCCGAAGCACGAGGCGATGAAGCGGTTCCGGCACGAAATCGCCCAGCGGCTACCCGAGGTGCGGCGGTTCCAGGTGAAGTCCGAGGTGATCGATGGCAAGCAGAAACGCTTCCTGGCCAGGATGGACAGCGAGAAGGACAGGCCCGGGGACAGCGAGTTCACGCCTGTGATGGTGCGCCTGCGGGCGCCGGAGCTGGAGATCGTCGACACGCTGATCAACGCCGGGATCGCACCGAACCGGGCCGAGGCGGTCCGCTGGACGCTGGCCCGCATCAGCGAGCGGCCTGCCTACGCCCAGCTTCGCGAGCGCACCCGCGAGATCGAGCGGCTTAAGACCGAGTTCTAGCCCGGGCGGTGCTCTACCTTAAGCAGCAGCCGTCACCGGCCGCGGCACATCATCACCCCGTCGGCCCCACCTGAATGTCTACATCAGTCCTCGATCTGCGCCGCACCCTGCCGCCTTGACGCATCGAGTCCGTCCCGCATGGCCTGCAGTCTCTCGGGCGAGTGACCGACCCAGCCGGCAAGCTCGCCCACCACGCGCAACGGCTCGCGGCTGCGGAAAGACTGCGTCGGATTCCCGGGGAACCTCTTGTTAGTGACATTGGGGTCGTCCTCGAATCCACCGGCCGGCTCGACGATGTAGATGCGCCCGCGGCCCTCACCCGCAGCGAGCTCAGCGCCCCAGGCAGCGGCGTCGAGTGTCGCGGTGAAGTAGACGTAGTTCATCACCCGGCCCTCCTCGAAGTTCGACTCGCGGCCAGGCACCAGCATCTCGCCCACGGCGAGGTCCGCCCTCGTGCCGTGCAGGTACACACCGGCCTTGTAAACCTCAAAGGGCACCGGCTCGCTCGTCTCGCTCATGCGCCGACACTAGTTGCCGCCAGGCTTACACGGGGCATTCACTGAGGCGCCAGTGGCGTAGCGACCAGCCTGGCGGCAGTGCTCTTGCCCCAGAGTCATGAGCCGGCGAGCAAGCTGGATATCCTCGTCAGACCGGCGCGTGTAATCGTTCCGACACTCGGCTGAGGAGCGGAGATGGCCAGGGTTGTCATGCAGGCGGTCGTCTCGGTTGACGGCTACATCGCCTATCCCGATGACACGGTCGGGCCGCTGTTCGACTGGTACGGCAACGGGGATACCGAGGTTTCCGCCAGGGCGAGCGGCTGGACGTTCCATGTCTCGCAGGCCTCCGCAGATTACGTCCAGTCCTTCTGGGACGCTATTAAGGTGACGGTAATCGGCCGCCATTTGTTCGACACCACGAACGGCTGGGACGGCGACCCGGCCGCCGGAGACGAGCTGGTTGTTGTCACCCACCGGTCACTGCCGGAGGCGTGGCTCGACGACCACCCGGGCGCACCCTTCCATACTGCCGGGTCGGTCGAGGCGGGTATTGCGCTCGCCAAGAAGCTCGCCGGCGACGGTCTCGTCTGCGTGACCGCCGGCGACCTCGGCGGGCAAGCGTTCTCGGCAGGTCTGGTCGACGAGATCGCGATGGACGTTGCCCCAGTGGTTTTGGGCGAAGGGGTGCGCTTCTTCGGCAGCCACGGCGGCACCGTCCTCCTCAACGATCCCGACCAGGTGATCCAGGGCGACCGCGTTCTGCACCTGCACTACACGGTACGGCGCTGACCGGCCTCGGGGTGACGGCTGCCGGGCCAAGCCCGCCGCCGGTCGTGTCCTCCCAGGGCAGGACTGCGGGGGGCAGGACCGCGGGGGGCCCGGGTGCGGCCTACGACGAGGTCGGCACAGCAATACCTCCAAAAGGGCCCGAACTAGTACCGCGTCAGGCAACGTTTGCACTCTTCTCCAACGCAGTTCGGAGCCGCGTTCTAGGGCACTCCACTCCGTTCCTCTACCATTCAGCCTGTTCAGGATCCCCTGGGAGGACGCCTTGGGCGCGGCAACGACGATCGTGAACTCGAAGGTATTCGACGGGACGAAGTCGCGGGACTGGACTTCCGTCCGGTTCGCTGACGGCCTGATCACCGAGTGCTCGGCCGCCCCGGCCGCCCAAGAAGGCGACAAAGTGATCGACGCGGGCGGCGGGACGGTGCTTCCCGGTCTGATCGACGCGCACGTGCACCTCGTTCCCGGCGCTCTCGCACAATCCCTGACCTTCGGCGTTACCACCGTTCTCGACATGTTCAGCAAACCCGGCCTGGTGGCCAGCGCTAAGGAGCAGGCCGGCTCCGTCCGGACGTGGCCGATGTGCGTTCCTCCGGTGTCGGTGCCACCGCGCCCGGCGGGCACCCGTCGATGATGTACGCCCCGTTCCCGACGTTGACCGCCGCGGACCAGGCCGGGCAATTCGTGGCGGAACGGATCGCGGAGGGCTCGGACTATCTGAAGATCATCTCCGGCACGGGGGGCCTATGGCCGTCGCTGGACCCGGAAACCATCCAGGCACTGGTCACTGCCGCGCACGCCCGCGGCCTGGTCGTCGTCGCTCACGTGAGCTCGACGGCCGGTGCCGGGGAGGTCGTGTCCGCCGGTGTCGATGTGATGGCCCACGTCCCC
>CAWJDQ010000011.1:0-336862 GCA_963841695.1 uncultured Actinomycetes bacterium | reverse complement strand
TGGGCGGGGCCGCCGGTCATCCGCCCGCCTCTGGTTCGGCCGCCTCGAGCGCGCTGAGCCCGGGCAGCGTCCGGCCCTCCAGGTATTCCAGGCTCGCCCCGCCGCCCGTGGAGATGTGGGTGAACGCGTCCGCGGGGAAGCCCAGCTGGCGGACGGCGGCCGCGGAGTCGCCGCCGCCGACCACGGTCAGCCCGCTGACGCGGCTGATCGCCTCGGCCACGGCCCGGGTTCCGGCGGAGAAGGCGGGGAACTCGAACACGCCGGCCGGGCCGTTCCAGAACACGGTCTTCGCGTCGGAGAGCTTCTGGGCGAACAGGGCCCGGGTCTCCGGCCCCATGTCGAGGCTTTCCCGGTCGGCCGGGAAATCACTGACCGGCACCACGCGGTGGTCGGCGTCCGGGGCGTACCGGTCGGCCGCCACCAGGTCCACCGGCAGGACCACTTCCACCCCCCGCCGGGCCGCCTCGGCCAGCAGCTCGGTGACCTGCGGGATCTGGTCGGCTTCCAGCAGGGACTTGCCCACCTCGTAACCCTGGGCGGCGAGGAACGTGTAGGACATCCCGCCGCAGATGATCAGCCGGTCGGCCCGGCTGAGGAGGTTGCCGATGACCGCGAGCTTGTCGGATGGCTTGGCCCCGCCCAGCACCACCACGTACGGCCGCGGCGGATCGGAGGTGAGCTGGCGGAGCACCGCGATCTCGGCGATGACCAGTTCCCCGGCGGCGTGCGGGAGCAGCGCGGGGACGTCGTACACGCTGGCGTGCTTGCGGTGCAGGGCCCCGAAGCCGTCGCCGACGTAGCGGGTGGCCAGCGCGGCGAGCCGGGCCGCGAACCCGGTCCGCTCGTCGTCGATCTTGCTGGTCTCGGCCGGCTCGAACCGGACGTTCTCCAGCAGGCCGACGTCGCCGTCGCCCAGCCCGGCCGCCAGGGCCGCGGCCGATTCCCCGGCCACGTCGCCGGCCAGCGGAACCGGCTGGCCGAGGAGCTCGCTGAGCCGGGCCGCGACCGGGCGCAGCGACGGCCCGCCCGCCGCCCGGGCGGCATACCCGTCCCCCTTGGGCCGTCCCAGGTGGGCGCAGATGACGACCCGCGCACCGCGGCCGGTCAGCGTCCTGATCGTGGGCAGGCTGGCCTGGATCCGGCCGTCATCGGTGATCACGTCCCCGTCGAGCGGGACGTTCAGGTCTGACCGGAGCAGGACCACCTGCCCGGCCACGTCAAGATCATCGATCCGCTTCATCAGAGCCGGGCACCCACGAGGGCGGTCAGGTCGGCGAGCCGGTTGGAGTAGCCCCACTCGTTGTCGTACCAGCCGATGATCTTGACCTGGTCACCGAACGTCATGGTGAGCGACGAGTCGAACGTGCACGACCAGGGGGTGCCGACGATGTCGGAGGACACGATCTTGTCCGCGGTGTAGTGCAGGTAGCCCTTGAGCACGCCCTCGGCCGCCGCCTTGAACGCCGCGTTGACCTCGTCCTTGGTCACCTCCCGGCTCAGCTGGACGACCAGGTCGGTCACCGAGCCGTCCGGCACCGGGACCCGCATGGCCATCCCGTCGAACTTGCCCTTGAGCTCGGGCAGGACCAGCGCCGTGGCCTTGGCCGCGCCGCTGCTGGTCGGGATGATGTTCTGCGCGGCGGCCCGGGCCCGGCGCAGGTCCTTGTGCGGGAAGTCCAGGATGACCTGGTCGTTGGTGTAGGCGTGGATGGTGGTCATCAGGCCCTTGACGACACCGAAGTTGTCGTTCAGCACCTTGGCCATCGGGGCCACGCAGTTCGTGGTGCACGAGGCGTTGGAGATGATGTTGTGCTGGGCGGGGTCGTAGGAGCCGTCGTTCACGCCCATCACGATCGTGATGTCCTCATCCGAGGCGGGCGCGGAGATGATGACCTTCTTCGCCCCGGCGGCGAGGTGCTTGCGCGCGTCCCCGGCCTTGGTGAACCGCCCGGTGGACTCGATGACCACGTCCACCCCCAGGTCCCGCCAGGGCAGCGCGGCGGGGTCCCGCTCGGCGAGGACGGTGAGCTTCGTGTCGCCCACCAGGATCGCGTCCCCGTCCACGCTCACGTCCTGCGCCAGCGTGCCCAGCACCGTGTCGTACTTGAGCAGGTGCGCCAGGGTGGCGGTGTCGGTCAGGTCGTTGGCCGCGATGATCTCGATCTGCTCGGCGCCGCCGTGCCCCGCGGCCGAGGCGGCGTGCACGGCCCGCCAGTAGTTCCGCCCGATGCGGCCGAATCCGTTGATGCCCACGCGGATAGTCACGGCTGCGCCCTCTCCTCGTCCCTTGCTCTCGTCCTCAGCTCTGCGCGCTGGTCTGCACCCAGCGGTGCGCCTGCTTTCCCGGGTCCGACCCTATCGGACGACGGCCGCCCCGCGGGCCCGCCCGGGCCCCCGCGGGCAGGCCCGGCTCACCCAGCGTGACTCGCCGTCCCGCTGGCCGCGGCGTACCCGTGACCACCCCGGCCGTCCGGGCGCGGGCGGACGAGAGTGAACGTTTCAAAGGGCGTGTAGTCCGGGTTGGGCCCGCCAGCCACGCCGGTGTTCGGGTTGCCCGGGTCCCCGCCGAGGGCGTGGTAGTAGGTGACCGTGATCGAGGTCTGGCCGCCGGGCTCTCCCGGGTCGAGGTCGAAGACCGCGACCCCATAGCCGGTGGCCGGGTCGCGCATCGCCGACCAGGTGGCGTCCTCGGCCGCGTCCGCCGCGGGCCGGGCGAAGGTGCCGGCCGTGGTCCCGGGGACGGGGCGGTTGGCCCCGGTGAACACCGTGGCCTGGCGCAGGCCGTCCGCGGTGTCCACGCTCGGGCTGCACCGCCGGGTTCAGGTCGGCGTCACACAGGTCCCCGTTGAGCAGGTGGAACAAGGGCTGGAACGATTCGACGGCCTGCACCGCGTAGGCGCTCTGCCCGTAAGGCAGCACCCGTTGCGTGTTCGGCGTGGCCAGGTCCCCGAAGCTGGTGAAGCGGAAGGGCACCCGGCCCGCGGGCGCGGTGCGGACCGAGCCCCGCACCGGCGTGGCGTCGTTGCGGAGGCTGTCGGCCGTCACGGGATCACCTCCCGCCCGCCTGCGCCCCGGTCGGGCAGCGCCCGCGGCCGCACCGCCCGCGGCGTTTGGTGGGCCGCGGGCGGCATGCCGCCCTGCAGCCGGCATCAGCGTGGTGGTGGTTTTCAGCTGCAGCACCGTCATCCATGCCACCACGGTTGCGCCGGCCCGTGAACGACAGGTGGCGCACCGGGGGGCCAGTGCACCCTCGCCTGTGAACTTCTGCCTACTGGGTCAGCATCTCCGCCGTGAGGGTGGACTCGGTGTCGGGGACCCCGAGGTCGCGGGCCTTCTTGTCCGCCATGGCCAGCAGCCGCCGGATCCGCCCGGCGATCGCGTCCTTGGTCAGCGGGGGGCTGGCCAGCTGGCCCAGTTCCTCCAGGCTGGCCTGCCGGTGCTCGATGCGCAGCCGCCGGCCACGGTCAGGTGCTCGGGCGCCTCGGTGCCCAGGATCTCCAGCGCCCGTTCCACCCGGGCCCCGGCTGCGACCGCGGCCCGGGCGCTGCGCCGCAGGTTCGCGTCGTCGAAGTTGGCCAGCCGGTTGGCGGTGGCCCGGACCTCGCGGCGCATCCGCCGCTCCTCCCAGGCCAGCACGCTGTCGTGGGCACCGAGCCGGGTCAGCAGCGCGCTGATCGCGTCACCGTCCCGGACCACCACCCGGTCCACCCCGCGCACCTCGCGGGCCTTGGCGTGGATCTTCAGCCGCCGGGCCGCGCCCACCAGGGCCAGGGCCGCTTCCGGGCCCGGGCAGGTGATCTCCAGCGACATTGACCGGCCCGGGCCGGTCAGCGAGCCGTGGGCCAGGAACGCGCCGCGCCAGGCGGCCTCGCAGTCGCACGTGGTGCCCGACACCACCTGCCGCGGCAGCCCGCGGACCGGCCGGCCGTAGTTGTCCACCAGGCCCGTCTGCCGGGCCAGGCTGTCCCCGTCCTTGCGCACCCGGACCACGTAGCGGTTGCCCTTGCGCAGGCCGCTTGGGGCCAGCACGATCAGGTCCGAGGAATGGCCGAACACTTCCGCGATGTCCTTGCGCAGCCGCCGCGCGGCCACGCCGGTGTCCAGTTCGGCCTCCACCACGATGCGCCCGCTGGCCAGGTGCAGTCCCCCGGCGAACCGCAGCAGCGCGGATACCTCCGCCTTGCGACAGCATGGCTTGAGCACCGTCACGCGGCTGAGCTCGTCTTTGACCAGGCCGGTCATCGCCATCGGCATCACTCCCCCTCGAAAATTTCTGCGAACGCCCCGGCCAGCTGCCGCGGGTCGTGGCGCGGTGTTCCATCGCGCATCGCCAGGTCGGCCAGGACCAGCCGGCCGCCCAGCAGGCCCGCCGCTTTGTCCAGCTCCGCGGCCGCGCCCCCGGCGGCCCCGCGATCGGCGAGCACGACGTCAATTTTGAGCTGTGGCGCGTGATCAGCCAGCACTTCCAGGTGCGTCTGCGGGGAGAATCCCTCCGTCTCGCCGGGCTGCGCCACCAGATTGAGCGCCACGATCCGCCGGGCGGGCGTGCTGATCAGCGCCTGGGCCAGCTCGGGGACCATCAGGTGCGGCAGGACGCTGGTGAACCAGGACCCCGGCCCGAGCACCACCCAGTCGGCGTCCAGGACGGCGGTGACCGCCTCCGGGCAGGCGGGCGGATCCTCCGGGATCAGCGAGACCGACCGGACCCGGCCCGTCGTGGACGCGCAGGCGACCTGGCCGCGCACCGTGCTCAGCGCGAGCGGGTGCTCCGGGTCAGCCCCCTGCACCTCGGCGACCAGATCGAGCGGGACCGACGCCATGGGCAGCACCCGGCCGTAGGCGCCGAGCAGCCTGCCCACCCAGTCCAGGCCCTGGACGGTGTCGCCGAGTAGTTCCCACAGCGCGACGATCAGCATGTTGCCCACCGCGTGCCCGCCGAGCTCAGCCTCCCCGGTGAAGCGGTGCTGGACGACCCGGCTCCAGGTGGTGCCCCACGCGTCGTCCCCGCACAGCGCCGCGAGCGCCATCCGCAGGTCACCGGGCGGCAGCACGCCGTACTGGCGGCGCAGCCTGCCGCTGGAGCCGCCGTCGTCAGCCACGGTCACGATCGCGCTCAGCTGGCGGGTGACCCGGCGCAGCGCCGACAGCGCGGCGAACAGGCCGTGACCGCCGCCGAGGGCCGCGACCCTGGGGTTCAGCGGGCGGACAGACGGAACCATGCCCACGTCGGCCGGGCTGGGGCTGGCGGGACCAGGACCAGCCGGGCCAGCGGTCATTCGCGCCCCAGATCCCGGTGCACGACCTGGACGGCCGGTCCCTTGCCGCTCAGCTGGCTGGCGATCTGCTCGGCGACCGCCACGCTCCGGTGCTTGCCGCCTGTGCAGCCGATCGCCAGCGTGACGAAGCGCTTGCCCTCCCGCTCGTAGCCGGCCAGCACCACCCGCAGCGCGGCCAGGTAGGAGTCCAGGAATTCCGCGGCCCCCGGGCGGCTGAGCACGTAGTCCCGGACCCGGTCGTCCTGCCCGGTGAGCGGGGCCAGATCGGGGACCCAGCGGGGGTTGGGCAGGAACCGGCAGTCGGCCACGAGGTCGGCGTCAACCGGGAGCCCGTACTTGAAGCCGAACGAGACCACGTTGACCCGCAGCGTGGCCGGGGCGTCGGCGCTGAACGCGTCGTGCATCCTGGCCCGCAGCTCGTGCACGTTCAGCGCCGAGGTGTCGATGACGAGGTCGGCTTCCTCCCGGACACCGCGCAGCAGTTCCCGTTCCGCGGCGATGCCCTCCACCACCCGGCCCTCCTCCTGCAGCGGGTGCGGCCGGCGCACGCTCTCGAACCGGCGGACCAGGGTGTCGTCGCTGGCCTCCAGGAACACGACCCGCGGCCGGACACCGCGGGCGGTCAGCTCCCCGATCGCGGACTGCAGGTCGGTGGAGAAAGCCCGGCTCCGCACGTCCATCACGGCGGCGATCCGCGGCACCGCGCCCATGGCCCGCCGGGCCAGCTCGATCATCGTCGGCAGCAGGCCGGGCGGCAGGTTGTCCGCCACGAACCAGTCCAGGTCCTCCAGGGACTTGGCCGCCGTGCTGCGTCCCGCGCCGGACATGCCGGTGATGACCACGATGTCCGGGCCCGCCTCACCCATGACTGTCCTGCCCCCGCTGTCAGTTGCCATTCTGCGCGCTGTTCCCCTGGTGATCTGCTCGAGGCTCCGCCGCCGGCGGCCCGTCCGCCGCCCGCCCGTCCGCCGGTAGCCCGTCCGGCGGCGGCCCCTCCGCCGGCGGCCCTGGCCGCAGTGCGGCGAGCACCGCGCTCGCGACCCGCGGGCCGATGCCGGGAAGCCCGGCGATCTCGGGCTCAGTGGCGCTGGCGAGCCTGCGCACGGAGCCGAAGTGCCGTAGCAGCGTAGCCCGCCGCGCCGGGCCTAGTCCCGGGACCGAGTCAAGCTCGCTGACCGCGAGTGCCTTTGACCGTTTTGCCCGGTGGTAGGTGATGGCGAAGCGGTGCGCCTCGTCCCGGACCCGCTGCAGCAGGTACAGGCCCTCGCTGGTCCGGGGCAGGATCACCGGCGAGTCGTCGCCGGGCAGCCAGACCTCCTCCAGCCGCTTGGCCAGGCCGCAGGCGGCCACGTCCTCGATGCCGAGCTCGCCGAGCGCCCGCGCCGCCGCGGCGACCTGGGCCGGGCCGCCGTCGATCACCACCAGGTTCGGCGGGTAGGCGAACTTGCGCTGCCGCGCCGCCTCGGCGGAGACCTCGGGGTCGCCGAGTGAGTCGAGCTCGCCGGTGGCCTCCCGCTCGTCCAGGTAGCGGCGGAACCGGCGGAGGATTACCTCGTGGATCGCGGCGACGTCGTCGGTTCCGTCGAGGCCCCGGATGCTGAACCGCCGGTACTCCGACTTGCGGGCCAGGCCGTCCTCGAACACGACCATGGACGCGACCACGTGCGTGCCCTGCAGGTTGGACACGTCGTAGCACTCGATCCGCAGCGGCGCCTCGTCCAGGCCCAGCGCTTCCTGGATCTCGTGCAGGGCCCGGCTGCGGGTGGTCAGGTCACTGGCCCGCCGGGTCTTGTGCAGGGCCAGCGACTCGGCGGCGTTGCGGGCCACGGTCTCCAGCAGCGCTCGCTTGGGCCCGCGCAGCGGCACCCGGAGCCGGACCGGTCCGCCGCGGCGGACCGCCAGCCACTCCTCCACGGCCTCCGCGTCCGGCGGGAGTTCGGGGACCAGCACCTCGCGCGGGATGCCGCCGGCCCGGGCCGCGGGGCGGGCGTTCCCTTTCTGCCCCATGGTCCCCCCGGGGCGCTCCGGGGCCGGTGAGCCCGGCGTCGGCGTGGCCACCGCGTCGTCGCTGTAGACCTGGCCCAGGAACTGCTCGACCAGTTCTCCGGTGGTCACGTCCTCGACCTTGTCCACCACCCAGCCCCGCTGGCCGCGGACCCGGCCGTCCCGCACGTAGAAGACCTGGACCGCGGCCTCCAGCTGGTCTTCGCTGAGCGCGATGACGTCGCAGTCGGTGCCGTCGCCCAGGACGACGGTCTGCTTTTCCAGCGCCCGCTGCAGCGCCTTGATGTCGTCGCGCAGCCGCGCGGCCCGCTCGAACTCCTCGGCCCGGGCCGCCTCGCGCATCTCGGCTTCCAGGCGGCGGATGAACCGGTCGGTCTGCCCGGCCATGAAGTCGCAGAACTCCTCGGCCAGCAGCCGGTGCTCGGCCTCGCTGACCCGGCCCACGCACGGGGCCGAGCATTTGCCGATGTAGCCGAGCAGGCAGGGCCGCCCGATCTGGCCGGCCCGCTTGAACACCCCGGCCGAGCAGGTGCGGACCGGGAACACCCGGAGCAGCGCATCGACCGTTTCCCGGATCGCCCAGGCGTGCGAGTAAGGACCGAAATAACGAACCCCGCGCCGCTTGGCGCCGCGCATCACCATCACCCGGGGGAAGTCCTCACCCATCGTGACGGCCAGGTAGGGGTAGCTCTTGTCGTCGCGGTACCGGACGTTGAAGCGCGGGTCGAACTCCTTGATCCAGGAGTACTCCAGCTGGAGCGCCTCGACCTCGGTGGCCACCACGGTCCAGTCGACCTTGGCGGCGGTGCGCACCATGGTCTGGGTCCGGGGGTGCAGGCTGGCGAAATCGGCGAAATAGGAATTCAGCCGCTGGCGGAGATTCTTCGCCTTTCCGACGTAGATGACCCGGCCGTGCGCGTCCCGGAACCGGTACACGCCCGGCGACTCGGGGATGGACCCGGGTGCTGGCCGGTAGGACTGCGGATCTGCCACCCAGTAACTCTATTCGCGGTCGCCCATGGCCGAGCGTGCGGCGAGCGCTGCGCCCCGCGCGCCGGCCCGGTCCAGGTCGGGGACGAGCACGAAATCGGCCAGCTTGGCCTGCTCGGCGCGGAGCGTGGTGTGCTCGCGGATCCGGCCCAGGAACCATTCCGCAAAGGCGGGATCGGCCTCGACGACACCGCCCCCCACGAAATAGGTGCCGGGGTCGGTGAACATGGCCGCGACGGAGAAGCCGGCCGAGCGCCATGGCCTGCTGCTCGAAGATCTTCAGCGCCAGCGGGTCGCCCGCCTCGCCGTAGCCCCGGACCAGCTTGGCCGCCCGGGACACCGGCTGGACCTCGGCGAGCCCGTGCCCCGGGTAGCGGGTCAGCCAGTAGGGCAGCAGGTTCCGCTCGATCCCGCAGAGCGAGGCGAAGCTCTCCACGTCGCCGCTCAGCCCGCAGTTGCAGGCCGGAACCGGCTGGCCCTCCTCAAGCAGCCCCTCCAGCGGGATCTGGACGTGGCCGAGTTCCCCGGCCATGCCGGCCACCCCCCTCACCACCTGCCCCGACTCGACCAGGCCGCCGCCCAGCCCGGTGCCGACGATGACCGCCACCGACGAGTGGTGCGGCGCCTCGGCGCCGAACCGCGCGTAGTGGGCGTAAAGCGTGGCCGCGTTGGCGTCGTTGGTGTAGACGACCGGAAGGCCCAGCCGCTCCTCGAGGGCGGCGCGGATGTTGAACCCGCGCCAGCCGGGATGGCCGAAGTTCGTGGCACCCCGGGAGGACAGGGTCCCGTCGGCGCTGGCCGGCCCGGGGGTGTCCAGCCCGACGCCGGTCACCGCCGCCCCGTCCACCCCGGTGACGTCCAGGACCTGCGCGAAGGAGGCGGCCAGCGACTCGATGGCCACGTCGGGTCCCTCACGGACCCGGCTCGGCCGCTCCAGCATGTGCTCGACCAGGAACCGGCCCGACGGATCGAGCACCGTGGCGTTGTTCATGGTGCCACCGTTGTCCAGGCCGACGATGAACGACGGGGCGGAGCTTGCCATCCTGAGCCCTTCCTGCCGGGGTCCTGGCGGCAGCGTAGCGCCTGAAATGCCGCGGCTACAGACGCCGGCCCGATCGTCGTGGCGCCTGCCACCCCCGGGTGGTCATTCCGCGAACGCCTCGGCCGGCGGGCAGGCGCAGACCAGGTTGCGGTCGCCGTAGGCCTGGTCGATGCGGCGCACCGGCGGCCAGTACTTGGCCCGCCGGTCACCGGGCAGCGGGTAGGCCGCCTCCGCCCGCTCGTAGGGATGCTTCCAGTCGGCCTCGAGCAGCATGGACGCGGTGTGCGGGGCGTTCCGCAGCGGGTTGTCCTGGCTGTCGTACCCGCCGGAGCCGACCATCTCGATCTCCCGCCGGATCGCGATCATGGCGTCGCAGAACCGGTCCAGCTCGGCCAGATCCTCGCTCTCGGTGGGCTCGACCATCAGCGTGCCCGCCACCGGGAAGGACATGGTCGGCGCGTGGAACCCGTAGTCGATGAGGCGCTTGGCCACGTCCTCGACGGTCACCCCGGTGTCCCGGGTGAGCGGCCGCAGGTCCAGGATGCACTCGTGCGCGACGAGCCCGCCGCGCCCGGTGTACAGCACCGGGTAGTGCGGGCCCAGCCGGGCGGCCACGTAGTTGGCGGCCAGGATCGCCACCTCGGTGGCCCGGCGCAGCCCGCCGGGCCCATCATCCGGATGTAGGCCCAGGAGATCGGCAGGATCCCCGCCGACCCGTACGGGGCCGCCGCGACGGGATGGGCCCCGGCACCGCCGGACTCCGCCCGGGCCGGGAGGAACTCGGCCAGGTGGGCGCGGGCGGCTACCGGGACCGACGCCGGGGCCGCCGCCGCCGTGCGGGATGCAGAACGTCTTGTGCAGGTTCAGGTGCGATACGTCGGCGCCGAACCAGCCGGGCCGGGCCAGGCCGACCAGGGCGTTCAGGTTCGCGCCGTCCACGTACACCTGGCCGCCCGCCGCGTGCACCGCGTCGCAGACCTGCGTCACGGTCTCCTCGAACACGCCGTTGGTGGACGGGTAGGTCAGCATGATCGCGGCGATCTGGCCGCCCCGGGACTCCAGCTTGGCGTGCAGGTCGCCGAGGTCGATCGCGCCGTCGGGGCCGCACTTGACCACCACGACCCGCAGTCCTGCCAGCACCGCGCTGGCCGCGTTGGTGCCGTGGGCCGACTCGGGGATCAGGCAGATGTCCCGGCCGGTGTCGCCGCGGGAGCTGTGGTAGCCCCGGATGGCCAGCAGGCCGGCCAGCTCGCCCTGCGAGCCGGCGTTGGGCTGCACGCGACACGGCGTCGTAGCCGGTGATCTCGGCCAGCCACCGTTCCAGGTCCGCTGATCAGCTCGGCGTAGCCGGCGGCCTGCCCCGGCGGCGCGAACGGGTGCAGGTCGGCGAACTCCGGCCAGGTCATCGCCTCCATCTCGGCGGCCGCGTTCAGCTTCATCGTGCACGAGCCGAGCGGGATCATCGAGCGGTCCAGCGCGATGTCGAAGTCGGCCAGGCGGCGCAGGTAGCGCAGCATCGCCGTCTCGCTCCGGTGCTCGTGGAAGACCGGGTGGGCGAGGTACTCCGAGGTCCGGGTCAGGCCGCCCGGGAGCACCGGGCCGGACCCGGCGAGCCGGGCCGGGATCGTGGCCCCGGCCTGCCCCGCGGCCAGCAGCGTGGCCACCTCCAGCAGCTCGGCGTCCGTGGTGGTCTCGTCGCAGGCGATCCGACCGTGTCGGCGCCGGCCAGCAGCAGGTTGTACCCGGCCTCGCGGGCCCGGTCCACCGCCGCCGCCGCCGCCGGGCAGCCGCACCCGGACCGTGTCGAAGAACCCGCCCGCCGGGGCGGCCAGGCCGCTCTCCCGCAGCGTGGCGGCCAGCCGGGCCGCGCGGCCGTGCACGCCGGCCGCGATCGCGGCCAGCCCGCCGGGACCGTGGTACACCGCGTACATCGCCGCCATCACGGCCAGCAGCACCTGGGCGGTGCAGATGTTGCTGGTCGCCTTCTCCCGGCGGATGTGCTGCTCGCGGGCCTGCAGCGCGAGCCGGTAGGCGGGCCGCCCGTCCGCGTCCAGGGAGACGCCGACCAGCCGGCCGGGCAGCTGCCGGCGCAGGTCGTCCCGGACCGAGATGTAGCCCGCGTGCGGGCCGCCGAAGCCCATCGGCACGCCGAATCGCTGGGTGCTGCCGACCGCGATGTCGGCGCCCAGCTCACCGGGCGGCGTCAGCAGGGTCAGCGCCAGCAGGTCGGCGGCGACCGCGGCGAGCGCGCCCCGGTCGTGCGCGGCGTCGATGACCGGGCGCAGGTCCCGGATCTCGCCGCTGGCCCCCGGGTACTGCAGCAGGACCCCGAACAGCTCGCCCTCGGGCTGGGCGGCGATCAGCTCCGGGGTGACCGCGGCGACCACCAGCTCGATGCCGAGCGGCTCGGCCCGGGTGGCCAGCACGGCCAGGGTCTGCGGCAGGCAGTCCGCGTCGGCCAGGAAGATGCTGCCCGCGCCGGGCGGCCCGCCGGGCCAGCGTCATCGCCTCGGCCGCCGCGGTCGCCTCGTCCAGCATGGACGCGCCGGCCACCGGCAGCGCGGTCAGGTCCTCGACCATGGTCTGGAAGTTCAGCAGCGCCTCCAGCCGGCCCTGCGAGATCTCCGGCTGGTACGGCGTGTAGGCGGTGTACCAGGCCGGGTTCTCCAGCACGTTGCGGCGGATCACCGCCGGGGTGATGCGTGCCGTAGTAGCCCAGCCCGATCATCGACGCGGGCCACGGTGTTCCGGCCGGCCAGGCGGCGCAGCTCGGCCAGCGCCTCGGCCTCGGACAGCGCGGGCGGCAGGCCCAGCGGCCGCCGGTCGCCGATGCCCGGCCGGGCAGGGCCGCGTGCGGCCAGCTCGTCGAGCGAGGCGTAGCCGATGGCCGCGAGCATCCGCTCCTGCTCGGCCGGGGACGGCCCGATGTGCCGTGCTCGAAGTTCAGGGATTCGGACGCCGGTGCCGAGAAGTCCGGTGCTGCAAAGGTCACGGAGCCTCCAGAGGGAGCCGCCAGGCACACGCGTGCCTGCCTGGTCCTCCCCCTCTGTCGCCGCCCGGCGCAGGCCAGCCTGGTCACAGGCGGCCCCCATGCGGGCACGAACTCCAGAGATGCCTGGCCCGTCCGGTCCTGGGTGCCTGAGAGGTTCCGGGGAGGTTGCCCCTTCGGCGCCCCGCGCTGGCTGCGCGGAGTCTCTCCCGGACGGTGTGATCAGCAGTACCGAGCTTACCCGAGCGGGCCGCTCACACGCCGGGCAGCCTGGTCAGGCCGGGCTGCGCCGGGCGCGGCGCCGGGACAGCTCGTCCGCGTGTCCGGCTGGCTCGCCGCGGCCTCCGCTGTCGTCGTCGGCGGCCGCGTCCGCCCGCTCGGCGGGCAGTTCGGCGAGGGTCCCCTCGACCTCCTGCCAGATGCGGCCCGAGCGCGATACCGAACACGCCCTGCCCGCCCTGCAGCAGGTCGACCACCTCGTCGGCGGAGGTGCACTCGTAGACGCTGACCCCGTCGCTCATCAGGGTGACCTGGGCCAGGTCGTCGGTGCCCCGGCTGCGCAGGTGGGCCACGGCGGCCCGGATCTGCTGCAGCGAGATGCCCGGTGTCCAGCAGCCGCTTGACCACCTTGAGCACCAGGATGTCGCGGAAGCCGTAGAGCCGCTGGCGAGCCTGAGCCCGTGCGCCGGCCGCACGCTCGGCTCGACCAGGCCGGTGCGGGCCCAGTAGTCGAGCTGGCGGTAGGTGATCCCGGCCGCGGAGCAGGCGGTCGGCCCGCGGTAGCCGATTCCTTCCGGCCGGCGCGGCGAGTCGTCGCCGAACAGCAGTCCCTGCTCCCCAGCCTGCCGGATCGCCGCACCGCGGACTCCGGCGTGAATCGCTGTCACCTTTGGTTACCGCCACGCCTGCCTCCACCCGGGAGATGACCACCCTGGGTACTCGTCTCGCACGGTAGGCCGCCAGCGCCGGCTGCGTCAACGATCGCCCGCGGCGCGTCGTCTACTAGTCCGAGTGGACGACCCGGTGCCGGCCCAGGCGGCCGCCGAACCCGCTGCATCCGCACCTCAGCCAGCACCCCGCCTCCGGCGGGCCTGGCTCGGGCCCGGATGCGCTGGCTCGCACCCTGACCACAGCTCGGGCCGCCCTGGCCGCGTCAGGTTGCGCGGCCGAAGTCTTCGGGGGTGATCGTGTCGAGGAACTCGCGGAACTTCTCGACCTCGTCTTCCTGCTCGTCCGGGATCGCCACGCCCGCCTCGTCGAGGACCTCCTCGCTGGCGAAGATGGCCGCGCCGGTGCGCAGGGCCAGCGCGATGGAATCCGACGGCCTGGCGCTGACTTCCTTCCCGTTCGAGAAGATCAGGTCGGCGAAGAAGATGCCGTCCCGCAGCGCGGTGATGTTCACGGTCCGCAGCTGGACGTCCAGCGCCTCCAGCACGTCCCGGAACAGGTCGTGGGTCAGCGGCCGCGCCGGGACCATGCCCTGCTGGGCGAAGGCGATCGCGGTTGCCTCGACCGGGCCGATCCAGATCGGCAGGTACCGGTCCCCCTGCGTCTCCTTCAGCAGGACGATGGGCTGGTTCGTGGGCATCTCGACCCGGACGCCGACGACCTCCATCTTCCTCACGGCGGCTCCGTCCTCACACGCGCGTGACGCGCTGCCTCGTTCATGGGCCCTGGGTGGGCACTCCCCTGCCAACGTACACCCGCTGCCGGCGGAGAGTGCTGGGCGGCCGGCCCGGCCAGACCCGCTCACGCCCCGGATCTGGCTGCGGCCGGCCCGGCGAATCCTGGCCCGTCATATCCCGCACCCCCCAGCCTGACTTCGGTCGGGACGGCCCGCGCGGACTCACCGGCCCAGGCGTCCCGGGCCGCCGGGCCAGCCCGTCCGCCTGCAGGCCAGCCTCGGCCAGGGCGCTCCCCATCAGCGACGCGTGCAGCTGCAGGGACAGCGCCGCGATCTCCTGGGCGGTCTGCCCGGCCCGTTCCCGCGACCCGGGGCTGCGCTGCCGCCGCGTGGGCGCCACCACCTGCTCGATCAGGGAGGTCTCCCGCTCCACCGCGGCCCGGACGGCCCTCAGGTGGCGGGCCTGGACCCCGTACCGGCCCAGGGCGACGATGATCCGGGCGGCGTCCAGCGCCTCCGGGCCGTACTGCCGTCCCGAGGCCCGGACCAGGCCGAAGTCTTCCAGTTCGGCCAGGTACCGGTCGTCGATCCCGGCCGCGTCGAGCAGTTCCCGCCGGCTCAGCCGGCCGGCGGCCGCGCCGCGGCGGAGGCCCGTCCGGCTCCTCCCCGGCGCCGTCCTCGGCCGCGGTCAGCCGGTCCTTGATCACCCGCAACGGCAGGTACTCGTCACGCTGGGCGGTCAGGATGTACCGCAGCCGGGCCACGTCGGCGGGGCCGAACCGCCGGTACCCGGACGGCGAACGGGCGGGCTGGATCAGCCCCTCGGACTCCAGGAACCGGATCTTGGACACGCTGACGTCCGGGAACTCCGCGCCGAAGCTGGGCCAGCACCTCACCGATGCCGAAAGAAGCCCGGGCAGGCTGAGCGTTCATGCCCCTACCTGGGCGCCCCCGCCGCCGCGCTCATACTGGAGCCGCGGCCCGGTCAGGAACACCAGCCGGAACTTGCCGATCTGGACCTCGTCGCCGCCGTTCAGCGGCGCTCTCCTCGATGCGCTCCCGGTTGACGTAGGTGCCGTTGAGGCTGCCGACGTCGCGCACGGTGAAACGGTCGCCCCGGCGGTAGAACTCGGCGTGCCGCCGGGAGACCGTCACGTCGTCGAGGAAGATGTCGCTGTCCGGGTGCCGCCCGGCCGTGGTGATGTCGTGGTCGAGCAGGAACCGGCTGCCCGCGTTCGGGCCGCGCCGGACCACCAGCAGCGCGGTACCCGGCGGCAGGGAGTCCTCCGGCGCCGCCTGATCGGTGAACTCGTCGTAGTCGGCCTCGGCCAGGTCACCGCCCAGCGAGATCGTCGAGGTGGTTTCGCCGGGGCGCTCGGCCCCCCCGTCGCGCCAGCATCGTCCCGCAATGCAGGCAGAAACGCGCGTCGTCAGGATTGGCCTGACCGCAGCGTGTGCAGTAGATGCTCGGCATGTCGTGGCCCAGCCTCTCCTCTGCTGGCCATGGGCTCGGGGCGGGGATCGCGTCGGACCTGGCCCGTTCCCGGTGCTCGGATGGTGCGTGCTCCGCGGACGGACTCCACGCTACCTGGGGCGCGCCCGGCCGGTCCATGCGCCACGCGCGGCGCCCCGCCGGGGTGAATCGCGCCCACCACCCCGGGCGACGCCCGTCACCAGGGGATGATTCCGCTCCTCCGGACGCGCCCGGGCCGCTTTCGCGACGCCTTCGCCACATCCTGGCCGCACCTCCGACGCACGACGCGTGCACGCTCCGATGAGGTGGATTGTCTCATGGGTGGCGATGCCCTCGCTGGACACTGAGCTGGCCAGCTTAACGTCCTGACCGGTCGGTGACTGGTTAATTGCCTGATCGTTTCGCTCCGGCGGCCTGCGGATGGGCCAGCCGCCCGCTCCGGCGGCGCGCTCAGTGCCCAGGCCGTTCCGCGACGGCCGCCCACTCGTCCAGCAGCGCCTGGGCGGTGTCGGCGTCCGCGCCCTCGGCCCACAGGTGGGTCACCGCGTCGGCGGGGTCGGGCAGCACCAGGACCCAGCCGCCATCGGGCTCGACGATCCGCACCCCGTCGGTGGTGTCCACGACCCGGTCGCCGGCCGCCTCCACCACGGTGCGCATCACGCTGCCCTTGGCCGCCCACGGCGTGGGCATGGAGCGGCGGAGCAGGTGGGCGGCAGGGATCCGGGCGTCGATCTGGCTGAGCGACAGCCGGGTCCGGGCGACCAGGCCGAGGAGCCGGGCGAAGGCCGCGATGCCGTCCAGGGTCCGGCTGAACTCCGGCACCACGAACCCGCCCCGGCCGTCGCCGCCGAAGATCACGTCGTCACCGGCGGTGGCCTCGGTCAGGCCGTGCAGCGAGGTGGGCGTCCAGTCCACGTGCACGCCGTGGAACTTGCAGACCTGCTCGGCCACCCGGGTGGTCGTCACCGGCAGCGCCACCCGGCCGGACCGCCGTTCGGCGGCGATGAGGTCCAGCACGACCAGCAGGGCGCGGTCGTCGCTGATCATCGCGCCCCGGTCGTCCACCAGCATGATCCGCTCGCCGACCTGGTCGAAGCGCACCCCGAACGCGGCGCGGGAGGAGGCGACCAGCTCAGACAGCCGCTGCATGCCCGCCCGGACCTGGGCCAGGCTCTGCGTCGGGGGTGCCCTCGTCGAGCCGGTTGTTGACGGTGAGCGCGTCCACGCCGAGCCGGCCGAGCAGGCTGGGCAGGACCAGCGAGACGGTGCCGCCGGCGCAGTCCACCACGACCTTCAGCTCCGCCTCGCGCACCCCGGTCAGGTCGACGCTGCGCGGCCAGTTCCTGGGTGTAGGACTCGACGACCCGGGACGGGTAGGTCAGCTCGGCGATCTCGCCGGGGAAAGCCCGCCGGTACTCCTGCCGGGAGAAGACCCGCTCCAGCTTGCGCGCGGCCGCCTGGGACAGTTCGGCGCCCCGCTCGTCCAGGAACACGATGTCGATCGACTGCGGGTCCCCGGAGGTGGTGCGCAGCGCGACGCCCCCGCTGCACACGCTGCGCGCGGTCTGGAACCGGGCCACCGGCAGCGGCTGGGCCTCCAGGTCCACCACGTTGATGGCGCTGGCGTTCAGCGCGCACTGGACGGCCCGCTTGAGCGCCCGCGCGGCCCGGGACACGTCGCGCGACGTGGTGACCATCGACCCCTTCTTCAGGGTGGTCGCGTAGGCGCTGGTCAGCCGCACGCAC
Source organism: uncultured Actinomycetes bacterium (assembly GCA_963841695.1). Taxonomy (GTDB): domain Bacteria; phylum Actinomycetota; class Actinomycetes; order Streptosporangiales; family Streptosporangiaceae; genus RYN-230. The sequence continues at coordinate 319,717 of CAWJDQ010000011.1, read as the reverse complement.
AGCTCGGGCGTGATCTCCACGTTGACCAGGCCGGACACGCCGCGCGGACCGAACAGGGTGCGCTGGCCCCGGGATTCCCAGATGACGCTGGTGTTCACCACCGCGCCCGCCTCGATGGTCTTGAACGGGTAGACCTTGACCCCCGCGGACAGGTAGGCCTCCGGCTCGATCACGCACTCGTCCCCGACCACCGCGCCTTCCTCGATCCGCGCGGAGGGCATCACGTCGGTGTTCTTGCCGATGACGCAGCCGCGCAGGGTGACCCCCTGGCCCACGTACACGTTGTTGTGCACCACGGCGCGGTGCAGGAAGGCCCCCTCCTTGACCACCACGTTGCTGCCCAGCACGGTGAACTCGCGCAGTTCCGCGCCCGCCTCGACCTTGGCGTAGTCCCCGATGCAGATCGGGCCGGACAGCAGGGCGTCCGGGTCCACCTCGGCACCCTCGGCCACCCAGACCCCCGGCGACACCTCGAACCCGTCGATCTCGGTGTCGACCCGGCCGGACAGCACGTCAGCCTGGGCCTTGAGGTAGCTCTCGTGCGTGCCGACGTCCTCCCAGTAGCCGTCCGCGATCCAGCCGAACAGCGGCGCGCCGCGCTTGAGCAGGGCCGGGAACACGTCACCGGACCAGTCCACCGACTCGCCGGGCGCGACCTCGGCGAGCACCTCGGGCTCCATCACGTAGATCCCGGTGTTGACCGTGTCCGAGAACACCTGCCCCCAGGTGGGCTTCTCCAGGAACCGCTGGATCCGGCCGTCCTCGCCCACGATGATGATGCCGAACTCCAGCGGGTTCGGCACCCGGGTGAGGCCCACGGTGACCAGGGCACCGTTTTCCTTGTGCGCGCGGACCATGGCGGTCAGGTCGATGTCGGTCAGCGCGTCGCCCGAGATGACCAGGAACGGCTCGTCCCGCAGCTCATCCTCGGCGTTCTTGACGCTGCCCGCCGTGCCGAGCGGGGCCTCTTCGGTCGCGTACTGCAGGCTCATCCCGACGTCCTCGCCGTCGCCGAAGTAGTTGCGCACCAGCGAGGCCAGGAACTGGACGGTGACGACTGTCTCGTCGAACCCGTGCCGCTTCAGCAGCCGCAGGACGTGTTCCATGATCGGCTTGTTGCAGACGGGCAGCAGCGGCTTGGGCTGGTTGGCGGTCATCGGGCGCAGCCGGGTACCCTCCCCGCCGGCCATCACGACGGCCTTCACCGGTGGTGGGCCTCCTTCTCCATCGTCCGGGCCAGCTTCCGTTCCTCCCCGCGCCCGGGCCGGACGGCGGACCGGGGGGATGCCTCCATCATGACGGGCGGCTCCCGGCGGGCCAACGTCGCTACCTGGTTAGTCATCCGGTTGTTCCGGTTCGGCCACCTCAGGGCCCGGCTCCGGCCCCGCTGCCGTCTCCCCGCCGCCCGGCGGCTGCGGCGCGGCGGTGAGCCGCCAGGCCTGCACCAGGTACAGCCCGGCGGCGGTCCAGTACAGCGCGGTTCCCCAGGCCACGAAGGCCCAGCCGACCACCTTGGCCACCTCCGCGGCAGGGCCGGCGTAGGCCCCCAGGAGCAGCAGCGGGAACGCGTAGAACAGGCACAGCGTGGCGGCCTTGCCCACCAGGCTGACCTGGAACGGCTCCCAGCCGTGGGCCCGCAGCCGGAGCAGGGCCACGCCGAGCACCAGTTCCCGGCCGACCAGGACGCCCACCAGCCACCACGGGATGAGGCCCCGGATGGCCAGCCCGACGAGCATGACGCCGATGTAGAGCCGGTCCGCCGTGGGGTCGAGCACCTGGCCGAGGCGGCTCTCCTGGTGCAGGGCCCGGGCCAGTTTCCCGTCCAGCCAGTCCGACGCCGCCGCGGCGATCAGCAGGATCACCGCCCAGCCGTCCGCGTGCGGGCCCAGCACCAGCCACAAGAACACCGGCACGCCGAGCAGGCGGGCGATGCTGAGCCCGTTCGGGATGGTCCAGATCCGGTCCGGCAGGCCGTCCTGGACCGCCGGGACGGCGGTCGCGCCGGCCGTCAGGCGGCCCGGCCCGTTCCCCCTCGGCCGCAGCGTCTGGGGCGCTGCTGTGTGCGGCGCTGCTGTTTCCGGCCACGGCGCGGTCCCCTTGTTCGTGATGCACACCCGTGGCCGACCCTACCCGGCATGGCCGGTGCCGCCGGCCGCGAGGCTGGCCGCCTTGGCGGTCAGGTAGTGCTGCTCGCGCAGGTTCGCGGTGCCCGCCGCGGCGGCACGGAACTCGGCGGCCGCCCCGGCCCGGTCCCCGGCCATCTCCAGCAGGTGGCCGCGGACCGCGTGGAATCGGTGATGGCCGCCAAGCTGGCCGCGGATCCCGTCCAGCGCGGCCAGCCCGGCTGCCGGGCCCTCGGCCATGGCCTCGGCCACCGCCCGGTTGAGGGTCACCATCGGGTTCCCGGTGACCCGCTCGCAGCCGGCCGTACAGGGACAGGATCTGCCGCCAGTCGGTCGCGGCGTGGCTGGCCGCCTGGTCGTGCACCGCGGCGATCGCGGCCTGCAGCTGGTATTCCCCCGGCTGTCCCGGGAGCGATGACGACTGCCGCAGCGCCCCGGTGATCAGCGTGGTCCCCTCGGCGATGAGCGCCCGGTTCCACCGGCCGCGCTGCTGCCCGGCCAGCGGGATGAGCTCACCGCCGGGCCCGGTCCGGGCGGGCCGCCGGGCGTCGGTGAGCAGCATCAGGGCCAGCAGCCCCGTCACCTCCGGGTCGCCGCGCAGGCTGGCGCGCAGCCCCCGGGCCAGCCGGATGGCCTCGCCGGACAGGTCGCTGCGGGCCAGGTCCGGGCCGCCGCTGGTCGCGTACCCCTCGTTGAACAGCAGGTACAGGACGTGCAGCACCGACCGGAGCCGCCCGGCCCGCTGGCCGGGGGGCGGCAGCGTGAACGGCTCGCCGGAGGCTTTCAGGGTGGCCTTGGCCCGGCTGATCCGCTGGGCCATGGTCGGCTCCGGGACCAGGAACGCGGCGGCGATCTCCCGGGTGGTCAGGCCGCCGACCGCGCGCAGCGTCAGCGGGATGGCCGAGCCCGGGGTGAGCGACGGGTGACAGCACATGAACATCAGGATCAGGGTGTCGTCGCGGGCGGGCTCGTCCTCGCCGGGCACCGGCCCGGCCGGGGCGGTCAGCGACCACGAGGCGGCCAGCACCTCCCGGCGGCGCCGGGCATCCTCGCTGCGGTACTGATCGGTCAGCCGGCGCGCGGCCGCCCGGATCAGCCAGCCGAGCGGGTGGTCCGGGATTCCGTCCGCGGGCCACCGGGTGGCCGCGGCCAGCAGCGCCTCCTGGACCGCGTCCTCAGCCGCGGCGAAGTCCGCGCAGCGGCGGGCCACGGCCCCGAGGGCCTGCGGCGCCAGCTCGCGCAGCAGGCCCTCGGTGGTCCCGGCCGCCGGGCGGCCAGGGTCCGTCGTCACGACGCCGGTTAGAGGTCCGGGTCGGGGGCGCTGAGCACCTGGCGGACCTCGATGGGCTGGCGGATCGCCGCGCCGTCCGGGCCCGGCGCGGCCGAGGCCTGGGCGGCAATCTCGATGGCCCGCGCGGCCGTGTCCACGTCCACCAGCCGGTACCCGGCCAGCAGCTCCTTGGACTCGGGAAACGGGCCGTCGGTGATGACCGGCGCGCTGTTCCCGTCGGACACGACCCGGCGGGCCTGCTCCGGACCGGCCAGCCCCTGGGCGTCCACCAGCTCGCCCCGCTCCAGCAGTTCGCGGTTGAGCGCGAGCTGGAACTCGATATGGGCCTTGATGTCCGCGGGTGACCACTCCGGCATCGGCGGGCAGTCTGACTCCACCGGCCCGTAGTTCTGCAGCAGCATGAATCGCATCGGCTCATCCTCCCTGGTCGGGCGGCGCCACGGTAGCGCCGTCAGCCAGGTGTCGGGGCGGGCGGCGGATTTTCGACACGTCCGCCGGGTCTGGCCGGTTAGCTCCCGTCTCGGTGAGTGAGCCCGCCGAGACGGGGTAGGGGGTCGCCCAACTGCACATGACCGATGGAACAGAGGAGCAGATCATGCTCACACTGACCGATAGTGCCGTGACGGCCATCCGCAACCTGACCTCCCAGCCGGAGCTCCCCGACGACACCGGCCTGCGCATCATGTCGCAGGACGAGGGCGGCCCGGCGTTCCAGGTGACGCTGGCCGACAGCCCGATCGACGGGGACCAGGTGATCGAGACTGAGGGGGCCCGCGTCTTCCTGGAGCCCGGCGCGGCGGTGGCGCTGGACGACAAGTCGCTGGACGCGCAGGTAGACGAGGAAGGAACGGTCGCCTTCACGCTCGCCGAGCAGGTGGCCTGAGCATCCTGCCGCGGGCGTCCCGGAGGGGCCGCCACGCTGAATGACCGGCCCGCGGGCCCTGGCGAACAGCCGGGCCCGCGGGCTGGCCTGCTTCCGGGCCCTGGCCGGGCTGGCGTACATGGCGATTCGGCGAGCACACCGGCCGGATAAGTTCCGTTAGGGCAGGGAATGGAGTCCCCTGCCGGCGTTCACGGGGGGCGTCCGCGGGAAGCGACGGGGCGGCAGCGCATTGGGCGTCACCAGGGGACTCGAGGATCTGCTGATCGTGGCGCTGGTGGCGGCGCTGGCGCCGCTGGTGGTGGCGATGCTGCCCGGCCCGCGCATCCCGCAGGTCGTCATCTTCCTGCTCGGCGGGGTGCTGATCGGGCCGCACGGCTTCGGCCTGGCCGACACGGCCAGCATCAGGCTGCTGTCCAACATCGGCCTGGGCTTCCTGTTCCTGCTGGCCGGCTACGAGCTGGATCCCCGGCTGCTGCGGCAGCGGCCGGGCCGGCTGGCCATCACCGGCTGGGTGGTGACGGCGCTGCTCGCGGTCGGGGTGGTGGCCGGGCTGGGCTCGGCCGGGTACATCCATGACTTCGTCCCGGTCGGGCTGGCCCTCACCACCACCGCACTGGGCACCCTGCTGCCGATCCTGCAGGACAACCACATGCTGGGCGGGAGCTTCGGCCGGTACGTGCTGGCCGCCGGCGCGGTGGGGGAACTGCTGCCCACCATCGCGATCTCGGTGTTTCTCACCCAGCGGGATCATTTCGCGGCGCTGGCCTCGGTGATCCTGGTCGGGGTGCTGGCCCTCGCGCTCTCCTTCGTGCCCCGGGTGACCCGGAACCGCCGGCTGCGCGGCATCATCAGCGAGGGCCAGGACGCGACCGGCCAGACCACCCTGCGCTGGACCACCGTGCTGCTGTTCCTGCTGCTCACCATCGCCAGCCGGTTCGGCCTGGACGTGGTGCTCGGGGCGCTGCTGGCCGGCATCGTGCTGCGCGGCTGGACCCACCAGATGGGCATGGACACCACGGGCCTGGAGTCCAAGTTCGACGCGGTCGGCTACGGCATCTTCATCCCGATCTTTTTCGTGGCCTCGGGGATGACGCTGGACCTGAAGGCGATCGGCCGGGATCCGTTGCGGCTGGTGGTGTTCTTCCTGCTGCTGCTGGTGGTCCGGGGGCTGCCGTCGCTGCTGGTCTACCGGCGGGTCCTGTCCGTGCGCCAGCGGGTCCAGATGACCTTCATCACCGCGACCACGATGCCGCTGCTCATCGCGCTGGCCGAGATCGGGCAGCGGGACGGGGTCATGCTGCCCGCCACCGCCGCATCCCTGGTCGGCGCGGGGGTGCTGTCGGTGCTCATCTTCCCGCCCGTCGCGGTGCTGCTGGGCCGGGGCCAGCCCGGCCGGGCAGGCCCGGACGGCCAGCCCGGCGAGGACGGGGAGGCCGGGGAGGCCGGGGAGGCCGGCCAGCCCGGCGGGGCCGGGCCCGGGAGCCTGCCGGGCGGGGAACTCGCGCCGAGCGGCTAACCCGGGCGGGTCAGGGGGCCTGCCAGAGGGTCGCGATGCCCTGCCCGACCCCGATGCACATGGCGGCCGCCCCGCGGGACCCGCCGCGGCGGCGCAGCTCGTGCAGCAGCGTGGTGGTGATCCGGGCTCCTGAGCAGCCCAGCGGGTGGCCGATGGCGATCGCGCCGCCGTTCACGTTGACCCGTTCCGGATCGAGCTTGAGCTCGTCGGATCACCGCCACGGCCTGGGCCGCGAACGCCTCGTTGAGCTCGATCAGGTCCAGGCTGCCGACGTCCCAGCCCGCCCGGCCGAGGACCTTGCCCATGGCCGGGACCGGCCCGATGCCCATGAAGTCCGGGTGGACCCCGGCGGCCGCGGTGCCCTCGTACCGGGCCAGCGGGGTCACCCCGCCCGCCCCGGCCAGGACCCGCTCGGAGACCAGCAGCACGCCCGCCGCGCCGTCGTTCAGCGGTGAGGAGTTGCCCCCGGTCACCGTGCCGCCCGGGCGGAACGCGGGCCGTTTGGCCGCGAGCTCCTCCAGGGTCAGCCCGGGCCGGATGCCCTCGTCCTGGCTGACCGGCCCGGCCTGGGTCGGTACCGGCACGATCTCGCCGCCGAACCGCCCGGCGTCCCGGGCCTGGCCGGCTCGCTGGTGGCTGCGCAGCGCGAACTCGTCCTGGCGTTCCCGGCTCACCCCGTACCGGCCGGCCACGTTCTCCGCCGTCTCGCCCAGGCTGATCGGCGGGTAGAGCTCCTGCATCAGCGGGCTGACCAGCCGCCAGCCCAGCCGGGTGTCGGCGACTCCGGTCTCCCGCGGGAACGGCTCGCTGGCCCGGGGCAGCACGAACGGCGCCCGGGTCATCGACTCGGCCCCGCCCGCCAGCATGATGTCGGCCTCCCCCGCCGCGATGGCCCGCGCGGCGCTGGCGATGGCCTCCATCCCGGACCCGCAGAGCCGGTTGACGGTCGCGCCGGGCACTTCGACCGGGAGGCCGGCCAGCAGCACGCCCATCCGGGCGGCGTTCCGGTTGTCCTCGCCGGCCTGGTTGGCCGCGCCCCAGTACACGTCGTCGATCCGGGCCGGGTCGAGCCAGTCGTTGCGGGCCAGCAGGGCCCTGATCACCTCGGCGGTCAGGTGGTCGGGCCGGACCGTGGCCAGCGCGCCCTTGATCTTGCCTACCGGGGTCCGGCACGCGTCTACCGCGAACACCGCCGTCATGTCAGCCACCTGTCCTCTGCCGCCGTCCGTGCCTTCCCCGAGGTTACCCGCGCTGCGCACGGCTATCCGGATCGCGCACTCTGCGGGCTGACGGTCCGGGCCCCCATCAACGTCCCCGGGTCAGGCCGGGATCCGCGCGTCGAGCCAGTCGAAGATCCGTTCGCCGCGTATCCCGGAGGCGGCCGGGCTGCAGTGCGAGTCAGCCCCCTCGGCCTCGGTGAACGCGATGATCTCTTTGCGGCTGCCGAGCTTCCCGAAGAGCTCCTGGGACTGCCCAGGCCAGAATTGCTCGTTCTCCGGGCTGGTGATCAGCATCGGGGTGGTGATCTGGCCGATCAGCTCATCGGTGAGCACGTAGTCACGGGAGGCGGAGAAGAACTCGTACGGCGTGCTGACGCCGTACGGCCGCATCCGCAGCGCGAGCAGCGCGCGCGTTGGCCGCGACACCTTCAGCGTCCACTCCATGTCCCGGTCGAACTTCTCCTGCTCACCCGCGTCGAGCAGCTTGATCATCGTGTGGGGCAGATGCCCGAGCACGGTGGTGGAGACGTTGACCACGCCCGGGTCGGCCACCCCGGCGCCAATACGGTGCTCGAAAGCGAGAGCCCGGGGCACCCAGTAGCCTGCCTGGCTGACCCCGAGCAGCGCCAGCTTCGCACCGTCGACATCCGCACGGGCGGAGAGGAAATCAACGACCGGGGTCACGACCTTCTCCCAGTCCGGGCGGAAGGGCAGGCCCTGCCGCACGAGGGCCGCGTTCTGGCCCGGGCCATCGAAGGTCATCGCGTTCCAGCCCCGTTCGAGCGCGGAGGCAATCCCGTCGGTCCACGCGCTGACCACTGAGCCGTCACTGCCGTTGTTGAAGATCAGTGTCCGCCGGGCCTCGCCAGGCGCGCCGGACCGGAAGAAGTACCCCGGCAGGGTGGTGGCCTCGTAGGCGATCTCGACGCGCTCGGCGGCCGGCCCGCCGAACTCCCCCAGATCCACGAACTGGTCCCAGGCGGCGCGATGCTTCTCCCACAGCGACGCGAACAGGGCCGGATCTCCCGTCCCGTCGGCCGAGTACGTCGCTATCGAGTAGTACAGCGACGCCCGCAGGTACTGGCGGGCGGCGGAGGACCGGCGGCCGCCCGCGGCGTTGCCGGCCGCCTCGTTCGCCAGGCGATCGGCCGTGGCCGTCCATTCATCGACCCACGACCACGGCTTGCCGTCATGGATGCGGTCAACCGTGGCGAGCACCTCGCCGACGTCCGCCGCCTGCCGGTATACCGAGCCGAGCGCGATCTCGGTCAGGAAGTTGAAGTCGTCATGCTTGAAGAACGGCCGCATGCAGGTTCCCCCTCTGCCGCCGGCCGACGGCCGGTCCGGTGGCTCCAACTCTGCCACGCAGACGGCCAGAGATCGCGGATGCCCTCCGCCACGAACACTGCCGTTCAGCTCAGCGCCTGATCTCAACCAGCAGGACCCAGCTGTTGATCAGGCCGGACATGGTCCCCACGGTCATCGCGGCGGCCAGCCAGTACAGGCCGCCCAAGCTGGTGGTCATCGTGGCCCCCGCCCCCGCCGCGGCCAGCGCGGCGACCAGGGCCGCGGGGACGAAATGGGTGAGGCGCCAGCTGAGCGGATCCGCCCGCTCCTGCCGCCACCGCGGGATGTTCCTCAGCGCCAGCCAGATGACCCCGGCGGCGAGGATGGCCTCGCCGATGCCCAGGGCCAGACCGGACAGCCCCGGAAGCTGGATGAGCAGGCTGCCCGCGAGCGGGTAGGCGAACAACGACAGTGTCTCGATGGCCCGGTCGGGCAGCGCCTTGACCTTCAGGATCGCGTCGAGATTGAAGGAGATGGCCACGAAGGCCAGGCCCAGCAGGGCACCCGCCGCGGCAGCGTAGGAGGTGGCAAAATCGTGCCACTGCCCAGGGTCGTAGGCCGCCGCCATCGGAATCCTCCTGTCGTTGACGTCCCACCCCGGCCGCACCGGCGCCGCGCCGTCCACGGGACACGCGGGCCACTCCCGGGCCGGGCCCGGCGGCCGGACGTGAGCTGCTCAGCGGACCGGGGCGCCCCGGCTGGCCGCGCGCACGCCAGCGGGCGCCCAGGGCGCCTGGACGTTGAGCCGGATGGCCCGGGTGTTCCCGGCCAGCGCGAGCGCGGCCTGGTAGCCCGCGGGCGCCGGGAGCGAGATCAGTGAGCAGCCGTGCACCGGGCTGGCAGGCACCAGCTGATCCGGGGCGCCCGGCCCGGCCAGGCCAGATGGGGCCCCGGGCCGGCCCAGGACCGGGAACTCACCGACGTCGTGGCCGATGCCCTCGCCGGTGCACTTGAGGACCGCCTCGGACCGCACCCACCACCGGATGACCAGCTCGTGCCGTCCGGCTTCGCTGAGCGACCGGCCCCACTCGGCGTCGGCGGCGTTCATGTCGGCGGACATCGAGCAGACGCACCCGGTCGGCTGCTGTTCCACGTCCACGCCGACCTGCTGGCTGGCCACGGCGATCAGCACCGCGTCCCCGCTGTGCGCGAGGGAGAAGTGCACGCCGAACCGCAGCGGCAGGGCGGGCCGGCCGGTCGGCTTCCCGCACCGGGGGCACGGCTCACGGTGGAAGACCAGGCTGGAGGGCGGGAAATCCAGGTAGCCGGACAGGACCCGGCGCAGCATCACGTGCGCGGCGGTGTACCGGCGCCGGTCAGCGCGGAACGCGAACGCCGCGGCGCGCTTGTGCTCCTCCAGGCTGAGCTCGGCCAGCTCAGCGCGGCCCACGTTGACCGAGGTGATATCGAGCCACCACACGTCCGCACTGCCCGCGGACGGGACCGTGAGCATCAGCCGCTCCCGCCACGAAGGTCATGGCGGGCCGCCGGATTCCATTTCTCCATGGTGATGTCTGCCGCCTCGAATCCGAATACCCCGCGCGGGCCAGGGTTCCTGGCGTGAACCATACCGCGCCGGGCCCCAGGCACGTGATCTTCCCCAACTGCGCATCAGGGCTATTTCACGGGGATGGTCAGGCCGGGACGGACAGCGACAGGGCGAACCGGTCCTGGTCGTCGGTCCACCAGGATGCCATCGTGAACCCGGCGGCGGCCAGCTCGGCCGCCACGCCGGCCCGCCGGAACTTGGCCGACACCTCGGTCCGCAGCTGCTCGCCCGCCGCGAACGCCACGGTCAGCCCGATGCCGGGCAGCCGCACCACCTGCTCCTCCGCAGAGCGCAGCCGCATCTCGATCCACTCGGCCTGGGGGTCCCACACGGCCATGTGGTCGAACGCGTCCGGGTCGAAGTCCGCCCCCAGCTCACTGTTCAGGACGGCCAGCACGTTCTTGTTGAACGCGGCGGTCACCCCGGCGGCGTCGTCGTAGGCGGCCAGCAGCACCGCCGGGTCCTTGACCAGGTCGGTGCCGAGCAGCAGGGCGTCGCCGGCGCGCAGGCCCGCCCGCAGCCGGGCCAGGAACGCGGCCCGCTCGGCAGGCAGCAGGTTACCGATCGTGCTGCCCAGGAAGGCGACCAGGCGGGGCCCGTCGGGCGCGGGCAGCCCCAGCCGGGCCTCGAAGTCCGAGACCACCGCGTTCACGGTCAGCCCCGGGTAGCTGCCGAGGACCCGGTGCGCGGCGCCGATCAGCGCGCTCTCGCTCACGTCCACCGGCACGTAGCTGCGCAGCGAGCCGGCGTCACGCAGCGCGTCGAGCAGCAGCCGGGTCTTCTCCGACGAGCCGGAGCCCAGCTCGACCAGGGCGCTGGCCCCGGTCGCCGCGGCGACCGCGGGGGCCGCGGCGGCCAGGATGGAGCGCTCGGCCCGGGTGGGGTAGTACTCCGGCAGCAGGGTGATCTTCTCGAACAGCTCACTGCCCCGCTCGTCATAGAACCACTTGGGCGGCAGGGTCTTCGGCACCGCGGTGAGGCCCGCCTGCGCGTCCGCGCGCAGCGCGGCGGCCAGGAAACCGTCCGGCAGGCACCTCTCGACATGCAGCTGGTTCATGATCGGAGTCCCTTTCCCTGGGCCGTCCCCGGCCAGTTCCGTCGTTGGCAGGCTGTCCGTGCGGGTGTGCGGGGTCATCCCGGGGGCTTGAGCGGGCTGGTATCCACCCCGCCCGGCCGGGCGGTCAGCACCGAGCGGTCCGCCACCAGGTGCCAGCCCGGCTCGTCATCGGATGGCTCGGAGGCCACCACGACCTGGCCGGGCTGGCTCCGGTAGCACAGGGTGTCGCCCGCGGCCGTGGCGGCGATCGCCGTCCCGTCGGTCAGCAGGAAGTTGAACCGGCCGGTGATCCCGGCCTCGTCCAGGTCACCGACCGTGGCGGCCAGCGCGTCGGCCGGGCCCTCCCCGGCCCGCAGCCGCTGCTGCACGAGCGCCCAGGCCAGCGCCGAATCGGTGCGGGCCTCGAGGGCGAGCAGGTCGGCGGCGGGCAGGGTGGCGGCCAGCCCGGCCGTCGCGGCAGGCCAGCCGTCCAGCCTGCCGTTGTGGCTGAACAGCCACGGCCCCGCGGCGTACGGCGCGGCCGCCGCCTCACCCTGGGCGGTGCCGTCGGTGGCCGAGCGGACCGCGGCGAGCAGCGCCCGGGTCCTGGTCACCCGGGCCAGGTCGGCGAAGGACGCGTCCCCCCACATGGGCGACGCGCGCCGGTAGCGGGCCGGACCGGGTCACCGTCGGCGTACCAGCCCACCCCGAACCCGTCCGCGTTGACCGTGCCGTGTTTCTGCTGGCGGGGCGCCCAGGACTGGCGGAGCAGCCCGTGCGGCGGGTCGGTGAGCACCGACCGCAGGCTGGCCCGCGGCCCCAGGTAGGCCAGATGGCGGCACATCCGGTGGCGTCACTCCCCGCCCGGACGCTGGCCGCCGGGCTGGCCGGGGCCGCCGCGCTGGCCGGGGCTGCCCGGCTGGCCGGGGCTGCCCGGCTGGCCGGGGCCGCCTGGCACCGCGGGCGCGGCACCCCGGGCGGTCCGGAAGCCGGAGAAGATCTGCCGCCGGATCGGGTAGTCCCAGTTGCGGAACGTGCCCCGGCAGGCCACCGGGCCCACCGCGAACGAGCCGCCGCGCATCACCTTGTACTCGGCGCCGAAGAAGACCTCCGAGTACTCGCGGTACGGCCAGGCACGGAAGCCGGGGTAGGGCAGGAAGTCGCTGCTGGTCCACTCCCACACGTCCCCGATCAGCTGCCGCGCGCCGCACGGGGCGGCGCCCTCGGGGTAACTGCCCGCCGGGGCGGGCTGGAGGTACTGCTGGCCGAGGTTGGCCCGGCCGGCAGACGGGTCGTCGTCGCCCCACGGGAAGCGCCGGGACCGCCCGGTGGCCGGATCGAACCGGGCCGCCTTCTCCCACTCCGCCTCGGTCGGCAGGCGGCGCCCGGCCCAGCGGGCGTAGGCGTCCGCCTCGTACCAGCTGACGTGCAGCACCGGCTCGGCCGGGGGCACGGGCTCGGTGACCCCGAACCGGTCGCGGATCCAGACGGCCCCGTCGCGGCGCCAGTAATTCGGCGCGGTCAGGCCGGCCCGCTGCCGGTGGTCCCAGCCTTCCGGGGTCCACCAGCGCGGGTCGTCATACCCGCCGTCGGCCATGAACTCCTGGTAGGCGGCGTTGCTGACCGGCGTGCTGTCCAGGTAGAAGGACGGCAGGTTGACCTGGTGCGCGGGCCGCTCGTTGTCCAGCGCCCACGGCTCGGTGGAGGTACCCATGGTGAACGGGCCGCCGGCCACCAGCACCTCGGGCGGCAGGCGCAGGGCGTCCGGCGGCGGCGGCCCGGGCGGCGCCGCGGCGAGCGCCGCCGCACCGCGGCGCAGCTGGTGGGTGATCAGCATGGTCTCGTCGTGCTGCTGCTCGTGCTGGGCCACCATGCCGTAGGCGAACCCGTCGGTGAGCAGCGGGGCGCCCGGCGAACTTGGCCGATTCCAGCAGGTCCATGACCCGGCCGCGGACCTCGCGGGCGTACGCGCGGGCCTCGGCCGGCGGCAGCAGCGGCAGGGTGGGCCGCGCTGCGCGCGGGTGCTCGAACGCGTCGTAGAGCGGGTCGATCTCGGGGTGCATGGGCTCCCGGCCGCCCACGTTGCGCAGCAGCCACAGCTCCTCCTGGTTGGCGATGTGCGCCAGGTCCCAGACCAGCGGAGACATCAGCGGAGAGTGCTGGCGGACCAGGTCCGTGTCGTCCACGGACTCGGTGAGCAGCCGGGTCCGCTCCCGGGCGGTGAGCAGGTTCCCCGCGATCAGTTCCCGCAGGTCGTCACCGTCGGCCTGCGGGCGGGGGGCGGGGGTGGCAGGCGTGGATGTCATGGGGACTCCTCCAGGCACGCGTCGGGGTGAGAGCCGTTCTCCGGGAAGGGGCGGAGGCCGTTCGGGCCGCCGATCGCCGCGCGGGCCTCGTCCAGCCGGTCGTCCGCCGGGCAGCGGCCGCGCAGTACGTAGCGCTCGGCGAATCCGGCCACGGCGTCCCGGATAGCGGCCGGGGCGCCGAGCCTGCCGAGCGCCGCGTCGGCCGCGGCGAAACATTCGCGGCTGGCCGCGGCCAGCTGCGGGTCGTCCTGGCCCAGCCGGGCCGCGCGCAGGAGCAGCTCGCCGGGGCGGCCTTCCTTCTGCAGCGGCTCGACCGCGGCCATCGCGGCCTGCGCCGCGATCGGATCATCGAGCAGGGCGGACACCACCGCGGTTGGCACGATCCAGCCGTCGCCCGGCTGGGCGTCGATGACCCGGAGCTCCAGGTGCCCGCGTGGCCGGACCGGCGGGAACAGGGTGGACAGGTGGTAGGTGAGGTCGTCGGCGGTGGGCGGGGGGCCGATCGCGCCGCGGACCCAGTCGCGGAAGGTGAGGCCGGAGGGCGCCGTCCAGCGGCGGGACCCCGGGTCACGCAGCAGCATGACCTGGGCGTCGAGCACGTAGCTCACCCACGCGTCGCGCGGATCGGTGTCTTCCGGCCAGCCCGCGCCGCGGTCCGCCGCGCCCGGGTCCGCGTCCGCCGGGGCCCGGGTCCGGCTCGGATCGAGCCGGGACCAGACCGCCTGCCGGGTCGATTTCCAGCCCGACAGCCTGCTGTCCTGGAACGGGGAATTGGCGAACGACGCCACCAGGACCGGGGTCAGCCCGTGCAGCAGATGCCAGCGCCAGCGGAATCCGGAGGGCCCGCCCTGCTCCTGCCCGGCGTCCACGCACACCTGGACGGAGGCGGTGCTGCACATCATGACCCGGCCCCAGGGGCCGGTGCGATCGAAGAATTCCTCCATGGCCGCGTACCGCGGCAGGTCCAGCACGCGGCGGGGAGGTCGGAGGGGATCGAGGCCATGTCCGGCGAGGCTGAGGCCCGCCGGGGCGATGGCCTGGCGGACGGCCGTGAGATCGCGGCCCGCCGCGGCCACGCAGCCGCCCAGGCCCGACGCGGGCGCGGAACTCAGCTCAACCTGGCCGCCAGGTTCGGTAGTCAGCCGGCCCCGGCCAGGGAGCGCCCCGGGCTCGTCCAGGCGGGCGAGGGCGGCGGCCACTCGCCGCTGGTCCACGGGAAGAGCGGGATCACGGCCGTCACAGACCAGCCATTCCAGCTCTACCCCGACCCGTCCGGGCGGGCCGGTCTTGAAGGCGATCCCGTGCGCCTGCTCTTCCGCCTCACGTTCGGTGAGCGGTGGGCCAGGCGAACGGGCATGATCGCCGCGCTCAGAGGTCATCGATTACCCCGTCCGTGTCGGTTGTGCGCCAGGCACGTTCTAGGAAACCAGGTCTGGGTCGCTGCAATTCCACCCTGTCATACCCTGAGACCCCGGACGGACGCACCCCCGGACTGATGGCAGTGGAGGCGGCATGACCGCGCACGAGGTGGATGTCGTCGTGCTGGGCATGGGCCCGGGGGGTGAGGACGCGGCCGGGCGGCTCGCCGCGGCCGGCCTGTCGGTGGCGGGCGTGGAGGCCCGCCTGGTCGGCGGCGAGTGCCCGTACTGGGGCTGTGTCCCGTCCAAGATGATGATCCGGGCCGCCAACCTGCTGGCTGAGGGACGCCGGATCCCCGGCCTGGCCGGGAGCTCGCAGGTGCACCCGGACTGGGCCCCGGTCGCCCAGCGGATCAGGGAACAGGCCACCGACAACTGGGACGACAAGGTCGCGGTCGACCGGTTCACCGGCCAGGGCGGCACCCTGTTCCGCGGGCACGGCCGGATCACCGCGCCCGGCGAGGTGACGGTGGGCGAGCACGTGCTCCGGGCCCGGCGTGGCATCGTCATCAACACCGGGACGCAGCCATCCGTCCCGCCCATCGGGGGCCTCGCGGGCACCCCCTACTGGACCAACCGGGAAGCCATCGAGGCCACCGACGTGCCTGCGTCGCTGCTGGTGCTCGGCGGCGGGGCGATCGGGTCGGAACTTTCCCAGGTTTTTGCCCGGTTCGGGGCCCGGGTCACCGTGATCGAGGAGTCCGGGCGCCTGCTGCCGCCGGAGGAGCCGGAGTCGGGCGCGCTGCTGGCGGAGGTCTTCGGCCGGGAGGGCATCGAGGTACGCACCGGCACCACGGCCCGGTCGGTCCGCCACGACGGGACGGCCTTCACGCTGGCCCTGTCCGACGGCACCGAGGTAACCGGGGACGCGCTGCTGGTGGCGACGGGGCGGCGGACCGACCTGGCCGGGATCGGGGCCGGCGCGGTGGGCGTGGACGAGAGCGCCCGGACCATCCCGGTGGACGACCACCTGCGGGTCGCGCCGGGGGTGTGGGCGGTCGGCGACATCACCGGCCACGGCGCGTTCACCCACATGTCCATGTACGAGGCGAACATCGTCGTGCACGACATCCTCGGCGAGGAGGTCTCCCCCGCCGAGTACCACGCGGTACCCCGGGTGACCTTCACCGATCCGGAGGTCGGGTCCGTCGGGCTCAGCGAGGCCCAGGCCCGGGACCGCGGTCTCGACGTGCGGACCGGCTGCTACCCGGTCCCCAAGTCCCCCCGGGGCTGGATCCACCAGGCAGGCAACGACGGCTTCATCAAGCTGATCGCCGACGCCGGCCCGGGCATCCTGGTCGGGGCCAGCTCGGCCGGGCCTGCCGGGGCGAGGTGCTGAGCATGCTCACCCTCGCCGTGCACGCCCGGGTCCCGGTCCGGCGGCTGCGCGAGATGATCTACGCCTACCCGACCTTCCACGGGGCGGTCGGGGCGGCGCTGCAGGAACTGGACGTCTAGCGCCGAGCGTCAGGAACCCGGCCGGCCGGGCATCCCCTGCGGGTGCAGTCCCTGCTCCTGGGCCATCACCCGGAGCAGGCCGACCAGCTGGGCCCGCTGCGCTTCGGTCAGCCCGGCGCTGAACTCCGCCTCGTGCTCCGCGCTCACCGCCCGGACCCGGTCCACCATGCTCAGGCCCTGGCCGGTCAGGTAGAGCGCATGGGAGCGGCGGTCGGCGGGATTACGCCTGCGCTCGACCAGGCCGAGCTTTTCCAGCTCGTTGACCAGGAAGACCATCCGGGTCGCGGTCACCCCGATCATCTCCCCGATGGCCTGCTGGGAGCGGCCCTGGTTCGCGGCCAGCCGGATGAGCATCCCGGCATGCCGCTGCTCCAGGCCCAGCGGGGCCAGCCGCTCGCCGTACCGCCGGGCGCCGTGCAGCCCCAGCTGGACGAGCAGGAAGGCCAGGTGCTCCCCCGGTATGTCCGGGGCCTGCGCGGGCTCCCGCGTCACGTCCTCCACCTCCCTGACACTATCACTCGGCAAAATACTTGCGATGTGAAATCATCTCTGTTAGAAACAATAAAACTCCGGAATCATCTCGTGAGCGGAAGTGGTGGATCATGGTGCCCGAGACGGCGGGCAGATCAGGAGTGTCCCGGGCCGCCGGGGCCGGGCCCAGGGCCGGGGGCGACGGGGCCGGGCCGAGGGCCGGGGGCGCCGGGGCCGGGCCGAGGGCCGGGGGCGACGGGGCCGTCCGCCGGTCCAGCCTCGGCCTCTCGGCCGGGCTGCTCGTCCAGTACGCCCTGGGGCTGTGGGTGAACCTCTACGTCACGGTGCCCGCCCGGGATCATGGCGGCGGCGAGTTCGGGGCGATCGGCCGGGCGCTGGCCAACGGCCCGGCCGCGCTGGCGGTGCACGCCGGGCTCGGGCTTCTCCTGCTGGTCGGCTCCGTCGTGCTGGTGGTCCGGGCGGTCGCGGACCGCCGGGGGTTCTTCCTGGCGACCTCGCTGGTGACCCTGCTCGCCGTGCTCGGCGCGGCGGGCAGCGGGGCGGCGTTCGTGAACGCCGGGGGCAATGGCGCGTCCCTGGGCATGGGCCTGCTCACCGCCGTGGCCCTGCTCTGCCAGGTGCTCAACCTGTTCCGGCTGAGCTCCCCGCACCCGGCATCCGGCCAGTCCCTGGCGCGCCAGCCGGGGGGCCGGCGGGTCGCCCCGCCGGCCCCGGGCCAGCTCAGCCGCCGATGACGCAGGGCACGTCCCAGGGGTCGTAGCTCTGGCACACGGCGGCCGGGTTCCGGAAGATCCCGGTCGACGGCAGGGCCACGCCCTGGGAATTGAACAGCGTGAGGTTGGCGTTAGGGGTGCCGATCCCGGCCCCGGGCTCCCACGGCACGCCGGGGATCCAGTCCGGCGCCCAGTAGAACAGCCCCGCGCCCAGCCCGTCGGGGACCTGGGCCAGGATGGACAGCTCGTCCGTCACGAAGGACAGCTGGCCGCCGGGACTGGCCGGGTAGCCGGCCGAGAGCTGGCTCGGCTCCCAGACGAAGTTGCCCGTGCTGTCGCCGATCGGCGAGTTCCCGTTGGCCAGCGTCCACGGGTACTGAGTCTCCGCAATAACGATCTTCTTGTGGAACTGGGTGGCCAGCGCGTCAACGTTCTGCCGCATGGCCGAGATCGGCCCGTGGAAGAACGGGTAGTACGACAGGCCGATCACGTCGAACGGCACGCCCTGGGTGACCAGGTTCTGGAAGAAGGCCTGGCTGAGCGCGTTGTTGCCGCCCTGGTCGTAGTGCATCATGATCAGCAGCTGGTGGCCCGGCGGGTTGGCGGCCCGGGCCCCGGCCACGCCCGCCTTGAGCAGCGTGGCCAGGTTGTCGTAGTCCGCGGGGACCGAGGGATCGTTCACCTCGCCGACCGGCCACAGGATGCCGTTGCGGATCTCGTTCCCGATCGACACCATGTCCACCGGCGTGCCCTGCTTCGCGAACGCACCGATCACCTGCTGGGTGTAGGACTGCACGGTCGCGGTGAGCTGGGCCAGGTCCTGCCCCTGCCACGCGGCGGGGATGTTCTGCTTGGTCGGGTCGGCCCAGAAGTCGGAGTACATGATGTCCAGGTAGATCTTCATTCCGGCCGCGTGCACCTGCCGGGCCAGGGCCAGGTCCACGGACAGATCGTTATAGCCCGCGGGTGGGTTGACCCACAGCCGCATCCGCACGTAGTTGGCGCCGTTCTCGCGCATGATCGCGACCGGGCTCTGCTGCTGCCCGTGATAGGTGAACTGCGCCCCGGCCGCGAGCTCCTGCGGGGTGAAGGACAGGTCCGCCCCGAAATCCATGCCCGCCGCCGCGGGGTCGGGCCCGTAGGTCCGGAACTCTCCCACGCACACGTCCGCGCCGGTATCGCTGTAGACGGTGAGCTGGGCGTACCGGGCCTGGGTACCCGGGGGCAGCGGCACGTACATCGGGTTCCCCGGGTCCAGCGCCACGTTGCGGGCAGCGGGCACGGCGTGCCAGTCGCCCGCCTGGGTGGCGACCTGGATGGTCGCGCTGGCCGACGGGCTGCTGGCGTCCAGCGTGATGCCCAGGTCGCTGAGCGCGCGAACCTGGCCCAGGTTGACCACCAGGCTCCCGGTCCACGACCCGGTGCACCAGTCGGTCCCGGCGTCGCCGTCGACGGCGTTGGCGGCCGGGTCCCCGGACTCCGTGGAGGTGGCGCTGGCCGTCCCGGACAGCGCCCAGTTGACGGTGGGGACCGATTGCGGGCCGGGCCCCCCGGCCTGCGCCGGCCCCGCCGACCCGGTCACGCCGGTCATCAGCGGCACGACCAGCAGGGCCGGCGCCGCCGTGAGCGCGACGCGCCTCTTCAGCCCGTGGCGGCTTAACCCGCTGCGCAGCGTCGTGCCGAGGTGGCGGCCGGCCAGGCGGGAGAGGGCCCGGCGGAACGCATCATCCATGATGATCTCCGTTCTGAACAGGGTGGCGGGGCGCGTGCCCGGCCCCGCCGGGGATGAATCCGCAGGCCAGTGGCTTACGATGACTGCGCATGATCGGACGCGATCGCACACAGTTCTCCGTAAACCAACAGCCGGAACTCACCCGAACAGTAGATCCGGGGGCGGCCCGGGGCAATGGGCCCTCCGCCCGCCGGCCAGCGCCCGGCGGCTGACCGGGAACCGGTAGTTTGGGGCGCGAACAGGAGGCGTGCCGATGGGTGGCGGGATCGAGCACCTGGTCCAGGCCGGACCGCTGATCCTGGCCGCGCCCATCGCGGCGGCGGCCGGCGCGCTCACGTTCATGTCACCCTGCGTCCTGCCGCTGGTCCCCGGCTACCTGTCCTACGTGACCGGCATGTCCGGGACCGACGCGCAGCAGGCCGAGGCGGCCGCCACCGAGCGGGTGGCAGTGACCCCCGACGGGACCGCCGTGGCCGTGAACGACACGGCCGTGAACGACACGGCCGTGAACGACGCGGCCGGCCGGGCCCCGGCCGCCGCGGGCGCGGCTGGCTCGCCCGGGACTCCCGCCCGCCGCACGACCGCCTGGCCGGGCCGGCCCGCCGGGGCCACCCGGGGCCGGACCCTGCTCGGCACCGTGCTCTTCGTGGTGGGCTTTTCCGTCGTGTTCGGCACCGAGGGCCTGGCCTTCGGCGGCCTGGGGCTGATGCTGCAGCGCCACGAGGCCGGGGTGACCCAGGTGCTGGGCGGGGTCACGATCGTGCTGGGCTTGCTGTTCGCCGGGGTGTTCGACCGCTTCCCGGTGACCGGGCGGATCGTCCGGCCCTCGATCAGGCCGCGGGCCTGCGCTGAGCGCCCCGCTGCTCGGGGTGCTGTTCGCGGTGAGCTGGACCCCGTGCGCTGGCCCGACCCTGTCCGTCGTGCTGTCGCTGTCGCTCACCTCAGGCACCGCGGTGCGCGGCGCCGTGCTCGCCTTCATCTACGGCCTCGGCCTGGGCATCCCGTTCATCATCGTGGCCCTGGCCTTCCAGCGGGGCGTGACCGCGTTCCAGTTCGCCCGGCGGCACGCCCAGCTCATCTCCCGGATCGGCGGCGGCCTGCTGGTCCTGGTCGGCGTGCTTGAGGTGACCGGGGCGTGGACCGCGGCCATCCTCTGGCTCAAGCTCCACTGGATCGGCAGCTACACCAGCCCGCTCTGAGCGGCACCGCTGAGGAGTCCCGTGACCGCACCCGATGCGCCCGGCTGCTGACCGGCGCCGCGGCCCTGCCCGTGGCGCTCCTCGTGGTCGCCTGCAGCCCGGCTGGCCACTCACCCAGCCCGGCAAACCACCCGGCCAGCCCGGTGACGGCCGCGGCCGCCGCCCGGGTGTCCACCGCCGCCGCCGGCGCCGCCGCGGAACGCCCTTGTACGGGTCCGTCCGCGCCCACCTTCATGCACGTGACCAGGGTGAAGCCCACGGTGTACGGGACCCTGGTGCTGACCGGGAATCCCGCCACCCTCGTCTGCGGTGGGCCGGACGACGGCCATTACACGATCGCCACGGCCACCGAGACGGGGTACGTCATCCCGGGCGCCCGCCATCACGGTCTTCCCGGTGAAGACGATGCAGGCGATGACCATCGCCGCCGGGAAGCTGCCCCCCTACCTGGCCAAGGATGAGGACACGCGCATCTTCCTGGTCACCGGCCCGCTCCGCCGGATCAGTGCCATCCAGGAGATGTCCCACGGGTAGCCCGGGGCTGCTCGTCAGCTTATGTTGACGAGAGGGCATCGTCAGCATAGGCTGACGCGCATGGAATCCGCACTCGAGATCACCGAGGGTGCCGCCAGCACCGACCCGGACGTCGGCCTGCGCGCGGTGGCGGCCCTGCGGGCGCTGGCCGAACGGCTGGAGATCCTCCAGGTCGATAACGCGCGAGCGCTCGGGTGGTCCTGGCAGGACATCGCCACCCGGCTCGGCGTGACCAAGCAGACCGTGCACCGCAAGCACGGCAAGCGGGCGGGAAGGCAGGCCAGCTGACCGGGCCCGCCCCGAGGATGAAGAATCACCTTCCCCAGCGGCACCACTGGCACCGGGGGCTCACTCACGGCGCTCGGCGCGGCAGGCCAGGACCGTGGCGGCGGCGCCCAGGACCAGGACGACCAGGCAGCCGAAGGCGAGCACGGAGGCAGCGTTGATCGCGGGCGCGGTGGCCAGCAGCCAGGCCGCGCCGCCGAGCACGACGAGCAGGCCGCCCAGCGTGACCAGCAGCGCCGGAACGCCGCGGCCCAGGGAGAAGGACAGGCCGCAGCTCCCGTCGTCCCCGTGCAGGATGCGCGGGGAACCGCAGCGCCGGCACCGGTCCAGGTTGGCCGGGTGCTGGGCCTGCAGCTGGAACTGGGTGTCGGCTGGCATCGGGCTCACGCTTCTCTCGCCACGTCAGCACCCGGGCGGAGAACCGGCCGAGCCCGCCCCGTGCTGCCCACCTTCATGATGCGCCGGCAGGGCCGTGATCGCCAGCCTCCGGAACGCGCCGGCCGCGGGCTACCCCGGCGGGCGGGGCGGCAGCGGCGGGCGCTGCTTGGACGGGCGGTCGGACGTGCCCGGCGGCCGGCGGCCGGGCGGGCCTCCAGGGCCTCCATGGCCAGCCGCACCGCGGTCTCCAGCTGCACGTCCCGGCCCTCGGCCCAGTCCTGGGGTGAGATGAGGACCTCAACGTCCGGGTCGACGCCGTGGTTCTCCAGTTCCCAGCCGAAGCCCTCCAGCCAGATGGCGTACCGGGGAACCGTCATCCCGGTGCCGTCGACCAGGATGAACGGCGCGTTGATGCCGATGACCCCGCCCCAGGTCCGGGCCCCGACCACCGGGCCGAGGCCGAGGATGCGGATGGCCGCGGTCACGATGTCGCCGTCCGAGCCGGCGTTCTCGTCGGCCAGGGCCACCACCGGCCCGCGCGGCGCGTCCCTAGGGTAGGTGGACGGGGTCATCCCGCGCGGGATGTCCCAGCCCATGATCCGGCGGGCCAGCTTCTCGATCACCAGCTCCGACACGTGGCCGCCGCGGTTGGACCGGACGTCCATGACCAGCGCCTCCTGCGCCATCTCCACCCGCAGGTCCCGGTGGAAGTGCGCCCAGCCCTCCCCCATCATGTCCGGGATGTGCAGGTACCCGGCGCGGCCGCCGGTCAGCTCGCGGACCCGCTGCCGTTTCCCGGCCACCCAGTCCTGGTAGCGCAGCCGGCGGTCGCTGCCCAGCGGGGTCACCGCGAACCGCCGGGGCAGCTCACCTTCCCGCCCCACCGTGAGCTCCACGGGCAGGCCCGCGGTGCCGACCAGCAGCGGCCCCGGGCCGACGACGGGGTCCACCGGCCGCCCGTCCACGGCCAGCAGCACGTCCCCGGGCCGGACCGTCACGCCCGGGGCGGCCAGCGGGGCGCGGGCCCGCGGGTCGGAGGACTCGCCGGGCAGCACCCGGTCGATCCGCCAGCGGCCGCCGGTGTCCCGGGACAGGTCCGCGCCGAGCAGGCCGACCTGCCCCTTGCCGCCGCTGCCGGGGCCGCCCCGGGGGCCGGATGTAGGCGTGCGAGGTGCCCAGCTCGCCGACCACCTCCCAGAGCAGGTCGGCGAACTCCGCGGGGGTGCCGATCCGGTCCAGCACCGGCCGGTAGGACTCCAGGACCCCGGGCCAGTCCACCCCGGCCAGGTCAGGGACCCAGAAGTCGTGCTGCATGAAGCGGCCGACTTCGGTGTAGGCGTGCTGCCAGAGCGCCACCGGGTCGGCCATGAACCGGGCCCGGGACAGGTCGACCTGGACGCTGTCCCCCCCGTCGGGATCCGCCTTGCGCTGGGCGGGGACCACCCGCAGCTCGCTGCCGTCGCGGACTACCAGCCACTCGCCGTCGCCGCTGGCCACGAACCAGTCCAGCCCGCTGACCAGCTCCGTGGTCTTCCGGCGGGCCAGGTCGAAGCGCTCCAGGGCGGAGCGCGGCCGCTTGGCGTCCGGTACCGCGGCGCCCTCGCCGAGCACCCCGGTCACCGGCTCCTTCAGCCAGGCGAACCCGCCGGCCACCGCCTGCAGGGACGCGTACCGGGACTCGGGCACCGGCAGGCTGACCACCCGGGTGTCCAGGCCCTCGGCGTCCACCCGGACGGGCGGCGGGGCATCGTCGTCACCGTCTGCCGGGCCTTCGCCGTCGCGGTCCTGGGCGACGATCTCCCCCTCCGCGTGCTCGCCCGGATCCTGGCCCGCGCCGCCCGCCTCGCCTTGGCCCCCGTTCTTGTCCCCGTCCTTGTCCTCCCCGTTGCCCACCGGCCGGCCCTGCGGCAGCGGCGCGAACGGGGACGGGGTGTCCGCGGCCAGCGGCACCAGGTACGGCCGCGACCCGAACGGGAACGAGAGGTCGAAGAAGTGCGCGTCGTAGACCGGGTCGAAGATGCGCGCGGACAGGAAGGCCAGGTACTTCCCGTCCGCGGTGAAGACCGGCTCGGAGTCGACGAAGCGGCCGTCGGTCACGTCCATGATCTCGTCGTCGGCCAGCCGGGCGAGCCGGATCCGGCTGAGCGGCTGCGGGCCCGGGTGCGACCAGGCCAGCCAGGCTGAGTCCGGCGAGTAGGACAGCCCGGAGATGGCCCCGTCCGGGGACTGGGCCAGCTGCCGCACCGCGCCGGAGCCGATGTCCACCACCAGCAGCCGCCCGTCCCGGGCGGCGACCGCCACCGTCGACCCGTCCGGGGCGGCGGCCAGCTCGTCAACCAGCCCCAGCTCCCCCGCGGCGAGCCGGCCCGGATCCCCGGCGGCGGGGCACCTCCGGGCCCTCCGCCGGGGAGACCTCGAGGCCGTCCACGCCGCCGGCGTCGCTGACCCACACGACCTGCCCGTCCCGGCCCAGTACCCGGGGCATCCGGGCCCGCACGTCCGGATCGACGGCCAGGGCCCGGGCCGGGCCGTCCCGGTGGGTGAGCCAGTGCACCGTGCCCCGGACCTCGATCACGCTGGCCAGGCCGGTGTGGTCAGAGGACAGGTCGCCCAGGTGGTCGGCGGCGGAGATGAGGCGCGGGGCCAGCGCGGTGGACGCCGAGCCCAGGCTGATGCTCAGCGGCCGGGGCTCGCTGTCCGGCGCGAGGTCATCCAGCAGCCACAGCTCACCACGGCACTGGTAGATCACCCGGGTGCCATCCGTACCGGCCTGGCGGGCGTACCCGCCGTCGTGGTCGGTGTGCCGGAGCAGGCCGGAACCGTCCAGCCGGCATGAGTACACGTTGCCGGTGCCCTCGTGGTCGGACAGGAACGCCAGCCGGTCACCGACCAGCATGGGACTGGCGAACTGGCCGGCCAGGCCGGCCAGGATGCGCTGGAACGGCGCGCCGCCCGCGGAGGTCCACAGCCGTCCCGCGGTGCCGCCCCGGTACCGCTTCCAGAACGCCGGGTCACGTCCCCAGCTGCCGTTCAGCAGCGCCCGCGCGGTTTCCTCCAGGGCCACGTCCGCGACCGGGCCGAGCGGCATGCGCTGCGGCGCGCCACCATCCACCGGGACCGTATGCGCCCAGCCCTGCCGCTCGAAGGCCTGGCCGCTCGCGCTCACGGCCACCACCTCGCCGCCCGGGGTCCAGCCGCACACCCGGGCGGCCTGATCACTCCAGTAGGTGAGGCGGCGGGCCCGCTCACCGTCCACGCCGGCCAGGTAGACCTCGGCCGGGCCGTCCCGCCAGCTGGTCCAGGCCACCCAGCGCCCGTCACGGGAAAACCGCGGGTTCGCGGCCTCAGCCCGGTCCGCGGACAGCCGCCACGCCCGGCCACCGTCCAGCGGCGCCAGCCACACATCGTCTTCGGCCACGAAAGCGAGCAGGTCACCGTGAATATGCGGAAAGCGGAGGTACCCGGCTGACGTCATCGCATCATCGTAGGACCGGCCGCTCGCGCTGCCGCGTCCGGCTGGCCCGTGCCGCGGGCCGGCCGCACCGCCTCCCGCACCGCCTCCCGTACCGCCTCCCCGCACCGGCTGACCGGGCTGGCTGACCGGGCTGGCTGACGGGCTGGCACGATGAACAGGCAGCCCAGCGCCGGAAATGGCCAGGGCGGTGCGCCGCCCAGCGCAATTCAACTTACTAACTACGTTTCTTAGTAGTTAGTAAGTGCTATTAAGCGGCGCACCGGGTGCCGATTCCGGCTTACCCGGAATGACTTGTCGATAGCATGCGCGGGTGCCACAATTCAGGGCGTGGCGATTACACCGGGCGGCGGACGCATTCCTGCGGAGGAACCGGCCCACGACTCCGCCACGGGCCAGGCCGGGTCGGCCGGGTGCGACCCCACGGCGGCGGACCCGGTCCCGCCGACCGCCCAGAATTCGGACATCCTTCCTGCTCAGCCCGGAACTCCCGGGCACCCGACAGCCGGCGACCCGGCTGACGGCCCCCCGGTCGCCGCCCCGGCCGCACCCGGCGCAAAAAGAGAATGCCCCGAATTCAGTGACCGCCCGGCCCCGCCCGATTACACCATCCTGAAACAAACCCTGCCGGAGACCGGTCCGGCCGCCGATAGGCAGATGGCGTATTTCTACAGCCTTCTCTTCACCTCCCACCCGGAACTGCGGGCCATGTTCCCGCTGGCCATGGACGAGCAGCGGAGGGCGCTCGGCGCGGCGCTGGCCCGGTGCGCCTGGAGCATGGACAACCCGCAGGCGCTGGATGAGTACCTGGCCGAACTGGGCCGGGATCACCGGAAGTACGGCGTCCAGGAGCGGCATTACCAGGTCGTCGGCGAGACGCTGGTGACCGCGCTGCGCCTGCTCAACGGGCCAGCGTGGGACCGGGACACCGGCGCCGCCTGGCACACGGCGATCAGCCACATCTGCTCGGTGATGGCCGCCGCGGCCCAGGACGCGGCGGGCGAGCCGGCGTGGTGGGTCGCGGAGGTGATCCGGCACGAACGGCGCCGTCCCGATCTGGCCGTGCTCACCGTCCGGCCCGGCCAGCCATTCCCGTATCAGCCCGGCCAATACCTGAGCGTGCAGGTCCTGCGCTGGCCGCGGATCTGGCGGAACTACTCCATTGCCAACGCGCCCCGCGCCGACGGCTCACTGGACCTGCACGTCCGCGCCATTCCGGGCGGGCAGGTCAGCACGGCGCTGGTGCAGGACACCGGGGTGGGCGACCCGGTCCTGCTCGGGCCCGCGCGGGGCACCATGGTGGCCGACGAGGACTCGGCCCGCGACGTCCTGTGCATCGCGGGCGGCACCGGATTCGCGCCGATCAAGGCGATCATCGAAGGCCTGGCCGCCCGGCAGGCCAGCCAGGCCGCCCGCCGGATCCGGCTGTTCGTCGGGGCCCGGCGCCGGCCGGATCTGTACGACCTGGACGGTCTGGCCCGGCTGGAGTCCGACTGCGCGCGGCTGGAGGTGGTCACCGCGCTGTCCGACGATCCCGGCGCAGGCAGCCAGACCGGCCTGCTGCACGACGTGGTGCGCCAGCAGGCCAGCTGGCAGGACTGCGAGGTGTTCGTGAGCGGTCCGCCCGGCATGGTCCGGGCCACGCTGCGGGTCCTCGCCCACCGGGCCTCCGGCGAGCACCTGCACTACGACCCGCACGAGCACTCCGGGACCCGGCTGACCCGCTGACCGGGTCAGCCGGCCGCCCGGCTGACCGGGCCTGACCCGGCCACCTCAGACCTTCCGCCATTTCGGCACCCAGGCCCCGTCCTGGACCTCGTAGTCAGCGAACAGGGCGGGCGCCTCGTCGCGCATGATCTCGGCGATCTTGCCGAACACCAGGCGGATCTCCTCCTCGGCCCCCGGGTCGGTCCGCGCCTCGATCGTGTGCCGCAGGGTCCGGATGTTCGCCGTCCAGACGATGCCGGTGGCCACCCCGTCCGGCGCGAACCGCCGCATGAACGAGGTCTTCTCCTTCTTCTCGTGGAACGGCACCCCCTCCTCGTCCAGCCCGAAGTGCTCCGCCATCCAGCGCTGGAACTCCTCCATCTGGCCGAGCAGGGCGGTGGCCCGCTTCATCAGCTCCGGGTCCTCCCGGGCCCACTCCGGGAACCAGAACGGGATCTCGTCCAGCCGGACAAACCTCAGCGACTCCTGCGAGACCGCTGTCCCGGGCCGGTGCCTTACAAGTTCATGGGTGTTCCCGGAGACCACAGGTTTTCCGTTACGCCTGACGAACAGCAGGCCATTGGGGACCCGGACACAATGAATACGGCCCTCGTAGTGCTCGATACCGTCGTTATAGCCTTCCTCGTTCCAGTACCGGCTCCGCGCGGCGGATCTGCGGTTGTGGTTGACCAGTGGCGTCAGGCGGCGTGAAATGAGGGAAACTACGTAGCATGGGCGCAGGTTACGGAAGCGCTGGCCGTTCGGCATGGTGCGTTGAAGGCCCGTACGGTCGTCGATCCGCACATTTGCGGACCAGCCCGCTTTGATCGCCAGCACCTGCAGATCGTCCGCCATCTCACGGGATGACGTGTAGATAACTCGATGGTGGGACGCGTGATGTTCGTGCCGTCGCCCTCGATCATCGCTTCGAGGAAAATCCTGATGAGGCGGGGAGTCCACTCACCGACCATGGCAGGCACGCGCTTGTCGTACGAATGACCGAGCGCAGCGAGAAAATCGCGGAGTGGCAGACATTGCGTGCGAACGCAGCCAAGGCCGCTCACGGGCAGATAGGCAGGCAGCCCCATGGCGCGTATCGTGTCGGCCATCTTGTCCAGAACCTCGCCGCGATTCTGAGCCAGGATGATTACATGACGGTTGGTGCAGCCCTCCGCAAGATAATAACCGAGGAACCTGGCAAAAGGCTCAACGGGAAATGAGACGCCTGGATAAGAGCGCGTCGCTCGCTTGTCCCGATCCCGGCGTTGGTAAGTCCGTTGTGTTGACGGGATCGTTACGTTATCAGGCGAGTAGCCTATCCAGCGCGCGTGTTTCTGATATTGAACTCTCCTGTGCAGGATGTCCGCGGCCGTCTCCACTGCGAACTCCTGCTCTCCCCGCTTAGCCCGTTGTGTGTCATGTCTCCGGACCCACATCCGGTGATTGGGCGTTACCAGCAAATCGACCTGCTCGGACCGGACCCGGTACATCGGCCCGGCATAGTCGGCATGGAACACCTCAGTTGCCCTCTGATATTCAAGGTCATGGCTGACCGGGTTCAGCGTTCCGAAGACCTCGGTTCCGTCAACTTTCGGCCACGGTTTCCAGCCCTCAGCGGTCAGCACCTCGGTCTGGTCGTCATAACAGAACACCCGGCTCACGTTGTGCAGCACGAACGTGAAGCTGGCGTGCTCCAGCACCGACCCGTGCTGCTGCTTGAGGATGTTCTGCAGATACACCTGGTGGTCGTTGTGGACCCGGCGGACGTTCGGGTTCAGTCCCGGCTCCCAGGACCGGTAGCACATCTTGCCCGCGAACTCGGCCAGGTTCTCCGCGTCGCTGGCTAGCTCGCCCCGGTCGAGCCGCTCCAGCCACTGCTCCCCGCCCACCTCACGCAGGTACGCGGCAAGCTGGTCGTAGTCGATGGCGGGCTGCGCGACCAGGAACACCTCAGGCTCGACACTTCTCATGGCTCCGCACACTACCGGCACCGGCCGACACCGGGGCAGCCCCCACCAGGAATCGAGGCCGCCCCCCACCCAGGATGGGAAAGATGAGAACGACGATGTAGAGGACCCGGCAGCGGCTCCGACTGACCGATGAGAGCGCGCCAGCGCGGTGCGCGGCCCGGAAGGATGTCCACGATGAAATACCTGATGCTGATCTACGGAAACCAGGAGAAGTGGGATTCGATCCCCGCCGCGGAGTGGCCCGCGGCCATCGCCAAGCAGGAGGCGTTCAACAGCAAGTACGCCGGCACCGGCGAGCTGATCGGCGCGTACGGCCTGGCCGACGCGGTGAACGCGAGGCTGGTCCGGCGGCAGAACGGCGCGCCCGCGGTCACCGACGGGCCGTACCTGGAGACCAAGGAGTACATCGCCAGCTTCTACCTGCTGGATTGCGAGAACGCCGAGCGGGCCGAGCAGATCGCGGCGGACATGCCCTGGGCCGACCAGGACCCGGTCGAAGTCTGGCCGGTCCCGCACGAGTCACCCGCGAATCCCTGACCGCCCATCGGCCGGAGCGGGCGTGACCCTGAGCCAGGACCCCGGGGACCTGCTGCGCGACCTGGCGCCGCAGGTCCTCGGGGCGCTGCTGCGCCGGTTCGGGCACTTCGACCTCTGTGAGGACGCTACCCAGGAGGCGCTGCTGGCTGCCGCGCTGCAGTGGCCCCGGGAGGGGACCCCGGACAACCCGCGGGGCTGGCTGATCACCGTGGCGGCCCGGCGGCTGATGGACGCCGCGCGCAGCGAGCAGTCCCGGCGGCGGCGGGAAGACCAGGTCGCGGTGGCAACCCCGCAGTCGGAGCTGCTCAGCCCGCCCGCGGACGCCGACCCGATCCGGGACCGTGACGACTCGCTGGCCCTGCTGTTCGGCTGCTGCCACCCGGACCTGTCCGCGCCCAGCCAGATCGCACTGACCCTGCGCGCGGTCGGCGGCCTGACCACCGCGCAGATAGCGGCGGCGTTCCTGGTCCCCGAGGCGACCATGGCCCAGCGGGTCAGCCGGGCCAAGCAGGCCATCAAGGCCAGCGATGTGCCGCTGTCCATACCGGCCGGCCAGGCAGAGCGCGGCGACCGGCTCCGCGCGGTGCTGCACGTGCTCTACCTGATCTTCAACGAGGGGTACACGGCGACCCAGGGTGACCAGCTGACCCGCCCGGACCTGTCCGGTGAGGCGATCCGGCTGACCCGCTGGCTGCGCCGGCTGCTGCCCGAAGATCCCGAGGTGGCCGGGCTGCTCGCGCTGATGCTGCTGACCGAGGCCCGGCGTCCCGCGCGCACCAGCCCCCGCGGGGAACTGGTCCCCCTCACCGAGCAAGACCGCGGCCGCTGGGATCAGGCCCTGATCACCGAAGGAGTGGCCCTGATCACCGGGGCGCTGGCCGCCGGGGGGAAGGCAGTCGGCCCGTACCAGCTGCAGGCCGCCATCGCCGCGGTGCACGACGAGGCGACGGACGTGGACGCGACCGACTGGCCGCAGATCCTCGCCCTGTACGACCTGCTGGACCGGGTCGCGCCCAACCCGGCCAGCAGCCTGAGCCGGGTGGTGGCGGTGGCCCGGGTGCACGGGCCGGAGGCCGGGCTCGGCGCGCTGGACGCGCTGGAGTCCGACCGGCGGATGGCGGGCTACCACCGGCTGCTCGCTACCCGCGCGCACCTGCTCGGCCTGGCCGGCCAGCCCGGGCTGGCCGCGGCGGCCTACCGGGAGGCGGCGCGGCGGGCCACCAGCCTGCCGGAACGCCGGTACCTGGCCCGGATGGCCGCCGAGCAGGAAGCCGGGCCGGCCGGTTAGCCGGGGTCCGGGGCGGTCGCCTCCGCCCGGCCGGGCGGGCCGGGCGCCGCGTGATCGGGCCCGGGCGCCTGGAACGAGGCGCGGAACGAGTTCTCCGCCAGCTGCCGCAGGGTCCCGCGGTCCAGCCCCAGTTCCCGGGCCAGCGCCTGGAAGTTGTCGTCCACGTACCCGCCGAAGTAGGCGGGGTCGTCGGAGTTGATGGTGACCAGCAGACCCGCCGCCAGCATCTCCCGGACCGGGACGTCCGCCCAGGAGCGGGCCACCCGCAGCCGGAGGTTGGACAGCGGGCAGACGGTGAGCGGCACCTGGTCGGCGGCCAGGCGGCGGACCAGGGCCGGATCCTCCAGGCAGCGCACCCCGTGGTCGATCCGCTCGGCGCCGAGTACGTCGAGAGCCTGCCAGATAAAGGCCGGCGGCCCTTCCTCGCCGGCGTGTGCCACCCGGTGCAGGCCCGCCCGGGCGGCGATGGCGAACACGTCCGCGAACAGCTCCGGGGGGTAGCCGACCTCCGCCGAGTCGAGTCCCACGCCGATGATCTGGTCGCGGTAGCCCAGGAGCTGGTGCAGGCAGTCCAGGGCCGCGGCGGGGCCGGCGTCCCGCAGGAAGCAGGCGATCAGCCCGGTAGAGATGCCGAACCGCTCGCCGCCGGCCGCCAGGCCCGCACCGAGGCCGCGCAGCACCTCGCCCAGCGGGACACCCCGGGCCAGGTGGGCCTGCGGGTCGAAGAAGATCTCCGCGTGCCGCACCCCCTGCGCGGCCGCCCGGGCCAGGTACGCCTGGGCCAGGTCCGCGAAGTCGGCCGCGCCCCGGAGCACGGCCATGTTCGCGTAGTAGAGGTCGAGGAACGACTGGAGCGAGGTGAACGCGTAGGCGGCGGCCAGTTCCGCGGGGCCGGCGTAGGGCAGCGTCACGCCGTTCCGCCCGGCCAGCCGGAAGGCCAGCTCCGGTTCGAGGGTGCCCTCGATGTGCAGGTGGAGTTCGGCCTTGGGCAGGGGGGCGGAGGAGGGCCCGCCGGGAGTCACGCCGCAGCGGCCCGCGGCGGCACCGGCGGCCGGGACGCGGGCATCCGCCGCGCGGGTACCCGAGACCCTGGCCTGGCAGAGCCGGAGCAGGTTGGCGATGACCTGATGGCCCGCCCGGCCCGACGCGGTCAGGATCGACTCCGGGTGGAACTGCACCCCCCAGCGGCCCGCCGCCTCGTCCTCGATGGCCATGACCACGCCGTCCGGGGTGACCGCGGTCACCTCGAAACCGCCCTTACCTGCCCGGGCACGGCATGCAGTGAGTGGTAGCGGCCTGCGGTGAACTCGCCCGGGCAGCCCGTCCAGCAGCCCGCCGGGGACCTCGGCGGCGCGCAGCACCCGGCCGGGCTTGCCGTGCTGCGGCTCGGCGAGCAGGCCCAGCTCACCCCCGGCGTGCTCCACCATGGCCTGCAGCCCGAGGCAGACGCCGAACGCGGGCAGTGCGCGCGCGTCCAGCTCGGTGAGCAGGCGCGTCGCAGCCGAAGTCGGACTGGGCTGGCCCGGGCCGGGTGACAGCACCACCAGGTCGGGCTGGTAGTCGTCGAGTGCGGCGGCCGGGAAGCCGGCCCGCAGCGTCACCACCTCGGCACCCTCCTGCCGGAAGTAACTGGCCAGCGTGTGCACGAACGAGTCCTGGTGATCCACCAGCAGGACCCGCAGTCCCTGCCCGGGCCGCTGCTCCGTGCCCGGCGGCGGACCCGGCGCGCGGGCCGCCTCCCCGCGGCTCCCCGCCCCGGACCACCGCCTGGGCCTGGGCCAGCGTCTCCAGCAGGGCCCGCGACTTCAGCTCGGTCTCCCGCTCCTCGGCCTCCGGATCGCACTCGAACAGCAGCGTCGCGCCCGCCCGGACCGCCGCCACGCCCGTCACGGATGTGGGCGGTGCGCAGGGTGAGGCCGGTGTTCATGCTGCCGTCAAATCCGATCACCCCGACCGCCCCGCCGTACCAGCAGCGCGGGGCGTCCTCGTGGTCCTCGATGAACTGCATGGCCCAGGTCTTGGGCGCCCCGGTCACGGTGACCGCCCACATGTGCGACAGGAACGCGTCCAGGGCGTCCAGGCCGGGCCGCAGCCGTCCCTCGATGTGGTCCACGGTGTGGATCAGGCGGCTGTACATCTCGATCTGGCGGCGCCCGATGACGGTGACGCTGCCCGGCACGCACACCCGCGACTTGTCGTTGCGGTCCACGTCGGTGCACATGGTCAGCTCGGACTCTTCCTTGGCCGAGTTGAGCAGGGTGCGGATGTTCTCGGCGTCGCCCAGGGGGTCGGCGCCCCGCCGGATGGTGCCGGAAATCGGGCACGTCTCCACCCGGTCCCCGCTGACCCGCACATACATCTCCGGCGAGGCGCCGACCAGGCTCTCCCCTTCCCCCAGGTTGAAGAAGAACTCATACGGAGCCGGATTTACCTGCCGGAGCGTCTCGTAAAAGGCGGCCGGGGAGTCGCAGCGCCGCGGAACACGTGGCTGGGCACCACCTCGAACAGGTCGCCGCGCGCGAAGCGCTCCTTGGCCTGCTGCACGACCCGCGCGAATGCGCCCGGTTCCGGGCGCGCGCGGAAAGTCCCGTCCGGCGCCGGGTCACCGTTATTTTTCTCCGCAACGGAACCGCTGGCGGGGCTGGTCACCCGGACTGGCGCCGGCGCCGTCTCCCGCGGCAGCCCCTCGGTGCTGGTCCCCCCGACCGTGAACTCGTAGCGGTAGAGCACGGCCGATTCGCGCTTGCGGTCCAGCGCGTACAGCTCGTCCGGCAGGTGCAGGACCAGGTCACGCTGGGCAGCAGGGCGGTCGCGCCGGAGCCGGACCGGCTCGAACTGGAAGGCCAGGTCGTAGCCGAACGCCCCGTACAGGCCGAGATGCGGGTCGCCGCCGGCGAACGCGGCGATCACCTCGCGCAGCGCCGTGAACACGGTGGGGCGCCGGCTCCGGTCCTCCTCGGTGACCAGGCCGGACGGCTCGGGGATGACCACCTCGATCTCGTGCGGATCCACGCCGGGCCGGTCCGCGGGCGGCTGGCCGGACCGGAGCAGTGCCGCGCCGAGCACCGGGAGCAGCACCTCTCCCCGCGCGTTCAGGGCCCGGACCGCGATCCGGCGGCCGCGGGCCACGATCTCCGCGCACGGGTCCACGTAGGCCAGGTGCCAGCGGCTGTACCGGCCGGGGTACTCCATGCCGGAGCTGAGCACCCCGCCGCGCCGCTCGTCCACGCTCCTGGTCAGCCCGGCCAGGACGTCGGGGCTGAACGGCTCGGCGGTGCGGGTGACGTGGACGCCACCGGCGGTGACGAACCGCGTCTGCTGGACACGCTGCGGATCCACGTGGTCGCCTGCTTTCTCTGGGGACTTTCCGCCGGCGCGAGGCGAACGCACGAAGCGACCGCCGTTACCGGACGGTCGCTTCTGGCTGTATGAACGCGCGAACCAGCAACCGCCTAACGGCGGCGCCACCACTGGGCGTTGCTGGATCGCATGCGCGTGAGCCTATCCGGTCGGCCGGCCGCGCGCCACCGCTCACCGTCGCTTGGTGGGCTCCTGGGCGTCGCGCGGCGGGTGGTCCCGCTGAGGGTCGGGGGATCTGCTGTGGTGCGCGGCCGCGGGGGCCGGGACCGGCGCCACGGCGGCGGCGGCCCGGCCGGGCGCGATTTCCTGGCCCTCGGGCTGGTGTTCCGGCACCGGCAGGCCGAGCAGCCGGTATACCTCGTCGCCGTCCACGGTCTCCCGCTCCACCAGCAGGTCGGCCAGCTGGTTGAGGTCGCCCTGATGCGTGCGGATGAGCGTGACCGCGCGCTGTTCCGCCTCCCGGAGCATCCGCG
This sequence comes from uncultured Actinomycetes bacterium, assembly GCA_963841695.1. Classification (GTDB taxonomy): domain Bacteria; phylum Actinomycetota; class Actinomycetes; order Streptosporangiales; family Streptosporangiaceae; genus RYN-230. The sequence goes on along the minus strand of CAWJDQ010000011.1, from coordinate 285,430 downwards.
AGACTTCCGCGTCGATGACGGCCTGGGTGGATTCGGAGAACGGGCGGCTGGACACGGGGCCGCCGCCGCCGAGGAACATCGAGCCGCCTTCCGGGTAGCCCACCGGCCCCAGCTTGGGCGACAGCCCGAATTCGCGGACCATCTTCACGGCCAGGTCGGTGGCGGAGGCCAGGTCATTCGAGGCGCCGGTGGAGCCCTGGCCCAGCACGACCAGTTCGGCGGCCCGCCCGCCCAGCCGGACGGCCAGCGACTCGTTCAGGTAGTCCTCGCCGTACAGGTGGTGCTCGACCAGCGGCAGCTGCTCGGTCACGCCGAGCGCCTGCCCGGCGGGCAGGATGGTGACCTTGGCCACCGGGTCGGCGTGCGGCGACAGCGCCGCGACCAGGGCGTGCCCGGATTCGTGGATGGCCACCGCCCGCTTCTCGTCGGGCAGCAGCAGGTTGGAGTCGGCCCGGCTGCCCAGCAGGATGCGGTCCCGGGCGTCGTTGAAGTCCTCCATCGCGATGTCGTTCCGGCCCGCCCGGACCGCGAAGATGGCCGCCTCGTTGACCAGGTTGGCCAGGTCAGCGCCGGAAAAGCCGGGAGTGCCCCGGGCCACCACGCTGAGGTCCACGTCGGGGTGCAGTTTCTTGCCCTTGCAGTGCACGGCCAGGATGGCCGCCCGCTCGGTCAGGGTGGGCAGCGGGATCGTGATCTGCCGGTCGAACCGGCCCGGCCGCAGCAGGGCCGGGTCCAGGACCTCGGGCCGGTTGGTGGCGCCGAGTACCACGATGCCCTGGGACACGTCGAAGCCGTCCATCTCGGCCAGCAGCTGGTTGAGGGTCTGCTCCCGCTCGTCGTTGGACACGTACGCGCCGCCGCTCGCGCGGCGCTGGCCGATCGCGTCGATTTCGTCGATGAAGATGATGCACGGAGCCCGCTTGCGGGCCTCGGCGAACAGGTCGCGGACCCGGGCCGCGCCGACCCCCACGAACAGCTCCACGAAGCTGGAGCCGGACACCGAGATGAACGGCACCTCGGCCTCGCCGGCCACCGCCCGGGCCATCAGCGTCTTGCCGGTGCCGGGCGGCCCGACCATCAGCACCCCGCGGGGGGCCACGGCGCCGAGCCGCTGGTAGCGCTCGGGGCGCTTCAGGAAGTTGACGACCTCACTGATTTCCCGTTTCGCGGATTCGTAGCCGGCCACGTCGGAGAACTTGGTCTGCGGCCGTTCGGCGTCGAAGACCTTGGCCCGGGCCCGGCCGACGCCCATGAGCCCGCCCAGCGGGCCGCCCGCCGCCCCGCCGGCCCGCGACATCCGCCGGACCAGCCAGAACACGATAATGAACGGGGCCAGCAGGATGATCCAGTAGAGCAGCTCGGTGCCCAGCCCGCTGCTCGGGGCGGCCGCGTTGATCTGCACCCCGGACTTCTGCAGCGTGGTTTCCAGCGGGGTCCCGGCGAACGGGAGCGGGATGACCGTCGTGTAGTCGTCGCCGTTCTTCAGCGTGCCGGTGGCCGGGGCGGTGGACCCGGTGCTGTTGTCCAGCGTGAACGTCTTGACCTTGTGCGCCTGGACGTCGCTGATGAAGGTGGAGTAGCTCAGGTTGACCGAAGTCACCCCGCCGAACCGGGGCAGGAACAGGAACAGCACCAGGGCGACCATCAGCGCGATCGGCCACAGCCAGTGCCGCCAGCCCGGCGGCGGCGGGGGTGCCGTGGGCGTCGGCTTGTCCCCGCGCGGCGGTGGCTGCGACTGCTTGCTCATACGCCATTCTTACGCGTCCCGGGCCCGGAATGCGTAATCACTCCCCCTCCAGGGCCGCGGCGCCCATCCGCGCCACCGCCCTGGCCCGGCCTTCCACCGTCTCGGCGGCCACGATCGACGACCGGCTGAGCAGGGCGATGCCGGCCACCGCGAGCGCGCCGCCGGCCAGCTGCAGGCCCAGCTGCCAGGAGGAGGAGGCCAGCTTCTCGCCGAACACGGTGGCCGCGATGACCACGGCCACGATGGGCGCCAGCGTGTCCAGCACCGGCAGGCTGAGGGACAGTGCCCCGGAGCTGTAGGCGCTCTGCCCGAGCAGCGCTCCCGCGATCCCGCACAGCAGCAGGGCCCACGGTTCCCAGGTGGCCAGGGCCCCCACTCCCCGGACGGCCACCACGTCCACGGTCGCCTTGGTCAGCGCGGCCAGCACCCCGTAGACCGAGCCCGCCGCCACGGCCAGCCAGATGACCCGGGCCTTGCCGGCGACCCGCAGCCCGGCCAGGGCCGTCAGCGCGCTCAGCGCCCCGGCCGCGACGAACACCGGGGCCCACGCGGCCAGGCTGGGCATCTTCACCCCGCCGCCGGGCGTGGCCACGGCCAGGAAGATCACGATCCCGGCCGCGACCGTCACCGCGCCGGCCCGGTCCTGCCAGGTGAGCCGCCGCCCCTGCCGCCGGGCGATGAGCGGCAGCGCGAAGAGCACGTCCAGCGAGGCCAGCGGCTGGACCAGGGCCAGCGGCCCGAAGGCCAGGGCCAGCGCCAGGATAAAGAACGACAGCGCGTCCAGGCCGATCCCGGCCAGCCAGCGGGGCCTGCGGGCCAGGTCCAGCAGCAGCCGGGGGTGCATGGCCTCGTCGGCCCCGGTGGCCCGGGCCACGGTCTGCTGCACGAGGGCGGCCACCGCGAAGCAGAACGCCGCCAGCAAGGCGGCGGTCACGGCGATGACCGTTGTCACCTGACGTCCCCCATTCAGCTGGCCTGCCCGGCCAGGGGCTGCGTGACGCGCAGCGCCGCCTCCCGGCGGGCGGCATCGCCGGTCCGCTGGCGCCCTGGCCGACCCGGTACTGCGCCCAGTTCAGGCCCGGGCCTGGCGCTATGCGGCACACCCCTGGGCCGCCACCAGGTCCCGGCCGCGCCGGGCCCGGCACCATGGTCCCACCGTCGCCGGGCCGGCGAAGCATATACACCGGCACTGTCCCGGAGACCAATTCCCCATTTGCGCACGGATATGCACAGGTGAGACGGCTGGATGAGGCTGGCCCCCGCGGCAGGGCCAGCGTGGCTGGCCCGGCTAGTCCCGCGGCCGGAACCAGCGTCCGGCCCCGGGATCGCCGTGCCCCTCGCCCGGGCGGCCCGGCCGGTGCGCCCCCACGGGCGGCCCGGGCTGGCGGCCGTGCAGGTGGGCCATGAGGGCGGCGTCCTCCCGCATCTCCGCCTCGGTCGGCGAGAGCGAGATGATCACCGTGAGGGCGAAGGCGAGGATGCTGATGCCGATGATGAGGGGCAGCAGGAAGGCCTGGGCGCTGACGCCGCCGGACATCCCGGCCAGCATCCCGGGGTCCTGGGTGCCGTAGACGTGCATGGCGGCGATGCCGGTGTAGTGCATCCCGCTCACCGCCACTCCCATGATCAGCGAAGCGACCAGGGTCGAGCCCACGGCGACCAGCCGGAACGCGGCCCACAGCGCGGCCGTGCCCGCCACCACCGCGATCACTACCGATGCCGCGACCAGGGTGTTGTCGTACCGCACCGTGTCCGGCATCCTCATCGCGGCCATGCCGATGTAGTGCATGCTGGCCACGCCGAACCCGATGATCAGCCCGCCCATCAGCAGGGTGCGCCAGCCGGCGTTGCCGAACCCCACGATGAGCAGCCCGATGCCGACCACGACCACCGCGATCAGCATGGACAGCACCGTGATCGGCACGCTGTAGGTGATCGTCTGCCCGGGAATCGTGAACCCCAGCATGGCCACGAAGTGCATGACCCAGATACCCGTGGTCGCGATCGACACCGTGGCCAGCAGCAGCCAGCGCAGCCGGGCCGCGCCCTGCGAGGCCCGCGCCCGGGTCGCGGCGCGCAGGCCGAGGAAACAGCCCAGGCTCGACATCACGAACCCCAGCACCGGCGTGAGGGGGCCGTACGTGAAGTTGTTGACGTGCACCACTGCCTACGGCCCTCCCCAGAACCTTCAGCCAGCCATACCGCCCTTCACCTTGCCATACCGTACACGCCGAGTGATGCCGTGCTCTCCATTGGTAACGCTCACATCACGTGACTTAGCTCACACTTAAAGTAACTAAGCTACTTAGCAGAATTGTCGCCCGGGGGCCAGATCTGCCTGCCGCCCTCGGCCGGCAGCGCCGCGCCGGTCACGAAGGGGCTGTCCGGGCTGGCCAGGTACAGCACCGAGCGGGCGATCTCCTCCGGGCAGGCGTGCCGCCGCGGTGACCGTGCGCGCGTACGCGCCGCCGGCCGCAGCCGCCACCCCGGGCAGGTCCGCCTCCGGCTGGAAGCTGGCGGCGAACCCGCCCGCCGCGACCTCCCCGCCGGGGTGCACGGCCAGGGTGGACAGCGACGGCGCCTTCCAGCCCCGGTTGTCCAGGATCACGGTGAGCGAGGGTGCCTGGTAGCGCCGGGCCATCCACTGCGCCGACGACGGCACGCCGAACAGGTACGACCCATCCCCGACCAGGCTGATCACGGTGCGGTCCGGCGCAGCCAGCTTGGCGCCCACGGCCGCGCCGCCCGCCCAGCCCAGGGAGCCGCCGCCGCTGCCGAGCAGTGAGCCCGGCAGGCTGGCCGCCAGGTGCTCGCTGACCACGGGATAGCTGGTGATCGCCTCGGTGAGGAACAGGGCGTCCGGGGGCGCGGCCTCGCGCCCGCAGGCGACCAGGCACTCCGGGGTGATGCTGCCATCCGGGGCGGGCTGCTCGCGGCGGGCCCACCCGGCCCGCTGCGCGTCGTGCACGGCCCGCCAGCGCGCGGCCGGGTCCGGCCGGTTGTGCGCCGGGATCCACGGCACGTCGCTGCCCAGCACCAGGATCACGTCCGCCCCGGCCAGCACCGGATGCTGCTCGGGCTGGTTCCACTGGTAGCCCACCTGCAGCGGGTGACCGGCCGGGAAGTTCATCCGCATCGGCACCGATTCCAGGACCCCGATCCCGGCCAGCTCGCACAGCCCGGTCAGGGCGGCCACCGCGGCCGGATCGCGTTCCGGGTAGGAGGTGACGATGAGCGGGGACCGGGCGTCCTCCAGCGCGGCGGCGATCTCGCCGGCCACCCGCTCGGCCAGCGCGGCCGGGGCCACCGGATCCCACCAGGCACCCGGGGCCGGCTGGGGGCCAGCTCCTCCTCCAGCACCTCGCGGGCGGCGGTCAGGTATACCGGGCCTGCCGGCTCGCTGCGGGCGATCTGCAGAGCCCGGTGCACCAGCTGCTTGACGTTCCGGCCGGTGCGGATCTCGTGGTCGTACTTGGCGTAGCCGCGGAGCATCCCGCGCTGGCCGGCGCTGCCCTGCAGCCAGTGGATGAACTCGGTGCGGCTGCCGGGCAGTTCCCCCTCCTGGGTCATCGGCGACAGGCCCGCGAAGATCAGCACCGGGACCCGGCCGCGCGCGGCGTTGTGGATCGCCCCGCCGAGGCCTCCAGGATGCCGGTGTGGTCGCTGCCCAGGTTGGCGAACGCGTACCGGACACCCGCCTCGCGCAGCGCCTCGAGCAGGGCGGTGCTGGTGGTATAGCTGCCGGTCATGGGGACCTCCGGGGACGCGGGCTCGGTACCCCACCGGTAGCAGGGAGCACCCCCGTTGTCCGCTGGCGAACCCCCACAGGCCCGCCGGGGCGAGCAGGACCACGGCGATGGCCAGCGCCAGGCCGACCAGGTACCCGGCCCCGTACTGGGCGAACACCTGCTGCGCGGCGAACAGGATCAGCGCCCCGATCGGGACCAGCCGTGCGGGGTGCGGCTAGAGCCGGTACACCCGGCGGGCGTTGCCCGCCCCGACCATCTCCGCGACCCGGAGCGCGTCGGCCTGGCTCCAGTCACCGTCGGCGACCCATCCCCCGAGCACCCGGGCGGTGGCGCGGCGCCACAGCAGGGCGCCCAGGTGATGAAGTTCCGGCGGCCCCCAGGCGTCCGAGGAGAACAGCAGCTTGCCGAACGGGGCCAGCTCCAGCGACTCGGCGACCACGGCCGCGGCCCGCGCGCCCGTGTAGTTGATGGCCAGCCCGACGTCCAGGTAGACGTGCGGGAACGCCTGGGCCAGGTAGCCCGCCCCGCGGTGGTAGGGGTAGCAGTGCAGCAGCATGACCGGCACCCCGGCCGGTTCCGTCCGCTGCAGGAAGCCGCGCAGCAGCAGCGGGTCGCAGCGGCGCAGGTCCGCGTCCGGATCGCCGAACCCGGTGTGCAGCTGCAGCGGGAGTCCCAGCTCCAGCCCGGCCCACAGCAGGTGGCGCAGCAGCACCGGGTCCCCGGCCCGGACCCGGCCGGTCGCCTCGATCTGCCGCAGCCAGCGGCCCGCCGCCGCGGAGACCTCGGCGGGGGCGGGCGGCTCCGGGTCGAAATCCAGGCCGAACCGGTAGCCGACGATGCTCTTCAGGCCGACCGCCCGGGCCGCCCGGCGGGCCAGGGCCGCCGCGAAGCGGTCCGCGAATCCGGCCGCGCTGCCGTCACCGGCCCGCACCGCCTGCTCGGCCACGCTCTCCAGGCGGACGACCTCGTCGGCCCGGGCACCGGCCGCCTCCCGCATCCCGGGCAGGTCGAGCAGCCCAGGCCGCAGGTAGCCGGTGTCGACCAGGAAATGCGCGGTCCCGCTGGCCCGCAGCAGCCGCCGGGTGACCTCGGCGGCGCCCAGGGCGGACCGCCGGGCCAGGTAGTCGGCGGGCGGGGCGAACGGCTCGAGGTCCAGGACCGGCGCGCACCAGCGCCGGATGGCCACGCCCAGCTGGGAGTCGAACTGGGTCAGCCCGGGCGGCAGCGGCCGGTCCGACTCGGTGATGAGCTGCTCGAACTCGGCCGGCCCGGTCTCGGCGGCCAGCGCGGGGTGGACGTGGTGGTCCACCAGGGCGAGCGCCCCGACCTCCGGCTCCACGGCAGACATGAGGTCATGATCGCCGAGTGGGCCCGCGTCTGGCCAGTCCCCGCGGCCGGCGAGCTGACCGGGCGCACGGCAGCAGAGGCTAGCGCTCCCGGCGCGGCGGGACCCCGGCCCGGATCTGCTCGGACATGCTGAGCGGCGGCGGCCGGTCCTGCGTGCGGGCCGCAGGCTTGCGCGGCTTGCCTCCTGGCTGCAGGCGATTGGCCTTCTTACGCTCCCGGCGGCTGGCGTTGCTTCCCATGCCAGCCACTGTCTCATGGACGGGGGCCCGCTCCCTGGCCGCCCGGCGCCCAGGCAGGTAACCGGGATCAGATCTTGGTGAAGTGCTGGAAGCATTCCCAGGCCACGTCGGCCCCGGCGAAGGCCTGGGCCTCGGAGCGCTTCACCGCCAGGTAGGCCTGGCGGCGCAGCGGCCCGAGCGCCTCCATCAGCAGGTCGTCCGCGGCCAGCGCGTCCAGCGCCGCGCCCAGCGAGTCGGGCAGCCGGCGGGCTCCCACCGCCGCCCGCTCGGCGTCGGTGAGGGTGGCCGGATCCACGTTCACGGCCTCGCCGGGATCCAGCTTGCGCCGGATGCCGTCCAGGCCGGCCTGGATCACCGCGCCCAGGGCCAGGTACGGGTTGCCACTCGAATCCGAGGGCTTGAGCTCCAGGTTCACCGTGCCGGCCGCGTCGCCGAGCATCGGCGAGCAGATGCGCACCGCGGCCTCGCGGTTGTCCATGCCGTACACCGTGAACGCGCTGCTCCACATCTGCGGGGCCAGGCGGCGGTAGGAGTTCACGCTGGCGCAGCTGAGTGCGACGAGCGCGGGCAGGTGGGCGAGCAGGCCGCCGATGAAGTGGTAGCCGGTGGCGGACAGCTGGTACGGGTCACCGGAGTCGTAGAACACCTGCTGATCTCCTGGCTGGCCGTCCGGCCCGAGGTCGGTCAGCGACACGTGCAGGTGGGTCCCGTTGCCGGCCTGGTCGGGCACGGGCTTCGGGGCCAGGCTGGCCCACAGCCCGCGGCGGAACGCCACCCCGCGGACGGTCTCCCGGTACAGCACGTGGTTATCGGCCGCGCGCAGCGCCGGGGCGTGCCGGACCGTCATCTCCTGCTGGCCGTGGCCCAGCTCCGGGTAGTAGTGCTCCACCTGCAGGCCCTGCTCCTGGAGGGCGCCCAGCAGCTCCATGGCGAAGTCGTGGGCCAGCGCGAACCCGGTGGAGGAGTAGCACAGGCTGTCGTCCACCGGGACGAGCCGGTCCGGGCCGCCGCCGGGATCGGCTTCCCGGCGGCCCAGGGTGAACTCGGGCTCGAACGACGCGTGCGCCGCGTACCCCTCGGCGGCCAGGTCGGCGACGGCATGCTTGAGGAAGGTGCGCGCGCAGCCGTCCCAGGGCGCACCGTCCGGCTGGACCAGGTCGGCCAGCATCACCCCGGCTCCGGGCGCGTACGGGAGGGCCACGTACGTGGCCGGGTCGGGCATGATGCGGACCTCGCCGACCGGGCCCATCCCGTCCACCGGCTGCAGCGAGTCCAGCATGGACATGGCCATCATCGCGACCGTATGCCCGATCCCGGTCCGCAGCCGGGCGGGCAGCATGGCCGTGGACGCGGCCTTGCCGCGGATGATCCCGCCGTGGTCGGCGTACAGGAACCGGATGAGGGAAACCTGGTCGGAGTGGGCGCGCTCGACGACCGCGCTGACCACGTCATCGGCCGCCGCGCCCGCCGGCTCTGCCGGCACGTAGTCGCTCATGGCACAGAGGTAGCATGCGCGGCCATCCTCGTACAGCTCAATCCCCGGGCTGGCCCCGCCGGCGGCTCGTTGACACTGAGACGCGTCATCCCCTAGATTCGCAATGTTCGACGATAGAACTGCTGTTCGTAAAGCGCACACTCATCCCACCAGGCGGATCCTGCCCTGCTGGCCACTCCCGTCATCGGTGATCAAGGAGTTCCCGTGACCTTTCTCGACGAGGCGATGTGGCGCGGCAAGGCCTTCAGCGGCGGCTGGACAGCGGTCATCGGCGGCGAGGCCCCGGTCACTGAGCCGGCCACGGGAGCCGAACTCGGCCGGGTCGGCATCGCCTCGCCCGCCGACATCGCCGCCGCCGCCCGGGCCGCCGCGGCCGCCCAGCCGGCCTGGGCCGCGCTCCCGTACACCGCGCGCGCCGCCATCCTGCGCCGGGCGGGCGATATCTGGATCGCGCACGCCGGGGAGATCGAGGACTGGAGCGTCCGCGAGGGCGGCAAGATCGCCCCGGCGGCGCAGTTCGAGACGCACGTGGCCACCGAGGAGATCTACGAGGCCGCCACCCTGCCCACGCGTCCGTACGGGGAACTGCTGCCCACTGAGTCACCGCACCTCAGCTGGGCCGAGCGGGTCCCGGTCGGGGTGGTCGGGGTCATCTCCCCGTTCAACTTCCCGCAGATCCTGGCCATCCGGTCGGTAGCGCCGGCCCTCGCGCTGGGCAACGCGGTGGTGCTGAAGCCCGACCCGCGCACCGCGGTGTGCGGCGGCGTGGTGCTGGCCCGCGTCTTCGAGGAGGCCGGCCTGCCCGAGGGGCTGCTGCACGTGCTGCCGGGCGGCCCGGACGCCGGGGAAACGCTGATCACCGACCCGCTGGTGCGGGTCATCTCCTTCACCGGGTCCACCGCGGTCGGGCGGCGCGTCGGCGCGCTGGCCGGCCAGCACCTCAAGCGGGTGCACCTGGAACTGGGCGGGAACTCCGCCCTGATCGTGCTGGACGACGCCGACCTGGACGCGGCGGCGTCGGCCGGGGCATGGGGCTCGTTCCTGCACCAGGGCCAGATCTGCATGACCACCGGCCGGCACCTGGTCCAGGACTCGGTCTACGACGACTACGTGACGGCACTGGCGGCCAAGGCCAGCCACCTGCCCGTCGGGGACCCGGCCAGCGGCCAGGTCGCGCTGGGCCCCATCATCGACGAGCGGCAGCGAGACAAGATCCACGGCCTGGTCACCGCCAGCGTGGACGCGGGCGCCAAGCTCGCTGCGGGTGGCACCTACGACGGCCTGTTCTACCAGCCGACGGTGCTGGCCGAGGTCGCGCCCGCCATGCCCGCCTACGCCAGCGAGGTGTTCGGGCCGGTGGCCCCGGTCATCCGGTTCTCCACCGCGGAAGAGGCGGCCAAGCTCGCCGCGGACACCGACTACGGGCTGTCCCTGGGCATCCTGACCAGGGACGTGCTGCGCGGCCTGGACCTGGCCCGGAAGATCCCCACCGGGATCGTGCACATCAACGACCAGACGGTGGACGACGCGCCCAATACCCCGTTCGGCGGCATCGGCGCCTCCGGCACCGGCGCCCGGTTCGGCGGCACCGCCAACCTCGACGCGTTCACGGATACCCGCTGGGTCACGATGCGCAGCGAGATCGCCCCCTACCCGTTCTAGATGGGCACCGCACCCACGCGCTCGCGCACCCAGGTCGCCATCGTCGGGGCCGGGCCGGCCGGGCTGCTGCTGTCCCAGCTGCTCGCGGCGCGTGGCATCGACTCGGTGCTGGTCGAAAACCGGAGCCGGGCCTACTGCGAGGCCCGCCAGCGGGCCGGGGTGCTGGAGGACGGGAGCGTCACGCTGCTCCGCGACGCCGGGCTGGCCGGCCGCCTGGACCGCGAGGGCCTGGTGCACGGCGGGATCTACCTCCAGTTCGCCGGCCAGCGGCACCACCTCGACTTCCGCGACCTGACCGGGCGGACCGTCACCGTCTACGCGCAGACCGAGGTGGTCAAGGACCTGATCGAGGCCCGGCTGGCAGCCGGCGGCCACCTGGAGTTCGACGTGACCGGCACCGAGGTGGACGACCTGGACACCACCAGCCCGGTGCTCCGCTACACCAGCGCGGACGGGACCCGGCACGAGGTCACCTGCGAGGCGATCGCGGGCTGCGACGGCTTTCACGGGATCTGCCGCCCGGCCGTGCCGGCGGGCCTGCTGACCGTCTGGGAACGCGAGTACCCGTACGCCTGGCTGGGCATCCTGGCCGACGTCCCGCCGTCCACCGATGAGCTGATCTATGCCCACCATCCGGACGGGTTCGCCCTGCACAGCCTGCGCAGCCCGCAGGTCAGCCGGCTCTACCTGCAAGTCGCCCCGGACGAGCAGATCAGCGCCTGGCCCGACGACCGGATCTGGGCCGGGCTGCAGCGGCGGTTCGCGGTGCCCGGCTGGGAACTGAAGGAAGGCCCGATCCTGGACAAGGGCATCACCCCGATGCGCAGCTTCGTCAGCGCCCCGATGCGGCACGGGCGGCTGTTCCTGGCCGGGGACGCCGCGCACATCGTGCCGCCCACCGGCGCCAAGGGACTCAACCTGGCCCTCGGGGACGTGGCGGTGCTGGCGGGCGCCCTGGCGGACCTGCTGGCGGGCGACCCCCGGCGGGCCGACTCCTACAGCGACGCCTGCCTGGACCGGGTCTGGCGGCGTACCCACTTCTCCTGGTGGATGACCACGATGCTGCACAGCGCGCCCGGGGCGGATCCGATGGACGCCGAGCTGCAGCTGTCCCAGCTCCGCTACGTCACCACCTCACGGGCGGCCGCGGCTTCGCTGGCCGAGAACTACACGGGGTACCCGCCGCAACGCTGACCGGCGGCCAGCTCAGCCGCGGTGCGTGCCCTTGCGGGCATACAGCGTGTCATGCCAGCCGTGCTTGTAGACCTGCACGAAGTTCGCCTTGAAGTAGGCGCGCAGCTGCGGGTCCCAGGCGACCCGGCGATAGGAGTTGTAGGAAAGCCAGACAAACTGGGCGTGGGTGAAGTCGTTCCGCCACAGCGCCTGCACGGCCGGGACGTTGCCCGCGCCGGTGCTCGGCTTGAGCCCGTTGGACAAGCCGAGATCGCTGCCGAGCCCGTCCAGCATGTGCGGGCAGTTCGGCTGGTCGGGGCTGAACCGGTTGGCCATCAGCAGGTAGGACACCTGGTCGGTGGCCACGCACGCGCCCTTGGGGATGATCTTCTCTATCGCCGGGGCAATCGGGGCCAGGGGCAGCCGGAGATGGGATTCGTAGCTCGCCTGGTCCATGGCCAGCACGACGATCACCAGGCCGGCCAGCGCGCTGGCGGGCAGCCACAGCCGGCGCCCGTCCGTGGCGCTGAGCCAGCTGGTGCCCTGGCTGAGCGCCGCCAGCAGGCGGCCCAGGGGCAGCGCGATGGACAGCGCGAAGAAGGGCGCCAGGAACGCGGCGAAATGGTAGTGGAACTGGTCAGGCCAGATGAACATGAGCACGATCAGGCCCGTGGTGACCAGCACCCACCAGTCCAGCGCGGGCGGCGCCTGGCGCAGCATCCGCCACGCCACGGCGATCATCGCGGCGACCAGGATGACGAGCACCGCCGTGCCGACCAGGATCAGCAGGCGCGGATGGGTGGGCAGATGGATGTTGACGATCCCGATCATGTTGCTCAGCCGGGCGGCGATCGGGACCCGGGCCGACCCGGCCCGCGGGGCGACCTGGGCCACGTACAGGCTCTGATAGAAGCGCTTGGGCGCCAGGGCGGCGAACGGGACGACCGGGACCAGGAAGCCGACCGCGACCCCGCCCGTGTACACGGCGGCCCGCCGGATCCGCGGGAGGAGCATGACCAGCAGCACGATGACCGGGAAGATCGCCCACACCTCGATGCAACCCGCGAAACCGAACGCGACCCCGCCCCAGAACAGGCGCCTGCCGCTGGTGGTCAGGCGATCCCGGTCGAACAGGGCCAGGGCCCCGAGCAGGCAGAACAGCACCAGCCACGGCTCGACCAGGATGGTCCGGGCGGTCAGCACGCCGTCGGGGTAGACGGCGACGATGCCGCAGCCCACAATCACCGCGAGGAGGCCCCGGTGCCGTACCAGCAGGCCCACCAGGACCACGCCCGCCGAGCTGGCCAGCGTGGTCAGGATCCGCCCGGTCGCCATCGCCGTGGCCGTCCCGGTCGCCTTGGACAGCAGCGCCGACGGCACCATGAGCAGGGTAATCCCGGGCGGCTGCACCAGGATGAACGAGCGGTACGGCAGAATCCCGTGGACCAGGTTGACGGCGCTGCCGAAGTAGGGGCCGTCGTCGTACTCGGTGACGCCCATCAGGTAGCCAGGCCGGCTGAGCAGCAGCAGCCGCAGCCCCAGGGCCAGCAGCGTGCAGACGCCGATGGCCAGGCTGATGGGGCTCAGCCAGCCGGTCCGGCGCTCCGCCGCGGTGAGGCCCGCGTCACTGCGCGATTCTCCGGGCGGCCCGCCCGCGGCCGGCCTCGCAATCGTTCCGCTCACTGCTGGTTTGCTCCCTCAGCCCTACTCGCCTGAACCCACACAGGAACCTGCGCACAGCGCTGCCCGCTGACTGCACGGCAGGTAATGAACCGCACTGGAATTATGAAACGCGCTGAGCTGTATTCCAGGCAGGGGGGCCGAGACCGTTGTTCCCCGGCGGGCTCAGCGTGAAGCGGCCGCTCATGACCGCCACCAGATGTTACCGGATGAACATGCGGGCCAATAGCGGTTGCAAACACTCCATATAGCCCGCATCGCGCCAAAGCCAGCACTCGTGACAACCCGCGCACGCGGCCGAGCGCCGCCGCAGCCTCCGGCATCGTCCCGGGCCAGCGTGAATTTACTGGTCAGCCGGGGCTTCGCGGGCTATTTCCGGCCAGTCCGGCGGGCCCGGGCAGCGGCCCCCGGGGCGGCCAGCGGGGCGCCGCCCGGCAGACGGTGAAGTTTGGGTAACATCTGGGCCGCCGGCGTGCCGACCCCGATCTTCCCCGGCCGCGGCGGCCCGCTGGCCGAGCAGGTAGGGGACGATCAGCAGGCACCCCCACAGGCCCGCCAGCGCCCAGCCGGCCAGCACGTCGGTCATCCAGTTCGCGGCCAGGTAAATCCTGGTCAGCCCCACCACGAGAGCAATGAGGCAGGCGCCGGTCATGAGCAGCGTGCGGACCCGGAAGGAGCGGCCGACCATCACCATCAGGCCCAGCATGCCCCAGGCGCCGAGCGCCTGGGCCGCGTGCCCGGACGGATACGACCAGCCATGGAACGTGCCCAGCCAGTCCATGGCCGGCGGCCGGGGCCGGGCCATCAGGGTCTTGGCCAGCATCGACCAGCCCCAGGCTCCCGCGAGCGACAGCGCCGGGAGCACCGCGGGCAGCCACTCCCGGCGCCACCGCCACAGCGCCAGCCCGGAGCCGATCACCACGGGCCACAGCACGAACCCGGAGCCGAGCCAGGTGAGCGACCTGGCCAGGCTGGTGAGCCAGGACACGCGGTGGCCGACGACGAAGGCCAGCACCCGCGGGTCGAACCGGGCACTGTTGAGGTGGCTCAGCACGCTGTTCGTCAGTGAGCCGAAGGACCAGGCGCACGCGGCGAGGGTGAGCAGGGCCACGGTCAGCGCGAACCCGGTGGGGACACCCGGCTGGAAGCGCCCGGCGAGCCAGCGGAGCTGCGCCGGGAAGCGCCGCTCCAGCCAGCGTGCCAGGCGGCTGCGGCCCAGCCGGCTGACCTGCCGTCCGGCCCAGCTCTCCGGGTCGCGCGCCGACCGGAGCAGGTGCCCGAGGATGAGCGCGAGCAGCACGACCACGAACAGGGCGATGCCGACCTGGGTGGCGTAGCGGGCCACCTGCTTCCAGCTCGCCCCGGCCAGGTAGCCGAGCAGGACCATCGCCGTGCCCCAGATCGCGCCGCCGGCCACGTTGAACGGCAGGAAGACCTGGTAGGGCAGCCTCGCCATCCCGGCCAGGCCGGGGACCAGGACCCGCAGCGCGGCGGTGAACCGCCCGAAGAACACCGCCCGGCCGCCGCGCTTGGCCAGGTATTCCTGGGCCCGCTCCAGGCGCTGCGGTTTCAGGAACCGGCGCAGCGGCCTGGTCTGCAGCAGCCGGTGACCGTACTCCCGGCCCACCAGGTAGCCGACCGAGTCGCCGATGACCGCGCCGGAGATCCCGGCCACCAGGACCGCCCACAGGCTCACCCGGCCGTAGGAGGCGAGCACGCCGCCGAGGATCAGCGCGGTCTCCCCGGGGAAGACGAAGCCGAGGAACACCGAGGACTCGAGGGCGGGTACCGCAAAAACGATCAGCAGCGCCAGCCATCCGCTGAGACTGAGGATGTGCTCGATCAGGCTGGTCACCGTCCCCAGCGTATGGGCACCCCGGCTACCAGCAGCACCCTCTCCCAGGCCGCGGCTGACCTGCGCCGACGGGCTGGCGGGCGGCCAGCCCGGTGACGGCCCGGCCGCCCTGCGGCTGGTCGGTGACTGGCGCGCCCCCGGGATCAGCAGCCCAAAATGTCTGCCTTGCGCGGTAGGTACCCCCGAGCATATCGTTGCGATGTATCGATTCGATATATCGGGCCGGCAGACCGGCCGCGGCATCATCTGGAGGCTGGAGATTTCGTGGAGACATCCGAGCACCACATCGAGCCTGCCGCCGGCCGGCTGGGCGTCCTCACCGTCGGGCTCGGCGCCGTGGCGTTGACCGTGGTCGCCGGCGTCGAGCTGATCAGGAGCGGCCTCGCTCAGCCCGTCGGTTCGCTCACTCAGCTGGGCACCATTCGCCTCGGCAAACGGACGGAGGACCGGGTACCGCTCATCCGCGACTTCGTCCCCCTGGCCGGCCTTGACCAGCTGGTCTTCGGTGCCTGGGATCCGATCTCGGACACGGCCTACGACGCCGCGCTGAAATGCGCCGTGCTCGACCGGCTCGTCCATATCGAACCGATCGCGGCCGGGCTGAAGGAGATCGAGCCCATGCCGGCCGTCTTCGACCAGGACTACGTGCGCCGGCTCGACGGCTCCAATGTCAAGCCTGCGGCGAGCAAGCGGGACCTCGCCGAGGCCGTCCGCCAGGACATCCGCGATTTCAGGGCGGCGCACTCCTGCGACCGGATGGTGGTGATCTGGTGCGCATCCACCGAGATCTTTCTCGAGCCCGGCCCGGCCCACCAGGACCTGGACGCGCTCGAAGCCGCGATGGATGCGAACGACCAGAGCGTCCCGCCCTCGATGCTCTATGCGTACGCGGCGCTCAAGGAGGGCGTGCCCTTCATCAACGGGGCGCCTAATCTCACCGTCGACGTGCCGGCCATGGTGGAACTCGCCCGCCGGGCCGGCGTGCCCATCGGCGGCAAGGACTTCAAGTCAGGGCAGACCCTGGTGAAGACCGTGCTGGCGCCGATGCTGAAGGCCCGCATGCTGGGGCTCCAGGGCTGGTACTCGACCAACATCCTCGGCAACCGCGACGGCGAGGTGCTGGACGACCCCGACAGTTTCCGCACCAAGGAGCAGTCCAAGCTCGGCGTGCTCGAGCACATCCTGCAGCCGGCCCTCTATCCCCAGCTCTACGGCGACGTCCAGCACAAGGTGCACATCAACTACTACCCTCCCCGCGG
Source organism: uncultured Actinomycetes bacterium (assembly GCA_963841695.1). Taxonomy (GTDB): domain Bacteria; phylum Actinomycetota; class Actinomycetes; order Streptosporangiales; family Streptosporangiaceae; genus RYN-230. Next base: position 269,224 of record CAWJDQ010000011.1, on the reverse strand, counting down.
CGACAGCAAGGAGGGCTGGGACAACATCGACATCTTCGGCTGGCTCGGCTATCCGATGCAGATCAAGGTCGACTTCCTGTGCCGGGACTCGATCCTGGCCGCGCCCCTCGTACTTGACCTGGTGCTCTTCATGGACCTGGCCCAGCGAGCCGGGCTCAAGGGCGTGCAAGAGTGGCTGTCGTTCTACTTCAAGAGCCCGCAGCACGCGCCCAGCGTCTATCCCGAGCACGACCTGTTCATCCAGCAGACCAAGCTGAAGAACACGCTTCGCTGGCTGATGGGCGAGGAGCAGATCACCCACCTCGGGATGGAGTACTACCAGGACTGAACGGCGCCCTGAACCGCGGCCGGGCTGCGCTCCATCACACCGTCACGCGCCGGATCGTGGCGTGGCCGCCGACCAGGAACACCACCGCCAGCGCGGCGATGACGCCGGTCAGGTCGAGGGCGCTCAGGGTGGCAGGGTACCCGCCGGCCGCAGCCGCAGCGGGCCGACGCCGGCCCGGGAGTACGCGAACGTGACGGCGAGCACGACCAGCACCTGAACGGCGAGGAACGCGATCAGGCCCAGCGTGCCCCACCGGCGATTCACGATCCCGTACCACATGCCGTACACGAACAGCGCGGACAGCCCCACGAACGAGGTCAGCCAGGTGGTGTACCAGGGCCCGTCCAGGACATACGGCACCCGGAAGAAGGTGACGGACAGTCCCCAGCCGCCGGTCGCCCGTTCGATGGCCTGCAGCCCGGCCAGCACCAGTCCGGATACGAGGGACATCGACACTCCGAGCAGCGCGGTGCCAGCGTAGAAGGAGCGGCGGGTCACGCCGAGCGCCAGACCGAACGGCAGCCACCCGCCGATGCGCTGCACGCCCATCACGAAGAACAGGCCGAAGATGATGACCAGCCCGTCGCGGAAGTTGGTGGCGCCCCCCCGGGCCACGGTCACGGCAAAGGCAAACCCCAGGGCCGCCCACGGGAGCCCGAGGAACATCACCGGGCTCACCAGGTGGTAGCGGGCCACCTTGATCATGGTGTTCATGCGCGGGTCCTTCCGGTCAGGGAGCCCGAGCGGGCCGGCCCGCCGGACGCGTGGACCACGAGCTGCTGCAGGGACAGCGGGGTCAGGTCCAGGCCCAGCGAACGGGCCCGCTCGCGGTCTTCACCAGACACCTGCCCCACCATGACGGCCGACGCCAGGGAGCCGAGTCCGCGCCGTTCCCAGACCGGGTGCCCCTTAGTGAAGGAGTCCACCGCGAGGACCGGGCCGCTCACCGTGGTGACCATGCCCCGCAGCCCGTCGGCCGCCGTGTCCAGCGTGACCCGGCCGCGGTCGATCACGACCACGTTCTCGAACAGGCCGGCGGCCTCGTCGATCAGGTGAGTGGACAGCAGCACCGTACGGGGGAAGTCCGCGTACTCCGTCAGCAGCCGGTCGTAGAAGGTCTGCCGCGCGACGGGGTCCAGCCCCGCGTACGGCTCATCGAACAGCGTCACCTCGGCGCGGGCGGCGAGCCCGATCGTGATCCCGAGGGCCGAGCGCCGGCCGCGCGACAAGCTCTTGATCGCCTTGTTCGCCCGCAGGCCGAAGTCCTCCAGCAGCGAGGACGCCAGGTCCGCGTCCCAGTTCGGATAGCAGAAGGACGCGGCGCGGAGCGCATGGGACACCTTGAAGTCCGGGTACGCCCAGTCCGGGTACGCCTGGTCCTCGCGGACCAGCACCAGGCGGCGCAGCACGTTCTCGTTCTCGGCCGGCGGCGATCCGAGGACCCGCACCGAGCCGGACGACGGGAACTCCTGGCCCGCCAGGATGCGCAGAAAGGTCGTCTTCCCCGCGCCATTGCGGCCGAGCAGCCCGGTAATCGTCTGGCTGCCGATCGTCAGGTGCACGTCATCCAGGGCAACCTGGTCGGGGTATCTCCGGGTCAGCCCGGTTACCGAGATCGCCGGTGTCATACGGCGACCCCTCCCGGCTCGTGACTGCATTCATTGATCAGCCCGATCAGCTCATCGGAGTCGATCCCGAGCCGGGTCGCCTCGGTGAGCAGCGGCTCCACGTACCGCGCGGTGAACCCGGCACGCCTGCGGGCCAGCAGCGTCGCACGCGCCCCGGCCGTCACGAACATCCCGATGCCGCGGCGCTTGTCCAGCAGGCCCTCGTCGGCGAGGACGTTGATCCCCTTCGCCGCGGTCGCCGGGTTGATCCGGTAGAAGGCCGCCAGTTCATTGGTTGACGGCACGCGCTCGCCCTCGGCCAGGCCGCCGTCCGCGATGTCGGCCGCCAGCCGCTCCGCCACCTGGGCGAACAGTGGGGTTCCCTCGTCAAGACCAGCCATTTCCCGCACCGTCCCCAGCCTCCCGGCTTCTTCATCAGTTCATTACTTGAGTAATGTACCGCTTAACCAGCAAACGGGTCAACCGGTGCGCCGATGCCGGGATGATTCAGGGCTCACGACACGCGGAAGGGCCGCCCCACTCGAGAGCGGAACGGCCCGCCCTCCGGGTCAGCGATAGGTATATCCGCGGGTCGAGCTAGCGAACGTCCAGTCCCGTGACCGCCCGGCCGATGATCATGCGCTGGATCTCCGAGGTGCCCTCGAAGATCGTGAAGATCTTCGCGTCCCGGTGCCACCGCTCCACCGGGAAGTCACGGGTGTACCCGTTGCCGCCGAGGATCTGGATCGCCTGCTCGGTCACCCGCACCGCGGTCTCGCTCGCGACCAGCTTGGACATCGACCCCTCGGCACCGTCCAGGGGCATGCCCTGCCGGGCCATCCAGGCCGCCCGCCAGGTCAGCAGCCGGGCGGCGTCCACCGCGGCCCGCATGTCGGCCAGCATGAAGCCGACCGCCTGGTTCTGCCCGATCGGCCGGCCGAACGCGACCCGCTGGGTGGCGTAATCCCGGGCGAACTCCACTGCGGCCCGGCCGACGCCGACTGCCATGGCCGCCACGCTCGGCCTCGACGCCTCGAACGTCTTCATCGCCGCCTGCTCGCCGCTGCGGCCCCCGGACCGCACCCGGGCCAGCCGCGCCTCCAGCCGGTCCTGGCCGCCGACCAGGCACCGGCCGGGCACCCGCACGCCGTCCAGCACTACCTCGGCGGTGTGCGAGGCCCGGACCCCGTGCTTGCGGAACTTCTGGCCCTGGCTGAGCCCCGGGGTGCCGGGCGGGATCACGAAGCTGGCCTGGCCCCGGGCGCCGAGCGAGGAGTCCACCGAGGCCACCACCACGTGAACGTCGGCGATCCCGCCGTTGGTGGCCCACGACTTGGTCCCGTTGAGGATCCATTCGTCGCTCGCCTCGCGGTACTCGGCGCGGGTGCGGATGGCGCCCACGTCGCTGCCCGCCTCCGGTTCGGAGGAGCAGAACGCGCCGAGCCTCACGTCGCCCGGGCCGCCGAACATCTCCGGGAGCCACTCCCCGATCTGCTCAGGGGTGCCGTTGCTGGCCACGGCGACCGCGGCCAGCGTGCTGCCGACGAGGGACAGCGCGATGCCCGCGTCGCCCCAGAAGAGCTCCTCGAAGGCGATCGGGATGCCCAGCCCGCTCGGCTCGAGCCACTGACCGGAAAAGAAGTCCAGCGAGTACAGGCCGATCTTGGCGGCTTCCTCCAGGATGGGCCAGGGCGTCTCTTCCCGCTCATCCCACTCGGCGCCGGCCTGATCACGTCCGCGGCGAACCCGTGCACCCAGTCGCGCATCTCGCGCAGGTCGGGTCCGGGCTCGAGGGAGAATCCGCCGGGGGCGTCGGGCGCAGTGGTCATCATGCTCCTCGGGGATCCTGCACGGGGCCGTATGTTACCGAAGAGTAGCACGAGTAAGTTACCCACGAGTAGCCACACGGGTGATTCCGGCCGCTACGCGGTGTCGTGACGGTCCAGGAACTCATACACGTCGGACTCGTCCACCCCCGGGAAACTCCCCGTCGGCAGGGCGGACAGGATATGCGAGTGGGCCCGCGCGGACGGCCAGGCCATCCCCTCCCAGCGGGTGGCCAGGCTGGCCGGCGGCCGCTGGCAGCAGTCCCCGTCCGGGCAGCGCGACAGCATCCGGGTGGTCGTGTCCCGGCCACGGAACCACCGTGAGTTCTCGTAGCCGGTGCCCAGGGTGATCGCGAAGCCGCGGTCCGCGCCGGGGTCCACGTGGGCCATGCACCAGAAGGTCCCGGCCGGGGTGTCGGAGTACTGGTAATACGGCGAGTAGCGATCCGCCGACCCGAACACCTGGCGTCCCGACCACTTGCGGCACATCCGCTGTCCCTCGATCGCCCCGGTGGAGTCGGCCGGCAGGAGCAGCCCGTCGTTCTCGTAGGCCTTGTAGATGATGCCGCTCTCGTCGTTCTTGACGAAGTGACAGGTCAGGTCCAGGTGGTGGGTGGCCAGATTGGTAAACCGGTGCGCGGCCATCTCGTAGGACACCGAGAACACATCCCGCAGGTCCTCGACGGACAGGTCCCGGGCCTCCTTGGCCTCGCACAGGAAGCGGGAGGCCGTCCGTTCCGGGACCAGCACGGCCGCCGCGAAGTAGTTCGCCTCCACCCGCTGGCGGAGGAAGTCCGCGAAGTCGTGCGGCGCCGCGTGCCCGAGCACGAAATGGCCGAGGGTCTGGAGCAGGATCGTGCGGGGCGTGTGCATGCCCATGGATTCCTGCTTCAGGTAGATCCGCCGGTGCCGCAGGTCGGTGACGGACCGCACGGAGCGCGGCAGATCCTGCGCGTACCTGACCGAGAAACCATGGTGGCCGACGATAGCCAGCAGCGCCCCCTGGGAGAGCGCCCCGCCCCGGTAGCTGACGGACTCCAGCGCGTCCGCCGCCGCGTGCTCGATCTCGGCGAAGTAGTTGCCCCGGTCCCGCATCGCGTCGCGCAGCCCGGCGTTGGCCACCCGCGCCTCCTCGGGGGTGGCCGTCGGCCGGGTGCGCTGCCTGCGCAGCTCCGCGTGCAGCGCGACCAGGTGCTCGAGCACGTCATTGGGTACCCGGGCGCCGACCTTCAGGTGCGGCAGTCCCAGGTCGGCGTACAGCGGGTCGCGCTGTGCCTCCTCGACCGCGATCTCCAGCTGGGCCCGGCGGCTCGGCGGCTGGTGCCGCAGCAGTTCCTCGGCGGGCACGGACAGGGCCGTGGCCAGCGCCTCGATCAGGGACAGCTTCGGCTCACGGTGGCCGTTCTCCAGCAGGGACAGCGCCGAGGGCGCCCGGCCCACCCGGGTGCCGAGCTCGGCCAGCGTGTAGCCGCGGGCCCGGCGCAGATGCCGGAGCCGCTGACCGAACATCGTGAGGTCTAGACCACTTGATGGAAATCCAGGCCGTTCTTTCTCCAAGAACTCTGTCATATCTTCATCCTAGATGAAATCTAGTCATTCTTCAGGACCTTGGCCCCTAGCTTTACCCGCAGCCGGCCCGCAGGCTCGGGGCTAACCACCCAGGGGACGGCAGAACGTCGGGAGGACCAGTGAACGACAAGCGCCTCGAGGGCACAGCGAACGGCACTAGCCACGGCCATACCGGGAAGGGCCCGGTCAGCGGGTCGCAGCAGCAGGCGGCGGGCCTGGCCCAGCAGTGGGCCACCGATCCGCGCTGGCGCGGCACCGACCGGACGTACTCCGCGGACGAGGTAATCCGGCTGCGCGGATCCGTGCAGGAAGAACGCACCCTGGCCCGGCTCGGGGCCCAGCGGCTGTGGACCTTGCTGCAGGAAGAGGACTACGTCGCGGCGCTCGGCGCCGTCACCGGGAACCAGGCGGTCCAGCAAGTCCGGGCCGGCCTGCAGGCTATCTACCTGTCCGGCTGGCAGGTCGCGGCGGACGCGAACCTGGCTGCCGAGACCTACCCCGACCAGAGCCTGTACCCGGTCAACTCGGTCCCCCAGGCGGTCCGCCGGATCAACAACGCACTGCTGCGCGCCGACCAGATCACCTGGGCCGAGACCGGCGGCACGGATAGCCAGTACTGGCTCGCGCCCATCGTGGCCGACGCGGAGGCGGGCTTCGGCGGCGTGCTGAACGCCTTCGAGCTGATGAAATCGATGATCGCGGCGGGCGCGGCGGGCGTGCACTGGGAGGACCAGCTGGCCTCCGAGAAGAAGTGCGGCCACCTCGGCGGGAAGGTGCTGATCCCCACCTCGCAGCACATCCGGACGCTCAACGCGGCCCGGCTGGCCGCGGACATCGCCGACGTCACCACCCTGGTCATCGCCCGCACGGACGCGCACGCCGCCACCCTGATCACCAGCGACGTGGACGAGCGCGACGCGCCGTTCATCACCGGTGAGCGGACGGCCGAGGGCTTCTACCGGGTTCGCAACGGGATGGCCGCCTGCGTGGCCCGCGGCCTGGCTTACGCGCCGTACGCGGACCTGCTGTGGATGGAGACGTCCACCCCGGACCTGGACGAGGCCCGGGAGTTCGCCGAGGCGATCAAGGCCCGGTACCCGGACCAGATGCTGGCCTACAACTGCTCGCCGTCGTTCAACTGGCACCGGCACCTCGATGACGGCACGATCGAGAAGTTCCAGCGCGAGCTGGGCCAGATGGGCTACAAGTTCCAGTTCATCACGCTGGCCGGCTTCCACGCCCTCAACTACTCGATGTTCGACCTCGCACAGGGTTACGCGGCCGAGGGCATGCCCGCCTACGTGCGGGTGCAGGACGCGGAGTTCGCCGCGGAGTCGCGTGGGTACACGGCCACCCGGCACCAGCGGGAGGTCGGTACCGGGTACTTCGACCTGGTCACCTCCGCCATCAGCCCGGACGCCTCCACCACCGCGCTGCACGGGTCGACGGAGAGTGAGCAGTTCACCGCGGCCCACTGAGCTCCCGGGCCGGGCGCATCGCCCGGGCGCGGGAGCCGAGCCGACAGGCGGGGCAGGCAGTGCGGCCTGGCCCGCCCGGCCTGGCTGGTGCCCCCTGGCTGGTGCGAGCCCGTGGCAGGCTAGGAAAGCAGGCGGGTCTGCTCCGGGCGGCCCGGGACTTCGTCCTCACCGTCCGCGCTGTCGCTGTCGTCGGCACCATCGCGTCGCCACCGGGACGGGACGAACACCGGGCAGATCAGCAGCGTGCCCAGCAGGACCAGCGCCCCACTGACCAGCATGGTGTGGAATCCGGCGCCGTAGCCCTGGCCGCGCAGCGGGATGAGCCTGGTCGCCAGCGGGGCGTTCAGCCCGAGCAGCCCGGTCCACAGCAGCATGGCCGCCCCGGGCAGCGCGGTGCTCAGCGGCGAGACCGGCGCGACCATCAGGATGCCGAGGAACAACCCGGCCAGCAGCAGAATCCCGAGGGCGCTCAGGCCGCTGATGCTGGTCAGGCTGATGTCCTGGGCCCCGAGCCTGGTCATCTGCGCGACTCCCCAGCCGCCGCCGAAGAAGATCGTCGCGGCGAGGGCGAGCGCGAACGCTACTCCAATCAAATGCCTCGGCACGTGATCACCACCTCTCGGCGCCCGGTTTTATGCGCATCCCGGCCCAAAACTCTACTTCAACGCCTCATGAGCAGTAGCCAGGACGGCTATTCCCACTGGCCGCATCACCCCGGCCGGCCAGGCCCGCAGCAGCGGGAAGACCGGCCCGGTAGCAGTCCGGCCCGCGGCGCGACCGGCCGCGGGCGCCTCCGCGGCCCGGGGGCATCCACGTGCATGAACAGTACGTAATGCACACTCCCCCGCACGGCCGGGAATGGCGCGGGCGGCCAGCCCGTCCGGAGATTAATAGACACCCGAATGGCGCCGCGGTGCCTGCGGGTCACCACGTCGATAGGAGGGCTTATGCCTATCGGGCGCGGGAATGGTGCCGTGGCTAATTCCGGGCTGGCCGGCTGCCCGCCGGCGCACGGTGCCCGTCCCGTGACGGCCCGGCCGGAGTCCGCCTCGTCCGGTGCCCTGGCCAGGCGACCCAGGCAGGTGACCGGCCGGGGTGCGTCCGGCCTGGCCCGGCGGGCGGGCAGGCCAGGTGAAACCTCCAGGACACTAAAATCTCAGTGCTCGCTCAGGCCGCCTGTCGTACCCTTGCGCGGTGCATATCGACAGTGTCTTCCGGGGGATCGGCTCTTTTTCCGTTCGTTTCCGCTGGTTCATAGTTGTCGCGTGGCTGGTCGCGGCGGGGCTGATCCCGCACTTCCTGCCCTCGCTGGCCAGCGTGACCCAGGGCAACAACGCCAACTTCCTGCCCGCCAGCGCGCCGAGCGAGCACGCCGCGAAGCTGGCCGCACCGTTCGGAACGTCCAACGTGACACCGGTGCTGGTCCTCGCCGCGCGGACCAGTGCCCCGCTGACGCCGGCTGACCAGACGTGGCTGGCCGGGCTGCCGAAGGACCTGCGCGCCGTGCCCACCGTCACGCTGGTCCGTGATCTCGGCACATCGCCGGACGGTCACGCAGCGCAGCTCGAGGCGCTGTCCAACGTGTCGCAGGGCAATTCAGCGGCAGTGACGGACCTGGTGAACCGGCTGCGGGCGGCGATCAGCCGGGCCGGGCCCCCGGCTGGCCTGTCGGTGCACCTGGCCGGGGCCATCCCGATCGCCGTCGACCAGCAGAAACAGACCGGGAACACCGGGAGCCAGATCCAGGGCCTGTCGGTGCTGTTCATCATCATCCTGCTGCTGCTGATCTTCCGGGCCGCGCTGGCCCCGCTGATCACCCTGCTCCCGGCCGTTCATCGCGATCACGATCGCGGGCCCGCTGGTCGCCGAGGCGGCGCAAGCCGGGCTCAAGGTCTCCCAGCTGGCCCAGATCCTGCTGATCGTCCTGGTGCTGGGGGCAGGCACCGACTACGGCCTCTTCCTGGTGTTCCGGGTCCGCGAGCAGCTGCGCGGCGGGATGGAGCCGAGGGAGGCGGTGATCACCTCGCTCACCCGGGTCGGGGAATCGATCACGTTCTCCGCCGCCACGGTGATCGCGGCCCTGCTGTCGCTGCTGGTCGCGACCTTCCAGATCTACTCGACCCTGGGCATCCCGCTGGCCATCGGCATCGGCGTCATGCTGCTGGCCGGCCTGACCCTGCTGCCCGCGCTGCTGGCCATCTTCGGCCGGGCCGCGTTCTGGCCCAGCAAGACCGCGCGAGGGCACCGGCAAGACGGGGGTGTGGGCCCGGGTCGCGGTACGCATAACCCGGCGTCCGGCGGTGATCCTCATCTCCGGGCTGGTCATCTTCGGCGCGCTGGCCGTGGTCTCGCTCGGGTACAAAGGTGCCGGTTTCGGCGGGGAGACGAACGCGCCGGCGCACAGCGATTCGGCGGCCGGCCAGGCCTTGCTGACCAAGTACTTCCCGCGCAGCACGGCCAACCCCACCAATATCGTCTTCAAGCTGAGCCAGCCCGCCTGGGACGACGGGGCCGCCGTCGCCCGCGCCGGGCAGGAACTGTCCGGCAGCGGGCTGTTCACCAAGATCGCCGGGCCGCTCGACCCGACCGGGTACGCGCTGACCCCGGCCCAGTACGCCGCGCTGCACGCCCAGCTCGGCCCGGCCAGCCGGCTGCCGGTGGTGCCGCCTCCGGGGCTGAAGATCCCGGCGGCCGGCTACCAGCTGTACCGGGCGACCGCCCAGTACGTGAGCCCGGACGGGCACACGGTCCAGTTCGCGACCGGGCTGAAGGCCGGGGATGCGGCCAGCACGGCGGCCCTGGACGCGGTGCCGTCGATCAGGGCTGAGACCACCCGCGTCGCCCGCAGTATCGGCGCGATCGACTCGGGGGTGGGCGGCGAGGCGCCCGCACTCTACGACGTGAGCAGCATTTCCGACAGCGACCTCTCCCGGGTGATCCCGGTGGCGATCGTGGTGATCGGCCTGCTGCTGGCCCTGGTCATGCGCAGCCTGGTGGCACCGCTGTACCTGATCGCCTCGGTCGGCCTGTCCTACCTGGCCGCCCTGGGCCTGGCGGTGCTGCTGTTCATCGACATCGGCGGGGCGGCCGGCCTGACCTTCATCCTGCCGTTCCTGATGTTCATCTTCCTGCTGGCCCTGGGCGAGGACTACAACATCCTGGTCATGACCAGGATCCGGGAAGAGGCGCGGACCCTGCCGCTCGCGAGGCGGTGAGCGCGCGCTGGCCGCCACCGGGACCACCGTCACCTCGGCCGGCCTGGTGCTGGCCGGCACGTTCGGGGTGTTCGCCCTGTTGGCGCCCGCACCTCGGGCGGCAGCCAGTTCGTCAACCTGGCGGTCGGGCTGGCCCTGGGCATCCTGATGGATACCTTCCTGGTCCGCACCCTGCTCGTCCCGTCCACCGTGCTGCTGCTCGGCCGGTGGAACTGGTGGCCGTCCCGGATGGGCCGTACGCCCGACGGCCCTGCCGGCGGTCCCCGGGGAGCCGGAAAAGGCCCAGGTGACCTAGTCGCCGCAGCGGACCGTCTCGCCGGCCAGGCGCCTCAGGCGCGGAGATCTCGTCGGCCAGGGCGTCCACCGCCCCGGCCAGGTCGGCGAGCGCGGGAAGCGCGCCGAGCAGCGTGCCGCGGCTGTCGGGCGGCAGTTCCCGGAGCGCCAGGCTCAGCAGCCGCTCGTTGAGGCTCTTCCAGCGCAGTACCGCCGCCTCGCCAGCCGGCGTGAGATCCAGGCTCGCGGTCCGCCGGTCACCCTCGCCCCCGGTCCGGGTCACCAGCCCCGCCTGGCGCAGCGAGTTCGACAGCGTGGCCACCGAACTGGGCGCGAGCCGGAGCAGCCGGGCCAGCTGCCCGGGACGCGATCCGGGATTCTCCGCCATGCAGGACAGCATCTCCAGCTGGGCCACGGACAGCCCGGACCCGGGGTCAGCGGCGCGGGCGGCGCGGCGCATGGCGCGCCGGAGCCGGGAGACCGCATCGGCGAGGTCTGCTGAGTGCACCTGGGTTCCGAGAAGCGAGGACATGAAATCGAGTATACCGACTGACAAACTAGAGATAAAGATTCTTGTGCAGGATACCAAGGTAGCCCCGACCGGCGGGGCGGCCAGGCCCGGCACAGCGGGCTTCCGCTGCCGGCCAGCCGGCGGTACCGGGCGCGCAGCCCGTGCCCTGGGGACTATCCGCGTTCGGGTCACCCGCCCGCCCAGCCGCGAATAGTGTGCGGTGATCTGCGGGACATGCCGGCCCGGTACTGGCCAGGAGGGCCTGCGACAGACAGACTCGTCCCCGGGGGGAGTCCGAGCTACGCCCTCGCGCGGCATCACGCTCGCCGGCCTCGCCGGCTGGCGCAGAAGGGACGCCGATGCAGGAACTGCGCATCGTCGCGGTGAGCGAAGACGGCAGCTACGCCGTACTCGCGGTACCGGGGCGCGGCGGGCGCTTTTCACTGCCGATCGACGACCGGCTGCGGATCGTCGCGCGCGGGCAGTTCTCCCGGCTTGCTCAGTACGAGATCGAAGTGGAGAGTCCCTTGCGACCCAAGGAGATCCAGGACCGGATCCGTGCCGGAGAGACCGCGGAGGAGATCGCTGACGCCGCAGGCGTGCCCATCGAGCGCGTTCGCCGCTTTGAGGGCCCGGTGCTGGCCGAGCGGGCGTACCGGGCGCAGGAGGCCCAGGGCGCGTCCATCCGGCAGCCCGGGGACTCCGGGCCCGGGCCCCGCCTCGGCGACATCGTCACCGAGCGCCTCGCCGCGCTCGGCGTGGCGGTCGAGGAAGCACAGTGGGACTCGCGCAAGCGGGGCGACAACAGCTGGCAGGTCCAGCTGATGTTCACGATCAGCGGCCGGCCGCTGATGGCGGAGTGGCTGTTCGACCCGCGACGCCGCCACGCCACCCCGGCCGACGAGGACGCCGCCCGGCTCTCGCTGCCCGAGGCCGACCTGGCCGGGCTGGCGCCCGGGCCCCGGGCCCCGGCCCGGGCCACGGTCACCCCCATCGGCAGCCGGCTGGCCGCCGCGCCGCCGCCTGCGGCGGAACTGCGGCCCGAGCCCCGGCCCGAGCCGGTGGCCATCCCGGAGCCGCCGGTGAGCCCGGCGCGCACGGCCGAGGCGCTCCCGGCGCGCAGCGCGGAAGCGCCGCGGCCTGCTGGGGCGCACGCGCCGCGCACGGCCGAGCCCCGCGCTGCGGAGGCCGGCGCCGCCGAGGCCCGGCCCGCACGCGCCGCGGAGGGCCGCCCGGCGGCCGAGCTGGCCGAGGCCGCGCCGGACGCCACCGGAGAGGAGGCCCCGCCGCCGCAGCGGGGCAGGGCCCGCAAGGCTGCGGGCGGCCGGTCCAGGCGCTCCTCAGTGCCGTCCTGGGATGAAATCATGTTCGGCACGTCACGCCAGCCGGAGTAAGGCCGGCCTCCCGGATTTAACCCGGGCGGCCGGCGGCCTTTCCGGCTTATCCGGCCCGGCCTCGGCGGTTTACCGCCCGGGCGGTAAATTCCCTGGGTTTTATCTCCCCGTGATCCGCGCGGCCTGATAGCCGCGCGCACCGCGTGGCCGGGCGGGGACAGCGTGCACCGCGATTATTCATCGCCCGGTAATAGACCGAAGTGACCGAGGGTAATCCCGGCCGTCGTGCCGCCGCGGGCGGTGGCACGAGCCCACCACCGGCACCGATTCGGCCGCTGTTCACGATCCGCACAAAGCGGCCCCCCGCGGGGCCGCGAACGCCTGTGCCGCGCTCTCCAGGCGAGCCTTTGTCCGGTTGAATGCCAGCCGGGCCGAATCAGGGTCCGATCCGGCCTGGCCCGGCCTTCGCGGATACGGACCGGCCCGCCGGCCCCGGCTGGGGCAGGGCACCCGGCGGGTGCTATCAGCGTCCATAACCCGCGCACCCGTCCCGGGCCTGCCGCCCCGGCCCGGGACCGGCACCCTGCGGGTCCAGGTGGCTCCTGGCCCGTGCGGGGCCAGGACCGCGTACGATCGGCGAGCGTGAGCCGTGCACCGCTACGACGTGGCCACCCGGGCGCGGGCGGCCGGGCCCGGCGGCGTGTCCGGGCAGGTGCCGCCACACTGGCCGCGCTGATCCTGGTCAGCGGCTGCGGCCTGGTGGGCGGCCCGACGACCCTCCCGGCGAACGTCCCGGATCAGATGACCGTGACCAGCCAGGCGTTCAGCCAGCACCTGTTCCCGCGGACCTACACCTGCCACGGCTCGGGGGGGAGCCCGTCGCTGCACTGGTCCGGCGCGCCCCAGGGCACGAAATCGCTCGCCCTTCTCGTCGATGACGCCTCGGCGCCGATCCAGCCCTATATCTACTGGATCGTGTTTGATATCGGACCACAGACCACCGGGATCCAGGCCGGGCAGGTTCCGCCCGGCGCGAAGCAGGCGGACAACAGCAATGGAACGGACCGATATGATCCGCCCTGCCCGGTGAATGGCCGCCACACGTACCGCTTTACTGTCTACGCCCTTAGTAGGTCGCTGTCGCTGCCCGAGGGCGTGGCCATGAAAACTGCCTGGAGCGCAATCGCACAAGCGGCCATCGCTCGTGGCCGGCTACAGACAACCGCCAGTCCGTAATCGGCTGATCGCAACGGGTAAACGGACTTGGCAAAAAAATCCCTAAACGCATGACACCGCCCATACGGTCCGTCAGACTGACTGATCAGTAGCTCAGCCTTGGATGGATTCGAGGCGCTAGCGATACAGGGGAAGGCCCGCGTGATGGCCGCGTTGGCCTCGCTGGCGCCGCCCATACGGCCATGGCTTGTTGGGTGGTGCAATGCTTCTGCTCGTGATCGGCCTCGTCGCCGTTATCATCGCGGTCCTCGTCGCGGTTTTCCTCGTGACGCGGCGTCGCGGTGATGATGACGAGCCAGGCGGGCGGCCAAACGTCCTGGGCCGGCTCCGCGGACGGGGCCGCGACGCCCACTGGAGCACGGACCCGCGGATGGCCCGGAAACCGGCCGGGCGCGGTTCCCTGTCCCGCAGGCCCGCTGGCGAGCCGCGCGGTTACGGCGGACCGGGACGGGGTTACGAGCCGGCCTTCGACCAGTCCCGGGGCTACGAGCCATCACCGCGCGGCTACGGTGATCGTCCGGCCCGCGGCCGCGATGAGCAGCGCACCGAGCGCCTCCAGCCGGTCCGCCGGGACGCCCGCTATGAGGAGGTACCCGAGCCCGCCGGCGCCCGCGCCCGCGCCGCCCCGGCCCCCCGCCGGGCGGGGGTGAGCACGGATACCGGTCCGGACCCCGCGCTGTACGACACCGGCCCTTCCGCCGCCGAGTTCGCGACCACCCGGACCAGCGCCGACCCGGACCTGGCGGATTCGGACGTCTTCCCGCGGGTCCGCGCGGAGATCCCGCAGACCGAGGCCAAGGCGGCGCGCCCGAAGAGCCAGGGCAAAGGCCGCGGCCGGCCGTCCCGTGGCCGGCACGACGACGATGACGACGACTGGCCGAGCACGGAGTGGGACAAGCTCTCCGACGAGCAGTACTGGGCCGAGCTGTCCGCGGACAAGCCGCTCGCGACCACGGCCCGCAGTGCGCAGCCCAGCCCGGCGGCCCCGGCGGCCAAGTCCGCCGCGAAGCCGGCCCGCCCGGGCGTCCAGCCGCCAGCGGCCGGCCGGGGGGCCTCCCGGCCGCGGCCCGCGGCCGGGTCCGCCCCCGACGATCCCGGCCACCGCCAGCCCGCCGGCCGCCCCGGGCGGACCGCGAGCCGTCAGGCCCCCCGGCGGCCGGACGGCACGGACGCCGACCCGGGCCGCCCGGGCCTGGCCGACCGGCCCGGTCCCGCGGCCGCCCAGGCCACCGAGCGGCTGCCGGTCCGGGGCCCGCGCGAGCCCGCCGAGCCGGTATCGCCCGGTGCCGCCCCGTTCATCCCCGCCGTCCCGGAGGCTGACGACCTGGGCATGGCCAGGCCCGGGCCTTCCGGGCGGCAGCCGGCCGCCCGCGGCCAGGCAGCCCCGCTGCGGGCCGACGATGACCCGCTGACCAGCCCGTCCTTCGCGCGCGGCGCGGCAGCAGCGGAAGACAGCCGGTCCTACCGGACCCCCAGGCGCGCCACCGGACCGCGCCCGGGCCGCCCAGGTGACGACCCGTCGGGCAGCTATCCGGGCCCGGCCGGCGGCCAGGCCTACCCGGGCGCGGCGGACGGCTACCCCGGCCCGGCCGCGGCTACCCCCCGGCTATCCCGGCTCCTCCGGCAGTTATCCGGCCCCCGGGCGGGATAACTACACCGGACCGCGCCGCGCCCGCGACAGCCAGGCCGGGCCGGGCCGCGACGGCTATCCCGACCCGGCCGGCGGCTACGACGCGTACCCGGCGCCCGCGAGCGGGAGCCAGGACTACCCTGCGCCCGGCGGCAGGCACGGCTACCCGGCGGGCCAGGCGGACCGCACCGACCCCGGCGCCGCACGGGCCGTGCCCGGCAGCTCGCGCACCAGCCCCGGCCGGAGGCGCAGCACATCAGCGCGCCAGGCACCTCCCAGCCAGGTCCAGCCCACCCAGGCCCAGCCCGGCCAGCAGGCCGGCCGGAGCTATCCGGCCGGTCCGCCGGCTGCCACCGGGGCCCCGGGCTGGGGGAGCGACCGCAGCGCCGGGTCCGAGGCTCCGTCGTCGCAGGCCGGGATGGGCAACCCGTACGGCAGCTACGTGGACACAGCCCCGCCATCCCCGCCCGCCGCGGCACCGCCAGCGGCCCCGGCACGCACCGCGGCGCCGGCCCCACCCGCCGCGCCCTACCAGCCG
Source organism: uncultured Actinomycetes bacterium (assembly GCA_963841695.1). Lineage (GTDB taxonomy): Bacteria > Actinomycetota > Actinomycetes > Streptosporangiales > Streptosporangiaceae > RYN-230. Next base: position 253,679 of record CAWJDQ010000011.1, on the reverse strand, counting down.
GGCCAGCCTTCGGGCGGCCACAGCTACCCCGGGTACACGACCGGCCCGGCCGCGTCCTACCCGGACCCGTACGGCTCCGGCAGCAGCTACCCGGCCAGCGGCCCGCAGCCGGCCGCAGGCGCCCGCACGGACCCGGGCAGCACCTGGTACTCGGCACCGCCAGCGGCCGCCCAGCCGCCGGCCGGCGCCTATCCCTACCAGACGGATCCCGGGTATCCGCCCGCACCCGGGTACGGCACGCAGCCCGGCCAGGCTGGCTACCCCGCCGCGCCGCCGGGGGGGCGTGATGACCCCCGTTACCAGAGCGGGCAGACTGAGGACCCATACGGCCCTGACGGGTATAGCGGCTATCACTCCCGTCAGGGTTGACAAACCCACCCCGCGCGCCGCGACAATGTGCCGATCGACGCTAGGCAGGGGAGATGCTGGACGGAACCCGGGATCACGCACGCAGTTACCATCTGCACCGGCTGGCCACGGCCCTGGATACCAAGGGCCTGCACGCGTCAGTGAAGACCACGTACCCCGCCGCGCTGCACATTTTCATCCCGGGCGCGACCATGCTCGCGGAAAGCATCGACTGCACTCCCGGCACCGACGGCAAGGGCCGCCTCCGCTGGTATTACCGCTGGTCCTGGGGAGAGCTGCTGCATGACGCGGAGGATCCGTCCGCGGCTGCGGCGAAGATCGCCGAGGTGCTCTCCTCCCGGTGACCGCTGTCTGCCGGGTGACCACCGGCTCCCGGTAAAGCCGGTTCTCGCTGGCGGCTGCTCCCGGCTGGCCCCAGGCCGCCGGCCGCCCCGGGTCACTGACCTCCGGCGGCGGGGTACTCCAGCTCGATCGCGTGCCGGAAGGCGATCCCACCGTCAGGGTCCGCCGGGAGCCAGGGCTTGATTTTCCTTACCTCGTCGGCGAAATTCCGGTGCAGTGCCACGATGTCCATCCCGCGGCGCTGGTAGAAGCCGATCGCCCGGACGTTGTCGTTCCCGGTGCTGAGCCACAGACGCTGGCGGGCCTGGCGGGCCCGCTGCCGGGCTCCGGCCAGCAGGGCGGTGCCGATGCCCCGGCCTTCGGCCAGGCTGTTCAGGGTGACGACCTCGAGCCCCGGCTGGCCCGCTCCGCCGGGGCCGGCCTGCACCCGGTAGGTCAGCACGCCGAGCCGCGCGCCGCCCGGCTCCTGCTCGGCCACCAGGCCGGGCAGCCGGACCACGTCGTGCGCCCCGGACAGGCTGACGACCGGCAGGCCCCAGGCGGCGGTGACGACCTCAGCCAGCCAGTCCCGGTCCCCGCCGGTGAGGTCCCGCACCAGCGGCCCGGACGGGCGGGGCCATAGCTCCGGCACGGCCACCCCGGCCCCGGCCAGCATCCGGCGCAGCAACGGCAGCGACAGGCCCACGACCGTGCCCCAGTCGCCGTCGATACCCTCCACGAACGCGGCGCCGAGGCCGTCGATGCTGAACGCCCCGGCCATCCGGCCCGGTTCGCCGGTGGCCACGTAGGCGGCGATCTCCTGCTCCGTCGGCCTGCCGAACCTCACCAGCGTGCTGGCGGCCTCGATGGCGCGCTGGCCCGACCGCGTGTCGATCAGGCAGTGCCCGGTATGCAGCGTGCCGTGCCGACCGGACATGCGCCGCCACAGCGCCACCGCCGCCTGCGGCGAGGCGGGCTTACCCAGCGTGGCGCCGTCCAGGTCGAGCAGGGAATCACAGCCCAGCACCAGGTCACCCGGATGCCGGCTGGCGACCGCCGACGCCTTGCGCTCAGCCAGCGTGCACACGGCGCTGGCCGCGGCGACGGGGGCGGCGAGGGTCTCGTCCACCCCGCTGACGTCGATGACCGGGGCGAATCCGGCGTCACGGAGCAGCCGGCGGCGGGCCGGCGAGCCGGACGCCAGCACCAGCCGCGGGGTTCTTGTCCTCACCAGGCCAGGATTGCGCAAAGACCGCATCAATATCTTCGCAATGCCCCGGCGTCTAACCCTAGAGTGCCTACTGTGGGTCAGCCCGTGACTACAACTTTAGCGGTACCCGTGACCGCCGCCCCCCCGGATGCGGCCCCGGCGCGGCCGGTCCTCCAGTTCGACCGCCGGGCGGCTGGTCCGCCTGCCCTGGCGGGCCGTGCTGGCCTCCTGGCCCCCGGCGTGCGTGGTGCTGGCCACCCTGGCGGTCACCCTGTGGAAGATCCAGGTGCCGTCCTTCTGGCGGGATGAGGGCGCGACCCAGTCCGCCGCCCGGCGTTCGCTCCCGGCGCTGATCGCCATGCTCGGCCACGTGGACGTGGTGCACGGCGCCTACTACGTGCTGATGTGGCTGGAGGTGCGGCTGGCCGGGCACAGTGAGCTGGCCCTGCGGCTGCCCTCAGCCCTGGCCATGGCCCTGGCGGCGGGCCTGGTCACCGTGACCGGCCGGCGGCTGGTGTCACGCCGGGCCGGGCTGGCTGCCGGGCTCACGTTCGCGGCGCTGCCCGCGGTCAGCTGGTTTGCCCAGGACGCGCGGCCGTTCGCGCTGGAAACCGCGGCGGCCGCGGCGGCCAGCTACTTCCTGGTCCGGCTGGCCGAGGACGGCAGCCGCCGGCGCTGGGCGGTCTGCTACGCCGCCAGCCTGGTGGCGCTCGGCCTGGCCAACGTGTTCGGCCTGCTGCTCATCCCGGCGCACGCTGCGACGCTGGCCGCCTGGCGGGGCCAGCCTCAGCGGCGCGCCCTGGTCCGCCGCTGGCTCCGGGCCGTCGCCCTTGCCTGCCTGGCGCTGCTGCCGCTGCTGGTGGCGGCCTGGGCACAGCGGGCCCAGGTCGGCTGGCTGCAGCCACCGGGCCTGTCGGCCGCGCTGGCCACCGGCCGGCTGGTCGGCTCGGCCGGGCTGCTCCTGGCCGCGGCGGTCCTGGTCGGGACCGGCCTGGCGTTCGCGGCACTGGGGCACCGGCTCGCGGCCGACTGGCCGGTCCGGCTCCCTGCGCTGTGCCTGCCCTGGCTGGTCACCCCTCCGGTGATCTTGTTCCTGGTATCGCAGTTCCAGCCGGCCTACACGTTCCGCTACATCGTGTTCTGCATGCCCGCGGCCGCCCTGCTGATCGGCACCGGCCTGGCCGCCGCGGGACGGGTGACCGCGGCCGCCGGGCTGGTCCTCATCGTGCTGCTCGCCCTCCCCTACCAGCTGGGTGAGCGCGGGCCTGCCGGCCACACCGATAACATCCGCCGCCTCGACCAGATCGTCGCCCAGTACGAGCGCCCGGGCGATGCCGTGCTCTACCCCCAGGGCGCGGGCTCGCGGTCGTTCGCGGCCGCCTACCCGTACGGGCTCGCCCGGCTGCGCGACGTCATGCTGGGCGAGTCGGCCGCCCGGTCAGACACGATCGCCGGCACGGACGCGCCAGCGCAAGTCGTGCGCCGCAGGCTGGCCGGCGTCCGCCGGGTCTGGGTCACCGAGAGCAACGTGTCGCGGCCCGGACTCCCCGCCGAGCTCCGCGGACTGCCGTTCCGGCTGGTCCGCGACTGGCAGGTGAGCGTCTCCTGGCTGGCCCTGTACGAGGCTCAGCCCCGGGCCTGACCCGGGCCCGCGGGCGGCGACTCCGCCAGCCGGGCGTGCAGCCGCTGCCTGACCTCCTCCGGCGTGTAGGCCCGGCGCCGCCGCTCGGCCCGGACGATCACCGCGCCCGTGGCGGCCACGCCCGCCAGGCCTGCCAGTCCTGCTGCTTTCCACCAGCGCACCTGCCTAGGCTACGACCGTGCCGACCACCACGCGCATCACCCTGGACGAGGCCCTGGAGCAGACCCGGACCGGCGACATCTGGCTGTTCCGCGGGCACACCCTGGCCGACCGGGCCATCCGGGTCGGCACGAACAGCCCGGTGAACCACGTGGGCATGTCCGTGGTGCTCGAGGACCTGCCGCCGTTGATGTGGCACGCGGAGCTCGGCCGCTCGCTGGAGGACCTCTGGTCCGGCACCCGGCACCGCGGCGTCCAGCTGCATGATCTGCAGGCCGCGGTCCGGCTCTGGACGGGCCGGTACGGCCAGCACGCGTGGCTGCGCCAGCTGGAGCATCCGCCGCTGCCCGCGATGGAGGACGCGCTGCTGCAGACCATCGCCCGGCTCGACGGCACGCCGTTCCCCGGCACCGCCCGCCTCGCGGGCCGGTGGCTCCTCGGGCGGCTGCCCCGGCCGCAGGCCGGCCTGGCCAGGCACTCCCGGACCGCGGAGCGCCCGGCTGAGGAGCCAGGCAGGGCCCTGGAGAGCGCGTACTGCGCGGAGGTCGTGGCCGCCACCTACCAGGCCGTGGGCCTGCTGTCCGGCCGGCGCGAGCCGCGGTGGTATGACCCCGGCCGGTTCTGGAGCGGCGATGAGCTGGAACTGGAGGCCGGGGCCCGGCTAGGCGGCGAGATCGCCGTCGCCGTCACATCCGCCGCATAAGTAACAGCCGCACCGGGAATCGTTACCCTGTCACAGGTCCGGACGGGGGGTACCGGAGGGTGAGGCAGCCGCGCGTGGACGCCTGGCAGCCGCCTGCCTCGGTGGCCTACCGGGTGGAGTGGTCCCTCGAGCAGATCCGGGAGCGGTTCTGGGTCATCCCGGGGGCGCTGCTGCTGTCCGGGGCCGTGCTCGCGGTGCTCACCGTGGAGGCCCGCGAGATCGGCGTGCCGGCCGCGTGGCGGAGCGGCTTCTCGGTGGCCCCGGGCGAGGCAGCCGGTTTCCTGGGCATCATCGCCTCATCTACGCTCACGTTCCTGGGCGTGGTGTTCACGCTGACCCTGGTCGCGCTGCAGCTGGCCAGCTCCCAGCTGTCCCCCCGGGTGATCCGCAACTTCGTCCGCTCCGGCGTGACCAAGGTCGCCTTCGGGATCATGCTGACCACCTTTTCCTATGCGGTGACGGTGCTGGTCCTGGACGGCGGGCACCGGGGGGAGGCGGACTCCCGGTCGGTGACCGTGGCCCTGATCCTGGTCGCGGCCAGCCTGGCCGTTTTCGTCGGCTACGTGGCCGCCACCGTCCGGCTGCTCCAGGTGGTCTCGGTCATCGCCGAGGTCGCCCAGCAGACCCTGGCCGCGATCGACGACTCGGTCCCGGCCGCCGGGGCCTACCGGCCCGCCGCCCCGCCGGCCCGATCCGGGCCTGGCCCGGACGATCAGCCTGCCGATGGCCCGCCGCCACAGGCGGGCGACCCGCGGCGTGCTGCTGGGCGTGGATCACGGCCGGCTGACCAGGCTGGCCAGCCGGCACGGCTGCGTCCTGGAGATGCTGGTGCAGGTGGGTGAGTACGTGCCCGCCGGCTCGCCCGTGGTCGGGGTGCACGGCGCAGGCGCCGGCCCGGCGGACCGGGCCGTGCTGGCCGGGCTCAGCCTGGGCGAGGGCCGGTCGCTCTACCAGGATCCGGCCTTCGGGATCCGGCAGCTGGCCGACATCGCCAGCCAGGCCCTCTCCCCCGCCGTCAACCAGCCCACCACGGCCGTCCAGGTGATCGACCGGCTGGAGGAAATCCTGCTGCACCTGGGCCGCAGGCCGGATCGCAGCCCGTTCTGCGCCGACCAGGCCGGCGCGGTCCGGCTGGTCGAGCCGGTCCGGGACTGGGACAGCTACCTGGATCTGGCCTTCAGCGAGATCACCCGGTTCGGGAGCAGCTCCCCGCAGGTGGTCCGCAGGCTGCTCGCCTCGTACCAGGCGCTGCAGCGCCAGCTGGGCCCGGGACGGCGCGCCGCGGTGCGGTCGCGGCAGGCCGCGCTCCGGGAGGAGTCGGCGGGCCAGGGCGTCAGCCCCGCGATCCTCCACCCCGACAGCATGGGCCTGGGCTGACCCCGCACCCGGCCTGCCGCTCACTCCGGCGGGCAGCAGCGGGACACCGGACCACAGCAGCGGGATGGTCAGCATGGCCCGCGACTGGCGGGCCCGGGGCGCGAGGATAAACACCCCAGCCGATAAACAACGGCTCCAGCCACCCGGGTAGGTGGCTGGAGCCGTATGCGGATCGGCCGTAGCGGGCGCGGGGCCCGGCGGCGCCGTCAGCCGCCGGGACCGTGCCCCGTGACGCGGCCAATAGCGCCGCTACCAGTAATGGCGCCGGCCGCCCACGGCGTGGCCGATGGAGCCGAGCAGCAGCAGGATGAGACCGACCACCAGGACGATGATCCCGAGGGTCCACAGGATGGCGACCTTGAGCAGGAAGCCGAGGATGAGCAGAACGATTCCGACGATGATCATGAGATCTCCTCAGTGGGTGTTATCCGATGAGAGCGACGTGCTCTGGGGTTTCAGCCAGCCGCGGCCAGGTGGAGCGACCCCGACGCAATAGCGGAGCCGGTCAATGGCCAGCAGCGGCGTCCCGGACAACCGCGGGAGTCTCGGCGGTTTCGTGACGGCCGTCCCATTATGCCGCAACTGGGGCCGCGTGCAAATCATCATCGCTGCCCTGCCGCATTCCGGACGACATCCGCAGAGACGGCGGCGAGTTTGCGGCGCTCCGACCTGGCTTGCGCACGGAGCTTCTCGTAGGCCTGATGGGCGGACAGCCCCTCGCGGCCGATCAGCACGCCTTTCGCCTGCTCGATAATGGCCCGGGAGTTAAGCGCGGCCTGCAGCTGGGCAGCCAGCTCGGACTGCTCCTGGCCCTGCATCATGGTCGCGATCAGCAGCGCGGCCAGGTCGGTGAAGGCCAGCAGGGCCAGCTCACCCTCGGCGGTCCAGGGGTGCCGGTCCTCCGACAGCACGGCCACCACGCCCACCGCATCCTGGTTGTACGGCAGCGGGCTGGCCAGCACCGCACGCACGCCCCGCTGCACGGCCGCGGCGCTGAACAGGGGCCAGCGTGGCTCTTCGGTCAGGTCTTCCGCCCCGATGAGCTCCTTGTCCTCGAACGCGGCGATACAGGGCCCCTCCCGGTGCCGGATCTGGAGCTCTTCCAGGTGCGCCAGCCGGTCATCGGACACCGCGACGTTGCGCAGGTGGTGATCGGCGTCCGCGAGCATCAGGCCGGCCCCGTCCACGTCGAAGATGGCGTGGGTGGACCGGACGATCTCATGCATCGCGTCCTCCACCTTCATCTCGCCGAATCGCAGCCTGCCCAGCTCGGCCATGGCCGAGCTGACGTCCTGGATGTCCACGGCCATGGCTAGACCTCGGCCGCCCACGAGCCCCAGCGCAGCGCGGGCTCCGGCAGCTCCGGGGGGTTGGCGAAGGCGGGCGGATGATCGAAGTCGAGGGCGTCCAGCGGCGGGATCGCGGCCGCGTCCCGCGCGGTCAGCGGGGGCAGATTCCACTTCTGCTCGACCAGCTTGAGTACCGAGGTGTGATCGAACGTCTGCGAGCTCACGTAGTCCCGGCGGGCAAACGGTGACACGAGGACGGCGGGAACCCGGAAGCCGTAGCGGTCGTAACACTGCGGCCCGGCGTCCAGCTTCTGGGCGTTCTTCACGTACCCCGGGGCCAGGATCCGCAGGAGCGTGTGGACTGGGGTGCGGCGGCTGAGCACGCTGCGGCCGGGCACGTCGTCCGGCTCGGCGGCGGCCGGCGGCGGCACGTGGTCGTAGTAGCCGCCGTGCTCGTCGTACAGCCAGATCAGCAGGGTGTTGGCCCACCCCTTGCCGTGCATGACCCGCTTGATGACCTCCGCGGCGAAGCTCTCGCCTCTCTGGATGTCCTGCGGGTTCTCCTCCGAGTACACCTTGAAGTCGGGGTCCACGATGCTGAACGCGGGCAGCGTGCCCTGATCGGCGTCGGTGAAGAACTGGTCGGTGCTGCGCACGTGCAGCATGTACCGGGCGATGCCGAGCGGGTAAATGTCGGCGGTGAACTGCATGTCCTTGCCCAGGCCGGCGAGCGAGGACGGCTTCAGCACCCGGAGTGAGCGCAGCCGGCGCTGGAGCATCCGGCGCCGGTGCCGCAGCGCCGACCGCAGCCCGGTCTTGCCCCCGGCCAGGGGATGGTAGTTCACCCACGAGATGCCGTGCTTGCTGAGCAGGTCGAAGATGGTGCCGTGCGCCGGGGAGTCGGCCAGGTTCATCGGCAGGTCATCGATGAGCCCGTTGGCCGTGCCGGAGATCAGGAACCGGCGGTTGGGGAAGGTCGGCCCCAGGCAGGACGAGAACCAGCGGTCCGCCAGCGGGAACGTCCGGGCCAGGCCGTAGTAGAACGGCAGGTCCTGCCCGGTCCAGTACCCCATGGCCCGGGTGGGATCCAGGCCGGGCATCAGCTGCTGGGTAGAGCTGACGAACCCGTCGAGCTTGCCGTCCGCCCACTGCAGGTGGGTGGCATGCCAGCTCTGTGACGGCGAGTCCGCTATCTGGACCGTGCTGGCCAGGTGGTGCGCGGCGACCGATTCGCCCTGCGCCCCGGTGTTGGACACTTCCGGCTGGCCGTCCGGGCCGAGCGGGAACCCCTCGCCCCGGCCCGGCAGCATGCCGAGGTAGTTGTCGTAGGAGTGGTTCTCCATCATCAGCACGACGATGTGCTTGATCTGGGGCAGCAGGTCGGTGCCCGCGGGCTGGCCGGGCGCCGGGCGCTGCCCGGGAGCGTACTCGGTAATGCGGCGGGAGACCCGCTTCAGCTCACGCTGCTCGAGCCGGTTCCACACGTTCACGCCACCTCTGGTCGGTAACCGCGTTGCCTGCGGGTGCTGCTGGCTGGCGCAGTCTGGGGCGCGCCAGCCTGCCCCCCTCTACCCAGGCGCCCGCCGCCCATTCGCGCCAGCCCCCGCCGCGTCCCAAGGCAGGGCAAAACCACAGGTTTCCCTCAGGTGGCTTTGCAGGTCAGTGCGGGATCGGGCGCGCGGCAGGAGGCCAGCGGAACTAGCGGGGCACGCGGACCAGCAGCCGACCCGGCTGCACCACGACCACCAGCTCCCGGGTCGTGCCCATGACCTCGCCGTCGAGTTCCCACAGCTGCGGCCGGTCGAGCTGGACCCGGAGCTCGCGGAACACGCTGTGCGCGACCCGGCCGGTCCGGGTGCGCCGCAGCAGCACGTCCACCGTGAGGGCCAGCCAGCCGGACCATCCCCAGGCGGTCAGCACCATGAGATCAAGCAGCCCGTCGTCCGGCACCGCGCCAGGCAGCAGAGCCACGCCGCCCTGCAGCGCGCCCACGTTGCCGACGATGATGCCGCTGGCCCGGCGGCGCAGCACCCGGTCGCCATCGGCGCGCAGCGTGGCGCGCGCCGGGCGCACCCACAGGTGGCGCAGCGCGGAGAGTGAGTAGGCCAGCCAGCCCAGCCGCTTCTTGAGCGGCTCGCTGGCGCTGTCCAGCAGCATGGCGTCGAAACCGATCCCGGCCATGGCCACGAACGGGTGGCCGTTGGCGCTGCCCACGTCGAGCCGCCGGTCCCGGCCGTCCAGCGCGACGGCGAGGGCCTCGTCCAGGGCCAGCGGGAGGCCGAGGTTGCGGGCCAGCAGGTTGCCGGTCCCGGCGGGCAGCACGGCGAGCGGGACACCGCTGCCCGCGACCCCTTCGGCGCAGGCGGTGACGGTCCCATCACCCCCGCTGGCCAGCACGACGTCCACCTGCTCGGCCACCGCGGCCTCGGCCAGTCCCCGGCCGGTCTCCTCGGGGGTGGTCTCAAGCCACAGCGGCTCGCTCCAGCCCTCGGCGGCCATCGCCTCAGTGACCTCGGCCCGGAACTTTCCGCCATCCTGGTGCTTCGTGGGATTGACCACCACCGCCGCGCGCACGTTTACCTCGCCCCAGGACGCATGCGGCGAGCATAGCGGCCGGGGGATATTGCCCGGAGTGTCCCTCCGGTAATGCCCCGGGCTCTCCTGGTCGGCTGGTTTTAAAGGACGCGAGCAACACCAGCTACCCAGAGCGTGTCCCGTAGATCAGTGTCCCTCGCGCAGCGGGTCGTGCGTCCAGCCGTGACCTCTGGGCCCGCTGAGCCTTCCGGGGTCCGCTGACCCGGCCCTCCGGTCATGCCATTTTTATCGTGGAGCGTTGTGCCCCGCGGGCGGCGCACAACGCTCCACGATCATGAACCGGCTCAGGCGGCAGGGCGGCACGTAGGCAGGACCTCAGCCACTGGATGGCAGGGGGTCCAGGGGGGTCGCCCCCCGGACTGGTACAGCGGGTGCTGGCCGAGGCCGCGGATGGCAGGGGGTCCAGGGGGGTCGCCCCCCCGGACTAGAATCGCGTGGTGACCGCGCCGACATCGACCCCGGCCGGCATCCGCCGGCAGGGGAACCTGGACGTGCTGGCCTGGCCGCCGCTCGACGCCCTGGGTGTGGACGCGTTCGTGACCACGCGGCACGGCGGGGTCTCGGCCGGCCCGTACGCCACCCTCAACCTGGGCCTGCATGTCGGCGACGATCCGGCCAACGTGCTGGTCAACCGGCGCCGGGTGGCCGCCGCGCTCGGCGCAGACCTGGCCGACTTCGTGTTCTGCCAGCAGGCGCACGGCCGTCGCGTCACGGCGGTGTCCGCGGGTGACCGGGGGCGCGGCGCGTTCCGGCTGGATGACGCCATCGGATCCACGGACGCCCTGGTGACCACCGACCCGGGTACCGTGCTGGCCATCCTGGTCGCCGACTGCGTGCCGATCATCCTGGCCGACCCGCAGGCCGGCGTGCTGGCCTGCGTGCACGCGGGCTGGCGCGGCACGGTGGCCGGGGTGACCGGGGCCGCGCTGCACGCGATGCAGGCGCTGGGCGCCCGGCCGGAGCGGATCCGGGCCGCGATCGGGCCGGCCGTCGCGGCAGATCGCTACCAGGTGGGTCCCGAGGTGGCGGCGGCCGCGGACCGCTACTTCGGCGGGAACACCGCCGGGATCATGCGCCCGGATGATTCTGATTCGTCACCTGCCGGGCGGTGGCTCCTCGACCTGCCCGCCGCCAACCGGCGGGTGATCCGCGAGTCCGGGGTGCCGGACAGCCAGATCTCCGGCAGCGGCCTGACCACGGCCAGCCGGGCGGCCAGCGGCGAGAGCCGGAATAGCCCGGGCCCGGAATTGTTCTTCAGCGACCGGGCGGCCCGCCCGTGCGGCCGGATCGCCGCAGTCGCCCGGCTGCGGCCCGAGGAGGACGCGTGACGACCCCGTTCCGGTACGAGGGGTACCAGATCGACCCGGCCCGCGGGCTGCTGACCTGCCGGTACTCCGCCGGTGACTACCACTTCCGCGAGCGGGTCACTGTCCCCGCCGCCCCGGGCCGGTGGGCCAGGGAGGACGTCGAGCAGGCGGCGCGGCTGGTGTTCCTGCTGGCCGGTGTCTCCTACTACAAGACGGCCGCCCCGCCCGTCATCGACCTGGGCGACACCGCGGTCACCGACACCGAGCGGGAGTTCCTCCGCTCGTTCTACACCGGCGGCCTGGCCGAGTTCGCCTACCGCAACGGCCTGGACCTGTCCGGGCTGCGCATCGAGGGCCCGTCCCGTCCCGGCGGGGCAGCGCCCGCGTCCCCCGGCGGGGCAGCGCCCGCGTCCCCCGGCGGGGCAGCACCCGCGTCCCCCGCCGCGGGGCCGGCCGCCTGGTGCCGTTCGGCGGCGGGATCGACTCGATCGTCACCGTGGAGATGATCCGCGAGCGGGCTGAGCCCGCGCTGTTCATCGTGAGCCGGCCCGGTGACCGGTTCGATGCGATCGAGCGGCCCGCGGCCGTCACCGGGCTGCCCATCCTGCGCGCCGAGCGCGAGATCGACTCCCAGCTGCTGCGCTCCCGCGAGCTGGGCTTCCGCAACGGCCACGTGCCGGTGACCGGCATCATCTCCGCCATTGCCGTGCTGGCCGCCACGCTCGACGGCCGGGACGCCGTGGTCATGTCCAACGAATGGTCGGCGTCCATCCCGACCCTGGAAGTGAACGGCTCGCCGGTCAATCACCAGTACTCCAAGGGCGGGACGTTCGAGGCGGACTTCCGCGGCGTGCTGGCCGGGTCGCTCGGCCCGGGCTTCGCCTACTTCTCCGCGCTCCGCCCGTTCAGCGAGCTGTGGGTGGCCCGGCGGTTCGCCGCCCTGACCCAGTACCACGACACGTTCCGCAGCTGTAACCGCGCCTTTCACATCGACAAGTCGCGCCTGGCTCGACCACTGGTGCGGCCGCTGCGACAAATGCTGCTTCATCGACCTGATCCTGGCGCCGTTCCTGCCCGCCGCGGACCTGGACCGGATCTTCGGCGGGCACGAGCCACTGGCCGACAGCGACATGGTCGGCACCAGCCTGGGCGACGACGGGTCACTGGCCGATAAATTCCGGTCACTGCTCGGCACCACCCCGACGAACAAGCCGTTCGAGTGCGTGGGTGAGGTCGGTGAATGCCGGGCCGCGGCGCTGCTCGCCGCGCAGCGGCCCGATCGGGCCGGCACCAAGCTGCTCCAGGTCCTGGCCGCCGAACTGAACGGGCTGCCCCGGCTGTCCACCCCCGCGGAACTGCTCCGCCCGCTCGGCCGGCACTTCGTCCCGGATGCATATGCGCCCGACGATCTCCTGGTCTGACCTGCGGGCCGCGCCCGGCGGCGAGCTGGGCGCCGGCCGGGTGGGCCTGTGGGGCCTCGGCGTGGAGGGCCTGGCTAACCTCCGTGCGCTCACCTCGCTGGGCCGCCAGCCCGTGCTCGTCGACGACCATCCCCCGGCCGGCGGCGTCGCCGGGCGCCCGGTGCTCGCCACCTCCGGTGATGGCCTGGCCGCCCTCGCCGCCTGCACCGTGGTGATCAAGTCGCCGGGGATCAGCCGGTACCGCGACGACCTGCGGCAGCTGGAGGCGCGCGGCATCCCGGTCGTGGGCGGCCTCGGCCTGTGGCTCCAGGAGGCCCCCCGCGACCGGGTGCTCTGCATCACCGGGACCAAGGGCAAGAGCAGCACCACGGCTATCGCGGGCCACCTGCTGACCCGGTGGGGATACCGGTGCATGGTCGGCGGCAACATCGGCCAGCCGCCGTGGGAACCCGCCCAGGCCGGCCTGGGCTACGACTACTGGGTGATCGAGACCTCCAGTTACCAGGCCACCGACCTGGCCTGTTCCCCGCCGGTCGTCGCGGTGACCTCGCTGCACCCCGATCACCTGCCCTGGCACCAGGGTGTGCAGAACTACTACCGGGACAAGCTGTCCGCGTGCTCCCAGCCGGGGGCGGAGCTGACCGTGGCCAACGGCGACAGCGGCCTGCTCCGGGAAAGGGTGGCGCTGCTCGGCCCGCGGGTCGAGTGGGTGCACGCCGACGACGACCCGGATGCCGACTGGATGAGCCCGCTCGGCCTGCTCGGCGCGCACAGCCGGCGCAACGCCCTGATCGCCCGGGCCTGCCTGGGTGCCCTGGGCGTGCCGGAGGCCGGTGACGAGGCCGCCCTGCGCAAAGCCGCCGAGGGGTTCCAGTCGCTCAGCAGCCGGCTGCAGGCCATCGGCACGGTGGCCGGCGTCACGTTCGTGGACGACAGCCTGTCCACCAACGTGCTGCCCACCCTGGCCGCGCTGGACGCGTTCCCGGGCCGCCGGGTCGCCCTGATCGCGGGCGGCCAGGACCGCGGGATCGACTACGCCCCGCTGGCCGCCGGGCTCGCCGACCGGCCCGCGCCCACGCTGGTGCTGACCGTGCCGGACAGCGGCCCGCGCATCGCCGCCGCGATCGAGGCCACGCGCCCGAGCCAGGCCGGGGTGCTGGCCTGCCCGGACCTGGACGCGGCCGTGCAGCAGGGCTTCGCCTGGGCCCGCCCGGACGGCGTGCTGCTGCTCTCCCCGGCCGCGCCGAGCTTCGGCCAGTTCCGTGACTACCGGGACCGGGGCGACGCGTTCGCCCGGGCCATGCGCGCCTGCTCCGCCGGGTAAGCGCGGTGCCGCCCGCTCAGCCGAAGCCTCTGCCGCGGGCCCTGCGGCGGGACCTGGCCGCCGTGGTCGGCGGCCCGCAGGTGCTGACCGGCGACGCCACCGCGGGCTACGCCGTGGACTGGACGGGTCGTTTCCGCGGTGAGCCGGCCGCCGTCGTCCGGCCGGCCGACACCGCCCAGGTCGCCGCCGTGCTGGCGCTGTGCTCCGCGGCGGGGGTGCCGGTGGTGCCGCAGGGCGGCAACACCGGGCTGGTCGGCGGGGGCGTCCCGGTGCACGGGGAAGTCGTGCTCAGCCTGGCCCGGCTGACCTGGCTCGGGCCGCCTGACCTGGAGGCGGCGCAGGTCACCGCGGGGGCGGGGGCGACGCTCGGCCAGGTCGCCGCCGCCGCGCCCGGCCTGGACTTCGGCGTCCTGATCGCGAGCCGGGATAGCGCCACGGTAGGCGGCGCGGTGGCCACCAACGCGGGTGGCCTGCGGGTGCTGCGCTACGGGCCGATGCGCGCCCAGCTACGCGGCGTGGAGGCCGTGCTGGCCGACGGCACCGTGCTATCCCACCTGTCCGGCCTGGTCAAGGACAGCACCGGATACGACTACCCGTCGCTGCTGGCCGGTTCGGAGGGCACGCTGGCCGTCATCACCCAGGCGCGGCTGCGGCTGGTTCCCCGGCCCCGCGACCTTGTCACCGTGCTGTGCGGGCTGCCGAGCCTGGGCGATCTGCACACGGCGGCGCGCCGGGCCGCCGCCGGGGTCCCGGGCCTGCTCTCCGCCGAGTTCTTCACCGCTGCGGGACTGGACCTGCTGGTCAGCCGGGCCGGCCTGGCCCCGCCGCTGGCCGTCCCCGCGCAGGCGTATCTGCTGCTGGAAGCCGACGGCCCGGGCGCGCTGGAGGATCTGGCCGCGGTGGCCGGGGATCAGCCCGCCGCGGTGGCCCAGTCGGCGGCGGACCGGGCCCGGCTGTGGGCCTACCGGGAACGCCACCCGGAGGCGGCGGGGTTCCTCGGCACGGCGCTCAAGCTGGACGTGTCGGTGCCTGCCGCGCGCTGGGTGGAGCTGGCGGGCGGGGTGGCCGGGGTGGTGGCCGGGGTGGACCCGGCCGCCACGGTCATCACCTTCGGTCACGTCGCGGACGGGAACGTGCACGTCAACATCGTGCCGGGGGCGCCCGCGGACGGACGGCATGAGGACGCGGTGTTCTCGTTCGTGGCGGCGCTCGGCGGGTCGATCTCCGCCGAGCATGGCATCGGCGCGCTGAAAGCCCGCTGGCTCCCGCTGGCCCGGTCCGCGGCCGAGCTGGAGCTGTTCACCCGGATCCGCGGCGCCTTCGACCCGGCCGGCATCCTGAACCCGCACGTGCTGGCCCGCTGAGCCCCCTCTGCTGACCTGGACAGACTCCCCCCGGAGGCGGGCCCGGCCGGGCGGGGCGGGCGCGCACCGCGTTTTGGGTCCCAGCCCAGGGGTAGCCAAAGCTCCGTTCAGCCGCCTGGCTGGGCACGCATTACCGACTGAGAGGAACCACTCCGGTGTACATCGGTATAGGCACCATCGTGGTCATCGTGATCATCGTGCTCATCATCCTGCTGCTGCGCCGCGGCATCTGACCCTGACCTCCCGGGCCCTGGCGGCCCCCCGGGGCCTGGCCGTCACGGCCAGGCCCCGGCTGGGTTCCGGGCGGCGCCGCGCCAGCGTCCCGGGCGGCGCCGCGCCAGCCGCCCCCGCCCGGGTAACGTACCGGGCAGTCATGCCAGCTGACGACACCTCCGCATCCCGCTCCGCCGTGGCCACCCGGCTCCGGGCGGCTGGCTGCGTGTATGCCGAGGAAGAGGCTGATCTGCTGATCTCGGCAGCCCGGACGCCCGCCGGCCTGTCCCGCCTGGTCGACCGCCGCGCCGCGGGCCAGCCTCTGGAGCACGTGCTCGGCTGGGCGGAGTTCTGCGGGCTGCGGATCGCCGTCGAGCCCCCCGTGTTCGTGCCCCGGCGGCGCACCGAGTTCCTGGCCGGGCAGGCCATCCGGCTGGCCCTGCCGGGCGCCGTGGTGCTGGACCTGTGCTGCGGGTCGGGCGCCCTGGGTGCCGCCCTGGCCGCGGCCGTGGACCGGGCCGAGGTGCACGCCGCCGACATCGACCCGGCCGCGGTGCGCTGCGCCCGGCGTAACCTCGCGGCCGCGGGCGGGCACGTCTACCTGGGCGACCTGTTCGGGCCGCTGCCCCCCGCGCTGCGCGGGCGGGTGGACATCCTGCTGGCCAACGTGCCGTACGTGCCCACCGGCGAGGTCGGGCTGCTCCCCCCCGAGGCGCGCGACTACGAGGCGCGGGTGGCCCTGGACGGCGGAGCCGACGGGCTGGGCGTGCTGCGGCGGGTGGCCGCCGGCGCGCCGGGGTGGCTGGCGCCGGGCGGGCATCTGCTGTCCGAGATCAGCGAGCGCCAGGTGGCCGCGGCTACCGCGGCCGTGACCGCCGCCGGGCTGGCCGCCCGGGTGGACCGGTCCGCAGAGCACGGGGCCACGGTCCTGGTCGGCACCTGGCCGCCGCCGGAGCAGACGAGGCCCGCGGCCCGGGACTAAGGACGCGCCGGGGTTCGCTAGCCTGAGGAACCGTCCCGGCGGATCCGCCGTTGAACCCGGTGACGCGGAGGGAGATCCGGTGGCGATCGCGACCCTGGTGCTGTGGGTACTCACCGCGGCTGCGGGTCTGATCCTGCTCGTCAGCGGGGGTGCGGCCAAGCGCGCCGCCGCCCAGCAGGCCGCCCTGGCCGAGGCTCAGTCCGCCCCGGCTCCGGCCGCCCGGCTCCGGCCGCCCCGGCCCCGGCGGTGACGGTGCCCCCGTCCGGTGCCTCCGGGCCGGCGGGCCCCCCCGTGACGGGGCCCGCGGTGACAGTGCCCCAGGTGACAGCGCCATCAGTGACGGTGCCCCCGTCCGGCCCGGACGGGCTCCCGGACATCCCCCGGGTCACGGTGCACGCCACCCCCGGCGAGCACCCGCTGCTGGAGTTCAGCCACCCGCTGCTCGGGCTCGTCGGCCTGGGCTTCTGGTTCGTGTTCGTCGGCACCCGCCACGCGCCGCTGGCCTGGGTCTCCTTCGGGATCCTGCTCGCCGCGATCGCCGCCGGGCTGAGCTGGCTGGCCCGCAACACGCTAGCCGCCCGGCGCGGGGAACGGCCCGCCCGGGCCAGCTTCCCGCCCCGGCTGGTCCTGCTGCACGGGTTCACCGCGAGCGCCACGTTCGTGCTGGCCGTGCTGACCGCGGTGACCGCCAGCCACCTCTGAGTGCTTCCGGGCCCTGCCGCCGCGGGGCCGCCGCCGCGGGGCCGCCGCCGCGGGCTGGCCGCGGCACCCCGGTCAGGGCCGCAGCCGCAGGCTGGCCGCAGCACCCCGGTCAGGGCCGAAGCCGCAGGCCGGCCGCGGGCGGCCCGAACAGGACCAGCACCAGCGCGACGACGGCCAGCCCGGCGACCGCGATCATGATCAGCAACAGGCGGCCCGGGCGGGCCCGGACCTCGTGGGCAGGCAGCCGGGCCAGCCGGCCCACGATCCACACCAGGCCGCCCAGCGCCAGCACGACGCACCCGGCGGCCAGGTCGCGCTTGAGGATGACCGCACCGATCGCCGCGAACGAGAGCGCGGTGCGGGTCCAGGCCAGGCTGGTCCGGGCCCGGGCCAGCCCGGGATCACCGGGTCCGCCCGTCCCCGCCCGGCTCACCGCGCCCTCACGCGGAGATCAGCGTGATCGCGGCCGCGACCAGCGCGACCAGCGCGACGACGGTGGCGAGCAGCTGGGGCAGGCGGGAACGCCGCAGCGGCTCACCCCGGCGCATGGCCCGCTGGTTCCCGGTCCACTCGACGTAGCTCCACACGGCCACGACCGCGCCGAGCAGGATCAGCGGGACGCCGATGGCGTGCCGTCCCCAGCGGATCCCGTGGAACGGCGGCAGCAGCTGGATGACGGCCAGCCCCGCGGCCACCAGGCCCAGGGCGGTGCGGATCCAGGCCAGGAACGTCCGCTCGTTGGCGAACGTGTACCGGGCGTCTGGCTCGTGGTCTGGCCCGGCGGGTGCGGGCCGGACCGGGTCCCCCTGGCCGCTGGCGTCCGTCTGCGTCTCCTCTGCTGGACTGAGCACGGGCTCGCTGAGCGCGGTCACCGTGGCCGGGCGCGTTTCCCCACATCATCCTCTGTGCAGGCGGCGGCGGCGGGGCCGCATGCCTGACTCTCGTGTCATGGACGGCGGCCCGCCAACTCGCGGCCGGCCGCGAGAAGTTGGAAACTAGCTGGATGGTAGCTCGTAGAGTTCTCCAGCAGATCCTGCTGGTATGCGCGCTCGCCGCAGGCCTGGCCGCCTGCTCGAGTGGCAGCAATAGCTCCAGCTCAGGTGCCAGCTCGAGTCCGAGCTCGGCACCATCCACGTCCGCCCCCGCCTCATCCGCCAGCCCGGTGAGCAGTTCCGGCGCCTCGGCCACGATCGCGAAGAACTGGGAAGCGTTCTTCAGCGCGAAGACCCCGGTGGCCAAGCGGCTCGACCTGCTCCAGGACGGGCAGACGTTCGCGTCCGTGATCAGGGGCCAGGCCGGCACCGGCCTGGCGTCCGAGGCCTCCGCCAAGGTCACCAAGGTGACGGTGGTCTCCTCCACCCAGGCCAAGGTGACCTACACGATCCTGATCGGCGGGTCGCCCGCGCTGTCCAACCAGACCGGGGTAGCCGTGTACCAGGACGGCACCTGGAAGGTCGGGGTGGCCAGCTTCTGCGGCCTGCTCACCGTCGAGAACAGCGGCAAGACGTCGGGCCTCCCGGCGGCGTGCAAGTCCGCGGGCTAGGCACGTGGTCCGCTCGGTAGGCGCGCCCGCCGAGCGGGCCCCTGCACCGCGCCACGGCAGCCGCGGGCTCGCCCTGGGCGTGCTCACCGCGGTGCTGTTCCTGACCTTCCTGGACAACACGGTCGTCAGCGTGGCCCTGGGCAGCGTCCAGGCCGACCTGCACGCGGGCGTGAGCGCCCTGCAGTGGGTGGTCAGTGCCTACGCGCTGACGTTCGCCGGCGCCATGCTGGCGTTCGGCATGGTCGGCGACGAGTTCGGCCGCAAGCGGGTGATGCTCATCGGGGTCGGCATCTTCTGCGCCGGGTCCGTGCTGGCCGCGCTGGCCCCGAACATCGGCCTGGTCATCGCCGGGCGGGCGGTCATGGGCTTCGGCGCCGCGGCCAGCGAACCCGGCACCTTGTCCATGCTGCGCCACCTCTATACCGATGAGCGCACCCGGACCCGGGCGGTCGGCATCTGGGCCGCGGTGTCCGGGCTGGCCCTGGCGGTCGGCCCGGTCATCGGCGGTGCGCTCATCGGCGTGTGGAGCTGGCGGGCCATCTTCTGGTTCAACCTGGCTTTCGGGGCGGCGGCCCTGATCGCCGGCCTGATCGTGCTGCCGGAGAACTCCGACCCGGACGCGCACCGGGTGGATATCCCCGGGACGATCCTGGGTGCCGCCGCGCTGACCGCGTTCGTGTTCGCGGTGATCGGCGCGGAGAACACCGGCTTCGCGGCACCCAGCGTGCTCCTCCTGCTCTGCCTGAGCGTGCTGGCCGGCGCGGCGTTCTTCTGGTGGGAGAGCCGGGCCGCGCATCCGCTGCTGGATCTGCGGTTCCTGCGGGTACCGCGGTTCCTCACCGCCAACGTGGTCGCGTTCTGCGCCTACTTCGCCACGTTCGCCGTCTTCTTCTTCACCGCCCTGTACCTCGAGGAGGTGGTCGGCGACACCGGGTACCAGATCGCGCTGGTCTTCCTGCCGATGACCAGCCTGATGATCGCGGCGTCGCTGCTCGCCGGGCGGTGGACCGATCCGTCCGGGCCGCGCTGGTCGATCTTCACCGGCTGCCTGCTGTTCGGCGCGGGCCTGCTCCTGACCACGCTGACGCTGAACCCGCACCCCGCGTACCTGCCGCTCGCCACGACCCTCGCGCTGACCGGCGTGGGCATCGGCGCGACCGTGGTCCCGATCACCTCGGCGGCCCTGTCCGCGGTCCCGCCCGCCCGGTCCGGCATGGCCGCCTCCGCCACCAACACCAGCCGCGAGATCGGGGCGGTGACCGGCGTGGCGATCCTGGGTGCGCTGGTCAACGCCCAGCTACGGTCCAGCCTGACCAGCCGGCTGAAGCACCTCGGCATCCCGGCGAACTTCCAGTCCATCGTCATCCACGCGGTCGAAACCGGCGGTGTACCCGCCAACGGGAACACCAAGGGCGCGGGCGGCGCGGCCGGGGCGGGCCAGGGCACACTAGTGCAGGAAGTAATCCACGCGGCGTACAGTGCGTTTTACGCAGGATTGCACGCCGCGCTCCTGCTCTCGGCCATCCTGGTGCTCGCCGCCGGGCTCTTCACGTTCGTGCTCCTGGGCCGCCGGGCCGCCCGCTCTGACCGGGTCTGACGGGGGGCCAGGAGCCCCGGGCAGATTGGCGGGTGGCGATCGTGCCTATCGCGACCCCCACGGCACACAGCGGCACGCTGGCGCTCGCCACGCTCCTGTGCTGGATCCTGACCGCGGGAATCGGCGCCTACATGCTCCGGTCCCTGGTGGCCCACGGTGCCCTGCGCCGGCAGCGCTCGGTCCGGGACGGCCTGTCCCCGCGGGTCCTGTACGGGCACTTCAGCCTGGCGCTGACCGGCCTGGTGGCCTGGGCCGTGTTCCTGGTCACCGGCTGGGGCCCGCTGAGCTGGGCGGCCGTGGCCCTGCTGACCCCGGCGATCGGGCTGGGCATCTGCACGGTGACGTTGTGGACCCCGTATCCCCGCCCGCCAGGCCAGGTCACTGGCCAGTCCGGCCCGGCGCCGGGGGACGCCGGGCCCGGGCGCCGCGGTTCGCAGACCGCGGCCCTGTTCCCGCCGCCTGCGCAGGGCGCCGTGCACGGCCGGCACACCGACGCGACGCTGGCCCGCGCGCTCACCGACGAGGTCCTGGCCGCCCGGCTCATCGACGAGGTCATCGCCAGCCTGCCCGCGCACGGCTCCCCGCAGCCCCGCAAGCCCCGGGTGTACCCGGCGGCGGTCATCCCGTTCGGGCACGGCCTGGCCGCCCTGGCCACGTTCGCCATGGCCGTGGTGACCGCGATCGGCACCCGCTGACCTAGGCCACCGCGGCGTCACCCGGACGCCTTCACCCGGGCAGCTGCCGCTGCCGCTCCTTGAGCTGGCGGAAGATTTCGCGGTAGTTCCCGCGCATGTCGTGCGGCACGCGCCAGACGTCTATGGTCCCGCAGCAGCCGAACACCCGGACCCGGACGACCGGCGCGTCCGGGCGGTCAGCGTCGCGCCCCCACTCCCGGCGGTGGCCGAAGATGGTCATGCCGCTGACGTCCACGCTCACGCCCTCGGGGACGTAGATGTCCGCGTTACCCAGGGCCGCCAGGACCGTCACGGCGGTCCGCGGCCCGTCGATGGTGGCTTCACGCAGATCCAGATCCAGGTCGCCGAGGACGCTGGCCGCCAGGGTCCACCGGCGCAGCCGCAACCGCCCGCGCCGGGCCACGTGACCGAGCAGCGCGGCGGTGAAACGTGCGGGCTTACGACCCGGGCGGGAGACGGCGGGGGCGGTGGCGGGCAGGTCTTCCTGGACCCGGGCCAGCTCGCCGCCGACCCGGGCCCGGAGGGCAGCCTCGGCCCGCTCGGAGAATTCGTCCAGCGTCAGCCGCCCGCGAGCAGATGCTCGCGGAGCACGACCACAGCCTGCTCGCGCTCGGCATCCGACACCCGAATCGACGCGTCGTCCATGGCTGCCACGCTAGACCAGCCCCGGGCGGGCCGGCCAGGGTCAGACCGCCCGGGCCAGGACCTTGAGCCAGTCACGCGATCCGGGTTTCCGGGTCATATCCAGCACCCGCAGGCGGGCGGCGGGCAGTTCCTCCGCCAGCTGGTCGGCGTCCCGGTAGAAGAACCAGCGCTGGCTGCCCGGGGCGTACGGCACGGCCTCCAGCCTGGCCCCGTGCCCGAGGGCGGTGACCAGCGCCAGATGGCCGCCGGGGCGCAGAACGCGGCGCATCTCGCGGAGGACCGCCATGGTCTGGCCGTGCGGGACGTGCAGCAGCGCCGCGCAGCACCAGATCCCGTCCAGGCTTCCGCCGCCGAGCGGCAGGCAGCGCAGGTCGCCCTGGGCCACGCGGCCGGGCAGCGCGCTCGCCGCGATGGCCAGCATGCCCGCCGACCGGTTCGACACCAGTGACCCGGTGCCCGGCCTGCGCGAACAGCGCGCCATCCCTGGCCGGCCCGCAGCCCAGATCGGCGAGGTCGGCCGGGCGCGGCAAGCGGGCCGTGAATCTGTCCATCAGATCGGGGAACGCCCGGCCGCGGCCGGCCTGGTTGTCCGTGTACAAGCCGGCTATCTGGTCGTACGCCGCCTGGTTGTGCTGGGTCGCTTCGTCCGTCACAGTCCGATCCTGGCCAAGCCGGACCCTGGAGGGAACCAGGACCCGGAGACCAGCCGGGCGCCTGCCGCGCCAGACGCCGAGCTGGTCCTGGGCCCAGGCCGACGGACGCTGCTGCGTTCCGGTGCGGTGCGCGCCCGGCGAGCGCCCCGGGCCGCGCGCCGGGTTACCTTCCTCTAACGGCTTTACCGATATAGACTTTATCGATAAAGTAGCCACCGTGGACGGCGAGGTGCGGGACCGGGCGCGGGTGACGCTGGCTGAGGTGGCGGCCCGGTGCGGGGTGAGCCGGATGACGGTGTCCAACGCCTATAACCATCCCGATCAGCTCTCGGCGGAACTGCGGCGGCAGGTGCTGGCGACCGCGGAGGAACTGGGTTACGGCGGCCCGAGCGCGGCCGGGCGGGCGCTGAAGCGCGGCCGCAGTGATGTGCTCGGGGTGCTGCTCACCGAGGCGCTGCCGTACGCGTTCGGGGATCCGGGCACCGTCTCGTTCCTGCATGGGGTGACCGCCGCCACGGCCGCGGCGGGCCTGGCGCTGCAGCTCATCCCGGCCGCCGCGGAGACCGCGCAACGGCTGGTCCGGGACGCGGCGGTGGACGGGCTGATCGCCCATTCCCCGGCCGACGGTGACCCGGCCCTGGCCGTGGCCCTGCGCCGCAGGCTGCCCACGGTGGTCTCCGGCGGGCCCGCCGCAGCGGGAGCGGACTGCGTCACCGTCGATAACGAGGCCGCCGCCGCAGGGGCCGCCCGCCACCTCCTCGGCCTCGGCCATCGCACGCTCGGCGTCGTGACCTGGCGGCTGCGCTCCGACGGATACACCGGGTGGGCCTGCCCGGACCGGCAGGCCGGCGCCTCGTACGAGGTCTTCCGCCTGCGGCTGCAGGGCTACCAGCGCGCGGCGGCGGAAGCCGGCCTGCCACCGTCCGCCGTGCGGGTGTGGGAGCAGCCCGGCCATAGCGTCGCCGACGGCGCCGCCGCCGGACGGGCCCTGCTCGGCCTGCCCGGCCCCGGACGTCCCACCGCCCTGCTGGCCAGCACCGACGTGCTGGCCCTCGGGGTGCTGCAAGCCGCCCGCGAGCTGGGCCTCGACGTCCCGCGCGACCTCTCGGTGACCGGCTTTGACGACATCGAGGAGTCCGGCCGGAGCCTCCCCCCGCTGACCACCGTGCACCAGGACCTGTACCAGCAGGGCCAGGACTGCGCCCGCCGGCTGATCGCCCCCGGCGCGGCGACCAGGCTGCTGCACCCGACCCGGCTGATCGTCCGGGCCAGTACCGCCCCCGCGCCGGAACGGCCATGATCATCACGCTGGGACTCATGTCCGGGCTGCTCACGACCGGCGCGTGGCTCCCCCAGCTGCTGCGGACGTGGCGCCGTGGCCGCGCCGACGACATCTCCTACACCTACCTCGGCATCTTCGCCGCCGGGGTCCTCGGCTGGCTGGCCTACGGGCTGCTCGCCGCGCAGCCCGCCGTCTTCGCCGCCAACGTCGTCACGTTCACCCTCATCGCCGCCCTGGCCCTGCTCAAGACCCGCCCGCGCCGTCCCCCGGACCGGCCAGGCCGCTGAAGCCCATCGCCGCGAAACACTACCATTCCCCGTAAAAGCGGCAAATTACTCACATGTGGCGGATCACATTCCGTCATCCCTGGGCGCCCAGGCAACCTGACTGGCGGGCTGCGCGTCAAACCCACAGAGCATCGCCGCCCTTCTCGTGCCTGCTTGTCAGGCCAGATTGGACGTGACCCTGGCCAGCCAGTGGTACAGCTCGGGCACCTTCTGGGCGGCAGCGGGAACTATCGCCGTGCTCATCACTGGGGCGATCGCAACTTTCGTTGCCCTATGGCAGGCCAACCCAGTCAGGCGCCTAGAATGCGTGATGTCGTCGGCCCCCCTGCTGCAGGACTCTGCGCAGGAGATGCCGGGCAGGCTGCAAATTACCTGGGATGGCGTGGAGTTGCAGGATCCGCACATCCTGGAAGTAAACCTAATCAGCCGCGGCCGGCGGGATATAGCCAGCGAGGATTTCGACCAGGCTCTGGAATTCAGGGTCGGCGCGAAAATTCTCGCCATCCTCCGGACTGCCTCTGGCCCCAAATCATCAACTTTCCGCGCAGTCAGCTTCGAGGACGATCTGCTCAAGG
This sequence comes from uncultured Actinomycetes bacterium, assembly GCA_963841695.1. Taxonomy (GTDB): domain Bacteria; phylum Actinomycetota; class Actinomycetes; order Streptosporangiales; family Streptosporangiaceae; genus RYN-230. The sequence continues at coordinate 229,424 of CAWJDQ010000011.1, read as the reverse complement.
TTGGCCCGGGCCTGATCCGCCGGCAGCAGTCGATTAAGTTCACCCTGCTCGCCGTGGGCCCGGAGCCCATGCTCAGTTCCTCCGCGGCCGCCCTGCGCGATGTCGACGTCGAGGTGCTCTCCACGGAGCAAGCACACCTGCGCTGGTTGACGAGGGTGAAGCTGGCCGGGGGCCTCGCGGTGACGGCAGTCACCGCGGGATTAATTCTCACCGGGCTGCTGATTGGCCTCAGTCCTGCGTCACCAGGTAAGCCGTCCGCTCCGCGTCCAGATCACACGTCCACGACAGCATTGACGAACGCTTCCCTGCGGTCCGCAGAGGCCGATCTTAGGTCGGATAATCAAGCTTCAGAACTCAGCGGCATCAATAGCCTGCAAGGAATCATGAATACCACGTCAGCCGATCAGCCTACCGGGCTACGGGCACTGTGCAGCTTCATTCACGCGAAATCCGTGGCCGGAAACAATGACCAGCCGGTCACTGCGGTCGTCCAAACTGCACTAAACGTCCTGCGGAACAGGAATCCCGCCAATGACGGTAGCGCGATAATCAACCTGGATAATACGAACCTTACCAACGCGAATCTTTCCGGGATTAATCTCAGCAACGCGACGCTGGTTAACACAGACTTCTCGAACGCCGACCTGAGCACCGCCAGCCTCCGCGACGCGAACCTCAATTACGCCTTCATGGGCGGCGCCAGATCTTGCCGGCACGAATCTCGCCGGGGCGAATCTTACCGACGCCTCTTTTTATCAGACCATAATGTGCCACAATTCCTCACCAACCCAGCCGCAGCGGGGTTATAACTGCAGCGCCAATGGCTAAACCCGTACTCCTGGTCCGACAGCCCAGGTCATACGCGAGAACCCGCCCGGAAGCCTGCCGGATACTGGGCGGGCCGTAGCCACGGCCGGGCTGGCCGCTGGCTCCCGGGTTTGCGCGCCGGGAGAGCCGCCGCAGGGCAGCCTCGATGCCCAGGACGTCGGCCCCAGCCGCGGCGCAGTAACCCGCGGGATCGATGAACCGGGAATCCTGCCGACCCCAGGAACAGGCCGGCGGTCAGCGGTGCACATCCACCGGCCCCGTCAGCACCGGCTTCCCCGATGATGCCTCGCTGCGGCCCACCTGCTGCTGGGTGACCGTCAGGGTCGGGAAGTCGAGTGGTGACACGCCGGCCCACAACGTGACGCTCGGGCCCTGGTTGAAGGTCCCGACGGGCACCAGGATCCCGGCCGCGTTCTTCAGCCAGGCCTCGTAGTAGTCCCGCTGACTGTCGCGGCGGGGCAGCCCGGTGACGTCCAGCTCGATCCGCCAGCCCTGGGTGGTCTGGGCCAGGGTGGCGTCACCCCCGACGCCCGGCACCAGGCCGGTGCCCTTCAGCGTCGCCGTGCCCCGCGGGGCACTGGCCGCGGAAGGCAGGAGGAACACGACGACGACCGCGGCGATGATGACGGCCGCCGCGAACACCGCGCAGACGAGTCCAACCCGGAACCCAGGTGACCGGGTGCGGGGCCCGGGGAAGCCTTTTCGCTGTGCCGGACCCGGCAGCTTCAGGTTTTCTGTCATATCGGCCTCCCTGGCAGGGCCCGCCGCTGCGGCCGCCCTGGCGAGCAAGGATCACGGATTCGAATCGCGGGCAAGGGTAAGCGTGTAATCACGGGAAGAGACGCTCACGAGCGACCCCATGGCGATTTTCGCGGCAGGCGTGCCCATCCTGACGCCGACGGATGGGCCGCCCGCTGCTTCCGGATCTGCGCACCAATCCGAGTAGAGGACCTGCGGGCCTTCGGTAAAGCTGCGCAGGTCGCTCTCCTCGATAGGCCATTCCAGTTCCTTTTCGCCGGGACAGGAACGGAGATGTTCCTGGGCCAGAATGGGATTTCCCAGCGTCAGGCCCGTGGTACGGGCATAATCGAGTGTTATCGAGAAGCGGAGTACATCGATCCCCGGCTTGCGCACTACGACCAGAAAGTCTTCGGAGTAGGTATCCTGGGGAAAGAGAAAATTATTGTACTGGATGGGCTGCAGTACGGACAGAACCGCGCTTTTCCGGCTCGGATATGTGATTCCGCTGACTACGACCATCGACTCTAAGGTCAGCGCGGTCGCCGCGGACTCATCTTTCATGGTCAGGTCAACCTGGACCAGGCGGTCACCGCCGGACCGGGCCACGGAGCCCAGGGCGAGCCCATAATCGATCCCGACCTGAGTGTTCTCGGGGACGTAGACGTCCCGGTACCAGAACTGGACCACCGCAGCCAGCGCGGTAAGCGAGATACCGAGGACTTTCAGTCCTCTGCCAACATATTTCCATATCCGTGGCAGCGTCACGCACGCGACGCATCCGCAGAGTAGTGCAAGTATGCCGAAGATCCATACTTCTGCCGCCCGGTAATGAAGCGAGTAGAAGACAATGACCACGTCGATATACAGCCGGCCACGGCGGCGCCAGCCACGAAAGCGAGCGACCGGGCAGCGTTGCCCCCGTCGTGGACGACGAGAGCGACCAGGTGGCCGTGCGCGGCGCGAGCGCCGTCCGGCTGGCCGGGCGAACCCAGCGCCCTGGCCAGGAGCGGGAAGATAGCCACCAGCCAGGCCAGGCTCATCAGGCCGGCCGCGAAAAAGAAAAAGCCGGCGAACTGGGCGGACAGCGACACCGGCCAGAGCGTGTCGCGCAACCCTACGGTAAGGGCCACCGCGGCATTGACCGTCAGACTCAGTGCCACCACGAGGGCCACGATGAGCGCCAGCCCCTCAGGCACGCGTCTCATGGGGTTTCTGCGCATCGCTGGAAACCCGTCCCCTCCGCGTCCGCAAGCGCAAAACCACGGTAACACGCATGGGCTTCGGCAGAGGCTAACTGCCAGCAGCCAACCGCGCCGGGCAATATCCCTTAGTTAATAATCCCCGCATTTCGCTATCTACCTTCGCGTCCTGACATATCGGCGTATTCAGTGACAATTCACAGCGCGGGCCCGGCTGGGGCCCCGGCCACGTCGTGAGCACTTCATACCGTCCGCAGGGATCGGCCGGGCTATCGTGGCCCTCGCCGGTGACCCGCGGCGCATGACGCTCAGCGGCCTGGCACTGGCGATGACTTCGGGCCCGGCGGATCGTCCACAGTGGTGGTGGCCCGCGGCAACCGTCCCGGTCGCTATGAACCGTCGTGTCAGGAGGTCATTGTGCCGCAGGTCCGGGTGCACAACTTCTCGGTGTCGCTGGATGGGTTCGGCACCGGCGAGGGGCAAAGCCTGGATGCTCCGTACGGGCATGCGGGAACCCGGCTGCATGAGTGGTTTTTCGCGACCCGCACGTTCTGCGCCATGCAAGGCCAGCCCGGCGGCAGCACCGGCATCGACGACGCTTTTGCCAGCGCCTGGGGCCCGGGCGTCGGCGCCGAGATCATGGGCCGGGGGAAGTTCGGCCCCCACCACGGCCCCTGGCCGGACCAGGAGTGGAATGGATGGTGGGGAGATAACCCGCCGTTCCATGCCCCGGTTTTTGTGCTCACCCACCATCCCCGGCCCCCCGTCCAGATGAACGGCGGTACCACGTTCCACTTCCTCGACGCCAGCCCCGACCAGGCGCTGGCGCAGGCGCGCCAGGCCGCCGCCGGCGCGGATATCCGCATCGGCGGCGGGCCGTCCACTATCCGCGAGTTCCTGGCCGCCGGCCTGATCGACCACCTGCACATCGTCGTGGTGCCCATCGTGCTGGGCCGCGGGGAGCGGCTCTGGGATGGGCTGGAGGCACTCGAGGACCGCTTCCAGATCGAGGCCGCCAGCAGCCCTGGCGGCGTCACCCACGTCACCCTCAGCCGGCGGTAACAGACGGCAACACGGCGGGGCCTGCCAGCCGGGGGGCCTGACTGTGCCGACCCCCTGGCGGGCCCGGCGCCGGTAGCGGTCCGGTCAGGCCGCCCGGCCGGTGATCCGCAGGTAGTAACCCGCAGGATCGATGATCCGGAAATCCTTCAGACCCCAGGACCGGTCCTGGAGGTCCTCGCTGAGCGGCCACCCCGCCGCGACGACCCGGTCGCGCTCACCGGCGACATCGTCCACTTCAAGCACCAGTTCCACGCCGCCCGGCGGCCGCCGGGCGGCACGCACATCGCCCGCGGGCACCGCGGCCAGGGCCCCGACGTGGACACTGCCCCGGGTCAGCGCAACATACGGGCTCGAATCGCCACGCTCGTCCTTCGTGATCCTGAAGCGGAGCACCCTCGCGTAGAAGTCAACGGTGGCGTCCAGATCATCGGGAAAGATCTCAAACCGCAGCGTCATCTCCATGACCGCATGCTGGCACAGCTGCCTGGCGCGACGCCGGGATCACGCTCCCGGGCCGCGCGGCACGGCGCGGTCAGCCTGACCGCAGCCGTGCGGTCAGCTCGATCTCCACGGCGATGCCGAAGGGCAGCTCCGCCAGGCCGACGGCGCTGCGGGTGTGCCGCCCCGCCTCGCCGAAGACCGCCACGAGCAGGTCGGAGCAGCCGTCGATGACCGCGGGGGTCTGGCTGAAACCGGGCGCCACGTTGACCATCCCGAACACCTTCACGATCCGGCCGATGCGATCGAGATCACCCAGCTCGGCGCGCAAGGTGGCGAGGATCGACAGGGCGGTCATCCGGGCCGCCTGCCGTCCCTCCTCCAGCGAGAGGCCGCCGCCCACTTTCCCGCGGATGACGTGCTCGCCGCTGATCGGCCCGTGCCCCCCGGCGTGCACCAGGCCGCCATCGACGACGCAGCCGAGATAGTTGCCCGCCGGCGGGAACACCGGGGGAAGCTCGATGCCTAGTTCCTGCAGCCGCTGATCGATCACGGCGGGAAGCTTACCGATCACCCCCGGGCGTGGGCGCCGGTCATCATGGCCGCGAGGTCCTCGGGGTGCAGGAACGACGGGGGCGGCGGCGGCCCCCAGGCGAACAGGCCGCGGGCGCCCTCCAGGTCTTCCGGAGTCCACAGCTGGTCGTCCACGATGCAGTCCATGTCCGCGTAGTACTCGGAGAAGTTGCCCGCCGGGTCCTTGAGGTACCAGAAGAAGTTGGACCCCGCGTAGTGCCGCCCCAGCCCCCAGATGTGCCGTTCCGGCCGCCCCTCGAGCATCGCGAACGCGCCCCGCCCCACCTCGTCCACGTCGTCCACCTGCCAGGACGTGTGGTGCAGGAAGTTCACCGGGGCGGCCAGCACCAGCACGTTGTGATGGTCGGTGGAGCAGCGCATGAACGCGCCGACCCCCGAGATCCGGTCGCTGATCTTGAAGCCGAGGCCGTCGGTGAAGAACGACGTCGAGCGGCGGTGGTCGGTGCTGCCCAGCACGGCGTGGCCGAGCTTGCGGGGCCGCACCGGGCCCGGCCGGAGGAACCCCGGGGCCCGGCTGTCCTGGCGCTCTGGCCGGCCCGGCCCGTTAAAGTGCCCGGCAGCCGCCGGCGGCTGCTGGATCCGCGGGGCCACGTCCAGGAAGACCCGGGTGCCGGTGACCGGCTCGGCCGTCTCCAGGCTCATCCCGCTGCGGCTGGCGGGCACGCCGAGCCGCTCCAGGCTGGCCGCAGCCCGGACGAGGTCGTCCTGGTCATCCACGCCGACCCGCATCTCGACCAGCCGCCGGGTGGCGGCGGGCACGATCCTGAGCTGGCGGCCGGCGTCGGTGGTGCTGAACCAGCCGCCGGTCTCCGGGACCAGGCCGAAATCGGCGTAGTACGCGGCGGTCTCGTTCACGTTCGGCACGCCAATGGTGACTGACCGCAGTCCGTGCAGGCTCATCGGACCTCCTTATCCCTGAGTCAGTGGAACATGCTCGGTCCCGCCACACCAGATGCGGCGGATCGACCGGGTGGCCCGGATGTCCTGGAGCGGGTCCCGGTCGAGGAGCACCAGGTCGGCCCGGCGCCCCGGTTCGATCACGCCCCGGTCCGCGAGCCCGAAGTAGCGCGCGGGCAAGACGGTGGCGGCCCGCAGCGCGTCGCGGGGGGTCAGCCCGGCGCCGGTGAGCAGTTCCAGCTCGTGGTGCAGGCTGTCGCCGTAGCTGACGGCGGCCGGGCTGTCGGCGTTGGCGTCCGTGCCGGCCAGCACGGGGACGCCGGCCCGGTACGCGGCGGCCACGCTGGCCCGCGCGGCGGGGTAGCTGTCGCCCGGCCGCCCGAGCCGGGCGACGAGGGTCTCCATCATGGTCAGGGTGGGGATGAGGATCGGGCCGTCCGCGGCCAGCTGGGCGGCCGCGGCCTCGTCCAGGGCCTGGTCCAGCGGCACGTGGGTGAGCACGTCCACCCCGGCGTGCCGGGCCTTCGCCACCGCCGCGGCGGACGACGCGTGGGCCACGGCCAGCTTCCCGTGCCGGTGCGCCGCGGCGACGAGCGCGTCCACCGTGGCCTGGTCGTGGTCGGCGCCCGGGCTGCCCACGATGATCTTGATGTAGTCCGAGCCCTCGGCGGCCCGGGCCGCCACGAACGCCTCCGCCTGCTCGGGGCCCTTGACCAGCCCGCGCTCGCCGATGACCGGGAAGCTGGCGTGCAGGCTGCCGGGCGCGATGGCCGGCGTCCCCGCGCTGAGCAGGCCGGGCAGCCCTGGAACCGCGCGCAGCGGGTCTACCAGGGCGGGCGGGGCGCTCGCCATGTCCAGCACGGTCGTCACCCCGAAGCCGGCCAGCCGCTCCAGCATGGCCCGGTCCCGCACGTGCACGTGCGCGTCGATGAGTCCCGGCAGCAGCACGCCGCCGCCCCCGTTGACGGCGCGGCGGCCGGAGGGGCCCGGGCCGGGTCCGACGGTGGCGATCCGGCCCCCTTCGAGGAGCACGGTCCCGGGCGGCCGCAGCCCGTGCCCGTCGAACACGCGCACGTTCGTCACGGCGGTCCGCGCCGGTCCCCCGTCCGTGCTGCTCACAGCTTCTCCTCCGGCTGTTCCCGGGCCAGGCCACTCCGGCGGCCGGTGACCAGATCGAGGTCGATCTCCGCGGGCACGGTTGCCCGCCAGGCGATGTGCTGATCCGGGCGGACCAGCAGGAACTCCTGGCCCCACGGGTAACCTGGCGGCGGCCGGAGCACCGCCAGCGGGATCCCCCGGCCGCGCGCCCGGTCCCGCAGCGCCCGTACCCCGGGGTCATCCTTCCCGGCCGGCCCGAGCAGCGTGAACCCGGCCCCGAGCCGGTCAAACAGGGAGGAGCCGTCCGGCAGCCAGGCGTGCGGCAGCCGGACGCCAGGCGCGGCAGCAGGCGTGAAGGTGCTCACGTCGCCGGCCGCGCCGCCCGCGCTCGCCCCGCCAGCGCCGGCCTGGATGACCGGCGAACCCGCGTAGGAGTACCCGAGCACCAGCCCGAGGCTGTGGAATTCGGACCGTTTCGCGGCCTGGATGGCCTGCCCGTCGTGCGGCAGGTCGGGGGCCAGGCTGCGCATGTTCGCCGCCGCGCTGGCCACGGTCTGCTCGATCACCCCGCGGCGCTCGGGCTCGTAGCTGGCGAGCAGCCCGGACGGCGCCCAGCCCTGCTCGACGGCCGCGATCTTCCACGCCACGTTGACCGCGTCACCCACGGACGTGTTGAACCCGTGACCGCCCCACGGCGGGTTCAGGTGCGCGCTCTCCCCGGCCAGGAACACCCGCCGGTCCGCGAACCGGTCCGCGACCAGCATCCGCGCCGTCCACGGATCGGACGCCAGCAGCTGATGCTCGACGGGGCCGCCGACCAGCCCGGTGATCAGCTCGGCGGCGTGCGCCACCCCGTACTCGGCGTCGATCCCGGGCAGGATCGCCCACCACGTCCCGTGCAGGTCCAGGCGGCCCAGGACGCCGGGAACGGCCGCGCCGAGCACCCAGTACTGCACGGCCGGGCCGAGGTGGGTGTCCAGCGCGGGGGCGCGGAACACGACGTTGAAGTTAGGCCGGGGGTCGGAGTGCCCGGCGTACCGGGCCCCGATCTGCGGGCGGACCACCCCGGCGGCGCCGTCGCAGCCGATCACGTAGCGGGCGCGGATCTGGTAGCCGGCGCCGCTGGCGTCCCGCACCGCGGCCGTGACCCCGTCATCCCGCTGGACCAGCCCGGTCACGCTGTGGCCGAGGCGCAGGTCCACGCCGGGCTGCGCGCGGACGTGGGCGCGCAGCACCCCCTCCACGACTGGCTGCGGAACCTGCTGGCCCGCCTCGGCGAACCGTTCGTCCCGGCCGGTGACCAGCCCGAACGCACCATCGAAGTCGGTCACGCGGGGCCCGCGCAGCGTCTCGCAGAACGTGACCCGCTGCGACCAGGCGACCGGCAGCGGGGCGGCGGCGCGCAGCGTGTCCGCGACGCCCCACCGGCGCAGGTGTTCCATGGTCCGCGCGCTGGTGGTCTTGGCCCGGGGCCGGCGGTGCGAGACCTCGGCCCGCGGCTCGATCACCACGCAGCCCACGCCGCGGCTGGCCAGTTCCGCGGCCGCGGCCAGCCCGGCCGGGCCGCCCCCGGCCACCAGGACCGGCGTCTCCCGGCCGCGCGCGCTGCCCGTCGTCCCCACGAGATGCATCGTCAGTCACCAGGGGCCCGGATGTACATCAGTGGTTTCATTGATTGGAACAAGCGGAGGAGGAGCCGTGGCGCACGGTACCCGGGCCCGCGGGGGGCGCCCCGCGCGCGGTGAGCCGGTCCTGGACCGGGCCTTCCGGATGCTGGGGTCCTTCGGCCCCGGCCACCGCTCACTGTCCCTGACGTCGCTGAGCGCCCGCGCCGGGCTGCCCAAGCCCAGTGCCCTGCGGCTGGCCCGCAAGCTCGTCGAGTGGGGCGCCCTGGAGCGCACCGGGGATGGCCAGTACGTGATCGGGGTGCGCCTGCTGGAAGTCGCGTCGCTGGCCCCGCGCGGCCATGGGCTGCGCGCCACCGCCCTGCCCTACCTGGAGGACCTGCACCAGGCCACCGGCCAGCACGTGCTGCTGGCCGTGCGCGACGGCCACGAGGCCATCCTGGTCGAGCGGCTGTCCGCGCACGGCGCGGGCCGGGTGCTGTACCGGGTCGGGGGCCGGATGCCGCTGCACTCCACCGGCGTCGGGCTGGTCCTGCTGGCCCACGCGCCCGCGCCGGTCCAGGACGAGATCCTGGCCGGTGACCTGACCCTGGAGCCGGAGCACATCCAGCTGTCCGGCCGGGACCTGCGGGCCCAGCTGGCCGCGGTCCGGCGGGACGGGGTGGCCGTGGCGTCCCGGCGGCACCCCGAGCCGATGACGTCGGTGGCCTGCCCGGTCATCGACCAGCGGCACGGGACCGTGGCCGCGCTGTCGGTGGTCACCCGGTCGGAGCGGCTGGAGCCGGCCGCGGTCCGGCCCGCCGTGGTGGCGGTCGCGCGGGCGGTGTCGCGCGCCGTCTCGGCCGCACCCGGCCCGCTGGGCCCGCCCTGACGACGCGCCGTGGTGGCTGGCGGCGTACCCCGGTACGGGCATTAGGTTCGTGACCACCGGCAGGCATCTCACGGCCGGTCCGTTCCCGGCCCGCGGCCGGGCCGTCGACGTCAAGCGAGAGGACGCCGTGAAGTTCGGGATCATCTACAACACGGCCACCCTGGGCACCGATCCGGACCGGATCGTCGCGGTGGCCAGGCACGCGGAAGAGTGCGGCTTCGAGTCCTTCTACGTGCCCGAGCACATCGCCCTGTACCCCGGCGCCACGCTGGGCGCCCACCCGGTCCCGCCCGACCTGCCGCTGGCCGACCCGCTCGCCACGCTGAGCTTCGTGGCCGCCTCCACCCGGCGGATCCTGCTCGGCACCGGTGTCCTGCTGCTGCCGTTCCGCCAGCCGGTAGTGCTGGCCAAGGAGCTGGCCACCATCGATGTGCTGTCCGGGGGCCGCATGCGCCTGCTGACGGTGGGGCTGGGCGTGCTGCCCGGCGAGGCCGAGGCCGTGGGCGTGGACTTCGCGACCCGCGGGCGCCGGGCGGACGAGGCCATCGACGTCCTGCGCCTGCTGTGGGCGGGCGGCGCGGAAGGCGTCAGCTTCGAGGGCGAGTTCTTCTCGTTCACGAACCTGACCAGTTTCCCCAAGCCCCTCGGCGCGACCACCCTCCCGGTGCACGTGGGCGGGTCCAGCCGCGCCGCGGCCCGGCGGGCCGCCGGCGGGGCGACGGATACTTTCCCGGCGGCGGGCTCACCGCCGCCGACCGGGCCAGCCAGGTGGACCTCATGCGGGAGACCGCCCGCCAGGCGGGCCGGGACGCCGCCGCGCTGGACTACACCCGCTGGGAATCGATGGACATGACCGCGGCCGACGCCGAGGACCTGGCCGGGCAGGGCGTGACCCGGGTCGTGGTGCCAGCCGTGTCGCCGGACCTGGACGGGCAGCGCGAGGCGATGTCGGCCTTCGCCGCACGGCTGGGGCTCAGCGGTGACTGACTACCGGGCCTCCTTCGATGCCAGCGTGTCGTTCGCCAACGGCGGCGGCCTGGACGTCCGCGGTTTCCGGGTGGATGTCCCGGAGCCCGGTATCGGCGAGGCGGGGATCGCCGGGCTGCTCGTCGCCTCACTCGGCCTGCTGATGACGGAGTCCGTCAGCCTCAGCAACGTGGAGGTCTTCGCCGAGCCGCACAAGGGCACCCGGGGCGGCCCCTCGGACCAGACTGCCAGGCGGCCATCGCGGACCGGGACGCTGGCCGAACTCAGCCACGTGATCCGGGCCGGGATGGTCACTTATCCCGGGCTGCCCGGGCCGGAGATCACCCCGCACCTGACCCGGGAAGCCTCGCGCGCCCACTACTCTCCCGGTACTGAGTTCGCGATCGGCCGGATCAGCCTGGTCGGCAACACGGGGACCTATCTCGACTCGCCCTACCACCGCTACGCGGGCGGTGCCGACCTGGCCGGGGTCCCGCTGGAACGGACCGCCGACCTGCCGGCCGTGGTGGTCCGGGTGACGGGAACGCGGCAGCAGGGCATCGACGTGGGCGCGCTGGCCGCGCTCGATGTGCGCGGCGCGGCGGTGCTGCTGCACACCGGCGACGACGCCCGGTTCGGCTCGCCGGCCTACGCCGAGGGCGCCCACTTCCTCACCGCGGCCGGGGCCGCCTGGCTGGCCGGGCACGAGCCCGCGCTGGTCGGCATCGACTCGGTCAACATCGACGACGTCGCGGATGGGCGGCGCCCCGCGCATTCGCTGCTGCTCGCGGCCGGGATCCCGGTGGTCGAGCACCTGACCGGCCTCGGGCAGCTGCCGCCGGCCGGCGCCTGGTTCACCGCGGCGCCGCTGCGCATCGAGGGATTCGGCACGATCCCGGTCCGCGCGTTCGCCCGGCTGCCGGGGTAGGCCACCCGGCCGGGCCGGTCAGTCGGCCGCCAGGTAATGGGTGACGGCGTGCTCGTCCCAGTCCAGCCCGTTGCCGGGCACCTCAGGCACGAGCACGGTTCCGTCGCGGACCTCGAACGGGCGGGCCAGCACCGGATCGGCCCAGTCCTGCCATTCCAGCCAGTGCCGGGTCGGGGTGACCCGCATCAGGTGCGCGCTGACCTCCGGGTACAGGTGGGAGGACAGGGGCAGGCCGGCCACGTCGGCGACCGCGGCGGCCTGCAGCCAGCCGGTGACCCCGCCGATCCGCATCAGGTCCGGCATGACCAGGTCACACGCCTGCGCCCGGATGGCGTCGTGCATGGCCCTCGGGCCGTAGAAGTTCTCGCCCAGCATGACCGGGGTGCTGATGTCGCGGGCGATCCGGGCGTGCCCCTCCAGGTCGTCGTAGCGCAGCGGCTCCTCGATCCAGGTCAGGCCCTCCGCGTCGAGCGCGCGGCAGCGCTCCAGCGCGTCGCCGAGGGCCAGCCCCTGGTTGTAGTCGGCGACCAGGGTGACCCCGTCGCCCACCGCGGCCCGGACCTGGCGGACCGCCGCCAGGTCGTCGGCGGCGCGGTCCCGCCCCACCCGGACCTTCAGCGCGGTGAACCCGCCCTCGGCCAGCAGTTCCAGCGCCTCCTCGGCGGCCGCGCCGGGCGGGATGAGGCCCAGGCCGTTGCTGTTGTACGCCGGGACCGGCTCCAGGGTGCCGCCGAGCAGCCGGGCCAGCGGCAGCCCGGCCGCCTGGGCCAGCGCGTCCCACAGCGCCATGTCCAGGCCGGACACTGCCGCCAGGGCCAGGCCCTGGTACCCGGCCAGGGCGAACCAGCTCCGCGCCCTGGTGAAGGCCTGGCCGGGCGCGGCCGGCTGGCCGCGCAGGTCCTCGCCCAGCTCATGCAGGACGGTGTGCAGCCCGGCGGCGGCGCTGGCCAGGTAGGGCGCGAGGTAGGAGCGGCCGGTCAGGCCCTGCTCCGTGGCCACGTCGATGAGCAGCAAGGGCCACTGGGCGAAGTGCCCCACCTTGGTGGCCAGCGGCCGGCGGAACGGGACCACCACGAGCCGCACGGTCACGTCGCGCACGGTGAGGTCCGTCTCCGTGCCCATCTGGCCTCCCTGCCCGCCGCGGCCCGGGCCCGGGCCTTGTCCTTTCATCCTGCCAACGAACGGCGGGCCAGCCCAGTGCTGCGCCCTGGGCATCTGCTGTCAGCAGAGCCGCTCTGCCGCCAGCAGATTGCCCTGGCCGGGCCGGGCCGGGCGGCCCAGGGTGGGTGGTGCGCCCGGGATCCGCGGGCCCGACTGAGAGCAGGGAGATCATGAAGCTTGCCGTGGCTGAAGCGCCCCCCGCCGCCGTGACCCTGGATGAGCAGCTGGCCAGCCGGCTGCTGTTCCAGCGGATCATCGTGCTCGGCACCGAGGTCGACGACCAGGTGGCCAACCGGCTGTGCGCGCAGCTGCTGCTGCTGTCGGCGGAGGACCCGCGCAGCGACATCAGCCTGTACATCAACTCGCCGGGCGGCTCGGTCAGCGCCGGCCTGGCCATCTACGACACGATGCGGCTGATCCCCAACGACGTCAGCACGCTGGCCATGGGGCTGGCCGGGAGCATGGCCCAGTTCCTGCTGTGCGCCGGGACCGCGGGCAAGCGGTTCAGCCTGCCGCACGCCCAGGTGCTGATGCACCAGGGCTCCGCCGGTTTCGGCGGCACCGCGGCGGACATCGAGATCTACGCCGAGCAGCTCAGCCGGACCGGCGCCACGATGATCAGGCTGATCTCGGAGCACACCGGGCAGCCGCGGGAGCGGGTCGAGCAGGACAGCCTGCGCGACCGCTGGTTCAGCGCCGGGGAGGCCCGGGACTACGGGATCGTCGATCACATCGTGGAGCGCCTCGATGACGTGCGGCCCGCCGTGGCCGGCCGGAAGGCGGGGCTGTGACCATGGGCCAGTACACAATCCCCACCGTGGTCGAGCGGACCCCGGCCGGCGAGCGGGCGTTCGACATCTATTCCCGGCTGCTGTCCGAGCGCATCGTCTTCCTGGGCACCGAGATCGACGACGGGGTGGCCAACGTGATCATGGCCCAGCTGCTTCACCTGGAGGCGGCCAGCCCGGACCTGGAGATCAGCCTCTACATCAACTCCCCCGGCGGCTCCTACAGTGCCCTGACGGCGATCTACGACACGATGCAGTACATCCGCCCGGATGTCGCGACCATCTGCATGGGCCAGGCGTCCTCGGCGGCGGCCGTGCTGCTGGCCGCGGGCGCGCCAGGGCGGCGGGCTGTGCTGCGGCACGCGAAGGTGCTGCTGCACCAGCCGTCGAGCCAGGCTCAGGGGGCCCTGCCCGACCTGGCCGTGCAGGCCAAGGAAGTGGCCAGGACGCGGCGGGACGTCGAGGAGATCCTCAGCCGGCACACCGGCCACCCGGTGGAGAAGATCAGGAACGACACCGACCGGAACAGGACCTTCAGCGCCCGTGAAGCGGTCGGGTACGGCCTCGCCGACGAGGTCATCACCAGCCGCGAGGCCGAGCAGGCGGTGCCGGCGCGAGCGCACGGGACCTGACGTCCGGGGCAGGAGTTGCGGCAGCATAGGGAACGTGACCGACCGCACGATGGTGAGCCGGTGGCTGGCTGGCTACGAGGCCGCCTGGCGGGCGCCTGGGACCGCGGGCCTCGACGGCCTGTTCAGCCCGGACGCCACCTACCGTCAATCCCCGTACGAGCCGCCGGTGAACGGCCTGCACCTGATCAAGCGGATGTGGGACGAGCAACGGGACGGCCCCGCCGAGGTTTTCACCGTGTCCACGGACATCCTGGCCGTGGACGGGCCCACGGCGGTGGTCCGGGCCGAGGTCCGCTACGGGAACCCGCCCCGCCAGGAATACCGGGATCTGTGGGTCATCCGGCTCCGTGACGACGGGCGCTGCACCTGGTTCGAAGAGTGGCCGTACTGGCCCGGGCGTCCGTATTCCGCCCGCGACGATCTTCACTAGGCGATCGCCGCGGCGCCAGCCCCGGGCCGGGGCGCCGGGCCGTCCGGGCAGCTCAGGCGGCCAGCAGGCACTGGGCGTCGCCGGGGGCACGCCGTGGCCCGGCGGCCGGCCGCCCCCCGCCGTGCCCAGCCGGATGATCACACCGCGCCGCGCCTGCTGGCCAGCCGGATCGTGCGCGGCACCGGCCAGATCGTGCGCGACCCCGGCCAGCAGGTCGGCCAGGTCGATCCACAGCGCATCGCAGATCGCGGCCAGCACCTCGGAGGAGGCTTCCTTGCGGCCGCGCTCGACCTCGGACAGGTACGGCATGGAGACCCGGGCGGCGCGGGACACATCCGACAGGGTCCGGCCCTGCTCTCTGCGGACCCGGCGCAGCCACACGCCGATCATCGTCCGCAGCAGGGGCCTGGCACCCTGCCCGCGTTCCCCGCGGCTGGTGAGGACCGGACCACCCATCGCCGTCGCCTCCGTGGCTGCGTTCGTGACCCGCTGCCGGGTCCGGGCCCGCCCACCGTACCCGGCCCCGTCCGGGCCCCAGAAGGGTTTTCGCAGCCGGCGTACGCCAGCCCGGCCCGGGTAGCCATGTCCCTGTGCGGGCCACGGCCTCCGGCGGAATCCGGGAGCTGCGGACGGGCTCGTCCCGCGCACCGTCTATCCCGCCGTTCCCGCGCGCGTGAGCTACGCGCTGACGCCGCTCGGCGAAAAGCCTCCTTCCCGTGATTTCCCCGCTGGTGACCTGGCCCTGCGGGCATCGCCACGAAATCGGCGCCGCTCCTGGCGCTGAGGTTGCGCGGGCCGTCCGTAAAAACATCGATCCACTGGTGCGTACGCGGGGAAGATCCGCCCCGCGTATTATTCGGCGTGCATTAGAAAAATGAGCCGCTGAGCGGGTCTTACCGAAAGCAGACGCTTTCTTTAAAGGCTCTTGGGCAACTTTTTAACCGTTACGTGCATCTCTCCAGATATGCGCTTTCCCGGGCGGCTGCCCCGGCCGGCACAATCGACCCGGGCGTGCGCCGGGTCCAGCGGAAAGGATGGGCCGGCGCGTTGAGGGCTGGGGGTATTGCGTCCGCAGACCGGGAGGATTCCGCGGCCCGGACGGGGGCATGGCGGCTGCCGGCCGGGCCGGCCGCCCGCTCGGTCAGCGTCCATCTGGCGGTCCTGGTCGCCTACCTGGCCGCCGGCGTCGCGGTGAACTGGACCCGGGCCGCCTACCTCACCGACCACGTCCTGCCGACCGGCCGGGACGCCGGCTTGTTCGTGTGGGACTACTGGTGGGTGGCGCGGTCGGTACTGCACCTGAGCAATCCTTATTTCAGCCGCTACCTGGCCGCGCCGGTGGGGGTCCCGCTGGGATTCCATGTGCTCATGCCGTTGCCGGGCGCGCTGATGACGCCGGTCACGGTGGCCTTTGGCCCCAGTTTCACCTACAACCTCCTGTCGGCGGCCGCGCCCGGCCTGATGTGCTACACGATGTACCGGGTGGCCCGCCTGTGGGTGCCCTCGCAGACCGGCGCCATCGCGGGGGGCGCGTTCTACGGCCTGTCCACGATGATGACGTGGGATTCCTGGTTCGAGATCCAGCTCGCGCTGGGCGCGATCGTGCTGCCGCTGGCGCTCGAGGCCGCGGTGCGGCTCGGACGGCGGCCCGGCTGGCGGCAGGCGGTGATCCTGGGCGTGGTGCTGGGGATCATGCTGCTCACCGACCTGGAATCGTCGATCATGACCGGGATCCTGGTCCTCGCCGCCCTGCTGCCCTGGCTGGTCCGCAGCGCGGCCCGGGGCGGGGACCGGGCCTGGGTCAAGCTGCGCCTGGCGGGTCTGGCCGCGGCGGTCACGGCGGTCGTGGCCAGCCCGCAGCTCATCGCCATGGCCCAGCAGACCCTGGACGGCCAGGCATCCGTGCCGCAGGGCGCGCTCGCGGCGGACTACGCCAGCTCGGGCGCGGCCGTGCAGCAGATATTCGCGCCGTCCCCGCGGGTCGGCGTGTTCGGGCTGAAGAGCGTGGCCGCGTACTACTACCACTCCGGCCCGCACAGCGCCACGTTCGTGGCCTACGGCACCGTGCTGACCGTCATGGCCCTGTTCGGCCTGGTCGTCTGCTGGAAGCGGCGCCATGCCCGGCTGCTCGCCCTGTTCTGGCTGGGCGCCACCTGGCTGGCCCTGGGTACCGGGATCCTCATCGGCGGGCGCCGGTACGTGCCGTTCCCCGAGGTGTGGCACGGCGAGCGGCTGTCGATGATCATGCCGTACACGTGGATGGTGCGGTTCTCGCTGCTGTCCTCGTTCCGGGAAGCGGACCGGCTCACCGAACTGGGGCTGGTGGCCGCCGCCCTGCTCGCGGCGGCCGGCGTGAACTGGCTGCGGTATCACGCCCGGCCGGCCCTGGTCGTCGTGCTCGCGCTGGGCATCCTCGAAGCCGGAAGCGTCGGCGTCGGCGAGACCCCGCAGGTCACCGCCACCATCCCCACGGCCCTGCCTGCCCTGGACCGCGCGATAGCCGCCGACCATTCCGGGTCGATCGTCGTCGATGTCCCGCTCGGCGTGCGCAGCGCCGTGCCGCTGCCCAACGAGGGGGCGGCGTTCGACCCGGAGGCCGAGGTGCAGGCCACCGCCGACGGTCACCCGCGGGCGGTCGCCTACATCTCCCGGCTGCCCCAGTCCATCCTGACCAGGGTCAAGCAGCACCCGTTCTACGGTGATCTGTTCGACGCCCAGGCCGACCCCGGCCTCGTCTACCGCGACCTGCGGGCCAGCCAGGCCCACCCGGCGTGGCTTGAGGCGGCCCGGCACGATGCGCGCCGGATGGATGTCGGCTGGGCGATCGTCTGGTCGCACACCCCGGTGATCCTGGGCTACCTCCAGGCGGTCGGGTTCCGGTTCGACTACCGGGCCGACGGCGCGCTCGTCTACCGCCTGGAGCCACGCGCCTAGCCGCAGATCCCGCCGGGCTCAGCTGGCCGGGTCCGCCGCCTTCGAGGAGCCGTTCAGCGGAACCGCCTGGGCCGGGCCGGCGGGCTGGATCGCTGGCGCGGCTGCGGGCTGGATCGCGGGCGTGGCGACCGGCAGTGCCGGCGGGGCGGCGGCCTCGTCAGCCTCCTCGGACGCGGGCCCGCGGGTGCCGGGCTGGGCGGCGCGGTCGAAGAAGCGCAGCAGTTCCACCGGGAACGGCATGACCAGCGTGCTGTTCTTCTCGGCGGCCACCTCGACGACGGTCTGCAGCAGCCGGAGCTGCAGGGCAGCGGGGTCAGCCGCCATGACCGTGGCCGCCTGGGCCAGCTTCTTGGACGCCTGGTACTCGCCGTCGGCGGCGATGATCCGCGCGCGGCGCTCGCGCTCGGCCTCGGCCTGCCGGGACATGGAGCGCTTCATGGACTCGGGCAGCGAGATGTCCTTGACCTCGACGCGCTCCACCCGGATGCCCCAGGGGCCTTCGGTGGGGGCGTCGATCACGTCCTTGAGCTCGGCGTTGACCTGCTCCCGTTCGGACAGCAGCTGGTCCATGTTGCTCCGCCCGGTGACCGACCGCAGCGAGGTCTGGGCGACCTGGGAGACGGCGAAGTGGTAGTTCTGCACGTTGATGATGGCCTTGAGCGGGTCAACGACGCGGTAGTAGACCACCGCGTCCACCTTCAGCGTGACGTTGTCCCGGGTGATGGTCTCCTGCGCGGGCACGCTGGCCACCGCGATCTGCATGTTGACCTTGACGAGCTTGCTGGTGAACGGGTTGATCCAGGTGAGGCCGGGCTGGCGGAGGCCAGGCATGGCCTGTCCGAAGCGGAACACGACACCTTGCTCGTACTGGCGGACGATCCTGAAGCCGAACATTTCGGCCATCCATCCCTGGCACAGGGTGTGCCGGGTCTACCGGGCCGTGGACGGCGCCGGCGTTACTGTCAGCGTTCGGAATGCCCGCGGTCCTGGTTTCATCATCACACATCTCCGGACGCGGGCGGCACGCCCGCTGGTCAGGCTACGCGGCGCCAGCCGAGCTCCGAGGCCTTCCAGCGGGCGATGGCCCGGTGCTCGCTGACCAGCTTGACCTCCCGCAGATGCAGGCCGGGGTCGTGCATGGCCTGCTCAGCACCGGCCATCCCGTCGCCGGGCGAGGGCTGCGGGATCTCGTGCTTGGCTCCAGACTGCTCGACCAGGACCAGGTTGGCCGGGCGGGCGTCCCCGGCCGCGTCGGTATGCGTGCTCACACCTTGTATGACGCCGGGCCGCTCCCCCGTGTTCCCCTGCGCGCTATGGCGTGCCGCACAGCGGGACCCGAGGCCGCGGTGGCCGGGCCAGGGCGCGCCACCGGGCCCGCGGCCGCCCTGGTGACGCATCCCTCCCATCGGCTGGTCCCGCATGGCGCTGAAGGACGCCAGGCCCAGCCCGAACATCACCAGCACGACGGCGGCTGTCGTCAGCCGCGGCCAGCGACGGCGCGGGACGGCACGCGGACCACCAGCCAGGCGCCGAGCAGGGCGATGGCGCCGAGCGCCGGGACGTAGAACCGGGCGGCCTGCAAGGTGCTGAGGCCAGGCTCGGCCGTCCAGTCATAGGCGGCGTACAGCCCCCAGACGCCGACACCACGACGCGGCCAGGGCCAGGCCCACGGCGAGGTCCCGGCGGGCCGGCGCGGCCCGGCTCGCGGCCGGCCCGCCGCAGCCGCGCTGCCGCCCGATGATCCACGCCAGCGCGGCCACCCCGAGCACCAGCATCGGCATGGCCTCGATCAGGTGCGCCGGCATGAACCGCAGGTTGCGCGGGATCGCGCCCAGGCTGAAGGTGATCTCCCCGGGCCGGTACCCGGACTTCAGCGGGCCGCCGTACACGAGGTCGTCGAACGTGGCCACCCCGGCGCCGAACACCACCACCGAGCCCAGCCACCAGCCCAGCGCGGCCGCCGGGAGCGTCCGCAGCCGCCAGGCCACGAGCACCGCCACGACTGCGCAGCCGAGCACGACGAGGTCGGTGTAACGGGCGAACACGGCCGCCTCCAGAGCCACGAAGCCGGCCAGCCCGGCCCAGGTCCGCCGCCGGTCGCGGACGTCGGTGGCCAGCACGGCCCACAGCAGCGCGCCGGTGCCCGCCGCGATCAGCGAGGCGTCGGTGAACGTCGGCATGTAGTCGCGCCAGGCGAACAGCAGCGCGGCGCCGGACGAGCAGAACAGGCCGACCGCCGCGGCCCCGCCGAACCGGCCCAGCCAGCGCCGGGCGCCGAGGAACAGGCCCAGGCAGCCCAGCGCCCCGTAGCACAGCGGGGCCAGCCGGATGACGCCGAGCGCCTGGAACGGCGCGGCCAGGAACGGGTAGCCGGGGTCCTTCTCGCTGATCCACCGCCCGTCCGGCAGCTGGACCCACTGGGCGATGGGCGGCGGCGCCTGGCCCGGGCACCCCAGTGCCCGCCCGCCAGGTGCGCGGCCAGCGCGCTGACCTGCGCGGTGGTCAGGGTCAGGGCAGTGCCCCTGGGTCATGCGCGACGATCGAGGCCCGGTAGGCGTAGTCGTCCGGTTCCACCAGGAAAGGCCGGGCGGCCAGCACCGCGACGCACAAGACCGCGAACGCCGCCGCGGCCAGAGCCACCTCCGCATGGTCCTGGCGCCGCCGGGACGGCGTCCCCCGCCCGGTCGTGGCCGGCCGCAGGACCTCGCCCCGCGTCATGGTCAGCCGGCCCGGGACGCCGCGCCAGTGCCCCTGATCATGCGGACCATCCTGGCCCGTCCCGCCGGGGCGCGCCACGGGAGGGTTCCCTACGGCCGTGGTGGGTGCAGGCCTACCCGGTTCGGGATGACCGGCCGGACGGGGCCGGGCCCGGCCCGTGCTAGCCCGCCTGGTGCTCCAGGGCGCGGCGGGTGAGGACGCGGGCCAGGTGCTGCCGGTAGGCGCGGTCGGCGTGGATGTCCTCGGCCGGGTCGGTGCCCTCGGCGGCCAGCGCGGCCGCGTCCGCGACGCTGGCCCCGGCGGCGAGGGCCTGCTCCGCCGCCGTCGCCCGGAGCGGTACCGGGCCCATGTTGGCCAGCGCGATCCGGCCGCCGGCCGCCGCGACCCCGACGATGGCCCAGTCGTTGGCCCGCCGGACAAACTTCTGGTACCCCCACTCCGGGCCCGGGCGGCGGGGCACCCGGACCGCGGTGAGCAGCTCATCGGGTGCCAGGCTGGTCTCGAAGAACCCGGCGAAGAAGTCGTCCGCGCTGACCGTGCGGCGGCCGCCCGGGCCGGAGATCTCCACCGAGCCGCCCAGCGCGACCAGCGCCATCGGCAGGTCCGCCGCCGGGTCCGCGTGCGCGAGGGAACCGCCGATCGTGCCCCGGTGCCGGATCTGCGGGTCACCGACCTGGGCTGCGGCGTAGGCCAGCAGCGGGGCCTGCGACCGGACCAGGCCGGACGCGGCGACGTCGGCGTGGCAGGTGGTGGCGCCGATCACCAGGTCGTCGCCGTCAGCCCGGATACCGGCCAGCTCACCGACCCGGCCGATGTCGATCACGACCGCGGGAACGGCCAGCCGCAGCTTCATCATGGGCAGCAGCGAGTGCCCCCCGGCCAGCAGCTTGGCGTCCTCGCCGTGGCGGGCCAGCAGGTCCAGGGCGTGCCCGGCTGACTCGGCCGCCTCGTACTCGAACGCCGCGGGGATCATGCGCTCATCGATTCGGCGGCGGTCAGCACGGCCCGGACGATGTTGTGATAGCCGGTGCACCGGCAGAAGTTACCCTCCAGGCCCTCCCGCACCTCCGCTTCGGTCGGGTGCGGGTTTTCCGCCAGCAGGCCCGCGGCCGCCATCACCATGCCCGGAGTGCAGAAACCGCACTGCAGCCCGTGCTCCTGGCGGAACGCTTCCTGCACGGGGTGCATCTGGCCGCCGGAGGCCAGGCCTTCCGCGGTGATGATCTCCTGCCCGGCCGCCTGCACGGCGAGCATCGTGCAGGACTTCACCGAGCGGCCGTTGACCAGCACCGTGCAGGCCCCGCAGGACGTCGTGTCACAGCCGACGTTGGCGGCCCGGAGCCCGCAGCGCTGGCGCAGGTAGTGGACCAGCAGCAGGCGGGGCTCCACCTCATCGGACCGGGGTGCCCCGTTCACCGTGAGCTCGATCTGCATCTACCCGTCCTTCCCGGCCGAGACGTCCTGGAGGGCCCGCCAGACCCGCTGGGGGCTGGCGGGCAGGTCAATGTGCCGCACGCCGAGGTGCGCGACCGCGTCGATAATCGCGTTCTGCACGGCGGGCGTGGCGCCGATCGTCCCGGCCTCCCCGATGCCCTTGACCCCGAGGGGGTTGTAGCTGGTCGGCGTGGCCATGTCAGCGAGCTCGAAACTGGGCACCTCGGTGGCGGACAGGAACGGGTAGTCGGCGAAGCTGGCGGTCAGCGGATTGCCGTCCGGGTCGTAGATGACCTCCTCCAGGAACGCCTGCGCGGCGCCCTGGGCGATGCCGCCGTGCCGCTGGCCCTCGGCGAGCAGCGGGTTGATCACCGTGCCCGCGTCGTCCACCGTGACCACCCGGCGCAGCACCACCTTGCCGGTCTCGGTGTCCACGTCCACCACGGCCACGTGCGCACCGAAGGGGAAGGTCGCACCCGGCGCGATGAACACGGTGCGCACCACCAGCCGCTCCGCCACGGCCAGCTTGGCCAGCGGCACCGCCGCGTCCGGGTCACCGGCCACCTCGAACGCGCTGCGCTCCGGCTCGAAGACCAGGTCAGCGGGATTGGCCTCGAGCTCGGCAGCGGCCCGCTCCCGGGCCACCTCGAGCAGTTCCCGCGACGCCTGCCGGACCGCCACGCCGCCCTGCTGCAGGCTGCGCGAGCCGCCGGTGCCGCCGCCCTCCGGGATGAGGTCGGTATCGCCCCACTTCACCGTGATCCGGTCAACCGGGATACCCAGCTCCTCGCTGGCCAGCATGGCCCACACGGTGGCGTGACCCTGCCCGTGCGGCGACGTCCCGGTCAGGATCGTCGCGCTGCCGTCGGGAAACACCTCGACGGTCGCGTTCTCCCGGGGGGCACCCGACTCCGCCCCGGCGCCGGTGATCTCCACGTAGCTGGCCAGGCCGATGCCGAGCTGGATCACGTCACCGGCGGCACGGCGCTTGGCCTGCTCCTCCCGCAGGGCGGCGTAGCCCGCCGCGTCCAGGGCCTCGTCCAGCGCGGTCACGTAGTCACCGCTGTCGTAGACGGCCCCGAACGCGGTCCGGTGCGGCTCGGTGAACTTCGGCAGCAGGTTCATCCGGCGCACGTCGGCGGGGTCACGGCCGATCTCGGCGGCGAACAGGTCGATGGCCCGTTCCACCGCCGCGGTGGCCTCGGGACGGCCCGCGCCGCGGTACGCGCCGACCGGGGTGGTGCTGGTCACCACCGACCGCGCGACCGCCTCGGCCCGGTCGATCGCGTACGGCCCGGGGGCCATCAGGATGGTCAGGGCGGGCAGGAACGCGCCGAACCGGGGATAGGCCCCGGAGTCCTGCAGGATCTCCAGCCGGTACGCGGTCACGGTCCCGTCCCGGCGGCCGCCGATGGTGATCGTCTGGCGCTGCGCGCGGCCGTGCGTCATCCCGACCAGGTTCTCGTTCCGGGTCTCGGCCCAGCGGGCGGCAGGCCCAGCTGCCGGGCCACCCAGCAGACCACCGCGTGTTCCGGGTCGGCACCGAACTTGGCGCCGAACGCGCCGCCCACGTCCGGGGTGATGATCCGCAGGCTGGACGGGTCGATGGCCAGCATCGCGGCCAGGGCGCCGCGGGTGCCCTGCGCGCCCTGGTTCGGGATCCAGGCGGTGAGCCGGCCGTCATCCCCCCAGGCCGCGGCGGCCGCCCGGGTCTCCATGGGCGCGGGCGCCACCCGCTGGTTGATGATGGTCCGGCTGACCACCACCTCGCAGCCCTCGAACAGGTCGGCCGCGAGCGCGGACGCGTCCCCGAAGGTGGCGGTCACGTTCGTCCCGGCCTCGGGGAACAGCAGGCTGGGCGGGTCGTCGGCGGCCCCGGCCAGATCCACCACGGCCGGAAGCGGGTCGTAGTCGGCGCTGACCAGCTCGGCCGCGTCCTCCCCCTGGTAGGGGTCCTCGGTGACGACGACGGCCACCGGCTCGCCGACGTAGCGCACCACGTCCCGGGCCAGCAGCGGCTGGGCCATCCGCCCGTCCACCAGGTCCGGCATCGGCGGGGCGAGCGGCGGGAGGTCAGCCAGGTCAGCGCCGGTGAACGCGGCGATCACACCGGGGGCCGCCCGGGCCGCGCGCACATCGACCGACATGATCCGGGCGTGCGCGATCGGGGACCGGACGAAGAACACGTGACCGGCACCGGCCAGCCGCTCGTCCACCACGTCATCGGTGTAGACGCCGCCGGTGGTCAGGAAGCCGGGGTCCTCCGTCCGCAGGACCCGGGTACCCAGAATGCTCACGCGCGACCAGCTCCCTTCCGACGCTCCGCGTCCCCAGCGACGATCGTGCCCGGCCAGGCCGGAACGGTCAAACGCACCTGTTGACGGAGCGGCACTGCCCGGACCGGAAGCTCCGCGGTAACCGCGGGCACCAGCAGCCTGACCCGGCCGGCTCTGGCTCCCGGAATCCCGGGGGCGGACACTGCTCGGGAGACCAAGTCCAGGGGGCCAATCCGGGGGTAGCCCGGGAAGGTGGTACCGCCGTGGTCCGCACGCAATCCGCCCCAGGTCAGGCGCAGGCTTCTCCCCCGCGGGTCTCCGGCGGGTTACCGGTCCTGGGCCACATCGCGGAATTCATCCGGGTCCCGCTCGACGTCATCGAGCGTGGTTACGCCGAGCACGGCCCGGTGTTCACGTTCCGCCTGGCGGGCCGGCAGGTCGTCACGATGCTGGGGCCGGAGTATCACCGGTTCTTTTTCGCCGAGACCGACGGGCCGCTGTCGATCAGGAAGGCTTACCCGTACTTCGTCCGCATGTTTGACCAGGAGTTCTACTTCTTCGGCGGGCCAGAGGAGTACCAGCGGCAGCGCGCACTGGTCCTGCCCCGGTTCCAGGGCCGGCAGCTGGACAGCTACGTCGCGGTGATGACGGCGCAGACCCGGCAGCTGATGGACCGCCTCGGCGACAGTGGCCAGTTCGACCTGGTCGGGGAGCTTGGCCCGCTGGTGATGCACATCGCGGCGCACTCGTTCCTGGGGCCTGACATCAGCGAGCGGATTACCGGGTTCTTCGCCGAGTTCCGCCGCTTCTCGGCCGGCATGGACCCCGTCCTGCCCGGCTGGCTGCCGCTCCCGCATCTGCTCCGCAGCCGGCGGGCCCGCGACCGGCTGCGCGTCCGGCTGCAGGAGCTCATCGACGAGCGCCGCCGGGCGCCGGCCAGCCCGCCGGACTTCCTGCAGACCCTCTGCGACGCGACCTACAGCGACGGCCGGCCAGTACCCGACCTGGTCCGCATCAACCTCATCCTGATGATCATCTGGGCGGGCCACGAGACGACCACCGGGCACGTGAGCTGGGCCCTCATCGACCTGCTGCGTCATCCCGGGGAGCTGGACCGGGTCCGCGCGGAGCAGCAGGAGGTACTCGGCGGCGCCCCGCCGGCGAGTATCAGGGAGATCAACGAGCTGCGCCTGCTGGACCGGGCCGTGCACGAGAGCGAACGCCTGCATCCGGTGGCGTTCCTCCTGGCCCGGACCGCCGATCAGCCGTTCGAGGTGGACGGCTACCGGGTCAGTGAAGGATCCATGATCCTGCTCTCCCCGGCCGTCGCCCACCGGCTGCCCGGCCGGTATCCGCAGCCCGGCGACTACCAGCCCGACCGTTTCCTGGCGGATCCGCGCGGGATGCGGGACCTCATCGGCTTCGGCGGGGGCGTCCACCGGTGCCTGGGCGTGCATTTCGCCTACCTGGAGATGAAGGTCATCCTCACGCTGCTGCTCCAGCGCTACCAGCTCGAGCTGATCGACCCGGACCCGCAGCCCATCCCCGGCCAGAAGACGAAATGGCCGCAGAGCCCGTGCCGGGTGCGCTACCAGGCTCAGCGGCCGGCCTCCCGGGCCGCGTCCTCCAGCCGGCTCCGGTAGCCCACCCACCAGGCCCGGTCGACGGGCGGCAGGTTGTCGCGGCCGGGCTGCCGGCCGACCACCCCGTCGATCAGTTCCCGGACGATGTCCGCGTGCCCGGCGTGCCGGTGCGTCTCGGCGATCATGTGCGCCATGATCCGGTGCAGCGTCACCTCGTTCGGGTCCGGCCACCAGGGCACGTGGCCGATGGCGTCGAGAGGCAGCACGTCGATCGTGGTGTCCGAGTGCAGCCACGCCCGGTGGTACAGGGCCGTGATCTGGTCACGTGACTCCCCGGGCGCCGCCCACATGTCGGCGTTAGGTTCAGCGCCCTCCGCCAGCCAGGGCAGGGCCTCGCCGGACGGCCGGCCGAAGGTCTCGCCGAAATACCCGAACTCGATGCTGGCCACGTGCTTGACCAGGCCCAGGAGATTGGTGCCGGTGGGCGTGAGCGGGCGCCGGACGTCGTAGTCCGAGAGCCCGTCGAGCTTCCACAGCAGGGCCTCGCGGCCGGCCTGCAGGTAACGGAGAAGATCTGCTTTCGGGTCTGGTCCGGTCATCCTGGCAGTCTGCCATCGGGCCGGGCCCGCTTGTCCAGCCATTTCCGTCAGTGACGGGCAGGCCCGGAGGGCTCCCGGAGCAGGGCGGTGACCAGGTACCCGGCCTGCGGTGAGCCGAGCCCGGTGGCCATGTCGTACCCGCGGGCCGCGGGATAGCAGGGCTGCCGGCCACGGCCGCCCGGCGCGCAGGTGCGATGGGCGCGGCGTCCGTAGCCGGCGAGGTAGTCGTTGCCGCCGGCCACCACGTCGGTGAAGGCCCGCGGCTCACGGCGGGCGATGCGGTACAGGCTCGGGGACAGCAACCCGACCCGGTGCCCGGCCGCCTGCTGGTCCGCCAGGGCGGTCAGCGCCGCCCAGAGCGGGGTGGCCAGGCTGGTGCCCCCGGCGGTGAGCCACCCCTGGCCCTTGAACGCCCCGGCCGTGCCGTAGATGACGTACCCCCGGGTGCCCCGGGTGCCGATCGCGGCCAGCGCCGAGACGTCCGGGACCTCCCGGCAGCCGGTTCCGCGCGGGGCACCGCACCGGGCCCCGCTGGGGCGGCGGCCCCGGACGAAACGGGCCTGCCAGGACGGCATCCACCACATCCGGGACACCCCGCCCCCGCCGGCCAGGTTGCCCGGGTACTTCCGCGGCCGGCCGTGCCGGCCGTTGAACGGGGCCGGGAACCCCAGGCCCGCCGGAGTCTGGTTCCAGGCCGACTGCACCGGGGGTGCGCCGTAGCGGGTGATGGTGGTGCCGCCCACCGCGGTGACGAACGGCTGGCTGGCGGGGTTGCCGACCTGCAGGCTGTAGGCCACGCGGGCGGGCACCTCCGCCGCGCCCGGCAGGCACCCCTCCGAGCCGGAATCCCCGGCGGCCGCCATCATCGACTGGCCCTGCAGGGCCATCTCCTGGAAGAGCTGCGCCTCGACGCGGATGACGTCCGTTCCGGCCAGCGGCTCGCAGCCACCCCAGGAACTGCTGACCACCTGGGCGCGGTCCTGCTGGGCGATGGCGCCGTAGGTATCCACGATGGACTCGTCGCCACCGGACAGCGGCGCCTGGTAGACCAGGATGCCCGCCCGTGGCGCCAGGGCCGCGACGATCTCGATGTCCGCGGTGGCCTCCAGCGTGCCGGCGCCCGAGGCCGCGATGGTGGTGCCGCCGTCTACCGGCACCCGGCGGACGGACGGATGCACCCGGTAGCAGCGGTCGTAGGCGCTGATGTCCCGGCTGGCGTAGCCGGCCAGCTCGAACAGGGCCACCGTGACGTGCTGCCCGAAGTCGCGGCGGCGGTAGAGCGGGTTGAACCGGTACGCGTGAGCCAGCCAGGCGGCGGTGTACACGTGCGGAGTGCGCCGGGCGGCCGGGCAGGCCCGGGGCCCCGGGACCCGTCCGGTGACCAGGTCGGAGCCCGGCAGGTGCACGGTGCTCAGCCCGATGATGGCGGACACCCGGCGGCGGAGGCCGGCGGGCAGCCGCGGCCGCTGCCGGTTGAGCAGCGCGGTCCGGCCGTCGGCCAGGCGCAGCCGGTCGATCGTGGTCCGGAAGGCGGCCTCGATCCGCGCGGCCGGCCCGGTGACGGGCAGCAGCAGGCCATCCCCCAGGGTGGGCCTGGTCGCGAGGTGCTGGCGGCGCAGCCAGTCACGGACGGCGGCGGTCGCGCCCCGGGGCGGGCCGAAGCGGGCCCGGACCCCCCGCGGGCTGAGGAAGTGGCGGAACCGGCCGGAGCCGGGGGTGGACACTTCCGCGGCCCGCCGGGCCAGGCCCCGCGGGTGCGCGGAGCGCAGCGCCACGGTGATGTGCAGCGTGGCCGACCTGGCTTCCGGGCCGGTCACCCTGGCGCCCGGGGGAATCACCGGCGCGGTGCCGGCCGGCTCCGTGACCGCGGCCGGGGCCGCGCTGCCTGCCGTGGCCGCGGTGGCGCCGGCCAGGCCCGGGCCGTGCCGGCCAGCACGGCGGCCGCCAGGACCGCCGGGTAGGCCGGCCACGCCCGCCGCTTCAGCATGCCCGCATCCCCCGTGACCGCCAGCCGTGATCAAGGGGATGCTAGAAGCGCCCGGTGGGGCCGCTGGCGACCCGACATTCCGCGCGCGTCCCGGCCCAGCGCGGGCATGCTGGGCATAGCGATACCTGGAGGTGCCAGCTCATGACCGGCGACACGCTGCGCGATCTGCTCAAGCCCCTGATCGGTAAGTCAGGGTCCATATCCATGCTGGTCAGCAGGATCGGGCCGGTCGCCTTCCCGGCAGCGGAGGACAAGCGGCTGACCGGGGTGGAGGTCCGCCCGGACGGCCTGGTCCTCCTCGAGCGCGAGACCGGCTGGACGGTGATCGACCCCGGGGAGGTCGTGGCCGTGGTGTGGCACGGGGACCGGGGCAACGACACGCCGGGACAATTCCTGTAACCAGCCGCCGGGGCGGCGACACGCTCGCTGAGCTGCGATTCCCGGGCCGCCCGGGGGGGCCGGACGACACTGGGACCGCTGAGCACCGCAGGCGCCACGAGCCGCCCTGGTTCACCGGCGCCGGGAATCCGAGGTGGTACGCCCCAGTGATGACCGCCCAGCTCGTGGACTGTGCTCATCTGCACAGCGCTTTCGGCCCGGGATGCCCGTACTGCTGGCGGCCCGTCCCGGCCGCCCGGCCGGATCCGGGACCGCGCCGGACGCGCGTCCCCCCCGCCCAGGAGCCGGACCGGCCCGGCCAGGGCGCCCGGCCCAGCTGATCCGGCACCGGCTGATCCGGCACCACTGACCGGGCCCGGCTGATCCGGCCCAGGACAGCCCGCGCCAGCGGGCCGGCCAGGTGTGGGCGGGCAGGATGCGGGCAGGGGCCCGGGTGTGAATCCGGGCGGTGTGCTCCCGGACGGGGGGAAGGCACGCCGCCGCGGCGCGGGCGCCCGGCGGCAGAGGGGACGACACCATGGCTATCGCGACCGTCAACCCCGCGACGGGCGAGACCGTGAAGACCTACGGCGAGATGAGCGACGCCGACGTCGAGCGGTGCCTGGCCGCCGCGGCGGCGGCGCACGCGAGCTACCGGCACACCAGCTTCGACGCCCGGGCCGGGTGGATGAGGCGGGCGGCCAGCCTGCTGGATGACGAGCAGGACCAGATCGCGGCGATGATGACGACCGAGATGGGCAAGACCCTGGCCGCGGCCCGGCAGGAGGTGGCCAAGTGCGCGGCGGCCTGCCGCTACTACGCCACGCACGCCTCCGGGTTCCTGGCCGACGAGGCCGCCGACCCGAAGGCCGTCGGCGCCGAGCGCGCCTACGTGACGTACCAGCCCCTCGGGCCGGTGCTGGCCATCATGCCGTGGAACTTCCCGCTCTGGCAGGCCATGCGGTTCGCCGCCCCCGCCCTGATGGCGGGGAACGTGGGACTGCTCAAGCACGCCTCGAACGTGCCGCAGACCGCCCTGTTCATGCAGGACCTGTTCGCCCGGGCCGGGTTCCCGGCCGGGACGTTCCAGACGCTGCTGGTGAGCTCCGCGCGGGTCGAGCCGATCCTGCGGGACGAGCGGGTGGTGGCGGCCACCCTGACCGGGTCGGGACCGGCGGGCCAGTCGGTGGCCTCCATCGCGGGCAGCGAGATCAAGAAGGTGGTCCTCGAGCTGGGCGGCAGTGACCCGTTCATCGTCATGCCCTCGGCCGACCTGCCGGCCGCGGCCCGGGTGGCCGCCTTCGCCCGGTGCCTCAACAACGGCCAGTCCTGCATCGCGGCCAAGCGCTTCATCGCGCACGACGCGGTGTACGACGAGTTCGAGCGCCTGTTCGTCGCGCAGATGTCCGCCAAGACCGTCGGGGACCCCATGCTGGACAGCACCGACGTGGGCCCGCTGGCCTCCGAGCAGCAGCGCGACGACGTCGAGAAGCTGGTCGCCGACGCGGTCGCCCAGGGCGCGCGGGCGCTGTGCGGGGGCGCCGCCCCCGACGGGCCGGGCTTCTACTACCCGCCGACCGTGCTGGCCGGCATTACCCCGGCCATGCGGGTGCACGCCGAGGAGGTGTTCGGCCCGGTGGCCACCCTCTACCGGGTCCCGGACATCGACGCGGCCATCGAGCTCGCCAACGGCACCGAGTTCGGGCTGGGCGCCAACGCGTGGACCAGCGACGCGGCGGAGCAGGACCGCTTCGTCGCCGACCTGGCCGCCGGGATGGTGTTCGTCAACGGCAACGTGACCTCGTACCCGGAACTGCCGTTCGGGGGCGTCAAGGCGTCCGGGCACGGCCGGGAGCTCTCGTACCAGGGCATCCGTGAGTTCTGCAACGTCAAGACGGTGTGGGTCGGCCCGTCCTGAGCGGCGACCGGGCGTCAGCCCCCGGAGATCTCCTTCGGCGCTGCTGAGCCGTCGCCACCGGGGCCGATCTGGGCCTTGAGCGCGGCCAGCTCCTGGTCCACGCCGGCCGCCGTGCCGGCCTCGTCGAGTTCCTTCTGGATGTCGTCGGTGTCGCCGCCGACGTCCTCGAGGACTCCCGACGCCAGCAGCTCGTCAACCGCGCCGGCCCGGGCCTGCATCTGAGCGATCTTGTCCTGGGTGCGCTGGAGTTCCGCCCCGGAGTCCCCGAAGGTCTTGGAGATCCCGGCGGCGCTCTCGCCGACCGACGTCTCGGCCTGGGCCGCGGTGTACTGGGCCTTCAGCACTTCCTTCTGGGTCCGGAACTTGTTCACCCGCGTCTGCAGCGCCGCGAGGGTCTGCTCGAGCTTCTGCTCCTCCTGGGTGAGCTGCTCGTGCTGGGGCTCCATGGCGTCGATCTGCTCCTGGGCCGCTGCCTTCCGGGACAGCGCCTCCCGGGCCAGGTCCTCCCGGCCCTGCCCGAGGGCCGCCTTGGCCTGGTCCTGGAGGTGGTCCACCGAGTGCTGGAGCTGCTGCTCCTGCAACTCGATCTGCTTGCGCGACGCGGCGATGGTCACCAGCCCCCGGCGGACCTGGGTGATCTGGTCAAGCATTTGCTCGTACGACAAATCAAGCATCTCATCAGGCTTCTCGGCGGAGTCGAGCGCCTTGTTCGCTTTCGCCGAGACGATGTCGTGAGCCCGCTGGAAGAGGGTCATGCCGATCCGCTCCTCGTGGATGGTGGGTGGCATGACCACGCTACCGCTCAGGCGGCGAGGACGGCGTAGCGGCCGTTGCTGTCCAGCAGGCTGGTGTGGGTGCCGGACTCGACGATGTGGCCGTGGTCCAGGACCACGATCTGGTCCGCGTCGCGCACGGTGGACAGCCGGTGGGCGATGGTGATCGTGGTGCGGCCCGCGGCGAGGTGGTCGAACGCCTGCTGGACAGCCCGCTCCGTTTCGTTGTCCAGGGCGCTGGTCGCCTCGTCCAGCACGAGCACGCGCGGGTCGCGCAGCAGGGTCCGGGCGATGGCCAGGCGCTGCTTCTCGCCACCGGAGAACCGGTGCCCGCGGGAGCCGACCATCGTGTCGTAGCCGTCCGGCAGCCCGGCGATCAGGTCATGAATCTGGGCGGCGCGGGCAGCGTCCTCGATCTCGGCGTCGGTCGCCTCGGGCCTGGCGTAGCGCAGGTTCTCCCGCACCGTGGTGTGCAGCAGGTACGTCTCCTGGCTGACCACGCCCACGACCGCGGCGAGGTCGGTGAGCCGCAGGTCCCGCAGGTCGATGCCGTCGATGCTCACGGTGCCGGCACCGGGGTCATAGAGCCGGGAGACCAGCGCGGCGAGCGTGGTCTTGCCCGATCCGGTCTCGCCGACCAGGGCCAGCGTGGTACCGGCCGGGATGTCCAGGTCGATGCCGGTCAGGGCGGCCCGGTCGGCGCCGGGATAGGCGAAGCTGACGTCCTGCAGCCGGACGTGCCCGGTGATCCGGGCCGGGTCGATGTCCACCGGGTGGGCCGGGTCGTCCACCTCGACCGGCAGGTCGAGGTACTCGAAGATGCGCGCGAACAGGGCCAGCGAGCTGATCACCGAGACCCCGGTGCTGAGCAGGCCGGTGATCGGCCGGAAGAGGTTGTTCTGCAGGGTGGTGAAGGCGACGAGGGTGCCGATGGTCATCACGCCCGCGGCGATCGGCAGGCCGGCGGCCAGGTAGATGACCGCGGGGATGGCCGCGAAAATGATGCTCATCGAGGCCATCCGCCAGCGCCCGGCCAGCTGGGAGCGCAGCTCCAGGTCGATCAGCCGGGCTGAGGAGGCGGTGAACCGCTGCACCAGGGACGGGCCGGTGCCCATCGTCTTGGCCAGCTGGACGCCGTTGATCGAGAGCCCTTCCTCGATGGTCACGTTGAGGTTGGCCAGCTCGCGCTGCTGCTCGGTGGTGATGGCGCGGCGCATGCGGGCGACCTTGCGGCTCAGGTAGACCGACGGCGGCATGACCACCAGCGAGATGAGGGAAAGCTGCCAGGACAGGGCGACCATGGCGACCGCGGTGGCGACCGCGGTGGTGAGGTTGGAGGCGATCGAGGTCGCGGTCGAGGTGACCACGGACTCCATGCCGCCGATGTCGTTGGTGATCCGGGACTGGACCTCGCCGGTGCGGGTCCGGGTGAAGAAGGCGATCGACTGCCGCTGCAGGTGGCCGAAGACGCTGGTGCGCAGCGCGTGCATGACCTGCTGGCCGACCTTGGTGCTGATCCAGGTCTGGATCACGCCGAAGGCGGAGGTGACGGCGGCGATGCCGACCATGCCGGCCACCAGCAGGACCAGCAGCCGCAGGTTCCGGTCCGGCAGGGCGGTGTCGATGACCGCGCGGAGCAGGAACGGGGAGGCCACGCTCACGACGGAGGAGGCGGCGATGATGATGGTGACGAGGGCCAGCTGCCAGCGGTAGGGGGCGAACAGCCGCCCGATGCGGCGCAGGGATACCTCACGGGCCTGCGCCTTCTCCGCGGCAGTGACGGTGCGCGCGCCGCGGGACCGGCCGGAGCCGCCCTGGCCGGGACTGCTGCGGCCGGGATTGATGGTGTTGATGGTCTGGGTGTTCGGGTCAGGTGACGCCAAGTGCTTGCTCGATTCTGCCGGGGGGAGGCTCTCGCGGCAGGCGGAGCCCCGGGACTGGGTACTTACTGAGGTTACCTCAATATGAGGGTACAACGGTAGTAGCTGGTAGGATATTCCGGTGAGCCAGGGCAGTGAGACCAGCGGCGGCGACGAGACGCTGGCGGACGCCTTCCGGTCCGTCGGGCGCCGGCTGCGCGAGACATCCATGCAGGCCCTGGCCCCCTGGGAGATCAGCCCGTCCCACTTCCGGGCGCTGCGCGTGCTCAGCAGCCACGGGGCGATCCGGCTGTCCGACCTCTCGGAGCACCTGCGAATCGCGCCGCGGTCGGCCACCGAGGTCGTCGACGCCCTGGAAACCCGCGGGCTGGTCGCCCGGCGGCCCGACCCCGGCGACCGGCGGGCCACGCTGGTCGAGCTGACCGGGCAGGGCACCGGGGTCCTGGACGCGATCCGCGCGGCCCGCGGGACAGAGGCCGAGCGGTTCTTCGGCCGGCTCAGCCAGGACGACCGCGACCACCTGGCCCGTATTCTCCGCGACCTGCAGAACTGAGCCGGGCTGGCCGGCGCGGACTGCGGACCGGGTCTCGCGTGCGCTCATCCCGGCCCCTCCGGCCGGTGACCGCCAGGCGGGTGAGCCCCTCCCCCGGACCGCGTCGCTTGACAGTGCCGCCGGGCGCGGCATGGGATGAGCGCAGGAGTGTGCCGGGCTCGACGGAGAGGAGCCGGCGATGACCAACCTGGCCGGGATCGTGCAGGCGCAGGCGGCCCAGGCCGGCCAGGCGGACCGGCCGGCCCTGCGGCAGGGCGGCCAGGCGCTGACCTACGCGGAGCTCGCGCGGGGCAGCGGCCAGGCCGCGGCCCTGCTGCAGGAGGCCGGGATCACCGCCGGTGACCGGGTCGCGCTGATGATGCCGAACGTGCTGGCGTTCCCGCTGTTCTTCTACGGCGCCCTGGCCGCCGGGGCCGTGGTCGTCCCGATGAACCCGCTGCTGAAGAGCCGGGAGGTCGCGCACTATCTCGGCGACTCGGCCGCCTCGGTCATCCTGGCCTGGGACGCGGCGGCGGACGAGGCCGCCAAAGGCGCGGCCGACCTGGGCATCCAGGTCATCCGGGTCACCGAGCCGGATGCGCGGGGCCTGCTCGGCGACCGGCCGCCGCTCGGCGACTGGACGGAGCGGGCCGACGACGATGACGCCGTCATCCTGTACACCTCGGGCACGACCGGGCTCCCGAAGGGAGCCGAGCTGACCCACGCGAACCTTGTCCGCAACGCGGAGGTGACCGCGACGACGCTGATCGGCAGCAGCCCCAGCGACGTGGTCATGGGGTGCCTGCCGCTGTTCCACTGCTTCGGGCTGACCTGCGGCCTGAACGCGGCGGTCCTCGGCGGCGCCTGCCTCGCCCTGCTGCCCCGCTTCGACCCGGGCGCCGCCCTGGAGATGATCAGCCAGGAGCAGGTGACCATCTTCGAGGGCGTGCCGACCATGTACGCCGCCCTGCTGCATCACCCGGCCCGGGCCTCCGCCGACGTGTCCTCGCTCCGGCTGTGCGTGTCCGGCGGGGCCGCGCTGCCGGTGGAGATCCTGCACGCGTTCGAGGACGCGTTCGGCTGCATGATCCTGGAGGGCTACGGGCTGTCCGAGACGTCCCCGGTGGCGTCGTTCAACCATCCGGACCGCCCCCGCAAGCCGGGCTCGATCGGCACCCCGGTGGCCGGCGTGCAGATGCGCCTGGTGGATGACGCCGGGGCGGAGGTCACGCCCGGGGAGGTCGGCGAGGTCGCGATCCGCGGCCACAACGTGATGAAGGGCTACTGGCGGAACCCGGACGCGACCGCGGCCGCCATCCCGGATGGCTGGTTCCGCAGCGGCGACCTGGCCCGGGCGGACGAGGACGGCTACTTCTTCATCGTGGACCGGAAGAAGGAGCTGATCATCCGGGGCGGGTACAACGTCTACCCGCGGGAGATCGAGGAGGCCCTGTACGAGCACCCGGCCGTGGCCGAGGTGGCGGTGGTCGGGATCGCGCACGAGTCGCTGGGCGAGGAGGTCGGCGCGGCCGTGGCCCTCAAGCCGGGCGCCAGCGCCACCCCCGGTGAGCTGAGGGAGTTCGCGAAGCAGCGGCTCGCCGCCTACAAGTACCCGCGGCACATCTGGCTGGTGCAGCAGCTGCCCAAGGGGCCGACCGGCAAGATCCTGCGGCGCGAGGTGCGCCCGCCCGCCGGGGACACGGCGCCCGCGCCGGGGCGCTCGTGAGCGGGCCGGACCCCGCCGGTGACGCCGGGGAGTTCGCCGACGCCTTCACCGCCGCGGCTGACGGCGTGCCCGCGCTGGACCTGCTGCTGTCGGACGCGGCCCTGGGCGTGGCGCGCCGGTTCCGGCCCGACGGCTCGCTGCTCCGGCTGGGCCTGCAGCTGGCCCGCCGGCCCCGGTCCGTGGCCGGGCGCGCGGCCGCGCTGGGCAGCGAGCTGGGCCGGATCACGGCCGGCCGCTCGGACCTGGCCCCCGCGCCGCGCGACCGCCGGTTCGCTGACCCGGCGTGGACGCAGAATCCGGTCCTGAAGCGGATCGTCCAGCTGTACCTGGCCGGCGCGGCCACGGCCGAGGCGCTGCTGGCCGAGGCGGATCTGGGCTGGCGGGACGCGGAGCGGGCCGGGTTCATCGTCCGCAACCTGGTTAACGCGGCCGCGCCCAGCAACAATCCGCTGCTCAGCCCGGTGGCGTGGAAGGCGCTCATCGACACCGGCGGCCTGAGCGCGGTGCGCGGCGCCCGCGCGCTGGCGTCCGACCTGTCCGCCGCCCCCCGGATCCCCGCGATGGTGGCGCCCGGCGCGTTCGAGGTCGGCCGCGATCTGGCCGTCAGCCCGGGCGCGGTGGTGGCGCGGACCGAGATCTTCGAGCTGATCCAGTACGCGCCTGCCACCCCGCGCGTACACGAGTTTCCCCTGGTCCTCGTGCCCCCGATGATCAACAAGTTTTATATAACGGATCTATCGCCCGGACGCAGCCTGGCAGAGTACCTGGTGTCGCAGGGCCATCAGGTGTTCGCCATCTCGTGGCGCAACCCGGACGCCCGGCACCGGGACTGGGGCCTCGACGCCTACGGCGCGGCCGTCGTGGCGGCGCTGGACACCGCGCGCGCGATCTGCGGGGCCGGGCAGGCCAGCATCTTCGCGCTGTGCTCGGGCGGGATCGTGTCCGCCATGGTGGCCGCCCACCTGGGTGACACCGGCCGGCTGGGCCAGCTCGCGTCGCTGTATCTCGGCGTGACGGTGCTCGACCAGATCCCCGAGGGCACCGTGGCCGCGCTGGTCGACGAGCAGACGGCGGAGCTGGCCATGGCGGCCTCCCGGGCCCGCGGCTACCTGGACGGCCGGGCGCTGGCCGAGGTGTTCGCCTGGCTCCGGCCGGGCGACCTGATCTGGACCTACTGGGTCAACAACTACCTGCAGGGCCAGCCCCCGCCGCCGTTCGACATCCTGTACTGGAACGCCGACACCACCCGGATGCCCGCGGCCCTGCACCACGACTTCATCGAGCTGGTGCTGGACCGGGCGCTGGCCAAGCCGGGCACCGCGACGATGCTGGGCTCGCCGGTGGACCTGTCCCGGGTGGACGTGGACGCCTACGTGATCGCGGGGGTGGCCGATCACCTGTGCCCGTGGCAGGCGTGCTACCGGACCACCCAGCTGCTCGGCGGCGACGTCCGGTTCGCGCTGTCCAGCAGCGGGCA
Source organism: uncultured Actinomycetes bacterium (assembly GCA_963841695.1). Taxonomy (GTDB): domain Bacteria; phylum Actinomycetota; class Actinomycetes; order Streptosporangiales; family Streptosporangiaceae; genus RYN-230. The sequence goes on along the minus strand of CAWJDQ010000011.1, from coordinate 192,951 downwards.
CATCGCCTCCATGGTCAACCCGCCCGGCAACCCGAAAGCCAGGTTCCAGGTGTCGGCGGCCAACCCCCCGGATTCCCGGGACTGGCTCGCGTCGGCCGAGACCATGCCGGGCAGCTGGTGGCCGGACTATTCGTTGTGGCTCGCGAATCGCAGCGGCGGGGAGAAAGACCGGCCGGACGGGCTGGGCAGCACCCAGTTCCCGCCGCTGGACGCGGCGCCCGGCCGGTACGTGATGGACCGGTAGCGGCCGATGCCGATCAGCTTCCGCCGCCGCGCGGCGGCCCCGGTGATGCGCAGCATCGTGGTCGATGGCCAGCCGCTGCGGGTCACGGTCCGGCCCGGGACTGCCCCGGGCGTGCCCCTGCTGCTGGTCAACGGCATCGGGGCCAGCCTGGAGCTGCTGCAGCCGTTCGTGGACGAGCTCGACCCCGCGCCCGACGTCATCCGCTTCGACGTTCCCGGGGCCGGCGGCTCGCCGCTGCCCGCCCGGCCCTATCGCTTCACCGGCCTGTGCCGCCTGATCGCCCAGCTGCTGACCACGCTCGGCTACGGCCAGGCCGACGTGCTCGGCATCTCCTGGGGGGGCGCGGTAGCCCAGCACTTCGCCGTCGTCCAGCGGGCCCGCTGCCGCCGCCTGGTGCTGGTCAGCACCGCGACCGGGTCACTGATGGTGCCGGCCAGGCCCGGCGGTGCTGGCCCACATGGTCACCCCTCGCCGGTACCGGGACCCGGGCTACCTGCGGGACGTCGCCGGCCACCTCTACGGCGGTTCCGCGCGCACCGACCCGGACCAGGTCAGCGCGCTGATGCACGCCGAGAGCCGGGTCGGCTCCCCGCGCGGCTACCTGTACCAGCTGGCGGCCGGGACGGGCTGGACGAGCCTGCCGTTCCTGCCGCTGATCCGCCAGCCGGCCCTGATCCTGTCCGGCGACGACGACCCGATCATCCCGCTGGCCAACGCCCGGCTGATGCACACGCTGATCCCGCATTCCCGGCTGCACGTGTTCCACGGCGGCCACCTGGGCCTGATCACCGAGGCCGCCGAGCTTGCGCCGCTGGTCGGCGGGTTCCTGGCCGGCGCCGCGGGTAGTGGACAGGCGGCCTGGACGTCTCGCATCTCCTGAGGAGGACTCATGGCGAACACCGCCGAGGCTGACTTCTACGGTCTTGAGCAGTTGCTGGACGACTCCGGCCGGGATGCGCTGCAGCGCACCCGGGAGTTCATGACCAAGGAGATCGAGCCGGTCATCAACCACTACTGGACCCGGGAGGAGTTCCCGCACGACCTGATCCCGGCGTTCGCGGGGCTGGGCATCGCCGGCACGGCGTACGACGGCTACGGCTGCCCGGGCGGCGGCCCGCTGCTGGACGGCATGATCGCGATGGAACTGGCCCGCACCGACCCGTCGATCTCGACGTTCATGGGCGTGCACAGCGGGCTGGCCATGGGGTCGATCTACCTGTGCGGATCCGAGGAGCAGAAGCAGCGGTGGCTGCCGGAGATGGCCCGGATGGAGAAGATCGGGGCGTTCGGGCTGACCGAGCCCGACGTCGGCTCCGGGGTGGCGGGCGGGCTCACCACCACCGCGCGCCGGGACGGCGGCGACTGGATCCTCGACGGCCAGAAGAAATGGATCGGCAACGCCACGTTCGCCGATTACACCGTGATCTGGGCCCGTGACGTGGCGGACGGCCAGGTCAAGGGCTTCGTGGTGGAGCGAGGGACACCGGGGTTCGCGGCCCTGAAGATGCACGACAAGATCGCGCTGCGGGTGGTGCAGAACGCCCACATCACCCTGGACGGGGTCCGGGTCCCCGAGGATCACCGGCTGCAGAAGGCGACGTCGTTCAAGGAGACCGCCAAGGTGCTCCGGCTGACCCGGGCCGGGGTGGCCTGGCAGGCGGTGGGCTGTGCCCGCGGGGCGTACGAGCACGCGCTCGCCTACGCGAAGCAGCGGGAGCAGTTCGGCAAGCCGATCGCCGGCTTCCAGCTCGTCCAGGACCTGCTGGTGAAGATGCTGGGCAACATCACGGCCTCGGCCTGCCTGTGCGCCCGGCTGGCCCAGCTGCAGGAGGCGGGCACGGCCGCCGACGAGCACTCGGCCCTGGCCAAGGCGTTCTGCACGGTGCGGATGCGGGAAAGCGTCGGCTACGCCCGGGAGCTGCTCGGCGGGAACGGCATCCTGCTGGAGAACCAGGTCGGCCGGTTCGTGGCCGACGCCGAGGCCATCTACTCCTACGAGGGCACCCGGGAGATCAACACCCTGGTCGTCGGCCGGGCCATCACCGGGCTGGGCGCGTTCGTCTAGGACGCGGTGCCTGGCGGCCCGCCTGGCTCTGCCCCCGCACCGCCCCGGCGTTGCATCGCCAGTCCCGTCCACCACATCCACCCCTCACGCCTCACGTCACGTTCGTGATCATGGGGTTGCTGTTGCCCTGGCCACAGCAACCCCATGATCACGGGCTGCGGGCCACCGGAGCAGGAGAACCAAGATCGGTGGGCCGCCGACCTGGCCCGGCCGCCCGCGAGCTAGGACGCGGTCCGGCCGGCCGTCACGCTGTCGGCCGCCACGGTGGAAGTCCCTGGCCCGACAACGCCGTCGAGGTAGGTGACGGTGCCGGACGGGACGGCCGGGATCCGCGGGCCGGGCAGCACGATGGCGGTCAGGTTCAGCGGGTCCGCCGCGGAGATCTGCACGGTCTCGCCGGCCAGACGCTGCTTGCGCACCGTGCGCAGCACGTCGACCGCGTCCGGGTGCGCGTACTGCTCGCCGCTGAACCCGGCCACGAACCGGCCGCCGCGGATCGTTCCCCGGGCCTCCATCCGCCGCAGCGCCCAGAGGATCTCCCGCCAGGGCACCGCGAGGTTCTCCCGGGCCAGCAGATCGTGGAAGAGCACGCCCCAGCGGACGATCGAGCTGCTCGGCCACGGCCTCGGCCAGCTCGTCCGGGTCCGGGCCGGCCGCCGGGACCGGGAGCAGCGACCAGCGTCCGGCCGAGCCGGTGCCGGGCCGGGACCGGCCCTGGCGCAGCCCGCGGAGCCCGGAGGGCCGCTGGCTCCGGCGCGACGCGGACCGCTGCAGCAGGGACCGGACGGCCCGGAAGCCGTCGGCGGTGACCAGGCCGCGGGCCACCCCGTCCCACAGCGCCTCCTCCACCTCGCCCGGCAGGCGGCCGGTCACCGCGGCCAGGTCGGGCCGGAACAGCGCGCCATGCTGGCGCAGGGCGTCGAGCACGTCCTGGGTCCGGCCGGGCCCGGGCTCGGCCGGGGCCAGCTCGCCGCGGGCGGCACGGCAGCAGCCAGGGCAGGTCGTCGCGGATGGCCAGGGTGATCGGGGTGGCCCGGGACGGGACCAGCCCGCTGCGCCGCGGGACCGGATCGGGCTCGGCGTCGCGGACCGACAGCCGTCCCCAGACGACCTGGCCGGACAGGCAGACCTCGTCCAGCCACTCACGCCGGTAGCCCTCGACCCGGGTGGCCAGGACGGCGTTCTCCCACGCGCCGGCGGCCAGCTCGTACCCCTGGAGCTGCTCGATGACGCTGAGCACGCCGAGCCGGCCCTCGCGCCTGGGTGCCCGGGGCCACGTGCTGCCAGCGCAGCAGGAAGCGCATGAAGTCCCGGGCGGTGACCGGCTCGATCTCGCGGCGCTGCCGCTGCCGGGTGTAGGCGTGGATGCGGGCCAGCAGGCGCCGGGCGCAGAACTCCTCGGTCCGCGGCGGCGGCCGGGGTGAACTGGCCGCGGATGGCGAAGCCTTCCTCCTCCAGCCGGGCCAGCGCGATCGCGACGCCGGCCGGCCGCAGGCCGGTGGCCTGAGCCAGGTCGGTGACTGTCGAGGGGCCGCGGCAGTCCAGGTGGCCGCGCAGCATGTCGGCCGCGGCCGTGTCCGGGTCGGGCGCGGCGGCCGGGCCGCGGGCCGGCCGGGGCAGGGGTGATCGGGCGTCAGGGCGGCGTCCGGGAACAGGGCCTCGACGGCGGGCCGGCGTTCCACCGCGGACCAGAACACCCCGGCCGGCCCGTGCAGACACTGACCGCGCGGCGGTCCCGGGCCAGCTCGTCGAACCAGGGCTGCCAGTCCGCGTCCGGGCGCACCGCGGTCAGCGTCATCAGCAGGTCGTGCAGCTCATTGGCGTCCCGCGGGTCGGGCCGGACCTGGCTCGGCCACCCGCTCGATGGCGCCGGTGTCGAGCCTGCCCAGCTCGTGCGGTTCCACCGGCAGGCCACGGCGGAGCGGGATCGCCCGGCTGCGGCGCTCTTCCAGCGGGGCGTCGTCCAGGAAGGTGAACGGCCGGCCGTTCAGGATCTCGTGCGCGAGCACGGACGGCTCGGTGGTGTCCCGCACCACGACCGTGACCTGGCCGGACTCGATCCGGCCGACCAGCTCGGCCAGGCCGTCGATGTCCATGGCCTCGCGCAGGCAGTCCTCGAGGGTCTGCCGGACCAGGACGTGATCGGGGATCTCCAGCGGTCCGGGCGCGACGTTCTCCTGGCAGGCGGCCAGCGTCGGGAACACCGCGGCCATCAGGTCGTCGGCCTCCATCCGCTGGATCGCGGGCGGGTTCTTCTTCCCGCCGCGCATCCGCAGCACGGCCAGCGACCGGTTCAGGTTCCACCGCCACCGGGCCGCGAACATCGGGGAGGTCAGGACGGCCTGCCGGACCACGCCTTCCACGGTCCTGGAGGCCAGGAAGCTGGGCACCCGGTCCAGCGGGAAGCTGTGCTGCGGGCCCAGGGACAGCAAGATCGCATCGTCGCTGGCCGCGGCCTGCAGCTCGAAGTCGAACGTGACGCAGAACCGCTTGCGCAGGGCCAGCCCGAGCGCCCGGTTGAGCCGGGCCCCGAACGGGGCGTGCCCGACCAGCTGCATCCCGCCGCTGTCGTCGAAGAACCGCTCCAGCACGATGGTGTCCATGTCCGGCAGCAGCCCGAGCTGCGCCAGCGCGGCGGCCAGGTAGGCGCGTGATCACCTCGGCGGCGTCCTGGCCGACGCCGCAGTCCGCCCGCAGCCAGGCCGCGGCCCCGGCCGGGCCCTGCGAGGCCAGCCGTCCGGCGACGGCCTTGCGGAGGGCGCAGACCTCCTCGGACAGCTCCACCGTGCGGCCGGGCGCCTCGCCCAGCCAGAACGGCACCGACGGCGGCGCGCCCTGGGCGTCGACGACCCGCACCACGCCCGGCTCGACCCGGCGGATCCGCCACGAGGTCGTGCCGAGCAGGAACACGTCGCCGGCCATGGACTCGATCGCCCAGTCCTCGTTGACGGTCCCGACCAGGGTGCCGTCCGGCTCGGCCAGCACCCGGTAGTCCCCCAGCTCCGGGATGGCCCCGCCCGAGGTGAGCGCGGCCAGGCGGGCCCCCCGGCGGCCGCCAGCCGCCCGGTCACCCGGTCCCGGTGCAGGTAGGCCGCCCGGCGCCCGCGGCCAGTCCGGATCCCCTCGGAGACCATCTCGGCCACGTCGCCGAAGTCCCCGGCGGACAAGCCCGCGAACGGGGCGGCCCGCCGGACCAGGGCCAGCAGGTCGTCCTCGGCCCAGTCCTCCGCCGCGCACTCCGCCACCACCTGCTGGGCCAGGATGTCCAGCGGGCAATCCGGGACCTGCAGAGCGTCGAGCCGGCCGGACCGCGCGCCGCGCAGCAGGGCCGCGCACTCCACCAGCTCGTCCCGGGTGGTCGGGTACAGCCGCCCGGCCGGGATGCCGCTGCGGGTGTGGTTGGACCGGCCCACCCGCTGCAGGAAGGTGGCGAAGCTGCGCGGCGAGCCGATCTGGCAGACCAGCTCGACCGGCCCGATGTCGATGCCCAGCTCCAGCGACGCGGTCGCGACCAGGGCCCGCAGCTCACCGCCGCGCAGCCGTGCCTCCACCCGCTGCCTCCGGTCCTTGGACAGGCTGCCGTGATGCGCGGCGACCTGGCCGTCGCCGAGCCTCTCGCCCAGCTGATGGGCGACCCGCTCGGCCATCCGCCGGGTGTTGACGAACACCAGCGTGGTCCGGTGCCCGGTCACCTGCCCGGCGATCAGGTCCAGGATCTCGTCCATCTGCTCGGCGGACGCGACCGCGCCGAGTTCGTCGCCGGGCATCTCCAGGGCCAGGTCGAGCTCACGGCGGTGGCCGGAGTCCACGATCGCGCACTGCGGTGACCCGTCCGGTGCGGAGCGGCCGGGGCCCGCGCCCACCAGCAGCCGGGCGACGGTCTCGATCGGGCGCTGGGTGGCGGACAGGCCGATCCGCTGCACCGGCTGCGCAGCCACGTGCTCCAGCCGCTCCAGGGTTAGCGCCAGATGGGAGCCCCGCTTGTTCCCGGCGACGGCGTGGATCTCGTCCACGATGACCGTCGGCGACCGGGGCCAGCATCGCCCGCGCCCGCTGCGCGGTCACCAGCAGGTACAGCGACTCGGGGGTGGTGATGAGGAAGTCCGGCGGGTGCTTGAGCATCGCGGCCCGCTCCCCTGCCGCCGTGTCCCCGGTCCGCACCGCGACCCGGATATCCGGGGCCGGTCAGGCCGAGTGCCCTGGCCATCTTGGCGATCTCGGCCAGCGGGGTCTCGAGGTTCTGCCAGATGTCCACGGCGAGCGCCTTCAGCGGCGACACGTACACGACCTGCGGCCCGGCCGCGCGCGCGGCGCCCGGCTCCTGGAGGCTGGCCTGGTGGGCCCGGTACATGCGGTCGATGCAGACCAGGAACGCGGCCAGGGTCTTCCCGGACCCGGTCGGCGCGGCGATCAGCGTGTGCCGCCCGGCCGCGATCTCCGGCCAGCCCCCGGCCTGGGGCTCGGTCGGGCCGGCCGGGAACCGGCCCTCGAACCAGCGTCGAACAGCAGGGTGAAACAACTCCAGCACCAGGATATTTTACCCCGTACTACCGGATAGCCCGATAGCCGTAATGGTGCAGCGTGACCGGGTCACCCGCGGGCGTGGCCCAGTCGGCCTGAGTGGTCCTGATGAGCCGGAAGCCAGCCCTTTCGTAGAGGGCTATCGCACCCCGCAGGTGATCAGCTACCTCAAGCGTGAGGTCGAGATTACGGGCCGCCGCCCACCACACGGCGCGCCGCAGGAGGGCACGCGCCACGCCCTGGCGCCGCCTTTGCGGGATAACGAAGAGACGGCCAACTTCCGCTGATGGCCGCGCGGCCGCCATGGACGATGGCGAGCAGTTCGGCGCAGTGATCGAGGTCAGCGGGGCTGCGCTCACGGATGCGCGGCGATCGTCCAGGCACCGGATGAGCGCTCCTTAGCGGTATCAGCGGATGTCTCGTTAGTTAGCCGTACATGAGCCAGCATGCGACACGCCAACGGATTTGCTTCGGGTTCCTGATCAATTCCGGCATGATGCCCTGGATGACTCAGACCTGATTTCTGTGGCCTTACCTGCCGTAATCAGGCACAGACACACGGGGGCGCCGGTGGGGAATCTCTCGGGTTCTGACCATGATTCAGCCGATGTTTTCGCGATCCGGCGGCGGCGCCTTCTGCTGACCGTCGGCGGAATCACGCTGACCAGCATCGTCGGCTCCCGCCTGCTTTCCGGGCCCGCCAGCCATTTGCCCCCGCACCGGGACGTGAGTGCGTATGAGAAACCAGCCGCGCAACGCGACCTGACGGCCCGCCGTCAGCTGGCCGCCAGCCCCGGCCCCACGGCCAGCCCCGGCCCCACGGCCAGCCATGCCCGGGCGGGCCGCGGGGCGCCGGTGCCGCTCACCAGCCGGCCTACCCGCTGGACCGGCCGCTGTACTACATCGACGACGCGTCCAAGGCGATCGCCCTGACCATCGACGATGGCCCAGATCCGGTGTACACCCCGCAGGTGCTGCGGGTGCTGCGCCGGTACCGGGTGACCGCGACGTTCTCGATGATCGGCCTCCACGTGGCCGCCTACCCGCATCTGGCCCGGACGGTCGCCGAGGACGGCCACCGTATCGCCAATCACACGTGGACGCATGCTGATCTCGTCGGCATGCCGGTCCACCGGGTGCACACCGAACTGGCCTGGGCCAGCCACGCCATCCACTCGGCGACCGGGGTGCACCCGCAGCTATTCCGGGCTCCGTACGGCGCCTGGTCCGCGGCGGTAATCCGGCAATGTGAGCACATGCGCATGGTGCCGGTGGACTGGTCGGTTGACCCACGGGACTGGGCCCGGCCCGGGGTGCGGAGCATCGTCCGCAACATCATGCGTAACACCCAGCCGGGGTCGATCATCCTGGAGCACGACGGGGGCGGCAACCGCTCGGAGACGGTGGAGGCACTGCGCATCGTGCTGCCCCGGCTGCTGCGCGAGGGCTACCACTTCGAGACCCTCTGACCGGCCCGGCGGCCCGCCGTATTGCGCGTGGTCAGCCCTTTCGCTCCGGGCCCGGCCGCTTCGGGCGCTGCCAGGGGTCGCGCCTGATCGCGCGGCGCAGCGCCGCCGTCCCCCCGGCCACGACCGGCTGGCCGTGCGTGACGAGGATGTGCTCGGCTTCCAGGGCAGCCAGGCGCTCGAACGTCGGCAGGCAGCGCTCGTCCCACCAGCGCCGACGGCGCTGGCTGTCCACCGGGTGGAAGCGGGCGACGCCGCCGACGCCGTGACCGCTGGTGACCGCCGCGAAGCCGGAGGTGTCGCCCAGCCGGGTGGCCACCTCCGGATGCCCGTAGATGCGTGCGCCTGCCCGCCGGTACCGCGACCACAGCCGTTCGGCGCTGCGGGTGTGGAACGGCTTGCTGATGAGGATCCGCACCCGGCCGCGGGCGAGATCGTCGAGCGTGCCCAGGGCCGGGTCGTCGTCGCCGTCCACCAGCGGGTCAACGAGCAGGGTCTCGCCGTCCACGGCGATCGCGTAGCTGGTCCGGCTGCCGAACTCGCCGGGACGCAACCTCCGGGGGCGGTGGTCCCAGCTCCAGATGCCCGGCGTGATCTCCCGCGCCGCGCCGTCAGTCACCCGACGGCGAGGTCGTCGGAGCGTCCGGCGTCGAGTCGCGGCCACTGGGCGATGGGGCGGCCGCCCGGCCATGCTGACGCTGGCGGCCAGTCGGGCGGGCCCCCGTCCGTCCGGGTGATCGTGCACTGCTGCGGCCAGCCAGCGGGCGAGTCCTCCCACGATTCCTGGCGCCCGTACACGGTGAGGTCCATGAGCGCGTAGCTAAAGTCCATGGCCTCGGCGCCGCGCCGCTTCGTCCAGTAGGTTTCGAACACCCGGTCACCGTCCCGCAGGTAGCACACCAGGTGGAACAAGCCGGTCTGGCGGCCGGTGAGGAGCGCGTCGAGCGAGTCTTGCGCGGAATACCACGGCATATCCCAGCCCATGAAGTCGCGGTAGCGGGCGCTTTCGCCGTAGGGGCCCTGGCAGAGGACCGCGTAGGTGATGTCCCGGGAATGCAGGTAGGACAGCTCCGTCACCTGGGTGGTGACCCAGGTGCAGCCTTCGCACTGCTCGGCTGCGGGATGCCCGGGCCACCACATGAAGTAGTAGGCGATGAGCTGCCGGCGCCCTTCGAACGCGTCGAGCAGGGTGACCGGCCCCTGCGGCCCGGTCAGCGCGAGGCTGGCGTTGACCTCGACCATGGGCAGGCGCCGGCGCGCCGCGGCGATCGCGTCGCCTTCCCGGGTGTGTGCCTTCTCCCGGACTCGCAGCCGGTCCAGTTCGGCCTGGAACGAGGCCCGGTTGACGGCCGCGGGCAGGCCCGGTGCGCTGGCGGCCGGGCCGCCGGGGCTGGCTGATTCATCCTTCATGACGGTCTCCTCCCGGTGACGGTCCGGATTCAGGTCGTGCCACGCGTGGAGTGTCGCACGCCGGTCGGACAGCGTCGCACGCCATCGCCCACTCCGGTGACCACGTCCGGGCCGGCCAGCTTGCCCTGGCGGCCAGGCCCGAACCGTTTCACTCCCGGCTCGTGATGCGGCCTAAGGAGGTGAGCATCACGAGCCGGTTGCCTTTCAGCGCTGGTTCGTGCCACGCTGGCAGCACTTAGCGAGCCTGGACCAGTCCGGACCGTGCGCTCCCTCGCCGCTAGCCTTTCGGCATCGAAGGCGGCCAGACTCATGAATGATCCTGCGACCGGCGACGCCGTGTTCCTTGCGGCGCAGCCTGGATGCCAACCCGGTACCGGCCGCCCCGTCCTGTGCATCTACTGCCGGACGGAGACGTTGGTGTACTGGCCCCCAGCCACCCGGCTTCCCTCGGCTAACTGCTCCGGCTGCCAGCGGCGGGAATCCGGCACCATGGGGCGGCCGGGCGGCCGGCCTCGCACGGATTAGCCGCCGATAATGATCATGACCGGCAAAGCCCACGAAGCGGGCTGCCGGCTGACCGGGCTGGCCCGTCTGCTGGCCGGCCGGAATCAGCTCCGGCGCTCTTATGACAGGATCGAGGGCGCGGTCCTGGTGGCGCTGTCCGCCGCGTTCCTCGCGGCGGTGGCTGGCGCCTCAGTCCTCGGCGGGCACATCTATCTGTCCCAGCGGGCGGATGCGGCCCGCCTGCATCTGGCCGTGGCCACGCTGACTCAACCCGGGCCCACGGTCACCGACCCGGTCCGAGCTGGTGAGGCCCGGGCCCGCTGGCCCGCCGCGGGCGGGCGGGAACGGGCCGGCGTGCTCACTTCGGTGACCGCGCCCGACATGAGCGGTGCGCCTGCAGGTACCCGGGTACCGGTCTGGCTGAATCGCTACGGCCAGCCTGCCGTCCCTCCGCCCGGCCGGACGCTCATGATCTTCTATGCCCTGCTGACGGGCATCTCAGCGGCGGCGGGTGCGGCGGTGGCGCTGCTCATCTCGTACCGGCTGTGCCGTTGTGCGCTCGACCGGCGGCGTCTGGCCGCCTGGGAGTCCGCGTGGGCCTTGACCGGCCCCCGGTGGAGCAGCCGCCGCTGAATCGTCCCGCCGGGCGGTCGCTGACCGCCCGGCGGGACGACTAGCCTGGCATGCGCGCGCCTGCGGGGCTGGCCAGCCGGGATATTTGTGCCGCCGCGCGAGCCGGATGTTTCCGCAGGGCACTGCGTTCCTCTCGGGTGGTTCCGCCCCAGATGCCGTCCTGGGGGGTCGTCAAGCCAAAAGAAAGGCACGCTGCGCCTACCTCGCAGCGGTGGCACACTTTTTTCGCTGCGTTGATCTGCTCCACGGCCGGGCCGTGGGTGGCGATGGGGAAGAAGAGTTCCGGATTCTCACGTCGGCAGGCCCCCCGTGACATCCAGTCCATGCGGGCCGCGGCGTCATCTGCTGGCAGCAAGGCTGCCTCCCGGGAAGTCGCGCCGGTGTCTTAGCGGTGGGCGAACCAGCGGGAGTTACTGGACCTGCTGGAGCGTCCGGAGCGGCTAGACCGGTCAGTGATCAGGTGGAAGATGAGCAGTAGGACCGCTGCGCCGACAATTGCGGTGATCCACGTGGACAGGTTGAAGAACCCCTGCAGGCTGTGGACGTGGAACAGCTTGGTAGCTACCCAGCCGCCTAGCAGCGCCCCCACAATGCCGATCACGCAGGTGAGGATAAGGCCCTGTGACCTCCTGCCCGGGATCAGCATATTGGCGAGCAAGCCTGCGACCAGGCCGAGAACGACCCAAGCGATGATGCCCATAACCGACTCCTTTAGCCAGTGACGAGGTGACGCACGAGGGAACCGGTCACGCTCAGGCAGATCGCGGCACGAAAAATCCGGACCGGCTGCGCGCGAATATTTCGCGGTTCAGCTGCCAGGGTCCGGAGCTACTAACCTCACTTTACCCTTCCCGGGTTCCCGCGGATAGAGAATTCCAGGCCAATAACGGGTTCCCCGGCGCCGGTCACCGCGCCCCGGCGTGCCGTTCGGGCTCGGCCAGTGGGCTACATTCACTGCACGTTCACACGCGGGACAACACCCAGCACGGCGAACGGCACTGCGGCCCGCTCCGCGTCCAAGGTCCCACTCATTCTGGGCGGTGCTATCTGGATTCTCGCGACCCTGCAACACGCTGTAGCGCGCATTGTCGTGGCCGCCGCCTGGTAGGCGGCGTGCACTGCGTCGCGTTTCAGGTAGCCGGGACGCCGGCCGCCCCCGAGGAGGGCGCTAGCAGCTCCGTCAGGGCGGGTGAGCCGGTAATCCGGGCTTCCACGTCACGGCCGAGGGCCCGCATCTCCGCCTCGGCGTGCCGTGCGTGCGCGGCAAAGCACAGCTCGCCCATGGGTGAGCGCATGGTCCGTGCCCAATAGCGGACGGCAACGCCCCGAAGCGGCGGGCTATGCAGCACGGCGAGGTTGCGCGGGAGCCCTGCGGTGCCGCTGGCGCGCAGGGCGGCGAACGCCTCGGTGATGGCCCGGCACATCAGTGTGAGGGTCGCGCGGTCCGCGGCGAGACGGACGGGATCGGTCCCGCACCGGTACAGGGCCGCGCAGATGCAGGCGACGAAGGCCGCGTGGTAGACGAGCCATCCGTCCATGTTGGCTACTCGCTGGACCGCGAACCCGCGGCTGGTGAGGGCCGACTCGAGCGCGGCCAGCCGGGGGTCAGACGTTTCCGGCAGAGCCGTCGGCTGCTGCCGGATGCGGACATAGGCAGCGGTCCCGCCGGTCAGGACGCCGCCGATGCCAGGGAACCCGAGGTAGACATGACCGGGCAGGCCGGCCGGGACGCCAGCGCGGCCTCCCGGGTTGTTGCCCAGGAAGACGATGGCTGGCTTCCCGGTCAGGCCGGTGAGACGGGCGCATGCGGAGGCCAGCTGATCACGCCGGACGGCGACCAGGACGAGGTCGTAATGGCCGCCGCTGGCGTCCGGCACCACAGCCGTTTCCGCCTCAGCGAGTCCCTGCCCGGTTACCTCCCGGGCGCGGAGGCCCCCGGCGGCCACTTCATCGGTTCTCGGTCCGTGACTGAGCACCTGGACCGAGTTCCCCGCTGCCGCGAGATGGGCCCCGTAGACGGTTCCGACCACGCCCGCGCCGACGACGAGGGCCGTCATGGTGGTTCCGGGGGCCTGGCCTCTAGGCACGGTTGTGCACCATGGCCAGGAACGGTAGCACTACGCCGATCGTGAGGTCGGGCCGCTGCGACTGCGGATAGTGCCCGGCCTCAGGCACCATGACGACCTGGGCGCGCAGGGCCTGCGCGATCCAGTCCGCTTCCGCCCGCGGGTCGGGGAAATCGGGATCCTGCTCCCCCATCACGACCAGGACGGGGGCGGTGATCTCGGCCAGCCGCGCCTCCGCGGCCGCGTGGCTGGTGCGCGTGGTCAGGGAGAAGGCCCGCGCGTATGCCTGCTGCTGGAGGCTGGCCACCACCTGGTCGCGGTACCCGCCGAAGTCGGCTGGCCGCCTGCCCGCGTACAGCGCGGGCAGGTACAGCTTCCAGGACAGGGCCGCCCAGGGCCGGGCCATGGCGGCGCGCAGCAGAATGCGCCGCGCCGTGCTCACCGCGGGGTCGCGGACGAACGGGCCGACCAGCACGAGGCCGGAGACGAGCCCGGGCCGCTGCGCCGCGGCGAGCACGGCCGCCCCGGCGCCCATGGAGTTGCCGGCGACGACGGCGGGGCCGCCGAGTTCCCCGATCAGGGCCAGGACGTCGTCCGCGGTTTCCTGGTCGCCGTAGGACGGGAACGTGGGGTCGCTGTCGCCATGCCCGCGCAGATCGGCGCAGGCGACCCGGTAGCCCGCGGCGCGCCGGGCCGGGGCGAGGAAACGGTAGCCGGCCCGCAGGTCACCCATCCCCGGCAGGAGGACTACGAGGGGCCCGGCGCCCGCCACGTCGTAACCGATGCGCCCACCGGGGCGGGTCAGGTAGCTGGTGTGGCCGGCTGGCGCCGTCGCGGTGGTGTGGTCCACGTTCATCTCTGCGTTCCTCCGTGCGTGTCAGTTGTCTCGTGGCTAGCTGGGGGCCGGATCGTCGGTGGCGTCGCTAGGTGCGTACCGCCGCAGCCTCAGGTTCCGCGACCGCGCCAGGCCGCGGGCCGTCGTCCTCGCGGATGCCGTACCGGTCGTGCAGGCGGCGCAGCGGCGCGGGCGCCCACCAGTTCGCGTCACCCAGCAGCCGCATCGTGGCGGGCACGAGCAGCAGCCGCACCAGCGTGGCGTCGAGGACCAGGGCAACGATCATGCCGACGCCCAGCAGCTTGATGAACGTGATGCTGGACAGGGAGAACATGCCGATCACGACGACCAGCAGCAGCGCCGCACTGCTGATCACGCCGCCGGTGCGCTGCAGGCCGCTGGCGATCGAGGCGGTATTGTCGCCGGTCGCCACGTAGCGCTCATGGATTCTCGAGAGCAGGAACACCTCGTAGTCCATGGACAGCCCGAACATGATCGCGAACATCAGGACCGGGATGGTCGGGCTGATCGTGCCGTTCGGGGTGAAGCCCAGCAGCCCGGACAGGTGCCCATCCTGGAAGATCCAGGTCACCACCCCGTACATCGCCGTCAGCGACAGGATGTTGGCCACGATCGCCTCGAGCGGCAGGATCAGCGACCCGAACGCCAGGAACAGCAGCAGGAACGTCGCGATGATCACCGCCAGCGCCATCCAGGGCAGGGTGTGGCCGATGCTGGACAGCTGATCGGCCAGCGCGGCGGTCTGCCCCCCGGTTTGCACGGTGGCGCCAGGCGGCGCCGCCACGTCGCGGACGTCCCCGGCGATGGCCCGGGCCTGCGGCGTGTAGGGACCTGGGCCGTAACTCAGGTCGATCCGGGCGATGTTCCCGCGCACCCCGGTGACCCGCGCGGCGGTGACGCCGGACACATGGTCAAGCCGGGTGAGGTACGCGGTCAGGCCGTTAGAGCGTGCAGGTGAGGTGGCGACCGGTCCGCGGAACGCGACGATGGTCTCGATCGGGGCGGTCGGGTTGCCGGGGAAGTCATGGTTGAGCGCCTCGGTGACCACACGGGGGGCGGCGCTGGCGGGCAGCACGGTAGCGTCCACCCCGCCCCAGACCACCTTCAGGAACGGTGACCCCAGAGCGAGCAGCAGCACCACGATGGGCAGCGCGTAGAGCAGCGGCCGGCGCATGACACTGTGCGCGAGCCGGTACCAGCCGCCGGTGTCCTCCGCCTTGGCCGGGCCCTGCACGGAGCGGCGGATCCGGAGCGAGTTGACCTTCGGGCCCAGGACGGCCAGCAGCGCGGGCAGCACGGTCAGCGCGGCGAGCATGTCGATCAGCACGGTGGCGACCCCGCCGTAGCCGATCGACCGCAGGATGGTCTCGGGGAACAGCATGAGGCTGGCCAGCACGATGGCGACGGTGACCCCGGAGACCAGCACGGTGCGGCCGGCGGTGGCCACGGTCCGGGCGACGGCGTCCTCCACTGAGTCCCGGCGGTGCAGTTCCTCGCGGAACCGGGTGACCAGGAACAGCCCGTAGTCGATGCCGAGCCCCAGGCCGAGGATCGTGGTGATGTTCAGGGAGAACACTGACACCCCGGTGACCAGGGTCAGCAGCCGCAGCGCGGTGAACGAGCCGAGGATGCCCAGCGCGCCGACGGCCAGCGGCAGGCACGCGGCGGTGAGGCTGCCGAAGATCACCAGCAGCAGGATCAGCAGGATGGGGAAGGACAGGCCTTCGGCGCGGGTGATGCTGGCGGTGGTCTGCTGGTCAATTGTCTCGTTGGTGGGGACCACCCCGCCGACCTGGCTGCGCAGGCCAGGCGCGCTGAGGTCCGCCTTGATCGCGTCGTAGTTCGCCCGCCGGGCCGTGTCCGTCGGGCCCGCCAGCTCGATGACCGCGTAAGTCTGCCTGCCGCTCGCGCTGACGAACGTGGGCGACCTGGTGGACCAGTAGCTGGCGTACGAGCCGACCCTGCTGTGCGGGAGCGCGGCCAGCGTGCGGGTCACCGCCGACCGGAAGGCCGGCGCTGCGGTGGTCAGGGTCTTGCTGGAGTACAGCACCACCACGTCCCCGGCGTCGCGGCCGAAGGCCTTCGTGGCCAGGGTGGCTTCGTGCTGGCTCTGGCTGTTGGGGGCGTCGAATCCGCCGGCGGTTTGCACCGAACCGAAGATGCTGGTTCCCCACACGCCGCCGAGTACCGCGACGAGCAGCGCGATCAGCAGGATCAGCCGCCGCCGCCGGTACGCGGTACGTCCCCACCTCTCGAACACCGAATGGCTGGCGGGCTGATTCATGGCATTCCCTTCCCGGAGCAATCTGAAATACCTGTGCAGAGGCCCCCGGCACGGCTACCTGCCGGAGATCTCCAGGGACATTTCCTCAAGCACTTTGAGGAGCTCGAGCACGCCGGAGAAAGGCTTCCAGGTGCTGGTGCCGTCAGCGCGTATCCGTCCCTCGAGCCGTCCATCCAGAGTCGGGTTGAGGTCGAGGAGAAGGCGAATCGTCTGCCTCGGTCGTGGTGAGGCGTCCATGGCTCATAGTCAACGCGGGCCGCGGGTCATTGTCCCCAGGGTGCGACCCTAGGTTCGACCCTGTGTTTACGGCGCAGTGTTTGCGGCGCAGTGTTTGCGGCGCTGTGTGGTCAGCGCAGCAGATCTGCGAGTGCGCGGCGCGAGGTGATGTCGAGCTTGATAAAGCTGTTGCGGAGGTGGTACTCCACCGTCTTGACGGACACGAACAGCTCGCTGGCTACCTCCCGGTTGGTCAGCCCGGTGGCGACCAGCCGGGCCACCGCCAGCTCGGAGCGGCTGAGCCCGAGAAGCGCGGCGGGGCTTCCGGTCGGGGCGGTGACCTGCAGGGCCGCGAGTTCCGTGGCGGACGCCTGCACGCAGGGATCCGCCCCGAGCCCGGAGAACAGCTGGTGGGCCCGTTCGAGCTGCGCCACCGCCGCCCGGCGGCTCCCGGCCGCCCCCAACCGGCGGCCGTCGTCCAGGCTCACCAGGGCATGCTCGAACGGCATCGGTACTGCCGCCTCGAGTGAGTGGGCGCGGGTGAACGCCGCCTCGGCCTGGACTGCGTTCCCGGTGGCCACGGCCAGATTGCCCTGGCAGCGGGCCAGCATCAGGGCGGCCGAGTCCAGGCCGGCCGCGGGGATGGCGGCCTCGAACTCGCTGAGCGCAGCCGCCGCATCGTCCAGGCGTCCCAGGCCGATCAGCGCGTCCGCCTCGATGGCTCTCCAGTTGAAGACCCCAGGCCGGCCGCCCGACACCGGGGATTCCGGTCGCCCGGACCGGCTCGGTCGCGAGAAGTACCCCGGCCAGATCACCACGCGCGGAAGCCAGCGAGGCGGCTGCTACCGCGGCGCTGGCCACCGCCATGACCAGGGGAAGCCGCTCAGCCGCTGACCTGGACGCACCGGTGTGAGCCCGGGCGGCCGCCCACTGGCCACGGAAAGCAAGGACCTGGGCCGCCCGGGCGTGCGCCCGGGCGAGGTCCACCGGGCGGTCCGTGTCCTGCGCGAGCGAGGTGGCCAGCTGGGCGTGCGTGACGGCTGCGTCCCAGTCGCCCCGCCGGAAGTAGGCGTCACTCAGATGAGCCAGGCACGGTCCCGGGTAGGTCGAGGGCAGCCCGGTGCGCAGCCGGGCCGCTGCCACGCCCAGGTCCGCGATGGCCCCGGGGAGGTCATCGACGTAGACCTTCAGCATCCCCCGCATGACCAGGGCGTCGGTCTCCGACATCGGCACTTCGGTCCCGGAAACAGGCAGGAAGCCCAGCGCGGCCAGCCCTTCGGGGCTCCGGCAGGCTGCGGCGAGCGCGTAGGCCTGGGCGGTGCGGGCCATGGCCCGCAGCGCCGAACCCGCCGCGGTGCCGCCCACCGCCCGGTCCGCCCAGGTGAGGGCCTGGTCAGGGCGTCCAGACAGGACCATCCAGTTGGCCAGGGATGTCGCCGCCCGCACACCGATGTCACGCTCGGTTACCGGGTCGTGGGCCTGCCAGGCGGCCAGCAGGCGGGCCTCGGCCGTGGGTGATCCGGTGAACACGCCCAGCAGCCCGGTCAGGGCGTCCCGGCGCGCACTCGGGGTCTGGCAGGAGGCCAGGACCCGGGCGGCCGCAGGCGTGTCCGCGGCGTTGAGGAGCGACCAGGGCCGCGTCGAGCAGGCGGCTTTCCCGGTCTTGCGCCGCTGGTGACAAGGCGGCGGCCTGTTCCAGGGCCCACGCCGAGGCGCCCGCGTCACCGGCTGCGGCGGCGGCCCGGGCCGAGCTTTCGAGGTCACCGGCCAGCGTCTCATCGGGACCGAGCGACGCCGCTGCCCGGTGCGCCAGCCGCGCGCGGCCGCCGGTGACCTCGGCCGCCCGCCCGTGCAGTTCCCGGCGGTTCGCCGGGCTGAGGTCGGCGTAGATGGCGGCCCGGTACACCGGGTGGGTGAAGGCCAGCTCCGGGGCGGACGCACCGTCCGTCATCAGCCCGGCGGCGACGGCCGCATCCACCTCGTCCGGCGCCTCAGGCAGCCGGGCGACCGTGGCGATGGCCGGGATCGGCGCGTGCTGCCCGAGGACCGAGGCGGCCGACAGGAAGGACTGGGTGGTGGCCGGGAGGGCGGCGACGCGGGCCAGGATCACCGCGGACAGCTGCCGTGGCGCGGGCAGTCCGCGATCTCCCGCCGCGCTGAGCCCGGCGATGCCGATCTCGTCGAGCAGCGCCCGGCAGTACAGCGCGTTGCCTTCGGTATGCGCCGCCAATCGCGCGGCCCCGCGCTGCGACAGCACACCCAGCCCCAGCGCCCCCGCCAGGTCGACGAGATCGCCTGGGCTCAGGCCGCCCAGGCGGATATGGGTGACCCGCGAGTCACCGCCCACGAACCGGGCCCAGCCGGGGTCGGTCAGCCCGCCGGCCCGCGCCGACACGATGGCCAGGACCTTGTCGGCCCGCAGGCGCCGCAGGGCGAACAGCACGGCACGCGAGGACGGCCGGTCAGCCCACTGGAGATCGTCAATCACGAGCACCACCGCCTGGCCGCCGGCCTGCAACCCATCGAGCAGGTCCAGCAGCCGGGCACCCACGGCCATCGGGTCGGTTCCGGGCTCCGTCGGCGCCCCGGGCTGCAGCTGATCGGTGATCCCGTACGAGAGCAATGCCTCTGCCTCGTCCGCCGCGACCTCGAGCACGACAGCGTTCGTCAGCGACCCGAGGAACCGGGTGAGCAGAGTCGATTTCCCCCCGCCCGGCTCGCCCTCCACGTAGACGACCTGCGGCTGGCCCAGCTCGGCGGCTGCGAGCCGTTCACCCAGGATGCGCAGCTCGCTCTGCCGCCCGACGAAGCTGGTAGCCATCATTGACCATCCGTAAAGCGTGTCCGCTGCCGACCGGGAAAGCGCTGGTCGTAACTGCGACGGTCACAGCTGGGGCACACGGGGCTACGCTGCTGTCACCGGTACTCTACAGCAGTCCTGCGGCACCCGGCCGGCGCTGATGAGCCAGCCTGACCTGGGCGCAACCGGGCGGCGGTGCTGTGAGAGGACCTTCATGACCGCCATCCCAGGGCCCGGGCACGGCCCCGCGCGATGGAGCATGCTCGGCCTGATCAGCCTGGGCATCATCGCGCTGACGCTGAACTGGTTCGACGTCGCCACGGCCTTCCCGCTCATCGGCGCGCAGTTCAGGGTGGGACTGGGGCCGCTGAGCTTCCTCATCTCGCTCTACATCGTCGGCTACGGGCTCACCCACATCCCGGGGGGCATGCTCGCCACCGCGATCGGGATGAAGAAGACCCTCGTGCTTGGGCTGCTGGTGCAGGGACTGGCTGGCATCATGTCCGGGCTGTCGCAGAGTTACGCCGAGCTGGCCTTCTTCCGCGTCGTCAGCGGCGTCGGCGGCTCGGTGTTCATCGCCGTGGGGACCGCCGCGGTCGTCGTCTGGTTCCGCGAACGGGACGTCACGCTGGCGCTGGGCATCACCGGCGGCGCCGCGTTCAGCGCGGGCGCTGCCTTCGCGCTGTATGTCTGGCTCTACGTGCAGCGCGCGACGAGCTGGCACGCGTCACTGATCCTGGCGGGCGTGTTCGAGCTGCTGGTCATGCTGGCCACCCTGGTGGCCTTCCGGATCCCGGATGGCGCCCGGTCGCTGGCCGGGGCCAGCTTCGACCGTGCCGCCCTGCGCAGCGCGCTCGGCCGCCGGGACTTGTGGATCTATGGTGCCGCGCTGTTCGGCGGCTACGGCGCGTACTTCACCACTGCCCAGCTGTTCAGCGAGTACGTGACGCTCACCCGGCACCTGGACCCCGCCACCGGCGGGCTGCTGTCCGCGCTCATCGGGCTGGCCGGCATCCCGGGCAGCCTGCTGGGCGGGTACTTCGCCGACCGCAGCCGGAATCTGCGGATGTTCGTCGTCGGACCGCTGATCGCCGTCGCCGCGCTGCTGGCCCTCATCCCCGTAGTGCCGACCGAGGCGCTCTGGGCACTCGGCATCGGGATCGGCTTCTTCCTGATCTTCGGCTTCGCCGCCTGGCTGGCCGTCCCGGCCCGGGTCTGCGACATCGACCATCAGCACATCGGCACGGCGGCCGGCCTGATGCTCACGCTGGCCGCGGTAGGCGGGTTCTTCATCCCGATCATCTTCGGCCACCTCGTGCCGCGGACCAGCTTCGACACCGGCTGGGTCTTCCTGGCCATCGTGTCCGCCGCGTTTGCCCTGCTCGGGCTGGCCGGGCGCAACCCGGCCGCGGCTCCGGCCCGGCGGCCGTTACCCGGCCGCCTGCCCGGCGGCCCGGCGGCCCGTTCCCGCGGGCCGGTGGTCACCGACTGGTGGTCACCGGCTGGTGGTCACAGGCTGGTGGTCACAGGGTCTTCAGCATGGTGTCGGAGTTCGCGTCGCTGCTGTCCACGACCTGGTAGCCCGCCGAGAGGTAGAGCCGCTGCGCATGGTTCTTGCGTTCGACGCTGAGGCTGATCTGCCGGATGCCAGCCGACCGCGCCCGGTCGGCGAGGGCCTGGAGCAGCGCCCGCCCGACGCCCTGACGCCGCCAGGTCGCGGCCACGCCCAGCGTCAGTTCGGGGATATCGGGCGCGACGAACCCATACCCGGGGTCGGTAGCCGGCCGGAAGCGCAGCCAGGCCGCGCCGATCGGCTGCCCCTCGGCTTCGGCGATCACGCCCAGATCGGTATCACGCGGCCAGCCGGTAATGTACTGCGCCGATTTGGGCGTGGCGAGGATTCGCTGCCTGCTCTTCTTCTTCCATTGCGGCGACCAGTTCACCGCCTCGACGAGCATGTCGCCCAGGAAGGTGCCCTCTTCGGGCCCCGCCGGACGGATGGTCCACGAGCCGCTGGTCACAATCGGGCAGGCTACCGGACCTCTCCTGTGCGTAATAGCGTTGCGCTGCCGCAAGAGCCGGCGGTACGTTCCGGCGGTGGATGAGCGGGATGGCTACTTCGGCGAGCTGGTCGCGGCGAGGTACGACGAGTCCACGGCGGACGTGTCCGGACCGGGCGTCGTGGATCCGGCCGTGGAGGTCCTGGCCGGGCTGGCCGGCGGTGGCCGGGCGCTGGAGCTGGGCATCGGCACAGGACGCATCGCCCTGCCGCTGGCCCGCCGCGGTGTCCCGGTCCACGGCATCGATCTGTCCCGGGCGATGGTCGCGCGGCTGCGCGCCAAGCCAGGCGGGGACGCCATCGGCGTGACGATCGGTGACTTCGCGGCGACGAGAGTCGATGGCACGTTCTCCGTCGCCTACCTGGTCTTCAACACGATCATGAATCTGACGACGCAGCAGGCCCAGGTCGCCTGCTTCCGGAACGCCGCCGCGCACCTCGGACCCGCCGGTTGTTTCGTCATCGAGGTCGCGATTCCGGATCTGCGCAGGCTCCCGCCCGGGCAGAATGCCGTGCCCTGGCAGGTCGGCCCGACGCAGTGGGCGTGTGATGTGTACGACGTCGCGACCCAGGCCATGAGCTCGGACTACGTGCGCCTCGAGGATGGCCGCGGGGAGTACCGCTCGATCCCGTTCCGGTACGTATGGCCCTCGGAGCTGGATCTGATGGCCCAGCTCGCGGGACTGCGCCTGCGGGCCCGGTGGGACGGGTGGACGCGGGCACCCTTCACCAGCGAGAGCCGCCAGCACGTCTCGGTGTGGGAGAAAAGCCCCACCCCCCGGTGAGACGCCTCCGGACGTCTTACACCGAGCTGTTCTCGAACCGCCCGAAGCTCACGGTGACCGACACGTTAGGGCCGGCCGAGACCGAGAACGACGTGGCCGTGGACAGGTGCTCGACGATCCGCGTCAGGGCACCGATGAGGCGGTCCAGCCACGCCTGGAGTCTTTCCCCGATGTCATCGCCGCGCACTCCCGCCCCCATGAGGGCCTGCGCCTGGGCTTGCGTGGAAAGCTGGCTGATACGGCGCACGGTGACCATCACGTGCGTCAGTGCCTCGCGGGCGGACTGGTCATCCCTGACCGGCATGCCGTCGGCGGCATCCAGGCGGGCCTCGATCAACTGCGCCTGCTGGTCGTTGTCCATAGCCCCATGCTCCCAGCGCCGGGCCCGCGTTGATCACATGGCTGCGATGTTCGCCGTCAACTTTTCTCGAGCAGGCCGAGGTCGCGCAGGCTCTCGGCGGTTTCGACGATCGTGGTCTCGGCGGGGCGTGGGCGCCATCCGAGCTCCTGCTTGGCGCGCTCGTTGTGGATGATCAGCCGGGGCGGCACCGGTCCCGGTGCCTCTTCGGTTGGCACCCGCTCGGCCAGCGGGCCGAGCCGCTCGCGCAGGATCTGGGCCATCTGGAGAAAGCTGATCGTCGGCCCGTCGGCCAGCGCCAGGTACCGCTTCCCGGCCGCCCCGGGCGTGGCCATCGCACGGATGTGCAGATCGGCCACGTCACGCACGTCCGCAACGCCGAAGCGCTGGCGTCGCACCAGGGACATGGTCCCGTCGAGCATCGCCTTGGTCAGCTGCAGTGACGAACGCGCTTGCGTCGTCAGGGTCGGGCCGAGGATGAACGTGGGGTTGAGCACGACCAGCTCGGTCTCGCCACCCTCATGGTCGATGAAGTCCCAGGCGGTTCGCTCGGCGATCGCCTTGGACCGCGGATAGGCGGGCAGGCCGGGCGTGTCGGGGTCGGTCCAGTCGGCCTCGGTGTACTCGGCACCCGGCTTTGGTGTGTAACCGACCGCCGCGAACGACGAGGTCAGCACGACACGCCGGGCCCCGGCGTCGCGCGCGGCCCGCAGGACACGCAGCGTGCCGTCACGGGCGGGAATGATCACCTCATCGGGATCGTCGGACTGGATCATTGGCGAGGCGACGTGGTGGACTTCCTCGCAGCCGGCCGCCGCGGCTGCCCAGCCCTCGTCGGCGGTCAGCCCGGCGGTGACGACCTCCAGCCGGCTGTCGTCTGCGCCGCCGCGGCGCACCGCCACCCGCACATCGCCCTCGCGATCCAGGGATCGCACCGTCGCACGCACCCCACGCCCGTCGCGCAGCAGCGCGGCGATCAGCTGCGTGCCCAGGTAGCCGGACCCGCCGGTCACCAGTACCCGGCTCATCGCAGCACCTCTTCCAGCCGCGGATACATGTCCTGCACCCGCAGGTTGGCTTCGGCCTCCGCGTCGGGATCGCCGTGGTCGCGGGCATCCCACAACGCGGCCTTCGCGTGCAGGTAGTCCAGGTGAACGTGCAGCGTCGCGATCTGGGCCTCGATCCGCTCGGCGTGACGCAGCAGCAGATCGCGCTGCTCACCCGCGGCCTCATGCCCACGCGTGCGGTTGGCCTGGTAAGTCCGCATGTCCTCGATGCCCACGCCCATCGCGCGCAGGCAGGCCAGCGCCTGCAACGTATCGACGTCGTCCTCGCGGTAGCGGCGGTGCCCGCTGCTTTCGTCGCGCTCGACCGGGCCTATCAACCCGACCTGCTCGTAGTAGCGCAGGGTTGGCTCGCTGAGACCGCTGCGCCGGGATACATCCTGGATGGTCAGAGCTGTCATACGGACAGCCAAGCAAACCTCAAGCGCTTTAAGTCAAGCGGCCGCAGCACGCACATCGGGAACTCCGGCCGCTGCCACCCGCGATCAGCGCAGCGGTCAACCAGCACGATCGGTCTGTGGCACCGGCGCTCCGGTCGCCGGCGAAGCCGCCCGGCTGACCGGCCCGGGTCCGCAGAAGAAGTTCGCGTACGGGACGGGACGGCGGTGCGGGGGCTGGGGCTGCCTGGTGCAGTGCGACTCGATCCACCGCACCCGCGGGTCCGGGCCTGAGGGTGACACCGGCAGCACGAATCCCCGCACGTAACCCCGGCGGATGTCGGCCTGCAGCGTGGCCAGCGTCGGGGCGGGCACGTTACCGAGGTAGCCGCCGATAGGCAGCACCTCCCTGCCGCTGTACAGGATGTTGTCCGCCGCGAGCCCGGACGTGTCGGTGCCGAACAGGGCGTCACCGGGTGGTGTCCGGGCTTCCAGCCGCTGGACGGCCCGCGTGAGGGCGGGCGCGGCGGCGGCCAGAGCGTGGTTAATACGTACGGTCTCCGGCGACTCGAACGGGGTGTCAAACGGGCCCAGCCCGCGGATGACACAGCTCACGGACGCCGCCGCGGGCAGCAGGAGCACGGCGGCACCCGCGAACGCGACTGCGGTCAGGTGCCCGGCCTGGCCTGACGCGGGCAGCAGGAGCTGAGCGGCGGCGGCCGCCGCCACGACCAGCGCCACCAGGGTGAGCACGACCGGGCCGGACGCTGTCCCGGACATGAGATAGGCGCCGTAGCCGGCGCAGCCGAGCACCGTCGCCGCGACGATCAGGCGCACCCGGGCCGGCCAGGGGCGAGACCCGCACGCGGCGATGCCGGTGCCGCACAGCGCGGCGACCGCGGGGATGAGCGCCGCGACGTAGTACGAGTTCAGGTACGTGCCGGCGCTGAAGAAGACCGCGAGGACCAGCCACCAGCCGCCCCACAGCACCACGGCGGCGCGCAGCGGGTCGCGCCGGCCCTGGCGGCGCCGCGCGATGAGCACGCCCAGCGCGGCGACGACGGCCGCCGGCAGCAGCCAGCCGCTGTCCGCCGCGAACGGGCCAGAGAGCAGACGATGCCAGCTCGGCTTGATGACTCTGGTCTCGGCGTTGAGCAACCGCCCGCTCTCAACGGCCGCGACCAGGATCGGCGAAGGCGGCCCGGCGACGGTCACCCAGTTCCCGGTGAGCCGGCCCAGGCCGTTGTAGTCGAAGACCTGCGTGTACACCGAGTCGTCCGGACTGCCGTCCACGTACGGCCGGTCCTGCGAGGGGACCAGCGAGACCGCGGTCATCCAGGAGAGCGAGACCACAGCGGTGACCAGCCCGGCCAGCGCGATGTGCGCACACCGGGTGCGCAGTTTCACCGCGGGGGCGGCGAGCAGGTAGGCAGCGGCCAGCGCGGGCAGGACCAGCCAGGCCTGGATCATCTTCGCCTGGAACGCCAGGCCGACCCAGACGCCGGCCAGCAGCAACTGCCGCAGCGACCCGCTGAGCAGTGCGGCGGACGTGGCGTCCGCGGCGAGCACCAGCAGCAGGATCAGCAGCGAGTCCGATACGTTGCCGCGGCCCAGTAGCACGGTGACGGGCGAGACGGCGAGTACCGCCGCGGCGGTCAGGCCGGCCGCAGGCCCGGCCAGCCGGCGGACCGCCTGGTACAGCACCAGGATGGTGAGCACGCCCTCGACCACTTGCGGCAGGACCAGGGCCCAGATGTGAAAGCCGAAGGTCCGCAGCGACAGGGCCTGCACCCAGAGCCCGCCAGGCAGCTTGTTGACCGTGACGGTCCCGGCTGGATCGAACGCCCCGAAGATGAAGTCGTGCCAGCTTTCCGACATGCTGCGGGCCGCCGCGCCGTAGAAGGGCTCGACGCTGGCGCCGGCCATTCCCCAGCCGTACGCGACCGCCGCGACGACGGCGATGGCGAGCAGCGCCGGCCGGGCCCAGGCGGGCTGATCCGCGGGCGAGCGCCAGGGAGTCAGGCCACGGCGCCAGCGAGGTCTTCCTGATTCTGGCGCCGGTGCTGTTTCCGGGATAATTTTCATGTCCGGCACCTGCCCGGTATGGCGGGCGGCGCGTGCCGTCTCCGCCTGGCGCATTGGACCGCGCCGCGTTCGAGGTGAAAAGCGGATAAGACGTGATTCATTGATCCGTTTCCCAGCCGTAGCCGGATCAGGCGATCATCAACCCGCGGTGATCTACCGTAGCCACAGCGGAAGATCTACGCGACACCCTAGGGCACACAGCGGCCCTGCGGCATCCTCAGCGGCGCGTACGGCCCGGCGGACCGAAGCAGGGCCGGCCCCGGCAGGAGTCGGTGGCGTGCACGAGGCCGCCAGGCAGGAGGACGCGGTCAGCCGCACCGTCGCACGCGATAAACCCGGTGACGTCGGTGGTCATCCCCGCGATAATCGCCGGCGTGGAGGAGGTGGAGGTCGTCGTGGCCCATAGCGAGCGCGCGACCCTGCGCGTCGGTGACGTGTTCCTGAAGATCGACACGGATCAGACGCGCACCGACGTCGAGGTCGAGGCGATGGCTGTGGCGCCGGTCCCGACTCCGGAGGTCCTGTGGCGGAAGCCGCCCGTGCTCGCGCTCGCCGCCCTCCCAGGGGCGGCACTCGGCCGCCTCGGCGAGCCGTCGACCTCGTCGCCGGCCGCGTGGGCCGCGGCGGGTGCCGCCGCCCGGATGCTGCACGACGCGCCGCTGCCGCCACGGCCCGGCCGGAGCCCCGGCGAGCTCGCATCGCACCTCGACGGCGAATGCGAGTGGCTCATCACGAACGACGTCCTTCCTGCCGGCGTGGTCACGCGCAACCGCCAGCTCGCCGGGACTGCGCTCCGCCCGTGGACACCGGTGTTCATCCACGGCGACCTGCAGGTTGACCATGTGTTCGTCGACGGTGATGAGGTCACCGGCGTGCTCGACTGGTCCGAGGCGTCCCAGGGCGACGCGCTCTTCGACCTCGCCACCCTCACGCTCGGACACCAGGAGCACCTGGGCGACGTCGTCGCCGGCTACGGCACCGACGTTGACCGCGACCTCATCCGCGCATGGTGGTCGTTGCGATGCCTGGCTAACGTCCGCTGGCTGGCCGAGCACGGCTACGGCTCGCCCGAGGAGTTCCCCGAGGTCGCCGCGCTGCGATCCTGGCTATGAGGCTGCACGAGCGCACGGCTCCAGGCTCTCGCCTGACTGGGGTGCGTTCAAGACTGGGCAGAGATACCGGCGCGGGCGGCGGGCGAGCCGGCCTGTAGGCCGGGTTCTGTGCACCCGCCGAAGCGGGCCGACGGCCATCCATCTGGGACTGCCATTGCTGACAGCCTCGTGCGGTCTACCCGCGAGCATCGGGCGGGCCGCCCTCAATCGCTCGCGCAGTTCCCTGGCCAGGCCAGGGTCCCTTTTGACCTTGCTCCGGGTGGGGTTTACCGAGCCGCCGCAGTCACCTGCGGCGCTGGTGGTCTCTTACACCACCGTTTCACCCTTACCCGGGTACCGGAGGCAAGCCCCGTACCCGGGCGGTCTGCTTTCTGTGGCACTTTCCCGCGGGTCACCCCGGGTCGGCGTTACCGACCACCCTGCCCTGCGGAGCCCGGACCTTCCTCACCGGGACCGGAGTCCCGGCGCGGCCGCCCGGCCGGCTCGCCCGCCGTCTCCCCAGCATAGGGGGCGCGCCCGTCGGGGGCGCCCCAATCCCGGGCGCCGCAATCCCGGGCGCCGCAATCCCGGGCGCCGCAATCCCGGGCGGCCCAATCCCGCGCGGCCTAGTCGTACTGACGGGCACGACTAGTCCCGGGGAACCAGGTGCCCGGTGTCATTGAGCGACCGGACCACCGCCGGGCCGTCCGCGTACCAGTTGACCTCGCACAGGCAGGCCACGTCGAGATGCATCCGGCGCAGCGCGGGGGGCGGGGCCAGCAACGCGTGCCGCAGCACGGTCTTCATGGGGGTGACGTGGCTGACCACCACGACCCGGCCCGGCTCGGCGCGGGCCAGCAGTCGGTTGAGCGCGGCCAGCACCCGCCGCCCCGCCGCGGCGAAGCTCTCGCCCCCGGGCGGCGCCACGGACGTGTCGTCCATCCAGGCCGTCACCTCGTCCGGCCAGCGCTCCATGGCCTCGGCGTAGCTCAGCCCCTCCCACGCCCCGAAATCCGTCTCGATCCAGCCGTCGTCCACGTCCACCGGGGCCCCGGTCGCGGCCGCCACCGCGTCCGCGGTCAGCCGGGCCCGCTGCAGCGGGGAGGACACGACCAGCTGGACACCGCCGCGGGCCGCGAGGCGCTGGGCCGCCGCCTTCGCCTGGAGCCTGCCGGTCTCGGTGAGCGGGATGTCCCCGCGCCCGGCGAACCGGCGCTCGACCGACAGCGGGGTCTCGCCGTGCCGCAGCAGCACGGTGGTGGTGGGGTCACTGTGCGCCGCGGTCCAGCCCGGGCCTGGCCGCGCCGCGGGGCCCGGGCCCTGGTGCACAGCGGGCGGGCGTTTCCCCGGCCGCCCGTCCCCCGGCCGCCCGTCCCCCGGCCGCCCGTCCCCCGGCGCTCCCCCCGGCCGCCTCCCCGCCGGCTGTGTCCTCCGCGGCCGCGTGCCCCCCGGCGCCGTCCCTCGCCTCATCCATGGCCTGGTTGGCCAGCCGGTCCGCGTGCGCGTTCCGGGCCCGCGGCACCCACTCGTAGCTGACCCGGCCGAGGCGGCGGGCCGCCGCGCGGGCCCGGGACGCGAGGGGCTGCAGCGCCGGGTGCTTGATCTGCCAGCGCCCGGACATCTGCTCCACGACGAGCTTGGAGTCCATCCGGACCTGCACGTCCGCGCCAGGCGCCAGCTCAGCGGCGCGTTCCAGGCCCGCGATGAGCCCGGCATACTCGGCGACGTTGTTGGTCGTGGTGCCCAGGCTCTCGTGCAGCTCGGCGAGCACCGCCCCGGAATCGGCGTCGCGGACCACCGCGCCGTAGCCCGCCGGCCCGGGATTACCCCGTGAGCCGCCGTCCGCCTCGACGACCAGCGTGCCTGTCACTGGTGTGCCTGCCACGGGGGCGGCCCGTCACAGTCCAGACTCGGGAGTCCGGACCAGGATCCGCCGGCACTCCTCGCAGCGGAGCACCTCGTCGGGGTCCGCGGCCCGGATCCGGTTCAGGTCGACCGTGTTGAGCGAGAGGTGACAGCCCTGGCAGCGGCCGCCGTGCAGGGCCGCGGCCCCCACCCCGTGCTGTTCCCGCAACTTCTCGTACAGTGCCATCAGGTCAGCGGGCTCACTGGCCGCGACTTCCGCCCGCTCGCCGCGGGCCTTGCCCGCTTCCTCGGCGATCTCGGCCAGCGCGGCGTCCCGCCGGGCGACGACGTCCTGGAGCTGTCCGGCCAGCCCGGACCGCTCGCCGTCCAGGGATTCCCGGCGGCCCTGGGCGGTTTCCCGCCGCTCCATCACGTCGAGCACGATCTCTTCGAGGTCAGACTGCCTGCGCACCAGCGAGGTGATCTCGGACTGGAGGTTCTCCAGCTCGCGGGCCGAGGAGACCTGGCCGTCGTCGAGCCGCTTGCGGTCCCGCTCCACCCGGGTCCGGACCTGATCAACGTCGGCCTCGGCTTTGCCCTGCTCCCGGCCGAGATCTTTCTCCTCCGCGTCCAGGGCGACGATCTGGTCGTGCAGCTCGCGATCCCGGGCCTCGATCCGGTCGGCTTCCTCGATCTCGGGGAGCGTCCGCCGCCGGTGGTCCAGGCGGCTCAGTTCGGCGTCGAACTCGGCCAACTCAAGCAGCCGCTGCTGCGCCTCGGGAGATGCTTTCACGGGTCCCCACGTTAGCCTGCCGCCGACGCTGGCGGAAACGGGCCGCCGCTGCCCCCCGCGGCCGGGAGCGATCATGAGGGCAGGACGACCTTCAGGACCATCGGCGAGGTGGGATGGCTGGTGCCGCCGGCGGGTTCGGCAGACACCGCGAACATGTCGCCCGCCCGCAGGCCGGACACTATGACGGGGGCCGTCATCCCCGCGTTCGGCGCGGGCAGCATGCCCGCCACCCGCGGCCCCGTGCGGCCCATCAGCCAGAGCTCGTAGCGCTGCGAGGACGGCAACGACGGCAGCCGGGCCGCCGTGAAGACCAGGGCGCGCTCCCGGTGCGACATGACGATGGTGGCGGTCCCCTGGCTGACGGCCGCCACCGTCATCATGGTCGCGTCCGGCGCGTTCAGGACGGCCGCGATGGCCCCGCTGCGGGCCCGCTCCTGGTTGAGCTGCTGCTGGGTGTGGAACGCCAGGCCGCCCACCACCAGGGCGATGAGCAGCACCCCGGACGCGACCGCGATCCCCCACCGCCGGCCACCGGGCCCCGGCGCCTGGCCCGCCCCGGCCGGGCGGGCCCGGTCACCGGCGGGCTCTGCCGGGTCCGCGCCGTCGCGGCCATCACCCGCTCGCGCATCCCTTCAGGTGGCCGGGTGGCAAGCGTGTCCGCCAGCCGGGCGGTGGCCTCCATCAGTCCCCGGGCTTCCTGGGCGCAGGAGGGGCAGCCGCTGAGGTGCCGCTCGAAGCGCCCCCGGTCGGCCTCGCTGAGGGCGTCGAGGGCGTAGGCCCCGGCCAGCGTGTGCGGATCGGTATGGCGGAACCGGAACATGCTCACCGCCTACTCCACCCCCAGGCAGTCGCGGAGCCGGATCAGGCCGTCGCGCATTCGCGTCTTCACGGTTCCCACCGGCAGCTTCAGCAGGCCGGCCACCTCACGGTAGGTGCAGCCCCGGTAGTAGGCCAGGGTGATCGACTCCTGCTGCAGGTCGGTGAGCGCGCCGAGGCAGCGGCGGACCCGCTCGGCGTCGAGCCGCGCGGCCACGGTCTCCGCCACCACGTCGTAGGAGACCTCGGCCCGGGCGGCACGCTGCTCACGGTCGGCCGACGCCTGCTCGGACCGCACCCGGTCCACCGCCCGCCGGTGGGCGAGGGTGGTGACCCAGGCCATCGCGCTGCCGCGGCCGGGGTCGAACCGGGCCGCGTCCCGCCACACTTCGAGCAGGACTTCCTGGGCGACCTCCTCGGCCTGGGCCGGGTCGCGCAGCACGCTCCGGGCGATGCCGAACACGTGCCCGGACACCTGCTCGTAGACCAGCCCGAACGCGTCGTCGTCTCCCCGGGCCACCTGGCCCAGCAGCACGCCCAGGCCGCCGCCCCGATCGCCAGCCCGGCCGGCGGAGCCCGGTTCCCCCGCCCCGGGCCCGCCAGCGCCCGGGCCCCCGGCCGGGATCCAGGGCTGGCCGTCGGTCATGTGCATGTCCTTAATTCGTAGCCGGGTCACCTGCGGCTTGGCCGCCGGCCGCAATCCACGGCAATCCGCTCCGCCGTCGGCTACGAATAGACCCTGTGAGAGACCGCTCTGACTCGCCCGCAGCCTGGCGTGGGGTAATCGTCGGCCTGCTGATGGCCTGGGTCGCACTCGGGGTGGGCCAGCTCGTCGCCGGGATCGGCCGTCCGCAGGGGTCGCCGGTGGCCGCCGTCGGCAGCGCCGCCATCGACCACACCCCGCCCGCCGTCAAGAATTTTGCCATCTCCGCGTTCGGTTCGCACGACAAGACCGTGCTGATCATCGGCATCCTGGTCCTGCTCGCCGTGTTTTCCGCGGTCATCGGGGTCGCCGCGATGCGGAAGCTGCGCTACGGCTACCTCGGCCTGGCCATCTTCGCGGTCATCGGCCTGGCCGCCGCGCTGACCCGGCCGAACGCCGCGCTGTGGGACGTGCTGCCCACCCTGCTCGGCGCCCTGGCCGGAGCGTACGCGCTGCGGCTGCTGGTCCGCGCGGCCGGGGGCGAGGCGGGACGCAGCCCCGCGCCCGCGGTCACCGGGCCGCCGGCGCGCAGCGGCCCCGGGGCGCCGCCCCGGGGCCGGACTTCATCGTCCCCGCCGACCCCGCCCTGGCCGGCCCGCGTCCGCTGCCCCCGGCCCGTCGGACACCGCCGAAAGCACGGAGTCCCCCGAAAGCACGGAGTCCCCCGAAAGCACGGGCTCCCCCGCACCCGCGGGCTCTCCCGGAAGCACCGGCTCCCCCGGCACCACGGGCCAGCCGCGGCCGGTGTCCCGGGCCCGCAGCGGCCCCCCGTCCCAGGTGCCCCGCTCCCCGTGGCAGCCTGGCCGCCGCAGCTTCCTGACCGCCAGCGCGGTGGCGCTGGCCGCGGGCGGCGTCGGGGCCCTGGGCGGGCGGACTCTGTCCGAGCGCTCCAACGTGTCCGCCGCCCTGGCCGACATCCGGTTCCCCAAGCCCGCGCACCCGGTGCCGCCGCTGCCCCCCGGCGTGAACCTCGACGTCAAGGGCATCACCCCGTTCGTCACCCCGGACTCCTCGTTCTACCGGGTGGACACCGCGCTGATCCTGCCCCAGGTCGCGCCGTCAACCTGGCACCTGCGCATCCACGGGATGGTCGAACGCGAGATCACCCTCAGCTACCACGACCTGCTGAAACTCCCGCTGCTCGAGGACTGGGTGACGCTGTGCTGCGTGTCCAACCCGGTGGCCGGGCCCTACATCGGGAACGCCAAGTGGCTCGGCGCCAGCCTGGCCAGCCTGCTCCGGTCCGCCCGGCCGCGGGCCGGCGCGGACCAGCTGATCTGCACGTCCACCGACGGCTTCACCTCGGGCACGCCGCTGGCCACGGTCCTGGACGGGCGGGACGCCCTGCTGGCGGTGGCCATGAACGGCGCCCCGCTGCCGGTCGCGCACGGCTTCCCGGTGCGGATGGTGGTCCCCGGCCTGTACGGCTACGTGTCCGCCTGCAAATGGATCACCGACATCAACGTGACCACGTTCCGCGGCAATTACGCGTACTGGGCGCAGCGCGGCTGGTCCCAGCAGGCCCCGATCAAGACGGAGTCCCGCATCGACGTGCCGGGCGGCTCGGTGTCCGCGGGCCGGACGCCGGTGGCCGGGGTGGCCTGGGCCCAGCACAAGGGGATCGACGCGGTGCACGTGCGGGTGGACCGCGGGCCGTGGCAGCAGGCCCGGCTGGCCGCGGTCCCCGGCATCGACACCTGGCGGCAGTGGGTCTGGGACTGGGACGCGGCCCGCGGCACCCACACCATCGAGGCGCGCGCGACCGACGCGACCGGCTACACGCAGACCGCGCTGCAGGAACCACCCGAACCCAACGGGGCGAGCGGCTACCCGAGCGTCACGGTGACCGTCAGCTGATCTTTCTTTTCCGCAACGAGGACCTCGTCGCCGCCGGTCACTCTCGCTACAGCAGCTGATCGCGGATCTGGCCGGACAGGTAGGCACTCAGCCAGCGGGCGAGTTCGTCGAACACGCGCTTGCGGGCCGCCCCGCCGGGCAGCGCCTGCCCGGGCTGGGCCCCGTCGAGCCGGAGCCAGGTCACGTGCGCGCCGAGCCGGATCGTGGTCTTGCCCCCCGCGACCGGGAGCGTGAGCAGCCCGCCGGCGCCGCCCAGCGCGTCCCAGTCCGCGGACGGGCACAGCACCAGGACGGGGCAGCTGATGTCCAGGCCGCGGCGGACCCGCCGGCGGGCCGCCGTCAGCAGCGGCGGGGTGCGGCGGCTGGGCACGGTGACCCGGCGGCCGACCGTCCGGGCCAGCCACGAGCCGCCCCCGAACGACGGGCTGGCCAGGACCAGCGCGTCGGCGGGCTGGCTGGCCCGCCGGGCGTGGCACCAGAGCGCCGCGATGACCGCCCCGGTGGCGTGCGCGCACAGCACCACGGTCTCGATGCCGTCCGCCTCCCGGACATGCCGCACGGCCGTGTCCAGGCAGGTGAGGTACTCCCCGAGTTCCTCGGCCTGGGTTTCCGCGGGGGGCCGGCCGGGTCCCCCAGCCGCCGCAGGTCAGCGACGTAGAAGTGGAACCCGCGCTCGGTGTACCAGCTGGCCAGGTCCGCGGGCACGAACGAGTCGGTCATGCAGTGCAGGTAGATCACCGCCCGCTTGGTGGGGCGCGCGCTGCGCCGGCGGAGCACCGCCCCGTCCAGGCCGTGCGTTCCCGACGGCTCCTCCAGCAGCAGCGGAAGAGCCACCGCCTCATACCCCTCGGCCGAACCATGCACATCCGTGATGAGACCCATGACGCGCTCCCCGTCCCCCGCAGCCCGGCCCCGACTCCGGCCAGCACTCCCCCGCATACGAAACGTCACCACGCAGTTTGGCATCGTGATCATGGGATCACCGGCCAAACACGCGGCCCGGCTAGATCGCTGGCTGCGCGTTTGCCGTCACAGGGGAGAATTCGGCCGGGTCAGCCGGGGCCCCCCGCCAGTGGC
Source organism: uncultured Actinomycetes bacterium (assembly GCA_963841695.1). Taxonomy (GTDB): domain Bacteria; phylum Actinomycetota; class Actinomycetes; order Streptosporangiales; family Streptosporangiaceae; genus RYN-230. The sequence goes on along the minus strand of CAWJDQ010000011.1, from coordinate 158,976 downwards.
CGGGACGCCGGGGCGCCTCGTAGCCTCAGACCATGACCGGTGGCGAGCAGGAGCAGATGGAGACCGAGCGGAAGTATGACGTGGATGCCGGGTTTGCCGTCCCGGATCTGGCCGGGTCCGGTGGCGCCGCCAGCGTGGCCCCGCCGGACGTCCAGCAGCTGGCCGCGACCTACTTCGACACCGACGATCTGCGGCTGATCGGCGCGCACATCACGCTGCGCCGGCGCACCGGCGGCGACGACGCGGGCTGGCACATCAAGCTGCCGGTCGGCGGGGATACCCGGCGTGAAGTGCACTTCCCGCTCGGCCCGCCGGGGCGGTCGGTCCCGGCCGAGATCGCCGCGGAAGTCGCCCCGTGGTCAGGGGGCGCGCTGTTGCGGCCGGTCGCGCGGCTGGAGACGCGCCGCATCGTGCGCCGGCTGCTGGACGAGGGGGGCGAGGTCCTCGCGGAGGTGGCCGACGACCAGGTGACCGGGTCGCGCCCGGACCCGGCGGAGCCGGAGCGCTGGCAGCGGCAGGAGTCCTGGCGGGAGGTGGAGGTCGAGCTGAAGTCCGGGGGCCCGGAGCTGCTGGACGCGGCGGAGGCGGCCCTGGCCGCCGCAGGCGCCCGGCCGTCCCGGTCTGCCTCGAAGCTGGCCCGGGTCCTGGGCACGGATTAGCCGGGCCCGCGGAAGCGGGCGGGTCAGAGAAGCAGGTCCTCGACGGGACGGCGGGCGGTGGCCGCGGCCGTGTGGGACCGGCCGAACTCCAGCAGCATCTGCGGCGCCCCGGGCAGGAAGAGCCGGGACCGGACCAGCGTGCGCAGCGGCGGGGACTCCATCGGCTGGCTGTTCAGCGACGCGAACACCCAGGTGCTGGCGGCGTGCACCAGCACCCGGTTCAGCGCCTGGCCGGCCCGCAGCCAGTCGGTCGGCGTGTCTCCCGCGGTGACCAGGATGGCGGTCGCCGCGGGCGGCGGGCCGCCTGCTTCGAGCTGGCCCTCCCCGCGGCCCTGGTCGAAGTCGCGCCGGGTGAGCGCGCCGTCCCAGCCGGACGCCGCGTCCCGGCCGCCGGGCGCGGCCGGGTAGGCACTGGCCGGCACGCCGTCCCTGGTGTCACTGCCCCGTTCCCGGGTCCAGTGCGCCAGCTCGTCGCGGACCAGCGGGTTCTGCTGCTGCCAGCGGGCCGCCGCCTCGACCAGGTCCCGCAGCCGTCCCCGGGCCCGCTCGTCCACCAGGACCAGGGTGGCGCCCTCGGCGATCGCGTCGTGCTGCAGCCCTGGGAGCAGGCCGGCCGGGATGGGCTCCGGGCTGAACGGGCCGCGGTGCGTGTGCCGGTGCGGCACCGCCGCGAGCATGTCCCACTCCTCGGGGCTGAGCGCGGACGGCCGGCCCAGCCGGACCCGGGCCAGCAGGCTGGCCGGCCGGGATCGGGCAGCAGTTCGACCGTGGGCCGGTACCCGAGCTGCCGGATGGCCAGCCGCAGCCCGAACACGGCCGCGCCGCAGCTGATCAGCATTTCCCGGCCCTCAGGGTCGATGGCCCGCAGCCGCCGGCCCGGTCGGCGTACAGGTCGAGGCCGGTCTCGCGCACCCGGAACCGCCAGGGCTGCGTGTTGTGCACCGACGGCGCCCGGCCCGCCGTCGCCACCAGGAAAGCCACCTGGCCGGGGGTCAGCGTCACGCCAGCCGCGGCTGGCTGGCTGATCCTGAGCGGGATGTCCGGCATATCATCACCTGCCTGCTTTAGTGGCAGGGTGCGATAGTCATGTAACGCTGAGTAGAGGCGTCCGGCCCTGCCCGGGGTGACCAAAGGCCCGCCGCCCGGGTGGTGGCCGCGATTCAGAGCTGCCGCAGACGGAGCGCAAACCCCGGCCACAGACCGTTAGAGAAAGGTAGGGGTGTTAGCTTCCCTCAAGGAGTCATGATGAACAGCAGCGACCCCCGCACCGTGACCGCCGTGGTGCAGCGGGAGCGGGCCCGCGGCCGGCTCCGCGCCGTGACCGCCACGACCGGCGTCCTCGGCCTGGCCGTCGCGGGCGGGCTCGCCGTGACCCTGCCCGCCTCGACGCACAGCTCGGCCAGCGCCGCGGCCACGTCGGCCAGGGCCTCCTCCGGATCGTCGTCCGCCCATTCGACGTCGGGCGGGTCCAGCGGCAGCGGATCGTCGTCCGGCGCCAGCAGCTCGTCCTCGGGCACGGCCAGCTCATCCTCCTCGGCGCCCACGTCCACGTCGGGCGCGGCCGCCGCCACCTCGGGCGGCTCCTGATGCCTCCGCCCGGCGCGGCCGCACCGGGCACCCAGGAGCCGGACAGCCCGGCCGCCGCGGACTGGGTCGCCCTGGGCACCCAGGTCTGGCTGCTGGTCACCGACCCGGCCCAGCTGGCCGCGGGGCGCCGCCTGCTCGAAGCCGACCTGGACGCGGTGGACCGGGCGTGCAGCCGGTTCCGGCCCGACTCCGAGCTGATGCGGCTGGGCGCGATCGCCGGGCCGCCTGCCCCGGACGGGCCGGGCCAGGCCGGCCCGCGCACGGCCGAGGTGAGCCCGCTGCTCGCCGAGGCGGTCACGGTCGCGCTGCGCGCGGCCCGCCTGACTGCCGGGGACGTGGACCCGACCGTGGCCGACGCGATGTCGGCCCTCGGCTACGACCGGGACTTCGCGCTGCTGCCCGGCGAGGGCCCCCCGGTCCGGCTGGCTGTCCGCGCGGTACCGGGCTGGCGCCAGGTCGGGTTCGACGAGCGGTCGCGGCGGCTGACCCTGCCCGCCGGCGTGCACCTGGATCTGGGCGCCACGGCCAAGGCGTGGGCCGCGGACCGCTCGGCCACCCGGCTGGCCGGGGCGCTGGGCTGCGGGGTGCTCGTGGGGCTCGGCGGGGACATCGCGGTGGCCGGGCCGCCGCCCGGGGGCGGCTGGCGGATCCGGGTGCAGGACGTCACCGGACGGCCAGAGGACCCGCCGGACGGGCCGGCCGCTGTGGTGGCCATCCGCGACGGGGGGCTGGCCACATCCAGCACCACGGCGCGGCGCTGGCGGCGCGGCGGAGACGTGCTGCATCACATCCTGGACCCGCGCACCGGCCTGCCCGCCCCGGTCTACTGGCGGACCGTGTCCGTGGCCGCGGCGACCTGCGTGGACGCCAACACGGCGAGCACCGCGGCGATCATCCGCGGCCCCCAGGCTCTGGATTGGCTCTCAAACCTCGGCTTGCCAGGCTCGCCTGGTCAACGCGGCGGGTACTGTCCGGACGGTCGGCGGATGGCCCGCCGAGAGCCACTGAGCTCACTCATCCAGCGCCCACCCACGCAGCGCAGAGGATCGTGATGAACCATCGCCGGGCAGACGTCCGCGCCGCCGTGTTCCGGCGGCAGCGGAGCCAGGGCCACCTGCGGGCCGTCACCGTGACGGTGGGCGTAGCGGGCGTGGCCGCGGCCGGAGCGGTCGCGGCCATCCTGCCCGGATCGACCCACGCCGCCGCGAGTTCCCGCGCGGTGACCACCACGCCCGCCCCGTCCGCCCCGGCCAGCAGCAGCCCCGCGAGCGGCGCCGCCAGCCCGGCCGCGACCGCCGCGTCCGGGAGCGGGAGCACAGTCCGGCGTCACCATCGGCACGCCCATCAGGCCCGCCCGGCCGCCCCGGCGACCACCGCCCCGGCGGCACCCGCGCCTGCACCCGCCGCGACCACCGCGCCGCCGCAGACCGTGTCCGGTGGTTCCTGACCGGGTCCCCCTCCGGGCCCGGTCACCCGGCCGGGTCCGGCTCCGCCTGCCCGCCGGGCTCGCGCCCCGCCGCCGGTTCCGCGTCGCCGGCCGGCCTCGTTCCCGGTCCCGGGGCCGTCCGCGAGTCGTAGCGCCACAGCCCGGGCAGCCACCAGCAGGTCACGACCGCGGTCAGCACGCTGAGCACCCCGCCGGACCAGGCCGCGAACTGCGGCCCGCCGAGGGCCGCAGCCCCGCCCGCCTCGGCGTCACCGAGCCGCGGGCCACCCTGGATGCCTGCGTAGATGAGGCTGTTCACCCGGCCCTGCATCCCGTCCGGGGTCGCCTGCTGCACGATCATCATCCGGAACACCGCCGAGACCACGTCCGCGGTCCCCGCCACGGCGAGCAGCAGCAGGGCAGCTGGCAGGGACGGCACCAGCCCGAACGCGATGATCGTGAGGCCCCACACCACCACGCAGACGGCGACCGCCCGGCCGGGCCGGTGCACCCGGCTCACCCGCCCGGTGAGCAGCGACCCGGCCAGCGCGCCGACCCCGGGCGCGGCGTTCAGGTACCCCACGGTGGCGGCTCCCCCGCCGTACAGGGTGGTAGCCAGGGCCGGGAACAGCGCGCGCGGCAGGCCGAACACCATCGCACCCAGGTCGATCACGAAGATCCCGGCCAGCGGCTGGCTGGACCGGACGTACCGGAGCCCGCCGATCAGCGACGAGAAGGTGGCGGGCTGGCCGCCCTGGTCGGGCGGCAGCGCGGGCAGCAGCAGCACGCTGACCAGGGCCACCCCGAACGAGGCCAGGTCCAGCCCGTACACCAGGCCGAACCCGGCGTGCGCGATCAGCAGCCCGGCCGCAGCCGGCCCGGCCACCAGGGTGAACTGGTTCGCGGCGGACTGGACCGAGATCGCGGCGGGCAGCTCCGCCGGCGGCACCAGCCGCCACAGCGAGGCCCGCCGGGCCGACCAGTCCAGGCCCTGGAACAGCGCGGCCTCGGCCGTGCAGGCGAACAGCGGCCAGACCTGCGGATGCCCGGCCAGCGCGTTAGCGGTCAGGCCCGCGCTCCCCGCCGCGAGCATGAGCTGGGTGAACAGCATGACCCGGCGCCGGTCCCAGGCGTCCACCAGCGGGCCGCCGGCCAGCGATCCGGCCAGCAGGGGCACCAGCTGGCCCAGGCTGACCAGCCCGACCATGGCCGTGGACCCGGTCAGCCGGTACGTCTGGTACGAGACCGCCACGATCGTGAGCTGGGTGCCCACCTGCGACACCAGCTGGCCGCCCCACAGCCGGCGGAAGTCCCGGTGCCGCCGCAGCGGGCCGGTGTCCACCAGGACATCCCCGACAATCCGGCGGCTGCGGGACCAGTGCCCGCGCAGCCGGGACCGGCCTGCGCGCCGGGGTTGCGCAGGCTGTCCGGGCATGCCGCATGTATACCGAACAGGGCCCCCGGCCTCCCCCGGCGGGGGTGGATCGGGGCAGGCCAGGACGCTCATAGCAAATTGAGAGGTGCGGCATAGGGCCGCCTGCACCCGGTCGGGGATTCTTATCCCGGAGCGTGATCACCACCCCGGCCGGGAGAGCATCCTCTCCCGGCCACCGCCGGAAAGGCACCGATGAACGGAATCACCCAGAGCACCGCGCTCTGGTACGCCAGCAGAGCCACCGGAGTGGTGAGCCTGCTGCTGCTGACCGGGGTTGTCCTCCTCGGCGTGCTGGTCAACCGCCAGGGACGGCTGCCCGGCCTGCCCCGGTTCGTGGTCACCGGGCTGCACCGCAACCTGTCCCTGCTCGCCGTGGCGTTCGTGGCCATCCACGTGATCACGGCCATCGCCGATCCGTACGTCACCATCCGGATCACCGCGATCGTGATCCCGTTCGCGTCGGCATACAAGCCCCTGTGGCTCGGCCTGGGCGCGATCTCGCTGGACGTGACGGCGGCGCTGATCCTGACCAGCCTGGCCCGCGCCCGGATGAACCGCCGCGTCTGGCGGTCCCTGCACTGGCTCAGCTACCTGGCCTGGGTGTCCGCCCTGGTGCACAGCCTGGGCAGCAGCAACGACCTGCACAGCGGCGTGCTGCTCTACCTGGCCATCGCCTGCGCCCTGGCCGTGGCCGCCGCGGTGGCCTGGCGGATCACCCATGCCGGGCGTGAGATCCCCCGCGAGGAACGCGCCGCCGCCACCCTGGCGATGATGTCCCCCCGCGATCCCGGGACCCCTGGCTCCCCCCGCGATCCCGGGACCCCTGGCTCCCCCCGCGATCCCGGCACCCCTGGCTCCCCCCGGGACGGGGCACGCCGGCGTGCCCCGCAGAACGTCCGCTGACCGACTCACGAAAGCCGATACGCGATGACCTATGGCACCACCGTGCCGTACCCCGCCCCGTTTCCCGGACCGCAGGACAGCCGCCCGGCCGGGCCGGGGCCGGCCCGCACGCCAGCCGGACCGCCCGGCCCTGACCGGTCCGGCACCGGCCTGCCCAGGCTGCTGCCGGCGCACGGGGCGGTGCCGGTCGACCTGCGCACCCACCTGTCCCGGCACGCGGCGCCGCCCTACTTCGGCCACCCGGGGAAGCTCACCCCGGTGCTGCAGGCGGCCGGGCTCACCGGCCGGGGCGGCGCGGCCTTCCCGGTGCACCGCAAGCTGCAGGCCGTCGCCGAGGCCAGGACCCGCCCGGTCGTCATCGGCAACGGCGCCGAGGGCGAGCCCGCCAGCGACAAGGACAAGTCCCTGCTCTGGATCTCACCCCATCTCGTCCTGGACGGGCTCCAGCTGGCCGCCGAGGCGGTAGCCTCCGAGGCCGTCGGGCTCTACGTGCACCGCAACGCACGGCTCCAGGAGCGGCTGCGGGCCGCGGTCGCGGAACGCGCCGCGGCCGGCGTCGACCTGGTCCCGGTGGAGATCATCGACGCGCCGCCGCGCTTCCTGGCCGGCGAGGAATCCGCGCTGGCCAGCCGGATCAGCGGCCAGCCCGCCATGCCGCGGTTCAAGCCGCCGCGGGTGTTCGAGCGCGGCGTGGTGGGGCGGCCCACCCTGGTGCACAACGTGGAGACGCTGGCCCATATCGCCCTGATCGCCCGGTACGGGCCCGGCTGGTTCCGGGCCGTGGGCACGCCGGAGGAGCCGGGCAGCATGCTGTGCACGCTGCACCAGGCGGACGGCCGCCGGGACGTGGTGGAGACCGCGCTCGGCACGCCCCTGCGTGACCTGCTCCAGCTCGACGGCACCCAGGCCGTGCTCAGCGGCGGTTATCACGGCGCCTGGGTACCGTCCGCCGACGCGGCCCGGATGACCCTGAGCAACGAGGATCTCCAGGCCGCCGGGGCGTTCGTGGGGGCCGGGGTGCTGGTGGCCCTGCCGGCCGGCCGGTGCGGCATCGCTGAGACCGCGCGGGTCGCCCGCTACCTGGCGCTGGAGTCGGCCGGGCAGTGCGGGCCGTGCTTCAACGGCCTGCCCCGCATCGCCGCCGCCCTGGACGAGGTGGCCAGCCCGCGGCCGGACCCCCGCGCGGTGACGGACATGATCCGCTGGGCGGGGCTGGTCGAGGGCCGGGGTGCCTGCCATCACCCGGACGGGACCACCCGGTTCGTCCGCAGCGCCCTGCACGTGTTCCGGGAGGAGATCCGGAATCACACCGGCGGGCGGTGCGTGGATCCGGCCCGGGAGCCGTTCCTGCCGCTTCCCGCCGACACCGCGCTCGCCGCGGCCGACTGGAGCTGACATGAAGAAGGAACTGCGGGTCAACCCGACCACCTGCTCCGGCCACGGCCTGTGCGCGGAGCTGCTGCCCGAGCTGATCACGCTGGATGAGTGGGGCTACCCGGTCGTGGCCGGCGGCCCGGTGCCCCGCTCGCTCGACCGGCACGTCCGCCGGGCGGTGACCGACTGCCCCGTACTGGCCCTGAAGCTGCTCCCCGCCTCCTGAGAGCCGGCTCAGAGGAAACGTAGAATCAGCCCCTAGATACCGCACGCACACTGGGACAATGATGAGCGACGCGCAGGCAGCGCAGCCCGCCACCCCGGGCACCACCGGCCAGTCCGCCCCGATCAGGAGGCTGGACGGCAGCCCGATCCGGGTACTGGTCGTCGACGACGAGCCGAGCCTGGCTGAGTTGCTGGCCAGCGTGCTGCGGTACGAGGGCTGGGAGATCATGACCGCCGGGGACGGCGCGTCGGCGGTCCGGGCCGCCCGTGAATTCCGGCCCGATGCTGTCGTGCTGGACATCATGCTGCCGGACTTCGACGGGCTGGAAGTGCTGCGCCGGGTACGGCAGGAATCCCCGCACGTGTGCGTGCTGTTCCTGACCGCGAAAGACGCCGTGGACGACCGGGTGGCCGGGATCACGGCCGGCGGCGATGACTACGTCACCAAGCCGTTCAGCCTGGAGGAGGTGCTGGCCCGGCTGCGCGGGCTGCTGCGCCGGGCGGGCCTGGCCCGCGCCCGCGGCGAGACCCAGCTGGTGGTCGGCGACCTGACCATGGATGAGGACGCGCGGGAAGTCCGCCGCGGCGACGAGCTGATCGACCTGACCGCGACCGAGTTCGAGCTGCTGCGGTTCCTGATGCGCAACCCGCGCCGGGTCCTGTCCAAGGCCCAGATCCTGGACCGGGTCTGGAACTACGATTTCGGCGGCCAGGCGCACGTCGTGGAGCTGTACATCAGTTACCTGCGCAAGAAGATCGACGCGAACCGTGAGCCCCTGATCCACACCGTCCGCGGCGTCGGATACGTGCTCAAGCCCGCCAGCTGAGGATGTCTTGATGAGTGAGGCCGGCAACGAGGCCTGGCGGCCGGGCGCCTTCCGGCGCTGGCTGGGCCGCCGGACCCTGCGCGGCCGCCTGATCGCCGGGCTGCTTGCCCTGCTCGCGGTGGCCTGCGCCGCCGTCGGGCTGGTCACCTACATCGGGCTGCGGCACGGCCTGATGAGCCAGGTTGACCAGCAGCTGGCCGCGGCCAGCACCCGGTACGGAGGCTGCCTGGAGTCGGGCCAGCCCGACAACGATCATGGCGACGACGGGAACGGCCCCGGCCACAACGGCTCCGGCCAGGACAATGATCACGACGTTGACAACATGCCCGGCGGCCCGCAGATGTGCGGGCAGGAACAGGGCGGCCAGACGTTCAGCGCCTCGATCGAGGACGGCAAGGTGGTCTACCCCACCGTGGCCAACGGCCAGTGCCATCTGACCCAGGCTGACCTGACCGCTATCAAGACGCTGACGGGGAGCACGCAGCCGAAGAGCGTTTCTTTCTCCTCACTCGGTCCCTACCAGCTCATGGCGTCCCCCGGCAAGGACGGGACCACGGTGGTCACCGGCCTGCCGCTCAGCCCGGCGCAGGACATCCTCCGGGACGTGGAGCTCACCGAGGCCATCGTCTTCGGCGGGGCCCTGATCATGACCGGCCTGCTCGGCACGGGGTTCGTCCGGTTGTCGTTGCGGCCGTTGCGCCGGGTCGCGGCGACCGCGACCCGGGTCACCGAGCTGCCGCTGGCCAGCGGCGAGGTCACCCTGCCCGACCGGGTCCCCGACGCCAGCCCCCGGACCGAGGTCGGCCAGGTCGCCGTGGCGTTCAACCGGATGCTCGGCCACGTCGAGGCCGCGCTGGGCCGCCGGGCCGCCAGCGAGGCCCGGCTGCGCCGCTTCGCCGCCGACGCCAGCCACGAACTGCGCACCCCGCTGGCCGCCATCCGCGGCTACGCCGAGCTCGCACTGCGCCACCCCGGCCCCGTCCCCCCCGACATCGAGCACGCCCTGCAACGAGTCGGCTCAGAATCAGAACGGATGAGCGTGCTCGTCGACGAGCTGCTCCTCCTCGCCCAGCTCGACGCCGGCCGCCCCCTGGCCCGCCAGCCCGTCGACCTGACCCGGCTGGCCCTCGACGCCACCAGCGACGCCCGCGTCGCCGCCCCCCGCCACCGCTGGATGCTCGAACTGCCCGGCGAGCCCGTCACCGTCCGCGGCGACGAGCACCGCCTGCACCAGGTCCTGGCCAACCTGATGAGCAACGCCGCCAAGCACACCCCGCCCGGCACCACCGTCACCGTCGCCCTGGCCCCCGGCCACGCACCCGCCACCATCCAGCTCACCGTCACCGACAACGGCCCCGGCATCCCCCCCGGCCTCCAGCCCACCCTGTTCGAACGATTCGTCCGCGGCGACTCCGCCCGCTCCCGCGGCACCACCGCAGCCGCCAGCACCGGCCTCGGCCTGGCCATCGTTGACGCCGTCACCACCGCCCACGGCGGCCAGGTCCACCTCGACAGCACACCCGGCCACACCCGCTTCACCATCACCCTGCCCCGGCTGGACGACTGAGCGTCCTCCCCGGCCTCATCGGCAGAGCCGGACTCATCGGCGGAGCCGGGTTTCATCGGCACAACCGGCTTCATAGGCGGGCCAGAGACCGGCTGCAGTCCTGGTCCAGCCGTGGCCAGCACTGTGGGAGCATGACGTCCCCCCAGCATCGTGACGGCCTGGATGACCCATGGGCCCCCCGTACCCGGCGCCTGAATGTCGACTTGTCGACCTTGGCCCGCACCCGGCCGGCTGAGGGGGAGCCGGCCAGTGAGCGCCATCACCACCGGCCAGCGGCCGGGCGCAGCCGCGGCCCGCCCGCGCCCGGGCCGGCTGTCCCGGCTGCTGCGCGGCCCCGAGGCCGGACCCCGGTGGGCCCGCCCGGCCCTGCTCGCCCTGCTGGCGCTGACCGCCCTGCTGTACGCGGCCGGGCTGAGCCGCAACGGGTGGGCGAACGACTTCTACGCCGCCGCCGTCCAGGCGGGCACCCAGAGCTGGAAGGCGTTCTTCTTCGGCTCCTTCGACGCGTCGAGCTTCATCACCGTGGACAAGACGCCGGCCTCGCTGTGGATCATGGAGCTGTCCGCCCGGGTGTTCGGCCTGAACTACTGGAGCGTGCTGCTGCCGCAGGCCGCCGAGGGCGTCGCGTCGGTGGCGGTCCTCTACGCCGCGGTCCGCCGCTGGTCCGGGCCCGCGGCCGGGCTCATCGCCGCCGGAGCGCTGGCGATCACCCCGGTGGCCACGCTGATGTTCCGCTTCAACAACCCGGACGCGCTGCTGGTGCTGCTGATGACGGCGGCCGCCTACGCGATGGTCCGGGCCACCGAGTCCGGCCGGACCCGGTGGATCGTGCTGGCGGGCACCCTGCTCGGGTTCGGCTTCCTGGCCAAGATGCTGCAGGCGTTCCTGGTGCTGCCCGCATTCGCCCTGGTGTACCTGGTGGCGGGCCCGCCGCGGCTGGGGCGGCGCATCGGGCAGCTGCTGGCCGGCGGGCTGGCCCTGCTCGTCGCGGCGGGCTGGTGGGTGGCGATCGTGCAGTTCACCCCGGCCGCGGACCGGCCTTACGTCGGGGGCTCGACCAACGACAGCGTGCTGCAGCTGGCCCTGGGCTACAACGGGCTGGGCCGGCTGGACGGCCACGAGACCGGATCGGTGGGCTTCAGCGGTGGCCGGGGCGGAGGTGCCGGGAGCGCGTTCGGCGGGTCCACCGGCCTGGGCCGGCTGTTCGCCAGCGAGATGGGCGGCCAGATCAGCTGGCTGCTGCCCGCCGCGCTGATCGCGCTGGCCGCCCTGGTGTGGCTGTCCTGGCGGCGGCAGCGGACCGACCGGGTCCGCGCCGCCGCGCTGCTGTGGGGGGGCTGGCTGATCGTCACCGGCCTGGTGTTCAGCTACATGAGCGGCATCATCCATCCGTACTACACCGTGGCCCTGGCCCCCGCGATCGCGGCGCTGGCCGGCCTCGGTGCCGTCGCCCTGTGGACAGCCCGGCGCAGCATGGTGGCCCGCCGGGCGCTGGCCGCCCGCGCCGTGCTGGCCGCGGCGCTGGTCGTGACCGCCTGGTGGGCCGTCGTGCTGCTCGGCCGCTCGGCCGGCTGGCTGCCCTGGCTGCGGCCGGTGATCGGAGTCTGCGGGCTGGCCGCGGCGCTGGCCGTGCTCGCCGGGCGCTGGCTGCCCGGCCGGGCCGTGCTGCTGTCCGTGGCGCCACTGGCGCTGGTGGCGGGCCTGGCCGGGCCGCTGGCCTACAGCCTCGACACGGTCACCACCGCGCACACCGGCGCGCTGCCCACCGCCGGGCCGTCCGTTGCGTCCTCCGGCGGCCCCGGCGGGGCAGGCGGCGGGTTCGGCGCCGGCCGGGCAGGCGGCGGGTTCGGCGCCGGGCGCGCGGGCGGCGGGGCCCGGCCGGGCGGCGGGCTCGCCGGCTCAGGCGGGACCAGGCAGGGCGGCTCGGCTCCGGGCGGGACGGGCGGGCCCGGGGCCAGCGCCGCCGGGCGTTTCCCCGGGCGGGCGTCCGGGCGATCGGGACGGTTCCCCGGCGGCCAGGGCGGTGGCTTGGGGGGCGGCCTGGGCGGCAGCACCCAGGTCTCCAGCGCGATCACCAGGCTGCTGACCAGCGGCGCCGCCGGTTACCGCTGGGCCGCGGCCACGGTGGGCGCGGAGAGCGCGGCCCCGTTCCAGCTGGCCAGCCGCGAGCCGATCATGGCCATCGGCGGGTTCAACGGCACCGATCAGGCTCCCAGCCTGGCCGGGTTCGAGAAGATGGTCGCCGCGCATGAGGTGCACTACTTCATCGGCGCGAACGGCCACACGTTCGGCGGCGGCTCGGGCGACGCGACGCGGATCACGTCCTGGGTGGAAGCGCACTTCACCAAGCAGACCGTCGGCGGCGTGACGGTCTACAACCTCACCCGCCCCGTCAGGGCTTGATGGCTGGCGGGCTTGATGGCTGGCGGGCTTGATGGCTGGCGGGCTTGATGGCTGGCGGGCTTGATGGCTGGCCGCGCTAATGGCTGGCGGGCTTGACGGCTGGCCGGGCCGCCGGGTCAGCGGGCGGCGCGCGCATAAGCGGCGGGAGTGATGCCGTAGCAGCGGCGGAACCAGCGCGTCAGGTGCGCCTGGTCGGCGAACCCCGCGTCCGCCGCGGCCTGCCCGGGTGGGGTGCCGCGAGCCAGCGCCCGCCGGGCGGCGCGCAGCCGCAGCTGGCGCTGGTACTCGCCCGGGGCCAGCCCGGCCACGGACCGGAACGCCCGGTAGGCGGCGTAGCGGCTGCACCCGGCGGCACGGGCCAGGTCGTCTCCGGAGACCGGCGCGGCGTAGCTGCCGTTGAGCAGCTCCCGGACCCGCCCGGCGATGCGCAGGGTCTCGGCCCCGCCCATCCGCCCCGGGCCCGGCGGCCGCCCCGCCGCCCGGGCGGCCCGGCCCAGCGCCACCGTGAGCAGCTCGCCGCGCTCCAGCGGGGTGGCCGGCCCGGTCAGCGACCGATGGAGCCGCCGCAGCGCCGCGGCGAGCCCGGGATCGTCCAGGACCGGCGTGGCGAACAGCGGCCCGCCGGCCGGCGGCCGCCGATGTCCGCCAGCACCCCCGCGACCAGGCCGGGGCCGATGTGGATCATCCGGTAGCTGAATCCCTGGCCGGTGCTGGCGTGCCCGTCGTGCGGGTCGTCGGGGTTGAAGGCCATGACCATCCCGGCCGCGCTGGTGTGCGCGGCTCCCCGGCAGGTGAACGACTGCGCGCCGGACTCGGTCACGCCGAAGGAGTAGGTGTCGTGACTGTGCCGGTGATACACGTGCTCCCGGAAGTGCGCGTACATGGCCTCCAGCGGCTCATCCGCCGACCGCCAGTACCGCGCCCAGTCCCCGCTCACCCAGCCCCCGCCCACCCTCCCTCCCCCCCGTCCCTCCCCCCATGGCCTCCATGATCCTGGGCCATTGATGCTGTCATATCGCACTAAGAGCCTGTCGCTTATCAACGTGCTGGTTTGGGTTTCGGGGTGAGTGTGAGTCCGTGGACCTGGGCGTATGCGGTGAGGTCGGCCAGGGTTCTGAGGCGTGTGCCGGCTGGTTTGATGGTGTAGCCGCATTGGTGCAGCAGGGGCCTGATCTGCTGTTCTGCTTTGACGATGGTGGGGATGACGACGCCGAAGAGTTCGGCGAGCGCTGCCTGGAGGGGGCGGAAGCGCAGCCGCAGCACGGTGATGAGGGCCTGCTCGGTGAGGGTGAGCGCGGCCGGGTGGCCGCCGGATGGCTTGCGGGTAGCGGGGCCGCCCCGGCGCAGGTGCAGGCCGATGTCGTGCTGGATCTGGTGGGGGATGGCCAGCGTGCTGATCAGCTGGTTCCAGCTGGTGGCCGTCATGCCGGTCAGGGCCGGGTGTGCCCATCCGGGGGGTACGGGCGGGCGGGATGGCCGGGGTGGCGGCAGGGCGGCTGGGGGTTCGGGGCGCAGGGTGTAGTTCCAGTCGCCGTGCCAGTCGTGGCGGTCCAGGGGGAGGCTGGCCATCTGCTCGTCGCTGACCTTGATGCCGGCCGGGTAGCTGCCGGGATCGAGTTCGGCCCGGACCCGTAAGCCGGTGCGGGTGGTGGTTGCCGCGATGGTGCCGAGTATCACCTCGTGGCTGGTCAGCGGCCGGCCACGCCAGTTCATCGAGATGTGGGAGAACAGCCGGTGCTCGATGGCGTTCCATTTGGAGGTGCCCGGCGGGAAATGGCAGCAGGTGATCTCCAGCCCGGCCTGGGCAGCCAGCGCGGCGAGTTCGCTCTTCCACGCCCGGGTCCGGTAGCCGTTGGAGCCACCCGCATCGGCGGTAATCAGCAGCCGCCGCGCCTGCGGGTAGGCCGCCGCGCCCTGGGCGTGCCACCAGCGGCGCAGCGACTCCACCGCGAACGCGGCGGTGTCATGATCGGTGCCGACATTCACCCAGCCGGCATTCGCCGCCACGTCGTAGATCCCGTAAGGGATTGCCTTGCCCAGGTCCAGGTCCGGGAAGTCGTGCGTGCTGACCCTGGCCGGCTCGCCCGCCGGGCGCCACTCCCGGCCGCCGTTGCGGAACTCCCCGACCAGCTCTTTCTTCTTGGTGTCCACGCTGACGACCGGGTCCCCCGCACGCAGGTGGTCTTTGACCTGCTCGTTGATGTAACGGAACTGCCCGTCGCGGTCCGGGTGCTGGCTGCCTTCGAGGGCCTTGGCGTTGCCCTGCAGGCTGAAGCCCTCCTCATGCAGCAGATCCGCGACCGTATCAGCCGAGACCTGGTGCCCCTGGCGGCCCAGCTCCGCAGCGAGCACCCGCAGCGACCTGGCCGTCCACCGCAACGGCGACATCGGATCACCCCGCATGTCCGGCTCCACCAGCGCCAGCAGCGCAGGCCGCAGCCCAGGATCCAGGTCAGCGAGCCGCTTGCGGCCACCGCCCGGACGGCGCACCCGTCCCAGAGGTTCCTCCCCGGCCTCCAGCTCAGCGACACCACGGGACACCGTGCCCTCCCGCATCCCCGCCGCCCGCGCCACGACCCGGATCCCCCCATGACCCAGCGCCCGCGCCTCAGCACCCGCCACCAGCCGCCGCTGCCGCTCATCCAGATGCGGGAACAGCACCTGGAACTTCGCCGCCAGCGCCCCCTCCACCTCCGCCGCTATGCCCATAACACAGAAACCTAGGCCCAAAACGATAACAACGCTTTATTTAGCGACAGGCTCTAATTGCCCAGGATCATGGAACCGGGCAGAGGGTACGCCGACCAGGCGACAATCCGCCCGGGTTGTGCACCGGGATCACCTGGGGGAACCGGTTGTCCACAGGCGGAAAAGGCGAGTCGTCAGGCTGGCACCAGGCGGCCATCCTGGGCCCATGGCCGCCCCCGTGACCGCCGAATTAGCGGAACTCCTCGACCAGCAGCATCGTGTCCTGTCCCGCAGGCAGGCCCTGGAGGGCGGCATCTCCCCCTCGGCGCTCCGGGGGCACGTCGATAGCGGCCGGTGGCAGCAGCTGTACCTGGGGACGTACGCCACTTTTAGCGGTACCCCATCCCGCCTGGCCTTCATCTGGGCGGCGCTGCTGAGCGCCGGACCAGGCGCAGTGGCCTGCCAGCAGACTGCTGCCGAGCTGTACCAGTTCGGCCGCCCTGCGCACCGGGCCATCCATCTGGGGATCCCGGAAGAGCGCCACGTGCGGAGGACCCACCGCACGAGGCCTGACGTGCCCCCGGTTGTCATCCGTCGGTCGGACCGGATCGTGCGGTCCCGGCACCCCGTCCTGCTGCCGCCGCGGACCCGGATCGAGGAGACGGTCGTTGATCTCACGCAGTGTGCGCCCACGTTCGAGGAGGCGTTCCAGTGGCTCTGCCAGGCCTGCGGCAGCCGGCTGTGCACCGCCGGGATGATCCGCGGGGCACTGGAGCGGCGCAGGAAACTCCGGTACCGGGCCGAGTTGCAGGCCGCGCTCGGCGATGTGGCGGGCGGGGTGCTCTCCCCGCTAGAGCACCGCTACGTGCACGGGGTGGAGCGCCCGCATGGCCTGCCCGTCGCCCGGCGCCAGGCTCCGGTGATCCTCGGCGGCCAGCGCCGCTACCTGGATAATCTCTACCAGGACTACTCCCTGGCCGTGGAACTGGACGGGAGCGCCGCGCACCCGGTGGCCGAGCGCTGGCGCGACATCCGCCGGGACAACTCGCTCACCCGCCTGCGGGTGGAGACCCTGCGCTACGGCTGGTCCGACGTGACCGGCCGGCGCTGCGACACCGCCGCCGAGATCGCCTCGGTCCTGGTCCAGCGCGGCTGGCCCGGGCCGGTCCGGCGCTGTTCCCCCGGCTGCCCCATCATGACCGCGACCGTCAGCGGCGGGGCGCCCGGGCGTTCAAGACCCGCCCGGGCGGGCGCGGACAGGCTGAGCGGATGCGCTTTGATACCAAGATCGCGATTGCGGTGCGCGGGGACCTGGCGGCCTGGCAGCGGCTGAACGTGACGGCCTTCCTGGCCAGCGGGATAGCGGCGGGCTGCGGTGAGACCCTCGGGAAGCCCTACGAGGATGGCACGGGTCACCGCTACCTGGAGATGTTCCGCCAGCCGGTGCTGGTCTACGCGGCCGGCGGTGGCCTGGCCGCGGTCCGTGAGCGCGGCGTCGGCCGCGACCTGGCCGTGGCGATCTACACGGAGGACATGTTCGCGACCGGGCACGACGAGGCCAACCGGGCGGTAGTCCGGGCGGTGGCCGCCGCTGACCTACGCCTGGCCGGGGTCGCGCTCTACGGGCCGCGCAACGCCGTGGACAAGGTCTGCAAGGGCCTGGTCCTGCACACCTGATCCGCGGGGCCCGGGCGCCGCCGGGCCGGCGCTGGCGCGGTGCCGGCCAGTTCATAGGCGGCTGAGAAGGTCCGCCGACCGCGGGCAGAGCGCCCGGCGGGATGGTCGTAGCGACGGACCGGCAGGGCCGCTGCCGGTGGAACACATACGGAGGCTCCAGTGACCGGCCTGGTCTGGCTGAATGTCCCCCTGGTAGTTCTGGTCTTCCTGGCCATCGTTGGCATCCCGATGTGGCTGACGGTCAAGCGCCCCGACCGCCATCCCGACTACGCCGAGGCGCGGGCCCATTTCCGGGCCAAGGAACGGCGCGGCCGGATCAGCACGGAGGCGGCGCGGCGGTCCGCGCCGGGACTGGCCGCCGCCCGCCAGCACGCCACGGCGACCGCCGCGGTACCGGGCCGCAAGCACTCCGGGCCGGTTCAGGGCCGGCGTGCCCACCCGCGGGAACGTTCCGGCCGGCCCGCCTGAGCCATACCGGCTGAGCCGTGCCGCCTGAGCTGTGCCGCCTGAGCTGTGCCGCCTGAGCTGTGCCGTTCCGCCGCGGGCGTAGCCCGGTGCGGCCCCGGGGGCCGGCGGCTCGCCGGCCAGGTCGAGCAGGTCGTCCAGCACGGCGCCGAACGAGCGCACGGCGAGGGTCAGATGACCCTCGCCGCGGGCCAGGTGGGCCCGGGCTCCCGGGATGTGCGCGGCGAGCCAGGCGCCGTGGCCGGACGGGACCATCCGGTCCTCGTCTCCCTGCCAGATGGCGACCGGGACAGTGCCGGCCCGGGTCACCGGGAAACCCCAGTCGCTGACGAACGCGATGTCGTCGTCCCGCCAGCCGGCGATGCCTGCCCGCAGCGCGGCCCGGAACGACCCGGCCAGATAGTCCCCGAACTCCGCGGTGACCACGGCCCGGTCCGCGGCGGAGATCAGCCCGCCCATTTCCTGCGCCACCTGCTGGCCGGTGACCTGGCCGAGTCCGGCCGCAGCCTGGTCGAGGAACGCCGTGAGCGCCTCGGGGCCCTGGACGGCCGCGGCGAACTCGGTAACGTTCTCCGGCCCCATCCCGGCCGTCCAGTCCAGCCCTCCGGCCTGGGCCGGCGCCACACCGGCCAGCGAGGCCGCGGCCAGGCACCGGCCGGGCAGCAGCGCGGCGCAGGCCAGGGCGTGCGGACCGCCGCCGGACCAGCCGACGGTCACGAACTCCCCGGCGCCGAGCCCGTCGAGCACCGTCGCGACGTCGGCCGCCGCGTCCGCGATGCGGCGGCCCGGCTGCCCGGTGGACCCGCCGTAGCCGGGCCGCGCGTACATAACGGTGCGAAGTCCGCGGGCCGCGGCCTCGGCGACCATGGCCGGGAAGGCCACCAGCCCGCCGGGGGTGCCGTTGTGGAAGACCAGCGGCAGGCCATCGCGCGGGCCGGCCTTGAGCACCTCGAGCCGCCTGCCGTCCGGGGAGGTCAGCATCTGGGTCCCGGGCAGCGGTTCGGTCGGCATGGGGGCCAGCCTATGCGTCAGGGCAGCTGACGCAGGTCCACCGCCTGCACCTGGGCCGACTTGGTGTTGGTGACCAGCAGCGTGGCGCCCTTGGCGGCCACCGCGAACTGCCGGGGCTGCAGGCCCGACTGGAGGTAGCCGACCAGGGCGGGCCGGCCAGCCAGCGCCCGGGCCGTGCTGACCACGGCCAGGTTGCCCGCGGCCCCCGGGGCCGCGTCGCGGTTGGAGTCAGCGACGACGATCCGGGTGCCGTTGCTGATGATCGCGAGCCCGAGTGGTGACTGGCCCACGGCCACGCGGGCCAGCAGGGCGTGCCCGGGATCGCTGAGCAGCCGGGCCGCGGAGAACCCGAGCAGGGCGTTGGAGCCGACGTCGGTGAGCCACAGGTCGTGGCCGTCGGCTGAGAGGGCCAGGCGGTTGGGCTTGCAGCCGGCCGGGACGGTCTTCAGCACGGCCGATCCGGGTGCTGCTCGGCTCGCGGCACATCGATCACGCTCAGCACGCCAGCGCCCGGGGTGGACGGGTGGGCCTGGTCATTGGCCACGTAGGCGTACCGCCCGTCCGGGGCCATCGCGATCCCGATGGGCTGGGGGCCTACCGGGATCAGCCCCACCAGGTCGGCGGGCCCGAAGCCGGAGGTGAGCGCGCGCTGCAGGTTGAACACCCCGACGTGCGCGGTGGTCTGGTAGGTGACGAAGGCATACCGCCCGTCGGGGGTGATCGCGACGTCTTCCGCGTGCTTCTGGCCCGGGCTGGCCAGCGACCCCAGCGCGTGCGCCCCCGCGCGCTGCTCCAGCGCGCTGACCGGGAAGACGGTGATTCCGCTCCCCCCCGTGACCACCAGGTAGCGCTGGTCCGGGGTGAGCGCCTCGCCCTGGGCGTGCGGGAGCGGGCTGCTCCACAGCACGACCGGCGCTGGCTTCGCGGTGTTCAGCACGGCGAGTCCGTGGCCGCCACCGGACACGAACGCGTACCCGGGGAGGGCCGCGACGTCGAAGGGATTCCCGCCGGTGTGCACCGGCTGGCTGGTGACCTGGGTGAGCCGGGGCGCCTGGGCGGACCGCGCGGTGCACCCCGGGAGCGCCACCGGCACCGTCGGGGACGACCCGGCCGTCGTGTCTCCCGTGGAGAAAGGCTTGGCCACGAGGAGCACGACTCCCGCCACGACCACGATGGCCAGCGCGCTCAGCGCCCACACGCCACGCCGCCGGGGCCGGGGGCGCCCCGGCGGCGGAGGCGGGAATCCCCGCCCGGCCGGAGGTCGCGGGCCCGGCGGCCCGGCGTACCCGGCGGGGGTGACCAGCGGGACGTCCTGGGTGGCGTCGGCCGGCGGCACCCCGGCCGCTGCCAGGCTGGGATCCGCCGCGCGCGGCCGGGACTCAGGCCGCACGTACTCAGGCCGCACATACCCAGGCGGCCAGCCCTCCGGCCGGGGCTCAGGCGGTGGAGGTCCTGCGGGCGGAGGGACGCCCGGCTCGGATCCTTCGCGGCCGGCTTCCCGGCGGGGCGGGCTCACCGGGCAGGGGCTCACCGGGCGGGGGCTCACCAGAAACGGGCGCGGCGAGCTGGGTGGCGGGACCGGTGTCATCGGCCGGGGCCTGGGCTGACTCATCCCCGGGCCCGGCGGGATCGCCCGCGGCCGCGGCCGGCCCGGGATCCGCGGGCACGGGATCCCCGGGCACCGGGGGCCAGAGCTGCGTCGGGTCACGCCGCGGCAGGTCGGGGAAGAGCCCGGCCGGACCCGGGCCAGTCCCGGACGACGCGAGCCCGCAGGCCCGGCGCAGCGCGACGGCGAATTCCGGGCAGGTGGCGTACCGGTCCATGGGGACCTTGGCCAGGGCCTTCTCCATGACCTCGTTGACCGCCGCGGGCAGGTCGGGGCGGCGGCTGGTCAGCGCGGGCGGCGGGGCGGAGATCTGGGCCCACATGACCGCGTAGGACTCATCCCGCACGAACGGCGGCTGGCCGGTGAGCATGGTGAACGCGGTGCAGGCCAGCGCGTACTCGTCCGTGCGCCCGTCCACCGCCCGGGCCTCGATCTGCTCGGGCGCGATGTAGTCCAGCGTGCCCAGGAACTGGCCGGTGGAGGTGAGGGCGCTGACCGACAGGGCCCGCTTACTCAGGCCGAAATCGGACAGGTAGGCGTGACCGGGATAGTCGGCCCCGCCCGCGGCGTCCAGCAGGATGTTGCCTGGCTTGACGTCCCGGTGCACCAGGCCGTGCGAATGAGCCGCTTCCAGGGCCGACGCCACCTGGGTGATGATGTGGCAGGCCCGCTCGGCGGGCAGCGGCCCCCCGGTTTCGACGAGGCTGTGCACGTTCGGCCCCTGGACGAAGCGCATCGCGATGTACAGCACCCCGTTGGCCTCGCCCGCCTCGAAGATCGGGATGATGTTGGGGTGGTCCACCGCGGCCGCCGTACGTGACTCCCGGATGAACCGCTGCCGGAACGCCTCATCCTCGGCCAGCTCGGGCGCCAGCACCTTCATGGCGACCGGCCGTTCCAGCCGGGTGTCGTAGGCGCGGTACACCACGGCCATGCCGCCCCGGCCGATCTGCTCGTCGAGCCGGTACCCGGCCAGCCAGGACCCGACGCCGAACCCGCCGAACGGCGGGATCTCGTCAGCCACTGCGGCCCCCTGCCCAGCTGCGCCGAGGCCAGGACCAGGGCGTTTCCCCGATCACCCTGACCCGGCGGACTTTGCCTTGCCTTGATCCATCGTTCCCGCTCACCCACCCGGCCGAACGGCAGGCCAGGCTTCGATAGACATTCGTTGCCTGACCGCCATGCCTGGCTGACGATCCCGGGCCGGGCCTGCGCGGGCAGCGTTAAATCTGCGTAAACGGAGTTCACCGCCCTTCAGCCCGCCAGGGGCAGCCAGTAGCGTTCGCACCGTGCTCATCTCCCCGCACGAGCAGGAGCGACTGCTGCTGCACGTGGCCGCCGGCCTGGCCCGCGAACGCCGTGGCCGCGGGCTGCGGCTGAACTATCCCGAGGCGACCGCGGTGATCGCCGCCTACGTGCTGGAGGGAGCGCGGGACGGGCGCAGCGTCGCGGACCTGATGGAGGCCGGCCGTCACGTCCTGACCGCGGACGACGTCATGGAGGGAGTCCCGGAGATGCTGGACTCGGTCCAGGTCGAGGCGACCTTCCCGGATGGCACGAAACTGGTCACCGTGCACCGGCCGATCCCGTGATCCCGGGCGAGATCATCCCGGGCGGGGCCCCGGTCCCGCTCAACCCGGGCCGTGGCCGGGCCACGCTCATCGTGACCAACACCGGGGACCGGCCGGTCCAGGTGGGGTCGCATTATCATTTCGCGGCGGCCAACCCGGCGCTGGAATTCGACCGGGAGGCGGCCTGGGGCCGCCGCCTGGATGTCGGCCGGCACCGCGGTCCGGTTCGAGCCCGGGGTGACCCGCGAGGTGTCGCTGGTCTCGCTGGCCGGCGCTGGATCGTGCCCGGGCTGCGCCCGGAGCAGGCCGGGCCGCTGGACAGCCGCGGGCCCGGATCAGGGGGGCCTGCATGAGCGAGACGCCGTCGGTCGGCCGCAGCCGGTACGCGGACCTGTTCGGGCCCACGGCGGGTGACCGGATCCGCCTCGCCGACACCAACCTGTTCATCGAGATCACCGAGGACCGGTCGCAGGGCCCGGCCGGGGCCGGTGACGAGGTGGTGTTCGGCGGCGGGAAGGTGATCCGCGAGTCGATGGGCCAGGCGGTCGCGACCCGGGCGGAGGGCACGCCGGACCTGGTGATCACCGGGGTCGTGGTGCTGGACCACTGGGGCGTGGTCAAGGCGGACGTGGGGATCCGGGACGGGCGGATCGTCGCGCTCGGCAAGGCCGGCAATCCCGACATCATGGACGGCGTCCACCCCGACCTGGTGATCGGCCCCTCCACTGAGATCCTCGCCGGGAACGGCCGGATTCTCACGGCCGGCGCGGTGGACTGCCACGTGCACCTCATCTGCCCGCAGCTGCTGGACGAGGCGCTTGGGGCCGGGGTCACCACGGTGATCGGCGGCGGCACCGGCCCGGCCGAGGGCACCAAGGCGACCACGGTCACCCCGGGCGCCTGGCATCTGGCCCGGATGCTGGAGGCCGCCGACCCGTGGCCGGTGAACATCCTGCTGCTGGGCAAGGGCAACACCGTGTCGCAGGCGGCGCTGGCCGAGCAGCTGGCCGCCGGGGCAGGCGGCTTCAAGCTGCATGAGGACTGGGGGTCCACGCCCGCCGCGATCGACGCCTGCCTCCGGGCCGCCGAGGCCGGCCAGGTCCAGGTGGCCCTGCACAGCGACACGCTGAACGAGGCTGGCTACGTGGAGTCCACGCTGGCCGCGATCGCCGGGCGGGGCATCCACGCGTACCACACGGAAGGCGCCGGCGGCGGCCACGCGCCGGACATCATCACGGTGGCCAGCTACCCGAACGTGCTGCCGTCCTCGACCAACCCGACCCGGCCGCACACGGTCAACACGCTGGACGAGCACCTCGACATGCTCATGGTGTGCCATCACCTGAGTCCGAGGGTGCCGGAGGACCTGGCTTTCGCCGAGTCGCGGATCCGGCCGAGCACGATGGCGGCCGAGGACGTCCTGCACGACCTGGGCGCGATCTCGATGATCGGTTCGGACTCCCAGGCCATGGGACGGATCGGGGAGACCGTGATCCGGACCTGGCAGACCGCGCACGCCATGAAGGCCCGGCGGGGCGCGCTGCCCGGGGACGACGGCGGCTTCCCGGCGGATAACCTTCGGGCCCGTCGTTACGTGGCCAAATACACGATCTGCCCGGCCGTGGCGCACGGTATCGACGGCGAGGTGGGCTCGGTGGAGCCGGGCAAGCTCGCGGACCTCGTGCTGTGGGAACCGGCCTTCTTCGCGGTCCGGCCGCACGCGGTGCTCAAGGGCGGCATGGTGGCCTGGGCAGCGATGGGCGACGCCAACGCGTCGATCCCGACTCCGCAGCCGGTGCTGCCCCGGCCGATGTGGGGCGCCGCGCCGGTGGTGGCCGCGGGAACCTCGATGGCCTTCGTTTCTCCCGCCGCGGTCGAGGACAAGCTGGCCGACCGGCTGGCGGTGCGCCGGGCCCTGGTGCCGGTGGCCGACGTGCGCGGCCGGGGCAAGGCCGACCTGCCGCTCAACGACGCGCTGCCGCGGATCGAGGTGGATCCGGACACGTTCACGGTGCGCATCGACGGTGCGGCGGTCGAGGCCGCGCCCGCGGCCGAGCTGCCCCTGGCCCAGCGTTACTTCCTGTTCTGATGCCGCTCACCGCGACGCTGCTGCTGCTGGCCGACTCCCGGCTGCCGGCCGGCGGCCACGCGCACTCGGGCGGGATGGAGGCCGCGACCGTGGCCGGGCTGGTGGGTGACGAAACCGGGCTGGAGGATTTCCTCCGCGGCCGGCTGGCCACCGCCGGGCTGGTCAGCGCCGGGCTGGCCGCGGCGGCCTGCGGGCACGCGGCCGAGGTGACCGCCGGAGCCCCCGCCTGCTGGGCCGGACTCGGCGCGGAGGCGGCGGCGCGCACCCCCTCCCCCGCGCAGCGCACGGCGGCCCGGGTGCAGGGCCGGGCCCTGCTGCGGGCGGCCCGGGCGGCCTGGCCGCACCCGGTGCTGGACTCCCTGGCGGAGGGCAGCAGCCTGGCCGCGGACCCTGCGGCCAGCGGCCCGGCAGCCCCCTACCATCCGATCGTGCTCGGGGCCTGCGCCTGGATTACCGGCGGCACGCCCGCCGACGCCGCGCTGATCGCCGCGACCAACGCGATCACCAGCCCGGCCTCGGCCGCGATCCGGCTACTCGGGCTCGACCCGCTCACGGTGACCGGCCTGCTCGCCCGGCTCGGCCCGGACACCGCCGCGGTGGCGGCCCGGGCGGCGCGGGCCGCGGCCCGCAGCGCGCCTGGTGTCCCCGGGGCCAGGCTGGGCGGGGCCGCCGCCCGGTGGGCGGGCCTGCCCGCGAGCGCCTCACCCGGACTGGACCTGCTGGCTGAACGACACGCACGGGAAGAGGTGGCCCTCTTTGAGTCATGATCACGCAGACACCCATCAGGCCCGCGGGACGCACGCCGGGGCGGGCGCTGCGGCTCGGCATCGGCGGCCCGGTCGGCAGCGGAAAGACCGCCCTGGTCGCCGCGCTGTGCCAGGTCCTGCGGCAGGACATGGCGCTGGCGGTGGTGACCAACGACATCTACACCACCGAGGACGCCGACTTCCTCCGCCGGGCCGGGGTGCTGGCCACCGACCGGATCCGCGCGGTCCGCACCGGCTGCTGCCCGCACACCGCGATCCGCGACGACATCGCGGCCAACCTCGAGGCCGCCGAGGATCTGGAACACCAGCACGCGCCGCTGGACCTGCTGATCATCGAGAGCGGCGGGGACAACCTGACCGCCACGTTCAGCCGGGGCCTGGTGGACGTGCAGATCTTCGTGCTGGACGTGTCGGGCGGCGACAAGGTGCCGCGCAAGGGCGGCCCGGGGGTCAGCCTGTCCGACCTGCTCGTCATCAACAAGACCGACCTGGCCCGCGCGGTCGGCGCTGACCTGTCGGTGATGGCACGGGATGCGGACCGGGTCCGGTCCGGCCGCCGGGTGATCTTCAGCTCGCTGCGCGAGCACCCGGACGCTCCCGAGGTCAGCGACTGGGTCCGGACCGCGGTGCGGTCCCGGGTGGCGGCTTGACTGGTTCCGTCCTGATCAGCCGGCTGACGGCCCGGGCGGCGGTCGCCAGCCGGGCGGACGCCGCCGGGCGGACCCGGGTCACGGTGCTGCGCTCCGACGGGCCGCTCGCGCTGCGCGAGACCCCGCTCGGCGTGTACCTGATCGGCACGGCGGCGGGCCCGCTCGGCGGGGACGAGCTGGCCCTGGATATCGACGTGGGCCCCGGCTCGCGCCTGGTCATCCGCTCGGCGGCCGGGATGCTGCTGCTGCCCGGGCCGCACGGCGGGGCGTCGGCGCTGCGGATCACGGCCCGGGTCGGCCCGGGCGGGCGGCTGGATTTCGCCCCGCAGCCCACGGTCGCGGCAGCCGGCTGCCGCCACCGGGCCAGCGCAGAGGTCAACCTGGCCACCGGGGCCACCCTGCGCTGGCGCGAAGAGATCGTGCTCGGCCGCCACCGCGAGCCGTCCGGGCAGTGCGTGAGCAGGCTGGACGTCACCGTGGCCGGGACGGCGGCGTACCGGGGCGAGCTCACCGCCGGCGCTGCCGGCCGACCACAGCCCCGCAGTGCTGGGCGGCGCGGGCGCGGTGGGATCCGTCCTGCTCGTGGACGCGGCACGGCCGAGACCGCCGGCCGCGGTCCGTGACGGCCTGGCTGTGCTCCCGCTGGCCGGGCCGGGCGTCGCGGTCACCGCCACCGCACCGGACGCCGTGACCCTGGGCCGCCGCCTGGATCACGGGGAGGTCCTGGCCGTCGGCTAGCTGCGCGGACCCGGCAGGTTGCGGACGCCGCGGCTACCGGCCTGGCAGCGATCGCGGTAGCCCGAACCACGGGAGCACGCTGTCGTCGAAGCGGCTCATGGCGCAGATCCGGTCGCCGGTGAGGGCGAGAACGAACAGGCCGGTCCCCGGGCGGGGGCCGGCCGGGGTGCGCAGGTAGACCCCGAACGCCGGCTGGCCGTTGGCTCGCGTCGGCACGAGGTGAACCCTCCTCCCCGAGCCGAAGATGCTGGCACAGAAGCGGGCCACCGCCTCCTGGCCCACGTACTCGAAGGGCATCGGCGGCATCGACATGAAGACGTCGTCGGTCAGCAGGGCCACCACGGCGTCGAGGTCGGCGGACTCGTAGGCGCGGACGAACTTCGCCACGATCGCCTCCTCGGCGGGTGAGCCGGAGGCGGGAGGCGGTTCGCGGCCGTCGGCCGGCGACCGCCGGCGCTTCAGGCTGGTGCGCGCCCGTTTGAGGGCACTGTTGACCGATTCGACGGTCGAGTCCAGCAGGCCGGCCACCTCGTTCGCGCGGAATCCGAGAACGTCACGCAAGATGAGGACGGCGAGCTGGCGCGGGGGCAGGATCTGCAGTGCGGTCACGAAGGCCAGGGAGATGGATTCGGTCTGCTCGTAGCGGGCCTCCGGCCCGGGCGGCCCGCCGGTCATCCCCCCCAGGAGGGTGTCGGGAAAGGGCTCGAGCCAGGTGACCTCGCCGAGCCGGGTCGGCTCAGGCAGGTCAGCCTGGGGCGTGTCCCATGCCCTGGCCGGGCGCCGGGCGGCCGCCCGGCGCGCGTTGAGGCACCGGGTGGTGGCGATCCGGTAGAGCCAGGTGCGGAGCGAGGCACGACCCTCGAACCGGGCGATGCCCTGCCAGGCAGCCAGCAGCGTGTCCTGCAGGGCGTCCTCGGCGTCGTGCAGGGATCCGAGCATCCGGTAGCAGTGCACCTGCAGCTCACGGTGATGCGGCTCGGTCAGCTCCCGGAACGCGTCGCTGTCCCCGGCCTGGGCCCGGGACATCAGGTCGCCCATGACCACCCTCGCGTCACCTTCTTCCGCAGCTCGCCGCAGTTCTACCTCGTTGAGACACCGGCCAGGGAGCGAACTGGGCGGTTGGCCGGCGCCCAGTCTGCCGATGTCGCGGTGTCTACCTCGGTGCTAGCTGGCCACGCCAACGAAGGAGACCCGGCATGGGAAGGATCGTTATCAGCGAGAACATCTCGCTCGACGGAGTAGTCCAGGACCCGACCGGTGACGAGGGCTTCCGGCACGGCGGCTGGTCCAGCCAGATCGGCGACCAGGACCGCGAAGCGTGGGCCAAGGTCCTGTCCGAGGA
Source organism: uncultured Actinomycetes bacterium (assembly GCA_963841695.1). Taxonomy (GTDB): domain Bacteria; phylum Actinomycetota; class Actinomycetes; order Streptosporangiales; family Streptosporangiaceae; genus RYN-230. Next base: position 131,966 of record CAWJDQ010000011.1, on the reverse strand, counting down.
GGCGCTGGGCACCGAGGCCTTGCTGCTGGGCCGGCGGAGCGACGAGTGGTTCGCGACGCGGTGGGCGGGCCGCACCGGCGCGTGGGCGGACCGGCTGAACGGCCTGCCCAAGTACGTCGTCTCCGGCACGCTCGCCGAACCCCGCTGGAACAACTCGACGGTCCTCAAGGGCGAGGTGGTCAGCGAGGTCACGGCGCTGAAGCAGGAACTGGCCGGGGACATCGTCGTCTACGCCAGCGGCCAGCTCGTCCGCACGCTGCTGGAGCACGACCTGGCCGACGAGCTGCGGCTGATGGTCTACCCGGTCGTGCTCGGGGCGGGCGAGCGCCTCTTCGGCGAGACCAGCGGCCAGAAGTCCGTGCGCCTGGTCAGCACCCGGACCGTCGGTGAGGGCCTGGCCTACCTCACCTACCAGCTGGCCCGCGACGCCTAGCGGCCGGGAGCCCGCCGGGGGCCGGCGCTGGCTCCCGGCGCGGGCGGGCCCGCGAGTTCGGCGGTGAGCGCCGGCCAGGCGTCCGGGTCGTGCCCCGGTACCAGCCGGTAGCCGCGCTCCGCGGCGATGCGCTTGAGCTTGCGGATCTGGGCCACGCTCTGCTCCGCCGACGCCCCGATCCGGCCGCCCACGGCGACCTCCTGGTCGATGTTCTCGGTCAGGTCGGCGGCGTCGAAGGCAAACACGAACCCCCCGCCGCCGGCCGACGGATCCATCCGCACCACGAAGCTCTGGTGGCCGGGGGTGTGCCCGGCGGTCAGCACGGCGGTCACGCCGGGAGCGATCTCCGCGTCGCCCTCGGCGGCCCGCCAGTCGATCCGCGGATCGTCGAAGTCCACCCGGTAGATGCCGTTCTCCTCAGGCCCGGGCGGGCTGGACATGCCGTAGTCGAGCTCGGCCCGCTGGATGTGCACCGGCACCCGGCCGGCGAAGTGCTTGAGGCCCCCGGCGTGGTCGTAGTGCAGGTGGCTGACGGCGACCGCGTGGATGTCGGCCAGGTTGACGCCGGCCGCGTCCAGCGCCTCGGCCAGCGGTTCCCCCGGGCCGGGCAGAACCGGCTGGACCAGCGGATCCCCGTGGAACCGGGCGCGCAGCGCCGGATCGGTGATCAGCGCGGTGTTGTACCCGGTATCCAGCAGCAGCCAGCCGCCGTCGGCCAGGAGCAGGACGCCGGGTACCGGCTCACGCAGCATCTGCAGATCGGACGCGCCGTCCACGGACACCGAACGCGGCAGGTCCGCCCAGCCCAGGGTGAGCGGCACGATCCGGCGGACTCCAGCGGTCACGGCTTCCCCTTCCCGGCACCTGGGCGCCATTGTGGTCCCGGGCGCGGCGGTGCACTGCGCCGGGTACCGCCCAGCCGGGCGGGTGACATGGATCAGCCCCGGCGACGCCATCGTCGCCGGGGCCGCTCCCGTCAGGCGGTCAGTTGCTTCTCAGCCAGGTGACCTTGAAGCTGTTACCCCCGCTCAGTGACGAGACCGAGTCCTTGTCGCGGCCGGAATTGTCCACCATGATGATCTGCGTCGGGCTGAAGTTCCCGATCGCCGAGCCGTCCACCGTGGCACTGCTGAAGGTCACCGGGCTGAAGTGGGCCAGGGGCAGGATGCCGCCGCTGGCCGTGCAGCACGGAGCTTCCGCGATTACCTCGGCGGAGGAGTTGGCCGCGCCCTTGAGCGACGCGCTGACGGTGTGGCTCCAGCCCTTGGTGGTGTCCTTGAGGACCAGCGTGTAGCTGCTGCCGCCGTTGAAGGTGACCGAGCCGTAGAACTTGTCCCCCGGGCTGACCGGGTTGCTGAAGTTGACCGGGTACGCCGGGTACATCTCGTACCAGGAGTAATACTCCGGCGTGCTGCCCGAGCAGTCCACCTCGCTGCCGGTCTGCTCGACGGTGCTGCTGTTGTAGCCGTCGAGGCCGACCCAGAAGCTGGAGTACTTGGCCGAGCCACTGCAGGTGCCGGTCGGCTCGGTCCAGTTCGCGGACACGCTCTTGTAGGTTCCGCTGGCGGCGGCGTAGCCGGACCAGTTGGTGCTCGAAGCCGCGTTCGCCGGGCCGCCGTGCGCGACTAGGGGTCTGGTGCCGTGGCCGGCCGGGCGGATGAGGTGCACCGCGGGCCTGATCAGGTGGGTAGCGTGCTGCGCGGCGGGTGCTGCGGAGGCCGTTCCGGCCGCCGCCACCGACCCGAGCACGATGCCCAGGCCAGCGAGCGGGATGCACCATCTCCGTAACATGTAGCTCCTCCTGCGGTAGCTGGGGCGCAGGGACGCTGGGCGGGCAATGTCCGTTGCCGGGGACTCAGCATCGCTGCTGGGGTTGCCGTGAAGGTACGATGCGCGATAGTAAACAAAAAACCATTCAATGGTAAAGCTATGGTATTTAACACGTCATCCAGTGGCCAACCCAGAACGGCCGAGGCGATCCGGCCGCAGGTCGGCCAGGTCCACGACGCGGTCGCAGCGTACTGCGACCTCTGGGTCGTGGGTCGCCAGGACCAGCGATTTCCCGTTGTCCGCGAGACTCAGCATCCGGCTGAGGACCAGCTCGCGTGAGGCGCTGTCCTGCTCGGCGGTCGGCTCATCCGCGATGAGCACGGCAGGCCCGGTGGCCAGCGCCCGCGCGACCGCCACCCGCTGCTGCTGCCCGCCGGACAGCTCGTCGGCCAGCTGCCCGGCGTGCTCGGCCAGGCCCACTGAGGCCAGCGCCTCGCGGGCCGCCGCTGCGGCCTGGCCCGGCGGCATGTCCGTGGCGAACAGCGTGATCTCGATGTTCTCCGCCGCGGTGAGCAGCGACACCAGGCCGTGCCCCTGGAGCACGGTCGCCACGCCCGGCGGCACCTGGCCCGGGACAACCGGGACGCCGTCGAGCAGCACCTGGCCGCCCGCGGGTGCGGCGAGGCCGGCCAGCAGCGCGAGCAGGCTGGTCTTGCCGGATCCGGACGGCCCGACTACGGCCACCCGCTCGCCGGGACCGACCGTCAGGTCGAAGTCGGCCAGGAGCAGCCGGCCGCCGATCGCATAGCGCAGGCCGCGGGCCTCCAGGACGCTCACCGGGCCGCTCCCCGCCCGGCAGGACCGTCAGAGTCCGGGTGGCCGCCGGAGTCCCCCGGGCCGGAGTCCCCCGGGCCGCCGGGATCCACCTGGCGCAGGAACACGCCGTCCTCCTGGCGTTCCGCCCGGGCCAGCGACCCGGGCGGGAAGAGGTCGGTGAGATCGGCCGGGAGCTGCAGGGTGCCGTCCCGCCCCACCACGACGTACTCCTCTCCGGCCAGGCCCTCGGCGCCGACCCGCCCGTCCCGGATCGTGATCGTGCGGCCCAGCGCGGACGCCACGGCCGGATCGTGGGTCACCGCGACCACCGTCGTGTGCGCGCTGGTGTTGGCCTCCCGGATCAGCTCGATCACCGCGGCGGCCGACACCGGGTCGAGCTGGGTGGTCGGCTCATCGGCGAGGAGCAGCCCGGGCTCATTGGCCAGCGCGACCGCGAGGGCAAGCCGCTGCTGCTCACCCCCGGACAGCCGGCCCGCCCGCCGGTGCGCCGCGCTGGCCAGGCCGACCCGGTCCAGTAGTTCCGCGGCCCGGCGGCGCCGGGCCGCCGCGCTCCGCCGGGCCGGGGCCTGGGCGAACAGCAGGTTGCCCAGCGCACTCTGGTACGGCAGCACGTTGCGGCCCGGATTCTGCAGCAGCAGCCCCACTTCGGTCAGCCGGAACCGGGCCAGCGCGCCAGCGCCCAGATCGGTGAGCCGCTGGCCGTTGATCTCCACCCGGCCCGCGGTGGGCCGCAGCAGCCCGGCCAGATGCCAGAGCAGGGTGGTCTTGCCCGCCCCCGACGGGCCGAGCAGCGCGACCATTTCCCCGGGCCGGACGGTCAGGTCCACCCCGCGCAGCGCCGCCACCTCGGAGCCGGGAGTCCCGTAGACGTGGACCAGGTTGTCACAGCGAACCGCGGGCGGGGTCACGGCTCAGCCTCCCGCAGCAGGTCCGGCTGGACCGAGCGGACCAGCAGCACGCTGGCGGTGACCGCCGCGAGGATCAGCACGACCAGCGCCGCCCCGACCAGCAGGGCCAGCTCGGCCGCGGGCGGCCCGTAACTGAGCGGCGGGGCCGGCGGCTGGCTGATGAACTCGGGGACGTTGCGCGCGGCGAGCAGGGTGGCCAGGAACCCGGCAGCCAGGCCGATGACCACGCCGAAGCCGACCACGATGGCCTGCTCGGCGAGCAGCGAGGCCCGGATGGACCGGCGCGGCACGCGGCTGGCCATGAGCGCCGCGTACTCGTGCCGCCGGCGCCGGGCCGACGCGTACAGGCCGGTGATGGCGGCCCCGGCCGCCAGCGCGGCGGCGGCGGCCGCATCGGCCAGGAACAGCACGGTGGCCAGGGCCGGCCCTGCCGCATCAGCTGAGCCCGGGCCGAGGCCGCGGTGGTCACCGCGGTGATGCGCACGCCGGCCGCGATCAGCCCGGCCCGGACCCCGGCCAGCGCCCCGGGAGCCAGCCACACCTGCTGGCTGGCGTATCCGGGGGAATTCCGCCGGTGGCCCGCTCCGCGTAGGTGCGGTCAACCACGATGCCGTTGACCGGCGCGCCCGGGATGGCCGCGGCCAGCCCGGCCGTGCGGACGGCCAGCGGGCTGCCGTCCAGCCCGGTGACCTGGAAGAGGCCGCGGCCACCGGGCGCGATCCCCGCGCCACGACGGCCGGCAGCGGGGAGGGCCGGTCCACCGAGACCGCGGTCGGGGTCTGTCCCCGGCTGGGTGCTGAAGGACCAGGCCAGCGCCGGTCCCGGGCGCAGGGACTGGCCCCGTGTCCGCCGGACCGCCATCGCCCGGGCGTGCCCAGCCCGGCGTCAGACAGGGTCCACCGGCCGTGGCCGGCCGGACGCCGATGCTGGCGATGGTGATCGATCCGGTGACCGGCGGCGGGCCGGTCGCCGCGGCCGGTGGCGGGGGCGCGGAGATCGTCAGGTCGGCCAGCACGCACGGGCAGCCGGTCAGCTGCGCGGTGGCCGTCCGCGAACCGCGCGCCGGGCCGAGATAGACCGGGGTCTGCCCGAGCGCGCCCACCCCCTCTTCGTACACGTCCAGGACCAGGGTGCCGCCCGCGGGACTGATCGTCCCGGCGGCGAAGCTGACCCGCACCTCGTCCCCGCGCAGCACGACCGGTGGCGGGGCGGGCGGGTCCAGCGCGGCCGTCAGCGAGCTCAGCGGGCGGCCCGCGGCCCAGCCCGGCCGCCAGGCCGCGATCCGGGCGAATCGCTGCGGGTCGCACGGCCAGCAGCAGCTGCCCGGCGTTGCTGCCGGACAGGTTCTCGTACTCGTCAACCGCCATGGCCCGGTGGCCGCCCGGGTCGATCCGGTCCACGATCGTGGCCAGGTCCCGGCCGGAGGGCGGGGTCACCGAGAGCACGGTGGCCGCGCCGACCCGGGCGTCAGCCACCGACCTGATGTTGGCCACGGTGACCGCCCAGATGCCCGCCGCGAATCCGGCCAGGGCGAACGCGGTCGCCAGCACGATCGTGGTGCGCATCCCCCCGGGCCTGCGGGCGACGTGCCGGAGGGCCAGGAACGGCCCCACCCGGCCCCGGCGCCCGGTGACCCCGAACCCGGCGCGGCAGGCCACGACCAGCAGCCGGGAGGCGACCACCGCGACCGCCAGGCCGAGCAGGCCGGGCAGCAGGAGGCCGAGAACGCCCCGCCGGGCCGAGCCGATCTCGCCGCTGAGCCGCAGTTCGACCAGGCCGGCCACGGCCGCGGTGATGAGGATGGCATCCAGCACCCAGCCGCGCTGCGCGGCGCCGCGGCTGGCCCGCTGCCACTGATCTACCACCGGCCGGCTGAGCGTCCGCCGCGCGCTTGCCGCCACCGCGGCCAGGCCGCCGGCCGTCGCCACCGCGGCCGCCAGCCAGGCCGTACCGGGCAGCCCGACCGGCGTGCCCGGCCGGAGCAGGATGTGCGCGAGCCCGGCGGTGAGCGCCCACCCGGCCAGGACGCCGGCCGGCAGGGCCACGCCGAGCAGGATGACCGGCTCGGCCAGGCCGAAGGTGAGCGTCCGCCACCGGCCGCGGCCGCGCATCTTGGCCAGGGCCACCTCCGGGCCGCGGGCTTCCGCGGCGTCCGCGACGATCAGGAACAGCAGCAGCCAGGCCAGCAGCAGCAGCTGCGCGGTGATCAGCACCACCGGCACCTCAATGGCCCGCCAGCTGGCGCGGATCGTGCCCAGGGTGGAGGGCAGGGTCGTGGTCGTGGTCGCCCCCTGCTTTGTCAGTACCGGGCCCAGGATGAGCCCGTTGACCGCCGCCTGCACCCGCGCCACGTCGGGCCCGGTGAGATGCCCGGGGATCAGCGAGAAGTCGGCGTAGTCGGTGCCCTGCACACTGCCCGGAACAGCGTCGATCGTGGCCAGCGGGGTGAACATCGCGTCGTAGGGGGTCGGGGCTCCTTTCGGTCCGCTGGCGGTCTCGTAGGGGAAGTAGCGGTTGCCCGCGTCGAACCAGTACCGGGTGCCCGCGGCGGCCACGTTGATCCGGTACTGGCCGGCGATGACCAGATGCCGCCAGGTCGGCACGGCGATCCGCTGACCGGTGTGCCAGTGCAGCAGGAAGGCCAGCGAGGTGCTCACGGCCACCTGGCCGGACGCGCGGGGGCAGTGACCGGACGTGAAGCGCAGATGAGCGCAGACGCCCGAGCGGTAGACGAGCGGGACCGTCTGGTTGTCGGCCTGCACAGTCGTCTCGGCGGCCGTCACGGGCGGGCTGAAGAGGCGCCGCTCCGTGGCCGGGCTGCCCAGGTAGTGGGCAAGCAGGCCCTGGACCTCGGTGGCGACCGAGCTGACCGCAGCGACTCCGCCGGACTGGGCCACCTCCAGGCCGCGGCCCGGCGCGGCGGCTGCCCCCACGGTGTCCTGGACCACGGAGGACTGGGCCGCTGCGTAATAGGCGGGACCGATGGTCACCGCAGCCACCGCCACCACCGCGACCAGCAGGATATTCAGGGATATCCCGGCGCGGTGCAGCAGTCCGCGCAGCGCGGCGAGCAGGCCCGTCATGGTGAGCGATCCTAGGCAAGCCGGGCCGGCGCCGTGACACCCGCCCGGCCCGTGGCTGCGGCGGGTCCGGCCGGAACGTCACTCCGGGGTCAGGTGACCTCCGGCTCGGCACGCCACCGGGCCGGCGCCGCGGCCGGCTCGTGCGCAGCAGCCAGACCTGCAGCTCTCTCCCCCGCGACGATCGAGTCCGCCACCTCGGACACCAGCGAGCGGATGGTCGCGGCCGCCGCCCGGTTGAGCAGGGCCCGGTCGAGGATCGCGCCCACGGTGCCCAGCGGCGGCCGGTAGGCCCCGGTCAGGACCAGCCTGCAGCGTTCCGGACCGTCCGCAGTCAGGGTCAGGTCCGCGTCGAGCACCGGGAACAGCCCCCCGGTCGCCCCGGTAGCCTCCCAGCGCAGCGGAAGCACCACGGCGCCATCGCGCGGCACCGGTTCCAGCACCTGCACCCGGACCAGCTTGGACGCACCGAGGACCGCGCCGAACGGGCCCACCCGGACCAGCCCGTCCAGCCCCTGGGCGTAGGCACGTTCGGACGGGCCGTGCAGTCCTCCCCCGTTGCCCAGCCCCGCCAGCCGGGCCCGGGCCCGGGTGAAGGTCATGTCGAGCACGACCTGGTGGCTCGCGAACATGTCCTAAGTGAGCCATCGCGGGAGGCCGGGCGCGAGGGACCAAAGTCACGTGCCTGCCGCCGAACGGCACTCACCGGCCTCAGAGGGCCTGCCGGCGGCGAAGGTAGCTGAACGCGGCCCAGCCGACCGGGACCGGCAGCCAGAACGTGAGCAGCCGGAACAGCAGCACCGCGCTGACCGCCGTGGCCGCCGCCATCCCGGTCGCCGTGAGCCCGGCCGCCAGGGCGGCCTCGACCGCGCCGAGCCCGCCGGGCGTGGGCACCACCGAGCCCAGGGCGCTCCCGGTCAGGTACACCACAGCGGCGGCGGTGAACGTGAGAGACCCGCCGAAGGCGCGCACGCAGGCGTCCAGGCAGAGGATGTAGCAGGCGGTGAGCATGAGCGCGCCGCCGATGCCCTCGGCCAGCTTCCGCGGCTGCTGGATCACCTCGAGCAGGCGGGGCAGCACCTGTCCCAGCGCCGGGGCGAGCCGGGCCCGGAGCAGCCGCCGGCCGCGTGGCACCGCCGCCACGACGAGCGCCGCCACGACGAGCCCGGCAATCACGAAGTAGACCCAGGTAGGAGGCCGCAGCGAATGGCTCCGCGCGCCGGTGATGGCCAGGAAGACGACCAGCAGCGTGATGTGCAGGACGAAGGCCACCACCTGGGCCACTCCGACGCTGGCCGCCGCCACGGCCGGGGGCACCTTGTTGCGCTGCAGGTAACGGATGTTCAGCGCGGCGCCGCCGACCGCGGCCGGCGTCACCAGGGTGACGAACGACCCGGCCAGCTGGGCCAGCATGGTCCGGATGAAGCCCAGCCGCACGGGGACGAATCCGGACAGCGACCACGCGGCGGCGACGTAAGTCAGCACCGACAGGCCCAGGCCGACCAGGATCCAGAGCGGAGCAGCCTGGCGGAACAGCGTGGCGAAATTGACCCGCCCGAGCTGAACGATCAGCAGGTAGCCCGCGAGGATGCTGGCCACCAGCGTGACCAGACTGCGCAGCCGGATGCGCTCTAGCTGGACCGGCGGAGCCTCGGTGGCGTCCTGGGGGGCGGCCGTCAGCAGCCGCTTGCGCAGCGCGGGCAGCACGTCCTTGTGCCGCCGCAGCGTGGTCCGGGTGGACCGGGCCAGCACCACCGGCTGCAGGAGCGAGACCAAGGTCACCAGCTCAGCCGAGCCGACCTTGCGCACGGCCAGGTCCGCGGCCCGGTCCGGCCCGACCAGCGTGGCCAGCTCGGCGAGCAGCTGGGACAGGTCCAGCCGCAGCTGCAGATCGCTGGCGGCCACGTCGCCGCTGCCCGGATCGAGCAGGACGACCTGGCCCGCATCGTCGATGAGGATCCGGTCCGCGGTCAGCGACCGGTGCGTGACCCGGTGCGCGTGCAGCCGGAGCACCGCGTCCCACACCGACTCCAGCTGGGCGTCGGTCAGCGTGCCGGCGAGATCGGCCAGGGGGGTGCCAGGGATCTCCTCGGTGGCCTGCGCGAGGGCTTCCGGGCCGACCCGCAGCAGGGCACGCAGCCGCGGGGTGGGCACCCCGGCGTCCTCCACCGCATAGGTGAGCAAGGCCGTGCGCTCGGCCGCCCGGTCGGTGGTCAGCGGGGCCCGGCGGGAGACCTGCCCGCTCAGCCGGACCAGCCGGTACACGCGGTAGAGCGCGCCAGCCGCCTGCTGGTCACGGTCGAACACGCGCACATCAAGCCCGGTGCCGTCGCGGGTGACCGCCTCGTAGCGCCGCGTGCCCACGGTGGCCGCATCCACCCGGCGCAGCACGGCCACGGCCAGGCCGACCGTGGCGAGCGCGGCCGCGATCGCCTCGCCGGTGGGCCGCTGGGACATGGAACCGGCGGCGTAGCGCACCCCCAGCCCGATCGCCCGGCCGAGCAGCAGCGTGATGAGCACCGAGAGCACGGTGGTGTGCAGGGTGGCCAGGCTGGCCACCGCGTACACCACGAGGGTCAGCCACAGGGCGGTACGCCAGTGCGGCCGCCCCCGCAGGTCGATGATCGTGGTGTAGGCCACCAGCCCGGCCAGGTAGCCGTCCAGCAGCGCGAAGTGGCCTGCCTTCGGCGAGGACATGGCGATGGCCCGGTAGAGCTGATCGCCGACGCCACTGCGCAGCGCCAGGCCGGCCAGGCCGACCACGCCGGCCGTGGCCACGCCGGTGGTCACGGCCTCCGCCAGCCGGCGGGGCTGGCGGCGGACGAGCTGCCGGACGGCCAGCGCCACCGGCAGCAGCACCAGGACCACGATGGCCAGGACGCGCAGCGTGGACAGCACCTCGTGCGGCAGCCGGCGGCTGGCCCGCACGACGTCGGTCTCGACCCCGCTGGTGGTGGCCTTGGCCAGCAGGCCGGCCGCGACGAGCAGGGCTATGCCGAGACACGCGCCGGCACAGCTCAGCAGGTCGCCCGGGCGGCGGATCCGGCGGCCCAGGTGATCCTCGACCACCACCCCCGGCGGCGTACCAGCCGGCCGGGCCGCGGCGGGCGCCGCCCCCCGAGGCTCCGGCTGGCCCGGCCCAGCCCCGTCCGGCTCACCGGCGGCCGGTTCCGCCCGGACCGGCTCGCCCCCGGGGGGCGGGCCCGGGGGCGGCGGTGGCCGCTGGGGTGTCGTCACCTCACGATCGTTTCACCCGGCCCGGCGGCGGCGGTGGCGCGGGACCTGGTCAGCGCCGCTTCCGGCCCGGGCTGAGCCCGACCAGGCGGCGCCACGCGATGATGGTGAAGATCAGCCCCAGGGCTACCTGCAACCCCATGTCCATCAGCCAGACCTGCGGCTTGTGATCCCACAGCGGATCGGGGAGCCCGCTGACCGGGGGCGAGATCCGGTTCAGCTTCACCGTGGAGGCGGTGGCCGCGAAGCCCCACCGGGCCGGGGCGATCCAGGACAGCTGGTTCAGCCCGACCTTGCCGTTCAGCGGCAGCACCCCGCCAGACAGGATGACCTGGGCGATGGCCAGCAGGACCAGCAGCGGCATGGCCTTCTCGGACGTGCTCACGATCGACGAGACGAGCAACCCCAGCGCCATCGAGGCCAGCGACAGCACCACGATGGCCAGGACTATCTCCAGGAAGGGCGACGACTTGATCAGTGAGCCATGGCTGGGCATCGGGCGATCGAACAGGCCCAGCAGCACGAGCAGCAGCGCCTGCAGCCCGCTGATGACGCCCAGCACGATGAGTTTGGAGAACAGGTAGGTGCCGGACGACAGCCCGGCGGCCCGTTCCCGGGCGTAGATGGCCCGTTCCTTGACCAGCTCGCGGACCGAGTTGGCCGCCCCGATGAAACACGCCCCGATGATCAGGACGAGGAGCAGGGATTCGGCGTCCCCGTTGGTGCCCGGGCGGCCCCCCAGGCCTTCCGGGGCGGGAACGGCCCGCAGCAGCAGCCCGATCACGATGGGCATGATGGCCAGCACCGCCAGGTAGCTGCGGTCGGAGGCGATGACAGCCAGGTAGCGCCGGCACAGGGTGGAGACCTGCTTGAGCGCGCCGCGTGGCGCGGGCGGACGCCCCGGGGACTGGCGCGCACCCCCGGGCACCTGCTGGGCCAGCCCGCCCGCCACGTGCTCGGCGTAGTACGGCGACCGCTTGAAGTCCCCGGCCCAGTCGCGGTCCGGCTCGGCCTCGAAGGCCTGGAAGACCTCGGCCCAGCCCGCCTTCCCGAAGTAGCGCAGGCCCTCGGCCGGCGGCCCGTAGTAAGCCACCCGGCCGCCCGGGACCAGGACGAGCAGCCGGTCACACACGTCCAGGTTGGCCACGCTGTGGGTGACGATGATGACGGTCCGGCCGTCCTTGGCCAGCCCGCTCATCAGCTCCATCACCGACTTGTCCAGCCCGGGATCCAGCCCGGAGGTGGGCTCGTCCAGGAACAGCAGGGACGGCTTGGTGAGCAGCTCAAGCGCCACGTTGACCCGCTTCTGCTGGCCGCCGGACATGGCCCCGGTCCGGGTCCCGCAGTGGGCGGTGAGCGCGAGCTCATCGATCACCTCATCCACCCGGCGGTCGCGCTCCGCCTGCGAGGTGTCGCCAGGAAACCGCAGCTCGGCGGCGTACCGGAGGGCCCGCCGGGGCTTGAGCTGGGCATGCAGGATGTTGTCCTGGGGCACCAGCCCGATCCGGTGCCGTAGCTCCGCGTAGTGCGTGTAGAGGTCGCGGTTGTCGTACAGGACGGTGCCCTCGGTCGCCGGGCGCATGCCGGTCAGGGCGCCGAGCAAGGTTGACTTGCCGGCGCCGCTCGGGCCGATCACCCCCACCAGTGATCGCTCCGGGATCGGGAAGCTCACCTGGTCCAGCAGGATCTTGCCATTGGACAGCCGCACCGTGAGATCCTGCGCCACGAGCGAGACATCACCCTCGTCGATGAATTCGCGGAGCTCATCACCGAACAGGCGGAAACTGGCCCGGCCGATACCGATCAGATCCTGCTCGGTAACCGCCGCCCGGGTGACCCGCCGGCCATTCACGAACGTCCCGTTGTGGCTGTCCAGATCGACGATCTCGTACCGCCCGTCGCCGAGGTTGCGCAGTTCCGCATGCTCCCGGGACACGCTGAGGTCGGGGACGACCAGATCGTTGCCGGGAGCACGGCCGATGCGCAGCAGCCGGGCGGGCGCGCGCATCACCGCGGTGGGACGGCGGTCCACGCTGCTCGTCCCGGTGCCCAGCGCGGTGTTCCCGGCGCCCCTGTCCACCGAGCACATCATCACCGGCCCGTCGTCGGGATGACCAAGCCGCAGGACACAGTTCTGGGTGATCTCCACCTTGCCGATGCGCCGGGTCCCAAGGAAGGTCCCGTTAGTGCTCCCGGCGTCCTCCAGGACCCACGCCTCGCGGTCGGCCCGGAGCACAGCGTGCCGCCAGGAGACGCGGGAGTCGTTGATCACGATGTCGGAGCGGGGGTCACGGCCGACCCGGTACTGCGAGCCAGCACGCAGTGTCTGGTCGGATCCCTGGGTCTTCACCACAAGCACCGGCGCATCCGGCGGCGACACTAGACGCTCGTTCATTTGCCTAGTCTATGGTGATTCAACCCACGGTAATATAGTCCCCCTTAGCATCAAGCCCGCGGGCTTTCCCTTACTCCGCCCACTTCCCGGCACACTACACATGTCCGGAATGCCCGAAACTGAATCCTTCAGCGAGAATGCCCCGGCAACCGGGAGAATGCAGGGCGCGCACCCGAGAGGAAGCGCGGTCGGTGCAGGAGCGGGCAGGCGAGCGCTGGAGGCGTGGTGAGTGGCGAGGCCCCTTGGCCAGGTAGCCCAGTCCCCGCGGGCGGGCGGGTGGCCGGCTACCAGGTCGATGAGCAGATCGGCCGCGGCGGGATGGCCGTTGTCTACCGGGCCTACGACCTCCAGCTGGACCGGCAGGTCGCGCTCAAGGTCCTCGACCCGGTGCTGGCCGAGGACGAAGGCTTCCAGCAGCGGTTCATCCGGGAGTCCCGGGCCGCCGCCGCGGTGGATCACCCCAACATCATCCCGGTCTTCGCCGCGGGCGAGGCCGACGGCGTGCTGTTCATCGCCATGCGGTACGTGTCCGGCCCCGATGTCCGGACCCTCATCGATGCCGAGGGGCCGCTGGCCACCCGGCGGGCGGTCGACATCGTGTCCCAGGTGGCCGCCGCGCTGGATACGGCGCACGCGCGCGGGCTGGTGCACCGGGACGTGAAACCCGCGAACATGCTGCTCGACCCGGCACCCGGCGGCGGCCGCACCGACCACGTGTACCTGTCCGATTTCGGGCTGAGCAAGCAGGCCGTGGCGGGCCTGGGCCTGACCGCCACCGGCCAGCTGGTCGGCACGCTCGACTACGTCGCCCCGGAGCAGATCGAGAACCGGCCGGTGGACGGCCGGGGCGACCAGTACTCGCTGGCCGCCGCGGCGTTCGAGATGCTCTGCGGCGTCCCCCCGTTCCGCCGCGATCAGCACCTGGCGCTGCTGTGGGCCCAGCTGTCCGAGGCGCCGCCGCGGCTCACGAGCGTGCGCCCCGGCCTGCCACCCGCCGTGGATCTGGTCATGGCCAGAGCCCTGGCCAAGTCGCCGGGCGACCGCTACCCGCGGTGCCTGGATTTCGCTGAGGCGCTGCGTGCCGCCTGTCTTCCAGCCCCCGAACCGGCAGCCCCCGAACCGGCAGCCCCCGAACCGGCAGCCCCCGAACCGGCAGCCCCCGAACCGGCACTCTCCGAAACGCTATTTCCCGAACCGCCGGGCCTCGCCCGGCCGGGCCCGGGAGACTACCGGCCCCCGGAGACCGACCCAGCCGGGGAGCTGGGCACGCCAGTGGCGTACCGCACCCCGTACGACGAGGGCCGGGAGGGGCCGCCCACCGATCCGGCCCAGCCCGCCTGGATCGAGCCATTAACCCCGCCGGACCTGCCCGCTTTCCAGGAGCCACTCCCCCCCAGCGCCGGGGCCGCCAGCGCTGGGCCACTACCCACCAGCGCCCAGCCCACCAGCGCTGGGCCACTCCCCGCCAGCGCCCAGCCCACCAGCACCGGGCCACTCCCCGCCACCGCCGGCCCGCCGTCCCCGGGCAGCACCGGATCGCCGCCGCCCGGGGGCGGCCGCCCCGGCACCCCGGTCCCCGGCGACTCCCGGGCCTGGTGGCACTCCCGGATGGTGGCGGCCCTGGTCGCCCTGGTCATCCTGGGCCTGGCGGGCACCGCGCTGGCCATCACCCACCGGGGCCGCCCGGCCGCCGTGGCGCTGACCCCACCCGGCTGTGTGACGACGTCCTCCACCGCGCCCCGGCTGGCCGGCATTCATCCCCGGTTCGTCACGCTGACCGGGATGCCGTTCGCGGTCACGGTGTCCGGCAACGGGGACTGGTCGTTCGTGTCCACCGGGGTGGGCCGCTCGATCGAGGTGCTCCGGGCCGACGCGGGGCTGGCCCCCGTCCTGGCCCACCGGATCACGGTGCCCGCCCCGGTGCACGGGGAGGCGCTCACCCCCGACGGGCGCTACCTGCTGGCCGCCTCGGGCAGCGGCGCCGTGGTGGTCAGGGTGCGCCGCGCCGAGCATGGCCGGGCCCGCAGCGTGCTGGGCACCCTCACCAGCCCCGGCGGGGCCGGCGCGGTCGAGGTGGCGGTGTCCCCGGACGGCCGGTTCGCGTTCGTCACCCTGCAGGGCAGCGGCACCCTGGCCGTGTTCAACCTGGCCGCCGCGCTGGCCAGCGGGCTGCGTGACTCCGGGTTCGTGGGGGATGTGCGGCTGGGGGTGAACCCGATCGGGATCACCATGGCCCGCGGCGGCCAGTGGCTGTACGCGACCACCCAGAAGCGGGACCTGCGGGCCAGCCAGGGCACGCTGAGCGTGATCAGCGTCCCGCAGGCCGAGGCGGATCCGGCCGGGGCGGTGCGGGACGCGGTCGCGGCGGGCTGTGACCCGGGCCGGGTGATCACCACGGCCGGCGGGGCGACGGTGTGGGTGACCGCCCGGGCCAGCAACTCGCTGCTGGCCTTCTCGGCCGCGCGGCTGCGCAGCGATCCGGGCCGGGCGCTGATCGCGAAGGTCCAGGTCGGGCGGGCGCCGATCGGGCTCACGGCGCTGCCGGGCGACCGCCGGATCCTGGTCGCCAACTCCGGCACGCACCCGGGCCACCCGGCCTGTGTCGCGGTGATCGACGCGGCCGCGGCCCTGGCTCGGCCGGCCCTCATCGGGGTGATCGGGGCGGGACTACTGCCCCGTGAGTTCGCCGTGGAGCCCGGCGGCCGGACCGCGCTGATCACGAATTCGGCCTCACATCAATTGGAGGCCGTAAATGTATCCCGGCTGGGATAATTCAATTCCCAGAAACCTGGATGACTCGGCTGTGAACAGGGCAGATACCGTCCGGGACGGGCGGCAGGCGGCCCAGCGCCCCGGCGTCTGCCCCTGCGTCCCAGCCGGTCATGTCATAACATTTGCGCAATGCTGCCTGGCACCCGGCCGGGACATGAGCACCTGGCGGCTTCCGTGAGCGAATACCCGACGCAGCGCCTGCCGATCCAGCCCGGAAACGACCGCGGATACAGTGGCCTGTTTGACGACCCCGAGGACCGCTACCAGCGCGCCCCGCGCCGCCGCCGCCGCTGGCCGCTCGTCCTGCTCATCGTCCTGGTGGTGCTGGCCGGCCTGCTCGTGGTCGCCGACCGGGTGGCTGTGCGGTACGCGGACAACGAGTTCGCCACCCAGATCCAGAAGCAGGGCTTCAGCTCCAAGCCGGACGTGACGATCGAGGGCTTCCCGTTCCTCACCCAGCTGGCTGCCCGCAACTTCAACGACGTGCACATCACCGCGACCGGCGAGAAGACCGGGCCGGTGACGATCGACGACATCAACGCGACGCTCAGGGACATCAAGCTCAACTCCGGCTTCAACAGCGGCACCGTGTCCAGCATCAACGGCACCGGGCTGATCACCTTCGGCAGCCTGGCCAAGGCCGGGTCCAGCGCCGCCGGGGTGGCCAACCTGAAGATCGCCAGGATCAGCGACGACGAGGCCAAGGTCACCGCGACCGTGGCTGGGCTCTTCTCCGGCAGCGGGGTGGCGCGGGTGACCCAGTCGGGCAACAAGATCCACGTCAAGCTCATCTCGGCGGGCGGGATCCCGACCTCGCTGCTGGGCGGGCTCGGCGACTTCACGATCCCGCTGCCCAGCCTGCCGATGGGGATGACCCTGCAGAGCATCAGCCTCACGTCGCAGGGGGCCCTGGTGCACATCACCGGCCACAACATCGCCTTCGGCAACTGACCCGCACGCGTCCCGCCCGCCCGCTGGCCGGGCCCGCGGGCTAGCGCACACCCCGGGGCCCGCTTAGCATGGCCCCTCGTGGCCATGATGTTCGGTGTCGTCAAGCGCCTGCTACTGGGCCGCCCAGTACGCAGCGACCGGCTCGGCCACACCCTGCTCTCCAAGCGGATCGCGCTGCCGGTGTTCGCCAGCGACGCGCTGTCCTCGGTGGCGTACGCGACCGAGGAGATCCTGATCGTCCTGTCGGTCGGCGGCATCGCGTTCTTCCACTACACGCCCTACATCGCGCTCGCGGTGGGCGTGCTCATGCTCGTCGTGGTCGCGTCGTACCGGCAGAACGTGCACGCGTACCCCTCCGGCGGCGGGGACTACGAGGTGGCCACCACCAACCTCGGGCCCCGGGTCGGCCTGGTGGTGGCCAGCGCGCTGATGGTGGACTACACGCTGACCGTGGCCGTGTCGGTGTCGGCCGGCGTGGCGAACCTGGCGTCCGCCTTCCCGGCCCTGGACTCGCGGGTCACGCTCATCGCCGTGGTGGTCGTCGCGGCCATCGCGCTGATGAACCTGCGTGGTGTCCGGGAGTCCGGCACCGCGTTCGCGATCCCCACCTACTGCTTCATCGGCGTGGTCACGCTGCTGATCATCTGGGGGTTCACCCGGATCGGGCTCGGCCACCACCTGGAGTCCGACAGCGCGGGCTACCGGATCAGGACCAGCCGCGAGTACACCGGGGTCGCCCTGCTCTTCCTGCTGCTGCGGGCGTTCTCCTCCGGCTGCACCGCGCTCACCGGGGTCGAGGCGATCAGCAACGGGGTCCCGGCCTTCCGCAAGCCCAAGAGCAAGAACGCGGCCACCACGCTGGCCCTGCTGGGCCTGATCGCGGTGTCCATGTTCGCCGGGGTGACCGCGCTGGCCCTGGCCAGCCACGTGCACTACGCCCCGGCGCAGGACCTGATCGGGATGCCCCGCGGCGCCACCCAGCGCACGGTCATCGCCCAGGTCGGCCGGGCGGTGTTCGGCGACAACTCGCCGCTGTTCTACGTCCTGCAGTTCGTCACGGCGCTGATCCTGGTGCTGGCCGCGAACACCGCGTTCAACGGTTTCCCGGTGCTGGCCTCGATCCTGTCGCGGGACGGGAACATGCCCCGCCAGCTGCACAACCGCGGCGACCGGCTGGCCTACTCCAACGGCATCCTGCTGCTCGCCGGGTTCGCGGTCCTGCTGATCGTGGTGTTCCAGGCCTCCCCCACCCGGCTGATCCAGCTCTACATCATCGGCGTGTTCGTCTCGTTCGTGTGCAGCCAGACCGGGATGATCCGGCACTGGAACCGGCTGCTGCGCGATACGACCGGCAAGGCCGCCCGGCGGCGGATGATGCGGTCCCGCGTGATCAACACGATCGGCGCCTGCTTCACCGCGGTGGTGCTGGTCATCGTGCTGATCAGCAAGTTCGCCAGCGGCGCGTGGATCGTGGTGGTGGCCATGCCGATCATCTGGCTCACCATGCGCGGCATCCACAAGCACTACGACAAGGTCGCGGTCGAGCTCACCCCGGCGGAGGACCTCACCCTCACCCTGCCCGCCCGCAACCGCTCCATCGTCCTGGTGTCCAAGCTGCACCTGCCGACCCTGCGGGCGCTGGCCTACGCGCGGGCCACCCAGCCGAGCCACCTCGAGGCGGTCACGGTGGACGTGGACGAGGCCGAGACGCTCCGGCTCAAGGAGGAATGGGAGCGGGCGAACATCCCGGTCCCGCTGACCGTGGTCGCCTCGCCCTACCGGGAGATCACCCGGCCGGTGATGGGGTACGTCAAGCGGCTGCGCCGGGAGAGCCCGCGCGACATCGTCACCGTGTACGTGCCCGAGTACGTGCTCGGGCACTGGTGGGAGCAGTTGCTGCACAACCACAGCGCGCTGCGGCTGAAGTCCCGGCTGCTGCTGCTGCCCGGCGTGGTGGTGGCCAGCGTCCCCTACCAGCTGCGTTCCGCGGCCCACCGCTACCCGGCGGGCCTCGCGCTGCCGACGACCGTCGCCCCGGTGCCTGCCGCCGGGTCGGACGCGATGCCGCCGCTGGTGAAGCTGACCGCCGACCCGGACGCGCTGCACGCCGCCGACCTGCAGGCCGAATGCCGGGACGAGGGGGCGACCCCGATCGCCGACACCGCCGCCCACGAGTACGTGGACGTGGCGGGCACGCTGCGCACGGTCACCCTCCGCCCGCGGGGCACCAGCCTCACGATGGAGGCCGACCTGTGGGACGGCACCGGCAGCGTCACCCTGGTCTGGCTGGGCCGCCGGGACATCCCCGGCATCCGGCCCGGGCGGCGGATCACGGTGCACGGGCGGGTCGCCCAGGTCAAGGACGGGCGGACCATCTACAACCCCAGCTACCAGCTCCAGCCCGGGCCAGATTAGCCCGGGGGTCGTCCCCCCGGCTAGCCGGGCTAGCCACTAAACCGGTAGCCCATGCCCGGCTCGGTGAGCAGGTAGCGCGGGCGGGACGGGTCGGGTTCCAGCTTGCGCCGCAAGTGAGCCACGTGCACCCGAAGGTAGTTCGCCTCGGTCTGGTACTGCGGCCCCCACACCTCCTGGAGCAGCTGCCTCTGGGTGACCAGGCGGTTTTCGTTGCGGACAAGTATTTCCAGCAGCGACCACTCGGTCGGGGTCAGCCGGATGTCGCCATCCCCCTGGACCACGCGTTTGGCCGCCAGGTCCACGGTGAAGTCCGGGGTCACCAGGACCGGCCCGCCGGGGGCGGGCGTCGCCCGGCGGACCGCCGCACGGAGCCGGGCGAGCAGTTCGTTCATCCCGAACGGCTTGGTGACGTAGTCATCCGCGCCGGCGTCCAGGGCGGCCACCTTCTGGGCTTCCTGGCCCCACGCCGAGAGCACGATGATCGGCGTGGACGTCCAGCCGCGCACGCCCCTGATCACCTCGGTGCCGTCCATGTCGGGCAGGCCGAGATCGAGGATCAGCACGTCCGGGCGGTCCCGGGCCATCGCGGCCAGCCCCGACGTGCCGTCCGCCGCGGTGGTGACCTGGTACTTGCGGGCGGTGAGGTTGATCCGCAGGGCGCGCAGGATCGGTTCCTCGTCGTCGATGACCAGGACCCTGGTCATGGCCGGGCGGTCGCTGCCCGGCTCATTGCTCGGCGCTCACAGCACGGGCGGTGCGGCCGACTCGGCGGGGGCCGCCGCCCCCGGCAGGCTCAGCTGGACCGTCAGCCCGCCGCCGGGCGTGTCCGCGGCGTGGATCGTGCCGCCCATCGCCTCCAGGAAGCCCTTGGCCACGGCGAGACCCAGGCCGACGCCGTTGCCCGTCGCGCGGTCGCCGAGCCGCTCGAACGGCTCGAACATCCGCAGCTTGAACTCGTCCGGCACGCCCGGCCCGTGGTCGCGCACCTCGAGCCGGACGCTGCCGCCGGCCGGGCAGGCACGCAGCTCGGGCGGCCTCCCCTCCGGGGAATGGGCCAGCGCGTTGGAGAACAGGTTGGCCAGCACCCGCTCCAGCAGCACCGGGTCGGTGCGGACCAGCGGCAGGTCGTCCGGGACCGTGATCCGCACGCTGCTGGCCGGGGCCAGCCCGATCAGGGCGGCGGGCGCGACCTCCTCGACCGAGGTGGGCCGCAGGAACGGCTGCAGCGACCCGGTGGCCAGCCGGCTCATGTCGAGCAGGTTCCCGATCAGCGCGTCCAGCCGGTCGGCGCCGTCCTCGATGGTCGCGAGCAGCGCCGCCTCGTCGGCCGGGGTCCACTCCACGTCGGTCTGCCGCAGCGTGCTCACGCTGGCCTTGATCGAGGCCAGCGGGGTGCGCAGGTCGTGGCTGACCGCGGCGAGCAGCGCGGTGCGCATCCGGTTCCCCTCGGCCAGCGCCTCGGCCTGCGCCGCCTGGGTACGCAGCCGGTCCCGGTCCAGCGCCGCGCCTGCCTGGGCCGCGAACCCGTCCAGCAGCCGGGCCGTGATCGGCCGGGTCTGCCCGGCCACGAGGAGGGCGACCGCGTCGCTGACCGGGATGCGGGTCGCCACCGCCTCCGGCGGGCGCGGTCCCGCTGACCGCGACCCGGACCCACTGGTCCCGGACCCGCTCGGCCAGCTCGGCCCGGCCACCCCAGGCGCCGGTCAGGTGATCCAGCACCGCGGTGGGCGTGTCGGCCCCGCCGAGCACGGTCTGGGCCAGCGCCGAGCAGCGACGCGGCGTCGTCGGCGCTGCGGGCCGCCTGCACCTGCCGGCGGGCCGCCAGGTGGACCACGCTGCTCACGGTCACCGCCACGGTGACGAACAGCAGCAGCGCCAGCATGTTGCGGGGCTCGGCGATGGTCAGGGTGTGCAGCGGGCGGGTGAAATACCAGTTGAGCAGCAGGCTCGCGGTGATCGCGGCGAGCACGGCGGGCCAGAAGCCGCCGACGATGGCCACCGCGACCACGGCCACCAGGTAGAGCAGCAGGTCGTTGGCGAGGTCCAGGTGCGGGCGCAGCCCCACCAGCCCCGCGGTGAGCAGCGGCAGGCCGGCGACCAGCAGGATCCCGGCGAGCTGCCGCCTGCCCCGCAGGCCCGCCCGCAGGTCCGTGGCCCAGCGCGGCGCTGCCCCGGCCCGGCCCGCGTCGCCGCCCTCGGGCCGCTCACCACGCAGGCGCACAACCCCCAGTCTGAACGACGACGCCAGCCAGCGCACCATCAGGCCGGGCCGGCCCCGGCCAGGACGCAGACGGCCATGGTCACCGCGGCGCGCGCCGCGACCGGGCCGGTCATCCGCAGCTGGGCGTACGGCGGGTGGGAGAAGCCTGCCACCGTCAGCCAGCCGATCACCCCGAGCACCGGGGCGACCAGCGGCTCGGACACCGCGGAGATGGATCAGTACGACGGCCGCGGCCAGGATGAGCACCCCGGTGGCCGGGAGGCGGCCGCCCAGCCCGGCGGCGAGCGCGCCGGTCACCAGGAGCGCGGTGAATCCGGCGGGCAGCGCGAAGTGCGCCGCCAGCCCGCGCGGAGAACGGTTGCCGTCCATCGGCTCCAGTTCACCCTGGGCCGGGGGCTGCAGGGCTGATCTTCACACGGCCTTAACGCCGCCGCGCAGGACCTTAACGCCCCCCTAACGGCCGGTCCGCCGCACTCAGTCCGCACGCTCGTGACCAACGGGGCCAGCCCCACCCCCGCCTCGCGAGGCCGGCCCTCCCCGGCTGGCCGCACCGCTGGGTCAATCGTGATCAACCGATGGGTGCCGCTGCCACGGCACCAATCGGTTGATCACGACGGGGCCGCGCGAGCTGGCGGGGTGGATGGGACTGGCGCGGCCGAGGGGGCTGCCGGGACGGGCGGGCGGCGCACGAACGCGGCGGTGGCCGCGGCCAGCAGGGCGGCCGCCGCGGTCACCAGCCACACGCGCCGGAACGCGGTCTCCGCCGCGGCTGCCGTGGCCGGGACCCCGAGGAGGGTGACCAGGACCGCCACGCCGAGCGCGGAGGCGACCTGGCGGCCCATGTTCACCAGGGCCGACCCGGTGCCGAACCGGGCGGCCGGCAGCGCGGTGGTGCTGGCGCTCATCAGCGTGGGCAGCGTGAGGCCGACTCCCATCCCGGTCAGCAGCATGCTGGGCAGCATCTCCACGGCATAGTGCGGGGTGATGCTGACCGCGAACACCCGCCACAGCAGGCCCGCCGCGAACAGGAGGTTGCCCGGCCGCCGCGACCGGGGCAGCGCCGATCCGGCGGGCCAGCGGGCCCGCCCCGACCGCGAGCGCCGGGACCATGGCCGGCCCGGGGGCGATGGCCAGGCCGGTGCGCAGGGCCGAGTAGTGCCAGACCGTCTGGCACCACAACACGTTAGACAGCAGCATGGCGGCGAACCCGATGCTGAACACGAAGACCGCGGCGGTGGCCGACCGGAACGCCGGGATGCGCAGCAGGTGCAGCTCGACCAGCGGCCGCTCGTGGTGAGAGCAGCGCCACAGGAACCAGGCGATCGCCGCTGCCCCCCCGGCCAGCAGGGCGATGACCCCGGCCGAGGACCAGCCCCAGGTCGGTCCCTCCACCAGGCCGCCGGTCAGCCCGGCGACCCCGGCGGTGAGCAGCACCACGCCGAGCAGGTCCGGGAGCGGCTCGCTGTCCCGGGCCGGCGGGTGCGGCAGCACCCGGCTCCCGGCCAGCAGCGCGACCGCCCCGATCGGCAGGTTGACCAGGAACACCCACCGCCAGTCCAGCTGGACCAGCAGGCCGCCCGCCACCGGGCCCAGCGCGGCCGAGACGCCGCCGACCGCGG
Organism: uncultured Actinomycetes bacterium; assembly: GCA_963841695.1. GTDB lineage: Bacteria > Actinomycetota > Actinomycetes > Streptosporangiales > Streptosporangiaceae > RYN-230. The sequence goes on along the minus strand of CAWJDQ010000011.1, from coordinate 109,331 downwards.
CCCAGGCGCGGACCCGGCCCGGCCGCTTGTCCGCCGGGGTGGCCGCCAGCAGCAGCGCGAGCGAGGTGGGGATCAGCGCCGCCGCGCCCGAGGCCTGCACGACCCGGGCGGCGACCAGCACGGCCAGATCCGGGGCGGCGGCGCAGGCGGCCGACGCGAGCGTGAAGATCGCGATCCCGGCCAGGAACACCCGGCGCTGCCCGGTCCGGTCGCCCAGCCGCCCGCCGGCACCAGCAGAGCGGCGAACACGATCGCGTACGCGTTGAGCACCCAGGACAGCCCGGCCAGCGAGCTGCCGCCGAAATCCCGCCCGATGCTGGGCAGCGCCACGTTGACGATGAACAGGTCCAGGTTGGACATGAAGATCGCCGCGACCACCACGGTGAACACGGCCCCCGGTCCGGCGGTCTTCGGCACGCCCGCCTCACGGTTTGAAATTCCAACTGGCATGCCAGAAGGGTAGCGACCGTAGGTTTGATATGGCAACCTTGAAGCATGGTTACGACCGCCCCGTTCCCGAAACCCCTGGTCGGGGACATCTCGCCCAGCCGGATCTGCCCGGCCGCCCCTGCTCCATCGCCCGGGCCCTCGACCTGATCGGCGAGAAGTGGGCGCTGCTGGCCATCCGGGAGATCTCCTTCGGCAACCGCCGGTTCAACGAGATCGCGCGGAACACCGGCGCGCCCCGCGACCGGCTCGCGGCGCGGCTGCACAGCCTGGTCGAGGCCGGGATCCTGGAGCGCCGCGAGTACCAGAGCACCCCGCCGCGGGCGGAGTACCGCCTGACCGCGGCGGGCCGGGACCTCGCCCCGGTGCTCCACGCCCTGGTGGCCTGGGGTGACCGCTGGGTCTCGGACGAGCCACCAGCCACGCTGATGCACGGTGATCACGAATTCGGCCCCGTGCAGGTCTGCCGTCACTGCGGCGCCGAGGCCCCCGCCCCGGTGTCAGTCCGGGTGAACAGCCCAGGCTGGGACATCCGCGGCCCCGTCCCGGACGGCGACGTCCCGGACCGCGCGACTGAGCCGCGTACCGCCCCCGGGATGCAGGGCGCTGGAGATCGGGCCCGGGGGGATCAGGCCTCCGGCGCGGAGCCCCCCGGGGGCTGATCGGGCACTCCTCGTGCACCCACTGGCCGTCCGGCCGGCGGCGGGCGTCCTGCACGGCGGTGATGACCTGCCCGCACCGCTCGCAGACCGTGCCCGGCGCGTGCGCCTCGTTGCCCTCCGGGTCGAGGTAGTTGGCCTCCTCAGCCCTCCGCTCGCGGTCGCGCAGCTCGCGGCCTCTCTCCTCGGGTCGCCTCCGGCCCGGGGTGAGCCCCTCCGCCTTCGAGACCGCCGCGCCGCTCCTCGTCGCTCGTATTCGGGCCCAAAGTCTGGCCGGACAGTCATGTGGCCCCCTGCCGGGTAAGCGGTCGCCGACCGCGTCCGGGCTGATCCGCCCAGCCCAGTCACCTGGCGCGCCGCTCCCCGGGGTCGCGGCGCAGTGGCCATTGGCCGCGCTCAGCCCGGCGGCTGCGCTCAGCCCGGCGGAGGCGGTGGCTGTACCTGGTGTGCGCCGAGCGGAGATCTAGTCTCCTACCAGGCCAGAGGTGACCAAAGGGGTCCAGGAAGCCCCCCTGACCGACTGGATTCCCCACCGGGACCTCCTGATCGCGGATCTCGTTGACGCTGCCGTCCGCTCCAGCGGCCCACGGCGCGTTCGATGAAGCCGTCCGGGTCGTCCACGAACACCTCGACCTCGCGCCGTCCTGGTGCCCGCGGCGGCAGGCGCATCCCAGCCGTTGTTCCTCCGGCTCACCCAGGAAGAAAGGGGCGTCCGCGATGGCTCAGTCCCACGACCCCGCCCAGGTTCCACACGCTCGGTGGCCCCCAGTGCCCGGGCGTACCAGGCCGCCGCCGCGGCGGCGTCGGGCACGGCCAGCATCAGCGAGATCACCGGACCGCGCGCCCCGGGGGTCATCCCGTGCCGTCCGCGGCCGTGCCGCAGCCGGGCGAACTCCCCGGCCAGGGCGGCCGGGGTCCAGTGGGCGTTGAGGCCGCTGGGGTTGGGGAGCACCCACAGCCGGGTCGGGCCGATGACGGCCGGCCTGCGGGCCCACGATCGCGCCGGGCTGACCGAACGCGGTCCGGTAGGCGGTCACGCCGAGCACGGCGAGCCACTGCGGGCGCAGCCTGGTCATCTTCTCCTGCAGCGCCAGCGCGCCCTCGCGCAGTTCGGCCGGGGCCAGCTCGGCAGCCCGGGCCGTGGCCCGCGGGGCCACGTTGGTGATCCCGAGTCCCAGGGAAAGAAGCTGATCCTCCTCGTCCGGGCGGAGCTGGCGCGGGGTGAACCCGGACCGGTGCAGGGCCGGCCAGAAACGATTGCCCGGGCGGGCGAAGTGATGGCCGGTCGCGGCCGAGTACAGGCCCGGGTTGATTCCGGCGAACACCACCCGCAAGCCCCCGGTGAGGACATCCGGAATCGTGGCGTCCCGGGCCGCCTCCAGGTCGGCCCGGCGACGGCCGCGCGGCCGGGCGGAACCGGCCGTCGCACGGGGAGCCTGGCGCACACGATGACCCTACTGGGCCATGCGTCCAGCCGCTGCGCGCCAGCCCTCCCAGCCCGGGCCCGCCGCGGCCGGGGCCCGGTTCCCGCGCAATGCCCGGTTAGTAATGTTAAAAGCCATTTAATCGGGCTAACTCGCGGGCAGCTGCCTATGGGTGACGGTGACATAAACAAGTAGGCCGTGTTTACCACTTGCTTTAAATGGCTACTGATAAAGATCGAGAATACTTGGGGGAAGTCGGCGTACGGCAAGCCTCATTTTTTATCCGCGCCGGGCCCCTGGGACAGTGAATACGCGCACAGGGGGTGACCGCGATATTCGCGATAAGGCTGGCCCAGTCAGCCTGGCTCATGGCTTAGCAAGCCTCTTACCTGGCCAGGCACGAGCCTCCCGGGGCCCGGGGCCAGATATTCGAGCGCCCCGCGTGCGTGATGGTCGCCCTAGGCGACGCTGACGCCCTGAACCTGCGTCACATCCGCCGCCACCGCGGCCACTCCTTTTCCTCGTGGCCGCCAGGTGCCCAGGGGCGGAAGACCGAGCGCGCCGTGACGCGCCCGATCGAAGGCTCCTTTTTGCCACCGAAGAGAACTCTCAACCGTGTACCGGCCACGACGGCCCTGGTGCTGACCGGCTCAGCCATCGCGCTGGCTGGCTACCTGGGAGCCGCATCCAACAGCACCGGCCAGGATGGCGGCGGAGCACGGCAGGGCGGGCTGGCCGCACGCTCGGCGGCGAGTCACCAGCCCGCGGGCGCCGGCACGGGCACCGGCCCCGGGACCGGCGGGGCCGGCGGCTGCCCGGCGGCCTGGGTACCGGCCTGGCAGGCGGGTCGGGGACCATCGCGCTGACCGCGTACGGGACCGCCGAGAAGCACCCGGAGTCCCGGCATCATGGCCACCGGCATCACCCAAAGCAGCACCACAGGCACCACCAGGCCAGGCATCACCACGCGAGGAGGCACCGGGCCAGGCGGCACGAGCACCGCCTGCACGCCTCACCGTGGCAGATCGCCGGCTCGCTGATGCCGGACTACCACTGGACCAGCTGGCAATTCCACTACCTGAACCTGCTGTGGATGCGCGAGAGCGGCTGGAACCGTTTTGCCTACAATCACAGCTCAGGTGCGTACGGCATTCCGCAGGCCGTGCCCGGGAGCAAGATGGCATCGGCCGGGCCCGACTGGCGCACGAGCGCGCGCACCCAGATCATCTGGGGCATGGGTTACATCCGGGCACGTTACGGGAACCCGTGGAACGCGTGGCAGCACGAGTTGCGGTACGGCTGGTATTAACCGCGTCCTCAGACACGGGACATCAGGGACAGCGCCATCCGGACCTGCCTGCTCTCGACCAGGGCCGCGAACGTCTGCTCGCTGCGGCAGAACCGGGCAAAGGCACGCCAGCCCTTGCCCGAGGCGAGGCCGGCGTGGAAGGCACCCGGGTGCCTGCTGAACGCGGTCAGCAGGCGGCGCCCGGCGTCCATCTCGGGCACCAGCACCCGCCCGACCGCCTCCGGATAGACGTCCAGCGCCCGGTCCAGGCGCTGCGGATCGGGGGCGGCCGCCGCAGCCGCGGCGGCCGCCCCGGCCAGCGTGCCGGAGCGCAGCGCGAAGCTGATGCCCTCCCGGGTCCAGGGCTCGAGCAGGCCTGCGGCATCGCCCGCGACCAGCACCCGCCCGCGGCGCAGCGGCGAGTCGTCCGCGCGGCAGTGCGTGAGATGCCCCGAATCCCGGGCCGCGGGGTAGCCGGCCAGCCCCAGCCGGCTGGTGAAGTCGGCCAGGTAGCGCCGGGTGCGGTCGCCCTGGCCGCGGGCCGCGATCACGCCCACGGTGAGCAGGTCACCCTTGGGGAACACCCAGCCGTACGAGCCCGGCATCGGCCCCCAGTCCAGCATCACCCGGTCCCGCCACCGGGCGGCGACCGGCGGCGGTACCGGGATCTCCAGTTCCAGGCCCAGATCGACCTGGCAGAACCGCACCCCCACGTACCGCGAGCTGACTCCGGACGACCCATCGGCGCCGACCAGCACCCGGGCCCGGACGGTCGTCCCGTCGGCCAGCCGGGCGCAGGCCAGCCCGCCGTCCTCGCTGATCCCCCGCACCATGGCCCGCTGCCGCAGCGTGACACCGGCGTCGGCGGCGGCCTTGCGCAGAGCGTCGTCGAACTCCTCCCGGGACACCATGGCCAGCAGGGGCGCACCGTCCTCGCGCCGGGTGAACTCACGCCGGCCGTGCAGCGAGACGGTGATGGCGTGGATGCTGTCCCGGGCGGGCACCTGCACATGCTGGCCCGCCACCGCGAGCGAGGCGCCGATCAGGCCGCCGCCGCACGTCTTGTACCGGGGGTGCTCGGCCCGCTCGATGACCACCGTCCGCGCCCCGGCCGCCGCCGCGGCCAGGGCGGCGGTCAGTCCGGCCGGCCCCGCCCACCACCGCGACGTCCCATTCCGCCAGTTCCGCCACCCTGGCAGGGTAACGGAGGGCCCCGGTGACCCGGTCAGCGCACGGCTGGCCAGGTCACCCGAGCGGCGGGCTAGCCGATCCGGGCCACGGCCGGGAGCGGCTGCTCCGGGCGGGGCCGGTCGGGCGCGGGATCCCACGGCTGGTGAGACTGGCTCATGAGCGGCGAGGAGATCATGAAGTCCGCGGTCGCCCGGTTGCACGCGACCGGGATGTTGCACACGACCGCCACCCGGAGCAGGGCCTTGACGTCGGGGTCGTGCGGTTGCGGCTCCAGCGGGTCCCAGAAGAAGACGAGCAGGTCGATCTCGCCCTCGGCGATGCGGGCGCCGATCTGCTGGTCGCCGCCGAACGGGCCGCTGCGGAAGCAGGTGACCGGCAGGCCGAGCTGGTCCTGCAGCAGGCGGCCGGTGGTAGCGGTCGCGAAGAGCTGGTGGTCGCCCAGCAGGGGCAGGTTGTACTCAGCCCACTCCAGCATGTCCTGTTTCTTGTGGTCGTGCGCGATCAAGGCGATGCGGCGCCCGGTGCGGGCGGGCAGGTTGGTAAGCACAGGTGGTTCCTCTCGGGGGTGTGGCGTGCCGGTCAGCTGGCTCGTGGCCGCTTCATCGCGCCCGGCCGGTGGCCCGGGGCACGGTAGGCCCAGGCTCTGCGCGGCCCCGTGGGCGCAGCTCTCGCGCCTCTCACCGCCGAGCGGGCCGCTCCGGCTCACTAGAGCTAACCCCGGCCGGCCCGGATGTCATTCCGGGGCGGGCTGATTACCGGGTCCGGCTACCGGGTTTCGTGCGCGGCGGGAGCACCCACATACGTGTCCAGCCAGCTGCTCAGCGGCTGGGTGGTGCGCAGGAAACCAGCCACCCGGTCCCGCGCGGCCGCGCTCTCCAGCCAGGGCTCGACCGGCCACTGGTGCCAGGCGACGATGCCCTTGTAGCGGAGCAGCCCGATCCGCGGGTGGTCCACCGGGTAGCCACGGGGGGCGGTCTTCAGCTCGCCACGGGCGGACACCCCGATGCCCTGGCGCTCGATCCCGGCGATCACCTGCTCGAGCTCGGGACCGCACCGGTCGCTCGCGACCGCCTGGCGGTAGCGGCCAAGCTGGCTGGGCGACATCCCGTACATCCCGTCCCCGGCCGCCAGGCCCTCGGCGGACAGCTGGATGTAGCCCCGGCCGAGCACCGCGCCCAGGTGCGTCTTGTACGGCGACTTGTCCGCGCTGAACCGCACGTCCCGGTACGGGCGGAAGATCCTGGCCTCGCCGAACTCGGCGGCCAGCTCCTCGAGCAGCTCGGTCATCGGCCGGAGGACCGCGTCCTCGTAGACCGCCTTGTTTGCGGTCCAGTAGGCCTTGGAGTTGTCGGCCGCGAGGCCCTCGTAGAACTCCAGGGCTTCTTCCGGCCACCCGTCGAACGCCATCCCCCCGGCCCCTCCCCGTCCGTGCCCGGCACCCCGGGCGCCGCCCCCCTCACGATAGGGCGGCCGGGGGCGCGGCGGCGGCACCATGACAGTTGTCATGGACGCGTCGTGACACGGAACTCTGGGGGGTCGCCAGCGGTGGTGCCACGATGGCCGCATGACAGTAACGAACATGGCGGACGAACGGGGGCGCCGGCCCGCCGCAGGGAGCCAGCCGGCCGCGGTGGCCCTGCGCGGGGTGCGCAAGACCTTCGGCGCGGTCCAGGCGGTGAAGGACATCGACCTGGACATCTCGTCCGGGGAAATCGTCGCGTTCCTCGGGCCCAATGGCGCGGGCAAGACCTCGACCATCGACATCATCCTGGGCCTGTCCCAGCCCACCGCGGGCACGGCGGAGGTGTTCGGGATGCACCCGCGGCAGGCCATCACCCGCGGGCTGGTCTCCGCGGTGATGCAGACCGGCGGCCTGCTCAAGGACTTCACCGTGCGGGAGACCGCGGAGTACACCGCGAGCCTGTTCGTCCGGCCCAGGCCGGTCGACGAGGCGCTGGAGCGGGCGGGCATCAGCGGCATCGCCGACCGCCGGGTCGGCAAGTGCTCGGGCGGTGAGCAGCAGCGGCTGCGCTTCGCCATGGCCCTGCTGTCCGACCCGGAACTGCTGATCCTGGACGAGCCGACCACGGGCATGGACGTCGAGGGCCGGCGCGGCTTCTGGGCGGCGATCCGGCAGGACACGGCCCGGGGGCGGACCGTGCTCTTCGCCACGCACTACCTGGAGGAGGCCGACGCCTACGCCGACCGGATCATCCTGCTGCGGCACGGCCAGATCGTCGCGGACGGCACCTCATCGGAGGTCAAGGCGATGGCGGCCGGGCGGACGGTCCGCGCCACGCTGCCCGACGCCGACCAGGCCGCGCTGAGCGCGATCCCCGGCGCGGACAGCGTGGAGGTGCGCGGCGACACCGTGCTGATCCACTCCACGGACAGCGACGCGGTGGCCAGGTACCTGCTGACCAGCACCCCGGCCCGGGACCTGGAGATCAATACCCGCGGCCTGGAGGACGCGTTCATCGCCCTGACCAGCGACGACAGTGACACTTCCGCAGGAGGATCCCGATGACCACCCAGTCCGTTCCGGCGCCCGCCGCCCTGACCAGGGAAGCGCCGAGCCTGGGCGGCTTTAACCTGACCGTGCTCAGGCTGGAGATCCGCCGCCTGCTGCGCAACCGGCGCACGGTCATCTTCGCGCTGATCTTCCCGGTCGTGTTCTTCCTGGCCTTCGGGCTGAACAAGGCCTACGCCAGCGAGTCCGCAGGCCCGGGCAGCCACGGCAACGTGTCGGCGTTCGTCATGATCAGCATGGCGCTGTACGGGGCGGTCCTGGCCACGACCAGCGGCGGGGCCATGGTCTCGATCGAGCGGGCCGCGGGCTGGAGCCGCCAGCTCCGGCTGACCCCCCTGTCCCCCGTCGGCCTACATCGTGATCAAGATGCTCACCGCGATGGTCCTCGGCCTCGCGTCGGTCGTCGTGGTCTTCGCCGTGGGCGGCCTGACCGGCAAGCCCTCGATGCCGATGTACCTGTGGATCGCCACCGCGGCCAGCGTCTGGATCGGCTCGCTGGTCTTCGCCGCCTTCGGCCTGTTCATGGGCTATCTGCTGCCGACCGAGAACGTCATGCAGTTCCTGGGCATCGGCCTGGCCCTGCTGTCCTTCGCCGGCGGCCTGTTCATCCCGCTGAGCCAGTTCCCGCACGTCCTGCAGGACCTGGCCCAGTACACCCCGCTGTACGGCCTCAACCAGCTGGTGCACGCGCCGCTGCTCGGCGTCGGCGTCCACTGGGCATGGGCAGTCAACGCCGTGGCCTGGCTGGTCATCTTCGCCGGGGGCGCCGTCTGGCGATTCCGCAAGGACACCGCCCGGGTCTGAGCCCGGTCCGGGTTCCGGCCGGGGGCCGGAGCCCGGGCATGGAACCGCCCGCGGGCCGCCGCAGTTCGTTCTGCACCGGCCCGCGGGCGGGCTTGGTGGCGGGCCCCCCGCTGGCCCGGGCTAGCTCACGACGCAGCCCGCGCTGTGGCCGGTCTTCGGGAAGGCCCGGGCCAGCGCCTGGGCGATCAGCCGGCCGCGGGCCGCGTACCCGGCCGAGGTGAAGTGGATGCCGTCGGAGATGTACCACTTGGTCTTGGCCAGCGCCGCCCAGTTGAAGACCCGCATGTTCGGGTACTTGGCACAGGCCTTGAGCAGCGTGTTGTCCCAGGTCACCATGTTGGCCTCGGAATAAGGGCCGCCGTTCAGGAGCGACCGCAGGTTGACCCACATGACCGGCTCCCCGTGCGCGGCGGCCATCATCCGCTGGATCCGGGTCATCAGGCCCACGTTGGAGCCGACGGCCACGTCCGCGGTGTCGTTGGTGCCGAGCGCGATGACCCAGCAGCCGCGGAACCCGCTCCGGTAGATCGCCAGCGCCGCGTTGTAGCCGTTGACCTGGCCGGGCAGGACCTCTACCACGGATCGGGCCCCGGAGATGTCCCACCGGACGCTGCTGACCCCGACGTCGTGGTACTGCGCGGCCAGCCGCTGCGCCGGGTTGGGCAGGTAGTCCGGCGAGATCATGCCCTCGGAGGTGGAGTCGCCGATGTGCGCCACCGCCTGGCAGGAGGTGCGGAGCGAGGCCGCCGGGGTGGCGGTGCCGCCGGCGGACGCCGCCCCGGTGGCCTTGGCCCCCCGCTTCGCCGCACCGCCCGTGGCCGAGCCAGCCGCGGCCGAGCCGCCTGAGCTGGAACCGGCCGAGGCAGAGCCAGAGGTACCCGAGCCGCCCTGGCCCGAGCCGCCGGGCGGCGGCAGGACACTGCCCGCCGCCAGCGTGCCGGTGGCCGCGTCGCTCGCGCTGGGCGCGCGGACCGCGCCGCTCAGCCCGGCGCAGGCCAGGGCGACCACCATGGCCCCGCCGGTGACCGCGGCCCAGCCGCTGACCCCGGCCGGCGGCGCCTGCCAGGCCCTCCGCGACCGCATCCGCTTCCAGGCCCGCTCCAGCGCGCCCCGGCGGATGGGCTCCTCGACGAAACGCCAGGACAGCGCGGCAATCCCGATGCTGGCGGCCACCTGGAGGGCGGCCCGCGGCAGGTCCTCGGTGGAATTGGCCGGGGAAGTCAGGATGATCACGGGGTAATGCCACAGGTAGATGCCGTAGGAACGGACGCCGATCCAGCGCAGCGGCTTCCAGCCCAGGGCCGCGCCGACCAGGCTGCCGGGGCAGGCGGCGGCGGCCACCACCCCGGCCGCGGCCAGCGAGAGCAGCACCAGGCCGCCCTGGTAGGTGAACGCCGAGTACTGGCCGACCCGCCAGATCATCAGGCCGATCACGGCCAGCCCGGCGAAGCCGGCCCCGTCCAGCGCGACCCGCTTCCACAGCGCGGTCCGGGCGGTCCGCCGGCTGGGCCAGACCATGGCCAGCGTGGCTCCGACCAGCAGGCCGCAGGCGCGGGTGTCGGAGCCCTCGTAGATCCGCGTGGGGTCATAGCCGGGGTGGTACAGCATGAGCATCGCCACCGCGGACACGGCGGCCAGCGCCAGGGTGGGCAGGGCCAGCCAGCGCACCGCGGTGGCCCGGCGGCCGCGCAGGAAGTACACGCCTGCCAGCAGCACCCAGGGCCAGACCAGGTAGAACTGCTCCTCCACGGCCAGGGACCAGAGGTGGTCGAACGGTCCGGGTGGCGCGAACCTCGCGAAGTAGGAGCTGTGCGTATAGATGTAGTACCAGTTGCTGGAGTACGTCGCGGCGGCGGCCACCGCCCCGCGCAGGCTGGCCAGCCGGGACGGGCTCACCACCGTGACCCAGGCGGTCACCACGGCCAGCATCACGAACAGGGCCGGGAGCAGCCGCCGGGCCCGCCGGAGCCAGAAGTCGCCCAGGTTCAGCCCGCCCGACCGGGCCCACTGCCCGAGCAGCAGGTCGGTGATGAGGTAGCCGCTCAGCGTGAAGAAGACACCCACGCCGAGCAGGCCACCCGGTGCCCAGCCGAGCTGCTCGTGATAGGCGATGACCGCGAGCACGGCCAGCGCGCGCAGCCCATCGAGTCCGGGCATGTAGCGCTGGCCGGAGCGGACTGGTTCCGGCATGGTTTCCCCCCGTGCCGCGAACCGCCCTGTCCGGCTCCCCCCGTCCGGCAAGGTCGTGCTTGTGCGCGGCAGGAAAGGCACTACCCCCTGCCACATGACAGTTACACTTAGTAGTCACGAGGGATTTCACCATCACCCGCAATGGGCGATGCGAATTGTCCGGGCATTGGCCCAGATAACGCCGGAACGGCTGCTTTAGAGCACGGGCCGGGCGGACCTCCGGTACCGGGCCAGGTGCCGGGAGTCAGCGGACGACGCAGCTGACGCTGGTCCCCGGGGCCGGACAGACCGTTATCAGACGCTCAGTCACCCTGCTTGCGATTGCGATTGCGCTCGACCCGCTTCAGGGTCACCAGCACGAGCACGATGAAGATGATCAGGGCACCCGATATCACCCAGTTACCCACGCTGCCCCCTTGTCCGGATGCTCCGCATACTAGCAATCAGCGCAAATCGGCGGGCGGGGCCGCCGGAGAGGCCCACATCCCGGTCACGTCCAGCAGCGGGGTCAGGCACGGCGGTCCGGCGGCGACGCGCACCCGGGGCAGGCCGGCCGGGCTCACGCTGACGATCATGGCCGAGCGGGTGCCGTAGCGCTCCGTATGCACGCAGGCGGCCGACAGCTCCGCCGGCCGGGCCGGGCGGCCGGGCCGGCGGGCTGGGGCCCGGCGGCGGGCTGGTGATCCCGGAGCACCCTGGCCAGCCCGGCTTCGACGGCCGCCCCGGCCTGCTCTCCGCGCGCCTGCTCCTCCAGTCCGGCCACCATCCCGGCCACCCGCTGCTGCTTGGCGGACCGCTGGTGCAGCGGCGCGTTCTCCAGCACGTAGCTCCCCGGCGGGAGTTCTTCCACCCGGGCGCGGTGCCCGCCGCTCAGATCGACCGAGAAGAGCGCGTCCTGGTCGCCGACCAGCATCCAGCAGGGGTTAAAGGCGGCCGGGTCGAGCCGGGCGCACACCTCGGTCACGGCCGTCTTCGCGTCGGGGTAGGCGGTGAAGGCGAGCGGCAGTTCGCCCCGGGACCGCCGGGCCGGGTCCCGCGGCGTGGTCGGCTGGTTGGTCAGGCCGGCTACCACCCCGTGCTCGTTGACCGCGAGCCACGTCCCGCCGGCCACCTCGTCCCGGCCGCCCAGGATCCGCGGCTGCGCGGCCCGGAGCACGGTGACCGGGTCGGCAGGCCGCTGGTACAGCTCATCCCGGTTGGCCGCGACCAGCAGCGGGAGGCCGGGCACCGTCCCGGACACGGCGATGAGCAAGCACACAACTGTGACGTTACCTCCGCCGGCCAGGCCAACCGCCGGGGGGCAGACCGCGTCCTATCAGTCATACGGCTCGCAGAGCTGCCTGGGCAGAAAGAACGTAGCGATGACCCCATGTTCCCCCCCGCTCTGGCGAGTCCTCGCCGGGGCGGCGCTCCCCTGCCTCGCGGCGCTCGCGGCCGGCTGCGGGAGCAGCGGCAGCCCGGCCCCCGCCCCCACCAAGACGATCACCGTCAAGGCCACCGCCGCGGCGTCGGCCAGCACCGCCGCGGCCAACCCGACCCCGGTCACGGGCGCGGCCAGCCCCGCGGCGGCCGCCGCGGCCGGGGCCTGCCCGACCCGCGCCCTCGGCCTCAAGCTCGGGCTGGCCCAGGGCGCCGCGGGCAGCACCTACCAGGTCATCGACTTCACGAATATCTCCCACGCCCCCTGCACGCTGTACGGGTACCCCGGCGTGTCCCTCGCGGGCGGGAAACCCGTCACGCAGATCGGCCTGGCCGCCGCCGAGAGCCACGCCACGCCGCGGAAGCTGATCACGCTGGCCCCCGGGGCGGTCGCCAACGCGGTGCTCCAGATCGCGCACGCGGCCAACTTCCCGGCCGCCAAGTGCGGCCTGGCCAACGCGGACTACCTGCAGATCTACCCGCCCGGCCAGACCACCCCGGCGTATCTGCACTACTCCTCGCAGGCCTGCACCAAGCCGGTGCAGATCCTGACCATCAGCGTGGTGCACGCCGGATCGGGGGGCCAGTAGCGGCCGGCCCGCCGCCGCCGGGCCGGCCGCGGCCCGGAACATCCCGGACTTGGCCGGTTCCGGGCCGCCCGCTGGTGAGCCATACTGCTGAGATGGCCGACCGCAATGTGCTCGGTGGCGAGCTGGAGCCGTGTGGCAACGACCCAGTCACAGGGTTTTACCGGGACGGGTGCTGCAACACCGGTCCGGAGGACCGCGGCAGCCACACGATCTGCGCGGTGGTGACCGCGGAGTTCCTGGAGCATCAGCGCCGCACCGGCAACGACCTGAGCACCCCGGTGCCCCAGTACCGCTTCCCCGGGCTGGTCCCCGGCGACCGGTGGTGCGTGACCGCGGCGAACTGGCTGCGGGCCCACCAGGAGGGGGCGGCGGCGCCCGTGGTGCTCGCCTCGACCCACGAGCGCGCCCTGGATATCGTCCCGCTGGAGGCGCTCCAGCAGCATTCCGTGGACGTCCCCGCGCACCCTGGCGCGCTCGAGGAGTGAGATCCGCGGCCGCCGGATGGCGGCCGGCCGCGGCCGGGCCGGTGAGTTCCGGTGCGCCCGGTGGTCTCAAGGGACGTGGTCTCTTGGGACATGGGGATCGGGCGCGAGGACGGGCGGCCGGGGCAGGCCGGCCCGGCACCGTGGTGGGCCGAGCGGGGCACGGGTGAGCCGCTCGTCCTGCTGCACGGCGGGCTCACCGACGCGCGGTTCTTCTCCCGGAACGTGCCCGCGCTCGCCGGGCGGTTCCACGTGTACGCGCCGGACGCCCGGGGGCACGGGCACACTCCCGACCGGCCCGGGCCGGTCACCTACGACCTGCTCATGCGGGACACGGTGGCGTTCCTGCGCACCGTCGTGGGCGGCCCGGCCCACCTGGCCGGGCACAGCATGGGCGCCACCACGGCCCTGCTGGTCGCGCTGCGCCATCCGGGCCTGGTCCGGCGGCTGGTCCTGGTCAGCGCGAGCATCCGGCCGGCCCGGTCACCGGCCCCGGGGGCGCCCTGGCCCGGCCTGGGTGAGCTGGTCAGGTTTCTCGGGCCGGGCTACGGGGAGATCTCGCCCGACGGGCAGGCGCATTTCCCCGTCGTGGCGAGGAAGATCGTGACCATGCTCGCCGGGGAACCGGCGCTGGCCCAGGCGGAACTGGGCGGCGTCAGCCGCCGAACGCTGCTGATGGCCGGGGACGAGGACGCTGTTTCCCTGGACGACACCGTGGCCCTGTACAACGGGATACCGGGCGCCGAGCTCGCCATCGTGCCCGGGACCTCACATTTCCTGCTCCGGGAGAAGCCTGGCCTGTGCAACGCGATCATCCTGGACTTCCTGGGCGGCCCGCCCGTCCCGGCCGTCCCCCCGGTGCGGCGCGCCAGGGCCCGGGGCAGCAGACTACGTTGAGGCCTGGGGCCCAGGACTGGCCCCGCCCGCTGACTCACTGACCACCGGCTCACTGACCACCGGCTCACTGACCACCGGCTCACTGACCACCGGCTCGCTGACCACTGGAGGACTGAGACGATGCCGACCACTCCCCTTCGCCAGCGCCCGGCCTGGAAGGCACTGGAACAGCACCACGCGGAGATCGGCGAGCGGACCCTGCGGGAGCTGTTCGCGGAGGACCCCGGGCGCGGGGAACGGCTGGCCGCCGAGGCCACCGGCCTGTACCTGGACTACTCCAAGAACCGGGTGACGGATGAGACGCTGGCCCTGCTCCTCCAGCTGGCCCAGGAATCCCGGGTGGAAGAGCGCCGGGACGCGATGATGCGGGGCGAGCCGATCAACGTGTCCGAGCACCGGGCGGTGCTGCACGTCGCGCTCCGGATGCCCAAAGGCAGCTCGCTGATGGTCGGCGGGGTCGACGTGGTGGCCCAGGTGCACGAGGTGCTGGACCGGATGGCGCAGTTCGCGGACCGGATCCGGTCCGGCGAGTGGAAGGGTTACACGGGCAAGGCCATCCGGAACATCGTGAACGTCGGCATCGGCGGTTCCGATCTCGGCCCGGTGATGGCCTACGAGGCGCTCCGCTACTACACCCAGCGCGACCTGACCTTCCGATTCGTGTCCAACGTGGACTCGACCGATTTCGTCGAGGCGACCCGGGATCTGTCCGCCGACGAGACGCTGTTCATCATCTCCTCCAAGACGTTCAGCACCCTGGAGACGCTGACCAACGCCCGGTCCGCCCGCGACTGGGTGGTGCGCGAGCTCGGCAGCGAGGACGCGGTCGCCCGGCACTTCGTCGCGGTGTCGACCAACGAGGAACGGGTGTCGGAGTTCGGCATCGACCCCGCGAACATGTTCGGCTTCTGGGACTGGGTCGGCGGCCGCTACTCGATGGACTCCGCCATCGGCCTGTCCACCATGGTGGCGATCGGGCCCGGGCAGTTCGCCGACCTGCTGGCCGGCTTCCACGAGATGGACGAGCACTTCGCCGCCGCGCCGCTGCCGGAGAACCTCCCGGTCCTGATGGGACTCCTCGCGGTCTGGTACGGCGACTTCTTCGGCGCGCAGACCTACGGCGTGATGCCGTACGAGCAGTACCTGAAGCGGTTCCCCGCGTACCTGCAGCAGCTGACCATGGAGTCCAACGGCAAGAGCGTGACGCTGGAGGGCACCGGGGTTGACTACCAGACCGGCGCGGTCTTCTGGGGCGAGCCCGGCACCAACGGGCAGCACAGCTTCTACCAGCTGATCCATCAGGGCACGAAGCTGATCCCGGTCGACCTCATCGGGTTCGGCAAGACCCTCAACCCGCTGGGCGACCACCACGACATCCTGACCTCGAACGTGTTCGCGCAGGCTCAGGCCCTCGCGTTCGGCAAGACCGAGGAGGAGGTCCTGGCCGAGGGCACGCCGCCCGATGTGGCACCGCACCGGGTCATGCCCGGGAACCGGCCGACCAACGTGCTGCTGGCCGAGAAGCTCACCCCCCGGGTGCTCGGCACGCTGGTGGCGCTGTACGAGCACAGCGTGTTCACCCAGGGCACCATCTGGGATATCGACTCCTTCGACCAGTGGGGCGTGGAACTGGGCAAGGTCCTGGCCCTGCAGATCCTGCCCGAGCTGGAGAGCCAGGACGAGCCTGACCTCCACCACGATTCGTCCACTAACACCCTGATCAAGCGCTACCGGCAGCTGAAGAGCTAGTAAGGGCGGAGAACCACCATGACAACCGACAAGCCGATGCAGCTGGGCATGATCGGGCTGGGCCGGATGGGCGCCAACCTGTCCCGGCGGCTGATGCGTGACGGCCACCGCGTCGTCGCCTATGACCACACGGCGGACCACGTCGAGCAGCTCGAGGGGGAAGGCGCCACCGGGGCGACCACCCTGGAGGAGTTCGTGGCCAAGCTGGAAAAGCCCCGGGCGGCCTGGCTGATGCTGCCCGCCGCGGTCACCGGGCCGGTCCTCGGGCAGCTGGCCCAGCTGCTCGAGCCGGGTGACATCGTGATCGACGGCGGCAACACCTACTACCGGGACGACATCGACCGGTCCAAGCAGCTGCTGCCGAAGCAGCTGCACTACCTGGACGTCGGCACCTCCGGCGGGGTCTTCGGCCTGGAGCGGGGTTTCTGCCTGATGATCGGGGGCGAGGACGGGCCGGTGGAGCACCTGGACCCGATCTTCCGCAGCATCGCCCCCGGCGCCGGGTCCGCGGAGCCTACCCCCAGCCGCACCCGGACCGGCACCGCACCGGACGGTTACCTGCACTGCGGGCCGGCCGGCGCTGGCCACTTCGTGAAGATGGTCCACAACGGGATCGAGTACGGGATGATGGCCGCGATCGCCGAGGGGCTGTCCATCATCAAGCACGCCAACGTAGGCGAGGAGAAGATGCAGGCCGCGGACGCGGAGACCACGCCGCTGCGCGACCCGGAGTATTACCGGTACGACATCGACGTCGCCCAGGTGGCCGAGGTGTGGCGGCGCGGGTCGGTCATCAGTTCCTGGCTGATGGACCTGACCGCGGACGCGCTGGCCCGGTCCCCCCAGCTGGACAACTTCGGCGGGCACGTCTCGGACTCCGGCGAGGGCCGGTGGACCGTGATCGCGTCGATCGACGAGGGGGTCCCCGCGCCGGTCATCACGGCCGCGCTGATCGAGCGGTTCGAGTCCCGCGGCCTCGGCGACTTCAGCCACAAGCTGCTGTCCGCGCTGCGCAGCGAATTCGGCGGGCACGCGGAGAAGGAGACCGACAACTCCGGCGCCAAGCCGGTCAGCTGACCGTCAGCGGGCGCGGGCGGGCGGGGACCGGGATCCGGGCCAGGTCCCGGGCCAGCACGACCTCGCCGCCGAACGCGCTGCCCGCCTCGCCGGCCAGCCGCTGCCCGTCCTCCCGGTCGTAGCGCTGGGAGAAGTGCGTGAGCACCAGCAGCCGCGCTCCGGCCTGCGCGGCGATGCGGCCCGCCTGCCGGGCGGTCAGGTGCCCGTACTCCTGGGCCAGGGCCGCCTCGGTGTCGGCGAAGGTGGACTCGCAGACCAGCATGTCGGCCTGGTCGGCCAGCGCGAACGCCGCATCGCACAGCCGGGTGTCCATGATGAACGCGAACCGCTGGCCGCGCCGGGGCTGGCTTACCTCGCCGAGCGTCACCAGGCGGCCGCCCGCGATCAGGCTCCCGTCCCGCTGGAGCCGGCCGATGTCCGGTCCGGTGATGCCCAGCGCGGCCAGCCGCTCCGGCAGGATGTGCCGCCCGTCCGGTTCCTCGAGCCGGTAGCCGAAGGTCGGCACGCTGTGCGACAGCGGCCGCGCTTCCAGCCGGAAGGCCGGCGTGCGGGCCACGGTGCCAGGCTGGCCGACCGGGCGCTCGCGGAGGTTGAGCACGTCGCGGAACAGCGCCGCGTGCCGCAGCCGGTCAAAGACGGGCTGATTCTGCTCCGGGTAGTAGGCCTCGACCACGTGCGGCACCCGGTCCAGGGACATCCGCGCCAGCACGCCCGGCAGGCCGAGGCAATGGTCCCCGTGGAAATGGGTGATGCAGATCCGGGTGATCTGGCTCGCGGTCACCCCGGCGAACAGCATCTGCCGCTGCGTCCCCTCCCCCGGGTCGAACAGCAGCCCCTCGGTATCCCAGCGCAGCAGGTAGCCGTTGTGGTTGCGGGTGCGGGTCGGCGCCTGGCTGGCCGTGCCGAGGACCACCAGCTCACGGTTGGACACGGCACCCGACCCTACGCCCGGCGGGGCAGCCCGCCGGGCACAGGGCCGGGCACCCGCGGCCCGCCGGTCAGCCGCTGCCCGGCGGGCTGCGGGTGACCCCGGTCAGCCCGAGGGCGTACAGGGCGAGCAGGGTGGCCGCCGCGGCGCGGACCGCCCAGCCGAACACCACCACCCCGGTGGCGGCCCCGCTGGCCGGGACATCGCACTGGGCCGCCGAGCTGCTGTTGAGGTTGATGATGGGGAAGGCGAGCTCGATCGCGTAGCCGATCCGCGCCGGATCAGGGCACTGCCTCGCGGTCGCCGTCCGCCTCGCCGTGGCCGGAGCCCGCGAGGTGGCCGGCGCGGATACGGCGGGGGTGGCCGACGGGGAAGCCGACGCCGATGCGGCCGGGGTGGCCGACGGGGAGGCCGGCGCGGACGCGGCGGGTGAGGCGGACGGGCTGGCCGGGGCCAGGCTGACGACCGCCGCCGCGGTCCCGGCGGCTGGCTCCGCCACGATGTACTTGTCCGGCCCGAGCCAGAACACGGCGGCGAGGGCCGTGACGGTGAACAGCCCGGCCAGCCACAAGAACGCGTAGAAGCAGTGGTAACCGTAGCCGATCAGCCACTTCGCGCAGTGCTGGCCGAGCCTGCGCACCGGGCTGAGCGACCCGCGGTCACGCACGTCATCGCGCTGGGCGACCAGGATCCGGCGGGCCAGGGCGTCGTAGCCGGCCCCCCCGTACGCGGCGGCCAGCGCCTCATACGGCTGGGCCCGGTACTCGGCCGAGCATTTGCGGAGCCACCAGAGCCACTGGGCCACGTGCGCGGCGTCCGGGCCCGGCGCCCGCCTGCCGCGGCGGGAGAGCCCGCGCGCGCCCGGTGGCCGCGGGTCCAGGCGATCCAGGTCGCCCAGCCCGGGCAGTCCGGTGTAGCTGAGCCCGTCCAGTTCCAGCAGCCCGTCCAGCCGGAACCCGTAGTGCTGGTCACCCAGCTGGAGGGTGCCGGTCTTGGTGCGGGTCAGGTTCAGCGCCACCGGCCGGCGGTCCGCGGCGCCGTCGGCCGGCTCGCCGGCCGGGCTGACGAAGCGCCCTGCGCAGCGGAACTCGCGGCCGACGCTGGCGTCGGTGAAGCTGACCGCGCCGGCCGGGCCGGTGCCGACCGCCACGAATCCCTGATCAAGAACTGCGTCTCCCTGGACCTGGGCGAAGTCGGCCACCAGGGCCGGCCCGGTGGCATTGGCCAGCGTGGATCCGCTCAGCGACAGCTGCCCGTTGAGGGTGGCGGCCGCCAGGCAGACCGCGCCGGACGGCCCGGACCCGATCGCGGTGAACCCGTTGCGGGCCTCCGCGCACCCGCCCGCATCGTTCTTCACGGTCAGGTAGTCGGCCATCAGCGCCGGGCCGGTGTCATTGCACAGGAACGCGTTGCGCATGGCCAGGCGGCCACCGACCGTCGTGCTGGTCAGGCAGAGCGCCCCGTGCGATCCGTCCCCGGCGGCCGGCTCGCAGTCACACCCCCGCAGGATGGTCGTGATCGCGGCCCGCCGGGCCGGGTTGTGCTGCTCGATCTCGTCCCGGAGCTGCTCGCGCGGCTGGCTGCCGGGAGCATGCCCCCGGCGGATGCGCGCGCCTTCCAGGGACAGCCGGCCGCTCACGGTGGCGCTGCGGATCAGGATGGTCCCGCGGCGTCCCGCGCCCGCTGCCTCGAACCGCCGTCCCGATGCGGCATCCGCGTCCAGGACCAGGTCGCTGTGCACGGTCAGGCCATCTGCCAGCAGGGCAGGCCCGGTGTGGTTCGTCAGCCGGGCGCCGTTGAGCAGCAGATCACCGCTGATGCTGGCTTCGGGCAGGCGGACGGTGCCGGCCTTGCCCTCGCCCTCGGCGCCGAAGTCCTGATCGAGCCGGGCC
This sequence comes from uncultured Actinomycetes bacterium, assembly GCA_963841695.1. GTDB lineage: Bacteria > Actinomycetota > Actinomycetes > Streptosporangiales > Streptosporangiaceae > RYN-230. The sequence continues at coordinate 89,764 of CAWJDQ010000011.1, read as the reverse complement.
CCGTCCCCGATCGTGACCAGGTCGGCCAGCAGAGCGGGCCCGGACTCGTTGACCAGGGTGGTCCCGCGCAGCGACAACTGGCCGGTGATGGACGCCCCGGCCAGGCAGACCGCGCCCAGCGGGCCCGAACCGGTCGCGGTCAGGCCCTCGTGACGGCTCTCGCAGGCTCCGGCGTGGCCTTTGACGATCAGGTTCTCGGCCATCAGCGCGGACATGGTGCCAGCCGCCAGCTGCGCGTGCCGCAGTACCAGGTTGCCTGCGATCGTGCTGCCCGACAGGCAGACCGCACCGACCGAGCGGCGCCGGTGCGGCGGCGGGTCGTCACCAGCCCACGGGGCGCGGCCCGCGGCCGGCTCCTCGTCGCCAGCCTCACCCTGCTTACCCTGCTCAGCTGGCTCAGCCGGGCCGGGCCCGGTGCCCGCGGGGCCGCACCGGACCCGGGCGCGTTCCAGCGACAGCTGGCCGCCGATGGTGCCGCCGCGCAGCAGCACGGTGCCCTGCCAGCCGGTGCCGGACGCCCAGAAGTCGCGGCCCGATGCGGCGTCCCGGGACAGGGCGAGGTCGCCCTGGACGGTGAGGCCGTCCGCGATCAGGGCCGGCCCGCCCCGGTTGGCCAGCCGGGCGCCACGCAGCATCACGTTGCCGCTGATCCGGGCGCCGGACAGCTGGACGGCTGGCTCACCGCCCGCATGGCCGGCTGACGTCGAGGCCGTCCATGAACACGCCGACGCAGGTGCCGCCGCCGCCCACGGACAGGCCGGGCGCGCTGAGGGCCGGCCCGGAGCGGTTGACCAGGCGGGTACCGTCCAGCCTGAGCTCGCTGGCCACCTGCGCGCCGGCCAGCTGGATCAGGCTGTCTGGCCGGCGGCCGTCGAGTTCGCAGCCACGGATGCTCAGCGTGTCAAGCCGGGCCCGGTTCGCCGTGACGGCCGGCAGCACGCAGGTGTCCAGGAAAAGCCAGGGCAGCTTCGCGTCAGACAGGGTCACAGGCTTCTCGAAGCGGCACCCGGTAAATCGCAGCCCAATGGCGGCGCTAACGCCGTCCAGGTTAAGTTCCCCCCGAATCCAGGCACCGCAGATCACCACGCCACGGGGATCAATCGACTGGGGTGGATCGGGCTTATCGGCACCAGTGAGGATATTGCGGATGCTGCTCGCGTCGAGCGACCGGCCCCGGCCCAGGTGCCGCACCTGGTCCAGGCCAGGTGGGCTAACTTCACGGCAGTAATCTAGCCTCACACCATTTCCGGCATAGCGGATTAACGGATTATTCCGTCCGGCCGCGCGGATGGGGGAACGCCGACCCAGGAGGCTTAACATGAATTACACAATACCGTGGCCAGCCGACTCACCGGTGCCAGTAAAGAACACTCGCCGGCTACTTATTGCACAATAAGAGAGGCCAGCCTCTTATTAATTCCGGCATTCCCGGATCAACTGGCCGCGGGCCCGCTGGCGTGGCACCCTATGGTCCGTGACCATCTCCATCCACGATCTGGAGCAGCGGGCGGCGCTCGGCTGGCGGGGCGCCGAGGAAGAGCGGCTGGGCGACTGGCTGCTGCGGGCCGCGGGCGGGTTCACCGGACGGGCGAACAGCGCGCTGGCCATCGGGGATCCCGGGTGGCCGCTGGACCGGGCCGAAGCGGCGGTGCGCGACTGGTACGGGGCGCGCGGGCTGCCCGCCATGATCTCCATCCCCTATCCGGCGGGCGGGCCGCAGGCGGTTCCGCTCGACCGCTTCCTCGCGGAGCGGGGCTGGGGCGTGCGGCCGGGCGCGGCGACGGTGATGACCGCGCCAGCCGGGCCGCTGGCGGGCGCGGCGGGCGCGGCGCCGGCCCTCCCGGTCAGCCTGGACCCCGAGCCTGACCAGGCCTGGCTGTCCCTGTACCACTACCGCGGCCAGCGGGGCCTGCCGCCGATCGCCCGGCAGGTGCTCACCTCCGCGCCCTGGCAGACGTTCGCCTCGATCCGGGCCGGCCGGCAGACGATCGCCATCGGCCGGGCGGCCGCGGCCGAGGGCTGGGCCGGCCTGACGGCCATCGAGGTCGCACCAGAGCACCGGCGCCGTGGGCTGGCCACCCTGGTCACGGCCACCCTGGCCGCCCGGGCCGCCGCGGGTGGCGCCGGTCACGTCTATCTCCAGGTCGAGGACGACAATGCGGCCGCCCGTGCGCTGTATCACCATCTCGGCTTCGCCGCTCACCATGGCTACCACTACCGGATCGCCCCGCCGCTCTAGAGCCGCGATCTGGCCCGTTTATCGCGCCTGTCCTGGGCAAGTGCTGAGGTGAAAGATCACTGGCCGGACAAGGAAAGGGGAGGTCATGGCGGTCACAACCTTCCAGGACTACCCGCTGGCGGACCGCGACCGGGAATGGGATGGTGCGGCCGCGGAGAAGCGGATCAGGGAGTGGGCTGGTGCCGAGGATGAGCCGAACGCCCGGTACCGGGACGCGCACGTCTGGTACGACAGCGACAGCAAGGACAACTTCACCGCGTACAAGCTCCTGATCGCCGACGTCATCGACGGCACGGTCCGCGCCGTGCCGCGCGGCATCATGGCCGCGGGCAACGTCATACAGGGCTCCCGGGGTGGCGTGGACCTGCCCAAACAAGACATAGACCGGGTCAAGAGCCATCTCGCGAAGTACTACAAGAAGATGGGCGAGGACGCGCCCTGGGATCGCGGTTAGCACGTTTACCCGGGCTTATTCGGGCAGGGTTATCAGTAACCAGCCAGAGTTGGCCGGGCCGCGGCGGGCTCAGGAAGTGAGGTGGAACCATGACCGGCGTTATCGCCGCCAACTGGCCCATCGCCCTGCTGATCGCGGCGGCCATCGCGGGCCTCCCGCTGTGGATGACCCTCCGGCACCGGCACGCCTCCCCGGACTACCGCGAGGCCCGGGCGCATTACCGCGCCAAGCAGGCCGCGCCCGGCGGGAGCACGGCCCGTGACGTCGTGCCCGGGGAGCCGGTCGCGGCCGTCGATGGGCTCACCATCGTGCGCAAGACCGGGACCGCGGATGACGGGCTGGCCGTGCCCGCCCAGCGCCACTGGTAACGACGGCCGGACGCTAGCCGGGACGGCCGGGCTCCGGGACGGGGAGCACGCCCGCGGCGTGACGCCGCGCGAGTTCCCGGTAGACCCGGGGGTTGTTCGCCACCCACTGCCCGGCTCCGCCGGTGACCGGCCCGGCCACCCGGGCGGGCACGCCGACCGCGAGCATGCCCCCGGGGATCTCCATCCCGGGCGGCACCGTGGCCCCGGCCGCGACCAGGGCGCGCGGCCCGACGATCGCGCCATCCAGCACAGTGGCCCCGTTGCCGATCAGCGCCTCGGCGTGCACCACGGCGCCGTGCACCACGCACACGTGCCCGATAGTGGCTCCCTCGCCAATCTCGGTGACCGGATCGCGCCCGCCGTGCAGCACCGAGCCGTCCTGGACGTTGGCGCCGCGCCGGACCAGGATCGGCCCGAAGTCGGCCCGGAGCACCGCGCCGTACCAGATCGACGCCTCGGCTTCGACGTGCACGTCGCCCACGAGGGTGGCGGTGGGGGCGATCCAGGCCTGCGGGCTCACCGTGGGCGCGCGGCCCTCGAACGAGAACAATGGCACCCGCCCATGATGCACTCCCGCCCGGGCACCGTCCGCACGGGCCTCGCCGGACCCGGCCGGGGAGGCTCATCGCCGCCCCGGCCAGGGGACCAGCCAGCGGACCGGCCAGGGGATCCGCCGCTGCCCGCCGCGACAGGGCGTGACCGGGCCCGCCGGATATAGGCGGCTTTATCACCCGGCATATGACACGCCGTGCGCGATTCTGGGGCCTCATTCCGGGTTCCCGCGTTCACGCCGAGTTACCTTAGGAATTGTGTTCGCCTACGCAGTTTCATCCTGGCCGGTGGAGCTTGTCCGTTTCGGCGCCGCACGACGGAGCAGGCCCACGGCCGCAACCCGCTCGCGGTGGTGGCATGACATCTCCGGATGACGCCTGCAAGCCCGAGGCGGCCCTGTCCGAACAGGAGGGGCCTGATCACGCGGGCAGTGTGCTGTGCCGGCTCCTCCTCGGCCATCCTGACGTCGTCAACATCGAGATCCTCGGCCAGGCCGAGATCGTGGCGGGGATCACCTCATACTCGCTGGGCGTGCTGCTGCCCGGCGGCCGCGAACTCTACATCGACGTAGAGGACGCCCCCGCACCCCCGCCCGGGGCCGCGGGACCGCCCGGCGTGACCGCGCCGCCCGGCGCGGCGACCCCGCCGGGTGCCACCACGCCGTCGTAAGCGGCAGGCCCGGCGGAGGACGGCCCGGCGGGGACCGGCTCGGGGGTGGCGCGCTCGATGGCCGGCCAGCCGACGTCCGCGTCGTACTCGGCGCGTTCGGCCCGGCCGCCGCCGCGCAGCCCGAACAGCCGCTTGGAGACCAGCAGGTAGGCCACGATGGCCAGGTTGATGAGGAGGGCGAGCACCTTCAGCGTGGTCACGCTCTTGGTCAGCTCGTAGATCTCATACGGCACGAACACCGCGGTCTCCACGAACGTGAGGTACTCGGCCCAGCGGCGGCCCAGCCACAGCCCGATCGCCTCGACGCCCTGCAGGACCGCGTACGTGGCGATGGCGGCGCCGGCCAGGTACAGGTTCGTGATGCTGACCGCGAACAGCTCCTGCAGATCACGGACGACCCCCTGGCGGCTGGTGACCATCGGGCCGCCGAGGCCGCCCTGCAGGTCATGCAGGATGCGGGTGAAGTCCGCGTTCAGCGCGGCCCTGTTGCTGGCGAACAGGAACACGGCCGCGGCAAGTGCGGACAGGACCAGGAAATGCAGCACCCGGTCGATGGCGATCAGCCGCAGCACGTAGCGGTCGCGCAGCGGCCGGCCGCGCAGCGGCAGGGTGACCTCGTCCCGGGACGGCGGGTAGCGCCGGGCCGGCTGGCCAGGCGGGCTGAGCACCACCCAGGAGTCGCAGCGCAGGCACCGGTACCAGCGCAGCCCGCCCGAATCCCGGGCGAAGATCTGGTCGGCGGGACGCAGCCCGGCCGCGTCCGTGCCGAGCAGCTCGTGGCCATGCAGACCGCAGCCGATGAGCTCATAGCGGAGCTTGGGGCGGTAGCGCCGCGGCCGCTCGGTACCCGGCGCCGCCGTCGGCGGGGAGGGGGCCGGGCTCTCGGTAGTCATATGTGCCCTGCTACCCGCTATCACCAGGGCTAAGAGCCCGGTGCGGTGGTTACCTTCCCGGCGTGGCCGCGGATGCTGGTCAGGAGCGGGTGGCGGGCGCCGGCAGGCGCACCCCGGTCAGGTGCTCGGCCTCGGCCCAGAGCCGGGCGGCGGCCGCGGTGTCCCGGGCCCGGCGCGGCGGCCGGACGAACGTGGTGGCGCCGACCAGCCCGAAACTGCCACCCGGGCCGTAGTAGCCGCCGGACACGGCGGACGGGCTGGTCGCGGCGTACAGCAACGGCTCCGTGCCGGGCCCGACCTCCTGCGACGGGAGGAAATGCAGGCTGTTGAACACCGTCCGCTTCGGCTTGTCACGGCCCAGGCTGGCCCCGGCGCTCTGCAGGTTGGTCCGGGTGAACCCGGGGTGCGCCGCGACGCTCATCAGGTCCCAGTCCCGCTCGACCGCCACGGCGGCCAGCCGCAGGCTCATCATCAGGTCCGCCAGCTTCGACTGGGCGTAGGCGAGGTTCGGCCGGTAGCGGCGCTCCCACTGCAGGTCATTGACGCGGATCCGGCCGTAGCTGGCCACGCCGCTGCTCATCGTGACCACCCGGGCCGCCGGGGCGGCGAGGACGAGCGGCAGCAGCCGGACGGTCAGCGCGAACGGGCCCAGGAAGTTACTGCCGAACTGCAGCTCGAAGCCGTCGGCGGTGGCCATCCGGGTCGGCGGCGCCATCACCCCGGCGTTGTTGACCAGCACGTTGACCGGGGCGCCATCGGCCAGCAGGGCGTCGCTGAACTCCTGCACCGACGCCAGGTCGGCCAGGTCGATGCGGCGCACCTCGAGCCGGGCGCCGGGATGGCGGGCCAGGATCTCGTCCCGGGCCTGCTCCCCCTTGGCCATCGTGCGCACGGCCATGATGACGTGGGCGCCTGCTTCGGCGAGCCGCCGGGCGGCCTCCTTGCCGGTGCCGCTGTTGGCGCCGGTAACGATGATGCGCTTGCCGGTCTGATCCGGGACCGTATACATGAGGGCGCTTCCTTCCAGGCCATTGCCAGACCATCGGTCTGTTATTTCCCGAACTTAGCAGACCACCGGTCTTTACACAAGGGACCGCCGGTTCGTAAAATGTGGCCATGACCACCTTCCAGCGTGCGCGCAGCGAGGAGCAGCGGGAGGTCCGCCGCCGGGCCATCCTCGACGCCGCCGCGGCGATGCTGGCCGAGATGCCGGTGGCCCAGGTGACGCTCAACGAGCTCAGCCGCCGGGTGGGACTGGCCAAGTCGAACGTGCTCCGCTACTTCGAATCCCGCGAGGCCGTGCTGCTGGAACTGCTCGACTCGGCGTGGCGGGAATGGCTGACCCAGATGGAGGCGGACCCGCCCGGCGTGCCCGACGCCGGCCCGCCCGCCGCCGGGCGCGCCGACCAGCTGGCCGCGCTGCTGGCCAGCTCGCTGGCGGCCCGGCCCGTGCTGTGTGACCTGCTCAGCGCCCAGGCCGCGGTGCTCGAGCGCAACGTCTCCCCGGAGATTGCCGTCCGGTACAAGCGGGCGGCCCTGGCCAATGTGACCTGGCTTGGCCGGCTCATCCATGACCACCTGCAGGAGCTCGCCAGGCCCGACGCAGAACGCCTCGCTGCAGGCACGGTCCTGATCGCGGGCGCGTTGTGGGTGCACGCACAGCCGTCAGCGGCCGTGCTCGCGGCCTACGAGGCCGATCCCGCCCTGGCCGTCTTCCGGACCGACTTCACCGCGACCCTGCGTGAGGTGATCGAGGTCCTGATCGCCGGCCTGCTGGCCCGCTCCCCCGCTCGCCGGGGCTAAAGCTGCACGTCATGCGCTGGGCAGGCTAGGCGCCCGGCACGAGCGCAGCGAGCGACTGGCGGACCACGGCCAGCCGCGCCTCGTCCCAGACGACGCCCGGATCGGGCTCGAGGAACGCGGACGCGATGCTGGACAGGCCGATGGCCGGCAGGGACCACTCCTCCCGGGTGGCGGCCCCGAACGGGCTCGCCTCCGTGCGCTGGGCGGCGATCTCGGGCATCGACAGGGCCATGATGACCAGCCCGCGCATGGTCGCGCTGAGCAGCGGGGCCATCGTCTCGAAGGTGACCCCGGCCCCGGGCCGCAGCCGGTAGCCGAACAGTCCGGCCAGCCGCTGCCAGGCCGCCGCGATCCGGGCCAGGTGCGCCCGCTCGGACTCGGCCAGGGCCGCCTGTACCTGGTCACGCAGGTCGCCGTCGGCCAGGCTCATGAACGTCGCGTGCAGCGCGATGTAGGTCCGCCAGCCCGCCGAGCCGTACAGGGTGTCGAAGTCCAGTACCGCGAGCCGGCGGAACAGCTCGACGACCAGGCCGTGGCGGAGTTCGGGGGTCTCCAGCCAGTCCAGGTGCCCGGCCACGATCTCCCGGATCATGGCCAGCTCGTCGTCCACGATCGTCGGGGTCGCGTTCCTGGCCAGCTCCCGGACCAGATCGCTGAAGAAGAGGTCCTTGTAGGGCCAGCGGCGGTAGACGGCGCTCCGGGACACGTCCGCGGCCCGGATCACCTCTTCCAGGCTGATGTGCTCCAGGCTCACCGTGAGGCCGGTGCGCTGGACCATGGCCACCGCGGTGCGGAGCATCCGCTGCTCGGTCTCGTGGTCCGACAGCCGCCGCCCCCGGCGCGCCAGGCCGGTGGGCGCTTGCGAATAGCTCACTGGGCTTCACCCGACTTTAGGACTTAGGACTCTATGTTTCAAGTTTGGTACTTGACATCTTATAACTGTCTATCCAGCAGAGCGAGTCCAGGGCCCGCCCGAGGGCGCGGCCCGCAGCCAGACGGAGGAGTGATGAGCACCTTTCCCACCCACGACAGCCTGGGCGCCACATCCGGGGTGGTCCGCGCTGCCCCGCGGAAACGTCACTGGTGGCGATGGATCCTCGCGGGCGCCGGCCTGCTCGTGGTCCTCGCTGTCCTGGCGGCCGGGCTGGTCGTCAAGCTCCAGTCCGCGCCGCCTCCGCTGGCCCTGCCCGCGGGCCGGGCCAGCGCGCCGGCCCGCTCACCGGCCGCTGGACCGTGACCACCGGATCCCGGGCGGGCTTCCGCGTCCGCGAGAACGCCGTCGGGTTCAGCAACGTGGTGGTCGGCCGGACGGACGGCGTCCGCGGCACCCTGCTGATCTCGGGCGACCGGCTGCTCAGCGCGGCCCTGCGCGTCCAGCTGACGACGATGAAGGTCAGCGGGAAGGCGCAGCCGCAGTTCGCCACCAGCCTCGGCGCTCAGCGCGATCCCGTCGCGACGTTCACCCTCGCCCGGCCCGTCACCCTCGGCCCCGCCTTCACCCGCGGCTCGGCCGTCACCCTGACTGCCACCGGGCGGCTCACGATGCACCAGATCTCGCGCCCGGTGACCTTTACCCTGTCCGCCCGCCGGGACGGGGCAGCGCTGCAAGCGGCCGGGTCCATCCCGGTGGCCTTCTCCCGGTGGCGTATCCGGCAGCCCCCGGGGTTTGGCTTCCTGGGCTCCCTGGCCGACACCGGCGTGGCCGAGTTCCTGATCATCCTCCAGCACGCCGGCGCCACCGGCGCGGCCGGCTGAGCTGGCCGCCCGCGGCGCGGCGGGGCGGCTCCGGGGACGGGGGCTCAGTCGAAGCGGCGGGCGCTCGGGTAACGCTGGCCGCCGTCCACCACCACGTTCGAGCCCGTCACCCACGAGGCGCGCGGGGACAGCAGGAACGTGATCACGTCCGCGACCTCAGGCAGCCGCCCCAGCCGGCCGAACGGGAACTGGGTCTCCAGGAAGGCCGCGAACTCCCGGGGGTTCTCCTGCTGGAACGTCTCCCAGGACCCGCCGGGAAACAGGATGGAGCCGGGGCTGACCGCGTTCACCCGGATCCGGTCCGCGGCCAGTTCCTGGGCGGCGGTCGCGGCGAGCTGGATCTCCGCCGCCTTGGCCGCGGCGTAGGCGGTCCGTGGCGCCGGGCGCAGGCCGGTGATGGAGGAGACGATGACGACGGCTCCCCCGCCTGCCTCCCGCAGGTGGGGCAGGCCGGCCCGGATCAGTTCCGCGGCGTGCCCGGCGTTGAGCGCGAACGTCGCGGTGAATTCGCCCGGCCCGGCACTTTTCAGGTTCCCGGTGCCGACCGTCCCGCCCGCGTTGGCGACCAGGAGGTCGAGACCGCCCAGCGCGGCCGCGATCTCCCCGACCGCGCGGTGGAGCGCGGAGGTGTCGGTGACGTCCGCCGCGGCGGTGGCCACGAGGGTCCCCCGGTCCGCCAGGCGCCCGGCCGCGGCGGCCAGGCCCGCGGCGTCCCGGGCCACCAGGCCGACCGCCGCTCCCTCGGCGGCCAGGGCGTCGGCGGCCGCGAAGCCGATGCCCCGGCTCCCGCCGGTGATCAGCGCGCGTTGACCGCGCAGTCCGAGATCCATGGTGGCTCCTGTCCCGGGCCCTGGCGAACGGGCCCCGGTCCAGGGTGCCACGACCGGGACCGGCCGGGCGCACCCAGCCTGCCGGCCCGGACCCGTCCCGGGCCCGCCCCCGGCCGGCCCGGACGGCCAGCCCGGCCCGGGGCGCCCCGGCTACCGGGCCAGGCGTCCCGGCCAGCGCCGCCGGTGCTCGGCGAGCACGGCCGCGCACTCCTCGTCGCCGGCCGGCAGCAGGGGCACGATGACGTCAGCCTCCTCCGCGAGCCGCAGCGGCCCGAGGTGACCAGCGGGCAGGTCCGGCCCGCCGCCCGCCCGGGGCCATGGCAGTGGCGCACGTCGTCACCGGCCGCCCTGAGCCCGGCGACCTGGCTGGTCTCGAACCAGCCCCGCTGTTCCACCAGGACCCGCCGTCCGGTGACGTCCGCGGGCCAGCCGGGCATCCCGCCCGTCGCGGAGATCTCCAGGCAGGCTGTCGAATACTCGTCGGTGGGCTCGGCGAGCACCCATCCGTAGGGGGCCAGCAGGTGCAGCATCGCGGTGTTGCTGAGGCTGACGACGGCCCGCAGCCGCTCGATCCGGGACGCGGGGGCCCGTTCCGCCAGTTCGCCCAGCAGGGTCCGGCCCAGGCCTGCCCCCTGGTAGTCATCCCGGACGGTGAGGGCCAGCTCGGCGGTGCCCTCGCCCAGCGGCACGTACCGGGCCTCGGCGGCGAGCGGCCCCGGTTCCGCCAGGGTCCCGGCCACCACGCAGACGGTGCCCGCGGGCTCACTGAGGCCGGCCAGCCTGGCGACCAGGGCCGGGGTGGGCTGGCCGCCCTGGAACCGGCTGCGGAAGGCGGCCGGCGAGAGGTCGCCGTACAGCCGCGCGATAGCGGGCACGTCCGCCGCACCCGCGAGTCGCAGCCAGACCGCCCGCCCGTCCTTCAGCTGGACCTTCTTCCGCACCGCCATGGGCGCACCGTAAGCACGCCGCTCCGCCCGGCACCAGGGACCAAGGACCCGGCCACCGCCGGCTGGTGACGATGCGCCGGCGCCGCGCAGGCCCGGCTCTGCCGCGCGGCTGTCCCCGGTGCGCGGCTCCGCTAATTCTCCGCAACGAAGACCGCTCCCGACCCCCGCCCTCGACCAGGCGGAAGGCGGCCCGGCCGGCCCGACTCGTGGCGGCCCGCGAGCCGGCCGGGGCCCTGGGCCTTACCAGTGAGCTTGCACCGCGAGCCGCCGCTCCCGGGACTCGGCAGCCGCCGCGGCCAGCAGTTGGTCCGGCTCCCGCTGGTCCGGCCCCAGCAGCCACGATCCGGCCGCGGCTTCCTGGCGCGCGGGCAGCAGGCCGTAGTCACCGTCAGCCAGGATTTCCCAGGCCCGCTTGGCACCGTGCGCGAGCTCCACGGCGTGCCCCTGTGACGCGCCCAGCAAGCCGAGCATGAGTATCCCGCCTGCGGCCGGCACCCGCCAGGCCTTCTCCAGCGCGTAGCCGCGCCAGTCCCGGCTGCATCCCCGCCCCGCTGGGACGGCCGGGCCTCCCGCAGGGACGGCCGGGGGGGACACGAGCCGCCGGTAGTCCCGGGAGAAGTACTCCGCCGGGAGCACCCGCACGCCGACCGCCGGGAACTGTTCCGTGCACTGATAGGCGTCGACGAGGGCCTGGCGCGGCAGCCGGCCGATCAGGGAGTGGTGATAGTTCGCGAGGTGGCCGAGAGCACGGACCTCGGCAGCGGAGGGCAGGCCCGGCAGGCCGGATCCGGTGTACTGGCCGGGGTGGGTGATCAGCCGCGCGGCCGCCGCGCGGGCCTGGCGGAGCTCAGCCTGGCCACCACCCGGGCTACTGGCCGCCGCGGCCAGGTGCCCGAAGGCCGTCCGGACCTGCTGCAGGACGTCCCCGGCGAGCTGCACGCCGCTCAGCGCGGCGGCGATCTTGATCTCACCGGCGGCGCGGCGGAGCGCCAGCGGGCCGACCGAGACCGCCGCCTGGTCGGCCGCGATCCTGGCCCTCGTCATGCTGAGCCCGTCCATGGTGACCACTCCTCCGTGTCTGGTCCGGTGCGGGTGGGCCGGTTCACCGGGGCGAAGTCCGCCGGGGCTTTATCAGGGCGGAGGCACCACGCACCCGGCTGATACGCGCCCGGAGCCGCTCCGCGCCGACGGCTAGCCGGTCGCTCCGGCAGCCGCTGCACACCGCACGCCGGTGCACACCGCACGCCGGTGCACACCGGAACTGCTGCGCACCCAAACTACCGTCAAGCGCTTGACGTGGCGGAAAGACGGCCGTTACCGTCACTGGTACGGCGGTTGGCGGCACTGGCCCGCAGACCGCCCGGGCCGCGGCGGCTGGCCACCACGGGAGGACCGTTGAGGATCTTCTTCGTCTCGGATATCCACGGGTCGGTGAGGTGCTTCCGCAAGCTGGTCAACGCGGGAAAGTTCTACGGCGTCGACGTGCTGATCATGGGCGGCGATCTGGCGGGCAAGCAGCTGATCCCGGTCATCGCCCAGGGCGGGGTGTCCCGGGCCCACTACAACGGCGCGAGTTCACCTTCGAGACCGGCGCGGAGATCGCCGAATTCGAGCGGCGAGTCGCCGAGCGCGGCGGCCTACACGCTGCGCACCGACCCGGAGTTCGTCGGGCAGCTCGCCGCAGACCAGGAACTGGTCGAGCAGACCCTGCGACGGCTCATCCTGGAGCGTACCGAGGAACTGGTGGCGCTGGCCGCGGACCGCCTCGGCGGAACCCGGCATCCGCCTGCTGATCGGCCTGGGCAACGACGACTTCGCCGAGATGATCCCCTACCTGGACCGCGGCCCGGTCTCCTACGCCGCGGATGGCCTGCTCGATCTGGACGAGCTTCAACCTGGTCTCGCTCGGCTGGAGCAACGTCACGCCGTGGCACACCAACCGTGAGTGCACCGAAGAGGCCCTAATCGAGCAAACTGACCGTGGTGCACGAGTCCGCCGACCCCTCGCGGACCATCTTCAACATCCATGTACCGCCCTATGACTGCGGCCTGGACCTCGCGCCAAGGCTGGATGATTCCCTCCAGATCCAGCTGGAAGGCGGCCAGCCGGATATGATCCCGGTCGGCTCCACCGCTGTCGCCGACTCCATCGCCGCCTACCAGCCGCTGCTGAGCCTGCACGGCCACATTCACGAGGGCCGCGGGCAGACGAAGAATGGCCGGACGCTCGTCGTCAACCCCGGAAGCGAGTACGACCAGGGTTCCCTGCTCGGCGCGCTGATCGAGGTCCGGCCCGGCAAAGTCAAACGCTGCCAGCTCGTCGCTGGCTGACCCCACGGCAGGAGCCCCCATGGCTACCACGCAAGGCACGCCCGCCAGCCAGAAGCTGTTCGCCCGCACATCCTCCGGGCTCGTCCGGGCCGCTTCCACCACCGACGCGTCGCTGGTGCCCGGGATCTCCTTCGAGCCGATCCGGCTGGTGTGCAGCGGGCCCTCCGCCGTGGTCGAGTGGGCCCAGTCCAGCGTGGTCGAGGCGCCCCTGGACGGGACGCCGGGCGCCGGCACGGAGCTCTTCCTCCGGGCGGTGGACATCTTCCACGTCGCCGGCGGCCTGGTCCAGCACGAATCCTCCTGGTACGGGGATGGCTGGCTGCGCCAGCGGCTGGGCGGGGACGGCGAGGTCCCCCGCCTCCGCCGCTCCCGCTGACCCCGCCGCTGGCGGCTGACGGCGCGCGGTTCGCCCGGTGACCAGGACGCAGCCGGGCGGCGATCGGGACATCACGGATCGAATGGGTCCGCGGCAGCTGCCGGCTGCTCGGCCCGATCGCGGCCGAGTTCGGCCGGACGCGCCCGTTGACGGCATGACCATCGGCACCGGCATCCACCTGGAGCCCAAGACCGTGGCGCTTGCTGCTGACGCTCGCCCAGGGCGGCGCCCGGGTGGTTTCCACCGGCAACCTGTCCAGCACCCAGCCGGACGCGTCGGCCTACCTGGGCGACCACGGCATCGAGGTGATCGGCCGGACCACCACCGATGAAGCCGTGCACGACCTGCACCTGCACCAGCTGCTCGCCGCCCGGCCGGACCTGCTGCTCGACAACGGCGGCGACCTGTTCGTCCGCTACCTCGCCGGCCCCTATCCAGGGCTGCTGCGGCGGCACCGAGGAGACCACCTCGGGCCGGATGCGGCTGCAGCCGCTGGCCGGCGAGCTGAACCTGCCCGTCCTGGTCATCAACGACAGCCCGATCAAGCAGTTCGCGGAGAACCGGCATGCGGTCGGCCAGAGCGTGCTCGAGTCCTACCTGCGGATCACCAACCAGATGACCAACGGCCGGCAGGTCACCGTCTTCGGCTACGGCGCCTGCGGCAAGGGGATCGCGGCCAACTTCCGCAACGCGTACGCGGACGTCGCGTGGTCGAGGTGGACCCGGTGTCCCGGCTGGAGGCGCGGCTGGACGGATTCGCCGTCCCCGCCCGCGCGGAGGCGCCTGCGCGCCGCCGACCTGGTCATAACGGTTACCGGGGCGGAATCCGTGGTCACCGCAGACGACCTGGACCTGCTGAAGGACGGCGCGGTCCTGTGAACGCCGGCCATTTCCCCCGGGAGATCGCCGTGCCCGAGCTGTGCGCCGCCCCGCCGGTGGTGCAGCGGTCCCGGCGGCCGACGGGATCGAGACGCTCCGCCTCGACGACGGCCGGCGCATCCACCTGCTCGCCCGGGGGCACATGGCCAACCTGGCGGGCCCGCGCCCGCTGGGCAATTCCATCGAGTCGATGGACCTCGGGTTCGCCCTGCAGGCACGATGCCTGGAGGCGGTCGTGTCCGGGTCGCTCGGCGCCGGGCACGCGGTGGTCCCGGTCCCGCGGTTCATCGACGAACTGGTGGCCACGTCGTTCCTGGACCTCTACGGCCGGTCCGGGGGCTGCCGCCCAGGGCCCGGCCTATGGCCGGCGGCGGACGGGGCCGGTGGATTCGCGGACGACCAGGGCGCTGGGCAGCACTGTGCCGCGGGGCGCGCGCCCGGTACGGATGTACGTCCCTAGCAGGGCCGCCGCTTCGGCGCCGAGCCGGGTCGCGAACAGGTTCACCGTGCTCAGCGCCGGTGCGGTCAGCTCCGAGTAGGGCAGGTCGTTGAAGCCCACCAGGGACAGGTCACCCGGGATGTCCAGGCCGAGCGACCGGGCGGCCCGCAGCACGCCGTAGGCGTGCAGGTCGTCACCGCAGACCACGGCGGTCACGCCCGCCGCGGACCAGGCCGGCCAGATGCGCCGGAAACCGTCGAAGGCGTCGTCGATCGTCATGCCCTCGAGCACCAGGTCGTCCACGGCCAGGCCGGAGCCGTGCCGCAGCAGGCCGGCCTGCAGTTCCTCCCGCCGGTACTGCAGCGACACCTTCTTCTCCCGGCTGACCCCGACGTAGGCAACCCGGTCGTGGCCGAGCGAGGCGAGGTACCCGGACAGCTCGCGGACCGCGCTGCGCAGGTCGAGATCGACGCTGGGCAGCGCGCCCGCCGTCCCGCCTGCGTCGAGGATCACCGTGGGGCAGGTGGGCACGAAGCTCTCCAGGAACTCGGTGCCCGGGCTGGCCAGGATCAGCCCGGCCAGGTTCCCGGCCAGGGCCCGCTGCACGGTGCCGAGGTTGTAGTCCTCGCCGCCCTCCGGCATCAGCACGGTCAGCGAGAAGGCGCTGTCCAGGTGCCGGGTCAGCCCCTCCAGGACCATGGAGAAAAACGGGTTCGTGGGGTCAGGGCCGACGAACCCGATCGATTCGAGCTGCCCGCGGGCCAGCGCGCTGGCCGTGGAGTTGACCCGGTACCCGAGGTCCGCGGCGGCCGCGAAGATGAGGCTGCGCAGCTGCGGGCTGACCCGCCCGCTGTCCTTGCCGGTGAACACGAGTGACACGGTCGAGGCCGAGCAGCCGGCCCGCTCGGCTACATCCCGGGCGGTAGCGCGGCGGCTGACCGGGTGAGTTGCCACGCCTTGAGATTCTGGCACGCGGAGCGCCCGGACGCGGGACGCCCAGCCGGGGGATCCCGGCCGGGCGTGACCCGCGCGGCCCATCGCTTACACGCCGCAGGATCCCTACCACCTGCCCGCGGCCATGGTCCTTCCGGGTGCCCCCGGCCCCGGCATGATCGTGGCCACCATGAAAATTGTCCTGATCGCGGCGCTGGTGACCACGTTCGGGATACGGTGCGAATACGCGGCTCCCTGAGCCGGCTCCGCCACGTCGTGCGCGGGTCAGGTCAGGGCTGCAGGCCATCCCATGACCATTGCGGGATGCGCAGCCCCCCGGGAACCTCGTCTGCGGACTCGTGGTACCGGGACATGGTCGTCGTGGTGGCGGCCGCTACGGGAACGAGACCTCGGTCGTGCGGCTGCACAGTGGCAACGGCCCGCACGAGGAGATGGACCGCCGGGCGATCACCTGTTTCGACCAGGCGATGGACGACGCCGGCCTCGACGCGGCCGGCCCCGTGCGGCAGGTGCTGCACGACTACTTCGCCTGGGCTGGTACACGGTCTGCACGTACCCAGAATGCCACGCCTGGCGGGCCTGCCGCTGACCACGCCGCGATAGGGCGGGCGGTCCGTCCTCGCCGCGCGGGGGCAGGTCACCGCAGTGGCCGCGTGATTCTGCGAACATCAGGGCATGGGCTCCTGGTGGCAGCGTGACGTGATCGCGGCGGGAAAACTGCCGCTCGGCCTGTGTTTCCTGGCCTTCGTGCTGACCTTCGTGTCCACCCGGACGATCACCCGGCTCATCCGCGACGGCCGCGGCCCGTTCCGGAACATCACGGCCTCGGGGACGCATATCCATCACGCGGTGCCCGGGCTGATCCTGCTGATCATCGGCGCCCTCACCGCGATCGGCGGCCCCGGCTCACTGGGCTGGCTCTCGTTCTCCGGCGTGGCCGTCGGCATCGGCATGTCCCTGGTCCTGGACGAGTTCGCGCTGATCCTGCACCTGCAGGACGTCTACTGGAACGGTGAGGGCCAGCTCTCGGTCGAGGCGGTCACCCTCACGGCCGCCTGCCTGGGGCTGCAACTGGTCGGGTTCACCCCGTTCGGCATCCAGGGCGCCAGCGGGCTCGAGCGGTCGGTGCGGCTGAGCGCGACCGCCCTCCTCGCGATCGACGGCGTGTGCTCGCTGGTCTGCGCGGTCAAGGGCAAGTACCGCTGCGCGCTGTTCGGCCTGTTCCTGCCGCCGGTGGCCTGGGTCGGTGCGGTACGGCTGGCCCGGCCTAAGTCGATCTGGGCCCGCCGCCGCTACCACGGCGGACGGCTGGAGCGGGCCACCCGCCGGGCCGCCGACTTCGACCGCCGGTGGACACCGGTCCAGACCGACTGGGAGGACTTCATCGGCGGCCGCCCGTCCCCGCCCGGCCAGTCCGCCCCGCCCCGCCAGCCCGCTTCCTAGCGCGGGCCCGCGACCTGCCCTAGGCGCCGGCGGTGTGCCGCGCCACCACCTCGGCGTACTGAACCAGGGTCGGCCCGGGGCCAGGTTCAGCGAGAACCGAGCGGATGACGGCGGCCATCCCGCCGTGCCGGTGCAGCTGCGTGTAGGTGAGCGCAACCTCGGTCGCGTCCGGCCCGGCCGGGGTGAAGTCGACCTCGATGACGCTGGCCCGCTCGTCATCGAAGACCGGCTGCCAGTTCGGGCCGATCCGCCAGGTCACCACCAGCCGGTGCGGCGGCGACCAGTCCAGGATGGTGCCCCGGGTGATCTCCGCCCCGTCCGCCCCGCGCTCGTAGAACCGGCCGCCTGCCCACGGCTCCATGGCCATGGACTGCGGGTCCGTCAGGAACGAGTGCCCGGCCGGGATCCATTCGATGGCCTGCTCGACGTAGATCCGGAACGCCTTGCCGGCCGGCGCCGGCACGGTGATCGTTTTCCGCACGCCGGGCACGCCGGGCACGCCGGGCACGCCGGGCGCGCTGGCCAGGTGGGCGGCATCCGGGACGTCCGCCTGCTCTCCCTGCGGTTCGGTCACGAGGGCACCCTCTTCCCGGCCATTCATGTCGTCCTGGACATGTCTGCCTAGACATGTTGGCAGGCTGGCAGGTTCCCCGGCACATGTCAATAGCGACACGTCGCCGCCCGGCCGGTCTGCGGTCGGACCCGTATTGTCAGCGCTGTGTTTTACCGTCCGGGACATGGCCAAGGCGGCACGAGTTCTGGCGGCGTTACTGCGGAAACTGTAGGAGGGTCGGGCCATGAGCGCTCTGCGAGTCGAGTTCTTCTTCGACGAGGAGGCCAGCAACTGGCACTTTCGCGTCCCGCCGCCTGAGTCCGAGCGGGCGGAAACGTCCGCCTTGCCGGTCATGATGGCTGGCAGACTGGTGGCGTGGAGTCAGTCGCGGAGGTCCCGGCCGGGGAACGTGGTGGCCGCGCCGGCCAGCGGGGCAGGTACGGCATCGACGGCGGGTTCGTCGGGCCGGCGGTGTTCGGCGTGCTTGAGGCGGGGCTGGCGGGCACCGTGGCGTGGGCGGTGCGCCAGCGCAGGCCGGCCGTGGCCGCGCTGGCTGGCGCGGGCAGCGCGGTGGTCGCGGGATCAGCGGCGAGTTACCTGTACTCCACGGGGCCGGGCAAGCGGGCGATCTGGGCGCAGCTGCTGGATGAGCTGGGCCTGCGGGGCGATGAGCACGTGCTGGACGTGGGATGCGGCCGCGGCGCGGTGCTGATGCTGGCGGCCCGGCGGCTGCCCGCCGGCCGGGCGGTGGGAGCGGACGTATGGCGCCGCCGCGACCAGAGCGGCAACAGCCGCGCCGCCACTGAGCGCAATGCGGTGGCCGAGGGCGTGCGCGACCGGGTGGAGCTGGTCGACGCGGACGCGCGTGACCTCCCGTTTGCGTCCGCGTCGTTCGACCTGGTGGTCAGCAGCCTGGCGCTCAGCAACATCCGCGGATCCGGCGGGCGCGCCCGGGCGCTGCGCGAGGCGGTGCGGGTCCTGCGGCCCGGCGGCCGGCTGCGCATCGCCGATGACGGCGCGGACCGCTACGCCGCCGTGCTGCGGGACACCGGCTGCACTGACGTGGCCGTGCGGAAGCTGGGCTGGCGGACCTGGTACGGCATACCGGGTCATCACATCCCCCTGGTCACAGCCGCCCGGCCACCCGGCTGACGCCCGCCAGGACCGGTGGGGCGCGCGGGCCTGGCGGTATCCGGCCGTGTCCGTCACACTGGCAATCGCCCCGCCCGTCCCTGTCCCTGACGCACGAGCCCGGGAGAGCACGATGAGACAGGTAACCCCGGCGAGTACGGTGCCGGTGTCAGTGGAGCGGTACCTGCTGCCGTACGAGCGCTCGTGCATCACGGTCCGCCTGCATCCGGCGGTGCTGGCCGGGCCGCTCCTCGCGATCTCCGGCGGGCTGGTGGCGGCCAGGAAACTGGCCAGCCGCTCAGAGCGCCCGGACATCGTCTGGGGAGCGTACCTGCTTCTCCTGCTGGAGTCCTCCCGCCGGGTGGCAGCCTGGCCGGGAACGTACTTCGTCGTGACCAGTGAACGGATGCTCGTCATCCGCGGGCTGGTGTCCCGCACGGTCGCGGCGATGCCACTAGATAAGGTGACGGGTCTCACGCTGCAGCGCACATTTCTGGGCCGCTTGGCTGGCTACGGCTCGCTTATCGCCGCATCCCCCGGCCGGCGCCCGGCGTTCCGCAAGGTCAGGCACATCCCCTACCCAGAACAGCTCTACCTTGAGGTATCCGGCCTGCTCTGGCCGGACGAGGTGACCCGGCCCGGGCAGGGAGAAGACGCCTCGTCCGGCGTGGATCTGGATCCCGGATTCTGACGCCGCCGCCGTGCGCCCCCCGGCTGAACCGGCATACCGGCGGACCCGGCCCGGCCACAGTGCCGCCCGCGCCGGGCCGGCCAGCCGCGGAGCAGCTCAGGAGATGCTGCGGACGGCCTCGCCGACCGGGGTGTTCCCGCCGGCCAGTTCCAGCGTCTGGTGCTGGCCCGGATGGTCGAGCAGGGCCACGATGACCGCGGCCACGTCGGCACGCGGAATGGTGCCGCGGGGCACCGGCGGGGCCGCGAGCTGGACCCGGCCGGCCGGCGGGGCATCGGTGAGGCCGCCGGGCCGCAGGATGGTCCAGTCCAGGTCCCGGGAACGCAGATCGTCCTCGGCGGCTGTCTTCGCGTTGATGTAGGCGGCCCAGACCTCATCACGGCCCGGGCTGGGCGGCTGGCCGGCTCCCATGGAGGAGACCTGCACGAACCGGCGGACCCCGGCCCGCCCGGCGGCCTCGGCCAGCAGCACGGCGGCACCCCGGTCAACGGAGTCCTTGCGGGGCACGCCACTGCCCGGGCCTGCACCCGCCGCGAACACCACCGCGTCCGCCCCGGAGAGCAGGGCCGCGACCTCTTCGGGGGAAGCCGTCTCCAGGTCACAGACGACCGCTTCCGCGCCGGCCTGCTGGACGTCGGCGGCCTGGGCTGGGTTCCTGATCAGCCCCACGGCCTGGTCACCGCGCCCCGCGAGCAGGCGCTCCAGCAGCAGCGCGATCCTCCCATGCCCCCCTGCGATCACTACGCGCATGGCCCCAGCCTACTGATCGGCGCCCTCAGCGCTGCTCGCGCGGCAGGCCCAGCACCCGCTCGGCGATGATGTTCCGCTGGATTTCCTCGGTGCCCCCGGCGATCCGGTAGCCGGGCGCCCCCAGCACATGCTCGGACCACGCGAAGGTGCCGGGCTCTCCCGTGTCCGCGACCAGCCGGGGCCCGAGCAACTCGGTCACCACCGCCGAGACCCGCATCAGGTTGGCCGACCACATCAGCTTGAGAACCGACCCCGCCTCACCCGGCGCTGCGCCGCCGCCAGCCGCGGCCGCCGAACGGGCCGCCCGCGCCATCTTCTCCGCGTACCGGCGCTGGACCTCGGATCGGACGTAGAGGTCGGCCAGCAGCTGCCGGACCAGCGGGTCGCCCTGCACGCCCAGCTCACGGGCGGTCGCCAGCACCTGGTCGAACGACCCGCCCGGCTGCTGCGCGCCCGCGCCGGAGGCCGCCCGCTCGAACCCGAGCGTGGTCAGCGCCACCTGCCAGCCCTGGCCGGCTTCCCCCAGGCGCGCGTCATCCGGCACCACCACGTCGGTGAAGAAGACCTCGTTGAAGCTCGACCCGCCACTCATCTGGCGGATCGGGCGGATCTCCACGCCGGGCGCGTCCATCGGCACCAGGAACGCGGTCAGCCCCCGGTGCCGGGCCTGGGCCGGGTCGGTGCGGGCGATCAGCTCGCCCAGGGCCGCGTGCCGGGCACCGGAGGTCCACACCTTCTGGCCGTTGAGCACCCAGCCGCTGCCCTGCCGCTCGGCGCGGAGCGACAGCGACGCCAGGTCACTGCCCGCCCCCGGCTCGGAGAACAGCTGGCACACGAACAGCTCGGCGGCCAGCAGCCGGGGAATCAGCTCACGCTGCTGGGCCGGCGTCCCGAACGCGGCGATGGTCGGCGCGACCAGCTCGAGCGTGACCGAGAACAGCTCGTTCTTCCGGGGCACGGCGAAGCGGGCCTCTTCCCGGCCGAACGCGTCCTCGTAGGCGGCGGGCAGCCCGGCGCCGCCGTACTCGGGCGGCCAGGTGATGGCCCCGTAACCCGCGGCCAGCTTGGCCCGCTGCCAGGCGGCCGCCGCGGCGAGCTGCTCCTGCTCCTGCTCGAACGTGAGGTTGTCAAATACGGCCACCGAGCCCAGCCCGCCCGCGTCCGCCCCGCCGCCCGCGTCCCCGCCGCCCGCTCCGGCCCGGCCGGGCCGCCGTCCCGGGGCCGAGCGTGCGACCGCAGCCAGTCCCGCGCCCGGGCCTGCCACCCGGCGAGCCCGCTCACCGGCTGAGCACCGCGCAAGCACTGATCCCCGGCGCGCCGTAGACGTGCGTGAACCCGGTCCGGGCCCCGTCCACCTGGCGGCCGGTGGCCTGCCCGCGCAGCTGGAGCACGGTCTCGTAGACCTGGCGCAGGCCCGACGCGCCGATCGGCTCCCCATTGGCGATGCACCCGCCGTCGGTGTTGACCGGCATCGGGCCACCGATCTCGGTCGCGCCGGTAGCCATCAGCTCCTCCTGGGCGCCGTGCTCGCAGAGCCCGCACTCGGCCAGGTGCATCAGCTCCGCGCCCGATTCGGTGTCCTGCACCTGCACCACGTCGAACTCGCCGGGGCCGATGCCGGCCTCGGCGTATGCGGCCCGGGCTGCCTCCTCGGACGGCGACGGCCCGCGGGTCACCGGCGTGCTGGGGCTGAACACCTCGAAGGAGCCGAACCGCCGCGACCGCATGGAGACGGCCCGGACGTACACCGGGGGCGCCGGGAACCGGGCGGCCAGGCTGGGATGGCACACGACCAGGGCGACGGCCCCTGCGGACGGCGAGCAGAACATGTACTGGGTCAGCGGGTCGGCGACCATGGCCGAGCCCAGGATTTCCTCTACCGGCAGCGGCTTGCGCCGCCACGCGGCGGGGTTGCGCTCGCCGTTGCGGAACGCCTTGGCCGCCACCCTGGCCAGCGACACGGACGAGATCCCGTGCTCGTGCATGTACCGCTGGATCTTGATGCCGAAGTACTGCGTGGTCAGCATCATGCCCAGGTCGCCGTACCAGGTGCCCAGGCCCCAGTCCTCCGGCCGCGGGTCGAACGCGCCCCGCGGGTGCTTGTCGAAGCCGACGACCAGCCCGATCTCATGCGTGCCGGAGGCGATGGCCGCCCGGGCGGTGAGCAGCGACGCTCCGCCGGTGGCGCAGCCGTTGATCACGTTGGTGAACGGCAGGCCGGTCAGGCCGAGCCGGCTGACCATCGTGTCCGGCTTGCCCGCGGAGTCGGAGCCGCCCACCGCGAACTGGATGTCCGGCCAGCTGACCCCGGCGTCGGCCAGCGCCTCCCGGGCTGCCGTCACGGCCATCTGCAGCCCGGACAGCCCCTCGTTGCGGCCGAACGGGTGGATGCCGATACCGGCGATGGCCAGGCTGCCCGTCATGATGCCGCGCTCCCGTCCCCCGGCGTCCCGGCCGGGCCCTCGCCGGGGGGTTCTCCGTGGCCCGGCGGCCCCGGCGCAAACGCGTAGGCGGCCACGACCGTGCCGTCGCTGCGCAGGAACGGCTCGATGACCAGCCGCATGGGCATGCCGATGCGGTAGCCGTCCGGCACGGCCGCGCCGGTGAGCCGCCCCTGCACCGCGATCCCGCCGTCCAGCGCCACGTAGCCGACCGCGAACGGCCGGAACTCGGCCTCACCTCCGGCGTACGGCGGCGATTTCGGCGGGAAGCGCTGCACGGTCCAGGACCACAGGGTGCCTTCCGCCGGCAGCAGCCGCGCCGCCACGTCCTCGCCGCAGCAGCGGGGGCAGGACGACTGCTGCGGAAAAGCCAGCGTGCCGCACGCCCGGCAGGCCGACCCGATCAGCCGGGGCGTCCCGCCGGCCCAGGCGAACAAATTCTCCGCAACGGGCGGCAGGTCCGCCACGGCCAGCGTCCGCGCCGCCGGGACGGCCGGCGCACCGGCCGGCCAGCGGCGCTGCGGTCGGCGGCGGGCGGCATTCAGCGTCCCCGGAACACGGGAGCGCGCTTCTCGAGGAAGGCGGCCACGCCCTCCTGCACGTCCTCGCTGTCGTTGACGATGTTGACCGCGTACTCGGCGTCGCCCAGCGACTGCTCGAAGGTCAGCTCCAGCGACCGGCGCATCATGCGCTTGGCCACCCGGACCGCGAGCGGCGCCCGGGCGGCCAGCTCGCCCGCGAGCTGCATGGTCCGGTCCCGGAGCTGCTCGTCGGGGACGACCTCGCCGACCAGGCCGAGCTGCTGCGCGGTGGAGGCGTCGTACAGCTCGCTCAGCAGCGTCATCCGGGTGGCCGCCGCGATCCCCATTACCCGGGGGAACAGCCAGGCACCGCCCTCGTCGGGCAGCAGCCCGGCCCGGCCGCTGGTGTCGCCCAGCCGCGCGCTCCAGGCTGCGACCCGGAAGTCGCAGAGCAGGGCCAGGGCAAGCCCGCCGGCCACGGCCGGCCCGTTGATCATCGCGATAAGCGGCTTATCCATCCGGTACAGGGACTGGACGAGCAGGTGCATCCGTTCCCGCATCACCACGCCGTGGCCGAGCTGGCGCCGGGCGGCCTCCTCGACCTCGACCTGGCTGGCCACGTCGCCGCCGGCGCAGAAAGCCCGGCCGGCGCCGGTCAGCACGAGGACCCGGGCGTCCTCGTCCCGGGCGTAGCGCAGCAGCGCGTCGTTCAGTTCCTCGCACATCCGCGAGGTGTACGCGTTCAGCGCGGCCGGCCGGTCCAGGGTGACCTGGACGACCTGCGGCCCGGCCCCGTCGGCCGGCCCGTAGCGGATCTCCTGGTAGTCCATGCCCATCCTCTGCCGCCGGGCCTGCCCGGCCCGTGCTTGTCCTAGTGATCCTCGGCGGGGACCGACGGCGCGATCATCGCGCCGCCGTCCACGACGAGCGTGTGCCCGGTGATCCAGGACGCCGCGTCGCTGGCCAGGAAGACCGCGGCGCTGGCGATGTCGGCGGTCTCGCCCAGCCGGCGCAGCGGGATGCGGCGGCGACTGCTCCGGTTCCCGGCCTTCCCACAGACCGCGGGCCATGTCCGTCTTGACCAGGCCGGGCGCGATCGCGTTCACGCGCACGCCGGGGGCCATCTCGTAGGCCAGCTGCCGGGTCAGCTGGATCACCGCGGCCTTGGTCACGTTGTAGAACCCGATCATCGGCTCCACCATGAACCCGCCCACCGAGGCCACGTTGATGATCACCCCGCCGTGCTCGCGCATCGACGCCTGCCAGGCCTGCTGCGCCCAGGTGAGCACGCCGCAGCTGGTTGACCTGGAACGTCTTCTCCGCCCGCGCGGTGTCCAGCCCGGCCAGGTCACCGAAGTAGGGGTTGGTGGCGGCGTTGCTGACCAGGATGTCGAACCGACCCGAGGCGGCGGACCGTCTCGGCCACGCAGGCCTCGGCCTCGGCGGGCTTGCCCGCGTGGGCGGCCTGCCAGATGATCTGGCCGGGCAGCCCGCGCTCCGCGGCCTCCTCCGCGACCTGCTTGAGCGCGCCGGCCTTCCGGGAGGAGATCATCACCTGGGCGCCGGCCGGCGGCGAACGCTTCCGCGATGGCCCGGCCGATACCCCGGGACGCGCCGGTGACCAGTGCGTTGCGGCCCTTGAGCGGCCCCGCGCTGGACGGGTTCGGGCCGGCCGGGTTGGCCCTGGTCGGGTCAGGCACGGTACTTCGCCAGCTCCCGCCGGGCGACGGAGCGCAGGTGCACCTCGTCGGGGCCGTCGGCGATCCGCAGCGCCCGGGCGCTGGTGTACATCCGGGCCAGCGGGAAGTCGTTGCTGACCCCCGCGCCCCCGTGCGCCTGCAGCGCCCGGTCGATCACCCGGTGGGCCACGTCGAGGGCGGCCACCTTGATCTCAGCCACCTCGGTCCGGGCGGCCTTGTTCCCGCGGGTGTCCATCAGCCAGGCCGCCTTGAGCACCAGCAGCCGGGCCTGGTCGATCTCGATACGGCTCCGGGCGATCCACTCCCGGACCACGCCCTGATCGGCCAGCGGGCCGCCGAACGCGACCCGGGACGTCACCCGGCGGCACATGAGCTCCAGGGCCCGCTCGGCCATCCCGATCGCGCGCATCGCGTGGTGCACCCGGCCGGGCCCGAGCCGGGCCTGGGCCATGGCGAAGCCGCCGCCCTCCGCGCCGAGCAGGCTCGCCGCGGGCACCCGGACCTCGGTGAGCTGCACCTCGCCGTGGCCGAGCCGGTCGGTGTAGCCGAACACGGGCAGGTTGCGCAGCACGGCGATACCGGGCGTATCAGTGGGCACCAGCACCATGCTCTGGCGCTGGTGCGGGGCGGCCCCCGGGTCGGTGCAGCCCATGAAGATCATCAGCTTGCAGTCCTTGTTCAGGATCCCCGAGGTCCACCACTTCCGGCCGTTGAGCACCAGCGAGTCGCCGTCGCGGGTGATAGTGGCGGAGATGTTGCTGGCGTCCGAGCTGGACACCGCGGGCTCGGTCATCGCGAAGCAGGACCGGATCGTGCCCTCGAGCAGCGGCACCAGCCATTCATGCTGCTGGGCCTCGGTGCCGAAGAGCACCAGCAGCTCCATGTTGCCGGTGTCCGGGGCGGAGCAGTTCAGCGCCTCCGGGGCGATCGCGGACCGGCCCATGATCTCGGCCAGCGGCGCGTAGTCGGTATTGTCCAGGCCCGCGCCCCAGGTCGTGCCGGGCAGGAACAGGTTCCACAGGCCCCGGGCCCGGGCGGCGGCCTTGAGCTCCTCCATGACCGGCGGCTGGCTGTGCGGGTCCCCCGAGGCGGCGAGCTGGCTCTCGTACAGCTCCTCAGCCGGGTACACGTGGCTGTCCATGAAGGCCAGAAGTTCCCGCTGAAGCTGCGCCGACCGCGCGGAGAACTCGAAATCCATCAGACTCCTCACGCGTCATGAGCGGAACGGTCTCTCATCTAAGCCGAACTTGATTCCGACGTCAAGTTCGACTAATGTCAGGTCCCATGGCGCGATCCCGGACTGCCGATTCCGTACCGGCCGGCGGCTCCCCCAAACCACCCGAGCAGCTCAGCGACCGTGGCCGCCGGACCCGCGAGGCACTGATCGCCGCGGCGCGGCGGGTGTTCGAGCGGGACGGCTTCATCGAGGCCCGCATCACCGACATCGCCGAGGAGGCGGGCGCCGCGCACGGCACCTTCTACACCTACTTCGACTCCAAGGAATCGGCGCTGCGCGCGGTCATCCTGCAGCTGGAGTCCGAGCTGCTCGGTGCGGGGGCCGCGCAGTACCAGGGCCGCCGCGGCGGCCGGGACCCGGTCGAAGCGCTGCGCGCGGCGAACCGCCGCTACCTGCAGACCTACCGGGCGAACAGCAAGCTGATGGTGATCTGGGAGAACGCCGCGGCGATCGTCCCGGACATGGCCAACCTGCTGCTCGAGGCCAAGGTGGCGTTCGTCACCCGGGCCGAGAAGTCCCTGCGCGGCCTGCAGGAAGCGGGCCTGGCCGACCCGTCCCTCGACCCGCGCTACGCGGCGCACGCGCTCACCGGCATGGTCAGCCGGTTCGCCTACACCTGGTGCGCCCAGGGCGAGGACTTCGACCTGGACAAGGCCACCGACGAGCTGACCGGCCTGTGGGCCCGCGCGATCGGGCTGCTGGAGAGGACACACGCATGAGCGGGATCTGCGCGGGCCGGGTCGTGATCATCACCGGGGCCGGCCGCGGCCTGGGCCGGGCGCACGCGCTCGCCTTCGCCCGCGAGGGCGCCCGGCTGGTCGTCAACGACACCGGCGTGGAGCGGGACGGCACCGGCGGGGACCACGGGCCCGCCGACGCGGTGGCCGCCGAGGTCCGCGGGCTGGGCGGCGAGGCCGTGGCCAGCTATGAGGACGTGGCCAGCTGGGACGGCGCGGCCCGGCTCATCGAGGCCGCCGTGGCCAGCTACGGTGGGCTGGACGTGCTGGTCAACAACGCCGGCATCCTGCGCGACCGGATGCTGGTGAACATGACCGAGGACGACTGGGACGCGGTCATGCACACCCACCTGCGCGGGGTGTTCGCCCCCACCCGGCACGCGGCCGCGTACTGGCGGGCCCGGGCCAAGGCCGGGCAGGCCAACGACGCCCGGGTCATCTGCACGTCCTCCCCCTCCGGCCTGTACGGGAACCCGGGCCAGGCGAACTACGGCGCGGCCAAGGCCGGCATCGCGGGTTTCGCGCTGATCGCCGCGGCCGAGCTGGCCCGCTACGGGGTGACGGTCAACGCGATCGCACCCGGGGCCCGCACCCGGATGACCGAGGGCCTGCCCGTGCTGGACGGCGCCGGCCTGGACGGGCCCGGCGGGGCCGACGACCTGGCGCCCGAGCGGGTCTCGCCGCTGGTGGTGTGGCTGGGCAGCGAGCAGTCCCGGGAGATCACCGGCCGGGTGTTCAACGTCTGGGGCAGCGAGCTGAACGTGGCCGAGGGCTGGCACTCGGGCCCGGGCGTCCGCCAGCCCGGCACCTGGGCGCCGGCCGACCTCAGCGCCGTCGTCCCCGGCCTGGTGGCCAAGGCCGCCCCGAACTGCGACATGTGGGGCCAGCCCATCGTGGCGGGCTGAGCCGCGAGGATCACGCCCGTGCCCGTGCCCGTGCCCGTGCCCGAGCCCACGCCCACGCCCGCGCCCGCGCAGGCCACCTCCGCCGCCGAGCGCGACGACCTGCGCGCGATGGTCCGCGCGTTCGCGCGGGATCACTTCCCGCTGGCGGAAGGCCGGCCGGGTCCCCGGCCCGCAGGCCGGCCACGATCCCGCGGTGTGGGCCGGGCTGGGCAGGCTCGGGCTGCCGGGCCTGCTGGTGCCGGCCGGGTACGGCGGCGCGGGCTGCGGCCTGCCCGAGGCCGGCCTGGTCCTGTGCGAGCTGGGCCGGGTGCTGGCTCCCGTCCCCTACCTCTCCTCGGCCGTGCTGGCCGTGACCGCCCTGCTGGCCAGCGGGGACGAGGCAGCCCAGGCCGACCTGCTGCCGCGGCTGGCGTCCGGCGGGCTGCTCGCCGCCGTGGCGGTCTGCGGCCCGGCGGGACGCGCGGACGGCACCCCGGGGCCGCCCGGCGTCACCGCGTCCGGCTCCCCCGGCGGCGTCACCCTGGACGGCGAGGCGCTCTACGTGGTGGACGGTCACGTGGCCGGCGTGCTGCTGGTCGCCGCCCGGGACAGCGCCGGGACCGGCCTGTACCGGGTGGCGGGCGACGCGCCCGGGCTGAGCCGCGCGGTGATGCCCGCCGTCAACACCACCCGCGCGCTGGCCCGGCTCGGCTTCCGCGCGGTGCCGGCCCGGCCGCTCGGGCCGCCCGGATCCGGGACCGCGGCCCTGGCCCGCGTGCTGGACACCGCGGTGGCCGCGCTGGCCGCCGAGGCGGTCGGCGGCGCCGAGCAGGTCCTGGACCTGGCGGTCAGCCACGCCAAGCAGCGGGTCCAGTTCGGCCGGCCGATCGGCTCGTTCCAGGCCATCAAGCACAAGTGCGCGGACATGCTGGTCGCGCTGGAGGGCGCCCGGGTCGCCCTGGACGGGGCGCTGGCGGCGGCAGGCGCCGACGGTGACCCCGGGATCGCCGCGCTGGTGGCCGGCCTGCAGTGCTCGGCCGCCTACACGCACATCACGGCCGAGGCCATCCAGGTGCTCGGCGGGATCGGCTTCACCTGGGAGCACCCGGCGCACCGGTACTTCCGCCGGGCCCGCACCTCCGCGGTCCTGTTCGGCACCGAAGCCCAGCACCGTGCCGCCCTGGCCGACCGCCTCAGCCTGTAGGCCAGGGAGTGCGGTGCGCGGGAAGCAGCAGCGATCAGCCGGACGGGACCAGCAGGCGGTAAAGCTGGACGGCCTGAGTCCTGCTGAGCAGGTTGACCTGTTCCGCCCGGAGCGCGTTGAGCTTGCGTCGTGTTTGCGGGGCCTGCCAGAGCTTGCCGGCGACGCTCATGCCGAGGGCATCGCCGGAGTCGTAGGCCTGCCGGATGAGCGCTGTCAACGCCGGCACATCGGCGGTGGCAAAGGCGACCACGAATTCGTAAGAGGCGGGCCCCGGCTGGTTCCGGCTGGTGGTGACCGAGGAGACGGCTGCGGAAGTGATCGTCACCGGTGTGCCGACGTGACGGAAGCACGCCACGCCCGCCGGGTGCGCGGGAGGCGTGGCCGCGGGGGTGGGGATGGCCGTGCTCCCGGTGGCTGCCTGCACCCGGCGTGACGAAGCTACCGCGGCCCGCGGCACGTTGGGCTCCGACCCGAAGAGCGCGATAGAGCCCGCCGGGCACTCGCCGGCTGGAGTGGGGGACTGGCTGCGCATGATTTGCATGGTGATCGGTGACCCCAGATCGCGTGCCGGTGGCAGGCTCACTGGCGCCGGGTCCGGCCCTAGCGGGGTGATGTTGCTGCAGCCGGCCACGGCGAGCACGACGCCGGCCGCGGTCAGCGCGCTGGCCAGGACGGACAGCGGGCGGGGCGGGGGCTGGCATGGCATGTCCTGGGTCCTCCCTAGGCAGCCATGGCGTGGGGATAGGGCGGCGGTGCGGGCGTGGCTGCCTGGGCGCGGGCGGCGTCGGGGGCGACCAGCGCGACGGCGACCAGGAGGATGAGCAGTTCGGCCAGGCTCACGTTGATCAGGTGCGGGTCGTGCAGGTAGCCGGTGAGCGTGACGATCCGGTACGCCCCGGCGACGGCAGCCAGCAGGATCAGGGTCAGCGACCACAGCCCCGTCCAGGCCGCCCGGCCGGACCGGGCCCTCGGAGCGTGGGACAGGCAGGCCAGGCTGACCAGGATGCAGCACAGCCCGGGGAAGTCCGGCAGCCAGGCGGAGTTGCCGGTCGCCTGCAGCGCCATCAGCGGCCCGTACACCAGGAGGTAACCGGCGGGCAGCGCCAGCAGCCAGGGTGCGGGCGCGGGTGGCGGGGCGTCCCGGTGGAACGTGGTCATGGCCAGGACCGGGGCCAGGCCGGCGAGGACCCAGAAGATCCACGGCCCGAACGGCGCCGGCTGGATGCCGGTGAGCTGGGCTTGCAGCAAGGCGACCAGGCCGGGGACGATGGCCAGTGCCGCGAGGACCCGGGCAGTGCGGTAGTGCCCGAGGGCCAGCGTCACGAAGGTCACCATCCAGGTGACGCTCACCAGGTAATACACCGCGTCCCAGACGCCGCCGGGCGCGACCACCAGGCTCGCCGGCGGCGCGGGCAGCCAGCCGACCAGACGGCGGCTCCACACCAGGAACCCCAGCACGTTAACGGCCAGCACCGCGTGCACCAGCAGCACCGCGAGCACCGCACGCCGGATGGCCTGTCCCCACGCGTACCGGCGCGCGGTGCGCGGGCCGCCCAGGTGCAGCCGGACGGCCAGGCCGGCCACGCTGGCCGTCTCCGCCCAGCCGGGCTTGCAGAACTCAAGGACGCACTCGTCTGTCTCCGGGTCGCCAGTCAGCCAGCTGTCCAGGAAGGCGGCGATCATGTCCTGCTCCCACTGCTGCCGGTACCAGCCGGGCAGCAGCCGCAGCACCCGCCGGTAACGCCGCTCCAGGTTGCTGCTCATCCGGCTGCCTGCGGCCCGGTCAGCCGCAGCCTCGCCCGCACCACGCGAGCGCTGGCGGCGCGAAGCTCGGCCTCTTCAGCCAGCGCGCGCCGGCCATCCTGCGTCAGCCGGTAGTAGCGGCGCAGCCGGCCGTCGTGGGCTTCCTCCCGGTCGGGCTCGATCAGCCCCTCGGCGGCGAGCCGCTCCAGCACCCCGTACAGGCTGCCGATCTTCAGCGTCACCCGGCCCTGCGACAGCTCGGCAACCTCACCCACGATGCCGTACCCGTGCCGCGGGCCATCGGCCAGCGCGGTGAGCACGTAGAACGCCTGTCCGGTCATGGGCCTGGCCGCCATGCAGTCAATATACTGGAAAGCAAGATATTAGGCGAGCCTGGCCAGGCGGCCGCGAGCCCCAGATATGGCCGGCAGCGCTAACGGCACACGAAGGCGGCCACATCACCAAAGGTGATGAAGGCTCCCTCGCGGTCAATCAGGGCCCGCACTTCCTGGCGTACGTCCCCGACAACATCACCCCAGGGACGAGCGACCTCATCCTGGAAAAGGTCGGCCAGGCTGGCCACGTAGCCTGCGGCTACCGCCGCGTCGCGGATAACCACAGGGGCCCTGCTGGCGGGCCGCACGCAGCTCACCGACCCGAAGACCACGCCGAGCTGCGGGAGATACCGCCCGCAGCATCCCCATCGACAGATCACACCCGGCCGCCCGGATCCCCGCTCCCGCAGCCCACGCAGGTACATACCGTTCCCGCAGCCAGCATCCAGCACCCGCATCCCCGGCGACAGCCCGGCCACGCCCAGGACCCAGCCCACGAGATCGAAAGGCGGGCTCTCACAACGCCACAGCCGCTGGCGGGCACCCAGATTCCGGTCATCCGCATACTGCCCTGGCGCATTCAGCCTCACCAGGACAGGATGCCCGGCCTGGATGCAGACAACGAGCAACACGGGCCTGCTGGCCCGCACGTCGTCCCCGCATCCCCCGCGCGCCAGCACGACCGAGCGTCCGGCCGCGGTCAGGCACCCGCCGGGAGGGTGTCCGCCGCGCCCTGCGCCGCGGGCACTGCGTGGGCCTGGCGGGCGGGCTTCGGCAGATTCCGTCCCGGACTGCCTGGCCGTAAGCTCGTCTGAGGCCTTCCTATGCTGGCGGCCTGGGCTGGAGTGGAGTGGCATGTCCGCTTTCCTCGACATCCTGAACTGGGCAGTGATCGCGGGTGGGACGCTGGGTGCCGCTCTCGCCGGTTTTGCGCTGGCCCGCGGCCGGGCCAGACGCCAGGAGGCCGGGCCGGGCAGGCCGGACCAGCCGAGGACGCGGACGGTGCTTTGCCTTTCGCTCAGCACGGTCCTGCTCGCGAGCGGCCGACTGACGCACGGAACCGCTGCGTGGGTGGCGATGGGCCTGGCCGGATGCTTCACGTGCGGAGCCATCGCCGGGGAACCGGGCTGGCCGGTGAACTCGGGCTCCAGGCCGGCACGAAGCAGCGCAACCGACGATCCGACCTGACCGGCGGGGCCTGACCGCGCCCGGCAGCGAGCTGACGGGCAGGCGCATCCTAGGCCGGCCCGGCCGTGACGCGGTCGCGGATGATGTAGCGCTGGATCTTGCCCATCGAGTTGCGGGGCAGGTCGTCCCAGACCCGGACCTCGCGCGGGCACTTAAAGCCGGCCAGCCGGGCCCGGCAGTAGGCGGCGATCTCGCCGGGGTCAGGGGCGGGGCCGGGCTCGGGCACCACCACCGCGACCACGACCTCGCCCCAGCGCGGGTCCGGCTTGCCGACCACGGTGACGTCGCGGACCCGCGGGTGGCTGATCAGCACCCGCTCGACCTCGGCGGCGTAGACGTTCTCGCCGCCGCTGATGATCAGGCCGTTCTTCCGGTCGATGATGCGCAGCCGGCCATCCTTCTCCAGCACGCCGATGTCGTCCGAGCGCAGGAAGTCCCCGGCCCAGGCGGCCGCGGTGGCGTCGGGCCGGTTCAGGTACCCGGAGAAGTGGGCCACGGTCTTCACCGCCACCTCACCCTGCTCGCCGGGGGGGACCGGGTTCCCGTCCGGGTCCAGGATCGCGATCTCGCAGCCCAGCGTGGAGTACCCGACGGTGGCGTCGGCGAGGGTCTCCGGGTGCTTGATCTCGTCCGTGGCGAACCCGGCCTCGGTCCAGCCGTAGGTCTCGGTGATCCGGGCGTTCGGGAACATCGCGAACGCGTCCGCGAGCGCCTCGGGCGACACGGAGGCGGCCGCGGTCATCATGGCCCGCATGCTGCCCAGCGGCGGCCGGCCCCGGCGCCGCCATTCCTCGATCATCATCGTGGTCATGGACGGCACCAGGAACGCCGTCGTGCAGGTCCCCGCGAACTCGTCGCAGGCCCGGGCGGCGTCGAACGCGGGCATGATCCGGACCCGGCCGCCGATCATCAGCGTGCCGAAGGCGAAGCTGCAGTAGGACATGTGGAACAGCGGCCCGGGCACCAGCATCACGTCATCCCAGCACAGGCCGAGCTGCCAGCCCCAGCGCATGGCGTTGACCAGCCAGGTGTCGTTGCTCATCGCCGCGCCCTTGGGCGCGCCGGTCGTGCCCGAGGTGTAGAAGACGGCGGCCAGCCGGTCACCCTTGGCCGGGTCGGACACCGCGGGATCACGAAGGCCGCCGGGGGTGGGCAGCCCGGCCGCGTCCACGACGGCGGCGGCCTGATCCGCAGCGCCCGCCACGGCCGCCGCCAGGCCGAGCAGGTCGCCGCGCGAGAAGATGCGCCGCGCCCCGGAGTCGTTCACGATGTGCAGGATCTCCGGGCGGGCGAGCCGGGTGTTGACCGGCACGATCGCGCAGCCCGGCCAGCTGCCCGGCCAGGTAGATGAGCAGCGCGTCCGCCCCGTTGGGCAGCAGGGTGGCGGCCACGGGGCCGTGCGGTCCCGGCTCGACCTCGCGCAGCGCGCCGGCCAGCGCCGAGACGCGCAGCCACATGTCCCGGTACGTGTAGCTCTCACCGGCCGCGCCGAGCACTTCGAGGGCCGGGCGGTCCGGGAAGGACCGGATGTTCATCGCGATGAAATCGGCGAGGGTGAACTTCATGCTGCCTCCGGCCTGCGTCGCGACTGATTGATTCTGACGTCGGATTCAACTACTGTCAATGAGCGGCAGAAGGGGCAGCGCATGCGGGACGTGGCCATCACCGGGATCGGCGTCATCTCCTGCATCGGCCAGTCCGCGGAGGAGTACTTCGCCCGGCTCGACGCGGGCGAGCACGGCGTGACCGCCGCGCCCTGGGCCGAGCCGGAGGCCGGCCGCTACGCCTGGATCGCCCCGGTGCCGGACTTCGACCCGGCCGCCTGGCTGGACGAGCGGGTGATCGCGGGCTCGGACACGTTCACCCAGCACGCGCTGGCCGCGGCCATCCAGGCGGTGCGGGACGCCGGCGGCGACTTCGACCCGCTGCGCACCGGGGTGGTGCTGGGCGTGACGATGGCCGGCGCCCGGGCCCTGCTCGACGCCCAGCGGCTGCTCGACACCGAGGGCCCGGACGCGGTGCCGCGGAAGCTGAACATCCAGGTCTGGCCGAACATGGCGGCCGGGCAGATCGCCATGCACTACGGGCTGCACGGCCCGCTGCTCACCGTGTCCTCGGCCTGCGCCTCGTCGCTGGACGCGATCGGCACCGCCGCCCGGATGATCGAGACCGGGCAGGCCGACGTGATCATCGCGGGCGGCACCGAGTGCGGCCTGGCGCCCGCGCTGGCCTACAGCCAGCGCAGCTACGGAATGTCCAGCCCGCCGGACCGCGCGGACCGGGCCAGCCTGCCCTTTGACACCCGCCGGTGCGGGGTGGTGGAGGGCGCCGGCGCGGCGGTGGTCGTGCTGGAGCACGCCGGGCGGGCGGCCCGGCGCGGCGCGCACGTCTACGGCCTGGTCACCGGCTACGCCTCGCTGTCGGAGGGCTTCCATCCCTCCTCCCCCGAGCCGTCCGGCCGGTGGGAGGCGGAGGCCATGCGCCGGGCGCAGCACGACGCGGGCCTGGCCGGCCCGCAGGACGTGGACGCGGTGATCGCGCACGCGACCGCGACCCCGGCCGGGGACCTGGCCGAGGCCCGGGCGATCAACGACGTGTTCGGCGGGCACGCCGCGGACCTCCCGGTCACCTCGATCAAGGGCCACGTCGGGCACACCGGCTCGGCCAGCGGCGTGATGGGCGTGCTCGCCGGGCTGCACGGGATGCAGGCGGGCACGCTGGTCCAGGTCGCGGGCACGACCGAGGTGGAGCCGGAGGCCCGGTTCCGGGTCATCACCCGCGCGCCCGCCAAGGCCGACATCGGCGTGCTGCAGGTCAACGGGTTCGGCTTCGGCGGGCAGGACGCCTGCCTGATCGTGACCCGCGCCTGATCGTGACCCGCGCCTGATCGTGACCCGCCGCTGATCCGGCCCCCCGCGGCAGCCGCCCGGCGCTCAGCGTGAGCGGTGCCGCTCGTGCAAGCGATGGTCGCGGACGATCAGCCGCTCAAGCTGCGCGGACTCCGCGCTGCTGATCGCCGCCGGGGAGCTGTTCACCAGGCCGGTGAGCTGCCTGATCGAGGTGACAATGTGCACGGTCGGGCGGGTGCAGCTGCGCAACTGCGCACGGGGGTGGGTGAGCACGACGATGCGGCCGATCGTGACGGGGCAGTCCTGCGAGCGCAGGAAGCGCTCAAGCTCGGTGGCGGGCTCGTTGAGCTGCTCACTGGGGGAACGTCCGCCCCGGTCGGTCATCTCGCGCCGGCCGCCGACGAGATTGCCGTACCGGTCGTATTTCGAGTACCACCAGCGGTCGCCCGCGCAATCGATGGTGGCGTTGCGGTGCTTGACCTCGATGGCGAAAAGCCCCCGCGGGCCGAGGAGGAGATGGTCGATCTCGCCGCGCCGGTTGCGGTACCCGCGCAGCAGCACCCATTCGTCGCCCAGAGCCTGGCCCAGCCCCTCCCCGACCAGCCGTTCGCCGTGCACCCCGGCGGCCAGCTTCTCTTCCTCATCCGTCGGCTGGCTCCCGGGCAGGCGCGCGGGGACCTGCCGGTGCGCCTGCCACCCGGCGAGGACGCCGCGCAGCCACGCGCCCCAGCGGCGTTGCGCCCGGGCCTGATCCCGGGCCGCACGGGCCTGCGCGACGCGCTCGCGGTGCCCGGCCAGCGCGTCGTCGTAGGCCCGCCTGCCGTCCCGGTCAGCCGCCGCGCGCCGCCGCTGCGCCTGCCGGAGCAGGGTGCCGGGATGGTCGGACAATGGCACCACCCGCATCACAGATCATGCCCGCGACCGGGGGTCATGGCCGCCAGGCTATGCCCGGCCGCGGTATCCGGCCAGCCAGGCAAACCAGGGGACCATATAACGGTCCGTCCGTGGTCAGTCAGGCGGCCATCTGAACCCGAACGCGCCGTCGCGCTGTGCCTCCGCGGCCACCGCCCGGAGCTCCTCCTCGGTCAGGCCGGCCCCGGCCAGCACCTCCGCCGTGGCGTCCGGCTCGCCGCCGTCGGGGCCCCGCCCGCCGGGGGTACGGGAGAACCGCGGCACCGGGCCGGGGCGTCCGCTGGCCCGGAGCACCTCGTCCGGGGCGAGCACCGGCGTCACGCACGCGTCGGCCCCGGCGAACCGCGCCGACCACTCATCCCGGCTCGCCGTGGCGAAGCGGTCGCCGATCACCTGGGCCAGGCCAGGCCAGGTGGCCGGCTCGAACCGGTCGCCCGGGCAGGGCGGCGGCAAGCCGAGCCCGTCCCACAGCGCGCGGAAGAACCCGTCCTCGACCGCGCCCACCGCCACGTACTGGCCATCGGCGCAGCGGTAGCAGCGGTAGAACGGCGCCGCCCCGGTGGTGAAGCCGAGCCCGCGTTCCGGCAGCAACGGGGTCCGCCAGGCGTTCAGCCACATCTCCATCATGGACAGCACGCCGTCGGTCATCGCGGCGCTGACCCGCTGGCCGCGGCCGGAGCGGTCCCGCTCGACCAGGGCCGCGCAGATGCCGAACGCGGCCAGCAGGCCGCCGCCAGCCAGGTCGGCGACCAGGTTGAGCGGGGGCACCGGAGCCCCGCCCGCCGGGCCGACCGCGCCGAGCAGGCCGGTGACGGCCAGGTAGTTGATGTCGTGCCCGGCGGCCTGGGCGTCCGGCCCGGCCGGGTCGTAGCCGGTCACCGAGCAGTACACCAGCCGGGGGTTGACCTGGCTGAGCTCGGCGTAGCCGGCGCCGAGCCGGTCGGCGACGCCGGGCCGGAATCCCTCGATCAGCACGTCGGCCGAGGCCACCAGCCGGTGCAGGGCCTGGCGGCTGGCCGGGTGCTTCAGGTTCAGGTGCACGAACCGCTTGCCCCGGGCGAAGTCGGCCGGGACCTGCCCGGCGCGGCCGCCGGTGACCGCGATGACCTCGGCCCCCAGGTCCGCAAGCAGCATGCTGCCGTACGGGCCCGGGGCGAGCCTGCTCAGGTCGATGACCCGGATCCCGGCCAGCGGGCCGCCGGGCGCGGCCGCGGAATCGCTCACTGTTCCCCCTCGCGGATCTGGCTGGGCTCGAGCTGGCCCGTGAGGGCCCGGACCGAGACGCCGGCCGCGGTGCGGTCCCAGACGCCCGGGCCGGTGGCGGACGTCCGGAGCAGCTGCCGCTGGACCTTGCCGGTCGGGGTGCGGGGCAGGCCGGGGAGCACCTCGAGGTACCTCGGGACCATGTAGTGCGGCAGCCGCTGGACCAGGTGCCTGATCAGGCCCGCCTCGTCGAGCGGCGGGCCGGGGGCGAGCACCACGCAGAGCTTGATGTCGTCGTCGCCCTCGAACTCCGAGGCGACTCCCACCGCGGCGCACTCCCGCACCCGCGGGTAGCTGGCCGCGGCGGACTCGATGTCGTCGGCCGACACGTTCTCGGCCCGGCGGCGGATCCGGTCGCCGGACCGCTCGGCGAAGTACAGGTACCCATCCGGGGTCAGGTAGCCGAAATCGCCCGAGTGGAACCGGAAGTTCCGCCAGGCCGCCACGGTCAGGCCGGGCATGCCCAGGTAGCCCTGCATCACGACCCAGGGCTGGCGGGGCCGCACGGTGATCTCGCCGACCTGGCCCGCGGGCAGCACCTCGTCGGTCTCCGGGTCGACGATCCGGACCTCGAGGAGGTCATCGCGGGGGCGCCCGCAGCTGCCCGGGCGCAGCGGCGTCTGGTAGGGGCGCATGGTCACGCAGGTCACCTCGGTCATCCCCCAGGTGTCGATGGCCCGGACGCCGAACCGGCGCTCGAAGTCCGCGGCGATCCTGGCCGGCAGGGGCGCGGTGAGGATCGTGCGCAGCGGGTTGTCGGCGTCGTCCGGGCGCTCCGGCTGGCGGTAGATGGCTTCCAGCATCGGCCCGTGACCGATGGTGGCGGTGGCCCCGTAGCGGCGGGCCCGGTCCAGGAACGCGGCCGCGTCGAACCGGCGGTCCAGCACCACCGGGCAGCCGGCCAGCAGCGCCGTGTACACCGACCCGAACCGGGTCATGTGGAACAGGGGATGGAAACAGTAGAAGATGTCCCGCCCGGTCACCCGCAGCCCGTCCACGATCTCCTGGGCGATCGCGTACGTCTGGGCGTGGGTCATGATCACGCCCTTGGCCGGGCCGGTGGTCCCCGACGTGAACAGGACGGAGGCGGTATCCCGGTAGGTCAGCGCCCCGTCCAGCCCGGTTCCGCCGGGCCCGGGCCCGTCCGGGACCGCGGCCAGCGGGACGACCCGCAGGCCGGCCAGGTCCGCCCGGCCGGGAAGGCCGGCCGCGGCGGCTGCGTCGCCGAGCAGGACCACGGTCTCCAGGGCGGGCAGGTCCGCGGCGACCTCGGCGATCCGCGGCAGGAAGGAGCGGTCGGCGATCATCACCCGGGCGCGGCACAGGCTGACCGCGTGGGCCAGGCTCGCGCCGCGGTAGGCGGTGTTCAGCGGCACGTCGGCCGCCCCGGCCAGGTTCACCCCGAGCCAGGCGTGCACCGACTGCGCCGACGTCTCGGCCATCAGCGGCACCAGGTCGCCCGGGCCGACGCCGAGCCCGGCCAGCTGGCCCGCGATCCGTTCGGCGGCCGCCAGCACCTGGCTGAACGTCTCGGCGGGCCCGTCCTCGATCCGCAGGAACTCCCGGTCCGGCCGCTCAGCCGCGCGGCGGCGGAGCAGGCGCGGCAGCACCCGGTCGCCGGGGCGAGCCCAGCCCGCGATCACGCCCGTGCCTGCCCGGCTAGGACCGCGGCGCGGCAGACGGGTGGCTGAGCGCCGCCCGGACCTGCCGCTCGGCCTCGGCGTTCAGCATCGCGTGCAGGTCCAGCTCCTGGGCGTCGTTCAGGTTCTGCTTGATCCCGGCCACCACGTGCGGGGGCGCCTGGGCCAGCCCGCCGGGCGAGGTCAGTCACCCGGTCCATCAGGGCGCCGTCCGGCACCACCTCACCGACCAGGCCCATGGCGGCGGCGCTGGCCGCGCTCAGCTTTTCGTTGCGGAAGAAGAGGTCGCGGGCGCGGCCCGCACCGACGAGGCGGGTCAGCAACCATGTGCCGCCGAAGTCCCCCGTCAGCCCGGCGGACTGAGGAACGCGGTCCGGAACACCGCGGACTCGGCGGCGATCCGCAGGTCGCAGGCGCACGCCCAGGACAGCCCGGCGCCCGCGCAGGGGCCGTTGACCGCGGCGATGGTCACCTTCGGCATCTCGTGCAGCAGCTCGCTGGTCCGGTGCAGCCGCCGCAGCTGGGCCACGCTGGCGCCGGGCGTGCGGGGCTCCGCGAACTCCCCCATCGCGCCGAGGTCACCGCCCGCGCAGAAACCGCGGCCCGCCCCGGTGAGCACGACAACCCGGATGGCGTCGTCCCCGCTGGCCTGGTCCAGGCGGGCCAGGACCCCGCCGATCAGCTCCTCGGTCATCGCGTTCAGCCGGTCCGGCCGGTTCAGCGTGATCGTGGCCACCGCCCCGGACACCTCGAAGCGGACCGTGTCGGTCATCTGGCCTCCTCCCTAGAGCGCACCGTCGAGCACCCGCCGGGCGGCGCGGGCCCGCATCCCGGGCTGGCGCCGCAGCAGGTCCATGTCCGCCGCGGACGCCCCCATGTCCCCGGACTGGTGCCGGGTGTAGACCCCTTCGGCCATGCAGGCGATCTTCCAGTGCGCCAGCGCGACGTAGAAGCTGAGGTCGCCGCCGGCCCGCCCGCTGCGCTCCAGGTACCGGGCGGCGACCTCGCGGCGGGCCGGGAAGCCGGGCGTGTCGGTCGGCGCGGGCGGCAGCTGGCCCGCCTCGTCTGGTTCGGTCCAGTAGGCGAGGGCCAGCCCGAGGTCGGCCAGCGGATCGCCCGCGGTGGCCAGCTCCCAGTCCAGCACCGCGCTGATCCGCGGGCCGGGCCCGAGGATGACGTTGTCGAGCCGGTAGTCCCCGTGGATCAGCGTCACCTCGGACTGCTCCGGGACCCGGGCGCTCAGCTCGGCGAACAGCCCGTCCATCAGCGGCAGGTCGCGGGTGCGGACGCCGGCCAGCTGCCGGTTCCAGCGGCGCAGCTGCCGCTCGGCGTAGGAGCCGCTGCGGGCGAGCCGGTCCAGGCCGGCCGCGGCCAGGTCCACGGCGTGGATCGCGGCCAGCACGTCGAACAGCCCGTACGCGATCGCGGTCAGATCGTCCCCGGCCAGCCCGGCCGCGTCGGCCGGGGTCCGCAGTACCTGGCCGGGGACGAAGGACATGACGAAGAACGGCGCGCCGTTCCAGTGCGGGTCGGCGGTGTGGCCGAGCACCGCCGGGACGGGGACGCCTGTCCCGGCCAGCGCGGCCATGATCCCGCCTTCCCGGCCCATGTCGTGCGCGGTGGCCAGCAGGTGACCCAGCGGCGGCCGCCGGAGCACCCATCGCTTCCCCGCCGCGTCGCTGACCAGGAAGGTCAGGTTGGAGTAGCCCCCCGCGAGCCGCTCGAACCGCAGCGGGGCCGCGGCGTCCAGGGTGGTGGCGAACCACTCGGTGAGCGGTCCGGGCGCGACGCCGGGGGGCACCACCGCGCCGTCGCAGTCTGGCATCCCGCCACAGTAGCCGCCGCCGCCGCGCATTGTCGATGTTGACGTCGGGTTCAAGTCCCCGGGGTCACGTCCCGGCGGCGGAGAACCGCTGGCGCACCTCGAACTTGCGGATCTTCCCGGACGGCGTCATCGGGAACGAGTCCACGAAGAACCACAGCCTCGGGGTCTTGAACCGGGCCAGGTGCTCCCGGCAGAACGCGGCCAGCTCGTCGGGGCCGGGCGGCGCGGCGGCGTCGGCAGGCCGGATCACGGCCGCGACCTGCTCGCCCCAGCGCGGGTCCGGCACGCCGATGACCGCGACCTCGGCCACGCCGGGGTGATCGGCCAGCAGCTGCTCGATCTCCAGCGGGTGGATGTTCTCCCCGCCCCGGATGATGATGTCCTTCAGCCGGCCCGCGATGCGCAGGTAGCCGCGGTCGTCCATGGTCCCGGCGTCCCCGGTGTGCAGCCAGCCCCCGCCGTCGATGGTGGCCGCGGTCGCGTCCGGCATGTCCCAGTAGCCGGCCATGTTCTGGTAGCCGCGGGCGCAGATCTCGCCCTCCTCCGCCACGCCGACCGGCTCGCCGGTGACCAGGTCGGCGATCTTCACCTGCACGTGCGGCATGGGCTGGCCGAGCGTCCCGGCCTGATCCTGCGGGCTGTCCGAGGTCTGGGTCTGGGTGAGCACCCCGTGCAGCTCGGCCTGGCCGAACAGGATGGAGAACTCGCACCCGAAGGTCTGCGTGGTGCGGCGGACCAGGCTGTCGGGCACCTTGGCGCCGCCGGACATCACCGTGCGCAGGGAGGACAGGTCGCGCGGCTGCCGGTCGTAGTCCTCGAGCATGGCCAGCAGGATGGTCGGCACGGTGAGCACCATGCTGCCCCGTTCCGCCTCGATCAGCTGCAGCACCAGGGCCGGGTCGAACTGCGGCACCACCACATGCGCGCCGCGCCGGGCCAGGCAGCCGATCCCGGCGAGCACCCCGCCGCCGGTGTGGAACAGCGGGATCGGGTTGATCCAGGCGTCCCCGTCCTGGAAACCGGCCCGCTGCGCGGACAGCCCGGCCGCGTTGACCAGGCCGCGGTGATGCAGCAGCGCTCCCTTGGCGAACCCCGTCGTGCCCGAGGTGTAGATGATCAGGGCCGGGTCGGCCGGCGTGAGCCGCGGGAGCGGCGCGGCCCCGGTGCCGCTGGCCGTGAACTCGTCCCAGTCCGCGAAGCAGACGGCCTCGCGCAGCGCGGGAAGCTCCGGCCGGAGCGTGCTGACCACGTCCACCATGGACACGCCACGGTGGCTGGTGCCGTGGACCAGCCCGGCCACGCCGGACTGCTCCAGCGCGTACTTCAGCTCGGCCGAGCGGTACTGCGGGTTCACCGTGACCAGGATGACGCCCGCCAGGGCCGCGCCGAGCTGGAGCATGACCCACTCCGGCCGGTTGGCCTCCCAGACCGCGACCCGCTCCCCCGGCTCGAACCGGGCCAGCAGGGCGCCCGCCACGTCCTCGGCGATGGCGAGCAGCTCGGCGTAGCTCCACCGGCGCCGTGCGTCCGCCGCGGCCTGCCCGTCCACCAGGGCGGTACGGCCGGGTACCTGCCCGGCCACCCGCCGGAGCAGGCCGCCCACGGTGATCTCGTCCAGCGGGACGCTGGCCTCGGCAGGCCAGTAGGACGTGGTCAGCACCGGCCATCCACCACCCGTCCGCCGCCCGGCCGCCTGCCCGGGCCCCTCGGCGGACATGGGATGCAGACGGCGGCGCGGCGCGCTCAGTCAGCAGATTCAACACGAGCTTGATATCGACGTCAAGGTCATGTTGATGGCCGCGGGCAGGCCAGGTCCCGGAACTTTGGGCGGACGCAAATGCGGGTAGGTGCCCGGGAGGATCCTGGAGGGAGAAGTCGGCCATGCCGGACATGAAGCGGTTCCTGGACGGCCCGTTCGCGCCGGTGACCGAGGAGATCACGGCCTTCGACCTGCCGGTGACCGGCCAGCTGCCGGCCGGGCTGGACGGGCGGTACCTGCGCAACGGGCCCAACCCGCTGGGCCTGGACGACCCCGCCTACCACTGGTTCCTGGGCGACGGGATGGTGCACGGGGTGCGGCTGCGGGACGGCCGGGCCGAGTGGTACCGCAACCGCTGGGTCCGGTCCCGGGCGGTCGCCCAGGCCCGCGGCGAGACGTGGCCGGGCGGGCCGGTGCACGAGGGGGCGGATTTCGCGGCCAACACGCACGTGATCGCCAGCGCCGGGCGGATCCTGGCCACGGTGGAATCGGGCCCGCTGCCGTACGAGCTGACCGGCGAGCTGGACACCGTCGGCCCGTGCGACTTCGGCGGGTCGCTGCCCGGTGGCTTCGCCGCGCACACCAAGGCCGACCCGCTGACCGGGGACCTGCACGCGATCGCCTACTTCTGGGCCTGGGACCATGTCCAGCACGTGGTCGTGGGCCCGGGCGGCCGGGTGACGTCGGCGACCAACATCCCGCTGGCCGGCGGGCCGATGATGCACGATTTCGCGCTCACGGCCCGCTACGTGGTCCTGTTCGACCTGCCGGTCACGTTCAGCATGGCGGCCGTCTCCGCCGGGAAGAAGCTGCCGTACACGTGGAATCCCGCGCACCCGGCCCGGGTCGGCCTGCTCCCCCGCGACGGCAGCCCCGGTGACATCCGCTGGTTCGAGGTGGACCCGTGCTGGGTGTTCCACACCCTGAACGCCTACGACGACGACGGCGGCCGGGTGGTCGTGGACCTGTGCCGGTACCAGGGCGCCTACGACGTGTCCACGCTGGACGGCCGCGGGCCGCTGACGCTGGACCGCTGGATCGTGGACCCGGCGGCCGGGAAGGTCACCCAGCAGCGCCTGGACGACCGCCTGCAGGAGTTCCCCCGGGTGGATGACCGGGTCATCTCCCGGGAACACCGCTACGGCTACAGCGCCGTGATCGGCGAGGTCAGCCGGGGCACCGTCGCGCTGAGCGGGGACTTCGCCGACCAGGCCTTCGCCAACGCACTGCTCAAGCACGACCTGGCGGAAGGCCGCACCGAGGCGCACGAGTTCGGGCGCGACGCGACCGCGGGCGAGGCCGTGTTCGTCCCCGCCGCCCCCGGCGCCGGCGAGGACGACGGGTACGTCATGGCCTTCGTGCACAACCCGGACCGCGGCGCGGCCGACCTGGTCATCCTGGCCGCCCAGGACTTCGCCGGCGAGCCCGTGGCCCGGGTGCACCTGCCGGCCCGGATCCCGCTCGGGTTCCACGGCAGCTGGATCGCCGACCGCTAGCCAGGGCTGGACGGCCCGGCCGGTGCCGGGTGAGGCTGGGCAGAGCGGGAATACCCCCTCATCGCCGCGGGAGGTCACCGATGACGGAAACCCTGCCCTCTGCCGAGGTCGCGGCCGGGGTGACGGACTGGCTGTCGGCCTTCGGGGACGCGCTGGCCGCGGGCGACCCGGCCGCGGCCGCGGCCCTGTTCACCGAGGACTGCTTCTGGCGTGATCTCGTGTCGTTCACCTGGAACATCATCACGCTCGAGGGCCGCGCGGCGATCACCGCGATGCTGGCTGAGACGCTGCCCCGGGTGCAGCCGGGCGGCTGGGCCATCACCGCCGGCGAGGAGCCAGCCGAGGCGGGCGGCGTGACCGAGGCGTGGATCGGCTTCGAGACCGCGGTCGGCCGGGGCCGCGGGCACCTGCGGCTCCGCGATGGCCGGTGCTGGACGCTGCTGACCACGCTCGACGAGCTCAAGGGCCACGAGGAACGCCGCGGGCCGACCCGCCCGAAGGGCGTCGAGCACCGCGCGGACCCGGC
This sequence comes from uncultured Actinomycetes bacterium, assembly GCA_963841695.1. Taxonomy (GTDB): domain Bacteria; phylum Actinomycetota; class Actinomycetes; order Streptosporangiales; family Streptosporangiaceae; genus RYN-230. The sequence continues at coordinate 45,447 of CAWJDQ010000011.1, read as the reverse complement.
CCGGACCACCTGGCTGGAAGACCGCGAGCTGGAGGCGTCCGGGCTGGGCGTCACCGAGCAGCCGTACGTGCTGATCGTCGGGGGCGGCCAGGCTGGCATCGGCCTGGGCGCCCGGCTCCGCCAGCTCCGCGTGCCCGCGATCATCATCGACAAGCGCAGCCGCCCGGGCGATCAGTGGCGCAGCCGGTACAAGTCGCTGTGCCTGCACGACCCGGTCTGGTACGACCACATGCCCTACCTGAAGTTCCCCGAGCACTGGCCGGTCTTCTCGCCCAAGGACAAGATCGCCGACTGGCTCGAGTCGTACACGAAGATCATGGAACTCAACTACTGGCCCGATACCGAGGCCACCCGGGCGGCCTACGACCAGGAGTCCGGCCGGTGGAGGGTAGCCGTCGAGCGGGACGGCGAGCCGCTGGTGCTCCGGCCGGCCCAGCTCGTGCTGGCCACCGGGATGTCGGGACGGCCCAACCAGCCTGACTTCCCGGGCATGGACACGTTCCGCGGCGACCAGCATCATTCCTCGGCTCATCCGGGCCCGGGCCGCTACCGGGGGAAGCGCTGCGTGGTCATCGGCTCGAACAACTCGGCCTTCGACATCTGCGGCGCGCTGTGGGAGCACGGCGCGGACGTCACCATGGTGCAGCGCTCGTCCACGCACATCGTCCGGTCGGCCACGCTGATGGACATCGGCCTGGGCGCCCTCTACTCCGAGGAAGCCGTCGCGTCCGGGATGACGACCGACAAGGCGGACATGCTGTTCGCGTCGATCCCGTACCGGATCATGCACCGGTTCCAGATCCCGCTGTACGACCAGATGCGCGAGCGCGACCAGGACTTCTACGACCGGCTCGCGGCGGCCGGCTTCGACCACGACTGGGGTGACGACGGCTCCGGCCTGTTCATGAAGTACCTGCGCCGCGGCTCCGGCTACTACATCGACGTCGGCGCCGCGGACCTGGTCGCCAACGGGGACGTGGCGCTGGCGCACGGCCAGGTCGATCATCTGACCGAGGACGCGGTGGTGCTGGAGGACGGCACGAAGCTGCCGGCCGACCTGGTGGTGTACGCCACCGGGTACCAGTCGATGAACGGCTGGGCGGCCGAGCTCATCTCCCAGGAGGTGGCGGACCAGGTGGGCAAGTGCTGGGGCCTGGGCTCGGACACCACCAAGGACCCTGGCCCCTGGGAGGGCGAGCAGCGCAACATGTGGAAGCCCACCCAGCAGGAGGCGCTCTGGTTCCACGGCGGCAACCTGCACCAGTCCCGGCACTACTCGCTCTACCTGGCCCTGCAGCTCAAGGCCCGGCAGGCCGGCCTGGCGACGCCGGTGTACGGGCTCCAGGAGGTCCACCACCTCCGCTGACGGCGCGCCGGCCGGGCCCCGGGCCCGGCGGAGGGCCACGCTGGGACGGTGAGCACGTGGAGAGCACCCCGGTGCACTGCTGGGTGCCGGACTCGGTGCGCCTGCCGGCCGCCGGCCCGGGGCCGCTGGACGGCCTGACGGTCGCGGTCAAGGACATGGTCGCGATCGCCGGCCACGTGTCCTCGTTCGGCCTCCCGCGCTGGCGGGCGACGCACTCCCCCAGCCAGCAGACGGCACCTGCGGTGGCCCGGCTGCTGGCCGCGGGCGCGTCCGTGGCGGGCCTGGCCATCATGGACCAGCTCGCGTATTCGCTGGTCGGGAACGCCGGCGAGGGCACCCCGCCGGTGAATCCGCAGTATCCCGGCCGGTTCACCGGCGGCTCGTCGTCCGGCCCGGCCGCGGCCGTGGCGGCCGGCCTGGCGGATATCGGCCTCGGCACCGACACGGCCGGCTCGATCCGGGTCCCCGCCGCGTCGTGCGGGCTGTTCGGCTTCCGGCCGACGCACGGCCTGATCAGCACCCGGGGAGTGCTGCCGCTGGCCCCGTCGTTCGACGTGGTGGCCATCCTGGCCCGCCGCGCCACGCGGCTGGGCGCGGTGCTGGGGGTCCTGGCGCCCGGGGTGCTGGGGCCGTCCGGCGCGGCCCGGCCGGCGGCGGACCCCCGCACGGTGCACGTGCCTGCCGGGAGCCTGGCCGGGGTCCGCCCGGAACTGGCCGACGCGATCCAGGCCACCGCATCCGCCATCGCGGGCGCCTGCGGCGCCCGCGTCACGGAGTCCCCGCTCGGCGAGTTCATCAACGACGAGGTGGCTGACCTGTTCGCGCGGGTGCAGGGCCGGGAGGTCTGGCAGGCCCACGGGTCATGGCTGGCCGGGAACCGCCAGTTCCTCGCGGCCGACGTGCGGGCCCGCGTCCGGCGCGCGGAGCTGCTCAGCCGGGCCGGCGATCCGCGGCGCGACGGCGACGAGCGCGGCTGGCGCGAGTACGCCCGGCGGCTCGGCCGGGCCCTGCCGCCCGGCTCGGTCGCCGTGCTGCCGGTCATGGCCGGCCTGCCGCCGCTGCGCACCGCCAGCCCGGAGGATCTGCTCGCCTTCCGGGCCGGGGCCTTCACCTGCACTGCCCCGGCCAGCCTGGCCGGCCGCCCCGAACTGGTCGTCCCCGTCGATCACCGGGCCAGCGGCCTGCGCGTCGGGGTGGGCATCCTCGGCCCGGTGTCCGGCGACCTGACGCTGCTCCGGCTGGCCGGCCTGGTCTGCCCGGACGGCGCGGCGCTGCCCGTCTAGCCGCGCCCCGGTGGCCATGAGCTCCCGCCCGGGCCCGGCCATGCGGTCGTGCCGCGGCAGCAGCAGCGGGGTGGCCAGCATGAGCAGGCCGGCGACCGCGATCGCGGTCCGGGGGCTGGTCATGCTGGCCAGCAGGCCCCACACCGCGGTCATGGCCGCGATGGCGGCGCTGCTGCTGACCGACCAGGCGGACAGGGTACGGGCCACCCGGTCGGCCGCCGTGTGCTGGAGACGGTAGGTCGCGGACACCGGGTTGAACACGCCCATGCAGGTGACCAGGCCGAACTGGACGACGATGACCAGCAGCAGCCCGGCCGCGCCGGGGCGGACGAAGGCCAGCCCGAGCAGCCAGCAGGCGCGCAGTGCCCCGGTGGTGAGCATGACCGTGTGCTGCCCGTACCGCGCGACCAGCCGGCCGGCCAGCCGCGAGCCGATCAGGCCGCCGACGCACGGGGCGGCGAACGCCAGGCCGTACTGCCACGGCGCGAAGTGCAGGCGGCCGAGCATGAGCACGGCGATCAGCGGCGCCGTCGCCATGATCAGGCCGTTGCACAGCAGCACGTTGCCGAACACCGGGCGCAGCGCCGGGTGGGTCAGGATGTACCGCCACCCTTCCGGCAGGTCGCGGGCCCGCAGCCGCGGCGCGCCGGCCCGCCCGGGCCGCGGTTCCGCCCCGCCGATAGCGCGGATTCCCGCCGCCGAGAGCAGGTAGCTGACCGCATCGGCGATCACGGTGGTGACCGGGCCGAACAGCCCGATCGCGGCCCCGCCGAGCGGCGGTCCGACCACGGTGGCGGTCCACGTCGTGGACTCGAACCGCCCGTTCGCGACGAGCAGGTCCGCCGGGCGCACGAGCGCCTTGAGATGGGCGCCGCTGGCCGCATTGAAGGCGATCTTGGCTGCGGCCGCGATCACCGACACGACCAGCAGCTGGACATAGCTGAGCCAGCCGAGCGCGAACGCGGCCGGGATGCTCATCAGCGCCGCGAAACGGGTCAGGTCCATCGCCATCATGACCGGCCGCTTGCGGCGGAACTCCATCCACGGGCCGAGCGGCACCGCGACCGCCGCCCCCACCGCCAGCCCCGCCGAAGCCAGCAGCGACACCTCGCCCGGCCCGGCGTGCAGTACCAGGATGGCGATCAGCGGGAACGCCCCGAAACCGAAGCCCGAGCCGTACGCGCTGACCGCGTACGCCGCCCAGAGCCAACCGAACTGCCGCCCCAGCCGCCGCCTGCCTGCCATACCCGGTGCACCCCTCACGTCGGTCACCGGGATCAAAGCGCGCGGCCGGGCGGCGGATCAAACAATCCCCGCGCCGGCGAGCCACAACGCCGGGTTGTGCGGCTAAGGTCGGGCGGCGTGGATCTCGCTGCCGTGCGCACGTTCGCCGCCGCCGCAGACGCGGGCCAGTTCCAGCACGCCGCCGCCGAGCTGTCGGTCACCCAGCAGGCCGTCTCCAAGCGCATCGCCGCGCTGGAGAACGAGCTCGGCGTGCGGCTGTTCACCCGGACCGCGCGCGGAGCCCAGCTCACCGCGGACGGGCAGGCGTTCCTGCCGCACGCCCGCGAGCTCCTGCAGGCCGCGGAACGGGCCGCCGCGTCGGTGCGGCCGGGCCGCCGCGCGCTGCGCGTCAACATGATCGGCTCGCGGCTCGCGCCCGCGATTCTGCTGCGCGATTTCCACCGCGCCCATCCCGGGACCGCTCTCGATGTCGTGACCCTCTTCGACGCCGGGACGGCCCTCGACGCGGTCCGGTCCGGCACGATCGACGCGACCTTCCGCGCCCTGACCCGGCCCGCGCGGCAGCTCCCCGACGGCCTGCGGTCCGCCCGGGTCCTCGATGAGCCGGTCCAGCTGCTCACCGGGCCGGCCCACGAGCTGGCCGCCGCGCGCGCGGTGACGCCCGCCGAGCTCGCCGGGCACCGGATCTGGATTCCGGCCCTCGTGCCCGGAACCGAGTGGGCTGCCTACTACGACGACCTGGCCGCCGCGTTCGGGCTCACCATCGACGCGGTCGGCCCCAACTTCGGCACCGAGCCGCTGCTGGACGTGATCGCCGCCTCCCCGGCGCTGGCGACCTTCGTCGGCGAGCACACCCGGCTGCTCTGGCCCGCCGGCTACGACCTGCGGCGGATCGCCGTGCGCGGCCCGACACCGGTCTACCCGCACTCGCTGATCTGGCGGAGCGACAACCGGCACCCCGCTCTGGCCAGCCTCCGCAGGCACCTCGGCGCCGCGGCGGCTGGCCAGGCCGGCACCTGGACACCCGCCTGGGCCCGGTGATCCCGCCCGCCGCGGCAGGCTCACCGGTCATCAGCCCGGCCAGCGAGCCGCCGCTCAGCCGGCGGGGCGGACCAGGCGGGCGTTCACCGGCTCGATCGGGACGAGACGGTTGGCCAGGGCGACGCTGGGCTGGCCGGTGCTCATCCGGATGATCAGGGATGCGGCGGCGCCCGGGCCGCCCCCCGCGTGCCCGCACACATCCTTGGGCACGTTGAGCAGCCAGCCCAGGCCCATCTGCGCCCCGGCAGCGTCCCGGGCCACCTGCGGCCGGAGGGCCTCGCCGGCCAGCCCGGCGGGCAGCAGGGACCCCCAGGACAGCCCGAACCGGACCAGGTCCGCCGCGGTCGTCCAGAGGCCGCAGGCCGCCGGGATCGTGCAGACCTGCGCGGGGCCGGCTCGAACGAGCCATCGCCGGCCAGCCGGTACCCGGTGACGGCGCCGGCCGCCGGCCAGCTCGCGGGGAACGACGAGCCGCTCATCCCCAGCGGCCCGAGCACGAGCGCCGCGGCCGCCTCCGGGTAGCAGACCCCGGTCACCTCCGCGACGAGCTGCCCGAGCAGCGCGTACCCGCCGTTGCTGTAGCTGAACGTGCCCCGCGGCCCGGCGCAGGGCGCGACCGGGCCGGTCAGCGTGACCAGCTCAGGCACCCGCCCGGCGAACAGCTCAGCCGGGCTGTCCACGCCGGCGGTGTGGGTGAGCAGGTCCCGGACCGTGACGGCGCCGTCGGCCAGCCGGACCGCGCGCAGGTAGGCATTGGCTGGCTCGTCCAGGCCGATCCGCCCCCCGGCGGCCAGGCGCAGGACCACGGTGGCGGTGATCAGCTTGGTGACCGAGTACGCCGGGAACCGGTGGCCCGGGGTAAGCGGCCCATCCGGGCTGGTCCCCTCCGGGCCGGTCCCCTCCGGGCCGACTCCCTCGAGCGTGGCCCAGCCGCGCGCGGCGGCCCATCCGGTCCCGTCCCCGATCGCGGTGCCGGCCAGCACGCCGGCCAGCACCAGGCCGGGCAGGCCGATCTCGGCGAGGGATTCCTCCGCCACCGCGACCGCCGCCGCGGGCACCGCACCGGAGGTCCGGGTGGAGGGCGCGGCGACCCGTGCGTCGGTGACCCGCTCGCCCAGCGGGTACAGGCGCAACCCGGCCAGCCGGTGCGGCGGCCCGGCCTCCGAGGCCGCCTCGAGCTGCATGCCGCCGACCCGGGCGCGCAGGCGCAGTGGCGTCTCCAGGCCGATGACCAGGTCCTCGCGCAACCGCGACGCCACCCGGGTCAGGGTCTCCACCAGCGTGTCCGGGGGGACCAGGCGCAGGAAACGGTCGCTGAAGTGCTCGCGCAGCTCGTCCGCACCGGGGACCGGCCAGCCCGGGGTACCGGCGTCCCCGAAGCGGGAGAGCACCCACCGGGCCTGCGCCAGCACCGGGCTGCTGTGGCCGGTCCCGGCGCTGATGTACTCCTTGAGCGCGGCCCAGCTCGGCAGCCCGTGCTCGCGCGCGACAGCCAGCTGGGCGTCGTGCAGCGTGGTGAACTCCCCGGCGGACAGCCGCCGTTTCGCCTCCACCTTGAGGTAGCGCAGGCTGGGCTGGTCGGGGAGGGCACGTGAGTGATCGGACAAGGCAGTCCTTCCTCCGCTGCCCGGGGGTCCGCGACATCGGGCTGGAAAGACATGCCGTCAGCCAGTGTTTCGATGCCGGTGAGCTTGAAGCTCTGCCCGCGGACCCAGCGGCAGCCGGAAACTGCCACCGCCACGGTACCGCGTGCGGGAACGGTCCCGCCAGCCGCATTTCCCGCCGTCCTGCGCCGTAGACGGCCGGCCGCCGCACCGGCCGGGGCTTACTCCCCCAGGCCGGGACTTACTCCCCCACGGGAGAGCCGAACCGGATCAGGTTCCCGTCCGGATCGGTGTGCGAACCCTCGCGCAGCCCGTACGGAGTCGGGCCGACGGGCCGGGTCTGGCCGCCGATGCCCGGCCGTGCCCACTCCTCGTACACGGCGTCCGCGTCACGCACGTAGAGGTAGGCGGACGCGTGGCTGTGCCCGGGATCGTGCCCCGGATCGGCCGCCAGGTGCAGGCCGACCCCGTCCCGGTCAGCGAAGCCGTAGTCGCCGCCCTCGTCGCGGACGGTGTCGAAGCCGAGCGCGGCGTAGTGCGCCAGCGCCGCCGTCATGTCCCGCACCGGGAAGATCGGGCTGGCCTTGCGGAACTGCGGGCGCGGCCGCCGCCGCCCGGCCCCGGTGGCCACCGCGCCGGTCTTGATCTCGGCCAGGGCCAGCAGCCCGGAGCGCATGGCCTCGACCTGCGCGGCGGGCAGCCGCTCGAGCAGCCGGGCATCGACCGCCTCCACCCCCCGCACCACCGCGTCGAGGACCTCCTGCCCGCGCCTGGTCAGCGTGAGGGCGACGCGGCGGCGGTCGGCAGGATCCGGATTCCGGTCCAGGTAACCCCGGCGGGCCAGGGTCTCGATGGCCTGGCTCACGGCCTGCTTGGTGACGCCGAGCCCGGCGGGCAGATCCTGCCGCGGCCCCCCGGAGGTGCCGATCCCCGCCAGCAGGAAGGCTCCGTTCCTGGGCAGGTCGCTGGCGCCGATGGCGTCCAGCTGGGCCCGGACGGACTGGGCGTACGCGCCGCGGGCGGCCCGCATCAGCGTCGGGGTCGCGAGTTCGTTCTCGTGCTCGTTCTCGTTCTCGTGCTCGTGGGCATCCGCCATGACGCCAGGATACCGGATCGTCAACCTAGTAGACAGTCAAGTTTCTTGACGATAGGCGGCCGCCACGGCGGCGCCTGGCCTCAGCCCTCGCCGTCGGGCCAGAGCCGGATGCTGCGGGCCGCCGCGTCGAGGATGAGCTGCGCGTCCAGCCCGGCCCGCGACTCGGGGATGCCCAGCGCGGCCCACTCGCAGACGAACTCTAGTGGCCCGGCGGGCGGCAACGGCCACGCCCACCAGCGCCAGAAGGTGGAGCGCGGCCCACCGCCCGCCATGAACGGCCGCAGGATGGGACCGTCCGGCTCGGTGTCCTGGTCCGGCCGCGGGCCGCCGCGCTGGCCGAGGACCTTGGTGCCGTCGGCGAACTGCAGCCCGAGGCGGAAGGACTGCCGGTAACCGCCGCGCCCCCCGCCGCCCGGCATCCGGTCCCCCGGGCCGGTGTCCGCACCGGGGCGGACCCGGGCGGTGAGGAAGATCTCGAACCCGGCCGGGTAGGCCAGCAGCCCGGTGATCGCCACGGCCGCCTGCTCGGTCCGCCCGAGGACGATCGTGCCGGACGGCACCGCCCCGGGAAACTCCGCTTCCGGCGGCTCCCAGGGACGATGCGGCCGGGGCGGCACCGGCGCAGCCTCCGGGGCGTCATCGAAAAAGGTCATGCCCGCCATCGTCTCCCGCGCCCGGGCGGCGCACCATGGGGTGGCACCCACACCCGGGGTAGGCCTGGGCCCACTCGCGGCCCCGTCACCCGCCAGGACCGGCCGCGACACGGCCGGGCGGAGCGGCAGCCGTGCGGTAAGAGAACTGTCACCTTCACTCGGAACGGTGCCCGCGAACGTGTGCCTGCACGTGCATATGCGCTGTGCAATGCTGGAACCAGGTTCGCCCCGGCGTTCCGGCCTCTGCCCTTCATCCCGGCACCTGCCTGCCTAGCTGCGCCGCGCCCCCGCCCGGGTTAACCCGGCCGCGCGACCCGCCTGGCCTGGAGGACGCCGCCGGCCGTGCGCCGGCCAGCCCGCTCCCGGCCCGCCGCGGGCCCCCGGCCGGCCCATATCCGCCGGCCGCGAATGTGCGTAGGGTCGTGATGGGCGCGGGCTGCGCCCTGCCGCCGGCGGAATCCGGGGAGGCTGATGATGGCCAGGGCCTGCGCAGTATCAGGCGGTGAACACGGGTGACCGGGCGCCTCCCGCTGGACGATATCCGCGTCATCGACCTCACGGTGGCCCGGGCGGGCCCGACCTGCGTCCGCCAGCTCGCCGACTGGGGAGCCGACGTCGTCCGGGTGGAGCCGCCACCTGACCCGGGCCAGCCGGGGCCGGCCGCGGAGGGGCGGCATGGCTGCGACTTCCAGCACCTGCACCGGAACAAGAGGTCGCTGACCCTGAACTTAAAGGCCCCCGGGGCACGCGGCGCGCTGATGCGCCTGGTGGACACCGCCGACGTCCTCATCGAGAACATGCGGCCGCCGGTCAAGGAGCGGCTGGGCTTCGGCTTCGGTGCGGTGCACGCCCGGAACCCGCGCCTGGTCTACGGATCGATTTCCGGTTTCGGCCAGGACGGCCCCTACGCCGGCCGCGGCGGCGTCGACCAGATCGCCCAGGGTATGGGCGGCCTGATGAGCGTCACGGGGTTACCGGGCTCGGAGCCAACCCGGGCCGGGATCCCCGTCTCTGATCTCGCGGCCGGCCTCTACCTCGCGGTGGGCGTCCTGGTGGCCCTGCACGACCGGGCCCGCACCGGGACCGGGCGCTGGGTGCAGACGTCCCTGCTGGAGTCGATGATCGCGATGATGGACTTCCAGGCCGCCCGGTGGACTGTCAACCGGGAGGTGCCGGCCCAGGCGGGCAACCATCATCCGACCAGCGTGCCGATGGGGTGCTTCGCCTCGGCGGACGGCTACGTCAACGTCGCGGGCGCCGGCGGGCGGCTGCTGGACCGCCTGTGCGAGGCCATCGGCCTGCCCGGCATCCCGCGGGACCCGCGCTTCGACACGGCCGCCAGGCGCTCCGCGAACCGGGCTGAGCTCAACGCGGTGATCGCCGAACGGCTGCGCACCCGGACCACGGCGGCCTGGGTGGAGGCGCTGAACCAGGCCGGGGTGCCGTGCGGGCCGGTGTACCGGATGGACGAGGTGTTCGCCGACCCGCAAGTGGAGCACCTGGCGATGACCGCGCCCGTGCAGCACCCGGTGCTGGGCCGGCTCGACCTCCCGCGCAACGCCGTGCGGATGACCGGGGTGCCAGCCACGATCCGGACCGCGAGTCCCGAGGCCGGCGCACACACCCGCGAGGTGCTCACCGGGCTGGGGTATACGGACGGGGAGATTGACCGGCTCCGCGCGCAGGGAGCGATCTGATCCGGAACGGAAGGAACGGGATGACATCAGCGAGCCCGGCCGCGCGGCGCCCCGGGGAACTGCTCGTCGAGATGGACGGCGCGGTCGCGACGCTGACCTTCAGCAATCCCGGCCGGCGCAACGCCCTGACCACGGAGATGCGCGCCGACCTGCCGGGCCTGCTGGAGGCGCTGCAGGCGGACCGGGATGTCCGCGTGGTGGTGCTGGCCGGCGCCGGGGACAAGGCCTTCATCTCCGGGGCCGACATCTCCGAGTTCGGTGACCGGCGCACCTCGCCCGCTGCCCGGGCTGAGTACGACCGGGCCCAGGCGGCCCTCAACCGCTCGTGGGAGAGCCTGGAAAAGCCGGTCATCGCCATGATCCGCGGGTTCTGCCTGGGGGCGGGGCTGCTCATCGCGCTGCAGGCGGACATCCGGCTGGCCGCCGACGACAGCCAGTTCGCCATCCCGGCCGCCCGCCTCGGCCTCGGCTTCGGCCTGGCCGGGGTGACCGCGCTGACGAACCTGGCCGGGCCGGCCGCCGCGGCGGAGATCCTGCTCTCCGCCCGCCGGTTCCGGGCCGTGGAGGCCCTCCGGATGGGCCTGGTCAACCGGGTCGTCGCGGCGGCCGATCTGCGGGACCAGACCATGACCCTGGCCCGGGACATCGCCCAGAACGCGCCGCTCACCCTGGCCGCCTGCAAAGCAGCGATCCGCGAGACGGGCCGCCCCGCCGGCCAGCGTGACACCGCCAGGGTCGAGGCCATGATCGACGCCTGCTTCCGGTCCGAGGACTACCGTGAGGGCCAGCGGGCCTTCGCCGAGAAGCGGCCGCCCATGTTTACCGGGCGCTGAAGGGCCGCCTCCCCCAGCAGCACCGGCGGGCCACCCACCGGGAGAGCGTCATGCAGCGTTTCGCCGGCCTCAGCGCCCTGATCACCGGCGGCAGCCGCGGAATCGGCGCGGCGACCGCCCGCCGCCTGGCGGCCGAGGGTGCGTCCGTCACCATCAGCTACCGCAGCCACGCCGAGCGCGCCCGGTCGCTCGTCGCCGAGCTCACCGGGGCGGGCCATCCCGCCTTCGCGTTCGAGTCTGACGTGCGGGACCGGTCCGCGGCGCAGGCGCTGGCCGGCCGGGCCGCTGAGGCCATGGGCGGGCTTGACGTCCTCGTCAGCAACGCCGGCGTGGAGTTCTCCGGGCCGCTGGCCAGCATCACCGAGCAGGACTTCCGGCAGGTCTTCGACACCAATGTGGCCGGCCAGCTGTTCGCCGTGCAGGCCGTTGCGGCACACATGACCGGCGGGGGCCGGATCGTCCTGATGTCCTCGGTGAGCGCCCGGGTCGCCGTGTTCGAGCACAGCCTCTACGCGGCCAGCAAGGCAGCGGTCGCCGCACTGGCCCTCAACCTGGCTCCCGAGCTGGCCGCCCGGAACATCGCCATCAACGCCATCGCCCCCTGCGGTACCAGGACCGACATGGCCGCCGAGAATTCGCGCCACTACACCCATCCCGAACTGCGGGATCGCGGGCTGGACGCCGGCACGCTCATCCGCCTGCACAGCGGGCTCGGCCGCCTGGCCGACGCGGACGAAATCGCGGCCGCGATCGCGTTCCTCGCCTCCTCCGACGCCGCCTACATCAGCGGGTCAACCCTCGCCGCCGACGGCGCCTGGATGTCGCCGGGCTCACGGCGGGCTGGCCGGGCCCGGGCCGGAGAATCGGCGGCAGGCTTTCCGCCGGTTCGATTATATGTTTGAATACTCTCGTGAAGCAGCAGAGACATCCGAACTGAGGGAGATGGCATGCTCACCGCCGTGCTGGCTGACGCCGGTCATCCCGTGGTCGCCGGGCTGCTCGGCCTGGGGTCGGTGGGCCTCGCCGCGGCCGTGGTGGTGATGGCCTGGAGCGTGCACGTGCACCAGATCCGGCTGGCCGAGCACCTGGCCCGGCGGCAGTTCCTGGTCACCCCCGAGGCCGTCCCCGCCGGGCACAACGGGAACGGCAACGGGAATGGGCACGGGCACGGCAGCGGCGGCGCGGCCGCGCAGGCCGCCGGCCCGGAGGCCGCCCGCCCGGCCGCGACGGGCCTGGCCCCGCCCGTGGTCATCGACGGCCCGGACACCGTGGTCGCCGGTGAGCAGGTGCGCTACCGCGTCCAGCCCTCGGGCACCCGGAAGGTGATGTCCTGGGCCGCGGGCGGCGGCTCGGTGGCGCAGGCTCCCGATCCGTCCCATCCTGACGAGCTGCTCCTGGTCGCGGACGAGCCAGGCACCCTGATGCTCACGGTGCGGGTCCGCGAGGGCATGACGGAGACCCGCGGCATGAAGACCATCACCGCGGTCCCGGACGTGACCGACCCCGTGCCGCCGTTCACGCTGCGGCTGTTTCTGCACGGCTGGGGCCTGGTCGCGGTGGCCGTGCTGATCGTCGGTTTCGCGGGGGCGCTGGACGCCCTGGGCAACCTGTCCTCCGCCGATTTCGTCGCGCTGGCCGCCCCGCTGGCCGCGCTGCTCGCGGTGGCCCTCATCACCCGCGGGGCGGGCGACGCCAGCCGCCCGCCCGGTAGCAGGGACCCGGCCCGGCCGCGCTCCTGACGTCCCGGCCCGGCCGGGCCGGTCCCGGACGGTCACGGCCCGCCGGTCCCTTTCCCGGTGTCCTGGCCAGCGGCACCGGGTAGGTAGCCGGTCAGCGCTCCCCAGCAGGCACCGCTCCCCAGCTGGCACCGTGGTGCCGCGGGACGGGGGCTCATGCCGGGATCAGGGGGCAGCGACGGGTTCCCGCCGCGGATACCGCCGATGCTGGCGGTGCCCGCCGCGGAGCTCCCGGGACCGGAACCCGCGTGGGCCGCCGAGTTCAAGTGGGATGGCGTGCGCGCCGTGGCCTATGTGTCCGGTGGGCGGCTGCGCCTGCTGTCCCGCAGCGACCGGGATATGACCCGGGCGTACCCGGAGCTGGGTGACCTGGCCCGCCAGGCGGGGACCCGGGCCATGGTGCTGGACGGGGAGATCGCCGCGTTCGACGGTGGCCGCCCGAGCTTCGCGGCCCTGCAGCGGCGGATGCACGTCGCCGCCCCCGGCCCCCGCCTGGTGGCCGCGGTCCCGGTGACCTACCTGGTCTTCGACATCATGTACGCCGACGGGCAGTCGCTGACCGGCGAGCCCTACGTGCGGCGGCGGGCCATTCTCGACGCGCAGCCGGTGGCCGGCCCGCACGTGCACATCCCGCCCTCGTTCCCCGGCGGCGGCCAGGCAGTGCTCGCGGTCAGCGTCCGCGACGGCCTGGAGGGTGTCGTGGTCAAGCGGCTCGACTCCGCCTACCAGCCCGGCCGCCGCTCCCCGGCCTGGCTGAAGATCAAGAACCGCCGCCTGCTGGACGTGGTAGTGGGCGGCATCAGCCCCGGCCGCGGCCGCCGCGGCGGGCAGATCGGCTCGCTGCTCGTCGGGATCCCGGCCGGCGCGGGGCTCGCCTACGCCGGGCGCGTGGGCACCGGCTTCACCCAGCCGGAACTGCGCGCGCTGCAGCGGCTGCTGGCACCCCTGCGGCGGGACCGGCCGCCCTTCAGCAGCCCGGTCCCCCCCGCCCAGGCCCGGGACGTGACCTGGGTGGAGCCCAGGCTCGTCATCGAGGTCAGTTACGCCGAGCAGACCCCGGACGGGATTCTCCGCGCCGCCTCGTACCAGCGCCTCAGGGCCGCCTGGGACGAGCGCGACGCGGGGACGTTAGCCTCAGCGCCGCGGCGGGCGCAGCTCGTCGGTACCACCTGCCTCCGGGCCGAGCTCATCGGTGCCGCCCGCCTCGGGGCCGAGCTCATCGGTGCCGCCCGCCTCGGGGCCGAGCTCATCGGTGCCGCCCGCCTCAGGGCCGAGCTCGTCAGAGCCGCCAGTCTCGGAGCCGAGCAGGCCGGACTGCTGCTCGGGCTCGTCCGCGGGCTTGGAATCGCGTGCCATGTCAACCTCCCTTGACTCTCCTGACCAAGTCATGCCCGGCCCCGCGAAGAGGGACACGGCCGGGCACTGGCTAACTAAGAGCCACTCTTCACGCGTTTGGCTCCGCCCAACAGGGCCCAATCGGCAGCCAGCGCCCGCCGCACCCATGCCGGGCGCCGAAACCGTGATCCCTGTGACCGATGGTGCTGGTGTTGTGCCCCCGTCGGGGGCCGTACTGATCGCCAGCGACTTTTCCCGCGCATGGTGTGCCGAACCGGACAAAACACCCCGGAAAAGCGCACGTCCCGCGGGAAAAGTGCCATTGGTCACGATCAGTGTGGTGGGTGGGGCCGGTGGGGTTGGCCGGCGGGGGCGCGCCGCGGGGGCGCGCCGCGGGCGGGCGCGGCGGGGCGGGCGCGCGGCGGGGGGGCGCGCGGCGGGGGGCGCGCGGCAGGGGGGCGCGCGGGGCGGGAGGCGGCGGGGGTTTACCCCGCCGCGATAGCCTGGAGAGGCCGGCTGACGCCGGGCGCGGGCCCGGCCGGGCTGACCGGCCCCCGGCCTCCGCTGTCGTGCGCGAAAGGGTGAGTTCCTGACATGACCGACGACACCCGGACCCTCAGCGGGGCCGACCTCATCCGGGCTGGTGAGCTGGCCACCCAGCTGCGCGTGGATTCGATCCGGTCCAGCACGAGCGCGGGATCGGGCCACCCCACGTCGAGCATGTCCGCCGCGGACCTGCTCGCCGTGCTGGTCAGCCGCCATCTGCGCTATGACTGGGACCACCCGGGCGACGACCGCAACGATCACCTCATCTTCTCCAAGGGCCACGCCTCCCCGCTGCTGTACTCGGTCTTCAAGGCGGTGGGGGTGGTGTCCGACGAGGAGCTGATGACCGGCTACCGGCGGTTCGGGTCCCGCCTGGAGGGCCACCCCACCCCGGTGCTCCCCTGGGTTGACGTGGCCACCGGCTCCCTGGGCCAGGGGCTGCCGGACGGGGTCGGGGTGGCGCTGGCGGGCAAGTACCTCGACCGGCTCCCGTACCGGATCTGGGTGCTGTGCGGGGACAGTGAGATGGCCGAGGGCTCGATCTGGGAAGCCCTCGACAAGGCCTCCTACTACGGGCTGTCCAACCTGATCGCGATCGTCAACGTGAACCGGCTCGGCCAGCGGGGGCCGACCGAGCTTCAGTGGGATCTCGACCGCTACGCCCGCCGCGCCGCCGCGTTCGGGGCGCGGGTGCTGGAGATCAACGGCCACGACCTGGCCGAGATCGACGCGGCGTTTACCGCTGCCGAGGACGCGGGCAGCGGCCAGCCGACCGTGATCCTGGCCCGCACCATCAAGGGGAAGGGGTTCTCCGAGGTGGAAAACAAGGAAGGCTGGCACGGCCGCCCGTTCCCCCCGGACATGGCCGACCGGGCCATTGCCGAACTCGGCGGCGAACGCGACATGATCGTCCGTGGCCCGCTGCCCGCCGCCGCCGTGCCGGGCGACGAGCCGGCCATGCCGCCCGCGGCTGACCAGGCCCACGGCCATCCCGAGACCCCGGCCCCCGGTTCGCCGAAGTACTCGCTGGGCGAGAAGGTCGCCACCCGCAAGGCCTACGGTGACGCGCTCGTCGCGGTCGGCGCGGCGCTGCCCGCGGTGGTGGCCCTGGACGGTGAGGTCAGCAACTCCACCTACGCCATGGAGTTCGCCAAGACGTTCCCCGGGCGCTACTTCGAGATGTTCATCGCCGAGCAGCAGCTGGTCGCGGCGGCCGTCGGGCTCAGCGTCCGGGACTACATCCCGTTCGCCTCGACGTTCGCGGCCTTCTTCACCCGCGCCTACGACTTCATCCGGATGGCCGCCATCTCCCAGGCGGACATCCGGCTGGCCGGCTCGCACGCGGGCGTCGAGATCGGCGCGGACGGCCCGTCCCAGATGGCCCTGGAAGACCTGGCCATGATGCGGGCCGTGCACGGGACCACCGTCCTGTACCCGAGCGACGCCACGAGCACCGCGGCGCTGGTGGAGGCCATGGCGCACCAGGTGGGCATCAGCTACCTGCGCACCACCCGCGGCGCCTACCCCGTCCTGTACGACAGCGCGGAAACGTTCCCGGTGGGCGGGTCCAAGGTGCTGCGGGAGAGCCCGGACGACGCCGTGACGCTGATCGGCGCCGGGGTGACCCTGCACGCCTGCCTGGCCGCCGCGGAGCAGCTCGCCGGGGACGGCGTGCGGGCCCGGGTCATCGACCTGTACTCCGTCAAGCCGATCGACACGGACACCCTCGTCGCCGCCGCGGCCGCCACGAACGGCCGGCTGGTGGTGGCCGAGGACCACTCCCCGGCCGGCGGGCTCGGCTCCGCGGTCGCGGACGCCCTGCTCGGCGCCGGGGTGCAGAACCTGCGGCTCACCCACCTCAGCGTCCGGGAGATGCCCGGGTCGGGGTCCAGCGAGGAACTGCTGGCTGCGGCCGGCATCGACGCCGGGCACATCGAGGCGGCCGCCCGCGAGCTGCTGGGCACCTAGCACCCGGGGTAGGAGTCAGCGGGGCCGGGCGGCCGCGAGCAGCTCGCGGGCGATGATGAGCTTCTGGATCTCGCTGGTCCCCTCGTACAGCCGGTACAGCCGCGAATCGCGGTACAGCCGCTCCACCACGGTCGAGCTCATGTAGCCCAGGCCGCCGTGGACCTGCACCCCGCGGTCGGCGACCCGGGACACCATCTCGCTGCAGTACAGCTTGGCGGCTGACGGCCCGGCGGCCACGTTGCGCCCGGCGTCGTAGTCGTCCGCGGTGCTCAGCACCAGGGACCGGCCCGCCGCGATCTCGGCGTAGGACTCCGCGAGCATGGCCTGGACCAGCTGGTAGCTGCCGATGAGCTGGCCGCCCTGCTTGCTGGTCGCGGCGTGCGCGACCGACTCGTCCAGGATCCGCTGCGCGGTGCCGACGCACACCGCCGCGATGTGCAGCCGGCCCCGGGCCAGGACGGTCATCGCGCTGCGGTAGCCGCGGCCCTCCTCGCCGATCAGCCGGTCGGCGGGCACCCGGACGTCGTCGAAGATCACCTCCGCGGTCCAGGCGCCGCGCTGGCCCATCTTGTGATCACGCGGCCCGACGGTCAGCCCGGGGCTGGCGGCGTCGACCGCGAAGACCGAGATCCCGCGGCCGGCCTCGGCGGCCGGGTCGGTCCGCGCGAACACCACGAACAGGTCGGCCAGCGGCGCGTTGGTGATGAACCGCTTGGTGCCGGACAGCACCCAGTCCGCCCCGTCACGGCGGGCCGCGGTGCGCAGCCCGGCCGGGCTGGACCCGGCCTCGGACTCGGTCAGCGCGAACGACGCGACCATCTCCCCGGCGGCCAGGGCGGGCAGGAACGCCTTCTTCTGCGCGTCGGACCCGAACTTGGCGATGACCTGCCCGGCGATGCCGTTGTTGGTGCCGAACATGGACCGGAACGCGGGGGTCGCGTAGCCGAACTCGAAGCGCCAGGCGCACGTCCTGGGCCATGCTGACCCCGGACCCGCCGAACTCGGCGGGCAGCGCGTACCCGAACAGGCCGAGGTCCGCGGCGGCCGCGCGGAGGTCCGCGGGGATCGCGTCGGACTCCTCGATCTCGTCCTCGCGGGGCAGCACCTTCTCCCGCACGAACCGCCGCACCGCGTCGCGGACCTCACCGAACGTCGCCTCGTCCATGGCCACCTCTCCTTCGGCTTCGATGCTCGCACCAGCTTTCCGCTAACGGAACCGTCCGGCGCCCCCCGCGCCCCGGTCCCGGGGGCGCGCCCCCGTGCCGGAGGGGTGCCCGGGGTGCGGGGCCAGCGGGGGACGGTCTTCGTTGCGGAGAAAGCACGGCCACCGCGAAAACAGCGGGACCCCCGGCCCGCGCAACCATGCTGGCGCGGGGGCCGGGGGTCCCGCCCGCTACGGCGCGGCGGCCCGGGCCGGGGTCAGGCCTTGGCCTGCATGCTGCTGCGGGCCGGGTTGCCCTGGTCGGCCGCCTTGGGGTCCTGCTCGCTGGCCTTGGCGCGGACGCCGGCCTCGATCTTGCTGCCGAGGTCCTTGTCCACGTTGCTCCAGTACTCGAAGGCGCGCTGCAGGACTGGCTCGGTCACCCCGCCCCGCAGGTGGCCGACGATGTTGCTGACCAGCCGTTCACGGGCCGCGTCGTCGAGCACGTCGCGGACCATGGTGCCCGCCTGGACGAAGTCGTCGTCCTGCGCGTGCGGGACGTAGGCGGAGCGCATGATCTCCCCGTCCGCGTACCAGCTGGCCGGCTTGAAGTGCTCGGAGTCGGCCTGGGGGCCGCCCTTGGAGTTCGGCGCGTACACCGGGTCGTGCGCGTTGACGACGCGCATGGCGCCGTCCTTGCTGTAGGCGTGCACCGGGACCCTGGGCGAGTTCACCGGGATCTGCTTGTAGTTCACCCCGAGCCGGGCGCGGTGCGCGTCGGCGTAGGAGAACCCGCGGGCCAGCAGCATCTTGTCCGGGGACAGCGCGATGCCGGGGACCAGGTTGTTCGGCTCGAACGCGGCCTGCTCCATCTCGGTGTGGTAGTCAGTCACGTTCCGGTCCAGGACCAGCCGGCCCACCTCGATCAGCGGGTAGTCGCTGTGCGGCCACACCTTGGTCAGGTCGAACGGGTTGAACCGGTAGGTCTTGGCCTCCTCGAACGGCATGATCTGCATCTTCAGCGTCCAGCTCGGGTACTCCCCGGCCTCGATGTGGTCGTACAGGTCGCGCTGGTGGTAGTCGGTGTCCGCGGACGCCATCTGGTCGCCCTCGTCCTGGGTGAAGAACTCGATGCCCTGGTCGGTCTTGAAGTGGTACTTGACCCAGAACTTCTCGCCCGCCGCGTTGATCCACAGGTAGGTGTGCGAGCTGTACCCGTTCATGTGCCGCCAGGTCCGCGGGATCCCGCGATCACCCATCAGATAGGTGACCTGGTGCGCCGACTCCGGGGACAGGGTCCAGAAGTCCCACTGCATGTCGTGGTCGCGCAGGTTGTTGTCCGCGCGGCGCTTCTGCGAGCGGATGAAGTGCTGGAACTTCATGGGATCGCGCACGAAGAAGACCGGGGTGTTGTTCCCGACCATGTCGTAGTTGCCCTCGGACGTGTAGAACTTCAGCGAGAAGCCGCGCGGGTCACGCCAGGTGTCGGGGCTGCCCCGCTCCCCGGCCACGGTGGAGAACCGGATCAGCGTGTCCGTCCGGGTGCCGGGCTGGAACACCGCAGCCTTGGTGTAGGCGCTGACGTCGCTGGTCACCTCGAAGTAGCCGAACGCGCCGCCGCCCTTGGCGTGCGGCTGGCGCTCCGGGATCCGCTCCCGGTTGAAGTTCGCCATCTGCTCGATCAGGTAGTGATCTTGCAGCAGGATGGGGCCTTCGGTGCCGACGGTCAGCGAGAACTCGTCGCTCTCGACCGGGATACCGGCATCGTTCGTCGTGGGTATCGGGTGGTTGTCGGTCACTGCCATACCTCCTCGTCACGCTGTACTCCGTCAGTGGAGCTTTCGGCTGCCTTGCAGGTGGGGCACACGCCCCAGAACACCACTTCTGCCTCGTCCACCACGAACCCCAGGCCCCGCGCCGGGGCCAGGCAGGGCTGGGCTCCGGTCACCGAGTCGACGTCCTCGGTGCGGCCGCACCGGCGGCACACGAGGTGGTGATGGTGGTCGCCGACCCGGCACTCGAAGCGGGCCGGACTGCCCGGGGGCTCGATCCGCCGCAGCAGGCCCGCGGCCGCGCAGGCGGCCAGCATGTCGTAGACGGCCTGGGTGGACACCGTGCCGAACCGCTCCCGCACGCCCGCCGCGATCGCGTCCACGGTGGCGTGCGGGTGCCCGGCCAGCCAGGTCAGCATGGCCAGCCGCGGGATCGTGACCCGCAGCCCGGCCGCGCGCAGGGCCCGGGACATCTCGCCATCCGGGTCGATCGCTGCCAGAACCATTGGTGCCACCATGCCGCAATATCTGGAGTCAGTCAATTTCTTTAGCTGCTCAACTCAAGCCGGGACGGGTCTTTCCTCCCCGGCTCCCTGCCCGGGTACGCGGGCTCTACACGGCCCGGCCCCGAGCCGCCGGGCCGGTTTGCCATCCGCGGGAACGCGGCCTAAGGTGGCGATATATCGGGATCGTATCGCGAGTGGATCACCTGGAGGCCCGGATGAGTGCGGCATCGTGTGCGAGCGGGGACTTCGGGCCTGACCTGCGGGTGTTCGTCCGGGCGGCCGAGGCTCTGCTCGGCCAGGCCCGGGACGCGATGCACGGCATGTCCGGCCCCGGCCAGGAGCGGCAGGAGCGCCCCGGCCGGCGGGGCGGGCCGTGGGCCCGGCGGGGCGGGCCCTGGGAGCGCGGCTCCGGGTGGGCCGGTCCCGGCGGGCCGGGCTGGGCCGGGGGCCCGGGCGGCCCGGGCGGGGCGCGGGGCTGGTGGCCGGGACCGCCCGGGCCGCCGCGCGGCCCGAAAGCCGGCCGCGGCGACGTGCGCGCCGCCATCCTGGCCCTGCTCCGGGAAGGCCCCCGCAACGGCTACCAGATCATGTCCGAGGTCGAGGAGCGCAGCGGCGGGGCCTGGCGGCCCAGCCCCGGCGCGGTCTACCCGGCCCTGCAGTTGCTCGCCGACGAGGGGCTGATCGAGGCCGAGGAGTCCGGCGGGCGGCGCACGTTCAGCCTGACCGAGGCCGGGCGCCGCCACCTAGAGGAGGACCCGGAGGCGGCCCGCCCGGCGTGGGAGGCGATGGCGCAGGACCAGCCCAGCGAGATGCCCGGCTTGTTCGCGCAGGCGGCCCGGCTGGGCGGCAGCATCGTGCAGCTCGCGCACGCCGGCACGCCGGAGCAGATCCGTGCGGCCGAGGAGCTGCTCGAGCGGACCCGGCGGCAGATGTACCAGATCCTGGCCGGCGACGAGCCCGGCGACGAGGACGAGGACGAGGACGACGGGGAGTAGGCGGCCCGCGGCCCAGGGCGGCGAGCCGGATGTCCAGCAGGTAACGAGAAGAACAGGCAAGGGGACCAGCCATGGATGACCGCATCCGCGCTTCCGACGCCGACCGGGAACGGGTCACCGCCCGGCTGCGGGACCATTACGCCGAGGGCCGGTCACGGCCGAGGAGCTCGACGAGCGGACCTCGGCGGCGTTGCACGCGACCACGTTCGGGGACCTCCGCCGGGTCATGGCCGACCTGCCGGACCCGGTCCTGATGCCGCCGGCCGCACCAGGCCTGCAGCCCGCCGGGGGGACCTGGCTCGCGCGCCGCCGTGGCCCGCGGTTCCTCCCGGTGCTGCTGCTGGTGCTGCTGTTCGCGGTGCTGGCGCCGGGGCCCGGCTGGGTCCTGTTCGGGTTCTTCAAGCTCATCCTGATCTTCTGGCTGGTGACCAGCCTGGCCGCGGTGGTGTTCGCGCGCCGGTTCCGGCGGCGGATGTCCCGCCGGGGGCCAGGCGGCTACCCGCCGGATGGATACGGGCAGTACGCGGACCCGGAGCCGGGGCCGCGGCACCCGCGCTGGGAATAGCCGGGCGCCGGGGCGGGCCGTTATCGGAGCACCGGCGGGGTGACCTGGCCGTGGCCGGTGGCGGCCTCGAAGGCGTGCGCCACCTGGAGCAGCGGCCAGTCCGCCCGCCTGCGGCCCACGAGCTGGAGCCCGACCGGCAGGCCGTCGCGGGTGAAGCCGGCCGGCACGGAGATCGCCGGGAGCCCGGTGACCGAGATCAGGTAGGCCGACGCCATCCAGTCCAGGTACGTCTGCTGCGCCGCACCGTCGATGTCGTGCACCCAGTCCAGGGTGACGTCGAACGGGACGACCTGGCTGACGGGGCAGGCGAGCACCTCGACGGACTCGAAGAACGCGCTGACCCGGCCGGCCAGCGCCGCGTGCCGGACGGTGGCGCGGCTCAGGTCGGCCACGGTCAGCTCCAGGCCGCGCTCGGTGTTCCAGGTCACGTTGGGGCCGAGCTGGCCAGGGTGCTGGCGCAGCAGCGGCCCGAACGCGGTGGCGAACCGGAACGCCCGGCGGGTCCGGAACACCTCGTCGGCGCCGGACAGGTCCGGCGCCGCGTCGATCACCTCGCAGCCCAGGCCGGCCAGCACCTCCCGGGCCGGGGCCAGCACGTCCCGGACAGCCCGCTGCACGGGCAGCCCGAGGTCGGCGCTCCACGCGACGCGGACACCGCGCAGGTCCCGGGCCAGCAGGCCGCCGACCTGGCCGGGCAGGACGTGCGGGGCGGCCGCGTCCAGGGCCAGCGGCACCCGGGGGTCGGGACCGGACAGCACGGACAGCAGCAGCGCGACGTCGGCGACCGTGCGCCCCATCGGCCCCTCGACGCCGAGCACGTCCGCGACGTCGGTGACGGGCCAGGTCGGCACCCGGCCGGGCGACGGCCGCAGCCCGACCACGTTGCAGAAACTGGCCGGATTCCGCAGCGAGCCGCCCAGGTCGCTGCCGTCAGCCAGGCTGATCATCCGCGCGGCGAGGGCCGCCGCCGCGCCCCCGCTGCTGCCGCCCGCGCTCCGGCTCAGGTCATACGGGTTGCGGGTGGCGCCGAACACCGGGTTGACCGTGTGCGAGCCCGCCCCGAACTCCGGCGTGTTGGTCTTCCCCAGGCTGATCGCCCCGGCCTGGGCCATCCGGTGCACCACCAGCGCGTCGCGGTCCGGCACGTGCCCGGCGAACAGCACCGAGCCGTACGTGGTGCGCACGCCCGCCGTGTCATGGAGATCCTTGTGGGCGACCGGCAGCCCGTGCAGCGGGCCAGGCTCGGTCCCGCGGGCCAGCGCCTCGTCCGCGCGCGCCGCGCGGTCCAGCGCCGCGTCGAAGGTCCGGGTCACTACCGCGTTGACGGCACCGTCCACCGCCTCGATCCGCCGCACGTGCGCGTCGGTGACCTCGCGGGCGGACACCTCCCGGCGGCGCAGCATCCCCGCCAGCGTGACCGCGTCGGTGGCGCACAAGTCCGGCACAGGCTGCTCCTCGGTTCCGGCGGACGGCGTCCTGCTCATTTTGACTGGTGATTGACCGATGGTTGGCCGGCATTTCGCCCGGCCCGGCCGGCCCGGCGGGGCCGGGCGAATACCCTGGCGGAGTTTCCGCCCCGCCCGGAAAAGGATCCCGCCCACCGACGGAAGGCCTGGCCATGGCGATATATCAGCACATCCGCCACCCGCGTATTGCCTCACGGCTCGCGGAGAGCCCGGTAAAAGTGGCCGACCTGCTGCCCCGGGGCACGGCGATCAACCGGTTCAACACGAAGGTCGCGCTGCTGGTCACCACCGTCGTGGGCAGCATGTGGTGCGCCTATGCCTTCGCATTGTTCGACCTGATCAGCCTGCCCGATGCGATCAGGGGTGGCGCCCCGACGATCGTGCAGTGGGTGGCGCAGACCTTCCTGCAGCTGGTGCTGCTGTCGGTCATCATGGTGGGCCAGAACGTCCAGGCGGCGGCGGCGGACAAGCGCGCCGAGGCGACGTTCCACGACGCGAGCGCGACCCTGCATGAGGTCGCGCACGTCCAGGGCCATCTGGCCGCCCAGGACGAGTTGCTCACCCGGATCGCCGAGCGGATCGGGCTGAGTCCGGTGCCCGTCATCGACGCTCCCGAGGGCGAGGAGACGCCGGATCAGACGGCGGGCGAGTAGCCCACGGCCGCGCCGCCGCGGGCGAAGCGGCGGACGAACCGGCGCAGGATCTCGGGCGGGTGGACGACGTGGCTGCGGTGGGCCAGGACCTTGAGCTCGTCGGCCTGCGCGGGCGGGAAATACCCGGCGTGCTTGTAGACATCGATCCGGGTGGACAGGCCGGCCGCATCCAGTTCGGGATGGAACTGGGTGGCGTAGACCCCGGACCCGATCCGGAACGCCTGGACCGGGCAGCCCGGAGAGGTGGCGAGCAGGACGGCGTGCCGCGGCAGGCGGCTGATCGCCTCCTTGTGCCCGGTGAACGCGTCGAACGCGGCGGGCAGCCCGCCCAGCAGCGGGTCCTGCTGGCCCTCCGGGGTGAGCGTGATGGTGACCGCGCCGACTGGTTCGGCGTGCCGGCGGTTGACCACGGCTCCCTGGTGGCCGCCGACGGCCCCGATGCCGTAGCACGCGCCGAGGAACGGGAAGTCCTGGCTGATCACCTGGTCGAGCAGCCCGCGCAGATCGGCCTCGACCCGCCGCTGGACCGGTGATTTCGACGACTCCGGGTCGCTGGAGTTGAACGGCCCGCCGCCCAGCAGGATCCCCGACCACTCGCGGAGGTTGACGGCGTCCAGTGCCCGCTGCTCCAGCCGCCACCGGCGCAGGTCACGCTCGCCGAGCCCGGCGAACCGGAGGAACAGCGCGTACTCGTCATCCGCGGCGGCATCCTCGGGCCGGGTGGCCAGCAGCAGGAATGGCTTCACCGGCTCACTCTAGCCGCGCCGGGAGGCCGCCCCGCGCGCCGTTGCCGCTGGTGGGGCCGGTCAGGCGGGCGGCAGGCAGGCGATCAGGGCGGCGGCTTCGGCCTGCATGCCGGCGGCCAGCTGGTTGACGTCGGCGAGCAGGGTCGGGTCCGCGACGAGCCCGACGTTCAGCGTGCCGGCCAGGGACACCACCGCGACACGCAGGGCGTGCTGCTCGCCGATTTCGGCCAGGGAATAGAGCGCCCGGACAGGGATCCCCAGCACCCGGACGGCCCGCCGGGGGCCAGGGACGTTGGAGACGTTCAGCGCGAACGAGCGGGGATGGGCCAGGACGTGCTCGGCGAACCGGCTGAGCCGCGGGGTGCGCGCCAGCCCCTTCATGATCGCGTCGATGTGCTGGGCGTCGTGCTCCTGTTTGCGGATCAGCGTGGCCTGGCGGATGGCGGCCAGGCGTTCGAGCGGGTCGGCCGATCCGAGCGGCAGGTCGAGGCAGAAGAACGAGTCGCGATTGCCGGGCTGGGCGCCGTCGTCCCCGGGCGCGGGGGACCCGGGCGCGGGCGACCCGGGCGCGGGCGACCCGGGCGCGGGCGGCAGGCTGTGCAGGCTCACCGGCACCTTCACCCGGATCGCGCCGAGGTGGCCGTGGTGAGCCTCGATCCAGCGCCGCAGCCCGCCCGCCACCACGGTCAGCACCGCGTCGTTGACCGTGGCCCCGTCCGCGGCCGCGGCGGCGCGATGCAGCTCGTCCAGTTCGGCGGTGGTGAAGGCCACCGAGCGGCGCGCATCGATGTGCCCGTCGAAGGGTGACCGCAGCCACGGCTGCGGCGCTTCCCGCGCGGCGGCCAGCAGCGCGGCCAGCCGGTGATGCGTGGCCGGCTGCGCTGCCCGCCGCGCCCGGGTCCGGGTGCGGGTGCCCGCGGCGCGGGGCCCGGCGGCCGGCTCCTCATCCCACAGCACGGCGCCGGCCATCCGCATGGCCGTCAGGCCGTCCGCCAGGGCATGGTGGATACGCCAGATCAGGGCGCTCCCGCCGCCGGCCAGCCGCGGGATCATGTCGATCCGCCACAGCGGCCGCGAGCGGTCCAGATGCTGGGCGAAGATATCCGCCACCGTGGCCCGGAACCCGGCCTCATCGACGGGCCCGGCCGAACGGACCTCCACCACCTGCGCGGCCACCTCGACCTGCGGGTCCGGCACCCACCACGGCGCCCCATCGATCTCGCCCAGCCGCGTGGACAGCAGGGGCGCGCGATGCAGGCGGCTGGCGATCGACGCCCGCAGCGCGGCGGGGTCAAGCGCCCCGCCGAGCACGATGACCTTGCAGGTATGCCCGGCCACGGTCTCGTTCTCCAGCGCCAGGATGCTCCGATCCTCGCGGGACAGCGGCCGCGCCCCGGGCAGCCCCCCGTCAGTCAGCCCCCCGTCAGTCAGCACCGCCGACGCACCCCCCTGCATCGTGCCACTCCGGCCCTTCAGGCACTTTACGTAGTCAGAACTATACGTATCGTCACCAGGTGGCCTGGCAGGCGGCCCGCCCCGGCGGCCCCGCCCCGGCCAGCGCGGGCCCGGGTCAGCGCGGGCCCGGGTCGGGCGCGCGAAGTATCGTGCCCGTGACATGCTGCTGCCCGGAAGCGGCCTGCGGAGGGAGACCTGATGAGCCCGGCCATGCCCTTCGACGAGGCCACGTCACGCCGGGTCGCGGCGACCTACCGGACACCGGACGTCGCCGAGCAGCGCCGGATCATCCTCGCGGCCCTGGACCTGCAGGCCGGTGAGGACGTGCTCGATATCGGATCGGGGCCCGGCTTCCTGGCCCGCGAGATGAGTGGCCGGGTCGGGCCGGGTGGCTCGGTGACCGGCGTCGACCCGAGCCCGACCATGCTCTCGCTGGCCCGCGGCGGGCCCGCTCCCGCTGGCTGCGCCCCGGTCGAGTTCAGGCCGGGCGAGGCGACCGCCCTGCCCTGCGGCGAGGCATCGTTCGACGTCGTGACCTCGACTCAGGTGTACGAGTACGTGGACGACGTGCCGGCCGCACTGGCCGAGGCCCGGCGGGTGCTGCGGCCGGGTGGCAGGCTGCTCGTGCTCGACACCGACTGGGACTCCATCGTCTGGCGGTCCGGCGACGATGACCGGATGCGCCGCGTGCTCAGCGCCTGGGACGGCCACCTGGCCGATCCGCACCTGCCGAGGCGGCTGGCCGGGCTGCTCGGGGAAGCCGGCTTCTCGCTCACGCACCGCGCGGCCATGCCGCTGCTGAACGCCGGCTACGACCCGGACACCTATAGCGCCGGGCTGATCGGCTTCATCTCCGCGTTCGTGCCCGGGCGCGGCGGGTTCACCGCTGACGATCTCGCGGGCTGGGCCGGCGACCTGGTCGGCCTGGGCCCGGCATACTTCTTCAGCCTGAACCGCTACCTGTTCCTGGCCGTGAAGAATCAGACCGAAGGGACCTGATCCGTGCACTTCATGCTGATCATGAGAAATGACCAGGCCGACCTGGTGGCCATCGGCCCGGTGGCGCTGGAGTATCAGGCCGCGGTCATGCGGGATGAAATCGAGGACAGCTCGACCTGGACGTCCGTCGGGATCGCCCGGATCCTCACCGAAGCGCAGGCCCGCGAGGTCGCCGCGACCGGGCACCGGTAACCGGCGCCGGCCAGCGGAAGTTCCGGGCAGGCCGGCCCATCCTGATCAGTCAGGCGCGGCGAGTTCAGCCGCGGGGTGTAACAGATCGGGAGCCGCGGTCGTTTTACCGGCGATCGGCCTCTTCCCCGGCAGTGCCCCGGCCACCCCCCCGCGGCCGGGGCACTGCCATCCCGCCTGGCCCGCTTACGTGGGCATGCTGCTGGCCTGGGCTCCGGCGGCTTGCTCGGGGGCCGGCTGCCGCTGGGGCAGGAACAGGCTCAGGGCGGTGGCGAAGGCCAGGAGCTTCGAGAGCACGTTCAGCGCGATGGGGACCGGGGCGGAGGGATAGGCGAATCCGGACAGGGCCCACACCGCGAACACGACCAGCACCGACGCGAAGCAGAAGAACGTGGCCCTGGACAGCGTCACCAGCGGGGTCACCGCGAGAAGCGACAGCGTGACGATCTCCACCGCGAACAGGGGCACGAAGAACAGGGCCCGGTACAGGGCGGGGTCGGGAGGCACCGGAGGGTAGATCCTGGCCATGATGATCAGGTCGAACGGGAGCTCGAAGATCATCGGTGCGGCCAGCGCCCCGATGACCGCGCTGGCCAGCGTCCCCTGCCAGCCGAGCGGGCTGCTGATGAGGATGATCATGAACGTGATGCCGACCGCGATCAGGGTCACCGGCGCGATGGGGTCGGTGGGCGGGGCCTTGGCGATGTGGTCCAGCCGCTCCTGGTGCGCGTAGAGGGAGAGGCAGACCAGGAACGCGGCTATCGCCACGACCCAGATCACGATCATGAGGTTCACGACGGCGGTGCGGGCCCGGACGGCCCGGACGGGCAGCGGGAGCCGGATGCCCGCGTACACCGCGCACCCGGCGACGGCCAGCAGGGCGATGGCGAGCCCTATCCGGGCGGTGCCGCTATAGCTGACCCACGTGCCGTACTTAGTCATGGTCTCGCGCCCCTGCCCTCAGCCGGCGGCCGGAAAGTCCTCTCCCCATGGTGCTGGCGCGCGGCCGCCGCGATCCATAGGGCCACCACCCGGGCCGGCGGTACGGCTAGCACGTCCCGGGCGGCGCCGGAGGCGGCTCCCCGCCGCGGGAATGCTAACGCGGCCTCGTGACCGGAATAAGTCCCCGGACGCTTCCAGGACCTGGACCCGGTCGCCGACCCGGATGGAGCCCGGGGTGTCCGGGATCATGTTCTGGCCGAAGACCAGCTGCTGGCCGACCCGGCGGCGGCGGCCGAGCATGGCCAGGGGCTGACGGCCGCGCTGCGCGGTCGCCTGGTCAATGGTCGTGACCACGCATCGTCCGCAGGGCTTCACCACCCGGAACGTCACGCTGCCGATGCTGATGCGGCGCCAGCGGTCCTCGGCCCACGGGAGCGCGCCCGCCACCACCACGTTCGGCCGGAACCGGTTCATCGGGACGGCCGGATGGCCGTCCTCGGTGAGCCAGCGGCCGAGTTCCCCGAGGGAGCCGGCGCTGGTCAGCAGCAGCGGGTAACCATCGGCGAAGCTCACCCGGTCACCAGAAGCACCGAAGTCCTGATCCACCGGCCTGCGGGTCGGATCGTCCAGGTAGACCAGGCGCACGGCGCGGCCCAGGAAATCCGAGAGCCAGTCATCGGCGTGCTTTCCCGCCGCGGCCGCGCGGATCTCCGATCTCCACACCGCAACGGAAACCATCTCGGCCTGGCCGCCCGCGGACGGCGCGCGCACCGTCAGCGGCGGGTACCCGGCCGCCGAGAGGGTGATGCCACCGGCGCCCGGCCAGGCCCGCCGCCGCCGGTCCCGGTCCGGCCACGGGGCAGGCCGCGGCCACCCGGGCCAGGGCGGGTTCCTCGCGCTGGCTCACGAACCGGCCGTGGCCGTCGACCACGAGCCACCGGCGGTCGCCGGCCAGCCCCCACGGCTCGACCACGGACTCGCTGAGATCAACGGCCCGCCCGGCCTTGAGCGGATAGATATGGATCGACGCGAGGCGGGGTGATCCTCCCGGGCCGCTCATCGCGGGCTCCGGGCCGGGCCCGGGCCCAGCCTGCGATGCCGGCGAAAGGCCGGCCCGCACACGGACGGTTCCTCAATGGGCGGCGTCGTACCTGCGTTCCACATCGGCCGGGATCCGCCCCCGGTCACTGACCACCAGGCCCTGCGCCTTGGCCCAGTCCCGGACGCTGGCGCTGTGCTGGCGGGTGCTGGCCGTCCGGCGGCCCCCGGCA
Organism: uncultured Actinomycetes bacterium; assembly: GCA_963841695.1. GTDB lineage: Bacteria > Actinomycetota > Actinomycetes > Streptosporangiales > Streptosporangiaceae > RYN-230. The sequence continues at coordinate 16,344 of CAWJDQ010000011.1, read as the reverse complement.
GCCAGCCGCCTCACCTTCCTGGCGTGCGGGATGAACTGCTGGGCCACCTTGTCCAGGCCCCGGCCGTCCTTCGCGCACAGGTCAATCTCGAGGACCTGCCCGTCGATGCTGATCGACCGGGTCCGCGTCTCCTTCGTACCACCGCAAAGGTCACAAGTCATCGTGACAGTAGTCTGTGTCGCCATTTCCCCACCCCTGGTGCTCCGTTATCGCTGGGCGAGAGGATACACGGTGCGGCCATTCACCCACGTCAGGGACTCGCCTCCAGGGGCGATTCAGGGCACGCCAGCGCTGCGCCGGGCACTGGGCTGGCCGGCCGGGACTCCCGCGCATTCCCGCGGCAGGCGTTCCTGCGGCGCAGTCGGGATGGCCAGCACGTCAAAGTTCCCGGTCTTGGCCCGCTGCAGGAACTCAGCCCACTCCCCCGGGGTGAACACCAGCGGCTCCCGGCCGGGGAACTTGGAATCGCGCACCAGGATGTTGATGCCTTCCGCGCCCTGGCGCCAGGCGATCTCCACGCAGTGGTCATGGCCGCTGCGGCTCGACTTGTGCCACACCGGCCCTGAACCGTCTCTGACTCGCACGAAAGGCGCCCTCCGCTAGCTGGCCGCCCGCGGTTCAGGCGGCCGGGACCGCGGTATCAGCGTGCCGCAGGTGCCGGGACGGCCGTCTTGCACCCGCCTTGATGATTCCCTTGCCGCCCAGGTCAGGCGCGCGAGCGCGCCCGCAAGCCGGGCAGCAGCAGCGAGCAGCGGGCCCGCGGCGACCGCGCGCCCGGCCCGCGCGGGAACTAGGCTGGCGGCCATGGCACAGAGCATCAGGGCCGGCGACCAGGCCCCGGACTTCACCCTCCCGTCGCAGTCCGGTGACCTGGTCCGGCTGCAGGACCGGCTGGGTGAACGAGTCGTCGTCCTGTACTTCTACCCCCGGGACGACACCCGCGGCTGCACCGCCGAGGCGTGCGCGTTCCGCGACAGTTACGAGGTCTTCGCCGACGCCGGTGCCGAGGTGATCGGGATCAGTTCCGACTCAGTGGACAAGCACGCCGCCTTCGCCGGCAGGCACGAGCTGCCCTTCACTCTGCTCAGCGACCAGGGCGGCCAGGTCCGTAAGCGCTACGGGGTGCCAGCGGTGCTGGGCCTGCTGCCGGGCCGGGTCACGTACGTGATCGACCGCCAGGGCACGGTCCGGCACTCCTTCAGCTCCATGACCAGCATCGGCCAGCACGTCAGCGACGCGCTGAAGGTAGTCCGGCACTTGCAGGCCGGGAACGCGGCCTGAGCCTCCCGCGGTGCCGGTGCTCATCGACACGGTGGCGTGGGTGCGGGTCGAGAACGGCAGGATCCTCTGCGCCCGGCCCCGGGGCAAGGACGTCTTCTACATCCCCGGCGGGAAACGTGAAGGTACCGAAAGCGATCTGCAGACCCTGCTGCGCGAGATCAGCGAAGAGCTGACCGTCACCCTGCTGCCGGAGACGGTGCGGCACGTGGGTACCTACCAGGCAGACCAGCCCGGTGGTCACCCGGACGGGGCGGTCGTCCGGATGAGCTGCTACGCCGGCGACTACGCCGGGACGCTGGCCGCCAGCAGCGAGATTGACGAGTTCGCCTGGTTCTCCTATGCGGACCGTCCCCGGGTCCCGCCCGTCGATCAGTTGCTCTTCGACGATCTCTGGGACGCTGGCCAGCTGCGGTAACGCCCGGAGAAAGGGCGCCTCGGCAACGGCGCGTGGAGCACGCACGGCCAATCGCGCGCCATTTCCCGGATTCGTCACCTGGCTTATGGCCTGATTAGTCCGTATTGTTCTCTACGTAATCGGCCTAACACCGCGCGTTAGCCAGCCCCGCATCCTGCGGATCCGCCACCATGGGAGGCCCGGGCGCCTGGGCCGCGGCCTGCTGGGCCCGGGCGCCTGGGCCCAGCAGGCCGGCGCGTGCGATGCGGCCCTTGCCGAACTAAATAGATATCACTATGCTAAGCAGGTGTTATCGGCTCGGGTCAGGCAGAGGAGATCTCAGATGGTTACCCAGAGCGAGTTGGTTACCGCCCAGAGCCCATCCGGCCCGCCCCCGGTACCGGCTGGCCCGCCGGTGACCGAGCGGGCGGCCCGGTCCGTGCCCGGCCTGCGCATGCTGGCGCTGGGCATCGTCCTGCTGCTGGCCGGGATCGTGCTGTTCGTGCTGGCCGGCCACCAGAGCAGGGCGCGGCCGAAGGTGCTGATTACGCTGGGCGTCCTGATCCTGCTCGCCGATGGCGTTCATGCTGCGCGGCCTCACCTCTGTCGTGCCCGGCCAGGCCCGCGTCGTCCAGCTGTTCGGCAAGTACCGCGGCACGATCCGCGACTCGGGCCTGCAGTGGGTGAACCCGTTCACCGACCGCATCAAGGTGTCCACCCGGATCCGCAACCAGGAATCAGCCCAGGCCAAGGTCAACGACGCCGACGGCAACCCGATCGAGATCGCCGCCGTGGTCGTCTGGCAGGTCGCCGACACCGCCAGCGCCGTCTACTCCGTCGACAACTACACGCAGTTCGTCACCATCCAGACCGAGACCGCCGTCCGGCACATCGCCTCCAGCTACCCCTACGACAACCGGGGCAGCGGCGCACTGTCGCTGCGCGACAACGCCGAGGAGATCACCAGCAGGCTCTCCGCCGAGATCGCCACGCGGGTCGCATCGGCCGGGGTGCACATCATCGAGTCGCGCCTGACCCGGCTGTCGTATGCCCCGGAGATCGCCCAGGCCATGCTGCGCCAGCAGCAGGCCAGCGCCGTGGTCGGCGCCCGGCAGCGGATCGTGGAGGGCGCGGTCGGCATGGTCCAGCTGGCCCTGCAGCGGCTCCAGGAGGAGGGCGTGGTCGAGCTGGACGAGGAGCGCAAGGCCACGATGGTGTCCAACCTGCTGGTGGTGCTGTGCAGCGAGCAGGCCACCCAGCCGGTCGTCAACACCGGCACCCTCTACCAGTGACGGCTCCGCCCGTGACCACCGGCACGGAACCGCGGTGACCGAGCGCAAGAGCGTCCTGCTGCGGCTCGACCCCGCCGTCCACGACGCCCTGGCCCGATGGGCCGGCGACGAGCTGCGCAGCACCAACGCCCAGATCGAGTTCCTGCTCCGCCGCGCGCTGGCCGACGCCGGGCGGCTGCCCAGCCGCGCCCGGCCGATGCGCCCCCGCGGACGCCCGCCCGCCGGCCAGTCCGAGACCAGCTCCCCGGCGTAGCGACCAGCGGGCCGGCTCACCGGGCCCGGCACGCGCGGGGCAGCGGCCCGGGCCCGCGGCGGGCTGATCACCGCCCGAGGAAGGCGAGGACGGCGAGCACCCGGCGGTTGTCGTCGTCGGAAGGCTGCAGGTCCAGCCGGAGGAAGATGGAGGCGGTGTGCTTGGCCACCGCCCGCTCGCTGATGAACAGGCGCTGGGCGATGGCGGCGTTGGAGCGGCCCTCGGCCATCAGCCCGAGCACCTCACGCTCGCGCGGGCTCAGCGAGGCCAGCGCCCCGTCCGCGGAACTGCGGTCCACCAGCCGGGCGATCACCTCCGGGTCCATCGCCGTGCCGCCGCCGGCGACCCGGCGCACCGCCTCCGCGAACTGGGCGCCGTCCAGCACCCGGTCCTTGAGCAGGTAGCCGACGCCGCCGGTGCCGCTGGCGAGCAGCTCGCGGGCGTAGATCTGCTCCACGTACTGGGACAGCACCAGGACCGGCAGGCCGGGCACCTCGCGCCGGGCGGCCAGCGCGGCCCGCAGGCCCTCGTCGGTGAACGTCGGCGGCAGCCGCACGTCCACGATCGCCACGTCCGGCCGGTCGGCGGTGACCGCGGCGAGCAGGGCGGCGCCGTTATCCACGGCCGCGGCGACCTGCATGCCGTGCGCCTCCAGCAGCCGGGTCAGGCCGTCCCTCAGCAGGAATAGGTCTTCGGCGATGACAGCGCGCACGGGATCTCCATGTTCACCACGGTAGGGCCGCCCGGCGGGCTGGAGAGCGCGAGCACGCCATCGAACGCGGCCAGCCTCCGCTCCATCCCGGCCAGCCCGGAGCCGCGCGCCGGGTCCGCCCCTCCGGCACCGTCGTCGCTGACCCCGATCCGCAGCGTGCCGCGCCCGTGCCGCAGGTCGATCCAGGCCTGGCCGCCCGGCGCGTGCTTGGACACGTTAGCCAGCAGTTCGCTGACCGCGAAGTAGGCGGCCGACTCGATCGGCGCGGGCGGCCTGCCCGTCAGCTCGCTGGCGAAATGGACACGCAGCGGCAGGTCCATGGCCAGCGCGCGGACCGCCTCGGCCAGGCCGCGGTCGGCGAGCACCGGCGGGTGGATCCCCCGCACCAGGTCCCGGAGCTCGGCCAGCGCCTTCGCGGATGACTCGCGGGCCTCGGCCAGCAGCGCCCGCGCCGCAGCCGGCTCGGCCTCCAGCAGCTGATCGGCGGCATCCAGCGTCATGCCCATCGCCACCAGGCGGGCCTGCGCCCCGTCGTGCAGGTCCCGTTCGATCCGGCGCATCTCGGCCGCCCCCGTGTCGATCGTGTCGGCCCGGGTCTGCGCCAGATGGGCCACCCGCACGGCCAGTTCGGCCTGCCCGGCCGGCCGCAGCATCGACCGGGCCAGCAGCCCGTAGCCGCGCAGCAGCCGCGGGGCGGCCCACAGCGCCACCGCGATGCAGGCCACGCCCAGCAGGAGAATCACCGGCGGCCCGCTTCCGGGGAGGGCGGCCGGCTGGCCCGCCGCCGCACCACGCCGGTTGACGTAGAGCAGGCAGAACAGGCCGCAGACCAGCAGCCCGGCCGGTGCGGCGGCGGGGATCCAGCCCCCGAGCGTGTTCACCGTCAGCCATTGCGCGTCCCGCCGGGTGGCGGGGTCAGCCAGCCAGCGCAGCCGCCCGCGGTAGCTGGGCCGCCCGCTCCCGGGCTGGTCCCGGTAAGGGTCCGTGACCGGCACCCCGCACCAGTCCCCCGAGAGCCTCCGGGTCGCGGTCGCGAGCCCGCGCATGGCCAGCAGAAGGGCCGGGAACAGCAGCAGGCTGACGGCCAGGCCGGCGAACGGCGCGAGCCGGACGGCCACGGACTGCGCCACGGGCCAGTGCTCAGGCCCGTTCACCAGCAGCCCGATGCCCAGTCCGGCCAGCAGCAGCGGCAGCAGCAGCGCCAGCAGCAGGCCCAGGCCGGCCAGGGCCAGCCCGGACAGTGCCGCGCCGCGGGCCGCGGCGACAGCCCCCTGGCCGAGCCACGACCACCGTCCGGGCCGCTGGATACGCTGCGGGGCTCCTGCTCTGCCATCCACCGTCTGACCTCCTCCGCCGACGCCTGCCCGTCCAGTGTGCCGGTGGCGCGGCCAGGCCCGCAGTGACGCTGGGCCCCCGGCCGGGGGTGTACCTAGGTGCACCGGGAGGACGGCGCCGCGATGCTACTGGCCGACCCGCCCGTCGATCCGCTCGCGGAGCAAGTCGGCGTGCCCGGCGTGCCGGGCGTATTCCTCGATCATGTGCACCAGCACCTCCCGCAGGCTGATCACCTCACCCTGGCCGTAGGTCCCGCTCACCTCAAGGTCCGGCGCCTGCTCCACGAAATGCTCGGCGAAGGACACCTCCTCCCGCCAGGCCGCCCAGGCGGAGTCCACCACCGCGGGATCGGCGACTGCCCCGTCGAACGCGGCGTCGCGATCGTCATCTCGCCGGTAGCGGAACGGTATGTCCTGGCCGCCGAGGACCTGGCGGAACCAGCGGCGCTCCACGTCCGTGAGGTGGCGGACCAGGCCCAGCAGCGACAGGTTCGACGGCTCCACCGACCGGCGGGCCAGGCCTGCGGCGTCCAGGCCTGCGCACTTCAGCTCCAGGGTCAGCCGGTAGTCACGCAGGTAGCCGGTCAGCGTCGTCCGCTCGTCGGTGAAGCCGCCGTCGGTCCGGGGGTCGTCCTCGGGCCGGACGAACATGTCCGACCAGCCGAAGCTGCGGGTGAGGCGGCTTTCCGGGGATCCGCTTGCGGGCTGGCTGGGGCTGGGGCGGTGTGCCATGCCACCACAGTCGGCGATCGCGCCCGGCCGCACCAGCGGTTTTCCGGTTCCGGGTGATGCCGCGGCCACGGACCGGGGTCCCCAGCGCCCGGCGCCCGCCGGTCCCGCCGCGGCGGGATCCGCGGGCCGCCTGCCTACCGCGCCGGGATAGTGGCGAGGTAGGTGTACGGGGCCGGGGAACTCTGCGGGATGTACGCCCCCATCACGTGGTTGCGCCACACGGTGTTCCCGGTGACGGCGCTGCAGGGGCACAATGGGCTCGCGCTGACGTTGACCGGATACCACCGGGCCCGCCCGAAGGACCGGCCCCGCACCGGGACGAACACCAGCGCCGGGGAATGGCCGGCGCTCATGGCCACCAGATTGAACCCGCCCCGGACGGACGTGATCCCCTCGAAGTGGGTGTACGCGGCCGGCCGGTTGCCGTAACTGTAGAAGGCCGGCCGAAGGCACCGGTCCGCTCGTTGTAGTTGATCATGAATCCGCGCTGGCCGCCGTGCGCCGAGGATCCGCCGACCAGGGTGTAGCGCGGGCTCCCCGGGCCGCCGTCCTGCCAGATGCCGTAGAACGTGCTCTTCGTGGACAGGCTGCCGTGCAGCCGGAGCAGGGTCCACTGGTGCCGGCTGAGGTTATAGATGAACGCGTTGCCCGAGGCGGCGCCCCCGCGCACCGTCGGGTTCAGGTCGTAGTTGCCGACCACCAGGTTGCCCATGGTGCTGTGCGGGATCGTGTCCATCACGAAGCACCCGTGCCGGGACGGCCGGCAGGCGCGGACGTGCCCGGTGACGTGCCTGCCGTGCGCGGGCACGTCGATGGACGTCCAGGAGCCGCCGCGGCCGCTGACCGGCCCGAGGTAGATCATGCCCTGGTTGCGCACCCCCTGCGGCGCGGCCGATGACACGTAGCTGCCGACCGCCCGGACCTGGCCGGGCCGGATGGCCCGCGGATTGAACAGGTGCGTGTCGGGCCCGTAGAAGGTCGAGGAGATGACCTTGCGGAAGGCTGGCTTCAGCACCGAGACCGCGGCCCCGGCCGCCGTGGCGAGCTGGCCGCGGAACAGGAACGCGCCTGCCGCGCCGCTCCCGCTGATCGCCAGCCCGGTCAGCACCACGCTGCCGCCCCCCGCGCCCCGGACACCCGTGACGGTGTTCTCGGACCGCAGGATCGAGCTGATCCTGCCCCGCGCCGGCCCGGCTCCAGCCGGGCTGGCCGCTGCCGGGCTGGCCCCCATGATGAGCAGGACCGCCGCCGTCCCGCCCGATAGAACCGGAATAGCTCGCGCTATCTTCATATACTCCCCCTGTGGATATTCTGCCCGGCAGGATTAGCCTCTGGCCAGCTAAAGCTAGCGGAGCAATTTCCCGCTGATCAACCGCTCACCTGATTTCCCTGAATGCGCCGCTATGCGCCAGGTCAGCCGGAACCGGCATTAACGCCAGGATCGCCTGTGGCCTGCACAATTACCAGTCCGCGGCGAACACGGAAAATGACCAGCGCCACGTTATGCTCGGATCCAGGAGGCCAGCATAAATGCGCGTGACGTTTCTTTCTTGCTAGCAATCCTGGGGATAAATCAGCTTAGTTTCGCCCGCTGGCGGCAGCCGGCGGAATAGAAAGGACCTGACCGGTGAGCTTTACAGGCAGCACGAGACGCGGCGCCGGCCCGAGGGGCCCTGGCGCCGTATCCAGGGCCGGCTGACGCGGCGGGCCGCCGCCCGGGCCGGGGCGGGCGCAGCCGCAGCCGGCGCGCTGGCCGCGGCGTGCGTCCTGGCCCTGGCCACCCCGGCCGGCGCGAGCACGCACGGCGCCCGGACGGTGAGCTTTCCGGCCGGCCACCACGCACCCGCCGCCGAGGTCCTGCACCTGCATCCCATGCCGGTCGGCACGGTCACCCTGGGCAGGCACCAGGGCCGCCTCACGGCCCGCCCGGTCCTGTACGGCCTCACGCCCGGCTCCGCGCACAGCGTGACCCTGTTGCGTCCCGGCCGCCCGGGCCGGATCTGGTTCGGCACGCTCACGGCCAACAGCGCCGGCCAGGCGGACAGCACCCTGCACAGCCGCTACCCGGGCCGCCTGCCGTCCGGCAGCCGCCTGGTCATCCACATGGGGGTGGGCGGCGGCCGGGTCGCCCGGGTGCCGATCGCCGAGACCAGCCGGCTGCGGAGGGCCTGGCACCGGCTCAACGCGGTCGAGGTCAGCCCCCGCGGGGCCAGCTTCGGTGCGCTGCGGGGACGGGCCACCCTCTCCTACAACGGCCGCCGCCACACGCTGACCGTCACCGTCAGCGCCAGCGGGGTCACCCCCGGGCCGCACGCCGCGCACATCCACCTCGGCAGCTGCATGAGCCAGGGGCCGGTCAAGTACATGCTGCGCGACCTGGTGGCCAACCGGCACGGCCGGATCGTGCACGCAGTCCGGGTCTTCACCAACGTGACGGCGCCGATCCCGGCGCACGGCTGGTACCTCAACATCCACCAGGGCAACAGCCAGGACATCCTCAGCCACGGCCAGCCGACCATCTACTTCCGCCCGCTGCTGTGCGCGGACATCCGCGGCCACGGCTCCGGCCCGATCTTCTCGATCCTGCGGGCCGGCGACATCACCACCGGGGTGCGGGGCACCGGATCCGGGACCGTCATCCTGACCGGCTCGGCGGCGACCGGGAACGGCACGCAAGCCGACCCGTTCCTCTACCGGGGCCGCCTGACGAGGGCCGCGGCCGGAGCAGCGGTCTCGGTGCTGACACCCACGTTCCCCGCGGTGACGACGGCCACGTTCTACGGCCCTGACACCCACGCCTACAACCCGGCCCGCATCCCGGCCGGGCAGGTCCGGGCGGTCGGGAGCTACGTGTCGTCCTCGGCGCCCGCCGGTGTCCTCAACCAGGGAATGATCTACCGCGGCCCGCTGAGCGGATCGGGCGGGTCATGGACATCCATCGACGTGCCCGCGCACGGCGCGCACGTCACCGGGCACGTGCGGGCCTGCCCCCGGCGCCGGCCGCGCTGCGTCGTGATGGACACCATCGCGCACAGCACCATGGGCAACCTGGTGGTGGGCAACTACGACCTGAACCCCACCGTGCACGGGGGCCTCATCTCGGGCAACGCATTCATCTTTAACATGACCCGGCGGCAGTGGACCCTGCTCCGCCTCGGCGGGAGCCTGTCCAGCCAGACCTCGGTCTACGGGATCTGGCAGGACGGCGGGCCCGGCAGCGTGCACTACACGCTGGCGGGCGGCTCCGCGTCCAGCGGGGCCAAGCAGGGCTTCCTGATGAACTACAACGAGCGGACCGGCCACTTCGGTGCGCCGGCGTACTTTAGCTACGGCAACCGGCGCGGGAACGTCACCCACTTCGAGGGCATCACCGCCGTCCGGGGCGGCTTCAACGTCGTGGCCATGAGCACGGCCGAGGCCGCGTCGATGGCGTTCATTCCCGTGCGTGGCCGCCACCGGCACTTCGGGCCCGCGACCTGGCACCCGGTCAGTGTCCCGACCAGCCCGCTCTGCTCGGGCGGCTGCAGCGTCGTGACCGGCAACACCGTCTACCGGAATCACGTGATGGGCATCTACCTGCAGAAAAGCTCGGGCGACATCCATACCTACCTCGCGGCCGTCGCCGGGCGGTGAGCACGACCCGGGCAGCTAGCCCCGCTGGACACGCAGGCCGTCGAACGCCATCGCGCACACGGTGTCGGCGAGCGGCGGGGCGGCCGCGCGCCGGGTGGGCCGGTACCACTCGACGATGGAGTTGACCAGGCCGAACAGCAGCCGGGCGGTGAGCAGCGCATCCCGGTCCGGGTCGATGTCGCCGTCCCGCTGGGCTTCGGTGACCAGGTCGGCCACGAGCCGGTCAAAGGCGCGCCTCCGGTCCAGGGCGTCCCGCTCGACCTGGGTGTTGCCGCGCACCCGGAGCAGCAGCGTGACGTAGGGCAGCTCGGCTTCCAGCACGTGGACGCTGCCCCGGACCAGGGCCTCGAGGCGCTCGATCGCCGGGGCGTCGAGAGCACGCGCCCGGTCGGCCACGGCCGCCAGGCCAGTCAGCGCCCGGTCCAGGGCCAGGCTGAGCAGCTCCTCCTTGCCGGCCACATGGTGATAGATCGCCGACTTGGCGATGCCCAGCCGGTCGGAGAGGTCTCTCATGCTGGTGCCGTCGTAGCCGCGCTCGTTGAAGATCTCGACGGCCACGGCGAGCACGGACTCCAGGTCATGACCGGGGCGGCCGCGGCGCGGCCCGGCCGCCGGGGGGCCCGCCCGCGGGACCGAGGGAGACATCATGACGCCGGGATCCGGGCCGCCGCCCGGCCGCCTACTCAGCGGATCCCGCCACCGGGCGGCCCAGCTGGTGGCTGCGCCCGCGGAATTCGGCGATCACGTCGGCGCCGCGCCGGACGGTGACGTCGTACACCCCCGCCCGGCCGAAGCGGGTCCGCACGACGGCCTCGCTGGTGAGGACGTCGCCCGCGTAGGCCGGGGCGACGAACACGATCTCGGCCGCCGCGGCCACCGTCACCGGCCCGTAGCTGTTGCACGCGCAGGCGAAAGCGGTGTCGGCCAGGGCGAAGATCAGGCCGCCGTGCGCGACCGCGTGCCCGTTCAGCATGCCGGCCCGCACCGTCATCCGGGCGACCGCCCAGCCCTCGGCGTGGTCGACCAGTTCAATGCCCAGGCCGCGCGAGGCCTCATCCCGGGCCATCATCGCCTGGACGCTGGGCACCTGCGGCACCGCGATCGCCTCCCGTATTAACTACCGGACGTCCGGTAACAATATCTGGCCAGGTCCCGGCCAGCGCCGGCCAGGCCCGCGCGGTGCCGTGCACCTGGGAGCAGGGGTGGCCAGAGCCCATGGTGATGAAATAACATACTGAATGTTCGGTAAGTAATTCTCTCGGTGAGGAGCCCGCGTGCCGGTACTGCGCAGCGCTGACGACCGGGCGGGCGAACTCGAAGCCCACTTCGATGACACGATCGCGCGCGACCGCCGGATCGAGCCCCGGGACTGGATGCCGGATCACTACCGGGCGACGATGATCCGCCAGATCGCCCAGCACGCGCACTCGGAGATCATCGGCATGCAGCCCGAGGGCAACTGGATCACCCGCGCCCCGTCGCTGCGCCGGAAGGCGGTCCTGATCGCCAAGGTGCAGGACGAGGCCGGCCACGGCATGTACCTCTACTCGGCCGCCGAGACCCTCGGCGCCGACCGGGCAGACCTGACCGGCCGGCTGATCAGTGGCCGGCAGAAGTACTCCTCGATCTTTAACTACCCGACGCTGACCTATGCGGACGTCGGGGTGATCGGCTGGCTGGTCGACGGCGCGGCCATCTGCAACCAGGTGCCGCTGTGCCGCTCCTCCTACGGCCCCTACGCCCGCGCCATGGTCCGCATCTGCAAGGAGGAGTCCTTCCACCAGCGGCAGGGCTACGAGCTGCTGATGACCATGATGCGCGGCTCCGCGGCGCAGCGCGCGATGGTCCAGGACGCGACGGACCGGTTCTGGTGGCCGTCGCTGATGATGTTCGGGCCGCCCGACGACCAGTCGCCGAACACGGCCCAGTCGATGGCCTGGGGCATCAAGCGGCACACCAACGACGAGCTGCGGCAGCGCTTCGTGGACATGACCGTCCCGCAGGCCGCGAAGCTGGGCGTCACCCTGCCCGACCCCGGCCTGAGCTGGAACGCCGGCCGCGGCCACTACGACTTCGGGGCCATCGACTGGGCCGAGTTCACCGCGGTGATCAAGGGCCACGGCCCGTGCAACGCCCAGCGGGTGGCGCAGCGCAAGGCGGCCCACGACGAGGGGGCGTGGGTGCGCGAGGCCGCGGCCGCCCATGCCGCCAAGCAGGCCGCGCGGCGGGCCGCTGCCGGCCAGGCCAGCCAGGACAGCGGCGGCGCCCGATGAACGACGCACCGGTGCGCTCGGACTGGCCGCTGTATGAGGTGTTCCTGCGCGGCAAGCGGGGCCTGAACCACGTGCACGTGGGCTCGCTGCACGCCGCCGACGCGCAGATGGCGCTGCACCACGCGCGCGATCTGTACACGCGCCGCAACGAGGGCGTCAGCATCTGGGTCGTCGCGTCGGCCGACATCACGGCGTCCAGCCCGGATGAGAAAGACCCGTTCTTCGCGCCGTCCGGCGACAAGGTCTACCGGCATCCCACCTTCTACGAGATCCCTGACGACGTCCCGCACATGTAGGGCGGACCGACACCGATGACCGACGACGAATTCACCGTGTACCACGATCTGGCCGACGAGACCGGCGATCACCGCTGGGCGTTCGGCACCGGGTTCACCGACCCGCTGGAAGGGATCGACACGTCGGTGCCGGACGGGGCCGACGCGGCCGCCCTGGCCACCTACTGCCTGATGCTCGGCGACGACGCACTCATCTACTCCCACCGGCTGCAGCAGTGGATGACCCGGCTGCCGGAGCTGGAGGAGGAGACGGCCATCGCCAACATCGCCCTGGACCTGCTCGGCCAGGCGCGCATGCTGCTGGCCCGCGCAGGCCGGGCCGAGGGCGCCGCGCCCGCCGGACGCACCGCGCTGGCCGGACGCACCGGGCTGGCCGGACGCACCGGGCTGGCCGGAAGCACGGGCCGCGATGAGGATCAGCTCGCCTTCTTCCGGCCGGAACAAGATTTCCGCAACGTGCGCCTGGCCGAGCACGCCGACGCCGACTTCGCGGAGCTGGCCGGGCTGCTGATCTTCTCCACCTGGCGGCTGGCCCTGTTCAGCGCGCTGTGCGGGTCCGGGGACCCGGTGCTCGCCGCGATCGCGGCCAAGGGCGCCAAGGAGCTCGCCTACCACCGGGACTACGCCGCCCAGTGGGTCATCCGGCTGGGCGACGGGACCGGGCTGTCCCACACGAGGATGCAGGCCGCGCTCGCCACCCTGTGGCCGCTCGTGGGCGAGCTGTTCCGCACCGACGCGGTCGTCGGTGACCTGCCCGGGATCGCGGCCGACCCGGCCCGGCTGCGCGCCGGGTTCGATGACGTCCTGGCCGCCACGGCGGCCGCGGCCACCCTGGATCTCCCGGACACGCCGCCGCTGGCCCAGGTCGCCGGTAAATCCGGCCGGGACGGCGTGCACACCGAGGCCCTGGGCTATGTCCTGGCCGAACTGCAGAGCGTGGCCCGCGCCCACCCGGACGCGACGTGGTGACCGACCTTCCGGCGGCCCGTGAGATCGCCGGCGCCGTGGCCGATCCGGAACTGCCCATGCTGACCCTGGCCGACCTCGGCATCCTGCGGGACGTCACGAGCGAGAACGGTCATATCGTGGTGACGATCACGCCGACCTACTCGGGGTGCCCGGCACTGAGCGAGATCGCCCGCGATCTGCAGCACCGGCTCACCCAGGCCGGGTTCGCCGGCGCCGCCGTCCGCACCCAGATCGCCCCGGCCTGGACCAGCGACTGGATCACCCCGCAAGGCCGCCGGAAGCTGGCGGCGGCAGGCCTCGCCCCGCCGCGCCCCGCCGCGGCGCCCGGCGGCCCGGTCCCGCTCAACCTCACCGCGGCGTCCCGGGACGGGGTGGCCTGCCCCCGGTGCGGTTCCGCCGACACCAGGCAGACCGCGGCGTTCGGGGCGACCGCGTGCAAGGCCCTCATGCGCTGCCACAGCTGCGGCGAACCGTTTGAATACGTGAAGGACTTCTGATGGCCCGCCCGGACACCGCGTCGCGGACCGGATTCCACCCGCTCACCGTGCTCCGCGTGGACCCGCTGACCGAGGATTCAGCCGCGCTGACCTTCGGCGTGCCGCCCGAGGTCGCGGACCGGTTCAGGTTCGCCCCGGGCCAGTCGCTTACCGTCCGCCGGGGCGGCGAGCGGCGCTCGTACTCGATCTGCGCCCCGCGGGGCCACCCGCCGCGGATCGGCGTGCGGGAAGTGGCCGGGGGGGCGGTGTCCCGCTGGCTCGTGCGCGAGGTCCGGCCCGGCGACATCATCGACGTCCAGGCACCGTCCGGGACGTTCACCCCGGACCTGTCCCGGCCCGGGCACCATGTCCTGATCGCCGCGGGCAGCGGGATCACCCCCGTGCTGTCCATCGCCGGATCCGTGCTCGCCGCCCAGGCCGGCTCAGCGGTCACCCTGCTCTACGGCAACCGGCGCAGCGACTCGGTGATGTTCACCGAGGAGCTCGCCGACCTCAAGGACGCCTACCCGGCCCGGCTGTGCCTGGTCCACGTGCTCAGCCGGGAGCCGCAGGAAGTAGAGCTGTTCCATGGCCGGCTCGACCCCGGCAAGCTGAGCGCGCTGCTCCCGGTCACCGTGGACGTGCCCGCGGTGGATCACTGGTGGCTGTGCGGCCCCCTGGCCATGGTCACCGGGGCCACCGGGATACTCACCGGGCTCGGCGTGCCCCGGGACCGCGTCCACCGCGAGCTGTTCTACGTCGAGGACACTCCCCCGGCCCAGGTTCAGCACGAGGAGGGCCCCCCGGGGCCCGGTGCCGAGGTAACGGTGCTGCTCGACGGCCGCAGCAGCACCGCGACCGTGCCCCCGGGCACCCCCATCCTGGACGCGGCCCAGCGGATCCGTCCCGACCTGCCGTTCGCCTGCAAGGGCGGCGTCTGCGGCACCTGCCGCGCGCTCGTCACCGAGGGCCGGGTGACCATGCGCCGCAACTACGCGCTGGAGCAGGACGAGATCGACGCGGGCTACGCGCTCACCTGCCAGGCCCTTCCCGCGTCCGACCAGGTAACCGTCAACTACGACGCCTAGCACCCCAGGAGTTCGCCGGCGTGCCGTCCTGGTCAGGCGCTGAGCGCGAACAGGCAGCCGTCCCAGTACGCCTCGACCCGCGGATGGCGCCTGCCCCGCAGCCCGATCTCCAGGACATCGGGCAGGATGCCCGCTGGCACCCGGAACCGCAGCTCCAGCCCATCCGCGGGAACCAGGGTGAATCCTGATACCCCGGCCGGCGCCTGAGTGGCCGCGTGCATATAAGCGGGCGTCCCGGAGCAGCACATCCGCGGGTAGGCGGCCCACACCCACAGCCTCCCGCCGCGGGCGCGCACGAACTCGGCTGCTTCATGGCTTGCTTCCACCCGCATAGCAGAACGATAACGCGGCCCGGGCGGAGCACACCCTTGACAGCCCTCCGGCCGGGAGAAATACTGCGCCCGTCGCGAAGGCGGCGGGAGCACCACGTGCGGAGAGCGGAGAGTTCAGGCCATGGCGCTGACCCACGAAACCATGACCGACGAACAGCGCAAGTCGGTCGCCATCGAGTATCTCAAGGCATTCGACAATGGTGGCGTGACCTCAACCGGCGGGAGCATTCTGGACCTGTTCGCGGACGACGCGCAGGTGTGCTTCCCCAAATGGGGACTGGCCAATGGCAAGGAGGAGATCGGCCAGCTTTTCTCCGACGTCGGGACGACCCTCAAATCGATCACCCATCACTACTCGCACTTCAACTGGATATTCTCCGGCAGCGACACCGTCGTCTGCGAGGGCACCAGCCACGGCGAGCATCAGGACGGCCCGTGGCGGGCTGGCCTGCCGGACTGGGCAGCGGGCCGGTGGTGCGACGTTTTCGAAATCCGCGACTGGAAAATCCAGCGCTGCTTCATCTACCTCGACCCCGACTACGCGGGGCAGGACTCCGCGCGTTACCCGTGGCTGGCAGGCAGGTAGGCACGGCGGGACCGCGCACCGGCCAGCCAGGATCTGGCCCACGCACCGTTGGCTGGTAGTCAGCTGACGGTCTGGATGTTTTCAGCCCACATTATGCGAGCTTGGAGTTTTTCTTCAGCTGCATGCCTGACTGTAGGGGGTACGGCACGGGGGGTCTCGGCCCAGCGCACACCATGAGAATGAGGTAGCAGGTCATGACGGGCGAGGCGGCGGAGGCCAGCACCATGCACGGCCCCGACGGGCTGGGGACCTCGTGCTGGGCCTGGGAGATGACCCTGCCTGCCACCGGGCAGGCCCCTGGACTGGCGCGGCAGGCGACACGGGACGTGCTGGCCTTGTGGCACGCTGCCCACCTGGCGGAGACGGCGGTGCTCTTCGTCTCCGAGCTGGTCACGAACGCGGTGCGACATGCGTGCACCGGAGGCTCCACGCTGGTGCTGCGGCTGGAAGCCGCAGGGACCTCGCTGAGGATTGAGGTGCATGACCCCGACCCCCAGTGGCCGCAGCTGGGCAGCCCAACCGGGCTCGACGAGTCAGGATTCGGATTCGTGATCGTCGATGCCCTGGCCAATAAGTGGGGGGTCAGCGGGACGGACACGGGCAAAGCGGTATGGGCCGAGCTCGACACCCGCCCAGGCCACCAGCCCGGCTAGCGAGACGCCTGCGGCGCTCAGTGCGGCGGACAATTCGTTA
>CAWJDQ010000010.1:0-201924 GCA_963841695.1 uncultured Actinomycetes bacterium | reverse complement strand
CCGGACGAACTCCCCCATGAGGCACCTCCTGCCGGGCCGCGTTCCCGCGCAGGCAGGCACGCTGCCCGCCCAGGCCCCAGTTGAAGGGTACTCCTGCTGGCTATCAGGGCTCGCTAATCCCCGGCTGGCTAATCCTCGGCTAGCGGCCGCGGCACCCCCTGCGAGTCTTCGAGGAAAGCCTGGATCTCCGATTCGCTGTACCGGCGGTGGCCGCCGAGCGTCCGGATGGACCGCAGCTTGCCCTGCTCGGCCCGCCGGGTCACGGTCTTGGGGTCAACCCGGAACAGCGCGGCGACCTCTGACGGCGTCAGGAGCCGGTCCTCAGTGCGGTTGTCTTGCTTCATGACGTCAGTGCCCTTTCACGTGTGGAGACGACTGCGGTGACGGAAAGTGACACGAGGGCGTCATGCTGCTCGCATAACGTGTAGCTCGTACTCATGGCCCCCCCGGGCTTCCCTGCTGGTGCGCCTGCCTGCTGGTGCGCTGTGCCTCTCGTGCGTGGCCACCCGCGGGCCTGGCAAACTTCGGGGCCCGCGAGCCTGTTGCATGAAGTAGACGCAGTGCCACGCACGGCGGTTTACGTGCGGAACGTGATAGGACCGCCACTTCCGCAAGTTCCTCGCGGCAGGGGTCCCCGCAGGCGGCCCGGCCGCCGGGCCGCAGGCCTAGCGCAGGTCCCCGTTCGTCAGCCCGGCGGGCGCCTCCGGCAGCGTGACCAGGCCAAGCTCGGCCGGCGTGGCCAGCAGCGGATGCCGGGGCAGAGACCCGGACCGTGTAGCCGAACGGCCCGGGACGGCCCAGCTCGACCTCGCCGACGAACCGGGCCACGCCGTCGTCCGGCCCGTCCTCGAGCGCCAGCGGGCTCAGGCCGGGTCGATGATCTCGTCCGTCATCCCCGGCCCGGCCGTAGACCACCTCGACGCTGACGTCGGCCGGGGACAGCTCGCCGAGCGCCACCGTGGCCCGCACCGCCAGCGCTGCCCGCCGGGCGCTGGCTCGCCGTCCTCGGCCTCGACGTGCTCGATCCGGACCCCGCCCCAGGCCCGGGTGACCCGTTCGCTTCCAGGCGGCCAGCTCGCGGGCGGCCGCGAACGGCTCGGCCCGCGCCGGTCGCCGCCGGAGCCCGCGTCGCTGAGCGCCCGGGACGCCCGGGCGGCGCGGGATGTACAGCTGGTCACGTACTCGCGGACCATCCGGGCGGCCTGGACCCGGGGGCCGAGCGCGCGCAGCGTGTGCCGCACCATCTCCAGCCAGCGCGCGCGGCAGCCCGTCCGCCCCGGTGTCGTAGAACAGCGGCGCGACCGTCTGGCCGATCAGGTCGTAGAGCGCGGCCGCCTCCAGCTCGTCGCGGCGGTCCGGGTCGGCCGACGCCGTCGGCGGACGGGATCGCCCAGCCGTTGGCGCCGTCGTACCACTCGTCCCACCAGCCGTCCCGGACCGACAGGTTCAGGCCGCCGTTGAGCGCCGACTTCATGCCCGAGGTGCCGCAGGCCTCCAGCGGGCGCAGCGGGTTGTTCAGCCAGACGTCGCAGCCCTGGACCAGGGCCCGCGCCATGCGCCATGTCGTAGTCGGGCAGGAACACGATGCGGTGCCGCACCCGCGGGTCGTCGGCGAACCGGACCATCTGCTGGATCAGCCGCTTGCCGCCGTCGTCGGCCGGGTGCGCCTTGCCCGCGATGACGATCTGCACCGGCCGGTCCGGGTCGAGCAGCAGCGCGGTCAGCCGCTGCCGGGTCGCGCAGCATCAGCGTCAGCCGCTTGTAGGACGGCACCCGCCGGGCGAAGCCGATGGTCAGCACGTCCGTCGTCGAGTACGCTCGTCGATCCAGCTCAGCTCCGCCTCGCTGAGCGCCGCGCTGCTGCCACGAGGCGCGCAGCCGCCGCCGGGCCTCGGCGACCAGCCGGGCCCGCAGCGCCGCGGCGGATCCCCCAGAGCCGCGCCGCGTCGGCGTCCGCGACGCGCTCCCAGGCCGGCCATCCTCGGGCAGCTGCTGCGCCACCGCGGAGTCCTCCGGCGCCCCGCTGGCCAGGCCAGGACCTCGCGGGCGACCCAGGTGGGCGCGTGCACGCCGTTGGTGATCGAGCCGATCGGCACCTCGGCGGCGTCGAACCCGGGCCACAGGCCGGCGAACATCTCCCGGCTCACCTCGCCGTGCAGCCGGCTGACGCCGTTGACCCGCTGGGCCAGCCGCATGCCCATCACGGCCATGTTGAACACGCGCGGGTCGCCGCCGGGGAAGGTCTCGGCGCCCAGCGCCAGCACCCGGTCGCAGCGGCAGCGCGGGGTCGGCCGCGGCCCCGGCGAAGTGCCGCTCGACCAGGTCACGGCGGAACCGGTCGATGCCGGCGGGCACCGGGGTGTGGGTGGTGAACACCGTGCCGGCCCGGCACAGCTCCAGCGCCTCGTCGAAGCTGAGCCCCTGCTCGACGTACTCGCGGATGCGCTCCAGGCCGAGGAAGCCGGCGTGGCCCTCGTTGGTGTGGAACACCTCGGGCTCGGGGTGCCCGGTCATCGCGCAGAACGCCCGGACCGCCCGGACGCCGCCGATGCCGAGCAGCAGCTCCTGGCGCAGCCGGTGATCGCCGCCGCCGCCGTACAGCCGGTCGGTGACCTCGCGCAGGCGCGGGCTCGTTCTCCTCGACGTAGGAGTCGAGCAGCAGCAGCGGCACCCGGCCGACCTGGGCCAGCCAGATCTGCGCGGCCAGCAGCTTGCCCTCGGCCAGCGCCACGCTGACCCGCACGGCGGTCGCCGTCGGGCGTCGCGGAGCAGGGTGAGCGGCAGCCCGTTCGGGTCGCTGGCCGGGTAGCGCTCGGTCTGCCAGCCGTCGGCGCGACAGCGACTGGGTGAAGTACCCGTGCCGGTACAGCAGGCCCACCCCGATGAGCGGCACGCCGAGGTCGCTGGCCGGCCTTGAGGTGGTCACCGGCCAGGATGCCCAGGCCGCCGGAGTACTGCGGCAGCGCCTGCGGTGATGCCGTACTCGGGCGAGAAGTAGGCGATCGCGGCGGGCCGGCCGCGCCCGCCGGAGCTCGCCCCGCCGTCCGCTGCGCTGGTACCAGCGCGGCCCGGACAGGTACTCGGTCCAGGTCACGGGCCGCGTCGTCGAGCCGGCGCAGGAACGGCCTGGTCGGCGGCCAGGCTCTGCGAGCCGGGCCTGGCGGCACCTCGCCGAGCAGCGCGACCGGGTCGTGCCCGGACGCTGCCCAGCCCGCCGGGTCGATCGCCGCGAACAGGTCCCGGGTCTCGGCATGCCAGGACCAGCGCAGATTCAGCATCAGCTCGCGCAGCGGCGCGAGCGGCTCCGGCAGCGCGGCACGGACGGTGAACCGGCGGATCGCTCTCACGGGCAGTGACCTTAACCGGCTTGAGTAGATGCCGCGAACTGGCCCGGTCATCTAGCGCCGGGGCGAGGCCGCGGGGCAGGCCAGCCGGCCGGTGCCGCGCTGCGCCGCAGCCAGCGCCGGTGAAAGCCCGGGTACGCACGGTCAACAGCGGGCCGCCCCCTCGCGCACCGCAGATGGGTAGCGTGCAGGGGTGATCGGACGCATTCCCGATCCTCGACGTCCAGCCCGTCCTGGAGTGCGGGCGCCGCCCCGCCAAGGCGGTCGCGGGAGAGACCTTCCAGGTCAGCGCGACCGTGTTCCGCGAGGGACACGAGATGCTCGGCGCGGGCGTGGTGCTGCGCGCCCCGGACGGCCGCGGTCTGGCCGCTGGTCTACCTGCACGAGCTCGCCCCGGGCACCGACCGCTACGGCGCGGAGGTGACCGTCACCGGCGAAGGGCTCTGGCATTTCCAGGTGGAGGCCTGGGGCGATCCGATCGCGCACTGGCGGCACGACGCGGCATCAAGGTGCCGCGCGGCCAGGAGACCGAGCTGATGCTGGCCGAGGGGGCGCTGCTGTTCGAGCGGGCGGCCCGGGCCGTGCGCGGCAGCGCCCGGCCCGGGCAGGGCGCGCGGGCCGGGGAGCGCTGGGCGAACGCCGCCCAGGCGGCGCAGGCCGCCCGGGCGGCCCGGGCCGTGCTGCGCCAGGTCGCCGCCCAGCTGCGGGACCGGCGCTGCCGCCCTGGGACCGGCTGGCGGCCGCCGCGGACCCGGCCGTCGCTGGCCATCCTGGCCGAATACCCGCTGCGCGACCTGGTCACCCGGTCGGCCCGGTACCCGGTGATCGTGCACCGGCAGCGGGCGCTGTACGGCGCCTGGTACGAGTTCTTCCCCCGCTCGGAGGGGGTCGAGATCGACCCGATGGGCCACCGGGAGCCACGCAGCGGCACGTTCCGCACCGCCGCCCGGCGCCTGGACGGCGTCGCGGACATGGGTTTCGACGTGGTCTACCTGCCGCCCGTCCACCCGATCGGGACGACGGCCCGCAAGGGCGCCAACAACGTGCTGCAGGCCGGCCCGGGCGACCCGGGCTCGCCGTGGGCCATCGGCTCGCCCGAGGGCGGCCACGACGCGGTCCACCCCGACCTGGGCACGCTCGCGGACTTCGACGCGTTCGTCGCGCGCACCCGGGAGCTGGGCATGGAGATCGCCCTCGACCTGGCCCTGCAGACCTCGCCGGATCACCCCTGGGTGACCGAGCACCCGGAATGGTTCACCAAGCGGGCCGACGGCACGGATCGCCTACGCGGAGAACCCGCCCAAGAAATACCAGGACATCTACCCGCTCAACTTCGACAACGACCCGGGCGGGATCTACGCGGAGGTGCTGCCGGATCGTCCGGCACTGGATGGCGCACGGGGTGCGGATCTTCCGGGTGGACAACCCGCACACCAAGCCGCTGAGCTTCTGGGAACGGCTGCTGGCCGACATCGCCCGCACCGATCCCGACGTGCTGTTCCTCGCCGAGGCCTTCACCCGGCCGGCCATGATGGCCGCGCTGGCCGAGATCGGCTTCCACCAGTCGTACACCTACTTCACCTGGCGTAACAGCGCGGCCGAGCTCAGCGATTACCTACGTGAGCTGTCTGGGCCCGCCGCGGCGTACATGCGGCCGAACTTCTTCGCCAACACGCCGGACATCCTGCATGAGTACCTGCAGCATGGCGGGCCCCCCGCGTTCAAGATCCGGGCCGTGCTGGCCTCGATGCTGTCGCCGTCCTGGGGTATTTACTCCGGCTACGAGCTGTGCGAGAACACGCCCGGTCCGCCCGGGCAGCGAGGAATACCTGGATTCGGAGAAGTACCAGTACCGCCCGCGGGACTGGGAGCAGGCTCAGCAGGGCCCCGCCGGCATAGCGCCGTATATCGCCCGGCTCAACGCGATCCGGAAAGCACATCCCGCACTGCACTGGTTGCGTAACCTACGCTTTCATCACGTCGACCAGCCGGAGCTGATCTGCTTCTCCAAGCGCGATCCGCAGGAGGAGGACACGGTGCTGGTCGTCGTGAACCTCGACCCGCACCAGCCCCGGGAGGCGACCGTCTGGCTTGACCTGCCCGCGCTGGGCCTGGAAAGCGACGCCGACTTCGTGGTCAGCGACGAGCTTTCCGGCCAGACGTACCGGTGGGGCCGGGCCAATTACGTCCGCCTCGACCCGGGTTACGAACCAGCTCACATCTTCCAGGTAAAGACATCCCCGTCGGCCTGAGCCTGAAAGATACCGAGATACCCCGCAGGAGCCCTCAGTGGTTACAGAGCCCGTGCCGGGCCGCGCCGACTTGCCCGGCCTCCCGCTCCCGGAGCACCTGCCCAGCTTCGCCACGCCTCCCGGTGAGCCGATCCCGGACTCGTTCTCCTTTGAACGGCCCCGTGACCCGCAGTGGTACAAGCGGGCGGTGTTCTACGAGGTCCTGATCCGCGGGTTCCACGACTCCAACGGCGATGGCACCGGGGACCTGCGCGGGCTCACCTCGCGGCTGGACTATCTGCAGTGGCTCGGCGTGGACTGCATCTGGCTGCTGCCGATCTACGCCTCGCCGCTGCGGGACGGCGGCTACGACATCTCCGACTTCACTTCCGTTTTGCCGGATTTCGGCAATATCGGGGACTTCGTGGAACTCGTGGACGGCGCGCATGAGCGCGGCATCCGCGTGATCGCCGACCTGGTGATGAATCACACCAGCGATGCGCACCCGTGGTTCCAGGCCTCCCGCACCGACCCGGAAGGGCCGTTCGGGGATTTCTACGTGTGGTCGGATACGGATGACCGGTACGCGGAGGCGCGGGTCATCTTCGTGGACACCGAGCACTCGAACTGGACCTACGACACGGTCCGCGGCCAGTACTACTGGCACCGCTTCTTCGCCCACCAGCCCGACCTGAACTACGAGAACCCGAAGGTTCAGGACGCCATGCTGGAGGTGCTGCGGTTCTGGCTCGATCTCGGGATCGACGGGTTCCGGCTGGACGCGGTCCCCTACCTGTACGAGCGGGAGGGGACCAACTGCGAGAACCTCAAGGAGACGCACGAGTACCTGAAGCGGGTCCGGACCGAGGTGGACCGGCTGTACCCGGACCGGGTCCTGCTGGCCGAGGCGAACCAGTGGCCCGCCGACGTGGTCGAGTACTTCGGCGACACTGAAGCGGGCGGGGACGAATGCCACATGGCGTTCCATTTCCCGCTGATGCCGCGGATCTTCATGGCCGTGCGGCGCGAGCAGCGCTACCCGATCTCGGAGATCCTGGCCCAGACCCCGCCGATCCCGGCCACCTGCCAGTGGGGGATCTTCCTGCGCAACCATGACGAGCTGACGCTCGAGATGGTCACCGACGATGAGCGCGACTACATGTACGCGGAGTACGCGAAGGACCCGCGGATGAAGGCGAACATCGGGATCCGGCGGCGGCTGGCGCCGCTGCTCGACAACGACCGCAACCAGCTGGAGCTGTTCACCGCGCTGCTGCTGTCGCTGCCCGGGTCGCCGGTGCTGTACTACGGCGACGAGATCGGCATGGGCGACAACATCTGGCTCGGTGACCGGGACGGCGTCCGCACCCCGATGCAGTGGACCCCGGACCGCAACGCGGGCTTTTCCACCTGCGATCCGGGCCGGCTCTACCTGCCGATGCTGATGGACCCGATCTACGGCTACCAGGCGCTGAACGTCGAGGCCCAGCAGAAGAGCTCCGGCTCGTTCCTGCACTGGACCAAGCGGATGATCGAGATCCGCAAGCGGCACCCGGTCTTCGGCCTGGGCGGCTACGAGGAGCTCAGCTCGTCCAACCCGAGCGTGCTCGCGTTCGTCCGGGAGCACACGGAGGGTAACCGTCCCGACGGGGTAGACAGCGCGGATCGTATACTGTGCGTCAATAATCTTTCCCGGTTCCCGCAGCCGGTCGAGCTCGACCTGCGGCGGTTCAAGGGAGTGACCCCGGTCGAGTGCATGGGGGGCGTCACCTTCCCCCCGATCGGGGACCTGAGCTATCTGCTTACCCTTCCCGGACACGGTTTCTACTGGTTCCAGCTCCCCGAGCCCCGAGGGTGAGTACCTGCGGTGACGGTGCGGGTTACCCCGGTGACGGCCGGGCCACCCCCGCCGGACCCGCCCGCTTTCGAGGCGGAATCTGGCGAGATGATGATCGCCCGATGCTGCATGATCCCTGGGGACGGGGTAGACCGGAAATATGACATTTGAGGAAACGCTGGCGGAGTGGATGCCGAGTCAGCGCTGGTTCGCTGGCAAGGGCGCCAGGATCCTCGACTTGGCTATCGTCACCGACACCGAGCTGGTCGGCGGCGATCCGGGGCTGCATCACCTCATCGTGGCGGTCTCGCAGGGCAGCGCCCTCTCCCCGGGCACCCTGGGCTCGCTCAGCCGCCCCGGCGCCCTGGGCAGCGCCGGCGCCCCGGGCCGCACGGTGGACTCCTACCAGCTCTTCCTGGGCCTGCGCGACGAACTGCCCGACCACCTCAAGCACGTCATGATCGGGGTGGCCGACGACGGCCGGATGGCCTACGACGCGCTGCACGACCCGGACCTGACCCGGCGGCTGCTGCAGGCCATCGCCGACGGCGGCCGGGCCGGGCTGCTGTGCTTCGCGCACGAGCCGGGCGCCGAGATCGACACCAGCCAGGAGAGCCTGGTGCTGACCGGCGAGCAGAGCAACACCAGCATGATGTTCGGCGAGGCCACCATCCTCAAGGTGTTCCGCCGCCCCTCCCCCGGCCCCAACCCCGACCTGGAAGTGCCCCGGGCGCTGGCCATGCGCGGGTCCACGCACGTGGCGGAGCCGCTGGGCTGGATCGAGACCCGGCTGGACGGCGACCGCGGTCATCCTCGGCATCCTGTCCCGGTACCTGCGCGCCGCCTCGGACGGCTGGTCGCTGGCCGCGACCAGCGTCCGCGACCTGTACGCGGCCGAGGGCCGGATCAGCGCGGCCGACGCCGGCGGCGACTTCGCCGGCGAGGCCTACCGGCTCGGCGAGGCCACCGCCGAGGTGCACCGGGACCTGGCCCGGGCGTTCGGCACCGACGAGCTGCCGCCGGACGCGATCAGCGCGCTGGCCGACGAGATGTTCGCCCGCCTCGACATCGCCCTGGCCACCGTGCCCGAGCTGGGCCGGCACGCCGACCTGCTCGGTGAGGCGTTCGCCGACCTGGCCAAGCTGGACACCTCGCTGAGCGTCCAGCGGGTGCACGGCGACTACCACCTGGGCCAGGTGATGCGGACCCAGACCGGCTGGGTGCTGCTCGACTTCGAGGGCGAGCCCGCCACCCCGCTGGCCCAGCGCCGGGCGCTGTCCACCGCGCTGCGGGACGTGGCCGGCATGATGCGCTCGTTCGACTACGCGGCCCGCCACCAGCTGCTGGCCCGCCCCGACGGGGACAAGCTGCACGCGTCGGCCCTGGAATGGGTCCGCCGCAACTCCGAGGCGTTCTGTTCCGGGTACGCTGCCGCCGGGGGAATCGATCCGGGCACGCATGCCATCCTGCTGCGCGCCCTCGTCCTGGATAAGGCGGTCTACGAGGTGATGTACGAGGCCAGGAACCGGCCCGGCTGGCTGTCCATCCCGCTGGGCTCGATCGCCGACGCATGAACATGGTCAGCCAGCAGAACCAGGCCGGTGTCAGCCTGGGCGAAATCGACCGCGTGATCGCGGGAACCCACCACGACCCGCACTCAATCCTCGGCGCCCACCCCGGGCCGGACGGGGTCATCGTGCGGGTGCTGCGCCCGCTGGCCAAGTCAGTGACGGTCGTGCTGCCCGACGGGCAGCGCTTCCCCGCCGAGCACGTGCACGAGGGCGTGTTCGCGGCCACGCTGCCGGCCGGCCAGACGCCCGACTACCGGGTCGCGGTCACCTACGGCGACGGCAGCGGCGGCAGCCTGCCGGAGATCATCGCCGACGACCCGTACCGCTTCCTGCCCAGCCTGGGCGAGATGGACCTGCACCTGATCGGCGAGGGCCGGCACGAGAACCTCTGGCAGGTGCTCGGCGCGCACGTGAAGCAGTACGGCCCGGTGACCGGGACGGCCTTCGCGGTCTGGGCGCCCAACGCCCGCGGCGTGCGGGTCATCGCGGACTTCAACCACTGGGACGGCCGCGGCCACCCGATGCGGTCGCTGGGCGGCACGGGCGTCTGGGAGCTGTTCGTGCCCGACGCGGGCGACGGGACCCACTACAAGTTTGACGTGTGCGGGCCGGACGGGCAGTGGCGGCGCAAAGCCGACCCGATGGCCAGCCTGGCCGAGCGGCCGCCCGCGACCGCGTCGGTCATCTATACCTCGCGGTATGAGTGGAACGACGCCGGCTGGCTGGCGTCCCGGGCCCGCGGCCAGCAGGTCCGCGAGCCGGTCAGCATCTACGAGGTGCACCTCGGGTCGTGGCGGCCCGGCCTGTCCTACGTCCAGCTCGCCGACGAGCTGACCGAGTACGTCTCGGGGCTGGGCTTCACCCACGTGGAGTTCCTGCCGGTGGCCGAGCACCCGTTCGGCGGGTCCTGGGGGTACCAGGTCACCTCCTACTTCGCGCCCACCGCCCGGTTCGGCACCCCGGACGAGTTCCGCTACCTGGTGGACCGGATGCACCAGGCCGGGATCGGGGTCATCCTCGACTGGGTGCCCGCGCACTTCCCGCGGGACGAGTGGGCGCTGGCCCGGTTCGACGGCACCCCGCTCTACGAGCACCCCGACCCCCGCCGCGGCGAGCACCCGGACTGGGGCACGCTCATCTTCAACTACGGCCGGAACGAGGTCCGCAACTTCCTCGTGGCCAACGCGCTGTACTGGCTGGAGGAGTTCCACGCCGACGGGCTCCGGGTGGACGCGGTGGCGTCCATGCTCTACCTGGACTACTCCCGGAAGGCCGGCGAGTGGGTCCCGAACGCCCAGGGCGGCCGGGAGAACACCGACGCGGTGGCCCTGCTGCAGGAGGTCAACGCCACCTCCTACCGGCGGGTGCCCGGGGTCATGATGATCGCCGAGGAGTCCACCGCCTGGCCGGGCGTGACCCGGCCGGTGCACCTGGGCGGGCTGGGCTTCGGCTTCAAGTGGAACCTGGGCTGGATGCACGACACGCTCAGCTACATGTCGCTGGACCCGGTGTACCGGCAGTACCACCACAACGAGATCACGTTCTCGCTGATGTACGCGTTCAGCGAGAACTTCGTGCTGCCCCTGTCGCACGACGAGGTCGTGCACGGCAAGGGATCGCTGCTCGGCAAGATGCCCGGGCGACGAGTGGAACCGGTTCGCCGGGCTCCGGGCCATGCTGGCCTACATGTGGGCCCACCCGGGCAAGCAGCTGCTGTTCATGGGCTCGGAATTCGGCCAGGGCAACGAGTGGTCGGCCGAGCGCGGCCTGGACTGGTGGATGCTCGACTACCCCGGCCACGCCGGCGTCCGCAAGCTGGTCGGCGACATGAACCGCGCCTACCGGGGCTCCCCGGCCCTGTGGGCGCTGGACAACTCGCCGTCCGGGTTCAGCTGGATCGACGCCAACGACGCGGCCGGGAACGTGCTCTCCTTCCTGCGGCTGGCCGGACCGGATGACGACCCGGGCGGCCCGGGGGTGATCGCCTGCGTGGCGAACTTCTCCGGCGGCCCGCACACGCAGTACCGGCTCGGCCTGCCGCACGCCGGGCGCTGGCGGGAACTGGTCAACACCGACGCCGCGGACTACGGCGGCAGCGGCGTGGGCAATCTCGGCATGATCGAGGCCGTCCCCGAGCCGTGGCACGGGCAGCCCGCGTCCGCCGTGCTCACCCTGCCCCCGCTCGGCGTGCTCTGGCTGGCCCCCGGCTAAAACCCCGACATTCAGTCGTACGCGGACAGGCCGAGATGGACGGCCAGGGCGATGCCGCCCAGGCCGACGAGCACGCGCAGGACCCGGGCCGGCAGGTAGCGGACCAGGATCGGGCCGATCCGGCCGCCGATGAGGAACCCCGCGGCCAGCGGCAGCACCGCGGCCCAGCGCACCGGGCCGAACAGCGCGAACGCCACCGCCGCCACGCCATTGGCCAGCCCCGAGACCACGTTCTTCAGCGCGTTCGTCCGGGCCAGCGGCTCGGTGAGCATGGTGGTCAGCACGACCAGCAGCAGGATGCCGCCGGCCGCGCCGAAGTAGCCGACGTAGATGGCCACGCAGAACAGCGTGACGATCAGGAACGGGTTGCGTTCCCGGTCGGCGTGCCCGGTGTCGGCGTCCGGGCGGGCCGCCTGGAGCAGGATCAGCAGCGAGGCCGCCCCGATCAGGACCGGCGCCGCGGCCTCGAAGGTCTTGGCTGGGCTGAGCAGCAGCAGCGCGGCGCCGGCCGCCCCGCCCAGCGCGGTGACCAGGCCCAGCCGCCGGATCCGGGCGCCCTGGCCGGCCAGTTCGGGACGCGAGCCCGCGGCCGCGCCCACCCCGGTGAACAGCAGCGAGACCGTGTTGGTCACGTTGGCCGACAGCGGCGGCAGGCCGAGGGCCAGCAGCACCGGGTACGACACCACCGACGCGAGGCTCGCGACGGTGCTGACGATGCCCGCGGCGATCCCCGTGACCAGCAGCAGGAGGAGATCGGCAACGGTCACGTACTGACCAAAGCACATTCCGCGCCGCACCGGGCCGTGACGTCGCCCACACGGCGGCGGCCCCGGTACGGTCGGAGGATCGCGACAGAGGGTAATGATGAGCCATGAGCAACACCGCGCCGGTACCGCCGGCCGCCGCAGGTCCGCACCGCTTACCACGAGGAACTGGACGAGGGCCAGCGCAGCGCCCTGCTCAGCTGGCTGTCGTTCACCGGCACGTTCGCGGTCGTGCGGGGGATCACCTACAGCATCCGGGCGGGCCGGGGGCCGTTCCGCAACCTCAGCGCGGGCGGCGAGCACCTGCACCACTACCTGTGGGGCATCGGCATGCTGGCCGGGGTGGGCGCGATCGCCGTGCGCGGCGAGGACCGGCACCGGCGGCACCCGGCCGTGGCGGTCAGCTACGGCGCGGCCCTGGCCCTCATCGTGGACGAGTTCGCGCTGCTGCTGGACCTCAAGGACGTGTACTGGGCCCGGCAGGGCCGGATCTCGGTGGACCTGGGCGTCGGCGGCTCGGCGCTGGCCGGGACCTACCTCGCGGCCCGCCCGGTGCTGCAGCGGCTGGCCCGCGACCGGGCCCGCGCGGCCGGGCACCGCCCGCCCGCGGACCCGCGCCCGGTCACAGCTGGCTCAGCAGCCACCGGGGGCCGGTGACCGCCGCCCCCGCGGCCGTGGCCCGGCGGCGCAGTTCCCGGTCGGCGGTGACCACCAGCCGCCGCCCGGGGGTCGTGGCGGCCAGCTCGGCGATGGTGTCGTCGCCGGAGCCGGGTGCGGCGACGACGCGCACCCCCTCGGTCTCCCGGAGCGCGGGCACCGGCCGCCCGGGCCTGTCCCTCGACGACCAGGACGTAGCCGGGGAACCAGCGGTCCAGGCTGCCCGCGGCCAGGTCCGCGGGCAGCTCCGCGACGCCCCGCCCGGCGAGCGCGGCGAGCTCCCCGTACAGCCGGGCCGCCGCCCCGGCCCGGTCCCGCCACCAGCCATCGGCGCGGGCGCCCATCACGTTGGCGCCGTCCACGATCACCGTCACCGGCGCCATGGCCGCCCGGATGACCGGCCAGGTCACGGCGAACCCGGGATGCAGCGGCAGCGCCTCGACCCGGTCCGCCGGCACCCACGCCACCTCGGGAGCCTCCCGGCTGGCCGGGTAGACCTCGAACTCGCGGCCGGCGTCCGCGACCATCGTCTGGTAGGACCAGCCGCCATGGTCGTCGTCGAGCAGGCCGTGGATCCGCACCGCCCCGGGCGGCACCGCGCACTCCTCGGCCGCCTCGCGCAGCGCCGCCCCGGCCGCGCTCTCGTGGCTGTCCCGGCGCCGCCTGGCGGCCCCCAGGTACCGGGGTGCTGGGTCCAGCTGGCCCGGTGGATCAGCAGCACGCTGGGCTGGCCGTCCGGTCCCGCGGCGCTGGCCAGCAGCCCGGCCGCGCCGTACTTCCCCCAGTGCCGGTGGCCCAGGGCGCACACCACCCAGCCATTCCCGTCACCCTCGGCCATTGACGTCCCTCCGGCATCCCGGCCGACGATAGCGCAGCCCCGCCAGCCCGGGCGGTTGGCGCCGCCCCGGCCGGCGCCGCATTATCCGGTACTTTCGCCTCGCCGGGGGGTAAAAGCACCACGTAACGTGAAGGGGCCGGCGCCGCGTCAGGCGCACCGTAAGGTGGGGGCATGGTGACTTCGATGCTGACCGACCGGATCACCAGGTTCCGCCAGCGCCGGACGGCGCCGCTGATCCTCGAGCTGGACCTGACCGAGGGCATCGCGGAGGAACCGCCGGCGGACCCGCTCTCCGCGCTGACCACGATGCGCCGGACCCGGCTGGCCGACGTGCTGGACGGGCTGCGCCGGGCCCGGTCCGACGACCGGGTCAGGGCGCTGGTGGTGAAGGTCGGCGGGCGGCCGATCGGGCTGGCCCAGGTGCAGGAGCTGCACGCGGCGATCCGCGAGTTCGCCGGCTCGGGCAAGCTCACCGTGGCCTGGGCGGAGACGTTCGGCGACTTCTAGCCCGGGCAACGTGCCGTACTACCTGGCCACCGCCTTCGACCGGATCTACCTGCAGCCGTCCGGGGACCTCGGGCTGACCGGCATCGCCGTGCAGAACTGGTTCTACCGCGGCGCGCTGGACAAGCTGGGCGTCGAGGTCCAGGTCGCGCGCCCGGGGCGAATACAAGAGCGCGGCCGAGCGGCTGACCGAGCACGGGTTCTCCGGGCCCGCCCGGGAGGCGACGCAGCGGCTGGCCGCCTCGATCGTGGAGCAGCTGACCGAGGCCATCGCGCAGCGGCTGGAGATCCCGGCCGGGTGACGCCCGGGCGCTGATCGACCGCGGCCCGTTCGTGGCGGGCGAGGCGCTGGACAGCCGGCTGGTGGACGCGCTCGGCTACCGTGACCAGGTCTACGCCGCGGTCCGCGAGGCGGCCGGCCCGGATGCGTACCTGCTCTACCTGGGCCGCTACCAGCGGGCCCGGGCGCTGGCCGAGCGGGCCAGGAAGCTGCCCGGCACGGACGGGGACGGCGTCGCGCTGATCTACGCGAGCGGGCCGATCCGGCGCGGCCGCACCACCCGCAGCCCGGTGGGCGGCAGCTCGATGGGCTCGGACACGATCAGCGGGGCGCTGCGCGGCGCGGTGGCCGACCCCCGGGCCAAGGCGATCGTGCTCCGGGTGAACAGCCCGGGCGGCTCGTACGTGGCCTCCGACACGATCTGGCGCGAGGTGGTCCGGGCCCGCGAGGCGGGCAAGCCGGTCGTGGTGTCGATGAGCGAGGTCGCCGCCTCCGGCGGCTACTTCATCGCCATGGCCGCCGACACCATCGTGGCCCAGCCCGGCACGATCACCGGCTCCATCGGCGTGATCACGCGCCAAGCCGGTGCTGGGGCAGGCCCTGGACCGGGCCGGGGTGAGCACGGACTCGGTGACCGAGGGCGCGCACGCGGACATGTTCACCACCTCGCGGCCGTACAGCGACGAGGAGTGGGAAAAGATCAACGGCTGGCTGGACCGGATCTACGCCGACTTCACCGGCAAGGTGGCCGACGGGCGCGGGCTGACCCAGGACCAGGTGCACGAGATCGCCCGGGGCCGGGTGTGGACCGGGGCGGACGCGGCCGGCATCGGCCTGGTGGACCAGCTCGGCGGCGTGGATACCGCGCTGGCCGTGGCCCGGGCCAGAGGCCTCGCTCCCGGAGTCCGCCGGGGTGCGGCTGTACCCGCGGGCCCACCCACTGGACCGGCTGCGGCCGCCGGAGTCCAGCGAGGCGCGGCCGCCCCGGCGGCCGGGCTCGCGGCGGCCGGGCTCGCGGCACTGTTCGCGGAGACCTGGGGCCCGGTGTCCGCGCTGGCGGCCGCCGCGGGCCTGTCCCCGCAGGGTCCGCTGATGCTGCCCGGCCGCTGGGTGATCCGGTAGCCCGGGCTCGCGGTGACCGCGGCTGACTCCGGGGCCGGGCTGGCCGCGGCCCTGACGGTCTTCGCCAGCGGGGTCACGCTGGTCACCGTGGCCGACGGCCGGGATGACGTCGGCACCACGGTCAGCGCGTTCTGCCCGCTGTCCGTGGACCCGCCGCTGGTGCTGGTCTCGCTGATCGCCGGCTCCTACCCGGCCGAGCTGCTGGGCCGGGTCGACTGGTTCGCGGTGACGATCCTGGCCGAGGGCCAGCGGGCGCTGGCCGGCCGGTTCGCGGCCGAGGGGCGGCCCGGCGCGCGGCTCATGCTGGACGGCGTGCCGCACCGGCGCGGCCCGCTGTCCGGCGCGCTGATCCCGGACGGCGGGCTGGCCGCGCTGGAGTGCCAGGTCACCCGCCGGGAGGACGCCGGTGACCACCTGCTGGTGATCGCGTCCGTGCCGCAGGTCCCTTACCTGGCCGAATCGGGCCAGCCGCTGGTCCGGTTCGCGGGCCGCTACCTGGCCCCGGGCCGCGGCTGACTCCCCTGGCCCCGGGCGCACGCGGCCCAGCCCCGGTTCCGGGCGGGCCGCGTGATGACCCATATGCTGAGCCCGGCTCACAGCTCGAGAGGCACCACCATGGCAGGCAACGAGGGGCGCGACGCCGCTCCCGACGCGGGCACGCCACCGGTCAGGATCGATACCAGCGTGCCGCATATCGCCCGGGTCCAGGACTACTGGCTGGGCGGCCGGGACAATTTCGCCGCCGACCGGCACGCCGGGGACGAGGCGGTGGCCGCGTTCCCGGGCCTGGTCGCGTCGGTCCGCTCGACCCGGGCCTTCCTGGCCCGGACCGTGCGCTACCTGGCCGCCGAGGAGGGGATCAGGCAGTTCCTGGACATCGGCACCGGCATCCCCACCGCGGGGCACACCCACCAGGTGGCCCAGGCCATCGCCCCGGACGCGCTGGTGCTCTACATGGACAACGACCCGGTCGTGTTCGCGCACGCCCGGGGCCTGCTGTCCAGCGGCCCGCACGGCAACACCGCCTACCTCAACACCGACCTGCGCGACACGGGGAAGGTCCTGGCCGAGGCGGCCCGGATGCTGGATCTCACCCAGCCGGTCGCGCTGGTGCTGATGGCCGTGCTGCAGTTCATCCCGGACGCGGAGGACCCCTGGAAGATCGTCGCCACCCTGCTCGACGGGCTCGCGCCAGGCAGTTTCCTGGTTGTCTCCCACCCCGCCAACGACATCGAGGCCCGGGTCATGGCGGCCATGGCAGCCCGGCTCAACCAGCTGCTGGCCGAGCAGGCCACGCTGCGCAGCCAGGGCGAGGTGGAGCGCTTCTTCCGCGGGCTGCGGCTGGTCCCGCCCGGGATCGTCCGGGTCCCTGAGTGGCGGCCCGACTCGGCCGAGGCGGCGAGCCGGGTGGGCACCGTGTGGGGCGGCGTCGGCCAGAAGTGATCCCGTCTGGGGGCCTGGTCCCGGGCCTGGTCCCCCGGCCCGCCTGTGCACAGGGCTGTGGATGCGTGGTGGAAAGATCCGGTAGCGCGGGGGAAAACGGCAGGCGCACGGTGGATTGCCTGTGGACGGCGGAAGAAACTTCAAATAGCGGCCAGCCGGCCCTTGTGCGCCCAGGTCAGCGGGCAGTAGAACTGCACTCACCACTGAATACGGGCCGGCCGGGGGCAGCCCCGGGCGCGGGCAGGAGCCGGGAAGCCGGCGCCTGCGGCGGGGCCCGGATCGGTGGTGGGCCGGGCCGCACAAGGAAGCCGGGGGCTGGGCAGCCAGCCCCGCAGGCGGGCCGGTGCGGCCAGGTAACGCGAGGCCCCTCCATCTCATACATGGAGGGGCCTCGTCCTGCGTGACTATCGTAAACCGGCGCTTGTCCAGGTCAGGCGCGACACGCCGGGCATGTCGGGTGGGGCCAGGAGACCGGGATGACCTGGGGTTACCCGCTCTCCTCGACGCCCAGCTTCAGCACCAGCTTGACCTGCAACTCCCGCAGCGAGGGGCCGACGATAAAGCGGAACCCCGTCTCGCTGGTCCGCACCGTGGCGCCCCACGCCCGCAGATCCGGGTCAAACGCGATGTGGCAGTCGGGGCGCGTGCCCGCCAGCTCCGCCCGCAGAGCCTCGTCGCCGGTTAAGCCTGGGCCGTGGTCACCGTCCATGCCTGCCAGAGTAACCCCCTGTACCTACGTGGGTCTACGTTTATCTGCGCAGTGCCCCCGGAATCTGCGTTGCGCCAGGTCAGGCCTAGTGTGTGATCATGCTTGACCGTGACTCACCGGTGGACCTGCACGAGCAGCTCGCGACCCTGCTCCGCGGGCAGATCCGCACGGGTGAACTGGCCGGGCGCATCCCCTCGATCAAGCACCTGGCGCAGGAGTACGAGGTCTCGACCAGGACCGTGGAGCGCAGCCTCGGCACCTTGAAGGACGAGGGCCTGATCGTGGCCAGGGTGGGCCGCGGGTTCTTCGTCGCGAGGTAGCCGCACGGTATCCGGTGGCCGCCCGGGCGGCAGCCCGCAGGCCCCTCCATCCCGCC
Organism: uncultured Actinomycetes bacterium; assembly: GCA_963841695.1. Taxonomy (GTDB): domain Bacteria; phylum Actinomycetota; class Actinomycetes; order Streptosporangiales; family Streptosporangiaceae; genus RYN-230. The sequence goes on along the minus strand of CAWJDQ010000010.1, from coordinate 184,037 downwards.
GATGGAGGGGCCTTATCGTGGTCCGCCCGGCATTGTGGTCCGCCCGGCATTGTGGTCCGCCCGGCATTGTGGTCCGCCCGGCGTGGGCGGTCCCCCGGCGCCGGGCCGGGAGCGTCACCGGGGCAGGCTGGGCCCGGGGGATGCCCCGGCGGCCGCTCCGGCGGTTCTGCGCGCAGCGGGCCCGGGCTGGGCGGGCGCGGGCCTGGCGGACGCAGGCTGGGCCTACGTAGGCCCGGCATACGCGGGCCCGGCAGGCGCGGGCCCGGCACGCGCGGGCTGGGCCTGCGCGGGCTGGGCCGGGGCGGGGTCGGCGGCTCGCGGCGGGGCGGGCCGGCGCAGGCCCGCGACCGCGATCACGGCGCCCGCCAGGCCGAGCACCCCGGCGAGCAGGAACGCCCCATTCAGCCCGGCCGCGGCGGCCGCGTGCACGACCTGGTCCAGCCCGGCCCGATCCCCGGCCGGCGTGCTGGCCAGCAGCCGCTGGGCCTGGCCCCCGGAGACGGCCCGGGCCGCCTCGGGGTGGCCGCCCCGGGCCGCGACCTGGTGCGCCACCCGGGCCGAGAACACGCTGCCGAGCACGGCGATCCCGAACGCGTAGCCGAGCTGGCGCATCGTGTTGACCGCGCCGGCCGCCATCCCGCCGCTGTGCACCGGCACGGCCGACATGGCGCTGGACACCAGCGTCGGCGTGGCCAGGCCGACGCCGATCCCGGCCACGATCAGGCCGGGCACCAGGTGGGTCCAGCCCGACTGCGCGCCCAGGCCGGCCTGGAGCAGGGCACCCGCCCCGACCAGCGCCATCCCGCCGCCGATGATCCACCGGGGGTTCGAGGCGTGCAGGAAACGGCCGATGGCCGCGCTGACCACGAAGGCGGACAGGGACAGCGGCGCCGCGCCGGCCAGCCCCGCCTCGACCGGGCTCAGGCCGAGCACGGTCTGCAGCCACAGCGAGGTGTAGGCCAGGTAGGCGAACGCCGCGGCGTTGAGCAGCAATGCGGCGAGCATCGATCGCCGCGAAGGCCGGCGGCGCAGCAGTGACACCTGCAGCAGGGGCTGCCGGGCCCGGCTCTCGATGACGACGAACAGCACGAACGCGGCCAGCCCGGCCGCGATCAGGCGCGAGGGTCTGGCCCGCCGCCCAGCCCACGCTTGAGGCGCGGACCAGGCCGATACGTGGTGGCCGCGGCCCCGGCGGTGAAGGCGAGCACGCCCGCCAGGTCGAACCCGGCCAGGGGCTGGCGGCGGCCGGCCCCGAACGCGGCCAGGGTGAGCAGCGACCGCCGCCACGCTGACCGGCAGGTTGACGAAGAAGATCCACCGCCAGGACAGGGTCTCGGTGAGCAGTCCGCCGAGGACCGGCCCGACCGCGGCCGACCCGCCGGCCACCGCGCCCCAGACACCGAACGCGGTGCCCCGGTCCCGGCCCTGATAGGAGGCGTTGAGCAGGGCGATCGTGGTGGCGAACATCGCCGCCCCGCCGACGCCCTGCACCGCCGCGGGCCGCGATCAGCAGGCCCGGGCTGGTGGCCAGGCCGCTGGCCAGCGACGCGGCCGCGAACACGGCCAGGCCGCGCCAGGTAGACCCGCCGCCGGCCGCGCAGGTCCGCGACCGAGCCCAGCCCCATCAGCAGGGCGGCCAGGGCCACCGCGTAGCTGTCGATCACCCACTGCAGCGACGAGAACGAGGTGTGCAGATCCACGGCCATGTCCGGCAGCGCGACGTTCACGATGGTCACGTCAACCAGCAGCATGAACGTGCCGAGGCAGACCGCGGCCAGCGGCATCCATTTGCGCATCGAAGGCTCCTTCCGGTCCCCGGCCCCGCCGGCCCGGGACCCTGATCCAGCCCGGTGCCTGGCCGCCCCGGGTCACGGCCCACGATGACCGCCGCCCTGCGGGACGGGCGAGCCAGCGGCGGGGAAGATAGAGTTTTCTTCCATGAAGACCCGATCCTAGCGCGGGAATCCGCCGTGATTGACCAGCTTGATCGTCAGCTCATCCGCGCCCTCCAGCTCGATCCGCGCGCTCCGTTCAGCCGGATCGCCGAGGTGCTGGGGGTGTCCGAGCAGACCGTGGCCCGCCGCTACCGGCGGCTGCGCGGTGACGGCCTCCTGCGGGTGATCGGCCTGGCCAGCCCCCGGGCGGTCGGCGCGACCGAGTGGCTGGTGCGGATCGGCTGCCGCCCCGGCGGGGCCCGGCGGCTCGCCGACGCGCTGGCCCGGCGGGAGGACGTCTCCTGGGTGACGCTCAGCTCCGGCGGCATCGGAGATCGTCTGCCTGGTCCGCTCGCTCAGCCAGCAGCAGAGCGACGAGCTGCTGCTGCAGCGGCTGCCCGCGACCAGCCAGGTGCTCAGCCTGGCCACGCACGCGGTGCTGCACCGCTTCGCGGGCCGGGAGGCGGACTGGGCCGGCTACGTGGGCGACCTGACCGACGAGCAGGTTACCCGGCTCGCCGTCGCGCAGCGGGCCGGGCCGGCCGGCCGAGTCCGGACCTGCTCCAGCCGTCGGACGGGCCACTGCTCGCCGCGCTGGCCCTGGACGGGCGGGTGAGTTTCGCGGCGCTGGCCCAGCAGGCCGGCTGGACCGAAAGCCGGGTCGATCCGCCGGGTGGAGGCGCTGCGCCAGGCCGGGATCCTGTATTTCGACGTGGACCTGGCCATCGGCCTGCTGGGCTTCACCGCGAGCGCCTACCTGTGGCTGATCGTGGAACCAGCCCGGCTGGCCGGGCTCGGCGACGAGATCTCCCGGCATCCCGAGGTGCCCTTCGCGGCGGCCATCACCGGCCCGGCCAGCCTGGTCGCCAGCGTCGTGTGCCGGGACGCCGAGGCGCTGTACGAGTACGTGACGACCAGGATCGGCGCGGCGGCCGGGGTCCGGCAGCTCGAGATCTCCCCGGTGCTCAGCCGGGTCAAGCAGGCCGGCTCGCTGACCGACGGCCCCCGCCTGGCCACGCCGGGCCTGGCCCGCCGCGCACCCGTCCCCCCGCGGGCCTAGCTGCCCTGTCCGGACCCCAGCCATACCGGCGGAGTCTCAGCCGCCTCCCCCGCGCGAGAAGCGCCACCGGATCCGCAGAACTTTGCGTCAATATTGCTCTGAGATAGGAGTCCTGCGGTTAAGGAGGGCCCTTTCGCGCCGACCCGCCGTGCCCGGACTTTATTTCAGCGTGGATCGGGGCCGAGCTCGCGCCGGAGCGGGATCAGAAGAGGTACCTTGCCAGCACGATCACGACCCATGCGGGGGGACCCAAATGAGCAATCCGACGGTAGCTGAGTACCTCGTGCGCCGATTGTCAGATTTGGGAATCGACAAAGCCTTCGGCGTTCCCTCGGACTACGCCTTCCCGATCGCCGACGCAATCGCAGCATCGTCCGGCATGGATTGGGTCGGGTGCACCAACGAGCTGAATGCGGCGTATGCGGCCGACGGTTACGCGCGGCTGAAGGGTGCGGGCCTCTTGTCCGCCGCTTACGGCGTGGGCGAGTTGAGTCTCGTGAACGGATTGATGGGTTCCAAGGCCCATCGTGTGCCCGTGTTCTTTGTGACGGGACAGCCAAGCCGGCGCATCACGAAACAACGGCTGATTTCCAAGCACACGCTGGGAGACGGGGTCTACGGCAACTTCGAGCACATCATCGAGGCGGCGTGCTGCGCAAAGGCCGTGATCTCCCCGGACAATGCTATCGATGAGATCGAGCGCGTCATTCGTGCAGCGCTGGCGCAAAGCCAGCCTGCCTACCTGGTGGTTCTGCACGACGCGCAGGACGTACCGGTCATCGGCACCCCGGTGTCCGGCGAGCCCCTGGCCAAGGTCAGACGTCAGGTGAGCGTCCCCGCGGAACTTGACGGCGCGGTCACCGCGATTGTGAACCGGCTGAAGAATGCCCGCCATCCCGTGATCCTGCCCACTGCGCTCACCGCGCGCTATGGCCTGCGGAACAAGATCGAGCAGTTCATCGAGACCGCCAGGATTCCCTTCGCGCTCTCGCCGATGGACAAAGGGTTCCTCGATGAGCAGAGTCCTCTCTACCTCGGTCTGTACTACGGCGAGCAGTCGACTCCGGCAGCGGTCAAGCACGCTGTCGAGGGAGCTGACCTGATCCTCGACCTCGGGGGGCTGGTCATGGAAGCCGAGAACACGGGCTATTGGACGGATGCACTGCCCGACGAACGCGTCGTCCACATCTACGACAACTGGGTGCGCGCCGGAACCACGGTGTTCGTCAACCTGGGCCTCGAAGACGTCATCGACGGGCTGCTGGCCAGGAGCCCGAAGTTCACGGGGAGACAGGATCCGTTCACGTACGACCTCATGCCGCTGGCCGGTGACGACACCAGCCCGATCTCGTCCGCTGCGTTCTATCCAAGGGTGCAGCGAATGCTGCAGAGCGACGACGTACTCGTCATCGAAGCGGGGTCGGGGGTGTTCGTTGAAGCTGCCTTCAGATTGCCGGGTCAGGTCCGCAGTCAGGCCATGACCCTCTGGAGTTCCATCGGCTGGGGCACCCCGGCGACCCTGGGCATGGCCATGGCTGAACCCGGGACACGGGTGATCCTGATCACGGGCGACGGGTCTCACCAGATGACCATCAACGCCCTGGCTGACATGGGCCGTCACGGCGCCAAACCCGTCATCTTCGTCCTGAACAACGGGGTCTACGGCTGCGAGATCACGTTGCACAAAGAAGGCATGCCCTACAACAACCTGCCAGAACTCGACTACTCCACGATCCCCGCGGCATTCGGCTGCCGGGGATGGCTCACCAGGCGGGTCGCGACCGTCGAGGAGCTCGACCAAGCGCTCGGCGAACTGAAGGCCCATCACAACGGCGCGTACATCGAGGTGATGATTCCCGAATCGGAGAGCGTGCCGCTGCCCGCTGACGTGCTCGACGAGATGTACAAGCTCAAGACGCCGGCTCCCTGAGTGTGGTGACGCTCACGCTAGAACTCGCGCTGGCCGGACTGCCAGACCGCGCGGATCAGCGGAACGCCGGGACGGTAGGCCAGGTAGGCGTGCGACGGGCCGCCCAGCAGCATCAGGTCCGCCCGGGCTCCCACCCCGAGGTGGCCGACGTCGGTGCGGCGCAGCGCGCGGGCCCCGCCCGCGGTGGCTGACCACACGGCCTCCCGCGGGGTCATCCGCATCTCCCGGACCGCGAGGGCCACGCACAGCGGCATGCTGGAGGTGAAGCACGAGCCGGGATTGCAGTCCGTGGCCAGCGCGACAGTCGCCCCGGCGGCCAGCAGCCGGCGCGCGTCGGGGTAGGGCTGGCGGGTGGAGAACTCGACCCCGGGCAGCAGCGTGGCGATCGTCCCCGAGGCCGCGAGCGCATCCACGTCCGGGTCGCTCAGGTAGGTGCAGTGGTCCGCGGCGGCCGCGCCCGCGGCCACCGCGACCTGGACGCCGGGACCGGGCCCGAGCTGGTTCGCGTGCACGCGGGGCAGCAGCCCGGCCGCCCGGCCCGCCGCCAGCACCGCGGCCGCCTCGTCCGCGTCGAACGCCCCCCGCTCGCAGAACACGTCCACCCAGCGGGCGTGCGGCGCGCAGGCGGCCAGCATGGGGCCGCACACCAGGTCCAGGTAACCGGCCCGGTCGCCGGAGTACTCGGGCGGCACGACGTGCGCCCCCAGGAACGTGACCTCGGGGGTGACCTCCGCGGCCAGCGCCACCGCGCGCGCCTCGTCCGCCGTCGTGAGCCCGTAGCCGGACTTGCACTCCAGCGTCGTCGTCCCCTGAGCCAGCATCTCCCGGGTGAGCCGGGCCAGGTTCGCGCGCAGCATCTCGTCCGGGGCGGCCCGGGTGGCCGCGACCGTGCTGCGGATCCCGCCGGCCTGATACGGCGTCCCGGCCATCCGCGCGGCGAACTCCGCGCTGCGCTCCCCGGCGAAGACCAGGTGCGCGTGGGAGTTGACGAAGCCGGGCAGCACCGCCCCGCCGTCACAGTCCACGACCTCGTCCGCGGCCGGCGCCTGCCCGGCGGGGCCGGTCCAGGCCACCCGGCCATCCTCGATGACCAGGGCCGCGCCGGCCAGCACCGCGAACGGTCCCGGCCCCCGGCCCGGATCATGGTCCGCGGGCGCGTTGGTGACCAGCTCACCGACGTTGGTGATCAGCGTGCTCACGCCAGCTCACGCTACCGGGCGGGGTGGCGCGGGGGCGCGGTTCCCCCGCGGCCGGCTGGCGGCCGGCTGATCAGTCCCGCGTCCGCCGGGCGGCCGGGGTTTGCGCCCGGTAGCCGCCAGCCTGGGCGTCCCGGGCCGGCCGGATGGTTTTCGTTGCGGAGAATTTTCCTCAGTTGACCTGGATGGAGCGCTTGGCCAGGCCGAGCCAGAACCCGTCGATCACGGTGCGGGCGCCGGCCAGGTCCCCGTCCGGCGCGCCCAGCGTGACGAACAGCGGGGCGAAGTGCTCGGTGCGGGGATGGGCCTGCTGGGCGGCCGGGGCCCGGTGCTGGAAGTCCAGGAGTGCGTCCACGTCGCCGTGGTCCAGCGCCTCCTGCCCCCAGTGGTCGAACTCGGCCATGACCGGCTGGACGCGGCCGTCGGGGCTCAGCGCCCGGAGGTTGTGGGTGAAGAAGCCGCTGCCCACGATCAGCACGCCCTCGTCACGCAGCGGCGCGAGCTTGCGGCCGATCTCGTACAGGCCGCTGGGGTCCAGCGTGGGCATGGACACCTGGAGGACCGGCACGTCCGCGTCCGGGTACATCTCGACCAGCGGCACGTAGGCGCCGTGGTCCAGCCCCCGGTCCGGGATGTCCTCGACCGGGGTGCCGGCCGCGCGGAGAAGTTTGCGGACGTCGGAGGCCAGCTCCGGGGCGCCCGGGGCCGGGTAACGGACCTGGTAGTAGCGGTCCTCGAAGCCCCAGAAGTCGTACGTGAGCGGCACCGCGGTGGTCGCGCCCAGCGCGAGCGGCGCCGCTTCCCAGTGCGCGGAGACCATGAGCACGGACGTGGGCTTGGGGAGCTCACGGCCCCAGGCCGCGAGCTGACGGGTCCACAGGGCGTCGTCGGCCAGGGGCGGCGCGCCGTGGCTGAGGTAGATGGCGGGCATCCGCGCGGGCGCGGTGGACTCGGGCTCGCGGGCTGCCTTTCTCGGGCTGCGCTTTTTCGGGGGCTGTGTGGCTGGCGGTCATGACTTCCTCCCGGGTGTTCGGGTCATCGCCCGGAGAACAGTTCAAATTTGAACTACATTCCCGCACTGGGCCGCCTGGTCGTTCGAATTCAAACCATACTCGGTAAGCTGGCCGGGTGACAGACCGTGCCGAGCCTGCCGGGCAGACGCCGCCGGCCGCCGAGCCTGCCGAGCTGCTGGGCTCGGGCCTCCGGCGCCGAGCAGACGCCGCCGGCCGGCCGAGCGGTGGCTCGATCCGGCGGAGATGAAGGCGTGGCTGGCCTTCCTGGAGGTCAGCCACCTCCTGGAGCGGGCCATCGAGCAGCAGCTGCGGCAGGACGCCGGGCTGTCTCACGCGCAGTACGAGATCCTGTCCCGGCTGGGGGCGGCGGACGGCGGGCGGCTGCGGATGAATGAGCTCGCGGACGTCATCGTGGTCTCCCGCAGCGGCCTGACCTACCAGATCACCCAGCTGGAAAGGGCCGGCCTGGTCCGCCGGGAAAAATGTCCCTCCGACGAGCGGGGCATCCTGGCCATCCTGACCGGCGCGGGCCGGGACGCGCTCGACCGGGCGGCGCCCGGGCACCTGCGGGTCGTCCGCGAGAACCTGATCGACGCGCTCACCCCCGCTCAGCGCGAGGCCATGGCCGAGGGCCTCACCGCCGCCCGGGCCCGCCTCCGCCCCGGGCGCTGACCCTGCTCCCTTTCAGGGCCCCGGTCCAGCCCCATTAGCCACCCCAGCCCCAACAGGGTCCCGCGGCGTTGGTGATCAACTGATTAGTGCTGTCCTGGCAGCACCAATCAGTTGATCACGAACACGAGTTGTGACCGGGGGGGCTGGTGGGGTTACTGGGGCCCCGGGGCCCGGGCCCCGGGGCCGCCCGGACCCCGGGCCTTCCCAACCTCCGGCCCCACTCTCCCCATCCACCCCTCACGCCTCACATCACGTTCGTGATCATGGGATTGCTGTTGCCATAGCAACAGCAATCCCATGATCACATTCGGGGGTTGTGACGAGAGAGGCTGGTGTGATCTGGGAGCCCGCGGGGCCGGGGCACGGGCCGGGGCACGGGGCCTGAACGGCTGGCGGCTAGGCGAGGAGGGCGCGGAGGGCCTCGGCGAGGGCGGCGGGGACGTCGGGGACCAGCACGTGCTGGCCGTCCCGGACCACCTCACGGCCGCCGGTCACCACGTGGGTGACATCGGCGGCGGTGCCCGCGAAGATGACCGACTCCAGCGCGGTGGCGGCGGCCGTGCCGGCCAGCCGGGGGGTGTCCAGGCGGACCGTGACCAGGTCGGCCAGGGCACCGGGCACGATCTCCCCGGCCTGGGGCCAGCCCAGGCAGGTATGCCCGGCCACGGTGGCCGCCTCGGCCAGGGCGACGGCGCCGAACCGGCCGCGCCGGCCCGAGGCCAGCCGCTCGTCCAGTTCGATGCGGCGGGCCTCGTCCAGCAGGTCGATCACCGCGTGGCTGTCGCTGCCCACCGAGAGCGGGCTGCCCGCGGCGGCCAGCGCCCCGGCCGGGCCGATGCCATCGGCCAGGAAGGCCTCGGTGGTCGGGCACAGGCACACGCAGGCGCGGCTGCCGCCCAGCAGCTCGATGTCGGGGCGGGTGAGGTGGGTGGCGTGCACCATCGTGCTGCGCGGCCCGAGCGCCCCGGCGCCGTCCAGCACCCGGGCCGGGGTCGCCCCGTAGGCCGCGAGGCAGGCCTCGTTCTCCGCGGGCTGCTCGGACAGGTGCGCGTGCAGCGGCGCCCCGAAGTGGTGCGACCACTCGACGACCGGGTGCATCTGGCCGGGCGGCACCGCGCGGACCGAGTGGATGGCCGCCCCGGCCCGGGCGTGCGGCGCGAGCAGCCCGTGCTCGTCGGGACCCAGCGCGGCCAGCCGGTCGGCCCACCGGGCCGCATCCCCGTCGCTGAACCGCTGCTGCACCGGCGACAGGGGCTCAGGCGTCCCGTCCGGGGCCAGCCCGCCGGCCAGGTAGCAGGTGTCCAGCAGGGTGATCCGCAGGCCCGACTCGGCCGCGGCCTGGATGAGGGCGCGGCCCATGGCGTTGGGGTCGGAGTAGGGGGATCCGCCGGGGGCGTGGTGCAGGTAGTGGAACTCCCCCACGCAGGTCACCCCGGCCAGGGCCATCTCCGCGTAGACGGCCCGGGCCAGCGCCAGGTAGCTGTCCGGCGACAGCCGCCCGGCGACCTGATACATCCGCTCGCGCCAGGTCCAGAAGCTGCCCGGGCCCGCCTCGGTGATCCCGCGCAGCGCGCGGTGGAACGCGTGCGAGTGCGCGTTGGCCAGGCCGGGCAGGGTGAGGCCGGGCCGCCGCTCGGTGCCGGGCGGCACCATCTCCGGCGGCACGTCCGGGGTGACGGCCTGGAACACCCCGCCGCCCGCCTCGATCAGCACCCCGGACTGGACGCCGCCGCGGCCCAGCCAGGCCAGCTCGGCGTGCCAGCGGCGGACCCCGGGCCCGCCCGCCGGACCCGACCCGCCGCCCGGACCGGGCCCGCCTGCCGGACCGGGGCCGCCCGCCAGGCCGGGGCCGGTCATCAGCTGGCCAGGTCGCGCAGCACGGCCGCGAGCGCGGTGACCCCGGCCGCGCAGTCCGCGTCCTCGGCGTGCTCGGCCGGTGAGTGGGACACCCCGGTGGGGTTGCGGACGAACAGCATCGCGGTGGGCAGCCGGGCCGCCAGCACCCCGGCGTCGTGCCCGGCCCCGGTGGCCAGCGACGGCGCCTCGATCCCGCGGGCGGCCAGCGCCGCCGCCAGCCGGTCCGCGAGCGGCAGGTCGAACTCGACCTCGGGGCTGAACGACTCCTGGCGAGCCGTCATGGCCACCCGGTTCGCGTCGGATTCCTGCCCGGCCACGGCCAGGATCTGGTCCACCATGGTCTCCAGCGTGGAGCCGTCCGGGGCCCGTACGTCGAGCCAGGCGCGCACGGCGGAGCACACCGCGTTGGCCGCGCCGGGCTCGGCGGTCACCTTGCCGATCGTGGCCCGGCCGCCGCGTTCCGCCGCGGCCTGGCGGGCGGCCAGTACGGTGGCGGCGTAGGGGATCATCGGATCGCGCCGGTCGGCCAGCGCGGCCGTGCCCGCGTGGTCGGCCTGCCCGGCGAAGTCGAGCCGCCACCGGCCGTGCGGCCAGATCCCCTCGGCGATGCCCAGGGCGGCATCCAGGTCGGCCAGGGCCCGGCCCTGCTCGATGTGCAGCTCCACGTAGCAGCCGAGCCGCGCGATCAGGTCCTCGTCGCGGCCGGCCAGCCCGGGGTCCTGGCCGGCCGCCCGCATGGCCGCGGCCAGCGTGGTCCCGTCACCGTCGCGCAGCCCCCGCGCCGTCTCCGGGTCGATGGCCCCGGTCAGCAGGCGGCTGCCCAGGCAGGCCACGCCGAACCGGCCGCCTTCCTCCTCGGTGAACGCGGCCACCGCGATCGGCCGGCCCGGGGTGAACCCGTCGGACCGGAGCTCGTCGATGGCCGCGAAGGCGGAGACCACGCCCAGCGGCCCGTCGTAGGCGCCGCCGTCCGGCACCGAGTCCAGATGGCTCCCGGTGGCGACCGCCGGGCCCGCCCCGGGAGCATCCCACCAGGCCCAGAGGTTGCCGTTGCGGTCCTGGTCGGTGCGCAGCTGCCGGTCCCGGGCCGCGGCCTCGAACCAGGCCCGGCAGTCCAGGTCGGCCGGGGTCCAGGAGAACCGGCGGTACCCGCCGGTGCCCGGATCCCGGCCGAGGGGCAGCAGCGAGTCCCACAGGGACCCGAAGGTGGCTGGCGCCGGCGCGGGCATCACGGCTGCATGGGGACGCGCACGCCCCGCTGCGCGGCCACCTCGGCCGCCTCCTCGTAGCCGGCGTCCACGTGCCGGATCACGCCCATCCCCGGGTCGTTGGTGAGCACCCGCTCCAGCTTCTCCCCGGCCAGCGGGGTGCCGTCGGCCACGCACACCTGGCCCGCGTGGATGGACCGGCCGATGCCGACCCCGCCGCCGTGGTGGATGCTCACCCAGGACGCCCCGGAGGCCGTGTTGACCAGCGCGTTCAGCAACGGCCAGTCGGCGATCGCGTCGGAGCCGTCGGCCATCCCCTCGGTCTCCCGGTAGGGCGAGGCCACCGACCCGCAGTCCAGGTGGTCACGGCCGAGCACGATCGGGGCCTGGACGTCGCCCCGCGCGACCAGCTCGTTGAACCGGAGCCCGGCCAGGTTGCGCTCGCCGTAGCCGAGCCAGCAGATCCGCGCCGGGAGGCCCTGGAAGTGCACCTTCTCCTGGGCCATCCGGATCCACCGGGCCAGCGGCTCGTTGTCCGGGAACAGGTCGAGGATGGCCGCGTCGGTGGCGGCGATGTCGGCCGGGTCGCCGGACAGCGCGGCCCACCGGAACGGTCCCCGGCCCTCGCAGAACAGCGGCCGGATGTAGGCGGGCACGAACCCGGGGAAGTCGAAGGCCCGCTCGTAGCCCGCCGTGGCCGCCTCGCCGCGGATCGAGTTGCCGTAGTCGAAGACCTCGGCGCCCGCGTCCATGAACCCGACCATCGCCGCCACGTGCTCGGCCATGGACATCTGGGCCCGCTCGGTGAAGCCGGCCGGGTCCTCGGCCCGCAGCGCGCCCATCTCCTCGAACGGCACGCCGCGGGGCAGGTAGGTCAGCGGATCGTGCGCCGAGGTCTGGTCGGTGACCACGTCGATCGGCGCGCCCATGGCCAGCATCCGGGGCAGGATCTCGGCGGCGTTGCCGAGCAGGCCGATGGACAGCGGCCGCCCGGCGTCCCGGGCGGCGGTCGCCCGGCGCAGCGCATCATCGATGCCGTCCGCGGCCTCGTCCAGGTAGCCGTGCTCGATCCGGCGGGCGATCCGGGACGGGTCGCAGTCGATGACGATGGCCACCCCGCCGTTCATGGTGACCGCGAGGGGCTGGGCACCGCCCATGCCGCCCAGCCCGGCGGTGAGCGTGATCGTGCCGGCCAGCGACCCGCCGAAGCGTTTCGCCGCGACGGCCGCGAACGTCTCGTAGGTGCCCTGCAGGATGCCCTGGGTCCCGATGTAGATCCACGACCCCGCGGTCATCTGGCCGTACATGGTCAGGCCGAGGGATTCCAGGCGGCGGAACTCGGCCCAGGTGGCCCACTGGGGCACGAGGTTGGAGTTGGCGATCAGCACCCGCGGCGCCCACTCGTGCGTGCGCATCACGCCGACCGGCTTACCCGACTGGACCAGCAGGGTCTCGTCGCCCTGGAGGTCGCGCAGGCTGCGCACGATCGCGTCGTAGGCCGGCCAGCTGCGGGCCGCGCGGCCGGAGCCGCCGTAGACGATCAGCTGGTCCGGATGCTCGGCCACCTCGGGATCGAGGTTGTTCATCAGCATCCGCAGGGCCGCCTCCTGCGGCCAGCCCCGGCAGGACAGGGCGGTGCCGCGCGGGGCACGGACCGGGCGCGGTCCGGATGGGTCGGCGGCGGTCATCGCTGGCTCCTCGTCGAGTCGGCCACCCGGCAGGTCGCGGGCCGGGTGGGTGCGCCGGTCGGTCAGGCGGCGCTGATCGCCGCCCGGTTCATCATCCCTGGTGAGCCTCTAACGCCAGGCGCCGGGCGGGATCCACCGCTGAGGGTGAGTCCCGCCCGGCGCCCTGAGCCTGTTACCGGCGCCCTGAGCCCGTTACCGGCGCCCTGAGCCCGTTACCGGGGTCCTGAGCCGGTTACCGGCGCCCGGGGGTCAGCCCAGGCCCACCGCCTTCAGCCAGGCCGAGGCGACCGTGGAGTAGTTGGCGTGGTCCAGGATGACCGCCTTGTCCATCTGGAGCAGGGCACTGGTGGTCAGCCGGGCCGAGATCGCGTCCAGCGTGCTGGTGATCGTCGGGGTGGCTGCCTTCTTGTAGACCAGCGGGATGACGTTCTGGGCCGCGAAGTTGAACTTGGGGTCGGCCAGCGCCACCAGCTTGTCGGTGATGATCTGCGGCGTGGTGGTAAACACGTCGGCCGCCTGGACCTTGCCGTCCTTCAGGGCGGCCAGGGTCAGCGGCCCGGACTCGTCGAGCGGGTCGAACCCCTTGAAGGTCAGGTTGTAGTTCTTCTTGAGCCCGACCAGGCCGTCCTCGCGGGTCTTGAACTCGGGCGGGCCGCCGAACACCATGGTCTTCGCGTACGGCTTCAGCTGCGCGATGGAACTGAGGTGGTACTTCTTCGCGAAGGCCGCGGTCACCGTGACCGAGTCCTTGTCCTGGGCCGACGAGGGGTTGAGGATCTCCAGCGACGACGGCAGCTTGGCCTTGAGCGCGGCGTCCACCTCGGCGGTGGTCGCGGCCGTGCTGCTGGTGTCCACCGAGGTGGTCAGCAGCGCGCCGTTGTATTCCGGGATAATGCTGATACTGCCCTTTTCGATCTGCGGGTAGTAGACCTCGCGGGCACCGATGTTGAATTTCGGGGTGACCTTCACGCCCTTCGCCTGCAGGGCGAGAACGTAGATTTCGGCGAGCAGCTCGTTCTCCGGGAAGTTGGCCGAGCCGACGACGACCGTGCCTTTCGCCGCCGAGGGAGCCAGCGGGTTAGAGCTACTGCTGGGACTGCTGCTGGCGCCGCTCCCGCTGCCGCCGCTGCTGCAAGCGGCCAGGCCGATGCCGGTCAGGACGGCCAGGCCGCCGATCGCACCCATGCGCAGTGGCCGGCCGAACAATGCCCGTCCGGACGGGGGGGATACGACCGCCGCGAACCGCGATCTCGGAAACATTCTGTTTCCCTTCTATTCCGATAGTTTTAGTACGCTATCACGACGTGCGCCCTTGCTGGCGCAGGCCTCTCGGTACGGCGGCACGCCGCACTCCGACGAAAAGTGCTTGCACGGCCAGGGCGAGCAGGACAACAAACAATGCCCCGCCGGCCACCTCCCCGTAATTGTCAACCGCAAGCCCGTCGATTATGTAACGGCCCAGTCCGCCCAGGCCGATGTACGCGGCGATAGTCGCGGTGGCCACCACGAAAATCGCTCCGGTGCGCAGGCCGACGACGATCAGCGGCATGGCCACCGGAACCTCGACTTTACGGATCTGCTGCCAGGGGGTCATGCCCATCCCCCGGGCGGCGTCCTTGAGTTCCGGGTCCACCCCGGCCACTCCCTCGTAGACGTTGACCAGGACGGGCGGGATCCCCAGCACGACCAGGGGGACCAGCCAGGCCAGCACGGAGAAGCCGAGCCAGATGGTCAGCAGGACCAGCAGGCCGAGCGTGGGAATGGCCCGCCAGGCGTTGGCCAGGTTGACGACCAGCACCGCTCCCCGGCCGGTGTGCCCGATCAGGATGCCCAGCGGGATGGCGATCAGCGCCGCGATGAGCAGCGCCAGCCCGCTGTAGTACAGCTGCTCGAGGATCCGGATCGGGATGCCCTCGGAGCCGTGCCACTGCTGCGGCTGCTTGATCCAGTTCCACGCGTAACTGAAGAAGCTCACTGGGCGCTCCCCGACAGGACCCGGGCCCGGGCTGGCTCGGCCACGACGACCGGGAGCTCGGGCCGGCTGCGCCGCGGCTGCCACGGGGTCAGCAGCCTGCGCAGCCCCACCAGGAGCAGGTCGCAGACCAGGGCGAGGGCGATGATGAGCCCCCCGCCCACGAAAATCTCCTCGGTGAAGTCGCGCTGGTACCCGTCGATGATGAGGTACCCGAGGCTGCTCACGCCGATCAGCTGGCCGACGCTGGCCAGGCTGATGCTCGACACCACGGCCACCCGGAGCCCGGCGATCACGACCGGGGCCGCGATCGGGAGCTCGACCTGGACCAGCCCCCGCAGCGGGCCGAACCCCATGGCCGTGGCCGCCTGGCGGACCGGATCCGGAACCGACCGCATCCCGTCCACCACGTTCGGCACCAGCACGCAGAGCGAGAACAGGGTGAGCGGGATGACCACCGTGGTGTCGGTCAGGCCGGTGTACGGGATCAGCACGATGAACAGGGCCAGCGACGGCAGTGCGTACAGCACGCTGGTAGTGGAGAGCACCGGGGGATACAGCCATTTCCACCGGGCGCAGGCGATGCCCAGCGGCAGCGAGATGACCAGCCCGATCAGCGCGGGCACGATGCCCAGGAAGGCGTTCTCCCAGGTGAGCCTGGGAACGGCGGACCAGTCCATGGCTAGGAAGCCGTTTCCGACGCCGTGGGCGCCGCAGGGGCCGTGGGCGCCGCAGGGGCCGTGGGCGCCGCAGGGGCCGTGGGCGCCGCAGGCGCCGTGCTCCGTGGCGCCGGTGCCCCCTGGTCCGCGGCGTGGATCGCGTCCCGCAACCGCTCGTAGGAGGTCACCCCGACCACCCGGCCCTGGTCGTCCACCCCGACGGCCTGGCCGGTGGGCGACAGCACGGTCGCGTCCAGGGCCGCCCGGAGGGAGTCGGTGCGCACGTCGAACGTGTGGCCGTACGGCTCCAGCGTGGCCTGCCCGGCCCGCGACCCGCTGGGCAGCGCCTCCAGCTCGCTGGCCGCGGCCCAGCCGCGCGGCTGGTGCCCGCCGTCGGTGACCAGCACCCACTCCTCGCCGGCCTGGCGGGCGGTGTCGGCGGCCAGCGACGCGGACGTGTCCTCGCCCACCACGGCCCGGTCGTCCAGGCTGAGCCCGGAGGCGGCCAGGAAGGACAGGCGGCGGATGCCCGCGGTCGAAGCCGAGGAAGTTCTCCACGTAGCTGTCCGCCGGGCGGGCCAGCAGCCGCTCCGGCGTGTCCAGCTGGGCGATCTTCCCGCCCGGCCGGAAGATGGCGACCTGGTCGCCCACCTTGATGGCCTCCTCGACGTCGTGGGTGACCAGCACCACGGTCTTGTGCAGCTCGGCCTGGAGCCGGAGGAGCTCGTCCTGCAGGGTGGCCCGGACGATCGGGTCAACGGCGCTGAACGGCTCGTCCATCAGCAGCACCGGCGGGTCAGCGGCCAGCGCGCGGGCCACCCCGACCCGCTGCTGCTGCCCGCCGGACAGCTGGTGCGGGTAACGCTGGGCCAGGTTCTCGTCCAGGCCGACCAGCCCCATGAGCTCGCGGGCGCGGGCCCGGGCCCGGGCTTTGCCCCAGCCGATCAGCAACGGCACCGTGCCGATGTTGTCCTCGATGGTCCGGTGCGGGAACAGGCCCGCCTGCTGGATGACGTAGCCGATGCCCCGGCGCAGCGCCGACGGGTTGGATTGCTGGATGTCCCGGCCGTCCAGCAGGATCCGCCCGCTGGTCGGGTCGATCAGCCGGTTGATCATGCGCAGCGTGGTGGTCTTCCCGCAGCCGCTGGGGCCGACCAGGACCATGGTCTGGCCGCCTGGTATCTCCAGGTCCAGGCTGTCCACCGCGACAGTGCCCCCGGGGTACCGTTTCGTCACGCTCTCGAAGGTGATCAAGACGTGGCCTTCCGGTGTGCCCCGCCGAAGGACCGGGGACTTTCGCTGGTCAGTACCCGCGATGCCGGTACGCATTCCGCCCCCAGCAGCAAGATCAGCGTATCTGCCTGCCTGCCAGGCTGCCGTGGCTGGCCGCGAAACCTCCTAACGCGCGGGGAATTGCCGACAAAGGGCAATCAAACCGTGACCGGCTGGTTAACTGGGCCGCCGCGCCGCGATCACCGGCCAGGAGACCACCGCCGGGGCCGCCGGGAACTGGAATAATGGGGCCAGGACGGGGGTTAAAACCCTGGCTACGGGCGCGAACGCCCACTCCCGGCGGGGTGGGCCCGGATGCGCGCAGGCTCGCGCCACGTCGGGGATGCGTGCGGGCCCCGGGAGAGCCCGCGGACACCGAGAGCGCGGACCCGCAGGCTGGCTTGGCTCCCCGACCCGCACACCCCTGGGGCACCCATCATGACGGTTGAGATCAACGAGCAGAACGAGGCCCACGACCACGAGCACAAGGACGTGTCCGGTGGCTGGCTCCGCCCTGCCGTGTTCGGTGCCATGGACGGGCTGGTCACCAACGTCTCACTGATCGCGGGGGTGGGCGCCGGGGTCAGTTCCTCGAACGGGTCCCCGCACCTCATCGTGCTGACCGGGCTGGCCGGGCTGGCCGCCGGCGCGTTCTCGATGGCGACCGGCGAGTACGTCTCGGTCTCCTCCCAGAACGAGCTCATCGACGCCGAGGTCCGCAAGGAAGCGCACGAGCTGGAGCACAACGCCGCGTCAGAGCAGATGGAGCTGGCGGCCAGCTTCCGCCGGCAGGGCGTGGAGGCGGACCTCGCCGACCAGGTCGCGGCCCAGATCTCGGCGAACCCCGAGCACGCCCTGGGCGTGCACGTCCGCGAGGAACTCGGCGTGGACCACGAGGACCTGCCCTCGCCCTACACCGCGGCCGGCGCGTCCCTGGTGACGTTCGCGATCGGCGCGCTGATCCCGCTGCTGCCCTACCTGCTCGGGTTCGACAGCCTCGCCGTGGCGCTCGGCCTGGCCGCGGTGGCCGCGTTCGTCGGCGGCGGCCTGGTGGCCCGGCTCACCGACCGGCCGTTCCTGCGCGGCGCGCTGCGCCAGCTCATCCTGGGCGCCGTCGCGGCCGGGATCACGTTCGCGATCGGCAGCGCGGTCGGCGCCGGCGTCTCCGGCTGACCCCCGGCGCCGGCTGACCCCCGGCGCCCGGGCTACCGCCCGGGCGCTCGTCTCCGCCTCATCACCAGGCGTCGGGCCCGAACGAGTCGTCCTCGTGCCCGCCCGGCCCGGACAGCAGCTTCAGGTCCGCCTCCACCATCATCGTGATCAGCTCGTCGAAGCCCACCTGGGGCGCCCAGCCGAGCCGCGCCGCCGCCTTGCCCGGGTCCGCGCACAGCTGGTCCACCTCGGCGGGGCGGACGAACGCCGCGTCCACCGTGATGTGCTCCCGCCAGTCCAGCCCGGCCACCGCGAACGCCCGCTCGACCAGGTCCTCGACACTGTGCGTGACGCCGGTGCCGACCACGTAGTCCTCGGGCTCGTCCTGGCCCAGCATCAGGTGCATGGCCCGGACGTAGTCCCCGGCGAACCCCCAGTCCCGGCGCGACCACAAGGTGCCCAGCCGCAGCTGCTGCCGCTCGAGCCCCAGCTTGATCTTGGCCACGCCGAGGGACACCTTGCGGCTGACGAACTCCGCGCCCCGGCGCGGCGACTCGTGATTGAACAGGATCCCGGACACCGCGAACATCCCGTACGACTCGCGGTAGTTCTGGGTCAGGTGGTGCCCGTACGCCTTGGCCACCCCGTACGGGCTGCGCGGGTGGAACGGGGTCTGCTCGGTCTGCGGGCTCTCCCGGACCTGGCCGAACATCTCCGACGACGAGGCCTGGTAGAAGCGGATCTGCCCGCCCCGCGGCGTGCGGGACGCGCTGATCCCGCTGCACACCCGGATTGCCTCCAGCACCCGGAGCACGCCCAGGCCGGTCACCTCGCCGGTCAGCTCGGCCTGCTGCCAGGACATGGGCACGTAGGAGATCGCGGCCAGGTTGAACACCTCGTCCGGCTGGACCTTCTCCACCGCGGCGATCAGGCTGCCCTGATCGAGCAGGTCGCCGCGGACCAGCCGGATGTCGCCGAGTAGCTGGCGGACGCCCCGCACCCGGGGGTTGGACTGCCCGCGGACCAGCCCCCACACCTCGTACCCCTGCGTCAGCAGGTATTCGGCCAGGTACGAGCCGTCCTGCCCGGTGATCCCGGTGATCAGTGCGCGCCTCGTCAGCGGAGCCCTCCGTCCTGGCCAACCGGGCCATCGGGGCCCGGGAGCCACCCTCACGATCTGGCCATCTGCCGACACGACCGGGCACACCGGCTCAGCCCGTGCCACCTCAGGGTACGTCGGCGCAGCTTACCGCCGTGCGCACGGCGGGATCGCGGGCCGCGGCGACGCGCCCGTGCCGGCTCCCGGCGGCCGGCGTACCCGATGGTAATGTTCGCTGCCTAACCGGCCACGCGGGCCAGCCCAGGCGGACAGCGGGCAGACCCCCGCAACCCGGATGACAGCCCGCCAACGCGGCACAAACCGGACAGCCAGTGGCTAACGAAAGGTGCGTACCTGCGTGATGAGCACCGGGAAGAGCGCCGGCACGGGCGGGCCGCTGCGTGTCGCGCTGCTGTCCTACCGCAGCAAGCCGCACTGCGGCGGGCAGGGCATCTACCTGCGTCATCTGTCCCGCGAGCTGGCCGCGCTCGGGCATCACGTCGAGGTGTTCTCCGGGCCGCCCTACCCCGAGCTGGAGCCGGGCCCGGTGCTCCGTGAGCTGCCCAGCCTGGACCTGTACGCCGACGACAACCCGTTCCGGACCCCGAAGCTGTCGGAGTACCGGGACTGGATCGACGTGCTGGAGTTCGGCGCCATGAAGACCGGCGCCTTCCCCGAGCCGCTCACGTTCAGCCTGCGGGCCCTGCGCACCTTGCGCGGCCGGGCGGGCGACTTCGACCTGGTCCACGACAACCAGGTGCTCGCCTACGGACTGCTCGGCCTGGCCCGGCTCGGGCTGCCCCTGGTGACCAGCATCCACCACCCGATCAGCGTGGACCGGCGGATCGAGCTGGCCTCCTCCCGCGGCTGGGCCAAGGTCGGCAAGTGGCGCTGGTACTCGTTCGTCCGGATGCAGGGCCGGGTGGCCCGCCGGGCCGGCCCGGTGCTCACCGCCTCGCAGGCCTCCCGGGCCGACATCTGCCGGGACTTCCGGGTCGACCCGGACCAGGTGCACGTGATCCCGCTGGGCGTGGACACCCGGCTGTTCCACCCCCGTGAGGCCCCCCGGGTCCCGGGCCGGATCGTGGCCGTGGCCAGCGCCGACTCCCCGCTCAAGGGGGTGTCCACGCTGCTCCAGGCCTTCGCCAAGATCACCGTGGAACGCGAGGGCCAGCTCATCGTGGTCGGCAGGCCCGCCGCCGGGGGACCGACCGAGAAGCTGGTCAGCGACCTCGCCCTGGCCGGCCGGGTCCGGTTCGTGCACGGAATCAGCGATACCGAATTGTCCCAGTTGTGCGCGAGTGCCGAGATCGCCGTGGTCCCCTCGCTCTATGAGGGGTTTTCGTTGCCTGCCGTTGAGCACATGGCCTCGGGGACGCCGCTGATTGCCAGCCGCACCGGCGCGCTCCCCGAGGTCACGGGAGACGCCGCGGTCCTGGTGGAACCGGGGAACCCCGAGGCGCTCGCGGCCGCGCTCCGAGACCTGCTCGACTCCCCCGCCGAGCGGGCCCGGCTCGGCGCCGCGGCCTGGCAGCGGGTGCAGGAGCGGTTCGCCTGGCCCGCCGTGGCCCGGGCCACGGTCGGGCAGTACCGCGAGGCGATGGCGCGCTTCCCGGTCCGGCCCGGCGCCGCGCAGGCTTCCCTTTCCTCCCGCAACGAAAACCAGCCGTGCTGACCGTCGACTTCAGCCGGCTGCCCGCCGGGGCCGGGGACCGGGTGCTCGACCTGGGCTGCGGCGCGGGACGGCACGCGTTCGAGGCGCTGCGCCGCGGCGCGTCCGTGCTGGCCCTGGACGCGGACGAGGGCGAACTGCGCGCGGTGGCCGGCATGGTGGCGGCCATGGCCGAGGCCGGCGAGGTCCCGGCCAGGGCCAGCGCCCGGGCCGTGCGCGGGGACGCGACCCGGATGCCGTTCCCCGACGGCGCGTTCGACCGGGTGATCGCGGCTGAGGTACTCGAGCACATCCCGGACGACCGGCAGGCGCTGCGGGAGATCGCCCGGGTGCTGCGGCCCGGCGGGCAGGTGGCGGTGACCGTGCCCGCGTGGCTGCCGGAGCGGATCTGCTGGCGGCTGTCCGACGACTACCACAACGTCCCGGGCGGGCACGTGCGGATCTACACCCGGGCCGAGATGGAGACCAAGCTGGCCCAGGCCGGGCTGCGGGTCGGCGGGCATCATCACGCGCACGGCCTGCACTCCCCGTACTGGTGGCTGAAGTGCGCGGTCGGCGTGCACGACGATGATCACCCGCTGGCTCGCGCGTATCACCGGCTGCTGGTCTGGGACATCATGAAGAAGCCGGCCGCGACCCGGCTGGCCGAGCGGGCGCTGAACCCGCTGATCGGCAAGAGCATCGTCATCTACGCGGAGAAGCTGCCCGCGCACCCGGAGCCAGCCCCGGGCGCGGGCGCGGTCCCGGCCGGTCACGCGGCTGAGCGGGCGCATGCCATCGCCTGACTTCCTGGCCGGCTCGGTGAGCGATGGCCATCCGCAGTCCGCCGGCTCCGCTCCGGCTCCGGAACGTGGCCGAGGCGCTACTTTCCGCCATTCCGGGGTGCCGGAGCTGCCGGGCGTGCTGACCGCGACCGAAGTCCTGGCCACCGCCGGGCACATCGCCGGCCTCCAGGAGCCGTGCGGGGCGATCGGCTGGCCGGACGGCCACACCGACGCCTGGGACCACATCGAGTGCGCGATGGCGCTGTCCGTGTGCGGGCTGTCCGGGCCGGCCCGGCGCGCCTACGGCTGGCTGCGGGACACCCAGCGGGCCGACGGGTCGTGGCCCAAGCGGACCGAGGCGGGGGTGGTGACCGACGCCGCCGCCGAGAGCAACCAGACCGCCTACGTCGCGGTCGGCACCTGGCACGAGTTCCAGCTCACCGGGGACACCCGGTTCCTGGCCGAGATGTGGCCGGTGGTGCGCCGGGCGATCGGGTTCGTGCTGGACCTGCAGCTCCCGCGGGGCGAGATCGTCTGGCAGCGGACGGCGGACGGGACCCCGGCCCGGTACGCGCTGCTGACCGGGTGCGCCAGCACCTACCAGAGCCTGGTGTGCGCGGCCCGGCTGGCCAGGGTGGCCGGCCACCCGCAACCGCGCTGGGAGCAGGCCGCCCGGCGGCTCGGTCACGTGGTGGCCTGCCACCCCGGCGCGTTCGCGGACAAGAGCCGGTTCTCGATGGACTGGTACTACCCGGTGCTGGCCGGCCCGGTGCGCGGGGCGGCCGGCCGGGCCCGGCTCGAGTCGGGCTGGGCGGAGTTCGTGGTGCCCGGCCTGGGGGTGCGCTGCGTGAGCGACGAGCCGTGGGTCACCGGGGCGGAAACCTGCGAGCTGGTCATGGCGCTTGACGCCGTCGGGGACTCCGGCCGGGCGCTGGACGTGTTCCGGGAGGTCCAGCACCTTCGCGACCCCGGCGGCGGGTACTGGACCGGCTGGCAGTACGTGGACCAGGCGCACTTCCCGGCCGAGCGGAGCAGCTGGACCGCGGCGGCCATGATCCTGGCCGCGGACGCCCTGTCCCGGGCCACCCCGGGCTCGGGCCTGTTCCGCGACCTGCCCGCGGCGGCGGCGCCCGCGGCGGCGGCGCCCGCGGCGGACGGGGCGCCCGCGGCGCCCGCGGCGGATGGGGCCGCTGGGGACGCGGCCGCGGCGGTCGGGGCCACTGGGGATGGGGCCACTGGGGATGGGGCCGCGGCGGACGGGGCCACTGGGGATGGGGCCGCGGCGGACGGGGCCACTGGGGATGGGGCCACTGGGGATGGGGCCGCGGCGGACGGGGCCACGGCGGACGGGGCCACGCCCTGCGGCTGCCCGCCCCCGCGGTGACGGGGTTCCACCCCGGCAGCGGCTGACCCCTCCCGTGACGCTGAGGCTGCGCCCCGCGGCCCGGCGGCCCGCCGTTGCAGATCCCGCCAGTCACACTGGCCACTCCTGCCCACTTTTCCCGCGGGCCGTGCGCCTAAAACGGGCAAAACACCCCGCGAAGCGCACGTCACGCGGGAAACGTCAGCGCTGGACCCCCGCCGGGGTCAGCGCAGGGCCGCCGGCGGTGCGTTCCAGGACCCGCAACGATCCGTAGGCGGCGACATCGGCGAACTCCCCCGACGCCAGGGCCTGCTGATAGATCCGGTGGGGCGCCTGGCCGCCGTCCGCCGGGTCGGGGAACACATCGTGGATGGCCAGCGCGCCGCCGCGGGTGACCCACGGCGACCAGCTCGCGTAGTCCGCCTGGGCCGCGGCGTCGGTGTGCCCGCCGTCGATGAACAGCATGCCCAGCGGCGTCCGCCACAGCCCCGCGACCTGGGCCGACCGGCCCACCACGGCGATGACCTGCGACTCCAGGCCGGCCGCCGCGAGCGTGGCGCGGAAGTGCGGCAGCGTGTCCAGCCGCCCGGTCCGGGTGTCCACCAGCGCGGCGTCGTGGTACTCCCAGCCGGGCTGGTTCTCTTCCGAACCGTGGTGATGGTCCACCGTGACCACCAGCTGATCCGCCTGCTGGGCCGCGGCGGCCAGGTAGATCGTGGACTTGCCGCAGTAGGTGCCGATCTCCACCACGGGCCCGCGCGGGGCGTAGGCGGCGGCGGTCCGGTACAGCGCCAGGCCTTCCGCGGGAGGCATGAACCCCTTGGCCGCCTCGGCCGCCTGCCGCAGCGCGGCGGCCATCGGGGCCGCGTCCGGGACCGTCGTCATCCCGCCACCTTTCCGCCCGGGACTCCCGGGACCTGCTCGGCTGCGGTACTACCGTAAACGCGTAGCGGGGGCACGGCTGGCGGGCGAGGAGGGATCGCGATGCGGGTGGCGGTTGACCGGGACCGGTGCGAGGCCAACGGGGTGTGCGCCGGGCTGGCCCCGGAGATCTTCGACCTGGACGACGAGGACTACCTGCATATCCTGGCGGCTGAGGTGCCGGCCGGCCTGGCCGGCGCGGTCCGCAGCGCGGTCGCGTCCTGCCCGAAACAAGCCCTCCGCGTGGCGGAGTAACCGGGAAGGACCCGGTGAGATGAGCCCGTTAGATGACCCCAGCGGCGAGGGCCACGCCCACGCCGACCAGGATCGCGCCGCCGATCTGCTCGCCCCGGCGGCCCGCCCGGGTGCCGATCCGGCCGCCCAGTTCCAGGCCGGCCAGGGACAGCACGACGCTCACCGCCCCGATCACGATGGCCCCCTCCGCCACGCCCACGTGCAGGGTGCCGAGCGCGAAGCCGGCCGCGAGGTTGTCCAGGCTGAGCGCGAACGCGCTGATGATCAGCCGGCCCAGGCTGTCCGTGTGATGCGGCCGTCCCGGCGAGCGCTCGCCGGCGGCGTCCTCCGGGGGCTGGCGCCAGGCCTGGATCACGGTGACGACGCCGATCGCGATCAGCACGGCGGCGCCGATCCAGCGGGCCAGGTGGCCGATCCCGGTGGCCAGGCCGGCCCCGAGGACGAGACCGACGATGGGCATGCCCGCCTCGAACACACCGAAGGTCAGCCCGACCCGGATGCGCGTCCGGGCGGTCACGCCGCCGAAGCCGATGCCGATCGCCGCCGCCAGGTTGGACAGGCCAACCGAGATCGCGACGAGGACGAGGGGGAGCACGGGCTCAGGCTAGCGCCGGGAGTCCCGAAATGCCGGTTTTCGCTGGTCGCAGGCGTCTAGGCGGTAGTGCGGGCACCGGGCTCAGCGTCCCGGCTCCTGCAGCTCGACCCGGTTCCCGGCCGGGTCCTCCAGGAACGACTGGCGTCCCGTGCCCACCTTCACCGGGTCGGTGATCGCGACCCCCAGGCCGCGCAGCTCGGTCACGGCCGCGTCCAGGTCGGTCACCGCCAGCGCGAAATGCTGGCCCAGCGGCGGCGGCGCGTCCGCCTCGATGAGGTGGATCTGCTGGCCCCCGGCATCGAGCCAGGCCCCGCCGAAGCTGAAGTCCGGCCGGTCGGCCCGCTCGGTCAGGCCGAGCACGCGCGTGTAGAAGTCCAGCGCTGCCGGGACGTCACGGACGTTGAGGGAAACATGATGCAGTCCGTCTGGTCGCATAGGCCCAGTTTCGCAGCCAGCGCGCCCCGCGGCCAGCCCCGGCCAGCCCCGGTGAGGCCGCTGGCCCGGCCAGCCCCGTCAGGCCAGGCCCCGTCAGGCCACGCGCGGTCCGGCCAGGAGCGGTCAGGCCGCGGTCGGGTCGGTCACGCGGCCGAGGAACAGCGGCAGCCCGCTGCCGGGGTCGGTGATCACGAACAGGAACGGGCGGTCGGCGATCACCTCCACCGGCGGCTCGCCGGCGAACCGCGCGGCCGCCGTCATCACCACCGCGGTGGCGGCCGCCGCCTCGGTGCCCTGCTCGTTCACGTCGATAAAGGCCTGGTGCACCACCTCGTCGACGCGCAGCCGCTGGGCGGTGGTGATGCCGCTGAAGTCCGCGTCCGCGCTGAACGCCTGCGGCATGCCCAGCGCGGCCAGCACGGGGCGCAGCCCGAATCCGCTGGTGATCCGGAAGACCGGCAGGGCCAGGCTGACCTGCCGTGGCGCCAGCCCGGCCAGCAGGCCGCCCAGGCCAGCGCCCGCCGGCCCGGCGGAAACGGGGCCGGTCCCGGTGTCCGGGAGAACGATGACCATGGCCAGCCGGGTGCCGGCGTAGGGCAGCTCGACCGCCTGGTAGCCGTCCCCGCGCAGGTAGCGCAGCCTGCTCTGGAGCCGCATGGTGGATGCCATGACCTGGCGGCCCGGGGCCGGGTAGAAGGGCGCGTCCTGGGTGGCACCGGCCGGGAACGGGTGGGCCCAGGCGGCTTTCAGGTACACCGCGCTGGCCAGCACCAGGCTCGTGCCGGCCCCGACCACGCCTGGGCCGAGCAACCCGGTGATCTTGCCCGCGGTCTGGTCCGCGATGAACTGGTTGATCTCCTGGCGGGCCTGGTCCGCGGCCCGGCGGAAGTCGGCGTCGCGCACGGTGACGGCCGCGGCGGCGGCCAGCGCCGCGGTGAAGGCGGGCTCCAGCGGCAGGCCTGACTGCACCCACATGCTGTTCGGCGCGCGGAGCGTGAGGTCACCGGCGGCCAGGTCCTCCAGCAGCGCCGAGACGGCCTCCAGGGCCGGCCGGGCGTCGTCCGGGCTGGCCAGGTGCAGCGCCGCCGCGATCTGGGCCGCCGTCTCGCCCCGGGCCCCGGGCAGCACCAGGCGCAGCGCGGTCGCGATGCTGGCCGGGGAGAAGACCAGGTTCCCCGCCGCGGGCAGCCGGGCGTAGAGATCCGCCCCGAACGCATCGTCGCCCGGCGCCGCCAGGTCGCCGGCGGCCCCGTGGCCAGGAACCGGGCCGCTAGCCAAGGCCGCGCCGCGCCAGGCGGGCCAGCGCCTCGCGCAGCACCTCCGGCTTCTTGCAGAAGGCGAACCTGACCTGGGACCGGCCCGCGTCGGTGTCGTAGAACACGGAGCTCGGGATCGCGACCACCCCCGCCCGGGCCGGCAGTTCCCGGCAGAACTCCATCCCGTCGGTCTCGCCCAGCGACCGGACGTCCGTGGTCACGAAGTACGTGCCGGCCGGCCGGAACACCTCGAAACCCACGTCGGCCAGGCCCGCGCAGAGCACATCGCGCTTGGCCTGCAGATCGGCGCTGACCGACGCGAAGTAGGAGTCGGGGAGGGCGAGCGCCTGGGCCACCGCGTACTGGAACGGCCCGCCGGTCACGTAGGTGAGGAACTGCTTGACGGTGCGCACCGCGGTCACCAGCTCCGGGGTGCCGGTCACCCAGCCGATCTTCCAGCCGGTGAACGAGAACGTCTTGGCCGCAGAGCTGATCGTGACGGTGCGCTCGCGCATGCCCGGAAGGGTGGCGATGGGGATGTGCTCACCCTCGAACACGAGGTGCTCGTACACCTCGTCGGAGACCACCAGCAGGTCGTGCTCGCGGGCCAGCGCCGCGATCCCGGTGAGCTCGGCCCGGGTGAACACCGCCCCGGTCGGGTTGTGCGGC
This sequence comes from uncultured Actinomycetes bacterium, assembly GCA_963841695.1. Classification (GTDB taxonomy): domain Bacteria; phylum Actinomycetota; class Actinomycetes; order Streptosporangiales; family Streptosporangiaceae; genus RYN-230. The sequence continues at coordinate 157,395 of CAWJDQ010000010.1, read as the reverse complement.
GTGTTCAGCAGCAGGAGCCGGGTGCGCGGGGTAATCGCGGCCCGGAGGGCCCCGAGGTCGGGGCGGAACCCGGGCGGCCGCAGGGTGACCGGGATCCGGGTGGCGCCCGCCATGGCCACGCAGGCGGCGTAGGAGTCGTAGTAGGGCTCGAACGCGATGGCCTCGTCGCCCGGCTCGAGGAGCGCGATCAGCGCGGCCGCGATCGCCTCGGTGGCGCCCGCGGTGACCAGGACCTCGCGGTCGGGGTCGACGTCCACGCCGTAGAAGCGCTTCTGGTGGGCGGCGACCGCGTGCCGCAGCTCGGGAATGCCCGGGCCCGGCGGGTACTGGTTGCCCCGCCCTTCCAGGATGGCCGCGGCGGCCGCGGCGGCGATCTCGGCCGGGCCGTCGGTGTCCGGGAAGCCCTGGCCGAGGTTGACCGACCCGGTCGTCAGGGCCAGCGCCGACATCTCGGCGAAGATCGTCGTGCCCATGCCGGCGAGCTGGCGGTTCAGCAATGGTCGGTCCACACCGCCATGAGATCACACAGGCCGTGCGGCCGTCGCTGGCCAGCGGGTCCCTGCGCCGCGCCCGGGTGAATTACGCTGCGCTCATGCGGACTGCGATCGCACTCGGCCAGCTGCCGGTCAGCCCCGACCCGGCGGTGAACCTGACCCGGGTCCGCGGGGCGCTCGAGGCGGCCGCCCGGGGCGGCGCGGCACTGGCCGTGTTCCCGGAGGCGGCCCAGGCCCGGTTCGGCACCGACCTGCCGGCCGTGGCCGAGCCGCTGGACGGGCCGTTCGGCGCGGGACTGGCCGCCGCTGCCCGCGGGACGGGGGTGGCCCTGGTCGCCGGGGTGTTCGAGCCCGCGCCGGACGGCCGGGTCTACAACACCGCGGTCGGCTACGACGCGGCCGGCCAGCGCGTCGCGGCGTACCGCAAGATCCACCTGTTCGACTCACTCGGCGAGACGGAGTCCACGGTGGTCGCCCCGGGCGACAGCCCGGTCGTCGCCGATCTCGCGGGCCTCCGCGTGGGGCTGCTGACCTGCTATGACATCCGCTTCCCCGAGCTGGCCCGCTGCCTCGTGGCCGAGGGCGCCGACCTCCTCGTGGTCCCGGCCGCCTGGGCGGCCGGCCTGTTCAAGGAGGAGCACTGGGTCACCCTGGTCCGGGCCCGCGCGATCGAGAACACGGTCTGGGTGGCGGCCGCGGGACAGGTGCCCGACCCGGAGTCGCCGCGGACCCGCGCCCCGACCGGGATCGGCCGCAGCATGCTGGTTGACCCGATGGGCACCGTCCGGCTGGACCTGGGCCCCTTCCCGGGGGTCGGGGTCGGCGAGGTGGACACCGCGCTGACCGCGAAAGTCCGGGACTCGCTGCCGTGCCTGCAGCACCGCCGCCCCGACGTGTTCGGTCCCGCCGCGGGCTGAGCGGCGGGCCCGGGCTGCGAGGCACCGGGCTGCGAGGCACCGGCCGCCAGGGACGGGGCCACCACCGGGCTACGAGGCCGCCAGCCGCCGCCCGTTCGTGTGCAGGACGGCGTTGCGCAGGCTTTCCCGCTCCTCGTCGCTGACCCGCTCGACGAACCGCATCATCGTGATGCGCTCGTTCCCGCCGGAACGCAGGACCTCGGCCATCAGCCGGGCGTCGTGTTCCTCACGGGACTCCGCCGGCCAGTAACGCCAGGCGCGGCCGTGCTTCTCCCGGCACAGCACGCCCTTGCCGTACAAGATGTTCATGACCGTCATCACGGTCGTGTAGGCGAGGGGGCGGGTATAGGAGAGCCGCTCGCGGACCTCCCGTACTAAGTACGCCCGGTCACTGGCCCAAACGACATCCATGATCGCGGACTCGAGCTCACCGAACTCGCGCACTTTCCGCCACCTCCTGATTACCCATGCTAGGCACGGGCCCGGCCGGGCCCGCGGGAGCAATCCGGGCTGGGGGAGGAAATCTTCCCTGCGTGCTGATTTAGTAGCCCAGGCCGCCGGGACCTGGTTCGCACCGGCGGACAAATGGTCACGGGCCGGGCTCAGCCGGGGCGTTCCGGGCCGGCCGGGTCCGGGAGGGCGGGATCCTCGGTGACCAACTCGGCCGCCTCGCGGCGGTGCCGCCGGACCACCCAGAACGCCACCGCGCCGAGGGCCACGACCGCGACCGCGATGGCCACGCCGGTGCCGACGGCGCGCTCGATCACCGCGTACGCCGAGCCGGCCAGGTAGCCGAGCAGGCAGTAACCGACGCCCCAGATAAGGCCGCCGAGCACGTCGTAGAACAGGAACGTCCGGTAGCGCATCCGGGTGGTGCCCGCGACCGCGGGCACCAGGGCGCGCAGCACCGCGACGAACCGGCCGAGCAGCACCGCGAGGCCGCCCCGCCGGCGCAGGACCGCCTCGGCCCGGTCCACGCCGCGCGGCCACCCGGCGCATCCGCCGCGCGCCGAGCAGGCGGCCGCCCAGGTGCCGGCCGATCTCGTAGCCGACCAGCGGCCCGGTCACCGCGGCCACGACGACCACGACGGTCATCAGCGGGAGCGAGACCCGGCCGCGGCTGGCCAGCACGCCGCCCAGCACCGCGGCGGTCTCCCCCGGGATGACAAACCCCAGGAAGACCGCGGTCTCCCCGAAGACCAGGGCGCCGACCAGCAGCAGCGCGACCGGGCCGCTGAGCCGGGCCAGTTCCGAGGTGATAGAGGACACTCCGTCTCCCTCCCAGAGTGCCCGGCCCGGCTCTCTTTGCCATCTCCCGCACCACGCCGGCCAGAACCGGCCTTAACCTGTCCTTAACTGGTCACGCCCGCCTCCGGCGCCAGGGCCCCCGACGAACGAGTCCTGGCCTCCCCGGGAAACCGGGCCTGGCCCTCTCCAGGAAACACGGTGCCTTCCGGTGCGATGCTAGCCACTGGGCTGGTGCGGTTTGTGCCACCTCGCCCGTGGCCCGGCGGCCCCCCTTCCGCCAGGCCACCGGGCCGGCCATCATCTGCTGACGAATCCGCTGCAATCGTGCTCAGCTGGCAGGAGGGAGGATGATGCCAGTTACTCCCGACACTGGCCCTGAGGTCCTGCCTTCGGGTGGCTTCGTCCGCCCGGCGAACGTGTTTGCCACGCGGATCACGGGCGACGGATCGAGCGGGTACCTGGCAGAACCCGGGCGTTACCAGCTGTATGCCTCGCTGGCCGACCCCTGGGCGCATCGTTCGCTCATCGTGCGCAGGCTGCTCGGGCTGGAGCGGGTCATCGGGCTCAGCCTGGTAGACCCGATCCGGGACGAGCGCGGCTGGCGCTTCCCGGCCACCACCGGCGGCGTCGACCCGGTCAGCGGGGCCCGGTTCGTCTCGGACCTCTACCTGACCACCGACCCCGGCTACCGGGGCCGGTTCACGGTCCCGTTCGTGTGGGACACCCGCAGCCAGCGCATCGTCGAGAACGACTTCCAGCAGATCACGATCACGTTCGAGACCGAGTTCCGCGGTTACCACCGGCCCGGCGCGCCAGATCTGTACCCGGTGCCGCAGCGGGCCGAGATCGACGCGCTGAGCACGCTGATCTACCACGCGGTCAACAACGGCGTCTACAAGGCGGGGCTGGCCACCAGCCAGGCGGGCTACGAGGAGGCGTTCGACGCCCTGTTCAGCACGCTGAGCGCGCTGGAGGAACGGCTGACCCGGCGCAGGTTCCTGCTCGGCAGCAATATCACCGAGGCCGATGTGCGGCTATACCCGACATTGGCCCGTTTCGACGCGGTCTATCACACCCATTACAAGTGCAACCTGAACCGGCTGGTGGACTACCCGGGGCTCTGGGGCTACGCGCGGGACCTCTATCAGCTTCCGGGCTTCGGTGACACCACCGACTTCGATCAGATCAAGCGGCACTACTACCAGACCCAGGACTGGATCAACCCGAGCCGCATCGTGCCCAAGGGACCGTATGTGAACTGGCTCTCACCGCATGACAGGGACCGCATGTCCGCGCGATCATGAGCAGGCGGCCCGGACCCGGGGCGCTGCCGCGGCGGTAGCCTGGGAGGCCGGGAGTGACAGAAATCCAAACATCGGAAGAGGGCGATGTCCGCCGTGTCTTCTGAGGCGCCGCAGTCCGCGGATCTCAGCGAAGCAACACCCAGCAGTCCCGCACCCGGAGCGGGCGAGGGTGCACCGCACGAGCATTCCGGCGACGGCGCGGCCAGCAAGGACTTCGGGCCGAACGAATGGCTCGTGGACGAGCTCTACCAGCGTTACCTGGCCGACCCGGGCTCAGTGGACATGGCCTGGTGGAATTTCTTCGCCGATTACTCCCCGCCGGCCGGCAGCGGGGCGGCCCGCGCCGCCGAGCTGCACGGCCTGCCCGGTGCGCCCAGCCCGGCGGCGGACAGCAGTCCCGCCGCCGGCAGGCCTCCCCGGGGGCCCGCCGCCGCGCAACGGTGGCGGGGCCGCCCCGGCCCAGGCCAGCGCGCCCGCGCCGGCGTCAGCCCCGGCTGCCCCGGCGGCTGCTCCGCCCAGCCCGGCCAGCGCCCCGGCCCCCGGCCCCGCCGCGGGCCCGCCGTCCGGCGCGGCCCCGGCCGCGCCGGGCGCACCGGCGTCCCGGCTGCGCGGCGCGGCGGCCCGGACCGCGGTCAACATGGCCGCCAGCCTGAGCGTCCCCACCGCGACCAGCGTCCGGTCGGTACCCGCCAAGCTGCTGATCGACAACCGCATCGTCATCAACAACCACCTGGCCCGCGGCCGGGGCGGCAAGGTGTCGTTCACCCACCTGATCGGGTTCGCGGTGGTGAAGGCGCTGACCGCCTTCCCGGCCATGAACCACTCCTACGCCGAGCTAGACGGCAAGCCCGCGATCGTCGAGCCTGAGCACGTCAACCTGGGCCTGGCCATCGACGTGACCGGCAAGGACGGATCGCGCCAGCTCCTGGTGCCCGCGGTCAAGGCCGCCGAGGCGATGGACTTCCGCCAGTTCTGGATGGCGTACGAGGACGTGGTCCGCCGGGCCCGGGGCGGCAAGCTCACCGTGGACGACTACGCGGGCACCACGATCAGCCTGACCAACCCGGGCACGATCGGCACCGAGCACTCGGTGCCGCGGCTGATGGCCGGGCAGGGCTGCATCGTGGGCGTCGGGGCGATGGAGTATCCCGGCGGCCTACCAGGGCGCGGCCGAGGAGACCATGACCCGGCTGGCGATCAGCAAGTCGGTCACCCTCACCTCGACCTACGACCACCGGATCATCCAGGGCGCGCAGTCCGGGGAGTTCCTGCGCCAGATCCACCAGCTGCTGCTCGGCGAGCACGGTTTCTGGGATGAGGTCTTCCAGGCGCTGAAGATCCCCTACGAGCCGATCCGCTGGGTCCGGGACATCCCGGCCGGCCACGAGGACGACATCACCAAGTCGGCGCGGGTGCACGAGCTGATTCACGCCTACCGGGTCCGCGGCCACCTGATGGCCGACACCGACCCGCTGGAGTACCGCCAGCGCAAGCACCCCGACCTGGACATCAACCAGCACGGCCTGACCCTGTGGGACCTGGAGCGGGAGTTCGCCACCGGCGGGTTCGGCGGCAAGCCGCTGATGAAGCTCCGGGAGATCCTGGGCGTGCTGCGCGACTCCTACTGCCGCACGGTCGGCGTGGAGTACATGCACATCCAGAACCCCGAGGAGCGGGCCTGGATCCAGGCCCGGGTCGAGCGCCCGCACGACCGGGCCGGCCACGACGAGCAGATGCAGATCCTGTCCCGGCTGAACGTGGCCGAGGCGTTCGAGATGTTCCTGCAGACCAAGTACGTGGGCCAGCGCCGGTTCTCGCTGGAGGGCGCGGAGGCACTGATCCCGCTGGTGGACGCCGTGCTCACCGAGGCCGCCCAGGCCTCGCTGGACGAGGCCGTGATGGGCATGGCCCACCGGGGCCGGCTCAACGTGCTGGCCAACATCATCGGCAAGTCCTACGCCCAGATCTTCCAGGAGTTCGAGGGCAACCTGGACCCGCGCAGCACGCACGGCTCCGGGGACGTGAAGTACCACCTGGGCGCCAGCGGCGTGTTCAAGAGCAGCGAGGGCGCCACGATCCCCACGTCCCTGGTGGCCAACCCGAGCCACCTCGAGGCGGTGGACCCGGTCCTGGAAGGCGTGGTCCGGGCCAAGCAGGACGTCATCGACCGGGGCGAGCCCGGCTTCACGGTGCTGCCGGTGCTGATCCACGGAGACGCCGCGTTCGCCGGCCAGGGCGTGGTCGCCGAGACGCTGAACCTGTCCCAGCTGCGCGGCTACCGCACCGGCGGGACCGTGCACATCGTGGTGAACAACCAGGTGGGCTTCACCACCGCGCCCGCGGAGTCGCGGTCCAGCGTGTACTCCACGGACGTGGCCCGGATGATCCAGGCACCGATCTTCCACGTCAACGGGGACGACCCGGAGGCCGTGGTCCGGGTCGGCCGGCTCGCCTTCGCCTACCGCCAGCAGTTCCGCAAGGACGTCGTCATCGACATGATCTGCTACCGGCGGCGGGGCCACAACGAGGCGGACAACCCCTCGTTCACCCAGCCGCTGATGTATGACCTGATCGACGCCAAGCGGTCCACCCGCAAGCTCTACACCGAGTCGCTGATCGGCCGGGGCGACATCACGATGGAAGAGGCCGAGCAGGCGCTGCGGGACTACCAGAAGCACCTGGAGCGGGCCTTCACCGAGACCCGGGAGGCGACCAAGCGGCCGGTGGACCCCGGCGCGGTGGTCCGGCCGCAGACCACCCTGGAACCGATCGATCATCGCAGCGTGCCCACCGCGATCTCCGAAGAGGCGATCAAGCAGATCGTGGACACCCAGCTCAGCCTGCCCGAGGGCTTCACCCCGCATCCGCGGCTGCAGCCCCTGCTGGCCCGCCGGGCCACCATGGTCGAGCAGAACGCCATCGACTGGGCGACCGGGGAGCTGCTTGCGTTCGGGTCGGTGCTGATGGACGGGCATCCGGTCCGGCTGGTGGGCCAGGACACCCGCCGCGGCACGTTCGGCCAGCGGCATGCGGTCCTGGTGGACCGGCATACCGGGGCGGAGTACACCCCGCTGCGCCAGTTCAACTCGGCCAGCGCCCGGTTCCACGCCTATGACTCGCTGCTGTCGGAGTTCGCGGCGGTGGGCTTCGAGTACGGCTACTCAGTCGCCCGGCCCGGGGCCCTGGTCTGCTGGGAAGCCCAGTTCGGCGACTTCGTCAACGGCGCGCAGACGATCCTGGACGAGTTCATCAGCTCCGGGGAGCAGAAGTGGGGCCAGCAGTCCAGCGTGGTCCTGCTGCTGCCGCACGGTTACGAGGGGCAGGGACCGGACCATTCCTCGGCCCGGATCGAGCGCTTCCTCGGCCTGTGCGCCCAGGGGAACATGACGGTCGCGCTGCCGACCACCCCGGCCAACTACTTCCACCTGCTCCGCTGGCAGGCGCTGTCGCCACGGCGGGCCCCGCTGGTGGTGTTCACGCCGAAGTCGATGCTCCGGCTCAAGGAGGCGTCCTCGGCGGTGGCCGAGTTCGCCACCGGCTCGTTCCTCCCGGTGATCGGCGATCCCCAGGCCCCGGACCCGTCCGGGGTCCGCCGGGTGCTGCTGTGCTCGGGCAAGATCTACTACGACCTCGCGCACCGGCGGGCCGAGGAGGGGCGGACCGACACCGCGATCATCCGCGTCGAGCGGCTCTACCCGCTTCCCGCCGACGAGCTGACCGCCGAGCTCGGCCGCTACCCGGGCCTGGAGGAGATCACCTGGGTCCAGGAGGAGCCCGCCAACATGGGCGCCTGGCCGACCATGGCCCTGAAGCTGCCCCCGGTCCTCGGCCGCCCGGTGGGCGTGATCTCGCTGCCCGCCAGCGGGCCGCCCGCCGTGGGCTCGGCGACCGCGCACAAAGCCGAGCACCAGCAGCTCGTGGACCAGGCGCTGCCGGGAGCGTAGGCGATGTACTTCACCGACCGCGGCATCGAGGAACTTCTCGACCGGCGCGCAGATGACGAGGTCAGCCTGGGCTGGCTGGCGGAACGGCTGCGCGAGTTCGTCGACCTGTTCCCCGAGGCCGAGAGCGACGGTAGAACAGCTGGCCACCTGGCTGGCCCGGCTCGACGAGGACGACCCGGACTAGCCAGCGGCCGGCGCCTGGCGGCCACCAGTCGGCAGTCGGCGGCCCAGCCGCCCGCATCCCGCCTGGCCCTGGCGCCTGGCCGCCCGTATCCCGCCCTCGCGCCTGTCGGCCCGCGGATCGCGATACATCTTGACTTCCGGCCAACGCGATATATCGTATTACTGCCCGGACGCCCGGACGCCCGGACGCCCGGACGCCGGGCCGCCGGGAAGCCTGGCCGCCAGGCTGCCGGGCTGGGGAAAGGATCACGACCATGCAGCGCTGGACCGTTGACGCTCCTGCTACGTACGACTTCGACCGGGTGGACGCGCTCCGGGTCCGCGCCATCGGCGGCTCGGTGGCGGTGCTCAGCACCGGCGACCGCGCCTGCCTGGACATCGCGGGGGTGACCGGCCAGCCGCTGGTGGTGAACCACGCCGACGGTACCCTCACGGTCAGCTACCAGGACCTGAGCTGGGACGGGCTGCTCAGCTGGCTGCGGCCGGACCGGACCTCCGCCACCATCACGATCACGGTTCCGAAGGACTGCCCGGTCCAGCTGGGCGTGGTCACCGCGAGCGCCATCGTGTCCGGCATCTCGGCGGCGACCTCGGTGAAGAGCGTGTCCGGGGCCATCACGCTGGACGGGGTGACCGGCGCGGTCAACGCCCGGACGGTGTCCGGCGATATCGAGGCCCAGGGCCTCGGCGGCACGATCGGGTTCAACTCGGTGTCCGGCGACCTCACCCTGGCTGACGGCTCGGTGGACCGGCTGGCGCCAAGACGGTGAGCGGGCGGGTCACCGCGGACATCGACCTGGACCAGGACGCGGCGCTGCGGGTGGCCACCGTGTCCGGGCCGGTCGCGATCCGGCTGCCCGCCGACGCCCGGGCCCGGGTGGACCTGCGGTCCGCCACCGGGCGGGTGCTGAGCGAGTTCCCGGGCCTGCGGTCCAGCCAGCATCCCGGCACCAGCACGCTCAGCGGCGAGCTGGACCCGGGGCGCCGGCGACAGCGGCCCGGACGTCCCGGGGTGGTCCGGGTCAGCACCATGTCAGGCCAGGTCACGCTGCTGCAGCGGGCCCAGCCGGGACCGCCCCAGGCGGCCGCCGAGGCGGCAGGAGGCCGCCGGTGAGCCCCGTTTTCCGGCACGGCCGGCTCCGGCTGTACCTGCTCAAGCTGCTCGACGAGTCGCCCCGGCACGGCTACGAGGTCATCCGGCTGCTCCAGGACCGGTTCATGGGCGTCTACGCCCCCTCCCCCGGGCACCATTTATCCCCGGCTGGCCCGGCTCGAGGAAGAGGGCCTGGTCACCCACGACGAGGCGGACGGGCGGAAGGTCTACCGGATCACCGACAAGGGCCGGGAGGAACTCCGCAGCCGCCCCGATGACCTCAGCGAGCTGGAGGACGAGATCACCGCGTCGGTCCGGGACATCGCCCGTGAGGTCACCGAGGACGTCCGGGAGACGGTGCGCAACCTGCGCGAGGAACTGACCTTTGCCGCGCGGGACATGCACCGGCGCGGCACCCCGCCGCCCCGCGGCAGCACCCAGGGCGGCAGCACCCAGGGCGGCAGCACCCAGGGCGGCAGCACCCAGGGCGGCAGCAGCCACGGCAGGACCAGCCACGGCGGCAGCCGTCCCCCGCGCAACGGCGCCCCGCCCGGGGGGCGAGGCTGGGCGGACCCCGGGACCTACCGGGACCTGGAACAGCTGGCCCGCCGGTTCACCCGGGAACTGCGGGCGGCGGCGGCGCAGGCGCAGGCGGTGAGCGAGGATGCCGTGGGGGACCTGCGGGCGATCCTGGACGACGCGCTGGACCGGATCAAGGCCGAGGTCTTCGGCGCCCCGGCACCCGGCCGGACCCCCCGGCCACCCAGACACCGGCCACCCAGACCCGCCGGAGGAAGGCACTCCCCGGAGCGGGCACGGCGACGCGACCCGGCGTCCCCCGCTGAAAACGGTTCGCGGACCGGGCCGCCGGCGCGAAGATAGGCTCTTATCGCGTTCCGTGACCGCCGCTGCGCTGTTCCGGCGCAGAGCCCCAATCCCCGGATCAGGAGGTACCTGGTGATGGTGCCGCAGGCCAGCAGGCTGAATAACGTCCGTTACGACATCCGCGGCCCGGTGCTGCGCCGGGCCCGGCAGCTGGAGGCCGAGGGGCACCGGATCCTCAAGCTCAACATCGGCAACACGGCACCGTTCGGGCTGATGGCGCCCGACTCCGTGGTCACCGAGCTGGTCCAGAACATCGGGGACGCGCAGGGATACAGCGACGCCCGGGGCATCCATTCCGCCCGGCTGGCCGTCGCGCAGTATTACACCACCGCGGGCGTGCCGGACGTCGGCCCGGACGACGTCTTCCTCGGCAACGGGGTGTCCGAGCTGATCGTGATGGCCCTGCAGGCCCTCCTGGACCCCGGGGACGAGGTCCTCGTGCCCAGCCCCGACTACCCGCTGTGGACCGGCGCGGTGATCCTGTGCGGCGCCCGGGCCGCGCACTACCGCTGCGACGAGCAGACCGGCTGGCAGCCCGACCTGGACGATGTGGCCTCGAAGATCACCAAGGACACCCGGGCCCTGGTGATCATCAACCCGAACAACCCGACCGGGGCGGTGTACTCCCGGGAGACCCTGCTCGGCCTGCTCGACCTGGCCCGCCGGCACGGCCTGCTGGTGCTGGCCGACGAGATCTACGACAAGATCCTCTACGACGGCGCGGTGCACGAATCGACCGCCGCGCTGGCCCCCGATCTCGTCGTGCTGACCCTGTCCGGGCTGTCCAAGACCTACCGCGCGCCGGGCTTTCGCACCGGCTGGATGCTGGTCAGCGGCCCCCGCCGGGAAGCGGCCGGGTACCTGGAGGGCCTGGAACTGCTGGCCAACATGCGGATGTGCCCGAACGTGCCGAGCCAGTACGCGATCCAGGCCGCGCTGGGCGGGCCGCAGAGCATCACCGCGCTGCTGCAGCCGGGAGGCAGGCTCCGCGACCAGCGCGACCACGCCTGGCAGGCGCTGAACGAGATCCCCGGCGTGGACTGCGTCAAGCCGCGCGGCGCGCTGTACGTGTTCCCCCGGCTCGACCCGGACGTCCACAAGATCTCCGATGACCAGCAACTGGTCATCGACCTGCTGGAGCAGCAGCATCTGCTGCTCACCCACGGCACCGGGTTCAACCTGGACACTCCCGACCACCTGCGGATGGTGTTCCTGGCCGGGATCGACGTGCTGGACGACGCGATCGGGCGGCTCGCCGCGTTCCTCAGCACCTACCGGCAGTAGCGTCCCGCGGCGTCATGGTCCCGGCCGGGGCCGGGCCGGCTCGTTGACGGCATGGTCGGGTCGCTGCCCGCGGAGCACCTGGTGCACCTGGCGGGCCGCCTCCCGCGACATCTGCCTGCGCACGGCGTCCACCGCGGAGCCGAGGTGCGGGGTGAACAGGGTCCGCGGGTGGGCGAGCAGCCGCGGCGGGATACGCCGGGGCCGGTCCGGCAGCGCCCAGTCCTCCAGGGCGAACACGTCGGCCGCATAGCCGCCGAGCCGCCCGGAGGCGAGCGCGCTGGCCACGGCCTCCTCGTCCACCACCGACCCGCGGCCGATGTTGACCAGGAAGGCGCCGGGCCGCATCGTGGCCAGGGCCTGCGCGCCGAGCAGATGGCGGGTGCCGGCGGTCAGCGGCAGCGCCAGCACCACCACGTCGCTTACTTCCCGCAACGAAAACCAGTCCAGCCGGGTCACCTCCGCCCCGGGGAGCGCCGGGGGCGGCACGGGGCGGGGATCGCAGTAGACGATCCGGGTCCCGAATCCCCGCAGCCGGGCGGCTATCGCCCGGCCCACCTCCCCCATCCCCACGATGCCCGCGGTGGCCCCGTCCAGGCCGGCGCCGTACAGGCGGGGCCGCCAGCCCGCGAACGTGCCCTGGCGCATCTCCCGGTCGGCCTCGGCCACCCGGCGCATGATCCCGATGATCAGGCCGACCGCGAGCTCCGCGGTGGGCGAGGTCAGCAGGTCGGGCAGGATGGTCAGCCATACCCCGCGGCGGGTGCAGGCGGCGGCGTCGAAGTTGTCGTAGCCCTTGAGCGTCGCGCTGACCACCCGCAGCCGCGGGCAGCCGGCCAGGAACGCGTCATCCACCCGGTCGGACATCCCGGTGATGAGCCCGGTGGCGCCCGCGGCCAGGCCCGCGACCGTGGCCGGCGGGAAGACCTCGCCCGGCCCGGCAGGCAGCACCGGGGCACAGAAACTGGCCAGGTACCCGGCCACCTCCGGATGCACCCAGTGGGTCACCACCACCCGGGGCCGCTCCGGCGCACCCACGGTCCGCACCCCCGGCTAGACGGTGAACACGACCTTGCCGAACACCTCGCCCGCGATCATCGCGGCGAAACCGTCCTTGGCCTGCTCCAGCGGCATGACCCGGTCGATCGCCGGCCGCACGCCGGTCTGCTCGAGGAAGGTGGCCAGCCGCTCCAGCTCGTCGCGGGTGCCCATGGTCGAGCCGACCACGGACAGCTGGAGGAAGAAGACCCGGTTCAGGTCGGCCGGCGGCACGGCCCCGCTGGTCGCGCCGCAGACCACGATCCGGCCGCCGGGCCTGAGGGCGCGCAGCGAGTGGGCCCAGGTGGCCTCGCCCACCGATTCCATGACCGCGTCCACCCGCTCCGGCAGTTTCGCCCCGGCCGCGAAGACCTGGTCCGCCCCCAGTTCCAGGGCGCGGCGGCGCTTGCCCTCGTCGCGGCTGGTCGCCCAGACGCGAAAGCCGGCGGCGCGCCCGAGCCCGATGAGCGCGGTCGCGACACCGCCGCCCGCCCCCTGGACCAGGATGGTGGCCCCGGGCTGCAGGCCGGACTTGGTGAACAGCATCCGGTACGCGGTCAGGTACGCCGTGGGCAGGCAGGCGGCCTCGGTGAACGACAGCGCCGCGGGCTTGGGCACCAGGTTGCGCCGGGGCACCGCGACCCGCTGGGCGAACGTGCCGTCGTGCCGCTCGGACAGCAGGGAGCGCCGCGGGTCGAGCGTCTCGTCGCCGCCCGCGACCGTCGGGTCGCCGATCACCGCGTGCACGATCACGTCCCGGCCGTCCTCGTCCACGCCGGCCGCGTCGCAGCCCACCACGATGGGCAGCCGGTCCGCCGAGATGCCCACCCCGCGCAGGGTCCAGACATCGTGGTGGTTGAGCGCCGCGGCCCGCACGGTCACCGTGGTCCACCCGTCCGGGGGCGCCGGTTCCGGGTGCTCGCCCAGCTCCAGCCCGCTCAGCGGGTCATCGGCGTCGATGCGTGCGGCAGTGACAGCGAACATGGGCGCACCCTAACGCCTGCGGCGGCCCGGCCGGCGAGCTGGGGCCGCCCGGGCGGCCGCGAGGCCCCGCCGCACGGCCGCCCGGCACCACGTCGCTACACTCAGCCACCAAGCAGTACGGGCGACCCGGCAGAAGGGCCGGCCAGGCCGCCGGTCTGTGCCATACTCGGTGCGGGGAAGCGGACCCCCATGTCCCCCAGCAGCTTAAGGACTGGAGTGGATCTCAACTCCTACGCCGAGCTGGCGGTGCGCTTGGTCAACACGAGCGACGCTGGCGCCGGCCGCCAGGATGAGCTCGCCACCGTGCAGGCCTACCAGGCCCTCATGGCGGACCGGGCCGCTTTGTGCACCCGGGTCACCGGGGCGGATCTTGACGCGCTGCGGGAACTGCGGTCCCAGCTCCGCATCATCTTCACCGCCACCGCGGCGGGCGACGGGGACGAGGCGGCCGCGCGGCTGAACGCGCTGCTGGCCCGGCACCCCGTCCACCCGGAGGTCACCCGGCACGACGGCGGGACCTGGCATCTGCATCACGCGGACAGCGGGTCGGTCGCGGACCGGTACGCGGCGGGCGCGGTGCTGGGGCTGACCATCGTGCTCACCAGCCTGGGCGCCGACCGGCTGCGCCACTGCGAGGCGCCGTCCTGCCCGAACGTGCTGGTGGACACGACATCTGACCGGTCGCAGGCGTACTGCGGCGACCGTTGCGCGGCCAAGGCCAGCGTGACGGCCCTGCACGAGCGCCGGCGCAGCCCGGACAGCGAGAAGGCGTCCACCGCCGCGGTGTAGCCACCGCCCGGCCAGGCCGCTCCCGCGTCCCTCCGCTCAATTGTTTTCGCCTCCGTAACACGGAAGTTCCGGAGTCGATAGCCGGGCCGGCGGGCCGGAACTGAGTCCTTCCCAACCGCCCCAATCCGACTCATACGTGGGCATATACCCTCGGCGCCGGCAAATTCCGCAGGCAGCGGCCCGTGTCGCCGCAAGGACTGATCGTGATCCGCGTTACCGAAATGAAGCCACTGACTTCTTCTCAGGCAGTTTGACGATCATTACCATGGGCCTACTCACTGGCCGTATGGCCAACGTATGCGGACCGGAAAGAAGGATCGGACCATGGCAACTGAGTCCGTAGCGGCTGCTCCGAAGGCGCCTTCGGATGTAGGCCTGAAACGAGAGATGGGGTTGATCGGCGCCACCTGGGCGTCGGAGACCTCCATCATCGGCTCGGGCTGGCTGTTCGGAGCGCTCTTCGCCGTCCAGGCCGCGGGGCCAGCCGCACTGCTGGGCTGGATCATCGGTGGCGTCGCGGTCATCTTCCTGGCTCTGGTGCACGCCGAGCTGGGCGGCATGTACCCGGTCTCCGGCGGCACCGCGCGCTTCCCGCACCTGGCCTACGGCAGCGTGGCCGGCATCTCGTTCGGCTTCTTCTCCTGGATCCAGGCCGTCACGGTGGCCCCCATCGAGTGCTTCGCGGTGATGCAGTACGGGTCGTACTACTGGCACGGCCTGTTCAACGCCAGCGCGGCGGGCGGGAAGGGCAACGTCACCGGGGTCGGCTTCGTGATGACGATCGTCCTGCTGATCATCTTCACCGCGCTGAACTTCATGGCCATGCGCCTGTTCAGCAAGGTCAACGCGGGCATCACCTGGTGGAAGGTGGCCATCCCGGTCATCACCATCATCGTGCTGCTGTTCAAGTTCCACGGCAGCAACTTCAGCGCCGGCGGCGGCTTCATGCCCTACGGGATCAAGGCGCTGTTCGGGGCGATCCCTTCGGCGGGCATCGTGTTCGCCTACCTCGGCTTCGAGCAGGCCGACCAGCTGGCCGCGGAGATCAAGGACCCGCAGAAGAACCTGCCCCGGGCCATCCTGCTGGCCACCGGCATCGGCATCGTCATCTACGTCATGCTGCAGGTGGTGTTCATCGGCGCCATGCCGACCAGCGAGCTCACCCACGGGTGGTCGGGGATCAGCAACACCAACATCCTGGCCGGGCCGTTCGCCGGGCTGGCCGGCATCGTCGGGCTGAGCGCGCTGGCCATCGTCCTGCGGATCGACGCGTTCATCTCCCCGTTCGGCACCGGGCTGATGTACCAGACCTCGTCCTCCCGGGTCGGCTACGGGCTGGGCCGCAACCGCTACTTCCCGCAGGCCTTCACCAGGGTCGACAAGAACGGCGTCCCGTGGATCAGCCTGATCGTCGCGTTCTTCGCCGGGCTGGTCTTCCTGCTGCCGTTCCCGAGCTGGCACTCCCTGGTCAGCCTGGTCACCAGCGCCAGCGTGCTGATGTACGCCGGCGCGCCGCTGGCCATGGGCGCGTTCCGGCGGACGGTCCCGGAGGCCGACCGGCCCTACCGGGTGCCCGTGGGCGCGGTGTGGGCCCCGGTCTCGTTCATCATCGCCAACATGCTCATCTACTGGTCGGGCTTTGAGACGGTCTGGAAGCTGGGCATCGTGGTCGTGGTCGGGTACGTCCTGATCGCCATCTTCATGGCCTTCGACGAGAACCGCCCGCCGCTGGACTGGAAGTCGGCGCAGTGGCTGCCGGTGTACCTGATCGGCCTGGGCGTCATCACCTGGCAGGGCCAGTTCGGCCCGGACAACACGTTCCGGATCCCGTTCTGGTGGGACATGCTGGTGGTGGCCGTGTTCAGCCTGATCATCTACTACTGGGCGATCGCCACCCGGCTGCCCAAGGCGGAGATGCTCGCGCTGGTCGAGCGGCAGTCCGGCATCGAGCCGCCCGAGCGGAGCGCGGCCTGATCCCGGGACGCACGTAGCCCGAGACGACGACCCCCGGCCCTGGCGGCCGGGGGTCTTCGTTATCTGGTGTCCGGGGGTTTCCGGTTACCCGGGCGCCTGCCGGGCCCGGGCACGGCGGTAGCGGAGCAGCACCCGGCCTACGATCAGCCGGTCCGCGACCACGCCGAACGTCCGGCTGTCGGCCGCGCCGGCCGGCAGGTTGTCGGCGGCCAGCCACCAGCCGCCGGGCTCGCGCCGCGCGGCCCGCTTCACCAGCAGCAGGTCCGGCCGGGCCGGGTGCCGGGCGATCACCAGCTGCCCGGGGCGGAGCCGGACCGCGCGCCCGGCCCTGGTCCCCCGCCAGACGAGCAGCCAGTCACCCGGGTGGAGGGCGGGCTCCATGGACCGCTCCACGACCGCAACCCGCCATAGCGGCCAGTGCATCGGCCCTCCTAGGTTCGTTCCGGGGGCTGGGGGGTAGTGTCGGTCACCGGTAACCCATGATCCGAGATGAGAGAAGGGGACCTATGGGACTGCTGGCACGTCTCCTCGAGCCCAAGGCCACCGCGCACGCGCACTGCGACCTGCCTTGCGGTGTCTACGACCCAGCCCAGGCGCGGATCGAAGCCGAGTCCGTCAAGGCGATCATCCAGAAGTATCACGACAGCTCGGACCCGGCGTTCCAGACCCGGGCCCTGCTGATCAAGGAGCAGCGCTCCGAGCTGGTCAAGCACCACCTGTGGGTGCTCTGGACCGACTACTTCAAGCCGCCGCACTTCGAGAAGTACCCGCAGCTGAACACGCTGTTCAACGAGGCCACCAAGCTGGCCGGCGGCGGGCCTGGCGGAACCAAGAGCAGCACCGACGTGGCCGCGGCCGACCAGCTGCTGGCGAAGATCGACGAGATCAGCAAGATCTTCTGGGAGACCAAGCAGGGCTGATCTCCTCCCGCAGCACGTGGCACCACCCCGAGGCCGCGCAGGCATCCGCCTGCGCGGCCTCGGGCGTCCCGGAATCCACTGCGCAATCGCGGACATCCTGGCTGGTCAAAAGGGAATTGCCGGGGCAGCGCCCGGGGCGGCGCGTTAGCGGTGCACGCCACGGACGGTAGGTTGCATGGCAAGACCACGACGGCCGCCAGCAGCAGCACCGCTGACGGTACTGGAGGAGAATCGTGACGGAAGAGACGACCGCGCCTGCCGCTGCGGCCGTGCCCACCGCGGTTCGCGGCACGCCTGGGCCGCGGGCCGCCGAGGACCGTGGCCAGCCCGGGCCGCGGGCCGCCGAGGATCGCGTGACCATCCGGATGCCGGCCGAGGGTGCCTACCTGTCCGTGCTGCGCACGGCCACCGCAGGCCTCGCCGCCCGCCTCGACTTCACCCTGGATGAGATCGAGGACCTGCGGATCGCCGTGGATGAGGCGTGCGGCCTGCTGCTCAGCCAGGCCGCCCCGGGCGCCAGCCTGGACTGCGACTTCACCCTCGGCGAGGACAGCGTGACGATCGCGGTGTCCGTGCTGACCCAGCGGGCCCAGCTCCCGGCCCGGGACACCTTCGCCTGGACCGTGCTTGCCGCACTGGCCGGCAGCGTGGACGCCTGGGCCGGCCCGGGCAGCAAACTCACGGTCATGCTGCGCAAGACCCGCGAGCTGTCGAGGTCCGGGTGACCGAGGAAATCGAGGTCCGGGTGCCCCGGAAAGTCGATGCCCGGGTGGCCAAGGAGATCGATGCCGGCGTGACGGCCGGCATCGAGGCCCAGGTGGGTGAGACGCCACTGGGCGAGGCCGCCCTGGGCGAATCGGCACTGGGCGAATCGGCACTGGGCGAGGCGGCACTGGCTGAGGTGCACGCCCCGGCGCGGATCCAGCATGCGGTCCCGGACCGGGGGCGCGCGCGGGAACTGTTCGAGCGGCTGGCCGTGCTGCCCGAGGGCGACGCCGAGCGGCTCCGCATCCGCGGCGAGCTGGTCGAGCTGCACCTGCCGCTGGTGGAGTACCTTGCCCGGCGGTTCCGTAACCGCGGGGAATGGCTCGATGACCTCACCCAGGTGGCGACGATCGGGCTGATCAAGTCCATTGACCGGTTCGACCTGGCCCGTGGGGTGGAATTCTCGACCTACGCCACCCCGACCATCGTGGGTGAGATCAAGCGGCATTTCCGGGACAAGGGCTGGGCGGTCCGGGTCCCGCGGCGGCTGCAGGAGCTCAAGCTGGCCCTGACCAAGGCCATCGGTGACCTGGCCCAGCGGGAGGGCCGGGCGCCGACCGTAGCCGAGATCGCCGCGCACCTGCAGATGACCGAGGAAGAGGTGCTGGAGGGCCTGGAGTCCGCCAACGCCTACTCCACGGTGTCGCTGGACGCCCCGGACTCGGGTGACGACGACGCGCCCGCGGTGGCGGAATCCCTCGGCATGCTCGACGACGCCCTGGAGGGAGTCGAGTACCGGGAATCGCTGAAGCCATTGCTGGAACAGCTGCCCAGCCGGGAAAAGCGCATCCTGCTGCTGCGGTTCTTCGGGAACATGACGCAGTCCCAGATCGCAGTGAGCTGGGGATCTCGCAAATGCACGTGTCCCGGCTGCTGGCCAGGACGCTCGCCCAGCTCCGGGACGGGCTGACGGCGGAGGACTGACCTGGGCGGCGGGCCCCGGCCCGCGCGTACCCCGTAGATCAGGCGCGACTCCCGGGCTGAGCCGTCCCCGCAGCGGTGGGGCCTGTGGGGCCGCTGAGCCTTCTGGACCTGCTGACGGGCCCCCTCCCGGCCATTCATTTATCGTGGTGCGTTGTGACCCGCCGGCGACGCACAACGCTCCACGATAATGAATGGGCTCAGGCCAGCAGCACCGGCGACGGGGCTGGTGGGGCCGATGGGGCTGGTGAGGCCGACAGTCCGCGATCGCCGGGCCTCAGCAACCCGTAACCCGGCTACCCGCGGGCGGGCCGTTTGCGGGGCGACCGGGGCTGGCCCGGCGGGGAAGTCTTGGCCGGGGCCGGGGACTTCGCCGGGGCCGGGGTCTTGGCGGCGGCCGGGGTCTTGGCCGGAGCCGGGGTCCGGGTATCCGCTGACGGGGCCCTGGATGGCTGGCCAGCTCCCGGTCCGCCCCCGGGCGGTGGGCCGTCCCCCGGCCGCTGGCCGTCCCCGGGGCCCGGGTCGGCCAGCGCGCGCAGGCTGGCCGGGGCGACCAGCAGGGCAAATCCGGCGCAGGCCAGCACCAGCGACGGGATGCCCCAGCCGAGCCGGTGCCCCTGCACCAGGTAGATGCCGACGATGCCGACGAACAGCTGGGTCAGCGCGGTCGGGGTGCGGCTCCACCGGCGGCCCCGGTACAGCTCCACGGCGATCCAGGCCAGCGCCACGGCCGTGCCCAGGCCGATCAGCGTCAGCGCGATCCCGCTGCCCCGCTGGTAGGACCGGCCCGCCAGCGTGTCCACCCCGGCCAGCACGCTGGCGGCCAGCACGATAACGGCGTCGGCGGCCTGCACCGCCGCCGCGCCGACCAGGGTAGGTGGCCTCTGCTGCATCTCCCGTACCCCTCGCTAACCTGAGCCCGTGCCCGCGCTCCTGATCGTCAACCCGCACGCCACGGCCACTACCTCACTGAGCCGGGACGTCATCACGCATGCTCTCGCATCCCAGATAGATCTGGAAGTCGTGGAAACACGCTACCGGGGCCACGCGGGCACCCTGGCGCGCACGGCCGCCGCAGAGGGCTTCCAGCTCATTCTGACGCTTGGCGGGGACGGCACGGTCAACGAGGCCGTCAACGGCCTGCTGTGCGGCGCCCCGGACGGGGCGGACCCGGCCTTCGCCCCGGTCCCGGGGGGCAACGCGAACGTGTTCACCCGGGCGCTGGGCCTGCCCGCCGACCCGGTTGACGCGACCGGCCGGATCCTCGAGGCCCTGCGGACGGGCCGCGACCGCCGTGTCGGCCTGGGCTGCCTCCGCCCGGACCAGGCCCGCCCCGGCGCGGGCTCCCCGGACCTGGGGTCCCCGGACCTGGGGTCCCCGGACCAGGGGTCCCCGGACCAGGCCTGCCCGGGCCGCTACTTCACGTTCAACGCCGGGCTCGGCCTGGACGCGGAGGTGGTCCGGGTGATCGAGGGCCTGCGGGCCCGCGGCCGGACCGTGACCCCGGGCCTGTACCTGCGCACGGCGGTGCGCCACTACTACGGGCTGACCGACCGCCGTCACCCCGCGCTCACGCTGGAACGCGAGGATAAAGCCCCGATCGGGCATCTGTTCCTGGCGATTATTTCCAACACGTCGCCGTGGACCTACCTGGGCCCGCGGCCGGTCAATCCGAGCCCCGGCGCGGGATTCGATACCGGGCTCGACGTCTTTGCACTCCGCCGGCTGCGGACCGTCAGCACCCTGAACGCGCTCCGCCAGATGTTCGCCCAGCGCAGCGAGCCGCCCGGGGGCCGGAACGTGGTCAGCCTGCACGACCAGCCCGCCTTCACCCTGAGGTCGGACCGCCCGATCGCGCTTCAGGTGGACGGAGAGTACGTGGGCGAGCACGAGAGTGTCACGTTTCACGCTGTTCCACGCGTTCTGCGGGTAATTGCCTGACAGACCCGGAACGGCCCATGATGTGACCCATCAGACACCGAAATCGACCTGAACCTTTGCCGAATAGTCTTGCGTTTGATTCAGCCGCTTGACAGGCTAGAACCCGGTTCGGGTGAGCGGTGCCATGCGTCGCCATCGGGCAGGTCTTGGCGTTAGTGTCTGATTCCGAGACCTCGGACCGGAGTCCAGTGGGGGCCGCTGGCTCGAATGAATGTGTGAGTGTGCAAACCCCGGGCAGCTACACGGCTCCCGACATACGACCTGGCTCGTGAAATCGTTCACAAGCTCGAGCCAAGGTCACCAACCCGGACCAGGCCATGGTCCGGCCGCCAAGGAGGAGTGGACCGCATGGACTGGCGCCACGACGCCGCCTGCCGTGACGTGGATCCGGAGCTGTTTTTCCCGATCGGGAACACCGGGCCCGCGCTACTCCAGATCGACGAGGCCAAGCAGGTATGCCGCCGATGCCCTGCGATTGAGGCCTGCCTGCAGTGGGCGCTCGAGAGCGGCCAGGACGCCGGCGTGTGGGGCGGCATGAGTGAAGACGAGCGGCGCGCCCTCAAGCGGCGGGCCAGCCGGTTCCGGGCGCGCGCCCACGCGTGAGCGGAGCGGGCGTCCCGGCCCGGCGAGGCCGGGCCGGGTCCGGTCGTGACCCTGCCCGGCCTGGCCCCGGGCGCGGTTAGCCCCGGGCGCCGGGAGCGTCTGCGGACGGCCACCGCCCCGCGGACGGCGGCCACCGCCGCGGGGCCGGGCAGGTTATCCGGAGGCCTGCTGATCCGGCCGGGCTGGGCTGTGGCCCAGCGGGCGTATCGGGGCCGCCCGGGCGGATAACGGCGCTCCCGCGTCCAGCGGCAGGTCCACCACCGCCTTGGTGCCGCCGCCCGCCCGGGGCTTGACTTCCAGCCGGCCGCCGAGCTCGGACACCACCAGGGTCCGGACGATCTGCAACCCCAGGCTCGTGGCGGAATCCAGATCGAATTCTTCCGGCAATCCGACGCCATTGTCTTGCACAATGACCATCAGCCGTTCCTGGCTGCGGTCCACGCACACCTCCAGCAGCCCGTCCACTCCCGGGTCCGGGCCCAGTTCCAGCCCAGACGGGGCCAGGCCGTGCTGCAGCGCGTTCTGCAGCAGCTCGGCCAGCACCAGGGCCAGGGGCGTGGCCACCGCGGAGGGCAGCAGCCCGAACCGGCCGAGCAGCACCGGCTTGACCCGCGCCTCGGCGGCGGATACCTCCCCCGCCATCGCGGCCACCCGCTCCGCGACGTCGTCGAAGTCCACGATCTCCTCGGGGGCGTGCGAGAGCGTCTCGTGCACGGTCGCGATGGATCCGACCCGGCGCACCGCCTCGTCCAGCGCGGCCCGCGCCTTGGGCTCCTCCAGCCGCCGGGACTGCAGCCGGAGGAGGGCCGCCACGGTCTGCAGGTTGTTCTTCACCCGGTGGTGGATCTCCCGGATGGTGGCGTCCTTGGTCATCAGCTCGCGCTCGCGGTGCCGCAGCTCGGTCACGTCCCGGACCAGCACCAGCGCGCCGGTCCGCAGCCCGTTGACCACCAGCGGGATAGCCCGCAGCTGGACCACCGACCCATTGCCCTCCACCTCGGTCTCCCGCGGGGCACGCCCGCTGGCGGTGACCATCAGCGAGTCGTCGGTGGGCCGGCCCGGGGCGCACAGCCGGGCGGTCAGCGGGCCCAGCTCGGACCCGACCAGGTCGGCGGCCAGGCCGAGCCTGCGGTACGCGGACAAGGCGTTCGGGCTCGCGTAGCTGACCTTGCCGGACCGGCCGAGCCGGAGCAGCCCGTCCCCCACCCGCGGCGAGCGGACCAGCGCGGGCTGCTGGCCCGGCCAGGGAAACATGCCGGAGGCGACCATCTGGGCCAGGTCGTCCGCGCCCTTGAGGTAGGTGAGCTCCAGGCGGCTCGGCGTGCGCGCCGAACTCAGGTTGGTGCTCCGCTCGATGACCGCGATGACCTGGCCCTCCCGGGTGACCGGGATCGATTCCCGGCGGACCGGGACGCCGCGGGTCCACTCCGGGTCGCCTTCCCGGCAGATCCGCCGCTCCCGCTGGGCCGATTCGAGGAAGGGCCGGGCCCCGACGGGCGCGAACGAGCCCACCGCGTCGTCGTGGAATGTGGTCGGCCCGGTCGTCGGGCGCATCTGGGCCAGCACCACCCAGCCGGAGGCGTCCTGGAGCGGCGCCCACAGCACCAGGTCAGCGAAGGACAGGTCGGCGAGCAGCTGCCAGTCGGACACCAGCGCGTGCAGCCAGTCGATATCGGCCGACGTCAGCGCGGTATGGCGGCGGGCGAGGTCATTCAGCGTGGGCACCCTGCCATCATCGCTCATCCGGGCCACCTGGCGGGCCCGCGGCCGCAGAGCCTGCCCGGCCCCACGGGGCCTGCCCGGGCTCTCCCGGGGCCTGCGCGGGGCCCACCGGGGCCCACCCGGGCCGGCCGCCTGCCGTACCGGGTCTAGCTGGCGTTATTGCGCCCATGTACGGTCACGGGTAAGGCGGGACCGGGCTGCGATAGGAGATCATGTCCGGAACGCAGTGGCTGCGGAAGGAAGTGACCGTGACAGCGTCCCCCGCCATCCGCGACGGCGATCCCGGGCCCCCGGTCCCGGCGGCACCCCGGATCCCCAAGTACTACGCGGTCAAGCGCCAGCTGCTCGAGCTGACCCAGGCCCTGGTGCCGGGCAGCCCGGTGCCGCCAGAACGGGAACTGGCCCAGCAGTACGGGACGTCGCGGACCACGGTGCGCCAGGCCCTGGCCGAGCTCGTGATGGAGGGCCGGCTGCTGCGCATGCAGGGCAAGGGGACGTTCGTGGCCAAGCCCAAGGTCGCGCAGCTGCTGGAGCTGGCCAGCTACACGCAGGGGATGCGGGCGCACGGGCTGCATCCGCAGACCAGGATCCTGGACACCAGCTACGTGGCCGCCGACGCCCAGCTCTCGGAGCTGCTGGCCATCCCGGCCGGCAGCCGGGTACTGCGGATCCACCGGCTGCGGCTGGCCGACGGGGAGCCCATGTCCACCGACACCTCGCACCTGCCCGCCCGCCGGTTCCCGGGACTGCGCCGCAACCTCGACCGCTACGCGTCCCTGTACGAGGCGCTGGGCTCGGCCTACGGGGTCCAGCTCACCGAGGCGGTGGAGACGATCGAGACCGTGCTGGCTGACCCCAAGGACGCCCGGCTGCTGGGCGTCGACGTCGGCATGCCGTTGCTGCTGCTGTCCCGGCAGGCGTTCGACGTCTCGGCCGAGCCGGTCGAGTGGGCCCAGTCCAAGTACCGGGGCGACCGCTACAAGCTGGTCACCCGGCTTCGCCGCTAGGCCGCCTGCTCATCGCGGCCAGGCCGCTGGCTAGACGGCCTGCCCATCCACCTCGGCCCGCTCCGCCGGCTCTGCCGGGGGCGGGGTGCGCCGGTAGCCGGTCAGCCACCACGCGGCGGGCAGCAGCCCGGCGGCCAGGGCGGCTTTGATCGCGTCGCCCGCCACGAACGGGGTGAATCCCTCCGTGAGGGCGGCGGAGGCGCTCAGGTGCAGGTCCACCGCCAGCCAGGTCACCCCGATCGCGTACATGACCACCTCGCCGGCGATCATGACCGGCACCGACCGCAGCACCGAGCGGTCCGCCCCCCGCCCGGCCAGGTACCCGCACAGGGCCGCGGCGGCGATGAAGCCCAGCACGTAGCCGAAGCTGGCGCCGACGTAGCCACTGGCGTGCCCGGCGAACCAGGGCACCCCGGCCAGGCCGGCCACCGCGTACAGCACCATCGCCGCCCCGGCCCGCCGCCAGCCGAGCGCCGTGCCCGCCAGCAGCACGCCCAGCGTCTGCCCGGTGATGGGCACCGGGGTGAAGGACAGGTGGATCGAGATCTGGGCCAGCAACCCGACGAAGCCGGCCGCCCCGACGACCAGGATCGCGTCCCGGGCCAGCGAGCCGGGCAGCAGGTCGGCAAGCACCACGGGGGAACGCTGGCGCAGCGCGGCCGCATCAGACATGGGGGGACTCCTCAGGCGGGGGAACGTACTGGTAGCCGAGGGGGACGATACCAAGGTGACCGGGACCATCCAAGGCACCGGGTGTCCGGTACGCGGCGCGGAACGGCCAGAATGGCGAACTATGCGGGTACCCGACACGCTCGCCTTCGCGGCGGGACACTGGCGCATCGAGCGGGTGCTGGCCGACCACCGCTCGGGCACCGGGGGACGGTTCACCGGCCAGGCCGTGCTCCGCGAGCCCGGCCGCCCCGGCCCTGAGCCCGGCCGCCCCGGCCCTGAGCCCGGCCGCCCCGGCCCTGAGCCCGGCCGGCGGGGCCCCGCCGGCCGCCCCGGCCCCGCCGGGCACATCTACACCGAGACCGGCGAGCTGCGCTTCGGCACGCACACCGGGCCGGCCACGCGCAGCCTCCGCTACCAGGGCCTGCCGGATGGCACGGTGGACGTGCGGTTCGCGGACGGGCACCTCTTCTACCAGCTTGACCTGCGCTCAGGCCGCTGCGCCGCGGTCCACCAGTGCCGCGCCGACCGCTACGAGATCACCTACCTGGTGCTCGGCGAGGACCTGATGGAGGAGCACTGGCGGGTGCGCGGGCCGGACAAGGACTACGCGGCCACCGCGACCCTGATCCGCTGGGACCACTGATCCGCAAACCATTGCAGCCTGGGTCAAATCATCGCACCATAGACGTCAGCAACGTGACATAAGTCACGCGCGCGCCGTCCGCCCCGCGCCCTAGCCGGGCGGGTGGCACGCGACGACCCACCAGGGAGACGAAGCGATGACGCACTCCGGCCCCGCCCGCACGCACACCGGCGCCTGGCTCTTAGTCGCGATCCTGCTGTTAGTTGCGGTGCTCGGGACGCTCATCGTCCCGATCTACGCGCGCAGCGGCCCCAAGCTCGGCGCCTTCCCCTTCTTCTACTGGTACCAGTTGCTCTGGGTACCGGTCACCGCACTGCTGACCACGATCTGCTACCTGATCACCACGAGGGTGGCGCGCCCGGGAGCTGACGGCCGGGGCGGCCCCGGTGCCCGGCGGCCCGGCCCCGTCCCAGCCCCTCGGCGGCCGCGGGGAGGCGTCGTGACCCACATCAACGCCGTCTCGTTCACCATCCTGGTCGTCCTGTTCGCCATCGTCACGTTCGTCGGCTTCGCCGCGGCGCGGTGGCGCCGGGCCGAGGACCTGCTGCACTTAAACGAGTGGGGTCTCGGCGGGCGGGGCTTCGGCAGCTTCGTCACCTGGTTTTTGCTTGGCGGTGATCTGTATACTGCCTACACATTCATCGCGGTGCCGGCCCTGGTCTACGGCACCGGGGCGGCCGGGTTCTTCACCCTGTCCTACACGATCATGGTCTACCCGATCGTGTTCGTGTTCCTGCCCCGGCTGTGGTCCGTGGCCCGGGCGCACGGCTACATCACCCCGGCGGACTTCATCCGCGGCCGGTACGGGTCCCGCGGGCTGGCGCTGGCGGTGGCCTTCACCGGCATCCTGGCCGTCATGCCGTACATCGCCCTGCAGCTGGTCGGCATCCAGGCCGTGCTGACCGTGATGGGCGTCGGCGGCTCTTCCACCACCGGGTTCGTGCACGACCTGCCGCTGATCATCGCGTTCCTCATCCTGGCCGGGTACACGTTCGTGTCCGGGCTGCGGGCCCCGGCGCTGATCGCGTTCATCAAGGACACGCTGATCTACGTGATGATCATCGTGGCCATCATCTACATCCCGATCCGGGTGGGCGGCTGGTCGCACATCTTCAGCGTCGCGGACACCCACCTCAAGGCGATCAACCCGAAGACCGGCAAGCCGAACGGCAGCCTGATCGAGGAGCCCGCCGGGATGTGGGCCTACTCCACGCTCGCCCTGGGCTCGGCGCTGGCCCTGTTCATGTACCCGCACACGATCACCGGCGTGTTCGCCGCCCGGCGGCGCAACGTGATCCGGCGCAACGTGGCCGCGCTGCCCGCGTACTCGCTGGTGCTCGGCCTCATCGCGCTGCTCGGGTACATGGCCCTGGCCGCGCCCGGCGTGCCCGCGGAAGTCAAGGCGCACGACTCGAACGCCCAGCTGGCCGTGCCCTTCCTGTTCCAGCGGATCTTCCCGAGCTGGTTCGCGGGCGTCGGCTTCGCCGCCATCGTGATCGGCGCCCTGGTCCCGGCGGCCATCATGGCCATCGCGGCCGCGAACCTGTTCGCCCGCAACGTCTACAAGGAGTACTTCCGGCCGAACGCCAGCGCCGCGGAGCAGACCAGGGCGTCTCAGTGGGCCTCGCTCGTGGTCAAGCTGGGCGCCCTGCTCTTCGTGCTGTTCGTGAAGCAGACGTACGCCATCCAGTTCCAGCTGCTGGGCGGGATCTGGATCGTGCAGACGTTCCCGGCCATCGTGGCCGGGCTGTACACCCGATGGTTCCACCGCTGGGCGCTGGTCATCGGCTGGGCCGTGGCCATGGTGTTCGGCACCATCGCCGCGTACCGGCTGCCGACGCCGGGCGAGCCGGGCACGCACTTCGGCGCGTCCACGGACACCGTCCCGGTGATCAACCACGCCGTCTACATCGGGCTCACCGGGCTGGTCATGAACCTGGTCATCGCGGCCCTGCTCACCCTGCTGTTCCGGGCGGTCAAGCTGCCCGGGGGCAGCGACGAGACGCGGCCGGAGCAGTACGTGGCCGATCCGGAGCCGACCGCCGCGGAGCCGGTTCCGGTCGTGGCCGGGGCGGCGGAGACCGGCTGACCCGGGCCCAGGTGCCGGGCCCGCCTCCCCCCTCGGGCCCGGCACCTGTTCGCGCAAGCTACTAGCTGGTAACCTCACCGCATGACCGAGGGCAACGGGCACGGCCCTAACCAGGACGGCACTGACCAGGACAGCCCTAACCAGGACAGCACCGAGCCGGGCGAGCCTGGCCAGCACGCGGTGGGCCACGGGGGCACGCTGGCCGTGGCGGCCGCCCAGGCCCACGGCGTGACGACCATGTTCACCCTGTCCGGCGGGCACGTGTTCCCGCTCTACGACGCGGCGGTGCACGCGGACCCGCCGGTGCGGCTGCTCGACGTGCGGCACGAGCAGACCGCCGTGTTCGCCGCCGAGGCCACCGCGCGGCTGACCCGGCTCCCGGGGCTGGCCGCGCTGACCGCCGGGCCCGGCGTGACCAACGGCGTGAGCGCCATCACCACGGCGCATTTCAACGGCTCGCCGGTGGTGATCCTCGGCGGCCGGGCTCCCGACGGGCGCTGGGGCTCGGGCAGCCTGCAGGAGTTCGACCATCCCGAGCTGCTCCGGCCCATCACCAAGCGGGCCTGGACCGAGCACGAGACCGCGAAGGTCGGCGCGGGCGTGGACGAGGCGTTCGGCCTGGCTGCCGCGCCGCACCGGGGACCGGTGTTCGTGGACGTATCCCTGGAGGCCCTCTACGGCCCGGCGGCCCAGGAAAGCGCCGGGCCGGGCGGCACCATGGTGCGGGCCGCCCGGCCCGGCCCGGGCGGTGACCCGGACGCGGCCGCCGCCATCACGCGGCTGATCGCGGCGGCCCGGCGCCCGGTGCTGGTGCTCGGCTCGGACGTGTGGATGGACGGCGCCGAGCAGGCCGCCCGGACCGCGGCCGAGGAACTGCGGCTGCCGGTCATCGCCAACGGTCAGGGCCGCGGCATCCTGCCGCGGGGACACGAGCTGCTGGTCACCCGGGCCCGGTCGGTCGCCTTCCGGCAGGCCGACCTGATCGTCGTGGTGGGTACCCCGCTCGATTTCCGGCTCGGCTACGGCGCGTTCGGCGACCAGAATTCTCCGCAACGAAAACCATCCGTGGTCCATGTCGCCGACGCGCCGGGTCAGGTCGCCACGCACTGCGAACTGGCCGCGTCGTACGCGGGTGACCTCAGCGTGTTCTTCACGGCGCTGGCGGACCCGGCCGCGTGGCCGGCCGGGTCCCGTGGGCGGACGACTGGCTCCCGCAACTGCAGGACGCGGCCCGCGGCGCGGCGGCCGCCGACGGCGCGCTGCTGGCCAGTGACGCCGACCCCATCCACCCGATGCGCATCTACGGTGAGCTGGCCGGGGCGCTGGACGACGACGCCGTGGTGATCGGCGACGGCGGCGACTTCGTGTCGTACGCGGGGAAGTACATCGAGCCGGGACGCCCGGGCGGGTGGCTCGACCCGGGGCCGTACGGCTGCCTGGGCACCGGGCTGGGCTACGCGATCGCGGCCCGGATCGCCCGGCCAGCGGCCCAGGTGGTGCTGCTGCTCGGGGACGGCGCGGCCGGGTTCTCGCTGATGGACGCGGACACCCTGGTCCGGCACGGGCTGCCGGTCGTGATGGTCTGCGGCAACAACGGGATCTGGGGCCTGGAGAAGCACCCCATGCAGGCCATCTACGGCTACGACGTGGTCGCCGACCTGCAGCCGCAGTGCCGGTACGACCAGGTGGTCAGCGCGCTGGGCGGCGCGGGCGAGCTGGTCACCCGGCCGGACGGGATCGCCCCCGCGCTGCGCCGGGCCTTCGACTCCGGCGTGCCCTACCTGGTCAACGTCATCACCGACCCCGCCGTCGCCTACCCGAGGTCAACCACCGGCGTGTAACGCCCCTGCCCCCCACCCGCCAACCCCACCCTCCAACCCCACCAGTCACTCTCGCCCCACCTGTCCCACCAGTCCCACCAGTCACGCCGCCCCGGCACTTTTCCCGCGAAACGTGCGCGGCAGCGGGTGATATGTCCGTTTCTGGCGAACGTTCCCCGGGAAAAGTGGTCCGAGCCGGGCCGGGCACGCGCGCATGGACCGCGGGAACGCGGCGGCGGGGACGGGGCGGGGGGGCGGCGGCCCCGGCGGGGGGCGGTTACTCGATGATGGCGATGAGGTCGCCTTCCTGGATCACGTCGCCCTCGGCCACCGCCAGCTTGGTCACCGTGCCTGCCTCCTCGGCCAGGACCGGGATCTCCATCTTCATCGACTCGAGGATGACCAGCGTGGCGCCCTCGGAGACGTCCTCGCCCTCGGCGGCCACGACCTTCCAGACGTTGGCGACCATCTCCGCGCGGACCTCAGCCACTCGCCGCTCCTCTCCCTCAGCGGGCCGCCCGCCGGGCGGCCCCCTCACATTGTGCCCGTTCAGGGACGCAGGCGGCTGACCACGAGAGTGTCGTAGCCGCCGTCGCTGAACTCCTCGCTGTCCAGCAGGTCCGCGTGGAACGGCAGGTTCGTCTTCAGCCCGGTGATCCGGAACGAGGCCACCGCGTCCCGGGCCCGGCGCAGCGCCTCGTCCCGGTCCGCGCCCCACACGCAGAGCTTGGCCAGCAATGGATCATAGAACGGGGTGACCTGATTCCCGGCCTCGTAGCCGGCGTCAACCCGGATGCCCGGGCCGGCCTCGTCCAGCCGGTGATCGTGCCCGGGCTGGGCAGGAAGCGGTCCGGATCCTCGGCGTACACGCGCAGCTCGATCGCGTGCCCCCGGGCCCGGACCTGATCCGGGTCGAAGCTGATCCCGTCCCCGCCGGCGATCAGCAGCTGCTGCTCGACCAGGTCGATGCCGGTCACCAGCTCGGTGACCGGGTGCTCGACCTGGAGCCGGGTGTTCATCTCCAGGAAGGTGAAGTCGCCGGTCCTGGTGTCCACCAGGAACTCGACCGTCCCGGCGCCCTGGTAGCCGACGGTCTCCCCGGCCCGCACCGCCGCCGCCAGCATCCGGGCCCGCAGGGCGGGACTGACCCCCGGGGACGGGGTCTCCTCGGCCACCTTCTGGTGCCGCCGCTGCACCGAGCAGTCCCGCTCGCCCAGGGCCAGCACGCGGCCGCCGGGAACCCCGAGGATCTGCACCTCCACATGGCGGGCCGGGGCCACGTAGCGTTCCAGCAGGATCGCCGGGTCGCCGAAGAACCGCTCCGCCCGGGAGCGGGCCGTGCCGAACGCCGCCGCCAGCTGCTCGGGACCGGCCGCGGCGCTCATCCCGATCCCGCCGCCGCCCGCCGCGGCCTTGACCATGACCGGGTAGCCGATGAACGCGGCGGCGGCCTCGGCCTCGTCCGCGTCGTGCACCGGCTCGGTGGTGCCGGCGGCCACCGGCACCCCGGCCGCGGCCATCAGGTTCCGCGCGCTGATCTTGTCGCCCATCTGCTCCATGGCCGATGGTGGCGGTCCCACCCAGGTCAGCCCGGCGTCGATGACGGTCCGGGCGAACGAACCGTTTTCGGAAAGAAAGCCGTAGCCGGGGTGCACCGCCCGCGCGCCGGTGACCTGGGCCGCCTGCAGGATCGCGCCCGCGTCCAGGTAGCTGCGGGCGGGTGGCGGCGGGCCGATCGCCGCGGCCTCGTCCGCCTCACGCACGAACGGCAGCCCGGCGTCGGCCTCGGAGTAGACGGCGATGGTGCGGATGCCCATCCGCCGGGCGGTGGCGATCACCCGCCGGGCTATCTCACCCCGGTTGGCGACCAGCACCGACTCAATCACCCGCGCAGCCTACAGGCGGCCGGGGTACCACCGCCCGGCCACCTTGGTGAGCGCCTCCACGACGCCCGGGTCGTACTCGGCCGCGGTGTCCATCCGGAGCCGTTCCAGCGCCGCCGCGGCCCGGTCCCGGTCCGGTGATCCGCCGACCAGGTCGTCGAAGGCGTTGGCGGCCCGGATGATCCGGCTGCCGATCGGCGGCTCCGGGTCACCGCCCCGCCAGGGCTGGCTCTGCCGCCGGACGATCTCGGCCACCCCGTCCAGCACCCCCGCCTGCTCGATGACGCTGGCCCCGAGTCCCGCGATCCGTTGCTGGTCCTCGGGGGAGGCGAGCACGGTCGCGCCGCCCGGGATGGGGTCGGCCAGCGACAGCTGGCCGATGTCGTGCATGAGCGCGGCGTACTCCAGCTCCAGCAGGTCCGGCTCGCTCATCCCGAGCTCGCGGCCGACCGCGACGGCGAGCCGCCCACCCGGTAGGAATGGCCGTCCTCGACGTAGCCGCCGACCTCGGTGACCCGGGCCAGGGCGCGGACCGTCTGCAGGTAGGTGGAGCGGATGCCGGCGTACCGGCGGAACGCGGTCTGGGTGACCAGCAGCGGCGCGATGAGCAGCGCGAGCGCCACCAGGCCCATGGCCTCCGTGGCCAGGGCGATCAGCATGGCGGAGGCCCCGACCGCGGCGCCGAGCGGCACCTGGATGCGCAGCTCGTCGGCCAGCGACACGAGGAACCGGGCCCGCAGGGCGTCCGCGCGGATCAGCCCCTTGATCACGCATTCGGCGAGCCAGCCCGCCACGATCAGCACGGCCATGACCGCGAGCCGCAGCCACACGTGATGATCCAGCACGGCCAGGTGGGCGACCGGCCGGTAGGCGATGGCCACGAACGCCACGGCCAGCAGCCGGGAGGCCATGCCGGCCACCCCGGCGGGCCGGCCCGCGGCCAGGTGCGGCAGCGCCCCCACGATCATCCCCACCGCGGTCACGGCGACGACCTGCAGCGCGGGCTGCAGCGCCGGGAGGGTGCCGACCTTGATGGCCAGCGCGTAGCCGAGGGCCCCGGCACTGCCGATCGGCGCGGCCTCCCGGTCGCCGGGCAGGGACAGCCGGAGCAGCTCACCCAGCGCGATCAGCGCCCCGAAGGCCAGCGCGTCGCGGGGCTGGACCAGGCCCGCCGCCGCGGTCTGGGCCACGGCCGCGACCAGCAGCAAGCCAGCCGCGCCGACCAGCAGCAGCTGCCCGGAGTCGATGGACTGCCAGGCGGACTGGCGGGCGAGGTGCCGCTGCGTGGTCACCGCGGGCTCTCAGCGGCTCTCGACGACCCGCAGCGGCGCGGTCGGGTCGTCGTGATCCTGGGCCGCGACCTGGGCGGGGAACCCGGCCGGCAGGGCCCCGGCCGGGCGCCGGGCCGGGGCCTGGGAAGCCCAGCGTTCCTGGCTCAGCGCGGCGATGAACGCGTCCACGAGCAGGGGGTCGAACTGCAGCCCTGCGCATTTCCGCAGCTCGGCGACGGCATCCTCGACGCTGCGGGCGCCGCGGTAGGACCGGGTCGAGGTCATCGAGTCGAACGCGTCGGCGACCGCGATGACCCGGGCGAACTCGGGAATCTCGTCGCCCGCCAGGCCCATCGGGTAGCCCTTGCCGTCCATCCGCTCGTGATGGTGCATGATGCCGTCCAGCGCCTCGGTCAGGAACCCGATCTGCCGGACGATCTCCAGGCCGCGCATCGGGTGCAGCTGGATGGCGGCCAGTTCCTCCTCCGTCAGCGGCCCGGTCTTCTGCAGCACTTTGGTCGGCACCCCGAGCTTGCCCACGTCGTGCAGCATGCCCGCGTACCGGATGGCCTCGACGCGCTCCGCGCCCATCCCGATCTGCCGGGCCAGCATGGTGGCGCCCCGGGACACCCGCTCGCTGTGCCCGCGGGTGTAGAAGTCCTTGGTCTCCACGGCCTGGCACAGCGCGGCCATCGTGGCCGAGTAGGCGCCCTCCTGGGCGGCGAACTGCCCCATCGCCCAGCGGGCCACGAACAGCGGGATCAGGACCAGGACCGCGGCGAACGGGCCCACCAGGTCCCACAGCGCCGCGACCAGCAGGCCCAGCGTGGCGTAACCCAGATCGGACACCAGGAGCAGGGAAAGGTGCAGGTCAAGACGGCCGCGCTGGGGGGTGGCCCCGGCGGGGGGCAGGAGCAGCAGCATGCTCCACAACAGCCCGTGATTGACCGCCACGTGCACCGCGGCCGCGACCGCGAAAGGCAGGATGATGGACGGGAACGAGCCCGGCATCGGCACGCCGGTATGGCCGCCCAGGGCCAGATAAGCCTCCCCCGCGGCAAAGGCACTCAGGGCGTACATTGCCCCGTTAAAGGCCCGCTCGCGCAGCCCGCCGCGGCGCAGGCTGATCAGCGAGGTGGCGCCGACCAGCGCGGCCCCGCCCGGGCCGAGCAGGACCACCGCCGCCAGGGTGGCCGCCGAGCTGGGCGACCAGGCGGACTGCCGGGAGGTGAGCGTGGTGGGCGTGGAATCGCAGATCATGAACAGGATGGCCAGCACCAGCAGCGTCCAGGACAGCCGGTAGTCGATGTCCCAGTCCAGGTCGGTCACCAGCACGTGGGCCAGCAGCACGACCGCTGCCGTGACCACCACGGCCATGTAGAGCCACGCGGCCCGCGAGAGCCTGCTCAAGACCCCCCCTCGCAGTCAGTCCGATCGGCTACCGGGTGGTCACTGCCTCCTGGGCGCACGGCGGCCGCAGCCCGGTAACGCTGCCGATCTCCGGCCCCGATGGAATGACCCTGCCAATAGGTCCAGCTCGCCACTCAGGGTAACGCCATCACCGCTGATCGCGTAGCCTCATGGCCGATATCTACAATCTGTATATACGACATGACAGAAAGTAACAATGGCTAGCGGGCCGGGACGCCTGCCCGGCTCGGAATGCAGGTGATGATGGCCGGTGATCCGGCGGGTGATTTGGCGGGTAATGGGGCGCCGAAAACCGGCTATTCGCCGGGCAGTTCGGTGATCTCGATCGTGGCCCGGACTTCCTGGATCCGGGTCAGCACCTTGACCCGCAGGTCGCCGGGGACCTCGTCGTGGCCGCAGTACTTGTGCACCAGGCGCTTGACCGCCTCTTCCAGGCCGTACTCCCGCAGGCACGGGCCGCACTCGTCGAGATGCTGGCGGATCTCCGCCTTGCCCGAGTCGCCGAGTTCGCCATCCAGGTAGGAGTAGACCCGGTCGAGTACCTCGCTACACGGAGTCTCGTGGGGCTTCCCGCAGCTCATGATGCGTCCCTCCCCGGCTCCGCGGCCTGTGGCTCCTGGCCGTCCTCTGCCGGGGCCGGCCGGGTGACGCCCCGGTCGGCCGCGTAATCCTGCAGCATGTCCCGCAACTGCCGGCGCCCGCGGTGCAGGCGCGACATGACGGTGCCGATCGGCGTGCCCATGATGTCGGCGATCTCCTTGTACGCGAACCCCTCCACGTCGGCGAGGTAGACCGCGATGCGGAACTCCTCGGGAAGGGCCTGCAGCGCCTGCTTGATGTCGGAGTCCGG
Organism: uncultured Actinomycetes bacterium; assembly: GCA_963841695.1. GTDB lineage: Bacteria > Actinomycetota > Actinomycetes > Streptosporangiales > Streptosporangiaceae > RYN-230. The sequence goes on along the minus strand of CAWJDQ010000010.1, from coordinate 122,723 downwards.
GAGACGGTCCAGGGCCTCCGCCTCCGCCGACCTCAGGCCGGAGGAGGTGTGCGAGGCGGCCCGGGCCAGCTGCCAGTCCTCGACCTCTTCCGCACCTGATCGCTGCGGCTCGCGCTGCTTCTTGCGGTAACTGTTGATGAAGGTATTGGTCAGGATCCGGAAGAGCCAGGCTTTCAGGTTCGTGCCCGGCTGGAACTGGTGGAACGACGCGTAAGCCTTCGCGAACGTTTCCTGGACCAGGTCTTCGGCATCTGCCGGGTTACGCGTCATCCGCAGCCCCGCCGAGTAGAGCTGATCCAGGTAAGGCAGCACATCGTGCTCGAAGCGCTCGCTTCGCTGCTCGAGTGTCTCGGTGACCGGACCCACCCCCTCGGAGATCTTCTGCACCGGCCGACCATAGCGGCCGTATGGGCGGGAGGATACATCCCCGCTCATGCCCGGCTCGAAGCGAGTCAGCTTGGGGGCGCCGCTGAGGGGCGCGCAATCGGCTACTACCACGCCGTCTGAAACAGGCGGTCCCCCAGCTTCATTCCGTCATCCGGGGCAGTTTGCCTCCGGGGGCCAGGGCGGGTGCCGGGCCGGGACGCCCGCCTGGTAGGGGCCAGGGCGGCGCCTTGGTCAGGGGCCGGGGCCGGGCGGACCGGGGGCGGGCAGGCGGGGCCGGGCGGGCGGGGCGCCCGGAGGATGCCAGGGCGTCCTGCCCCTCTAGTCAGGTGAGGAAAGCCCCAGGTGGGGAACATGTCAGGAAATAGGACTGCGCGGGCTCCCCGTCTTCGCGGCGGCGTTTCACCTCTGTCACCTTGGGCAGGCCGCCAGCCGCAATGCGTGCAGCCCGCTGCTGGATGGAGTCATGGTGGCGGCAAGTACGACCAGCCCTCTCACCATTCTCGGGTCAAGCTCGCTCACGGCCTACTGGCGGTTCCAGCGAGCCGTCGTGGCGGCCCAGGTGCAGGCCTGGCTGCCGCCGCGGGGCCGGATCCTGCTGGATATCTCCGGCCCCCAGTCCAGCGTGGCGGCCCAGGCGGCCGCGGCAGGCTACGCGGTGCTGCAGGTCCTGCCCTGGGTTCCGGCCGCCGCCGGACGGCCTGGAGGCCCGGAACGCCCTGGAGGCCCCGGGCGCCCCGCGGGCTCCGGACGCACCGGGGGATCCGGGCGCACCGCGGGCTCCGGGCGCGCCGCGGGCTCCGGGCGCGCCGCGGGCTCCGGGCGCGCCGGGGGCTCCATGGGCTCGCCCGGGCTGGGCGGGCCGCGGACGCTTGCGGTCCGCGGCGTGCCCCGCCACCGCACCCCGGCCGGGCGGCTGATCCGCGTGGTGGCGGACTCCGCGAACCTGGCGTTCCTCGCGGACGGGTCGGTGGACGGGGTCATCGCGGGCGACGGGGCGCTGTCGCGGCACCTGATGGCCGAAGACGTCGCGGCGGAGATCGCCCGCGTGCTGCGGCCCGGTGGGCAGGTCCTGGCCTGCGTGGACTCGCTCGTGCTGGGCATGTCCATCCTGGCCGAGCAGCACCACTGGGCCCAGCTGACCGACCTCCCCCAGGCGGAGGTGGTGCTGGTGCCCTGGCCCGACGGCCGGATTACCCGGTGCTTCGGCCCCGAGCAGCTGGTCGACCTGCTGACCGAGGCCGGGCTGGAGGTCAGCTGGATCCGGCCGCACACCGTGCTGTCCCCGTCCATGGTGGACCACGTGCTGCGCAAGGACCCCAGCGCGATCATGCGGCTGGTCCGGGCCGAGCTGGCCGCGGGCGCGGGAGAGCCGGGCCTGCCCGGGACCGGTCACGAGGCCGGGCACGGCCAGAACGAGTCCTTCGGCATCTACCTGCTGGCCGCGGCCCGTAAGCCCGCGGCCAGCACCCCGGGGCCCAGTGCTCCGGAGGCCGGCACGTCAGGAGCCGGCCCTTCCGGGGGCCGGCCGGGTCCCCGCCGCGCCGCAGCCCGCGGGCTAGCGCCGCATCCGGTCCCGCTTCGACTGGCAGGCCACGCACCGGGACGCCTCCGGGCGCGCCTCCAGGCGGCCTTCGGGGATGGGCTTGCCGCAGTCCGCGCACTTGCCGTAGCTGCCGTCCTGAATACGCTGCAGCGCGTCCATGACCTCCGTCCGCTGGGACATCGCCGAAGCCAGCACCGCCTCGGACCGGTCGGCTTCGGACAGGCTGGTGCCCACGTCCGCCTCGTCCTGCGGGAAGTCCGCGCTACCGGACAGGGGCCTCTCGCCGCGCAGGACCGCGATCGAGCGGTCCAGGTCGTCGCGCGCAGACTCCAGGCGCTGGCGTACGGTAATGGTCTCCACGGATCCTCCTGCTTCATCAGGGCACCAGCCGCGCAGCAACGTTGGTCCTCGGAGGGCCGGGCCGCGCTCAGGGGCCTCAGAACAACGTGCTGGGGGCACCACGGGAGGCGCCGCTGCGCCCCCCCGCCCCGGCCCGCGGGGACCCCGCGGGCTCAGAATCACCCTCCATGGGCTCGATCAGCCCCGGGCCGTTGTGCCGGACCGAGTTGACTTCAGTCGAGACGGGATACGTCGTGAGGTGGGCCGAGGCGGCGGGCGTCATCAGCCCGTGCAGCGCCTCAGCGCTGGTCGCCGTGGGATCGAGCCAGTCGGCCCAGCGGGCCGGGGCGATCACCATCGGCATCCGGTCGTGAATCCGGCCGACCTCGTCCTCGGCCCGGGTGGTGATGATGGTAGCCGTCCACAGCCAGGCACCAGGGTCATCGTCGGGCCGCTCCCGGTCGCGCCACAGCTCGTACAGGCCGGCGAAGGCCAGCACGCCACCGTCTTCGCGGCGGATAAAGTACGGCTGCTTGGCCGGGTGCTTCGGGTCCCCGGACTTCTCCCACTCGTAGAAGCCGTCGGCGGGGAGCAGGCAGCGGTGGCGCGCGAACGCGCGGCGGAAGGCGGGCTTAGTCGCCACGGTCTCGGCCCGGGCGTTGATCAGGCGGCTGCCGATCGAGATGTCCTTAGCCCAGAAGGGCACGAGGCCCCAGCGGACCACCCGCAGTTCCCGCACGCCCCCGTGCTCGGCTGGCTCGCCCCCGCTGGCCCCGCCGGCCCCGTCCGGCCCGCTGGCCCCGTCCGGCCCGCCGGCCCCGTCCGGCCCGGCCGCGTCCTCGCCGTCCCTCGGGCGCCGGGTGACCACGGCGTACACGGGCTTGGTGGGCGCCACGTTGTAGTCAGGCTGGAGAGGCTCGGTCACCCGGTCCCGCTGCACCCCAAACTCCTCCAGGAGTTCCTGGCGTTTGCGCGCCGACGCGAAGCGGCCACACATGTCGTCACCTGATCACTGGGTAGCAGGGGCTGCTGGGGGCAGCACCCGGGGAAGCACAGAATGTGGCACTTAATAACCACAAAAACTGATTACCAAACCTCGCCCACGGTTCCGGGCCACACGGATCCCCTGCCGGGCAGGTCACCCCATCGGGCAGACCGGCTCCGGGCCGGGGCCGGGCCGGGGCGGCCGGACCGGATGATCGCCATCCGCGCCCGGGCGAACACGGCGCTCGCTGGTTCTTCCCGGATTCCCTCGGTTCACTCCAGGCGATGCGCTCAGCACACGCATTACGCTCACAGCATGGACACCGCACGCCCGGAATCCGGCGGCCAGGACCCTGCTGGCCCGGCCTCCGCTGGCCAGGAACGGCCTGCGCAGGCCGGGCCCGGACCGCTGCCCGGCCAGGAACCGACTGACCAGGAACCGGCTGACCAGGCCCGCCCCTGGGCTGCCCCGCAGGCTGGCGGCCCGTTGCGGGCACGGCTGCGGGTGCCCGGGTCGAAATCCATGACCAACCGGGCCCTGGTGCTCGCGGCCCTGGCCGACGGGCCGACCGACATCCTCAACCCGCTGCAGGCCCGGGACACGCTGCTGATGGCCGGCGCCCTCCGGGCGCTCGGGGCCACGGTGGACACCCGGGGCACGGAGGACACCGGGACGGCCGCGGGCACCGCAGCCGCCGAGCGCACCCCGGCCGCGGGCAGCACTCCGGCCGCGGGCCGCACCGCAGCCCGGGCCTGGCGGGTGTCCCCGGGCTGGGCGGCCAGCGACGCCCGGGTGGACGTGGGGAACGCGGGCACCGTGATGCGGTTCGTCCCCCCGGTGGCCGCGCTGGCCAGCGTGGCCACCGAATTCCACGGCGACCCGCGGGCCTCCCAGCGGCCGGTGGGCGCGATCCTCAGCGCGCTGCGCGAACTCGGTGCGGTCATCGACGACGGGGGACGCGGCGCGATCCCGTTCACCGTGCAGGGCACCGGGTCGCTGGCTGGCGGGGCGGTCACCGTGGACGCGTCGGCCTCCTCCCAGCTGGTGTCCGGGCTCCTGCTGGCCGCGCCGCGGTACGACAAGGGACTCGAGGTCCGGCACCGGGGCGGCCGCGCCCCCTCCGCCCCGCACATCGCGATGACCGTGCAGATGCTCCGCGACGCCGGCGCGACGGTCCAGACCGAGACCCTGCAGGCCACGTCCGGGCCGGCTGCCACGGGTGAGGCCGCCCTGCCCGACACGTGGTACGTCCACCCCGGGCCGCTCGGCACCCACCCGATCACGGTCCAGCCTGACGTGGTGAACTCGATGCCGTTCCTGGCCGCAGCCCTGGTCACCGGGGGGACGGTGACCATCCTGGGCTGGCCCGCGGTCACCACCCAGCCCGCTGCCCACATCCTGCGGGTGCTGGGCGAGATGGGCGCGGACGCGGTGATGGGCCCGGACGGCCTGACCGTCACCGGGCCGGCCGCGCTCCGCGGGATCACCGCCGACCTGGCGGACTGCAGCGAGATCTCGATGGTGCTCGGCGCGCTCGCGGCCCTGGCCGGCTCCCCGTCGGTGCTGACCGGGATCGGCCACCAGCGGCACCAGGAGACCGACCGGCTGGCCGCCCTAGCGGCCGAGATCAACGCGCTCGGCGGCGACGTGACCGAGCGGGCGGACGGGCTGGAGATCCGGCCGCGCCCGCTGCGTGCCCGCCGCCCGTTCGCGACCTATGACGATCACCGGCTGGTGATGGCGGCGGCGGTGCTCGGCCTGGCCGTGCCCGGCCTTCAGGTCGAGAACGTGGCCACCGTGGGCAAGACGTTCCCCGGCTTCACCTCCGCGTGGGCGGCGATGCTGGAGCGCGCTCCCTGAACCGGCAGCCGTCCTACAGCCACCTGGACGAGGATGACGTCCGGGTCCGGCCCGCGAAGAGCACGCGGCCACGGACCCGGCGCCGGCCCGCGCACGAAGACGCGGCCGAGGCGTTCGTGGCCGCGGTCGACCGCGGCCGGTACGGGACCCTCGTGGGGGACCGCCCGGTGACCGCGATGCGGGCCCGCGAGCTCGGCCGGCACAGCGTGGTGGTGGGCGACCGGGTCGCGCTGGCCGGGGACATTTCCGGTGAGCCGGGCACCCTCGCCCGGGTGGTCCGGGTCGAGCCGCGCACGTCCGTCCTGCGCCGCTCGGCGGACGACACCGACCCGGTGGAACGGATCATCGTGGCCAACGCGGACCAGCTGGTGATCGTCACCGCGCTGGCCGACCCGCCGCCCCGGCCGCGGCTGATTGACCGCTTCCTGGTCGCCGCCTACGACGCCGGCCTGTCCCCGCTGCTCGTCCTGACCAAGGCCGATCTCGCACCGGCCACCGCCATCCTCGATGCGTACGGCGCGCTCGGCATCCCGTACGTGGTGCTGGGCCAGCCGCTGACCAGCGCGCGGCTCGACCCGCTCCGCGACGCGCTGGCCGGCCGGGTCAGCGTGCTGGTCGGGCATTCCGGGGTGGGCAAGTCCACCCTGGTCAACGCCCTGATCCCGGGGGCGGACCGGGCGGTGGGCACGGTCAGCCCGGTGACCGGGCGGGGACGGCATACGTCCTCGTCGGCGGTGGCCCTGCCGCTGCCCGGCGGCGGCTGGCTGATCGACACGCCGGGGCTGCGCGGTTTCGGCCTGGCCCACGTGGCCCCGGAACGGGTGGTGCGGGCCTTCCCGGACCTGGCCCCGGGGACCGCAGCCTGCCCGCGGGGCTGCACGCACCTGGAGCCCGACTGCGCGCTCGACGCCTGGGTGCGTGATCAGGGCGGGGACAGCCGTCTGGTCACGCGGCTGGACTCACTGCGCCGTCTGCTCCGCAGCCGTGAGGGCGACGACCCGGCCCCGCCGCCCCGCACCCTCGCCGACCACTAGCCCGGACGCGGGCCTGCTCCGGCAGGCGCCGGCCGCGCACAGATGGCCGCGGCGGCCGTGATCCGATACCGTTCGCGCCATGTCCGGATACGACGACGACCTGCGTTTCGCCCACGTCCTCGCGGACGCGGCCGACGACATCACCACGCGCCGTTTCCGGGCGCTGGACCTGCATGTGGAGTCCAAGCCCGACCTGACCCCGGTCACCGACGCGGACAAGGCAGCCGAGGAATCGCTGCGCAACGTGCTGCGCCGGTCCCGGCCGCGGGACGCCGTGCTGGGCGAGGAGTTCGGCCGGGACGGCGCCGGCCCCCGGTGCTGGGTGATCGACCCGATCGACGGGACCAAGAACTACGTCCGCGGGGTGCCGGTGTGGGCCACGCTGATCGGCCTGATGGACGGCGACCAGGTGGTGATGGGCGTGGTCTCCGCGCCCGCCCTCGGCAGGCGCTGGTGGGCCGCCAGCGACAACGGTGCGTGGACCGGCAAGAGCCTCACCAAGGCCACGCGCTGCCGGGTGTCGGACGTGGCGCGGATCGAGGACGCCTCGTTCTCCTACTCCAGCCTGACCGGCTGGGAGGAGAGGGGCGTGCTGCCGGGCTTCCTCGGCCTGGCCCGGTCGGCCTGGCGGACCCGCGCCTACGGCGATTTCTGGTCCCACGTCCTGGTCGCCGAGGGGGCGGTGGACGTCTCGGCCGAGCCCGACGTGTCCCTGTGGGATGTCGCCGCGCTGCAGATCATCGTGGAGGAGGCCGGCGGCGTCTTCACCGACCTGGACGGGGTGGCCCGGCCGGACACCGGCAGCGTGGTCTGCACCAACGCGCGGCTGCACCAGGAGGTGCTCGACCGCCTGGCTAGCCCGGAAACATGACCTGATGTGCACATTTGCGTAGCGGGATCGGCCCCGGATAAGGCCTTGCCGTCCCGGGAGCATGCGCGGATGCTGGAAGGACTAGCGCGTCACAAAAGCACAAGCGCATCCGCAATGAGGCGGCGCAGCCCACCGGAACGGCCCGGTCGGGGCGGCTGAGCCTCGGACACAGCCCGGGGAGTGATCGATCGTGAAGGTGCGAGACGGCATGACCAGGCTGGTGCTGACCATCGGGCCCGCGCATACCCTCCGTGAGGCGGCGCGCCTGATGTCCGCCCGCCGGGTGGGCGCGGCCGTGGTGATCGACGACCAGCATGCGGGGGTCGGCATCCTGACCGAGCGCGACATCCTGGACTCGATCGGCTCGGGCCAGGACCCCGACGGTGAGCTCGCCGCGCAGCACCGGACCACGGACGTGGTGTTCGCGTCGCCCGACTGGACCCTGCAGCAGGCGGCCGAGACCATGGTGCGGTCCGGCTTCCGGCACCTCGTGGTGATCGAGGGCGACGAGGTCATCGGCCTGTTGTCGATGCGCGACATCGTGCGGGTCTGGGCCGACGCCGCCGCCCCGGTGGCCCAGGCCGCCGCACCAGCCTGAGCCCACCCTGGCCACTGCACTCACCTGCAAGATCTCTGCCACGGGCGCCCCCGCGGCAGGGGGCAGGGCAGTATGCGGCCCGCCCGAGGCGACGTGAGACTGTAGCGGAATGCGGCTCCGTGGAGCAGTGACGCTGGTGACCGGCGGATCGTCGGGTATCGGTGCCGCCACGGCGCGGGTGCTGGCCAGGGCCGGAGTCCGGCTGCTGATCGCGGGGCGGGATCCGGAGCGGCTGGATGCGGTGGCCCGCGACACCGGCGCCCTGGCCCTGAAGGCCGACCTGGCCGAGCCGCAGGGCCCGGCCGAACTGGCTGACGCGGCGCTGCAGCTGGCAGCCGCCGAGGCCAGCGCCACGGGGATCGACATCCTGATCAACAACGCGGGCGTTGGCTGGTGCGGGCCGGTCGGTGAGATGACCGGCGACAAGATCGAGGAGATCCTGGCCGTCAACCTGGCCGCGCCGATCGAGCTGACCCGGCGGCTGCTGCCCCGGATGACCGCGCGGGGGAGCGGGCGGATCGTGTTCGTCTCGTCCATCGTGGGGGCGACCTCAGTCCGCGACGAAGCGGTGTACTCGGCGGCCAAGGCCGGCCTGGGCAATTTCGCCGAGAGCCTGGCCCACGAGCTGGAAGGCTCCGGCGTGGGCGTCTCCGTGATCGTGCCCGGCGTGATCAACACCCCGTTCTTCGAGCGCCGGGGCCGTCCCTACGGCCGGCGGAAGCCGCACCCGCTGCCGGCCGAGCGAGCCGCCGAGGCGATCATGTCCGCGCTCGAGCACGACCGCGATCTGGTCTACGTGCCCCGCTGGATGAGCTTCCCGGCCCGCCTGCACGGTGCGGCCCCGCGGACGTTCGCGCTGCTCGCGCACTGGTTCGGCGACCATGGCTGAGCTGTACTGCCCGGGCCCGGACCAGAGCCCGGCCGGCCGGGAATCCCGCTGGCCCCCGACCGGTGTGAGGGCCCCGTGCGCCTCCCCAGCCCGGCACACGGAGCCCTCTGCCCCCCGAATAGGCCCGGCACCGGGGGCCGCCCGGTCCTAGGCCAGCACGAGATATTTCACCAGCCTGGAGCTATAAAGGACAGGGCCGAAAGTCCTATTTTTGGTCAAAAGATTCTGCTATCCTCCGGCCCTGCTCGTGACCGGGTGCGCCAGCGAGGATGATGGTCCAGATGCCCGCGGCGATCCGGCCGCGGCAGGCAGGAGGTGAGCACGGTGGGTGACGGCGCGGGCGGCGGCGGGCTGGCCCCGGCGACAGGGGCGGACCGCACCCGGGCCGGGGCGCGGGGCTGGCTCGCAGTCGCGGCCCTGGTCCTGGCGGTGGCCTGCCTGGTGCCGCCGGTCAGCACGCTGGCCGGGCGGTACGTGCTGGCCGAGACCGTCCAGTTCGCCTGCTTCGCGATGGTGATTCCGGCCTGGCTGGTGCTCGGCGCCCCGTGGCGGGTGCTCGGCCTGGCCGGCCTCCGGCCGCCGGGCCGGACTCCCCGGCCCGCTACCCCGGCGTCACATATCCGGATGTCCCAAACGCCGGCTCCGGTCATCCTTCTGGCGAGCGACTGGCGGACCGGCTCGCCCGGGCCCACGGCCGGAACCCGTCGTTCATGCGGTCGGTGATGGCCCTGGCGGCGTTCGCGGCGGTCGCGGTGGCCTGGCGGCTGCCTCCCGTCATCGACGCGGTGGCCCGGCACCCGGGCCTGGCCGTGGCCGAACTGGCCAGCCTGCTGATCACCGGCGTGGCGCTGTGGCTGGAACTGGTGCCATCGCCGCCGCTGCGGCCGCGCGGCCGGGGGCTGCACCTGGCCGTCATCGCGGCGTTCGCCATGTGGCTGATCTGGATCGTCGCGTACATCCTGGGCATGGCCACGCACGGCGTGTTCCACGCGTACCACTATCACCCGGGCGGGCCGCTGAGCGCGGTCGCCGACCAGGAACTCGCGACCGCGGTGCTCTGGGTGGTCGCCGCGGTGTGCTTCATGCCGGTCATCTTCACCTCGGCGTACCGCTGGCTGCACGACGGCGACAACGTGCAGGCCGAACTGGACCGGGTCGGCCGGCGCCACGGCGCTGCCGGCGGTCCGGGGCTGGGGCGCGCCGCCGCGGCGGAAGACGCCATCCCGCTGAGCGCAGGCGAAGCACCATCCGCGCGGGGAGCTATCCCGCCCGGCCCGCCGGGCCGCCGGGATCGGCCGCGTCCGCGGGGCTTGCATCCGGGGAGCCGGCCGTGCCGTGGGGATCAGCCGCCTCGGGAGAGCCAGCGGTGCCGTGCGGATGAGCCGCCTCGCGGGGGCCGGCCGTGCCGTGCGGATCAGCCGCCTCGCCAGGAGCAGCCTCGGGGGGAACATCGGCCGGGCCGGCCACCGAGCCGCCGAGGTGGCGCTCGTGCCCGGCGAGCGCGAGGATCGACGACATGACGCCGGTGTCCCGGTCGCCCACGAGCTCCCAGGACCGGGCCACGCCGAGGAGCAGCGTGGCGGCCAGGATGTTGCCAATCCACTGGACCGGGCCGGTGCTGTGCGGGTGCGCGAGAGCGGCCGCACCGGCCACGAGCTCGCCGCCGAAGGCGGCGAGCAACAGCGCGATGAGCCCGATCTGGCTCCCGATCCGCTGCCGCGCCCCCGGGTCGGACACGATGGACCGCACGCCGCCCAGGGTGAACAGCACGCCGCCCACCCCTACCACGGTGGCCGGGTACCCGATCTCGTTGCCCGGCACCAGCCCGAACAGGGAGACCGCGAGGGTGCTGGTGAACGCCATGAGCGCCGCCGCCGCCCGGATCTGCCGGATCACGGCCGTGTGCTCCCCCGGCCGGGGCCGGGGGGCCACGGACAGGGCCACGAACAGCAGCCCGGTCAGCGAGGCCGCCGCCGTGGCGGTAGCCACGAACAAGTCACGGTACGTCCCAGTCACCACGGGCGGCCAGCCTACTGGGTGACGCCACCCTCCGGGGGGCCGCGGGCTCCCGGCTCAGCCGTCCAGCGCGGCCAGGTCGGTGCGCAGCACGCTGAACCAGACCCCGTCCCGCCAGGCCCCGTCCCGCCAGCCGATGCCGCGCAGCACGCCCTCCCGGGTGAACCCGGCCTTCTCCAGGGCCCGCTGCTCGGCGACGTTGCCGGCTTCGGTGGCCGCCTCGATCCGGTGCACCGGGGTGTGCGCGAACAGGTAGCGCACCAGCAACCGGTGCGCCTCGGTGCCGTATCCGTGCCCCTGGGCCTCGGGGAGCAGCGCGATACCGATCTCCCAGTGGTAGGCGGTCGGGGTGGCGTGCTTGCGCCGCCAGTTCACGAACCCCAGCGGTTCCCCGCCCCGTGCCACCATGAGGGTCCCGCCGTCGTCGCCGAGCAGGCCGTTCTCCGCCCACCGGCGCCGCCAGTGCTGGGGGTCAGGCCAGCCGTACCAGGCGAACACTCCGGTGCGGGCCGGGTCTCCCCCGGTCAGCTCCCTCAGGGTGGCCAGATCGTCCTCACCGGCCGGCTGCAACGCGATCTGATCGTCCATAGCCAGCATCCTGCCGCACGGACCGGGCGGCGGCCGGGGCCGCCGGGCGGCCGGCCGGGCTGGGCGGATGATCATCGTGATTGACGGGCCGGGAGCAGGGCAGGTCCTGGGGCATGGCAGCCAAGACCTACCTGGCCACCGGGGCGGCCACCGCCATCGCCGCGGTGCTGGGCAGCGCGGCGACCGACGTGGACAGTCCCTGGTACCGCTCGCTCGACCTGCCCGCGTGGCAGCCGCCCGGCGAGGTTATCGGCCAGGTCTGGACCGGGCTGTACACGCTGACCGCCGCGGCTACCGGGCGGGCCTGGAGCCGGGCCGGCCGGGCCCAGCGGCGGCGCCTCGCGACCGCGCTGGGGGTCAACCTGGCCCTGAACGCGGCCTGGCCGTGGGTGTTCTTCCGCGGCCACCGGCCGGCGCTGGGCGTCGCGGTCATCGGCGTGCTGGAAGCATCCACGGTGGTGCTGGCCAGGGAAGTAGCCCGGGCCGACCGGAAGGCGGCCATCGCGCTCGTGCCCTACCTCGGCTGGAACGCCTTCGCCCTGGTGCTGAACACCACGATCGCCGCGGGCAACCGGAACCGCGGCTGACCCAGCCGGACCGCTCCGTGATCACTGCGGGCCGCACGTCAGGCAGGCGGGGCGAGTGCGTCGGCCAGCTTGGCCAGCGCGGCGTCCCAGCCTGGGCCGACCTGCTCCGCCACCCCGGGCAGGGCCGCGGCGAGGTCGCCCAGCTGTTCGTGGACCAGGGTGAGCAGGGTGCCGCCGTCCTCATCGGACGCGAACGTGACGGTCAGCCGGGAGTCGAACACCGGGCCCTCCGTGCGCTCCGGGCCGACGAACCCCCACCGGAACACCAGGCGCTCGTCCGGGACGAGCTCCAGCAGCTCCGCCTCGAAGCCGCCGGCGTCGCGGCCGGAATCCTCCTGCCAGATCCGGTAGCTGCCGCCGGGCCACTCCTCGATCTCAGCCCGGCTCATGGCCATGCTGCCGGGCGCCAGCCAGCGGCGCAGCAGCTCCGGGTCAAGCCAGGCCCGGTAGACCTGGCTGGGCGGAGCCGGGATGAGGCGTTCCAGCCGGACCACGGCGTGCGGTGCAGTGCTCGGAGTCATGTGCTCGTCCAGTTCGTTAGGGAGCGTGCGGGGTTTCCGGGCCGGGGCCGGCGTCGCGGAAGAGAAGCGCGAGGGCATCGAGCCGCTCGGTCCAGAACGGCTCGTACCAGCGCAGCCAGGCCGCAGCCTGGGCGAGCGGGCCGGCCCGGGCCGGCACACGTGCCGGCGGCCGCGCACCGTGCGGTGCAGCAGCCCGGCCCGCTCCAGCACCTGGACGTGCTTGGACGCGGCGGCCAGCGACATGGCCAGCGGCTCGGCCAGTTCCCCCACGGTCAGCTCGCCGCCAGCCAGCCGGCGGAGCATCGCGCGCCGGGTGTCGTGCGCGAGCGCGTGGAACACCGCGTCCATCCCGCGCCCGCCGGCCCCCAGATCCTCAACCACATGGTTGACGATAGGGGCCGCACCCGCCACGGTCAACCTTATGGTTGAGCTTTCTGGCCCGGCTGGCTCCTGGGCCGGGCCGCCGGGCGGGCGGGCCGCCGGTCAGGCCAGAATCTGCGCATGGGTGTTGCACGCTCGGTTGGGTTGTTCATCGCCGCAGGTCTGGCCGAAATCGGCGGGGGGTATCTCGTCTGGCGCTGGCTCCGCGACGGGGCGCCGGTCATCGTCGGCATCCTGGGCGCGGCCATCCTCGTGGTCTACGGGGTGATCCCGACCCTGCAGAAGAGCTCCGACTTCGGCCGGATCTACGCTGCCTACGGCGGCGTGTTCGTGGTCGCGTCGCTGCTGTGGGGCTGGGGTGTGGACCAGCACCGCCCGGACCGCTACGACTGGGTCGGCGCCGCGGTGGTCCTGGCCGGCGTGGGGATCATCTACTTCGCCCCGCGCCGCTGAGGGCCGCTTTCCAGGCCGCGTACGCGGCGGGCAGGCAGACGGCGCAGGGCCGGTCGCCGGCCGCGGCCGCGGCCGGCTCGTCGGCGAAGAACACCCGGGAGCGCAGGTAACCCCCGGCGGCGATGGCGCGCCGGGCCGCCGGGCAGTCGAGCCGGCCGTAGATCCTGGTCCGGCGGTGTCCGCCGAGGCGGCCCGGCGTCGCGCTGGGGTAGGGGCGCCGGTCGGCGCCGAGCAGCCGGTAGACCCGGCCGCCCGGCGCCCGCGGCCCCGTCCCGGCCATCAGGCGGCGTCGTGGAAGACGAGCCCCAGGGTGAACCGCTCGCCGGACCGGATGACGGACACGCCGTGCCGGACCGGCGCCGCCGACCAGCCGCGCCGGGACTGCACCGGCCGGTCGCGGGTGGTGAAGACCAGGCCATGCCCGTGCGGGATGAGGGTGGCCGTGCCGCGGGACTGGGCCCGCGGCCGCTGCTCGTAGAGCAGGAACTCCCCGCCGGTGTGGTCGGCCCCGGGGTGGCTCAGGTTGATCACGACCTGCAACGGGAACACCAGCTCGCCGTACAGGTCCCGGTGCAGGGCGTTCCAGTCCCCGGCCCGGTAGCGCAGCAGGATCGCCGTGGACTTGGTCTGCCCGGCCGCGTGGCAGGCCGCCAGCCAGTCATCCAGGCGGTCCGGCCACGGCGCGGGGCGGCCGAGCCGGGTCCACCAGTCCCGGGCGATCGGCAGCAGCCTGGGATACAAGGCCTGCTTGAGCGCGGTGACGGCGTCGGGGAACGGATGGGCGAAATAGCGGTACTCACCCTCACCGAAACGGTGCCGGGCCATGTTCACGGTGGACCGGAACCGGGTGCCGTCGGGATACAGGGCGGCGATCGCGGCGGCCTCCTCACTGGTCAGCAGCGGCCCGGTCAGGGCGCAGCCGTAGCCGTCCAGGCCGGTGCGGACCGTGTCCCAGTCGATGGCGTCCACCCGGTCCGGCCAGGCTCCGGCGAGGCCCGGGCCGGCTCCGGCCGGGTCCAGGCCCGCGCCGGCCGGGTCCCGGCAGGCGCAGGCAGTCCCTGTGCTGATGATGGGGCTCATGCGGCGGCCTCCTCCAGGGTGAGCAGGGTGCGTTTGGCGTCCGGGCCGCCGCGGTAGCCGCCCATGCTGCCGTCGGCACGGACCACCCGGTGACACGGCACCACCACCGGCAGCGGGTTCGTCGCGCAGGCGGTGCCGACGGCGCGGACCGCCTTCGGGCTGCCCGCCAGCCCGGCCACGGTGGAGTAGCTGGCCGTCTGCCCGTAGCCGATCTCGGGCAGGTGGCTCAGCACCGTGCGCCGGAACCCGGCGGACAGCCGCCAGTCCAGCGGCAGGCCGAACGCCTGCCGGCGGCCCGCGAAGTACTCGTCGAGCTCCCGGGCGGCCGCGTCCAGGCGGCCGGGGGCGCTGAGAATACGCGGACTGACCTGGTCCGCCAGCGTTTGCAGGACAGCGTCGTGACCCTCGAGAGCGAAGGCCACCCGGATCAGGCCCTGGTCGGTGGCGGCCAGCAGCAGCGGGCCGACCGGGCTGTCGACGACGCGGTACGCGACGTCGAGCAGGCCATCCTGCTGGGCCGCAGCGGCTAGCCGGGCGTGCAGCCGGCTGAGCTGGCCCGGGTCGTCGGGGAAGGCCCGCGCCAGCGCCCCGGGGGTGTCGTCGGTGTTCATCGGGGCTCTCCTTTCGATGCGTGAGCGGGGTAGGAGCGGCGCAGGCGGGCGATGCCGTCCGCGGCGGCCCGCCGGGCGGCCTCGGCGGTGCCGCCGAGGATGGCGGCCACCTCGCTGTACGGCAGCCCCGCGAGGTAGTGGTAGGCGACAGCCTGTTTCTGCTTGGCGGGCAGCCGGGTGATGGCGTCGGCCAGGTCGTCGTCGGCGACCAGGCCGGCGCCTGCCGCACCCCGGCCGCCGCCGCCGGAGACCGCCGCCGGGACCCGGGTCCGGGGGATCTGGATCTCCGGGGCCTGGGTCTCCGGGGCCTGGGTCTCCGGGATCTGGGCCACCGGGATCGCCCGCCGGGCCGCCGCCCGGGTCACGTCGATGGCCTTGCGGTGGGCGATGGTGACCAGCCAGGCCTCGACGTTCGCGTCGGCCGGCAGGTCCGGGTAGGCCTTCAGCGCGGACAGGAACGTTTCCGACCAGGCGTCGTCGGCGTCGGCCGGGCCGAGGATGGCCCGGCAGACCCGCAGCACGGTGCTCCCGTGGGCCGAGACGACGCTCTCGAACGGTGCCTTACCTGTCATGACCTGAAGACGTCCTGGATCCGGTTTCCGTGAGGTGTGCCCGGCGATCAGACCCCGGCGATCAGGCCCAGCTGCCGCAGCACCGTGACCCCGTCGTCGAGGCCGATCTCCTCGGTGATGAGGCCATTCTCGACCTTCAGCACGGTCAGGCCGGTAAACCGCATGGTCTTCCCGGTCCTGGCGGGCAGCGAGCCGACCGGCATGTCGTCGAACGCGTCACCGGTCTGGGTGCCGCCGCCCTCCCACTGGCCGACCACGTAATCGCCCTCGGCGATCAGGTCGGCGGTCCCCCAGAAGTTCAGGTCGGGAAACGCGGCGCGGAACCTGGTGGCGAACTCGCGTACCTGGTCCCGCCCCCGGCAGGGGGCATGCAGGGAGTACTCGAAGCGGATGTCCGGCGCGGCGAGCTCGTCGATGACCGCCGGGTTGAAGTCCCCGCCCCAGAACTCGGCGAACCAGCGGGCGACGACGGCCTTGTTGTCTTCGATGGACATGCTCATCCCTTCCTGGTGGTGACGGCGCTCCCGGCCGGGGGCGCTCGCCGGGAAGACGCGGGATGCGGGGCGGACGTGAGCTGGCCCGGCCAGGATCCGGGGAACCTCACGGAAGGCAGGCCCGGCGCGTCTTCCAGGTACGGACAGCACGACCGGAGGAGCAACCAATGATGACCCAGACCAGCACGCAGGCCGACGGCCGGCGGGCCGCCGGGGTGACCGCCGAGCACACGGTCCTCGCGACCCGGCTGGGCGAGCTGACCGTCGTCCGCGACGGCGGGCGGCTGACCGGCCTGTACTTCCCGCACCACTGGTACCGGCCCAGCCCGGCCAGCTTCGGGCGGCGGACCGGCGACGGCTTCGCGGACGTCACGCGCCAGCTGGTGGAGTACCTGGACGGCACCCGGACGCAGTTCAGCCTGCCGCTGGACGCCCGGGGCAGCGAGTTCCAGCGGCGGGTCTGGGCGCTGATCGCGGAGATCCCGTACGGGCAGACGGCCAGCTACGGCGACCTGGCCCGGCGGCTCGGCGGTGCGCCGACGGCCCGGGACGTCGGCGCCGCGGTGGGCCGTAACCCGCTGAGCATCCTGATCCCCTGCCACCGGGTGGTGGGCAGCACCGGCCAGCTGACCGGCTACGCCGGCGGCCTGGCCCGCAAGCGGACCCTGCTGGACCTGGAGCGGACCGGCTCCCCGGGCCTGTGGTGAGGCCGGACCCGCCCGGCCGTCATGATCCTGGGCAATTAGAGCCTGTCGCTTATCAACGTGCTGGTTTGGGTTTCGGGGTGAGTGTGAGTCCGTGGACCTGGGCGTATGCGGTGAGGTCGGCCAGGGTTCTGAGGCGTGTGCCGGCTGGTTTGATGGTGTAGCCGCATTGGTGCAGCAGGGGCCTGATCTGCTGTTCTGCTTTGACGATGGTGGGGATGACGACGCCGAAGAGTTCGGCGAGCGCTGCCTGGAGGGGGCGGAAGCGCAGCCGCAGCACGGTGATGAGGGCCTGCTCGGTGAGGGTGAGCGCGGCCGGGTGGCCGCCGGATGGCTTGCGGGTAGCGGGGCCGCCCCGGCGCAGGTGCAGGCCGATGTCGTGCTGGATCTGGTGGGGGATGGCCAGCGTGCTGATCAGCTGGTTCCAGCTGGTGGCCGTCATGCCGGTCAGGGCCGGGTGTGCCCATCCGGGGGGTACGGGCGGGCGGGATGGCCGGGGTGGCGGCAGGGCGGCTGGGGGTTCGGGGCGCAGGGTGTAGTTCCAGTCGCCGTGCCAGTCGTGGCGGTCCAGGGGGAGGCTGGCCATCTGCTCGTCGCTGACCTTGATGCCGGCCGGGTAGCTGCCGGGATCGAGTTCGGCCCGGACCCGTAAGCCGGTGCGGGTGGTGGTTGCCGCGATGGTGCCGAGTATCACCTCGTGGCTGGTCAGCGGCCGGCCACGCCAGTTCATCGAGATGTGGGAGAACAGCCGGTGCTCGATGGCGTTCCATTTGGAGGTGCCCGGCGGGAAATGGCAGCAGGTGATCTCCAGCCCGGCCTGGGCAGCCAGCGCGGCGAGTTCGCTCTTCCACGCCCGGGTCCGGTAGCCGTTGGAGCCACCCGCATCGGCGGTAATCAGCAGCCGCCGCGCCTGCGGGTAGGCCGCCGCGCCCTGGGCGTGCCACCAGCGGCGCAGCGACTCCACCGCGAACGCGGCGGTGTCATGATCGGTGCCGACATTCACCCAGCCGGCATTCGCCGCCACGTCGTAGATCCCGTAAGGGATTGCCTTGCCCAGGTCCAGGTCCGGGAAGTCGTGCGTGCTGACCCTGGCCGGCTCGCCCGCCGGGCGCCACTCCCGGCCGCCGTTGCGGAACTCCCCGACCAGCTCTTTCTTCTTGGTGTCCACGCTGACGACCGGGTCCCCCGCACGCAGGTGGTCTTTGACCTGCTCGTTGATGTAACGGAACTGCCCGTCGCGGTCCGGGTGCTGGCTGCCTTCGAGGGCCTTGGCGTTGCCCTGCAGGCTGAAGCCCTCCTCATGCAGCAGATCCGCGACCGTATCAGCCGAGACCTGGTGCCCCTGGCGGCCCAGCTCCGCAGCGAGCACCCGCAGCGACCTGGCCGTCCACCGCAACGGCGACATCGGATCACCCCGCATGTCCGGCTCCACCAGCGCCAGCAGCGCAGGCCGCAGCCCAGGATCCAGGTCAGCGAGCCGCTTGCGGCCACCGCCCGGACGGCGCACCCGTCCCAGAGGTTCCTCCCCGGCCTCCAGCTCAGCGACACCACGGGACACCGTGCCCTCCCGCATCCCCGCCGCCCGCGCCACGACCCGGATCCCCCCATGACCCAGCGCCCGCGCCTCAGCACCCGCCACCAGCCGCCGCTGCCGCTCATCCAGATGCGGGAACAGCACCTGGAACTTCGCCGCCAGCGCCCCCTCCACCTCCGCCGCTATGCCCATAACACAGAAACCTAGGCCCAAAACGATAACAACGCTTTATTTAGCGACAGGCTCTTAGTGCTGCCAGAGCGCACTAAGAGCCTGTCGCTTATCAACGTGCTGGTTTGGGTTTCGGGGTGAGTGTGAGTCCGTGGACCTGGGCGTATGCGGTGAGGTCGGCCAGGGTTCTGAGGCGTGTGCCGGCTGGTTTGATGGTGTAGCCGCATTGGTGCAGCAGGGGCCTGATCTGCTGTTCTGCTTTGACGATGGTGGGGATGACGACGCCGAAGAGTTCGGCGAGCGCTGCCTGGAGGGGGCGGAAGCGCAGCCGCAGCACGGTGATGAGGGCCTGCTCGGTGAGGGTGAGCGCGGCCGGGTGGCCGCCGGATGGCTTGCGGGTAGCGGGGCCGCCCCGGCGCAGGTGCAGGCCGATGTCGTGCTGGATCTGGTGGGGGATGGCCAGCGTGCTGATCAGCTGGTTCCAGCTGGTGGCCGTCATGCCGGTCAGGGCCGGGTGTGCCCATCCGGGGGGTACGGGCGGGCGGGATGGCCGGGGTGGCGGCAGGGCGGCTGGGGGTTCGGGGCGCAGGGTGTAGTTCCAGTCGCCGTGCCAGTCGTGGCGGTCCAGGGGGAGGCTGGCCATCTGCTCGTCGCTGACCTTGATGCCGGCCGGGTAGCTGCCGGGATCGAGTTCGGCCCGGACCCGTAAGCCGGTGCGGGTGGTGGTTGCCGCGATGGTGCCGAGTATCACCTCGTGGCTGGTCAGCGGCGGGCCACGCCAGTTCATCGAGATGTGGGAGAACAGCCGGTGCTCGATGGCGTTCCATTTGGAGGTGCCCGGCGGGAAATGGCAGCAGGTGATCTCCAGCCCGGCCTGGGCAGCCAGCGCGGCGAGTTCGCTCTTCCACGCCCGGGTCCGGTAGCCGTTGGAGCCACCCGCATCGGCGGTAATCAGCAGCCGCCGCGCCTGCGGGTAGGCCGCCGCGCCCTGGGCGTGCCACCAGCGGCGCAGCGACTCCACCGCGAACGCGGCGGTGTCATGATCGGTGCCGACATTCACCCAGCCGGCATTCGCCGCCACGTCGTAGATCCCGTAAGGGATTGCCTTGCCCAGGTCCAGGTCCGGGAAGTCGTGCGTGCTGACCCTGGCCGGCTCGCCCGCCGGGCGCCACTCCCGGCCGCCGTTGCGGAACTCCCCGACCAGCTCTTTCTTCTTGGTGTCCACGCTGACGACCGGGTCCCCCGCACGCAGGTGGTCTTTGACCTGCTCGTTGATGTAACGGAACTGCCCGTCGCGGTCCGGGTGCTGGCTGCCTTCGAGGGCCTTGGCGTTGCCCTGCAGGCTGAAGCCCTCCTCATGCAGCAGATCCGCGACCGTATCAGCCGAGACCTGGTGCCCCTGGCGGCCCAGCTCCGCAGCGAGCACCCGCAGCGACCTGGCCGTCCACCGCAACGGCGACATCGGATCACCCCGCATGTCCGGCTCCACCAGCGCCAGCAGCGCAGGCCGCAGCCCAGGATCCAGGTCAGCGAGCCGCTTGCGGCCACCGCCCGGACGGCGCACCCGTCCCAGAGGTTCCTCCCGGCCTCCAGCTCAGCGACACCACGGGACACCGTGCCCTCCCGCATCCCCGCCGCCCGCGCCACGACCCGGATCCCCCCATGACCCAGCGCCCGCGCCTCAGCACCCGCCACCAGCCGCCGCTGCCGCTCATCCAGATGCGGGAACAGCACCTGGAACTTCGCCGCCAGCGCCCCCTCCACCTCCGCCGCTATGCCCATAACACAGAAACCTAGGCCCAAAACGATAACAACGCTTTATTTAGCGACAGGCTCTAATTGACCAGGATCATGATCACTGGCAGTCAGGGGGCCAGTCAGGGGGCGTAAGTGCCGGGGAGCCAGGCGTGCGTGGCGACCCCGATGGCGTTCCAGGCGTTGATGGTGACGATCAGGGCCAGCAGGGCGGCAATCTCGTCCGCGCCGTAGTGAGCCGCGACGGCCTCGTACGCCGCGTCGGGCACGTGGTCGCCCGCCATCAGGGTGACGGCCTCGGTGAAGGCGAGCGCGGCGCGCTCCCGCGGCGAGAAGTAGGGCGTGTCCCGCCAGACGGGGATGCCGTACAGGCGCTGCTCGCTCTCGCCCACCGCCCGGGCGTCCTGGGTATGCATGTCGACGCAGTAGGCGCAGCCGTTGAGCTGCGAGGCGCGGACCCGGACCAGCTCGCGCAGCCGGGCGTCGAAGCCGACCCGGTCCAGTTCCCTGGTGGCGGCCTGGTCCAGCTGGGCCAGGGCCCGGGCGAATCCGGCCGCGTGGCCATCGAAGTCCAGCCGGACCGGGATCGTGACGGCGGGCTGCGGGCTGGTCTGTCCGTGAATGCCGGTGAGTGCCATAGCTCCAACGTACGCGGCAACCGGCGCACAAGTATGCTCCACTTTCATGTCAGAAACGTGGGCCAGTTCCGGGGTGGACCTGCACCTGGACCGCGCTGGCCCACGGATCCGCGCCAGCCTCGAGGACCAGCTTCGCGAGGCGGTCCGGACCGGACGGCTGGCGCCCGGGCTGCGCCTGCCGTCTTCCCGGTCGCTGGCCGCCGACCTGGGGGTGGCCCGCAACACCGTGGCCGATGTCTACGGGCAGCTGATCGCCGAGGGCTGGCTGGTCGCCCGCCAGGGCTCGGTCACCCGGGTCGCCGGGCAGACACCCGCGGCCCAGGCTGTGCCCGTCCGGGCCAGGGCGCCCCGCCCGCCGCGCTACGACCTCCGGCCCGGGGCACCCGACGTGGCGGCCTTCCCCCGATCCCGCTGGCTCGCGGCGGCGCGCCGGGCCCTGAACAGCGCCCCGGCGGAGGCGTTCGGCTATACCGGCGCCCGCGGCCGGCCGGAGCTGCACCAGGCCCTGGCCGGGTACCTGGCCCGGGCCCGCGGCGTGCGGGTCAGCCCCGACCGGATCGTGGTCTGTTCCGGCTTCACCCAGGGCCTCGGCCTGATCTGCCGCGCCCTGCGCGCCCGGGGCGCCACGACCCTGGCCCTGGAGGCGTACGGCCTGCCCGACCTGCGCGGCATCGCGGCCGGGCACGGGCTGCGCACCCGCATCCTGCCGGTGGACGACCGCGGCGCAGTCGTGGACGGTTCCGGGCCCGGCGAGGCAGGCGGGCTCGACGGCGCGGACGGGCCCGGGCCCGCGGACGCCGCGCTGCTCACCCCGGCCCACCAGTTCCCGCTGGGCGGCGCGCTCGCGCCCGGCCGGCGGACCCGGGCCATCGAATGGGCCGCGCGGACCGGCGGGCTGCTCATCGAGGACGACTACGACGGGGAATTCCGCTACGACCGCCAGCCGGTCGGGGCCATGCAGGCGCTCGCGCCGGAGCAGGTCATCTACGCCGGGACGGCCAGCAAGAGCCTCGCGCCCGGCCTGCGGCTGGGCTGGCTCGTCGTGCCCGCCTGCCTCGTGGACGACATCACGGCGGCCAAGGCCGCGACCGACCGGCACTCCAGCAGCCTGGACCAGCTCACCCTGGCCGAGTTCGTCACCTCCGGGGCCTACGACCGGCAGGTCCGCCGCGCCCGGCTGGCCTACCGGCGGCGCCGGGACCATCTCGTCGCGGCGGTCGGGCGGCACGTCCCGCAGACGCGGGTCACCGGGATCGCCGGCGGGCTGCATGCGCTGCTGGAACTGCCCGAGGGGGCGGACGAGGACGAGATCATCGCCCGGGCGGCGGCCCGTCACGACCTGGCCCTCGACGGGCTCCGCCGCTACCGCGCGGTGCCGGGACCGCACCGGCCGGCCCTGGTCATCGGCTACGCCACCCCGCCCGAGCACGCCTTCACCGGCGCCGTCGCCCGGCTGGTGGCCGTGCTCACCGACGTCCTGGGCGGACGGGACTGACCCGGCTACGGGCGTCGGGCCTGGCTACAGGGCGCCGGGCTGCGGGACATCGGGCTCCGGCCCGGTGTGGAAGATCGGCCAGCAGATCTGCGTGCGCCACCGTGACGAGTCCGCGGTGGCGTGCCGGTCGGTGAGGTAGTACTCCCGGATCGGCCCCTCGACGGCCAGCGCGTGCTGGGTGACGTAGGTGGCCAGCGAGCCGTAGGCGCGGTCGATGTCGGTGTGCGGCCCGGCATGAACGATCGTGGCCAGCTCAGCGGGCGGCACGACCAGCGTCGTCACGCGGCCCATGGGCCGGACCGGGCCACTGCACGGCACGAAGACGGTGGCGTGGCCCAGCCCGTGCGAGAACAGCTCGGTCGCGAAGATTCCGCCGCTAGGACCGTTAGAGGAAAGGTTCTGCGCGTCCATCGTGGCGTACAGCTCGCCGAGCGCCCCCTGGTACCAGGGCCCCGCGTCCTCGATGTCCAGCGCCTCGCTGATCGCGGCGGCCGGGGTGGCGTCCACCCGCAGGCGGCCGATGTCGGCCAGCTCCGGCGGGGACGGGCGGGCCAGCAGGGCGCGCAGCGAGCTGACCGCGTCCTGCGTCCGGGTCAGCCCCTCTTCCAGCCGGTTCAGGTGGGCCGCGATGAGCTCGTTGCGGGTCTCCAGGTCCGGTGCGGCCAGGACCTGCCGGACCTCGTCCACCGGCATGTCCAGGCCGCGGAATCGCCGGATGATCTGCGCGGCCGGGATCTGGTCCGTGGTGTAGCGGCGGTAGCCCGTGTCCGGATCCACGTCCGCGGGCTCCAGCAGGCCGACCCGGTGGTAGTAGCGCAGGGTCTTCACGGTCATGTGGGTCGCGCGGGCGAAGTCCCCGATCGGCAGGCAGTTCTGCATGATCCGAGTCTGCCTCCTCCCCCCGGGGGAGAGTCACGGCCGCTTTCCGGTGTTGACCATCCCCTGGCGGCAGCGCCGAGGCTGATGGGTGCCCGGCCACCAGGGCCGGCGGCTGAGGAAGGAGCACGCACCATGCACGCCACCGAGCTGACCGGGGTCATCGCCGCCCACATCGCCGGGGTCAACGCCCTGGACACCGACGCCATCATGGCCACGTTCGCCGACGACGCGTACGTCAACGACGCGCGCCGGGAGTTCACCGGCACCGACGCGATCCGCCGGTGGGTGGAGCGGGAAATGGTCGGCGACAAGGTCAACATCGAGGTCCGCGAGGTGCTGGAGCACCACGGCGACACGATCGTCCGCGGGGCCTACACCGGCGAATTCGACAAGACCAACCTGCCCGACGAGGTCGTCCTGTCGAACTACTTCAGCGTCCGCGACGGCAAGATCGTCAGCCTCGTCGTGATCTTCAACCGGCCCGCCGACTACTGAGGCCCGCGCGGGACCGGGCCCGCGGGACCAGGGCGGGTCTCCGCGAGGACGTCCGGAGCAGGCTGGCCGAACAGGACGCTCCTGACGTCGCTGATCGCCAGGTCCAGGTCGTCGACGGCGGCCCAGATCTTCCCGGCCGCCGGATGATCACCCAGGAGGCCCAGAGCGGACTGGAGCGACAGGCCCGCGGAGAACAGCCGGTGCACGAGGAGGTCGTTCATGGCCGCGGCGATCCGGTCGTGCTCGTCAGCCAGCCGGAGGACGACCTCGGCGGAATCCCCCTTCTCCGCGGCGGCGGCCACGGGCCTGGCCTGGGGCTGCGACCTGGCCAGGGAGAGGGTGACGGTGGCCCCCAGGAGCCGCCCGCCGTCATCCAGGCGCCCGGAGATCAGCATGTCGAACCAGCGTGCCGTGTCCGGGCTGTGGCAGGGCACCTCGACCGCCAGCGGAGCAGGCAGATCACCCGCGAGCGCTCGGCGGATCGCCGCCCCGACGTGCCGGGCCACGGGGTCATCGCCGGCCGCGGCGCACACCTCGAGGTACGACACGCCCCGGCCGACGCGCGCCGGGTTGCCCTGGTTCGCCGCCGCGAACGCCTGCCAGGCATGGTTGACCGACACGATCACGCCCTCGCGGTCCAGCAACGCGATCTCCGTGCCCAGGCGGGTGTCCGGTGCGGCCTGGGCGGCCGGAACGCCGGCCGGGACCCGGCGGGCAGATCCCGCCTGGGCCGGCGGGCGCTCATCGGCTGCGGCCGGCGACACGCCGTTCCGCGCGGGCGTGAGGACCCGTCCGCCCGGCACCCTGGCGGCCAACGCTGCCTCCAGCGTGGGATGGACGGATACCAGCTGGTCGAGGCCGGTCATACTGAGCACGCGCTGGACGGCCGGGTACGTGATGACCAGGCGCAGGTCAGTACCGCTGGCCATGGCCCGCTGATAAGCACGGGTCAGCGCACCCGCCCCTGAATGATCACAGGACGCGGTGGCGCTCATGTCCATGACCAGGACGGTCGGGCCACGATCGATAACAGACAGCAGCTCGCCGCGTATCTGCACGGCATTAGACGAGTCCAGGTGGTCCGGAAGCACAGCGACCGCTCGCTGGCCCGTCCAGAGCACCGGGTAAGACTCTGCGATCACGACGGCACCTCATGGTCCAGCCGCACCTGGCCGGCGTTTTCGACCTTACGCGCCGGTCCGGTACCTGAATAGAGGCCACCAGGTGAACACCCTGATCTTGGTGACGCATTATCGGGGAGGGCGCATCCCGATTCAGCCACCAGGTCCGCAGAATCGTAATAGTCACGCGATTCGCGCCGCTAAGCCGATCGCCTGATCCAGGCTGGGATAGATCTCCAGCCGGTCGGCTACCCCGGCGACGTCGAGGATGTGCTGGACCCAGAGGCTGGCGATGACGAACCGCAGTTCGGTTCCGCTCTGGGTGGCCGCGCACTGTGCCTCCGCCAGCATGCGGGCGCCGCGGGCATCGCAGAAGCTGGTGAGGGTCAGGTCCGCGATGACTCTCGTGACCCCGGATCTGCACGCAGCGGCCAGCCTGTCGCCGACATTGCTGACGTTGGCCAGGTCGATCTCGTCAGGAAGCGTGACCACGATCGACCGGCCAGCCGCGCTGGGCAGGCTTTGCAGACAGACCACGACGAAACCACCCCCGAGGTTTCGCACCGGTACCGGCCCCCCCATGCATGGCCGGAGACAACCCGGAACGACGGCTGGCTCAGCAGCCATCCCCAGTATTCTGCTCCACCATGGTGACCGCGGTCGAGAGGGGGCCGGCCATGCCGCGTGCCTGCGCACCGCCAGGGTGACACAGTGGAGCGCGTGGATGGCTCACGGGTCTGGGCCGGGCTGGCCTACGGTGTCGTGACCGCGGTCCTCGTGGGCGGTGGCGGTTTCACCGCCTGGTACCGCGCGACGTACAACGTCATGCCGGGGCAGGGCGCCGTTACCCGCGTGCACTGGTGCGGGCGCGATTACCAGTCCAGTGGCGGTTCTGCGCAGACGTGGCGGGTGATTTCTGTGCAACAGCGCTCGCCGATCCATGAGGTGGGGCATTACCCGCCGCTCGGGTGGCCGGGGCAGGAGTTGTTCGCTGCGACCACACGCCCGGCAGAGCGGCTGGCGGCCAGCCCGCCACTCCCCTGCGCGACCGTGGTTTACCTGCGTACCGGATCCGGCAAGTACCTGGCCTACGTCCTGGAGGGCGGTCCCTGACGGGCTAGCCTTCGGGCCATGCGCCGTACCGGCCGGATCCTCGGCGCCGTTATCGTGCTGCTGAGCGGTTTAGGCCAGCGGCCGCACCGTCCCCGACAGCTATTCCGGAGAAACGTTATGCCCGGCCTGTCTGTGCACCTCGCCGATCGCTCCGAGCGACCCATTGCGGAACGCCTCTGGCTGATGTTTCGTCATGACCTTTCCGAGTTCGACGGCCAGGCGCCGAAACCCGATGGCACCTTCCGGAGTGAACGGCTGCAGGCGGCATTTGCCGACCCCGATTGGGCGGCGTACATCCTCGTGCAGGACGACAGCCCGGTAGGCCTGGCTCTGGTCCGCGGCTTGACCAGGCCGACGCGGGTGCTTAACAGCTTCTTCGTGGTCCGCGGCGCCCGCCGGACCGGAATCGGCCTGCGGGCCGTTCAGGAAGTGGTCGCCAGGCACCCCGGGCGCTGGGAGGTCGCCTTCCAGGACGAGAACGTCACGGCGGTCCAGTTCTGGCGCCGCGTCGCCGCAGAGATCGCCGGGAATGCATGGCGGGAAGAGCACCGGGCCGTCCCCGGCCGTCCTGACCTGCCGCCTGACGCCTGGATCTCTTTCGACGTGCGTGAGTGAAGGACATCTGCGGGCGAGCCGACCGGCCTGGCGACGTTATTGCGCACGCGGCATTTCGGCCGACATCATGAAGGACCGGTCGCGTTCCTGATATACCCACCGGATGACCTCGTGCTCGCCAGGCAGATCCCGCGGCCTGGCGGATAAGCCAGCGGATAAATCCGCACTGCCCGCGAAGCAGCCCGGGTCATCACCCTGGTCGCGCGGCACCGCTCCGGGCCGGCGTGCCGCTGCCCGCCTGGGCGCCGGGAGTATCCCGCCTCCGCTGAACAGCCCGCCTGACCGGGGAAAGTCCTCGCGCCCCCGGCACAGCAGACCGGCGTGCTCATGGCATGTAAGGAGCGGAACCCCAACGGTGGAGGCGTGATGACCTTCGAGGAATTCGCGGCCGATCGGCTGCCAGGCGTGCTGCGGTTCGCCGCGGTACTGACTGGCGACCGCGCCCTGGCCGAGGATCTGGCCCAGGAGGTGCTGATCCGCGCGCATTCCAGGTGGCGCACGATCGGGAGCCTGGACCGGCCGGAGTACTACGTCCGCAAGATGATCCTCAACGAGTTCCTGCACTGGCGGCGCCGGGACTGGCGGCTGATTCCCTCGGGAGCCGGCTCCGACGTGGACCATCGCAGTGCTCCCGACCACGCCCTCGGCTACGCCGAACGGGACGCTCTTATCGCCCAGCTCAGCAGGCTGCCCGCGCGGCAGCGCGCCGTGCTCGCGCTCCGTTACTACGAGGGGCTCCGCGACATCGAGATCGCGGACCTGATCGGCTGCCAGCCGGGAACGGTCCGCGGCTACGCGAGCCGGGCGCTCGCCACGCTCCGCGTGGAGATGGACGTCCGGCCTGGCCAGGCACCCACATTCAGCGAGGAGAAACTCTGATGCCTACCGAAGAAGAGCTGCGGGCCGCGTTCCGGGACCTGGAGCGGCACACGCCAGACCCCGCTGACGTCCTCCGCGCTGTCCATGATGACCCCCGCCGCCCGGCCCGCCCGGGCCACCGGCGCCGCGCCCTGCGCGCAGGCCTGGTCCTGGGCGCCGCCGGGGCGGTGGCCGCGGTCGTGGTGATCGCAGTCGTAGCCCACGGGCCGGCCGCCAAGCCCGCGCCCAACGCGGCACCGAACGCGGCACCCAAGGCCGCGCCCAACGCCGCGTCCAGGACCGCACCGAACGCGGCGTCCAAGGCGGCGCCCGCGCTGCGGACCCACCTGCTCGCGGCGATCGGCACCGCCCGCAGCGACGTGCTGTACGCGGACGGCGGGGCGGCGCCGGGCGGGGGGACCTGGCAGTCGCCGGCGTATCCCCAGCCTGGCCAGGAAGTACATTTCCGTATCCTCGGTCTCGGGTCGGCCGGGGCGGTAATCAAGGACGGGGAGTACTCCTTCCGGATGCCCCCCGGGGACGATGCCGCCAGCAGCTACATCGCCAACCTCGACCAAGGCGGGCTGCAGCTTTCCGGGACGCTCATGGCGGTCAATGAGTCCCGGCACGTCTGGGGGGTGTGGCACGGGCACTTCGTCCTCGGGTTTGTCCTCGACGCGACCGGTATCCGCGCCGAGATCGCGAACGGCCAGTTCAAGGTCGTCGGGCGGACCGAACTGCACGGGCAGCGGGCTGTCGAGCTGGAAATCAACGTGCCACCCAGCGACGAGGCCCCTCCGCACGTGACGGCGGCACGGCTGTGGGTGAACGCCACGACCTACCTGCCCATGCGGCAGTACGTGCTCATGTCCAATGGCCAGCAGAACGTCACCGATTACACCTTCCTCCCGCCAGCCCCCGGGAACCTGGCGAAACTGCGCCCGGTGATCCCGGCCGGCTACACGCACGTCAGCGGCACCTCGGCGGAATTGTTCAGCCGGTAACGGGAGCTGGCGACCAACCAGCCACGTCCACGACAGCCAACGCGCCCGGTGGCGGGCCGCCCCATGCGGTCCCGCCTCCGGGCGCGGATTTCAAGTCGGCCTAGGCACAGTCGTGGCGAGGCGGGTCGTGCCGGCACGTGCTGATCACGAGCCCGGGTTCCTGGTCCCAGCCCAGGATGTTCAGCACGGTGAGCACCGGCCCGGGGACGGCATGCAGCACAACCGGCGCACTGCTGTCGGCCAGCCGGACGATGGCCCGCAGCCCGGCCACGTCACAGAAGGTCACAGCGGACAGGTCGACATGCAGACTGGCTCTGTCCCGGGGAAGGCGGCCCAGCGCCGCTACCAGGCCGGGATAGGTTTCCTCGTCAATGTCGCCGTCCAGGGTGAGCGTGTCACGGACCTGCCCGTCATCGGTGGCATCGATCTCGCCCGGGAGCGTGACCACCAGCCGCCGCCGTGGCTGGGACATCGCTGGCGGCCCCGCAGCTGGCTTAGCTGCGGCAGCCCCCACCTCCGGCGCCGGGGCATGCAGGTTCCCGTCAGGGGTCCCGGTCATCGCCCTCTCCCATCAGGAGTGGCCCAGTCAGTGACACACCAAGGATCGGCTCCCGGGCAGAGACCTGTCAATATCAACATGAAAAAAATCTCGCGTGTATCTTCTCGTGAGAGATCACTCGTGAGGTTACAATCGGGACATGGCTCCTGACGGGCGCGACGGCTCCTGGACGTTGCTGACCGGGCACGGACGCGTGCTCGTAGAGATCGCCGGCCACAACGACGCGCGGATCCGCGACATCAGCTCCGTCGTCGGCCTCACCGAACGCACTGTGCAGGCCATCGTGGCCGACCTGGAAGCCGCGGGCTACCTGATCCGCACCCGGACCGGGCGGCGCACCCGATACACGGTGAACCCGGACAGCCAGTTCAGGCACAGCGCACAGAAAGGGCTGCGAGTCGGCCCGCTCCTCGCCCTGCTGAGCGCGATGGGTAACGCCGGCACCTCCGAACCGGCAGATCCGGGCGCCAGCCTTGTCTCGCCGGCCTCCGGCCACCGGCCGAGGGCCACCGGCCGCCGAAAGTAAATGGGCACGCCGGTGTTCGCCACCCTGGCCCTTCGCCGGCTTGGCCTGCGGCGCGCTATTCTTCCGCTGAAAATGTCGTCGGCCCCGGACGGACAAGGCTCCCCGCAAGCCAATCCTGCTGGGAATGGCACCTTCTGCGCGTCAACGAACGTCCAGGTTAATCCCTGGCGAAACCGATCGCGGACCAGGAACAAGATCTCAATAATTCGGCCAGAATGTGCCGGCCGTGGCCTACCTCCGGCGCCCTGGGCGACGGTAGGCTCGCAGCAGAAGGCAGCGGGAGGCGTGATGGTCTGGCTCGGTGGCCCGCGGCGGGGTGGCAGGGGCAGGCCGATCGTTCTGCACGACCCTCCCCCTGGTTATCATCCGCCCAGGTCCAGAATTCCGTTCAGGGACCGGCAACGGCAGGCACGCGAGGAGTGGGTCCTCATGCGCGTCGCCACCGTCGTCCTGGTCGTTGCGGCCACTGCGTTTGCCGTGATCATGCTCCTGGCGATCGCGAGGTATCGCTAGCCCGGGCTTCCGGGAGCCCGGCCTGGCGACGTGCGGGTGTACTCATCGGCATGAGCGCGCTGGACAGGCACTATGCCCTGATACTGGGGCTACGCCCTGATGCTTAGGCTATGACCTGATACTGGCTCTATGAACGACACCGAGTCCCTGATCGCCGAGGTCCGCCAACTTCGTATCGACGTCGCCCGACTGCACGCCGCGCACACCCCAGTGCACATCCGGCACGGCTGGATGGGCCTGGTTTTCAAAGACCTGTCCACCAACCCGTACACCCAGTACAAGGTGCACCTGTGGGGTGCGATCTACTGGCTGATCAACTTCCCGCTGATCTGCTGCCTGTTCTTCTTCACGCCCACGCTCTGGCTCAAGCTCGGCATCTTCATCACGCTGATCTACTCGATCTACGCCAACCTGGCGACCGACTACGGCGCCATGTCAGCGGCTGAGGCAGCATTTGGGGAGCCGCAGCCGCCGCCGATCCCGCTTGAGCCGCCGCAGGTATGACGCGGCGCAACCCTCCCGCCGGGGCACGGCCGAGCGAGACGAGGACGGCGGCAAGGGGCCCGCACTGTGAACGACTGCTCAGAGGGTGCCGATTGCGCGGTCGAGCCACTCGGTCAGGAGTCGTCGTTCGGCTTCGCTCAGCATGCCCAGTTGGGGCGCGATGGCCCGGCAGGCGACCGCCGCCGCGATCGGCCCGCCTTCGGGACGTTCGGGCGCGCCGGTGAGGATCTGTCCGAGAACGGCCTGGAACATGTCCTCGGCGAGGCCTGGATCGCGTTGATCAGCCGGCGTTGACAGCAGCGTCTGGATAGTGCCGGTCCCGGCGGCCTGGAGGAGTCCGACAGCGCGCTGCTCACTGACGCGGAGCCGGCCGGTCACCGCGACCCGCTGAACCCGCGATTCCAGAACGCGCCTGCCCGATCGGGCAGCGGGTGACTGCCGCACCCGGTCCGGATCGCTCAGGAGACGGAACAGGGCTGGATTGGCGACGCCGAAGTCGATCTGCATCTCCCAGCCGGCCCGCAGATCGTCGAGCGGATCGGCATCCGCTGCCGACGCGGCTTTCACGTCCTCGGCTTTGGCGGAGACGTAGACGGCCATCACGTGCTCGGCTACGGCCTCCAGCAGGCCGTCCTTATCGCCAAACAGGCGGTAGATCATCGGTGCCTGCACGCCGGCTCCCTCGGCAACCGCGCGCGTGGTGACCGCCGCCGGACCTTCCTCCCGTAGGAGCCGAGCCGCGACGTCCACGATCCTCGACCGCGTGTCGGCCCGGCTGCTGGTCGCCTTAGCCACGTATCAACGATAACGCATCCTTGCTATCCATGTGTTTCCGCTGATACGATTAAAGTGATTCCAATGTTACTAAGGAGAGACGGATCATGATCGTCGTCACCGGAGCAACCGGAGCGCTCAACGGCGCGACCGTTGAGCACTTGCTGACGCGCATGCCAGCCAGCGAGATCGTCGTCGCCGCACGCGACACGGCCAAAGCCCAGCACTTCGCCGATCGCGGGCTGACAGTGAGGCACGGCGACTACGCCGACCCCGGCTCCCTGCCGGGCGCGTTCGCCAGCGCAGACCAGCTCCTGCTGGTGTCGTCGAACGACCCGAACGCCGACGCCGTGACCCTGCACCGCACCGCGATCGACGCGGCTGTCGCGGCAGGAGTCGGACGGATCCTCTACACCAGCCACCAGGGCGCCGCGCTCGACACCCCCTTCGCCCCAGGGCGCGACCACGCCGCTACCGAGCAGCTGCTCGCCAAGTCCGGCGTCGCCTGGACCTCGCTGCGCAACGGCTTTTACGCGCACAGCCTTAACTGGCTGACGGGCCCATGGCGCGAGACCGGCGTCATCGCAGTTCCGGCCGACGGGCCGGTCTCGTGGACGGCCCGCGAGGACGCCGCCGAGGCCGCGGCCGTCATCCTCGCCTCGAACGGCGCGTACGAAGGCCCGACAACGCTCACCGCCAGCGCTGCGCCCACCTTCGACGAGGTCTCCATCGTCGCGTCCGAGCTGGCCGGTCAAACGATTCAGCGCGTGGTGATGGATCAGGACGAGTGGATCGCCGCCCAGATCGCCGCCGGACAGCCGGAATTCATGGTGCGCTTCACCCTTCCCATGTACCAGGCCGCCCATGAGGGCTTCTTCTCCGGAGTCAACCCGCTGCTCGCCACCCTCCTCGGCCGCGAACCGCGGACCGTGCGCGATGCACTCGCGCAGCCGACCGCGCACTAGACGCACCGCGTTGAGATCTTGCTCCTCGCTCCTCGTACGCGACCGGCGACACGGGTGGGGGCGCGGCGATGCTGATCACGGCACCCTGATCCTGAACGCGCGCTCTTCGTCGTCGAAACGGTAGTGGTGTCGGGCGTTTTATCCGCGACCCTGCACGTACTCGTCGTCCCGGGTGTCTGGTTCCGCTCTTTGTCACCAAGGGTCCGTACCGCTCGGTGAGCCCTACCGCGCCTACTCGGCCAAGACCAAGCGTCTCGTCCCTGAGATCTGGTGAGGGATCCGCCTGGCCGAAGGGCGCCTGCGCTGCTCAGGCCGCTCCGATGTGGCCGTCGGCCCTCTCCCCGGAGGCCAGCCCCCGGAGTACCCGGATATCGGCGATGTCCTTCTGCCGCCATGGCCGGCCGTTGCGCAGGTGCGGGAACTGCTCCTTCATGGCGAGCATGCCGGAGACGCTCATGGCCAGTACCGGCGTGCCATCGAGTGTCACGGGCTCGTCGCCGAAGGATCCTGGCGGGAACAGCCAGTCGGACCATCGCCCCCGGGGCTGGCTGAACGAACCGTCTGGCCGCCGATCGAAGTAAGCGGTGCTAAACGGAACATTGTCCAACGTGAACTCGCAGGCCTCCTCGGGCGGCTGAGTTGCCAGAGCCGTCGCGCCAGATCCTACGAGCAGTGCCTTCGATTGCTGGGCGTGAATACGCTCAACCCAGAACTCCACGTCGCCGTGCTCGCGCGTGATCCGGCCGATCCGCGCATCAAGTCCCCAGCCTCCAAACAGCCACGCTGGGATATCGGCGGCGTGCATGACCGCTATGACATTGCGGATAACGCGCAGTTGCCCTTCGGTATTCTCGTCCATAGTGTGATCCTGCCACGCAGGCTGGACTGTCCGTCCTGGCCCGCTGGCGCCAGGCTCCGGAACCACCTGGGCTCCGCCGCCGCGCACAGCGCCAGTACGGTCAGTTCCTTCGAGAGACTCCGGAGGTGTCATGCCAGCCGTGCCGTCCGATGAGGAGTTCCTGGCCTATAACCAGGGCGTCATCAGCGAGTTCCGCGCCAATCAGGGCGTGGTCAGCCAGCCGCCGTTCCCGATCCTGCTCCTGACGACAACCGGGGCGCGGACCGGACGGAAGGCAACCGTGCCGCTCGGGTTCGCAGTCAACGACAACGGACGTGTCTTCGTGATGGCCTCCAAGGCGGGCGCTCCGAGGCATCCGGCCTGGTTCCATAACCTGAGGGCCAACCCGACGGTGACGGTCGAGCTCGGCGACAGGTCCTTTCAGGCTCAGGCCGTCGTGACGGAGGGGGAGGAGCGCGACCGGCTCTACGGCATGATTTCCGACGGAGCCTCCGAATACGAGAAGAACACCGACCGCGTTTTCCCGGTCATCGTCCTCGAAGGCGTCCCCGCGCCCACCTAACCGCCTCACCCGGCGCGGCAGCGATTATCAGCCGAGCCCAGAAATAATCGACTGGCGCGGGCTACGAGACCGGCGGGCGCGAAGAGTTGTGCGACTACATCACGGATACATGGCGACAATGGTTGGAACTGGAAAGCCTTCATAGGCGCTGCCGAAGTCCCGCCAGGTCATCCAGCCTGGTGCTCGCGGAGCAGCTCGGCCATCGCCTCTTCATGCGAGACGGCCCCAGGCCGCCCGGCCGCCACCCACTCCCGGTGCGCCGCCAGCGTGGCTTCGACCTCGGCTTCCTCCAAAAGCTCCGGCGACGCATGCCGCCGAACCGCCTGGAGCTGCCGCAACTCCCCAAGCGGCACGATCGCGGCCGCGTCACCGCCCAGGTGGATCACCTCGTAGGAACCCGGATCACTGGCTGGGTACGCGGTCATGGCAACACCGTACCGAGATCGGCTGACATTCACAGCCCGCGAATCACGCCGGGCACGGTTAGTTGCTCACCCCAGCGCTGTGCGCGCGACCCGGGAGGACGTTTTCGCTGGTGGCGCCCGAGGCGCGACTCGAACGCGCGACCTGCTGCTTAGGAGTTTGCCGGCGCACTCCCCGTGAGGGTCTTGCCGCTCAGGGACGACATAGCGGGCCCGTGAGCGACCGTGATTCACCGCTGATCACCGTCCGATCGGGCACACCACGGGCACGGCCAGGACGCGGGGCACGCGGCGCGCACAACCTTCAGATCCGTAGTAATGGGCAGTCATCCACAGCCGTCCACTGCCGCGCACCGCACACTAGCGGCGGCCTGCACACTGAGGCGCCGAGCTATCCCGCCGGGCCGGCCGCCCGTCAACGCTAGGATGCCTGGCCGCCTCCGGCAGTTCGTGACGGCCGGGGAGGCTGCCCGCCGGAGCGCTTGTCATGCCACGAACTGAGCATGCACCCCCCGACGATGCTCAACAGCAGGAAATAGGTGAGAACGACCGCCATGCTCAAGGAGATAGCCACGGGGTTGTCACTCCCAGCGGCGGACTCGGCCCCCACTACGCCTGCGCACAGCACTGTGGCCCCCATGATCACACGACCGGGCCGCAGAACTCGCTGGTGGCCCTCGGCCCGGGGGGGCTCTGACGGCTGCGCTGGAGCGATGCCGACGGGGATGTCGGCAGTGACCGCAGCCAGATCCGCGTAGGTCGGCGACCCGAACGCCTGGCCGATTCGCAGGTCGAACTCGTCCTGGTTCAACAGGCCCTGCACGAATGCAGCCTTGAGGATGCCGATCACCTGCTCGCGGTCGGCATGCGACGCGCGGAGGCGGCTGCGATCTCCGGTCCGTGCTGCCATCTCGTCTTCCGGCCCTGCCATCAACGATGCCTCCCCGCCACGACGATGCGACAAAGCGTAGCGCGGTTGCCCACGGCTGCCCGGCAGCGTTCGTGACTGGACCGGCCGAACAGGCCAACGGGCACGGAAGTGGCACGCGACCGCTAGCACGACCCATGAAGATCACCAGTTTGCGGCCCGGAACCGAGCCTGACCCGCGGTGGAAGGTGAGCGCCCCGAGCGCGACTCGAACGCGCGACCTACTGCTTAGGAGGCACAACCGCCCCAGCGCTGTGCACACCAGCGAAGACCCACGTCACCAGCGAGCGGAACAGCCACAGGCAGTTGCTGTCTGAACGATCTTGGTTGGGGACAGACGGATGACCGCTCACTAGGCATCGCGTGCGTTCGGGCGCCTTGTCGGTGGACGCGCCTATGCTGGCCTCAACGCCGATCGCCCGGGAGGTGCGATGACCGCGCCGGACGCCAGGAAGCCCCAGGCCCTCGACCGCCCCGCTTGTACACCGTCGGCTATCCGCGCAGTGCTGGCCGCCAACGCCGACGCCGCGGTGCTCCGTGATTACGACGCTGACCTGGACGCGGCTTATGAGCAGGCCCGCCAGGACGGCGACCTCACGCCGCTCGTGCAGACGGTCCGCCGCTGGTGGTTCGAGGCCGACGCCTGGCGCGACCCCGAGGCTCAGCGCGAGTTCCTCACCCGCATCGAGCGTTACCAGCAGGAGGGGCCGCCGCCGCCAGAGCAGCGCATCACCCGGGAGGAAATCCGCGCCCGGTACGGCGTCTAAAGCATGTACCGATGGGAACTAGACGAAGCCGCCGAACCATACTTCAACGCATTAAAGGCTGAAATTCAGACGCGGCTCACAGCCTTCATGGATGCAGTAGTCCTGGTCGATCCGGTCGAATATCAGCGGCATCCCGGCGAGCGATCTGAACCGCCTGCACTCTTACGCACGTTACATTTCGGAGACCACCACGAGGGCCTCGTGACGTTTCTGATCTATCCACCCGATGATCTGGTGCTCGTCGTCCGGCTCCAGTGGCTGGGCGGCTGAGGAAGCGCCTCTGCAGGCATACCCGGGCACAAGCAGTGAGCGCGCCAGCGCTGTGCACGCCGGGCCGGACGATGTTTCCCCTGGTAGCGCCCCGAGCGCGACTCGAACGCGCGACCTACTGCTTAGGAGCGTCGTTCGCCGCTCGCTTCTGACCTGCCGCATCCCGAGGTCGGGGGCCAGTTCGGATGGTCCGCGTGTAACCGTGAGAGCCCCTGATTCGCTTCCCGATTCTGGCACGGGTGTGGCACGGTTACTATGTGTCTAGTCGTCAATCGACTGTCAAGAAGCGCTTGACACCGGGCGACCTCGGTCGGGCCCCTTCGTCGCGAAGCCAACTAGCGATGCGGACTGGCTGGGCAGCACCGTATCTGAACTGGGAAGCAGTATCCCTAAGTGTCCGCTAACGTCCGTCTTTGGCTGGGCCGATCGTTACTCACTTGGTTGCCATCTGTGGTCGGCTATCAGCCGTAGTCTGGCTTGCGAAACGATATTTCACTGTTTCCGCCGTTTTCGGCGAGCTCGCAACCCATGTGCCTTGGCAAGGGTAGGCTGGCCCGCGATCCTGAGAGAGGGAGACTGTCGTGCCTGCCCGTGACCCATACCGTGATGTAAAGCTTGCACTACGCCAGGAAGTAGGGTTTTGCTGTCCAGTGGAGGGCTGCGGTAATCCTTACCTGACATGGCATCATTTTGATCCGCCCTGGCGTGTTGAACATCATCACCGCCCGGAAGGAATGATTGCACTCTGCCGGGTGCATGCCGATCAGGCCGATCATGGTGCCTTCTACAGACAATCAGCTTCGCAGATTGAAGCGCGAGGGCAGGTCTAAAGGCAGCTGAGGTCCGAGGCAAGTTTAACTGGATGCGCCAGGATCTCCTTGCCGTAGTGGGGGGAAATTTCTTTTACCGGCAAAAGGTTATATTCGAGCTTTCCGGAGTTCCCTGCATATGGTTTGATCGCGACGACGAGAATTCGCTATTGCTGAATTTTAAGATGCCAACGATTGCGGGTCGCCCGCGTGCACAAATTGATCAAAACTTTTGGAGTGTCTCTCCGGCAGTTCATGAAGTAATATGTCCTCCGAACGGCAGGTTGATTGAGGTTAATTATCGGAACGGCGATAAATTTCGGGCGGCATTCTTTAATATTCCTTCACCTGATTTTCTCCATGGAAGGTATCCGGAATCCTCAACGCGCGATTGGTCGGATGACGTCGAGTTCCCCGTTACAGTGGTCGAATTGTGGGAGACAGCCGCTGGAACAAATATCCAGTTTGGGCCAGACTCTTCGACTTTGAGTAATATCAGAATGAAGAATTGCTATTATTCAAATAATGGTCGCGCCGCTGTGTGCCTGGATCTTGGGCCTGGGCAACTTACTTCGCTATTTCCACATCAGTGACAGCGGTTGTGAGAGGACGAACGAATCGAGTTTGGTCCGTCCTTCCGATAGGTGCCGAGGTCTTGCCGTGGAAGATCAGTGTCAAGGGTGGAGCGCCCGCAGCGTAGCGAGCGACTTGGACGCGACCTTGACGGTGATCTTTGCGCGGCGACAGGATGCCCGGCGCGAGGAGGACGGCCCGGTCAGATACGCGGGCGCGGTCACCGGGGACGCGTTAGGGCCTGTGCCACGGGCCTGCGGGTGCGGGCGCAGCTGACCGGCGTGCGGCGCCGCGCCCGTAGGGCTTCCGCCCGGCAGGGCGCGGCAAGCCGCCGCCCCACAGTCCGCGGTTGGCCCACCGCTCCCCCGCTCCTGGCCATGGTGGCGCTCGGTCTGTCCGTTACGCATCTTGCCAGATGGCTACGCACTCACTGCGGCCGATCCGGCCCAACGGGCCGGACGGCTGGCGCGCCGCAGGCGCGCCCTTGAAGCCGTAGAGAAAGTTGTCACAGCGGGGACTTTGGCAGTGAAAGAGGTACGAGCGAGTTGCCATGACCTGCTGTCCGGGTTATCTTTTATCGACTATCGCGCAACGTGAAACAGCCGTCGAGCCCTGGTCACAGAATAACCGGGGTGCTCAGCGCAGGTTTTAACTGTGGCTTTCGGCTATGAGTGCCTAGAGTGTATCAGTGCGATGACAACGACAAGGAACACACAGTCGGTATGCCGCACCTCGGCGCGATAGTCTCTCTTCGTGGAAGAACTGCCGCAGTCAAGTTACTACACCCAGGCCTAGGATCTTGATCGGCTCGGGCTCCAGTCTTGAACATGCATGTTCATCAGCCGATTGCATCGTCACCTCCTGATCGCTCCTGCCGAGTCGGTGCAGGATCTGCGGGCTTTTCCATGGACATGCCAGCGAAGAGCAGCGTGAGCGCTCCCTTCCATGCATACACGTATCAGTCCAAGGTGTTCACCATGTACAAGGAGACCAGCTGCCAGACCCGAACAGCAGGTCCAGTCCCACTACTACCAGATACTTACCCAGTCCTAGTGGTTTAGTCCCAGTTCTGCGCCTACGCCACGGCCACAGGTGCCGCCGGCTTACAAGAGTGCCGCTCGGACGGACGCTAGTTCGCCGATGAGCGCGCCGCATGACCCCCAGCAAGCCTGCCGATAGAGAGCCGGAGGATAGCTGAGCGGATCGCCCCGCAATACGCGGCACGTACCAGACCGCTGCAGCGGCAACGATTGCACATATCAAGACACCACCGACGATAGAAGCTCGTGTAGTTGTCGTGTCTGTCATGTACCGCCCGCCTCCGGCAGACTTCTGCGTACAGGTGGTAGCTCGGCGCTAGCGTACGCGTTCCCGCAGACTTGCGGGCGAGAACGGCCAACTTTGGACCGAAGCAAGTAGAAGGTCTTACGTGGGAATGGTGTATTCCAAGAATCAGAGTATCGCCCTGGGATAATGGAAATCATTACTCGGACAGGCATGTTTTCAGCGGTATAGCCTGTCCTAATGTGTTCGGCCACTGGGGTGCCTGTCGGAAATCTTGAGTCTCTTTACTTCGCCAGGTGTGGGCATGCGGGTGATGATCTCGTCGATGTCGTAGACCTGCTCGAAGCCAGCTTCGGCCAGGATGTTCTCTCGCGTGGTGTCCTCGGGCTGGGCCAGCTCGGTGCCTTCGTACGATGCTGCTCGTCGAAGTAGTCGTCGGAGATGATGGCGGGCTTCCCGTCGATGTAGCGGACGTGCCTGCGGACCACGCACGGTGTCCGTTCGCGGGTTCAGGTTGAGCCGCGTGGCGACGCTGTCCGGCGGGGAGATCCGCTCCACTTCAAGGTCCTGGTGTGTCGGGTCGTGGCCCTGGCCCTCGATGTCGGTTTCCCAGGCATCCGAAGTCGTCAGGACGGTGTGGTCCGGCCGTTCGAACTCTGACAGGTGCCAGCGGAGCCGCTGGTTGCTGCGGACGACGCGTCCGCGGCGCGGCCGGACGATGACGAGTCCTTCCCGCTCCAGGGCCTGCAGGGCGACTGCGGGCTGTCTGACGGCTGACGCTGTACTCGCGGGCCACCTCTGGCTCGGATGGCAGGAGCGCCCCTGGTCCGAGGCTTCCCTCCTGGATCTGCCTCCGCAGATCGTCGCTGATTCGCTGCGTGATTGGATTCATTGGCCATGACAGTAGCCCCCTCCTTGACAGCCAAGCTTATCGGCGCAGCCAACCAGACCTACTTGACTGTCAAGCTTGTCTAGTCCAGACTCGTGGCAGAGCCGAGAACGGCTCCAGCAGAACCACTCCCGAGAGGACTAGATCATGCGACTTCTGATCGACACGAGCGGTATCCAGTTCCGGGTGGCCGGGGCGGCCAAGCCGCAGCCCGGACTTCAAGGACAAGGAGCGGCAGGCCACGTCCCGGGACGGGCAGCCGATCTGGACCGTGCGCCTGGACGCGATCGACGACCGAGCGCGAGACCAAGGAGACCATCTGGGTC
The DNA here is from genome assembly GCA_963841695.1 of uncultured Actinomycetes bacterium. Lineage (GTDB taxonomy): Bacteria > Actinomycetota > Actinomycetes > Streptosporangiales > Streptosporangiaceae > RYN-230. The sequence goes on along the minus strand of CAWJDQ010000010.1, from coordinate 83,002 downwards.
GAGGTGGCCGGAGACGAGCCCAAGCTGACCTTCGATGGTTTCGCTCAGGTCCGTGGCCTGGTGTTCGCCCCGTGGGTCGGGCCGCGACGGCAAGATCACGCCGCGCGTTCCGCGCCGACGCGGTCGAGCCGGCTCCTGTCCGGCAAGGCCGTGCACGCTGCCTGAGCCATCCCCGGCCAGGCACTGAACCAATCCCCATCTCGCGATCAGACCAAGGAGAACCCCATGACCACCACCACCACAGACTGCCGAGCAACGGCAGCACCGCACGCCGCGAAGACCGAGCAGACGTTCCTGCGCAGCGTGAGCACGGCATAGACCGGCTCCGCGAGGAGGAGTGCTACTACCTGACCAACCTGATCCAGCGACGAGCCTCGACGAGGCGGAGCACCTGGTCAGGAAGGTCCACAACAAGGCCTACAACCGGACCCTCGACTACGACGGCAGCAAGGGCACGGCCCCGCTGGACCGCGACGAGGCCCGCAGCATCCTCAGCGAAGCCCGCGACTGCGCCCAGGTCGCCCTCGAGCTACCTCTACCGGGCGATCAGCGCCCTGGACGACCCGCAGGACGGCGAAACGCCGTTCTGACCCGCTGACACAGCAGTGCCGGGCCTGGGGGACGGCCATCCCCCGGCCCGGCCAGCCAGATCAATTCCCCACCTCGCGAAAGAACAAGGGAGACCTTGGCATGTCCAACGCTACGCCAGCCATGCCTGGTGGCGTAGTCCTGGACTGGAGCCACAGCCGCATCGGACCCGCCGGCACCATGCGCGTTCGACGACTGGACCCTCGCGTCTGCCGGTCATCCCGGCCAAGGACGCGCCCTGACACAAGGGCCTGCGCCGATGCCTGGATCTGCCATCCACGCCGCTGACGCGGCCGACCGATGCCCAGCTCACCAGCGCCTACACCCCGAAGGGCGGTGCGCCCTGCCCGAGCTTCCGGGTCATCTACCACGAGCCGATCTGCCCCGACTGCGGGTCGTTCGACATCACCGAGCGACGAGGTCCAGACCGGCGACGGCCTCACCGAAACCGCGCTCATCTGCCGCGCCTGCGGCACCGCCTGGCCTCTGGCCTGCGTCGTCGGACTGGCAGCGCCAGGCCATGACCGGGCAACCCGGCGTCATCTACATGCTCCACTTCGACCGTCCCTACCAGCACGCCCAGCACTACGTCGGCTGGACCGACGACCTGCTCGACCGGCTCGACCAGCACGCCAGCGGGCCACGGCGCCCGGCTGGTCGCCGTCATCTGGCAAGCCGGTATCGGCTTCACCCTGGTCCGCATCTGCGAAGGCACCCGCCGCACCGAACGCGCCATCAAGAACGCCGGGCGGCGCGGTCCGCTACTGCCCGGCCTGCACCCGCCAGCCCGCGCAACGGCCGCTGGGCGGCACCTGCCCGGCGACTTCATCCCCCGCACCTACCTCAACCTCGCCGGAAGGCGGTAACCCCCATGTCCAGCACCACGTCCGCTCCCGCAGCCGCAACCAGCGGAACAACCCCTACGTCATCGACGAGCTGGCCGTGAAGCTTCCACCACAGCGCAGCAGGCACCGCCTGGCGGTGGCGCACCGAGCTCGCCACTCCTGACCACGATCACTGGCCGCGCTGTGGCGGCTCGCCCTCCTGATCACCCTCACCTGGGCCGCGCTGGCCCTGGCCGCGCTCGTCGCGGGTCCTGGTCGCGTGCCGTCACTCCCGCCGGTTCATCACGCGGCGGTTCTGGTGCGTCCTGGCCCGCCACCGCCTCCAGCGGCTGTGCTACGAAGCCCGCCTGCACACCCGCTCCGGGCGGCTGCCCCTGATCCTGTGGACCCGCCCGACCAAGGTCGGCGAACGCATCCACGTCCTGTGCCGCGCAGGCATCTGCGCCGAGGACTTCGACGCCCACATCGGCGAGCTGCGCGCCGCCTGCTACGCCCGCGACGCGCGGGTCACCCGTAACCGCCGCTGGTCCCAGCTCGTGACCATCGACATCATCCGCCGCGACACCCTCGCGGCCAGCGAACTCATCAAGTCCCCGCTCCAGCGGCTCACCGAGCGCTACCAGCTCGAGCCTGGTCCCACCCCAGGACTCCGCCGGAAGAGCGGGAGCCCGCTGCCTGACACGCACACGGCGGCCCCCGGACATCACGCCCGGGGGCTGCCGTCCCGCCTGCCCCTGGAAGGAGGCAACCCATGACCACCACCGACACCCGGCCGCTGGCCCCGGGTGCCCACGTTCCCGTTCTCCATGTTCGACCCGGTGCACCTGGGCGTGGACGAGTACGGCGAGCACGTCTACGTCGACCTGGCCGAGCGGAACATGCTGCTCGGCGGCGAGCCCGGCGGCGGCAAGTCCTCCGCCGAGAACCTGATCGTCGCCCACGGCGCCCTGTCCCATGACTGCCGCCTGGTCCTGGTCGACGGCAACCAGGTCCAGCTCGGCCCCTGGCGGCACTGCGCCGACATGTTCATCGGCCCCTCACTCAAAGACGCCATCGCGGCGTTCACCGAGTTCCAGCAGATCATGAACCGCCGCTACGAGCGGCTGCTGGCCACCGGCCGCCGCAAGATCACCCGCGACGACGGCGAAGACATCTACCTGGTCGTCATCGACGAATACGCCTACTACTCCGCCACCATCGGCAAGAAACAAGACCGCGAAGAATTCGCCGCCTCGCCCGCGACCTGATCGCCCGGGGCCGCGCCGCCGGGGTCATCCTCATCCTGGCCACCCAGCGGCCCATCCACCAGATCATCGACCCGTCCATGCGGGACCTGTTCTCCTACCGGCTCGCGTTCCGCTGCACCACCGACTCATCCTCCGACGTCGTCCTCGGCCAGGGCTGGGCCGGCAAGAACTACACCGCCGCCGAGATCGACCCCCTCGCCCGCGGCGTCGCCTGGCTCCTGTCCGAAACCGGCGTCCCCCGCCGGATCAAGACCGCCTGGCTCGACCGACGACACCATCACACTACCTGGCCGCCTACGCGGCCCAGCTCCGCCGCAAGGACACGGCCGCATGAGCACCGCACACCGCCCTCAGCCGGCCATGACCAGCCCATCACCAGCCGGCCAGCCCTGCGGGCCAGAACACTGTCAACGACTCCTTGACACCAAACCGGGCCGCGGCCGGTCGTCGAGAACGACGCCTACGCCGCGTTCGCCCGCCGCATCCTGCGCGCCTACGCGCGCCGCATCGCCACCGGCGACATCGAATCCCTCACCCTCATGACCAGCCTCGCCGACGAGCATCGACACCGCGCATCGGCGAGGCGGTCACCGGCCTGCGCGCCTTCGGCTACTCCTGGGCCGACATCGGCTCCCGGCTCGGGGTCACCCGCCAGGCCGCCCAGCAACGCTGGGGAGGCCACCCATAGTGCACCGCCGCGACGGTTCCCCTCACCCCCGGGCCTGCACACTGGCCCGGGGATGGGAGCATCCGCCGACGACACCACCATCACCTGGGCCGACTTCCTCGCCGCCGAGCACCAGTACACCGCCACCGGCGGCTGCACCCACCCCATCCGCCTCACTGGCCGCATCGACGCTATCGACCTCGCGACCGGCGAACTCGCCCCGGTCTACGACACCGGCACCCGAGCCCGGCGGCGTCCTGCTCACCGCGTGCGGCAACCGCCGCGAGACCGTCTGCCCAGCCTGCTCGGCCGGTCTACAAGCGCGACGCCCGCCAGCTCGTCCGCGCCGGGCTCATCCGGCGGCAAGGACGTCCCCGAGACGATCGCCGAGCATCCGTGCGTGTTCGCCACCCTCACCGCGCCCTCGTTCGGGCCGGTGCACGCCCGCCGGATGCGCGGCAAGACCGTGCTGCCCTGCCGCCCCCGCCGCGACGCCACACGCCCGCCGCTGCCCGCATGGCCGCGACATCTCCTGCCCCCGCCGCCACAACCCGGACGATCCGCGGCTCGGCCGCCCGCTGTGCGGCGACTGCTACGACTACGACACCGCCGTCCTGTTCAACGCGCACGCCGCCGACCTGTGGCGGCGGTTCACCACCTACCTGCCCCGCCACCTCGCCCGCCTCGCCGGGCTCACCCCCGGCAGCTGCGCCGCCAGCTCGTCATCCGCTACGTCAAGGTCGCCGAATACCAGGCACGCGGCGTGGTGCACTTCCACGCCATCATCCGCCTCGACGCCCCCGGCGAGACCTGGCAGCCACCCGCACCCGCGTTCACCGCCGCGATGCTGTGCCGAGGCCATCAGCCAGGCCGCCACCGCCGCGGCCATCACCACTGAACCGGCTCGCGGCCAGTTGCCTGTCATGCTGCGGTTCGGCACCCAGACCGATGCCCGGCCGGTCCGCCACGGCGACGAGCTGCCCGGCACCGGCCGCGCGCTGTCGGTCCAGGCCGTCGCCAACTACATTGCCAAGTACGCCACCAAGGCGCTCGATGCCCCCGGCATCCCTGACCGGCCCATCCGCTCCGCGCTCGACCTCGACGGCCTGCGCTGCAACCGCCACTACACAGCGCATGATCACCACCGCGTGGCGGCTCGGCGGCGGCAAACTCACCCCCGGCCCGGACCCGGCTGTGCAAATGGGCCCACATGCTCGGCTACGGCGGCCACTTCCTCACCAAATCCCGCCGCTACTCCACCACCTTCGGCCAGCTCCGCCGCGCCCGCACCGAACACCGCAAACGCCAGCACCACCCCGACGGCGAACACGACCCCTGGGGCCGACCCCTCGACGAGCGCCTCGTCCTGGTCCTGCACACCTGGACCTACGCCGGCACCGGCTACCCCACCACCCCCGGCGCAGAACTCGCACTCGCCTCCGCCGCACGGGCCCGTGCTCACCGCCAGGCCGACTTCCGCTGCCTGACCCTTACCGACCGCCTCTAAGGAGCGATGCTCTATGACGTACAGCCACCGACCGGCTGCTGACCGTCGCCCAGGCCGCCGAGGTCCTCGGCGACCGGCGAGCGGTTCCCCCGGCGGCTCATCGCGGAACGGCGGATCCGGTTCGTCCGGGTCGGCCGCCACGTCCGCATCCCCGAGTCCGCGCTGCGCGAGTTCATCGCGGCCGGGACTCGTCGAGCCCGTCACCGCCGGCACGGCGCCGGAGGGTGCGCCTGATGCCCAACAGCAAGGGCCGCCGACGCCGCTTCGGCGCTGTCCGCGAGCTGCGCTCGGGCCGGTGGCAGGCCCGCTACCGGGGACCGGACGGCATCATGCGACCGGCCGCACCGCACCTTCCCGGCAAGACCGACCGCCGGGGTCTGGCTGACGCCGCAAGGAAGCCGAGATCCTGCACGGCGACTGGCTCGACCCCGACGCCGGGCGCGTCCCTTTCGGCCGAGTACGCGGCAAGCCTGGATCGACGAGCGGCCCGGCCTGCGGCCCAAGACCATCCAGCTCTATCGCTACCTGCTGCGCGGCCACCTCGCCCCGGCCTCGGGAACCATGTCGCTGGCCGACATCACGCGAGCCACACGTGCGCCGCTGGCGTAAGGAACGGCTCGACGCGGGGGTCAGCGAGGTCACCGCCGCTAAGGCGTACCGGCTGCTCAAGGCCATCATGAACACTGCCGTAGATGACGGGCTGATCCGCCGCAACCCATGCCGGATCAAAGGTGCCGGCCAGCGAGACATCACCAGAGCGGCCGGTGCTCACTGTCGCCCAGGTCTACGCGCTGGCCGATGCCATCGACGCGCGTTATCGAGCCCTGGTCCTGCTGGCCGCCTTCGCCAGCCTGCGCTGGGGCGAGCTGGCGGCGCTGCGCCGCAGTGACATCGATATGGACGCCAGGACCATCCGCGTCGATCGCCAGCTCACCGAGGTCACGGGCCAGGGTCTGCACGTTCGGGCCGCCTAAGTCTGCCGCCGGCCGCCGCACGGTCCCGTTTCCTCAGCTGATCGTTACCGATCTGCGCCGACCACCTGGCCGTCGCACGCCCGGACAGGCGACGACGGCCTCGATCTTCACCAGCCCGGAGGGCACGCCGCTGCGGCACGGCAACTTCACCCGCCGTATCTGGCTGCCCGCGATCGGGAAGGCTGGGTCTGACCGGCGTGCACTTCCATGACCTTCGCCACGCTGGGAACCAGCTACACCGCCAGCGCCGGGCGCGAACCTGCGCGAGCTGATGGAACGCATGGGCCACTCGCACCAGCCGCGCCGCGCATGATCTACCTGCACTCCACCGACCCAACGGCAACGCGCTCTGGCCGATGCTGTCGATAAGGCCGCCACGCGACGAGCTGCGCCAGGCGCGCAAGTGGCCACCCAAGCCGCAAAAACAGCTCACGACAACGGCCCATCTGGCACGGAAGTGGCACGCGACCGCGAGCAAGGCTCATGAAGATCACCGGCTTGCGCACCGGAATGGGGGCTGACCTGGCGGTGGAGGGTGAGCGCCCCGAGCGCGACTCGAACGCGCGACCTACTGCTTAGGAGGCAGTTGCTCTATCCGCTGAGCTATCGGGGCAAGCCGGGCTGCGGCAGCCAGCCGGCACAGCACAGGCGCATCTAGCGTAGCCGGTCGGCGAGCGGACCGGGCAGGCCTGACCGCCCGGCGCGGCGCCAGCCCCGCGACCGTAGGGTGGACGCAATCCCTGACCACCAGGCACGCGATCAAGGAGCCCACGCGGTGCAGGTACGAGACGTCATGACCCAGGCCACCATCACGGAAACGGCCCACGACACCCTGCGCGCCGCAGCGGAGCGGATGTGGCGGCAGCAGACCGGGTCACTGCTGATTTCCGAGCACGGGCGGCTCGCCGGGATCATCACCGAGCGCGACCTGCTGCGCGCGGTCGCGTTCGGCGCGGACCCGGAGACCGGCACGGTGGACGAGGCGATGACGACCGAGGTCTACACCGTCCCGCCGGACATGCCGCTGCACGAGGCGGCCCGGGAGATGGCAGCGCGCTGGATCAGGCACCTGCCGGTGGTCCAGGACGGCGAACTGCTCGGCGTGATCAGCATGCGCGACATCACCGGCATCTTCGCCGCGCTGAGCCCGGCCGACGTGACCGTGGAGCATGAGTTCGACCAGCTGGTCCGGGAGCGGCGGCTGGCCCGGATCGAGCATGGCGACCTCGACTGAGCCGGACAGACCGTTATCTGAAAACAAGGCAGCTGGGTCAGGGAAGCTGGATGGGGAGCGTGATGCCGTCCAGGACGTGCGGGCAGGGGCAGGTCCGCTCGGCGGGCAGGTTCGCGATCACGTCGACGACCAGCTCGCGGAGCCGGCGCACGTTGCCGGCGAAGACCCGGAAGACCTCTTCCTGGGTGACGCCCTCGCCTGCCTCCACCCCGGCGTCGGTGTCGGTGACCAGCGCCACCGCCGTGTAGCAGAGCGCCAGCTCGCGGGCCAGCACGGCCTCGGGGTGGCCGGTCATCCCGATCAGGGACCAGCCCTGGGCCGCGTACCACTGGGACTCGGCCCGGGTCGAGAACCGGGGCCCCTCGATCACGACCAGCGTCCCGGACTCGGCCAGGTCCCAGCCCGCGGCCCGGGCCGCCGCGATGGCCTGGGCCCGGCCCACCGGGCAGTACGGGTCCGCGAACGGGACGTGCACCGCGCCCCGCTCGTAGAAGGTCTGGCTGCGGCCGGCGGTCCGGTCCACGATCTGGTCCGGGATGGCCAGCCGGCCGGGGCCGTGCGCCGGGTTGAGCGAGCCCACCGCGGTCGGGGCCACGATCTGCCGGACGCCGAGCGAGCGGAGCGCCCACAGGTTGGCCCGGTAGGGGATCCGGTGCGGGGGGAAACGGTGGTCACGGCCGTGCCGGGGCACGAACGCCACCTTCCGGCCCGCCACCTCGCCGGTCACGATGGGATCGCTGGGCACGCCGTACGGGGTGTCCACGCTGACCTCGTCGGCGGACTGGAGGAACTCATAGAAGCCGGATCCGCCGATCACGCCGATGTCGGCGCGGGCCAGGTTGGGCAGGCTGGCCCCGGCGCTGCCGACCTCAGCGGGATGATGAACCACGTCTGCGGGTTGACTCACGCGGACAGGGTAGCCAGCGGATCAGGCTGAGGCGGCCGACGCCGAGCTCTTGGTGCTCTTTTTGCCCGAAGAGCCGGACCCGGAGGAGCCGGAGGACCCCGAGCCAGAGGACCCGGAGCCGGAGGACCCCGAGCCGGAGCCGGACGACCCCGAGCCAGAGCCAGAGCCAGCGGACGACGAACCCGACGAGGACGAATCCGACGAGCCAGAGCCAGAGCCAGAGCCTGAGCCGGCGTCCTTGGACGACCCGGACGAGGCGTCCGACGACTTGGCCCCGGACGATTCCTTGTCCTTGGCCGTGGCCGGCGCGTCGCTGGGCGAGCCCTTCCGGCTGTCGGTGCGGTAGAAGCCGGACCCCTTGAACACGATGCCCACCGGCGAGAAGACCTTGCGCAGCCGTCCGCTGCAGGCCGGGCAGACGGTCAGCGCGTCATCGGTGAACTTCTGCACGACCTCGACCTGCTCGCCGCATTCAGTGCAGGTGTACTGGTAGGTCGGCACGATCTCTCCTCTTGTGGCCTGAGGGGCAGTCCTTAGCACTCCCCGTCCACGACTGCTAAATGGTAGCTCATCCGCACGCCGGCCTGATCATTACCGGGGCAGCCGCACGATCCCCTCGGAAGGCCGGGCGACCATGTGAACCCGCTGGTCATGCTGGCCGGAGGGCACATGCGGGACGAACTCGCTGTCATACAGCAACGCCACGGTGGGCACCGGTGTTCCGACCCGGGCCAGGGCCCGGTCGTAGCTGCCGCCGCCGCGGCCGAGCCGGACGCCGGAGTGATCCACCGCGAGCGCGGGCACCAGGACCAGGTCGGCGCTGCTGATCGCGCCGACCCCGCGCGGCGGCTCGGCTGGCTCGGTGAGCCACCGCGGCCCGGGCCGCAGCGAATCGGGACCCTCGTACGAGGCCCAGTCCAGGTCGCCGTCGGTGAGCAGGATGGGCAGCAGTACGTAGGTGCCCCGCTTCCACAGCGCGAACAGCAGGCCGTGCGTCTCCGGCTCGCTGCCGATCGAGTAGTACGCGGCCACCGTGCCGGCCATCTGGGTCTCGGGCAGGGACAACACGGCGTCCCGGATGTCCCGGCCGGCCCCGGCCCGCTGGGCCGGGGAGAGCCGGCGGCGGGCCGCCAGCAGCCGCGCCCGCACCGCGGCCTTGTCCCGGTTAAGCCCATCCGGGCTGGGCAGAGGAGCCTCACGCGCGTCCACGCTGCGAGGTTACTGTGAGATTGCTGATAGCCGCCCACCGAGACCGGGGCCAGGGCCAGGCCGGCCCCTCCAGCGGGCTAGGGTACGAAGATGCCTGACAGGATCGCGACCAAGGTCACGAAGGCGGTCGTCCCCGCGGCGGGCCTGGGAACTCGTTTCCTGCCCGCGACGAAGGCGACCCCCAAGGAAATGCTGCCCGTGGTGGACAAGCCCGCCATCCAGTACGTGGTGGAGGAGGCGGTCGCCGCCGGCCTGGATGACGTGCTGCTCATCACCGGGCGCAGCAAGCGGTCGATCGAGGATCACTTCGACCGCAACTACGAGCTCGAGGAAGCCCTGATCGCCAAGGGCGACAAGGAGGGGCTGGCCCTCATCCGCGAGCCCTACGAGCTCGCCACCGTCCACTACGTCCGCCAGGGCGACCCCAAGGGGCTCGGCCACGCCGTGCTGTGCGCGGCCAAGCACGTGGGCCACGAACCGTTCGCGGTCCTGCTGGGCGATGACTTCATCCACCCCGACGACCGGCTGCTGCAGCGGATGCTGGAGGTCCAGGAGCAGCGCGGCGGCAGCGTCGTCGCGCTGATGGAGGTCGAGCACGACCAGGTGTCCAGCTACGGCACCGCCGCGATCGAGCCGACCGACGAGGACGACGTGGTCCGGATCACCGATCTGGTCGAGAAGCCGGCCCCGGAAGACGCGCCCAGTAACTGGATCATCATCGGCCGCTACGTGTGCGACCCGGCGGTGTTCGGGGTCTTGAAGCGCACCGAGCCGGGCCGCGGCGGCGAGATCCAGCTCACCGACGCGCTCAAGACGCTGGCCCAGATGGACCCGGCCGACGGCGGCGGCGTGTACGGCGTGCTGTTCCGCGGCCGCCGCTACGACACCGGCAACAAGGTCGACTACCTGCGCACGCTGATCCAGTTCGCGGTGGAGCGGCCGGACGTGGCCGGGGAGTTCGTGCCCTGGCTCCGCAAGTTCCTCGACAACCTGCAATGACCCCGCAGGAGCCAGCCGGGTCGCACGCCGACCCGCCGCTGGTCCCGGTCGAGCAGCACCTGGCCGACGTGCTCGCGGCCATCCGCCCGGTCGAGCCGGTCTGGGTCCCGCTGGCCGGCGCGCACGGCAGCGTCACGGCCGAGCACGTCACGGCCAGCACGCCGCTGCCGTCGTTCGACAACTCGGCCATGGACGGCTACGCGGTCCGGGCCGCCGACCTGGCCGGAGCCCGCCCGGACGCCCCGGTCACGCTGCCGGTCCGCGGGGAGATCGCCGCGGGTGACACCGGCGACTACCGGCTCGAGCCGGGCAGCGTGCTGCAGATCATGACCGGCGCGCGGCTGCCCGAGGGCGCCGACGCCGTGGTCCCGGTGGAGTGGACCGACGGCGGCACGGTCTCCGTGCTGGTGCGCCAGGCCCCCGAGCCGGACCACGCGGTCCGGCACCGCGGCGACGACGTGGCCGAGGGCACCGTCCTGCTGCCCCCGGGGACCATGATCGGCCCGGTGGAGCTGGCCCTGCTGGCCGCGTCCGGCCAGGGCGAGGTGCTGGCCCGCACGCCGCCCCGGGTCGCGGTCATCTCGACCGGCAACGAGCTGGTCGAGCCGGGCACTCCGCTGATCCCGGGCCAGATCTGGGAATCGAACAGCTTCATGCTGGCCGCCGCCGCCCAGCGGGCAGGCGCGCTCGTCCGGCGGCACCGGCTGCGCGACGACCCCGCCGTGGTGCTCGAAGCCCTGGAAGGCCTGCTCAGCGACGCGGACCTGCTGATCACCAGCGGCGGGGTCAGCATGGGCGGCGAGCACGACGTGGTCAAGGCCGCGCTGTCCAAGCTGGGCACGATCACGTTCCGCAAGGTCGCCATGCAGCCCGGGATGCCGCAGGGGTTCGGCACGCTCGGCTCGGACCAGACCCCGATCTTCACCCTGCCCGGAAACCCGGTCAGCGCGTACGTGTCGTTCGTCTTGTTCGTGCAGCCCGCGCTGGACGCCCTGAAAGATCATTCTCCGCAACGAAAACCACCGATCCAGGCGGCCCTCACCCAGGGCGTCCGTTCCCCGCGGGGCCGGCGGTCGTACCTGCGGGGCGTGCTCGACGACGCGCAGGAGACCGTCGTCCCGCTGACCGGGCAGTCCTCCCACCAGCTGGGCGCGCTGGCCGAGGCCAACGCGCTGATCATCGTGCCGGAGGACGTTACCCGGATGGAGTCCGGCGACGGCGTCGACGTCATGGGCCTGCCATGACGGAGGGTCCGGGCCTCTCGCATCTAGACCCGTCCGGGCACGCCCGGATGGTCGACGTGTCCGGTAAGGACGTGACCGCCCGGCAGGCGACCGCGTCGGGGCGCGTGCTGCTGTCCGGTCAGGCCGTGAGGGCACTGCGGGCGGGTGAGGTACCGAAAGGCGACGCGCTCGCGGTGGCCCGGATCGCCGGGATCCAGGGGGCGAAGAAGACGCCGGACCTGATCCCGCTGTGCCACCCGATCGGGCTGCACGCCGTCTCGGTCGAGCTCGAGGTGCAGGACGACGGGGTGTCGATCACGGCGACCGCGCGGACCGCGGACCGGACCGGGGTCGAGATGGAGGCGCTGACCTCGGTGACGGTGGCCGCGCTGGCCCTGATCGACATGATCAAGGCGGTCGACCCGGCGGCGGTCATCACGGACGTGCGGGTGGATGAGAAGACCGGCGGCAAGACCGGGGGGTGGCGGCGGCCATGAGCGGAAGGCGGCGGCCATGAGCGATGCGTGGAGCGAAGCGACAGACGGCGGGATAGCCAGCGGGCCCCCGATCAAGGCCCTGGCCATCACGGTGTCGAACCGGGCCTCGGCCGGGGTGTACGAGGACAAGTCCGGGCCGGTGCTGGCCGGGCTGCTGGCCGAGGCCGGGTGCGCGGTAGACGGCCCGCAGGTCATCCCGGACGGTGACCCGGTCGAGCAGGCGCTGCGGGACGGGGTCGCCGCCGGGTACCGGGTGATCGTGACCACCGGCGGGACGGGGCTGACGCCGGGTGACCTCACCCCGGAAATGACCCGGAAGGTCATAGACCGGGAGATACCCGGCATCGCGGAATCGATCCGGGCCGCCGGGGTCGCGGCCGGGATCCCGTCGGCCATGCTGTCCCGCGGATTGGCGGGCCTGGCCGGCGAGGTCCTCATCGTTAACCTGCCGGGGTCCAGCGGCGGGGTGAAAGATGGCATGCGGGTGCTCACCCCCGTCCTCACCCACGCCGTTGACCAGGCCCGAGGCGGAGATCACCCGCGCAGCGAGTGATTGACCGGCCCGGGGCCGGGCATCACCGGGCATAACCGCCGGGACCGGGTAGCTAGCTCATTACGTTACAGCGATGTTTTGATCGGGTGTCCGCGTAGCGTTCTGATCGCAAACGGGGGAATGATGGGCCACGTGGGACGAATGCGCGGCTGGCCAGTCACGATCGTGGAGCCTGCCCTCCTGGACGCGCCGATCGGGCTGCGGCCGGTGCGGGCCCGGGACGCGACGATATGGCGCGACGCCCGGGTCCGCAACGCCGACTGGCTGCGCCCCTGGGAGCCCACCAACCCCGAGACTCCCCTGTACCGGTCCACGATCAGCCCGTACCTGTCCATGGCCCGCACCATGCGCCGGGAGGCCCGGCAGGGCCTGGCCCTGCCCTGGGTGATCACCTACGGCGGCCAGTTCGCCGGGCAGCTCACCGTGGGCAGCATCGTCTGGGGGTCCGCGCGGACCGCCCAGGTCGGGTACTGGATCGACGAGGCGTACGCAGGCCGCAATGTGACCCCGACGGCGCTGGCGATGGCGCTGGACCATTGTTTCTTCGTGGTCGGATTGCATCGGGTGGAGGCCAGCATCCGGCCGGAGAACCAGGCTTCCCGCCGGGTGGTGGAGAAGCTCGGGTTCCGCGAGGAAGGGCTGCGGCGCCGGTACCTGCACATCGACGGGGCCTGGCGTGATCACCTCTGCTACGCGCTGACGGTCGAGGACGTGTCCGGTGGGTTGCTGCCCCGGTGGCGCAACGAGTTGTCGGCGCGGAGGGCCGGGGCCGGCTGATCCGTTCCGCTGATGCCGCGGGGCCTCGCCGGGCTCTCGCGGGGTCCCTCGGGCTCCGGCGGGCCGGGAGTTCGTGATCGCGGGCCGGGAGTTCGTGATCGCGGGCCGGGAGTTCGTGATCGCGGGCCGGGAGTTCGTGATCGCGGGCCGGGAGTTCGTGATCGAGGGCCGGGAGTTCGTGATCTGACCCGCGATCTCACGACACACCGCGCCTAATACTGTTCATCACTAGCGCTGACCCATACCGTGCGTGACGTGAGCAAGCCCGCCACGCGGCCAGCTACGCGTGCCTTCAGGTGCTGCGTGGTCCCGTGCTGGGCTGGTCGCGTCCCGTGCCGTTCTGTGCCCGTCCATTGCGGGGCTGTGCGTGTGCCGGGCTGTGCGCGAGGTGGCCCGGTGAGCAGCGCCATCCTCTACTTCGCGATCGTCGCCATCTGGGCCGGGGTCCTCATGCCCCGCTGGCTCCGCCCGGGCCGCCGGCGCCGGGTGGAGGTGACCGAGCACTTCGAGATGCACACCGAGGTCTACGAGACCGAGGCTGAGGCCAGCCCGGTGACCGGGCGCGTGGCCGAGCCCGTGACCGGGCAGGCGGCCGGGGCGGCGGCCGGGCCGATGGCCGGATCCGTGGCCGGGCCGATGGCCGGATCCGTGGCCGGGCTGGCGGCTGGGCAGAGATCGCGGCCCGCGGTGACCGAGCGCGAGACGACCGTCGAGGAAGACATCACCTGGACGTCGGAGGGCACCGCCGAGCGGCGCGCCAACATCCTCAAGGCCCGCCGCCGCATGCTCGGCACGCTCGTGGCCCTGACGGTGATCGCGTTCGTGATCGCTCTGGCCCACGTCGCCGCCGTGTGGGTGGTGGTGCCACCCGCGCTGATGCTGGGCGGCTTCGTGTTGCTGCTGCGTGAGGCGGCACGGAGCGACCGGGAGCGCGCCGACCGGCTGGCGCACGCCGCGGACCTGCACGACCAGCGGGCGGAGCCGGAGTTCGAGCGCGAGGCCGTCCCGGTCACCGCTGAGACTCTGGAGCGCGTGGCTAGTCAGCCCCTGCCGCCAGACGTGGCGGAGCAGGCTGAGCCGGTCATCGAGGTCGTCGCCTACTCCGCCGAGATCATCGACATCTCAGGGCGGGTCAACGACCAGTTCTACGACCAGTACACCGACGCCGCCAACCGCGCCGTAGGCGACTGACGGCTCCCGCCCTCTGCCCCGCGCCACGCACTTTCATGATCCTGGGCAATTGGTGCTGTCATTTCGCACTGATCGCCCAGGATCATGAAGCCCGGCCGGCGGCGGGGCGCCGGGGTTCGGGACTGGGCGGGTGCCCGGCCCGGAGTCGCTGAGCGCACGGACGGGCCTGAGGGTTTGCTAGGCTGACTCCCGTTCCAGGGGCTGTAGCGCAGTCCGGTAGCGCACCTCGTTCGCATCGAGGGGGTCAGGGGTTCGAATCCCCTCAGCTCCACCTCTGGGATCTGGCCTCTGACCAGGTCAGACGGTCTTTCCTTAAGCCCCAGCCTACTTGCCAGGCTGGGGCTTTCGGCTTGGTTGGGAGGGATTTGGGAGATCATCTTCTCCCTGCCTCCCGGTGCTGGGCGGTCCGGCTGGGTGTCTCGTGGTGTCACTGGCTCCGGTTCTGGGGCGCGAAAGGGCGCGAGGAGTTCGTCGAGCAGCGGGACGGGTGAGTGCTCGTGGAGGGCGGCCCGTTCGCGTAGCGAGTCCTCCCAGCGGACCTGGAGGGCGGCCTTGAGGTCCTCGCGCATCCGGTCTGAGGTGTGCGCGTAGAGGCCGCGCATGCCGGGCACCTCGTGGCCGAGGCGGTGCTCGGCGAGGATCTCCGGGATGCCGTCTTCAGCCATCCAGGTCTTGTGGCCGTGCCTCATGCCGTGCGGGTTCAGACCGAACTTGACCGGAAGCCAGCAGGCGACCGGGATGTCCTCGGGGATCGGCCGGATGCCCCGGCCCCGCGGCCGGGTGTACGGCACGCCTGGCTCGGCGGGCGCCCAGGTGGTGACTGGGATGCCTGGCCATTCGGAGGCGTTGACGATGGTCAGCCGGGGCGGCTTGGTGGGCTGCGGCTGGTACCAGCCATCGCAAGCGGGGCGGAACACGCGGCGGGCGTAGTTGCTGCGCCGGGGGTGGCCGCCGTCCGGGCCGAGGAACACGTACTGCCCGCTGCCGCCGTGCTGGGCCGCGCAGGCGCACCGCGGGCGGGGCTGTTCCTTCATCTGGCGGGCCAGGAGGTCGGCCAGGAACGGCGGGAGATCGACGGGGAGGCACGGTTCCCAGTGGGGGCTGCAGTAGGAGTCGTCCTTCGGCGGGAGCCGGTGGAAGGTGCTCCTGATCTCGCGGAGCTGCCACTCGACGTGGATCTCTTCTTCGTGAATGTGGTCGCGTTCGAGGCCGATCGTCTCGCCCCAGCGCAGGCCGGTGTAGGCGATCGTGACGACCATGGTGAAGTCCTCGTCCCGGCCGGACAGCAGCGCAGCCCGCTCGGCGACCAGTAAGGCCTGGAGCGGCGTGGCCCATACCCGCTGCGGCCCGCGGTCCAGCTTGCGGCCGGTCCTCCGGCCTCGATTGCGGGGCCTTAGAGCGGGGTTGTAGGGAATCAGCGGCGGCTTGGCCGCTGCGGCGTCGCCCAGCATCGTGCACAGCACGGCCCGGGCGTCCCGGGCCACCCGCCGGGAGACGCCGGTCCGGGCCGGGATGGAGTTCTCCCACCTGGTGATGTCCTCGGTGGTGAGCGAGCCCAGTTCGCTGCTGCCGAAGGACGGGCGGATGAATCGCCGGATCAGGTACTCGCGGTTCTCCACGGTGCTGAGCCCGACGTCCTGCAGGGTCATCCACCGGTCGATCCAGTCGCTGACCGTGATCTTCCCCGCGTTCGGATCGGTCCACCGGCCTTCGCGGATCCTGGCTTCCTGGTCGCGGCCCCAGGTGAGTGCGGCGGCCTTGGTCTCGAACCCGGACTCGCTGGTCTCGATGCCGCTGGGCAGCTTGTACTTCACCCGCCACGGTTTCGCGCTTCTCCCCCGCTTCTCCGCGTACGCCACGCTGTCCTCCGGGTAATGCCTCTCGTCGAGTTGGCCATCGGCCCTCCGGGCCGGCGGCGGCCGGGTCAGGCGCCGCCGTAGATGACGGGCGGTGGCCCGGTGCCGGTAGCGGCCCTGGGTTGTTTCAGTGGCTCGCGCGCCGTTCGCGCACTGTGATCGGCTGGTGAGCCCCGGCCTTCATGATCTCGACGATGTCGTCATCGCTGAACCGCAGGTGCTTGCCAATGAACGTACAAGGAATCAACCGTGCCGCAGCCTTTGTCTTGAGCCACGACTCGCGAACCTTGAGCATGGCTGCTGCCGCTTGCGCCGATGTCAAACAGAAACACATGATCGGATTGCCGTCTCCGATGATGATTAGTGCTGGCTGATGAGGCGCAGTTATGCACAGTTCGTTTTAGTGCTGCTGAGTGTGGCGGAAAAAGGTAGCACGGTAACGAAATTGTGGCCTTACGGATCGACCTGGTAGGTCACGGTGCCTGAGCTCGCGCCGCCGCCAGTCGGAGTCGGGGAAGCTTCCTGCGCTGGCCTCGTCTGCGCACTGCCCGATGGACCACAGGGACCAAGGACCCGGACAACGCACTGGAGTGATCGCCCACCGCGGGCAGCCCTGCACCCCGGATGGGTTGGATGCTTAACATCTCGAATCGAGGTGTTAAGCATCTCGATCTGGGCCCTTCAACATCCTGATTTCTGGTATTCTCCACCGCATGGAGATCACCAGCGAGACGCTCGACGTGATCCTCGATGCGCTGGCGGAGCAACTGCGGTCGCTCGGCGAGCAGATGGAAGTGGTGGTGATCGGCGGCTCCGCCCTCACCGCTCTGGGCCTGGTCAAGCGGGCAACCAGGGACGTGGACTTGCTTGCGATCGCCGAGAACGGCGAACTTCGTCCAGCCGAGCCGCTGCCGGAGGCACTGCGGACGGCGCGGGATCGCATCGCGCGTGACTTCGAACTGGATGAGAACTGGCTGAATCCCGGCCCGACGGAACTGCTGAGGTGGGGCCTGCCAACCGGGTTCATGACCCGGGTGGTGACGCGGCACTACGGCCACGCGCTTACTGTGCACTTCGCCGGGCGCGTGGACCAGATTCACTTCAAGCTCTTCGCCATGGTTGATCAAGCGGGGGGACGTCACGAAGCGGATCTCCGGGCACTTCATCCGAGCACCGCGGAACTCATCGCAGCGGCGCGCTGGTCTCTGACGCAAGATCCATCACCTGGTTACCGGATGGTGCTCGTGGCAGCTCTCAGCACCCTGGGCGTCGAAGATGCTGATCTCGGATCTTAGGGAAAAGACCCGGCAGGGGGTCCTCGAGTTCGCCTGGCGCCAGTGGGCGCAGGCAGGTCTCTCAGCGAATGTCTCAGGCCTGGACGACTGGGCGATAGATCCCGAGGCCCTCATCCTGTTCACCATCGCGGTCGCCCGGCGCGATCCCCGGTTGTTCGACGAGATGCTGGACTGGCTCGCAGCCAACCGCCGGCTCCTGAGCATGCAGCGCCTGAGGAACTTGAGTAGCCGATTCCCGGTCGATGCGCGCCTAGTCAGTGCCGTCATTGCGTGGGCAGGGGAACCGCCGACCACGCAGTGGCTGAAGAGTCAGCCGGTAACGAGCCAGGTCCCCGCGACAGTGCCTGTCTTCAGTCCAGACGTCCTAGGTTTCGTCGGTGAGCCGGATCCCACCTTCGCGGAGTACGGATACATCCGTCCCCGCGCCACCCGAAGCGGTAAATCAAGAGAACCAGACATAAAGATCCCTGCGAATTTTGCATTCCAGCTGCGGTATCTTTTTGGTCCCGGTAGCCGCTCGGAAGTGATGAGGGTACTGCTTACGCTGCGCGATGGCTTGCTGGATGCGGCGAGGGTCTCGGACGAATGCGGATTCGCCAAGAGGAACGTTAACGACACCCTCACCAGCCTCGTCACCTCCAGGGTCGTCAAAGCCAGATGGTCGGGGAACGAACGTCACTTCATCGCCTACCGCGACAAGTGGGCAACCCTTCTTGAAGTCGGCCCCTCCGGCAAGCAGATTCCCTCATTCGTGTCCTGGGTCCATCTCTTTCCGGCCGCGCTGGAGATTCTCACGTGGCTCGACGATGCAGCCGAGGCCAACGATTCCGACTATCTCATCTCCAGCCAGGCCCGCAGCCTCATCCAGCACGTGACCCGTGATCTGGAGATAGCTGGCATCGACGTCTCACCGAAGCGCCCGGCTCCCGGAACGGCGTATCTGCCGGTCTTCGCAGAAGCAATTGAGTCGGTCCTTGCCATGATGCGTTCCGGACAATTAGCCCAGGTCGCGGACGGGGTGCCCAGCACCGCGACGGCTGGCTAAATTAGTGCCTCGTCAGGCAACGTTTGCCTCGTTGGCGGCGTGACTCCGAGCCGGGCGTTAGGGGCGAGTCACTCCGCGTCCGATCAACCGTCGTCGGCTTCCATTCGCTCCAACCGTCGAGGAATTCCCTGACCGCCCGCTTGGATCTGAGCACGTGAAGGGCCACATGCTGACTGTGCTGCGAAATGATTTCGTGTTCGCGCTCCGGCTCTGACCGGCGTTTTCGCCAGATGCGGACGGCCAAAAGCCACTCATCGCGCAACCGCAGCCAGGCCGGATAGTCGCACCCTTCGGGCAACTCGCTCGGCATTCGGAAGCCGCGCAGGAACGCGCGTCCTGCGCAAAGCCACCAGGGCAGGTCAAGAAACACAACGGTGTCCGCGCGTTCGAGCCGGAGATCGAGTGTCTCGTGGTAGTTGCCGTCAGCGATCCACGCGTTGCCGGCGAGCACGCCACATTGCTTCTCGCGCCACTCGGCCTCCGACGGCGCAACCCAGCCGGGCTTCCAGAAGTGGAGGTCAAGATGAATGACCGGCAAGCCGGTCTTGGCAGCGAGCGCGAGTGAGAACGTGCTCTTTCCGGACCCGGCCAGCCCAGTGACGATGACGCGGCGTCCTAGCGCCGACGGGGCTTCACTCATCGCAGTCAGTGTCCCTCACCTGCCGTTGTAGGGGAGGGCAAAGGTTGCCTGACAGGGCACTAAATAGCGTGGCAGGCGCGCTAGGTCGAATCCGTTCTGCAGGGCCCGGCGCCGATTGTTGCCGGTACGGACCGTACGTATCTCGGCATCTCGTTATGAGCTCTCCCGCGGGCTCACGCGTCGTTGGCGCTCACTCCGGGCAGGTCTCCGAAGCGGGCATTTGCGTCGAAGGTCAGCACGATGCGCTCCGTCTGCAACGCGTGCGCGGCGAGTTAGCATCGTCGCATGAACGCGCGACCTTCAGAGCACGACAGTCACGACGTCATCCGCCTCGGCGGGGAAACCGCTGTAATGGTTCCGGTGCACGAGTACCACACGCTGAAGGCCCTCCGTGACCGCGCATCCGCCGTGCAGGTCGAGGAAGCCGAGATCGACGCCGCCATCGCCGAGCACGAGACGTGGAAGGCGACCGGGCGGCCGGGCCGGAAGTCGCACCAGGAGTTCATGGCTGAGGTGTTCAACGGCTCCCGGTGAGCATCATCTGGTCAGAGATCGCGCAGGCGACCCTCGCCCGCCTCACCTGGTGCCGGGCAATCACCCGTACGCGATTACTCAGTCCACGGGCAGGCCATCAAGATCGCGGAGCACAGCCAGGGTGCGGGGCCGCGCGCTGGGCAGGAACGGGTCGGTGGCCCGGCTGAGGATCTGCAGTGGCGTGTCGGGAGCATGAGCAGCGGTGGCCCGCCGTCATGGCGGCCCGGGGTGTTGGGAGGCACGCGCTCCTGGAGCCGGCTGCCAGGCTCACCGTCCCGCTCCAGCGCTGACCGGTTTATCCGGCGGCCACCAGGTACTCGAAGTTCCCGCGGCCGACGGTGCGTTCCAGCGTGCGGATGACTGGGCGCGGATCGTCATAAGGACCGGAGATGTACAGCGGCTTGCCGTCCTTGCCGAAGGTGATGGCGCCCGGACCGGTCCACGGGCCGAGATGCCCCTCGGCGGCTGCGAAGTCGGGGTGCGGGTCAAAGCCGAGGCTGCGCGCGTACCCCACCGAACCCAGCACCACCTCGCGGGCCAGCTCGATGGGCACCTCGACCGGATCACCGTCGTATCCGGAGAAGAAGTCGCGGACGAACCCCTGCAGGCCAAGGTCGTCCACGATTTCCGGGCCGAGGGCGTTCTTCACCCCGAGACAGTAGAGATCGGCGAGATAGCCGCAAACCGAGACCTTGCCATGCCTGTGCTTGCGGGCGACCAGCACCGCGGCGAGGCCGTCGATCCCCGCGACCGGATCCTCGTGCAGCAGCCAATCGGGATGACCGCAGACGGTCAGGCCAGTGCTCCAGCCCGGGCTGATCCAGCAGCCGGCCAGCGCGGGCCCTGGCGCTTCGGCCTGCGCCCCGGCAGCCGCGACGCGAACCAGGCGGGCCGCCTCGCCGGGCCTAATCCCCAGCACACGGGCGATCTGCTTGGGGGTCTGCCCCCGCTCCCGCAGCAGACGTACAGTTTCGAGGCGCTCATCGGGCTGCACGGAAACCGATCTTAGAACAGCAAGACACCCCGCCTTCCCAAGCCCGGCACACCTGCGGATCGGGATGTTCAACATCCCACTTCGAGGCCTTCAGCATCCTGAATTTTCGGCGCACCGGCATGGGGAATGGCCTCCCATGCGCCGTAGAGCAGGAGCTGGCACCGATCTGGGACTGCCAAGCCGAGATTGCTTACGGCGGGGCTGATTTGGCCGCACCGCGGTGACCAGCCATCATGGCCGCTGGCTAACGTGGGAGGTGCGCCAGGTCGAATTCGTTCTGCAGGGCCCGGCGCCGGGTGTTGTCGGTGCGAACCGTACGGATCCACGCGGCGAATTCGGCGGACTTGCCAGCGCGCTCGGCATAACCGCGCAGTTCCTTGGCCAGTTTGGCGGCCGCACGGTACGCGGAGCGATTGGCGCCCTCGATGGCGCGCAAGGTCTCCTGCTCAAGGACGGGGATGGCGTCGGCGGGGTGCTGCCCGGCGCGGGCACGGGCCACCTCCAGCCAATGCCGGCGGGTGCATCCGCCGTGCTGGGCCGCCTGCCAGGCGGCGTCGATGTCCCCCTCCCACATCAGCACCTCGACGAGAATGGAGTGGCCGGGCGGTTGGGTCCAGGACGGCCCGGGGCGAGCTGCACCAGCGATCGGCTGGGCGCGCAGCAACTCCAGGGCCGCCTCGCGGCGCTCCGGCCAGTCACCGGCTGCGGCGGCGAACTCGTGCAGCCGTTGGTACGCGCCCAGGCTGGGGTCCGCGGTGAACCGCTGCCGGGCGATGTCAGCCGCCTGCCCGTGGCGGCCAGCCCGGTGATGCAGGTCGGCCGCCATGTCCGCGAGCCGCTCATCAGCATTGCCGAACGCCGCCCGCCCACGCGACAGCCAATCGAGCGCATCGTCAATCCGGTCGGCGGCGGCGAGCACCTCGGCAGCGCGGAAGAACTGGTACGGCGAGGACAGATCATGCGCGATAACCTCGACCACCGCGTCGGCACCGCGCAACGCGGCCAGCGACTCCTTGAGGAATCTCGGCCGGAACCGGTCGAACCAGGAGTCGGTGTCCTCTTCATCGTCGCCGGGAGCCAGCCGGGGCAGGTTCTGGAACTGCTCGTCAACGACCGCCTCGAACGTGGCCAGGCCTTCCTGGCCAAGCACACCGGCGTAGGCAGATGGCGCCTCCAGGAAGATCTCCCAGTCCGAGCGCAACGCCCACCTGGCCAGCCGCTCGCCAAGTTGCACCGGATCTGGGCGCGCCGCTTCACACGCGGCCAAGTGGATGTCCTGCGCCCGGGCCTTGACGGCGCCCATCTCACCGTCTGAGTCGTCAACCTGGCCGAGGGCATCCTCCAGGAGGCTCAAGGCGTGCTCGGCCGCTTCGATCGCAGCGTCCGGGAACCCCTCGTTCCTCAGTTCTTCCACCCGGTCGAGGGCCCTGTCGATGCCACGTGCGTAGCCGAAAGCCATCTCGTAATCGATAAAGCCGCCGGGAAGGATGGCTGCGTCCAGTTCGCGCCGCAGGCCGGACAGGTCCACCAGGCCGGCCCGGTCCGCCCCGGCCGCCGCCTTGAGCCGTGCCGCGACCAGCGGATCTGCGTCCGCGATGCGCAGTAGCTCATCGGCCAGCCACGCCGGGTCCTGCCGAACGAGGAACTCGCGCAGTGTCGTGGGCTTGCCGCTGGCCGTCTGGGTCCGAGTCCGTGCCACACCTCATCCTGCCGCACTCACGCCGGCCGCACGTTAGCTGTACCGCAACGTGACGGTGGCGGACGCCGTCCTGGAGTTCGGCGGACACGCGGGCCGAAACTGCGGGGAGTGCCGACCTGGGGGTCGCTGGCGTTAAGGTCAGCGGGAACCTGGCCAAGGGCGGCAGCGGGCGGGGCCGGGCCAGGGTTGCCCGCCCTGCGGGGCCTAGCTATTGTAGCCACAATTTTGTGATACCTTTGTCTCATGGTGGCGGACACGCACGCCGTCGGTCTTCGGGATCTTCGGCATCACACGAGTGAGGTGCTGGCCAGGGTCCGGCACGGCGAGACGATCGACGTGACAGAACACGGCCGGCTGATTGCGCGGATCGTTCCCGTTGGGGAACGCCAGCCTGCCCCGGTGCTGGCGCGCCTGGTGGAGTCCGGGCGGGCCACCCTGGCCCGGCGCCCTGGCTACCGGCCCCGGATGCGTCCCGGTGATGGGACTGACCGGCTCTCCGAAGCGCTCGCGGCGCTGCGCGACGAGGAACGTTGGTGAGCCTCTACTACGCCGATACGTCCGCAGTGATCAAACTGCTGGTCGAGGAAAGTCACTCCAAGGCGTTCGCTGCGTTCTATGACGCTCATGCGGATGCTGAATGGGTCAGCTCGGCACTGCTGCGGATCGAGCTCACCCGGTCCGTGACCCGCGCCCTGCCCGCACTGCTCCCCGATGCCCGGGACCTGCTGCTCGCGTTCTCCTTCGTCGCCATGGACGACGACATCGTGGAGGCAGCGATGAATGAGCCAGATCGCGGGCTGCGTTCCCTGGACGCCATCCACCTGGCCACCGCCCGCATTCTCGGCGAGGACCTGGACGCCCTCGTCAGCTACGACGATCGCCTGCTCAAGGCAGCAACCGATGCAGGCCTGGCCACGGCGTCTCCCCGGGACTGACCGGCGCGAAGAGTGGTGCTGGCCGGATGCTCGCCGAGGGCGCGGGCGAGCCGGCCGAGGGTTCGGCCACGGCAGGGAGCGGATGCCTGACGTTCAAGCCGAGCGATAGTCGTGAGGCTCACCCCGGCTTGGCCGGCGAGTTCTTCCTGGGACAGGCCGCGCTGGCGGCGTAGCTGGCGCAGTCGCGGGCCGTCGAGAATGAAGGTCCGCGGCTGGGCCGGGCGGGTGCTGGCCGCGGCGGGCTGCGGGCTGGCGCTGTCCTGGCCGGTGGTCACCCGCACTCGAACCAGACCGTCCATCCCGCCTGGTCGTCCCCGGTGCGCCCGAAGTTGCGGGCCAGCTGGGCGACGACCAGCAGGCCGCGCCCATTCTGCTCGTCGTCCTTCGCGGACCGTTCCCACGGGCCGCCTTGGTCGGAGACTTCCACCCGCACGCGGCTACCGTGCACTTCGGCGCGGACGCGGAAATGGCCGCCTGGTTCACGGGATCGGCTGTGGATGGTGGCGTTCGTGGCCAGCTCGGAGAGACAGAGGACGGCATCGTCCGTAGCGGGGTGGCCGTCCAGTATCCCGGCCAGGAACTGGCGTGCCTCCCGGATCTGCGCCGCGGTAGCGGGGAAAGCACGGGACCAGCCGATCAGCGGGGCCGTGGTGGTCTCACGCATGCCTTCTCCCGCTCCTTTATCTCTAACGCCCGAATGGCGCAGCGGCCGATTTCAATTAGCCATCCTGATCGGGCGGTCCTACGATCGGTAGCCAAGACAGGCTGTCGTCAGGACGTGTCCGAACGTGACGATCGGCGTCTGGGCCGTCCGGGAAGCGGGGCTGTGATGCCGCTGGTACGTGAGCTTGACCCGAGCGCGGGACCGTTACAGTTCTTCGGTGCCGAGCTGCGCCGGGCGCGGACCGCGGCCGGGCTCAGCCAGGATCAGTTAGGGCAGCGGCTGGGCTACTCCGGCGCCCAGGTCGGCAAGGTCGAGACCGGCGAGCGGGCACCCGCCCAGGACTTCGCGGAAGCCTGCGACCGTACTTTCCCGGACGCGGGCGGACTGTTCGGACGGATCTACCAGCTGGCCCGGCGCTGGGATGGCGGGTATCCCTCTTGGTTCGCCGAGTGGATCGACTCCGAGCGCCGGGCGACTTCGCTACGATCGTGGGAACCGCTGCTGATACCTGGCTTGCTGCAGACCGCGGAGTACGCGCGGGCGATCCTCGCCGCTGACCCGGAGACGACCGAAGACCAGCTGGACGAGCTAGTCGCCGCCCGGCTGGAACGACAGAAGATCCTCGATCGATCGGCGCCGCCGACACTGTGGGTCAGTACTGGATGAGGCGGTGCTGCACCGGCTCATCGGCTCACGCAAGATCATGTACGACCAGTTGCTACACCTGGCCGACGCCTCGTGCCGCAGCAACATCACCGTGCAGATCGTGCCTGCTGAGATCGGTGCGCACGCTGGCCTGCTGGGCGGATTCGCGATCGCCAGCTTCGATAATGCACCGGGTACCGTGTACATGGAGTCACCCGACCAGGGGCAGACCACAGAGCTGCCGTCCGTGGTCAGGAGGCTTTCGCTGACCTTCGACACGTTGAGAGCTGACGCGCTACCCCGTGGAGCCTCACGAGACCTGATCGGGAAGGTAGCTGAGGAGCGATGGGCCACACCCTAGACGAACGCCATCTGGCGCAAGAGCAGTTACAGCGGCAGCAACGGCGGCGACTGCGTCGATGTCGCCGACAACCTGCCCGAGCGCATCGTCGCCGTGCGCGATTCCAAGGACCCGCGCGGACCGAACCTGACGTTCAGCCGCGACGAGTGGCGGGCGTTCACCAACTCCGTCAAGCGCGGTGAACTCGGTCTCGACTGAGCCGCCCATCATCCGCCCGAGGCAAGGGCATTTCGTGCAGGCGGTTGTCGTTGCGGAATCTTGGTGGTTTTTCCTGCTGTGCTGTCGCGTGTATCCGCCAGCCCAGCTATCGGCCCGGACCGCGCCGCGAGGGTGCTGGCGGCCGGTATGAGGGACGTGGCCCAGAGCGGTGCGCGCCGGCTGGCGGCCCGGTTCCGGGGCGGACCGGGCCCGGCGGGAACGGGAAGTCCAGGCGGACCCGCTCGGCCGCGGTGCGCGCGCTGGCCAGTTCCTGCGGTGACCATGAGGTAGAGGCGCGCCAGGCGGCGCGCAGTTCCTCGGCGGCCTGGCGGGCGGCAGCGGCCTGAGCGGCGTGCCGTTGGGCCTCGCGCAGCTCCGCGACCGCCCGAGCGAGCCGGGAGAGCTGGAGCACGAGCCTCAGCTGGGCCCGGACCGTCTCGTCACCGGCGGACGCGGCCAAGGACAGCAGCCGGGCGGACCGGCGCAGGCCGATCCCGTCCGGGGCCGCGACCCGGGGCACCCGGCCGTAGGGGGCACGGGCGGCCCGGTCGAAGGAGTCCGCTGCCTGGCGGAGCGCCCGGCTGCCCAGCGCCGCCGCGGCCGCGTGCAGCGTGTCGGCCGCAGCCCAGGCGGCATCGGCCGCAGCCGGATCGTCCGGGCTGATGAAGCGGATGTTCCTGGCCGCGGCGTCGGCGGTGCGGGCGGCATGCTCCCAGATCGCGTTCCGCTCGGCGGCAGTGAATCTCTCGGCGGCCCGGGTGCGGGCGGGGTCCCAGCGGCAGCGGAGCTTGGGCAGGGTCAGATCCGCGGCGAGCTTCCCGCCGCCGAACCACACCGGGCCACCCTGCCGGGTGGTGTCGCCAGCCAGCGCGACGGCGTACCCGGTGACCTCGCCCGGGTTGCGGGTGCTGAACCGCTTGCGGACGCTGATGCCAGCGGCGTCGAGGCGGGCGAAGAACTCCTGCTCGCTGGCCGCCCCGGCGGCTGCGGCGGTGTCCGCCCGCCGGAGTGCGACGCGGGGTGGTTCGGGCAGGCCGCGGCGGCGGGCCTTCTCGGACTCGGCGCGGGTCGGGCGGTGCGCGGCGGTGCGGTCGCGGGGCGCGGTGCGCCGCAGGCCGAACAGGTCCTCCGCGGCCCGGCAGGCCTCGCCGACTCGGAAATAGTCGTTCCACAGGCGGGGGCGCGTGCCGTCCTGGCGGGCCAGCATCGCCACGATGTGCATGTGGTCGGCGGCGTGCTGGACCGCGACCCAGCGGACCGCGTCGTCGTCCTGGCCGTAGGGGGCGAGGCCGGTGCGGTGCATGATGTCGCAGGCGAGCTGGGCCCATTCGTCGTCCGACAGCATCCGGTCGCCGGGGGCGGCGCGGACCGAGCAGTGCCAGACCGATTGGGCGAAACCGCGGTCGCCGAGCGCCGCGTGGGGTTGCTGGAGCAGGCCGGTGAGGTGGCGGAAGTCGCGGTGACCGTCGGCGCGGAGCGGGGGTTCGAGTTCGGCGGGGTGGCGCCAGCCGGCGACGAGGTGCGGGTCGGCGTGCTCCTCGTTGCGGCCGGAGCCGAAGAGGTAGTAGATCAGGCCGGAGACGCGGGTACCGCGCGGGCCGACCTTGCCGATCACTGGCGGATCCGTTTGCGGACTTCCTCGGCGGCCTGGTCGAGGAGTTGGGCGCGGCGGATGCTTTCTGCCGCGTAGGGGAGCAGGTCGCCGCTGCGCTGGCCGGTGGCGTTCAACTTGGCGACCGCCTGGTTGAGGTTGACGCCGATGCGGCGGACCAGACCTGCGGCGCGGATGAACTCGCCTAGGGCTTCGCGGAGCGGGGATTCTGACGGCGTGGTGCCGTTGCGGGCGATGATCAGGGTGGCCTGGGCGGCGAAGGCGCCTTTGGCCATGCCTGCTCGGTCGGTGGCTGCGGCTACCTGGGTGAACTCCTCGTCGGTGAGGGCGAAGCGGATGGTGCGGGGGCGCTTGACCGGCTGGCGGGGGCGACGGCGGCGGGGATGGACAGGTGCTGCTGGCTGCGGGTGGTGGGTGCTGTCCATGACGCCTGTCTCGTCCCGTCCGGTGCTGGCCTGTGGCGCGCAGCGCCATTCTTTGCTGGTCGGTGCTGCACTTATTCTCACGACTGGCTTTGACAGTAATTGTGCACCCGTGGACCGCGCCCGGTCCAGTCCTAGGTGAACGTTACGACATATCTTGCTTCGCGATGGAACCCGCTCCGCTAGATCACGGAGAATGCCGCAACTTCTCGTGGTAATGACGCCGGTTTAGCTCATGTGCAGTACCGTTTATCGAAGTTTGCGGGCTACTCACTCTGCAGCAGCAACGCGGACGTCGCATACGGGTGAACGCCGAGCCCCAAGGTCTCGTACTCCTACGACACGCGGGTAGGCAGCCCGACTGCTTCAGCCCCAGCATTCCATCGGCACAGACTGCGCACGTCGCAGCGCTTGCACGGGCGACCGGGGTTAGCGGTGAACTCCCGGTCCCGCAACCTGCGCACGGTTTCTCGCACTAGCTGCTCACTCGCTGCAATAGCCTCGGGGGACACATCAACAGGCTCGCGTTCTGCCGCCTTAAGGTCGTGGACATATGCAGCGCTGACGTCAAGCCCTTCCCGGCGGCCAGCATCGGCATAGACAGCTAGCTGGAGTTCGTAATCCGCTCTAGCGTCCGGATCCGTGGACGTCTTGTAGTCCACGATGGCGAGGGACTTAACTTCCCCGCCTTCGTTATCCAAGATAACATCGGCCCGCCCAGTGATGATCGCGGTAGGCAGGTGCAGCTCGAAGGGACGTTCAGTCTCCCATACGCGCCATAGATCGTCGTCGTACTCTTTGAGATACGAATACAGGAGCTGTCTAGCCGCCCTCTTCAGGAGGCGGTGAGCAGGCTTGCTGGCGGCGGGCAGGAAGAACCCCGTGTCGAGCATTCGCCACACTTCTTGGGTATCGGGGGGGCGCCTGTGCCGGATTGTATATTCGGCAATCGAACGCAAAATGTGATGGACAGCCTTGCCGTAGCCCAGCTCAGGCGCCAGAAATGGCTGGAATCCGAGCAGATTGCGCAAGCGGTAGGCAAAGCCGCAGTCTCGGTAGGCAGCGAGCTCGCTGAACGTCAGCGTCACCGGCTCGTCCACCTTTTCCTGCACCAACTGTTTCACCTGGGGCAATGGGAGTGGCGGTCCGGCCGCGTGCCCAGTGACCTCGACGTGGTAAGGCGACGCCGATACCCGGTTCTTGGTAATGCGCTCGTGCCGGGACAAGGACAGCCAGTCGCGCGCTCTGGTCATCGCCACGTAGAAGAGGCGCCGTTCGTCAGCGTCTGAGCCCTCATACCGGGCAGGGTCGAAGAGGCGCCGCGGGACCAGCCAGTCCTGTGGCCGTCCGGTCCTCGACGAGGGAAAGCGGCTCTTGGTCAGCGACGGTACGAACACAACCCGCCATTCCAGGCCTTTGGCCTTGTGGACAGTCGTGAGGTCTACCGCGTTGACCAGCACATCAGGCTCCCCGTCGAAGTCTTCGTAGGCACCTTTCGCGTAGTTGGCTATGTAGATCGCCAGGTTGGCGTAATACCACTGGCCTCGGTCTTGGCCGCCCTTCTGTGCCCCGGGTTCGTCGGGGTCGGGCCGACTGCGCCTGCGTATGGACTCGTAATCAGCCAGGATCGCTGAGCATCGGGCCAGCGTGCCCAGGCGCGAGCTCACCATCGAGTCGCCCGGATCCCAGGCGGCCGCGCCCAGGTCGGCCAGCAGATCGTAGAAGTCACTGACCAGGTTGGCGGGGCGCTCGTCGCTCGGGACACTCGCCTTGAGGGCCATCAGCCGCCCCCGCACCGTCACGCTCGGACCGGCCTCTAGACCGTAGAGTTCGTCGTAGTCGGCGAAGACCACTTCGTCTGAAGGCACCTCTCCCCAGCCGTAGGGATCTGGGGACCAGCTGTGATCTACCAGCCATGCATAGGTCTTGCCGAACAGTTGCGCTTCGGGCCGGGCAAACAGGCCGGTTCGCCCGGCCGGCTGCACCGGAACCCCCTGCGCGTCAAAGGCATCCAAGAGCGCCGGGTAGGCGACGCGGCCGCGGACAAGCACGGCGACGTCGCGATAAGGGAGCCCGGCCTCATGCAGCCGCCGGATCGTCTCCGCGATCCGTTCGCACTCCTCAGCCTCAGTGTCCGCGGCCCAGGTCACGACTTCGATCGGCGCTGGGTCGCGGACAGCCAGCATCTCCTTATCCAGCCGGCCTTCGATGGAGTGAGCGAAGGACGCGGCCGCGGCGACTATGTGCGGCCTGCTGCGCCGGTTCTCTGTAATTTTGAAAGTGCGCACCTCCGGATACCGGGTGGCGAACTTGACGATGTTGCGAACATCCGAGCCGCGCCACTGGTAGATGGCCTGGTCATCGTCGCCCACGACACACAGCTCAACGTGCGGGCCAGTCAGCAGGTTAATCAGACGTTCCTGAGCCGGATTGACGTCCTGGTACTCGTTGACGATCAGGTGACGAAGGCTCCCGTGCACCGCTTCCGCCACCTCTGGCTTGGCCAGCTCGGCCACCGCGCGGGAAATGAGCTGCCCGTAGGTCAGCAGGCGGAACTGATCGAGAAGCAGGTAGAACTTCTCAGCCATGCCACGGAAGGGCTCCTCCAGCTCGGTGAGCGGGATCAGCTCATTCTCGACCACCTCAAGATTAGTCAGGAACGCCCGGATGGAAGCGAACAACTTGCCGGTGAGGCTCTTCAGGCCGAGAGCAGGTTCCTCCCGGCACAGGAAGGCGGTGAGCCGCCGCTCATCAAGGACGTCGAACGTCTCGTACCGCGGCACATGCTGCTGGAGCAAGCGGAAGCAGTAAGCGTGGATGGTGCCCACGAAGGCTGCGCCGAGCCGGTCAAGCGCCGGGGTGCCGAGCCGTTCTTGGATGCGGGCGGAGATCCGGGCCTTCAGCTCCTGTGCGGCCCGCTCGGTGAACGTGAAGGCGATGATGCCTCCCGGGTCGGCCCCGCTGGCCATGAGCTCGGCGAACCGCTGCGCAACGACCTCAGTCTTGCCGGAGCCCGCCGAGGCGATGATCTGCACATGCGAGCCGCGATGCAGTACAGCCTTCCGCGCATCGCCCTCAAGCCGAGGCGCTAACCGGCTAGCCATCTCAGATCCCCCTCGGTGCTAGACGATGAATCATCGAGCAGTTGGCGGCCAGACGTCGTGGAGGTGACGCCGCTCTCTCACTGGTGCGTAGCTGCTTCGTGCCGCGATCATTCTCCGTCTCCCCGCCGCAACTCCGACAGAATAACCGGAACGACCAGTTCATAGTCGCCGTTATCAATCAGCTTTTGGGGACCATTCCTCGGCGAAGGTTTCCATCTGCCGCAGCACGAGTTCGGTGGCGCCGGGCTGGGCGTCGGGCGGGTAGCCGTGCCGGGCGAGCAGGCGCTTGATCGTGGAGCGGAGCTTGGCGCGGACGTCGTCGCGCGAAACCCAGTCAGTAGTGACGTCCCGGCGCAGCGACTTGACCAGGTCCCGGGCGATGTCGGCCAGGACACCGGTGCCCATCTCGGTGACCGCCGACTCGTTCTGCGCGACCGCGTCGTAGAACGCGAGCTCGTCGTTGCTCAGCGGCAGGATTGAACTGCCTGGCCGCGGTCCGCGTCCGCGGATACTTCCCTGGCCATCGCCACCAGTTCGGCGATGACCTGGGCCGCGGACAGGTTCTGGTTGGTGTAGCGGGTCATCAGCGCCACCAGCCGGTCGGAAAAGCTCTGCTGGCGGACGACGTTGTGCCGGGTGACCGTGCGCATCTCCTGCTCGACCAGCCGGCGCAGCGCCTCGATGGCCAGGTGCGGGTTGCGGGCCTGCTGCATCCGCTCGATGAACGCCTCGTCCAGATGCGACAGGTCCGGGCGCGGGATTCCGGCCGCCTCGTACAGGTCGGTGACCCCGCCGGCCTCGACCGCCCCGGCGGTGAGCTGGCGCAGGTACAGCTCCACGTCGGCGGGGACCGGCAGGTCCGCGGGCCCGGCGCTCCTCGGCGTCGGACTTGGCCATCCAGACCCGGATCTCCTCGAAGAACGCGATCTCGTCCCGCATGGTCGCGCATCTCCTTGTGCGTGGAGCACAGGGCGTAGAACCGGGCCAGCTTGGCGGCCGCGGTCCGGAACCGCTCGCCGAGGCGTGGCCTCGCCTTCCTGCGACCTGGTTGCCGGGGGTCGCCGGGTCGCGCAGGTAGTTAACCGCGCCAAGGACCGCGTTGAGGATATGCGCGCGGCGACCTGGCCGCCTTGACGCGCGCCAGTCGTAGCCGGCCAGGATCACGTTGCCGATCGTGTCGAGCAGGTCCCGGACCTTGGCCATGGCCTCGTCGATGTCCCGGCCGAGCGGCTTGGTCTGCTGGTCGGTGGCGGTGTACTCGGCCAGCGCCGCGTACAGGTTCTCGGTCAGCGGCGCGTACCCGACGAGCAGCCCGTCCTGCTTGCCGCGGAACGTGCGGTTCACCCGGGCCAGCGCCTGCATCAGCGCGGCGCCGCGCATCGGCCGGTCCAGGTAGAGCGTGTGCAGCGGCGGTGAGTCGAACCCGGTCAGCCACATCGACTGGACGATGACCAGCTCCAGGTCGTCGTCGATGTCCTTGGCCCGGTGCTGGATCAGCTTGTTCTGCGACGGCCGCCGCACGTGCTCGCGGATTCCGCCGGGTCGTCGGGGCCGCCGGTGTAGACGACCTTGATCTTGCCCTTGGCGATGTCGTCGCCGTGCCAGTCCGGCTTTATGGCGATAATTTGCTCGTAGAGGTCGGCGCAGATCTGCCGGGTGGCGCAGACGATGATGCCCTTACCGGGGCCGCCGATGAACTTGCGCATCTGCTCCGAGCGGTCTTCCCAGTGCTCCACCAGGTCGGCGGCGAGCACCCGGACCCGGTCCGGCGCCCCGTAGAGCGCGTTCATCACCGCGACCGCCTGCTGGATCCGCTCCCGCTCGGAGTCGTCCAGCCCTGCCGTCGCCTCGTCGGCGCGCTCGTCGATCAGCTCCGGGTCCACGTCGCTCCGGCAGGTTGACCGGGATCAGGCGGCTTCGTAGTAGACCGGGACGGTGGCCTCGTCGTCCACCGCCCGGGTCAGGTCGTAGATGTCGATGTAGTCGCCGAAGACCGCCTGGGTGTTGCGCTCGGCGTCGGAGACCGGCGTGCCGGTGAACGCGATCATCGTGGCGTGCGGCAGCGCGTCGCGCAGGTGCCGGGCGTAGCCATCCAGGTCGTCGTAGTGGCTGCGGTGCGCCTCGTCCACGATCACGATGATGTTGCGCCGGTCCGACAGCAGCGGATGCTGCCGTCCCGACTCCCGCTCCTCCTTGGTCCGGCCGAACTTCTGCAGCGTGGTGAACAGGATGCCGCCGTTCCGCCGCCCGGCCAGCTCGTCCCGCAGCTGGTCACGGGTCATGACCTGCAGCGGCGCCTCCGGCAGCAGTTCGCTGGCCTCGAACGTGCCGTAGAGCTGGTCGTCCAGGTCGGTCCGGTCGGTGAGCACGACGATCGTCGGGTTGCCGAGCGACGGTGCCGCAGCACCTGGTTCGCGTACAGCTCCATCTCCATCGACTTGCCGGAGCCCTGGGTGTGCCAGACCACGCCGGCGTGCCCGTTGCTGCGCACCGCCTCGAGGGTCTTGCGCACGGCCTTGGACACCGCGAAGTACTGATGCGGCTTGGCGATCCGCTTGACCAGCCCGCCGTCGGACTGGGCGAACGCGACGTAGCCGTCCAGGATCTCGATGAACCGCCGCTGCTCGAACAGCCCGTGCAGCAGCAGGTTGATCGCCAGGTCAGCGTCGGTCGCACCAGGCTGCGGCACCGGCCTGCCCTCGTCGTCCACGTTCCACGGCGCGAAGTGCTCGAACGGCGTGAACGCGGTCCCGTACTTGGCCCGGATCCCGTCGCTCACCACGCATGCCACGTTGCACCGGAACGCCAGCGGCAGTTCCTCCACGTAGGTCATGAGCTGCGCGTGCGCGCCTTCCAGCCCCGCGTTCTCGTCCCCGGCCTTCTTCAGTTCGATGACCGCCGAGCGGCATCCCGTTCACATACAGAACGACGTCGAGCCGGCGCTTGTGATCACCATCGATCACCATGACCTGGTTGGCCACCAGGAAGTCGTTCGCTGTACGGATCGGCGTAGTCGATCAGTCGGATCGTCGGGTTGTGCTCCGCACCGTGCTCGTCGGCGTAGACCACGCTGCGGATGCCGTCGGTCAGGTACTGGTGGACCTGATGGTTCTCCCCCCGTGCGTCACGTGATTTCGGCGACAGTACTACCTGCACCGCCTCCTGAACGGCTGACTCCGGCAGTTCGGGGTTGATCCGCTCAATCGCCGCCCGCAGTCGTCCTGGAATGATCAGCTCCCGCCACGACTCCCGTTCCCCCGACCCAGGCGCGATCGCCTTCCCCTCAACCGCCTGCCACGCCAGTTCCCCCAGCGTGTCCATAGCGAGCGCTTCCCACCCCGCCTCGCTCATCCCGCTGAGCCCACTCACGTCGCACCCTCAACAATCCGCTCCGCCGCACGTACCCGAATCTCCCCCGACATCAGCCGTGGCAACAGGGTGTCACGGAGCTCTGATAGATAGAGCGATTCAATTCTCGCCTCGTGAACGCGCCGAGCAGTTGAAGATATCAACGTACGTACCTGGCTGGATGCCTGGCGCGGATCGTCTACTTCTGTGGCCAGGAGGTCATCCGGCTTCACCCGCTGATGACTGTTCGACGTGCCGGTAACCTTTCCTATAAGCGAGCTTGTGAAAGCCGGCTGACGACATGCAGCCCAGACATCGGCAGTAGACAGCCCGAGGCGTGGTCTCAGAACAAGGAATTCCGTCGAAGCCACTGCAGGTATTACGGGCGAAGGGTCAGCGATCCATACCCGGGGAATCGAGGGATTTAGTTTGGAGACGAGCACAGATGGAGCATCGATCCTGAACTTGCTGCTCTTAATACGTTCTGGGTCAACCAGTTCGGGCAAGCGCATTGAATCGAACGCGGGAATGCTGTAGCTGGCGACACGTTCAACAGTCAGCGTCTCGGGCGCCACCTGATCCCTAATATGCTCAGTAATCTCAGCCAGCGCGATCTTCGATACCAGCGTCCCACTGGAGAACAAGGCTGGTATAAGATCCTCTCCCGCCTCAGCGATACGTGCATTGACCGCTATCTTGTCATCAAGAGAGCCTAGAGTCTCGGCGATATGCTCTTGCTCACTTACCGGCGGCAGTACTCCAAGGCTGATCTTCCGGATTTCTTTTACATTGAGATGTGCAACGGTAGACCCCTCTGATGGGCTGCGAAGTTTCCTTTGCAGCTCTGGGCCTTGAAGCCGGTAATGAAGGTACCGCGGCGACACCTTTCGTGGATCGGGTCGCAAGAGCACTGTACGCTGCCCCAGGCAGATAGGCACCGAACCGTCCAAGAATGCGGTTTCACCAACCGGGGCTTCGCGAGTCAGGATTATGTCGTTCTTACTGGGCGTCTCCCGCGCGGTCCAAACGTTGAAGGTTTCCCTGTCTATAGGTTTCGCGGTGGACAGCAGCAGTCGTCCACCCCGTATGTTCGGTGTTCCAATTGAGAAGCCGAACCTTTGACCAGGCGCTGCTTCCGGAGCTGTCTTGTGCTCACAATCAATGATCAGCGAGCAAGCATCGCTGAGGGTGAGGTCAGTCATCGATCCCTCCGAGTTGCTGCCGGACGATCTGCTCCAGGCGAGCGGATTCGTCGAAATGGGCGAGGAGTTCCTTGGTGAGGCGCTCGATCTTCTCGGCGATGGGCTCACCTCCGGCGTCGTCCACTTCGGCAGCGCCGACGTACCTTCCCGGCGTCAGGACGTGGGAGTGCTCGCGGACCTGCTCGGTAGTGGCCGAGTAGCAGAAGCCGAGGACATCCTCGTACTTCAGGCCAGCCGCGCGGGCCGAAGGTGTTCCGCGCCAGGCGTGGTAGGTCCCGGCGATCCGGGCGATCTCCTCGTCGGTGAAGATGCGTTCGGTGCGGTTGACCATGTACGCCCATGGAGCGGGCGTCGATGAAGAGGACTTCGCCGCGGCGGTCGGCCAGTCGCTTGGCGGCCTGGGGGCCTTTGTCCTTGGCGAGGAACCACAGGCACGCCGGGATCGCCGTTGTGCGGAACAGCTGGGGCGGCAGGGCGATCATGCAGGCCAGCAGGTCCGCCTCCACCATGGCGGCGCGGATCTCGCCTTCGCCGGACTGCTGGGAGGACATGGACCCGTTGGCCAGGACCACTCCGGCGGTGCCGCGTTCCGCCGAGCTTGTAGATCATGTGCTGCAGCCAGGCGAAGTTGGCGTTGCCGGCGGGGGGGACGCCGTAGCGCCAGCGGGGATCATCGATCCGGCGGGCCCAGTCGGACA
The DNA here is from genome assembly GCA_963841695.1 of uncultured Actinomycetes bacterium. Lineage (GTDB taxonomy): Bacteria > Actinomycetota > Actinomycetes > Streptosporangiales > Streptosporangiaceae > RYN-230. Next base: position 47,332 of record CAWJDQ010000010.1, on the reverse strand, counting down.
TGTTGAACGGGGGGTTGGCCAGGATGAAGTCGGCCTTGACGTCCGGGTGCTTGTCCTCGCGGAACGTGTCTTCCCACCGGCTGCTCAGGTCACCGCTGATTCCGTGGATGGCCAGGTTCATCGTAGCCAGCCGCCAGGTGCGCTCATTGGACTCCTGGCCGTACACCGCAATGTCGTCGCGCCGCCCGCGGTGCGCGAGGACGAACTTCTCGGCCTGGACGAACATGCCGCCCGACCCGCAGCACGGGTCGTACACCCGCCCGGAGTAGGGCTCCAGCACCTCGACCAGCAGTCGGACCACGCTGGCCGGGGTGTAGAACTCCCCGCCACGTTTGCCCTCGGCCTTCGCGAACCGCTCCAGGAAGTACTCGTAGACCTCGCCCAGCACGTCCCGTGCGGACTTCTCGCCGTGGCCGGTGAACCGGGCGTCCCCGATTAGGTCGACCAGCTCAGCCAGGCGGCGCTGGTCCACGTTGTCCCGGTTGAAGATCTTGGGCAAGACGCCGGTGAGCGAGGGGTTCGCCTTCATGATGGAGTCCATCGCGGCGTCGATGACCTCGCCCGGGTTGCCGCTCTTGGTCTGCTGGGCCAGCACGTCCCAGCGAGCGTTCTCCGGGACCCAGAACACGCCTTCGCGCTTGTACTCGTCGACATCGTCGAGAAAGGCCTCGATCCGCGTCTCGGGCACGCCGTCGGCGAGCACATCGGCGCGGATCTGCTCCCGGCGCTCGGCGAAGGAGTCGGACACGTACTTGAGGAACACCATCCCGAGCACGAAGTCTTTGTACTGGGCCGCGTCCATCGAGCCGCGCAGCTTGTCGGCGGCCTTCCACAAGGTGTCGTGCAGGTCCTTGGTGCTCGTCATGCCCGGCAGCGACACCTGGCCCTGCTTCTTCCGCGGCGGCATATCTCTCCTACTGGCCCATGTGGACGGACGGCGGCTCGGTGAAGGTAAGGGTCCCATCGACAAGCCCTGACGTGGTGATATCCCGCAATTCGGCGACCAGGTCAAGCTCCCGGCGGGCCGCCTCCTGGCGGTCATCGAGCGCGGCCAGGAACTGATCCAGGAACTGGACCTCGGCGGGGCTGAGCACGGGCAGCTCGTGGTCTTCCAGCCGGCGGCCTGGGCGGACCGCGCCCGCGGGGCGTAGGCCTGGCATCCGCCCGGCCAGCAGCGCCGCCAGGGTGCGGGGCGTGAAGGACTGCCGTTCCGCCGCGGGGATCCGCAGCACCTTGGCTGGGAACTCGACCACCGCCATGCCAGCGTGGTCGACCAGCACGCCGAACTCCGGGGTGGTCGTCACGACCACGTCCCCCGGTTCGGTCAGGTGAGCCCGGGGCAGCCCGGCCAGGGCAACCCGGTCGATCCGCCGGTCGCCGCGGCGGGCCCGGCCCAGTACTTCGGGCACCCCGAGGACATCGTGATGGCCGTCCTGGCTCATCGCGACCCCCCGCAGCCTGGTGCCTGGGCGGACGACCAGCCGACGGGCTTTCACCAGCGTGCCAATCGTCTGCACTGAGGGTGGTGTCCGGGCACCAGCTGCGATTCCGCTGCGGATGGGTAGCCGGGTGGCCCCAGCCTCTGATGCCTGGCGGTCCAGCGCGGCTTCGACATCGGCGACCCGACTGACCAGCGCCGGGCCGGCCGTTGGGGCGGAAAGAAAGCGGGCTGGCCTGCGAGCAGTCAGCGGGCGCAGCTGATCCACCAGGTCGCCCACCCGGACCTGCACGCCGAAGGCCCGGGTGTGGGCCTGCGGCCGGTAGCCATCGCGCCGCCAGGTCACCACGTCGTCCGCCAGGGCCGTGATCACCTCACCGGTCAGCTCCCGGTCGGACACGTCCGCCAGCAGCACCCAGCCACGGTACGGGGACTCATAAGCCGAGGTCAGTACCCATAGGGCGACGTCGTATCCGGGGCGGAACGGGACGAGGCCGCCGGGCAGCCGGATGATCGCTTCCACCATCCCGGAGGACAGCAGCGTCGCCCGGGCCCGCTCGGCGGGGGAATAGGGCCGCAGATCACCGGCCAGCACGCCGGCCGGGCCGAGTACGACCGCGGTGCGGCCAGGCGCGAGCTGCAGCGCGATCTCGTCCACGCGGTCGATCACCCGCGCCGGCGAACGCGTCTCGCCCGGCAAGTAAGGGATCTGGGTGACGATCACGTCCGGGTCGGCCCAGTCATCTGGGGCCTCCTCGCCGACCGCCAGCTTCAGGTCCGTCCAGGCCACCCCATGCACGGCCATCCGCCGACCGGCCAGCCGGGCCAGGTACCGGTCGGCGTCGGCGGCCTGGAGGATCAGCTCGTAGTCGGGCCCCACGGCGTCGACCACGGCCGCCAGCAGATCGCCTGGCCCCGCCACTGGGTCGCGGACGGTGACGGTGCGTTCGCGAGCACGTTCGCGGGCGCCAGACAGTTCTGCGACCAGGCGGGCCAGGCCCGGCGTGACCGCACGCGAATACAGGCGGCCGACCCTGAACCGCTGTCCCGCGCCCATGACGCGCTCGAAAGCCTGCCTGCATCCCCAGGCCGCCTCGACCAGTTCGTCCACGGATTCCGCGAACCGTTCGGCGTCGGCGGGCAGCAGAGCCAGCTCGGAACAGAGGTACGCGTCGTGGGGGTCCAGCCGCGCCGCGCGGCGTCTCAGGGTGTCCCGCAGGTCGCCGTCTGCCGCGCCTGCCGGCTCACCGTCTTGATCCCGCAGGCAGATGAGCGTGGTCAGCAGCGCGACCAGGTCGGGTGCGGCCAGCCCGGCGCCAAGGCCAGCGAGCGCGTGCAGGCTGAGGTCGGCTTCGATCCGGCATTCGGGGTCCCGGCCGGTCCCGATCAGCCACTCGGCCACCTGGCGCGAGTCGAACAGCGGGCTCAGCGCGTCGCCGACGGCTGGCGCGGGGAACTCCGGGTAGCGGCGCCGCCAGGTCGTGACCACCGGCCGCTTCACCCGGGCCAGTTCGGCGATCTCGGCCATGGACATCAAGAGCGGTCCTCCGCCGCAACCGGACGAGGGTGCCACAGGCGATTCGGTAGCCACGCGCTCACCCTCCCCGTTGATTGGACTGGCACGGCCCGGTGCCGGTGCCTGCATCACTGTAACCCCGAACCACTGTCCTGCCTAGTAGAGATTCTTGATAACCCCCCTTATCAAGAATCATGATCGCGAAAGATCCGACCCAGCCCCTACGGTCAGGGCCAGCAACTGAGCCGATGCGTGATCGCGGCGCTCGCCTTCACATCCGGCTAGCTGACCAACCCGAACACGGAGAAAGGACCCCAGGCATGCTTACGCCTCAGATGTACGAAGCGCCGCCGAAGAACAGCCACCGGCTGCGGAACTGGCTGATCGGGATCAGCCTGGCGGTCGCTGTGCTCATCGGCGGTGCCGTGGGGTGCGCCGCGATGGTGGGCAGTGCGCTCACCACCGCCGCCAGCCCAGACTCGGTCAGCAGTCACGGCGCCGTGCATACCGGCTCGCGGTCAAGCCTGGACGGCTCCGCCGCGCCGACCAGGCCTGGCCGAACTGCGGCTGGGCGGCTCCGCCCTGATCAACCAGGACGGGACCGACGGGGCGACCATCACTCTCACCACGCGGGCCGTTGCGTCCCAGTCGGCCGACCCGTTCTCCGACGGGCCGCGGAACGGCTACTTCGTGGCGGTCCGCATCACGGTGAACGCGGTCGACGGCCTGACCAGCGGCTTCAACATCAGCCCCCTGGACTTCCACGCGCTTACCGGCAGCGCCCACTACGACGAAGGCGACGGCAACGCCTCCGAGGGGCCGCATAGCGAAGCCGAACTGAACGCCACCACGCTGAACGCGGGCGAAACCGCCACCGGCTGGCTGCTGTTCGACCTGCCTTCCCCGCACGGCGAGGTCGTCTATGCCCCGAACCTGGCCGGGCAGCCGCTTGCCTCCTGGGCGTTCTGACCCGGAGCCCGCCGCTGACGTCCGGGGCCGCCAGCGGCCGGCTCTTCCCGCGAACGCACGCAGTCACGCATTGATCACTTTCACCCGCCCAGACTGCCCGGCAACGGCCGGGCATCGAAAACGTAGGGAGAGCACGATGTCCGCACCGCGTACCACCCCGCCTGCCGGAAGCTCGGCTGGGGGGACCCACGACCAGATGGTCACTTGCCCGCGCTGCGGGGAGCAGTTCCCGCTCAGCGACGCCCTCGCCGAGGAACTGGCCGGTCATGTGCTGACCGAGAAGGAGCCCGCGCTCCGCGAGCAGATCGCCAAGGACCTGCGCGCCCAGTACACCCATGACCTGCAGGACATGCGGGACCGGCTGCGCGAGCAGGAGGAGGCACGCCAGCACGACACCCAGGTCATCAGGAAGCTCCGGGAGACCGAAGTCCAGCTCCGGCAGGACCGGCGCAAGCTGGAGGACGAACGGGAGGCGCTGCAGGCTGAGAAGGAACGGATGCGCGACGAGATCCGCAAGCAGGAGCGGGCTGAGGCTGAGCAGAAGAACCAGGAGCAGTTCGCGGCGGAGCTGCGCAAGAAGGAGGACGCGCACGCGGTAGCGATCCGCGAGATGGAGGAGAAGCTCAACCGGGTGAATGCCCAGTTGGACGAGGCACGGCGTAAGGGCGCCACGGGCTCGCGGCAGGAAGAAGGCTTTACCCAGCAGGACCTGTTCGCGGAGGAGTTGGAGCGGCGCTTCCCCGCCGACGCCATCTCCGTCACTCCGCGCGGCGTGGCCGGCGCCGACGTGGCCCAGGTGGTACGGCTCGGCGGCCACGAGTGCGGCGTGATCCTGTGGGAGTGCAAGCGCGCCGCGAACTGGAGCGGGACCTGGGTCGCCAAGCTCGCCGACGACGTGACCAAGGCCAGCGCCAGCCTGGGCGTGATCGTCTCGGAGGAACTCCCCGCCGGGCTGGACAGTTCAGGCGTGGTGGACAGTATTTGGATCACCGACTACCGGCACGCGCCCACCCTGGCCGCCGGGCTCCGTGAGGCGGTCATCACCGCCTGGCGGCACCAGGTCGCGAACTCGGGCCGGGAGGACACCGCGGCCAAGGTCTATGACTACATCGCCACCGGCGGCTTCGCCGACCGCTATTTCGCCGCCGAGCGCGCACTCGACGCCCAGCTTGAGACGCTCCGGAAGGAGAAGCGCTACTACGCGCAGTCCTGGGCCCAGCGCGAGCAGCAGATCGAGAAGACCCGGGCCAACCTCACCGGCATGGTGGGCGACCTCATCCGGGTCGGTGCAGAACTCCCGGCCACCGCGCTGGCTCAGCTGCCGACGTCCGAGCTCGCGTCGCTGCCGCCGGCGGGAATTCCGGCGCTGCCTGCGGCAGCCGACTGACAGACCAGGCAACCAGCTGCCGACCTGTGGGACTTGTCCTCCCCTCCCTCGCCTCGGTGAGTGCGGGGAGGACAGGTTCTGGACGGTCTTGCATCCGGAATCAGACGAATCTGATAACAACCCGGGCGCGAAGCAGGTCGGTTCGGCGAGACTCGATCGGACGGGCTGGGGAGCGGGAGCGGGGACATGGATAACTGGCAGGCGTTCACGCCGGGCACTGGCAGTCACGGTGAGCGTTCTTCGCCTCCTCTCACCCCAGCTCCGGCCGATGGCCTGGCCCCTGCCCCGGCGCGGCCGGTTGCGCCGCGCCGGGCCGGTATCACCGGCGCCCGTACCGACCGGACAGGAAGAGCGGGCACGGACGCTCAGCCTGATCGACTTCCTGGCCGACTACGATGCGACCCGTAATCCTCCCGTCTACGACATCAGCAAGTACCGCCTCTTCATGCTCCGGGACGATGACCTGCCGACCGTAGCTGGAGTCCGGCTGTCTCCGGCTGCGGAGGCGTGGCTGACGGTTGATTTTCTTGATCTCCCGGCGCGGCCAGAGGTGCCGACTGACCTCGTCGAGGTACTGGGCGAGAGTGCCTCCATCAGCCCGCTCGTCCGGCCGGAGATCCCTTCGGTGCCGGACGTCACGGAGCCAGAATGGCCCGGCACCCGTGAAGTCATCGACGACGGCCAGTCAGAACCCGATCCAGCGCTGCTGGCGTCGGCCGAGCAGTGGGTGGCCACGGTGTGGGAGCCGTTCGCCGCCAGATGGGCCGAGGTGACGGCGGCCAAGACGCTTCACCGCGACCTGTTCCAGCAGCGCGAGCTCCTGGCCACGGACCGGGAGTCGGTCGAGCTGGTCTGGGGTTTCGGGCGGCTGCGCTGGAGCCACGACGGCGAGCTATCGACCATCCGCTGGTCTGCATCCCGGTAGAGGTAGAGCAGGATCGGCGCTCACCCAGCGGATCCGGGTGTGCCCGGCCGGAGCGCCGGAGGTCGAGGCACGGTGCCTGGCTGGCCTGTCGCTGGCGGACCGGGCCGGGTTCATGAGTATCCGCCAGTCGGTGAACGATGAGGGCACCGAACTCGTGGGACGCACAGGCGCTCCATGGCTTGCTGCGGCGGCTAGTCCGCGCCATCGACCATGCGGGCACGCTGGTCGGACCAGGCCACCGCCTCCGGAGATGACGGAGCAGCAGCCGTGGACGGCAGCTGGGTGCTGTTCATGCGCCGGCGACTGCCGGACTACCTGGGCTTCCTGGACCGGATGCGGGAGCTGTACCGCGACGAGTCGGTCGCCGTCCGCGTACCCTCCAGGCGGTCGTCACTGATGCCCCCTCGGTACTGGCCGAGGCACGGATCGCTTGATTCCGGCAGTCGCAGTGACCCGGATCGCGAACCGTTGCTGCTCCCGCTGCCCACGAACGAAGAGCAACAGCGCATCCTGGTCCAGGCACAGCACAGCACCGGGGTGACCGTGCAGGGGCCGCCCGGGACCGGGAAATCCCACACGATCGCGAACATCATCAGTCACTACGTGGCCTACGGGAAACGGGTGCTGGTGGTCGCCGAGAAGGAGCAGGCGCTGCGGGCCCTGACGGACAAGATCCCGGCCGGCATCAAGGACCTGACCGTCTCGGTGCTCGGCGCTGACGCCGAGAGCCGCCGCGAGCTGGAATCGGCGATCGGGCAGATCCAGACCCGGGTCACCGCCATCGACAAGGCCTACGCGGATGAGCGCATCCGGCAGCTCACCGTCGACCTGGATGCGGCCAGCCGTGCCATCGCCGTCACGACCCAGGCGCTTGCTGGCGACGCGTGAAGCAGAGGTCGAGCGGCTGCCCGGACGGTGGGCGGCCGGCGAGACCCCGACCCGGGCCGAGGCGGCCCGGTGGGTCGCCGGGCAGGCCGGGCGGCTCAGCTACATCGATGACCTGATCACGCCCGCGACGGCGAGCCCGGTCAGTGGCGGGGACCTCGCCGAGTTCGCCCAGCTGATCCGCCGAGGTGGGCGTGAGCCGGGCCGATGCCTGCGCCCGGGAACTCCCGCCGCTGACTGCCATCCCGCCCGCCCCCGACCTGGGCGGCCGCCTGACGAAGCTGGCGGACCTGCAGTCGTCGGTCCGGTCCCTCGACGGTGCGGTGCACGACTGGGGCCGGGCCGTCGGCTGCGGCCACGACGGATTGCGGGCGCTCGCGGCACGGTGCCATGACGAGATGGAGTGGGCGGCCAAGACCGCGGGAACCTGGCTCAGCCACGTGCGCGACCAGGCTGATGATCCGCTGCTGGCCCGCGACTGGGCATTCGTTCGGTGCCCAGCTTGTCCCAGGACCGCCAGGATGCGCTCCGGCTGCGCGGAGCGCTCACCGCCCACCGCGTCGTGATCCCGGACGCGGTCGAGCCTTCATTCGTCGACGGGCTCCGGCAGGCCAGGGACCGGCTGGCCCAGGGCGGCAAGCTGGGCATGTTCGCCGGCCCGGCCAAGCGGGCGGTGCAGGAGTGCGAGGTCGACGGCAGGCTGCCGAGCACCGCCGGGGACATCGAGCTGTGCCTCCAGGCGGTGACCCTGGACGACCTGCGCCGCCGGATGCTGACGAGCTGGCGCAACCAGCTGGCCCGAGTCGGCGGCCCTGACCTGGGCGCCGCCATTCCTGAGGACGTCCTCGGGCGCGCTCTGGAGGATCTGGGCCGGGCGCTCAGCCTGGCCGCGGACGTGGGCGCAACTGCGTACCGACCTGGCCGCTGCCGGGATCAACAGCCCTGCCGCGGCGGACGCGGACGCCCTCGGCCAGCTCTCCGGCGTCTGCACCCGGGCCTGCGACCAGATCCTGCTCCAGGACATAACCCGCTCGATCCGCGGCATTCCTGGACTGGCTCCGGGCCGGCGCCCAGTCCCCGACCGCGTCGTCGTTGTGGGAGCTGTTCGCAGACGCGCTCTCCCGCCAGGATCTGCACCAGTGGCACCGCCTGCGCGACGAGCTCAAGGATCTGCACGAAATCGCCCCAGCCGCCCAGCACCTGCGCGAGCTGCGGCAGCGGCTGTCGGCCGCCGCCCCGATCTGGACCTCCCGCATCCTCGCCGACCCGGCGGCGGCCGGGGACCCCGCTGACTTCACCGGCGCCTGGCAGTGGCGGCAGCTGGACTCCTGGGTCCGCGCCGCGCTCGCCGGGCAGACTCCGGCGCAGCTCCAGGCCCGCCTGGAGGAGCTATCCAACGAACGGCGGCGCGTCATCGCCGAGCTCGTCAGCGAGCGCGCGTGGCGCCGCCTGGCCGACAATCTCGGGGACCGGCAGCGGCAGGCACTCAACAGCTACGTGCGCGCCGTGACCAGGTTCGGGAAGACCGGCGGGAAATTCGCGCAGCGCTGGCTGGCGGAGATCCGCACCGCGCTAGACGAGTCGAAGGATGCCGTCCCGGTCTGGATCATGCCTACCGCACGGGCCCTGACCAGCTTCAGGCCGGAGGCCGACCCGCCCTTCGACGTCCTCGTGGTCGACGAGGCCTCCCAGATCGGGCTGGAAGCAACCCCGCTGCTGGCCCTGGCCAGGAAGACGATCGTGGTCGGCGACGACAAGCAGACCAGCCCGGAGACACGTCGGCCTGGACCGCCAGCAGGTTTTCGACCTGCTGGACGAGCACCTGGCCCGGATCCCGAAGTACCGGACCCTGTTCGACCCGGACAACAGCCTGTACGACATCGCCTTCCAGAAGTTCCCTGGCGTGGTGATGCTCACCGAGCACTTCCGCTGCCTGCCCCCGATCATCACCTTCTCCAACACCCATGCCTACAACGGCCGGATCATCCCGCTGCGCGACCAGCCCCCACGCCCCGGCTGGTCCGCGCTGGGAGCGGTCAAGGTGCTGGACGGTTACCGGAATGGGCACGGTCAACGAGCCGGAGGCCGACGCGGTCGTCGAGCTGGTCGCCGAGCTGTGCGCCAATCCTGACTACGACGGCATGGACATGGGCGTGATCTCGCTGCTCGGCTCCACCCAGTCCAAGCTCATCTGGGACAAGCTGTACGACCGGCTCGGCCCGGAAGTCCTGAATCAGCGGCGGCTGCGCAGCGGTGAGCCAGCGAACTTCCAGGGCGACGAGCGTGACGTGATCATCATCTCGACGGTGGTCGCCGTCGATCCGGGCGTCCCGTCCAGCCGGGTGGCCGCGATGACCGGCAACGCCGCGATGCGGCGTATCAACGTGGCCGCGTCCCGGGCCCGCCAGCAGATGTGGGTCGTCCACTCGGTCGAGCCGGACCAGTTCCCTGACGGCGACCTGCGGGGCGCGCTCATCCGGCACTGCCGGGACGCGGGAGCGGCCACCGCGCCCGCCCGCCAACCTGCTCGAGGCCTGCGAATCGCAGTTCGAGCGGGACGTCCTGCAGAAGATCATGGCGCGCGGCTACCGCAAGGTGTCCGTCCAGCACAACGTGGGCCGGTACCGCATCGACATCGTCGTCGAAGGGCCACGCGCCCGCCTGGCCGTCGAATGCGACGGCGACCGCTGGCACGGCCCTGACGTGTGGCACAAGGACCGCGCCCGGCAGCAGGTCCTCGAACGTGCGAACTGGACCTTCGAGCGCATCCGCGGTTCCGCCTTCTACCGCGACCCGGACAGCGCGCTAGCTCCCGCTGTGGCAAAGGCTCGCCGACCTCGGCATCCCCACCGGCGACTGGTGGTCAGCAGACACCGCCCAGCCAACGGTCCGTGAAGTCTCCGGCCGACGCAACCTGCCTGATCCGGTGCAGGCCGCACATCCCACCGCGACGGAACCGGCAGCTGGCACGGAACCGGCGATGGATCATGCAGAGGCGCCTTACGCCGCTTGGCAGGCGAAATCAGCCACTGCGGCTAATCCCGCGGCAGCGGCAGGTTCGCCGGCGGACGCTTCCGTCGCTAGTGAGATTGCTCTTGATCAGATAACCGAGCATCCGCGACAGCGCGCCGAAAGCCGACGCGGAGGCTCTCATTGGCTCCTTACCAGGCCTGGCCGTCACGGGCGCTCCCGCATCCAGAGACCGCGCAGCTGGCCGAGATCGTCGCGGGACTGCTGGACATCGTGGCCGTCGAAGGACCGATGCACGCCCACCGCGCCTACCGCGTGTACACGCAGGCGGCCGGCGGACACCGGGTCGGGCCAGAGATGCGGCGCACGTTCCTCGCTGCCACCCGGCAGGCCCTGCGCTCAGGCGTCCTGCAGCAACTCGACGAGGACATGCTCGTGCCGGACGAGAAGACTCTCTACATCCCCGGAGAACCGCCAGTCATGATGCGAGACATAGGCCCGCGTCAACTGTCCGACATCCCCCGCAGCGAGGTAGCCGAGCTGATCAAGAACCTCGACCTGGCCGGCTCCCCCGTCGAGGTGATCAAGCGGGCAGTGCTCAACGCATATGGGCTCATCCGGCTCACCGCCAGAACGGGCCAGTACCTGGACGAATGCCTGAGTTACACCTCAACCGGCTCGCCGCGATGAAACGCTCGACAGCACCCGGAAACGCTTGGGACCTCAGCCGGATCATGGCAGGCACGGCTATAGCTGGTCGGCTGCCTGCCGCTCATGGCGAGGCGGCGGCCCAGGGTTCCCGGCCCTCAGGAACGGCAGGGCCCGGCTTCCGGGATGCTCACATTGCCGCGGATCGTACCGGGATTCTAGAATTAAGCTATGCCTTTAATCGCGGGAGGCTTGGTTGGCTTGGGCGGTGAAGGTCACGGACGAGTACGCCGCGTGGTTCTCTACGCTGATCAAGGAGGATCTCGGCTCGGCAACCCAGGTAGCTCAGGCGGTCGCAGCATTGCGCGAGGAGGGCCCGGCCCTGGGCGCCCGCTCGTTGACCGGCTGAAGGGCGCCAAGATTCACCACCTGAAGGAGCTGCGGCCTGGGTCGAGAGGCCGGTCCGAGATCAGGATCATCTTTGCGTTCGATCCGAGCCGGTCCGCGCTGCTGCTGCTCGGAGGGGACAAAACTGGCAACTGGCAACGGTGGTACCGCGACAACGTCCCGCTCGCCGAGCAGCTCTACCTCGACTACACAGCCGAGAACGAGGAGTAGTGGACATGCCTAAGAGGACTCCGCAGGACTGGGAAACCCTGGAGCAGGAGCTGCATGCCGCTGGTGTCTCCCCCGCTGAGATCGAGGCCGGAGCACGCAGACTGCTCGCCGAAGCCCGAGGACATCAGCTTGCCGAGGCGCGTAAGCAACTCGGCCTGGCGCAGAAGGATATCGCCGCAGTCGATGGGCGTGAGCATCGCCCGGGTGTCCCAGATCGAGCATGGTGAGGTGACCTCGTTCGAAGTCATCGCACGCTACGTCGAAGCCCTGGGCGGGCGCCTTGACCTGGTCGCTGACTTCGGCGACCGGACCGTAAGGCTGCCCGTCAGCGACACCGCCACGAACGCCGCCTAACGAGCGTGGTGCCTGCCTGGTGCACCTCGCACTGCGCGCTGCGTGGCTCCATCCCGAACCGGGAGCCTGGGCCGTGGGCTGGGGCTCAGCCGGACAGCAGCCAGTCAGGCCTACTGCCAACAGTGATACAGTAGGAGAGTAGGAAAATCTGATTATCCTGGAGCGCGCCATGGGCATGCCTGCCGCCAAGATGGAACCGGAGCCTCGCCTGCGGACCAGGGCGAAGGTCCGGCCCAAGGCGCAGCTCACCCTGCCCGAGGAGATCCGCCAGGCCCTTCACATCGGCGAGGGCGATGAGGTGGAATTCGCCGTGCACGCCGACGGCACAGTCACGATCCGCGGTTACGTGTCCATCCCCACCGATCAGGCGTGGTTCTTCACGCCTGAGTGGCTGGCCGGCGAGCGGGAAGCCGACGAGGACATCGCGGCCGGGACGCGGCACGGTCCACGAGTCCGCTGAGGACATGTTCGCTCACCTCGATTCGCTCGGCTCAGCGGATGAGTGATGCCGACCTTCGAAACGCTCCCCCGGTTCGAGCGCGACTGGAAGCACCTCACCGCACAGCAGCAGGCGACCTTCCGCAAGGTCATCACTGACGCGTTCGTGCCGGACCTGGCCGCGCCTGACCGCCCATTCCGCCCCGGGCTGCGCGTCAAGGGCGTGACCGCCCACCCCGGCGTGTTCGAGATGACCTGGGACAACGACGGCCGCGCGACATTCAGCTACGGCGAAGAGCGCATCTCCGGCCAGGCCCATGTCATCTGGCGGCGGGTCGGCACCCACGCGATCTTCACCCCACCGCCCGGCCCATAGCCTCGGCCATCCGGTTGCGGGCCCAGCGACGGGAGGTCTTGCCGAACATGGCGGCGAGCTTCCGTTCGGACAGCGGCCTGCCGACGTCAGCGCTGGCGCGGTAGGCGGCCACCGCGGCCTCGTTGATGTCCACCGCACCGTCTTCGCCGACAGCTTGGGATCCGTCCACGTCGGGCCAACCTGTCGTCTCCTGGGCCGCGGGCTGGTATTCACGATCCGCGCCAGGCTCATCTGGTCCGCCGGCCCGGCCCGGGCCAATGACTGGACCGGCGCAACGGTCACCCGAACCACCATGGCTACGGTGTCTCCCCCGGGCGCCCGCATCCGCCGGCAGATCCTGATCCCCGGCAGAGACCAGGCGCAGTCCGGTGACAGTCTGGTCCGCCGGACCAACGCCATGGTCTGCAAGCCGGTTCGCGGACCACGGCGCCAGCGGCAGCGGTCCGGATGAGCCACAGCAGGAGTTCGTAGCTACCCACCAGGCTGGCCGCGGGCCAGGCGGCGACGGCCGCGCCGACTGGGCCGTGGGACCACCCGTGGGCCACGTTCGCGGCCAGGGTGGCCAAGATGCCGAGGGCCAGGAGCCACCGGGCCAGGCCCGGCACCGGGAGCCGGTGCCGGGCCGCGTACAACACGACCATCGACGACGAATACACCAGCCCGTCGATCGTGGCGGGCTCCAGCCGGGCGGTGATCCCGGTTTCGCCATGGGCGCGGACCACCTCGAAGGCGTGCCAGTAGCTGACATACGCGGCGATGCCCGCCACGCCCAAGACGGCGGCCGCCGTGGAGACCCGGATCGCCCGGTCGGCGGCACTCACCGCTCCGCCGCCTCCCCGCCGGCCCGGCGGCCGGTCACGATCCACGCGCCGCCCAGGCCGAACGGCCAGACCTCGAACCCGAGCGCGTCGAGCACCTCGGACAGCGCGCCGTTCATGACGCCATGCGCGCCCTGGTACTCCCGCCACCGGTCCCAGTCCAGGGACAGCAGGTGTGGTGGTCCAGGAGACCACCACCCCGCCACGCCCATCCGGGTCATGGCCACGCGCGACGGGCACCAGGCACACGCCGCCCAGCCGGTACAGCGGATGGCTCTGGGCGCAGTGGTGCAGGGTGAACCCGGCCTCGGTCAGCGCCCGGGCGATATCCAGGGCGAGCGGCGCCAGAGGATCAGCGGCAGGAAGCGGACGGCCGTAGGCATCGCCCAGCCTGGCCATCGCCTCGGCGAACTCGGCAGTCTCGGCGAGCGCCCGCAGCGGCCCGAGATCCGGCGGCTCCAGGGCGAGATAATCGTCCTCCGCGTATCCCTTCCGCAGCTGGCTGAGACGGTCTTCAGGCATGACACTCCTCCTTGATCAATTGGGAGGAATTTGGGAGATCATCTTCTGGATGATCTTTCCTAAACCGCTCCCAACCGTGTTGAAGAGGAGCCTCTGAGCTGGCCTTTCTCAAATCACCAGTGGTAGCCGAAGGCGCAGTATGCCTTTCGCATCGAGGGGGTCAGGGGTTCGAAGGCGCCCGAACGTGGACCGGTCCGAACAGGACCAGCGGGCCAGCCAATCCCCGGCGCCGGGCCGCCGCGCCGGGCGCTGCGGGACGCGAGCGTAGCCGCGCGCGGCTGCTCAGCACGGGTGGCGCAGCCGGGCCGGCCGCGCCATCCCGGGCCTGGCCGCCTGCTCAGCGGGACCGCGCCGTGCGCCCCATAACGGGGATCACGACGGCCCCGACGGTCAGGTGCATCACGATCAGCCCGATAACGGCCGAGGTGGTCGAGGCGGCGGCCAGCGGCAGTGCCAGCGAGGCGGCCAGCGCCGCCAGCGCGATGGCGGTCCAGAGGACCCGGGCATGCGCCGTGCGCCGCTCGAGGACGACGAGCAGCAGCCAGCCGAGCAGCGAGGCAGCCACCGTGACGCCGATGACCTGGCCGACCGCGATCGTCTCGATATGGCCGGCTCCGAAGCGGACGTTCAGCTTGATACCCAGCCCCGGAACTTCCACGATCCAGGCCAGGGCCGCGGCCAGCGCGGCGGCCGCAGCGCTGAGCGCCCGGGCGCGGCCCGTCTTGATGTCCGGCACGGCCGGGGCGGTGGTGGTGATCATGTGCGTACTCCCTCACGTGGCTCGCGGCGCCCGGTTGCGCCGCTGAACACGAGGCTCTCCCGGGCGGCAGTAATCGGGCATCGTCCGGCTGGCGTCCGGAGAGGTACCGCACCCGCAGCAGGAGGTACTCCCAGCGCAGTAGCCGGCCCGCCTGCGCAGCGACGATGGCACCGGCCCGGGGCCGGTATACGCTCCGAGTGATGGGCATCACAGGCGTGTTCAGGCTTCCGCGGCGCTGGCTGAGCGCTGCGGGCGTAGCGCTGGTGACCGCGCTGGCGGTGGTCGGCGCCTACGTCGAGGCCAACCCGGCCCACCACTACGGTGGCCTGCACCTGACCAGCCATCCTCCGCTGGCCGCCTATCTGCTGCTGGCCGTGCCCGCCGTGGCCTTGATCTGGCGGAACAGCCGCCCGGTCGAGGTGCTCGGGCTCACCGTCGCGGGCGCGGTCGGCTGGGCGGCGCTCGGCCAGATCGACGGGGCCGCGCTCGTGCCGGTCATCGTCGCTGTGTACTGGGTCGCCTTGACCCGCTCCTGGCGCATCGCCGCGGCCGCTGGGCTCGCCGGGGCGGCGGCCATCTTCGTGACCGAGGGGCTGCTCGGGCCGTTCGGCTGGTTCGGCGGCCCGAACGCCACGATGTGGCCGGAACTCCTCGCCGCCGGCGCGGTCGGCGCGTACGTGGCAGCGCGCCGCCAGTGGCTGGCCGCCGAGGCTGACCGGGCCGCGCGGACCGAGCAGGCCCGGGAGGAGGAAACCCGCAGGCGGGTTGACGCCGAGCGAATGAGGATCGCGCGCGAATTGCACGACGTGGTCGCCCACTCGATGGCGATGATCAACGTCCAGGCCACGGCGGCGAGCATGCAGCTGGCCGGCGATCCGGCGAGCGTGGCCGACGCGATCCAGGCGATCCGCACGGCCAGCAAGTCCGGGCTGCGCGAGCTGCGGGCCATCCTTGAGGTGCTGCGGCAAGTTGACGGCGAAAGCCCGGCCGTGCCGGTGCCGGATCTGCGCGCCATCGCCGCGCTCGTCGAAGCGACCAGCGCCGCCGGCACGCCGACCACGCTGGACCCGGCTGAGCCGTCCGTCCCGCTGCCGCCGCCGGTCGCGCTGGCCGTGTACCGCATCGTGCAGGAGTCGCTCACCAACGTGGTGCGCCACGCGGGCCGGGTCGCCGCCACCGTGGGCCTGCGCCGCGACGGCGACTACCTGTGTGTAGACGTGGTCAACGCGGGCGGCCCCGCGCCCGCGTCCTTCAGCGACGGGGCCGGTGCGGGACTGGCCGGAATGCGGGAGCGGGCGGCCGCCCTCGGGGGGACCCTGGATGCCGGACCCCGTCCCGGCGGCGGGTTCGCTGTCCACGCCCGGCTGCCGGTGGCCGCAACCGCCCCGACCGGAGGACCAGCGGCCCCCGCCGCCGCTTCCAGCCCAGACCCCGGCGGAGCGGACGCGGGCGGAGCGGACGCGGGCGGTGCGGACGCGGGCGGTGCGGACGCGGGCGGTGCGGGACGAGCCGACCGCTCCCGCGCCCGGCCGATCGCGAGCCGGCCGTGATCAGGGTCCTGCTGGCTGACGACCAGGCTCTCATCCGGGCCGGCTTCCGGGTCCTGGCCGGCTCGGCGCCCGACATCGAGGTGGTCGGGGAGGCCGCGGACGGGGCGGCGGCCGTCGATCTGGCCCGCTCGCTGCGGGCCGAGGTAGTGCTGATGGACATCCGCATGCCCGGGACCGACGGGATAGAGGCCACCCGGCAGATCGTCGCCGACCCCGAACTGACCGGCGTGCGCGTCATCATCCTCACCACCTTCGAGGCGGACGAGTATGTCTTCGAGGCGCTCCGCGCCGGGGCAAGCGGCTTCCTGGTCAAGGACACCGAGCCGGAGGACCTCATCAGCGCCATCCGGGTGGTCGCCCGCGGCGATGCCCTGCTGTCGCCCAGCGTCACCCGCACGCTCATCTCCAGCATCGCCGGGCGCGGTCCGGCCCAGCCCGTTGACGCCTCCGTCCTGTCGGTCCTCACCGACCGGGAACGGGAGGTGCTCGCCCGGGTTGCTGCAGGCCTGAGCAACGACGAGATCGCCGCGCGCCTTGTTCATGAGCCCGCTGACCGCCAAGACCCACGTCAACCGGATGATGACCAAGCTCGGCGCCCGGGACCGGGCCCAGCTGGTCGTGATCGCCTACGAGACCGGCCTCGTCCGGCCGGGACTGTCCTGAGGCCGCTCATCTGCGCCACCGCCTGGGCCAGGCGGGACGGTTCGTGGCACTGATCTGATACGGATGTCAGCGCTGCTCGCGGCAGAACACGGAAGTTCCCAGCGAGGACTGCGCGTACTCCAAGCAGTGCGTGACCCGTAAGATCAAGCCCCAGCTAGCGGGTCGAGCGGCGGAGCGTCACGTCTGCAGCAGCGGCCATAGTCAGCGGCCCTTGGCTTGCCGGGTGACGTTGCCGCAGTGCTGGGGGCCAACGACGGGATCGTGTCGGTGGCCGGCATCGTTATCGGAGTGGCGGGAGCCACCACGGCCCGTGGCCCCATCTTTACCGCCGGACTGGCCGGGCTGGTTGCCGGGGCCGTGTCGATGGCGCTGGGTGAGTACGTATCGGTCTCCAGCCAGCGCGACAGCGAGCGCGCCCAGATAGCACAGGAGAAACGGGAACTCGCTGCCACCCCGGAAGCTGAATTGACCGAGCTGACGGCCCTGTACGAAGCCAAAGGCCTTTCCGCGTCCACCGCCCGTACCGTCGCCGAGGAACTGACGGCCCGCGGTGCCCTATCCGCCCATCTGGACGCCGAACTGCACATCGATCCCGCCGACATCCCCAGCCCGGTCCAGGCCGCCGCCGCTTCTGCGCTGTCATTTACCTCCGGCGCCCTGCTGCCGATGCTGGCCATCCTGCTGCCTCCGGCCAGCCTGCGGGTCCCCCGTAACCTTTGGCGCCGTCCTGATCGCCCTGGCCCTGACCGGCGCCCTCAGCGCCCGCCTGGGCGGCAGCAACATCCGCCGCGCCGTCCTGCGGGTCGTGATCGGCGGAGCACTCGGCCTGGCCTTCACCTACGGCGTCGGGCACCTGTTCGGCACCGCTATCGGCTAATACTGCTGCTGAGGCGCCTTAAAAAGGATCTTAGTCACACTACGCACGAGGATTGCCCACTGTCATAAGCGCCGTTTCACTTAACCCGTTGTCGGAAATTCCTGCCGGTGCTGCCCGACATCAGTGACTGTTCGGCGACTGTCCGCTTCCTGAAGTCACTTGATAAGGCAAGCAAGGAGGTGACCGGAGTTCCCTCAGCTAGTGGACGCCGATGGCCCCGGGTCAGTCGGGCGTGGTAAGGATTCGCCCGGTACGGGCGCGTTGCGTGTGGGTGGACACCACTTCGGTGTCCGAACCCCTGCACCGTCACAACGCCACGGCGTTAGATCTCCGTGTCCAGCCCTGCTCACCCGGGCCGCGGGTCAACCGGGTAAAGGCCGGCCGCCTGATTCGAGCCGTGGAACTCGGTGAAGCCGCCGATCCACGCCAGCATGGACGCCGCGTCGGTCAGTGGGGTGCCCTATCGGTGGCGCCTGCGGCGCAGGGCGGGTCGGCGAGCCGCACGGTCTGGTCCCGGGCCGGGACGCTGAACGGGACCATGACGCGAGGGCCTTCAGCGCCGAAGGATAGAGACCGCCCGGCGAGAGGCAGTCCAGCATGGCGCAGATCCTTGTCAATGGCGGCCAAATGTGGGGTTTGGGCATATAAAGGTGACGGTCACGACTTGATCATGTCCTGGTGGTTCGCTCGCTGCGCGGGTCAGAGTGAATCTTGGCGGTTCAGGGCGTCGGCCGGAAGCCGCTGGGCAAGGACACAGGGATTGAGGTGGCCATGGGTGCAGGCGCCCGTGGTCTGGCTGCGGGCGGTGGCGCGGTCATCCTGTGGTGGTGGTGGCGATTGCACCCAACGCCGCGCCCGTTCGCGCAGCGCCTGTGGATCGACGTGCCGCACCCTTTCGTGACCCGCCGACGGCTCCGGCAGGTTCTTGTGCCCCGGCCGGGCGAGCGGTTTGACGTGCAAGAGGAGATGCTTGCGCTGACGATGCGCCGTTCGCTGGACCGAGGCATTACCAACGTCGTGCCTGCCTGTGGGGATGCGGTAGCGCTGCCCTACCCCGATGACGCATTCGATGCCGTCTACCTCGTCTCGACGCTCGGCCAGGTGCCCGATATGACGGCCGCGCTACGTGAGCTGAGCCGCGTGGTGCGTCCAGGGGGCCGCGTGGTGGTCGGCGAGCTCTGCTACGACCCGCACGGCGTGTTCTTCGGCACCCTGCGCCGGTGCGCCGCCAGGGCCGATTTGCGCTTTGAGTGCCGCATCGGCGGCTGGGCAGGCTACTTCGCCCGCTTCATCTCGGTGGAGGTAGGCGGGCGAAGCCGTCCGGGCGGATACACCCTTCCACGCCGACCCCTCCCGCAGCTTGACGCATGTCGAGAAGATTGAGCATCACACGTTATATCGGCCATATCCAGGCCGATTTCAGAGTGCTAGGCACTAGCGCGACCAGGGTGGCCACGAGGGACTCCAGCAGCGCCAGTCACGGGCATCGTCGTGCCGGCCAACTTCGTCTTGCTGAGGTCCGGCCCCGCCGGAGCTGAAGGATTCCTTGTCTTCCCGGATCTGCTCAGCAACTATGACCGCGGCGCTCCTGACATCGCCCACGCCCGGGTCATCGATGGCGCTGGGATTGATCCAGCGGCGCCGCCGGTCCGGCGTCGGCGCAATCCGCAGCCCCGGCAGCAGCAGCCAGAGGACACCGACGATGAGCACGATGATTCCCACGACGTGCAGGTTCAGGCTGGCCCACGGACCGGTGCGCACGGCAAACAGCAAGACCGCGCCAACGCCGATGGGGAAGAAGCCCAAGCCGGCACCTCTAGCGCGCCGCTTCCCGGCAGGCACGCCTTCACGCGGCGGGTATCATTCGGCAGATCATGGTGGGCGGCACATCCGCCCAGAAACTTCCTGCCATTTCATTCTGCTGGCGCGTTGCCAGGCCGCTTCACGAATTAAAAAAACTCTTCGGACCCCAAACTACCGATCGTCACCGGCCGGCGACGTGCCTGGCATTAACCCCGCGCAAGCCTCCGTCATGACTGACCCGCCGCAGACCTGCGTCATGACGGCTGATGCGCGCCGGAGGATGACCGGGTGAGGAGAACCTCATCCAGCCCCAGGACCCCGGTGACCCTCCGCACCGCCCAGCTGGGTGCCCGCAAGCTAAGCGACCCGCCGGCGTCCACCGCCTGCCGCCGGGCAGCGAGCAGCACGCCGATCCCCGACGCGTCGATGAACGTGACCGCGGACATGTCGACTTCCAGGTGGGCCGGCCCGGGGCCGGTCGCCAGGGCCTCCCGCATGGCCTGGCAGGTGGCGATGTCGATCTCGCCAGAAATGGTGACAGTGAGTACCGGGGGAATCGGGATGGCGGTCACAGGTGGCGCCTCTCGCACTTGTCCAGCGCGGTGGCGGCGAGGTCCTGACCCCCCTGGCGGAGACCCTACATCTTACGAGGAGTATGCGGGTAGTAACAGGACGCAAAGAGCGCAACGAAAAAACCGAGCCGGCTGCTGACGATTAGACAGCATCGGGCTATAGGAGGAGGGGCCGGGCGCTGCAGAGGTGCCAACCTCGTTGTGCCCGGCCAGCATTCACGTTCGTGCTCCTGTCCGGGCTGAGCATGGACTACCACGTGTTCGTCCTGCCCCGGACCGGCGAATACCAGGGCACTCGGCATCGGCCTGGCCGCCGCGGGCCATTACCCGGCGGCGGCCGGGGTGTCGGCGATCCGGCAGGGAATTTCGGTGTCTTCGTTCAGGTGGTAGCTGGCGCACACCCGGTGGTAGCCATCCGCGATCTGCAGCGGGCGCCCCGCCGCCAGGTCTCCTCGCACGAGCAGCACCGGCGACAGCGCCTGCCCCGCGGCGACCTTCTTCACGTCTTTCGCGACCTCCGGGTCATCAACGGGGAGCAGCGGGAGACCCGCCGCGCGCAGAATGTCCTTTGCTGCCTGGGTCACCGTCGGTGCCTGCGACAGCAGGCTGGCCAGCGCCTCCACCGTGCCCGGCAAGGCGAGCAGCCGCAGATAGAGCCGGCCGCCGGATAGTCCTGCGCAGCCGGGGCATCAGACCACCTCAGCTTCCCCTTCTTCGCCATCGGGCGTCCCCTTCCATCCATCACTGATCACCGGCGGCGACCACGCAACCAGTCTCCCCCGGGACGGCGGTGTGCTCAGCGCCGCGGGCACCATCGCCGTCACGGTTCCCGGTGGCGAGCTGGAGGGCTGCGTCCGGTCTCGTGGCGCTGCCGGATCCGGTGCCGACTGTGACGGCGGAGGCGCCGACTAGGTGCATGCGCTGGGATCACGGTTCGTTCCCCTCGCGTCGTACCTGATCGTGATCCGCGCGTTCGGCTGGCGCACGCGTCTGGGATGCGGGCAGGCGTCCGGGGATGCGGAGATCATGGGTGTTCCGGCCCGAGGTGGCAGGGCTGCGGCGTCAGGTCATCCCGCAGGAACCGGGCTGATCCGGCCGGGCGGTCCTGGCCGTGCTGGCCCGGCTGTTCCTGGCGGGCTCCGGTGTCACCGGCTCCTGTCGCCGCGGACACGCCCAGACGTTCACTGGCCGGGCAACGGCGGGTCCGGCGCCGGCTGGGCGCTCCCTGGGGGCCGAACAGGCGCTGGCGCAGGTAACCGAGCGCGTGGGCGCTCAGCCGGGACACGTGCATCTGGGAAATGCCGAGCTGCCGGCCGATCTGTGCCTGCGTCATGCCGTCACCGAAACGCATCTGCAGGATCTTCTGCTCACGCGAGGGCAGCTCGCCCCAGTGCGCCGCGACGGCCTGCATACCGAGCATGTGCTCCACCCCGCGATCCTCCTCTCCGAGGACGTCCGCCAGAGTGGTCACGCCGGGCTGGCCAGCCAGCGGGGCGTCCAGCGACGATGGCCAGATCGCCATCTCCGCCCGCCGTGCGTCCCGCAACTGTTCACCGCTGACCCCCAGGTGCCGGGCCATCTCCCAGTCGGCCGGGACCCGGCCCAGATCCTGGGTCAGCTGGCGGGCCGCGTCACGGGCTTCCAGGACCACCTCCTGCACCGGGCGCTCGACGTGGACCGGCCAGCACTTATCCCGGAAGTGCCGCTTAATCTCGCCCCTGATGCACGCCTGCGCGTAGGCGGCCAGGTTCCCGCCGACAGCCGGATCGAAGCGGCTGATCGCCTTCATCAGGCCGACATACCCCGCCTGCATGAGGTCCTCGGACGGCTCGGAGGCGTTCCGGTATCGCTGCACGCACGAGGACACCAGCTTGGAGTGACGGGTTACCAGCAGCTCACACGCCGCCGCGCGCGCTTCGCTGGCCCAGGCCAGCGACCGGACGATGCCTGCCAATTCGCCATCGCTGAGGTCGGCGAGATCGCTGAGCCGCCGGTCACCCGGAATGGGCGCGAGCCGCCTGCATTCCCCGGCCGACACCGTCGAGCGGAGCGCCGCCGGCGACTCCCGCTGCCCCAGGTTCTTCTCAGCGGTCCGCATGCTGGCCTGGCCGTCCGATGAGCCGATGACAGCCAAATAGCGGGATGCCCCCGGCACGGCCGGCCATGCAGGTGATGGCAAGGCCCCGCGATCTCCGGTCGGCGATCAGCACCGTGGCGATCGCGCCTGCGGCCCGGACAGCAACCATCCATGCCGTGACGCCCATAACCGGCTCCTTTATTGGTGACCAGCGGAGTACCCGGTAGCCGGGTACTCGCCTGGTACACCGTGGTGAGAGAAGAATTCTCCGGGGGCCTCACCGTTCTTTGGCCGTAGCGTGCCGTCAGCGCCGTCCGTGCACGGGCAAACAAAAATCCGGACCCTGCTGCGCAGCGCAGCTGCCAGGATCCGGAGCAACATTTATGACTGTAACACTTCCCGGTTCAGCCGAAAAGGGAACTACGCAGCCAGCAGCATTCGCGGGGTCAGGGATCGTGATCCGGAAAAGCCGGTTCTGCGGCGGCACACGGGGCGTGGAACTTTTGGTTCTCAGTGACTATAGCTCCAGCCGCGGCGGCAGATCCGGACAGGATCAGCTCGCTTTCCCGGCTCCCGGGTGCGGTTGGGCTGGTGCCTCGCGCCGCCAGTCGTGCGACCCAGCCGGCGGCGCGAGGTGATCAGTGCCTGAAGGCGTCCTTGACCTTCGCGCCAGCCTGCTTGGTGTCGCCCTTGACCTGGTCACTGCGGCCCTTGGCCCGCAGGCGCCTGCTACCCGTGGCCCGGCCGGTGACCTTCTTCGCACTGCCTTTAACTGCTTCGGCCTTGTGCGCGATCTTCTTGGCGATACTCATAGCTGGCTGACCTCTTCTGCTGAGTCTTCCGCCAGGGCGGGTGCACTGGCGGGGGTATCGGTGGCCGGCTGGCCATTCCGCGATTCTGGTCATCACGCTGCCGGTACCGGCAGGCAGATGGCGCCATCGCAGGCCCGCCGATGAAGGCGGCCGATCATCAGGACGGAAGCCTGCCCGGCCCGGACACGATTACCGTGCCCGGGCACGCCTGGCGTGTCCTAGCGGTGCGCGAACCGGCCAGACCGGCCAGACCGGCTGGAGGACCGTCCGCTGATCAGGTGGAAGGCGAGCAGCAGGACCGCTGCGCCGATGATGGCGGTGATCCAGGTCGAGAGGTTGAAGAACCCGTGCAAGCTGTGGATGTGGAACAGCTTGGTGGCGACCCAGCCGCCGAGCAGCGCGCCGGCGATGCCGATCAGGCAGGTGAGGATAAGGCCCTGTGATCTCCTGCCGGGGATCAGCATATTAGCGATCAAGCCTGCGACCAGGCCGAGAACAATCCAGGCAATGATGCCCATAACCGACTCCTTTAGCCAGTGACGAGATGAGGCACGCGGTAGTCCGTCATGCTGAGGCAGATCGCAGGCGGGAGACCAGGTCTCCCTTGAGTTCTCACCATCCCTGGCCTGTGGCGTCTGGCCGGCATCGCTTCCGTGCACAAAAAAACCGGGCCCTGCTGAGCACCCGCAGATATTTTCGCGGGTGCGCTGCCAGGGTCCGGAGCGGTAGGCCTAACATTACCCTTCATGGGCTTCCGCGGATAGAGCATTCCACGCCAATAACAGGCTTTTCACCGTGAGTCACCGTTGATTGAAGAGCAGGCACGGCCGTGCTGTGCCCGGACCCGGGATCCGGACGTTGGGGCGGCTTCCCGCGAACCGGCCAGCGGGGGTGCAGCACGCGGAGCGTGCCTGCTGGCCTGAGCGCTTGGGTGTTGACACGTCAAGGTGACCGCGGTGCCCGGGCCCGGCGCGAGACAGGGCCGGCGGCCAGGATCTCCCGGGCGGGCATGCCCGGGGCAGGCAGGTCAGCCGATTTTCCAGCCCCACGGGCGTGTAGATTGAAATCAGCTCAGGTTGAGCTATTGACCCTCCGCTATCGGAGGGGGATCGGGGGTCCCGATGGGACCCGATGTGAAGCATTCCGTCAATGGCACCGGCGCCCCGCAGGGCGAGGCCACCAGGACCACGACCAACGTGGACGGCAAGAAGGCGGCCCTGGCGTTCTCACTCGCCTCCGTGAGGTCGCTGGCGTCGCCCGCCGAAGTCCTCCTGAACGAGCGCCTCGCTCGGGTGCTCGGGCAGAAGCAGGGGCCCGACGCCGTGATCATAGGCGTCCTGTGCACTGCGCTGTTCTTCGGCCTGATCGGGCTGGCCGTCCACTTCCTGTGGATCGTCGCCATCCTTGTCATGGCGCTCGGGCTGGGCTACACCGTGGCCAACAGCCGCCGGAATCGCCTCGACGTGGTGAACCAGCGGGCCGAGGGGAAGCCGGACTCTATCGTGGAACGCCACTGACAGGACGCAAAGTTGGCACCGACCGCGGCATCGACGCTGTCGCCTGGTCCAGCGCCCGGCATAGCCGCCGACGAGTGCTGCGGCCACGACCCATGCGGTGGCTGCTCACCGGCCTGAGCACCGCGCCGGCGGCCGGGCGAATCTGGCCGCCAGCTTGACATCACCGGGCCATCCGATAATAGTTGTGTTGTTACAACACAACTATTAGGCCGACGGTGGCCGCCGGCCCGGGGAGCCCCGATGCTCGAGCTGGATCCGCAGATCGCAAAGATCATCTCTAACGATCCGCCCGGCGTCCTCAGCGCCGGCTCGCTGACGGCGATGCGGGCCAGTGCCGCGAAACCGTCCGCGCCGCCCTCGGACGACGTCGAGCGCCGGGATCACGTCGTCGCCGGAGAGCCCGGCGTGGTCGTCCGCGTGCACCGCCCCGCCGGGGCCACCGGCGCTCTGCCGTGCGTCTACTCCATGCACGGCGGCGGATACGTGACCGGCAGCTATGACAACGACGACGCCCGCCTGGACGGATGGAGCCGGGCCTACCAGTGCGCCGGGGTGTCGGTGGAGTACCGCCTGGCCCCGGAGACGCCGTACCCGGGCCCGCTGGAGGACTGCTACCAGGGCCTGACGTGGGTCTTCGACCATCACGGCGAACTCGGCGTCGACTCCGGCCGCATCGGGGTGGCTGGCACCAGCGCGGGCGCCGGGCTGGCGGCCGGGCTGGCGATACTAGCCCGCGACCGTGGTGAGGTGCCGCTGCGGTTCCAGCTCCTGGACGCGCCGATGATCGACGACCGCCAGGTGACGCCGTCGAGCCGGCGCGACGATCTGGTCATCTTCGACCGCCACTCCAGCGAGTTCGGCTGGCGCTGTTATCTCGGCGCCCTCTACGGCACGGCACACGTCCCCGGTTACGCGGCCCCGGCCCGGGCCACCGACCTGAGCGGGCTTCCCCCGGCTTACGTGTGCGTGGGGAACGTCAACGGGTTCCGCGACGAGGCCATCGACTACGCCATGCGGCTCAACCAGGCCGGAGTGCCGGCCGAGCTGCACGTGCACCCGGGTGCCCCGCACGGCGTCAAGAGGTTCGCCAGCGTCCCGGTGGCCCAGCGGTACACGCAGGGGATCAACGACTGGATCGGCCGCCAGCTCGGGGACCAGCCGTGACCGCCGGCGCCCCGGCCAGCGGGCAGAGCAGGCATCCTGGTGGCCAGCAGCCGGCCGCCCAGGCGGCTGGGCGGGTGTGGTCGGCCATGCAGGCGTTCGTCGCGGCCCAGGATCGCCGCCGGGAGATGCAGGAGGCGCTGGGCCTGGGCCGGGGCCTGGGCCGGGTCAAGCTCCTGGTGCAGCTGGCCGGCGGACCGCGGACCCTGCGGGAACTCGCCGAGGCCAACGGGTTCGACGCGCCCTACACCACCGTGATCGTCAACCAGCTAGCTGCCCGCGGGCTGGCCGAGCGCACGCCCCACCCCGCCGACCACCGCCGCAAGCTCGTCAGGCTCACCGCCGCCGGCCAGCAGGCGGCTGCGCTCGCCCAGCAGATCATGGCCGAACCCCCCGCGGCGCTCACCGCCCTGCCCCCCGGCGACCTGGCCCGGCTCGACCAGATCGTCGCGCGGCTGGTACCGCCGGCCGCGGACCCGCCCCGCCCCGCGTCACCCATGGGAGAAGGACGTTCGATGGTTATCCCAGTGAGCGAGACCAGCCGCCAGCGCCATTTCTACGGCCCGGATCCGTCCCAGTTCGCTGACCTCCATCTGCCCGCGGGGCAGCGGCGGCCCGGGACCGTGGTACTGATCCACGGAGGCTGGTGGGGAGCCCGGTTCGGGAACGACCATCTGGAGGCGGTGGCGGCTGACCTGGCCGGGCGGGGCTGGGTGACGTGGAACATCGAGTACCGCCTGGCTGGGCCTCGGCGGGGGCTATCCGGCGACGCTGCTGGATGCGGCGGCGGCCATAGATCACCTGGCCACCCTCGAAGACGTCGATACCGAGCGGGTGGTGGCCGTCGGCCACAGTGCCGGCGGGCACCTGGCGACCTGGGCCGCCTGGCCGCCCCACGCTGGCCGCTGGCGAGCCGGGCGCCGGGCCGGTGGTCGGGATCGCCGGCACGATCAGCCTGGCCGGGGTGGTGGACCTGGCTGCCGCGGCCCGCGACAAGAACGGGAACGGGGCGGCGATCGACCTCATGGACGGTGGTCCGGACCAGCATCCTGACTGGTACGCCGTGGCCGATCCGCTGTCCCGGGTGCCCATCCCAGCGATCGTGCGCTGCGTGCACGCCCGGGCCGACGACCGGGTCCCGTTTGCCCAGAGCGTGACCTACGTGCAGGCCGCCCAGGCGGCCGGCCAGGACGCGCAGCTGCTCGAGGTCGGCGGCGACCACTTCTCGGTGGCCGACGCCTCCGCACCGACCTGGCCGGCAGTCATCAACGCCCTCGAGGAACTCATGGGCGCGGCATAGCCCGCCGACCAGCGATGGAGCGCATCATCCTCGAGACTGATGCACTCAGCGGATACGCCGCCTACCGTCGCTGTTGTGGCTAGGAGTCAGCTGGCGGACAGACCCCGGCGGGGGCCTCTTCCCGGTGCGCTGAGTGAGCGGCAGTGGCTGGTCATTGTGGTGCTCATCGCGGCCGGAGAATTGGTCACGCTCGCCCTGGCCGCCGGGTCAAGGCATACGCCCGCGGGGCACTTCGTCCTCGCGTTCCTGGTCTGCTGCGCCCCGATTGTGCTGCTACGACGCTGGCCGCTGCCCGTGCTGGCGGTGGCGGCCGCTGCGACTGGACTGGTGGTGGCCTGGGGGAACGCACCATTGCCGTTCGGCCTCCTGCTCGGGCTGGCCATGTACTCTGCCGCCGCGCGGCTGCCGAGACGGGTGTCGATCGCCACGGCCGTGGTGGTCGCCGCGGCCCTGGGCGGGGGAATCATCTACGCGGCCTTCGCGACCAGGTCCGCGCCGCTAGCCGTGCAGGCGGTAGAAGGGTTGGTGCCGCTGACGGCGGCCTGGTTCATCGGCGACAGCGTCGCGGCCCGCCGCCGTTACCAGGCCGGGCTGGCTGAGCAGGCGGAGCGCGAGCGGGCCGCCGAGGCGGAGCAGGCTCGCCAGCAGGTTCGCGAGGAACGGATGCGCATCGCTCACGAGCTGCACGACGTCGTGGCCCACACCCTCGCGGTGATCACCGTCCAGGCCGGGGTGGGCAGGCGTCTGATGGCCAAGAACCCCGACGAGGCGAGCACCGCACTCGAATCGATCGAGCTGATCGGCCGGACCGCCCAGGACGAGCTGGCGGTGGTGCTCGGGCTGCTTCGCGACGAGCAGACCGGTACGGCCGCGCTGGCGCCGGCGCCGAGGCTGGTGGACCTCAAGGAACTCGCCGAGAGCGTGCAGGCCTTCGGGACACCCGTGGAACTGCGGCTGTCGGGCACCGATCGCCAGTTCTCCCCCGCGCTGGAGCTGTCCATCTTCCGGGTGGTCCAGGAGGCGCTGACCAACGTCGTGAAGCATGCGGCAGGAGCCCGGGCGGTGGTCGACCGTCGCCGTGTCGGCCGGCCTCATCCGCATCGAGATCACTGACGACGGGGGGGCATCTGCCCTCCCGGCGGGTGGCGCCGGGCGGCCGGACAACCCGGCCGCAGGTCACGGAATCGTCGGAATGCGTGAGCGGATCGCCGCGTTCGGCGGCTGGCTGGCCGCCGAGCAGCTCCCCGGCGGGGGTTTTCGCGTCCTCGCCGAGGTCCCGGCCGAGGGGGCGGGGTGACGACCAGGGTCCTGGTCGTTGACGACGAGGCGCTGCTGCGCACCGCGTTCTCGTCCCTGATCGACGCCGAGGATGACCTGGTGGTCGTCGGCCAGGCGGCCGATGGCCGGCAGGCCGTCGAGCTGGCCGCGAGCCTGTCGCCGGAGGTCGTGGTGATGGATGTCCGGATGCCGGTCATGGACGGGATCGAGGCGACCCGGCGGATCAACTCCGACCAGGGCCCGGACGGGCCCCGGGTGCTCATCCTCACCACCTTCGACCTCGACGAGTACGTCTTTGACGCGCTGCAGGCCGGAGCCAGCGGCTTCGCGCTGAAGAGCCGCCCGCTCGACGAACTGCTGAGCGCGATCCGTACCGTCGCCGCAGGCGAGGCGCTGCTGGCCCCGAGCGTGACGCGCCGGCTCATCGCGCATTTCACCGACCGCGGCCGGGTCGCCGGCCCGGGCGCGCCAGGGCCTGGACGAGCTCACCGAGCGCGAGCGGGAGGTGCTGGCGCTGGTCGCCCAGGGGCTGTCGAACGCTGAGCTCGCGCAGACGCTGCACGTGACCCTGCCGACCGCGAAGACCCACGTGAGCAGGATCCTCACCAAGCTCGGGGCCCGCGACCGGACCCAGCTCGTCATCGTCGCCTATCAGTCGGGGCTGGTCAGAGCCAGGTGAACGCCCGCCGTTGACGGTTCGCGAGGAGCGTCCCAGCAGGCCGCCGCCGCCGGGATGACCTGGCGTCAGTCCCGGGAATGACGCGCCGGTGCTGCTGGCGCACGATGACAGCACGTCGTGGATCGTTCACGATTACCTGCCATGAACGTAATCGAGGGACAGGCCATCGCCGCCCGGGCGGGCGCGCATCCCGGGATCGGCTTGATCCTCGTGGTGCTCGTGGTGCTCGGCGGCCTGGGCTTCGGCGCGGTGCGCCTCAACGCCCGGCGGGCCAGCCGGCGGCGGGCGGGCGGCGGCCAGGAGGAGGAATGGATCGCGGCTCCCGGCCAGCCGGGGCCGGGGCCGGCCGGGCCAGCGGACCTGACGGCCCGGCGGGCTGACCGGCCAGCCGGACCGGCCAGCGGGCCAGCCGAGGCCGCCGGGGCGGTACCCCCAAGCGGCACGATGGTCCCGCCACCGGCGGCCGACGCCAGCGTCCCCTCCGGGCGGCCAGCCCGTGCGCCCACTCCGGCGGGCGGATGGGCCGTCGAGACCCACGGCCTGACCAAGCGGTTCGGCGCGAACGTCGCGGTCGACGGGGTCGAACTGCTCGTCCCGCGGGGCTACGCGTTCGGCTATCTGGGGCCAAACGGCGCGGGCAAGACCACGCTGATCCGCACCCTGCTGGGCCTGACCCGGGCCAACGGCGGCACGATGTCGCTGCTCGGGGTCCCGGTCCCGGCCGAGCGCAGCCGGGCCCTGGCCCGGATCGGCGCGATCGTCGACGAGCCCCGTTTCCACCATCACCTGACCGGGCGGGACAACCTCCGGCTGCTGGCCGCGGCCCGGGGCGGCCAGGCGGGCCAGCGGATCGGGCCGTCGCTGGCCCGGGTCGGGCTCGCCGAGCGCGCCGACGACAAGGTCGGCTCGTACTCGATGGGCATGCGCCAGCGCCTGGGGGTGGCGGCGTGCCTGCTGGGGGACCCGGAGCTGCTGATCCTGGACGAGCCGATGAACGGGCTCGACCCGGCGGGGATGCACCAGATGCGGGCGATGATCGCGAGCCTGGCCGGCGAGGGGCGGACCGTGATGCTATCGTCGCACCTGCTGGACGAGGTCGAGCGCACCTGCGACGCGGTGGCGATCGTCGATCACGGGCGGGTCGTCCGCCAGGGCCCGATCGACGAGCTGGTCCGCGGCGCGGGCGGCCGGGTGCTCCGGCTCGACTGCGCCGATCCGGTGGCCGCGGGCCGGCTCATCGAGGAGGCCGGCCTCGCGGCCAGCGTCGCCCTCGGCGAGCCCGGGCTGACCGTGACCCTGCCGGCGGGCGCGTCGCGGGAGACGGTGGCCGAGGTCAACCGGCGGCTCGTCGCGGGCGGCATCTCGGTGTACGGCCTCCAGGAGGTCCAGGCCTCGCTGGAGGACTGGTTCCTGTCCGTGACTAGCCGCCTCGGGGAGCAGCCATGACCGACGACATGTCCACCACCGCCATGGACCGGCCGCAGCCCGCGGGCGGATCACCGGCCCACGCCCGGCCGGACGCCCCCGCCGTCTCCCGCCGCTACGGATCATGGCTGCCCACCTGGGGCCTGATCGCGACCAAGCACCTGGAGCTGCGGAAACGCCGCATCCTCATGGTCGTCATCGCGGTGCTGACCGTGGGCCTGCCGGTCCTGGTCCTGGGGCTCCGGCTGCTGTTCCACGCGGTCGACCCGCACCAGCTACGGCCCAGCCGGCTCACCCACCGTGTTCGGCTCCCTGTGCAATCCGCTGGCCGAGTTCGGGTTCATCGTCGCCGCGACTCTGGGGGCCACGGCGGGCACGTCGGACCTGACCGACGGGGTCTTCCGGCACCTGGTCATCACCGGTCGCTCCCGGCTCGCGCTCTATCTGGCCCGGATCCCGGCCGGCCTGGCCATCCTGCTCCCGCTGGTGGCCGTGGCCTTCGCCATGGTGTGCCTGGTCACCGGCTATGAGGGCGTCCCGCAGCCGGCCGCGATCAGCCTGAGCGGCATCTCCGTGCCGGCCCAGCTCGACCAGGCCCAGCTGGAGAGCTGGATCACGGCGCACCGCCAGCAGGCGGCCCAGGCGTTCATCGCCGGGCCAGGGCCTAGTGGACCGAAGGCCGCCGGCACCGGGCCGGCGTCCGTCCGCGACATCGCCGCGGTCTACACCGAGTACACGTCCGACGAGGCCGGCCAGCTGAACCCGCCGGTCAACGAGATGGTCAAGATCGGGCTGTGGATCGAGCTCTACGTCGGCGTCGGGTTCATCGTCGGGCTGGGGCTCGG
Organism: uncultured Actinomycetes bacterium; assembly: GCA_963841695.1. GTDB lineage: Bacteria > Actinomycetota > Actinomycetes > Streptosporangiales > Streptosporangiaceae > RYN-230. Next base: position 16,149 of record CAWJDQ010000010.1, on the reverse strand, counting down.
CTCCCTCATCGGCCAGCGCACCGTGCCCATCATCATCCTGATCGCACTCGAAATCATCATCACCCCGATCCTGGCCGCCCACGTGATCCCGTACTTCCTGGACGGCCAGCGGCTCGTGGTCGGCATCCCGCTGGATCAGCTCCGCCCGGCCGGCCTGGTCGCGGGCCCGGGCGGCCCCGGCGGCGGTGCGCCGGGCCCGGGCCGGGTGCTCTTCGGCGGGCGCAGCACGCTGGGCATACCCCCGATGCCCACCTGGGCGATGATCACCGTGATCGCCGGCTGGATCGTCGGCTGGTCGGGAATCGGCGCCTGGCGGATGGTCACCCGCGACGCTTGACCACGGCACAGCCACGGCGGCCACCGCCGTGAGAAAAGACGTGGCCGGCCCCTGGGTGTTTACTGATCTGATGGCTGATGAGGCTGGACGGGTGCCGGTCGCCCTGGTGGCCGGTGCCACCCGGGGCGCGGGCCGGGCGATCGCCGTCGAGCTGGCGCGGGCTGGATTCTTCGTCTATGCGACCGGCCGCAGCGGCCGGGCCACCGGCCCCTCCGAGCTCGGCCGGCCGGAGACGATCGAAGAAACCGGTGACCTGATCCGCGCGGCTGGCGGGGCGGGCGCCGCACGGGTGGTTGATCACGAGGATCCGAGCCAGGTAGCCGCTCTGGTGGCCGCCATCGATGACGAGCACGGCCGTCTTGACGTGCTGGTGAACGACATCTTCGGGGGTGATCGGTACATGCAGTGGGACAAGCCGTTGTGGGAGCACGACGTGCAGGGCGGGCTGCGGATGCTGCACATGGGCGTGCACACCCATGTGATCACCTGCTGGGCGTCCATCCCGGTGATGCTGCGGACCGCCGCTTCGCATGGCACCCGCGGCCTGGTGGTCGAGATGACCGACGGGACCTCGCAGGCCAACGCCGAGTTCCGGCGCAATGTCGGGTTCTACTACGACCTGGTGAAAGCCAGCGTCGGGCGGATCGTGACCGGGCTGGCCGCCGAGCTTGAGCACCTGCCGGTGACGGCAGTGGGCGTGACGCCGGGCTGGCTGCGCTCGGAGAAGATGCTGGAGAATTTCGGTGTCACCGAGGCCAGCTGGCGTGATGCCTGCGTGACGACTCCAGGTTTCGCGATCTCCGAGTCGCCGGCGTACGTCGCCCGGGGTATTGCTGCCCTGGCTGCGGGAGGCGATGCCCGGCGCTGGGCTGGCACGATCGTCAGCTCCCGCCAGCTCGCCGATGCCTACGGCGTCACCGACACCGACGGCAGCAGGCCGGACTGCTGGGGCTACCTGGCGGCCTATGGCTGGGAACGGGAGGACGGCGAGGGCATTGACCGATTCCGCTGATTCAGGCAGCACGGATGACCCGCAGCGCCCGGCATCTCTCACCCGCGCGGAAACCAGCGTGAGCACCGTCGTGCACAAGCCCGGGCGCGACCTCGGCGACCCGAAAGAACTGCTGCTGGGCTTCCTCGACTATTACCGGTCGGTGATCATCCGCAAGATCGACGGACTGGCAGATGCCGAGCTCGGGGCCAGCTGCCTGCCGTCGGGCTGGACTCCGCGGGAGCTGGTCAAGCACCTGGTCTACATGGAGCGGCGGTGGCTGCGCTGGGGGTTCCGCGCCGAGCAGCTCCCCGATCCGCACGGCGACGAGGATCAGGCCGGGCGCTGGCACGCCGGGCCGGGCGACACCGCCGCCAGCCTCATCGCCGCGCTCCGCGCCGCCGGCGAGCACACGCGGGCCATTGCCTCCGCAGCCGAGCTGACCGACGTCAGCACACCCGGCGGCCGGTTCCGCGAGGACGACCCCCGGCCGCTGCCGACGCTGGCGTGGATACTCACGTACGTGCTGCAGGAGTACGCCCGGCACGCCGGGCACCTGGACGTCGCACGGGAACTGATCGACGGCACAACCGGGGAATGACTGGCGTCACCGGAGCAGAAAGGCCGGGTTCGTGGAGATGGGTGACCTGGCCCGCCTGGCCGGGGCCCTGGCCGGGGTGCGCCGCACCGCGCCAGCAGGGCTGGCTGAGTGGCGGTACCACGGCAGGCTGGTGGCGCGGCAGCTCGACGACGTGCACGTGGTGATCCGCGCCGATTTCGACGACCGCGACTCCATGCTGCGGCAGTTTCCCGGGACCTTCAGCGTCCCGGCCCGGTACCTCAAGCACATGATGGTCGTCGCTGATCTCGCTGGAGGCGACGCTGGTGCCATCGAGGATGCCCTCGAGGCAGCGTGGCAACTTCAGCGCAGCGCCGGCCAGTAGCGCCTGGTAGCCCTTGCCCGCTGGTGTGGCGCGGATCACAATGCCTTGCGAGAGGAAGTTCCCGGGCCACGCAGGCGCGGGCCGCGCGGGTGCTGGCCGCGCCGCCCCGTCCTGGCCAGCCGGGGTGAGAGGAGGGCGGCGAGGATGCCTGCCGTAAGCAGAGTCCCTGACCAGGCAGGTGCTCGCGCCGGCCCGTTCCGCCGGGTTCTGGTGGCGTGGGATGGGTCGCAGGACTCGGTGGCCGCCCTCCGGACCGCGGCGGCCATCGTCGGCGACGGGCCAGGACATGTGGTCGCGGTGGCCGTGCTGCCCGAGTCCGCGCCGGCGGAGGCGTGGCGGGACCGGTCGGAGGAGGAGCCCGAAGACCGGCGGTGGGTCCAGGAGACCTTCGCCCGGGCGCGGGACTCTATCGCGGAGACCTCGGCGGCCCAGATCGGCCTGCACATCGAGGAAGGCCGTCACGCGGCCCAGTCGCTCTGCGCCTACGCGTCTGAGCACGTCTTTGATCTGCTGGTGCTCGGCCGGCACGGTGATGGGGGCATGCTTCATCCCCGGTTCGGTCATGTCGCGAAGGCCGCCGCCATCGCCAGCACGGTCCCCGTCCTGCTGGTGAGCGCACGCTGACGAGCTGACAGCGGGCCAGCCGGCAGCGGGCCACATGACCTAGGCCGCTACGCGGCCGCGACCAGGAGAGCGGCCCCGGCCGCGGCCACCCCGGCCACGACGAGCCACGGGGTCGCGGGAACTGTGGCCGAGGCCGCCGCCGCGGTCAGCAGGGCGGCGGCGAGCCCGGCGGCGAGGACCGTGCCGCGGCTGCGGATCCACGGCCGCCTCCTGCCGGTCAGCCGGGAGTCGGCGAGATCGAGGGCCAGCAGGTACGCCAGGATCAGGGTGCCCTCGGCCGCTGCCCCGGGCAGCGGGACGGTGCCCGCCGCCACGCCCGCGCCGCCGGTGATCATCGCGGCCGAGGCGGCGAGCGTCCCGGCCGCGGGCCACCGGCCCGCGGCGGCGGCAGCCAGGGCCGCCGCGGCGGCGACGCCGAGCGGCCACGCCGCGGGGGTGTACGCGACGGCGACACCGAGCATCACGGCACCGATCCCGGCGGCGGCGAGCGCGGCGCGGCCCGGCGACCTCAGCCGGCCCGCGAGAACGCCCGGGAGAAGGCCCCGCAGAAGGCCCGGGCGAAGGCCCGGCAGAAGGCTCCTCACCGCGTACCGCCCCGGACCCGGCGCCGGGTGAACCGGCCCAGGGCCGCGTCCAGCGATTCGGTCACGTTCTCCCCGGCGGCCTCCAGCCGCAGTTCGCCGGGCCAGCCGGTGACCGGGATGCCCAGGGACTCCAGCCGGTAGCGCAGGGCCTGGCGTTCCAGCTGCCACAGCCGCAGCGCCAGCCCGCCCGTGGCCGACCGGCGGGGCGGCTGGGGGCGGGTGGCGAGCACGTCGGCGATGATGACCGGGTAGCCGCGGTCACGCAGGTCCACCGCGGCGCCGATGGCCCGCTCGTCCAGCAGGGGCGAGAACAGGATCACCAGCGCGCCGGGCGGCAGGACGGTGCGCGGGATGCGGGTCAGGTCGGGCGCCACGTAGCTCTGGCCGCCGCGGGCGTCCAGCACCGATTCGGCGATGCGGAAGAACTGCACCGGCCCGGTGCCCGGGGCAATCCAGCGCAGCGGCGCGTCGAGGGTGATGACCCCGACCCGGTCGCCGGCCCGGGTGTACGCCCGGGCGACCCCGGCCGCCCCGCGGACGGCGCGGTCCAGGGTGGAGTCCCCCGGCGGGCCGGTGTCGGTGAACGCGTCGATGGCCGTGACGATCTCGGCGGCGCGCTCGGCGGCCAGCTGGTTGACGTGCAGGGCGCCGCGGCGGGTGGTGACCGGCCAGTTGATCCGCCGCAGCCGGTCGCCGGCGGCGAACGGGCGTATCCCGGCGAACTCCACCCCTTCACCGGCGCGCCGGTCGACGTGATCCCCGATCCGGGCACGCAGGTCGGCGGGCAGGACGAGCTGGGCCAGCGAGGGCGGGCGGGGGAACACGGTGATTTCGGGGACGCTGACCGTGGCGGTGCCGGCGAACAGCCCGCCGCGGCTGGTGGCGGTGATCATGATCTGGCCGTCCCAGCGGCCCCATCGTTGCGCCGTGACCCGCCACTGCGTGCCCAGGGCATCCGTGCCGCCCTGGGCCCGGGTCACCGGCCCGGCGGCCCGCAGCGCGGGCGGCAGGGCGAGCCCGGCCGCGAGTGACCCGGCCGGGCCGCGGGCCTCGGCCCGGACCCGGATGGTGATCTCCTCACCCTCGACGCAGCGGTCAGCGGACACCTGCACGCGGATACGGGCGCCGAAGCCGGGACGGCGGGCCGCCAGCGCGAGGGCAGCCACCACCGGGGCGGCCAGCACCAGGTACCCGGGGTGGCCCAGTACCACCGCCGCGAGCAGCGGCAGCACGGCGACGGTGGCCAGCCGCCGGTAGTGGGCGGTCGCGGCCCAGGCCAGCGGCAGGTCGGTCATGGGCCGGGCTCGGCTGGCTGGGGTCGGGCTGGCTGGGGTCGGGCCGGGACCTGGGCCCGGGTGGGCGGCGTCGGGACCTCGTTCAGCAGGTCCGTGACGATGTCCTCACCGGTGATGCGCCGGACCCACAATTCGGGGCGGAGCACCAGCCGGTGGGCCAGCGCGGGCACGGCCACCGCCTTCACGTCCTCGGGAGTCACATAGTCGCGCCCGGCCAGCAGGGCCTGGCCGCGGGCCAGCCCGGCGACCGCGATGCCGCCGCGCGGGCTCGCCCCGACGGTGACCTTCGGGTGTTCCCGGGTCGCGGTCAGCACCCGGACCACGTAGCCGAGCACGTCATCACCGACGTACACCTGGCCCAGGCTGTCCCGCAGTTCCAGCAGGCCCGCCGCGCTGGTCAGGGCCCGCAGCCCGGGCCGCTGGCCCGCCTGCTCCAGCTGCTGCCGCAGCATGACGGCCTCCTCGTCCGGGGGCAGATAACCGAGCCGGGTGCGGAGCAGGAACCGGTCGAGCTGGGCTTCGGGAAGCGGATAGGTGCCCTCGTACTCGATGGGATTGTCGGTGGCCAGCACGATGAACGGCCGCGGCAGCGGCCGGGTCTGCCCGTCCACGGTGACCTGCTGCTCCGCCATGGCCTCCAGCAGCGCGGCCTGGGTCTTGGGCGGGGTGCGGTTGATCTCGTCGGCGAGCAGCAGGCCGGTGAAGACCGGCCCGGGGCGGAACACGATCTCGCCGGTGCGCTGGTCGTACAGCGTGGCCCCGGTCACGTCGGCAGGCAGCAGGTCGGGGGTGAACTGGATGCGGGTGAACTGCAGCCCGAGGACCTGGGCAAACGAACGGGCCATCACGGTTTTCCCGAGGCCGGGCAGGTCTTCCAGCAGGATGTGCCCGCCGGCCAGGATGCCCAGCAGGACCAGCCGCAGCACGTCCCGCTTCCCGACGATCACCCGGCCCATCTCGTCCAGGATGTCCGCGCACTGGCCGGCCGCCTCGCCGATGGTCACAGGTCCTCCAGCCGGTCCACGATCTTCGTGAGGGTCTCCGGGCTGACCCCGGGAGCCCGGGAATCGCCGGACGCCGGGCGGCCCGGGTCGAGGAAGGGCCACAGGTCACCGCCCACCGCCTCGCGGGCCGCCCCGGGATCCTGGCTGATGGTCAGGTGGCGGCGTTCGGCGAGCAGCGCGGCCAGCAGCCGCTGCAGCAGCGGCCGGGTCACCAGGTCGAAGTGCCGCGCCGAGGCCCGTCCTTCGCCCAGGGCCACCTCGATGTGCCGGTACCCGCGGAATTCCGGGTTCAGGACACGGGCCTGCCGGGATGGCGCAGGCCGGGGCCGGGGGCTGGGGATGCGGAGGCGGGCCGCCAGCAGCGCCGCCACCGCCGCCGCGGCCGCCGCGGCCAGCAGCCCCACCTGGCCGGCCGCCGCGTAGCCAGCCGCGAGCACGATGACCGCGCCCAGGGCCAGCGCCGCGGCCCTCATCGCTGAGCGGCCAGGTCGCGCGCGATGTCATCGAGCGCCGCCCGGGCGTCGGCACGCTGCTCGTCACCCAGCCGGTGCGGGCTGAAGCGTGCCTCCCGGAACAACGCGGTCAGCCGCGCGGCGGCCGCCGTGCGGACGGCGCCCGCCCCCACCGCCCGGGTCAGCAGCTCCTCCGGGGTGTCCGCGGCCAGCCGCGGGGACCCGGCCGTGGCCAGGGATTCCTCCATGGCCGCGTAGCAGTTGATGATCGCCGCGCGGGGCGCGGCCGTGTCTCCCAGCGCCGAGCTCCCCGCCACCACGGCCGCCGCCAGCGGGGACGGCCCGCCCGGCGGCGGCTGCTCGCCGGGCACCGCGGCCCGGCGCCCCGGGCGCAGCCACCAGGCGGCCACGGCGGCGGCGATCATCCCGCCCGCCGCGGCGAGCAGGATGACGGTGACGGACCCGCCCGCGGCCGGCCGGGCCGCGCCCGGCAGGTGCGGCGCGGCCGGCAGCAGCACCGGCAGCCGGTGCGCCCCCACCTCGCGGCCTTCCGGGCCGGCGTGCACGACAGCCAGCACGGCTACCACCAGCAAGGCGACCAGCGCCAGCGCGGCGAGCGCGGCCAGGGCCCGCTGCCACCGGCTGCCCGCCGCCGCCTGCATCACCAGGTGGTCACGGTCCCGCCGGTGCCCGCGGCGGGCCAGCGACACCACCAGCCCGGCCAGGACCAGGCAGGCCACGGCAACCAGGATGACCCCGGAGACCACGCCCAGCGGCCCGTGGGCCCCGTCGAGCGGGCCGGTGGCGGTCAGCCGGGTGACCGCACGCGCCCGGGCACCTGCCGCGGCCAGCGCCAGCAGGACCACGGCCGCCGCCAGCCGGCCGGTGCCGGGCGCTAGGCACACCCCACCGTCGGTCCCGGCCGCCACGTGCTGATCCCGCCGCGCGCTCTCCGCACCATCAGCGCCTCCGCCGTCCGAGGGCCAGCAGCCCTGAAAGCCGGTAGAGGCCATCAGCGGCACACGCGGTTACGGCGAGCCTCATCGCCTTCACTATTGTGGCTCCGCCACAGGGCACTATTGTGGCTCCGCCACGGCGGCCACGGCAAGCTAGCTGCACGTCAGGCCAGGGCGACCACGACCGCGATCAGCGCGATGAGCGCGATCAGCATGTAGGCCAGGTAGGCGTCCAGCCGGCCGGACTGGAGCCGCTTGGCCGCCCCGGCCAGCATCATCACCGGGCGGACCAGGGGCCGGTAGACGTAGGTCTCGACCACCTCGACGACGTCCGAGGTGTAGCCCAGGTGCGCCCCGGAACCGTTCGCCGCGGAATCACCCGGGCCCGGACCGTCCGGGCCAGGACCGTCTGCGCCGGCACCATCCGGGCCAGGACCGTCCGGGGCGTCGGCGGGCTCGCCGGGGCCCGGGTCGAGGACCCGGACTTCAGCCCGGGTGTGCAGCACGGCCGCCAGCACCCGGCGGGTCGGGTTGGCGAAGCCGTAGGCGGTGTAGCTGTCCGCGCCCTCGACCCCCGCGGTGGCGGAGCGCCAGGCAGGCACCCGCCGGACCCGCGTCATCCGCGTCCCGGAGACCAGCCGGGTGACCAGGACCACGATGAGCAGCAGGCTGGGCATGGCGATCCACAGCCACGACGGGGACAGGATGGAGAACCCGCCGAACACGGGCTGCACCACCCAGGGCGACTTCAGCGCGGCGGAGGTGACCGCGGACGGCACCACCGGGGACAGCCCCGCCGCGATCACCCGGATGACCAGCGGCAGCAGCGCCGCGGTGAGCAGGCAGCCCGCCGCCAGGATGACGAGGCCGGCCCGGCCCAGCCACCCGTAATCCCGCTGCGCCCCGGCCCCGTCCCCCATACCCCCGGCCCCGCTCTCCAGCTGGGACGGCCGCGCCCCGCGCTCCCGCCGGGACGGGCGCCAGTCCAGGACCACGAAGCCGACCAGCCGGACGAAGGTGACCCCGGCGAACCCGGCGGTGAGCGCGACCGCCGCGCCGGCCAGCGCGAGGACCAGCCGGTAGCCGAGGCCGGGCACCCGGAACTGCTGCATCAGCGATTCGAGCAGGAACCACTCGGACACGAACCCGGCGGTCAGCGGCAGCCCGGCCAGCGTCAGCGAGCCGATGGCCAGCCCGGTCCCGCTCCACGGCAGCCGCCGGGCCATGCCGTGCAGGGCGTCCAGGTCGCTGGTCCCGGCCTGCGACTCGATCATCGCGCTGCTGGTGAACAGCAGCGACTTGGCCGCGGTGTGCGCCACGACCTGCAGGGTCGCGGCGAGCAGCCCGGCCGCGACCAGCCGCCGGTCATGGACGGCCGCCCCGACCAGGGCGACCCCGAACCCGGCCAGGATCAGGCCCGCGTTCTCCACGCTGGAATAGGCGATGACCCGCTGCAGGCCCTGCTGCACCGCGGCGTGCGCGATGCCGAGCAGCGCGGTCATCCCGGCCAGGACCAGCAGCAGCCCGGTCAGCCAGGCCGGGCGCCCCGCCGAACAGGCTGAGGGTGCGCCACAGGCCGTAGAACCCGACGTTGACCGCCACCCCGGCCATGACCGCCCGCGCGGGCCCGGGGGCGGCCGGGTACCCGCGCGGCATCCACACCTGGAACGGCACCAGGCCGACCTTGACCGCGAAACCGGCGAACAGCAGCGCCTCGGCGGCGTCCCCGGCGGCCCCGCCGCTGACGTGGGTGAACGAGGCCAGGCTCAGCGAGTGCGAGCGGGCCGCGAGCAGCAGCAGCCCGAGCAGCAGCGCCGCGCCGCTGACCCGGCCGAAGACCAGGGTGATGAACGCGCCTTCCGGGCGGCCGCGCCGGTCCCGCTCGAAGCCGGCCAGCAGGTAGAACGCGACGGTCAGCGTCTCCCAGGCGAACAAGGCGGTGAACGCGTCGGTGGCGGTCATGATCACCGCGACCGCGCCCAGGGCGAGCGCGTAACTCGCGCCGAGGCCCCGCCGCCGTATCCGTCCGGGACGCGACGCCCAGCTGGCGAAGGCCAGGGACACGCCCGTGGCGGCGGCGAACGAGATGAGCAGGAACAGCCCGGACAGCCGGTCCACGACCAGGCCGCGGGTTTGCGTGCTCAGCGGGCCCGAGCCGAGCCAGCCGCCGACGGCCAGCCGGGCGTGCTGGCCGGCCAGCACGCCGGCGCCGGCCGCGGCGAGGCAGCCCGACCCGGCCGCGCCCAGCAGGTAGGGCAGGCTCATCAGGGCCGGCCAGCGCGCGCCGGCCACCAGGTCCACCGCGGCCGCCACGGCCAGCAGGATCAGCCCGGCGGCGAACACGGCGCTCACCGCTGCTCCTCCTCGCGGGCGGGCAGCCGGCCGAGCACCAGCAGCAGCGCGTGCAGGATGGCGAACGGGCTGGGCGGCGACCCGGGCAGCCAGGCGTCCACGCCCACCGCCTCCCCCACCCCGCCCGCCGTCGCGTAGGACGGGCTGATCAGCCCGCCGCTGACGGCGTCGGTGCCGACCGCGATCACCAGCTTGGGCTCGGGCATGCCGTCCAGGGTCCGGCGCAGCGGCCCGGTCATCCCGCGCGCACCCGCCCCGGTGACCAGCAGCACGTCGGCGTGCCGCGGGCTCGCGGTGATGAAGATGCCGAGCCGGTGAATGTCGTAGACCGGGCCCAGCAGGGCCTGGATCTCCTGTTCCTCGGCGCCGTCTGACCCGGCGTCGACGTGCCGCAGGTGGACTGAGCGGCGCAGCGCCGCGGTCCGCCGCCGCAGGCCGTCGCGGACCGCCGCCAGGGTGCCGGGCGTCTCGGGGATCTCCGGCACGACCAGCCCGCCGCGGGTCAGGGCGGCCGCCCCGGATCCCGCTGACCAGCCGAACACGTCCGGCCGGGCGGCCACGCACCGCCCGCACAGGATGCACCGGCCCTGGTCCAGCCGGATCCCGCCGTCCGGCGGCACGCTGATGGCCCCGGTCGGGCAGAGCGCGTCCACCCCGTCCACCCCGTCCACCCTGGCGGCGGTATCGAGCACGGTGGCCGGGCCGCGCCACCCGCTCGCGTACGGATCCTCCCGGGCGGGCCAGCGCGTGGTCACCACCCCGTGGCGCAGGCCGCGCAGCACCCAGGGACTCATAGCGCCACCCCCGCAACCGAGAGGCCGAAGCTGGCCTCGATGAACGGGAAATCGGTGAGGATGTCCCCGGCGAACACCTCGTGGAACAGCACCAGGTTGTGGAACGAGGCGCGACCGGGGACGGCAGCGGGTGATCCGCCCGGCCTCGACCCGCAGGTCGTACAGCACCTCACCGTGCGGGGCCTCGGCCCAGCCCACGGCCCGCCCGTCGCGCACCGCGCAGTCCGCGCGCAGCCCGGCGCCGCCGCGGCCCGCTCGCCGGCGGCCGCCAGGTCCCCCGTGTCGGCCAGTTCCTCAGCCGCCCGGCGCAGCAGGCTGATCGCCCCGGCCACCTCGTCCCACCGGACCTGGAGCCGGTCCATGACGTCACCCTGATCGTGCGGCCGCCGTTCCGGCAGGCCCAGCGCGGCGTAGCCGTCGTAGGGGCGGACCCGGCGGTCGTCGTCGTCGTAGCCGGACGCCCGGCCGACCGGGCCGAGCGCGCCGTGCTCGCGGGCCCGTTCCGGCCGCAGCGGGCCGGTGCGGCGCAGCCGGTCCAGGAACGACGAGGTGCCCATCAGGACCGCGACGTCGCCGCTGATCGCCCGTTCCAGCCGGGCCAGGCCGGCCAGCAGGTCGGCCGGGCTGACCCGGGGCGGCGCGGCCACCCCGCCGGGCACCACCACCCCGCGCCCGAACCGGCTGCCGCACATCTGGCTGACCAGCCGGAGCACCGTTTCCTTGTGCAGGGCGAACCGGGCGGTGGCCACGGCCAGGCCTGCGGCGTCACACAGCCGCATGCCGACGTCGAGGTGACCGGCGAGCCGTTCCAGCTCGGCGTGCAGCACCCGGACCAGCGCGGCCCGCCACGGCACCTCGGCCCCGGCCATCCGCTCGATCGCGTGGCAGTAGGCCAGTGCGTGCGCGACCGACGCCACTCCCTCGGTCCGCTCGGCCAGCAGCAGCCCGTCGGCCAGGGTCAGCCCCTCGAACCGTTTCTCGATGCCCCGGTGCTTGTAGAAGACCCGCATGTTCAGGTGCGGGATGTCCTCTCCGGGGGTCTCCACCAGATACTCGATGGACTCCAGCACGCCGGAACGGACGGGACCGTTAGAGATCGTGAACAGTCCCGGGCCCAGCACGTGCCGGGGCAGTGACTGCTCGTCCGGCTCGATGACCTCCGGGCCGCCCGGCGCGCCGGGCCGGGGCCACCGCGCGGTGCCGCCGGGCTGCGGCAGGACCAGCGGGGCCAGCCTCGGATGGCCCTGCGGGGTGATCCCGAACAGGTCGTGGATCAGCCGCTCGTACCAGAACGCGGCCTCCAGCCGGGGAGTCAGCGCGGGGTAGGAGTCCGCCCCGGCCGGCAGCCGCGCCTCCCGGATCACGATGTCGCCCCGCTCGGCCAGGTGCACCGACAGCAGCACGCCGCCGGGCTGCTGGGTCGCCATCAGCCCGGCGAACCGGTGACCGGCGGCCACCTCCCCGGTCACCTGGTCCCACAGGGTGCTCACGTCGCTGGCGGGCATGGTCAAGGGTGTACCCACGGTCAGGCCGCCCGGGCCCTGGCCCGCGGTCATGTCCGGCTCCCCAGCTGGGCCACCGCGCGGGCCAGCAGCCCGGTCAGCTCCCCGGGGGGATGGATGCCCAGCACCAGCAGCGCGACCAGGCCCACGGCGACCGGCACCACCATCCACACGCTCGGCTCGCCGCGGGCCGGCTGCCGCCCGGCCGAGGGCCGCCCGGCCCGCCCAGTCCCGGCCCGCCAGGCCGGGGCCCGCCCAGCCCAGGCCCGCCCGGGCGGGCCCGCGGCCGGGAGAGCAGCATCCGGTTGGCGGACAGGGTGAGCCCGAGGAACGCCACCGTCACCAATATCACCAGGATGACCGTGGGGGCGTTGTGCGAGCTGGCCAGGCCGCCGGTGACGATCTCGAACTCGCTGCGGAAGATGCCGAACGGCGGCATCGCGCAGAGCGCCAGGACGGCCGCGAGGAACAGCGGCCCGCTCCACGGCAGCAGGTCCAGCCCGCCGCGGACGCCGCGCATCTCCTTGCTGCCGAACTTCCGCAGCAGGACCCCGGACCCCATGAACGCGTTCCCCTTGGCCGCCGCGTGCGCGAGCACGTGCAGCAGCACCCCGGCCAGCGCGATCGGCGCGCCGAAGCTGACGCCGATGGCCAGGATGCCCATGTGCTCCATGCTGGAGTAGGCCAGCAGCCGCTTGTAGTCCCGCTGGTCGAGCAGGTAGAGCGCGGCCAGCAGCAGCGTGGCCACGCCGAACACGAGCAGCACGTCGCGGGGGAACCGCGGGCCGAGCGCGGCCACCGCGATCTGGTAGTAGCGCAGGATCGCGTAGAAGCTGACCGCCAGCAGCGACCCGGACAGCAGCGCGGACACCGGCGTGGGGGCCTCCGAGTGCGCGTCCGGCAGCCAGGTGTGCACCGGGAACAGGCCCACCTTGGTGCCGAAACCGAGCACCGCGAGCACGAAGGCCATCCGCACCGGGGTGGCGGCCAGATGCCGGGCCGCCGCCAGCACCGGGGCGAACCCCATGCCGTAGTGCGGCCCGAGCACCTGCTCGCCGGCGTAGTACATGAAGATCGTGCCGAGCAGGGCGATGCTCAGCCCGGCCGAGGCGATCAGGATGTACTTCCAGGCCGCCTCCGCCGCGCCGTCGGTGCCCTCGATCGCGACCAGCAGGGCCGAGATCACGGTGGTCACCTCGATCGCGACCCAGAGCAGGGCCAGGTTGCTCATCAGCGGGGCGGCCAGCATGGACCACGCGAACAGGTTCAGCCCGAGCGAGAACCGGCGGGTGTAGCGGGCAGACGCGTCGTGGCCGTGCCCGCCGCGCAGGTAGCCGATGGAGTAGATGGCCACGGTCGCGTACAGGAAGCTGGTGGCGAGCAGGAAGACCACGCTCAGCGCATCCACCCGGACGAACCCGAAGTAGCTGGCCGCCGCCCGCCGGGAGGCGTCCGGGATCAGCGCCAGGACCAGGCCGAAGCTGGCCACCCCGGACACGGCCGTGATGGCCTGGCTGACCCGGGGCGGGGCGGCGAACGCGGCCAGCCCGGCCAGGAACGGGACGATCAGCAGGAGTGCGGCGACGACGCTCATGCTCACCCGCGCAGCCTGGTCAGGTCGGCGGTGGACAGCGACCGGGCCCGGCCGTGATGCATCCGGATCAGCAGGCCGAACACCACGACCGCGAGCAGCAGGTCGAACAGCAGCGCCACCTCCAGGATGAGCGGAAGGCTGGCCGCGACCACCAGGGCCGCCAGCGAGATCCCGTTCTCCAGCGAGAACAGCCCGATGGCCTGGGACACCACGTCGCGCCGGTGGATCATCAGGACGAACGCCACCAGGACCACGGACAGCGAGACCGACAGCGCGGTGATCGGCGCGGCGTTGCTGTGGATGCCGAGCCTGCTGGCGGCGAAGAACCCGAACGCCGCGACCACGATGGCCAGCAGCACGGTGCTGGCCACGCCGAGGCCGCCGCTGCCCGCGATGTCGGCGCCGCCCGCGGGTGCGCCCAGCGGGTCGGTCTCCCGCAGCAGCCGGCGCAGCAGCAGCGGGATCACGATGACCTTGAGCACCACGGTCAGCGCGGCCAGCGCGTACAGATCGGGGATGTGCCGGGCCGCCGCCACGATCACGGCCAGCACCGCGATCAGCGCGGACTGGGCCATGTACAGCCGGACATGATCACGCAGCAGGGCCTGCCGGAGCATGCCGAACTCGGCCAGCAGGATCAGCACCGCGATGACGTTCGCGCCCCCGGTGAACACGCCCGGGGCCTGGGTGGGCAGCGCCTGGCTGAGCGTGAACTGGGCCAGGTGCATCAGCCACCCCCGAGGTAGAGCGTGAACACGCCGAGCACGGCGAGCAGGAACGCGGCCGACACGAACTCGGTGATCTTGAACAGGCGCAGCTTGGCGAAGGAGTTGTCGATGACCGCGACCACCACGCCCAGCGCGCAGGCCTTGGCCAGCAGCGCCACGATGGCCAGCAGTACCGCGCCGACCTGGGTGCTGGCGGCCAGCCCCCACGGGGCCACGAACACGTTGATCAGGATCGTGTACAGGATCAGCTGCTTGGCCGCCGACCCCCAGCGCAGCCAGGCGAAGTACGGCCCGGAGTGCTCGAACGGCCGGGCTTCCTCGATCATCCCGAACTCGTTGGTGCCGGTGTGCGTCTCCACCGGGATGCGGCCGGTCTCGGCCAGGATGACCATGAACAGCGCGGCGGCCGCGAGCGCGTGCGCCGGCCGGATGATCTGGCCGGCCGAGGAGCGGACCGTGGCCGCCAGCGCGTACGGCAGGTCGGTGCCGGTGATGAGGCCCACGGTGAACACCACGAACAGCACCACGGGCTCGGTGATCGCCGAGAACGTCTTGGCCCGGCTGGCGCCGAGCTGCGCGTACGGGCTGGAGGTGTCCGAGGCGGCCACCGCGACCAGGAAGCTGGCCAGCGAGAGGATGAATCCCCCGCCGAGGATGTCGCCCATGTACCCGAGCGGCAGCCCGTACGTGGTCAGCACCGGGATCAGCAGCGGGACCGTCAGGTAACAGGTGAACGCGGCGAGCGGGGCGGCCAGGAACACCCAGCTCGCCCCCTCCGGGGCCAGCGCCTCCTTGCGGAACAGCTTGGCCAGGTCGTAGTAGGGCTGCAGCACCCGGGGGCCCCGGCGGCCCTGCAACCGCGCCTCGACCTTGGCGATGACGCCCGAGATCGCGGGCGACCCCAGCGCGATGGTCAGGACCTGGAAAAGCTGGATAACCGGGACGGGCAGGGCCGCACTCATTCGGCGGCCCCCGTATGGTGGCCCGGCGGCTCCGGCGGCTCGTCAGTCATGATCGGCTCCTTACCACGGCTCTGTACACGGTGGTAGAAGCCATCAGCGGGACGTCCGTCCTGCGGTTAAGGCGAGCTTCATCGCCTCGGAGCATTGTGGCCGATGAGGTCCGAGCCCGCAAACCCGCCCCCCGGCCCCGGCGGCAGACCCCGCCCGGACGCGAGCGCCCGCCAGGCCCCGGGCCCGGGACCTGCCTGATCCGGCCGGATAGCATGGGGGCAAGCGATGAGGCCCGCTTCGAGTGCCACCCTGGCTGATGGCTTCTACCGACAGAAACGGCAGAAGCAGATGACCCCGCCGCACCCCAGCATCCTGTTCCTGCGTCCCGAGGACGCCGCCCGGGCCCAGCAGGCCGCCGAGCGCGCCGCCCAGCAGGCCAGCCAGCAGGCCACGCAGCCCGCGTTCTTCGCGGACCTGAACCTCGACCAGGTCACCGACGCCATCACGATGGGCCGCGGTGAGTACGACCTCAGGCCGTTCCTGCACACCCCGCTCCGCGAACCCGAGTCCGTGCGGTACCGGCACGATGTCCTCCGCGACCTGGATCAGGCCCCGACCCTCACGGCGGTACGGGCGTTCGCGCAACGGATGCGGGACATGCGCGCACACCTCGCCCAGGCGGGAAAACTGCGCGAGAGACACCAGACCGGATGGTGGTTCCTGCACGCGGCCGGCACCTACTGCGGCGCCGTCGAGACGCTGGCCAGCGACCTCGGCGCCGCCGGCCTCGCGCCGCCGACCTGAACGAGGCCGGCCTGGCGTCGGCCGGCCTGCGGGCCTTCCGCGAGTACCTGGCCGGGTACACCCGGTCGGAGGCGTTCACCGCCCTGGTGGCGCAGACCGCGGCGATGCACGCCGACCTCGCGACCGTGGCCTACAGCGTGCACATCAAGGGGAACCGGGTCCGGGTCAGCCGCTACGCCGGCGAGCCCGACTACAGCACCGAGGTCCTGAAGACCTTCGCCAAGTTCAATCGAAA
>CAWJDQ010000009.1:0-3295 GCA_963841695.1 uncultured Actinomycetes bacterium | reverse complement strand
TGTTCCGGGGGCACGGCCGACCCGGCCACCTGGGATAGCCACGCGCTGGTCAGGTCATGGTGTCCGCCTGCGGCGGACCTGCCACACGCAGACGCAGCCGAGCCCGGCGGCCAGCAGCAGGTAGATGCCGGTTTCGATCAACTGCAGCGGCCAGAACCGGCTGGCGGGCTGGTAGGTGACGGACTGGCGCAGGTGCAAGGCAGCCAGCGCGTTCCGGCAATCGGCAGGGCTGATGCCAGATCCGAGCGTGGGAATACAGGCCTGAGGTGGCGGCGCGAGTTCCGGGCCCGATGAGGTGATGATGACGTCCGGGTCCGCACGTCTTCCGGTATAGAAATCCTGGGACAGGACCCACGCGCCCGGCTCGGCGAAAGACCCGGTGAGCTGTATCTGGCTCAGCCCGCTGCCCGCGTTCGTGTTGAGATGGATCCCGTTCTGGATGTTCAGCGGCACCGTGACGTGGGAGGGCGGGAGCAGGTACGGCCGGACGGCGTTCGGCACCAGCACCTGGATCACGGCGAAACCGACCAGCGTCACGGCCATCGCGGGCAGCGTCCGGCGCAGCAGCACGCCCGCGGTCACGCCGAGCGCGAAGGCGAACGCCGCGTAGCCGAGCGGGGCCACGCCCCGGGCGGCGAAGATGACCGGGTCAAGCCGGGTCTCCGCGAACCCGGAAAAGGTGATGTGTGCGCCGTTCCCTCCGGTTGCGGCGGCTTGCGCAGATCCGCCGGCGAGCGATGCTGCGTCGATCGGGCTGGCCCACCAGGTCACCATCAGGCTGAGCAGGCCCGCCGTCGCGGCGGCGGCCAGGCCGACCAGACCGAGCTTGACCAGGGTCCAGCGAGTGCGCGTGACGCTCTGGTTCCAGGCGATCCGGTGCGTGCCGACCTCGACCTCGCCGGCGATCAGCGGCGCGCCCCAGAACAGGCCCATCAGCGCGGGCGCCACGATCATGAGGAGGACGCTGCCGAAGTAGAGGACGTGGTCGAGGTTGCCGACCCGGTCGAGGAAGATGCTCGCGGCGGTGGCGCAGTGGGCGTGGCAGGCGGACAGGCGCGCGGCGGTATACGCGCTAGCCAGGCCTGGCCTCGTCGCCGCCAGCACGATCGCGACTACGGCCATCCCGCCGGCTGCGGCGATGGCCTGCGGGCGGAGCTGGCGCCAGGTCAGCCAGATCATTGGTTCGCCTCCAGTATCTGGTCCTGCGATCCAGCGGCGTGTCCCATGTAGGCGAGTACCAGGTCCTCCAGGCTGACCTCCTCGACCGTCCAGGACGGGTCGATGATCGGCTCGCTGCTGCGGATCAGGAATGTGCTCTGCCGGCCGGTGTGGCTTTGGGTGATGACCTGCTGGCTGCCCGGCAGGCTGGCGGCGGCGCGGCGCGGGCCGGTCAGCAGGTGGTGGGTGGCGAGCAGGTCGTCCACCTCCCCGTCGATCCGCACCCGCGAGGCGACCAGCACGATCAGGAAGTCGCTGACCCGTTCCAGGTCGGCTACCAGGTGCGAGGACATCACCACGCTGAGCTCTTGCTCGGCCGTCGCGTTCATCAGGACTTGCAAGAACTCGTGCCGGGCCCGCGGGTCCAGGCTGGCGATCGGCTCGTCCATGATCAGCAGCTCAGGGCGCTTGGCGATAGCCAGGGTGAGCGCGAGCTGGGCCCGCTGGCCGCCGGACAGCTTGCCCGCCTTCTGCTTGGGGTCCAGGCCAAGCTGCTCGATCCGCCGCCGCGCCAGCCCAGCGTCCCAGCGCGGGTTCAGGTGCGCGCCGAGCCGAAGGTGGTCGGCCACGCTCAGCCCGGCGTAGGTCGGGGTGTCCTGCGCGACGTAGCCGACGCGGGCGAGTTGATCGGGATCGCTGGCCGGCTGGTTGCCGAGCACCTCGACGGTGCCGGTGGTCGGGGCCAGCATCCCGGTGGCCAGGCTGATCAAGGTGGTCTTGCCGGCCCCGTTCGGGCCGACAAGCCCGGCCACGTGCCCGGCCGGGATGGAAAGCGTGCAGTCGGCCAGGGCCCAGCGGTGCCCGTAGCGCTTGCCGAGACCGCGTGCCTCAATCGCCGCGGTTGCGTTCGTCATACTGCTTCCTCCCGTGCGGCGGACCCGACGGCCCGCTGAAACAGCGCCTCAATATCCTCGAGGTCCAGGCCCGCCTGCTGTGCGCGGCCGATCCACGCCGACAGCTCCCCGCTCAGCCGCTGATGCGCGGCGACCGTCGCGTCGCTGACGGTCTTGGTCACGAAGGTGCCGACGCCCGGCTTGGCGGCCACCAGGCCCTCGTACTCCAGCAGCCGGTAGGCCTTGAGCACCGTGTTGGGATTGATCGCCACCGAGCCTGGCCACGTCCTTGACGGTGGGCAGCTGATCTCCCGCCCGCAGCAAGCCCAGGCGCAGCGCCTGCCGTACCTGCCGGATCAGCTGCAGGTACGGCGCGACACCCGACCTGCTGTTGATGTGGAACTCGATCACCACCACTCCCCAACCGTGCCACCAGGAGTTAATCTAGGTAACTAGCAGAGTATATTAATGAGTCGATGCGGGCAACTGGCGCGGCGTTGGGCCCGGTGGCCTGCCGCCCGCCGCGCATCACCGCCGGGCGTTAACGCTGAACTCCGCGCCGAGGGAGCACGAACCATGGACCGAGCCGGCTGGAACTATCCCCCCGGTGATCTCCGGGTATCCGACGGCGACCGCGACCGGGCGCTCTTTGAGCTGAGCGAGGCCTTCCAGGCCGGCCGGATCACCGCCGACGAATTCGACCAGCGATCCGGGCAGGCCCTGGCCGCCCGCACCGGGAAAGAGCTGACCGCCCTGCTCGCCGACCTGCCTCGAGATGACGCCCTCGCGGCGCGCACCACCGCCCTGGAACGAGCCCATAGCGTCGTCGCCCTGCGGGTCGCCATCGGCGCATCCGCCGCCGCCGCCTTCGTCTTTGCGTTCGCCTCAGCTGCGGCCGCCCTGAGCCAGGGCCCCACCCTCCAGCAACGCGAGCTCGCCCGGGAAATGGCGGCCCGCATGGGCCTGCCGGTCCCCCCGGGGTTCCCGCCGAGCCCAGGCTTCGACTGGGCCGGCACGATAGCACCAGGAGCAATCGCTGTACTGCTCGTCGTGCTGATCATCTACCTGCGCGTGCGCCTGGCCCGCGCCGACCGACCCTAATGACCCGAGCGCCAGCAGCCGGGCGGCCGAACCGCGACCGACTCGGTGACTACCCTGCCCGCCTGCCCGCCGCGCCCTGAGCCGCGCGACAACAGGCCAGCACGGCAGCAGGGCAGCACGGCAGCAGGGCAGCGCCTTACTGG
>CAWJDQ010000008.1:0-210807 GCA_963841695.1 uncultured Actinomycetes bacterium | reverse complement strand
GCCGCGGACGCATTCCTGCAGCTGGTCCAGCAGGCCCGGGCCGCACCCGCTGGCCAGGGTGCCGGGGTCCACCACCACGTGGGCGGACAGCACCGGCAGCCCGGAGGTGATGGTCCAGGCGTGCAGGTCGTGCACGTCGATGACGCCGTCCAGCCCGGTCATGTGCTGCCGCACCTCGCTCAGGTCGATGCCCCGCGGGCTCGCCTCCAGCAGCACGTCCACCGCGTCCCGGAGCAGCCGCCAGGTCCGGGGCAGGATCAGCACGCCGACCGCCAGGGAGGCGATGGGGTCGGCCAGGTGAACCCGGACACCGCGATGATCGGCCGCCGTGACCAGCACGGCCAGGGCGCCGAACGTGTCCGAGGCGACCTCCAGGAACGCGCCGCGGGCGTTCAGGCTCTCGGCCTGGGCCCGGCGGAGCAGGATCAGCGACGCGCCGTTGCCGGCCAGCGCGATGCAGCCGAACACCGCCATCACCCCGGTGTTCACCGGCGGCGGCGACGGCGAGCCGCCGGGCCGCCTCGACCAGGATGAACGTGGCCATGCCCAGCAGCAGCAGCGCGTTGGCCGTGGCGGCCAGGATCTCGGCCCGGGCGTAGCCGAACGTGCGCCGCTCGGTCGCGGGCTTGCCGGCGAAGTGCGCGGCGAGCAGGGACAGGCCGACCCCGGCCGCGTCCGCGGCCATGTGCGCCGCGTCGGCCAGCAGCACCAGGGAGCCGGACAGCACCGCCCCGGCAATCTCGCCGGCCGCGATGCTGAGCGTGATGGCCAGCACCGCGGCCAGCGCCCCGCGGTGCCGCCCGGTGGCCGTCAGGGCATGGTCGTGCGCGTGTCCTCCGCCGGCCATCATCGCTGGAAGCCCCCAGTCAGGCGTCCTGCCCGTCGTCTCGCCGCCCGGGGCCGGGCGGCTTCCCGCCTGAAGAGTCTTCCCCCAGCGTGCCCCGGGTCGCACTCCCGGACAGCAACTCGTACGCCGGGTTGATCATCACGGGGCCTTCCGGGCGCAGCCCTACCGGCCCGCGGAAGCGCACCTTGGCCCCGCAGACTACGCCGGGGATGTGCGAACGGCCGTAGAACAGGGCGGTCAGGTCGCCGGTGGAGTCGGCGACGTCCACGGCCAGCACGGAGTTCCGCTCGACCGGCCGGATCTCCACCGCCCGGACCCGGCCCTCGACCGTGGCCCGGCCCGGCCGGTTCAGCGCGCCGATCGGGTTGACCCCGGCGGGCGGCGCGGGCCGGTCGTAGCTGGCGTTGTCGGCCGGCGGCGGGCCGGGGGGCGGCTGGTCCGCGCCGCGCCGCCGCCCGCGCAGTACCCGGCGCAGCCCGGACGGCGCGTGCAGGATCGCGGGCAGGGCGGCCGACGGGTCCGCCACCGGTCCGCCGCCGTCGGTGCCTGCCCCCAGGGCCCCGTTGGCGGCCACGGCCCCGTCCCGGCCGGCCCCGTCCCGGCCGGTCCCCCGTGCCCGGCCGGCCGTGTCCGGGCCCGCGGTGCCGCCGGGGGCCTCGGCCGGATCGGCGGGGGGCGCTTCGGCCGCCGCGGCCCGCTCCTCCCGGGCGGCCTCCTTGACCAGGCCGGGGAGGTGGGCCTTGTCCCCCGCGGTCCGCTCCGCCTGCGCGAGGTGGCGGGCGTGCAGCACCTCCAGCCTGCTCTGCACGTCGAACGGGACGATGGTCGCGGCCGCGTGCGGGATCCGGCTCACCACCGCCGCGATCTTGTCGGCGGTGCGGTCGTGCAGCAGCCGGCCGATCAGCGGCGAGTAGCTGCGCCGCGGCAGGACCACCGTGACCTGCACGCCCGGCTGCGCGGCCTCCGCGCTGACCAGTTCGGCCGCCGCCCGGGTGATCCGCCGGTCCGGGCAGTCGATGAAGTCCAGCACGACGTCCATGCCCGCCCGGGTCCACTCCTCGCGGAGGGCAGTCCGCGACCGCGGTGTCGATGACGAAATGAACCGCGCGCAGCGTCGTGGGCCGCAGGCTGCGGGCGTACCGCAGCGCGGCGATGGTGGCCAGGTCGAAGCTGTCCACGAAGACGAACACGGTCCGCCGGGTGTAGTTCGGGGCGGCCGGGCGGCTTGGGCCGGTCGGTGATCCGCTCCAGGACCTGGGCTTCCATCCCGTACTCGCGGTTGAGCCGGATCAGCGCCGGCACGCCGATGATGAACAGGATCACCACCAGCCAGGCGCCCTCGGTGAACTTCACCAGCACGAAGATCGCCACCACGACCAGCGACGTGACGCCCGCGGAGAAGTTGATCACCAGCTTGCGCCGCCAGTGCGGTTCCCGGTGCGTGTGGTGGTACTTGGCCATGCCGAACCCGGCCATGGTGAACGCCGTGAACACGCCGATCGCGTAGAACGGCACCAGGCTGTTGACGTTGGCGCCGGCCCCGGCCAGCAGGGCGCAGGACAGGACGGCGAGCACGATAATGCCGTTAGAGAAAACGAGCCGGTGGCCGCGCTTGGTCAGCCAGCGGGGCAGGAACGCGTCCGCGGCCACGAAATTGGCCAGAAACGGGAATCCGTTGAAGCTGGTGTTCCCGCCGGTATAGAGGATCAGCGCGGTGGCCGCCTGGACGGCCACGAACAGCACCTCGCCCACCCCGTGCGCGCCGAAGACCGCGTGGGCCTCCTGGGCCAGCACCGTCGGCACGCCGGTCGTGTACGGCGCGGAGTGGGTCGCGTGGGCCAGCCAGGAGATCCCGGCCACCAGGGTGCCCAGGATGATGCCCTCGGTGACCAGCACGCGGCGGGCGTTGATGCCCTCAGGCGGCTTGAACGCGCTGACCGCGTTCGACACGGCCTCGATGCCGGTCAGCGACGAGCCGCCGTTGGCGAACGCGCGCAGCAGCACGAAGACCATCCCGAACGCGATCAGGCCGCTGTAGGAGTGGTGGCCGGTGTACTGGCCGGGCAGGGGATAGGCGCGCTGCGGCAGGTCGCCGAAGATCTCCCGGACCAGGCCGGTGATGATCATCAGGATGACGATGCCGGAGAACAGGTAGGTGGGCACCGCGAACGACCGGCTGGCCTCGCGGATGCCGCGCAGGTTCCCGTAACACATCAAGATCACGATCGCGATCGAGATGACGGTGATCAGCGTGGTGTTGTTCAGGGCGGGGATCGCCGAGGCCACCGCGGCCGTGCCCGCGGCCACCTGCACCGCCACCGTGACCACGTAGTCGATGAGCAGCGCGACCGCGGCGATCTGGGCCACCTTGGGCCCGAAATTGTCCCGCGCGACCACGTAGGACCCGCCGGCCCGGGTGTACACGGTGACGACTTCCCGGTACGACAGGACGACCAGGGCCATGACGAACAAGACCACGCCGGTCAGCGGCAGGATCAGGGTGAACGCGGTGATCGCCAGGCCGCCCTTGAGCAGCTCGATCAGGATCTCCTCGGTGCCGTAGGCCGAGGACGAGATCCCGTCCGGGGCCAGCACGCCGAGCGCGGCCACGTTGGACAGTCGCTGCTCGCTGAGCTCCTCGTTGACCATGGGCGGGCCGAGCAGCCGCCGTTTCAGCGTGTAACCGACCCCTTCGGGCAGGTTATCGCCCCTGCCCAGGAAGCCCACTGCCTTGCGCATCGCCAACTGAGGTGCCCTCCACTTGCCTGACCTGGCCTTCATATCACCGAGTCGAACCAGCCCTGACCAACGGGGCATACGGCGCGCATACGGCTGATACCCGCCGGGCAGGCCGGCTAGGCGGCCCTTAACGCAGCCTTAGCGCACGAGTTCTTTGCGGTTCCGTTAGCCGATGCCGAAGAAGCCGAGCACGGTGAAGCCCAGCAGCGCCAGGCTCATGGCCGAGATCCCCACCGTGCACACGGTGGCCGCGATCCGGAACACGGGGCCGTTGGCGGCCTTGCCGAGCACGCTGCGCCGGTTGGTCAGGATCAGGATGTACACCAGGATGACCGGGGTGACGATGCCCTGCAGCACCTGGGTGCCGATCAGCAGGGTGATCAGGTTGATCGGGGTGAGGGCCAGCGCCGCGCCGATGATCACTTGCACCGTGAACAGCCCCAGGAACAGCCGGGCCTCGGTGAAGCGGCGGGAGATGGAGCGCTCGACCCCGACGGCTTCGCTGATGGCGTAGGCGCTGGACAGCGGGACCACCGCGCCCGCCAGCGCGGAGGCGCCGATCAGGCCGAACGCGAACAGCAGTTCGGCCGCCGGGCCGGCCACCGGGCGCAGCGCCTCGGCCGCCTCCTTGGCCGAGGTGAGCGGGCCGCGGCCGCCGATGGCCGCGGCGGTGGCGATGATGATGGTGATCGAGATGATGCAGGCGAACACGGCGCCTGAGATCGCGTCGATCCGCACCCGCGGGTAGTCGGCCTCGTCGGCGCCCTTGTCCACCACGCCCGCCGCCGCGTACAGCTGCATGTACGGGCTGACCGTGGTGCCGATCAGGGCCACGCCCAGCAGCAGGAAGCTCTTGGTGTACAGGAAGTGCGGGATGACCAGGTTGCTGCCGACCTGGGCCCAGTCCGGATGGCCCAGGATCGCGGCGATCGGGTAGGCCAGGAAGGCCAGGGACAGGATCAGGAAGATCCGCTCGGCGTAGCGGTAGGAGCCGAACACCACCAGCGCCCAGATGGCCACCGCGGCGATGGGAATGATCACGTACCGGCTGACGCCGAGCAGCTCGAACGCGGCGCCGATCCCGGCGAACTCCGACACCACCAGCCCGGTGTTGGCCAGCAGCACGCAGAACAGCGCCACCCCGGTCAGCCGCAGGCTGAACTGCTCCCGGATCAGCGCGGCCAGGCCCTTGCCGGTGTGCGTGCCCAGCCGGACCGCCATCTCCTGGACCAGCACCAGCGCGAACGTCACCAGCACCATGAAGAACAGGGTCCGGTAGACGAACTGCGACCCGGCGGAGGCGTAGGTGGCGATCCCGGCCGCGTCGTTGCCCGCGTTGGCCGCGACCACCCCCGGCCCGGCGATGGCCAGGAGCATCCAGATCCGTCCCCGCCGGGAGCGGATCAGCCGGACCCCGCCCGCGCGGAACCGGGTCAGCGAGGTCGTGCCGCCGCGTGCCCGGGGGCGCGGCGAGCCGAGATCCGCGGCTGCGTCCCGGCCTGGGCCTGCGTCCCGGCCCGCGGCTGCGTCCCGGCCCGCGGCCGGGTCCTCGCCCGTAGACGGGTCCTGCTCGCGGGTGCTCACTGCGTCTCCCTGAATGTTCGCACCGTCCGGAAACCCATGCACCGTCCACCCGCACGGGCCTGGCGGCCCATGCTCGTGGCACCGGACGGCGCTCACTGCAGGAGCCTCGGGAAGTGCAGCCGGCCGTGCCCGGGCACCAGGGCGTCGAGCACGTCGTCAGACAGGATCCGGCCCAGCGGGCGGCCGTCGTCGTCCACCACCAGCAGCGACGAGCGGCGCGACTCGACCAGTTCGGTGGCCACCGTGTCCAGGTCGTCCTCGGGCCGCAGCGTCATCGGCGGCCCGCCGGAGCCGAGCAGGTCGCCGAGGCGCTGGCCGCCGTCGCTGACCAGCAGGTCGAAGGCGGACACGTCGCCCATCAGCCGCCCGTCGCCGTCGAGCACGGCCACCGAGTCGATCTCGGTCCGGTGCACGGCCTGCTCGGCCAGCCGCTGGCTGACCTGGGCCACCGTCTCGTCCGGGCGAGGCGCAGGCGAGCACGCTGGTCATGATCCCGGCCGCCTCGTCCCCCGGGTAGCCGAGCAGCCGGACCAGCTCACGCTGGACCTGCTGCGGCATCCGGGCGAGCAGCACGCTCTGTTCCCCGCCGGTCAGGTCACGCAGCGCGTCCACCGCCTCGTCCGGTTCCATCCTGGAGATCAGCTCCGCGGCCTGATCCGGCTCGACCTCGCGCAGCAGCGCGGTCAGTTCCTGCGGCTCCATCTCCTCCAGCGCGTCCGCGGCCAGGTCGTGGCCCAGGCTGTCGATGACCTCCTGCCGGCCCGGGCGGCCCAGCCCCTCGAGCACGTCGGCCAGTTCGGCGGGGCGCAGCTTGCGCAGCGCCGCGTGCGGGGTGCGCAGCTTCACCGCCGACGGCGACTCGGCGGAGTCGGAGCCGAACGACTCGATCGCCGCCCAGTCGATCACCCGGTCCGGGGTCGGATGCCAGCGGAACCGCTTCGGGCCCAGCCTGCGCAGCAGCGTCTGCAGGCTGACGTCCACGCCCACCAGGTGGATGGGGTCTCCCACCTGGGCCAGGTACAGGTCCGCGGCCCGGATGACCTGGATCTCGTCGGTGTCCACCAGCTGGTGATCCAGGATGTCCCGGGCCAGCAGGACCTCTCCGTCACGCCGCTGGAACTCGCGCAGGTCCAGGCGGGCGGTGCGCAGCGTGACCGAGCGGCGGTGCAGCCGGTCGATGGCCGAGGCGTCGAGGAAGGCCCGCCGGCGCCCGACCCGCATGACGACGCCGGTCACCAGCGGGTAGGTCTCCCCGCCGTGCACCTTGGCCAGCAGGTCCGCCACCGCGCCCACCTCATCGCCGGCCTGGTTGAGCACGGGGCGGCCGATGAGCCCGGCCAGCGACACGATGTCCTGCCGCAGCTGGCGGGAGGTGATGGTGCGCTCAGAAGGCTGGATCAGGCGGCGGGCCAGCGCCGTCCGCCGCCGCCGGGAAGGGTCGCGGTGATTGAGGAAGAACCGATCGGACACAGCAGCCTCCTGGGCCCGTCGGCTCGGCCCGCTAGGGGGTTCGCCCCAGCCGCGGATAGCCGGCGAGCGGTCGGTGGGATCGGGAGGGGAGCCGCCCGGCGACCCGGCCCGTCGCGCTGGCCGTGATCGCCGGGGATGTACTGGAAGGATCGCCGAGCACGGCCGTCACCTCCTCGCTTGGCCTGCGATCAGTCTGGCTGTATGCCACCCCGGTGACCCTACCCTGGACCGGGCCAATAATCGGAATCCTTGAGGTCTGGCCGGGCGGCCCGCCGTCTTTACCGGCGGGTTGCCAGCTGTTCACCGCCCGGATATTTCCCGGCGGACCGGGGCGGGAACACTGGGGGATCGCCCGCGATCAGTGCCGGCGGCTTTCCGGGCCCGTCGGGGTCCAGCCCGGCGGATCGTGCGCAGAGGGGAGATGCCCTGCATGGCGACGGCACCCGGCCGCCCGGCCGCGACCCGGCCCGGCCGCACCATTCACCTGTCAGAGCTGCTCAACCGCCCGATCACCGACAGCCAGGGAGAATCCCTCGGCAAGGTGCAGGACGTCGTCGTGCGGCTGCCCGGCAACCCCTTGCCGGTGGTGAAGGGGCTGGTGGCCAAAGTGGGCGGCCGGGAGGTATTCGTCCCCGTCGGGCAGACCGGCGTCTTCGACGGCGAGGAGCTCAAGCTCACCAGCCCCAAGCTCGACCTGCGCCGGTTCGAGCGCCGGGACGGCGAGGTCCTGCTGCGCCGGGACGTGCTGGGCCACCGGCTCATCGACGTGCAGAGCGCCCACCTGATCCGGGCGAACGACCTGGAGCTGCGCCAGCAGTGGGCCCCCGACGGGCGTGAGGAGTGGGTGCTCGCCGGGGTGGACACCTACCGCGGGCCCGGCTGGCTCGGGCGGCTGGCCGGCCGGGGCCGCGACGACCAGGCCGGGCGCGCGTTCCGCGACTGGTCCAGGTTCGAGCCGCTGATCGGGCACGCCGGCAGCGCGGGCCTGCGCGGCCCGCTGGCCCGGATCCGGCGGCTCAAGCCGGCCCAGATCGCGGACCTGCTCGAGGACGCGTCCAAGGACGAGGAGACCGAGATCCTCGGGCACGTGCACGCCGATCCCGAGCTGGAGGCGGACGTCTTCGAGGAGCTGGACGAGGACCAGGCCACCCGGCTGCTGGCCGAGCGCAGCGACGCGGAGATCGCCAGCGTGCTGGCCAGGATGCGGGCCGACGACGCCGCGGACGCGGTGGCCGA
Source organism: uncultured Actinomycetes bacterium (assembly GCA_963841695.1). Classification (GTDB taxonomy): domain Bacteria; phylum Actinomycetota; class Actinomycetes; order Streptosporangiales; family Streptosporangiaceae; genus RYN-230. The sequence goes on along the minus strand of CAWJDQ010000008.1, from coordinate 202,931 downwards.
GCTGCCGCAGCAGCGCCGGCAGGCGGTACTGGACCTGCTCCCGCCCGGTCAGCGCACCAAGGTGCTGACGCTGATGGGGTTCAACCCGACCAGCGCGGGCGGCCTGATGGGCGTGGATTTCCTGACCGTGGGCGAGGACGCGTCGGTTGCTGACGCGCTGTCCGCGGTGAGCCGCGCGGACAGCCTCCAGCCAGAGGCGCTGACCACCGTGCACGCGGTGGACAGCAGCGGGCGGCTGTCCGGTGTCGCCACCGTGATCCGGCTGGTGCAGGCCGACCCCGCGACGGCGCTGCTGGACATCAGCGACCGGGACCCGGTGCGGGTCGGCGCGGATACGGACGTGGTCGACGTCGCGGTGCTGATGAGCGACTACAACCTGATCACCATCCCGGTGGTGGACGAGGATCGCCGGATCATCGGCCTGATCACCGTGGACGACGTGCTCGAGGTCACGCTGCCGGAGGACTGGCGGCGCCGGGAAACCGCCCAGCCGCCCGACGCCCACCGCGGGACGCCCCGTGAGGGTGAAGCAGGCGCAGTGAAGCAGGCGCAGTGAAGCAGGCGCAGTGAACGCCGGCGACCCAGTGAAGCAGGCGCAGTGAGTAACCCCCGGGAGGGGCCGAAGGACGAGCCGCGGCCCGTCCCGAAGCTGATCCCGAGGCCGGCCCCGGCGCCGAGCGCGGTGCTGGACGAGGCGCACCTCGGCGACATCGAAGGCGCGCTGGGCCGGATCCGGGTGGACGACGACGACGCCCGCCGCGGGCTGCGCCGCCGGCTGGTGACGTTCCTGGCCATCATGGGACCTGGCCTGATCGTCATGGTGGGCGACAACGACGCGGGTGGCGTGTCCACCTACGCCCAGGCCGGCCAGAACTACGGCTACAGCCTGCTCTGGGTGCTGCTGCTGCTGATCCCGGTGCTCATCGTCAACCAGGAGATGGTGGTCCGGCTCGGCGCGGTGACCGGCGTGGGGCACGCCCGGCTGATCAACGAGCGGTTCGGCCGGTTCTGGGGCTGGTTCAGCGTCGGCGACCTGTTCCTGCTCAACTTCCTGACCATCGTCACCGAGTTCATCGGCGTCTCGCTGGCGCTGCGCTACTTCGGGGTCACCCCGTACGTCTCGGTGCCGCTGACCGCGGTGCTGCTGGTCGGCGTCACCGCCAGCGGCAGCTTCCGCCGGTGGGAACGGGCCATCTTCCTGTTCATCGCGACCAGCCTGGTGCTGTACCCGCTGGCGCTCGCCTCGCACCCGTACTGGGGCCAGATCGGCTACCACCTGGTGGTGCCCTCGCATCCCGGGGGGCGCCAGCTCGACCGCGGTGCTGCTCATCATCGCGATCGTGGGCACCACGGTCGCGCCCTGGCAGCTGTTCTTCCAGCAGTCCAACGTCATCGACAAGCGCATCACGCCCCGGTTCATCGGCTACGAGCGGGCCGACACCACGGTCGGTGCCGTGGTCGTGGTGCTCGGGGCCATCGCGATCATGGTGGTGGCGGTGTTCGCGGTCCGCGGCACGCACCTGGCCGGCCACTTCACCGACGCGCTGGGCGTGGCCCGCGCGCTGGAGCAGCACGCTTACTGGTTCGGCGCGCTGTTCGCCATCGTGCTGCTCGACGCCAGCATCATCGGCGCGTCCGCGGTGACCCTGTCCACCAGCTACGCGTTCGGCGACGTGTTCGGCCTGAAGCACTCGCTGAACCGGAGCTTCCGCGACGCCAAGCAGTTCTACCTCAGTTACACCGTGCTGGTGGTGGTGGCGGCCGGCGTCGTCTTGATCCCGCACGCCCCGCTCGGCCTGATCACCACCAGCGTGCAGGCCCTGGCCGGGGTGCTGCTGCCCAGCGCCAGCGTGTTCCTGCTGCTGCTGTGCAACGACCCGGAGGTGCTCGGCCCCTGGGTCAACCCCCGCTGGCTGAACATCCTGGCCACCATCATCATCGGCGTGCTGCTCACCCTGTCCGGCACCCTGGTGGTCAGCACGGTGTTCCCTCACCTGAACGTCGCCGACGTCGCGGGCGTGCTGGCCATCGTGCTGGTCGTGGCCGGGGGCGGGGCGGGACTGTGGCTGGAGCGCGGCCAGCGCAGCGGCCGACGGGCCCGGCCGGTCCCCGTGCAGATGAGCCCCCAGGAGCGGCGGAACTGGCGGATGCCCCCGCTGGCCCTGCTCAAGCCGGTGGACTGGTCACCCGGGATCAAGCTGGGTGTCCTGCTGCTCCGCGGCTACCTGGTGGTCTCGGTCGTCCTGCTCGCGGTCAAGGCCGTCCAGCTGGGCGGCGGCTGACCCCGCCCGCCCGGGCCCGGTGTCAGCCCTCCCGGGCCCGGCGTTCCAGCCGCAGGGCCAGCGTGGGGCAGGAGGCGACCGCCCGCCGGGCGTGCTCCTCAAGCTCCGCCGGGACCGGCGCGTCCGCGATGACCGGGTACCCCCACGGATCGAGCGTCACCATCTCGGGGAGCAGGTCGGCACACACGCCGTGGGCATCACAGGCGATCGGGTTCAGCCGGAGGACCCGCCTCGCGTCCCGGCTCACGGCCGGCCGGCCCGTCGGGCGGCCGCCCAGGCTCACGGCCGGCCCGTCGGGCGGCCGCCCAGGCTCACGGCCGGCCGCCGGGGGCGCGGGGCACGGGCAGCACCGGCGGGCGGCTGGCGGCCGGGCACGGCCCCCGGCTGAGGTGGCGTTCCAGGTCGCCGGCGAACACCCGGAGCGCGCTGGCCACCAGGGCGACCGCGCCGTCCGGGAGGTGGCAGGCCCCGCGCTTGTCCACCAGCGGCAGCAGGGAGCGCAGCCAGCCGGCGGCCCGCTGGTCCCGGCCCTGCCAGGCCAGGTGGGCCAGGGCGTCGGCGATGGCGGGCAGGCCGAACGTGCACGGCCCGCACTGCCCGGCACTCTGCCCGGCCAGGTAGCGCAGCACCCGGGCGGTCTCGGCCAGCCCGCAGCAGGCCGCGGGCAGCCCGAGCAGGACGCCCGCGCCGAACGAGGCGCCGGCCGAGCGCAGTCCCGGCGGGCTGACCGGCACCTGCCCGCCGGCGGGCAGCGGCAGCCAGCCGCCGAAGTAACCGCCCGCCAGGATGGCCTGCAGCGGCTCCGCCGGGCTGCCGGCCAGCTCGATCAGCTCGCTGGCCGGCAGGCCCAGGCCGATCTCGTACACGCCGGGCCGGCCTACCGCCCCGCCCACCGTGACCAGGGCGGATCCGGGCGCGGCGGGCGTGCCGACCGCGCTGAACCAGCCCGGGCCGTACCGGGCGATCAGCGCGATATGCGCCAGCGTCTCGACGTTGCTGACCAGCGTGGGCTGGCCGCCGACCCCGCGCTCGAACGGCCGCGGCGGCACGTACAGCGGCAGCGCCGGGCCCCCGTTCAGCAAATTCACCAGGGCGGACTCCTCGCTGGTCACGTAGCCGGCCGGCACCAGCACGACGTGCACGGCCGGACCGCCCAGGCCAGCCTGGGCGCGGTCGGCCACCGCGGCCAGCAGCCGCTCGGCCCGCTCAGGATCGGCGCCGTCGACGCACAGGTAGGCGCGGTCCGCGCCGACCGCGCCGGCCGCCAGCGTGATCCCGTCCAGCACCAGGTGCGGGGACTGGCGGAGCAGGATCGCGTCTTTCCCGCTGGCCGGCTCCGACTCGGCCCCGTTGGCGATCAGTGCCGTGCCGCCGCGCCGCCACCCGCGCCCGGCCCGGGCGCCGGCCGCGACGACCGCCCGCATCTTCCGCGCGGCCGGGAAGGCCGCGCCGCCGCGGCCGGTCAGCCCGGCCCGTTCCACGCTGGCGATCAGCGCGGCCTGGCCGGCCGGCCCGGCCAGGCCGTCCGGGACCGGGCCGTAGCGGCTGAGGTGGGCCTGCAGCCCCAGCGGCGGCCCCGGGGCGACCAGCCGGGGCAGCTGGTCCGGGGGCAGGTGCTGGCCGGCCGCCCCGGTGCTGCGGACCGTGGTCACCCGGTGATCCGGGAGACGTGCGTGAGAGCCAGGCAGCCCGGAGTGCTGCGACCAGCCGGGCCGCAGCGGGCCGCTGACCAGCCAGGCGCCCCCCGCAGCCAGCACGGCCACCAGGGCGATGGCTCCGGCCACGCGGACCCGCGGGTGCGCGGGCCAGCCGTCGGCCAGGCGCCACCCGGTCAGCACGGCGATCGCCGCCACGCACAGCAGGGTGACCAGCAGCACCCACCGGGTGCGGGTGTCACTGCCGGTGCCGAGCCCGTGCAGCACCGCGACCGGCCAGCACAGGTACGCGGTCCAGTGCACCAGCCGCCAGGGCCGGTAACCGAGCCGGGCCCGGAGCAGGCTGGTCACCGTCAGGGCGATCAGCAGGTCGAACGCGACCGCGCCGAGCCCGAGCCACAGCGGCCGGTAGGGGGAGATGAACGGGATGAAAGCATCCTGCAGGTCGATGGGGACGAAGTTGTCGGTGATCGTCGTCAGCACGTGCACCGCGGTGAACGCCAGCGCCAGCAGGGACATGTTCCGGTGCAGGCCGATCGTGATGTACCGGGGCCACTGGCGCCCCTCGAAGCGCACCGTGACCAGCAGGCCGAGCGCCATCCCGATGGTCAGCAGCACGAGCGCTACCACGCCGGTGGCGCGGGTGATGTACCAGAGCGGGGTGGACGAGGTGACGACGATCGCCGCGTGCCCGGTCAGCGCGGGCCCGGCCGCAGCGCCCAGCGGGCCGGGGACCAGCCCGGTCGCGACCGCCCCGGTCACGAGCCCCCCGAGACTCCCTGGGCCGGCCCTGGGCCGGGGCCACATTCTGGGCCGGGGCCTGCAGCGAGCCCCCTCCCGGCTGGCTGCTGCCCTGCTGGGTGCTGCCCGGCTGGCTACTGCTCCCGGCCGGGTCGCCGCTCGCCGGGCTGCTGGCCGCGGCGGAGCCGGACAGGTGACTGAACGCGAGCGTGATCGCGGCCGCGGCGGCGACCCCCACGGCGCCGATCCGGACCGTCAGGCGGCGTACCCGGCGCAGGCCATCCTCCCGGGCCGCGACCGCGAAGCGCACCTCATCCGGCCGCATGGCACTCCTCTGGTCGGTTCGAGGCAGTTTATGTCGCCCGGCTCAGTGCAGCGTGCCCACCTGAACGTTCGCTGAAGGCCCCAGGCAAAGTTTCCCAAGATCATTATGCCGGGTGCGGGCCCCCGGAGCGGGGCGCGAGCGCGTGTCGCCCCGCCGACCGGACGTTGTCCACCGCCCTTCACCTCGTGGCCACGCCGTGGTCCGGCGGGGATGGCACACTTCCGGCAGCCAGGAGCCGGAGCCAGCGCACGGGAAAGGCGAGCCACGATGACGACCAGGGATTCAGGACAGGGCGACAGCACGCCGGGCCCGGCCTGCCTCGGCCGGCGGGGCGCGCTCAGGGCCGGGCTGGCCGCAGCGGCCTTAGCGGGCACCGGGGCGTGGCGTTCCGCACCCCGCGCGGCCCGATCCGGCGCGGCCGGATCCCGCGCGGCCGCACCCGGCGCGGCCGGGCCGGGCGGGCCGCTCCGCGGCCCGGGATCGCTGCCGTACCCCGCGCTGCCCGAGGGGACCGACACGATCCCGCAGATCGAGCACATCGTCGTGCTGATGATGGAGAACCACTCGTTCGATAACCGGCTCGGCATGCTGCGGCGGCCGGGCACCGACGGGTTCCGGCTGGGCCGCGACGGCCTGCCGCTGAATACCAATCCCTACCCGGACGGGGACCTCCAGCACGCGTTCCGGATGCCCACCACCTGCCAGAACAGCGCGCCGTCGCAGGAGTGGATGCAGAGCCACATCCAGTTCGACAACGGCCGCAACGACGGCTTCGTGCGGTCGGCCAGCGGGCCGACCGCGATGGGCTACTGGGAGCAGGCCGACCAGCCCTTCTACTACTCGATGGCCTCGGTGTTCCCCATCGCCGACCGGTACTTCTGCTCGGTGCTCGGCCAGACCTACCCGAACCGGCGGTACCTGATCTCGGCCACCTCGCTCGGCTTCGTGGACGACACCACCCCGGGGCTGTCTGACTACCCGCCGAACGGGACGATCTTCGACCGGCTCGACGCCCAGGGGCTGAGCTGGAAGGACTACTACACCGACCTGGCCACCACCGAGCTGTACCCGCCGCTGTACCTGAAGAACCTGGGCACGAACGTCGTGCCGATCGCCGGGTTCTACACCGCCGCCGCGGCCGGCACCCTGCCCAGCGTCTGCCTGGTGGAACCGGACTACAGCACCCAGTCCGAGGAAGACCCGCAGAACATCGCGGTGGGCGAGCAGTTCGCCGCCGGGGTCATCAACGCGGTGATGACCGGGCCGGCTGGGAGCGCACGCTGCTGATCTGGACCTACGACGAGCACGGCGGCTACTACGACCACGTCCCGCCGCCGCCCGCGGTGGCCCCGGACGACATCGCGCCCCAAGTGCCGGCCGGCGAGCCCGCCTACAACGGGTTCCGCCAGTACGGGTTCCGGGTGCCCTGCGCGGTGATCTCGCCGTGGGCCCGCCGCGACTATGTCTCGCACCGGGTCATGGACCACGCCAGCATCTGCAAGCTGATCGAGAGCAAGTGGAATCTGCCCGCCATGACCTACCGGGACGCCAACGCCGAGCCCATGCTGGATCTGCTGGACCTGCGCCAGCCCGCGTTCCGGACGCCGCCGCCGCTGGCCCAGCCGCTGCTGGCCACCGACCCGGGGGCACTGGCCTGCGACGCTACCGGCCCGGGCCCGATCCCGCCGCCCGGATCCGTGTCGCCCCCGCCGCCGTGAGCGCCACGGCCATGGGCCTGGGGCGGCGCCGGGCGGACAGCGTATTCTCGCCGCATGCGCGGTTATACGCAGGACAAGGACGCCTACCTCAAACGGTTGCGGCGGATCGAGGGCCAAGTGCGCGGCCTGGAGCGCATGGTGGAAGAGGACGTCTACTGCATCGACGTGCTCACCCAGGTCTCGGCGGTGACCCGGGCCCTGCAGGCGGTGGCGCTGGGGCTGCTGGAAGAGCACCTGGGCCACTGCGTGACCGAGGCGGTCCGGGCGGGCGGCGACGAGGGGCGCGAATCGGTCCGCGAGGCGGCGGAGGCCATCTCCCGGCTGGTCAAATCCTGAGCGCTGCTAGTCCCCGGCCCAGTCGTGCTCCGGGTCGGCCAGCCGGGCGAAGGCCCGCAGGTTGGCCAGGCTCTCGCCGCGCTTGACCCGCCAGGCCCACTCCGTGCGGATCGAGGAGGCGAAGCCGATGGCCAGGGCCGGGTCGAAGTTCTCGTCGGAGTAAGTCAGCACGCAGCCCAGGATCCGGTCCACCTCCGCCGGGCCCACCGAGCTGAGCGGCAGCCGGCCCACCAGGTACACGTCCCCGGCCGGGTCGAGGGCGAAATGCACCCCGTACATCCGGCCGTTGCGCTCCAGCAGGAAGCGGTAGAAGCGGGCGTGGTCCTCGTCGGGCTGACGGCAGAAGAACGCCTCCACGTGCAGGCTGTGCCGGCCGGCGATCAGCCATGTCATCGTGGCCAGCTTGTGCTGTCCTTCCAGCTTGACCAGGTAGCTGCCGGGCTGCGGGCTCTCCCAGCCCAGCCCCAGGTCGCGCAGGGCGGTCTCGAGGCCGGCCGCGGCGTCTTCCTGGGCCGAGGACGGGCTGGCGCTCCGGGCGGGCTCGCTCATGTCTCCCATCCTGCCAGCCCGCGCCGCCGCGCCCGCGGACGCCTGCGCCCCCGCCCCCGTCCTGCGCTCTCTAACGGTCGTTTCGTGGCGGCCGGGTCCGCGCGGGAGCTCAGGACCGGGTGAAGCCGGCCGGTTCCGGGCCGTGCTGCGCCCGGGCCTGCTCAGGCCGGGCGCTGCTCATCGCGCCCGCGTAGACGCTCATCAGCCGGTTGACCGTGCGGGACCAGCCGAACCGCGAGGCGTGCGCCACGGCGCCCCGGGACAGCCGCTCCTGCTGGGCGGGCGAGCGGATCAGCCCGCGGAGCGCCTGCGCGTAGCTCCCCGGATCATGACCTTTCACCAGCAGCCCGGACTCGCCGTGCCTGACCGCGGTGCGCAGGCCGCCGACCGCGGCCGCGATCACCGGCGTGCCGCACGCCTGGGCCTCGACGGCGACCAGGCCGAACGACTCGGAGTACGAGGGCACCATGACCACGGTCGCGGCCCGGTACCAGTCGGCCAGCTCGCGCTGGGGGCACGGGGGTTCCAGCCGGACCAGGCCGGCGATGCCCAGGTTCTGAGCCAGCTCGATCAGGCCGTCCGGGTCCGCGCGCCCGGTTCCGCTCGGGCCGCCGACGAACGCCAGGGTCAGCGTCCGGGCCAGCGCCGGGTCGTCCCGGACCAGCTGGGCGGCGGCCCGCAGGACCAGATCGGGCGCCTTGAGCGGCTGCACCCGGCCCGCGAACACCACCACGGTCCCGTCGGCGGGCAGGCCGAGCCGGCGCCGGGCCTCACCGGCCGGGCCGGGCCGGAACACTGAGAGGTCCACGCCCGGGTTCACCGTCCACACCCGGGCCGGGTCCGCCCCGTACAGCCGCACCAGCTGCAGCGCTTCCTCGTCGGTGTTGGCCACCAGCCGGTCGGCGGTGGACACGACCTCGGTCTCGCCCCGCAGCCGCATCTCCGGCTCGGCCGCGTCGCCGCGGGCCAGTGCTGCGTTCTTGACCCGGCCCAGCGTGTGCATGGACTGCACCAGCGGGACCCCCCAGCGCTGCCGGGCCACCAGCCCGACCTGGCCGGAGAGCCAGTAGTGCGCGTGCACCAGGTCGTACCGGCCGGGGTCGTGCGCGGCCTCCGCGCGCAGCACCTCGAACGTGAACTGGCACAGCTGGGCGGGCAGGTCCGCCTTGTCCAGCTCCTCGAACGGGCCGGCGCACGTGCCGGACCAGCACGCCGGGCACGAGCTCAGCCACGGGCGGCGCGTCGGGCGACACGGCCCGGGTGAAGATCTCGACCTCCACCCCGCGACCGGCCAGGCGCTTCGCGACCTCGACCACGTAAACGTTCAGGCCCCCGGCGTCACCGGTGCCTGGCTGTTCGAGTGGCGACGTATGGACACTGATGGTCGCGATCCGCCGGGGGAAGCGTCGCGGCACGGGCATGCACCTCCGACTGATCAACCACCCGGCCGCGCGGGGTGTTCCCGGCCCCGCGCGGCCGGGTCCTGCCTGGTCGGCTGCGTGGGGCCGGGTGACCCGGGTGCGCCGGGGCGCAAGGCCCGGCCGCCCGGGCCCTCGGGCCCTCCGGGCCGCCCGGCCGGCCCGTTAAGCTCAGCACTATGGCGACGCTGGTGCTGCTGCGGCACGGAGAAAGCGAATGGAACGCGGAAGGCTTGTTCACCGGCTGGGTGGACGTGGGGCTGTCCGAACGGGGCGCGGCCGAGGCCTCCAGTGGCGGGGCCCTGCTGCGTGAGGCGGGCGTGCTGCCTGATCTCGTGCACACGTCGGTGCTGACCCGGGCCATCCAGACCGCCAACCTGGCGCTCGAGGCGGCCGGCCTGCTCTGGCTGCCGGTGCGCAGGTCCTGGCGCCTCAACGAACGGCACTACGGGGCGCTCCAGGGCAAGAACAAGGCCCAGACGCGGGAGGAGTTCGGCGACGAGCAGTTCATGCTCTGGCGCCGGTCCTACGACGTGCCCCCGCCGCCGCTGGCCGACGACGACCCCTTCTCACCGGCCGGGGATCCGCGCTACGCGCTGCTCCCGCCCGAGCTCATGCCGCGCACCGAATGCCTCAAGGACGTGCTGACCCGGCTGATGCCGTACTGGCATGACGTCATCATCCCGGACCTCGCGGCGGACGCGACGGTCCTGGTCGTCGCGCACGGGAACTCGCTGCGGGCCCTGGTGAAGCACCTGGACGGCATCTCTGACGAGGAGATCGCCGGGCTCAACATCCCGACCGGGATCCCGCTCGTCTACGAGATCGGCGCCGACTTCCGGCCCAAGGAGCGGGGCGGCCGGTACCTCGACCCGCAGGCCGCCGCCGCGGCGGCGGAGGCCGTGGCCAACCAGGGGCGCTGACCGTTCCGGGTGTCATGGCTTGCGGCCGGACAAATCGGGCATGACGCCGGACTGGCCGCTGTGTGAATAGATGGGGAACACGGCGGCCGGCTGGCTCCGGCCCGGGGCGATCTGCGCTGCTCCCGCATACCATCGAAGGGTGTGCGCGCAGGTGGTGGTGACCAGGGCTGGATGGTCCGGTGAACCGGACCCCGGGACAGGAGCCTCTCCATCGTGAAGATCCGGAAGGCGGCCAAGGCGCACCCGGGCGCGGACGTTTCCGTCCCGAGGCATCAGCCGCCCCGGCTCCCGGCCGGCATCGCGGCCGTGCTCTCCGTGCTCTCCTCGTCGGCCGTCGTCATCGACAGCGATGACCGGGTGCTCCGGGCCAGCGCGGCCGCCCGGCAGTTCGGCCTGGTCAAGGGCGACCGCCTGATGGTCGGCGAGCTGCTGGCCCTGGCCCGCCAGGTCCGCCGGGACGGCGAGATCAGGGAAGGCGAGATCGAGGTCTCCGGCACCAAGTTCGGCGGCCGGACCACGAGCTTCGCGGTCCGGGTCGCCCCGCTGGGGTCCGGGGTGGGTGGTGGCGGCCTGGTGCTGCTGCTGGCCGAGGACCAGACCGAGAGCCGCCGGGTCGAGGAAGTCCGGCGGGATTTCGTGGCCAACGTGAGCCACGAGCTCAAGACCCCGGTGGGTGCGCTGGCCCTGCTGGCCGAGACGGTCGAGGACGCCGCCGACGACCCGGAGGCGGTCCGCCGGTTCGCCGGCCGGATGCGGCAGGAAGCGTCCCGGCTCACCAAGCTGGCCCAGGACCTGATCACCCTGTCCCGGATCCAGGCGGCCGAGCCGATCCCCGACCCCATCCCGGTGGATGTGTCCCTCGTGGTGGCCGAGGCCCTGGACCGGTGCCGGATGAAGGCCAACGCGCACGGCATCGAGCTCGCCGCCGACGGTCTTGCCGGCCTGGTCGGTGCTGGGAGACGAGGACCTCCTCGTCAACGCGCTGCGCAACCTGCTGGAGAACGCGGTCGCCTACAGCCCGGAGAAGACCCGGGTGGTGGTGGCCACCCACCGCGTCGCCGACGACGTGGCCGAGATCAGCGTCACCGACCAGGGGATCGGTATCCCGCGAGCGTGACCTGGAGCGGATCTTCGAGCGGTTCTACCGGGTCGACCCGGCCCGCTCCCGCGCGACCGGCGGGACCGGGCTCGGGCTGGCCATCGTCAAGCACGTGACCGCCGCGCACGGCGGCAAGGTCACGGTCGCGAGCAAGGTAGGCGCGGGGTCGACGTTCACCCTGCGGCTGCCGGTCGCGAATCGCCCACGCGCTGCGGCCGGGAGCCCCCTGCCACCAGCCGCATCATCTGCCAGGGAGGCTGTGAAGTGACGCGGGTGCTCGTCGTGGAGGACGAAGAATCGTTCAGTGATGCCGCTGTCCTACATGCTCCGCAAGGAGGGCTTCGAGGTCGCGGTCTGCCCGACCGGGCCGGACGCGCTCGAGACCTTCGACCGGGACGGCGCCGACCTGGTGCTGCTCGACCTCATGCTGCCCGGGCTGCCCGGCAGCGAGGTGTGCCGCACGCTGCGCGAGCGGTCCAGCGTGCCGGTGATCATGCTGACCGCCAAGGACAGCGAGATCGACAAGGTGGTCGGCCTCGAGCTGGGCGCCGACGACTACGTCACCAAGCCGTTTTCCTCCCGGGAGCTGGTGGCCCGGATGCGCGCGGTGCTCCGGCGCCGCGGCGAGCCCGAGGACGCCGGCGATCTCCACGCTGGAGTCCGGGCCGGTCCGGATGGACGTGGAGCGGCACGTGGTGACGGTACGCGGCGAGCAGGTCCAGCTCCCGCTCAAGGAGTTCGAGCTGCTCGAGGTGCTGCTGCGGAACACCGGGCGGGTGCTCACCCGGATGCAGCTGATCGACCGGGTCTGGGGCGCCGACTATGTCGGCGACACCAAGACCCTCGACGTGCACATCAAGCGGCTGCGGGCCAAGGTCGAGACCGACCCGGGCAACCCGCGGCACATCATCACGGTCCGCGGGCTGGGCTACAAGTTCGAGCCCGGCAGCTGAGGCGGGGTCAGGCCGTCCGGGGTCAGGCCGCGGCCGGGGGTCAGGCCGTCCGGGGTCAGGACGTAGGCGTCGAGGTCGGGGTCGCCGTGGCTGAGCCGCTCACCGACGGCGTCGGGGTCGCCGACGCGGTGCCGCGGTGCCGCTTGCCCTTCACGGTCGTGCTGGGCGTCGGCGAAGCCGGGGCCGGCGAGTACGTGGCGTAGAAGTCGAACCGGGCCTCCACCGGGAGGTCCATGCTCACCGTGCCCGCCTTCTGGAAGGTGAGGAACACCTTGACGTAGGTGCCGCTGGCCAGGCTGCGGGTCAGGCCGGTGAGGATCACCTTAGGCGCCGGGCCGGTCAGCGGCGCGCTCTGGTACTGCCTCAGCACCACACCGCCCGCGGGCAGGGTGACCGAGGTGGCGACGCCCGGCGCGGTGATCTTGACCAGCCGGTCCAGCCGCCCCGTGTTGACGATGCCCATGAATATGGCGGCCGAACTGCCGGCCGGGAGGGTCGCGTTCGGCGCGGCACCGAGCACGAACCCGTCGCGGACCGCGATCTCGCCCCCGTCCCCCTTGATGGTCGCGGAGGCCCCGTTCGTGGGCGGGTGCCAGTGCAGGACCGGCGCGTTGCTGCCGGCTTCGCACCCCGCCAGCACCGGGATCAGCGCCACCGCCGCCACGGCGCAGGCGCGGCGCAGGGCGCGGCGGCCCGGCCGGGAGGATCGGGACGCGGCGGGAGGCCGCCCCGCGGGGCGGCTCAGGGGGAGCATCACGTGCTCTCCTCGTATTGAGTGAGGTGCACCTGGGACGCGAGAAAGCGTATCGGCCGCCGGTGGCCGCCGGCCACCGCCCCGGGCGTGTCGCCGGACCGCGCGGCGGCAGCTCCGCGCACCGCCGGCCCGCGGCCGGTCAGGCGGGCCGCAGCCCGGCCTGGCCCGCCAGCAGCACGGTGTCCCCGGGGCTGTCCAGCCCCTGCGGGCTGGCCCCGTTCAGCGCCCGCAGGCTGTCCTCCAGCTGGAACGCCGGGCCGAGGTTCTGCTGGATGCTGCGCACCGAGCCGTCCTTGTACACCAGCACCGCGGTCAGCCCGGCCGGCCCGTAGGTCTGGCCCATGGCGTCAAGGGTGTCGGTCACCACGTGGCCGGCGCTGAGCCCGCTCTGCCTGGCCAGCGACCTGGCGGTGACCACCGCCGGGCGGGCCGCGACGAAATAGAGCGTCACGTTCGCGGCCCTCGCCTGCCTGCTCAGCAGCCGCGCCGCGGCCATGCACTGGCAGCCCGCCGGGACCAGCGCGAGGACCGACGGGCGCAGCGTGCGCAGCGGGCGGGACTGGCCGCGGCCGACGATGACGGTGGCGGCCGGCAGCAACCCGCCGACCTGGCCCACCGGGGGACTGGACCGCTGCGGCGCGCTGGTCGTCTGCAGCGTGCCGGTACCGCGCGTCGCGCCGTGAACATGGTGAGCAGGGTTCCGGCCAGCAGGGTCAGGGCCAGGCAGCTGGCGAGCAGGGGAAGGACCATCCCGTCTCTGGTGAGCGGGCCGCCCAGCCGCCGGGCCAGCCGGTGCCTGCGCTGCGGCGCGCAGTTCCCGCCGGTAGGCCTGGACGTCACGGTCGAGCTCCCGGGCGTCGTCCGGGATCTCGATGTCGACCGGGGGCAGGCCATAGTCGTCCCGCTCCGGATCCCCACCTCTGTTCACGAGCATCCTTCTCCGGCGTGCGCGGACTCGTTGTCCTCCAGTATGTGCCTGCCGCCGCCTCCACGGCACGCTTGCCCGCCAGCGGATTGAGACCGGTTCGTCCCGCGGGTGCCGGCCGGAGGCGGTGCCCGGCGGGCCCGGCCCGGCCCCGCCGGGACGGCCGGGAGCCCGCTGACCTGGCCCGGCCCGCATGACCAGGAGAAAGCCCCCAACAGGTCCCTGACGAGGCCATCGGCGGGAAACCCGCCGGAAGCACAGGATCCCCGGGCGGGCGCCCCGCTGGGCCGCCGTCGTCCCCGACACGCCCCCCGGACCGCTTTCAGAGACCCTAAAACGCTCATTGACCTGCACGTTTAACGTCAACGACAGGTAAGGAACCCCGTTGGTCGTGCTAACATTGCTTTAGCGGAAGGGGTATGTGCCACATGACTTTTAAGGTCGGCGACACGGTCGTCTACCCCCACCATGGGGCTGCTCGCATCGAAGAGATCGAGACCCGTTCGATCAAGGGTGAGGACAAGACGTACCTCGTTCTGAAGGTCGACAAGGGTGACTTGACCGTACGCGTGCCGGCGGACAATGCCGAGCTGGTGGGCGTGCGGGACGTTGTCGGGCAGGAAGGGCTGGAGAGGGTGTTCGAGGTGCTTCGCGCCCCGCACACCGAGGAACCGACCAACTGGTCACGACGGTACAAGGCCAACCTTGAGAAGCTCGCCTCCGGTGACGTGAACAAGGTAGCCGAGGTCGTCCGCGACCTGTGGCGCAGGGACCGGGAGCGCGGCCTGTCCGCGGGCGAGAAGCGCATGCTGGCCAAGGCGCGGCAGATCCTGGTCAGCGAGCTCGCGCTGGCTGAGAAGACCAACGAGGACAAGGCTGAGGCGCTGCTCGACGAGATCCTCGCCTCCTGACCTCGCTGCGGCGCGCACATGGTGAGCGGGCTGCCCAGGGTGGGAGTGGGCACAGACGTGCACCCCTTCGGGCCTGGGCGTCCGCTCTACCTGGCGGGCCTGCTCTGGCCGGGTGAGCCGGGCCTGACCGGTCATTCGGATGGTGACGTGGCGGCTCATGCCGCCTGCGACGCCCTGCTGTCGGCCGCTGGCCTCGGTGATCTCGGCGCGAACTTCGGCACGGCCGAGGCGCGCTGGGCCGGGGCGCTCGGGCCCGGCGCTGCTGCAGGCCACGGCGGCCCTGGTGGCCGGGGCCGGATACGCCATCGGCAACGTCGCGATCCAGGTCATCGGCGAGCGCCCGCGGCTGTCGCCCCGGCGCCACGAGGCCGAGAAAGTGCTGTCCGAGGCCCTCGGCGGCGTCCCGGTCAGCCTGTCCGGGACCACGACGGACGGGCTGGGCCTGACCGGCCGCCGCGAGGGCCTGGCCGCCATCGCCACCGCCCTGGTGTTCACGAGCTAGCCCTGGCTGTCGCGCGGTGCAGGCGACCCGCACCATGAGCCCCCTGGGTCACATGATCATGGGCACTTTCCCACGTGATCATGGGCACCTCCCACTTTTCCCGCGGGACGTGCGTTTTTCCGGGGTGTTTTGTCCGGTTCGGCGAACCGTCCGCGGGAAAGGTGGACGGGAGAGGCCAGTGTGACTCGCGGGACCGGTACCGGGCGGATCGTCGGGGGCTGGGTAGAGCAGCTCCCGGTAGGCCGGGCCGTAGTGCCGCTCTAGGTCCTCCAGCGTCTCCTCGGTGTCGGGCTGGACGTCCTTCACGATGCAGGCCACCGAGGGCAGGATCCCGGGGTTCCAGGTCTGCGGATCCCACAGCTGGGCCCGCAGGAATGCCTTGGCGCAGTGCCAGAAGACCTCTTCCACCTCGACCAGCAGGGCCAGCCGCGGCCGGTTCCCGCGGACGATCATGTCGTCGAAGAACGCCGCGTCGCGGATCAGCCGGGCCCGGCCGTTGATGCGCAGCGTGTCATCCCGGCCCGGGACCACGAACAGCAGGCCGACCTGCGGGTTGCTGAGGATGTTGGAGAACCCGTCGAACCGCCTGTTGCCCGCGCGGTCCGGGATCGCGATCGTGGTGTCGTCGAGGACCCGCACGAAGCCAGCCGGGTCGCCCTTGGGGGACACGTCGCACCGGCCGTCCGCGTCCGCGGTCGCGATCAGGCAGAACGGGCACGCGGCGAGCCATTCCCGGTCCCGCTCGTGCAGGACCCGGCGCACCTTCGTGGCCGAGCGCCGGGTCGGCGTGCCCAGCAACTCATGCAGTTCCGCCTCGGAGGTCAGCTCGGTCAGGTCAGCGATATGCCCCACGGCGTAACTCCTCCGGCTGGTCCGGCCGCGACAGATCCAGCCTAACCGGCGCTCCGGCCGCGTTCACGGCCCGGCAGACGGCTGGCCGCCGGCGGCGCGCCGGGCCCGGGGGGTGCGCGCGGCCCGGGAGGTGCGGCCGGCCCGGGAGGTGCGGCCGGCCGGGAGGTGCGGCCGGCCCGGGAGGTGCGGCCGGCCCGCGAGGTGCGGTCGGCCCCGAGGTGCGGTCAGGTGTCGGAGTCGGGGTCGTCCTCGGGCGGCGTCGGGGTGCTCCGCAGCCGGTCGAAGTGCGGTGACGGGGCGGGCACTGGGGCGGGCATGGCCTGATGCGGCACGTGAATGGTCCCGCTCCCGGTCCCGGACGGCTGGTCCGGGGCCGCCCCGGCTGGCTCGTCCGCCTGCTCCGGCGCGGGCCCGCCGGCGGCGCCTTCGTCCTCGCCGGCTTGTTCCAGCGTGACCTGCTCCTGAACGGCCTGGTCTTCCCCTGCGGGTTCCTGGTCAGCCCGGTCCGGGCCGGCCGGCTCGCCTCCCGGCGGCTGATGGTCCGCTCCCGCATCGGGTGCCGCGGGGCCGTCCGGTTCACCACTGGCGGCCTCCGGGCTGGCAGTGTCCGGGCTGGCGGTCTCTGTGCCGGCGGTGCCGGGGCCCGTGATGCCGGGGCTGGCGGTGCCCGGGCTCACCATCTCGGGGCTGGCGGTGTCCGGGCTGGCGGTGCCCGGGCTCACGGTCTCGGGGCTGGCGGTGTCCGGGCTGGCCGTCTCTGTGCTGGCGGTCTCGGGGTCCGCCGGTTCCCGGGCTGCGGTCTCGTGACCGGTCGCCGCGGTGCCCGCGTCTGGGGCTGGTTCGCCCGGCGGGGCGCCGGCGGGCGGCGCAGCGTCCGCGGGGACATCGGCCGCCGCGACGGACTGGGCCGCCGGGACGGACTGGGCCGCCGCGACGGACTGGGCCGCCGGGACGGACTGGGCCGCCGGGACGGACTCGGCCGCCGGGACTGACTCGGGCGGTGCTGCCGGGGCAGGCCCGGGCCCGGCCGGCGGGTCCGGCGGTACCGCCGCCTGCTCCGGGCCTCCGGCGGACTGGGCAGCCGGGAGAGGCGCCGGTGGCGGTGGCGGCGGGCCATCCGGGCGGGTGCCGTTGGCCTGGGCTGCGGCCCCCGGCCCGGCGGCCGGTCCAGGCTCCCGGACCGGGACCGCCGCGACGACGGTGGCCGGGCCGGGGGCGCTGGGCTGGCTCACCGGCTGAGGCTGGGCCGCCGGCTGCGGCACCGGCTGGGTCGCCGGCCCGGCCACCGGCTGGGTCGCCGGCACCGGCTGGGTCGCCGCCACCGCCACCGGCTCGGCCATGGGCCGGGTCACCGGCGCGGCCGGCGCGGGCGGCGCGGCCGGGCCGCGCCGTTCCAGGATCTCCAGCCCCGTGCTGGCCGGCCCGGTGCTGGCCGGCCCCGTGCTGGCCGGCCCCGTGCTGGCCGGCCCCGTGCTGCCCGGCCCCGTGCTTGCCGCGGACGCGGTCACGTCCTGGCGCGCGGCTGCCCGGGTGCGGCGGAACTGCCGCAGCATCGACAGCAGCAGGCTGAACGCCAGCAGCAGGAGGACCCAGGGGAGGACGGCGATGGTGGCGGCGGCCGGTTTGCGGGGGATGTGCGTGCCGGTCGCGTGGGCCGCGTCGGCGGCCGCCACCGCGGCCAGCAGGACCAGCGTGGTCAGCCAGGAGTAGGTGCGCGGCCACCAGCCCGCGCCGCGCAGCGACAGCACCGCGGCGCAGGACACCACCAGCATCGCGTCGAAGATCACCGGGAAGATGCGGGCCATGCTGGCCGACACCCCGGCCGACAGCGCGATCTTGTGGATCCCGCCGTAGGAGAGCACGAACGCGGCCGCAGCCAGCACGAGTACCCCGGCGATCGCGGCGATGAGCGCGACCAGGCGGAGCGCGGCGTAGGGGTCGTGCCCCCGGGAGCCGTTCGCTCGGGGATTGTCGTTCATCGGGGCTACTTCGTCCTTCCTGCGGTGGTGCTGGGTGACTCCCGGCCGTGACCAAGGGCTGGGAATCGGCGCGCCTCGCGCCGCAGCCGCCGGGTGGCGGCCGGCGTCAGCGGCGGACCGGAATGCGAGCGGGATGCGGCCCCGTGCCCGCCCGCGCGATCTTTACGTCTGCGATCTCACGCCTGTGCCCCCGGCGCCTGCGGTCAGCCGCCGGTGGCGTCTCACGTCTGTCTCTGCTGTCTAACGTCAAGGGAGACGATATTGCGTATGGCCCGTGGACTGGGGATATTCGAGGCAAGCCCAGGTACCCGGCGTGTTGCAAGCCTGCCGGATCCGGGCAAATCGGGACCGTGCGGGCTGCGCAGGCGGCCTGCGGGGGCACCCGGGCAGGGGCCGTGATCCCGTAGCCTGTGCTGCGTGACGCTCCGCTTTTACGACACTGCCGCACGCACGGTGCGCGACTTCACGCCGCTGACGCCCGGTCAGGCGTCGCTGTACCTGTGCGGGGCTACCGTGCAGGCGCCGCCGCACATCGGGCACATCAGGTCGGGCGTGGTCTTCGACCTCCTCACCCGCTGGCTGCGCGCCAGCGGGTACCGGGTCACGTTCTGCCGGAACGTTACCGACATCGACGACAAGATCCTCCGGGTCGCGGCGGCCGAGGGCGTCCCCTGGTGGCTGGTGGCCCAGCGCAACGAGCGGGCGTTCAGCCGCGCGTACGCGGTGCTGGGCTGCGTTCCCCCGGACGTCGAGCCCCGGGCGACCGGGCACGTCCCCGAGATGATCACCCTGATGCACCGGCTCCTCGACGGTGAGCACGCCTACGCCGCCGACGGCGGCGTCTACTTCGACGTCCGCTCGTACCCGGCGTACGGCGCGCTGTCCGGGCAGCGGGTCGATCACATGCGCCCGGCCGAGGACACCGAGGCCAACGAGGCCAAGCACGACCCGCGCGACTTCGCGCTGTGGAAGGCGGCCAAGCCCGGCGAGCCCGCCTGGGACACCCCCTGGGGGCCGGGCCGGCCCGGCTGGCACCTGGAGTGCTCCGCGATGGCCACGAAGTACCTGGGGCCCACCTTCGACATCCACGGCGGCGGCCTCGACCTGATCTTCCCGCACCACGAGAACGAGATCGCCCAGTCCCGCGCGGCCGGAGACGGGTTCGCGCAGTACTGGCTGCACAACGGGCTGGTCGGGGTGGCCGGGGAGAAGATGAGCAAATCCCTCGGCAACTCCCTGCTGGTGGACGCCATGGTGACCCAGGTGCGCCCGGTCGAACTGCGCTACTACCTGGGACAGGCGCATTACCGCTCGGGCATCGAGTACTCGGCGGAGGCGCTGGACGAGGCCGTCGCCGCCTACCGCCGGATCGAGAACTTCGTCACCCGGGCGGCTGAGGTCAGCCCGCAGGCCGGCGCGGGCGCCGACCTGCCCCGCGCGTTCCGCGCCGCGATGGATGACGACCTGGCCGTGCCGCAGGCCCTGGCCGTCGTGCACGACACGGTCCGGGCCGGCAACAACGCGCTGGCCGCGGGCGACACGGCCGCGGCCGCGGCCGCGCTCGGTGAGGTCCGGGCCATGCTCAGCGTGCTCGGCCTCGACCCGCTGGCTGAGCCGTGGGCGTCGGCCGGTCCCGGTGATGACCTGCACGCGGTGGTCAGCGCGCTGGTGACGGTGGCGCTGACCCAGCGGCAGGCCGCCCGCGAGCGCCGGGACTACGCGGCCGCCGACGCGATCCGGGACGACCTGCACGCGGCGGGCATCCTCATCGAGGACACCCCGCAGGGGCCACGCTGGGAGCTGAAGCGATGACGGGCGGGGCAGGCGGCGGATCCGCCCGGTCCGGCCGGGGCGGGAAGACCAAGTCCGGCAAGCCGCGGCCTGGTACCGGGGGTTACGGCAAGCGGAAACTCGAAGGCAAGGGGCCGACGCCGCCCGCCCACCTGCGGCCGGGTCACCCGGCGCAGCGCCGGGCGGCCGCGAAGGCCGCCGGGCCGGGGGGCCGCGGCGCGCCGCCGGACGGCGCCCGCGGCGGCCGGGGCGCGGACCGGGAATACCGGGGCGGCGCGGACCGGGCCCGCGGTGCCGGCGACGCTCCCGAGGTGGTGGCCGGCCGCAACGCGGTGCTGGAGTCACTGCGCGCCCACGTCCCCGCGACCGCGCTGTACGCCGGCCCGCGGGACGGCTCGGACCCGCGGTTTAACGAGGTGATCCGGCTCGCCGCCGACGTGGGGATCCCGGTGATCGAGGCGGGCCGCCGGAACTGGACCGGCTGACCGGCGGCGCGGTGCACCAGAGCCTGGCCCTGAAGGTCCGCCCCTATGACTACGCCCACCCGGGCGACCTGCTGCAGCGGGCCCGGGCCCGGGGCGAGGAACCACTGATCGTGGCGCTGGACGCGGTGACCGACCCGCGCAACCTCGGCGCGATCGTCCGCTCCGCCGCCGCGTTCGGCGCGCACGGCGTGCTGGTGCCCGCCCGGCGTTCCGCGCACGTGAGCGCGGGAGCCTGGAAGGCGTCCGCCGGGGCGCTGGCCCGGGTGCCGGTCGCCTGGGCCCCCAACCTGGTCCGCGCGCTCACCTCCTACCAGGAAGCCGGCCTGTTCGTGGCCGGTCTCGACGCCGGGGGCGACACCGCCCTGGGTGACCTGGACGTGGCTGATGGCCCCCTCGTGCTGGTCGTCGGCTCGGAGGGGCGCGGCCTGTCCCGGCTGGCCGCCCAGCGCTGCGACGTGCTGGTGCGGATCCCGATCGCGGCCCAGACCGAGTCGCTCAACGCTGGCGTGGCGGCCGGCATCGCGTTGTACGAGGTAGCCACCCGCCGTACGCGTTAAGCCGCACGAGGAAAGGGTGACCGTGGACCGGTTGCGGATCGGGACACTGGGCGCCGCGCGGATCACCCCTGGCGCGCTGATCAAGCCCGCGCGCCAGATCCCCGGCGTCACGGTGGCCGCGGTGGCCGCCCGTGACCCCGGGCGGGCCCGGCGGTTCGCGGACAAGCACCGCATCCGCCGGGTGCACGACTCCTACCAGGATCTGCTCGACGACCCCGCCATCGACGCCGTCTACAACCCGCTGCCCAACTCGCTGCACGCCGAGTGGACGCTGCGGGCCATCGGCGCGGGCAAGCACGTGCTGTGCGAGAAACCGTTCGCCGCGAACGCCGCCGAGGCGGCCAAGGTGGCCGCGGCGGCCCGGGCCTCCGGGCTGGTGGTCATGGAGGCCTTTCACTACCGCTACCACCCGCTGGCCCGCCGGACGCAGGACGTGGTGCTCGGCGGGGAGATCGGCCCGGTCCGTTACCTGGAAGCCTCGCTCTGCTTCCCGCTGCCCCGCTTCTCCGACATCCGCTACTCCTACGACCTGGCCGGCGGGGCCACCATGGACGCCGGCTGCTACGCGATCAACTGGCTGCGCATGCTCGGCCCCGGCGAGCCCGAGGTGGTGTCCGCGCAGGCCCGGCTGCACGGCCCGGACGTGGACCGGGCGATGTCCGCCTCGTTCCGGTTCGCCGGCGGGGTGCTGGGCCGGATGACGGCGTCGCTGTGGTCGGGGCAGGTCCTCCGGCTCGACGCCAAGGCGGTCGGGGACCAGGGCGTGCTGCGGGTCTTCAACTACGTGTCGCCGCAGCACTTCAACCGGCTGACGGTGGCCGCGGACGGCTACACCCGGCGTGAGCGGGTCCGCGGCGAGCCGAGCTACACCTACCAGTTGCGGGCGTTCGCGGCGGCGGTACGGCACGGGGATCCGGTGCTCACCACGCCCGAGGACGCGGTGGCCAACATGACCGTGATCGACGCGGTGTACCAGGCCGCGGGGCTGCCCCGGCGCGGGACCTGACGCACGGCGGGCCGGCCCTGTATGGCGCTGTGCCGGTCAGCGCGCTATCGTGCGCAATGTGAACACACCAGACCCCGGCCCCCCGCCCCCGGGCGCCGGACGGACTTCGTCCAGTCCCTGGACCGGGGGCTGGCGGTGATCCGGTGCTTCTCCTCCGAGCGGCCGTCGCTGACCTTGTCGGAAGTGGCCGAGCGGACCGGGCTCACCCGGGCGGCGGCCCGCCGGTTCCTGCTCACCCTGCAGGAGCTCGGGTACGTGGGCAGTACCGGGCGGCAGTTCTCGCTGCGGCCCCGGGTCCTCGCGCTCGGCTACGCGTACCTGTCGTCGTTCAGCGTGGCCCAGATCGCCCAGCCGCACCTGGAGGACCTGGCCGAGGAACTGCACGAGTCCTGCTCGGTGAGCGTGCTCGACGGCGACGACATCGTGTACGTGGCCCGGGCCTCGGCCAACCGGATCATGACCATCGCGCTGACCGTCGGCACCCGGCTGCCGCCCTACCCCACCTCGATGGGCCGGGTCCTGCTGGCCAGCCTGCCCCCGGGCGAGCTTGACGCGTACCTGCAGCGGGCCAGCCTGCGCACGCTGACCGAGCGCACCGTGACCGACGAGACGGAACTGCGGCAGATCCTGGTCAAGGTGGCCGCGCAGGGCTGGGCCGCGGTGGACCAGGAACTGGAGGCCGGGGTCCGGTCGATCGCGGTGCCCATCCGGGACAGCTCGGGCCGGGTGGTCGCCGCCATCAACGCCAGCGCGCACGCGGCCCGGGTGCCGATGCGCACGCTGGAAAAGCAGTTCCTGCCCCGGCTGCAGGACGCCGCACGGCAGATCGACGCCGAGCTCGCCACCCGGATGGCGGTCGGTGCCCGGGTGGTGCGGTAGGACCGTTAGAGATTCTGCTACGCGTTGGCGCGGATGTAGCTGGCCAGGGCGGCGTCGCTGACCGGCGCCGGCCGGCCGTCCCGGGGGCGGGCGACACCCCGGCCGGGAACTGCCGGGAAACCAGCTCGGCCTGGACTTCCTGCAGGTGCGACGGCTGCCCGGCCGCGGGTCCCGGCTCGCTGGCCACCGGGCACGGTCACCCCGGCCAGCACGTCGTCGGTGCGCGGCGTGGCCAGCGTGAGCACGTCACCGAACGCCGGGCGCGGCGGCGTCCCGGGCGGTCAGCGCGGGCAGGCCCCAGCGCTGCTCGCACCGTCTTCAGGATCGACGTGTGGTCCAGCGGCGTGGTCCCGGGCGCGGACCCGGAACACGGTGCCCGGCGCGATCAGCGGCGAGACCAGGACGGTCGGGACCCGCAGCCCGAACCGGGTGAAGTCGAAGCCGAACTCGCCCGCGTCGTCGTCCGGCGGCACCGCGCCCGCCGGCGGCGGCACGTGGTCGTAGCAGCCGCCGTGCTCGTCGTAGGTGACGACGAGCAGCGTCTGCGCCCAGCCGGGCCCGTTGCGCAGCGCCTCGTACACGTCGTGGATGAGCTGCTCGCCCAGGGCCACGTTGTAGTTCGGGTGCTGGCTGTTGCCGGTCGAACTCCAGCTGGGCTCGAGGAACGTGAACGCGCGGCAGCGTCCCGGCCGCCGCGGCCGCGCTGGAAGTCGGTGAACACGCCCGAAATGGCTCGCCGCGGCGCCGCGTGATGTCGGTGAAAGTGCGCCTTGGTGAGCGGCTCCGCGTCGTAGCCGTAGATCGCCCAGCTGATCCCGTGCTGGCCCAGCAGCGCCGAAGATGCGCGGCGAGGTGAACGTGTGCGTCTTGTCGTCCATGTGCCCCTGGCTGGTCGCCGGCGCAGGCGAAGGCCCGGTTGGGCATCGTCTCGGTCGGCACCGAGGAGAACCACTGGTCGCAGACGGCGTAGCCGCTGGCCAGGCGCGGACAGCACCGGCAGCGTCTCCGGAGCGAAGCAGCCCATGATGTCGCTGGCCGTCGTGCCGGGCACGATGGACCAGCCGCTTTCCCGCGACTGCCAGCCCAGGGTGTAGGCGAAGTCCTTGACGAAGCCGTCGTTGGTCGGCGGGCTGGCCGGGCTGGCCGGGGCGGCCTCGCTGCCGAACAGCTGGTCGTTGGTGGCCATGTAGCCCTCGCCCGGGTCCGCGCCGGGCATGAAGTAGGCGTTGCGGGTGCGTCGGCTCGATCTTGAACACGGTGACCGGCGGCCCGGAAGACGCCGGGTTCGACTCGCTGCCGGTCAGCCCCTCGTACGGCTGCCCGGCCGGGGACACGTTCCCGCGGCCGGTGTAGAGGAACCCGAGCATGTGGTCGAACGATCGGTTCTCCAGCATCAGGACCACGACGTGCTCGATGGAGGACAGGCTGGTGTCACCGGGCATCGCTGCCTCCGTTGCTGCCGTGGATCTGGGGGTAACGTGGCCGCCGGGTCAGGCGTCACGTGCGCGCACCATCGTGGCACGATGGCGCTCAGATCCACAGCGACGCGGCCCGGTAGGGTCGTGAATATCCGGCTATGTCAGGGAGAGGGCACATGCGGCTGACCAAGCTTGAGCACGCCTGCGTCAGGCTGGAGAAGGACGGGGTCACGCTGGTCATCGACCCCGCGGCGTGGAGCATGCCCCGCGCGCTGGAGGGCGCCAGCGCCGTGCTGGTCACCCACGAGCACTTCGATCACTTCGACGCCGACGGCCTGCGCGCGGCGCTCACCGCCGACCCCGGCCTGCAGTTGTGGACCAACGCGTCGGTGGCCAGCGAGTTCGCGGGCTTCGGCCAGGATCAGGTGCACGTGGTGGACGAAGGGGACACGTTCACCGCGGCCGGCTTCGACGTGCACACCTACGGGCACCTGCACGCGGTCCTGCACCGGGACATCCCGGTGATCGAGAACACCGGGTTCATGATCGACGGCTCGCTCTTCCACCCGGGCGACTCGTTCACCGTGCCGCAGGACCCGGTGCAGACCCTGCTGCTGCCGGCCAGCGGGCCGTGGCTGAAGACGGGCGAGATGATCGACTACGCCCGCGAGGTCGCCCCGCAGCGCGGCTACGTCATCCACGAAGCCCTGTTCGGCGAGGTCGGGCTCATGGTGCTGGACAACTTCCTGCCGATGTGCGGCAAGGAGGACAGCTTCTCCCGGGTTGACGTGGGGACCACGGTCGAGGTCTGAACCGCAGGCTCAGCCGGGGCCCGCGGGGGAGAGCAGGCCGTCGGCGCCGGGCCGGCCCGGGGCGGCCGCCCCGGCGCGCCAGTCCCGGCCCTCCTGGTAGAGCCGCTCCACTTCGGGCCCGCGCAGCCCGGGCAGCCGGGGCGCGATCCGGTAGCCCAGCTGGGCCTGCAGGTAGGCCAGGTGCCGGTAACCGGACGGGAACCGGGCCAGCCGCGCCGGGTCCAGCGTGAGCCGGGCCCCGGGGTCCACCGGGTCGAGCCGGTCTTTCTCGTAGATCGGCTGCCGCCGGACGATGCCCCAGGTCCCGGACTGTTTCTCGAGGAAGTCGTAGAAGCGCCCGGTGCAGGTGACGTCGGCAGTGATCCCGTCGACCGGGGCCCGCTGCTGGATGGTCATCTTGGTCTGGGCCACGGCCCGGTCCCCGGTCACCTCGCAGCGGGAGCCGCCCAGGAAGTGCAGGATAAGCACGCCTGCGTCGAAGCCCTCGCGGCTGGCCTGGATGAAGTCGGCGGCCGGCCCTGGAACCAGGTGGCCGTCATCCAGCCGCCGGGATGCCACACCGACGCGAACCCGTCCCAGTCACCGGCGTCCCTGGTCAGGGCCCACTTCTCGACCAGCCGGCGGATCCGGAATTCCTCCGCTTCCTGCTCAGTCAGCATGTCCTGCCTCTCTGCGCGCCTGGCCCCTCAGTTTGAGCCGATTCTCCCGGGGCAGTCTGCCTCGTTGAAGATCCAGACGCGAGGCCGGCCGCCGGTGGTGGCCAGCCGCCAGCGACGGGCCGGTGATGAAGACAACTGGCGGGCCAGTAACGAACGACCCGGGCGGATGGGCTACCGGACTGGTGCCCGGCGAGGATCTGCACCGGCTGGCTACCGCCTGGACGATCGGCCTGGACACCATGGCCCGCGCCGCGGTGGCGGCGGTCACCGCGGTCGCGGAGGCGCAGCTGCGCTCGGCGGTGGCCGAGGCGCTCAGCGGCAGGTTCGCGGACTGGGTGTTCGTCGATTTCCTGACCAGCCCGCCGCGCCGGGCGGTGTCCGCCCGGGAGCCCGATCCGGGCCTGATCACGGCGCTGGGCGGGGTCGCGGCCGGGTCCTGCCCGGTGATCAGCTCGGCCATCAGCCGGTGCACCCCGGAGGTCCGGGGCTCGATCGACGACGAGTGGATGCTCGGCGGCCTGCCCGACGGCCGCCCGGTGACCAGCGTGATCGGGGCCCGCTCGGTCGCGGTCGGGCCGATCCTGGCGGGTGGCGGGGCCGCCGGGGCGATCACCGTGGTGCGCGGCCGGGTCGGCCCCCGGCTCGGCTTCCGTGAGCTCGGCATCCTGTCCCAGATCGGCCGGCTGGCCGGCGCGGCCGCGGAGCGGCTCCGCGCGGTGCCCGGCGGCGCATAACGCCTGAATAGGCCCGCCGGACGCGGGTAGCGGGCCCTCCGGTGGCCGGCGGCACGCTCGGGTGGCCGCAGGCGGGTAGGGAGGGACGGCTCGTGAGCGAGGTAGAGACCGGGACCATCAAGACCAAGGTGCCCGCGCGGCTGGACCGGCTGCCGTGGTCCCGGTGGCATTGGATGATCATCATCGGGCTGGGCACGGTCTGGATCCTGGACGGCCTGGAAGTCACGATCGTCGGCAACATCTCGGCCCAGATCGCCAAGCCCGGCAGCGGGATTCACATCACCCAGGGGCAGATCACCGGGTTCGGCGCGGCCATGTACGTGGCCGGCGCCTGCGTCGGGCGCCCTGTTCTTCGGCTGGCTCACCGACCGGTTCGGCCGCAAGAAACTGTTCATGATCACCCTTGGCGTGTACCTGGCCTCGACCGCGCTCACCGCGTTCTCGTTCGCGCCCTGGTGGTTCTTCCTGTTCCGGTTCCTGACCGGGTTCGGGATCGGCGGCGAGTACGCGGCGATCAATTCGGCCATCGACGAGCTGATCCCCAGCCGTCACCGCGGCCGGATCGACATCATCATCAACGGCACCTACTGGGCCGGCGCGGCGGCGGGCGCACTGCTCACCGTCCCGGCCACCAACGACCTGCCGGTCGCGGTCGGCTGGCGGATCTGCTTCGGCTTCGGCGTGGTGCTCGGCCTGGTCGTGCTGCTGGTCCGGCGGAACGTGCCGGAGAGCCCCCGCTGGCTGTTCATCCACGGGCGCGACCGGGAGGCCGAGCACCTGGTGGACGGCATCGAGCACCGGGTCGAGCAGGAGACCGGCACGCACCTGGACGAGCCGCGCCAGTCGATCACCATCCGGCAGCGCAAGTCGATCGGGTTCGTCACCATCGCCCACACCATGTTCGCCCGCTACCTGCGGCGCACGATCCTGGGCTTCTCGCTGTTCATCGGCCAGGCGTTCCTGTACAACGCGATCACGTTCGGGTACGCGCAGATCCTGACCGTGTTCTTCCACATCCAGACCGACCCGGGCTACTACTTCGCGGTGATCGCGGTGGGCAACCTGATCGGCCCGCTGGTCCTCGGACGGCTCTTCGACTCGGTCGGCCGCAAGCCGATGATCGCCGGCACCTACATCCTGTCCGGCGTCCTGCTGCTGGTCACCGCCTGGCTGTTCGACGCGGGCGACCTGACCGCGGTCACCATGACGGCCTGCTGGTGCGTGGTGCTGTTCTTCGCCTCGGCCGGGGCCAGCTCGGCGTACCTCACGGTCAGTGAGGTGTTCCCGATGGAGACCCGGGCCCTGGCCATCGCGTTCTTCTACGCGATCGGCACCGCGGCGGGCGGGATCACCGGCCCGCTGCTGTTCTCCGCGCTGGTCAGCACGGGCAAGGTGATCGACACCGCGATCGCGTTCGTGACCGGTGCCTCGCTGATGATCCTGGCCGGGCTGGTCGAGGTGTTCCTCGGGGTCAAGGCCGAGCGCAAGGGCCTGGAGGAGATCGCCAGCCCGATCACCGCCGAGGACGCCTGCCGCAGCGTGGGCGCCGCCGCCGGCTAGCGTCCGCGCTCCGGCTGCGGCTCCGGCTGCGCTCACCCCCGCCCGCTGGCGCACGTGCGCGAGCCGCAACCCCAGAATTCCCGATAATGAAAACCAGCCTCGCCAGTCACGCGCCCTCTACGTGATCAACCGATTGGTGCTGCCCCAGGGGCACAGTCGGAGTCTGAACTGGGTGCCTGAGTCGCGCTGGTG
Source organism: uncultured Actinomycetes bacterium (assembly GCA_963841695.1). Taxonomy (GTDB): domain Bacteria; phylum Actinomycetota; class Actinomycetes; order Streptosporangiales; family Streptosporangiaceae; genus RYN-230. The sequence continues at coordinate 174,916 of CAWJDQ010000008.1, read as the reverse complement.
CCGGTGTCGTGGGTGCTGTCGTTGATGATCGCGGTCACGGTGTGGGGGGTGCTGGTGGTGATGATGGCGCGGCAGGTGACCTGGGGTGTGTCGTGTTTGTAGACGAGTTGCAGGTCGAAGGCCTGGTAGAGCTTGTGCCGGAGCCTGAGCGGCAGCTCGGCGAGGATGGCTGGGGATCTGCGGCAGGGCGTCCAGCAGTTCGGGGCTCATGACTTGGGCGGGCTGGGCGGCCAGGCCGGCCAGCTCGGCGTCGATGGTGTCGCGTTCGGTTTCCAGTTCGGTGAAGCGTTCCAGGTGACGGCGGCGCATGGCGGCGAGGGCGTTGGGGTTGCCGGCGGTCGCGGCGAGGGCTTCCATCTCGGTCATGTGGCCGTGCTCGGCCGCGTCGATCTGGGTCACCCGGCGGCGGAGCCTGGCGGCCTGCTTGTCTTTGCGGGCGGCGTCGTCGGCGGCGCCGGCGGGGAGGAGTTCTTGCAGGAGGCGGGCGCGTTCGGGGCCGAAGATCCGCTCGTCGAAGAACTGGGTGAGGGCGGCGAGGAGGTGGTCTTCGCGGACGGTGACGGTGGTGGGGTGGTCGGGGACGGCGGCGGCGTGGCGGGCGTTGGTCATCTCGTGCGGGCACAGGTAGTACGCTCCGGCGGCGCGCTGGATGCCGCACATGCGGCGTTTGCAGGCGCGGTGGCGGACCAGGGACCGCAGCTCGTAGGTCCGCCGTGCGGCCGGGTGGGCTGGCTCGCCGGGCTCGCCCGGGTTGGAGTCCCGGCCGTGGCTGACCGCCTGGGCGGCGTCGTACAGCTCGCGGGTGATGATCGCGGGATGGGCGGGCTCGGGTGACCAGACCCACTGGCCGGGGGGGTTGTGGCGGCGGCCGCGGCGGCCGTCTTTGTAGGGGTTGGTGTAGCGGTTCCACACCATGTGCCCGGTGTATTTCGGGTTGTCCAGCAGCGCATACACGCCGTGGAAGGTCCAGGTGTCGCCCCGGGGCGGCGGGTAGGTGTCGTGGTCGGCGTTCAGCCGGCCGGTGATGACCCGGATCCCGGCCTTTTCGACGGCGCGCCAGGTGAAGATCTGCGCGACTGCCGGGGCGCGGGCGGGGTCCAGGACGAGGCGGGTTTTGGTGGCGCCCTGGGCTGCTTTGACGGGGACGGGGTGGGGGTAGCACTGCGGCGCGTACCCGTAGGGGGGTTTGCCGGTGTTCCACCCCGCCAGGGCGTGCTCGCGGAGGCCTTGCCAGGCTTTCTGCTTGACCTGCAGCCGGTACCACTCCGCCACGCCCTGCTTGACCCGGCGGACCAGCACGGTGGTCGGGTTGATCCCCTCCACGTCGATCGGCTCGTCGGTCGCGAACAGCGGCACCCCGGCGGCGTTCAGCTCCTTTTCCAGCTTCAGCGCGTTGAACGTGTCCCGCCCGGACCGTTCGATGTCCTCGCACATGACCACGGCGAACCGGGGGTCAGGCGACTTCGCCTTCGCCCAGCAGGTCCGCCAGCCCCCCGTCGCGCGGGATGCCGATCCCGGGGAACAGCTCGTGCGCGGTGCCGTGGCCGCGCTGCTCGATGTCCAGCCCGCCGGACTCGATGTCCCAGTACCAGGAGGCGATGAACCAGCCCGCCGGCAGCTTGGCCTGCACCCCCCGGACCTGGCGGCGCATCGAGGCCACCGGGTCCTGCATGACCAGCGTGGACGTCCGGCCCAGGAACGCCACCGGGACCGGGCCCGCCCCGGTCAGGTCATGCCCGGCGGGGACAGCTTGTGATGACGGTGCGCCCATTGCAGTATCTCCCTGATCACCTCAGCCTGGCGGGCATCAATCGCTTCGGCGTCCGGCCCGGTCACGACCCGGACCGACCATTTGACCTTCAGCCCGCCAGCGTTTTCCATTCCATCTCTATAATAACTGTAAATGGCTCCCCTGGTAATATCTGCGGGCGAATTACCGGCGTGTTCTTCCTGCTCACCCGGCGGCCTGGCCGCTTCGCTTTCCATGTGTTCCCCTTCCCCTGCTGCGGTTCTGGCCTGCTGGCATGTCCTTGACGGCCATTATCCGGGTTTCACGTGAAACCATTTCTTCTTCCTCTCTAAGTGCTGGTTTTCCTGGCCGTGTGCCGGTCGTGAGTGGCGGGTGATTCTTTGGCCGGTGTCCTGGCATGGGCTGGGAGAGCGGGCGGCCGTAACCTTGGCCAGGGGAGGCCGTGCGGTCCGGCCTGCCGCTTTTAGCTCGGCCCGGCCGCCCGCTCTGAGGGGCCCGGACCATGCCAGGTGGGTAAAGAATCACCCGCCGCGCCCCCGTCACCGCGCGTCCGTAGCCATCGGGGTTCACCGTCCCGGGGGCGGGGCGAGGTCCCCCCGCCCGGTCAGGACCGCCCACACGGCCAGCCCGGCCGCGACCCCGGCCGCCACCGGTCCGCCCGCCCCCGACTGCGCAGCGATCACGGCCAGAATGACGGCGGCCACGATGCGCCCGGCCAGCCGCAAGGGCCTGCCGTGGCGGATGCGCGCCGGGACCAGCAGCAGCGCATGAGCAGCCCGCGCGCCGGGCCTGGCCGCGCCGCTACCGGCCGTGCGGGCGGCGGATGGCGGGCCGGATGCGATCAGGTCGGCGTAGGCCTCCGACCGGCCCCACGGGGTCCGCAGCGCGGCGTAGGCGGCGGACGCGGCGGCATAGGCGGCGGGGTTACCTCCCCCGGGCCGGTCGGGATGGGTCGCAGCCGCCACGGTCCGCCAGGCGGTGCGGACCTGCTCGTCGGTCAGGTCGGGGCGGGCGGGCAGGTCAAGGGCGGCGAACGGGTCCGGGCCGGTCACGAGCGGACCTCCTGGCCGAACGCGTCGTCCAGGGCCGCCGGCGCAGCCGGCGGGGGTGACGGTTCGTGCCGCCGGACCGGCGGGGGAATCACGACAGCGGGCGCCGGCGCGGGGCGGGGTGGCGGGAGCGGGAGGGGTGAGGGCTGGGGGCGGGCGATCTGGACCCAGGTGCAGCCCCCGCCGTGGATGTAGGCAGCCTGGCCGGTCTCGGCGCGGCGGGCGATCTGGGGGTTGACGGTCCACGCGTGCTGGACGCGGGAGGACCCTTCGTCGCCCCACATCCCGCCGATGACCTTGGTCGCGGTCTCGATGATCCGCCGGGTGCCAGCCAGCTCGCACACCGGCTGGGGGTAAGGGGTGCGCAGCAGCCACACGCCACCGTCGGCGGTGGCGGCGATCCGGTACCGCTCATCCTCACTCTCACCAAGCCCCTGCCAGGACTGCGCGGACACCTGCACCCCGATGCCGAGAGACCGGCCGCGTTCGTAGAGTTGCCACAGCGGGACGCGGCCGGACACGGCCGAGTAGTCGTCGCAGGCCAGCAGGATGACGCGGGGTTCGGTGCCGGGGCTGGTGGCCAGGGCGGCGGCCAGCTCGGTCAGCGCCATGGCCTGCGCTTCGGCCACGGACTGTTCCCGGGTGCCTTCCAGGATGAAATACCACGCATCCGCCCCGGCCAGGTCCCCCGGCCCGTCGAGAGCGGGGCCGAGACGCGACAGCAAGGTGCGGTAGCGCAGGGCGATGTCGGGGAGCTGGGCGCGAGCGGCGCGGGCAGCAGCCAGCGGGCCGGGGTCATCGCGGTAGGCGGCGGCCAGCCACGAGGTGTCGAGCCGGTCCAGGAACTCGGCGCCGTTCACGGGCGGGCCGCCTGGGGCGGTGACGGCCAGGGTGAGCACGGCCTGGGTGATGTCGGCGTAGTAGGCAGCATCCCCGGTGCCGGTCTCGATCATCTGGAACAACGCCACGGCGAGATCACGGGGCGGCAGGCCCCACAGCGAGACGGACGCTTCGTCGGGCCACACGGCGACCCGTCGACGCGCCGGCGGCGTGGAGCAGCCGGCGGGTCCGGGCGGCTTTGACCCGGGCGTCGGGGCCGCCTTTGCAGTCCAGCACGAGCAGCAGCGGACGCGGCCCACCCCGGCGCAGCCAGGTGGTGCGGGTAGATGCGTACCAGCCGGCCCAGGTCCGCATCATCAGGTTCGTCTTCCCGCGACCCGGACGCGCCGATCACCACCTGATGCCGCCCCATCGCCCCGGCTGGCACCGCCAGCACCGGGTGCCAGCGGTGGCCAACAGTGCGGATCGTCGCGCCCATCACAATCCGGCCCCGCCTGTCAGTCAGCGGCACGCTGCCGGGGGCAGTAACCCGGGCGCGGGCGGTGCGGGCCTGCCTGTTCCACTGCCGGGCGTCGAAGATGACGGGGGCGGTGGCGGTTTTCCCGGTGATGCCGGTTTCGATGGTGTAGATCCGCCAGGCCCACGCAGTGCCCGCGGCGCAAAGCGCCGCGGGCACCCCGGCCGGGGCGCACAGCACGAACGCCGCCACCACCCGCCCGGCCTGGGCCAGGTGCCAGGCGTGTTCCCAGTCATGCACCGGGGCCAGGGCCAGGGCCCGCCAGGTGCGGGCCTGTACTGCCCGCCCGGCCAGGTACACGCCGGTCATGGGCAGCGACCAGGCGGCGGCCCGCCACAGTTTCGCGGGGGGCCAGCCCCGCAGCCATGCGCCCGCGAACGCGACGGCAGCCACCACGGTGATGGGGGCGGCGGCGATCAGGACGGCGACGGTGACGGCCCAGCGCAGCACCCGCCAGGTGGCTCGCAGACCCCAGAGCAGGAGGTGGAAGCGGAGGTAGGCCCAGAAGGTCACCACAGCAGGGCCTCGGGGGGCAGGTCGCGGATGGTGACCCTGGCCTGTAGTGGTGCGGGCAGGGTGGCGGCGGCGCGGGTGACGACGCTGCGCGCGGGTGGGGCGACGAGGTAGACGGCGCGGTCATAGCGCGGCCGGTCGTGTGGTTTCGCGCCGGGGCTGTAGCCGGTGCGGCGGTACAGCAGCCCGGCCATGATGGCAGCGGTGCGGGCGAGGGGCTTGGGGGTGAGCTCTACTTCGATGGCCCACCGTTCCCCCGGATAGCGGCTGCCAGCAATCTCGGCCCAGCAGGCTTCAGCGTCGGGAACATGACCGCCCCCGACCCGGCCGCCGGCGGCGGCGCGGATGCGGCGTTCGGAGCGCCACCAGGGCTGGCCGGCTTGCCCGGCGGGGCTGGACTCCAGCGCCAGGCGGGCGGCGAGGACGGCGCGCAGGTGCGCCAGCCGTCCCAGCGACGGCCGCCCTGGCGCGAACCGTAGGCCGGTGGCGGCCAGGCCAGCCTTGGTGAGCCAGCACCACGCCGGCCCGGGCCGAGGCGTCCGGTCTCGGCGTATCCGGCGGCCCGCCACCGGGCTGCGATGCCGCGCAGCCGGTCCGGCTGCACGTTCAGGTAGCCGGCGAGCAGGTCATACGGTGCGCCGTGCATCTCCCCCACAGCTCAGCCCGTCATGTCCCGGCCGCTGACCCCCTGTCCCGGCGTCGGACCGCCGGGGAAGCAGGGCCGCTGCGGTGGCTGGGGTGGTGGCCTGGTGCATGACTGGTCCGCCTCTCTCCCCCCTGTGCGGCCAGTGTGCGGGGCCCGTCCTGATGGGCTTCTTGCGGAGCCTTGACTGCCTGGTCACCGCGATACGCGAGCATCAGCGAACAGGGGGTTCAGGGGCAGCCGGCGGGGTCTTCGTCCAGGGCGGCGGCAAGGCGCACGAGGGTACGGCTGCGGCACGAGACAGACCGCAGGCGTTCCAGCCTCGCCACGGTCCGGGCGCTGATTCCGGCCTTGGCAGCGAGCTGTTCCCGGGACAGTCCGCGCTGATGGCGTAAGCGACGCAGTCTCGCCCCGTCGACGGTGATGGTCCAGCGGTTAGACGTCTGGATGGGTGGGCTGGTGTCAGCCATGGTGTCTGGGGAATGTGCGGGTGGACAGGTCGAATTCCAGGGCACGGTGTAAGCCATCGGCCGTAGCGGCGAAGACGAGAAGGCCCCCCTCGCGGCGCCGGGCGACGAATTCCTCATCCCATCCGATGTCGTACTCCTCGCCCCATCGATCACGCAGGGCGATCAGATCGCGACTTCGCTGCACGGGCTCAGCGTGCGCTTGCTGCTGGTGTTCCATGGTGTTCTATGCTAGCCGGTGGTCCACGCGGGGTACATGTGGTTCAGGGGGGAATGTCAGCGTGGACCAGCATGAGCGTGGATTACTCCTCGGCCGTGCCCCCGTACCAGCAGGTGGCCGCGATCATCGCCGCGCGCATCGACTCAGGGGAGATACCAGCTGGCGGCGCTGTGCCGAGCGTGGCCAGGCTCATGCAGGAGTTCGGGATCGCCCGCACTACGGCGGGCAAGGTTCTCGCCTACCTCCAGGAGCAGGGCCGCGTGAAGATCGTGCGTGGCTGGGGCACGTTCGCGGTGGACCAGGAGTAGCCCGTCAGCGTCGGCACGTCCGGCCTCGGTCACGGTTTCAGTGGCGCGCCCCGGGCTGTTCCGCCTAGGCCACTGCCCGGCGTTGACCACGGATGGTCTGGGGCGTGTCCGGGGAGTGTGCGGTCAGTGTGCCGAAATGCGGCGACGCCAAGCAGTACGGGATGGCTGTTGCCTGTTCGGCCAGGATCCGAGGCGTTTGTCAGACCCTCGTGCCAGACTCCGGTGCGACTCTGAAGCCGGTGCCAGGATGTGGGACGGGATCGCAAGCCTTAGCCGTGACGTCATGCGCCACACGTTGGATGTCCCTTGCCCCCGGTGCGACTACCGGGTGTGGGTGATCTACGCGGAGATCGTGGCGGGATCAACTGTCATCTGTCCGTGCTGCCGGGTCGGGATTCGACTGGTGGACCAGACGGGCTCGGTGCAGGTGGCCGCTGCGCGGATGCAGGAAGCCATTCAAGGTCTGGGAGATGTCTTCAGGAGGAGATCCTAATGAGATGGCGTCAAGACTTGCAGGTTAAGCTCCGGAACCGGTATAGGTCTCTCTACACAGCGGACGGCTACAGAATTGCCCATGAGATTGATCTTGTTGTTGAGTGGATTTCTCATCAGCCCGCTCTCTTCTATATTCTAGAAGAGGCTCGGCTGGCGGAGACCGCCCCAAGCTACGACGAGTGGGCTTCGGGCTTCACTCATAGAGGGCTTTGGGAGTGGCCAACTAAGACAGAGCCAGGTCGTGCCATATTTGTCTGGGATCTGCTGCGGCATATCAGTGAAAGTGACTTGGATATAATCCAGTTCCTTTCTGTTCTTTCCACAGAAACGCATTACGATGCCATGGCCCGCGATTTCGCAGAACAAGTCGTACGGCCGCTGTTTGACTATCTAGATGAGCAGATAGGTGACGGGTCCAGCGTCTTGTACGCGCTGGAGAGGTATGTGCTGCAGATCGAGTGGTTTGACCAGGAACGCTTGTATACCCAATTTCAGATAGACAGCCGCCGGGGCGAAGAAGTCTACGATCGTCACCTGCGGGAATTTCTCTTCGGCGAGGGCTTCAACATGCCCTACTCGCAGTTGCACTCCCCCTCAGGCCGGTCCGACGTACTCTCTGGGCTGGAAAGTGACGATCCCCTCGTATGTGAGCTGAAGGTCTATGATGACGCTAATCGCGATATCGCCCATCTCGCCACCGGTGTGACCCAAGCCCTTCAGTACGCTAACGACCACGGGAAGTCAGTGGCTCATCTCGTGATCATTAATCTCACGGACCGTCCTCTCCAACTTCCCAGCGACGGTCCGGAGAGTGTCAAGCCGCCTTACCTTGACCTGCCGGGTGTGCGTGTGTACATCATCCAGGTGCGTGGGCTGCCGCGAGAGTCCGCGAGCAAGCAGGGCAAGACCGAGCCATTGGCCGTCCAGCGAGCGCGGCTCGTTGGTGACTAAGCAGACCGAATTGCCTAGCGTCTGGGGTGATCCCGGGTCGCGCTAGCGGCATGGTTCAGTGCTTTTGCACCTCGCTGGAGCGCGCCTGCCAACGTGTAGAGCAAGGTCGAGATAACGCTCTCTAGTGACCCGGTTTTCGATTTCCGCCGAACGTCCCGCTGAGTCTCAGGTTCCGTCCCGTAGGCGCGTAGTGCTTGCTCTGGTGTCATGCCGAGCCGGTCGGCTATCTCGGACCATGTCCGTCCGTGATCGTGTGCGGTTCGCACGAGCTTCGCTACCTGGTCGCGGGTGATACCTGGCTTACTGCGCGTCGCACCTATGACGGCGAGGTCGCTCGCATTGATCCCTGGCGCATCGGGGTGGTTGGCTGCCCAGAGCTTATATTCGGCTAGCTCTTCCTGGGCTAGTTCGCGTTCAGTCATCTCGGTCGGCTTGCGCTCACCCATCGTGCTCGTCTCCCGCGCTTGATGGCCCGGTGCTGTGCCGCTGGGCGCTCGTTAGCGATGCATGCAAGATGACAGCCTCCGGCGTGCCCTCGTGCATGATTCCCAGAACGATCCTGCGGAGCTGGCTGGCGTCCGGACCTTCCCACATGTTCATGCCCCGTGTGGTCCGAAATAGCCAACGGTCCCGCTGCTGGTAGGCGGTGTAGACATCTTCGTCGGAGAGTTCGTCTTCGATGTAGTGGTCCCGAGCCGGATCGCCGATGCGGGGCCGGACGCGACCAAACAGAGGCGCCGACGGTCGGCCACGGCCTGGCAGGCCCCGGCGGTTCCGACGCGGCATCGTTTCCTTCTCACGTCATCGAGAGTACGCGGCACGTGACGTTACCGGCAGGCCCTGGTTGTTGCCGGTGGTTCTGGAGCCTTGAGGCGGCGATTTAGGACAGGCCGCGACAACGCTGGGGTTGGGGGTGTTGGGTGGGTCGCCTTGCTGTACTCGTGTGGCTGGCGGTAGGGGTGGGGGTGTCTGCACAGTCCCCCTATCGTGCGGCCCTGACCGGCAGGCTGGAGGGTCCGGTAGGGATCTTGATAATCGGGGCAGCCCGGCCTGTGCGGGGTGCTCACGTTGCAGGGTGCTGGTTGACGTCTTGCAGGAATTCCATGACTGCGGGGAATGCGAGGTCGGGGCGGTCGCGGAAGACGCGGTGGCGTGCTTGGGGCAGCCGGATGAGTCGTGTTGTTGCGGCGGGGAGTTGGCGGGCGAGGTCCTGGACGACGGATATGGGGCAGATGGGGTCGTCTTCACCGGCAAGGATCAGGACGGGGCAGGTGACGTCGGCGAGGACGTTCCAGGGGTCGAAGCGGGGTGCCTCGTTGCGGAAGTTGTGCAGGTTGACCTCTGTTGTGTGGATCGATCTGGCCAGCCCTTGCCGGGATTCCTCGGCGAAGCCGGGCCTGCTGCTGACCAGTGGATGGCAGACCCGGTTGAATTCGTCTGCTGACCGTTCGGTCATTTCGGCGAAGTCACGCTTGGCTGTAGCGGCCACTTCGTCGCCGCCGAGCCGGCGGAAGATCTCCACGCTGGCGGGGTAGTCGATGCGGCCGCCGGTGGTGTTGGCCAGGATGATGCCGCCTGGGTGGCGGGGGAACATCCCGGCGTAGGTGAGGGTGACGAATCCGCCGAAGCTGCTGCCGAGGACGACTGGCTTGGTCAGCCCGAGGGCGTCGCAGAGCCGGCGCAGGTCATCGGCCCAGGTTGGCAGGTTCCAGAACTCGGCGCTGCTGTGGTCGCTGCGGCCATGCCCGCGCTGGTCGTAGAAGATGATCTGGGCATCGTCGGCGAGCGGGGCCAGTGTCTCCTTCATGTTGATGTGATCGAGGCCTGGCCCGCCGTGGACGGCGACCAGGGTCGGGCGCTGCGCGACAGTCTCCCCTTGGGGAAGCACTGAGGGGCCCGACGCGTCGAACCATAGCCGGATGCCTCCCAGGTCAAGCAGCAATCTGATCTCCGCTGGGCTCATCACTCTGGCGCGGTTATCATCCGCAGCAGCCATGGGCAATGTGACATCACTGTACGGACCGGAGGGTTGGACGGCGGGGGAGTCGTCAGCGCCGGTGTGGTCTTCGGTCCGGTGGTGGGTCAGGTGTGCGGAGGCGGCACCACGGCCCGGAGGGGGCGGGTGGGTGGGCCGCCTTGCTGCGAGTGGTGTGGTCGGCTGCATGAGGCGCGGTTTGCCTGTGGCTCGGCGGGTTTCGCTCCGCGCGGCCTTTCGGCCAGTGGTTGTTAGGCTCCTGGGTCTCCAAGCTGGGTCGTCCACTCGATGACCAGTTGGCGGCTGCCCTGGTCAGGGTGACGTTCGGACTTCGCGTGTGGCACCCCAGCGACACCAATCGGTTGATCACGATGCGCAGGACGGGGTCTGCGGCCCCGGGCGACTCGCCGGGGCCGCGCCGCCCGGGTCAGGCGCGGGCCAGGGTGAGGGCCGCGGAGGTGATGGCCCGGGCGTCGATGCCGGCGTCGGCGAGCTGGTCCTCGGGGCTGGCCGAGCCGGGCATCTCGCGCACGGCCAGGGTGCGCACGATCGGCAGCGCCTCATCCGTGCCGTCCGCGAAGACCTCGAGCACCGCGCTGCCCAGGCCGCCTTCGGGCCAGTGGTCCTCCACCGTGATGATGCGCCCGGTGTCCCGGGCCGCCTGGCGCAGCGTGGCCGCGTCGACCGGCTTGACCGAGTACACGTCGATCACCCGGGCGCTCACGCCGCGGGCGGCGAGCTGGCGGGCGGCGGACAGCGCCTCGGGCACCGTGATACCTGCCGCGGCGATGGTCACCTGATCGTCGGCGGACGAGCGCAGCACCCGGCTGCCGCCCACCGGGAATTCCTGGCCGGCTTCGTAGATGACCGGGGTGGCGCCCCGGGTCAGCCGCAGATAGCTGACGCCCTCACGATCGGCCAGGGCGGCGGTCAGCCGGGCGGTCTGGTTGGCGTCACACGGGTAGAGCACCGTGCTGCCGTGCAGGGCCCGGAACGCGGCCAGGTCCTCCAGGGCCATCTGGGACGGGCCGTCCGGGCCGATCGAGACCCCGGCGTGCGAGCCGGCCACCCGCAGGCTGGCCCGGCTGACCGCGGCCATCCGCAGGAAGTCGTAGGCGCGGGTCAGGAACGCGCCGAACGAGGCCAGGTACGGCGTCCAGCCCCGGGCCTGCATGCCCAGGGCCGCGGCGGTCATCTGCTGCTCGGCGATGTAGAACTCGAAGAAGCGCTCGGGGTGCGCCTCGCCGAAGTACTGGGTCCGGGTCGAGTCGCTCACCTCGCCGTCCAGCACGACCACGTCCGCCCGGGCGCCGCCGAGCGCGGCCAGGGCCTCGCCGAACGCGTCCCGGGTCGCCACCGCGGACCCGACCTCGTACCCGGGCAGGTGCAGCGGCCCGGCCTGGAACGCATGCGGCCGCTGCCGCTGCGCCGGCGGCTGCACCTCCACCCGGGTGAACCGGGACCCGCCCAGCTCACGGACGGCGTCCTCCGGGTCGGGCAGGGGCTTGCCGTGCGCGCCCTCGGCATCCTCGACGGCCGCCACCCCCCGGCCCTTGCGGGTCCGGGCCAGGATGACCGTGGGCCGTCCGGTGGTCTGCGCGGCCTCGGCGTACGCGCGGTCGATCTCGGTCACGTCGTGCCCGTCGATCTCGATCGTGTGCCAGTCGAACGCGCCGATCCGCCGGGCGTACGCCGCCGTGTCCCAGCCGTGCCGCGTGGGCCCGCGCTGGCCGAGCCGGTTCACGTCCACGATCACGGTCAGGTTGTCCAGCTCGTGGCAGCCGGCGTGCTCGAACGCCTCCCAGACAGACCCCTCGGCCAGCTCGCTGTCCCCGCACAGCACCCAGACCCGGTACGGGAGCTGGTCCAGGTACCGGCCGGTGAGGGCGAGTCCCACGCCGGCCGGCAGGCCGAGACCGAGCGAGCCGGTGGCCACGTCCACCCAGGGCAGCCTGGGGGTCGGATGCCCCTCCAGCCGGCTGCCCCGGCTGCGGTAGCCGAGCAGCTCGTCGTCGTCGATCGCGCCGGCGGCCCGGTACATCGCGTAGAGCAGCGGCGAGGCATGCCCCTTGGAAAAGATCAGATGATCGTTCCCGGCGGCGCGCGGGTCGGCGAAGTCATAGCGGAGATGCCGGGCGAGCAGCACGGCCATCAGGTCAGCGGCCGACATCGACGAGGTCGGGTGACCCGAGTTCGCGGCGGCGCTCGCCCGGACCGAGTCAACGCGCAACTGCTGGCCCAGGTCCTCGAGCCGGCCGGTTGACGTGCGATCCAGCAATGCTGTGTGGTTCATGATCCCTCCGAACGATGGCTGGCCGGCGGCCCGTACCGGCCCCGCCGCCCAAGACCCACCCGCTGCCCCCGCTGGCCCGCTTTACACCCCGCGGCGATTAGCCCCCCGCCACGGGGGTAGCCGGGCGGGCAGGCATGGCTCAGGCAGTGATCCGTGGAGGGAAACCAGTGAAATCGCTGACCAGGCGGCCCGGCGCGGCGGGTGCTCCGGCCCGGGGCATCGACCGGATGGTCCGCAACGTCGAGACCGGGCCGTTCGAGCGGAGCCTGTCGGCCCTGACCGCCGCGGGCGCGCTGGTCACCGCGGCCGAGATCTTCTTCGAGCACGACAGCGCCAGCTTCGGCAACAAGATGATGTGGCTGCCGGTCGCGCTCGGCCCGGTCGGCGCCGGCCGCCGGCGTGGCCGGGTTCTTCAGCCGCCGGATGGCCAAGACCGCGCTGCCGGTCGCCTCGGCGGCCATCGTCGCCAACGGCGTCCAGGGCACCTACCTGCATGCCCGCGGCATCAGCCCAGAAGCCGGGCGGCTGGGCCAACGCCCGCTACAACCTGGAGATGGGCCCGCCGCTGCTCGCCCCGCTGCTGGTCACCATGGTCGGCGGGATGGGCCTGCTGGCCGCGATCTTGCGGCGGGAGCAGTGAGCCGCCGCCATCCGGCGGCCCGACGCCGGCGGGCGCCGGACGCCGGGCGACGGCCCGCGAGCGGTTCCCCGGCTTCGACGCTGCTGGCGCAGGCTCCCGCAGCTGGGATCCGGTCGACCGCCGGCGTGGTGCTGAGTCGCGGCTGGGCCGCCGCCGGCGCCTTCCGGTTCTTCAGCCCGGCCGAGGAGGCGATCGCCGCCGCGCTGCTGCGACCAGCTCCTCGGCCAGGACGACGAGCCGCTGGTGCCGGTCGCCGCGATGATCGACGCGCGGCTGGCCGAGGCCGCAGACCGACGGCTGGCGGTACGAGGACATGCCCGAGGACGGCCAGGCCTGGCGGGACACGCTCGGCTACCTGGACGCCGACGCCGCAGGACAAGTTCGGCTGCCGGGTTCGCCGACTGCGCGGCCGACGAGCAGGCGGCTATCCAGGCGGTGCAGGACCTGGGCCGGGTGACTGGCACGGCCTGCCCGCCAGCCGGGTCTGGAGCCTGTGGACCCGCTACGCGTGCACCGCGTTCTACTCCCACCCCTGGGCCTGGAACGAGATCGGCTTCCCCGGCCCCGCCTACCCGCGCGGCTACAAGAACACGGGCGTGGGACGGCGCGAGCCGTTCGAGGTGCGCCGACGCCCAGCCCCGGCCGACTGACCCGGTCGCGGGAGGGCGTCATGACCAGCCAGTGCGCGAGCGCAACGAATCGGCCTGGCTGCTGCCCAACGACGGCACCCGCACCAACCACCGGCTGCGCGACGACATGCGCCGGTTCGCCGACGACGACGAGGTCGACCTGGTCATCGTCGGCTGCGGCGCGGGCGGGGCTCACGCTGCTGCAGCGGCTGGCCCGGCGCGGCTGGCGGGTGGTCGGCGCTGGACGCCGGGCCGTTCTGGGACCCGGACGCCGACTGGGTCAGCGACGAGGCCGGCTCGCATCACCTGTACTGGACCGAGCCGCGGGTCATCGCCGGCGCCGACCCGGTGCCGCTCGGCTCGAACAACTCCGGCCGCGGCGTCGGCGGGTCGATGGTGCACTACGCCGGCTACACCCCGCGCTTCCACCCCAGCGACTTCGAGACGCTAGACCAGGGACGGGGTCGGCGCCGACTGGCCGATCAGCTACGCCGACCTGCGCCCGTACTACCGCGACATCGAGGAGGAGCTGCCGGTCGCCGGCGAGGCACTGGCCCTGGGGCGACCCGCACTCGCTACCCGCACCGGCCGCACCCGGTCGGCGGCAACGGCGAGGTCTTCCTGCGCGGCGCCCGCGCTCTCGGCATCACGGCCAAGGTCGGGCCCGTCGCCATCGCCAACGGCCGGTTCGGCAACCGCCCGCACTGCATCTACCGCGGCTTCTGCCTGCAGGGCTGCAAGGTCAACGCCAAGGCCTCCCCGCTGATCACCCACATCCCCGACGCCCTGGCCCACGGCGCCGAGGTCCGGGCCGACTCCATGGTGACCAGCATCGAGGTCGACGAGCGGACCGGCCGGGCCACCGGCGTGCACTACGTCCGCGGCGGCGGGCCGCGCTTCCAGCGGGCCGCGGATGGTGGCCGTGGCCGGCTACTCGATCGAGACGCCCGCGGCTGCTGCTGAACTCCGCCTCCCGGCGGTTCCCCGACGGGCTGTGCAACGACTTCGACCAGGTCGGCCGCTACCTCATGGTCCAGGGCGCGCCGCAGACCGCCGGGCGGTTCGACGCCGAGGTCCGGATGTACAAGGCGCCGCCGCCCGAGGTCAGCTCCGAGGAGTTCTACGAGACCGATCCCGCCCGGCCCTACCGGCGCGGCTTCTCCATCCAGAACGTGTCGCCGCTGCCGATCACCTGGGCCGAGCACGTCGCCGCCCAGGGGCACTGGGGCGCGGCCCTGCGCGACTACATGAGCGACTACGTGCACTGGGCCTGCCTCGGCGCGCTGTGTGAGTTCCTGCCCCAGCGCGGACAACCGGGTCACCCTGGACGAGGAGACCGACCGCCACGGGCTGCCGGTCGCCCGCGTTCTCCTACTCGCAGTGCGACAACGACACGCCAGCTCATGCACGCCGCCCAGGACGTCATGGAGACAGATCCTGCACGCGGCCGGCGCCGACGAGGTGATCACCATCGACCGCTACGCCCACCTGGTCGGCGGCGCCCGGATGGCCGCCGACGAGCGGCACGGCGTGGTGGACGGCGACTGCCGCAGCTTCGCCGTCCCCAACCTCTACATCACCGACGGCAGCGTGCTGCCCACCCAGGGCAGCGCCAACCCGGCCCTGACCATCATGGCCCTCGCCGCCCGCGCCGCGGACCGGCTGCAGGCCGGCGCGCGCGGCGGCCCATCGTGAGGGAGACCCATGCCAGAACGTGAGGAACTGCCGTCCACCCTGAAGCGGTCCCCGGACCAGGCGCAGGAGACGTGGATCAAGGCACACGACAGCGCGGTCGCGGAGTACGGCGAGGGGGACGCCAACGCGAGCAAGCAGCACCTGCTCGGGCTGGCCCGCCGGCTGGGCGTGCCCGGCCGGTCCCGGATGACCAAGCAGGAACTGGCCGCGGCAATCGAGAAGGAAAACGACCGGCGCACCGCGGCGGCCCGGGACGGGCGCCGGGGCAGGCGGGAGGGGAGCATGATGACGGTGGTCGTAGCGGTCCAGGACCGGGCCGGATCCCAGGACGCGATCCGCGCGGCCGCGCAGGAAGCCGCGTTCCGGCAGGCCAAGCTCGTCGCCGTGACCGGCCTACAGCGGCGAGGGCGCGGTCACCGCGCCTGCCGCCCGCCCGGTCGGCGCCGGCCTGCACACCGCCGGTGAGCAGCGCGCCCACGCCGAGGACGTGCTGCGCGACGCCACGCTCGACGCACTGGGGCCCGGCGCCGCGCAGGTAGAACTCCGGGTCGTGCAGGGCGTCCCGGGGCGCAGCCTGGTAGACGCGGCCCGCACGCTGGACGCGGAACTGCTCGTCGTCGGCTCCCGCGGCGAGAACGCGATGTCCTGGCTGCTGGGCAGCCAGTACGTGCTGCGGAACGCGCCGTGCCCGGTCCTGCTGGTCCCGGAGACCCGCTGAGCCCCGCCTGTTTCACCCCGGTGAACGCGGGCAGCGGATGGTGAAGTACCTCCGGCGAACGCCTGAACGTCCGGCCCGGGTACCAGCGGCTGAGCACCCGGGCCGGGCTTGACCGCTCGCCCGCGTGGCCTTCAACGGCGAGGCCACGCGGGCGGGTCACCAGCAGCAGCTGACCTGCGGGCTAGCGGTAGCTGACCCGCTGCTCGGTGCCGAGCAGGCAGTCGCGCAGGTAGTCGAGGGCCCGGGCCAGCAGCCGGGACACGTGCATCTGCGAGACGCCCAGCTGCTGGCCGATCTCCGCCTGGGTCATGTTGCCGTAGAAGCGCATGGCCAGGATGTGCTGCTCCCGCTCGGGCAGCTCGTTCCAGTGGGTGGACACCGCCTGCATGTCCAGGGTGTGCTCCACCTGGGGGTCTTCCCCGCCGAGCAGGTCGCCCAGGGTGGCCGCGTCATCGTCAGTGGACATGGGGCGTCCAGCGACTCGGGTGGAAGACCATGTCCGCCCGGCTGGCGTCCCGGATGTCCGCCAGGCTGACGCACAGGTGCCGGGCGACCTCCTCGTCCGCGGGCGCGCGACCGAGCTCCTGGACCAGGGCGCTGCGCGGCCTTGCGCACCTCGAGCAGAGTTCCTGGACCGGCCGCTTGACGTGGACCTGCCAGCGCTTGTCCCGGAAATGCCGCTTGATCTCGCCGGTGATGCACGGCTGGGCGTACGCGGCCAGGCTGCCGCCGAACGCCGGGGTCGAACTTGTTGATCGCCTTGATCAGGCCGACGTAGCCGACCTGCATCAGCTCCTCCTCCGGTTCCGGGCTGTCCCGGTACCGGCGGGCGCACGACCGGACCAGCGAGCTGGTAGCGGAGTACCAGGGCCTCGCAGGCGGCGGAGCGGCGCCGGATCCGGTCGGCAGGGTGTGAACGAGTTCGAGCAGTTCGCCGTCGTCCTGCGCTGCCGGGTCGGCGGCCGGTGGCGTGGGTGCGAGGGGGATCGCAGCATCCACGTCTATCACCTCAGAATCCTGCGGGCGGAGTAAGTACCCCGGAGGATGCCCCCTGCACAGGAGATAAACATGGGGCGCAGAGTATTCGCGGCGATGCCGCGGCCGGTGCCAGCCCTCGCGGTAGCGCTCGGCGTCCGCGGCGCGCAGCTCCAGGCCGAGGCCCGGGCCGTCCCGGATCGGGCGTCAGCACGCCGCCCGCCGGATCCAGCGTCCCCGTCGAACAGCATCCGCTCGATCCGCTGATGATCATGGAAGTACTCGACGTGCCGCAGGTTGGGCACGGCCGCGGCGACCTGCGCGTGCAGGTTCGGCGCGCAGTGCCCGGAGACCTGC
The DNA here is from genome assembly GCA_963841695.1 of uncultured Actinomycetes bacterium. GTDB lineage: Bacteria > Actinomycetota > Actinomycetes > Streptosporangiales > Streptosporangiaceae > RYN-230. The sequence continues at coordinate 157,881 of CAWJDQ010000008.1, read as the reverse complement.
ACGTTGTGCGCGGCGGCCAGCGCGGCGCCGCGGAGGAACTCGGTGATGCCGCCGCAGCGGGTCACGTCCAGCTGCAGGCAGTCCACCGCGCCCGCGGCCAGCAGCCGGGCGGAATCAGCCAGCGTCCAGCTGTACTCGCCCGCGGCCACGTCGGGCCGGACCTGCCGCCGGATCGCCGCCAGGCCCGGCGAGGTCCTGGGACGACACCGGCTCCTCGAACCAGGTCACCCCGTACTCGTCCATCGCCGCCGCCATCCGCACGGCCTGCCCGGTGGAGTAGCCGCCGTTGGCGTCCACGTAGAGCTCCGTGTCCGGGCCGATGACCTCCCGGGCCAGCGCGACCCGGGCCAGGTCGCGCCGCTCGTTGCCGCCCCAGGACTCGCCGATCTTGATCTTGACCCGGGGGATCCGGTCCTTGCCCACCCACCCGGTCAGCTGCTCGCGGGTCCGCCGCTCGTCGTAGGTGGTGAAGCCGCCGCTGCCGTAGACCGGCACGTCGTCGCGGGCCCGGCCGATCAGGGCGGCGACGGGCAGCCGAGCAGCCGGGCCTTCAGGTCCCACAGCGCGATGTCGGCGGCGGACATGGCCATCGCCGCCGATGCCCGGCGCGGCCCACGTTGCGCAGCGCCCGGGTCATCGCCTCGTTCGCGCCGGGCACGTCCAGCGCGCTGCGGCCCGTCACCACGCCGGACAGGATGCCGGTCACCACCGGCGCGGCGGCGGCCGCGGTGTAGCTCCAGCCGATGCCCTGCTGACCGCCGGCCCGGGCCGTGACCAGCACCAGCGTGGTCTTGTCCCAGGCCAGGGTGCCGTCGGCCTCGGGCGCGTCGGTCGGCACCACGTAGACGGCCGCGTCCAGGCCCTGCACGGCGGGATCCGGTCCCGGCGTCCTCAGTCCGCCCATGATCTCGTTCATCCTCCCGGCCTCGTCCGCCGTGTGGTCCGCGGCCGCTGCGGCGGCCTGGCCGTACCGGCGCGTCCGCTCCACTGCTACCTGCGGTCCGCGCGGTCAAACCTCGGCACGGGAGGCAGGGCCGCGGAATTGCCATGTTTGGCGGCCCCGTCTGTGGACAGCCGGGAGTGGGCAGATTCTTCTGCCGCGCTAACCACGATCAGTTGGAGGTCCGCAGGTGGCACAGATCGCATCCGAGGCTCTGGTCGAGCGGCTCGCAGACTGGGGCGTGGACACTGTCTTCGGGCTTCCGGGGGACGGCATCAACGGCCTCATGGAAGGCTTCCGCCGGCATCAGGACCGGGTGAAGTTCGTGCTGGTCCACCACGAGGAGGCGGCCGCGTTCATGGCGACCGCCCACGCCAAGGCGACCGGGCAGATCGGTGTCTGCCTGGCCACGTCCGGGCCCGGCGGCATCCACCTGCTGAACGGGCTCTACGACGCCAAGCTTGATCACATGCCCGTGCTGGCCATCACCGGCATGCAGGAGACCTCGGTGCTGGGCACCGGTTACCAGCAGGAAGTGAACCTCGACCGGCTCTACGAGGACGTCGCGGTCTACGACCAGATGATCTACAACCCCGCGCAGCTGCCCGCGCTGGTGGACATCGCGGTGCGCACCGCCTACGCCCGGCGCGGGGTGGCCCACCTGACCATCCCGAACGACATCCAGGTGGCCACGGCGGGCCAGAATCCCTGGGCGGAAGTCGGCCCGGCCCGTCCGCCGGCCACGTCGCCGATCCGGCTGGCCGCCCCCGGCCGGCCCCGCGAGGAGGACCTGCAGCGGCTGGCCGACGTGCTGAACGCCGGTGAGAAGGTCGCGATCCTGGCCGGCGCGGGCGCGCTGCACGCCCGCGAGCAGCTGCTCGCGGTGGCGGAGACGCTGGGCGCACCGATCATCAAGACGCTGTCCGGCAAGGGCACCGTGCCGGACGACTCGCCGTACACCACCGGGGGGATCGGCCTGCTCGGCACCGGGCCCTCCGAGGAGCTGATGGACGACCTCGACACGCTGTTCATGGTCGGCACCAACTACCCCTACACCAAGTACATGCCGGAGCCGGGCAAGGCGCGGATCGTGCAGATCGAGGCCGACCCGGCCCGGGCGGGCTCGCGGGTGCCGACCGAGGTGCCGGTGGTGGGGGACGCCCGGGAGGGCCTGCAGGCCCTGCTGCCGCTGCTCAAGCAGCGGAGCGACACCTCGTTCCTGGAGAAGTACCAGAAGCAGATGGGCAAGTGGCGGGACAAGATGGCCGCGCTGCAGGATGAGAAGCGGGACCCGATCGCCCCGGAGTATGTGGTCAGCGTGCTCGACGAGCTGGCCGCCGACGATGCCATCCTGACCTGCGACAGCGGGACCATCGCCACCTGGGCCGCGCGGCACTGGCACATCCGCGCCGACCGGCGGTTCTACCTGTCCGGGAACCTGGCCACGATGGCGCCCGGGCTGCCGTACGCCATCGGGATCCAGCACGCGTTCCCGGGCCGTCAGGTCATCGGCTACGTCGGCGACGGCGGGTTCGCCATGCTGATGGCCGAGTTCATCACCGCCATCAAGCACAAGCTGCCGGTCAAGATCGTGATCAACAACAACAACTCGCTCGGCCAGATCCTCTGGGAGCAGATGGTGCTCGGCTTCCCCGAGTACGGGGTGCGCCAGCCGGAGCCGTTCGTGGACTACACCGGGGTGGCCGCCGCCAACGGTGCGCTCGGTCTCAAGGTGACCCACCCGGGTGAGGTCCGGGACGCGATCCGCCAGGCGCTCAGCCACGATGGGCCGGCCCTGGTCGACGTCAACGTCAACCCGGACGAGCCGCCCATGCCCGGCAAGGTCTCCTACGACCAGGCCAAGAAGTTCGCCGAGGCGTTCCTGCACGGGCAGCCGCGCAAGTCCACGATCGCGACCACCCTGTTCCGCGACAAGATCGAGCAGCTCAAGTCCTGAGCCCCCGGGGGCAGCCCGGGCTCGCTAACCGGCCGGTTCCTCCCGGTCAGCGGGTGGCCGCCGGCGCTGGCGCGCCGCGCGGCCACCCGCTGTCGTGTCCGGGTCCAGCGGCAGCCCGCAGGGCGGCTTGACCTCGGCCAGCCGCAGGTAGGTGACCAGCCGCTGGCCGCCCCGGGTGGACAGCCGGGTCAGCACCTCCTGCAGCTCGGCGACGTCCCGGGCGACGATGCTGAGCAGGTAGTCCATCTCGCCGGCCAGATTGTCGGCCTGGATGATCTGCGGCAGCGCCCGGACCTGGTCCTCGAAGATGCGGGTCGCCCGGGGATCGTGCCGGCCCAGGGCCGCGAATACGTAGAGCTGCAGCGGGAACCCGGCCGCGTCCGGGTCGAGCTGGGCCCGGATGATGCGGATCACCCCGGACTCTTTGAGTGCGCGCACCCGGTGCAGCGTCGCGGCGGGGGACAGGCCGACCAGCCGGGCCAGCTCCACGTTGGTCCGGTCCGCGTCGGCCTGCAGTGCAGTCAGCAGCTGGATATCAACTTCATCAAGGTTAACGGGCATAGTACTTAATAATATTCATCGGGAAGCCTCCTGCGGCTAATTACGGCCCGCGACGACGCATCCTGGAAGCATGAACCTCGACCGTCGCCGCGCCCTCGTGGCGCTCACCGTCGCCGGGCTGCTGTGGGGCAGCACGGTGCCCCTGTCCAAGATCGCCCTGGGCTGGCTGCCGCCCGGCTGGCTGACCGCCATCCGGTTCGCCGTGGCCGCCGCCGTGCTGCTGATCGCCACCCGGTCCCGGCTGCGCACGGCCTGGAGCCCGGCGGTCCTGGTCTCTGGCGCGCTCGGGTACGGCGGGACGGTCCTGCTGCAGAACACCGGCATTACCCGGACCAGTGTCAGCCACGCCGCGCTGCTCATCGGTACCGCCCCCGTGCTGGTCGCGATCATCGCCGCGGTGTGGCACCGCAGCGTGGCCCGCCCGGTCGCCTGGGCCGGCTTCGCCGTCTCACTCGGCGGGGTCGGCCTGGTCGCCGCGGGCGGCGGAGGCGGCGCGAACCTGGGGGGCGACGGCCTGGTGCTGGCCTCCGTGCTGCTCTCGGCCGTCTTCACCGTCGGCCAGACCCGGCTGCTGCGCGGCCGTGACCCCATCGCCGTCACCGCGGTGCAGTTCCTCGGGGCGGCCCTGGCCACGGCGCCGTTCGCCGCGCTGACCGAGCACGTTCCGCACGCCCCCGCCAGCACCGGCAGCCTGGTGGCCGTGATCGCGCTCATCACGGGCGGGACCCTGCTCCCGTTCACCCTGTTCGCCTTCGGGCAGAGCCGGCTGCCGGCCGAGATCGCCGGCGCGTTCCTCAACATCGAGCCGCTCGTCGGCGCGGTGGCGGGCGTCGTGGTCTTCGGTAACCCGGCCGGCCCGGCTCAGCTCGGCGGGGGCGCGGCCATCCTCGGTGGCATCGCGCTGAGCAGCGTGCGGCGCCCCGGCCGCCGCGCGGGTGTCCCGGCGCGGGCGGTGGCCGAGGCCGAGGCCATCCCGGTCGGCGTGGCCGCAGGCGTGGACCAGGACGCCGTCCCCGGCCGCCGCGACGCGGACCCCGGCCGCCGCGACGCCGGACCCCGGCCGCCGCGACGCTGTCCTGGGCCGCGGTGACGGCCTGCGCCGCCGGCTGCTGGCCGCGGACCGGGGATGCTCGGTCGCTGCGTCGGCGGCAGGTGCCCGCCACCCGGCGGGCCTCCTCCGCCCCCGCCCAGGTCACGGGGCTGGCCAGCCACCCCGGATCGGGCGCCGCCGCCCCCGCGGTCAACTCCGGCCGCGGGGCCACGGCCCGGAGACCCGCCGTCCCGCCGACGGCCGGCCGGGCGAGGGCCGCGCCGGGGATGGGTGGCCGGGGGTGGCCGGCCCGGCGGGCCCAGACTGGCCCGCCGCACTCAGGGCACCCTTGGGTACCCCTATTCGCCTGGCCGCAAACTTTTTTTTGAAAACCCGCCAGCCCCATAGCCATAAGGGCTTTCAGCGTTCTCCCAGGTCAAGGTGCTCCTTCCCGACTTGCGTCGCTGACCAGGCCTTGCGTACGTTGGGCCGCTGTGATCAGAATCCGGACAAGGAGCTTTATGAAGGTACAAACTCGGATAATCACGGCAGCAGGCGCCGGCATCGTCATGGCCGGCCTGGCGGCTGGGCCGGCCCTGGCCAGCACGCACACCGTGCAGCCGGGTGACACGCTCAGCGGCATCGCCGCCTCGGCGGGCGTGCCGCTCAGCAAGGTCGAGGCGGCCAACCGCTGGATCAAGAACCCCAACCTGATCTATGTGGGCCAGGTCGTGCGCGTGCCCGACGGGCGCAAGGGGCCAACCCCCGCGACGCCGGCTTACTATTACCACGCCCCGGCGAGTTCCAGCACGTCCTCGGCGGACTCGGATGCCTCAACCGCTGAGTCGGGCACCTCGTCGGCCAGCTCGGGCACCTCCGCGGTGAGCCAGGGCACCTCCACGGTGAGCCAGGGCACCTCGTCGGCCAGCTCGGGCACGTCGTCGGTGAGCACCGGCGGCAGCTCGTTCCAGCAGTGCGTGGCCTACCGCGAGTCGGGCAACAACCCGACCGCGTCCTCGGCCGGCCTGTACGGCATCCTGCCGAGCACCTGGGCCAGCCTGGGCTACTCAGGCACGGCCGAGCAGGCCTCCGTCGCCCAGCAGACCCAGGCGTTCCAGCGTCTGTACGCGCAGGACGGCACCTCGCCGTGGGCGCCCTACGACGGCTGCTGACCAGAACCACGTTCTGATCCTCGCAGTCATCCCAGTTAATTCTGATCACCGTGGCTTTCCTCATGCCCCCGAGGGCAGCAGCCTGAGAGAGAGCCACGCGCGAGCCCCGGCCCGGGAATTCGATCCCGGCCGGGGCTTCGCGCATCCTGTGCCGCGGGGCTTCGCGCATCCGGTGGCGGGCCCCTGGCGCATCCCGGGCGCCGGTCAGCCTGCCTGGCTGAGCAGCACCTCGATCAGGTGAGGACCCGGCTCCTCCAGCGCGCGCCGCAACTCTCCGGCGAACTCGCCGGCGGTGGCGGCCCGGGTCCCGGGGACGCCCATCCCGCGGGCCAGGGCGGCGAAGTCCAGATCGGGCCGGGACAGGTCGAGCAGGCTGCGGGCCGCGTCCCCGTCCGCCACCGCCCCCACCCGCTGCAGCTCCAGGTCGAGGATCGCGTAGCGGTGGTTACTGAAGATCACCGTGGTGACATCCAGCTGTTCGCGCGCGTGCGTCCAGAGCGCCGAGATCGTGTACATCGCGCTGCCGTCCGCTTCGAGGGCCAGGACGCTGCGGTCCGGGCAGGCCACGGCGGCCCCGGTGGCCACCGGGAGACCCTGGCCGATCGCGCCGCCGGTGAGCGTGAGCCAGTCGTGCGGGGGCGCGCCCGCGGTCGCGGCCGGCAGCCACAGCCCGGAGGTATTGGCCTCGTCGGACACGATCGCCCCGTCCGGGAGCAGCGCGCCGATGACCGCGGCCGCCGTCTCGGCGGTCAGCTCACCGCCGGGCAGCGCGGGCCGCCGGGGCGGCTGCGGCTGCGGGCGGGCTGCCCGGGGCGACCCGCTCGGCCAGCGACATCAGTGCCCCGGCCACATCCTCGCCCGGCCCGGCCAGGGTGTGCACCTGGCAGCCGTCGGGTGACAGGGAGCTGGGCCGCCCCGGGTAGGCGAAGAAGGACACCGGCGCCCGGGCGCCCGCCAGGATCAGGTGCCGGGCCCCGGCCAGCTGCGGCTGCGCGAACTCGGCCAGGTAGGCCAGGCGTTCCAGGCCCGGCAGGCCCGCCCCGCGTTCCAGCCGGGCGGGGAACGTCTCGCCCAGCAGCCGCGCCCCGGTAGCCGCGGCGATCCGGCTGGCCGCCTCCAGCCCGGGCCGCCGCAGCGCGCCGCCACCCAGCAAGATGACGCAGGCCGCACCGCCACGCAGTGCCTCCGCGGCGGTCCTCAATCACCGGGCCGGGGACCACGGACAGCGGCCGCGGCCAGGGCGGCGGCGCGGGCTCGGCACCGTCGGACCACGACACGTCGGCGGGCAGGATCAGCGTGGCCACGCCGCCGGGCGGGCCCAGGGCCGCGGCCACGGCCTCGGCCGCGTCGGCGGCGAGGTCGGCGCTGCGGGCGGAGCGGCGGACCCAGCGGGACACCGCCCAGGCCAGCGCGTCGATATCGGATTCCAGCGGCGCGTCGAAGCGCTTGTGGTAGGACGCATGATCGCCGACCACGTTGACCAGCGGGGTGCCGGCCCGGCGGGCGTTGTGCAGGTTGGCCAGGCCGTTCGCCAGGCCCGGGCCCAGATGCAGGAGGGTCGCCGCGGGACGGCCGGTCATCCGGCCGTAGCCATCCGCCGCCCCGGTCGCCACGCCCTCGAACAGGCAGAGCACCCCGTGCATCCGCGGCACCGCGTCCAGGCTGGCCACGAACTGCATCTCCGAGGTGCCCGGATTACTGAAACAGACGTCCACCCCGCTGTCGGCCAGCGTGCGGATCAGGGCCTGCGCACCCCTCACTCGTTCCTCCCGTGGATCGGCTGTGCCCGCACCTGAGCCGGCAGGCCAAGTTTCCACGTGTTACAGGCATGTGGCTAATCCAGATCGCGTCTACCCAGGCGGCGTGTCGGGAAGCCATACTCCCATTAGGACACGAACGCATAACGGATCGGGCACACGTTTCCTGGCGGTAGGAGAGGCGCATGACCAGGGGCCGCTGCATCGGGCTGGGCATGATGCTGCTCGCCCTCCTGCTCACCGGCTGCGCCGCGCCGCAGTTCACCTACGTGACGAACTCGGGCGCGCACACCTACTTCAAGGTGCCGGACGGCTGGCGCCAGATCACCAGCTCGGCCCTGTACGCCGCGGTGAAGAGCAAGCCGCAGAGCGGCGTCTGGACGGTCGGCTACGACGCCGACACCCGGCCCGCCGCGGATCACGTGCTCGGCGCGCAGGATGCGGCGCCGTTCGCCTACTCGGTGGTCGCGCCGGTCAACCAGACGACCTCCAACGCGCTGTCCTACAACGAGCTGCGGGACTTCTTCCTGCCGGTGACGGCGGCCGACCGGGCCACCGCAGCCAAGAGCGGGTTCCCGCTGACCGACTTCCGCCTGCTGCGGAACACCACGCTGACCCTGCCCCAGGGTGTCCATGGAGTGCGGGTCACCTACGACTACACCTACCCGGGCGTCGGCATTAACACCTTCGACCAGGTCGCCCTGACGAACGCGGATGACACCGAGGTCTACCTGCTGCTCGTGCACTGCCTGGCTTCGTGTTACAGCAAGCACCAGAGCGAGATCGACACGGTGATGAACTCCTTCACGGTCAGGAGCCCATGATGACAATGGCCCCGGCAGGTTCTCCAGAGGGGCTGCGGCCGCCCGGCGGCCGCGCGCGGGATGACGACCGGCCAACGCGCAAGCCGCTGCCCCTGTGGGACCGGATCAAGTTCCTGCTGCTGCTGATCCTGATCTGGTTCATCCTGGTCTGGTCGGCGATGGCGTCCAACCCGCTGATCGGGTTCAGCGACGCGGTGCGCATCGAGGCCCGGTCCGGGCTGTGGGTATTCGTCCTGATCGGCCTGGAACTGCTGCGCCAGGTCCACTTCCTGGTCAGTGAGCACTGGGCCGCCTACCACCGGTTCTGGACCGTGACCTTCTTCGGCGGCATCGAGCGGACTACCCGCCGCAGGCTGACCGACTGGACCCGGTTCCGCCTCTGGCGGCTGGCCACCTGGATCTTCTGGATCGCCGTAGTCGGGGTGGTGGCCGGAAAGGTGACGCACACCGATCCGGTCACGGCCCTGCTGCACATGCCGTCCTACATCTGGCACGCGCTGCCGTTCGTGCTGCAGCTCGTGGTCATCCTGCTGGTCGTGGTGCTGCAGTTCGCCGCTATCTTCTGGTTCCTGTCCCGGGGCGGCGTGGACGTGTACTACCCGGACGACATCAAGACCCGGTTCACCGACGTCTGGGGCCAGGACCACGTGCTGGAGCGGGTCAAGGAGAACATCCTCTACCTGGAGGACCCGGAGCAGATCGAGTCCCGGGGTGGCTACGTGCCCGGCGGCATCCTGCTCTGGGGACCGCCCGGCACCGGCAAGACGCTGATGGCCGAGGCGGTGGCGGGCGAGACCGGCCGCCCCTACGTGTTCGTGGACCCGGGCGCGTTCATCAACATGTTCATGGGCGTGGGCATCCTCAAAGTCAAGTCCCTGTTCCGCAAGCTGCGCCGGCTCGCGCTCCGGTACGGCGGCGTGATCGTGTTCTTCGACGAGGCCGATTCGCTGGGCCGCCGCGGCGCGCTGGCCCAGGGCGGCCCGAACTTCCCCGGCGGCCGGTCCACCCCCGCGGCCTGGCAGGCCGGCGGCTGCCACGGCTTCTCCTACCTGTCCGGCGATGTGCAGTGGCGGCTCGCCCGGCGCGCCCTGTCCTCGTCGGCAGGCGAGGAGCCGGACACCACGCGGAACAAGCAGATGATGGGCATGGGCATGGGCGGCGGCGGGGGCATGGGGACCCTGGAGGCGCTCCTCACCGAGCTGTCCGGGCTGAAGAAGCCGCGCGGGTTCGTGAACCGCCACGTCCGCCGGGTGCTCGGGCTGCGCCCCAAGCCCCCGCCCAAGTACCGGATGCTGGTCATGATGGCCACCAACCTGCCCGAGGCGCTGGACGAGGCGCTGCTCCGGCCGGGCCGGATCGACCGGATCTACAAGGTCGGCTACCCGTCCAAGGCGGGCCGGGTGCGCACCTACCAGGGGTACTTCGCCAAGGTGCGGCACGAGCTCACCCCAGACCAGATAGACAAGCTGGCCACCATCACCCCGTACGCGACCGGCGCGACCATCAAGGACCTCGTCAACGAGGCTCTCATTACCGCCATCCGGGCCGGCCGGGACGTCATCACCTGGGGCGACGTCATCCGGGCCAAGCAGCTCAAGGAGCTCGGCCCGCCCGAGGACGTGGAGTACATCGAGCGGGAGCGGCACGCGGTGGCCATCCACGAGGCGTGCCACGCGCTGGTGGCCTACCGCACCCGGCAGCACATGGAGATCGACATCGCGACCATCGAGAAGGGCAGTGACTACCTCGGCATGGTGGCCAGCATCCCGCCGGAGGACCAGTTCACCCGGTGGCGCAGCGAATACGAGACCGACATCCTGGTCTCGCTGGCCTCCCTGGCCGGGGAGCGGATGTTCTTCAGCGACGACAGCTCCTCCGGGGTGTCCGGCGACCTGGAGTCGGCGACCACCGTGGCCTCGTTCATGGAGGGCTTCTGGGGGATGGGCTCCACGGTGTCGTCGTACTCCACCGCCAAGCGGCTGGAGGTCGGCTCGCCCGGGGGCGGCCAGGGCGGCCGTAACAAGAAGGGCCAGGACCCCGAGGCGGAAATGCGCCGGGCCCTGGCCGACCGGATCGAGGACAACCTGAACGGCCTGCTCGGCCGGGTGGAAGAGATCATCAACGAGAACCGGGCCCAGGTACTCTCGCTGGCCCACGCGCTGGAAACGCACAAGACGCTGACCGGCGAGGACGTGGTGGCGGTCATCGAGCGGCGGCCAGGCCCGTTCGTGGACGGCCGGCCGTACGCCGACCCGGGCCTGGCCGGGCAGCTGGAGGACTACCACCGGGGCGCCGCGGTAGCGCACCGCGAGCACGGCCACATCCCGATCAGCATGCCCGAGATCCCCCGGCCCGTGCTGACCGCACCCGGGCCGGGTGGCTGGCTGGTGGCCCCGGACCCGGATCCGCTGAACTCCCGGGAACACGGGAACGGGTCCGGCCCGGCCGTGGGGTCCTGACCCGGCGTGCGCCCCGCCTACCGGGTGCGGCTGGTGGCCAACCTGGTCAACGGGTCCACGCTGGCCGGACTGGTAGTGGCCGCGGCCGGGCGGGCCAGCCTGGCCCGCGCCGGCGACGGCCTGCTGATCGGGGCGCGGTACCGGCTCCCGGTCCCGGTGGCCCCCGCGTTCACGGTCGGGAACGTGATCCTGGCCCGGAGTGACCGGGCCGCCCTCACCTCCATGGGGCCGCTGCTGGCCCACGAGGCGCGGCACGCCACCCAGTACGCGTGGTGTGGCGGCCTGGTCATGCTCCCGCTGTACTTCCTCGCCGCCGGGGTGTCCTGGGGACTGACCGGTGACTTCGGCGCCCGCAACCTGTTCGAGCGCCAGGCTGGCCTCGCCGACGGCGGGTACACCGGCAAGCCGTTGCGGCCCGCGCTGGCCCGGTTTGCCCGGGGAGGCGGCCGGCCGGGGGAACGCGCGGCATAATCAGGCTGCCGCGTGGTCCACGACGCCGGGTCCGTGACGGAGGTGTGCCGCTGTGCCGAGGTTTCACCGCCTCAAGGTGCTGCGCCGCCTGCCCCACCCGGGCCAGGGCTTCACCCAGGGCCTGATCGAGCAGGACGGCACGGTCTGGGAGAGCACCGGCCAGTACGGCCAGTCCACGGTCCGGCGCTACCGGCTCGGCCGGGATCAGGTCGACGCCAGCACCTCGCTGCCTCCCGACCTGTTCGCCGAGGGCATCTGCCGGGTGGGGGGCCACCTCTGGCAGCTGACCTGGCGCGAGCGGGTCGCCCTGCGCTGGGATCTGCGCAGCCTGACCCTGCTCGAGACGCTCTCCTATAACCGCGAGGGCTGGGGCATCTGCAACGCGGGCGGCTACCTGCTCACCAGCGACGGGAGCAGCGAGCTCGTCCGCCGCGACCCGCAGACGCTGATGCCGCTCGGCCTGGTCGTGGCCCGGATCGGCGACCAGCGCATCGGCGGCCTCAACGACCTGGAATGGGCGGGCGGCCGGGTGTGGGCCAACATCGCGCCCCGGCACTACCTGGCCGGCATCGACGCGGACACCGGCGAGGTGGTGGACATCGTCGACGCGCGGGCCGCCGGGGAACGCCACTGGGGCGACCCGCAGGCGTTCCTGAACGGCGTCACGGCCCTGGCCGCCCCGGGGGAATTCCTGCTCAGCGGCAAGGGCTGGCGGTCCCTGTACCACGTCCGGCTGGTCCAGGGCCGCCGCCACAAGCAGCCCGAACGGCTGCTGACCGGCTGAGCCGGCCCTTCAGGAAGCATTCAGGAAAGCTTCGGGGTTGGCTGAGGCATCTTAGAGGCTGCCTTCAGTTATGGTGCCGACTATCAGTAGTGAGCCACGACAGGCGATGACCTACTGAGGAGCGTTCGAGATGAGCACGGTCTACGGAGAGCCCGGATACGCCGCACCAGGGCCGTCCGGACCGGGAGAGCCAGGCACGGGCCAGCCCACCACGGGCCAGCCCACCACCGGCCAGGGCGGGTACGGAAGCTACGGCGGCGGATCGGGCGGCTACGGCGGCTACGGGTCCGGGCCTGGTGGCTACGGGCCTGGTGGCTACGGGCCTGGCGGGTACGGGCCTGGTGGTTACGGGCCCGGGGGTAACGGGCCTGCAGGCTACGGATCCGGGCCGACCGGGCCGGACGGCGGCCGTCGCCGGCGTCGCCGGTTCGTGCTGGCCGGGGCCTCCGCCGGGGCGGCGGTCGCGCTGACGATCGCCGGACTGGGCGCGGCGAGCGCGTTCGGCGCGACGACGCTGACCACGGCCCAGGTCGCCGCCAAGGTGGACCCGGGGCTGGTCGACGTGGTGTCCACGCTCGGCTACCAGAACGGCGAGGCGGCCGGCACCGGCCAGGTGCTCACCTCCACCGGCGAGGTGCTGACCAACAACCACGTGATCGACGGGGCGACCTCGATCAAGGTCACTGACGTCGGCAACGGCCGCACCTACAGCGCCAAGGTGGTCGGCTACAACAAGACCAAGGACGTGGCGGTGATCCAGCTCGTCAACGCCTCGGGGCTGCAGACGGTCAGCCTCAGCTCCTCGGGCGTGCAGACCGGGCAGAAGGTGGTCGCGCTCGGCAACGCCCTGGGCAAGGGCGGCACCCCGTCCGTTGCTCCGGGCAAGGTGACCGGCACGGGCCGGGCCATCACCGCCTCGGATGAGGACGCGGGCAACTCCGAGCAGCTCAAGGGGCTGATCCAGACCAACGCGGGCATCCAGCCGGGCGACTCCGGCGGCCCGCTGGTCAACACCCAGGGCCAGGTCGTGGGCATGGACACGGCCGCCTCCACCGGCATCTCGACCACCGGGGTCGGCACCACGTCAGACCAGACCGCCACCCAGGCGTTCGCCATCCCGATCACTGAGGCGGCCTCGATCGCCGCCCAGATCGAGGCGGGCCACGCCTCGTCCACCGTGCACCTCGGCACCACCGCGTTCCTGGGCATTGAGGTCTCCTCCGCGTCCACCGGCAGCACCGGCGGGTATGGCGGCGGCTACGGCGGCTTCTACGGCGGCAGCGGCGAGGGCTCGACGGCCAGCGGCGCGACCGTGGCCGGCGTGCTGAACGGGTCGGCCGCCGCCCAGGCCGGGCTGGCCCAGGGCGACGTGATCACGTCGGTGGCCGGCCACACGATCACCTCCTCGACGGACGTCTCATCGATCCTGGAGCAGTACCACCCCGGCGACAAGGTCAGCCTCGGCTGGACTGACCAGTACGGCCAGTCGCACACCGCGACCGTGACGCTGGGCAGCGGCCCTGCTGCCTGAGCTGTGCCGTGAGCGGCCGGCCTGCGGGTCGGCCGCCCCGGCCGCGTGAGCCCCGGCGAGGCTCTCCCCCGTGGAGCCTCGCCGGAGAACGGGGACCCCCGGGCCACCCCGCCCGGGGGTCCCTCATCAGCCCGGTACGATCGGCGCCGGGAGGCCCGGATGAGCGAGCTCGTGCACTACGGCGTGGGTGACCAGGTGGCGACCCTCACCCTCGACTCGCCGCACAACCGCAACGCGCTGTCCCGCCCGCTGGTGGCGGAGCTGTCCGCGCGGCTCGCCGAGGCCGTGGCCGAGCCCGCGGCCCGGGCGGTGGTGATCACCCACACCGGCCGGGTGTTCTGTGCGGGCGCCGACCTGGCCGAGGCCGGCCGCCAGTCGATGAGCGAGGCCAACGCGGCGATCCTCGCCCTGCTCACCGCGATCGTGGACGCGCCCAAGCCGGTCATCGCCCGCATCACCGGGCACGTCCGCGCCGGGGGCATGGGCATCGTCGGGGCCTGCGACCTGGCCCTGGCCAGCGACACGGCGACGTTCGCGTTCTCTGAGGCGCGGATCGGCGTGGCTCCGGCGATGATCTCACTGACCACCCAGGATCTGCTGACCCCGCGGGCGGCGGCCCGCTACTACCTGACCGGCGCCACGTTCGGCGCCCCGGAAGCGGCCCAGGCCGGCTTCCTGACCATCGCGACCTCTAACGAAAACCTCGACGTGGAGCTGGGACGGCTGGTCAGCGAGATCGGGGAGACGTCCCCGCAGGGCGCGGCGGAAACGAAACGGCTGCTGACCCGGGGCCGGCGGCAGCGGCTGGCCGGGGAGTCGTCCGCCATGGCCGAGCTGTCCGCGCGGCTGTTCGCCTCGGCGGAGGCGCAGGAGGGAATCCATGCCTTCCTGGAGAAGCGGCCGCCCGCCTGGCGGGTCCGCGCGGACTGAGTCCCGGGGGAGCCGGAAATTTCCAGATGTCTGGGAGCCGGGCCGATTCCGTTGACCTACCCGGCCCCGGATCCGCATCGTGGAAGAACGAACAGATGGCCGCGCCGCGGCCTGCGCGCAAGGACGGTGTGATGTCAGATCGCATGGAGGCGCCCGCCCGGCCCTCTCGTGCTCCGGTACCCGGTGGCCAGCTGCCCCGCCTGCAGCCGCCCGGCGCCCCACGACGCAACCGCAGGCGGTGGGCCCTGGCCGCCGCGGTCACGGTCTGCTGGGTGGTGCTGTGGACGGTCACCGGATCACTCGTCGGCGGGACCCTCGTGCTGCTGTTCCTGGCCGTCCTCGGCGTGGTGACCGTCCTGGGCCTGCGGGCCCTGGGCGTGACCCGGGACCACCCCTGGGTGCAGCGGATCGCCACCCGGCCGTGGCGTGACGGGCAGGAAGTGCTGCAGCTCGCGCTGCGCCACCTGCCGGAGGTGTTCGTGGTCACCCCGAGCGGCGCCCTCCTCGCCCCCACCGCGGTCGAGCTGCGGCTGAACCCGCGTGACTTCGCCTCGCTGGGCGAGCGGATGGACATCGGCCTGGTGGAAACCAGCGCCGCCGAGGTGTACGAGGAGCAGGTCGCCGCGCACCAGGCGCGCCTGGCCGGGCCGGGCCGGGCCGAGGTGAGCCTGATCAGCGACCCGTCCGTGCCTGAGGGCCGCTACCTGCTGCGGCAGGGCCGCCCGCTGGGTGCCGGGTTCCAGCCCGCCACGCCGTCCGGGTTCGAGCCGGCCCAGGCGCACGGGTTCGAGCCCCAGGCGCACGGGTTCGAGCCGGCCCAGGCGCACGGCTTCGAGCCGGCTCCGGCGTACGGGTTCCAGCAGGCTCCTCCCGGCGCCGGATGGCCGTTCGCGCACGACGGCTCCACCACGTCGGCGCCGGTGCCCGACGCTACCGCCGCGGCCGCCACCGTCGCCGGGACGGGGCTGGCCACCGTGGCCGAACCGGCCCGGGCCATGGTCCCCACGCTGCGGCTGATCACCGGGAGCCGGGTCGCCGAGACCCGGCTGTCCGGGGCGCTGGCCGGCCGCGGCGCGGTCGACCTCAGCCTTCCGGACGTGCCCACCGTGTCCCGGGAGCACGCCAGGTTCACCTACTCCGACGGCCAGTGGTGGGTGGCGAACCTGGGCATGAACGGGATGACCCTGAACGGCACCTCGGTCGCCGGGGAGCAGCCCCTGCACGGCGGCGACGTGATCCGCTGGGGCACGAACGACCAGGCGCCGGCCTCGCGGGTGGAGATCGGGTGACCGGACCCCGCTGAGCCGCCGGCGCCGCAGTCCCCGGTCATCCCGGCGCCGCACTCAGCCGGGGACGGCACAATGGTGCCGGTGGGGAAGCTTTTCCTGTGGTCAGCCGGGCGCCGCGCGTGGGTGAGCTGCGCTCCGGACGAGATCACCTGGCTGGACCGCAGCCTGCTCAGTGGTGACCAGGACCTCACCCTGCACCGGTCGCCGCGCTGCGCGGGGCTGCGCTACGTGCACCACCGGTGGGAGCTGTTCAGCCGGGACTCCACCTACCCGGTCTACCTGGCCCCGCACACCCCCGGCGCCGCCGTGGATCACCGGGCGGTGCAGCAGGCCGCCCGGCAGGTCCTGCCGGTCGCCCCGGCCAACCACTTCGAGACCTTGCCGGTCGTGCTGGAGGCCGGGACCTGGCTGGTCAGCGTGGGCAGCTGGGTGCTGCCGCTGCGGCTGGAGGCGGCGGAACGCCCGGCGGCGCCGACCGGGCCGAGCCGCGAGCAGCCCGAGACCCAGGAGAAAAGGGTCCAGCCGAACGGCTCGCCGGGCCGGCGGGGCAGCCCGCCCCGCCCGGACGCCCCGGAGCGGGTCCGGGCCTACTTCGCGCGGAACGCCGCCGCCCGGCTGGCCATGGCCTACCACTACCAGGAGCTCATCCTCGGCCTGCCCGGGGCGCAGCCGGTGCCGATGATGGACGTGGTCATCGCCCTGGACCTGAGCGGTGAGGGAGCCATCTCCGACTACAAGAAGCAGCTCCAGGGCCTGATCTGGAAGGAACGCGGGCATCCGCGGGAGCTGGCCGAGTACCTGCTCACGCACGGCCTGCTGACCCCGGCCGACCTCGACGCGGCCCGGGAAGCGGCTGCGGCCAACGAGCGGAGCGGCAAGAGCGAGCTGGCCCGCAAACGGCTCAGGTACAAGCCCCGGAAGTGACGGCCCGCCAGCCCCCCGGGCCGGCCCGTCACCCACCCGGCCGTCAGTCGTCGTAGTGCGCGGCGTGCTGATCCCGGACCACGTTCTTCTGGATCTTCCCGGTGGAGGTCTTGGGCAGCTCGTCCACCACGATCACCGACTTGGGCACCTTGTACCCGTCCAGATTCCCGCGCAGCGTCTGCAGCAGGGCAGCCGGATCGATGCTCTCGCCCGGCCTGGGCACCACCACCGCGGTGATCGCCTCGGTCCAGCGCTCGTGCGGCAGCCCGACCACGACGGCCTCGGACACCCGCGGCTCGGCCGCGTACACGGCCTTCTCCACCTCGATCGAGGCCACGTTCTCGCCGCCGGTCTTGATCACGTCCTTGGTGCGGTCGGCGAACCACAGGACGCCGTCCTCACCGAACCGGCCCACGTCCCCGGAGTGGAACCAGCCGTGCGCGAACGCCGCCCCGGTGGCCTCCTCGTGGTGCAGGTACTCGCTCATCGTGGAGGGCCCGCGGTAGACGATCTCGCCCTGCTCACCCTGGGGCAGCAGGTCCCCGTCCGGGCCCATGATCGCGACCTGCACGCCGGTGATCGGGGTGCCGACCGCGCCGATGTGCGAGAGCTGGTGCTCGGGCCGGAACAGCGTGGTGACCGGGCTCATCTCGGTCTGCCCGAACAGCAGCGCGAAGTCGCAGCCGAAGCCGTCCAGGCAGCGCCGGATCAGCTGGTCCGGCATGGGTGCCATGGCGTACACCGCGCGGCGCAGGCTGGAGAGGTCCCGGCCGCCGAATGACGGGTGGTCGAGCAGGGCCCGGAACATCATCGGCAGGCCGAACACCTGGGTGATCCGCTCCCGCTCGATCAGGTCCAGCAGCGCCCCCGGGTCGAAGCCGCGCAGCACGTGGATGGTCGCGCCCACCATGATCGCGGGCGTGCAGAACGCGTTCAGCTGGGCGGTGTGGAACATCGGCATCATGGCCACGAACCGGTCGCTGGCGTTCCAGCCGGAATCCAGCGCGCTGGACATGGATTCCAGGTAGATGGCCACGTGCGTGCCCACCACGCCCTTGGGGAACGACGTGGTGCCGGAGGTGTAGAGGTAGCTGATCGCGTCCCGGTCATCCACGAAGCACTCCGGGTCCGCCGCAGCCGCCGGGCCCGCGGCCGGGCTGGCCAGGCCGGCCAGGGTGGCCCAGGACCGGTCCGCGGGCTCGGCCTCGTACGCGGCGCCGGTGCCGGGCGCCACGAACACGTCGGCGATGGCCGGCACCTTCACGACCGCGTCGCGGACGTGCCCCACCAGCTGGCTCTCCGCGACCAGGCCGCGGGCCCCGGAGTGGTCCAGCACGTAGGCCACCTCGTCCGGGCGCCAGCCCAGGTTGATGGGCACGCAGACCAGGCCGAGCTTGGCGCAGGCGTAGTAGACGGCGAGGAACTCGGCGCTGTTGGCCGAGGCCAGGCCCAGCGCGTCACCCCGGTGGTAGCCACGGGCCGCCAGCCCGTGGGCCAGCTGGTTCACCCAGGCGTTGAACTCCGCGTAGGTCCACCGCCGTGGGCCGTCCACCACCGCGAGCTGCGCCGGCCGGGCGGCGGCCGACCGGGTCAGCGAGTCGCCCACGTTGATCCGCTGGATGAGGTTGCGCGCGAGGTCCACGGGGCTCCCTGGGAATCAGTACGAGCGGGGCAGGCCCAGGCTGTGCTGGGCCACGTAGTTGAGGATCATTTCCCGGTTCACCGGGGCCACCCGGAGCAGCCGGGCCGAGGCCCAGTACGGCAGCAGGCCGTACTCAGTGGCGAAGCCGTTCCCGCCGTGGGTCTGCATGGCCGCGTCCGCCGCGGCGATCGCGGCCTCGGCGGCCGCGTACTTGGCCATGTTGGCGGACTCGCCGGCCGCTCGCCGTGATCGTGCTGCCAGCACGCCTGCCGGATCATCAGCGCGGCCAGCTCGGTGTCGATCTTCGCCCGGGCCAGCGGATGGGCCACGCCCTGGTGGGCGCCGATCGGCGCGTCCCAGACCTGGCGCTCGCGGGCGTACCGCGCCGCGGCGCCCAGCACGTAGCGCGCGATCCCCACGCACTGCGCGGCACCGGTGATCCGCTCCGGGTTGAGCCCGTGGAAGATCTGCCGGAACCCTTCGCCCTCCTGGCCGACCAGCGCCTCCGGCCCGGCCCGCACGTCGTCGAAGTGCAGCGTGAACTGCTTCTCGGGCAGCAGCAGATCAACCGGGAGTACCCGCCGTTCCAGCCCGGGCGAGTCCGCGGGGACGATGAAGAGCGACAACGCGGCCGCGTCGCGGCCCGGCTGGCCGCCCGGCGCCGCGGAGGGCGCGGGGCCGGTGCGGGCCACGACGAGCAGGGCCTCCGCCTCGTCCACGCCGGAAATAAAGTACTTGGTGCCGCGCAGCACCCACTCGTCGCCGTCGCGGGTGGCGGTGGTGGACAGCCGGTGCGTGTTCGAGCCCGCGTCCGGCTCGGTGATCGCGAAGACCACCTTGGTCCGGCCGGCGGCCAGCCCGGGCAGCCAGGCCGCCCGCTGCGCGTCTGTGCCGAACCGGGTGAGTACCTCCGCCGAGATGGCCGCCGAGACCACCAGCAGCAGCAGCGGGGTGCCCTGCGCGCCGAGTTCCTCGCAGACCAGGGCGAGTTCGGTGAGGCCGCCGCCCCCGCCGCCGTACTCGGCCGGGATGTTGACGCCAATGAATCCTGCTTCACCAAGTTTGGTCCACAGCTCGTCGCACGGGGTGCGCTCAGCCGCGTGCTGCGCGTAGTACTGCGGGCCAAACCCACTGGCTATCGCCGCTACAGCGGCCCGCAGGTCGCGGTGCTCGGTGCTCTCAGCAAAATCCACGCCTGCTCCATCGAAGTGATCGCAGATTCACTAGGACTTTAGCTGGCCTGGTGTCACACTGGCTAGATGGCCAGCGCACGTTCCCCGCGCGAGCGTGATCCCGGACGGCTTGCCCCGCCGCAGGGGGGTGGTCCGCAGCGGCGGCGTGATCCTGAGCGCCGGGACAGGATCCTGCACGCGGCGGCCGACCTGGCCTCCCGGCGCGGCTTCACCACGGTGTCCATGGCCGACATCGGCGCGGAGGCCGGCATCGTCGGCTCCGGGGTCTACCGTCACTTCGGCAGCAAGGCGTCCATCCTGGTCGCCCTGCTGGACCAGGTGATGGACCGGCTGATGAGCCGGGCCGCGCAGATCGTCTCCGCCTCGGCGGATGATCGCCAGTGCCTGTCCGACCTGGTCCGCGACCACATCGCGGTGGCCCTGCTGGACCGGACGATCCTGATGGTCTACCACCGGGAATCGCACACCCTGCCGGCCGAGGACCGCCGGCGGCTGCGCC
This sequence comes from uncultured Actinomycetes bacterium, assembly GCA_963841695.1. GTDB lineage: Bacteria > Actinomycetota > Actinomycetes > Streptosporangiales > Streptosporangiaceae > RYN-230. The sequence continues at coordinate 137,918 of CAWJDQ010000008.1, read as the reverse complement.
GCCAGCAGCGCCTGTACATCGAGGAGTGGGTGCACCTGCTGGCGCCGCTGCGGCCCGATCTCGCCGACGGCGAGCTGCGGCTGGCCGTGCACGCGGCGATCGGGGCCATCCAGTCCACCCTGTTCTTCCGCAGTGGCCTGGCCGCTGACCGGCTGGCGGACCTGCTGGACACGATGGCCCACGGCTGCCTGGGCATCACCCCCGCCCCCAGCCGCCCCGCCCCCCTGTCGCTGGCTGCGTCGTCCTAGGCCGGTGCGCGCTGCGCCGTCAGCCTCCTGTCGTAACTCGCGCACCGGCCGCTTCACTCGCGGGCCGGCGCACGAGCCGCCATCCTCGTAGGCTGAGCGGGTGGCCAGCCGCCGGGTTGAGGATGGCGCGCCCGGGGAGCGGGCGGCGCTGGTGGCGCTGCTCCGGGAGCGCCCCGGGCAGCGGGGCTGGGCCGAGATCACGGCCGGGGTGCTGGAGGCCGGCAGCGCCCTGGCGGTGTGGCGGCGTCTGGTACCGCCGGTGCTGGTCCGGCCACCAGGAGAAGCCGACCCGCTGGACGCGGCCGCGGAGGCGGTCAGCGGCTGGGCGGACCGGGGGTGGCGGCTGCTGAGCATCCTCGACGACGACTACCCGGCCCGGCTGCGCGGCATCCATCAGGCGCCGCCGGTCCTGTTCGCCCGCGGCACGCTGGCCCCGGACGAGGTGGCCGTGTCCGTGGTCGGGTCCCGGGCGGCGTCGTCACGCGGGCTGGCTATCGCGGCCGGGCTGGCCCGGGAATTCGCCGCCCGCGGCGTGACGGTGCTGGCCGGGCTGGCCCTCGGCATCGACACCGCGGCCCACCGGGCCGCGCTGGACGCCGGGGGCCGGACGGTTTCCGTTATCGGAACGGGAATTGATCGTGCCTATCCGGCGGCGAACCGGGGCCTGCAGGAGGAGATCGCCGCGCGCGGCCTGGTGCTGTCGCAGTTCTGGCCGGGCGCGCCGCCGCAGCGGCACAACTTCCTGATGCGCAACGCCACGATGTCCGGATACGGGCTGGCCACGGTGGTCGTCGAGGCCGGAGAGCAGAGCGGGTCGCGGGCCCAGGCGCGGATCGCGGTGGGGCACGGGCGGCCGGTGATCCTCACCCCGCTCGTGGTGTCGCGCACCGACTGGGCCCGGGCACTCGTGGGGCGGCCCGGGGTGCACGTGGCCGGCCACCTGCAGGACGTGCTGGACATCGTGGATCACCTGATCGCGGAGCCCGCGGTGGTCGGCGCCGCGCTGGACCGGCTGGCGCCCCGGTAACATGGCCGACCCGCAGGTGGTGGCCCGGCTGAGCGCGGCCCTGGTGGCCAGCGCCGGCGGGTACCTGCGCAACGCGGTCCGCCAGGAGATGATCACCTGCGCGGTGTGCGCCACGCCGGTGAGCGGCTTCCGGCTCTGCTATCAGTGCCAGCGGCGGCGCGGCCGGGCCGGGCTCGCCGACGCCACCGGGTTCCTCGCCTACGCGGTGGCCGGGCAGCAGTCGGGCTACCTGATGCAGGGATACAAGGCCCGGCCGGCCGTGCCGGAGCACCGGGCGACGGTCACGTTACTCGTGCTGCTGGGGCTGGCCCGGCACGCCGGATGCGCGGCGCACGCCGGGAGCGCCGGGCAGGCCGGCGTGCCCGTGACGCACTGGGCCACGGTGCCCTCGCTGCCGGCCGCGCCCGGGGAGCATCCGCTGCACGCGATCGTCAGCCGGTTAGCGCCCGGCCGTGAGGCCATCCTGGCCGCGGCCGGCGAGGTCGAGTATCCGCGGGACCTCGAGGCCGGGCACTTCCGGGCGACGGCGGCCCTGCCCGCGGGCGCGCATGTGCTGCTCGTCGACGACACCTGGGCCCGCGGCGGGCACGCGCAGTCCGCGGTACTGGCGTTACGGGCGGCCGGGGCGGCCCGGGTGTCGGTGCTGGTGGCCGCCCGCTGGATCAACGAGGAGTTCGGCGGCAACGCGGCGTTCCTCCGCGGCCTCTCCGGCCGCGACTACGACCCGGCCCTCTGCCCCTGGACCGGCGCTGCCTGCGTTCCGCCCGCCGGTGGCGCGCCGGGCTGATCGTCGGGCGCCTCACCGGGCACCCGGTCAGCGGGCCACGCGGCCGTTGTCGAGCGCGGCGACGGTCCCGGTGCCCAGGGCGCTCAGGCAGGCCCGGATCCGCCGCGCCACGATCGGCCGGACCCGGGCGGCCACCTGGTCGGGCGGCACGAACGCGAAGCCGTCCAGCTCATCCGCGGGCACCGTGATGGCGGCGATCTCGCCGGGGCTGAGCACGCCGCCGTCGTAGATCACGACCAGGCCCTCCGGGTAATCCGGCTGGGAAGGCACCCAGTCCACCGCGAGCACCCGTCCCAGCGGGAGATGCAGCCCGGTTTCCTCGGACACCTCGCGGCGGCAGGCGGCGTGCGGCGACTCCTCCGCCTCCACCATGCCCCCGGGCACGTCCCAGGTGTCCCGGTAGACGGGGTCCACGAGCAGAACGTGGCCAGCCTGGTCACGGCACAAGGCGCCTGCGGCCATCCACTTACGGGCGAGGGAGGCCACATAAACGTCTGCTGGAATTACTTCTGATCGGCTGGAATTCACGGCGAGACTGTAGCAACGGAATAGGCGCGCTGTGCCGCGTTTAATCGGCCACGCCAGCCAAGGGCGATTGAAATGACTGCGTTTAACCCCGCTACGCGGGAGAAGTCCGCTCTGCTGGCCAGGACCTCTTAGGCCGCTTTTGGCCGGGGCTGCGGTGATGCCCCCGGATGCCTGAGATGAGTGCGGGCGCGGGAGCCGGGGCCCGATTGCCGTTAATCCCGGAAAAGGCGACGATTTGGCCGGCTGGAGTATCCGGGGATTTCCTGCCGGCCTTTACTTCCGGGCCGCCCTCGCGCGCGTGACGCACCGCTTCCCGTCCGGTGGTGGCCCTTGATCGCGAGGCGCCGGGGGCGGCGGCCCGTGAGGCCGGTGGCAGCCCGTGAGGCGCGGCACCCGGCCCGGCGGCCCCACACCGGCACCGGGCACCGGTACCCGCAGTGGCCCCCACAGCGGCACCGGCACCGGCCCCCGCACCCGCACGTCGCTACTCTGAGTAATGACGGAACGGAGAACCTAAACGGAGTGTTACGGGGATGCTAAATCCCCGGTCGTTAGCTCGGAAACCTCAGCACTCAGAGTCATCGTCCGTTAACGTTTAGTTGCCGAGGGGATTGGCCTTAGTGCCGCCTCTCGGGAGCGGCACTGCCCCGGGCGGCCACCCGGGGCAGTGCCTCAGGCCAACCCCTGCGTAACCAGGCGAGGACCCTTGACCACCGACGATAGCCCTGTGCGGCGCCTTTGGCCTGCTCAAAGCCCTGATCAGGGCCGTCGGGATCGGCCGGACCGCCCGCGTGGCCCCGGCCGGGACCACGCGGGATGGCCAGGCCGGGCCACCAGCGCGGTGAGTTCAGGGGGACCCGCCGGCCTGCCGCAGCCCGTGGGCGCGGCCGCCTCCGCGGCCATCAGCGCGTCTGGTGCGGCGCTCCGGCCCGCGCCGCCGGGGCTGCCGCCCGCTCCGCAGGCCCCGCCCCCTCCGCCGCGGCGCACCCGCCGCCCGGCCGACGGCGCGGCCACGCCGTCTGCCGGGCGGCGCCTTTCCTGGCGGCGCTGGATCGGGCCGCACTCTGGCTGGGCACTTCCGGTGGTGCTCTGCGTCCAGGCGGCCCTGTCCCTGCGGCTGATCCGGGCCAACACGGCGTTCCAGGATGAGGCCCTGTACCTGTGGGCCGGCCACATGGAGTGGTCGCACTGGCTGCACGGCACGAGCATCCCGCTCTATGCGACCTACTTCTCGGGTGCCCCGGTCCTCTATCCGCCGCTCGGGGCCCTGGCCGACAGCGTGGGCGGGCTGGCCGGGGCCCGGCTGCTGTCCCTGGGGTTCATGCTCGCCGCCACCTCGGCGCTGTGGGGGACCACGTCACGGCTCTACGGCAGGCGGGCCGCGTTCTTCGCCGCCGCGCTCTGGGCGGTTCTCGGTCCCACGCTGCACCTGGGCGTGTTCGCGACCTACGACGCCATGTCCCTGTGCCTGGTCGCCCTGGCCGCGTGGTGTGCCGTGCACGCCGGCCGGCGCCGTGACGAGACAGGCTGGATGGCCGCGGCCGCGGCCGCGCTGGTCCTGGCCAACGCCACGAAGTACGCGTCCGCGCTGTTCGATCCGGTCGTGGTGGCGATCGTGATCCTGAACGCGTGGCCGCTGCCGGCCGGCACGAAAGCGGCGGTGTCCCGGGGCGCCGCGCTGGCCGCCTACGTGACCGCAGGCGCGATCCTGCTGGTCACCATCGGCGGCGGCTACTACGAGGCGGGGATCGGCCAGACCACCCTGACCAGGGCGGCCGGGACCGACTCACCGCTGCTGATCCTGAATGACTCGTGGACGTGGACGATGACCGTCGTGGTTGTCGCCCTGGCCGGGGTGGCGATCGGGATCTTCACCGAGCGGTCCCTGCACCGGAAACTGCTGCTGGCGGTGCTGGCCGCCGCCGCCTCGCTGGTGCCCCTGGAGCAGGCCCGCATCCACACCCTGACCTCCCTGGATAAGCACCTGGACTTCGGGGCCTGGTTCGCGGCGATCGCCGCGGGCTACGCGGTCAGCAAGCTGATCGGCTTCTGCCGCTACCGGTGGCTCCGCCTCGCGGCCACCGCGGCGCTGGTCACCGCCCTGGTGGTGCCCGCGGAGCGGGGAGCCGCCCAGGGCCTCTGGCTGTTCCGCCAGTGGCCCAACTCGACCCGGTTCTACCAGGCCTTCGGCCGCCTGGCGGCGGCCCATCCGGGGCGTTTCCTGGTCGAGACGCCGTCCATCCCCGAGTACTACCTGCCGCTCGGGTCCCGCTGGCAGCTCTGGTCGAACACCCGGAGCGTCGTGCTGCCCAGCGGGCACAGCATCAGCGCGGGGGTGGGCCAGCCGGGAAACCCCGTGGTCTACGCCCGGTTCATCCGCCGCAGGTACTTCAGCCTGGTCGCGCTGGACTTCTACTCGACCCGGGCGCTGGACCGTGACATCGCCGGCGACCTGAACGGCAACCCCTGGTACCAGGTGGTGGCGGAGGTGCCGTACGGGGGCGGCGACTACACGATCTGGGCCCGGATCCGCCCGCGCGTCCACCGCGCCGAGCCGGACTGGCACGTCCGGCACGGCCGCCGGCACCGCCGGGTCCAGCACCATGAGCGGGACCCGGAGGCCCAGTGACTTCCTACGTCCCGTCGGGCCGCCATCGCCGGTCGTGCCTGGTCTTGCCGGCACCACCCGACGATGCCGAGAAGTCCTCCTACGCGGTCCGGTCCCTGCCCTACCTGACCACGGCGCTGACGATCAGCCTGGTATTCGTGCTGCTCGCGCAAGTGCTCTTCGAGGTGCGCAACCCGGAGATCGCCTGGCCGTTCATCTTCTACACGGTGACCTATTTCGTATACCAGGCGGTGAGCCTGCCGGTCAATTTCGCCGGGCGCAGCTTCGACCTGGAGGCCCACCTGGCCCGGGTGGCGGCCTGGCGGCCCGGCTCGTACCCGTCGGTGGATGTCTTCCTGCCCGTCTGCGGGGAGCCGATCGCCGTCCTGCGCAACACCTGGATCGGCGTGTTCGAGCTCCTCAACGACTACCCCGGGGTGGCCGCGGCGTTCGTGCTCGATGACGGCCCTGGGGACGAGGAGGTGCGGGAGATCGCCAGGTCCTTCGGGTTCAGCTACGTGCGCCGGCCCAACGTCGGGCACCACAAGAAGTCGGGGAACCTCGCGTACGGGCTGCGGCACACCCGGGGCGACCACGTGGTCATCTTCGACGCCGACTTCCGGCCCCGGCCGGATTTCCTGGCCGAGACGCTGCCCTACATGGACGACCCATCGACCGGCCTCGTGCAGACCCCGCAGTACTTCCGGGTCAGCAAGGACCAGACCTGGGTCGAGCGGGCGGCCGGGGCCACGCTCGAGGTGTTCTACCGGGTGGTGCAGGTCTCCCGGGACCGATTCGGGTCCGCGCTCTGCGTCGGCTCCAACGCGGTGTACCGGCGGGCCGCCCTGGAGGCCGCGGGTGGTTTCACCGAGATCCCGTACGCCGAGGACTCGCACACCGGGCTGGACCTGCGCTACGCCGGCTACGACCTGGTCTACCTGCCGGTCGTGCTGGCCGCCGGGGTGTGCCCGGCGGCCATCGACGCGTTCATGCGCCAGCAGTACCGCTGGTGCTGCGGGGCCACGTCACTGATCTGGACCAGCCACATGTGGCGGGTGCCGATGACCTGGCAGGCCCGGCTGCCGTACGTGGCCGGCTGGCTGTGGAACTTCACCGCCGGCGTGCGCACGCTGGTCCTGCCGCTGATGCCGATCAGCCTGCTGCTGTTCCTGCCCGGCGAGGTGCAGCTGCGCAATTCCCTCCCGCTCGTCCCGGTGATCGTGACCGGGGTCCTGCTGTACCCGCTGTGGCATAACTCGCGCTGGTCGGCGCACGCCTGGCCGCTGGCGATCGCCGTGGGCTGGGCCCAGGTACTGGCGATCTGGGACTTCGCCTGGGGGCGGGTCATGTCGTGGGACCCGTCGCGCGGGCCGAAAGACGCCTCGCGGCGGTTCCGCAAGGCGGTCTGCACCTGGAACGGGACGCTGGCCGTCGCCTGGCTCCTGCTCGCCGGCTGGCGCATGGAGCAGACCATGTCCACCCGTTTCGCCATCGTCGCGCTGCTCGGCGCGATCAATCTGGCCGCCGTGGCCCGGGTCGTGTTTCCGGGGAGGGACGCCACGTGAACCACCGCTAGGCACCATCCGGGGTGGCCAGCGGTCATCAGCACGGTCAATTTCGCTCACTTTCAGTGAGCAAATAATTGCAAAGCGCAGGATAAATGGTGAGGAGTAGCCGCGTGAGGAACGAGGCGCCGCCCGGGGCTGGTCCCGGCGGGCATGCGGACGGGACCGGGCGCCGACCGGGCATCACCGTCTGGGACGAGCCACCTACGCTGCCGGACCTGGCCACCCAGGCCGGCCAGCCTGCCCCGGCCGGCCAGCCTGCCCGGGCCGGGCGGGCCGGCCCGCCGTCCGGCCGGACCTTCGGGCCGCCGTCCCGCCAGGCGGCGGGGCTGGCCACGCTGCTGGCCATCGCCGAGGCGGACCAGCAGCCCGCTCATCATCCGCCGGCCGCCGGGCAGGCGCTCCCGCAGGCCGGGACGGGCCGGCACTCCCGGCGTCCGGTCAGCGCGATACCCCTGCGCCAGCGCCTCATGTACGGGGTCCTGCTGGCCGGAGGGCTCTTCCTGGCTGCCCGGTTCGCGGTCTTCTGGTTCAATCCCGCGCGGCTGCCCCGGGATTTCGGCCGCCGCGCCGACCTGGGCGACCTGGCCCTGTTCGCCGCGCTCACCGTGGTCATCTGGCACCGCCAGGTGATGGACATCATCGGCTGGGTCATCTGCCGGCGGATGGATCCGCACCGCGAGCCGCCACCGCCCGCCCCCGGATTGCGGGTAGCCTTCATCACCACGTTCGTGCCCGGCAGTGAGTCGCTCGGCATGCTCCGCCGGACGCTAGCCAGCATGATGGTGGCGGACTACCCGCACGACACCTGGCTGCTCGACGAGGGCGATCATCCCGAGGTGCGGACCTTGTGCCGGCAGCTGGGGGTCCGGCATTTCAGCCGGAGCGGGATCCTCGAGTACAACCAGGTCAGCGGCCGTTTCCTGGCCAAGACCAAGGCCGGGAATCATAATTCCTGGTACGCACAGTACGCGGGGCGTTACGACATCGTGGCCCAGGTGGACACCGACTTCAAGGTGCGCCGGGATTTCCTGACCCGCACCCTCGGGTACTTCAATGACCAGCGGATCGCGTTCGTCGGGACCCCGCAGATCTACGGGAACGTCGGCAACCTGGTGGCGCGCGGGGCGGCCCAGCAGACGTACCTGTTCTACGGCCCGATCATGCGGGCGCTGAGCCGCCGCCGGATGACGCTGCTGATCGGGGCCAATCACATCGTGCGCGTCGCGGCGCTGCGGGAGATCGGCTGGTATCAGGGCCACCTCACGGAAGACCTGGCCACCGGCATCCGGTTCCACGCCGGCCGCTGGGAGAGCGTCTACGTGCCCGAGGCGCTGGCCGTCGGCGAGGGTCCGACGACCTGGACGGCGTATTTCAACCAGCAGTACCGGTGGGCCTTCGGCTGCATGAACATCTTCTTCACTCATTCGCCCCGGCTCAACTTCAAGATGCGCAAGAGCCACGGGCTCTACTACTTCCTGCTGGAGCAGTTCTATTTCAGCGGGCTGACCATGGCCACCGCCGTCGTCCTGCTGCTGCTGTACTACCTTTTCGGCTGGACCCCGGCCCGATTCGAGGTGCAGCAGCTGGCGGTCTGGTACCTGCCCCTGCTGGCCTGGCGCCAGCTCATGCTGCTGTGGCTGCAGCGCTTCAACGTCCGGCCGGAGGAAGAACGCGGGCTGATGTGGTCGGGACGGCTGCTGACCATCGCCGCGATCCCCATCTACTTCCTGGCCCTGGTGGGCGTGATCCGGAACAAGCGGGTGACCTGGAAGACGACGCCCAAGGGAGACACCGGTGGCCAGGAGGAAGACGGGCTCCGGGTGTTCGTCCCGCAGCTGGGGCTGAGCCTGCTCATCCTGGCCGGGATGGGCGTGGCGTTCATGCTGGGCCACACGACCTGGGTGTTCCTGGCCTGGGGCTGCGTGACCGCCGGCCTGATGGCCGCGTTCACCGTCGGCCAGCTCTGCCGTCGCGCGTTTGCCGCACTGCGCTGGAAAAGGTCACCAATCACCCAGCCCGAGGCCGCGTCCTGAGTGAAATGCCGGAATTGCGCGGGGAATTAACGTGCACATAACTTTAAGTGTTTAGTAGTATTCGCCGAGGCCGCTCAGGCGCGCGCCGTTGTTGCTATGCTGGTCCGGGCCCTGGGAAAAAGGGGTCGGCCAGTTTTGGCGGTGTCCAGGGGGAAGAACCGTGCACGAACGCGCGTCATACCGGGGATGGCTGCTCGTCGTGGGATTCCTCGCGGTGGCCGCCATAACCGGGCTGGCTTATGCGCGCCCAGGCCTGCTGATGCACAAGAATGTGCAGTGGACGCAGATATGGTCGGACAATTTCACCGGCCCGGCGGGCCAGGGCATTAATACCCAGGACTGGCGTTACCAGACGGGTTACGGGGTCTTCGGTAACGGCGAGGTCGAGGACATGACTAGCTCGGCCGGCAACGTGCACACCGATGGGCACGGTGACCTGGACATCACCGCGCTCCGCCAGGGCAGCACCTGGACGTCCGGCCGCATTCAGACCAGGAAAGCCTTTACCCCGCCACCGGGCGGGGAACTGCGGGTCATCGCCACGCTGAAGCAGCCGGACCCGCACGACGGCCTCGGCTACTGGCCGGCGTTCTGGATGCTGGGGCAGGGCACCTGGCCGGCCCATGGCGAGATCGACATCCTGGAGGACGTCAACGGGCTGAGCGAGCACTCGGGCGCCCTGCACTGCGGAAATCTCACCCAGGTCAACGCGGACGGCACGTTCGGACCCTGCCACGAGCACAAGGGCCGGTCCAGCGGCATGCTCCCGTGCGCCGGGTGCCAGACCGGCTATCACACCTACAGCGTGATCGTGGACCGGCGCAACCCCGCGGATGAGCAGATCCGCTGGTACGTCGACGGCCACGAGTTCTTCCACGTGACCGAGCACCAGGTCGGCGCGGCGGCCTGGAACGAAGCCGTGAACCACGGCTACTCGATCATCTTCGACCTGGCCATCGGCGGCTCGTACCCGGACGAGCGGTGCAACTGCGCGACCCCGGTCAGCCAGACCTCCCCCGAAGGGACGCTGCGGATCCGCAGCGTCGCGGTCTACCAAAACTGACCCGGGGCTGGATGAAGACGACGGTACCGGGCATCTAAACCCCGGAAGCGCGCAGTGCCGGAAGCCCCCGCCGGCCCGGATCAGCCTGGGGGCGGCTAGTGAGAGCACGGTCGCGGAAAGCATGGTCACGCCGGGGGGTGCCATCCTGGGGCACCGCCCTCATCATCCCGCTGTGCCTGATCGCGGTCAGCACCGCGATGGCGTCCGCACCAGCCGGCGCCACGGCCGCCAGCAGCACGGCCGCCAGCAGCACGGCCGCCAGCAGCACCTGGGTCCCCTGGAACGTGGAGTGGTACGACGCCTTCTCCGGCCGGGCAGGCAGCAGCATCAGCACGCAGAACTGGAAGTACGACACCGGCCGGGGCGTCTTCGGCAACAACGAGGTCGAGGACATGACGGACTCGCTCAGCAACGTCCACCTGGACGGCGCGGGGAACCTCGACATCACCGCGCTGAACCAGGGCGGCACCTGGACGTCCGCGCGGATCCAGAGCACCCAGCTCTTCACCCCGCCAGCCGGGCACGAGCTGGAGGTGATGGCCGACATCGAGCAGCCCGATCCGGCGGGCGGCCTCGGTTACTGGCCCGCCTTCTGGCTGCTGGGGGCCGGCACCTGGCCGCAGAACGGGGAGATCGACGTCATGGAGGACGTCAACACGCTCGGCCAGCATTCGGGGACCCTGCACTGCGGGAACCTCACCAGCCGGAACAGCGACGGCACCTACGGCCCCTGCCACGAGTACACCGGGCTGACCAGCGGCCTGCAGCCGTGTGCCGGCTGCCTGACCGGGTTCCACGTCTACAGCGTGGTCATCGACCGTCGTGACCCCGGCGATGGGCACATCTACTGGTACCTCGACGGCACCCAGTTCTTCTCGGTCAGCGAGTCGCAGGTGGGTGCCCAGGTCTGGACCCAGGCCGTGGACCACGGGTTCTCGATCATCCTCGACCTGGCCATGGGCGGCAGCTACCCCGACGGGGTGTGCGGCTGCTTCACGCCGACGGCCCGGACCACCTCGGGGGGGACGATGAAGGTGGACTGGGTCGGGGTCTGGCAGCGCTGAGCGGGCCGGGCCGGGCCGCCCGGCCCTGGCCCGCGAAAACCGTTGGCGCGGGGCCGGCTTCCCGACGTTAGCTGAGCCCATGAAGGTCGAGCGGTCCCATCCGCTGACGGACGGTGCCCCGGTGCGCGCCTGCCACGAGATTCACCTGAGTGGCAGGCAGGCTGACGCCCCGCTGGGGCTGGCCATGCCGGACGGCCCGGCCCGCGGCCATGGCTGACCGGGAGATCCCGGTGCTGCGCTGCGGCCCGGGGCAGGTGCCCAGCGCGGCCGAGGTCGGGTCGCTGTACCAGGCGGCGGGCTGCGGCAGCCCGCGGGACGGATCGCGGGTTGCCGCGGCCAGGTACGCCCGGGTGTACGCGGCCCGGCTGCGGCGGCCCGACCTCGAGGCCGTGGCCGCCCGGACCGGCCGCGGCCAGCTCGCCGGGTTCGCCTACGGGCACGGCTGGCGGTGGGCCGAGCAGGCCGACGACTGGGCGGTCCAGCTGCAGGACCGGCTCGGCCACGCGGCGGACCGCCTGGACGGCCGGTTCGCCGTGTCGCTGCTCGCGGTCCACCCGTGGCACCGGCAGGCAGGCCTGGGCCGGCAGCTGCTCGGCACCCTTGTTTCCGCAACGAAAACCGGCGCGTGGCTGATCACCCGGGACGAGCCGACCCCCGCGCTGGCTCTTTACCAGCGGGAAGGCTGGGAAGCCGTCGGCCACGGTCCCGACGCCACCGACGGCCGCCCCGGCCTCGTGCTGATCCACGCCTGAGCGTATTGATTTGGCCGGGAATGGACGGCGCGTCAATTCTCTAGACGAATAGATGACTTTCTGGCCGACCATAATTCAGCGCCGCAATCCGGCCGGGGACTTCCACTTGACAAACATTGAGCGGTGTAATCTCTGCGCATGCCCAGGCGGCTTGCGGCCCGGGCAAGCTGCTGCTGGGGCACACCGGCGTGCGCAGCATGCACATGGTGCGGAATTGATCCGGGGGGATCTTTGGGCAGGACCGTAAGGCAGGCGGCCGGCACCATCATCAGACGGAGGAATTCACTCGCACTTACCGATTCACGTATGCAGGACCGCGCGCGGCTGCCCGGTCCGGCCGACCCGGGGCCGACCCTCTCCTGGGACGCCCCGACCCTGCTGCTGCCCCGGGTCCACCAGGACACCGTCATCGCCCGGCCGCAGTCCCCGCCCGGCAGCGGCAAGCCCCGGCCGGTCTCGCATAAGAAGCCGCCTCGATGGAGGGATACCCGGCACCGCACCTTCGTCCTGGCCAGCATGACGATCGCGGTGTCGGCGCTGTTCGGCATCCAGCGGCTCGCCTGGCCGCACAGCGCGGTGCCGCACACCGACATCGGCCGGGCCTGGAGCCTGAGCGCCCTGCTGTGGGTCAGTGCGCTGGCCCCGGCGGCCTGCGAGCTGGCCGGCCTGCTCATGCACCGCTACCCGCGCGCCCTGCATTTAGTGCCCCCCATACCGCAGCTCGTCTGCTGGCGGATCGTGTCCCGCGGGATCAACAAAGAGGCGCTGACCGCCACCATCCTGCGCTGCCGCCGCGAATCATTGGCCAACCCGCTGTTCCGCTACGTCATCGAGGTCATTACCGACAATTCACACCACGGGCTGCCGTCCGCGGCCGGCGACCTGGTCTACATCCGGGTGCCGGCCGATTACCAGACCCCCGCCGGCACCAAGAACAAGGCGCGGGCCCTCGAATACGCCCTGCAGTGCTCGCCCCTGCCCGACGAGGCCTGGATCGTCCATCTCGACGAGGAGACGCAGCCGACTCCGTCGGGAATCCGGGGTATTGCGCGCATGATCGCCGAGGAAGAGGAGTCAGGCAGGCTGCGGATCGGGCAGGGTGCGATCCTTTACCACCGGGACTGGAAGTCGCACCCTTTCTTCACCCTGTCTGACTGCATCCGCACCGGCAGTGATCTCGGCAGGCTGTACTTGTCGATGCTGGTCGGCGTCCCCCTGTTCGGCCTGCACGGTTCCTACATCGTGGTGCGCAATGATGTGGAGAAGGCCGTCGGGTTCGATGTGGGCCCGGTCGGGTCCATCACCGAGGACGCGTTCTGGGGCTGCCAGCAGATGGAGGCGGGCCGGCGCTGCCGGTGGGTGGACGGGTATCTCGAAGAGCAGTGCACGCAGTCAGTATCTGACTTCATGAAGCAGCGCCGGCGCTGGTTCAACGGCCTGGTCAAGGTAGCCCTCTACGCGCCGGCGAGGCTCCGCTGGAGAGCCGTGATCGGCATGAGCACGGCCGCCTGGGCTCTCGCCCCGGTCACCTGGATTTATACCGTCGCGCATTTCATGGTGGGCGGGTATGTCGAGCCATGGGTGCGGGCCATAGCTAACGGGTCGTTCGCGGTGTATATCACGGCGACGCTGGTCGGCATGCAGGTGAATCTGGACCAGCATGGGACCCGCGGGAGAATAAGGCGTGCTTCGTGGTATGTGATGTGGCTGATCCTGTCGCCGGCTTTCAGTCTCATGGAAAGTGCCAGTGTAGCCTACGCCATCGTTAAGCCAAGCAATGGATTCCACGTGGTGCGGAAGTGAGAGCATTCGATGCGTAGCTCTTCTGTGGTGATAGCCCTCGGTATCGCAGCGCTGCCGTTGATTGGCTGCTCGCCGGCGAGACTGGTGTCACCGGCTGCTCTCTCCAGCATTCCGGCGGTGCCCCCAGCGAGCAGAATCGTGGGGGTTTACGAACCAGATGATCCGGGGTCATTCGGTCAGCTGAGGCGCTTCTCCGCAGAGGCCGGCCTGCGGCCCGGGCTGGCCGTGTACTACAGCAACTGGGGGATGCCCTTTATGCGCGACTTCGCTGACGAAGTCCACGGGCACGGCGGGAAGCCGCTCATCCAGATAGATCCCCGGGGCGTCTCCCTCAGCGCCATAGCGTCGGGACGGCAGGATTCTTACCTCCGCTCCTACGCCACGCAGGTGCGCACGTACGGTCACCCGGTAGTCATCTCATTCGGGCAGGAGATGAATGGCGGGTGGTACCCGTGGGGTGCGGGTCATGTCACGCCGGGCGCTTATGTGCGGGCGTGGCGCCACATAGTCCGGCTGTTCCGCCGGCTCGGGGCCAGGAACGTCGTCTGGCTCTGGGATGTCAACTGCGACTTTCCGGGTGGCATGCCGATCACCGCCTGGTGGCCCGGTGCGTCCTACGTCACCTGGGCCGGAGTGGATTGCTATTACGCATCCCGGTCCGACCAGTTCGACGCCATGTTCGGGCCGACGGTCAACCGGATCCGGGAACTCGCCAGCGTCCCGGTACTGGTGGCCGAGACCGCGGCAGCGCCCGCGGCGGGCCAGTCCGCGAAAATCGCCGACCTGTTTGCCGGTATACGCCGGTACAAGCTTCTTGGCTTCGTGTGGTTCGACCAGGCGCAGCGGGGGGGTCCCTATCACCAGGACTGGCGCCTGGAAACTGATCCGCCGGCTCTCAGCCTCTTCCGCAGCGAGGCGAAAGCGTACCTGGACGGCCAGGCGCCACCCGTGGATCGCTAGTGGAGGATTCGGTGGGCAGGGAGAGAAAATCGCACCGTCAGCGAGCGGGGACCATTCATGAGGGCACTGATAGGAAACGCAGCCGGGATGATCTTCATCGTGAGCACGGCGCTGGCGCTCGGGCTGGCGCTGATCGTCCGGCTATGCTGGCGCCGCGGGAAAGGGCTCGAGGAGCCCTGAGCGAGCGCTACGAAATCCCCCGGGTGGAACTGCGGACGTACCGGGCGCTCTGGCTGACCGTGCTGGCCGCCGCCCTGACCCTGGCCCTGCTCGCCCGGCATGTGCTCCTGCTGTGGGTTCGCTGGCCCGACTCCCTGGCCATGATGGCGGGGATCGTGATCGCGACGTTCATGACCGGCCAATGGGCCCTTTCGCTGTGCTACCAGCCGACTACCCTGACCCCCCCGGAACAAGCGCGCGTCAACCGGTTCCGGGTGGCGGTCATCATTCCCTGCTACAACGAGGATCCCGCTGTCCTGGATCGGTCGCTGTATTCGCTGGTCAACCAGAGCAGGCCCGCGGCGCGGGTGAGCATCATGAACGATGGGTCCACGGTGGACTACGCGGTGCTCAGGCGGCACTGGGAGGGCCATTGGCCCGGCGGCACCGAGGTGACCTGGACCACCCAGGTCAACCAGGGCAAGAAGCAGGCCCAGGCCACCGGCTTCCTGCTCAACCCGGACGCCGACATATTCATCACCATTGACAGCGACACGGCCCTCGAGGGCCGGGCCATCGAGGAGGGCCTGAAGCCCTTCGCCGACCGCGGCGTGTCCTCCGTGGCGGGCATCGAGGTCGCATTCAACGCGCAGGTCAACTGGCTGGCCCAGGCCATGAATTCGCGCGGGGTCTTCTACCAGCTCGTGTTGTGCCAGGTCCAGGCGATGCTCGGGGACATGTACGTCAACCGGGGGGCATTTTCGCTGTACCGCGCCTGCGTGATCCGCCGGATAATCCCGGCGTATGTCGGCGAGACCTTCCTCGGGTACCCGATCAAGCTGGGTGACGATTCGGCCCTCACCCTCTTCGCCCGGCATGCCGGGCGTACCGCGCAGCAGTCCACGGCGTTCGGGCTGAGCATGTTCCCTGAGACGCTGAGCCATCACGCCCGCCAGAGAATGCGGTGGGGCCGGGGCTCGGCCATCCGTAACCTATGGCGCCTGCGCTACCTGCCCGTTTTCTCGTACATCTGGTGGTTCACGCTCATCAGGATCCATGTGAGCTGCCTGCCGTTCGCGGTGCCGGTCGTGACGTTGATCTTCTCCCGCGGATCCGCGCACTTCATCGAGCAGGAGCTGACTCTCTCGATTGGCTGGACCATCCTGACCGGCCTCCGGACGCTGAGCGTGCATCGCAGTGATGAATCGCTGTGGCAGCGCCTGATGACGGTGATGGTGCGGCCGAGCGCGAACATCTGGGCCTGGCTGGTCATCGTGCCGATCCGCTTCTACGGCACCATCACCTTCTTGCGCCAGGGCTGGACCACCCGGAACAAGGGGGTGGAGCCGATGGCCCCGGTGGACGAGGTGGCCGGCTCCGGGGCCAACGAGCTGGCCCCGGCATGACCGTCGCCGCCGATCGTGAGCGCATCGCCGCGGGCGAGCGGGTCACGCTGCCCCCGGCCCGTCAGGTCAGCCGGTGGCTGCTGCTGGTGGTGCTCGCGGTGCAGGCCAGCCTGTCGGCCCGGATGATCCTGGCCACCCGTGGCCCGTCGAATGACGAAGCGCTTTATCTTGGCTATGGCCACCTGCTGCTGGAGCACTGGCGGCACGGATCCGCTGTCCCGCTGGTCGCCAGCTATTTTTCCGGGTCCCCCGTTCTCTACCCGCCGCTGGGCGCGCTGGCCAACGGCGCGGGCGGCCTGTACGCGGCGCGCGCCCTCTCGCTGCTGTTCATGCTGGGCGCGACCGTCCTGCTGTGGGCCACGGCATCCCGGGTGATGTCCCGGGGAGCAGCCCTCGGTGCCGCCTCCCTGTTCGCCGTGCTCGCGCCGGTGCTGCACGTCGGGTCGCTGGCCACCTACGACGCCATGGCGGCCTTCCTCGTCGCGCTGGCGGCCTTCTTTGCCCTGCACCGGGGGTGGGGCTGGCTGGTGGCCGCGGTGCTCGCGCTCACCGCGGCCAACGTGGCCAAGTACTCGTCCGCCCTGTTCGATCCGGCGGTGGTGTGCGTCGCCGCGCTGAGATTCGGGGAACCGGGCAGCGTCCGCGGTGGCCTGCGGCGGGCCGCGGCGGTGGCGGCGGGAACCCTCGGCCTCCTGGCCGCCCTGCTGCTGCTGGGCGGGGCGTCCTACTGGCGTGGAGTGCGGACCACCACGCTGACCAGGCACGACAGCACGAACCCGGGCCTGGGGGTGCTGCTGCACGGGCTGAGCTGGAGCTGGACCATCCTGGTGCTGGCCGCCGCGGGGGTGGTGATCAGCGCGTTCCGCGACCACAGCGCGGCCCGGACCACCCTGCTGGCGATCCTGGCCGGAACGGGACTGCTGGCCCCGCTGGAGCAGGCCCGCATTCATACCCTGCTGTCCCTCGACAAGCACGTGGCGTTCGGCGCCTGGTTCGCGGCCATACCGGCCGGCCTGGCCCTCAGCGTCATCCTCCGCGCCCTGTGGGCCCGGGCCGCGGCCCGGGCCACCCGGCTGCCGGCCTGCGTCATGATCTGCGGGTGCCTGGCCGCGGCGGTCCCGGCCGTCGCGCTGAGCGAGATCCAGGCCCGCCAGATGGCCGGCTACAGCCGGACGGGCTACCTGGTCAGGCTGTTGCGGCCGCTCACGGCCCGGCCAGGCCGCTTCCTCTCCGATACCGCCCGCACCGACGCGTATGAGCTTCCGCATGTCCCCTGGACCGACTGGGTGAAGGTGCAGGACGGCGAACCGGAAGAGCGCACGCAGCAGCTGGCCCACCAGATTCTGCATCGCCGGTTCTCGCTCATCGCGCTGGTCGCGAGCGGCGACGGCACTCCCCAGGCGCAGCTCGAGGCGGTGCTCAGGCAGACCGATGTCTACCGGCTGGTGGCGGTGGCCCGCTCCAGTGGCCCGGGACACAGAAGGTTCTTCATCTGGCAGCTAAGGAAAAGATCCGCCCATGTCGCGCCCCGCTAAGATCGGCATGGTCTTTTCTGTGCTGGCCTTCCTGATGATGGTCGGGCTGCTGGTCAACGGCGTGCGCGGGATCCGCATCCTGCCGCGCTCCAGTGTGGCGACGCTGGCGTCCGGGCAGCGGAGGCTGACGGCCGACTGCGGCTCGTCGCAGCCCGCGGCGACGAACTTCATCCGGATCGGGGTGGCCCTGGGCGGATCAGGCATCCAGGCCAAGATCAGTTCGTTCGCGGCCGCGTCCGGCGCGCATCCGTCGGTGGTGGAGGTCTACCGGGAGTTCGGCGGGCCGTTCAGCCGGGCACTGGCCTGCACCATCACCCGGGATGGGGCGCTGCCGCTGATCGACCTGGATCCGGCGCGGCAGCCGCTGCGGGCCATCGCCGCCGGGCGCTACGACAGCTACCTGCGGACCTACGCGAAGCAGGTCGCGAGGTTCAAGTTTCCGCTGGCGATCAGCTTCGGGCACGAGATGAACGGTGACTGGTATCCCTGGGGCGGGCGGCGGACCAGCCCCGCCGCCTTCATCGCCGCCTGGCGGCACATTCACCAGATATTTTCCGGGGCCGGCGCGAGTAACGTGATCTGGGTGTGGACCGTCGCTCCGAGAGGAGCGCGGAGCACCCCCCAGGCTCAGTGGTGGCCGGGGGCCGCGTACGTGAACTGGGTCGGGCTCGACGCTTATTACCGGAGGCCCACCTCCACATTCGGTCCTATCGTTGGCTCAATGGCGCAGGTCAGAGCCTTCACCCATAAGCCCGTGCTGATCACGGAAACGGCCGTGGCGCCGGGACCGCATACCGCCAGGCAGGTCGCCAGTCTTTTCATCGGCGTCGCATCGCACGCCGGCCTGATGGGATTTGTCTGGTTTGACCAGGATCGCCAGGAACGGTGGCGGCTGGAAAGCGATCCGGTGGCCCGCCGGGTATTCCGGCGGGAGGCGAGGGTATTCCGCTGACCTATAGACGTCCAGTCGCTGATCCGCGGCGGGCCCGCCTTCCCGGGCTGGATCCCGGGGTTTGCGGTCCACCGGCCGGGGCACGTCCGGGAATACCCCCCGCAGCCGACAGGCGAGGGGAAAGCCGTGCGCACAGGCAGATCGCGCCCCCGCCGGTGGGCCATGCTGGCCGGCGGACTGGGGATCGTCCTGGCCATCAGCGGCCTGACCTACCCGGCCAGGGCCGTCGCGGCCGCGGACGCGAGCGCGCCCTGGCGGACCGTCTGGTACGACTCCTTTTCTGGCCGGGCCGGTCAAGGGCCCAGCGCGGCGAACTGGGAATACGACACCGGCCAGTACATTTTCGGCACCGGCGAGATCGAGACCATGACGGACTCGCTGAGCAATGTGCACCTCGACGGCGCCGGCAATCTCGACATCACCGCCCTGGGCCAGGGCAGTTCATGGACGTCAGGCCGCATCCAGACTAAACAGCTCTTTGGCGCGGCGGCGGGTGGCGAACTGCGGGTCATAGCGTCCATCAAACAGCCAGACCCGGTCAGCCGGCCTGGGGTACTGGCCCGCCTTCTGGCTGCTGGGTCCCGGCCAGTGGCCGGAGACGGGGGAGATCGACGTCCTGGAGGACGTCAACGACCTGAGCGAGCACTCGGGGAGCTTTCACTGCGGGAATCTCACCGCACGCAACAGCGACGGCACGTTCGGGCCCTGCCACGAATACACCGGGCTGACCAGCGGGCTGCTGCCCTGCGCCGGCTGCCAGAGTGGCTACGACACCTACAGCGTGATCATCGACCGGCGCAACGCGGCGGACGAGCAGATCCACTGGTACCTAGACGGCCAGGAATTCTTCAGCGTGCGCGAGTCACAGGTGGGTGCCGGGGTCTGGGCCCAGGCCGTGGATCACGGGTTCTCCATCCTCCTCGACCTGGCCATGGGCGGTTCCTATCCGGACGGGAATTGCGGCTGCGTGGCCCCGACCAGCCAGACCAGCTCGGGTGGCACGATGAGCGTCCGCTACGTAGGGGTGTACCAGAGATAGCCGCCGGGCAGGTGCCCGGTCTGTCCCCGGGGTGGGGGCCGCGTCCGTATATTGGCGGTGAGGCGCCCCCGCGGAGCGCCGTCTCCCGCGCTGCTGCGGGGCCGTTTACCCGGGAGGTCGGCGTGGAGGATGAATTCCTGGTCTCCTACGAGGCGGTGACGCCCGGAGTGCCGGTGCTGACCAGGGACAAAAAGCAGTTCGGCATCCTGGAACACGTCCTCGAGGTCCCGCAGCTGGACGTGTTCGACGGGATCGTGGTCTGGGTCGGCGGGGGAGCCGTGATCGACCGCGAGATCCAGAAGGAACTCACGAAAGGCCACCAGTCCGCGGCCCGGGGCCTGGAACACGGGTCACCCTCGGGCGGCCTGCGTTTCGTCGACGCGGACCAGATCGCCGCCATCACCCCCGGCTATATCCGGTGCGACCTGGACCAGTCGGACGTCGGGCTGCTGCGGCCGCCGGACGGCGCGCCCGTCTACCACGTGAGCATGCTGGACGAGACCGGCCCGGCGCTGCACAACCGGCTCGGCCGGATGTTCCACCGGCCGCACTGGACCCGCGAGTAGCCGCCGGGGCATCACCGTCCCGCGGTGAGCGCCTGGGCGGCGGTGACCAGGGCGGCTTCGGCCTCGGCGCGCCGGGCCTGGCGGGCGGCGTTCCACTGCCGGGCGGCCCCGGCGCGGCGCCGCACCCGCCGGGCGTGCTCCCGGACCCGGCCCGGGCTCGCGCCGCCGGGAGCGTCGCGGGCCGCCACCACCACGGCGGGATCCGTGACCGCGCTGAGCACCTCCGCGGTGATCGGCAGCCCGGCTCCGGTGATTTCCGCGGCGGCGGCGCGCACCACCGGCACGGTCAGCTCGGTGCCGCCGCGGGCCAGGGTGGCGGCGACGGCCCGGCCCACCACCCGGTAGGCCGTGCGGTAGTCCAGCCGGTAGCGCTGGGTCAGTTCCTCCGCCAGGTCGGCGGCCGCGGTGAAGTGGCTGACCGCCTGCTCGGCCAGGGCGCCGGCGTCCACGGTCAGCCCGGTCAGCACCGCGGTGCCCAGCCGGACCAGGCGGCCGGCCAGGTCCAGCGCCCCGGCCACCTCGCCGTAGGCGTAGAGCCAGTTGTCGGTGCGCGCCGACGGGGTGAGCCCGGTCGCGAGCAGCCCGGTCAGGCGGCCGACCAGCGTGCCCGCGCCGCCGCGCAGCACCGGCAGCGCGTACGGGTTGCGTTTCTGCGGCATGAGCACGCTGGCCCGGCACAGGGAGGCGTCCAGTGTCACGTAGCCGAACGCCGGGCTGGCGAAGATCTCCAGGTCCGAGGCGAGCTGGCTGAGGGTGGCCACGGCCTGCGCGGCGGCCAGCACCGCGTCGGCCAGGGCGTCCGCCGACCACATCGCGTCCCGGGTGTGCGGGCCGACCGCGCCGAACCCCAGCCCGCGGGCCAGCCGCCCCCGGTCCAGGGGGAGCCGGGTCCCGCCCACCCCGCCGGCCCCGCCGGGGGAGACGTCCGCGAGCTCGTAGGCGGCCTCGATCCGGTCCAGGTGGCGCACGGCCTGCTCGGCGAAGCCGCCCAGGTAGTGACCGAACGTGGACGGCTGGGCGGGCTGCAGGTAGGTGGTGTCGGCCCACAGCGTGCCGCCTGCCGGGTGGCCTGGTCCGCGACCGCCCGGGCGAACGCGGCCACGTCGGCGTGCAGGCTGAGCAGCCGGTCCCGGAGGGCGAGCCGGAACGCGATACGGCCCGCCTCCCGGCGGGTCCGGCCCAGGTGCAGGCGGCCGGCTGCCGGGCCGAGTTCGCGCTCCAGTTCCCGTTCCCGGCTGTTGTAGGCGTCGCCGTACACCGGGTCGTAGGGAAAATCGGCGGCCGGGGAGTCGAGCAGCTTGAGCAGCACGGCGGCCACGGGCGCCGCCTCGTCGCGGGTGAGCGCGCCGCAGTCGACCAGCTCGACCAGGTGCGCCAGGTCGGCCAGGGTCAGGCCGCGGTGCAGCAGCGGCGCGTCGCCGATCTCCAGCGCGTACCCCGCGGCCACCAGTTCCGGCGCGGGCCCGCTGGTGATCCGGGCCCCGGTGCCGAGGTAACCCTCGGGAGGAGGCAAGCCGGCCGTCACGCCGCACCCCCGGATTCGCCGAGCGCCGGCCCGGCGAACAGCGTGGGGGCGCCCCCGCTGACCAGGAACACCTGGGGGCCGTGCACCTGGCCCGCGCGGCAGCCGGCGATCAGGGCCGCCATGGCCTTGGCCCCGAACACCGGGTCCAGGAACACGCCCTCGGTCGCCGCGACGAGCCGCGCCGCCGCCTGCCCGGCCGTGGACGGGACGCCATAGCCGGGCCCGATCCAGCCGCCCCGCACGTCCGGCCCGGGCAGGCCCGCGCCGATCCCGGCGAGCGCGGCCGCACCGGCGGCCAGCTCGCGGACCCGGCCCGCGGCCTCCGCGACCGGGCGGCTCACGGTCACCCCGACGACCTGGTACGGCGCGGCGGTGAGGGCCGCCCCGGCGACCAGCCCGGCCTGCGTGCCGCAGGACCCGGTGGCCAGCCAGAGCCCGGCCGGCGGCTCATCCAGCGCGGCCAGCTGGGTGCCCAGCTCCAGGCTGGCCTGGACGTAGCCGAGCGCGCCCAGCGGCGTCGCGCCGCCGCGCGGCACCGGGTACGGCCGCCGGCCGCGGCGCGCAGCTCCGCGGTGACCGCCTCGATGCCCGCGTCCACCGACGACCGCTCCGCTGCCCCGGTGAACCGGACGTCCACCCCGAGCCAGCGGTGCAGCCGCATGTTGCCCTGGGCGGCCCGCCGCCGGTCCCGTAGCACACGACGTGCGGCTCGAGCCCGTGACGCAGGCAGGCCAGCGCGGCCAGCATCGTCCAGTTCGACTGAGGCCCCGCCCCGGTCACCAGGCTGTCGCAGCCCTGCGCGAGCGCGTCGGCGATGAGGAACTCCAGCCCGCGCAGCTTGTTGCCGCCCAGCCCGACACCGGCCAGGTCGTCCCGCTTGAGCAGCAGCGGGACCCCCAGCTCCCGGGACAGCCGCGGCGCCGGGTGCAGCGGGGTGGGGGCGATGACCAGGTCCACCCGGGGCCGGCCAGGCGTACGGGGGCCGCCTGGTCACCGCGGCCCCGCGCGGTCATCGCCATGGTCCCGCGCACTCCCGCCGGACCCGGTCCACGAACGCGGCGCACGAGCCCAGCGAGGAGCCCACCTCCAGCAGCTTGTCCAGCTCGGCGTCGGGAATCGCGTCCAGCCTGGCCTCCGTGCGCAGCGCGGTGCGGAAGTCCTGATCGCAGTCGAGGCCGTGCATGGCCGCGGCGTACACGCTGTCGTGCGCGGAGTGCTTGCCGAGCCGGTCGGCCAGCGCCCGCATCACCGGCTCGGACAGCAGGTAGCCGCGGTGGCTGTCGATGTTGGCCAGCATCCGGTCCGGGTCGGGCCGCAGCCCGTCCAGCATCCGGGCCGCGGACCCCACGCAGGCCGCGAACGCCATCGAGGTCTCCGGGACCACCAGCCACTCGGCCTTCCAGGCCCGGCCGTCCCGCTCGTGCTCGGCCATCATCCCGTCCAGGGCCACGGCGGCCTGGGCCCGGATCACCCGGGACAGGGTGACCAGGTGCTCGGAGATCTCCGGGTTGCGCTTGTGCGGCATGGTGATCGAGCCGACCGTGCCGGGCGTGAACGACTCCCGCAGCTCCCCGATTTCCGGCCGCTGAAGCTGGTAGACCTCGTTGCCGATCTTGCCGGCCGTGGCCGAGATCGCGGCGAGCAGCCAGATGAACTCGGCCACCCCGTCCCGGGCGGTGATCCACGGCACCACCGGCACGCCCAGCCCCAGGTGCCCGGCGAAGCCGTCCAGCAGGCCGAGGGCCCGGTCCCCCCAGAATTCCATCGTCCCGAGCGCCCCGCCGAGCTGCACGACCTCCCACCGTTCCCGGCCCTGCCGGAGCCTGGCCAGGTGGCGGTCGAGTTCCGCGGCCCACACGGCGGCCTTGAACCCGAACGTGATCGGCAGCCCGGGCTGCCCGTGCGTCCGTCCGCACATCGGCGTATCCCGGTACTCCCGGGCCAGCTCCAGCGCCCGGTCCCGCATCCGGGTCACGTCCCGCCCGGCGATGTCGCCGAGCGCCCGGAACACCAGCGCGAACCAGGTGTCGCTCAGATCCTGCACCGTGGCGCCGTAGTACACCCATTCCCGGGCGTCCGCGGGCAGCACGTCGCGCAGCGCGCGGATGAGGCCCATGGTCGAGTGCCCGGTCTCCCGGGTCAGCTCGCGACCAGGTCCAGGTCGATCAGCCGGACGTCCGCGTGCGCGCGGATCGCTGCGGCCGCGGCCGGCGGTATCAGCCCCGCGTCGGCCTGGGCCTGGGCCAGCGCGGCCAGGATCTGCAGCCAGGCCTGGGTCCGGCCCGCGTCGGAGAACAGGGCCGAGGCTTCGGGCGTGGTCCACAGGTGGCCGAAGATCGCCGAGTCGGCGGGATGCGCGCTATTCACGAGCCGGTACCCCCCGGGCCGGGGCCGCGCCGGCGGGGGAGGCCGCACAGCGCCCGCAGTGCCGCCCGCACCTCATCCAGGTTCGCACCCCACGGCACCACGGCCGTCGTGCCACTGACCTCCATGCCGCGTTCCAGCAGGCAGCACTTGGTGAGCACCCGGTCCCCGGGGTGGCCCGCCGCGGTCCTCGCTTTGGGGCAGAGATCGACCCGGGACGGTTCCGTTAGGTAAAAATGCTCGTGGAACTGGCGCGAGCGCTCGCAGCCGATGAGGAGCCAGTCCTCGTGGTACGGCGGGTGAGTGTCCAGGAAGCTCACTTCCTGGCCGGCCGGCATCCCGCTGCCCCGGCACGGCAGCAGGTAGTGCGGCGCCGGGTTCGCGGCGACCAGCTCACCCACGTCCACCGCGTCGAGGACCAGGTGAACCGGGGGGAGGTCCTCGTCGTAGGCGACCACCTGCTCGGCCATGGCCAGCAGTTTCGGCGGATGCGGCGGGATGACCTCGGTGACCCGGATCGGCACCGGGGCGGGCCGCCAGATGAAGTTGACGTGCTCGAACTTCCCCTGGACCAGGTAGGCGAGCACGCCGTCGCGCTGATGCTTCAGGGCCACCGCGGCGAGCGAGGAGGCGTTGCCGACGTCGGCCTCCGGGTCGGTGATCCAGGCCGTGCTCTCCGGCCCGGACAGCACCCGCAGCTCCGCGACCGGGGAGAACAGCGGGCCGGGATCCGCCGGCCGGACCGCGACGAGGGCGGTCTGCTCGCCGTTGCGCAGCGCCAGGAACGCGGTCCGCCGGTAGATCTCCCGGTGCCGCAGCAGCCCGCCGATCCCCTCCGGGGTGAGCGGCACGCCGGCCTCTTGCACGGACAGGCCGCGGTACGGCCGGGTGATCGTGTTGGCCGCGGGCTCGGGATCATGCCAGGGCGCGCGGCGTCAGCGCACTGGCCTGGGCGGTGTCCGCGCGCAGCCCGAGCCGGAGCGTCTCCAGCGGCAGCACACTGGCCGGCGCGACGTTGCCGAGGTTCACGTCCGCCCCGAGCTGGCGGACGAACCAGGCCTGCTGGCTCTTGCCGGGGGCCTCGAAGATCACTTTGTCCTGGGGGATCCAGTCCGTGATGGCCGTGACCAGGTCCTCGCGGATGCCCTGGTCGGCGTGATACAGCCCGACCGTGCCGCTCTCCCGGCCCTCGGCGATCACCCACGTGGCGCCCGCGTCGAGGTCGCGGGTCATTTCCTCGGCCCACTCCGCCGGGGTCGGCGGGTAGTTCCCCTCCTTCGCCCCGGTCTCGGCCAGCACCACGAAGTCCGCGGCCAGCTCGCGGACCAGGGCGTGCTTCCGGCTGGCCAGCATGGCCCGGAGCCCGTTGGACACCTCGATGTGGGTCATCCCGACCTTGAGCGCCCAGTCCCGCAGCTCACTGACCCGGTCCTGCAGCGCGGCCACCTCGAGCAGGGTCCCGCCCAGCGAGACCGGGCAGTCATGGCCGGTGCAGATCCCGACCCGCTCCTCCAGCGCGGGGTCGACGTACCCGATGCCCCAGCCCACCTTCACGATGTCCACCAGGGAGCCGGCCTGGCCCAGGAAGGCCCGGGTGCCCTCCGGGGTGAGCCCGCTGTCCAGCACGTGGGTGATGCCGCGGGACCGGGGCTTGGCCGCCCGGGCCGGCAGTGTGAGGAAGGTGGGACACTCGGGCACGGTGCGCCTCCCGCTCTATGGTGTGTGGTCGAACCATAGGCACGCGGAGACCGGGGTTTCGCTGTCCTGGTGGGGTGAGGTTCCCCCCGTTCGTTGACCTCGCGGACCAAGCAGACTTTGGCCCGGTCCGGGAGCGCGGGGTGGCCGTGCCGCTGGCATCCCGGGTGTGTCATCCGCGGACGGTTCCGGCCGCCGCCGCTGGCCTAACGTGCCGATCACATGCGGCAGCAGCCGGAGTCGTCTGCGGGAGGCAGCATTGGTGTCCACGGAAGCATGTTCCGTAACCGTCCTGCCGGGGTCTTCCCGGCGGCACCGGATGACCTGATCCTGGCGGCCGACAAGGCCGGCGGGCTCTATGAGGTGGCCCGGGATCAGCCGGACGGTGCGGTCCTGCATTGCATGCGTGATTGGGATGCCCTCGCCGGGCGTATCGCCCAGTCTTCCAGCGTCGTGATCGAGCATGGGCCGGACCGTGACCCCCTGCTGCTGGGACCGCGGCCACCGGGCTGCGCCGACGCTCCCTGGCTGACCAGCGTGGTCGGATGCCTGCTCGCTGTCCTGCCTGACCTGTCGTCTTCGTGCCAGCTGGTGAGCGCGGCCCTGAGCCGGCTCGCGGGTGCCCGCGTGACCGTGGCCCGGCGGCCAGCACCCGGCGCCCGGCAGGGCGGTGGCTGGCAGAGCGGTGGCTGGCAGGGTGGCTGGCCCGGGGGTCATCGCTTCCAGCTGGGCGGCCGCTGGCTCCGTGAATTCCCCGTGCCTGCTGCGGCGGCATATCCGGGACCGTCCGCAGCCTGGTCCCTGGTCGTCCCGGACGACATGCCCGACGGTGCGGCGCTGTCTCTGGCCGGCCACCCGCTGGCGGTCCAGCTGGCCGGCCTGCTCGGCCCCGGCCGGGCGGCCCGCACGGGGCCGCCGGTGCCGCGGCCGCTGCTGGGCCTGATCCGGGCCGCGCTGGCCGCCGATGCGGGAGCGTTCGCCGACGCGGCGGGAGTGCTGGCCCGCGCCGCGGTCACGGTCGTGGGCAGCGACGGCACGGTTATCGCCTCCAGCATGGGACTCGATGGGGCGCGGCCCGGGGGCGCCTGGGAACCCGCTGGCGAGGCCCGGGAAATCCTGCTCCGCGACGAGGCCGGCCTGCAGGGGGCGATCAGGGTCAGCCCCGGCCGGTTGGGCGACACCCCCGCGGTCCCGGCCGACCTGGGCAGGCTGCTCGGCGACCTCGGCCTGGCGCTGATCAGGTCCATCCAGTCTGGCCGGCACCAGCGAACCCTGGAGAACCAGCTGGTCATGCTGAGCTGCCTGGCCGGCCGGGACACCGAGGCGGCGTTCTGGCCGGACTGCGCCGTGGCCTCCCGCGCGCCTCGCCGGCTGGTGATCGTCGGCTCAGACGGCCGGCTGGACGGCCCGGCGGGCACCCGGCTGCTGGACGCGGTCGTCCGGGCCGCCGGTCAGTCCGAGGTCCTGTCCGGCCTGTGCATGGTGCCCGCGCAAGGCTCACTCGTGGGCGTCTACCCCGACACCGGCCAGCAGCTCGCCTGGCACCGGCGCTCCTGGGCCCAGGTCCTGCAGGGCGTCGCCGCCTACGGCCGCCTCACCGTGGCCATCGGCGCGGCCCTGTCGGACGTCGGGGATTTCGCCGCGCAGAACCACCTTCTGGGCGAGATCGCCAAGATCCAGCAGAGCGGCTCCCGGTACTTCAACCTGCCCCAGGTGGCCATGCTCGATGAGCTCGGGCCGCTGGCCGAGGTCATCGGCGCGACCCCGGGCCGGGGGTTCGCGCCGTTCGTGGAGCGGGTCCTGGGGGACCTGCTGGACGACACCCGGTTCGGTGGCCAGCTCATCGAGACGCTCTATGCCTACCTCCAGACCGGCGGCAGCCCGCGTGAAGCGGGGGCACTGCTGCATTTGCACCCGTCCACGGTCAAGTACCGGATCAGGGTCATCCGTGAGCTGCTCGGGCCCCGGCTGGCTGACCAGAGCGGGCGCCTGGACATCGAGCTGGCCGTGCGGCTGTGCCTGGCCGCCGGGTGGCCCCGCACCGGGCAGGCCCGGTAGCTGGCCCGGCTGGGTGGCCTGGCCCGGGTGGCCTGGCCCGGGCCGGGTGGCCTGGCCCGGCCAGCTCAGCCGATCGCTTTGGCGAAGTCGGCGACCACCGTGCCCAGCAGGTCGCCCGCATCTTCGGGCAGGTTGTGCCCAGCGCCGGCCAGCCGTACATGCGGCTGGCCGCCCGTCCCGGGGACGAGGGAGTGAAACATGGCGTCGGCGGCGCCGCCGATCGGGTCCTGCTCCCCGTACACCGTGAGGAACGGCAGGGCTGAGGTGGCCAGCGCGGCCCGTGACGCGCGCACGGCCGGTGCGGACGGGTCGTCGGGCCGCACCGGGATCAGCGCGGGAAAGACCCGCGCGCCGGCCTTGTAGGTGTCATCGGGGTAGGGGGCGTCGTAACCGCGCAGCGTCTCCGGTGCCAGGCTGGTGACGCAGGCCCGGGCGACGATGGCCGAGACATCGAACTCGGCCGCGGTCGCGGCGTACTCCTGCCATTCCCGCAAGGCCTCGTTGGGGGGCGCGTCCCCGGTCGGATAGCCGTGGTTGCTCGCCACGTAGCCCCGGGCCAGCCCCTCGATCCCGGTGACCAGCCGCAGGCCGAGCAGGCCGCCCCAGTCGTGCCCGACCAGGACGGCGTTCCGGAGCCCCAGCGTGGTGACGAATTCGGTGAGCCACCGCACATGCGATTCGTAGCTAAAATCGGCCTGCTGGCCGGGCTTGTCGGACCGGCCGAAGCCGATCAGGTCCGGGACGATGACCCGCAGCCCGGCGTCCGCCAGGACCGGGATCGTGCGCCGGAACATGAACGACCAGGCCGGCTCCCCGTGCAGGATCAGCACCGTGGTGGCGGCTGGATCCCCCTCCGCGACGTAATGCATCCGCAGCTCACCGAGCCCCGGGTCGTGCACGGACAGATAGTGAGGCACGAAATCGAAGCC
This sequence comes from uncultured Actinomycetes bacterium, assembly GCA_963841695.1. Taxonomy (GTDB): domain Bacteria; phylum Actinomycetota; class Actinomycetes; order Streptosporangiales; family Streptosporangiaceae; genus RYN-230. The sequence continues at coordinate 109,249 of CAWJDQ010000008.1, read as the reverse complement.
GGGGAGGTTGCGGAAACGGTCCTCCGGTGTCCTCAGCACGGTCATGGGCTCATCCTCGGTATCGGTGAGAGAGAACGGGTGCCGTTTCCCGTCCCGGCTCGCGGACGGGACGGGACGGGAAACGGCGAGGCAGGCCGGCTCAGGCGGTGTTGAACGCGTTCCAGCCCGCGCTGACATGCAGCGCCTCGCCGGTGATGTACCGGGCCTCGGGCGAAGCCAGGAACAGCATGGCGTTGGAAATGTCGATCGCCTCGATCCATGGGATCGGGATCGCGTTCAGTGAGGCGAACCCCGGGATGACCTGTTCCCGCGTCGGGTTCTTGATGCCGGGGGCGAACAGCGCGTAGAACGCCTCGTTGTGGATCATGTCGCTGTCGAGGTTGGTCGGGCAGACGCAGTTCACCGTGACGCCTTCGGCCGCCACCTCGCGGGCGACCGACTTGATCAGGCCGATGACCCCCCACTTAGCGGCGCAGTAGTGGGCCACGGTCGGCAGGCCGGTCCGGCCGGCCATGGACGCGGTGGCGATGATGCGGCCGCTCTTCGCCGCCACCATGTGCGGGATAACGGCCCGGATGGACTTGAACACGCCAGTCAGGTCGGAGGAGATGACGTCGTCCCACACCGCGTCGGACATCTCGGCCACCGGGGAGAGCGATAGCAGGCCGTGGTTGACCAGCATCACATCGATCTGGCCGAACTCGCTGATCGTGCTTTCCACCGCGGCGTTCATGGCGCCGGTGTCCCGCGCGTCGGCGATGAAGGACAGGCAGCGCCGGTCGAGCGCCTCCACCTGGGCCACCGTCTCGGCCAGGTCGGCCTCGCTGGACATGCCGTACGGCACGGTCTCGACCTGCTTGGCGATGTCGGTGACCGCGATCTCGGCGCCTTCCTTCGCGAACGCCAGCGCATGCGAGCGTCCCTGGCCCCGGGCGCCTCCGGTGACCATGACTACCTTCCCATCGAAGCGACCCACGACCGCCCCTTTCTGTTGGTGTGCCAGCCAGCCCCCCATCGGGCTGGCCGCGTCACATGCTGGTGAGATCGGCCTGGCCAGCCCGCAGCCGGGCGTACCCGATGAAGTAGTCCGGGCTGATGTAGAGCTCGTTCATGTCACCCAGCTCGTCGATGGTGAGCCCGCCCGGGCGGCTGATCAGGTGATGGAGGTACTGGAAGCCATCCTTGGCGCCGTATCCGGCGTGGTGGATGCCGAGGACGCGGCGTGAGCCAGCGTCGATGACGCACTTCTGGAAGCCGGTCCGCTCGGGAAGGGTGAACCCGTAGATCATCGATCCCTCGGCCATCGGCAGCGGCGTCTCACCCGGCGCCAGATCGGGCGGCGGCAGCTGGATGGTCACCACCTGACCGACGGCCTGCCTGGCTTCGCGCTCGCCCAGGCCCGCCCAGCTCACCTCGTAGGTCGTGTGGAGGAAGTCCGGGATGTCCGCGTAGCCGAACTCGCTGTCGATGCCCATGATGTTGCGGGCCGCCGTGGTCCCGCTGCGCCTCGACTTGAACATTTCCAGCGGCGGGCCGAGCAGGTCCCCGGCCGCGTACACGTCCGGGATGGAGGTTTGCATCCGGCGGTTGACGGCGACGAAACCGTCGGCGTCCCGGTCCACCGGGAGGACGCCGATGAAACTCTCGACGTTCGGTTTCTCGCCGGTCGCGATGAGGACGAAGTCGGCTTCGATCCGCTGCGGACCGTCCGGGGTCACGACGTCCACCGCCTCGGCCCGGTGCTGCCCGGTGATCCGGCTGACCGCGGCGTGCTCGAGCAACTCGATGCCCCGCGCCCGCATGCCGCTGACGACGAAATCGCGGAGGTCGTCGTCCATCCGGCCGGGACCCCCGGTCGAACAGCAGCGCCCCTCGGCTGACGATCGTCGTCGGGGTGCCGGTCGCGCGGTAGAAACTGGCGTACTCGACCGCCACCTTCGACCCGCCGATCACCACGATCCTGGACGGCTCGTAGTCCAGGTCCTCGATGAAGGATGCGTAGTCGAACACGCCCGGCAGGGTCTCGCCCGCGATACCGGGCATCGCCGTGCGCGAGCCGGTGCACAGGACGAGCGCGTCAGCGGTGAATGTCCGGCCCGCGGCCCGGACCGTGCTCGCGTCCACGACCCGGGCCGGCGCGTTCAGGACGTACTCGATATCGAGCTGCTGCGTGCTCTGCCAGTTCATGTGCGCGTGCGGCCCGCTGCGCTGGGAGCGGAACAGCTCGACCAGCTCGAGGATGGACGCCGCGTCAGGGTCGAACTTCCCGTACCAGAGTCTGCCCGCCAGAGCCTGCGCCTGGTCCAGTTCCTTCGCGGCCTCAGAGAACAGGTGGTGCGGCACGCACGCCTGGTGCGGGCAGGAGCCACCCAGAAACGGCCATCGCTCGAGCACGAGTGCGCGGCCGCCCAGGCTGCGGAGCACGGCCGCGCCGAACCGGCCAGCGCTGCCGCCGCCCAGGAAGATGGCGTCGTAGTGGAGTCCCCGGGATTCGTCGATGTTCGTAATCGCCTCGGTAACCCGGCCGCGATAGGCATCGTCGATCAGCTGCCGCCACTGCGCCATGGTGAGACCAGCGCGACGGATGTCCATGGTGACCCCAGTGGTAGGAGCGGAGCGGTGCCAGGGGCGAGTACGGCCCTGGATCTGAACACTGACGTCCGGCCGATGATCGTGAAAGGTCCCGGCAGGCGAACGGGCGGTCCCGATTGGTCCTCTCAGACCACGACTGACCAGGCCACGCGGCTCACACTTGCTGTCACGCAGACCAGCAGCCTGAGGGAGATCAGCCGTGGTCAGTATTCGTGGTGAGGAAGTCCTGCTCCCGACCACCATCGTGGGGTCGTACCCGCGTGCCCAGTTCCTGGAGGGGAAGGTGTTCCCGCTGGGCGGGGTGAACGCACCGGAATTTCCCAGCTTCCGGGCGCGCACGCTGTACCGCAACGCCGTGGCGCTGGCGATCAAGGACATGACCGACGCCGGGCTCGACGTCGTCACCGACGGATGCCAGCACTACGAGAGCGACAGCGACTACGAGCAGGGCGAGATCTTCCACTTCTATCTCGACCGGCTCGAGGGCTTCGTGCCTTACGGCGACAACATCAGCGCGGGCCACTTCAACAACATCCCCGTGTACAAGCCGACCGTGGTGGGACCGATCGGCTGGCGCCGCCCGATCTTCAAGCCCATCGTCGAAGCCGTCACCGAGCAGACCGGCAAGCCGGTCAAGATCCAGGCCGCGGTCGGGCCCGCGACCATGTCCGCGCTGATCACTGACCAGCACTACGGCGACATCGGCTCGCTGTCCAAGGATCTGGCCCGGGCCCTGAACGTAGAGCTGAGGGACATGGTCAGCCGGGGCGTGGACATCATCCAGTTCGCTGAGGTTCTCACCTTCTTCGACCCCGCCGACTGGGTGATCGAGGCCATCAACATCGCCTTGGACGGCATTGACGCCTACAAGGTGATTCACATCTGCTACGGCCAGCAGGAAGGGCAGCCGGGAGTCACCGAGTTGCGCGGGGAGAAGCTGTTCCCCTGGCTGTGGGACCTCAACTGCGACCAGATCCAGTACGAGATGAGCAGCCACGGGTTCCACCAGAGCGATATCGACGCGATCTCCACCATCCCCGCGGACAAGGATTTCGGCGTCGGCGTGGTCAACGGCAAGAGCCTGGTGGCGGAGACCCCGGAGCAGGTCGCGGGCGGCATCCGGCGTGTCCTGGAGGTGGTCCCGCCCGAGCGGGTCATGGTCTACACCGACTGCACGCTGACCGGGATCAAGCACATCGTGGCCAAGCGCAAGATCGAGGCGATCGTCGCCGGTACCGAGATCGTCCGCGCCGAGTTGCGGGGCAACTAGGAATGCTGCCGTTCCTGTCGCAGGCCCGGATTGTCCAGATCGGGATCGTCGTCCCCGATATGCGCCAGGGGCTGGAAACGTGGAGCGCCGCGCTGGGCCTGGGTCCCTGGATTGGCTACCACTTCACCCCGGACACGGTGCGGGACTTCACCTACCGGGCCGGCCCGCCGACTACAGCATCGATATCGCGATGACCAGTTCCGGCCCGCAGGTCGAACTGATCGAGGTCCACGGGGAGCACTCGCTCTACCACGAATGGACCAACGTCCACGGTTACGGCGTCCAGCACCTCGGGATCCGGGTGGCCGACATGACCCCGGTGAAGGCGGAAATGCTTGCCGCCGGCTATGAGCTCATCCAGTCCGGCCATGGCTACGGTGCGGCGGGCGACGGTGAGTTCGCGTACTTCGACACGATGGGGGAGTTCGGCACGATCTTCGAATTGATCCAGGTTCCGGAGCAGCGGCGCGAGCCGGATTTCGTGTGGCCTGCGAGCTGACCTGCCGGGCCGGCTTCGACCCGGGGCGCCTGGGCCGGCTGGACGGGTTCCTGCAGCAGCTCACCACCAGCCGGAGGATCCCGGGCTGGAGCATCGCAATACAGCGGCGCTCGCTACCGGCCCACACGAGCACGGGTGGCTGCCGGGACCTGGCCGCGGGCCTGCCGGTGGAGCCCGGCACGCTGTTCCGGATCTACTCGATGACCAAGCCGGTCACGGCCGTGGCGGCCATGATCCTCTACGAACGTGGGGATATCGAGCTGTCCGATCCCGTCGCCCAGTTCATCCCTGCGTTCGGGCAGATGCGGGTGTTCACTGGCGGCTCGGACCTGCGGCCGGTGACCGAGCCAGCCGCCCAGCCGGTCACGCTGTGGCACCTGCTGACCCACACGGCGGGCCTGACGTACGGCTTCCACCGGGCCCACCCTGTTCAACTCGCTGTACCGGGCGGCCGGGCATGACCTGGAAGCGCCGCCCGGATGCACGCTCGCCCAGGCCTGCGAGACCTGGGCGGGGCTGCCGTTGCTGTTTCATCCCGGGTCGGAGTGGAATTACTCCGTCGGCACCGACGTGCTGGGCCGGGTCGTCGAGGTCGTATCGGGTCACTCGCTCGGTGACTTCTGCGCCAGCGAGATCTTCGGGCCGCTCGGCATGACGGACACCGCTTTTACCGTGCCGCAACGGGACCTGCCGCGGCTCGCCCAGCTGTACCGCATCACCTCCTCCGGGAGCCTCTCCCCGGACGGCGCGGCCGGCGCCACGGTGACCCAGCCTGGCCGCGGGCACTTCGGTGGCGGGGGCCTGATCAGCACCACCGGGGACTACCTGCGGTTCGCGGCCATGCTGCTGCACGGGGGAGCCCTGGACGGGGTGCGCATTCTCGGCCCGCGGACTGTCGGTTTCATGCTCCGCAACCACCTGCCCGGCGGCCGCGATCTGCAGTCCTTCGGGCGGCCGATCAATGCCGAGTCCCCGCTTCCCGGTGTCGGGCAAGGCCTCGGCGTGTCGGTCGTGCTCGACCCGGTCCGGGCCGGCTACCTCACATCACCCGGCGAGGCGGGCTGGGGCGGGGCGGCCAGCACCGTCTTCTGGATCGACCCGGTGCAGGACCTCGTGGTGGTCTTCATGACCCAGGTGCTGCCCTCGGCTGGCCTGCCCATCAGGAACAAGCTGCACCAGCTCGTGCATCAGGCCCTGCTCGACTGACCGGGAGATCATATGCGCGTTGCGTTGTTCGTGACCTGCCTCGTGGACGCGTGGGCGCCCCAGGTGGGCCGCGCCGCCGTCGAGGTCCTGGAGCGGCTGGGCGTGACCGTGGACGTGCCGCTCAGGCAGTCCTGCTGCGGCCAGATGCACATCAACAGCGGCTATCCCCACCTGGCCGTCCCGCTGATCCGCGCGCACGTCCGGGCGTTCCGCGGCTACGACGCCATCGTGGTGCCGTCCGGCTCGTGCACCGCGGCCGTGCGGTACCAGCATGCCGACGTGGCCGCCTCGTCCGGGGACCCCGTCCTCGGGCAGCAGGCCAGTGAGCTGGCCAGCCGGACTTACGAGCTCTCCGAATTCCTGGTCGATGTCCTCGGTGTCGTGGACGTCGGGGCGTACTTCCCGCACCGGGTCACCTACCATCCGGCCTGCCACTCACTGCGGGTGCTTCGCCTCGCCGACCGCCCGGTGCGGCTGCTGCGCGCCGTCGGCGGCCTCGACCTGGCCGAGCTACCCGACGCCGAGGAGTGCTGCGGCTTCGGCGGGACATTCGCCCTGAAGAACGCGGCCGTGTCCGGGGCCATGCTGGCCGACAAGGCCGCCGCGGTGCAGGCCACCGGGGCGGCCTTCTGCGCGGCGGCCGACGCATCCTGCCTGCTGCATATCGGCGGCGGCCTGTCCCGCCTCAGCGCGGGTGTACGGACCAGGCACATCGCCGAGATCCTGGCCAGCACGCGGTGAACGGCGACGGTGCCCCGCGCGCGCCACGCGGTGTAGGGCAGCTGCGGGGGGGCGTGCCGTTTCCGGCGGCGGCCGAACGCGCTCTCGCCGACGGCCAGCTGCGCCGCAACCTGGGGCACGCGACCAGCGCCATCCGCACCAAGCGCGCGCACGCCGTGGCCGAACTCAGCGACTGGCCGCAGCTGCGGGCCGCCGGGGCGGCCATCAAAGACGATGTCCTGGCCCACCTGGACAGCTACCTGATCCAGCTCGAACAGCAGGTAGCCGGGCGCGGCGGCACGGTGCACTGGGCCCGGGACGCGGGTGAGGCCAACCAGATCGTCACCGGGCTGGTCGCGGCCGCGGGAGCCACCGGCGTGGTCAAGGCCAAATCGATGACCACCCAGGAAATCGGCCTCAACGAGGCGCTGACCCGCGCGGGCATCGGCGTCGTCGAGACCGACCTGGCTGAACTGATCGTCCAGCTCGGGCACGACACGCCCAGCCACATCCTGGTGCCGGCCATCCACCGGAACCGCACGGAGATCAGGGATATCTTCCTGCGCGAGATGCCGGACGTGGATCCGGCCCTGACCGACGACCCCGCCACGCTGGCCGAGGCAGCGCGGCTCTATCTGCGGCGCACGTTCCTCTCGGCACAGGTGGGCATATCCGGGGCAAACTTCGGCGTGGCCGAGACCGGAACCCTGGTCATGGTCGAATCCGAGGGCAACGGCCGCATGTGCCTCACCCTGCCTCCCGTCCTCATCACCGTCATGGGCATCGAGAAGGTCATCCCGACCTGGCGTGACCTGGAAGTCTTCCTCCAGCTGCTGCCCCGCTCATCCACCGCGGAACGGATGAACCCCTACACCTCGACCTGGACGGGGTCCGTAGATGGCCAGGAATTCCACCTCGTGCTGCTCGACAACGGCCGCTCGGCGACCCTCGCCGATCCGCGGGGCCGGTCCGCGCTGCGGTGTATCCGGTGCTCGGCCTGCCTGAACGTGTGCCCGGTGTACGAGCGGACCGGCGGGCATGCCTACGGCTCGATCTATCCGGGCCCGATCGGTGCCGTGCTCACCCCGCAGCTCACCGGGGTGACGGACAACCCCACCCTGCCGTTCGCGTCCACGCTGTGCGGCGCCTGCTACGACGTCTGCCCGGTCGCGATCGACATCCCCGCCATGCTGGTTCACCTCCGCGCGCAGGTCGCCGCGGATAAGGCGCACCGGGCCCGGGTGCCCACCAGTGAGGCGGCCATGATGGCCGGGCTGGCCTGGTCCATGCGGGGCAGGCGGCGCTGGACCTGGGCGCTGCGCGTGCCCCGGCTGGCCCGCGGGCTCGGCCGCCGGAACGGACTGATCAGCAGGCTCCCGGGGCCGCTCTCAGCCTGGACCGCGTACCGTGACCTGCCCCGACCCCCGCGCCAGAGCTTCCGGGACTGGTGGCGGCAGCGGTGAGCGGCTCCGCGCGGGCTGAGATCCTGAGCCGGATCCTGGCCGCCCGGTCCGCCGAGGGGCCGCCTGTCACCGTGCCACGCGACTACGACGGGCCCGCCACCCAGCCCGGCGGCGACCTGGCCGGCGGTGGGCAGCCCGGTGGCGGCCGGCCCGGTGGTGACCTGGCCGGCGGTGACCTGGCCCGCCTGCTGGCCGGACGGCTGGCGGACTATGGCGCGCTGGTCCGCCGGTGCGCGGCTGCTGATGGCCCGGCAGCCATCGCCGAGGCGCTGCGTGAACGCGGCGCCCGTCAGGTTGCGGTGCCGGACGGGCTGCCCGGGGACTGGCTGGCCGCACTTCCGGAGCCCTGTCCCGACCGGCCGCCGCTCGAACTGGCCGACCTGGCGGCGGTCGATGCCGTGCTCACCACGGTCACCGTGGCCATCGCGCAAACCGGCACTCTCGTCCTCGACCACGGCCCGGGGGGCCAGGGACGGCGCGCGCTCACCCTCGTCCCCGATGCGCTCGTGGCGGTGGTGGCGCGCCCGCGAATCGTCGGCACGGTCCCGGACGCGGTGGCGGTCCTGGACCCGCGATCCCCCCTGACCTGGATCAGCGGCCCGAGCGCGACCAGCGACATCGAGCTGAACCGGGTTCAGGGGGTGCACGGCCCGCGCACCCTGGTCGTTATCATCCTGGACTGAGGCCGGGCCAGAGTGCAGGGCACGGTGCTCACAGCACGGTGCTCACAGCACGGTGCTCACAGCACAGTGCTCACAGCACAGTGCTCACAGCACAGTGCGGCCGGGCTCCAGGCCGAATGCCCGCAGCCGGCGGTACAGCGTCGAGCGTGACATCCCGAGGGCCGCTGCCGCCTGGATCCGGTTACCCCCGCATTCCCGCAAGGCCTCGACGATGGCGTCACGCTCCAGCGTTTCCAGCCGGGTCAGCGTCCGGCGCCCGCGCGCGTTGAGGTAGATGTCGCTCCCGAGATGCTCCAGGCGGATATCCGCCCCGCGGGACACCCGGGCCGCATGCGCCAGCACCCGCTTGAGCTGGCTGACGTTGCCAGGCCATGCATGGTTGGTGAGGGCCGTCATGGCGCGGTGGCCGACGCGGGAAGTCACGTCCGAGGCGCGCAGGATCGAATGGACGAGCTCCGGGATGTCCTCACGCCGCTGCCGTAGCGCGGGCACATGGACGGTGGCGTCGCTCAGCAACCGGGCCGCCGTCCAGCACCCTGGTTCACCCGCGGCCGCCTGGCCCGTCATCAGGGCCAGCGGCGTATCCGCCTCGCTGGCCAGCACGTCCGCGAGGCCGCGCCGGGTACGTTCATCAAGAAGATCGAGATCGGTGACCGCGACCGTGACCGTGTCCCCGGCGAGCAGCCGCGCCAGATCGGCCAGCCACTGCTCCCCGCCCTGGGCCTGGGCCACCCCGGCCGGATGAACGACCAGCCGGGTGCCCGGGCCGCGAAGCTCGTGGATCCGGCGGGCCGCGAAAAGCCGCCCGGAACCCTGCTCGCCTTCGAGCAGGACCGTGCGGGCCGGACTGCGGACCGCCTCGGTCAGTTCCCGCTCGAACTGGGCGGTGGCGCGGCTCTGCCTCGGATGGCGGGCGACCTGGCCGCGGCGGCGGGGCGACAGCCCAGCCGCCCGGCTCACGGCCGCAGGCGCCACCTCGATGAGCGCCCCGACCGGGTGCGCCCCGGTCATGATGGGCGTGCACCGGGCCGTGATCGTCGTCCCCCCGCTGAGCCGCAACGGCCGGGTCACGGGCCGCCCGGCGGTCAGGGATTCGAGCGCCTGTTGCCACAGGCAGGCCTCATCCCGCGGCTCAAGCAGGTCCGCCGCTGCCGCGTTGGTCACCATGTAGTGCTCGCTGAGCGCCACGAGCGCGGCCGACGTCACCCGGCTGCGGGCCACGAACGTATCGAAGACCACCCGTTCACGCTCTGGCGCTCCCATCGACATTTCCCGCTCGATCTGCACGGCCAGGTCCAGCGTGGCCGGCATGAGCAAGCCGTTGGCGTCAGCGGTCGGGCAGGCCAGGTCCAGCACGCCCTCGAGCCGCCGGGTCAGCGGATGACGGATCGGGACGCCCGCGCAGACCAGGCGGTGCAGCGGCTCGGCATAATGCTCGGCCCCGACGATGGTGACCGGGGCGAGCACCTCGAGTGCCGTGCCGACACCATTGGTCCCGGCCAGCTCCTCCGCGAGCACGTAGCCCTCTTCGATGGACACGCGGGCCAGTCGGCGCAGCTGGGACTGGTCTCCGGCCCACCGGCCCACCACCCGTCCGTCCGGATCGGCGAGGACCAGGCTCACGTGGGTCCCGGCCAGTTGCTGGGCGAAGCGGTCGAGCACGGGCCGGGCTGCCCGCAGCAGCCGTTCCCCGGCCGCGTCGACCGCCAGGTAGGGGACGGCGATCCGGTCCAGCGGCGCGGCCGCCAGCCGGCTGCGGGTCCACGAGCACCGGATCGTCTCCGGCAGGTCCGGGGGCAGTTCGGCGCCGCTCTCCAGGGCTCGCCGGGCACGCCGCAGCACGGTGCGCCGATCTTCCGCCGTGTCGCTCATCTGGCCCCCGGGATCAGGCGTGCCCTCCCCAACGGTGGTCTTCCAAGGTATCGCTGTGGCGGGGGTCACAACTGTGTCAATGTGGCACGCCCGGTGCCCGTCCCGCCGCCAGGTCCCCCTGGCGGCGGGACGGGCACTAGTGCCGCGTTAGCCCTGGACCTCAGCGCGGACCAGCGCGGCGCCGTCGGCCAGCGCGCGCAGCTTGCCCGCGGCGATCATCCGGGGCAGGTTGATCAGCCCGCAGTCGGTGGACAGGCCGAGCCGGTCCGCGGGCACGTACTCGAGGACCTGCCTGATCCGGTCGGCGACCTCGTCCGCGCTCTCGGTGACCGTGGACTTCACGTCGATGACGCCCGCCACGAACGGCTTGGTCCAGTTGTTGTCGGTCAGCGGCTTGAGGTCGTCCGGCCCGGTCCGGCCCACCTCGTAGTTCAGCGCGGTGATGTTCGCGTTGAGCACGTGCGGGAAGATCGCGTGTGCCCGCTCCGGGGCCGGGGCGTCCGAGGCCCGCTTGTCCAGCACGAACGCGCCGAACTCGGTCGTGGTCTCGTCGGGGAAGTAGGCCGGCGTGCCGGAGTAGTTGCCCCAGCAGGTGTGCACCCAGAACTCGCAGTTCACGCCCTCGACCGAGGCGTTGAGCGCGTCGATCTCCCAGTCGCCCATGCCGTACGGCCAGACGAACTCATCCAGCTGGATGATGTCGCAGCCGTTGTCAGCGAGCTCCTTGAAGTCCTCGTTGAACGCCTTGGCCAGCGCCATCGCGACTTCGCGGGTGTCCTTGTAGTGCAGGTTCGTGGTCGCCGCGGCAATCACGCCCAGGCCGGTGTAGGACACCTTGACCGGCTTGCTGGTCGCTTTCCGCACTGCGCGCAGGTTGACCAGGTGGAACGGCACTTCCCTGGCGATCTCGCCGACGCAGGTGGGGGAGAAGAGCGTGGAGTAGATGGGCAGGCCGATCGGCGGCCCGGAGAGCCGGTAGCCGGACATGCGCTCCAGGTAGTAGTACAGGATCGTGCCGTACGGGGAGTCCCCGCCGTACACCTTCCCGTCGCTGATCACGTCCAGGCCCGCGGCCTCCTGGTCGCGCACGATGGCGCCGACGACGTCCTCGAACGCTTCCTTGCTGATCGAGTCGTGGATGAACTCACCCTTGGGCAGGGTGGCGAACGCGTGGCCGTCATACCACCGTGGATTGGGGTAGTTACCCACCATCGTGGTGGGCAGCAGGATGTCCTGACCGCCGATGAGCATCGTCGCTCCTTCCGGTTGCACGGTTCTGGTTGCGCAGTCCTGGTCGCGCAGTTCTGGTCGCACGGGCGCAGCTAGGTGCCAGGAGCGTAGGCCGGCTGACCAGCGAGTTTCTTCCCTCCCCGGGGACCGGTCTTGGCCTGCTGGTGCCCACGCCGGGGCAGAATTTCCCGATCGGGTTACGGTCAGTAGCGTGATCTCTTCCTCGAGCCTGCTGGGCTATGCGCTGGCCTCATTCGTGCTGATCGTCATCCCGGGTCCCAGCGTCCTGTTCGTGGTGGGCCGGGCCCTCTCGTACGGCCGGCGCACCGCGCTGGCCACCGTGTGCGGCAACTCCGCAGGCAACTACGTGGTCGCGATCTGCGTCGCGGTCGGCGTCGGCGCACTCGTCGAGCGCTCGGCCCAGGTGTTCACCGTGCTGAAACTCGCGGGCGCGCTGTACCTGATCTGGCTGGGGATCCAGGCGTTCCGGCGGCGGGGGTCGCTGGCCGAGGCGTTCGCGGAGGCCGCGCAGGTGCGCAGCGACCGGCGGGCGGTCCGCGAGGGATTCCTGGTCGGGGTGACCAACCCCAAGGCGCTGATCTTGTTCGGGGCGGTGCTGCCGCAGTTCGTGAACCGGGCGGCCGGCCATGTCCCGCTGCAGATGCTGCTGCTGAGCCTGGTGTCGATCGTGATCGGGCTGGCCTCGGACAGTACCTGGGGGGTGGCTGCGAGCAGGCTGCGGTCCTGGTTCGCCCAGTCCCCGCGCCGGTTCGCGCTGGTCGGCGGGGCGGGCGGGCTGGCCATGATCGGCGTCGGCGTCACGGTGGCCTTGACCGGCCGCAGGAGCTGACCGTCAACCTTTCCCTCAGATGAGTCCCAGACCCGGGTAGTGGGAGGTATTAGCCCAGCAACGGCAGATCGCTGCCGGGAGGCAGGTCAAGGACGAGCGTGACCCGTGCGGCTCCGCCTGACCAGGACTCCAGCGGGCGCGGCGGCGCACCACACTGGGGACATGCAGCCGGGTCTCCCCAGCTGGCGCTGAGCTGCCACCGCTCGCAGTTCTCGCAGAACCCCCAGCGCGGGCGCTCCCCGTAGCTCATGCCACGTCCGCGGACCGCCGTGCTCGCTGGCTGCGCACCTGGGGCAAGTCGGCCGAGTCCTCAGCGGCTTCCATGTCGTCCAGGATTCGCCGCGCCATTATCACCGCGCCGTCGGTCTTGATGTGGACCTCCCGGTAGCCCTCATCCGGATAGGCGAACATCGTCTGCTGCTCTTCGACAGCCCAGCGGTCCTGCTCGATAACCGTGGGGGCGCCCGACACGATCGCGTTGACCAGGCTCCGGCCTGGGGAGCCGGCCCAGACGCTCCCGGCCCGGCAGGACGTCAACCGGCGCCATATGTGGTGCGACTCGTCGCGCGGGGTGATCGTCTGGTAAAGGACGAAACCCTGCTCCTCACCGTGGCCGAGACGCCCGGGCGGGGCGACCGTCACGACCACACGGAAAAGGCCAGGCCCCACCATCGTGTGCTCCTGCACCTGGTCTGCGACCTCCAGCCCGAACCTGTCCCGTGTCATCGGCGGCAGCGTGAAATTGCTCCGGCGCCTGATGGTCTTCAGATACGGGACTCCCTCGCGCTCCCCGCGCTCGATCTCGACGGGAACCCGTGCATCCGCCAGCGACCCGATGTTGCCGGCGTGCAGCGGGTAGAAATGGGTCAGATCGAACAGGTTCTCGATCATCAGGCGCGCGTTGGCCGCGACCTCCATAGGTTCTGTGCTGATGGTCTCCCAGTCCCGGGCACCGATCTCGGGAGTGCGCGGGGGGCTGCCCGCGGGCTCACGATCGCCCGGCCACAGCCACACCACGCCGTCCTGCTCCACCACGGGGAACTTGCGCTGCCTCGCGGTCTGCGGGATCTTCTGCCCTTGCTCGTGCAGGGCCGGGATCGCCACGCAGCGCCCGGAGGGGTCGTAGGCGAACCCGTGGTATGCGCACTCGAGCACGTCGCCGTCGAGCAGCTTGCCCTTCGAGAGCGGGAACCGCTTGTGGGCGCAGCGGGCGTCGAGGGCTACGGCCTCCCCCCCGCGCGTGCGCCACAGCACCAGCGGCCTGCCCGCGATCACCTGCCCGGCGATGGTGCCGGGCGCGAATTCCTCGCTGAATCCAGCGACATACCATGCGTTACGGATCACGGGCGCTCCCTCGGCGAATGGCGGCGTCCCAGGACTGCGAATAGTATCCCGGCGCGAGCCGGGCGCGGTAGCAGCCGGTCCACCCCCGGTGCTGACGCTGCGTCACTACCCGGGACGGCGGGCCGGGCTCATTGCCCGGCCTGGGCATCGCCGGCCCTGGGCATCGCCGGGCCTGGGCCTCATTCCCAGTATTCGGCGGGGGTGGTGGTGTGGGTGCGGTGTCCGGGGGTGGTCCAGGTGAGGGTGCCGGGCTGGTGGTGGGTGAGAGTCCAGCCGGGGGTTTGCTTGGCGTGGTGGTCGTGGCGGCAGGCGGGGCTATGCCCACATTCTCAGCTGGTTTCCAGGCTCGCTACTGGGCGCGCCCTGACCGCCGGTCGTCCCCGCGATCTAGCACTTAGTTAGGGCGGTCAGCTTCCTGGTACTCCCCAGAACGGGCAGTGGTGTTCCGCCGAGTAGTTCGTCTCGGTCTGCGGCTGCGGCGGGAGGAGCGACAACACCTGGTGGCCGGTGCTGGTGAATTGCGGCCACACGGCCGGCTGGGCCGGAACGCCGGACTTGGCAAAGTTCGTCCAGTCCTGCTTCATCGCGGCCGCCAGTTGCCGTTGTGCTGGGGAGAGCGTGCCTGGGTTGGGGGTGTTGTGCAGGGTGAACAGGTACTGGAGTTCCGATGCGTGGGCTGCACCGTAGGGGAAGGCCGGCGGCAGGTACCGCTGCGGCGCGTTCTGGTCGTTGAACTCGTAGGCGAAGGTGGGGACATAGGTGGACAGCGAACGCTCGGCCACCACCGCGGGGCAGGCGAAGATGGCGTCGGTACCGACGGCGCCGAGGGCGACCGAAGGGCTCGAATACTTGCTGAGCGGGTACTTGGCCTCGATCACCGCGGCCACCGAGGCCGGGACGCCGAGGGTCGATTCGATCATCGACTCGTAGTTCGAGGCGGTGACGGGGCTGCCCTCGAGGGTGTCGATCCCGACGAACAGCCGCCATTCGTCCCGGTTGGTCCCGATGATGACCGGCACCCGGCTGAACTCGCCGCTGGCCAGCGCCGTGTACATCGGCTGAGTGAGCACCTGGCCGTCGAGGTCGGGCTCGTACCCGGTGGTGTCCTCGTTGTCGATGATCGTCGTGACGGGCAGCTTGCGCAGGCAGGCCGCGACATCGCGGGTGCAGCCCACCTTGGCGGCGAACGCCCGCCCGGCGGACTCGGCGGTGGCCAGGGACTGCTGGGCCAGGTCGTAGGTGCCGCTTTCGGCGATGGCCTTGGCGAACAACCCCTGGGCGCCGGGCGAGGTAAGTTGCGACAGCACGCTCACGCCCCCGGCGGACTCGCCGAACAGCGTCACGTTCCCGGGATCACCGCCGAACCGGGCGATGTTGGCCTGCACCCAGCGCAGCGCGGCCTGCTGGTCCATCAGCCCGTAGTTGCCAGCCGAGCCGCCCGGCCCGGCCAGCGCCTTCTCGGCCAGGAAGCCGAGCGCGCCGATCCGGTAGTTGATGGTGACCACGATGACGCCGTTGCGTACCAGCCCGGCGGGATCGTAGTCGTTGCTCTCACCGAACACAAACGCGCCGCCGGGCAGCCACACCATGACGGGCAGTCGCTGGCCCGCAGCGTTGCTGGCCGGGGTGAATACGTTCAGGTACAGGCAGTTCTGCGAGGTGCTGGCTATGCCGAAGGGTGAGGCCGGCTGCGGGCAGTGCGGGCCGAACTTGGTGGCCTGGCGGACGCTGTGCCAGCGCGCGGGCGGCTGCGGCGCCCGCCAGCGCAATGGTCCCACCGGAGGGGCCGCGTAGGGGATGCCGAGGAATTCATCCATGGCCCCCGAAGCCTTGCCCTGGACGGCCCCGTCGGCCGTGGGTACGACGAGCCGGGCAGCGGTGGGCGACGGGCCGGCCGCCGCCGCACTGGCCCCTGCCGCGGCCGATGTGACGAGCAGCGCGCCCGCCGCGACAAGCCCGAGACTCAGCCGGGCGAACGAAACTTTGCTGAACCGGTGTCGTGTCATCTGCGTGTCCTCTCGTTAGGGCTGTCAATCCTTCGCCGGACCGGCCCGGAAGCCGCGCCGGACTTGGACCGGAAGCGAGCTACGCTGGCCGGATCCGGTCGTAGAGCAGGCAGAGCGCTCCGCTGTCGGTACTGGCCATTTCTGTCAGGGACCAGGACGAGCCCCCAGGGCCGTCGCCGAACAGCCGGGCACCGCCGCCTGGCAGTTCGGGGCACAAGGTGATGCTCAGCCGGTCCAGTTCCCCGGCCTCGAGCAAGCCGCGGATGACGCTGCTGCTGGCCAGAACGATGATGTCGCCGCCCGGCCGCCTGCGAAGCTGCCGGACAATGGTGGCCGGATCGGCCGTGACGATGCGGGAGTTGCGCCAGTCCGCCTGCCGGAGGGTGCGGGAGAATACGAGCTTCTCGACCGCATCCAGCCACTGGGCGAAGACGCGATCCCTGGGGTCGGCTTCCTCGTCCCCGGCGACCGCGGGCCAGAACGAGGCGAAGCTCTGGTAGTTCTTGCGGCCCAGCAGCGCTGTTGTTGCCGTGCTGGTGATCTTCACCAGATGGTCGCGTGCCCCGTCAGTCGGCGCGTGCGGCACGATCCAGCTCATGTCGCGCTCCCCGCCTGGCCCGGCCACGCGGCCGTCCAGGGACAGGGAGATGTTGCCGACCACGGTGCGGTCCCTGGGCCCGCTGGCTCTGTCGGTCATGCCGGCCTCCCGTCTGGTTGCCGCGGCTGGGGTGATCTGGCTACCCGGCCAGCGTGGTGGCCGCCTGGCCGGTAAGGGAAATGCCGTCTGGACATGACGCCTATGCCAGGCCTGCATCACGCGCGGCTGTCCCTGGCATGCGAATGTGAGCCACACTTGAGCGGTGGACGGCGACCGGAGGGTGCGGGCTCTGCCGCAAGCAGCCGAAGCGATCGAGTTGCGGCACCTGCGTGCGCTCGTCGCGGTCGCTCAGGACCTCAGCTTCAGCAAGGCGGCGCAGCGGCTGTTCATCACCCAGCCCGCACTCAGCCGCCAGATCCGCAACCTGGAGCGCCTTGTCGGCTGCGACCTGTTCCGCCGGTCAACCCAGCGGGTGGAACTCACTCTGGCCGGGGAGGCGCTGCTCGCACGGGCCCGCACCCTGCTGGCCGACCTGGATGATGCGGTCACCGCGGCCCGCTCGGTCGGCGGCGAGCTAGCAGCCCGGATGGCCCTGCTGTGGGAACCGTGGGCACGTGCCTCCGCCAGCGGTGCCGACTGGGACCAGGCGCGCGCCGCCACCGAGGAACTTCACGGGCGGTTCGCTCCCCCGCCCGAGGTGACGGTTGTCCCGGTGATCGCCGGCGGCGTACCGGCCCTGCGGGTCACGCCCGGTCAGCCATCCGATGGCGTGGTGCTGTTCCTGCACGGCGGCGGGTATGTCACCGGATCGGCGTTCGGGTACCGCCACCTCGCCGGCGCGGTCGCCGTCGCTGCAGGCGCGGCCGCGCTGGCCGTCGACTACCGACTGGCGCCCGAGCACCCGTATCCCGCCGCCGTGCAGGATGCGGTGAACGCCTACCTATGGCTCCTCGACACCGCGGACTCTCCCGGCGAGATCATCGTCGCGGGGGACTCGTCCGGCGGCGGGCTGGCCATGGCCCTGCTGCTCACCTTGCGCGAGCGCGGCATCCCCCGGCCGGCCGGGGCTGTCCTCATGTGCCCCTGGGTTGACCTAGACGGCCGCACCCAGCGGCCACCCCGGGAATCGCCGACCCTGTTCTCCTCCGAGCAGCCCCGGCACCTCGCCCAGGCATACCTGGGTGGCCAGCCCGCCGACGACCCCGTGCTCACCCCGCTGCACACCGACCTAGCAGGGCTGCCGCCCCTCCTAATCCACGCCGCATCCGGCGACTCGGTACTGCAGGAAGCCCAGTTGCTCGCCAAACACGGCAAAGAATGCGGTGTCGACACCACGATCACCGTGTACCCGGTGCCCACTCACGACTTCCACGCCTTCTGGACCTTCCTCCCCGAAGCTACGAAGGCACTCGACCAGATCGGCGTGTTCATCCGCAACTTGACCAGCCCTCACGCCCATCCCGCCGCTGGCCGGGGGCTACCTTCCTAACGGCTGGTGCGCCCCGCGGGCCGCTTCCCAGCCCAGGTCCATCTAGCTGAGCTCCCCATCTATGGCGGTAGCTGATGCACTATCTCGCCCGACCCGGAGAGGCCCACCTAGCCCGATACTCTGGACGACGAGGGAGCGTCCGAGGGGCCCGGCGGGTCCATGTACCTGGCTCCTTCGAGTAGGAGCCGGGTGGATGACCTGCCGACATGCTCAGATCAATCACTGGTGCGCATTTCACTGAATGTGACCCCGCGGAGCAGGGCAAGGCCAAGCACGCCAACGACATCCTGGCCGACCGTGACCTGGCCCTGTCGGTCCAGGTGCTGCAGGAGTTCTACGTGCAGTCAACCCGCGCCAGCCGACCGGACCCCATCACCCACCAGCAGGCCGTCCGGCTCATCGAGTCATTCCGCCGTTTCCCCGTCCAGGACGTAACGAGCGCGATCCTGATGGCGGCCCTGGTCACACGCCAGCGGTTCCAGCTCTCGTACTGGGACTCCGCGATCATAGAGGCATCCCGCGCGATGGGCTGCGCAGAAGTCCTGTCCGAAGATCTGGGCGACGGCCAGGACTACGCCGGAATCCGGGTCATAAATCCGTTCCACTAGTCCACCGCACCCGTGTCATCAACGCTTGGATGGATGGCTCCTGGCTGTAGTAGGAGCGGTGGCGACCTGCGACACTGCCGAGCGTGGCGGAGAGACGGTCCATGGGCAGCACGTCGGCCCCGTCGCGGCCGATGATCTCCAGCGCGGCGGCCAGTACCGCTTCCCGGCGAGTGTGCCGTCCGGTCCTCGTTGGCGGTTGGGTGGTGCGGGTCCTGCCGGGTGACGTCGAGGAGCCGGCCACGCCCATTTCCTCTCAGGCAGACCTGGGGTTACGGTTAAGGCGCTAGTAGCCCGGATGGGCGCGCTCGCGGCGCGACCTGTTTGCCTGGCAGCTGCCCCGGACCCCGGCGGTGCAACGTCAACCGTCACGATGGGTCTCCAGGGAGCTCCGATGGTGCGATCCTCCGGCGCAGCGGCCCCCGCGCTCAGGCGTCCTGCAGTGTCGCGCAGGCGCACGCGGGCTGTTCTGGTGGTGCTGTGCGCCTCCGCGCTCATCGTCAATGTGGACAACACCATCCTCAATGTGGCCCTGCCCACCCTCGTCCGGACACTGCACGCTACCTCCAGCCAGCTGCAGTGGATCGTCGACTCCTACGCGATGGTCTTCGCGGGCCTGCTGCTCGTCGGCGGCAGCCTGGCCGACAGGTTCGGGCGCAAGCGGTTCTTCCTCATCGGCCTGGCCGTCTTCGCGGCAGGATCCATCGGCGCCGCGTTCTCGGGGTCGGTGGACCTGCTGATCGCGTGGCGGGCCGTGATGGGGGCCGGCGCGGCGCTGACGATCCCCGCCTCGCTGTCGATCATCAACGACGTGTTCCGCGTCCCGGCGGAGCGGGCCCGCGCCATTGGCGCCTGGGCCGCGACCATCGGGCTTGGCATCGCCATCGGCCCGATCGCCGGCGGCCTGCTGCTCGCCCGATTCTGGTGGGGCTCCATATTCCTCGTCAACGTCCCGATCGTGGTCGCCGGGTTCGCCGGCGCCCTGCTGCTGGTACCCGACTCGAAGAACCCGGCCGCCGACCGGCCCGATCCCTGGGGGGCGGCGCTGTCGATCGGCGGCCTTGGCCTGCTGCTGTGGGCCATCATCGAAGCTCCCGCCAGCGGCTGGGGCTCCTGGAAGGTCATCGGAGCCGGACTGGCCAGCCTGGCCGTCCTCGGCACCTTTGTGATCTGGGAGGCCCGCAGCCGCCACCCGATGCTGAAGCTGGAGTTCTTTTCAGATCGCAGGTTCTCGGTGGCTGCGGCGGCTGAAATCCTCGGCGTCTTCGGGCTGCTGGGCGCGCTGTTCGTGCAGACCCAGTTCCTGCAGTTCGATCTGGGGCTGTCCCCCCTCCAAGCCGGGCTGCGCATCCTGCCCATGGCTGCCGTGCTGGCCGTGAGCGCGCCGTTGTCCCCGGTTCTCGCCCGCGTCATCGGGCTCAAGTTCACCGTTGCCGCCGCCCTGGCGGCGATCGCGGGCGGTCTGTGGCAGATCTCGGCGGTGTCTGCGGTTACCACAACCTACGCAGACGTGGTGCCCGGCCTCCTGCTGATCGGGCTTGGGGCCGGCCTTCTGCTTCCGACGGCGACGAACTCCGTCGTGGGATCGGTCCCTCAGGGCGACTCCGGGATGGGATCGGCCTCCAACGCCGTTGCGCTGCAGGTTGGCGGCGCACTCGGGGTCGCCGTGATCGGGAGTGTGCTGTCAACGCGTTACCAGGACCACCTGACCACGGCGCTGGCCGGGCGGCACCTGCCCGTTGCCGCCACGCAGACCATCCTCGGCTCACTCGGCGGCGCCCTCGCCGTAGCCGCTCACGCCGGGGGCGCCACCGGCGCCCTGCTGGCGCACACCGCTCGCGCCGCGTTCATGAGCGGCAACGAGGTAGCACTGGCGGTCGGCGCCGCGGTCGCCCTGGCCGGCGTGGTCCTGACGCTCGCATGCCTGCCGTCGCGGGTTTCGCGGGACACACCGGATCCTCAGCGGGGAACGGTGCGTACCGGGCGAACGCGGAACGCTCATGTCACGGCGGGAATCAAGAAGGATGCGGTCAGCCGGGAGAAGCCAGACGCGGACGTTCACCCTCGCGCCGGCAGGGCTTAATCGGGCTGGCTTCCATCTATCCCGGGTGCGACGGCTGCTCAGCCGTCGGGCCCGACGGCTGGCCTCTCCTTCGTAGCCCGACGGGACGACATAGGTGGTTATCGCATCCTCGGCGGGTGCAGGTTGCATTCGCAGGTGCGGCCGCCCTGGTCGTAGGGGATGACGTGATCCAGGTCGCAGCGGGTGGCGGGGTGGCGGCAGCCGGGGCCGGTGCAGACTGGGTTGCGGAGCTGGATGAGGTGGCGCAGCGTCCGGCTGGGCTGGTAGCCGCGTGATTCCCGCGGATGGGTGCAGTCGCTGGTTTGCAGGGTGGCGAAGGTCAGGCCGTGCAGCCAGTCGGGGACTGGTGTGTTCGCTGGCCTGGGGCCAGGGCCGCGCGCTGCGATGCTGGCGGGATGTGGTGCGGGACTGGTCCGGTCACCAGGCGGCCCCGATCCGGTAGGGCCGCCGGGGCTGGTCAGGGTGATGCACCACTGGGTGGCGGGGTCATAGGCGAGCAGGGTGGCGAGGGTGCGGGAGTCTTCGGCGTCGGCCGGGCCGTAGCCGGGGACGTCGCCGGGGACTGGGTCCAGCCGGGCCACGCTGAAAGGGGCATGGTCAGGTTGACCGTGCCGCGCAGCCCGGGCCCGCCGGGCAGGCCGCCGGGCCCGGGTGCGCCGGGTGCGGGGTAGCCGGGTGCGGGGGGTGAGCTGGTGCCGGCGTGGGGGGTGGGGGGCTGGCGGCCGGGACGGCCCGGGGCGGGCGGTCTGGGGGATGAGGGTGGCGGCGGGCTGGCCGGGTAGCAGGTGCAGGTAGGCGCGGGCGCGCAGGGTGTCCAGGGTGCCGCGGGTCCCGGCGGCTTTGAGGGCCTGGGCCAGCGTGGTGAGGTGCTTGTCGGCGGCCAGCGCGGCGGCGGGGGCAGGTCCCGGCCGGCCAGCGCGGCGGTGCCGGAGGTCTCGGGGAACAGTTCGACCCGGGCGTCGTGCAGCGCGGCCTGTGTGCGGCGCCGGGCGGCGGCGGGGTCGGCGGACAGGACCAGGCGGCGGGCCAGCGCACGCAGCTGCCCGCTGGTCAGCCCGGGTGCCCGGCCGATGAGGAGTGTCTGCACCGCGGCGGCGTGCGCGTCGTCCAGGCCGGCCAGTTCGTCGGTGATGACCTGGGCGCGGCGTTCGCCGATCTGCCCGGCGGCCAGCGCGGCGCGGGCCAGCGGCAGCCGGTCCAGGCCCAGCGCAGTCGCGGCCCCACTCAGGCAGTCCTGGTCGGATTACCGCGTGCGGATCCGCCAGTCGACCGCTACGCACCCGTGCGGGCCGGCCAGCACCGGGTTCAGATCCAGCTCGGTGAGCTCGGGGTGGGCAACCATGAGGCTGCCGACGGCCACGATTATTTCCGCAACGAAACCCAGGTCTACCGGCGGGCTGCCGCGCAGCCCGCCGAAGATTGCGGCGCCCCGCAACGACGCCAGCATGGCCCGGGCCTGCCGGGCATCCACCGGGGCCACGGCCAACTGCACATCCCGCTGGGTCTCCACCAGCACGCCGCCCAGCCCGGTCATCACCATGGCCCCGAACTCCGGGTCCCGGACTCCGCCGACGAGCAGTTCCACCCCCTGGTGCTGATGCTGCACCAGCACCCGGGCCCCCTCGGCCAGCCCCAGCAGCCCGGCCGCCGCCTCAGCTACCTCCGCCCCGGACCCCAGTCCCAGCCGGACCCCGCCCGCGTCGCTCTTGTGGATCAGATCCGGGTGATCAACCTTCGCCACCACGGGATACCCAAGGTGGTCGGCGGCGGCCGCCGCCGAGGCCGCGCTGCGGCAGCACACGGTCTCGATCACCCTGATTCCGCTGGCCACCAGCAGGTTCCGGGCGGCTTGCGTGGACAGGAAACCCTTAGACGATGATGCCCGCAGCGGCGCGGCCGGGCGGGTCAGCGCGGCCGGGCGGGTCAGCGCGGACGCAGTACCGGGTGCCTGGTATTCAAGGCCCGGTGCCTCATCGCCGGGTACTTCCCGCCGCAGTCCCGCACCGCAGCGCACCGCCACGCCCGCCACCTGCGCGGTCCGTTCCGGCCAGGTAAAGCACGGCACCCCGGCCTCGTGCAGCACCCGGGCGTGCTCGTCCGCGGCCCGGGGCGCGACCCAGCACACGTAGACCGGCACCGGCACCGAATCCGCCCGCAGCCGCTCGACCGCGTCCCGGACCGCCGCCGCGACCTCGGCCGACGCGGACCGCTGCAGCAGCACCGGGACGATCACGTTGACCTCGCCCGACCGGGCCAGCATCTCGATCGCTCCCGGGTACACCGTGGTGAACAGCGGCCAGGCTGGTGTCATGTCCACCGGGTTCCGGGCGCTGGCGTACCCCGGCATGATGGCCCGCAGTTCCTTCTGCAAGGACTCGCTCAGCTCCGGGACCACGAGGCCCTGGTCGGCCAGCAGGTCGGTCAGTTCCACCCCGGTGCCGCCGGAGTTGGTGATCACCGCCACCCGGGGGCCGCGGGGCACCGGCTGGCTGGACAGGGCCCGGGCCGCGTCCAGCACCTGCAGGCCGGTCTTCACCCGGACCACGCCGGCCTGGCGCAAGGCGGCGTCGCGGACCGCGTCGTCGGTGGCCAGCGCGGCGGTGTGCGACATCGCCGCGCGCTGGCCGGCGCTGGTCCGCCCGCCGACGACGGCGACGACCGGCTTGTGCGGCGTGGTCAGGCAGGCCTCGGTGAAGAACCCGCGGGCGTCGGTGATCGACTCCAGCACCAGGCAGATGACCGACGTGTCCGGGTCCTGCCGCAGGTAGGCGAGGAGTTCCGCGTCAGTGATGTCCGCCTTGTTGCCGGCCGCGAACACCTTGGCCACCCGCAGGCCCTCGTCCTGGCCGAGCGCGTGCACGGCCATCCCGTACGAGCCGGACTGGGTGACGATGGTGACGCCCCCGCCGCCGCGCGGCGTGCCCGCCGCGATCGAGGCGTTCAGCGGCAGGTCGGCGTTCTGCACCCCGAAACAGTTGGGCCCGACCAGGCGCACGCCGCCCGCCCGGGCCGCGGCCACCGACTCGGCCTGCAGCGCCGCGCCCTCGTCGCCGGTCTCCGCGAACCCCGCGCTGAGCACGACCACCGCGGCGACGCCTTTGGCGGCGGCGTCCCGGACGATGCCGGGGACGGTGGCGGCCGGGGTGGCGATCACGGCCAGGTCCACCGGGCCCGGGACGTCCCGCAGTCCGGGGTAGGCCACCTGGCCGCCGACGCGGGCCGCCGGCCCGACCGGCACGACCTCGCCCGGGAACCCGGCCAGGTTGTCCCACAGCAGCCGCCCCACCGAGCCGGCCCGGTCCGACGCCCCGACCAGGGCGACGCGGCGGGGCGCGAACACGGCGGCGAGGCTGTTACGGCTGGTCAGCATGCGCAGCCCTGGCCGTGAGCCGGCTCGAACGTCCGGGCCAGCTCCTTCGGCGAGAACTCAGACGTCCGCACCCCCAGCGGGTCCACCGAGCGGACCGCGGCCAGCTCGGACGCCGACGGCGGCGGGACCGGGCGCAGGTCCCCGGCGACCTGCAGGTCGAAGCCCGTGGCTGCGCGGACCTCGGCCACGCTGACGTCGGGGAACAGCTGCACCAGCCGGGCCTGCCCGCCGGGGTAGTCGAACACACCGAGTTCGGTCACCAGCCACTGCGGGCCGCCGCCGGTGAAGCCGAGCTCGGCCCGGGTGCCGAGCCTGGTGCGATGGCCCATGTCGGTGACGAAGTCACAGTCGCGGACCAGGGTCCGGCCCGAGCGGTGCCGGGTGGTCCAGACCGTGAGGTGGCCGATGGTGGCGGACAGGTTGCAGCCGCCGCCCCCGCCACCGAGTTTGACCTTCGGCCGCCGCCGCGGGAAGTCTCGCCGCCGATCGCGGTGACGTTCGTGTTGCCGTACCCGTCGATCTGCCCGCCGGACAGGAACATCCGGTCCACGTCGCCGCGGATGGCGGCGTCGAAGAACTCCTCGAACCGCATGCTGTACGCCGCGCCCCGGCGCAGGCTGTCGTCGTTGCTGGTCGGCGGGATGAACGGCGGGTCCGGGTTGACCGCGTACATGGCCCCCTCGATCAGGGTCATGTCCCGCGCGTGGGTGCGCCGGGCCACGTGCATCGCGACCTGCGCGCACGGGCTGCCGAAGCCGTGAAACACCGTCTCCCGGCGGCCGGATGGTCCGGGCCAGGGCCACCACGAACCACTCGTCGATCGTCCAGCTCATGCGAACAGCTCCTGCCAGGCGTCCGTGGACCGGGACCAGCCGCCAGCTGGGCGAGCCGGCCGGGGCCGATCGCACCCCGGTAGCTCTCCTCGCTGTCCTGCACGTAGGTAGCCAGGTACTTGTCCAGGTCCGCGGCCCGGCCTGGGCCGCCGCCACGTACTCCCGCAGGTGGCGGCGGTCGTAGGCGTAGCGGGGATAGCAGGACGACGGATGCGCCCCGAACGGGACGTGGGCCACGGCCGCGACCAGGTGCCCGGGGATGGTGACCCCGGTCGCCGTCACCTGCTCGGTGGACACCAGCTCGTCCACGGTCGCCACCACCATCCGCGACGCCGACGCGAACCGCTCGTCCAGCACGTACGGCTGCTCCAGGTGCAGGTTGCCGTAGCGGTCCCCGGACGGCGCGTGCAGCAGGGCCACGTCCGGGCGCAGTGGCGGCACCGCGACCAGGGTCTCCCCGGTGAATGGGCAGGTGATCTCCGCGTACTCGGGGTGCAGCCGGACGATGTCCGAGCCGCGGACCCCGCGGACCGGCAGGAACGGCACCCCCATCTCGGCCGCCCGCAGCTGGGCCAGGATCGTCGCGCAGCAGCTCTCCGCCACCTCGATCGTGCCGTCCTCGGCGGCGCGACGGTACGCGGGGGCCAGGCCGAGGTCCTGCTCGAAGCCCACGTAGCTTTCCTCGCACCGGCGGACCGCCCCGGCGCCCACCAGCATGTCCACGTCGATGCTGTGCGCCGACCCGACCAGGTGCAGGGCCGTCCGGCGCTGCCGGACCAGCTCCCGGACCAGGGCCATGGGCAGCCGGGCGGACAGGCCGCCGCCCAGCGCGACCAGGGCGCCGTCGGTGACCAGGGCGGCCGCGTCGGCCAGGCTGGCCCGCTTGTCAGCCGGGGGGTGCAGGCTCATGAGATCCTCCAGCGGTTACCGCGGCGACCCCGCGGCCTGCCTTGATCGCGGCGGCCAGCACCGGGTCGTAGACCGGCGCGAACGGCGGGGCGTAGCTGAGGTCGAGCGCCGCCAGGTCGGCGACGGTGAACCCGGCGTGCAGCGCGGTGGCCAGCACGTCGACGCGCTTGGCGGCCCCCTCGAGGCCCGCCAGCTGCCCGCCGAGCAGCCAGCCCCCGCGGGTATGCACCAGCCGGACGTGCAGCGGCGAGCTGCCCGGGTAGTACTTGGCCCGGGACCGGGAGACCTCGTCGGTGGCTACCGCGTCCAGCCCGGCCGCCCGGGCCTCGGCCAGCCCCAGCCCGGTCCGGGCCACCTCCAGGTCGAACACCTTCACCACCGCGGTCCCGACCACGCCGCGGAACGATGCGGTGCCGCCGGCGGCCACGGTCCCGGCCACCCGGCCGGTCTTGTTGGCGGCGGGCCCGAGCGGGATCCAGGCCGGACGGCCCAGCACCAGGTGCGGCACCGCGACCGCGTCCCCGGCCGCGAACACGCCCGGCAGCGAGGTGCGCATCCCGGCGTCCACCACCACCGAGCCGTCCGGCAGGTGCCGGGCTCCCGCCTCGACCAGCAGGTCCGAGGCCGGGCGGACGCCCACCGCGATGACCACCAGGTCGGCCGGGATCTCCGCCCCGTCCACGACCGCGGTCAGGCAGCCGGCCGCGGTGCTCCCCCTGTCCACCGCCTCCAGCCGCACGCCGAGCCGCAGTCGCACATGCCGTTCCAGCTCGGCCTGGGCCAGCGCGGCGATCGGCTCGTCCACGGTGCCCAGCACCCCGGGCAGCGCCTCGACCACGTCCACCTCTACCCCCGCGCCGACCAGCGCCTCCGCGGTCTCCAGGCCGACGTACCCGGCGCCCACCACGACCGCGCGGCGGACCGTGCCGCTGTCCAGCCGCCGCCGCAGGCCGATCGCCTCGTCCAGGGACCGGATCGTGAACACCCGGGGGTCATCGAGTCCCGGTACCGGCGGGCGGACCGGGTCGGCGCCGCTGGCCACCACCAGGGCGTCGTAGGCCAGCGATTCCCGGACCTGCGCCGCGGGAGTCCCGGCGGCCAGCTGCACCCGCCGGGCGCCGGGGTCGATCCCGGTGACCCGGGTGTGCAGGCGCAGGTCGATGCCGCGCTTCTCGCGGAAGGCGGACGGGGGATAGGCGAGCAGGTTCTCCGGCGCGGGCACGATGCCGCCCAGGTAGTACGGGATCCCGCACATGCCGTAGGCGGCGAAGCCGCCCGCTTCGCAGACCACCACGTCGAGGCCGGGGTCAACCCGCCGGGCCGCCGACGCGGCCGACATCCCGGCGGCACCGCCGCCGATCACCACGAGCCGAGCCACGCGTCGCTCCCATCACCTCGACGCCGGTTATCCGAGCATGCGGGCCGGGCCGCCGCCGCAGTCAGGTCTTGCCGGGACGAAGAAGCGGGGCAGGCTCGACCCGCCAGAACAGTGGAATCGGCGCTCCCGGGCGGCACGCTGGGCTGCATGACGGAGCGCAGCAGCAGTAACGACGCCGGACCGGTCGCCGCCGAGGTCGCAGAGGTCGTGGCCCGGGCCAGGGCGGCCGCCCAGGCCATCGAGCCCTACTCCCAGGAGCAGGTGGACGAGCTGGTCACCGCGGTGGCCTGGGCCGTGGTGCGCAAGGACCACGCCGAGGCGCTGGCCCGCCTGGCGGTGGACGAGGGCGGGTTCGGCAACTACACCGACAAGGTCGCGAAGATCAACAAGCGGGTGACCGGGGTGCTGGCCGATATGACCGGGCTGCGCACCGTCGGGGTCGTCGAGGAGCTGCCCGTCCGCCGGGCTGGTGAAGATCGCCAAGCCGGTCGGGGTGGTGGCCGCGCTCATCCCGACCACCGGCCCGGACGCCACCCCGCCGGTCAAGGCGCTGTTCGCGCTCAAGGGCCGGAACGCGATCATCTGCGCCCCGCACCCGCGGACCACCGGCGCCACCGAGGCGGTGGTGGGGTTCATGCGCGCCGCGTGCGAGCAGGTCGGCGCGCCCGCGGACCTGGTCCAGTCGCTGCCCGCGCCGTCGCTGCCGAAGACCCAGGAGCTGATGCGCCAGGCCGACCTGATCGTCGCGACCGGCGGGGCGGGCATGGTGCACGCCGCGTACAGCTCCGGCACCCCGGCCTACGGCGTAGGGGTAGGCAACGCCGTGCACGTGGTGGACGAGACCGCTGACCTGGCCGACGCGGCCTCGGCCATCCTCACGGCGAAGACCTTCGACTACGCCACCAGCTGCCTGGCCGACAACGCGCTGGTCGTGCACGCGGACGTGTACGACGATCTGCTCCGGCGGCTGACCGAGGCCGGGGCGCACCGCTGCGACGCGGAGCAGAAGGATGCGCTGCGCGCGGTGATGTGGCCGGACGGCGGCCCAGTGCCCGCGGTGGCCGTGGTGGCCAAGTCCGCGGCGCACATCGCCGGGCTGGCCGGCTTCGAGGTGGACTCAGCCTGCCCGATGCTCCTGGTCGAGGAGACGGGCACCGGCCCGGATCACCCGTTCTCCGGCGAGAAGCTGTCCGTGGTGCTGGCCGTCTACCGCTACCAGGGCGGTATCCGCGCCGCCGCGGACCTGGTCAACGCGATCACCGCCTACCAGGGGCTCGGCCACACCTGCGGCATCCACACCAGCTCGGACGCGAACGTGGAGCGGCTGGCCATGACCACCCGGACGGCCAGGGTGCTGGTCAATCAGAACCTCAACGAGGGAGCGGGCAGCCCGCGCAACGGCCTGCCGTTCACGCTCAGCCTGAGCTGCGGAACCTGGGGCGGCAACATCACCACCGAGAACGTCAACGCGCGTCACTTCATCAACCTGACCTGGGTGTCCCGGCCCATCGAGCCCAAGGCGATCAGCGAGGAAGCGCTGTTCGGCGCGCACTGGCACGCCTACGGGCGTTAACCTCCCGGCGCGGCGGTGGCCACGATCCAGGCCAGCACCAGGGCCTCGTCGTGCCACGCGTCGTACCGGCCGCTGCGCCCACCGTGGCCGGCCGCCAGCTCGGTCTTGAGCAGGAACGGGCCGCCCTGCGCCCTGGCCTGGAGCCGGGCGATCCATTTGGCGGGCTCGGTGTAGCGCACCCGGATGTCGTTGAGGCTGGTGAGCGCCAGCACCGGGGGATAGCGCCGGCCGGTGGCGATGTTCTCGTACGGCGAGTAGGACTTGATGTACTGGTAGGCCTCGGGGTCGTGCAGCGGGTCGCCCCACTCCTCCCATTCGGTCACCGTGAGCGGCACGGACGGATCCAGGACGCTGGTCAGCGCGTCCACGAACGGGACCTGGGCCACCACGGCACCGAACGCGTCCGGCGCGATGTTCAGCGCCGCGCCCACCAGCAGGCCGCCCGCTGAGCCGCCCCGCGCGACCAGGCGCTGCGGCGACGTCCAGCCCTCGCCGGCCAGGTGCCGCGCGCAGGCCACGAAGTCCGTGAAAGTGTTGATCTTGCTGAGCATCTTGCCGTCGTCGTACCAGCGGCGGCCCAGCTCGCCTCCGCCGCGGATGTGCGCGATCGCGTAGCCGAAGCCCCGGTCCAGCAGCGACAGCCGGGGGATGGAGAAGCCCGGGTCGATCGAGATCTCGTAGCTGCCGTACCCGTAGAGCACGAACGGGGCGGTTCCGTCGCGCGGCAGTCCCGCGCGGCAGACCAGCGAGATCGGGATCTGGGTGCCGTCCGGCGCGGTCGCCCACAGCCGGTGCTGCTCGTAGTCCGCCGGGTCGTACCCGGCCCCGCCGGGCAGCGGCAGCACGGGGTGCCGCCGCAGCAGAGTCAGCGCGCCGGTCTCGGTATCGCAGTCGTACACCGAGTCCGGCGTGACCAGCGAGCCGTAGCCGAGCCGGTAGGCCCGCGCGCCGGTACTCCGGGTTCGCCCCCGGGCGAGACCCGGTAGACCGGCTCGGGGAAAGCGATCTCGTGCTCGCTGCCGTCGGCCCGCAGCACCCGCAGCCCGGTCAGCCCGTCCTTGCGCAGGTAGATGACGAGGTGGCCGGCGAACGCGTCCACGCCGAGCAGCCGGGTGTCGGCGCGGTGCGGCACCAGCGGCGTCCAGGCTGCCGGGTCGGTCAGCGGCGCCCAGGCCAGCTCGAAGTTCTCCGCGCGCGTCGTTGTGCAGGATCAGCAGCCGGTCGGTGCCGTCCGCCGTCACCTGGTGCTCGACCTCGTACTCGACGCCCTGGCGGCGCGGGGCCACGACCGTGAACTCCCCGCCGGCCGGGCCGCGTCCAGCAGCCACACCTCGCTGGTCAGCGTGCTGGAGGCGGAGATGACCAGAAAGCGCTCGCTGCGGGTCAGCCGGACGCCGACCCAGAACCGCTCGTCGGGCTCCTCGAACACGACCACGTCCTCGGCGGCCGGGGTGCCGACGAGGTGCCGCCACACCCGGTATGGCCGCCAGGCCTCGTCCACGGTCACGTAGAACAGCGCGCGAGCCGTCGGCCGACCACGCGCCGCCGTAGAACGTGCCGGGGATCTCGTCGGCCGCCGTCTCGCCCGTGACCAGGTCCTTGACCCGCAGGGTGAACCGCTCGCCGCCGGCGAAGTCGGTGGAGTAGGCCAGCAGCCGCCCGTCCGGGCTGACGTCGAAGGTGCCCAGGGAGAAGAACTCCTGGCCAGCGGCCAGCTCGTTCCCGTCGAGCAGGATCTCCTCGCCGTCGAGCGGCCCGCCGTCCGCGGTCAGCGGGGGGCCGGTGTCGTCAGGCCGGACCGCCCGGCGGCAGTGCACCGCGTACTGCTGTCCCTCCACCGTCCGGGTGTAGTACCACCAGCCGCCCTTGCGGGCCGGCACGGACAGGTCGGTCTCCTGGGTGCGGGCCTTGATCTCGCCGAAGATCGCGCTGCGCAGGGCGGCCTGGCCCGCCGTCATCGCCTGGGTGTAGGCGTTCTCGGCCTCCAGGAACGCGATCGTCTCCGGGTTGTCCTTGTCCGCCAGCCACGCGTACTCGTCGACGACGGTGTCGCCGTGATGGGTGCGCTCGGCCGGGATCCGCGCCGCGGCCGGGGGACCCGCCATGCCGGACTCAGCCGCTACGCCGGACTCAGCCGCCACGCCGGGGCTCAGCTGTCCCGATCCGGGCGGCTGGCCAGGAACTCGTCCGGGTCCAGGTAGTACGGGTTGTCGATGACCATGCCGCCGAGGAGCGCCTTGGGGTGGGTCTTCAGCACATCCATGATCAGGTCCCCGGAGCACCGGGTCAGGTCGTAGAGGCAGAGGTTGACCTGGGGGAAGTTCGACATGATCCGGTTGAGCTCGGATTCGTAGCCCATCAGGTCGCTGACCACCGCCTCGTCGCGGTGCGCCCAGCTCATGTCGCCGATGTTCCGGGCGGGCATCGGGCCGCCGGGACGAGGGTTCTGGCGGGCCTTGCCCTCCCAGAACTTCAGCATCCGCTCCGGCAGGAAGCCGCCATCGGCCAGGTACGTGCCGTAGGAGTCGAGCACCTCGAGCTGGCAGTCCGACACGTAGGGATCGACCTCGAGGTGCTCGGCCATGCCGGCCAGCACGTCGTCCGGGGTGCAGCTGTCCACCACGCAGGTGCACTTGTCGCCCGCCTTGAGCCCCTCGACCAGGAAGGGGATGAGAATGTCGTCGCGTTCGGAGGGCTTGCGGTAGAAACCGCAGATGTGATCGCCCACCCGTAGCTGCAGGCCCAGCACCTCACGGGCCACCTCTGCGGTCATACCCGCCTCCCCTGGGGTCGGCCCCGGGGCGGCACCTGCCGCCCCGGGCCGACGTTACAGCGTCACAGCGTGCTGCGCACGGTGCGGTCAGAGCGTGCTGCGCACGGTGGCGGCCGCCTGCCCCATGTTGCGCAGCTTGGCGTACGCGGCGGTCCGGCTGAAGTAGCCCAGCCCGCAGTCCGGCGCGACGAGAAGCCGGTCGGCGGGCACGACCTCCAGGCCGCGCCGGATCCGGGCCTCGATCTGCTCGGGCGTCTCCACCTGCAGGTTCTTCGCGTCCACCACGCCCACGCCGAGCACCTTGTCGGTGGGGAAGTCGCGGAACGCCGCCAGCTCGTCGAAGCCCTTGTTGGTGAACTCCAGGTGGATCACGTCGGCGGGCGACTCCTTGAACAGCGGCATCATCGAGGCGGCGTGGTTGTCGAAGATGTCCCGCTGGCCGTCCACGCTGCCGTAGCAGACGTGCCAGAACTTGATCGCGTCCACGCCGTCGAACATGATGTTCTGCATCTCGATCTGCCACATGTCCGTGGTGTACGGCGGCAGTACGTCGATCAGCTGCACCGCCTCCAGCCCGATGCTGACCAGGTACTTGAGCTCCTGGTTCATCGCGATGGCCAGGTCCCTGGCCACGGCGACCTGGTCGCCGTAGTACTCGTCCTTGACGATGACGCTCTGCTGCGCGGGGCCGAGGAACGCGACCTTGAACGGCTTGTCGGTGACGTTCTGCATGGTCATGACCACGCTCTCGAAGATGGGCCGCTCCCAGGTGATCTTGTCCTTGACCACGGCCTGGTAGAACGGCCGGTACTTCGCGCCCTCGCCGGGCGGCCCGTAGGGCCGGAAGCCGCCCAGGTTCTCCGGGATGAAGTGGAAGATCGGCTCCAGCTGGAAACCGGGCGCCTCCCACTCGTAGTACTGCGCGCCATCACACAGGATGTCGAGCCCGGCCTTCTCTTGCTCGTCCGCGCAGATATGGCAGGCGTCCTCGTAGGCCACCCGCAGGTTGTGGCTGCGGTACACCGGCTCGCTCAGCGAGCCGAGGACCCGGCCCTGCAGCCAGTGCGGCCGGGGGAACGCCGATACCGCCGAGACGGGCAGCAGGACGTCTTCTCCGCGAATCTCCATTGATCTCAGCCTCTCTGCTGACTGGCACTGGTTTGACTGGCACTGGTTTGACTGGCACTGGTTTGACTGGCACCGGGTGGCCCTGGCCCCCAGGACGCCGCGGACGGCCATGACGACCCGCGGTACCGACACGTCTACTTCGGCCTCGAGGGAGGCGGCCACCGGCAGCGGGACGTTGCCGCCGCTGACCCGGGTGACCGGCGCGGCCAGCGAGCCGAACGCCTCCTGGGCCGCGATGGCCGCGATCGAGGCGCCCCACCCGAGCTGGCCGGGGTTTTCCTCCACCACCACCAGCCGCCCGGTCCGGGCGACCGACTCCAGCACCGTGGCCGCGTCCAGCGGCACCAGCGTCCGCAGGTCGATGACCTCGGCCTCGATGCCCTCGGCGGCCAGCTCGGCCGCCGCGGCCAGGCAGCTGCCCACCGTGATGGACAGCCCGACCAGGGTCACGACGTCCCCCGGCCGGACGATCCGCGCCTGGCCCAGCGAGACGACCTGCTCCCCGTCGCCGATCTCCTCCTTGCGCCCGTACAGCGCCTTGTGCTCGAACACCATGACCGGGTCGTCGTCCCGGATGGCCGCGGCGAGCAGCCCGAACGCCTCGGCCGGCCCGGCCGGTGAGGCGATCTTCAGGCCGGGCACGGTCATGGCCCAGTTCTCCACCGACTGGCCGTGCTGGCTGCCGAATCCCAGCCCGCCGGAGCCGTTCGCGCCGCGCAGCACCAGCGGCACGCTGACCTGGCCACCGGTCATGTAGCGGACCTTCGCGATCTCGTTGGCCACCTGGTCCCAGCAGGTCGCGTAGAAGTCCGAGAACATGATCTCGGCGACCGGCCGCAGCCCCGCCATGGCGGCGCCCATGGCCGCGCCCGCGATGGCCTGCTCGGAGATCGGCGTGTCCCAGACCCGGTCCGCCCCGAACCGCTCCCGCAGGCCCCCGGTGGTCTTGAACACCCCGCCGGAGCCGACATCCTCGCCGAGCAGGACGACCCGGTCATCGCGGGCCATCTCCTGGGCCAGCGCCGCGGCGACGGCCTGCCGGTAGGTCAGTTCCGCCATTGCCCGCTCCCATCGCTCCACACGTCGGTCCAGGCCCCGGCGGGGTCGGGAGCCGGCCGGGCCAGTATCTGCTGGGCCAGGTCGGCCAGGTCGGACTTGATCCGCGCCTCGATCTCGTCGAGCTTCTCCGGGGCCATGCCCGCGGCGGCCAGCACGGCCCGGGTGCGTAGCAGCGGGTCCCGCTCGCGCCACCGGGCTACTTCCTCGGCCGGCCGGTACGCGGCACCGTCCGCGGCTGAATGGCCCTTGAGCCGGTAGGTCTGCGCCTCGACCAGGCTCGGGCCCTGCCCGTCCCGGGCCGCGCGGACCGCGTCGCCGACCACCTGCCGGACCGCGGCCACGTCGTTGCCGTCCACCACGATCCGGTCCAGCCCGTAGGCGGCGGCCCGGTCGGCGGCGGGCAGCGCCACCGGGATCACGTCCGCGATCGGGGTGTACTCCATGTACCAGTTGTTCTCGCAGACGAACACGACCGGCAGCCGCCACACCGCAGCCAGGTTGACCGCCTCGTGGAACGCGCCGATGTTGGTCGCGCCGTCGCCGAAGAAGCACACCGTGACCTGCCCGGTGCGGCGGATCAGGGATGCCCAGGCCAGCCCGCAGGCGATCGGCAGGTGCGCGCCGACGATCGCGTAGGAGCCGTAGTAGCCGTGCGCCACGCTGGTGATGTGCATGGACCCGCCCTTGCCGCCGCAGATCCCGCCCGCCCGGCCGAGCAACTCGGCCAGGACCGCGTCCGCCGGGGCGCCGCGGGCCAGCGCGTGCGCGTGCCCCCGGTAGGTGCCCAGCGAGTAGTCGTCCGGGCGGAGCACGGACGCCGCGCCGACCGCCACTGCCTCGTGGCCCAGCCCCAGATGCACCGGGCCGTGGATCAGGCCCCGGCGGTAGAGCACATCGGTGCGTTCCTCGAAGTGGCGCAGGAAGCACATCTGCGCGAAGAGTTCCAGGTCATCCGGGACGTCCATGGCCAGGACGCTAGGACGGTCCCCGGCCGCCGGCCTCGTCCTGGCAGGCTCAACTCAGCGCCGTTCCTCCGCGCTCACCGCCCTGCGGGGCCGCCGCAGCGACGCCGGCCGGGCTGAATGATCCCGGATAAGGACGGGATCAAAACGGTCTTTATCGCTCGCTAAAAAGCACAGCCAGGGGTTTTACCGACGGCGCGGATTTTCGTGCAGAAAAGATTGCGAAAATGGCAGACGGCAGCGTTTGCGCTGGCTGGGGGAAAGTATGCGGATTCCGACTCGCAGCCACAATGCGCTGGGATATGTTCCCATCCGGACTTCATCCGGAGTGAGGCGACATGTCTTTCCAGTTTGATGGGCCGGAAGAGGCGGGGTACAGCGAACCGGCCTTCGCGGGGGACACCTACGTGCAGAACAACGACGGCTTCCCGGTGCCGCCAGAGCCGGCCGCGTACCGGGAGCCCGCGCCGCGCGCGTACCGGGAGCCCGCGCGCCCCGCCAGTCGGCCGCGGCCCAGGTCAGGGGAGCGCGGGCGGGGCCAGCCACCGGCCCGGCCCTCCCGGACGAGCCTGCCCGGAACGAGCCTGCCCGGGACGAGCCTGCGCCGGCCGGGCACCCTGACCCCGGGGCGCGTGGCCGGGATCCTGGTGGCCGTCATCGGCCTGCTGGTCATCGCGCTGCTCGTGCCGTCGATCGTGCGCTCGCTGCGGACCGACACGGTCGATGGCACGGTGGTGGCGGGCAGCGGCGCGCACCCGTCCGGCCGCTGGCAGGTCAGGCTGGTCATCCCGGAGCAGTCGCAGGCGGTCGTGTTCGGGGCCCGGAGCGCCGAGCAGGCGCGGGTCGGCCTGCCGGTGACCATCTCGGTCCCGGCGGAGAAGATCAGCCAGGTCAGCGGGGTCATCACCCAGCTGACGCCCAGGACCGCCAGCGAGGGTGGCGGCTTCGCCGCGGTGGCCCAGATCCGCGGGACGACCCGGGTCATCCCCTCCGCCGGGATGACGGCTGAGGTCCAGCTCGGCTCGTAACCGGCCGGCGCGGCTAGTCGTTCACTTCAGCCAGGGCCCTCAGGGTCACGTAGGCCCGGGTCGCGAGCTGCAGGTTGAAGTGGGTCTCGGGGTTGCCCAGGTCAAAGCCGGTCAGCTCGCGGATCCGCTGCAGCCGGTACTTCAGCGTGCTGCGGTGCACCGACAGGGCCCGGGAGGTGGCCTCGTACCCGCCGCCGTGCTGCAGGTACTGGATCAGGGTCTTGACCAGCTCAGTGTGCTTGCGCTCGTCGTAGGACGCCAGCGTGCCGAGCCATTTGCGGACGAACGCCTCCACGTCGGTGAGGTCGTCCACTGCCGCCAGCATCCGGAGCACGTCGAGGTCGGCGAAGACCGAGGTCCGCTCGGCCGACGCGGACGCCTTCTGCATGCGCAGCGCGAGCCGCGCCTCCCGCAGCGAGCGGGACAGCTCGGACGGCCGGGAGTAGGCGTCCCCGACGCCCATCCGGCACCGGCTGCCGCCCCCCAGCCCGGCCACGATCCCGGTGCGCAACGCCTCCCAGTCGGCGCCGCCCGGAGCGACGATGACCACCGTGCCCGCCATGGCGCCCAGCAGCCCGGGCCGCTGCTGCTGGCGCAGCACCCGGCGGGTGGCGTGCAGCACGTCCTCCTGAGCCGGCGCGCTGTCGGCCACCTCCACCACCGCGACCTGGTGGGGCTGGCCCAGGTCATACCCCAGCGCCTCGGCCCGCCGGTAGGCGCTCTCGTCGTCGGTGCCGGTCAGCAGGTCGTGGACCAGCTCGCGGCGGACCCGGAACTCGGTGTCGGCCATGCCGCGCAGCCGGGCCAGCTCGACGGCCAGGACGGTGGCGCCGTGCTCCAGGGCCATCACGTCCGTGGTGCACGCGCGGTGGCCGGGGTCCATCAGGGCCAGCAGCCCGAGCACCCCGGGGCGGGGCGAGGCCAGCGCGACCACCCGGTCGCCGTCGCGGACCGACCGGCCCGCGGTCATCAGGCGGCGGAGCAACTGTTCCCGCTCGTAGGCGGGTGGTTTCGGGTACCGGGCCGGCTGGCCTGGCCCGGCCCAGGCGGACAGGTTGCCGTAACGGTCCTCCACCGCGACCGCCAGCCCGGTCAGGTCGTGCAGGGCGTCCGCGATGCCGGCCGCGCCTTCCCCCGCCGCCGCGACCCGGGTGAGCCGTTCGTGGATGGCCATGCCGTGACGCAGCGTGGCCACCGTTTCCTCCAGCGCCCCGTTCGTGCTGGCCAGCTGCTCGGCGGTGTCCCGCTCCCGCCCGTGCAGCTGGGCGTTGGACACCGCCACCCCGGTCTGCTGGGCCAGCACCTGGGCCAGGAACTGTTCCTCCACCACGGGCTCGTGGGCGGCGTGCACGATCAGGTAGCCGATCCGGCCCGCGATGCTCCGCATGGGGTAGGCCCAGGCCCAGGGGGCGCCGAGGCTGCCCACCGGGCCCCCGGTTTCCGGCAGGGCCGAGAGCTCGCCGGCCAGTTCCGGGTCGAGGGCGCCGCCGGGCCGGGCACCGGCCCACCACGCGTCCCCGATCACGAAGCCCGCGATCTGCCAGGTCCCCAGCGAGGCGGCCGCGGACGTGGCCAGCCGGAGGATCTGCTGGTCGTCCGCGCTCTCCGTCATCAGGATGGACAGCACCAGCAGGGCCCGCAGGTTGGTCAGCTGGCCCCGGAGCAGGCTCAGCTCGTCGCGGCCGGCGTCCCGGCGGTACTGGCCCGCGGGCCAGCCCGCTGCGGCCGGGCCCGCCGGTGACTCGGCGGGTGACTCGACTGTGCCCACGCTTCCACCGCCCCGTGGATCAGGTCACCCGGAGCGTAGATCTTTTCGGGGCCGGAACTAACCGGGCCCCGGGACAAACCCGGCCCGTGATCCTGTCCTCCCGGGACAGGTTCGCCTGCCCGGGCGAGGTTCCTCCCCCGGGAAAGCCGGCCTCACTGCGAGGTCATGCCGCCGTCCGCGGTGATCACCGAGCCGGTCAGGAACGACGAGTCGTCGCTGGCCAGGAACAGGGCCACCGCGGCGATCTCCCCGGGCGTGCCGAGCCGCCCGATCGGGTACTTGGCCACGGTCAGCGCCAGCCCGGCGGCCATGTCCCCGCCGCCGCGGGCCCGCAGCATGGGTTCCATCAGCGGCGTGTACACGGTGCCCGGGCAGATCACGTTGACCCGCACCCCGCGCGGCGCCAGGTCCACGGACATGGACCGGGTCAGCGCGACCACCGCGCCCTTGGCCGCGCAGTACGAGGCGAAGTTCGCGATGCCGACCAGCGCGGCGACCGAGCCCTGGTTGATGATCGACCCCCCTCCGGCCGCCACCATGGACGGCGCGGCCGCCTGGGAGCACAGGTACGTGCCCTTGGCGTTGACCGCGAAGCTCCGGTCCCAGTCGTCCTCAGTCGCGTCGATCACGGACCCCGCGCTGTTCACGCCGGCGTTGTTGTACAACACGTCCACGCGCTGGTACTCGTTGCGGATCTGTTCGAACGCCGCGGCGACCTGCAGCCGGTCGGCGACGTTCGCCACCACGGCGAGCGCCGTGCCGCCGGCGGCGGTGATCTCCGCCGCGGCGTCCTTGGCCGCGCCGGCGTCGAGGTCCACCGCCGCGACCGCCGCGCCCTCCCGCGCGAACAGGGCCGCGGCGGCCCGGCCGATGCCCGACCCCGCCCCGGTGACCACAGCTGTCTTGCCCGTCAGCTTGCCTGTCATCGTGTCCCGCCTTTTTTTCCGCAACGAAAACCGTCCGCCGTACTGCCCGTCCTCAGAGGGCCGACATCCCGCCGTCCAGAATCAGCGGGTGGCCGGTCATGTAGCCGAGCCGCCCGGAGGCCAGCAGCGCGACCGCGTCCGCGATCTCCCCGGGCTCCGCCACCCGGCCGACCGGGATCCGGTCTTCCACCTGGGCCCGCAGGTCCGGCTGGTCCAGCCGCCAGCTGGTCATCGGGGTGTACACCATGCCCGGGCACACGGCGTTGGCCCGGATCCCGGCCGCGGCGTAGTCCACCGCGATCGACCGGGTGAGCATCAGCGCCGCGCCCTTGGACGCGGTGTACGCGCACCGGCCCGGGAACGCGACCAGCCCGGCGATCGAGGCGATCGTGATGATGTGCCCGGACCCGCGGGCCAGCATGGACGGCAGCACCGCGCGGCTGCACAGGAACGGGCCGCGCACGTTGACCGCCTGGACCCGGTCCCACTCGGCCACCGGGGTCTCGTGGCACCGGGCCGCGGCCTGGGACCCGGTGATGCCCGCGTTGTTGACCAGCACGTCGATGGGGCCGAGCAGCGACGCGACGACGGCCATGGCGCTCTGCACGTCGCCCTCGTCGGTGACGTCGCAGTTCAGCGTCATCGCGGCCACGTCGTCGGCGCCCTCGGGCTTCATGTCCAGCGCGGCCACCGCGAACCCCTCGTCGCGCAGCCGCCCGCAGGTGGCCAGCCCGATCCCGGAGGCGCCGCCGGTGACCACGGCGACCCGGGAATTGCTCACAGCGCTACCTCCGGCGTTCGTGCCGTCCGGCCAGGACCCCACCGGCTCCTCGGCCGGGCCTGACGGCCCACCCTCGCGAGCCGGTACCGGACGTCACTCACAGGTTCACCGGATTCAGCTGGCCCGCGCGCAGCCGGCACAGCTGGATGAAGTGCTCCGGGTTCAGGAACAGCTCGTTGAGCTCGGCCATCTCGTCCATGGTGAAGCCCTCGGCAGGCGGATCAGGTAGTCGATGTACTGGAACGCGTCCTTGGCCCCGTAGCCGACGTGGTGCGCGCCGAGGACCTTGCGGCTGTCCGCGTCGATGACCAGCTTCAGCCAGCCGGACAGGATCGGCCGGGTGAACGCGTACAGCATCGAGCCCTCGGCGGCCGGCAGCGCGAACGTCTCCGGGTCGGCGTCGTCCGGCGGCATCTGGATCTTGATGACGTTGCGGTACTTCGCCTTCGCCTCCTCCTCGGACAGGCCGCACCAGGTCACCTCGTAGGTGGTGTGCAGGAAGTCCGGGTACTGGGTGAAGTCGAACTCGTAGTCCTCGCCCATGATGTTGCGGGCCGCGCCGACCCCGCACTTGCGGGCCTTGAACATCTCCATCGGGGGCCCGACCAGGTCACCGGCCGCGTACACGCCAGGGACCGAGGTCCGCATGTGGGTGTCCGCGATCACGAACCCGCGCTCGTCGGTGGCCAGCCCGAGCGGCGCGTACATGGTGAGGTCGGGCCGCTCCCCGGTGCCGACGAACACGAAGTCGGTGTCGATCTCCCGGACTGCGCCGCCCGGCTCGCGGTAGCGGACCCCGGTGACCTTGCCGTTGCCGAGCACTTCCAGCGGTTCCGCGCCCTCGACGATCTCGATGCCCCGGTCGGCCATCATCGCGACCACGTACTCGCGCAGCCCCGCGTCCACGTGGTGCAGGCTGGCCGTCTCCATCAGCGGGCTGCGGGTCAGGATCGTCGTCTGGCAGCCGGTGGCCTGGAAGAACGACCCGTACTCCAGGGCCACCTTGGATCCGCCGATGATCACGCAGCGGTTCGGCTCGTAGTCGAGGTCCTCGATCAGCGTGGCGAAGTCGTACACGCCCTTGATGCCGATGCCGGGAATGTCCGGGTACCGGGTCCGCGCGCCGGTGCACAGCACCAGGTTGCGCGCGGAGAACCGCCGGCCTTTGACCTCGACCGTGCGGGAGTCGATGATCGTCGCCGGGGTGTTCAGGATGAACTCCATGTCCAGCTGTTCCTTGGACTGCCAGTTCATGATGGCGTGCGGGTACATCCGGCCTGACTTGAACAGATCGACGATCTCCTGGATGCTGGCCCGCTTCTCGTCGAACTGCGGGTACCACAGCCGGCCCTGCATGTGCCGGGCCAGGTCCATCTCCCGGGCCGCCTCGGAGAACAGGTGATGCGGCACGCAGGCCTGGTGCGGGCAGGAGCCGCCGAGGAACGGCCACGCGTCGATGGTGAGCTGGCGGCCGCCCCGGGCCTTCAGGAAGGCCGAGCCGAACCGGCCGCTCGCGCCGCCGCCGACGAAGATCGCGTCGTACTCGCGGTCGTCCTCGTCCGGGCCTGCGACGTTCCACAAGCCCTCGGTGTTGGCCTCCGGGTGGTCCACGATGTCGTCGATCAGCAGCGCCCACTCGCCCACGGTCAGCGGGGCGCCGTCCGCGCCGCGGTCCCGCGGGCCGAGTGTCCCGAGCGCGGCGATCCTCGCGCGCAGTGACCTGAATCCGTCGCCGGGGTTGCGTACGTCGATCATCGGAGACCCTCCGTGCCGTTGGCGGCCCGTGGTTGGCCGCCTGTTCAGCATCGCCAGCGGGGTCCGGGCGGGGCAGGTCACCGGGGGACGAAGAACGGGCCAGACGTCGCCCTTCGGGGGTCAGGGGTCCCGGCGGGGGCTCAGCGGTCGTCGCGCAGGGCCTGCAGGGTGCCCCAGGCCCGGGTCGCCAGCTGCAGGTTGAAGTGCACGTCGGGGTCGTTGAGCTCCAGGCCGGTGAGCTCGCGGATCCGCTGCAGCCGGTATTTCAGCGTGCTCTTGTGCACGGACAGCTCGGCGGCGGTCGCGTCGTAGTTGCCGCCGTGCTCCAGGTACTGGGTGAGCGTGTGCACCAGTTCCGCCTTGCGGCGCGCGTCGTAGTCGAGCAGGCTGCCGAGCCACTCCCGGACGAACGAGTCCACGTCGGTGAGGTCCGGGATGGCGGCCAGCATCCGGAAGATGCCGAGCTTGGGGTACTCGCACGCGCTGTTGCCGGGCAGCAGCGTCTTCTGCAGCCGCAGCGCGAGGCCCGCCTCGCGGAGCGAGCGGGTCAGCTCCGACGGCCGGGTGGCCAGGCCGCCCACCCCCACGCAGACCTGGCCGCCGAGGTCGGACATGATCGCGCGGCGCAGCTGCTCCCAGTCGGTCCGCCCCGCGGTGATCACCGCGACGTCGCCGGACCAGGTCTCGAACAGCCCGTCCTGCCGCGCCTGGCGCATGGCCCGCCGGACCGCGCTGAGCAGCGCGTCGTGGGCCCGGGCCCGGCCCTTGCCCTCGACGATCACGACCCGGTGCGGCCGCCGCAGGTCGTAGTCCAGCGCCTCGGCCCGGGTCAGCGCGCCCTCGTCGTCGGTCCCGGCCAGCAGGTCATGCACCAGGTCACGGCGCAGCCGCAGTTCGGCGTCGGCGATGCCGCGCAGCCGGGCCAGCTCCATGGACAGCACGGTCGCGCCGTGCTCCAGGGCCACCAGGTCGGCGTGGTCCGCGCGCCGCCTGGGGTCGATCAGGGCCAGCACGCCCATGACATCGGTGCGCGGCGAGGCGAGCAGGATCAGCCGCTCCCCGTCCCGGGTCGGTGCGCCTGCCCGCATCAGCCGGCGGAGCAGGTGCTCGCGCTGGGCAAACGATTCCTTCGGGTACGGGTCCGGCTGGCCGGGGCCGGCCCAGGCGGTCAGGTTGCCGTAGCGGTCCTCGATCGCGACCGGCATCCCGGTCAGCTCGTGCAGGGCCCGGGCGATGCCCGGCTGGCCTTCCCCGGAGACCGCCACCCGGGTGAGCCGCTGGTGGATATCCATGCTGCGCTGCAGGCTGGTGACCGTTTCCGCGAGCGCCTCGTTGGTGGCGGCCAGCTCGGCCGCGGTGGCGCGCTCGCGGGCGTGCAGCCGCGCGTTGGAGACAGCCACCCCCGTCTGCTGGGCGATGACCTGGACCAGGAACCGCTGCTCGGCGGTGGGCTCCTCGTCGCAGGAGGCGACCAGGTGGCCGAGCAGGCCGCCGACCCCGCGCAGCGGGTAGGCCCACGCCCAGGGGCGGCCGGTCAGGTCCACCGGCCCGGCCGCGCTGCCCAGCGTGGCCAGCTGCCTGGTCAGGCCGGCGCGGCCCCGGTGTGGCCCGTCCCAGCCTGGCCCGCGCCGGACCGGCCCGAGCCAGGCCGCCACTGGCCGTCGGTGAAGCCGTACCCCTCGACCCGCCAGGGACCGAGCCCCGGCGCGCTCGACGCGGCCAGCTCCAGGATCTGCTCCTCGTTGACCGACTCGGTCATCAGCAGCGAGATCACCAGCAGGGCCCGGAACTCGCCCAGCCGCTCGCGCAGGTCCGCGTCGTCCGCCCGGCCCGGGCGCCGGGGCAGGCGCACTACGGCCGCGGTGTTCCGGGAGGTCTGCTGGGCAGTCATCAGGCGGCCGGTCAGGCGCTCGCCGACCGGGGGCCCGCGGGCAGCGGACTGGCTGACTTGAGAAACTCGTCCGGCCCGACGTAGTACGGGTTCTCCACCAGGATGCCCTGGACCAGCACCTGCGGATGGGTCTTGACGATGTTGACCACGACCTCGCCGCTGAAGCGGTCCAGGTCGTACAGGCACAGCACGACGACCGGGTAGCTGGAGGTGACCCGGTTCAGCTCCGACTCGTAGCTGACCAGGTGCTCGACGCCGGGCGCGTCGCGCAGCGCCCAGGTCATCTCGCCGACCAGGCGGCAGAACGAGTACCCCTCGACCTCCGCCTTGACCATGCTCTCGGTCCAGAACGTGAGCATGTCCCCGGTGGTGAACTCCCCGCCGGCCAGGTAGGTCGACTCGGGCAGGTGGATGTCCAGCTGGCCGGTATACGGCCCGGGCTCGCCGCAGGCCCCGGGCAGGGCTTCCAGCCGCTCCGCGGTGTCCGCGGTGTCCACCACGCAGACGCACTTGTCCCCGGCGGTGAGCCCCGCGCCGAGATAACCGCTGAGCAGCCGGTCGCGATCGGTGTCGCCGCGGTAGAACGCGCAGACATGGCTGCCCGGGAGCAGGCCGATCTCGCCGATACCGCTGGGCACGCGTCCGGTCATCCGCCCCACCGCCTTGTGACCTTGTGACCTTGCGACCGCGTTAGCCGGATAGTACGTGGTAAACCGAAGTTCCGACTCCCCCCGGCGGGACGAAGATTCGCGGATTGCTCCCCCCGGATGACTAGAAGTGGCCTAACGGCCGCTGGCCCGCGGGGGCAGCGGCGGCCCGGCGGCGTAGTGCCCGCTGATCTCTGCGTACCGGGTCACGAGGGCCAGGTTGATCGCGGTTTCGAGATTGTCGAGTTGCAGCTGGACGTGCTGGAGCCGGGGCGCGATGTCCGCCGCCACCTCGTGCCGGAGGTACCGCACGCACAGCGCGCCGCCCATGAGCACGCCCAGCAGGGTGCCTATGAAGAAGATCAGTACGAGCACGACCACCGCCCCATTTCTCTCCGGTCGGGCTGACAGGGTTCTTTCCTTCCTTGCCGGAGCACCCACGCGCGGGCGACCGGGCTGGTTGTTCGCGGTGTCATCGGTGTG
The DNA here is from genome assembly GCA_963841695.1 of uncultured Actinomycetes bacterium. GTDB lineage: Bacteria > Actinomycetota > Actinomycetes > Streptosporangiales > Streptosporangiaceae > RYN-230. Next base: position 65,475 of record CAWJDQ010000008.1, on the reverse strand, counting down.
GTTCCTCCTCGGGCGTCGTCCGGGTTCAACGCCAGTATGGCATGTGCCATATGGCACATGCCATAGTCTGATGCCAAAGGTTCATGCCCATGGCATCGAAGCTTCATGATCGTCACCTCCGCGCCGCGCGAGCGGCCGGGACCCCGGCCGCTGGCCGTGCCTCCGGGAATAGCTGGAACTGGGCTTATGGACATCACGAACGGGGTAGGAGCATGCCGTGGCCGTACTGGCCACGGTCGGGCCCTGCGGGGGCGGAGCGTGCCGGGACGTGGCGGCGCGCCGGAACGGCCCGGCCAAGTTGACGATGCCGGGCCCGAGGTCCTAACGTTGCCCCCGCGGCATGTGCCATTGGCTCTTGTGAATACGCTGACACTCACGACGTGGGGCCACGCCTCCGGGTGCCCCCGAGCTGGACGGAGGCTGTGGTGAGTGGTTTGCCAGGAGGGGGCGGTATGTCGTGGCGACCGTGAGCCCGACCGTCCGCCAGCGCGAGCTGGGTATTCGCCTGCGCGAGCTGCGCAACGCCAAGGCTCTCACGGTGGAGGAAGTGGCCGCGCGGCTGCTGTGCTCGGCGACCAAGATCAGCCGGGCGGAGACCGGGGCGCGGCGCCCGACGCTCCGCGATGTCCGTGACCTCTGCGGCATCTACGAGGTCGATGAGGACACCGCGGCCGAGCTCATGGAGCTGGCCCGGCAGGCGCGTGAGCCGGGCTGGTGGATGCAGTACGACGACCTCAAGATCACGCCGTTCATCGGCATGGAGCAGGAAGCCACGTCGATCACCTGCTTCGGGATGTATTTCGTGCCTGCCCTGCTGCAGACCGAGGACTATGCCCGGGAGATGATCAGGGGCATCGCGCCGAAGATCGAGCCAGATGTCCTGGCCCAGCGGGTGGAGGCGCGGATGATGCGCCAGAGGCTGCTGGAGCAGCCCCGGCCCGTCCGGTACCGGGCGATCCTCGATGAGGCTGTCCTGCATCGCCAGGTCGGCGGCCCGGCGGTGATGAAGGCCCAGCTGGAGAAAATGCTGAGGCTGATTCAGGAAGAGCGGGCCACCGTCCAGGTAATTCCCTATGAAGTTGGTGCCTACGCGGCTGTGGACAGTAATTTCGACTACCTGGAATTCAGTGGCTCGGCGCTGCCCGGGCTCGTTTTCGTTGAAACCCTCGTAAGTCACCTCTACCAGCAGCGTCCCGCGGAGATTGATCGGTACACCGAGGCACTGGAATATTTGCGGGATACCGCACTGAGCCCCCGAAACTCTGCCCGGAGGATCGAGGAAATCCGCGACGGGTCCGCCGGCTCGACGTAGGCGCCCGCCGCGTTCTGCTACAGCAATCTAGGAGACATTGTCATGGCTTATGGACGTGGTCAAACTAATCCGGTGTGGCGCACCACGCTTAGCTGCAACGGCGGCGCATGCGTCAAGGTGGCCGCGAGCGGCCAGGCGATTCTCATCGCCGACTCCAAGCAGCCCGAGGGGCCCATCCTCTCGTATAGCCACACCGAATGGCGGGAATTTGTCAGCGGAATCAAGAATGGGGATTTCGACGACCTCATAAAATAATGCACCGCAGATAGGTGCACGCTGCCTGCAGTCTGGGATCACCAGCCTCGCCAGTCACAACAGTATCCTGAAACACAGCCAATTGACGCACTGCTTGACAGTCTCGAATTCTCCATGCCTACCATGAGAATCGACCATACGGGTGGATCGGTCGTTTCTTACCTGGAGGGTATGTTGGAGCCGATGCTTACGGACGGCCTGGAGTGGCATCGCAGCAGCAGGTGCAACGGGGGAAGTTGCGTTGAAGTGGCAGCTCGCGCCGATCTGGTATTCGTGCGGAATTCGGCGGATCCCAGCGGGCCCGTGCTCGTCCTGAGCCGGGCCCGCTGGTCCTGGCTGATCTCCCGGGTCAAGGAGTCCCGCGCGCCCGATTCCTGACCCATCCCCAGGCCCGGTCGGCCCCCCGGTGGGCTACGATTCAGCGAGCCCGCCGGTGTAGCTCAGTTGGCAGAGCAGCCGTCTTGTAAACGGCAGGTCACCAGTTCGATCCTGGTCACCGGCTCCCTGTGGCCAGCTTCTGATCCCGGCGTCCGTTTCTGCCGTTTCCCGGCCCGCCGGGGAGCAGGTAGAGGGCCAGCAGGTAGCAGCACACTGCGCCCAGCGCGAGCAGCGCCATGAGCAGCGAACTGACGTCGCGGCCGCCGAAGTCGAGAAAGCTCGCCCCGTTGAACCCGGCCCCGATAGCCAGCAAGGCGGCCAGCACCAGGCTGGCCGCCGCCCAGCCGGCCCGCCGCCGCAGCGCCGCCCCGGCAACCACGAGGGCGACCAGGATGACGGCCAGCCCGAGCGCGCCGTGCACGGCCAGCGAGACCGGGCCGGAACCGATCGCCCAGGCCACGCTGCGGGCCGAGCCGGAGAAGTAATTGGCCGGCTGCGCCCCGGGATGATGAGCGGGCACCGTGACGTAGAGGTTCACCACCATCCCGACGGCGACCTGGATCACCACCAGGACCGCCGCGGCCAGGCTCATCCGCCGCAAGCCATCGGTTCGGGGCGGGGTGCTGTCCCTGGTGCCGGGTGCGCTCGCGTCGGCCACGCAGGCCAGACTAGCGCCGGCGGCTCAGGCCCGGGTTACGCTCCGGGACGGTGCTCACGGGCGGGGGCGGGTGGCGCCCCACCGGTTCCAGTGCGTCACTTCTTCTACCGGGCGGCGTTTCGGCTGGGCCCAGCGGCCCCGGGCCGGGTAGCCCAGCGGGAGCAGTCCCATGGTCAGCGCGTCCTCCGGCAGCCCCAGCAGTTCCCGCACCTCGTCTTCGTGACCGGAGTACAGCGTGGTCAGCGTGGTGCCCACCCCGTAGGCCCGGGCGGCCAGGATGAGCTGCTGGACCGCCCCGTAGATCGAGCTGCCCAGCCGGGGGCTGCGGACGGTGGCCGCGTTACGCAGCACCGGGAAGATCCACACCGGGGCCTCCGCGATGTGCTGGGCCAGGTGCTCGGCGGCCAGGAACGAGGGCCGGCTCAGCCCGTCCGGGGCGGGCGGCGCGGCCAGGATCTCCTCCCGCCGGCTGCCGTAGGCCCGGTTCCAGCCCTCCAGGTACCACCCGGCCACCGGCTGCTTGATCGCCGGGTCGGTGACGACGACCCAGCCCCACCCCTGCTGGTTGCCACCGGTCGGGCCGCGCACCGCGGCGTCGAGGATGGCCCAGACAACGTCGTCCGGAATCGGCTCCGGGGACAGGTAGCGGCGGGCCGGGGTCGAGTGCAGGGCATCGAGAACCAGCAGTGGCTCAGCCTCTGGTACGGGCACGGGGGATCCTCTCGCCGGACGTCGTGGTGCTCAGCTGACCCTACGACCTGGAATTTGACCCCACGACCCAGAATTCCCGTATGCCGATCGGATTTATAGACTTACCGGGCATGGCGGCGTAGCGTCGTCTGGGCGGACCGCCCGGGGACCGGGCCCGGGCCCGGGAAGGGAGCCAGCACATGCCGGAAGCCGGGGAATGGGGGCAGCCATAGCCCCATCCAGTTCCCGCGAGGACCGATCCGGGCCTCAACCCCGCTAAACGGTGTGGTGCCGCCCAGGGCACCAGAAGCCAGGACGTGTACCCTGGCCATCAGGATAGTTACTCACCGTGACTTCGACTCAACGTGACTATTTACCCGCAGGCGGGTACGTAGTGGACGGTGCAACTATCCGCACGGCTTCGTCGTTGCGCCGAGTGGGGTGGTTTGTGCACCCGGGTGTGACGCTCTGCAACGGCCGCCGTGCGTCCCGCCGGGACACCGCACGAGCCCCCATCGGGATCTGGCTATGGGGTGAGGACGCATGGGGCCCGCTGACATGGACGAGCCTGGTCCAGGCGACGGGCATGCGCCGGGAGGCGAGGACCCGGCCCCTGGTGAGCCCGCTAGTCCCGGGCCGGACGCCGCCAGTCCCGGGCCGGACGCGGGCGCCCCGGCCGAGCCTCCCCGCCACCCCAGCCGCAAGAAGAAGATCCTGGCCTGGACGGCCGGCGGGGTCGCGGTCGTGGTGCTGCTGGCCCTGGGGGGCGCCTACGCCGTCTACCGGCACCTGAACGGCAACATCCACCAGGTCAACATCTCCGGGGAACTCGGCACCCAGCCGGTCGACACGCACCCGCAGGCCGAGAACATCGTGGTCATCGGCTCCGACTCGCGCAACGGCATCCGGGGCTTCGGGCAGAACCTGGTCACCGACCAGTCCGACACGTTGATGATCATGCACATCGCCGCCGACCGGAAGTGGGTCGACGTGATGTCGATCCCGCGCGACTCGTGGGTGAACATCCCGGCGTGCGAGATGGGCAACGGCCAGATGTCCGCGCCGACCACCTTCAAGATCAACGAGGCCTTCGCCCTGGGCAACCTGGACGGCAACCGCACCGACCTGGGCGTGGCCTGCACGATCAAAACCCTGGAGCAGGACACCGGCATCCACATCGATCACTTCGTGGCGGTCAACTTCGAGGGCTTCCGGGACATGGTGAACGCGCTCGGCGGGGTCGAGGAGTGCAACACCACCGAGATCGACGACCCGAAGTCCGGCTTGCATCTCAAGCCCGGCCATCATCTGCTGCACGGCCTGGGCGCGCTGGCGTACGTCCGGGCCCGCTACACCCTGGGCGACGGCAGCGACCTGGAGCGGATCGGGCGGCAGCAGGCCTTCATGTCCTCGCTCATCGAGCGGGTGAAGAGCAAGCTGCTGAACCCGGTCGCGATCTACCACTTCCTCGACGCGGCCACCAGGTCGCTCACGGTGGACAGCCAGTTCGGCGGCATCCACGGCCTCTACGACCTGGCCATGAGCGTCCGGAACCTGCCCGCCAGCCAGATCACGTTCTTCACCCTGCCGACCTATCCGCGCCAGCTCGTGGTGCCGACCGATACGGCCAACGTGCTGTGGACCCAGCCCGAGGACAGCACGATCTTCCAGGACTTCCGGGACGACATCCCGGTCACCAGCGCGACGATCCGGCAGGCCAAGAAGCCCACGATGTCGCCGCACACGGTGTCCGTCTCGGTCCGCAACGGGACCGCGCAGTACGGGCTGCAGGATTCGGTCGGCAGCCTGCTGCAGCAGAAGGGCTTCAACGTGATCAACATGACCCAGGAGACCACCCAGGACATCACCGAAACGGTGATCAAGTACCACGCGGGTCACGCGGCGCAGGCCAGGCTGCTGGAGGCCAAGGTGCCCGGCTCCGCTCTGCAGGAGGTCCCGGGGACCAGCGACCGGCTCGTCCTCCTGCTGGGCAGTAACTACGGGACGACGACCGAGACTGCGGGCACGGGGCAGGCGGTCACGCCGACCCCGTCCCCCAGCTTCTCCTCCCGGACGGCCAGCCAGAACATCTGCGCGAGCTGAGCCCGGGGCGGCCCGCGATCCCGGCGGAACGGCTGGCGGGACCGTGGCCGCTGGATAGGTTGATCGCGTGCATCCGATCCTGGCCAGGGCGCTCGCCGCCGGGTCGGCCCTGGTCGCGCTGGCCGTCGCCGTGGCGCTGGGCGCCGGGGGAGCGGAGGCCGCCGCACGGCCGGCGGCCAGGGCGGCGGTGCCGCGGTCGGCGGCGTCCGGACCCGTCCGCCACGTGGTGCTGATCGGGGTGCCCGGCCTGCGCTGGGCCCAGGTGTCCGCCGCCGCTACCCCGGCCCTGTGGCGGCTCGCCCGGCGAGGCTCGGTGGGCTCGCTGTCGGTCACCGGGGTCAGCCCGGTGAGCTGCCCGGCGGACGGCTGGCTCACGCTCAACGCGGGGGCTCGCGCGGCCGCCCCGCGCACCGCGACCGGCTCCTGCGCCCGGCTTCCCCCGGTGACCGAGGTGCGATCCGCGGAGATGCCGACGATAATTTCCTTCAACCAGCCCTATAACGAAAACCCGGCCTGGGGACTGCTTCGCTCGGCCGCGGGGCCGTCGCGGTGCACGACAGCGGTAGGGCGCGGCGCGGCCCTGGCCCTGGCCAGCCGGACCGGCCAGGTGGGCACGTTCCTGCCGCAGCCCGCTGAGCTGACCCGGGCCGAGATGGCCCGCTGCCCGCTGACCGTCGTCAACGCCGGCGATAGCGGGCCCGATCTCCGGGCCGACGATGCGGAGATCGGCCGGATCAGCGCGGCGCTCCCGGCCAGCACCATGCTGGTGGTGGCCGGGATCTCCGACGCCGCCGCGCCGCACCTGCAGCTGCTGGTCGTCAGCGGGCCTGGCTTCCGGTCCGGGATGATCCTCTCGCCGTCCACCCGGCAGCGTGGCCTGGCGCTGCTGGTCAACCTGCCGGTGAGCGTGCTGCACTGGCTCGGCCAGGCCGGTACCGTCCGGTGCGGTCGGCCAGGTGCTGCACCGCGCCAGCCGGGCCAGCCTGGCTGCGGCGGTCTCCGGACTGGTCGGCCAGGACACCGCGGCCCAGGTGTACCGGGACACGATGCCGCGGTTCTTCCTCATCGTCGGGGCCGGGTACGTGGCCTTGTTCGTGCTGATCGCGGCGTTCCCGTGGGGCCCGGGCCAGGCGCGCGGACGGCGGCGCCGCGCGGTGGCCCGGGTCGCCGGGGTGTGGGCGGCTTCGGTGCCCGCGGGCAGTTTCCTGGCCAGCCTGGTGCCGTGGTGGACCCGGCCGCACCCGGCTCTGCTGCTGTACGCGATGACCGTGGCCTGGGCGCTGGCCATCGCGGTGGCCGGGCTGACCGGTCCGTGGCGGCGCGATCCGCTCGGCCCGCCGGGGCTGGTGGCCGCGGTGACTCTGGGCGTCATCGCGCTCGACGTGATGACCGGCTCGCACCTGCAGATGGGGACCCCGTTCGGGTTGTCGGCGCTGGTAGCCGGCCGGTTCTACGGCATCGGCAACAACGCGGTGGAGATCTACGCCGCATCCGGGTTGCTGGTCGCCGCGTGGCTGGGCGGGGCGCTGCTGCGCGCGGGTGGCCCGGGCGCGCGCCGCCGGGCGCTGCTGGTGATGGCGGCGGTCGCCGCGTTCGCCGTGGTCGCGGCCGGGTGGCCGGGGTTCGGGGCGAAGGTGGGCGGCACGATCGCCATGGTCCCGGGTTTCCTGCTGCTGATGGCGGCCGCGGCGGGGGTGCGGATCACCGTGCGGCGCGGCCTGCTGCTGGCGGTCAGCGGGCTGGCCGTGGTCGCGGCGTTCGCGGTGACCAGCTACGCGCTGCCGGGCACGGGTCACTCAGACATCGGCGCGTTCGTCGGGCAGGTGCTGCACGGCGGCGCCTCCGGGACCCTGCACCGCAAGATCAGTTCCAACCTGGGCTCGCTGACCGAGAGCCTGTGGATCCTGCTCATCCCGGTGGTGCTGGTGGTGACGGGCGCGGTCGTCTGCTGGCCCGGCCGCCTGCACGCCGGGCTGCTGGTCCGCGGCTACCAGGCGATTCCGCTGCTGCGCCCGGTGCTCGGCGCCATCTGGCTGACCGGCGTGCTCGGCTGGCTGGCCGAGGATTCGGGCGTGACGGTGCCCGCGGCGGGGTTCCCGTTCGTGCTGCCGCTCATGATCGCCATCTTGTCGTCGCTGCCGCCGCGCCCGGACGGAACCGGCCCGGGGACGCCGGCGGACGAGGATGAGCGCCGAGCCGCCTCCAGCGCGGCTGACCCCGGATATCTTTGAGCAGCCATGCGGATCGACATTCCAGGAGCAATCGGGTGCAGTACCAGCTGTCCAGGGTGGTGGCCGGGCCAGTTTTGCGTCTTCTCTGGCGGCCGAGCATCACCGGCCTGGAGTACATCCCAGCCGAGGGTGGCGCCATCCTGGCCTCCAACCACCTGTCCATCGTGGACTCGATCTTCCTGCCGCTGATGCTGGACCGCCCGCTCACGTTCGCCGCGAAGTCGGAGTACTTCACCGGGCGGAGCCTGGCCCAGCGCCTGGCCGGCGCCTACCTGCGGGCCACCAAGCAGCTCTCCGTGGACCGGGCGCAGGCCCGGGCCGCGCAGGACATGCTGGAGGCGGCGCTGGCCCTGCTCCGCCGCGGCCAGCTGTTCGGCCTCTACCCCGAGGGCACCCGCTCGCCGGACGGTCGGCTGTACCGCGGCCGCACCGGGGTGGCCTGGCTGGCGATGAACTCTGGCCTGCCGGTGATCCCGGTAGCCATGATCGGCACCGAGCGAATCCTGCCGCCCGGGCACGCGGTGCCCCGGCTGCATCAGGTAACGATGCGGATCGGCAAGCCGCTTACGTTCGAGGCCTATCAGGAGATGGCCCCGGGCCGGGCCCGCCGCGCGATCACCGACGAGGTCATCCAGGCCATCCAGGCCCTGTCCGGCCAGGACTACGTGCCCATGTACGCGTCGGTCCGCAAGGCGCAGCTGAACGGGGAGGCGTCCCCGGAGTAGGGCAGCGGCCCGGGCGGTGTGGGCGGCCCGGCGTGGCCGGTCCGGCAGTGGCGGCCCGGCGGACCGGGTGCGGCTAGCCCGGGTGCGGCTAGCCCGGGCGCGGCTAGCCCGGGCGCGAGTCGCCCGGGGGCCGGACGACGGGAAAGGCCTCCGTGGTGTCGGACGGATTCCACGAGTACATGGGCACGTTGCTGTCGGCGTCCTCGCCGGGCCCGCTGCCGGGCGACGGGTCCACCCCCGGCGGTGGGCCTTCCAGATCAGGAAACGGGCTCTGGCTCTTCGGGCGGCGTCGGGCCAGGCCCGACGCGGTGGTGGGCGGCGGGCCCGGGTCGGCGGGCCCGCTGGCGCCCGGACCGCTCGTCCCGAAGCCGCTGGCGCCCGGGCCGGCCGTACCGGCGGCGGGTCCTTCGGCGCCTACCGGGAAGGCGCGCCGGGGCGGGGCCATCCGGCTCTGGCCTGAGCTGGGGGCGTCCATCCAGGGCAGTTCGCTGGAGGGTTTCTCGGCCGGTTCCCAGGGCGGGTGACCGCTCGGCCGGGAGGCCCGCAGCGCGTTCAGCCGGTTCGCAGACCCAAGCGGCCGCACCGGCAGGGCAGGGACGTCGCCGGGCCGGGCCCGGCCGGGGCCGGCTGTGGCGGCTCCGCCGGTCTCCGGCGAGTTTCCGCCCGGGGAGCCGCGGCCGGCGCCGTGGCGGCCAGCGCCCCGGGAGGCGGGAGTGCCCGGTGTGGATCCCCCCGCGGCGGGCGTACCCGGCGTGGGGGCACCCAGCGGGGGCATACCCGGTGCGGGGGCACCCAGCGTGGGGCCACCCAGGCCGAAAGGCGCGGGCGCGGATGAGCCCGGCGGGGGCGCGCCGAACGCCTGGTCGTCAACAGGGGAGCCACCGGAGGCCGGCGGACTGAACGCGGGGATCTCGAACGAGGGGTCATCGAACGGCGACGGGCCGAAACGGGCCCGGGCCGCCGCCGCCGCCCCGTTCGAGCCGGTGCCGCCGATCCCGGCCCCGGGGGCAGGGGACCCGGGGCCCGCACTCCGGGAGCCCGTGTTTCCGGGGCCTGTGTTTCCAAGGCCTGTGTTTCCGAGGGCCGGGTTTCCGGTTGCCGTGCTGCCGACGCCCGGGCGGCTGCTGCCGGTGGTTCCGCTGCCCGTGCCGCCCAGGCCTGCGCCGCCCAGGCCCCCGGTTCCGGGGCCGGTGCCTCCGGGACCGGCGCTTCCGGGACCGGCGCTTCCGGGGCCTATGCCTCGGGGGCCCGTCGTTCCCGGACCCGCGCTTCCGGGACCCGCGCTTCCGGGACCCGCGCTTCCGGGACCCGCGCTTCCGGGACCCGCGCTTCCGGGACCCGCGCTTCCGGGACCCGCGCTTCCGGGACCGGTGGTTCCGGGACCGGTGGTTCCGGGACCGGTGGTTCCGGGACCGGTGGTTCCGGAACTCGCGCTTCCGCCGGTCGTGCTTCCGCTCGCCGTGTCGGGGCTGTCGCCGCGTGCGGCGGCCCGGCCTGCGCCGCGGCCGCTGGGCTTGCCCAGGCTCCAGCCGCCCAGGTTCAGGCTGCTCGTGCCCAGGCGAGCGGGGCGGGAACCGCCCGCAGCCGGATTCGCGGTGCCCGCGCCGCTGTCAGCCGGGCTGCTGCCTGCCGAACCACCCCGGCCGGGCCTGCTGCCCGGCATGTCCAGGCTGCCCAGCCCCCGGCCCGGCAGCAGGAACCTGGGCCCGGCCCGGCCCGGTTCCGGTGCGGGCGGCGCCGGGGCAGGGGCCGGGGCAGGGGCCGGGGCGCGCAGGTCGTCGTCGTCTTCCCAGGGCGGCCGGCCGCTGACCACTGCGCGCCCCACCGAGCCCGGCAGCGGCCGCCCGGCGGCGCCCGCCCCGTAATCGGCCGTCCCGCTGCCGGCGAAGCCGCTGCCTGCCGGGCCCAGCCCGGCCGTCCCGGTCCTGGCGCCCAGCCCGGAGCTGGCCAGTCCAGAATCGGCCAGTCCGGAGCCGCCCAGGCCGGAGCCGTCCGGTCCCCGCCCGGCCAGACCGGTGCGGGACAGCCCGAAGTTCCCCGGGCCGCCGCCCCCGGGCTCGGCACTGGCCGGGCTACGGCCCGCCACCGAACCGGCCGGAGGCGGCCCGTAACCGGGTCCGGGACTGCCCATGCCGGTCATCCCGGCCGCCGCCTGATCCCGCGAAGCCCGCGCCGCCGCCTGCAACGGGGCCAGCTGGGCGTCGAGCACGCGGCGCTGCCGGACCCGCACGGTGATCAGGATGATGAGCGCGAGCAGGACCAGAGCCGCGAGGCCGAGCACCGGGATACGCACGGCCTGCCACAGGCTCTTGGTGGTCACGTGGACCTTCGGGGGCGCGGGGGGAGTCGGGTTGCCCGCCGTGCCCGAGGACGCCGAACTGCTCGGCGTCGCATTGATCTTGGCCGCCGCGAGCAGCGCGGCCGCGGCGTCCGCGGTGCCGAACCCGGAGCCGTCCTTCTGGCCGCCCGGGGGGCGGAACGCGGTGCTGCTGGTCAGGGCCTGCTCGACCTGAGCCGGCGTGAGCGTGGGGAACTGGGACCGGATCAGGGCGGCGATGCCGGCCACCACGGCGCTGGCCGCGCTGGTGCTCTTCAGCTTCGCGTAGCCGGCCAGCCCGTTGGCGGCGATGACGCCGTTCCCGGCCGCGGTCAGCGTCGCGTAGGACTGGTGGTTGGTGAACGGAGCCTTGACGAAGCCCTGGCCGAACGCGCCGACCGAGATCACGCCGGGATAGGCGGCCGGGTAGTTGACCGTGTCGCTGCCCGCGCCGTTATCGCCGGAGGGAGCGACCAGGACGACGCCCTTGGCCAGCGCCGCCTGGACCGCGCTGCGCTCCGCCGGGCTGCCACCCTGGGTGGTCGCGCCGGCCTGCGCGGCCGGGTCGAGGGGCAGGTCGATGACTTGCGCGCCGTGCCGGACCGCGTAGCGGATGCCGCGGGCGATCGCCGTGGGCAGCGCCGCCACCACGGTCGGGCTGGCCAGCAGCGGGTCCTTGTTCTCCAGCGTGACCCGGACCGAGAGGATCTTCGCCTGGGGCGCGACGCCGATGATGCCGTCGCTGTGATGCGGGCCGTGCCCGTGGCCGGCGATGATGCTGGCCACCGCCGTGCCGTGGACGCCCCAGAACGGGCCGCCCGCGGTCCGGCCCGAGCCGGTGAAATCTCTCCCGGTGGTCACCGAGCCGGCCAGGTCGGGCTGGGTGGGGTCCACGCCGGTGTCCAGCACGGCCACGGTCACCCCGGTGCCGCGGCTGGACAGCCAGGCCTTGGTCACGTGCAGGGAGGCGAGCCACCACTCTTGGTTACGGACCGTATCCGCAAACGCAGGCGACGCCGCGACCCCGATGCAGGTCGCTGCGAGACCTGCGGCGACCGCCGCTGTCGCCCGGCTCCGGAGCCGCTGCGCCATGCGCTGACCCTCCCATCATCCCCCGGGCATTCTGCCACGTTCGGGACGGTTCGGAGGCGGGAGCGGAAGGCCTGGCGAAGCCGCTGGACGCGGCTGGCCCAGCAGGCGGCGAAGCTGCTGGCCGGGCTCAGGCGGGCATGGCCGCGGACAGCCGGACATGGGCCCCGGGCGGCAGCCCGAGTTGCTCCGCCGCGTCGCCGCCGTTCACGGCGAGTGAGATGAGCCCGGCGCTGTCGGTGTAGGCGACGATCTCCCCCGGGGCCACCGCGGCGAACGTCTCCAGGTACGGCACGGTCAGCTGGCGCCGCCCGCAGCGGACCACCACGGGGGAGCCGAAACCCAGTCCCAGCCGGTCGGCGTCGGAGGCCGCGATGGACAGCTGGACGTTGCCGAACCGGTCCACCGACATCACTTCGCCCTCGGCCTCGCCGTCGTGCACCCGGCTGGTCGGCGCGGGCAGCGTCACCAGGTCGGCCACGTCGATGGGCGTGCCGACCGAGCTCAGGTCAGCCCCGGCGGCCAGGTGCGCCGCGACCGGGGTGAAGATGTCCCGGCCGTGGAACGTCGGCGACACCGGGTGCAGCCATAGCTCGCCGTTGGTCAGCTGGGACGCCGCGGTGGCGCCGCCCTGCGCGGCCACCGCCCAGGACAGCAGGCCGTTGTCCGGGCCAACCAGGACGCAGTCCCCGGCGGCCACCGCGATGCCGCGGCGCGCGGTCCCGACTCCCGGGTCCACCACCGCGACGTGCACACCGGGTGGCAGATAGGGGATGGTCTGGGCCAGCACGGCCGCGCCGCGGCGCACGTCGCCGGGGGGCACGAGATGGGTGATGTCGATGAGCCTGGTCCCCGGGGCGATGCGGGAGGCGACCCCGTGGCAGGCCGCCACGAACCCGTCCTCCAGGCCGTAGTCAGTAAGGAACGTTATGCAGTCGAATGAAGCCACGAAGGCTGAGCGTACGGGGTCGTGGGCACACCGGCTAGAGCCGCCCTAGGATGAAGCAGCGGGCGCGGTACTGGAGGGCAGATGGCGGCGCTGTCCGAACGCGAGATGCGAGTCCTCGCCTTCGAGCGTGGCTGGTGGCGCTCGCCCGGAGCCAAGGAGCAGGAAATCCGGGATGCCCTGGGCATGACCGCGACGAGCTACTACCAGCTGCTGAACGACCTCATCGACCGTCCGGAGGCGCTCGTGTTCGACCCGGCCCTGGTCACCCGGCTGCGCCGGCAGCGGGCCCGGCGGCACCGGATGCGCTCGGCCGGCCCCGACCGGCGCGACGGCACCTCCTGGTGAGCCGTCCGGCCGCGTGGCCGGTGCCGGCCACCCCCGAGGGCCAGGCCGGACTGGACGCCTTGCTCGCCGATCCGGGCCACGCCCTGGTCGCGCTGGACTTCGACGGCACGCTGTCGCCGATCGTGGCCGACCCGGCCGCCGCCCGGGCGCATCCTGGTGCCGTCCCGGCCCTGCGCCAGGTGGCCGCCGTGGTCGGCACGCTCGCCGTGATCACCGGCCGCCCCGCGGCGTCCGCCGTGCAGCTGGGCGGGTTCGAGGCCGTCCCGGGGCTGGTCGTGCTCGGCCACTACGGCCTCGAGCGCTGGGCGGACGGCGCACTGGAGTCACCGTCGCCGCCGCCCGGGGTGCAGGCGGCCCGGGCCGAACTGCCCGCGCTGGTGGCCGGGGCGGGCGCGCCGGACGGGACACGGATCGAGGACAAGGGGCACGCGGTCGCGGTGCACACGCGGCAGGCGGCTGATCCGCAGGCCGCCCTGGACCGGCTCCGCGGCCCGCTGGCCGGGCTGGCCGCGCGGCACGGGCTGGCCGTCGAGCCGGGGCGGATGGTCATCGAGCTGCGCCCTCAGGGCATGGACAAGGGCCAGGCGCTGCGCACCCTGGTTCAGCAGCGCCGGCCGTCCGCGGTCATGTTCTGCGGAGACGACCTGGGGGACGTGGCGGCTTTCGACGCCGTGCGCGCGCTCCGCGGCGAGGGCGTGCCGGGGCTCACCGTGTTCAGCGGCTCCGCCGAAGTGACCGCGCTGGCGGAGTCGGCCGACCTGGTCGTGGACGGCCCGGACGGCGTCGTGGCCCTGCTCGGCTTCCTGGGCGCCGCCGCGGCCCGGCCGTCCGGGGCCTGACGCCTCCGGCCAGCGGTCAGCCCGGCTCGCGGAACTCCACCACGGCCAGCACGCCCAGGTGATCGGTGCCCGGCACGCGGACGGTCCTCGCCTCGCGCACGAGGACCTCGCCGCGCGAGGCCAGCACGTGATCCAGCCGCATCAGCGGGGGATAGTGCCGGTCCGCGGGCCAGGTGAAGCCAGGCCAGGCCCGGTGACGGGCCGCGTCGGCGCAGTCCACGAAGCCGGACCGGAGCACGGCGCGGAACGCGCGGTGGTCCCGGGTGGCGTTGAAGTCCCCGGCCGCCAGCTGCGGCCCGCTGGTGCCGGCCAGGACGGCCCGGATCAGCGCCTGCTCGCGGCACCACCGGTCCTCCCGGCCCGCCACCGGGGCGACCGGGTGCACGGCGGTGACGGTGACGGGCGGGCTGCCGGGCGGTTCGATCCGGGCCCGGAGGGTGGCCGCGGTCAGGCCGTCCACCGGCGGGAGGCGGATCAGCGGCCAGCGGGCCCACAGCCCGGAGCCGCCCGAGCCGTCGCGGGGCTCGAGCTGGGACTGGGGCAGCAGGTCGCCCAGCCCGCTCAGAGCGAGCCGCCGCACCAGGCCCGCGGTCAGCTCCTGCACCGCGAGGAGGTCCACCCCCAGGCCGGCGACGCTGGCCGTGATGGCCTCGGCGTCAGCACTGCCCCCTTTGACGTTCAGGGTCAGCACCCGCAGCGGCGTGCCCTGCCCGCCGCGGCCCGGCGGTACCGCCCGCGGGCCCCGGCCCGCGATCCTGACCCGGGGCGCCTGCCAGGCCAGCAGGAACAGCGCCGGGACGGCCAGGATCAGCGCGAGCCACCAGGAATACGCCAGCGCCACCGCGACCCCGGCGACCGCGGGCACGGTCCCCACCGGGGCCAGCGCGGCCAGCTTCGGGCCCGGGTTCGGTGGCCGGCCACCGGCCGCCCGGGCGACGAGGTACGGCAGGGACGCCGCGGTGAGCAGCGCGGCCAGCACCCCGCTCACCAGGTCACATCACCTCAATCCGGCCAGGCTGGCGCCGCGATCGGTGCCAGGCACCTCATTATCGCGGGAAAACGGGAGGCAGCGCCCGGGGCCCACCGGGGGCGCCGCGCAGCGCGCCAGCCGGCCTCACCGGAGCGCGTCGAGCTGGGCCTGCAGCCAGGCGCTGGGCGGGAAGGCCGCCCCCGCCGAGGCGAGCCCCGCGGCACGCCGGGCGCGCTCGGTCTCCGGCATGGTCAGTCCGCGGTGCAGCGCTTCCGCGGTCTGCGTGACGTCGAACGGGTTGACCAGCAGCGCGTCGCCGCCCAGTTCAGCGGCCGCGCCAGCCTCCGTGGACAGCACCAGCGCGCAGGCGTGCTCGGACAGGATCGGCCCCTCCTTGGCCACCAGGTTCATCCCGTCGCGGATCGGGTTGACCAGTAGCACGTCGGCGAGGCAGTAGGCGGCCAGCGAGCGCGCGTAGTCGTCGTTCACCTGCAGGATCAGCGGGTTCCAGGCGTCGGTGCCGAACTCGTCCTCGATCTCCCCGGCCATCCGCTGCACCCGCGCCGTGTACTCGCGGTACTCAGGCAGGTCGTGCCGGGACGGGTAGGCAAAGGCCAGGTGGGTCACCTGGCCGCGCCATTCCGGGTGGGTGATCAGCAGCTCGCGGTAGGCGGCCAGGCCGCGGACGATGTTCTTGGACAGCTCGGTGCGGTCCACCCGGACGATGAGCCGCTGGCCCGCGGTGATCGCGGTCAGCGCCGCGACCTGCCCCTGCACGTCCGGGGCCGCCGCCCGCTGCCGCAGTTCCGCCGCGTCCACGCCGAGCGGGTGCACGGCGACCGAGGTCACCTTGCCCCGGTACCGGACGGTCCCGGCGGCCTGGTCCACCGCTGCGCCGAGGAACTCCGCGCAGCAGCTCAGGAACGCGTCCGCCCAGCGCTGGCACAGGAAGCCGGCGTGATCCGCGCCGAGGATCCCGTCCAGCACCTCGCGGCCCACCTCGTCGGGCAGCAGCCGGTAGTAGTCCGGGGGCGCCCACGGCGTATGCGAGAAATGCGCGATCCTGACGTCGGGCCGCTGCTCGGCGAGCATCCGCGGGACCAGCGGCAGGTGATAATCCTGGACCATCGCCCGCACCGGGCCCACGCCGGGCTGGCCGGCGGGGCCCGGCTCCCTCGGCCAGCGCCACCGCGAACGCGGCGTTGTAGGCGCGGAACGACTCCCACTCGCGGCGGAAGGCGAGCCCGAAGGCAGGCTCGTTGGGCGTGTCGAAGAGCATGTGATGCACGAACCAGAGCGTGGAGTTGGCTACCGAGTTGTAGGCCCGCTGGAAGGTGGCCGCCGGGATGTCCAGCATCCGGACGGCTGATTTGCCCGGGGTCAGCTCGGCGTCGATCCGGCCGTCCGGGGCGGCCCGGGCCGCCGCCCGGTCCGCGTCGCTCAGCGCCGCGCACACCCACAGCACGTCGGCGTGGTCCCCGACCGACGAGAGGCCCGAGACCAGGCCGCCGGCGCCCCGCCGGGCCACCAGCGAGCCGTCCTCACCCACGGCGAAGGAGACCGGTCCCCGGTTGGAAGCGATGAGCACCCGACCGCCGTTCTGGTCCATGCACGCGAGGCTAGCCGGATCGGGCGGAGAGCACCGTCAGGGGATCGGTTAGAGTGTGGAGCACAACTTCATAACGCTCATCCAGAGGGGTGGAGGGATACGGCCCGGTGAAGCCCCGGCAACCATCACGGTGAGGTGTGCCCGCGAGGCCATTCCCGTGACAGGTGCCAAGTCCGGCCCTCGGCTATCCGGCCGCTGGGGCAGATGAGGAGAAAGGCCTCGCCACGTGAGCACACCACTGCCAAACCCCCCTGCACCGTCCCGCTTCGGCTACGCCACCGGCCTGAGCTGCCGGGAGTGCGGCCAGACCTACCCGCTGGGCTCCACGCACGCCTGCGCTGAATGCTTCGGGCCGCTCGAGGTCCGTTACGACTACCCCCGGCTGGACCGCGCCGCCATCGAAGCGGGCCCGGCCAGCATCTGGCGTTACGCCAGCCTGCTGCCGGTGGCCCCGGACGTGGCCAGTACGCCCAACACCGAGCCCGGCTGGACCCGCCTGGTGCACGCCGAGCAGCTGGGCCGCGAGCTCGGGATGCGCAGCCTGTGGGTCAAGGACGAGCGGGCCAACCCCACCCACTCCTTCAAGGACCGGGTGGTGGCCGTCGCCCTCGCGGCCGCGGTGGAACTGGGCTTCAAGGTCCTCGCCTGCCCGTCCACCGGCAACCTAGCGAACGCGGTCGCCGCCGCGGCGGCCCGGGCGGGCATCCGGTCGGTCGTGCTCATCCCCGCCGACCTGGAGCCGCAGAAGATCATCGCCACCGGCGTCTACGGCGGCACCATGGTCCCGGTGCGACGGCAGCTACGACGACGTGAACCGGCTGGCCTCCGAGCTGGCCGACGACCGGGAGGACTGGGCCTTCGTCAACGTCAACGTCCGGCCCTATTACGCGGAGGGTTCCAAGACCATCGGGTTCGAGATCGCCGAGCAGCTCGGCTGGCGGCTTCCGGAGCAGATCGTCGTGCCGGTCGCCTCCGGCGCCCAGCTCGTGAAGATCGACAAGGCGTTCCGCGAGCTGGTCAGCCTCGGCCTGGTCGAGGACACCCCGTACAAGGTGTTCGGCGCCCAGGCCACCGGGTGCTCGCCGGTGGCGGCGGCGTTCCGCCAGGGGCACGACGTGGTCCAGCCCGTCCGCCCGTCCACCATCGCCAAGTCGCTGGCCATCGGGAATCCCGCCGACGGGCCCTACGTGCTCGACGTGGTGCGCCGCACCGGCGGCGTGGTGGCCGACGTGGACGACGGGACCGTGGTGTCGGCCATGCGGCTGCTGGCCGCGACCGAGGGCATCTTCGGCGAGACGGCCGGCGGGGTGACCCTGGGCGTGCTGCGCCGCCTGCTGGACTCGGGCCAGCTGGACCCGGACGCCGAGACGGTCATCATCAACTCGGGTGACGGCCTCAAGACGCTCGATGCTGTCGCCGACGTGGCGGGCGCCGCACCGCCGATCCGTCCCACGCTGGACGCGTTCCTGGCCTTCGAGGCCGCGCTGGGCGGCCCGTCCGGCGGCCAGCCGCTCTGAGCTGGTCTCACGCTCTCTGGAAAGGCAGGCCCGGGCATGACCGTGTCCGTCCGTATCCCCACTATCCTGCGTACCTTCACCGGCGGCGCTGCCGAGGTCTCCACCGACCCGGGAACGTTGCGTGAGGTCATCACCGGCCTGGACGCCAGCTATCCGGGCATCGCGGGCCGGATCGTCGATGACTCCGGCCAGCTGCGCCGGTTCGTCAACGTGTACGTGGGCGAGGAGGACGTCAGGTTCGCCCAGGGGCTCGATACGCCGGTCCCGCCGGGCGCGCACGTGTCCGTGATTCCGGCGGTCGCGGGAGGATGATCGCGGTCTGCCCGCGCCGTCTCCGCTGGCCCAGGATCTGGCTCACCGTCCACGCGTCCTGGCCTGATGCGGAAACTGGCCGGGCTGGGTTCGGGGAGTTACAGGTCCCGAAGGCGCACCGCACGGGGTAAGGTCGTTTCCGGTCGCTGTCGGTCGGGGCAACGGTAAGCCTGGCTTGCTCACGCCTAACCCGCGCCGCGATCGACGGGTTCCGCAAAGGCAAGGGTGGAACCCGAGGCCCGAGCGGAGTTAGGGAGTTGTTGGGTAATGGCTCAGGGCACCGTCAAGTGGTTCAACGCGGACAAGGGCTACGGCTTCATCGCGGTCGACGGTGGCAGGGACGTGTTCGTGCACTTCTCCGCCATCCAGATGGATGGCTACCGCAGCCTCGAAGAGGGGCAGCGGGTCGAATTCGAGATCACGCAGAGTGACCGAGGCCCGCAGGCGGAGGCCGTCCGGGCTGTGGGCTAGCTCTGCCTCGCAGTTCGGTTGGTGGCCCGGTGCCCGGGGACGGGTGCCGGGCCATCAGGGGGCCCGGGGTAGTCCTGCGGCCCACCTCCAGGTACCAGATACCTTGACGCGTTACCAGTAGCACCTGCCCGCCGGGCCGCGTGCGTGTTCGCTGACAGCGTTCTGCGATTCTCCGCGGCCTCAGGCGCCGCCGTACCCTGCCGTTTTGCCTGTATGGCCAGGTCCGCCACGTTTTCCGGCCCCCGCGGGACGCACCGGGCGCGCGCCGCTCCGGCTTGCACTCTCATGCGGAGAGTGCTAAACAAGGCGTTGGCACTCTCGGCATGAGAGTGACAACTCCAGGGCGGGAATCGGGGCGATGAGGCCTCGCCGGCGGCAGGATGGGACTGTCCGCCGGAGGGGTCGGCCGTCGCGGGCGTCGGCCCGGTTCACACGAAAAGCCACCAAAGTCCCGGGAGGACTGGAGCCTATGGCAGCCAAGATGATCGCGTTCGATGAGGACGCGAGGCGCGGCCTCGAGCGCGGTATGAACCAGCTCGCTGACGCCGTGAAGGTAACCCTCGGCCCGAAGGGCCGGAACGTGGTGCTCGAGAAGAAGTGGGGCGCCCCCACGATCACCAACGATGGCGTGTCCATCGCCAAGGAGATCGAGCTCGAGGACCCGTGGGAGAAGATCGGCGCTGAGCTGGTCAAGGAAGTAGCGAAGAAGACCGACGACGTCGCGGGTGACGGCACCACCACGGCCACCGTGCTGGCGCAGGCGCTGGTCCGTGAGGGCCTGCGCAACGTCGCGGCGGGCGCGAACCCGATGTCCCTCAAGCGGGGCATCGAGGCCGCGGTCGAGCGGGTGAGCGAGGAACTGTCCAAGCTCGCCAAGGACGTGGAGACCAAGGAGCAGATCGCTTCGACGGCCTCCATCTCGGCCGGCGACCCGGCGATCGGCGAGATGATCGCCGAGGCCATGGACAAGGTCGGCAAGGAAGGCGTCATCACCGTCGAGGAGAGCAACACCTTCGGCCTCGAGCTTGAGCTCACCGAGGGCATGCGCTTCGACAAGGGGTACATCTCGCCGTACTTCGTCACCGACCCCGAGCGGATGGAAGCAGTCCTCGACGACCCGTACATCCTGGTGACCAACACCAAGATCTCGGCCAACAAGGACCTGCTGCCGCTGCTCGACAAGGTGGTCCAGTCGGGCAAGCCGCTCGCCATCATCGCCGAGGACGTCGAGGGCGAAGCCCTCGCGACCCTGGTCGTCAACAAGATCCGCGGCCTGTTCAAGTCCGTCGCGGTGAAGGCGCCCGGGTTCGGTGACCGGCGCAAGGCCATGCTCGGTGACATCGCCATCCTCACCGGCGCGCAGGTCATCAGCGAGGAAGTCGGTCTCAAGCTGGAGAACGCCGACCTCGACCTGCTCGGCCGGGCCCGCAAGGTCGTCGTCACCAAGGACGAGACGACCATCGTGGACGGCGCTGGCGACCCCGAGCAGATCTCCGGCCGGGTCAACCAGATCCGGGCCGAGATCGAGAACACCGACTCGGACTACGACCGCGAGAAGCTGCAGGAGCGGCTGGCCAAGCTGGCGGGCGGCGTCGCCGTCATCAAGGCTGGCGCGGCCACCGAGGTCGAGCTGAAGGAGCGCAAGCACCGCATCGAGGACGCGGTGCGCAACGCGAAGGCCGCCGTCGAAGAGGGCGTTGTCCCTGGCGGTGGCGTGGCCCTGCTGCACGCGGGGACCAGCGCCTTCAAGAAGCTCGAGCTGACGGGTGACGAGGCGACCGGCGCGGCCATCGTGCGCCGCGCCGTCGAGGAGCCGCTCAAGCAGATCGCGGTGAACGCCGGCCTCGAGGGCGGCGTCGTGGTCGAGAAGGTCAAGACGCTGCCTGCCGGCCAGGGGCTCAACGCCGCGACCGGCGAGTACGTCAACATGTTCAAGGCCGGGATCATCGACCCGGCCAAGGTGACGCGTTCCGCACTGCAGAACGCGGCCTCCATCGCCGCGCTGTTCCTCACCACCGAGGCAGTCGTGGCGGAGAAGCCGGAGAAGGAGAAGGCGCCGGCCGCCCCAGGCGGCGGCGACATGGACTTCTGACGCGGCTGGGGGCCTCGGCCCCCATGTCTCGCGAGTCCGCGCGGGCGGGCGGTTTCACCGCCGGCCGCCCGCACCGGCCGTAAAAGGGGCGGCCCCGGGATCCCGGGGCCGCCCTTTGGCCTCCCTGGCCGTGTGGTGGCTCTCCGGGACTGATAGCGTGCCGACTCCACAATGGCCCGGTTCCAGGGGATTATCGAAGCATGAGGCGCCGCCCTGCTCCGCCGCCATCCGGTCAGCAGATGATCAAGGAGTACCTCGGCCGCGTATCCGTCGCGGCGACGAAGGTGCTGCCCAAGGGTGACCGGCTGCTGTTCGTCGGCCGGACCCGGGCCGCCATCGAGGCCCGGGTCGGCCCGCTCGCCTCGGCCGAGGCCGACGACGTGGCGAGCGCGCTGACCGCCCTGGGCGAGCCGGAGGACCTCGCCCAGCGGGAGCGGGAGCGGCTGTTTACCGCGCGCCGGCGGGGAGCGGCCGCCGCCCCGCCGACGCTGTGGAAACCCGGCAAGGAGTCCCGGCGGAGGGCTCTCCCGCCGTCCCCGCCACCAGCCCGCCGGCCCGGCCCGGCCCAGGCGCGCAAGCCCCGGCCCTGGCCGCACCGGGGGCTGGCCGGCCCGGAAGAACCGCAGCCTGCCGGATCAGCCCCGCAGCCTGCCGGGTCAGCCCCGGAGCCGTCGCCCGGGCAGGAAGTTCCGCCCGCGACGGTGCCGGCGGTGCCCCGCCAGGCGCACTCACCGGAGGCGGCGCCGTCCCCCCCGGCCGCCGGGCCGACCCCGCACGACACCCCGCACGACACCCTGGCCGCGCAGGTCACCGGCGCGCAGGCCGGAGGGGACCTGGTCGGCGCGGAGGTGGCCGGCGGAGACCAGGTGGACGCGCAGGCGGCCGGGGGGGAGCTGGCCGACGAGGACGTGCCCACGGCAGAATCTCCTGCCGCAGAGTCCCCCAACGCCGGGGCGCCCGCCCCGGAAGACCCCGGGGGGCAGGCGCCGGGCTGGCTGCGCCCGCGCGCAGCGCCGGCCGCCGGTGAGCCCACGCCGGCCTCGATCGTGCCCGGCATGGGCCAGCCCGGCCAGGCCGATGAACCCCCGCCCGCCCGGTGGCGCCCGCTGGCCGCGGCGCCGCTCGCGGAAGCGTGGGCCCTGGCCCGCAAGCATCCGCTGGAAGCCGTCTCGATCGTCCTGCTGGGCCTCGGCGGGCTGATCCTCCCGTTCCCGTTCTGGCCGATCGGGTGGCTCGTCTCGATCAAGTCCCGGCGCTGGGACGCCCGTGACAAGTGGATGGCCCTGGCCGGGCCGCCGCTGTTCACGCTCGCGGTCCTGGTGATCCGCGCGGCGACCTCCCCGGGCAATTTCTTCTCCGCCTTCTACCAGGCCGCGCATCACGACGTCGGGCTGAGTATCCGGGCAGGCTGCGTGCTGTGCGCGGGGTATCTCGTCTGGCGGCTGCGGCGCGGCCCGCGGGTGCGCAGCCTCCCCCCCTGGCAGCGTCCCCGCTGACGTACGTCCAGCGGGACCGATAGCCTAGAGTTGCTACTTCCTGCGCTCGCCCGCCCGCTCTACTGCATGAGGTCAGGTCCGTGCCCACTGGCAAGGTCAAATGGTATGACGCCGACAAAGGGTTCGGCTTTCTCACCCGCGACGACGGGGGTGAGGTGTTCGTGCACTCCACGGCGCTTCCCGCGGGCAGCACGGCCCTGCGGCCCGGCCAGCGGGTCGAGTTCGGCGTGGCGGAGGGACGCCGCGGGGTCCAGGCCCTCCAGGTCCGGCTGCTCGATCCGCCGCCGACCGTGGCCAAGGTCAGCCGGAAGAGCCCGGACGAGATGGTCGTGATCGTCGAGGACCTGATCAAGCTGCTGGACGGGGTCTCCGCCAGCTACCGGCGGGGCAGGCACCCGGACGCCCGCGACGGGAAGAAGATCGCGGCCGTGCTCCGCGCCGTCGCCGACGACCTCGAAGCCTAGGAGTACCGGCCCCGGGCCGGCGCCGCGGTCCGCGCCGCGAGGATCCGCCGCCGGCGGCTGGCCAGCAGCAGCGCCGCGGTGGCGGCCAGTCCCGCGGCGGGCACGGCCAGCCCGGCCACCCCGCTGTCCGTGATCGACATGGCCAGCCCGGCCAGCCCGCCGGCCACCCAGGCCAGCTGGTGGATGGTCTCCGACGCGGCCAGCGTCGACGAGCGGACCTCTTCGGGGACCTCGCGCTGCACGATCGAGTCGAGCGCGAGCTTGGCCAGCACCTGGCCGAACGCGGCGACCAGGGCCACGACCAGGGCCGCCCACAGGCCGAAGAACGCCGCGCACGCGGCGGTGATCACGGTCGAGGTGCAGAGCAGCACGAACAGGATCAGGTGCGGCGTGCGGGCCTTCAGCAGGGCCCCGATCCCGGTTCCGATGAACCCGCCCGCCCCGGCCGCGGCGATCATCGCGCCCAGCGCGACCTTGTCGCTGACCCCGGCAAAGTGCACGGTCCGCAGCAGGAACGCGAGAAAGAAGATCATGTAGCCGGAGAAGGCCCGCAGCGCGGCGTTCCCGCGCATCGCCTCGCCCACGATCGGGCCCACGCTGCGCAGCGTGGCGGCCCAGCCAGCGCGGCGCGGCCCGGCCGCCCGTGCTCCCGCTGCTGCTGAGGCTGCTGCCCCGGCGGCGGCTGGCGCTCCGGCGGCTGCTGCCCCGGTGGCCGGCGTTGCCGGGGCCGGTGCCGCGGCCACGTCCGGCGCTGGCTCGTGCTGGTCCACCCGGGTGGGCAGCCGGATGCCCAGCGCGATGGCGGCCAGGTAGACCAGGGTGCCGATGCGCAGCGACCAGGTCGCCCCGGTGGTGCCGCCGCCCGCCAGCAGCGAGATCCCGCCCGCGACACCGACCCCGACGGTGGACGCGATGAGCGCGGCGAGGGAGATCCGCGCGTTGGCCGAGACCAGGGTGATCCGGGCCGGCAGCACCCGCGGGGTGACCGAGCTCCGGGTCACCCCGTAGGCCTTCTGCAGTACCAGCACGCCGAACGCGGCCGGCAGCAGGGTCACCGTGTCGTTGTGCTGGACCGCGCCCGACATCCCCCAGCAGAGCAGCCCGCGGGCCAGCAGGGTGCCGATCATGATGTACCGGCGCCCGTCCCGGACCCGGTCCAGCATCGGCCCGATGAACGGGGCCAGCACCGCGAACGGGGCCATGGTGATGAGCAGGGTCAGCGCGATCCGGCCGCGGGCCTGGTCAACCGACGTGCTGAAGAACAGCGTCCCGGCCAGCGCGACAGCCACGAACGCGTCGGCCGCGGCGCCCGCCGCGGTCAGCTCGATGACGCGGTCCAGGCCGGTCCGCCCGGCCCCGGAGGCCTGGGTCAGCCGGCGGATGACCCGGCCGGTACCCCGGGCCGTGGACGCGCCGGCCCGGCCGGTCGAGCGCAGCCCAGACGCGAAACCGCCGGCCGCCCGCCTCGCCTGCGGCCGCGCACCGGACAGTCCCATGGTCCCAGTATTCTGCGTTCTGAGCGGGGCAACGACCCCGACGGGCCAGTCTTCCCCTGGCCAGTATGTTTTCTGACGCACAGCGGGTGCGTGAATGGGGGACAATTGCTCACCGTGAGCCCTGGGCGTGCACGGAGCAAGGAACCGGATGACGCCTGCGCGCAGGCGGTTGGCCTGGCGCGCAGCGCGGCCGAGGAGATGGCGGGCGCGGCCTGCGTCGGTGAGCACCTCGGCGTCACCGCCGATGGTGACCGGGTGGTGACCCATCTGTTCCGCTGCCTCGAACCCGCTTATCGGGGCTGGTGCTGGGCGGTCACCGTGGCCCGGGCCTCCCGGGCCAAGAACGTGACCGTTGACGAGAGCTTGCTGGTCCCGGGGCCGGACGCGATTCTCGCGCCGGACTGGGTGCCCTGGCGGGAGCGGTTGCTGCCCGGCGACCTGGGGGTGGGGGACCTGCTCCCCGCGCCGCCGGACGACGCCCGGCTGGTGCCGGCCGCCTCGCTGGAAGGGGACGACGGGGTCGCCGACTGGGGCGAGACGGCCTGGTCCATGCCCGGAACTGAACCCGAGGACCTGGTCCCGGTCCCGTCCGCCGAGCCGCTCGCCGACGACCTGGATGACGTCATAGACGCCGCAACGGAAGACCTGACTGGGGTCGCTGCCGTCGCGGTCTCGGCGGGGGCTGACGCCACGGCGCCGGAAGGTCCCGGCGACCGGCCACCCCGGGCCCGGGTGCTCTCGGCGATCGGCCGGGACGACACCGCGCTGCGCTGGTACACGAGTGAGCACGGTCCCAAGACCCCGCTGGCGAACGCCGCCCCCGGCCTGTGCTCGGGATGCGGCTTCTTCGTGCGGCTGGGCGGCCCGCTGGGGCGGGTGTTCGGGGTCTGCGCGAACGAGTACGCGCCCGACGACGGCCGGGTGGTCTCCGTCGATCATGGCTGCGGGGCACATTCCGAGGGCGTGCTGGCGGCGACCGCGGAACAGCCGTTGCGGCCGGTTATTGACGAGCTCGGCTACGACCTGGTGGACATGCCCGGCGTGTCGGTCGAGGAGACGGTCTTCGAGCCGCTCGACCACAGCTAGCCGCCGGGCCGGGCGGGGCGACGGCGCCGTCAGCCCCGGGTCTGCGCCCGGCGCTCGGCCTGCCGCGCGCGGGCCCGCTTCAGCCGGGGCACATACCACAGGCCGAACAGGCCCAGGCACAAGCCGACCGCGCAGGTCCAGACCCACCAGCGCTCGCCCGGGGGCAGGTCGTCGCGCAGCACCAGGACGCTGATCAGCCCGATGACCCACGCGGCGGTGATGACCGCGGTCACCAGCCGGTCATTGGCCTCCAGCGGCGGCGGCGCGGGCCGAAGTTTCCTGGTCACCTGACCCAGGCTAACGGCCTTCCGCGTGGTGTACTTGGTCCACGCCCCGTTGGGGCGCCACCCGTTCGCCGCGCTAACAGTTTGACGGAATGCTCGCGACCCGCATACCGTTAGCAAAAGTAATGACTCAGGCTAAAGATAATGACAACCTCGGGGACCAGGGCCGACGCGGGCCTGGCCACAACGCTACGGATCTCCGTGAGCCGTCTGGCGCGCCGGCTGCGGGTCGAGCGGACCGCGCCCGGCCAGGCCGAGCCCGTGCTCTCCGACACGCAGTTCGCCGCCTTGGCCACGCTGGAGAAGCACGGCGCGATGAGCCCGGGCGAGCTCGCCGGGCACGAACGGGTGCAGCCGCCGTCGATGACGCGCGTCATCGCCGCCCTGGAGGAATGGCAGCTCGTCACCCGGGCCGCCCACGCCTCCGACCGGCGGCAGGTGGTCCTGACCGTGACCCCAGCGGGCCTGGAGCTGCTGGCGAAGTCACGCCGGCGGCGGGACGCCTGGCTGGCCAGGCGGCTCAACGAGCTGACTCCGCAGGAGCGGGCGACGCTGCGGGCGGCCGCGCCGATTCTGGAGAAGCTCAGCCAGTCCTGACCCCGTCGCGGCCGCGGACCTTCAGGTCCCTGCGCACCCGCAACTACCGGCTGTTCGCCATCGGCCAGGTCGTCTCCAACAGCGGCACCTGGATGCAGCGGGTGGCCCAGGACTGGCTGGTCCTCCAGCTGACCCACGGCAGTGGCACCGCGCTGGGCATCGCGACCGGGCTGCAGTTCCTGCCCATGCTGGCCAGCCCCTGGGGCGGGGCGGTCGCGGACCGTTACCCCAAGCGGCGCATCCTGATGCTGACCCAGACGGCCATGGGCCTGCTCGCGCTGGTCCTCGGCGTCCTCGCGCTGACCGGGACCGTCCGGATCTGGCAGGTCTACGCGCTGGCCTTCGGCCTCGGCCTGGCCACGGTGGTGGATAACCCCACCCGGCAGGCGTTCGTGACCGAGATGGTCGGCCAGACCGACATGCCCAACGCCATCGCGCTGAACAGCGCGATCTTCAACCTGGCCCGCATCGCCGGGCCGGCCGCCGCCGGGCTGGTGATCGGCCTGGTCGGGACGCCGGCCGCGTTCTTCCTCAACGCGGCCTCCTACGTCGCGGTGCTCCTCGGCCTCAAGCTGATGCGGCCCGGCGAGCTGCATCCCGTGCAGCGGGTGCCCCGGGAGCGGGGCCAGCTCCGGGAGAGCTTTGCCTACGTGCGGGCCCGGCCGCAGCTGCTGATGCCCATGGTGCTGATCTTCTTCGTGGCCACCTTCGGGATGAACTTCCAGGTGACCAACGCGCTGATGTCCCGGCAGGTGTTCCACACCGGGGCCACCGCGTTCGGCGTGGCCTCCGCGGTGTTCGCGGCGGGCGCGCTGGCCGGGGCGCTGCTCGCCGCCCGGCGCAGCAGACCGGGGCTGCGGCTGCTGGTCACCGCCGCGTTCACGTTCGGCCTGCTGGAAGTGCTCACCGCGCTGATGCCCTCGTTCTGGCTGTTCCTGGCCATGCTGGTGCCGACCGGGCTGTTCCTGCTGACCCTGAACACGGCGGCCAACTCCACGGTCCAGCTGGGCTCGGCCCCGGACATGCGCGGCCGGGTCATGGGGCTGTACATGCTGGTGTTCCTGGGCGGCGCGCCGCTCGGATCCCCGATGGTCGGCTGGGTCGCGGAACAGTTCGGCCCGCGGATGAGCCTGCTGGCCGGCGGGGCCATCTCGGCGGCCGCGGCGGGCGTCATCGGCCTGCTGATCGCCCGGCGGCGCGGGGTCGCGGCCCGCGATTATCTGCGCCCGGCCGCACTGGCCCGCATGGTCGCCTGAGGCGATTCTTCCCCCGGTGCGCGGCCGGTCCCGGTGGCTGGTGCTACGAATGGGCTATGAGGCTGTTCGTCGCGGTCGGCGTGCCGGCGCACGCGGCCGACGAGCTGGACGGCGCGGTGGCGCCGCTCCGGCCCTCGTGGCCTGACCTGCGCTGGACCGGCCGTGACGCGTGGCACGTCACGCTGGCCTTCCTCGGCGAGGTGAGCGAGACGGCGAGCGCCCGGCTGATGCCCCGGCTGGAGCGCGCCGCAGCCCGCCACCCCACCCTCCCGGTCTCCCTGGGCGGGGCCGGCGCCTTCCCCGGCGCCGCCCGGGCCCGCGTGCTGTGGACCGGGGTGCAGGCCGAGCCGCACGGGCTCGCCGCCCTGGCCGCGTCGGTGGCGGCCGGAGCGCGGCGAGCCGGTGCACCGCCGGCGGAGGAGGGCCGGCGCTTCCAGCCGCACCTGACCCTGGCCCGGTGCCGGCCCCCGGTGGACGTGCAGCCGCTGGTGGACCGCCTGTCCGGCTACGCCGGCACGCCGTGGACCGCCGGGGAGATCTATCTCATCCGGAGCCATCTGCCCCGGGGACGGCCGCACGACCGGCCGCGGTACGAGACCCTGGCCAGCTGGCCGCTGCGGGTGTCCGCCGTGCCCGGGGCGTAGGCCCGGGAGATGGTGACCGCCGCATAGGCTGCCTGATGTGAACCGCACGACCCGGTGGCTGCTCCCCCTGGTGCTCGCGATCCTGGTGGCAGGCGCGCTCATCGGCGCCGCAGTGCGGTAAACCCGTGCGGTAAACCCGTGCGGCCGCGGGTCTAGAGCCGTTCGATCACGTAGTCGATGCAGGCGGTCAGCGCCTCCACGTCGGCGGGGTCCACGGCGGGGAACATGCCGATCCGCAGCTGGTTACGGCCGAGCTTGCGGTACGGCTCGGTGTCCACGATCCCGTTCGCCCGCAGCGCCGCCGCCACGGCCGCGGCGTCGACGCCCTCGGTGAAGTCGATGGTGCCCACGACCTGGGACCGCTGCGCGGGGTTGGTGACGAACGGGGTGGCGTAGGGCACCTTCTCGGCCCAGGTGTACAGCCGCGTCGAGGAGTCGGCGGTCCGCTCCACCGCCCAGTCCAGACCGCCCTGGCCGAGCAGCCATTCCACCTGGTCGGCCAGCAGCAGCAGGGTCGCGACCGACGGGGTGTTGTACGTCTGCTGCTTGGCGGAGTTGTCGATGGCCACCGGCAGCGAGAAGAACTCGGGGATATAACGGCCGCTCGCCGCGATCTCCGCGGCCCGGTCCAGGGCCGCCGGGGACATCAGCGCGAGCCACAGCCCGCCGTCGGACCCGAAGCACTTCTGCGGGGCGAAGTAGTAGACGTCACAGTCGCCCACCTGCACCGGAAGGCCGCCCGCGCCGCTGGTCGCGTCCACGATGCACCAGCGCGCCGGGATCGGTGTCCCGGCACCCGGCGGACCGGCATGGCCACGCCGGTGGAGGTCTCGTTGTGGGTCAGCGCGTAGGTGTCCACCCCGGTCTCGCCCCGCGGCACCGGGTGGGTGCCCGGGCGGCGAGGCAATCACGGTCGGGTCATCCAGCCACGGGGCGGCCTGGGCGACCTTGCTGAACTTCGCGGAGAACTCGCCGAACGCCAGGTGCTGCGACTTCTGCCGGACCAGGCCGAACGCGGCGATCTCCCAGAACGCCGTGGTACCGCCGTTGCCGAGCACGACCTGGTACCCCTCGGGCACCGCGAACAGCTCAGCCAGGCCTTCCCGGATCCGCCGGACCAGCGACCGGACCGGGGCCTGGCGGTGCGAGGTACCCAGGTAGCTGGCCCCCGACGCGGCCAGCGCCGTGAGCTGCTCAGGGCGGATCTTGGAGGGCCCGCAGCCGAAACGTCCGTCGGCCGGCTGCAGGCCCGCAGGAATGGCGATGTCGGTCACGCGGCCAGCCTATCCAGCCCCAGGGACCGGGCCGGGCCTGCTCCCGGCCCGCTCCCCGGGCCGGTCAGACCTCGTCCAGCACCTGGTCCGCGCCGGGGACGTCGCTGACCGGGCGGGACGGCGGGCCCACGTACCGGGCGCTGGGCCGGACCAGCCGCCCGGTCTGCTTCTGCTCCAGGATGTGCGCCGCCCAGCCCGCGGTGCGCGCGCAGGTGAACATGGACGTGAACATGTGCGGCGGGACCTCCGCGAAGTCCAGCACGATGGCCGCCCAGAACTCCACGTTCGTGGCCAGTACCCGGTCCGGCCGGCGGGCGTGCAGTTCGGCCAGGGCCGCCTCCTCCAGGGCCTCGGCCACCTCCGCGCGGGGGGCGCCGAGTTCCTTGGCCGTCCGCCGCAGCACCCGGGCCCGGGGGTCTTCGGCGCGGTACACCCGGTGCCCGAAGCCCATCAGCCGGTCGCCGCGGTCCAGGGAGGCCTTGACGAACTTGACCGCGTCGCCGGTCCGCTCGACTTCCTCGATCATGGACAGCACCCGCGCGGGCGCGCCGCCGTGCAGCGGCCCGGACATCGCGCCGACCGCGCCGGACAGGGCGGCGGCCACGTCCGCTCCGGTGGAGGCGATGACCCGGGCGGTGAACGTCGACGCGTTCATGCCGTGCTCGGCGGCGGAGGTCCAGTACGCGTTGACGGCCTTGACGTGCCGCGGGTCGGGGTCGCCCCGCCACCGGATCATGAACCGCTCGACGATATTGCGCGCCTCGTCGATCCGCTCCTGCGGGACGGGCGGCAGCCCGGGGCCGCGGGCGGACTGGGCCACGAACGACAGCGCCATGACCGAGGCGCGGGCCAGGTCGTCACGGGCCTGCTCGTCGTCGATGTCGAGAAGCTGGTGCATGCCCCAGGCCGGCGCGAGCATGGCCAGCGCACTCTGCACGTCGACCCGGATGTCGCCGGAGTGCACCGGGATCGGGTACGGCTCGGCCGGGGGCAGGCCCGGGGCGAACTTGTTGTCCACCAGCAGGCCCCACACGTGGCCGAATGACACGTGGCCCACGAGTTCCTCGATGTCCACGCCCCGGTAGCGGAGTGACCCGCCCTCCCGGTCCGGCTCGGCGATCGTTGTCTCGAAGGCAACGACGCCTTCGAGCCCAGGCACGAAATCGGACATGTGCGGTCCTCCGTGGTCCTCGTGTGTCCTCGTGAGCTTCATGGAGCGCGTACCGGGATGGGGTGCCTCCCGGTGGCTGGCTGGCAGGGTCAGCCGGGTTAATTCAACCCTGCTGGCACAATAATCCGGTAGATCCATTGACCGTGACACTGGGCACGCTGGCTGGATGTCCCCGCAGGCCCGGCCGGGTGTGTGTGAGGATCATTCCCGTGGAATCGTCCCGTCATCCCCTGGATGAAGCCGAGGTCCCGGCCGACCCGGCGGTGCTGTTCGCCCGCTGGATGGACGACGTCGTCAGTGCCGGGCTGCCGGAGCCCACCGCCATGGTGCTGGCCACCGTCTCGCCGGCGGGACGGCCCCGGGCCCGCACGGTGCTGCTGAAGGATTACGGCCCGGAGGGCCTCGTTTTCTATACCAACCGGAGTTCGGCCAAGGGACAGCACCTGGCTGCGAATCCTTATGCCTGCCTGGTCTTTCCCTGGCATCCGATCCAGCGGCAGGTGATCGTCGAGGGTCCGGTCGAGACGCTGTCGGCGGCCGAGAGCGAGCCGTACTTCCACTCCCGGCCGCGCGGCTCGCAGCTCGGCGCCTGGGCCAGCCGGCAGTCGGCCGTGCTGGGGTCCCGCGCGGAGCTGGAAGCGCGCTACCAGGAGCTGGACGAGCGGTGGCCGGACGGGACGGTGGTGCCGATGCCGGATTTCTGGGGCGGCTACCGGGTGCGGCCGGAGGTCATGGAGTTCTGGGCGGGACGGCCGAGCCGCCTGCACGACCGGCTCCGCTACCGCCGCGCGGGCCGGGACTGGGTGCTCGAGCGCCTGGCGCCGTAAATCCCGCCGCCTTATCCGCGGCCCGGCCCGCCTTCGTCCGCCAGTGGGGTCGCGGTTTCGCCGGGCCGGCATAGCATCAGGTGAGGAGGGAGGCCTGGAGACGGTGCATGGGCTCATCGACACCACCGAGATGTACCTCCGCACGATCTTCGAGCTGGACGAGGAGGGCATCGTCCCGCGGCGGGCGCGCATCGCCGAGCGGCTATCGCAGAGCGGGCCGACGGTCAGCCAGACGGTAGCCAGAATGGAGCGGGACGGGCTGGTCAAGGTGGAGGGTGACCGTCAGCTCGCCCTGACGCCTGCGGGCGCGACGCTGGCCATGCGGGTCATGCGCAAGCACCGCCTGGCCGAATGCCTCCTGGTCGGCGTCATCGGGCTGCCCTGGGAAGAGGTGCACGTCGAGGCCTGCCGCTGGGAGCACGTGATCTCGGAAAACGTCGAGCGCAGGCTGGTCGAGCTGCTCGACTACCCGGTCGCCTGCCCGCACGGCAACATCATCCCCGGGCTGGACGAGCTGGGCGTGCCGCCGGACGCGTGGCAGCGCGCGGTGGCCGCCGGGGAGGAACCCGCCGAGTCGATGACGGCGGTCGCGGCCACGCTTGCGGCCCCGGTAACGGTCCTCCGGATCAGCGAACAAGTCCAAAGCGACCCGTCGCTGATGCTTAAACTCAAGCGGATCGGGATACAACCCGGACGCGAGGTCACGCTCGCGGTCAGCGACGAGGGTGTGCAGGTAACCAGTGAGGACAGGGCCGGCAGGGTCACGGCGGAGTTGCCCCGCCTGGTGGCCGCCCATGTCTTTGTCGCCCGGCGCTGACCGTGACCCGGGTTTCCGTCCCGCGCCTGGATCCGCGCGCCGCCCGCCGCATCCGAGGGGGTGCGGCCGGTGACTGAGCAGCCGGTCAGTGAGCGGGCCGCCGCCTACGAGGCCTACCTGCCCGCCCAGACCATCCTGGCCCAGATCGCGGCGGCCGTGGTGGTCACCGACCGCCAGGGCAACCTGCTGTACGCCAACCCGTTCGCGGCCGCGCTGTTCGGTTTCCCGGACGGGGGAAGCTGCTCGGCCTGCCGGTGCTCTCCCTCGCGTTCACCGGCGGCGACGCCGGGAAGGCGGCGGAGCTGGCCAAGCAGGTGCTGCGCGGCCGGGGCGGCGACGGCACGTTCGCGGTCATCCGCGGCGACGGCTCGCGCGTGTTCGTCCGCGCCCAGGCGATGCCGCTGCGCCACCCGTCCGGCTCGATCGACGGGATCGTGATCATCGCGCGGGAGGCCAGCCGGCGCAGCAGCCGCCGGGAACGCGACCGGGTCGCGCTGCTGGAGCGCATCGGTGAGCAGCTGGCCGGGTCGCTGGAGTTCGGCACCACCCTGCGGCACGTGGCCGAGATCCTGGTCCCCCAGTTCGCCGACCATTGCATCATCGACCTGTTCCAAGGCGACAAGCTGATCCGCCAGGTGCAGACCAACGCGGGCGGCTGGATCCCGCCGGCGGACAGCTGGGCCCGGGTCGGCGACCCGATCCGGTACCCCGAGGGCCATTTCTGCCAGCAGGCCATGACCCGCCTGGAAGCGGTGCTGCACGAGAACCTCAGCGAGGTGCAGCCGCCGCGGGCGCCCAGCCCGCCCAGCCTGGCTGCCGCCGAGGACATCGGCCTGCGCTCGGTGGTGGCCGCGCCGCTGATCGCCCGGGGCGAGCTGCTCGGCGTGATGAGCCTGGGGCTGTCCGGGCTGACCAGGCGGCACGAGCAGTACTACGACGCGGACGACCGTGACTTCCTCAGCGCGGTGGCCAGCCGGGTGGCGGTGGCCATCGACAACGCGCTGCTGTTCGAGGAGGAGCGGCGCACCGCCCTGGCCTTCCAGACCAGCCTGCTGCCCCAGCAGCTGCCCACCCTGGACGGCCTGGCGGTGGCCTGCCGGTACGTGCCCGCCAAGCCGCTGGTCACGCACGGCCAGGGCATCCAGACGCAGGTCGGCGGGGACTGGTACGACATCATCCCGCTGTCAGCGGGCCGGGTCGGCATCGTCATCGGGGATGTCGAGGGCCGCGGCGCCCGGGCGGCCGCGGTCATGGGCCAGCTCCGCGCCGCGCTGCGCGCCTTCGCCCAGGACGACAAGCCACCCGCGGAGATCCTGCGCAAGCTCGATGAGTGGTGCCGCACGCTCAGCCTGGCCAAGGGGCACGCCGACGACCCGGGCGCCCCCGATCCGCCCACAGTCAGCTGCACCTACCTGGTCTACGACGCGTGGTCCCGCACGCTGTCGTTCGCCAATGCGGGCCACGACGCACCGCTGCTCATCGTCGGCGGCGAGGTCGGCGAGCTGGAGATGGAGCACAAGGGCGTGCTGCTGGGGGTGCGCGGCAAGGGCCTGCCCGCGCTGCCGACGTACCGGGAGGAGACCCGTTATCTGCCGGCCGGCTCCGGGCTGGTGCTGTACACCGACGGGCTCACCGACCGGCGGCACCGGCCCGACGGCACCGGGACCTATTCCGAGGACGACGCCCGGCTGATGCTGCACCAGGCGGTGCGCCGGGTGGCGCACGGGGACGTCGAGCAGATCGCCCAGGCCGCGCAGTGGGCGGTGCCCGGGGACATCGACGACGACATGGCCATCGTCGCGATCCGCACGTCCTCGGTGGACCTGGCTTCCTGGGACTGCACCTTCCCCGCCGAGCCGATCAAGGTCTCCGAGGCGCGCCGGCTGGCCGAGGCCACGTTCCGGTCCTGGGGGATGGACAGGGAGCAGGTCGAGCTGACCTGCCTGCTGGTGTCCGAGGTGGTCACCAACGTCGTGCTGCACACGTCCGCGTCACGGGCCCCCCGCCGGGCCCTGACCCTGGAAGTGGCCGGCGCAGCCGCGCAGCGCCCGCCCGGGCTGGTGGCCGGCTGGGCGCCCGTCCCGTTCAGCGACGAAGGCGCGGCCGAGGCGGGCAAGACGTTCACCCTCCGGCTGCGCCGCGGCGGAGAGGCGGTCTGGGTCGAGGTCTTCGACCACGACCTGAGGCTCCCGCGCATCCGCAGCGCCGCCGAGACCGATGAGGGCGGCCGCGGTCTCTACCTGGTTGACCAGCTGGCCACCCGCTGGGGATCCCGGCCGACCCGGGACGGCAAGGCGGTGTGGTTCGAGATGCCGCTGCGCGGCGACCCGGTCGGCTGACCGGGCCGCGGCTGGTTCACCCGCCGTGGGTCTGGTAGGCCCACAGGGCCAGGAGGGCCAGGGCCACGACGCCGATGATGACCAGCCACGTCCGCGCGGTGGAGTTACCCAGGCCCAGACGGCGGCGTCCCCTGGTCACGCCGAACGCCACCAGGACACCGATGAGCACCAGCAGGATAATCCCGTCCGTCATCCCGGCCTCCGAGGCTTGCGTTCCGGTGGCCGGCCGGGGGGCTGCCGGGTCGGCCACTGGTAACGAGCATAAGGCCGGCCAGGCAACTGATCCGGTCCGCAGATCGAGCGGGTCGAGGCCGGCCGTCCCGTCGGGCTGATCCACGCACTCCCGGAGCTTGCGCAACACCGTTACCTGCCGGTCCAGCGCCTGGATCCGGTCCTCCACCAGCTGCGCGGCCCTGGCCCGCTGCCCGGGCGCTATCGCCCGGCCCAGGGCCAGCCGGGCCAGCGGCTTGACTTCCTCCAGCCGGAAGCCCAGGTCCTTGAGGGCCAGCGCGGTCTCGATGTAACCGCAGTACTCCCGCGGGTACTTGCGCGTGCCGCCGCTGGTGCGGCGAGGCTCGGGCAGGATCCCGAGTTCCTCGTAGTAGCGGATGGTCCGGCTGCTCACGCCCGCGGCCTTGGCCAGCTGGCCGATGCTGACCAGGCCCGCGACGTCATCGATGGTGTCCATGGTGCTGCATTTCCCCCGGGTCTGCCCCTCGCGTGGACCATCCGCTGGCCACGCGTTCGGATGCTCTCAGTAATCGCTAATTACGGATAGTAGCGATTGCGGGCGGCCCGGAGGGTGATTCCCAGGTCAAGCCGTCGGCGGAGGTCGTCGAGTCACTCGGTGTGGAAGAAATATTTAACTTGAGTTAGAGGTTTAATGTAATTAGAAGATGCAGTAACATGGACTCAAACATGAGCCTATGTGTTCACCTGGAGGCGAACTTTATGTTGCTGACTAGTTTGACCCCTTCACCAGGGATTTCGACCGGAGGATCGAGCGGGCGTTCGGCCCCGCCTGGTCGTCCTTCCGCCCGGGCACGGCCGCGGGCATGCCGATGGACGCCACCCGCACCGAGGACGGCCTCGTGCTGCGCTTCGACCTGCCGGGCATCGACCCCGACAGCATCGAGGTCACCGTGGACCGCGGCGTTCTCAGCGTCAGCGCCAAGCGGGACGAGGAGCTGGCCGAGGGCGAGAAGCCGTACGTCCGCGAGCGCGTGACCGGCACGTTCTCCCGCCGGATCCGGCTCGGTAGCGCGATCGACTCCGACAAGGTCGAGGCGGGTTACTCCCACGGTGTGCTGACCGTGCGGGTCCCGGTCGCCGAGGCGGCCAAGCCGCGCAAGGTCGAGATCCAGACGGAGGCGCCGAAGGGCCTCACCGCCTGATCGAGCACCTCTAGGATGCACATCGCCGGGCCCGGACAGCCAGCTGTCCGGGCCCGCGGTCAGTATTGGGAGAGAGCCATGCCGTCGCTGCCGTTCGAGGACGAGAACCTGCCGCTGTTCACGGTCGGGCAGGTCTCCGCCATGCTCGAGATCCAGCAGGCCTTCCTGCGCCGTCTCGACCGCTTCGACGTGGTCAGGCCGTCACGGTCCTCAGGCCAGCAGCGCCGGTACACCCGCAACGAGGTCGCGGTGGTCCAGTACGTCGTGCGGCTCATCGACGAGGGAATGACGCTGCCGTCGATCCGCCGGGTCCTGGAGCTGGAGCACCGGATCAGGGAGCTGGAGGCGGAGTGCGACGCGCTCCGCGGGGCCCTGCGCGAGGCGCGCCAGCAGTTGCAGGCGGAGCCGCCGGGGGAGGCAGGGTAGCCCCACCAGGGTGCCAGGCCGGGCTGGTGCCGGCTGGCGGGGGTGCGGGCCTGGTCGTTTCATTTATCGTGGAGCGTTTTGGCTCGCGGGCGGCGCAAAACGCTCCACG
The DNA here is from genome assembly GCA_963841695.1 of uncultured Actinomycetes bacterium. Lineage (GTDB taxonomy): Bacteria > Actinomycetota > Actinomycetes > Streptosporangiales > Streptosporangiaceae > RYN-230. The sequence goes on along the minus strand of CAWJDQ010000008.1, from coordinate 28,933 downwards.
ATCAGACGTCAGCCCGGTAGAAGTTGAGGTAGGAGCGGGACGGCGTGGGGCCGCGCTGGTCCTGGTAGCGCGAGCCGTACATGCTGGAGCCGTATGGGTGCTCCGCCGGTGAGCTGGTCCGGAACAGGCACAGCTGGCCGATCTTCATCCCGGGCCAGAGCTTGATCGGGAGCGTGGCCACGTTCGACAGCTCCAGCGTGACGTGGCCGGAGAAGCCCGGATCGATCCAGCCGGCCGTGGAGTGAGTCAGCAGCCCGAGCCGGCCGCGAGGGCCTTGCCTTCCAGCCGTCCCGCGATGTCGTCCGGCAGGGAGACGACCTCATAGGTGGAGGCGAGCACGAACTCCCCGGGATGCAGCACGAACGGCTCGGCTCCGGCCGGCTCCACCAGCCTGGTCAGCTCCGGCTGCTCCTCGGCCGGGTCGATGTGCGGGTACCGGTGGTTCTCGAACACCCGGAAGTACCTGTCCAGCCGGACATCGATGCTCGCGGGCTGGATGAGCTCGGGCGTGTACGGGTCGAGCTTGACCCGGCCCGACTCGACCTCCGTCTTGATGTCGCGGTCGGAGAGCAGCACCCTGGCAACCTACCGGTTCCGGTACGATGTCGGGGCGGGCTCACCCCGGCCGCTTGGCCCCGGGTGGCGGCAAGCAGCGCCAGGCCCGCCGCGCGGGTGTAGTTCAATGGTAGAACGTCAGCTTCCCAAGCTGATAGTGCGAGTTCGATTCTCGTCACCCGCTCCAGAAGCTCCTTTGCAGGTCAGCGTCGGTCTCCCGAGCGTGGCCCGTTCCCTCTGCTGGACAGTTGTTGATCTTCCGTGCCATTAGCGTGCCATTAGCCCACGGGAGCGAGCACGCCCGCCTGGCCGTCGTCATCGTCCTCGCCGCCGCGTTGCTCGGCCTGGACGTGGGAATCGATCGCGCTGGTGATGGCCTGATCCGCGCCGCGCGCCTCGTGCTGATAGATCATGGCCGCACGCTCGCTGTCGTGCCCCATCCGGGCCATGAGGTCCCGAAGGCGCGCGCCGCTGGACGCCGCGAACGTGTTGCCCGTATGCCGCAGGTCGTGGAAGTGCAGTCCTTCGGCACCGATCGACCGGACGGCGTAGGGCCAGGCGGACATCTTGTTGAAGTTGCCTCTTCGCAGCGGTCCGCCCTGGGCTCCGGGGAAGGCCAGGGCTCCGGGCTCGTCCCTGGCGTAGGTCGTCAGGTGTTCGCGGAGTACCGGGATGATCACCCGGGGGATGCCCACCACACGCCGCCCGGCCCGGGACTTGGGCGGGCCGAGCAGGATCTCGCCCGTGGACCGCTCCACCAGCGCTGCCCGGACCCGCACGGTGCCCGCGTCCAGGTCGATATCGCAGCGCCGCAGCGCGGTCACTTCGCCCCAGCGCAGGCTGGCGAAGGTGGCCAGCAGGACGAGCGCCAGGTAGCGCCGGTCATGGTGGCAATCGGCCCGGCCGTCGTCGGCCATCTTCCATAGCGCCTGCTCCGCTTCGCCCCGCGTGCCATAGACCTCGGGGGAGGTACGGAACGCGCCATGCCGCCGGAACCGCAGCCGGTAGCCGCCCGCCGGGAGCCCGCGGATGTTGCCGACCGGACGGCGGCCGACCAGTTCGGCGAGCGCGAAGACCTGGGCCACGGTCAGCACCGGCCGCTCGGGCGCGTCCTCGTCACCGGCCCCGCGGATGCGGCACGGGTTCCGGGCCAGGATCTTGTCCTCTTCCACGGCCGTCATCAGCACCGCACGCAGCAGCCGGTATGCCTTCGCCGCCACCGACACGGACACCCCGTTGCCGAGCAGCCTCGCCCGCCACTCGCGGATCATGGCCGTGGACAGCTTGCCGATCGGCACGCTGCCCAGGTACGGCGTGATGTGCTTCTTGAGCAGCCAGCGGTACAGGTCCACCGTGCGGGGCCGCAGTTTCGGCCGTTCGGTAATCCAGGTCGCGGCGTAGTCGGCCAGCTTGACCTTGCCCCGGTCCGGATCGGTCCACTCGCCCGCGGCTATCTGCGCCTCGATTAGCACGAGTGCCTTGTCCGCGTCGGATTTGCGATCGTACGTGTCCGGCCCGGTGCGTATCCGCCCGTCCGGCCCGGGATAGCGGATCTGGAACCGGCCGGACGGCAACCTCCGCACGTTGCCGAACCGCCGGTGTCCATCCTTGTTCGCCATCAGGCAACTCCCTTCATCTTGTGCCACATATCGGCTGGGGTCATCGGCCGGACCCGGCCCGCCTCGATGAACTCGGCTAGGGCCGATTCACTGATGCGGACATGGCGTCCGACCTTCACGAACTCGATCCGTCGTTGCGCGATCAACCGGCGTACGAAGCGGACGGACGTGCTCATCCGCTCGGCCGCCGCTTCGACGGTCAGCAGGCGATCCGTGCTGGTTGGGTGGTCTGTCATCACGCCGCCCTCCCGGTTGCCGAAAGACCTGGCGGCCCGTTCGGGCCTGCTCGGCGCCTGGCTTCGGCGAGCGAATCCCGCCAGCGGATGCGGTCGGCGACGACGTGCAGCATCCGCTGAGCAGGCGGCATGTGGTCCGGGTCGCCGGGGGAGACCGGCTCCCAGGAGTACCGGCCGGGATCGGCGGCCGGGAGGCCGAGCGTGTCCATCAGCCAGGCCCGGCGGTCGCCGCGGTGATCGGCCAGCGTCTTGCCCGACCACTTGCGTGAGACCAGGACGCGGCGGCCCGCGTAGCCGAGGTATTCGCGGCGATGGGCCTTGCCCTTGCAGCCACCCGGCCGCAGGCCCGCGCGGGCGTTCTTGGGCTGGACGCCGTAGCGCAGCCAGTTCGCACACGTGGGGGAGCAAGGCTCGAACCGGAGCGCGGCCGCGAGCCGTTCGGCGTGCTCGTGCTGGGCGAGTGTCTGCGCCTGGTGGCAGTCGGCGACGTGCTTGGTCAGGTACTTGGTGAGGTAGCCGATGCAGCGGTTCGCGTCCCGGGACCCGCCCAGCACACCCTGGGCGTCGAACCGTTCGCCGAACCGGGCCACGTGCTGCGGCTCGTCCTCCGGGCCGATCGCGTCCAGCGCCTCGTCCCAGCTCGGCAGGATTTCGCCGGTCGCGGGGTCGAGGTAGTTGCCGCTTGGCTCGTGCCATACCGGCAGCTCGTCGTCGTGGTAGCGGACGGCCGACGTGTCCGGCCACCACACCTGGTGGTAGGTGGCGGCGAGCACCTGGCGCAGCTCGGTCCGGGACACGGTGCCGCGCATCGCGATGTGAACGTGGGGGGCCAGCCGCCGCTGGGGTTCCACGGCGGCGAAGTATTGAACGTCGTAGCCGAGGAACCGGCGGAGGTTCTGGATGAAGCGGTCGAACAGCGCCGCGAAGTGCAGTGCGTCCCGGGCGGCCCGGCCATAGTCGTAGCGGTCCGGGTCGGCGGGAGTGCCGTCGCTGCCCACGCGCCCGTAGCCCGGGCAGGTCAGCGTGACGAACATCGACGGGCGGAACGTCGTCCCGTCCGGGGCCGTGTACGTCTTGCCGACCGTCCGGGCCGCTACCTTGCGCCGGGGCAGATCCGGCGCATCCTGCCGCCGCCGGGTAGACCGGTGACGCCGGGCCGGGCGGGCAGGCAGCACCTTTCCCCGGACGCCCGAACCGGTGATCTCCTCGTCCAGCTCGCCGTTCAGCGCGTCCAGCTCGGCCGTGTCGTCGGCCTGGTCCCCGGGCCGGTCTCGTTCGGCCTGAGTCTCGGCCCGCTTCTCGACCAGCCAGCGCTGCCAGTCGTCCGGGTCGTCCGGGTCAAAGACCGGCTCATGATCGAGATGCCAGCCTTCCCGGCACTGGGCCGCCCGGAGCACCCTGGCCCGTTCGGCGCACGGCGCGCACACCGAGGCCAGCGTGTGCCCGCACGGGACGAGGATCTGTTCCACCCGTCCCGTGCTGACATCGGTACGTCGGAGCTGCACCGGCCGCAGGCAGGCCCCGTGCTCGGCCGCGATCTGCCGGACCACGGACCGGGCCAGCGGCATCGCCATCCGCTGAGCGCGTGTCCCCGTCCTAGGTTGATCTACTGTCCCCGGCTGGGTCACCAATCACCTCCGTCTCCCTCGGCGGGCCCATCCGGGCGGTCACCGCACATGCGGCACTCCCAGCGCAAGATCCCCGAGCCGTCATCGAGCAGGAACAGGCCCGCGCCGCAGGTCGGGCAGGGCTCATCGGTCCGCCACACCGTCTCGTCCGTCACCGGGCATCACCGGCCTCCCGGGGAGCCGGGACCGGAGTGGCGTACGCGGTCGTCATGGCCTGGATGTCGTCGTCGGAGACGAAGGCGGCCCGGACGCGCACGGGATCGGGCGCCGCTTCGAGCCGGACGAACCCGACCCCGGCTCCGATCAGCGGATTAGGCGAGATCTCCTCGCACCGTGCGCCCCGGTCCCGGGCCCCGTCCCCGAGCACCATGTCCACCTGGGACGGCTCATCGAGGCGCAGCGCGATCTTGTCCGGGAACAGGTTGCGGATGTTCAGGACCTCTTTGCGCGGATCTTGCAGCGCCGACACCACGCAGTAGCCGACCGCGCGGCCCTGGGTCGTCAGCGTGGCCAGCGCCGCGAGCGTCCGCTCCCGCAACTTCCGGTCAGCCTGGTAGGCGGTCAGGAACGCGATCTCATCGACCATGATCACGGTGAACGGGAACTCGGCCGACGCGGTGTGGTCCCGCTGGCGTCCCGCGAACCGCCGGGCCCGCGCCTGCATATCCGCTACGGCCTCTTCGAGCAGCCCGGCGATGTCGGCCGGGTCGGAGGCGTACCGGCCGTACCGGTCGAACAGCGCCCGGCCAAACGCGAGTTCCATGAGCTTGGGGTCGCAGGCCCATATCTGGACCAGCCCGGCCGCCATCGCGGGCAGCATCGCCCGCACCAGGCACCACAGGTACGAGCCCTTTCCGGCCCCAGTCGCCCCGGCGATCAGCAGGTGCGTCCCGTGCAGCCGGATCAGGAAGGCCGCCCCGTCCTCACAGCGGCCCACCGGCAGCGCCCGCAGGTCGGTCTCCCCGGGCACCGGGAGCGCCGGCATCGGCTCGGCCAGCGCATCCCGGCGGACCAGTTCGAGGACGACCCTCCCGGGGACGCCGCCGTGTACCCGGCACATGTACGCCCGGAATCCGTGCGCCAGGCCCTCGGCCCGGTCGGCGAAGTCGGCTGGGGACTGACCGGACACCAGGCGGACCGCCACCCGGTCGGTGCACGGGGCGGCCGTCACCCGGCCGAGCACCGGCAACATGACCTGGCCGCGGTACACCGGGGCCAGCCCGGCGATCGTCATCACCGGCCGCCAGTGACGCCGGTAGAACCACCACCGCCAGCGGCAGCGCAGCGGGACCGTGACGAGCCGGGCGAACCAGTCTGGCCGCCACAGTCGCAGTGTCACCAGGGAGGCCACGGTGACGTTGGCCAGGACCACCATGCCCGGCCATCCCGCCTTGGCCCACGTGAGGATGACCAGGCCCGCCGCCGCGTCCAGCAGCGGATGACGGATCAGGAACCAGATCACCCGGATCAGGAGCCGGATGAGCTGAACGAGCCAGATGATCCATTCGGGAGTGCGGTGCACGGGGGAACGCCAGACCGGACTTGCGAACGGATCAGCGTTGTCCACCTGGGCGTACTGCTCGCCCGTTACGTCTCGCATTAGGCTTGAGACCTCTCTACGGTTTGCTGACCTGGGGAGACACCCGGGGCGGCAGGAATGCCCGTTCCTGCCGCCCCACCTGCTGTGATCACGCCGCGCTCGTCCCGGCGTCGCTGGCCTGCCGTGCCTCGTGCATCCGCGCGCACTCGGCGGCGAACTCCACGGCGACCTTGGCCAGCTCCTCGGCGAAGCGGACGTGATCGGGGGTGATCGTTTCGCCGGACAGGTACACCGACATGCCAAGCCGTCCGGCATGCACGTACAGGCTCGGCAGGCTGCCGCCGCTGTACGTGCTGCACAGCGCCCAGCCGTCCGCCCCCACATGCACGCTCGCGCCACCGAACGATTCGCCCTGGGCGCCGGTCATGCTGCGGTCTCCCGCCCGTCCGGCGCAGCCCGGCCGGAGCGACCCGGGCCCCGGACTCCGGCCGCCTTGAGTGAGTAGGCCAGCCGCCCGGCCTGGTTCACGTACGGCGTTACCGTCATCCCGGCGAACTCCACCGGCACGAACGGCATCCCGGCCGGGGGAGTCGGCAGCGTGGGCTGGCCACCCGCGACCACCTTGATCTTGACCGTCTTGTCCCGGGCGGCCGGGTCGGCGTCGATCACTTCCACGACCCACACCGGCTGGCCGGTGGCCTTGTCCTTCGCCTGGACGAAGCGGTCACCGCTGGATGCGTCGAAGTCCCGCATCGGCTCGAAGCCCCCGGCCGCGAACGCACCGTGCGGGAACACGTGCGCGAACTCCACCGGGATCGGGCCCTGTAGCGCCATCTGATCTCCTCTTCTGTCGCCAGTCGTACTGACGACAACTCGACTTATCGAGTAGAGCGTACCGCGATGGCGGCAACTTGACAAGACGAGTTATCGAGGACGATTCAGGAGGAGAACGGATAAAGATCCTCTAGCTCGTGCACATCACCCGGGAGCACGGCATCCACCACTTCCAGCGGCCGGTCGTCGGCGTCGTAGACGGCCAGGAGCAGGTTCAGCACCGCTCCGCGCTTGGCCATGCCGAGCAGCCGGGATTCCTCGGCCGTCGCCAGGCGGGCGCGGATGCGCTCGGCGACGTGATCGAAGCGGACCCGCTTGACCGCGTGCAAGTGTGCGTGAACGCTGCCGGGGATCGGCTCAGCCTTGGCCAGGTCGGTGCCCTCGGCCACATCGAGCGGGAACCAGGACGACACCAGCTCGGACGGCTCGCCGTCGCGCTCGATGAGCTGACGGCGCAGCAGGGCCGGAGTATCCGGCGGGGTGCGGAGCAGCAGGGCCACCACGGGCGGCGCGGCAGCCCGCCCGACGTCCAGGATCGTGCCCTGCCCGGACGCCCCGGCCTCGTCAATGATCAGCTTGCCCGGCCGCGTGCGGTCGGCCAGCACGGCCCGGTTCCGGACGAAGGAGCCCCGGCCGTGCTCGCGGTCAATCCAGCCCTGGCTTCGCAGCACTTCGAGCGCGCGCACCACGGTCGGCCGGGACACGGCAAACTCGCGCACAAGCTGCGCCTCCGAAGGCAGCAGTGCCCCCGGAGGGTAGGTCCCGTCACCGATACGCCGTTGGATCGCGTTCACGATCTGCGCATACTTCGGAGGGGAGAATTCCAGGTCAGTCATGACGACCGCCTAACAACTCATCGACTCGACTTGTCAAGCAGCTTAGCGCGTGGTGTCACTCCGTGTCACGGGGTCCTCCAGAATGACGGCGGCGATCGTTGCGGGCGGCTCCCCGAGCGCGGCGGCGATCCGGGCCAGGGTCCGCGTCCGGCAGCCCGCCCTGCGCTGGCGTTCCAGCCGGGCCACGGTGTCCAGGCTGACCCCGGCGAGCTTGGCCAGATCGGCCTGGGCCAGCCCGCACCGGTGACGCAGCTCGCGAATGCTCTGGCCGTCCGCAATGGTGAACCAGCGCCGGGCCCTATCGCTTGGGCCTGTGACGGTCACTCGCTGGGCCAGTCGAAGCGGGCCCAGACAGTCCGGCCGTCGTGATCGCCTTCAATGCCCCAGTCGTCGGCCAGGGTGCGCATGATGTCGAGGCCGTGGCCGCGCTCGGGATCGGCGACCGCTGGAGTCCACGGGCCACCTTCGTCTTCGACTTCGAGCCAGAAATAGTCACCGGGACTGATCTTGCCGCGGACGGTGAACGTCTCTCCCGCCAGCCGGGAATGGCTATGCAGGACGGCGTTAGTGGCCAGCTCCGAGGCGCAGACGAGTACGTCGTCGGCCATCGGGCAGCCGTCCAGTAAGGCCCGCAGGTCGGCCCGGACGACCCTGATCTGGTCGGCGGTGCCCGGGTAGGTCACCCCGGTGGTGCGCAGGGCGAGAGCCCGGGGCGCTGGTGTTGGCATCACTGCGGCTCCGCCAATCCGGTTCCGGCGCAGTCCAGGCAGACGATCCGGATCGCGCTGTCCGACATGCCCCGGACAAGCTGGCTCGCGACCCAGCGCCGGGGCCCGCTGTACTTCCATCCCCGCCCCCGGCACGACGGGCAAACCTCGTGCTCAGCAACCTCTGCGGCCTTCATGCCGCCAAAGATCGCGCAATCGCCAGGCCGCTCCCATAACCGCGCGATATCACCCGACGGGATATAAGCTCGCAGTCAGTAACGCCGCATGGACTCTCAGGAACAATCGCCTGACGAGAGGGATCACGGCATGCCAGGCCGCCACGTCTTTGATCTCATCGAGATCCTGGACGAGTTCTGGCAGCATCCCGACGTGCTCGACGCTCTGCGCCGCCGCGACATCGGGCGCCTGTTCGTCCTGTTAAACGACGCCACGGGCGTCAGTCAGACCCGTATGGCCATCGCGTGTGGTTCCACCCAGCCCAAGATCAGTGGCTACATGCGAGGAGTCGCGAAGGTCGAGGAGCTGGATGTTTTCGAGCGCATCGCGGACGGGCTGGACATGCCCGACCACGCCCGGATAGCCCTCGGCCTGGCCCCGGTCGACGCTCCCACGACCCCGGCCGTCGCGCGGGTCGCGCCGGTTATCCCGCCACGGGATACCCGCCCGGCCTTGCCTGGTCCCGCTGTATCCGGTCTGCTCAGCGCAGATGCAGGAGACAGCGAGGAGGATGATCCCTCCGTGAGACGGCGAACCTTTGTCGGCCTGACCGGCGCCGCTCTATTCGGTGCGGTCCTGGCCGACCCCATCCGCAGCGGCCAGGCCGACGCCATCGAGTCCTTCGCGGCCGTGCTGGCCGCCTATGCCCCTGACACGGCCGGTTCCACCCTGGACGAGCCGCCGGACCTGCCGTCGCTGGCCGCCGCGGTGGCCCGCGCCAAGCGCGATTACCAGGCGTGCCGGTACTCGGAGGTGACGGAGCATCTTCCGGCTGTATTGGGTCGGTTGCAAGCTGCCTGTGCCGTGCTCGACGGCGAGGCCCGTTCGCAGGCGTACACACTGTCGGCCGAGGCGCACCACGTCGCGGCCAGCATCCTGTTCAAAATCGGCGATCAGGGCCTGGGCTGGCTGGCCGCAGACCGCAGTATGCAGGCCGCCCGGGCGAGCGAAGACCCGGTGACCGTCGCGTCCAGCGCTCGGATCGTCACCCACGCCCTCATGGGGAGCAAGCACTACAAGGCCGCGACCGACACGGCGAGCACCCTGGCCGCCAGGTTCGACCACGACCTGGCCGCACACGACCCCGAGTCCCTGTCGGTCTACGGCTCGCTCCTGCTGCGAGGCGCGATAGCCGCCGCCCAGCAGGAGAACCGCGGCGGGGCCGACGAGCTGCTGACCGAGGCCGAGGACGCCGCCGCCCGCCTGGGAGATGACCTGAACCTGCGCTGGACGGCCTTCGGCCCGACCAACGCCAGCCTGCACCGGGTCAACATCGCCGTCACCCTGGGGGACGCAGGCACCGCGATCGACGTCGCCCGTACCGTGGATCTAGGCAAGATCGACGTCACCGAGCGGAAGGCGAGCTTCCTCATGGACACCGCCCGCGCGTTCCTGCAATGCGGCAGGCACGAACGGGCCTACCTCGCGCTCCGGGCCGCTGAGGAGATTGCCCCCGAGGAGATCACGGGCCGCCCCACTGCCCGCCGCCTGGTCCGCGACCTTATGACCACGGCCCCGCTCAGCGTCCAGCGCCAGGCCGAAGACTTCGCCCGCCGCATCGGGGTCACTGAGTGAGCCAGGACGGCCGCGTCCTGACCGTCATCGTCTGCGGCGCAGGCCCCGCCTCCGAAGTCGGCCAGCTCATCAAACTCGCCCAGGAACACGGCTGGATCGTCCAGGTCGTAGCCACCCCCGCCGCGCTGGACTTCCTCGACGTCCCCGCCATCGAGGCCCTGACCGGCAGCCCGCTACGCAGCCACTACCGCAAGCCCGGCGAACCCAGGTCCCGCCCAGCCGACGCCATCATCGTCGCCCCGGCCACCTACAACACGATCAACAAGTGGGCCCAGGGAATCAGCGACACCTACGCTCTCGGCATCCTCGCCGAGACCACCGCCCTCGGCGTCCCGATCGTCGTCCTCCCCTTCGTCAACTCGGCCCTCGCTGCCCGTGCCCCCTTCCGCCGCAGCGTCGAGAGTCTGCGCAGCGAAGGTATCCACATCCTGCTCGGCCTCGGCGGCGTCGAGCCCCACGAGCCGCACACCGGCGGCGAACTCATCGCCAGCTACCCATGGCACCTGGCCTTCAGCGAGGCAGAACGCCTCGCTGACCTTGCCAGCATCAGGTGACGGCAGTACCAGAACAGCGAGCCGACTTGTCCAGTCGTCTACGTTGCCGAGTCAGGCCGTACTAGATCAAGGCGGCGCCTGCGGCGCCGCTGGCCCGACGTCAGCGGCGGGCTCGGCCTTGGGAGGCCCGCCCGCCGCACGCCGGGCCCGCACCGGCAGGGTGCGCTGAATCAGCAAGGCTCACGCCTACGCCGATCTGTGCTGTGTGGTCGTCTCCTCGCGCTCCGTTGTCCTGCTTACCGTTACCTCGCATCGGCGTCACTAAGGGCTAAATTAGCTGACCAGGTGGCGGAACTGGCCGATCTCACCGGCAGGTATCAGCTGCACTATGGTGCGCCTAGGTCAGGCCGCTGATCCCGTCGCCGATGAGCTTGGCCGCGATGACCAGGCACAGGACGGACATGATGACGGCGTTGTGCTGGGTCATCCAGTCCTTCAGGCCCGCGAGCAGTGTGTCTGAGCGGGCGCCCATAGCGAAGTAGATGCCGACGGGGATGCCGACGCCGAGTGTGCCGATGAGGGCGAAGATCAGGTAGGCGATGGCCTGCTGGCCGCCAGGGATGCCGGTCTGGGCGATCGCAGCGCCGCCTGCCACGGCCAGCAGCAGATTCTTGGGGTTGGCACCGGACAGGACGGCGGCCAGGCCGAGCGCCGCGGGCGGGGTGGTCTTGTCGATGGTGGCCATCCACTTAGGCATCTGCGGCTGTTCGTCACCGTGCGGACGGCCGCGGAACTGGCGGAGCGCGACGAGCAGCAGGAGGACACCCAGGGCGATCTTGACCCAGCTCACCCAGGTGGCCGGGGCCCCGGAGTTGCTGGCCCCGCCTGCTCCGGCCAGGGACAAGACGATGGCGCCGACGATGCCCAAGCCGATCAGCCAGCCCAGGACGAAGGCCGGGCCGTTGACCTTGGCCTTACGGCTAGTAAGCATGAGCACCACCGCGATGATCGGGATCGGGCTGAGCGCGATGCCGACCGCTAGCGGCAGCGATCCCCCGATGGCCTTACCCATCACTCCTCCTTGGCGTCCTAGCCCGATGACCCAGCACGCACTGCGCTGATAGCTTCGTGCACGGTGCGGTGGTATTCGGGGGTTCCGTCCTGGCTGACGGCGGCGAGCATGTCGCGGACCTGGCCGATCTCGGCGGCGAGCACCAGCTGCACCTGCTGGCGGCGCAGGTCGGCGGCGAGCTGGTTGAGCATCCGGGCGGCGGTCACGTCCACGTACGGCATCGTCTCGCAGTCCAGCACCACCACCTGGATCCGGTCAGCCCTGGCGGCGTCCTCGATCGCGGTACGCACATGATCAGCGTTGGCGAAAAACACCCCGGATTCGACCCGCAACACGACCACCCCGGGCACGGTTTGGTCCTCGGGATGGACGGCGGTATCGGCCCACTGGCCGCCGCTGCCGGGGACCTCACCCAGCACCGCGACGTGCGGCCGGGACACCCGGTACAGCAGGAGCAGTAGCGAGTCCGCCACGCCGATGATCAGCCCGGGCAGAGTGTCGAAGATCAAAACTCCGAGCATGGCGGCGACGGCGGCGATGAAGTCGGCGCGGGCGGCCAGGCCGTAGATCTGCCCGAGCCGGGAGGAGTAGGCCCGGTACAGCGCGCCCAGCGCCCGGTAGTCGACCAGCTCGATCAGCGCCGCGATGACCACCGCAGCCAGCGTCGCCTCCGGCAGGTCCTCGAACAGCCCGGTCAGGAACAGCAGTGTCACCACCGTGAGCACCGCAACAACCAGCCCGGAGGCCTGCGTTCTGGCCCCGGCCGAGCCGTTAACCGCGGTCTTGGACAGCGACCCGTTGACCACCATCCCGCTGGACAGCCCGGCGGCCAGGTTCGCCGCACCGAGGCCGAGGAGCTCCCGGTTTGGGGAGACCTGGTAGCCATCGCGCGCGGCATAGGTCTTGGCCGCGCCCAGGCCCTCGGCGAACCCCACCAGCATGATGCCCACCGCCGGTCCGGTGAGCTTGAGATAGTCCGCAGCGGGCACATCCGGCAGGCCGAAAGATGGCAGGCCGCCGCTGATATGACCAACGATCTCCACCCCGTGGTGCTGCAGCCCGAACGCGTGCACCGCGACAATGCCCAGGATCACCGCTGCGAGCGGCGCGGGGACAACCGGGACGAGCCGGCGCAGCACCAGCACCACGGCCAGCGAGCACAGCCCCACCACGACCGTCAGCCACCCTGCTTCGCCCAGGTGCGCCAGCAGGTACCACAGTTGGCTGAAGAAGTCCCCCGACCCTTTCCCTACGCCCAGCAATTTGGGGACTTGGCCGACGATGATGGTCAGCGCCAGACCGACGATGAATCCCTTCAGGACTGGCTCGGAGATGAAGTTCGCGACGAACCCCAGCCGCAGCAGCCCCGCAGCCAGGGCGAGCACCGCGGTAGTGAGAGCGAGCGTGATCGTCAGGGCCGGGAACATACCCGACTTCCCAGCTGCAACCTCGCCGACAGCGGCGGCCGACAACGCCGCTGTGGCCGCCATCGGCCCGACGACTAGATGTCTGGAGCTGCCGAACGCGGCGTAGAAGATCAGCGCGCCCGGAGCCGCGTACAACCCAACCACCGGGGACACACCCGCGATAGAGGCATACGCCAGCGCCTCGGGCACCAGCACCGCCCACACCGTCAGCCCGGCGATCGCATCACCGCGCAGCCATCCAGCCCGATACCCCCGCAGCGAGGTGAAGACCGGAAGGCGCATCCGGTGCTCTCCCCTCGAGCCGCCATCGCGATTCATCAAGCCAGGCCCTCTTGCACCCCATTATCCACGGGTGTTCAGTAGCCACTTCACCCCGCGTGGATGATCCCGTCATCGGCGCGATCGCTCAGGCTGTGCGTAGACGAGTGCCACACCGGAGGTTGCCCGGCACGGCCATCGAAGGAGCGAGCATGAGTGAGCCATATCAGTTCGCAGGCGGGTATCCGACACCGGAGACTGTCCGGCGGGCGTATGACGAGGCGGACCTGAACCGGGCGGTGCAGGCGTACCGGTTCTTCTACCCGAGTGTGTCGATCATGGCGACCTGGAAAGGCAACTTGCGGGCGGGCATGGTCGCCAACAAGGTGTTCGGGCTGCTGGAGGGCACGCCGAAGCAGTATGTGTTCACCCCGAACTCCGATACCCCGTACTCGGGTCTGCCGCTGGATGTCAGCGGCGGGCCGATGGTGCTGGAGTTCCCGCCCGGGCCGCTGATGAGCACGGCCAATGACCTGAACCAGCGGTGGATCATCGACATGGGCCTGCCCGGACCGGACAAGGGCCAGGGTGGCAAGCACCTCGTGCTCCCCCCCGGATATGACGGCGAGGTTCCCGACGGGTTCAACGTCGGCCGCCCGAGCACCAACCGGGTCCTGGTGCTGTTGCGGGCGCTGCCCCGGGCCAACGACATGGCCGGGGCGATCGCGCTGATGAAGTCGGTCAAGGTGTACCGGCTGGGCCAGGACCCAGTGGCGCCGGAGTGGGTGGACCTGACCCAGAAGACCGATGAGGACTTCACGCCGGTCCCCTGGGAGGACAGCCTGACCTACTGGGAGGTCCTGGCCGAGCTGATCAACAGTGAGCCGTCGTTCGGGGAGTTCCGGGCGCACTACGGCGACCTGGCCGAACTCGGCATCGCCAAAGGCCGCGCGTTCGAGCCCGATGAGCGGATGCGCGCCATCCTGACCCGGGCCGCGGTGATGGGCCACGCTCAGCTCGCCGTCCAGTCGTTCGCCGACCGGCGCCCCGAGCGGGTGGTCTGGCCGGGCACGCAGTGGGAGTGGGCGGTGCTGCGCCCGGAGAACGGGACTTTCGACACCCCGGACTATGCCGACGTGTACGCCCGGCAGAAGTGGTTCTACCAGGCCCAGATCGAATCGCCCGCCATGTTCGCGCGCGCCCCCGGTGCTGGGTCGCTGTACTGGCTAGCCACCCGTGACAGCACCGGGACCTACCTCGACGGCGGCAACTCCTACACCCTCGACGTGCCACAGCCAGTCCCGGCCACGCTGTTCTGGTCGCTCACCGTCTACGACGCGCGCACCCGCAGCGAGATCCGGACCGCCCAGAACCAGGCCGCGATCCGGTCCATGTTCGAGCTCGCGGGCCTAGCGACCGAGGAGCCGGTCCGGCTGCACTTCGGACCCGGACTGCCCCCCGATGGAGTGGACGACGGCCGCTGGATTCAGACTCTTCCCGGCGTCGGCTGGTTCGTGTACTTCCGGATCTACGGCCCCGAAGGACCCGCCTTCAACGGAGACTGGCAGCTCCCCGATTTCATCCGGGCCTGACCACCCGGACAGGCCGTAAGCGCGCTAGCGCACAAGCAAGCTCGTGGTGTCATCCTCCTCGCTTGGAAATGATCTTGGCGCTAGCCCCCGTGTCCAGGCTCGCGAAGCGACGGCGAAGCCGCGTGGCCTGGACACGGGGACCAGCGCCAAGTGCGGGCAGCTACGAGGAGGAGGGAGAGCAGGGGCACGGAAGCCCCGCAGCACGCCAGGTTGGCCCATGAGCGCCGTGCCATTAGCGTGCCATTAGCCAGGGTGACGAGGGGTCAACCACGGTCACTCGGGACTGCCAGGGACGCCAGGTCAGCGCCCCTGGCAGCCGTAACCGCTGCGCTTCCCAAGCTGATAGTGCGAGTTCGATTCTCGTCACCCGCTCCACGAAAAACCCCAGGTCAGCGGCTATGTCCACCCTAGCCCTCCGTTTCATCCGCACCTTGCTGGTCTCCACGGGCCATTAGCGGGCCATTAGCCGACCTCGGTGGCGTTCCTGGTGAGTGGTCGGCGGCCTGGTGCTGGCCGGGCTTGGCGGCCTCGATGTGTGCGTCAATCGCACTCGTGATGGCCAGGTCGGCGCCCTGGGCCTCGTGCTGGTAGATGATGGCCGCTCGCTCACTGTCGTGTCCCATCCGGGCCATCAGATCCCTGAGGCTCGCGCCGCTGGCTGCCGCGAAGTGATTCCCGGTATGCCGGGGATCGTGGAAATGCAAGCCCGCGGCGCCGATCGTCCGAACGACCTGAGGCCAGGCCGACATCTTGTTGAAGTTGCTGCGGCGCAGCGGCCCGCCCTTGGCTCCCGGGAAGATGAGCGCTTCGGGCTCGGGGGCGACAAACAGGGACAGGTGCTCTCGCAGTACGGGAGTGAGGGATCGCGGTATGCCGACTATGCGGCGGGCAGCCCGCGACTTCGGCGAGCCGAGGACCAGTTCTCCGGTCGACCGTTCGGCATAGGCCGAGCGCACACGGACGATTCCTGTGATCAGGTCTAGATCGCAGCGGCGAAGCGCAGTGACCTCGCCCCAGCGCAGGCTTGCGAAGGTGGCCAGCAGGACGAGGGCGCGGTAACGCCGGTCCTGGTCACAGTCAGCGCTGCCGTCCTGGCCCATGGCCCACAGGGCGGCTTCGGCCGCTGGTCGGCTGACGTAGACCTCGGGCGCGGTGCGCATGATCCCGTGCCGCCGGAACCGGAGCCTGTAACCGCCAGCGGGCAGATGCCGGATATTGCCGACTGGGCGGCGACCGACCAGCTCGGCCAGCTCGAAGACCTGGGCGATGGTCAGGACGGGACGCTCGGGCGCTTTCTCGGTTCCGGCACCCCGGACACGGCAAGGGTTGCGGGCGAGGATCTTGTCCTCTTCGACGGCGGTCGTCAGGATCGCGCGGAGCAGTCGGTAAGCCTTGGCTGCCATTGTCACCGAAACACCCTCGCGGAGCAGCTTTGCACGCCACTCGCGGATCATTGATGTGGACAGCCTGCCCAGGGGCACTCCCCCGAGGTACGGATTGATGTGCTTGCTACACAGCCAGGTGTAAAGATCGACAGTGCGGGGACGCAGGCCCGCGCGCTGGGTGATCCAGTACCTGGCATAGTCCCGGAGCTTGATCTTGCTGCGGTCGGAGTCTGTCCACTCGCCAGAGATCAGCTGTGCCTCGATGAGTGAAAGTGCTCGCTCAGCATCGGACTTGCGCTCATAGGTGTCAGGGCCGGTGCGCATCCGGCCGTCCGGACCGGGATAGCGGATCTGATAGCGGCCAGATTCACGCTTGCGGACGTTGCCGAACCGCCGATGCCGAGGCCTGTTCGCCATCAGGCAACCTCCGGGGGACTGGCCATACGTCGCCGACTGTCAGCGGTTCGACAACACCGGCCGCGATGAATTCGCGCAGTGCGGATTCGGGGATGCGGACATAGCGGCCAACCCGTACGAAGCGGATACGCCGTTCGGCGATGAGCCGCCGGGGGAATCGCTCGCTTGTACTAAGCAGTTCTGCCGCTTGAGAGACGGTCAGTAGTCGCTCACTGTTGATACTCATCGGCGCATCGCTTCTCCTTCGGTCGATTCGATTAGGTCAGACGGCCTGATCGTGGTCACGAGCGCGAGCAGCGCTGGCGAACGCCATCTCCGCGGCGTCGGTGGCGGGGTAGCCCGTTCCGGCATAGCTCCAGCTCTTGACGATCAGGACGATGGTCTCGTCCAGCGGGCGACCCCAGGGGTCTTGCTCGCCATCGGGATAGCGCAGGTGGCGGCGGTATTCGCGGCGTGCGGCACGGAGCTGGCCGAAGGTGACCGAGTAGGCGCGGGATTTGGTCAGGCAATGCCCGCCGTAGCCCAGGACGTGTGCCCACTTGCGCAGCCGCGGGTCCCCGGTCGCCTGAGCGGCGCCCAGGTCCCACGCGGTGGTCATCATCTGCTGGTAGTGACGATGACAAGACAGGCCGATGATGGCGTCGCGGGTGGTCAGCCGCCGGTCGGGCAGGCCGGAAGCGGTAAGGCTCTTGGTGACGTACTTGGCGATGTAGTTGGCGACCGCCTGAACCGGCAGGGTGTTTCCAGTGGCGGGCAGGACCGGGCCGGGACGCACCGGCCGGGCGTCGGTCTGCGGCCCGAAGCCCAGGACCAGGGCGTCGCGGCCGGGGGCGGGCTGGACGCCGAGGAACACCGCAGCGGCGGCGTCCTCGATGGCCTGGCAGAGCAGCTCGGGAGTCCAGAACGGGCCGGGTGGCTGGTAGCCGTCGGTCGCGGCGTCGAGGCGGAATACGGCGTGGAAGTGGACCACGCCGCGGGCCTGGTATTCGGCGACCTTGACGTAGCGGATCTTGACCAGGTCGCGCAGCCAGGACACCGGTATCCCGGCCAGGGCGCCCAGATGGCGGGGCAGGTAGGTGGTGAACCGGCGCCATAGCTGCCCGGCGTAGGCGTTGAAAAGGACCGCGGCGGTGTAGTCGTAGCAGTCGCCGCACAGCGCCCGGCTCAGCCGCGGATCGTTCTCGGCGTGGCGGATGGGGCAGGAGATGTCGCGGCCGTGCGGGCAGCGGCGGGCGTGCTCGTCGCGGCGGGGTCGGCAGGGCAGGACGGTCTTGCCGCGCATCCGCCGGGCGTGGACCGGGCCGAACGAGGGGGCAGTGAAGGTGGCGAACACGCACGGGTGGGTAGCGATCGTGTCGGGGATGCCCTTGCCGCCGGTCAGCCCGGCGCGGACGAGCTGGCGGGCGTCGCGCTTGTACACCTGAGAGCAGGTCGGGCAGACGGGCCGCGATCTGGTCCGGGGGTGAGAGTGACCGTCGCGGCGGTCACGGGCGATGTGCCGCCCTGGGTTGACGCTTAAGTGTCAAGCGGCGTCCTTTGCGGTGAAGTCGCCGTCGCAGGCCCGGCAGGTCACGGGTGCTTCGGCGAGGGTGGAGGCGGCGATCCGGATGGACCGGCCGCACGGGCAGGCGGCGGCGATCAGGTTGGTGTTGCGCCGGGTGGTTCCGGCCGGTACGTGCTCGTCGTGCCGCCACAGGGTGATCGCATTCTGGAGGTCGTAGACCTGCCGGGCGTAGCTGACCAGGGTCGCCCCGGGGACGGTGGTGATGGACCAGCCGAGCCGCTGGTCGTGTTCGGTGGTGATGCCGAGTTCTTCGGCGTGCTCGCGGAAGTACCTGTTGTGGTAGCGGCCCTGGCGGCTGGTGTCCTTGATGCCACGGGCGGCGGCCAGGGCGTGGGCGGCTTCGTGCAGCAGGGTGCCGAGGACGGCGGGGGCGCCGCGTTTGAGCCCTTCGCCGCTGATCATGATTTCGGCGCGGTCTTCGAGTCCGACTCGCCAGCGTTGCGGGGCGTGGTGGCCCCAGCGGGCTTGCCTGCCGTCGGTGCCGCTGGCGATGACGATGACCACCGGGGGTATCTGGGGCTGGCGGGCGCGGATGGCCTGCCAGGTGGCCTCCAGCACCCGCAGGACGGCGCTGATCGCGTCGCCGTTGTCGTCGTTTGGGGTCGTAAGTCCGGTGCCGGGCCGTGGGGGATGGATGCGGTCGTAGTTGCGGCGCTGGGCCGGGTCGGACAGCACCTCGTAGGCTTCGGTGATCAGCTTGAATCGCTCGGCGGCTTCGGGGTCACCATTGTTCATGTCGGGGTGGTACTTGCGGGCCAGCCGCCGGTAGGCCCGCTTGATCTGGGTCAGGGTCGCGGTCGGAGGTACTTGGAGCAGGTCGTAGTAGTCGTGCTCGGTTTTGATGGTCATGCTGCGTCCTTCCGTGCGCGCAGTTGCGCGGCGTAGCTGGCGAGGTAGGCGATTTCTTCGTCGGTGAGGTAGGCGGTCTTGATTCGCCGGGGGATGCCGGTTTCTGACAGCAGCCAGGCCACTCCGCGGGCTAGGGGGTCGATCTCGGCGGCGGTGTAGCCCTCGTTGGCCCAGCCCTGGCCGAGCACGACATCGGAGGAGCTGTCGGTGGTGCAGCGGAACGCCAGCCGGTAGGCGAACAGGTCCCGCATGGACGGGTCGATGACCTGATGGGATGGTCGCTGGGTGGCGAGGATGACGATCACCCCGACCGCACGGCCGCGGGCCACCAGGTCCCGGGTCAGCGCCTCGAAGACCTCGCGCTGCTGCTTCTTGCCGACGGTGGCGGAGAAGTAGGCGTATTCGTCGATGACCACGAGGTAGACGTATTCACCGGAGTCCCGGGTGATCTTGCGGCGGCCGTTGGCGAGGAGCTTGTCGTAGCCGGTGTTCATGTCCTGCTGGAATTCGGTGAATGCGTCGGTGGCGGCTTCGAGGCTGGGGCCGATGAACTTGTGCGCGCAGTGCCGCCACGGGCCGAGTTCGACTTGCTTGCCGTCGATCAGGATGAGCTTGCAGTCATAGGACAGGGCGCCGTGGGCGACGATGAGGTTGAGCGCGTTGGATTTCCCGCCGCCGGGTTCGCCGCCGATGAGCATGTTGCGCTCGGCCAGGTTGACGTAGACGTTCTCGCCGTTCTCGTCGATGCCCAGGTGCACCGGGTCGAAGATCGACAGCGGGAAAACAGGTGCGGTTGGCATTGGTGGTTGACCTCCTTTCGGGGTGATCCAGGGAGAGGCAGGCCCCATAGCCAGGGGCCTGCCGTCTCGTTGTGGTTGCGGGTCAGTACCAGTCGGCCCAGTCGGGCGGGCTAGGGTCCCAGCCGCCTGGGTCCCAGTCCGGGGCCGAGCACTGGGCTTTCACCCGGGTGATGACCTTGTCGATTTCGGTGTCGGGGTCGAGGCCCCGGGCCAGCCACGCGGCCCGGGTAACCGGGCACGGCCAGCAGCAGCCCAGCCCGCACGGGCACATGTCGTAGCCGTTGGCGATGTCGGGCGGCGGGCAAGGCTGGATCAGCGTGGCGATCAGGTCGAGCCGGTTCACGCGGCCTCACCCTCCTGGGGCGGGGGAGGCACGCGCCGGGTTTTGGTCAGCGGTGATTGGATGATGTTGCTGGCCGCGAGGGTGTCGCGGCGGACGATGTCGATGGTCACCATGTGCGACCAGCGGGCGTTATGAGTGGCCCGCGCGTCGCGGGCGAAGCAGGCGGCGCGCAGCTCGCCGAGGTGGGCCTGGAAGTCCTCGACGCAGATGCCTGCCCGGCACAGCAGCCAGGCGCGTTCGCCGACCTTGGTCGGCCGGATCCACAGCACCAGCGGGATCCGCCCAGACCGGGTGTGCAGCCGGGCTTCGTAGCACAGCCGCTGGATACGGTGCCGGGCCAGCACGCACCAGAACCGCCGGGCGGCGAACCGGCGCGTGACCGGTGTGGCCAGCAGGATGCCGACGAACGCGGCCAGGACGACCACGGCCCAGACGATGGTGATTAGTAGTGCCAGCCGCCATACGGCGGCAATGGTGAGGGTTAGCAGCATCAGTTCGGTGCGCCACCGCCAGGCCACGCCCGCGGCGGTGTGGTGGAACCTGACGGCGAAAGTGTCGATGACGTAGGGGTTGTTTCGCTGGTTACGGGAACCGCTGTTTTTCTGCATGGAAGTCACCGCCTTCGCAGGCTGGTAGGAGAAGCGGGAGAAGTGATCCGGGCCTCGCACGGGGCGCAGTAGCCGCCCGTGGTGGCCGGGTTGATGTGGCACGCGGCGCACCGCGGCGCGTGGTCGTGGCAGGTGAGTAGGTCGCTGGCGATCTGGGCGATCTGGTCGGCCAGCATGTCGGGGGTGATCAGCGGGAGGCTGGCGTTGCGGTTGCGGCGGGGCATCAGCGCCACCGCCCGGTGCGCGGGGTGATCCCGCAGGCGGGGCAGCGCCGTGAGGCGCCGCCCTGGTTTTTCAGGGCGCGTTCGCGGGCGCGGGTGCCGGTCCAGGTCCGGGCCAGCGTCCACCCGATACCGTGGGCTTTGATCACGGTCAGCAGCCGTGCGCCCTGTCCTTTGGTGTGGGCGGCCAGCCGGGCTTCGAGGTTGTCGGTCCAGCCGGTGTAGTGCTCGGCGGTGCCACGGCCGTTCGCGCCGCCGCCGGGACCGTAGGGCTGGTCGAAGTGCAGCAGGTAGATGGTTCCGGCCGGGGCGCTCATGACGGGCCACCCCATTCGGCGACGCAGGCGATTGGCCAGGCCGCGCCGCAGTCGCGGCAGATCAGCGCGGTTTCGGTGAGGCCGTCGGTGGTCTCGACCTCGTTTTCGGTGATGTGGACCGAGCCGCAGTCGGGGCAGATCGGTTCGTGGAGGATGACGCGGAATCCGTCCGACGCGGCGAACGCCGGATACGGCGTCGGCTTGCCGGGAGGGTTCATGGTGATCCCTCCTGGTCTTGACGCTTAAGCGTCAACCGGGGGGTGTAGGCGCGGATGAGGCGGGCCAGGTCCGCCTGGTCCCGCGCGTGGGTGGCGAGCCATGTCTCGGCGCAGCCCTTGTGGCAGGGCACGTCCTTGACCGGGGACCGGCACAGCGCCGGTTTGCCGCACAGCACGCAGGGCGCGAGCGGTCCGGTCTGGCCGTGCCGCCAGTCGAGGACTACGCGACCGGGCATGGCGCTGGTAGCGTTGGACATGCCAAGGTCTCCTGTTCTTTAGCGAGGTAGGGGATTGATCTGGCTGGCCGGGCCGGGGGATTGCACTCCCCCAGGCCCGGCACTGTTGTGTCAGTTGAGGGCAGCTTCCTGCCGGGTGCGCTGGGTGGCGCCGAGGGTGAAGATCGCCGCGGCGGTCGCCTGCCGGGCCACCTCCATCACCGCGGCGGCCAGCGCGTCGTCGGCGCGTTGCTCGTCGAGGTAGGTCTGGTTGAAGTCGTTGAGGATGCAGCCGAGGTGGTTCAGCAGCTTGGAGGCCGTGTCCTGAACCTCATCCAGCGGCAGTTGCAAGGCCGTGCCCTGCCACAGGGCGATCTCGGTGGCAGCCTCGGTGACGGACTGGTTTTCGTTCACTGGCGGATGTCTCCTGTTCCTGCGAGATAGGGGAAGGTTCGGTCGTGCGTGCCGCCAGGTATGGCGGGCACGGCTCAGGCCGCGTGCGCGGCCTTGCCGCTGACCGAGGCCAGCACGACGTGATCGGCGCGGAAGCTGCGGACGATCCTGTGCTCCTTGCGCGCCGGGCCGCTGATGTACGGCGCGAACACCAGGCCGGTGATCTGCACGAGTTCGTCTGTGGCCAGCTCGGGCTTGTCTCCAGCCACCTCGACCCAGATCGACTCGCTCGATCCCTCCGCGGTGTTCGTGTCGAACGCGGTCAGCCGCAGCAGCCAGATCGGCCGCCCGTCCGGCGTCAATACACGCGGATCGGAGTGGCCGAGGCGTTTCGCAGCGAAGCTGAGCTGTTCGACACCATGGACCTAGATCGCATGGTCACCGTGTCCGACCTGGGCCAGGGCACGACCGATACGCTCCAAGAGGCCGCCGAGCTGCTCTGCCGGGCCTACCCGAGCGCGGCGGCCTCCGAGTTGCAAGTACGCACCAAACAACGCCTCAGCTACATCACCCGCCTCATCAACGGACGGTGCACCCTGGCGCAGCACCGTGAACTGCTCGTCACCGCTGGATGGCTGGCGTTGCTGCTCGGGTGCTTGCACTACGACCTAGGCGAGCGGGAACAAGCCGAAGCAGCCCGCCAGGCGGCCTACCACGCCGGACTCCAAGCCGGGCACGGTGAGATCGTCGCCTGGTCCTACGAACTCGCCGCCTGGTTCGCTTTGACCGAGGGCCGCTACAACGACGTGGTGGCCTACACCCAGGCAGGCCAAGCGCACGCCGGGCTGACCAACGCCATGATCCAGCTCGTAACCCAGCAAGCCCGCGGCCAGGCGCGGCTCGGAGAGCGCAAAGACGTGCGCGCCAGCCTTGACCGCGGCGCGAAGCTGCTAGAGCAGATCCCCAAGCCTGATCATCCCGAAAATCACTTCGTGTTCGACCACACGAAATGGATCTTCTACGCCGCCGATTGCTACACCTGGCTCGGCGACGACCAGCCAGCCGAGGAACACGCCCGCGAGGTCATCGCCTACCACACCCAGCCAGACGGCTCAACCAACGCCCCCATGCGCAGCGCGAACGCGCACATAGACCTTGCCCTCATAGGAGCCAAGCACGGCAACCTCGACCAGGCCGTCCATCACGGACTGGCCGCCTTCGGATATGACCGCAAGACCGAGGCGTCCTTGCTATCTCATGCGGTTGACCTTGATCGCATCCTCACCGATCGCTACCCAGGCGAGCGGCTGACCGGCGACTTCCACGAACGGTACATCGAGGCCCGTGCAAACCTGCGGCAGCGAGCCACCGAGCGGTAGCTGGCAAGCCAACTAGACGACGGGCCTCCTAGATGCGTTCACGCTTCGATCTAGGCGCCCTAGGTGACTTGTGACAACTTTCAGTACGGCTTTAAAGGCACGCCTTCGGCGCGCCGGGCCGTCCGCCCCCGGCCGAGTCCAGATGCGGAAACCGCGAGCGCATCGAGGCATTGCGCGAAGCGGCGTGCGGGACACCGCAGACCGGGCGGGGTCGCGGGCAGCTCGCCGACTCCGGGGTGGCGGCCTGCCGCGCCCTGACGGGCGGGAGCCCTCCGGGCGCGGCGCCGCCACCAGGTCGGCAGGCCCGCCACCCGCAGGCAGCCAGTCCCGGCCGCAACGCGCACCCGATGGCCGCGACCACACGAACCGGCCGGGCCGTCCTCCACGCGCCGGGCATTCTCTCGCCGCACAAGATCACAGATCAAGGTCGTACGTCCTCGCTGCGCTGCGGGCGCTCCACCTTGACTCTGATCTTCCACGGCAAGACCCGGCACCTATCAGGAGGACGGGGTAGGAGCGAGGATCATTTGCGCTCCAAACGTGATTACCCGGACGGCTCGGCAGCTCTATACTCGTTAGGATTGACGACATGTTCTGGTGACGTTAGAGATCGCGAGGGTTAAATTGACAGCAAAATCAATAGCAACACTGCTGGTTATATATGGTGCCGCCATATCCACAGTTGCAATCTTCCTAGCCCTGAGGGCAAACAGCCTTGCAAAAAGAGCGGCCCAGGCCTCTGGCCCTGTAGTTAGCACCGGCTGGTTTTATAATGAAGAGATCCGCCAGCTGACTGTGGGGGTGGGGAACGATGGAAATTCAGACATGACGATTTATGACTTGAGCCTGGCTATAATGCACGAGACTACTTTCCGAAGCGGCGTAGGCGGAACAACGATCAATATTCGAACGGAGCCTGTAGGAGTAATACCAAAAGCAGGATGGTGGGAAGGTTATGAGTCAAACCAATTGCCAATGCGGCTTGTCGGTCATTCGAGGTTTGAGATACGCGTAGACAGCGAAGGCATAGGCGAGCTTCCTGCAAATATTCCTCCACGCGAGCTTATACTGCGTTTCACCGCAGAAACGAACAATGGATATGTGTTCGACGATATTAGGGAACATGGATTTACTCTGCGCCACTTCATTGGGCTAGAGTCAGATTTACCCCGTTCGCAAGCATGAGCCGTCGAATCGACGACGGGAGCGCAAGCGAACGGTATCCCCCCGGTCACGAAACGCCTGATGATCCTTGGTTGACCGTGGGGCGCCCGATGATCTTGGTCTGTACTGACCTGAATTTGCCCTACAACACCGCGCAAGACTGGTAGCCTGCACACTCTCAGGGCCAAGTAAGGCAGGCCCACCAGGAGGTGGTTCACATGCCGACCCTGATCGATGCCGGAAAAACGCCCCGTGCGGGGCACCACAGCCGCCCGGCGACGTCGGCAGGGGCGTCAAAGTCGGACTGATCCTGTGGCTTCGCGCCTTGGCATGCCATGGGCGAGGACGCCCACCTGTCTGGCCGTCCTCGCAACGCATTGGGCAACGGCGCAGCGGCGTGCCACACTCGTGCCACAGCAGCACGAGACCCAGGCATACTCACGGTCACTCGCGCGCAACCGGAACACTCGATGACCTGCGAATACGCGGGCTGCAGTAGGCAGTGAAGTGTCCTCCTAAGCAGCAGGTCAAGCAGCTAGACCTCAGGACGTTTCCGCAGCTCGTGGCCGTGACTGCCAACCACCTCCGGAGCCGTGAGCTATCACACGTTCGGCAGCACAGGCAAAGCCCTTGCTCGCTCCAGGCAGCGAGCCCGTGCTTCCGTTAGCGTCGGATGGAACGGGTTACGACTGTTGTCCCACAGGTTCAAGGGCAGGTCCAGCTCTTGGATTAGCTGATCCTCAAGCTCCCATGGCCGCGCTCGCGCGACCCAGCTAACGAAAGCGTTCTCTGCCATCCAGTCCGACAGGACATGTTCGCCGGTGACGAAGGTCGTGCGGCGTCCCGATGTTCCGACGCGCCGAAGCTGGAGGTCCAGCTCGTCTGCCAGCAGGCAACCGAGAGTCCTGCGGAGCGTGGAAGCTTCCGCGCTGCGGACGTAGTGCTGGCGCAGCCGCTTGCGCAGGTTTTGCCTGCTGGCGGGTCGGCCGTTCATAGGTGGCCGACTAGGGCTGATTCCTATGTACAAGAGCGTGAGACCATGGTGACGAGCGCACTCATGAGTATCAATCGCAGCAGGCAGGCGCCGGAACCACCAGCCGTACACCCCAGCAGCGGCCGGGACCGGTGAGGGTCTGGCAAGAATTTCTCGTCGTGAGTAAAGATGCGTGGGATTCAGGAAGACGGCGATCTCGCTGCTCAGTTCACCAGGCACGGCGGTAGTCTACTCGCGTCGCTCTCGACGTGCCTTGGCCACGGCCGAGTGACTAAATGAGTGACGATCGCCTAGTCCTTGCACGGACGTCCGCGCGGATCTGCCCCTTAAGCACTTCATCACAGGCTCGCCTTTTAGAATATTCCTAGGATGTCCCAACGACCTCGCCATTGCTCGATCCGCTTAACCAGAATCCCGTGGTGCTGACTCACACGCGGATGCCCATGCTCTCGCTCCCAGCGGGCAAGATAAGCAGTATGGACTTCCCAGATATTGTTACGCACCCACCAGCGCGGGGCGACAAAGTATTCAGGATGATCAGAACTCAAGTCCACGAAAATCCAGAATGAATCCTCCGCTGGATCTTCGCTGCATTGGGCTGCGTCGCGCCCGAAGTGAGCATGCCACGAGCCCGCGCTTCGGGTCTTGACCTGGATGGAGATCCGTCGGCTCTTCGTGGTGTCGCAGGCGAGAATGTCGATATCAGGCATATTGCCAGCGAACGTCACGGCGTAACCGCCCCGCCGGTGGATCTCTGCGGCAACATACAGTTCCCCAGCTCGCCCGACCTGTTGCGGGTTCATCTTGCCTCCAGACGCTCCATGATCGACGGGCCGTCCGAGCTTACATGAGCCACCCGGTAACCAAGTGAGTAACAATCACCATGACCAGCGGTGGACACTAGCGGACGCTGACGCACAGTAGTTCTCAGCTCAGGCATGCCCCGGCGCTGGCAGTCCGCATCGTGCGATGGCTCCGGACTAAGAGGCCAACCGTTGACACTTAAGCGTCAAGATCGCAATAGGCAAGCCACGGCAGTAGGCCGCCCGGCCTCTGGTGAACAAGATCATTCGGGCCATTAGCGGGCCATTAGCCCCGGTGAACAAGGGTATACAACGGTCAAGAGCGGACAGTCATATTGCCAGGTCAGACCCCCTGATGGCGTGATTCTGTCAGATTCCCAAGCTGATAGTGCGAGTTCGATTCTCGTCACCCGCTCCACGGCAAAGGCCCAGGTCAGGACAATAGTCCCGCGCGTGGGCCTCTGCGGTTCCGCGCCCATACCGGCCTCTCGTGCAATTAACGTGCAATTAGCCAGCGGGGACCAGCACCCCGGCCGGGCCATCGTGTCGACGTTCATCCTGCCGGGTTGAACAGCTTCCAGTGCCCCTCAGAGATGACCTCAACGCCGCCGCCGGTCACCTTGATGGCGGTTTGATCATCGATGGCGTACGCCGGGCCCTTTATGCCGGCGGCCCACCGTTCCGCCTCGGCAATGGTTCTGTCCGGGCAGTCCGGGCTGTCGAGGTGCGGGAAGATGGAGAAATCGACAACTCCCAGCATGCTGTCGCCACCGGTGGGCGGCTTCCAGCGGACGAACTTCTCACCGATGCGGGGGGTCAGCACCATGCTCCCGGCACTGAGCCCGACGTAGACCGTGTCGCGCAGCGACGGGAGGAGGCCGGCCAGTCCGGACTCCCGCATCCAGTGGCACAAATACAGCGCGTCGCCGCCGTTCACCAGCAGAACGTCTGCCTCCCGGACCCAGGAGACCCAGCGGTCCTTGTCGATGCTGGGAAGGGAGGTCAGCTCCAGAGCGCCTACCGACTTCCACCCCAACTCGGTCATGGGATCAGGGGACCGCCCGCTGATGAAACGCCATGGGCCCTCCGGATCCCCGTCAGGGCCCCCGTATCCTGCGGTGGGGATGCAAAGGGCGCTGGCCTCGGCGATCGGTTTGCCCAGAAGATCGACCAGCGCCGCCAGCATGCTTGCATTCCTGACACCAGAATCGGTAAGGAGAAGCTTCATCGCGACACCGTAGCCTGGCGACCACGTCCCTGTCTTCGTGCACCATCTGGTGGCGTGTGCTGAATATGCGCTGAAATAGGGAGTGCTCTCCGAACTTCGCAGGTCAGCGGCTAATTGAGCTGTCCCCTGGTCAGGAGAACATTACGGCCTCAGCGCTGGGGATGCGAAACCTGGCGGCGCGAGATTTTGATCTGCCGCCCACTGCCCAGGAACGGAATCTGCGCACTAAATTGGCCTAAGTCAGGCCGACATCCAAGGCGACAGCGGCAGGCGATCCAGTGACAAGGCCAGGTTGACACCGGATCGGTGTTCCAGCATGACCGGGGGAGCGGTGAGGGACGGCTGGACGAGTACGGCGAGTTCATCCGGCGCATCCTGCGCGCCTACAGTGGAGGTGGCAAGCCAAGGACGAAGCATCGAGGAGGCGCTAGCCAACCTCCGGGAAGCGCTTGAGCTTTACTACGAGGATGAGCCTGCTCCCGAGGCGCTCCCAGAGCCCATCGTTGCGCCGATCGAGGTTCGGCTCTCGGCGCGAGCCCTCGCCAGCTTCCCGTCGTATCCGGCAAGCGGATTGTCCGCGCGCTCGAGAAGGTCGGCTTCGAGGTCGTAAGTACGCGTGGCAGCCACTGCAAGTTACGTCATGTGTCGCCACCGCGCATAGTGATCGTGCCTCTTCATGAAGAGGTACGTCGGCTCACACCTGACGCGGCACCCGTGCCCGCGCCGCCGCCGAGGCGCACAAGGAGCTTGGCCCCGAATACAGCGACGCGGTGATCGAGTCCTTCCTGGAGCGAGTCGACCGGGAAATCACCGCACGTGTCGACGCACGCCTCGGACCTGTGGCACGCGAGCAGCCTGTGCAGCCAGCACAGTCGAATAGCCGCCGCACGCTGCTTACCGGTGTCACGATCGGTATCCTGGTTACTGCTGTGCCTTCCATGATGGTCGCGGCGAGCGCGACTCGCGCCATCGCCAGCGATGAGACACAAGTTCTTCTCGTCATCGCCATCCTCTGGGCGATAACGGTGGCCGTAGCAGCTTTCGCGAGTCGTGTCCCCCTTGAGCTGCGGCGCAAGGAATATGGCGTTCGCCAAACCGGACGCCAGACCCCCTAGGGCTACCGCCTGACCCGTCCACAAGAAGGTGAAGTGGGTTGTGGCCTCCGGAGCCGTGAGCGGGCATCCAGCACGGAAGCCCGTATCCGTGCCACATTCGAGCCATGACACATGGAGAACTGCGATCATTGGCGGTCACTCAAAGGCACTGGAAACGACCTCTGACCTGGAAGTATCGAGGTCAGCATGGACCATGAAGTGAACTCCTAAGCAGTAGGTCGCGCGCGGCTTAGAGCATGGCGCCATCAGTGCAGTGGTGACAGGAGCCGGTTGGAATCGACTGGGACCCCTGGAGTGTAGTTACAAGATC
>CAWJDQ010000007.1:0-418188 GCA_963841695.1 uncultured Actinomycetes bacterium | reverse complement strand
ATCCCAGTCTGGCCGCAAGCCGCTCATCGCCGGCAACTGGAAGATGCACAACACGCACTTCGAGGGGCTGGCGCTGGTCCAGAAGCTCGCCTTCACGCTGACCCGCGACGACTACGACGCTGCCGAGGTGGTCGTGCTGCCGCCGTTCACCGGGCTGCGCAGCGTGCAGACGCTGGTCGCCGGGGACAAGCTGCGGATCGGCTACGGGGCCCAGGACCTGTCGCCGCACGACAAGGGGGCCTACACCGGCGACGTGTCCGGGCCGATGCTGGCCAAGCTGGGCTGCAGCTACGTGCTGGCTGGCCACTCCGAGCGCCGCCAGCACCACGGTGAGGACGATGCCGTGGTCAACAGCAAGGTGAAGACCGCACTCCGCAACGAGCTGACCCCTATCCTGTGCGTCGGCGAGCAGCTGGACGTCCGGCAGGCGGGGGAGCAGCTGAACTTCACCCTCGGCCAGCTCGACGGGGCCCTGGCCGGGATCTCACCCGAGCAGGTGGCCGGGCTGGTCGTGGCCTATGAGCCGGTCTGGGCCATCGGTACCGGGGAGGTGGCCACCCCCGCGGACGCGCAAGAGGTGTGCGGGGCGATCCGCGGCCGCGTTTCCGAGGGTCACGGCGACGAAGCGGCCGCAAGTGTGCGTATCCTGTATGGCGGGTCGGTTAAAGCTGACAACATCGCTGCGATAATGACGCAGCCTGACATTGACGGCGCGCTGGTCGGCGGGGCAAGTCTGGATGCCGCTCAGTTCGCCACGATATGCCGGTACCGCAAACTAGCAGTTAACGCCTGATCCGCGGGCATGGTCCAGCGCACCGCTGGCCGAACCGCACTGGCCCAGGGCCAGGCAGGCCCGCGACAGGCACCCGGAGGGACGAGACAGGGCAGTGGTCATCGCAATCTCGGTCGTCCTCATCATCACCAGTCTGCTGATGATGCTGCTGGTGCTGCTGCACAAAGGCAAGGGCGGCGGCCTGTCGGACCTATTTGGTGGCGGCGTCTCCTCTACGCTGGGATCATCGTCCGTAGTTGAGCGGAACCTGGATCGCCTCACGATTTTCACTGGCATCCTGTGGTTCCTGTGCATCGTCGGGCTGGATCTGCTGCTGAACCATTGATGCGGGCACCCGGGGGTCGCCGGGCGGGCCAAGAGCGGACGTAGCAAGGGGTGAGCTGTGAGTAGTGGCAACGCGATCAGGGGAAGCCGGGTCGGGGCTGGCCCGATGGGCGAAGCGGAGCGCGGTGAGGCGGCGCCCCGGATCAGGGTCTCTTTCTGGTGCTCGAATAAGCACGAGACCCGGCCCAGCTTCGCCTGTGATGCCGCGGTGCCCGAGACCTGGGACTGCCCACGGTGCGGGTACCCCGCCGGGCGTGACGAGGACAACCCGCCCGGGCCCCCGCAGAATGAGCCGTACAAGACGCATCTGGCGTACGTCAAGGAACGGCGCACGGATACGGACGGCGCCGCGATTCTGCGTGAGGCGCTGGACCGGCTCCGCCGGAACGCCTGAGCATTCCTCACGGCCCTGGCCCGGCTGCGGCGCCCCGCTTCCCGGGCGGACCCGCGCCGGGCCCTGGTGTATCCGGGCCCCTTGGCCGGCCGTATATGGGTAGGCCTGATACCTTTTTTGACGCTATATTTGCGACTTTCGGTCGCGTTTCAGGAACCGCTATTACCGGATTTCCTGTTCACTATTGAGGAACAGGCCGGACTCCAGCGGTTATCCGGCGGGGCGGGCGGCCAAGCCTGCGGTCAACTGTCGCCCCCGGAGCGTGCCCGATAAACGAGCCGAACAGCAGCCGCGACACCCTCATACCGCCCGGCGCCAGCGCCATCCCGCCCGGCCAGCCCGCCCGCTGGCCAGCGGACCCCGCTGCTGGGCTGGTTCTCGGCGGCGGCCATCGCGGTGGCGATCGTCATCTTCATCGTGATCTCGGCGGCCGGTCCGAGCAGCGCGGTAGTCTCCACGCCCCCGCCCGCCGGCCGGGCCGCCCTGGTGGTTCTCCTCGTGGTCGCGATCGTGGCGGGCCTGCTGCTCTGGCGGCTCCCGGACCGCCTGCCCGGCCTGCCCGCGGGGATGCCCGCCTTCGCGCCCAGGCACAGCTGGCTCGGCACGGCCCTGGACGCGCAGGGCAGCCTGGTCATGCCGGTAGCCCGGCTGGCCGCCCTGGCGGCCGCGCTGGCGCTGTGCCTGTCCGGGGAATGGTACGCCGGGGGCCGGGGACCGGCCGGGGTCCAGCTGGCCCGGGTGTGATCTCCCGGCGCCGGGGCCGGGATCAGTGGGCGAACGACTGACGCTCGTCCGGCGGCGCCAGCGGCACGTGGCTGCGCGGGTGCGCGGCCAGGTTCCGGACGTGCTGCTTGATGTCGCCGAGCAGGCTGTCGGCCAGGTCCTTGCTGAACCCGTTGCGCACCACCACGCGGAGCACGGCGACGTGCTCCAGATTGGCCGGGAAGGTGTAGGCGGGCAGGATCCAGCCCCGGGTGCGCAGCTGCTCGGACAGGTCGAACACGCTGAAGCCCGCCGACTCGTCACGGATCTTGAACGCGAAGACGGGCAGGTCGCTGCCGTCGGTCAGCAGCTCGAAGGGCTCCATCCGGCCGATCTCGCCGGACAGGTACATGGCCACGTCCTGGCAGGTCTGCTGGACTCGCTGGAAGCCGTGGAAGCCCAGGCGCAGGAAGTTGTAGTACTGGGCCGCGACGTTGGCCCCCGACCGGGAGAAGTTCAGCGCGAACGTGGGCATCTCCCCGCCGAGGTAGTTCACCTTGAAGACCAGGTCCTCAGGCAGCGCGTCGGGGCTGCGCCAGACCACCCAGCCCACCCCGGGGTAGACCAGCCCGTACTTGTGCCCTGACGAGTTGATCGAGGCCACCCGGGGGAGCTGGAAATCCCAGACCAGGTCGGGCTGGATGAACGGCGCGACGAACCCGCCTGAGGCCGCGTCCACGTGAATCGGGACATCGGGACCGCCGCCGGCCGCGAGCCGGTCCAGGTCGGCGCTGATCTCCGCGACCGGCTCATAGCTGCCGTCCATGGTGGAGCCCATGATCGCCACCACCCCGATGGTGTTCTCGTCGCACTGCGCGGCCGCCTGGGCGCCGCGCAGGTGCAACCGGTCCGGCTCCATCGGCACCAGCCTCGGTTCCACCTCCCAGTAACGGCAGAATTTATCCCAGCAGACCTGGACGTTCGTCCCCATGACCAGATTGGGCCGGGACGCGTCCGCACCCTGCGCGCGGCGGCGCGCGCGCCAGCGCCACAGCAGCGCCATGCCGCCGAGCATGCAGGCCTCACTCGACCCGGTGGTGGAGCAGCCGGTCGCCGAACCGTGCGCCGGCGCGTGCCACAGGTTGGCCAGGATGTTCACGCACCGCTCTTCCACCTCCGCGGTCTGCGGGTACTCATCCTTGTCAATCATGTTCTTGGGGAGGCACTCGGTCATCAGCTGCACCGCCTGGGGCTCCATCCAGGTCGTCACGAACGTGGCCAGGTTGAGCCGGGCGTTGCCGTCCAGGGTCAGCTCGTCCCGCACGGCCTGGAGCGCCGTGTCGGGCAGCAGCCCGTGCTCCGCCAGCCGGTGCCGCGGCACCGAGAAGTGCAGCTCGCGGACGTAGACCGGGTTGATCTCGACTTCGCCATCTTCCGCAGCTTGCCTGTGCAGTGCCATGCGGCTCCCTCGCTCGCCAGATCGTCGCCGCGCTGCTGGGTCCAGCGGCCGGGGGTCCAGGCTATCGCCGGGGCCACCGCCGCAGCTGCCCAGTTGTCCCCCGTTGATTCCTGGTTGACCTGGCCCATTGATCCGCCCGGCGCCCGGGACGCGGATGCGGCCAGGCAGGATGGGGTCATGCACCTTCCGGTTAATCCGCCGGTCGCGCCGATGCTGGCCCGGCCGGTAGCGCAGATACCCGACGGGCCGTTCAGCTTCGAGCCCAAGTGGGACGGTTTCCGGTCGATCGTCTTCCTCGACCGGGGGGAGGTGGAGATCGGCAGCCGCAACGAGCGCCCGATGACCCGGTACTTCCCGGAGGTGGCCGAGGCGCTCACCGCCAGCCTGCCGCCCCGGTGCGTGGTGGACGGGGAGATCGTGATCCCTGACCCGTCCGGCCGGCGGCTGGACTTCGAGGCCCTGCTGCAGCGGATCCACCCCGCGGCCAGCCGCGTCACGCTCCTGGCCGGGCAGACCCCGGCCCACTTCGTCGCCTTCGACCTGCTGGCGGTGGACGACACCGATCTGTGCGCCGAACCGTTCCGCCGGCGCCGGGCCGCGCTGGAGCAGGCCCTGGCGCAGGCCCGCCCCCCGGTGCACCTCACCCCGGCCACTACCGACCGCGACCTGGCCGCGCAGTGGTTCCGGCAGTTCGAGGGGGCCGGGCTGGACGGCCTGATCGCCAAGCCACTGGACGGGACGTACCAGCCGGACAAGCGGGTCATGTTCAAGATCAAGCATGAGCGCACCGCGGACTGCGTCGTGGCCGGCTACCGGCCGCACAAGACCAGCCCGGAAGCGGTCGGCTCGCTGCTGCTCGGCCTGTACACCGACGCCGGTGACCTGGCCAGCGTGGGCGTGGTGGGCGCGTTCCCGATGGCCCGCCGCCGTGAGCTGTTCACCGAGCTGCAGCCCCTGGTCAGCACCTTCGAAGGTCATCCCTGGGCCTGGGGCGGCGCGGACGCGGCCGGGGGAACCCCGGCCGCGCGCAACCCCCGGGCGTCGGAGGCGAGCCGCTGGAACGCCGGGAAAGACCTGTCCTTCGTGCCGCTGCGGCCCGAACGGGTGGTCGAGGTCCGGTACGACCACATGGAGGGCCGCAGGTTCCGGCACACCACCCAGTTCGCCCGCTGGCGTCCGGACCGGGACCCGCGCTCGTGTACCTATGCGCAGCTGGAGGAGCCGGTCAAGTACGACCTCGCGGAGATACTCAGCGGCGCCCCCGGCTAGCGGCTGCCCGGGCGGGGCCGTTCAATGAGATATCCGCGCTGGTGGCAGCGGGTCACCACACGCCGCCCGGTCACGGGCCGCAGGGCGCCCGCGACGACTACGAGCACGCCGTCCAGGTCGCGGGCGGTGTGCCTCGGTACGACATCGACGCGCTGGTTACCCGGGACGACACGGTCGCGGTGGTCTGGACCGGGCACCTGCCCAACGGCTCGGACTACCGCGGCCTGAGCCTCTACCTGGCCGCCGGCGGGCGAGTCACCGAGACCCGGCACGCCATTATCGGTGCCCTCCCGGGCTGACTCCCCGAGCGGATCCTGGCGGACTAGGAGCCTGCCCGCAGGTAACGGCACAGCAGGTAGTCGCCGTCGGCCAGGACGTGCGCGAGCGTCAGCCGGCTGGGAGCCGCGGGCCCGGTCCCGTCCGCGGCCGGGCCGCCCGGGGCTGGCTGCGCGCCCTGGATAATCCGGCCGGCCAGGCCGCCGGCCAGCACCGGGCTGATCGTCACGCACAGCTCATCGAGCAGGCCCGCCGCGGCCAGCTGGCCCAGCAGGTGCGGGCCGCCCTCGGCGAGGACCTTCCGGTAGCCCCGGCTGGCCAGCGCGCTGATGGCCGCGGCCGCGCTCACCTCGTGTTCGCCAGCGATGATCACGTCGGCGTGCCGGGCCACCTCCGCCCGGCGGTCCGGGGGCGCGGACTCCGCGGTGATCACGATGGTGCGGGCCCCGGCCGGCGCGTCCGCGAGGAGCGGGCCGGCCGGGTCCAGATCCAGCCGGCCGCTGAGCACCGCGATGGGCGGGGTGTCCGGGCGCCCCGCGCGCAGCCCGGCCCAGCGGGCCGCCACCCGGGCCGGGCGGTACCTCTCGGCGCGGGCCGTGCCCGCGCCGACCAGGATCACCCCGGCCAGCGCCCGCAGCAGGCCGAAGATCTCATGGTCAGCCGGGCCGCCCAGGCCGCCGGACAGGCCGTTGACCGTGGCCGCCCCGTCGGTGCTCTCGATCATGCCGGCCCGGACCCAGGGCCGGCCCGCGGCGGCGCTGCCCGCCGCGCCGGCCGGGTAGGCGTACAGCCCGGGCAGGTCCGGCGGCCCATCACCGGCCGGAACGGGATAGATCAGCCGCATGGGGCCAGCGTCACGGGGCCGGCGGCACGGGGCCAGGTTTCCGGGGCCAGCTTCACGGGCGGCTCACCCGGCCGTGCGGGACTGGCCGGTCCGGCGCAGCACCATCATCGAGCGGCCCGCGAGCATCACCGTCGAGCCTGCCTGGTGCTCCCGGGGTTCCACCTGGGCCGCGACCGCCGCCTCGGATCCGGGGAGGGCCGGGTGGGGCAGCCCGTTACCCGAGATCGCCGTCGCGGGCAGGCCCCCGCCGGTGCGGTCCGCCGCGCCGGTATCGAGCACGACTTCCCAGGTGTGCCCGAAGTCCTCGACGGGCAGCGTGAACCGGGCCGGCTGGCTGTCCGCGCTGAACAAGAGCAGGAACGTTTCATCGCGGACCGGCTCGCCCCGGGGATCCGGCTCGGTGATGGCGTCCCCGTTGAGGAAGACGCCCATCGCCTTGGCGTAGCCGGTCTTCCAGTCCGCGTCGGTCATCTCCCGCCCGGACGGGGTGAACCAGGCGATGTCCCCGGGCCGGCCCGTGGCGCCATCCCCGGGCCCGGTGAAGAAGCGGCGCCGGCGGAACACGGGGTGGTTGCGGCGCAGTTCGGCGACGCCCCGGGCGAACTCCAGCAGGCTGATCTCGTCCTCGGTCATCTGCCAGTCCACCCAGGACGTCTCGTTGTCCTGGCAGTAGGCGTTGTTGTTGCCCTTCTGGGTCCGGCCGAGCTCGTCCCCGGCGAGCAGCATCGGGACGCCCTGCGAGCACAGCAGCGTGGCCAGGAAGTTGAGCCGCTGCCGGGCTCCTCAGCTCGCGCACCGCCGGGTCGCTGGTCGGGCCCTCGGCGCCGCAGTTCCACGAGCGGTTGTCGTTGCTGCCGTCCTCGCCGTCCTCGCCGTTCGCATCGTTGTGCTTGCGGTTGTAGGACACCAGGTCGGTCAGGGTGAACCCGTCGTGGCAGGTGACGAAGTTGATGGAGGCGACCGGCCGGCGGCCGCTGGTCTCGTACAGATCGCTCGACCCGGTCAGCCGGGAGGCGAACTCGGCCAGCGTGTACGGCTGCCCGCGCCAGAAGTCCCGGACGGTGTCCCGGTACTTGCCGTTCCACTCGCTCCACAGCGGCGGGAAGTTGCCCACCTGGTAGCCGCCCTCGCCCACGTCCCAGGGCTCGGCGATCAGCTTGACCTGTGACACCACCGGATCCTGCTGGACCAGGTCGAAGAAGGCGGACAGCCGGTCCACGTCGTGCAGTTCCCGGGCCAGCGCGGAGGCGAGGTCGAACCGGAACCCGTCCACGTGCATTTCCAGGATCCAGTACCGCAGCGAGTCGAGGATCAGCTGGAGAGCGTGCGGGTGCCGGACGTTCAGGCTGTTCCCGCAGCCCGTGTAGTCCACGTAATAGCGGGGGTCGTCGTCGCGGAGCCGGTAGTACGCGGCGTTGTCGATGCCGCGGAAGGACAGCGTCGGGCCGCGCTGGTCGGACTCGGCGGTGTGGTTGTACACGACATCGAGGATCACCTCGATCCCGGCCGCGTGCAGCGCCTTGACCATCGCCTTGAACTCGCCGACCTGCCCGCCGCGCTGTTGCGACGACGAGTAGGCCTTGTGCGGGGCGAGGAACCCGATCGTGTTGTAGCCCCAGTAGTTGGTCAGGCCCGCGGGCCTGCAGGTTGTGCTCGGGCACGAACTGGTGCACCGGCATCAGCTCCACCGCGGTGACCCCCAGCCGGGTCAGGTGCTCGATGATCGCGGGATGCGCCAGGCCAGCGTAGGTACCCCGCTGGGCGGCGGGCACATCCGGATGGCGCAGGGTCAGGCCGCGGACGTGCGCCTCGTAGATCACCGTCTCGTGGTAGGGGGTCCGCGGCGCCCGGTCGTCCCCCCAGTCGAAGAACGGGTTGATGACCACGTTCGCCGGCATGAACGGCGCGCTGTCCACCGTGTTCATCGCGGACGGGTCGGTGAACCGGTAGCTGAACACCGCCTCGTTCCACCGCACGTCGCCGTTGATGGCCTTGCCGTAGGGATCGAGCAGCAGCTTCGCCGGGTTGCACCGGTGCCCCCGGGCCGGGTCGTAGGGGCCGTGCACCCGGTATCCGTACCGCTGGCCGGGGGCCACATCAGGCAGGTAGCCGTGCCACACGAAGGCGTCGACCTCGGTCAGCGCGACCCGCGTCTCGTGCAGCCCGGCCGGCTCGTCGCCGTTCAGCAGGCACAGCTCGACCTGCTCGGCAGCTTCGGAGAACAACGCGAAGTTCGTCCCCGTGCCATCCCACGTTGCTCCGAGCGGATAGGGAGCTCCTGGCCAAACGCGCACCAGCCGACCCTACCCGCGGGCCGGCATGGCCCGGCCCAGGACGCGCTCCAGGGCCAGCCCGTCCGGGAGTGTCCCGAACGGGACGCCGGGTCCGGAGAGTGCGCCGGGTGCGAGACGGGAGGCGCAGAACGCGTCCGCGACGGGGCCCGGAGCGTGCCGGACCAGCAGCGCCGCCTGCAGGGTGACGGTGATCGCCCCGGCCAGGCGGCGGGCCGCGAACTGCGCGTCGGGCCCGGCCCGGGTGGCCAGGTCGCGCACTGTCCGGCTCAGCCCGCTGATCGCCGCGTCCAGCCGCGGGTCCCCGCCCGCGGCCAGGGCCAGCTCGGCCGCCAGGGCGTCAGCCGCTCCCTGCTGGCGCTGCAGGGCCCGGAGCAGGTCCAGGGCGGTCACGTTGCCGGAGCCCTCCCAGATCGAGTTCAGCGGCGCCTCGCGGTACAGCCGCGGCATCCCGGACTCCTCCACGTAGCCGTTGCCGCCCAGGCACTCCAGCGCCTCGGCCGCGTGCAGCGGCGCGCGTTTGCAGATCCAGTGCTTGGCGGCGGGCAGCGCGACCCGGAGCAGCGCCGCTTCGGCCGCGTCCCCGCGGGCCGCCCGGTCTGCCGCGCCCGCCAGCCGCAGCGCCAGCGTGGTCGCGGCCTCGGATTCCAGCACCAGGTCGGCCAGCACCGAGGTCATCAGCGGCTGGGAGATCAGGCCGCGCCGAAGGCCTGCCGGCGCGCCGCGTAGTGCACGGCGGTGACGCAGCCCAGGCGCATCCCCGCCGCGCTGCCCAGCACGCAATCCAGCCGGGTGGCGCTGACCATCTCGATGATGGTGGGCACGCCGCGCCCAGCCTCGCCCACCTGCCAGGCCAGCGCCCCGTCGAACTCCACCTCGGCGGACGCGTTCGAGCGGTTGCCGAGCTTGTCCTTGAGCCGCTGCACCGCGACGGCGTTCCGGGTCCCGTCGGGCCGGACCCGGGGGAGCAGGAAGCAGGTCAGCCCGGCCGGGGCCTGGGCCAGGACCAGGAACAGGTCGCTCATGGGCGCGGAGCAGAACCACTTGTGCCCGGTGAGCAGGTGGGCGCCCGGGCCGTCCGCGGGCACCGGCTCGGCCCGGGTAGTGTTCGCGCGCACATCCGAGCCGCCCTGCTTCTCGGTCATCGCCATGCCCGCCAGCAAGGCCGCCTTGCCTTCCGGCGGGCGCAGCCCGGGATCGTAGTCCCGGGCGGCGAGCAGCGGGGCGAACCGGCGGGCCAGGTCCGGGCTGTGGCGCAGCGGCGGCACGGCGGCGTAGGTCATCGAGACCGGGCAGCCGTGGCCGGCCTCGGCCTGTGACCACACGAAGAACTTGGCCGCCCGGGCCACGTGCGCGCCCGGGGCGGCGTCCGCCCACGGTGCGGCGTGCAGCCCGTGCCTGACCGCGGTGCCCAGCAGTACGTGCCAGGACGGATGGAACTCGACCTCGTCGATCCGGTGACCCTGCGCGTCATGGGTCCGGAGCACCGGCGGATGCTCGTTGGCCAGCCGGGCGTGCTCCTGGGTGACCCGGGCACCGGCCAGCTCACCCAGCTCGTGCAGGGCGGCCTCGG
The DNA here is from genome assembly GCA_963841695.1 of uncultured Actinomycetes bacterium. Classification (GTDB taxonomy): domain Bacteria; phylum Actinomycetota; class Actinomycetes; order Streptosporangiales; family Streptosporangiaceae; genus RYN-230. Next base: position 408,263 of record CAWJDQ010000007.1, on the reverse strand, counting down.
CCCCGTCCGCACCTTCCCGGGCGGCCGCCGCCAGCAGTGCCGGATCGTCCGCGACGTCGTAGTCGGCCAGCGGTGGGACCTGGTTCAGCACCTCGTGAGTGGCCTGCGGCCGGGTGGCGGTCTCTCCCGGAGTGGCCCGCGGCGGGTGGCTGCCCCCGTGGGCGCCTGCAGAGACGTCATACGCTGACACTACTGTGCTTGCTACCAACCGGAAACCTGCCGCGATCGGGCGCTTTACCTGACGGAAACCCGGGGGTCACGCCGGTTCCCGGGCGCGCCTTCCCGGGCCCGGGCGCCGGCGGCGGCCTCCTGGTAGCGATCGAGCAGCACGTCCGCCACCTCGTCCGCGGCCCCGAGCGGGGCCGAGACCGCCGCGGCCCCCGCGGCCAGGGACGTCCTCGCGATCCGGTCGGCGAACAGGCCGGGGGCGAGCAGGTAGGTGGCGACCACGACCCGGCGCGCCCCGCCGCGGAGCAGGTCCGTCACGGCCTCTGCCGGGGTGGGCGACGCGGCCGACGCGTACGCCGGCCGGACCGCCTGCCAGCGGCGGGTGGCCTGCCAGCCGGACGCCAGCCGGGCGATCGCCGCGTTCGCCGCGGGGTGGCTCGACCCGGCGGAGGCGAGCACCACCGCCGTCCCCGCCGGATCCTCCGCGGGATCCTGGCCGGCCTCGGCGAGGCGCCGCTCGAGCGCGCGCACCAGCCCGGGGTGCGGGCCCAGCGGCTCGCCGTAGCGGATCTGGAGCCCGGGCAGGCCCGCCGTGGCCCCGGCGAGCAGCCCGGGTATGTCGGTCCCGCTGTGGTAGGCCGCGGTGAGCAGCAGCGGGAGCACCACCACGGCACGCTCAGCGGCGCCCTGGCCCGCCAGCGCGGTCAGCACTTGCCGCGGGGCAGGCGGCGAGTGCCCCAGGAACGCCCCGCGCACCTCGAGCCCGGCCAGCCCGTGCGCGGCGGCCCGGGCCCGGGCCACCGCGAGCAGGCCCGCGATGGCCGCCCCGGCCCGCGGGTCCCGGCTGCCGTGCGCGATCGCGACCAGGGGCGGGGTCAGGACGTGTGGATGCCGCATTCGGTCTTGCCCGTCCCGGTCCACCGGCCGCTGCGCGGGTCCGCCCCGGGGGCCACCTTCATCGTGCAGGTGGCGCACCCGATGGACGGGTACCCGTCGTACACCAGCGGGTTCACCAGCACGCCCTGCTCCGCGATGTAGGCGTCCACCTGGTCCTGGGTCCAGGCCACGATGGGGTTGACCTTCACCATCTGCCGCCGGGCGTCCCACTGGACGGCCTTGGTGTCGCTGCGGGCGTTGGTCTCCTCCCGGCGCACGCCGGTGATCCACGCGTCAAACGGGTCGAGCGCCCGCTCCAGCGGCACGACCTTGCGGAAGTAGCAGCAGAGGTCGGGGTTGCGCCCGTAGAGCCGGGGCCCGAGCTCGGCGTCCTGCTCGGCCACCGTCCGGGATGGGGTCACGTTGATGACGTTGACCGGGTAGACGGCGGACACCGCGTCCCTGGTGCCGATGGTCTCGGGGAAGTGGTACCCGGTGTCCAGGAAGATCACGTCCAGCCCGCTCTTGACCTTCGAGGCGAGATGGATGATCACCGCGTCGGTCATCGACGACGTGATGCAGACACGGGACCCGAACGTGTCCACCGCCCAGCGGACGATTTCTTCTGCGGGCGCGTCGGCGAGTTCCTCCGCCGCCTGGGCTGCGAGCCTCTCCATGCGGATTGGTTCCTCCCGAGCTTCAGGATCGGAGACTTCAGGGACTGCCTGACCTGGGTAGGTGCGCTTCGTCACGCTGGTGCTCACAGGATCACTCCCGTTCCAGCAAATCGTAGCTGGAAAGACCTGATGCAGCTGCGACACCGCCACCCACCGTCCTGTTCCTGGGGTTCTAGGTCTTCTTCGCCACAATAGGGGCAGTAAAACGGGATCGCACGTTCTGTCGCGGATGCGTGGAATGTCACGCGAAGTCCTCCTCGCTGGCCCGGCTGGCCCACGCGGCGAAGGTCTCGTCCGCGCCCCGGCCCTCCTGGAAGCGGCGCAGGACCCGCTCCAGGTAGTCCGGCAGGTCCTCCGCGGTGGTCTTCAGGCCCCTGATCTTGCGGCCGAATCCGGAGCTCTCGCCGTCGCCGCCCGCCAAGGTGCCCCCCAGGTGGATCTGGAAACCCTCGGTCTGCCGCCCGTCCGGCCCGGTGACCAGTGATCCCTTGAGCCCGATGTCGGCCGTCTGGATCCGGGCACAGGAGTTCGGGCACCCGTTGACGTTGATCGTCACCGGCTCGGTGAAACCGGGCAGGCGGCGCTCCAGCTCGGCGATGGCCTGGGTGGCCCGGGCCTTGGTCTCCACGATCGCCAGCTTGCAGAACTCGATGCCGGTGCAGGCCATCGTGTGCCGCCGGAAGACGCTCGGCGTGGCCGGCAGATCGGCCGCGTCGAGTTCCGCGGTGAGCCCGGCCACGCTGTCCCCGGGCACGTCGAGGATGACCATCTTCTGCTCGGTGGTGGTGCGGACCCGCCCGCTGCCGTACTGCGCGGCCAGGTCGGCGACCCGGGCCAGGGAGCTGCCCGACATCCGGCCGACCCGGGGGCGAACCCCACGTAGTACCGCCCGTCCCGCTGCCGGTGCACACCGACATGGTCGCGCCTGCCGCCGCTGGGCGGGGGCGGGGGCGGCCCGTCCGGGAGCGCGTAGCCCAGGTATTCCTTCTCCAGCACCTCCCGGAACTTCTCCGGGCCCCAGTCGGCGATGAGGAACTTCAGCCGGGCCCGGTGCCGCAGCCGGCGGTAGCCGTAGTCACGGAACACCGACGTGATCGCCGCCCACACCTCGGCGACCTGGTCGGGCTGGATGAACGCGCCGAGGCGCTTGGCGATCATCGGGTTGGTGGACAGCCCGCCGCCCACCCACAGGTCGTAGCCGGGCTCGCCGTCCGGGCCGGCCACGCCGACGAACGCCACGTCGTTGATCTCGTGCACGGTGCACTGCGCGGTGCAGCCGCTCATCACCGACTTGTACTTGCGGGGCAGGTTGGAGAAGGCCGGGTCGCCCACGTAGCGGGCGGTGACCTCGTCGATCTGCGGGCGTCGCGTCGATCACCTCGCCGGCGTCGATCCCGGCCAGCGGGCAGCCCAGCACCACCCGGGGCGTGTCGCCGCAGGCCTCCGTGGTGGACAGGCCCACCGCCTCCAGGGCCGTCCCAGATCGCCGGGACATCCTCGATCCTGATCCAGTGCAGCTGGATGTTCTGCCGGTCGGTGAGATCGGCGGTGCCCCGGGCGTACCGGCGTGGCGATGCCGGCCGATCGTGCGCAGCTGGTCGTGGCTCAGCTGCCCGCCGTCGATGCGGATCCGCAGCATGAAGTAGCGGTCGTCGAGCTCCTCGGGCTCCAGCGTGGCGGTCTTGCCGCCGTCGATGCCGGGCCTGCGCTGCGTGTACAGGCCGTACCAGCGGAACCGGCCCCGCAGGTCGGCCGGGTCGATGGAGTCGAAGCCCTGCCGGAGTAGACGTCGATGATCCGCTGGCGGACGTTGAGCCCGTCGTCGTTCTTCTTGTTTTCCTCGTTCTTGTTCAGCGGCTCGCGGTAACCAAGCGCCCACTGGCCTTGGCCACGGTGACGGTGGGCTGACGGCATCTGGCGCGTCCCTTCTTGTCCTGCTCGGTCGGGCCCGCGGTGCGGGTCTGGCTGGGGCGGGACGCGTGACGCGGGGCAGCCTGAGACAGCTGGGCCGACCACCTGCTGGCCCGGGTGGCTCAGCCGATCCGCGAATCAGGCTCGCGAGAGGCAGGGCGCCAGGACTGCAGGGAGCGGCCGCGCCACACGCCCTCGATCGGGGCAGTGGTCAGCGGCCGTGTTGACACGCGGCGCTGCGCACCCGGAGCAGGTTGACATGCCTGCGGGCGACGAGAAGGGGATCGGCAGCGCTCACCATACGAGCATCACACGACAGAGCACGACCTGTCGAGACAGGTTCGCATTCCGAAGTAAATCGCTGTCCCGGCCGCCGGGCGGCCGGGACGCTCAGTGAGCTCACGGATGGTGGTAACCCCGGGCGGGCCACGCCTATTCCGCGCGGCCTCGGTCCGCCGCGTCGTGGCCCGCTGGGCGGGGCCAGGCCCCGTGCTGGCGGGCCGCCGCGGGTGGGCAGGGCGGCATCAGCCCTGTCGTACCCAGTTGAGCGAGCGCGGGTCCCGTGGCGGCTCCGGGAGCGCCGGCCGCGGCTGGTGCTGGCAGTCGCACCAGGTGCCCCCCGGGCACTCCTGATGGTGCTGGCGACGGCAGGACAGGCAGACCATGCACATAGTGTGGCCGGCCGCGGCATATGCCGCGGCCGGCCAGTGCTCAGCGATACTGGTGCTGCCCGGTCAGGGTCAGACCGGTCAGGCCGCGTTCGCGCGGCGCATCCGGCGGCGCCGCTCAGAAGCGCGCTCGTCCTCGTTCAGGCCGCCCCAAGTGCCGTACTTCTCCGGCCTTGAGATCGCGTAATCCAGGCACTCGGTGCGCACCGGGCAGCTGGCGCACAGCGCCTTGGCCTTCCGCTCCCGGATATCCCGCTCCGGCTGCCGTTCGCCGTCAGGGCCGAAAAACAGCACGACATCCGTGCCGCGGCACGCGGCGGCATCTTGCCAGCCCCAGTTCGGCCGGGGAGGCAGGGTAACCTGCCGCCGTACCTCAGACATGACTTGATCTCCTCAACAAGCTCAGTGTGTGTTCCGCGTCCAGCCGACCCTCTGATTCCGTCGGACATCTGGTTCGTCCTGTGCGGCTTTTGCCCCGTCGTAGGTATGCAACGCACTGCATCACCTGCGTGTTCCCGGGAGCCGGGCAGCCTCCAGGCACCCGCGAACCCCACGGGAGCAGCTAGCGGAGCAACCCTGCCGGATGAGCAGCGGCAACCGGGTGCCGCCCGCTCTGACGAAACCAGTCCTGTCCAGCGGACCGATGATCAATGATGCCATCCGCGGGGGCAGTTTCGCAGGCAGGATCGCGAATCCGCGGCACAGATGTTGGGCCCGCTGCCGCGGGCCAGCCGGAAGGGCATACCCCCAGCCTGGAGGCCCTGCCCGGCACTCCGCTCCTATCGTAGTGGCGAGTTAATTGGACAAACCCGTGAGTTCAGCGCCACCATGGGCTCCATGTCAGCGTCGGACGCAGCCCCGTTGCCCCGGCTCGGTGAGGTGTTCTTCGACGTACGAGGCAACTCCCGCAGCATGCGGCTGAGCTGGTACGCCGACACGGGCGTGGCGGTTTTCAGCATCTGGCAGGGCGGTACCTGCACCGGCACGTTCCGGCTGCCCATGGACGACCTGGCCCGGATGATCGAGTCGCTGCGGCGCGGGCCGCAGGGCCAGCGGGCCGGCCGCCGGGACGCACCGGGCGAGCCGGGCCGCGAGACGCCGCCGGGCCGGAGCCCTGAGGAGGGGCAGGCCACGGTGGCCATGCGGATGCCCGCCGGGTCCGGCGCGCCGCCCGGCCAGCGCCCGGACGGATCGCGCCTGGACGGGCCGCGCCCGGAGCCGGGGTACCCGGCCGGGGCGCCAGGCGAGTACGGGACGGGCCCGGGCCCGGCGTACCAGGACGAGTCCGGGGGCTACCCGGTTGACCCGCTCGACCCGGCCTACCCGGTGCCGGCGGCCCGGTATCCCGAGGAGCCGTCCACCGGCTCGTATCGCCGCCCGGCCCAGGAGTACGGCTCGGGCACCGGGTATCCCGCCGAGCCGGGGTACCAGGACGGCCCGCCCGCCGGTGACTACCGGCGGGGCGGCGGGGCGGGTTACCCGGACGTGCCGGGCACCGGCGACTACCGTGGCGGCCAGTCCGGCAGCCACCGCCGTGGCCAGAGTGACTTTCCCGGTGAGCCCCGCCGGTCCCGCTACGCCGGCGAGCCGGCGGCCGGGGAGTACCGCGGGGAGGACCCCCGTGACGGGTACGGCGACCCCGGGTACCCGGACGTGCCGGGCACCGGCGACTACCGTGGCGGCCAGTCCGGCAGCCACCGCCGGCCGCGGGGCGAGTACCCCGACGACCCCTCTTTCCGCCCTTATTCCGGCCAGCCGGGCATTGCGGATTATCCCGGCGAAGCACCGGCCGGCGACTCCGGGGCTTATCCGGCCGGGCCCGATTATGGCGAGGGCTCTGAGTGGGAAGACACGGCCGACCACGCGGCGGCCGACTACGGGGGCGAGCCTGAGGAATCCTTCCCCTATGGCTCCCCGCCCGGCAATCACGACCGCCGGGAACGGGGACGCTATCCCGGTCGTCATTGACCGATAGCCGCCGCTGCCCCCGGGGCGGCCGCCCGGACCGCCGGGATGGGCGGGCTCGCTGACCCAAATGGCGGCCCCCGGCTTGCGGCTCTGCCCTTCTTTGGGTGTCGTTATGGTTGGGGCGCCCGTGGCGGGATATATTTGCCACCAGAGGAAGGGGGGCCTCAAGTGGCACAGAAGGTTTCCGTCACATTTGCCTGTGACTACGACCAGAAACTGATTCCTGAGGGCCAGCATCACGCACGCCGGTTCAGCCTGGATGGGCGGGACTATGAGATCGACCTGTGCGAGAAGCACAGCCAAAAGTTTGACGACGTGGTGGCCCGTTACGCGGAACGCGCGCGCCGGGCGTCTGCCCGGCCCGGCCGCACCAAGCGCCGGACCACGGCGCACCGGCAGCACAGCGCCGCCATCCGGAGTTGGGCCAAGCAAAGCGGGATCGAGGTCAGCGATCGCGGCCGCATCCCGGCCGATGTCGTCGCCAGTTACGAGGCGAAGCACCACTGACTGAGCGAGCGCTGAGCGAACCGGCACCGGGCGAGCCAGCACCGGTCCGGGGCGTCATGGCGATCCGTACGGCGGCCCGCCGTACGGCGGGTCGTCATGAACCGCCGGCTGGTCCGGCTCACGCGCCGGCCCCGGGTCCTGGGGCACCGGCCCAGATTCCCGGGGCTGCGGCCGCGCGATAGGCCCCACCGCGGCCGCGAGCACCTGGGAATTGGGCAGATGCAGAGTGCCGTCCTCAGTGTCCAGCCGCAAGTAGGTAATGCCTATCTCGGCGACCAGGCCGTCGGTCACGCCGCCCAGGGCCCCCGATTTGAGCCGGATATAGTCCCCCACGGCGAAGGGCCGCGACAGCAGCAGCACCAGGCCCGCGAATACGTTGGACAACGACTGCTGCCCGGCGATGCCGAGCAGGATCGTGGTGACCGCCCCGCCGACGAGAAGCTGGCCGATCGGGACTTTCATCAGGCTAATGCCCAGGACGAAGATGGTCGCCCCGCCGGCCAGCAGGATGGCGTAGCGCACCACCGCGGCGTGGGACGCGCCAACGGCCGGGGCCAGGACCTGCCTGGCTTTCCCGGCCAGCCCGACCACGGCCACCGTGCCGAAGACCAGGAACGCCGCGATGCACCCGGCGGCCACTATCTTGTACACGTAATGGCCGTGGCCGGTCCAGTCCTTGAAATCCGTGTCGATCTCGGAGGCGACCGCGGCCGCGATGATGGCCAGCACCGCCGCGATGATGGCCCGCCACGGCCGGGCGTGCGCTTTGGCTCTGGCCACCTGCTGGTTCACCCGGGCCAGGTGCTCCGCCCGGTCGAGTTGCCGCTTCTCGTGCAGATCCACGCGGACCATCCTGCCCGGGCCCGGTGACGCGTGATCCCGGGGGGCCTGCTTCGGCCCCCCGGGATCAGCTGACTAAGCGCTCCCTGAGTCGGGCCGGCTCAGACCCTCGGGGCGATCAGCGGCCGGCCGACGGGGACCGTCAGGCGGCCACCCATCCCGTTGGCCACGCCGGCCGCCGAGGTGTACCAGGCGAGGGCCGCGGTGACCACGCCCAGGTACCCGCCGAGCTTGACCGTGCCGCTGCTGTTGGCGAAGTTGCCGATGAACAGGATGACCTCGGTGGCTTCCAGGAAGAGGAACACCGAGAACACCGCCGCGTTCACCTGCGTGCTCCAGATCAGCATGTAGGTGTTGAAGATAGCGAAGGCCAGCAGGATCCAGGCGATGTCATGGTCGGCCGCCGCGGGAGACGTGGCGTGCGGGGCCACCAGCAGGGCCCACAGCCCCAGCCCGATCCAGAACCCTCCGTAGGTGGAGAACGCGGTGGCACCGAACACGTTCCGGTTGCGGAATTCCCACATGCCCGCGAGCAGCTGGCCGAAGCCGCCGTAGGCGAAGGCGTAGCCAAGCCAGGCGTCACCTGTGGCGCTCTTCATCCAGCCCGCGTTCGCCGCCGACAGCAGGAACGTGGTCAAGGCGAACGCGCCGAGCCCCAGGGGTGCGGGGTCGGCTATCCCCGACAACGGGGCGGCCACAGGAGCTGCAGGTAGGTCATCGTTGACGCTCAAGTGATTCCTCCTGATGGAGCGGTGCGCCGCCCGGCCACGGGCGGGAAGCCCGGATGGCCGGTGCGGCGCATGGGTTGACTGAAGATCCCGGTGGCAGGGACCGGGCATGCGGGCGTGCCCGGCGCCTGGGCCGTAGCGGGTCCCCCCCGGATAGGACGGAGAACCCGGATATAACGGACCATTCGGGACCTTCTTCCGTCTTCACAAGCGGCTCAGCAGAACCACACGGAAGATCTGCCCTGAGCGTAACGCTGGATTCCTGCCTGGGGGAGACCCAGGTTTTTGCTTACGCTGGCGCGATCGTGCCGGCCTGGCTTCGCGCCAGCACCGCGCTCAGGCCGGAGCGGGTGGCCAGGACGTAGATCCGGTCCTGCGGCGCGATCTGGTAGTCCGGGCGCGGGGACCAGTCGACGCCGTCGGCCGCGGCGCGGCGCACCGCGATGACCCGGACCTCGCCGCCGCGGTGCACGTTCTGCACCGGCTGCCCGGCCAGCTCCGATCCCGCTCCGACCCGGACGTCCGCGATGAGCAGCACGTGCCGCCCGACCGGGATGGTGCGCAGCACCTGGTGCTCCAGCATGGCGGCCGCGAAGGCCGGCGCCGCCAGGGAGGGGACGCTCCGCGAGATCGCGTTCCCCACCGTCTTCTGCACCCGCCCGGCGAGGTCGTCGTCCGACAGCCGCAGCACCAGGCGCACATCGGCGGCCAGGGCCCGGGCGTGCAGCGCCGTCTCCAGGTTCACGATGTCACTGTTGGTCACCGAGACCAGGGCCTGGCTGGTGCTGATGCCCGCCGCCCGCAGGGTCTCCTCGCGGTGGGTTTCACCGATCACCACCCGCAGCCCGAGGCGGCGGGCCAGCCGGATCCCCGCGGCGTTCTCGTCGCGGTCCACGCAGACCACGTTGACGCCCAGGTCGTGCAGCTGGCCGGCGATACGGCTGCCCACGTTGCCCAGGCCGGCCACGATGACATGGCCGCTGGGCGGCCGCTGCGTGCCGCGCACCGAGCCGGTCAGCCGGGCGCCGACCACGGCCGCGGTGACCAGGGGGAGGAAGGCCATCCCGTCGAAGGTGAGCAGGAACTGGGCGACCTTCTCCGGCGCGCTCAGCGCCGGATCGGTGACCGCTGCGCCGGCGGCGTCCAGGAACGTGAGGTACAGCGCGTTGCTGGCGGAAAAGCCGCCTGCGGTGGCCAGCAGCACGAAGCCCGCCACCAGCACGGCGAACAAGGCCAGGAAGACGACGCCCAGCTTGGGCCCGAACAGGAGCCGGGGCAGGTCCGTCACCGCCCGCAGCGGCCGGCGGCGCGCCCTGGTCAGCGGATTGCGCGGGGTGCCATCCGCGACCGCGAGCACCAGGTCGGCTGGCTCCTGCCCGGGGGGCAGCAGCCGGGGGAGGCCGGGCGCCCCCGTCGTGGCCAGCCCGCAGATGAGGTGCGCGGCGTCGGCCTCGCCTGACCGGGCCACGAACAGGGTGCGCCCGGCCAGCCGGACATGGCTGGGCGCGGGCTCGCCCAGCGCCGCGGCGACGAACGAGGGTGCGGCCATCGAGGAACTGGACAGCACCGCGCAGTCCGGGAAGAAGCTGCGCATCCGCTCGCCCAGCCCGGTGTTGAAGATCCGCATCACCAGCCTGAGCCCCGGGCTGACGTCCTGGGCGCGGAGCGCGGCGTGGAAGTTGGCCAGGTCGTCCCGGCCCATCAGGGCAATCGCGCGGGCGGACGGGGCGCCCGCATCGGCGAAGGCGCTTCCGTCCAGCTCCGGCCGTTCGATGACGCGGACCCCCGCCAGCCGCGCGATCCGCGGGCCGTGACCGCGGGCCCGGGCGCTGAGCAGGACGGTTACCCGCTCACCGTAGTTGGTGGTGAGCTCCTCGACGACCCGGTAGGCCAGCGCGTCGTCCCCGCACACGATCAGGTGGTTCCGGTCCTGGGTAAGCCTGCGCGGCACCGGGGGCACGGCGAGATCTAACCATAGCGGGGCACAATTGACCACGCGGGCAGACGGGCGCCACGGCCGCCGGCCCGGTCCTGCGCGCCGCAGCGGGGCGCCGCCGGCTATTCCCGCCCCCGGCCGGGGTCGGCCGCGGCCGGTCCGGGGTATTCTCCGGATGAAAGGGGCGGAATGGCCGACAGGGGTTCGGGGAGGTCTGGAGATGACGGATGACGGCGGTATCCGCGCTTCGGACGCCGACCGGGAACACGTCGTCGAGATCTTGCGTGAGGCGTACAGCGCCGGGCGGCTGACCCTCGAGGAGTTCGACGAGCGGACCACGCTTGCCTTCGCCGCGAAGACCTGGGGCGGGCTCCGCGAGCTCACCCGTGACCTGCCCCAGCAGGCCAGGCTGGAGATTCCCCGGCCGGACCCCCAGGTCGATCCGGCCCGGGACAAGCCACTGCCGGTTTCCGGGCCGCCGCCGGGCCGCCGCCTCAGCCCGATGCTGCCCATCCTGGTCATCTGGCTCGGGCATCGCGCTCACCGCCCGGGATCCGTACGCGTTCATCCCGGTGCTGGTCATCCTGTTCATGCTGCTCCGGCTGGCCGCCCGGCCCTCCCGGGGTAACCGGCACGGGCCGGACCATCGGTCCGGTGACCACGACCGGGGACGCGGCGACGGGACGGGCCGATACCCCGACTAGACATCCGCCCGGGTGCGGCGGTCGGTGAGCGGACGCACCAGCATGTGCCTGGGGCCGCGGGCCCGGGTTCAGGCGGCTCAGGGCGAGGCGATCCGGTTCAGCTGGGGCGGAAGCTGGCTGGCCGCGGACCGGTCCAGCAGGAACAGCGTGCGCTGCTGGCCGCGTGCCCCCGCGGCCGGCACCTGGACGGGCCCGGCGTCGGACAGGGCCAGGCGGACCGCCCCGGCTTTCTCGTCGCCGGCCGCCAGGACCCACACCTCACGGGCCCGCTGGATAGCGGGCAGCGTCAGGGTGATCCTGGTGGGCGGCGGCTTGGGCGCCCCGCGCACCGCGACGACCGGCCGCTCGTCGTACAGCGCCGGCATGCCGGGAAAGAGTGACGCCACGTGCCCTTCGGGCCCGATGCCGAGCATCAGCACGTCGAAGGCGGGCACCGGGCCGTGGTCCTGCGGCTGGGCGGCCCGCCGCAGCTCAGCCGCGTACCGCGCGGCCGCCGCTTCCGGGTCGTTGCCGTCCGGGCCGTCGGTCCCCGGCATCCGGTGCACCCGGGCCGGGTCCGTGTCCACCAGGCTCAGCAGCGCCGTCTCCGCCTGTGCCTCGTTGCGCTCGGGATGACCGGACGGCAGGAAGCGCTCGTCGCCCCACCAGATGTCCAGCCGCCGCCAGTCCACCGCGTCGCGGGCCGGGGCGGCGGCCAGTTCGGCCAGCACCGCGGTGCCGATGCCGCCGCCGGTCAGCACCAGGTCCGCCCGGCCCGAGCTCGCCTGCGCATCCACCAGCCTGGTCACCAGCCGGGCCGCCGCCGCCTTGGCCAGCAGGCTCGCGTCGTGGTGGACGAGCACCTCAGGCGTGCTCACCGGGTTCTGTCTTTGCGGGGTGGTGTCCGCGGCGGCGGCCCGCTTGCGGCCGCTGCCGCCGTTCCGCCGCACCTCGGCGTGGGGGGTGACGAAGGGGGCGATGGTCTCGGCGTACACCTCGTCGGGGTCCAGCAGGCGCAGTTCCTCGGACAGCAGTTCTGCGGTGTCCCGGCGGTGCAGCGCCACCCGCCGCTCCGGCTCGCCGGGCAGGCGCAGCATCGCCACCCGTCCATCCGGCCGGGTCAGCGTCATCTCCCCGTCGCTGGTGTCGAAGATGACCGCGGTGACCCCGGGGCCGCCGGACACCCGGTTCTCGAACGGGGCGCCGAGCCGCACGGACAGCCAGGCGGCGATCAGGTCCGCGCTCGGGTTGGCCCGCTCGGCCTCGACCCGGCCCCCGCGGATCTCGCCGTGCGGCTGGTCCAGCGTGGCCGCCAGCAGCGAGCGCCAGGGCGTGGCCCGGGTCCAGCTCAGATCGGTGTCCCCGGGCTTGTAGTGCGCGGCCAGGCTGGCCAGGCAGTCGTGCGGCGCGGCGGCCGCCGCGGCGTCGGTGATCCGGCGCTGCGCCAGGGCACCGAGCGGGCTGCGGCCGGGACGTCCGGGGGAGCCCCGGGCCACCAGGTCACCACCGGGGTATCCGGCATCAGCAGCGGGGTGACCACGGAGTCGGCGTGCTCACCCAGCGCGCCGTACATCCGCAGCAGCACGACCTCACCCGGCCCCGACTCGCCCACCCGGATCTCCGCGTCGAGCCGGGACGTGGCCTCGGGCCGCCGGGTGATCACCGCGAGCACCCGGCACGGGTGCTCCCGGGCGGCCTCGCTGGCCGACCGGACCGCGTCGTACTGCGCCGCCTCGTCCGTCACGATGACCAGCGTCAGCACCATCCCGCTGGCCGGGCCGCCGAGCCGTTGCCGGGCCTGCCGGATCGCGTCGTGAATCCGGTCGGTGGTCGTCTCGGCCAGGTCGATCATCATCGGGGGCAGTCCTTTCCGCCCGCGGCCACGCGGCACGCTGCCGTGGCGGCCGCGGCCCGGTCGCGGGGCGCAGGCGCGGCGCTCAAAGCCGTCTCCAGGCCCGTCCGTCGCGGGCCATCATCGCGTCCGCGGAGGGCGGGCCGGCCGTGCCCGCCGGGTAGGGTTCCGGCCTGCCGTGCTCAGCCCAGAATGCCTCGATCGGGTCGAGGACCATCCAGGACAGCTCCACCTCGCGATGCCGCGGGAACAGCGGCGGGTCGCCGATCAGCACGTCGAGCAGCAGCCGCTCGTACGCCTCCGGGCTGCTCTCGGTGAACGACTCGCCGTACGCGAAATCCATGTTCACGTCGCGTACTTCCATGGCCGAGCCGGGGACCTTGGAGCCGAACCTGACCGTGACCCCCTCATCGGGCTGGACCCGGATGACCAGCGCGTTCTGCCCCAGCTCCTCCGTGTCGGTGGCCGCGAACGGCAGGTGCGGCGCGCGCTGGAACAGCAGCGCGATCTCCGACATCCGGCGCGGCAGGCGCTTCCCGGTCCGCAGGTAGAAGGGAACCCCGGCCCATCGCCTGGTGTCCACCCTCAGCTTCACCGCGGCGTAGGTCTCGGTCCGCGAGTCGGGCGCCATGCCCTCTTCCTCCAGGAAGCCCACCACCGGGACGCCGCCTTGCCAGCCGGCCGCATACTGCCCGCGCGCGGTGGTGGCCCCGAGGTCCTCGTGCAGCTGGACCGCCGACAGGACCTTCTCCTTCTCCGCCCGCAGCGCGTCCGCGTCGAACGAGACAGGCTCCTCCATCGCGGTCAGCGCCAGCAGTTGCATCAGGTGATTCTGGATCACGTCCCGGGCCGCGCCGATGCCGTCGTAGTACCCGGCCCGGCCGCCGACGCCGATGTCCTCCGCCATGGTGATCTGCACGTGATCCACGTAGCCGCGGTTCCAGATCGGCTCGTACAGCGTATTGGCGAACCGCAGGGCCAGGATGTTCTGGACGGTTTCCTTGCCCAGGTAGTGGTCGATCCGGAACACCGAGTGCGGCGGGAACACGGCGCTCAGCGTCTCGTTGAGCGCGCGGGCACTGGCCAGGTCGTGACCGAACGGCTTCTCGATCACCACCCGGCGCCAGGGCCGGGGCTGGCCGGGGGGCGGCTGGGGCGGCGTGGACAGGCCGGACCGTTTCAGCTGGGTGACCACCAGCGGGAAGAACTTCGGCGGGACCGACAGGTAGAACGCGTAGTTCCCGCCGGTGCCGCGTTCCCGGTCCAGCTCCGCCACGCAGGTGGCGAGCCGGTCGAACGCCTCGTCGTCGTCGAATTCGCCGGGCACGAACCGCACGCCCTCGGACACCTGCCGCCACACGGTTTCCCGGAACGGCGTCCGCGCATGCTCCTTCACGGCCTGGTAGGTGACCTGCGCGAAGTCCTCGTGCTCCCAGTCGCGGCGGGCGAAGCCGACCAGCGAGAAGCCGGGCGGGAGCAGGCCGCGGTTGGCCAGGTCGTAGATGGCCGGCATGAGCTTCTTGCGGGCCAGGTCCCCGGTAACGCCGAAGATGACCAGGACGCAGGGACCCGCGACCCGCGGGATCCGCCGGTCCCGCGGATCCCGGAGCGGGTTGGCGGCCGGGCCGCTGACGACCGGCGTCAGCCCGGCCGGCTCGGCCAGTGCTTCCTGCTCCGCCTGGCTGATGTGCCCGCCCGCGGGTGCCTGCCCGCCCGGCGCGTTCCCGGCCGTCTCGGTCTCGCTCTCGGCCGTGGTTGCCGACTCAGTCATCACTGCGCTCCGTCTGCTGTTACCAGGCGGCCCATCGGTCATGGCTTGCCCACCGCGGCCATGTTCGACTCGATGGTGCCGAGGAACTCGTTCCAGGAGGCAGCGAACTTCTCCACCCCCTCTTCCTCGAGCACGTTGACCACGTCGTCGTAGCCGATGCCGAGCTTGGCCAGGTCGGCGAAGACCTGCCGGGACTGCTCGTAGGTGCCCTGGATCGTGTCCCCGCGCAGTGTGGCATGGTCCGCGGTGGCGCGGAGCGTCGATTCCGGCATGGTGTTGACCGTGTCCGGGGCGACCAGGTCGACCACGTACATGGTGTCGTCGAAGGCCGGGTCCTTGGTGCTGGTGGAGGCCCACAGCGGGCGCTGCACCCTGGCCCCGGCCTCGCGCAGGGCCTGCCACCGCGGGGTCGCGGTCCGCTGCTCGAAGAGCTCATAGGCCAGCCGGGCGTTGGCGATGGCCGCCTTGCCGCGCAGCGCGGCCGCCTCCGGCGTGCCGATCTTGTCGAGCCGGCGGTCCACCTCGGTGTCCACCCGGCTGACGAAGAAGGAAGCCACCGAGGCCAGCGACGAGATATCGCGGCCGGCCGCCAGGGCCTGCTCCAGGCCGGCCATGAACGCGTCGATGACCTGCCCGTACCGTTCCAGGGAGAAGATCAGCGTGACGTTGACGCTGATCCCCTCGGCCAGGGCGGCGGTGATCGCGGGCAGGCCCTCCACCGTCGCCGGGATCTTGATGAACAGGTTGGGCCGGTCCACCATCCACCACAGCGCCCGCGCCTCGGCGATGGTCTTGGCGGTGTCGCGGGCGATCCGGGGGTCCACCTCGATGGACACCCGGCCGTCGACGCCGTCGGTGATGTCGTAGACCGGGCGCAGCACGTCGCAGCCCCAGCGGATGTCGTAGGTGGCGATGTCGCGGGCGGCCTCCTCGATCTTCACCTCGCGGACCGCGAGGTCGGCGAGCTGCTGATCGTAGGCGTCGCCGTGGGCCACGGCGCTGGCGAAGATCGTCGGGTTGGAGGTCACGCCGGCGACGGCCCAGTCCCGGATGAGCTCGGCCAGGTTGCCCGTCCGCAGCCGCTCCCGGCTGATGTCGTCGAGCCAGATGGATACGCCCGCGGCGGTCAGCTCGCGGAGGACCGGGTGGCAGGCGCAGGGCCGGTCGATGCAGTTGGCTGCTGGGAGGTCATGAATCCTCGCTTCTCGCGTTCGGGTCCGTCGCGGCGTCTAGCCGGGCCAGGCTGGACCGGGCGGCGGCTGCCACATGCTCCGCGGTGAACCCGAACTCCTCGTACAGCTTCATGTAGGAAGCGGATGCCCCGAAGTGCTCCAGGCTCACGCACTCACCGAAATCGCCGGTGAACACGTGCCAGGGCTGCGCGACGCCGGCCTCGACGCTGACGCGCGCCCGGATGTGCGGTGGCAGTACCTCCTGCTGATAGGAAGCATCCTGCCCGGTAAACCATTCCACGCACGGCATGGAAACGACGCGTGTCGGGATCCCCTCATCCTGGAGAACGTCCCGCGCCGCCAGCGCGATCTGCAGTTCGCTGCCGGTCGCGATCAGGATCACCGTCGGCTCACCGCCCGCCCCTTCGGCGAGGATGTACCCGCCACGCGCTGCCCCATCCGCGCTCGCCAGGCCTTTGCCCGCGGACCGGTCCAGGACGGGCAGGTTCTGCCGGCTCAGGCACAGCCCGGCCGGCCGGTCGGCGTGCTCCAGGATGGCCCGCCAGGCCACGCTGGTCTCGTTCGCGTCGCCGGGCCGGACCACGTCCAGGCCCGGGATGGCGCGCAGCGCGGCCAGGTGCTCGACCGGCTGGTGGGTCGGGCCGTCCTCGCCGAGCCCGATCGAGTCGTGCGTCCACGCGTAGGTCACCGGCAGCCCCATCAGGGCGGCGAGCCGGACGGAGGGCCGCATGTAGTCGCTGAAGACCAGGAACGTGCCGCCGTAGGGGCGGGTCAGGCCGTCCAGCGCGATGCCGTTGAGGATCCCGCCCATGGCGTGTTCCCGGATCCCGAAGTGCAGGGTGCGGCCGTACACGTTGCCCGGGAACATCTCGGTCTGGTGCTCGGCGGGGATGAACGACGGCTCGTCCTTCATCGTGGTGTTGTTGCTGCCGGCCAGGTCGGCTGACCCGCCCCACAGCTCGGGCAGCACCGGGGCCAGGGCGTTCAGCACCTCGCCGCCCGCCTTGCGGGTGGCCATCCCCTTCTGGTCGGGCGGGAAGGTGGGCAGTGCGTCGGCCCACCCGTCCGGCAGCCGCCGGGCCCGGAGCCGGTCCAGCAGCGCGGCCCGCTCCGGGTTGGCCCTGGCCCACGCGTCGAAGGCCTCGTTCCAGTCGGCATGCAGCCGCTTTCCCCGCTCAGCCACCTGCCTGGCCCGCGTGACCAGCGCCTCCTCGGCGGGGAACGTCACCGCGGGATCGAAGCCGAGGACTTGCTTGGTCGCGGCGACCTCGTCCTCACCCAGCGCGGCTCCGTGCGCCTCGCCGGTGTTCTGCGCGTGCGGCGCCGGCCAGGCGATGATCGTCCGGAGCACGATGAGGGACGGCTTGTCGGTGCGGGCCTTGGCTTCCTGCAGGGCCTGGTGCAGCGCGGCGGGATCCTCGCGGTAGCCGTTGGGGTGGCGCCAGTCCAGCCGCTGCACGTGCCAGCCGTAGGCCTCGTAGCGGGCGGCCACGTCCTCGGACTTGGCGATCTCCGTGTTGTCCTCGATGGAGATCAGGTTGTCGTCGTAGAGCACCACCAGGTTGCCCAGATCCTGGTGGGCGGCCAGGGCGGACGCCTCGTGGCTGATGCCCTCCTCGATGTCGCCGTCCGACATGAACACGTAGACGTGATGGTCGAACGGGCTGGTTCCCTCCGGCGCGTCGGGGTCGAGCAGGCCCCGTTCCCGGCGGGCGGCCATGGCCATGCCGACCGCGTTGGCCAGGCCCTGCCCCAGCGGGCCGGTGGTGGTCTCCACGCCCGGGGTGAGGCCGTGCTCCGGGTGCCCCGGGGTCAGGCTGCCCCACTCCCGGTAGCGCTTCAGGTCGTCCAGCGTCAGCCCGTAGCCGGACAGGTAGAGCTGGAGGTACAGGGTCAGGCTGGAATGCCCGCAGGACAGCACGAAGCGGTCCCGGCCGAGCCAGCCGGGGTCGGCCGGGTCATGCCGGAGCACCTGCTGGTAGAGCAGGTAGGCGGCGGGCGCCAGGCTCATCGCCGTGCCCGGGTGGCCCGAGCCCGCTTTCTGCACGGCGTCCATGACCAGGACCCGGATCAGGTTGACGGTGCGCTGGTCGGTCTCGGTCCACTCCAGCGTGGCCGGGCCGGCCGCCTGGGTTGCTGCCTCGGCGCTTGATGGGCTGCTCACCGCGGGATGGGCTCCTCTCGTGACCTTCGCCGGGCCGCCCCGGGCCAGGCAATCGAAACCCTATCCCCACTTTGGCCCGGTTCCCGGACCACCCCCGCGGTCCCGGGAACCGCGGCCGGCCGCCATCGCGACGGCCCCGGCCGCCCCGCCGCGGTTCCCGGTACGCTCCCTGCCATGGCGACCCCGGTGCCCGGTTTCGACCCGCGGGCGGTGATCGAGGGCCGGCCCCCGGCAGGCCGCGGGCCGGGCTGATCCTGGCCATCATCGCGGCCATCGGCTGCGGGATCGTGGTCCTGGGCGCGGACGTCCTGCAGAGCGTGGACGCGGCCGGCCACAGCGTCGAGCCGTTCCTCATCGCGCTGCCGTTCGCCCTGCTCCCCGTGCCATTCCTGGTCGGCTGCGTGCTGCTGATCGACCGGCTGGAACCCGAGCCCCGGGCCAACCTGGTGCTGGCGTTCGCCTGGGGGGCCGGGGTCGCGGCGCTGCTCGCGGCGGTGATCAACACGGCCGGGCTGGTCTTCGTCACCCAGCCGGCGCTGGGGAACACCACCGGGCAGTACGTGTCCGCCACCTTCGGCGCGCCGGTGGTCGAGGAGAGCCTCAAGGGACTCATCCTGATCATCCTGCTCTGGCGGCGCCGCCAGGAACTGGACGGCCCCACCGACGGCATCATCTACGCGGCCATGGTGGGGCTCGGCTTCGCCATGATGGAGAACATCGGGTACTACATCGGTGCCCTGGTCCGCCCCGAGATAGGCGGGGTGCGGCTGCTGGGCGCCACGTTCGTGCTGCGGGGCGTGCTGTCCCCGCTCGCGCACCCCATCTTCACGTCCATGACCGGCCTCGGCGTGGCGTACGCGGCCACCCACCGGAACGCACGGTGGGCGGTGCCGCTGGGCCTGCTGACCGCCATGCTGCTGCACGGGCTGTGGAACGGGCTGACCGCGTTCGGCCCGGACGGGCTGGCCCTGGCGTACGCCATCCTGGCCTGCGTGCTGGGCGTCCTGGCCGGGGTGATCGTCGCGGACCGGCGCCGGATCGTGCGGCTGATCTGGCGGTTCCTGCCGGTGTACGAGGCCATCGGCGTGGTCACCGAGGCGGACCTGCGGATGCTGAGCACGCTGCGTGAGCGGCGGGCGGCCCGGCTGTGGGCCCGCCGGACCGGGGGCCGGGCCGCGGCCCGGGCCATGCAGGACTACCAGCTCGCGGCCACCGAGCTGGCCCTGGTCCACCTGCGGGCCGAGCGCCAGATCATCGCGCCGGGCCAGTTCGAGCAGCGGCGCCGGGACCTGCTGCGGCTGATGGCCATGGCCCGCAGCGCGTTCTTCCGCCGCCAGCCGGAGCCGCCGCAGCCCCCGTGGGCCCCGCGCGGGACGTCAGGGTTCGGCCGGCACCGTCAGGGGCCGGCCCACGCGCCCTAGCCCGGCTGCGGACGGCCCGGTGGTGGTGGGCGCGGTGGTCGAGGGTACGGCGCCCCGGTCCCGGGTGGCGAACATCAGCCGCAGCGCGGCGATCCAGATCAGCACGGACCCCGCGACGTGCACCCAGACCAGCCCGGCCGGCAGGCCGCTGAAGTACTGGGCGTAACCGATCACGCCCTGGAGACCGACCAGACCGAGGACCAGCCAGCCGAGCCTGCGGACCCGGCCAGGCGCGCCGGTCAGCTGCAGGCACACCGCCAGCACGGCGGCCAGCGTGCCCAGCATCCAGCCGATGTCCGCGTGCAGCTGGGTCACGCCCTCCAGCGGCAGGTGGTAGCGAGGCACATATTTCGGCCCCCCGCCGGCCCGCGGGACGAAGGTCGAGCCCGGCCAGCGGCCCGGTCCCGGTGACCACGGTGCCCGCCGCGAGCATGAGCGCCACCACGGGGACCAGGGCCACCGAGAGCACCCGCAGATCCGCCCGGACCAGCCTGGTCGCTGGCCCGTCACCCTCGGCGCAGCGCGTCCACAGCGTCACGGCCAGGGCCAGGATCGCGCTGGACAGCAGGAAGTGGAGCGACACGGCGGCCGGGTTGAGGTCGGTGAGCACCACGATCCCGCCCAGCACCGCCTGGGCCAGCACGCCGAGCGGCTGGGCGGCAGCCAGCCAGACGATGACCCGCCGCCGGCTCCCGGCCGGGCGGAAGCGCCAGGCCGTGATCATGACCAGCACGGCCACGACCATCAGGGCGACGGTCAGCATCCGGTTGGAGAACTCGATGTAGGTGTGGACCATCGGGTCACCGCTGGTGCGCGCGGCCACCAGGCTGCGCGAGGTGCATTCCGGCCAGTCGGGGCAGCCGAGACCGGAGGCGCTGAGCCGGACCGCGGCCCCGGTCATGATGATCCCGGCGTTCGCCACCACGCCGGCCAGCGCGACCCGGCGCATCGAGGTCGGCGTGGGGTCAAGGAAGGGGGCGGCCCAGGCCCAGGCCCGGCCGCCGCGCCGGGGCACGGCGTCCGCGGGGGCTGGCCCGGTCGCGTCCGGGCTGAGATCGGCAGGCACGGACCCCATCGTAGAAGCGCGGTGCCGGGCGTGCACCCACGGGCCGGTCAGTTCGCGGGCCGGGCGGTCACCTGACCGACAGGGCGGCGCCGGCGGAGGCCACCGTGACGCACCCGATGGCGGCCCACTCCGCCAGGCTGAGGCTCTGGCCGAGCATGGCCAGCCCGATCAGGGCGGCGACCGCGGGCTCCACGCTCATCCAGATACCGAACACCTTGGCCGGGACCCGGCGCAGGGTCTCCAGTTCCAGCGAGTACGGGATGATCGAGGACAGCAGCCCGATGGCCGCGCCGGTGCCCAGCACGCCCGGCCGCAGCAGGTCGCGCCCGCCCGCCAGCAGCCCCGCCGGGGTCACGGCCAGCGCGGCGACGGCCATGGCCAGTGTCAGCCCGGACGATCCGGGGAAGCGCCGCCCGGTGGCCGCGCTGAGCAGGATGTAGACGGCCCAGGCGGCTCCCGCGGCCAGCGCGAACGCGAGCCCGGCCGGGTTGAGCCCGGCCAGCCCGTGCCCGGCCAGCCCGTGCCCGGCCGGGTGGGCCGCCGAGCCGCCCTCCTGGCTGAGCAGCGCGACCCCGGCCCCGGCCAGCGCCACCCAGGCCAGGTCGAGGGCCCGCCGGGACGCGGCCACGGCCACGGCCAGCGGCCCGAGGAACTCCACGGTCACCGCGATGCCCAGCGGGATCCGGGCGAACGCCTGGTAGATGCAGTAATTCATGACCGCCAGGGTGAGCCCGAAGGCCACCACCACGGCCGCGTCCGTCCAGGCTCGCCGGCGGACCAGCCCGGTGATCTCGCGGCGCAGCCCGCGTGCGCCCAGCAGCGCGAGCAGCACCGCGGCCGTCCACAGCCGCAGGCCGGTGACCGCGGCGGGCGGCACCTGGCTGAACAGCCGGGCCGCCAGGCCTGCCCCGACCTGGACCGAGACCACGCCGGTGAGCACGAGCACCGCCGGCGGCGTGGCACCGAGTGCGGCCTCCGCCCTGGCCTGGGTCACGGCAGCGCTACTCCCAGCGGAACACCCGCGCCGTCACGCCGGTCGCGACCGCGGCCCAGACCAGCAGCACCACCAGGTCCTGCACGGGCAGGCCGCCCGCGTGCTGCAACACCGAGTGCAGGCCGTCGGACAGCGCCCCGGACGGCAGCAGCCGCAGCACCGGCCGGGCGCCGGCCGGGAACTTGGTCAGCGGGAAGATCACCCCGCCCACCCCGAGCAGCACGAGGTAGACCAGGTTGGCCGCGGCCAGCGTGGCCTCGGCCCGAAGGGTGCCGGCCAGCAGCAGGGCCAGCCCGCTGAACGCGGCGGTTCCCGCCAGCAGCAGCAGCGCCACCCAGACCGCGGCGGCCGGCCGGGCGTCCGGCGCCCAGCCCAGGGCCAGCCCGACCACGATGATCACGATCGCCTGGCCCAGCTCGACCACCAGCACGGTCGCGGTCTTGGCGGCGATCAGGCCGTCCCGGCGCAGCGGGGTAGAGCCGAGCCGCTTGAGCACGCCGTAGCGCCGCTCGAAGCCGGTCGCGATGGCCTGGCTGGTGAAGGCGGTGGACATGACCGCGAGGGCCAGGATGCCCGGCACCAGGAAGTCGATCCGCGGCTACCCTCTTGATCAGGTGCTCCAGGCTGAAGCCGGCCAGCAGGGCCACCGGGATGATCAGGGTGAGCAGCAGCTGCTCGCCGTTGCGGGCCAGCATGCGCAGCTCCAGCCCGGCCTGCGCGGCGATCATCCGGGCCCGCGGGCCGCTGCCGGGGTCCGGCGCGGGCCACCCGGTGCCCGGGTCCGCGGCAGCCGGGTCAGCCAGGGCCGGGCCGGCCAGGGCCCCGCCGTCGAGGGCTGGGCCGCCGGCCGCCGCGGCGCGGCGACCGGGGGGCCCGGGGGGACGCCCCCCCGGGCTAGCAGAGCCACTCACGGGCGCAGCTCCCGTCCGGTCAGCTCGAGGAACACATCTTCCAGGGTGCGGCTCTCGATGCGCAGGTCCTGGGCCAGCACGCCGTGCTCGGCGCACCACGCGGTCACCGCCGCCAGGAGCTGCGGGTCCACCTGGTCCTGCACTTCCACGATGTAGTGGCCGGCCGGGGACTCCTTGGCCGCGCTGCCCGGCGGCAGGGCGGCCATCAGCCCGTCCGTGTCCAGCCCGGGCTCGGCCCGGAACCGGAGCTGCCCGGCGGTGCCAGTCAGGTCGGCCGGGGTGCCCTCGGCCACCAGCCGGCCGTGGTCCACCACCGCGACCTGGTCCGCCAGCCGCTGGGCCTCATCCATGTTGTGCGTGGTCAAGATCACCGCTGCGCCGGCCGTGCGCAGGTTGCTGATCAGCTCCCAGGTGGCGAGCCGCGCCTGCGGATCCAGGCCCGCGGTGGGCTCGTCGAGGAACACCAGCTCCGGGCGGCCGATGACCGCGGCGGCCAGGGCGAGCCGCTGCTGCTGGCCGCCGGACATCCGCCGGAACGGGGTGCGGACGCTGCCGCTGAGGCCGAGCCGGTCGAGCAGCGTGGCCGGGCTGAGCGGATGGGCGTAGAAGGCGGCCAGCACCCGCAGGTACTCCGCGGGCCGGGCGGCCGGCGGGATCCCGCCGGACTGCAGCATCACGCCCACCTGCGGCCGCAGCTGCCGCGCGTCCCGGGCCGGGTCGAGCCCCAGCACCCGCACGGTGCCCTCGTCGGGCCGGCGGTAGCCCTCGCAGATCTCGATCGTGGTGGTCTTGCCGGCCCCGTTAGGGCCGAGGATGGCGGTCACGGCGGCCCGCCGGGCCCGTAGCGAGAGCCCGTTCACCGCGGTGACGCGGCCGTAGCTCTTGACCAGGCCGGTGATCTCGACTGCGAGTCCGGTGCTCACGCACGCGAGTCTAGAGGCTCGGCCTGGCCGGGTTTCCCGCTGGCTGGCTCGCGGGCGGGAGGGCCGGCAGCGCCGCGCTGATCAGCGCCCGGAACAGCCTCGGGTCGTCCCCGGCCTCGGGGTGCCACTGCACCGCGAGGAGCAGCGCTGTCCCGCTGGGCTCCGCGGGGTCCAGCTCGACCGCCTCGACCGTGCCGTCGTCCGCCCAGGCGGTCGCGACCAGCCCCTGGCCCAGCCGCCCGATGGCCTGATGGTGGGAGGTGGGGACGGTGGCGCGCACCTCGCCGTCCGGCCCCGGCGGGCCGAGGATCCTGCCGAGCAGGCTGCCCGCCGCGATCCGCACCTGATGTGCGCCGAACGCTCCCGGCGGCGAGCCGTGATCGTGGTGGCCCACCTCGTCGGGCAGGTGCTGGCGGAGCGTGCCGCCCCGGGACACGTTGACGATCTGCAGCCCCCGGCAGATGGCGAGGACCGGCACCCCGGCCGCCAGGGCCGTGGCCAGCAGGGCGCGCTCGGCCCGGTCCCGGCCGGGATACACCCGCTCGGTGCGGGGGTGCGGGGCGGCGCCGTACGCGGCCGGGTCGATGTCACCGCCCCCGGACAGCACCAGCGCGTCGAGCCGGCTGACCGCTTCCTCGATCCCGGGCAGCGGGGGCAGCAGGACCGGGACCCCTCCCGCCGCGGCCACGGCCTCCGGGTAGCTCATCGGCAGCAGCGCCGCGGGCCGGTCCCACGGGCCCCAGCGGGCGGGCTCCCCGTAAGCGCTGATGCCGACGTGCGGGGTCAGGGTGCGGGACCTCATAGCGGCGTCACGTACGCGGCGGAGATCCCGCCGTCCACGAGGAAGTTGGCGGCGGTGATGAACGACGCGTCGTCGCTGGCCAGGAACGCGACCGCGGCGGCGATCTCGTCGGCCTCGGCGAACCGGCCCATCGGCACGTGCACCAGCCGCCGCGCGGCCCGCTCCGGGTCCGTGGCGAACAGCTCGCGCAGCAGCGGCGTGTTCACCGGCCCGGGGGACAGCGCGTTGACCCGGATGCCCTCCCGGGCGAACTGCACGCCGAGTTCCCGGCTCATCGCCAGCACGCCGCCCTTGGACGCGGTGTAGGAGATCTGCGAGGTGGCGGCGCCCAGGGTGGCCACGAAGGACGCGGTGTTGATGACCGACCCCCCGGGGCCGCCCGCCGCGACCTGGCGCTGCATGTGCGGGATCACGTACTTGCAGCACAGGTAGACCGAGGTCAGGTTGACCTCCTGGACGCGGCGCCACGCTTCGATCCCGGTAGTCAGGATCGAATCGTCATCCGGTGGCGAGATACCGGCGTTATTGAAAGCAATGTGCACCGCCCCGTACGCGTTGACCACCTGCTGGTACATCTCCCGCACCGCGCCGGGGTCGGTCACGTCCGCGTGCACGAACAGGCCGCCGGCCTCCTCGGCGGCACGCTTGCCGGCCGTCTCGTCCACGTTGACGGCGACCACGGTGGCTCCCTCGGCGGCCAGCCGGCGCGTGCTGGCCAGCCCGATGCCGCTGCCCGCGCCGGTGATCACGGCGATTCGGTCCTGCAGGCGCTGCATGTACGTGCCTTTCCTTCCTCTGTTGTAGTGCTGACTGTTGTAGTGCTGACCGCTGGCGGGCTGTGGCTAGTCCGTCGCGATGAACACGTTCTTGACTTCGGTGAACGCGTCCAGCGCGTCGGGGCCGAGCTCGCGGCCCAGGCCGGACTGCTTGAACCCGCCGAACGGGGTCCAGTACCGGACGGAGGCGTGCGAGTTCACCGACAGGTTCCCGGTCTCCACCGCCCGGGCCACCCGCAGGGCCCGCCCGATGTTCTCGGTCCAGATGGACCCGGACAGGCCGTACGGCGTGTTGTTCGCGACGGCGATGGCCTCCGCCTCGTCCTCGACCGGGACGACGGCCACCACCGGCCCGAACACCTCCTCGGTGAACGCGGGGTCGTCCACTGCCACCGGGGCGAGGACGGTGGGCGGGAACCAGAAACCCGGGCCGGCCGGGGCGCTGCCGCGGAAGGCCACCGGGGCGCCGGCCGGGACGTACGAGGCAACCCGGGCGCGGTGCTCGGCCGTGATCAGCGGGCCCATCTCGGTGGCGGGGTCCGCGGGATCGCCCACCACGACGCCCTTGACCGCCGGTTCCAGCAGCTCCATGAAGCGGTCGAACACGGCGCGCTGGACCAGGATCCGGGACCGCGCGCAGCAGTCCTGCCCGGCGTTGTCGAACACCGCGTACGGCGCGGTGGCCGCGGCCCGTTCCAGGTCGGCGTCGGCGAACACGATATTGGCGCTCTTCCCGCCCAGTTCCAGGGTGACCCGCTTCACCTGGCGGGCGCAGTCGGCCATCAGCTTGCTGCCCACCTCGGTTGACCCGGTAAAGACGATCTTGCGGACCAGCGCGTGGTCCACCAGCCGCTGGCCCACCACCGAGCCCTTACCCGGCAGCACCTGGAAGACGCCCTCGGGCAGGCCGGCCTTCAGGGCCAGCTCGCCGATCCGGATCGCGGTGAGCGGGGTCCGCTCCGCGGGCTTGGCGATCACCGGGTTCCCGGCGGCCAGGGCGGGGGCCAGCCCCCAGCCCAGGATCGGCATGGGGAAGTTCCACGGCACGATCAGCCCGACGATGCCGACCGGCTCCTTGAACGTGACGTCCAGGCCGCCCGGCACCGGGATCTGCTGGCCGGTGAGGCGTTCCGGGGCGGCTGAGTAGTAGCGCAGCACGTCCCGGACGTTGCCCGCCTCCCAGCGGGCCTGCCCGACCGGATGGCCCGAGCAGGCCACCTCCAGCTGGGCGAGCTCCTCGAGGTGGCCGTCCACCACCTCGGCGAAGCGGCGCAGCAGCGCGGCCCGGTCCCCGGGGGCCACCGCCCGCCAGGCGGCCTGCGCGGCGGACGCCCGGGCGACTGCCTCGTCCGCCTGCTCTGCCGAGCAGGACGGCACCCCGGCCACCGGGTCCTCGGTGGCCGGGTTCACAACGGTGAACGTGGACATGCCTGTTCCAGTCTCCTCGCGTGCGGATCCGGCCGGGTCCGGGCTACAGCCGCTCGAACCCCCGGTTCAGTTCCCAGTCGGTGACCGCCGCGTCGAACGCCGCGATCTCCACCCGGGCCGCGTTGGCGTAGTGCTCCACCACGTCGCTGCCGAACGCCTCGCGGGCCAGTTCGCTCTTGAGCCACAGGTCCAGCGCGTCGCGGAGGGTTGACGGCACCCGGCGGCCGTCGGCCGTGTAGGCGTTCCCCTCGAACGCCTCCTCCAGCGGCAGTTCCCGGTCCACCCCGTGCAGCCCGGCGGCGATCATGGCCGCGACGGCCAGGTAGGGGTTCACGTCGCCGCCCGGGACCCGGTTCTCCACCCGCAGCCCGGCGCCGTGCCCGACCAGCCGCATCGCGCAGGTCCGGTTGTCCACGCCCCACCGGACCGCGGTCGGAGCGAAGCTGCCCAGGACGTAGCGCTTGTAGGAGTTGATGTTCGGCGCGTGCCAGAGCACCAGCTCAGGCAGCACGGCGAGCTGGCCCGCGATGAAGTGCTCGCCGAACGCGGACAGCCCGTGCGGCCCGTCCCCGGCCATGACCGGGGTGCCGTCCTCCTGGCGGACCGAGAGGTGAATGTGGCAGGAGTTGCCTTCCCGCGCGTTCGGCTTGGCCATGAACGTGAGGCTCATGCCCTCGGCGTCGGCGATCTCCTTGGCCCCGGTCTTGTAGATCGAGTGGTTGTCACACGTGGTCGCGGCCTCCGCGTAACGGAACGCGATCTCGTGCTGGCCCAGGTTGCACTCGCCCTTGGCCGACTCCACCTGCAGGCCCGCGCCGGCCATGCCGTTGCGGAGCTTGCGCAGCAGCGGCTCGATCCGGGCGGTGCCCAGGATCGAGTAGTCCACGTTGTAGGAGTTGGCCGGCGTGAGGTGGCGGTACCCGGCGGCCTGGGCGGCGGCGTAGGAGTCGTTGAAGACCACGAACTCGAGCTCGGTGCCCGCCAGGGCCTGCAGCCCGCGCTCGGCCAGCCGGTCGGTCTGGGCCTTCAGGATCTGCCTCGGGGAGGCCACGACCGGCTTCCCGTCATGCCAGGTGAGGTCGGCCAGGACCATCGCCGTGGCTTCCTGCCAGGGCACCCGGCGCAGCGTGCTCAGGTCAGGCACCATCACGAAGTCGCCGTAGCCGGTCTGCCAGGACGACATCGCGTACCCGTTGACGGTGTTCATCTCCACGTCCACCGCGAGGAGGTAGTTGCATCCCTCGATCACGCTGCCGACCACGTCGTCGAGGAAGTACTCCGCGGCGAGCCGCTTGCCCTGCAGGCGGCCCTGCATGTCGGTGAACGCGACGACGACCGTGTCGATGTTGCCCTCGCTCACCTCCACGCGAAGCTGCTCGAGGGTGAGCATCCCGCGGCGCCGGGTATGCGGGGTCGCACCGCGCTGTTTCTCCATGAGGCTCCCGTCTCTGCGGCCGTCTGCCTAGGTGTTACCCGGTCCGGTTTGATCCAGTCCGCCCCGCGCCGCGGACGCGGTGCGGCCCGGTGCGCCGGCCCGGGACGCCGCGGCCAGCCGCCCCCTCGCGCCCCGGGCGGCGGCCCGGTCAGCCGGACAGTTCCTGCTCGATCGCGGCCAGTTCCTCCGGCGTGCCCTGGACCCGCGGCCCGGTGAACCAGTTCCGCGCGGAGGCCAGCCAGTAGATGCCGGCGAAGCCGATCACCGCGACGACGGCGAACACCGCGTAGTTGAACGTGCTCCAGGTGATGGGGCCGACCTGCGGCAGCATGAACAGGATGGTGATGATCACCACCCAGGTGACCGCGATGATCCCGATCGGCTTGCTCCAGCGGCCCAGATGCCAGGGGCCGCGCTGGAAGCGGTCGCCCTGGCGCAGCCGCAGGAAGGTCGGTATGACGTAGGCGATGTAGAGCCCGATGACCGCGATGGAGGTGACCGCGGCGTACGCGGTGGCGTTCCACAGGTACGGCAGCCCGAGAATGAGGGCACCGACCGCGGCCAGCCAGATCGCGTTGGTAGGTGTGCGGGTGCGCTTGTTCACCCGGTGCCAGACCGCGGACCCCGGCAGCGCTCCGTCCCGGGAGAACGCGTAGATCATCCGGGAGTTGGCGGTGACCGAGGACATGCCGCAGAACAACTGGGCGCCGATCACCACCAGCAGCAGGAACTTGGCCCAGGCCGATCCGGCGGCATCGATGAAGATCTGCGCGGGCGGCACTCCCGTGGCCGAGGTGCGCTCCGCTTCGTAGTGCTGGATGGCGAAGGTGATCCCGATCAGCAGCACCCAGCCCGCGGCCAGCGAGACCAGGATCGACATCACGATGCCGCGCGGGCCGCTGCGGGCGGCGCTGTGCGTCTCCTCGGTCATGTGCGCCGAGGCGTCGTAGCCGGTGAACGTGTACTGGGCCAGCAGCAGGCCGATCAGCACGATGTAGATCGGGGCCACGTGCAGCCCGGTGTCGTTGACGAAGTGCCCGAACACGAAGCTGGCCGACTGGTGGTGCGACGGCGCGAAGACGAGCACCCCGACGATGAGCAGCACGCCGGTGATGTGCCACCACACGCTGACGTCGTTCAGCAGCGCCACCAGCCGGATGCCGAACTGGTTCAGCAGGCCGTGGATCAGCAGCACGATCGCGTAGATCAGGATCGTCACCCAGTGCACGGTGCTCCAGCCCCACACCAGCGCGCCGAATGCGTTGATGAAGAACGCCGCACCGAAGTCGATGCCCGCGGTCACCGCGACCTGGCCGAGGAAGTTGAACCAGCCGGTGAACCAGGACCAGGCGGGACCGTGCCGCGGCGCCAGCTTGGCCGACCAGTAGTAGAGGCCGCCCGCAGTCGGGTAGCTGGAGCACACCTCGGCCATGGCCAGGCCGACGAACAGGGTCATGACGCCGACGAACAGCCAGCCCCAGACGATGACGGCCGGGCCGCCGGTGGCCATGCCGAACCCGTACAGGGTGAGGCAGCCGGAGAGGATCGAGATGATCGTGAACGAGACGGCGAAGTTCGAGAACCCGGACATCCGCCGCCGCAGTTCCTGGGCGTAGCCCATCTGGTGCAGGGCTCTCTCATCGTCGTTGAGCGGCGCCGCTTGCTCGTTGACCGCCATGACTGCTCCTGGATGCTGAAGGGCCCGGTGGGGGGCCTGTGAGCTGGGCTGATGCGGGCCTGAGGACCATGGGAGGCCGGGAGCGGAGCGGACGCTGATCTGCCACCGGTAAAGCGAATGGTTTAATATCAGACCATTGATGGATAGCGAGCGGCGGATGTCAAGACCCAGGACCGGATTTCCGCGCCGGACCAGCCGACTTTCCCGGCCAGGCCACGCTTCCCCGGCCGGCGGCGGGCCCGCCTGCGGCGCATCAGCGGCCGGCGGCGCATCCCCGGCCGGGGGGATGACCGTCCCGGGCCGGGCGGATCTGGCCGCCGTGCTGGGCCCGGTTCGGTCGCAGAACGCGTTCGAGGAGACCGTCGAGCGGCTGCTGGCCGTCATCAAGCTGGGCGTGGTCGGCCCCGGCGAGCGCTTCCCCGCCGAGCGGGAGCTGGCGGCGCTGCTCGGCGTCAGCCGGATCACCCTCCGCGAGGCCATCGGGGACCTGCGGGAGGCGGGCTACGTGGAGTCGCGGCGGGGCCGGTTCGGCGGCACGTTCGTCACCTATGTCCCACCCGCGCCGAGCCGCGTCGAGCTGCGGCGGATGGCCGTCGAGGACGCCGGCAAGATCAACGACGCGCTGACCTTCCGGATGGCGGTGGAAACCGGGGCCGCCCAGCTGCTGGCCCAGCGGGGCGACCTCGCCGGGGACGGGGGCGGGCTGGACGCGGGCGGGCTGGACGCGGGCGGGCTGGACGCGGGCGGGATCCGTGAGGTGCTGCTGACCCGGCTGGCCGCCGTGAACCGGGCCTGCCCCGGGGACTACCGGCGGATGGACACGCTGTTTCACCTGTCCATCGCGGAACTGACCGGCTCCAGCCTCCTCACGGCCGCCTGCGCCGACGCCCGGGTCCGCCTCAACGACCTGCTGAACGCGATCCCGGTGCTGCAGCGCAACATTGACCACACCGCGACCCAGCACACCGCGATCGTGGAGGCGATCCTGGCCGGGGACACCCGGGCCGCCCAGCGGGCCGTGGCCGAGCACCTGGACGGCACCGCCGCCCTGCTCCGTGGCTTCCTCAAGTAACCAGCCCGGCGCGCGGCCGGGCGCCGCACCGGCCCGGCCGCCCGCGGCAGCCGCCGCACCGGCCCCGCGGCAGCCGCCGCACCGGCCCCGCGGCAGCCGCCGCACCGGCCCCGCCACCGGAAGCCCGCCCCGGGGCGCCACAGCTATCGGGGGGCTGGATTGCGGGCGCGGAAGTATTTACGGCACAATGATGTTGTGAAAAGCGTGGGACTGGACAGCGCGGCCTCGGGCACCCAGCGTGGTGCGGGGCTTCCGGCTGCCCAGCCCGCCTCGCTGCCTCCAGTCCATGAGCCCAGTCTCATGAAGCCCAGTCTCATGAAGCCCAGTCTCATGAGGCCCAGTCTCATGAAGTACGGGCTCATGAAGCACGGGCCGGCGGAGCGCGGCACCCGGGCCCAGATTGCCCGGCTCATCCTGGAGAACGGCCCGGTCACCGCGGCCGGCCTGAGTACCAGGCTGAACCTGACGCCGGCCGCGGTCCGGCGGCACCTGGACAACCTGCTCGCCGACGGGATGATCGAGACCCGCACGGCCCGCCGCCCGGCCAGCCGGGGGCGGGGCCGCCCGGCCAAGCTGTTCGCCATCACCGACGTGGGCCGGAGCGCGTTCGAGCACGCCTACGACGACCTGGCCACCAGCGCGCTGCGCTTCCTGGCCGAGGTGGCCGGCCCGGCCGCGGTCGCCGACTTCGCCCGCCGCCAGGTCGCTGACCTGGAGCGGCGGTACGGCCCGGTGGTCCAGGCCGCGGCCCCGCAGGACCGGGTCGCGGCCCTGGCCGAGGCGCTGTCCGCGGATGGCTATGCCGCCTCGGCGAGCGGCGCCCCCCGGACCAGCGCCCGCACCGGGCCCGGGACCAGCACCGGCACCGAGCCCGGGACCAGTACCGGGCCCGGGACCAGCACCGGCCGGGGCGAGCAGCTCTGCCAGCACCACTGCCCGGTGGCGCACGTGGCCGCCGAGTTCCCCCAGCTGTGCGAGGCGGAGACGGAAGCGTTCGCCCGGCTCCTCGGCACGCCCGTGCAGCGCCTGGCCACCATCGCGCACGGCGATGGGATCTGCACCACGCACATCACCGCACCAGCTCTGCTGAATACCCGCACCACTCCATAACCGCACGCAAATCGGAGGCATCTCCGTATGACCACCACCGCTCACCCCGAACTCGAGGGCCTGGACCGGTACAAGTTCGGCTGGGCTGACTCGGACGTGGCCGGCACGGGCGCCCGCCGGGGCCTGTCCGAAGAGGTCGTCCGCAACATCTCGGGCTTGAAGAACGAGCCGGAGTGGATGCTCGACCTGCGGCTGAAGGGCCTGAAGCTGTTCGACCGCAAGCCCATGCCGAACTGGGGCGCCGACCTGTCCGGCATCGACTTCGAGAACATCAAGTACTTCGTCCGGTCCACCGAGAAGCAGGCGGCGACCTGGGACGACCTGCCTGCCGACATCAAGAACACCTACGACAAGCTGGGTATCCCCGAGGCCGAGAAGCAGCGGCTGATCGGCGGGGTGGCGGCCCAGTACGAGTCCGAGGTGGTCTACCACAAGATCCGTGCGGACCTGGAGGAAAAGGGCGTCATCTTCCAGGACACCGACACGGCGCTGCGCGAGCACCCGGAGCTGTTCCAGGAGTACTTCGCCACGGTCATCCCGCCGGGCGACAACAAGTTCGCCGCGCTGAACACGTCCGTGTGGTCCGGCGGCAGCTTCATCTACGTGCCGAAGAACGTGCACGTGGAGATCCCGCTGCAGGCCTACTTCCGGATCAACACGGAGAACATGGGCCAGTTCGAGCGGACGCTGATCATCGTGGACGAGGGCGCCTACGTGCACTACGTCGAGGGCTGCACCGCGCCGATCTACAAGTCCGACTCGCTGCACTCCGCCGTGGTCGAGATCATCGTCAAGGCCGGGGCGCGCTGCCGCTACACCACGATCCAGAACTGGTCCGCCAACGTCTACAACCTGGTCACCAAGCGGGCCGTGTGCAGCGCCGGGGCGACCATGGAGTGGATCGACGGGAACCTCGGCTCCAAGGTCACGATGAAGTACCCGGCCGTCTACCTGATGGGCGAGCACGCCCGGGGCGAGACCCTGTCGGTGGCGTTCGCCGGCGAGGGCCAGCATCAGGACGCGGGGGCCAAGATGGTCCACTGCGCCCCGCACACCTCGTCCAACATCGTGTCCAAGTCGGTGGCCCGCGGCGGCGGCCGGACCTCCTACCGCGGCCTGGTCAAGGTCCAGGAGGGGGCCGGGCACTCCAGGTCCACCGTGAAGTGCGACGCGCTGCTGGTGGACTCGGTCAGCCGGTCGGACACCTACCCGTACGTGGACGTCCGCGAGGACGACGTGGAGATGGGCCACGAGGCCAGCGTCTCCAAGATCTCCGAGGACCAGCTGTTCTACCTGATGAGCCGGGGCATGACCGAAGACGAGGCGGCGGCGACCATCGTCCGCGGCTTCATCGAGCCGATCGCCCGTGAGCTGCCCATGGAGTACGCGCTCGAGCTGAACCGGCTGATCGAGCTCCAGATGGAGGGGGCGGTCGGCTGATGGCAGGGCTTCAGGGGGCGGTGGAGTCCGCCGCCCCGGTCTCACGGCTGCACGAGCAGCACTCGGCCGACCTGGCCGATTTCCCGGTGCCGACCGGGCGGGAGGAGGAGTGGCGGTTCACGCCGCTCCGCCGCCTGCGCGGTCTGCCGGGCGCCCAGCCGCTGGCGGCCGGCAAGGTCAGGGTCGAGGTGGACGCCGCACCCGGGGTCCATGTGGAGCGCCCGCCGCGCGGCGACGCCCGGTACGGGACCGCGTTCATGCCGGCCGACCGGGTCGCCGCCCGGGCGTTCGCGTCGTTCGAGGAGGGCACGGTGATCACCGTGCCGCCGGACACTGACGTCCCCGGGCCGACCGTGGTGTCGGTGCGCGGTGAGGACGCCGGCGGGGCCGCGTTCGGGCACACCGTCGTCGAGGTGGGTCACAACTCGCGGGCGGTGGTCGTGCTCGATCACGCCGGGTCCGCGACGTACGCCGACAACGTGGAGTTCGTGGTGGGCGACGGGGCGTCGCTGTCGGTAGTGAGCGTGCAGGACTGGGCGGCCGACGCCGTGCACCTCAGCCAGCACCAGGCGCGGGTGGGCCGGGACGCGACGTTCCAGCACACCGTGGTGAGCCTGGGCGGCGGGGTGGTCCGGCTGGCCCCCTCGGTCAGCTACGCGGGTCCCGGCGGCGACGCCGAGCTGCTCGGCCTGTACTTCGCCGACCCCGGGCAGCACCTGGAGCACCGGCTGTTCGTGGACCACAACCAGCCGCACTGCCGCAGCCGGGTCGAGTACAAGGGCGCCCTGCAGGGCGACAGCGCGCACTCGGTGTGGATCGGCGACGTGCTGATCCGGCCCGAGGCGGTCGGCACCGACACCTACGAGCGCAACCGGAACCTCCTGCTCACCGAGGGGGCCCGGGCCGACTCCGTGCCCAACCTGGAGATCCTCACCGGCGAGGTCGTCGGGGCTGGTCACGCCAGCACCAGCGGGCGGCTGGAAGACCATCACCTGTTCTACCTGATGGCCCGGGGCATCCCGCTGGACGAGGCGCGCCGCCTGGTCATCCGGGGCTTCTTCGGCCAGCTGATCGCCAAGATCGAGGTAGCCGAGCTGCGCGAGCGGATCACCACCGCGATCGAGAACGAGCTGGCCACCCTGCCCGGGCTGCAGGGGCTCACCGCCGAGGAGGGGCAGGAATGAGCGAGACCCGGGAGTCCGGGACCACGGGCACCTTCGTCCGCGTCTGCGCGCTGGCCGACGTTCCCCCGCAGGGGGCCATCGGCGTCGAGGTCGGCGACGAGCCGATCGCCGTGATCCGGGTGGACGGCGAAGTGTTCGCGCTGCGCGACGTCTGCTCGCACGAGGAAGTGCCGCTGTCGGAGGGCGAGGTCTACGACCACACCGTGGAGTGCTGGCTGCACGGCTCCTGCTTCGACCTGCGCACCGGCGCGCCCACCGGCCCGCCGGCCACCAAGCCCGTCCCGACCTACCCGGTGAAGGTTGACGGCGGCGACGTGTACGTCGCCGTCCCGGCCGCGCCCGGCTCCTGACCCGACCACCGAACAGCTTTGGAGATAGTGAGATAGCGATGGCCACTCTGGAAATCCGCGACCTGCACGTCAGCGTGGTGGATGCGGCCGATCAGAGCCGCGAGATCCTGCGCGGCGTTGACCTGACCGTGAGAGACGGCGAGATCCACGCCATCATGGGCCCGAACGGCTCGGGCAAGTCCACGCTGGCCTACGCGATCGCCGGGCATCCCAAGTACCAGGTCACCCAGGGCAGCGTGACCCTGGACGGCGAGGACGTGCTGTCCATGAGCGTCGACGCGCGGGCCCGGGCCGGCCTGTTCCTGGCCATGCAGTACCCGGTGGAAGTGCCCGGGGTGACCGTGTCCAACTTCCTGCGCACCGCGGTCACCGCCGTGCGCGGCGAGCCGCCGAAGCTCCGCGTGTTCCTCAAGGAGATGCGCGAGGCCATGGCCGCGCTGTCGATCGAGCCCCAGTTCGCCGAGCGCAACCTGAACGAGGGCTTCTCCGGCGGCGAGAAGAAGCGGCACGAGATCCTCCAGCTCGAGCTGCTCAACCCGAAGTTCGCGATCCTCGACGAGACCGACTCCGGGCTGGACATCGACGCGCTCCGGGTGGTGTCCGAGGGAGTCAACCGGTTTGCCGCCCAGCCCGGGCACGGGGTCCTGCTGATCACCCACTACACGCGGATCCTGCGCTACGTGAAGCCGGACTTCGTGCACGTGTTCGTGGGCGGCCGGATCGTTGACGAAGGCGGCCCGGAGCTGGCCGAGACCCTCGAGGCCGAAGGCTACGAGAAGTGGATCAAGGCCGCCGCGGGGGCCGCCGCATGACCCTGGACGTGGCGCGGATCCGCAAGGATTTCCCGATCCTGGACCGGCAGGTCCGGGACGGGCAGCCGCTGGTCTACCTGGACAGCGCGAACACCTCGCAGAAGCCGCGCCAGGTCATCGAGCGGCTGGACGAGTTCTACGAGCGGCACAACGCCAACATCCACCGGGCCAGCCACCAGCTCGGCGAGGAGGCCACCGCCGCGTACGAGGGCGCCCGGATCAAGGTGGCCGGCTTCATCGGCGCCGGGGACGAGGCCGAGGTGGTGTTCACCAAGAACATCTCCGAGGGCATCAACCTGGTCGCCTACTCGATGGGCAACGCGAGTGTCAGCCTGCCGGGCGCGGGCCAGCCTGGCGGCTCCGGTTCCGGCCGGTTCCGCCTCGGCCCCGGGGACGAGATCGTCATCACCGAGATGGAGCACCACTCCAACATCGTCCCGTGGCAGCTGCTGTGCGAGCGGACCGGCGCCACGCTGCGCTGGTTCGGGGTGACCGACGACGGCCAGCTCGACCTGGCCCAGGCCGGCGACCTCATCACCGACCGCACCAAGCTGGTGGCCCTGGCCCACCAGTCCAACGTGCTCGGCACGATCAACCCGGTCCGCGAGATCGCCGACGCCGCGCACGCGGCGGGCGCGCTGGTGCTGGTGGATGCGGCCCAGTCCGTCCCGCACATGCCGGTCGACGTGCAGGCCCTGGGCGCGGACTTCCTGGGCTTCACCAGCCACAAGATGTGCGGCCCGACCGGCATCGGCGTCCTGTGGGGCCGCCGCGAGCTGCTCGAGGAGATGCCCCCGTTCCTCGGCGGCGGCGAGATGATCGAGAGCGTCTGGATGGACCACTCGACGTTCGCGGCCCCGCCGCACAAGTTCGAGGCCGGGACCATGCCGATCGCCGAGGCGGCCGGCCTGGACGCGGCCATCGACTACCTGTCCGACATCGGCCTGGACGCGGTCCGCGCGCACGAGCGGGGTCTGATCGCGTACGCGCTGGACGCGCTGGGCACGGTGCCGGGGCTGCGCGTGCTGGGTCCCGCGGACCCGGCGGTCCGCGGCGCGGCGATCTCGTTCACGCTGGGGGACGTGCACCCGCACGACGTCAGCCAGGTGCTCGACGAGCACGGCGTGGCTGTCCGGGCCGGGCACCACTGCGCCTGGCCGCTGCACCGCCGGTACGGCATCCAGGCCAGCACCCGGGCCTCGTTCTACCTGTACAACACGACGGCCGAGGTTGACGCCCTGGTCGACGGGATCGGGCAGGCGCAGCGTTTCTTCGGCGGTGCCTGATGCGGCTGGAATCCCTGTACCAGGAAGTCATCCTGGACCACTACCGGCACCCGCAGCACAAGGGCCTGCGGGAGCCGTACGACGCCGAGGTGCACCACGTGAACCCGCTGTGCGGGGATGAGGTGACGCTGCGGGTCACGCTCAAGGATGCGACCGGGGAGCCGGTCGTGGCCGACGTGTCCTACGACGCGCTGGGCTGTTCCATCAGCCAGGCCAGCGCGTCGGTGATGAGCGAGCTGATCATCGGCAAGACCGTGCCCGAGGCGATGAGCCTGGCTGAGGAGTTCCTGCGCCTCATGCAGTCCAAGGGCCAGCTGGAACCGGACGAGGACATCCTGGGCGACGGGGTGGCGTTCGCCGGGGTGGCGAAGTACCCGGCCCGGATCAAGTGCGCCCTGCTGGGCTGGATGGCCTGGAAGGACGCCACCGCGCAAGCGCTGGAGGAGCAGAAATGACGGACGACACTGGGACCAGCGGTCCCCTGCTGGAGATCACCCCGGAGACCGAGGACCTGGTCGAGGCCCTCCGCGACGTGGTCGACCCCGAGCTGGGCGTGAACGTGGTCGACCTCGGGCTGATCTACGGGGTGACGCTGGGCGAGGACAAGACCCTGACCATCGACATGACGCTGACCAGCGCGGCCTGCCCGCTCACCGACGTGATCGAGGATCAGGCCCGGTCGGCCCTGGACGGTCTGGTCACCGACTTCCGGATCAACTGGGTCTGGCTGCCGCCGTGGGGCCCGGAGAAGATCACCGACGACGGCCGGGAGCAGCTCCGCGCGCTCGGTTTCAACGTCTGAGCAGGTTTCTTTTTCCATAACGGTCCGACCGGCCTGCTGACCCAGGGCCGGCCCGGTCAGGCGGCGTCGAGATCCAGTTCCGGGGCGTAGCGGCCCTCCATGGCGGCCACGTTCATCGCGACCCGGTGCGCGAGGGCCCGCTGGCCCGCCGCCCACCGGCTGGGCCTGGCCGCCCCAGGCCGCCAGCGCCGGCCCGGTCAGGGCCCGGCCGAACGCGAACGTCAGCGGCCACACGTGCGGCAGGGACTGCATCGCGGCCAGGATCCCGGTGGCCCGGCC
The DNA here is from genome assembly GCA_963841695.1 of uncultured Actinomycetes bacterium. Taxonomy (GTDB): domain Bacteria; phylum Actinomycetota; class Actinomycetes; order Streptosporangiales; family Streptosporangiaceae; genus RYN-230. The sequence continues at coordinate 370,552 of CAWJDQ010000007.1, read as the reverse complement.
GGGCTGCTCGGTGCCGGCCGCGAAGGCCACGCCCGCCAGCGTGACCGGCACCCCGCCCAGGGTCCGCAGGGTCGCCTCGGCGATCTCGGCAGTGCTGCCCCCTGTCCCGGGTTCCGCGCCGGGCACGGTGATGGTCGGCTTGAGCACGACCGCCGCCGGATCCACGCCGTAGGCGTCCAGTTCGCTCATCACCGCCAGCAGCACCAGCGACATCACGGTCTCGGCCTGGGCCGCCGTGTGCGGGCCGGTGCCGTCCAGGTGCGGCGCGACCACCGGGACCAGGCCCGCCTGCTGGCAGGCGGCCGCGTACCGGCCCAGGGCCTGCGCGTTGGCCCGGATCGCCACCGGCGACGGGGTGCCCGGCCCGATCCGCAGCACGGCCCGCCACGAGGCGAACACCGCACCCTGGCGGGTCCAGGCCGCCAGCCGGCCCGGCAGCCCGTCCAGGCCCTCGGTGACCGTCTCGGACCGGGCGGGGGGCAGCGGATGCCGGCCGCGTCCGCCTTGACCCCGGTCATCAGGCCGGCCGCGGCGGCCGCCTCGGGCAGCGGCAGCCCGCCCGCGGACCGCTGGTGCATGGCCTCGGCGTCGAGGAGCACCCCGCTGATGCCGGCCCGCAGGCCGGGCGCGGTGACCAGCAGCTCGCGGAAGGCCCGGCGGTTGTCCCCGGTGGGCGGCACCCCGGCGGCGGCCAGCCGGCCAGGGCTGCGCCGCCGGGCCCGGTGGCGAGGATCCCCTTGGGGGGTGCCACCAGCGCCGACGCCCGCGCGACCAGTGCGTCCATCCGCCGACGGTACGCGTGCGCCCGGCCGGGCGCTTCCCCCGCCGGGGTGGGCCGGGGTGGGGGAATAGGGGCTGGAGCTACCCCCCGGCCTCCCCGTTTGGGGGGAGGCCGGGGGATCAGGCCTGCTTAGAGTGGAAAGTCCAGTCCGGACTACGGGAAGGCGATCAGCCTGATGCCCGACAAGCTCATGCGGCTGCGCCGCAGCGAGTCGGTGCCGCAGCCGCCCCGGCCCGTCATGCTGGCCATCGCCGGCGACAGCGCCGCGGGCAAGACCACGCTGACCCGCGGCATTGCCGCGGCGCTGGGCGCGGACCGGGCCACCGCGCTGTGCGTGGACGACTACCACCGCTACGACCGGGCCGAGCGGCGCAACGTCCCGTTCACGGTGCTCAACCCCGAGTGCAACTACATGGACGTGCTGGAGCAGCATCTCCAGCTGCTCGCGCTGGGGCGGCCCATCCTCAAGCCGGTCTACGACCACGCCACCGGTGAGCTGGTCCGGCCGGTCCTGGTCGAGCCCCGCGAGTTCGTGATCGTCGAGGGCCTGCTGCCGCTGCACACCAGGCTGTCCCGGGCCTGCTTCGACATCACCGTCTACCTGGACCCGCCCGAGGAGATCCGGCGCGAGTGGAAGCTCAAGCGGGACTGCGCCGAGCGCGGCTACACCCGCGAGCAGGTCCTCGCCGAGCTGGACCGGCGCGAGCCCGAATCGGCCGCGTTCATCCGGCCGCAGCGCCAGCAGGCCGACATCTCCATCCGGTTCGCCCCGGTCGCCGGGCACGCGGATCGCGACGGGACGCAGCTGTCCGCGGAGATCCTGCTCCGGCCGACCATCCAGCACCCGGAGCTGGCCCACGTGCTGACCGACGACGACCGGCGGACCGTGCACCTCAAGCTGATCAGGGACAGCGACGGCCGCCCGGTGGACGCCCTGCACGTGCACGGGTATGCGCCGCGGGAGGACAGCCGGATCGTCGAGAAGGCGATCTGGGAGCAGCTGTCGTTCGCCCCCTCGGCGGCCAGCACCGACGCGGCGCTGCCGGACAAGCTAGGGGAGTTCGCCCCGGGGAAACGCAGCGAGCCGCTGGCCATCGCGCAGCTCCTGCTGCTCTGGCACCTGCTCGAGGCGAGCACGTGACCCTCAGGTGGGTACCTTTCCGGGCATGGACCAGCTGACCGAGGAGGGTCCGGCACCGGATCATCCGGGGCCGATGACCGTGGTGATCGTGGATGACCACCAGATGGTGCTGGACGGCCTGAAGGCCATGCTGGCGCCGTACCAGGACCAGGTAGAGATCGTCGGCGAGTCCAGCGACCCGGGCCGGGTGGTGCCCCTGGTCAGTGAGCTCAAGCCGGACGCGGTGCTGCTCGACGTCCGGCTGCGCGGGGCCAGCGGCCTGGATCTGTGCGCCGAGATCCTCCGTGTCACCCCCGGGTGCAAGGTCGTGTTCCTGACCGTCTACGACGACGAGCAGTACCTCTACCAGGCCCTCCGGGTCGGCGCGGCGGGCTTCCTGCTCAAGCGGATCCGCGGCGGCGAGCTGGTCGACTACCTGCGCCGGATCTTCGACGGCGAAGTGCTCATCGATCCCAGCCTGGCCGGCCGGGTGGCGCTGTCCGCGGCCCGGCTGCGCAGCGGCGAGTTCTGGCCCGGCGCCCACCTGGGCCTGACCCAGCGGGAGAGCGAGGTCCTGTCCCTGCTGGTCGCCGGCCTGTCCAACCGGGCTGTTGCCATGCGGCTGGTGGTCAGCGAGGAGACGGTCAAGACGCACTCGCGGGGCATCTACCGCAAGCTCGGCGTGTCCGACCGGGCCGGTGCGGTCGCGGTCGCGCTCCGCGAAGGGGTCTTCCATTGATCCCGGGCCTGGGTGAGGGCGGCGACGCGGGCCGGCTGGGGGTCGCCGACGCCGAGCGGGAGGCCCAGCTCCTGTCCAAGGTGGTCGAGACCATCTCGGCCGGCCTGGACCTGGACCGGATCCTGCAGGGCGTCGCCCAGCTCGTCACCGAGACCACCGAGACCGACGTGTGCTTCGTGCACCTGCTCGACGAGGAGGGCCGCAAGCTCCAGCTGCGCGGGGCGACGCCCCCCTTCGACACCATGGTCGGCACCATCGAGCTGGCCGTGGGGGAGGGGGTGGCCGGCTGGGTGGCCGACCACGGCCAGCCCGCCGTCATCGTGGACAACAAGGCGGCCGACCCCCGGTACCGCTACATCCCGGCGCTGCGCGGCGAGGAGTACACGTCCATGCTCTCGGTGCCGGTGGTCACGCCCATGGGCCACCTGGTCGGCGTGCTGAACGTGCACACCCGGCTGCGCCGGGAGTTCACCCCGGCCGACGTGGAGCTGCTCGGCTCGGTGGCGGGCCTGGTGGCCGGCGCGATCGAGAACGCCCGGCTGCACCGCCGGCTGGCCGAGCGGGAGGAGGCGCTGGAGCGGTTCGCCGAGCGGATGGTGGAGTGGCAGGAGCACGAGCGGCGGCGGATGGCCGGGGAGATCCACGACGGCATCAGCCAGCGCATCGTGAGCCTGTTCTTCCACCTGTCGGCCGCGGCCGACGCCATCCCGGGCTCACCGGAGGTCGCGGCGGAGCAGGTGGCCCGGGCCCAGGAACTGGCCGCCGCCGCGCTGGACGAGACCCGGACCGCGATCGCCGGGCTGCGCCCCCCGGTCCTGGACGACCTGGGCCTGGCCGCCAGCCTGGAGAGCCTGGGCCACTCGTTCCCCACCCTGGACGTGCGGGTCGAGGCGGCTCCGCTCAGCATGGCCGAGCACGTGGAGACCGCGGTCTACCGGACCGCCCAGGAGGCGCTGCAGAACGCGGCCAAGCACGCCAGCGCCCAGTCGGTCCGGGTCCGGCTGCACCGGCAGCGGGACCGGGTCACGCTGGAGGTCACCGACGACGGCACCGGCTTCGAGGTGGCCGCCGCGGGCCTCCCGGCCCCGGGCGGGGTCCCCCCGGGCGGGCCCACCGGGTTCGGGCTGTCCGGCATGCGGGAGCGGGCCGAGCTGCTCGGCGGCCGCCTGGAGCTGATCAGCACCCCCGGCCGCGGCACCACCGTCCGGCTGACCATCCCCTACGTCCCCGCTGCCCAGTCCCACCCCGGCTGAGCCGCCCAGCGGCCCGGCCCCCGCGAGCCGGGGGACCCCCCAGGAGCCTCCACCCGCCGGCCGGTGACGCCCCGCCAGCCGGGATGCCCCCCCCAATGCCCCCCAGCCCCGGGAGCCCCGGGGACCCCAAGAGCCCCAGGAGCCCCCAGCCCCCGTCGTGATCATGGCTTTGGTGTGGCTGGGACGACACCAATCCCATGATCACGATTACTGCCCGGCGGCTCGCGGGGCTTGAGAGGTTAATGAGATTGGTGGGCTTCAGCGGCGGCGGGCTGGCCGGCGGTATCCCGCCCCGGTGGCTACCGTCATCTGCCCTCGCTGCTCCCCGCAGAGCGCTGGGACCTGGGGTGGCGGCAGGTACACGCTGGGGGTGGCGGCAGGTACACGCTGGGGTGGCGGCAGGTACACGCCGGTTTGCCCCGGCCTCCGCGATCTGAATTCTCATCCCCGGCCGCCGTAGCGGTGACACGAGGGGGCATTCTGTTATGATTGATTCACAATCGATTGCAGTTTGTAGTTAGCAAGATCCTCAGCGTGGCTCGCGGCAAGGTGGGAACGATGGCGGACTCGGCGGCGGCCAGCTTGACGGTCGGTTGGATAGGAACCGGCCGGATGGGCAAGCCGCTGGCTGAGCGCCTGGCCCGGGCGGGTGTGCCCCTGGCGGTGTGGAACCGGACCCGGGGCAAGGCGGAGGCCATCCTCCGGGCCGGGGCAGAACTCGCCGATGATCCGTCCGACCTCGCAGGCCGGGACGTGGTCTTCACCATGGTGACCGGGTCAGCGGAGCTGGAGTCCGTCGTGACCCGGCTGCTCGCCGACCCCGGGCGCGCCCCCCGGTTCCTCATCGACTGCTCCACGGTCTCCGCGGCGGCGTCCAGCCGGGTACGGATGGCCGCCGGCGACCGCGGCACGGCCTTCCTGGCCGCCCCGGTCAGCGGCAACGGCAAGGTCGGGCAGGCAGGTTTGCTGTCGGTCGTGGTATCGGGGCCGCGCGATGCCTTCGAGGCGGTGCAGCACCTGATCGCGATGCTGGGACGGCATGTGAGCTACGTGGGGGAGGGGGAGCTCGCCCGGCTGGCGAAGATCTGCCACAACCTGCTCCTCGGCGTAGTCGCGCAGAACCTGGCGGAAATCACCGTGCTGGCCGAGAAGGCGGGCATGCCGCGGGCCAGCTTCCTCGACTTCATCAACAACAGCGTCATGGGCTCGATGTTCACGCGCTATAAGAGTCCTGCGCTGGTGCACCTGGACTTCACCCCGACCTTCACTCCCGTGCTCCTGCAAAAGGATTTCGATCTCGGCATGGCCGCAGCGCGCGAGCTGGAGGTACCCATGCCTGTCTCGGCTGCGGCGCGGGAGCAGGTTCAGTCGGCGGTCGCCCGGGGACGGACGCGGGAGGACTTCGCCGTGCTGCTCGAACTGCAGGCGGCTAATTCGGGTCTGGTCCTCAAGCCCGAGAGTGACCCGGTGGACGACGGACTCGGCTATGAAGATCCGGCCGCTGAGGGGACCTGACCAGCACCATCTGGCCATCATGGAGGGCACCATGCAGACGCGATACATCGGCTCGGCCCGCTTGGCAGTGTCCGCACTCGGCCTGGGCTGCATGCCCATGGCCGGCATGTACGGCAGCAAGGAGGAGACGGAATCGCTGCGGGTGCTGGCCCGGGCACTCGAACTGGGCTGCACGTTCTTCGACACCGCTGATGCCTACGGGCCCTTCACCAACGAGCGGCTGGTCGGCAAGGCGCTCGCCGGGCGCCGCGACCAGGTGGTCATCGGCACCAAGTTCGGCAACATCCGGCGTGACGACGGATCGTTTCTCGGGGTGAACGGCGACCCCGCCTACGTGCCGCAGGCCTGCGACGCATCGCTGGCCCGGCTCGGTGTCGACTACATCGACCTGTACTACCTGCATCGGGTGGACCCCAAGGTCCCGATCGAGGAGACCGTCGGCGCCATGGGCGAGCTGGTCACCGCGGGCAAGGTGCGCCACCTCGGCCTGTCCGAGGCGGCGCCCGCCACCATCCGGCGCGCGCATGCCACCCATCCGATCACCGCCCTGCAGACCGAGTACAGCCTGTGGTCGCGCGACGTGGAGCGGGAGATCCTGCCGACCGTGCGCGAGCTGGGCATTGGCTTCGTCGCCTACAGCCCGATTGGCCGCGGCTTCCTGGCCGGCGGCTTCACCGACCCCGGCGAGCTCCCGCCGGAGGACGTCCGCCGGAAGCATCCGCGGTTCCTGGGCGACAACCTGCGGGCTAACGCGGCAGTGGCGGACCGGCTACGTGACATCGCTGCCGCGCACGGCTGTACCCCGGCGCAGCTGGCCATCGCGTGGCTGATGGCCCAGGGCGGGGACATCGTTCCCATCCCCGGCACCGGCAAGCTCAGTCACCTTGAGCAGAACATGGCGGCCGCGGACCTGGACCTAGCCGACGCTGAGGTGCGCGAGCTGAGCGAGGCCTTCCCGCCTGGCGTGGCCAGCGGAGACCGCTTCGCGGACATGAGCCTGGTCAACCGCTAGGCCCGGTCACTCGGCCAGTCGCTCGGCCAGCCAGTCGGCGGCCTGGGGACGCCACCGGTACGTCATGTTCATGCACACGTGGTTGCCCTCGTCGAACATCCACAGGCTGGCGCCGGGTGCCTCGTCGGCGACCTGGACCGCCTGCGGCCAGGGGACGAGCCGGTCGAGCTTGCCGAAGACCACGATCATGGGCTGAGTCAGCCGGTGCAGCACGCCGGCCAGGCTCAGCTTCTCGGCGAAGGCGTACGTCTCCTCCAGGCTGCTGGTCCCGCTGTTGTGGGCAAAGGTCGCGACGCTGTGCGCGGGCCGGTCCCGGATGAGCGCCCCATAGTCGTAAGGCCCCCCGGAGATGACCAGCGCCCGGATCCGGGTCTCGAAGGCGGCGGCCCGGGCGGCAAAGTAGCCGCCCAGGCTCACCCCCAGCATGCCCACCCGGCGGCTGTCGAGGTCCGGCCGCCGGCCCAGCACATCGAGAGCTGCCGCGACCGGTGCCTCAAAGTCGGGCCGGATGGTGCTGGCGTATCCCGTCTCGCCCTGCCCCGGCCCGTCGAGAGAGAAAGTGGCCATGCCGCGCGCCAGGAAGACGCTCTCCGCGGCGAAGAACTCTTCCTTAGTCGAGTCCAGTCCCGCGATGAGCAGGACCAGCGGCGGTCGCTCCGCGCCCGGGGGCCGCCGCAGGTTGCCGTACATGGTGAGGCCGTCGAACTCGATCTCCAGCCGCTCCGCGGCCGGATCCAGCAGCCGGTGCGCGCTGGCCATGGCGGCCACCGCCTGGTCGGCCGCGGCCCGGTGCCTGGTCTCATCCAGCATCCAGACGAACTTGGCGAAGTGATAGCTGAGCGCGGCGCGGACCCAGGCTTCCCCGGCCGTGCGCCTCCCACCGAGGGCTTCGGCCTCGCGGGCCAGGCTGGCGTGCAGGTCACCGTTCGCGCACCACGCGTCCAGCCAGTCAGCCCAGTGCTCCAGCCCGCTGGTCACCCGGGTGAAGTCGCCAGGATCCACGCCCTGCGACGTGAATCGCGGCCCCCAGTTGGCGATGGCTGATCTGACCTGTTCGTCAGGCACGGGAATCCCCTCGCGTCGGCGCTGAGGACTGTATGCAATCATTTGCACCGCCGTGTGCGCCAGTGTCCGGGGCCGGGAACCTTCAGCCGGGTCGCCCGCGGCGGGCGGGACGCCTGCCTGGGGTAACCCGGCTGGACTCCGGGTGGCCGCCTCCGCCCCGACGCGGACGGAGCCCGCCGCCGCCCGGTGCTTGACAAATTTCCCGGCTGCTGGCGACAATGCGGACGCAAACGGTTGCAGACGAGGACGATCACTGCCGGACTCGGAGGGTCAGTGCGGAAGCAGCGGGTCTGGGCGGGGAGCGGGCGGGTCGTACGCACGCCGCCGGGAAGCCGCGAGGCAGCGTGACCGGCGAGCCGTGGCCGCCGGACGCCTCCTCGTCGGTCTCGCTGGCCCGGCACGGCGGCGCACTGCTCGCCTGGCTGCTGGCCCAGCACGGCGTCCGGCACGTGTTCGGTGTACCCGGCGGGCAGACTCTCGCGCTGTACGACGGGATCCTCGACCGGGAACCCGCCCTGCGTCACGTCCTGGTCAGGGACGAGCGTACGGCGGCCTACGCCGCCGACGCCTACGCACGGGTGACCGGGTCGGTGGGAGTGTGCGACGCGACGGTCGGGCCAGGTGCGGCCAAGTTCCCCTCGGGGCTCGCTGAGGCGCTCGGCGCATCGGTCCCGGTGGTCGCGCTAGTCAGCGAGCTGCCGGCCCGGCTGGCCGCGCACCGCTACCGGAGCGCGGCCTCGCAGGCGCTCGACCAGGCCAGCCTGCTGGCTCCGGTGACCAAGTGGCAGGCCCTGGTGCCGGACGCGGCCGCGATGCCGGCCCTGGTAGGCCAGGCCTTCCGGATGGCCACCACCGGCCGCCCGGGACCGGTGGCGCTGTTCCTGCCCCAGGATGTGCTGGACGGCCCGGCCGGGAAGGCGTGGCCCGATGAGCGGCCCGCGGGCCCTGCAGGACCGGCCCGGTTCGGGAGCTTCCCGCCGTTCCGGCCGGTGCCCGACTCAGGCGACATCGCGGCCGCCGCCACGGTACTGCGCCGGTCGGCCCGCCCCTACCTCCTGGTCGGCGGCGGGGCCATGCACTCCGGCGCCGGCCCGGCGGTGACCGCGCTCGGCGAGCGGCTGTCGGCGGCGGTCGGCACCTCCCTGACCGGCAAGGGGGTGATCCCCGAGGATCATCCGCTCAGCGTGGGCGTCGCGGGCTCGATGGGCGCCGCACCCGCCACGGCCGCGCTGGCCGAGGCCGATGTGGTGCTGCTGATCGGATCGAAGGCCAGCGGTGGCGTCACCGCGAACTGGTCCCTGCCGCGCAGCGATCAGGCCGTGCTCCAGCTCGACATCGACCCGGCCGAGCTCGGCCGGGCGTTCCCGCTGGAGGCGGGGATGCTCGGAGATGCCCAGGCCGGGGTGCTGGCGCTGTCCGCCGCGCTGGCGGAACCGGCGGAGCCCGAGCCAGACCGGGCCGCCTGGCGGGAGCGACTGGCGGCCCTGGCCAGCAGCTGGCGCGATCAGCGGGACGCCGAGCGGGTGAGCGACCGGGTACCCATTGCCCCGCAGCGGGTGCTGGGTGAGCTGGAGCGCGTGCTGCGTCCTGACGACCTGCTGGTGTGCGACGCCAGCCTGGCGAGTGGGTGGGCCGGGGCCTACTTCGAGCAGCGCACCCCGGGCCGCCGGGTGCTGTTCCCCCGCGGCCAGGCCGGCCTGGGGTACGCGCTGCCTGCCGCCGTCGGCGCAGCCACGGCCCGCCCGGGCGGCCGGACCGTGGTGCTGGCCGGGGACGGCGCGTTCGGGTACGCGGTCGGTGAGCTCGCCACGATCGTCGAGCACCGGCTGCCGATCACGATCGTGGTGCTGAACAACCGCTCCCTGGGCTGGATTCGCTGGTATCGCCGGATCAACTTCGGCCGCGGCTGGGAGGACGAGGATTTCGGCGACGTGGCGTTCGCGGACGTGGCGCGGGCCTTCGGCCTGCGCGGCCAGCGGGTGACCGAGCCAGCGCAGCTGGCCGCGGCCCTCCGCTCGGCCGCGGAAGGTCCCGGGCCCGCGCTGGTCGATGTGGTAACTGAGATGTGGCAGACGCCCATCAGCGCTCACCGCGAGGCGGTCGAGGATGGCACGTCGGCCGGATATGGAGGCTGAACCCGTCATGCCCCGTCATCCCGAGCGTCTTCTGGAGCGCCTGTCCCAGCCCGCCGCAGCCAGGCTGCTCGCGGGCAGCGGGACCGCGGTCATCGCGACCGGCAGCGTCGAGCAGCACGGCGGCCATCTGCCGCTCGGCACCGACGCGTTCGCCGCGCTGTCCATCGCCGAGCGCGTCGCGCAGCGGCTCGATACCGTGGTGGCGTCCCTGGGCTCAGTGGGAATCGCCCCGTACCACCTGCCCTGGCCGGGCTCGCTGACCCTGGCTCCGGCCACCCTGGCCGCGATCGTGGTTAACATCTGCGGCGGCCTCCGGGCGGCGGGGGCGGAACGGATCGTCATCGTCAACTGGCACGAGGGCAACTCGCCCACCCTGCGGCTGGCGGCCAGCTCGGCCCAGCAGCAGCACGGCGTGCAGATCGTGGTCGCCGAAGCGCACGTGATCACGAGCAGCCACTATCCCGGCGAGATGGAGTTCACGCACGCCGGGGCGATGGAGACGGCCGCAGTACTGGCCTACGACGCGGACCTGGTCCGGCTGGACGAGGCTACCGAGCCCAGCGATTACGCAGCAGGCGAGGCCGCCCACGGACTGTACCGGCGCCCCGACGTCTACCCGGTGCTCAGCGACTTCCGCGACATCGCGCCGACCGGCTGGTACGGCCAGCCGGCCCGGGCGGGGCAGGCCCGGGCCGAGGAGATCGCCGAGGCCGTCGCCGACTACGTGGTGCAGCGGGCCCGGGAGATCTGGGCCGCACTCGCGTCCCCCGCCGGTCCCGGGCACCCCGTCCCCGGTGACGGGGCCGTGACCGCCGCCGAGGCCGGGGCGGCCCAGTGAGCGACGCGCGTGTCCCGGCGCTGATGCAGGCGGCCCTGCTGCGCGAGTTCGGCCGGCTTGAGCTGGACGAGGTGCCTGTCCCGGCCGCCGGGCCGGGGGAGGTCTTGTGCCGGGTCCGGGCGTGCGGGATCTGCGGCACGGACCTGAAGATCGTGCAGGGCGCCTACCAGGGCACCTGGCCGCCGGAACTGCCATTCATCATCGGTCACGAATGGTCCGGCGAGGTGGCCGCGCTGGGGCCCGGAACCGAGCGAAGCGGTCTGGCGGTCGGGGACCGCATCGTGGCGGAGAACCATACCGGCTGCGGCGAGTGCCCGATGTGCCGGAGCGGTCGCTACAACCTGTGCGAGCGGGTCAGGGAGCCCGGATTCCGGCTGTACGGGCACACCGCGCCGGGAGCGCTGGCCGAATACGCCGTGCGGCCCGCGACTGCCCTGCACAAGGTGCCGCAGCAGGTCAGCAACGCCGCCGCGGCGCTGGTCAACCAGGGTGCGCTGACCGTGCACGCGGTGCGCAGAGCAGCACTGGGGCCAGGGGCCGCCGTCGCCGTGTTCGGGCCCGGGCTGCTCGGCCTGCTGATGCTGCAGGTGGCGAAGGCGGCCGGGGCCACCCAGCTCATCATGGTCGGCCGGGGCCAGCGGCTGGTGACGGCGGGTGAGCTCGGCGCTACCGACCTGGTGGACTACGGGCAGGCCGACCCCGTCCCGGCCATCCGCGCGGCCACGGGGGGCCGGGGCGCCGACTGCGTGTTCGACTGTTCTGGCAGCCCGCCGGTCGTGGCGCAGGCGCTGCGGTCGGTCCGCCGCGGCGGGAAGGTCGCGCTGCTCGGGCTGGCCGGGGGCCAGACTGCGGAGCTCCCGGTTGACGCCGTGACCCTGGACGAGCTCGACGTACTCGGCGTGCGATCCAGCCCGGGTGCCTACCCGGCGATGATCTCGCTGCTCGCCGCCGGGGTCATCAACACCGATCCACTCACCAGCCACCAGTATCCGCTCAAGGATGTCGCGACCGCCTACGCCATGCTGGAGCGGCGCGAGGCCATCCGCCCGATCGTCACCATGTGACCCTCCCGGCCTGCCCCAGGCCGGCTCACCCAGGAGCCAGCGAGATGCCAGTCGTGCGCCACCGCAGCGAGATGACCACCCGGCAGGGAGCCGGCTGGACCGAGACGGTCTGCGCAGGCCCGGCCGCCTTCGGCGCGCCGGTCGGGATGCAGGCCCGCCTGTTCACGCTCGCCCCCGCGGCCGGCATGCCCGCGGTTCCGATCGCGGCCGAGGAGGCGATGGTCTACGTGGCCGCCGGCTCGGGCACGGCGCAGGTCGGCGAGGAGCGGTACCCGCTGGAGCGGGAAAGCATGCTGTGGCTCAGCCCGGCGACTGAGATCCTGCTCACCGCCTGCCCGGACGGCCTGGAATGCGTGCTGGCCCAGTCGGCGGTCGCATAACTGAACTGGCCGGGGGCCGGGCGAAGCGCAGCGGCACGTTCAGCCGGCTGACTGAGCGGCCGCCGGCTCTGCGTCGCGGCGGCCGTGGTGCTGCAGCCCGGGGTAATTACCCTGAGTATTTACTCCGGGTAATTACTCAGGGTAACTACTGTGCAATGGATTGCATGCGGCCGGGCAGTCGGCAGTGGGCGGCCCCGGCCGTCCAGCGTTCGTCTCACCCACCGTGACCAGGCATTTTGCTGGTGAATGCAGCTGCCGGCGATGCTTTTCTTTCTGATCATTGACACGCTACCGGGCGAATCGTAGCATTGCTGCAATCGATTGATTTAAGCGGATGCGACACAATACACGGCACTTAGAGCGGATTACCGCGAGTATGCGCCGGCGGCGGAACGTATAGCCAGCCTGCCCGGCGAGTCCTTTGCGGTGCCGCCGTGAGCCCGGTACTCCGGCCATGCCGGAGGGCCGGGCCCACGGGGGGAAGCCGTCCGGTCAATGGCCGTGCCCGGGGTCCGGAAGTTCCTTCCGGCTACGTGCCCAATGACGAGCATTGCTACTGGATAATCCGGAGAGGCATGGCGCTATGCCAGTAAAGCTCTTTCCCGTCGGCGATCTGCCGCATCTGACCTCCACCCGCGACACCCGTGACCGGCTGGATCTGGTCACGGAAAACGTGCCCGTCGGCGCCGGGTTACTGCGCGCCGACCGGATTATCTATCACCCGGGTGACACAGCTGCTGCCCATTATCACGAGAACTGCTCGCACGTCTTCTGGGTCCTGACCGGCACTGGCCTGCTGCATACGACGGCCGGGCCGGTCCGGCTGGAGGCGGGGATGAGCGCACTTGTCGCTCCCGGCGAGGTCCACTGGTTCGAGAACGACTCACCGGAGGAGTTCTCGTTCCTGGAGTTCTGGGCACCGCCGCCGACCGACACCGTATGGACCGTGGCGGGAGACCGCTGCACGTGGGCGCCCGCTCGCTGAGCGCCAGTTGTCGCTGGTCACCGGCTGGCCGACTAGCCGGTATCCCTCAGGAGGTTGATCACTTGTGCTGAAGACACATGGCGCGGCGGCAGCTCGCTGGCCGTCGGCGCTGAAACCAGGCAGAACAGCCGGATGGCTGGCGGCGGGCGTGGCGACCCTCCTCGTGGCCGCCTGCGGCGCATCCTCGTCCGGCAGCTCAGGGAGTTCATCCGGGCCGATCACCATCGGCGTCTCGGTCTCGCTGTCAGGCGACTTCTCCGGGGACGGCCTGGCCACCAAGCAAGGCTACGAGACCTGGGCGGCGTTCCAGAACGCGCACGGCGGCATCCTCGGGCGGAAGATCAAGCTGCAGTTCCTGTCCGACGGATCCAGCCCCACCCAGGTCGTCACGAACTACCAGAAGCTCATCACGGTCAACCATGTGGACTTCGTGCTCGGGCCCTACTCCACGCTGCTGACCAAGCCGGCGTCCGTCATTGCGCACCGATACAACTACGTGATGCTCGAGGGGATCGGCGGCGGCCCGTCAGTGTTCCAGCAGGGCCTGCACAGCGTCTACGACGTGAGCGCGTCGGCCAAGTATCAGATGATCACCTTCGCCAAGTGGCTGGTCGCCACCCACAAGCCCGAGCCGGTGGCCTACGCATCGATGACCGACCCGTTCCTGCAGCCAGAGCTGGACGGCGCGCGCAGTTACCTGACCGCGCACGGTTTCACCAGTGCCGTCTACAAGCTGTACCCGCTGGAAACGACCGACTACACGCCGATCGCGTCGGCGATCGCCGCATCCAAGGCGTCCGTGGTCGTGCTCGGCACGATGCCGCCCGACGGTTACGCCTTCATCCAGGACTTCATCCAGGACCACTACAACCCCAAGATCCTGATTGAGGCCTCCGGGCCGGACCAGGGTGCCGCCTTCGTCAAGGCGGTCGGGGCCAAGAACACGCAGGACCTCATGGTCCCGAACACCTGGTACCCCGGCTCCACCTTCTACCAGAACAGCCAGATGGTGGCGTTGTACCTGAAGATGTTCGGCGGCACGGCGGCCAACATCAGCGCGGATGTCGCCGAGTCTTTCTCCACCGGGCAGGTGCTGACCCAGGCGGTCGATCACATCAAGAGCACGAGCAACGCCAAACTCAACGCCTATCTCCAGTCCGGCGCCAGGTTCGAGAGCGTCCAGGGCCCGGTGCAGTTCGCCTCCGACGGCGAGAACAAGGCGGCGACCCCGTACGTGTTCCAGTGGCAGAACAGCCAGCTGGTCGACGTGCTGCCCACCGACGTCGGGAGCCCGAAGCCGATCCAGGCCGTCAAGACCCCCTGGGGCCAGACGCCGTGAGCCGGGGCGGTAACTCCCGGTGCGGCCTTCCCGGGCCGCACCGGGAGGGCCGCCTGCGGCGAAGTGCCGGAGCTCGGAGGGTTTCTAGGGTGGGAGCAAAACCGTGCTGATCCTGCAGGCCATCATCGACGGCATCCTGATCGGCGGGTTCTACGCGCTGATGGCCGCCGGCCTGACGCTGGTGTTCGGCGTGATGGAAATCGTCAACTTCGCGCAGGGCATCCTCGTGGTGCTCGGCGCCTACCTCAGCTATGCCCTGTACTCGCACCTGCACATCGACCCGTTCGTCGGCCTGCTCATCACGCTGCCGGCCATGTTCGTGGTCGGCGTGGTCATCTACTGGACCATGATCAAGCCGATCAAGGGCGACCGGGTGATCATGTCCCTGCTCACCATGTTCGCGGTGGGCACGGTCATCGAGGGAATCCTCGACCTCATCTTCACCAGCAACCTGGTGCAGACCACTACCTCCTACGTCAACTCCTCGGTCCAGGTCGGCTCGCTGATCTTTCCCGTCATCTACCTCCTGTCGTTCGCGATGGCGGTGGTCCTGCTCAGCGCGCTGTACTGGCTGCTGTACCGGACCAGGTTCGGCCGCAACCTGCGCGCGACCACGCAGAACCCGACCGCGGCCAGGATGGTGGGACTCGACGTCGACCGGATCTCCGCCTTCACCCTCGGCATCGGGGTCTCGCTGGCCGCGGCAGGCGGCATGGTCTTCGGCTCGACCAACTCCTTCGACGCCGCCAGCTCCTACGACCTCATCTCCCGGCTGCTGGCCATCGTCATCCTGGGCGGGTTCGGCAGCCTCGGCGGGGCGCTGGTGGCTTCCATCGTGATGCTGGTCATCGAGGACGTGGTCTCAGTCGTCTGGTCACCGACGTGGGGCCAGACCACGTTCTACCTGGTGCTGATCCTCGTGCTGCTCTTGCGGCCGCAGGGGCTCTTCGGCCGGATGGCGGTGCGCGCGCAATGACCACTACCGAGATTGCTCCCGTCGGCGCCGCCGCGCCTGAGCACATTCCCTACCGGCCGCCCCGCCCGGTGCGGTACGGGGCGACGGCCGGGCTGCTGGTGCTGCTGATCGCGTTCCCGCTGGTGTTCCCCAACCCGACCGTGACGTCGATCGGCGTCTTCACGATGATCTATCTCATCGCGGCGATTGGCTGGAATATGTTCTCCGGGTTTTCCGGGTACATCTCCATCGGCCACGCCGCTTACTACGGCATCGGGCAGTACACCGTGGCGCTGATCACCATCCACGCCCACCTGGCCGGGGGCTGGGGCCTGTTCGGCCTGCTCCCGGCGGCGGGCCTGGTCGCCGCCCTGGCCTCCATCCCGATCGGCTTCCTGCTGCTGCGGGTGCGTAAGCACACGTTCATCGTGCTGACCATCGCGATCATGTTCATCTTCCAGCTGCTGGCCTTCAACCTCACCTCGCTCACCAACGGCTCAGGCGGCCTGACCATGCCGTTCCCGACGTGGACCGGCAATTTCTTCAACATGCCCTTCTACTACGTCGGGCTGCTGTGCGCGGTCGTGGCCGGCGGCGTGGCCTGGTGGATCCGGCGCTCGAAGTACGGGCTGGGGCTGTTCGCCATCCGTGACGACGAGGACCGGGCCCGCGGGCTGGGCATCAAGGTCACCCGGACCAAGCTGATCGCCTACGCGGCCTCGGCCTTCTTCGTCGGGATCGCCGGCGGCCTGTACGCGCCGTTCGTGGGCTCGGTGTACCCGCAGTTCGGCTTCGATCCGACCTTCGACCTGGCTGTCGCCGTCCTCGTCTTCGTCGGCGGCATCGGCACCCTGTCCGGCCCCGTGCTGGGCGCGTTGGTGCTCATCCCGCTTCAGCAGTACTTCTACCTGCAGTTCGGCAACGCCAACCTGTATCTGATCGCCTACGGCGTGCTGTTCATCCTCATCTTGCGGCTGCTGCCCGGCGGCATCGTCCCGGGTGTGACCAACGCGTGGCGCGGGCGGCTGGTGGCCCGGGCCCGCGCCAGGCAGGAAGGCACCGGGCCGACCGACCCCGGCCCGGAAGAGGCCGGGCCACGCGCCGGGCCGGCCGGGCCAGGCACCGCGCAGGAAGGCAGGGCATGAGCGTCATCCAGGTCACCGACCTGAAAAAGTCCTACGGCGGAATCCGCGCGCTGGCCGGCTGCTCGATGACGTTCGAGGACAAGGCCATCAACGGCCTGATCGGCCCGAACGGGTCGGGCAAAACCACATTGTTCAACGTGATCACGGGCTACGAGACCCCCGACTCGGGCCAGGTGAGCCTGCGGGGCCAGGACATCACCAACGCCACGCCGGACCAGGTCTTCGAGCAGGGGATCGGGCGCACCTTTCAGATCACCCGGATCTTCCCCCGGCTCACCGTGCTGGAGAACGTGCACGTCGCCGCCCAGCGGCAGGGGTTCGTCGCGCAGGCGCGCGGCTGGGATTCGGCGGACGAGCGGGAGCGCGCGATGGAAGTGCTCGAATTCGTCGGCCTGGCCCGGCTGGCGCCGGAGATCGCCGGCGATCTGTCCTATGGCCAGCAGAAGCTCTTGGAGTTCGCCTTCATCACGATGGCCAGGCCCTCGGTCATCCTGCTCGACGAGCCGGCCGGGGGCGTCAACCCCAGCCTGCTGCGGCACATCTCCGACCGGATCCGGAGGCTGAACTCCGAGGGCGTCACCTTCATCATCGTCGAGCACGACATGGAATTCGTGATGAGGCTGTGTGACCACGTGCTGGTCATGCACCAGGGATCCGCGCTCACCGGCGGCCCCCCCGAGCAGGTCCGGTCGGATCCGGCCGTGCTCGAGGCCTATCTCGGCACCGGGCCCAAGGAGGGAAGCTGACATGCTGACCATCGCCGGGCTGTTCGCCGGCTACGGCGGGGGAGACGTGCTGCGGGGCGTCGATCTCACGGTCGAGCAGGGGGCGATCACCTGCGTGGTCGGTCCCAACGGTGCCGGGAAGTCCACGTTGCTCAAGGTGATCAGCGGGCTGCTGCGACCGCGGGTCGGCACGATCACCTTCCGCGATAAGCCGATCGGCGGCGCTTCGCCCCGCCGGGTACTCGAAGCCGGCATCGTCCAGGTCATGCAGTCGCGGAACCTGTTCCCCGACCTGACCGTGCAGCAGAACGTGGAGATCGGGGGCTACCTGATCAAAGACCAGGCCCTGGTGCGCCGCCGCCTGGATGGGGTCAGCGACCAGTTCCCGATCGTCCGTGAGCGCGCTCGCGAGCGGGCTGGCCAGCTTTCCGGCGGCCAGCAGCGGATGGTAGAGCTGGCCCGGGCGCTCATGCTCGATCCCGCCCTGGTGGTGCTGGACGAGCCGTCAATGGGGCTCGAGCCGCGCGCGGCCACGGCGATGTACACGAGCGTGCGGGACATGGCCCAGGCCGGGCGGAGCATCTTGCTGGTGGAGCAGAACGTGCGAGCGGGCCTGGAGCTCGCCACGCACGGCGTGGTGATGGAGGCGGGCCGGGTCAGGCTGGAGGGCACCGGCGCCGAGGTCCTCGCCAATCCGCAGATGCGCGCGCTGTACCTCGGCGGGACGATCGAGGAAAGCGAGGTCCCCGACCAGGACGCCACGCAGGAGAAGGCGCGGTGAGGGCCGGGCCCCGGACGGACGTTGACTGATGGACTTTGACCTGACCGACGATCAGCGGCGCCTGGTCGAGCAGACCAGGGACTATGCCGGGCGGGTCATCCGGCCGGCGGCCGCCCGCCTGGATCAGCTGGACAGTGCCGAGGACTTTCCCTTCGACCTGATGCGCGAAGGCTCGGCGCTCGGGCTCAAGGCGCTGCCGCTGCCCCGTGATCTCGGCGGCATCAACGCGGACATGGTGACCCAGTGCCTGGTCGCCGAGGAACTGGCCGCCGGCGACATCGCGGCCGCCTACTTCTTCCGGCATTACTGGCGGTTCGCCCGGCTGGTGCCGCGGCTGCCCCCGCCGGTGCGGGAGCTGATCGTCCGGGGGATCGCCGACGACGAGAGGTTCGTGCCCGCCAGCGCGAGTACCGAGCCGCAGGCCGGGTCGGACAACGCGCTGCCTTTTGACGCCCCTGGTCACGGCGCGATGCTGAGCGCACGGCCCGACGCCGGTGACTGGGTGCTGAACGGCCACAAACTCATGATCACCAATGCACCCATCGCGTCCCTGATCTTCGTGCTCGCCCGGACCGACGCCACGGTGGGCGTGCGCCAGGGCGCGACGATGATCGCGGTGCCGTCGAGCGCACCAGGGATCAGGACCGGGCCGGTGTACGGCAAGCTCGGCCAGCGCGGCTCGCTGCAGGCTGACATCTTCTTCGAGGACTGCCGGGTCCCCGCCGATCATGCCGTGACGGCCGTCGGCGACGGATATCAGGCCGCCGAACGCGGACTCACCGCGGCGAACATCACCAACGCGGCGATGTCCCTGGGCGTGGCCAGGGCCGCCTACGAGGCGGCGCTGGACTGGTCGCTGGACCGCGTGCAGGGCGGCGTCCCGATCTACCGCCATCAGCTGGTGGCCCACGACCTTGGGCGGATGAAACTGCTGCTTGACGCGGCGCGCAGCTACCTGATGCGCACGGCCTGGGAGTACTCCTGGTCGCCAGCCTTCCACCCGCAGCTGTCCTGGGGTGTGCGGGTGCACGCGGCCGAGGTGGCCATCGAGGTGACCCAGAAGGCCATGTTCCTGTTCGGCGGCCGGGGGATCATGACCGGCAATCCGGCGGAAAAGCTGGTCCGCGACGCGCTGACCCTCACCCACGGCAACGGGACCAGCGCGCTGATGACACTGCGCATCGGCGAGCAGCAGGCGCAGGCCCGGCTGGCTGGCCGGCCGGGAGCGAAGCCAGCAGAGAACGTCTCCGTTGCCCCTGTATCCGCAGTTCAGCCCCTCTGATCGGAGAGATCGTGGACGACCGGCTCGAAACGATGTACGAGCGCTTCACCTGGCGCATCCTGTCCAACTATGTCTCTCCCTGGGAATTCGAGCAGCTCAGGCAGGAGATCACCGACTACGAACAGTGGTGCGGTGCCTGGAGCGCGCAGGCCCGCTCGCACATCGAGCGTGGTGACGCCGCGCTCGCGGCCGGCCGGCGGCTCACCGCAGGAGACGCCTACGTGCGGGCGGGCCTGTTCTATCACTGGGCGAGCTTCATGTTCAGCCACGACCAGGACCAGTACCGGGCCGCGCTGGAGGGCACGGCCGCGGCCTGGCGGCAGGCGGCGCCGCTGCTGGACCCGCCGATGAGCATCCTGGAAGTCCCGTTCGGGAACCTGACCCTGCCCGGCTACCTGCGCGTACCGTCCGGGGTGGCCCGCCCCCCGCTGGTGATCATGTTCCCCGGCGGCGACTCGGTCAAAGAAGAGCTGTTTAACCTGGGCGACTACATCGTCGCCCGCGGCCTGGCCTTTGCCGCCTTCGATGGTCCAGGCCAGGGGATCGTGAGCCTGGACGCCCCGTTGCGCCCGGACTACGAGGCCGTGATCCGGGCCGTCATTGACAGCCTGGCCGACCGCGATGACCTGGACACCGGCCGGCTCGCCGTCGGCGGCATCTCCTACGGCGGCCTGTTCTCCATCCGTACGGCCGCGATCGACGACCGGGTCCGCGCGGTGGTGTCCATCTCGAGCTGGTACACACCGGCCGGCCGGTTTGAGCACATGCCGCCGCTGCTGAAGACCGGGCAGTACCAGCACCTCGGGCCCGACCCGGCGGCCATGATGGAGTCGATCACGGTGGCCGGCGCGGCCAGCCGGGCCACCGCGCCGCTGCTGCAGGTCTACGGGGGCCTGGATCCGGGCTCGCCGCCGGAGCATGGCGAGCGGATCGCGGCCGAGTACGGCGGACCGGTGACCAACGTCGTGTTCGACGACGGCGTGCACATCCTGAACAACATCTACTACAAGGCCCGGCCCTTCGTGGCGGACTGGCTGGCCGAAACCCTCACCGCGCCGGCCCGCTGATGGCCAGGGACTATGCGCCGGATCAGGCCAAACAGGCCGCCCGGGAGCGTTTCCGGGGCGTGTGGGCGGCCAGCACGGTGCCGTTCGGCGCGGACGGCGGGCTGGACCTCCCGGCGCTGCGCCGCGATATGGCCCGGCTGACTGGCGACCTCGCCGTGGACGGGGTGTTCTGCGCGGGGGTGATGAGCGAGTTCTGGGCGCTGACCGGCACCGAACGGCGGCAGGTGGTCGAGGCCGTGATCGGTGAGGCTGCCGGAAAATGCCAGGTCATCGCCCATACCGGTCATCACAGTGCGGACGAGACCATCGAGCTGACCCGGCACGCGCAGCAGGCGGGCGCGGACTTCGTCGTGGTGATCAATCCCTACTACCCCGCGGCGGACGATGATGGCCTGTATCGGTGGTTCGCCCGCGTCTGCGCCCGCGCCGACATCGGCGTCTGGTTGTTCGACACCCGGTTCGCTCAGGTCAGCCTCTCGCTGGAGCTGATCGACCGGCTGGCCGATATTCCCAACGTGTGCGGCATCAAGGTCGGGCATGATCACACTCGCTACCTCGAGGTGCTGAAGCGCGTGGGGGATCGCATCCTGGTGTGCGAGCCGAACGAGGGCACCTGGCTGGAGAACATGCGTGACCACGGCCAGCGGGTTTTCATGTCGTCGGCCGCGCCGTATCTCTACCAGATCCCCGGCTGGCGGCCGATGCGGGACTACACCGAACTGGCCCTGGCCGGGGACATGGCGAGGGCGGCGGAGGTAGCCGCCACTCTGGAGCCAGTGCGGGCGGCGGCGGCCAGGTGGCTGCACGGCGAGGAGGCCCGCCGCCGTGGCCATCCGGTGCCCTACATCAAGGCCTGGGCCGGGCTGCTAGGCATGTCCGGCGGGCCGGCACGGCCGCCGCTGGGCCAGGTCAGCCCGGCTGACCTGGCGGCCATAGCCGCTGACCTCGAAACGGCCGGTCTCCCCGTTGACCGGGCCGGCGCGCTGGCGGTCGGCTAGCCACGGCTGGCCCGGCGGCGCACCCGTTCCTGGCTGGGGCCGGGCTGCGCGGTCTGGGCTGGCCTTACCCGGCGGCGGCAGCGGGGCGGGCGAGGGCGGCGGCTGGCGCACTCATCACGTCTGCCGGGTCGTGCCCGAGGTCGTGCAGGAGGACGATGGCCGCATTCCGCCCCGGGCCCCCGGTGATCGATCCGCCCGGGTGTGTCGAGCCGCCGGTCTGGTACAGCCCCTGGATGGGCATCCGGTGCGACGCCCAGCCAGGGACCGGGCGGGCGGCGCCGCTGAAGGCCAGGCCGCGATCGCCGCCGTGGAAGGCGCCGTGCACCATGTGCGGGTTCAGCGCCTCGTAGTCAGCCGGGGATTTCACCATGCGGGCGAGGATCTTGTCGTCGGCGAAGCCAGGCGTGAACCGCCGCAGGTAGTCAAGCTGCCGGTCGGCGTGCTGTTCCTTGACCGTGTCCCAGTCACCCATCCCCGCGGGCAGTTCGTACACCTGCTGGCTCAGCACCTTGACGGTGTGCTGCCCCTCGGGGGCCCGCCCCGGGTCAACCAGCGTGGGCGTGGCCACCAGCAGCCAGGGCACCTCGGTGACGAACCGGCCCGCCCGCAGGTCGGTGCCGAGCTTGACCACGTCCTCGGGCCAGCCCACGGTACCGGCCGACACGGCGGTCACCGGGCCGCCGGCGGTGGCGAAGGCCGGCGCCTCGGTCGTGGCCAGGTAACTGCCAAAGCCGGGGATGCCCACGTCGTAGGTATCCACCCCGTAGTGGAACTCCGCTGGCCACGACTCGCGCGGCGCCATGTCGCGCAGGTGCTTGATGTGGATGGTCGACATCACCGCGGTGCCGGCCCGGTATTCCTCACCATCGGCCGTCCGCACCCCGACGCAGCGGTCCTGGTCCAGCAGCAGCCCGGTGACGGCCTTGTCGCACAGGACGGTGCCGCCGTGCTGCTCCAGGTAGCCCACCAGGGCGTCGGTCAGGCGGCCGGAGCCGCCGGACAGGATCGACCAGCTGCGCTGCTGGCGGCCGTAGATCAGCGAGTAAGCGAGCAGCCCGGATCCCGGGACGTCCACCGCCTGGTTGGTCTGGAACGCCATCCACAGCATGAAGGCCCGGACGTGACGGCTGGTGAACTCGTGCCGGATGACGTCCCAGGCGGACAGGGCACGGCGACGCTGCCAGATCCGGCCCGCGGGATGCTCGGCGAGGCGCTGGTCCAGCGCAGGCCCGAACCCGATGGGGGTGAACTGCGATTCGGTGAAGATCGACTTGACCTGGTCATATTCGTCGAGCATGCGCCGGTAGGCGACCGCGTCGGCCGCGGAGAACCGGGCGATCTCGGCGACCGTGCGCTCGGGGTCCAGCCACATGGTGAAGTGCTCGCCGTCGGGGAAAGCGACGTGCGCAACCGGATCGGGGTCGATGTACCGCAGGCCGTAGTCGGCCACCAGCCCCAGCTCGTCGTGGACCAGCACAGGGTTACTGCGGATCAGCGTGTGCCCGGTAGAGCACGTATCAATACCGATCCCGGGCAGCAGCAGATCCTCAGTGGCCGCCCCGCCACCGGGAATGTGCCGGGCGTCGAGGACCAGGCACCGATAGCCGGCCTTGGCCAGATAACAGGCGGCGATCAGGCTGTTGTGGCCCGCGCCCGCCACCACGATGTCCGCGCTCGCGTCCATGGCTCCCCTCACCGCCCAGTCGGCGCCCGCCAGGCCTGGCTCGCAGCCCGGGTCATTGTGGCGCCCTGGCCCTGTTCTCTTGCAAACCATTGCATCCCGCGCTTAGGCTGCGCAAGATGCTTAGGCTGCGCAAGTAAATCCCGCTCACCGGGCGCCGCGCGCTCCCGGTGATCAGGCCGAGCGGTCAGCCGGCGCTGGCCGGTGCCGGGCGAGGAAAGGACGACGATGCGGGCCGTTGTTGTTCCGCGCTTCGGCGGGCCGGAGGTGCTGGCCGTCAGGGACATCCCCGAGCCCCGCCCCGGCCCCGGCGAGGTGTCGGTGTCGGTGGAGTTCGCCGGGGTCAACTACACCGACGTGCGCAACCGGATGGGGCACGGCCTCGGAGTTCCGCCCTTCGTGCCCGGTGTGGAAGTGTCGGGCACCGTCCGCGAGGTCGGCAGCGGGGTGACCACGCTGCGCCCGGGCCAGCGGGTCGCGGCCTTCACCCGGGGGCACGGCTACGCCGAGGTGGCGCTGGCCAGGGAGATCTTCACTGTGCCGCTGCCCGACAGCCTGGCCGGGCGGCCGGAGTCGGCCGGGGTACTGGTCACCGTCCCGGTGGTGCTCCTGCTGCTCGCGCGGGTAGCGCGGGTCCGGCCAGACGAGCTGGTCTTGCTGCACGGCGCGGCCGGCGGGGTCGGCACCGTCGCGGGACAGCTGGCCCCGCGGCTCGGACTGCGCCCGTTGCTCGGCACCACGGGTGACGCGGGCAAGGCCGAGTACGCGAGCCAGCACGGCTACGCGGCGGTCTTCGACTACGCGGACTTCGACGCGCGGGCGCGTGAGATCGCCCCCGGCGGGGTGGACGTGATCCTCGACCCCGTAGGGGGTGATCTGCGCGCCCGGTCGTTCGGGCTGCTGGCCCCGTTCGGCCGGCTGGTCAGCTACAGCAATATCTCGGCCGAGCCCGAAGTCGTCCCGGACGCTGAGTGGATGCGCGCCCGGTGCGTGGGATATCTCGGCTTCTCCGGTGGCCAGCTGTCCGCGCACGCACCGGAGCTGCTGCGGCCGGCCCTGGAGGAGGCGGTCGGGCTGGTCGCCTCCGGGGCCGTCAACCTCGGGGTCAGCGCGGTCTTCCCGGTACAGGAGGCGGCGGACGCGCATCGCGTGTTCGAGGCCAGGACCGCGCGCGGCAAGCTGGTGCTCGCGCTGTGAGCGGCCGGTGCGGGGTTTCCTGGGGCGCGCGAACATCCGGGCTACCGCTGTGAGCCGCCCCGGGGGTGCCGGCCAGCGGATCACCGCAGGGTAGCTGAGAGCTGCCCTGAACCAATTTCAGCCAAGGAGGCTGCGTGGACGAGCGACTGACGGCGGCCATCTCCCACTGGGCCCCGCGTTTCACCATGAACGGGGTCACTGCAGGTGACTTCGAGCGGATCACCAGCGGCCTGGAGCGCTGGGCCGACTGGTGCTCGGCGTGGAGCGCCGTGGCCGCCGAGCACGAGCAACTCGGCCGTGACGCCCTGGCCGCCGGGCGGGACAGGTCCGCGGGAGCGCACCTGTCCCAGGCCGCGGTCTACTACCACTTCGCCAAGTTCCTGTTCGTCGATGACCTGGACCAGATGCGCACGGCGCACATGGCGGCGGTCCGGTGCCTGGACGACGCGCTGCCGTACCTCGATCCGCCCGGCCAGCGGATCGAGATCCCGTTCGAGGGGTTAACCCTGGTCGGCATCTTGCGCCGGCCGGGCGGCGAAGGACCGCACCCGGTGATCCTCATGATCCCGGGACTGGACTCGACCAAGGAGGAGCTGCGGTCCACCGAGGAACTTTTCCTGGAGCGGGGTATCGCCACCTTCAGCGTGGACGGCCCAGGCCAGGGCGAGGCTGAGTATGACCTGGCGATCCGGGGTGACTGGGAGGTCCCCGGCGCAGCCATCATCGACCGGCTGGTGGCCGAGCCCGGCCTGGATGCGGGACGGATCGGGGTCTGGGGTGTGAGTCTCGGCGGCTACTACTCGCCGCGGGTGGCGAGCGGCGACGAGCGGGTGAAAGCGTGTGTCGCGCTGGCCGGCCCTTATTCGTTCGCCGACGACTGGGACAGCCGCCCGGTGCTGACCCAGGAGGCGTTCCGGGTCCGGTCCAAGTCGCCGGACATGGCGTCGGCCCGGGCGGTCGCGGCCGGGCTCAGCATGGCAGGGCGGGCGGAACTGATCCGCTGCCCGCTGCTGGCGGTGACCGGTAAGCGGGACCGCCTTATCCCGTGGGAGGCCTCCGCCCGGCTGGTCAAGGAGGCCGGCGGCTGGCCGAGCTGCTGCTGCTGGAGGAAGGCAACCACGGCTGCGCCAACCTCGCGCCCTTTCACCGCTATCTCACGGCCGACTGGGTGGCAGAGCAGCTGGGTGGCCACACGGCCTGAATCATGGCCGCACACCGTCAGGCGGTCAGGAGTCCAGGTGAGCCGGACTCCGCAGATCAGGGTAGGTGAACGCGTACCCCCGGCCGGGATGTCCGGGATGCGGTACTAGGAAGTCGCTAAGTCACGTACGCCTTGCGGCGTACGTGACCGCCGAGGTTCTAGCCGCGGGGGCGATGCCCCGCGGGCCGCAGGTCCCTAGCGTGGGCAGGGCCATGACGGCTTACCTTACCCACCTGGTCCAGGCCTACGGTTACTACGCGGTGTTCGTCCTCATCGCCCTGGAAAGCATGGGGGTCCCGCTGCCGGGGGAGACCGGGCTCATCGCCGCGGCGATCTACGCCGGCTCCACCCACCATCTCAACGTGGTGGCGCTCGCGGCCGTCGCGGCGGCCGCCGCCATCATCGGCGACAACGCCGGGTACTGGATCGGCCGGACGGGCGGCCTGACGCTGGCCGAGCGCTACGGGCGTTACGTGCGCCTGGACCGGACCAAGCTCAAGGTCGGGCGCTATCTGTTCGCCCGGCACGGGGTGAAGGTCGTCGCCATCGGGCGGTTCATCGCCGTGCTCCGGACCTACGCCGCGCTCTTCGCCGGCATCGCCGCCATGCGCTGGCCCCGCTTCCTGGCCGCCAACGCGGCGGGCGGGCTGCTGTGGTCGTGCTTTTACGCCTTCGGCGCCTACGCCCTGGGCAGCGCCGCCTCGGGCGTGTCCAGCGCGCTCACCATCGCCGGGTACGTGCTGGCCAGCGTGGTGACGGTGGCCACCGCCGTGCTCGTGCGGGTGATGCTGCGCCGGCTGGAGCGCAGCGCCGAGGCCGCGTTCCCCGACCAGCCGCCGGCGGCTCAGGCGCCGCCCCGGCCCCAGGTCATCACCGGGTAGGTTCCGGGGCCTGGTCGCCGAAGACGCGGCTGGCGCGGACGTCGGCCTCGCTGATCTCCATGAGCGTGTCCCGGCCGATCGTGCCGCCCGCGGCGACCAGCCGCCGGGCCTGGCGCAGCCGCATCCGGTCGATGGCGTTGCGGATGCTGCGGGCGTTGGCGAACCGGGGCTGCGTCATCCGCAGCCCGACGTACTCGGTGAGCGCCGCCCGGGCCGGCCCGGACAGCTGGTACTGCTCCTTGTCCAGCATCAGCCCCGCGATCTGCATCAGCTCGTCCAGGCTGAAGTCCGGGAAGTCGATGTGGTGCGCGATCCGCGAGGCCATCCCGGGGTTGGACCGGAAGAACACGTCCATCCGGTCGGCGTAGCCGGCCAGGATGACCACCAGGTCCTCCCGGTGCGCCTCCATGAACTGGAGCAGGATCTCGATGGCCTCCTGGCCGTAGTCCCGCTCGTTCTCCGGCCGGTACAGGTAGTACGCCTCATCGATGAGCAGCACGCCGCCCATCGCCCGCTTCAGCACCTCCTTGGTCTTGGGTGCGGTGTGCCCGACGTACTGGCCGACCAGGTCGTCGCGGGTCACGCTGACCAGCTGCCCCTTGCGCAGGTAACCCAGCTCCCGGAGCATCTCGCCCATGTGCATGGCCACCGTCGTCTTGCCGGTGCCCGGGCTGCCGGTGAAGCACATGTGCAGGCTGGGCCGGGACGAGGTCAGCCCGTAGCGCTGCCGGAGCCGGTCGATCAGCAGCAGGGCCGCGATCTCCCGGACCCGGGCCTTGACCGGGGCCAGCCCGACGAACTCCCGGTCGAATTCGTCCAGCATCGCCGACAGCCGCTGGGCTTGCTGCTCCTCGCCCAGCTCCACGGTGTCTTCCGGGGCCAGTGGCTCGGGCGTGGCGGTCCCGATTTCCCCCGGGTCGTCGGGTCCGGTCGCGCCGTTCACCGCACCGCCGCCCTGTCCCGGCCGGGGCATCGCGAAACCGCTCCCGGCCGGGCCCGCCGTCCCGCTCATCCGCGGGCAGGTCCGGAGTGACCGGCGCCGTTGTGGTTTTCGTTGCGGCGATAACGCTCGCCCGCGGGGCGCTGGGTGGCGTAAGGCTGCAGCGAGTACCGGATCTGCCGGTCGCTGCCCTCCTGCCGGTCCAGGCGGAAGCCCGGTTCCCGGCCGGGCCGGTTCACGATGAAGCTCAGCGCCGTGGTCTGCCGGCCCAGGCTCGCGTCGTACGCGTTGACCCGGATGTAGTGGTCGGGGTAGACCTCCCGGCAGGCGCGGACCTCGTGCAGCCCCGCGGCCGCGTCGGCGATGTCGAACATCGGCAGCCCCCACATCTCCCACAGGAAGTTCCGGGGGTGCGGGTCGTCGGTGAACTCCACCGCCACCGACCAGCCCTGGTCCACCGCGTACTGGATCTGCGCGGCGATCTCGTCGTCGCTGAGGTCAGGCAGGTAGGAAAAGGTGCCCTGGGTGATCCGCATGCTGCGCTCCTCAGGCCGTGGGGGTGGCCACGACGTCCGGCGTGTCCGTCGATTCGTAGTTGAAGGTGATGTCGCCCCAGGTGTCCAGGGCCGTCTGCAGTGGCTGGCACCCCTTGGCCGCCTCGGCCAGGATGGTGTCGCCCTCGGCGCGGAAGTCCCGGCCCTCGTTGCGGGCCTTGATCATGGCCTCGACCGCGACCCGGTTGGCGGTCGCCCCCGCCGCGACGCCCATCGGGTGGCCGATGGTGCCGCCGCCGAACTGCAGCACCACGTCCTCGCCCAGGTAGCCGAGCAGCTGGTGCATCTGGCCGGCGTGGATCCCGCCGGAGGCGACCGGCATGGTGCCCGGCATCGAGCCCCACTCCTGCTCGAAGTAGATGCCCTGGCCCAGGTCGAGCGGGACGGTGGCCAGGCGCAGCGTGTCGTAGTAGCCGCGGACCATGGACGGGTCACCTTCCAGCTTGCCGACCACCGTGCCCGCGTGGATGTGGTCCACCCCGATCAGGCGGCACCACTTGGCGATGACCCGGAAGCTCACGCCGTGGTTCTTCTGCCGGGTATAGGTACCGTGCCCGGCCCGGTGC
This sequence comes from uncultured Actinomycetes bacterium, assembly GCA_963841695.1. GTDB lineage: Bacteria > Actinomycetota > Actinomycetes > Streptosporangiales > Streptosporangiaceae > RYN-230. The sequence goes on along the minus strand of CAWJDQ010000007.1, from coordinate 342,353 downwards.
AGGTGCAGGATGACGCCGTTCCGCCGGGCCCACCGGGACATGGACTGCAGCGCGGTGTAGCCGACGGTCAGGTCGGCCATCACGATCACGCTGCCGAGTTCCTTCGCGAACTCGGCCCGCTCGTACATGTCCTCCATGGTCGCGGCGGTCACGTTCAGGTAGTGGCCCTTGACCTCGCCGGTCTGCTCCGCGGCCCGGTTGACGGCCTCCATCGTGAACAGGTAGCGGTCGCGCCAGCGCATGAACGGCTGGGAGTTGATGTTCTCGTCGTCCTTGGTGAAGTCCAGGCCGCCGCGCAGGGCCTCGTACACCACGCGGCCGTAGTTGCGGGCGGACAGCCCCAGCTTGGGCTTGGTGGTCGCGCCGAGCAGGGGGCGGCCGTACTTGTTCAGGTACTCGCGCTCCATCACGATGCCGTGCGGCGGTCCCTGGAACGTCTTCACGTAGGCCAGCGGGATCCGCATGTCCTCCAGCCGCAGGGCCTTGAGCGCCTTGAAGCCGAACACGTTGCCGATGATGGACGAGGTGAGGTTGGCGATCGAGCCTTCCTCGAACAGGTCGATGTCGTACGCGATGTAGGCGATGTACTCGCCCTCGCGGCCCGGGACCGGGTCCACCCGGTAGCACTTGGCCTGGTAATGCTCGTGCGCGGTGAGCCGGTCGGTCCAGACCACGGTCCAGGTCGCGGTGGAGGACTCGCCCGCCACCGCGGCGCCCGCCTCCTCCGGCGGCACCCCCGGCTGCGGCGTGATCCGGAACGCGGCCAGCACGTCGGTCGGCTTGGGCACGTAGTCGGGCTCGTAGTAGCCCATCTGGGCGTACGGGAGCACGCCCGCGTTCCAGCGTCCCCTCGGCTCCGCGTCGGGTGCTGCGGTCATGGTTCCTCCGGATGAGTGGCTTCGATGTCCTCCTCTGTAACCATGCGGCCTAATTCATTGACTGTCTATTGAGAGTTTCGAGCTAACTCATAACCTTTGACTTAAGGCTTGGTCGGACCTGTCGCTAACGCGGAGCGTTGTGCGCCGCCGGCGGCGCAAAATGCTCCACGCTGAGGGATTCGGGGGGATGGAAGCCCCCGTACGCCAGGACGTGGGCGACCAGGCGGGCAGCCGCCGGGGGAAGCGGGCGGGGATGGGCGACCAGGTACCAGTCACGGTGCAGCGGGGTGCCGGGGACGGGCAGCGCCGCGAGGCGGCCGTCGGCCAGCTCGGTCGCGACCGCGTCGCGGGAGATCAGGGTGACGCCCAGGCCCACGCTGGCGGACTCGCGGATCGCCCCGTTGGAGCCCACCATCAGGGTCAGCGGGGCGATGTCCAGCTCGGTCAGCAGCGCGTCCGTGGCCGCCCGGGTGCCCGAGCCGGGCTCGCGGAGCAGCCACGCCTGCCGGGCCAGCCAGGGCAGCAGGCGACTGCGGTCCGGCCCGGGCCAGTCCCGGCCGGAGTATTCCGGCCCCGGGGCCGTCTCCGGCGCGGGATCCGGGGCCGCCTCCGGTGCGCTGGCGGCCAGGCCGGGCGCGGCCACCACGACCAGCTGGTGCGGCCGCTCGGCGAGCACCTCGACGTCCCAGCCCGGCTCGGGGCGGCCGCCGAGCACCAGGTCCACCTGGTGCCGGTCGAGCAGCCCCCGCACCCGGTCCCGGTTCCCCGCCTCCAGCCGGACCCCCAGCCCCGGGTACCGGGTCCGGAAACCGCTCAGCAGCCCGGGCAGGATCTGCTCGGCGGCGGTGGTCACCGCCGCGATGCGCAGCTCGCCGCGCTCCGGGTCGGCCGCGGCCGCTGCGGCCCGGCCGGCCTCGTCCAGCAGGCCCAGGATCCGGCGGACGTAGCCGGCGTAGGCCTGCCCGGCCGCGGTGAGCCGCAGGCCCCGGCCGTCTGGCTCGAGCAGCGGCACGCCCAGGGATTTCTGCAGCGCGGCGAGCGAGGCGGAGACCGCGGCCTGGGTCACCACCAGGTCCTGGGCGGCGGCGCGGGCCGAGCCGGTCTCCGCCACGGCGAGGAAGGTGCGAAGCTGGTTCAGCGTCACGGCGCCCTGCCCGGCTGGTAGTTAACGATTTTCCTAACTATCGAGGAATACCCTCAACCTTATGCTCAGTGAACCTGCCGCCTCGCCGCCGCGCTGGATCGACGTGGCTCCCGGGCGCTTCCCGGGCTGGATCGCATCCTTCGGCGGCCGCCACGGTGCGGTGTCCGCCGGGGCTGGGCAGGCCGGGGCAGGGCCAGGCGGGGCCGAGCAGGCCGGGGTGGCCGTGTTCACCGCGGCGGACGGGGCACAGGCCTGCGCGCACGTCCCGTTCCCGCCCGTGCCCGGGCTGGGCACGGCGCTGGACCAGGAGCCGGAGGCGGTGGCCCGGCTGATCGCGGCGCACGCCGCGGCCGGCCGCACCGTGGGCGTGCTGCTGGTCCGGCTGGGCGGCTACGCGGCCGGGGTGTTCACCGGCGCACCCCCGCGGCTGGCGGCCTCCAAGGTCGGGTCCCGCCTGGTGCACGGGCGCAGCGCCGCCGGAGGGCAGTCCCAGCAGCGGTTTGCCCGGCGCCGGGAGAAGCAGGCCGCCGAGGCGCTCGGCGCGGCGGCCGACACCGCGGCCGGGGTGTTCGGGCGCTACGGGCGGCCGCTGGACGCGCTGGTGCTGGGCGGCGACCGGCGTGCGGTGGCCGCGCTGCGCGACGACCCGCGGCTGCGCGGGTACTTCACGGTCGCGGTCGAGCGGTTCCTCACCGTGCCCGATCCCCGGCTGGCCGTGCTGCGCGAGACCCCGCGGCTGTTCCGCGCCATCCAGGTGCAGCTGACCGAGCCCCCGGCCGGGCAGCCCGGCTGAGACCGGCCCGCCCGGCTGGGCCCGGCCCGCCCGGCTGGGCCCGGCCCGCACGGCTGAGCGGGCGGGGGCGGGCGGCGGGTACCCTGGACAACGGGCCCGCGGCCGTGCCGCTCTTCCCCCCCGATCCTCGTTTGGAGTGGTGCCTGGTGATCGCCGCGACCGGCCTGGAGTTGCGCGCGGGCGCGCAGCTGCTGCTGGCGGACGCGAGCTTCCAGATCGCCCCGGGCGACAAGATCGGCCTGGTCGGCCGGAACGGGGCGGGCAAGACCACCCTGGCCAGGGTGCTCGCCGGTGAGGCCATCCCGGCCGCGGGCACCGTGCGGCGCGGCGCGAGCATCGGCTACCTGCCGCAGGACACGCGGTCCGGCGACCTGGAGGGCCTGGCCCTGGACCGGGTGCTGTCCGGCCGCGGGCTGGACGAGCTGCGGGCGGCCATGCGGGCCGCCGAGGAGCAGATGTCCGACGGGGTGCCCGCCCGGCGGGACGCCGCGGTCCGCCGTTACGGCCAGCTGGAAGAACGGCTCTCCCTGCTCGGCGGGCTACGCCGCGGAGGCCGAGGCCTCGTCGATCGCCTCCAGCCTGGGGCTGCCGGACCGGGTGCTGGGCCAGCCGCTGGCCACCCTGTCCGGGGGACAGCGGCGCCGGGTGGAGCTGGCCCGGATCCTGTTCGCCGACGCGCAGACCCTGCTGCTGGACGAGCCCACCAACCACCTGGACGCCGACTCGGTGGCCTGGCTGCGCGACCACCTGCAGGCGTTCCGCGGCGGCCTGGTGGTGATCAGCCACGACACCGCGCTGCTCGACGTCGTGGTCAACAAGGTGTTCCACCTCGACGCCGACACCGCCACGCTGGACGTGTACAACGTCGGCTGGAAGACCTACCTGCAGCAGCGCGAGACCGACGCGCGCCGCCGCCGCCGCGAGCACGCCAACGCGTCCCGGAAGGCCGCCTCGCTGCAGGCCCAGGCGGACAAGATGCGGGCCAAGGCGACCAAGGCCAGGGCCGCGCAGAGCATGCAGCGGCGGGCGGAACGGCTGCTGGCCGGGGTGGCGGCCGAGCGCGCCCCGCAGCAGGTGGCGCGGCTGCGGTTCCCCGACCCGGCGCCCTGCGGCCGGACCCCGCTGACCGCGGCCGACCTGTCCAAGTCCTACGGCTCGCTCGAGGTCTTCACCGACGTCGACTGGCGGTGGACCGGGGCTCGCGGATCGTCGTGCTCGGCCTGAACGGGGCGGGCAAGACCACGCTGCTGCGCCTGCTGTCCGGCCTGGAGAAGCCGGACACCGGCGCAGGTCACCCCCGGGCACGGGCTGCGGCTCGGCTACTACGCCCAGGAGCACGAGACCCTGGACACCGGCCGCACGGTGCTGGAGAACATGCGCACGGCCGCGCCGCACCTGGTCGACGCCGAGCAGCGGCGCATCCTCGGCTCGTTCCTGTTCTCCGGCGACGCGGTGGCACAAGCCGGCCGGGGTGCTCTCCGGCGGGGAGAAGACCCGGCTCGCGCTGGCCCTGCTGGTCGTCTCCGGGCGCGAACGTGCTGCTGCTGGACGAGCCGACCAACAACCTGGACCCGGCCAGCCGCGAGGAGATCCTCGGCGCGCTGCGCCGCTACCAGGGCGCGATCGTGCTGGTCACCCACGACGAGGGAGCCGTCGAGGCGCTCGCGCCGGAGAAGGTCATCCTGCTCCCGGACGGCGTGGAAGACACCTGGAACGAGGGCCTGGCCGACCTGGTCGCCCTAGCGTGACGGGCCACGCGGGGCTGCGCGAAAAAGAAGTGATCACTTACCTGGATGTGGGTAGCCGTTCCCGCCGCAATGCGTGATCATGGCGGGAGACGTAACGCAGCGGTCACTTCAGTTCACGGGAGGTACGCGTGACCGAGACCCTCAAGAAAGGCACCAGGGTCACCGGTGCCGACCGCACCAAGCTGGCGTCAGATCTGAAGAAGAGGTACGACGCGGGGGAGAGCATCCGGTCGCTGGCCGCCGCCACCGGCAGGTCATATGGGTTCGTGCACCGCATCCTGTCCGAGAACGGGGTCTCGCTGCGTGGCCGCGGCGGCGCGACGCGCGGCAAGGCGCGGGCCAAGCGCTGAGGACATGACGGCCGGGCAGGGCGATCCCGCCCGCGCAGGCCTCGGGCGCGCCGGTCTCGAACCGGCCGATCTGGCGCGCGCCGGACTGCGCCTCGACGTCGGCGTGCCTGCCCCCGGGGCCGCCACGATCACGCTCGACCGGAGCCAGCGGCGCAACGCGATGACGCCCGGGATGTGGCACGGGCTGGCGGCGATCGGGCAGGCCCTGCCGCCGGACGTGCGGGTGGTGGTGGTGCAGGGCGCGGGTCCCTCGTTTTCCGCCGGGATAGACCTGCGCCTGTTCACCCCGGACGGGATCCCCGGGGAGACGCTGGCCGGGTTCGATGATCCCGGCTTCGACGAGTGGATCGCCTCCGTCCAGGCCGGATTCACCTGGCTGCGCGACCCGGCCATCGTGTCGGTGGCCGCGGTGCGCGGGCACGCGATCGGGGCCGGGTTCCAGCTCGCGCTGTCCTGCGATCTGCGGGTGCTGGCCGACGACGCCCAGCTGTGCATGAAAGAGCCTGCCCTCGGCCTGGTGCCGGACCTGACCGGGACCAAGCCGCTGGTCAACATCGTCGGCCTGCCCCGGGCACTCGAACTGTGCCTGACCAGCCGCACGGTAGGCGCCGCCGAGGCGGCCGGGCTGCGCCTGGCCGAGCTGGTGGTGCCCGGCGCCGAGCTCGACGGTGCGGTCGGTGACCTGGTCGCGGCGCTGCTGGCGGTGGAACCCGCGGTGGCCCGGGCCACCAAGGAGCTGCTCCAGCAGGCGCCGGGGCATACCCTGGACCAGCAGTCCGCCGCGGAGCGCCGGACGCAGGCCGCACTGCAGCGCTCACGTCTCGGGGTGCAGGAAGCCGTGCCACCGCACTAGCTCGCTGGCGAGGCGGGGAGACGCCGGAGGCGCGTTCCCTCCGAGCGGCGACTGGCGGGGTCCAGGGGGGTCGTCCCCCGGGCTATCAGGGCCGCCTTACGCCCTGAGCTGACCGGGGAAGATCCGCGGCGGCGAGGAGGTTGCCCCGCTCATGAGCGAGTCCAACTGGCACGCCATGAGGTCGTTTTACCGGGATTCCTCGGTCACCCGGCAGCGGCTGAAGCCGGGGACGGTCCGCCGGATCATGTCCTACGCGCGTCCCTACCGCCGCGACCTGGCGCTGTTCCTGGGCATGAACGCGCTGGCCGCGGTGGCCGTGGTCGCGGTGCCGCTGCTGCTGAAGACCATCATCGACCAGGGCATCCTGGCCCGGAACGAGGGCGTGGTCATCGCGATCGGGCTGGCCGTGGCCGGTATCGCGCTGTTCAGCGCGCTGCTGTCGTTCGTCATGCGCTGGTACTCGGCGCGGATCGGCGAGGGGCTGATCTACGACCTGCGCACCCAGGTGTTCTCGCACGTGCAGCGGCAGCCGATCGCCTTCTTCACCCGGGCCCAGACCGGGTCCCTGGTCAGCCGGCTGAACAGTGACGTCATCGGCGCGCAGCAGGCCCTGACCTCGACCCTGGCCGCGGTGGTGTCCAACGCGCTGACCCTGATCCTGGTGCTGATCGCGATGCTCAGCCTGTCCTGGCTGGTGACGGTGATCACGCTGGTGATGATCCCGGCGTTCGTGATCCCGGCCCGGCTGGTCAGCAGGCGGCTGCAGCGGCTGACCCGCGAGTCCATGCAGCTGGACGCCGCGATGGGGTCAACCATGACCGAGCGCTTCAACGTGGCCGGCGCGATGCTGGTCAAGCTGTTCGGGAAGCCGGAACAGGAGAGCCAGGTGTTCGCCGGGCGGGCGGCCCGGGTCCGTGACATCGGCGTGGTCACCGCCATGTACGGCGGGACCCTGTTCATCGCGCTGACCCTGCTGGCCTCGATGGCCACCGCGGTCGTCTACGGCGTCGGCGGGACCCTGGTCATCCACCACGCATTCCAGATCGGCACGCTGGTCGCGCTGACCGCGCTGCTGGCCCGGCTGTACGGCCCGATCACCGCGCTGTCCAACGTCCAGGTGGACGTGATGACCGCGCTGGTCAGCTTCGACCGGGTGTTCGAGGTCCTGGACCTCAAGCCGCTGATCCAGGAGAAGGCCGGCGCGGTCCCGATGCGGACCACCACCCCGGCCGCGGACGGCCCGGCCGCGGACGGCCCGGCCGCAGACGGCCAGGCCGGGGCCGCCCCGGCGGTCGACTTCCGGCACGTCTCGTTCCACTACCCGGCCGCGAGCGAGGTGTCGCTGGCCTCGCTCGAGTCGATCGCCCTGCCCGCGCCCGAGCGCGCCGGGAGCGCCCAGCCGGTGCTGCGCGACGTGACCTTCACCGCGCCGCCCGGGCAGCTGACCGCGCTGGTCGGGCCCTCCGGCGCGGGCAAGACCACGATCACCCACCTGGTCTCCCGGCTGTATGACCCGGACCAGGGCGCGGTGCTCATCGGCGGGCAGGACCTGCGGGACGTGACCCTGGACTCGCTGCACGACGTGGTCGGGGTGGTCACCCAGGACGCGCACATGTTCCACGACACGATCCGGGCCAACCTGAGCTTCGCGCGGCCGGAGGCCACCGAGGCGCAGCTCGTCGCGGCCTGCCAGGCGGCGCAGATCTGGGAGCTCATCGCCGCGCTGCCCGATGGCCTGAACACGGTGGTCGGGGACCGCGGCTACCGGCTGTCCGGCGGGGAGAAGCAGCGGCTGGCCATCGCCCGGCTGCTGCTCAAGGCCCCCTCGGTGGTGGTCCTGGACGAGGCGACCGCGCACCTGGACTCCGAGTCGGAAGCGGCGGTGCAGGCGGCGCTGAAGACCGCGCTGACCGGCCGGACGTCGCTGGTCATCGCGCACCGGCTGTCCACGATCCGGGAGGCGGACCAGATCCTGGTCATCGACGAGGGCCAGGTCCGCGAGCACGGGACGCACGAGGAGCTGCTCGCGGCGGGCGGCCTGTACGCCGAGCTGTACCACACGCAGTTCGCCGGCCAGGAGCCCGCGGCCGCCCGGCTCAGATGACCCGGAGCGCGCCGCCATCGACCGGGAGCATCGTCCCGGTCAGGTAGCTGGCCGCGGGGGACAGCACGAACGCGGCGGCCCGGCCGAACTCGGCGGGCTCGCCGATGCGGCCCAGCGGGACCCGGCCGGCCACCGCATCCCGGGCTGGCCCGAGCTCGCGCAGCCGGTCGGTCGCGATCCAGCCGGGCAGCAGCCCGTTCACCCGGATCCCGCGCGGCCCCAGCTCGTCGGCGAGGGTCTTGGCGAACCCGGCCAGGCCGGGCCGCAGCCCGTTGGAAATGGCCAGGCCGTCGATCGGCACCCGGACCGACGAGGACAGCACGAACGCGATCGACCCGCCGTCGGTGAGGGCGGCCGCCAGCGCCCGGCTGAGCCGCACCGCCCCGAGGAAGACGCTGCCGAACGCGGCCTGCCAGGCCTCGTCGGGCGTGTCCAGGGCGGTGCCGCCGGGCGGCCCGCCCACGCTGATCAGCGCGCCGTCCAGCCGGCCGAACTCCGCCCGGGCCGTGCCGATGAGCCGGCCCGGGGTGGCGGGGTCGGCGTTGTCGGCCGCCACCCCTACCGCCCGGCCGGGACCGAGCGTCCCGGCGGCCCGCGCCGCGGCCGCGGCGTCGCGGCCGCTCACCACCACCCGTGCTCCCTCAGCGACCAGGGCCTCGGCCGTGGCGTAGCCCAGCCCGCGGCTGCCGCCGGTCACCAGATAGACCCGTTCCCGCAGGCCCAGATTCACGCCGGGACTCCCCTGCCGGTCAGGTGCCGTATCCCACCCGGCGCAGTTCCTCACCGGCGATGGCCTCGATCTCGGCCGCCTGCGCCGGGACCAGGAGGCGGCGCCACGAGCCCGGGTCGGCCGCGGCCGCGTGTCCCGGCGCGGCCGGCTCCAGCGTGTGCACCGGGGTGGACAGGAAGTCCGAGATGGCCGCGGCCGCGTCGGCGGGCTGGCGGACCACGTCCTCATACCGGAAGGTGACCAGCTGCCCGGCGGACAGCTGGCCGCGCAGCCGCGCCATCTGGCGCACCGTGCCGCGCCAGCGCATCGCGCACTTCGCGGTCATGGACAGGCCCGGCCACGCGGCCCGGTCGGCATCGGTCTCCACCCCCAGCAGCGGGTGCGGGAACTCCGCGCCGAGGTCCACGAAGCCTGGCCGGAACCAGGCCAGCACGGCCGGGTCGGCCAGCATCCCGGCCACCGCATCCCGGCCGTCCCGGATGATCTGCAGGATCCGCGCGTCCGGGAACGCGTCGAGCAGCGCCTCGGCGCAGTACATCAGGTCGGGACTGGCGTCCCCGTAGCGGATGACCGCCTGCTGGCTCACGCAGGGCCCGACGCCGTCGAGGCGGCCAGCCTCACGGCACTGCTGGGTGCAGCCCAGGCAGCAGTCCGCGGTGACCTGCCAGGCCTGGGCGAACGCGTCCCGCAGCACGGTCGCCGCGGCCTCGGGCTTGCCCCGGGAGATCGACGGCCGCCGGGCGAAGGCCTGCACCACCGGGATGACCCAGCGCTGGCCCAGCGTGAAATGGAAGCCCGCGGACCGCTTCAGCGCCCGGGCCAGCAGGTCAATGCCGGAGCACGGGGCGCCGATGATGAACACCGGCTGACGGACCTTCCGCCCGTTGACGACCAGGATGTGCGGGCGCGGCCCGGGCGGGGCCGGGCCGGGGGACACGTCGCCCGGATCCTGGTCGCCGCCGGGATCGGCGGCGGAGCGGGGCGCCGCGGTCACCGTTTGCCGTGCCGCCGGGCGGGCGGCCTGCTCGCGGGCGCGTCCGCGTCCGGCGTCCGGCAGTGCGCGCCAGCGTGCTGGTCCAGGTTCAGCGCGGCCTGGATCAGCGGCACGTGGCTGAAGGCCTGCGGCGTGTTGCCCACCTGCCGCCCGTAGCGGGGGTCGTACTCCTCACTGAGCAGCCCCAGGTCGTTGCGCAGGCTCAGCAGCCGCCCGAACAGCGCGGCAGCCTCCTCGTCCTGGCCGATCATGTGCAGCGCGTTGGCCAGCCAGAAGCTGCAGGCCAGGAACGCGCCCTCGCTGCCGGGCAGCCCATCGGGACTGACCTGGCCCGGGTTTGACTCCGCCAGCTCGTACCGGCGCACCAGCCCGTCGGTCATCAGCTCGCGCTGCACGGCCCGGACCGTCAACACCACCCGCGGATCATCCGGCGGCAGGAAGCCCACCTCCGGGATCAGCAGGACGGCCGCGTCCAGCTGGGAGGAGCCGTAGTACTGCATGAACGCGCCGCGTTTCTCGTCGTAGCCCTTCTCGCACACCTCACGGTGGATCTGGTCCCGGAGGGCCTGCCACTTCTCCACCGGGCCGGTCATGCCGCCCTCGACGGCGCGGACCGCCCGGTCGAAGGCCACCCAGGCCATCACCTTGGAGTACACGAAGTGCCGCCGCGGGCCGCGGACCTCCCAGATGCCCTCGTCCGGCTGGTCCCAGTTCTTCTCCAGGAAGGACAGCAGGGCACGCTGCAGTGACCAGGCATGCCGGTCCATCGCGATGCCGGAGGCCCGGCCGAGCGAGAGCGCGTCGATGACCTCGCCGTACACGTCGAGCTGGCGCTGGTTGACCGCCGCGTTGCCGATCCGCACCGGCGCGGACCTCTCGTAGCCGGGCAGCCAGTCCGCCTCCCACTCGTCCAGCCAGGCGCTCACCGGCCACCCCGTACATGATCTGCACGTCGCCGGGGTCACCCGCCACGGCCCGGGCCAGCCAGGCCCGCCAGGCGAACGCCTCGTCGGTGTACCCGGTGCGCAGCAGGGCCTCCAGGGTGATGGTGGCGTCCCGCAGCCAGCAGTAGCGGTAGTCCCAGTTCCGCACCCCGCCCAGGTCCTCGGGCAGTGAGGTGGTGGCCGCGGCCACGATCCCCCCGGTGGGCTGGAAGGTGAGCGCCTTCAGCGTGATCAGGGAGCGGACCACCGCCTCGCGGTACGTCCCCTGGTAGGTGCAGCGGGATACCCAGTCATCCCAGAACTTCTGGGTCTCCGCCTCGGCCCGCAGCGCGTCCAGGCGGTCCGGGCCCGGCTCATGCGAGGGCACCCAGCTCAGCACGAACGGCACCCGCTCGCCGGCCATGACGGTGAAGGTGGCCTCGTGCGCCATGCCCCGGGGGGTCAGCGGGATCGGCGTGGCCAGCCAGAGCGCGTCCGGGCCGGCGATGCCCAGCAGGCAGCCCTCCACGCGCCTCATCCAGGGGACCACCTGGCCGTAGCCGAAGCGGATGCGGAACACGCAGGACACGTCCACCGACCCGGACAGGCCCTCGACGATGCGCACCACGGCGGGGGGCTGGCCGTTCCGGGGCGGCATGAAGTCGGTGACCCGCACCTCGCCCGTGGGGGTGTGCCAGTCCGTCTCCAGGATCAGGGTCTCGCCCCGGTAACGCCGGGTTACCGTGACGCCCTCGGCTACGGTCTGCACGGCGCCCGGCCGGACCGCGGGGCCGCTGCCGCCGGCCAGCGCCGCGCTGGCCTGCCCCGTGCCCGGCTGCGCGGTGCTGGCCTGCGCGGTGCTGGCCTTTGCGGGGCTGGCCTTTGCGGGGCTGGCCTTTGCGGGGCTGGCCTTTGCGGGGCTGGCCTTTGCGGCGGGCGGGTGAGTCGTCCATGTGGTCAACGGCCTCGGCCGCGGCGGCCGGGGCGATGCTCCAGTGCCCGTGCCGGTCGTCGCCGAGCAGCGCGGCGAAGCAGGCGGCGGAGTCGAAGCGGGGCACGCACAGCCAGTCCACCGAGCCGTCCCGGCTGATCAGGGCCGCCGACCGCATGTCGCCGATCAGCGCATAATCCTCGATCAGGCCTGGCATCGGTACCTCCAGGTAGGAGCCGCATTCCCGGCGGCGCGACGAGCGGCGGGAGTGGCGAGCCACCCGCGCATGGTTCCTCCTGCCCGTACCGTACCCGGATCCCCCTGGCCTCTGCTGGCCGTGACCGATCGTAGGCCAGGCTCATCAGGGCCCGCCGCGCGGTAGGGGGCAACAATAACTACCCGCCGGCAGGCCGTAAGCTCAACCCGTGCTCCCGTCTCCACCCGTGCCGCACCGCCGGCGAGATCGCCAGGCCGGGCGACCCCGCACCCGGCGGCGTCCGCCGGCGGCGCTGAAGCTGGCCCGCGTGTCAGCCGCGGCGGGACTGGCCCTGCTGGCGCTGGGCGGGTGCGCGAAGATGGACGCTGCGCTGGGCCAGCAGTGGGTGGACGTGAGCTTCAAGTCTGGTACCTCGGTGGCCCAGGTGCTGCGTATCCGGGCCGCATGCTCACACGTGCCGAACGTCAAGGCCGACCCGATCCCGCGCAACCTCCCGGCCCTCGACATCGTCAACTCGGTGCGGTTCGACACCACCAAGGCCAGCGACGCCAACCAGGCCGACCTGGCCAAGTGCCTGGCGAAGTTCCCGGCGGCGGTGGGCATCAACCCGCAGGACTCCGGCGATCAAGGCGGGTAAACCCAGCAGGAGAGCGGTCAGGTCACCTGTCCGAGGGCCTTGACCAGGACCACCGGGCAGGTGGCGGCGGCGGCGCAGCGCTGGCTGACCGCGCCGAGCACCATGCCCGCGAAGGTCGACCGTCCCCGGGTGCCGAGCACCAGCAGGTCGGCCTGCTCGGAGGCGATGAGCAGGGCCTCCGCGGGGTCACCCTCGGCCACGAGGTTGTGCAGCGGCACCGGGGGAGTGGGCACCACCGCGCTGACCACGTCAACCAGGTACTGCTTGTACTCCTGCTCCAGCTTGTCCCGGTCGAAGGCCATCGGGATCGAGACGAACGGGACCTGCCAGGACAACACGGCGGTCAGCTCGCCCTGGCGCACCTCGGCGAGGTCGAGAGCCCAGCGGAGGGCGGCCTCGCTGTGCGGCGAGCCGTCTACCCCGACCACGATGCGGTAGGTCATGCGGTGGCCTCCTGCGCTCGCACCATGGGCGGGGCGTACGCTTCGTCGCTGAGCTGCTCCAGGCTCTTGCCCTTGGGCTCGGGCAGCAGGAATATCGTCAGCAGCATGCCCACGGCCGCCACCACCCCGGCGACCACCTCGGCCCCGCGCAGCCCCATCGAGGCGGCCAGCATGTCCGGGAACAGGTAAGCGCCGGCGAACGCCCCCATCTTGCCCGCCCCGGCGGCGATCCCGCTCGCCGTGGTCCGCACCTCGACCGGGAAGATCTCCGACGGGTAGATGAACGTGGTCGTGTTCGGCCCGAACTCGGTGAAGAAGTAGCTGATCCCGTACAGGATGATGAACGTGGCGGCCACGGTCGTGGCGCTGGGGATCAGGCCCAGCAGCAGGAACATCACCGCCATCATCCCGAAGCCGAGCGTCTGGATGGTCTTGCGCCCGGTCTTGTCCAGGAACAGGATCGCCACCACGTAGCCGGGCACCGCGAACACCACGAAGATCAGCAGCTGGACCAGGATGTTGTGCAGCTCCGACGCCTTCGGGTTCAGCAGGGCCAGGATCTCCGGGGTGGAGATGGTGTTGCCGTAGTAGCAGAAGTCGAGCAGCATCCAGCAGGCCGCGGCGCCGATCAGCCACAGCAGCATGCGGCGGCTGCGGGCCAGGATCAGGAACCCGCCCAGGGCGCTCTGCGGGATCCTCGCCTTCGATTCCACGGCGGTCGAGACGGCGGGCGCCGGTGCGCCGCTGGCCGTCTTGCCGGTCGCCGCGGCGACCGCGGCCTCGGCCTCCTCGGTGGCCCCGCCGGCCATCGCGAACCGCGGCGTCTCATGGATCTGGCGGCGGAGGTAGAAGACGGCCAGGCCCGGGATGGCGCCCAGGCCGAGGAGCAGCCGCCAGGTGAGGTTGTCGGACATCCCGGAGGCCAGGAAGATCGAGGCGATCAGCGGGCCGACGATGAGGCCCGCCGCCTGGTTCGCGAACACGGCGCCGACCATCCGCCCGCGGGTGTTCTTGCCCGCGTACTCGCTCATGATCGTCGCGGAGACGGGATAGTCACCGCCGATGCCGATGCCGAGGACGGCCCGGGAGATGAGCAGGAACGTGTAGTTCGGCGAGAACGCCGACGCGATGGCCCCGATGGCCAGGATCAGCACCTCGTAGCCGTAGATCCGCTTCCGGCCGAGGATGTCGGCCACCCGCCCGAAGACCAGGGCGCCGACCGCGGACGCGGCCAGGGTGATCGAGTTCAGCAATGAGACCTGGCTGGTGTCCAGGTGCCACTGGCTCTTGAGCAGGTAGACGACGATGCCGATGACGAACAGGTCGTAGGCATCGGTGAAGAAACCCATGCCCGAGACGAACATGATCTTGATCTGGAACCGGCTGATCTTCGAGTCGTCCAGCGAGTCGAGCAGACCTGGTCCAGAAGACGGCGCCGCGAGTTCGCTCACCCCGCGAGATTAGGCAGCCGATCGTAATCGGGGAGTAACGCACACGAGTACAGGACGTGGTGCCTGGGTTAACGGAAGGTTACATTACCGTCGCTTTACGTATAGAAATACGGGCTCACGCAACATCCTGCGGCACTGCCCGCCGGACCCGCCGGCGGCATCCCGGAGCGGATTTGCGCCCCGTGGTGGTGGGTATGGTTTAATCGCCTTTGCCTATCAAACAGATCGACATACTAACCTGATCGACAAGGTGGTCCTTAGATGAGACGAGCGGTGCTTGCGGCAGGAGCGGCAGCAGCCATCACGGCCCTGGCAGCCGGGTGCGGGTCGTCCTCACCCTCATCGGCCTCCGGGAGCAGCAGTAGCGGCAGCAGCAGCCACGTCACGCTGCGGCTGGGCTTCCTGGCCAACATCACGCACGCTCCGGCCCTGGTTGCCCTGAACAAGGGCTTCTTCACCAAGGACCTGGGCAGCGGGGTGACCCTCAAGACCTCGGTCTTCAGCTCCGGCACCCAGGAGACCACTGCGCTGCTGGCCGGCCAGCTGGACGCGGCCTACGTCGGGCCCAACCCGGCCATCAACGCCTGGCAGAAGTCCGGCGGCAAGGCCATCAAGATCATCTCCGGGGCGGCGTCCGGCGGCGCGGCCCTGGTGGTCAAGCCGAGCATCAGCAGCGTCAGCCAGCTCAAGGGCCAGAAGCTGGCCACCCCCTCGCTGGGCAACACGCAGGACGTGGCGCTGCGCTACTACCTCAAGACGCACGGCCTGACCACGACGACGACCGGCGGCGGGGACGTTTCCGTCACGCCGATCTCCCCCAACTCGGACGCCGTGCTGGAATTCAAGTCCGGCCAGATCGCGGGCGGCTGGGAACCGGCTCCCTACGACGCGGAGATGGTCGCGGACGGCGGCAAGGAGCTGGTCAACGAGGCCAGCCTGTGGCCCGGCGGCAAGTTCGTGACCACCAACATCGTGGTCTCCCAGTCCTTCCTGGCCGCACACGCCAGCGTGGTCAGCGACCTGCTCAAGGCCAACATTGCGTCGATCAGCTACATCAACAAGAACACCTCCGCCGCCGAGACGGCCGCCAACGACGAGCTGACCACGCTGCTCGGCAAGGGCCTGAAGTCCTCCGCCCTGGCGGCGTCGTTCAAGCAGATCACCTTCACCAACGACCCGATCGCATCCTCGCTGGCCACCGACGCCAAGCACGCCGAGGCGGTGGGGCTGCTCAAGCCGGTCAACCTGAGCGGCATCTACGACCTAGGCCCGCTCAACGCCCTGCTCAAAGCCGACGGACAACCACAGGTGAGCCCATGAGCATTGATTCACGAGGTGCTACGCCCCCGGGAACCATCCCGGGGGCGCCAGCCCGTTCCGAGGCCGTGACCGGAGCCCCCATGACCACTGACCCCCAGCTGGACGAGACCAGGGCCGGAGCGGCCGTCCGGATCAGCGAGGTGTCCAAGACCTTCGGCCGGGGCGACACGGCGCTGGTGGCGCTGGACCGGGTGTCGCTGTCGGTCGCCCCGGGTGAGTTCGTCTGCCTGATCGGGGCCTCCGGGTGCGGCAAGAGCACCCTGCTGTCCCTGGTCGCGGGCCTGGACATGCCGTCGGCGGGCGAGGTGGACACCGGCGGGCGCCGGGTGTCGCTGATGTTCCAGGAGTCGGCGCTGTTCCCCTGGCTGACCGCGGCGAAGAACGTGGAGATGCCGCTGCGCGCCGCCGGGGTGCCGCGGGCGGAACGCCAGGAGCGGGTGGCCGAGCTGCTCGACCTGGTGCAGCTGAGCTCGTTCGGCGGCAAGCGGCCGCACGAGCTGTCCGGCGGGATGCGCCAGCGGGTCGCGCTGGCCCGGGCCCTGGCCCAGGACGCGGACGTGCTGCTGATGGACGAGCCGTTCGGGGCGCTCGACGCGATGACCCGGGACCTGCTGCATGAGGTCCTGGAGGGCATCTGGCGGCGGCGCCAGCTCAGCATCCTGTTCGTCACCCACGAGGTGCGCGAGGCGGTCCGGCTCGGCGACCGGGTGGTGCTGCTGAGCAGCCGGCCCGGCCGGGTGATCGGTGAATTCGGGGTGGACTTCGAGCGCCCGCGCGGGATGGATTCCGCGCAGACCGTGGGACTCGCCATCAAGATCAAGGACCGGCTGCGAGAGGAGATCGTCCGCCATGGCCATTGAGACCCCGCAGGAGCCGGCCGCGGCCCTGGCCGGACTGGACCAGCTGGAGCTGGCCCCGCCGCAGCAGGCCAAGCGGCACATCGCGGCCCGGGTCTGGGCCGCGGCCTGGCCCAAGGCGCTGGCCCTGGTGCTGGCCCTGGTCATCTGGCAGCTCGTCTACCTGAGCGGCTTCAAGCACGCCATCCTGCCTGGCCCGGCGGCCACCCTGCCCGACCTGTGGGGCCAGCTGCACCACGCCGAGCTGTGGTCGGCCATCGGCACCACGCTGCGCCGCGCGGTCATCGGGTTCGCGATCGCCCTCGTCATCGGCACGGTGGTGGGCGCCCTGGTCTCCCGGATCAGGCCGCTGCGCGCCGCGTTCGGCTCGCTGATCACCGCCCTGCAGACGCTGCCCTCGATCGTCTGGGTCCCGTTCGCGATCATCCTGTTCGGCGCGACCACCCAGGCCATCCTGTTCGTCATCGTCATGACCGCGGCACCTGCGATCGCTAACGGTCTTATCGGGGGAGCGGACTACCTCCCGCCGCTCCTGCTGCGGGCGGGCAAGACCATGGGGCTGCGCCGGGTCTCCCTCTACCGGCACGTGATCATGCCGGCCACCCTGCCCGCCTTCGTGAACGGGCTCAAGCAGGGCTGGGCCTTCGGCTGGCACGGCCTGATCGCGGCCGAGATCGTGGTCATCATCCTCGGCCAGCCCTCGCTCGGCGTGCTGCTGACCAACGACCAGGACCAGGCGGACATGGCCGGGGCGATCTCGATCATCATCGTGATCCTGGCCATCGGCATCGTGGTGGACCTGCTGTTCAACCTGGTCAACGGCCGGATCCGGCGCCGCTGGGGCGTCGCCGACGCCGCCACCGCCTGAGACCGGGTGATCCCCGGCGGCCCGCGGGCCGCCGGGGATCACGTCCCGATCGCCCGCGGCCCGCTGCGGCCCAGGCCGCGCACTGGAGATCGTTAGCCGGCCTCGGCGGCGTTCCGCTGCTCCGCCCGGCCGATCACTGCCCGTAGCGCATCATCGAAGATGTCAGGGTGAGCGCGGCGGAGCAGCACCAGCGCGCTCGCGCCGCCATTCAGCCCGGACGGCCGGGGCTCCCGGCGGGCGGCCTGCGTGAGGGCTTCCGGCCCGAAAGACGACTCGATCCTGGCGCGCACGGCGTCCAGGTCGATCCCGATAGCGGCCAGCGCGTCCTGGTCCAGGCCGCCGAACAGGACCGCTCCCGGTCCGGCGCGACGGGCGATCTCCTCCGCGACGTCTTCGATCGTGGCACCGCAGGAGTGCAGGACGGCGCGCGCCGGCCGAGGGTCGCGTCCTGCGTAAACCGCGGAGACCAGGACAGTCATGAGATGCTCGCCGCTGACGCGGCGGCGGGTGAGCCTGCCCGCGTGCCCCAGGGCGCGGGCGAGAGAGGCGCGGGTGTCCCGGACCAGGTGCCCGGGCATTACCGGCTCCCGGTCCGCATGCCGTGCTTGCGGTGCACGGTCTGCGTGGTGACGCCGGGCCGCCCGGCGATGTCCAGCCAGGACCACCCGGGCTTCCGTGCGCTCTCGACCGGGAGGATCTCCAGCCGCTCGGTGAGCGCTGCAAGGACGCCGCGGGGCGGAGCCCGATATCAGGATCGGTGCTGGCGGCGCTCCGGGCGATATCGAGTGCAGATTCCATGCACGTCAGCATATGCTGACGTGCCTCTTCGCGTCAACACATGCTGACGGTCTTGACCTCGGCGCGGCCGCAGCAACCCGGGCTCTCGCCGAGGCCCGAGACGACCTCAGTGCTGGCCGCGGTCGAGAAGTTCTACACCGAGGTCGTCCAGCACCTCAAGACCTGGGCCCCGGCGCCGCCTAAGGTCAGGGACGGCGACGCAGTGGAGCCTGATCCTCTGGAGGACGGCAGCCTGCCCGTTGTCCACATTGACCAGGCTGACGCCGCGCCGTATCCGCTCAGGCCGGTGCCCGGCTGGCCAGGGCGGGCTGCTCCGGGGCCAGCCCGGCGAGCCGGTGCGCCCCGGTGTAGACGTTCATGGACGTGCCGCGCAGGAACCCGACCAGGGTCATGCCGGACTCCTCGGCGAGTTCCGCGGCCAGGGAGGACGGCGCGGAGACCGCGGCCAGCATGGGCATCCCGGCCATCAGGGCCTTCTGGGTGAGCTCGAACGACGCCCGCCCGCTCACCAGCAGCACGCACCCGGCGAGCGGCAGCCGCCCCTCCCGCAGGGCCCAGCCGATCACCTTGTCCACCGCGTTGTGCCGGCCGACGTCCTCGCGCAGGGCCAGCAGGGTCCCGCCGGCCGTGAAGATCCCGGCCGCGTGCAGCCCGCCGGTGCTGGCGAACACCCGCTGGGCCGCGCGCAGCCGGTCCGGCAGGTCCGCCAGCACGGCCGGCGCCACCGTGCTCCGGTCAGCGGACACGTCGTAGCGGGCCCGCACCCGGATCGCGTCGATGCTCTCCTTGCCGCAGACCCCGCAGGCGCTGGTGGTGACGAAGTTACGGCGCATCCGTTCCCCGGGTCCCGGAGTGCCGGGGGCCAGGGTCACGTCGGCCACGTTGCCGTCGCACAGCTTGATCTCGGATAGGTCAGCCGCGGAGCCGATCACGCCCTCGGTGGCCAGGAACCCGGCGGCCAGGTCGATGTCATGACCGGGGGTGCGCATGGTCACCGCGAGCGGCTGCCCGCCGACCCGGATCTCCAGCGGCTCCTCCACGGCCAGCAGGTCCGCGCGGGGATCGGCGGCAGGCCGCGCGGTGGCCTGCTCGTCTGGCCCGGCCGGGACCGTGACCCGCAGTACCCGCCGCCGTGCCGTCCTCGAGGTCATGAGTGCCTCCCGGGTTAACGCAGGATCAGGGTGCTGGCCGCGGACGGGATCAGTTCCCCGATCACCGGCGCGCCCGGGATCTCCCCGGCGACCAGCAGCCCGCCCGAGGTCTGCGCGTCCGCGAGGAGCAGCAGGTCCTCCTCGCTGAGCCCGCCGGGGTCGGTGTGCGGGATGACCCAGTCGAGGTTGCGCCGGCTCCCGCCCGGCACGTACCCCGCGGCCGCCGCGGCCCGGGCCCCCTCGATCAGCGGCACCGCGGCGTGGTCCAGCACGGCCGACACGCCGCTCGCCCGGGCCAGCTTGAACAGGTGGCCGAGCAGCCCGAACCCGGTCACGTCGGTCGCGCAGCGCACGCCCGCGGCCAGCGCGGCCCGGCTGGCCCCGGCGTTGAGGGTGGTCATCACCTCGATCGCCTGCGGGAACACCTCGCCGGTCGCCTTGTGCCGGGAGTTGAGCATCCCGCTGCCGATCGGCTTGGTCAGGCTGATCGGCAGCCCGGGCTGGCCCGCGTCGATGCGCAGCAGCGCGTCCGGGTCGGCGAGCCCGGTCACCGCCATCCCGTACTTGGGCTCCGGGTCATCGATGCTGTGCCCGCCCGCCACCAGGCAGCCCGCGTGCCGGGCCGCGTCCAGCCCGCCGCGCAGCACCTCGCCGGCCAGCTCGAAGGGGAGCGTGGCCCGCGGCCAGCCGAGCAGGTTCAGGGCGACCAGCGGCGTGCCCCCGACCGCGTAGATGTCCGACAGCGCGTTGGTGCCGGCGATCCGGCCGAACGTGTACGCGTCGTCCACTACCGGGCCGAAGAAGTCGGCGGTGGCCACCACCGCCCGGCCGTCGCTGATCTGGACGACCGCCGCGTCGTCGCCGTGCTCCACGCCGATCAGCAGGTCGGCGTCGATCCGCTGCACCGCCGGCTCGCCCGGGGCCACCGGGGCGGCCAGCATCTGGGCGACCACCTGTTCCAGCTCACCGGGCGGGATCTTGCAGGCGCAGCCCCCGCCGGTGGCGTACTGGGTCAGCCGGATATCCGCGGACACGGTCATGTGTTGCACTCTAATCCGGCATCGTCTTGCGGGCAGCGCGGGGACGTGGTGGCATTCGGGGAAAGCCGGGCCCGCCGGGCCCACCAGGCGGAGGTGAGCGGTGACGACCGAGGTTCTCCGGCAGCGGGCGGAGATCGAGGAATCGATCCGGGACCAGACAGTGTGTGATCAGCTCCGGCGGACCGCGGAGCAGTTCCCGGACTACCCCGCGCTGTCCCAGGCCTTCGACGAGCCGCCCAGCGGCCGCGGCGGCACCCTGGCCGGTGGCCAGACGCTGACCTGGGCGCAGGCCCGGCAGCGGGCGCTGGAGCTGGCGGCGGGCTTCACCGCGCTCGGGCTGGCTCCCGGCGAGCGCGTCGCGATCATGATGCCCAACCGGGCCGAGCACGTGCTGGCCGACTTCGGTGCCGTGCACGCCGGCGGGGTCCCGGTCACCTTCTACGCCACCCTCGCCGCCGAGCAGGTGGCCTTCGTCGCCGGGGACTGCGCGGCCCGGATCGCCGTGCTCGACGGGGAGGACCAGCTGGCCCGGTGGCAGCCCGTGCTGTCCCGCCTGCCCAGCCTGAGCCGGATCATTGTCCGGGACGCGAGTGCGTGCCCGGCCGGGGAGCAGTACCTGACCTGGGATGACTTCGCGGCACTGGGCCGGGAGCGGCTGGCCGCCGCCCCCGAGCTGGTCACCGGGCGGCTGGCCGCGATCACCCCTGAGGACCCGGTCACCCTGCTGTACACGTCCGGGACCACCGGCAACCCCAAGGGAGTCCTGCTCACCCACCACTGCGTGCTCTACGAGGTCGAGGCGGCGAAGCGGGGCGGCACCGTGAACCCGCACGTCCGGTGGGTTTCCTACCTTCCGCTGGCGCACATCGCGGAGCGGATGTTCAGTATCTACCTGCCGCTCAGCACCGCCGGGCACGTCAATTTCTGCCCGGACGCGCAGCAGCTCGTGAAGACCGTTGGAGAAGTGCGGCCGACGGCCTTCTTCGGCGTCCCGCGGGTGTGGGAGAAGATCAAGGCCGGGATCCAGGCCCTGCTGGCCGCCGAGGCTGACCCGGCCCGGCGGGCCGCGGTCGGGCAGGCCATGGACGTCGGGCACCGGTACGTGCAGAGCACCCAGTGGGGCCGGACCACGCCAGACGAGCTCGCCCGGGCGTTCCGCCAGGCCGATGAGCAGGTGCTGGGCCCGATCCGGTCGCTGCTCGGGCTCGGCGAGGCGGCCGTGGTGTCCAGTGCCGCGGCACCGCTGCCGCCCGAGGTGGGGGCGTTCTTCGCCGGCCTGGGCCTGCGGATCCTGGACATCTACGGGATGACGGAGACCACCGGCGCATTCACCTCGAACACGGTCACCGAGTTCCGGCTCGGGACCGTGGGCCGGGCGTTCGCGGGCACCGAGATCCGGATCGCCGACGACGGGGAGATCCTGACCCGGGGCCCGCTCAACACGCCGGGCTACCTGAACCGGCCCGACCTGACCGCGGAGCTGATCGACGCCGACGGCTGGCTGCACACCGGCGACATCGGGCGGATGGACGACGACGGCTTCCTGTCCGTGGTGGACCGCAAGAAAGAGCTCATCATCACCGCGGGCGGCGAGAACGTGCCGCCCGCCGCCGTCGAGAACCTGCTGGTGGCGCACCCGCTGATCGGCCAGGCGCTGGCCTACGGGGACCGCCGGCCCTACGTGGTCGCGCTGCTGACGCTCGACGCCGAGGTCGCGCCGGCCTGGGCCCGGGCCCGCGGCATCGAGGCTGGCTCGCTGGCCGGCCTGGCGCAGAACCCGGTGGTGCTGGCCGAGATCGAGGCGGCCGTGGCCGCGGCCAACCAGCACCTGGCCCGGGTGCAGCAGGTCAAGCGGTGGCGGCTGTTGCCGGTGGAGTGGACCGCGGAGAGCGAGGAGCTGACCCCGACGCTGAAGCTCAAGCGGCGCGTGGTGCACGCCAAGTACTCCGACGACATCGACACCCTGTACGCGGGATAGGGCCGACGCGCGGATAGGGCCTCCGCGCGGATAGGGCCTACGCGCGGATAGGGCCGACGCGCGGATAGGGTCAGCACCGGAGGCGTCTGGGTGCCTGGTGGCCCTCCCGGTCTTCAAAACCGGTGGACGGCGCTCCGCGTCGCCGGCGGGTTCGATTCCCGTCCGCCTCCGCCACCAGCGCATCCTCGGCCGCGGCGCGTCAGGCTGCGCGGCGGCGGACCGGCCGGTGTCAGTCACACTGGCCCCTCCCGCCCACCTTTCCCGCGGACCGTGCGCTGGATCGGGCCAAAAACGCCCGGACGGCGCACCGTACGCGGGAAAAGCGGGCGCTGGGTCATGATCAATGTGACCCATGATGCTGATGGGGCGGGCCCGGCGGCCCGCCGTGACCAAAGCGGGGAGCACGAGCCCATCGCGTGGCCGGGCTAGCACCGGGCCCTCGTTCACGGCTGCCAGTCGGCGCGGTCGAGGGTGCGGCGAAAGCGGTCGGCGTCGGTGCTTAACACCAGCCAGGGGTTACGCCCGTGGCGGCCTCTGGCTGACCAGGCGCGGTGGGTGGAGAGGAACTCCATCGTGATGTCCAGGTGCGGGAAGTCGGCCTGCAAGTCGCGCAGGATCGTAGCGTCGTCACGTTCGTTTCCCGGGGTCATCGTCCTGCCTTCCGGTATCGGCTTCAGCACGCTCGGTCAACAGCCGCTCCAGCGAATCGAGTGCATACTGATACAACAGTCTCAAGATGCAGAGCGATGAGGTCGCGCTGCCGGATCACAGTTGCGATCATGAAGATGTGCCACGGAGACCGGAGCGGCCAGGTGAGCGCGTTGCCGCGACCTGCGGCGGCGTATCGCCGCAGGCGAATGGCAGCCTGGCGAGGCCCTGCCGACCGTCGCCGCGTTCAGCGAGCATTACGGTGTCAGTCCAGGACGTCATCCAGCGGCTGCTGCAGCCGGCTTCAAGCGGACGGGCTGGTAACCGCGGTGGCCCGGTGGGGGACCTTCCGGGCGTGAGGGGCCCGCTAACTGGCGTGCTCCGGGGCGGGCGGGATGCCAGGATGAGGGCATGCCCCGGGACCGTGATGTGGCCGCGTTCGCTGAGCGTGCCGAAGGCTACGAAGAGGGCTGGCGCGGGCGGCTCCACCACGAGATCTCCGACCGGACCGCGGACCTGGCGCTGGCCCAGGTGCCTGCGCCGCGCCGGGTACTGGACGTCGGGTCCGGGACCGGCTATCTGCTCCGCCAGCTGGCCGCCCGCGTCCCGGACGCGGTGGAGCTGGTGGGCGTTGACGCCGCCGCCGAGATGGTCCGGGTGGCCGGCGAGGCAACGCCTGATCCCCGGGTGCGCTTCCTGGCTGGCCCAGCCGAGCACCTGCCCGGGCCGGACGGGGCGTTCGACCTGGTGGTCAGCACCACGTCCTTCGATCACTGGGCCGACCAGGAGGCCGGCCTGCGGGAATGCGCCCGGGTCATGGCCCCGGGCGGCCGCCTGGTCCTGGTCAACCAGTTCTCGCCCCTGTACCTGCCGACCCTGGTCGGCACCCGGCGGGGCAAGGCCCGCACCCGGCGCCGGGCGACCCACCTGCTGACCCGGGCCGGGTTCCAGGCGCCGGAATGGCACGTCCTGTACGCCGTCATCATCGGCGCGGTCACGGCGTCGAAGTGACGTCCCGCTCCTGGAGGCGCCGCCCCGGGGCCGGCAACGTACCTGGAGGTCGCTCATGCCGTCAGTTACCGGGGATACCGCCCGCGGCCTCGCTGAGCGAGCGGCCAGGCGGCTGGCCGCGGTCGACCCGCTGCTGCCCGCCGCGGCGGTTCCCGGCGGGTGCGGGGCGGAACTGGCCGTCACCGGCGCGGACGGCTCGGTCGCCGCGCTGGGCACCTGCGAGCACTGGACCGGGGAGCCTGGGTCGCTGGAGCTGACCTGGGGGGCGGCCCGCCGGTTCCAGCTCACCCCGCAGATCGCGGGGCCGGACGTGCCCGCGGCCCTCGACGAGCTGCTGACCCGGTGGCGCGACCATCTGGCTGCCGTGCCTGAGACGGCGGACGAGGACACTGCGGCCATCCTGACCTGGCCGACCCGGGACGTTGACGGGCCCCTGGCCCTGCTGCGGCACGGGCTGGCCCCGCGCGCGGTCATCGCCGCACGGGCCGCCGGGAGACGGGCCGCGGCCGCGGTGCCGGTGGAGCCGGGGGTGCGGATCCGCCAGGCCGGCCCGGACGACCTGGACGCGGTGGTGCGGCTCGGCCTGGAGACGGTGCGCTACGACGCCCACTTCGGCACGGTCATCGAGCGCCCGGAGACGCCCGCCGCCCTGCGCCATGAGGCTGCCCAGGTGCTGGGAGCCGCCGGGCCCTGGGTCTGGCTGGCCGAACGCGAAGGCGACCCGGTCGGCCTGCTCTACGCGGAACGGCCGGAGTTCGCGGGCTGGATCGCCCCGATGGTGCGGGCGGCGCCCGTGGCCTACCTCGAGCTGATGGACGTGCTGCCCGGCCACCGTGGCCGCGGGGTCGCCGCCGCGCTGGTGGAGCAGTTGCACCGGGCCGCGGATGAGTCCGGGGTAGCGGTCACGCTGCTGCACTACGAGCAGGTCAACCCGCTGTCCGGGCCGTTCTGGGGCCAGCAGGGGTACCGGCCGCTATGGACCACCTGGGAAGCCCGGCCGGCCAGCACGCTCCGCTAGCTCGCTGGATGGCCGTTCTCCGGGACCGCCAGCAGATCCCGCGCGAAGCGCTGGCCCGGCCGGCCAGCCACCTCGACCTCACCGGTCGGCACGAATCCGGTGCGGGCCAGCACGATGCGCGAAGCGGTATTGCCGAGCGTGGTGCGGGCCCACAGCGAGGTCAGGCCGTACTCGGCCGCGGCCCGGGCGCAGAGCTCGCGTACCGCGGCGGTGGCCAGTCCCTGCCCCGCGGCCTGCTCGGCCATCCGGTAGCCGAGCTCGGCTGAGCCGTCTTCCACGCCGACCAGGTTGAATCGCCCGAGCACTTCGCCGTCCTCGCCCACCAGCACGTGGAAAAGGCACTGCCCGGTGGCCTGCTTGGCCAGCAGGGCGGCGTGCTCCGCGTCGAAGTTGGCGTAGAAGTCGTCGCCCCGGTCGCTGATCGACGCGGCGAAGTAGGCCCGGTTCGCGCGCTCGAACTCAAGCAGGGCCGGGGCATGGTCGGAGCGCAGGAGTTCGAGCTGAGGCATGCCGAGATGATAAGCGCAGCCCCACTCACCGGACTACGGAGTTTCCGGCGCGGTGACCATGAGCCGCGGGCACCGGACCGGTCTCAGTGCCGGGAGGCGTCGCTCTCCCGCTGCGGCGCGGGGCAGGTGGGCACCGCGCCGCTCCGGAGCCCGGCCGCCCGATATGGCAGACTGAGACCGCTTTGGCCAGCCCGGTGTCAGGAGGATGCGCATGTCGGTTCGGGCCGGGCAGGAATTGAGCGACGTCACCGCCCGGACCGCCCAGCGCTGGGCCGGTATCGACCCATTATTGCCCGCACCGCCGGTGCTGGCGGGCGGCGACCTGCTGGCCGTGCCAGGGGCGGTCGGCCGCTGCGAGCACTGGGCCGGCGAACCGGGGTCGCTGGATCTGGCCTGGGGCGCGGCGCGCCAGTTCCGGCTGGGCCCGCAGGTAGCCGGCCGGGACGTGCGGGGCGCGCTGGACGGGCTGCTGACCCGGTGGCGCGAGCACCTGACGGCCGCGCCTGGAGCCGATACCGACGACACCGCGGCCGTGGTGGCCTGGCCCAGCCGGGACATCGAAGGGCACCGGGTGCTGCTGGCCCACGGGCTGATCCCGCTGGCCATCATCGCGGCCCGGCCGGTGGGCCGTCCCGGGCGGGCCGCGGCGGCCGGGCCGGGACTGCGGATCAGGCGAGCCGGGCCCACAGACCTGGACAGCGTGGTCGCGCTAGGTATGGAGACGATCCGCTACGACGCGCACTTCGGCACGGTCATCGAGCGGCCGGACACGGCGGCCGCGCTGCGCCGCGAAGCCACGGTACGGCTCGCCCGGCCGGAGCCGTGGACCTGGCTGGCCGAGCGCGGCGCCAGCCCGGTCGGCCTGCTGTACGCGCAGGAGCCGGAGCTTGCGGGCTGGATCGCGCCCATGGCCGGCCCGGCGCCGGCCGCCTACCTAGAGCTGATGGCCGTGCTGCCCGGGGCGCGCGGGGCCGGGGTGGGCGCCGCGCTGGCCGACGTGTACCACGCGGCCGCGGACGCCGCAGGCATCGCGGTCACGTTGCTGCACTACGAGCAGATGAACCCCCTGTCCGCGCCCTTCTGGAGCCAGCAGGGTTACCGGCCGCTGTGGACCGACTGGGAAGCCCGGCCGGTCCTCGCCCTGCGCTGAGCCTGCCGCCCGGCCCGGTCAGGCGTGCCTGGCCCGGCTGCTGTCGCTCTCCCGCTCGATGTGGAAGAACGGCGACTTCTGGATGAACCGCGCGGACAGCATGAGCAGCACGCCGAGCACGATGATGCCGATCAGCGACCACTGCTGCGAGCTCGGCGCGGCCGCGACCGACTTGGCCAGTACCCAGCCCAGGAAGCCGGCCGCGCCGAGCGGCAGGATGCCGAGCATTAAGCGTGTCCCACACGCTGCTGAATATCCGGCGCCGGTAGTACACGATCATGGCCAGCGCGGTCATGATGTAGAAGATCGAGAACAGCAGGCCGGTCACCGCGATCACGTCGTCGAACGCGTTCTGCACCGAGGTGGTCAGCAGGTAGACGGCGGTGATGGCGATGAGCAGCAGGCCGACGATGACGCTGGCTGCCACCGGGGTGGCGTACCGGCGGGACACGTTGCTGAGGAACTCCGGCAGCACCCGGTAGCTGGCCATCCCGTAGATGATCCGGGCGGTCAGCACGATCCCGGTGCCGGTGGTGGCGATCACCGACAGCGCGATGGCCAGCGCCATCGTCTTGGCCCCGCCGCTGCCGCCGAGCACCCCGGCGATGTATACCGGCGCGGACGATGAGTTGGCCGCCAGGGCCTTCGGCGAGACGACACCCTGCAGGCCGACCTGGGCCAGCGTGTAGAAGACGGCGAGGAAGGCGACCGCGATGATGGCGGCCCGGCCCGGGTTGACCCGGCGGTGCTTGACCTCCTCGTTGACGTACAGGGTGCCGTCCCAGCCGCCGTAGATGAACACCGCGATCAGGAAGCCCGAAACCGCGCTGCCCTTCCCGGCGATTCCGCTCGGGCTCAGCCACCCCCGGGTGATCGGCACCGTCGTCCCAACATGGTGGTGGCCGATCACGTAGATGAGGCCCGCGATGGAGAAGCCGATCACGATCAGGTACTCGATCAGGGCCAGGCCGACCTGGGTACGCGCGGTGATCTTGATGCCGATGATCGCGATGACCCCCATGACCACGACGACCGCGGTGCCGATGCCGACATAGGCCCACGAGCTGGCCGAGCTGTGGCCGAACACGGCCAGCACCGACGGGCCGAGTACCTCGACGCCGCTGACCGTGCCGACGATATAGGCCACGATCATCAGCCAGCCGGTGAGGAAGCCGAGGTACGGATTGATGGCCCGGCCGACCCACTCGAACGAGGCCCCGCAGTTGGCGTTCCACATGTTGAGCCGCCGGTAGGCGTTGGCGATGATCAGCATGGGGATCGCGGTGAGGATCAGGATCGGCCCGCTGCCGTAGGCGGTCGCGGAGGCGAGCAGGAACAGCGACAGGCCCACCGTGGCCGCCGGGGCGGACGAGGCCAGGCCGATGACCGTGTCCTGGGCTACGCCGATGGCGTTGGGCTCAAGTCGGGCAGGTGGCGCGGGCGGGATGCCAACTACAGAAGCAGGCTGCTCCGTCATCGGGGGTCCTCTCGGTTGGCCACCGCGTGATCATAACTGGCATTCCGGGCCGAGGCGATAGTAAAGCACCCGAAATATGCGGCTTTGCTTAGCCAGGTGTCCGGTCCGTTAACAGACCATTTCGCGGGTCCCACATACGGGTAGGATCCCGGCAATAACGGGCAGGGCCAGGCCAGGTGGGCGGTGACCATTACCGCTGGGCGCGGCCGGCGGAGTGGCCGGGGGCGAGTACTGTCGTGTGGCGGTGCAGCCGCCCGGTGCGCCGGTGCGCTGGCGTGGTCTGCCGCCGGCGCCGCCGTGACGGTACGTTCCTGGCTTGGTACCAGGGCTGCCGGCGTGACCAGTGCGACGCCAGCGGGCAGAGTTTCCTGCGTGAACTGGGCCGCCAGCTCGTCCAGGGGTGCGACACGGAGGCGCCGGTCAGCACCGGCTGAGCGCCGACGACCGGGCCCACCCCGCGGCCTGCGCCCGCAGCTGCCCGCTGCACTTCACCGCGACGCGTCCGGAGCGGCAGCTGGCTTCCTGAGCATGCTGAGCGCGGCACGCCCGGGCGGGCCGCACGCTCAGGCGATGGCAATTTCCGGTATTGGCGGAGCCGGCCACCAGAGCGGTCAGATTCGGCACCCACACGACGGGTAATATCGCCGCGCCGCGCCCGGACGCTGCGTGACGGCGGGCGACAACCCGGTTCCTGGCCCGGGCGCACCGGGCGGATCGACCACACAGCGGCCACCGGATGCGAGCCGCGGCTAATAGCTCGGCGGCAGGAGTCATGCTCATAGGTCCTCTGCTGGTCACTTCCTAAAAATTTAAGTGCCGTGGCTCAGGCAGGCCAGCCGGGGTCTCGGGGCGCTGGTGATCGGCCGGGCCGCGAGGCCGGGTTATGCGCCCGGCGGTGGCCGGGTCACGGCCCGGGCCGGCGGCGCTTGCGGCACCGCCAGAAGAACCCGGCTGGCCGGCCGGGGCCGGATACGGGCCTGGCAAAGGTAGTGTCAACTGCGTGTCGCAGATGTCCGGTGACGCGGGACCGTGGCGGGAGCTTCCCCCCGCACCCCCACCGCATGGATCGTTCCTGGCCTGGTACCAGGGCTGCCGTTGCGGCCCATGTGAGGCAAGTGGCCAGGGGTTCCTGCGCGAACTGGCCCGGCGCAACGCGCTCCGGCGGGAGGGGGGCGAGCCCTACGCGGTGCGGCTGAGCGCTGATGACCGGGCTCACCTGGATCCCGCCGTCCGCGACCGCAACTGCCCGGTGTGCGGTGCGCTGCGTTATCACCGCTGCCGTGACCCGCAATTTCCGCTGCACTTCAGCGTGACTCATGCCGAGCGTAAGTCAGCCTGACCGGCGCGGCGGGACCTTCCGGTACTCACGGAGCTGATCTTCCAGCGCGATCAGGCTCGGGGCCCAAAGATCATCTAATCCGCTGGCGCCGTGACGGCGGGCAGTAAAACCGGTTCCCTTGCCGGGGCCCACGGGGCGGATCGACCACAGTGGCCACCGGGTCCGGGTGGCGGCCAACTCGGCGGCAGGCGTCGTGCTCATGCGTCCCCCCTGCTCATCAGCTCTCTTACGAAAAGGCTCCGCCTGCCTGTTCTCATTCCCGCCCTCGGCCATTGAATCCTGGCCGAGCGGCCCCGTCCCGCCCGGCCCCCCGGCCGGGACGCGCACCGGCTTCGACCGGCGTGGCCGTGCCACCACGGCTGGTCAGGGCAGTTGGGCTTGAGGTCACCGGCTTCGAGGTTCGGGCCGCGCGGCCGCGGTCTCACGAGTCACGCTGGCCCCTCCCGTCCACATTTCACGCCGAACGTGCGCCGTAATCGGGACAAAACACCCCCTAGGACGCACGTCAGGCGTGAAATGTGGACGCTGGGCGTGGGAAAGGCCGGCGCTGCCCGTAACCAATGTGATCCATGATGCTCCTGGTGCTTCACGCTCCGCCAGAGCGGTCACCCCGGCGGGCGGTGGTGGCTCCGTCTGGCTGGGCCGCACCGATCTGGGTCTGATCCAAGCCGGCGCCGAGTCAGAACAGCGCCGTTTGCGGCAGCGCCGCGAGCCGGCCTGCGGCGATTACGCCAGCCCGGGCCCGGAGGTCGCCCGCCGGGCCCGGAGGATGACGCGCGGCAGGCCCGGGCCGCGGCATCACGCCGCGGCCCGGGCCTGCCGGGCTGGGCGGGAGATGGCGGGCCACCTCCCGGGTGGGACCGGTGCGCCCGGGCTAGCTTCCCGGGCTGACCGTGGTGCGGGTGACGTTCTCCTCGCCGTCCGGGGTCTCGGCGTCCCGCACTACCTCGGTCTGCTCCCCGGCCGGCCGCTCGTACACGACGGGGTCGGTAGCGGGGGCGGCCGGCTCGGTGACGGGTGCCTCGCCCGCGGCCGCGCGCTCGCTGAGCCGCGCGTCCCGGACCCCGATCACGGTCAGCCGGCCGATGGCCAGCGCGGCCAGGAACACGATGATCACGCCCAGCCCGGTGAAGTACGTGAGTTCCACCAGGGCCCGGTGCAGGCTGCCGCCGATGGGCGCACCCAGGGCCACGGTGCCATGCGCGTTCCACGCCGGGCTGAGCACCCGGCCCACCGCGAACCAGGCCCCGGCCAGCGCGGCCAGCCAGGCCCCGAACATCGCGACCGGCCGCACCCGGCTGGCCAGCAGGATGAGCCCGCCGAGCACGGTCGCGGCACCGGGCAGGATCTCCAGCCACAGCCGGCCCGACGTGTACGTCCAGGCGGTGCCCGGGGTGTAGGCCCAGTGGAAATACGGCCCGACGAACGCGACCAGGCCACCCCAGAGGCCGAGCAAAACAAGAAGGGCGCCGTTCAAAGCGCCCCGGCTCCGGGGAACACGCAGCATCCCGGCCATTTCGATCACTCCCTCAAACAGTCCAGCAGGGCATTTATCCTGCGCCGCGCAACTACCCGGGCCGCCGGCCTTTATGCGGCGCACCGCCAGGGGTACGTAATCGCACCGGGTAGGGTCGCCCCGTGGAGTCAGGTCCGGCGCAGGCGGGCCCCGCGGCGGCCCGGCCCGCGCCCGCCCGCGGCGCCCGCTCCCGGGACGGGGGCCAGATGCAGGTCATCGCCACCGCCGGGCACGTTGACCACGGGAAATCCACCCTGGTCCGGGCGCTGACCGGGATGGAACCGGACCGCTGGGCCGAGGAGCGGCGCCGCGGCCTCACCATCGACCTGGGCTTCGCCTGGATGACGCTGCCCAGCGGGCAGCAGGTCGCGTTCGTGGACGTGCCCGGGCACGAGCGCTTCGTGCCCAACATGCTGGCCGGGGTAGGTGCCGTCCCCGCGGTCCTGTTCACCGTGGCGGCCGACGAGGGCTGGATGCCGCAGTCCGAGGAGCACCTGGCCGCGGTGCACGCGCTCGGCATCACCCACGGCCTGCTCGCCGTGACCCGCTCCGACCTGGCCGATCCGGCCGAGGCCCGCCGCCAGGGGCTGGCCAGGCTCGCCGCGAGCAGCCTCGGCGAGGTCGAGGCGGTGGCGGTCAGTGCCCGCACCGGCCTGGGGCTGCCCGGCCTCCGGGACGCCCTGGACCGGCTGGCCGCCCGGCTGCCCCGCCCGGACCCGGCCGCCCCGGTCCGGCTGTGGGTGGACCGGGCGTTCCGGATCAGGGGGAGCGGCACGGTGGTGACCGGCACCCTGCCCGCCGGGACCATCCGCGGCAAGCAGGAATTGCTGCTCACTCCGTCCATGGAGGCGGTGCGGGTGCGGGGCATCGAGACGCTGAAGCAGCCGGTCGGCCAGGTGACCGGGGTGGCCCGGGTGGCGCTGAACCTGCGCGGCGCGGAGCGGGTGAGCCCCGGGCGCGGCATGGCGCTGGTCGAGCGGGGCCGGTGGACGCTGGCCGCCACGCTGGACGTCCGCCTCGCCGCGGCCGGGGACCGCCCGCCGCGGCAGCTCACCGTGCACGCGGGGTCGGCGCGGACCACCGCGCGGGTGCGCCCGCTGGGCGGCCTGATCGCCCGGCTCACCCTGGACGACCCGCTGCCGCTGCACGTCGGCGACCGGCTGCTGCTCCGTGACCCCGGGTCGGCCGCCGTGGCCTTCGCCCACGCGGGCCACGGCGACGGCGCCGGCCCGCCTGGTTCGCCCGGGCGGCCTGGGCCGGGCCGCCCAGGCCGCCTGGGGTGGCCGCCGCTGGTCGGCGCCATCGTGCTGGACCCGGCCCCGCCCGCGTTCCGGCGCCGGGGGGCGGCCGCCGCGGCTGGCCGCGAACTCGGCACCTGGCCCGCCGTGCCCGCCGCGGCTGACCTGCTCCGGCGGCACGGCCTGCTGCGCGCCGCTGACCTGCGGGCGATGGGGGTGACCGAGCTGCCCGACCCGGTCGGGGGTGACTGGCTGGCCGACCCGGAGTACTGGGCCGGACTGGGGCGGCAGCTCAGGGAGAGCGTCGCAGCCCACGCGGCACGGGAGCCGCTCGCGCCGGGCCTGCCGCTGGAAGCCGCGCGGGCCGCGCTGGGGCTGCCCGCCCGCCAGCTGGTCGAGCGGCTGGCCGCGCCACCCCTGGCGGTGCGGGAAGGGTGCCTGGTGCTGACCCGTGACGGCGCCGGCGAAGGCGGCCCGGCCCTGCCGGACCGGGTGCTCACGGCCGTGCGGCGGCTGCGCGGCGACCTGGCCGGGCAGCCGTTCGCGGCACCCGAGGCCGCCGGCTGCGCGAGCTCGGGCTGGACAGCCGGGCGCTGGCCGCGGCGGCCCGGGCCGGGCTGCTGCTGCGGGTGGCCGATCAGGTCGTCCTGGCCCCGGGCGCGGACGTGGAAGCCGCCCGGATCCTGGCCGGCCTGCCCGGGCCGTTCACCGCGGCCGAGGCGCGGCAGGTGCTGGGCACCACCCGGCGGGTGGCGATCCCGCTGCTGGAGTACCTGGACCGGCGCGGGCTGACCCGCCGGCAGCCCGATGACCGGCGCACGGTCATCAGCGGGCGGTCAGCGGCGGGTGGTGCCTGATCCTGGGCAGGTCCGCGCCCGGTGAGGTCAGCGCCCGGTGAGGCCGCGGCCGGCGAACCGCTCGCTGCTCCAGGCGGACGCCTCGGCGGGAGGCTGATCCGAGCCGATCCAGCGGGCCAGCGCCTGAGCCGTCACCGGGGCGAGCAGGATCCCGGTGCGGTAGTGCCCCGAGGTCAGCCACGCGTTGCCCAGGCCGCGGATCCGGTCGATGACCGGGAGACCGTCGGGATGGCGGGGCCGGAAGCAGCACCAGGTGTAGTCGGCACGCAGCCCCTGGAGCTGCGGGAGCGTGGCGTACAGGCCGGCCAGGATGCTGTCGATGATCTCCGGCCGGACTACCGGGCTCTCGTCACCCATGTCGAAGGTCCCGCCGACGAGCAGCCGGCCGTCCTCCAGCTGGGTGGCGACCGGCGCCACGATGCCCGGCAGCCGCAGCGGGGTCGGCTCGGTGACGAGCAGGTGGCCTTTGACCCGCTCCCAGGGCAGGTCGAGGTCGAGGCCGTCCAGCACCGGCGGCAGCCCGGTGGCGAAGACCACCGCGCCCGGCTGCACCTGGCCGGCGGTCGTGTCCACGCGCACGATCCGGCCGCCCCGGACCGTCACCCCGGTGGCCGCGACCCCGGTGGCCACCGCGGGCAGCGTGGCGGACAGCCGGGCCAGCGAGCGCAGCGGGTTGACCCGGCCCTGGTGATGGATCAGCGCGCCGGCCATGGGCAGCGCGAGCCCGGGGATGAGCTTGGCCACGTACTCGGGCTCCAGCCACTCCACCGCGGGTGACTGGTGCGGGGCCAGGGCGCCGGGGTCGGGGGACAGGCCGATCCAGTCCACGTCCACCAGCCCGACCCCGCCCGGTGAGCTTTCCTCCAGGTCGGCCCACTGGCCCAGGCTGGCCCGGGCCAGGTCCACGAAGGGTTCCGGGTCGCTCCACTCATGGATTTCGGGGGTCAGCAGCCCCGCCGCGCCGCCGGTGGCCCCGGCGCCCAGGTGGCCAGCCTCGATGAGCAGCACCGAGCCGAGGCCCGCCTGCTGGCAGGCGGCGGCGGTGGCGACTCCGGCGATCCCCCCGCCGACGATGAGCAGATCCGGACGCAGCTGCGGGATAACCCCGGCGCCGCGGACGAGCTCGGCGCGCTCCGTTGCATTGAGCTGATCGAGCCAGATAGCAGTCTCCACAAGCACGACCCTATCGCCGCCTCCCCGGACGAGGGCGAACTCCTATTTTAGCCATCTGATAACAAGACAATCCCGCCCCGGGAGTA
Source organism: uncultured Actinomycetes bacterium (assembly GCA_963841695.1). Lineage (GTDB taxonomy): Bacteria > Actinomycetota > Actinomycetes > Streptosporangiales > Streptosporangiaceae > RYN-230. Next base: position 308,123 of record CAWJDQ010000007.1, on the reverse strand, counting down.
ATGATTCGGAACCAGGCCGCCCGGCGGATTCAGGAGGCCTGTGCGGGGGAGGGAGGATGGGCGGGCCGCGCGGGCCCGGCGGCGGGCCCGCGCCGCAGCCCCGGCGGCAGGGCGGCCGGGGAGCCGTGGGTGAGCCGATCGATGGACACGCGGGGCGGGACGTAGGCTGAGTGACCATGTGGGCTTATGGCCCCGTAGATGAAGGGTGGTGAGGTCCCGTTCCCGTCGACTCCCTTGCTCTCGCCGACTCCTTCGGGCGGATAGCGACCGACCTGCGGATATCCCTCACCGACCGGTGCAACCTGCGGTGCTCGTACTGCATGCCGCCGGAGGGCCTGGAGTGGCTGCCGAACCCGGCGCTGCTGTCCGACGATGAGGTAGTGCGGCTGGCCCGGATCGGGGTCCAGCACCTGGGCATCACCGAGATCAGGTTCACCGGCGGCGAGCCCCTGCTGCGCCGGGGCCTGCCGGGCATCGTCGCGCGGACCGCCGAACTGCGGCCCCGGCCGGAGATCTCGCTCACCACCAACGGGATCGGGCTGGCCGGCTGGCCGACCCGCTGCGCGCCGCGGGCCTGGACCGGATCAACGTCTCGCTGGACACGCTGAACCCGGAGACCTTCCGCCAGCTGTCCCGCCGGGACCGGCTCGACGATGTGCTGGACGGGCTGGCCGCGGCCGAGGCGGCCGGCTTGCGGCCGGTCAAGGTCAACACGGTGCTGATGCGCGGGCTCAACGACCACGAGGCACCCAAACTGCTGCAGTACTGCCTGGAGCGCGGCTACGAGCTGCGGTTCATCGAGCAGATGCCGCTGGACGCGCAGCATGGCTGGCGGCGCGAGAACATGGTCACCGCCGGGGAGATCCTCGACGCGCTGACCGCCCACTTCACGCTCACCCCGGCTGACCCGGGGGAGCGCGGCTCGGCCCCGGCCGAGGCGTTCCTGGTGGACGGCGGCCCGGCACGGGTCGGCGTGATCGGGTCGGTCACCCGCCCGTTCTGCGGAACCTGTGACCGCGTCCGGCTGACCGCCGACGGGCAGGTGCGCAACTGCCTGTTCGCGCGGGACGAGAGCAACCTGCGCGACCCCCTGCGCGGCGGGGCGGGCGACGAGGAGCTAGCCGGGATCTGGCGGCGCGCGGTGGCCGCCAAGCTTCCCGGGCACGGCATCAACGACCCGGGGTTCCTGCAGCCCGCCCGGCCCATGTCCGCGATCGGCGGCTGACGGAGGGCCCGTGCCCGGTGATGCGCGCAGGTTCGACGCCGTCGTCCTGGCCGGCGGCCGCGGCACCCGGCTGGGCGGGGCGGACAAACCCGGGCTGGTCGTCGGCTGGCGGACCCTGCTCGGCGCGGTGGTCTCGGCCGTGACCTCGGCCGGGGCGGACCGGGTCATCGTGGTCGGCCCGGAGCGCCCGGCCGCGCTCAGCCCGCGAGCCGCCCGCGGGAGCCGGGTCCAGTACGTGCGGGAAGAGCCGGCGGGCGGCGGGCCGGTCGCCGCGCTGCGCCGCGGCCTGGATGAGGTGTCCGCGCCCGCCGTCGTCCTGGCCGCCGCCGATCTGCCGTTCCTGCGGCCGGCGCACGTGCTCCGGCTGCTGGCGGGCCTGGCCGGCCCGGCCGGGCCGGGGGTGGTGCCGCTGGACGCCTCGGGCAGGCCCCAGTGGCTGGCCAGCTGCTGGACCGTGGCCGCCTTGCGGGACGCCCTGGGCGGGTACGCAGGCAGCTCACTGCGCGGGCTGCTCGGCCCGCTGGATCCGGTGCTGCTCCCCGACGAGCCAGTGCCGGGCGAACCGCCACCCTGGCTCGACTGCGACACCGCCGATGATCTCCGCCAGGCACGGGACTGGGCCGCCCGGACCGGCCCCGGACAGGAGGCGACCCGGTGAACACGCTGGATGAGTGGGCCAGGGCGGCCTGCGGCGAGCTGGGCCTGGATCCGGCCGCCCTGGACGCGCAGCTCGTCCTGGACCTCGCCCGGGACGTCGCGCACGGCGTGGCCCGCCCGGCCGCGCCGCTGACCGCTTACCTGCTGGGCGTGGCGGTGGGGCAGGGACAGCCGCTGGCCGGGTCGGCCGCGCGGATCAGCCGGCTGGCCGCGCAGTGGCCCGCGGCGGACAGCGCCGCCGGGGACCGGACCCCCGGCGATGAGGCCGCGCCCCGCTGATGATCCATCGATCTGCTTGATGAATCGCTGAACGCTTTGGCATTGGCGCTGATGGGTCCGCACTCCTTACCGTGGAGAGGCACGCCGCTCACCGTGGAGGGGTACCCCGCTCACCCCGGCGGGGGAGCCGCGTTTCCCAGGAGGTGACCGATGCCACTCACCACCGGACTTGCTCCCGCTCCCGTCCCTGGCCCCGGGCCAGCCGGCGCGCCAGCCACCGGGCCGGCCAGCCGCTGCCCGGCCGACCTCCTCGCGGCCCTGCGCCGAGCCGTGCGGCAGCGCGGGGACTGGGACCAGGCCACCCGCCGGGTGGCGCGGGCCCTGCGCCGGCACCTGCCCGGGCCGGAGATCCTCACCGCCGGCGAGCGGGACGGGGATCCCGCCGGGTACCAGTCCCACCTGATGCACGCCGAGCCGGACGGCTCGTTCTCGGTCGTGGCGCTGGTGTGGCGGCCCGGCCAGATCACCCCCATCCACGACCACGTCACCTGGTGCGTGATCGGGGTGCTGCAGGGCGCCGAGTACGAGGAGCTTTTCGCGTTGCGCGAGGACGGCACCGTGCTGGAGGAGGTGGGCACGAACGCCGGTGCCCCCGGGGACGTGTCCGGCTTCGCGCCGCCCGGGGACATCCACCGCGTCCGCAACCGCGGCGCCGGGGTGGCGATCTCGCTGCACGTGTACGGCGCGGACATCTCCCGCCTGGGCTCCAGTGTCCGGCGGATCTACGACCTGCCCGTCCGCCCCGCCCCGGCCGCCCGTTAGGCCGTCAGGCGCCCGGGCCCCCGCGGGCAGCCCCCGGGGGCCCCGGGCGGCCGGCAGGTGACCGGTAAGCCACGTCACGCCCCCTCATGGCGCGCGGCCCGTGACCCGGCCGGATCGTTGCTGGGCGGCCTGAGCCGCGCCCGCGTCCAGCAGGTGCCCGCGGGCGGCGGCCGGGGCCGGTTACCACGCCACGCCCCGGCCGGGGCCCGGCCGGCGCCGGGATGAGGTCCTCGTTGCGGAGGAGCGGGCGGGGCGCGCTGACCTGCAGCCGGGCGCGGCCTGAGCCCGCGCATCGAGAATTCTTCGTCCAGGATTTGCTCTTCGATGCATTCCGATATATCGTCGAGCTATCCAGTAAGGCAGAAGAGCTCCTGGGAAGCCCAGTAAGAGCCCTGCCCCGAGATCAAGGAAGTGACGCACAATGCGACACAGCGAAGCCTGGGGAGGCCCAGGAAATGAGGAAGAAGAACTCTGGACGCACCGGCACGGCCCACGCCGCCGTGGCGGCCGCGGGCCCGGCGGGCCGGGCGCCCGGGGCTGGGCGATGCGCACCGAGAGCATGCCGGTCCCGCCGGACTTCGGTCCGTGGGGCGGCGGTCCCAGGTTCCGTGGCCCGCGGGTCAAGCGGGGCGACGTGCGCGCCGCGGCGCTCGCGCTGCTGGCGGACGGGCCGCGCAACGGCTACCAGATCATCCAGGAGATCAGCGAGCGCAGCGGCGGGCTGTGGAAGCCCAGCCCCGGCTCGGTGTACCCGGCCCTCCAGCAGCTCGAGGACGAGGGCCTGATCGCGGCCACGACGGGCGAGGGCGGCCGCCGGGCGTTCGAGCTCACCGAGGAGGGCCGCAGCTACGTGGCGGCGCACCCGGACGAGCTGGAGGCGCCCTGGGATGTGGTGGCCAAGTCGGTCGGCGGCGACGCGATCGAGATGCGCCGCCTGTTCGGCACGGTCGCGATGGCCGCGCACCAGGTGGTCCGGGTGGGTAACGCCGCCCAGGTCGCCCAGGCGCAGCAGATCCTGACCGATGCCCGCCGGAAGCTGTACCAGATCCTGGCGGCCGACGATGACGAGCAGGCCACGGCCGGGAACGACGGCGGCCAGCCCGCCGAGTAACAATCCGGGACCTAGCCGCGGTGAGTCGCCCGACCATCGCGGCTAGGCTCTGCTTGGACGACCAGGAGGCGCGAGAGTGGCAACACAAGCAGGCCCGGCCGCGGACGGGTCCGGCCGCCCGGCCCCGGCTCAGGCCGGCACCGGCGTGCAGCTGGAAGCCCGGCCCCAGGCGGTGGTGGTGTCCGGGCTGACCAAGAGCTACGGGGACATCGAGGCGGTGCGCGGCATCGACTTCGAGGTCGCGGCGGGGGAGACGTTCGGCTTCCTGGGCCCCAACGGGGCCGGGAAGTCCACCACCATCAAGATCCTCTGCACGCTGGCCCGGCCGACGTCCGGGCAGGCCAGCGTGGCCGGCCACGACGTGGTCCGCGAGCGGGACTCGGTGCGCCGCAACATCGGGCTGGTGTTCCAGGACACCACGCTGGACAACTACCTGACCGGGGCGCAGAACCTGCGGTTCCACGCGGAGCTGTACGCGGTCCCGTCGGCGGCGGTCGAGCCGCGGATGAAGCAGGTACTCGACATGGTCGGGCTGTGGGACCGGCGGGACAGCCTGGTCAGCACCTACTCGGGCGGCATGCAGCGGCGGCTGGAGATCGCCCGCGGCCTGCTGCACGCCCCGCACGTGCTGTTCCTGGACGAGCCGACCGTCGGCCTGGACCCGCAGACCCGGTCGTCGATCTGGGAGTACATCAACGACCTGAAGCGCCGGGAAGACATCACGATCTTCCTGACCACGCACTACATGGACGAGGCCGAGCACTGCGACCGGATCGCCATCATCGACCACGGGAAGATCGTGGCCATCGACACGCCTGAGGCGCTCAAGGCCAGCGTGGGCAAGGACCGGGTGCAGATCCAGACCGCCGACGACGGCGCCGCGATCAGTGAACTGGCCAGCCTGTTCGGACTGGAGGCGGGCATCCACGAGGGCGCGGTCACGTTCTCGGTGGAGTCGGGGGAGCAGTTCGTGCCGCAGTTGTTCGCGCGGCTGTCGGTCCCGATCCGGTCGGTCAGCGTGTCCCGGCCCTCGCTGGACGACGTGTTCATGTCGTACACCGGGACCACCATCCGGGACGCTGAGGCCTCCGGCACCGACCACATGCGGCAGATGGCGCAGCGTTTCCGAGGAAGGCGATGAGCATGGCAACCCAGACCGCCCACCCGGGCGGGATCGCGCCCCCCGACGAGGGGCTGGCCGCCCAGATCCGGGTCGCGGTGCCCGAGCGGAGCCTGCGCTCCGACCTGCGCGCGGTGAGCATCGTGTGGCGCCGGGAACTCATCAGGTTCCGCCGCGACCGGCTGCGCGCGGTGACGTCGCTGATCCAGCCGCTGCTGTTCCTGCTGGTCCTGGGCACCGGCCTGTCCTCGCTCGCCGGGCGCAACTTCCCGGCCGGGGTAGACTTCAAGACGTTCATCTTCCCGGGCGTGCTGGCCATGTCGGTGCTGTTCACCGCGGTGTTCTCCGCCGCGTCCATCGTCTGGGACCGGGAGTTCGGCTTCCTCAGGGAGATGCTGGTCGCGCCGGTCAGCCGGTCGGCGATCGTGGTCGGCAAGTGCCTGGGCGGGGCGACCATCGCCACCTTCCAGGGCATCGTGATGCTGTGCCTGGCCTGGATAGCCCACGTGCCTTACAACCCGGTGCTGATCCTCACGCTGATCGGGGAGCTGCTGCTGCTGTCCTTCACGATCACCGCGTTCGGGGTGATGATGGCGGCCCGGATCACCCAGTTCCAGGCGTTCATGGCGCTGACCCAGATGCTGGTCCTGCCGCTGTTCTTCCTGTCCGGGGCGCTCTACCCGCTGTCCGGGCTGCCTGGCTGGCTGAGCGTGCTGACCCGGATCGACCCGCTGACCTACGTGGTGGGCCCGATGCGGCACGCGGTGTTCTCGCACCTGAACGTCAGCCCGCTGGCCTTCGCCCACCTGTCGCCCGGGATCACCTGGAACGGCTGGGTGGTGCCCATCTGGCTGTCGCTCACGATCGTGGCGGTCATGGGCCTGGTCATGCTGGGCGTGGCCATCGTCGAATTCAGCAAGACCGAGTAACCCTCCTGGTCCGCGCGTGCCGCCGGCCGGGCTCAGGGCCCGGGCGGCGGCACGTTTTCGGCGTACGGCGGCCGCGGGGCCTGCCTTCAGTGCCTCGACGTGTCGCTTAGTCGTCAAGTTGACTTTACGGCCGCGCCCGGGGGCGCCGGGCATGGAGCGACAGCGCGCGGAGCGCGCTGGTTGATACTGCGAGCTACGTCGAAGGCGACCGCAGGTCGCCGGGCATGGAGCGACGCCGGGTGGCTACGGGGGCAAACCACCCGGCGTCGCATTCATCGGCGTTCCGACGGGGGCCCGGAACGCCGGCAGGTGCTCCGACGGGGGACCAGAGCACCGCTATGCATGTTACACCGAAACCCCCCCTTGTGCGTCAAGACCGGATTACAAGCAGATCCGCCTACCACCGGCGCCTTGGCCGGCCGTTCAGCCGTTTCCAGGCTGCTTTTCAGGCCCGGTTTCCCCGCTCTCCGGGCCGGGTGGCGGCGGCCCGGGAGGCGCCGCCCCGGGGGCGGGCTTTCCAGCAGGCCACCCCGCTGCGCCCGGGGGGATGTAGCGCTCCGGCAGCCGTGGCTCGTAGGCCCGGAAACCAGTGGTGCTCGCGGGTTCGCGGCCGCCGTTGGCGATCACTACCGCGAAATAGGGGATGGTGATAGCACCCACCGCCGGAATCGCAGCCCACCAGCCCGCGCCCGCGACGAACAGGGCAATCGTGGCCGCAAAACAAGCGACCCGGATTCCCATCATGATCAGGTAGCGGCGCTGCCGCGAGGCAATGTCCGCGGACAGAGGCGGCTGGGCCTCTGTGACGAGGTACGGCCGGTTGCGGCGTCCCCCGTTGCTGGTGTTCACCCCCCCAACGTACGTCCGCGCGGGGCGGCAGGCGAATGCGGATTTCCCGGGCCGGGCGGCGGGTCAGCCGACCGGGCGGCGGGTCAGCCGGGCCGGGCGCTTCCCGGCCCGGCCACGGTCCCGAGGCCGGGCAGCGCGGCCACCGAGGGGGCGCCGGCCAGCGCCATCACGTGGGCCAGGCCGGCCGTCATGGTGTCCAGCCACGCCTGCACGCCGTCCGCCCCGCCGCAGGCCAGCGCCCACAGCACGGGGCGGCCCACGAAGACCAGGGAGGCGCCGAGCGCCAGGCCGGCCAGCACGTTTTCCGGGCTGCGCACCCCGCCGTCCACGAGCACCGGCCGGCCCGCCGCGGCGGCGCTGACCGCGGGCAGCGCCAGCGCGGTGGGCAGGGCCTGGTCCAGCTGCCGGCCGCCGTGGTTGGACACGATGACGCCGGCCGCCCCGGCCGCCAGGCAGGCGGCCGCGTCGTCGGCCCGCAGCACCCCCTTGACCAGCACCGGCAGGCCGCCGCTGAGCTCGCTCAGCCAGCCGATGTCGGCCAGGCTGGCCGGGATGAAGCCGGCCCGGGACAGGTCGTCCAGCGGCCCGAGGTTGTCGGTGAAATCCCGGCTGCTGATCACGCCGCCGCCGGGCACCTGGACGGTGCGCCCGACCACCGGGGTGTCGCCGGTGAGCACCAGGGCCTGCGCGCCCGCGGCGGCGGCCCGCCGGACCAGCCCGGCGGTCAGCTCGCGCTCCCGCATCATGTACACCTGGAACCACCAGGGTCCCGCGGCGGCGGCGGAGGCCGCGGCGACCTCCTCGATCCGCCGCGAGCTGCGGGTGGACAGCACGAACAGGGCCCCGGCCCGGGCCGTGCCCGCCGCGGTGGCGGCTTCCCCCTCGGGATGGGCGAGCCGGTGGAAGGCGGTCGGCGCGACCGCCACCGGGGTGCGCAGCTCCAGGTTCAGCGGGGGGCCCAGCGACACGCTGGTCGCGACGGCCGAGACATCGCGCAGGACCCGGGGCAGGAACCGGACCCGGCCCCACGCCGCCACGTTCGCGCGGAGGGTCACCTCGCCACCGGAGCCGCCGGCGTAGTAGTCATAGACCTCAGGGCGGAGAAGCTCTCGGGCCTGCCGCTCGAGCTCGGACACGTCAGCCATCACACCCGAACACCCTGCCGGAACGCCGGGCGGGACGCCAGTCCCGCCCGGCGTTCCGGCCCCAGTCACCCGGATGTCAGACCACCCGGGCCGCACACAACCCGGGCTGCAGACAAGCCGGCCTGCCAACAACTCTGTGGAGGGGTTATGACCGAACGTACCTACCGCGTGACCGAGATCGTCGGCACGTCGCCGGACGGCATCGAGCCTGCCATCCGCAACGCCGTGCACCGCGCCGGGCAGACGCTGCGGCACCTGGACTGGTTCGAGGTCACCCAGGTCCGCGGGCAGATCACCGACGGCGAGGTGGCGCACTTCCAGGTCGGCCTCAAGGTGGGGTTCCGTCTCGAGGACAGCTAGAGCCGCAGGCACCGGGGTGCCCGGCGCGGGACCAGCCCGGGGCGCGGTCCCGGGTCAGCCGGCGCTGCCCCCGCCCTGCGGGGCGGGCGGAAGGCTCACGCAGCGCGGCACGGGCCCGGTGATGATGCCCCCGGCCCCCAGCGAGGTACTGCCCCGGCCACCGTGACCGCTGAAGGCCAGGATCATCGTGTCCCCGGCGGGGATCCCGCCCTTGCCCACCTTGACCGTGACCGAGCGATGCCCGCTCCTGGATACCCCGGTGGCGACCGACACCGACGGGTGCGGGCCGGCTGGGGGTGCGGCAGCGACCCCATCGGTGTGCAGCCTGCCCGCACCGGGACGACCACGACCCGGGCGCCGATCGCGTGCAGGGTCGTGTTGGCCCCGGCCACCCCGGAGGGGCGGTTGACCGCCACCGTGACGACGCCGTTGTGCTGGGTCACCGAGTACGCGGCCAGGGCGGGAGTGCTGCCCAGCGCCATCACCGCCGCGGTGGCCGCGGCCGCCGCGCCGGCCGCGCCGGCCGCCAGCCACACCGGCCGCCGGACCCGGCGGCGGGCCGGCGTCGGCTGCGGCACGGCATCCAGGTGGTGCCCGTGCTCGGTGACCAGCTCCTGGTACAGCTGATCTTCGAATTTCGTCATGTCCTCACCTCTGGCTCACTCGCGGGATCGGTGCCGTGCGCCGGATCCGGGCCAGCCGTCTTGCGCAGCCGGGCCCGGGCCCGCATCAGCCGCATCCGCAAGGTGCCCGGCGCGACGCCAAGCACCTGGGCCGCCTCTTTGGGCTCCAGGCCCGCCAGGTCAACCAGTTCGACCGCCGCCCGGTCGGTCTCGGGCAGCGCGGCCAGCCTGGTGACCAGCGCACGCCCCGGGCGTTCGGCATCGATCCGGTCGATCAGGTCCCCGACTTCGTCGGGGGCGAGTTCCCGGCGGGCCGCGAGCCGCTCCACCCTGCTGCGCTGCTGGCTGTGTGCTTGGCAGTGCGCGGCGTAGATCCGCCGGGCGATGCCGAACACCCAGGCACGGGGCGTGCCCTTGCGCGGGTCGAAGGTGGCGAACGACGTGATCGCCTGGACGAAGGTGTCCGCGGTCAGGTCGGCCACGGTGTGCGGCTCCGCACTGCGCCGCGCGAAGTAGGCGGTCACCACCGCCACGTTCGCCCGGTACAGCGCCTCGAACTGAGCATGACCGCCCTCAGCCGGCCCGCTATCCTGCGGCGCGCGGCGTGACGGCGGTGCGTTCAGTGACGATGGCTTTATCTGGCTCACACCCCTAGTTGCCCGGTTGCCCCCGCAGCGTCACACCCCGGGCTCCGGGGCCGGCCATGGCCCCGGCTAGCTGGCCTGGCTGACCGAGGACATGTTGAAGCCCTCCACCCGGACCGGGGGCATCGCGCACCGGGTGAAGTAGTCCCCCCACTCGCGGGGCAGCGTGGGCCCGGTGGCGCCCACCTCGGCGAGCCGCCCGAGCATGCCGACCGGGCTCTCGTTGAAGCGGAAGTTGTTCACCGCCCCGCTGACCTCGCCGTTCTCCACCAGGTAGATGCCGTCGCGGGTGAGCCCGGTCAGCAGCAGGGTCTGCGGGTCCACCTCGCGGATGTACCAGAGGCAGGTGAGCAGCAGGCCGCGCTGGGTGCGGCCGATCATGTCCTCGAGGGATGCCGCGGACCCCGGGGGGCCGGCCAGCGCGAGGTTGTCGATGCCGGGGGTGACCGGCAGCCCGGTGAGCCCGGCGGTGTGCCGGGTCTGGATGAGCGCGGCCAGGTCGCCGTCGTGGATCCAGTCGGTGCGCTGCAGCCCCAGCCCGTTGTCGAACACCGAGGTGTCGCGGCGCGACGCGTGCGCGACGACGAACGGGGAGCAGGCCAGGCCGGGCAGGGCCGGGTCGCTGGACAGGGTCAGCGGCAGGCCGGACAGCTGCTCACCCACCCGGGTGCCGCCCCCCGGCTTGCTGAAGACGCTGCGCCCGTCCAGCGCGTCCTTGGCCCCGGCCGACCAGTACATGTAGATGAGCAGGTCAGCCAGGGCACTCGGGGGGAGCAGCGTCTCGTACCGGCCGGGGGGCAGGTCGATCTTCCGCTGCGCCCAGCCCAGCCGCTGCTCCAGGCCGGCGTCCAGCGAGGCGACGTCCACGTCGGTGAAGTCCCGGGTGGCCACGCCGGCCCAGGCCGAGCGGGCCAGGTCCGCGGACTTCGCGTTGAGCTCGAGCTGGCCGGACGGCTGGTCGTGGCGCAGCCGCAGGCCGCTCGACGTGCCCAGGAACGTGCAGTTCAGCGAGTGCTCGGCGTACCCGTAGAGCTTGCGCCCGCCGCCCTGCGCGGCCTCGAACGCGCCGCCCAGGTCAGCCGCGAACCCGCTGAATACCCCGATCTCGGTACTGGCCACCGGATCGTCCCAGCGCCCGGCGCCCGGGATCGTCCGCGCCGCCTCGTCGTCCGGGCCCAGCAGCGGCTCGGCGTCCTCCGCCGGGGAGCCGTCCGCGGCAGCCTGCTCGGCGGCCCGGACCACGTCCTCCACCTGGTCGTCGCGGACGCCCGCCCGTGACACCACGCCTGCCGAGGTGCCGCCCGCGCGGCGGCTGAACGCGATCACCGTCAGCTGCCGGGAGCGCGCGACCCCGTTGGTGGTGAGCGTGTTGCCGGCCCAGCGCAGGTTCGCGGTGGAGCTCTCGTCGGCGATCACGATGCAGTCCCCGGACCGGGCCGCGGCCAGCGCCCGCTCGACCATCTCCTGCGGCGCCGCGCCGGGCGGCCCCTGGGGCGCCGCGCCGCGCGGGCCGGCGCCCTGGGCCAGCCCGGCCCCGGAGCCCATGGCCCCTGATCTGGTGCTTCCTGAGCGTGTCCGGCCCAGGCTGCCGTCCTGCGGGCTCATGCCCCCTCCTCCGCGGTATTGAGCACCCGGACCCCGCGCATGAGCGCCGTGGGACAGCCATGGCTGACCGGGGCGACCTGGCCGGGCTGGCCTTTCCCGCAGTTGAACGCCCCGCCGAGCACGTACGTCTGCGGGCCGCCCACGGCCTCCATGGAGTTCCAGAAGTCGGTCGTGGTGGCCTGGTAGGCCACGTCGCGCAGCTGCCCGTCGAGCCGGCCGTTAGTGATCTTGTAGAACCGCTGCCCGGTGAACTGGAAGTTGTACCGCTGCATGTCGATGGACCAGCTCTTGTCGCCCTCGATAAAGATCCCGTTGGTCACGCCGGCGATCAGCTCCTCGGTGCCCGGGCCGTCCTCGGCGGGCTGGAGCGACACGTTGGCCATCCGCTGGATCGGCATGTGGCCGGGCGAGTCGGCGAACGCGCAGCCGTTGGACCGGCGGAACCCGGTCAGCTGGGCGATGCGGCGGTCCAGCTGGAAGCCGCTCAGCACGCCGCCGGAGATCAGGTCCCAGGACTGGGCCGCGACCCCCTCGTCGTCGTAGCCCACGGTGGACAGGCCGTGCGGCACGGTCCGGTCGCCGGTGACCCGCATCCCGGGCGAGCCGTACTGCAGGCTCCCCAGCTTGTCCAGGGAGGCGAACGACGTCCCCGCGTAGGCGGCCTCGTAGCCGAGCACCCGGTCGAGCTCGGTGGCGTGCCCGATCGACTCGTGGATCACCAGCCACAGGTTGGACGGGTGGATGACCAGGTCGTAGCGGCCCGCCTGGACGGCCGGCGCGGCCAGCTTCTCGGCCAGCAGGTCGGGCAGCCGGGCCAGCTCGGCCTCGAAATCCCAGCCGGATCCGGTCAGGTACTCATACCCCCGGCCGGCCGGCGGGGCCAGCGTGCGCATGGTCTCGAACCGGCCGCTGGGCTCCACCGCGACGGCGGTCAGTACCGGGTGCAGCCGCACCCGCTGCTGCAGCGCGGTGGTCTCGGCGTCGGCGTAGAACTTGCACTCCCGGACCTGGGTCAGCGAGGCGTTGACGTGGTCGATCACCGGGCTGGCCAGCAGCCGCTGGCTCCAGCCGGACAGCAGCGCGAGCTTGTCCGCGACGCTGACCCCGAACGGGTCCTGGTCGTAGGCCGAGACCCAGCTGACGTCGCCGTAGCCGGGCTCGGCGGCCAGCTCGATGCGCTCGGTGTTCATTGCGGCCGCCACCCTGGCCACGTCGATGGCTTCCTCGGCCGCCCGCACCGCCGCCTGGGTGGTCAGGTCCACCGCGGCGGCAAAGCCCCAGGTCCCGTTCAGCACCACACGGACGGCCAGGCCCAGCTCGTCCGCATCCATCAGCGTCTCCAGGTGCCCGTCGGACAGCCCGATCTCCTGGCCCCGGATGCGCTCGGCCCGGAAATCGGCGTGCTCCGCGCCGAGCTCCCCGGCGCGCTGCAGCGCGGCCGCGGCCAGCTCGCGCAGCGGCAGGCCGGCGAACTCCGGATCGATCGGGTGCCCGCGGCCCGGTTCCCCGCCGCCGGGCCGCGGGCCTGCTGATGTGCTTGGCTCCATGCCTGATCCTGTGCCTTGTCTGCCGCGTGGCCCCGGCCCGGTCCGGTGCTGCCGGGCGGGCCGGGATGTGTACTGTGCTCCTCCAGTGGCAACCTATCCCACGCCTTCTGACGGTTGCCGGTACGCTCGCCGGGGCCGCGGGAGCGGATTGGATGATCATGGAAGAAGGGACGCCGATGAGCCGATCGGTCCTCGTCACCGGCGGGAACCGGGGCATCGGGCTGGCCATCGCCCGCCGCCTGGCGGCCGGCGGGGATCAGGTCACGGTGACCTCCCGGTCGGGTGACCCGGTGGCCGGGCTGGCCACCGTGGCCTGCGACGTCCGGGACGCCGCCGCGGTGGACCGGGCCTTCACCACGGTGGAGGCGGCGCAGGGGCCGGTCGAGGTCCTGGTGGCCAACGCGGGCGTCACCCACGACCAGCTGCTCGCGCTGATGAAAGAGGACGACTTCACCGACGTGATCGACACCAACCTGACCGGCGCCTACCGGGTCGCCAAGCGGGCGGTGCGCGGGATGATGCGGCTGCGCCGCGGCCGGATGGTGTTCATTTCCTCGGTCGTCGGCCTGCTCGGCTCCGGTGGCCAGGCCAACTACGCCGCCTCCAAGGCCGGGCTGGTCGGCCTGGCCCGCTCGCTGGCCCGCGAGCTGGGCAGCCGGAACATCACCGCCAACGTGGTGGCCCCCGGGTTCGTGGACACCGACATGACGGCGGCGCTGCCCGACGACCGGAAGGCGGCCATCCTGGGGCAGGTGCCGCTGGGCCGCCTGGCCAGCGCAGACGAGGTCGCCGCCACGGTAGCCTTCCTGGCCGGGCCGGATGCGGCCTACATCACCGGGGCGGTCATCCCGGTCGATGGCGGCCTGGGCATGGGCCATTAGGGAAGGACTGCGATGGGAATCCTGGACGGCAAGCGGATCCTGGTCACGGGGGTACTCACCGACGCCTCGATCGCCTTTCACGTGGCGCGGATCGCCCAGCAGGAAGGCGCCCGGGTGGTGCTGACCGGGTTCGGCCGGCTCAGCCTGGTCGAGCGGATCGCCAAGCGGCTGCCCGACCCGCCGCCGGTCATCGAGCTTGACGTGACGGACCCGGCGCAGCTCGGCTCGCTGGCGGAGCGGGTCTCCGGGCACACCGATGGCCTGGACGGCGTGGTGCACAGCATCGGCAACGCGCCGCAGATGGCGCTGGGCGGCAACTTCCTGGAGACCGACTGGCCGGACGTGGCCGCGGCCGTGCAGGTATCCACGTTCTCGCTCAAGTCCCTGGCCATGGCCGCCCTGCCGCTGATGGGCGACGGGGGATCCATCGTCGGCCTGGACTTCGACGCGTCGCGGGCCTGGCCCGCCTACGACTGGATGGGCGTGGCCAAGGCCGGGCTGGAATCGTGTTCCCGGTACCTGGCCCGCTACCTGGGGCCGCGCGGGATCCGGGTGAACCTGGTGGCCGCCGGGCCGCTGCGCACGATGGCGGCCAAGAGCATCCCGGGGTTCAGCGCGTTCGAGGACATGTGGGACGGCCGGGCCCCGCTCGGCTGGGACATCACCGACCCGGAGCCCGCCGCGCGGGCCTGCGTCGCGCTGCTGTCCGACTGGTTCCCCGCGACCACCGGCGAGATCGTGCATTCCGACGGCGGCGTTCATGCGGTCGGCGGCTGACCGCGGCGGCAGGCCCGCGGACCCGAAACAGCTGGTCCTTACCCTGTCCTGCCCGGACCGGCCGGGAATCGTGCACGCCGTCGCCGCGTACCTGCACGGCTCGGGCAGCAACATCCTGGACAGCCAGCAGTTCGCGGACCTGACCATGAACCGCTTCTTCATGCGGGTGCACGTCGAGACGCTGGGGGAGGCCCCGGCAGACGTCGCGGTGCTGCGGGCCGGGTTCGGGCCCATCGCGGACGAGTTCGGCATGGACTGGGACCTGCACGACCTGGCCATCCGGCCGCGCGTGCTGATCATGGTGTCCCGGGAGGGCCACTGCCTGAACGACCTGCTGTACCGCCGGGAGGCGGAATCGCTGGCCATCGACGTGCCGCTGGTCGTCGGGAACCATGCCGACCTCGCCCGGCTCGCGGCCGGGCACGGGGTGCCGTTCGAGCACGTGCCGGTGGGCCCGGACCCGGCGGACCGGGCCGACGCGGAGGGGCGGCTGCTCGACCTGGTCGCCGCGCACCGCATCGACTTCGTGGTGCTGGCCCGGTACATGCGGATCCTGTCCCCGGAGGTCTGCGCGAAGCTGGCCGGCCGGATCATCAACATCCACCACTCGTTCCTGCCCAGCTTCCGCGGCGCCCGGCCGTACCAGCAGGCGTACGAGTACGGGGTGAAGCTGATCGGCGCGACCGCGCACTACGTCACGGCCGACCTGGACGAGGGCCCGATCATCGAGCAGGAAGTGGCCCGGGTGGAGCACACCGCCGCCCCGGGGCAGCTCGCCGCGCTCGGCCGGGACGCGGAGCGGATCGCACTGGCCCGGGCGGTGCGCTGGCACGCCGAGCACCGCATCCTGCTGCACGGCCGCCGGACAGTGATTTTCAAATAACGGCTTTATCCGGGGAGCCACCCGGGCCGGGGTCTACTGCCCGGCCAGCAGCCCCGCCAGCCGCGTCTCCCGCGGCGGCTCGGCCACCGTGGACACCGCCCGGGCCAGCGCCGGGCCCGCCCCGTGCAGCACGGACAGGTGACGCTGCGCCCGGGTCAGCGCGGTGTAGACCAGCGGCCGGGACAGCATCCCCGCCGACTCCTCCGGGAACACCGCGACCACCGCCGGCCATTCGGAACCCTGGGCCCGGTGCACGGTCAGCGCCCACCCGTGCCGCAGGTCGCCGAGGAACCGGTCCGGCACGCACACCGGGGCGGCGGGGAACGCCACCTGCAGGCCGCCGTCGGCGCGGCCCACGACCGTGCCGATCTCGCCGTTGGCGAACCCCGCATCGGCGTGATTGGCCACCGAGACGACGCGGTCGCCCGGATCGAAGCCGCGGTGCGCGCCCGGCCCGGGATTCAGCCGCTCCTTGAGGGCCTGGTTCAGCGCGACGGTCCCGGCCGGTCCCTTGTGCACCGGGGTGATCACCTGGATGTCGGCCGCCGGGATGCCCAGGGCGCGCGGGATCGAGTCGGTGACGAGCTGCATCACCCGGTGCGCCGCGTCGGCGCTGCCCCGGGCGGTGAGCACGACGACCTCACGGTCGGGTGAGTCGAACCGGGGGCAGCGTGCCGTCCCGCACCGCGGTGGCCAGCCGGGCGATGACGCCGCCGGCCCGCTGGCGGTACAGCCGGGTCAGCTCGGTGACCGGGACCGTGCCGGCGTCGATGAGGTCGCCGAGTACCCGGCCCGGCCCGATCGACGGCAGCTGCGCGGGGTCCCCGACGAGCAGCAGCCGGGCCCCGTCCGGGCAGGCCTCGACCAGCGCGGCCGCGAGCTCGGCATCCAGCATGGACGCCTCGTCCACCACCACCAGGTGCGCGTCCAGCGGCCATTCCTCGTTCCGGCTGAAGACCCAGGCCGCCGGGCCCGAAGGGCCGCCCGGCAGGCTGCCGGGCCCGGCGGGATCGCCGGCCCGGGCCCCGCCCTGCGCGCCGAGCAGCCGGTGCACGGTCGTGGCGGGGGCCCCGGTGAGTTCCTCCAGCCGTTTCGCGGCCCGCCCGGTCGGGGCGGCCAGGGCCACGGTCAGCCCGCGCTCGGCCGCCATCGCCACCACCGCCGCCACGGTCCGGCTCTTGCCGGTGCCCGGGCCGCCGGTCAGCACGGACACCCCGTGCCCGGCCACCGCCCGCACGGCCGCCTGCTGGTCCGGGTCCAGGTCCCGGCCGGGTCCGCTGTCCCCGGCTGGCGGGGCGGCCGCGGCGGGCCCGGTGCCGTCGGCCGGGCTGGCGTCCGCCGCCGGGTCAGGGTCGGCCGGGTCAGGGTCCGCCGGGTCAGGGCCCGCAAGGTCGAGCGGCTCAGCCAGGGCGGCCAGCCGCTGCAATCCCTCTGCCAGCGTCTCTTCCGCCATCGCGTAGCGGGCCAGCGCCAGCAGGACGCCGCCCGCGGCCTGCTCGTCATCCCCGGGGTGGCCCGGCCCGTCCGGGCCAGCGGGCCCGTCCCCGGCCGGGCCGGCCGCCTCGCCAGTCTCTGCCCAGCCGGTCTCTGTCGCGCCCGGATCCGGCTCGCCCGGCTCCGCCTCGAACGGCAGCACGCCGCCCTCCTCCACCGCGGCGGCGATGGCGCCCGCCGGATCCTCGAGCCGGAACCGGGCCAGGGCGCCGGCGATCACCCCGGCGGGCACCGCGGTATGGCCGTCCCGCGCCGCCCGGGCCAGCAGGTAGCCCACCAGCGCCCGGCCGCGCCGCGGATCCTGCGGGCTGGCCTGCCCGCGCAGCAGCTTCCGGGCGAACCAGTCCGCCTGGTCCGGCCGGATCTGGGGGAGGGCCAGCAGCCGCCACGGGTCCTCCCGGAGCTGGACCGCGGCGCTGCGGCCCAGCATGGCCACGGCCGGGCCGGCGAACCGGGCCGGCACCTGGCAGGCGGCGAGCAACTGCGCGGTCTCGTAGCAGGGCCGGGCGCTGGCGAACGCGGCCACCAGCCCTTCCGCGCGGTCGCCGCCTACCCCGTCGATGAGCTTCAGGCGGTCCGCGGTGACCAGCCCCGGCCCGGTGATGCCCGCCGCCGCCAGCTGGCCGGCCAGGTTCCGGCCCAGCCCCGGCCACAGGCCAGCCGCGCAGAACTCGCCGAACACATCGGGAAGATCATCGGGCACCGGCGTGCCGCCCACCTCAGTTGCCACGGACATCGCCAGCCACCCTAGCGGGGGGCTCCGACAATGCCCGGCAGCGAAACGGCGCCGGGCGCTGAAAAGGGATCTGGCGCCGGGTAAAACGCTGCCGGACATTGAATGCCGGCCGATGGCCATGGGCCCTTTCACGGTTCCCGGCGGGGTCGTTTCGATGGCTTGTGCCGGCGGCTGCTCTCGCTGATACTCAGGACCATGGAAGGGAACCCGGGCGGTGGCGCGCCTGCGGACCGTCCTGATCCATCGCGCCACCGAGAGCGGCCAGCGGACCGCGTCCGCGTGTCCGATGCCGACCGCGAGGCCGTGATCAGCCAGCTCAGCGAGCGGTACGCCGAGGGGCGGCTCACCCACGACACCCTGGATCACCGGCTGGAAGCAGCGCTGAAGGCGCGCTATCAGCATGATCTGCAGAACGTCCTGGCCGACCTGCCGTCCCGGCGCCGGCTGAGCAGCACCGCGGCCGCCTGCTGGCAGCGCGGCCGGGCCACGGTGGCCGGCCTGCTGGCGGGCACCCCGCGGCCGGCGCCCGCCCGGATGCTGGCCTTCCCGCCCGGCGACCAGAGCCGGTTCACCATCGGCCGGGACGCGGGCTGCGACATGGTGCTGCCCGACCCGACCATCTCCCGCTGGCACGCCGGGCTCAAGCGCGAGGCCAGCGGCTGGATGCTGGATGACCTGGGCTCTACCAACGGCACCAGGCTCAACGGCTGGCGGGTCAGGGCGTGGGTGCCGGTCCGGGACGGCGATCTGGTCAGCTTCGGCGCGGCCACCTACGTCTTCGGCCGGCCCGGCGGCGGCCGGAGCCTGGCGGGCGGCCAGACCAGCGGGTGATCATCCGGTAGCGGCCCGCGAGCCGCGGCGGCACGTTTTTCCACCAGCCCCACCGACCCTTTAGAGTCATGGCGTGACGTTGGTTTTGCTGGTGCGGCATGGGCTGACGGCGGGGACGGGCACCGTTCTCACCGGGCGGACGCCGGGTATCCCGCTGGACGACCGTGGCCGGGCACAGGCCGGGGCGCTGGCCGCCCGGCTCGCTGACGTGTCCCTGGACGCGATCATCACCAGCCCGCTGGACCGCTGCCGGGAAACCGCGGAGACGATCGCCGCGGCGCGGGGCGGGTCGCCACCCGAGGTCCAGGAGGACATCCAGTTCGCCGAGGTCAAGTACGGCGACTGGACCGGCCAGCCGCTGAAGCGGCTGGCCAAGGACCCGCTGTGGCGGGTGGTGCAGGCCCATCCCAGCGCGGTGCGCTTCCCGGGGAAGGACGCGGAGTCCATGCCCGAGGTGCAGCACCGCGCGGTGAACGCGGTCCGGGAATGGAACGCCAGGCTTGGCAAGGACGCCGTCTACCTGATCTGCTCGCACGGGGACGTGATCAAGGCGGTCATCGCGGACAGCCTCGGCCTGCACCTGGACCTCAGCCAGCGAATCCAGGTCGATCCGTGCTCGCTCAGCGTCATCCGGTACACGCCGCTCCGGCCTTTCCTGGTACGAATGAATGACACTGGCCGCACCGCCGCCGGGCTGGCCAGGCCGCATGACGGCGGGGCGGCCGCGGGGAAGGCGGCCGCGAATGGCGGAGGGCCGCCGCAGGCGGCCGCCCAGGCCGCGTCCCGGCCCGCGTTCGGGGAGGGCGACGCAGCCATCGGCGGGGGAGCGGGAGGATAAGGATCATGCCGGTCTACTCCTATGATCCGCCGGAGCGTTTCGTGGCCGGCACGGTCGGGCAACCCGGGGAGCGAACCTTTTACCTGCAGGCCAGCGCCACCGGCCGGGTGACCAGCGTGGCCCTGGAGAAATTCCAGGTCAGCCTGCTCGCCGAGCGGCTCGAGGAACTGCTCGACGAGGTGCTCCGGCGGACCGGCGGCCTCACCTCCGTGCCCGCCGCCACCCCCTCCGACCTCGCCGACGACGAGCCGCTCGACCTGCCCCTGATGGAGGACTTCCGGGTCGGCGCGATCGCCCTGGCCTGGGACGGCGAGGACGAGCGGGTGGTGATCGAGGCTCAGGAGGAGTCCGAGACCCCGGTCGAGCCGCTGGCCGAGGACATCCCCGAGAACGGGCCGGGGGTGCTCCGGGTCCGCATCACCGCCGCGTCGGCGCGGGCCTTTTCCCAGCGTGCGCTCCGCATCCTGGGGCAGGGCCGGCCGCCCTGCCCGCTCTGCGGCCTGCCGCTGGACACCGAGGGGCACGTCTGCCCGCGCCAGAACGGCCACCGGGCCGCCAATGGCTGAAAAGCCGCCCGCCCGCCGGCTGTCCCGCCCTCGCCCCGCGCGCCGTCCCAAACCGCCCCCCGATGACCACGCAGCCGCGCTCGACCTGCTCCGCGAGGGTGAACTGGAGATCGAGGGGCGGCTGATCGTCGCCTCCAACGCGACGCTGTACTGCACGATCCGCCGCGGTTCGGCCGAGTCGGCCTGCGTGTACAAGCCGATCGCGGGGGAGCGGCCGCTGTGGGATTTCCCCCACGGCACGCTGGCCGGCCGGGAGGTGGCCGCCTACGCGGTGTCCCGCGCCGCGGGCTGGGACCTGGTCCCGCCGACCGTCTACCGGGACGGCCCGTTCGGCCCGGGCATGTGCCAGCTGTGGATCGAATCGGACGCCAGCGTGGACCTCGTCGCCCTGTCCCGGCGCTCGGATCACCAGCTGCTCCGGGACATGGCCGTGTTCGACGCCGTGGTCAACAACGCGGACCGCAAGATCGGCCATCTGCTGCCCGCCACCGCGCGGCCTCTTACGGATGTGACCACGGGGTGTGCTTCGGTGAGGAGTACAAGCTGCGCACCGTGCTCTGGCAGTGGCGGGGCCGGAAGCTCCCTGCGCGGGCCCTGGAAACCCTGGTCAGGCTGCAGGGCGAGCTGGCGGCCGGCCCGCTGGCCGACGAGCTGGCCGAGCGGCTGTCCCCGGGTGAGGTCCAGGCCACCCGGCAGCGGGTCGAACAGCTGCTCGAAGACCGGGTCCACCCGTACCCACCGGAGGACTGGCCCGCCGTCCCCTGGCCGCCGTATTAGTCCGGGGGGGCGACCCCCCTGGACCCCCCGGCTCTGCTGGCCCGGGGGACGACCCCCCGAAGCCCCCCCGCCATCCGCAGGCTCGGCCGGAACACGCCTGCGGCGCGCCCCGCCTCGCCCGCAGATCAGCCGTGGTACAGGTCGCCGCTACGTGCGGGGCTTGTGGTGGGGGTTCGCGTGGACCTGAGCGCTGTGGGTCAGCGGCCGGGTTCGCCGGGGTGGCGGCGGCGGCGGAGGTAGCGCTCGAACTCGCGGGCGATCGCGTCCCCGCTCGCCTCCGGCAGGTCGGTCGCGTCCTTGGCCTCCTCGAGCGTCCGGACGTAGTCCGCGACCTCGGTGTCCTGCTCGGCCAGCTCATCGACCCCGCGTTCCCAGGCCCGGGCCTCCTGGGGCAGGTCGCCCAGCGGCAGGGACAGGTCCAGGACGTCCTCGACCCCGCGCAGCAGGGCCAGGGTGGCCTTGGGGCTGGGCGGCTGGGCCACGTAGTGGGGCACCGACGCCCACAGCGACACCGTGGCGATGCCCGCCTCCGAGCAGGCGTGCTGAAGGACCCCGACGATCCCCGTGGGTCCCTTGTACTCGACCGGCTCGACGTGCAGGTCGCTGGCCAGGGCCGGGTCGGATGCCGCAGCGGCCACCGGCACCGGGCGGGTGTGCGGGGAGTCCGCGAGCAGCGCGCCCAGCAGCACCACGGTCTCGGCGCCCAGGTCGGTGAAGGATTTCACCAGCTCATCGCTGAAGCCCCGCCAGCGCATGTTGGGCTCGATCCCGTGGACCAGCACGATGTCCCGGCCCAGGCCTTCCGGGGTGGCCACGGACAGCCGGGTGGTCGGCCAGACCAGCCGCTCGGTCCGGCCCTCGGAGACCTCCATGACCGGCCGGGTCACCTGGAAGTCGTAGTAGTCCTCCGGATCGATGGCCCCGATCTGGGTGGCCTCCCAGGCCAGGCCCAGATGATCCACCACGCCGCTGGCGGCCTCCCCCGCGTCGTTCCAGCCCTCGAAGGCAGCAATGACTGCTGGCGAGGAGAGCGCTCGATCGCCGTTCAGCTCGATCACCCACCACCTCCTTCGGGGGCCGCCGCTCGCCCGGATGACACCAGGTTACGTGTACCTCAGCGATCACTGCGTGGCCCGGGGTGGGTGCGCTGGCCCGGCCCGGCCGTCCCCAGGACGCGTCGCCCTAGAATAGGGGGCCTATGACGAACACTGCCCGCCCGGCCCTCGCGGCCCGGCCGGATTTCGGTGCCGTCCTCGGGGATCGCGTGGTGGTGGCCGACGGGGCCATGGGGACCATGCTCCAGGCCAGCGACGCCACGCTGGATGATTTCGATGGTCACGAGGGATGCAACGAGATCCTCAACGTGACCCGGCCGGACGTCGTCCGCGCGGTGCACACGGGCTACCTCGACGCGGGCGTGGACTGCGTCACCACCAACACGTTCGGGGCAAACCTCAGCAACCTGGGTGAATACGGGCTGTCCGGGCGGATCGCCGAACTGTCCGAGGCCGGGGCCAGGATCGCCCGGGCGGCCGCGGACCAGTGGTCCACCCCAGGGCACCCGCGCTGGGTGCTGGGCTCCATGGGGCCGGGCACCAAGCTGCCGACCCTGGGCCACGCCCGCTTCGCGGACCTGCGCGACGCCTACCAGCTCGGTGCGGCGGGGCTGATCACCGGCGGGGCCGACGCGATCATCATCGAAACCAGCCAGGACCTGCTCCAGGCCAAGGCGGCGATCATCGGCGCGCGGCGGGCCATGACCGCGGCGGGTGCCCAGCTCCCGCTCATCGCCCAGGTGACCATCGAGACCACCGGCGCCATGCTGCTGGGCAGCGAGATCGGCGCCGCGCTCACCGCCCTGGAGCCGCTGGGCATCACCCTGATCGGGCTGAACTGCGCCACCGGTCCCGGCGAGATGGGCGAGCACCTCCGCTACCTGGCCGGGCACGCACGCATCCCGCTGTCCTGCATGCCGAACGCGGGGCTGCCCGTGCTGACCTCGGACGGGGCCCGGTACCCGCTGAGCCCGGCCCAGCTGGCCGACGCGCACGCCCGGTTCACCGAGCAGTTCGGCCTGGCCCTGGTCGGCGGCTGCTGCGGCACCACGCCCGAGCACCTGGCCGCCGTGGTGGAGCGGCTGCACGGGCGGCCGGTGGCGCCGCGCCGGCCCCGGCCCGAGCCCGGGGTGGCCTCTCTGTACAGCTCCGTCCCGTTCCGGCAGGACACGTCGTTCCTGGCCATCGGGGAGCGGACCAACGCCAACGGCTCGAAGGCGTTCCGGGAAGCGCTCATCGGCGGCCGCTACGACGACTGCGTGGAGATCGCCCGGGCCCAGACCCGGGACGGCGCCCACCTGCTGGACCTGTGCGTGGACTACGTCGGCCGGGACGGCCCGGCCGACATGACCGAGGTGGCGGGCCGGCTGGCCACGGCGGCCACGCTGCCGCTGGTGATCGACTCCACCGAGCCGGAGGTGATCCGGGCCGGGCTGGAGCTGCTGGCCGGGCGCGCGGTGGTCAACTCGGTCAACTACGAGGACGGCGACGGCCCGGACTCGCGCATCGCCCGGGTCATGCCCATGATCGCGGAGCACGGTGCCGCCGTGATCGCGCTCACCATCGACGAGCAGGGCCAGGCCCGCACCGCCGAATGGAAGGTCGCGGTGGCCACCCGGCTGATCGAGGACCTCACCACGAACTGGGGCCTGCGGACCTGCGACATCATCGTGGACTGCCTGACCTTCCCCATCGCGACCGGGCAGGAGGAGACCCGGCGCGACGCGATCGAGACGATCGAGGCCATCCGCCAGGTCAAGCAGCGTTACCCCGAGGTGCAGACCACGCTGGGCGTCTCCAACGTCTCGTTCGGGCTGAATCCCGCAGCCCGCGCCGTGCTGAACTCGGTGTTCCTCGACGAGTGCGTGCGGGCCGGGCTGGACTCCGCCATCGTCCACGCGTCCAGGATCATGCCGATCGCCCGGATCCCCGGGGAGCAGCTGCAGGCCGCCCTCGACCTGGTGTACGACCGGCGCCGGGAGGGCTACGACCCGCTGGCCCGGCTGCTCGAGCTGTTCGAGGGGGTGGACGCGGCCGCGGTGAAGGCCAGCCGGGCCGCGGAGCTGGCCGGGCTGCCCCTCTGGGAACGGCTGAAGCGGCGGATCATCGACGGTGAGCGCATCGGCCTCGAGGCCGACCTGGACGAGGCGGTCGCCCAGCGCCCGGCCCTGGAGATCGTCAACGACGTCCTGCTGGACGGCATGAAGACGGTCGGCGAGCTGTTCGGCACCGGGCAGATGCAGCTGCCCTTCGTGCTCCAGTCGGCCGAGGTCATGAAGCTCGCGGTCGGCCACCTCGAACCGCACATGGAACGGTCCGGCGAGGAAGGCAAGGGGCGGATCGTGCTGGCCACGGTCAAGGGCGACGTGCACGACATCGGGAAGAACCTCGTGGACATCATCCTGACCAACAACGGCTACGACGTGGTCAACATCGGCATCAAGCAGCCGGTGTCGGCCATCGTGGATGCGGCGGCCGAGCACGGCGCGGACGTCGTGGGCATGTCCGGCCTGCTGGTCAAGTCGACCGTGGTGATGCGGGACAACCTGGCCGAGCTGAACACCCGGGGCCTGGCCCGCCGCTGGCCGGTGCTGCTCGGCGGCGCCGCGCTGACCCGCGCCTACGTGGAACAGGACCTCGCCTCGCTGTTCGACGGCGAGGTGCGGTACGCCCGCGACGCGTTCGAGGGGCTCCGCCTGATGGATGCGTTCATGGCGGTCAAGCGGGGCGAGGCCGGCGCCCAGCTGCCCCCGATGCGCGAGCGCCGGGTCCGGGCCGGCGCGCGGCTGCGGACCACCGAGCCGGAGCAGATGCCCGCCCGGTCCGACGTGGCCACCGACAGCCCGGTGGCCGCCCCGCCGTTCTTCGGCGACCGGATCGTCACGGGCATCCCGCTGGCCGAGTACGGTGCCTTCCTCGACGAGCGGGCCACGTTCATGGGCCAGTGGGGGCTCAAGCCCGGGCGCGGCCCGGACGGCCCGTCCTACGCCGAACTGGTCGAGACCGAAGGCCGGCCCCGGCTGCGGATGTGGCTGGACCGGGTGCAAAGCGAGGGGCTGCTGCAGCCCAGGGTGGTCTACGGCTACTTCCGGGCGGTCAGCGACGGCAACGACCTGGTCATCACCGACGGCGACGGCACCGAGCGGGAGCGGTTCACCTTCCCCCGGCAGCGGCACGACCGGCACCTGTGCCTGGCCGACTTCTTCCGCCCGGCCGGCTCCGGCGACACCGACGTGGTCGGCTTCCAGCTGGTCACCGTCGGCCCCGCGATCAGCCGGGCCACCGCGGACCTGTTCGCCAAGAACGCCTACCGCGAGTACCTGGAGCTGCACGGGCTTTCGGTCCAGCTGACCGAGGCCCTCGCGGAGTACTGGCACGGCCGGATCCGGGCGGAGACCGGCCTGGCCGGGGACGACCCGGCCGACCTGGACGGCATCCTGAAGGTCGGCTACCGCGGCTGCCGGTACTCGTTCGGCTACCCGGCCTGCCCGGACCTGGAAGACCGGGCCAAGGTCATGCGCCTGCTGCGGCCCGAGCGGATCGGGGTGGCCCTCTCGGAGGAGTTCCAGCTGGAGCCCGAGCAGTCCACCGACGCCCTGATCACCTTCCACCCCGAAGCCAGGTACTTCTCCACGTGACGCGGCAGGCCAGCATGACCCTGCAGGCGGTCATGTTCGACATGGATGGCCTGCTGGTGGACTCCGAGCCGCTGTGGTTCGAGGCCGAGGCGGCGATCATGGCCCGGCTGGGCAGCCCCTGGGGCCCGGCCGACCAGCAGCATCTCATCGGCGGATCGCTGGCCCGGTCCACGGCGTACATGCAGGCCAAGGCCGCGCAGCCCGCGCCCCGGGAGGTCATCGGGCGGTGGCTGGTGCAGGGCATGGCCGACCTGGTCCGGGCCCGCGGCGTGCAGGTGATGCCGGGCGCGCTCGAGCTGCTGGCTGAGGTCGGGGCGGCCGGCCTGCCCCATGCGCTGGTCACCTCGGCCGAGCCGGACATCATGGCCGCCGCCCTGGACTCGATCGGCGCGGCCTTCCCCGTCACGGTCTGCGCCGCCGACGTGGCCCGCGGCAAGCCCGATCCCGAGCCGTACCTGCGGGCGGCCGCCCTGCTCGGGGTGGCGCCGGAGCGGACCGTCGCGCTGGAGGACTCACCGACCGGCATCACGTCGGCGCACGCCGCCGGCTGCACGGTGGTCGCGGTGCCCAGCGTGCCGCCGCCGCCCGGGCTCGCCCGGCTGACCGTCCCGTCGCTGCGCACCATCGATCTCGCTACCCTGCGTGAACTCGCGGCGGGACGCACGCCCGGTCACCCATGACGGTGCCGTTGTGATTCGGTCACAATCCAGGCACGACAGCGCGCTATCGCTGGCGCGGACCAGGCAAAACGGTAGATCCTCCTGGGAGGGGCCCTGTTAACCGGCTTCCGCACGGCCAGATGCCGCGACGCCCGGGCAATTTTCCCGTCACGAGCAGTAGGGGAGCGCCGCTAGATGGCAGCACCGCTTGACGTTGCCTCCGGCGACGTGGCACCGGAGGATGTGCTCGCCGGGGTCAGCGGCAAGGTCATCGAAGGCCGGTCGCTCGGCCAGATCGCCTGGCTCCGGCTGCGCCGGGACAAGGTGGCCATGGCGGGCGGCGGGATCGTGATCTTCCTCATCCTGGTCGCCATCATCGGGCCGCACCTGGTGCAGAACCCGGACGTTTACCACGCCAACCTGATCAATCCGACGTTCAGCAGGCCGAACGGACCGTTCGGGGGGATCAGTCTCGCGCATCCGCTCGGCGTCGAGCCGGTAACGGGCCGTGACGTGCTCAGCCGGATCGTCAACGGGGCCCAGGTCTCGCTGCTCATCGCGTTCCTGGCCACCGCGCTGGCGGTGGGCATCGGTGTCGTCATGGGCATCATCGCCGGCTACTTCGGCGGCTGGGTGGACGCGGTGATCGCCCGCTCCATGGATGTCTTCCTGGCCTTCCCGCTGCTGGTCTTCGCGATCGCGCTGGTCGGCGTCATCCCCTCGTCGGCGTTCGGCCTGTCCGGCAACACGCTGCGCATCGCGCTGCTCGTGTTCGTGATCGGATTCTTCGCCTGGCCCTACATGGGCCGGATCATCCGCGGCCAGACCCTGTCCCTGCGGGAGCGGGAATTCGTGGACGCGGCCCGCAGCATCGGCGCCCGGGGGCCGTACATCCTGTTCCGCGAGCTGCTGCCCAACCTGGTGGCGCCGATCCTGGTCTACTCCACGCTGCTCATCCCGACCAACATCCTGTTCGAGGCCGCGCTGTCCTACCTGGGCGTCGGCATCATCCCGCCCACGCCCAGCTGGGGCGGGATGCTGTCGGATGCGGTCTCCAACGGCTACTACTCGATCGACCCGATGTACATGATCATTCCTGGCCTGGCCATCTTCATCACCGTCATGGCGTTCAACCTGTTCGGTGACGGGCTGCGCGATGCTCTCGACCCGAGAAGCAGCCGGTAGGCCACGGCATCACCGGATTTGCACAATGAATTTCGACAGGGAGGCGTTTCACCTCATGAGGAGACCCAGGACCATAGGGCTGGCTGCGCTGGGGGCGGCCGCCGCCCTCGCGCTGGCCGCCTGTGGCGGCGGCAGCAGCGGCGGCAGCAGTCCCAGCTCGTCGTCAGCCGCCGGCTTCAACGCCGCCGTCACGAAGGTGGTCAATCCGTCCAGCCATAAGGGCGGAACGCTGACCTTCGGCGACAGCAGCACCCCGGACTCCACCGACCCGGGCAACACCTACTACGCGTTCATGTGGAACCTGACCCGGCTCTACACGATGCCGCTGATGACCTACAAGTCCTGCCCGGGCAAGTGCGGCCTGCAGGTCGTCCCGGACCTGGCCACCGGCCCGGGTGTGGTCGGCGATAACGGCCTGACCTGGACCTACCATATCCAGCCGGACGTCAAGTTCGAGGACGGCACCACGGTCACCTCGGCCGACGTCAAGTACGCCGTCGAGCGCACCTTCGACCGCTCGGTGCTGCCGCTCGGGCCGTCCTACTTCCCGCTGCTGCTGGCGCCCCAGAAGCCCGCCTACCCCGGCCCGTACACCGACCGGTCCAAGAACCTGATGGGCCTCAACGCGGTGCAGACGCCGAACGCGACCACGATCGTGTTCCACCTGGCCAAGCCGTTCGCGGACTTCAACTACGTGGTCGCGATCCCGCAGACCGCGCCGGTCCCGCCGAACAAGGACACCGGGGCCAACTACCAGCTGCACCCGTACTCCACCGGGCCGTACAAGTTCCAGAGCTACCAGCTGAACAAGCAGACGACGCTGGTGCCGAACACGTACTGGAAGGCGTCCACAGACCCGAACGCCAAGCAGCTGGCCAGCAAGATCGTCATCAACTGGAACATGAACGCGAACGACATCGACAACCGGCTGCTGGCCGGCGACCTCGACGTGGACGCGGCCGGCACCGGCGTGCAGGCGGCGGCGCGGGCCAAGATCTTGTCCACGCCCTCGCTGAAGGCCTCGTCGGACAACCCGATCAGCGGGTTCTTGTGGTTCGCCTACCTCAACACCAAGGTCGCCCCGCTGAACAACCTGCACTGCCGGGAGGCGATCGAGTACGCGGCCAACAAGACCAACCTGCAGACCGCCTACGGCGGCCCGGTCGCCGGCGGCGCGATCGCCAGCACGGTGGCCCCGCCCAACGTCATCGGCCAGAAGCACTTCGACCTGTACGACGCCGACAGCAAGCCCGGCGGCGACATCCCGGCCGCCAAGGCCCAGCTCAAGGCCTGCGGCCAGCCGAACGGGTTCACCACCGGCATCACCTACCGCAGTGACCGGCCCAAGGAAGTGGCAGCCGCCACGGCCCTGCAGCAGGCGCTGTCGCAGGTGGGGATCAAGACCACGCTGCACGGGTTCCCGTCGGGGACCTACTACAGCAACTTCGCGGGCGTGCCGAAGTACATGGACTCGCACAACATCGGTATCGCCTTCGGCGGCTGGGCCCCGGACTGGCCAGACGGGTACGGCTTCTTCGACTTCATCACGGCCGGGGACACGATCAGCCCGGCCGGGAACACCAACATCGAGCAGCTCAACGACCCGGTGGTGAACAGCGACCTGAACAAGATGGCCAGCACCACCAACGCCGCGCAGCGCAACTCCTACACCGCCAAGATCGACATGGAGGTCATGAAGGACGCGGCGATCCTGCCGGAGGTGTACGCCAAGTCACTGCTGTACCGCAGCCCGAACCTGACCAACGTCTACGTCCAGCCCTACTACGGCATGTACAACTACGCCGTGCTGGGCCTGAAGTAGTCAGGGAGAAAGTGAGGATGCTGGTGCCCGGCCGGAACTGCCCGGCCGGGCACCAGCGCCGAGCATCGTGATCACATTCATCGTCCGGCGGCTGATCGCCACCGTCTTCCTGCTGATCGTGGTCAGCATGATCGTGTACGCGATCTTCTTCCTCATCCCGCGGCTGGCCGGCCAGGACACCTACCAGCTGGCCACCCAGTACGTGGGCCGCAACCCGACCCGCTCGGCGGTGCTGGCCATCGAGCAGAAGCTGGGCCTCAACGCGCCGCTGTACCTCCAGTACGGCCGCTTCCTGAAGGCCATCGTGTTCGGCACGCACTACAACTCCGGCACCAGCACCGTGTACTGCCCGCCCCCGTGCTTCGGCTACTCCTTCAAGAGCCAGCAGCCGGTCT
This sequence comes from uncultured Actinomycetes bacterium, assembly GCA_963841695.1. Classification (GTDB taxonomy): domain Bacteria; phylum Actinomycetota; class Actinomycetes; order Streptosporangiales; family Streptosporangiaceae; genus RYN-230. The sequence goes on along the minus strand of CAWJDQ010000007.1, from coordinate 278,730 downwards.
GGCCGCAGATGGTCAGCGACATCCCGGTGACGCTCTCGCTGGCCGTCGGGGCGGCGGTCCTCTGGCTGGTCGGCGGGGTGGCGATCGGGGTGCTCTCCGCGCTGCGCCGGGGGACCTTCTTCGACCGGTTCTCGATGGGGGTCGCCCTGCTCGGGGTGTCCCTGCCGATCTTCTTCACCGGCCTGATCCTGCTCGAGCTGTTCAGCTACAAATGGCCCATCTTCCCCAACGTCCAGTTCGTGCCGCTCACCCAGAACCCGCTGCTGTGGGCGCGGAACCTGGTGCTGCCCTGGATCTGCCTGGCCTTCCTCTACGCCGCGCTGTACGCCCGGCTGACCCGGGCAGGCATGCTGGAGACCATGAGCGAGGACTACATCCGCACGGCCCGGGCCAAGGGCCTGCAGGAGCGGAAGGTGATCTTCAAGCACGGGCTGCGCGCGGCGCTGACCCCGATCGTCACGATCTTCGGCATGGACCTGGGCCTGCTGCTCGGCGGCGCGATCATCACCGAGTACACGTTCTCCCTGCACGGCCTGGGCCTGTTCACCATCGAAGCGGTGCAGAACCAGGACCTGCCGGAGATCCTCGGCGTCACCATGCTGGCCGCGTTCTTCATCGTCGTCGCCAACCTGGTGGTGGACATCCTGTACGCCGTGGTCGACCCGAAGGGTGAGGACCTGATGCCCGAAACCCTGCTCGAGGTCAGGGACCTGCAGATCCAGTTCCCGACCAACGACGGCCTGGTCAGGGCGGTGGACGGGGTCTCGTTCCGCCTCGACCGCGGGGCCACCCTGGGCATCGTCGGCGAATCGGGATCGGGGAAGAGCGTCACCAGCCTCGGCATCATGGGCCTGCACCAGGGCACCAGCGCCCAGATCACCGGCAGCATCCGGCTGGACGGCGAGGAACTGGTCGGCGCCCCGGCCTCGCGGGTCCGCCAACTGCGCGGCAGCAAGATGGCGATGATCTTCCAGGATCCGCTGTCCGCGCTGCACCCGTACTACACCGTCGGCGCCCAGATCGCCGAGGCCTACCTGGTGCATAACGAGGTGGGCAAGAAAGAGGCCCGCAAGCACGCGATCGACATGCTCGGCCGGGTCGGCATCCCGCAGCCCGCCGCCCGCGTCGACGACTACCCGCACCAGTTCTCCGGCGGCATGCGGCAGCGCGCCATGATCGCGATGGCGCTGTGCTGCGACCCGGAACTGCTGATCGCCGATGAGCCGACCACCGCGCTGGACGTCACGGTCCAGGCGCAGATCCTCGACCTGATCTGGGATCTGCAGCAGGAGTACCACTCCGCGGTCATCATTATCACCCACGACCTGGGCGTGGTGGCCGAGCTGTCCGATGACATCCTGGTCATGTACGCGGGCCGGATGGCGGAGTACGGCCAGGCCGAGGCCATCTTCGACCGGCCCGGGCATCCGTACACGTGGGGCCTGCTCGCGTCCATGCCCCGCATCGACGAAGCGCGGCTGGACCGGCTGGTCCCGATCCAGGGCACCCCGCCGAGCCTGATCAACGTGCCGCCGGGCTGCCCGTTCCATCCCCGGTGCCGGTACGCCGCGCTGACCGACGGGCGCAGCCAGACCGAGATCCCCCGGCTGCGCGAGGTGGACCCGGGGCACCTGGTCGCCTGTCACCTCACGGCCGACCAGCGGCGCGCGGCCCGGGAGGAGCAGGCTCTCGGGGAGATCGAGGCGCCGGCCGTTCCGACCACGCAGGGAGACGTGTGAGCACCCCAGTGAGCACCGCCGGAACCGAGGGCGCCGTCGGCGGCGGGGGCGATGCCCTGCTCGAGGTCTCCGGGCTGACGAAGCACTTCCCGGTCACCCGGGGCATCATCGTGCGGCACAAGATCGGCGCGGTCCAGGCGGTGGACGAGGTGGACTTCTCCGTCCCCGCCGGGCGAGACGCTGGGCCTGGTGGGCGAGTCCGGCTGCGGCAAGACCACGACCGGCCGGCTGCTCATCCGGCTGCTGGAGCCGACCGGCGGGCAGATCATCTTCGACGGCCGCGATATCACCCACCTGTCGATGGGGAAGATGCGCCCGCTCCGCCGCGACATCCAGATGATCTTCCAGGACCCGTACTCGTCGCTGAATCCCCGGCACACGGTCGGCGGGATCGTCGGCGCGCCGCTCCGGCTGCAGAAGGTCAAGACCGAGAAAGGCATCAAGGCCACCGTCCAGGAGCTGCTGGAGCTGGTCGGGCTCAACCCCGAGCACTACAACCGCTACCCGCACGAGTTCTCCGGCGGCCAGCGGCAGCGCATCGGGATCGCGCGGACGCTGGCGCTGCGGCCGAAGCTGATCGTGGCGGACGAGCCGGTCTCGGCGCTGGACGTGTCGATCCAGGCCCAGGTCATCAACCTGCTGGAGGACCTGCAGAACGAGCTGGGCCTGACCTACGTGGTCATCGCGCACGACCTGTCGGTGGTCCGGCATATCAGCGACCGGGTCGCGGTCATGTACCTCGGCAAGATCGTCGAGCTGGCCGGGCGGGACCAGCTGTACGCCCGCCCCCGGCACCCCTATACGGTGGCGCTGCATGTCCGCGGTCCCGGTTCCGCAGCCGGTACGCGTCGAGGGCCGCCGGGATCGCCGGAGCGGATCCGGCTGACCGGCGATGTGCCCAGCCCGCTCAACCCGCCACCGGCCTGCCGCTTCCACACCCGGTGCTGGAAGGCGCAGGAGGTCTGCCGGACCGAGGAGCCGCCGCTGGGCGAGCTGGCGCCCGGGCACCAGGTGGCCTGCCACTTCCCGGAGAACACCGAGACCGCCGCGCAGTAGCCGGCCGGCCGGACGATCGGCGCACTCCCACCGGTGTGCGACGATGGGGTAAGGAACGCTGGCGAGGGGAGCGGCCATGTCATATAGCCAGATGGAATGGCTCCCGCTGTGCGGGGGGCTGACACTCCTCGGGCTGATCATCAGCTGGGTCCTGTGGCGGCGCCGTGGGCTGAGGGCCGGATTGCTGGGGGTGGCCTGGTCGCTGCTGCCGATGGCCGCCTACCTGACCAAGGCGACCAGGATGCTGTGGCAGATCGGCTCCGCGATCGCCAGCTTCGCCTCGGGGTTCATCTTCTCCCTGCAGGTCTGGGCCGGGGTGGCGCTGACCGGCCTGGCGGTCGTGCTGTTCGTGGTCGCGGGCACGATGCGGCGCGGCAAGACCCGCAAGGCCGGTGCCGCCGAGAGCGATGGCCCGGCCCGGACGGCAGCCACCCGCGGGTGCGCCGGCGGGGAAGGCGCTCAGCTGGCCGAGAGCAAGGCCCCCGCGGACGACGACCTCGGCGACGTCGCCGACATCCTGCGCAGGCACGGCATCCGCTGACCTTCCGGCTCCGTGGCCGCGGCGGCCCGCCGCTGACCTTCCCGGCCCGCAGACCGCGGCGCCCGTTCCCGGCTGGCTCAGGCGGCAGCCTCCGGCGCGGCAGGTCGTCGCCGACCAGGACCGGCCGGGCGGCGGCCAGCTCACCGGAGGCGGCGGACGGGGAGCCCTCCTGCTCGGTCAGGGCCACCTCCTCGGGCAGGACGGGCGGAGTGCCGCCGAAAGCCGGGCAGATCGCCTTGTGCGCGCACCAGTCGCACAGCCTGCCCGGCCGCGGCCGCCAGTCGCCGGCCGCCCTGGCCCGCTCGATCGCCTGCCACAGCGCGTTGATCTTGCGCTCGGTCGCGCGCAGGTCGGCCTCGTCGGGCGCGTACCTGACGATCTCGCCGTTGCCCAGGTACATGAGCTGCAGCAGCCTGGGCACGCTGCCCTGGCTGCGCCACAGCACCAGCGCGTAGAACTTCATCTGGAACAGCGCCCGCGCCTCGAATTCCTCGCGCGGCGCGGTGCCGGTCTTGTAGTCGACGATCCTGATCTCGCCGCCCGGCGCAACGTCGAGCCGGTCGATGTAGCCGCGCAGCAGCAGCCCGGACTCCAGCACGGCCTCGCACGCGACAGCTCGCGGTGGGCGGGCTCCAGCCGGCGGGGTCCTCCAGGGTGAAGTAGCGGTCCAGCATCGCCGCGGCCTCGGCCAGCCAGGCGTCCCGCTGCGCCTCGCCGCGAACAGGGTGGCCAGCTCCGGCTCGCCTCGGTCAGCCGCTCCCACTCCGGCTCGAGCAGCGACGGGCCGCCTCCGGCGTCCGGCCGGCGGCCTGCTGGTCGAACAGCCGCTCCAGCACCGCGTGCACCAGGGTGCCGCGCGCCGCGGCCGGGCTGGGCGGCTCCGGCAGCCGGTCCATCACCCGGAACCGGTAAAGCAGCGGGCAGGTCAGGAAGTCACCGGCCCGCGACGGTGACAGCGACCGGCCCGGCCGCATCCTGCCGGCGCAGCCTCGGCCGTCGCACGGGCGCGGCCGGCCAGCGTCGGCGCCGGCGTGCGCGTCCGCGCACCGCAGTCGTCGGCTCATGTCTCGGCAGACGTAGCGCAGGCCGCTGACCGACAGTCGCCGCGCTGATTGCCCCCGGCTGGACCCGCGACAGCGCCCGGATCGCGCTGGCCGCGCCGTGACCGCATCCGGGTGCGGTCCGCAGCACGTAGCATCGGCACGTGGCAGGCACAGCCTGGACAGGCATGCCGGGCGGGCAGGCCCCGCAGGACCAGCCGGCGAGCGACTCGCCGCCAGCCCGCCGCGGCAGGGCGGCCGGGGATCGCGCGGCCCGCTCGGGCATCCCGGTCTATGTCTCGCCGTACTGGTTCCTGTTCGCCGCGCTGTTTGTCATTTTCTACGCGGCGCCTGCCCGGATCGGTGCCGGGCCGGCCACGCGGTACGTGGTGGCCGCCGCGTTCGTCGTCCTGCTCTACGCTGTCCGTCCTGGTTCACGAGCTGAGCCACTGCGTCGTGGCGCGGGCCTTCAGCCTGCCGGTGCGACGGATCCTGCTGTATCCGCTCGGCGGCTTCTCCGAGATCGAGCAGGAGCCGCCGACCCCGGCCCGGGAGTTCCTGGTCTCCGGGGCCGGGCCGCTGCTCTCGCTCCTCCTGGCGGCACTCGGGTTCGGGATCGTCACCGTGTTCGGCGCCGGGCGGCATTCCGCGGATCCTGATCGATCAGCTGGTCCTGGCCAACCTCTGGTCGGGATCCTCAACCTGCTGCCCGGGCTGCCGCTGGACGGCGGCCGGATGCTGCGCGCCGGGGTCTGGAAGGCTGACCGGCAAGCCGGGCACCGGCACGATCGCCGCGGCCTGGGCCGGGCCGGCTCTCGCCGTGGCGCTGCTGGTCGTGCCGCTCGCCGCTGATCCTCATCGGCGGCGGCGGCCAGGTCCAGGTCTTCGACGTGGTCTGGCTGGGCGTCATCGCCGCGTTCATGTGGGTCGGCGCCGGGCAGTCGATGAAGGTCACCCGGGTCCGCGAGCGGCTGCCCGGGCTGCAGGCCCGGCCGCTCGCCCGGCGGGCCATCCCGATCCCGGCCAGCCTGCCGCTGGCCGAGGCGATCAGGCGGGCGGACGCGGCGCAGGCCCGGGCGCTGGTCATCGTCGATCACGAGGACAAGCCGATCGCGATCGTCAACGAGACCGCGGTGATGGCCACCCCGCCGCAACGCAGGCCGTGGATCGACGCGGGCTCGCTGGCCCGGACCATCGACCCGAGCCTGGTGCTGCCCGCCGACCTGTCCGGGATGGCCCTGCTCGAGGCGGTCCGCCGGTCGCCGGCCACCGAGTACCTGCTGGTCGAGCCCTCCGGCCAGGTCTTCGGGGTGCTGTCGGCCAGCGACCTCGACCACGCCTTCGCCGGCGTCTGAGCCGCCGCGGGCCGCCGGCACGCCGGCGGCACCGGCTACCCTGGCGGGCGTGATCCGTCAGCGCCGCGGCCCGTTCGCACCCGGAGACCAGGTACAGCTCACCGACCCCAAGGGCCGCAAGCACCTGGTGCTCCTGCCGCGGGACGCACGTTCCACACCCACCGCGGCGCGCTGGCCCACGACGACCTGATTGGCGCGCCCGGAGGGCACCGTGGTGAACTCCTCCGGCGGAACGCCCTACGTGGCGCTGCGGCCGCTGCTGGCCGACTTCACGCTGTCCATGGGCCGCGGCGCCGCCGTCGTCTACCCGAAGGACGCGGCCCAGATCATCGCGCTGGCCGACATCTTCCCCGGCGCCCGGGTGCTGGAGGCGGGCGCGGGCTCGGGCGCGCTGTCCTGCTGGCTGCTGCGCGCGATCGGCGAGGACGGGCTGCTGGTGTCCTACGAGCGGCGGCCGGACTTCGCCGAAATCGCGCGCGGCAACGTCGAGCGGTTCTTCGGCGGCCCGCATCCGGCCTGGCGGCTAGGGTCGGGGACCTGCTGGCGAGGTCGCCGGCAGCGGCCAGGCGACGCCCCGACGGCAGGCCGGACCGGGCCGAGGTGCCGGCCTGAGCCCGCGCCGGGCCTGCGGATAGTTTCGACCGGGTGTACTGGACATGCTCGCGCCATGGGAGTTCGCGCGCTGGCAGCCGACGCGCTCATCCCCGGCGGGGTGCTGTGCTGCTACGTGGCGACCGCCACACAGCTGTCCCGGACCGTGGAGTCGATGCGCGAGCAGGGCAGCTTCGACGAGCCAGCCGCCTGGGAGTCGATGGTCCGCGGCTGGCACGTTGACGGGCTGGCGGTCCGGCCGGAGCACCGGATGGTCGGGCCATACCGGTTTTCTGGTCACGGCGCGGCGGCTCGCCGAGGCGTAATGCACCGCACCAGCGCGCCAAGGGCGCAGGCGCGCGGCGAAGGGTTCCGCCGGGACGGACGTCTGATCCGGATGTGAGGAATGCCGAGCGGCAGGCGGCGCGAGGTTACGCCAGGGCCTCGGATAGGTAGGGTCTAAGTGAAGTCTGCTCTCGGAAGGGGGTGGGGGCGTGGCCACTCGGGATGAAGGCTCGCGCACCGCGCGGAACGATGACCAGGTCAGGGCCTCACCACGCAGATCTCCTTCCTCGAGGAGGAGGTGGCAGTGCTGCGGCGGAGGCTGGCTGACTCGCCCAGGCATGTCCGGCTGCTCGAGGAGCGGCTGCGTGAGACCGAGGCCAGCCTGGCTTCGGTCACCGGCCAGAACGAGCGGCTGGCCGATACGCTCCGCGAGGCGCGCGACCAGATCGTGGCGCTCAAGGAGGAAGTCGACCGGCTGGCCCAGCCGCCGTCCGGCTTCGGCGTGTTCCTGGAGGCCTGCGAGGACGGCACCGCGGACGTGTTCACCGGCGGCCGGAAGATGCGGGTCAGCGTCAGCCCGGCGGTCGAGCTCGACAAGCTGCGGCCCGGCCAGGAAGTGGTGCTCAACGAGGCGCTCAACGTGGTGATCGCCCAGGGCTACGAGACCGTCGGCGAGGTCGTCATGCTCAAGGAGACTCCTCGAGGACGGCGACCGGGCGCTGGTCATCTCGCACGCGGACGAGGAGCGCGTGGTCCGGCTGGCCGAGCCGCTGCTCGACTCGGTCCTGCGGGCGGGCGACTCGCTGCTGCTCGAGCCGCGCTCCGGCTACGTGTACGAGCGCATCCCCAAGGCCGAGGTCGAGGAGCTCATCCTCGAGGAAGTGCCGGACATCACCTACTCCGACATCGGCGGCCTCAGCTCCCAGATCGTCCAGATCAGGGACGCCGATGGAGCTGCCCTACCTGCACGCCGACCTGTTCCGGGAGCACCAGCTGCGGCCGCCCAAGGGCGTGCTGCTGTACGGCCCGCCCGGATGCGGCAAGACGCTGATCGCCAAGGCGGTCGCCAACTCCCTGGCCAAGCAGGTCGCGGCCCGGACCGCGGCGCAGCGGCGCGGCAGAACGGCGAGGCGCTCCGAGCCGCAGCCCGGGGCGCAGGCCAAGGAGGGCAAGAGCTTCTTCCTCAACATCAAGGGCCCGGAGCTGCTCAACAAGTACGTCGGCGAGACCGAGCGGCACATCAGGCTGGTGTTCCAGCGGGCCCGGGAGAAGGCCAGCGAGGGCATGCCGGTCATCGTGTTCTTCGACGAGATGGACTCGATCTTCCGTACCCGCGGCTCCGGGCGTCTCCAGCGACGTGGAGAACACGATCGTGCCCCAGCTGCTGTCGCGAGATCGACGGCGTCGAGGGCCTGGAGAACGTCATCGTGATCGGGGCCTCCAACCGCGAGGACATGATCGACCCGGCCATCCTGCGGCCCGGCCGGCTCGACGTGAAGATCAAGATCGAGCGCCCGGACGCCGAGGCGGCGAAGGACATCTTCTCCAAGTACGTGCTGACCGAGCTGCCGCTGCACCCCGACGACCTGACCGAGCACGGGTCATCCCGGGAGGCCACGGTGGACGCCATGATCCAGCGGGTCGTGGAGCGCATGTACAGCGAGACGGAGGAGAACCGCTTCCTCGAGGTCACCTACGCCAACGGGGACAAGGAGGTCCTGTACTTCAAGGACTTCAACTCCGGCGCCATGATCGAGAACATCGTGGCCCGGGCCAAGAAGATGGCCATCAAGGAGTTCCTCGACACCGGGCAGAAGGGCATGCGCGTCGCCCACCTGCTGACCGCCTGCGTGGATGAGTTCAGCGAGAACGAGGACCTGCCGAACACCACCAACCCGGACGACTGGGCCCGCATCTCCGGCAAGAAGGGCGAGCGGATCGTGTACATCCGGACCCTGGTTTCCGGCAAGCAGGGCACCGAGGCCGGGCGTTCCATCGACACGGTGGCCAATACCGGGCAGTACCTCTGACCTGGGCAGGTGCAGTGGCGCGTGGCCCGGCTGGCCGGCCGGTCACCGATATAGTGCCGGGCGCGTGCGGCGGGTCACCCGTCTCGCGTCCGGCTGGCCGGCACTAGGCTGCCTGATATGAGCGTGCGGCGGGTGATGGGGACGGAGACCGAGTTCGGCATCTCGGTCCCCGGTCAGCCTGGGGCCAATGCCATGGTCACGTCGTCCCAGGTCGTCAACGCCTACCAGGCGGCCACCTCGGCCCGCGCCCGGCGGGCGCGGTGGGACTTCGAGGAGGAGAACCCGCTGCGGGACGCCCGCGGGTTCGACCTGGCCCGGGAGACGGCGGACGCCACCCAGCTGACCGACGAGGATCTCGGACTGGCCAACGTGATCCTGACCAACGGGGCCCGGCTGTACGTGGACCACGCCCACCCGGAGTACTCCGCGCCGGAGTGCACCAACCCGCTGTCGGCGGTCATCTGGGACAAGGCGGGGGAGCGGGTCATGGCCGAGGCCGCGGCCAAGGCCGCGACCGTGCCCGGCAGCCAGCCGATCCAGCTCTACAAGAACAACACCGACAACAAGGGCGTCTCCTACGGCTGCCACGAGAACTACCTGATGCGCCGGGCCACGCCGTTCGCGGACATCGTCCGGCACCTCACCCCGTTCTTCGTGTCCCGGCAGGTGGTGTGCGGCGCCGGGCGGGTCGGCATCGGGCGCCGACGGCCGCGAGGACGGCTTCCAGATCAGCCAGCGGGCTGACTTCTTCGAGGTCGAGGTGGGCCTGGAGACCACGCTCAAGCGGCCCATCATCAACACCCGCGACGAGCCGCACGCCGACCCGGAGAAGTACCGCCGCCTGCACGTCATCATCGGTGACGCGAACATGAGCGAGGTCAGCACCTACCTCAAGCTCGGCACCACCGCGCTGGTCCTGGCCATGATCGAGGACAAGTTCCTCGGCGGCGACCTGTCGGTCGAGTCCCCGGTCGCCGAGCTGCGCGCCATCTCGCACGACCCGTCCTGCCGGCACCAGCTCACGCTGCGCGACGGCCGGAAGATGACCGGGGTCCAGCTGCAGATGGAGTACCTCGAGCTGGCCCGCAAGTACACCGAGGACAAGTTCGGCTCCGACGTCGATGACATGACCGCCGACGTGCTGGCCCGCTGGGAATCCGTGCTGACCCGGCTGGCCGAGGACCCGATGCTGGCATCCCGGGAGCTGGACTGGGTGGCCAAGCTGGAGCTGCTCGAGGGCTACCGGACCCGGGAAGGGCTGGCCTGGGGGCATCCCAAGCTCCAGCTGGTGGACCTGCAGTACTCCGACGTCCGGCCCACCCGGGGCCTGTACAACCGGCTCGTGGCGCGGGGCAGGATGGTCCAGCTCGTCTCCGAGGAGGACGTGAGCCGGGCCGTCGAGACCCCGCCGGAAGACACCCGGGCCTACTTCCGCGGCCGGTGCCTCCAGCAGTACCCCGAGTCGGTGGCCGCCGCCTCGTGGGATTCGGTAATTTTCGACATACCGGGCCGCGAGTCGCTGCAGCGGGTGCCGACCCTCGAGCCGCTCCGTGGCACGAAGGCCCACGTGGGGGGCCTGCTCGACCGCTGCCGGACCGCCGCCGAACTGGTCGCCGCGCTCACCGGGCCAGGACTGACCGCCGGCCGGCCGCGCCGGGGCCAGTGCGCCCGGGACGGGCATTATTGAGCCGCCTGATCCCGATGCCCGATTTCAGGGTTGGACAGGCCATCGGCAGGCGAGGATACGGTTAAGCCGAGGATGACCCTGTAGCACGGAGGTTTCGGGCATGGCGACGAAGGACACTGGCGGTCAGCGGCAAACCTCGAAGCGCACCGAGGACGCCGAGGAGGCGGAGCCGCAGGCATCGGGCGACGTCAAGGAGCGGCAGGAGAAGCTGGCCGACGACGTGGACGCGATCCTCGACGAGATCGACGAGGTGCTCGAGGAGAACGCCGAGGAGTTCGTCCGGTCTTACGTGCAGAAGGGCGGCCAGTGACGGCTGCCCCGCACGGGGCAGGCCCGGGCCGCGGCCCCGCCGGGTTCGCCCTGGGCTGACAAGCCGCATGCGCGGCCGGTGCGCGGGCCGCAGTAGGGTCAGGTCAGGTAGCGGGCGCTGGCTAACCGGGAGGACTGGGCGTGGGTTCTGGCTTGTTTGCCGGGAAGTTCATTGCGGCGTGCATGGACGCTGGCACATCGTCGTTTGCTGACCTGGTGGCCGAGTGCGCACCGGAGCTGCTCCCGGGCGCGGGCGCCGCGGCGGCCGCCCGGCTGGGCGGTGCCCCGGGGACCGCCGGAGTCCCGGGTGCCGGGGGCGACGGCGCTGCCCCGCCCCTGCGGCACGGGACCACGATCGTGGCCGCCCGGTTCGCGGACGGCGTGGTGATGGCCGGTGACCGGCGGTCCACCGCGGGCAACATGATCGCCCAGCGGGACATCGAGAAGGTGTTCCGCAGCGACGACTTCTCCGCCGTCGGCATCGCGGGCGTGGCCGGGATCGGGCTGGAGCTGGTCCGGCTGTTCCAGCTGGAACTGGAGCACTACGAGAAGCTCGAGGGCCGGACGCTGTCCCTGGAGGGCAAGGCGAACCGGCTGGCCGCCTTCGTCCGCGGCAACATGGGGGCGGCCATGCAGGGCCTGGTCGTCGTCCCGCTGTTCGCGGGCTGGGACGAGGACGCCAGCCGGGGCCGGATCTTCAGCTACGACGTGGCCGGCGGGCGGTACGAGGAGCGTCCCTATTCCGCCATCGGGTCGGGGTCGATATTCGCCAAGGGCTCGCTGAAGAAGCTGTACACCGAGGGCATGTCCGACCGGGCGGTCGTGCTGGCCCTCATGCAGGCCCTGTACGACGCGGCCGACGACGATTCGGCGACCGGCGGCCCGGATCTGGCCCGGCAGATCTACCCGGTGGTGGCTATGATCACCGCCGACGGGTTCCGGCGGCTGTCCGACGCGGAGACGGGCGAGTACGCGCGGGCCGTCGTGGAGGAGCGGATGAGCGAGCCGTCCGGGCCGGTCGCCTCCCTGAACCCGCCCCCCAGCCTGGGCGGATGACCTGCGCTGCCGCGTGACCAGCCGCCATTCCGAGTAGCGCCGTTACGAGTAGGGGTAAAGCTGCGGTGAGTATGCCGTTCTACGTCTCGCCTGAGCAGGCGATGAAGGACAAGGCGGACTACGCCCGGAAGGGCATCGCCCGCGGCCGCAGCGGGGTGGTGATCCAGTACGACGGGGGCATCCTGTTCGTCGCGCCGAACCCGTCCAGCGCGCTGCACAAGATCAGCGAGATCTACGACCGGATCGCGTTCGCCGCGGTCGGCCGCTACAACGAGTTCGAGAACCTGCGCAAGGCCGGGGTCAGGTACGCCGACTACACCGGGTACCAGTACGACCGCAGTGACGTCACCGCCCGCGGCCTGGCCAACTGGTACGCGCAGATCCTCGGCCAGTTCTTCACCGAGAGCAACAAGCCCTTCGAGGTCGAGCTGGTGGTGGCCGAGGTCGGCGAGTCACCCGTGGACGACCAGATCTACCGGATCACGTTCGACGGATCCGTGGCCGAGGAGCACGGCTTCGTGGCCATGGGCGGCCAGGCCGACCAGGTGGCGGCGGTGCTCAAGGACCACTATGCCGACGGCCTGCCGCTGGTCCGGGCGCTCGGCGCGGCGATCGCGGGCCTCGCGGGCCAGGGCCAGGGCAACGGCGAGGGGACCGAGCTGAGCGCCAGCCAGCTGGAGGTGGGCATCCTGGCCCGGGACCGGGCGCACCGCACGTTCCGGCGGCTGACCGGGGCCCGGCTGGAGCTGCTGCTGGCCGAGGCGGCCGACGAGGAGGGCGCCGCCGCGGCCACCGCGGCGGCCGAGGAACCCCAGCCCGGCGAGGGAGCCAGCCCCGACGACGGGGTGACCCCCTAGCCGGCTGGCCCGGACGACCTAGCCGGGTGGCCCGGACGACCGAGACGGTCAGCAAGACCCTGGAGGACGAGTGACAGGCACAATGGCGGACCTGGCCGCGACCACGGGGATCGACGTGCCCACCGGGCTGCTCATCGGCGGCCAGTGGACCAAGGGCCGCCACGGCGGCCTGATCGGCGTGACCGACCCGGCCACCGAGGAGACCATCGCGGAAGTGGCCGACGCCACGGCCGAGGACACGCTGGACGCGGTCAGTGCCGCCGCGGCCGCCCTGCCCGGCTGGGCCGCGACCGCGCCGCGGGAACGGGCCGAATGCCTGCGCCGGGCCTGGTCGCTGATGATCGCCAAGTCGGACGCGCTGGCCCGGCTGATGGTCCTGGAGAACGGCAAGGCGCTGCCGGACGCGCGCGGCGAGGTGACCTACGCCGCCGAGTTCTTCCGCTGGTACGCCGAGGAGGCGGTCCGGCTGGACGGCTCGGTGCTGACCGCGCCGTCCGGGGCCAACCGGATCCTCGTCACGCGGCAGCCGGTGGGCGTCAGCGTGCTCATCACCCCCTGGAACTTCCCCGCCGCGATGGCCACCCGGAAGATCGGGCCGGCCCTGGCCGCCGGCTGCACGGTGGTGCTCAAGCCGGCCAAGGAGACGCCGCTGACCGCGCTGGCCGTGGCGGAGATCCTGCAGCAGGCCGGGGTGCCGGACGGCGTGGTCAACGTGGTGACCACCTCCTCGGCCAGCCGGTTCAGCCAGACCGTGCTGGCCGACCCCCGGGTCCGCAAGCTGTCCTTCACCGGGTCCACCGAGGTCGGCCGGGTGCTGCTGAAGGCCGCGGCCGACAACGTGATCAACTGCTCGATGGAACTGGGCGGCAACGCCCCCTTCCTGATCTTCGAGGACGCCGACATCAGCGCGGCCCTGGACGGCGCGTTCCTGGCCAAGATGCGCAACGGCGGCGAGGCCTGCACCGCCGCCAACCGGTTCTACGTGCACGAGGCGGTCGCCGACGAGTTCACCGCGGCCTTCGCGGCCCGGCTCGGGGCGCTCAAGGTCGGCCCGGGCCTGGACGAGGGCACCGAACTGGGCCCGCTGGTCAACGAGGACACCCGGTCCAAGGTGGCCACCCTGGTGGAGCAGGCCACCAGCGCGGGCAGCCGGGTGGTCACCGGAGGGTCCATCCCGGACCGCCGCGGCTACTTCTACGCGCCCACCGTGCTGGATCACGTGCCGCCCGGCGCGGGCATCCTGGACGAGGAGATCTTCGGCCCGGTCGCCCCGGTCGTCCGGTTCAGCTCCGAGTCCGACGCCGTCTCCTGGGCCAACAACACCGAATACGGCCTGGTTTCCTACGTCTACACCCGGGACCTGCGCCGCTCGCTGCGGGTGGCGGAGGCCCTGGAGGCCGGGATGATCGGCATCAACCGCGGCGTGGTCTCGGACCCGGCGGCCCCGTTCGGCGGGGTCAAGCAGTCCGGGATCGGCCGCGAGGGGGGGCATGACGGGTTGCTGGAGTTCACCGAGACCAAGTACATCGCTGTCGACTGGTGAGGCGGCGCGTGCAGAGCGGGGCCGCCGTCGCGACACGGCCGCCGGCCCACCCCAGCTGGCGCGGGCTCGTGCCGGCGTGTCGTAGGGTCTGGTGAGCGACATGGACAGACGAATCTTCGGGCTTGAGAACGAATACGGGGTCACCTGCACCTTCCGCGGCAGCCGGCGGCTGTCCCCGGACGAGGTCGCCAGGTACCTCTTCCGCCGCGTGGTCTCGTGGGGCCGGAGCAGCAACGTGTTCCTGCGCAACGGGGCGCGCCTCTACCTCGACGTCGGCAGCCACCCCGAGTACGCCACCCCGGAATGCGACAACATCCTCGACCTCGTGGTGCACGACAAGGCCGGTGAGCGCATCCTCGAGGGCCTGCTGGTCGACGCCGACCGGCGGCTGCGCGAGGAAGGCATCGCCGGCGACATCTACCTGTTCAAGAACAACACCGACTCGGCGGGCAACTCCTACGGCTGCCACGAGAACTACCTGGTCGGCCGGCACGGCGAGTTCGGACGTCTGGCTGACATCCTGATCCCGTTCCTGGTCACCCGCCAGATGATCTGCGGTGCGGGCAAGGTGCTGCAGACCCCGCGGGGCGCGGTGTACTGCGTCAGCCAGCGCGCCGAGCACATCTGGGAGGGCGTGTCCTCGGCCACCACCCGGTCCCGGCCGATCATCAACACCCGGGACGAGCCGCACGCGGACGCGGAGCGGTTCCGGCGGCTGCACGTGATCGTCGGCGACTCGAACATGAGCGAGACCACCATGCTGCTCAAGGTCGGTGCGACCGACCTGGTGCTGCGGATGGTCGAGGCGGGCACGGTGATGCGCGACCTGACCCTGGAGAACCCGATCCGGGCCATCCGGGACGTCAGCCACGACATGACCGGCCGGCGCAAGGTCCGGCTGGCCAACGGCCGGGAGGCCAGCGCGCTGGACATCCAGCGCGAGTACCTGGCCAAGGCCAAGGACTTCACCGACCGGCGCGGGGCCGACGCGATCACCCAGCGGGTGCTGGACCTGTGGGAGCGCACCCTGCACGCGGTGGACACCGGCAATTTCGGCCTGGTCGACCGCGAGATCGACTGGATCACCAAGTACCAGCTGATCGAGCGGTACCGCGGCAAGCACGACCTGCCGCTGTCCTCGCCCCGGGTCGCCCAGCTCGACCTGGCCTACCACGACGTGCACCGCGGCCGCGGCCTGTACTACCTGCTGCAGAAGCGCGGCGCGGTGGCCCGGACCGCCCGGGACATCGACATCTTCGAAGCCAAATCGGTTCCCCCGCAGACCACCCGGGCCCGGCTGCGCGGTGAGTTCATCCGCCGCGCCCAGGAACGCCGCCGCGACTTCACCGTGGACTGGGTCCACCTCAAGCTCAACGACCAGGCCCAGCGGACGGTTCTGTGCAAGGACCCGTTCCGGTCCGTCGATGAGCGGGTGGAGAAGCTCATCGCGGGCATGTAGGCGAGCGGGTGCCGAAGCTCACCGCGGGCATATAGCTGCAGGCCGGCCGTGGTACCGCGTCGTTTCCGCAACGAATCTTCCCGGGGCCGCCGCCCGGCGCCCGCTAGCTGTGAATTTGCTGTTAATCACCTGAAGTGCCTTTTCCCGGGCCTGTCCTGGGCCGGGACCGTTTGCGCGTTCCGGCGGCGCGCCCGTTCCCAGCGGATTGGTCCAGATACCGTAATGATCTGGCAGTGGAACCTGCGCACTGTGGTTCGGTGATGCCGGTAGGCTGGCGTCGCTTCAACGTCGGAGATGACAAGGTTCCCTTTTTATGCGACGCATTGCCGCCCTGCTGTCCGTCCCCCTGCTGGCCGTCCTGGCCCTGGCCGGATGCGGATCAGCCACGTCCTCGTCCAACCCCAGCGTCTCGGTGAAGGGGCAGTTCGGCACGAATCCGACCGTGACCATCCCCAAGGCGACCGCCGCGAAGACGCTGGTGACCAAGACCCTGGTCAAGGGGACCGGCCCGGCGCTGACCAAGACGGACGCGTTCGTCGGGAACTACGCGGTCTACATCTGGAGCGGCAAGTCGAGCAAGCTCGCCGAGAGCACGTTCGCGAGCAAGAGCCCGGCGCTGTTCAGCGGCCAGTTGCTGCCCGGGCTGGAGAGCGCGCTGGAGGGCAAGAAGATGGGCAGCCGGGTGCTGGCCGTCATCCCGCCCGCCGACGGCTACGGCAAGTCCGGGAACTCCCAGGCCGGGGTGACCGCCAACGACACGCTGGTGTTCGTGGTGGACATGATCAAGGAGTTCGCGAACAACGCGTCCGCCACCGGCAGCCAGGTGTCCAGCGGCGGCGGCTCGCTGCCCACCGTCACGGCTAAGGCCGGGGTGGCCCCGACCATCACCATCCCGAAGTCCGCCAAGCCGCCGAAGGGCCTGGTGACCAAGACGCTGATCAAGGGATCCGGCCCGGTGGTGACCAAGGGGCAGACCGTGGTCACCCAGTACGTGGGCGAGATCTGGCGGACCGGCAAGGTCTTCGACTCGTCGTGGTCGCGGGACGAGCCGTTCGGGTTCACGATCGGCGCCACGCCAAGCCAGGTCATCACGGGCTGGGACAAGGGCCTGGTCGGCCAGACCGTGGGCAGCCGGGTCATGCTGGTGGTCCCGCCCGCTGACGGGTACGGGAAGACAGGCAGCTCGCAGGCCGGGATCAAGGGCACCGACACGCTGGTGTTCGTGGTCAACATCCTCGGCGCGGTCAGCCCGACGACGAGTTAATAGCGGGGCTCGCTGGCGAGGCGGGGCCCGCCGGAGGCGGGTTCCCGCCGAGTCGGCGACTCACCCGGCACTCGGCGCACCCGGGCGCCGGCCGGGGCGGGCCGTGGGGGTCCGGGGGCTCGGGCCCCCGGGTTAATCGGCGACGCGGTCGGTCAGGTCGCTCAGCAGCAGGCTGACCCCGATGCCCAGCAGCCAGCTGTCCTTGGCCAGCGGGATGCCCTGATGGGTGGGGCGCAGGCTGCCCTCCTGGCGCATGCCGGGGATCTTGATGTACAGCCCGAGCAGGCCGCCCGAGAACCCGGTCAGGAGCAGGCCCGCCACCCCGGACGGCACCACCGGGAGCAGCAGGGCGGAACCGACCGCGACCTCGCCTGCGCCCAGCAGCCGGGCGAAATCCTGCGGCTTCATCTTGCCCAGGAACGGATATGCCCCGGTGGCCATTTGATGCAGCCCGGTGGCGGTCTGCTCGTCGGCGGAGAGTTTGCCGAGGCCGGAATTCAGGATGAAGGCGCCCGCCGTGACGCGGGCAGGCATATCGCGGATGAAGGACGCGAGTCGCATGCAGGCTTCCTCACTGGTCCGGGTACCGGATTAACCCGGCGCCTCGCTACTCATTCTCCCGCTGATCCCGGCCGCGCCCTCGCGGGGGTGCCCTGGCCCGTGGCTAGCTCAGCCCGGGCCCCGCCGCTGCGGCCAGCAGCGCGGCCGCGTGCCGCCCGGCCGCGGCCGCGGCCAGGAAATAGGCCGGGTCCTCGGCCAGGCCCCGGCCCATGCTGGACAGCGGTACCGGGCAGCCCCGCAGCGCCTCGGCCAGGCCGCCGGTACTGACGCTGACCAGCGTGTGCCGGCCGGCCAGCGCGGCCGCCTGCGCCGCCACCCGGGCACCGAACGCCCCGGGCAGGTCGGGCACGACCACGTCGGCCCGGGCCAGCGCGACCCGCCCGTACGAGGTCAGGCTGTGGTGGGACACCCCGTGATGGCGTTCCCGCGGGTCGGCCTCGCTGACCCGCAACGCGGCGACGGGGCGCCCGCCGAGCACGGCCGCCGCGTTCACCGCCTCGCCGCAGGCCACCCCGGAAAAGCCCCACCGGGTCCCGGTGCCCAGGTTCCCCGGCCCCTGGGCCACCACGGCGACCTCGGCGCCGAGCACGCACCGGGCGGCCAGCAGCCCGGTGTGCAGGGTGACCGCCTCCAGGTCACCGCCGAAGGACTGGCCCACGGTCACCGTCCCGCGCAGCCAGCCCGAATCCCGCAGCCCGGCGCAGGTCCGGGAGAACCAGGCGGGCAGCGCGCCGCCGTCGAGCATCACGTACACCGCGGCCGGCGGGGCAGTGGCCGGCCGCCCGGCGCGCAGCCCCGCCAGCACGGCCGGTAGCGCCGAATGCAGGTCGGCGACCACCACCGGCAGCCCGCCGAGGTCGTCCGCGTCGCGCAGCACCTCATGGTGCGGTGAGCCCTGCTCGTCGGCGCCGAGCACGGTCGCCTGCAGCGGCGTGTAGCGCGCCTTGACCAGGTGCCCGGGGCCGTCCGGGTCGGCCGGGAGCCGGTCGGGCTGCGCCACCACCAGCGCGTAGCCGCCGGTACCCAGGCCGAGCGCGAGCGCGCTGGTGTTCAGCAGCAGCCGGTCGCCGGGCTCGCGCAGGCCGGTCAGCTCCGGGTAGGCCAGCGCCCGGATGGTGCCGTCGCTGGTGGTTACGTCCAGTTCGACCGCGCCGCGCCATTCGCGGCGCACCGCCAAAACCACGCCACTGCGCCACCTGATCACTCCCGCAGGGTAGCGTCAGAACGCGGTCGGCCCCATGATGACGGGGCGGGGCGGTCCGGCCGCATTGAGCCGGGTGCGCGGGGAGTGGCGAGGAACGGGAATGTCACGACGGAAGACCGAGCGGCTGCTGGGCCTGGTGGTCTGCCTGCTGTCCAGCCCGCGGTATCTCACCGCGGTGCAGATCCGCGCGGCCGTGCCCGGCTACCCGGATTCGTTCGAGGCGTTCAAGCGGATGTTCGAGCGGGACAAGGAAGAACTCCGCGAGCTGGGGATCCCGCTGGAGACCGGCGTCAACGCGGCGGGTGACGACGAGGCGGGCTACCGCATCCCGCGCCAGGCCTACGTGCTGCCGGAGATCCGGCTGGAGCCGGACGAGGCGGCGGTGCTGTCCCTGGCCGCCCGGGTGTGGCGGCAGGCCGAGCTGGCCGGGGCCGCCGCGGGCGCCCTGCTCAAGCTGCGCGCGGCCGGGGTGGACGCCGAGGACAGCGCGCAGACCGGCATCGAGCCGCGGCTGCTGGCCGGCGAGGCGGCGTTCGGCCCGCTGTGGCAGGCGGTGCGCGACCGGCGGCCGGTCACGTTCGCCCACCGGGCGGCCGGCCGCAGCGAACCTCAGCAGCGTCACCTCCAGCCCTGGGGGGTGGTGAACCGGCACGGCCGCTGGTACGTGGCCGGGTACGACACCGACCGGGACGCGGTCCGGGTGTTCCGGCTCAGCCGCATCGAGGGTGACGTGCGGTTCAGCGGGCCCGCCGGATCGGTGATCGTGCCGGAGGGCACCGACGTCCGGGAAGCGGTCCGCGAGTGGGACACCCAGCCGCCCGCCCAGCGCACGGCGGTGCTGCGGGTCCGCCCCGGTGCGGGGCACGGCATCCGCCGGCACGCCACCCTTCTCCCGGACACCACGGGGCTCCCGGATGGCGCGGGAACCCCGGACAGTCCGGGGGAGCCGGGCGGCCCGGCCGGCTGGGACACGGTCAGCGTCCCGTTCTCCGACGTGGGCTGGTTCGCTGAGCACCTGGCGTCGTTCGGCACGGACGTGGTCGCGGTCGAGCCCGCTGACCTGCGCGAGGCCATCATCACCCAGCTGAAGGGAGCGCTGGCGTGAGCACCCCAGTAAACCGCCGCCGCGCGGCAGCGCAGGAACCAGCACCACCCGGCTGCAGCGGCTGCTGGCCCTGGTGCCCTACGTGGTCAGCCGGAAGGTGGTCGGGCTGGCCGAGACCGCCGCCGCCTTCGGCGTCAGCGAGCGCGAGCTGGTGGACGACCTCAACCTGCTGTGGTGCGTGGAACTCCGCTCTCCCGACCCCTACTGCCCGATCGACCTGTCCTACGAGGGCGGCGAGATCGTCGTCAGCCAGGCGGAGTCGATGGACCGGCCGCTCCGCCTGGCCGTGGACGAGGCCAGCGCCCTGCTGGTCGCGCTGCGGATGCTGGCCGAGATCGGCCAGGTCGCCGCCCTGCCCGGCCGGGACGAGGGGCAGGCGCTGAACCGCACCATCGCCAAGCTGGAAGCGGCGGCCGGGGAGGCCGCCACGCCGAGCACCCAGGTGGCCATCCAGGTGGACAAGATCGCCCAGCAGGCGGTCCTGGGCCAGCTCCGGGACGCGCTGACCCGGCAGCGCCGCGTGCATTTGTCCTACTACGTCCCGGGCCGGGACGAGGCCACCGAGCGTGACGTGGACCCGATGCGCCTGCTGATCGTGGAGGGCCGCACCTACCTGGAAGGCTGGTGCCGGCGGGCGGACGCGGTCCGGCTGTTCCGGCTGGACCGGGTGCTCAGCCTGGACGTGCTGGACGTGCCGGCCGAGGTGCCCGCCGGTGCGGAGCCGAAGGACGTGGACCAGGGGCTGTTCCACCCGTCCGCAGACGATCTCAACGTGGTCATCGAGCTGGCCCCGCTCGGCCGCTGGGTAGCCGAGTATTACCCGTGCGACAGCATTGCGGAACTCGGCGACGGGCGGCTGCGGGTCACGCTGCGCACTCCGGATCCCGGCTGGGTGCGGCGGCTGGCCCTGCGGCTGGGAGAAAACGGGCGGATCGTCGCCCCGGCCAGCCTGGCTGCCCAGGTCAGGGACGATGCGTCGGCCGCCCTGGCGCAGTACT
Organism: uncultured Actinomycetes bacterium; assembly: GCA_963841695.1. Classification (GTDB taxonomy): domain Bacteria; phylum Actinomycetota; class Actinomycetes; order Streptosporangiales; family Streptosporangiaceae; genus RYN-230. The sequence goes on along the minus strand of CAWJDQ010000007.1, from coordinate 258,050 downwards.
CTTAACGAGTAACTGGCGCAGAGGAGGCCGTCGCTGACCAAACCGTGCCTAAGCCCGTTACGAAGACCTGGAGTGTAGGCTCGGCTCCGATAGTGATCCAGTGCGGGGACGTGCGCCCCGGTGAAGAGGCGGAAATGATTGGCGACCTGTTCGACAGTCCGTGGAAGATCCTCATCGTCGCCGTGGTGCTGATCGTGCTCTTCGGCTCGAAGAAGCTGCCCGACGCGGCGCGGTCCCTCGGCAAGTCCATGCGCATCCTGAAGACCGAGGTCCAGGACCTGCACCACGAAGACAAGGTCGAGACCGAGCAGCCTGCCCCGGCCATCGCCCAGCCGACCCAGCAGCAGGTGGACCTGCTGCAGCAGCAGCTCCGGGACCTGCAGGCGAAGCAGTCGGCGGCGGAGGCGGCCAAGGTCAGCGGCGCGCCGGTCAGCGAGACCCAGCACACCCAGGCCGGCTGAGCGTTCGTAACCCGCCATGGCCAAGCTGGGTGACACCGTCAAGGGGGCGCGCGTTCTGGGCGCGCGCGTCCGGGCGGCGGAAGCCGCGGATGCGGAAGGCCGGATGTCGCTGATCGAGCACATCCGCGAGCTCCGCAACCGGGTCGTCAAGATCGTGCTGGCCCTGCTCGTGGGCACCGGCATCGGCCTGATTCCGGTGGTGTACAACCGGGTCTGGGCCTTCGTCGAGCATCCGTTCTGCTCGGCCACGATCAACGGTTACTCCGGCTGCCACCACATCGGCGACCAGCTGGTCCTGTCCGGCATCCTGGACCCGTTCATGCTGCGGGTGCAGGTCGCGTTCTTCTTCGGGCTGGTCCTGACCAGCCCGATCTGGCTCTACCAGATCTGGGCGTTCGTCGCGCCCGGGCTGTACAAGCGGGAGAAGCGGTGGACCTACGCGTTCGTGGGTACCGCGGCCCCGCTGTTCGTGATCGGCGCCGGCATCGCCTACTTCGCGATGAGCCGGGGCCTGAGATACCTGCTGGGGCTGACCCCGCACGGCGTCCTCAACCTGCCCCCGGTCTCCACCTATCTCGGCTACTTCTTCGGCATGCTGCTCGGCTTCGGGCTGGCCTTCGAACTGCCGCTGCTCATGCTGCTGCTCAACGTGGCCGGGGTGCTCACCCACCAGTTCTTCCGCAAGTGGCGGCGGCTGATCATCTTCGGCGTGTTCGTGTTCGCCGGCATCGCCTCGCCCAGCCCGGACCCGCTCACCATGCTCCTGCTCGCGGGCCCGTGCGTGGTGCTGGTCGAAGTGGCCGAGCTCATCATCTGGATGAACGACCGCCGGCGGGCGACCCGGGCCTCACTGTACGAGGGCCTGGCCGACGACGAACTGGCCCCGCTGGACGACGCGGAGCCGGTCAACTCCGACCTCCGGTAAGGCCGTCACCCGGCTTGTCTGCGGGTTCACCTAGGCTGGAGGCATGTCCACGCCTGCCAGTCCGGCGCAGCGCTATGCCGCTTTCCGGCAGCGGAGCGAGGATGGGGCCGAGCTCGCCGCGTTCCAGGGGCTGTACGACTTCGCCTTCGACGACTTCCAGCGGCGCGCCTGCCAGGCCCTGGCCGGCGGCCATGGCGTGCTCGTGGCGGCGCCGACCGGCTCCGGTAAGACCGTTATCGGGGAATTCGCCGTGCACCTGGCCCTGGCCGAGGGCCGCAAGTGCTTTTACACCACGCCGATCAAGGCGCTGTCCAACCAGAAGTACAACGACCTGGCCCGCCGCTACGGGGCTGACCAGGTCGGCCTGCTCACCGGGGATAACAGCATCAACGGCGAGGCGCCGGTGGTCGTGATGACCACCGAGGTGCTGCGCAACATGCTCTACGCCGGCTCGCCGACCCTGTCCGGCCTGGCCTATGTGGTGCTGGACGAGGTGCACTATCTGGCCGACCGCTTCCGCGGCGCGGTCTGGGAAGAAGTGATCATCCACCTGGCGGACTCGGTCCGGGTGGTCGCGCTGTCCGCGACGGTGAGCAACGCCGAGGAGTTCGGCGACTGGCTGGCCCAGGTCCGCGGGGGCACCACGGTGATCGTGGACGAGCACCGGCCGGTTCCGCTGTGGCAGCACATGCTGTTCGGCGGCCGGCTCTACGACCTGTTCCTCGAGTCCGGGCCCGGGCCTGCGTCCCGGGGCGGCCGGGGGGCACCCGGCGGGGCGCCCGGGCCGTCGGATCAGCGCCAGGCCCGGGTCAACCCGGAGCTGCTACGGCTGGCCCGGCGGGATGACTGGGCGGCGCGGAAGGCGCCGTCCCGGCCGGCCCGGGGGGCCCGGCGGCCGGTGCGCTTCCGGCCGCCGCGCCGGCCGGAAATCATCGACCGGCTGGACCGGGCGGGGCTGCTGCCCGCGATCACCTTCATCTTCAGCCGGGCCGGCTGCGAGGCCGCGGTCCGCCAGTGCCTGGACGCCGGGGTCCGGCTCACCACGCCGGACGAGGCCGCCGTGATCACCGAGATCGCCGAGCGGCGGACCAGCGACATCCCCCAGGCCGACCTGCCCGTGCTCGGCTACGGCGAGTGGCTTACCGGCCTGCAGCGCGGCATCGCCGCGCACCACGCTGGGATGCTGCCCACCTTCAAGGAAGTGGTCGAGGAGCTCTTCGAGGCGGGCCTGGTCCGCGCGGTCTTCGCCACCGAGACGCTGGCCCTGGGCATCAACATGCCAGGCCCGGACCGTGGTCGTGGAACGGCTGGACAAGTGGAACGGCGAAACCCACGCGGACCTGACGCCGGGGGAGTACACGCAGCTCACCGGCCGGGCCGGCCGCCGCGGCATCGACGTGGAGGGGCACGCCGTGGTGCTCTGGCAGCCGGGCGTGGACCCGCTGGCGGTGGCCGGGCTGGCCGGCACCCGGACCTACCCGCTCAACTCCAGCTTCCGGCCCTCGTACAACATGGCGGTGAACCTGGTCGGCCAGGCGGGCCTGGACAAGGCGGCCGCCCTGCTGGAGTCGTCGTTCGCCCAGTTCCAGGCGGACCGGGCGGTGGTCGGCATCGCCCGGCAGGCCCGCCGCAGCCGGGCCGCCCTGGCCGACCTCGGTCCCGCATGTGACCGGGGAGACTACGCGGAGTACCACGCGCTGCGCGAGGCGCTGGCCGGCCAGGAGGCGGAAGCGTCCCGGGAACGCTCGGCCGACCGCTGGGCGCAGGCCCGGCAGTCGCTGGAGCAGCTGCGCCGCGGGGACATCATCCTGGTCCCCGGGGGCCGGCGGGCGGGTCTCGCGGTCGTCCTGGATCCCGGCCTGCCCGGCGCCGATCGGCGGGACCGGGGCGGCCGCGGCCCCGGCCAGCGGCGGCCGGGCCCGCGCGGCGGCGGCCAGCGGGGGGCGGGCCCGCCTGGCGGCGGCCACGGCCGGATGACCGCGCCCCCGGGCGCGGGCGACCCGCTGCCCGTGGTGCTCACGGCCAACCGGCAGGTCAAGCGGCTCTCGCAGGCCGACTTCCCGGTCCCGGTCACCCCGATCGACCGGCTGCGGATCCCCGGCAGCTTCAGCGCCCGCTCGCCGCAGCACCGCCGGGATCTCGCCTCGACCCTGCGCAACAAGGTGGCCGGCCGGGACCTCGGCCGCCCTGCCCGGCAGGCGCCCGCGCCCGGAGGCGGGGCGCCCGCCGCGCAGCGCGGCGGACGAGATCAGCCGGCTGCGCCGCGAGCTGCGCCAGCATCCCTGCCACGGCTGCCCGGACCGTGACCTGCACGCCCGGCAGGCGGAGCAGCGGGCCCGGCTGGAGCGGGAGGTGGCCAGCCTGGAAGGCCGGGTGGCGGCCCGCTCGCACGTGATCGCCCGCACGTTCGACCGGGTCTGCTCCGTCCTGGACCACCTGGGCTACCTCGATGAGGGCACGGTCACCCCGGACGGCACGCGGCTCGCGGACCTCTACACCGAGCTCGACCTGCTGGCCGCCGAGTGCCTGCGCCGCGGGCTGTGGGACGGGCTGGACCCGGCGGAGCTGGCCGCCTGCGTGTCGGTGCTGACCTTCGAGTCCCGCCAGGCGGACGACGACGCAGCGCCGCGGATGCCGGGCGGCCCGGTCCGCGACGTGGTGAGCTCGATGCTCTCGGTGTGGGGCGAGCTGGACGAGGTCGAGAAGGACAACCAGCTGTCCTTCCTGCGCCCGCCCGAGATGGGGTTCGCGTGGGCCGCGCACGCCTGGGCGCGGGGTAAGCCGCTGGAGACCGTGCTCCGCGCGGAGCTGACTCCCGGCGACTTCGTCCGCGCGGTCAAGCAGCTGATGGATCTGCTCGGCCAGATCGCGGTCGCGGCCGGGCCCGGCTCGGAGCTGGCCGCCACCGCGCGCGCCGCGGTGGCGGCGCTGCGCCACGGCGTGGTCGCCTACACCTCGGTGAGCTAGCCGCCCGGCCAGCCCGGCCGCGGCCAGCCCGGCCCAGTGAGCCCGGCCCAGTAAGCTCCGGGCTATGGCTGACATGGCGGACTTTGCCCGGCTGGCGGGCCGGGAGCACGGGCTGAGCGTGGTGGCCACCCTGCGCGCGGACCAGACGATCCAGGCCACCGTGGTCAACTGCGGGGTCCTGGATCACCCGGTCCGCGGAGTCCCGGTGATCGGCTTCACCACCCGCGGAAACTCCCGCAAGCTGGTCAACCTGCGGGCCCGCCCGCGGCCGGTGGTGACCGCCCGGTCCGGCTGGGAGTGGGTCACCGCGGAGGGGCAGGCCGAGCTGGCCGGCCCGGATGACCCGCTGGACGGTCTCGGCCCGGACGGGCTGCTGCGGCTGCTGCGGGCGGTGTTCACCGCGGCGGGCGGCAGCCACGACGACTGGGCCACCTATGACCGGGTGATGGCCGAGGAGCGGCGGGCCGCGGTCCTGATCACCCCGGACCGGGTCTACTCCAACCGCTGAGGCGGCGCCTAGGGCCGCCCGTGCTCGTCGGGTGGCCCGGGCCGTTCCGGTGCCCCGGGCCGCCCCCGTTCCTTCGGCGGCGGGGGCGGCAGCGGGTTCTGCGGCGCGGGCCCGGCCCAGACCAGCAGGACCGGGCAGGCCGCGTGGTCCACCACGAACCGGGCCGCCTTGCCCAGGCTCCTGGGGCCCGCCTCGGCGCCCTGCCGGGCCAGGATGAGCAGGTCCGCGCCGCGGGCCGCCGCCACCACCTCGCGTTCCGGGCGGCCGTGCCGGCGCAGCATCTGGGCCGGGCGGCCCAGCCTGGCCGCCGCGGCCTCCAGCACCTCGGTGGCGGCCGCCTCCGTCATGGCCTCCAGTTGCGCGCCCGGCCCGGCCCCGGCCCGGCCCAGCAGCGCGGTGAACGCGCCCTGGGCCGCATCCACCGCCCCGGCGTCCGTGACGTGCAGCAAGATGACGTCCTCGGCTGGCGCCCGGGCCGCCACCGCGTCCACGCACGCCATCCAGCTCTCCTCGGTCACCCACACGAGCACGGTCATGGCATCCAGTCTCCCGCCCCGATATCTGGTTGCGCACCGCAACGGGAAACGGTCACGCTGGCCGGATGGAGGCGGGCGACGTCCAGGTCCGGCGGGCGCATCCGGACGAGTGGGCCACGGTCCGGGACGTGCGGCTGGCCGCGCTGGCCGACGCGCCGGACGCGTTCGCCTCGACCCTCGGCCGTGAGCTCGGCTATCCCGAAGCCCGGTGGCGGTCCCTGATCGGGGACTGGCCGTGGTTCCTGGCCTGGTCCGGCGGCACGCCCGCCGGGCTGGTCGCGGCGGTGCCCGCTGAGGCGTCCCGGCAGCCCGGCCGCCGCGGGGCAGCGGGCCTGGCATCTCGTGTCCATGTGGGTCAGCCCGCAGGCCCGCGGGCAGGGCGCCGCCGACCTGCTGGTCCGCGCGGTGCTGGATCAGGCCGAGGCGGCCGGCGCGCTCTGGCTGACCCTCTGGGTGGCCGCCGGCAACGCCCGGGCCCGCGGGTTCTACCTGCGGATGGGGTTCACCCCCACCGGCCGGCGGCAGGTCTACCCCCGGGATGGGGCCACCCCGCTGGACGAGGAGGAACTCGCCCGCCCGGTCAGATCCGCAGCACCGCCCACAACGCCACGGTGACCAGCACCAGCCCGGCAGGCACGGTGAGCAGCCCGAGGCGGGTGAACTCGGCCAGGTCCGTGTGGTGGTCACGGTCGGCCAGCAGGCGCCGCCACAGCAGCGTGGCCAGCGAGCCGGCGTAGCTCAGGTTCGGGCCGACGTCCACCCCGATCAGCACGGCGAGCACCGGGCCGGGGCCGCCCAGCAGGCCCCGGCCGGCCAGCACGGACAGCAGCACCAGCACCGCGGGCAGGTTGTTCACCAGGTTGGCCAGCAGGGCCGCCAGCCCGGCCAGGGCCAGCAGCGAGGGCAGTGACGATCCGGCCGGGATCATCCGGGCCAGCGCCGCGCCCAGCCCGTTGTGCACGACCGCCTCGACCACGATGCCCAGGCCCAGGACGAAGAGCAGGAACGGGATGCTCACCGCGCGGGCCAGGGCCGCCGGGCGGTCCTGGCCGCGGATCAGGCTCTCCGCCGCCAGCACCACCGCCCCGGCCGCGGCCGCCCAGGCCGGGTTCACCCCGGCCACCGAGGTAAGCACGAATCCGGCCAGCGTGGCCAGGACCGTGACCAGCGCGAAGCGGGGGATGCGGGGCAGGGGCGCGGCCGCCGCCCGGGCCGGGGCCGGGGCCGGGACGGCCAGGTCGCCGGCGAAGAACCACCGGAACGCCGCGTACTCCACGGCGATCGCGACCAGCCACGGCAGCGCCATCAGCGCGCCGAAGCGGAGGAAGGTCAGCCCGGCCACGGAGAAGGCCAGCAGGTTGGTCAGGTTGGACACCGGCAGCAGCAGCGACGCCGAGTTGGCCAGGTGGGTGCACGCGTACACGTGCGGCTTGGGCCGGACCCGCAGCCGGGTGGCGGTGTCATGCACCACGGGCGTCAGCAGCACCACCGTGGTGTCCAGGCTGAGCACCGCGGTGGTGACCGAGGCCAGGCCGAACACGCCGCCCAGCAGCCGGACCGGGGAGCCCCGGCTGGCCCGGGCCAGCCGGGCACCGGCCGCCGCGAACAGTCCCTCCCGCTGGCAGACGTGCCCTACCACCAGGATCGCGCCGAGGAAGGCCAGCACCGGCAGCAGGCGGCCGGCCTCGGTGCGCGCCTGGGACCACGGCAGCGCGCCGGTCACGATGACCACCGCGGCCGCGGGCACCGCGGCGGCCGCCTCCGGCAGCCATTTCGGCCGGGTGATCGCGACGGCCAGCAGCGCCGCGAGCAGCACGCAGGACAGTGCCTCGGCGGCAGGCCCGGGCAAGAGCCCGGCGGCGTCTGGTGCGGACAGGGCCGGTCCCTTCACTGCGCTGGCACTCACCTGCTGCGGGTGGCTCAACGATAGCGGCCCGGCCTGGCAGGATAGCCGGGGTGGGACCGCTGATGCTGCTGGACACCGCCTCGCTCTACTACCGTGCCTTCTACGGGGTGCCGGACACACTGACCGCCCCGGACGGGACGCCGGTCAACGCGGTCCGCGGGCTGCTGGACATGATCGCCCGGCTGGTCCGCGGCCGCTCGCCGGGGGCGGTGATCGCCTGCATGGACGCGGACTGGCGGCCGGCCTTCCGGGTCGCGGCGGTGCCGTCGTACAAGGCCCACCGGGCCCGCCCGGACGGCACCGAGGAGGCGCCTGCGGCGCTGACCGCCCAGATCCCGGTGATCGAGCAGGTGCTCGGGGCCCTGGGCCTGGCCATGGCGGCCGCGGCCGGCTACGAGGCGGACGACGTGATCGGCACCCTGGCCACGCGGGCCGGCGGCCCGGTCGAGATCGTCACCGGGGACCGCGACCTGTTCCAGCTGGTCGACGACGGGCGTCCGGTCCGGGTCATCTACACCGTCCGCGGGCTGTCCAAGCTGGACGTGGTGGACGAGGCGGCGGTGACCGACCGCTACGGGATCCCCGGCCGCGCCTACGCCGACTTCGCGGTGCTGCGCGGCGATCCGAGCGACGGCCTGCCCGGTGTGCCGGGGGTGGGGGACAAGACCGCCGCCGCGCTGGTGCAGGCCTTCGGCGGGATCGGGGCCATCCTCGACGCGCTGGACCGGGGGCATGGCGGCTTCCCCAAGGGCAGCCGCCCCAAGCTCGCCGCGGCCCGCGACTACCTGACCGCAGCCATCCCCGTGGTGCGGGTGGCGACCGACGCACCGGTCCCGGAGGTGGCGGGGCGGCTGCCGGTCAGCGACGCGGACCCGGACCGGCTGGCCGCGCTGGACGCCCGCTGGGGCCTGGGTTCCTCGCTGCGCCGCGCCGCATCCGTCCTGACGGGCACCTAGACCGAGATAACTAGAGCACGCGGAGGGCCACCAGGCAGGTGTCGTCCTCGGAGTCGGTCGAGCCGAGGGCCTCCAGCACCGCCGTGATCAGCTGCTCGGGATCACCGATGCCCGCGGCGGCCCGGGCCAGCGTGGCGAGTCCCGCATCCAGGGGCCGGTCCCGGCGCTCCACCAGGCCGTCGCTGTACAGCAGCAGGACGTCGCCGGCTTCCAGCGTCATGGTCATCGCGTCGTAGCCTGCCCCGCCCGGCGCCGAGCAGGATCCCGGCCGGCTGCCCCAGCGGCCGCGCGGTGGCCCCGCGGACCAGCAGCGGCGGCGGGTGCCCGGCCTGGGCCCAGGTGAGCCGCCGGGTGGGTGGGTCGAAGTAGCCGGCCACCACCGAGGCGGTGTGCTCGGGGGCCACGTGATGGACCAGGTCGTTCAGCCAGCCCACCAGGCGTTCCGGGGGTGCGCCGGTGATGGCCAGCCCGGCGAGCGCACCGCGCAGCCGGGCCATGCCGGCTGCCGCGTCCAGGCCATGGCCGGCCACGTCGCCGATGGCGAGCAGCACGTCGCCCGGCGGCATCTCGGCCGTGATGTACCAGTCGCCGCCGACCCGGCTGTCCGCGGAGGCGGGCAGGTACCGGACTACGGCGCGCAGGCCGGGCAGGTCGAACGGGGCCTCGTGCAACGGCAGGATGGCGCGCTGCAGTTCCAGGGTGACGTGCCGTTCTTGCAGTAATGCGGCGGCCAGCGCGGTCGGGTCACCGGGGGCCCGCTCGCTGTTACGCGGGCGCAGCGTGAACGGGCCCGTCGCGGCGGCCGCGAAGGCTGACCGGGCGGCGGCCCGGTCGAGCCCAGCCGCCGCGCCTGGCTCGAGAGGAGCCGGGGAACTAACGATTTCAGGAGTCATCGCCGTTCATATCGTGAGCTGAGGTACACCAAGAGTGAGGCATCGGGGGCACTCCTGTCTAGATGGGGACAGGCTGCTACCCGCACCGGGCGGTGGAGCACCGTGAACGGCAAAAAACACCCCGTGGTTAGATGGCCCCCATGCAGACCTGGCAGGTACTTTCCCCTGATGGACCAGGCGGGTTCCGTGGGTAGCGGGCACCCCGTCGCCGCCTTGACTGAACTATATCCAGCGGAGCGGCTGCGGCTGGCCGCGGACGCCGCGGGAGCGGCCGGACTGGGTGCGCTGCTGCTCACCCCGGGCCCTGACCTGCGCTACGTGACCGGCTACGACGCGCAGCAGCTGGAGCGGCTCACCTGCCTGGTCCTGCCCGCGGCCGGGGACCCGTTCCTGGTGGTGCCGCGGCTGGAGCTGCCCGCCGCGCAGGCCTCGCCCGCCGGGGGCTTCGGCCTGGAGATGACGGCCTGGGACGAGACGGACGACCCGTACGCGCTGGTCGCCGCCAGGCTCGGCCCGGTCTCCGCGGTGGGCCTGTCGGACCGCATGTGGGCGATGATGGTGCTCCGGTTCCGCGCCGCGCTCCCCGGGGCCCAGCTCGGCCTGGCCAGCACCGCCCTGCGCGGCCTGCGGTCCCGCAAGAGCCCCGCCGAGGTCGCGGCGCTGCGGGAGGCCGGGGCGGCCATCGACCGGGTGCACGCCGCCGTGCCGGGCTGGCTGCGGCCGGGCCGGACCGAACTCGAGGTGGCGGCGGACGTCGCCGCGGCGATCAGCAACGAGGGCCACGTCCGGGCGGACTTCGTGATCATCGCGTCCGGGCCGAACGCGGCGAGCCCGCACCACGAGCCGTCCAGCCGGGTGCTCCAGCCCGGCGACGCCGTGGTGGTGGACATCGGCGGGACCATGCCCAGCGGGTACTGCTCCGACTGCACCCGCGTGTACGCGATCGGCACCCCGCCCGGCGAGTTCACCGCCTACTACCAGGTGCTCCGGGACGCCCAGGAGGCGGCCTGCGCGGCCGTGCGGCCCGGCGTGACCGCCGAGGCGGTCGACGCTGCCGCCCGGGTGCCGATCACCGAGGCCGGGTACGGCCCCGAGTTCGTGCACCGGACCGGGCACGGGATCGGGCTGGAGACCCACGAGGATCCCTACATCGTGGCGGGCAACGCCGAGCCGCTGGCGCCGGGCATGGCCTTCTCCGTCGAGCCGGGGATCTACCCCGGCCCGCACGGGGCCAGGATCGAGGACATCGTGGTCTGCACCGAGCAGGGATACGAGCGGCTGAACCACGTCCCGCGCGAGCTGGTGGTCGTCGAGGGCGGCTGAGCGCCCGGCCGCCGCCCAGCCGCCACCCGGGCGGAACGAGCCTAGGCGCTGGCCGTCTCGCCCGCGGTGACCGCTTCGCGGGCCGCCGGGTGCCCGATGGACAGCGCGCTGACCGGATCGAAGAACTGCAGGTTGGTGGTGTCCACGGCCACCTCGACCGACTGGCCGGGGCGGACCCGGCTGCGGGATGCCACCCGGGCGGTCCACAGCGACTTGCCCTCGGCCATCACCACCGCGGCCTCCTCGTCGTCCGTGTCGCCGCTGATCTCGCTGATGCTCTCGTGCTTCACCGGCGGGGCGTCCACGGAGAAGATCACGTGAATCTCGCTGCCCAGCTCCTCGGTGACGTTGGCCCGCACGGACATCCGGGCCCAGCTGCTGTCGGCGAGCTGCGCGTCCTCGAAGTCCGACGGCCGGACGCCCAGGATCACCTCACGGCCGAAGTAGCTGTCCAGGCCCGGCTTGGCGTCGATCAGCGCGGCAGGCAGGGGCAGCCGGTACCCGCCGAAGGTGACCGCCGGCCCGTCGTCGCGGACCAGCTGGGCATTGACGATGTTCATCGCCGGCGAGCCGATGAAGCCGGCCACGAACAGGTTCACCGGGGCGTCGAACAGGGTCTGCGGGGTGTCCACCTGCTGCAGCCGGCCATCGCGCAGCACGCACACCCGGTGCCCGAGCGTCATGGCCTCGACCTGGTCATGGGTCACGTACACGGTGGTGACCCCGAGGCGCTCGTGCAGCTGGGTCAGGGAGGCCCGCATCGACACCCGGAGCTTGGCGTCCAGGTTGGACAGCGGCTCGTCCATCAGGAACGCCTGCGGCTCCCGGACGATGGCCCGGCCCATCGCGACCCGCTGGCGCTGGCCGCCGGACAGCGCGGCGGGCTTGCGCTTGAGGTACTGCTCCAGGCCGAGCATCTTGGCCACCTCGGTCACCCGGCGCTTGATCTCGTCCTTCGCGGTCTTGCGCTGCTGGAGCCCGAAGGCCAGGTTCTGCTCCACGGTCATGTGCGGGTACAGCGCGTAGTTCTGGAAGACCATCGCGATGTCCCGGTCCTTGGGCGGCAGGTCGTTCACCACCCGGCCGCCGATGGTGATCGTGCCCGAGCTGATCTCCTCCAGGCCGGCGATCGACCGCAGCGCGGTGGTCTTCCCGCAGCCGGACGGGCCGACCAGGACCATGAACTCCCCGTCCTTGATCTCAAGGTTCAGGTCGTCCACCCCCTTGACCCCGCCTGGGTAGACCTTGTTCACCTGGTCCAGGAGGATTTCGGCCATCGGCGCGCTCCATTGCTCTCCGGGGCACCGCTCCACTGCGGTGCCGTGCCGGGGACTCACAGGGCCTGGCGTGGCCGCGGTGCACGCGGGTCCGCCGGTTGACGCCTGTTTTCCCTTCTGGCGCGCAGCGTATCCGGCATATCCGCCTGCGCTAAGACGCGGTGTCGTCCTGTTACCGGAGCGTAAAGCCCGTTATCAGGCCGTTACGATCAAAGAAGCGCAGGTAGCCGCGAGCGGAATACCGTAACGGGGTGGAAGACATCGACCGCAAGATCGTCTCGCTGCTCTGCCTCGACGGCCGGATCAGCTTCACCGAACTGTCCCGGCAGACCGGGCTCTCGGTCTCGGCCACGCATCAGCGGGTCCGCCGGCTGGAGCGGCGCGGGGTGATCAAGGGGTATGCCGCCATGATCGATCCGGCCGGGGCGGGCCTGCCGCTGACCGCGTTCATCTCCATCAAGCCGTTCGACCCGGCGGCCCCGGACGACGCCCCGGAGCGGCTCGCCCACCTGCCCGCCATCGAGGCCTGCCACAGCGTGGCGGGCGACGAGAACTACATCCTGAAGGTCCGGGTGGCCTCGCCGGCCGCGCTGGAGGACCTGCTGCAGCAGATCCGCGCCTGCGCGGGGGTGTCGACCAGGACCACCATCGTGCTCAGCACGCCCTACGAGAACCGCGCCCCGGACCTGGAGCACTCCGGGGAGGGCAGCGGCGGGGCGGAGGGCGCCGACCCCGAGGCTCCCGAGCCCGAGGCGGAAGGCGTCGGCTGATCAGCCGTGGGACGGCTGCGACCCGTGGCGCAGCCCGTCCAGCATCACGGAGAGCAGCCGCTGGGCCTGGTCGGGATGGGCGGACGGGTACTCGCAGGCGACCGAGATCGCGTGCGACAGCTTCAGCAGGTCGGCCACGTCCACGTCCGGGCGTATTTCCCCGGCCTGCTGGGCCCGCTCCAGCAGCGGGACCACGGCCTCCCGGATCATCGCGCTGCACGAGCTGACCACCTCGGCGTTCTTGCCGCCCAGGGAGGACATCATCGAGATGGTCAGGTTCCGCTTGGTCGAGGCGAACGAGACCAGCGCCTCCAGCCAGCGGGCCAGCGCCTCCGTGGCCGAGCCTTCGCCGCCCGGGCCCGGGTTTTCCTGGGCCCGCGCGCACAGCGCCTCGACCTGGCTGCGGTAGACGGCCTCGAGCAGCGCCTGGCGGGTCGGGAAGTGCCGGTACAGGGTGCCGATCCCGACCCCGGCCCGGCGGGCGATCTCGTCGAGGGACGCGTCATCGGCCCCGTGCTCGGCGAACGCCGCCAGCGCGGCCTCGATAAGCCGCTGCCGGTTGCGGCGCGCGTCGGCCCGCATCGCCCCCTCAGGAGGGCTGGTCGCGCTCATCCCGATCCCTCTGCCTCACGCTGTCCTGCCTGACCCTGCCCTGGCCCGCCTCAGCCGGCCCTTCCGCACCCTACCCAGCCTGGCCCGCGGCCGCCGCCATGAGGTCAATCGGCTTGCTAAGCGGAGGCAGTCTCCGTATAGTAATCGGAGTCGGTCTCCGCATAATCCGCAGACTACCGTGCATCGTCCCAGGACTCCACTTCCAGGAGACAACTGTGCCTTCTTCCTCCTCTGCCGCGCCCGCGGTGGCGCTGCGCCGCCCGGCCGCGTCCCGGGGCAGCGGCCATCCCGGCATCGCCCTGATCGTCATGCTGTCCGCCCAGCTCATGATCATCCTCGACATGACCGTGGTGAACATCGCGCTCCCGCACATCCAGTCCGGCCTGCACTTCTCCAGCGGCCGGCCTGTCCTGGGTGCTCAACGCCTACACCCTCACGTTCGGCGGCCTGCTGCTGCTCGGCGGCCGGGCCGGCGACATCCTCGGCCGGCGCCGGATGTTCCTGGCCGGGATCGCCCTGTTCACCGCCTCGTCGCTGGCCGGCGGCCTGGCCACCGCGGCCTGGTGGCTGCTGACCGCCCGGGCCCTGCAGGGGGTCGGCGGCGCGCTCGCCTCGCCCGCGGTGCTGGCCCTGGTCGTGGGCAGCTTCCCGGAGGGCCGGGAACGGACCCGGGCGCTCGGCATCTACTCGGCGGTGGCCATGGGCGGCGCCTCGCTCGGCCTGGTCCTGGGCGGCATCATCACCGAATGGGCGTCCTGGCGCTGGGTGCTGTTCATCAACGTGCCGGTCGGCATCGCCGTGCTGGCGGTGACCCCGCTGTTCATCCCCGAGTCGCCGCGCCAGCCCGGCCGGTTCGACCTCACCGGGGCGGTCACCTCCATCGCCGGGATGACCGCGCTCGTCTACGCGTTCATCCGGGCCGCGTCGGACGGGTGGTCGGACCGGCTCACGCTGGCCGCCTTCGCGGCGGCCGCCGTGATGCTGGGCGCCTTCCTGCTCACCGAGTCCCGGGCCCGGCAGCCGATCACGCCGCTGCGGCTGTTCACCAGCCCGGCCCGGTCCGGCTCCTACCTGGCCCGGCTGCTGCTGGTCGCAGGGATGTTCGGGATGTTCTTCTTCCTGACCCAGTTCGTCCAGGACATCCTGGGCTTCAGCCCGCTCGCCGCCGGCTTCGCGTTCCTGCCCATGACCCTCACCGTGTTCGGGGTGTCCCGGGCCGCGCCGCGGCTGGTGCCCCGGTTCGGGCCCACCCGGCTGATGGTGGCGGGCATGCTGCCGGTGATCGGCGGGATGGCGTGGCTGGCCCAGGTCTCCGGGCAGACCAGCTACCTGGGCGGCGTGCTGGGGCCGATGCTGCTCATCGGCGCCGGGATGGGCATCGTGTTCGTCCCGCTCACCATGGTGTCGCTGGCCGGGATCGCGCCCGCGGACTCCGGCGCGGCGTCCAGCATGGTGAACGTCACGCAGCAGGTCGGCGGCTCACTCGGGCTGGCCATCCTGGTCACCGTGTTCGGCACCGCGTACCGCAACGCGGCCCGGCACCTGGCCCCCGGGGCCAGCCCCGCGAGCGCCGCACACCAGCTGCTCATTCACGGGATGTCCGCGGCCTTCACCGTGGCCGCCATCTTCGACGTGTGCGTGCTGGCGGTGATCCTGCTCACCAGCACCAGGCGGCCCAGGACCGCGCCGCAGGCTGAGCTGGCCCCGGTCAGCACGCCACGGTGACCGGCCGCAGCGGCAGCCCGGCCGGCAGCGCCGTGCCCGCGGGCACGATGGCGGCGGTGCCGCCGTACCGGCGGGCCGCGTCGGGCAGGGTGCCGGCCTGCGCGGCCACCACCGTGGCCCCCTGGAGCAGCGCGAGGTCGAGCAGCACCGTGTACTCGCGGACGCAGCCCTCCGGGGCCGCGGCCAGCACCACGTCGCGCTCGCTGACCGGCGCCGGGCCGGACAGCCGGCTGATCTCCGCGGCCAGCTGGGCGTGGGTCACCGGCGCCGCCTGCAGCCCGCCACCCGGCCGGGCCTGGTACGGCACCAGGCCCGGGTCCCCGGGGTCGGCCCAGACCGGCGGCTGTACCCCGCGGGACAGCAGCGACCGGAACGCGACGGTGCCCGGCGCCTCGTCGAACGAGATGACCTGGCGCACCCACGACCCGTCCGCCGCGCTCAGCGCGGCGGGCACCAGCGGCTCCGCGGTGACGAGCAGCCGGGCGCCGCAGTCCCTGAGCTGCTCGGACAGCATGGCTAGCGTGCTGGCCGCGCCGATCGGGGACGGCACCCCACCGGCCGCCCAGATCGCGTGCGCGGCCAGCACGTAGCTCACCGCGTCGGGGACATACACCCCGACGACGTCCTGCCTGCGTAGCCCGCGCCAGGTCAGCCCGGCCGCCGCGGCCTGCAGCGTGACCGCCAGGTCCGCGTGGCTGAGTGTCCCCCCTGGCCACGCGGCTGGCCCGCCCACCAGAGCGGGATGCTCTCCCCGGGCGGCCGACCGGCCCACCAGCCGCTGAGTCACGGTGGCGTGAGGGGCTGGCATGTCCGTGACCGTCATCCGTCCCCTTCTCCCCAGGCTCCTCCGGCCATCCCCCTCCTGACGGCCGGAGGAGCCTTGGCTCCGCGTCCGGCAGTTCCGGCTGAGCCTTGTGCGGGCCCCCATGCCGCACAGGACTCACCGGAACTCTGCGGATGACCCTACGTATGTACGGGTGCGGTCCACATGCGCCGAACTATGCAGTGCCGTGTGTATTTCGGCGCGGCGGGCCGGGCGGATTGGTATGTAGGCCGGATTTTTCAGGCGTCCGGCCCGGGCTGGCGGGCGAACCACGCCGCGACCTGCGCCCGGGAGGTGAAGCCCAGCTTGGTCAGCATGTTGGCCACGTGCCGGGCCACCGTGGCCTGGCTGATCACCAGCTCGTCGGCGATGCCCCGGTTGCTCAGGCCCCGGGCGATGAGCGCCGCGATCTCGCGCTCCCGCGGGGTCAGCGTGGACGGCACCCCTGCGCCGCTGGCGGGCGGGCCGCCCGCGCTCGTGGAGAGTCCGCCGTCGGCGGCCGGTCCCGGGTGGCCATGGCCTGCAGACTGGGCCGGGAACGGCCAGCCGGGCACGGCCGCCGCGCCGTTGGCCGCGGGCGGCCCGGCCAGCGGGGTGCCCATCGCGTAGCGGACCGCCTCATCCCTGCTCATCGCGCGGCCCTCGGCCAGCAGGCTGGCCGCCTGCATCTCGCCCAGGGCCCGGCGGGCCGGGCCGAGCAGGTCCTCCAGCCGCGCCCCGGCCCCGGCCGACGGCGGGTGCCCGGCCGCGGACCGCAGTTCGAGCGCGGCCCCGGCCAGCCTGGCCGCCCGCACCGCCGCACCGGCCCGGGCCTCCAGGGCCGCGAAGGCCTCCAGGCCGCGGGCCACCGGGAGCCGCTGGCCGGTAGCCAGGCTGAGGGTCAGGCTCTCGGTCAGGCTGGACCGGCACAGGTCGAGGTCGCCCTGGATGAGCGCGACCGAGGCGACACCGGCCAGGCACCGGGCGATCTCCGGCCGGGCGTCGATTTCCTGGTACAGGCTGAGCGCCCCCTGGTAGTGGCTGATCGCGGCCTGGTAATCGCCGCGGGCCCGGGCCACCCCGCCCAGCCCCACCCGGACCTGGGCCACCCCCCACCCGTTGTTGTCCCGGAGCACGTCCAGGGCGGCCTCGTAGAGGCGCTGGGCCTCGCGCAGGCTGCCCAGCCGGGCCAGGCCGGCCGCCTTGATGCTCAGCGCCAGCCCCTCCTCCCAGTCGTTGCCGAGCTTGTGGGCGGTATCCGCCGCCTCGTCGATCTGGGTCACCGCCTCGGCCAGATGGCCCGCCCGCAGGCTGGCCACGGCCAGCAGCCGGAGCGCGGCCGCCTCGTGCGGGTCACCGGCCTCCCGGCACAGCTCCAGGCCCTCGCGGGCGCACCGTTCCACGGTGGGGTAGTCCTGCTGCTCGAAGGCCAGGTCGCCGCGGAACACCAGGGCCGGCCCGCGCACTGCGGCGGGCACGCCCGCCGCGTTGACCAGGAACCGGTCGAACCATTCCGCGCCCTCGGTCACGTCCCCGTGCGTCACCCACGGGTTGCGCATCGCCCCGCACATGCGCAGCCCCTCGGCGATGTCGCCGCGGCGCAGCGAGGTGGCCAGCGCGAGCCGGTAGTTGGGCAGGTCCACGCTGATGCCCCGGTACAGCGCCACCCGTTCCGGCCAGGACGGCGCACCCCGGACGAAGGCCTGGGACACGACGTACTCGGCGTAGCCGAGCAGGTAGTCGCGGTGCCGCAGCCGGACGGCGTCCTCCTCACCCGAGGCAGCCAGCCTGCTGGCCGCGTACTCCTTGATGGTGTCCAGCAGCCGGTAGCGCGACTCGCCGCGCAGCTCATGGTCGAAGGTGACCAGCGACTTGTCGATGAGCGCGGCCATCAGGTCGAGCACGGTCCGGGCCGGGATCTGCTCGTCCGCGCAGACCTGCTCGGCCATGTCCAGGTTCCAGCCGGCGAACACCGCCAGCCGCCGCAGCAGGATCTGCTCCGGCTCGCTCAGCAGCTCATAGCTCCAGTCCACCGCGGCCCGCAGGGTCTGCTGCCGGGGCGGGGCCGTCCGGTCACCCGAGGCCAGCAGCCGGAAGCGGTCGTCCAGCCGGCTGGCGATCTGCTCCACCGACAGCGCGCGGACCCTGGCCGCGGCCAGCTCGATGGCCAGCGGCATGCCGTCCAGGGTCAGGCACAGCCGGGCCACGGCCTGGGCGTTGTCGCTGCCCAGCGCGAAGCCGGACCGGGCCGCCGAGGCCCGCTCGGCGAACAGCTGCAGCGCCTCGTGCCGGATCAGGTCGGCCGGGGACCCCGGGTCGAGCCCGGTCGGCACGGACAGCGGGGGCACCCGCCAGACGGTCTCGCCGCGCACCCGCAGCGGCTCCCGGCTGGTCGCGATCACCCGCAGCGACGGGCAGCCCGCCAGCAGCTGCTGCACCAGTTCCGCGCACCCGTCCACGATGTGCTCGCAGGTGTCCAGGATCAGCAGCAGCTGCGCGCCCCGCAGCGCCTCGGCCAGGGTGGCCAGCAGCGGCCGGTCCTGCTCCTCGCGGATGCCCAGGGTGGCCGCGACCCGCCGTGGCAGGAGCTCCGCGTCGGCCGTGTCAGCCAGCTCGACCAGCCAGGCACCGTCCGGGAATTCCGGGACGAGAGCGCAGCCCAGCCGGACGGCGAGGCGCGTCTTGCCGATTCCGCCCGGCCCGCACAGGGTCAGCGCCCGGACATCACTGACCAAGAGCGCGAGCTCGCTGAGATCGCGCTCCCTGCCGATGAAGCTGTTCGGCTCCGCAGGTAGGTTGCCCGGGGCAGGGGGAGCTGCGGAAGTCATGGCATCGAGGACCGTCTGGTTGATGGCGGGGGGCCAGCGCCCTACGGAGTGAGTCGGGTTAATCACGGATGAGTACCGGGACGGTACTGGTGTAACGAAGGCGACCGAAATACATCAGTTTGACCATTGTCCACCACTGCGTGCCGCGCCGGGTAGTAATAGGTACCCGGACATGATAACGGAGAGTTACCTCATTTCCGGGGGAGATGGAAAAACCCCGCGTCCAGGGATGGACGGCCGCCCAGCTGCCGTACGGCGAGATCAGCTGCGCCTCGCCGCGCACCGGGGAGGCGGCCCGGTTGACCAGCCGCACCGCCAGTTCGCCGGCGGTCCCGGGACGGACCTGGACGGCCGGCGTGAGCAGGGTGACCTCCACCTCGGCCGCGATGGCCTGCTGATCAGCCTCCAGCGCGGGCAGCAGGACGTCGAGGGGCAGGCCGGGTCCGGGGACCGGCGGCTCGCCCAGCAGCACGGCGGCGGCGTCCTCCAGGACCTGGCCGAGCTGGTCCCGGATCCGGGCGGCGAGGAAGTAGTGCCCGGGGACCGCGCCCGCCGCGCCGTGCACGGACAGATCCCAGTCCGCGTGGCCGAGCGCGGGCAGGTCGTAGTGCAGCGGGCCAGCCGGGGTGGCCACCAGCCCGGCTGGGACGTCCAGTTCCACGACGCCGCTGGCCGGCTGGGGCCCGCAGGCCACGGTGAGGCGCACCGGGGCCGCGTCCTGGCCGCCGGCCACCCCAGGGAGCGGAACCCGGGTGGGGGACAGGTGCACCGCGACCGGCAGATTGCCCGGCCGGGGCCGGTCCCTTGCCGTGCAGCCAGTAGCGCGTGTACACGGGCTGCGCGGGCTCGGGGGCGGGGCCCGGTGCTGGCCCGGCCCCGGCCGGGCCAGCCGGGACCGACAACCCCAGCGTGACGGTGCCGGCCGGCGGGACCAGCACCTCCGCCTGGCCCGCCCGCACGGGCAGCGCAGCCGGGCCGTCTGGCCCCGCGCCGTCTGGCCCGGGACCGCCCGGCGCGGCGCCGTCCTCGACGAGGCTGATGTGCTGCGCGGCGGTGATCCCGGTGAACAGGCTCAGCCGGGTCCCGGTCACGGACCGGCCGCCGAGATCGCGCAGCCGCGCAGTCACCCCGTCCGCCCGCCGCGGCGGCCCGGCCCGGCCCGCGGCGAGCGGGTTCCCCCGCGGCTTCAGGGCCGACACCATCGCCGGCCGCGCCACGGCGCACAGGCTGGCCGCCGCCGGGTGCGGGCCCGGATGCAGGCCGGTCTCACCGGCCAGCAGGTCATGGTTAAAGTCCTGGCCGGCCGGCGCCGAAGCCCGGCGTCCCGCCAGTCCCCGGCGCCGGCGGCCAGCGCGTACTCGAACGTGTGGCTCCAGTGCTGCCAGGCGAAGCTGCTCCCGTCCGGCGCGGCCCGCTTCTCCCCGTCGATCCACACGCCCGAGGGCCACGCGCTGCACGAGCGCATCAGCGCGATGTGCAGGGTGCCGTCCGGGGAGACGAGGCTGCCCGGCGTGCCCCGGTTCAGCAGCGCCACCGAGCGGGGCGCCAGGGCCGGGCCGTCCTCGCCGCCGCCGGTGCCCGCCAGCCGGGTGACCTCGATCACCGAATCGGCCAGGTCGGCGGTGACCGCCGCCGCCGCCGCGGCCAGGTCCGCGCCGGCCACGATCAGCACCGGGAGATCGCGCAGCCCGCGGACGTCGGCCCCGGGAGCGAAGGCCGCCGCGCGGGACCGCGCGGCCGGGATCCACAGCCGGGCGCTGCCGGTGGTGCCCAGCAGGCGGCTGAGCTCGCGGGACGCATCCGGCCCGGCCGCGTCGAGGATCCTCGCCGTCCACGGGTTCTGGTCCGGCCCGCCCAGCGCGATCCGCACGTCCGGCAGGTTGGAGTCCAGGTCGATGGAGCCGTAGCGCGGCCCGTCCGGCCATGAGCAGGTGGCCGTGACCCCCTGCCCCGCGAGGGCCGCCACCAGGTTCCGGAGGGCCGCGGACAGACCGTTGCGGAAAAAGCGGGGTCCTGCGGGGACGGGGGAGACGGAGGATGACCTCCGCCACGCCCAGCGCGGCCTCCTGCCGGGCCCCGCCCGGCACCCGCCAGCGGCTCGCGCGGTGGACCCCACCCCGAACCATTCGTGCGCCGGGTTATCCAGCGTGAACGGGTATTCGGCGACGTCCGCCACGGCGCTGCCGAACGACCGGCCCACCACCCCGGTGGCGCCCTGGTACAGGGGCAGCCCCCCGGGCACGTCCACCGGGAAGCGCACGCGCAGCAGCCGGTCCTGGCCGATCGAGCCGTCCACGTGGGTCCGGAACTCGATCCGCTCCGCCCCGTCCCACAGCAGCGTCTCCTGGGTGACCCGCAGGTCACCCAGGGTCAGCTCGGCGAGCAGCCGGGCGCCCAGTCGGCAGCGCTGGGCAGTGACCTTGGCGCTGGCGCTCCCGGAGCCGGTGCCGGGGCCCTTGGGGGACAGCAGCCACGGGCCCTCGCCCCAGCGCGGGTGGGCGGCGTATTCCTCCTGGAGCAGCAGCTCGTTGCCGCGCGCCGCGCGGCGAGCAGCCCGGCCCCGGTCCGCTTGTCCACGATGCGGGTCAGCGTGCCGCCGCGGGCCGGGTCGGCCTCGACCAGGAAGGTCTCGTTCTCGATCACGGTGCCAGGCTGCGGCTCCCAGTGGTCAGAAGCCGGGCCGTCCGGGGCCGGGCCACCCGGGACTGCCCCGGGCGCTGGCGTGGCCCAGTACGTCCGGTAGCCCAGCGCCGGCACGTCGGCCGCGCGGAAGGCCAGCGTGACCGCGGCGAGCGTGCCGTCCGGGTGACGCCGCGCCCCCTCGGCGAGGGACGGCACCTCGCGTCCCGATTCATCACGCACGGTGAGCCAGCCGGGACCGGGGGCGGTGAACCCCAGCTCGGCACGGACCAGGCCGGACCGGGCCCAGGACAGCGTGTTGAACACGGCGACGGCCCGCGGGCTCGCGTCCTGCCCGGGCGGCCCGGCTTCCGCCTGGCCGGCCTCTGCCCGGGCGGCCGGGTGTCGGCCAGGCCGGCCAGGTAGGCCACCGCGTCGCGGCGGGCCTCGTCCCCGCGCTGCCACGCTTCCCGCCACCCGCCGAGCAGGTCCAGGTAGACCTGGTCGGACTCGGTCCCGGTGATCGCGTCGTGATGCGCGCCGAAGACGAGCTGGCGCCAGGCCTTGTCCAGCGACTCCGCCGGGTACGGCGCCCCCGCCAGCCAGGCCAGGGTGGCCAGCCGCTCGGCCTCGCCGACCGCGATCTCCGCGGCCCGCTGGCCCTGCTTGGTGTCGATGTAGGACACGTCCTTGCCGGTGTAGACCGGGTTCATGTCCCGGGTCTGCGGTCACCAGCCACTGTCCCTCGCGCGGCGGCGTCCGCCCGGACCGCGGCGAAGAACTCGCGGGGCACCGCGGTCACGAACCGGGGCCAGACGTACCTGGCGTTCCAGTCCCGGTGGATCGCGGTCACCCAGCGGCTCGGGATGACGTGGTCGGCCCCGACCGGCAGCAGCACGTTCCGGGTCGCGGCGACCGGCGCGAGCGCGGCGAACTGGCCCAGCGCCTCCTCCTCGGCCGCGGCCAGGTCGGCCGCCCGGTGGGTGCCCCAGCCCGCCCCGTAATGGTTGGGCATGTAGCTGGTGAGCAGGCCCAGCCCGTCGGGGAAACCCACTCGAACTCGCTGCGCATCTGCATCCCGGAGTTGTCCCCGACCGTGCGCTGCGGACCCCACTGGTGGTAGGGCCCGCGGGCCCACGACGACTCGGCCAGCCCGGCCGCGGCCATCAGCCCGGGGTAGCCCGGGTCGTGGCCGAACGCGTCCAGCATCCACGCGGCCCGCGGGTCGCCCCCGGCCACCTCCCGCTGGTAGGCCAGGCCGTAGACCGCGTTCCGGATCGTCGACTCGGCGCCGGTCAGGTTGGTGTTCGGCTCGTTGTAGTTGCCGCCGACGATCTCGACCCGGCCCTCGGCCAGGAACCGGCGCAGGTCGGCGCGGTCCTCGGGGTGAGTGTCCAGGTACGGCTTGAGGTAGTCGATCTCGGCCAGCACGAACTTGTAATCCGGGTCCCGCCGGGCCTCGGCCAGGTGCAGCGCCACCAGCTCGAACGCGGTGCGCACCTCGGGCAGGGCGCCGTCCTCGCCGGGCAGCACCAGCCGGGACTCGGTGAAGTCGCCCTGGGTGTCCCACCAGACCGGGTCGTAGTGGAAGTGGCTGACCATCCACATGGTCCAGCCCGTCTCGGCCACCCTGATCTCGGCCGCCTGCTCCGCCCGCCCGGCGGGGCCCGGCTCCCGTGCTCCCGGCCCCGGTGCTCCCGGCTCAGCCTCGGCGACCGCGGTGACCTGGCGCGGGCTGCCGGCGGCGGCGGGCGCGGCGATGTGCACGCCGACCTCGGCCACCTGCTCTGCTCCCGGCTGCCCCAGGTCCAGCCGCACCGGGACCGGCGTGGTCACCCCGGGCCCCTCCACCCGGACCGTGACCATGGAGCGGGCCGGGGCGGCCGGTGCCGGGCGGTCATCACGGACCGTGACCCGGACGATCTGCAGCGGGCGCTCCGCGCTGCCGCCGAACAGGTCCGTGCCCGCCACGCTGGTGATACGCATGGCCCCATCGTGACACGCGGGCGGCGGCCCGGCACCGGGCCGCGGGCAGGCGCGGTGCGGTAGCGCGCCGGTAACCCCGGGGCCGCGGCGGCAGGCAATCGTCTGCATTGGTGGATACCATTCAGGTCTGACGGCCGCCGGCCCGGGGAGCACCCGGGGCGTCCGGGCCGGCGCAGGCGCAGGATCGACGGGGCACACCCGGCGGCGCGCGGACAGCGGAAGCGGGGTGGCGGCCAGTGGCTGATCCGCCGGTGACCTTGAAGGACGTCGCCGCACGGGCGCGCGTGCACCCGGCTACCGCGTCCCGGGCCCTCAACCCGGAGACCCGGCTGCTGGTCCGCGAGGACACCGCCCAGCGCGTGCTCGAGGCGGCGGCCGCGCTCGGCTACCGCCCGAACACCGTGGCGCGCAGCCTGCGCACCCGCCGCTCGCACAGCGTCGGGGTGCTCATCCCGGACCTGAACAACCCGCTGTTCCCGCCGATCGTGCGCGGGATCGAGGACCGGCTCGCCGCCGCCGGCTACGTGGCGCTGATCGGCAACACCGACGGGGACGCGGAGCGGGAGCGGATGCTCTTCGAGCAGATGCGCGCCCGGCACGTGGACGGCCTGGTGCTGGCCACCGTGCACCTCGGCGACCCGCTGCTGGCCGAGTCGGCCCGGGCGGACCTGCCCGTGGTGCTGATGAACCGGCTGGCTCACGACTACAGCCTGCCGTCGGTCTCGGTGGACAACGAGCGCGGCGTCCGGATGGCCGTGACCCACCTGGCCGGGCTCGGCCACACCCGCATCGCGCACATCGCCGGCCCGCAGGAGGTCTCCACCGGCCTGGCCCGCTACCGGGGCTTCATCTCCGCCATGGAAGCGCTGGGCCTGGCCCCCGATCCCGAGCTGGTCGTGACGGCCAAGTCGTTCTCCATCGACGAGGGCATGCGCTGCACCCAGGTTCTGCTCCAGCGTGACCCGGGCTGCACCGCGGTGGCGGCGGGCAACGACATGCTGGCCATCGGCTGCTACGCGGCCCTGGACGAGGCGGGCCTGACCTGCCCGGCGGACGTGTCCGTGGTCGGATTCAACGACATGCCGTTCATCGACCGGCTGCGCCCGCCGCTGACCACCATCCGCTTCCCGCACTACCAGGTGGGCACCGAGGCGGCCCAGCTGCTGCTGGAACGCATCGCCGGGCACACCGGGCCGGTCAAGGTCCTGTTCCTGGCCCCCGAGCTCGTCGTCCGCGGCTCGACCGGGCCCGCCCGTCCGGTCCGCGGGGGATAACGCCGGAAATTCTCCGGTATTGACCTGATCGTGTCGGTTGACAGCGCCCCGAGCTCTGCGCCAGGCTTCGTGCAAACGATTGTTAGCACAGGGGGTGACCTCATGACAGGGCGCGGTAACGAACTCCGGCTGGGTTGGCTGGGTACCGGGCGGATGGGCTACGAGCTGGTCCGGCGCCTGCTGGCGGCCGGCTGTGACGTTGCCGTGTACAACCGCACCCGGGCCAAGGCCGAGCCGCTGGCGGCACTGGGAGCCAAGATCGTCAGCTCGCCCGCGGGGCTCAACGGGCGCGACATCGTGTTCGCCACGGTGGGCACGCCCCAGGACCTGATCGACGCGGTCCTGGGCGAGGATGGCCTGGCCACCGGGGAGTCGGTGCCCGGCATCCTGGTGGACTGCTCGACGATCTCGGCGGACGTCTCGATGCAGATCCGGGAGCAGCTCGCGGTGCGCGGCACCGAACTGCTGGCCGCGCCGGTGATGGGCAACCCGAGGGCCGCCAGCGCCGGGCAGCTCACGCTCGCGGTCTCCGGGCCGGCCAGCGCTTTCGAGGCCGCCCGGCCCTACCTGGACCTGCTCGGCGCCGGGGCCACCTATGTCGGGGACGGCGAACTCGCGCGAACCGTAAAGCTTTGCCATAACTTGTTCCTGGGCGTCGTCAGCCAGTCCCTCGCGGAAGTGACCATCCTGGCCCAGAAGAGTGGCGTCAGCCGGGAAGCCTTCCTGACCTGCCTTAATAAAAGTGTCATGGGTTCGCAGTTCACTCGTTATAAATCACCGGCGTACGTGAACCTGGACTTTCATCCGACGTTTACTGCTTCCTTGCTCCGTAAGGACTTTGACCTGGGTCTGGCCGCCGCCCGGGAACATGAAGTCCCGATGCCGGTCGCCGCGCTCGTGCACCAGATCGTGCAGACCCTTATCGGCCATGGTTACGGCGAGCAGGATTTCGCGGCCCTTGTCCAACTGGAAGCTCAGTCGGCTGGCCTGGAGCTGGAGAGTGAAAACTCCGACATCTCGGATGGGCTGGACCAACCAAACGCGGACCGGGGCAATGCAGTACCGTGAGCCACTGTCCCCGGCCAGCCCCACGCAGTCTCCGACCCCCCGCGGACGCGCCTCATAGCGCGGGCTGCAGCTGGCTTTACCCACAGAGATTCCTGACTGGAAGGAGGACCGGATGAAACCTCACCGCACCCGGTTCTTGTCTCTCGCAGCCGTCACAGCCGTGGCGGCGCTGGTCGCGACCGCCTGCAGCAGCAGCGGCAGCGGAAGCGGTTCATCCGGCAATGGCAGCAAGGCGCCGATCATGATCGGCACGTCGCTGTCACTGACGGGTGACTTCTCAGCGGACGGCCAGGCTTTCCAGCGTGGCTATGAGCTCTGGGAAAGCTACGTGAACAGCCACGGTGGCCTGCTCGGCCGCAAGGTCAAGATGGTGTTCCTGAATGACCAGAGCGACCCGACCACGGTGGCGACCAACTACACGAAGCTCATCGCCCAGGAGCACGTGTCCCTGGTTTTCGGGCCATTCTCGACGCTGCTCACCGTGCCCGCCGCGAAGGTCGCGGCCCGGTACGGGTACGCGTTCCCGGAGGGCGCGGGCGGCGGGCCCTCGGTCTACGCGCTGAACCTGCCGAACGTCTTCAACCCCAGCCCGGCCATTGCTGAGCAGCTGGTGCCGTTCGCCGACTGGGTGGCCTCGCTGCCCGCCAGCGAGCGGCCGAAGACCGCGGCCTACCCGATGGTGAACGACCCGTTCGCGGACCCGATGACGCAGACCGCGCAGGCCATCCTGCAGAAGGCCGGCGTGAAGACGGTCTACTCGAAGATCTACCCGGCCGAGAACCCGGACTACCAGGCGGGTGCCGACGCGGTGGCCGCCACCAAGGCCCAGATGGTCGTGCTCGGCGCGGTGGACGTGCCCACCTCCTCGGCGTTCATCCAGGCGTTCGAGCAGCAGCACTACAACCCGAAGATCTTCGTGGCCACGTCCGGCCCGGACCAGGGCGCCGCCTTCGCCAAGGCGATCGGCGGCACCAGCAACGCCACCGGGATCATGGTCCCCGGCGGCTGGTACGGCGGCATCAAGAACCCGCTGAGCGAGGCCATGGTCAAGGCCTATATCGCCAAGTACGGCGGCACCCCCGCGGACATCAACGCCGACGTGGCCGAGGCGTTCTCGGTCGGCGAGGTGGCGGCGGCCGCGGCCACCGCGACTAAGGGCACCGACAATTCCAAGATCATCAAGTACCTGCACAGCGGCGTCATGCTGCAGACCGTGCAGGGGCCGGTGAAGTTCAATGGTTCAGGCGAGAACACTGTCGCGCAGAAGTTCATCTTCCAGTGGCAGAAGGGCGGCACCTACAACCAGGTGCTGCCGAGCACGGCGACTGGATCGGTGGCCATCATCAACCCCAAGCCCAACTGGTCCAGTTGAGCTAGGCCGGATAGAGCAGGTTAGCCAGGAAATGCGGTGCGCGGAGCGACACTCGGAACCGGGCCTTAGATCGGGGCAAAGCAGGCGTTCCCCGGCTGGTAAAGGCATACGGTGCCAGTGCGCTCCGCGCACCGGGGCACGACGGGTGCTTCGGCGTGGTCGCAGGAAAGGAGAAGGTTGATGAGGCGCCCCTTCCGCGCCAGGTACGTGCCGCTCGCCGCCGCCAGCGCGGCAGTCGCGCTGGCCGTCGCCGCCTGTGGCAGTACCAGTGCCAGCACCTCCGCCAGCACCAGTTCGGCCAAGCCCATCGTGGTCGGCATCTCCCTCCCGCTCACCGGCTCGTTCGCCGCCGACGGCCAGGCCACCAGGAACGGGTACGAGCTGTGGGCCAGTGACGTGAACACCGACGGCGGGCTGCTCGGCCGCCCGGTCCACCTGAAGATCCTCAACGACAACAGCAGCAACAAGCTGGTCGCCGAGCAGTACGCCCAGCTGATCACCCAGGATCATGTGGACCTGACCCTGGCCCCGTTCTCCACCCTGCTCACCTCGGTCGTCCAGCCGGTCACCGAGAAGTATGGGTACGCACTGCCGGCCGGCTCCGCCACCGGCGGGCTGGTGTTCCAGAAGGCGTACCACGACTTCTTCAGCGTCAGCGTGCCGGACGCGGGGGAGATGCAGCCGTTCGCCAACTGGGTGCTCACGCTCCCGGCCAGTGAGCGGCAGACCGCCGCGTACCCCGAGGTCAACGACCCGTTCGCCGACCCGCCCGTGGACGCCACCGAGGCCCAGCTGTCGGGCCACGGCGTCAAGACCGTCTACCCGCCGAACGAGAACAACCCGGCCAACACGAACGCGCAGATCAAGGCGGAGGCGCTCGCGGTGGCCCAGAAGGCGCCGCAGATCGTGGTCATCGGCTCGGTTGACCTGCCCAGCCTGCTGATCTTCATCCACACGTTCCAGGCCCACCAGTACACGCCCAAGATCATGATCGCCGCGTCCGGGCCTGACCAGGGCCAGGCGTTCATCAACGAGCTGAACCCGATCAACGCCCAGGCCATCATGGTCCCGGACGGCTGGTACGGCCAGGACGAGAACGCGCTGAGCCAGGTCATGGTCCAGGACTACATCGCCAAGTTCGGCGGCACGTCCTCCGACATCAACGCCGACGTGGCCGAGGCGTACTCGGCGGGTGAGGTCCTCGCCGACGCGGTGAAGGCGACCCGCAGCATCAGCAACTCCAAGATCGTCAAGTACCTGCACAGCGGCGTCACGCTGCCGACCGTGCAGGGGCCGGTGCGGTTCAAGCCGGACGGCGAGAACTCCGCCCAGCACGGCCTGATCTTCCAGTGGAACAACGGCCAGTTCACCCAGGTGCTGCCCGCCGGGCAGCCGGGAGACAGCCCGATCGTGACGACCAAGCCGGGCTGGCAGGGCACCTGAGCTCACGGGTCGCAAGGACGCGGCCCGCCTCCACCACCACTAGTCAGGACGAAGGGCATAGAGCGGAGATGGGACGCGAACTCAGCGAAGCCATTGTTGACGGCATCCTCGGCGGCAGTGTCTACGCACTGATGGCGGTCGGGCTGACGCTGATCTTCGGCGTGCTGGACATCATCAACATTGCCCAGGGCATCCTGGTCGTGCTCGGCGCCTACCTCAGCTACGTGCTCTCCGTCCACCTGCACATCGACCTGTTCGTGGGCCTGCTGGTGACCGTCCCGGCGATGTTCATCATCGGGGTCGCGATCCAGTGGGCCTTCATCAGGCCGTTGCGCGGGCGGGAACGGACCTCGATGTCCCTGCTCGCCACCTACGCCGTGGCGATCATCATCGAGGGCGTCCTGTACATCATCTTCGGCTCGAACTACGTGAACCTGAACGCCTCCTACGTCACGTCGGGCCCGGAGATCTTCGGGTTCTACCTGGACTACATCTACATCTACGGGTTCCTGATGGCCCTGGTGCTGGTGGCGGGGATCTACTACACCCTGTACCGGACCCCCTTCGGGCGGAGCGTCCGGGCCACCATGCAGGACCAGACCGCGGCCCGGATCGTCGGCATCAGCGTGAACCGGGTGCAGGCGCTCACGTTCGGTATCGGGGTGGCCGTCACCGCCGCGGGCGGAATGGTGTTCGGCGCCACCGGCGGCGGCTTCAACCCGAACACCGGATACGACCTGATCTCCCGGCTGCTCGCGATCATCATCCTCGGTGGCCTCGGCAGCATCGGCGGGGCCATGATCGCGGCCATCTTCATGATCACGCTGGAGGGGGTGGTGGACGTGATCTGGTCACCCAGCTGGTCAGTGGTGGTGTTCTACGGCGCCCTCGTGCTCGTGCTCGCCTTCCGCCCGCAGGGCCTGCTCGGCCGCAAGGCGGCGAGGGCCCAGTGAGAGGCCCAGCGGACCGGGGTCTGCTGAATCAGGGCCCAGCGAACGGGCACCCAGTGAATGAGGGCCCGGCGAATGAGGATCGAGTGAACCGGGGCGCGGGAGTGAGGAAACGATGAGTCAGGGCACTGTGCACGCGGGCCCGGCCCGGGTGGGCGGCAGCCAGCCGCCCGCCGGACGCAGCCGCCAGACGACCATGCTCCGGCTCGGCTGCCTCGCGGTCCTGCTGGTGATCGCGGCGATTTTCCCGCTGGTCATCACCAACGCGCTGTACACCCAGTTCGCCGTGGACACCATGATCTACGTGGGGGCGGTGGCGGCCTGGAACCTGTTCTCCGGCTACACCGGCTACATCTCGCTGGGCAACGCGGTGTTCTTCGGCACCGGCGCGTACACCGTGGGCCTGCTGACCAAGCAATGGAAGC
Organism: uncultured Actinomycetes bacterium; assembly: GCA_963841695.1. Taxonomy (GTDB): domain Bacteria; phylum Actinomycetota; class Actinomycetes; order Streptosporangiales; family Streptosporangiaceae; genus RYN-230. Next base: position 228,424 of record CAWJDQ010000007.1, on the reverse strand, counting down.
TGCCGGGCGGGGACATCTTCGCGCTGCTGCCGCTGGGTGGCCTGGTGGCCGCGCTGGTCGCGGTGCCGCTCGGGCTGATCGCGCTGCGGGTCCGGCGGCACACGTTCGTCGTGATCACCATCGCGTTCTTCTTCATCTTCCAGCTGCTGGCGTTCAACCTCAGCTTCACCGGCGGGAACCAGGGCGTGAGCTCGCCCTTCTTCCTGTGGTCCGCGGCCGACTACAACAACCCCTTCTACTACGTCGGCCTGATCATCGCGGTGGCCACGATCGCGCTGTCCTGGCTGATCCGGAACTCCCGGTTCGGCCTCCAGCTCCTGGCCATCCGGGACGACGAGGACCGGGCCCGCGGGCTGGGCGTGCGGACCATGCGGATGAAGCTCACCGCGTTCGTCATCTCCGCCGGGGTGACCGGCATGATCGGCGGCCTGTGGTGGTTCTTCATCGGCCAGGCGCTGCCCGAGACCGCGTTCGACCCGCTGTTCGACCTGACCGTGGCGCTGATGGCCTTCCTGGGCGGGTTCGGCACGCTGGCCGGCCCGGTGCTCGGCGCGCTGATCCTGGAGCCGCTCCAGCAGTGGATCGGGATCACCTTCACCAACGGCTACACCAGTGACATCGTCCTCGGCGGGCTCTTCCTGCTCGTCATCCTGTTCATGCCGCGGGGGCTCGTCCCGACCGGGGCCGAGTTCGTCACCAGGTGGCGGGCCGTCCAGGCCCGCCGGCGCGAGCCCGTGCCCGGCGGCCCGGCGCCCGGCGGGCCCGCGCCAGGCGGCTCAGCCCCGCCCGGGAGCCCCCCGGTGAGCAGGGCCGGTACGCCGGCCACGGGCTCGCCGGCCACGGGCTCGCCGAGCACGGGAGGCGTGCGATGACCGCGCTGCTGCGCACCGAGGCGGTCACCAAGTCCTTCGGCGGCGTCCAGGCCCTGGACGGGGCCACGATCGAGGTCGAGGAGGGCAGCATCGCCGGGCTGATCGGGCCGAACGGCTCGGGCAAGACGACGCTGTTCAACGTGATCACCGGCTACGAGACGGTGGACGCTGGCCAGGTCTACCTGGGCGACCAGCGGATCACCAACGCGCCGCCCGACAAGGTGTTCCTGGCCGGCATCGGCCGGACGTTCCAGCTGACCCGGGTGTTCGCCCGGCTCACGGTCATGGAGAACATGATCGTGGCGGCGCAGCACGCGGAGAAGGGCGGCAGGCGGCTGCGCAACCCGCTGGCCCGGGCCGGCGGCCCGGCCACCCGCCGGCGCGCCCAGGAGCTCCTGGAGTTCACCGGCATCGACCATCACGCCGGCGCGCTCGCCGAGACCCTGTCCTACGGCCAGCGCAAGCTGCTGGAGCTGTCCTACGTGCTCATGGCGGACCCGGCCATCGTGCTGCTGGACGAGCCGGCCGGCGGGGTCAACCTGACCCTGATCACGACGATCGCGGACCGGATCCGGGAGCTGAACCAGCGGGGAACCACGTTCCTCATCGTGGAGCACAACATGGATTTCGTGATGGGCCTGTGCGACCGGGTCACGGTCCTGGACTACGGCGCGGCGGTCGTGAGCGGGCCGCCCGACGTCATCCGGACCGATCCCCGGGTCCTCGACGCCTACCTTGGCACGGCGGAGGAAGACGATGACATCGCGGTCAGCTGAGCAGACGGTCACCGGCGCCCCGGCCCTCGAGATCGAGGACGTGGTGGCCGGCTACGGCGGTGGCGACGTCCTGCACGGCGTCACCATGCAGGTCCACGAGGGTGGCATCACCTGCGTGGTGGGACCGAACGGGGCCGGCAAGTCGACCCTGCTCGGCACCATCAGCGGCCTGCTGAACCCGCGGCTCGGCCGGGTCAGCCTGCGCGGCGAGCGGCTGTCCGGGAAGTCCCCCCGCCAGGTCCTGGACATGGGCGTGGTGCTCGTCCCGCAGAACCACAGCCTGTTCCGCGACATGACCGTGCGCGAGAACATCGTGCTCGGCGGCTACATCCTGCGCCAGCGCGGGCTGGCCGACCGCCGTCTGACCCACGTCCTGGAGATGTTCCCCCAGGTCACCGACTGGCTCGGGAAGAAGGCCGGCAGCCTGTCCGGCGGCCAGCAGCGCCTGGTGGAGTTCGCCCGCTGCCTGATGCTCGACCCGACCCTGGTCATCCTGGACGAGCCGTCCATGGGCCTGTCCCCTAAGGTCCTGAAGTCCGTCTTCGACGCGGTCCGGCTGATGAACAGCCAGGGCAAGACCATCCTGCTGGTCGAGCAGAATGCCCGGGCCGGGCTGCGGCTGTCCACTCACGGGGTGGTCCTGGAGAACGGCCGGGTCCGGCTGTCGGGCTCGGGGCAGGAGGTCCTGCATCACCCCGAGATCGGCGCCCTGTACCTGGGCGGGGCGGTGACCGACTCGTCCGGCACGCCGTCCCCTGCGGCCGAGGCCGCGGACGCGGCGGCCGCGGACGTCGCCGCGGCGGACGCGGACGCGATGGCCCGGGCGGACGGCGGCCCCGCCCAACAGGACAGCGCGGCACCGGGCAGCACCGCACCGGACAGCACCGCACCGGACAGCACCGCACCGGGCAGCGCCGCGAACGGCTCGGCCGCCAACGGCACCGCTGCCCGTTGATCACCGACGCGCACTGCCACGTCATCGTCCCGGAGATGACGGCGCGCAGCGTGCCGGAGGCCTGGCGGCCATCGCTGCGCACCGAGGACGGCCGGCGCATCGTCGGCTTCCGGGGCCGGGAGCTGACCTCGGCGGTCGGCGAGTTCAGCGACGTCGCGGTCATGCTCGGCGACGCGGCGCTCAGCGGGGTTGAGCACCTGCTGCTGTCCCCGTGGATCACCCTGGTGCCGGTGGACGCCGGGCCGGACGAGGCCCAGCTGGTCTGCCGGGTGCAGAACGAGGCGCTGGCCCGGATGGTCGCCGATCACCCGGGGCGGCTCAGCGCGCTGGGCGCGGTCCCGGTGCAGGACCCGGCCCTGGCCGCCAGGGAGCTGGCGGACCTGATGGCCGTGCCCGGCCTGCACGGCGTGGAGATCCCGTCCAGCGTGGGCGGCCGTTACCTGGGTGACGACTTCTTCCTGCCGTTCTGGGCGGCGGCGGCCCAGACCGGCGCGGTGGTCTTCATCCACCCCTCCACCCGGGGTTTCGGCATCCCCGCCCTGGACGGCTACTACCTGTGGAACTCGGTCGGCAACCCGCTGGAGACCGCGGTGACCGCGGCGCACCTCGCCGTGGCGGGGGTGCTGGAGCGGTTCCCGGGGCTGCAGATCCTGCTCGCGCACGGCGGCGGGGCGCTGCCCGTGCTGCGCGGGCGGCTGCGCCGGGCGTACGGCATCCGGGCCGAGGCGGCGGAGCGGCTCCGCGAGAGCCCCGACGTCTCGCTGCGCCGGTTCTACTACGACACGGTGACGCATGACCAGTACCTGCTGGCCGACCTGATCCAGTACGCCGGGCCCGAGCAGGTCCTGCTCGGCTCGGACCGGCCTTTCGACATGGGCACTGACCATCCCGTCGACGAGGTGCGGGCGCTGCGGCTCGGTCCCGGCGAGGACCTGATTCTGGGCGGGAACGCCGCGCGGCTGCTCGGCCTGGCATGATCGACTCCGGAGGACAGCCATGGACTACACCAAGGCCGAGGCCAAGCAGGCCGCCCGGGACTGCTTCACCGGGCTGTGGGCCGCGACCACCACGCCCTTCGACAGCAGCGGGGCCCTGGACGCGGATGCGCTGCGCCGTGACCTCGACCGGCTGACCGGAAGCCTGGGCATCGACGGCATCTTCTGCGGCGGGGTGATGGGCGAGTTCTGGTCGCTGGCCGGCAGCGAGCGGCGGCGCCTGGTCGAGATCACGGTGGACAGCACCCGGGGCCGGTGCCCGGTGATCGCGCACACTGGCCACAGTTCCGCGAACCAGGCCATCGAGCTGACCCGGCACGCGCAGAAGGCCGGGGCCGATTTCGCGGTCCTGATCAACCCCTATTTCCCGCCCGCCTCGGATGAGGGCCTCTACCAGTGGTTCGAGACGGTCTGCGCGGGCGTGGACATCGGCGTCTGGCTGTTCGACACCGCCTACTCGGGAGTGTCGCTGTCACTGGAGCTGATCGAGCGGCTGGCCGCCATCGAGAATGTCTGCGGGATCAAGGTCGGCCGGGAGCACCGCCGCTACCTGGAGGTCCTGGACCGGGTGGGCGGCCAGATCATGGTCTGCGAGCCCCACGAGGGCACCTGGCTGGAGAACATGCGCGCCCACGGCCAGCGGGTGTTCATGTCCTCCGCCGCGCCGTACCTGTACCAGACCCCGGACTGGCAGCCGATGCGGGAGTACACCAGGCTCGCCCTGAGCGGCGACTTCGCCGGGGCGGCCCAGGTGGCGGCCACCCTCGACCCGGTGCGCGCGCTGGCCGCGAAGTGGCTGCACGGCAAGGGCCGCCGGTTCGACACCATCGCCTCCATCAAGGCGTGGGCCGGCCTGGTCGGGATGTCCGGCGGGCCGGTCCGGCCGCCGCTGCTCCCGCATACCCCGGCCGGGCGGGATGAGCTCGCGGCTGACCTGGCCGCGGTCGGGCTGCGGCCCGGGACCGGCCGCTCACGGCGGGTCTCCAGCAACGGCCACCACCCGACCATCACCTGACGGGGCCGCCATGACCGCGGCCGGGTCGTGGCCGAGGTCCTGCAGCAGCACGATCGCGGCGTTACGGCCCGGGGCCCCGGTGATGGACCCGCCGGGGTGCGTGGTCCCGCCGGTCTGGTACAGCCCCGGGATGGGCATCCGGTGCGACGCCCAGCCCGGGACCGGGCGCAGCGCCCCGCTGAAGGCCGGGCCCCGGTTCCCGCCGTGGAACGCGCCGTGGATCATGTGCGGGTTGAGTTCCTCGATGTCGGCCGGGGACTTGACCAGGCTGGCCAGGATGACGTCGTCGGTGAACCCGGGCGCGGCCCGGCGCAGCCGCTCCAGCGTGCGGCGGGCGTGCTCGTGCTTGACCGCCGCCCAGCCCCGGTCCCCGGGCGGCTCGTAGGCCTGGGGGCTGAGCAGCTTCACGGTGTGCTGCCCGGCCGGGGCGCGGCCCGGGTCGGCCAGCGTGGGCGTGGCCACCAGCAGCCACGGCGGCTCCGCCATGAACCGCCCGGCACGCAGGTCAGCCCCCATCTGGAGGACGTCCTCGGGCCAGCCGGCCAGGCCCGCCGACACGGCGCTGCGCGGTCCATCCGGGGTCTGGCCGTCCGGGCCCTGGAACTCCGGTGCGGCGGTCGTGGCGTAGTAGGTGGCGAAGCCCGGCACGCCTACGTCGTAGGTGTCCACGCCGTAGTGGAATTCCGCGGGCCACGCGTCCGCGGGGGCCATGTCACGCAGGTGCTTGATATGGATCGTGGAGACCACCGCGGTGCGGGCCCGGTACCGCGTGCCGTCCTCGGTCTGTACCCCGGCGCAGCGGCCCTCCTCCAGCAGCAGCCGGGTCACCCGCTGGCCGCAGAGCACCGTGCCGCCGTGGTCGGCCAGGTACCCGGTGAGGGCCGCGGTCAGCTGCCCGGACCCGCCGATGGGGATCGACCAGCTGCGCTGCTGGCGCCCGAATGTCTGCGCGTACGGCAGCACCCCGGAGCCGGGCTCGTCGCCGGGCTGGAAGACCTGGAAGGCCATCCAGAGCAGGAAGGCCTGGATGTGCCGGCTCTCGAACTCGTGCCGCACCACCTGGACAGCGGACAGCTGCCGCCGCCGCGCCCAGATCCGTCCCTGCGGGTGCTCAGCCAGCAGCTGCTCCAGCGACGGCCCGAACCCGACCGGGGTGAACTGGGACTGGCTGAAGATGTGTTTGACCTGGTCGTATTCGTCGAGCAAACGGAGGTAGGCGGCCGCGTCCGCGGTGGAAAACCGGGCCACTTCCGCGGCGGTCCGGTCCCGGTCCAGCCACATGGTGAACTGCTGGCCGTCCGGGAACGCGACGTGCTCCACCGGGTCGGGCTCGGCGTAGCGCAGGCCGTAGTCGGCGGTCAGGCCGAGCTCGTCATGGCTCAGCGCCGGGTTGACCCGGATCATCGTGTGCCCCGTCGCGCAGGTGTCGATGCCGAAGCCGGGGAGCAGCAGCTCCTCGGTGGCCGCGCCGCCGCCGGGGATCGGCCGCGCGTCCAGGACCAGGCACCGGTACCCGGCCTTGGCCAGGTAGCAGGCGGTGAGCAGGCTGTTGTGCCCGGCCCCCGCGACCACGATGTCGGCGTCGTAGGTCATCCTCGGGCCGCCTTTCTCTCATGGTCTGTCCGCCCGGGTCCCTCGGCCACGCGGACGCGCGGGCGGCCGTCTGCAAACCATTGCACCGGCTGTGATCCTGGCATCCCGGGCGCCCGGGCGGCAAGGGGGAGGGGCCTGGCAGCCGGGCCATCTCACTCCCGGCGGGTGAGGCATCCGGGCGGCCCGCGGCATACCGTGCCGCTGATACCGAGGAGGGCATTCATGGCGCATCCGGACACCCTGTACGTGCTGGCGGCGGCGTATGACCAGCCGGCCGACGCCGTCGAAGACTATGAGGCCGTCAAGGCGCTGTACTACGCGGTCAAGACCTCCCACGACTTCGACGCCGCGGTCATCGCCAAGGACGACGCGGGCCAGGTCAGCATCCTCAAGAAGCACGAGCAGCCGACCCGGCACGGTGCCGCGGTAGGGCTCGGCTGGGGCCTGGCCGCCGGCGTGGCCGCGGCGTTGTTCCCGCCGGTCGGCATCCTGGGGGCGCTGGCGGTCGGCGCGGGCGGCGGTGCCGCGATCGGGGCGGTGACCGGGCACGCCCACGGCGGGATGAGCCGCACCGACCTCAAGGAGCTGGGCGAGACGCTCGACGCCGGCACCGCCGGGCTCATCGTGGTCTACGAGGCCAACCTGGCCGAGCAGGTGACGGCCAACATCAAGGCGGCCAACAAGCTCATCTCCAAAGCCACCGACATGGCCGCCGACCAGCTCGCGTCGGACCTGAAGCAGGCGGACCGGGCGGCCGCGGCCGGCTCCTAGCCGCCCTGGCCGGCCGGCCGGGCGCGAGGGCGGCCAGCGCGGGGCCGGCCAGCCGGTGCACGGTCCACTCATCCATCTCCGCCGCGCCGAGCGAGGCGTAGAACCGGCGGGCGGGGGAGTTCCAGTCCAGCACTGACCACTCCAGCCGGGCGTAGCCGCGGGCCACGCAGACCCGGGCCAGCTCGGCCAGCAGCGCCCGGCCGAGCCCGGACCGCCGCTGGTCCGGGCGCACGTAGAGGTCTTCCAGGTAGATGCCGTGCTGCCCGGTCCAGGTGGAGAAGTTCAGGAACCACAGGGCGAAGCCGACGACCTCGCCCTGGTGCTCGGCCACGTGCGCGAACACGGCGGGCCGCTCGCCCAGCAGGGCCCGGCGCAGGTCCTCCTCGGTGGCGGTGACCTCGGCCAGCGCTCTCTCGTACTCGGCCAGGTCCCGGATGAGCTGATGGATGGCCGGGATGTCGCGGCCCCGGCCGGCCGGATCACGAGCCCGTCCCCGCGCCGCCCGGGACCGCGGCGGCCAGCGGGGCGGCGGGAGGTACCAGGTCCGCCTGCGCCGCGACCGGGAAGCGGTATCGGAGCCGGAAGCGGTCCGCCGCGATGACGACCTCCCCGGTTTCCACGATCCGCTGGCCCGCCCGGTGCGACCGCTCGATGAGCAGCACGGGCGAGCCGGCCGGGATGTCCAGCACCGCGGCCTCGGCCGACAGGGCCGGGCGGACCGAGATCTCCTCCACGACCTGATCCACCCCGATGCCGATCGCCTGCATGCGCTCGGCCACCCCGCGGCCCGCGAACGTGCCCTGCTCGGGGAAGGGCACCAGAGTCTGCGCGGTCGTGGCGGCGGCCTCATAGCTGGTGGCTAGCTGGACCGGGGAGCCGTCCGCGCTCATCAGGTACCTGGTCCGGGTGACCAGCTGGTCGCCGTCGGGGAGCCGGAGCCGCCGGGCTACGTGCGCGGGCGCGGGCACGCGTTCGGACTGGTGTTCCCAGGACAGCCGCGGGGCGCGCCCGGCCTGGCTCGCGTCGGCCTGGTCGCCGGTGGCCGGCTGGCCGTCATCCAGCCCGAACGGCGAGCCGGGGAAGTGCAGCCGGTCATGCTCCAGTGCCGCGGCCGTGGGCAGCCTGCGCACATAGGACCCCGCCGGCCCGCGCCTCGATGAGGCCCTCGGCCGCGAGGACCTGGAGGGCATGCTTGGCCGCGGTCTCCCCGACGCCGTAGCGGGCGATGATCCCGTTGCGCGAGGGCACCCGGGCCCCCGGTGCGAGCACCCCACCCCGGATCTGGTCGCGCAGGTCCTCCAGCACACGCAGGTACACCGGGTCGTTCGAGGCGCCCATCGCAGTTTGGTCTTCCTGACGACAACCGCCGGCTCCGCCAGGCCGAGCCGCCATTGTGTCCCACCCGCCCCGCAAGCTGTGGCCCTATACGAATCCTGTGACCCTAGCTTTACCGGCCCGGCGGGCGTGGCACGCTACTTCTTCCGGGCGACAATGAGGCCGTCTCCTACCGAGAGCATCGCCAGCTCCACCCGGTCGTCGGCCAGCGCGTGCTCGTTGAGGTCCCGGACCGCGCGGGCGTCGGGATCCGGGTCGCCGTCGAAGATCCGGCCGTGCAGGAAGGTGTTGTCCACCAGGATGAGCCCGCCGCTGCGGGTGCGCGGCACGATCTCGTCCCAGTAGGTGGTGTAGCCGGTCTTGTCCGCGTCGATGAACGCGAGGTCCAGCGACGCGTCGGCGGGCAGCGACCGGAGCGTGTCGGCGCCCGGCCCGAGCCGGAGCTCGATCCGGTCGGACACCCCGGCCTTCTGCCAGTACTCCCTGGCCAGGGAGGTCCAGTCCGCGTTGACGTCGCAGCACAGCAGGCTGCCACCCGGAGCCAGGCCCCGGGCCAGGCAGATGGAGGAGTACCCGGTGAACGTGCCGACCTCGACCGCCCGGCGCGGGGCGGTGAGCTGGCTCAGCAGCGTCATGAACGTCCCCTGCTCCGGCCCGATCTGCAGGTGTCTCCAGTCGGGGAAACGCCGCGCCGTCTCCTCCCGCAGCTCGTTCAGCACGGCGTCCGGGGGACTGGAGTGCGAGGTGACGTACTGATAGATCTCAGGACTGACGTGTTCGGTTCCGGTAGCCACCCGCCCCACGGTAGCCGGTTGCGGCAGGCTAGCGGCATGCGGGAGAGCGACGCGGAACTGAGCGAACTGCAGGCCCTGCTGGACGCCTCGCTGGCGCAGGCCACCGGGCACCTGAGGTCCATCGTCCGGCCCGGGCGGACCCTGACCGCCGCCCAGCTGGCCCGGGTCATCCCGGGCATGTGCACGCTGGCGGTCAGCAGTGTCACCGCGGCCGGCGAGCCCCGGGTCAGCGGCGCGGACGGCCACTTCCTGCACGGGCACTGGGTCTTCTCCACCGAGCGGTCCTCCGCCAAGGCCCGGCACTTCGCGGCCCGGCCCGCGGTCAGCCTGGCCCACCTGCGGGGTGACGAGCTGGGCGTCTTCACGCACGGCCGGGTGGCGGAGCTGAACCCCCGGGGATCCGCACCGGACCCGCAGTGGCCCGCGATCCTGGACCATCTCACGGAGCACTACGGCAGTTCCCCGCTGAGCTGGGGGGACGTCGTGGCCTACCGGGTCCGGCCGCACTGGATGATCGCCTATGCCGCGGACCCGGCGGCCCTGCTGGCCCAGGCGGGCTGACCGGGCGGCGCGCCCCGCCGCCGCCCCCGGAATCCGGGCCGCGGCGCAGGCCGGCGGCCGGTAATCGCCAGCCGGCCTGCCGCCCCGCGGCGTCACGGTACGCTCGGGCGCATGGCGTTGCGTTTCTACATCCCGAGCCCGCCAATCAACGGGTTCCATGTCGGCCCGGCCTACATTCACTTCTACGGGCTCATGTACGTGATCGGGATCGCCCTGGCCATCCTGATCACGCAGCGACGCTGGAAGGTCGTCGGCGGCGACCCCGCGCTCGTCGGGGACGTCGCGCTGTGGGCGGTCCCGGCCGGCATCGTCGGGGGCCGGATCTACTTCGACCTGACCACGCCGAAGTACATCCCGCACCACTGGTACGGGGTCCTCGCCGTCTGGGACGGCGGGCTGGGCATCTGGGGCGGGGTCGCGCTGGCCGCGGTCGTGGGAGCCTGGCGGGTGCACCGGTCCGGGGCCAGCGTGACGCTGTTCATGAACGCGGTGGCCCCGGCGCTGCTGGTGGCCCAGGCCATCGGCCGGGTGGGCAACTACTTCAACCAGGAGCTTTTCGGCGGCCCCAGCACGCTGCCCTGGGCCCTGCACATCGCCTATGCCTTCCGCCCCCCGGCTACAAGCAGTACCAGACCTTCCACCCGACCTTCCTGTACGAGTTCATCTTCGATCTGCTCTGGGCCGCCGTCCTGGTCTGGCTGGGGCATCACCGGAACATCAAACCGCCGGGCCTGTTCGCGCTGTACGTCGCGGGCTACTCGGGGTTCCGCATCTTCGAGGAATCGCTGCGGGTGGACCCGTCCGAGCACTTCCTGGGCCTGCGGCTGAACATGTACGTGGCCAGCGTCCTCACCGTGGTGGGCGTCGTCTGGTTCATCTACTCGCAGCGGCACGGCCGGCCGGCGGAATTGCAGGCCCGCCGGGTGGAGAGCGACGACGCGGGCCGCGACGGGCCGGACGCCGCGGCCAGGCGGAGTCCACCCGAGACGGCCCGCGCGACCGACACGGCCTAGCGGGCCCGCGCCCGGCGGCTGCGCCGTCCCGCCGGCTGATCGATGTTTGGTTCGATAAATCCGTTCACTACGGCGCGTCTATCGAACTTGTGTTTGCTTATGTGGCATTCTTGGACCCGGACACCTCATCAGCAGTTCCACCGATGTGCAGGAGGCACCCCCAGTGGGCCAGAAGACGGTCAGGTTCAGCGACCTCAGCGGCGAACTGATCACCAGGGACGACTCGCTCGCCCGCATCGTGATCCACGAGCACCCGGAACTCGGCGACAGCCCGGTGGAGATCGAGGCGCTGGCCGACGAGGCGGCCGCCATCGAGAAGGGAGCCCTCCGGGTGGCTGTGGTGGATCTCTATCTCCCGGGCGAGGAGGAGCCCCGCCGGGTGGCCATGGAGGCGGCCGCGTTCGACGAGCTGGCCACCCACACCCCCATGAGCGAGCTGCTGCTCACCGCCCGGCCCGCCCGCCCGGCCCGGCGCGGCAAGGCAGCCGCGGCGGGCGCGCCGCGGGGGGTCAACTACGACACGCTGGAGCACGCCGGCGAGCCGCACAAGGGCCGGATCACCGAGGCCGAGCGGGAGCTGGTCCGGGATCATCTGGACGCCATCAACGAGCGGCTCGTCACGCAGGGGCTGCGGACCATCGACCCGGACGACCCCGAGCACGTCGCGCGGTACGGCCTGAGTGGCCTGGCCGTGGCGCAGGCGGCCCAGGACGCCTAGCCAGGGCGGCTCCCCGGCTGGCGGCCTGGCTGCCGCGGTGCCCTGGCCGCTGATTCAGGGCGCCGCGGCGGGTGGCTGGCTGCTCACGCTGGCCCGGCGATCACCGCGGGTGCGCAGCTCGCACAGGCCGTCCGACCCGATGCCCAGGCCGTGGTTGGTCAGGTTGTACACGTGCTCGCTGGCGACGAGCCAGACGATGTCGCAGATTTCCCGCTCCTGGTAGTGGCGGGCCAGCCGTGCGAACGTGTCTGGGCTGACTTTCTTGCTGGTGGTCAGCTCCGTGACGTAGTCCAGGGCGGCCCGCTCTGCCTCGGTGAACAGCGGGCTGGTGCGGTACTCGGCCAGCGCATCGATGCGCGCCAGCTGGTCTGGCGACTTCGTCATGACGTACCACCGGCCAGCATCCATGCAGTACAGGCAGGAGTTGATGCTCGCCACCCGCTCGCGGACCAGCACGGCCGTCGCGGACGGCAGCCGGAGCTTCTTGTCCAGCCTGGAGATCTTGCCGTAGAACTGCAGGAACCCGGCAGGCATGCGCGCCGAGAACACCGCGATGGGCGTGGCCACCTTGCCGAACTGGCGGCGGGTAAAGAAGTACACCACCTTCACCAGCAGGCCCCTCGGCTTCTCGACGGGAGGAAGGTAGGGAGTCATCAGTCGGCCTCACTTTCTTGCGGTCCGGACGTCACCTCCGTGACACCGCGCGGCCGTCCGATGTGACCGCACCGCCGCACATCATGAGCCACGCTGTCCAGGTGCTGGGCGGTGCCTTACCCGGTGGGGAGAACGGCCGCCGCGACCCGGCAGGCGCGTCCCGGATCGCCGATCACGTCGATCTCGATGATTGGCCGGCGGCCACGGTGAACCCCATCACCGCGTACGGGTGCCCGCGCACGGTGATCAGCACGCCCGCGGCGCCGTTGACCAGCACGGGAAGCAGCTCCGCGGCGGGGTTCGCCCCCAGTCGCGCCTGCTCGGCGACGGCCGCCGCGCCGTGGATCATCCGGGACGCGGCCGGGCGCCGGGGGCTGAAATCGGCTCGCAGCACGACATCAGGATGCAGCACGGCGGCCAGGGCGCCGAGGTCGCCCGCGCGCGCCGCGGCGAAGAAGGCCTCGACCACCCGGCGCTGCCGGGCGAGATCACGATCGGGCACCGGGGCCCCGGGACTCCTGACCCGGCGGCGGGCCCGGCTCGCGAGCTGCCGGGCTGCCTCAGGCGTCCGCCCCACCATGGGAGCGATCTCGTCGAACGGCAAGTCGAACATGTCGTGCAGCACGAACGCCAGCCGCTCGGCGGGGCCGAGGGTGTCCAGCACGATCTGGAGGGCCAGGCCGACCGAGTCGGCCAGCAGCGCCTCCTCCTCGGGAGGGAGATCCCCTTCGCGGCTGACCACCGGGTCGGGCAGCGCCTGCAGGGATTCCTCGCGCCGGGTGTTCCGCGAGCGCAGCATGTTCAGGCAGACCCGGGCGACCACGGTCGTCAGCCACCCGCCCAGGTTCTCGATGCCGCCCGCCCCCGCCCGGCTGGCCCGTTCCCAGGCATCCTGGACGGCATCGTCGGCCTCAGCGAGCGAGCCGAGCATCCGGTAGGCCACCGCCCGCAGGTGAGGTCGCTGCTCCTCGAACCGATCGGCCAGCCATTCGCTGTTGTCCATCCGCCCCGACCTCGTGTGTCCCGGTGCCATCATCACCCTGACCCGCCAGGTGCCGTCGACGTGACCGCGGCACACCGGGGATTTTTTAGGCTGGGGGTAAGCGGATATCGCGGAAGGCCGGCCGGGGCCGCCGCAGTCCGTGCCTGCCCGTCCCGGTCGGCGCAGCTCGATGGCGTCTCATATGGCGGACATCATATGATCGGTATATGAGCGAACCAGAACGCGCCGGCACCCCGGGCCCGCCGGGCCCGGACGCTGCCCCGGTCCCGGGTCGCCGGCGCTGGGTGGTCCTGTGGGCCGGGCTGTTCGCGATGACCGCGGGCTGCACGTTCCAGTACGGGCTGGCCTACCTGATCCCCGCGTTCCGTGCCGAGGGCCTGTCCCTGGAGCAGGCGGGCATCCTGGTCGCCTGCCCCACCGCGGGCCTGCTCCTCACCCTGGTGGCCTGGGGGGCGGCGGCGGACCGCTGGGGGGAGCGGCTGGTGCTCGGCGCGCGGCCTGGCCCTGGCCGGGGCCATCCTGCTGGTGGGGGCGACCGTGCACGGGACAGCCGCGCTGGGTGCCTGCCTGGCCGGGGCCGGGGCCGCCGGGGCGTCGGTGTACGCGGCCAGCGGCCGGCTCATCCTGGGCTGGTTCCCCGCCCGCCAGCGGGGCCTGGCCATGGGCATCCGGCAGAGCGCGCAGCCGCTGGGGGTGGCGGTCGCCGCGCTCGCGCTGCCCTCGATCGGCGGGCACGGCCGCCCGGCCGCGCTGGGCTTCCTGGGCGTGTTCTGCCTGGCCGCCGCGGTCCTGGTGGCGGTGGCCGTGCGCGACCCGGCGCGGCCACCCCGGCAGGCGCAGCCGCGCGGCAGCTCGCCGTACCGGGCAGGCCCCCGCGGGGCCGCCGCCGTGCTGTGGCGCATCCACGCGGCCAGCGCGCTGCTGGTCGTGCCGCAGTTCGCGGTGGCCACGTTCGCCCTGGTGTTCCTGGTCGAGGCGCACGGCCTGGACCCCGTCACGGCCGGCCGGGTGCTCGCCATCGCCCAGGCCTGCGGGGCGTTCTCCCGGCTCGGTGCGGGCGTGTGGTCAGACCGGGTGGGCAGCCGGATGCGCCCGATGCGGGTCCTCGCGCTGGCCACCGCGCTGATCCTGGGGGCGCTGGCGGCGGGGGCCGCCGTCCGCGCACCCTGGGCCATCGCCGTGCTGTTCGCCGCGGTGATCCTCTCGGTCAGCACCAACGGGCTGGCCTTCACGGCCGTGGCCGAGCACGCCGGATCGTCGTGGGCCGGGAGGGCGCTCGGCGTCCAGAACACCGGCCAGAACGCGCTCGCGGCCGCTACGCCGCCGCTGCTCGCCGCGGTGATCGGCGCCGCGGGGTACGCCACCGCGTTCGGGGCGGTGGCGCTGTTCCCGCTGGCCGCCGCGGCCCTGGTACCGGTGAGCGGGGAACGCCGGGCCGCCGCGCGGGCCACGGCGGCCGGCGTGCCGGCCGCCCGTTGATCCCGCTGCCGCCCGCGGTGCACCATGAGGGATGCGGACGACACCAGGCGGGGTCGCGGTCTCGGCGGCTGACCCGTTCGGCAATGACTTCCTGGCGGACCCGTTCCGCTGGCACGGCGGGCTGCGCGACGCCGGGCCGGTGGTCTGGCTGGAGCGCTACGGCGTGTGGGCCATGGCCCGCTACGCCGAGGTGCACACGGCGCTGCGGGACTGGGAGACGTTCTGCTCCTCAGCCGGGGTCGGGCTGAGCGACTTCCGCCGGGAGACCCCGTGGCGCCCGCCCAGCCTGCTGCTGGAGGCGGACCCGCCCGACCACGCCCGGGCCCGCACCGCCGTGGCCCGGGCGCTGACCCCGCGGACGATCCGCGGCCTGCGGGACCGCTTCTCCCGCGCGGCCGTCCGGCTGGCCGGGGAGCTGGCCGGCCGCGGGACCGGGGAGGTCACCGTGGACGGCGTCCCGGACATCGCCGAGGCCTTCCCCCTGCGCGTGTTCGCTGAGGCGGTGGGCCTGGCCGAGCCCGGCGGCGGCGAACTGCTCGCCTACGGCAACATGGCGTTCAACGCGTTCGGCCCGCGTAACGAGCTGACCAGGGCGTCGTTGCGGCAGGCCGGCGAGGTGGGTGCCTGGATCGCGGCGCGGTGCGCGCGGGACGCGCTCACCCCGGGCGGCCTCGGGGCGCGGATCTACGCCAGCGTGGACGACGGCACGATCTCCGCGGACGAGGCCGCGCTGCTGGTCCGGTCGCTGCTCACCGCGGGGGTGGACACCACCGTGATCGGGCTGGGCTGCGCCCTGCACTGCCTGGCCCGCGACCCCGCCCAGTGGCAACTGCTCCGGGAGGACCCGGCCCGGGCCGGGGCCGCGTTCGAGGAGTCGCTGCGGTACGCCTCGCCCGTGCAGACCTTCTTCCGCACCACCACCCGGGAAGTCACGGTAGGCGGGGTACGGATCGGCGCGGGGGAGAAGGTCCTGCTGTTCCTCGCGGCCGCGAACCGGGATCCGCGGCGCTGGGACGATCCGGACCGCTTCGACCTGCGCCGCCGCGCCCACGGCCATGTCGCGTTCGGCTATGGCATCCACGCCTGCATCGGCGCGTCGATGGCCCGGCTGGAAGGCGAGGTGCTGCTGGAGGCGCTGGCCCGGCGGGTCGGCACACTCGAGCTGGC
Source organism: uncultured Actinomycetes bacterium (assembly GCA_963841695.1). Lineage (GTDB taxonomy): Bacteria > Actinomycetota > Actinomycetes > Streptosporangiales > Streptosporangiaceae > RYN-230. The sequence goes on along the minus strand of CAWJDQ010000007.1, from coordinate 212,723 downwards.
CGGGGAACCGCGGCGCCGGCTGAACAACACGCTCAGCGGGTTCGCCTCGCTGCCGCTGCGGCTCACCCCGGCCCGGCCCGGCGGGCCGGCCGGGCTAGCCCCAATGCCGGATAGTTAGGTGTCTGGGCTGGTTGTCAAGGCCTCTCCGGTGTGGATGCTGATGGTGAGGGTGGCCTTGTAGCTGGTCCGGTCGATGCCGGGTCCGCGGGCGTTGTACTTGGAGATCGCGCGTTTGACGGTGCGGGTGCTGGTCCGCAGCCGCCGGGTGGGCATGAGGTTGGCCAGCACCTGGCGTCCGATGGTGCCGGCCAGGTCAATGGTGGTGCTGGCGATGATTCCGGTGGCCTGGATGAGCTGGTCGCGGGCGGCGTGCAGGGCGATGGTGAAGCTGGCCCGGTCCGGGTCGAGACCTGGCTGGGTGGTGATGGCATCGGCCATGGCGGCGCGGAGGATCTGGTAGGTGACCAGCAGGGCGCAGACCTCCTGGTGCACGCCGGCCGGGGTGCGGGCGCGCAGGACCCGGCCGCCGAGGATGCTGGATTTCAGTTCCAGGTAGGCCGTTTCGATGTCCCAGCGCTGGTGGTAGAGCGTCACGATCTCGCGGGCCGGGTAGAGGTCCGGGTCGAGCAGGGTGGTGATCAGCCGGCAGGCGCCGGTGGCGCGCCCGGCGCCGGTGGCGATGGTGATCTGGGCGTCGATGACCCGGACCGGCACGCCGCCGAAGCAGGAGAGATAGGAGCCGTCGTGGCAGCGGCGCAGGGCGGGGAGGCCCGGCGCGCCCCGGCCAGTCCGGACGCGGACCAGGAACTGTGCCCCGGTCCGGGAGATCTGCCCGGCCAGGAAACCGGCGCCGGAGTTGCGGTCGGCCAGCAGGATCATGCCCGGGCGCAGGCTGTCCAGCAGCCGCCTGGCGTAGCTGGTCTCGCCGCTGGCAGCTGGCCCGGACACGGCATCGATCACGCTGCGGGTGCCGCAGGAGACCAGGGCCAGCAGGCGCAGCATGGGATAACTGGACCCGCCGGTGGCGCCGCCGCGGTGCTTGGTGAACACGGCCAGGTTCGCCGCGGTATCGGCGACCGTCATGATGGTGCCGTCGATCGCGCAGACCAGCAGGCCCCGCCAGCGCACCCCCGGAGCAGTGGCAGGGACCGCGGCAGGGCCGCGCAGCAGGTCAAACAGCGCCCGTAACGGCGCGGCTCCCAGCCGGCGCCGCGCCTGGGTCAGCCCGGCCGGGCTCGGGCAGGCCACATCCAGCTCGCCCAGGCCAGCCACCAGGCGCTGCCAGACCTGGCTATAGCCCAGCTCCGCGAACAGGCACCCGGCCAGAAGCAGGTAGACCACTACCCGCGCCGGAAGGTCCCGGACACGGGACTGGACTGTCCCCGTCTGGGCCAGCACCGCATCGACCATCTCAAACGGCACCTGCTGGGTCAGCTCACCCAGATGACCCGGCGCGAACCGGCCCGGCGCCACCCGGACCACACGCGTGATGACAAACTGACCCATGGCGGGGCTCCCGGCGATGAGGTTCGTCTTTGGCGGACAAACCTCCTTTACCGGAGCCCCGCCTCCTTCACATCTACCGACACACCCTTGACAACCAGCCCGACCGCTTAACTACCCGGCATTGGGGCTAGCTAGGGCCCGCGGCCGCTACCGCGCCGCCGCGGCCGGCTCCGCCGCCTCGTCCCGGGCCCGGTCACGCCACCACGCCTGGCCCTGCTCCGGCAGCAGGTGGATCGGGTCGTAGTAGGGATACTCGCGGTTCAGCGCGAGGGGATCGGCGGCCTCCACCGCGGTCCGGTAGTTCTTCGTCCAGTAGGAGATGCCGAGCTCGGTGTCATACCGGGACACCTGGTGGACCCAGCGCTTGCCGACGTAGGGCACATCGCAGACCACCCGGGGGGTCGCGAACCCGGGCAGGTAGCCCATGATCTGGTGCTGCAGGTCCTGGGCCTGGGCCAGCGACACCCGCCAGTGCTCGCTGCCGGGGATCATGTCGCACATGTAGAAGTAGTACGGCATGATCCGGGCCCCATCGAGGAGCGCGAAGCACAGGTCGAGCAGCGCGTCCGCGCTGTCGTTGACCCCGTGCAGCAGCACGCCCTGGTTCCGCACGTCGCGGATGCCGGTGTCCAGCATGGCCTGCGCGGCCCGGGCCACCAGCGGGGTGACCGACTGGGCCGCGTTCACGTGCGTGTGGATCGCGATGCTGGCCCCGCGCTCGCGGGCCTTGGCCGCCAGCCGCTCCATGCCCGCCCGGACCTGGTCGGCCAGCCAGTGCTGCGGCAGGCCCATCAGGGCCTTGCTGGCCAGCCGGATGTCGCGGATGGTGTCGATGTCCAGCAGCGCGCTGACGAAGCTCTCCAGCCGGGGCCAGGGCAGGTTGGCCACGTCGCCGCCGGATACCACCACGTCGCGGACCCCGGGGGTGGCCCGGAGGTAGTCGATCATGGCGGTCAGCCGGTCCGCGGGCGGCAGCCCGAACTTGAGCTTGCCGGTGCTCGCGGTCGGGTTGCCGACCAGGTCCATCCGGGTGCAGTGGCCGCAGTACTGCGGGCAGGTGGGCAGCACCTCGGCCAGCACCTTGGTCGGGTAGCGGTGGGTGAGCCCCTCCACCGCCCACATCTCCGCCTCGTGCAGCGAGTCGCGCGACGCGTAAGGGTGCGAGGGCCAGTCCGTCCGCCGGTCGCTGAAGACCGGGAGCATGTACCGGCGTACCGGGTCGGCGTAGAGCGCGGCGGTGAAGCCCGGCTCATCCGGGCCCACCCCGGGCGCCATGGTGTTCAGCATCTGCGGCGGGACCAGCATCGACATCGTGGCCCGTTCCTGCTGGTCACGCTCCAGGTCGGCGAGGAAGGACTCGTCCAGCCCGGGGCCGGCCACCTCACGCAGCTGCCGCAGGTTCTTCACGCAGTGGGCGCGCTGCCACTGCACCGATTCCCACTCCGCGGTAGTCACCTGCGACCAGCCCGGGAACCGCCGCCAGTCCGGCTCGGCGAGCCCGGTCTGGCGGTACGCGTACGGCTGGCTGACCAAGGCTGATCACCTTCCCGTTCCTATCCGTGCTTTGTTGAAGGATAGCCTTCCATCTGCCCTAATGACAGAAGAAGATAGTGTGGGAGGACTTTCACACAGGAAGACTTACTGTTAGCTATGGAGCATCCGTTGATCGAGGATCCGCCGCGCACCGGGCGCCGCCCGGGCTCACCACTCGGCCTGCACCGGGTGCTGGAGCCGTCCGGCGTCCTGCCCCAGGCGGCCTGGCGGCTGGACGCGGACCCGGCCATCTGGCCGGATGAGGTCCGGGTCGCGGTGGACCGGCTGAACCTGGACGCCGCCTCCTACCGGCAGCTTCGTGAGTCCACCGGCGGATCAGCCGCCGCCATGCGCGGCGCCGTGCTGGACATCATCGCCGGGCGCGGGAAGATGCAGAACCCGGTGACCGGGTCCGGCGGGATGCTCACCGGCCTGGTGGACGAGGCGGGGCCGCAGTCGCCGCTGGGACTGGCGGCCGGGGACCGGATCGCCACGCTGGTCTCGCTCAGCCTGACCCCGCTGGCCGTGACCGACGGGCTGGCCCGCTGGGACGGCCAGTCCGAGCAGGTGCCGTGCGCGGGGCACGCGATTCTGTTCGGCCGCTCCATCGCCGCGGTGCTGCCCGCGGACCTGCCCGCCGCCCTGGCCCTCGCCGTCCTGGACGTCTGCGGGGCCCCCGCCCTGACCGAGCGGGTGGTGCGGGCCGTGCTGGCCCGGGCTGGGCTGGCCCCGGCTGAGCTGGCCCATGCTGAGCAGCGGGACGGGCCCGTGGTGGCCATCATCGGGGCCGGCGGCAAGAGCGGCTCCCTGTCCGCGGCGGCCGCCCGCCGGGCCGGGGCCGGCCCGGTCATCGCGGTGGTCCCCACCGACACCGAGGCCGCCGCGGTCCGCCAGGCCGGGCTCGCGGACCAGGTGGTGATCGCGGACGCCCGGGACCCGGTGGCGCTGGCCGGCGCGGTCACGTCGGCCGGCGGCCCGGCCGACGTGACCGTGGTGTGCGTGGACGTGCCCGGCTGCGAGGGCGGCGCGGTGCTGGCCACCGCGGCCGGCGGCACGGTGATCTTCTTCTCGATGGCCACCTCGTTCAGCGCGGCCGCGCTGGGGGCCGAGGGCGTGGCCGCCGATGTGACGATGCTGATCGGCAACGGGTATGTGCCTGGTCATGCGGAACTCGCGCTGGGCCTGATCCGGTCCGAGCCCGGGGTCCGTGCGCTGTTCGAGGCCAGGCTGGCCGGGTAAGGCAGGCGGGCCGCCTCAGGCAGGCTGGCCGACTAAAGGAGGTTTGCGGGTGGAATCGAGGCTCCGGCTGGACCCCGCGATGGTCGCGGAGGCCCGCGAGCTGGCCCGGATCGCCGGGCAGCCGATCGTGGACCTGGCCACCCGGCATACCACCGTGTCAGTGGAACGGGCGGTGCTCCGGCTGGCCGGGCTGGAGGGTGCGGACGCCGACGGCATGCCGTGGGTGAACCGGCTGGCCGACAGCGTCCGGGAGGGCACCGGGCTGGAGCACGGCGTGGCCCTCCCGGTCTGGGACGCGCTGCTGGCCGGGGGGTACCCGACGCTGCGCGCGCTGGCCGCCGACGCCGCGGCCGGCACGGTCAAGTTCCGGCTGCCGGAGGGCGCCGACGCCACGGCCGCCCGGGACGCCGCGCGGGCCGCGCTCACCCGGGGCTTCGCGGTCATCGACCGCAGCCGGGCCGAGCGGGACGAGATGATCAAGTCGACCGCGGACCCGGCCAAGCCGTGGATCTACCTGATCGTGGCCACCGGCGACATCTACGAGGACATCCCCCAGGCGCAGGCCGCGGCCCGGGAAGGCGCGGACATCGTCGCGGTGATCCGGTCCACCGGCCAGTCCCTGCTCGACTACGTGCCGGAAGGAGCGACCCGGGAAGGCTACGCGGGGACCTACGCCACCCAGGAGAACTTCCGGCTGATGCGGGCCGCGCTGGACGACGTCTCCCGCGAGCTGGGCCGGTACGTGCGGCTGACCAACTACGCCTCCGGGCTGTGCATGCCGGAGATCGCGGCGCTGGCCGGGCTGGAGCGGCTGGACATGATGCTCAACGACTGCATGTACGGGATCATCTTCCGGGACATCAACCCGCGGCGGACGTTCATCGACCAGCGGTTCGCCCGGCAGATCCACGCCCGGGCCGGGATCATCATCAACACCGGCGAGGACAACTACCTGACCACCGCCGACGCGGTGGACGCCGCGCACACGGTGGTGGTCAGCCAGCTGATGAACGAGTTCTTCGGCCGCGAAGCAGGACTGGCCGACGGGCAGCTGGGCCTGGGCCACGCGTTCGAGATCAACCCCGAGGTGCCCGACTCGTTCGTGCTCGAGCTGGCGCACGCCCAGCTGGTCCGGGAGCTGTTCCCGGACGCCCCGCTGAAGTACATGCCGCCGACCAAGCACATGACCGGCAACGTGTTCGCCGGGTATCTGCTGGATGCGTTCTTCAACCTGGCCGGGGTCATGACGGACCAGTCCATCCTGCTGATCGGGATGATGACCGAGGGAATCCACACCCCGTTCCTGTCCGACCGCGACCTGGCCCTGGAGAACGCGCGGTACGTGGCCCGCGCCGCGGCCCGGCTGGGCGAGAACTTCCGCCCGCCGCCCGGCGGGTTCGTCGAACAGCGGGCTCACCAGGTCCTCGGCGAGGCGGTGGACCTGCTCCGGCGGATCAGCCGGGACGGCCTGCTGGACGCGATCGCGGACGGCACCTTCGGCGTCACCCGCCGTCCCGCCGACGGCGGCCGCGGTCTCGACGGGGTCATCGCCCGCGCCCCCGGCTACTTCAACCCGGCGAGTGAGTTCCTGGAGAGCGGTTCCCCCGGGGGTTCCGGGGGGTCGCGCCCCCGGGCCAGCAGAGCAACCCGGCGAGTGAGTTCCTGGAGCGTGACGTATGAGCGGGCCGGTTATCCGTCCCTACGGGGACACCACGGGCGACGGGCAGCTGCAGGTCTCCTTCACCCTGCCGGTCCCGTTCGGGACCGAGGACCAGCGCGCGCTCGCCGAGGGCGCGGCGCTGCAGCTGGCGGGCAAGATGGGCCTGGACCCGGCCATGGTGGTGCACGCCAAGGGCATGGGCCCCGACTTCACCTTCTTCATCGTCTACGGCCGGACCGGGCACCTGGTGGACCTGTCCGCGGTGACCGTCACCCCGCGTGAGTTCCCGGTGCTCTCCCCGGCCGAGATCAACCTGCGGGTGCGCAGCGGCCTGGGCCGCAAGCTGGTCGTGCTGGGCGCCTGCATCGGCACCGACGCGCACACCGTGGGTATCGACGCGATCCTCAACGTCAAGGGGCACGCGGGGGAGAAGGGCCTGGAGTACTACCGGGAGATCCGGGTGGTGAACCTGGGCGCGCAGGTGGATGTGCCTGACCTGGTAGCCCGGGCGCAGGCCGAGCGGGCGGACGCCGTCCTGGTCAGCCAGGTGGTCACCCAGCGTGAAGCGCATCTGGCCGGGGCGCGGCAGCTGTCCGCCGCGTTCCGCGCCGCCTACCCGGCGGGCAGGCCGCTGCTGGTGGTGGGCGGCCCGCGGTTCGACCCGGGCATGGCCGGGGAGCTCGGCGTGGACCGGATCTTCGGCCGCGGCACCACGCCCCGCGAGGTGGCCAGCTACCTGGTGCACGTGCTGGCCCCCGAGCCAGCCAGCCCCGGGCCAGCCTGCCGGCGCCGGCCGGGGCCGGTGCGCCGTGACCGGCCAGCCGTCCGCGGGCACACCGTCCGCGGGCCACCATGACGGGCTGACCGTCACCCACCGGCGTTACGTGCCCGCGAGCCACGCCCACTACGGCGGGAACCTGGTGGACGGGGCCTACGTGCTCGGCCTGTTCGGCGACGTGGCCACCGAGGCGGCGATCCGGATGGACGGCGACGAGGGGCTGTTCGCGTCCTACTCCGACGTCCAGTTCCGGGCGCCGGTGCTGGCCGGGGACGTGATCGAGGCGACCGCCACCGTGATGCGCACCGGCCGGCGCAGCCGGGAGCTGGCCTTCGAGGCCCGCGTGGTGTGCCGCGCCGACCCGGGCCGCGGGCCGTCCGCGTCCCGGGTGCTGGACGAGCCGGTCATCGTGGTCACTGCCACGGGGACCGTGGTCGTGCCGCTGCAGGCCTGAGCCGGGCCGGGCGCGGCGCCGGGTGCGGTGGCCGTCGCCGGCCGGGCGCACCGTCCTCCTGGCGGCGCGCCGGCGGATCTCCCGCCTCAGCCGCGGCGGGGCGCTAGACTGGTCATCCACAGTCGGCCGGGCGTACCCCGGCCATGTGTTTCCGTGCCGCGCTTCCCCGCGGCGTCTTCCGCCTAACCTGCGCCCCGGCGGCCCCTCGCGTCCCATCCGGGTCCGGCCGTCCTGCTGGCCGCCCGCGCTGGAAAGGGACACGATTGATGACCAGATTCGGGTTCCGCCGCCTGCGCCGGCGTCACGTCCCCGCCGGGGATCCGGCTGACCAGCCAGGCCAGGTGTGGCAGGCGCTGCTCGCGCCGTTCAGCCTCCGGCCGCCGCAGCCGGCCGGGGCCGGGCCGCGGCCAGCCGCCGGCCAGGGTGATCAGGCCGGTGATCAGCCGCCCGGCCTGCGCACGCCGATCAGCGGCAGCGTGGCCAGCCGGACGGGCTCATGCGGGTGCCCGTCGAGGCCGCAGGCGCGCCGCGCCGCGGCCCGCAGCAGCCGGTAGGCCACCCAGTACAGCAGCGCCGCCAGCGGCAGTTCGATGAGCACCGCCGAGGCGATCGCTTCCAGGGTGTCGCGGGCCCCGGATGAGGTCGTGACGTCGAACCAGGCGTCGCAGGTCAGCAGCGTCGCGGTGATGAACGCGGTGATCACCACCGCCTGCCGCCGGCGCCAGGCGAAATAGGCCGTGGAGGCCAGCGCGGCCAGCAGGATGATGTCGAAGCCGACCCAGGTCAGCCTCCAGTGCCCGGCCACGTAGTGGCGCGGCAGGGTGAGCGCGAGCAGCACGATCCACGGGATCAGGACGGCCGAGGAGACGGTCAGCAACAGCACCATGCGCCTGCGCCGCTGCTCGGCGCCGTCGAGGGACGGAAGGTCGGCGTTCACGGCGGCCAGGGAGCGGGCCAGCGCGGCCCGGTCCTCGGCGGGCATCTGCCGCAGGTCCTCTTCGCTGATCATGGGCTCCATCCCCAGGCTCCAGGATCGGGGGCGAACGGAGGAATGCGCCGTCCCGGCGGGGCCGGGGCGGCGCATTCCACGGTGAGCGACAGAGCCAGGGGCAGTCCCCGGGATCCGCTGGCTACTCGGTGCCGAACGACTGGATCTCGGCCTTCTCCGTCTCGCTGAGTTCCCGCGGCACGTCACCGCGTGCCACCTTGGCCGCTTGCACCTCGTGCCGGATCTCCTCCACGATCTCCGGATTCGCCAGCGTGGTGACGTCCCCGGTGTCGGTGAAGTTGGACACCGCGGCGATCACCCGGCGCATGATCTTGCCGGACCGGGTCTTCGGCATGTCCGGGACGATCCACACGTTCTTCGGCCGGGCGATCTTGCCGATCTCCGTCTCGATGGACCGGGTGACCTTGTTGACCATCTCCTGATTGGCCGTGAAGCCTGGCTTGAGCGACACGTACACCTCGACCGCGCGGCCCCGGATGTCGTCGATGACCGGGACCGCGGCCGCCTCGGCCACCTCGGTCACGGTCAGCGCGGCCGACTCGATCTCCTTGGTGCCCAGCCGGTGCCCGGCCACGTTGATCACGTCGTTGACCCGGCCGAGGATCCGGTAGTAGCCGTCCTGGGCGCGGACCGCCCCGTCCCCGCAGAAGTACGGCCAGTCGTGCCAGTCCTTGCTGTCCGGGTCCTTGTTGTACTTCTCGTAGTAGACCGAGATGAACCGCTCCGGCTGGCCCCAGACCGTCTGCATGATGCCGGGCCACGGGTTGCGGATGACGATGTTGCCGGCCCGGCCGTCCGGGACCTCCAGGCCGTCCTCGTCGTAGATGGCCGGGTAGATGCCGATCACGGCGGGCCCGCAGCTGCCCGGCTTCATCGGCTTGAGCGCGGGCAGCGAGCTGCCCAGGAAGCCGCCGGTCTCCGTCTGCCACCAGGTGTCCACGATGACGGCCTCATCCTTGCCGACCGCCTTGTGGTACCACCGCCAGACCTCGGGCTCGATCGGCTCGCCCACCGTGGTCATGTGCTTGAAGTGGTAGTTGTACTTGGCCGGCTCGTCCGGGCCGACCTTGCGCAGCATCCGGATGGCGGTCGGCGAGGTGTGGAAGATGTTCACCCCGAGCCGCTCGGCGATCCGCCACGGCCGGCCCGCGTCCGGGTAGTTGGGCGTGCCCTCGTAGATCACGGTGGTCGTGCCGAGGGACAGCGGGCCGTACACGATGTAGGAGTGCCCGGTGATCCACCCGATGTCGGCCATGCACCAGTACGTGTCCTCGGGGTGGATGTCCTGGTAGTACTTGGACGTCCCGGTCACGTAGGACAGGTACCCGCCGGTGCTGTGCTGCGCCCCCTTGGGGCGGCCCGTGGTGCCGCTGGTGTACATGAGGAACAGCGGCGCCTCGGACGGCATGGAGGCCGGCTCCACGATCTGCCCGCGGTACGGGGAGATGATCTCGTCCACGAAGAAGTCGCGGCCGGTCACCATCGGCGTCTGGGACGCGTACTCGCCCTCGTGCCGCCGCCAGACCAGGACCTTGTCTACCTCCTGCCCCTGCTTGGCCGCCTCGGCCAGCGCCTCGTCCGCCTTGACCTTGTGGTCCACCAGCGTGCCGCTGCGGAAGTAGCCGTCCATCGTGATCAGGACCCGGCTGCCGGAGTCGGCGATCCTGGTCCCGCAGGCGTTGCCGCTGAACCCGCCGAAGACCTCCGAGTGGACCACGCCCAGCCGGGCGCAGGCCAGCATCACGATCGGGAGTTCCGCCACCATCGGCATGTGCAGCGTGACCCGGTCGCCGGCCTTCAGCCCGGCGAAGTCCCGCAGCAGCGCGGCGAACTCGTTCACCCGGTAGTACAGGTCCCGGTAGGTGATGGCGACGGGCTCGACCGCCTCAGGTTCCGGCACCCAGATGATCGCGGCCTTGTCCGCTTTGTCCGCCAGGTGCCGGTCCACGCAGTTAAAGGAGGCGTTCAGGCGGCCACCGGTGAACCACTTCCAGAACGGCGGGTTGCTCGCGTCCAGCACCGTGTCCCACTTCTGGTCCCAGCTCAGCATCTCCGCATATTCGACGAAGCAGTCCGGGAAGTTCTGCTCGTCGAAGCGCTCGAAGATCGCCGGGTCGGCCGCGTTGGCCTGCTCCACGAACGACTCTGGCGGGTAGATGTACTCTTCCTCGCGCCAGTGCACCGCAATCTGCGATTCGGAAACCGGGTCCTGCTGCTGGCTCTCCGTCATCTGCTGGTCCTCCCATGAATGGATGATCTTTAGGCGGTGGCTGGGGGGCGCTCAGGGTGCCCTGGCCGTCCAGGGACAGGAGGGCGGGGGAAGGGGAAGGGGTGGCCGGGCGCGGCAGGCCAGGCGGGCGCCGGTGGTTCCCGTCAGATAGCGCCGGATCATCCTCCCCGCCCGGCAGTTCCACTCGGCCGGGCTTCGCCGGTGGTCCACTGGGCCGGGCTTCGGCTGGTCCACTGGGCCGGGCTTCGCCCGCTGGCCGCCCCCACTCCGGAGGCCAGCCAGCAGCGTGCCGCCAGGGCCGTTGCGGTTCCCGCCGCCGCCCCCTAGTCGGACCGCCCGCTGACCACGGTGTCATGACGCCCTCACGCGCTGGGAAACCGTTTCATGCTATCCCCAGGCGGCCGGCGGAACCAGGGCCCCTCCGTGGCCGCCCGGGCGGCCACCGGCCGGTTGACATCGGCCAGGGCAGGGGTAAGTTGCTGGGCACAGTCCAGCACTTGGCTAGCCGTCAGGGTGAGCAGGCCGTCCGGGCCAGGCTGCGTGCGGGCCGGTGAACCGGCCCTGACGCCAGGCGCAGCGCGCCAGGGCGAGTCCGGTAGCCCGCTGGGCCGGGGGGTTGGAAACGGGAAGGGCCTGGGCGCCCAGTAGACAACGGAGAACGAGCTCGTTGCCGGCGGGACGGTCTCCGGTCCGAAGGGCGGCCCGGGCCCTCTTCCCTGCCCCGCCAGTGTCAACATTGGTGCAAATTTGGCTATCCCGATTGGTGCGCGGGCTCCGATCACGCCGCGTGCCGGTAACCTGCATGGACCACGGGCCAACCTGCACGGATCGCGGAGCCCGGGAGGCCGCGCCCCCACGCGGCAGTCAGGGGAAGGCAGGAGAGGTTGGCTGGCAACAACGAAGCCGGGACTCCCGTGGGCCGGGTCGCCGTCATCATGCCCACGTACAACGAGCGTGAGAACCTGGAGACCATGGCGGCGCGGGTCAGGTCCGCGGTCCCTGACGCCGACCTGCTCGTGGTCAACGACAACAGCCCGGACGGCACCGGCGAGCTGGCGGACAAGCTGGCCGCCGAGGACTCCCACGTCCGGGTCCTGCACCGGCCCGGCAAGGGCGGCCTCGGCGCCGCGTACCTGGCCGGCTTCCACTGGGCGCTGGAGCAGGACTACGGCGCGGTCGTGGAGATGGACGCCGACGGATCCCACCAGCCCGAGCAGCTGCCTCTCCTGCTGGACGCGCTGCGCCAGGCCGATCTGGTACTCGGCTCCCGGTGGGTGCCGGGGGGCCGGGTGCTCAACTGGCCGAAATCACGCGAGGCGCTGTCCCGGGGAGGGAACATCTACGCCCGGCTGATGCTGGGCATCCCGCTCAGGGACGCGACAGGGGGATACCGGGTCTACCGGGCCAGCACCCTGCGGGGCATCCGGCTGGACGAGATCGAGTCACAGGGGTACTGCTTCCAGGTCGATCTGGCCCTGCGCGCGCTGAACGCCGGCCTGCGCGTGGTGGAGGTGCCGATCACGTTCGTCGAGCGGATCCACGGCTCCAGCAAGATGAGCAAGTCCATCATGGCCGAGGCATTCTGGCGGATCGGGCGCTGGGGAGTGGCCTCCCGCTGGGCCTCGCTGCGCGGGGCCCGCGCCGCGCGCTGAGCCTGCCAGCCGCCCGGACAGCACAAACGGCCCGGGCGGGCCGGGCCGTCTGCGGCAGACTCAGGCGCTCTTACGGTGCCTCGTGTTGTGCTTGCGCGGCGTTTCCTCACCACGCTGGCTCCTGATCAGGGCCAGCCGCTCCGCGAGCACTTCCTCCAGGTCGGCGATGGACCGGCGCTCGCGCAGCATGTCCCAGTGGCTCCGCGGCGGCTTGGCCTTCCGCGGGGCGGACAGGTCGCCGGTGGCCGTGAACGCGGTCACCCCGCACACCCGGCACTCCCAGGTAGCCGGAACCTCAGCCTCGGCGGCGAACGGGACGGTAAAGTGGTGACCCTTGGGGCAATCAAAAGCTATTTCCTGGCGTGGCGCCAGGTCGGTGTTACGGTCGTTCTCGTAGCTCGTCGCCCCGAGCCGGGTGCCGCGAAGTGCGCGTTCGGCCATTAGTCACTGCCTCCCAGGCGCTCAGCCTTGTGAATTAGTTAACGCCGAGTACCCGGTCAAGATTCCCGCTGTGCCCGATTCCAACCCCCTCGGCGGGCCCCGGACCCGCGGGTGCCGGCATGCTCACCTAGAAGTGCTGGCCGCCTGACCCGCGGGCGGTCGCCGGCTACCTCACCCGGCCGGGCGCGGGTGCCACTCGCCGCGGCTGATCAGCACATCCCGCAGGGCCACGGTCTCGTCCGTCATGATGCCGTCCACCCCGATGTCCAGCAGGTCCCGCATCACCTCGGCGGAGTTGATGGTCCAGGCGTGCACGTGCAGGCCCAGGGCGTGCGCCCGGCCCACGAACGCGGGCGTGGCCACCTGGGCCGGGACCTGGGCGCAGCGCACGCCGGTACGGGCCAGGCGCTCGGCCAGGGCCAGATGGGCCCCGCGGCTGGCCAGCTGCGGCGCGCCCTGGGCGGCCTCCCCGGCCGGCCGGGGCAGCCCGGGCCCGCTCCGGCTGGTCCGGCCCGCCGCCACCCGGCCCGGCCGGGTCAGGTCACGCGGCCCGCGGGGCCCGCCGAACCGGACCACGGCGGTGCCGATCGGGGAGGCGGCCATGCAGACCTGCCGGTCGAACACCCGCCGCGCGGCGCGCAGGCGGCTCGCCGAGAACGAGGTCACGCAGACCCGGTCCCAGGCCGCGGCCCGGCGCAGCACCACCGCGAGCGGCTCCACCGCGGGAGCGTCCTTCAGGTCGATGTTGAACCGCACGTCCGGCCAGGCGCCCAGCAGATCTTCCAGCAGCGGGATCGGCTCGGTGCCGTCGATCAGCGCGGTGGCGAGATCGCGGTGGTTCATCCTGGCGATCCGGCCGGGGCGGCCGGTCACCCGGTCCAGCGTCCGGTCGTGGAACGCGACGAGCGCCCCGTCCAGCGTCGCCTGGACATCGGTCTCCAGATACCGGTAGCCGAGCCCGACGGCGTGCTCGAAGGCCCGCCACGAGTTCTCGGGGGCGTGCGCCGCCCCCCCGCGGTGCGCGAAGGCTACCGGCCTGGGCTGATCGAGGAATGCGGTCGGCATGTATGCGAGTATGCGCTACCGGGCCGAGCACTCTGTAAACGGATCATGACCGGATCCTGAAACGCCTGTGGCCCCGGGGTTTCTCATCCGCCCTGCTCAGTGCAGTCTCGTTCGCCAGGCTCAGCGGTCTCAGCCGCCTGGCCCGGGGCCGGGCCGGCCGCCCGGCGACCACTCCTGCCGGCGGGCCTCAGCCAGGGCGATGGCGGCCGCGGCGGACACGTTCAGTGAACCGACCCGGCCCACCAGCGGGATATAGGCGACCGCGTCGGCGACCGCCAGCAGCGCCGGCGAGCAGCCATGGTCCTCGTTGCCGAACACCAGGCAGACGTCGCCCTGCAGCGGGGCCTCGTGCAGCGGGTAGGCCCCGGCCGCCTGCTCGATCGCGATCACCCGCAGCCCGTCGGCCCGGGCCGCCTTGGCCGCGGCCGCCGGGTCCGGCTCACGTTCCCAGCTGAGCAGCCGCTGGGTGCCCAGCGCGGTCTTCGCCGCGGACGGATGGTCGAGGGCGGCCGAGTTCCCGCACAGCCAGATGTGCTCGGCGCCGAACGCCGCCGCCGACCGCACGATCATCCCGACGTTGAACGGCTGGGTCACCGAGTCGAGCAGCAGGGCCAGCCGGGCCCCGGTGGCCCGGCGCCAGGAGCGGTTCAGCCGCTTCACGTCCGTCGGGCGCAGTTGCTTGTACTGGCCACCCGCCGGGGCCGCGTCCGGCCGCTGCGGCGGCGCCCCGGCTGGCTGGTCCGGGCCTGGCTGGTCCGGCCGGCTCACCGGGCGGTCACCTCCAGCACCCGGTAGCCGCTGCGGGAGGCGATCCGGCGGGCCGCCCACCCCTCGGCCTGCAGCCAGCGCTGCAGCGAGTCCGCGCCCAGGTTCCGCTGGACCACGAGGTGAGCCTGGCCGCCGGGGGCCAGCCAGGCCCAGCCAGGTGGCCAGCAGGCCGTGCAGCGCCTGCTTGCCGACCCGGATCGGCGGGTTGGACCAGATCGCGGCGAACTGGCCGGGCAGCTCCGGGGCCGCCGGGCGGGCGCAGCGCACGTTGCCCAGCCCGGCGCGGGCCGCGTTGGCGGCGCACAGGCCCAGCGCGCGCTCGTTGGTGTCCACCGCCCAGACCGTGGCCTGCGGCGCCCGGGCCGCCATGGCCAGCGCGATGGGGCCGTATCCGGTGCCGAGATCGAGCAGGTCACCGCGGGCTGGGGGAGGCGGCACGGTGTCCAGCAGCACCCGGGTGCCCGGGTCCAGCCGGGCCGCGGAGAACACCCCGGCGTCTGTGGCGCACTCGAAGTCCAGGTCCGCCAGGACGACCCGGACCAGGCCCGGGCGGTGTGCGGCCGCCGGGCTGGCGGTGAAGTAGTGCTGGCTCACCCTGTCCTGGCTCACCCTGTCCTGGCCTGCCTCGTCCCGGCCGTGGCCCGGCTGGCCGCGGGCCGCCTGCTCCTGGCCGTGGCCGGCCTCGTCCGCCTGGTCCTGCGCCCGCCCGGGCAATCCGGGCGGGCCTAGCGGGCCGGCGGGGAGCCGGCGAGGAGGGCGGTGCGGGCACCGGGCCCGGCGCCGGCGCCGCCTCCGCCTGGGCCATGGCCGGCTCGATATAGCGGTGGGTCATCCAGCGCTCGACCACGAAGGTCAGCACCGGGATGGTGCCGGCCAGCAGCAGCAGCACGGTCGGCCCGACCGCCAGGTGCAGCCGCCGGGCCAGCAGGTAGGCGAAGATGATGTAGATGATGTACAGCATCCCGTGCAGCGTGCCGACGTCGTTGACGATGATGGCGTTGTTGTCGATCACCTGCAGCGGGATCCCGACGAAGCACAGGATGATCAGCACCACGCCGGTCACGTAGGCCATCACCCGGTAGCGGAGCACGGCTGCGCGCACCGGCCTGCCTCCTCAATTCTGTTGTGGTCAGGGCGGCGCTCAGCGGAGCCCGTGCCACTTGCCGTGCCTACTCGCCTCGGCGGTGAGCCGGGCCAGGTAAGCGTTGTAGGCGGCCAGTTCCTCATCGTCCTCGTCCGCGGCGGCGCCGGGGCCACTGTCCCGCTCCGAGCTGTTCGCGAGGGCGGCGGCCGCGGCCGCCCCGTCCCGGCCGGCGGGCAGGGCCACGCCGTCCAGGCCCTCGGGCTGGGCCGGCGGCCGGAACTCGTCCTTGATCGTCTTGGCCCAGAAGACGATCGCGAACCCGGCGAAAATAGGCCACTCAAAGGTGTACGCCCAGCTCAGGGAGTTCCCTGACTCGGCGCGGTGGAACTGCCAGTCGCCCAGGGCGAGCATGCCGAGGACGGACACGACCATCAGTGCATGCCAGCCCAGCCACTTGGGCCGGAACAAGAACCGCCAGCTCGGTCCCGGGGTATCGCTGGACATGCGACGAGTGTAGCCGCGCCGTGGCCGGCCGCTGGCCACCGGGCGCGGGGGCGGGCCCGACACGCTTTCCCGCGAGTCAATGCCGGAACATCCAGGCAGGTCAGTGATAATCGGTCCCATGTCCTTGACGGATCTATTGCGGCCCGGGCGGATCGGGCTGGCGGGGCGCCTGCCCGCCCGCCTGGAAGATCTGCACGGGCCCGAACGGGGTGTCATCGTCCTGCCCCGCCACCTGGCCTGGCCGGGGATGCGGGAATTCGACGTGGCCGACGACCGGCTCCGGCGCAGCCTGTACGGCATCGTGCTGACCCAGGGCCGCCGTAACGACCTGGCCCGCTTCGTCAACCCGCGGCTGCTGACCCAGGACTGGCCGCTGCTGCGCTCCTCGCTGGACCCGAAGCTCCGGCGCTGGTGCGAGCGGCGGCTGGCGCTGCGCGGGCTGGCCGCCCCGCAGGACCCGCCCGGGCCGGGCCAGGCCGGGCCAGGATCGCCGCCCGAACCGGCGGCCGGGGGTGCGCCCCCGGGTGCGGAGTGGCCAGAATAGGACCGCGGGACGGCGCGGCAGCCGGGCAGGCCGGCCCGGCTGCCTCCCGCTGACCGCCCGGCGAGCGCCGGAGGCCCCCGTGACCGCAGGCCCGGACCTGGACGCGCCGACCGTCCCCGGCGGGCGGGCTTTGTTCTCCAACGGCCGGTCCGCGCACGCCCCCGGCGAAGCGATCGGGGCACCCGGGGTGCCTGCCGCCTGCCAGCCGGGCGCCGGGGCCGGGCGGCCTGCGGCTGAGAGGGGCAGGCCGTGCTCAACGAGGGCGTGGGCTCGTGGACCGCCCGCCGGGCGCGCAAGACCCCCGGCGCGCGCGCGATCCTGTATGCGGGCCGCGCGCTCAGCTACGCCGAGCTGGACGACCGGGTGGCCCGGCTGGCCCGGGCGCTGCGCGGGCTCGGCGCCGGGCCGGGTTCGCGGGTGGCGTATCTCGGCCCGAACCATCCGGCCTTCCTGGAAACCATGTTCGCGGCCTGGTCCGCGGGGGCGGTCTTCGTCCCGCTGAACATGCGGCTGGCCGCCCCCGAACTGGCCTTCCAGCTCGCCGACTGCGGGGCGGCGCTGCTGGTGTACGCCCCGGAGCAGGCGGCGGTGGCCGCGGGCCTCCGCGGCCAGGCTGGCCGGAGCACGGGGCTCCGCCACCTCGTCGCGCTGGCCCGGCCGGCGGCGGGCGATGACCCGGCCGCGGCGGGCCACGACTACGAGAGCCTGCTGGCCGGCCCGCCCCGGAGCCGGCTGACGTGCCGGTCAGCCTGGACGATCCCAGCCTGATCATGTACACCTCGGGGACCACGGGCCGGGCCAAGGGCGCGACCCTGACCCACGGCAACATCACCTGGAACGCGGTCAACGTGGTGGTCGACGCCGACTTCCGGGCGGATGAGGTGGCGCTGGCGGTGGCCCCGCTGTTTCACACCGCCGCGCTGAACATGCTGTGCCTGCCGACCATGCTCAAGGGCGGCACGGTGCTGATCGAGCCGGCCTTCGAGCCGGCCCGGGCGCTGGAGCTGATCGCCCGGTACCGGGTCACCTCGATGTTCGGTGTCCCGGCGATCTACGACGCGATGGCCGCCGCCCCCGGCTGGGCCGCCGCGGACACGTCCAGCCTGCGGATGCTGCTGTGCGGCGGCGCGCCAGTACCCGACGCCACCATCCGCCGGTACACCGACCGGGGGCTGACCTTCATCCAGGGGTACGGGATGACCGAGACCGCGCCGGGGGCGCTGCTGCTGGATGCGGAGCACGCCCTGGCCAAGGCCGGGCTCGGCCGGGGTGCCGCACTTCTTCACCGATGTCCGGGTGGTCGGCCCGGACGGGGCCGAGGCCGCACCGGGCGAGCGGGGCGAGATCATCGTGGCCGGCCCGAACGTGATGCGGGGGTACTGGGGCCAGCCGGAGGCGACCGGCGCGGCGCTGGCCGGCGGCTGGCTGCGCTCCGGCGACGTGGGGACCAGGGACGGGGACGGCTACGTGTCCGTGGTGGACCGGATCAAGGACGTGATCATTTCCGGCGGCGAGAACATCTACCCGGCGGAGGTGGAGAACGCCCTGCTCAGTCACCCGGCGGTCGCCGACTGCGGGGTGATCGGGGTCCCGGACGGCCGGTGGGGTGAGGTCGGCCGGGCCGTGGTCGTGCTCCGCCCGGGCGAGCGCGCGTCCGAGGCGGACATCCTGGGCTTCCTGGACGGCCGCCTGGCCCGGTACAAGATTCCGAAGTCGGTGCGGTTCACCACCGGCCTGCCGCGCACCGCCACCGGCAAGATCCTCAAGAAGCAGCTCCGCGAGACCCATGGAGGAACCAGCGCATGAGCACCGTGGCCCACGGCCTGCCGGAGATCACCGCCCTGGCAGGCACCGACCTGGGGCGCACCGGCTGGACGGAGGTGACCCAGGAGCGGGTGAACACCTTCGCCGGCGCGACCGGCGACCACCAGTGGATCCACGTGGACACGGCCCGGGCCGCGGCCGTCGCCGCGGTGGAACCGGTCGGCGACGGCCAGGCGGTGCAGCTGACCGCCGACCTCACCGTGGAGGTGGACGGGGGCGCCAGGCCGGCCTGCGTGGCCCAGGCGATCTACCGCTACTACGCGTGAGCCATCCCGCTGGCTGCCCCGGGCCGGGCCGCCGCCGCGGCCACGAACCGCCGGGTGGCCGGCGGCCCGCACTCCGCCCGGCGCGGCCCGCTCTACGGCCCGGGACTGGCGCCGGCCGGGCCGCGCCGATCCATGGCCTGCCAGTCGGCGTCCCAGGCGGCCAGGCGGCGGGCGTCGAGCAGGCGGCGGCTGAGCACGCCGGCGCACAGCAGCACCATTCCCCAGCAGGGCACGGCCATGGCCGCGGTGACGTAGGCCTGGAGTGCGCCCTGGAACGGCGACGTGGGGGAGCGGCTCAGCAGGCCGGCCGGCCCGGCCCAGATGGTCACCGTGGTCCCGGCCCGGGTGCCGGGACTGACCGGGATCCGCCCGCTGCGCTCGGCCCCGCCGGGCGTGTGCCACCGGGCGGGCGCGGTGACGGTGTACCCGTAGGACTGGGGCGCGGCGGCGAGCAGCCGGGCCGGGACCGGGTGCCAGCCCGCGTGCTCCGCGTCCGTGGTGGTGAAGACGGTGGCGAAGGCTAGCTGCCAGACCGCCACGGCGATCAGCGGGGCGCCGAGCAGGAAGCCCAGGGCCAGCCCGGCCAGGATCCCGGCCTCCGCCCGGTCCGAAGCCCGCCGGAGCGGGTTGTGATCGGGCCACAGCCCGCGCACGGCCCTGGCGACTCGCGTCATGTTCTGACGCTGGCCAGGACCGGGCCCGGCCCGCATCCCCTGCTGCGGGTGATTCAGCCCGTCATGGGATCTCTGCGGCCAGGATCTCCGCTATCGGCCGGGGGGCTGCCTTGCGGCCCCCCGTTCTGGACCGCCCCGTACAGTGCGCGCCCGGCCGGGATGCCGAGCACCGCGCCGGCCAGGGCTGGCAGCAGCTGGGCCGCGGCCAGCCCGGCGGTGGCCTGCCCGGGGGTGGCGCCGAGAGAGCGGACGATGGCCGAGAAGCGCCGGGTGTCCAGCACGCCCGCCCAGGTGGTGACCAGGGCGTTGGCGGCCGCCAGGATGCCCATCACCAGGGTGATGACGAGCAGGACCTGGCCGACGCGGGCGTTCCCCGGGTCCGCCGGCCCGGACCACGGCCCCCGGCCGGCTGGCTTGCTGGCCCACCGTGGCGTGGAAGATCAGGACCGCGACGACGGTGGTGGCGGTGACCGTGAAGCTGGCCGTGCTGAGCAGCGCCCGGCGGGGCTGGCGGGTGACGAGGCGCAGGCCCAGCAGGAGCGGCACGGGCAGCCAGGCCGAGAGGGCGATCGGGCGGCCCTGGCGCCGCGGCGGCCGGGCCGCCCCGGCCAGCGCGGTCACGGTGGCGGCCCGCGCGGCCCGCACGGCGGGGACGAGGGTCGAGACGCCGGCCACCGCCACCGCGGCCGCCGTCACCAGCAGGCCAGCAGACCAGGTCAGTGCGGGGGTGCCGGGGCTGCCGACCAGGGATGCACCGGGGCTGGCGAGCAGGGGGGCGGCCAGCCAGCCGGCGGCCAGCCCGGCCCCGGCCGCGGCCAGCGCGACGGCGAGATGCTGGGCCAGGAGGACCGCGGCGGCCACGGCCACGCTGGCCATGGCGAGCAGGCCGAGCAGCCAGCCGGCCGGGACCAGGACCTGCTGTTCCTGGGCCACCAGCGTGCCGGACGCCGACCGCAGGGTCTGCCAGGCCGTCAGCGGGGCGGGGCCTGGCCCGGGCGGCGGCTGGTGCCGGGCCACGAAGGCCGGGGCGGCCGCCTGGGTGACCCAGACCAGGCCGGTATCGAAGGAGGCCGGGCGCCGGGGAGCGCCGCGGCCCCCGTAGAAGCACACTTGCGAGAACACCGGGACGGCGGCGGTGACCGCGAGGCCCGTCACCCGGAACGGGCGGCCGTCCAGGGTGATCCGGCCACCCACCTGGACGCCGAGCGCGCTGGCGAACGCGCGTTCCACGACCACGCCGCCGCGGCGGACCCAGGTGCCCTCGATCACCCTCGGCTGATCGACGCGGGCGGGCGCCTGGCTGCGTCCTTCGGCCATGGCCCGCGCGGTCACGCCGGGCGCCCGCAGGACGGGCCAGGCCACCGGGTAGGGCCCGCTGTGCGCGGTCACGCCCGGCGCGCGGGTGAGCGCGGTGAGCCGGCCCGCAGCCGCCGAGGTGATCCGCGGCCCCGGGAACCCGGCGCTGCTCACGACCACGTCCGGTCCCGCGGTGTCCGCCCTGGTCTGGTCGTAGGGCCTGCTGGCCACGCCGTGCAGGATCAGTCCCAGGGTGAGCACGGTCATGGCCGCCGTGATCACCAGCAGCAGGAGCAGCGCCTGGGCCGGGCGGTGCCGGATGTCCCGCGCGGCGAGACGGCAGACGAGCCCGGTGCGGCCCACGGGCAGCCCCCTCCAGGCGCAGGACACGGCCATGTCAGCTAACGGTTATCTATTAGATAGCCGTTAGCCAGCCCGCCGTCAACCCCCGGCCGCGCTGGCCGGCCCGCCCGCGCGGGACGGCCTATCCCGCGGCCAGCAGGTAGAGCAGGGCGGCGGAGGTCGTGGCGCTGGCGATCTCGCCCCGGCCGATCAGGGCCGGGACGTCGTCCAGCGGCACCCAGGCGATCCGCTCGGATTCGAAGGGATCGGCCGGGCTGCCGAGCTGTGTCGCCTCGTCGGCGCGGTACACGTGATGCGCGGAGTCAGACGAGGCCGGGCGTGGGATGGACCGAGATGAGGTGGCGCAGCGGTCCGGCCCGCCAGCCGGTTTCCTCCTCGAACTCGCGGGCGGCCGCCCCGGCCGGGGACTCGCCGTCCTCGATCCGGCCGAGCGGGACCTCCCAGCCCCAGTGCCCGGTGATGAACCGGTGCCGCCAGAGCAGCAGCACCCGCCGTCGGCGCGGACCGCGGCCACGCCGGCCCCGGGCGGGGTGCGGATCAGCCGGTGCTGCAGATGCCGGCCGCCCGGCAGTTCGACGTCGGCGATCCGGATGTCCAGCCACTCGTCGGTATACAGCGGCCGCTGCGAGACGACCTTCCACTCCATGACGGCGCTCTTTCTCCAGGGGCCCGCCCGGGATCGGCGGAGGGTCCGCGCGCAACACACCCTAGCCACCTGCGGCGGGCTAGCCACCTGCGGCGTGGTGCCCGCGTCTTGACACGGCCGCAGATAACCGCTATCTATCAGATAACCGTTATCCATGAAAGGCCGCCGGGCCCGGGAAGGACACACCCGCCATGCCGCAGGAGGTGCCGTGCAGCAGGAAGTGGTGCTGGCGCATGCTGGCCAAGGAGCCGTCGCACGGCTACCAGCTGCGGGCGCGGCTGCGGCAGGCGCTCGGCCCGCTCGGCGACGCGATGAACGCCGGGCAGATCTACGTCACGCTGACCCGGCTGGAGAAGGCGGGCCTGGTGACCTGCGAGCGGTCGGCCGGACTGGCCGGACCGGCCGGACCGCAAGGTGTACGCGCTGACCCCGGCCGGGCCAGCAGCGGGTCGCCGACTGGCTCACCGAGGTGAGCTGGCCCAGGCCCGACCTGGCGGAGTTCCACCTCAAGCTGGTCGCGGCCGCGGCGGCCGGACTGGCCGACCCGGTCGCGCATCGTGGACGCGCAGCGCCGCGAGCTGCTGCGCGCGGCTGCGCGACGCGCAGCGGGCCGCGATGGCCGAGCCGGACCGCTCCGCCGCCGGGCTGCTGCTGGAGGGCATCGTGCTCCGGCTGCAGGCCGACCTGCGCTGGCTGGAGGCATGCGAACGGAACCTGGACCAGCCCGGAAGGACAGTCATGAGCGAGCGACCGCACCGGCGGGCGGCACCGGCGACCGGCGGCGCTGCGCGCCGCGCGGGCCCTGCGCAAGGAGTACGGCCGGGAAGCCGGGCTGGTCCGCGCGGTCGACGGGGTCGACCTGGAGGTCGCCGCCGGGCGAGACGCTGGCCGTGATGGGACCGAGCGGCTGCGGGAAGTCGACCCTGCTGCACCTGCTGGGCGGGCTGGACCGGCCCACCGGCGGGCGAGCTCTGGCTGGCCGGGCAGCGCATCGACCCGAT
Organism: uncultured Actinomycetes bacterium; assembly: GCA_963841695.1. Taxonomy (GTDB): domain Bacteria; phylum Actinomycetota; class Actinomycetes; order Streptosporangiales; family Streptosporangiaceae; genus RYN-230. Next base: position 190,186 of record CAWJDQ010000007.1, on the reverse strand, counting down.
GGGCGAGCGGGCGCTGGCCCGGCTGCGGCGCGAGGCCGTCGGGCTTCGTGTTCCAGGCCTTCCACCTGATGGACGAGCTCACCGCGGTGGAGAACGTCGAGCTGCCCGCGCTGCTGGCCGGGCGCTCGCCCCGGACAGGCCCGGCGCCGGGCCAGCGGACCTGCTGGAGCAGGTCGGGCTGGCCGACCGGGCCGCGTTCCTGCCCGCAGCGCTGTCCGGCGGCCAGCGGCAGCGGGTCGCGATCGCCCGGGCGCTGGCCAACGAGCCGCTGGTCGTGCTGGCCGACGAGCCCACCGGCAACCTCGACAGCGAGGCCACCCTGGACGTGCTCCGGCTGTTCGACCGGCTGCACGCGGCCGGGCAGACGCTGGTCATCGTCACCCACGACGCGCGGATCGCGGCCACCGCCGACCGGCTGATCTCCATGCGCGACGGGGCGTTCGTCGACGAGACCCGGCTGACCGGCGGCACCACCGGGAACCTCGGCAGCCTTGCCGGGCTGGAGGGCTGAGCCGTGGGCCGGGTCCTGCTGAGCAGGAGCCTGCTGATCGGCCGGCTGGCGGCCCGGGACCTGCGGCACCGCCCGGCCCAGGCCGTGCTGCTGCTGCTCGTCATCACGGCCGCCACCGCCACGCTCACCCTGGGACTGGCCCTGCACGGGGTGACCAGCCAGCCGTACCAGCAGACCCGGGCGGCGACGAACGGCCCGGACGTGGTGGCCCTAGCTCCCGGTGCAGCGCCGCACCGGCCGGGCCAGGTCGCCCCGGCCCACCGGTCCCGGCCCAGGTCCACGGCGCTGGTGCACGCGTCCGGGGTCACCGGCCACAGCGGGCCCTATCCGCTCGCCGGGGCGGTCCTGCGGGCCCGCGGCCTGACCGCCCGGGCGGAAGTGGAAGGACGCCGCCAGGCGCTGCGCCCCGGTCGACCAGCCGAAGGTGACCGCGGGCAGCTGGGTTCGCGGCGGCGGCGTGGTGCTCGAGCGGACCTTCGCTGAGGCGCTCGGCGTCGGCGCCGGCGACCGGATCACCCTGAACGGCCGGTCCTTCCAGGTCGCCGGGATCGCGGTCACCGCCGCCATGCCGCCGTACCCGAACCTCTGCTATTCGCCCGGCGGCGGCTGCTGGGCGCCGTTCCCGGACCGGCCAGTGTCAGCGGGCCCGCACGTGCGGCCAGGCGCTCTCGGCCTGGCCTGGGCCACCCAGCCGGATGCCCGCGTGCTGGCCACGTCTGACGCGGGACCGCCGGCCTACGTGCTGAACCTGAAGCTCCGCGACCCGGCCCGGGCCCAGGCGTTCGCCAGCGCGTACGACCAGGCTCATCCGGCCATCGGCGCACCGATCCTGAACTCCGTGGCAGGCCATCCGGGCCGCGGACGGCCTGCTGGTGCAGGACGAGCAGGCCGTCCTGTCGCCCGGGGCCTGGCTGGCCTGCCTGCTGGCGGTGGCCAGCGTGGCCGTGCTGGCCGGCGGCCGGATGGCGGAGCACACCCGGCGGGTGGGGCTGCTCAAGGCGGTCGGCGCCACCCCGGGACTCGTCGCGGCCGTGCTGCTGGCCGAGAACCTGATCCTGGCGCTGGCCGCGGCGGCCGCCGGGCTGACGGCCGGCTGGCTGGCCGCCCCGCTGATCACCAATCCCGGGGCTGGCCTGGTGGGCAGCCCCGGCGCGCCCTCGCTCACCCTGCCGGCTGCCGGGCTCGTGGTGGCCGTGGCCCTCGCGGTGGCGCTGGCCGCGACGTTCGGGCCGGCCATCCGGGCCGCTCGCACCAGCACGGTCAGCGCGCTGGCCGACGCGGCCCGCCCGCCACGGCGCCGGGCCCGGCTGATCGCGCTGTCCGCCCGGCTGCCGGTGCCGCTGCTGCTCGGGCTGCGGCTGGCGGCCCGCCGCCCGCGCCGCGCCGCTGCTCAGCACGGCCAGCGTCGCGATCACCGCGGCCGGCCTCGTCGCCGTGCTCACCTTCCATGCCACGGCCGACCAGAACGCCTTCGGCGGGTCCGGTGGGCTCGGCAATCCGGTCTACGACCGGGATGAGCAGATGCTGTCCGTGCTCACGATCGTGCTGGTCACCCTGGCGGTCCTCAACGTGATCGTGACCGCCTGGGCGACAGTCCTGGACGCCCGGCGCTCTTCGGCGCTGGCGCGGGCCCTCGGCGCGACCCCGCAGCAGGTCAGCGCCGGGGTGGCCGCGGCGCAGGTGCTGCCCGCCCTGCCCGGCGCCCTGCTCGGCGTCCCGCTGGGCATCGGGTTGTTCGCGGCCGCGAACGGTGCGGGGACCCAGGTGCTGACCGTCCCGCCGGTCTGGTGGCTGGCCGCCGCGGTGCTCGGCATCCTGGTCGCCGTGGCCGGGCTGACCACGATCCCGGCCCGCATCGGGGCCCGTCGACCGGCCGCGGCGATCCTCCAGTCCGAGCTGGCCTGAGGCCCGAGCGGCCGTCCGCGGGGCCACCGGGGCGGCCCGCGGACGGCGGCGGGTCGTCAGAGGGGCAAAGCCGGAATGACTGACTGACCGGACAGTTTCACCGGTTCGTGGCACGGTGTTCACCACCGGGTGGCCTGCCCACGGTTCGCTGTTGAGCCGCCATCCGGGCGGGCCGGAAAGAGGGGCCATGAGGTCAATGAGGCAGAGCGCGGCACGCTGGGGCCTGGCCGCGGGCGGCGCGGCCGCGGCGGTGCTGCTGGCCGTCACGCAGGGCGCCCCGGCCGGCGCCGCCACGTCCGGCCCGGGCGGGGGGACCGGGGCCCGCTGGAGCGGCAACCTGATCGCCGACGGCGACGCCGGGGCGGGCTACTGCACCCGGGACTGGAACGCGGCCACCACCATCCCAGGCTGGGTGGTCAGCACCGGGAGCCCCAACGTGATGTGCTACTCGGCCGGGCAGATCAGCCACCCGGCCGGGCCGGCCGGGCCAGGGTTCTTCAGCTCCGGCCCGTACGGCGACTCGGCCATGACCCAGACCGCCCGGCTGGCGCGGGGCCGCACGCGCGGCGGGCCGCTGTCGTACCGGCTGTCGGGCTGGCTGGGCGGATGGAAGGCCGAGCCGGGGTACACCCGGGTGTCGGTGGACTTCCTCGGCCCGGCCGGGAACCGGGTCGGCAGCCCGGTGATGCTGCCCACGGTGAGCCGGGCTGACCGGCACAGCCGGACCGGGCTGCTGAGCCGGGCGATCAGCGGGACGGTGCCGCCCGGCACCCGGTCGGCCCGGGTGGTCGTGCAGTTCCTGGACAGCTCCACCCCGCCCGGCGGCGAGCCCGAGCCGTCCGGCCCGGGCGGCGGCCTGCTCGACAACCTGACGCTGACGGTGTCCGCGCCGCAGCCCGCCGCCCGGCTGGTGCCGCCGCCGTCGGCCGTGCCGCACTTCGACCACGTATTCATGATCATGATGGAGAACACCAACGGCAGCGCGGTGCTGTCCAGCCACAGCCACATGCCGTTCCTGCACCGCCTGATGGCCGAGGGCACCACGCTGGCGAACTACCACGCGGTGTACCACCCCAGCGACGAGAACTACCTGGCCATCGCGGGCGGGGACACCTACGCCCGGGGCGCCGTCTACTGGCCCGACATCAAGGACCCGCACCCGAACCTCGGTGATGAGCTCCAGGCCCAGGGGAAGACCTGGATGGCGTACGAGCAGGGCATGGGGTACCGGTGCAATGACCGGGCGTCCACCGAGTTCACGTACGACAAGTACTACTACCCGGACGACGCGCCCTTCATCAACTACACCGACGTCAGCGACAACCGGGCCCGCTGCAAGGCGCACCTGGTGGACACCAGGGAACTGGGCGCCGACCTGAAGACCGCGGCGACCACGCCCGCCTTCTCGTGGCTCGCCGCCGACGACTACTACGACGGCGAGCAGGCCGGCAACGGCAACCTGCATAGCCGGGAGGTCCAGGACGGCTGGCTCAGGCAGACCATCACCCCGATCCTCGCCTCGCCCGCGTGGCGCACGCAGAAGTCACTGCTGATCATCACCTGGGACGAGGCCGGCGTGACGGCCAAGACCGCCGAGGCGGGGAACCGGGTGGCGTGCATCGTCGTCGGATCGCAGGGCTCGGTGCGGGCCGGCTACGTCAGCACGATCCGCTACGACCATTACTCGACCGCCCGGACCATCGAGGAGGCCCTGGGCGTCGCGCCGTTCACCGCCAACGACCAGTACGCCACGCCGTACAACGACGCGTTCACCGGCCGCGGCTGGTGACCCGGCCCGGCCTGGCTGACCCGGACCGTCTACAGTCTGCGGCATGCGATTTGCCACGATCCGGACCCCGGACGGGACCACGGCGGCACGGCTGGACGGGGATGTGCTGGTGCCGCTGGACGCGGACGACGTCGGCGAGCTGCTGACCGGCGCGCTGCTGACCGAGCCGGGGGGCCCGGCCGCCGCGGAGCGGGGCGGTGCCGCGCCGGTACCGGCCGCCGGGGCCAGCTTCGCGCCGCTCATCCCGCGGCCCGCCAAGGTGCTGTGCGTGGGGCTGAACTACCGGGCGCACATCCTGGAAACCGGGCGGGAGCTGCCGGAGTACCCCACGCTGTTCGCCAAGTTCGCCCAGACCCTGCTGGGCAGCCACGATGACCTGGTGCTGCCCGCGGTAAGCGACCGGGTGGACTGGGAGGTCGAGCTGGCCGTGGTCATCGGCCGGCCGATCTACCGGGCCAGCCCGGACGAGGCGGCGGCGGCCATCGCCGGCTACACCGTCAGCAACGACGTGAGCATGCGCGACTGGCAGCGGCGCACCCTGCAGTGGCTGCAGGGCAAGATGTTCGAGCGGAGCACCCCGGTCGGCCCGTACCTGGTCACCGGGGACGAGGTCGGCGACGCCACCGACCTGGAGGTCCGGTGCGAGGTGGACGGGACCGTGATGCAGCAGTCCCGCACCTCCGACCTGCTGTTCGGCCGGCTGAGATCGCGGCCTACGCCAGCCAGGCCATCACCCTGCTGCCAGGTGACCTGCTGCTTACCGGCACGCCCGGGGGCGTGGGCAACGCCCGCACGCCGCCGGTCTACCTGCGGCCCGGCCAGACGCTGCGCACCGTGATCGAGGGCCTCGGCGAGTGCGTCAACCGGTGCGTGCCGGACCAGGCCTGACCAGGCCGCCCGCGACGGGGACGGCCGCCGCCCCCGCAGCCGCCCCGAGTATGTCAGGGTAAGTTCATGCGCAAGTACGTGATCATGGGCGTGCCCGGCAGCGGCAAGAGCACGCAGGCGTCGTGGCTGGCCCGGGACCTGGACCTGGTGCACATCAGCGTGGGCGACATCTTCCGGTGGAACGTGCAGCAGCACACCAAGATGGGCGCCCAGGTCCGGCGGATCATGGCCGCCGGCGAGCTGGTCGGGGACGACCTGGCCGAGAAGGTGGCCGCGGAGCGGCTGGCCGAGCACGACTGGAACTACGGCTTCATCATGGACGGGTTCCCGCGCAACGCCCGGCAGGCGGAGTTCTTCCTGGAGAGCTACGACATCGACGCCGTCATCCACCTCGACCTGCCCGACGCCGAGGTCCGCCGGCGGGTCCTGGCCCGCCGCCTGTGCTCGGGCTGCGGCATGGACTACAACCTGATCGAGGGCCGGCCCCGGGAAGAAGGCCAGTGCGACGTGTGCGGCGGCACGCTGGTGACCCGGGAAGACGACACCGAGGAAGCCCTGGTGGTCCGGCTGCGTGACTACCACGAGAAGACCGACCCCGTGCTGGCCATCTTCGCCCGCAAGGAATACGTCCTGCAGATCGACGCCACCCGGGACAAGGACGAGGTGCAGCAGGCGATCCGGGAGGCGCTCGGGCTGCCCCCGTCCAAGCCGGAGCCCGCCGGCCAGCCGTGAGCCCCGGGACGCCCGGCCCGGCCCGGGCCGCGGGGGAGGCACCGTGCGCGTGGTGATCGCCCCCGACTCATTCAAGGGCAGCATCGGCGCGGCCGCGGCCGCTGCCGCGCTGGCCAGCGGGTGGCGCGCGGTCCGGGCCCGCGACGAGCTGGTCTGCGTGCCGCTGGCGGACGGCGGCGAGGGCACCCTCGACGTGCTCGCCGCGGCGGTGAGCGGGGCCCGCTGGCACCAGGAGCGGGTCACCGGACCGGCGGGCCTGCCGGTGGACTGCGCGTGGCTGGAGCTGCCCGGCGCCGTCGCGGCCGTGGAACTGGCCCGGGCCAGCGGGCTGCCCCTGCTGGCCCGGCCCGACCCGCTGGGCGCGCAGACGACCGGGCTCGGCGAGGTCATCGGCCGGGCGCTGGACGCCGGGGCCCGCCAGGTGACGATCGCGCTCGGCGGCTCGGCGTCCACCGACGGCGGGACCGGGGCGCTGGCCGCGCTCGGCGCCCGGTTCCTCGGCTCCGGCGGCCGCCCGCTGCCGCCCGGGGGCGGGCCCCTGCGCGAGCTGGCCGGGGTGGACCTGGCCGGGCTGCGCCCACCCCCGCCGGCGGGGTCAGCTGCCTGTCGGACGTGCGCGCCCCGCTGCTCGGCCCGGCCGGGGCGGCGGCCGTGTTCGGCCCGCAGAAGGGGGCCAGCCCGGCCCAGATCGCCCTGCTCGAGGACGGCCTGGCCCGGCTGGCCGGGTACCTGGGCGGCGACCCGGGCGCGGCCGGGTCCGGGGCGGCCGGCGGCACCGGGTACGGGTTCGCCGCCGCGTGGGGGGCGCAGATCGCCCCGGGGGCGGTGCAGCTGAGCCGGATGGCCGGGCTGGACCAGGCGCTGGCCGGGGCCGGGCTGGTCATCACCGGGGAAGGGCGCTACGACGAGACCTCGGGCACCGGGAAGGTGGCCGGCACGGTGTTCGCGGCCGCCGCCGCCGCCGGGGTGCCCGCCGCGCTGGTGGCTGGCCAGCTCGCGGCCGGCCGCCGCCCGCCGTGGCCTGGGCCGTCGGCCTGGCCGACCTGGCTGGCGGCCCGGGGCCGGCGCTGGCCGAGCCCGGCCGCTGGCTCCATCAGGCCGGGCAGGAACTGGCCGGGCGGGTCGCCCGCTGACGGGCCGGCCGGGCCGCCGGGACACCCGGCAACTACCCTGGTCCGCGTGCGGGACATTGCGGTGTTCAGCGGCAGCGCCCACCCCGAGCTCGCCGCCGAGATCTGCGCGGACCTGGGCGAGCAACTGCGCCCGGTGCGGCTGCGCCGCTTCGCCAATGACTGCCTGGAGGTGCAGCTCCAGTCCAACTGCCGGGAACGTGACGTGTTCCTCATCCAGCCGCTCTGCCCGCCGGTCCAGGAGCACCTGGTCGAGCTGCTGCTCATGCTGGACGCGGCCCGGGGCGCGTCCGCGGCCCGCGTCACCGCGGTCATCCCGTACTACGCGTACGCCCGGTCGGACAAGAAGGACATGCCCCGGGTGTCGATCGGCGCGCGCATGGTCGCGGACCTGCTGGTCACGGCGGGCGCCAACCGGGTGCTGACGATGACGCTGCACTCCCCGCAGGTGCACGGCTTCTTCTCGGTCCCGGTCGATCACCTGCACGCGCTGCGCGAGCTGGCGGCGCACTTCCGCGCCCAGGAGCTGTCCAACACCGTGGTGGTCTCACCCGACCTGGGCAACGCCAAGCAGGCCGCCGCCTTCGCCCGCCGCCTCGGCCTGCCGGTCGCGTTCGGCGCGAAGCAGCGGATCAGCGACCGGGAGGTCACGATCGCGTCCATCATCGGTGACGTCACCGGCCGGGACGTGATCGTGCTGGACGACGAGATCGCGCGGGGCACCACGATCCTCGAACTGCTCGACCGGCTGCGCGAGCGTGACGCCCGGTCGGTCCGGATCGCCTGCACCCACGGCCTGTTCGTGGGGGACGCGCTGAAGCGGATCGAGTCAGCGCCCGAGGTTACCGAGGTGGTGACCACCAACACGGTGCCGATCCCCAGCCACCTGCTGGGCGGGAAGCTCAGGGTCATCTCCCTCGCCCCGGCGCTGGCCGAGGCCATCCGCCGGATCCACGAAGGCGAGTCCGTCAGCGTGCTGTTCGGGCCGGATTAACCTGCGCGGCGGTCACCGCGGACCGGGCGAGCTCGGCACCGTGCGCGTCGAGCGCGGCGACCGCGGCGTAGGGAGCCCGGCCGACGCGGGCCTGGGTCTCGAAGCCGGCCCGGGGGACCGTGGCCACCGGGCGCAGGCGGCCCGGCGCGGACCCGGCCAGCACCTGCCAGCGGTGGACCCGGGTCGCGCCGTTCCAGCTGGCGTAGACCGACATGTCCCCGAACAGGTCGCTGACGGCGGCCACGTCCGGGCGGGTGGCCGGCTGGCCAGACCACCGGTCGGCGAAGGCCCGGTACGACTCGTTCCCGGCCGGCAGCCGGCCGTCGACCAGCAGGCGCCCGTCCGCGCTGAACTCCGAGAAATAGGGTTCCGTGCCCCAGCCGACGAACACCCGCCCGTCCGGCAGGACCTGCACGTTGCCCATCGCCCCGGCCAGCAGCGGGTCCGGGTGGACGTACTGCCGGGCCACCGCGGCCCGCATCGTGGCCGTGTCGAGCCGCAGGACCAGGCCCCGGGACTGCTTCTCCTCCGCTGGCGCTGCGCCGTCGTCAAACAGCGAGAGGGTGCCGTCCTCGCGGGGGCGCGCGTCGTGCTGCCAGTAGAAGCGGGTGCCCGGCCCCATCGCGAAGCTCGGACTTCGCCGGCCGCCGAGCCGCCAGATGATCTTTCCCGTGGTCCGGGACAGCAGGTAGATGGTCCAGGTGTGCCGGGCCGAGATCAGCACGTCGCCGCCGGGCGCGGGGGCGATCGAGTTGATGTGGAAGTAGTCGAACGGGCTGGCCTGGGTGCCTCCGGAGAACGCGCGCCGGGTGTCACTCAGCGGCACATGGTCCAGGCTGTCCCAGTCGAACAGCACCCGGCCGGTGGCCACGTCGATCTCCTGGACCACTCCGGCCAGCACGAAGCCGCGGGCCGGGCCGCCCAGCCCGGACAGGTCGGCCGGGGCGGTCCGGTAGGCGGTGAGGAACGCCGTGCCCTGCGGGGTGAGGAAGAACTCGTGCAGGTCGGCGTCCAGGCCACGGCCCGCGCGGACGGTGTGCAGGCGGCGGTAGGACGTGTCCGCGATCACGCCCTGGCCCCTGCCGTACCCGGCTGACGTGACCGTGCCCTCCCACCAGGTGAGCACGGTCTGGCCCTGGTAGGCCTGGGTGCGGAAGTCCATCACCCGTTTCCCGGGCGGGCCGGGCGAGAACCAGGCCAGATCACCGCGGGCGTCCACGATCATCAGGCCCGGCTGCCCGCCGCCCGGCCCGGCCGCCATGAAGAAGCTCCGGTCCGCGACCGCCGGGGCCGGCGAACTGGACCGCGGGCGGCGACAGGTCCGGGCGGGAGAAAAACGACTGCACGCCCAGCGCGCCGCTGTCCACCCGGGGGACGGCCGGGGCGTGGCCGGGCCGGTAGGTGGCATACCCGAGGGCGGCGAGCCCGCCCGCCGCCACCCCGGCCGATCCGGCCGTGCCCAGGAAACGCCTGCGTGTCCACGGTGATGCTGGCACAGCCCGGTGCCTCCGCCGTCCTCGATGTGCCGCCAGCCTTCTTGCTTAAACGTTTACACATGGGACATTAAAGACAGCCCAAAGCATGATCCAGAACAGCTGGGAGAACGGTGAGTCAGCTCTGCTCGATGGCCCGGGTGACCTGCTCGGTGGTGAGGGGGAGGTCCCGGACCCGGACGCCCACCGCGTCGGCCACCGCGTTGCCGATCGCGCCCGCGACCGGGCCCTGGGCCAGCTCCCCGGCGCCGGTCTCCGGCTCGCCAGGCGCGTCCACGATCCGCACGGTCACCTCGGGCACCTCGGTGAAGCGCAGGATCGGGTAGCTCTCCCAGGTCACGGACGTGATCCGGGTCCGGTCGAAGCGCACCCGCTCGCGCAGGGCCCAGCTCGCGCTCTGGATCGCGCCCCCCTCGACCTGGTTCAGCACGCCGTCCGGGTTGATCACCCGGCCGACGTCCACGGCCAGCCACAGCCGGCGCAGCCGGATGCTGGTGTCCGCGGCCACCTCGGCCACCGCCGCGCAGTACCCGGCGACGCCCTTGTACCGGGCGAAGGCCAGCCCGAACCCGGTACCGTCGCCTCCGGGACGGGGCCGGGCCGCCCAGCCGGACATGGCGGCGGCCTCCTCGATGACCCGGCGGGCCCGCGGGTCGCTCAGGTGCGCCAGCCGGAACCCGGCCGGGTCCGCGCCCGCCGCCTGGGCCAGCTCGTCCATGAACGACTCGATCGCGAACACGTTGAGGAACGCGCCCAGGGAGCGCAGCGACGAGGTGCGCAGCGGCATGGTGAGCAGCCGGTGCCGGGTCACCTCGAGGTCGGGGATGTCGTAGGCCGGGACCGCGTTCCGGGTGGCGCCCATCGCCCCGCTGGGCACCCCGTCCAGCGCGGCGCTGATCGGCGTGCCCCCCGCGAGGTGGGACAGGGCCAGCAGCCGCGGCTCGCCGCCGATGCCCGGGCGGCCCACGAACCCGTTGCTCCACACATCCTGCCGCCAGGTCTGGATCCGGCCGGCCGGGTCCAGGCCCGCCGACAGCCGGGCCAGCATGGCCTGCCCGAGCGGGCCCCAGCTGAGCTCGTCCGGGCGGGTCCACAGCACCCGGACCGGACGGCCGGGAACCGCGCGGGCCAGCAGCACGGCGTCCGCCGCCGCGTCGTCCGAGGCGTTGTGCCCGTACACCCCGGCGCCCTCCACGTAATGCACGGTGACCTGGGCCGGGTCCAGGCCCAGCCCGGTGGCCAGCGCCCTGCGCAGCGGGAACACGCCCTGGCTGTGCGACCAGACGCTGACCTGCTCGCCGTCCCAGCGGGCGATGGCGCAGCTGGGGGCCATCGAGCCGTGCGCGAGGAACGGCCGGGTGTACTCGGCGGCGCAGGTCCGGCGCACCTGACCGGCCGCTGCGGCATCCGGGCGGCGCACCACCGGCTCGTCCTCGGTGGGCTGGGACAGCAGGAAGCCCTTCAGGTCGTCCTCGTCCGGCAGCGACTCACGCGCGGTCCACCGGGCGGCCTGCGCCAGCCGCTCCGCCGCGGCCACCGCGACCCGGTCGGACTCCGCGATCACGCCGAGGAAACTGCCGTCCCGGACCTGGGCCACCACCCCGGCGGGCAGGTCCGCGTCCGGCACGCCGTCCAGCGTGGCCGCGGGCGCAGGCGGCCGGATCACCCGGCCGAACAGCATGCCCGGCAGGACCTGGTCGTGCAGGAAACGGGGCCGGCCGGTCGCCTTGTCCGGCAGGTCGATCCGGGGCGCGCTGCGGCCTGCGACCGACCACCGGGCCGGCGGCTTGGCGGCCGCGGTGAGCTGCGCGGCCCGGTCGAGCAGGGCCGTCTCGTCCAGCGACCAGTAGCTCAGCCCGGCGTGGCCGGTCCCGGCGCCCACGGTCCCGGCGCCCACGGTCCCGCGCCGTACCCCCAGCCCGGCCGGGTCCGCCCCGAGCCTCTCCGCCGCCTCGGCCACGAACGCCGCGCGGACCTGCGCGCAGACCTGGCGCAGTGCCCCGCCGCAGTCCTGGATGGACCGGCTGCCGGAGGTGACTCCCTCGTCGGGGCTGGTGCCGGTGCTCACCCCGGCCACCCGGACCTGGTCCAGCCCGACGTCGAGTTCCTCGGCCGCGATCTGCGCCAGGGCCGTCCAGACGCCCTGGCCGTACTCGACCTTCCCGGGCCGGATCGTGACGACGGCGTCCGTGCTGAAGTCCAGCCACTCCCGCGGCCGCGGGTTAGCCGCCAGGCTCGGTGAGGGTGCGGGGGAACTGCTCACCGGGCCTCCTCCTGCTGTGCGGCCAGCGTGCCGGCCGCTGGGCCGGGCCCCGCGCCCGCGTTCCGCGCCGCCGCGCGGAGCACGGCCCGCAGGATCCGCTGGTGCGTGCCGCACCGGCACAGGTTGCCGTCCAGCGCCGAGCGTATCTCGGCCTCGGTAGGCGCGGGATTGGCGCGCAGCAGGCCGACCGCGCTCATGATCATCCCTGAGGTGCAGTAGCCGCACTGGGCCGCCTGCTCGTCCACCATCGCCTGCTGCACCGGGTGCATGGTGCCGTCCTGCAGCAGCCCCTCCACCGTGGTGATGTCCTGGCCCTCCGCCGCCCAGGCCGGGAAGTCGCAGGAGGACCGGGCCCGGCCGCCGATCAGCACGAAGCAGGCGCCGCACAGCCCGACGCCGCAGCCGAACCTCGGCCCGGACAGCCCGAGGTCCTGCCGCAGCACGTCCAGGAGTGGGGCGTCCGGCTCGCACCGGATAACCCGCTCCATGCCGTTCACCGTCGCCCGGATATTGACTGTCGCCATGGGCACAGAGTATGCATTCGTTTGCAGGAGGAGGAGGCCAGGGTGAGGGAGGCAGTCTATGGATGACCGCGCGGCGGCCACCCGCTCCGCGACCGGGTTGCGCCTGCTCGCGCAGCACGACCTGGGCGGCCACGGCGACGGGATGCAGGTGCTGCGCGAGGGCGACGCGCTGTACGTCGGGCACACCGGCACGTCGGGCATGGGCACCTCGATCCTGGACGTGTCCGATCCGTCCCGCCCGGTGCTGGTCACCCAGTGGCCCGCACCGGCCCGCTCGCACACGCACAAGGTGCAGGTCGCCGACGGGCTGCTGCTGGTCAACCACGAGAAGTTCCCCTACCGCGCGGTCATGAGCGAGCCGTTCTCGGCCGGGCTGGCGGTGTACCGGACCACCGATCCGCTGCGCCCGGAGCAGATCGCGTTCTGGCCCAGCAGCGGCCGCGGGGTGCACCGGGTGGTGTGGACCGGCGGCCGGTACGCGCACCTGTCCGCGATCCCGGACGGCTTCCGCGACCGGATCTGGGTGGTCCTCGACCTGTCTGACCCGGCGCACCCGGCGGAGGCCGCCCGGTGGTGGTGGCCCGGGCAGCGGGCCGGCGAGCCAGTGTCCTGGCCAGAAGGCGAGCGCTACGCCGCGCACCACGCGCTGCTCGCGGGGGACCGCGCCTACCTGGGCTACGACGACGCCGGCCTGGTGGTCCTGGACGTCTCCGAGATGACCCGGCCGCGCCAGGCCGGGCACCTGTCCTGGGCGGGCGGCGGCTCCACCCACACCTGCCTGCCGCTGCCCGGCCGGGACCTGGTGGTGGCGACGGACGAGCAGGTGCACGACGGGCCGCACGCCCCGCAGCGGGCGATCAGGGTCATCGACGTCAGCGCCGCGCGCCCGCGGGTCCTCGCGCTCTGCCCGCCGCCCGGCGGCGGGTACGACGAGCTGCCGCTGCGCTTCGGCGCGCACAACCTGCACGAGAACCGGCCCGGCTCCTACCGCAGCGAGCGGCTCGTCTTCGCGACCTACTTCAGCGCCGGGGTCCGGGTCTACGACCTGGCTGACCCGGCGCACCCCGCGGAGATCGCGCACTGGGTGCCGGAGCCGCCCCCGGGCCAGCCGGTCCCGCAGATCAATGACCTGTTCGTGGACTCCTCCGGGCTGATCTGGGCCACCGACCGGATCGGCGGCGGCCTCTACGTGCTGGCCGCCGAGCCCGCCCTGGCGGCCCTGATGGCGCAGTCCCGGCTCTGACGTCCCCGCCGCCGGGGGCGAAGGACTTTCGGCCCTAGCACGGCTAGGCATCTTCGTGCACCGTGAATTGGTGTCCGCTGCCCCCAGTGCCCCGCCGGAGCGTGCTTTGCGTGCCGTGGGCGGGACCGCGCTCACGCGCCCGGGCCTTGACACGCCCATCGAATCTAAGCTGCACCCGCCCGCCGCGCGTAAGGAATGGCTGCAGCGGCCCGGGCTGCTGCACGAGCTGGCGCATACGGTGTCAGCCAAGCTGGTCCTGGTCGACGCGCCCGCGGGCTTCGGGAAAACCACCCTCGTGGCGCAGTGGCGGTCCAGCGCGATCGAGCGCCGGCGGTTCGCCTGGCTCTCGCTCGACGCAGGCGACGATGACCCCGGCCGGCTGTGGTGGCACGTGGTGTCCGCGCTGGAGCGCGCCTGCCCGGAGCTCGACGGGCAGGACCTCCGGCGGGCGCTGCGGACCCAGGTCCCGGACATCGCGGACGCGGTGATCCCGAAGCTGGTCACCTGGCTGGAGCGGCTGCAGGAACCGGTCGTCCTGGTCCTCGACGACTTCCATGTCATCAGGGAACCGGACTGCCACCAGCAGGTCGCGTCGCTGCTGCTGCATCTCCCGCCCGGCCCTGGTGGTGCTCATCACCCGGGCTGACCCGCGCCTGCCGCTCGCGCGGCTGCGGACCATCGGCGAGATGGTCGAGATCAGGATGCGCGAGCTGCGCTTCACGCCGTTGCAGGCGGCTGCGCTGGTCCGCGGCGTGTCCGGGGTCGAGCTGATCGCGTCGGACCTGGCCGATCTGGTGGAGCGGACCGAGGGATGGCCGGCCGCCTGTACCTGGCCGCGCTGTCGCTGCGCGGGCATCCCGCACCGGACGCCTTTGTCCGCCAGTTCACCGGCAACAACCGGTTCGTCGTCAACTTCCTGGCCGAGGAGGTGCTGACCCGCCAGTCCGCCGAGATCCGGCAGTTCCTCGCCCGGACCTCTATCCTCGACCGGTTCTGCGCCCCGCTGTGCGACGCCGTGGCCGGGTCGGACAACGCGGCGGCGGTCATTGACGTCCTGGAGCGGGAGAACCTCTTCGTCGTCCCGCTCGACGAGACCCGGGGCTGGTACCGCTACCACCACTTGTTCGCGCAGGTGCTGCGCAGCCAGCTGGAAAGGGACGAGCCCGGTATCGTGCCCCTGGCCCACCACCGGGCCAGCGAGTGGTGCCTGGCGTCGGGATGGGTCGAAGAGGCGATCGGTCACGCCATCGCGGCCGGTGACGTGCCGCGCTCCGTGGAGCTCATCGCGGGCCACTGGTACGCGTACGTCAGCGTGGGCCGGGCGGGCACGGTCCAGGCCTGGATGCGCCTGTTCTCCGACCAGGAAATCGCCGCCCACCCGCTGGCCGCGCACTGTGCGGCCTGGGCCGCGGCCTTGTCTGGCGAGCCGGAACCCCTGCGCCGCTGGCTCGCGGTCATCGAGAGCGCGCGCTACCCGGGGCAGATGCCGGACGGGCTGGTCTCGCTGGAGTCCTCCGCCGCCCTGCTCCGCGGCCTGTACGGGTTCGAGGGCCTGCGGGTGATGCGCGATTCGGCGCGACGGGCCGTCGAGCTGGAGGCCGACCCGGGCTCCCCGTGGTACACGCTGGCCCGCGCGGCGTACGGGTTCAGCCTCTACCTGTCCGGTGACCTGGAAACCGCGGAGGAAGTGCTCGAGGAGGCGGCCTGCACCGAGGCGTGCGGCACGGTGATCGGCATCCTGGCCCTGTCTACCCTGTCGCTGATCGCCGTCCGGCGGGGTGATATCCCCCGGGCGGAGGAACTGGCGGGCCAGTCCCGCGGCCTGGCCACCCAGGATGATCTGAGCGAGACCCCGCAGGGGTCGCTGGCCTACACGGCCACGGGCGCGGTCCGGGCCGCCCAGGGACGGCTGCACGAGGCACGGGCGGAATTCGGTCATGCGCTCTGGTCCCGGCGGCGCAAGCCGGGCATGAGCCCCTGGGCCACCCTTGAGGGCATGCTCGGGCTGGCCCAGGTCCTGCTCGAGCTGGAGGACAGCGCGGGCGCCGGTGAGATCATCGACGACGCACAGGAGGTGCTGGCCGGGTTCCCCGAGGGCGTGGAGGTCCTCGAGGCCCGGCTGGACAGCCTCAGGCGCCGCCTGGCCGGCCCGGCCCGGACCATCCCCCGGGGGGGCCCGCTCACCGAGCGGGAAGTGGCGGTGCTGCGGCTGCTCCGGGGCACCCTGTCGCTGCGCGAGATCGGGCAGGAACTTTACGTGTCACCGAACACCGTGAAGACGCACGCCCAGGCGATCTACCGGAAGCTCGGCGCGTCCACCCGGACCGAGGCGGTGGAACGCGGCCGGCAGGCCGGGGTGCTGTGAGCTAGACCAGGTGGAGCTGCCGGGCGCGGCGGACCGCCTCCCGCCGGTGCGCGGCCGCCAGCTTGCGGTAGATGCTCTTGAGGTGGGTCTTGACCGTGTTCACCGAGATGTACATCTCGGCGGCGATCTCGGCCGTGCTCATCATGTCGGACATGTGCTGGATCACCTCACGCTCACGCTGGCTGAGCTGTTCCACGATCAGCGGCGGCGGCTCGTCCGGCGGCCCGGGGGCCGCGGCCAGGCCGGACCCGATCAGCCCAGGCTGCAGCAACGGCTGGTAGGCGCGGGCCAGGGTGGGATCTTGCCGGAGCACCGGCCGCAGCCAGGTCCGCTCCATCATGAACGGCAGCCGCAGCTGCTCGTCGCTGGCCAGCCGCAGCGCGTGCTCCAGCGCCCGCCGGCCGCGCACCCGATCGCCCGCCCGGTAATGCAGTCTGGTCTCGGTCAGCCCGGCGTCCACCTCGGCGTAACTGGATCCGGCCGCGGCGCCCGCGGGCCGGCCAGCGCCCGCCGGGCCGCCTCCGGATTCCCGTCGGCCAGCCAGGCGCGGGCCAGCGCGGC
Source organism: uncultured Actinomycetes bacterium (assembly GCA_963841695.1). Taxonomy (GTDB): domain Bacteria; phylum Actinomycetota; class Actinomycetes; order Streptosporangiales; family Streptosporangiaceae; genus RYN-230. Next base: position 173,788 of record CAWJDQ010000007.1, on the reverse strand, counting down.
CGCCACATCCGCCCCGGACTGCGGGCCGCCCCGCCCGGCCGCTTCCACCGCGGCCTGGATGGCTCCCTCGGCCGTGTACGCCCTGGACTCGAGGAGGGCAATCCGGTGGTCCAGCCAGCCGGGCAGCGGGCCCTCCGCCCGGGCCTGGCCGAGCAGTTCCCGGGCCCCCGCGGCGCGCCCCTCGGCCAGCGCCTCGCGTGCGGCGGCTACCCGGGCCAGCCCGTCCGCCAGCAGGTCCGGGCGCAGCCGCAGGCCTTCGCCGGCCAGCTTGAGCTGGGTCCGCGCGTCCCTGAGCTCACCCCGGTCCAGGTGCACCCAGGCCCGGGCGACGGCCGCCGCCGGGCCGGCTGGCTGATCGCCGGCGGCCTGATCAGCGAGACGGTCCGCGCGAGTCAGCTGCCCGCGCAGGGCCTCCGTGAGCGCGAGATACCCGAGGCAGCGGGCCCGCTCATACATGCTCCCCGCCGCGGTCCGGGCACTGGCCGCAGTCAGGGTCCGGGCGGCGGCGTCGAAGTCGCCGGCCCGCAGTTCGGCCGCCCCGCGGGCGGCCAGTACCTCGCCCCGGATCCCCGGATGCCGGGCGAGCCGGGCCTCCGGAAGCTGCCTGAGCAACTGCTGCGCCCGGCCAGCCGCCGCTGCGGCCGCCGGACCCTGGCCGCTGCGGCGGGACAGCGCAGAGCGGACCAGCGCCGCAGCCAGCCGGGCGGGGATGTCCTCGCCCGCAGGCCGCTGCTGCAGCAGCGCCTCGGCCGTCCCGAGCGCGGTGCCGTCAGGACGGCGGGCGGCATCGGCGAGTTCCATCGCCGCGGCCACCAGCGAGACCTCCGGCCCGGCCCCCGCCGGGCCGGGCGGCATCCGCCGGAACTCGTCCGCGAGCGGCTGCGGTCCCCGCGGATCGAGGAGCTGCCCGATGGCCAGTTCCTCGACGACGATCCGCGCCGCGAGCGGCCAGTCGCCGGCCTCGCCGGCGTGCCGGACCGCGTCGCCGAGCGGGCCGTGCCGCCAGTACCAGTCAGCGGCCCGCCGGTTCAGGTCCGCGACCTGGGCGGGGTACTCGCGGCGGAGCTTGAGGCGCAGGACCGAGGCGAACAGGGCGTGGTAGCGATAGCAGCCGTGCCCGACCGGGCGGACGAACGCGTTGGTCCGGGCCAGCTCGGGCAGCGCGGTCGCGGCATCCTGGTCACCGGTGAGCACGCTGGCGATCTCCGGGCTGACCTCGGACAGGATGCTGGTGCGCAGCAGCAGCTCCCGGACCGGCCCGGGCTGGGCGTCGAGCACCTCTTCCACCAGGTAGCCGGTGATGGAGCTGTCTTCAGCCGCGAACTCTTTGACGAATTGCGCCGGGTCGGGATGCCCTTCCAGGGAGATCGCGGCCAGCCGGAGGCCCGCGGCCCAGCCCTCCGCCCGCGTGGTCAGCGACTCGATCGCTGAATCCGGCAGGTCGAGGCCGTGCTGGGCCAGCAGCACGGCGGATTCGGCGGTGGTGAAGGCCAGGTCACAGGCCCGGATCTCGGCGAGCTCGCCGGCCAGCCGGTAGCGGTGCAGGGGCAGCAGCGGGTCCATCCGGGACGCGGCGATCAGGCGCAGGCCGGGCCCGGCATTGCGCAGGACGTAGGCCAGGCCGTCGAGCGCGTCCGGCGCCGTCAGCAGGTGCAGATCGTCCAGTACCAGGCACGCCGGCGGGTCCTGGGCGGCTAGCACGGACGCGAGCCGCAGCAGGAAGCTGTGGCCCGCGCTGGTCCCGTCACCCCCCTCCGGGGAGAGCGGCTCGACCGGGACACCCACGTTGTGCAGGGCCGCGGCGACATGGGACCAGAACACCGCAGGCCGGTTGTCGTACTCGTCCACCGTCATCCAGGCGCACGGGCCCGGACTGGTCCGGGCGGCGGCCCACAGCGCGAGGGCCATCGTCTTGCCCGCCCCGGGCGGCCCGGTGACCATGGTGAGCGGCCCGCGTGCGCTCTTGGCGATAAGCTTCTCGATCCGCGGCCGGGGCACCGCCCAGTCAGGCAGGCCGGGGGCGGTGATCTTGGACATGAGGACGGGGTCGCCCGCACCGGGCGGCTGCCCGGCCGGGCCGGTCCCGGTACGCGCGTAGGCCCGGGTGACCATCACTAACACCCTCTTCCCCGACACCAGCCCGGCCGGCTGCCCACCCTCGCCCAGGAGGCCGGCCGGGCAGAGCCGGCCTGGGGCCGGCTCGCCTGGTATCGAGGCTTCGCCGGGTCTGGGTGATTTGTCATCACCCGGCCCCGGATCTCACCAGGGTGAGTCACCCGGTTGGAGTGGGGCGCCGGGGCGGGCGGTGGCCGCACAGTGGTGAGGGCAGTGCCACACACGGGGAGTCATGTTGACATCGTCGTACTACGAGATCCGGGTCGTAGGGGTGCTGCCGCCCGAAGCCTTGCTGGACTTCGAGCGGCTCACCGCGACCGTGGAACCAGTGGAAACCGTCCTGCACGGTCCGCTGCCCGACGCGGCGGCGCTGCACGGCCTGCTCGCGCGGCTGGAAACCTTCGGCGCGCAGATCGTGGAGATACGCCGGCTGCACGACCGGGCACCGCCTGCGGGCGGGTGAGCAGCGGGCCGCGCCCGGCGGCCCCGGCCTGGTCAGCAGGGCCTGGTCACAACGGCAGGGCGCCGCCTTCGGCGGCCTCAGCTTCTGCCTTGTCCGGCATTCCCCGGACCAGGATGATGATGACCACGGCGATCGCCGCGCCGATGATGTCGCCGCCGACGTACACCCACCAGCCGGTGAAGTTCGCGCCCACGATGTCCGGGCCCAGCGTGCGGGCCGGATTCATCGACGCGCCGCTGATGGGACTGGCGAACAACCCCAGCAGGGCCACGGTCGAGCCCACCGCGATCGCGGCGTTATGGCCGATGCTGCGGCCGCCCGTGGCCGTGTGCAGGATCACGCTCACCAGGATGGCCGTCAGGACGATTTCCATGACGAAGGCCCGCCAGTCCCCGCCGGGCTTGGCGATGGGGTAGTTGCCGCCCTCGGTGACCTGACCGAAGACCGCCTGCAGGAAGAGCGCCGCGCCGATGGCCCCGGCGAACTGCGCGGCCCAGTACGGCAGGACCCAGCGGCGCGGGAACACCCTGCGGGCCGTGAAAGCGAAGGTGACCGCGGGGTTGATGTGCAACCCGGACAGCGGGCCCCAGGCGTAGATCAGGGCCATCACCAGCGCGCCCGGCGCGATCACCGCGGCGGTCCGGCTGATCGGGCCGCCGCCCGCGTAATGATTGATCACGCCGGCCCCGGCGGCCACGGTCACCAGCGCGAACGTGCCGAGGAATTCGATGATCAGCCGGACCCGCAGCGGCCGCTGCTTGAGCTCGTCCTCCTCGAAACGCAGCAGGTACCGCCGGCTCACCTCCGCGGCATGCTGTGCCTCCTGGTCGTTCACGGCCATGCCCAGTGCACCTGCCCTCCCGGTCAGCTGGCCACGCCGGCCGTGACCAGTCCAGCATTCACCACCCGCGGCCCCGGGGGGATCACCCGCGGCGAGGGAGCGGCCGGGGCGCAGGCGAGGCCCGGAGGGTACCGCGGGTGGCCTGCACCATCCCTTCCGGGTGAGCCGGGGAGGGAGGGAAGGTGCCACCGTGGACGTGGTCGATCCCCTGGAAGATCCGCTCCCGGAGGGTACCGAAGGGACTCTGGTCATGAGCATGCCCGCCAAGGCGGCCGTCGACGACATCACCAGCGAGGCGCTGGCCAGCCTGGCCCTCGGCGATCCCGAACTGCTGGGCGAGAGCCGGCAGTTGCGCCAGGAACTGCAGGCCAGAAGCGGCCTGGACCCGCGTACCTTCGCCCTGGTCAAGATCGCCGCACTGATCGCCCTGGACGCCCCGCCGGCCTCGTACCTGTGGCAGGTAGGGAACGCGATCGACGACGGCGCCACCCCGGAGGACCTGATGGGCGTCCTGCGCGCCGTCGCGCCGCAGGTCGGCTTGCCCAGGATCGTGGCGGCGGCCCCGGAACTCATGGTCGCCCTGGGACTGGCCCTGCCGCCCGGGCCGCCCGGGATGGTCTAGCGCACCAGTCCAGCGCGCCCCGCCCCCGGACGGGCGGACAGGAACCTCAGGCAAAGGAAGGGCACGATGAGCGAGCCGTTCAAGGGAACGATCAACGTTGACATCCGGGACTCGGTCCCGGACTGGTCCCCGTTCGAGCCGCCGAAGGCCCCGGACGGGCGCGCCGAACGTGGTCTACATCGTGCTGGACGACGTCGGCTTCTCGGCGATGTCCTGCTACGGCGGGCCGATCGACACCCCGAACATCGACCGGATCGCGGCCAGGGGATCCGCTACACGCAGTGGCACACCACGGCGCTGTGCTCGCCGACCCGGTCCTGCCTGCTGACCGGCCGCAACCACACCCGCAACTCGATGGCCTGCATCACCGAGGCGGCGGTCGGGTTCCCCAACGCCAGCGGCACCATCCCGCCGGAGAACGGCATGCTGCCGGAGATCCTGGCCGAGCGGGGCTGGAACACCTACATGGTCGGCAAGTGGCACCTGTGCCCGACCGTGGAGATGAACGTCGCGTCGACCCGGCGGAACTGGCCGCTCCGGCCGGGGGTTCGAGCGCTGGTACGGGTTCCTGGGCGCGGAGACCAACCAGTGGTACCCGGACCTGGTCTATGACAACCACCCGGTGGACCAGCCCACGCTGCCCGAAGGAGGGCTATCACCTCACCGACGACCTCACCGACAAGGCTATGGAGTTCATCAGGGACGCCAAGGCGATCGCGCCGGACAAGCCGTTCTTCCTGTACTACGCGCCCGGGGCCGCGCACGCGCCGCACCATGTCCCGAAGGAATGGGCCGACAAGTTCAAGGGCCGGTTCGACATGGGGTACGAGGCGATCCGGGAGCAGACCCTGGCCCGGCAGAAGCAGATGGGCATCGTCCCGGCCGACACCGAGCTGCCCCCGGTCAACCCGATCGGCACGCCGGAGACCCGCGACGGGCCCGAGGGCCAGCCGTTCCCGCCGCTGGACGTCACCAGGCCGTGGGACTCGCTGTCAGCCGAGGAGAAGCGGCTGTTCGCGCGGATGGCCGAGGTGTACGCGGGGTTCCTGGCCCACGCCGACCACCACATCGGGCGGCTGCTGGACTACCTGGAGGAGTCCGGGCAGCGGGAGAACACGATGATCATCGTGGTGTCCGACAACGGGGCCAGCGGCGAGGGCGGCCCGGACGGGTCGGTCAACGAGATGCTGTTCGCGAACGGCATCCCCGATGACATCCAGGCCAACCTGGCGATGATCGACGAGCTCGGCGGGACGAAGACCTACAACCACTACCCGAACGGCTGGGCGATGGCCTTCAACACGCCGTTCAAGATGTGGAAGCGGTACGAGTTCAACGGCGGCACCGCCGACCCGTGCATCATCTCCTGGCCATCGGCCACGACGGGCCGGAGGCGAGCTGCGGCACCAGTACCACCACGCGATCGACATCGTGCCCGAGCATCCTGGACGCCCTGGGCGTCGAGCCGCCCGAGACGATCAAGGGCCACGTGCAGAGCCGGTTCGACGGCGTGAGCATGCGCTACAGCGTCGATGACGCGTCCGCGCCGTCGGCGCGCCGGACGCCAGTTCTACTCGATGCTCGGCTCCCGCGGGATCTGGCACGACGGCTGGAAGGCGGTCACCACCCATCCCACCCTCAGCGGCTGGAGCCACTTCAACGACGACACCTGGGAGCTGTACCACACCGACACCGACCGTGCCGAACTGCACGACCTGGCCGCCGAGCACCCGGACAAGCTCGCGCGAGCTGGTCAACCTGTGGTTCGCCGAGGCCGGCGCGAACGACGCCTTCCCGCTCGACGACCGGTCGGCGCTGGAGATCATCATCACGCCGCGGCCGCAGCTGGCCTCGCCCCGGGACCGCTACGCCTACTTCCCGGACACCGCCGAGGTGCCCGAGGCTGCAGGCGGTCAACGTCCGCAACCGCTCCTTCTCCATCGGCGCGCTGGTGGACATCCCCGCGCCTGGCGCCGAGGGCGTGCTGTTCGCGCACGGCGTCCCGGTTCGGCGGGCACGCGCTCTACGTCAAGGACAACCGGCTGCACTACGTCAACAACTTCGTCGGCATGCTGGAGCAGAAGATCGACGGCGACCCAGGACATCCCGGCCGGGGAGAACCTGATCCTGTCCGCCTCGTTCGACAAGGACGGCGAGGACCCGCCGCACGTGTCCACCGGGATCCTGTCCCTCTACCACGGGGACAAGAAGGTCGGCGAGGGCCGGATCAAGACCCAGCCCGGGCTGTTCACCCTCGCCGGCGAGGGCCTCTGCGTCGGCCGGGACAGCGGCGAGCCGGTGACCGCCGACTACCCGGGCGCCGCACCCGCACGCCTTCACCGGCGGCACGATCAAGCGGGTCGCGGTGGACGTCAGCGGCGACCCCTACGTCGACCTCGAGCGCGAGGCCCAGGCCATGCTGGCGCGCGAGTAGGGAGACTGCGATCACCGATCAGGCCGCCCCTGCCCAGACTGGAACGGAGCGCCCGCACGTGCTGACCGTGCCGGGCGCTCCGCTGGCCTTCCATGTGATGGCCAAGCCGACGGGGGCGATCTGCAACCTGGATTGTGAGTACTGCTTCTTCCTGTCCAAGGAGATGCTGTATCCGGGGTCGCGGTTCCGGATGGCCGCGGATCTGCAGGAGACGTATATCCGGCAGCTGATGGAGGCGCATGCCCGGGCGCCGGAGGTGGTGGTGGCCTGGCAGGGCGGTGAGCCGACCCTGATGGGGCTGGATTTCTTCCGCCGCGCCATCGACCTGGAACGCCAGTACGCGCGGCCGGGACAGCGGGTCTTGAACACGATCCAGACCAACGGGACCCTGCTGGATGACGAGTGGGGCGAGTTCCTGAAGGCCAACAGCTTCCTGGTGGGGATCTCCATCGACGGGCCGGCCGGGATGCACGACGCCTACCGGGTCGATAAGGGCGGCAAGCCGACGTTCGGCCGGGTGATGCGCGGCCTGGACGTGCTGAAGCGGCACGGGGTGGACTGGAACGTGCTGACCACGATGCACGCGGTCAACGGCGATCACGGCCGCGAGGTGTACACGTTCCTGCGTGATGAGCTGGGCGCCTCGTTCATCCAGTTCATCCCGATCATCGAGCGGGCCACCGAGGCGACCCTGCCGGCCGCCGGCGCCGGCTGGGGCGGCGGGGTCAAAGGCCGCCCGCTGTATATCCAGGACGGGAACCTGGTCACCCACCGGTCGGTGGGGCCCGCGCAGTACGGCCGGTTCCTGATCGAGGTGTTCGAGGAGTGGGTCCGCCGCGACATCGGCACCGTGTACGTGCAGATGTTCGACACCGCGCTGGCCAGCTTCTACGGCGAGGGCGGCGGGATGTGCGTGCACGCCGAGACGTGCGGCAGCCAGCTGGCCCTGGAGCACACCGGCGACCTGTACTCCTGCGACCACTACGTCGAGCCCGGCTACCTGCTGGGCAACATCGGCGAGCGGCACATGCTGGAGCTGATCACCTCCCCCGCCCAGCGCAAGTTCGGCCAGGACAAGCGGGACACGCTGACCCGCTTCTGCCGCGACTGCGACGTCCGGTTCGCCTGCCACGGCGGCTGCCCCAAAGACCGCTTCGCCACCTCGCCCTACGGCGAGCCGGGCCAGCACTACCTGTGCCCCGGCTACCAGGACTTCTTCCGCCACGTCACCGGGCCCATGCAGCAGATGACCGCGCTGCTGCGGGCCGGCCAGGCCCCGAGCGAGCTGATGACCCGCTACGCCAAAGACGACTCCCGCCGCGGCCGCAACGACCCCTGCCCGTGCGCCAGCGGCCGCAAGTGGAAACGCTGCCACGGCAGCGTCCCGCAGCCAGCGGGCTAGAGCGCGGGCACTGCCCGGCGGCCAGTCACCAGGACGTCCACGCTCAGGGCCAGGATCCAGACCGGGAACAGCAACTCCACCCAGGCGGAGATGCCCACGCCCACCAGGAGGACCACCGCGGTCACCAGCCCGGCCACGGTAAGCCAGCGGGACACGATCTCGGTCCGCCGGGCGATGGTCACGCAGGTGAGGGTGAACACCGCCGCCATCCGCATCGCGTAGACGTTCAGCAGGATCGAGGTGACGTGGCGGCCCAGCGCCAGCGTGCCCGCGCCCGACGCGCCGGAGGAGGCGTCCGCGAGGAGGCCGCCGCCGACTGCGGCGGCCACGAACATCATGGCCACGAACATCAGGCCGCTGCCCAGGAACACGGTCGCGAAGAACCGATCCTCACGATCGCCGATCCGGTCCCGGAGCACCCCGATGAACCACAGGAACGCGATTCCCGCGAACGGGACCAGGTTGAGCGCGACCGCCACCGCGGTCCGCCGTCCCGAGTCGGTCAGCCAGCTGCCGGCCTGCCTGACATGAGCCGGCACCGAGAGCTCGAGCAGCACGAGCGCCGCGATCAGCAGCACGGAGAAGATGATCCCCGCGAAGGCGGCCGCCGACGGCGTTCTCAGCGGGCTCCCGGGCCGCAGCGCGGCGGCCGGGCCCGCTACGTCCTCGGCCATCGGCCCCCCCGGTCGGTCAGCTAGTCCCGGCTGAACAGTAAGCGTGCCCCCGCCGGCCGCCACCACCCCGGACGGGTGAACCAGGCGCGGCCGTCCGGGTGACGGGGCAGGGCACACGGCCGGGGCCACCCCGGTCGCGGGTGAACCGACCGGGGTGGCCCCGAACGGGCGCCGGAGCTGCTACCGCCTGCGGGAAACCCGCCGGGCCGTGCGCCGTCCCGTGCGCCGGGCTACTCTGCGTGCACCGATCATCTCTGCCTCCAGGTTCTCGCGGTCGGGAACTACGTTCAGCCTGCGGCGGCCGAGGTCTCCATCGCGTGCAGCTCGGCCGCCTCCTCCGCCGAGACCAGCCCGATCTCGACCAGGTCCAGCGGGCTGATGAAGCCGTCGCTGAGGCGGAAACCGCCGGCCCGGGCGATCGCATCGCGCAGCGGCACTGCCCAGTGGTGCTCCAGCAGGAGGAGCGCGGCGGCGGAGCCGTTCGGGATGTCCTCCAGGATGTCCCAGCCCTCTTCCTCGGTGAACACCTGCACGCCGCCGTCGGCCTCGACCTGCTCGGCGCCGGCGACCGCGCCCGCCTCCATGCCGTCCTCGCCCTCGATGCCGAGGCCGATGAGCGCCCCGATCTTGGTTCCGTACTCGATCGCCTCGGCTTCAGTCAGGTTGCTGAGGTGCTCGACTTCGAGTTCGCCCGCCTCGTCCTTGTACACGGCCAGCGAGTCGATCACCCGGACCATGTCGCTCTCACGGAGCCGTTCGAGTTCGGCGATGATCTCGCCGTGGAAGTCAGGCTTGCTGAAGCCCAACACGATGAGCTGTACCGGCCCGATGGCCATCGTCATGCCTCTTTCCGCTGATCAGCTGGCTTATGGGGGCGGGCCGGCAGTGATCCCGCCCGCTACCCGCCAGCATCCAGCGCCGCGGGCACCGGACACATCACCCAGGGCGGGGGATACCCGGGCGGGGACCACCCGGGGGCCGTGGCGGCGGGGGCGCCTGCTGAACCGGCGCAGGCCCCGCGTGAGGCGGGGCCTGCGCCGGGAGCCGGGCCGCCGGCGCTGCCGGGCGGGCGGCTCACTGCTGGCCGGGGTTACGCGGTCTGGCCGTGCAGTGCGTCCTGCAGCTGCTGCTCGCCTTCCTTGGACAGCGAGGTCTTCAGGACGGTGCCGCCGAACTTGCTCATGGCCTCGACGGCCTTGTCCGGGGTGACCTTCTCCACCATCAGGAACAGCGCGGAGGTGCCGGGCTGGAGCATGCCGCGGACCTGGTCCTGGAACTGCTTGTCGATGCCGGACTTGGTGACCTTGCCCATCAGGGCGCCGAGCCCGGCACCGATGGCGATCCCGAAGACCGGGACGAAGAACAGCAGGCCGAACAGCAGCCCCCAGAACATGCCCCAGCTCGCCCCGGCGCCGACCGGGTTATGGCTGGTGTGGACGTGATACTTGCCCTCGTCGTCGCGGACGATCACCGCGATCGCGTCGGGCTCGATGATGAGGTCCTTGGCCAGCCGCCGCGCCTCGTCGGCCGCGGCCTCGGCGGTTGCCTGGTCCGGGTATCCGATCGCAATCAGGTCAGACATGACAGTTTGTTTCCCCTTCTGCCGTGATTGCGGTCAGTTCATCAGGGGCACCCGGCCCGCGCGCCACCCGCTACGGGTGACCCGCCGCGGCGCCGTTCTCACCCGGGTGAGCCCGCGGAAAGCACCACGACGGGTGATGACCAGCCGGCGGGAATAGGGGATAAAGGTCGGATAGACGGGCTGTCCACGGCCTGTCACCCGGAGGCACCATGCCCACGCCGGACCGTTCCGCCTGCCGGTACCAGATCGTGCTCCGCGGCGAGTGCCGCACCCTGCTGGCCGGGGTGCTGGACGGGGCCCAGATCGACGCGGCGGACGGGGAAACCTTCGTCACGGCATCAGTGCGCGACGAATCGGAGCTCTACGGCCTGCTGGACCGGTTGCGGGATCTCGCGCTGCACATCGTCCGCCTGGACGAGCTCGGGCCGGCCGCCTGAGCCCCGCCGGCCGGATGCAGGTCAGGGGAGGGTCAGGATCCGCGGGCCGGCCTCGGTGATGGCCACGCTGTGCTCCACGTGCGCGGCCCGGCTGCCGTCGATGCTGCGCAGCCCCCAGCCGTCCGCCGCGACCCGGAACTCGTCCCCGCCCCCGGCCATCAGCATGGGCTCGATGGCCAGGGCCAGGCCGGGCCGCAGCCGGAACCCCCGGCCCGGGCGGCCCTCGTTCGGGACGTGCGGATCCTCGTGCATCTGCCGGCCGATGCCGTGCCCGCCGAACCCCGACGGGATGCCGTAGCGCGCCGACCGGCCGATGGTGCCGATCGCGTGCGAGATATCGCCGATCCGGGCCCCGGGCACGGCCGCGGCGATGCCCGCCGCGAGGGCCTTCTCCGCGGTCTCGATGAGCAGCAGGTCGGCCGGGCGCGGCGTGCCGACGATGAAGCTGGTGGCCGCGTCCCCGGTCCAGCCGTCCAGCGTCGCCCCGCAGTCGATGCTGACCAGGTCGCCGTCCCGCAGGACGTAGTCGTTCGGGATGCCGTGCACGATCGTGTCGTTCACCGACGCGCAGATCACCGCGGGGAAGGGCGTCGGCGCGAAGGACGGGTGATAGTTCAGGAACGGCGAGGTGGCGCCGGCCTGGCGGATCACGTCGTGCGCCGCCTGGTCCAGCTCGATCAGGCTGACGCCGACCGCCGCCGTCTCGCGGGCCGCGGCCAGGCACCGGGCGACCACCCGGCCGGCTTCCCGCATCGTGTCCAGCGCCTCATCGTTCTTGATCTCCACCATGTCCGGCCGTGCTCCTCCGAAGTTTCATCCGCGCCGTGCCCTGGCCGCCATCCTGGCCGGCCCGGCGCGCGGTCAGTCCCGCGGTACGGGTTTTCGTTGCGGAGAAATAACGCGAGCCACCGCGGTGCGGTGCCGGTGAGCTATTCCTCAGCCCGGCCGCCGAGGTGGCGGGCCAGGAACCGCTCGGCCGCCGCGTAGAACCGCAGCCGGTTCCCCGGCTTGGCGAACCCGTGCCCCTCGTCAGGGAACAGCAGGTACTCGTGTTCGATTCCCGCGTTCTGCAGGGCCGCGACGATCTGCTCAGACTCGGCCTGCTTGACCCGCGGGTCGTTCGCGCCCTGGGCGATGAGCAGCGGGATCGCGATGTCGGCCGCCCGCGACAGCGGGGAGCGCGACCAGAGGAAATCGGCGTCCCGGCCCGGGTCGCCGACCCGGTTGTGGAACTGCGCGATCATCGGGGCCCAGTACGGCGGGATGGTCTCGATCAGCGTCTTCAGGTTGGACGGCCCGACGATGTCCACCGCGCAGGTGAACAGGTCCGGCGTGAACGCCGCGCCGGCCAGCGCGGCGTAGCCGCCGTAGGAACCGCCGTAGATCGCCACCCGGCCCGGGTCCGACCATCCCTGGCCGGTGACGTAGGCCACCGCGTCGGACAGGTCGTCCTGCATCCGGCCGCCCCACTCCCGGTCGCCGGCGTTCACGAACGCCTTGCCGTACCCGGTCGAGCCGCGGAAGTTGACCTGCACGCAGAGGTAGCCGCGGTTGGCCAGCCACTGCGCCTCCGGGTCGAACCCCCACGCGTCCCGGGCCCACGGCCCGCCGTGCACGTCGAGCACCAGGGGCAGGTTCCGCCGGTCGGCCCCGGGCGGGAACGTGGCGTACCCGTGGATGGTCAGGCCGTCCCGGGCGGTGAACGAGAACGGCTCCATCGGCGCCAGCTCGTAGCGGGCCAGCTCCGGGCGGCTGTCGAAGAGGAACTCCCCGGTGCGGGTACGCCGGTCGTAGCTGAAGTAGGAGACCGGGCCCGCGTCGGTGTTGAACGCCACCAGCCAGGTCTGGTCCGCGTCGTCATGGCCGCTCAGCGAGGGGTCGCCCGGATGCAGCGCGCGGATCGCGGCCAGGTCCGGCTCGAGCGCCGGGTCCAGCACCCGGTACTCCATCCGGTCCTTGAGGAAGGTGACGATCTGCGGCTCGCGGGTGTCCGGGTGCAGCCGGATCCCGGCCACGTCGGCCTCCGGGTCCTCGGCCAGCACCTGCTGCGTGCCGCCGGCCAGGTCGATGCGGACCAGCCGGCCGGTGTCCGCGCCCACCGAGCTGATCGCCAGCAGCGACCGGCCGTCCTCGCTGAACGAGACCGGCCCGCTGGTCAGCGCGTCCTCGGCGGAGATGGCCAGCAGCGGCCGCCAGTCCTCCGCGGCGCTGCCGCGGACCATGACGACCATGCCGCCGTCCGGCTGCGGCGCGATCCCGGCCCGCACCACCAGCTCGCTGTCCGCGACCCAGCCGATGAACCCCGGGTTCTCCACCTCCTTGACCAGCTCGCCCGTGGTCAGGTTGAGCCGGTACACGTCGTGCAGCTGGGGGTTGTCGCGGTTCAGGCCGACCAGGATCTCGGTGGGGAACTTCTTGTCCGCGGCGATCAGGTCGGTCTGCACGTCGTCGAACGGGGTCAGGTCCCGGCGCCGCATCGTCTCCACGTCAACGTCGTGCAGCCGCCAGTTCTCATCCCCGCCGGTGTCCTGCAGGTACAGCAGGTGCTGGCCGTCGTGCGCCCAGGTGAACATGCGGATGCCCCGGTCGGTGTCGTCGGTGACCACCCGGGCCGCGGACCAGTCCACGCCGTCGCCGCCGATCGGGGCGACCCAGACGTTCAGCACGCCCTCGTGCGGGGCGATCCAGGCCAGCCGGGTTCCGTCGGGGGACAGGTGCGGGCTAATGCGTTCCGGGTTCCCGAACAGGACCCGCCGCGGGATGAGTTCAGCCATGGGCCATGCCTACCATGCGCGCCACGGTTCGCAGTACCATCGCCGCGTGCCGAGCCACGGGGACCTCATCATCCGGTCCGGGCACGTGGTGACCATGGACCCGGAGCTCGGGGACCTGCCGGACGGCGACGTCCTGGTGACCGGCGGGCGCATCGCCGCGGTCGGGCCCGGCCTGGACCCGGCGGCCCTGGGCGCGCCCCGGGCTGAGGAACTGGACGCGCGCGGGATGATCGTGGCGCCCGGCCTGGTCGAGACCCACTGGCACCTGTGGAACACGCTGCTGCGCAGCATGTCCGGGGGGATGCCGGGGTCTGGCCTGGCCGGCTACTTCCCGGTGTCGCTCGGGCTCGGGCAGGCCTTCACCGACCAGGACAACTACCAGGGCACCCTGCTGGCCTGCGCCGAGGCCATCAACTCCGGCATCACCACCGTGCACGACTGGTCGCACAACGTCCGCGGGCCCGCCCACGCCGAGGCTGAGCTGCGGGCCCTGGCCGAAGCCGGGCTGCGGGCCCGGTACTCCTACGGCTATTCGGCCGGGCACCCCAACGACCAGCTGATGGACCTCGGCGGGCTGCGCGCGCTGCACCGGGACTGGGACGCGGCGTGGGGCGGCACGGGACGGCTGAGCCTCGGCATGGCCTGCCGGGGCCTGGGGGGCAGCAACCCGGCCATGCGGGTGCCGCCCGGGGTCTACCAGCGGGAGATGGCCGCCGCCCGCGAGCTCGGCCTCCCGGTCACCGTGCACGCGTCCGGCCCGCCCGCGGCGGCCGGGCAGATCGCCGCGCTGGCCGGTGCGGGCCTGCTCGGGCCGGACCTGCAGGTGGTGCACGCCAACTGCGCGACGCCTGAGGAGATCAGCCAGCTCGCCGGAGGCCGGCTGCGCGGTCAGCCTGTCACCGTTCAGCGAGCTGCTGATCGGCTACGGGCTGCCGCAGACGGCCGCGCTGCTCGCGGCCGGGATCCGCGTCGGCCTGTCCGTGGACACCACCGCGCTGACCGGCAACGCGGACATGTTCGCGATCATGAAACTGACCCAGGGCCTGGTCAACGGCGTGGCCCAGCACGAGTTCGCCTGCACCGCCCGGCAGGCGCTGGCGCTGGGCACGATCGGGGGAGCCCGGTCGCTGGGCCTGGACGGGGTGACCGGGTCGCTCACGCCCGGCAAGCGCGCCGACCTCATCCTGGTGGACACCGGCCACCCGAACCTGGGCGTGCTCACCGACCCGGCCGGGCTGCTGGTCGCCGCGGCCCAGCCCGGCAACGTGGACACCGTGCTGGCCGACGGCCAGATCCTCAAGCGCGGCGGGACCCTGGTCAGCCTGGACACCGACCGGATCAGCGCCCAGGCCCGCGAGGCGCTGGCCGGGGTCCGCGCCCGTGCCGGGTAACCGGCGCGGTGCCCGGCCGGCCGCGGTGAGGGCCGGGACCGACCGCAGCGCCCCCAGCGTGAGCAGGCAGGCGGCCGCGAGCACCGCCCCGGACCAGCGGACCGACGCGGTCAGCCCGACCAGCGTGGCGAGCAGGCCCACGCCCACGGTGACCAGGCCGCTGCCCGCGTAGGTCAGCAGGTAGAACATGGAGACGGTGCCGGCCCGGGCTCCGGGCGGGGCGATCTCGTTGATCCGGCGGAGGCCGCCCATGAACGCGAGCCCCTGCCCGGCGCCGGCCACCGCCATCGCCGCGAACAGCACGGCCACCCGCCCGGCCAGCCCGGCGGCGATGAGCCCGAGCAGCCCGGCGGCCAGGCCGATCAGGCCAGCCTGCTGGGCCCGGTCCGGGTCCCACGACCGGCAGGCGGCCTGCGCGAGGGCCGCGACCAGCAGCAGCGAGCCGGCCGCGGCCCCATCCACCAGCAGGTTGCTGCCGCCCAGCGCGGCCGCCGCGTAGGAGGGCACCAGGGCCAGCACCACGTAGGCGACCGCCCAGGCCAGCAGGCTCACCACGGCCGGGGCCAGGAACCGCGCGCGGATCGCGGCGGGCACGCTCGGCCAGCGCGGCCGCCACCGCTGGCCGGTCACCCCCAGCGACCCGGGCAGCGCGGCCGCCGCCGCCATCGCCGGGACCAGCAGGCCGATCTCGACCAGGTAGCTGAGGGACCGCGGGGCCGGGGCGTACTGAGCCAGCGCCCCGGCCAGCACCGGGCCGAACCCGCAGGCCGCGGTGGTGGCCGTGGCGGCCAGGAACGACGCCCGGGCCCGCCGCCCGCGCGGCTCGGTCAGCACCAGCCCGGCGGTGAGCGCCCCGGAGCAGGTGCCGACCGCGAGGCCCTGCACCGCGCGGCCGGCGAACAGCCAGCCCGGCCCGGAGGCCGCGGCCAGCAGCGCCGAGCCGCAGGCCGCCGCGGCCAGCCCGGCGGCCAGCACCGGCCGGTAGCCGGCCGTGTCGCTGAGCGGGCCGCAGATGAGCAGGGCCACGACGACCGCGGCCGCGTAGACGGCCACCAGCAGCGTCACGTCCAGCGGTGAGAGCCCGAACACGCGCTCGTACGCTGCGTACAGCGGGGTGGCCAGGTTCGTCCCGGTCAGCAGGACGGTCAGGGCGTAGCCGAGCGAGGCGAAGCGCAGGCGGCCGGGATGGCCGCCAGCGGCCGGGCGGTCAGCGGGCGGGCGGTCAGCGGGCGGGGACACGGGTGCGGGCTTCCGGGGCAGGGCGGGTATACCGGATGGCTGGAGGGAGAACGGGCATGGCGGCAGCGGGCAGGCGGGACGGCAGCGCGGCGGCGAGACGGTGAGTCCTCACCTCACCCGGCCCACCCGGGAGGGGGCCTGGGCAGCCGTCCTGAACGCCGCGGTCCTGGCCGTGGCCTGCCTGGCTACCTTCTGGCTGGCCGGTACCGCCCTGACCCGCCTGTACACGGCCGCCCGGCCGGATCACCTGCTGGGCGGCATGTGGGCCGTGATCGCGGCCATCTTCGTGTTCCGGGACAGTTACGCGCAGAGCAGGAGCGCGGCGGCCTCCCGGATGGCGGCCACCTTCGTCAGTTTCGTGCTGTGCCTGATCTACCTGATCTACCTGCCTTTTCACCTCTGGGCCCTGGCTCTCCTGATCGGGCTCAGCGCGCTGGTCCCCGCGCTGGCCGGGCGGCCCGGCGACTCCGCGACCGCCGCGATCACCACCACGGTGGTCATGGTCCTGGCCGCCGTCAGCCCGCACGACGCCTGGCAGCAGCCTATTTTCCGGTTCGCCGACACCCTCATCGGCGTGGTGGCCGGCATCGCGGCCGCCTCGATCGCCCTGCGGGTGATCCCGTCCCCCTCAGCCAGGCGCTGAGAGGACGTACTTGATGCCGTAGGCGCGGTATCCCGCGTGCTCGAAGGCCGCGGCCATCGGCCGGTTCGTGGTGTCGGTCGTGGCCGTGATGCGCGGCTCGCCCTGGCCGGCATGGAACCGGGTGGTCTCCGCGACCAGGTCGTTGATGTAGCCGCGGCCGCGCAGCCCGGGGACCACGCCCAGGTAGCCCACCACGGCACCCTGGGTATTGCGGTTGGGCAGGATCATGCCGGCCAGCTGGCCACCGGCGGCGGTGTAGGCCAGCCGCCACCAGGCCCGGTCGCCCGGCATGGCCAGGTAGATCTCCATATCCTCGCGAGCCTGCCGGTCCGGGCCCAGCGCGGCAACCTCGCGCCGGGTGATCACGTCCAGGCTGCCCACCGCTATCTGGCTGAACACGTCCCGGAACGCGTCGTCATCGGGCTCGGGCCGGTAGACCAGGCGGCCGCTGGGCCGGGGGAGCCCCGCGTCCGGGGTCCACTCGAACCGGATCCGCTCGAGCTCGTCGGTCAGCCCGGCGCGGGCGGCCGCGTCCCGCCGCCAGCTGAACGCGGCCGTCACCGCAGGATCAGACCGCCAGCCGGCCGGCAGGTTGATCTCGTACCCCGGTTCGGTCGAGCTGCCCGGCCTGCGCAGCGCCTGCTGACCGGCCGCGATCAGCCGGGCCGCCAGGGCCACCCGGCCGGGGACTGAGCCGTCGGCGTACACGCAGTCGAGCGCCAGGGGATGGTCGGCATCGGCGAACCCCCACCAGATCGCGCGGGCCAGGATGCGGCCGGCGTCTTCGGCGATCCAGGTCCATTCCGCCCGGTACTGATGGCGCGCCAGCTCGTCGCGGTAGCGGCCGGGGGCGACCAGGCCGACCGGCTCGCTGACCGGGAGGGCAAGGATCTGTTCCAGGTCAGCGTCGGTGGTGCGGCGGATGAGCACTCTGCCTCCGATAATCTCCGGCACCGGGAGGCTGAGTCTAGGCGCTGGCGATGAGCGGGTCAGCGGGCGTGGCGGGCCAGGAAGCGCGGGCCCTGACGGCGATAATGGGCGGTGTGGACACCAGCCACTATGGCCTTGTCGCCGCCGCCGCGCAGGCGGCGGGGCCGTGTCCGCCCGGGGAGGAGGCGGCCTGGGGCCGCCGGGTGCAGGGCCTCACCGTGGACCTGCACCTGATCGCCCAGCAGGCCAGGCAGGATATCGACCGGCTGGAGTCCGCGCGGACCTTCATCGCGTTCCTGGAGAAGGTCGAGATCGAGGAGTCGAGCCGCCGCGGGCTGGTCACGCTGCGGCTGCCCTCCGGGGAGGCCGAGCCGATCCGCACCGAGCAGGCCGAGACCGACCGCGGCCGGGTGCTGATCGAGCGGGCCCGCTCCCTGGAGGGACGATGGGTGCTGGTCTACCGCTACAACGAGCAGAAGGCCGGGCAGCGGAACCAGTCGGTCCGGATGCTGGCCCACCTGATGGACCTCGGCGCTGACGCGGCCGTGCCCAGCGCCACGGCGAAGAAGATGGTGCTGCATGAGGCGGGCGGTGACGTGGCCCGCGCGCAGCAGGCCTGGACGGCCGCGGGCCTGCCGGGCACGGGCCCGGTCACCGCCGAGCAGCTGGAGCAGGCCCGGGCGGCCGCGCGGGCCGCCAGTCACGACTGACGAGAATCACCGTGCACCGGGGATGGGCCCGGCTCTGCCCGCAGACGCTGATAACAGCAAGAAGCGCCGGTGCCCAGTCGTCGCTGCCTCGCCAGGCGCAAAGGAGCCGGGCCGGTCCGGGACGAACCAGGCCGGTCCGGATCGATTCGGCCCGGACCATGTCTGGCCGGCAGGGGCGGGGGAGCACTGGGCAGTGGCAGGCATCTTGCTGTTATCAACACATGCTGCTAACGTCCGGGGCTATGGCCGCCCCGGACGCCCGCACGCCAGCGCACGAGGCCCTGGACGATTTCCTCCGCTACCTGGCCGGCCGCCAGTTCGCGGCGTCCACCCGGCGGATCCGCAGGCACTTCCTGGACGAGTACCTGCACCATGCCCAGCAGGCGGCCGGCACGATCGAGATCACGGTCGGCGACCTGCTGGATCCCGCGCGGGCGGACGCCTGGCTGTCCGACGCGGCCGCCGGCCGGACCCGGACCCGTAACACCCTCCGCGGCCGCGACGCTGCGGCCTACCCCAACTCGATGCGGGTGCGGGTCGACTCCTTCAACTCCTTCGCCGACTTCGCAGCCGGGACCGACCGCCGGGACCCCCAGCCGCCCGCCCCCGGCTTCCGGCTGACCCCCGCCGATACCGGGCGCCTCCTGCACGACCTGGCGGTCCGCAGGCCCATCCACGCCAACGCCGCGACGTGCCTGCGGACCGCCGCCGTGGCCGCGCTGGTCGCCGACACCGGCCGGTCTGTCCCCGAGCTCGCCCGCCTCACCGTCCGGGCCCTGCAGCTGGACGGCGTGGCCCACGTCGAACTGGGCGACGGCCCGTGCCCGCTCGGCGGCCCGACCGTGCAGATCCTCACCCGGTGGCTCGGGGCCCGGGCGGCAATCATCGCCGAACTCCAGGGCAGCGATCCTGGCTACCTGTGGATCCCGACCAAGCCCGGGCGGCCCCGGGGCGGCCTGCTGCCGGTCCCGCCCGGCCTCACGCCCGCAGCCGTCCGCACCCTGCACGCTGCCCACCGCACCCTGGTGAGCCAGCTGCTCGGCACCCCGCTCCGGCCCGGCGCCCTCCGCACGCCAGGCCCCGCGCGCCCCTGATCCTGCACGCTGCTGACCCGGGCCGGGCGGGGACGGCGCGGCTACTCGCCGGTCAGGCCGTCCAGCGATTCGCGGATGAGGTCGGCATGGCCGTTGTGCCGCGCGTACTCCTCGATCATGTGGCACAGGATCCAGCGGAGGCTCGGCACCCGGCCATCGGGCCAGGGCTGCCTGGCCGGCTGCCCCGGGCCGCCCTCGGCCAGCGCTTCCGCCACCCGGGCCCGGGACCGGGTCACGGCATCCTGCCACAGCGCCCGGAGCTGCTCCGGGGAATCGCCGGCGGCCGTGTGCCACTCCCAGTCACGGTCGGCGTCCCAGTCAACCGTGTCCCACGGCGGCCCGGGCGCCCGCCCGGCCAGCCGCTCGGAAAACCAGCTGTCCTCGTCCAGCGCGAGGTGCTTCAGCATCCCGCCCAGGGTCATCGAGGACACGCCGACGGTGGCGCTCAGGCCCGCGGCGTCCAGCCCCGAGCATTTCCACGCGAACGTCGCCCGCTGGTAGTCCAGGAACCCCAGCAGCGTGGCGGCCTCGTCGCCGGCGGGCGGTGGTTCGGGGCGGCCGTGCTCATCTACGTCAGTCATGGGCGGGGAGTCTAGGCGCTGGCTCCGACAGCCTGGCGTGCGTCTGGGCCGGCGCCCGGCGTGATCCACGCCTCGCGAGGGCCGGCGGGCTGACGGCCGCAGGCGTTACCGTGACGTGGATGAAGCTGGAGATGATGGCCGAGGAGGATGCCGAGCTCCGCGTGCGACTTCAGACCGACCCTCAGCTGATGGCCGAGCTGGGTGGTCCCCGGCCGCTGGAAGCCATCGAGCGGGCGCATGCGACGTCGCTGGCCCTGGCCGCCGAGGGACAATGCTGGCCGCTCAAGATAATTCCGGACGGAGCATCATCCCCGGCCGGCGGGATCGACGTCTTTGCGTCGTCTCATGACGATGAGGCGATCTATGAGATCGGGTGGATGATCCTGCCCGAGTTCCAGAATCGGGGGATGGCCAGTCAGGCCGTGCGGGAGGTCCTGGAGAAGGCGCGGGGGGAGCGGATGTTCGGGCAGATCCACGCCTTTCCCGCGGTCACGAACGCCCCTTCCAACAAGATCTGCGAGAAGAACGGGTTCACGAACCTGGGCGGGTGCGAGGTCGGGTTCGCCGGGCGCGTTCTTCGCTGCACCCACTGGCGGATCGTGCTGTTCTGAATCTGGTGGCGGAGAGAAGGAGCCCGTGCCGCTGGCGGATCCGGTGCCGACTTTCCTGAGGCACGGGCCGTTACGGCACCGGGCGCAGGTCGAGGCCGCGGCGGTCCGTGCCGGCCGCCACGACCCGGGCCGCCAGCCGGGCCAGCAACCGGCGGTCGGCGTCCGGCAGCCCGGCGGCGAACGTCTCGATCCGCCCGGCGAACTGCGCGGCGACCTGCTCGGCCAGCTGCCGGCCGGAGCCGGTGATCGATACCTGGAACGCGCGGCGGTCGGTCGCGCTCACGGTGCGGGTGACCAGGCCGCGGCGCTGCGCACGGTTGACCAGGCCGCTGATCGAGGACTTGTCCAGGCCGAGGTGGCGGCCGAGCGCGTTCATGGTGGGCTCGCGGTCCCGGAGCACGCCGAGCAACCGCATCTGGATGATCGACAGGTCGTGCTGCCCGGCGATCTCGGCCAGGGCGTCGTGCACGAGAAACGACAGCTGGGCCAGGGCGTCCACCAGGCTCAGCTCCTCGCCCCCGGGCGGCGGTGCAGCCAGCGGCGGGCCGGCGGGCGAGGCACTGGCGGGCGAGGTGCTGGCGGGCGAGGTCACACCCCGATCGTACTTGAAAAGGTACGTGGCACCAACTAAATTGGTACGTGACACGAACCATCCTGGGGAGAGTGCACATGGACATCAAGGCCGCGGTGGTCTGGTCTTTCGGCGAGCCGCCCCGCTACCGGTCCTTCGACCTGCCGGGCCCGGCTAGCAGCGACCAGGCCCTGGTGGACGTCCTCGCGGTGGGCCTGCACCCGCGGGTGCGCAGCGGGGCGTCCGGCCGGCACTACACCAGCACCGGGAAGCTGCCGATGGTTCCCGGTGCGGACGGCGTCGGCCGCCGCGGCGACGGCCAGCTGGTGTATTTCGCCGCCGATGACGATCTCACCGGCCCGATGGCGACCCGGACCGTCATCGATACCCGCCGCAGCGTCGTGCTGCCCGAGGGCGCGGACGTGGTGAAGATCGCCGCGGCGATGAACCCGGCCATGTCGGCCTGGGTCGCGCTGCGCCGCCGCGTCCCGATCGAGGCCGGCCAGTCAGTGCTGGTCCTCGGCGCGACGGGCAACGCCGGCCAGATGGCCATCCAGGTGGCCAAGCGCCTCGGCGCGGGCCGCGTCGTCGGTGCTGGCCGCGACGGGGCGCGCCTGGCCGCCCTGCCGGGGCTCGGCGCGGACGCGACCGTCGCGCTGACCGGCGATGCCGACCGCACCGCCACCGCGCTGGCCGAGGCCGCCAGCGAGGTTGACCTGGTCATCGACTACCTGTGGGGGAGGCCGGCCAGTGAGGCGATCATGGCGCTGCTGCGGGCCCGCGCCGACCGCAGCCGCGCCCTGAACTGGATCCAGATCGGTGCCATGGCCGGGCCGACCATCGAACTGCCGTCAGTGGCGCTGCGCTCGGCCAACTTCCGGCTGCAGGGTAACGGCCAGGGCGCGGTGTCGACCCGGGCCTACCTGGCCGAACTGCCCTCACTCATCGACGAGATCGACCGCGGGGGCATCGCGGTCACCGCCCGCCCGGTGCCCCTGGCCGACGTCGAAGCGGTGTGGACGGCGCCTGAGCTCCCGGGCGTGCGCACCGTGCTGGTGCCCTGATCCGGGGCCTTACACTGATCGCCGGTACCGGCCAGCGGAGGGGGAAGACGTGGTGGGCAGCCCCGTGCGGTGGGGAATCCTGGGAACGGGCGGGATCGCGCGCACGTTCGTGACCGATCTCCGGCTGACCGATTCCGGCGTCGCCGCCGCGGTCGGGTCGCGCAGCCAGGGGTCCGCGGACCGTTTCGCGGACGAGTTCGGCATCGCGGACCGGCACGCCAGCTACGAGTCGCTGGTGGCCGACCCGGGCGTCGACGTGATCTACGTGGCCACACCGCACCCGATGCACCACGACCACGCGATCCTGGCCCTGCGGGCCGGAAAGCCCGTGCTGGTCGAGAAGCCGTTCACGATGAACGCCGCCGAGGCCCGCGAGATCGTCCGGGTGTCGAGGGAGCACGGGCTGTTCGCCATGGAGGCGATGTGGACCCGGTTCCTGCCGCACGTGGCCATCATCCGGGACTGGCTCGCGCAGGGCGTGCTCGGCGACGTCCGCACCGTGACCGCGGACCACGGCCAGTGGTTCGCCGAGGACGCCGGATTCCGGCTGTTCGCACCGGAACTGGGCGGCGGCGCCCTGCTGGACCTCGGGGTGTACCCGGTGTCGTTCGCGTCGATGGTCCTCGGCCAGCCCAGCCGGGTCGTGTCGATGAGCGACCCCGCGTTCACCGGCGTGGACGGGCAGACGTCCATGATGTTCGGCTACGACGGCGGCGCCCAGGCCGTGCTCACGTGCACCCTGTGGGCGAAGAGCCCGACCAGGGCGGTGATCGTCGGCAGCGAGGCGCGGATCGAGGTCGAGGGCGACTTCTACGCCCCCGCGGCGGTGACCCTGGTCCCGAGGAACGGCGACCCGACCCGCATCGAGCCGGTGCACGAGGGCCGGGGCCTGCGCCACCAGGCCGACGAGGTCGCGCGCCGGCTGGCCGCGGGTGACCGGGAGAGCCCGCTGATGCCGCTGGACGAGACCATCTCAATCATGGAAACGATGGACACCGTGCTGGCGCAGGCCCGGCAGCGCGCCTGAACGACGACCAGGAAGGGGCGTGCCGCCGGCCACGACCGGCCTCCGGCGGCACGGCCAGGCCGGGATGCCGTCACCTCGCCGGGGGACCGACCCGGTCGAGCAGGTTCGCCCGGTAGACCAGGATTGTGCGGCCCGCCACGCGGTGGACCGCCACCGGGTGGCCGAAGTAGTGCTCGAATCCGGCGGCCGTGTAGTCCTCGGTCGGCCAGGCGTGCGGCGGATCGGCGATCACGAACGTCGCGTCGTACCGGGACGGGCTGTACCAGCCCAGGTTCGTCTCCCAGTTGTACGCGTGGTACGCACCGGCCTTACGGGTCACCGCGCGCACCCGGACCTGGCCCCGGGACTCCAGCGTGACCGGTGAGGCGTCCCAGTAGCCCGCTATGCCGTAGCTGAGCCCGTGCGCCCTGAGCCAGGCGGCCAGGGGAACTGACGGCGGCACCACGGGAGGCCGGACGGCCGCAGCGGCCAGCGGCAGCAGCGCGGCCAGGGCCGCTACCGCGACCACCGCCCGGGCGCGCGGGACGCTGCCGATCCGGCTGGGCACCAGGGCCCGGGCCGCCAGGGCCGCACCGCAGGGGAGCACCGCGGCGATCTCGCGGGAGTTGTGCAGGTTCGGCAGCGTTGACACCACGTAGAGGGCGAGGTTGATGACGATCGTGGCGCACAGCAGCTGATCGGCCCGGCTCGCCGAGCGCCACTGACGGACGACCTTCGCCACGCCGAAGGCGGCAGCTATCAGGCAGGCCAGGCCGAAGGTGGCGGCGGCGGCGCTCAGCACGGTGGCCCGGCCAGAGATCTGCACCCCGAACAGGGTGAGGATGGCATGCGCGGTCACCGCCAGGTGCTGCGGCCACTGCCGGACCGGCGAGATCCTGGTCGGCGCCTGGACCGTCGCGTAGGCCCCGAAGTGCTGCATCACCGCGCGGGTCAGCATGGACAGCGGGACGGACGCGACGGCGGCGACGGCGATCGCCGTGTCGGTGGTGACGATCTTCCGGGCGGCCAGGATGCGGTCCGCGGTGACCAGCAGGATCGCGGGCACGGCGAGATACAGGACAGTGGAGTCGCCGACCTGGCCGATCCACAAGATCACGCCGGCCAGCGGCGCGGTGAAACGCCGGCCCGGGGCCCGGTCGATCAGGAGGAAGGCACCCAGCAGGAACGCGACGGTGCCGATGTGATCAGGTTCCTCCACCAGGACGGCCACACCCTGCCGCATGACGAGCGGAGCGGCCAGGATCGCGATCACCGTGCCGCTGCGGGCGTACACCGCGGCGCCGCGGCTGCGGGTGCAGGCCACCGCGACGGTGCAGGCGGCGACGACCAGGTAGGTGAGCGCGGAGCCGGCGTGGCCCGCCAGGTCCCGCAGCCCGAATACGGCTTCACTCAGCGTGTACAGCGGCAATTCGAGGGTGTAGTAGTTCGCGTCGGCGATGATCCACCCGTGCAGGAGGATCTGGCCGTGCAGCATGTCCCACGCCTGCAGCGCCGGGTTCGCCCCGTCGGCGATGGTCGGGCTGCCCAGCGAGATCCGCAGTAAAAGCGCGAACAGCGCCGCGCCGCCTGCTGCCCACGCGGCAGCAGACCCCAGCCGGCGCACCGCGGGAGACAGGCCGGACGTGACTGCCGCAGCAGCGTCCTGGGTCAGCTGGCGCGGCCGTGCCCTGCGGGCCGCGCCGGCCGGGGAGGGCTGACCGGCAGCCTGCTCACCGACCTTCACAACGCGACTGTAGGCCGGCCAGCTGGCGCGGCGCCCTCTTTATCCGAAGTTTGGCGTTTTTCTGGGTATCGCGCGATCAGGGCGGGGGACCCGGATCGGCCGGGCGGGGCCGCCCGGCAGCGATGCCGTCGCCTGGCACCTCGCCGCCCGCCCTCCGCGACCCTGTTCATGCAGGTAACGGGCTGTCTTAAAGAGGCGGGTGGTAGCGTCGCCCCATGAGCCCGGAAGACCTGGCCAATCTGGCGCACCTGCGCCGGGCGCGGGATCTGATCGACCGCGAGTACGCCCGGCCGCTCGATGTGCCGACGATGGCCCGCCGCGCGCTCATGTCGCCGGCGCACTTCTCGCGACGGTTCCGGGCGGCCTACGGCGAGACGCCGTACAGCTATCTCATGACCCGCCGGATCGAGCGGGCGATGGCGCTGCTGCGCGGGGGGATGAGCGTGACCGACGCGTGCATGGCGGTCGGCTGTACCTCGCTCGGCTCGTTCAGCTCGCGGTTCACCGAGATCGTGGGGGAGACGCCGAGCGCCTACCGCGGCCGGGAGCATCCCGCCGTGGCGGCGATGCCCGCGTGCGTGGCCAAGGTGCGCACCCGCCCGGCGAGAAATCTGCCGGGCAGGATTCGAGAAGCGGGCCGCGCCCCCGCCGCCTAACGTTGGCGATATGACGACCATCGGACTCAGGTACTGCCACGTCACCGTCAACGACCCGGACGAGTCGCTCGGCTTTTACCGCGACGCGCTCGGCCTTGAGCTGCGCAATGACGTCGCTTCCGGCGCATTCCGCTGGGTCACCCTCGGCAGCGCGACGCAGCCGGACCTCGAACTCGTGCTCTCCGAGCCGCACGCCGGCCGTTCCCAGGCCGACGGCGACGCCCTGCAGGAGCTGCTGACCAAGGGCGTCCTGTCGATGATCATCTTCAGTACCGACGACGTTGACGCCACCTTCGAGCGGGTCCGGGCATCCGGCGCCGAGGTGCTCCAGGAGCCCATCGACCAGCCCTGGGGACCGCGCGACTGTGCCTTCCGCGACCCCTCGGGCAACACGGTGCGGATCCAGCAGGCGGCCAAGGCGTAGCAGGCGGCCAAAGGCGTAACGGCCCGGACGCCCGGGCACGTCAGATCCGTTTAATCGTCGCGAGCCAGGCCGGTGCGCCGTCGTCGTCGTGGAACCTCGTCTGGACCCGGTCCGGCTCGATCGTGGCGACACTCCATCCAAGGCCGGGGGTGAACGCTGCCCTCAGCTGGTCCTGCCGCACGGGGTGCGGCCCGGTACCGGGACCCTCGTCACTGAAGCACAGCACATGCAGGGTTCCGCCGTGCTCGGTCACCGACGCCAGGCTGGCGGCGTATTCTGCCCGCTCATCGGCGTCGAAGGTGTGGAACAGCCCGCAGTCCAGCACCGTCCCAAAGCCGCGCCCCAAGCGGTCCAGCCGGAGCGCGTCGGCCCTGGCGAACTCCACCTCAATCCCGCGCTGGCCAGCCTTCGCCCGGGCGATGGCCAGCGCGGTCTCAGCCACGTCCACGCCCAGGACCGGCCATCCCAGCGAGGCGACGTGAAGAGCGTTCTCGCCGGTCCCGCAGCCCGCATCGAGTACCGTCCCGGCGAATCCGCCCTCGGCGGCCACACGCACTATGGCTGGCTGCGGCCGGCCAGTATCCCAGGGCGCAGGGCCGGCGTGGTACGACGCATCCCACGGCCGTCCTGACCGCCGTTCGTGACTGGTTGGCGGCCGGCCGCCGAACGGATCGTCAGCCAGGCTTCCTGATCGCTCCGCCAACGTCGCCCCCTTCCCGCACGGTGACCGTGCCACCTCGGCTGAGCCGGAACAGCTAGCGCCGACGCTCACGAATTATGGCCGATGCGGCCCGGTGGCCGCCGGGGGAGTGGGACCGCGCCCCGCTCCAGAATTCGGTGAGCTGCCCGGCCAGGGCCCTGCCTTGGTGGTAACCAGCTCGAGCGGCGGGCGGACGCGACGACGGATCCATCAGATTGCTGCCGAACGCGTCGCGGGAGTTGCTATCCGGCACGATGGTGTCGACTCTGCTGCCATGCGCGCGTAGTTCGTCGACCTGTGCGGCAAGATGCATGCCCCACTCCAGCGGCGCCCGGGTTCTGCCGCCCAGTGGCGACAGCACCAGCACCCGCCCGTATCCGGCCGCCAGATCGGCATTCTCGCTGGATCGCCGGTAGCCGCCGTCGATGTACCGGCTGTCGCCGATACCGTAAGGAGGGACACCGAAGCCATTGGCGCAGCTGGCGGCGACGGCGTCCACCAGGTCGACTCCGCTGTGGCGGTCGAACACGACCGGTTCACCGGTATGGGCATCGACCGCCACGATCAGCAGCGTTCGTTCCGGCCAGCGCTGGCCGACCAGCCGGGCGGCGACCGTAGCGCGCCACCCCGCTTGCCCGGAGCCGCCGGTCGCCGCATCCATGTCCAGCGCCGCCGCGCCCAGTCTGCGGCGCATGTCGGCCGCATCCTCAGCGGCGGCGATGATCTCGCTCGTCCTCCGCATATGGTCGGCCACCGGCGCCATGCGAACGCGTCCACCGCCGGATCCGGCCGGACCGGTCCGCGGCTGGGGCGCAGCGGACAGGATATGGGCCAGCAGTTTGGCCGGGGTCGCGCCAGTAATCTGGGCCGCGGCCGTCGATCCGGCCGACGTCCCGATGATCAGATCGGCCTCGGTCACATCCAACCCGGCATCAGACAGGCCGGCGATGACGCCGATCAGCCACGCGTTGCCTGCCGATCCGCCACCACCGAGGACCAACGCTCGCTCACCCGCGGCGCGCACCCGCCCTGTGGCGTCAACCTGCGGCTGATCCTGGCCGGACCCCGGCCGGTCAGAGGCCGTCGTGGAGCTGAAGTGCAGAGTTGAAAAAGGTGTTGTGTTCATGGGAGTCGCCTTTCGCGAATTGCCTGGCGGGCGCTCCCGGTGGCGACTACGTCAGTCGCGCGATCGTGGACTGCAGGGGAGCACCCACTGCCGATACTGCGTTCAAGGGACTCACCTCCTGCCGATAGATCACGATCGCTACGACGTTAGCACGCCGACGGCGCGGGGCCCGGCATCACGCCGGTTGCCGGGGGCTGTCGAACGCCCCGCCGACCGCGACACCCTCTTACTTGCCTTGGTAGACCGGGGGACGTCCCTCCGCCTCAGCCTTGCGGCCCTCAATGAAGTCCCCGGTGTGGAAGAGCCCGCCAAATTGCTCGTTGAGCTTGGCGAACGCCGCCGCTTCGGACTCGTCGATCGATAGGTGAGCGGACTCCAGCGTGGTCTTGATGCCGAGCGGCCCGCACGCGGCGATCTTCTGGGCCAGCCCGATCCCCGCTTCCAGCGCCTTGGCCGGGTTGGGGGCGATCTCCTGGATCACGCCCATCCGGTAGGCCTCCTGCCGCGCCCCAGTGGTCGCCGGTGAGCATGTAGCGCATGGCGTTCCCCCATCCCGCTTCCCGCGGAAATCGGATGGTCGAGCCGCCGCCAGGGAACCGTCCGTGCGTGTTCTCGTCCTGGCCAAACCGCACGTCGGCGCTGGCCACCCGGATGTCGGCGACCAGATGCAGTTCGTGGCCCATGTTCCAGGTATCGCCGTGGACCACCACGATCAGGGGCTTGCTGAGCTGCTGGGTCCTGGCGAAGGGATCGAGCATGCCATCCTTGATCGCGAACGGCTTGCCGGTCTTGGCCAGGGGCGCGAAGGCGTCCACGTCGATGCCGCGGGAGAAGTTCTCGCCGTGGCCGAAGAACACCGCCGCCCGCAGGCTCGGGTCGTTGTCGAAGTCGTAGTACGCCTTGGCCAGGCCGAAGAAGGCGTCCGGGTCGAACCGGTTGTAGATCTGGGGCCGGTTGACCCCGATCAGGACGATCTCGCCGCGCCGCTCGACGGTGATCTTGGCCTCGGGCGAGAGCGGGATGTCGGCCATGCGGCCTTTGTCGTTGAGCTTGGGAATGGCCATCTCACACCTCGTCGGCGATGGGGTTGACGAGCGTGCCCAGATCTTCGGTCTGGGACTTACCGTGGACCGCTGCGCCTTTCCATTTTCGCCGATCCTAGGATCCCTGCGCCGGATGGACCAAGCCCAGCATCGCGGCCGGGTGCCCTTTCCGGCGACGCTGCCGGCTATCGTGCAGAACATGTGCTGCTCCGCTCCCATGACTACCCGTATCGCGGCTTAGCGGCGGTACCGAGGCTGCTGTCACCGCAGCCTCAATGCCTGCCCCTGCCGGGGTCAGTGCCAGGGCGTACCGCCGGATCGGTGTCCCGCCGGCAGCGACTCGCGTACCCATCTCTGCGCTGCCGGACGTCCTGCCTGATCAGGGGAGTCATGTCTCAGCCGCAGCGATCCGATTCACCGTCACGATACGAACAACCATTCCCGCACCCGTCCGCCTGCCAGCCTCGCCAGTCACCGCTGCCACCGGCCGAGATGCGGCCGGGCCCCATCGCGGCGCAGGACTCGTGCGCCGCCACGATGCTCCTGATGGTCGGGCTCCCCGGCGCCGGGAAAACCACCCGGGCCAAAGAGCTGGCCGCGGCGACCCGGGCGCTGCGGCTGACCCCGGATCACTGGATGATCCCGCTGTTCGGCGAGCCGATGGCTGACGGCAAGCGCTTCGTGCTCGAAGGGCGGCTCATCTCGGTTGCCCTGCAGGCGCTGCGGCTGGGGACCAGCGTCGTGCTCGACTTCGGGCTCTCGGGCCGCGATGAACGGTCGGCACTGCGCTGGCTGGCGCGATCAGCCGGGGCAGCCTGCCAGGTGATCTACCTGCCCGTGAGCAAGGACGTCCAGCTCGCCCGGATCGCGCACCGCCAGGCCACGGCACCGCATCAGACGTTCCCGATGAGCGAGGCCGACGTGGACCAATGGCGGAAGCAATTCCAGGTACCTGACGCCGCCGAACTCGGGGGCGGCGAAATCCCCGGCCCGCCCGCCGGATGGCCCGGCTGGCCGGAATGGGCAGCAGACCACTGGCCCTCGTGCACCGGCAGCTAACCTGACCGGTGAGGGGGCACAGTGCGAGCTCACGTATCGGCGCTGGCCGCCGGAAGGCGCCATTCGGCCGGCCGGCGCTGGGACGGGACCGTTCTCGCCGTGGGCAATAGTGCAGCCGGCGAATGCCGTGTTGAGCAATGGGAGGACGTCGTCGCCATAGCCGCGGGCAATGTCCACACCGCGACGAACACGGGCAGGTCTCACACGGTCGGACTTCGGGCGGACGGCACCGTGCTGGCAACGGGGCGGAATGGCGACGGGCAATGCGATGTAGCCGGATGGCGAGACGTCACGGCCGTGGCCGCAGGCTGGCGCCGCACGCTCGGGCTGCTGGCGAATGGCACCGTGCTGGCTGCTGGCCGACGCTCAGAAAGACAATGCGACGTGCAGCCCTGGCGCGAGATGGTCGCCCTCTCCTGCGGCGACTGGCATTCGGCCGGAGTCCGGGCGGACGGCTCAGCATTGGCCGCGGGGAACAACCGCACGACGGCAGTGCGCCGTTGAAGGCTGGCGCGACCTCACCGCCATTGCGGCCGGATATCTCCACACCGCCGGCCTCAGGGGCGACGGACGGGTCGTTGCGACCGGAGACCTGGCAACCGGAGCGTGCGACGTCGATCAGTGGGAAGACGTGGCGGCGCTGGCCGCAGGCAGCTACCACACCGTCGGGGTCACGGCGTTCGGCCGAGTCCTGGCAGCCGGAGACAACAGCCACGGGCAGTGCGAAGTCGGCGATTGGCGCACATTGTCGCCGTGGCGGCGGGTTCCACGCACACCCTTGGCCTGCGGGCCGACGGCACAGTCGTCAGCGCAGGGAACAACGCCGACAGCCAGTGCGACGCCGACGCCTGGTCGGGAATCCAGCTTCCCAGGCCTGATTCTCAAGGCGCGCTGATCGACGCTGGCCAGTCAGATCCCCTGCCCGGCCAGCCCCCCCCCAGTGCCGAATGAGCATTATGTAAAGTTGGATTTCCCGGGCCCAGCCCGCCGCCGCCGGTCTTGCTCCTCTGTCCGTTGACCTGAGCCACCGCGGGGCGGGCGGATCTCCTGTGCCAGCGAAACTGAGCACTTACCAGCGACCCACCGCAAGCCGGGATAACAAGCCAGCCGGTCCGCTGGGGATGCCGCACCTCGCGGTGGTTTGCGAGGTGCGGCATCCGTTATTTGGTGCGGGTTGTGTTATGGGGTGACGTAGTTGACCGACGTCCCCCAGTTGGCCATGCCGTCCCTGGTCCCGCCGCAGGTACCGATGGCCGTGGGGCTGAACGCGGACCCGGTGCAGTTCGGGAACTGGATGTACTCGTTGGCGAAGTAGATCCGCCCGCCGGTTCCCGGCACGAACAGCGCCCAGCTGTAGTCTCCCCAGCGGGGCCGGGTCGGGCCCGGGAAGCCCTGGTACTCGGTGAAGCCGTCCTGCGGGGACTTGCCCAGATTCGCGATGTTGATCGTGGACTTGAGCAGGCCGCCGGAGGTGCTGGTCAGCCTGCCGAAAGCGCTGCTCGGGAAGAAGCCGCCGTGGTCGGCGCCGGTCGGGCCGCCGTTGCCGTTCAGCGTGAAGTCCATGATCGCCCGGCCGCCCGGCGGTGGGCGTCGCGGCCATGGACGGGAACTCCAGGTCTTCGTGCTTCGCCGTGACGTACCCCTGGCTGGTCAGCGTGAACTTGCCGGTCTTGTCGAACGAGCGGGTGCCGACCACCCAGTACACCGCGCCCTGGTGGATCTCCGCGCTGGCCCCGGTGTATGTCTGCGCGATCTGGGTGGCGGTGCCTCCCCACATCTGGCCTTGCGCCTGCGCGACCTGCGTCAGGAAGTCGCCGTTGGAGTTGATCCCGCCCTCCGGGCAGGAGGCCCGTCGTGGCGGGCCGCGTCAGGCCATGGCGCCCCGCACTCCTCGCCCAGCGGTATCGGGCCGGTCTTCTGCGGGCCGACAGAGGCCTGGAAACCGTTCGACTGTCAGTTCGGGATCGTAGTAGCGATCCACGCCGGAGAAGAGCTGGCCGGTGAACCGGATGGCGGCGCTGCAGCTGGCGCAGCCGTTGCTGTTCAGGGCGGACAGCCCGGTCCAGGCCCACGCCGCGATCCGGTTGTCACCGGAAGTCGGCGAGACCGCCGCGAACCCGTAGAAGTCCAGCGAGCCCAGCATGAACCCGGTGCCGCCGTGGGCGTTGTCGAACTGGCCCGCCACCGGCTGCGCCGGGATCACCGCCACCCAGCAGGTGATGCCGCCCTCGTGCAGCACCTTGTCGCGGGCGCAGGTCCCGTCCGGGGTGCGGATCAGGCCCATGTTCTCCCTCGCCACCGTGACCGCCGGGTTCGGCTGCCCGTTGGCCAGCACGGTGGGCAGGCCGCGCTCCAGCGCGTTCTTGCTGAACGCGAACTCCTGCGCCCCGTTGAAGAAACCGCCGCCGAAGCCGGGCAGCGTCGACGGGAGAAGCGGGAACTCGTCATAGAACATCAGGAACGCGTCCCGGGTCACCGAGATCTTCGCGAAGTCGTTGAGCAGGGACGGGTAGCCCGGCTCGGCCGGGTTGTAGTCGGCGCTAGAGAAGTACACGTGGTAGGGGCCGAACGGGCTGGAGCCGTCGGTCACCGCGATGCCCTCGTAGCAGTCGTTGGCCACGCCCGCGAAGCAGCCGGTGAAAGCGCCGCCCTTGGACTCCGGGCTGGCCGAGACGATCTGAGTGAAGAACCAGTGCCCGCCGTTGGCCGGGTCCCACATGCAGGAGGTGTCCCCGCCGCTGCTCCAGTTCTTCTTCGTGAGCCCCATGATCGCGTCGAGCGAGATCGGCGCGGACTTGCGCTGCAAAGCAGTGTTGAAGACCAGGATCTCGCCGATGTTGTTGATCTCGACCACTGAACCCGTTGCCAGCGCACAGGCCCTGGTCCGGGGGCTCAACGTCCTTAAAGGTGTTGGTGGTGTGCGTGGCGCTGTCGACCGCGTTCAGGCCCTTCACGGCGGTGGCGCCACCCGCCGAGGTGCTGATGTTGTCACAGCCCGGGCCCAGCGGCAGGCAGCTCACCGACGGGAGCGGGTTGGCGGGGCTGTTGGCGCCGAGCGCGCGCCGCTGCGCCGCGGAGATATGGAGCTGCCGGAGATCCGGCGGCGGCATCGCGCCCGCGGTGTCGATGTTTCCCGGCTTGCCGAACGCTGCCCACCTGGTGGCCCGACGCGGCCGCCGCGGTAGACGGTGTGTTGACCGGGCCGCTGAGCAGGTGACAGTCCGGCGCAGCCAGTGGCGGCCGGGCCGGCGAAGGTCGGCTTGAATGACCCCAGGCTTGAGGAGGTAACAGCGCCCCCGGAGCTCCCGTGCGGAGCCGCCGCCGCCGGCCCCCCGGTGGCGACCAGGAGCATCGCCGGAAGGGATAGCAGCGACAGCAGCACTGCGATCTTGTAGCGCATGGCTTTCATGAGTGTTGTCCTTCCCAACCGCCGGAACTACGGCCGGGCAGGGTGCCCGGCTCCGGATGTGGGCCGGGCAGCTCACTCGTTGCAGTGGATCAGCGGGCGGGACGGGTCAGGGCGCCAGGCCGGCGTAGCTGAGGTGCCCCCGCTGGGCAGCGTGGTGCCGATGCCCTGGAGGATCACCTCAACGCCCTGAACATCCCCCTTGCTGAACACTCCCATCGAGTAGCCACCCAGCGGCAGCCCCCGCAGGTCGGCCCTGCGAAGGCTGCGTTACAGGTGAGGCCGCCCGCTAGGGGCGGCACTGGAAGTGACCAGGATCACCGGCCCTGAGGGGCCAGCGGCGCCGTAGCTGATATCGGCTGGGCTCGGGTAATTGTGCGGCCCGCTGAGCGAGAACAACAGGTACCCGATGCCCCTTGGCGGTGACCGCGGTCACTGTCACGAAGCGATGACCGGCAGAAGAATTGTCAACATCGACCTCCCCTAGAACGACATTGTTCCCAGGGAGCCCAGAGTCACCGACATCCTCAGCCGACAGTAATCCTGTTACGAGATCGGCACAATGGTCGCTGCTGACGGACCGAACAGCCCGGTCATTCGCTAGCCGGGCGTCCCGTCACGCTCGCTTCTTCCGGCGAGGCGCTGGAGTTGCCGTGCGTGCACGCCGCTCACCCAGTCCCAGCCGGGCGTGGCCGATGGGCCGACCCGCGGGTCGCTGGGAACATGGGCGTCACGCAAGGCGTGCACGTACGCCCGGTCCTGGTCGATCCGTGCGTGCAACTGATCATTCCCGCCAACGGACCCGTGGCCGGGGACGAGCACATCGACGTCGCCCGCCACCCCCTCGAGCAGCCGCAGCGCGGCGAGGTAGTCCCCGATCGGGTCAGCGGCGCCGTTCACGTCGAGCATCGGAATGAGGACATCAGACAGCAAGTCGCCGGCGACGAGAACCCCGCGTTCCTCAATCAGCAGCGCCGCATGGCCCGGGGCATGTGCTTGATGCTCGGCAATCCGGACACGAGGGCCATCCCAGGGAATCTGCGCCATCCCGGCGGGCAGGCCGGCAATGAGGCCGAGCAGGTCCAGCGGTACCTGCCCGGGGATGCCGGCGGCCTTGGCGACCGCCTCCACCCCGCCCGACAGCCGATCTCGGGCAGTAGCCGCGCACCGCGCGGTGCCGTACCGCGGCGGCGCACCGAGCCCGGAGTGCCAGAGCAGGTGATCCCAGTGAGGATGCGTCGAGAAGCCTGCCACCACGCTCTGGCCCGAATCGGACAGGTCGTTCGCGAGGCAGGCCAGTTCGTGGTCGTGCACCCCGGGGTCGATGAGCAGCACGCCAGCCCGGCCCTGCACGACCACGGCGTTGCTCTGGCAGAACTCGCTCTGGTGGATCAGCACACCCTCCGCGACCTGCCTCAGCACGGGTGCAAGGCTAGCGGGCCGTGCCCAGCGCCCGCCAGTTCGCCGTACAGCGGGTCGAACGGGTGGACCACGTCGATCTGCTCCGCGTAGAGCTCGGGCACCGGACCAGGCACTGTCCGGAGTGGCGGCTCCAGATAATATGGAGCCGCCACTCCGGAAGTCAACCATGCGGAAGGGAGCGATGAGCACCCCAGCGGACAGGCCGGAAAGCGGTAGCGGGCGGGCGCAGCGCGCCGATGCCCGGGCCAACCGCGGCCGCATCCTGGACGTCGCCGAGGAGGTGTTCGGCACGGGCGGCGAGTCCGCGTCCACGGAGGAGGTGGCCCGCCAGGCCGGGGTCGGCATCGGCACGGTCTTCCGCCACTTCCCCACCAAGGCGGCGCTGCTGGAGGCCGTTCTCGCCCGGCGGTTCGACCTCCTGCGCCAGCAGGCCGAGGCGCTGCTCGACGCCCCGGACCCGGGCCAGGCGTTCCTCGGCTTCTTCGGCCACCTGGCCGCCCACGCGGCGGCAAAGATCGCCATCACCGACGCTCTGCTCGACGCCGGAGGCCACCATGACGGCGGCGCGTCCCCGGCGTCGGACGGGCTGCACCGGGCCGTCGGCGCGCTGTTCCGGCAGGCCCAGCAGGCCGGGCTGTCCGGGACGACGTCGAACTGCCCGAGGTCTACGCCTTGCTCGCGGCACCTCGTGGGCCACCGCCCGCGCACGGCTCGATGAGGATGCGCAGGCGCGGCTGCTCGCCATCGTTTCCGACGGTCTCGCGCCCCGCCCGCGCCCGGCCCCCGGCCCGGCGTGAGGCCCTGGCCTGCACCAGCCGGGTGGGTGCCCGGCTAGTCAGATCCTTCGGCAGGGAAAGGAAGGTTTCGCATGCGGTACCGCACCCTCGGCCGGACCGGCATCAAGGTCAGCCCCTACGCGCTCGGCGCGATGATGTTCGGGGTCCGTCGGCAACCCCGACCACGAGCGACTCGATCCGCATCATCCACAAGGCGCTGGACGCGGGGATCAACTTCATCGACACCGCCGACGCGTACTCGCACGGCGAGTCCGAAGAGATCGTCGGCCAGGCGCTCAAGGGGCGTCGCGACAACGTCGTCCTCGCGACCAAGCTGGGCCGCCCGATGGGCGACGACCCCAACCAGCGGGGCAACTCGCGGCGCTGGATCATGACCGAGGTCGAGAACTCGCTGCGCCGCCTGCAGACCGACTACCTCGACCTGTACCAGATCCACCGGCCCGACCCCGACACCGACATCGAGGAGACGCTGTCCGCGCTGTCGGACCTGATCCACAGCGGCAAGGTCCGCGCGATCGGCTCATCCACGATGCCCGCCTCCGACATCGTCGAGGCCCAGTGGGTGGCCGAGCGGCGCGGCCTGGAGCGGTTCCGCACCGAGCAGCCGCCCTACTCGATCCTCAACCGCGGCATCGAGACCGAGGTGCTGCCCGTCGCCCAGCGCTACGGGATGGGCACGCTGGTGTGGAGCCCGCTCGCGCAGGGCACTGCTCACCGGGCGCGTCCGCAAGGGCCAGCAGACCGACACTGCGCCGCGCCGCGCTTCTTCAAGCACCTCAGCGACGAGCGCCGGCTCGACGCCGTCGAGCAGATCATCCCGCTCGCCGAGGAGGCGGGCCTGCCGATGACGCACCTCGCGATGGCGTTCGCGATCGCTCACCCCGGCGTGACCAGCGCGATCATCGGGCCGCGCACGATGGAGCAGCTCGATGACCTGCTCGCCGGCGTCGACGTCACGCTCACCGACGACATCCTCGACCGGATCGACGAGATCGTCCCGCCCGGGCACCGACGTCGGCCCGCTCGACATGGCCTACCTGCCCCCGGCCTGCAGCGCCCGGACCTGCGCCGCCGGCCGGTCAGCGAACGCGCCGCCGCCTGACGCATCCCCGGCACCGACGCCAGGAACCGAGACCGGCTCCCTCGTGGCCGCCTCGGCCAGCGGAAGCCAGCTCACCGGCTACGCCGGCGGCTCGGCCCGGGTGATCTGGGTCGTCGGGGCGCAGAAGGTGGTGCCCGACCTGAGCACCGCGCTGCGCCGGGTCGAGGACCACTGCCTCCCGCTGGAGAACGACCGCGCGATGAAGGTCTGCGGGCAGCCCAGTGCCCTCAACCGCCTGCTGATCCTCAACGCGGAACCCCACCCCGGGCGGGCCACCGTCCTGCTGCTGCGCCAGGCGATCGGATTCTGAAGAGGTACACCTGCGCCTGGAATGGGCTGCCGACGATCACGGGCCGGTTTCCTTACCGGCATCCTTGGCAGGCCAGCTTGGTACAGAGCTATAGTGCTAGGTACCTAGCTAAAGTGGAGGCCCGGTGATCGAGTTCCACCTGGACGGACGCTCCGGCGTCGCGCCCTACCTGCAGCTGATCCACCAGGTGCGGCAGGCGCTGCGGCTGGGCCTGCTGCGCGAGGGCGACCAGCTGCCGAAGGTCAAGGACGTGGCGGCCGGACTGGCGATCAACCCGAACACGGTGCTGAAGGCCTACCGGGAGCTGGAGTACGAGGGCCTGACGGCGGCCCGGCCCGGAATCGGGACGTTCGTGACCGGGACGCTGGGCGGCGGCTCGCTGGCCGCGCACGGGCCGCTGCGCCGCGAATTGCAGCGGTGGCTGGCCAAGGCGCGACGCGCCGGGCTGGACGACGAGTCCATCGAGGCCCTGTTCGCCAGCACCTTTCGGTCCGCGAGTGAGGAGGACATAGCGTGACCGCCGTCATAGAGACCGCGGGGCTGGGCAAGCGGTACCGGCGGCTGTGGGCGCTGGCCGACTGCACGCTGTCCGTCCCGGCCGGGCACGTGGTGGGCCTGGTCGGGCCCGAACGGAGCCGGCAAGACCACCCTGCTGAACCTGGCCACCGGGATGCTGGCGCCGACCGCCGGCACGATCGAGGTGCTCGGCGGCCGGCCGCAGGCGGCCCGGCCCAGCTGGCCCGGGTCGGGTACCTGGCCCAGAACGCGCCGGTCTACGCCGGGCTGTCGGTGGCCGAGCACCTCAGGCTCGGCGCGCACCTGAACCCGGGCTGGGACCCCGGGCTGGCCCGCGGCCGGATCGAACGGCTGGACCTGGACCCGGGCCAGAAGGCCGGGACGCTGTCCGGCGGGCAGCGCGCCCAGCTCGCGCTGACCCTGGCCGTCGCGCAAGCGGCCGGAGCTGCTGATCCTGGACGAGCCGGTGGCCAGCCTGGACCCGCTGGCCCGGCGCGAGTTCCTGCAGGACCTGATGGAAGCCACCGCCGAGCAGGGACTGTCGGTGGTGCTGTCCTCCCACCTGGTCGGCGATCTGGAGCGAGTCTGCGACTACCTGATCGTGCTGGTCGGCTCCCGGGTCCGGCTGGCCGGGCCGGTGGAGGAACTGCTGGCCTGCCACCGCCTGCTGTCCGGCCCGCGCCGCGATCCCGGCAGCCTGCCCGACAGCATGCAGGTCATCTCGGCCAGCCACACCGACGTGCAGAGCACGCTGCTGGTGCGCACCGCGCGGCCCGGTGCTCGACCCGGCCTGGATGGTCTCCGAGGTGGCCCTGGAGGACCTGGTGCTGGCCTACATGAGCCAGGCCGCCGGCCGCGGCCGCCGCAACCACCTGG
The DNA here is from genome assembly GCA_963841695.1 of uncultured Actinomycetes bacterium. Taxonomy (GTDB): domain Bacteria; phylum Actinomycetota; class Actinomycetes; order Streptosporangiales; family Streptosporangiaceae; genus RYN-230. The sequence continues at coordinate 135,423 of CAWJDQ010000007.1, read as the reverse complement.
AGGTGCAGAGATGATCTGGCTGACCTGGCGGCAGTTCCGCTTCCAGGCGTTCACCGCGGCCGCGGTGCTGGCCTGCTTCGCGGTCCTGCTCGCGGTCACCGGACCGCACCTGGCCAGCCTGTACTCGGCCAGCGGCATCAGCGGCTGCCAGGCCGCCAGCTGCGGGCACCTGGCCAGCGACTTCCTCCAGCAGCTTTACGCCGCCGGCACCTATCGGCGTGCTGTACCTGCTCGGCGTCGTGGTCATCCTGCTGGCGCCCGCCGTGATCGGCCTGTTCTGGGGCGCGCCGCTGATCGCGGGCGAGCTGGAGACCGGGACCTCCGCCCTGGCCTGGAACCAGTCCATCACCCGGACCCGGTGGCTGGCGGTCAAACTCACCCTCACCGGCCTGGCCGCCATGGCCGTCACCGAGGGACTGAGCCTGATGCAGGCCTGGTGGGCGGCACCGATCGGCGCCGCGGTCGGCCACGGCGGCGGCGGCACCAACCTGGCCATGAGCCGTTTCAGCTTGCTGGTCTTCGCCACCCACGGCATCACCCCGCTCGGCTACGCCGCGTTCGCCTTCACCCTCGGCACCACCGCCGGGGCGCTGATCCGGCGCACCGTCCCGGCCATGGCCATCACGCTGGCCATCTTCGCGGCCGCCCAGATCGCCATGCCCCTGTGGATCCGCCCGCACCTGTTCCCGGCCCGCCACGTGGTCATCGCGGTCACCTCGCTGGAGAGCATCTCGCTCCAGCAGGGCGGCGTGAACGGGAGCACCTTTGCCCTCGGCGCCGTGAACCTGCCCGGCCAGCCCGGCGCCTGGCTCCTGTCCAGCGGCGCCGTCAGCGCCGCCGGGCACGCCGTCAGCACCACCCCGGCGGCCTGCGCCAGGCCATCGGTTGACAGCGACGTCTCCGCCCTCCTCGGCTGCCTGGCCGGCCACGGCATCCGGGAGGCCGTCAGCTACCAGCCCGCCAGCCGCTACTGGGCCTTCCAGTGGACCGAAACCGCGATCTACGTCGCCCTGGCCCTGGCCCTGGCCGGGTACTGCTTCTGGCGGCTCAACCGCCGCCGCTGCTGACCGGGCTCCAGGACGCGGTGCCCGGGACTTACGGGGTGGCCGGGGCTGGCCCGCTGGGGGTCGGCGTCCCGCTGGCGGTGGGCGTGGGCGTCACCGGCACGGACGGGCTCGCGGACGCCGATGACGGGCTGGCCGCAGGCGTGGCGGTCGGTGACGCGCTCGGCGATGGGCTGGACGAGCGCGCCGGAGTGGCCGGGGCGGTACGGGACGGCGTGCTGGCCGGGGCGGCCACCGGTGGCCGCCCCGGCCGCAAACGCGCGGCGGTCCCGCCGGTACTCGGTCTGGCGGCGGTCGCGCAGCCAGACCGGCAGCGTGGCCCGCTGCGCGGGCCAGCTGCCCGCTCCCCCAGGAGCGCGCCGCTGGCCCGCGCCATACAGTGTGGTGACCCGCACCCGCCCGGAGGTGGACGTGAGCATCGTTAACGTGGCAGTGATGGCCCCGGTACTGGGCGCTGACCTGTCGTACGTGACCGATGTGGACGCGCGAATCCGGGCCCTGGACGCCAACCGGGCGCGCGGGGACAGCCGGCCGGGCTGCCCGGCCAGGTCCTGGCGCCGGACCGGCTCGACGACATCCTCGCCGCCGCCGACGTGCTGCTCGTCGGCTACCCGGTGCCCGACCGGCTGGCCGGGCGGGCCCCGCGGCTGGCCTGGGCGCACCACACCCAGGCCGGCGTCTCCAACCTGGCCAGGTCGGATCTGTGGACCTCGCCGGTGACCCTCACCACCAGCCGGGGCGTGGTCGGGGCGACGGCCATCGCCGAGTATGTCCTGGCCGCGGCTTCGCATTTCGCCCGGGGACTGCAGGAAGGGACCCGGCAGAAACGGGAGGGGGTGTTCACCACCGACGGCTATGAGCTGATCTCGCTGCGCGGGGCCACGATGGGCATCCTCGGCCTCGGCGGGATCGGGCGGGAGGTGGCCCGCCTGTCCCGCGCGGCCGGCATGCGGGTGATCGCGACCCGCCGGTCCGCGGGTGCCCCGGCGGCCGACACTGACGGTGCCGACCTCGTCCTCCCCGCCGACCGGATCCTCGAGGTGGCCGCCGGGAGCGACTTCCTGGCCGTCTGCTCCCAGCTCACCCCCGAGACCCGCGGCCTGGTCGGCGGCCGGGTCTTCGCGGCGATGAAACCCGGTGCGGTGCTCATTAACATCGCGCGGGGCGAGGAGGTCGATGAGGATGCCCTGATCGCCGCCATCACCGCGGGACGCCTCCGCGGCGCGGTCCTCGACGTGTACGACGGCGAGCTCCTCGGCCGCCCACCCCGGGCGGAACTCCTCGACCTCCCGCAGATCCTGCTGACCCCGCACATCGCGGCCCGCGGGGACGCGGGCCTGGCCGAGCCGATCAGGCGCCTGTTCGCGGAGAACCTCCGCCGGTTCCTCGACGGCCGGCCCCTGCTCAACGTCGTGGACCGCGACCGCGGTTATTAGACCGCCGCGGAACGCCGGAATCCCGCCGCTACCGGCCCGCCGCGGAACGCCGGAATCCCGCCGCTACCGGCCCGCCGCGGCCGGCTCGCCCAGCTGGGCGGCCAGCCAGGGCGCGGTGACACTGCCCGGATCGCGCGCCACCTCCCGCGGGGTGCCCTGGGCGACGATACGGCCCCCGTCGGGCCCTCCCCCGGGTCCCATGTCGATGAGGTAGTCGGCCGCGGCGAGCAGGTCGAGATCATGATCGATGACGATGATGGTGGCCCCGGCCTCGAGCAGCCGGTCGAAGACGCCGACGAGCGTGCCGACGTCGAGCGGGTGCAGCCCGGTGGACGGCTCGTCGAAGATATACAGCGCGCCGCGCTGGCTGCTGCGCAGCCGGGAGGCGATCCGCAGCCGCTGGGCTTCGCCGCCGGACAGGGACGGTGTCGGCTCGCCCAGGCACAGGTAGCCCAGGCCGACCTCATCGACGGGCCGCAGTGCCGCCGCGATCGGGCCCCGCTCACCGAACCGGGCGAGCGCGTCGTGCACGGTGAGGGCGAGAACGTCGGCGATCGTGAGGCCGTTGACGCGGACGGCCAGGGTCGCGTCGTTGAAGCGGGCGCCGTGGCAGGTCGGGCACTCGACCGTGATGTCGGGCAGGTACTGCACGTCGAGATCGATGTCACCGAGGCCGCGGCAGGTCGGGCACTGGCCCTCGCGGGTGTTGAAGGAGAAGTGACCGGGCTTCCACTTCTGCTGCCGGGCGGCGGGCGCATCAGCGAACAGGCGTCGGATCGGGTCGAAGGCGCCGCAGTAGGTGGCCGGCGTCGAGCGGGCGTTCTGGCCGATGGGCGAGGCGTCGATCTGGACGACCTGGCGGATGCCGCCGAGGTCGAGGCCGCGGACGTAGCTGGGCAGCGCCGATCCGCTGAGCAGCGCGTGGGCGGCCGGGACCAGGCTGTCCAGGACGACGGCGGTCTTCCCGGCCCCGGAGGGGCCGGCCACGGCGGTAAGGCGGTGCAGCGGGAAGATGGCCCGCACGCCGTGCAGGTTAAACAGGTCACCGACGTCGAGGGTGATCTGGCCGCCGGGCCCAGACGGCCCGGCCGGGTCCCGCCGGACGGTCGCCGTGCCGGCCAGGAAGGGGCCCATGACCGAATGCGGGTCGGCCGCGAGCTGGTCCGGGGTGCCCTCGGCGATGATGGTGCCCCCCTGGGCCCCGGCGGCGGGCCCCACCTCGATGATCCAGTCCGCATGGCGGATGATCTCCAGTTCGTGCTCCACGACGACGACGGAATTGCCGTTCCCGGCCAGGGCGGCGATCGTGCGGCGCAGCCCCTCGACGTTGCTGGGGTGCAGTCCGACGGACGGCTCGTCGAGTACGTAGAGCATGCCGGTGGTGCTTTCGCGCACCGTCGAGGTGAGCTCGATGCGCTGCCGCTCTCCCGCGGACAGCGACGCGCCGGACCGGTCCAGCTGCAGGTAACCGAGCCCGACGTCGAGCAGCGGCGTGAGGGTGCCGGTCAGCTCCCCGATCAGGCCTTCGGTCAGGCGGCGCAGCTCGGCCGGCAGCCCGGCGGGCAGGCCGGCCACGAACGACTGCAGCTCGTCCAGCCGGAGCGCGCTGATCTCGGCAATGTTCCGGCCGCCCAGCAGCGACGTCAGCGCCTCGGGGCGCAGCCGGGTGCCGTGGCAGACCGAGCAGGTCCGGATGACCAGGAAGCGCCGCACCCGCCCGCGGCTGACGTCGTTGTCGCTGCGCAGCGCCCGCTCCACGGTGGCGATGGCGTTCTCGTAGGTCACGTTGAGCTGCACGGGCCGTCCAGACCGGCCCGACGCGAACGTCACCCGCCGCTGGACCGGCGGGCCATGCAGCACGATGTCCTTCTCGCGCCGGGTCAGCTCCCGGAACGGGACATCGAGCCGGACCCCGAGCTCGCGGGCCGCGTACTGGTACAGCCGGCGGGAACCCGCGTTCCACGGCAGGACCGCGCCTTGCTCGATGGTCTTGTCCTGGTCGGGGACGAGGGTACCGGCGTCGACTTCGGACCGCACGCCCAGGCCGTTGCACGCCGGGCACGCGCCGTAGGAGTTGAACGCGAACGACTCGGCGCTGGGCGCCTCGAAGTGCGCGCCGCACACGGGGCAGGTGATCTCCATGTCCTGCGTGGCCACCGATGGCCCGACGCGGTGCCCGTTCGGGCATAGATGCGAGCCCAGCCGCGACATCATCAGGCGCAGGACGTTGAGGACCTCGGTCATGGTCCCGACCGTGCTGCGCGGGCCGGGCACCGGCGGGCGCTGGCGGAGCGCCAGCGCGGGCGGCAGGTGGTCGATGCGGTCCACGTCCGGGCGCTGGGCCTGGCTCAGCCGCCGGCGGCTGTAGGTGCTCAGGGCCTCCAGGAAGCGGTGCATGCCCTCGGCGTAGAGGGTGCCGATGGCCAGCGAGGTCTTCCCGGACCCGGATACGCCGACGACCGCGACGGTCCGCCACAGCGGAACGTCCACGTCCAGGTTCCGCAGGTTATTGTGCCGGGCGCCGCGTACCCCGATGACCCGGGGCAGGCTGCCGGGCACAGGCAGCGCCACGGCGGCCTGGCCAGCACCGGCCGGTCCGGCCGTGCGGTGCCCGGCAGGCCGACGCCCGTCGCCTCGCCCGTCCAGCGCGCTCTCATCAGGGCCCATGGCTCAATTAGAACGTGGCCGCCCGTGCGGGCGGCACCGGGGCGGAGCAGAGCCGCCGCGAGGCCGCGGGCACGAGCAGGGGGGCGGCGAACCGCCAGATCTCCTCGGCGGCGTCGAACTCGTGGGTGGCGCCGGCCCTGGCCCACGCGAGCCCGGCCAGGCATGACCTCCGCCGAACACGGTCCAGGACACGACCCGCGTTCCGCCCACGCCACTGGCTGAGGTAGTCCGGCTGGAGAACTCGGTGGCGTGTGTCTCCCCCGGCCCAGGCGGGCAGCGGTCGGTGGCGCGCCAGTAATCCGGCCGTCTCGTCCAGCGAGAGCGTCCGCCCGCGCAGTTCCCCGTGCGGCCCGCGGTGCCGCGAGTAGCCGCCGCTGATCGGGGAGATCGCGTCGTCCGTGCCGTGAATCAGCATCGCGGACACCGCGTGCGCGGGCCGCGCGTCGCGCAGGCTGGCCGGCAGCCCGCCCGCCACGGCGGCCAGCACCGCGACCTGATCGCTCGCTTCCAGCGCCAGCCGGTGGGCCATGAACGCGCCGTTGGAGATGCCCGCGACCACGGCGCGATCCGGCACCGTGCCGTGCCGGGCCGCCGACCAGTCGATGACCGCGCGCAGGAAGGCCACGTCATCCACGCCCGCCTCGTCGGCCGTCGTGACCCCGCGGCCATCCGCCCAGCACCCCCCGCAGCCGTGGGGGTAGGCGACGGCGAAACCCCCCGCGTCGGCCCGCTCGTCGAAACTGGTCCACTCGCGCATGGTCCATCCCCCGGCGTCCGGCTGATTGCCGTGCAGGGCGAGGACCAGCGGGATCTCGCCGCCGGCGCTCCGGGGCAGGCGGAGCGTGACGCCGCGGGCGAGGCCGCCGGCGGACAGCTCGCCCGCGATCACCGCACCGCCGCCCGCCATGCCCGCCCCTCCCTGATGGATGGCTCACCACACTAGTGCGGGCCGCTCAGCCGCGGTCGTACTCGTCGTGGCGGCGCCACCACATGCCGTTCTCGTTGCGCCCGAGCGGCGCGCGGTCGAGCCACTGGTACATGCCCCAGAGGCCGTCCAGGCCACGCTCGTACGCCGAGTAGGTGTGGTAGACGACGCCGTCGTCGAGCGCGAACGCGCTCACGCCGGGCCCTTCCCGACGGTACGTGGCCCAGTCGGTCCCGACGATGCCCGCGGCGAACTGGTCGAGCCCGGCCCGGTCCGGGCCGGCGGGCGGCCGGAAGTCGGTCATGCGGAAGTTGTACTCGACGGCTCCTGACTCCCACTCCTCCTCGGTGACCGCGGCCTGGAAGTCGTGGTTGAAGTCGCTGCCGGCTGACGACGCCCAGGGGAAGCTCCAGCCCATCCGCCGCTGGTAGGCCTGCAGCTTCGCGAGCGGGGCCCGCGACACCGCGCAGAGCGTGACGTCGTGATCCGCCAGGTGGACGACGGATCCGTCGAAGCCGTCCGCGATCGCCGAGCAGGAAGGACACCCGGCCGTGTAGTCGGCCCCGAACATGAAGTGATAGATGAGCAGCTGTGAGCGTCCTGCGAACAGATCGGCGAGGGACGCTGGGCCCTCGCCGGTCTCGAAGCGGTAATCCTTATCGATCCGGACCCAGGGCAGTTCCTGCCGCCGTCGCGCCAGCTCGTCGCCGCGCCGCGTCAGCGCCTTCTCGGCCTCGAGCAGGTCCAGCCGGGCCGCCAGCCATTCTGCACGCGTTCCGGTCCTATGAGCAGTCATGGGGTGTCTCCTTGGTCGTGAAGCGGGCCGGGAGTGGCCCGCGCCGGCAGTGGCGTCTCACCTGGGCGGCATCAGCCCGGGAACCGCCGAGGGCGCGATGATGATCAGGATTCCGAGTCCGGTGATGGCCAGCGCCAGCGGCACATCCATGGCGGCCTTCGCGGGCAGCAGTTTCTGCGCCACGACGAGGACGGTGACCACGCACATCCAGGTGAGGCTCATGACGCTCAGCGCCACCAGCACCAGCATCAGCCCGATGCTCGAGCCGACGCAGTCGAGCCCGAACCGCAGTCCCGACCGGGCGCTCTCCTGGCAGCGCCGGCGGAAGTGCCGCTTGACCGGAGTCAGCTCGTAGACGCCGGCCGCGATCACCAGCACGCCGGCCGCGAGCGACCCGTGCGGCCGGTACAGCGCGTATACCGCGGCTCCCACCAGGGCCCAGACGGCCAGGTAGGCCCCGACGAACAGCGGCACCGTCCGCGCTCCCCCGCTGGCCTGCGCGTGCCTCAGCACGGCGGGCACCGCACCCGGCAGCATCATGGCCGCCATCATCGTCACCCACACCGCGGCGAAGAACGCGAACGAGCCGAGCCGGGTCGCGACGCCCATGTCCATGCCGCTCATCTGGCGGGCCGCCAGGACCCAGCAGGCGGCGGCCAGCCCGAGCGTCGCGGTCAGCGCGGCGGCTGCCGTCCCGGCCGGGCTGCGGCCGAGCCGGGCCGGGTCCGCTGCCCGCGGTCATGACGGGACGGGTTCCGCGCTGGCGAACGCCGAGAGCTGGCGTTCGAACGCCTTGACCGCGCCGCCGCGCCAGCCGTCCGCCAGGGTCTGGGCCAGGGGGTCGGGGAAGATGTCCTCCTCGCCCCGGTCCACCCCGTCGAAGATGGCCCGGGCGACAGACTGCGCCGGGGCCTTGGGTATGTCCAGGCCCCGGTTCATGTCGGTGTCGGTGGGGCCGGTCAGGACGGCATGGACCCGCACACCCTGCCCGCCCAGCAGCGCCCGCAGCGACTGGGTCAGGGAGAACGCGGCCGCCTTGGAGACCGAGTAAGCCGGGATGAGCGGCAGTGGGGCGAACGCGTTCAGCGACAGGTTGTTGACGATGGCTCCCCGGGAAGCGATCAGCGACGGCAGGAAAGCCTGGGTCACGCTGTAGGTGCCGAACAGGTTGACCGCGAGGTGCTGGTCGAGCGCGTTCCGGTCGCTGAGGTCGTCGCTCACGGCCACCCCGGCGTTGTTGACGAGGAGGTCGAGCCAGCCGACGCTCGCGGCGGCGGCCCGGACCTGTGCCGCGTCGGTCACGTCCAGGATCACCGGCGTGACGCGCCGGTCGGGATGGGTCAGGGGCTGGCGCGCGGCGGCGTACACCCGCGCCGCACCCCGTCTGAGGGCTTCCTCGGCCAGCGCCTGCCCGATGCCACGGTTGGCCCCGGTGACCAGCACTGCCTTGCCTTCGATGGTCATGCTTCCTCCTCCGTTTATGGCAACCATACGGTTGCCATAAATATATGGCAACCGTATGGTTGCGTCAAGACCCGGGTCCCCGGCAGCAACCAGCCCGCCAGGGGATCCCCTGGCGGGCTGGGCGGGCGGCGGCCGTTCCCGGGCGGCCGTTCCCGGGCGGCGTTCCCGGGCGGCCGTTCCGGGGCTGATCAGTCGTGGGGCGGCCTGATGGAATCGGCGGCGATGGTCAGCAGGACACGCGTCTCGGTCCGGCCGCTGAAGTTCGGGTAGGGCTGGCCAAGGTACTTCTGCGACACCTCGTCGATGCTCTCGGCGGCCCCGTCGGTGGTCGTGGCGATCACCCGGCCGCGCACCGCGTAGTACCGCCGGGTGTGGCCGGGATCGACGATGTTCACCGCCACCCGCGGATCACGCGTCACGTTCCTGACCTTCTGCGTCCAGTCCGGGCTGTTGATCACGATGTGCTCACCGTCGGTCGTCACCCAGGTCTGGGTCAGCTGGGGTGAGCCGTCGGGCATGACGGTGGCCAGGAAGCAGAGGCTGGGCTGGCGCAGCAGGGCGAGCAGCCCGCCAGGCAGGGGCAGAGACAAGGCGGTTCCCTTCGGTGGTGACACGGGTGGCGAGACTGGTGAGACGGTCCTGACCCGGCGGCGGGACCGCCGGGCGGTTTCAGGATCCGGCGATACGGCCGGGCCACTCCCGCAGCCGGCCCCGCCCGTGGGTGGTCAGCACCGGGGTGTGCGGGAGGACCGCCTCGCGGACCGGGTGGGCGGCGGCGCGATAGGCGTCCATGATGGCAACGATAACAGGATTCCGTTAGCGCTGAAAAACACCCTGGTGCCGGGCCGGCCAGGTCCCGGGCATCGCGCTACGCTCGCCCGCATGACGCTTCCTTCCGGGGCGCTGGCCCGCGCGCTCGCGCCCGGCGGCCGCCTGCGCGCGTCGATCAACGTGGGCAACCCGGTCCTGGCGCACCGGGACCCGGCCACCGGCGAGGCGGCCGGGGTGTCCGTCGACCTGGCCCGCGAGCTGGGACGCGCCCTGGGCGTGGGGGTCGAGCTGATCGTGTTCGGGAAGGCCGCCGACTCGGTGGGCGCGGTCCGCGGTGAGCAGGCCGACGTCGGGTTCTTCGCCATCGACCCGGCCCGCGGCGAGGGCCTGCGGTTCACCGCGCCGTACCTGCTGATCGAGGGCAGCTATCTCGTTCCCCAGGCTTCCGGCCTGCGCGACAACGCCGGGGTGGACCGGCCCGGGATCCGCGTGGCGGTGGGCCAGGGCAGCGCCTACGACCTCTTCCTGTCCCGCGAGCTGCACGCCGCGCAGGTCGAGCGGGTGGCCGGCGCGCCCGCGGTGCGGGCGGCGCTGCAGACCGGCCGGGTGCAGGTGGCCGCCGGCATCCGCCAGGTGCTGGAGGGATGGGCCGGGCAGGATCCGTCGCTGCGCCTGCTGCCCGGCCGGTTCATGGTGATCCAGCAGGCCATGGGCCTGCCCGCCAGCCGCGGTGACGCGGCGGCGGAGGCCCTGGCCGGATTCGTCGAGCGGATGAAGGCCACCGGCTTCGTGGCCGGGGCCCTGGCCCGGCACGGCGTCCAGGGCGCCTCCGTCGCACCCGGCTAGCCGCACGGGATCAGCCGGTCACGGGTCAGCCGCGCCCGGTTAGCGGCACGGGGTCAGCGGCACGGGGTCAGCGGCACGGGGTCAGCCGTCCCCGGCCGGCACCGCCAGCTCGAGTTGCCGCAGCCGCGCCGGGTCGGCGATCACGTCGTACCCGGCGATCTGGCCGTCCCGTACCGTGAACGCGAGAACCAGGAGCAGCCGTCCGTGCGGCGCGACCACGACCCCGGCCGTCCCGTTGACCAGGGCCGGTGCCGCGAACCTCGCGCGCGGCCCGAGGACCAGCGTCTGCCGGGCGACCGCGTCGCGGCCGCGGAGCAGAGCATCGCCGCCCGCGGGCAGCGCCGCGCGGTCGGCCCGGCGGACGACGTCGGGCGCCAGCACGGCCAGCAGGGCGCCGAGATCGCCACGGCGGGCCCCGGCCAGGAACGCCTCGACGACCTGCCGCTGCCGGGCCAGTTCCGCGGCCGGGACCGCGGGGACGCCCCGCACCCGGTGCCGCGCCCGGCTGGCCAGCTTCTTCGCCGCGGCCGGGGTCCGGCCGACGATGGGCCCGATCTGGTCGAACGGCACCGCGAACAGGTCGTGCAGCACGAAGGCCACCCGCTCGGCGGGCGTCAGCCGGTCCAGCACCACCAGCATGGCGCGGCCGACCGCGTCGATGAGCAGGGCCTCACGCTCCGGGTCGGTCCCCGGGGCCGGGCCGCTGCCCGCGGCCGGGGTGGCCACCTCCCGGCCCAGGGGTTCCTCGCGCCGCGACTGGCGGGCGCGCAGCAGGTCGAGGCAGATCCGGGACACCACCGTGCGCAGCCAGGCCTCCAGGCTGGCGACGCCGCTGACGTCGGCCCGGCTGAGCCGGAGCCAGGCTTCCTGGACCGCGTCGTCCGCCTCACTGAGCGAGCCCAGCATCCGGGCGGCCACCGCGCGCAGCTGCCCGCGGTAGAGCTCGAACTGCCCGGCCAGAGCGTCGTGCTCGTCCATCGGTCACCTTTCCCCGCCGTGCTCCGTCTGCTGGCTGGCATCGGCAGACGAGATGACAAGGAGACCGGTCCCATGATCCGACATGAGCAGGGTAGCGAATCCGGCGGGCGGCAGCCGCTGCTGCGGCCCGCCTGCCTCGGCGGCCTGCCGCTGCCCAACCGGGTGGTGATGGCCCCGCTCACCCGGTCCCGCGCGGCCGCCGGGCTGACGCCCACGGACCTGCACGCCGCGTATTACGCTCAGCGGGCCACCGCGGGGCTGATCATCACCGAGGGAATCTGGGTGAGCGAGCGGGCGATCGGCTTTCCCCGCGTCCCCGGCATCTACACCGGGCCGCAGGTCACCGCCTGGACGCAGGTCGCCAGCGTGGTGCACGCGCTGGGCGGGCGCATCGCGGCGCAGCTCTGGCACGCCGGCCCGGAGCAGGGCACCGGCCCCCGGGACATGACGCTCGCCGACATCAGGACTGCGGTATCCGATTACGGTCTGGCCGCCGCGCAGGCCCGCCAGGCCGGATTCGACGGGGTGGAGATCGCCGCCAACGGGACGTACCTGATCGCCCAGTTCCTCAACCCGCGGCTGAACCGGCGGACTGACGCCTACGGGGCGGTCCGCGGCCGCCTGCTGCTCGACATCGTCAACGCGGTGTCGGCCGCCTGGGACGGGCAGCGGGTCGGCGTGCGGCTGTCCCCGTACTGGGCGCTCCCCGACTGCTCCCCGCGCGGCGGCCGGACGCCGGGTACCCGTACCTGGCCGACGAGCAGACCCTGGCCGGCTACGACGCCCTGGTCGCCCGGCTGAGCGACCGCCAGGTGGCCTACCTGCACCTGCGCGGCCCCGCCCCGGGCGCCGCGGATGCCGACCCCGACTTCGGGGCGGTCGCCCGGTACCGCAGGCTGTTCCGCGGCCTGCTGATCGCCAACCACGGCTTCGGCCGGGAGACCGGCAACGCGATCGTCGGGGCGGGCATCGCCGACGCGGTGTCGTTCGCCCGGCTGTTCATCGCCAACCCTGATCTGGTCAGCCGGTTCGCGCTCGGTCACGAGCTGGCCGCCAGCGACCGGAGCACCCACTACCGCGGCGGGGCCCGCGGCTACATCGACTACCCGATCTGGCCCGCCGCGTGAGCGGCCGGGCCAGCGCGCCGGCTACCGCGGCTCGTAGGACAGGTTGGGCCGCAGCCAGCGCTCGGCCTCGGCGACGCCCAGGCCGCGCCGCGCCGCGTAGTCCCGGACCTGGTCCGGGCCGATCCGGCCGACGGTGAAGTACCGCGACGCCGGATGGGCGAAGATCAGCCCGCTGACGCTCGCCGCCGGGGACATGGCGAACGACCCGGTGAGCGACATGCCGAGTTCCGCGGCGCCGAGCAGGCCGAACAGGTCCTGTTTCAGGGTGTGGTCCGGGCTCGCCGGGTAGCCGAGGGCCGGCCGGATGCCCCGGAACCGCTCGGCGTGCAGGTCCTCGACGGCCGGCTCGGCTCCCGGCTCGAACCAGTCCCGCCGGGCCTGCAGGTGGATGTGCTCGGCGAAGGCCTCGGCCAGGCGGTCGGCGAGCGCCTTGACCATGATGGCCCGGTAGTCGTCCTGCCCGGCCTCGTACCTCGCGGCCAGGGCGTCCGCACCGTGGATCGTCACGGCGAACCCGCCCAGGTGGTCACCGGCGGGCGCGATAAAGTCCGCCAGGCACCGGTTGGCCCGGCCCGGCGGCTTGCGCGTCTGCTGGCGCAGCATCGGGAACCGCACGGCCCCCGGGACGGCACTGGCCACGATGTCGTCACCGTCCGCGTGCGCGGGCCAGAACCCGTAACACCCGCGGGCCTCCAGCGATCCGTCCGCGACGATCTCGTCCAGCAGCTCGCTGGCGTCGTCGTACAGCTCGCGGGCCACCGGCTGGTCCAGGATGGCCGGGTACTTGCCCTTCAGCTCCCAGGCCAGGAACAGGAACTGCCAGTCGATCAGCTCGCGGAGATCCTTGATCTCCGGGCTGACCCGGCGCACGCCGGTGAACGCGGGCACCGGCAGGTCGCTGAAATCGGCCTGCTCGCGGTTCTGCCGGGCGTCCTGCAGCGTGAGCAGCGGCTGGCGGCGCTGGCTGGCGTGCTGCTCACGCAGCCGCTCCTGGTCGGCCCGGTTGTCCGTGTCGAGCTGCCCGGCCCGGCCCGGGTCGAGCAGGCTGGACATCACCCCGGCGACCCGGGACGCGTCCAGGACGTGCACCGCGGGCCCTTCGTAGGCCGGGGCGATCCGCACGGCGGTGTGCTGCCGCGAGGTGGTCGCCCCGCCGATGAGCAGCGGGAGCCTGAGGCCGCGGCGCTGCATCTCGGCGGCCGTGGCGACCATCTCGTCCAGCGACGGGGTGATCAGGCCGGACAGCCCGACCGCGTCGGCGCCCTCGGCGGCCGCGGTGTCCAGGATCGTCGCCGCCGGGACCATCACCCCCAGGTCGATCACCCGGTAGTTGTTGCAGCCCAGCACCACGCCCACGATGTTCTTGCCGATGTCGTGCACGTCGCCCTTGACGGTGGCCAGCACGATGGTGCCCTGGCCGCGCTCGTCGGCGGCCCGCCCGTCCAGCCGGGCCTGCTCTTTCTCGGCTTCCATGAACGGCTCGAGGTAGGCGACGGACCGTTTCATCGCCCGGGCGCTCTTCACCACCTGCGGCAGGAACATCTTGCCCGCGCCGAACAGGTCGCCGACCGTCTTCATGCCGTCCATCAGCGGGCCCTCGATCACGTCGAGGGGACGGGCGTGCTGCAGCCGGGCCTCCTCGGTATCGGCCTCGATGAAGTCGACGATGCCGTGCACGAGCGCGTGCCTGAGCCGCTCTCCCACCGGCGCGTCCCGCCAGGCCAGGTCCACCGTGCGGGCGGTGGCCGAGCCGGTGACGGTCCCGGCGAAGGCGACCAGGCGGTCGGTGGCGTCCTCGCGGCGGTCGAACAGCACGTCCTCGACCAGCTCGAGCAGGTCAGCCGGGATGTCCTGGTAGACGGCGAGCTGCCCGGCGTTCACGATGCCCATGTCCAGGCCGGCCCGGACCGCGTGGAACAGGAACGCCGAGTGCATGGCCTCGCGCACCACGTCGTTGCCGCGGAAGGAGAAGGAGAGGTTGGAGATCCCGCCGCTGGTGCGGGCGCCCGGGCAGCGCCGCTTGATCAGCGGCAGCGCCTCCAGGAACGCCTTGGCGTAGCCGTTGTGCTCGCTGATCCCGGTGGCCACGGCCAGCACGTTCGGGTCGAACACGATGTCCTCGGGCGCGAACCCCGCCTCGCGGGTCAGCAGGTCGTAGGCCCGGCCGCAGATCGACACCTTGCGCTCGACGGTGTCGGCCTGGCCCTGCTCGTCGAAGGCCATGACCACCACGCCGGCCCCGTAGTCGCGGATCCGGCGGGCCTGGTGCAGGAAGGGCGCCTCGCCCTCCTTCAGGCTGATCGAGTTGACCACGCCCTTGCCCTGCACGCACTTGAGCCCGGCCTCCAGCACCGACCAGCGGGAACTGTCCACCATGACAGGCAGCCGGGCCACCTCGGGCTCGGTCGCGATCAGGTTCAGGAAGGTGGTCATGGCCTGCTCGCTGTCGAGCAGGTCCGCGTCCATGTTCACGTCGAGCAGGTTCGCTCCCCCGCGCACCTGCTCCAGCGCGACGTCCACCGCGCCCTGATGGTCGCCGGCCTCGATGAGCCGCCGGAACCGGCGGGACCCGGTGACGTTGGTCCGCTCGCCGATCATCACGAACCCGGTGTCCGGGCCGATCGCGAAGGTCTCCAGGCCGCTGAACCGCGTCCGCGGCGGGGCCGCGGGAAGCACGCGCGGCGGGGCCCCGGACACGGCCGCCGCGATCTGGGCGATGTGCTCCGGTGTGGTTCCGCAGCAGCCGCCGACGATGTTGACCAGCCCGGCGCCGGCGAAGTCGGCCAGCAGCCCGGAGGTTTCCGCGGCGGTCTGGTCGTAGCCGCCGAACGCGTTGGGCAGCCCGGCGTTCGGGTGGCAGGCGGTGTAGGTGCCGGCCAGCCGGGACAGCTCGCCGACGTAGGGGCGCATCTCCTCGGCGCCGAGGGAGCAGTTCACGCCGACCACCAGCGGGCTGGCGTGCTCGACCGCGGTCCAGAACGCCTCGATGGTCTGCCCGGACAGCGTCCGCCCGCTCCGGTCGAACGATCGTCACCGAGATCCACAGCGGCAGCTGGGGGGCGGCCGCGCGGGCGGCGGCGATCGCGGCCTTGGCGTTCAGCGTGTCGAAGATCGTCTCGATCAGCAGCAGGTCGGCCCCGCCGTCGGCCAGCGCCCGGATCTGCTCTTCGTACGCGGCCTGGACCTGGTCGAAGGAGACGGCGCGGTAGGCGGGATCCTCCACCCGCGGGGACAGCGAGAGCGTGACGTTCATCGGGCCGACCGAGCCGGCCACGAACCGGCCGCCCGCCTCGTCGGCGGCCT
Organism: uncultured Actinomycetes bacterium; assembly: GCA_963841695.1. Lineage (GTDB taxonomy): Bacteria > Actinomycetota > Actinomycetes > Streptosporangiales > Streptosporangiaceae > RYN-230. The sequence goes on along the minus strand of CAWJDQ010000007.1, from coordinate 120,046 downwards.
GGCGGGCCAGCTGGGCGCCGCGCAGGTTCATCTCCCGCACCAGCGGCTGCAGGCCGTAGTCGGCCTGGCCGACGCTGGTGGCGGTGAAGGTGTTGGTGGTGGTGATGTCCGCGCCCGCCGCGAGGTAGTCCCGGTGCGCGTCCAGGACCAGGTCCGGCCGGGTCAGGTTGAGCAGGTCCGGGTCACCGGTCACGTCCTGCGGGTGGTCGCGCAGCCGCTCCATCCGGTAGTCGGCCGGGGAGAGCCCGGTGCCCTGGAACATCGTGCCCCAGGCCCCGTCGAGGACCGCGATGCGCTGGCCCAGCAGCTCGCGCAGGGCCGCGGCGCCGCCTTCCGCCCCGGGTGTGCCCATCAGACGCCTCCCATCGTGGGAGGCGCCCTTGGTTCACCGGCGGGACCGAGCGTGGCGGGCGGATGCCCGTTGCAGCGCCTCTCGGCCCTGGTCCGAGGATACCCGCCCGGCCTGCGGTGGTTCCAGCACCCCGCTCAGCAGGCCGGCTGAGCGTGATGGGCCACGGACGGACCGTTATCTGGAAAGAAGGCACGCTTGACGGGTGCTGGCTGGGTACTGCACGGGCCGACGCTCCGCGCCCGGCCTGACGCGGAGCGCGCGACCGAACGGAGCGTCCCATGATCGGCCCCAGCGCCCGCGCGAAGACCGCCGTGGCCGCGGCCGCCGCGATCCTCGCGCTGGCCGGGTGCAAGCCGCTGGCCACCACCACCGCGCCGGCCCCGGCCGCGCCGCAGCCGCCCGCCCGTCCGGTCCCCTGACCATGGAGGACGCCCTCATCAAGGCGGCCCGGCGCGGCGTGGACGTGCAGATCTGCGGGGAGAACTCCGGCGGCGAATACGACAGCGACTTCTCCCGGCTGGCCGCGGCCGGGGTGCACATCAGCTACTACGGCTCCGCCCGCGGCTTCTGCATCCACGGGAAGGTGATCGAGGCCGACTACGGCACCGGCCACGCGAAGGTGTTCATCGGCTCGGAGAACTTCTCCGCCACGTCGCTCACCCGGAACCGCGAGCTCGGCCTGATCATCTCCCACCAGAAGGTGCTGTCCTCGATCGCCAGCACGTTCGCCGCCGACTACCGGCACGGCACGCACTGGTCCTAGCGGTCACCGGAGCGGGATGGGGCTGCCCGGCACCGGGGTGAGCGGCTGCCCGGTCACCGGCCAGCCGCCCGGCGCCCAGATCAGCGGCCGCACCTGGACCCACGGGTCGCCGTTATCGAACGCGTCGTAGTAGTGGTACACGAGGTAGGACCGCGACCCCTCGGTAAAGATCGACGCGGATCCCGGGCCGATCATCCCCTCGTCGCTCCCCTGCACCTCCATGCCGCCGCTGTTCATCATCGACGTGCCAGGCCGGATCCACGTAGGGGCCCGTGACACTGCGCGAGCGGCCCGCCATGATGCGGTAGGTGCTGGCGATGCCCGCGCAGCACGTGTCGAACGACACGAACAGGTAGTAGTAGCCCGCGTGGTAGGTGATGCCCGCGCCCTCGAGCGCGTCCGGCGCGGGCCGCTGGGCCAGCGAGTACAGGGTCGGCGAGGCGCTGGCGGGCTTGCCGGTCGAGGCATCCAGCCGGAAGAGCTTGATGCCGCTCCAGTACGACCCGAACACCAGCCACTTGGTCCCGGACGGCCCGCTGACCAGCGACGGGTCGATCGCATTGAAGTCGTCGGCGGTGCTGGAGCGCAGCACCAGGCCGTCGTCGGTCCAGTGGTAGCGGGGGCTGCGCGGGTTCAGCGTGGGCGTGGTGGCCAGGCCGATCACCGAGTTGTTGGAGCCGAAGCTGGACCCTGCGTAGTACAGGTGCCACAGGCCGCCGAAGTAGGAGATGTCCGGCGCCCACAGGTTCGGGATGCTGCCCAGCGCGGCGGTGATCCAGGCCGGCTTGTCCGCGAACACCGTGCCGGTGTACGTCCACTGCCGCAGGTTCCGGGACGTGCGGATCTGGATGTTGCCGTTGCCGATGGCCCCGGCCGGGTCGCCGGTGGAGAACAGGTAGTACGTCCCGTCCTCCCTGGCCATGCTCGGATCGTGCACGAACACGTAGTCCGCGGGCCCGGCGGCCGTGGCGGAGCCAGCGGGCCGGGTGCCCGACCCTAAGGAGGCCGCCGCTCCCCCGCCGGCCAGCAGGGTGGCAGCCAGGGCCGAGGCGACGGCCAGTACGGCAGGGCGGGCAGGAAGCTTCATCGGTCCTCCCAGGCGGAGACGGGCCAGCCGCGATTGAAAATCCCAGCTAGAATGGTGAGCGAACGTTCGCTCACCGGACCATTTTATGGCTTTTCCGCCGATTGGTCCAGATCAGCGATCGCCAGCCAGCGTCCGCTGGCCCGGCGTCCGGCAGTTCCCCGCCGGTCCGGTCATCCACGTGCCCGGCGTGCGGGCCACGACACCGCGGCACCCGCGCGAGGGCGAGTCCGGCGTCTGCACCTGAGAGATCGATCTTCCTGGGCCGGCGGCACCACCGTACGCGGCCCGCGCCACGGTGCAGGGAAACTGGCCGGCCAGATCGGACGGCCAGGGGAAAGAGAACACCCACTCCCCTCCACTTTCAACGTATAGCGGACCGGGGGGCTTGCCGCAAGACCCGGGTCGTGCCGCATAATCGTCGGCCGGGGCCAGAACCTGCCGGAAATGGGGAACGCGAATGCGCGTGCTGTGGTCGGCGTATGGGCCGCGCCGGGAACGGCTGGCCGAGGCCGGCCGGAGTGGCCGGTGATGGACGCCGACGTGCTCATCGTGGGCGCCGGGCCGTCCGGCCTGATGCTGGCCGGCGAGCTGTGCCTGGCCGGAGTGCGGCCGCTGGTCCTGGAGCGGCAGCCGGAGCTCCGGGAGACGCCGAAGGCCAACGGCTTCAACGGGCAGATCGTGGAACTGCTGCGCTACCGGGGCCTGCTGGACCGGGTCGAAGCGGCCAGTGGCCGTCCCCTCCGCCCGGCTCCCGCGGTGCCGTTCGGCGGTGTGCATCTGGACTTCTCGCCCCTGGCCGATCCGCCGGTATCGGCGGTGCATCTCCCGCAACCGCGACTCGAGCGCCTGCTCGGCGACCGCGCCCGCGAACTCGGCGCCGACGTGCGCCGCGGGCACGAGGTGGCCGGGGTCAGCCAGGACGGCGCCACGGTGACCGCGGACGTGCACGGCCGCGGCCGGGTGACCGCCCGGTACCTGGTGGGCTGCGACGGCGCGCGCAGCCGGGTCCGCGACACGGCCGGGATCCCGTTCCCCGGCACCACTTATCCGGAGGTCAACCGGCTGGCCCAGGTCACCGTGCCCGAGTCGGTGACCCGGCTCGGCGACGGTGACCTCGACGTTCCCGGGCTGGGCCGGATCCGCCGGGGGTTTACCCGGACCGGCCGCGGGGTGTTCGCGTTCGGGCGGATCTCGCCCGGGGTTCTGCTGGTCCAGACGACTGAGGACGAGCCCGCCGGAGTCGACGATGACGCGCCGATGACGCTGGCCGAGTTCCAGGACAGCGTCTGCCGCGTGCTCGGCGCGGAACTTCCCGTGGCCGACGTGACCCGGCTGTCGCGCTACGGGTTCCAGGCCCGGCAGGCCGAACGGTACCGCGACGGGCGGATCCTGCTGGCCGGCGACGCCGCTCATCAGTTTCCCGCGACCGGCATCGGCATCAACGTCGGCATGCTCGACGCGGTCAACCTGGCCTGGAAGCTGGCCGCCGAAATCCACGGCTGGGCCCCGGCCGGCCTGCTGGACACCTATCACGGCGAGCGCCACTTCGCCGGCGCACGGGGGCTGCTCCAGACCCAGGCTCAGGTGGCGCTGCGGCGCGGGCAGGATCCGGCCGCCGGGGCACTCCGGGACGTCTTCCTGGAACTGATGGCCGACGGGCAGCCCCTGCGCCGGATGGGCGCCCTCATCGCCGGCACCGACATCCGTTACCCGCTACCTGGCCCCGGCCAGCACCCCCTGGCCGGCACCTTCGCCCCTGACCTCACCCTGCACACCGGCCTGGGCAGCACCAGCGTCGCGGAACTCATGCCCCCGGCGCGGCCCATCCTCCTCGACCTCGCTGACCGGCCGGACCTCCGCGAGACGGCCCGGGACTGGCAGCACCGCATCGACATCCACACCGCCAGCACCGAGCACCGGCCCGCCGACGCCCTGCTGATCCGGCCTGACGCCTGCATCGCCTGGGCCGCGGCCACCGGTGAACCGGCCGGCACCGCCGGGCCCGCGCTGCAGGAGGCCCTGTCCTGCTGGTTCGGCACGTCCCTGACCGCGACTGCACCCATCGCCGGCCGGCCCTGACCCGGCCAGCCCTGACCCGGACGACCCCGACCCGGCTGGCCCTGACCCGGACGACCCTGACCCGACCGACCCGCGCACGAGCGACCGCCGTGGAGCTGATGCCGTGAATCCGCTGACTACCAGCGCGTTTGACCTTCCCGACCGCCTGTCCGCCAAGGCCGGCCCGGCGCTGATCGCCGGCGACGAGCAGCACTTCGCGGCCATCGCGGAGAGCCTCGAGCGGTCGATCAGCGACCTGTCCGGCCGCCTCGACGCCGAGCGCCAGGCGCCCGGCGGCATAGGCCAGGCGGCGATGGACCGGGACACCGAGGTGTACCGGCTGAGCTCCCGCCTGCGCGTCCTGCGCCGCTTCGGCCTGGACCTGTGCCTCGGGCGCATCGTCCGCGCGGGCCATCCCGAGCCCGTGTACATCGGGCGGCTGGGCCTCACCGACCCCGCGGGCCGGCGGCTGCTGCTCGACTGGCGTTCCCCCGCGGCTGAGCCGTTCTTCGGAGCGACCCACGCTAACCCGATGGGCCTGGCCAGCCGGCGCCGGTATCGCTGGACCCGCGGCCGGATCAGCGACTACTGGGACGAGGTGTTCACCGCGGACGGGCTCGCCGGGCACGCCGCGCTGGACGACCAGTCTGCCTTCATCGCCAGCCTGGGCAGCAGCCGGTCACCCCGGATGCGGGACGTGCTCGGCACCATCCAGGCCGACCAGGACGCCATCATCCGGGCGGGATCGCGCGGCGCTCTGGTCGTTGACGGCGGTCCGGGTACCGGGAAGACCGTCGTCGCCCTGCACCGCTCCGCCTATCTCCTCTACTCCGACCCGCGCCTCGGCCACCGCCGGGGCGGTGTGCTGTTCATCGGGCCGCACCAGCCCTACCTGGCCTACGTCGCCGACGTCCTGCCCAGCCTCGGCGAGGAGGGCGTGCAGACAGCCACCCTGCGGGACCTGGTCCCGGAGGGAGCGGCCGCAGCGATCGAGGCCGACCCGGACGTGGCCCGGCTGAAGTCGTCCGCGGACCTGGTGCAGGCGATCGAGACCGCGGTCAGGTTCTACGAGAACCCGCCCGCCACGGGGATGACGGTCGAGACCCCCTGGTCCGGCGTGTGGCTGAGCGCCGACGACTGGGCCGAGGCGTTCGAAGCCGCGGAACCCGGTACCCCGCACAACGAGGCACGCGACCAGATCCGGGCGGAACTCCTCTCGATCCTGATGGACTCCCGCGGCGCCGACGTCCCGGCTGACCAGTTCCGGAGGTCGCTGCTGCAGAACAGGGAACTGCTCGCCACCCTCAACCGCGCGTGGCCGCTGATCGAGCCGGCTGACCTCGTCGGAGACCTCTGGTCGGTACCTGCCTACCTGCGCCTGTGCGCTCCCTGGCTCAGCCCCGGGGACGTTGCGAAGCTGCAGCGCGGGGACGCCCACGCCTGGACGGTGTCCGACCTGCCGCTGCTGGACGCGGCCCGGCAGCGGCTCGGCGACCCGCAGGCATCACGGCGTCAGCGCCGGCATGACGCCGCGGTCGCCGCGGAACGCGAGCAGATGGACCGGGTCCTCGACAACCTGATCGCGGCCGGGGACGACGAGTACGGCGGTGGCCTGGTCACGATGCTGCGCGGCGAGGACTTCGCCGGCGCCCTGGTCAATGAGGCCGCGCTGCCCGGTACCGATCCGGACCTGCTGGCCGGCCCGTTCGCGCACATCGTCGTGGACGAAGCCCAGGAACTGACCGACGCAGAGTGGCAGATGCTGCTGCTCCGCTGCCCGTCCCGGAGCTTCACCATCGCCGGGGACCGGGCCCAGGCCCGGCACGGGTTCACGGAGTCGTGGCCGGAACGGCTCGAGCGGGTCGGCTTCGACCAGATCAAGCTGGCGTCGCTGAGCATCAACTACCGGACGCCGGCAGAGGTCATGACGGAGGCCGAGCCGGTCATCCGGGCGGTGCTCCCCGACGCGAACGTGCCGATCTCCATCCGCAGCAGCGGCGTCCCCGTCGTCCACGGAGCCGCGTCGGATCTGGGCCCGATCCTCGGCACCTGGCTGGCCGCGCACGCCGACGGGATCGCCTGCGTCATCGGCGATCCCACGTTCCGGCCGACGTCCCGCGTCCGGTCGCTGACCCCGGAGCTGGCCAAAGGGCTCGAGTTCGACCTGGTCGTCCTCATCGACCCGCAGGCGTTCGGCGGCGGTATCGAAGGAGCGGTCAACCGCTACGTCGCGATGACCCGGCCGACCCAGCAACTCGTCATCCTCACGAGCTCCTGAGGCCGGCCGAGGCGGGCCCGTTCGCCCGGCACTGACCTGAGCGGATCTGTGCGCCCCGGCTAGCGTGGCGGTATGACGAGCACCATGCACGCGGTGGCGTACCGCGCCCCGCTGCCCAGCTCGGACCCGGCCAGCCTGGAGGACGTCGAGCTCCCGGTCCCGGTGCCCGGGCCGCGGGACCTGCTGGTCCGGATCAGGGCGGTCTCGGTGAACCCGGTGGACGTCAAGCTGCGCGCGGGCAGCGATCCGGGCGGCCAGCCCCGGGTGCTCGGCTTCGACGCGGCGGGTGTCGTCACCGCGGTCGGTGGCGAGGTGAGCATGTTCGCCCCCGGCGACGACGTCTTCTACGCCGGGTCCGTTGCCCGGCCCGGCAGCGACGCCGAGTTCCAGGTGGTCAACGAGCGGATCGCCGGGCACAAGCCGCGCACGCTGACCTTCTCCCAGGCCGCGGCGCTGCCGCTGACCGGCCTCACCGCGTGGGAGACGCTGTTCGACCGGTTCCGGCTGGGCGCGTCCAGCACCGGCACCCTGCTGGCGCTGGCCGCGGCGGGCGGCGTCGGGTCCATGGTTGTCCAGCTGGCCCGGGCCCGCACCGGCCTCACCGTGATCGGCACCGCGTCACGGCCCGAGTCACGGCAGTGGGCACTGGGCCTCGGCGCGCATCATGTGGTGGACCACCACGATCTGGTGCCCGCGGTCCGGGAGGTCGCGCCGGACGGCGTCGGCTACGTGTTCTCCCCGCACACCGGCGGCATGATCAGCGCGTTCGCCGAGGTGCTCCGCCCCGGAGGCGCGATCACCGCGATCGACGAGCCCGAGGGACTCGACATCCTCCCGCTGAAGGACAAGAGCATCGCGTTCCACTGGGAGTTCATGTTCACCCGGCCGCTGTTCCAGACTCCGGACATGATCGCCCAGCACGAGGCGCTGGAGCGGATCGCGGAGCTGGCCGACGCCGGGTCCATCCGGACCACGCTCACCGCGGAGCTGAGCCCGTTCAGCGCGGCCACGCTGCGCGAGGCGCACGCCATGGTGGAAGACGGTCACATGACCGGGAAGGTCGTGGTGGCCGGCTTCTGAGTGACCTCCCGGGTTAGCAGCGACCCAGTTCAGCGTCCGGGGAGAGGGCTGTCGAGGGTCAGCCAGCCGCCGGGGTGGGTGAAGTGGAGCGTGCCGTTGGGGTCGCCCGTGATTCGCCAGCCCAGCAGGTGGATGAAGTAATAGTGGTGCAGGTGGCAGAAGAGCGCCAGGTCGTCCAGGCTGGTGGCGCCACCCTTGCTCCAGGGTCGGATGTGGTGGGCGGTGGCCCAGGCGGCCAGCGCGCCGCAGCCCATCCAGCGGCAGCCGCGGTCCCGGGCCTCCAGCGCCCGGCGCAGGCCGGGTGGCTCGGTCCGGGCGGTGCGGCCGACGCCGAGCGGCAGGCCGTCGCGCCAGCGGATCGCGCCGATCTGGGCCCCGCAGCACAGGGCCAGGATCTGCCGGGCGGTCAGCAGCGTGCCGTGCCCGCTCTGGGCCGGCGGCGCCCCGGCAGCGGGCCCGGGCGATACGCCCGTCCGGGCCTCGGCTGCGGTCCCGGCGCCGCCGCCAGGAGCCGCCGCCGCGTCCGGGCCGCTGGTGCCAGCGGCCTGTGCGCCCTGGGCGAGGGTCTGATCGTGGACCAGGATGCTGATGTGCGGGGCGCTGCCGTGCCGTTCCGGCGCACGACCGCCGTCGAGGGCGCTCTTGCAGGCGGCGACCAGGCCGTCCATCCGCCGCTGGGCCGCGGTGCGGTCGTCCATCCGCCCGGCGGGCGGGCTGAACGCCTCCGCCGCGGTGCGGACGATCTCGTAGGAGACCGCGTCGCCGCACGCGCCGGACAGGACCCCGGTGTTATCGAGGCTGAGGCCGAACGACAGGTGGCGCTGGTCCCACCGCTTCTTCTCCCGCTCCTCGGCGGCGTCGGGGTCGGCCCGGTAGGCCACCTCCGCGGCGAACTGGCGCAGCCGGGCCGTGTCCAGGCCAGGCGCGTGGTCCAGGAGCACCATCTCCACGGCCTCGGCGGTGCTGTCGTCCAGCCCGCTGGTGGCCCGCAGGATGATCTGCGCCTGGTCGAAGGAAATCACCCCGGCCTCGACCGCTGTCCGGATGGGCGCCCGGCCGGCCAGCCCGCGGGCCGTCGTGGTGACCGCGGCGGCGTGCCCGGGACTGAGCCCGCAGCTCGTGCGCAGAAACGCGGCGGCGGAACCGTGCCCGGCCTCTGCGGCGCCGCCGGTAGCGTCCAGGGTGCCGGCCAGCCGGGCCAGCTGTCCTTGTGCCTGGCTGATGAACCCGGCCAGATCGGTGATCTGGCCCATCAGCGAGGCCGCATCCAGCGCGGCAGGATCGAGGCGGGCCAGCTCGGCCAGCGCCGCGTCCCGGGCAGACTGCTCAGGTAAACACATATTCGAATCATCGCACCCGCCACCGACAAAACGATGGCCTCATACGGACAGGCCGACAGGGGGCGTGGGACACGAATGCAGGTAACTGGCCGGTAACATGGCCAGCCTGCTCCGGACGCCGATTCGCGCCCGTGCGGGTGGTCAGATCGCCGTCCTTCGGTGCGCTCGCGAACCGGCGACCGGCGTGGCTAGCCTGTCCCCGAGGAGGAACCGCATGGCCGATTCTGACCGCCGGAGCACGTTGCTGGATTCTTACGAGAACGCTGCGGTGATCGTGTCAGGAATAGCTGCTGACGAGCTCGGCCACCCGACACCGTGCCCCGGGTACGACGTGGCCGGACTGATCGACCACCTCGTCGAGGCGGGCCACCGGGCGGCCGCTCTCGGCCGCGGGCAGGCACCCCCGCCCGGAGACGAGTCCCCGCACGTGGAGCTGTCCGGCGCGCCCGGTCAGCTACGCAGCGCCGCGGAACAGGCGGCCCACGCCTGGGGCGACGATTCCCGCTTGTCGCTGAGGCACACCATGCCGTGGGGCGAGGAGTACACGGGAGCCACCCTGGTGGACATGTACCTGGCTGAGCTGGCCGCACACGCCTGGGACCTGGCCAGGGCCACCGGGCAGACCGGCAAGCTGGACCCTTCCCTCGCCTGGCCGGCCCTCGAGGGGGCACGGGCCATGATCAAACCCGAGTACCGCAACATGGCCGGGCCCGGAGCCCCGTTCGGGGCGGAAGTCTCCCCAGCTCCCGGTGCTGACGACTGGGAACGCCTCGCTGCCTTCACAGGACGCGACCCACGGGCAACGCCGGGTCGATAAGGGGCGAGCGCGGCGGCGATTATCCATTGGCCAAGTCCACCGATCTGTAGGTGCCGCGCATCCGGCGCAATGGAGCTGCGTTGCTACGCAACCCGGTCTGGGAAGGCGCGGATGACGGCGGCGGTGCGGCTGGAGACACCCAGCTTGTCGTAGATGTTTTCCAGGTGGGTGCGCACGGTTCCTTCGGAGATGCCCAGCCGCCGGGCGATCTGGCTGTTGGTGTGCCCGGCCGCCAGCAGGCGCAGCAGCTCGTTCTGCCGGGGGGTGAGCCGGGGAACCGGATGGCGGCGCCGCTCGGCATCGAGGCAGGCCTGGTACAGGTGCGGGCGCAGCAGTACGAGCAGCGCCCGGTCCCGCTCGGAGAAATCCGGGCCGGGGCCGCGGTGCAAGACCAGCCGCAGATACCGCCCGGCATCCGCGGCCGGCTCCGGCAGCTCGGGCAGGGCCAGCATCAGATGGTGCTCGATCCCCTGCGGCCGGATGCAGTCGGTGTTCATGCCGGTGCTGTGCCATTGCCGCATCGAGTAGAAGTCAGAGGTCTTGACGACGCTACGCAGGTCAGCGGTCTGGACCGGGTAGGCGCAGATCCGGCAATCCCAGTAGTGGGTCCAGAACACCCGAGCCCAGTCCTCGGGCACCCCGGCGTCGTCGTCGGCGTCGCTGCCCTGCCGCCAGCTCTGAACCTGCCGCCTGGTGTCGTAGTGCTCGACCGATATCGCATCGCAGCGGATCTGGCTCATCAGCTCGGCCACCAGCGACGGCGGCAGCAGCCCTTCCCCAGCCGGCAGGTCAGCGCGGTCCTGGCTGACGATGGCCGCCAGAGCGCGCAGGTCCTTGTCGCCCTCACCGGAGTGCTCATCGCGGAGATGCTCATCGCGGGCCCCCTTCGCTGCTGATCTCACGCTACGCCAGCCAACTCCGGCCCGGATATCCGCAGAACATCGGATGGCGGACGCGCCGGAGCCCGCTGACACTGGCGGTTGACAGATCACGCTGCACACCGAAGGAGCGCGTCATGAACCACATCCGCCGCATCCGCCGCATCGCCGGTCTCCTCGCCGGGCTGGCGTTCGCCTGGCTGGGCCTGGCCGCGGCCGCGCCCGCGGCGTTCGCCACGATCGTCCCGGCCCCGGGCGGATCAGGCAGCGCGGCCCCGGCGCCCCCAGCCCGCGCCGTGACGCACACCGTCGTCGTGAGCGGCATGCCCGGCTGGCAGATCACCCTGATCGCCATCGGCGCGGCCCTGCTCGCCGCCACCCTGGCGGTGCTCGCGGACCGGGCACGAGCCGCCCGCCGCCAGGCCGTCACCGCGGCCGCCTGAGCCGGCCGGGCAGGGCATCAACCCAGCGCAAGACAGGACAATGACATGCCGCAATTCATGGACTTTCACGGGGACCTCAAGCTGCCCGCCGAGGCCATCGCGCAGATCGCCGCCGACACCCGCAACGGCCGGGCCGACCAGTTCGGCGTCCGCCAAGTCGAGTTGTACCACAACCCCGACGGCACGGTGTACTGCCTGCTGGAAGGGCCGGACGAGGACGCCATCCGCCAGCACCACGCCGCCCTCGGCGTTCCCTGCGGCGACGTGCACCAGGTAAACGGCCTCACCTGACCGGGCGCGGCTCCACCGTGATCAAGATGAAAAACGCTCCGTCGGCTGGCACAGATGGCCGCTGTCCGCGGGGCGATAACATCATGGCACCGGCCCGCACGCGCGGCCCGCGGGGCCAGGTGCTACCGGGGAGGTCGCCATGCTGGAGGCGTTCGCGGATCTGTCCACACCGCTGGTGGCCGATGCCTGCTTGCGCTGTAGTGTTCCGCTGCGGGCCGCCCCTCCGGGGATCCGGCCGGTCGTGGCCGGCCAGGGGATCGCCGGGCGGGTGCTGCCAGTGCGGCACTACGGCAGCGTGGACGTGTTCCTGGAGGCATTTGGCCCCGCGCAACCGGGCGACGTGCTGGTCATCGACAACGGCGGCCGCTGGGACGAGGCCTGCGTCGGCGACCTGGCCGTACTGGAGGCTGAGGCCGCCGGGGTGGCAGGCCTGGTGGTGTGGGGCCTGCACCGCGACACGCCGGAACTGGCCGCGATCGGCCTTCCGGTCTTCAGCTACGGCAGCTACCCGGGCGGGCCAGTGCGGCTGGACGAGCGGGAGCCCGAGGCGCTCGTCACCGCGCGGTTCGGGCCGCACCTGGTCAGCGCCCGGGACATCGTCTTCGCCGATGACGACGGCGCGTTGTTCGTCGCGGCACAGCGTGCCGAGCAGGTGCTGGTCACCGCGCACCAGATCTGGCAGACCGAGCGGGACCAGGCTCGCCGGATTCAGCAGGGCCAGACACTGCGCCAGCAGACCGCCTTCGATGACTACCTGGCCGGGCGCGCCGCTGACTCGGCATACACCTTCCGGCGGCATCTGCGCCGCATCGGCGGGGCCATCGAAGAATAGGATCATCTCCTTGGCGCCGGGCCTCGCCCCACTCCGGGCGGTCACCGCCAACCGGCCAGCCGGATAACAGGAAGGGCGGCGGTCGCCAACATCCGGGCGCGGCCGGCGGGGCCCGGCGGGTCAGCGGGCGTGCCGGTGCTGGCCGCGGGAGGGCTGCTCCGCGCCCGGCGGGATGTCCCGCTCTCCGGCGGCCGGGGCGCCGGCCCGCCGGGACCCCGGCGCCCTCGACCCCGCCGCCCTGGAGCCCGCCGCCCTCGAGCCCGGCCCCCGGGACCCTGCTCCCCCGGCTGCGGGGCGTACCGGCGCCACATGCACCAGCAGGTTGTAGGTGACCACCGCGATAGCCAGGTGCATGAGCATGAGCACCGCGACCGCCCTGGCCGACTCACCCAGGTGCAGGATGTACAGGTCGGGCACCCACAGGACCAGGGTGACCAGGATGGCCAGGCGGAAGAACAGCCACCGCGGCGCCGAGCTGATCCTGGTCACGATCGGCCAGGCCACGCAGGCGATGATCACTCCGACCACGGTCAGCTTGCCGTAATCAGAGAACTGGAAGTGCACGAATCCCTTGGTGCTCGGGAAGACAGCCTCGCCGATGACGACCAGCAGGGCGTCGGCCGCCAGCGATCCGGCGATGGACAGGATCGTCGCGAGCACGACCCGCCCGCCGGACGGCTGGCGGTGCCGGGGAGCGAAGTCCACGCGGACGGCAGACGCGAGCTGATTCAGCATGGCGCCACCGTAGTGGAACTTCCTAGAGAGCCCGCACGCAGGTCCGGGGTACCGGCGGCCCGGCGGCCCGGCCCGGCCCGCGGACCGGCCAGCCCGCCACGAAACGGTCAGGCGAGAATGGCCCAGCCGTGCGGCGGCAGGATCACCTGCGCGTCCTCGCTGCCCGCTTCGTCCAGCGTCGCCGGGCCAGCCAGCCGGTCCCGGGCGCCCGGGACCGCGGCCCGGACTTCCCCGTCCGCCAGGCTGAGCACCACCACCAGGCTCTGCTCCCCCGCGCCGCCCGCCTCCGCCGCGTCCCCTGCGCCGCCGGCGGCCACCCGGTAGATCATCTGCTCGTTGGCCAGCTCCAGCATCGTGGTCTGCGCCCGGTGCAGCCACGGATGGCGGCGGCGCAGGCCGATGAGGTCCTGATGCAGCCGGTAGACCGGCCAGCCGCCCGGCGCGAGATCATCCGGGCCGCCCGGGAACGCGGGCCTGATCTCATCGTCCCCGCCGGCCCGCTCCTCCTTGATGCCGCGGAAGCCTGCTCGTCGCCGTAGTAGATGGCGGGCGTGCCGCCCACGGTCAGCAGCACGGCCAGGGCGTGGGCCAGGTGCCGGCCGTCCTCCAGCCGGCTGGCCAGCCGGGTCACGTCGTGGTTGCCCACGAAGGTCAGCGGCACGAACGTGTCCAGGAAGCCGTTGTGCCGGCCCAGCGCATGGCCCAGCTCGAACAGGTTGTGGTCGTTCAGCGCGCTCCAGATGGCCTTCCACAGCTCGTACTGGGTCACCGAGTCCAGGCCGGACGCGGCCACGAACGCCGGGTAGTCACCGTGGATCACCTCGCCGACCAGGTACGCCCCGGGATGCCGGCCCTGACCCGGGGCACCACCCCGGCCCAGAACGAGGCGGGCACGGCGTAGGCCGCGTCCAGCCGCCAGCCGTCCGCGCCCGCGTCCAGCCAGTGATTCATGACCCCGGCGATGTACTGCGCCACGTCGGGCTCGTCGTGGTTGAGCGCCACCAGGGCCTCGTGTCCCTCGAACGTGCCGTACTCCGGCTCCTGCCCCGGCTGCCAGCCGGCGGCCAGGTCAGCCGGAACCACGACGCCTCGGGCGCGGCCGGGCCCTGCTCCAGCACCCGGCGGAAGGCCGGGAAGTCCGCGCCGACGTGGTTGAACACGCCGTCGAGCAGGACCCGCAGCCCGCGCGCGTGCGCGGCCTCGACCAGGCCGGCGAAGTCCCCCTCGTCGCCGAGCCGGGGATCGATCCGGTAATGGTCGGTCGTGTCGTACCCGTGCGTCTGCGAGGCGAAGACCGGCCCGAGCGCGAGCCCGGAGGCACCCAGGTTCACCGCGTAGTCCAGCCATTCGGTCAGCTGCCCGAGCCGGTGCGCGACCGGCTGCCCGCCGTCCCCGCCTGGCTCGCTGGCGCCTTCCGCCGAGGCGAACCCGAGCGGGTAGACCTGCCACCAGATGGCGTGCTCGACCCAATCTGGCACGCGCCGTCCCTCCGCTCCCGGCCGGTGCGCCTCCGCACAGGTCTGGTCCGCCACGCTACTCCGCCTCCCGGGCCATCCTGGGCCCCCGGGACCGGCTCGCGTACGTTACCGGCATGACTGTGCACGAACAGACCGGCCCGGTGTTCCGCCAGCCCGGGACGGTGCTCACCGACCACACGTTCACGGTGCCGCTCGACCACGACCGGCCGGACGGCGAGCAGATCGAGGTCTTCGCCCGCGAGGTCGCCCCGGCCGGGCGGCGCAGCGGGGACCCCGCGCTGCCCTGGCTGGTCTACCTGCAGGGCGGTCCAGGGTTCGGCAGCCCGCGCCCGTACGGCCGGGAGTCCTGGCTCCACCGGGCGCTGGACGGCTACCGGGTGCTGCTGCTCGACCAGCGCGGTACGGGCCGGTCCACCCCGGCGTCCCGGCACACGCTGGGCGGGCTCGGCAGCCCCCGGGCGCAGGCCGACTACCTGAGCCTGCTGCGGGCCGACTCGATCGTCCGGGACGCGGAGCTGATCCGGCGGCGGCTGGCCGGCGACGAGCCGTGGAGCGTGCTGGGCCAGAGTTTCGGCGGCCTGTGCACGGTCACCTACCTGTCCCTCGCGCCGGAGGGGATCCGGGAGGCCCTGATCGCCGGCGGCCTGCCCGGCCTCGACGCGACCGCCGACGATGTGTACCGGGTCACCTATCCGATCGTGGCCGACCGCAACCGGCTGCATTACGAGCGGTTCCCGATGGACGCGGACCGGGCCCGGGCCGTGGCCCGGCACCTGGCCAGCCACGAGGTGATCATGCCGGGCGGCGGCCGGCTGACCGTGCCGGCCTTCCAGAGCCTGGGCCGGATGCTCGGTGCCTCCCGCGGCAGCGACACCCTGCACTACCTGCTGGAGAACGCCTTCGCTGGTGACGTGCTCTCCGACGCGTTCCTGGCCCGGGCCGGCACCGAGCTGTCGTTCGCGGAGGCGCCGCTGTACGCCCTGCTGCACGAGGCGTGCTACGCGCAGGGGGCCGCGACGCGCTGGGCCGCGGACCGGATCATGGCTGAGTTCCCCGAGTTCGACCCGGCGGCCGCCGTGGATGGCGACATCACGCTGCTGTTCACCGGCGAGATGATCTATCCCTGGATGTTCGAGACGGACCCGGTGCTGCGCCCGCTGCGGGACGCGGCGGAGGAACTCTCCGCGCGGGAGTCCTGGCCCCCGCTGTACGACCCGGCCCGGCTCGCCGGCAACGAGGTGCCGGCCGCGGCGGCGGTCTACGTCGACGACATGTACGTGCCCCGGCAGCTCTCGCTGCCCACCGCCCAGGCCATCCGCGGGCTGCGGCCGTGGGTGACGAACGAGTACCAGCACGACGGGCTGGCGGCCAGCGACGGGGCGGTGCTGGACCGGCTCCTGGCGCTGGCCGGCGGCGCCGCCTGACCGTCCGCTGGCCGGCGCCCCCGGACCGCCCCCCGGGCGGGCGCCGCCTGGCTGGCACCCCCTCGCCGGCCCCGGCCGTCAGCGAAAACTCGCCCGGATAAGTAGTTGCGATCAAGCAACTGATGCGAGGTAGCATGTATCAACGTGTCGAGAAACGCTGATCGCAGCGGCGCCCCGGGCGCTACGTCCACGGTGAACGGCCACGGCCAGGCATCCCCCGGCGACGCCGACGACGGCCGCTACCGGTGGATCGCGCTCTCGAACACCACGCTCAGCATGACGATGGCCACGATCGACGCGTCGATCGTGATCATCGCGATGCCCGCCATCTTCCGCGGCATCAAGCTCGACCCGCTCGCCCCCGGCAACGTCAGCTACCTGCTGTGGATGATCATCGGCTACCTGCTGGTCACGGCGGTGGCCGTGGTCACCCTGGGCCGGCTCGGCGACATCTACGGCCGGGTCCGCATCTACAACCTGGGCTTCGTGGTCTTCACCCTGGCCTCGATCGCGCTGTCGCTGGACCCGCTGACCGGCAGCAGCGGCGCCATGTGGCTGATCTGCTGGCGGCTGGTCCAGGCCCTCGGCGGGGCCATGCTCATGTCCAACTCGGCGGCGATCCTGACCGACGCGTTCCCGGCCGGCAAGCGCGGCATGGCGCTGGGCGTGAACCAGATCGCCGGGATCTCCGGGCAGTTCGTGGGGCTGCTGCTGGGCGGGCTGCTGGCCGCGGTGGACTGGCGGCTGGTGTTCTGGGTGAACGTCCCCATCGGGATCGTCGGGACCTTCTGGTCGTACCGGAGCCTGCGCGAGATCGCCGCCACCCGGCGGGCCAGGATCGACTGGTGGGGCAACGTCACGTTCGGCCTGGGCGCGACCGCGCTGCTGGTCGCGATCACCTACGGGATCCAGCCCTACGGCGGGCATCCCACCGGGTGGATGAACCCGTGGGTGCTCACCGGCCTGGTCGGCGGTGCGGCCATGCTCGTGGTGTTCTGCCTGATCGAGACCCACATCGCCGAGCCCATGTTCCGGCTCGGGCTGTTCAAGATCCGGGCCTTCGCCGCCGGGAACCTGGCCAGCCTGCTCGGCTCGATCGCCCGCGGCGGCCTGCAGTTCATGCTGGTGCTCTGGCTGGCCGGTATCTGGCTGCCGCTGCACGGCTACAACTTCATCGACACGCCGCTCTGGGCGGGCATCTACATGCTGCCGCTGACCGCCGGGTTCCTGATCGCCGGCCCGATCTCCGGCATTCTGTCGGACAGGTACGGCCCCCGCCCGTTCGCCACCGCGGGCCTGCTGGTGGCGACCTGCGCGTTCATCGGCCTGATCATGCTGCCGCTGGTCTTCCCGTACTGGCTGTTCGCGACGATCATCTTCTTCAACGGGGTGGGCTCCGGCCTGTTCGCCTCGCCCAACACCTCCGCCATCATGAGCAGCGTGCCCGCCAGCCAGCGGGGCAGCGCGTCCGGCATGCGGTCCACGTTCCAGAACGCCGGCATGTCCCTGTCCATCGGCATCTTCTTCTCGCTCATGATCGCCGGGCTGGCCAGCACCCTGCCGCCGGCGCTGATCCGCGGGCTGACCGCCCAGGGCGTGCCGCACTCCGTCGCCACCCAGGTCAGCCACCTGCCCCCGGTGAGCACGGTGTTCGCGGCCCTGCTCGGCTACAACCCCGTGCAGCATCTGCTCAAGCCCTCGGGCGTGCTGGCCGGCTGCCGGCCCACAACGTGACGGCGCTGACCGGGCGGCACTTCTTCCCCACGCTGATCAGCGGCCCGTTCCACCACGGCCTGGTCATCGTGTTCACCGCGGCGGCGATCATGTCCTTCATCGGGGCGATGGTCTCGCTGCTGCGCGGCAAGCAGTTCTTCTACGATGACGCCGCGGCGGCGGGCGCCGGCCTGCCCCAGCCCGCCCAGCTCTCCTCCCCCGCTCCCTCGCCGGTCAGGACCACGATCAACGGCACTAACGGATCCGCCCCCGCGCCTCGTCTCGCCCCGGATACCTCGGCTCCGGTGCCGGGCACCGGCGGCGCAGCTCGCCCCGACTAGCAGGGCGGCGCAGCTCGCCCCGACTAGCAGGGCGGCGCAGCCCGCCCCGACTAGCAGGGCGGCCGCGCCGGCCGGCCGGTCACTGGCCACGCCGGGTTACTAGTGCCCTGACCAGGGTCGTTTACCGGGACGCAATACGCTTTTACCTCACATCAACATGCGGCGGCTAGCATTTTCTCTCCGCTTGCGGCGGCCGGGGCAAGGGGGCATGCGCCCGGTCAGGTAAAGCCAGACCGCGCCCTGGGCTGATGTAGCGGCGACCTGAGCGAGAGGGCACGATACATGTCGATAAACGTCCGGGAATGGTTCGAACAGCGATCATTCAGCCACGAGGAGTTCGCCGCGCTGGGCACGCCGGGCCAGGCGCCCCGCGAGGTGAGCACGACCCTGATCTTCCCGACCCGCAACTGCGCCGCGACCATCGGCCCGATCCTGGCCGAGGTAGCCCGGCTCAACGAGCGGACCGAACTGATTGACCAGGTCATGCTGGTCGACGCGGATTCGCCGGACGGGACCGCGGACATCGCCCGGGCCTGGGGCGCCGAGGTGTACTCGGAGAACGAGCTGCTGCCGGACTACGGTCCGGCCCAGGGCAAGGGCGACGCCATGTGGCGCAGCCTGTCCGTCGCCCGCGGTGACATCGTCATGTTCGCGGACGCGGACACCAGCAACTTCCGCGGGCAATTCATTTACGGCACGCTGGGCCCGCTGCTCACGATGCCCGAGGTGCAGTTCACGAAGGCCGCGTACCGCCGGCCGTACACCGACTCCCGCCAATCCGTGGCCGACGGCGGCGGCCGGGTCACCGAGCTCATGGCCAAGCCGCTGTTCAATTTCTTCTGCCCGGAACTCACCGGATTCGTGCAGCCGCTGGCCGGGGAGTTCGCCGCGTACCGTGAGCTTTTCTGCAGCATCCCGTTCCTCACCGGCTACGGGGTGGAGCTGGGCATCATGGTCGACGTGCTGGAGGACGCGGGCCTCAGCGCGATGGCCCAGGTCGACCTGGGGGCCCGGCAGAACCGGCACCAGTCGCTGTGGGACCTCAGCCTGATGAGCTCGGCCGTGCTGCGGGCGATGGCCAGCCGGGCGTCCCTGCCGCAGCGCGGCATCTGCGCCCCGGGCACCCCGGGGGTGCGCACGCTGCGCCGCCCGGAGGTGTACCTGCACGCGGTGGCCACCGACCGCGGGCTGCGGCTCGACGAGCACGTCAACGAGCTGCACGAGCGGCCGCCGCTGGCCACGATCATGCCGGCCGAGCAGGACCAGGACACCGTCGCCTAGCGGCCGCCGCCGGCCGGCGGGCTAGTGGCTCGCCGGGTCGGTGGCCAGGGTGATGATGGTGAAGGCCGCCCCCTGCGGGTCGGCGATCACCGCGAGGCGGCCGGGCGGGGCGTCCACGGGCGGCACGGCCACCTGGCCGCCCAGGTCCGCGGCCACGGCCACCGCCGCGTCGCAGTCGGTCACCGCGAAGTACACCACCCAGCGCGGCGCGACTCCCTCCGGCCAGTTCTCGTCCATGTGCACCATGCCGCCGACCGCGCGGCCGCCCAGCCGCCACTCGGTGTAGGTCATCGGCCCCATCTGGCTGGTCTCCGCCCCCCAGCCGAACACGCGCCCGTAGAACCGGGCCGCCGCCTCGGTGTCCCGGCAGGCCAGCTCGCTCCAGCAGAAGCAGCCGGGGGCGTTGACCAGGCCGCAGCCGGGGAACGCCCCGGCCTGCCAGGCCGCGAAGACCGCCTCCTGGTCGTCGGCGAACATGGCCATCCGGCCCTGGCCGTCCACCTCCAGCGGGGGGACGATCACCTGGCCGCCCGCGTCGGTGACCAGGGCGGCGGTGGCATCGATGTCGGTCACGCTGACGTAGGTGTTCCAGGTGGCGGGCAGCTCCGGGGCGGGGCTGGGCATCAGCCCCGCCACCACCCGGCCGGGGAAGTCCGCCGGGGCCGTCCCGGCCGGGGCGAAGAACGTGTAGGACGCCTCCCCCGCCTCCGGGGCGGCGTAGGACGCCCAGCCGAACAGGCCGGTGTAGAAGGCCACGGCCGCGGCTGGGTCGCCGGTGCTCAGGTCCACCCAGCACGGCGTCCCGGGCGGATACTCCCTCATCACGGGCATCGCGGCTTCCTCCCCTGGCCTCCGGACCCTGCTGGCCCGCGTCCAGCCTGGCCATCGCGGTCATCGTGGCTGGCGCCCTCCCCTGGCCCCGCCACCATGGCCCCGCTGACCATACATCGGCAGGCGCCGCCGTGCCGGGGGTTGGCCGCCGGCGCAGCCCGCCGGGAACCGGGTCCTCGTCTGCGGCCGCCCGGGCGCGTACGCTTCTGCTGTGCCACGTTACGAGTACCGATGCCGGGCCTGCGGATCCACGTTCGAGCGGACCCGGCCGATGAGCGAATCGGCTGACCCGTGCCAGTGCCCCGCGGGACACGACGACACGGTCAAGCTGCTGTCCACGGTCTCAGTCGGCGGCCGGGCCGGCGCGGCCCGCGCTCCGCGGGCGGCGGCGGGGGCTGCTGCGGCGGCGCCTGCGGCTGCGGCTGAGCCGGCCGTCCCGCGTGCTCTCCGCTGACCGCTACGACACGGAGATCGCCGCCAGCACCGGCGCCCTGGCCGGGCTGGTCGACCGGGCCGATCTCACCCTGACCGTGCCGACCTGCCCGGACTGGACGCTGCGGCAGCTGGCCACCCACGTCGGCCGGGCCCAGCGCTGGGCGGCCCGGATCGTCAGCACCAGGTCGGCGGAGGCCGTCGCGTTCCGCGAGGTTCCCGACGGCCGGATCCCGGACGACCCGGCGCGGCACGTCGGCTGGCTGCGCGCGGGCGCGGACCAGCTGATCAGCGCGCTCGGGGAGGCCGGGGACGCGCCGGTCTGGGCGTTCGGGGAGCAGCGGCCCGCCGGGTTCTGGGCCCGGCGGATGACCCACGAGACCACCGTGCACCGCGTGGACGCGCAGCTCACCGTGCCCGGCGGGGACGGCCCCGCCGCGGGCGGCCAGCCCGTCATCGCGGCGGACCTCGCGGCCGACGGGATCGACGAGTGGCTGACCAGCGTGGCCGCCCCGGACGGCGGCGAGCCTGACGTGCGGGCCGAGGGGCTCGCCGCCGGGGAGTCCCTGCACGTGCACGCGACGGACGTGCCCGGGGGCACCGGCGAGTGGGTGGTCAGCCACGACCCGGCCGGGATCACCGTGCGCCGGGCCCACGAGAAGGCCACCCTGGCGCTCCGCGGCGGCGCGTCCGGCCTGCTGCTGGTCTTGCTGAGGCGGCTCCCGGCGGAGGATCCGGCGGTCCAGGTCCACGGGGATCCGGCGCTGCTGGCCCGCTGGCTGGCGGCCACCCGGTTCTAGGTGGTCAGCTGGCCCGGGACGGCTCGCCGTGCTCGGCGTTGGCCTTGCCCCGGCCCCAGTAGGCCTTGGCCGAGACCTGCTCGCCGGGCAGCCCGCGGGCGGCGAGCACCTCGCGCAGGGCCAGCACCACCCGGGCCTCGCCGAACAGGTAGGCGTGCCCGGTGCCGGGCGGCAGCTCGGCCTCGCGCAGCGCGGCGGCCAGGCCCTCCGGGTCGCCGGCGCCGGCCGTCGCGCGGCAGCCAGCGCAGGCTGACCCCGGCGGGGACGGTGGGCCGCTGCTCGTCGGCGAGCTCCGGGACCTCCAGGATCGCGGTGGCCTGCGCCGCGGCGGGCAGCGAGCCGGCCATCGCGAACACCGCGGCCAGCCCGGACTCGTCCGCGGCGAACAGGTGCCAGTCCGCCTGGCCGGCCACGAAGATCTTGCCGCGGGGGGCGATGCCCTCGATCGTGTCCCCCGGCTGGGCCGAGCGGACCCACCGCTCGCCGGGACCGTCGCCGTGCCGCACGATGTCCAGGGTGAGCAGCTGCCGGGTGGTGTCCAGCGCCCGGATCGTGTACCGGCGGCGGACCGGCCGGTTGCCGTCCACCGCGACCAGCAGCATGACGTCCTGGCCGGGCAGGTAGGTGAGGTCCGCGAGCTCCGGGGCGGTCAGCTCCAGCCGCTGCATGTGCGGGGTGAGCTGGGTGTTGCCCACCACTTCGAGGCGCATCCGGAGGGTGCCGGCCAGCGGCCCCCGCAGCTCGGCGAACGGGTCATCCAGCTGGGCCGCGGCGGCGGCGGGAACGGAATCAGGCATTCCCCGATCTTATGCGGGCCGCTGGCGCCTTCCGTTCCGAGAGCGGACCCCTCGTGGTGGTCCGGGGTGACGGAGACGGACCCTGCCGATGTTGGTGGTCGCGTCGAGCCGGATGAGCGGGAGCCCGGGCACTGGCGGTGCCAGCGACCGGACAACCTCGGCCAGTTCGGTGTCGGTCCCGGCGGCCAGCAGCCCGGCGACGCTGGTGTCGAAGCGGTCCGCGTCGATGTCGCCGGCGGCGTAGAGCTCCTTGAGGAATTCAGTGGCCCGTTGCTGGGGGTCCTCGCGCATGATCTCGCCTCCGGCTTCCGGCGGGCACCTGGACTGCTCAGGCACGGTACTCAGTCGAAGCGCTCGACCAGGCGCATCTTGTTGGTCGCGTCGAGGGCCGCGACCTTGTAGGACTCGGCCAGGGTCGGGTAGTTGAACACCGCATCGACGAGGTAGTCGACGGTGCCGCCGCAGCCCATCACCGCCTGGCCGATGTGCACCAGCTCGGTGGCCTGCGTACCGAACACGTGCACCCCGAGCAGCGAGTGGTCCTCGGGTGAGACCAGCAGCTTGAGCACGCCGTAGGAGTCGCCGATGATCTGCCCGCGGGCCAGTTCGCGGTACCGGGACACGCCCACCTCGAACGGCACGCAGTCCGCGGTGAGCTGGTCCTCGGTCCGGCCGATGAAGCTGATCTCCGGGATGCTGTAGATGCCGATCGGCTGGAGCAGGTGGGCGGTGTGCACCGGCTCGCCCAGGGCGTGATGGGCGGCCAGCCGGCCCTGCTCCATCGAGGTGGCGGCCAGCGCCGGGAAGCCGATCACGTCACCGACCGCGTAGATGTGCGGCACCGCGGTCCGGTAATACTCGTCGACCGTGATCCGGCCCCGCTGGTCGGCCTCCAGGCCCGCCGCGGGCAGGTTCAGCGCGTCGGTCATGCCCTGCCGGCCCGCGGAGTACATGACGGTGTCGGCGGGAATCCGCTTCCCGCTGCGCAGCGTGGCGATCGCCCCGTCGCCCCGGGCCTCCACCGACTCGACCGTCTCACCGAAGCGGAACGTCACGGCCAGGTCACGCAGGTGAAACTTGAGCGCCTCGACCACCTCGAGGTCGCAGAACTCCAGCATCCGGTCCCGCTGCTCGACCACGGTCACCTTGCAGCCCAGGGCGGCGAACATGGACGCGTACTCGATGCCGATCACCCCGGCGCCGGCCACCACCATGGTCCGCGGGACCCGTTTGAGGTGCTGGATGCCGTCCGAGTCGATGATCGTCTTCTCGTCGAAGGCGACGCTGGCCGGGCGGGCGGGCCTGGTCCCGGTGGCGATGACCACCGAGTCGGCGGTGACCTTCCGCTCCCGGCCGTCGCCGTCGTCCACTTCCACCTCGTGCGGGCCGAGGAAGGAGGCCGTGCCGTTGAGCACCGTGACCCGGTTGCGGGTCAGCTGGCTGCGCACCACGTCGTTCTCGCGGGTCACCACGTGCCGGGTCCGGTTGGCCAGGTCGCCGATCGAGATCTCGTCCTTGACCCGGTAGCTCTGCCCGTACATCTCCCGCTGGTCGAGGCCGGTCAGGTACAGGACGGACTCCCGCATGGTCTTCGACGGGATGGTGCCGGTGTTGACGCAGACGCCGCCGAGCATGTTGGGCCGCTCGACGATGGCCACCCGGCGTTCCAGCTTGGCGGCGGCGATGGCGGCCTTCTGGCCGCCCGGCCCGGACCCGATGACCAGCAGATCGAAGTCGTGCACGCCTCCAGTCTGGAGGCGCGGGCGCCGGGGGTCCATGATCCTGGGCAGTTCGGGCGAAATAGCAGCACTAATGGCCCAGGATCAAGGGACGGGGCTTACAGCCAGCCGCTCCGGGCGCTGGCCACGGCCCCTCCGGCGGGGGGCTGGCCGAGCTCGCCGGCCTGGACCCGGCCGATGCAGCCGGCCAGCGCCCCGAGCACCTCGGGCAGGACGTCGCGCAGGCTCTGGGCGTCGGCGTCGTCGGCCGGCTCGCGGGCCACGCCCGCCCGGTCCAGGATGCCCGCCAGGTCGGCCAGCTGATTCCCGACCCACTCCACCGGCGCGGCCGACAGTCCCTTGTCGAACACCCGCCTGCCGGGTTCCAGGCCGCGGGAGACACCGGGGTGGTGGTGTGTCCGGTCGAAGCTGCCCGGCGGCCCGTCCACGGATTCCAGGAGGTCGGCCCGCCAGATCAGGTCGCCGATCTCGATGGGCTGCGCCGAGTAGATCGAGCCCGGCAGCGGGCCGGGGGTGATCGCCCGGACCTCCAGCCGGACGCCGTGCTCCGGGCTCTCCTGGCCCTTGATCTTCGGGTCCGGGTCCACGAAGTAGAGATCGCTGAGCACGACGGCTGTCCGCTGGAAGCCGAAGACGTAGAGCACGGCAGGCCCTCCTCGGGTCACGCTGGCATCAGCCGGCCAGGACACCTACCCAGTCTGCGCCAGAAGGCCCGGCGCGCAAGGGCCCGGCCGGCGCCCGCGCCTGGCCCGGCTCAGCCGCCCGCGCCCTACTCGACTTCCTTGAGGATCTTCTGCAGCGACTCGTTCTGCTCCCGCAGGTAGTCGAGCTGCGCGGAGACGTCCCCGAGCTTGAGGTCGGTGTGCTCCTGGGCGGTGATGGCCAGGTCGGCCAGCCGGCGGTACTCGTCGGCGAGCTGCCGGTACTGCTCCGCGCCGGTCTGCTCGATCTGCGCCCGTTTCCCGGTGGTGAGGTACCGGAACCACAGGACCAGCACCAGCGCGACCAGCCCGGCCCCGATCAGCCCGATGATCATCTGATTGCCATGGTCGGGCATCCCGCGCCGTTCAAAGGGGAGCAGGATCAGCGCCAGCGCGAGCACTCCGGTCGCGCAGAGGATGGCCGTCTCCTTCGGTGTCCTGGTTCTCATCGCACGTCCGCCTCCAGATCGCTTGCTGCCGCCGCCAGGGTCCGGGTCGCCGTCCTGATGGTCGTGGGGGTCAGGAGCAGCGTGAAGGGCGTCACGTCGTAGAACTTCATCGCCTTCCCGTCCTCCGAGACTTCGAGGGCGGCCGAGACCAGCCCGGCCGCCTCCAGTTTGCGCAGGTGGACCTGGAGCAGCGCGCGGCTGATGCCCAGGTCGCGCGCCAGCCGGCTGACGTAGTTGCGCTGCTGCGCCAGGGCGGCCAGGATCCGCAGCCGGTGCGGGTTGGCCAGCGTGGCCAGCACCCGCAGCAGCTCGTCCCCGGTCAGGTCGGTTACGTCCATTCCATCCTTCTTAGCACCTGCAAAGAAAATATAGCAGGTGAGGGCCCCGGGGTCCAGGACGGCCGTCCATGACAGGGCGTCACAGCGCGGCGGCGTAACGCAGCCGAAACATAGTCGTCATCGGCGGTAATGACTGCGGAACACATCCCGCTTACGCTGCGGGCGTGGCGGACATTTTCGACTCATACCAGCTGGCCGAGGCCTGGGATGAGATGTTCGAGCGGCCGGGCCGCCCCCGGGCGCCCTACACCGGGCTGCTCGCCGCGCTGCAGCCGCTGGACCCCGGCGAGCTGCGCTTCCGGTCTGACCAGCTGGCCCGGATGTTCACCGACCGCGGGGTCACCTACGACTACGCGGGAGAGGAACGCCCCTTCCCCCTGGACCTCATCCCCCGGGTGATCGACGCAGTGGAGTGGGACCTGATCGCGCGCGGGGTCAAGCAG
The DNA here is from genome assembly GCA_963841695.1 of uncultured Actinomycetes bacterium. Taxonomy (GTDB): domain Bacteria; phylum Actinomycetota; class Actinomycetes; order Streptosporangiales; family Streptosporangiaceae; genus RYN-230. Next base: position 94,325 of record CAWJDQ010000007.1, on the reverse strand, counting down.
CGGGTGCTCGCGCTCGAGGCGTTCCTCGCCGACGTGTACGGGCCCCGGCACGCGTTCGCCGACGGCGTGCTGCCCTGGCGGGTGGTCTGCACCTCCGCCCGCTTCCACCGGGAGGTGGCCGGGCTGGAGCCGCCGAACGGGGTCCGCTGCCACGTGTCCGGCATCGACCTGGTCCGGGACGGGGCCGGGCGGGTGCGGGTACTGGAGGACAACGTCCGCATCCCGTCCGGGGTCAGCTACGTCATCGAGAACCGGCTCGCGATGACCCGGACCTTCCCCGGGCTGTTCGCCGAGCAGCACGTGCACCCGGTGTACAGCTACCCCGCCGAGCTGCTGGCCGCGCTGGGCGCGGCCGCGCCGGCCGGCACTCCCGACCCGGTCGTGGTGGTGCTCACCCCGGGGACCGCGAACGCCGCCTACTTCGAGCATGCCCTGCTGGCCCGCCTGATGGGCGTGGAGCTGGTCGAGGGCGGCGACCTGACCTGCGCGGGCAACCGCGTGTACGTGCACACCACTCAGGGGCTGCGGCCGGTGGACGTCATCTACCGGCGGGTGGACGACGACTTCCTGGACCCGCTGCAGTTCCGCCCGGACTCGGTGATCGGCTGCCCCGGGATCGTCAACGCCGCCCGGGCCGGGAACGTGACGATCGCGAACGCGGTCGGCAACGGGGTCGCCGACGACAAGCTGATCTACACCTGGGTCCCTGACCTGATCCGCTACTACCTGAGGGAGGAACCGCTGCTGGAAAACGTCGAGTCCTACCGGCTGGACGACCCGGAGGTGCTGCACTGGGTGCTCGGGCACCTCGACCAGCTGGTCCTCAAGCCGGTGGACGGGGCCGGCGGGAGCGGGATCGTCATCGGCCCGCGGGCCGACCAGGCCACCCTCGACGTGCTCCGCGGCCAGGTGACGGCCCAGCCCCGGAACTGGGTCGCACAGCAGCCGGTGGCGCTGTCCACCTCGCCCGTGCTCATCGGGGAGACGCTGGCGCCCCGGCACATCGACCTGCGGCCGTTCGCGGTCAACGACGGCACCGACGTGTGGCTGCTGCCCGGCGGGCTGACCCGGGTCGCGCTGCCCGAAGGTGAGCTGGTGGTCAACTCCAGCCGCGGCGGCGGTTCCAAGGACACGTGGGTGCTCGTCCCGCCCGGCGAGCCGGAACCCGCCGAAGCCGGAGGGCCGGCCGCCCTGGCCCTGGCCGCCCAGCCCGGCCCGGACGTGATCGCTGCTCCCCAGCTCCCGCCTGAGGAGCAGGTCAGCAGGCAGACCGGGCCGCCCATGGAAGACCAGCAGCAGTGACCACCGGGCTGCTCAGCCGGATCGCCGAGACCCTGTTCTGGACGGCCAGGTACGTCGAGCGCGCGGACGACACCGCCCGGATGGTCAACGTGTACGTGCACCGGATGCTCGAGGAGCCGCACGCGGACCAGGAAGCCGACTGCCGGGCGCTGCTCGCCGTGCTGGGCATCCCGGCCGCGGACGGCGCCCGGCTGGACATCGGGATCACGCTGGACCAGTCGGCCTATGACGCGGGCAACCCGAGCGCGATCGCCGGGGCGGTGCTGGCCGCCCGGCGCGGCGCGCGCAGCGTCCGTGAGGTGATCTCCAGCGAGATGTGGGAGTGCCTCAACGTGACCAGCCACGGGCTGGCGTCGCACCGCAAGTCCGCGGACCGGCTCGGCCCGCACGTCTACCTGGAGTTCATCCGGGAGCGGTCCGCCCTGTTCTTCGGGCTGACCGAGTCGACGATGAGCCACGACGAGGCCTGGCGGTTCCTGGTACTGGGCCGCAGCCTGGAACGGGTGGACATGACCGCCCGGCTGCTGCTGGCCCGGATGCCGGCCACGCCGTACGAGGTCGGCTTTCCGATGCTGCTGCGTTCCTGCGGCGCCTACGAGTCCTTCATCCGGACCAGGACCTGGGATGGCGACCCGCAGCAGGTGGTGGAGTTCCTGCTGATGGACCGGCTGTTCCCCCGGTCAGTGGTGCACGCGCTGGCCACCGCGGAGGAGGCGCTCGCCGCGCTCGACCCGGGCGCGGGCGGGGCCCTGACCGACCCGGCGCGGCGGTCGATCGGCCAGCTGCGTACCCGGCTGGAGTACGCGGATCCGCAACAGCTCCAGGGCCTACTGCCGGACATGCTGTCCACGCTGCAGCGCACCTGCCGGCAGGCCAGCGAAGCGATCACCGCCCGTTATTTCATCTATGAGCAGCCCGTGATCTGGGCTCAGGAGTGCTGAGGCGTGGGCTGGCTGCTGGAGATCGTGCACGAGACCCGGATGCACTACCAGGGCGCCGCCCGGGCCTCCTATAACGAGGCCCGGATGACCCCGCTCACCCTGCCCAGCCAGACCGCGCTGCAGACCCGGGTGTCGGTGGGCAACGGAACCGCCGTCTGGGCGTATCACGACTACTGGGGCACGGTGGTCAGCTCCTTCGACATCCAGGCCCCGCACCACGAGCTGTCGGTGCGGTCGCACGCGGTCGTGGAGACCAGCGCGGCGCCCGCTCCCCCGCAGCCGCTGGCCTGGGTCGATCTGCGCGCCCGGGCGGACGCGGGGATCGCCGCGGAGTACCTCGCGGCCACGCCCCGGACCACGGTGGACCCGGCGCTGGCCGAGGCGGCCCGGGAGCGGACCCGGGGCGCTGACCCGCTGCAGGCGGCCTCGGCCATCGCGGCCTGGGTGCGGGAGCGCGTGGCGTACGTGCCGGGGGCCACCGAGGTGCAGACGAGCGCCCAGGAAGCCTGGGACAAAAGCCAGGGAGTGTGCCAGGACATCGCCCACCTGACCGTCGCCCTGCTGCGCGAGACGGGCCTGCCCGCCCGGTACGTGTCCGGGTACCTGCACCCCAGGCCCAAGGCGGGAATCGGCCAGGCCGTGGCCGGGCAGAGTCACGCCTGGGTGGAGTACTGGGCCGGTGACTGGGTGGCCGCGGACCCGACCAACCAGGCGTCGGTCGGTGAGGGCCACGTGGTCGTGGCCCGGGGCCGGGATTACGGCGACGTGCCGCCGCTGAAGGGCATTTATCACGGGGCGCCGAGCGTCGCGATGGACGTGACCGTGGAGGTCACGCGCCTGGCCTGACCGCCGCTTTACCAGGACTATGCCGGATCCGCGCCGACACCAGGGCCGCGGGCCACGGGGGCAGCGGCGGCCCTCGCATAGGCTGGGGCTTACCCCGCAGACCCTTCCAGTGATGGCGTGATACATGGCTGAGCTGCTCGTTGTCGTGGTTGTCGTGGTTGTCGTGCTGGGTTACGCAGCAGACCGGGCCCGCAAGCTCCGGGCCCGGGCCCGCCAGATGTCCGGGATGAATGACCGGCTCGACGCGGCCGCCGCGAAGGTGGACGAGGAACAGCAGCGGCGCCGGGCCAGGAGCCGGGCCAGCGCGGAACTGACCTCCGTCCTGCCGGCCATCAAGCGGCCTCCCCTGACGATCCCCGGCCTGGCCGGGCACGGGCACGTGCCGGAGCCGGAGGAAGCTGGCTGGCCGGCCGGCGCGCCCGGATCGGAGCCCGCGCCCGCCCCCGCGGACGAGGTGCCTGCGGACGAGGTGCCTGCGGGCGACGTGCCGGCGGACGAGGTGCCTGCAGACGAGGTGCCGACGGGAAAAGCGCCTGCGCCGGCCGCACCCCGCCTGGTGGAGGACACGCTCAGCATGCCCGCCGCGGACGACCTGCCCGCCGGGCCGAAGATCCAGGTGACCACGGACGGAACACTGATCATGCGCCCGGTGCCGGTCCAGGGACCGGCCCCCGCCGGTGAGACCGTGCGGGGCCAGGACGGAATCCGCGACGAGCCGGCCGCCAGCCGGGACCGGGCCAACCGCCGCTAGCGAACCGCCGCCAGTGAACAGCTGATGAACCCTAGCTAGCCAGCAGATGACGTCCTGCTCCTAGCTAGACTCGGGTAGGAAATTCAGACGGCTCCCCCGCCGCGTCCTGAACGAGCCGAGGTTCCCGGGTGCAAACGTTCTCGCATGTCGTCGACCTGGCGGTCGGCGGCCCTGGCCAGCCCCCGGAGGAGGATGTGCTGGCCGCGCTGGCCCCGCAGTTCACGCTCGGCGCCGCGGGCCGGCCCCGGACCATCCGCCGGACCTGGCTGGACACCTTCGACTGGCGGCTGCACCGCGCCGGGCTGACCCTGGAGTACGTGACCGGATCGCGGCCCGCCGAACTGGTGCTGGCCACCGCATCCGGGGACCGGGTCACCCAGCCCGCTGGCCGGCTGACCTGGCCGGCCCGGGCCGGGGAGCTGCCGCCCGGCCCGGTCACCGCCGCGATCTGCCCGGTGGCCGGGATCCGGGCCCTGCTGGCCGTGGCCGGGGCCACCAGCGGCGTCCAGGATCTCCGGGTGCTCAACGAGGACACGAAAACGATCGCCTGGATCAGGGCCGACCGGACCACCGTGCACCGCCCGGCCGAGGCCCAGCTGGCGGCCCGGCTCCAGCTCAGCCCGGTCCGTGGCTACCAGTCGCAGGCCCAGCGGATCGGCGAGCTGCTCGCCGGGGCGGCCGGGCTCAACGGGCACCCGGCCCGCCCGCTGGACGCCGCCCTCGCCGCCGCGGGCCAGCGCGCCGAGGCGTACAGCAACAAGATCAGTGTCCAGCTCAGCCGGGGCATGCCCGCCCGGGCCGCCCTCCAGGCCGTGCTGCTGCAGCTGCTCGACACGCTGGAGGCCAACGTGCCCGGCACCATCCGGGACATCGACACCGAGTTCCTGCACGATCTGCGGGTCTCGGTCCGGCGGACCAGGTCCGCGCTCAAGCTCGCCGGGGACGTGCTGCCCGCGGGGCTGTCCCGGTTCCGCGCCGAGTTCAAGTGGCTGGGCGACCTGACCACCCCCACCCGCGATCTCGACGTCTACCTGCTGAACTACGACGAGATGGCCGGCGGCCTGGTCTCCGCCACGCCGGCCGAGCTCGGGCCGTTCCACGCGCACCTGGCCCGGCGGCGCGCCCTCGAGCAGCGCGCGCTGGCCCGCGGGCTGCGGTCGGTGCGCTTCTCGCGGCTGGCCAGCGAGTGGCGGGCGGCCCTCACCGGCCTGGCCGTGCCGCGGACCGGTGAGCGCGCCGGGGATCTGGCCACCAGGCGGCTGCGCCGGGCCCACCGGCGGGTGGTCCGCGACGGCCGGGCGATCAGCGCCGACTCCCCCGCCGAGCAGCTGCATGACCTGCGGAAGCGGTGCAAGGAACTGCGCTACCTGCTGGAGATCTTCGCCTCGCTGTTCGACCCGCAGGCCTACCAGCGCGCGCTGAAGGACCTCAAGGGCTTGCAGGACTGCCTCGGCGAGTTCCAGGATCGCCAGGTGCAGCAACAGGAGATACGGGACTTCGCCGCCCAGATGATGGCCGACCCGGCCACCCCCTCCACCGCCCTGCTGGCCATGGGCGAACTGGCCGGTGAGATCGGCCACGCCCAGCAGGAGGCCCGCGCCGAGTTCGCCGAGCGGTTCGGCGAATTCGCCAGCCCGGCCAGCGAGCGCAGGTTCCTGGACCTGACCGGGTGCGGCGACGGGCAGGCCGCCGGATGAAGATCCTGGCCACCTACAACATCAAGGGCGGGGTCGGGAAGACCTCGACCGCGGTCAACCTCAGCTACCTGGCCGCCCAGGACGGGCTGCGCGTGCTGCTCTGGGACCTGGACCCGCAGGCGGCCGCCAGCTACCTGTTCCGGATCCGGCCCCGCGTCAAGGGCGGCGGCAAGGCCCTGATCAAGGGCAGCCAGGAGATCGACGACTCGATCAAGGGGACCGACTTCGCCGACCTCGACCTGCTCCCGGCCGACTTCACCTACCGGAACCTGGACCTGGTCCTCGGGGCCACCAAGAAGCCGACCCGGCGGATCGCGCGGCTCCTGGCCCCGCTCAGCGACCAGTACGACGTGATCTTCCTCGACTGCCCGCCGGGCATCTCGCTGCTGTCGGAGAGCGTGCTGCAGGCGGCCGACACGCTGCTGGTCCCGCTCATCCCGACGATCTTGTCACTGCGCACCCTGGATCAGCTCACCGACTTCATCAGCAGCTTCGACGGGCAGCGCCCCGGCGTGCTGGCCTTCTTCTCGATGATCGACCAGCGCAAGAGCCTGCACCGGGAGATCGCCGAGCGGCTGCCCGCCGAGCGGGACGACGTGGCCGCGGTCACCATCCCCGCGCTGTCACAGATCGAGCGGATGTCCGTGGAGCGGGCCCCCGTCGCGGCGTTCGCGCCGCACAGCCGGGCCGCCCGGTCCTATCAGGCGTTGTGGGCGGAGGTACGGGCCCGCGCGCTCTGACGCCGCCCGCGGCGCCGGGCCCGCGGCGCCGGGCCGCGATGCGGCCCACGCTGCAGGGCCGGGCGCCCCGCCTCCTGCCTGGGAGATCACGGACAGTTACTTTTGGCAAGTTTGTCGCCGAATGCAGGCCCGTGCCGCGCCGGCTCGGAGCATGCTATGAATTTGGAGGCGCAGACGGGCCTAAGGGGGGACACGTGAGCCGACGGCTGATCCGGCTGGAAATGCCTGTCTTCCCGGACCGGCGGATGTTCCGGGTGCACGACTCGACCGTGGACCCGGACGCGCCCGGGGGGCCGCTCGCCCCGGTGGGCACCCTGGTCAGCGTGAACCGGGAGCAGCTGTGGGTGGGCAGCCTGCAGGAGCACATCGGGGTCCGGCTCACGATCGAGGAATGGGATACCGCCCCGCCCGCGTTCGGTGACGCCTGGGAGGACGAGGCCAAGGGCACGCTGTACCTGCGCGGCCAGCTCAGCGTGGACATGGGCTCGGCGGGCCGCGCGGTGGACGCACTGACCCTGGCGGGCGGGGTCGGCGACTACGTGGTGCGCGTCTACGCCCGCAACCGGCGCGAGGTCATGCGGCTCTACGAGGAGATGTTCGACCGCGGGGTCGATCCGCTCAGCGATGAGTTCCAGCAGGCCAGGAAGAACCTGGAGGGGCTGGAGCAGTACCTGCTGCAGTTCTGGCGGGAGAACTGACCGCCGGCCCGGCCGCGGCCGGGCCGGCGCCGGGCTGGCCTACTGGGCGGGCGTGCCCCGTGCCTGATCATGGGCCGAGGCCGGGCTGGCCGAGGCGCCCGCGTGCGTGCTGGGGGTGAGGCCGGCCGCCGAGCCCACGGGCCCGGAACGGCCGAGGGCGGGGCTGGCCGGGGCGGCGCTGGCCGGCGCGGCGCTGGCCACCGGGGACGAGTGGGCGGAGTGCGAGGGCGTGGTCATCACCGCCTGGGTGGGCGGCGAGCTGGCTTTGCTGCCCGCGTGCCGGTCGGCCACGGACCGGAACGGGACCAGCGCGTACACCACCAGCGACACGCTGGCCACGACGAGCAGGGTCATCAGCGAGGCCACGAAGCGCAGCCGGCGCATGCGCAGGGCCGCGATCCGCCGGGACGCGCCGAACGAGGACATCCTCGTGGCCAGCGCCGGGTCGGCGCTGGCGAGGCCACGCTCAATCTCATCCAGGATGCGCTGCTCATCCATGGATAGCGCCATATGGGCTACCTCCACCCCCGCCGGGCCGGTGGGAACTTTCTCTTACTATCCCCCGCCGCAAGATCGTTAGCCGCAGTTCCCGGTGCTGTACGGGCTTTTGCGAACCTGCGGGCTGCTCCCCGGCGGGGGCGCTGATCCCAGTGTTCCCGGAGCCGGCCGCCGACGGCAATCGAAGAAGTGATCGATCCGTGTTGCTCCGGTCGAACTAAAATTCTACAGTGGCCTTCATGCGATGGAACGAGCTGCGGATCCAGCCGGACGCCCCTGGCTCCGCGGATGGCCCGGCCGGCCGGGCGGGCCCGTCCGCGCCCGCACTGTTCGAGCGCGGCGCCATCACCCGCTCGTTCGACACCCCCGGCTTCCGCGGCATGACGTTCTTCGAGGTGCACGCCCGGAGCGTGATCAACCGGGTGCCCGACTCGTCCCGCGTCCCGTTCCGCTGGACTATTAATCCCTATCGAGGGTGTAGTCATTCGTGCGTCTACTGCTTCGCCCGCAACACGCACACCTACCTGGACCTGGACGCCGGGCACGACTTCGACTCGAAGATCGTGGTCAAGGTCAACGCCCCGGCCCTGGTCCGCAAGGAGCTCAGCGCCCGCAGGTGGCAGGGCGAGCACATCGCCATGGGCACCAACGTGGACGTCTACCAGCGGGCCGAGGGCAAGTACCAGCTGATGCCGGGGATCCTCCAGGCCCTGCTGGACGCCCGCAACCCGTACTCCATCCTGACCAAGGGCACGCTGATCCTGCGCGACCTCGACCTGCTGCTCGCGTCGGCGGAGGTCACCGACGTGGGGCTCAGCGTGTCGGTCGGCTGCGCGGACGAGGAACTGTGGCGGACCCTGGAACCCGGGACGCCCAGCCCGCGGCGCCGGCTCGGGGTCTGCGCCACGCTCAGCGAGCACGGGCTGCGCTGCGGCGTGCTGATGGGCCCGGTCGTGCCCTTCCTGTCGGACTCCCCGGCCCAGCTGGAGTCCACCGTGCGGCAGATCGCCGGGACCGGCGCGACCCACGTCAGCCCCATCGTGCTGCACCTGCGGCCGGGCGCCCGGGAGTGGTTCCTGGCCTGGCTGGCCGAGCATCATCCCGGCCTGGTCCCCCGCTACCGCGGGCTGTACGGCCGCGGCGCCTACGCGCCCCAGGACTACCAGCAGCGGATCACCGAGCAGGTCCGCGGGCTGGCGGAGCGCTATCGCGTCGGGCGGGGCAGCCCGCCGGCCAGCCAGCGCACCTGGCGCCGCGCCGCCCCGCCCGCGGTCTCCGCCGGGCCGGCCCAGGAACAGCTCACCCTGCTCTGACCCGCCCGGGGGGGCCGGCCCCGGGCGGGCCCCGCCCCGCCCCGCGGGCAGCCGCGGGCGGGAATCCGGCGGGCCCGACTCTGACGTTGACGTCAAGGCTCGGTATGATGAGGCGGTGCCGGGGGCCTCAGCGGTAACTCAGAGGCCCCGGCCGGCCGCCCAGCACTCCCAGAAGGCTTTCGGGTCACCGCCCCTTTTCGCAAGGAGACTTAATGTCGGTGGCAGGACCAGCGCAGGCCGCGCCCTCAGCCCCGGACGAGCGGGGCGTCCACTACAAGTGGATCGCGCTGTCGAACACCACGCTCGGAATCTTGATGGTGACGATCAACCAGTCGATCTTGCTGATCTCACTGCCGGACCTGTTCCGGGGCATCAAGCTCAACCCCCTGGTCCCCTCGAACACCTCGTACTTCCTCTGGGTGTTCATGGGCTTCCTGCTGGTCACGGCGGTCCTGGTGGTCAGCTTCGGCCGGATCGGGGATATCTACGGCCGGGTCAAGATGTACAACCTGGGCTTCGCCGTCTTCACGCTGTTCTCGATCCTGCTGTCGGTGACCTGGCTGACCGGGGTGCCCGGCGTGTTGTGGATCATCATCATGCGGGTGTTCCAGGGCGTCGGCGGAGCGTTCCTGTTCGCGAACTCCACGGCGATCCTGACCGACGCGTTCCCGCAGAACGAGCGGGGCAAGGCGATGGGCATCAACGGCATCGCCGCGATCGCCGGCTCGTTCCTGGGCCTGCTGCTGGGCGGCGTGCTCGGACCGATCGAGTGGCGGCTGGTCTTCCTGGTCTCGGTGCCCTTCGGCCTGTTCGGCACGGTCTGGGCCTACCTCATGCTGCGGGACAACGGGGTCCGCGTCCCGGCCAGGATCGACTGGCTGGGCAACGCCCTGTTCGCGATCGGGCTGATCTCGCTGCTGGTCGGCATCGTGTACTCGCTGCTCCCCTACGGCGGGCACCCCACCGGGTGGGGCAACCCCTACGTGCTGACCGCCATCTTCGGCGGGATCGCGGTGCTGGTCCTGTTCTCCTGGGTGGAGACCAAGGTGCCGCAGCCGATGTTCCGGCTGAGCCTGTTCAAGATCAGGGCGTTCACCGCCGGCAACGTGGCCGGCCTGCTCGGCGCGCTCGGCCGCGGCGGCATCCAGTTCATGCTGATCATCTGGCTGCAGGGCATCTGGCTGCCGCAGCACGGCTACAGCTTCAGCCAGACCCCGCTGTGGGCCGGCATCGCGATGGTCCCGCTGACGATCGGCTTCCTCATCGTCGGGCCGCTGGCCGGCGCGCTGTCCGACCGGTTCGGGGCGCGGCTGTTCGCCACGGCCGGCCTGATCGTCTCCGGGTCCGCGTTCCTGCTGCTGGAGCTGCTGCCGATCAACTTCAGCTATATCTGGTTCGCGCTGCTGATCTTCATGTTCGCGGTGGGCATGGGCCTGTTCTTCTCGCCCAACCAGGCCGCGGTCATGAACAGCCTGCCGCCGGACCAGCGCGGCTCCGGCGCCGGCATGGTCAACACGTTCCAGAACTCGGCCACCGTGCTGTCGATGGGCCTGTTCTTCACCATCGTCACGCTGGGCCTGGCCAGGAACCTGCCGTCGCACCTGTACAAGGGCCTGGTCAACGCCGGGGTCGCCCCGTCCGCCGCGCACGTGGTCGCGAACGAGCCGCCGATCGGCAGCCTGTTCTCCGCGTTCCTCGGCTACAACCCGATCAAGGAACTGCTCGGCCCGACCGGTGCCCTGCAGCACCTGAGCCCCAGCCAGCAGGCCTATATCACCGGGCGCTCGTTCTTCCCCAAGCTGATCGAGCAGCCGTTCGCCAGCGGCCTGCACCTGGCCTTCACGTTCGCGGCGATCGCGACGGCGGTGGCCATCATCGCGTCCGCCCTGCGCGGGAAGCGGTACGTGCACGCGACCGAGCCGTTCGCCGATGAACTGGCCGACGGCGCCGCCGAGATCGGCACGGTCACCGGCTTCGTCGAGCCGGTCGCGTCCGCCGACGCCGACGAGCCGGTGCCCGGCAACGGATACGGCCACGGTAACGGCCATCTGGCCGCCGCCGAGCAGGCCGGGCGGACCGGCAGCACCCGGGGACCGGACTCCCCGGGCGGAAGCAGCTGAGCTGATGGGCACGATGGCGCACCGTGGCGCCGCGGTCAGCGAACCCGCCGCCGGGCCGGACCCGGCGGCGGGAGAGCCCCTGCTCGGCATCGGCGCCGCCGCGGTCCGGGCCGGCGTGTCCGAGCGGGCCCTCCGCTACTACCAGCAGCTGGGCCTGCTCGTCCCGGCGTGCACGCCGGGCGGGCTGCGCCGGTACTCGGGGGACGACCTGGCCCGGGTGGCCCGCATCCGCGAGCTGCAGACCCTGCTCGGCCTCAACCTGGACGAGATCGCCGTGGTCCTCCGCAACGAGGACCGGCTGGCCGAGATCCGGCTCAGCTACCACGACGAGCGGACCAGCGACGACCAGCGACGCCGGCTGACCCGGGAGTGCCTGAGCCTGCAGGAAAGCCTGCGGGACACCGTCGAGGCCAAGCGGGCCGCGCTGGAGGGCTTCCTGTCCGACCTGGATGCCCGCATCCGCAAGTGCCGCGACCTGCTGGCCAGCGACCCGGGACCGGCCGCTGGCCAGCGGCGCGAGCGGGTGACCGCGTCACTCGGCGGCGATCGCCCGCAGCACCGGTAGCCGGGCCGCCCGGCGGCCCGGGCGGATGGCCGCGGCCACCCCCGCCGCGCCGCCCAGCAGCGCGATGACGATCAGCTGCGCGGCCGGGAAGCTGACCGTGGTCAGGCCCGAGGACCGGGCCCCCGCCTCGGCGAGCGCCCCGCCGAGGAACCCGCCGAGCAGCAGCCCCCCGGCCGTGCCGAACATCGAGACCAGCACCGCCTCCAGCCGCACCATCGACCGCAGCTGCGGCCGGGTCAGCCCGACCGCGCGCAGCAGGCCGGTCTCCCGGGTCCGCTCGTAGACCGACAGCGACAGGGTGTTGGCGATCCCGGACACCGCGATCACGATGGCCAGCACCAGCAGCGCGTAGACGATGCCCAGCACGGTGCTCACCGCCCGGCCGGCGCTGGCCACGTACGCGGCGCGGCTGTCCACCGCCGGGCGGCCGTCCCCGGCCACCGCCCGGGTGATGGCCCGCTGCGCCGCGGCCTCGCCGGTGCCGGGGACGAGCTTGACGAAGATCGCCGATGCGGTCAGCTGCGGCGTGTGCGCCGCCCACAGGCTGAGCGGCAGCACATAGTTCCCGACCAGGTTCCTGGACGTATACACCGCCGCAACGAAAACCGTCCGCCGCGAGCCGTCCGGCAGCACCAGGGACACCGCGCTGCCGGGGTGCCAGTGCCGGTCCGCGGCCTCGATCGAGGACACCGCGATCTGGTCGCCGCGCAGCCTGCCGACCGAGCCCGCGGTGGCGTGCAGGTCCAGGACCTGGCCGATGGTGGCGGGTGGTACCGCGGTGACGGCCGCGGACTGCCCGCCCACCTGGGCCTGGCCGCTGGCCAGGCCGCTCACCGAGCGGACCCCCGGCAGCCGGGCCACCAGGCCGGCCAGGGTCAGCGGCAGCCCGCCGCCGCCCGCCCCGGCGCCGGAGCCGCTCGCCCGGGGTGATCGCGATGTCGCCGGTGAACGAGCCGGCGGTCCCGTTCACGGCGGCGGCCCGCAGCGACGCCGCGTAGACCGTGAACAAGGTGACGACGGCCACCCCGATCATCAGCGCGGTGGCGGCCGCGGCGGTCCGCCGCGGGTGGCCGGCGGCGTTCCGCCCGGCCAGCGTGCCGGCCACGCCCCGAGAGGCGGTGAGCGGCCGGGCCGCCAGCCTGATCACCGGGCCCGCCGCGGCCGGGCCCAGGGCGACGGCGCCGACGGCGACCGCCAGGCCCCCGAGCGCGACGATCCCGGGCCCGCGGCTGCCCGGGCCCGCCAGCCCGGCCAGCACGGCCGCCACCCCCGCGGCCAGCAGCACCAGCCCGGCCGCGGTCCGCCGCCGCGGGATCCGGCCCGGCTCGGCGGCTGACTCGCGCAGCGCCTCCAGCGGCGCCACCCGGGCGGCCCGCACCGCGGGGACCAGGCTGACCGTGATCGTGACCGCGATCCCGGTCAGCACGGACACGGCGAGGGTGCCGCCGGTGACCGCCAGCCCGCCGGCGGGCAGCGCGAAGCCGGCCCGGTCGAACAGGCCCTTGAGCAGTTCGGCGAGGCCGAGACCGGCCGCCGTGCCCAGGGCGGACCCGGCGGCGCCCACGGCCAGCGCCTCGGCCAGCACGCCGCGCAGCACCTGGCCCCGGGTGGCCCCGAGGGCGCGGAGCAGGGCCGACTCCGCGGTGCGCTGCGCGACCAGGATGCCGAACGTGCTCGCGATCGAGAACGCGGCGACCAGCAGCGCGATCCCGGCGAAGATGACCAGGATGACCTTGAGGGCGGAGAGGAACTCCGCGTTCAGGTCGCTCAGGTTCGCCGCCGTGAGCTGGGCGCCGCTGAGCGCTTCCACCCCGCGCGGCAGCACCCGGTCCAGCCGGGCCACCAGGACCGGGGGGCTGACCCCGCGGGCCGCGCTGACCTGGATGGATGACACCCGGCCGCCGGCGCCACCGGCGGGAGAGGCACCCGGACGGGACGCCCCGCGGGCCAGGTACCGCTGCGCCGCCGGGTAGCTGAACGCGACGTAGGTGGCGCCGCCGAACCCGGCCGCCCGGCCGAACGTGGCCAGGCCCGCCACCCGGACCCGGACCGGGGCGGGCACCAGCACGGTGGTGGCCGAGCCGATCCGCAGGTGCCCGGCGCGGGCCGCGCCCACGTTGATGACGACCTCGTGCAGGCCCCGCGGCGCATGGCCGGCGGCCAGCCGGTACGGGGTCAGCGCGGGGTCGGAGATCCAGTTCCCGCCGGACCGCGGCGGCCCCAGCCCGCCGACCGTCTGGCCGTCCGCGCCGAGCAGCGCGACCGAACCGTTAATGGACGGTTGTGCGTCCGCGACGCCCGGCACGGAGCGCACGGTGGCGAGCAGCGACACCGGGATGGGCGGCCGGGCGGCGCCGGCGCCGCCGCCGACGGCGGTGGCGCTGCGGACCACGGCGCTGGTGCCCGAGGTCGCGGTGGCGAACAGCCGGGTGAAGTTGGCGCTGAGCGTGCTGCCGAAGGTGAGGGCCCCGGACAGGAAGGCCACGCCGAGCGCGACCGAGATCACCACGCCGGCCAGCCGGCGCCTGCGGGCCCACCGGTCCCTGATCCTGATGGCCAGCATCACGCGCTCCCCCCGTCCAGGGCGGCCAGCCGGTCCAGCACGGCCGGCACGGTGGGGGTGGCGAGCTGGCCGGCGATCCGGCCGTCGGCCAGGAACAGCACCTCGTCCGCGGCCGCCGCGGCCGCCGGGTCGTGGGTCACCATGACGATGGTCTGGCCGAACCCGCTGACCGCGGTGCGCAGGTAGCCGAGCAGCTGGGCGGAGGACCGGGAGTCCAGGTTGCCGGTGGGCTCGTCGGCGAAGATGATCTCCGGCTGGCTGGCCAGGGCCCGGGCCACGGCGACCCGCTGCTGCTGCCCGCCGGACAGCTCGGCCGGGCGGTGGGCCAGCCGGTCGCCCAGGCCGACCAGGGTCACTACGTCGTCCAGCCAGGCCTGCGCGGGCTTGCGGCCGGCCAGCAGCATCGGCAGCGCGATGTTCTCGGCCACGGTCAGCGCGGGCAGCAGGTTGAACGACTGGAAGATGAACCCGGCCCGGTCCCGGCGCAGCCTGGTCAGCTGGGTATCCGGCAGCGCGCCCAGGTCCGCGCCGCCCAGGAAGACCTGCCCGGAGGTGGGGGTGTCCAGCCCGGCCAGGCAGTGCAGCAGGGTGGACTTGCCGGATCCGGACGGTCCCATGATCGCGGTGAACCGCGCCCCGGCGAATTCGGCGGTGACGGAGTCCAGCGCGCGGACCGCGGTCCCGCCGGTCCCGTAGACCTTGGTGAGGGCGGCCGCCGCCGCGGCGGCCGTGGCAGTAAGAGCAGACATGCCCGCCAGCCTGGTCCCGCAGAGCCCTGGAGTCGTCAGCCAGCCGGACACTCCCCGCTACGCCCGTTCAACTACCGACCGGGTCCCGCGGCTGCCGCACATGCCAGGTCACCCAGGGCCAGCCGGCCGCCCGGGCCGGGTACTAGCCGACCCAGCCCGGGCGGACCAGGCCGGCCTCGTAGGCCAGCACGACCAGCTGGGCCCGGTCGCGGGCGCCGAGCTTGGCCATGGCCCGGGTCGCGTGGGTCTTGGCGGTGGACACGCTCAGGTAGAGGCGGCCCGCGATCTCGTCGTTGGACAGCCCCCGGGCCACCAGCGTGACCACCTCACGCTCGCGGGGGGTGAGCTCGCCGACCCCGGGCACCTTCTGCGCGTCCCGGGTCCGCGCGGCGTACTCGGCGATGAGGCGCCGGGTCACCGTGGGCGACAGCAGCGCATCGCCTGCGGCCGCGACCCGGACAGCCCGGATCAGCTCGGCCGCGTCGGTGTCCTTGACCAGGAACCCGGCCGCGCCGGCCCGCAGCCCTTCGAACACGTACTCGTCCAGGTCGAAGGTGGTCAGGATGACGACGTGCACCCCGGACAGGGCGGGCTGGGCGGCGATCTGCCGGGTCGCCTCGATCCCGTCCAGCCCGGGCATCCGGATGTCCATCAGCACCACGTCCGGCTGCACCTGCCCGGCCTGCCGGACCGCCTCGTGGCCGTCGGCGGCCTCGCCGGCCACCTCGATGCCGTCGGCGGCGTCGAGCAGGGCGGCGAACCCGGCGCGGACCAGCGCCTGGTCGTCGGCGAGCAGGACCCGGATCATGACCCTCCGCCGTCCAGCGGCAGCCAGGCGCGGACCCGGAACCCGCCGCCCGGGCCGGGGCCGGCCCGCAGCGTGCCGCCCAGGGCCCGGGCCCGTTCGGTCATCCCGGCGATCCCGTTCCCGGCGGCCGGGGCAGCCTGGTCCAGCCCGGCCCCGTCCGGGCCGGCCCGTCCGGGCCAGCCCGTCCGGGCCAGCCCCGTCCGGGCCAGCCCCGTCCGGGCCAGCCCCGCCCGGGCCAGCCCCGCCCGGGCCAGCTCTGCCCGGTCCGGCCGGGCCGTCGTCGTCGACCTGGAGGACCAGGCCCGCGCCCTGGTAGGCGACCCGCACGGCGACGCTGGCCCCCGGCGCGTGCCGGGCGGTGTTGGTCAGCGCCTCCTGCAGGATCCGGTAGCCGGCCAGGTCCACGTTGGCCGGCAGCGGGCACCGGGGTCCTTCCTCGCTGACCCCGACGCTGATCCCGGCGGCGGTGGCCCCGGCGATCAGCTCGCTCATCCGCGCGAGGCTCGGCGCCGGCGCGCGGGGCAGTTCCTCGTCCACCTGGCGCAGGACGCCGAGCACGGACCGCAGCTCGGCCAGGGCCTGCTTGCTCACGTCGTTGATGACCGTGAGGGTGGAGCGGGCCCGCTCGGGCTGCTGGTCGATCAGGTGCAGCGCCGTGTTGGCCTGGACGTTGATGACGGCCAGGCTGTGCGCCACCACGTCGTGCAGTTCCCGGGCGATCCGCAGCCGCTCCTCGGTGGCCTGGCGGAGCGCCTCCTCCTCCCGGCCGTGCGCGACGGCCAGGGTGCGCTGGCGGCGGCTCCGGTACCACTCCGCCCCGCTGAGCAGCGTCAGGTGCCACGCGGCGACGCCGAGCGCGAATCCGGCCGACGGGAACGTGCCGGTGCCGGTCAGGCCGGGCAGCCACAGGATCGCGGCGTAGCTGATCACCAGGCCGGTGACCGCGGCCCGGCGCCGGCCGGCCAGGACCGCGTGCACGAACGCGACGATGAGCGCGAAGTACGGCAGCCCGCGGACCGGTTCCAGCGCGACGAACCCGGCGGCCGCGGCGACCGTGACCGCGAGCACCGCGGCCGGGAACCGGCGGCGGGCCAGCAGCGCTGCCGGACCGGCTACCAGCAGCGCGTACCCGGCGGGGCTGATGACCTGCCCGTGCCGGGCGGAGATCGCGTACGACCCGCCGGCCTGCACCGCGGCCACGGCCACCGCGGCAAAGACGTCCCCAGGCGTGGCTACCGCCGTCAGTCGCCTCGCCCGCCCGGCCACCCCTGCCATCCCGGTCATCGCCATTCCGAGCGTACGGCGGGGACAGCCAGCCGGGCATCCTCCCCAGGACTACCCCGGGATACCACGCCAGGCCGGCCCGGCGCGGCCGGCTCCGCCGGGCTAGGCCGGTTCCTGGCGGGCCAGCAGCTGGCGCCAGCCCGCCGGGGCCAGCGAGTAGTTCCGCACGCTGTCCGCGACGAACCAGCGCCAGCTGGCCGGCCGGACCAGGGTCGCGGCCCCGGCCAGGGCCAGCGGGAGCACCGCCCGCAGGTCGCCCCGCAGCGGCGTCAGCTCCTCGCGGCTGTCCTGGTACGAGCCGCGGTGACCGGCCGCGGCCGCCAGCTCAGCGAGCACCGGCCTGCGCCGGCCGGTCCGCTGGGCCGCGCCGAGGACGGCGATCAGCAGCTGGTGCGTGGCCAGCCCGGCCCGGCCGGGCGGCTGGGCCCGGGGCGTCCCGCCCGCCGCCAGCTCGAGCATCGGCGTGACCAGGTCTACGCCCGCCCGGTCCGCGTTGCCCGGCTCGACCAGGCGGGGGTTGATGTCGATAAACCGGGGGCCGTCCCCGGTGAGGATCGCATCGGCCGACAGGGCCCCGTGCCAGCCCAGCCGGTGGCCGAGCACCGCCAGGTGCTCGCGGACGGCAGGCAGGTCCACGCTGCGCTTGTGGCTGGCCCCGCCGCCCGCGCCTTCCCGCACCCGCAGGCAGGCGTGGGCGGCGACGAGTTCGCCGCTGGCGAACACGGCCTGCGCCATGACCAGCGGGCCGTCGGCCGGCAACTGGGCCAGGACGCCGCCGTCGCCGAACGCGCCGGACGCCCCGGCCTCGGCCGCGAACGCGCCGAGCTGGCCGGGCCCGGTGAGCCGGCGCACCCCGGTGGACGCGGTCGCGATGGGCAGCTTCATGAACACCGGGAACCGGTCCCAGCCGGTCACCTCGCCCGGCGTGGCCAGCACCGCTCCCTCCGGCTGCGGCAGCCCGGCCGCCGTGAGCGTGGCCTTCGCGGAGATCTTGTCCTGCACCTGGGCCAGCGCGGCGAACGGCGGGACCGCGGTGCGCACCCCGGCGTCACGGAGCAGGCCAGGACAGGCGGACAGCACCGCCACCTGCTCCTGGGTGGGGAACAACACGTCCGCCGCCGCGGCCCGGTACACCGCCAGCGCGGCCGCCAGCCAGCCCAGCGGATCGGCGCCGTAGGCAGGAACCCGCCGGACGCGGTGCACCCGGCGGGTGAAGCGGGCCAGGCACAGCGGATCGGGGGACAGCACCTCCACCCGGTGGCCGGCGTCCGCCAGCTGCGCCGCGGCCTGCCGGGCGGTGAGCCCGGATCCGTCACTGAGCAGGACCCGCACCCCGGAACCCTACCGTCGCACTGGTCCCCCGGGGCGGCGGGACCGCATCCCTGCGGGCCGCCCCGGAGCTGGCGCAGGTCACGCGCGAGACTCCGGTCAGGGCTGCGGGACCAGCCGGGGCCGGTGATGATGGGCGGCATGGGAACTTCCGCAGCCGCCGGTGACGCGCCAGGGCACGGGCTGTACCTGCCTGAGCCGACCGGCCCGTGTCCGGTCGGCACCACGTCCCTGTGGCTGAAAGACGTGTCCCGTCCCGATCCCTGGGTCGCCGGGGTGAGCACGCGGGAGCTGATGGTCTCGGTGTGGTATCCGGCGGCGCCGTCGGACGGGCGGCGAGCCCGGTACATGACGCCAGCGGAGTCCGGGCTCCTCCTGGCCAGCGCGGGCCTCACCAGCGTGCCGCCGGACGCGCTGAGCACCGTCCGGGCCAACGCGGTCAGCGACGCCCCGCCCGCCGGGCGTCAGCGCAGCCTCCCCCTCGTCGTGCTCTCGCCCGGCTTCACCCACCCCCGCAGCACGCTCACCGCCCTGTCCGAGGACCTGGCCAGCCACGGCTACGTCGTGGCCGGAATCGATCACACGTACGAGAGCACCGCCACGGCCTTTCCCGACGGGCGGGTCACCACCTGCCTGGCCCGTGAGGCACCCCGGCGGGACCGGCCGGAGACGGTAGCGGCAGGCCGGGCCGCCGATGTCTCCTTCGTGCTCGGCGAGCTGACCGGTGCGCACCCGGCCTGGCCGGGCGCGGCGCTGATCGACCCGTCCCGGATAGCGATGGCCGGCCACTCCGCGGGCGGCGCGGCCGCCATCTCCGCCATGCTGGCCGACTCGCGCATCCGGGCCGGCGTCGACATGGACGGCGCCACTCACGCCCCGATCCCGGATGACGGCCTGTCACGTCCGTTTCTCTTCCTGGGCAAGCAATCCGGCTACACGCCGGGATCCCGGGGGGACATCCCCGGGAAGCCAGGCCCCGTGATCACCTGGGAGCGGGACTGGAAACTGCTGACCGGCTGGAAGCGGTGGCTCCTGGTGGCCGGGGCGATACACGCCTCCTTCACCGACTTCGCGCTGCTGGCCGATCAGATCGGCATCGGCACCGGCACCGGCACCGGCACCGGCACCAGCCTCCCCGGAGCCCGGTCCCTGGACATTACCCGCGCCTACCTCCGGGCCTTCTTCGACCAGCACCTGCACGGCAGGCCGCAGGCCCTGCTGGACCAGCCGTCAGCACGCTACCCCGAGGTCACGTTCTGCTTCCCGGAGGCCGGAACCCGGTCGTAGCCCACTGGGTCAGGTCACCCCGAAGGCCAGGCCGCGCCAGGCGAGCTGGTCAACCTGGTAGTGGCGTTCGACGGTGGCCTCGACGTCGAAGGCGGATGACTGGGCCGGCGGATAGCCGATCAGCGCGGCCGCCCGGCACGGACTCGTCGCGCAGGTAGGTGCGCAGGGACTCGATGGTCTGGGCGGATCCGGACAGCTCCCACCAGACAATGACCACGCGCATCATGACCTCCCTTGGTCCGCCCGCCGCCTGGCCGTCAGTGACCCATGGGGCGGCGTCCCCGAGGCCGGGCAGCCCGTTCCAGCCTGCCGCTTACCATGCTGGCATGCGGCCGGAAACGATCCATGCGGCGTTCCGCGCGGAGTCGCGGCGGCTGTCGGAAGTGGTCGGCGGCCTCGGCGATGCCGCTTTCGCCCGGCCCACCGCGTGCAGTCCGTGGACCGTGGCGGAGCTGGTGTGCCACGTCGCGATGACGATGCGGCGGCTGCCGGGCATGCTCGCCGCCCCGGAACCAGCCGGGCCGGGCCTGGTGGACGGGGCGGGCTACTACCGGGCGGATCAGCGGTTCTCCGCCGCCACGAACGACGAGCGGATCCTCTCCGCGCAGCGCGGGGCGGCCGGCCTGGCCGGCCCGGCGGCCCGGGCCCGCGACTTCGGCGACGCCGGTGACCAAGCCTGGGCGGCGCTCCGGGCCGCGCCGCGGGGTCAGGTGGTGCGGACCCGGCACGGCGACCGGATGCTGCTCACCGAGTTCCTGCGCACGCGGGTCCTGGAACTCGCCGTGCACGGCCTGGACCTGGCCGCCGCGCTGGACCGAGAGCCCTGGATGACCAGCCGCGCCGCGGACGTCACCGAAGACCTCCTGCTGCCCTCCGCGGCCGCCGCCCGGCTGCGCGCGGGCACCGGCTGGGACCAGGTCGCCCTGATCGCCGGGCTCACCGGCCGCCGCCCGGTGACGGCCGGCGAGGCCGGGCTCATCGACTCCGCCGGCCTCGGAAGGCTCGCCCTGGGCTGACTACAGGGCCGGGCGGAGGTGGGAGCGCTGCCCGTCGTGGTCGAAGATGCACAGGACCTCCGCGGGGCCGCCGCGGGCGCCGAACGCGTGCGGGATCATCGTGGAGAACTCCGCGGCCTGGCCGGTCTCGACCAGGATGGCCCGCTCCCCCAGCACCAGGACGATGGTGCCGGCCAGGACCGTGAACCAGTCCGTGCCCGGATGGACACGCAGCTCAGCCACGCCGCGCTGAGGTTCCGGCCTGGTGATGCGCATCTTGGCCACGGTGACGCCGTGCGGCCCGGATTCGCGGGTCAGCATCCAGGTGGTCACCCCGCGTCCCTCGTCGCGCTGCGGCCGGATGACCACGTCCTCGTCATCGGCGGATTCCACCAGCTGGTCCAGTGTCGTGCCCAGGGCGCGGGCGATCGGGGCCAGCTGGTCCAGGGCGATCCGCCGGTGGCCGGTCTCGATCCGGCTCAGGGTGGAGGGACTCAGGTAGCAGCGGGCCGCCAGGTCATCGAGGGACCAGCCGCGCGCGGCCCGCAGCCCCCGGACCCGCTGGCGGACCAGGCCGTCGAGATCCCTATCTTGCGTCATAGGCAAGATGTTATGTCAACGGCGCAAGCCGGACGTAGCGTAAGCGCATGGACAGCCATCCGCACCATCGCGACCCGCACCGGCACCACCACCATCCCGAGGACGGGGCTGATGAGGCGGCCCTGACCGAGCTCCTGGATCTCGACGCGGAGGTCCTGCACGCGTACCTGTCCGAGGTGATCGCCTGGGTCGGTGAGCTGGCCGGCGATCGCCCGCGGCGCCGGATCCTCGACCTGGGCAGCGGGACCGGCTCCGGGACCCTGGCGCTGGCCGGGCGGTTCGAGGAGGCGGACGTGATCGCGGTGGACCTGTCCGCGGCACGGCTGGACCGCCTCCGGGCCAGGGCCCGCGAGCTGGGCGTGGACGGCCGGATCCGCACCGTCCAGGCCGACCTGGACGCCGGGTGGCCGGCCACCGGCCCGGTGGACCTGGTGTGGGCGTCCAACTCCCTGCATCATGTGGCCGACCCCGATGAGGTGCTGACCGGGGTCTTCACCGCGCTCCGGCCCGGCGGGGCACTGGCCGTGGCCGAGCTGGACTCCTTCCCGCGTTTCCTGCCCCCGGACCTCGGCGCCGGACTCGAGGAACGCTGCCATGCCAGCCTGGCTGAGAGCATGGCTCAGCAGCTCCCCGAGCTCGGCTCGGACTGGGCTCCCCGCCTGCGCAAAGCCGGTTTCGTGGTCGAAGCCGGGCGCACCTTCACCATCGAGCTGGCGGCCCCGCTGCCGGCCGCGGCCGGCCGCTACGCCCAGCTCTCCCTCCAGCGCATCCGGGCCGGCCTGGACGGCCAGATCAGCGCGGCCGACCTGGCTGCCCTCGACCAGCTCCTCGACGGCGACGGTCCCGGCAGCATCCTGCGGCGCGACGACCTCACCGTCCGGGCGGCCAGGACCGCCTGGGTGGCCAGACGGCCATAACCGCGGATCAGCTGCCGAGGAGCCAGCCGTTCGCGCTGGCCAGCCGGACGGCCTCGGCGCGGGTGCGGGCGCCGGTCTTGCCGATCGCGGCGGACAGGTGGTTGCGCACCGTGCCCTCCGACAGGTGCAGCGCCGCGGCGATATCCGCCACCGTCCCGCCGTCCCGGGCGGTGCGGAGCACGTCGGTCTCCCGGGGGGTGAGCGGGCTGTCCCCGGCGGCGAGTGTCTCCGCGGCCAGGCTGGGATCGACGACCCGCAGCCCGGAGGCCACCCGGCGGACCGCGTCGGCCAGCTGGCGGGCCGGGGTGTCCTTGACCACGAAGCCGCTGGCCCCGGCGGCCATCGCGCGGCGCAGGTAGCCGGGCCGGCCGAACGTGGTCACGACCAGCACCCGGCACGACGGCAGCGCCGCGCAGAGCTCCTGGGTGGCGCTGATCCCGTCCAGGCCGGGCATCTCGACGTCCAGCAGGGCCACATCGGGCCGGGCCCGGCGCGCCTCGGGAACCACCTGGTCACCGCGGCCGACCTCGGCCACCACCTCGAGGTCGGGCTCCAGCGCGAGCAGCGCCGCCAGTGCCCCGCGGACCAGCGCCTGGTCGTCGGCGAGCAGCAGGCGGATGGGCGTGTTCACGGTGTGATCATGGTACGTGGACGCGCAGCGCGAATCCGCCCGTGGCGGACCGGCCGACGCTGACCGTCGCGCCGGAGGCGGCGGCCCGCTCCCGCAGGCCGGCCAGGCCGTGCCCGCAGCCCGGCCCGTAGCCGCTGGCCAGGGTGTCCAGCGGGGCTGCGGTCCGGGCGTCGTATCCGCCCGCCCGGTGCGCTGTGCCGTCGGCCGGGGCAGGCGGCCCGCAGCCGTCGTCGCTGATCTCGACCTCGCGGGCGCCGACCCGGATGCGGCAGCGGGTGGCGCCGCTGTGCCGCACCACGTTGGTCACACCTTCGCGCACCGCCCAGCCGAACAGCTCCTGCCGCGGCCGCGGCAGGCCCGTGATCCCGGGATCGGGCAGGTCGGCCTCGATGCCGGCGGCGGCCAGCGCGGTCCGGGCACTGGCCAGTTCCCCGGCCAGGGTGACCTCGTGGTAGCCGGCCGCGGCGGCCCGGACGTCGGCCAGCGCCTGCCGGGCGATCCGTTCGACGTCCGCGATCTCGGCCTCGGCCCGCCCGGGATCCAGGCTGGTGAGCCGCCCGGCCAGTTCCGCCTTGACCGCCACCACGGTCAGCGAGTGGCCCAGGATGTCGTGCAGGTCCCGGGCGAACTGGTTGCGCTGGTCGGCCAGGGCCAGCCGGGTGATCTCGTTCCGGGCCGCGGTCAGCTGCGCGTTGCGCTGGATCACCCGGCTGATGCCCCAGGCGGCGACTGCGGAGATGAAGATCTGGAAGGCCAGGCCCCCGTCGACCGACCAGCCGTGCACCTGCCAGGGGACGGCGAGGGAGGTCACGACGCACGCGGCCGCCACCGCCCAGCCCAGCCGGGTGGGCAGCATGAACACGGCCATCACGGCCAGGTAGACGAGCAGGCTGCTGGCGGACGGCCCGAGGGTGGCGTACCCGACGGCCACGAAGACGGCCTCGGCCACCATCACGGCCACGCCGATCCGCCGGGATACGTGCCGGTTCCGCCAGTCCCGCAGGTAACGCGCGGCGGCGAACGTCGCCACGAACAGCGCCCCGAACGCGATCACGTCGGCCAGGCCCAGGTACCGGTGGACCAGGTTCGGGTCCGACCAGAGCTTTCCCACCGGCTGAGCCAGGTAGACCAGCCAGATGGCCGCGAACAGCCAGCGCACCCGGCCCCACCGGGCGGACCCCAGCGCCGTGCTGTCGGACGTCTCGCAGCCGTCTGGAGCAGGGCCGCCCTGACCAGGGGCGTCTGGACCAGGGGCGTCTGGGCCAGGGGCGTCTGGGCCAGGGCCGGCCGGGGCGGTGCCCGCCGGGGACGGAGCGACCGGGCCGGGCTGGTCATGCCGCCGGGCGGGGGCCTCGGTCATGACGCCGCCTGGGTGGGCCCGGCCCGCGCGGTGGCGCCTGGGCAGGTCATCCGGGAGGGCCGGAACTGGGGGGACCGCATACCCCGAGTCTGCTCGATCATCGGCCTCAGGGCCACTCACCCGGTCCAGCACCGGGGCCCGCGCCGCCAGCTTTACCGGCCTGCCCGGGTCCGGCCATCTGTCCGCCATCGTTCCAGCATGCCGCCCCGGGCACCGGCGGCCCGCTGCCGCGCGTCATGCCCCGGCCATGACATCTGTCATGGCCCGGGCCTCTCGTGACCTGGTCAGGGCGCGACCGGCAGCCCGGCCCGGGCCCAGGCCTGGAACCCGCCGGCCAGGTCGGTCGCCGCGGACAGGCCGAGATCCTGCAGCGCGGCCGCGGCCAGGCTGGAGGTGTAGCCCGCCGAGCACATCACGATGACCCGCAGGTCATAGGAGCCGGCCACGGGGAGCCGGGCATCCGACGCCGGGTCGAGGCGCCACTCCAGGACGTTGCGCTCGATCAGCAGGGCCCCGGGCACCTGGCCCTCGGCGGCCCGCTGGGCCTGCGGCCGGATGTCCACCAGCAGCGCCCCGTCCTGCATGGCCGCCCAGGCCTGGCCCGGCTCCAGCCGGGCCAGCCGGCTCCGGGCCTGCTCCAGCACCTCGCTGATCGGCCTGGCCCCCGGCGGCCGGGTGCCGATCACCACCGCTCCCCGGCGGCCTCCACGGCCGCCAGCACCAGGCCGCTCGGGGTCAGCTCGTAACGGCGCATCCCGGCCAGCGGCGGGGAGTACGCGTGGATGCTCACCGCGGGTGCGGCGGTGTCGTTGACGACCTCGTGCACGTGACGCGGCCCGAACGACCTGGCCCGGCCGGCCGCGAAGGCGGCCGACGCGGGCGCCGGGCGGCCCCCGGCGGGCGTCCGTTCCTGCAGCTCGCCCTGGACCACGGCGAACGCGCCCGCCGAGCCGCAGTGGTCGTGGAATCCGGTGCGCTGTCCCGGCAGCCAGCTGAGCAGCCAGACCTCATGGTTCTCGCCGCGCTCCAGCCGCTGGTACCAACGCTCGCCTTCGGAGTAACGGACCAGGCCGGCCCACTCCCCCGCCGCCGCGGCCAGCCGCACCAGGTCGGTGAGCTGGGCCTGGTCCAGCCGCTGGCGGACTTCAGTGTTCGCGAGAAGCATCCTAGTTATCCGATCGTTACGATAGGAATATGGCCTCCCCAGAGGTTAGCACGTCCTGTCCGCCTGTTCCGGGGTACACGCCACGAGGGCAGCGGGGCGGACCGCGTGGAGGTTTGCCCCGGGCCGTGACCGCCGGCCAGACTTGCCGGTAAGGGCGCCCGGGGGGTGCCCGGACGGCGCAGGGCCGCGCCACGGGGTGATCGAGCGGACGCACGCTGAGCGGACGCGGACACATCTCGCGATATGACTTGACAGCCACTGGAAACGCGATACATCGTGTATCCCGAACGCGCCGGGCGGCCCAGCGGCCCGCTTCCCAGGGGAGAAATCGTGACCACTGATCCAGCCCGCCCGGGGTCGTCCAGCGCCAGCCGCCGCTGGATCCACCGCGTCGCGGGGCTGCCCAGCGGGCGCCACAGCAAGTACGGGGTCCTGCTCTTCTGGGTGATCGTGATCGCCCTGACCGGGTCCCTGGCCGGGAAGCTGATGGGCGCGGAGAAGAACGATGCCTCCGCGTACCTGCCGGCCTCGGCGGAGGCGACGCAGGCCCTCAACCTGCAGGACCACTTCACCGCGAAGAACCTCAACCCGGCGGTCGTCATCTACGTCCGCCCGTCCGGGCTGACCCGCGCCGACCTGGCCAAAGTGGCCTCGGACGCGAGGAAGTTCGCCGCTCTCAGGCACGCTGGACAGGTCATCGGCCCGATCCCGTCCAAGGATCACCAGGCGGCCGAGGTGCTCATCGAGGCCCATCTCGGCTTCAGCAGCGCGATCACCACGTTCGTGAACCAGGTGCACAGCATCGCGTCGTCGGGTGACCCAGGGCTGACCGCCTGGGTGACCGGCCCGGCGGCCAGCGCGGCCGACTCGGTCAAGATCTTCAAGGGCATCGACTCGACCCTGCTCTACGCCACCCTCGGCGTGGTGATCGTCCTGCTGTTGCTGACGTACCGCAGTCCCATACTTTGGCTCCTGCCGATCGTGTCCGCGGGCGTCTCCCTGATCATCGCGGAAGCCGTGATCTACGAGCTCATCGTGCACGAGGGCCTCGTCGTCAACGGCCAGTCCGCAGGCATCCTGGTGGTGCTGGTCCTGGGCGCGTTCGACCGACTACGCGCTGCTCCTGGTCGCCCGGTACCGCGAGGAACTGCGCCGGCACGAGGACCGGCACGAGGCCATGGCGGTGGCCCTGCGGCGGGCCGGGCCCGCCATCTTCGCCAGCGGGCTGACCGTGATCGCCGGGATGCTCTGCCTGCTGGTGGCGGACTCGGCCGACATCTCCGGGCTGGGCCCGGTCGCCGCGATCGGCATCGGGGTCGGGCTGCTCTCCATGATCACGCTCCTGCCCGCCCTGCTGGTCATCACGGGCCGCTGGGTGTTCTGGCCGCTCCGGCCGCGGTTCGGCTCAGACGACCCCACGGCCCGCGGGCCGTGGGCCCGGATCGGCGCCCGGATCGCCCGCCGCCCCCGGACGGTCTGGATCGTCACCGCGGTGCTCCTCGCCGCGGCCTCGCTCGGCCTGCTCACCCTCAAGCTGGGGGCCCTCACCCAGGCCCAGTCCTACCGTGGCACCCCCAGCGCGGTGGCCGGGGAGAAGGTGCTGGCCCGGCACTTCCCGGCGGGCGCGGGCGAGCCCGTCTACGTGATCGGCCACGCGGGGGCCGCCCCCCGGATGCGCGCGGCACTGGCCGGCACGAAGGGCATCACCGCCGTCCTCCCGCCGCAGGTGCGGGACGGGCTGGTGCTGCTGCAGGGCACGCTGTCCGTGCCGCCGGACAGCCACGCGGCGTACACGGTGGTCAGCCGGGTGCGGGCTGCCGAGCACGCGATTCCCGGCGCGGACGCCAAGGTCGGCGGGGAGACCGCGATCAACGCCGACGTGGAGAGCTACGCCATCCGCGACCGGAACGTCATCATCCCGCTGGTGCTCCTCGTCGTCCTGGTCATCCTGGCCCTGCTGCTGCGCGCGGTGGTCGCCCCGCTGATCCTGATCGGCACGGTCATCCTGTCCTTCGGCGCCGCGCTCGGCCTGTCCGCGCTCGCGTTCCGGTACATCTTCGGGTTCGCCGGCGCGGACAACTCCATGCCGCTGTTCGCGTTCGTGTTCCTGGTGGCGCTGGGCATCGACTACAACATCTTCCTGATGACCCGGGTCCGTGAGGAGTCGATCAAGTCCGGGACCCGCCGCGGGATGCTGACCGGCCTGGCCGCCACCGGCGGCGTGATCACCTCGGCTGGCCTGGTGCTGGCGGGGACGTTCGCCACGCTCGGCACCCTGCCCCTGGTCATCCTCACCGAGATTGGGTTCACGGTGGCGCTCGGGGTGCTGCTGGACACCCTGGTGGTGCGCTCGGTCCTGGTCACCGCCCTGACGCTGGACGTCGGCCGGCACATGTGGTGGCCCAGCCGCCTCGCGGCCCGGCGTGACGACGACGCCGCGGCGGAACCGTCCGGGCAGCTGTCCCCCGCCCAGTGACCCGGATTCCGGCTGCTGCTGCCGCGACCGGGGGCGCCCCGCCGGGGCTCCCCGCGAGCGGAACGGCTCCTCCTGGCACGTACAGTTAGCTGCCGTGGGAGCAGGTTCAGGCCGTGCAGGCTATCCGGAACCGGACGGGCTCGTAGTCCGGACCGTCCCGGTCGCTGATCGCGGTGACCTCGTCGGCCAGCTTCCCGGGCCGGGCGCGCTGGCCTGGATCCATCACGGCGAGGGGATCGTGGGCTGGGGCGAGGCAGCCCGCGTCACGCTCCCCGCCGGGCAGGATCGCTTCACGGCCGCCGACAAGTGGCTGCGGGCCCTGCTGGACGCAGCCCAGGTCGAGGACCTCGTGGGCGCGCCGGGCTGCGGGCCGGTGGCGTTCGGCAGCTTCACGTTCGATCCCACCTCCGAGGGTTCGGTGCTGGTCCTCCCCCAGGTCGTGCTGGGGCGGCGCGGCGGCCAGGCGTGGCTTACCACGATCACCGGCGGGGCGGCGCGGAGGGCGGGCCCGGCTGGGTCTCGCTCCCCGGCGGACGCGGGGGAAGCGGGCCCCGGGCACCCGGCGGGCCTCTCGCCGCTGGCCGGGCCGCCCGGGCCCGGCCTGATCCGCTGGCACGACGGCAGCCTGAGCGCGCCGCAGTGGGAGCAGGCGGTCGCCACCGCGGTAGCCCGGATCAAGGCCGGCCGGCTCCGCAAGGTGGTCCTGGCCCGCGACCTGTACGCGTCGGCGGCGGTCCCGCTCGATGAGCGCCTGCTGCTGGGCAGGCTGGCGGCCCGCTACCCGGACTGCTACACGTTCGCCTGCGGCGGCCTGGTCGGTGCCACCCCGGAACTGCTGATCAAGCGGGAGGGATTGCAGATCAGCTCGCTCGTGCTGGCCGGTACCGCGCCCCGCGGCGACGATCCCGCGGAGGATGCGGCGCTCGGCAGCGCGCTGCTGGCCTCGGCCAAGGACACCGAGGAACACGGGTACGCCGCGGCGGGCGTGCGGCAGTCCCTGGCCCGGCTGTGCGATCAGCTGACCGTGGCCGAGCGCCCGGCCCTGCTCCGGCTGGCTAACGTGCAGCATCTCGCCACGGCCATCAGCGGCCGGCTGGCCGCCGGGGACAACGGCACGGGTCATTCCGTGCTCGCGCTCGCCGATGCGCTGCACCCCACCGCGGCGGTGTGCGGCACCCCGGCCGAGACCGCCATGGAGCTCATCCGCGAGCTGGAGGGGATGGACCGGGGCCGCTACGCGGGCCCGGTCGGCTGGGTGGACAGCGCCGGGAACGGGGAATGGGGCATCGCGCTGCGCTGCGCGGAAGTTGACGGCGCCCGGGCCCGGCTGTTCGCCGGCGGCGGGATCGTGGCCGACTCCGACCCAGCCGCCGAGCTGGCCGAGACCCAGGCCAAGTTCCGCCCCATGCAGTCCGCCCTGGAAGGCTGACGGGTACCCGGGGCCCGGGCCACCGCCGGACCGGGAGGCAGGACGCCCGGCCACCGCGGGAACGGGTAGCTAGGGCCCGGGCCACCGCATATCCGCGGCCCGGGGCCAGGCTGGGTGTGGTGGCAAACGCGGGGCACAGCCCGGGCGACGGGCCCCGGCGAAGCCGGGGGCACAGGCGGTACCGCCCGTAGGCGGTTTCGCCCAGAAAACTCAGTGCAGCCGGACCCTGGGGTCCAGGATCGCGTAGAACGCGTCCACCACGATGTTCGCCACCACCACGGCCGTCGAGGCGACGATCACCACGCCGATGATCACTGGCAGGTCCTGCTCGCTGATCGACTGCACCGCGGTGTAGCCGAGGCCCGGCATCGAGAAGACCTCCTCGGTGATGACCGCGCCGCCCAGCAGGATGCCCACGTCGAGGCCGAACTGGGTGACGATCGGGGTCAGCGCGGCCCGCAGCGAGTGCCGGAAGATGACCCGCCGCTCGGAGAGACCCTTGGCCCGCGCGGTGCGGATGTAGTCCTCGCCCATCACGTCCAGCATGGACCCGCGGGTCAGCCGGGTGTAGGTCGCCGCCGATACCAGGGCCAGGGTGATCCAGGGCAGGATCAGCGACCGGAACCACCCGGTAAGACTCTGGCTGGGCGGGATGTAGCCGTAGCCGGGAAGACGTGGATGCCGTGGATGGTGAGCTGGTAGTACAGCAGCAGCAGGAGCAGCAGGCCCAGGACGAACGTCGGCATCGAGTAGAAGAACAGGGCCAGGCCGGTGAAGACCCGGTCGGCGAGCGACCGTGACCTGACCGCGGACAGCACGCCGCTGAGCACCCCGAGCACGATCCAGATGATCGCCGCGCCGATGACCAGGGACAGCGTGATCGGGAACGCGGCCTTCAGCACCGAGTTCACCGACTGGCCGTGGTAGAAGGAGTAGCCCAGGTTGCCGTGCAGCAGCAGCCACACGAAGTGCCAGTACTGCTCGTAGAGCGGCTTGTTGAGCTGCAGCCGCCTGGTCACTTCCTCGACGACCTGGGGGGTCGCGTCCTTACCGGCCAGTGCGCGGGGCACCGCCTTGGGCCCGGGCCCGACAAAGAAGATGAGGAACACGCCGACGGTGATCAGCCAGAGGACGATGATGCCCTGGAGCACGCGGCGGAGCAGGAAACGGGTCACCGGTGCCCCCTAGACATAGAGGCCGCCGCGCGGGTCGAACGCGTCCCGCACGCCGTCTCCGAAGATGTTGAACGCGAGCGTGGTGATCAGCAGGGCCATGCTGGGGAACACCAGGTACCACCAGGCCCCGTACTCGATAGACGGTCTGCGAGTCAGCGATCATCGAGCCCCAGTCCGGGGTGGGCGGCGGAATGCCGACGCCCAGGAACGACAGGGACGCCTCGGCCACGATCGACACCGGGATCAGCAGGCGTGGTGTAGACGATGATCGGGGCGATCACGTTGGGCAGGATGTCGATGAACATGATCCGCCAGGGTCCGGCGCCCAGCGACCGGGCCGCCTCGACGTACTCCTTCTCCCGGATCGACAGCACCTGGCCGCGGACGATCCGGCCGACGGACGCCCAGCCGAAGAACCCGATCACGATGAGCAGCGACGGTCAGCCCCGGGCCGATGACCGTGACCAGGCGAGATGGCCAGCAGCAGGAACGGGATGGCCAGCAGCCAGTCCATCAGCCGGGCCAGCAGCGTGTCGATCGAGGCCGCCGAAGTAGCCGGCCGCCAGCCCGACGATCGCGCCGATCGCGACCGAGATGACCGCGGCGAGCACGCCGACGATGAGCGAGATCCGGGCGCCGTAGGCGATCCGGACCAGCAGGTCACGGCCGAGGTCATCGGTGCCGAGCAGGAACTTGCTGGACGGCCCCAGCGGCTGGCCGGCCGCGTTGAGGCCGACCGGGGCGTAGAACTGCTGGTTGGGGCCGTGGCCGGTGACCGCGGCGACCACCGGCGCGAAGATGGCCACCAGGACGATGAAGATGATCACGCCGAGCGAGATCATCGCCGCCCTGTCGTGCAGCAGCCGCTGCGTAGGCCAGCCGCCACGGGCTGCGCCCCTCGATCTTCTTGGCGGCGTCCGCGACCTCGGCCTGCGGCGGGATGGCCCCGGAGATCCCGGGCTCGGCCGACTCCTGGATGTTGAAAGTCATGATGTCACTTCCTGGGTGCAGGCTCAGGCGCTGCCGAGCAGCCCGGACTCGATCACGCGGTCTTCGGCGGCGATGGTGGGCCGGGACTTGGAGATGTCCTCCCCGTCTTCCACCGGGAAGTGGCAGGCGGCCGGGTGGTCCGCGGCGTCGCCGAGCCGGGGCTTGAGCACCGGATCGTTCGTCCACGCAGGTCGGGGCGGCCTTGGGGCAGCGCGGGTGGAACCGGCAGCCCGACGGCGGGCTGATCGGGCGAGGGCACGTCGCCGACCAGGATGATCCGCTCCCGCTGGCCGGCCTTGTCCGGGTCCGGGACCGGGCACGGCGGACAGCAGCGCGTCCGTGTAGGGGTGCCGCGGGTGCGCCGCAGAGATCGTCGACCGGCGCGAGCTCGACGATCTTGCCCAGGTACATGACCGCCACCCGGTCGCTCACGTGCCGGACCACGGACAGGTCGTGCGCGATGAAGATGTAGGTCAGGCCCGAGCTCGCTCTGCAGGTCGGCCAGCAGGTTGATGATCTGCGCCTGGATCGACACGTCGAGCGCGGACACCGGCTCGTCGCAGACGATCAGCTTGGGCCGGAAGGCGAGCGCCCGGGCCACCCCGATGCGCTGCCGCTGGCCGCCGGAGAACTCCGCCGGGAACCGGTTGTAGTGCTCCGGGTTGAGCCCGACGAGCTCCATGAGCTTCCTGAACCCGGCGCTTGCGCTCCAGCGCCGCGTGGCCGTCTTGTGGATCGCGAACGGGTCCCCGATGATCGACCCGACCCGGCGGCGGGGGTTCAGCGAGCCGTACGGGTCCTGGAAGATCATCTGCATCTCGCGCCGCAACGGCCGCATCTGCCGCGGCTTGAGCGTGCTGATGTCCTGGCCGTCGAACGTGATCCGGCCGGAGGTCAGCTGGTACAGCCGCAGGATGCAGCGGGCCAGCGTCGACTTGCCGCAGCCGGTCTCGCCGACCAGGCCCAGCGTCTCGCCCCGGCGCACCTCCAGGCTCACCCCGTCGACCGCGTGCACGACCTCACGGTCGCGCCGGAAGAGCGAGGCCGACTGCACCGGGAAGTACTTGACCAGGTTCTCGATCCGCAGCAGGACGTCGCCATCCGCCGCGGGCGCCCGCTGGCCGTGGTATCCGCGTTCATCACACCGTCCCTGACGCTTCGGCCTGTGCCGGAAGGGGCTCACCCACGACCTTGACCCGCAGCTCGTTGCGGGCCTTCATGTCGTGCGGCAGCCAGCACGCCGACAGGTGGGACTCGTCGTTCCCCACCGCGGCCAGCGGCGGGTCCTCGACCCGGCAGCGGTCCATCACGTAGCTGCACCGGGGGCTGAACGGGCAGCCCGGCGGCAGGTTGATCAGG
Source organism: uncultured Actinomycetes bacterium (assembly GCA_963841695.1). Lineage (GTDB taxonomy): Bacteria > Actinomycetota > Actinomycetes > Streptosporangiales > Streptosporangiaceae > RYN-230. Next base: position 61,737 of record CAWJDQ010000007.1, on the reverse strand, counting down.
CTGGGCGGCTGGCCGGGAATCGGGATGCAGCCGCTCGCGCTCGCCGCCGTAGGCGGGCAGCGACTGGAGCAGCCCCTCGGTGTAGGGGTGGTGGTTGGCGAAGAACGTGGTGCGCAGGTCCGCCTTTTCCATGACCGGCCCCGGCGTACATCACCAGCACCTCGTCGGCCACGTCGGCGATGACGCCGAGGTCGTGGGTGATCAGGATCACCGCGGTACCGAACTCCTGCTGCAGGCGTCTTGATCACCGTCAGCACCTGGGCCTGCACGGTGACGTCCAGCGCGGTGGTCGGCTCGTCGGCGATCAGCAGCGCGGGGTTGAGCGCCATGGCCATGGCGATCATGGCCCGCTGCCGCATGCCCGCCGGAGAACTGGTGCGGGTAGTCGTCCACCCGGCGGTCCGGCTGGGGGATGCCGACCAGCCTGAGCAGCTCCACCGCCCGGGCCCGGGCCTGCTGTTTGGACATGCTCTTGTCGTGCTCGCGGATCATCTCCACGATCTGCCAGCCGACCCGGTAGTAGGGGTGCAGGCTGGACAGCGGGTCCTGGAAGATCATCGCGATCTCGGCCCCGCGGACCTTGCGCAGCTCGCCCTGGCCGAGGGTCAGCAGGTCGCGGCCTTCGAACACCGCCTGGCCGGTGATCCGGGCCCCGCGGGTGAGGCCCATGATCGTCTGGGTGGATACGCTCTTGCCGGAGCCTGACTCCCCGACGATGCCGAGGGTCTGCCCGGCGTCGACCTGGAAGGAGACCCCGCGCACCGCCTGCACGATGCCGTCCGAGGTGCGGAACGACACATGCAGGTCATCAACCTCGAGCAGGGCCACGTTACCTACCCTTCCCATGTGACAGGCCCGGGCCAGCATGTGGACGCTGCCCAGGAGCCTGCAATGACTGTAATCCCGGCCGGCCGCCCCGCGGTAGGCACCGCGGGGCGGCCGGTGACGTGCTCAGCTTACGAACTGTGACGAATTCTACGATTCGTCACGACTGTCCGCGCCGGGATCATCCGGGCGGGCTGAGCCAGACATTTGTCGGGTCGAACTGCTGGATCGCCGGGATGTACACCGCGTTGTGCACGTAGCTGGCGTGGTAGTTCGGCTGGTTCGGGTTGACGATCGGGTAGAACGGGGCGTCCTTCATGACGTCCTGGTCCGCCTGGGCCCAGATGGTGGCCGCCGCGCTGGCCGACCCCGAACTGGCACCCTTGGCGATCAGGCTGGTCACCGCCGGGTTGCTGTAGAACCCGAAGTTGCTGCCGACCGGCGGGTACGACGCCGGGCCGGAGAACAGCGGGTTGAAGAACGACACCGCGGCGTCGCCGTACCAGTCAGGTCCCCAGCCGGCCAGGGCCATGTCCCACACCCCGCGCTTGGCCACGCTCGGCACTTCCAGGTACTTCGTGTAGAAGTCCGAGGGAGTGGCCGCGAGCAGCTTGACCTTCACGCCGATGTTCGACAGGTCGCTCTGCAGCGTCTGCGCCATCTTGCTCTCGATCGTGCTGGACGGCCGGTAGAGCAGGGTCAGGTTCAGCCCGTTCTTGTACCCGGCGGCGGCCAGCATCTGCTTGGCCTTGGTCGGGTTGTACGGGTACGGGTCGTAGCCCTTCGGCACGTCCTGCGCCCCGTTGATCCCGGACGGCAGCACGTGGGTGAGCGCCACCCCCTGGGTCGGGCCACCGTTGTCGGTGAGCAGGGGGGCCCGGTTGATCCCGTAACTGAGGGCCTGCCGCACCGCGACCTTGCTCAGCGCGCTGTTGTTGTTCGGCGACACCGCGTTGAAGACGATGTACGGGTTGGTGGAATAGGTGGAGCCGAGGTTGAAGTTGTGGTTCGCCCCCGCCTTCATCTGGGCTTCCAGTCCCGGGTCCGCGCCGATCGGCGGGAACGCGTCGAACTCCATGCCCGCCGCGGCCGTGTTGGTCTGCAGCTGCTGCTGGACCGCGGGCTCGTTGCCGGTCTCGGAGACCTTGATCTCGTTGACGTAGGCCTTGCGGATCGGGTCCGTGCTGGCCTTCCAGGCGGGGTTGCGGACGTACACGATGCTCCGCGTCGGGACGTAGCTCTGGATCTTGTACGGCCCGTCGGCGATGATGTGCTGCCCTTCAGCAGCGCTGGCCGGCAGGTAGTCCAGGCTCTGCGGCGGCGCGGGCGCGAAGGCGTCCAGCTGCAGCTCGTCGGGGAAGTAGCTGGCCGGGTGGACCAGCGTGTAGCTGATGGTCAGCCCCGAGGCCTTCACACCCGAGATCTGGTGGGTGTCGATGTAGTTCTTGATGGCCGAGACCGAGGTCGAGGAGACCTTGGAGAACCCGTTGCAGAACGACGCGTAGCCGACGATCAGCGCCTCGAAGTCCGGCAGCCCGCCGAACGGCTGCGTCGGGTTGCAGTCCCGCTTGAGGCCGAGCAGCGCATCGGCCGCCGTGACCTGGGTGGGGGGGCTGGTGTCCCAGTCGGCACCGGAGCGGATCGTCACCGTGTAGGTCTTGCCGCCGTTGGAGATCTTCGGCAGCGCGGTGGCGAGGTCCGGGGTGACCGTGGTCGTCTTGCCCGGGACGGCCGGGTACGCGTACAGCAACCGGAGCCAGGGCCGCTGGCCCAGGGCGCCGATCGTGTAGTAGGAGACGTTGTAGTCCATGAAGTCAACGTCGCCCTGGCCGAGCATGTTCAGCGTGCCGCCCTTTTTGGGCGTCCCAGTGCCGGGGTTCAGTCCCTGCAGGCCAAAGGTTTGCGAGCCCGCTGACGACGACGACGTGCCGGACGACGAGCCGCTGCTGCCGCCACAGGCGGTAGCCACGAGGGCCAGCACGGCCACGCCTACGGCAGCCGCAAAGCCCCGTGTGCGTTTGCGCATCGACACATTCCTCCTTCTAAGTGTTCCGCCGCGAAGTTCGTCCGCGGAGCATAGGACCCATGGGCCGGATCCGTCCCACGGTCGGCGGCACGCCAAGAGCGGCGCCCGACCCGGATCATGCTAGGACCGGCTAGCCGTCGTGGTGAACAGGCATGATGGCACCGCCCGTAATCGTGACCCGACGGTAATCTGACCCTTATCAGACCGCTACCGGACCCCTCCCGATGCCGCATACCGGGACGCCAGGGTATAGACTCAACGGCCTTCTCAATTGACCGGGTCTCTTCCGTCATCCGGCACAACCGGAGCTTCCCGGCCGTCAGGGCGAAAAGGATCACCGCAGGCACGGTCGTTGACCGGAATTTTTCCTTGACGCTTGTCCAGCCTCACGGCCGTCCCGGCGGCCAGCCCAGGGCGGTGACGGCCGCCGCGGCGGCCGCCGCGAGCCGCTGCCGCAGCGCGGCCCCGGCTGCCCGGGCCGCCCGCACTTCGACGATGCGGATCCCGTCGCCCTTCAGCGCCGCGGGCAGCTCCGGTCCCCCGGCCAGCGCCGTGTAACCCAGGCCGGCCGCGGCCGCCAGGCCGGCCAGCCGGGCCCCGTGCGGCGTCCCGAAGACCCGCTCGAACGGGGCGGGCACCGCGGCCTGCTCCAGGGCGGAGAAGATGCCGCCCCCGTCGTTGTTGGCGACCACCAGGACCAGGTCCGGGCGCGGCTCGTCCGGCCCCGCGAACAGGCCGGGCGCGTCGTGCAGGAACGCGATATCCCCGAGCAGGGCAGCGGCCGGCCCGCCGCCGCACGCCTGGTGCGCGAGCGCGGCCCCGGCCGCCGAGGAGATCAGCCCGTCGATGCCGCTCGCCCCCCGGCTGGCCAGCACCCGCAGGCCGTCCCGGGGGGCCAGGTGCCGGTCCAGGTCGCGGATCGGCAGGCTGGACGCGGCCCACAGCAGCGCCCCGTCTGGCAGCGCCGCGGCGAGGTCGCGGGCCAGCCGCGGCTCGGTCAGCTCGCCGCTGGCGCCCAGGACCGCGTCCACCGCGCCCCGGGCGGCCGCGTCCGCCGCCTGCCAGCGGCCCAGCCAGCCGCGGGCGTCCCGGGCGGCCCCGGGAGCGCCGGCCAGCCGGACCCCGGCGGCCACGTCGGTGGCGGTGCGCGCCGGGTCCGCCCAGCGGCCCGGCCCCTGGGCCAGCACCACCTGCCGGGCGCCGCCGGCCGCGGCCTGCCGCGCGAACGCGGTCTGGCCCCGGGACAGCCCGGCCGGCCGGCCAGATGACCAGGTCAGGACGGTGTGCGGCGAGGAACCCCGGATGCTCGAGCAGGTACTGGTAGGCCCCGAGCGCGCAGGCTCCCCGCCGCGCGCCGGACGACGGCTCGGCCAGCACCGGCCAGCCCCCCGCGGCGGCCAGCCGGAGCAGCCCGGCCGGGTCGGCGGCGCCGTCCCCCGCCACGATGACCCCCCGCTCGGTCCACGGCAGGTCCAGCGTCCCCGGCTCCGCCCAGGCAGTGGGCGCGAGGGAGCCGGAGTGGCTCGAAGTGCTGGAGTGGCCGGAGGTGCGAGAGCGGCTGGGGGGGCTGACGCTGCCCGGCGGGTCCTGCGCGCCGGCCGGCCCCGGCCCGGCCCAGCGGGTCCACGGGACCCCGCCGGGCCGCCCGTCCAGCGATTCCGGCCAGCCCTCCGCCCCGGCCCCCGTACTGGCCGGAGCCGGGCCCGCCGCGGCCGCGGCCGGCGGGGCCGCGGCGTCCGGCAGGCCCGGCACCAGCGGGTCCCGCAACGGCAGGTTCAGCTGCACCGGCCCCGGGAAGCGGCCGTCCGCCCCGGACGCCGCCGCCCACGCGCGGCAGGCCAGCGACCGCCAGTAGGCGTTCATCCCCGGCCGGGCCTCCGGGACCCCCGCCTCGGCGAACCAGCGGACCGCCCCGCCGTACAGCTGGATCTGGTCAATGGCCTGGTTGGCGCCGGTACCGCGCAGCTCAGGCGGCCGGTCGGCGGTCAGCACCAGCAGCGGGACGCCGGATTCGTCCGCCTCGATCACCGCCGGGTGGAAGTTGGCGGCGGCCGTGCCCGAGGTGCAGACCACCGCAACCGGCCGCCCGCCGGCCTTGGCCAGCCCCAGGGCCAGGAACGCCGCGGACCGCTCGTCGACGCGCACGTGCAGCCGGAGCCCGGTCCCGGGCGCGCTGGCCCGGTCAAACAAGGCGATGGCCAGCGGCGCGCTGCGCGACCCGGGGGCCAGCACGGCGTCCCGCAGGCCGCAGCGCGCCAGCTCGTCGACGAGGGTGACGGCGAAGGCAGTCGAGGGATTCACGGTGCGGACACCGGCCCGGTCAGGCCCGGCCGGGGCGGCCTCGGCCAGGAACTCCGCGGCCGCCACCACCCGGGCACGCCACGGGGCGGGATCTGACTCCCACCGTGAAAGCCGTTGCGGGAACACTGCCGGGCCGGCGAACCGGCAGGTAGCCGGCCTGCTCAGCCAGCGGATCGGCGGTGACGTCCCCGGTCAGCAGGCTCATCGTGGCCAGGCCGCAGGCGTACGGCAGGTCAGGCAGCGCCGCCGCGAGGGCCACCCCGGCGGCCAGGCCCACCGAGGACTCCACCGCGCTGGACACCACCGCGGGCAGCCCGCACGCCGCCGCGACGCGCAGCGCGGCCGCCACCCCGCCCAGCGGCTGGGCCTTCACCATCACGATGTCCGCCGCGCCCGCGGCCCGCACGGCCAGCGGGTCCTCGGCCTTGCGGATCGACTCGTCCGCGCAGACCGGGACCTGCACCCGGCGGCGCAGCGCGGCCAGCTCATCCAGCGTGGCGCAGGGCTGCTCGGCGTACTCGAGCCCGAACCGGCCCAGCTCCCCCAGCATCCGGGCGGCGGTGTCGGTGTCCCAGCCGCCGTTGGCGTCCACCCGGATCCGGCCGTCGGCGCCCAGCGCGTCGCGCACCGCCTCGACCCGGGCCAGGTCGTCGGCGCCGGTCTGGCCGCGCTCGGCGACCTTCACCTTCGCGGTCCGGCAGCCGGAACCGGACACGATGCGGTGCGCCTGCTCCGGGCCCACCGCGGGCACCGTCACGTTGACCGGCACCCGGTCGCGGACCGGCGCGGGCCAGCCGTCCCAGGCCGCCTCCAGCGCGCAGGCCAGCCAGCGGGCGCATTCCCGGGGGCCGTACTCGGCGAACGGGGAGAACTCCGCCCACCCGGCCGGGCCCTCGATCAGCGCCCCTTCGCGGACCGTGATGCCGCGGAAGCGGGTCCGCATCGGGATCGCGAACGCGCGCAGCCCCGGCAGCGCGGCCGCGACCCGGTCGCGCGGTCCCGGGCCAGCATCGACCACTGAAAGGCCCTCCCGGTTCGTCCCTGATCTGCCCGGCTAACCTTACGTCGGTGACCCCCCGCCCCCTGCACGCAGTGCTGCTGCCCGCGGTGTCGGGCGCGGAGCGGCTGCTCGGGGCGCTGGGCGCGGCCCTGGACGGCACCGGCCCGGCGCTGCTGCCGGTCGATCCCCGGCTGCCCGCCGAGCGGGTGGCAGCCCTGCTCCGGGCGCTCCGCCCGGCCACCCTGGAAACCCTGGACGGGCCCCAACGGCTCGACCCGGGTGACTCCCCGGCCGTGGCCCCGGATACCGCGGTGGTGATCGCCACCTCCGGGTCCACCGCGGAGCCCAAGGGCGTCGAGCTGAGCGCGGCGGCGCTGCGCCATTCGGCGCGGGCCAGCCTGGACCGGATCGGCGCCCGGCCCGGCGAGGCCTGGCTGTCCTGCCTGCCGCCGAGTCACATCTCCGGCCTGCAGGTGTTCCTGCGCTCGCTGCTGTCCGGGGCCCGGCCGGTGGTGGTGGAGCGGCTGGACGCGGCGAGCGCGGCCGCGGGGCCGGCGGGTACGTGTCCCTGGTCCCGACCCAGGTCCGCCACCTGCTGGACGAGCCCGGGGGCCGGGACGCCCTGGCCGGGTTCCGGGGCATCCTGCTCGGCGGGGCCGCGGTGCCGGCCGGGCTGCGCGCCGAGGCGGCCGCCGCGGGGGCCCGGGTGATCACCACCTACGGGATGTCGGAGACGTGCGGCGGCTGCGTGTACGACGGGCAGCCGCTGGCCGGGGTGGCGGTCCGGACCGGGCCAGACAGCCGGATCCAGCTATCCGGGCCGGTGCTGTTCTCGGGGTACCGGCGGCGGCCGGACCTGACGGCGGCCGCGCTGGACGGGGGCTGGTTCGTCACCTCTGACGTGGGCGAAGTGGACACCGCGGGGCGGCTGACGGTCCGCGGCCGGGCCGACGGCATGATCAACAGCGGCGGCGAGAAGGTCGCCGCCGACGAGGTGGCGTCGGTGCTGGAAGACTGCCCCGGGGTCCGGGAGGCCGTCGTGGTCGGCCGGCCCGACCCCGAGTGGGGTGAGCTGGTCACCGCGATCGTCGTGCCCGCGGACCCGGCGTCGCCGCCGGGGCTGGATGCGCTGCGCGGGTTCGCCCGCGGCCGCCTGCCGGACTACGCGGCGCCGCGGGCAGTCGTGGTGCTGCCCGCCGTGCCGATGCTGGCCTCGGGCAAGCCCGACCTGCAGGCGCTGCGGGCGCTGGCCCGGCGGGCCGGCCAGGACTAAACCAGCGCCGCCGGGGCGTTCTCTGTGCGTGGGGGCTCAGCCGCGGGGTGCGACACCGGGCGCGTGCAGGCACGACGGGGCCGCACGGGAACAATTGGCTCCTTGCAGCGTTATTACTTAGTGCCCGCGCTTCACAGTAGCAAGTGCTGCGGACCGCTGGAGCACACCGAGATCGCGGATACGTACTGACGTATGTGCGCACTGACGTTGTGCACACTGCGCGCCCACGAAGGGAGGAGGTCCCTCGATGCCAAGGAATGCCACCGCCAGGCGGGAACCCGAGGTTGCCGACGAGGCGGCCACCACACGTGTGGACGAGCTGATCCAGCTGGGCCGCGGGCAGGGCTACCTGTCCCTGACCGAGCTGCGTGCGGCGTTCGGTGAGGCGGGCGTTTCCCCCGCGGAAGGCCGGTCCATCATCCGGGAGCTGGCCGAAGCCGGCGTCCGGCTGGGTGATGAGCCGGGTGCGGGCACCGCCCCAGAGGGCGCTGCCCCCAAGCGAGCACGGACGGGCACGGAGGACATGACTACAGCACAACTCACCGCATCGCCGGACGCCGCCGAGGAGCCCGCGCTGGACAGCCTGGACGCCGCCGAGGCGGAGGCGGTCGCGCTGGCCGAAGCGGGTCCGGTGCAGGAGCTGGCCGGGGAAGTCGCGTCGGGCACCGCCCAGCCGGCCCAGGCTGAGGTGGACCTGGACGACCAGACCTCCGCCATGGGCGACTCGGTGCACACCTACCTGAAGTCGATCGGGCGGACCAGCCTGCTCACCGCCGAGCAGGAGGTCAACCTGGCCAAGCGGATCGAGGCGGGCCTGTTCGCGGAGCACAAGCTGGCCACCGAGAGTGACCTGACCGCGGCCTACCGGCGGGACCTCGAGGAAGTGGCCGAGGACGGCCGCCGGGCCAAGGCCCACATGCTGGAGGCCAACCTGCGCCTGGTGGTGTCGGTGGCCAAGAAGTACAGCGACCGCGGGCTGTCCCTGCTCGACGTGGTCCAGGAAGGCAACCTGGGCCTGATCCGGGCGGTCGAGAAGTTCGACTACACCAAGGGCTACAAGTTCTCGACGTACGCGATGTGGTGGATCCGGCAGGCGATCCAGCGCGGGTTCGCGGACTCCGCGCGGACCATCCGGCTCCCGGTGCACGTGCTGGAGATGCTGAGCAAGCTCAGCCGGGTCGAGCGGGACATGCACCAGCGGCTCGGCCGTGAGCCCACCCCCGAGGAGCTGGCCGTCGAGCTGGACCGGACCCCGGACCAGATCGAGGAGCTGCTGCGCACCAGCCGCCAGCCGATCAGCCTGGACTCCACCATCGGTGAGGACGGCGAGACCAGCATCGGTGACCTCATCGAGGACACGGACGCCCCGGAAGCCTCCGAGCTGGTGGACCGGCAGCTGATGGCGGACCAGCTGCGGCACGCCCTGGACGGGCTGACCCAGCGCGAAGCGACCATCATGGCGATGCGGTTCGGCCTGTACGACGGCAACCCGCACACGCTGGATGAGATCGGCCGGGCGCTCGGCCTGACCCGGGAGCGGATCAGGCAGCTGGAGAAGCAGTCGCTGTCCAAGCTGCGCCACCCCAGCCGGGCCCAGCCGCTGCTCGACTACGCCAGCTAAGCACGGGGCCAGCTAAGCACGGGCTCAGGCCCGCTGGCCGTCCCAGACGGTCCCGACCCGGTCCAGGGCGGGCCCGGCCTGCGCGTGCCCCGCACGCGCCGCCGGAGCCCGCCGGGCCGGGTCGAGTACGTTACGGCCGATCGCGGCCACCGCGGCCGGGTCCGGCGAGACCACCGTGACGGCCCGGCCTGCCGGGCCAGTTCTCCGGCCTGCCGGCTGGCGGCGGTCGCGGCCCGCATGCCCCGGGGCAGCGGCGCCAGCACCACGATGCGCTCACACCCGGCCGCGAGATCCGCGTTGGCGGGTGACCGGACACCCCCGTCGATCCACCGCCGCCCGGCCATCGTCACCGGCGGCCAGACGCCCGGCACCGCGCAGCTGGCGCCGACCGCGTCCACCAGGCTCACCCCGCTGGCCGCGTCCAGCGCGGCGAACTCGCCGGTCACGGCGTCGATCGCGGTGATCAGCAGCCGCCGGGCGGGCCATTGCGCCGACGGCACCCCGGCCGCGATCACCGCCCGCCGGTCGGCCTCCGGCATGGTCCGCGCGGCCAGCGCCATCCGGCCGATCCGGGCCTGGGCCCGGACCGGGTCCCGGTAGCGCAGCATGGCCCAGCCGAAGACGGCCATGTCCCGGCGCCTCATCGTGGCGGCCCGGCCCGGGTGGCCATCGCCCGGCGGGGCGGGCGGCAGCGGCTCGAGCTGCTCCTGGTAGAGCCGGGCCAGATCGGCGCCCCAGGCCAGCTGCGCGCCGACCACCGCGCCGGCCGAGGTGCCGACCAGCAGGTCAGCCGCGGCCAGCGGGATACCCCGCTCGGCCAGCCCGGCCAGCACCCCGATCTCCCAGGCCACCCCGGTGACCCCGCCCCCGCCGAGCACGAGCGCCCTGCTTGCCACCCCCCCGTTCTACCGTGCCGGGCCCGGCCGCGGGAGAGGGCCGGGCAAGCGGGCGCGGCCGCGGCGGCGCGGGCTGGCGGCGGCGGGTGCTGTACTGGAGCCGTGCAGCCCTCGCCGGACGAACCACCGGGCGGCCCGGCGCAGCGTGACCACGGCGGTCACGACGCCCCGGCCGGGGAGGTGGCGCGCTACTGGCGGCACGCGGCCGTGCCCGGCGTGGACCTGCTGCGGGCCAGGTACGTGACGCACCGCTACGCCCGGCACGCGCACGAGAGCTACACGCTCGCGCTGATCGAGGACGGGGTGGAGGAGTTCCGCTACGGCGGCAGCCTGCTGCGGGCCGGCCGCGGGGCGGTCGCCCTGCTCAACCCGGAGATGGTGCACACCGGCCAGGCCGGCGTCCCCGGGGGCTGGTCCTACCGGGTGCTGTACCCCGCGGTCGGCCTGGTCCGCGAGGTCAGCGCGGAACTGACCGGATCCCCGGGCACCCCGTTCTTCCCGGACACCGTCGTGCACGACCCGCGCAGCGCCCGGCGGGTCCGCGCCGCCCACCTGGCCGCGGAGCACGGCGACCCGCTGGCGTCCGCCAGCCTGCTGCACGAGGCCCTGGCCGGGCTGCTGCGCGAGCACGCCCGGGCCGGGCGCCGGACCCGTCCCCGCGAGGCCCGGCCCGCGGTGCGCACCGCGGTGTCGTTGCTGCGGGAGCGGGCGCTGGACCCGCCCACACTCGAGGAGCTGGCCGAGGCCACCGGGGTTGGCCCGTACGCCCTGATGCGCGCCTTCCGGGCGGAGACCGGCCTGCCGCCGCACGCCTACCTCAACCAGCTCCGGGTCCGGCAGGCCCGGGAATTGCTCGACTGCGGGGTGCCGCCGGCCCGGGCGGCGGCCGAGGCCGGCTTCGCCGACCAGGCCCACCTGACCCGGCACTTCAAGCGCATCGTGGGCGTGCCGCCCGGCGCGTACCAGCGGGCCCGCCAGGACCGGGGCCGCGCCGCCCCGCCGCAATAACGTTCAAGTCAGCGGCCCGCGGCGCGCCCTAGCCTCCCGCTATGGCAGACACTTCAGCGGAGCCGGTGCAGCGGGCGGCCCGGGACGGGATCGCTCTCGGGCTGGCGGTGGGCACCTCGGGGCTGGCGTTCGGGGCGGCCGCGGTGGCGTCCGGGCTGAGCGTGGCCCAGGCCTGCGTGCTCAGCCTGGTCGCCTACACCGGCGCGTCGCAGTTCGCGCTGGCCGCCGCGGTGGCCAGCGGCGGGAACCTGATCGCCGGGACCGCCAGCGCGGTCCTGCTGGGCAGCCGGAACGGCCTGTACGGGCTGCGGCTGGCCAGCGTGCTGGGCTTCCGCGGCCCGGTCAGGCTGCTGGCCGCCCTGGGCATCACGGATGAGTTGACCGCGGTCGCGCTGGCCCAGCCAGCAGCGGGCCGGCCAGGCCGCGCCGCGGCCCGGGCCGGCTTCCTGGCCACCTTCGGCAGCCTGTACCTGACCTGGAACGCGGCGACGCTGGCTGGCGCGCTCGGCGCGGGCCGGCTGGGCTCCCCCAACACGTTCGGCCTGGACGTCGTGGGCCCGGCGGCGTTCCTGGCGCTGCTGTGGCCGCGGCTGCGCGCGGGCCGGACCGAGCGGGCGGTCGCGCTGGCCGGCGCCGTGATCGCGCTCGCCGCCACGCCGTTCTGCCCGCCCGGGCTCCCGGTGGTGCTGGCCGCGGCGGCCGCGCTCGGCGCTGCCCTGCTGCCCAGCGGCGCGGCCGGCACGGCTGAGGCTGAGGCGCGCGGCCCGGGCGGGGCTGGCCGGGCCGGGGCCGCGGAGACGGCGGGCGAGAGGCCGTGCCGGTGACCGGGACCTGGATCGCCGTGCTGGTCACCGCGGTGTGCTGCTACGGCCTCAAACTGGCGGGGCTGACCGTGCCGCCGCGTTGGCTCGCGCATCCGCGGGCCCGGCGGTTCGCCACCCTGGTCCCCGTCGCGCTGCTCGCCGCGCTGATCGCGGTGCAGGCCGTGGGCCGCGGCGAGTCCCTGGCCGTCGACCCGGCGCGGCTGGCCGGCCTGGGCGCGGCGGCCGCCGCGCTGCTGCTCCGCGCCCCGTTCCTAGTGGTCATCCTGGTGGCGGCGGGCACCGCCGCGGGGTTGCGGGCCCTCGGCGTAGCCTGACGCACCGGCCGGCTGATCTGACCCACGGTCCGTGCCGCGCTGGGCCTGCGCGGGCAGTCGGCCCCGGCGCGGTAAAGTGCCCGCGTGACTGTGCGCGTCGAGGTGCTGCGTGAAGTAACCGATGAGGTCGTCGAGGCGTTCGGTGTCCTGCTCCCCCAGCTGTCCCGCAGCGCTCCCCCCGCCGACCGGGCGGTACTGGAGCGGGTGACCGGCTCGCCCGCCACCACGCTGCTCATCGCCCGCTCCGACGGCAAGATCGCCGGGACATTGTCCCTAGTGATGTTCCCGATCCCGACGGGACTGCGGGCCTGGATCGAGGACGTGATCGTGGACGAGGCCGCACGGGGCCAGGGCATCGGCCAGGTCCTGACCGTGGAGGCGCTGCGCATCGCCGAGGAGGCCGGGGCCAGGACCGTGGATCTCACCTCCCGGCCCTCCCGTGAGGCCGCGGGCCGGCTCTACGAGCGGACCGGGTTCCAGTCCCGGTCCACCCGCCTTTACCGTTACACGTTCGCCGACCACCAGCCCGGCGACTGACCCCGCCCCGGCCGTCCGCCCGGCCCCGCGGGACCGGGCCCGTGATCATGAGGCAGAGGCCAGGTCAGCGACGGCCGCCAGCAGCCGGTCCACGTCGCCGCGATCGTTGTAGTGCACCAGCCCGGCCCGCACCGCCCCGCCCGAGTCGCGGATGCCGAGCGCGCCGGTGAGCTCCCACGCGTAGTTGTGCCCGCTCCACACGTTGATGCCGCGGCCGGCCAGATAACGGGCGACGTCACCGGGCGGGTGCCCCTCCACGGTGAAGTACGCAGTCGGCGCGCGGTGCGCCGCCTTCCCGTAGATGGTGACCTGGCTCATCGCGCCCAGGCCCGCCAGCAGGACCCGGAACAGGCTCTGCTCGTGCTCCTGCACGGCAGCCATCGAGGCGAGCAGCCGCTGGCGCCGCGGCCCGGGTGCGCCGCCATCCAGCTGGGCCAGGTGGCCGACGGCCGCGGTGACCCCGGCCAGGTCGGCGAAGGGCGGTGTGCCCTGCTCGAACCGCTCGGGAACCGAGTCGGGCGCAGGCACCAGCTTGTCCGGGTGCAGCGTCTCCAGCAGGGCCGGGTCGGCGATGACCGCGCCCACGTGCGGGCCGGACCACTTGTACGCGCTCGTCGCGTAGAAGTCCGCACCGAGCGCGGTCACGTCCACCGGGCCGTGCGGGGTGGCGTGCACGCCGTCCACGTACGTGAGCGCTCCCGCCGCGCGGGCCTGGGCGGTGATCGCGGCGACCTCCGGCCGGGTCCCCAGGACGTTGCTGGCCGCGGTGACCGCGACCAGCCGGGTCCGGTCGGACAGCAGGTCCGCGTACTGGGCCGCGGGCAGCTCCCCTGTCGATATGTCGACTTCTGCCCAGCGGATCCTGGCGCCGGCCCGCCGGGCGGCCTGCATCCAGGGCCGCACGTTCGCATCGTGGTCGAGCCGGGACAGGATAACCTCGTCCCCCGCGCCCCACCGGCTGGCCAGCGTGTATGCCAGCCGGTAGGTGAGCGTGGTCATGTTGGGCCCGAGGATCACCCCGTCGGCGCGGCCGCCGACCAGGTCGGCGACGGCCTGGCGGCATTCGGCGGTCAGCGCGGTGGAGCGGAGGCTGGCCGGGAACTCACCGCCCGCGTTGCCGAGGCCGGCCCGGTAGGCGGCCCCGATGGCCTCGATGACGCTGGCCGGGACCTGGGTACCCGCGGCACCGTCCAGGTAGGCGAACCCGTCGGCGAGCGCCGGGTAGGCCGCCCGCACCGAACCGACATCGAAAGCCATCAGCACCATCCCTTCGACGAGCCTGCCGGCCCAGCCTGCCGCCGGGATCCCGGCCCGGGGGCCGGCAGGCGGCCGGAACCCGCCGCGCGAGGCTAGAGCACCGGACCGGGAGAAGTCCTGCCCGGCGGGATCCTCCCTGATGCGCGGAGCATGACATGCCACGGGTCCTCGCGCACCGCCGGGCCGGCCAGCCGGGTCCCCCGGCCCCCGGCCACGGCGGCCCCCTCGGCCCCCTCGGCCCCCGAGTGCTCCAGCCCCGCCCCGGCCAGCAGGTGCGGCATCCCCGCGTTCCAGCCGCGGAGCAGGATCTCCGGGTCGGCGGGACGGTAGTCCTTACCGAGGGCCCGGGCGAGATCCCAGGCGTGCAGATGCCACTCCGCGCAGGCGGCGCCCGCCATCCCGCCTACCGTGACCAGCACCTCCCGGTACTGGTGATGCGGCAGATCCCAGATCGGCAGGAGGCGCTGCGCGTACGACCGGGCCGAGCTGGCGAACGCCTCGATGTGCTCCGGCCCGGATGCGTCGGGGAGAGCGGCGAGTTCCGCGGCGTTCTGCCGGGCCAGCTTGCGGGCCAGCGTGTCCGGGTGCACCCCGGTGGCCATCAGCCGGGCCAGCCGGCTGGCCGGGGCGTCGTCCAGGTACTCGTGGAAGTCGTCGGCGACGCACCGCAGGTGGCCGGCCAGGTCTGTCACCCGCCATTCCGGGCAGGGTGACGGGGCAAGCCAGCCGGCGTCGGTGAACTGGTCGGACAGCTGGCTTATCACGGTCACGCCGTCATGAAAGGCGGCGAGCGCCGGGCCAGGCGACCAGCCCCGCACCGGCGGCCTGCCCCCAGAATCCGTGCGCTCCACGGTCCCTCCCTGCCGGCAAACGGCACCGCCGCGCGAGCCCCCCCGGGCTAGCCAGCGTGCCAGAGTTGCCCTGCCGCCGCTACCCGGCTAGCACATAGCGGTGCCGAGGTGACACAGCTGTTACGTCCGGACCAATAGTGCGATCAGTCTTTTACTTTCTTTCTTGGCCGGCGTAACGCCGCCCGCCACCGGGGCCCGGGGCGCGCCCCGGCACCGGGTGCGGCCAGGGAAAATCCAGGTGACATACCGGCAGCCCGCAACTAGCGTTCGAGTAATGCCCCCCCATGAACCTGGCCGTAGCGCGCCTGCCGGCCGTGGGGCGACACCTCTGGCGTCACTCTGGCGCACCCGGGTGTACCTGCGTCCCTACCGCTGGCAGCTGGCGTTCATGCTGGTGTGCGCGATCGTGGCCGTGGGCAGCGAGATCGCGATCCCGTTGCTGACGAAATCCATGATCGACGGGGCGATCAGCCACGGGGAGCGCAGGCTGCTGCTGCCGATCGGCGCGGCCGCCGTCGGCCTGGGGGTCATCCAGGCCCTGCTGAACTTCCTGCGCCGCTGGATGCAGGCGGGCGCGGTCGCCGGGATGGAGCAGTCCATGCGGGCGGATATCTACGCCCACCTGCAGCGGCTGCCGCCCGCCTTCCATGACGAGTGGCAGTCTGGCCAGCTGCTGTCCCGGGCGACCACGGACCTGTCGGCGATCCGGCGGTTCGCCGGCTTCGGCACGATCTTCCTGATCACCAACGTGATTACCTTCATCGCGGTGGTGCTCCTGCTCATCCGGCTGAACTGGTGGCTCGGCCTGCTGACCGCGACCGTGTTCCTGCCCGTGGTGGCGGCCAGCACCCGGTTCCAGCATTCGTACCGGCTGCTCTCCCGGCGCGCCCAGGACCAGCAGGGTGACCTGGCCACCTACGTGGAGGAGGCGGCGACCGGGATCCGGGTGCTCAAGGCGCTGGGGCGGGGCGACGAGGCCGCCGGCCAGCATCGCGGCCAGGCGCTCGAAGTGTTCGGCACCGAGATCCAGAAGGCCCGGCTGCGCAGCACCTTCTGGGCCGGCCTGGACCTGATCCCGAACGCGCTGATCGGCCTGCTGCTGCTGCTCGGGGCCATCGCCACCAGCCGGCACGAGCTGACCCTGGGCGGCCTGGTCGCGTTCATCACGCTGACCCTGCAGCTGGTCTGGCCCATCGAGTCGATGGGCTACATCCTGGCCGGCGGCCAGGAGGCCGCCACCGCGGCCCAGCGGATCTTCGAGATCCTGGACACCCCGCCCGCCATCGCCAGCCCGGCCGGGCCCCGGGCCGGCTTCCCCGGGCGCCCGGCGGCGCGGGGCCGGCGGCGCGGCTGCCGGCTGGCCTTCGACCACGTCGGCTTCCGGTACCCGGGCGCGGCCCAGCCGTTACTGCGCGACGTGAACCTGGCCATCGAGCCGGGCCAGACCCTGGTGCTGGCCGGCGCGACCGGGGCGGGCAAGACGACCCTGCTGCAACTGGTGCCCCGGCTGGCCGACGCGACCTCGGGTGCGGTCCTGCTCGACGGCACGGATGTGCGGCGGCTGCCGCTGCCCGGGCTGCGGTCGCGGGTCGGCTGCGCGTTCGAGGACCCCACCCTGTTCTCGGCCAGTGTCCGGGAGAACGTCGGCTACGGCGCCCCGGACGCTGACGACGCGGCGATCGAGGCTGCCCTGGCGATGGCGCAGGCCGGCTTCGTGCACGAGCTGCCCTGGGGCCTGGACACCCGCATCGGCGAGCAGGGCATGGCCCTGTCCGGGGGCCAGCGGCAGCGGGTGGCGCTGGCCCGTGCCATCCTGGCCCGGCCGGCCCTGCTGATCCTGGACGACCCGCTGTCCGCGCTGGACGTGCATACCGAGGCCAAGGTCACCCAGGCGCTGAGCGGGCTGCTGGCCGAGACCACCGCGCTCGTGGTCGCGCACCGGCCGTCCACGGTGGCGCTCGCGGACAAGGTGGCCCTGCTCCGCGACGGGGTCATCGCCGCCACCGGCACGCACGCGCACCTGCTGGCCAGCCAGCCCCGGTACCGGGAGCTGATGAGCGGCGTCGATGAGCCGGGCCCGGGCGAGCAGGCGGCATCATGACCTCCGACGCGTGGCGCGGCATCGCGGCCGAGGACGCCGACGAGGTCACCGGCGGCCTGGCCGCGCTGCTGCGCCGCCGGGCCCGGCGGCTGCTGCTGAGCCTGCTGCGCCCGCAGCTGGCCCGGGTGATCGTGACGTTCGTGCTCATCGTGACCGCGAACCTGGCCGCACTGGCCGGCCCGTGGCTGGTCGGGGTGGCCATCGACCGGGGCATCCCGCCGCTGATGCACGGGGGTGACCTGGCGCCGCTGGGACTGTACGTGGCCGGGTTCGCGGTCGCGGTGGGCGTCCAGGCCGTGGCCAGCCGGGGGTTCATCTACTCGATGGGCAAGCTGGGCGAGACGGTGGTGCTGGAGCTGCGCCAGCGGATGTTCTGGCACTTCCAGCAGCTGCCGGTGTCGTTCCACGAGCGCTACACCTCGGGGCGGGTCATCTCCCGGCAGGTGTCTGACATCGACTCCATCTCCGACCTGTTCGACGACGGCCTGGACGCCCTGGTATCCGCCGCGCTGTCCCTGGTCCTGGTGGGGATCGGGATGCTGCTGCTGGACTGGCCGCTGGCGCTGGTGGTCCTGGGCGGCTTCGTGCCCCTGGGCTGGCTGACGATCTGGTTCCGGCGCGAGTCCGCGTCGGCCTACCGCCGGACCCGGGAAACGATCGCGCAGGTCATCGTCCAGTTCGTGGAGACCTTCGGGGGCATCCGCGCCGTGCAGGCGTTCCGCCGGGAGGGGCGCAACGAGGAGATCTTCGACCGCCTCAACGGAAGTTACGCGGCGGCCAGCCTGCGCTCGTCCCGGGTGCTCGCGGTGTACGCGCCGGGAATCACCCTGGTCGGCAACGTGGCTACCGGGATCGTGCTGTGTTACGGCGGCCTGCGGGTGCTGGACGGTGACATCAAGGTCGGTGTCCTGGCCACCTTCCTGCTGTACCTGGGGCGGTTCTTCGACCCGCTGCAGGACCTGTCCCAGTTCTACAACTCCTTCCAGTCCGCGGCCGCGGCGCTGGAGAAGATCTCCGGCGTGCTGGAGGAGCCGCCCGCCGTGCCGGAGCCTGCCCGCCCCGTGCCGCTGCCGCCGCGCCGGGGGGCGTCCGCCCGGCAGGGCGGCCGCGAGGTCCGGTTCGAGGCGGTCCGGTTCGGCTACCGGGACACCCCGGTGCTGCCCGGGCTCGACCTGACCATCCCGGCCGGCCAGACCGTGGCCCTGGTGGGCGCCACCGGGGCCGGGAAGACCACGGTGGCCCGGCTGCTGGCCCGGTTCTACGACCCGGGCCAGGGCAGCGTCCGGCTGGACGGCGTTGACCTGCGGGACCTGCCGGACCGGGTGCTGCGCCGCGAGATAGTCCTGGTCACCCAGGAGAACTTCGTGTTCTCCGGGTCCGTCGCCGACAACATCCGGCTGGGCCGGCCGGACGCCACCCAGGCTGAGGTGGAAGCGGCGGCCCGGGCCATCGGGGCGGACGCCTTCATCTCCGCGCTGCCCGGCGGCTACCAGGCTGATGTGGGCAAGCGGGGCGGCCGCCTGTCGGCCGGCCAGCGCCAGCTGATCGCGTTCGCCCGCGCGTTCCTGGCCGCCCCCGCCGTCCTGGTGCTCGACGAGGCCACCTCACTGCTGGACATTCCCAGCGAGCAGCTGGTCCAGGCGGCGCTGCGGACCATCCTGGCCGACCGGACCGCGATGATCATCGCGCACCGGCTGTCCACGGTGGAGATCGCGGACCGGGTGCTGGTCCTCAGCGCCGGGCGTGTCGTCGAGGACGGGCCGCCCGCCGGGCTGCTCACCTCGGATGGGGAGTACTCGGCGCTGCACGCGGACTGGCGGGACAGCCTGGCGTAGGGCCGGGGCACGCCGGCCGCGCGGCAGGCGGATCCGGTCACCGGGCGGCCGCCCCGGGGGCACCGGGCCATCCGCTAGGCTCGCCGTTGGCCGCGCACCGGCCAGAGGTTCCAGCGTGACGTAGGAGCGTACCGAGATGCCGAGACGCAAGCCGGTCAGCCAGGAGGCCGAGCAGAAGCTCGCCGCCGACCAGGCGTTCGCCGCCCGCTTCGATGACCTGCTCGCCGAGGCCCGGGCCGCCGAGCAGGAACTGCGGGAGGCGGAGGCGGCGAACGCCCCCTTGGCTGAGCGGTACCGGCGGGCCAAGCGGCTGGACGCGGCGCTCACCGACGCGACACGGGCCGCGTTCGCGGCCGAGCGGGTCGCTATCGGCCCGCTGGGCTACGAGGACCGTATCTACCGGCGCAAGGCCAAGGCGACTCCACCGGTCCGCGTATGGTCTGCCGAGGCGGAACGGCTGCTCACGCTGCGCGAAAGTCACCGGCTGACCGGTATCCCCCGGATGCCCCGTACTCCGGCCACCGCAGGCTCGGATGAGCTGGCGCCAGGATTCCAGCCCACCGACGCGGGACCGGTTACGACTCGGTAACAGAATTCGGCCGACACGCGCGAATACGTGACGACGCCGCCCCGCCGGGGATAACCGGATAAGCGACCCGGCTCACGTATGCTACTGGTTACTAGTAACAAAGAGTGACCCGATAAATCGTCACAACGGACTATGTCGTGCGCTGAGCGAAGTCGGCACACTAGCTTGTGATCAACACCACAGCCAGAAATTGACCAGGAGGCACACGTATGTGCCCGCATACGCCGCCCTGCCCAGACGCGCGAGCGCTGGACCGTGAAGCGGCCCGGACCGTTATCAGTCACCCCGAGCAGGGCTGGAGCCTGCTCTGCAACGGCATCGTCGTGTTCGAGGACACTGGCGAGCTACTGCCGGGCGGGGACACGATCCCGCCGCATAGGCCGACAGATGTGAGCGCACACACCGGTATAATTCCGGCGGCCCAGCACCCGGCGCCCCAGCCCCAGGTCGCCGCGCCCGCCGAGCCTGCGGCTTAGCCCGTACCAGCCAGCCTGGCCAGAGCCAGTCGGCTTAGCCCGCGGCTGGCCCCAGCCGCCCGGATGCCGGTCCCCCGCTGGCAACGCCACAGCCCCGCCGGACGCCGCCGCCTCACTGCTGGCGGCACAGCCCGCGCTCCCGACGCAGGTAACCGCCACCCCGCCTGCCCCCGCCGCTGAGGGCTGGACGCTGGCCGGGCCGGCTGAACGCCCGGCCTGACTCAGGGACGGACCAGCCCGGCCAGGTCCGCCAGCCACGCGGCCGCGGCTGCGGCGGCCGCCTCCGGCTGCCTCGACAAGGCGTGCGTCTCGCCCTCCAGCACCACGACCCGGATCCGGTCCGCCGGATCCGGCACGCCGAACGGGTCCCGGCTCCCGTTGATGACCAGGACGTCCGTGCCCGCCAGGGAGAGCTCGCCCGCGCGGGATTTCTCCGGGTGGCCGGGCGGGTGGAGCGGGAAGGCCAGCGCGAGCACGGCCCGGGCCCCGGCGGCGCGAGCCGTGCGGCAGGCCACCCGGGCGCCGTTGCTCCGGCCTCCCTGGACCAGCGGCAGGCCCGGTCCGGCCGCGGACCGCAGCGCGTCGACGAGCTCGATCCAGGCGGCGTCCTGCCGCTCTGCTGAACCGGGCGCGCGCCGTCCCTTGACCCGGTAAGGCTGGGTGACCAGCCCCACGGCCGCGCCGAGCGGCAACGCCGCGTCCCGCACCGCCAGCAGGTCGGCGGAGCCTGGCCCGCCTCCCGAGCCGTGCGTCAGCACCAGCAGGAACCCGGGATCACGTGCCCGGCCGCCCTCCCTGGCCGGCCAGGCCAGGTCCGCCCGCGCGGCACCCTCACCGGTCATGATCTCCACGCCGCGAAGCGTAGCCTGCGCGCCCCGGTGCGGGCATTGTGACCTGGGTCTTTCCGTCCGCCGGCCGGGACTGGCCGGCCAGCGGACGGACGGCGGGTCAGACGTTCAGCAGCTTGCGGAGGTACTGGCCGGTGTGGCTGCCTTCGATGGTGGTGAGGTGTTCGGGGGTGCCGGTGGCGATGATGTGGCCGCCGCGGGAGCCGCCGTCGGGGCCGAGGTCGATGACGTGGTCGGCGGTTTTGATGACGTCGAGGTTGTGCTCGATGACGATGACGGTGTTGCCGCCGTCGACCAGGCGGCCCAGGACGGCCAGGAGCTTGCGGATGTCCTCGAAGTGCAGGCCGGTGGTGGGCTCGTCCAGGACGTAGATGGTGCGGCCGGTGGAGCGGCGCTGCAGTTCGGCGGCCAGCTTGACCCGCTGGGCCTCGCCGCCGGACAGGGTGGGGGCGGGCTGGCCGAGGCGGACATAGCCCAGGCCGACGTCGGTGAGGGTGGCCAGGTGGCGGTGGATGGCCGGGATCGCGGCGAAGAACCCCGCGGCGTCCTCGATGGGCATGTCCAGCACGTCGGCGATGGTTTTGCCTTTGTAGTGCACGGCCAGGGTGTCGGTGTTGTAGCGGGCGCCGTGGCAGACCTCGCACGGCACGTACACGTCGGGCAGGAACTGCATCTCGATCTTCAGGGTGCCGTCCCCGGCGCAGGCCTCGCACCGGCCGCCTTTGACGTTGAAGGAGAACCGGCCGGGCTGGTAGCCGCGGACCCTGGCCTCGGTGGTGGCCGCGAACAGCTTGCGGACGTGGTCGAACACCCCGGTGTAGGTGGCCGGGTTGGAGCGGGGGGTGCGGCCGATCGGGCCCTGGTCCACGTGCACCACCTTGTCCAGCTGGCTCATGCCGGTGACCCGCACGTGCCGGCCCGGCACCGTCCGCGCCCCGTGCAGCTCCCGGGCCAGCGCGTGGTAGAGGATGTCGTTGACCAGCGTGGACTTCCCCGACCCCGACACCCCGGTCACCGCGACCAGGCAGCCCAGCGGGAACGCCACATCCACGTTCTTCAGGTTGTGCTCACTGGCCCCCTTGACCACGACCTCCCGCGACTTCGACCACTTGCGCCGCACCGCGGGCACCGGGATCGACTGCCGCCCGGTCAGGTAGGCACCGGTCAGCGACTCCGGGCTGGCCAGCAGCTCCTCGACCGGCCCGGACACCACCACGTTGCCGCCGTGCTCGCCAGCGCCCGGGCCGATGTCCACGACCCAGTCCGCGGCCCGGATGGTGTCCTCGTCGTGCTCCACCACGATCAGCGTGTTACCCAGGTCCCGCAGCCGGATCAGCGTCTCCAGCAGCCGGTGGTTATCCCGCTGGTGCAACCCGATCGACGGCTCATCCAGCACATACAGCACCCCTGCCAGCCCCGACCCGATCTGGGTGGCCAGCCGGATCCGCTGCGCCTCCCCGCCCGCCAGCGTGGCCGACGCGCGGTCCAGCGACAGGTAGTCCAGGCCCACGTCGAGCAGGAAGCCCAGGCGGGCGTTGACCTCCTTGAGGATCCGGCCCGCGATCTGCATGTCCCGGTCCGACAGTTCCAGGCTGCGCAGCAGCTTGGCCAGCTCGCCGATCGGCTGGGCACAGAGCTCCGCGATGGACCGGCCATCCACGGTGACCGCCAGCGCAATGGGCTTGAGCCGGGACCCGTCACAGGTCGGGCAGGGCACCTCGCGCATGAAGCCGGCGAACCGCTCCCGGCTGGAGTCCGATTCGGCCTCAGAGTGCCGCCGCTCGATATACGGGATCGCGCCCTCGAACGAGGTGTAGTACGAGCGTTCCCGGCCGTAGCGGTTCTTGTACCGGACATGGACCTGCTTGTCGTAGCCGTGCAGCAGGGCCTTCCGGGCCGCGGCCGGGAGCCGGGACCAGGGCGTGTCGATGCTGAACGCGAGCGAGGCCCCCAGGGCCTCGATCAGCCGGATGAAGTAGTCGCTGACGTGACCGCCGCTCCACGGGCCGATGGCGCCCTCGGCGAGCGTCTTGTCCGGGTCGGGCACGACCAGCTCAGGGTCGACTTCCATCCGGGTGCCCAGCCCGGTGCAGTCCGGGCACGCCCCCCACGGGGAGTTGAACGAGAACGACCGCGGCTCCAGCTCCTCAAACGACAGATCGTCATACAAGCAGGCCAGATGCTCAGAAAACATCCGCTCCCGGTGCGGGTCATCCTCCGCCAGATCCACGAAATCCAGCACCACCACCCCACCAGACAACCCCAGCGCCGTCTCCACCGAATCCGTCAGCCGCCGCCGGGCATCCGCCTTCACCGCCAGCCGGTCCACCACCACCTCGATCGTGTGCTTCTCGTACTTCTTCAGGACGGGCAGCTCCCCGCCCTCCCCGCTGGCCACGCTGTCCAGCCGGATCACCGTGCCGTCCACCCGGGCCCGCGAATACCCCTTGACCTGCAGCTCGCGCAGCAGCTCGGTGTACTCACCCTTACGGCCCCGGATCACCGGCGCCAGCACCTGGAACCGGATCCCCTCACCCAGCTCCAGCACCCGGTCCACGATCTGCTGCGGCGTCTGCCGCGCGATCGGCCGCCCGCACACCGGGCAATGCGGCCGCCCCGCCCGCGCATACAGCAACCGCAGATAGTCATACACCTCAGTGATCGTGCCCACCGTGGACCGCGGATTCCGCGACGCCGCCTTCTGGTCAATCGACACCGCCGGGCTCAGCCCGTCAATGAAATCCACATCCGGCTTATCCATCTGCCCCAGGAACTGCCGCGCATACGCCGACAGCGACTCCACATACCGCCGCTGCCCCTCCGCGAAAATCGTGTCAAACGCCAGACTCGACTTCCCCGACCCCGACAGCCCGGTAAACACGATCATGGAATCCCGCGGCAGCTCCAGCGACACATCCTTCAGGTTGTGCTCACGCGCGCCACGGACGATGAGACGATCAGCCACGGTGCTCAATTCTCCGGATCATGATGACGGATCTCCAGGTCAGACGAGTAAGGGCGGTACGCCGACACAAGACACGCCATGGTATTCGGGACCACTGACAAAACATCGCCGTGGCGGGTGAGCTTCCCGGCCCGCGCACCGGCCAGGACCATGCCACCTGACCGTGCCGCCAGGACCGGGCCAGCAGGACTGGGCCAGCAGGACTGGGCCAGCAGGACCTGTCCCCCGGGCGGCACCACCCCGGGCCGCTTCCTTCCAGGGTGCCATTCCGCGCGAGATGATGGTCCCGAACCCCGGCAAAGGAGCACCGTGCACACCGAAGTCACCCTGGCCCTGGCCCGCCTCGGCGAGTCGACGGACCGCGTGCTGGCCACCGCGGACACGCTGACCGACGCCCAGGCGTCCGCGCCCTGCCTGCTGCCCGGCTGGACCCGCGGGCATGTGCTGACCCATCTGGCCCGCAATGCGGACGGCTTCCGGAACCTGGTCGGCTGGGCCGCTACCGGGACCGAGATCCCGATGTACCCCAGTCAAGAGGCCCGGGACCGCGCGATCGAGGCGGGCGCCGGGCGGCCAGCCGCGGAGCTCGCGGCCGACCTGCGGGCCAGCGCCGCAGCGTTCGCGGGGGCAGCGGAGGCGCTCCCGGCCGGTGCCTGGGACGCGCCGGTGGCCAGGCGCGGCGTCACGTTCCCGGCGCGCGCGATCCTGTCCCAGCGGCTGTCCGAGCTGGAGATCCATCACGTGGACCTGGGCGCGGGGTACGGGCCGGGCGACTGGCCGGCCGACTTCGTGCAGGCCACCCTGGCCCGGGTGGGTGCTGACTTCGCTGGCCGGCCGGATGCGCCGGCCTGCCTGGCCCGCCCGGATGGCTCCGATGCCGCCTTCCCGATCGGCGCGGGCGGCCCGGGCGGCGCGGGGGCAGCCAGCCCGGTCACGGTGTCCGGGCCGCCCGCCGCGCTGCTGGCCTGGCTCATCGGCCGGGGTGACGGCGCGGGGCTCAGCATCGCGGGGGCCGCCGCCGTGCCCGTGCTGCCACCCTGGGGGTAGCAGGCCACCGGCCCGGTGTAGAAAGGCAGCAACGCAACGCAAGGAGGCAGCGGTGGCCTACACCGGGGACGTGACCGTGGGCGGCCCGCCCGACACGCGGGAATTGCCGGGACTGACCGTGACGAAGCTCGCGGTCGGGCCGATGGACAACAACGCGTACCTGCTGACCTGCACCGAGACCGGCGAGGCGGCGCTGATCGACGCGGCCAACGAGGCCGGCCGCCTGCTCGACCTGATCGGTGACCGGCCGGTCCGCCGGATCATCACCACGCACCGCCACTTCGACCACTGGCAGGCGCTCGCCGAGGTGCAGGCCGCCACCGGCGCGGATGTGGTCGCCCACCCGGACGACGCCGTGGAGCTGCCCGTCCCGGTGACCACGCTGGTGGAGCACGGCGATCTGATCCCGGTCGGGACGGCCGCGCTGTCCGTCATCCACCTGCGCGGCCACACCCCGGGCAGCATCGCGCTCAGCTACGACGCGGCCGGGCAGCTGGCCGGGGAGCCGCACCTGTTCACCGGGGATTCGCTGTTTCCCGGCGGCGCGGGCAACACCCAGGGCGACGCGAAGCGGTTCGGCCAGCTGATGGACGACCTGGAGGAGCGGGTCTTCGCCCCGCTGCCCGACCCCACCTGGGTGTACCCGGGGCACGGGAAGGACACCACGCTCGGCGACGAGCGCCCGCATCTCGGCGAGTGGCGGGCCCGCGGCTGGTAGCACCGGCGCGACGCCGCTGACCTGGGCAGCGGGCGGGCAGGTCAGCGGACCTCGCTGCTGTAGACCACGACGTCGCTGAGGTAATGGCGGGTGGCGTAGTCGAACGTGCCGCCGCAGGTGATCAGGTGCAGCTCGGCGTCGGGCTCGGGACCGTACACCGTGCCGGTGGGGAAATGGTCCTTGGCGTACTCATGCACCGCGTAGACGCTGAACACGGCCAGGCTGCCGTTCGCGCGGCGGACGTAGATGCGCTCGCCGGGCTTCATGTCGCTGAGCCGGTAGAAGATGCCCGGGCCGAGGTAGGAGTCGATGTGCCCGGCGATCACCGAGGACCCGATCCCGCCTGGCCGCGGGCTGCCGGTGTACCACCCTGCCACCGCGGTCGAGGCGGGCACCTGCAGGGTGCCCTGCGCGGTGATGCCCAGCCTGATCAGCCTGGTCTGCACGCCGATGGCCGGGATGGTCAGGGAGACCGGCGCCGGGACGGACGGGGCCGGTGACGACTCCGGGGCCGGGGCGGCCGAGCCGGACGGCACCGGGACGGATGCACGCCCTGCCCGGCTGGCGTCCGCCCCCGGGTGGCCGGTGAGCATGACCAGGCCCGCCGCGCCGAGCGCCAGCACGATCACCCCGCAGACCAGGACGGCCACGGCGAGCGGCCGCCGGCCGGGGCGCCCCGGGCCGGCGGGCCGCCCCGCGGCGGCCCGCCGGATGCTGCGATGTCCCGCGGCGCGAGACGCGGCGGCGGCACGGACCGGGACGACCCGCGGAGGGACGGGCCGCGCTGAGCGGGGCCACGGTGCCCGTGCCGGGCCCCGCCTGCCGGGTTCGCGGGCGCCGGGCGGCCCGCTTCCCTCAACGGGCGTGCCGGGCCACGGCCCTGACCCGGCGCAGCCGGTAGCCACCGGCCACGATGAGCAGCCCGCCCGCGGCGACCGCGGCCAGCCAGGGCAGCGACGACGATGCGGGCGCCGGGGCCGTGCCGCCGAAGCCGGTCGCCGCACCGCCGTTGGGCATGACCGAGCTGCCCGCGGCGTCCATCAGGTCGGTGACTTCCAGGCCCTTGGACGAGTCCAGCACGACCAGGGTGTGGATCGTGCCCGCGGTCAGCTTGACCTGGCCGGACCAGCTCTCGCTGGCGCCCTTGGCGTGCACCACCCAGGTGCCGGGGGAATCCGTCCCGTAGCCGGTGACGCTGGCGAACGGCAGATTATGGGCCAGCGTGGCCTGGCCGGCCGTCACCGTGACCTCATGCTCCTTCAGTGACGCCTGGATCACCCGGACCAGTGACTTGCCCTTGGGCGTGGTCAGCCGGTCGTCGAGGACCTGGAGCCGCAGCGCCTTGTTCGGGCCGACCCCGGCCACGGTGTAGGCGTGCCCGGGATGCACCATCAGGTTGTTGGACAGCACCGGGGTGGACGAGGGCGGCGCGCCGGCCCCCCGCATGGCCACGGTGTACTCCCCGTGCGGAACCCGCTCGTAGCCCGAGACGGTCCCGTAGCTGACGTGATGGAGCACGATCATCGCGTTCGGCATGCCGTAGCTGTACAGGTAGACGTCCACCGGCGGCGTGTTCGGGGACAGGTGCGCGAGCCTGACCCAGCCGTATCCGGAGGAGGCCGGGGCGTGCGTGGTGGCGGCGGCCGGGCCGGCGGCCCCGGTGAGCGCCACCAGCGCCCCGCTGGCCAGCAGGGCCAGGCCGGCCATCCGGCGGCGCAGCCCGCCCGGGCCAGCCGGGCGGCGCCGCCTGGTGCGCGGGCCGGACAGCCTGCCCGCCCCGTTCACAGAGAACTCCGTATCATCGTGCACTCCCGCTCCCAGGATGAATTATCCAGTGTTGATGATGTGCGTGCTGAGGTCTGTTCCGCCTGGTCAGCCCTTCCCGAGCAGGCCGAGAGGGCTGGGCGCGCCGTACCCGACCCGCAGCACCGGCCGGCCGCCAGGCAGCCGGACCACGGCGATGCCGGCGGGCCGGTACGGGGACAGCTGGGCCCGCAGGAAGCTGACCAGTGAGCCCATCGTGTTGGGCCGGCGCCGGGTTCCCGGGCCGGCCGGGGCGATCTCCGCGACCCGCAGCGGCATGCCCGGGCTCGCCCCGGCGGCGGCCGCGGGAAACCCGATCAGGTCCACGGTGTGCATGGTGGCCAGGGCGG
This sequence comes from uncultured Actinomycetes bacterium, assembly GCA_963841695.1. Classification (GTDB taxonomy): domain Bacteria; phylum Actinomycetota; class Actinomycetes; order Streptosporangiales; family Streptosporangiaceae; genus RYN-230. The sequence goes on along the minus strand of CAWJDQ010000007.1, from coordinate 34,272 downwards.
CGAACGCGGTCAGCAGGCGGGCATCGACCTGCCCCGCGGCCAGGGCCCGGCGGGCGGCAGGGGACGAATGCAGCCGGGGGTTCTGCAGTAGCTGGCTCCCCGCGGAGGCCCGTGCGGCCACGTCGGCCCGCAGGCTGGCCAGGTAGGCCGCGGCCCCGTCGGGCGCGACGACCCGGACTGCGGTCTGTGCGCTGCCCGTCCCGAAGCTGGCCAGCGACACCGGCGCGTACACGCTGGTCAGCCGGGCACCGAACTCGCTGCGTACCGCCGCGGTGGACACGATCAGGTCGCTGCCCAGCGGGGCGGCGTTGCCCGGGCCGAGCGGGAGCAGCCGCGCCGCCGGGATGCCGTGGGCCTGCAGCAGCGCGCACATCTGCGGGTCGCAGGAGACGATCGCGTCCGCGGAGACCTGGGCAGCGACCCAGCGGGCCGCGTCCGTGCGCGCGGCCGCGGCCGCGGCGAGGGCCGCCGGGGTGGGCGCCCGCCCGGTCCGGGCCGGGGTTCCGGCGCGGGTGTGCCCGGCCGGGGCCGGGCTGCGGGTCAGCGCGATGCTGATCGCGCCCGCGGCGGCCAGCACGGCGGCCAGGACGGCCACGGTGAGCACCCGCCACCGGACCTGGGCGGGCCAGCGGAGGTGCAGGCGGCGCTGCGCCCAGAGCTGCACCGTGGTGAGCAGCACCCGGCCCCAGGACGGCGGCGGGGCGGGCCGCGGCGCCGGGGCGGGCCGCACCGCGCCGGGACCTGGGGCCGCGGCGCCCTCGGGCACGCCGGGCGCCGGGCGCCGGGCCGGTAGATGACCCTCCGGGGGGTCAGCCGGGGAGCCGGCAGGCGGCGGAGGCAGCGGGGTCCCTGTCCCGGGGCCGGCTGAGCCGGTCCCGGCCTCCGGGCTGTCCCGGGCGCCTGCCGCCTGCCCGGCGCGGCGCTCGTCCTCCTGGTCCCGGCGGGCCAGGCTGACTGCCTCCTGCGCGGCCGCGAGATCCTGCACCGACAAGATGACGGCGTCCTGGGCGGCGTCCGCGCTGAAGTCGCGGGCGGGCCGGCTGGTGCGGACCGGGAGACCATCCGGCTGGCTGCCCGCAGTCGAGTCCCCGGGCGGTGGCCCGGGTGACTTCAGCCGTCGGATTTGCGGTTGCACGCACGTCCCCCACTGGGCCCGCACGAGTGAGACCAGACCCAAGAGAACAGCGGAGCACACCCTGACGAGGGGTTTCAACCGAAATAACACGATGCTACTAAGGAAATACGTACTGTTCAGTAGGGTCGACGGTGATCACGGTCCGTATAGCCCGGCCCGGGATAACGGGCCGATAACGCCGCGCAGAGTTACGGCCGGCCGATTACCGGCCTACCGGACACCCTGGTAAAGGGTGAGGGCCTGGTCCACCGCTGCCGTCTCGGTGGGCAGCAGCGCCGCCCGGGCCGCCGCGGCCGCCGCCAGCCGGGCCGCGGCCCCGGGGTCGTCCAGGATCCGGGTGACCGCGGCGGCCAGCGCGGCCGGGTCGCCGGGCGGGACGAGCAGGGCGCCGTCACCGCCGGTCAGCTCGGGGATCCCGCCGACCCGGGTGGCCACCAGCGGCAGGCCAGCCCGCAGCGCCTCCTGCACGACGAGCGGCTGGCCTTCCCAGGTGCTCGGCACGACCACCACGTCGGCGGCGGCCAGCAGCGCGGGCACGTCCCGGCGCGGGCCGAGGAACCGGACCGCCACCCCGGCCAGCGTGGCCTGGCGGTGAAGTTCCCCGTCCAGCGGCCCTTCCCCGGCGATCAGCAGCAACGGAACCGGCGCGCGCCGCTGCCACCGCGCCGCCGCGCCGATCAGCGTGCCAAATCCCTTCTGGGCGGCCAGGCGGCCCACCCCGAGCACGATCTTCCGGCCGTCAGGCGCCGCGCCCTCCCGTTCGCGCCCCCCGGTTTCACCGGCCATGGGTTCGCCGGCCATGGGTTCGCCGGCCACGAGGTCACCGGCCACCAGGTCACCGGCCACGAGTTCACGGTGCAGCGCCGCGGCCTCGGCGGGCGACGGCCCGGCCGCGGCCGGCGCGGGCACGAGTGCCCGCCCGGCGAGCCGGGCCCCGCGGCGCCGCAGGCGCCCGTCCAGGTCCCCGGAGACAGTGAGCACCGCGTCCGCCCGGCGGGCGACGATCAGCTCCAGCCCGGCGTACACGGCGGCGGCCGGCCCGCTGGCCGGCGGGGCATTGTGCACGGTGACCACGAGCGCGGTGCGCGGCATGCCCGGCCCGGCCAGGGCCAGGGCAGCCAGCGCGCCCGCCCGGAGGCCGTGCGCGTGCAGCACGCCGGGGGCGTCGCGGGCCAGCAGCAGGCGCAGCCGCAGCACGGCGGCGATGTCCCGGGCGGGGCGGGCCCGGCCGGCGATGTCCACTGCAGCGAAGTCCCAGCCCGCGGCCGGCCGGGGCGGCCCCGGGGCGGCCAGCCCCGCCGGGATGTCGCCGCGGGCCAGCCACGGGGCGGCTGCGGCCGGCCCGTACACGTGGACGGCGGCGCCGCGGGCCGCGCAGCCGCCGGCCAGCATCGCCACGTGCCGGCCGGTCCCCCCGGCGGTCGTGGCGAGCAGGTAGCTGACCGTCAGCCCGGCCGGGGCCCCGGTCCCCGTCCCGGTCACGGCGGCGGCTTCCGCCCGCCCGGCCGCAGTCCCGGCAGCATGTCCCGGCCGCGGGCCAGCACCGCGCGCAGGTCCCCCCCGTCCAGGGCCAGCGCCGTTCCCCCGAACACCAGCGTCACGCAGGCACAGGCCAGGATCGCGAGCCCGGCGTTGCGGACGAATCCGCTGGCCGGGACCGCGGAGGAGAGCGCGGCACCGGCGGCGGCCCCGGCCAGCGCCCCGGCCAGGCCAGCCAGGGCCGCGCGGGCCGTGCCGGCCAGCGCGGCCCGGCCCCGCGCCCGGCGTACCGCGCCGAGCAGCGCGAGGCCGGCCACGGTCAGCCCGATCGTGTTCCCCAGGCCCAGGACGGGCACTACCCACCAGTCCGGCACCAGCGCCACCGCCACCACGTCGGCCACGATCACCAGCAGCCAGCCGGCCACCAGGGCCGCGGCCGCCACCCGGGTCCGCGCGTCGGCGAACAGCACCCGGGACAGGTGGGTGGACAGCCCGTACCCGATCAGGCCGGGCGCGAACGCGGCGAACGTGTAGGCCAGCTGGCGGGCGTCCCCCGGGTGGTGGGTAAACAGCCGGGAGGCGGGCACCGCCGCGCCGGCCAGCAGCGCCGCGCCCAGCCAGGACACCAGCATGACCGCGCGGGTGGAGGCCGCGGCGGTCACGTCGAAGCGGGCGCCCTCCGCCGCCGCCAGCAGCGGGAACGCGGTCGTGGCGATGGGCACCGCGAGCACCGCGTACGGCACGAAGAACATCTGCCAGCCGAAGTTGTACAGGACCAGCGCGCCCTGGCCCTCCTGGCCGTTGGCCAGCACCATCACCGCGACCACCGAAGCGTCCTGGGCGAGCAGCGCGATCAGCCCCACCGCAGCCAGGCCGCGGATCCGCGGGGCCACGCCAGCCGGGAAGCGCAGCGTGGGCCGCAGCCGCAGCCGCAGCCGCAGCGCCGGGACCAGCGCGGTGAGGACCAGCGCCGCCACACCCGCGGTGGTGCCCACCGACAGCATCAGCTCGGCCGGCCGGGGCAGCGAGGCCAGCACCCCGTAGCCGTGGCTGAGCGGGACGAACGCGAGGTAGGCGGAGATGACCACCAGGCTGGACAGCACCGGGGCCAGCGCGGGGGCGGTGAACCGCCGGTGCGCCTGCAGGATCCCGTAGAGCACCACGGCCAGGCCGTACAACAGGATCTGCGGGGCGAACACCACCAGCATCCGGCTGCTGACCCCGACGATAGCCGCGTGCGCGCAGCGCGGCGCGCCCGCGAGCAGCAGGGTGGCCAGCGGGCGGGCCGCCACGGCGACGATCACGCTCACCGGGGCGAGTAGCAGGATCGTCCAGGACAGCATCGCGGACGCGATCTGGCTGGCCTGGGTTTCGGCGCCGCCGGCCACCGCCGCACCGCTGGCCGCCGCGGTGCTGCCCGCCGCCGCGCCGCCAGGTGCGGCTCCGCCGCCCCGGGCCTGGGCGAGCCGCCGGGCCGCCGGGCCGGCCAGCACCGGGATCAGCACGCTGGTCAGGGCGCCGCCCAGGACGATGTCGTAGATGATGTTGGGCACCTGGTTGGCGGTGGCGTACGCGGTGCCCAGGCAGGTCGCGGACACGGTGTGCGCGAAGACCAGCTGGCGGCCGAAGCCCACGATGTTCGACACGATGGTGATCGCGCCGATGAGCACGGCGGCCCGGCCGATTCCGCCGCCTGGCTGCGGCACCCGGCCCGTGTCCTGCGCCTGGCCGGCCTCGGTCGCCGCTTCCCGCGCCTCGGTCACGGGGGGCTGGCAGTCGTCCCCGGCGCGACAGGCGGCGAGGCCAGGCCCGTACGGTCACGATCGGCGCCGCCGCCCGCGCTGTCCCGGCCCGCGCTGTCCCGGCCCGCGCTGTCCGGGCCCGTGCCAGCCGGGCCCGCGGCCGGCGACCCCGCCGCGCCCCCCACCGGGCGGCGGCCGAGCATGTCCAGCCAGTGCAGCGCAGGCGTCCGCCGGATGACCTTGGTGAAGCTGACCTTCTCGCTGGCCGCGGTCAGCGCGACGATCCCGGCCAGCACGGCCACCCGGCCGGACCGCGGCAGGCTCGCCGCCGCGGCGGTGCCGAGCAGGGCCCCGAGGGCGTTGGCCCCGGCGTCGCCGAGCATGGCCCGCTCCCCGAGGTCCTCACCGGCCAGGACCAGCGCCGCACCCAGCGGGATCCCGGCCGGCCCGGCCGGCCCGCGGCGACCAGGGGGGCGCCGGCCAGGACCGCGACCTTGATGGCCCGTCCCGGCCGCAGGTCAAACAGGTTGAGCAGGTTGGCGCCCCCCGCGATCAGGCCCGCGTTCACCGCCACGTCCAGCAGCCCGCCGCCGAGCAGGGCGCTCGCGGCGAGCCCGGTCGCGCCGATGCCGCCGAGCTTGACCGCGCCGGTGGTCACCTCGCCGTGGGCCAGGGCGCCCAGGTGCCCGCGGAAACCCCGCCGGTCATCACGGCCCGCGAGGTCGTCGTACGCGCCGAGGGCCCCGGCCCCGGCGGCCGCGGTCACCAGCGCGGCCCGGGCCCGGCCCGGCAGGCCGGGGGTGAGCGCGGCCGCGAACGCGGCCCCGGCGGCGGCCGCCGGGCCCTCGAGCAGGGTGACCGGCTCGCCGCGGTGGTTGGTCCGGGTCCAGGTCGCGGCCCCGCCCGGCGGGCGTGACCGGAGCAGCGTGTACGCGCCCCGGGCCGCCCCGGCCGCCAGCGCCGGGCCGATCAGGCTCCCGGCGGCGCGCCCGGCCCGGTGTGCCCGGCTCATCGCGTGCCCGCCGAGGCGGTGGCGTCAGGGTGCACGGTGTGCTTCGGGCTCGCGGTCTGCTGCACGGTGGAGGTGGCCGTGGCGGAGGGCGACGGGGTGGGGGCGGGGCTGGGAGCGGCCGCGGTGGCGGAGGCGAGCGCCCCGTAGTTGCCGGACCGGCCCGCGGTCATCTGCTCGTACAGGGCCTGCACCACGACGATCTGCCCGATCGTGGTGTCGGCGTCGTCCACGCTGCTGAAGTGGTCCGTGTGGCCGCCCGTCCGCAGCAGGTCGATGGCACTGCCGGTCCCGGAGCCGGCGATCTGCCCGGCCAGGACGGTGCCGTTGCCAGCCAGGTTCAGCTGCTGCGCGACGGTCACCAGGGTCTGGCTCGCGCTGCTGGTGCCGCTGGTCGCAGGCGGGGTGCCCGGGATTATCACGACAGCCAGGGTGGCACGGGCGGCGGGGTTGCCGCTGGTACTCAGGAAACCTCCGGCGGCGTAGCCGTTGAGGATCGATTTGCCGCTGGTGTCGGCCACCCCGGCCGGGGGGTCAGCCGGGCCGTTCTTGGTCAGGATGGCGCTGGCGATCAGCTCGCCGGCCTGGGCCTGCTGCGTGCCGGCGCGCAGGGTGATCCCGGGCGGCGTCAGCTGCCGGTTCAGGGTGTCCAGGTCCGACTGGGTCCCCGCGGTGAAGAACTGGCTCTGCAGCTGCACCTGGCCGGTCAGGATCGCGCCGGCCTGGGTGAGCGCGGACGAGACCCCGGTGACCACCCCGCCGGGGAAGCCGGGCGCGGTGACCAGGACCACGCGCTGCCCGTCCAGCAGGTGGTCCAGGGCCGCGTGCTCGCCGGCCTGGGCGTACGCCTGGGCCGCGCTGAGCTGCTGCTTCAGCTGCCCGTTCTGGGCGTAGAGCGCGTCGATGTGCTTCTTCTCCGCGTTGGCGGTCTTCTGCAGCCCGCTGAGCACGGCCGGTTTCAGCGCGGTGGACCCGACCACGATCCCGATCGCGAGGGCCAGGAAGACGGCGACGATGGACACCAGGTGGTAGCGGAAGTCGATCACGGGGGTGGCCTAGAACAATCCGCTGAGCCAGTACCGCACGCCGTCCCACTGGGCGCCGAGGTACGTGAAGAAGATCTGGCCCGCCGGCGACGCCAGCATGACCACCAGGATGGTCACGCAAGCGGCCATGACCAGCAGGATCAGGGCCCAGCCGGAGATGCGCTGGCGGTAGAGCCGGCTGACGCCCTTGGCGTCCACCAGCTTGCTGCCGACCCGGAGCCGGGTCAGCCAGGTGCTGGCGTACCCGGCGCGGCCCTTGTCCAGGAATTCGTCCAGGGTGTTGTGCGTGCCCACGGCGACGATCAGGCTGGCGCCCTTGGCGTCCGCCATCAGCAGGGCCACGTCCTCGCTGGTGCCGCCCGCGGCGCAGGCCACCGACGGCAGCCCGAGGCGCTCGAGCCGCTCCTGGCCGGGGGCCCGGCCGTCGGCGGGGTAGGCGTGCACGACCAGTTCCGCCCCGCAGTGCAGCCCCTCGTCGGTGACCGAGTCCATGTCCCCGACGATCAGGTCCGGCAGGTAGCCCGCCTCCAGCAGCGCGTCGGCCCCGCCGTCCACGCCCACCATGACGGGCTTGAACTCGCGGATGTAGGGGCGCAGGACCGTGAGGTCCTCGCGGAAGCGGTTGCCGCGCACCACGACCAGCACGTGCCGCCCTTCGATCTTGGTCCGCAGGTCAGGGGCGGCGATGCCGTTGACCAGCAGCCCGCCCTCGCCTTTCACGTACTCCAGCGTGTTGGTCACGAAGTCCTGGAGCTGGGCCGCGATGCCGTCCTTGGCGGCGGTCATCGCCTCGGCCACCGTATGCGCCGTCTGCACCCGTCCCTTGGCCACGACCTCGTCGCCGACGTACACCGTGTCGCCCAGCAGCCGGACCACGGTGCCGTCGGTGACCTTGCTGAACACGTCCGGGCCCACGTCGTCCACCAGCGGCACCCCGGCCTCCATCAGCAGCTGGGGCCCGAGGTTCGGGTACCGGCCGCTGATGCTGGGCGCCACGTTCACCACCGCCGCGACCTGGGACCGCAGCAGCGCTTCCGCGCCGAGCCGGTCCAGGTCCACGTGGTCGATGATGGCGATCTCGCCCATCCGCAGGCGCTTGGTGAGGTTCTTGGTCCTGCGGTCCAGCCGGGCAGCCCCGACTACACCGGGGAGGTCTTCTGGCCTGCTCCGGTGCCTGATCGGGAGTTTCAGGAACGGGGCCATCATTGCAGTCCATCCTGCCAGACCGGCCGAGCGGCCGGAGCCACACGCCGCATCAGGGAACCCGCCAGGTCGCTGGGCCCGCGGCGGACGCCCAGCTCCCGCCCAGCCCCCGCTCAGCCAGCGGTGCCCAGCGGGGCAGGTGCCCAGCGGGGCAGGTGCCCAGCCGGGCTGGTGCCCAGCGGGGCTGGTGCTCAGCGGGGCTGGTGCTCGGCGGCCGCGCGTTCCGCCGCGGCGGCGGTGAGCAGCTCCCCCGCGTGCGCGCGGCCGTACTCGGAGTCCTCCAGGCCGGCCAGCATCCGGGACAGCTCGGTGACCCGCCCGGCGTCGTCGAGCCGGGTCACCCCGCTCCGGGTCACGCTGCCGTCGCCCGCCTTCTCCACCACCAGGTGGGCGTCCGCGAAGGCGGCGACCTGGGGCAGGTGGGTGACCACGATGACCTGGGCCAGCCGGGCCAGCCGGGCCAGCCGCCGCCCGATCTCCACCGCGGCCTTGCCGCCCACCCCGGCGTTGACCTCGTCGAACACGAAGGTCGGCACAGGGTCCGCGCCGGCGAACACCACCTCGATCGCGAGCATCACCCGGGACAGCTCGCCGCCGGACGCGCCCTTGGCCAGCGGCAGCGGCGGCGCCCCGGGGTGCGCGGCCAGCCGGATCTCCACCTCGTCCGCGCCGTGCGGGCCGAACTCCTCCAGCGGCGTGACCGCCACCGTCAGCGACGCGTGCGGCATGGCCAGGGCGGCCAGCTCGGCGGTCACCTCGCTGGCGAAGCGCGCGGCGGCCTCCTTGCGGAGCGAGGTGAGCTGGCCCGCCAGCTCCGCGACGGTGGCGCCGAGCTGGTCGGCCTCCGCGGCCAGGCCGGCGATCCGGTCGTCGTCGCCGTCCAGCTCGCCCAGCCGCCCGGCCGCCCGCCGGGCCCAGTCCAGCACCGCCGCCACGGTCCCGGCCTCACCGTCGGCCGTCGCGCCCAGGTCCCCGTAGCTGCGCACCAGCCGGGTCAGGTCGGCGCGGCGCTGCTGCACGGCGGCCAGCCGGGCCGGGTCCGCCTCCACCGACTCCACGTACGAGGCGAGTTCCGCGCCGATATCGGAGACCAGGTAGGCCGCCTCGGACAGCCGGCCCGCCAGGCCGCCCAGCTCCGCGTCGTGCGCGGCGACGGCCTCCAGCGCCTGGGTGGCGGCAGCCAGCAGGCTGCTCGCGTCGGGCCGGTCGTAGGACCCGCTGGCCGGATCGCCGAGCAGCGCGTCGTGGGCCGCGCTGGCCGCGGTGTGCAGCCCGTCCGCGTTGGCCAGCCGCTCCTCCTCGGCCCGCAGCTCCAGGTCCTCGCCGGCGACCGGCTCCAGCCGCTCGATCTCGGCCAGGCCGCGGCGCAGGTCCTCAGCCTCCTGGGCGCGCTCCCGCGCCCGCCCGGTCAGTTCCGCGAGCTCCGCGCGGGCCTCGCGATGACGCTGGTACGCGCGGTGATAGTCGGCGGCGACTGCGGCCAGCGCCGGGCCGGCGAAGCGGTCCAGCGACTCCCGCTGCCGGCCCGGCCGCAGCAGCTGCTGCTGGTCGGCCTGGCCATGCACGGCGACCAGGTCGTCGGCCAGGTAGGTGAGCAGCGACACGGGGACGGAATGGCCGCCGGCGTAGGCGCGGGACCGCCCCTCCGCGGACACCGAGCGGCTGACGATCAGCGTGGCCCCGTCGTCGTCGAGTTCGCCGCCCGCCTCGGCGACCTGCCCGGCCACCCGCCCGTCGGGGTCGATGCGCAGCCGGCCCTCGACCGTGGCCCGGTCGGACCCGGGACGCACCCGGGCCGGATCGGCCCGGCCGCCGAACATGAGGCCCAGGCCGGTCACGACCATCGTCTTGCCCGCCCCGGTCTCCCCGGTGACCACGGTGAACCCCGGGGACAGCTCCAGCACGGCGTCCTCGATCACGCCGAGCGCGGTAATGCGGACTTCCTCAAGCATGAGCGCGTGGCTCCTGTTCGATGTGCCGGGCGCCCGGGCGCCCCCGCCAGCCGGCGACCGGCAGGCCGAACTTCGCGACCAGCCGGTCGGTGAACGGCGCGCCACCCGCGGCGGCGTCATCCCCGCGCAGCCGGGCCAGCAGCACCGGGGTGGCGCCGCGCCGGACCTCGATCCGCGCCCCGGCCGGCAGGTCCACCCGGCGCCGCCCGTCGCACCACAGCACGCCCGCGAACGTCTGGCCGACCGCGGGGCCGCCGAGGACCTCGATCGCGAGCAGGGAACTGGGGGAGATCACCAGCGGTCCGGCGAACAGGGCGTGCGCGCTGATCGGCACCATGAGCAGCGCCTCGACCTCGGGCCACACGACCGGGCCGCCCGCCGAGAACGCGTACGCCGTGGAGCCCGTCGGCGTGGCGCAGACCACGCCGTCGCACCCCCACCGGGACAGCGGCCGGCCATCGATCTCGGTGACCACCTCGATCATCCGCTCCCGCGCGACCTTCTCCACGCTGGCCTCGTTCAGCGCCCAGGTCCGGGCGAGGACCGCGCCGTTCTGCCGCACGGTGACGTCGAGCGTCATCCGCTGCTCCACGGTGTACTGCCGGTTGATCACCCGGTCGATCACGTCGGGCAGGTCGTCGGATTCCGCCTCGGCGAGGAAGCCGACGTGCCCCAGGTTCACCCCGAGCAGGGGCACCCCGGCCGGCCGGGTCATCTCGGCCACCCGGAGCAGCGTGCCGTCCCCGCCGAGGACCAGCACGACCTCGGCGCCGCTGGCCGCGTCGGGGGTGGCCGGGACTACCTCGGCGCCGGGGCACTGCAGGTCGGCGGCCTCAGTGTCCACCACGCGGACCGTTATTCCGGCCGAGAGCAGCATCTCCACCACCAGCCGGGCGCTGGCCAGCGCCGCGCTCCGGCCCGTGTGCGCCGTGACGAGCACGGTCCGGCCGGGGCTCACTGCGGTCCTTCCGCGATGACCTGGGCGAGCCTGTCCGCCTCCAGCGGCGGCGCGCCACGGCGCAGCCAGAGGAAGTACTCCACGTTCCCAGCCGGGCCGGGCAGCGGGCTGGCGGCCAGGCCGGCCACGCCCAGGCCGCTGTCCGCGGCGGCCGCGGCCACCGCGGTCACGGCCCCGGCCCGCAGGCCGGGCTCACGCACTACCCCGCCCGCCCCCACGTGCCCCTTGCCCACCTCGAACTGGGGCTTCACCAGGAGCAGGAAGTCGGCGTCCGGGGCGGCGCAGCGGACCAGGGCGGGCAGCACCAGGCGGAGCGAGATGAACGAGAGATCCGCGGTGACCAGGGACGGCGGCGGGGCCACCTGCCCCGGCTCCAGGTGCCGGACGTTCACCCGGTCGAGCACGGTGACCCGGTCGTCGCTGCGCAGCGCCCAGGCGAGCTGGCCGTAGCCAACGTCCACCGCGACCACCTGCGCCGCGCCGGCCCGCAGCAGCACGTCGGTGAAGCCGCCGGTGGACGCGCCCGCGTCCAGGCAGCGCCGGCCCGCCACGGACAGGCCGGGGAAGGCCGCCAGCGCGCCTGCGAGCTTGCGGCCGCCGCGGGACGCGTACTCCGGGCCGCGCCGGCCTGCTGGACCGCGATCGGGTCATCGGCGGTGACCTGCGTCGCGGTCTTGCCCGCTGACTGGCCGGCCACCACCACCCGCCCGGCGGTGACCAGCTCCGCGGCGTGCTCGCGGGACCGGGCCAGCCCACGCCGCACGAGTTCGGCGTCCAGACGTCTCCGGGTCGTCATGCGGTGGCTGCCTCGCCGTTCAGCTGTCCGGGGCCGCGCTAGTTCCATGAGCAGCCGCTGCGGGCGGAATCTGGGCGGACGCGATGGGGCGCTGCGGAAACTGGTCGTTTCCTGAATCAAGGGTACCCAGCGCGCCGGTCAGCTCCGCGTGGATGTGCTCGAAGACCGCCGCGTGCTCGGGCAGCGGCAGCCCGGCCAGCTCGCCGAGCCGGCCCAGGGCCTGATCCACCCGCGGGTCGCCGGTGATCACGGCGCTCCCGGGGGGATTTCCGGGGGCAGCCGGGCCGGGCGCCGCCGGGTCGTTCTGCGTCACGTCGCGCTCCTCGAGGCGGGTTACGGGGGCGGTTCCCCGACGAAACGCTACCGTCCGCAGGCCGCCGGAGGCGCCAGCAACGCCAGGCGCCACGCCCGTGGCGTCATCAGCGGGCCGGGAGTTGCACAATGGACTCCCGGGGAAGCGAGGCGACATGGCGAGTGCGGAAGAGTGCCGGACGGCGCTGGAGACGCTGGCGGGCCGCCTCGCCGAGCTGGACCCGCAGAAGCGGGCCGCCGTCCTGGCCGACCGCTCCCTCAGCTGCACCGTCACCGACCTTGGCATCACCTTCGTCACCAAGCTCGGCGAGGACGGCGCCAGCCCGGTCACCGAGGCGGGGCCGGGCGACCCGCCGGCCCAGGTCCGGTTCTCGGCCACGAGTGACGAGCTGATCGCGGTGGCGGGCGATCCGAAGCGCTTTGTCCGGTCCTGGCTCAGCGGCCGGGTGAAGGTCGAGGCCAGCCTGACCGACCTGCTCCGGCTGCGCAAGCTGCTCTGACCGGCCGCCCCGCGTACCGGCGGCCCTTCCCGGCCGCCCTGGGTCCCACGGGCCGGATGAGCCCCTCCCGTGCACATCTCCCGTGAAACGTGCGCCGCGGCGGGTGATTTGCCGGAATCGGGCGCACCGTGCGCGGGAAACGTGGGCGCCCGCCATGATCCATGTGACCCATGGTGCTGATGGGACGCGTCCGCGCCGCTCACCCGGCGGCCGGGACTGGCCCGTGAGACCCGGGGGCGCGGGGAACTGGCCCGTGAGACCCGGGGGCGCGGGGAACTGGTCCGTGAGACCCGGGGGCGCGGGGAACTGGCCCGTCAGACCCGGGGCCGCGGGGGCGGGCCGGAGGCGGAGCGCGGGCATACTGGGGCGGTGGCGGGGCTGAGCGGTGCCTGAGGGGGACACGGTCTGGCACGCCGCGAAGCGGCTGCGGGAGGCGCTGGCCGGGCGGGTGCTGACCCGCAGTGACTTCCGGGTCCCGCGGTACGCCACCACCGACCTGACCGGGCGCCAGGTGACGGAGTCACTGTCCCGGGGCAAGCACCTGCTCACCCGCGTCGAGGGCGGCGTGACCGTGCACACCCACCTGAAGATGGAAGGGTCCTGGCGGGTACGCCCGGCCGCGGCCCGGCTGGCCGAGGGCCACCGGGCGAGGCTGATCCTCGCCAACCAGGCCTGGCAGGCGGTCGGCTACCAGCTCGGCGTGGTCGAGGTGCTGCCCACCGACCGGGAAGCGGAGGTGGTCGGCCACCTCGGGCCGGACCTGCTGGGCCCGGGCTGGGGCGAGGACGAGGTGGCCGAGGCGGTGCGCCGCCTGCTGGCCGACCCGGCGCGGCCGGCCGCCGAGGCCCTGCTGGACCAGCGCAACCTGGCCGGCCTCGGCAACGTGTATAAGTGCGAGCTGCTGTTCCTGCGCGGCGTCCACCCGTGGCGGCCGGCCGGCGGGATCGGCGATCCCGCCGGGCTGGTGCGGCTGGCCCACCGGCTGCTGGACGCGAACAAGGACCGGATCGGGCACATCACGACCGGATCGCGGCAGCGCGGCGAGGAGCACTGGGTGTACGGGCGGGGCGGGCGGGGCTGCCGCCGGTGCGGGACCCTCATCCGCCGGGCTGACCAGGGCGCCGACCCGGAGGCACGGATCACGTTCTGGTGCCCGGCCTGCCAGCCCCGCTGAACGGGACGGGACACCCGCCTGGCGGCGGCCCCGGGCCGCCAGGCGAGTGCCCCCGGGACACGCGGTCCTACGCGTCCCGCTTCAGGAAGACGAACGCCCCCGCGGCGATCGCGATCACCGCGTAGGCGGTGAACACGGCGAACCCGGTCCACGGCGCGAACATGCTCGGCTGGCCCTGCGCGGGGATCGTGGCCCAGATCTGGCTGCCCGCGTTGAACGGGATCCACTTGTCCACGTGGTTCTGCCAGTTCGACGGCAGGAAGTTGATCAGCACGAACAGGACGAACAGCAGCCCGATGGACGCGGTGATCGCCCCCGCGGTGTGCCGCAGCAGCGTGCCCAGGCCGAACGCCAGCATCCCGCACACGGCCAGGAACAGCGCGCCCCCGATGACCGCGCGCAGCACATTGGGATCGCCGAGCGTGACGTTCAGGTGCTGGGAGGACAGGATGGCCTGGCCGATGAAGAACGACACGAACGTGGCGATCAGCCCGACTACCAGGCTGACCAGGAAGAACACCACGCCTTTGGCGGCCAGCATGGTGCCCCGGCGCGGCTGCACGGTCAGTGAGCTGCGGATCATCCCGGTCGAGTACTCCGAGGTGACGGTCAGCGCCCCGAGCACCGTGATGATGAGCTGGCCCAGGATCAGGCAGGCCAGACTCCGCTGGGTCGCGTCGAAGAACGGCCCGTGGTGATTACCCCGGGAGACCGCGCCCACGCAGGCCAGCGTGCCGATCCCGATCGTGACCACGACCAGGGCGATGAGGGTCCAGTAGGTGGACCGGACCGAGCGGATCTTCGTCAGCTCGGAGCGGAACGCCCCCGCGAACCCGGCCCGGCCGGCCGTCGGGGCCCGCAGGGCAGGCGCGGGGCTGCCCGGCAGCTGGGTCGTCGCAGTCATGTCAGACCACCTCTCCTGTGGTCACCGGCTGGGCCAGCTCGCCGGCCCCGTCCACCGGGGTGCTGGCGTGGAACTCCACGCTGGAGGCGGTCAGCTCCATGAACGCCTGCTCCAGCGAGGCGTGCGCCTGGGCCAGCTCGTGCAGCCGGATCCCGCGCTCGAAGGCCAGGTCACCGATCTGCTCCGGCGCCAGGCCCTGGACCACGAACGCGCCGTCCGGGGCGCTGGCGACGTGCCCGCCGGCCAGCGCGACCACACTGCGCAGGTCGTCGGCCTGGGGCGTGCGGACCCGGACGGTCTGCACCGAGTTACGGGCGATGAACTCGGTCACCGTGCAGTCGGCGATGAGCCGCCCCCGGCCGATGACCAGCAGATGATCCGCGGTGTTCTCCATCTCCGACATGAGGTGGCTGGAGACGAACACCGTCCGGCCCTCCCCGGCCAGCGCCTTCATCAGGTTCCTGATCCACAGGATGCCTTCCGGGTCCAGCCCGTTGACCGGCTCGTCGAACATGAGGATGGCCGGGTCGCCGAGCAGCGCGCCGGCGATGCCGAGGCGCTGGCCCATGCCGAGGGAAAAGCCCTTCGACCGCTTCCTGGCCACGTCGCTGAGGCCGACCAGCTCGAGCACCTCGCCGACCCGGCGCGCGGGCAGGTTGTTGGTCTGGGCCAGGCACAGCAGGTGGTTGTAGGCGCTGCGGCCGCCGTGCACCGCCTTGGCGTCCAGCAGCGCGCCCACCTCCCGCATGGGCTGGGCCAGCTCACGGAAGTCCTTGCCGTGCACGGTGACGGTGCCCTTGGTCGGGCGGTCCAGCCCGAGAATGAGCCGCATCGTGGTGGTCTTGCCCGCCCCGTTCGGGCCGAGGAAGCCGGTGATCTTGCCTGGCTCCACGCTGAATGACAGGTCGTCCACCGCGACCTTGTCCCCGTAGCGTTTCGTGAGGCTTCGCGCCTCGATCATTGTGTGGTGTCCTTTCCGCGCGCCCCCCGGGCCGGATGCCCGCCTTCCGCGCAAGCACAGTCTTCCGGGTGCCGGGCCCCCGCGCATCGCCCGCACGGCCGACGCGTATCCCCCTACGGGTGTAGGAGCGGAGTCAGCCCGGCAGGGCAGCCAGCGCGGGCCGGATCAGCTCCGGGGTGACGTGACCGGCGGACCAGGCCGCGGCGCAGAGGGCGCGCAGCCCGTCGATGGGGTCGCCGGAGCCCTCCAGGGCCAGCGGGGCATCGCCGCCCGGGTGGCGCGCCGTCCAGCCGCCGCAGCGGAAGTCCCCGTGCTCGGCGGCGATGGGCGGGTGCGGGGCCAGCAGGCCGGACAGGTCGGCCGCCAGGTAGGTGGGCCGCTGGGCGGGCGGGGCGAGCACGGCGTCCGCCGGGCGGCTGACGCCGGTCAGCACCAGCAGGCCGGGGGCCCCGGCCCGGACCGCGCCCTCGATGTCGGTGTCCAGCCGGTCGCCCACCACCAGCGGGCGCCGGGCGCCGGTCCGGGCTACCGCCTCCGCGTGCAGCGGCGGCTCGGGCTTGCCTGCCACCACCGGCCGCTGCCCGGTCGCGTAGCTGATGACCTGGCAGAGCGCGCCGTTGCCGGGCTGGATCCCGCGCCCGGTGGGCATGGTCGCGTCCGCGTTCGAGGCCACGTACCAGGCGCCGGCCCGGACGGCCAGGGCACCCTCGCAGAGCAGCGAGTACCCGATCCCGGGGGCGAACCCCTGGACGACCGCGGCGGGCCGGTCCAGCGCCGTGCTGACCGGGCGGAACCCCCGGTCCCGGACCGCGGCGCGCAGCCCGTTGCCGCCCACCACCAGGACGGCCGAGCCGGGCGCCAGCCGGCCGGCCAGCAGGGTGGCGGCGGCCTGGGCCGAGGTGACCACGTCAGCGGCCGTGGCCGGCACGCCGAACCCGGCGATCTGCGCGGCGATCGCCGAGGGGGTGCGGGAGGAGTTGTTGGTCACGAACGCCAGCCGCATCCCGGCGTCCGCCGCCTTGGCCAGCGCCTGCGGCGCGCCGGGCACCGCGGCGGCGCCCAGGTAGACCACCCCGTCCAGGTCCAGCAGGGCCACGTCGTAGGCCTGGCTGAGCGGATCCGGGCTGCCACGCAGGAACCTGGCCAGTCCGGTGTCACGATCGTGCTCAGCGGCCTCAGCAGGCATGCCCGTCCTCAGTTCCTGGTGTGCGGGAAAAGTCCTTCAAATTAGCACTAACGAACGGACCGGCGGCTCCCCCCGGGCCGCCGGCTGGGTCGCGGGCGGCTCAGGGCGGGTGAGCGGGCGGCCCGGGCCAGGGGCGGGATGGCTGGCCGGGCGCCCGGCAGCGGCCTCGGCAGGCGGGCCAGGTGGCTCACCGGACGCCTGGGAGCGGGCCTTCAGGGTGGCCCGCACGCCCTGCAGCGCGTCGGTGTAGTGCCTCAGCTCGGGCCGCATCGCGGCGGCCAGCGCCAGGTGCTCGGCGGCGGCCCGCGGGTTACCGCCCCGGGCCAGCGCCAGGCCCAGCCCGAACTGGGCGTAATCGTCGCTGGGGCTGGCCTCGACGATCTGCCGGAAGGTGGCGGCGGCGTCCGCGTACCGGCGGGTGTCGAACTGCGCGCGGCCGAGCGCCTCCAGCACGCTGCGGGAGCCTGGCTCGGCCTCGGCGGCCCGCTCCAGCAGCTGGGCGGCCGCGGCCGGGCTGCCCCGGCCGAGCAGCTCCAGTCCCCGCTGATACCACGTGTACACGTCACCATGCGGGGCCGGAACGCCGGGAATGCCGTCGTCCGGCGGCGGATTTTCCGCCGGGCGGGAATCCTGGCCGCCTCGTGGTGCTTCTGTCATATGTGCAAATCCTTCCGTCCGGCGGGGAACAGCCGTCACCGCGGCCAGCCGGGCTCGAGCTCGCGCCGTTCCGCGGAGTCCGTTATGCCCCGGAACGGGTGAGCGGACTCGCGCAGGTCACCTCCCCACCGTACGACGTCATCGGCGCCGGCACCGCCCAGCAATTGCGGGACGCTGACCCGCATAACGTCGTCCGGCTGATCCTGCCCCGCCAGGATCCGGCGCGCCCGGGCGGGGAGTACCACGACGCCGCCCGCCTGCTGGGTGACTGGCAGCGCGAGGGCATCCTGGTCGCCGGGGGCGGGCCCGCCCTGTACGTGTACGAGCAGCGGCTCACCGGCCCGGCCGGCCCCGGCCAGGTGCTGCAGCGCGGCCTGATCGGCGCGGTGCGGCTGGCCCCGCCGGGAGCGCGGATCGTGCTGCCGCACGAGGACGTCATGCCCGGCCCGGTGCGGGGCCGCCGGCAGCTGATGGAGGCCACCCAGGCCAACCTGGAGCCGATCTTCCTGCTGTACGAGGGCGGCCGGCCCGGGGACGGGCCCGGCAGCGGTGCCACCCGGGTCGCCGCGCAGGTCGCGGCCGCTGGCCCGGCCCTGCTGAGCGCTGATACCGGCGACGGCATCCGGCACACCCTGTGGGCGGTCACCGACCCCGCCGCGCTGGCGGAGATCGCGTCCGATCTCGCGCCGCGGCAGGCCCTCATCGCGGACGGGAACCACCGGTACGCCGCCTACCTGCAGATGCAGGCCGACCGGCAGGCCGCCGGGGACGGCCCCGGCCCCTGGGACTACGGGCTCGCGCTGCTCGTCAACGGGGACGCGTTCCCGCCGGAGATCGGGGCCATCCACCGGGTGCTGCCCGGGCTGCCCCCGGCCGAGGCGGTGGAGCGGGCCAAGGCCGGCTTCTCGGTGCGGGCCATGCCCGGCGGCACCGGCGCCCTGCCCACGGCGCTGGACGCCCTGGCCGCGGCCGGCCGGGACGGGCCGGCCTTCCTGGTGGCCGGGCAGGGCCAGGTGCACCTGCTCACCGACCCGGACCCGGTGCAGCTCGAGGCGGCCATGCCCGCGGACCGGACCGCAGCCTGGCGGCGGCTGTCCACCGCGGTGCTGCAGGAGTTCCTGCTGGCCGCGTTGTGGGGCATCCAGGATGACGAGCAGGGGGTGCGGGTCGTGCACCACGACGCGGGCCGGGCCATCGCCGAGGCCGACGCGGCCCCGGGCGGCACCGCGGTGATCGGCAACCCGCTGCGCGCCGCGGACGTGTACGCGGTCGCGGCCGGCGGGGAACGGCTGCCCCGCAAGTCCACTTCGTTCGCGCCCAAGCCGAGGACCGGGCTGATCCTGCGGTCCTTCGCGGCCGGCTGACTTGCGGCGCCATCCCGCAGGCTGAATAGCTGCTGAGCTGCCGGGCTCAGCGGGGGTGCTGGCCCTTGCGCATGTACAGGCCGAACGGGCCGCGCGGCACGGGCACGAAGTTGCGGTCGAAGTAGCCCGAGATCTCCGGGGTGCCCCAGGGGATGCGCTTGAAGGACAGCGGCGACAGCCAGACGTACTGGGCGCCGCGCAGCGCGGACAGCCACAGGGCGCGGACCGCGGGCACGCGTCCCGCGCCGGTGGCCGCGCTCCGGCCCCGGGACAGCGAGTAGTCGCTGCCCACGCCGTCCACCATGGGCACGCAGCCGGGCCGGGCGGAGAAGAACAGGTTCGCCGCGATGGTGTAGGAAGCCTGGTCGGTCAGGACGCAGGCACCCGGCGGGATGACGTCGCTGGCCGCGGACACCACATCCGAGGTGAGACCGGGGGTGGTCGGCGCGAGCGGCGGCTGCAGGCTGCTCTCGAACACGAACTGGGCCACGGCCATGGCGGCGACGGCCACGATGGCCACCGGCAGCGCGTAGCGAAGCACGGCCCGGGCCGCCGGGCGGTCGCCAGCGCCCGCCGGGCCGGCCTGCCCCGCGCCCGCTGCGCGGGAGGCACGCAGGGCGTCTGCGAGGCGGGCCACGGGCAGCGCGACGGCCAGGGCCAGGAACGGGGCCAGGAAACCGGCGTAGTGGTAGTAGAAGTCGGCCGGCCACAGGAACGCGATAATGGTCAGGGCGCTGGTCGCCAGCGCGAACTGCTCCAGCAGCGGCGGCCGCTCCCCGGTCAGCCGCGAGGCGGCCACGCTGGAGCCCACCACCAGGACCACGATGAGCACCGAGATCAGGGACAGCACCAGCGTCGAGTTCAGGCCGGTGAAGTCGGTCAGGCCGGTCATCTCGTGCAGCCGGTAGCCGACCGAGACCCGCACGCTGTCCACCCGGACCAGTTGCGCCACGACCACGCTGCGGTAGAAGGTCCCGGGCGCCAGCGCGGCGAACGGCAGCACCGGGACCGCGAAGCCTGCCACCACCCCGGCGGCGTAGGCCAGCGCCCGCCGCGGCTGCCGGGCGGCCAGGATGAGCGCCAGGATGACCACGACCGGCAGGATGGCCCAGACCTTGATGGCCCCCGCGAACCCGAAGGCCACCCCGCCCCAGATTAGGCGGCGGGTGCCGGCCAATCGGTCACGGTCGAACACGGCCAGCATCCCGGCCAGGCAGAACAGCACCAGCCAGGGCTCCAGCAGCACGGTGTGCGCTGCCTGCACGGCCGCCGGGTAGACGGCCAGGATGCCACAGGTCA
Source organism: uncultured Actinomycetes bacterium (assembly GCA_963841695.1). Taxonomy (GTDB): domain Bacteria; phylum Actinomycetota; class Actinomycetes; order Streptosporangiales; family Streptosporangiaceae; genus RYN-230. The sequence continues at coordinate 14,595 of CAWJDQ010000007.1, read as the reverse complement.
CGATCACGGCCAGCAGGCCCCGGTGGCGGACCAGCAGGCCGCCCATGGCCACCGCGGCCGCGCCGGCCAGCGCGGTGAGGATCCGGCCCACGCCCATCCCCCAGGCGGTGCCGATCCCCTTCGTCACCAGCGCGACCGGGGCCATCAGCAGCGTGATGCCGGGCGGCTGGACCATGATGAAGTCCCGGTACGGCAGGTCACCGTGAATCAGCAGGATCGCGCTGCCGAAGTCGGTCCCGTCGTCGTACTCGGTGACCCCGATCAGGTAGTCCGGACGGCTCAGCTGGTAGAAGCGGAGCGCGAGGGCGAGCGCGGTGATGACCACGATGGCCGCGGTCACCGGGCCGGGGCGTGTCCAGCGGGCGGGCTGGCTCGATTCCGCCGGCGGCACTTGCGACCTGGCGGCTGGCATTCTCACAGGCAATCCGCTCACAATTGGTGGCACGCACGTTTCCTGATCAACCCGCACCGGGCGCAGCCCTGAGTTCGTGGCGGTAACGACTGTAGCCACTTCCTCAGGCCACTTACGACAAACCCCATCCCCCCGGCCGGCGCCCCGCCCAGGTCACATAGGGGCACGATCCGACCGCGCTCTGATACTACTCGCGCGCAGCGCGCAAGCACGGCGTACCCGCCCGGAAGCACCGGCCGTTTTTCTCCCGGGACCGGCCCGCACGCGGCCGGGCGGAAGGCCGGCAGGCCGCCGGTGCGGGCCACGGCAGCCAGCCGGGCTTCTGCGACCATGGTGGCATGGACGCCGCTGAGGGCAAGGTGCACACCCCGGGCATTACCGAGCTCGGGCACGACGTGTACGAGATCGATACCCGGATGGCCGGATATCCCGGCATCACGGCCGGCTACCTGATCCTGGGCGACCGGCCCTGCCTGGTGGAGACGGGCACCGCGCCCTCGGCGCCGGTGGTGCGGGACGCGCTGGCCGCCCTGGGCGTCGGGCCGCGCGACCTGGCCACGATCGTGGTGACGCACATCCACCTGGACCACGCGGGCGGCGCGGGTGATGTCGCGGCCATGTTCGGCGAGGCGGAGGTGGTGGTGCACGAGCGCGGCGCCCGGCACCTGGCCGACCCGGCCCGGCTGATGAGCAGCGCCCGGATGGTGTACGGGGACGCGCTGGACACGCTGTTCGGCACGATGCGCCCCACCCCCGCCGGGCGGATCCGGACCGTGGAGGAACGCGGGACCGTGGACCTCGGCGGCGGGCGGCGGCTGGACAGCCACTACTCCCCCGGGCACGCCAAGCATCACGTCGGGCTGATCGACTCGGTGAGTGGCGACCTGTACGTGGGCGACGCGGCCGGCGTGTTTATCCCGGAGACGGCCGACCTGCGGCCGGCCACCCCGCCGCCGGACTTCGACCTGGACACCGCGCTGGGGTCGCTGCGCATGTTCGCCTCGCTGCGCCCCCAGCGGCTGCTGTTCAGCCACTACGGGCCGGTGCCTGAGGTGGACGAGACGCTGGCCCGGTCGGCCGAGGAGATCCGGCTGTGGGTCGAGGAGACCACGGCGGCCCGGGGGGCCGGGCTGGACTTCGACCATGCGGTCGCGATGGTGCACGAGCGGACGCGGGAGCGTTACGCGGCCCTGGGGCCAGGCGCCGACCCTGAGGTCGCGGCCAGGTTCGAGACGGTGAGCGGCACAGCGTCGAGCGTGGCCGGGATCATGCACTGGCTCGATTCCCGGGCGCCGGCCTCCTGAGGCCCCGCTGGCCGGGGCCCGCGCCGGCGGCGGGCATGGTGAGCAGCGGAGCGGCCCGCACACTGCTCATCAGGATCTTCTGCCCCAGGAAATTCAGGCCGTGGACGTGACCGGGCTCCGCTGACCTCCGCCGGGCCGCCGAAGCTGAGGGGTTGACGTGCCGCCGTCCCCCATGAATACTAAGTATTGGATACGCGGTATGCAGTACCCGGTATGTAACCCCACTCCGCGGGAGAACAGCGCCAGAATGTCCATCCGATACAGCCTGCTCGCCATCCTTGATGCCGGACCGAGGCACGGTTACGCGCTCAAGAGCGAGTTCGAGGCAGCGACCGGCAACGTGTGGCCACTGAACGTCGGACAGGTGTACTCGACCTTGAGCCGTCTTGAACGCGACGGGCTGGTCCTGGCCGCTGAGGAGGACGACGGCCAGAAGACGTACCGCATCAGCGACACCGGACGGCAGGAGCTGCGGCAGTGGTTCGGCACGCCGATCGTCCGGGAGGTCGTGCCCCGTCAGGAGCTGGCCATCAAGCTGGTGTTCGCCATGCGCGCCGGTCCTGAGCAGGTACGGGACGTAGTGCAGCACCAGCTCGTGGCCACGATGGCTTCGGTCCAGGAATTCACCAGGCTCAAGGCCACCGCCGAACGCGACGGCGACCTGGCCTGGCTCATGATGCTCGACGCTCTCATCTTCCAGGCCGAGGCGGAGACACGATGGCTCGAGCTGTGCGAGGTGCGGCTGGCCAGGGTGCGCCCGCAGCCCTTGCCCGGCCACAAGGACGCCGATGCGACCCGCGATGTGGAGCGCACGCCATGAGGCGCGCCTTGTCCATGGAGCGGGTTGGCCGCCGGTACGGGTCACCGCCGCGCCAGGTGGTGGCGCTTGACGACGTGTCCCTGACCGTGGACGCCGGCGAGATGGTCGCCGTCATGGGCCCGAGTGGATCGGGCAAGTCCACCCTGTTGCATCTGGCTGGCGGCCTCACCCAGCCCACCTCTGGCCGCGTCGTGCTGTGCGGCAGCGAGCTGGGCACGCTGGGAGAGTCCGACCTGTCGCTGGTCCTGCGCCGGCAGGTGGGGTTCGTGTTCCAGGACATCAACCTCCTGGCGGCACTGACCGCCGCCGAGAACGTGTCCCTGCCGCTCGAACTCGACGGCATGCGGCCGCGCCTGGCCATGGCGACCGCCCGGGCGCTGCTGTCCTCGCTCGACCTCGACGACGTCGCCAACCGGCTGCCCGCGCAGATGTCGGGCGGGCAGCAGCAGCGGGTGGCCGTCGCCCGGGCGGTGATCGGGGGCCGCCCGCTGCTCCTGGCTGACGAGCCTACGGGTGCTCTCGATTCCCTGAGCGGCGAGTCGGTGATGCAGCTGCTCCGGGCCCAGAGCGACGAGGGGTGTGCCGTCGTCCTGGTGACCCACGACATCCGTCACGCGGCCTGGGCCGACCGCATCCTCTGCCTGCGTGACGGCCGGCTGATCGACGAGGTGCGTCCGCCCGCCGGGCCCGGAGAGCCTGCTCCGGAAGGAGCGGGTGTGATGGGATCGCCAGGGACGGGGGCACCGCTCGTCGTCCTCGCCGGGGTCGGGAAGACGTACTACTCGGGGCGGGTCGCATTCCGCGCCCTGGGCGGCATCGATCTTGAGATCCGGGCGGGTGAAATGGTGGCGATCGTCGGCCCGTCGGGCAGTGGCAAGACGACCATCGTCAACCTCATCGCGGGCATCGACCGCCCGTCGACCGGGACGGTGACGGTGAACGGCACCCGGCTCGATGTCCTCGGGGAGGAGCAACTGGCCATCTGGCGCCGGGCGAACATCGGCATGGTGTTCCAGTTCTTCCAGCTCATGCCCACCTTGTCCGCGCTCGATAACACCCTGCTCCCGATGGAGCTGGCGGGGCATGGCTCGCGCCGAACGCGGGCGTCGCAAGCCGGTGCCCTCCTGTCCTCCGTCGGATTGACCGGTCGCGGCAGCCGCCTCCCTGTCGAGCTGTCCGGAGGGGAACAGCAGCGAGTCGCTCTGGCCAGAGCCATGGCGTGCCGGCCGCGGATCCTCCTCGGCGACGAGCCGACCGGGAACCTCGACAGCGAGACGGCCAGGGAAATGTTCGGGCAGCTAGCGGACCTCAACGCGGCCGGGACGACCGTGATCTTCGTGACACACGACCCGGGTCTCGCCGCGCTGGCACCGCGCCTGGTCACCGTGCGCGACGGCCACATCGTGTCCGACACGAGCGGAGTGGCCCCGGGAGTCGCGTCGCCGGGAGCAGCGGTGGGAGACGAGAGCCAGTGAGCGCGCTGTCCCGCAAGGTCCGGGGCGACCTGCGGCGCCACCCGGGCCGGAGTCTGCTGGTCGTGGGCACTCTCGCTCTCGCGATCGCCAGCTTCGCCATCGTCGCGGTGCCGGGCCTCCTCAACGCCAGCATGCAGGGCGAGGTACGGCAGGCCCGCCTCTTCGATGTGGCGGTGGCGACTCGTGATCTCGACCTGAGCTCCCGGCAACTCACCGCGCTCGGGCACCTTCCCAACGTGGCGGCCTTCGAACCGGCCGTCGAATACTCCACGGTGGCCGCGAGCACTATCGACGGGAGCCGCCAGAACGCGGTCCTGTGGGGAGTGAGCGTGGGTCACCAGACCGTCAACGTCGTGGATGTCACAGGTGGGCGGGTCCCGGCGGGCGCCGAGATCCTGGCCGATGAGGGGAACGCGAGCGCCGCCGGGTTCGCTGTCCCCGCCGACGGGCGCGTCGCGATACTCACCGCGGCCGGCGCGATGACACAGGTCCAGGTGAGCGGGACCGGCCGCAGCCTGGCCACCTCGCCGAGTGCCAACGGCTCGAACAGCGCCGTGTTCTACGGCACCGTGCCAGCGGTTCGCGCCCTGGCTGGCGTGTCCGGATACAACTACCTGGCCTTCCGGCTCCACGACAACAGCCAGGCCGCGCGGACCGCGACCATCGCGGCCGTCCGGCACTACCTGACCGCCCAGACGGGCTCGCCGCCTTTCGCGGGACTGCCGAGCACGCGCGCCACGGGGTCATGGCCGGGCCAGTCCAGCTTCAACCAGATCATCGCGCTCTTCCTGCTGATCACCGTGATGGCTGTCGTGTGCGCCCTGTTCCTCATCACCAACACCATGAACACGATGGTCGTCGAGCAAGGCAACGAGATCGCTATTCTCAGAGCTCTCGGCGGGCGGAGGCGCCAGATCGCGAGCGTCATCCTGCGCACGGCAGCCGCCCTGGGCGCGGCCGGCGCCATCGCCGGAACGGTGCTCGGCATAGTCCTGGCCTACCTGCTGACCCGCCACCTGGCGGCACAGATCCTGAGCGTGCGCGCGGGGTTCGCCATCTCCGCGCCGGTGGTGGTGGCCAGCCTGCTGGCCGGACCTCTTCTGGCGGTGCTGACCTCTCTTCCCGGACTGCGCCGGGCCGTGCGCCGCCCGGTTGCCGACGTGCTCGACAACCGGACGCTGCTGGACTACGGAACCGGACGGCTGGACCGGCTGCTGGCCAGCGCCCGCCTGCTCTCCGGCCCGACGCGCATGGGGGTGCGCAACACATTGCGCCGCAAGCGGCGGACCGCCGCCACCATCGCCCAGGTGACCGTGGCCGTCGCGCTGGCGATCGCGCTCTTCGGCGTGGGCGAGACGGTGGCAGCGGCGACCGCCGCGGTCCACGACGCCCAGCGGTTCCAGATCGAGGTGGACGCCGGCAACGGCGCTCCGCAGTTCAGCGGACGAGCCATCCGCGTCGCCGCCGCCACGCCAGGAGTGACGCGTGCCGAGCCGCTGATCGAGGACAACGTCGAACTTCACGGGCAGCAGTACAGCGCCTACGGGCTCGGGCCGAGCACGCTGTACCGCTACAAGCTGAGCTCCGGCCGGTGGTTCACCACGGCCGACACCGCCGCGTCCACCCCCGTGGTCGTGCTCGGGCCGGCGGTGGCCCGCGCGACCGGCGCGCACGTCGGGCAACGGCTCGTCGTGCTCACCCCGGCCGGCCAGACCCAGGTCACGGTCGTGGGTATCGACAGCGTGATCCTTAACGACGGCGCCAGCGTTTTCTTCCCGCTGGGGCAGTTCCAGCGCCTGACGAACCCGGCGGGAACGGTCAACGCGCTCTGGCTCACCACCACGAGCACGAATCACGACTTCGTCAACCGGGTTGCCGCATTGGTGCAGACGCGCCTCGGCCAGGCCGGGTACTCCGCAACCATCCAGAAGAGCTACGTCGAGACGGCGCAGAACGCCAGGGGCAACAACTCCATCGTCGCCCTGCTCGAGGCGCTCGGCCTGCTCGTCGTCGGCATCGCGCTGATCGGACTGGTAGGTACGCTGACCCTGGCCCTCATCGAACGCACCAGGGAGGTGGGGATCCTGCGCTGCCTCGGCGCCGGTGCCCGGCAGATCCGCCGCGTGTTCAACGCGGAGGCTGTGGTGATGGCGACGGCGGGGTGGGCCCTGGGATCACTTCTCGGGTATGCCCTCTTCCTGGGTCTGGTGGCGTTCGTCGAGCACGACCTCCGCGTCAGCGTCGTGAAAGTGTTCCCGGCGCTGAGCGTACCTATCGCGCTCATCGCGGTCATCGCGGTCACGCTGCTCGTCGTCCGCCCGACCCTGCGCCGGGCCGTGCGCATCGAGCCCGGGCGTGCTTTGCGCTACGAGTAGCGCTGGCCGCCGCCGTGGCGTCTCTGCGGCGGCGAGCGTAGGCCGCGCGGCGCGGCCGATGAATCCGGCCCGCACGGACCTAACGGCCGGCGCTCAGCGGGCCCGGGTCAGCCGAGATCACCGTCCCCGGCGGGGTCGTCGTCCTCATCGGGGTCGCCGTCCCCGGCAAGGTCGTCGATGATCACATCGTCCAGATCGTCGAAGCGCTCGGCGGCGTCGGTCAGCTCGTCCGGGTCCGCGACCGCGGCCCGGGCGAACCACTCGCGCGCCTGCTCGGTCCGGCCCGCATCCAGCAGGGCGTCCGCATACGCGTAGAACAGCCGGGCCGACCACGGCCGCACCCGGCGCTCCCTGAGCTCGGGCAGCTGCAGGACCACCACGGCCGCCTCGGCCAGTCCCTGGTCCCGGCGGATGCCCGACTCCACGATGCGCAGCTCGACCTCGGTCTCCCGGTCGAGCCTGGCCCGGGCGCCCTCGGCGATCACGCCCAGCGCACGGTCGATCCGGCCCAGGGCCCGCTCTGCGTCCGCCATCAGGGGCAGGTAGCTGGTCCGGCCGGTGAGCCGGCGGGCGGCCCGCAGCTCGGCGAGCGCCTCGGCCCAGTGCCCGGCGCGGTACGCGGCAATGCCGGTGGTCTCCCGGACGATGCCCACCCGGGCGGCCAGCCGCCGGGCTTCCATCGCGTGCTGGTAGCCGGCCTCGGCGTCGTCGGCCAGGCTGGCGGCGAGCAGCCGGCGGCCCACGGCCGAGGCCAGGTCGCCCGGCAGGGTCCGCAGTTCAGCCGCGGCGGCGGGGTCAAGCTGGTTCTCGGTGAGGCCGGCCGGGATGTCCGGCAGGCTCCCGGTCCGGGCCGGCCCGGACCGGGGACCAGTGCTGCGGGACTGGTCAGCCTGGTCACGCCCGGCGCCCTGGCGGCCAGCGGGACGTCCCGACGCAGGACGCCCCGACGCAGGACGGCCGTAGCTGGCACGTCCCGGGGCAGGCCGCCCGGCGGCTGGACGGCCGGACGCGGGACGTCCGGGGCGGTACGGCGCGCGGCCACCGGCCCGCCCGGCGTCGCTGTCCCGACCCGCGCTGTCCCGTGCTGGGCTGTAGGGGGCACTCCGGCCGCCGGAGCCCGGCGGCCGGGTACCCGCGAAGCCGCCAGGCCGGCGCTCGGCGGCGGCACCGCGCGGGCTGCTGGCCCGCGCACCACTGGCCCGCGCACCACTGGCCCGCGCACCACTGGCCCGCGGGCTGTCGCCCGGGCTACGGTCACGGCCGGGCCGGTCGCCGTACCCGCCGGTCCGGGCGGTTCCCCCCGCGGCTGACCCGCGTGATGGGCTCCGGCCGGCCGGGAAAGAGTCGCCGCGGGGCGAGCCGGGCCGGCTCCCGCGCGGGGCACCGGTTCCCCGGGAAGCGCCCGCCGCCCGGGAAGCGCCCGTGGCGCGGGGCCCTCCCGCGGCGCGAGAGGCTCCGGCGCCTCGTGGGGCAGCGGCGTCCCGTGGTGCATTCGATCCTCTTGGGGCACCAGTCCCCCGTGGGGCGTATGCGCGGGCCGCGCCCGCTCCGCGGGCCGCGCCGGCCGCGCGGGCAGAGCCGGCCGGGGCGTTGCGGTCCGAGCCGCGCTGGTCCGGGCCGCCGGAACCTGCACCAGCGGGACCGCCCCGGGCCCGTGAACCGCCTGCCCGTGAAGAACCGCCTGCGCGCGAAGTGGGTGCGCCCGGGCCACGCCGGGCAGGCGCGCTGCCGCGCGGGACGCCGGACGTGCTGGCGCGGCGGGCGGTACTGCCGGCGCTACCGGCCCGGCCCGTCCCGCTTGCGCTGGTCCACCCCGGCCCGCCAGCGCCACGGCCGCGATCAGGAGTGCCGGTTCGGCCCTGGCCACCGGCACCGGCCCGGCTACTGCCACTGGCCCCCGCCCGGCCGCGGGCCGCGCCGCCCCGGCCCTGGCTGCCGCCCGCCCGGCCCTGGCTGCCGCCCGCCCGGCCCCCCCGCGATCGGCACCGGCAGACCGGCCCTGGCCCCGCGCCGCGCCGGCGGACCGGCCCTGGCCGCGCCCCGCGCCGCCCGGGCGTCCGCCACCTTGGCCCTGCTCGCCTGCCACGCTCTTTCTCCGCTCTTTCCTGATGGCCATCATGCCGCCGTGCCCCACCGGGGGGACCCTGACCGCCCCCGGTAACCCTGGTCCCGGACAACGCAGTTGAGGCCGCTCCCGTCCGGGAGCGGCCTCAACTGAAGATGTCCGGCGGCGTCCTACTCTCCCACGCGGTCCCCCGCGCAGTACCATCGGCGCTGAAGGGCTTAACTTCCGGGTTCGGAATGGAACCGGGTGTTTCCCCTTCGCCATGGCCACCGAAACACTATGGAGATGTGGGGACCGTACCGGCTGGGCCTTAGCCACAACCAGCACGGCACCGACCGCACCTCGGGAACCGCACAGTGGACGCGAAACACACAAAGAATGTAGAAGCCAAGCCACTCGGCCTATTAGTACCGGTCAGCTCCACGCCTTGCAGCGCTTCCACCTCCGGCCTATCAACCCAGTCGTCTAGCTGGGGGCCTTACCGGGTTAACCCCGAGGGAGATCTCATCTTAAGGCGAGCTTCCCGCTTAGATGCTTTCAGCGGTTATCCCTTCCGAACGTAGCCAACCAGCCGTGCTCTTGGCAGAACAACTGGCACACCAGAGGTTCGTCCGTCCCGGTCCTCTCGTACTAGGGACAGCCCCTTTCAAATCTCCTACGCGCGCAGCGGATAGGGACCGAACTGTCTCACGACGTTCTAAACCCAGCTCGCGTACCGCTTTAATGGGCGAACAGCCCAACCCTTGGGACCTGCTCCAGCCCCAGGATGCGACGAGCCGACATCGAGGTGCCAAACCATCCCGTCGATATGGACTCTTGGGGAAGATCAGCCTGTTATCCCCGGGGTACCTTTTAGCCGTTAAGCGACGGCGCTTCCACATGCCACCGCCGGATCACTAGTCCCAGCTTTCGCTCCTGCTCGACATGTCTGTCTCACAGTCAAGCACCCTTGTGCACTTACACTCGACACCTGATTGCCAACCAGGCTGAGGGTACCTTTGGGCGCCTCCGTTACCTTTTAGGAGGCAACCGCCCCAGTTAAACTACCCACCAGACACTGTCCCTGATCCGGATCACGGACCCAGGTTAGACATCCAGAACGACCAGAGTGGTATTTCACCGATGACTCCACAAGGACTGGCGTCCCTGCTTCAAAGTCTCCCACCTATCCTACACAAGACGTCCCAAACACCAATGTCAAGCTGCAGTGAAGGTCCCGGGGTCTTTCCGTCCTGCTGCGCGTAACGAGCATCTTTACTCGTAGTGCAATTTCGCCGGGTCTGTGGTTGAGACAGTGGGAAAGTCGTTACGCCATTCGTGCAGGTCGGAACTTACCCGACAAGGAATTTCGCTACCTTAGGATGGTTATAGTTACCACCGCCGTTTACCGGCGCTTAAGTTCAGAGCTTCGCGGCCAAAGCCACTAACCCTTCCCCTTAACGTTCCGGCACCGGGCAGGCGTCAGTCCGTATACGTCGTCTTGCGACTTAGCACGGACCTGTGTTTTTAGTAAACAGTCGCTTTCCCCTGCTATCTGCGACCGCACCCAGCTCTGAGGGCAAGCCTCGTCACCGGGCACGGCTCCCCTTCTCCCGAAGTTACGGGGACAATTTGCCTAGTTCCTTAACCACAGTTCACCCGATCGCCTTGGTATTCTCTACCTGACCACCTGAGTCGGTTTGGGGTACGGGCCGCTAATACGCTCGCCGCGGGGTTTTTCTTGGCAGCATAGGATTACTCACTTCGCCTAAATCGGCTCGGCATCAGGTCTCAGGCATATGGTGCGCGGATTTGCCTACGCACCGCCCTACACCTTTACTCCGGGACAACCATCGCCCGGTAGAGCTACCTTCCTGCGTCGCCCCTACGGCTTGCCTACTACCAGTCTGGGTCGCATCCGCGGCCGGGTCATCCCGAAGGATCGCCGGCGTTGGCTGCTTAGCATCGCCAGATTCAGCATGGGCGCGTATAAGCGGGTACGGGAATATCAACCCGTTGTCCATCGACTACGCCTGTCGGCCTCGCCTTAGGTCCCGACTTACCCTGGGCGGATTAGCCTGCCCCAGGAACCCTTGGTCATTCGGCGGAGGGGTTTCTCACCCCTCTTTCGCTACTCATGCCTGCATTCTCACTCGAGTGGCGTCCACGGCTGGATCACTCCGCCGCTTCTCTCGCCACCCGACGCTCCCCTACCCATCCGCGCACCTGGACCCTAAAAGGCTCGGGCGGCCGCAGTCGAGACAACTACGGCCGAAACCGCAGCGGTCAAGACCGCCATCCACCGTCGCCACAAAAGGGCCGGGTTATCGCGCGAATGCCACAGCTTCGGCGGTGTGCTTGAGCCCCGCTAAATTGTCGGCGCAGAATCACTTGACCAGTGAGCTATTACGCACTCTTTCAAGGGTGGCTGCTTCTAAGCCAACCTCCTGGTTGTCTGAGCAACTCTACATCCTTTCCCACTTAGCACACGCTTAGGGGCCTTAGCTGGTGATCTGGGTTGTTTCCCTCTCGACTACGAACCTTATCGCCCGCAGTCTCACTGCCGCGCTCTCACTTACCGGCATTCGGAGTTTGGCTGACTTCGGTAAGCTTGTAGGCCCCCTAGGCCATCCAGTAGCTCTACCTCCGGTAAGAAACACGCGACGCTGCACCTAAATGCATTTCGGGGAGAACCAGCTATCACGGAGTTTGATTGGCCTTTCACCCCTACCCACAGGTCATCCCCCAGGTTTTCAACCCTGGTGGGTTCGGTCCTCCACGCGGTCTTACCCGCGCTTCAACCTGCCCATGGGTAGATCACTCCGCTTCGGGTCTATGACATGCGACTCATTCGCCCTATTAAGACTCGCTTTCGCTACGGCTCCCCCACACGGGTTAACCTTGCCACATACCATAACTCGCAGGCTCATTCTTCAAAAGGCACGCGGTCACTTCACGTCAACCCGAAGGCTGACACGCTCCCACGGCTTGTAGGCGCACGGTTTCAGGTACTATTTCACGACCCCTCACCGGGGCACTTTTCACCTTTCCCTCACGGTACTTGTGCACTATCGGTCACCAGGGAGTATTTAGGCTTAGGGGGTGGTCCCCCCAGATTCACACGGGATTTCTCGGGCCCCGTGCTACTTGGGATCCCGCCCGGAAGTCGCTTAGGTTTCACCTACGGGGGTGTCACCCTCTGTGCCGATTCTTTCCAGAATCTTCGATTACCAAAGCGATTTCTTACTTCCTGCCGGTTCAGCAGCTCCGGCTGGGCGGTCCCGCTACCCCGATTACGCAACGCCTGCTGGCTATGACACGTAATCGGTTTGGCCTATTCCCTTTTCGCTCACCACTACTCAGGGAATCGCGGTTGCTTTCTCTTCCTGTGGGTACTGAGATGTTTCACTTCCCCACGTTACCTCCACCTGCCCTATGTGTTCAGGCAGGGGCGACGGGCCATTACACCCGCCAGGTTTCCCCATTCGGAAATCCCCGGATCGAAGTCTGGTTGCCGACTCCCCGGGGCTTATCGCAGGCTCCTACGTCCTTCTTCGGCTCCTGGTGCCAAGGCATCCACCGTGCGCCCTTAATAACTTGGCACTACTGATGTGATGCTCGCGTCCACTGTGCAGTTCTCAAGATACGGGCGGCTCCGGCGCCTCAGCCCGTTACCAGGCGAGGCCCACCGGCCCGCTATGAAGGAGACCCATTGAAGCGGCCGTTCCCTCAGGACCCAACAGCGTGCCCGGCCTGGCTTGCCTCCCGTATCCAGCGTTCCTCCCGCAAGCGGGTGTACTAGCTGGGCGGGCAGACGCCCCAGACCGAATAACCAGTGCTCCACTAGTGAGCAGCCACCTCAGAACATTCGCCTGAGATATGGCTCTGGACGCGACATCGGCCACAAGTGGTCGAGCGCGCCAGTTGCTCCTTAGAAAGGAGGTGATCCAGCCGCACCTTCCGGTACGGCTACCTTGTTACGACTTCGTCCCAATCGCCGGCCCCACCTTCGACGGCTCCTCCCCTTACGGGTTAGGCCACCGGCTTCGGGTGTTGCCGACTTTCGTGACGTGACGGGCGGTGTGTACAAGGCCCGGGAACGTATTCACCGCAGCGTTGCTGATCTGCGATTACTAGCGACTCCGACTTCATGGGGTCGAGTTGCAGACCCCAATCCGAACTGAGACCGGCTTTTTGAGATTCGCTCCACCTTGCGGTTTCGCAGCCCTCTGTACCGGCCATTGTAGCATGTTTGCAGCCCAAGACATAAGGGGCATGATGACTTGACGTCATCCCCACCTTCCTCCGAGTTGACCCCGGCAGTCTCCTATGAGTCCCCGGCATTATCCGCTGGCAACATAGAACGAGGGTTGCGCTCGTTGCGGGACTTAACCCAACATCTCACGACACGAGCTGACGACAGCCATGCACCACCTGTGCAGGGCCCTTACGGACACCGTGTCTCCACGGCTTTTCCCTGCATGTCAAACCTTGGTAAGGTTCTTCGCGTTGCGTCGAATTAAGCAACATGCTCCGCCGCTTGTGCGGGCCCCCGTCAATTCCTTTGAGTTTTAGCCTTGCGGCCGTACTCCCCAGGCGGGGCGCTTAATGCGTTAGCTGCGGCACGGAATCCGTGGAAGGACCCCACACCTAGCGCCCAACGTTTACAGCGTGGACTACCAGGGTATCTAATCCTGTTCGCTCCCCACGCTTTCGCTCCTCAGCGTCAGGTAAGGCCCAGAGAACCGCCTTCGCCACCGGTGTTCCTCCCGATATCTGCGCATTTCACCGCTACACCGGGAATTCCATTCTCCCCTACCTACCTCTAGTCTGCCCGTATCCACTGCAAGGCCAGGGTTAAGCCCCAGCTTTTCACAGCAGACGCAACAGTCCGCCTACGAGCTCTTTACGCCCAATAATTCCGGACAACGCTTGCGCCCTACGTGTTACCGCGGCTGCTGGCACGTAGTTAGCCGGCGCTTCTTCTGCAGGTACCGTCGTTTTCGTCCCTGCTGAAAGGGGTTTACAACCCGAAGGCCTTCATCCCCCACGCGGCGTCGCTGCGTCAGGCTTTCGCCCATTGCGCAAGATTCCCCACTGCTGCCTCCCGTAGGAGTCTGGGCCGTGTCTCAGTCCCAGTGTGGCCGGTCGCCCTCTCAGGCCGGCTACCCGTCGTCGCCTTGGTAGGCCATTACCCCACCAACTAGCTGATAGGCCGCGAGTCCATCCCTAGCCGAAAAACTTTCCACCACGGCCGATGTCGGCCTAGGTCATATCCGGTATTAATTCCGGTTTCCCGGAGCTATCCCAGAGCTAAGGGCAGGTTGCTCACGTGTTACTCACCCGTTCGCCGCTCGAGTACCCCGAAGGGCCTTTCCGCTCGACTTGCATGTGTTAAGCACGCCGCCAGCGTTCGTCCTGAGCCAGGATCAAACTCTCCGTTGATGTCTATATGCAACCGCTTGCCGAAGCGAGCGGGAGCTGACAAAGGAGTGCTTCGTCCGGCTGGCTTACGCCACCCATGGAAGCGATCTGGCTAAATCCGTTAGCGAGATACTGGCCGTTGCCGGACAGACCCCGCTGACGGGGGTTTTAGTGCATGTGCACTGGCTTTTAGCACGCTGTTGAGTTCTCAAGGAGCGGACGCGCACCATCGTCAGGCTTTTCGCCTAACTCCGGGGCAACCCTTCTAACTTACCAGCACGTTCCCGGGCTGTCAAACCCTGTGATCAGGATTTTTTGACCGAGCTTTGGGGTCCTGTTCGTACCGCTACGAGACCCCGCAACGTGCCTTGTTCCTCAGCTTACTGCGGTTCGGGACCACCCGTGTCCGGGCTCCGTCCCGCAGTCGGCCAGTCCGGGTTCGCCATCAGCTGATGGCGACTGCGTCCTGGGCCCTGCCGTCCCCCGGGACCGTCCGCCAGCGGCGTTCCGGTTTCCCTTGGGGCAGGTAGAACACTAAGCAGCAAAGCGGTTTCCGTCAAATCGGAGCCCGCCCCGTCCGGCTCTCCCTTGCTGACCTGCAGCGGGAAGATCTGCCGTGCTATGCAGCCCCCGGCAGGGTGCTCCGGGAAGCCCCCAGCGGCCCCCTGGACGCCGCGTAGCGAGGTTTGCAACCCTCTCGCAGTGGGGAAAATTCCCCGCCGCACGGAGGCGCTCAGCGGC
>CAWJDQ010000006.1:0-750143 GCA_963841695.1 uncultured Actinomycetes bacterium | reverse complement strand
GTTCCCGTGCCCGAAGAACGGGTGCCTGGCCAACCCGGTGATCCAGGAGGTCAGCGCGCTTCCGTCCGGCACGTCGGCCCCGAACACCGTGATCACCGAGCACGCCATCGCCGCGCTCCACCTGCAGCGCAGCGTGACGGCGGACGGCTGGCTCATCCAGACGCCGACCCCGCCGACCGCCACGCAGATCACCAACGCCAGGGCCACCGCAGCCGCGGCCAGCCTGAGCATCGAAACCAGGAACAGCATCCCGTCGGTGGCGGTGATCATTGGCTGGGCGACGGTGTTCGGCATCGTGCTGGCGCTGGGCATCCTGGCCATGACGCTCGGCCTCATCCGCAGCGAAACCGCTGGTGACCTGCGCACCCTGGCCGCCACCGGGGCCAGCGGCTGGACCCGCCGCGCCCTGACCGGGGTCACGGCCGGTGCCCTCGGCCTGGCCGGCGCGGTGCTCGGTACGGTGGCGGCCTATACCGCCGCCATCGGCTACTCCTGGGATAACAAGCTCGACGGCCTCGGTGAGCTGAAGAGCGTGCCCACCACCAGCCTGCTGCTCATGCTGGTGGGCATGCCGCTCGCAGCCGCAGTGACCGGCTGGCTGCTCGCCGGCCGGGAACCGGCCGCCATCGCGCACCAGCCGATGGAGTGAGGGTGAGGTCAGCCGTCCCGGACTGCATCGCGGCAGCGCATCACGACCGGGCCTGGTCAGCGGGGGCCCCGTCAGCGGGGGCCCCGTCAGCGGGGGCCCCGTCACTAAGGGCCCCGTCACTAAGGGCACTGCGCAGCCGCGCCCCGAGGTCCGGGCGGTTGACCTGCCCGATCCCGACCGCCGAGCAGCCTACCCACTCCGCCGCCTCGCGCAGCGCGCGGGCCATCGGCGCGACGGCCGCGGCGGAGTCGAGCGAGAGCTGCCGGGCGACCAGGGTCTGGCCCTGGCGGACCGGGTCGACCCGGCCGAGCAGGCGCCCCCCGGCCAGCAACGGCATCGCGTAGTACCCGTGCACCCGCTTGGGCTTGGGCACGTAGGCCTCCAGGCTGTGCTCGAAGCCGAACATCCGCCGGGTGCGCTTGCGGTCCCAGACCAGGGAGTCAAACGGGGACAGCAGGGTGACCCGGTGCCGTCCGCGGGGCGTCTCGGCCAGCGCAGCCGGATCGGCCCAGCCCGGCACCACGGTGGCGGGCGCCTTCCGGGCCGCCCCCGGCGGGACGGCTACCTCGATCTCGACCGGGGTCAGGCCGGCCGCCAGCGCCGACTCTGCGGCGAGTTCCGCGTGCCTGGCCTGGCCGTCGGTCAGCTCGCGCAGCCGGTGGTAGTCGATCAGGTCTGCCCGGGTCACCACGCCCAGCGCCCGGGCCGCCACCCCGGCCAGATGGGCCAGGCATTCCTGGTCGGCCGGCTCGCGGGCCAGCAGCTCGCTGGGCAGCACCCGGTCCGGCAGGTCGTACACGCGCCGCCAGCCATCCCGGCGGACGCAGATCACCTCACCGACGTCCAGCAGCCACTCCACGGCAATCTTCGTCTCCGACCAGTCCCACCAGGGACCGCCGGCCTTGGCCCCGCCGAGCTGGGTGGCGTTGAGCGGTCCCTCGGCGCGCAGCCGGGCCAGCACCTCGGCGCACGTGCGCTCGTGACTCTGATGCCAGCGCTTGCCCCGGGCGCGCAGCGCGCGGCGGCGGAAGGCGTACCAGGGCCATTCCTCCAGGGGCAGGATGCTGGCCGCGTGGGACCAGTACTCGAAGGCCGCTGGCTGGCGCGGATGCCAGTAGGCACGCTCGATCCGGTCCCGCGGCACTGGCCCGAGCCGGGCGTAGGCGACGAGCTCATGGGAGCGGGCCAGGACGCTGATCGTGTCCAGCTGGACCGCGCCGAGCCTGCGCAGCATCGCAGGCACGCCGCCGCGGCGGCCGCCCGCGCCGAGGAAGCCCTGCGCGCGCAGCATGAGCAGCCGGGCCTCAGCAGCGGAAACGGACAGCTGGGGGGCTGGAAGGAGAGCAGTCGCCACAAGACGTGCAGCCTAACCGGGGGTACCGACATTCCCGGGCGGTCCCGGGCGCGACCGGGACCCTGAGGCCACGGGCCCTGAGGCCACGGGCCCTGAGGCCACGGGCCCTGAGGCCACGGGCCCTGAAGCCACGGGCCCTGAGGCCACGGGCCCTGAAGCCAGGGCCGCCGCGCCAGCCGGCCTGGCGGCGGCCCGCGCGCTTTTTAGTACCAGTCCTCGAAGATGTTGGTGGACGCAGCGATCAGGCCGCCGACCACCACCAGGCCCGCGCCGGTCCAGAACAGCCACCAGATCGTGCCGAAGACGAGGGACAGGCCGCCGACCAGGAAGCCGAGCATGATGAGGCTGACCGCTACCCAGGACACCGGGCGCCCGTGGAACGGCTCGTAGTGCCCCGGGCCCGCGGGCGCGGCGTCGCCGTGGGCGTCCACATCCGTCCCGGCGCCGGACCTGAGGTCCATTCCCACCTGGTCCGTCATGAGCGCCGCTCCTCTCCTCGTCCACCGGTTCCTGGCCACCGGGGCGGGCAGGTACCGCCGCGCCGGGCGGAACTGCCACCGCTGGTACATATTGTGGCGGGGATCCCCGCCATGTCCGCGCCCGGCCCCCCGGAATGCAGGCTGGGCCGGGCGCGTTTCCGGTAAGGCAGGCTGCATACGCCACGGCCAGGGCCGGGCGCGCTCGCACGCGACAGCGTAGCGGGACGCCGCGCGGGCCGGGGACGCAGGCGGCCGGATGCGGCCTCCGATTCAGCCCGGGTGCGGGCAACGTCCCCGGATTAGGGGCGTTCCGGCCGGCGACCGGGAACCCTGGCGCCGCCACGACGTTCTCAGATCAGCAACGTTCCCGCCGGGGTGCACGCTGCGGCTCGGTTTCGTTGCGTGTCTCGCCTACCATGACAGGTGACGGGTGGCACCGGTGCGCCACTGGCTGTCGTCCGCCCGGCGGGCCGTTTACCCGGCCCCCCGGCAGGTCGGCAGCCGTCCGCCCGGGTAGCCACACGGCAGGCCAGTCCGCTGGCCGGCGGCCCAGGGCGGTGATGTCTTCCGGCCAGAGGGTTTCCGGCCACAGAGTTTTCCGGGCAAGGGTTCCGGGTAGCCGGCCACGATCCGCGAGGAGCGCGACAAGAAGTGCCAGTCATCATCGACAGTGTCCTGCGCGCGGGTGAGGGCAAGACCCTGCGCAAGCTCAAGCGGATCGCCGAACAGGTCAACTCGATCGAAGAGGACTTCGCCGCGCTGAGCGACGCCGAGCTGCGCGCGATGACCGACGAGTTCCGGGAGCGGCTGAAGGACGGGGAGCCCCTCGACCACCTGATGCCGGAGGCCTTCGCCACGGTCCGCGAGGCGGCCAGCCGCACGCTGGGACAGCGGCACTTCGACGTCCAGCTGATGGGCGGGGCCGCGCTGCACATGGGCAACATCGCCGAGATGAGGACCGGCGAGGGGAAGACGCTGACGTCGGTGCTGCCCGCCTACCTCAACGCGCTGGGCGGTGCGGGCGTGCACGTCGTCACCGTCAACGACTACCTGGCCAAGCGTGACTCGGAGTGGATGGGCCGGGTGCACCGCTTCCTCGGCCTCGAGGTGGGCGTGATCCTGTCCCAGCAGCCGCCGGAGGAGCGCCGCAAGCAGTACGAGGCCGATATCACCTACGGCACCAACAACGAGTTCGGCTTCGACTACCTGCGCGACAACATGGCCTGGGGCCTGGAGGAGTGCGTCCAGCGCGGGCACCACTTCGCGATCGTGGACGAGGTCGACTCGATCCTCGTCGACGAGGCGCGGACCCCGCTGATCATCAGCGGGCCGGCTGAGCAGAGTGCCCGGTGGTACACGGAGTTCGCCAAGATCGTCCCGCGGCTGCGCCGCGGCGAGGACGGCGAGGGGGACTACGAGGTCGACGAGAAGAAGAAGACCGTCGGCATCCTCGAGTCCGGGGTGGAGAAGGTCGAGGACTACCTCGGCATCGACAACCTCTACGACCCGGTCAACACGCCCCTGGTCAGCTTCCTGAACAACGCGATCAAGGCCAAGGAGCTGTACAAGAAGGACAAGGACTACGTCGTGGTCAACGGCGAGGTCCTGATCGTGGACGAGTTCACCGGCCGGATGCTGCACGGCCGCCGCTACAACGAGGGGATGCACCAGGCCATCGAGGCCAAGGAAGGCGTGCAGATCCAGAACGAGAACCAGACCCTGGCCACGATCACGCTGCAGAACTACTTCCGGCTCTACGACAAGCTGGCCGGGATGACCGGCACGGCCATGACCGAGGCGAATGAGTTCGCCCAGATCTACAAGCTCGGCGTGGTGCCGATCCCGACCAACAAGCCGATGATCCGGCTCGACGTCGCCGACGTGGTCTACCAGACCGTGCAGGCCAAGTTCGAGGCGGTCGTCGAGGACATCGCCGAGCGGCATGCCCAGGGCCAGCCGGTGCTGGTCGGCACGACCAGCGTGGAGAAGTCCGAGGTCCTGTCCCGGATGCTCAAGCGCCACGGCGTGCCGCACGAGGTGCTGAACGCCAAGTACCACGAGCGTGAGGCCGCGATCATCGCGCAGGCCGGCCGGAAGGGCGCGGTCACCGTGGCCACCAACATGGCCGGCCGCGGCACCGACATCATGCTGGGCGGCAACCCCGACTTCATCGCGGATATCGAGCTGCACCAGCGTGGCCTGTCCCCGGTGGACACGCCGGAGGACTACGAGGCGGCGTGGGCCGAGGCCGTGGACAAGGCGAAGGCCGCGGTGGCCGAGGAGCACGTGGAGGTCGTCGCGACGGGCGGCCTGTACGTGCTGGGCACCGAGCGGCACGAGTCGCGCCGCATCGACAACCAGCTGCGCGGCCGGTCCGGCCGCCAGGGCGACCCGGGCGAGTCCCGGTTCTACCTGTCCCTCGAAGACGACCTGATGCGCATGTTCAACGCGGACAAGGTCGCGCACTTCATGGAGTGGCTGAAGACGCCCCCGGACGTGCCGATCGAGTCCAAGGCCGTGACCCGGTCCATCCGGTCCGCCCAGACCCAGGTCGAGCAGCAGAACTTCGAGATCCGCAAGGACGTGCTCAAGTACGACGACGTCCTGAACCGGCAGCGCAAGGTCATCTACTCCGAGCGCCGCCGCGTCCTCGAAGGGGCGGACCTGCACGAGCAGATCCGGGAGATGATCGACGACGTGATCGAGGGTTACGTCGCCGGTGCGACCAGCGAAGGGTTCGCCGAGGAGTGGGATCTGGACAAGCTGTGGACCGCCCTTCAGGCGCTCTACCACCCCGAGCTCACCGTGGCGGAGGCGGTGGAGGAAGCCGGCGGTGATCAGGGCATGTCCCGGGAGTCCCTGACCGAGGTCATCCGGGCCAACGCCCAGGAAAGCTACGACCGGCGCGAAGAGGAACTCACCCCGGAGATCATGCGCGAGCTCGAGCGCCGGGTGGTGCTCGCGGTCCTGGACCGGAAGTGGCGCGAGCACCTCTACGAGATGGACTACCTGCGCGAGGGCATCGGGCTGCGCGCCTGGGCCCAGCGTGACCCGCTGGTGGAGTACCAGCGCGAGGGCTTCGACATGTTCAACGCCATGATGGAGGGCATCAAGGAGGAGTCGGTCGGCAACCTGTTCAACCTGCAGGTCGAGGTGCAGGAAAACCCGATCGTCGAGGAGGCGGCCGGGCCCGCGCCGGTCACGGCCGCGGGCCAGCCTGCGGTGGGCGCCGCCCCGCCGGCCCAGCCTGCGAACGGTTCCCGGGCCGCCGGGGCCGGCTCCCAGAAGAACCAGCCGCAATCCGGCCGCGCGGGCAGCCGGTCCGGTGCCACGGCCCGCACCGGCAATGGGCAGGGTGGCAACGGTCAGGGCCGCAACGGGCAGGGTGGCAACCGCCCGCGGGGCGCGCACGCCGCCCCGGCCGGGGACGCGGCGCCGCCGGTCGTGGCGCCTGGGCTGCAGCGTCCGCAACGCCCGTCCAGGCTGCAGTACTCCGCGCCGTCGGCGGACGGGCCGGGCCAGGTGGAGCAGCACAGCAGCACCCCGGCCGACGGTGACCAGTTCAGCCGGGTCGGCCGCAACGACCTGTGCCCCTGCGGGTCGGGCCGGAAGTACAAGCGCTGCCACGGCGACCCCCGCAACCGGGCCGGCGTCTAGGTGCCGCCCGGCCGCCCGGAACTGATCTGATCTCGCCGGCGAGCTGACTGACCGCAGGCGTCGCTAGGCCGCCTCGACCTCGGTGCACAGCCACCGGGCGGTGCGGGATTGCTGGCCGGGCCAGGCCCGGGGTGGCGGGCTGTGCTCCAGGCGGACGGCCAGGGCGCGGACCCGGGGCCCGAAGCTCACCACCACGGTCATCTCGATCACGCCGGAGGCGGGCCGGAACGCGACCACCCGGCGCAGCTGGGGCCGCTGGCCGGCGGAGAGCATCGGGCCCAGCCGCTGGATACGGGCACGGGCGTGCTCGGTGGCCCAGCTCGATATCTGCCGTGGCGGCCGGGACCCGGCCAGCGTTTCCACCAGAACCTGCGCGAACTGGCCGGGCCACGCGCCGTCCGCCGGCGCCGGCCGTCCGCCCGGCGGGGGCGGCGCGTCGTCCCCGCCCTGGTCCCGCTCCCCGCCCTGGTCCCGCTCCCCGTCCCGGTTCTGCTCCCCGTCCTGACCCTGGCGGGCGGCCTGGCCCGAGGGCAAAGCCGGGCCACCCGCGGGCGCGGGGCGGGCGAGGCGCGGTAACAGCTCGTCATCGTAGGGCGGAGCCGAGTCGGGGACCGGGCACAGGCGCACCCCGTCCGGATCGGGCAGCGGCGGCCCAGGCACCCGGGGGCAGGCACGGCGCCGCCCGCCCGGTCCCGAACCTGGCCTGGCCCCTGGTGGCTGCGCGGGCGGAGTAGGCATGGGACCTCCCGGAAATCGGCGACGAACGCGGGTCTGCTGACGTTGCGCGGCGACGGGGCCAGGTGCGGGGCTCCGCGCCGCGCACTTTGAGTTGTACCGGCCGGCAGTGACATTTCCGGGGGCGGCTTCCCCGCACGCGGATCGCGCGTCATCATGGGAGACTGTGCCCGGCCCCGGGGGGAATGTGCCTGCCCGGGACTGGGTTGCAGGAAGAGCCGGGTCTCGGGACCGAGCCCGGATCTGCCGTCTCAGGAGAGTTGCCTTGTCGCTTCCACCGCTGGTCGAACCGGCTGCTGAGCTGACCGTGGACGAAGTCCGCCGCTACTCGCGCCACCTGATCATCCCGGACGTCGGGATGACCGGGCAGAAGCGGCTCAAGAACGCCAAAGTGCTCTGCGTGGGTGCTGGCGGCCTGGGTTCCCCCGCCCTCCTCTACCTGGCCGCGGCGGGCGTGGGCACGCTCGGCATCGTGGACTTCGACGTCGTCGATGAGTCGAACCTGCAGCGCCAGGTGATCCACGGCCAGTCCGACATCGGCCGGCCCAAGGCCGAGTCCGCCCGGGACAGCATCCGTGAGATCAACCCGTACGTGAACGTGATCGTGCATCCCGAGCGCCTCGACTCCGACAATGCGATGCAGATCTTCGCCGGCTACGACCTCATCGTGGACGGCACGGACAACTTCGCGACCCGGTACCTCGTCAACGACGCGTGTGTCCTGCTGGGCAAGCCGTACGTGTGGGGCTCCATCTACCGTTTCGACGGCCAGGCCAGCGTGTTCTGGGCTGAGTACGGGCCGTGCTACCGCTGCCTGTACCCGGAGCCGCCGCCGCCCGGGATGGTCCCGTCCTGCGCCGAGGGCGGCGTGCTCGGCGTCCTGTGCGCCTCCATCGGCTCCATCCAGGTCACTGAGGCCATCAAGGTCATCACCGGAATCGGCGAGCCGCTGGCCGGCCGCCTGATGATCTACGACGCCCTGGAGATGACCTACCGCTCGGTGAAGGTCCGCAAAGACCCCGAGTGCCCGGTCTGCGGCAAGAACCCGACGGTCACCGAGCTGATCGACTATGAGGAGTTCTGCGGCGCGGTGTCCGAGGAGGCCCAGGAGGCCGCGGCCGGCTCCACGATCACCGCCCGGCAGCTCAAGGACATGCAGGACGCGGGCGAGAACATCTTCCTGGTGGACGTGCGCGAGCCCAACGAGTACGAGATCGTCTCGATCCCGGGCTCGGTGCTCATCCCCAAGGGCGAGTTCCTGTCCGGCGCCGCGCTGGAGCGCCTCCCGCAGGACCAGCGGGTGGTACTGCACTGCAAGTCCGGTGCCCGGTCGGCGGAATGCCTGGCGATCGTGAAGAACGCCGGGTTCGCTGACGCGGTGCACGTGGGCGGCGGGGTGCTGTCCTGGGTCGCCACGGTCGACCCGTCACTGCCCTCGTACTGATCTCGGAGTGACTGAACCGGGGGCGGGCACCGGGTGAGCAGGGCCCCCGTTCTCCAGGCCCATAACCTGCCCTTATCCGGGCAACCTCGCCGTGCGCCCGGTACCGGGGCCGGGCCAGGCCGTACCATTCCGGTGTGGCTAAGCGTCCGGCGGCTCCGGGTGGCGGCGGCGACCCGGCGCCGGAGAGAAGCAGCCCTACGGAGCCGGAGCCGCATGCCTCACTATCCGTGGCTGGATCACCACGCAGCGCACATGCCGCGCGACCCAGCCAGGAGCGGCAGCGTTACCGCCTGATCCTGGCGGGCTTCGCGCTCGCGCTGATCGGGCTCGGCGTCTCGGCGGGCGTGGTCGTCCTGCATCTACTGCCCCGGACGTTCAGCCACCAGCAGCAGCAGCAGCTCTCGGCGTGGGAGATCGGTAAGCGCTGGCGTACCTGGCCGGCGGGCCGGATCTTCCCTGCGGTCATCCCGTACCAGGTGCCCGCGCCGGCGCTGGACAGCGCCACGCCGGCCCGGCTGTCCGCCACCCGGCTCGGTATCGCCCCGGCCGCCTCCTGCCCCTCGGCGACGAGCCCCGAGGCGTGGCGGGTACTGGCCCGGCAGCGCTGCACCACCGTGCTGCGGGCCACGTACCAGGACTCGACCGGCACGTTCGCGGTGACGGTCGGGATCGCGGTGCTGCCCAGCCCGGGCCGGGCCAGCGATGCGTTGCACGCGCTGCCTGTGCGGGCGGCCGCGGCCGGGGTGCGCGCCGTCCCGTTCGGTCACACGCTGGCCGCGTCGTTCAGCGATGCGGCCCGCCAGCTGTCCGCTATCTCCGCAGCCGGCCCCTACCTGATCATGTCCACCGTCGGCTACGCGGACGGCAGGCCCCGCGTCCGCGAGTCAGCCGATCCCTACGACAAGGACGAGATGCTGAGCGCCGCGGACGGGATATCGGACTGGATCGCCGCCCGGATCGGCGCGTCCCCGCCCCCGGCCAGCTGCCCGGGCGGACCGGCATGCTGAGCGTCCCCCAGCGGCCGCGCCCGGCCGTGGCCAGCCTGGCCATGCTGGCCATGCTGGCCATGCGGGGCGGCCGGCGCCGTGGCCGCCCCCAGCATGGCCAGCGCCGACACCGTGCGCAACGCGCAGATGTGGGTACTCGACGCGGTCAGCGCACCGTCCGCCTGGGCGGTGAGCCGGGGGCAGGGGTCGACCGTCGCCGTGATCGACAGCGGGGTCAACCCGGACGTATCCGACCTGGCCGGCTCCGTCATCACCGGCCCCAACCTGAGCGGGGTCAACACGCCGCCGAGCAACCCCAACTGGGGGGTGCACGGGACGTGGATGGCGTCGCTGATCGCCGGGCACGGCCACGACGGCGGCGGCAGCGGGATCGTGGGCGTGGCGCCGGAGTCCAAGGTGCTCTCGATCCGGGTGGTGACCGACCGGCATGACCCCGGGTACGCCACGTACGAGCACGAGTCGGACAGCCGGGTGCAGGGTGCGCTGGCCCGGGCCATCACCTACGCGATCAGCCACCACGCGGACGTGATCAGCATGTCGCTGGGCTACGACGAGCCCAGCACGGTGGTCCGCTCCGCGCTGCAGAGCGCGCTCGATCACGGCGTCGTCGTCGTGGCCTCGTCCGGCAACTCCGGCGACTCGGCCGGGGTCGGCGCCACCGGCCAGGCTCCTTACTCGTTCCCGGCGGATTACCCCGGCGTGCTCGGCGTCGCCGCGGTATCGCGCAGCGGGGCGCCGGCCGGGTTTTCCAGCGACAACCTCTCCGTCCAGGTCGCCGCGCCCGGGGTCAACGTGCCTGCGCAAGGCCGCGACGGGCAGTACTGGCTGGTCAGTGGGACCAGCCCGGCCTGCGCGCTGACCGCGGGGGTAGCCGCGCTGATCAAGGCGAGGTATCCGCGCCTGGCCCCGGCCCTGGTCGTGCAGGCCATCACCTCGACCACCCAGAACCGTCCGGCCGGCGGCTACGACAATAAAGTCGGGTTCGGCACGGTGGACGCGGCCGCGGCGCTGACCGCCGCCGCGAAGCTGGCCGGCCAGCCAGGCGTCCTGGCGGGCGCGCCCACCGACGCTCCACTTCGGCGGGGGCGCCGCGGCCGTGCCGCCGGTGCCTATCGCCCCGCGGGGTGCCGCCGGGCTGGTCGTGGCCTGCCTGGTCGGGCTCGCCTTCCTGATCGCGGCCGGCCTGGCCGGGAGGCGGCTGATGGGCCTGCGGCGGACCCTGTCCCGGGGGCATCACGCCGC
The DNA here is from genome assembly GCA_963841695.1 of uncultured Actinomycetes bacterium. Classification (GTDB taxonomy): domain Bacteria; phylum Actinomycetota; class Actinomycetes; order Streptosporangiales; family Streptosporangiaceae; genus RYN-230. The sequence continues at coordinate 739,576 of CAWJDQ010000006.1, read as the reverse complement.
GGACCGGGCGCCGCAGCCGGTGTGGCCCGGCCCCCGGGTGCACGCTACCTGGCCTGACCGGGCGGATCCGGGGCCAGGCGAGAGGAGTCCGTGGGGTCGGCGGACCCGGGTCCGGCTGGCCGTCCTGGCCCGACTCCAGCCCGTGACCGGCGGCCCGGGCCTGGGCCAGCCAGGTCCAGACGAGCCCGGCAGGCTGCCGGACTTCGCCAGCCGCGTGCTCGACGTAGCGGACTCGATCCCGCCCGGCCGGGTCATGTCCTACGGCGACGTGGCCGAGTACGTGGGGCAGGGCGGCCCGCGCCAGGTCGGCCGGGTCATGGCCCTGTGGGGCGGCAGCGCGCCATGGTGGCGGGTGGTGCACGCCGACGGGTCGCTGGTGCGCGGGCACGAGCGGGCCGCGCTCGAGCGGTACCGCGCCGAGGGCACCCCGCTGCGCCCGTCCCCGGACGGCCCGCCCTCCCGGGTGGACATGCGGCTGGCCCGCTGGCCCGGGCAGGAAACCTAGCCGGTCCCGGCAGCGAGCCAGGGAGGGTCGTTCCGCCCGGGGCCGGCGCAAATCCTCCCGACACTCGGTGAACCTCACTGCGGATGTCGGTGCCCTCTGCTGGAATGCTGGGCGATGGACCATCACCCGGACGCCTACCGGCTGCTGCGCCGGCCCACGCCGCCGGCCGATCCGCCGCGCCTGGACGCCGCCCAGCAGGCCGTGGTAGCCCACGCGGGCGGCCCGCTGCTCGTGCTGGCGGGGCCCGGCACCGGCAAGACCACGGCGATCGTCGAGGCGGTAGCGCACCGGATCACCGAGCGCCGGATCGACCCGGAACGGGTCCTCGTCCTGACCTTCAGCCGCAAGGCCGCGCAGGAACTGCGGGAGCGGATCACCACCCGGCTGCGCCGGACCACCCGCCAGCCGCTGGCCCTGACCTTCCACAGCTACGCCTATGCCCTGGTGCGCCGGGAGTTCGTGCTGGCCGGGGACGTGCCGCCGACCCTGCTCTCCGGCCCCGAGCAGCTGCTGGAGGTCCGGCGGATGCTCCGCGCCGAGGCGGCCGGCGGGACGGCGGCCACCGCCCATCGCTGGCCGGAGCGGCTCCAGCCCGCCCTGGGCACCCGGGGGTTCGCCACTGAGCTGCGCGACTTCCTGCTCCGCGCCGCCGAGCGTGGCCTGGACGGCCGGGGCCTGGCCCGGCTGGGCCGCGCGTCACGGCCGGGACGACTGGGTCGCGGCGGGCGGCTTCCTGGACCGCTACGCCGCACGCTTCGACCTGGCCCCGGTCCCGGCCTACGACTACGCGGAGATCGTCCGGATCGCCGCTGTGCTGCTGAACCGCGCGGCGACCCGGGACCGGGAGCGCAAGGCCTACGACGTGGTCCTGGTGGACGAGTACCAGGACACCGACCCGGCTCAGGAGGCCCTGCTGCACGCGCTGGCCGGTGACGGCCGCGAGCTCATCGCAGTGGGGGACCCGGACCAGTCCATCTACGCGTTCCGGGGCGCCGATGTCCACGCGATGGGACGCTTCCCGGACCGGTTCCGGACCCCGGATGACCGCCCGGCCAGCGTCATCGCGCTGCGGACCTGCCGCCGCAGCGGGCCGGTCCTGCTCGCCGCCTCCCGCCGGCTGGCCGCCCGGCTGCCCGCGGCGGCGGGCCTGAACCAGGGCCGCGATGACCCGGCGTTCCCGGACCGCGCCCGCGCCACCGGCCATGAGCAGGCCGCCGCGGCCACCGCGACCTGCGTCCGCTGGCCAGCGCCGCGCCCGGATCCGTCCGGATCCTGGTGGCGTCCAGCGCCAGCCAGGAAGCCGCCGTGATCGCCGACACCCTGCGCCGCGGGCACCTGGTAGACGGCATCCCCTGGTCATCCATGGCCGTTCTGGTGCGCTCGGCCACGCTCCAGGTCCCGTTGCTGCGCCGGGCGCTGGCGACCGGGGGCGTTCCCGCCGTCGTGGCGGGCGACGAGCTGCCGCTGGCCGCGGAGCCGGGTGCGCGGCCGCTGCTCGCGCTGCTGCGCTGCGCCCTGCAGCCGGGTGCGCTCGATGAGGACGCCGCGGCCGAGCTGCTGACCGGGCCGCTGGGCGGGACAGACGCGGTAGGCCTGCGGCGGCTGCGCCGGTCGCTGCACGCCGCCGACGTGGCGGCCGGGCTGCCCCCGGGAACCAGCCGGTGGCCAGCGCGCTGCGCGATCCGCGGCAGCTGAACCTGCTCGGCGGCCCTCACCGGCGGCCGCGGCCAGGCGGGTGGCCACGCTGCTCGAGCTGGCCCGGCGCACGGCCCAGGGCGCGACTATCCCGGACGGGGTCCCCGGGACCGCCTACGACGTGCTGTGGGCGATCTGGGACGCATCCGGCCTCGGTCCCGCGTGGCAGGCGGCGAGCGCCGCCGGGGGAACCCGCGGCGCGGCCGCCGACCGCGATCTGGACGCCGTGGTCGCCCTGTTCGACGCGGCGTCCCGGTTCGCGGCCCGGCTGCCGCCGGGCTCGCCCTCGCTGTTCCTGGACAGCATGGGCGGCCAGGAGATCCCCGGCGATACCCTGGCCGACCGCGCCCCGGAGGGCGAGGCCGTGCGCATCCTCACCGCGCACCGGTCCAAGGGCCTGGAATGGGATCTGGTCGTGGTGGCCGGGGTGCAGGAGGGCACCTGGCCCGACCTGCGGATGCGCTCCTCGCTGCTGGGCATGGACGAGCTGGTCGACGCGGTCGACGCGCAGGCCGCGTCGGGCCCGCCCGGGGCCAGCGACGCGGCGGCCGCGGCGCTGGTGTCCAAGCTCCTCGACGAGGAGCGGCGGCTGTTCTACGTGGCGGTGACCCGGGCCCGGCACGCCCTGGTGGTCACCGCGGCCGGCGGGGAAGACAGCGAGGACCGGCCGTCCCGGTTCCTGGCCGAGCTGGCCGGTGACGCCGTGGAGATCGAGCGGGTCGCGTCGGCCGGACGGCACTGGCTCTCGCTGCCCGCGCTGACCGCCGAGCTGCGCCACGCCGCGGCTGACCCGGCCGGCCGCGGGCGGTCCGGGCCGCGGCCGCGGCCCAGCTGGCCCGGCTGGCGGCGGCCGGGGTCCGCGGCGCGCACCCGAGGCAGTGGTACGCGCTGACCGACGCTGTCCGATCCCGGCCCGCTCAGCGGGGGGACCATCCAGCTGTCCCCGTCCCAGGTCGAGTCCTTCACCAAGTGCGGGCTGCGCTGGCTGCTGGAGGCCGCGGCCGGGGCCGGCACCTCGGACGTACTGCGGCACCTCGGCACGGTCATCCACGCGGCGGCGGTCCTGGCCGCCGAGGGCGCCAGCGAAGCGGGCATCGAGGAGCGTATCGACGACATCTGGCACCACCTGGACTTCGGCAGCGCCTGGTACAACGACAAGCAGCGGGAGCTCGCGCGCCGCATGGTGGCCCGGTTCCTGGCCTGGCACCGCGGCAACCCCCGGCAGCTGGTCGCGGTGGAGCAGGCCCTCCGGGTCCGGGTCGGCCAGGTGGAGATCACCGGGCGGGTGGACCGGCTGGAGCGCGACGAGCATGGCGGCGGCGTCATCGTGGACCTGAAGACCGGCTCGTCCCGGCCGCCCGACGCGGACCTGGACCGCAACCCGCAGCTCGGCGTGTACCAGCTGGCGCGTGCTGCTGGGCGCGTTCGAGCAGTTCGGCCTGGTCGAGCCGGGCGGCGCCGAGCTGGTGCAGGTGGGCAAGGCGGGCCTGAAGGCGGAGGTCAAGGTGCAGCGGCAGCGCGCGCTGGGCGAGGACCCGGAGCCGGACTGGGCCAGCCGGCTGGTCGAGACCGTCGCGGCGGGCATGACCGGGCCGGTCTTCGGGGCCACGGTGAACCCGGGCTGCCGGGTCTGCCCGGTCCGGACCTGCTGCCCGGTGCATCCTGACGGGGCGCAGGTGACCCCGTGACCCAGGGCCCGGTGACCTGTACCCCGGTGCAGCTGGCCCGGCTGCTCGGGCTGCCCGAGCCCACCGCGGAGCAGGCTGCGGTCATCGGGGCGCCGCCGAGGCCGCTGGCCGTGATCGCCGGGCCGGCTCGGGCAAGAGCGAGACCATGGCGGCCCGGCTGGTCTGGCTGGTCGCGAACGGCGTGGTCCGGCCCGAGCGGGTACTGGGCCTGACCTTCACCAGGAAGGCCGCCGCCGAGCTCGGCCAGCGGGTCCGGGCCCGTCTGGACGGGCTGCGCAAGGCCGGCCTGTCCGGGCCGCCCAGGCCGCCGGCCCGCAGTCCGGGGACGGCCCTGCCGACCTGGACGGCGAGCCGGTGGTGTCCACGTACCACGCCTACGCCGCCCGGCTGGTCGCCGACCACGCGCTGCGCGAGGCGCTGGAACCGACGCTGCGGCTGATCACGCCCGCGGTGGCCTGGCAGATCGCCGCCCGGGTGGTGTCCGGGTACGGCGGCCCGATGGACGCGGTGACCTGGTCACCGCCCGCGGTCACCGCGGCCGTGCTGATGCTGGCCGGCGAGCTGGCTGAGCACCTGCGGACGCCAGACGAGGTGACCGGCGTGGGGGACTGGCTGGAGGCGCAGGCCGCGGCGCTGCCGGGCAGGCTGCCCGGTGCGGTGCGCAAGATCCTGGACTGCCAGCGGGCCCGGGAGCAGCTGCTGCCCATGGTGGCCGGGTACGCGCGGGCCAAGGCTGAGCGTGAGGTCATCGACCACGGCGACCAGGTGGCCATCGCGGCCCGGATCGCGGTCCGCCACCCCGAGGTCGGCGCGGCCGAACGCGGCCGCTACCAGGTCGTGCTGCTCGATGAATACCAGGACACCAGCCACGCCCAGCTGGTCCTGCTGCGGGCGCTGTTCGGTGACGGCCACCCGGTGACCGCGGTGGGTGACCCCTGCCAGTCCATCTACGGCTGGCGGGGCGCGAGCGCCGGCAACCTGCGCCGGTTCGGGCGTGACTTTCCCGTGGTCACCGGCAGCGGGCGCGGCCTGACGGCGGAACCGGCCGAGGTGCGCATGCTGTCCACCAGCTTCCGGAACACCGGCCGGGTCCTGGACGTGGCGGCGGCGGTGCAGGAGGGGCTGCGGGCCGCGGCGCCTGAGGTGCCCCGGCTGGTCCCGCCGCCGGGCCGGGCCGGCCGCGGGCGGGTGACCTGTGCGCTCACCGAAACGGCCGCTGACGAGGCGGCCTGGGTCGCCGGGCAGGTCGGCGCGCTGCTGGCGCTGCCTCCCGGGCTGGCCCCGGACGGCCAGCCGTGGCCGGACGGCCGTGCGGACCGGGTGCACCCGCGCGACGTCGCGGTCCTGTGCCGCAAGCGGGCCCAGTTCCCCGCGCTGCGGGCGGCGCTGGAGGCCCGCGGTATCCCGGTGGAGGTCGTCGGCCTGGGCGGGCTGCTGACGGTCCCGGAGGTGGCCGACATCGTCGCCACCCTGCGGGTGCTGCACGACCCCGGTGCCTCCGCGCCGCTGGCCCGGCTGCTCACCGGCCCCCGGTGGCGGATCGGCCCGCGCGACCTGGTGGCGCTGGGCAAGCGGGCCCGGTCGCTGGCCCGCGAGCAGCGGCGGTCCGCGGACGCCCGGGGCCGGCCGGCGGACCGGGGTGCGCTCCCTCAGGACGAGGATCCGCTGGCCAAGGCCATCACCGACCTGACCGCCGATCCGGGCAGCCTGGTCGAGGCCCTGGATGACCTGGGGGAGCCGGCCGGCTACTCGGCGGCTGGCCACGCCCGCCTGGCCGCGCTGGCGGGCGAGCTGCGCGAATTGCGCTCCCGGGTGGCCCGGCCGCTGCCCGACCTGGTCGGCGAGGTGGAACGGGCGCTCGGGCTGGACATTGAGGTCGCGGCCCGGCCCGGCCGGGACATGGCCAGCGCCCGGGCCGACCTGGATGCGTTCGCCGACGCCGCCGCCGCGTTCGCCGGCGATCAGGAGGAGCCCACGCTGGGCGCGTTCCTGGCCTACCTGACCGCGGCTGAGGACGAGGAGTTCGGCCTGGAGTCCGGCCGGGTCGGCGACGGGGACACGGTCACGCTGGCTACCGTGCACGCCTCAAAAGGCCTGCAGTGGGCCGCGGTGGTGGTACCCGGGCTGGCCGCTGGCCAGAAGGCGCAGGTGTTCCCGGCCAAGCCCCGGTTCGCGAGCCGCTGGACGGAGAACGCGCGGCTGATCCCGTTCGCGTTGCGGGGCGACGCCGCTGACCTGCCTGCCCTGACCAGCCTGGAGCCCGGCGCGCTGGCCGGCTTCGGTGCCGCCTGCGCCGCCCGGGACCTCGGCGAGGAGCGCCGGCTCGCCTACGTGGCCACCACCCGGGCCGCGTTCTGGCTGGCCTGCACCGGCTACTGGTGGGGCGACGCGTCCTCGCCGCTCGGCCCGTCGGTCTTCCTGGAGGAGGTTCGGGCGGCGTGCCAGGCGGGCGCGGGCATCGTGGCGTGCTGGGCCCCGCCGCCCGGAGGAGGGCAGCGAGAACCCCGCGCTGGCCCAGCCCCCTTCCGCCGTCTGGCCGTGCGGAGCCGCAGGGCAGGCAGCACGACGCGGTCCGGGAGGCGGCGGACCTGGTCCACCGGGCCCTGACCGGAACCCAGGGCGGTCATGGCGCGGAGCCCGCGGAGCTGCGCGCCCCCGGAGATGACGCGCTGAGCGAGGAGGACCAGGCGCTGGTGGCGGCCTGGGCGGCGACACCGGGCTGCTCCTCGCCGAGCGCGAGGAATGGCGCGGTGAGGCCGCGTCGGCGGTCTGGCTGCCCCCGCGGCTGTCGGTGTCCGCGCTGGTCACGATGGCCCGCGACCCGGCCGAGCTGGCCCGGCAGATCCGCCGGCCGATGCCCCGGCCCCCCGCGCCGCAGGCCCGGCGCGGTACCGCCTTCCACCGCTGGCTGGAGGAGCGGTTCAGCCAGCAGCGCCTGATCGATCCCGGCGACCTGCTCGGCGCCGCCGACGACCCGGCCGCGGGAGATCCCGCCGACGGTGACGCGGACGACCTCGCGGCGCTCCGGGAACTGTTCGAGTCAGGCGAGTGGGGCAACCGCTGGCCGGTGGAGGTGGAGGTCCCGTTCGAGACGCTGATCGCGGGCCGGCCGGTCCGCGGCCGGATCGACGCGGTATTCGGGGACGCCCCGGAGGGCGGATTCGACGTGGTGGACTGGAAGACCGGGCAGCCACCCCGCTCCGCGGCCGAGCACCAGGCGGTCGCGGTCCAGCTCGCCGCCTACCGGCTGGCCTGGGCGCAGCTGGCCGGGGTGCCCGCGGACCAGGTCCGGGCCGCGTTCTACTACGTGCGCCGCGGCCTCACCCTGCGGCCGGCCGACCTGCTGGACGAGGCCGGCCTGGCCGCGCTGATCGAGCAGATCCCGGCCGGGGCGGCCTGAGTCCGGGCCCGCGGCCCGGGCTCAGTCCTGGAGGTGGCGCTCGATCGTCGCCACCTTGCTGGCCAGCCCGTCGGTCACGCCGGGCCGGATGTCGGCCTTGAGGACCACGCTGACCCGGGGGGCCCGGACGGCCACGGCGTCCACGGCCTGCTTGACCACGTCCATCACCTCATCCCAGTCACCCTCGACGGACGTGAACATGGCGTCCGTGTGGTTGGGCAGCCCGCTCGCCCGGACCACGCGCACCGCGTCCGCCACGTAGTCCCCCACCCCCTCGCCCACGCCCAGCGGTGTGATCGAGAACGCGACGATCATTGTGTGCTCCGTCCTGTGCGGTCGCCTGGCCCGGCCGGGCCGGCGAGCAGCAGCCAGCAGGCCAGGCCGAGCGGGTAGACACCGTAGCCGAACCGGCTGGCCGGGGCGAACGCGAACATGAGCACCAGGCCGGTCACCAGCCGCCAGGCCGCCGCGCCTCGTCCCGCGGCGGCCTGGCGACCAGGGACGCGGCCACGCAGGCCCCGGCCAGCAGGACCAGCGCGATGGCCACCAGGTGCCCCGGTCCCCACGCCTCGGCGATCAGGTGACCGGGCAGGAAACTCGCCGCGGGGGTCTTGATCTTGGTGAGCCCGAGCGGGAACAGGATCGTGTTGGACACCACGGCGGCGGGCTGCGCGAACAGGACCGGCCCGTCCACCGCGATCGGCACGGCGATCGCGGCGCACGCCAGCCAGGCCCCGGCGCGCTTGCCGTCCCGGGCCGCCACCAGGGCGGCGGCGACGACCAGCGCGGGCCACGCGGTGGCTTTCATGGCCGCCGCCAGGCCCAGGGCCAGGCCCCCGAGGACGATGCGCTGCGTGGGCCGCGCCGTCGGGCCTGCCGCAGCAGGGCGAGGCCCACGCAGATCAGGGCCAGCACGGGCAGGTCGTCGCCCCCCGTGGTGAGCGGGTACGCGATGACGGGCGAGGCGGTGACCACCGCCGTCCACAGCCAGGGCCGGGGCACGCCGCTCAGCGCCAGCGTGCCGGCGAACCCGAGCACGAAGACCACCCCGAACCACAGCCGGGGATCGGTCAGCAGGCCGCCGCCGAACAGCGCGTGCGGGACGCCGAACACGGCCAGGGCGGGCAGGTAGGGGTCGTAGACGTACGGGGTGTGCGCGGAGGCTACCGCGTGCGCACCCTGGTAGGGCGTCCCGTGGTGCAGGAACAGCGCGGCCGAGCGGATGATCACGCTGACTTCCGGCTGCCCCCGGCCGGTCCACCCCATCCAGGCCAGCGGGACGATCACGGCCCCGGCCACGCTGAGCGCGACGGCGATCCTCGGCCCGCGCCGGCCGGCCAGCGCGGTGAGCGCCGCCAGGGCGTATGGGCCCGCGGCCAGCATGCCCCACAGCCGCTCCGGCGGATTGGTGCTGAACAGCGCGACCGCGGCGGCGAACAGCGCGCTCGCGGCCAGCAGGACGGCGGCCCCGCGCGGGCTGGTCGCCCGGCGCCGCCACAGTTCCCCCCGTTCCCGGCGCAGGCCGGCCCGGTCTGGCCGCTGGCGGGACCGCCCCGGCCACCACGGCGGGCGGGGGCTGGCGGGGGGACAGGCATCCTGGCCGGCGTCCCCGCATGGCAGGCGGGTCAGCGGTAGCGTCATGAGTCACCACGCTAGGAGGCCCGGGCCCCTGGCGTCGTCATGCCGAAGGGTGATCTCTGACCCTCCCGGGGCCGGATCTGCGCGCCCGGGGGAGTAGCTGGCGGCTGGGGTGGTAGTGGCCAGGCCAGCGCGTGACGGGGGGAATGGCCCAGGGTGCCCGCGATGCTGGTTTATTAGATAGCCGGCAAGGTCCGGCGAGGAGGGGCTCACCGCTCATGGATGTGCGTGACTTTATCGACAGCAACGCGCGGGAATTCTTCGGCCAGCTCAAGGCCTGGCTGGCCATCCCGTCGATCTCCGCCGATCCTGGCCATCACGGCGACGTGCGGTCCTCGGCGCAGTGGCTCGCCGCGCACTTCACGGCCACCGGGTTCCCCACGGTGGAGATCTGGGAGACCGGCCGGCCAGCTCGCCCGGCCAGCCGGCCGTGTTCGCGCACTGGCCAGCCCGGGACCCGGCCGCGCCGACCGTCCTGGTCTACGGTCACCACGACGTCCAGCCGGTGGAGCCGCTCGGCGAGTGGCACTCCCCGCCGTTCGAGCCGGCTGAGCGTGACGGCCAGCTGCTCGGCCGGGGCGCCTCGGACGACAAGGGCCAGGTTCTCCTGCACACGCTCGGCCTGCGGGCCTGCCTGCCGGCGGGCGGCGGCGCGCCGCCGGTCTCGCTGAAGTTCCTCGTCGAAGGGGAGGAGGAATCGGGGTCCCCGCACTTCGCCGACCTGCTGCGGAGCCAGTCTGACCGGCTCAGCTGCGACATGATCGTGATCTCCGACACCACGATGTGGGCGGCCGACGTGCCGTCGATGTGCACCGGGATGCGCGGCCTCGTCGATGCCCAGATCGACCTGCGCGGCGCGGACACCGACGTGCACTCCGGCTCATTCGGCGGCGGCGTGCCCAACCCGCTGCACGCGCTGGCCACGCTGCTCGCCGGGCTGCACGATGACGGCGGCCGGGTCACCCTGCCCGGCTTCTACGACGCGGTGCTGCCGCTGACCAACGCCGAGCGGGAGCTGTTCGCCCGGCTGCCGTTCGACGAGAAGGCCTGGCTCGCCGACGCGGGCGGCAGCCAGGCCACCGCGGGTGAGGCGGGCTACACCACCCTGGAGCGGGTCTGGGCCCGGCCCACGGCGGAGGTCAACGGCATGTGGGGCGGGCACACCGGGCCCGGGGCGAAGACCATCGTGCCCAGCCAGGCGCACGCCAAGGTGTCGTTCCGGCTGGTGGCGAACCAGGAGCCGGCCGACATCGCGGTGGCGCTGCGGGAATACGTGGCGGCACGCATCCCGCCGGGTATCGAGGCCACGGTCACCTTCGGCGGCCCGGGGGTACGACCCGCGTTCTCGCCCCTGCACTCGGCCGGGGTGCAGGCGGCGAAGCGGGCCATGGAGCGCGCCTTCGGCCGCGAAGTGCTGTTCACCCGGGAAGGAGGCAGCGGGCCGGAAGCCGATCTCGGCGACATCCTGGGTGCGCCGCTGGTCTTCCTGGCCGTGGGGCTGGACGACGACCGGATCCACGCGCCGAATGAGAAGGTGGAAATGGCGTTGCTGCTGCGGGGGGCGGAGGCGGTGGCCTACCTCTGGGCGGATCTGGCCGCGGAGCGCGCCGGGCTCACGGCCCGCCGATGAGCGCCGGGGCAGGCGACGGCGTCGCCACGCCAGATGCCCAGGAGGACGCCGGGGAGCTGGGTGGCTTCCTGCTGGCCCGCAGCGCCGTGGACCGGCTGAGTGCCCGCCGGGCCGACACCGACTGGCTCGCCGCGGCTTGGGCGGACCCGCGGACCCGGGTGCTGGTCCTGGACAACGCCCGCGCGCTGGTCCGGTTCGGCGACCAGGAAGCCGGGCTGATCCTGGTGTCCCCGGCCGGGGCTCCCGAAGGGCTGAGGTTCCTGCTGGGGGTGGACGACGCGGAGGTGGCCTACTTCGGCGTGATGGGGCCCCCGGGCGCCCTGGACTCGCTGATCGAGGACGCGGCGGCCCCCGGCGGGGACTCCCCGGCCACCGGCCAGGAGGCCACCGGCCAGGAGGCCACCGGCCAGGAGGCCACCGGCCAGGAGGCCCCGGCCCAGGAAGCCCCGGCCCAGGAAGCCGCGGCCCAGGAACCTGCGGCCCAGCCAACGCCGGAGCCGGCTGCCGCGGACGGCGACGCGCCGGAGCAGCAGACCGTGACCGAGCAGGCTGCCTGGCTGGCCCGGGCCAAGCCGGGGCTGCGCCCGGCCGGGCTCCGGGACGCGGCGGCGCTGCTGAACGACCGGGACGCGGGCCTGTTCACGCACGCGGTGGCGCTGGCCAACTGGCATGCCAGCCACACGCACTGCCCACGCTGCGGCACCCCCACGGTGACGGTGGCCGCCGGGCACGCCCAGCGCTGCCCCACCGACGGCAGTGAGCATTTCCCGCGGGTCGATCCCGCCGTCATCATGCTGGTCACCGACCCGGACGACCGGTGCCTGCTGGCCCGCAACAGCCGCTGGCCGGAGCGCCGGGTGTCCATCCTGGCGGGATTCGTCGAGCCCGGGGAATCCGCCGAGCAGGCGGTGGCCCGAGAGGTTGCGGAGGAAACCGGGATCGTCGTCACCCGGGTCCGTTACGTCGGGAGCCAGCCGTGGCCGATGCCGCAGAGCCTGATGCTGGGCTTCCGCGCGGCGGCCGCGGGCCAGCTCGACCTGCAGGTGGACGACGACGAGATCGCCGAGGCGCACTGGTACAGCCGGGCGGAGCTGCGCGGCGCGCTGGAGGCGCGGGAGATCCTGCTGCCGCCCCCGGTGTCCATCGCGCACCGGCTGATCGAATCCTGGTACGGCGAGGAACTGCCGGGCGTCTGGTAGCCCCCGGCCGGCCTCAGGCCGGGGCCAGCTGGCGGACCGCCTCGGCCTCGTCCACGCCCGGCGCGGGCACGATCGCGATGACCGGGGTGTCCAGCCCGGCCGCCTGGTACTCGGCCACCCGTGCCCGGCAGTAGTCGGCCGGACCGTGCACGACCAGCTCGTCCACCAGGTCGTCATCGATGGCCGCGAGCGCGGCCCGGCGGTCACCCGCCGCCCAGGCCTCCCGCATCGGCCCGAACCTCGGGCCGCGGCCGAGCCAGTCGTGGAACGCGGCGTACGCCGGCACGGTCAGGTAGGCGGCGATCATCCGGCGGCCGATCGCCCGGGCCAGCCCGGCGTCCGCGGTCGGGCAGACGAAGATCCGGGCGATCAGCTCGCAGTCCGGGCCGGCCACCTCGCGCACCGCGGGGACGTCCGCGGGTGCCAGCCAGTTCGTGATCGCTCCGTCCGACATCGCGGCGGCCAGCGAGACCATTCCCGGCCGCAGCGCGGCCAGCGCCAGCGCGGGCGGCGGGACCGGCACGGGATCCAGGCGGAAGCCCTTGACGGTGAACGTCTCCCCGGCCATGGAAACCTTCTCGCCCGCCAGCGCCCGCCGCAGGAAAGCCAGCGTGTCCCGGGCCCGCTGGTAGGGGCGGTCCAGCTCGATCCCGTTCCAGTCCGTCACCACCGCGGGCGAGGAGACCCCGATCCCCAGCACGAAGCGGCCGGGGGCGAGCCCCGCCAGGGTGGCCGCGCTCATGGCCAGCAGGGCGGGCCCGCGGGTGTAGATGTTGGCTACGGCGGTGCCCAGCCGCAGGCCCCCCGCGTCCTGCGGCCCCGCCCCCTGGGGCCCGCTGTCCTGCTGGCTGGTCCCCTGCTTGCTGGTCCACTGGGCGGCCAGGGCCAGCGGGGTGAACGCGTCCGCGCCGTTCACCTCCGACGACCAGGCGTCGGTGTAGCCCAGGTCAGGCAGGGCGGCGACGAGGTCACGCTGGCCGGACAGGGGTATTCCGCTCAGTGGGAGCGTGATGCCCCATCGTGACGTCGGTCGCACAGTACCTCCCGTAGTTCCCGCCCATCATCGCAGCGGCCGTGGCAGGATGCCCGGCATGGACCTGGATTACGTTGACACACTGGCCGGTGTGCATGTCCGGTGACCTTGACCTCGACGCGGTATTCGGCCGTTCATCACCGGATGATGCCTTCGCTGCCGTCCTGACCGAGGCCCGGATGGTGCTGGGCGAGATCGGCAGCCCGCTGGAGGCCGAGCTGTGGGGCTCGGACATCCTGGCCGCACTCGGCGGCGCGGCGAGCCTGGCGGCGCAGGCGATGGTGCCCGCCGCCGAGCGGAGCGCGAGCCCGGAGGCCCTGGCCATCCTGCGCGTCCTCGGCGCGCTCGGCTGGCCTGACCTGCGCACGGCCGCGGCCGGGGCCGCGGGCCGGCTGGCCGCGCGGGGAGTCCCGGACCCGGCCTGGGCGGCGGAGGTGGGCACGCCGTCGGTGGGGGAGTGCTGGCGCTACGGCGACGACCGGGGTGTCCAGGAAGCCGTGACCCTGAGCTTCGCGTACGCCGCCGGGCGGCACGTGGTGTCGCTCCTGCTGGATCATTCCTGCGGCGGCGGGATCAAGAACGTCTGGGTCGGTGAGGCCGGGGACGTGCTCGCCCGCACCAAGGACATGGCCGACGAGGATCCCAGCATGATCTTCGAGATGATCAGCCCGGCGGACGCGTGCACCAAGGTGGAGCGGGCCATCGCCGCGGGCGAGTGCCCGGTCCAGCCGGACGAGTTCAGCAACGTCGCCTCGACCAGGGCGATCCTGCGGGCCCGGGCCGAGTTGCTGGCCCGTTTGCAGAGCGACTGACAGATTCGAGAGCACTGCTCTTGACTTAGTCTGGCGATCTGGCGCATACTGCTCTTAGTAGAGAGCGATGCTCTGCACGCGATGCCCTCCATCGCCCTCCCGACCAGAGGAGCAGTCATGAACGCCAGCCCGCAAACCCGTTACCTCGCCCCCACCGGCCTGGACCGCGTGTTCAACTCGACGGTCGCCACGCTGACCCGGGCCGGGATCAGCATCATGGGATCGCGGGTGCTGGCCGTACGCGGCCGCAAGAGCGGCGAATGGCGGACCACTCCGGTGAACCTGCTGACCGTGGCGGGCACCCGCTACCTGGTCGCGCCCCGGGGGCAGGCCCAGTGGGTCCGTAACCTGCGCGCCGCGGGCCAGGGCGAGCTGCGGGTGGGCCGCCGGACCGAGCACTTCACCGCCACCGAGCTGGCCGACGCCGACAAGCCGCCGGTGCTGCGCGAATACCTGCGCCGCTGGGGCTGGGAGGTCGGGCGGTTCTTCGAGGGCATCACCGCGGACGCGACCGAGGAGCAGATCCGCGGCATCGCGGCCGGCTTCCCCGTCTTCCGGATCGCGATGGAGGGCTGAGCCGCCCGGCCGCGCGCCGGCGCTACCCGGTGAGGGCCAGCGTGGCGCCGGAGAAGTCGAGCAGCCGGTGATACCCGTCCGCCGCCGGGAACACGGCCATATCCCCGCGCACCACCGCCCGTGAGCGGTCCGGCCCGGCCAGGATGGTGCCGTCCGCGCCGACGGCCACGAACTCCCCGTCGCGGCGCAGCAGCACCGGGCCGTCACGCCGCGCGGAGATCGCGCAGCGGCCCGCCCGCAGCCCGTCGAGCACTGCGCCGGGTCCCTCGCCCGCGCATTCCACCCACGTCGTCGGGGTGCCGGGGGTGGCGTCCGCGCCCGGCCGGTGCCAGTCGCTCCCGCCGACCGGCACGGCCGTGGGATCCCAGGCCAGCCACCAGGCCATCATGTTCGTCCAGTGCGGATCCAGCCAGCTCCAGTGCCAGACCTCGGCCAGCGGCGGCCGCCGCTGCATGGGCCAGATCCAGCTGACGTGGCCGCCGATCGGATGATTCACCGACAGCAGCCCGCCCTGCCGCTCGGTGGTGTCCAGCCACCGGTCGGGCGGCTCGCGGAAGTCGATCCAGCCGACGTCGCCGAGCGCGCCCGCGTGGCCCTCCTCGGTGGTCACCTCCTGGCCGGGGATGAGAATGATTCCGTAGCGGGCCGCGGCGTCCTTGAGCTCGGCATGGTGGCTGGTCGTGTTGTGGTCGGTCACCGCGAGGTAGTCGAGCCCCTGGGCGGCCGCGAAGCGGGCCAGCTCGGCCACCGTGAAGTCGCCGTCCGAGTGCACGGTGTGCGTGTGCAGGTCCCCGGCCAGCCAGCGGTGCCCCGGCGCGGCAGGCAGCTCGCGCCGCGGCGGCCGCTCGGCGAGCGGGGCCGGGACCGGCGCGGCCGGGGCCGGGCGCAGCTGGCCAGGCGCGGCGCTGACCGTGGCGGTCACCGAGTAGCTGGTGCCGCCGGCCGGGAGGCGGTACAGGCCGAGCGCCACCTGCCACAGGCCGGGCTCCAGCTCGCCGGGCAGATACCCGGGCGTGGCCTGGCCGGGAGTGATCACGAACGAGGACCGGGCGCCCCCGGACCAGCCGCGGAACCCGGAGGGCCCGAAGCAGCCCAGGTCCAGCACGGCGGCGGAGCGGTCGTAGTCCAGCTCGACCTGCAGCGCGGCCGTGCCGGGCGGCACCTCGACCGGCAGGTAGTGCCAGGGTGACCCGCAGCGATCGTCCTGGGTCCACCGGCCGCCGTGCCGTGTCGTGGTGCTCATCCCCCTACCGAATCAGATTCACGGCGGCGGGGCGAGCCGGCCGGGCCAGCCAGCCGGTGAACACGCGGCGCGCTTGACACGGAATTCATCGAGCGTAGAATTCAACATGCGATGAAATAAGTGCCAGCCGGGTCGGTGGCCGGAGGAGGCCCCATGTGGGCGATGATCGTGAAAGAGTTCCGGCAGCTGCGCCGGGACCGGCGCACGCTGGCCATGATGATCGTGCTGCCCGTGCTGCTCCTGGTGGTGTTCGGCTACGCGGCCAGCTTCGACGTGTCCACCATCCCGGTCGTGGTGGCCGGCCCGGCCGCCGCGCAGGCGCCGCTGCGCGCGCCGTTCCAGGTCGTGGACCGGGCGCCCGCCGAGGGGGCCTCCTGGGCCCGGAACGAGCTGCGCGACGGCCACGCCGCCGTGGCCGTGGTGACCGGGATCAGGACCGTGGTCCTGATCGACGGCAGCCAGCTGTTCACGGCCAAGGCCGCGCTCAGCGCGCTGCAGGCGGCCGGCCCGCACGCCGCGGGCGGGCCAGCCCCGCAGGTGCGGATCCTCTACAACCCCGGGCTGAAGACGTCCTACATCATGATCCCCGGCCTGGCCGGGGTGGTCCTGGTGTTCGTCGGCATCATCATCACCAGCCTCGGCGTGGTCCGGGAACGGCAGACCGGGACGCTGGAACAGCTCGCGGTGATGCCGCTGCGGCCGCGGGACGTGTTCCTGGGCAAGATCGTCCCCTACTTCGCGGTGGCCGCCGTGGACCTGGCCATCGTGCTCGCGGTCGGGGTCGCCCTGTTCGGGGTGCCGTTCCGCGGCTCGTACGCGGTGTTCGCGCTCGGCGCCCTGCTCTTCCTGTTCGTCACGCTCGGCATCGGCGTGCTGATCTCCAGCGTGTCCGAGAACCAGGGCCAGGCCATCCAGATGTCGTTCATGTTCACGCTGCCGCAGGTGCTGCTGTCCGGGCTGATCTTCCCGCTCTCCTCGATCGCGGTCGGGGTGCGCTGGATCTCCTACATCCTGCCGCTCACCTACTTCAACGAGATCTCCCGCGGGGTCATGCTGCGGGCCGAGCCGATCGGGCCGCTGTGGCCCCCGCTGCTGTTCCTGGCCCTGCTCGGCCTGGTCGTGATGACGCTCGCGATGCTGCGCTTCCGCAGCTACCTCGGGCCGGCCGGGTCGCGGGGCGGCCGCAGCGACGCGGCCGGGGCACCCGGCGTGGCGGGCGCCCCGGTCCGCCGGCCGCAGCCGTGGCGGAGTCCCGGTGAGCACCCCGCCCGCTGGCGGATGGGGCACCCGCGCCGTCAGCGTCCGCTACGGTCGCCGGCTGGCGCTGGACCAGGTGACGTTCCGCGCCCTCCCCGGTCAGGTGAGCGCGGTGGTCGGCGGGGACGGGTCCGGCCGGACCACGCTGCTGCGCTGCCTGAGCGGGGCCATCGGGGCCACCGGCGGGACGGTCGTGCGCCCCCCGCGGATCCAGACCGGCTACCTGGCGGCCGGCTCGGGCACGTACCCGGACCTGACCGTGGCCGAGAACCTGGCCTTCCGCGCGGCCGCGTACCGGATCCCGGCGGCCGTGGCCGGCCCGCGGATCCGCGCGTATCTGGACCGGGCCGGGCTGCTGGCGGCGCGGGACCGGCTGGCCGGGCAGCTGTCCGGCGGGATGCGCCAGAAGCTGGGGGTGATCGCCGCGATGCTGCACCGAGCCCGCCCTGCTGGTGCTCGATGAGCCCACCACCGGGGTGGACCCGGTCAGCCGGGCCGACCTGTGGTCGCTGATCGCGCAGGCCGCCGCCGCGGGCGCCGCGGTGGTCTTCGCCACCAGTTACCTCGACGAGGCGGAGCGGGCAGCGCACGTGCTGGTCCTCGCGGACGGCCGGGAACTGGCCGCGGGCTCGCCGGAGCAGATCGTCGCCGGCCTGCCCGGCCACCTCCGGGCGGCCGCCACGCGGCCGCCCGGGCCAGCCGGGGCGCGGTCCTGGCGGCGGGACGGCCGCTGGCGGATCTGGACGCCCGCCGGGGCCAGGGACGTCCCGGGGGACGGCGCCGAGCCGGTCCAGCCCGACCTGCAGGACGCGGTCACGGTCGCGATCCTGGCCCGGGAACCCGCCGCCCGTGGCACCGCCGCCCGTGGCACCGCCGCCAGCGCCGCCGCCGGCACCGCCAGCACCGGGAAGGACGGCTGATGGACGAGAACGCGCCGCTCGCGGAGTGCCTGGCGGTGAGCCGGCGGTTTGCCGGGTTCACGGCGGTGCGACGGGGTGGACCTCCGGCTGGGCCGGGGTGAGGTGGTCGGCCTGCTGGGCGCGAACGGGGCCGGCAAGACCACGCTGATCCGGATGCTGCTCGGGCTGCTGCCCGCGACCGCCGGGCAGGTCCGGCTGTTCGGCGGGCCGCCGTCGCGGCAGGCCCGGCGGCGCGTCGGGTACGTGCCGCAGACCCTGGGCCTGTACGACGACCTCACGCCCGCCGAGAACCTGGCCTTCTCGGCGGCCGTGTTCGGCCGCGGCGCCCGGGAGGCGCTGCCCGGATGGCTGCGCGGCTACGGCCGGGTGCTGGTCGGTGACCTGCCGCTGGGAGTGCAGCGGCGGGTCGCGTTCGCCGAGGCCCTCGGGCACCGGCCGGACCTGCTCATCCTCGATGAGCCCACGTCGGGCGTGGACCCGCTGGCCCGGGCCAGGCTGTGGGAGACGATCACCGATGCCGCCCGGGCGGGCGCCGGGGTGCTGGTCACCACGCACTACATGGACGAGGCGGGGGAGTGCGGCCGGCTGGTGATCATGGCCGCGGGCCGGGTGGTCGCCGCGGGGACGGCCGCGCAGATCACCGGGGACGCGCGGGTGAGTGTGGTGGAGACCGGCACCTGGGCCGCGGCGTTCGCTGCACTCGAGGCGGCCGGGCTGCCGGTCGCGCTGGCGGGCCGGGCGCTGCGCGTGCCCGGCGCCAGCCCGGCCGCCGTCCGGCAGGCCCTGGGCCCGGTGGACGCGCGGGTCACCGAGGCCCCGGCCACCCTGGAAGAACGGTTCTTCGAGCTCACCGCGGCCGGGGCGAGATCCGCCCTCCGCGACCCGGCCCGGAAGGAGGCTGGATGACGAGCCGGGACTCCCGGCCGGCGCGGCCCCGCCGCGACAGCGGCAGCGGGCGCACGGGCCGGCGCGGCGGCGACAGCGGCACCCGGGCGGCGATCCTGGACGCGGCGCGCAGGCGTTTCGCCGGTCACGGCTACGACGGTGCCACGATCCGGGCCATCGCCGCGGACGCGGGGGTGGACCCGGCCCTGGTCCACCACTTCTTCGGCACCAAGGAACGCCTGTTCGCCGCCGCGGTACGGCTGCCGGTGGTGCCGGGCGAGCTGATCGGCTCGGCGCTGGCCGCCGGGGCCGCGGATCCCGGGGGAGCCTGGGCGAGCACCTGGTGCTGACCGCGCTGAGCGCCTGGGACATCGCCGAGATCCGGGACACGTTCCTCGGCCTGCTCCGGTCGGCCGCGACCAGCGAGCAGGCACTGATCATGCTGCGCGAGTTCGTGACCGAGGCCATCGTGGGCCGCTGGCCGCGGCCGCGGGCCCGGCCGATCCGGCGCAGGCCCGCTACCGGGCCGCACTGGTGGCCAGCCAGGTGGTGGGGCTCGGGATAACCCGGCAGGTGCTCGGGCTGGAGCCGCTGGCCGCGGCGGACCGGGCCGAACTGGCCGCGGCGGTGGGCCCGACCCTGGACCGGTACCTGACCGGGAACCTCGGCGGGCCCGGTTAGCCGCCGTTTAGCCGGGCCCGGCGCCTGCGGTAACCGGCCGGCGAATCGCGGATAAGGCCCGGAAAGTCACAAGCGTAAAAACCTCCGCAACGAGAACCATCACCCCCCGGCGCCGTCGGCCAGCCCGGTGACCTGCAACCAGCGTCCGGGCGGACGCCGAATTGCGGGTTGACGCTCCTGTGCCTAAAGTGACGCGGGGGGACAAATCACGATGATGCGTAGATTCGCTGCAGAACTGCTCGGGACGGGGCTGCTGGTCTTCTTCGGGGTCGGCGTCGCGACCCTGGATTTCGGCTTCAAATTCGACGGCGGGAGCATCGCGGCCGGAGTGGTCGCCACGGCACTCGCGTTCGGCCTGGTGCTGCTGGCCCTGGCTTACGTGCTCGGCCCTATTTCGGGATGTCACGTCAATCCGGCGGTCACCCTGGGGGCGCTGCTGGCCCGGCGGCTGTCGGCGGCCGAGGCGGCCGGGTACTGGGTCGCCCAGTTCGCCGGCGGGATCCTGGGCGCCCTGCTGCTGTGGGCGATGTTCTCCACCTCTCCCCTGTACAGCCGCTCGAAGACGGGGCTGGGCACCAACGGCTGGGGCGCCGTGTCGGACATCCACATCGGGGCGGGCGGCGCGTTCCTGGCCGAAGTGGTGCTGACCATGCTGTTCGTGTTCGTGGTCCTGGCGGTGACCGGCAAGCTCGGCAACACGGCCACCGCGGGCGTGGTCATCGGGCTGTCGCTGACCGTGGTGCACCTCATTGGCATCCCGATCACCGGGACCTCGGTGAACCCGGCGCGCAGCCTCGGCCCGGCCCTGATCGTGGGCGGCACGCCGCTCAGCTAGGTGTGGCTGTTCATCGTGGCCCCGCTGGTCGGCGGGGGACTCGCGGCCGGCCTGCACTGGCTGATCTTCACGGAGCGCCCGGGGTCCGTGGATCCCGGGCAGGCCCGGGATACGGCGGGTTCCGGCGAGCCCGAGAGCCAGGCCGCAGCCTGACCTGCGGCCCCGGGCCAGCCGGGCCGGGCCAGCCGGGCCGGGCCAGCCGGGCCGGGCCAGCCGGGCCGGGCCAGCCGGGCCGGGCCAGCCGGGCCGGGCCAGCCGGGCCGGGCCAGCCGGGCCGGGCCAGCTCAGCCCGGCGGGACGGGCGGCTGCCGCTCTTCGGCCACCCGGCGCAGCGCGGCCCGCCGCGTGCTGCGGATGTGCCGGCGGGCCGCCGCCCGGGCGCGCGGGGCGTCCCGGGCGACCAGCGCGTTGACGATCTCGGCGTGCTCGCGCACCGACCGGGCCGGCCGCCCGGCCACCGACAGGGTGGTGTCCATGCTGCGGCCCAGCATTTCCTGCAGCACCGTCTGCGTCATGGCCAGGAACCGGTTGTTCGCGTACTCGGCGATCTGCAGGTGCAGCCGGGCGTCCACCACCCGCAGCTGCTCCGGCGCGGCCTGCGTCCGCACCGCCTGCTCGTGCTGCTCGAACGTGGCGATCAGGCTGGCCAGCTGCTCGTCGCTGGCCTCGCTGGCCGCCCACCCCGCGGCGGGCACCTCGAGGACCTCGCGCATGGCGAACAGCTCCTCGAGGCCCACCTCGCGCAGCCGGGAGAACCGCTGCAGGGCCCGCTCGCCCTCGTCGGGCGCGGCCACGAACACGCCCTTGCCGTGCCGCACCCGGACCAGCCCGCGGGTCTCCAGGGAGCGCAGCGCCTCGCGCACCGAGGCCCGGCTCACCCCGAGCAGCTCGCACAGCTCGCGCTCGCCCGGCAGCCGGTCGCCTGGAGCCAGCCCGTTGCCCGCCACGAAGCGCTCGATCTGCTCCGCGACGCGCAGGAACAGCGGCTCGCTCGAGCCCATCCAGCGCCAGCCGACCGCGGGCGACCCGGGACCTGCCTCGGGGACGGGCTGTTCGGGCATGCTGGCTCCTACGCGCTAGGGTGCAGCCGGGTCAGCGCGAATTCCCGGTGGCCGAGGACTTCCGCACACGTGAGGCGCCCGTTGATCGTGCGGTCGATCACATCTTCCAGCCTGTCTCCCGCCGCCGCCAAGTCATAGTCCAGCTGAAGCAGGCCGGACACGTCCGCGTCGATGTGCTCGCTCATCGTGGCCTGGGTCAGCGGGTTCGCGGTGATCTTGATGACCGGCTCGACCGGGTGGCCCACCACGTTGCCCTGGCCGGTCGGGAACAGGTGGATGACCGCCCCGGCCGCCGCGGTCAGCGTGATGAACTCGGCCGCGGCGCAGGACGTGTCCATGAAGTTGAGCCCGGCCCGGGTCGGCCGCTCGGCGGGGGCCAGCGCGTCCACCACCGGCGTGGTCCCGGTCTTCTGGATGTTGCCCAGCGCCTTCTCCTCGATCGTGGACAGGCCGCCCCGGATGTTGCCCTGGGTCGGCTGCGAGCCGAGCAGGTTGGCCCCGGTCCGCTCGACCAGGGCGAAGTAGTCGTCGAAGAACCCCTGGAACTTCTTGCGGACCTCCTCGCTGGCGCAGCGCTCCGCGATGAGGTGCTCGGCCCCGGTCAGCTCGGTGGTCTCGCCGAAGATCACGCTGCCGCCGGCCGCGATGTGCCGGTCCACCGCGACCGACGTCGCCGGGTTGGCACCCAGCCCGCTGGTGGTGTCGGACTCGCCGCACTTGATGCTCATCAGGAGCTCGCCGCGCTCGACCGGGACCCGGGACAGCTCGCTGGCGTCCTGCAGCAGCTGGGCGGCGCGCCGGCCGGCCTGCTCCAGGATGCGCAGGTCCCCGTGGCGCTCGATGGAGAACTGGGCCACCGGCTTGCCGGTCTCGGCGATGCCGCCGGCGATCCGCTCGGTCCAGGTGGGCTCGATGCCGATGACGACGACCGCGGCGACGTTGGGGTTCGCCCCGGTCCCGATCATGGTCTGGAAGAAGAGATCCAGGTCGGCCCCGAACTGCAGCCGCCCGTAGGGGTGCGGCAGCGCGAGCGTGCCGGGGATGGCCCGGGCCACCGACTCAGCGGCCGCGTTGGACAGGTCGTCGACCGGCAGGATCAGCACGTGATTGCGGATCCCGACCCGGCCGTCGGGCCGCCGGTACCCGGTCAGACGCTTTTCTGCCACCGCGCGCTCCTCAGGTTGTGGGTGTGCACCAGCTCGCCGGCCGCGACCGGGCCCCGGGTGAGGCCGATCAGCACGCCGTACTCCCGTACGTCTTCGTGCTCGCCCAGGTCACGCAGGGCGATCTTGTGCCCGAGCGGGATGGCGTCCCGGGCGGTGATCCCGAAGCGGTCCCCCGAGTCCAGGTAGGCGGCACTGGCCGCGCCCGGGTCGGTGTCGCGGACCGCGACCGCCACGTCGTCGCCCTGGTGATGAGCCAGGAAGTTGACGGCGCCAGCGGGGGAGGAGGCGGTTTCTGTCACGTAAACCTCCGTGGTCAGACCTCTTCTGTTTCAGAAACGTACCGTAGGGCCCACGCCGAAAGCGTGTCAAACGGGACGCTAAGAAGTGGTCCACTTGCTGGACAAACTTACGCAGTGCCGGTCAAATTATTGACACATGAGCGGCGTCCTGGCTAGTGTCCCCGACACAAAGTGGTCAGACCTTAGACGACAGTCCGAGGACACGATGGCAGTACGCCGCCAGGCGGTACGGCCCACGGCAGCGCAGCCCACGGCGGCGCAGCCCGGGGCAGTACCGTCCCCCGGCAGTACACCCAGAGCAGGGAGGCCGCCGATGACGGACAGGGCTCTACCGGGTGCCCCGGCCCCGCCGCCGCAGCCCGCCGGCCCGGACCTGGCCGGCGGGCGGATCGACTGCCGGTCCGTCTACAAGTGGTTCCCGGGCGGGATCGTCCTGGAGGACGTCAGCCTGACCGTCGAGACGGGCCAGTTCGTGTGCATCGTCGGCCCGTCCGGGTGCGGCAAGACCACGCTGCTGCGGATGATCGCCGGGCTGGCGGAAGTCGATCACGGGCAGGTGAGCATCGGCGGCGCCCCGGTCACCGGGCCTGACCGCCGGGTCGCCGTGGTGTTCCAGCACTTCGGCCTGTTCCCCTGGAAGACCGTCCAGCGCAACGTGGCGCTGCCGCTGCACCTGGCCAGGGCCGGCCGGGCGGAGACGGAGCGCCGGGTCAGCGAGGCGATCCAGACCGTGGGCCTGACCGGCCACGAGCGGAAGTACCCGGCCCAGTTGTCCGGCGGCATGAGGCAGCGGGCCGGGCTGGCCCGGGCCCTGGCCACCGCACCGGACGTGCTGCTCATGGACGAGCCGTTTGCGGCGGTGGACGCCCAGGTCCGGGAGGTGCTGCAGGAGGACCTGCTGGCGCTGCGGGACCGGCTGCGGCAGACCATCGTCTTCATCACGCACAGCATCGACGAGGCCATCACGCTGGGCGACCGGATCATCGTGATGGGCACCCGGCCGGGCCGGATCGTCCGTGACGTGCTCGTGCCCATCGAGCAGCCCCGCACCATCGCCCAGGTCCGGCGGCACCCGGCCTACGCCGGCCTGCGCGAGGAAATCTGGCAGCAGTTGCGCCAGCCCGCCGAGGAACAGGCCGGTGAACCAGTGGACCAGGCGGACAGGCATGAGTGAGCTGAGCGGGCGCGGTGCCGGATCAGCCGCGCTCCGCGGGCACGAGCCCGGCCCCGGTGGTACCGGGCGAGAGCCCGCAGGCGACGCGGGAGCAGATCGAGGCGGAGATCGAGCAGCGGCTGCGCCAGCGGTCGCGCCGCAACCGCCGGGTCTACCTGCTGATCCGGATCGTGTCGCTGATCATCGTGCTGGCCGCCTGGCAGTACTACGGCTCCCGCGCCACGCCGGTGATCTTCGACCCGCTGACCCGCGTGCTGGGCGCCCTGGTTGACCTGTTCCGGCACGGCGGGCTGGCCAGCGCCCTGTGGTACAGCGTGTGGACCTTCGCGGTCGGCTACCTGATCGGCGTGGTCGCCGGGGTGGCCCTGGGCATGACCATCGGGGCCTACCGCCGGGCCGAGGCCGCGGTCGGGCTGTACGTCTACGCGCTGTACGCGACCCCGATGGTGGCGATCGTCCCGTTGCTGAGCATCTGGCTCGGCTTCGGGGTGCTCACCCAGGAGCTCATCATCGCCCTGTTCGTGCTCTTCCCCTGCGTGGTCAGCGTGTCCTACGGAGTCAGGAACATCGACAGCGACCTGCTGGAGGTGGCCCGCTCGCTGCGCATGGGCCGGGCCAGCCTGTGGCGGCACGTCCTGCTGCCCGGCACCGCCCCCTACATCGCATCCGGCGCGGCCCAGGGCGTGGCCATGGGCCTGGTCGGCATGTTCATCGCCGAGATCTTCACCCAGCTCAGCGGGCTCGGCAACCTCCTCGAAACTGCGGCTCAGACCTATCACACCGATCAGGCCCTGGCCGTCCTCCTGGTGATCATGGCTCTCGGCGTGATCCTCCGCGGCCTGATCACCCTGGTTCAGCGCAAGGTCGCCCCGTGGGCGAAGTAAGCCATCAGCGCCCCCATCAAATGAGGTATCCCATGAAGGATCTATCCGCCCTCCGCCCCCTCCGGCGTCCCCGCTGGACGGCGCTGGCCGCCGCCGGTGCGGTGGCCGCCCTGGGCCTGTCCGCCTGCGGCAGTTCAGCCGGCTCCACGTCCTCCTCCAGCAACCCCAACGCCGAGGCCTCGGTCAACGTGGGGATCGCGCTGTCGCCGCCGAAGGCCATCTTCTTCGGCCCCTACGTCGCGCAGCAGGAAGGTTTCTTCGCCAAGGAGCATCTGCACGTCAAGTTCATCAGCATGCCGAACGGCCTGCAGACCGAGCTGGGCACCACGGCGGGCAGCATCGACTTCGGCTTCAGCTCCGGCACGGACTCGATCGAGGCCGCGGCGCAGCACGCGCCGATCCACGCCATCTGGTCCTACGGCACCAAGCTGGACACCCAGTGCATCGGTGCCCCGGGCATCAACACCGCCCGGGACCTCATCGGCAAGCCGGTCGGGTCGACCGGGACGGACGGGTTCTCGATCACCCTGCTGCAGGCCTGCCTGGAGCCGGCCGGAGTCAGCCTGAGCCAGGTCAAGCCGATCGACATGGTGCGCTCGGAGTTCGTGCTGGCCATGGTGGCCAAGAAGATCGACGCGGCCGTGTTCCACGCGGACGACGCCTACGTGATCACCCACCAGCTCAAGGGGGCCAAGGTGCTCTCCTCCGAGTACAAGGTCTTCCCGAACTGGTGGTACGGCGGGGTCAGCATGCTCAACAAGTACGGCCAGGAGCACAAGGCGGTCGTGGTCCGCTTCCTCACCGCGATGATGCTGGCCGACCGCTGGATGAACGACCCGGCGCACACCAGCGCGCTGATCGCGCTGGGCACCAAGGTCAGCGGGGAGGACCAGGCGGCGGTGGCGTACGCGGTGAAGTTCCTGCAGACCGCCAAGACCTGGCCGGACGGCACCGGCCTGGACCCGGCCGCGGTCAACTACACGGCCAGCGTGCTGGCTAAGTACAAGGACATCCCCAGCCAGCCGAGCTACAGCCAGATCGTCGACCCGCAGTACGCCAACGCGGCCGCGGCCAAGCTGGGCGCCTCGTGACGGCACCGCATACCGCGGCTGGAGCCGCCCGCGGCCAGGACCCCGGGGAGCTGGCTGCCCCGGTCGGCCTGGCCGCGGTCGGCCTGGGCCGGTGGGCCCGGGTCATGGCCCGGGCCTACGCCGGCAGCCCCCTGGTCGAGCTGCGCACCTGCTTCACCCGCAACCCGGAGCGGCGGCAGGCCTTCGCCGCCGACTTCGGCTGCGCCCAGGACGAGTCGCTCGACGCGCTGCTGGCCCGCGACGACGTCGACGCCCTGGTCATCACCGCGCCCAACGACCAGCACGCGCCGATCATCGAGGCGGCGGCCGCCCGCGGCAAGCACGTGTACACCGAGAAGCCGGTCGCGGTGGCCCTGGCCGACCTGCGCCGGATCCGGGCCGCCGTGCTCGGCTCCGGGATCGTGTTCGCGTGCGGGCACAGCGCCCGCCGCCTGTCCGGGCTGCGGGCCATGAAGGACCTGCTGGACAGCGGCGCCGCGGGCGCGCCGTCCATGGTGGAGGCGGTGTTCGGGAACGAGCGCGGCCTCGAGCTCAAGGAAGGTGACTGGCGGGCGGACCCGGTCCAGGCGCCCGGCGGCCCGCTGACCCAGCTGGGCATTCACCAGATCGACAACCTGCAGTACCTGCTCGGGCCGGCCCGCCGGGCGGTGGCCATGGGCCAGGCCCCCCGGCCCGGCATCGCCAACCAGCTGGCCGTCGGGGTCCTGCTCGAGTTCGACGCGTCCCTCGGCTACCTGGGCTGCAACTGGCTGTCCCCGGGCAGCTTCACCATCGACGTGTACGCACGCGTGGCCCGGCTGCGCTACGAGCTGGACTTCTCCTGGTGGAGCACCTCGGCGCAGACCGACGCGCACACCCGGCTGACCCGGACCGTGATCGCGGCGGACAGCGCCAACCCGGACGCCCGCGTCCTGGCCACCGAGGAGGTGCCGCTGCCGCCCCGCGATCATCTCCGCGAGGAGATCGAGGAGTTCGCCGGGGCGATCAGCGGCACGGCCCGGGTCGAGGTCGGCCTGGCCGAGGCGCTGGCCAACGTCGCGGTCCTGCAAGCCGCCGCCCGCTCGCTGCGCACCGGGCAGCCCGTGCTGACCAGCGAGATCATGGCCGAGATCGAGGAGCCTGGCTGATGCCCTCCGCACCCGCCCCCGCCCCGGGCCAGGCGGTTCGACGAGCTGACCGACCCGGAGATCGCGGCCGCGCTGGCCCGCAGCCCGCGGGTGATCCTGCCCATGGGCAGCGTGGAGCAGCACGGCCCGCACCTGCCGACCGGGACCGACTCGTTCGCGGCCACCGCGATCGCCCTCGAGGTCGCGGAGCACCTCGATGCGCTGGTGCTGCCGCTATGCCCGCTGGGCGTCACGCCCATGCACATGCCCTACCCGGGCACCGTGTCCCTGCGGCCCGGCACGCTCCAGGACGTGGTCATCGACATCGGCTCGTCGCTGGCCGCGCACGGCGGCCGCGAGTTCGTGATCCTGAACTGGCACGAGGGCAACATCCCCACCCTGGCCCTGGCGGCCGAGCGGCTGCACCGGGAGATCGGCCTGGCCGTGGTCGTGGTCCAGGCCTGCTACGTGGCCGAGGAGCGGTTCGGGCCGCGGGCCGGGGGGCTGACCCACGGCGGGAAGATCGAGACCTGGTCGGTGCTGTGCTGCCGCCCCGACCTCGTCCACCTGGACCGGGCCGAGGGCAGCGGGGACCAGCAGCGCGGCGAGCTGGCCGACCAGTTGCGCCGGGACCGCTCGTTCCAGCCGGTGCTCACCGACGTCAAGACCATGTCCCTGACCGGCTGGTACGGCGATCCCGCTGGGGCGACGCCAGAGGAGGCGAAGGTTTTCGTTGCGGAAATAGGGACGGAAATCGCGGCCCGCCTGGAGGGTGTGCTGCAGGCCCTCGCCACGGTCCAGCCAGGAGTTCAGCCAGGAGGTTCCGCATGACGGACGTGATCGCGGCCGGGGGCGGCCGCGTCCTCGCGCTGCCCGGGCGGTCCGCCGCCGAACTGGTCTCCGGGGCCGAGGGCGGCTACGACGTGACGGTCCGGCGGGTGACGATCCCGCCCGGGGACGGTTCCCGGCCGGCCCGCGGGCCGCACCGGCACGACGGGTGCCCGGAGGTCATCCTGATCGTCTCCGGGGCCGGTGAGTTCACCACGCCGTCACGGACCTGGCCGGTCCGGCCGGGGGACGTGATCGTGGTCTCGCCGGGGGAGCCGCACCAGACCCGCAACCCCGGCCCCGGTGACCTGGTCAGCCTGTGCTTCTTCCCGGTTCCCGACCTGGCCGCGGTGACCAGCGAGGCCGACGCGCGAGCGGGGAAACGCCATGACCGCTGACGTCCTGTGCCTGCGCCCGGAAGCCGACTTCCACGAGGTCGGCGTGCAGCCGCCTGGGGACCTGCGGATCCGGTTCGCCGCCGGGCCGGACGAGATCCCCGGCGCGGACCTGGCCACCGCCCGCGCGGTGGTGCTGGCGTCCGTCGGCCCGGCGCTGGACCGGGCCTGGGCCGACCGGGCCGCCCGGCTGGAGCTGGTCCAGTTCACCGGGGCCGGGGTGGACCGGGCCGCCGCCGCGTTCACCGGCCGGCCCGGCGTGGTGGTGGCCAACGTGCCCGCCGCCAACGCGCGCGAGGTGGCCGAGTACGTGCTGCTGGCCACCGGCAGCCTGCTGCGCGGCCTGCCCCTCGCGGACCGCGAGATCCGCGCGGGCCGGTACCGCGAGGTGCGCGGGCGGCTGACCCCGGCTGCGGTGCGCAGCCTGCACTCAGCCAGCGTGGGCGTGGTCGGGCTGGGCCAGATCGGGCTGTCGGTAGCCCGCCTGTTCCAGGCGGCGGGAGCCCAGGTCGGCTACAGCGACCCGGCCCCGCGCGACCCGGCCGCGGCCACGGCGCTCGGGCTGGGCCGCCATGACCTCGGCGCGCTGCTGGCCGGCAGCGACGTGGTCACGCTGCACGTGCCGCTGGTGGCCGCCACCCGGGGCCTGATCGGCCAGGCCGAGCTGCACCAGATGCGGCCCGGCGCCATCCTGGTCAACGCGTCCCGCGGCGGCGTGGTCAACGAGGCCGCCCTGGCCGCCGCGCTGGAGGACGGTCACCTGGGCGGCGCGGTCGTGGACGTGTACGCGCAGGAGCCGCCGCCCGCGCAGTCGCCGCTGCTCACCCTGTCCGCGGCCGCGGCGGACCGGGTGCTGTACACGCCGCACATCGCGGGTGTGGCCTATGAGGCGGCCCGCCGCCTCTACACCGAGGCCTGGGCGAACGTCCAGCGGGTCCTGGTCGGGGGGCTGCCCCCGGCTAACCAGATCGGCCCGGCCTGAATTTGCCCTCTCTGGACCCTAGTGCCCCGCATCGTGTCTGGTCAGACAGCGTTTGACGTGTCAGGGTGGGCAGGAGGCCATCTCCATGGTCGCGCGCGGAGGGGCCGATGGGCAGGGACGTTCCAGCGATCACGGTGAGCCAGCAGGATCGTCGCCGGTACCGGGAAAAGGTGCGCCAGTGCCTGGACGTGCTCGCGCGGATGCTCCGCGATTCCTGGTTCGAGACCTCCACCCGGCAGGTGGGCCTGGAAGTCGAAGTCAACCTGGTCGACGACTCGGGCACGGCCTCGATGCGCAGCCCGGACGTGCTGGACGCGATCGGCGACCCGTCCTGGGCCCCGGAGCTGGGCCGGTTCAACATCGAGATCAACATCCCGCCGCGGCCGTTGTGCGGGGACGCCCTGGACCAGCTGGAGGCGCAGCTGCTGGCCAGCCTGAAGCACGCGGACCAGCGGGCCAGGGACGTGGGCAGCCGGCTCGCCATCGTCGGCATCCTGCCCAGCCTGCAGCAGGCCGACGTGAGCGAGGACGCCATGTCGGAGAACCCGCGGTTCTGGCTGCTGAACGAGCAGATCTGCGCGGCGCGCGGGGAGGACGCGCGGATCGCCATCGAGGGCCCGGAAGAGCTGCTCACCCACGTGGACAACATCATGGCCGAGGCGGCCTGCACCAGCGTGCAGTGTCACCTGCAGGTCAGCCCGGAGGCGTTCGGCAGCTACTGGAACGCCGCGCAGGCCATCGCGGGCGTGCAGGTGGCGCTGGCCGCGAACTCGCCGTTCCTGTTCGGCCGGGAGCTGTGGCGGGAGACCCGGATCACCCTGTTCCAGCAGGCCACCGACACCAGGCCGGAGGAACTCCAGGTCCAGGGGGTCCGGCCCCGGGTCTGGTTCGGTGAGCGGTGGATCACCTCGGTCTTCGACCTGTTCGAGGAGAACATCCGCTACTTCCCGGCGCTGCTGCCGTTGTGCGCGGACGAGGACCCGGTGGCCGAGATGGACCGGGGGCCGTCCCCGACCTGGCCGAGCTGACCCTGCACAACGGCACCGTGTACCGCTGGAACCGGCCGGTGTACGCGGTCACCGACGGGCGGCCGCACCTGCGGGTGGAGAACCGGGTGCTGCCCGCCGGCCCGACCGCCGCGGATATCACCGCCAACGCCGCCTTCTACTACGGGCTGGTCCGCGCGCTGGCCGAGGCCGAGCGGCCGATCTGGACCCGGATGTCGTTCGCCGCGGCCGGGGAGAACCTGATGGAGGCGGCCCGGCACGGCATCGACGCGTCCCTGTACTGGCCGGGCCTGGGCGTGGTGCCCGCTACCGAGCTCACGCTGCGGCGGCTGCTGCCCATGGCCCGCGAGGGACTGGCCCGGTGGGGCGTGGACTCCCGGCACGCCGAGCGCTGCCTGGGCATCATCGAGCAGCGCTGCCTGGCCGGCCGGCACCGGCGCGACGTGGCAGGCGGAGACCGTGCACCTGCTGGAGCGCCGGGGCCGGCTCGACCGGCCCGCGGCGCTGCGCCGGATGACCCAGCGCTACATGGAGCACATGCACACCAACGAGCCCGTGCACTCGTGGCCGCCCGGTTACTGACGCACGGTCCTGGCGTCAGCGGTCGCTGCCTGACTCTCCGCGGGCCAGCGGCGGCCGTTGGTCCAGTACTCGTCGATGTGCTCCAGCGGGCGCCCCCGGTCTCCGGGACGCGGCGCCACACGAACACGATGGCCAGCGCGGCGAAGATCGCGTACAGCCAGAACGTCCACGACTTACCGAGGACACTGATGAACGTCAGGAACGTGACGCTGATCAGCAGGTTCGCGCTCCAGTTGGCGACCGTGGCCGCGCTCGCGCCGGCCGCGCGCAGCCGGTTCGGGAAGAGCTCCGCGGTCATCAGCCAGAACAGCGGCGAGATGGACAGCGAATAGCACGCCACGTAGACCAGCAGGATGATCAGGACGCCCGCGCCCCAGCTCTTCGGCCCGACGTCGAACGCGACGCCGAGGAGCACGAGCATGGAGCCCATCCCGGCCAGGCCGAGATAGAACAGCTTCTTGCGGCCGACCACGTCGACGAACGCGATCGTCGGCAGCACGAACACGAACAGCGTGGCCCCCACGTAGATCGTGGGCAGCAGGGAGTTGCCGCTCACGCCCGCGTAGCCGAAGATCGTCGGTGTGTAGAACAGGACCGTGTTCGGCCCGACGAACTGCTGGAACACGGCCAGGCCTATCCCGGCGATGAGAGCGCCGCGCAGGCCGGGGCGGAGCAGCTCGCGCCAGGATGTGCCCTCGGTATCGGCCACGTCCTGGTGCAGCAGATCGAGTTCTTCCTCCTTGTGCTCCGGGTCGATGCGGTCGAGGACCGCAGCGGCCTCGTCCCAGCGGTCGTTCATGCCGAGCCACCGGGGCGAGTAGGACATGAACAGCATGCCGATGGCCAGGGCCAGGGCGGGCAGCACGGCGAACCCGAACATCGGCCGCCAGCCCCAGCCGGCCGAGTCGAACGCGAAGTCCAGCGCATAGGACAGCAGGATGCCGAAGGAGATGGCCAGCTGCTGGAGCACTACCAGGCCGCCCCGGATGCGCGCCGGGGACATCTCCGCGATGTAGGCCGGCACGATCAGCGACGACGCGCCCACCGCCACGCCGGTGATGATCCGGAACGCCAGGAAAGAGTCCAGATTCCAGGAGAACGCGGTCAGGATAGCCCCGGCCCCATAGAGGATGGCCAGCCCGATCAGCGCGCGGCGACGGCTGAACCGGTCCGCCAGCCGGCCGCCGATGATGCCGCCGATGACCGCGCCGATCAGAACGGCGGACACGGCCAGCTCCTCGGTCGTGCTGCTGAGCCGGAAGCTGCTCTTGAGCAGGTTTTCCGCCCCGCTGATCACGCCGATGTCGTAGCCGAACAGCATCCCGCCCAGCGCGGCGACCGCAGCAACCAGGTAGGTGTAACGAGGCGTGCCCCGGAGGGCGGTTAACGAGAAGGCCGAGACTGCCTCGGCGGATTGGCCGGCCGTTTCCGCGGCCTCGTGGCGGCCGGGCTGGCCGGGCTGTGCGGCGTGCTCCTGATCGCCGATCATGACGCCACGCCCCTTCCCGCGGCCCTCGCAGTCGGCCGGGCGGCGTTGCCCGGGTGCATGTGACCGCTCACAAGGAGGCCCTCTGCCCGCAGATCGGCCAGGCCATTCCGGTCATTCCGGCCCGGCGGCCCGGTGCCGTGCCGGAACGCGCCGTCGCGGGGCGGCAGCAGATCAGGTCTGCAGCGGCACCATCTCGCGCACGAACTCCGCGGTGAACTGGTCCGGGTCAACCGGCGACCAGCCGGGCCGGATGACGAATTTGGTCAGCCCGGCCGCCACGTAGTCGCCGATCATGGCGCGGGCGCCGTCCCAGCCGGACGCGACCAGGTGCTCCGGGTCCACGTCCGGGCGGCGGCGCCGGGCCGCGTCGAGCAGCGCGGGCCGGGACGCGTCGTCCGCCACGGCCAGGCTGATGCCGTAGTGGT
The DNA here is from genome assembly GCA_963841695.1 of uncultured Actinomycetes bacterium. Lineage (GTDB taxonomy): Bacteria > Actinomycetota > Actinomycetes > Streptosporangiales > Streptosporangiaceae > RYN-230. The sequence goes on along the minus strand of CAWJDQ010000006.1, from coordinate 707,090 downwards.
CCGGCTCGATCTCGCGGCCCGCCTCGGCGGCCGACGCCTCGATGACCCGCCGGCCTGCCGCCGCCTCGGCGGGGGTGAGGAAACTGGCCAGCCAGCCGTCGGCCAGCCGCCCGACGCGCCGGAGCGCCCCCGGGGCGCTGCCGCCCAGCCAGATATCCAGCGGGCGGGCGGGCCGCGGGCCCACACTGGCCGACTCGACCGTGAAGAACTCACCCTGGAACGCCACCGACTCCTCGCTGAGCAGCAGCCGGATCAGCGTGAGGGACTCGTCGAAGACGGCGGCGCGCCGGCCGGGGGGCACGGGGAACGCGGCCAGTTCCGCGGGCCGGGCGGGTTTCAGGCCGAACACCGGCAGCACCCGCCGCGGGGCCAGCCCGGCCAGGGTGGCGAGTTGCTTGGCCACCAGGACCGGGTGCCGCCCGGGCAGCACCGCCACCCCGGTGCCCACCTTCAGCCGGGACGTCCGGGCCAGCGCGTGCGCCATGCCGATGAACGGGTCAACCAGCGATCCGTAGACCATCTCCGGCAGCCACAGGGAATCGATCCCGGCCTTCTCCAGCGCGTCCACCGCCGCGCTGAACTGATCCGGGACCCCGGCCTGGCCGAGCGAGACGCCGATGCGGACCTTCATGCCGCTATCCGATCACACCGCTATCCGATCACACCGCGCCGGGCGGCAGAGCCCGCCAGGCGGGCCGGCTCGTCGCCCGGGGCCGGAGTGCCGTCCTCGCCGAGGGTGGACCTGATCGCCGTGCGGAGGTTCTGCAGGCCCTGCACAGCCCGTCAGGCCGTGAGGGATTCCGAAGCTAGGGTCACACTGATTACGTGGCGCCCGTTTGTATAGTCATGGAAGGCTATCCCGGCAGCCCGCCGCCCCTCTGCCCTGGCTGAGGTTCTGGGCGAGCAGCCATCCGCTCTTGGGAGGCAATCCGCTGCCCTTCAAGGCTCGCCTCAACGGTGGTCTGGTATATCTCGACAGCTTGCTGGCCGGTCCGGCCCGATCTATTTTGCTTGTCCGCAAAGGCAACGAACCCAAGAACAAGGATAGCCAGCGCGAAGGCAAGCGCCCCAAAGAATGAGTTGTCATCCCACAACTTTGCGTCAATTACGTGCGCCACGAAGGTGACTATGATAACGAATGTGCCCATAGTAAACAGTGAGCTACTCACGCCCCATTGATTCCAAAAGCCACCGATCTGATTGGCGGTCTCCAGTACCGACTCAACGGTAGCCTTCATCGAGGTATCACTGACGTTTAAAGTTCCGCCTGACGCGTGAATAACTGGGCCCGATGGCACCAGCGTCGCTTGGGATTCATTCTCTGACATCGACGTCTAACCTCTCCCCTGAGGTCTGCGGGGTCAACCGACCCATTCTCTAGCGCATGTATGTGACGTCTGGTCATGGCATCTGGAGTACCTCTCCTGCCAGGCCGTGCTCGCTTCTACGCGCCGACTCGTCGGCTGCGACGCGTGCTGGGCCGATTCCGGCTGTCACAATTCGCAGAGCCCTCGTGTCGTCGGCGGCGGCGGCGCGCCGGCCGGGCGGCACGGGGTACTGACGGCGGGCAGCCGGGCGGATCAGAATGCGGGCATGACCGAGCTTGACCCGGTGGCTGTCCTCGAGGCGGTGACTCGCGATCCCCGGCTGCGGGCGTTCACCGGCCACGGCAGGATCGAGACCCTGCCGGCCCGGCAGGCGCGCCGCCACCTGCTGCTGGACACGATCGCCCAGGCCTTCGAGCCGGGCGTGCGCTACTCAGAGCGCCAGGTCAGCCTGTTCCTCGGCGCCCTGCACGCCGACTATGCGGCGCTGCGCCGCTGCCTCGTTGACGGGGAGTTCCTGTCCCGCTCCGACGGCCGGTACTGGCGCACCGGCGGGACCGTGCTCCCGTCCCCGCCGGATGAGCCCCAGACCTGAGCCCTCCGCACCCGACCGCGACGGCAGGCCCGTCGGGGGACCGGGAAGACGTCCGCCGGTCACGGGGCTGCCTGATCACGGGGCTGCCTGATCACGGGGCTGGGCGATCCCGGCCACCGTCGCGTGCACCGCCCGGACCAGGTCCCCGGGCGCGATCTCGATCTCCAGCCCGCGGCGGCCCCCGCTGCAGAAGATGGTGCCGAACCCCAGGGCCGAGGAGTCGACCACGACCGGCAGCCGTTTGCGCTGCCCGAGGGGGGAGATCCCGCCGACCACATAGCCGGTAGCCCGCTCCGCGTCGGCCGGGTCGGCCAGGGCCGCCTTGCGGCCGCCCGCCGCCGCGGCCAGCGCCTTGAGGTCGAGCCGGCTGCCCACCGGGACCACGCCGACCGTCAGCGCGCCGTCCACCTGGGCGACCAGCGTCTTGAACACCCGCTCCGGCGCGACGCCCAGGACGTCGCTGGCCTCCTGGCCGTAACCGGCCCGGCGCGGGTCATGCTCGTAGGCATGCACGGTGTGCGTGATGCGCTGCCTGGCCAGCAGCGCGGTCGCCGGGGTGCCACGTCCTGCCACGGTCAGCCACTCTAGACGCCGGCCCGTGGTGAGGCAGGCGGCAGTGGGGCGGGCCGTGGGGCGGCGGGCCACGGCAGGCAGGCAGTGATTACCCGGGCTCGTACCCCGCGGGCACCCCGATCGCCGAGGCCTCCGGGCCGAGCGAGCTCACGTAGCCGTCATGCACCTCGGCCCATCGGTTCCGCGGCGGCCCGGGCGCCGCGTCCAGGTGGCTGGCCAGGGCCTCCAGGCAGACGTGCCACCCCGCGGCGTCCCGGGCGGCCTTGCCGAGTTCGCCGAACGTGTCGAGCAGGGTCAGGGTGCAGCCCGCGCCGCGGGCGGTGATCTCCAGCCGGAGCACGTCCGGGCCCCAGCGGAACTCGAGCAGCGACGGCGGTTCGCAGGCCAGCACCACGCCGCCGAAGTCCGGGCTGCGGCCCTGCGGGTCGGAGAACGTGAGCGGGCTGCCCGCCAGCCAGCCGCCGGTGATCCGCTGCGGGAACCAGGCCGCCAGGTGCGCGGGGTCGGTGACCGCCTGCCAGACCCGCGGCACGGGGTGGTCCAGCTCCCGGGTGAAGCGCAGCCGCCACTGCGGGCCAGCCTGCTCCAGGATCCCCTTCATCAGCTGTCCTCCTGACTAACGTCGGTGTCACCGGGGGCCATCGCGGCGAGGTGCGCCTCCAGCCGGTCCAGGCTCGCGTCCCACGCCCAGCGGTACGGGGCCAGCCAGGCGTCGAGTTCGCGCAGCGGCCCGGGCCGGAGCCGGTACAGCCGCCGCTGCTCGTCCACCCGGGCCTCGACCAGCCCGGCTTCGCGCAGCACCCGCAGGTGCTTGGAGACCGCGGGCTGGCTCATCGACAGCGCGTCCACGAGTTCCCCCACGGACCGCTCACCGTCCCGGACCAGGTCGAGGATCCGCCGCCGCCGCGGCTCGGCCAGCACCTCGAACACGATACTCATGGCCGCTAGCATGCCTGCTCGCGTATATAACTGTCAAGGCATATAGAGGCGGGCCGTGCGGGGCCGGGGGACAGGCGGTGGCGGGACCGGCGGGGGCGGGACCGGCGAGGGTGGGCACGGGCAGGCGCGGGTGGGATCATGGCCGCGTGGAGCATGTGCTGGCGCAGGTGAACGTCGGCCGGCTGCGGGCCCCGCTGGACAGCCCGCAGCTCGCGGACTTCGTGGCCGCGCTCGACCCGGTCAACGCGGCGGCGGACGCCGCGCCCGGGTTCGTCTGGCGGCTGCAGACCGAGGACGGCAACGCCACCGCGGTCCGCGCGTTCGAATGGGATCAGGCGGGCAGCGCGGGCGTCATCGTCAACCTGTCGGTCTGGCTATCACCGGAGGCGCTCGCCGCCTTCGTGTACTCCGACGCCCACCGGGCCGTGCTGGCCCGGCGCAGGCAGTGGTTCGAGCGGATGACCGACGCGTACACCGCGCTGTGGTGGATCCCGCGCGGGACGGTGCCGGGCACGGCCGACGCGGAGGACCGGGTGCGGCGGCTGCGCGCCCACGGCCCGACCGCCAGGGCCTTCACCCTCCGGGTGCTGTTCCCGCCGCCGGGCGGTGGCGGCGAACCGCGGGCTGGGCGTGCGGGCTGGGCCTGCCCGGCGTGACGTCGCCCGGTTACTGCCGGGCGCGCTGTTCGTCGTCCTCGTGGATCCGGTCCAGCGCCACGGCGATGGCCAGGACCAGGACGTCGTCCTGGCCTGGGGCCACATCGACGCCGTAGGTATCCCTCAGCCGGAACCAGGCGCGCGAGATCCGGGCCAGCACCTGGCCGCCCGCCGTGATCTCGAACTCCTTGTCCAGGACATGGCCGACCACCTCGAGCTGGCTGCCGTCGGCCAGGTCCACGACCGAGCGGTGGTGCAGCGGCGAGACGAGGGCCTGGCGCACGGTCGCGGCCACCGCGCCGTCCTGCTCGATCTCCATGGTCTCGTGCATGGCGACGAGCTTCTTGCGCACCGTCACCAGCACGCGCCCGCCGGGGTCCTCGATCTGCACGGTCTGCCGCAGCGTCAGTACCTTCCCGTTCACCAGGAAGGCCTTGTCGCCCCGCTCTTCGGTGATCCAGAAGTCGTCACCGATGGAGAAGAGCTTCTCCCGTACCGCATAGCGCATGCTGTCTCCCGGGGGGTCGGCTACCGCACCGTACTCCAGCTACCAAACCCGGGGTCGGTGAAACCCCTCAGCCCGTCGTGTACCGGCGCAGGCCCACCGCGTACTCACAGCCGGCCGCCAGGCCGGTGTAGCCCGCCATGGTCCGGAGGAACTCGTCCGGGTCGAAGTCACGGCCCAGGCCGTCGAGATAGGCCTGGTGCTCGCGCAGCGAGTTGACCCCCGCGCCGATCGTGTCGGTGACGTCGACAAAGTGGGTGGGATCCGCGACACCGGCCACGTACACCTGGCTGGCGCCGCCCCAGGCCGGCCCGGCGTCGGTGAACACCCAGGGATTCGCGGCGTCCCGGACCGCGTCCAGCACGGCCAGCCCGACCGCGCGGTGGTCGGCGTGGTTGACCATGCCGCTCTCGCCCCAGGTCAGGTCGAAGTTCATGGTGATGACGACGTCGGGACGCTGTTCGCGCAGCACCGCGGCCAGGTCGCGGCGCAGCGCCAGGCCGTACTCCAGCAGCCCGTCCGGGTGGTCCAGGAAACGCACCTCGTGCACACCGACCAGGGCGGCACTGCGCTGTTCCTCGTCCACCCGCAGCGGACCGACCACGTCCGGGGCCATCCCCTGGATACCGGCCTCACCCCGGGTGGCGAGCAGGTACGCGACGTGCTTGCCCTGGCTGGTCCACCGGGCCACGGCGGCCGCCGCCCCGTACTCCAGGTCGTCCGGGTGCGCGACCACCGCGAGCGCCCGGTTCCAGTCTTCCGGCATCGGGTCCATCGGCCCGGTCCTCCCCGTGATCACGCCCCGCGGACCGCTCAGCCCGCACCCTGGTCCTCAGCCAAGACCTTCCGGATCAGGTCCGCAAGCTCGGCGGGCCAGATCACCTCGGCGGTCGAATCCAGCTCGGCCAGGGTCCACCAGCGCCAGGCCGCGATCCCGTCAGCGGCGTGCATCTGCGCCACATCACCCAGTGCGCGGCCCGGCTGGTCGGTGCGGGCCAGGTAGTGACGCTCGCGCTGGCGCACCAGGCGGCCGCCGTACTCCATGGTCAGGCTGCGCTGGAGCACCTCACGGCGCAGCGGGATATCGGTCCAGCCGGTCTCCTCGGCGAGTTCACGGACGGCCGCGGCGGCGTAGTCCTCACCCGGGTTCAGCCCGCCGCCGGGTGTCGTCCAGTGGCGGCCGTTGGGCAGCGAGTCGTCGTACCGCATCAGCAGCACCCGGTCGGCGGGGTCGAGGAGAATCACCCGGCCCGCGTGCCGTTCGGGCAGCGGAGTGTCCTGGGTGCTATCGGGTTCAGCCACGCCGTGCATTCTAGGTCCGGTCCGGTGCTGCACTATTTGGGCAGGTACCCGGCTCGCTAGTGTGGTGGCGTGGCTACTCACGTTGCCCTGTTGCGCGGCATCAACCTCGGCGGGCACAACAAGGTCGCGATGGCCGACCTGCGTGAGGTCGTCGCCTCGCTCGGGCACGGGGATGTCGCCACCTATATCCAGAGCGGCAACGTGCTCTTCACGACCGGCGAGACCGACACGGCGAAGCTGGCGGCGGCGCTGGAGGCCGCCATCGCCGAGCGGACCGGCGTACGGTGCCGGGTCCTCGTGCTGTCCCGGGCGGACCTGGCCCAGATCGCGCGGGACAACCCGTATCAGGACGAGCCCAACCTCCGGGCCGTGCACGTGGTGTTCCTGCCCGCCGAGCCCACCCCGGAGATGATCGCCAGCGTGGCCGAGGCCCAGGACCAGGCCGCGCGGAAGGGCAGCCGGGACACGGCCCGGTACGCCGGCCGGGCCCTGTTCCTGCACACCCCGGACGGCTTCGGGCGCAGCGAGCTGGCCACGCTGCTGACCCGGGCGGGCCGGCCCATGTCGGCGACAGGGGCGGGCACGGCCCGCAACGCCGCCACCGTCCGCAAGCTGCTCGACATGTGCGGTTCCTGATAGTGAGCGGACGGCCCGGGACCCCCCCGCCTGCCCAGGTAGCCGGCCAGATCCGGGTGGGCCAGCCCCGCGGACGGTGGATCATCACGGCCACCGTGCTCGGGTCGAGCATGGCCATGCTCGATTCCACGGTGGTCAACGTGGCCCTGCCGACCATCGGCCGGGAACTGCACACCTCGCTGACCGGCCTGCAGTGGGTGGTGACCGCCTATACCCTCACCCTGGCCGGGCTGATCCTGCTCGGCGGGGCGCTCGGCGACCGGTTCGGCCGCCGCCGCGTGTTCCTCATCGGCGTGATCTGGTTCGCGCTCTCGTCCGCGGTGTGCGGGCTGGCCCCCGGCATCGGCGTGCTGATCGCGGCCCGGGCGCTGCAGGGCATCGGCGGGGCGCTGCTCACCCCGGGCTCGCTGGCCATCATCCAGTCCACCTTCGCCGAGGACGACCGGCCGCGGGCCATCGGCGCCTGGTCCGGGCTGGGCGGCGTGGCCGGCGCGATCGGCCCGTTCCTCGGCGGCTGGATCGTGGGCTCGGTCGGCTGGCGCTGGATCTTCCTGCTTAACCTGCCGCTCGCCGCGGCCGTGCTGCTGGTGACCATGCGGCACGTCCCGGAGAGCCGGGACCCCACCGCCCAGGGCCGGTTCGACATCTCCGGAGCGGTGCTCGCCGCGCTGGCGCTGGCCGGCATCACCGACGGCCTGATCGAGGCGCCGTCCGCCTCCCTCCTCGCCTCCCTGGTGCCCGCCCTCCTGGGCGTGGCCGCAGGCGCCGCGTTCGTCCTGCTGGAACGGCGGCGCGGCCGCCACCCGGAGCGGGTCCCGCCGATGCTGCCCCTGGGAATCTTCTCGTCCCGGCAGTTCACCGCCATCAACCTGATCACGTTCGTGGTGTACGGGGCGATGGGCGCGGTGTTCTTCCTGCTCGTGCTCAGTCTCCAGGTGGTCGCGGGCTTCACGCCGCTGCAGGCCGGGATTTCGCTGCTGCCCTCGACCGCGGCCATGCTGCTGCTGTCGTCGCGGGCCGGCGCGCTGGCCCAGCGCTTCGGGCCGCGGTGGCTGATGACCGGCGGGCTGCTGGTCGCGGCGGCCGGGCTGGCGCTGCTGACCCGGATCGGGCCGCACACGTCGTACGTGGCCGACGTGCTGCCCGCGGTGCTGCTGTTCGGGCTGGGCCTGTCCATGACCGTGGCCCCGCTGACCGCTACGGTGCTGGCCAGCGCCGATGAGCGGCACGCGGGCGTGGCCAGCGGGGTCAATAACGCCACCGCCCGGGCCGCGGGACTGCTGTCCGTGGCGGGGCTGCCCGCCGCGGTCGGGCTGAGCGGCGCCGCGCTGCACCAGCCCGCGGCGCTGGAGCACGGGTTCCACGAGGCCATGCTCATCTGCTCCGGGCTGCTGGTGCTGGCCGCGGCGGGATCGGCGCTGCTGGTCAGCAACGACGTGCTCCGGCCGTCGCCCGGGGAGGAGCTGGCGGAGCCGGAATGCCTGACGAACTGCGCGGTCGGCGCCCCGCCGCTGGAGCCGGGGCCGCGGATGCCCGCCGCGCCAGCCGCGGACGCCCACTAAGCTGCTAACCCACTGTGCTTGTCACCACTGGCGTTCCACACGGAGAGTTTCCCGCGCATGCACTGGTCACAGATGTTCATTCCCACCCTGCGGGAGGATCCGGCGGACGCGGGAGCGCCGAGCCACCGGCTGCTGCTGCGTGCCGGTTATATCCGCCAGCTGATGGCCGGGCACTACTCGCTGCTGCCGCTGGCCGTGCGGGTCCGGGCCAAGGTCATCGAGGTCATCCGGCAGGAGATGAACGGGATCGGCGCGCAGGAGGTCCTGCTGCCCGACATGCACCCGGCCGAGATCTGGATGCGCAGCGGCCGGTGGGACATCATGGGCGAGGAAATGTTCCGGCTCACCGACCGGAAGGGCGCCCGGCTCGCGCTGGCCATGACGCACGAGGAGATCTTCGCGGTCCTGGCCGCCGAGCTGAACTCGCACAAGCAGCTGCCGCAGGCCTGGTACCAGTTCCAGACCAAGTTCCGGGACGAGCCACGTCCCCGGGCCGGGCTGATCCGCACCCGCGAGTTCACCATGAAGGACTCCTACACCTTCGACCTGGACCGGGTCGGGCTGGACGCCGCCTTCGACCGGCACCACGACGCCTACGTGCGCATCTTCCAGCGGCTCGGCATCCCGGCCATCCCCGTCGAGGCCTCCAGCGGGACCATGGGCGGCAGTGACTCCACCGAGTTCATGTGCCCCTCGCCCGCCGGTGAGGACCTCGTCGTCCACTGCCCGGCCTGCCAGTACGCGGCCAACATCGAGAAGGCCACCTCACGGCTGGCTGACCTGGCCGACGGCCCCGGCCCGGGCACCCCGGAGCGGTTCGGCACCCCGGGTGTGCGCACCATCGATGACCTGGCCACCGGGTACGACGCACCCGCCACCCGGCAGATCAAGACGCTGGTCTACGTGCTGGACGGCCAGCTCACGCTGGTGCTGATGCGCGGCGACCACGCGCTGAACGAGCAGAAGCTGATCGACGCCACCGGCGCGGCCGCGATCCGCCCGGCGCAGCCGGACGAGATCAAGGAGGCTCTCGGCGCGCTGCCGGGCAGCCTGGGCGCGGTCGGGGTGCGCGGGCTGCCGATCATCGCGGACCGCGCGCTGGACGGGCGGCGTGACATGGTCACCGGAGCCAACGTTGACGACATGCACCTGCGGGGCGTGGAGGTGGCCCGGGACATCGCCGTGGGCCAGTGGGCCGACCTGCGCGAAGTCGCCGCCGGCGAGGCCTGCGCGCAGTGCGGGGAACCGCTGGAGCTCATCGAGGCCATCGAGGTCGGGCACATCTTCAAGCTGGGCGACCGCTATTCCACCGTGTTCGGCGCGACCGTGCTCGGCCCGGACGGCAAGGCCACCCCGCTGATCATGGGCAGCTACGGGATCGGGGTGGAGCGCGCGATGGCCGCCATCATCGAGGTCCACCACGATGAGCGCGGCATCGTGTGGCCGCTGGCCGTGGCGCCGTTCACCGTGGTGGTGACCGTGGCCCAGTCCGAGGACGCCGAGGTGGCCAAGGCCGGTGCGGACCTGTACGACCAGCTGGCCGCGGCCGGGTTCGAGGTCATCATCGACGACCGGGCCGAGCGGGCCGGGGTGAAGTTCCGCGACGCGGAACTGGTCGGCATCCCGTACCGGGTGACCGTGGGCAAGCGCGGGCTGGCGGACGGCACGGTCGAGCTGACCGAGCGGGCTACTGGGCAGACCCGGAAGATCGCGCCGGACGAGGTGGCCGCTCAGCTGGGTGCGCTGACCGGGAAGGGCTGAGCTCCTTCTCCTCCCGGCGGTGCCGGGTGGCCAGCAGGCTGGTCGCGGTGACCACGGCCAGCACCCCGCCGATGACGCACAGGGACAGCCAGGTGTGGACGTGCGGCACTGGCACGGGCCCGATCCGGTGGACCCCGGAATCGGCAAGGGCCTCGGCGATCAGCTTCACCCCGATGAACGCCAGGATCGCGGACAGCCCCGCCGTCAGGTGCACCAGCCGGTCCAGCAGCCCCCCGATCAGGAAGTACAGGTGACGCAGGCCGAGCAGCGCGAACACGTTGGCCGCCAGCACCAGGAAGGGGTCCCGGGTCAGGCCGAACACCGCCGGGATGGAGTCCATCGCGAACACCACGTCGGCGGCCGCGATCGCGGCGATCAGGGCCAGCAGCGCGCCATGGCGGTGCCGCTTGAGGCGGTCGGCCAGCCCGCGGCGGAGAACCCCCGGCCCGGGCAGGCTGGGTCCCGCACCCGCCGGGTCCGGCGGGCCGCCCCGGCCCGCGGCCATCCGGACCGCGGTGATCAGCAGCACGGCGCCGAAGATGTACAGCACCCAGTCGAAGCGGTTCAGCGCGGCCGCGCCCGCGGCGATGAACACCGCCCGCAGCAGCAGGGCCAGCCCGATCCCGGCCAGCAGCACCCGGCTGCGCCGCCCGGCCGCGACCCCGGACCGGCTGATCAGCAGGACGAACACGAACAGGTTGTCCAGCGACAGGCTGTACTCGGTCAGCCAGCCCGCGTAGAACTGCCCCGAGGCTTTCGGCCCGGCCACCGCCGCGAGGGCCAGGCCGAACAGTGCGCCCAGCGCGACGACTCCCGCCGTGCAGAGCGCCGCCTCGCGCAACCCTGGCTCACGGCCACGGCTGCGCGAGGCGAGCAGCGCATCCCCCGCAGCGACCGCGAGGACCACCGCGAGCGCGACCAGCCATAGCCACAGCGGGATATGGAACGTGTCGTGCAGCACGGGGCTCCTCTGCTGGCTAGCGTGACCCGGGGCCGGTCCCGGCCGTGGCCGGCCGCCGGGCGCCGAACTGCGCCGCCCGGGCGAAGTCGGCGGGTGTCACCAGGCCGCTGAGCTCGCCGCTCGGGCCCAGCACCAGGGCGTGGCCCGCGGTGTGCCGGATGGCCGGGCTGAGCGGGCGGATCTGCTCGCCGCCCCGGCTGAGCCGGGCCCGCAGGTCAGTCACCGGCTCGTCCAGGGTGGTGAACGTCAGCGCCGCGACCGGGGTGGCGACCTGCGCCAGCCGCGCGCTGTCCCGGTGGCTGGCTGGCACGGCCAGCAGCTGGGTCAGCGTCACCAGGCCGCACAGCTGGCCGTCGAAGTCCCGCACCGGGTATGCGGTCGCGCCGCGAGAGGCCGGCCCGCCCCCGCTGCCGGGGTCCGGGCTCTGCAGCTCCAGGAAGGCCCGGACCGTCTGCCAGCCGCGGGCGGTCGGGGCGAGCCCGCCGTCCGGCGGAAGGATATCGCGGACCCGGACCCCGGCCAGGGCGGCCGAGGTGCGCACCTGGCTGGCCTCGCCCCGGGACGCCACCACCATCAGCAGGCCGACCAGCCCGAACCACAGGCCGGGCAGATGACCGAGGGCCAGCGCGCTCCCCCCGGCGGCGATCAGGACCGCGCCGCTGACCTGGCCGAAGCGGGCGGCGATGAGACCGGCGCGGGCAGAATCGCCCGAGCGCGCCCACGCTAGCGCTCGGACGATCCGCCCGCCATCCAGCCCGGCCCCCGGCACCAGGGTGGCCACGGCCAGCAGGCCGTTGATCCAGGCGGCCGCCACGGCCACGGCGGCCACCAGGGGGCCGCCGCGGCCGAGCGCGGACAGCGTGACCCCCGCCACCGCGCTGGCCAGGCCCAGCACCAGGCTGGCCAGCGGGCCGGCCGCGGCCACCCGCCCCGCGGCGCGGGGGCCGGCCAGCTCCGGCGTTCCCGCGAGTCCGGACGGCTCCGCCCGGCCGTGCCGCAGCCCGCCGAACAGGCCGACGGTGACCGGCACGCTGAGGCCGTAGCGGCGGGCCACGATCGAGTGCGCCAGCTCGTGCGCGACCATGCTGCCCAGCAGGACGGCGGCCAGCCCGGCGGCGGCCGCCAGGTAGCCCGGCACGGTCCGGCCCGGGTCGAGAACGGGCAGGGCGGCCGCGCCGGCCGCGGCGGCCAGCACCCCGAGCAGGCAGGCCCCGGGGGTCAGCGTCACCGGTATCCCCCCGACGCGGAAGCGGGCCCGGCGGGCGGGACCCGGGAAGGAGCCGGGATCCCCCGGTTCCCGCGCGGACGGGCGCGCGGCCGGGGTCGAGGGCGGACGGGTCATGGTCACTGCGGTCTCCTCGTGGTGCTGGCGGCTGTCCCGACCAGCGACCTGAGACCACTATCCATTGCCGGTGACCAGCCCGTCAGCGGGGGAAACCGGCTAAGATCCGCCCATGAACTTGCCGGTCACCGGCAACCTTGCCGATGGGACAGTTGACCTGGACGCGATCGCCCACGCGGCGAGCCGGGAGGCGGGCGGGGTTCCCGCGGACCTGCTCGCTGATTACCTCCCCGCGGCGGCGGACGCGGCCCGCACGGGCCGCCGACTGGCCACGGCGGAACTCGCGCACTACGGCCGGGCGGGGGAGCGGGCCGCGGAGAGCGGGGTGGCCCTGCGCGGCCTGGTTGACCTGTACCTGTCGGCGACCTGGCGGTTGTGGCGTGAACTCCCCGGCCTGGCCGATCTGCGGGCGGCCGGACTCGGCGTGCTGCGGGCCGCCGACGACGCGGTGGCGGCGGCGGCCGAGGGCTTCGAGCGGGCCCATCTGTCGATCGCCCGCCGCGAGGAGGCGGAACGCCTGGAGTTCGTTGACGACCTGCTCTCCGGCCGTGACGCCGCCGATCTGCTGGTCCGCGGGGAGCGGCTGGGGCTGCGGCTGGCCGGCCCGCATCTGGTCGTGCTGGCTGAGTACGCGGCCGGGGTGCACGCCACCAGGCCGATGGGCAAGGAAATCGACCGGCTGGTCGCCGAGGCCGCCGCCCCGTCACCGTCGCTGACCATCACCCGGGGCGGGCGGCTGGTCGCGGTGACCGGGGTGAGCGACGGCGGCGAGGCCGGCCGGGTCGCCGTCGCACTGGCCCGGGCCCTGGCCCGGGGGCACCCGGACCTGATCCCGGACGAGCCGCGGCCCTGGCGGGTGGCGTTCGGCCGGGCCTACCCGGGACCGGGCGGCGTGCGGCGGTCCTACGACGAGGCGGGTGACGCGCTCGACGTGGCGGCGCGCCTGGGCATGCCCGACCCGGTGGTGGACGCCGCCGACCTGCTCATCTATCAGGTCATCCTGCGTGACCGGACGGCCATCACCGACCTGGTCAGCGCGCTGCTCACGCCGCTGGCCCGGGCGCGGGGCGGGGCCGGGCCGTTGCTGGCCACGCTGGCTGAGTACTACGCGTGCGGCGGTGTGGCGGCCGAGGCGGCCCGCCGCCTGCACCTGTCCGTCCGGGCGGTGACCTACCGGCTGGCCCGGGTCAGGGAGCTCACCGGCCGGGACCCGGCCGACCCGGCGCAGGGGCTGGCGCTGCGGGTGGCGGTCATCGGCGCGCGGATGCTGGACTGGCCCGCCGTGCCGCTGAAGACCTGAGACCCGCCGGTCCGGGCCCCGGAATGGCGGAACCCGGGGCCCGGACCGGCGGGGGACGGTTTTCGTTGCGGAGAATTTGATGGTTCAGCGGCCACCGGTGCCGTGCAGCGCGTCGATGTCCCGGCGCAGGGCGGCGATGTCGAGGCTGGCCGCTTTCGCGTCTTCCTCGGTGATGATGCCCCAGGCCTCGTCCAGGCAGGCGGCCGTCCACGCGAGGGTCGACTGCTGCAGCGCGCCCCAGGTCACCCAGGTGTCGAACTGGCGCGTCGCCTGGCCGAAATGTCGGACCACGCCGCTAGGGTTTTCGTAAAAGGTGATCTGACCTGCTGTAACAAGCCAGGGCCGGAAGACCTGTGCGAGAGGTCCGACATGGCCAAGCTAACCGATGCCCAGAAGCAGCGCATCTTTGAACTACGAGCCTTGGGCTGGTCCCAACCCGCGATCGGCGCTGAAGTCGGCTGCGCTCAATCCGTTGTCGGCCTAGTGCTGAACCCCGAACTGGCAGAGGGGAAGCGCACCCGGAACCGCGCGTTCGCGCGCCAGAGATACCTGGACAAGACAGAAGAGGAACGCGATCGCGCACGGGCCTGGCGAGCAGCGAACCCTGAGAAGGCCCGGGAAGCAAACCGCGACTGGCACGGGCCAACCCCGCTTATTACCGCGAGTACCGGCGAGCCAGGCCTGAGGCGGCGCGAGAGCAAACTCGCCGTTACCGTGCGCGCTATCCCGAGAAGGTTCGGGAGTGGCAGCAGAGTTACTACCTCATCTGGCGCGAAGATCCAGAAAACATGCAGCGAATACGCGACCGGGTCCGGGCCTGGAAGCGACAGAACCCGGTTGCCGTCAAGGCCAGCATCCAGCGCCGCCGTGGCAACGCGAGTAGGGGAATGGATGCGACCGATCGCATTCTCTCAGTGGAGTACCGAAAAGCGTTGGCCCGGGATGTCTGCGCTTACTGCGATGCGCCGGGCGAGCACACTGACCGACATGACCCCGATCGCGCGCAACGGCACGGATCACTGGTGGAATCTCCAACGGACCTGCCAGCGGTGCAACCACCGGAAGGGCATCATGACGCACGAAGAGTTCCTGGCGTCAGGACGTCTGCGCCGCCAGTGAGGGTCATCCTGGCAGAGCGTGGAGGGGCAGGCCAAGGTCACTTCCTGGCCTAACCGTCATCGAGCCGGAATGGCAACCAAAATGATCGAGCCCGCCGCCATGGATGGCCGCGGGCTCGTTCGCTGGGCGGAGTTAGCTCTCCTGCTCCGCGTCCTCGTGCTCGTGGTCGTGCTCGCCGTCATGGGCATGCTCGTGCCCGTGGTCCGCCTGGTCCTGGGCGATGCTCGCGCGTACCTCGTCCATGTCGAGCTCGCGGGCCTTGGTGATCAGCTCCTCCAGCGCCTGCTCGGGCAGCGCGCCCGGCTGGGCGTAGAGCACGATGTTGTCCCTGATCACCATCAGCGTGGGGATGGACGAAATGCTGAACTGCTGGGCCAGTTCGGTCTCAGCGTCCGTGTCCACCTTGCCGAACACCGCGTCCGGGTACTTCTCCGACGCCTTGTCGAAGACTGGCGCGAACATGCGGCACGGACCACACCAGGAAGCCCAGAAGTCAACCAGAACCATGTCCGAGCCGCCCACGACGGACTCAAAGTTCTGGCCCGTCAGTTCGACCGTAGCCATGGAGTGTCTCCTCGTCTCAACGGGTACCCGATCGCCGGAATACCCTCTGGGGTATGTAAACCCATCCGGCCCGGTCGTCATTCCCGGGCGCGGGCGTCCTGCGTCCTAGCCCTACTAGCCAACTCCGGCCCCTGGTTATGCCCGGCGCGCCGGGTCGATGCCTAGCCGCCGGCTGGCCGGGGGACGTCGCCGCGGCTCCGGTGCGCCTCGCTGGCCCCGGGCCCTGCGCTGGCTCAGCGGGCCGCGCGCCGCGATCCTCAGCCGGGATTGAATTTCAAGATCGCCATAAAAATGGCCAATGATCGATTTCTTCTTCGAAGATATGCGGCCGGGTTCTGTCGGTGGCCGGCAGTAGTATCGATATCAGTAAAGCAACCTGGGTGGGAGGTGGCTCAGTGAGTGAGGACCCTTCTCCGTCCGATCCCGGATCCGCGCCTGATCGTGAGTCCCGGGACGGGCCCGGCTCACCGCCGGCGGAATCCGGGTCAGCCGGATCTGCCCCGCCGGGGAGGGGTGCCCCTGGTAGTGGTGCCCCTGGTAGTAGTGCCCCACCCGGGAGCGGTGCCCCGCCGGGTCGCACTTCCGCACCGGGCGCTGCTGCCTTAGGGAGCGGGTTTGCCTCGGGCGGTACCGCGGATGTCATGCCGCCCGGTGCGGCGCTGGCCGCGCTGACCGAGGAGACCTGGCAGCGTGGCCTGGACCGGCTGACCGACGATGAGCTGATCGGGATGTTGCGGGCGGCCCGGCGGCTGGCTTCGCGGGCGGCGGCGCTGGAGCTGAGTGTGGTGGCCGGCCTTGCGGCCCGGCGCCGGGACGCGCCCCGGGGCGGCCCGGCGGCGGGGGAGCACGTTGACGCCGAGATCGCCGCCGCGCTGACGCTGACCACGCACTCCGCGGCGGTGCTGCACGATCAGGCGCTGGGCGTCGTGCGGCTGCCGGGCACCCTGGAGGCGCTGGCGGCCGGGCGGATCGACCAGCCCCGGGCCGCGGTGATCGCGTCCGGTACCAGTGCCCTGGATGACAAGGCGGCGGGAATCGTGTCCGCCCTGGTGATCCGGTCGGCTCCGGAACAGACCACCGGGCAGCTTCGCGCCGCGGTACAGCAGGTCGTGATCTGGGTCGATCCGGAGGCGGCCCAGCGACGCAAGGAGGCCGCCCAGAAGCAGGCCCGGGTCGAGCTGTGGCGGGAGCCCGCCGGGACCTGCACCCTGGCCCGCCGTGATCTGCCCCCCGGGTTCGCGCTCGCCGCCGACAAGCACCTGACCGCCGCGGCACAATGGCTCAGGGAGCACGGCACCGACGGCACCCTCGGCCAGTTGCGCGCCAAGGCGTTCATGATCCTGCTCAACGGCCAGCCGGTCATCCCGCCCGCTGCTGGCACGGGTAGCCCCGCCCAGGAGGCGCCGCGCAGTGCCGGGGAACGCGCCGGTGGCCCGGAGCGGGACGGTGGCGGATCCCCGGCGCTGTCCGGGTCGGTGAACCTGACCCTTCCGCTGGCCACCTGGCTGGGCTGGTCGCAGACTCCGGGGCAGGTACCGGGCTTCGGTCCGGTGGACGCGCAGGACTCGCGGACCCTGGCCGCCATGCTCGCGCGCCACCCCCGGACGCAGTGGTGCCTGACCCTCACCGACCAGGCCGGGCATGCGGTCGCGCATGGCTGCGCTCCCAGCAGCGCGGGACCGCCGCCCCGAGCCCCGGGCGGCGGGGACGGTCACCCGCCCGGAGGCAGCGACCCGCCCGGAGGCAGTCACCCGCCCGGAGGCAGTCACCCGCCCGGGGACAGTCACCCGCCCGCAGACGGCGACCCGCCGGCTCAGGGCAGGGAGCCCCCCAGCGCCCATCCGCCCGGTGCCTGGCTGTCCGGGATCAGCCTGCAGTCCCTTACCGGGCCGTGCGACCACGCGTGCGCCAGTCCCGGCTACCGGCCGTCCCGGAAGCTGCGCCATCTGGCCCGGGTCCGGAACCAGAGGTGCACCCGCCCGGGCTGCCGCCGTCCGGCGGGCCAGTGCGACCTCGACCACACCGTCCCCTACGACCAGGGCGGGCTCACCTGCCTGTGCAACATCGGGCCGGCTTGCCGCCGCGACCACCACTGCAAGCAGGCGCCCGGCTGGAGCCTCACCCAGCCGGTCCCCGGCTACTTCACCTGGACCACGCCGGCCGGGCGGACCTACACCACCGCGCCCACCATCTACCTGGCCTGATGGACCGTCCCGGGTCCGCGCAATCCTCGGCCGCCTGGCCCAGGCCGTTGGTCTGCGCGGTGCGGGAACTGCGTCCCTGCCGTGGCGGCGGCCCGCGCGGCATACTCAGGGCATGACGCCGACGTCGGCTCATGGACCGGCGGATGGCCGGAACCGCTACGCGGACCTGCTGCGGGTACTCGCGATCGCGGCGGTGGTCGCAGGCCACTGGCTGCTGACCAGCATCACCTACCGGGACGGGCAGCTGTCCGGGCTCGACGCGATCCGCTACGTGAGCTGGGGCGGCTGGGTCACCCTGGTCTTCCAGGTCATGCCGGTCTTCTTCCTGGTCGGCGGCTACGTCCACGCCATCTCCTGGACCAGGCATCACGAGCAGGGCGAGGCCTGGACCGGATGGGTCCGGGAACGGGTGATGGGGCTGCTGTGGCCGACGACCGTGTACGTGACGGTGGTCGTCGTGGCCGCCGCGGCGGCCCAGTTGGCTGGGGTGGGCCCGGCCGAGCTGACCGGGGCCGGCTGGCTCGTCGCGCTCCAGCTGTGGTTCCTCCCCGTGTACCTGGTGCTGATCGCGCTGACGCCGGTGATGCTGGCCGCGTATCAGCGGTGGGGCCTGGCGGTCCCCGCCGTCATGGCGCTCGGCGCCGCCGCGGTGGACGTCGGCGTGGTCGGCGATCACCTGCCGGTCATCGGCTACGCGAACTACCTGCTGGTCTGGGGCTCGATGTACGTGTGGGGGTTCGCCTGGCAGGACGGCACCCTGACCCGTCCCCGGTGGCGCCCCTACGCGCTGGCCGCCGCGGGCGCGGCCGCGCTCGCGGGCCTCGTGGCCTGGGGCCCCTTCCCGGTCGACATGATCGGGGCGGGCGAGCGCGTCGGCAACACCACCCCGCCATCGATCGCGCTGCTGGCGTACGCCGCCGCCGAGGTCGGGCTGCTCCTGGCGGCAGCACCCGCCGGTCGTCGCGGCTGCTCGACCGCCCGCGCTGGTGGCGCCCGGTCGTCCGGCTCACCCCCGCGGTCATGCTCGTCTACCTGTGGCACATGGTTCCGGTGATCATCGCGGCGGTCGCCTTCTACCCGTCGGGGGTGCTGCCCCAGCCGGCCGATCGGATCGGCCGAATGGTGGGAGCTGCGGCCCGCCTGGGAGGCCCTGCTGGCCGTGATCCTGGTTCCGCTCATCGCCGGCCTGCTGTGGCTGCACCGGCCCCTGCTGCGCGCACTGCCCACCGGGCTCGGGCCCGGCTGGTCCTGGTCCCCGGCCGTCCTGGCCGCCGGGCTGGCCGCCACCGCGTTCGGCCTCACCAAGCTCGCCATCGGCGGCTTCGCCCCCGGCGGCAGGCTGCCGGTGCTGGTCCTTGGCGCCTACGCCGGCGGCCTGATGCTGACGCTCCTCTCCGGTCCCCCCTCGCCCGGGCACGGCCCGCGCCCGAGGAGGCCCGGCGCCGCACCCCTGCGGGCAGGGCCGCGCCCGCCCGCATCGTCAGGTCACCCGGCCGGGCGGTAGAGCGCCTCGATATCCGCCGCGAAATCCTCGGCGACCACGTTCCGGCGGACCTTGCCCGTGGGCGTCAGCTGGCCGGCGGCCTCGGTGAAGCCGGTGCCGAGGATCCGGAACCTGCGGATCGACTCCGCGCGGGACACCGCCTTGTTCGCCTCGTCCACGGCCCGCTGGATCTCCGCGATCAGTTCGGGATCATCAGCGAGGTCGCTGGCGGCAGCGCCGGCGGGGCGCCCGTGCTGCCGCTCCCAGAATTCCAGCGGCCCGGGATCCAGCGTCACCAGGCAGGCGATGTAGGGGCGGCCTTCGCCGACCACCATGCAGTCGCTGATCAGCGGGTACGCGCGTAGCCGGTCCTCCAGCACCGCAGGCGCCACGTTCGTGCCCCCGGCGGTGACGATCAGTTCCTTCTTCCGGCCGGTCACCCGCAGAAAGCCCTCATCGTCGAGCGCGCCGGTGTCGCCCGTCGCAGCCAGCCAGCAGAGTCCAGCGCCTCGCCGGTCGCGGCATCGTTGCGCCAGTAGCACGGGAAGACGTTCGGGCCCTTGACCTGGATCTCCCCGTCGCCGGCGATCCGGATACTGACGCCAGGCAGCGGCAGGCCAACCGTCCCTACCTTGTTGCGGCCCGGCCTGTTCACCGTCGCGGCCGCCGTGGACTCGGTCAGGCCATAACCCTCCAGCACCGTGATGCCCGCGCCCCGGTAGAAATGCCCGAGCCGCTCGCCCAGCGGCGCACCGCCCGAGACCGCGTACTGCACCTTGCCGCCGACCGCCGCCCGCACCCGGCCGTACACGACCTGGTCGAACAGCGCATGCCGGAGCCGGAGGACTGGACCAGCACGGCCGTCGGCCGCGTCGCCACGGGCCCTGCTCCACGCGATCGCCGTCTGCGCGGCGGCGGCGAAGACCCGGGCCCCGGCCTTGCTCCCCGAGGCCTGCTGCACGGCGCTGTCATAGGCCTTCTCGAACACCCTGGGCACCGCCAGGAGGAACGTGGGGCGGAACTCCGACAGGCCATCGGCCAGCGTCGTGATCTCCGGCCAGTGCCCCAGGATCACGCCGGCCTCGAGGACACCGACCTGGATGATCCGCGCAAACGCATGCGCGAGCGGGAGGAAGAGCAGCGTCGAGGCCCCGGATACCGTGAAGATCTCCGGCAGTGCGCCCACCGCACTGCGCACGTCCCCGAGCAGGTTGCCGTGCGTGAGTTCGCAGCCCTTCGGCCGGCCGGTCGTGCCTGACGTGTACACGATGGTCGCCAGGTCCGCGGGCTTCCCGGCCCGGCGCTGGTCCAGCTGGTCATCGCTGATGTGCGCGCCGCTGGCGGCTAGCGTGTCCAGGCCGCCGATCATCCACAGTTGCTCCAGGCCGGGCAGGCGGCCCCGGACGTCGCTGACGATCCGCGCGTGCGTGCTGGTCTCGGCGAAGACGGCGCGCGCCGCGGAGTCGCCGAGGATCCACTCGACCTGCTCGGCCGATGACGTCTCGTACACCGGCACCGTAACCCCGCCCGCCGCCCAGATGGCGTAATCGATCAGCGTCCACTCATAGCGGGTGCGTGACAGCAGCCCAACCCGGTCGCCGGGCTCGATGCCCGCCGCGATGATCCCCCTGGCCAGCGCGGCCACCTCCGCGCAGAACTGCCCGGCGGTCACATCCTGCCAGCCGCCCTGCGGAGTCCGCCTGCGCAGCATGACCGCGCCCGGCTGCGCTGTGCGCCCGGCGGAAAACCACGTCCGTGAGGGCGGCGGACGCGGGGATCCCCGCCAGCGCGGGCGTGGTGTACTCACGCACGGGAGCCTCCCGTCTATCTGGCCTGGCGGCGGCCAGGGACGATGTCCGAGCCGTCGGCGCCGATCCATTTGGCCGGGGCCCGCTGCGGCGCGGTCCAGCCGTCCATGGCCGCCAGCAGCTCTTCCGCGAAGGGCCGGGCCAGGATCAGCTCCCGGTGATCCGGGCGGACGAACCGCTCGGCCGTGGCGTGGTCCAGGAACCCCAGCAGCCCGTCGTAGTAGCCCAGCACGTTCAGCAGCCCGGTCGGCTTGGCGTGCAGCCCCAGCTGGGCCCAGGTCACGATCTCCGCAAACTCCTCCAGGGTGCCGAGCCCGCCGGGCAGCGCGATGAACCCGTCGGCCAGCTCCGCCATCGCCGCCTTGCGCTCGTGCATGCTGCCCACGATCCGCAGCTCGGTCAGGCCCGGGTGGGCGACCTCGGCGTTGACGAGCAGGCCGGGGATCACCCCGACGACCTCGCCGCCCGCGGCCAGGGCCGCGTCCGCCAGCGCGCCCATGGTCCCGACGTGCGCGCCGCCGTAGACGACCCGCAGGCCGCGGGCGGCCAGGGTCCGCCCCAGGTCCGCCGTGGCCGCCAGGTACTCGGGCCGCCGCCCGGGGTTGGAGCCGCAGAACACGCAGACCGATCGCATGGGTCCAGGCGCTCAGCTGTCCAGGCCGAGCGTGAACGTGGGCTTGGGGGTGGTGGCGGGCAGCCGGTGCTCCTCGCCGAGCCGCCGGATCGCGGTCCCGGTGGCCAGGAACTCCGTCGCGTGCTCGCCCCAGACGTGGTTGGAGACCGCCACGTTGACGCCGACGATGCCGGACGCGCGGGCGTCGGTCGCCTCGGCCTGCATCCGGACCAGGGCCAGCTCGCGGGCCTCGTACACGCCCTGGGTGAACTGGAGC
Source organism: uncultured Actinomycetes bacterium (assembly GCA_963841695.1). Lineage (GTDB taxonomy): Bacteria > Actinomycetota > Actinomycetes > Streptosporangiales > Streptosporangiaceae > RYN-230. The sequence continues at coordinate 685,565 of CAWJDQ010000006.1, read as the reverse complement.
ATCTCCTGGTTCCGCCCGGCCTGGCGCAGCGACTGCATGGCCGACTGGTGCGCGATGTGGTAGACGCAGGTGCCCAGCACGAAGGCCACCGGCACCGCCCCGGCGGCCAGCAGCCGGAAGAAGTCCTGGGCGGACAGGTCGGAGGTGAAGGCCCGGCCGTCCGGGGCCCGGTGCGCGCCCTGGCCGGCCAGGGCCCGCACGGCGGTGCCGGTGGCCACGAACTCCAGCACGTCCTGGCCCCAGGCGTACATCTGCATCCGCAGCGATGACCCCGACGATGCCGTCGGCGCCGAGGTGGTCGGCCTCCGCGCGCATCCGCGTCATGGCCAGCTCACGGGCGCTGTACATGGCCTGGGTGAGGACGTCCAGCTCGGTGTTCTGGCGACCAGCGGCCGATCTGGACGCCGATGTGGTAGATCGATGAGCCGACCACGAAGCCCAGCGGCTCGAAGCCCGCCTCGCCCAGCAGCGCGTACTCCGACACCGACAGGTCGGAGGTGAACACCCCGCCCGGCTCGGCTCCGGCGGTGTGCGCCAGGCGGCTGTCCGCGGCCTGGGGCTCCCACGTCGACGTGTTGTCGCCTGACCCGCTGCCGAACAGGGGCATCTCATTCTCCTTCGCCCGGACTAATTCACGCAGACCGATTCATGCAGACCAATTCACCCGGGCCGATTTCACCCAGGCCGATTTCGTGCCGACCACGGCTCTGCGGTGCCGCACGTCAACGGGGCTCAGCGTACTGGCCGCGCCGCCCGGTGAGATGATCGATTGCTCACCCTTCACCCACAGAATGGGACACCGGCACCGAGTGACACTCTTCTGCGTGCTGGGCGACGCGCACCTCGACGTCGTGGTCTGCCCGGCCGGGCCGGTGGCGGAGGAGACCGACACCTCCGCGCGGACCTGGGTCGGGGCGGGCGGCCAGGCCGCGAACGTGGCCGCGTGGATCGCGGCCCTGGGCGGGCGGTCCCGGCTGATCGCGGCCCGCGGCACCGACCTGGCCGCCCAGCTGGTCGCCAGTGACCTGCGCCGCCGGGGCGTCGACCTGCACGGCCCGGTGCTGGACGGCCCGACCGGGGTGGTGGTCTCGCTGTCGCACGACGGCGTCAGCCGGTCCATGCTGACCGACCGCGGCGTCGGCCCGCTGCTCACCGCGGACGCCCTCGACGATGGCTGGCTGGCGGGCTGCGGCCTGCTCCACCTCCCGGCCTACAGCCTGACCCAGGCGCCGGTCAGCGGAGCCGCGCTGGCCGCGGCGGCCCGCGTGCCCCGGCTCAGTGTTGACCTGTCATCGACGGCCGTGCTGACGGAGTACGGGGTGGGCCGCTTCCGGGCGCTGCTCGGCCGGCTCCGGCCCGAGGTCGTGTTCGGTACCGAGGCCGAGGCGGAGCTGATCGGGGAGCTCGACGGAACGGACCTGGCCGGAACCGACCTGGTGGTGAAGCTGGGCGCCCGGGGCGTGCGGGCCGGCGGCACCGAGCACCCGGCGCATCCGGTTGACGCGGTGGACTCGACCGGCGCGGGCGACGCGTTCGCCGCCGGGTACCTGGTCGGCGGGGTGAGCATGGGCCTGGCCGCCGCGGCCCGCGCGGTGGCCACGATGGGAGCGATGCCATGAGAATCGAGCCGCAGGTGACGGAGGAAGTCCAGGACGCGCTGGACGACGGCCTGCCCCTGGTCGCGCTGGAGACCACCCTGGTCTCGCACGGCTTCCCCGGCGGCGAAGGCGTCCAGGTGGCCCTGACCTCGGAGGCCCGGGTCCGCGAGGCGGGCGCGGTGCCCGCCACGATCGGCATCGTGGACGGGGCGCTGCGGATCGGGCTCACCGAGTCCGACCTGAAGCGGTTCGCCAGCGCCGGCCCGAGGCCCGCAAGGTGGGGGCCCGTGACCTGGCCGCCTGCCTGGTCCAGGGCGCGCTCGGGGCGACCACGGTCGGCGGCACGCTGGCCGTCTGCCGGCTGGCCGGGATCCGGTTCATGGCCACCGGCGGCACCGGCGGGGTGCACCGCGGCTTCGCCACCGTCCCCGACGTCTCGGCCGACCTGCCGCAGATCGCCCGCACCCAGGCCCTGGTGGTGTCCTCGGGGGTCAAGTCCCTCCTCGACGTGGCGGCCACCGCCGAACTGCTGGAAACCCTCGGCGTGCCCGTGCTGGGCTGGCGCACCCGCACGCTCCCGATGTTCTACAGCGCCCAGGGTGGCCCCCCAGTGTCCGCGACGGTGACCGCCGCCGCGGAGGCCGCCCGCCTCACCGCTGCGCATTGGCTCCTCAACGGACCGTCCGGGGTCCTGCTGACCAGGCCACCGGATCCTTCGCTGGACATCGAGCCGATCCTGGCCGACGCGGTCGATCGCGTCCGCGAGCAGGGAATCCGCGGCCAGGCGGTGACCCCGGCCGTGCTGGAACTGGTGCACGAGCTGAGCGGCGGGCGCAGTATCGAGGTCAACCGGCAGCTGATCGCGGGCAACGCGCGGCTGGCGGCGGAGGTAGCCGTGGCTTACGCGGGGCAGGACTGACCTACAGGGTCGCAACGGAGCGGAGAGAACCCATGCGTTTTGGCGTGTCACTGCCGGACCGGTCCGGACCGGACGCACTTGACCAGGTACGCGACGCGTTGCGGCGCGCGGCGGACGACGGCTTCTCGTCCGCGTGGATGAACAACATCTTCGGCCTGGACGCGCTGACCGCGCTCGCGGTGGCGGGCAGCCAGGTCCCCGGGATCGAGCTGGGCACGGCCGTCGTCCCCACCTACCCGAGGCATCCGGCGGCGCTGGCCCAGCAGGCCCTGACGGTGGCCGCCGCCACCGGCGGCCGGCTGACCCTGGGCGTCGGGACCTCCCACGAGATCGTCATCCGGGACATGTTCGGCTACGACTTCGGCGCCGGCCCAGCACACCCGGGAGTACCTCTCGATCCTGCGCCCTCTGCTGCACGGCGAGCCGGCCAGGGTGCACGGGGAGCAGCTCAGCGCCGACATCACGCTGTCCACCCCCGGTCCCACGCCGGTCCCGCTGCTGCTCGCCGCGCTCGGGCCGCGGATGCTGCGGCTGGCCGCCGAGTACGCGGACGGCACCGTGCTGTGGATGACCGGCCCGGCCACGGTGCGGTCGCACATCGTGCCGACGATCACCGCGGCGGCGCAGGACGCGGGCCTGCCCAGCCCGCGGGTGGTGTGCATCCTGCCCATCTGCGTGACCAGCGACCCCGACGGGGCCCGGGCCGCCGCGGCCAAGGTCTTCGCCATCTACGGCCAGCTGCCGTCGTACCGGGCCATGCTGGACCGGGAAGGAGCGGCCGGCCCGGCGGATGTGGCCCTGGTGGGAGACGAGGCGGCGGTGCAGGCGCAGCTCGCTGACCTGGCTGATGCCGGGGTGACCGACTTCGTGGCCGGGGAGTTCGGCCGCGGGGAGGACGCGGTGCGGACCCGGCGGCTGCTCGTGTCGCTGAGCGGGACATGAGCCGGGGTGGACGGGATGCCCTTCCTCGATCGCGCTGACGCCGGGAGGCGGCTGGCCGGCCAGCTGATGATCGAGCGGGGCCCGGGCACCGTCGTGCTCGGCCTGCCCCGGGGCGGCATCCCGGTCGCCTATGAGATCGCCCGGGCGCTCGACGCGCCGCTGGATGTCATCCTGGTCCGCAAGCTTGGCCTGCCCGCCCAGCCCGAGCTGGCCATGGGGGCGATCGGCGAGGACGGGGTCCGGGTCATCAACGACGAGGTAGTCCTGGCCGAGCACGTCACCGGCCGGCAGTTCGCCCGGGTCGAGGAGCGCGAGCGGGCCGAGCTGGGGCGGCGGGCGGATCGCTACCGGGCCGGCCTGCCGCGGGTCCCGCTGGCCGGTCAGACCGCGATCGTGGTGGACGACGGGATCGCGACCGGCTCCACCGCCCGGGCAGCGTGCCAGGTGGCGCGGGCGCACGGCGCGGCCCGCGTGGTGCTGGCCGTCCCGGTCGCGCCGCCGTCCTCGATCGACGCGCTGGCCGACGTGGCGGACCAGGTGGTCTGCGTGGAGGCGCCCGAGCCGTTCCTGGCCATCGGCCAGTGGTACTACGACTTCGCCCAGACCAGTGACGAGGAAGTGGTTGACCTGCTGCGCCGGTCCGGGCCAGCCTGGTCCGGGCCAGCCTGGTCCGGGCCAGCCTGGTCCGGGGAGACGGGCGGGGCTTCCACCGACCGGGACGTGATCGTGCTGGCCGGGACGGTCCCGCTGCCGGGCCGGCTGACCGTCCCGGCCGGCGCGCCGGGGGTGGTGGTGTTCGCGCACGGCAGCGGCAGCAGCCGGAGCAGCCCGCGGAACATGTTCGTGGCCGGCGCGCTGCACGTGGCCGGGCTGGGCAGCCTGCTGTTCGACCTGCTCACCCCGGACGAGGAAGCGGACCGCGCCAACGTGTTCGACATCGGCCTGCTGGCTGGCCGGCTGTCTGCGGCCACGACGTGGCTCCGCGGGCAGCCCGGCCTGGAGCAGGCCCGGGTGGGCTACTTCGGGGCCAGCACCGGGGCGGCCGCGGCGCTGCGGGCCGCCGCCGGCCACGACCAGGACGGGGACAGCGGGATCGCGGCCGTGGTCTCCCGCGGCGGCCGTCCCGACCTGGCCGGGGCGGCTCTGAGCGAAGTCCGGGCCCCCACCCTGTTCCTCGTCGGCGGGCTGGACGACCGGGTGCTCGAGCTGAACGAGGCCGCCCGGGCGCAGCTGCCCGGCGAGAGCCAGCTCGTGGTGATCCCGGGGGCCGGCCATCTGTTCGCCGAGCCCGGGACGCTGGAGCAGGCCGCGTCGCTGGCCCGCGACTGGTTCGTGCGGTACCTGCGCGCAGACCCGCCGGTGGCGGGCTGATCAGCCCAGCCGCGACATCGACGAGAGCGTGTACGTCGGGGATCGTGGTGCTCGCCGCCTGGTCCGCGGGCAGGGGGCGCCGGCCGGACAGTAGCGGGACGGGAACGGCTCTTGCCGTCCCCGTCCTCATCCATACCACCGCGGCAGGCGGCGCGCCCGGCAGGGACGTGCGTCCCGTACCGGGCGGCCGATAGCCACCTTCCTGGCGTGCGCAAAGGCCCGCCGCCGGCCGGTTGCCTCAGAACGACGGGACCGGGCCGACCGGGCCGGTGACGGGGAGCACGACCAGGCACGGCACCCGGACCGGCTGGGCCGGGTCGAGGGCGTTGAGCATGTCGGCCATCGCGACCGGGTCCGCGGCGATCTCGAGATGATCACTCGAATCGAGCGCGCACTGCTGGTTGACGGTGATGTTGGTGACGTTCGCGGCGGGCGGCAGGAACGCGTTCGTGTACGGCGTGACGACCTCGTCGTCCCGCGACTCGATGACCGTGTAGGTCACGCCCGGCACGGTCGGGGACGCGTTCAGCGCGTCCAGGAACGCCGAGCCCTGCTCCTGTTCCACGCACGCGGTGCAGACGGTGCTCAGGGCGCTGTTGAGCGGCAGGATGATGCCGAGCTGGCGGCCCAGCGCGGTCAGCCCGTCCAGCGTGGTGCCGTAGTTGGACGGCGCGAGCGCGACCAGCGTGCCGACCTTGGCTGCCCCGCCCAGGTCGTTGATGAAGTAGCGGGGCATCATCCCGCCCTGGGAATGGCCGACGATATCCACTTTGGCGGCGCCGGTGGCGGCGAGCACCTCGTTGACGAAGGCCGCCAGTTGCCGCGCGGATGCGGCGATGTCGCCCGTGCCCTGGATGTCGGCGGTCGGTGAGCTGCCGCCGTAATTGAACGCGAAGACGCAGTAGCCGTGATTGACCAGGATGGGCGACGCGGCCTGCCAGTTGTCATTCATATTGGCCAGCGTCCCGTGCACCAGGATCACCGGGTAGGGGTGGGTGGCGCTGGGCCGGCAGGAGAAATTGTTGGCGCCCGGCGGCGGGGTGTCCGGTGAGTTGAAGGTGGCCACGGCCCCGGCGGCGAAGTCGTAGTTGACGGGCAGCGGGCCCGGGGCCGCGCGGCTGGCGGCCGACGCGGGCCCGGCCGGCGAGCCGGCCGCCAGGACCACCGTGGCCAGCGTGGCGACGGCGGCGGAGATGAGCACGATAAGCCGGCGGGTAACTGCGTGATAAGGCACCATTGCCTCCGATGATCGGCGGGCCTGGAATCCGGTCGCCCCCGATGTCCCGGCACCCAGATTGAACATCGGCTGCGCCGGCCGGTCTGCTCACCGATGACAGCCAGCCGGCCCGGCCTTTTATCCGCTGCGGACAAAGAGGCGCCTGGCGCCTTGGCCCGGCCGCACAGACCCCGGCGCCCGGTTCGGGTACGTTCGGGGAAACAGGGCTGGTGATGAGGCGTGCGGCAAGCGAACGGCGCAGCGTTGCCGGACGGTGCGGTGTCCTCGGACGGCGCAGCGTTCCCGGTCGTGCCGCCCCAGGTCGCCGACGTGATGCGGCCGGAGCTGGGGCGGGCCGCCGAGCAAGTGATCGACGCGATCCAGCGGGAAGTGCCGGAATACGCCCGGCCGGACGACGGCGCGTACACCAGCATCGTCCGCCGCGCCGTGCACCAGGCCGTCCAGCAGTTCGTCCTCCAGATCGCCGATCCGCGGACCCCGCGCGAGGCGACCGCGCAGCTGTTCCGGGACATCGGCCGGATCGAGGCGGCCGAGGGGCGCAGCCTGGAGCCGCTCCAGGCGGCGCTGCGGCTCGGCGCCCGCGTCACCTGGCGCATGCTGTGTGAGCAGGCGGCCCGCGGCCGGCTGAGCATCGACGACATCGGGCCGGTGGGCGAGGCCCTGTTCCTGTACCTCGACGAGCTCGCCGCGGCCTGTTCGGAAGGCTTTACCCGGGCCAGCGCGGAAGTCGCGGGCGAGCTGGAGCGGCGCCGCCGCCGGCTGCTGGACCTGATCATCACCGATCCGCCGGTCTCCCGCGAGGCGGTCGCCGATCTTGCCCGCGCGGCCGGGTGGGCGCTGCCGCGCCGGGTCGCGATGGTGGCCCTGGAAGACCGCGGCCAGGAACACTTCGGCCCGCTGCCCGCCTTGCCGCCGGACGTCCTGGTTGACGTGGCCCGCCAGGATCCGTGCCTGCTGGTGCCGGACCCGGACGGCCCCGGCCGGGCCGAGGTGATCGAACGCGGCCTGCGCGGGTGGACCGGGGCCCTGGGGCCGGCGGTCCCGCCCGGCCGGGCCGCCAGTTCCCTGCGCTGGGCCCGGCAGATGCTGGCCCTGGCCCGGCGGGGCGCGGCGGGCGGCCGCGGCGACGCCGTGGGCGGGCGCGGCGGTGCCGGGCGCGGCCTGATCCGGTGCGAGAAGCACCTGGCCACGCTGCTGCTGTCCGCGGACGAGGAACTGGCCCGGGTGCTCAGCGCGGTCCGGCTCGCGCCGCTGGCCCGGCTCCGGCCCGTCCAGCAGGACGTGCTCGCCGAGACGCTGCTGGCCTGGCTGCAGAACGCGGGCAACGCCCGGCTGGCCGCGGGCCAGCTGCACGTGCACCCGCAGACGGTCCGCTACCGGCTGCGCCAGATCAACGAGCTGTTCGGCCCCGTGCTGGCCGAGCCGGGAGCCCGGTTCGAGCTGGAGGGAGCCCTGCGGGCCCGCGCCCTGCTACGGGCTCACCCGCACGGCGGCGCGTACGGGCGTCCCGGGACGTAGTCGGCCCACTCGGCCCTGGGCATCAGCTGCCCTCCGGTCGCGCACACGGCCGCGGCGGCGGCGCTGGCCTGGGTGTCCCAGAGCCGGACGGTGCCGTCGTTGCCGGCCGTGGCCAGTGTGCTGCCCCCGGGCGCGAAGGCCAGCGACCAGACCTGCTCCGAAGAGCCGGTCAGCTCGGCCAGCAGGCGGGGCCGGGCGAGGTCGCTGACGTGCCAGAGCCACACGGTGCCGTCGGTCGCCCCGGCGGCCAGCGTCTGCCCATCCGGGCTGAACGCCACCGAGTAGACGTAGCCCCCCGGGCCGGTGAGCGGGCCGCCCAGCCGGGTCGGCCGGGCCAGGTCGGTGACGTTCCACAGCCGCACGGTCTTGTCCGCGCTCCCGACGGCCAGGGTGCGGCCGTCGGGGCTGAACGCGACCGAGATGGCGTAGCTCGCCGGGCCCCCCAGCGCCGGCCCGATCTGCGTGGGGTGGGCGGGCCGGCGCACGTTCCACAGCCGGGTGAAATCATCCGCGCTCGCCGCCGCGAGCGTGCGGCCGTCCGGGCTGAACGCCACCGAGAACACGTAGGTGCCCGAGTCGCGCCAGGTGGCCACCAGCCGGGGATGCGCCGGATCGGTGACCGACCACAGCCGCACGAACCCATCGTCACCGCTGGTGGCCAGCAGCTTGCCGTCCGGGCTGAACGTGGCGCATTCGACCATGCCTTTCGCGGACGCCAGGACGGGCTGGCTCAGCGGAACCAGCGACCGGCCGGGGGTGACCCCCCAGAGCTGCACCTTCCCGTCGCTGTACCCGGCGGCCAGGGTGGTCCCGCCGGGGGAGAAGGCCACCGGGTTGACGGCGGTGCCCGCCGGGCCAGGCACGGTGGCCGCCGCCAGCTGGGTGCGGGTTACGGGATCCCACAGCTGGAGACCGGGGCCGCCCACCGCCAGCAGGTGGCCGGCGCCGCCGTAGGCGACGCTGTACGCCGGGCCGCCGGTGCGCAGCACCGGGGTGGGCAGCGTCCAGAGGCGGACATGGCCGTCGGCGTCCCCCGCCACCAGGCGGCGGACGCCGTCCCAGGCCAGCGAGGTGACCGGCTGCGGCTGGGGCAGCGCGGCCGCCAGGGCCCGGGTGGCCAGGTTCCACACCAGCACCCGGTCGTCGCTGCTGCCTGCGGCCAGACTGTGCCCGTCCGGGCTGAACGCGACCGTGTTGACCCAGTCGGTGGCCCCGGTCAGGGGTTTCTCCGGGACCGGCCGGGCGGGCGTGGTCACGTTCCACAGCCAGACCTTCTTGTCCTGGCTCGCGGCGGCCAGCGTCTGCCCGTCCGGGCTGAACGCCACCGAGTTGACCTGCTGGGCGGGCCCGGTCAGCGGGTGGCCCAGCGGCACCGCGTGCGCCGGGTCGGACACGTTCCACAGCCGGACGGTCTTGTCCGCGCTGCCCGCGGCGAGCACGGCGGCGTCCGGGCTGAAGGCCACCGACTCGACGTAGCCGGCCGGGCCGGTCAGCGGCCGCCCGACCGCGACCGGATGCGCGGGATCAGCCACGTTCCAGAGCCGGACCGTGTCGTCGGCGCTGCCCGCGGCCAGCAGTGACCCGCGAGTGCTGAACGCCAGCGAGTACACGGTGTTCGCCGGCCCGGTCAGGGATCTGAGCGGGACGGGGTGGCCCGGTGCCCGCATGTTCCAGAGCAGCACGGTCTGTCCCGCGCCCGCGGCGGCGAGCAGGCTGCCGTCCGGGCTGAACGCCACCGCGTACAGCGGGTCCTTGCGGTTGGCGGCCAGCAGCGGGGCGCCCATCGGGACCAGGTGACCCGGCCGGGCGACGTCCCACAGCCGGAGCGTGCCGTCGGCACCGGCCACCGCCAGCACCCGGTGATCGGGGCTGAGGCTGACCGCCTGCACGACCCCCGCCGAATCGATCAGCCCCGCTTCGGCCGGGCTGCCCGACGTCTCGAGCAAGCTGGCCCGCGCGGCGGTGGTCGGCGCGATCCGGTACGCGGCCAGGCTCAGCTGGGCGGCCAGCCCGGCGCTCTGCCCGCGGAGCTGATCGGCCTCGATCGCCACCTCGCGCGACTGGGCGGTGTTCTTGGCGGACGTGGCCGTGTCGCGGGCGCTGGTTGCCGCCTGGCGCTGCTGGAAGGCGTACCCGGCCAGCGCGACGGTCAGCACGACCAGCACGGTGAGCGCCGTGACCAGGCGGCGCAGCCGCAGCGTGCGGTGCCGCTCGGTGGCGTGCTGCAGCCGTTCCTGCGCCAGGCCGGCCTTCACGAACGCCCGGGTCAGCGTGCCCAGGCTGTCCCGGTTGAGCGGGTCGGCGGCCCAGTCCCGGGCCAGCGCCAGCTGGCCGCCGCGGAGCAGGGCCGCGGGATCCCGCCCGGCTTCGTCCCAGGCCCGGGCCGCGTCGCTGAGCCGCCGCCGGACCCGCAGGCCCTCCCGGTTGGCGTCGATCCAGCTGCGCAGCAGCGGCCAGGCGGTGAGCAGTGCCTCGTGGGTGATCTGCGCCGTGTCCGCGTCCACGGTGATCAGCCGTTCCGCGACGAAACGGTCGAGCACCTCGCTGGGCGGCGTGGTGTGGCCCGGCCAGTCGCGCAGGTCGGCCAGCCGCACCGAGCTGCGCGTCTCCGGTGCGTCGTCGGCCACGTACACCAGGCGCAGGAAGAGCCGCCGGGCGATGTCGCGCTGCTCCTCATCGAGGGATCCGTAGACCTGGTCGGCGGTCCGCGCGATCGCGTGCCGGATGCCCCCGCTGGCCTGGTAATCAGCCACGGTGAGCCGGCCGCCGTGGCTGCGTGACCAGGTGGTGAGCAGGGCATGGGAGAGCAGCGGCAGGGCGCCCGCCTCGTGCCCGGCCCCGGGCGGCCCGCCGTCCGGGGCATGTGGCGCGAGGTCGCGCAGCAGCAGCTCGACCAGGCCGTCCGCCACATCGAGCCGGGCCAGGCGGGCCGGGCCGACGATGGCCTCACGCACCTGATCCCGGGTCATCGGCACCACCACGACCTGCTGCTCCTGGAGCACCCGGGCTAGTTCCGGGTGCCGGAGCGCGCGATCGTAGAAGTCCGCCCGCAGCGCGAGCACCACCATGGCCGGCCCGGCCAGCGCGCAGATTGCCGTGATGAAGCCGTGCTGCTCCACCTCATCCCGGCAGGCCGTGAAGATTTCCTCGAACTGGTCCACCACGATCAGCAGCCCCGGCTCGGCCCCGGCGGGGACGGCCCGGCGGGCGGCGGGGTCAGTCGCGCCGGGGATGAGCCGGGGCGCGCCGCCGGGGTCGCGGCGCAGGGCCGCCTCGATGCGGCTGATCTCCGCAGGGCCGTCCGGGTCAGGGCCGTCCGGGTCAGGGCCGTCCGGGTCAGGGCCGTCCGGGTCAGGGCCGTCCGGATCCGCCGGGCCCAGTCCGGCGAGCTGCCGGGCCAGTTCGCGCAGGGGCGTGGCACCCGGGGTGAAGAGCGCTAATCTGCGCCCGGGCCAGTCCGGCAGCGCCGGGATCAGCCCGGCCCGCAGCAGGGACGACTTGCCTGAGCCGGACGGCCCGACCACGGCCAGCGGCACCCCGGGGGCCGGCGCGGCAGTGGCCAGCCTGACCAGGCGGGCGGTGAGGTCTTCCCGGCCGAAGAACCACGGGGCGTCCTCGGGCTGGAAACTGGCCAGGCCGCGATAGGGGGCGGGGGCGGCGGCCGGCCGCCGCCCGGGCCCGCGGCGGATCCGGTTGAGCGCACTCGCCCACTCGGCCAGCCGGGCCGGATCTGTCTCGCCGCAGGCCCGCAGGATCTTCGGGAGTAACCCGGGCTGGCTCGGCGGGGGCAGATGGCGGCCCGCGAAGTAGTCGCCCGCGGTGCTGGCCGGGATGCCCACCGCCCGGGCCACCTCGCGCACCGTCCGCCCGGCCCGCTGCCGGGCGAGCGTCAGTTCCCGGCCGAAGTCCGGCTGGGCCGCGATACGCCGGGGATCCGGCCGCCCGGGATCAGGATCACCGGCTGGTCTCTCCGGTTCCGGCTCTGCGCCGCGCGGGCCAACCGCCCCGGTTCCCCCCTCGGTGACCACGCCATCCCCCCTCGAGATCATCGGCCGCGGTCCGGTGAGCGCGTCACCGTCCCGTGTCTGCATGACTCCTGGGCGACGCGGTGAGTTGACACGAACGGGGGAATTAGTCAGATCGGCCGCTGGTGAGCGGACTGTCCGACCTTGTCCGAGGGTTATCCGGCCCGATGCGCGCACTACGGCCGGCCCGGACACTGGGCAGCGGGCCCCGGGCCTGCTGCCGCGCGCGGGGAGCCCCAGGTGAGGGGGGTACGAAACGTCCCCACGCCTGGCGCGGGCGTGGGGACACCGATCCTGGTCCCGTTCGGCGAGCTGTTAGGGGGGTAGGGGGCCGCCGAACGGGACCAGAACCGCCGCGTCAGGAACGGTCCGCGGCCGGCCGCTCGTCCCAGGCCCGCTGCAGGGCCGCCAGCAGCGTGTCCGCCGGCTGGGCGCCGGCCACGCCGTACCGGCGGTCGATCACGAAGAACGGCACGCCGGTCGCCCCCAGCTGCGCGGCTTCCCGGCCCTCGTCCGCCACCCGGCCCGCGTACCGGTGGGACAGCAGCGCCTCCCGCGCGTCCGCCGGGTCCAGGCCTATCTCGCCCGCCAGGCCGACCAGGTCCTCGACGGAGAAGATCGGCCGCGCCTCGCCGAAGTAGGCGGTGAACAGGCGATTCCACGCCTCTGCCCCGCGGCCCTGATCGGCCGCGTAGGCGAGCAGTTCGTGCGCCAGCGCCGTGCTGCCCACCCGGTTGTCCAGGACGTGGTACGGGCGCAGGCCCTCGCTGTCGGCCAGGCCCTCGACCCGCCGGGTCATCGCGTCGATCTGCCCGTCGTCCAGGCCCTTCTTCCTGAGCATGTCCCGGACCGGCTCGCTCGATCCCGCGGGCGCGCCCGGGTCCAGCTGGAAGGAACGATGGGTCACCTGCACCCCGTCGCGGTGCGGGAAACGCTCCAGCGCCGCTTCCAGCCGGTGAGCGCCCAGACCGCACCACGGGCAGATGACGTCCGCCCACACCTCAACCTGCATCCGAACCCCTCCAGATCTGCACTGCCTGAGTTGGTGACAACGGGCGGCCAGGCGGAAGCCTTCCCCGGCCCCTTCCAGCCGGCTAGCGGCCGAGGTAACGTTCAAGCGGGTCCCGGGGCCGATGACCGACCGAAGAGCCACCGCTGAGGGTGTGAAGTGGCCGCGCGGGGTTGGCCTTGGCCGCGAAGACGTTCCCTCCTTGTCACTCCCCGGGACCCGCCAGCTTGCCGCACGGCCGGCGTCGTGCGGACGACCGACGACGGCAGGAGAGGCGGGCAGGACGTGAGCCGGGCGCACGACATCGGCGGCCAGACCGGGTTCGGCCCCATCCCGCTGGGCGAGGACGGCCTGTCCTTCGCGCATGACTGGGAGGCCCGGGTTTACGCGCTGAACGGCGTGCTCCGGGCCCGGGGCCTCTACAGCGGGGACGAGTTCCGGGACGCCATCGAGCGGATCCCGCCCCCGGATTATGTCCGGCTGGGCTACTACGAACGCTGGCTGCGCGCGATCGAGACGCTGCTGGCGGACAAGGGCCTGCTCCCGGACTCTCCAGTCTCCCGGGCCGCTGACGATGACCTGCTGGCTCCGGCGGACGGCGGGTGACGCTGAGCCCGGGAGCGCGGGTCCGGGCCCGGCTGGCCGATCCGGACCACCACACCCGGCTGCCGGGCTACGTACGCGGGCAGACCGGGGAGGTGCTCGAGCTGGCGGGACACTGGCCGCTGCCCGATGACCGGGCCCGGGGCATCGTGCCGCCCCGGGTCGAGGCCGTCTACTCGGTGCGTTTCCCCGCCGCCGGGCTGTGGGGCAGCGGGACACACTCGGTCGTGGTGGACCTGTGGGAGTCCTACCTGGAGGAGGCCGGCTGATGGGAGCGGGTCACGCCGAGCAGCCCGCCGCTGTCCGGCTGCGCCAGCTCGAAGAGCGGGTGCTCGGGGCCGGGCTGGCCACGGACGCGGAGCTGGACGCCGTGCTGGCCCGGTTGTACGCGAGCGCCTCGCCGCTGAACGGGGCCCGGATCGTGGCCCGGGCCTGGTCTGATCCCGGCTACGCGGGACGGCTCCTGGCCGACGGCAACGCGGCCGCGGCCGAGCTGGGCTTCGATACCGCGCAGGCGGGCAGCGGGTACCGGCTCAAGGTCGTGGCGAACCGCCCCGGCACCCACAACATGATCGTCTGCACGCTGTGCTCCTGCTACCCGGTGTCGCTGCTCGGTCCGTCGCCGAGCTGGTACAAGAGCCTGGCCTACCGCTCCCGCGCGGTCCGCGAGCCGCGCGCGGTCCTGGCCGAGTTCGGGCTGCTGCTCCCGCCGGACGTGGACATCGTGGTCTGGGACGCCAGCGCCGAGAACCGCTACCTGGTCCTGCCCGCCCGGCCCGCGGGTTCGGACGGCCTGGCCGAGGAGGAGCTGGCCGCCCTGGTCACCCGGAACGGCCTGATCGGCACCGCGGCGGTCTGACCGGGCCGCGTATTCGATCCATCCCTGGCGGGTATGTCAGGTTCGAGGCCGTCCGTCCTGGCAGCCTGGCAAACTATTCGGCCGCGCGGTCCGCGCGGAACGGGGGATTTGCCATGAAGGTGCTGGCGACGGTGGCCACGGTGACCCTGGTCGGCTTCATCATCATCAACATCATCAACCGCGACGACATCATCCGGTACATCAAGATGCGCCAGATGTGAGTAAGCCAGGATGATGCCATGACGACCGCCGCCGCCGTGGCCAGCCCGGTGGACTTCGAGACCTACGGCGACTACCAGCCGAAAGCCCCCCGGCGGGCGGACGGCGCGTTCGTGCGCCCGCTGTATCCCTTCCAGGGCCGGGTGAGCGCGGACGGATCCACCGGCTACCCCGCCGAGCCCGGCCGCTACCACCTGTACATCTCCCTCGCCTGCCCGTGGGCGCACCGCTCGGCGATCGTCCGGGCGCTGCTGGGCCTGGAGGACGTGGTGTCGATGTCGGTGGTCAACCCGGTCCGGGACGGGCGTGGCTGGGCGTTCCGGGACGGCCCCGGTTACACGCCCGATCCGGTGCAGGGCTTCGTGCTCCTGCGGGACGCCTACCAGGCGACCGAGCCGGGCTACGACGGGCACGTCTCGGTGCCGGTGCTGTGGGACAAGCAGACCGGCCGGATCGTCTCGAACAATTTCCCCGACATCACCATCGACCTGGATACGCAGTTCGGCCGCTGGGCCAGCCCGGCGCTCGACCTCTACCCGGCCCCGCTGCGCCCGGAGATCGACGCGCTCAACGAGCGGGTGTACACCACCGTCAACAACGGCGTCTACCGGTGCGGGTTCGCCACCTCGCAGCAGGCCTACGAGAGCGCGGTGGCGGCGCTGTTCGCCACCCTGGACGACCTCGACCAGCGGCTGGCTACCCGGCGGTACCTGTTCGGGGACGGCCTGACCGAGGCCGACGTGCGGCTGTGGGTGACCCTGGCCCGGTTCGACGCGGTGTACGTCACCCACTTCCGGGCCAACCTGCGCCGCCTGGTCGACTACCCGCACCTGTGGCCGTACGCGCGTGACCTGTACTCCATCCCGGCGTTCCGCGGCACCACGAACTTCGACCACATCAAGCGGCACTACTACGGGACGCACCCGCAGCTCAACCCCCTGCGGATCGTGCCGGCCGGGCCGATCCTGGACTGGGACGCCCCGCAGCAGCGGGCGGCCCTGGCCGGTGCGGGGACGCGCTGACCGGCGGAAGCTGGCCCGCCACGCCGGTCAGCGCGGGTATGTGTCGCGCTCCGCTCGGCGCGTTCTGGTCGCTCCGCTCGGCGCGTTCTGGTCGCTCCGCTCGGCGCGTTCTGGTCGCTCCGCTCAGTGCGCGTGGGCGTCGCCACGGGTCGCGGCGCGCATGACGTCCAGCACCGCCTCCTGCCCGGGGGTGGTGCCCGGGCTCATGGCCGGGGCGATCCCGTCCGGGTGCGCGATGAGCCGGATGTCGGGCTCACCGTCCGCGGAGACCCGGGCCATAGCCCACCGGGAGAACACCCGGTCGCCTGCCGGGCCGGACTGGATGACGGAGATGTTCTCGTGCCGCGGATCCTGCTCGATGGTGGCGAACAGTGCCCCATGCCTGGTCAGCTGGTCAGCTCGGCGTACAGGGCCACGGTCTGCGCGGCGATCGCGTCCCAGCCGAACTCGGCCGTGGCGCGCTTGCGGCCCGCGGCGCCCAGGCTGCGGGCCCGCGCGGGATCGCCGATCAGGGCGCTCAGCGCCCCGGCCAGGGCGGCCGGGTCGTCTGGCGGGACCAGCAGCCCGGTCTCCCCGTCGCTGACGACCTCGGGGATGCCGCCGACCCGGGACGCGACCACCGCGGTCCCGCAGGCCATCGCCTCCAGGTTGACGATGCCGAGCGGCTCGTACAGGGACGGGCAGGCGAACACCGCGGCGTGGCTGAGCAGCTGGATGACCTCGGGCCGCGGCAGCATCTCCGGGATCCAGATCACCCCGGTCCGGGTGGCCTGCAGGCTCGCCACCAGCCCGGTCACCTCGGCGGCCAGCTCCGGGGTGTCCGGCTGGCCCGCGCACAGCACCAGCTGCGCCTCCGGCGGCAGGCCGGCCGCCGCCCGGAGCAGCACCGGGACTCCCTTCTGCCGGGTGATCCGGCCGACGAAGATCACCATGGGCCGCGACGGATCTACCCCGTACCGCTCCAGGACCCCGGTCCTGGCGTCCGGAGCGTACTCGCGGGTGTCGATCCCGTTCCGGATGACCCGGATCCGGTCCGGGTGGACCGCGGGGTAGGCGGTGAGCACGTCCTCCCGCATTCCCTCGGATACCGCGATCACCGCGGCGGCGGATTCGACCGCCACCCGCTCGCACCAGCTGGACAGGGCGTACCCCCCGCCGAGCTGCTCCGCCTTCCACGGCCGCAGCGGCTCCAGCGAGTGCGCGGTGAGCACGTGCGGCACCCCGTACAGCAGCGAGGCCAGGTGCCCGGCGAGGTTCGCGTACCAGGTGTGTGAGTGCACCAGGTCCGCCCCGCTCACCGCGGCGGTCATGGACAGGTCAGTGGAGATCGTGGCCAGCGCCTGGTTCGTTCCGGCGAGCAGCTCCCACGGCTGGTGGGCGACCGCCCCGGGCCGGTCCCCGCCCTGGCAGTGCACGGTCAGGTCGACCAGCCCGGCGAGCTCGCGGGCCAGGTAGGTGACGTGCACGCCCGCGCCGCCGTACACCTCCGGCGGGTACTCACGGGTCAGCAGGGCCACCTTGAGCCGGTCGGCGCGGCCCGGTGCCGGAAGACCGCCGGCCACGGTCATCCAGTCACCTTCTGGCTCTTGCCCACCACCGTGATGCCCTCGTCGGAGACCACGAAGCCGCGTTCCCGGTCGTGATCCTTGTCCACCCCGATCGTGACGCCTTCCGGGACCGTGACGTTCTTGTCGAGGATGGCGTCCCGGACCACCGCGTGCCTGCCGACGATCGTGTTGTGCAGGATCACCGACCGTTCCACGGTGGACCAGCTGTTGACCCGCACCCCGGGGGACAGGACCGACTCGCGGACCAGCCCGCCGGACACGATCACGCCGTTGCTGACCAGGCTGTCGAGGGCCCGGCCGACGCGGTCACCGTTGTCGTGCACGAACTTGGCGGGCGGCAGGCTCGGGACGTTGGTCAGGATCGGCCACCGGTCGTTATAGAGGTTGAACACGGGGTGGATCGCGCACAGGTCCATGTGCGCGTCGAAGTAGGAATCCAGCGTGCCCACGTCGCGCCAGTACCCGGCGTCACGCTCGCTCGCGCCGGGCACCTTGTTGGTCATGAAGTCGTAGACGTGCGCGCCGCCCTCGTCCACCATCATCGGGATGATGTCGCCGCCCATGTCGTGCCGGCTGTTCGGGTTGGCCGCGTCCTTGCGCAGCGCCTCGATCAGCACGTCGGTGGAGAACAGGTAGTTGCCCATCGAGGCGTAGGCCTCGTCGGGCCGTCCGGGCAGCGCGGGCGGGTCGGACGGCTTCTCCAGGAACGCCTCGAGCGTGTGCCCGTCCGCACCCGCCTGGATGACCCCGAACGCGGTCGCCTCCGTGCGCGGCACCGGGATGGCCGCGACCGTGACCCCGGCCCCGTGGTCGCAGTGCTCCTGGATCATCTGCCGCGGGTCCATCCGGTACACGTGATCCGCGCCGAACACGATGACCAGGTCAGGGCGCTCGTCGTAGATCAGGTTCAGCGACTGGTAGATCGCGTCGGCCGACCCCGTGTACCAGTGCGGGCCGAGCCGCTGCTGGGCGGGCACGGGCGTGACGTAGTTGCCGAGCAGCGTGCTCATCCGCCACGTGGTGGACACGTGCCGGTCCAGGCTGTGGCTCTTGTACTGGGTCAGCACCGCGATCCGCAGGATCCCGGCGTTGACCAGGTTGGACAGCGCGAAGTCGACCAGCCGGTACACGCCGCCGAACGGCACGGCCGGCTTGGCCCGGTCCGCCGTCAGTGGTGCCAGCCGCTTGCCTGCCCCGCCGGCCAGCACGATGCCCAGAACCCGCTGATCTGCCATCTCCCACCCCTCACGTGCCATCTGCTTCCTTGAGCACGCCGTCCAGGATCTGCTGCGCCTCATCCTGGATGCGGGCCAGTTGCCCGGGACCGGCGAACGACTCCGCGTACAGCTTGTAGACGTCTTCTGTGCCCGAGGGCCGCGCGGCGAACCAGCCGCTCTCGGTGACCACCTTGATGCCGCCGAGCGGCTCGCCGTTGCCCGGGGCCCGGGTCAGCCGGTCCAGGACCGGCTCGCCCGCCAGTTCCGCCACGCTGACCTGATCGGGGGACAGCTTGGCCAGCAGCGCCTTCTGGGCCCTGGTCGCGGGCGCGTCGATCCGGGCGTAGGCCGGGTCGCCCAGCTGGCCGGCCAGGTCCCGGTACCGCTCGCCCGGCGACTGCCCGGTCACCGCCGCGATCTCCGAGGCCAGCAGGGCCAGGATGATGCCGTCCTTGTCGGTGGTCCACACCCGGCCGTCGGTGCACAGGAAGGAGGCCCCGGCGCTCTCCTCGCCGCCGAAGGCAATGGAGCCGTCCAGCAGCCCCGGGACGAACCACTTGAACCCCACCGGCACCTCATACACGGCGCGCCCGGCCGCCTCCGCCACCCGGTCGATGATCGAAGAGCTGACCATGGTCTTGCCCACCGCGGCATCGGCGGGCCATTCCGCCCGGTTCCGGTACAGGTAGTCGATGGCCACAGCCAGGTAATGGTTGGGGTCGAGCAGGCCCGCGTCTGGCGTGACGATGCCGTGCCGGTCGGAGTCGGTGTCGTTGCCGGTGGCGATCGCGAACTCCTGCGCCCGGTCGATCAGCGAGGCCATCGCGTAGGGGGAGGAGCAATCCATCCGGATCCGGCCGTCCCAGTCCAGGGTCATGAACCGGAACGTGGCGTCCACGTCCGGGTTGACCACGGTCAGGTTCAGCCCGTAGGTCTCGGCGATCTCCCCCCAGTAGGCGACGCTGGCCCCGCCGAGCGGGTCCGCGCCGATCCGGATGCCCGCGCTGCGGATCACGTCCAGGTCCACCACGGCCGGCAGCTGGGCGACGTACTCGCCCAGGAAGTCGAAAACGGCCGTGGTGGAGGCGCCCCTGGCCGCCGTGTAACGCATCCGCCGCACCTCGCGGAGCCCGCCGGCCAGCAGCTCGTTGGCCCGGTCCTGGATGACCGAGGTGATCTGCGACCCGGCCGGGCCACCGTCCGGCGGGTTGTACTTGAACCCGCCGTCCTCCGGCGGGTTGTGCGACGGGGTGATCACGATCCCGTCGGCCAGGCCGTCCGTGCGCCCGTCGTTGTAGGCCAGGATGGCCCGGGACAGCGCGGGTGTCGGCGTGTACCCGTCCCGGCTGTCCACCAGCACGGTCACCTCGTTCGCCGCGAGCACCTCCAGGGCGGTCGCGAACGCGGGCTCGGACAGCGCATGGGTGTCACGGCCGAGGAACAGCGGGCCGGTGGTGCCCGGCCCGGGCCCGGTAGTCGCAGATGGCCTGGGAGGTGGCGGCGATGTGATCCTCGTTGAAGGAGCAGCGCAGCGCCGAACCACGATGCCCCGACGTGCCGAAGCTCACCCGCTGCTCGGGGATCGCCGGATCCGGATGCAGTGCGTAGTAGGAGGTGACCAGCCTGGCCACGTCCACCAGGTCCGCCTGGCTGGCCCGCTGGCCGGCCCGCTCGTTCACCCGCACGGTGGGCTCCTCTCCGTCGGTAATCAAGTCTTCCGGTAAACCGTGCTGGCCGCCATGGCCGGCGCGGCCCGGACTCCTGCAGCCCAGGATCTATTCCCTTGACCCGGCGCCTCATCCCGGCCGCCGGGGTGTGCTGCGATGATGGCGGGATGACCGAGAATGCGCCGCCACCGCCGACCCGCCGGGCCCGGCTCTGGGCCGCCGCGGAGGCCAGGGGGGTCCCGCTGCGGACCATCCTGGCCGTCGCCGTGGTGGTGATCGCGGTCTACACGCTGGCCAAGGTGGTCTACCGGCTCCGCGACGTGCTGCTGCTGATCATCGTGGCCGCGTTCATCGCCGTGATCCTGAACCCGGCCGTGGTGGCCCTGCAGCGGTGGAAGATCAAGCGGCGGGGCTGGGCGGTCGCGGTGGTCACCCTGTGGGCCCTGATCGTCTTCACCGGCCTCGCCTTCGCCTTCGGCTACCCGCTGGCCAACGGGATCAACCACCTGGCCCTGAAACTGCCAAGCTACGTGGCCGCGGCGACCCACGGGCGGGGCTGGATCGGCCATCTCGTCACCAAGTATCACGTGCAGACCTGGGTGAATAAGAACGCGCCCAAGCTGGTGAGTTTCGGTGAAGGCCTGGCCAAGCCCGCGCTGAGCCTGGGCAAGGGCGCGCTGACCCTGCTGCTCGAGCTGTTCACCATCTTCGTGCTGGTGCTGCTCCTGCTGCTGGAAGGCCCGAAGATGCGGACCGGCCTGCTGGGCTCGATGGCCCCGGACCGGGCGGAGCGGTACCGGCGGATCGCGCACGAGGTCAACCGCTCGGTCACCGGGTACATGCTCGGCAACGTGCTCACCTCAGTGATCGCGGGCGTAGTGGTGTTCGTCACGCTGCTGGTGCTGGGCGTCCCGTTCCCGTACCTGTGGGCGCTATGGGTGGCACTGGTGGACTTCCTGCCGATGATCGGCGGGGCGCTGGCCGGGATCCCCACCGTGCTGTTCGCCGCGGCCCACTCGCTCACCGCCGGGATCGTCACGCTGGTCGTGTTCCTCATCTACACCCAGCTCGAGAACCACGTGCTGAACCCCATCGTGATGAGCCGCACGGTCCGGGTGAACCCGCTGCTGGTCCTGCTGTCCATCCTGGTCGGCGGGGAAATCGGCAGCTGGATCGGCGGGATCTTCGGCGCGTTCGTGGGGGCGCTGCTGGCCATCCCGGCCGCCGGGGCCATCCAGGTCGTGGTCCGCGAGGTCTGGCAGGCCACGGAGCCCGTGGCGGCCGTGGCCGGCGTGGCCGGCCACGCGGTCAACGTCACCGCGGACGCGGCGGACGACGCCGGCCCGGCCGGGCGGACGGCCCAGGCCAGGACGGCGCCCCGGGCCCCGATGGCGCGGGCCAGGACGGCGCCCGGGGCCCCGATGGCGCAGGCCAGCGGTCTCCGGTCAACCCCGGCCGCGGCCCCGGCGGCCCGGCATGACCGGGTTCGGGTGGGGCAGGTGCGGCGGGTGGGGGTGGGGCGGCAGACTGGGGGATGGACGCGACGGGCGGGCCGCGCCGGGCCACGGCGGCGGACCTGCCGCGGGTCCGCGAGGTGGTGACGGCCGCGTACACGAAGTACCTGACCCGGATGGACCGGCCGCCCGCCCCCATGACGCGGGACTACACCGGCCCGGCCCGGGCCGGGTTGGTCTGGGTGATCGGGGACCCGGTCGTGGGCCTGCTCTCGCTCACCCCGGAGCCGGACAGCCTGCTGATCGAGAACATCGCGGTGCACCCCAGCGCCCAGGGCACCGGCCTCGGGCGGCGGCTGCTGGAGTTCGCCGAGCAGGAGGCCGCCCGCCGCCGGGCTGGCCCGGCTCTCGCTGTACACCAACGAGGTGATGACCGAGAGCCAGGCGGTCTACGCCCGCCTCGGCTACCGCGAGGTGCGCCGGGCCACCGAGCACGGGTACCGGCGCATCTTCATGATCAAGGACCTGTGACCGCGCGTCAGGGGGACTGCCAGCGGCGGACGGCGAGCAGGCCGGGCGGCACGGACAGGATGAAGAGCCAGATGGCCAGGTAGAGGGGTTCGCGGCCGAGCGGGCCGCCGTCGGCCAGGGTGCGGATCACGTTCACCGCGGCGGTGACCGGGTTGGCCCGGGCCAGCGGCTGGAGCCACCCGGCCAGCCGGTCGATCGGGGTGAACGTCGAGCTGATGAAGGTGAGCGGCACCATCGGCAGGAACAGGGCCCGGCCCGCGGTGTCCGGGTCGCGGATCCGCAGCGCCAGCCAGCACATCGTGATGCCCAGCGCCACGCCGAAGCTCACCGCGACCGCCACGATGCCGGCCAGCCCGGGCAGCCCGGCCCGGACCCGGAACCCCAGCAGCGAGGCCACGCCCAGCACCAGGAGCGCCTGGACCAGGAAGATCAGGCTCTCGGCCAGCATCCGGCCGGCCAGCACCGCGCTGCGGGCGATGGGCAGCGACCGGAACCGGTCGGTGATCCCGCTGGCCGCGTCCAGCACCAGGCCCAGTCCCACGGTCGGCGCGGTCAGCGCCACGTTCTGCACGATGATGCCGGGGACCAGGTACTGGCGGTACGTCGCGCCCGGGACCCGGGCCAGCCCGGCGAAGATGGCCAGGAACAGCACCAGCAGCACCACGGGCTGGATCAGCGGGTAGAGCAGCCGGCTCGGGTTGGCCCGCAGGATGGCGAGCTGGCGGCCGCAGATCAGCACCGCCTCCCGCGCGGCCCGGCGGGGCCCGGGCCGGGACACCAGGCCCGGCGGCGTGGCCGGGGCCGTGGGCGCTGGGGCAGGCGCGCCCGCCACGCTGGTCACGGCGCCGCCCGCCCGCTGGCGTGCTGCCCGGTCAGGGCCAGGAACGCCTCGTCCAGGGTGGGCCCGCGCAGCCCGAGGTCGGCCACCGCGAACCCGTCGGCGGCCAGTGCCTGCGCCACCTGGAGCAGAGTGCCCACCCCGTCCCGGGCGACCAGAGTGAGCCGCCCGGCGGCCGTATCCGCGTGCAGGCCGCCGGCGGGCAGGCCCAGCCGGGCGGCCAGCGCCCGGGCGGCGACCGGGGCCAGGCTGGCCGGCTCGAACCGGGCCTCGACCAGCTGGGTTCCGGTCCGGGCGCGGAGCTGCGCCGCAGTCCCGCTGGCCACCATCCGGCCCCGGTCCAGGATGTGCACCAGGTCGGCGATCCGCTCGGCTTCCTCCAGGTACTGGGTGGTGAGCAGCATGGCCGTGCCCTCGTCGCGCAGCGCGGCCAGGGACTCCCAGAGCTGCAGCCGCCCGGCCGGGTCCAGCCCGGTGGTGGGCTCGTCCAGGACCAGCAACGGGGGCCGGGCCATCAGGCTGGCGGCCAGGTCGGCCCGGCGGCGCATGCCGCCGGAGTAGGTGCCGACCGCGCCGGCCGGCCGCGGCGGCCAGGTCGAAGCGGTCGAGCAGCTCGGCCGTGCGGGCCCGGGCGGTCCGGCGGCTCAGGCCGGCCAGCCGGCCGATGAGCATCAGGTTGGCCCGGCCGGACAGCGCCTCGTCCAGGCCCGCGTACTGGCCGGTGAGCCCGATCCGGGCGCGGACCGCGTAAGGATCCGCCAGCACGTCGTAGCCGGCCACCCGGATCACGCCCGCGTCCGGGCGAACCAGCGTGGCCACGATGCGCACCAGCGTGGTCTTCCCGGCCCCGTTCGGGCCCAGCAGCGCGGCGATCTGCCCCGGCGGCACGGCGAGATCCACCCCGCTCAGCGCCGTCACCTTCCCGAACGCCTTGGCTGCGCCGGTCACCTCCAGCATGGGCTGGGTCATGATGTGAGCCTACGCACGAGATCGCGGGCATATCAGGGGGTAATACCGGGGGGACGGTCCAGGCAGCGTGACGGCAAAGGCGGCGTGAGCGCATGAGCGGCATCAGTCATCAGCGGTCCAGCGTGCGGGCCCTGGAGGACCCGCTGGCCAACAAGGGCACCGCGTTCACCGAGGAGGAACGGTCCGCGCTCGGCCTGCGCGGGCTGCTGCCCAGCGTGGTGGAGACCCTCGAGCAGCAGGTAGCCCGCTCCTACCAGGCGTTCCGGGAACAGCCCAGCGACATCGCCCGGCACATCAACCTGCGCGCGCTGCAGGACACGAACGAGACGCTGTTCTACCGGCTGGTCACCGAGCACGCCGAGGAGATGCTGCCGATCCTCTACACGCCCACCGTCGGGCTGGCCTGCCAGCGGTTCAGCGAGATCTACCGGCGACCCCGCGGGCTGTTCATCGCCTACCCGGACCGGGACCGGATCGGCGAGATCCTGCGCAACCGGCCGCGCCGCGAGGTGGACGCGATCGTGGTCACCGACGGGCAGCGCGTGCTCGGCCTGGGCGACCAGGGTATCGGCGGGATGGCCATCCCGATCGGCAAGCTCTCCCTGTACACCGCGCTGGGCGGCATCGACCCGGCGCGGACCCTGCCGGTCCTGCTCGATGTGGGCACCGACAACCCCGAGCTGCTGGACGACCCGATGTACCTGGGCTGGCGGCATCGCCGGGTGGACGGCGCCGGACTACGAGGAGTTCGTCGACCGGTTCGTCGCAGGCCGTCCGGGCCGAGCTGCCGCAGGTGCTGCTGCAGTGGGAGGACTTCGCCACCCCGCACGCGCTGCCGATCCTGGACCGCTACCGGGACCAGCTGCTGACGTTCAACGACGACATCCAGGGCACCGCGGCCGTGGTGGTCGCCGCGCTGTCCGCGGCCGCGGTGGCCACCGGGTCGCGGCCCCGCGACCAGCAGATCGTGATGCTGGGCGCGGGCTCGGCCGGGATCGGCGTCTGCGACCAGATCGTCCGGTCGATGATCGCCGACGGGCTGACCGGCAAGGAGGCCCGGGCCCAGATCTACGTGGTCGATGTGGGCGGCCTGCTCACCGAGGACCGCCAGGGGATCAGCCCCGCGCAGCGCCGCTACGCCCACCCGGCCGGGGCCGTGCCCGCCCCAGGGACCGGCCGCCGGGCCGGGCTGCTGGAGGTGGTCCGGGCGGTCCACCCGACCGCGCTCATCGGGCTGTCCACCGCGACCGGCGCCTTCACCGAGGACGTGGTCCGGGCCATGATCGCCGCCGTGCCGCGGCCGATCATCATGCCGCTGTCCAACCCGACCAGCCGCAGCGAGGCGCGGCCGCAGGACCTGGCCGACTGGACCGGCGGCCAGGCACTGGTCGCGGCCGGGTCACCGTTCTCGCCCATGAAGGTCGGCGACGCGAGCATCCCGGTAGCCCAGTGCAACAACGTGTACGTGTTCCCGGGTGTGGGCCTGGCCGTGACCGCGGTGCGGGCCACCCGGATCACCGACGCGATGATGACCGCCGCGGCCTCGGCCATCTGCGGCGCCGCCACGATCCACGAGGATGCCCGCGGGATGCTGCTGCCCGACCGGGCCCGGCTGGCCGAGACGGCGACCGCGGTGGCCGGCGCGGTGGCCCGGGCCGCGGTGGCCGACGGAGTGGCCCCGGTGCTCAGCGGGGCACAGATCGACGGCGCCGTGCAGCGCACCCGCTGGCAGGCCTGCTACCGGGGGTGACCGGGCCGGGACGGTTTTCGTTGCGGCGAATTTTAAGGATCACCAGAGCGTGTAGCCGCCGTCGATGACGAGGACCGAGCCGGTCATGAACGCGGACGCGGGACTGGCCAGGAACACGACGCTGGGGGCGATCTCCTCGGGCAGCGCGTAGCGTTGCTGCGGCGTGTCCTCGATCCAGTGCCGGCGGAACTCCGGCCGGTCCACGGGCGCCATCTCGGTCTTCACGTAGCCCGGCGCGATCGCGTTGACCCGGATGCCCAGCCCGGCCCACTCGGCGGCCAGCGACTTGGTCAGCTGGTGCACCGCCGCCTTCGACGCGTTGTAGGCGGGCTGCCACTGCGGGCGGTTCACGATCAGGGCCGAGATGGAGCCCACGTTGATGATCGAGCCGCCGCCGCGGGCCGCCATGTGGCGGCCGCCGGCCCGGCTGCACCGCCACAGCGCGCGGACGTTCAGGTCGAACACGTCGTCCCACTCGGCGTCGGTGACCTGCCAGGACTCGCCGTGGTAGCAGACGCCGGCGTTGTTGACCAGGATGTCCAGCCCGCCGAGCCGGGCGGCCGCGGCGTCGATCACCGCGCCCGCGTCCTGGGTGATGTCCGCGTCCAGCGCGGCCACCGCCAGGCCCTGGTCTTTCATCTCCGCAACGGCCGCCGCGTTCCGGCCGGTGTCCCGGGCCACGATCATGACCTCGGCGCCCGCCTCCCCCAGGGCGGCGGCAAAGGCCTTGCCCAGCCCCTGATTCCCGCCGGTGACCACGGCCTTGCGGCCCTCCAGCGAAAACGCTCCAGTACCCGCACCCTGCCCTCCTCGCTGACGACCCCGGGCTAGCTGACCGGGCTAGCTGACGGTGCTAGCTGACGGGCCCGTGCCCATTGTCCGGCCGGGGCAGCGCGTAGCCGGGGACCGACGGCCAGCGCACCGCGACCACCACCGACGGCTCCTCGGCGTGCCAGGAGTGGCCCACGCCGTGGAACACCACGTAGTCACCCTGCTCGGCGAGCAGCACGCTGCGGCCCGGGAGCTCGACCCGGAACCGGCCGCTGATCAGGATGAGCGCGGCCGAGCGCCGTTCGCCGGTGACCCACTGCGCGCGCCGGTCGTCGCGCGGGTGGATGGCCCACTTGATCTCGACGTCGTCGCTGTGCCGCGGATCGCCGTCCGGCTGGAAGTGCCCGAGCAGCCAGCCGCGGCCGGCCGGGGCGTCGGCGGCCGCGTTCCCCACGTAGATCTGCCCTGTCATGCGCCCGGAGGCTAGCAGGGCAGCGGGCCGGGCTCACCCGGTCCGGCGACCTGGCCTGGGTCCTCGCAGGCGCCGGGCACCGGGCTGGCGCTGCTCAGGTCCATGGCCAGCCGGCGCAGCAGGGCGCGGAAAGCCAGCCGGTCTTCCTGCGTCCAGGCCGCTCAGTACCTGCTCCTCGGCGGCCCGCAGCCGCTCGCTGCAGGCGGGCCAGCTGCTGCTGGCCGGCCGCGGTGGCGACGATGCGGCGGGCCCGGCGGTCGGCGGGGTCCGGGCGGCGCTCGATGAGGCCGGCCTCTTCCAGGTCGTCGAGCAGGTAGGTCATGACCGTCCGGTCCACGCCCAGGCGGTGGGCCAGGGCCAGCTGGCTGCCGTGGGCATCGCCCGGCCGCCGAGGCCAGCACCTGGTAGCCGCGCGGGCCGCCGGGCAGGCCCGCCAGGGCCTCATGCGCGGCCTTCGCGTAGGCGCGCAGCACGGTCGCCGAGCGCCCAGCCGAGGTCCTGGCTGAGGGTGCAGCCGCCGGCGTCCGGCTCCTGGGCAGCAGCAGACCCGGCTGAGGCCAGGGATCCAGGCGGGGCCGCCATGCCTCAGGCTACCCCAGATCAGCTAGACTGCCGATGAGTTGCGTTACAGATGTTCTGTGATACAGACTATGCTGCCATGGGCCACCAGGACAGGAGTTCAGATGAGCGAGCCTTCCCCGGCCCGGCCGTCCGTGGTGGTCATCGGCGGCGGCTACGGCGGGATCAACGTGGCCAGGGCGCTCGACGACGTGGCCGACGTGGTGCTGGTCGAGCCGAAGGACGCCTTCGTGCACAACGTCGCCGCGCTGCGCGCCCTGGTGGACCCGGCCTGGCTGCCGCGGATCTACCTGCCCTACGGCGGGCTGCTCAGCCACGGCCGGGTGGTGCAGGACCGGGCCGTGAAGGTGGACGCCGGCCGGGTGGTGCTGGCCTCCGGCGCCGAACTGCCGGCCGACTACCTGGTGCTGGCCACCGGGTCCAGCTACCCGTTCCCGGCCAAGAGCGACCTGGACGCCACCGCCGACGCGCACGAGAAGACGCTCGGCACCCACGCGGCGCTGGCCGCCGCGGCCCGGGTGCTGCTGGTCGGCGCGGGGGCGGTCGGCATCGAGCTGGCCGGTGAGATCAAGGCGGTCTGGCCGTCCAAGCAGGTCACGCTGATCGACGTGGCCGACGACGTGCTCGGCGGCCCGTTCCGGCCGGAGCTGAAGGCGGAGCTGCGCCGCCAGCTCGCCGAGCTGGGCGTGGCGGTGCTGCTGGGCAGCCCGCTGCGGGCCGCGCCGCCCACCGAGCCCGGGGAGCTGCGGACCTTCACGGTGGCGACGCAGGCCGGCACCGAGGTCACCGCCGACATCTGGTTCCGCTGCTACGGGGTCATCCCGGTCAGCGACTACCTGGCCGGCGGAGCTCGCCGGGGCGCGCGGGGCGGACGGGCACATCGAGGTCACGCCGACGCTGCAGGTCGCCGGGCCAGGACCGGGTGTTCGCGCTGGGCGACGTGTCCACCGCCGACCGCAAGGTCGCGGGCGCGGCGGGCCGCCAGGCCGCAGCTCGTGGCCGGCCAACATCCGGGCGCTGATCGCGGCGGACCCGGCCGGGGACGCCGGCGCCGCCGGGCTGGCCGAGTACGAGCTGCCGCCGGCCGGGATCGTCGTGCCGATCGGCCCGGAGGGCGGCTCCGGCCAGCGGCCCGGCGTCGAGGACCTGCTCCCGCCGGAGATGGTGGCCCAGCTCAAGGGCCGGGACATGATGGTGGGCCGGTTCGCCGAGCTGCTCGGGGTGCCGGCGGCGGGCCCGGCCGGGGAGGCCGCCGGGGACAGCCCGCCGGAGGAGTGAGGCCGCGGCCAGGTGTCGGTGCCCCGTGGGAGGCTGGCCCGGATGAACGAACCCGACGTGCCGCGACGCTGCGACTGGGCCGAGGGCTCGGACGCCATGCGCGCCTACCACGACGACGAGTGGGGCCGCCCGTCCCGGGACGACCGCTACCTGTTCGAGATGCTGCTCCTGGAGGGCGCCCAGGCCGGGCTCTCCTGGTCCACGATCCTCGGCAAGCGGGACAACTACCGCCGCGCGCTGGACGGCTTCGACCCGGAGCGGATCGCCGGCTACGACGACGCCAAGCTGGCGGCGCTGCTGGCCGACCCGGGCATCGTGCGCAACCGGCTCAAGGTCGCGGGCACGTCGCGCAACGCCCGGGCCTTCCTGGCCGCGCAGCAGGAACACGGGTCGTTCGCCAGTTACCTGTGGGCGTGGGTGGACGGCACGCCGCTGGTCAACCGCCCGCGCAGCCCGGCCGAACTGCCCGCCCGGACCGAGCTGTCCGACCGGGTCAGCAAGGACCTGAAACGGCGCGGCTTCACGTTCGTCGGATCGACGATCACGTACAGCTTCCTGCAAGCCGTGGGCGTGGTTAACGATCATCTCGCGCGTTGTCCGACTCTGGGCGACTGTCCGACTAAGGGGCCGGGAGCTGCTATTTAACGGCGTTGCGGGGTGATCCACGCGTCGGGGTCTGGCATCATGGTCGTGAGATGAGTAAGCCCCGCTTCCCCGTTACCGTGACTCAGCTCCCGGTACTGCGCTGCGAACTATGCCAGCGCACCATCGCCCACAAGCCCGGCCAGGCCAGTGAAGTCCTGACCGAGCATTACCGTCGCGTGCACCCCGAGTCTCTCGAGGCTGCGGCGGGCCGTCCCGTCTGACGGGTTTTCGCGCGTCCCGCTTCCGGTGCTGATCTGCGGGTGCTGCGAGAATGCCGTCATGCGGAGCATCCGTGATCCATTGTCCGCTGGCTCATCACCGGCCAGCTCGTCGGCTGCAGGCTCAGCCGGCTCGATCCTGAGTATCGGATCGAGCGGGTCAATCCTGTCCATTGGATCGGCCGGCTCGATTCTCTCGATCGGGTCGGCCGGTTCGCTTTTGTCTATCGGGTCGGTCGGCTCGGTGGCGTCCGCGTTTTCGGTCGGTTCGGCCGGGAGCGTGCTGTCGATTCTCTCCGCGTTCTCGCGCCGGTCGATCCTGGCCTGGCGGACCGCCGGGGCCATCGGTTCGCGGGCGCGCCGGAGGGAATGATCCGGGGGAGACGAGAGCGGTAGCGAAGGGGGGTCGGGCTGACATGTCAGCTGTCGTGATCGCGACCGCTTTCGGCGGACCCGAAGTGCTGGAGATCGCCGATCAGGCGCCGGGTGAGCCCGGCCCGGGTGAGGCGCTCATCCAGGTCCGGGCGGCGGGCGTCAACCCCGTCGACTACAAGGTCTACAGCGGCGCGATGGGCGCCGACCCGGCCCGGCTGCCGCTGCGGCTGGGCTCGGAAGCCTCCGGCGTGGTCACCCTGGCCGGGCCGGACGCCATCGGCCCGGCGGGCCCGATCAAGGCCGGCGCCGAGGTGATCGCGTTCCGCGCTCCCGGCGCCTACGCCGCCCAGCTGGTGGTGCCCGCCTCCGCGCTGGTGCCCAAGCCGGACACGCTGGACTGGGCCCAGGCCTCCGGGCTCATGCTGACCGGCGTGACCGCCTGGCATCTGCTGGCCGCCACCGGGGTGGGCCCGGGCGACACGGTGGTGATCCACGGGGCGGCCGGGGGAGTGGGCGTGATGGCGGTGCAGCTCGCGGTGGGCCGCGGCGCCACCGTGGTGGCCACGGCCAGCCCCGCGAACCACGACTTCCTGCGCGGGCTGGGCGCCATCCCGGTCGAGTACGGCCTGGGCCTGATGGACCGGATCAAGGAGGCCGCGCCGGACGGCGTCGACGCCGCGCTGGACCTGACGGGCTCGGACGAGGCGCTGGACGTGTCGTTCGTGCTGGTGCCCGACCGGACCCGGATCGCCACCATCGCCGCGTTCGAGCGCGGGCTGGCGACCGGGGTCAAGGTGCTGGGCGGGGCGCCCGGCGCCGACCCGGGCACCGAGATCCGGGCCGCGGCCCGGCTGGACCTGGCCCGGCTGGCCCAGGACGGGAAGCTCCGGGTGTTCGTGTCGCAGACCTTCCCGCTGGCCGAGGCGGCGCAGGCGCACCGGACCATCATGGAAGGTCACACCCGGGGCAAGATCGCCCTCATCCCGTAGCGGGGAGCGGGCCGGCCCGGCGCGGCCGGGGCCGGGCCGGGCGGGGCTAGGCGCGGGCGTCCGGGGCTGGCGAGCTCGGCGCTGGCGAGCTCGGCGTTGGCGCGCTGGGTCACGGTGGCCAGCACGCGGTGCGCGGTGACCAGGTCCGCCTCGGGCAGCCCGCCGTACAGGCGGGCCGTGACCTGGGCGATCCCGCCCTGGATCTGCTCGAAGCGGGCGGCGCCGGCCGCCGTGAGGGCGACCGCCGTCCCGCGCCGCGGCCGGGGGCTGGCGGCTGATCAGCCCCTGCCAGGCGAGTTCGGCCGCGGCCGCGTGCACCGCGTCCTCGCCGATCTTGAGGCCGTGCACGAGCTGGCTGGTCAGCTCCTCCTCGCCCAGCGCGCCGCCGCCGCGGCCGAGCAGGTTGAGGATCACCCAGCCGTGGAACTGGGTGCCGGTCCGGGCCAGCAGCCCGTTCAGCACGGCCCGGACGGCGCTCTCGGCCTGCCCGATGTCCTGGCCGTTGAGGGTGGGAGTGTTGGTCATTGGTCTGCTCCTGTCTGCGTCGGTGACGGGCCGGATCCCAGTAGCGTGTGCAGCGAGTTGATCAGGTTCTGGGTGGCCGGGCTGTCCAGCCCGCCGAGCGGTGCGGTGAGTTCGTCCTGCAGCGCGCGGACCCGCTCGGTGGCCCGGGCCGTGACCTCGCGGCCCTGGCCGGTCAGCGTGAGCTGCACGGCCCGGCTGTCGCCGGGGTCGGCCGCCCGCTCGATCAGGCCGGCTGCTCCAGGGCCCGGGCCAGTTTGGATACGTAAAGCGGCTCGAGGCCGGTGAAGTCGGCCAGCTGGCGCTGGCTCGGCCGCTGGCCGGCCCGCTCCATCCCCAGCAGCGGGGCCAGCACGGAGTACTGGGCGTTGGTCAGCCCGAGCGGCGTGATAGCCCGGTCGATCGCCGACCGCCAGCGCATCGACAGCCGCCACACCAGCCCGGTCACCGGAGCCCCCTGCTGTTCAGCCACCAGGTTAGTGTACATAGCTTCTATGTACATGTACACAATCCCGGGGCCGCCGGGCGCCCCGGGCCGCTGGGGGCCCGGGGCCGCTGGCTCTCATGATCCTGGGCAATTGGTGCTGCCCTGCAGCGCTAATTGCCCAGGATCATGAGAAGTGGTCAGCGAGGGCGGACCGGGCGGCGTTCTGCCCGCACATGCCGTGCACGCCGCCGCCGGGCGGGGTGGAACTGGAGCACAGGTAGACGCCGGGGATCGCGGTCCGGTACGGGTTCCAGCGGGGGGTGGGCCCGAGCATGGTCTGCAGCAGGGTGCCCGCCCCGCCGTTGATGTCGCCGCCGACGTAGTTGGGGTTGTAGCGCTCCATCTCGGTGGCGGTGCGCACCGACTTGGCCAGGACCAGGTCGCGGAACCCGGGGGCGAACCGCTCGATCTGGGCCTCGATCAGGCCGGAGACGTCCGCGGGACTGCCCGGGGGCACGTGGCAGTACGCCCACAGGGTGTGCTGGCCCGCGGGCGCGCGGCTAGGGTCCACCACGCCCGGCTGGGCCACCAGGCAGTAGGGGCGCTCCGGCAGCCGGCCCGCGGTCACGTCCGCCTCGCTGCGGGCCACCTCGGCCAGGGTCCCGCCCAGGTGCACGGTGCCGGCCTCCCGGCAGGCCGGGGCGGCCCACGGCACCGGGCCACTCAGCGCGAAGTCCACCTTGCAGACCCCGGGACCGTACCGGAACCGGCGCAGCGCGGCCTGATGCCGCCCGGACAGCCGCGGGCCGGCCAGCGCGATCAGCTGGCGGGGGGTGACGTCGAGCAGGACAGCCCGGGCGGGCGGCAGGTCGTCCAGCGACCGTACCCACCGGCCGGTCTCCACCTCGCCGCCCAGCGCGGCCAGCTCCGCGAGCAGCGCTCCGGCCAGGCGGGCGCTGCCGCCCTCGGCTACCGGCCAGCCCACCGTGTGCGCCGTCATCGTGAGCAGCAGCCCGAACGCGCTGGTCACCGGGGCGCTGAGGGGCAGCATGGAGTGCGCCGCGACCCCGGCGAACAGGGCCTGCGCCTCCTCGGTGCGGAACCCGCGGGCCACCACGGCGGCGGGCGGGAGGCCCGCCAGGCCGAACCGGGCCATGGCCAGCGGGTGCCGGGGCACGGCCCGGATCGGGGCCAGGATCTCCGGCAGGGTCAGCCCGGCGTCGCGGACGAGCGGGCCGATCAGCCGGCGATAGGCACCCGCGTCCCGGCCCAGGCCGCCCGCGGTCTCCTCGACCGAGCCGCCGACCGCTGCGGCCCGCCCGCCGTCCAGCGGGTGGGCGAACGCCACCTTCGGCGTGCACAGCATGACCCCGCGGGCGGCCAGGTCGATGCTGGTAAAGAAGGGGGAGGACGCGGCGAGCGGGTGGACCGCCGAGCACACGTCGTGCCGGAACCCCGGCCAGGTCAGCTCCGCGGTCCGGCAGCCGCCGCCTGGCGTGTCCGATCCCTCGAGGACCCGGACCTTGAGCCCGGCCCGGGCCAGCGTGATCGCGGCGGCCAGGCCGTTGGGGCCGGAACCGACCACGAGGGCGTCGGCGGCTGGCGCGGCGGGGCTCATCTCCCGAGTATCCCGCCCGCGGGGTAGCCGCCGCCGGGCGGCCGCCTGCCCCGGCCCGGGCGGTCGGCCCGGGCGGTCGGCCCGCGCTCGCCGGGCCGCCCGGCCCGCGCGCTAGCCGGTGAAGACGTGCTCCTGGTACCACTGCCAGGTGCGGGCGATGCCGTCCTCCCGGGTGATGCCGGGCGTGTAGCCAAGCATCTGCTTGGCCAGGTCATAGGTGGCGAAGTTGCGGTCCACCTCGCCGACCCGCCGGGGCTGGTACTCGATGGGGTGAGCTGGCTGCCCCGCGGCGTTCCGGCACAGGTCGGCCAGCTCGGTGATCGTGGTCTCCACGCCGGAGGCGATGTGCAGCACCGTGCCGCCGGGCACGTCGCCTTCCAGCGCCAGCTGCAGCGCGTGGGCGATGTCATCCACGTGCGTGTAGTCCCGCGACGAGGTGCCGTCGCCGTAGATCACGATGGGCAGGCCGGAGTGCAGCGCCTGGAAGAACACGGTCATCGCGCCCTTCTTGTGCCCGCTCCACGGCCCGTAGACGTTGGCGAACCGCAGCGCCACCGTGCGCAGCCCGAAGGACTTGGCGAACGCGTGCGCATAGCCTTCGCCGGCGAGCTTGCTCGCGCCGTACGGCGAGATCGGCTTGGGCAGGGAGAACTCGTTGACCGGGGGCAGGGCGTCGCCGATGAGCGCGCCGCCGGTGGAGGCCAGGACGACCCGCTCCAGGCCGGCCCGCCGGGCCGCGTCCAGCACCCGGAACGTGCCGGCCACGTTCGCCTCGAAGTTCATCACCGGGTCGGTTACGGACATCACGACCGAGCCGGCCGCGGCCAGGTGGATGACCGACTCGATGCCGCCGAGCGCGGCGTCGAGCGCTCCCGCGTCGCGGATGTCGCCCTCCACCAGCTCCGCGCCGACCCCGTCCAGGTACGCCGGGTTGCCGGTGGAGTAGTTGTCGAACACGCGGACCGAGTGCCCGCTGCCGGCCAGCCGCCGGACCAGGGTGGCACCCACGAAGCCGGCTCCGCCGGTGACCAGGACGTGCTGGGCGGGCGCCGCGACAGGTTCAGTCATGACCGGTAAAGCTAGCAGTCAAGCGTTGATGTGCCGGGCAGGTGGGTTGCTGTCCCGGGGCGGGTGCTGCCGGGGGCAGGCGGGCCGCGGGCGGGCCGCGCTCAGAATTCCAGCACCAGCCGGCCCCGGACCCCGCCCGCCTCCAGCCGGCGATGCGCCTCCGCGGCCTGCTGCGCCGGGAAGGTCGCCGCTACCCGGAGCGTGACCTGGCCGTCTTCGGCCTGCTGGCGCAGCTGGTCCAGCTTGGCCTGCTCCCGGGCGTAGCCGCGGACCAGCACCGGATGGCAGGTGGTGCCCCGTTCCCCGGTGCCCTGGAAACCGCGGACGGTCGCGACCCGGCCGCTGTCCCGCACCGCGGGAATGGCCAGATGATCCAGGAGCGCCCCGTCGATCACGGCGTCCGCCCCCTGGGGGGCCACCGCCCGGACCTGGGCCCCGAAGTCGTCGCCACGGGGCACGACCACGTCGGCGCCGAGCTCCTTGACGAGCCGCTCGTCGCCCGGGCCTGCGTCCGCGATCACCCGCAGGCCCGCGGCCTTGCCCAGCTGGACCGCGTAGCCGCCGACCGCGCCGGCCGCGCCGGTCACCGCGAGCGTCTGGCCCGGCCGGAGGTCCAGCACGTCCAGGGCCATCCGCACGGTCAGCCCGTTCATGGGCAACGTCGCCGCCTCGGCGTCCGTCGCGCCGCCCGGTACCCGGGCCACGGACTCGGCCGGGACCACCACGAACTCGGAGTACGCCCCGTGTGAGCCCCGGGGCACCACGATGGCCATCACCCGCTCGCCGGCCCGCAGGTCCGCGGCCACCCCCTCGCCAGTCTGGTCGAGCACCCCGGCCACATCCATGCCTGGCACGTACGGCGGCGGGATCTCCGTCAGTTGCGACGCCCGCGCTCCGCTGCGGATGAGGGTGTCCGTCGGGTTGACTGCCGCCGCGCGGACGCGGATCCGCACCTCGCCCGGCCCCGCCTGCGGCTCAGGAAGCTCCACCACGTGCAGGGCTTCCGGCCCGCCGAACTGGGTGACTCCAATCGCTCTCATGCCCGTTGCAGTCCGCGGCCCCCGGTGCTTATTCCCGCGCTGGCTGGGCAGCGTGGCCACATTGTGTGCGCCAGGGCGGGGTACAGTCGGTGTTTTCCGTGGTAGTTGTCAGCCCAGCTACCCGACGGCGCAGGCTGGACGCTGCGGAGTTCCGATGAACAGCTGGGGTTCCGGCCGGTCGTGGGAAGAGCCCGACCCGGCCTCGTCCAGGAGTGAAATCCAGCCCTCGCCCGCGGCGGGCGGGACCCCGGCGGCCGACTGGCCCGTCCCGGGCCCCTTGCTGGACGGATCCGGCCCGCTGCATGCCTTCTTCACCGGACCCCCGCCGACCGTGCGGCTCGCCGGGGACATCGACGAGTGGACCTACCCGGACCTCGCGGGCGTGCTGGGCGGGGTGGCCACGGCGCCGGACCGCCGGATACGCATTGACCTGTCCGACGTCGAATACTGTGACGTCGCGGGCCTGCGGACCATCATTTCGCTGGCCGGCGGCGACGGGGATGACCCGGACACCGCCGGGCAGCTGGTGCTGGCTCACCTGCCCGGCTCGCTGCGGGCCGTGCTGCGGATTCTCGGCTGGGATGCGACTCCCGGCCTCGTCCTGGAGGATGGCGCCTGCTGAGCAGACCGCAGCAGGACGGCCCGGCCGGGGCAGTCCCCATTAGGCTGGTGACGTCGGGTGCCCGCCTTTCCGGCCAGCCCAGGGCCGGCTGGCGGCCCGGCCGGCGCAGGAGGCGATCCCCACGACGACTCAGGCCAGAGCCAGGCCATCCGCCGCGGTGGGCGCCGTGGCCTCGGCCGGCGGGGTTGACGCCCTCAGCAGGTTCGTGGCCGGGCTGCCGGCGGATCTTCCCGCCGTTGTCCTCGTGGTCCTGCACATCCGGCCGGGCAGCCCGAGCATGCTGCCGCACATCCTGTCCCGGGCCGGGAAGTTGCCGGCCCGGCACCCGGAGGACGGCGAGGCACTGGCCGCTGGGGTCATCCTGGTCGCGCCGCCCGACCGGCACCTGGCCGTATCCGGTGGTCACGCCCGGGTGCTGGCCACCCCGGCGGAGAACGGGCACCGGCCCTCGGCGGACACCCTGCTCTGCAGCGTGGCCGAGCATTTCGGGCTGGCGGGCTGCGGCGTGGTCCTGTCCGGCACCATGGACGACGGGGCGGCCGGTCTCGCGGCCATACGCAGGACGGGTGGCCTGGCCCTGGTCCAGGATCCGGCCGAGGCCGCGTTCCCGAACATGCCGAAGGCCGCCATCGGTGCCGCCGATCCCCAGTACACCGAGCCGGTCGCGGCGCTGCCCGGCCGGGTGTGTGCCTGGCTCGGCGAGCTGCCCGGGCCGGTCACGGCCGAGCACCGGCCGGCCGGGCCGGGATGGCCGGGCCAGCAGCGTGGCCCGTTACCAGGGCCGCGCGGTCAAACGCCAGACTAGGCTCCTGCGCACGGTGCGGCAGGACAGGCAGCACCAGGCACACGATGGAGAAGCCGAATGCCGACTCCGCCCGAAGACGGCGAGCTGGAGCCTCTGCTCGACTACGTGCACGAGCGGCGGAACTTCGACTTCCGCGGGTACAAGCGAGCCAGCCTCACCCGGCGGATCTTCAAGCGGATGCAGGCCATCGGCGTCGAGGACTACCAGCGGTACATGGAGGTCCTGGAGGCCAATCCGGGTGAGTTCGCGGAGCTGTTCAACACCATCCTGATCAACGTCACCGGCCTGATGCGCGACCGCGAAGCCTGGCAGGTGCTGGCGGACAAGATCATCCCGCGCCTCGTCGAGGCCAAGGGCCCGGGTGACCCGGTGCGGGTCTGGTCGGCCGGCTGTGCCTCCGGCGAGGAGGCCTACTCGCTCGCGGTGCTGCTGGCCGGGGCCTTCGGGGAAGAGCGGTTCCGCGAGTCGGTGAAGATCTACGCGACAGATGCCGACAACGACGCGCTCACCGAGGCGCGGTACGGCCGGTACCGAGTCAAGGACCTGGTGGAGGCGTTCGGGGACGAACGGGCGCAGCAGTTCTTCGGCCGCGATGGCGAGTACGGGGTCTTCCGCGCGGATCTGCGCCGGGCCCTGATCTTCGGGCGGCACGACCTGGTGCAGGACGCGCCCATATCCCGTATCGACCTGCTGACCTGCCGGAACACCCTGATGTACTTCACCGCCGAGGTACAGGCCAAGATCCTGGCCAGCTTCCAGTTCGCGCTCAACCCGGGCGGGTACCTGTTCCTCGGCAAGTCAGAGGCCCTGGTGACCCGGACCCAGATGTTCGAGGTCATCGATCTGCGCCAGCACATCGTGCGCAAGGAAGGCAACGGTGCCGACGTCCTGGCCGCGCCGCCGGCCACGGCGCGGTCCGGCGGCGCCCTGCGCCATGACGGCCACCGGGCCATGGAGGCGCTGTTCGAGCAGAACTTCGTGGCCCAGGTCGTACTCGACGCCAGCGGCAGCATCGTGCTGGTCAACCGGGCCGCCCGGCGGATGTTCTCGATCGGTTCCGCGGAGCTGGGCCGCCACCTGCACGAGGCCGAGTTGTACCACCGGCCTGCCGATCTGCGCGGCCCCATCGAGCGGGCGCAGCGCGAGCGGCGGGCGGTGGCCCTCTACGATGTGCCCTGGCCTGGCCAGGACGGCATCCGGGCGCTGGACGTCACCGTGACGCCGCTGGACGGCCAGGGCGGCCTGGTCATCTCCTTCGTGGACGCCAGTCGTTCCCGGCACCTGCGGGCGGAGCTGGAGAATTCCCGGCGGGAGCTGGAAACCGCCTACGAGGAGCTGCAATCCACGGTCGAGGAGCTCGAGACCACCAACGAGGAGTTCCAGTCCACCAACGAGGAACTCGAGACGACCAACGAGGAGCTGCACTCCACCAACGAGGAACTCGAGACCATGAACGAGGAACTCCAGTCCACCAACGAGGAGCTGGAGACCATCAACAACGAGCTCCGGGACCGGAGCACGGAAGTCACCGAGCTCAACCAGTTCCTCGAGTCGATCCTCGGCAGCCTCCAGTCAGCTGTCGTGGTGCTGGGTACCGAGATGGACGTCCGGGCCTGGAACCGGCAGGCTGAGGACCTCTGGGGACTGCGCAGTGACGAGGTCCTGAACCAGCATTTCCTCAACCTGGATATCGGCTTTCCCGTGGGGCAGCTCCGGGGCCCCATCCGCAGCCTGCTGGCCGGGCGAACCGACCACGACCAGGTCATCTCCCCGGCGGTGAACCGCCGGGGCCGGCCGGTCAACTGCGTGGTCAGTCTCAACCAGCTCGCCGGGACCGGCGCTCCCCGCGGAGTCATCCTGGTGATGCACGCCGCGCCGCGCGAGCCTGGCGCGGCCGGGGCGGCTCAGAACTCGCCGGATGCCCGGTCACCGTCCGCTGGACGATCGAAGCCGCCAGCTCGCTGACCCGGACGTTGCTCCGCTGGGAAGCTCGCCGCAGCATGTCGAAGGCTTCCTCGGGCGGGCACCCGGTCTGCGCGATCAGGATGCCCTTGGCCTGCTCGATCACGGGCATGGTCTCCAGCTGGGCCCGGAGCCGGGCGTAAGCCGACTCGTGCAGCCGCTCCCGGCGGCTTCGCCCGGACGCGAGAACGGCCCGGGTGTCCTGGAGCCTGCTGTAGGTCACCGCCAGCTGCTGGGTGCTGGCGGCCAGGGCCGCGCGGGCCGTGGCCAGCCGCTCACTCAACGCGGTCCGGGCGTCCGTATCCGGCACGATCGCGCCGGTAACTTCGTGCATGCCGAGCCTCTCCGGCCGGAGCCCCGTGACATGCGGGTAACTGGTCGAATCTTCCCCCGCCCCGCCGGAAGGAGCTGCGTGTGCTCCGGCGGCTGGCCCCGGCCCGCCCGAGTTTACCTGGCGGATGGCTCGGGGTGCCGGACGCGCCGGTGAGCGCGGCTACTCCCCGTTATCCGGCCGGTGCCAGGTATCCGCTCCGGCCACGGGTGACCGTCGGGAGCCGGGCTGCTGCGCCGCAGGCGGGCCAGTTCCGCCTCGCCCAGGCCGCCCCAGACGCCGTGCACCTGGCCGGTCTTGATGGCAAAGGCCAGGCATTCGGCCCGTACCCCGCAGCTGGCGCAGATCGCCTTGGCCCGTTCCTCCTGGCGCTGGCTGGCGCCGCCCGGGGAGATCGGGAAAAACAGGTCGGGGTCGGCCGACAGGCACGCCCCCTGGGAACGCCAGTCAACGCTGTCACGAGCGGCCACGGAAACCTCGCAAACCGGAATGGGTCAGACGAATCCCCACACTCCCCGCCAGCGGGCCTTTCATGCGGCCGTGACCCGGTGTTTGACCTGGAATTTGCCGCGCGGGCGGCCGGTGGCCGCCCGCCGTTCGCCCAGGCCCGCAGCGACGGGGTCAGCCGACGGCTTCCCGGGGGACGCGCAGCGGGCCGCCGACCCCGTCCCGCGGGGCCCCGGTACTGGCGGCCAGGTCCGCGGGGAGGAAGTACAGCGGGGCGCCGGTGGTCGCCAGGCCGCGGGCCAGCGCGGCGTCCGCCCGGTCGGTCACCGGGTCCTGGACACCCCGCCCGGTCAGCTCGGCCTGGGCGGCGGCCAGATCGGTCCCGCCGGGCCCGATCCACGCGGTCGCGGCCGACGTCGGGTGGTCGGCCAGCAGCAGCTCGGCGACGACGCCGTCGTGCAGCGCGGCCATCGTCGCGGGGAGGCCATCCACGCCGCGGTCATGGGCCAGCTGGGTGCGCCAGTGCTCGAAGCGCTCCCGGGCGCGCCGCTCGACGTGGTCGGCCAGCGCCTGGTCCGCGGCCCGGGCGACCTGCCCGCTGTCCGCGGTGACCTCCCGGTCGATGAGCACGGTGATCGCGGCGAGGTCGGGGCCGAGCTGGCGGACCAGCAGCGTCCGGGCCACCGGGTCACCGGCCACCACGATCAGCTCGGCGCCCACTGCGCGGGCCTCGGCCGTCACCCGCCCGGCGAGCTCCTTGGCGTTGGTCTCCCACGCTTCCTCGGTACTGCGCTGGTATCTGAACTGCGACCAGCCGCCGCCCCGGGTCTTGTGCACCGGCCAGCCCGTCCCGGTGACCTCCTCCTCCTCCTCGGCGCCGGCGCCGGTGACCGACGCGATCTCCCCGCCATCGTGGCGGGCCATCACCTGCAGGTGCGGGACGTGCGGCGCGCGCTGGGCGAGCAACGGCATCACGTGCGGGAGCGGCGCTACCCGGGCAATCTCCCGGCGCGGCGGGTGCGGTAGTGCCTCGGTCAGCAGGACCGCCCCGCCGCGGCCGAACGCCGCGCGCCCGGCGGCGGCGCGCCCGGCGCCGGTCAGCACGGCCGCCAGCGCGTCCAGCGTGGCATCGTCGGCCCCGGCGCTGGCCAGCCGGTCACGGGCGGAACGCCACCGCAGGTCAACCGCCCGGGTGGCGTCCTCCGCGTCCGGTGAGGTATCCAGGTACACCGACACGTAACCGCCCACGTGCCCGTACAGCGGTCGCAGGAATTCCAGGTCCATCACTGTCACCCCAGTCGTCAGGCGTTTTCTTCGGCTTGTCCGGATCCGAGCGTCCGGGGCAGCCCCAGGGCGCAGATCACGGTGAGCAGGATGGCACCGAGGCTGGCCGCTGCCGCCCAGTGGGCGGTGTGGACCAGGCCTGGCGTCACCCTGCCAGTAGTACTCTCCCCCGAACTCGTCCCGAACAGCACGGTGCCGAGGACCGCGATGCCCTGCCACCGGAGGGCCTGGGTGAAGAACAGGCTGGTGAACCCGCCGGAATACCGCAGGCCCAGCAACTGACCCATCGTCCGGTCTGGGCGCGGCCGGAATGTCGGTGCCCGGGGGTAGCGTGCGGGGCATGAACCGGACCGATCGGCTCTACGCGCTGGTCGAGGAGCTGCGGGCGGTCGCGCCCCGGCCCCGGTCCGCGCGGCAGCTGGCTGAGCGCTACGAGGTCAGCACGCGCACCATCGAGCGGGACATCCTGGCCCTGCAGGAATCCGGGGTGCCCATCTACGCGGAGACCGGACGGCGTGGCGGCTACGCGATCGACAAGGCGCTGACCCTGCCGCCGCTGAACTTCACCGCGGCAGAGATGGTCGCGATCGCCGTGGCCCTGGCCCGGGAGGAGAGCACCCCGTTCGCCGCGGCCACCCGCAGCGCGCTGCGCAAGGTGCTGGCCACCGCCTCGACGGCGCGGACGGCCGAGGCGGGGGAGCTGATGGACCGGGTGCGGCTCATCGGCGCGGCCCGCCCACGGGAGCGGGCCGGTGAGCCGACGGCCGGGCCGGGGCCGGACGGGCAGCTCCCCGCCCGGACCGGGCCAGGCGGGGAGCTGCCCGCGCGGGAGCGAGCCGCCCGGCGGTGGGGCGGGCCGGCCGCCGCCACGGTCCCGCTGGCCATCCAGGAGGCGATCACCGCGCGGCACGTGCTCCGGATCACCTACCGGGACCGCCACGACCGCGAGACGGTCCGGGAGGTCGAGCCGGTGGCGTTCGCGGCCACCCGGACTGCCTGGTACCTGATGGGGTGGTGCCGGCTGCGGGGCGGCGCCCGGGCCTTCCGGGTGGACCGGATCGTGGCCGCCGACGACACGGGCGAGCCCGCCGCCCCGCGGTCCTACCGCGACCTCGACGTGGACATCCCCGACGCCATCGTCCGCCGTCCCGACCTGCGGGTCTGACGCCCGGCCAACCCGCCGGCCAACCCCGCTGGCGAACCGCCGGCCAACCCGCCGGCCAACCCGCCGGCCAACCCCGCCGGCAAACACCGACATAGGGGTGTCGCGGGCATCCGCCAGGGTGGTGTGACCAGCAACGACAACCCCCTGATGGAGGAACCAATGCCGGCGGTCAACACCGTGTCCTGGTTCGAGATCGGCACCCCGGACGTCGAGGCGGCCAAGGCCTTCTACGGCCCGCTGTTCGGGTGGTCGTTCGCGCCCGACGGGACGTACACCATGATCACCGCGCCCGGGGCCGACCGTCCGTCCGGCGGCATCTTCGCCACCGGGGGCAACATCCCGCCGTACGCGGTCTTCGTAGTCCAGGTCGAGGACGTGGCGGCGACTGCGGCCCGGACCGAGGAACTCGGCGGCAAGGTCGTCGTCGCGCCGATGACGATGGAGGACGGCATGTCCATCGCCTACCTGACCGACCCCCACGGCAGCATGTTCGCCCTGTTCAGCCCCAGGCCGGGGAGCTGAGCCCGGGAGCGGTGGCCATCGCGGATGCAGAGTCCGGCCGCCGGGGTCATCATTGAGGGGTGGACCAGCCCGCGACCCCGCACTGCCCGCACTGCTGGGGCAACTGCCCGGGCGACTGCCTGCTCCCGGGCGACACCGGGCTCTGCATCCACAAGCCGGTCCGCCCGCGGCCGTTTCGCGAACGCGTGCGGCTGCTGGGGAACCGGAACACCTGGCGGCGGGCCTTCCTGGGCATCCGCTGAGGACTCCGCCGCGGGTCAGCCCGCGAGCGCCTCGCGGGCTTTCACCAGGTCGGCCACGAAGCCGGCCAGCGCTTCCTGGCGCGCGGCGTCATCCTGGGCGCGGAGGATCGAGGACGGGTGGACGGTGCTGAGCACCGGACCCCGGCACTCGCCCACCGTGACGTCCTCCAGCCGGCCGCGATGGTCGCGGACCCGGAAGCCGCGGCCGAAGATGGCCTCCCCGGCGACGGCGCCCAGGGCCACTGTCACCCGGGGCCCGACCGCCGCGAGTTCTGCTTCGAGCCAGCCCCGGCAGGCCATGATCTCGGTTCCGTTGGGACGCTGATGAATGCGGCGCTTACCGCGCGCCACCCACTTGAAATGCTTCACCGCGTTGGTGACGTAGGCGTCGGCCCGCTCGATGCCGCTGTCGCGCAGCGCGCGGTCCAGGAGATGACCGGCCGGACCGACGAACGGGTGGCCCTGCTTGTCCTCCTGGTCTCCGGGTTGCTCCCCGACCAGGGCCAGCGGAGAGTGCGGGCGGCCCTCGCCGAACACGGTCGCCGTCGCCCGCTGATACAGGTCACATCGCGTACAGGACGCGGCTTCCCTGGCCAGTTCCTCAAGCGCGGTCACCCTGCGCCTTCCTCACGCGTGGTCACACTGGGCCGGTACCCGCCTGCCCGGGCCTTATCCAGGCGAGGCGCAATCCAGGCCAGGCGCAGCGATCGCCGCGCATCAGCGGATCGAGAAGGCCAGCGCGCCGCCCAGGCAGGCCACCCCGATCACGATCCAGGTGACGTAGTCGTTGACCACGCCGCTCTGGAACCGCTCCAGCGGCCGCACCAGCCCGGTGCCCGGCTCGAACCCGCGGCGCAGCAGGGGCAGCCGCCCCCAGTACAGGCTGAGGGCGGCGAGGAGCACCGCCCCGGCAGCCGTGCCCACCGCGGTGATCAGGTCCGCCGCCGTGACCCCGGCGGGCCCCGCGGCGTAGGGAGCAGCCGCCCGGGCGATGTGCCGGCCGTACAGCACGGTCGCGTTATACGCGTGCTGGTCCTGGAAGCGCACCGCGGCCGCCTCGACCAGGGGGCCCAGCCGGGGCAGCCACCCGATCGCGACGGCGGCGGCGACCAGCACGGCCGGCGGGATGATCATGGTGAGCGGGGTGCGCTGCCTGGCCGTGTCGGTCTCGCTGGTCTCTTCGGAGGACTCCCGGGCCATCTCCGGGTTCTCGCTGGGCGGATCGCCCAGCCCGTAGAAGACCCCGCCGGCGACCCGCAGGACGGCCGCGCCGGCCAGGACGGAGGCGAAGACCAGCGCCGCGGTGAT
This sequence comes from uncultured Actinomycetes bacterium, assembly GCA_963841695.1. Taxonomy (GTDB): domain Bacteria; phylum Actinomycetota; class Actinomycetes; order Streptosporangiales; family Streptosporangiaceae; genus RYN-230. Next base: position 641,559 of record CAWJDQ010000006.1, on the reverse strand, counting down.
CCAGGCCATGCCCCGCGCGGAAGCGCTGTCCTCGATCCAGCCCTGGCCCAGGTAGGTGGCGAACGGCGGAAGATCAGCCAGGCCGAAGGCGGCCAGGGTGAAGACCACCCCGGTAGCCCGCAACCGGCGGCCCCGGCCGTGCAGCCAGGTCTCGTTGACCGAGTGCAGCCGGTGCAGCACGATCCCGGTGCCCAGGAACAGCGCCGCCATCACCATCGCGTGCCCGGCCACGAACACGGCGGTGCCCGCCAGCCCGAGGGGGGTGAGCAGGGCGATGCCGACCAGGAACATTCCGGCGTGGCTGATCGTGGAGAAGGCCAGCAGCCGCTTGATGTGCCGCTCGCGGAAGCAGAACAGCGCGCCCACGATCGCGCTGAGCAACCCCAGGGCGAGCAGCGCATTCGTGACCGCGGCCCGGTCTCCGAGGGCCTGGCCGAACATCGACCAGTAGACCCGGGCCAGGCCGTACAGGCCGAGTTCCACCATCACCCCGGAGAACAGCACGCACACCGGGGTGGGGGCGACCGCCTGCGCGTCGGCCAGCCAGAAATGGAACGGGACGATCGCGCCCTTGACCAGCCACCCGGTGACGATGAGCACGAACGCCACCACGACCAGGCTGTCCGGCTGGTGCCGGGCCAGGGCCTGGCCGATCTGGGCCATGTTCAGCGCGCCGGTCCGCCCGTAGACGACGGCGATCCCGGACAGGGTCAGGTAGGCGCCCACGCTGTTGGTGATGGCGAAGTTCAGCGCGCCCTGGATCGAGCCGCGTTCCTCGGGGCGGTACGCGGTCAGCGCGTAGGCCGCCACACCCATCAGCTCGAACCACACGAACATGTCGAAGAGGTCGCCGGTAAGGCAGAACCCCGTCAGGCCGGCCAGGAACGCCAGCATCAGCACGTGGTAGTAGGTGGCGACCCGCTCGAAGTACCGCCAGGAGAAGATCATCCCCGCGGTGACCAGGACCGCGGCCAGGCAGGCCAGGCCCGCGCTGAGCGGCCCGACCTCGAAGTCGATGCCGATCGCGATCCCGTGATGCGGCCGGAAGCCGCCGAACCAGTAGGTCTCGTCCCGGGGCCAGACCCGGATCATGATGACCGCCAGCAGCCCGGCCACCACGGCGCTGGTCACGATCGCGATCGAGTCCAGGATGCGCTGCTGGCGGCGCAGCAGCGGGGTCAGGGCGGAGATGGCCGCGGCCACGAGCAGCGGCAGGACGACGGCCAGCGGCAGCAGCTGATCCACGGGGGCGCCGTCAGCCCTTGAGCTGGACGAGCTCTTGCGGGTCGAGGGTGCCGAACCGCTTCTGGGCCTGGATGGCCAGCGCCAGCAGCAGCGCGGTCACGGCGGCCTCGACCACCACGTCGGTGAGGGTGAGCGCCTGGACCACCGGGTTAACGGCGGGCGTGTGGACGGGGACGTCGTAGAAGTAGGGGGCGACCGCCCCGGTCCGGTAGCCCACGCCCAGCAGCAGGACGTAGGTCGAGGACTGCACGACGATCAGGCACATGATCTGGTGCATCAGGTGGCGGCTGGTGACGATGCCGTACAGGCCGACGGCCAGGATCCAGACCACGACCACGAACGGGATGATGTGCATCAGTGATCCCCTTGCCGGACGAGCAGGGTCTGCTCGACCATTTCCCCCACGATGAGCACGAACGCGGCGGCCACCTCGAGACCCACGAAGAAGCTGATCAGCGCGATCGTCCCGGAGGAGCTCACCGCCCCCGGTGCCGAGCCGAGAGGCAGGAAGTTCTTCAGGTAGGGCAGCCCCATGGCCACGGCGGAGACGCCGACCGCGGCGAACCCGCCCGCCCCGATCGCCTCGACCGCCTCGGTCAGGTCGGTGGGGCTGATCCGCCGGAAGAGCAGGAACTGCCCGGACAGGTAGATCAGGAAGAACGCGGTGGCCAGGATCACGCCGCCCTGGAAACCGCCCGACGGGCTGGTCTGCGCGTGGGACACCAGGAACCAGCCCATCACCACGACCGGCCCGGTGAAGAGCAGGGCCACCAGCCGCACGGCGTCACTGGCGGGCGGCACCGCCCAGTCCGCGGTCGGGTCGCCGGAGTCGCGTTCCCGCTCCCGGCGCAGGCGGCGCAGGACCACGGCCATCCCGGTGGCCGCGACGAACAGGATGAACTCCTCGCCCACGGTGTCGAAGCCGCGGTAGTCGAAGTTCACCGCGGAGACCACCCCGGTCGCGTTGGTCTGGGCGACCGCGATGCGGTTGATGATGTCGCCGTACGGCCCGGGGTAGCTGCCGAACCCGGGCAGGCCGGCCAGGCCCCACAGGTAGAAGGCCGCCAGGCCGGTCACGGCGGCCAGGAAGATCCAGCGGCGATGGCCCGGCGTCATTTCTCGCGCCTCTTCACCTTGGCCAGGGCCAGCAGGAGCAGCATCGGCAGGGCCACCGCGCCCACCGAGAGCTCGGAGAGGGTCACGTCGGGGGCCTGGAAGGCCAGGAACAGCACGGCCAGCAGCACGCCGTAAACGCTCAGCATGATCACCTGGCGGACCGGCTCCCGGATCAGCACCACCGCGGTGGCCCCCGCGGCCACCAGGACCAGGAGCGCGACCTGCAAGACGTCCATCAGCGGAGCAGGAACCGTGTACGGGGTGACCACGGCCGCGAGGTGGGCGCTACCCATCGCGGTCCCCGTGGCGCTGATGGTCCGGGCCGGGCCGCCAGTCGCCCTTCTGCCGGATCCGGGCGGCCCTGATCGTGGCGTGGCTCAGGAACGGGGCGCCGGCCAGCACGAACAGCAGCGCCAGCCAGGTCTCCCCGCTGTTCTCGGTCCAGCCCGACTGAACCAGGACGGCCAGCGCGACGATCACCGGCGCGATGACCGCGATGGGCGTCACGTAGTGCAGCTTCTGGTAGGCGTCCCGCATGACCAGGATGCCCACCGAGGAGGCGAGCACCACGGCCGCGGCCAGCCCCAGCAGGACGTCGGCGATGATCCCGTGCACCGTCACAGCCACCGCTCCAGGAACCGGACGAAGACCAGCCCGCTGGCGAACAGCAGCAGGGCCAGGTGCACCGGCAGCTCGAACTCACCGGAGCGGCGGAACCCCTCGGCCAGCAGCACCAGCACCATGACCACGATGGAGCTGATGGCCTGGTAGCCCACGACGGCGTCCATGAGCTTGCCCCGCACCACCACGATCCCGCAGGGGATCACGGCCACCAGCATGGCCAGGGCCGCGATCACGAAACCGTTCAATCCGCCGCCTCCCCTTCGTTCACCACAAGCTGGTGGATGATCATCGCGTTGGCATCCTTATCGATGCCTGCCGCGATGGAGTTCGGGGCGATGGACATGCTGCCGAGCAGCAGCGCGCGCCGGGTCCGGCCCTCCGCCGAGTCGTCGCCGTAACGCACCGGCAGCTGCCGGAACCCGCTGCGCGGCTCCTCGCCGTGGGCCAGCCGGCGCCACAGGGCGGCGAACACGATCACGGTGTCCCCGGCGATCTGGGCGGGCAGTCCGGCCGACCGGGCCAGCCACGCCCCCCTCAGCCGCGGCCGGGCCGCCGCCTGGTGGGTGACCAGCTCGGCCAGGAAGGCGGCGAGGGCAGCCGCTCCGGCCCCGGCCAGCAGCTCGTCGGTGGCGATCGAATCGTCCAGGATCACCCAGAACGACATCAGCAGGACCCACCAGGTCAGCCAGGCCCCGGCCCGGCGGGCCCAGGAGGCCCGGTCGGACGGCCGTGATCTGGTCACGTGGCTGTTTCCGCTGGATACGAGTGCAGGCGGATCGGCTCAGGCACCCGCTTGAAGTTACCCGGGAGGCCTCCGGCAAACCTGGTCCTGGCCGCTGGGGCGCGCCGGCCCGCGTTTTGGTCACCGGGCCGCCGGGTAGGGCCCCGGTCCCGGCCCTGCGTGCGCCGGCCGGACCGGCCAGGACCGATAACGGCCCGGACCGATAACGGCCCGGACCGATAAGGGGAGGTGCAGGCCGGTGGCGGAACGGGCAGTGATTCTTTCCGGCTCGCTGGGCCTGGGTCACGACGTCGTCTCCGAGGTGCTCTCCGCGAGCCTGGCCCGCCTGGGCTGGGAAAGCCGCACGCTGGACTGCATGGGGATGCTGGGCCCGCGGGCCAGCCGGGCAGGCGACTGGGTCTTCCGGCGGCTGATGGCCCGCCCGGGCGTCTACGACGGCCTGCATTTCGCCCATCTGCGGCCCGGCAGCCGTCTCGCCGCCGCCATGAACGGCGCGGCGACGCCCCGGCTGGTGGCGGCCCTGCGGCAGGAGCTGCGCCGGGCGCCCGCCGACCTGCTCATCAGCGTGTTCGCCGCGGGAGTCCCGGCCGCGGCGCAGCTCGCCGGGTCCGCACCGCAGCTGCGGACCCTCGTGCTGTGCCCCGATGCCCTGCCGCACGCGCTGTGGGTGCGGGAAGGCATCGACCTGTTCCTGGTGACCTCGCCCGCGGCGGCCGCCGGGGTGCGCCGTTACGTCCCGGGGGCCCGGGTCGCGGTCGTCCCGCCGCCGGTCCGGCCCGTCTTCTACCAGCCCACGTCACCAGGTACGGCCCGCGCGGAGCTCGGGATACCGCCCGGGGCCCGGTGTGTCCTGCTCATGGGCGGCGGGTGGGGGCTGGGCCCGGTGGAGGGAGCCGCGCGGGCCCTGGCCGCGGCCGGGGTCCACGTGCTGGCCGTGGCGGGCCGTAACTGGCGGCTCGAAGCCCGGCTCCGGGCGCTGGCCGCCAGTTCCCCGCGGGTTCATCCCTACGGCTTCACCCCGGACATCCCCGGGCTGATGAGCGCCAGCGACCTCGTGGTGACCCTGCCCGGCGCACTGACCTGCGCCGAGGCCCGGGCCGCGGGGCGCCGGCTGATGCTGGTGGACGCCATGCCGGGGCACGGCCGCGAGAACGTCCAGTACCAGCTGGAGCAAGGCGGGGCCGAGGTGTGCAACCCGCGCCCGGCGGACATCACCCGCAGTGTCCTGGCCGCGCTCGACCGGCCCGCCAGGCCCGGCCGGGACCGCGGGCCGCAGACTGGGATGAGGCCTTCGCGGCCGCGCTGGCCGCGATCGGTGCGGGCCCGGACAGCCTGCCGGGGACCGGGACGCCCGGCCCGGCGGAGCTGAGCCGGCCTCCGCACGTACGTTCCGCCCGGGAGGTGGGCTATCCATGATGCGCACGCTGTGCCTGCATCCGCCGTCGTACGAGGGGTTCGACGGCGGGGCCGGCTCGCGCTACCAGGCCAAGCGCGAGATCCGGTCGTTCTGGTACCCGACCTGGCTGGCCCAGGTCGCTGCCCTCGTCCCGGGCAGCAAGCTGGTGGACGCGCCCGCCGCGGGGCTCAGCGTGGACGACGTGCTCCCGCTGGCGGCCCAGCACGATCTCGCGGTCCTGCACACCAGTTCCCCGTCCTTCGCGGGAGACGTCCAGGTCGCCGAGGCGCTGAAGCGGGCGAATCCGGCGCTGACCGTGGGCTTCGTCGGGGCCAAGGTCGCGGTGGAGCCGGAGTCCTCGCTGCTGGCGTCCACGGCGATCGACTTCGTGGCCCGGGAGGAATTCGACTTCACCATCGCCGAGATCGCCGAGGGCCGGCCGCTGGACGACGTCCGCGGGCTCACCTTCCGCCGCCCTGACGGCCAGGTGGCCAGCACCCTGGACCGGCCGATCCTCGAAGACATGGACCGGCTGCCCTACGTCACCGACGTGTACCGGCGCGACCTCAACGTGGACGACTACTTCATCGGCTACCTCAAGCACCCGTACGTGTCCCTGTACACCGGCCGGGGCTGCCGGTCGCGGTGCACGTTCTGCCTGTGGCCGCAGACCGTCGGCGGCCACCGCTACCGGACCCGGAGCGCCGCGCACGTGCTGGGTGAGATGGAACGCATCACCGAGCTGTTCCCGTCGGTCAAGGAAGTCTTCTTCGACGACGACACGTTCACTGACGATCGCCGCCGCGCCGAAGAAATCGCCCGTGGCATGGGCAAACTCGGCCTGACCTGGTCGTGCAATGCTAAGGCGAACGTACCGTTGGAGACTCTGAAGGTGCTGCGGGACAACGGCCTGCGGCTGCTGCTGGTCGGGTACGAATCAGGGAACCAGCAGATCCTCATCAACATCAAGAAAGGCGTCCGGGTCGACCGGGCCCGGCAATTCACCAAGGACTGCCGGGATCTCGGCATCACCATTCACGGCACCTTCATTGTCGGGCTCCCGGGCGAGACCAGGGAGACGATCCAGGAGACCATCCGGTTCGCCAAGGAGATCAACCCGCACTCGCTGCAGGTCTCGATCGCCGCCCCCTACCCGGGAACCGCCCTGTACGAGCAGGCCAGGGAGAACGGCTGGCTGCCCGACGACGACGCCGCGCTGCTCGACGAGCGGGGCGTGCAGGCCGCGGCGCTCAGCTACCCGAACCTCAACCGGACCGAGATCTACGAGTCGGTGGACAGTTTCTACCGGCAGTTCTACTTCCGGGCCGGGAAGATCGCCGAGATGTCCGCCGAGATGCTGCGCAGCCCGGAGATGATGCGGCGCCGGCTGCGTGAGGGAGCCGAGTTCCTCACGTTCCTGCGGCGGCGCGACAGTTCCGTGTCCTGACCCGGGTCAGGACGGGTCGTGGCCCGGCCCGGTCATCCGGTCGCCGGCCGGCCGGTCGCCGGACGGTCTGGCGCTGGCCGGCCCGCCGTTCGAGCCCGCGTTCTGCCCGGCCTCGCGCAGCGGGGACTGGGATTGCGCCAGGCCGTCCGCGGCGGCCACCGGTTCGCTGGGCACGTGCTCAGCCAGGGGCGTGACGTCCGGGTCCGCCTTGGCCCCCTGGTACTGATGGGCGTCCCGGTAGTTCGGGCCGGCTTTCCCGTGGAAGAAGACGGCGTACATGCCGCCGCCGACGATGACCACGATGATGATCGCCCCGAGTACCCAGTTGAGGACGACGGCACCGCTCATGCCCGGACCTCCTTCTGTCTAGGCAGGACCTGAACACTGTCTAGGCAGGACCTGAAACCGTTGAGCTTCGATCTTGGGAAATGCCCTGCTGGGCGCCGTTAAACATCGCCCTGCGGCGCCGGGCCGGCCCGGTCCTACTTACCGCCCAGGGCATACGGCCCGGCGCAATAGCGCGGGTGCGGGACGATGCCCCGCTCGGCGGCCTGGTCCCCGAGCATGCCGCGCAGCTGGCGGCGGGCCCGGTGCAGGCGGGACATCACGGTGCCGACCGGGCAGTGCATCATGTCCGCGACCTCGCGGTAGGTGAAACCCTCACGTCCGCCAGGTACACGGCGGTGCGGAAGTCGCCCGGCAGTTCCTTCAGGGCCCGGATGACCGCGGAGTCGGGCAGCCGGTCCAGCGCGATCTCCTCGGCCGACCGTGGCGCGGCCTCGCGATCCTGGGCGAGCTGCCAGTCCTCGACCCCCGCGGTCGGCAACCCCCGGGGCCGGATACTGGCGCCGGACCGCGCCTGGCCGCCGGCGTGGTCTCCTGCGCCGCGCCGCGGGCCATGGCCCGCCGTCAGCTCCGGTCTGCGGGCCGGCGCATCCGCGGCGTCCAGGCACGCAACGAAGACCTCTCCCGCCCGGCTCCCTCCGCCTCAGCCGGCGTCGAGCAGGGTGCGGAGCGCGGCGTTGGCCCGGGTGGCGTGCCGCCGGACCGCCGCGCGGCTGATGCCGATGGTGTCCGCCGCCTGCTCCTCGGACAGGTTCGCGTAGTAGCGCAGGACCAGCACCTCACGCTGCCGGGCGGGCAGCTCGCCCAGGGCGGCCAGCAGCAGCGGCGACCCGGACGGGCATCCGGTGACGGCCGGGCCCGGCGCGATCCCGTGCCGCAGCGCCGACCGGGACCGGTTCAGTACCGACTGGCGGAGGAAATCCAGCGCGCCCTCGTTCACCCCGCGCCGCCGCCACCCGGCGGCCACGGCCACGAACGAGTCCTGCACGATCTGCTCCGCGGTGGCCGTGTCGCGGACCAGCAACGCCGCCAGTCGCACGAGCGAGGCGTAGTGCTGCTCGTAGAGCGCGCTCACTGGGTCACCGTAACTTCCCGGCGCGGCGGCCGCGCCGTTTCCCGCCGGACCGCCGTTGCTGCTGTGGCCGTTGCTGCTGGTCCCGTTGGTGCCGTGGGCCGGGTCGCCGCCGGCCTGGGTGCTGACGGGGATGGCGTCCGGCACGGCGTGCAGGCTGGCCGGGCGGGTGCCCGCCGCCCGGCCGGGCGGACTGTCCCCGGCCGCGCGGGTCTGCAGCCAGCCCGCGAACCGGTCCAGGCCCGCCACGGCGTCGTAGTCCGAGCCGAACCGGGCCATCTTCAGTTCGGTGAGCCGCCGGTGCGACGGGGAGACGAACGCCCGGCCCGCCGAATGGCCGGTCCGGCGCTCGGCCGCGCTGGCCAGGGTGTCCCGCAGCCAGTCCTGGCACTGATCGGCAGCCAGGTGGCGTAACGTGCACCAGACCGCGGTGGCGGCCTCGAAGGTGATCTGGACCAGATCACTGGCCAGCGCCCGGTCGCCGTCGGACAGGACGCAGGCGTAGCCGAACAGGTCCCGGGCGTGCACCGTGAAGCACGCGGTCAGTTCCTCGGCTTCGCCAGATCGGTTCCTGCGTTCCTCAGCCATCCGGGCCTCCACGCGAAAAGCAGTGAGGGCCCGCAAGCACCTTATCGCGACGGAGCTGGCTGCGCCGCGGCCAGTTGCGGCGGAGTTGGTGGCGGCCGGGCACGTTGCGGCGGAGCTGGTGGCGCCGGAGCGCATGATGACGCAGCACGTCGGTCATCGAACCCTGACCGTCGCACTGAAGGCGCCGGAGATCTCCGGCGCGCTGCGGTGACTGCTGACCGCGCGTGGCCGCCCCCCTCCCCACCCCGGGTAGCCTGTCGCGAATGGCGCCCATCAAGGATAAAACGCTTCAAGCGTAGAAAGCCAGATCTTACTGCCGGACAGCCGGCTAAGCCGACGATAACCCATGTCCGAGGTTGTCCGGTGATTTAGCCACCGGGCCCGCAGCCTGCTACCTGGTGATACTGGGCGGTCTCGGCGGCTAAGTGGCCAGTAAAAGTACGTGATTGGACAAGATTAGCGCGTTTTGTGTTTACCTCAGCGGACGCAATCCCCGAATTAGGGGATGGGTAATTCCCGCTGCGCGCGCCGCCGGTGAGTACGGCCGCGGCCGGCCGATCACGGCGGGTCCGCGAGCGGCCCGCGGTAGGCCGCGGCCACCCGGGCCGGCACGACCATCCGCCAGGCGTCGGTCACGAACTCGCGCATCTCCGCCTCCCCGAGGGGCCCCATCCAGGTGTCGATCCAGTGGTAGCGCTGGTCGCCCGGGCGGTGCAGGAAGAAGCGGTCCGGCTCGGCCGCGATCAGCGCGGGGCGCTCGTCCCGCGGGAAACCGAATCCGATGATCGTCTCGTCGGGGGAGACGGCCGCGTACACGATCCGGCCGACCCGGAACTTGACCCAGTCGCGGATCAGGTGCTCCTCCGTGCGGGGCAGCGACAGCGTCACGGCGCGCACCCCGGCCAGCGTGACCATGACCCGATTCTGCCGCCGCGACGGCGGGCGCAGGGGCATAACCGGGCGCCGCCCGGGGTTAGCCGAACCTGGGACCACGGACCGAGCCAGCCCGGGGCTGGCCCTCAGCGGGCCACCCCGGAGCACGGAGAACGGAGTAGCGATGCCGAAGGCAGTGCGGTTCGACAATTACGGCGGGATCGACGTGCTCAGGATCGAGGACGTGCCCCGGCCGGTGCCCGGCGACGGGCAGGTGCTCGTCCAGGTCAAGGCGGCCGGGATCAACCCTGGCGAGGACAAGATCCGTCAGGGGCTGCTGCACGAGCGGTGGCCCGCCACGTTCCCCTCCGGCCAGGGCAGCGACCTGGCCGGGATCGTGGCGGAGACTGGCCCCGGGGTCACCGGGTTCTCGGCCGGTGACGAGGTCCTCGGCTGGACCGACAACCGGGCCAGCCAGGCCGAGTACGTGCTGGCCGAGGCGGCCAACCTGACCGCGAAGCCGGCCGGGGTGCCGTGGGAGGTGGCCGGGGGGCTGTTCGTCGTCGGGACCACCGCGTACGCGGCGGTGCGGGCCGTCGCCCCCGCCCCGGGTGACACCGTGGTGGTGGCCGGCGCGTCCGGCGGGGTCGGCTCGGTCGCGGTCCAGCTGGCCAAGCGCGCCGGGGCGACGGTGATCGGCCTGGCCAGCGAGCCGAACCACGCGTGGCTTACCGCGCATGGCGTGATCCCGGTGGCCTACGGCGAGGGCGTGGCCGACCGGATCCGGGAGGCCGCCGGCCACGTTGACGCGTTGATCGACACGGTCGGCGGGGACTATGTCCGGCTGGCCGTCGAGGATCTGGGCGTCCAGCCGTCCCGCGTGGACACGATCGCCAACTTCGCGGCCGTCGAGAAGTACGGCATCAAGGCCGAGGGCAGCGCCTACGCGGCCAGTGCCGCGGTGCTGGCCGAACTGGCCGGGCTGGTCGCCGCGGGCGAGCTGGAGGTCCCGATCACCGCGACGTTCCCGCTGGACCAGGTGCAGGACGCCTACCGCCGCCTCGGCCAGGGGCACGTGCTCGGCAAGATCGTCCTCCTCGTCTAACCCCCGCCCCCGCCCCGCCCGCCCCCCGGGGCGCGGCGGCCCGTCATGATCCTGGGCAGTTAGTGCGGTGATGGCAGCACTAAGAGCCTGTCGCTTATCAACGTGCTGGTTTGGGTTTCGGGGTGAGTGTGAGTCCGTGGACCTGGGCGTATGCGGTGAGGTCGGCCAGGGTTCTGAGGCGTGTGCCGGCTGGTTTGATGGTGTAGCCGCATTGGTGCAGCAGGGGCCTGATCTGCTGTTCTGCTTTGACGATGGTGGGGATGACGACGCCGAAGAGTTCGGCGAGCGCTGCCTGGAGGGGGCGGAAGCGCAGCCGCAGCACGGTGATGAGGGCCTGCTCGGTGAGGGTGAGCGCGGCCGGGTGGCCGCCGGATGGCTTGCGGGTAGCGGGGCCGCCCCGGCGCAGGTGCAGGCCGATGTCGTGCTGGATCTGGTGGGGGATGGCCAGCGTGCTGATCAGCTGGTTCCAGCTGGTGGCCGTCATGCCGGTCAGGGCCGGGTGTGCCCATCCGGGGGGTACGGGCGGGCGGGATGGCCGGGGTGGCGGCAGGGCGGCTGGGGGTTCGGGGCGCAGGGTGTAGTTCCAGTCGCCGTGCCAGTCGTGGCGGTCCAGGGGGAGGCTGGCCATCTGCTCGTCGCTGACCTTGATGCCGGCCGGGTAGCTGCCGGGATCGAGTTCGGCCCGGACCCGTAAGCCGGTGCGGGTGGTGGTTGCCGCGATGGTGCCGAGTATCACCTCGTGGCTGGTCAGCGGCCGGCCATGCCAGTTCATCGAGATGTGGGAGAACAGCCGGTGCTCGATGGCGTTCCATTTGGAGGTGCCCGGCGGGAAATGGCAGCAGGTGATCTCCAGCCCGGCCTGGGCAGCCAGCGCGGCGAGTTCGCTCTTCCACGCCCGGGTCCGGTAGCCGTTGGAGCCACCCGCATCGGCGGTAATCAGCAGCCGCCGCGCCTGCGGGTAGGCCGCCGCGCCCTGGGCGTGCCACCAGCGGCGCAGCGACTCCACCGCGAACGCGGCGGTGTCATGATCGGTGCCGACATTCACCCAGCCGGCATTCGCCGCCACGTCGTAGATCCCGTAAGGGATTGCCTTGCCCAGGTCCAGGTCCGGGAAGTCGTGCGTGCTGACCCTGGCCGGCTCGCCCGCCGGGCGCCACTCCCGGCCGCCGTTGCGGAACTCCCCGACCAGCTCTTTCTTCTTGGTGTCCACGCTGACGACCGGGTCCCCCGCACGCAGGTGGTCTTTGACCTGCTCGTTGATGTAACGGAACTGCCCGTCGCGGTCCGGGTGCTGGCTGCCTTCGAGGGCCTTGGCGTTGCCCTGCAGGCTGAAGCCCTCCTCATGCAGCAGATCCGCGACCGTATCAGCCGAGACCTGGTGCCCCTGGCGGCCCAGCTCCGCAGCGAGCACCCGCAGCGACCTGGCCGTCCACCGCAACGGCGACATCGGATCACCCCGCATGTCCGGCTCCACCAGCGCCAGCAGCGCAGGCCGCAGCCCAGGATCCAGGTCAGCGAGCCGCTTGCGGCCACCGCCCGGACGGCGCACCCGTCCCAGAGGTTCCTCCCCGGCCTCCAGCTCAGCGACACCACGGGACACCGTGCCCTCCCGCATCCCCGCCGCCCGCGCCACGACCCGGATCCCCCCATGACCCAGCGCCCGCGCCTCAGCACCCGCCACCAGCCGCCGCTGCCGCTCATCCAGATGCGGGAACAGCACCTGGAACTTCGCCGCCAGCGCCCCCTCCACCTCCGCCGCTATGCCCATAACACAGAAACCTAGGCCCAAAACGATAACAACGCTTTATTTAGCGACAGGCTCTAACTGCCCAGGATCATGGTCGCGGGAGTCAGCCCGCGGGGATCTGATCTGTTTTGCGCCGCTGCCTCTGGGTAGCCGGGTCCCGTCAGCTGCAGGCAGCGCAGGCGGCCCGGCCCACAGGGGGAGAACCAGCCATGGCACGCAACCGCGAGCGCACGTCCGCGCCACCGACCGCCGATCAGGGGCGCAGCATCCCGCCGGAGCGGCAGGTGTCCGGCGGCCCGGATTCGCCGCTGGAACTGGGCGCGACCGGCTGGCGGAGCACCGTCAAGCGCACCGGGAAGAAGTACGTCCGGGACCGCTGCGCGATGACCGCGGGCAGCCTGGCCTACCACTGGTTCCTGGCCCTGTTCCCGGCCATCATCGCCATCCTGGGCCTGATCAGCCTGGTCAAGGTCGGCTCGGGCACGCTGCGGCATCTGGTGAACGGCCTGAACAAGGCACTGCCGCCGGAGGCGTCCAAAGTCTTCACCCAGGCGGTCACCGCGGCGACGCACAAATCCTCGGGCGGCTCGCTGACGGCCCTGGTCATCGGGATCGTCATCGCGGTGTGGAGCGCCTCGGGTGGCATGGCCGCGCTGCAGACCGGCCTGGATATCGCCTATGAGGTACCGGTCGACCGGAAGTTCCTGGCCAAGCGGCTGGTCTCGATCCCGCTCATGGCGGCCACCGTGGTGCTCGGCGGGATCGCCTCGGCGCTGATCGTGTTCGGCGCGTCCATCGGCTCGACCATCGAGGGGCACGTGCCGTTCGCCGGCGCGGCGTTCGTCGTCGCCTGGACCGTGGTCCGCTGGCTGCTCACGCTGATCGTTATCTCGCTGCTGTTCTCGGTCTTCTACTTCGTCGGGCCCAACCGGGAGACGCCGCGCTGGCAGTGGGTCAGCGTCGGCGGGATCATCGGGACCGCGATCTTCCTGCTGGCCTCGCTCGGGTTCTCCTATTACGTGGCCAAGTTCGGCAACTACGGCAAGACGTACGGCGCGTTCGCGGGCGTGGTCATCCTGATCTTCTGGCTGTACCTGGCCGGGCTGGCCGTGCTGATCGGCGGGGAGATCAACGCGGAGACCGAGCGCGAGGCCGCCGCCCAGGCCGGGCACCCCGGTGCGCGGGCCAGCGCCAGCCAGGTGGGCACCTCGCCGGGCGGAAACCGCTAGCGCCCCCGGCAGACCCGGGCCAAGGAGTCCCGGGCTAAATTCGCGCTCGCCCTCGTGAACCAGGCGCCGCCGCAGTGCAATAGAGAGGCGATGGACGACGAGGAGCTGGTCGCCCGGGTAGCCTCCGGCGACGACACGGCGCTACGGGAGCTGTTCAGCCGGCACGCGCCGTGGCTGGCCGCCCGGCTCCGGTCGGTGCTGTCCGCGCCGGACGTCGAGGACGTGCTGCAGGAGACCTTCCTCGCGGTCTGGACGGGCGCCCGCCACTACCGGCCGCACAGCCCGGCCGGGGCCTGGATCTGGGGGATCGCCCGGCGGCAGGCGGCGCTGTTCCTGCGCCGCCGCGGCCCGGCCACCGTGCTGCTGCCGGCCGTCGAGGCCGGGGACGGGCAGCACGCCAGTGATCCGGCCGAGGCGGCACTGTCGCGCGCCCAGATCAGTGACGCGGTCACCGCGCTGGGGCCGGAAGGCAGCCCGGACCGGAAAGTGTGGCAGCTGATGTACGTCGAGGACCGGCCGGTGGCCGAGGTGGCACTGCTGATGGGTATCCCGGAGGGCACGGTCAAGAGCCGCGCGCACCGGGCGAGGCGGCTGCTGCGGGCCGCGCTGGGCGGGCACCCGGCCATCGAGGGAGGACCACGATGAGCGAGCGGCCGGGATGGGACACCGCACCGCCCGATGTCGATCTCCGGGGGGTCTGGACCGCGGTCGCGGCCCAGGTGTGGCGGCGGAAGCCCGGACCATGCGAGCGCCTGGCCAGCTGGCTGCTGCGCTCACCGGGGCTGGCCCGGGCGCTGGTCACCACGCCGTCGCTGCTGCTCGGCTGGATCATCGGCAGCGTGGTGGTGCTGGGCGCCGGGGCAGTGGCCACCTCCGAGACCGGGGCCCCGGTCGTGGCCCTGCTCGCGCCCGCGCTCGCGGCCGCGGGCATCGCCTACGCCTACGGTCCGGGCATCGATCCGGCCTATGAGCTGATCCGGAGCATGGCGGTCAGCGACCGGATGATGCTGCTGGTCCGGGCGCTGGCCGTATTCGCGGTGAACGCGGCGCTCGGACTGGCCGCCTCGGCGGCGTCGCTGTCGGCCGGCTGGGGGCCGCGGCCGCGATCACGTTCGGCTGGCTGATCCCGATGACCGCGATCTGCGGGCTGGCGCTGGCCGCGGCCACGCTCGCCCGGTCAGCCAACGTGGGCGTGGCCGTGGGCGTGGGCGGCTGGGCTCTCACGATCCTGGCCGCCGGCGGCTGGGCCGGGCGGTTCACCGCCGCGCTCACCGACTCATCGTTGGTCCTTCCGTACCTCGCGTTCGCGGCCTGCTGCGGCGCGGTCGTCGTGTACACCACCCGGATCCCGAGAGGAACGTCATGAACGTCGAGATCGCTGGCCTGACCCGGCGGTTTGGCCGGAACCAGGCCGTGGCCGGGGTGGACCTGGAGGCCGGTCCGGGAGTGTTCGGGCTGCTCGGGCCCAACGGGGCCGGGAAGACGTCGCTGCTGCGCATGATGGCGACCGTGCTCCCGCCCTCCGCCGGGAAGATGCGGCTCCTCGGCCGCGACCCGGGCAGCTACGGGCCGCGGCGGGAGATCCGGCGCCGGCTCGGGTACCTGCCGCAGAACCTGGGCTACTACCCGTCGTTCACGGTGGTGGAGTTCGTGGAGTACTTCGCGCTGCTCAAGGAGATGCCGTCGGCGCAGGTGCCCGCGGCGGTGGCCGCCGCGGTAGAGCAGGCCGACCTGGGCGAGAAGGCCAAGGCGAAGCTGCGCACCCTGTCCGGCGGCATGCTGCGCCGGGTCGGCATCGCCCAGGCGATCGTCAACCAGCCCGACCTGCTGCTGCTGGACGAACCGACCGCCGGGCTCGACCCGGAGCAGCGGGTGGCGTTCCGCGCCCTGCTGCGCGGCCTCGGCGAGCGTGCCACGGTCGTGGTCAGCACCCACCTGGTCGAGGACGTCGGTGCCGCCTGCACCGAGGTCGCGCTGATGAACCAGGGGAAGATCGTCTTCCGGGGGACCCCGGACCAGCTGACCGCCCGGGGCGAGGGCCACGGCGTCGGCGACGCCCCGCTGGAGCGCGGGTACAGCGCGGTGCTGTCGGAGGCCCGGTCGTGACCGTCACCGATGCCCCGGCCCGGCCCCGGCCCCGCGACGCCGGCCGGCCGTCCCCGATGTCGCTGTGGCGGCTGCTCGGGCTGGAACTGCGCCGCAACGCGATGCCCTGGATGTTCCCCCTGCTCGCCGCCCTGTTCGTGTTCGACCCCTTCCGGACGGCCATGGGCTACGGCCCGTTCTGGGATCTGCGGGCCTCGGTCCTGGAGAACAAGCTGCTGCCCGACTTCGTGGCGTTCGTGGCCGGCGTGGCCGCCTGGATGGGATCGCGGGACAGCCGGCGGCACACCCGCGACCTGGTCGACACGACGGCCCGGCCCCGCTGGACGGCGCAGCTCATCACCTGGGCCGCCACCACGCTGTGGGTGGCCGCGGGGTTCCTGTGCTGCGTGGCCGTGCTGTACGGGGTCACCGCGAGCCAGGCCACCTGGGGCGGGCCGCCGTGGTGGCCGGTCGCCGTCTGCCTCGCCGAACTGGCGCTGATCAGCGCCCTCGGGTTCGTGGTGGGGTCGTTCTTCCCCAGCCGGTTCACCGCGCCGCTGGCTGCGGTCGGCGCGTTCCTGCTCTGCCTGGAAGGGTTCCGGAACGCGGTGGGCCGGTCCAGTACGTACGCGCTGCTCTCGCCGACCACGTCCGTGCCCGACGACGACACCGGCCTGTTCCACCACTACCTGCCGGACGTGTCCATCGCGCAGCTGATGTTCCTGATCGGGCTCACCCTGGTCGTCCTGGCCGCCCTCGCCCTGCCGCCGGGCGCCGACGCCGGGCCGCGGCTGCGCCGCGCGGCCGCGGTCATCGCCGTGGCCGGCCTGGCGGCGGCCGGCACGGCCGTCGGGCTGACCGGCACCGCCCGGACCGGGAGCTACGGCACCGTCATCCCCGCGCTGCACGATGCGGCCAACGACAAGCCGATTGCGTACACGCCGGTCTGCGGCCAGGCGGCCGGGGTGCCGGTGTGCGTGCACCCGGCCTACCGGAACTTCCTGCCTGCTGCGACGGCGGCCCTGGCGCCGGTGCTGCGCCAGATTGCCGGGCTGCCGGGCGCGCCCGCCCGGGTGGACCAGGTCGCCGTGAACGACCTGGTCCCGAGCCTGGGCGCGGTCATCACCGGCGTCCCCCCGGTGTTCCGGCTGCCCGTGCAGGGCACGCCCGACGAGACCTCGTTCGGGCAGAACGCCAGCACGTTCAGGACCTCTCTGCAGACCACCCTGGTCACCCTCTTCGTGGTCGGCGCAGACGGTTTCGTTTTCATGGGTCCCCCGGGCGGCTCCCCTGCGCAGCAGGCCGTCGAACTCGCCCTGCTCCAGAAGGCGGGCACGGCCACTCAAACGGGCAGCGGGCCGGCGAACGGGCAGCACACGAAGGCGGACCAGGTCGCGGCGGCAGCCACGAGGTTCGCCGCGCTGCCGGGTGCCAGCCGGCACGCCTGGCTGGCGGCCCACCTGGCCGCGCTGCGGGCGGGCGACATCACCCTGGCCCAGCTGCCGTGACCGCCGCCGGCCTGCAGAAACCCGAACCGCGGGCGGAGTCGGCCCGGCCCCGCGGCGTCCTGGGTCACCCAGGCCTGCGCCTGGTCCGGCTGCACCTGGCCAGCCGGCGCGTCCCCGGCGCCCTGGCCGCGCTGGCGCTCTGCGCTCTCGTCCTGCGGGCCGCGCTGATCTGGCACTGGAGCCTGGGCAACGGGAACGGCGCGCAGCAGCTGCCGGTGCTCCTCGAGGCCGGGGTGGCGTCCATCATCGCGGTCACCGCGCAGAGCCCGTTCGGCGAGCCGGAGCGGGCCACCGGCCGGTGGCTGCCCTACCTGCGGCTGGGCACCGCGGTGGGGCTCACCGTGGCGGCCTTCGCGCTGCTGGCCGCGGGGGCCGCGGCGGAGCACCTGCCCGGCGGCACCCTGGACATCCTGCGTAACACGGCCGGGATGACCGGCATCGGCCTGCTGCTGGCCGCGGTGACCGGCGGCGCGCTGGCCTGGGCCGGCCCGATGGCGTACATGATCGTGGCGCAGATCGGGCTGATCGCGGGCTGGACCAGCCCCTGGTTGTGGCCCGGCCGGCCGCCGCACGACGCCGGCGCGGCGTTGTGTGCCAGCCTGGTGTTCGCAGCCGGGATCGTGGTCGCGACCGTCCGGGGCGCGCGCGCCGCCCGCGAGATATAAGGCCACTCCCGGGATCCGGCGGCCGGCCGGGGTAGCGACGAGCATGTGGAGACGGACAGGTACCCGGCGGCCCGGAACTGGTTCGTGCTCGTGGCCGGCTGGCCGGGGTCGGGCAAGACCACCCTGGCCACCGCGCTGGCCGCCGAGCCCGGCCTGCCGCTGCTCAGCAAAGACGAGATCAAGGAAGCCCTGATGGACGGCCTGGGCCCACCGGAAACCGTGTCGGAGTCGCGGCCCGGGCGGCCCGCCGGGCACCTCGACGCTGACCGGACCGACGCGGAATTGTGGGGGGAGCCGGTCCGCCCGCTGGGCCTGGGCCCGGCCGTCACCGTGGACACCTCCAGCCCGGTGGACATCCCGGAGCTGGCCACCAGCTTGGCCGGACCCTGGCCCGGCGGAAATGCGCGCGCCTAAGGCCGTTCCGCGACGAAGGTGCCCCAGCGCGCGCGGGTCTGGACGGTGCCTTCGTCCCGCAGCACCCGGAGTGCTTTCTGCGCGGTGGCCCGGCTCACGTCGTATTCGCGGGCGAGCTGGTCGAGGCTGGGGACCTGCTCGCCAGGCTGCAGTTCGCCGCGTTCGATCCTGGAACGGAGGTCGGCCGCCATCGCAAGATAGGGCGGCAGTTGATCACGCGGCACCGGCCTAACCTACACAATCCAGCGCTGACCTGCGCATATACAATACTGCGCTGTACTGCGCTAGACTGTGAAGATGACGCCACAGCCGTTACCCCCTGGACCCCCGGATTCAGAAGATGTGGAAGGACTGCGCCGCCGATTCGCCGGCCAGTGCCAGATCTCCTTCAACGAGGAGACAAACGCGTGGGAGGCCGTCTGGTATCCGGCGCCGACCACGATGTGCCTGACCTACGCCCCGGACCTGGCGACGCTCGCGGCCAAGCTGAACGCTGAAGGCTGGGCCACTATCTGATCGGCCTGCGGCCGGGCGCCGTCGCGCCCTCAGTAATTGAGCCCGGTCAGTGGCTGGAGCTCAATGATCTCCGTGTCAATGAGTTTCGCGATGACCAGCGGGAGCGCGTACACCACGCCCTCGACTGCTTCCTGGCCCGCAGCGAAAATCAGGACCGCCCCCGGGCCGCCCGGAGAATAGGCCTCGGCCAGGGTTCCCTCGGCCTTCAGCTGCCTCAGCGCGGCCATCTCGGCGGCCCGGTGCGCGGCAATATCGGTGAGGGTTACCCCGGGCCGCGGCCGGCAGATGACGAGCGTTTTCATGCCGCCAAACTACAGCGGCGGTCACGGCCGTCAACGGGGCACAAGTAATCTCGGGACGTGAACCTGGCCGGGTCGTGGGAACAGCATGCCGACGCGTGGATCAGCTGGGCCCGGGCGTCGCCGCATGACGGGTTCGCCGAGGGTACCTGGCCGGGCTCTGCGCGCCCTGCTGCCCGAGCCGGGATCCGGGCCGGTGATCGACCTGGGCTGCGGAGAAGGCCGGGGGAGCCGGGAACTCCGCGCGCTCGGCCACCGCGTGGTCGGCGCCGACTACTCAGCCACGCTGACCCGGGCGGCCGTGGCGTCCTGCCCGGCCATTCCGGTGGTCCGGGCCGACGCCGCCGCGCTGCCCTTCACCGCCCAGAGTGCCGATCTCGTGGTGGCCTGCATGTCATTGCTGGATTTCGACGATTTCGCGGGCGCGGTCACGGAAATAGGCCGGGTCCTCCGTCCTGGCGGCCAGTTGTGCCTGGCCGTGGTGCACCCGTTCATCAGCGCCCAGGACGAGGACACGCTGCACGCGCCGTCGTTCCAGTTTTCCCGGCCTTACCTGCAGGCGCGCCGTTATACCGATCGCATCGAGCGGGACGGCCTGGGCATGACCTTTTCCAGCATGCACCGGCCGCTCAGTACCTATACGGCGGCCCTGTTCGGCCAGGGCATGGTCATTACCGCGCTGACCGAGCACGGGGACGGCGTGATCCCCTGGCTGCTCCTGAGTTTGGTCATTTCCTTAGTGCCTGAGATCTCGCCTGTTCTTGAGGTCGTCGAGGATCTTCTGCTGGTCGGGTTCGATGGCTGGCGGGAAGGCCTGGACGGCGCCGTTGACCGCGATGGTCGCCGAGCGCAGCGGGCGGAGCTGGCGGATCACGTTGCGGATGGCCAGGCCGGTGCGGTCCTGGGCCTCGCGGGCGACGGCCAGTGCGGTGAACACGATGGTCAGGTGCGCCTCGATCGCGTCGCGCTTGCGGACGAACATGGGCCGGGCCGCCAGGTCGGTCTTGCTCATCCTGAAGGACTGCTCCACGTGCCACAGATCGTGGTAGCAGCTGATGACCTCGGCCGGGGGCATGACGGAGACGGGCAGGTTGGTGACGTAGCCCTTCAGCCCGGCCAGTTTCCTCGCGCGGGCGAGGGCCTTCTCGTCCAGGGCCGGGGTCCCGCCGGCGTTCTTGACGAACCGGGGCGTGCGGGCGGACTTCGCGCCGCTGATGACGTCGCGGGCGCGGTTCTCCTGCGCGGTGAGGGTCCGGTTGTCCCGCGCGAACCGCTTCGCGGAGAACGCCCAGACCGCCCGCCAGGACTTCGGGTGGTCCTTCGCGGTCCCAGGCGGGCTCGGCCCGCAGGGCCGGGTCGTTGTCCTTGTTCTTCCCGGTCTTCGGGGTGACGGTGTCGATGACCTGCCCGTCGCTGAACGCGTCGCCGTGCCAGCGGAAGTGCGACTCCAGGTCGACGGGGGCCTTGGTGACCCGCGATCCGACGATGAACCCCAGTCCCGGCGTCGTCCAGGTCGGCCAGGTTCGCGGCCGACAGCATGCCGGCGTCGGCGACCACGACCATGGCCTCGAGCCCGTGCCGGGCCTGGAACTGCCGGATCACCGGCAAGATCGTGAGCTTCTCCGCCTTGTTCCCCTCGAAGCAGCCGATCTCCAGGGGAAACCCGTGCCGGTCGACGAGCAGCCCGACCACGATCTGAGGGTCGACCCGCCGTTCCTTGCTGTAGCCGACCTTCCGCAGGGCGTCCTCGTGCTCGGCCTCGAAGTACAGCGTCGTCACGTCATACAAGATCAGGGAGACGTTTCCGCTGGCCAGCGCATGCGCGAAGCACAGCTCTGCGATCTTGTCCCGGTAGCCGCGGTCCGCGCAGCGGGCCAGGGTGCGGCGCATCGTCTTGTCGCTGGCGGCCTTGCGGCCCAGGTCCGCCAGGACCCGCCCCGTGTCCAGGATCGAGGTCGGCTCGACGACCCGGGCCAGGACCAGGTCCCGGAACACCTCATCGTCCAGGGCGCCGAATCCCAGGCCGCCGTAGACGCCGTCCAGGGCCTGGAACAGCACCCGCGAGTCGGTCGACACCACCCGCGCCGGCCCCGCAGCCGCCGGGGTCTCGCCAGGGGGCCCCGTGTCGAACAGCGCCGGCGCGGCCTCCCGCGTCACGAGCCGGGCCCGCGGCGCGGCAGGCTCGATGCCCAGGTCAAACGCGCCCTGGGCCGGATCGGCCAGCATCTCCCGCGCCCGCTCGAGCAGGATCCCCAGCTCGGCCTCGGTGCGGGCAGATCCCACGTGCGCCACGATCTTCCGCCTGCCGCCGTCGTACTCGGCGATCTGCACGGCCGTCGCCCCGGATGCCGTCCGCACCCGCCGAATCCACGCCACAGCACCGAGCCTAGGGCACCAATTAGTGCCTGAAACTCGCCCTCGCCGACGACATCGCTCCAGGTCAGGAAGCCGAGAACCCGGCTAGCGAGGTAAGGTGACCAAACTCAGGTTCCAGTTTTCCCGGCCTTACCTGCAGGCGCGCCGTTATACCGATCGCATCGAGCGGGACGGCCTGGGCATGACCTTTTCCAGCATGCACCGGCCGCTCAGTACCTATACGGCGGCCCTGTTCGGCCAGGGCATGGTCATTACCGCGCTGACCGAGCACGGGGACGGCGTGATCCCCTGGCTGCTCGCCATGCGGGCGGACAAGATCCCGCGCTGAGCCGGGTGCTCACCAGGCGAGGTCTTTCGCGAGCCACATGATCAGGTCATCGTCCACGGTCACCCGGTCACCCGGCCGCAGTGGCTGCTGCCCCTGACAGGCGCCCCGGCCGTCCGGGACATAACCCCGCCGCGCGTACAGCCGCTGGGCCGGGCCGTACGCATCGAACAGGCCCACGGTGATGCCCAGCGTCCGGACGCCCCGGTCACGGGCCAGTGCTTCCGCGGCGTCCATCAGCCGGGTCGCCACACCCTGCCGGCGGAAGGGCTCTGCCACGCAGAGCTGGTGCACCAGGGGAATGTCCTGGTCCCTGAATCCGGCGTAGGCCGATTCCCACAGCAGGCAGACGATGCCGATCACCCGGTCCGCCCGCACGGCGATCAGGCTGGCGCCCCCGTCAGCGCCGTGGCCGGCCAGGTACTCGCGGCTGTCGGCCCCGTCGTCCAGGACCCATTCGGCCAGGAACCCGGCGGCTGCCCCGGCGTTCCCGGCGGCGACGGGCGCGATGAGCACTTCGGCAGGGATCACGCCACCAGCCTTCCACGCGACGAGCCGGCCCGGCACCCGCTGGCCCGGCGCGGGTCCTCTGGCCGGACCCGGCCGGCAGCCTTATCGTGGCAGCATCACCGGCCAATGGGGGTCCCGTGCTGCACGAGCTGGACTACGACGACAGCGACGCGCCTGCGATCGGCCTGGTCCCGCCCGGTGTGACCTGGGAAGACGTCTACGACCACATCAAGATCTCGCATCACCCGCTGCTGGTCGCGCTGGACGACGGCGCGGCTCACGCCGGCGCCTACTGGGACGGCACGAAGATGATCGTGGCCGAGGACCTGGGCCCCGACCAGGACGAGGCTGTCGCGGAATTCCGTGATCTCCTCCGCGAACGCGGCGAGCACTAGCCCGGGACGGGTGATGGCAGAGCCAGATGAGCCAGTCGAGGTGCTGTCCGGCCCGGCGGACGGCGGGCTGCGCTGGGTGGTGGTCACCTCCGGGACCGACCAGGATCTGTACACGATGCTGAACGTGGTGGTCGCCACTACCGCGGCGGGCACCGAGGTGGTCCTGGCCATGTCGCCGCTCGTCGCGCGGTTCGGCCTGCGGTTCGCAGCCGCCGCGCTCCCGGCGGGGGAGTGGCCCGGCGGGTTGCGGGCCGAGCGCGACGGCACGGTCCTGGAGGGCTGGCCGTAAGCCTGACCGCCCGGGCTGGGAGGCTGGAGCACATGCTGATCGAGCACCGGGGCGCGGCCCCGGACGTCCATCCCACCGCCTACGTCGCCCCCACCGCGGTACTGTGCGGCGCGGTCCGGATCGGGCCGGACGCGCGGATCCTGTTCGGCGCGGTGCTCACCGCCGAGGACGGCGAGATCCAGGTCGGCGCGCACTGCGTGGTGATGGAGAACGCCGTGCTCCGCGGCCGGGCCCGCCATCCCCTGATCGTCGGGGACGACGTCCTGGTCGGCCCGCATGCCCACCTCAACGGGGCGCGGATCGGGGACGGCTGCTTCCTGGCCACCGGCGCCGCGCTGTTCCCCGGCTGCGAACTGGGCCCGGGCAGCGAGGTGCGGATCCACGGCGTGGTGCAGGTCAACACCGTTCTCCCGGCCGGTGCCACCGTGCCGATCGGGTGGGTCGCGGTCGGGAATCCGGCCCGGATCTACCCGCCGGGCCAGCATGAGGAGATCTGGGCCGTGCAGGAGGGGCTCGACTTCCCGGGCACGGTGTACGGCGTCAGCCGCGGGACCGCGGCCGCCGGGCGGATGACAGCCCAGGCGAACTGGTTTTCGGCCCACCGCGATGACCGGCGGCTGGATGGATGAATGCCCGGCGATAACCGGGGAAGTGGCTCCTGGCGACCAACGCCAGGGAGATGAGAGATGAGCGAGAACCCGGCCCAGAAGGACCCGGCCGAATGGACGACCGGGGATGAGCCGATGACGGCGGCCCAGGAGTCCTACCTGAGCACGCTGGCCCGCGAGGCGGGCGAGGACGTGCCGGACCACCTCACCAAGGCGCAGGCCTCCGAGCTGATCGACCGGCTCCAGGGCCGCAGCGGGCGCCTCAACGGCAGCTGACCCGGTCCGCCGCGGCGGCGCCGGCCTGCTGAGGCTGCCCGGCCGCCGCCGCGGCAGCGGACCGCCGGTGGGCCAGGTGGCGGGTGAGCGCCCCGGCGGAGGCCAGGGCGGTGAGCCCGGCGAGGCCGCCCCAGCCGAACTCGCCAAAGGCCCGCACCCCCAGCCACGACCCCGCGCTGCCGCCCAGGAACGCGCAGGTCATGTACGCGGTGTTGCGCCGGGCCCGGGCTGCCCCGGGCAGCGCGAAGATCCGGGCCTGGTTGGCCACCTGCCCGCACTGCACGGCCACGTCGAGCAGCAGCATCCCGGCGGCCAGCAGGACCAGGCTGGCCGCCCCGTGCAGGGCGGGCACGGCGGCCAGGGCCAGGATCGCGGCCGCGCCGAGGCCGGCGGTGAACGACACCAGGCTGATCCGGTCCGGGCCGACCCGGTCGATGCGCCGGCCGGCCACCGGCGTGATCAGCACGCTGCCCGCCCCGATCAGCGCGAACACCCCGACCGCCTGGGTGGACAGGCCGTAGGAGGGGCCGGTCAGCAGCAGCGCGATCGCGGTCCAGGCCGCGCTGAACGTCCCGAACATCAGCGCCTGGTACACGCACGACCGGCGCAGGTCTGGCTCGGCCCGCATCAGCCGCACCGGCGCGGCCAGCAGCGCGCCGTAATGCTCCCGGCTGGGCGGTGAGCTGGCCGGCAGCGCCCGGGCCAGCACCACGGCCAGGACCAGCATGAGCACCGCGGCCACCAGGTACGGCGCCCGCCAGCTCACCCAGCCGCCCAGCGCCCCGGAAAACGTCCGGGCCAGCAGGATGCCGCCGAGCAGGCCGGACAGCAGGGTGCCGGTCACCGCGCCGCGGCGCCGCTCGCGGACCAGCCCGGCGGACATCGGCAGCAGGATCTGCGGCACTACCGTGGTGATGCCCACCGCCGTGCCCGCGACCAGCAGGACCGCCAGGGTCGGGGCGGTCCCCGCGGCGACCAGGCCGGCCGCGGTGAGGATGATCAGGGTCACGACCAGCAGCCGCGGGCGCACCCGGTCGCCCAGCGGCACCAGCAGGTACAGGCCCGCCGCGTAGCCCAGCTGCGTGGTGGTGACCAGCAGCGCGGCGGCGGACGGCGTGGCGTGCAGGTGCCGCGCGATGAGTGGGCTCAGCGCCTGCGGGAAGTACACGTTGGCCACGCAGACACCACAGGCGATGGCGAAGACCAGGATCGTGGCTCGGGACAGGTCGGCGGCGGTTTCACGGGCGGGGTCGGTCGAAGGCGTCGGGGGCACGTCTGCCTTCCAGCTCGGGATCAGCGAGTAACCAGCAATGTGGTTACTTCTCCGCAACGAAAACCTATCATGGGGCCATGACGTCCCCTGGCCGGCGTTGGGTCTGGTACGGCGGCCGGCCGAGCCTCGACTTCGTCAACACCCGCCGGAACCGGGCGGCGGCCGGCCGGACGCGGCGGAGTACCTGCGCGAGCCGGCCGACCTCGCCATGTGGCTGCACGCGGCCGGGCTGGCCGGCCTCGGGCGGGCGCGGGCAGTCCCCCCGTGGACGAGGACACCTTCGCCGGGGCGCTGGACCTGCGCGAGGCCATCGACGCCGCGGTCACCGCCACCGTGGCCGGGGTCAGGGTGCCCGGAAAAGCCGTTAGGTGCGTCAATGAATGGCTCGCGGCCGAGCCGCAGCGGCCGGCCTTGCGCCTCGAGGCCGGGGTGCCGGTGCTGGCCAGGCCCCGGGGAGGCCGCACGCCGCGCGGGGCGCTCACGCTGATCGCGGCCGACGCGGCGGAATTGCTCGGCACGGGCCTGCGCGACCGGCTGCGGATCTGCCCGGGGCCGGGCTGCCGCGGCCGGTTCCTGGACGACTCGCCCGCCGGGCGGCGCCGCTGGTGCTCGATGGCCGTGTGCGGGAACCGGAACAAGGCCGCCGCGCACCGCTCCGCCGCCCAGGCGTCCGCCGTAGCTCGCTGACCTGGTCGTACGCGGATTCGTGGGCGATCTTGTTTAGTTCTGCCGGATTGGGTAGGCGTGTGCTCCTGGAAAGGAGCATCCGTTGGCTCGCATCGAGATACGGACAGATCGGCCGGTAGGCACGGTGGACGAGCGGATCTTCGGCGGGTTCATCGAGCATCTCGGCCGCTGCATCTATGGCGGCGTGTTCGACGAGGGGTCGCCGCTGGCCGACGCGCGGGGGTTCCGCACCGACGTGCTCGGGGCGGTCCGCGACCTCGGCGTGCGGCACGTCCGCTGGCCGGGCGGGAACTTCGTGTCCGGATACCACTGGACCGACGGCATCGGCCCCGCGGACCAGCGGCCCCGGCGCACCGAGCTGGCCTGGCGCAGCGAGGAGTCCAACCGGTTCGGCACCGACGAGTTCATGGCCTGGTGCGCGGCGGCCGGGGTGGAGCCGGTGCTGTGCCTCAACATGGGCACCGGGACCCTGGACGAGGCGCTGGCCTGGATCGAGTACTGCAACGGCACGGGGGACACCTACTGGGCCAACCGGCGGCGGGCCAACGGGCACGCCGAGCCGTACCGGGTCCGGTACTGGGGCCTGGGCAACGAGATGTACGGCGACTGGCAGCTCGGCCAGCGGACCGCGGCGGACTACGTCACCACCGCGCGCCAGTGGGCCAAGGCCATCCGGTACCTCGACCCCGCCGTGTCGCTGGTCAGCTGCGGCCAGTCCGGCGTGGACGACTGGGACCGGGTCGTCATCGACGGGCTGGCCCGGCACGTGGACCTGCACAGCATCCACCTGTACACGGGCTCGGACGATTACTGGTCTAACGTGCTGGCCCCGCACTTCGCCGAGCGGACCCTGAGGGTGGCCGGGGCGCTGATCGAGCGGGCCCGGTACGCGCAGCGGATCGGCCACGAGATCGGCGTGGCCTACGACGAGTGGAACGTCTGGTACCGCACCGACGACGGGCAGCTCGAGGAGCGGTACACGCTGGCCGACGCGCTGGCCGTGGCCACCTACCTCAACGTGTTCGTGCGCCAGTCCGCGGTGGTGCGGATGGCCAACCTGGCCCAGCTGGTCAATGTGATCGCTCCCATCGTCGCGTCGCCGGACGGCATCGTTCCGGCAGAGCATCTACCACCCGCTGCGGCTGATCTCGACCACGACCCAGGAGGTGGCGCTGGACACCCTGGTCGACTCGGGCACGCACGCGCACACCGACCGGGCCGGGGACCGCTGGCCGTACCGGATCGCGGACCTGGGGCCCTTCCAGCGGCTGGACGTGGCGTCGACCCGGGACGCGGCGGGCCGGAGCCTGACGGTCTCGGTGGTGAACCGGGACCCGGAGCAGGCCCTGGACACCCGGATCAGCCTGGCCGGCGCCCGTGCGGCCGGCCCGGTCGTGGTGCACGAGGTCACCGGGGACAGCCCGGCGGCGGTCAACAGCGCCGCCGAGCCGGCCGCGGTGACCACCGTGACCAGCAAGCGCGACGTGAGCGGGGACGTTCTCGACGTCCGCTTCGCGCCGCACTCCTTCACCCTGCTGGAGGTGCAGTTGGCATGAACGCGAACAGGCTGGTGGGGCGGCGTGGCTTCCTGGCCGGGGCGGCGGCGCTCGGCGCCGGGCTGGTGACCGCGGGCTGTTCCGGGACCTACGACTTCGCGTCGGGGTTCACCGGGACCAGCGGCGGCGCGACCACGTCCACGCTCGTGTACTGGAACCTGCTGACCGGCGGCGACGGCACCCACATGGAGGAGATGGAGGCCGGGTACCAGAAGGCGCACCCCGGGGTCACCCTGGACTCGACGATCCTGACCTGGGGTAACCCGTACTACACGAAGCTGGCCATGGCCATCCGGTCCGGCAGCCCGCCGGACGTGGCCATCATGCACCTGAGCCGCATCAACGAGTTCGGGCCGCCGGGCCTGCTCACCCCGCTCAGCCTCGACCTGCTCGCCCAGCACGGGATGCGCCCGGCGGACTTCACCCCGCTGGCGTTCCGGAAGGCGCACTTCCGGGGTCATCAGCTGGCTATCCCGCTGGATACGCACCCGTTCGTGCAGTACTACAACACCAGGATCTGCAAGAAGGCGGGCCTGCTGGACGGCTCGGGCACGCTCCCGCCGATCAAGGGCACCGCGGCCATGCTCACCGTGCTGCGCAAGCTGAAGCGGGCCGGCGCCACCCCCGCGGTCTGTGACCAGGTGAACGACCCGGCCACCGCCTGGCGGCTGTTCTACACCCTGTACAGCCAGGGTGGCGGCAAGGTGATCGCGGATGACGGGAAGCGGGTCGTGCTCGACCAGGCGCTCGCCACCCGGGTGCTGACCTTCATCCACCAGATGGCGGCCGAGGGCCTGATGGTCGCGAACGTGGACTCCAACGGCGGCGTCGCCCTGTTCCAGGGCGACGCCGCCGGGCTGTACTGGGAAGGGGAGTGGGAGGTGGACGTCTTCCAGGCGGCCAAGCTGCCGTTCAGCATGCAGCCGTTCCCGGCCCTGTTCGGCAGCGATGTGGCCCAGGCCGACTCGCACACGTTCATCATCCCGCGCCAGCGCACCACGGACCCGGAGCGGGTGTCCATGGCGCTGACCATGATCCGCTCGCTGCTGGGCCAGAGCCTGATCTGGGCCGAGGGCGGGCACATCCCGGCCTGGCTGCCGGTCCGCCGCAGCGCGGCCTACCAGAAGCTCAAGCCCCAGTCGAACTACGAGGCGGTCGCGGACCGCGCGGTCTATGACCCGCCGGCCTGGTACAGCGGGTCCGGGTCGGACATGGAGAACTACATGGGTGCGGCGATCGGCACCCTGATGACCGGGGGACTGGACCCGAAGGCGGCGTACCAGGAGATGCGCCAGTCGTTCGAGACCCTGTCGAAGGAGACGGTGCCGGTATGACCGCCCCGTCGGTCAGCCTGCCGCGCACGGCCGCGCGAAGCACCGAGCGCCGGGCGGCGCGGCCGCGCCGCAGCCGGGGCAGCCTGGGCCTGCTCGCCCCGTTCATGATCTTCTACATCCTGTTCCTGGTCGGGCCCCTGCTCTACGACATCGTGATGAGCTTCTTCAACACCAGCCTGGTCGCTGGTACATCAACTCGGCCGTGGTGGCCATCATCGTCACCGTGCTCACCGTGATCACCGCGAGCATGGCCGGGTACGCGCTGTCCCGGCGGCAGTTCCGGGGCAAGGCCTTCTTCTACGCGGCCATCCTGGCCGGCATCATGATCCCGCCCCAGGCGCTGATCGTGCCGCTGTTCCGCGAGTTCCAGACCGTGCACCTGATCAACACGTACTGGGCGCTGATCCTGCCGCAGGTCCCCGCGCCGATCGCGGTGTTCATCTTCAAGAAGTTCTTTGACGGCATCCCGATCCAGCTGGAGCAGGCCGCCGAGGTGGACGGGGCCAGCTGGTGGACCAGCTACCGGAAGATCGCCCTGCCGCTGGCCCGCCCGGCGATCGCCGCGGTGGCGATCTTCACCTTCGTCTGGACCTGGAACAACTTCCTCTGGCCGTTCCTCGCGGCCACGAGCCAGACGATGATGACGATCCCGGCCGGCATCGGCACGGTGGTCAGCGGGGTCGGCATCGTGAACGCGCTGCAGATGGCGTCCGCGGTGCTGGGCGCGCTCCCCCTGGTGTTCGTGTTCCTGCTGGCCCAGCGGCACATCGTCGAGGGCGTGGCCGGCACCGGCCTGAAGTAGGGGGTCCCGCTGCTGCCCCGGCCTGGGGATTGGATTACTCGTTCCAGACGGGTACGGTGAGGTTCATGACCAGGCCGGGGCGCGTACCTACCGGGGGCAAGCACCCGGGCCAGCTCACGAGCAAGGGCGCGCAGACCCGGGACCGGATCGTGGCCGCGGCGGCGGAGCTGATGTTCGAGGGCGGCGTGGCCGGGACGACCATGGAAATGGTCCGGGCGGCCGCGCGGGTCAGCAGCTCGCAGATCTACCACTACTTCGCGGACAAGGAAACCCTGGTCCGGGCGGTGATCGAGTACCAGAACGAGACCGTCGTCGGCGCCCAGGAACCCATGCTGGCCAGGCTGGATTCCCTGGACGGGATCCGCGCCTGGCGCGACTTCCTGGTCGAGCACCAGCGCCAGCTCGGCTGCCGGGGCGGGTGCCCGATCGGCGCGCTCGGCAGCGAGCTGGCCGAGATCGACCCGCAGGCCCGGGCGGCCGTGGCCGGCGGATTCGGCCGCTGGGAGGCGGGCATCCGGGGCGGTTTCCAGGCCATGCACGCCCGCGGCGAGCTCGCCCCGGGCACCAGCCCGGACCGGCTGGCGACGACCACGCTGGCCGCGCTCCAGGGCGGGTTGCTGCTGAGCCAGGTCCAGCGGAGCACCGAGCCGCTCGAGGTGGCCCTGGACACGGTCATCGACTACATCAGCGCACAGATGGTCCCTGTCCCCTCCTGACCCGCCGGTCGTCCTGGCCCGCCGGTCGTCCTGGCCCGCCGGTCGTCCTGGCCCTCAGACGTCCGGACCCTCAGACGTCCTGGCCCCTCGGGGGCCCACCCAGCTTCCCCCCCAGAAGCCCCATCGCCCCCATCAGCCACAGGGGTCCCATCGGCCAGCATCCGATCTCAGCCCGTTCATCATCGTGGAGCGTTGTGCGTCACCCGCGATGCACAACGCTCCACGATCATGAACGGCGCGGGCCTCAGTGGGGCCGCGCTGATGGCGTTCGGGCGTTAGTATTTTGGATTGGACATTCCATAAAAAGCTGGCTAGCGTCCAGGTTGTGACTGGATCAATTGATCCAGAACGGCGACGTGGAGGACGGGCATCATGGCTGGACAGGCAGTGACCGGGCAGGCAGTGACCGGGCAGGCAGTTTCCGGGCAGGCAGTGACCGGGCAGGGAGTGACCGGGCGGGATCTGAGCGGGCGGAGCGCGCTGGTCACCGGGGCCACCAGCGGCATCGGGCGGGCGACCGCGCTCGCGCTGGCCCAGCGGGGCGCGCACGTGCTCGCCGCGGGCCGGGACGCCCAGCGTGGTGGGGAGGTCGTCGACACTATCCGGGCCGGCGGTGGCAAGGCCGATTTCGTGCAGGCCGACCTGCACGACGCGGCGTCCGCCCACGACCTGGCCCAGCGGGCTACCGAGGCGGCAGGCGGCCGGATCGACATCCTGGTCAACAACGCGGGTGGCGGCACCTTCGGCCCCACCGTGGGCTACGCCGAGGACGTCTTCGACGCCACCTTCGACACCAACGTCAAGGCGCCGTTCTACCTGGTCGGCGACATTGCGCCGGCGATGGCCGAGCGCGGCCAGGGGGCCATCGTGAACGTGGTCACCATGGCCGCGCAGTTCGGGCTTTCCGGGATGGCGGTGTACGGGGGAAGCAAGGCGGCGCTGACCCTGATGACCAAGAGCTGGGCCGCAGAGTTCGGGCGCAGCGGCGTGCGGGTCAACGCGGTCAGCCCCGGCCCCACCCGGACCCCGGGCGTCGAGGGGATGGGCGACGCACTCGACCAGCTGGCCGCGCAGTCCCCGGCCGGCTACGTCGCCGCACCGGAAGACATCGCGGCCGTCATCGCCTTCCTGGCCGGCGACGAAGCCCGGTACGTCCAGGGTGCCCTGGTGGACGTGGACGGCGGCCGCACCGCCGTCTAGATCGGGGCGGGAAAACAGATCGCCGGAAGGACCGTTAGGGAGGCAGAGTGGGGACCGCGCCGCAGAGCCGCGCGGTCCCCACCACCGACGGAGCCTCATGGACGTCCTGCGCCAGCACGAGATAGCCGAGGCTGATCACCGGATCCTGAACCCGTTCACGGACGAGAAGCTGGAACTCCTCGGTGAGCTGTGCCGGTGGCGGCGGGACATGCGCCTGCTGGACCTGGCCAGCGGGAAAGGCGAGATGCTCTGCACCTGGGCCCGGCGGCACGGGATCCGGGGCCTGGGGGTGGACCTCAGCGGGGTCTTCGTGGCGGCCGCGCGGGCCCGGGCCGCCCACCTGGGGGTCGCCGACCTCGTCCAGTTCGAGCAGGCCGAGGCCAGCACGTACGGGGTGGATCACGCGTCGTTCGACGCGGTGGCCTGTATCGGCGCGACCTGGATCGGCGGCGGGCTGGCCGGCACCATCGCCCTGATGCGCCCCGCCCTGGTCCCCGGCGGCCTGCTGCTGATCGGCGAGCCATTCTGGCGCGAGCCCCCTCCCGGGGAGGCGTACGCCGCCCTGGGCTTCGACCCGGAGGAGTTCACGTCGCTGCCCGGCACGCACGACCGGTTCGCGGCCGCCGGGCTGGAACTGCTGGAGCTGGTGCTGGCCGACGAGGACAGCTGGGACCGCTACGCCGCCTCGCAGTGGTGGACCGTGGCCCGCTGGCTGGACGAGCATCCCGGTCACGCCGACGCCCCCGGGATGCGGGATTATCTCGACCGCTCCCGGTGGTCACACCTGGCCTACGGGCGCCGCTACCTCGGCTGGGGCGTGTTCGTGCTGCGGGCCGCTTCGCGCTGAGCCTGCTGCAGGGCGGGCAGCACGTGGCGGGCGAAGCGGACGTTGCTGCGGGCCAGCCGCCCGGGGTCGGCGTCCCGCGACCCGGGGACGACCACGATCCGGTCCAGGCCCAGCGCGATGAGCTGGCGGAGCCGGTCAAGGCACTGCTCCGCGGAGCCCACCACCGCGAACCGGGCCAGGAACGCGTCGTCCAGCACCGCGGTGTGGGCGGCGCGGCTCAGGCCGTGCCGCGCCTCGTCGTAGGCCGTCCCGACCTCCCGGATCGTGGCCGCCTCCTGCTGGCTGAACCCGGTGGCGCTGAATCCGGTGGCGCCGGGTTCGCTGCCGGGGTGCTCGCTGGCCGCCGTGCTCGCTGGGGCCGTGTTCCGTGGAGCGGGGTCCGGCCATGCTGGAGAAGTGCGCGAAGATCGCGGCGCTGCCGCGGATCAGGCCGCAGGCCGTGGCCAGGTCCGGGTCGCAGGCCACGTTGACGTACGCGCCCATCCGCAGCCCGGCCGGGTCCAGTCCGGCGGCGGCCCGGGCCTGCCGGGCCAGGCCGGCCGCCCAGGCCACCCGGAACGGCTCGGCGCCCACGGTGAACATGACCCGGTCCGCGAGCGTGGCGGCCAGCGCGATCGTCCGCGGCCCGGTCGCGGCCAGCTCCACCGGCACGGCGGGCTGCCCGGTCCCGGGGATCCAGCCGATCCGGCTGACGGTGCCGCCCGCCGTCACCTCCTGGCCGTGCAGGTAGCCGCGGACCTGGGTGACGAGGTCCCGCAGCCGCGCCGCCGCGGGAGCGGCCACCCCGATCTGCGCCAGGGAGGAATCGCCCCGGCCGACCCCCAGCACGGCCCGGCCGCCGGACTCGACCTGGACGCTGGCGATCGCGCCGGCGACCACCGCGGGATGCCGGGTGACCAGGTTGACGATCCCGGTGCCCAGCCCGATCCGGTGGGTCACCCCGGCGGCCACGCCCAGCTCCACGAACGGATCCCCGACCAGGTTCTGGCTGTCCGCCAGCAGCAGCCCGTCGAAGCCGGATTCCTCGGCCTGCCGGGCCAGTTCCGCGGTGCGCCCGGGCACCGGGAACCCGTGCGTCCACACCTGGCATATCCCCGTCGTTTCCCCCATGGGGCGTACATACCCAGTCTTCTGATCGTGGCCGGGCGGGGTCTGCGGGCGCATGATTACTCCGGCCTGTCGGCCGGGCCCGGTTCGACGCAGAACTCGTTGCCTTCGGGGTCCTGCATCACCACGTGGTCGTCGTAGCGTTCTGCCACCCTGGCGCCGAGCTTCTCCAGCCGGACCACCTCGTCCCCGACCAGCCCGGGGGCGCGCAGATCGAAGTGGACCCGGTTCTTGGCCGTCTTCGGCCCGGGAACCCGCGCGAACCAGATGTTCGGCCCGCCCCAGCCGGCCGCTTCGAGGTAGGCCCGGTCGGCGGTGGCGTCCTCGTCAACATCAGACCCGAACACGGCCGCCCAGAACCGGGCCAGCGCCAGCGCGTTCGCGGCGTCGAACGTAACGGACTTGATGACACTCGGCATGCCATGACGTTAACGCCGCGGTCGCGGGGTCTGTCGGACCCGGCCGGTAGCTTGGCCGTCATGAGTCAGACGGAGCAGGCCGCCGGGACCGGCCCGGCCGGGCGGATCGTGGCGGACTACTGGGCGGCGGCGGAGGCCAGGGACTGGGCGGCGTTCGACGCGCTGCTGGCCGAGGACGTCGTCTATGAGGCCCCGCAGACCCGGGAGCGGGTCAGCGGGCGGCCGGCCTACATCCGGTTCAACGCCGAGGGCTTCCCCGGTGACTGGCACATTGCCGTGCAGCGGATCGTCAGCCAGGACCGCACGGCGGTCAGCATGATCCAGTTCTCGGAGGGCGAGGCCAGCCAGCCCGGGCTGTGCTTCTTCGACCTCGGCGAGGACGGCCGCATCGTGCGGATCACCGATTTCTGGCCGGACCCCTACGAGCCTCCGGCGGGCCGGGCGCACCTGGCCGACCGGTACTGACCCGGCCCGGCTGGGGCTAATCCGAGGGCACACAGTGACAAGGCTGCCCCCGCGGCGGATTCCGCAGACGATCCTCCGGGGGCTGCTCAGCTGCCATGGCCGGCATGGTTACCTGGCAGCATACGGAAGGAGCGCCCTCGATGAGTGACGTGACCGCGCTGCTGGTGATGGATGTTCAGCGGGGAATCGTTGAGCGATTCGGCGACGATCCCGGTTACCTGTCCCGGCTGTCCCAGGCCGTCACGGCCGCCCGCGGGGCAGGGGTGACGGTCATCTACGTGGTCATCGGTTTCCGCCCGGGCCACCCCGAGGTCAGCCGCCGGAACCGCAGCTTCGCCGCGGCCGCGGCCTCCGGCGCGTACGTGGAAGGCAGCCCGGCCACGGAGATCCACCCCGCGGTCGGGCCGGTCCCGGGGGACGTGATCGTGACCAAGCGCCGGGTGTCGGCGTTCGCGGGCAGCGACCTCGACGTGGTGCTGCGCGGCCTGGGTGCGGGGACGCTCATCCTCACCGGCATCGCCACCAGCGGCGTGGTCCTGTCCACCCTGCGGTACGCGGCCGACCAGGACTACGAGATTGTCGTGCTGGCCGACGCGTGCCTGGACGGTGATCCCGAGGTGCACCGGGTGCTGACCGAGAAGGTATTTCCCCGCCAGGCTGAGGTGCGTACCGTCGCTGAGTGGGCTGCTGGTTTCCGGGGTTCCGCCTGACCAGAAGGAGTGGCCGTGGCCAGCGTGATCGCGTTCGACGTCAATGAGACGCTGCTGGACCTGGGGGCCCTCGACGCGCCGTTCGAGGCCCTGCTGGGGAGCGCGGCGCTGCGGCCGCAATGGTTCGCGCAGATGCTGCAGCTGGCCTTCGTCGGTGGGCTGACCGGGCAGTACGTGGACTTCACCACCGCCCAGCGGGCCGCGCTGGCCATGCTGGCCGAGCGGGAAGGGGCGGCGCTGAGCGAGGACGACATCGACGGCCTGGTGGCGCTGATGAGCTCCCTGCCCCCGCATCCCGAAGTTCCGGGCGCGCTGGCCGCTCTCGCCGCGACCAGCCTGCGGCTGGTCGCCCTGACCAACTCGGTCCAGGCCGTGGCCCAGGCCCAGCTGGCCAGCGCCGGACTGGACGGGTACTTCGAGGCCATCATGTCCGCTGACGAGGTCGCGCACCTCAAGCCGGCCCCGCAGCCCTACCTCGAGGTCGCGGACCGGTGCGGCGTACCCATCGGCCAGGTCCGGCTGGTGGCCGCGCACTACTGGGACGTGGCAGGCGCGCTGAGCGCGGGCAGCCAGGCCGCGTTCGTGGCCCGGCCCGGCATGGTGCTGAGCCCGCTCGGCCGCCGTCCCGCCATCATCGGCCCCGACCTGGCGTCGGTGGCCGAGCAGATCATCGCCACGGACGGCTAGCCAGGCCGCGCTTACCGGGCGAACACACCCTCCCGGGGGAAGGCGCCGGCCTTCAGGACCGTGCGCGTCATCGCGGTGCCCAGGCGCACGACTTCCTCGGTCCCCGCGTCGCCCAGATACTGCCAGGGGGCCGCGGCCAGCCGGTCGGTCTCCTCCTCGACGTGGGCGCGCAGCGCTTCCCCCGCCGGGGTCAGGGTCCCGTCCGCGCCGAGCAGGCCGCGGGCGGTCAGCGACTCCACGGCGCCGTCCCACTCTGCCTCGCTCCAGCCCCGGCTGGCCTGGGCGAACGCGGTGACGAAACCCTGGCCGGTGGCCGTGTGGGTGACCAGGGCCTCGAGGCCGGACAAGTCCGCGGCGACCAGGGCGCCGATGTGACCGTCGCCGCGGTGCTCCCGGAGCAGGGACAGCGCGTGCCACATCACCAGGTGCGGGGCGTCCGGCCAGTCCAGGTCGGCGTGCCCGGCGTACAGCGGCCGGCCCTCCGGGCGGCAGCCGCCGGTGGCCTCCCGGGTCAGCCCGGCCAGCGTGATCAGGTCGGGGGAGGCGATGACGTCCGGGCCGAGCAGCCGGGTCAGGGCCGCGTCCGCCGCGGCGAACCGGGCGCCGATGACGGCGTCCGGGCGGGCGAGGTCCCACGCGCGCGGGATGCAGCGGGCCACCAGGGCCGGGCTGAAGTTAAAGAAGGTCGCGGTGACGACACCGGCGCCGACCGCGCCCATCGGCGCCGCACGCCCGGCGAAGTAGCACATCCGGCCGGGCTTGAGGCCCACGCTGGTGAGCTGCTGCTCGGTCTCGGGCGCGAAGTAGATCAGTGAGTGCAGGGCGTTGGTGGCCACGTGCGCACTCCGGACCAGCGGGAAGGTCATGCCCGCACGATAACGGGATGTCGTCCGCCCGGGCAGGCCACCCGCGCGGTCAGGCCGGGAGGCGTTCAGCTGGTCACGTCGGCAGTCGTGAACCGGGCCCAGGTGAACGAGCCGGAGATCACCAGGTAGGCGCCGAACGACAGCAGGCCGCGCAGCAGGGTGGTGGTGTCGATCGGCACGCGGAGCAGGGAATCGAAGGAGGTCCACCAGTGCGTCGGCAGGTACGGGTGGATCGCCGCGAACTGGGGCACATTGTCCGCCACCTCGCTGGTCACCACCACGATCGCGAGCGCGGCGATGGCGCCGACCGCGTGCTCGGTGAGGGCGGAGATGGCCAGGCCGATCGCGCCGAGTGAGGCCATCGCCGCCGTCACGTACAGCGCGACGAACAGCAGCCGCAGCAGCGCGTCGGCCAGCGGCACGGTGGTGCCGGACAGCAGCGTCACCGGCCCGATGGGGAACAAGGCGGCGCCCGTGGCCAGGGCCACCGCCGTGACCAGGAAGGTCACCGCGAGCGCGAAGATCACGATCGCCGCGTACTTCACGCTGAGCAGGCGGACCCGCCCGGCCGGCACCGCCAGCAGGTAGCGCAGCGTGCCGTCGCCGGCATCGCCGGCGATCGAGTCCCCGGCGACCACGGCCACGGCCAGCGGCATGACCAGGATGAGCAGCAACGTCAGCGCGATGAAGCTGAGGAATACGCCGTTGCCCGCCAGCTGGCCGATGAACGCCACGCTGGGGCCCCCGCTGTTGCCCCCCTGGTCTGCGAGGCGGAGCCCGATACCGATGACCAGGGGAAACAGGGCGACCACGGCCAGCAGCGCCTGGTTCCGCCGGCGGCCGAAGACCAGCCCCAGCTCGGAGCGGAGGAAACGGAGCCAGGCCCCGGCTGGGACTGGCCCGGCCACTGACGCAGGCGCGGGCGCCGGCGACCCGGCTACCAACGGCTCAGCCATCGATATCGAACCCCTCTCCGGTGAGTCCCACGAACAGCTCCTCCAGGCTCGGGGTGACCACGCCGAGCCCGCGGACCCCCACTCCCGCCCCGACGAGTTCCGCGCAGATCCGCTCGGGGTGATCGTCTGCGAGCTGCGCCGATACCTCGTCGCCGGCGACCCGGGGGTCGGCCAGGCCGAGCCGTCCGAGCACCGCCGCGGCCGCGGCCGGCTCCGCGGTCTGCACCCGGATGCGGGCGGCGCCGGTGGCACGCAGGTCCTCCAGCGGGCCCTGGAAGACCAGCCGTCCGGTGCGCATCACGCCGACGTGCGAGCAGACCTGCTCGACCTCGGCCAGCAGATGCGAGGACACGAACACCGTGATGCCGCCGGCGGCGATCTGCCGGATAAGCCCCCGCACCTCGCGGGTGCCCTGCGGGTCGAGCCCGTTGGTCGGCTCATCCAGCACGATCAGCTCCCGCGGCCGCAGCAGGCCGGCCGCAATCGCGAGCCGCTGTTTCATGCCGAGTGAGTAGTGCCGGTAGCGCTTCCGTGCGGCCGCCAGCAGGCCCACCCGGTCCAGGGCCTCGCCGATCCGCGCCGCGGCGGTCCGCGGGTCGGCGGTCCGGTCGGCGGCGTCGCAGCGGGCCAGGTTGTCCTGGCCGGTCAGGAACGGGTAGAAGGCCGGTCCCTCGATGAGTGAGCCCACCCGGGGCAGCACCCGGTTCCCGCCCGACGGCATCGGCACGCCCAGCAGCTCGGCGCGGCCGCTGGTCGGGAAGGCCAGGCCCAGCAGGACCCGGATCGTGGTCGTCTTCCCGGAGCCGTTCGGCCCGAGGAAGCCGTACACCGAGCCGCGCGGGACCGCGAGGTCGATGTGGTCCACGGCCACCTGGCCGCCCCGGAACCGCTTGGTGAGACCGCTGCTCGCCACGGCCAGCGCGGTCACTTCGGCCTCGCCGCGGCGGCCGCGTGCCGCGTTCGGGCGGTCAGCGGATGACCTGTTTGGGTGGCGGCCTGGTAGAGGACGTCCGGCGTGACGGCGCCGATCAGGACCGGCCCTGGCTGGTGATCAGGACCGACAGCAGGCCAGTCCGCAGCAGGCGCCCGCTGCCCCAGGGTCCGCTGACCCGCCGGGCGGACTGGAGCACGGCGCCGAAGATCGCGCCGGTGCCGCCGCCGAGGGCTGGGCTACCGGAGCCGCCAGGCCGGCGGCGGGGCCGCCAGACCCGGGGGCCGCCGATGCGCTGGAGCCGCGGAACGGCCCGAGACCCGCGCCGCCGGGGCCGGTCAGCGACGATAGTGCGGACTGCGGCAGGGCGGCGACGGCCAGCCAGCCCTGGCCGATCACGCTGACCCCGTTCGTCAGGGTGTGACCGCCGGGAGCCTGCCCGGAAGGCTGGGTCCCGGATCTGGCGCTCTCCTGGGTGACCTTCGCCCCGGCGGGGGGGCGGAAGGCGAAGTTAGCGGCGGCCGGCCGGACGAACGACACCGAGGTGAAGCCCACCTGGATCGCCGGGCTGGCCGCGCCCTTCGCGAACACCTGCACCCGCAGCGGCACGTCGCGGCGGGCGTCGATGGCGATGCGCACCTGACCGACCAGGGACCGGGCACTCTTCGGCGCGAGCACGAGCTGGTAGGCGGCCTGGCCGGCGACGGTCACGTTGCTGTCCACGCTGACCGCCGTGGTGGGCCCGACCCGGGCCAGCACCTGGTCAGCGGCCTGCTGCGGGGTCAGTGGCGTGGCGGGCAGAGAAGGGAGCGGCGCGCCGGCCGGCAGTGCGAAGTGCGTCACCGCGTTGGTGGTGCTATCCCACAGCCAGACGCTGCTGCCGTTCCGGATGATGTCGCTCTCGCTCAGGCTCTGCGGTACGGCCAGCCGGAAGTGCGCCGGGCCGGAGAACCACACGTTGATCGTGTGCGAGCCGGTGAGCAGCGACGGCAGGGAGCCCGGGTCCCCGGTGGCCGGCAGCGCGGGCAGCCCGAGCGACGCGGTTTCCACCACCGTCCCGGTCAGGGGGGGCGCCGTCGTCTTCCCCGCCAGCGCGGCGAGCAGCTGCGCTGGCGTGCGCGACGGCAGCAGCGGCGCCGCCTGGGCCGCCGGGATCGCCGACCCCGCCAGCACCCCGCCGGCCACGGCCAGGATCCCGGCAGGAACCGCCCACCGGGCCCGGCGGGGCAGATTCGTCCACTGCTTCATGACGCTTCGCTGTCCTTTCCTTGGTTCGGTGTGTGCGCGGCGTGGCGGTCAGGCGTCGCGGAGCCGCAGCAGCAGCCCGCCGGCCAGCAGGGCGGCGGCGGCCCAGGCGGCGAGCACGCCGAGGCCGCCCCACGGGCTGATGGGCAGGCTGCGCAGGCCGGTGGTGGCCTGGATGGCCAGCCCGGCGCTCATCGGCGCGTACCGCTCGATGTCGTTGCTGCCAGTGCGGGCTGCTCACGACGGCGGCGAAGATCGGGAAGAGGTAGAGCAGGCCGAGCACGGTCCCGATGGCCGACCGCCGAGTCCCGGACGATGGTGGCGATGCCCAGGCTGAGCAGCGCGATCAGGGCCAGGTAGAGGACCGAGCCCGCGGCGGCGCGCAGCACCGGCCCGTCGCCCAGCGACAGCGGCGGGTAGCCGTGCGCGGCGGTGAAGCCGTGGCCGGGCAGGATCAGCCGCCCGGCGAGCAGGGAGCCGAGCACCGCGACGGTCCCGGCCGCCAGCGACCAGGCCGGTGACCACGGCCGCCTTGGCGGCCAGCACGGTGACCCGGCGCGGCATCGCCGCCAGCGTGATCCGGATCATGCCGGTGCTGTACTCGCCGCTGATCACCAGCACGGCCAGGATGGCCACGACGGCCTGGCCGAGGTCGATCCCGGTCAGGCTGAGCTTGGCCGGGTCGACGCTGCAGCCCCCGGACGGGCAGCGTGACGGCTGCGGCAGCCGCGGCGCTGATGCCCACGGTCGCCGCGATGGCGGCGAGCCAGCAGCCAGGCGTGTGCCCGGCAGCGTGCGCAGCTTGGTCCACTCCGCGTGCAGCGCGTCCCGGCTGGTCCATCCAGTGCAGCGTGCACCTCGGCGGCAGCGCTCAGCTGGCCCGCGGGCGAGCCTGGCTCATGCGTCCCTCCGGCGGAGCAGGACGCGGCCAGGCCGAGCGCGAGCGCCGTCCAGGCGCACAGCACCGCGAAGCCGGCCCACGGGGCCAGCGGGTAGTAGCCGTGGCCGGGCGTGTAGGCGGTGGTGACCTGCGGGTACGGCGGGAGGCCTGCTGGATGGCGAACGCGGCGGCCGGGGTGACCCGCAGCAGCCAGTCCGCGGCGCCGACCGGCAGCACCGAGGCGATCGCCGAGGATGTACGGGCAGGACGATCGACCACGATGACGGCGGTGACCGCCGCCGCGCTGCGCCGCAGCACGGTGCCGAGGCCAGGGCCAGGACGGCGGCGACCGCGAGCAGCGCCGCGGTGCCGACGATCACCCGCAGCCTCGGTCAGCGCAGCTCACCGGGAGCACGTAGCTGCCGTTGCGCGTGCGGCCAGGCGCGCTGCCGACAGCGACCGCGACCGACGGCGGCGGCCAGCCCGGCGGCGAAGGTGACCGCGCCGATCACGATGGCCTTGGCCGCCAGCACCCGGCCGCGGCGCGGGCTCGCGGCCAGCGTGGTGCGGATCAGGCCGCGCCGGTACTCGGCGGTGATGAACATCGCCGCCACCACGACCACCGCGATCAGCCCGGCGAACGTGCCCGCCAGGCAGCGCTCGATGGTCGCGGTGGCGACCGCCGGTCCGGCCGGATCGACCGGCGGCGCGATGTCGCCGGACCCGGTCACCGTGAACCGTGCCGCCGGCCTGGTGAACCGCTAGCCCCGCCGCTGCCTGCGTGCCGCCGGTGGCCTGGCCGCCGACCGTGTCACCGGTCCACGGCCCGCCGGCCGGCCAGCCCGGACAGGCTGACGTGGTCGAAGACGGCGGTGGCCTGGCTGGGCCCGCCGGTGCCGCTGGTCCCGCCGCCGAACGACTTGGACGACCACCGTCGGTAGGCCGGGGAGGTCGGCGAACAGCCCGGCCTGCGACGGTCGGCGGGCAGCCCGGCCAGGCGTAGCGGTGCCGACCTTGGTCCAGTGCGTGCCGTCGGCCGAGTCGTAGCCGGTGATCGTGTCGCCGGACGCGGGTCAGCCGCAGCCAGCGCGGGGACGCCGCGGACGACGGCGCCGGCAGGCCGGCCGTGTCGCTGGGTGTAGTCGTCCTGCATCCGCACCCCGTGGCGGCCGGTGACCATGATCGCCGCGTACGCCGAGCCCGGCCGGGTGCTCGGCCTTGATGATGATCCCGGCCTTGGACCACGGCTGCAGGCCGGGCGGGTCACGGGGGACGCCGACCGGCCGCGTTGCCGTTCGCGGGACGAGGCCGGTCAGCGAGGTCACCCGGACGGTGATGCTGCCGTTCCGGCCAGCGGCTGGCGCACGAAGTAGAAGCTGTCGGTCACCGCCTCGCCGCCGGGCCCCAGCGGAACGTTCGGCACGCAGGCCGCGCCGCTCAGCGCCGGGCCGGCCGGCGACCAGCTGGCAGGCAGCTGCTGCCGCCCACGGCGATGAGCAGCCCGATCCCGGCGGTCACCAGGGCCGCGACGACCATGCCGATGACCCAGCCGCGGACCGTCCGGAACTTGGTCCACTCCGCCCGCAGCAGCTGGGCGAAGCCGTCCCGCCCGGCCTGCCGGGCCGGCGCGGTACGGCGTGGTCAGCTGCGCGGTCATGGCGTCGACTTCCTCCGCACCGGCTCCGCGCGGAACTCGACCGCGTCCCGGGTGAGCTCCATGTAGGCCTCCTCCAGGGTGGCCCGGTGCGCGGACACCTCGGAGAACGGCACCGCGCTCTCGCCGAGCAGCGCCACGACCCGCTCCGCGGGCAGCCCGGAGACGGTCAGCGTGTCGCGGCCGGTGGCGGCGACGGTGGCCCCCGCGTGGGCCAGCACCGTCATCGCCTCCGCCCGGGCGGCCGTGCGCAGCGTGACCCGGTCCCCGGACGCGGCCGCGAGCAGCTCGGCGACGCTGGTGTCGGCGATGACCTTGCCGCGGCCGACGACCACCAGGTGGTCGGCGGTGTCCTGCAGTTCGCTCATCAGGTGGCTGGACACCAGCACGGCGCGGCCCTGGGCGGCCAGCGACCGCAGGAAGCCGCGCATCCACACGATGCCCTCGGGGTCCATGCCGTTGAACGGCTCGTCCAGCATCAGCACCGGCGGGTCGCCGAGCATGGCGGCGGCGATCCCGAGCCGCTGCCGCATGCCGAGCGAGTAGCCGCCCGCCTTGCGCCGGCCACCGACTGCAGGCCGGCCTGCTCGATCACCTCGTCGACCCGCCGGGCGGTCAGGCCCTGGGAGTGGGCCAGCCACAGCAGGTGGTTGCGGGCGCTGCGGCTGGGCTGCAGCGCGGCCGCGTCCAGCAGCGCCCCGACGTGGCTCAGCGGGTGCCGCAGGCTCGCGTACGGCTGCCCGCCGACCAGCGCGGTGCCCTCGTCGGCCGCGTCCAGGCCGAGGATCACCCGCATCGTGGTGGACTTCCCGGCGCCGTTCGGGCCGACGAAGCCGGTGACCTGGCCCGGGCTGGACGGTGAACGACATCCCGTCCAGCGCCAGGGTCGGCCCGAACCGCTTGCGCAGCCCGGTTACTTCGATCGTCGCTTCCATGCCAGCAACGCTAGGGAACCAGGCCGCCGGAGTCGTCACGCTGCGGAGCCGTCTTTGCCGCCGCTGCGCCGGGGAGGCCGGAGGCCGCGCATCCCCCGCACGGGGGACGCGCGGGATACCTGCCCGGGGGGACGCCAGCGGGCCGACCAGCGGCGACAATGAGTGACGTGGGCCGAGCGGATGACTGGCACGGCGGCAGGATCGCGGCGTGGCGGCGACTCGCCGCGCTCCGCATGCGCCGGTCACCGGGGCCGTGCTGCTCGGGCTGCTCGCCGTGGCCCAGGCGGTGTGGATGGCGCTGCAGCGCCGCATGGCAGCCGTGGCCGGCCAGACGGCCGCCACGGACTGGCCGTCTTGCCTGGTGATCCTGGTGCTGGTCAGCCTGGCCGGCGACGCTGCCGCTCGGCTTCTGGTGGCGCAGCCGGCCGCGGCCGCGCTGACCATGTCCGCGGCCAGCGCGTGTCGCTGGCCGCGTTCCAGACGCTGACCGTCGCCGGCCTGGTCGCGCAGCTGGCCGGCGCGTACCGGCTCGGCCGCCGCGGCTCACCGCTGCTGGCCGCGGTGCTCGCCACTGCCGTTCCTCGTGCTCGCGCTGGCGGTCCCGGCTGGCTCGGCGGCCGGGATCCCGGCCGTGCTGCTGGCCTCGCTGGGCCCGGCCGCGGCCGCCTGGCCGGGATCGCGCGCCGGGCGCA
Organism: uncultured Actinomycetes bacterium; assembly: GCA_963841695.1. Taxonomy (GTDB): domain Bacteria; phylum Actinomycetota; class Actinomycetes; order Streptosporangiales; family Streptosporangiaceae; genus RYN-230. The sequence goes on along the minus strand of CAWJDQ010000006.1, from coordinate 597,802 downwards.
GCGCGAGGCGCGACGAGCACAGCGCCGCGCGGGAGGCCATCGCGGGCACCCTGCTCGAGCACACCGCGCGCGGGGAGCGGGCCCGGATCTCCCGCGAGCTGCACGACGTCGTCGCGCACCACATCTCCATGATCGCGGTGCAGGCGGAGACCGCCCGGCTGACCACCCCGGGGATGCCGGCGGCCGGGGCGCAGCGGCTGTCGTCGATCGGCGACACCGCGCGGGCCGCGCTGACCGAGATGCGGCGGCTGCTCGGCGTGCTGCGCGAGGACACCGAGACCGGCGATGGCGCCGACCGGCAGCCGCAGCCCGGGCTGCGCGCAGCTGAACGAGCTGCTCGACGAGGCCCGGGACGCCTCGGGACCGGGCGCCCGGCTGATCCTGCGCGGGGCGCCGGTCGCCGCTCGACCCCGGCGTCGAGCTGGCCGCCTACCGGATCGTCCAGGAGGCGCTCACCAACGCCCGGCGGCACGCGCCCGGCGCCGCCGTCGACGTGGAGCTGCACTACGCCGACGACGCGCTCGGGCTGCGCGTCCGGACAACGGGCCGGGGCCGCTGGCGGCCGGCCGGACGAGGCCGGCCGGACGCGGGCCACGGGCTGCTCGGCATGCGCGAGCGGGCCGCGGCCGTCGGCGGCGAGCTGCGCACCGGCGCGGCGGCCGGCGGCGGCTTCCTGGTCGAGCGCCACCCTGCCGGGCAAGGGAGACGCCGGCGTGAGCGGCCCGGCGCCAGCGATCCGGATCGTGGTCGCCGACGACCATCAGGTCGTCCGGGCCGGGTTCGCCGAGCTGCTCGGCACCCAGCCGGACTTCACCGTGCTCGGCACCGCCGCGACGGGGCCGAGGCGGTGCGGATCTGCCGCGAGCTGCAGCCCGGACGTCGTGCTGATGGACGTCCGGATGCCCGGCATGGACGGCATCGAGGCCACCAGGCAGCTGGCGGTCCGGCGCAGGCCCGGCCGGACGGGCCGCGGGTCCTGATCCTGACCACCTTCGACCTGGACGAGTACGTCTACGACGCGCTGCGCGCCGGGGCCAGCGGCTTCCTGCTCAAGGACGTCACCGCCGAGCGGCTGTTCGACGCCGTCCGGGTCGTCGCGGCCGGCGACGCGCTGCTCGCCCCGACCGTCACCCGCCGCCTGATCGGCGAGTTCGCCCTGCAGCGGCCCAAGCCGGCAGACCGCCGCCCCGGCCGCGGCCTTCGACACGCTCACCCCGCGCGAGACCAGGTGCTGCGGCTCGTCGCCGAGGGCCTGTCCAACCCGGAGATCGCGGCCCGGCTGGTGGTCACCGAGGAGACGGTCAAGACCCACGTCAGCCGGGTGCTGAGCAAGCTCGGCCTGCGCGACCGGACCCAGGCGGTGGTCGCCGCCTACGAGTCCGGCCTGGTCGTGCCCCATTCCCGGCAGCCGGGCTAACTCCGGGGCGCGCCCGGGACCAGCCCCGGCGGCTGGCCCGGGCGGGATACTGGGCGGCATGCGACAGGTCACCCCGGTCAACGGGTTCCGCCTCGCGTACGACCGGGCCGGCCACGGCCCGCCGGTGCTGCTCCTGCACGGCTGGCCCGGGGACCGGACCGACTACCGCGAGGCCGCGCCCCGGGTCGCGGCGGCGGCCGAGGTCATCACGCCGGACCTGCGGGGGTTCGGCGAATCCGATAAGCATCAGGCCGATCCGGCCGGCCAGTACAGCGCGGCGGCCCAGGCCCGCAGCGTGGCCGGGCTCATCGGGGAACTGGGCCTGGTGCGGCCGGTGATCGCCGGCTACGACATCGGCAGCCGCATCGCCCAGGCCCTGGCCGCGGACCAGCCCGACCTGGTCCGAGGCCTGGTCATCTCACCTCCGCTGCCCGGCATCGGCGAGCGGATCCTCAGCGCGGACGCGCAGCGCGAGTTCTGGTACCAGCAGTTCCACCGGCTCGAGCTGAGCACGCAGCTCATCAACGGCCGGCCCGACGCGGTCCGCACCTACCTGCGGCACTTCTGGGAGCACTGGTCGGGGCCGGGCTTCCGGCTGCCTGCCGAGCACCTGGAGCACCTGGTGGCGGCCTACGCGCCCGCGGGCGCGTTCGCGGCGTCGGTCAACTGGTACCGGGCGGGCGCGGGATCGGTGGCCAGGTCCCTCGCGGAGCGGCCACCCGCTCCGGCCGGGCGGATCACGGTGCCCACCACCGTGCTCTGGCCCTCGCACGATCCGCTGTTCCCGCCCGCCTGGTCGGACCGCATCAGCGAGTTCTTCGCCGACGCGCGGCTGGTCCGCCTGCCCGGCGCGGGCCACTTCACCCCGCTGGAACGGCCGGACGAGTTCGCCGCGGCGGTCACCGCGGCCTGCTGACCGCGGCCTGCTGACCGCGGCCTGCTGACCGTGGACCGTGGACCGCTGACCATGGACCGCGGCGCCGGCCGGGTCAGGCGGGCTGGCCCCGGCCGACGGACGCGGCGTCGTCCTGGTCCGCGGCGCCGGCCTCGTTACCGGGGTCGGCCTGCCAGGCCCCGCGCAGGCCGGCCACGGCCACCACCGCGGCCACGGCCATGAATATCGCCATGGCGTAGAACACGCTGCGCGAGGCGTCGGCGAAGTCGAGCCGGATGAAGTGCGGGATGGACGCGGTGCTCCCGCTGTGGCCGCCCTGGAACTGCGAGATGCTGGCCGCCTCCTGGGCCGCCCGGGCCGGCGGCACGCCCCGCGCGGTCAGCGACGACGTCACGTGGCTGCGCAGCTGCGAGACGAGCAGCGTCCCCAGGATGGCCAGGCCCAGGCTGGCCGCGTAGTTCCGGATGGTCTGCGTGATGCCGGTCGCCTCCCCGTAGGAGAACCGGGAGGCCCGGTTCACGGCGTCCGTGCTGGCCGGGCCCAGCATGAACCCCATGCCTGCGCCGGTCACGATGACGTACCACTGCTGCGCGCTGAAGCTGAGGTCAGTGACCTTGCCGGCCCACAGCCAGAAGCCCACCGCGGCCAGCAGGCAGCCCAGTACCACGGGCCGCTTCGCCCCGATGCGGTCGAGCATCCGGCCGCCGATCTGCGCGGCGATGACGAACCCGATGAAGAAATACAGCAGGTACAGCCCGGCCTCGGAGGACGACTGGCCCAGCGCGACCTGGGCGTACAGGCTGGCGAAGAAGAACACCGGGACGAAAGCCAGCATGGCCACGCCCAGCACGGCGTTCTCGACCCGGAACGGCCGGATGCGGAAGATGCTGACCTGCATCAGCGGCGACGGGGTGCGGGTTTCCACGACATAGAACACCACCAGGAGCCCCAGGCCCGCCGCGATGCACAAGCCGGTGCCGGGGTTGGCCCAGCCCCAGATCGACGACTGCTGGAAGCCCAGCACACTCAGGGCCACCCCGGCCGCGATCAGCACCGCGCCCCGGTAATCCATCCGGGCCGGCTTGTGCACGCTCGGCGGCTTGGACCAGGCGATCAGGATGAGAGCGATGATCGCCACGGGGACGTTGACCCAGAAGATGGCCCGCCAGGTCCACTCGGTGAGGTAGCCGCCGAGCACCGGCCCCACCGCGGTCAGCCCGCCCGCGATGCCGAAGAACGCCGCGAGCGCCTTGCCCCGCTCGCGGAGCGCGAACGTCTGCACCACGATGGCCAGGGCCGCCGGGAACATGATCGCCCCGCCCGCGCCCTGAATGACCCGGAACACGATGATCCACGCTTCAGCGAACCTCCCCGTCGGGGTGAGCCCGCAGAGGGTTGACGCGGCCGCGAACGTGATCACGCCGATCGTGACCATCCTCCGCGGCCCGATGGTGTCCGCCAGCCGGCCGCCGAGGGCGAACAGCGCGGCCAGCGACAGCAGGTAGGCGTTGACCGCCCACTGCACGCCGGTGCTGGTCAGGCCGAGCTCTTTCTGGATCTGCGGGGCCGCGATCGACACGATGGTCTGGTCGATGAACGTCATCGAGACCGCGAAGATCATCGCGGTCAGGACCAGGTTCTTCGAGCGGCTCCCCGTCACGCTGGCCTGTGTCATGCCACCCCCGAACGTCGCGCACCAGCGCCCGGCACCCAGCCCGGAAGGCCGGGCCTGCATCCGGGCTGGTCTCCCCGGGCCACGCCGTCGATTTATCTCTGCGTGACTAGTTCTATGCGTTTCGTGACAGAGACAATTACCGGAATCCGGCGGCCCGAAACCGCCGGACAGGGGCGTTCACCCGCCAGCCGGGGTGAAGCGGCCTGTGCCGCCAGGCCCGCGCCGGGTACCCGGAGCGGGCCCGGGGCCATCATGATGGGCGGGTGAGCGACGACATCACCCCGTTCCGGATCGACGTCCCCGAGGCTGACCTGGAAGACCTCCGGGAGCGGCTGCGCCGGACCCGGTGGCCCGAGGCGCGCGACCGTGGACGACTGGACCCAGGGCGTTCCGCTGGACGTACACCCGCGAACTGTGCCAGTACTGGCTGGACGGCTACGACTGGCGGGCGGCCGAGGCCCGGCTGAACGGCTTCCCGCAGTTCCGCACCGAGATCGACGGCCTGGACATCCACTTCCTGCACGTCCGCTCGCCCCGCCAGGACGCGCTGCCGCTGGTCATCACGCACGGCTGGCCGGGCTCGATCGTCGAGTTCGGCAAGGTCATCGGGCCGCTCACCGATCCGGCGGCGCACGGCGGCGACGCCGCGGACGCTTTCCACGTGGTCTGCCCGTCGCTGCCCGGCTACGGCTTCAGCGGCAAGCCCGGCCGGCCGGGCTGGGGGACCGAGCAGATCGCCGACGCCTGGGACCAGCTGATGAGCCGGCTCGGCTACGCCCGCTACGGCGCCCAGGGCGGCGACTGGGGCGCCCAGGTCACCACGGCCATCGGCGCCCGCCACCCGGATCACGTGGTCGGGCATCCACCTCAACATGCCGGTCGTGCCGCCGGACCCGGCCACCCTGGACGACCTGACCGAGCGGGAGAAGGCCGCCCTCGCGACCATGGACTACTACCGGAAATGGGACTCGGGCTACTCCAAGCAGCAGTCCACCCGGCCGCAGACCATCGGCTACGGCCTGGTCGACTCACCTGCCGGGCTGTGCGCCTGGATCATCGAGAAGTTCTGGTCCTGGACCGACTGCGACGGCGACCCGGCCAACGTGCTGACCAGGGACGAGATGCTCGACAACATCATGCTGTACTGGCTGCCCGGCACCGGGGCCTCCGTCGGCCCGGCTGTACTGGGAGAGCTTCCGCCAGCCGATCCGCGGGACGGTGACCGTGCCGGTCGGCTGCTCGATCTTCCCGAAGGAGATCTTCCGCCCGTCCCGCCGGTGGGCGGAGCGCCAGTTCCCCGACCTGCGCTACTGGAACGAGCCGGCCAAGGGCGGCCACTTCGCCGCGTTCGAGCAGCCCGGGGCGTTCGTCAACGAGGTACGCGCCGCCTTCCGCCCGCTCCGCTAGGCCGTCCGCGGTGGAGCGGCCCGGTCGTCCACGTGACCGTGTTTGATCAGCAGCGGAATGAGCCGCCTGCCCATCACGCCGCTCGCGCCGGCCGGGAAGTTACGCACCACGGGCAGCCCACGACGGCCCCGCACAGTTCCCCGGATCCCGGCGTGCCAGCGGCCTGCGCCGGCCCGCGGTCATGATCGGTCCAATTCTGAAACAGTCCGGTCCGCCCAGCCGCGATTAGCGTCGCAGTGACCTACCAATGGAGGTAGCCATGAAAGCGCTGGTGTATCACGGGCCCGGGCAGAAGGCGTGGGAAGACGTTCCGGACGCGGCGATCCAGGACCCGACCGACGTGGTGGTGAGGGTCGACACCACCACGATCTGCGGCACCGACCTGCACATTCTCCAGGGCGATGTCGCCGCGGTCACCGACGGCCGCATCCTCGGCCACGAGGCGGTCGGCACCGTCACCGAGGTCGGCGAGGCGGTCAAGGGGTTCGGGGTCGGCGACCGGGTGCTGGTCCCGGCCATCACCAAGTGCGGCCGCTGCGAGTACTGCCAGCGGGGCATGCCCTCGCACTGCCAGACGGTCGGCGGGATCGGCTGGATCTTCGGCCATCTCATCGACGGCACCCAGGCCGAGTCGGTGCGGGTGCCGTACGCCGACACCTCGCTGTACGCGGTCCCTGGCAGCGTCATCGAACGAGCAGGCCATCTTCCTGGCCGACTCGCTGCCGACCGGGTACGAGGTCGGGGTGCTCGCCGGGCAGGTGCGGCCCGGCGACACGGTCGCCGTGGTGGGCGCCGGGGCGGTCGGCCTCTCGGCCATCCTGACCACCGGCCTGTGGGGCGCCTCGAAGGTCATCGCGGTCAACACGAACAAGTTCCGCCTGGATAAGGCGCTGGAGTTCGGGGCGACCGACGCGATCGAGGCGGGCGCCAGCGCGGTCGCCGACGTGCTCGCGCTCACCGACGGCCTCGGGGTGGACGTGTCCATCGAGGCGGTCGGCTATCCCGAGACGCTGCTGACCGCGGCGTCCCTGGTCCGGCCGGGCGGCACCATCGCCAACATCGGCGTGCACGGCCTGCCGGTCGAGCTGCCGATGCAGGACATGTGGATCCAGAACGTCACGCTGACCATGGGGCTGGTCGATACGGTGTCCATTCCCACGCTGCTGAAAATGGTGGCCAGCGGCCGGATCCCGGCCGAGAAGATGGGCACGCACACGTTCACGTTCGACCAGATGGACGAGGCCTACGACGTGTTCAAGAACGCGGCCGCGAACTCGGCGCTGAAGGTCATCATCACCCCCGCCTGAGGCCGCGCGCCCCGCGCCACCCCGCTCCCCGCGCGACCTATCACGTGCGAGGTGCAGGTGGCGGCCTGAATTGTCCGGTTGTGCTGCACCAGATACGTGATACGTGCGACGAGGGGGAGGGGCCGGGTGAGCGCGGCGCCCGGTCCTGTGACGGGGTCCCGGGCCCGGTCCGGCGACGGGCGGGGCCCGGTCCGGGTGATGGGCGGGGCGCGGGGGAACGATGACAGGGTGAGCGGGACCGATTTCGCCGCCGAGGCCACCGCCGAGCTGTATGGCTCCGATCCGGAGGCATTCACCGAGCGTCGCGCGGCCCTGGCCAGCCAGGCCCGGGCGGCCGGGGACCGGGCCGCGGCCAGGGAGATTGCCGGGCTGCGCAAGCCCACCCGCCCGGCCTGGATGATCAACCAGCTGGCCCGGGCCGACCCCGGGGCGGTCGGCCGGCTGGCCAGCCTGGGCGATCAACTGCGCGCCGCCGCGGCCGCGCTGGACGGCGCGAAGATCCGGGAACTGTCGCAGGAGCGGCGGACGCTGGTTGACACGCTGATCCGGCGGGCCTTGCAGCAGGCCGGCGAGCGGTCCCCCCGGCCGCCCTGCGTGAAGACCTCACCGCCACGTTCGGCGCGGCCCTCGCCGACCCGCAGGTCGGCCGGGACCTGGCCGCCGGCACCCTGGTGCGGGCGGTCCATCACGCCGACTTCGGCACCGGGGCGCCGGAGCTGAGCCTGGTCCCCCCGCCCGCGGATCACGGAACGCCGGCGGCTCAGCCAGGCAGCCGCTGCGCAGCCGACGGCCGCCCGGGAGGTCCAGACGGGGAAGGCGGCCAAGGGCCGGGCGGTGAAGGAGCAGGCCAGGGCGGCCCGGGCGGCGGACGAGCAGGCCAGGGCGGCCCGGGCGGCGGACGAGCAGGCGAGAGCGGCCCGGACTGCGCAGGAGGCCAGGGAGGCCCGGGAGGCCCGGGCCGCGGAAGAGCGGCGGCGGGCCATCAGCGAGGCGGAGCAGGCGCTGGCCGAAGCCAGCCGGGCAGCCGACCAGGCCGCCCAGGCCGAGCAGGACGAGCGCGATCACGTCCAGGCGCTGGAATCCCAGCTGGACGAGGCCCGCCGCCGGGTTAGCGAGGCCCGGCGCAGAGTCCGCGAGACGCAGCTCGCCCAGCAGCAGGCCCGGCGGGCTCTGGGCCGGCTCGCGCCGGGCTAGCTGACAGTGGGCCGGCGCCCGCGGGCCGGCCGGACCGCGGGCAGGCCCGTCGCAGCTGGCCGTGCGAGGGCCGCCGGGGAGCGACGGGACGATAGAAAAGACCCATGAGCTTTCTGACCCGCCGCGGCGAGGGACCCAGCTTCCGCTACGCCGGCCGGCCCCTGCACGTGCTGGCCGGGCACGACGGGCAGCCCGAGGGGTTCGCGGCTATGGAGATCACCATCCCGGCTCATTTCACCGGGCCCATCCCGCACGTCCACGAGGAATTCGATGAGGCCATCTACGTGCTCGGCGGCCAGCTGCAGGTGACTGGCGACCAGGCCCGGCAGGCCGCCCCCGGATCGATGTTCACCGCACCGCGCGGATCGCGGCACGGCTTCAGCAACCCCTACGACGAGGACGCGCTGGTGCTCGGCATCTGGGCACCCGCCGGCCCCGCGCTGGCCTTCATGCGTGAGATCGGCGCGGCCCTGTCACCGGATACACCACCGGACCCGGACCAGATGCGCGAGCTGTACCTCAGGCACGCCAGCCGCCTGATGCCGTGACCCGCCGTCTCCCGGGCGGCGCATGCGCCGCCGCCAGGCAGGGAATGGTGTGGGCGCCGGGCCGGCCGACGGGAGGGGGCGGCATGAGAAGAAGTGAGGGCCGGATGCCGGAGGCGGCTGGGGCTCGCGCGGCCGGATCAGGGCCGGCACGCCCGGGATCGGCTCCCGGTGACGGACGGCGTGGCCGCCACGGACGGCGTGATCATTCCCGGGCCCACCGGCCAGCAGATGATCGTCAAGATCAGCGGCGCGGCGAGCCGGGGGGCCTACTCCCTGATCGAGTACTCCCACCGCCCCGGTGCGCCGGGGCCGCCGCCGCACGTGCACCGCCAGCACGAGGAGGCGTTCTTCGTCCTCGAGGGCGAGCTCACCCTGGCGGTGGGCGCGGACCTGGTCAGCGTGCGGGCCGGCCAGACCGCGGTGGTGCCGCGCGGCCAGGTTCACCAGCCCAGCAACCGCTCGGACCGCCCGGTCCGGTTCGTGTTCCTGAGCTCCCCGCCCATGGACGAGTTCTTCACCGAGCTCGCCCGCCTGGTCACGCGGACCGGTGGGCAGCCACCGGCCAGCGATCTCGCGGAACTGGGCGAGCGCCACGACAGCATTTTCACCAGCCTGCCTGCCGAGGGGCCGGTGGGCCTGGGGACAGAGGGAGCGTGGGAGGCCGGCGGCGGGCCTCCCTGACCGCCGTCAGTCAGCGGCGCGGGTCCACGTGGATCTTGGGCCCCGGGCCGGCCCCGGCGGGACGGGCCCCGGCCAGGACGTCACCGACCTGGCCCAGCCCGACGGTGGCCGCCACCAGCGGGCGCGGGTCGACCGATCCCGAGGCGTAGTGCCCGATCACGCCGTCCAGGGCGGGGGAGGCGCTCAGGATGCCGACCGCGGTGACGTCCTTGAGCACCATCGTGCGGGTATCGATGAGGCTGGGCGCGGCCGACAAGCCCACGAAGACGATCCGCTTGCCCGGCTCGATCAGGTCCAGGGCGCGGGCGGGCAGATCGGCACCGGTGGAGCAGTCGATGATCGCGTCGAACGGCACCGCAGGGAGTTGCGCCGCGGTCCACGCGCCGTGCACCCCGAGTGTCCGGGCGAAGTCCAGCGACGGCTGGGTCAGGCCCAGGACATGCACCATGGCCCCGTGGGCCAGCGCGAACTGGGCGACGAGCAGGGCGATCGTGCCCGCGCCGAGGACCAGGACCGTGTCGCCGGGCTGCACGGCGGCAGCCTGGACCGCCCGCAGCGCGCTGCCGGCCGGCTCGACCATCGCCCCTGCTGCCGGGCCGACACTGTCCGGCAGCGCGCGCAGCGCCGTGACCGGCACCGGCAGTTGCTCCGCCAGGGCGCCGGGCCAGCCCCGGCGGACGCCGATCTCGAAGCGGTCTTCGCAGACGTGCTGCCGCCCCGAGCGGCACCGCTGACAGTGGCCGCAGCCGAGCATGGTGTCGCCGGTGACCCGCTGGCCCACCCAGGCCGGATCGACCCCGTCCCCGACCGCGGAGACCGCCCCACACCACTCATGGCCGAGCCGCATAGGGTACGTCGCGTGGCCCTGATGCAGGTAAGCCATATGGCCGGTGAAGAACTCGGCATCGGTCCCGCACACCCCGGCCCGGTTGACGTCCACCACCACCTGGCCGGGCGCAGCCACCGGAGGCTCGACCTCAGCCACGGTGAACTGGCCCGGGCCGGTCAGTACGAACGCGCGCATGCCCTGCCCTCCCGGGTCCGGGCGGCGGCGTCAGCGGGAATCGCCCGCGCACCGGACGCTGCGATCCTAACGTGATCGTGCATGCCCCTCGGGAAGGGAAGAACATGGGCCGTACAGCTGTCATCACCGGCGGAGCCAGCGGGATCGGGCGCGCCAGCGCGGATCGGCTCGCCCAGGACGGGGTCACCGTGGTCACCGTGGACCGCTCGGGGGAGGCGGACGTCGTGGCCGACGTGACCGACGCCGCGGCGGTCGGCGCGGCCATCGCCGGGATCGGCCCGGTGGACATCCTGGTCAACTCGGCCGGCATCGTCGGGCCGAACAAGCCGCTCTGGGAGATCAGCGACGAGGAATGGGCCGCGACGTTCGCGGTGAACGTGACCGGCACGTTCCACCTGTGCCGCGCGGTCGTGCCCGGCATGCGGGACCGGGGCTGGGGGCGGATCGTCAACCTGGCCAGCATCGCGGGCAAGGACGGCAACCCCCGGCTCGCGGCCTACTCGGCCACCAAGGCCGCCGTGATCGGCATGACCAAGTCGCTGGGCAAGGAACTGGCGACCAGCGGGGTCCTGGTCAATGCCATCGCGCCCGCCGTCATCGAGACCCCGATGAACGCCACCAACACCCCGGAGGTGCTGGAGTACATGACGAACCTCATCCCGATGCGCAGGCTCGGCCGTCCCGGCGAGGTCGCGGAGCTGGTGGCCTGGCTGGCCTCGGACAGATGCAGCTTCTCGACCGGGGCCGTGTACGACCTGAGCGGCGGCCGGGCGACCTACTGAAGGCGGCCTGACCAGGCGCCGCCCGCTGACGCGGCCGGCTTCCTGCCGGGATAACGTGCCCGGGGAGGACGCGGATGCGGCTGGTGGTGGTGGGTTCCGGGATCGTGGGCAGCGCCTGCGCCTACGCGGCGAGCAGCCTGGGCGCGCAGGTCACCCTGATCGACGGGGCCCGGGCCGGCCAGGCGACCGCAGCCGGCGCGGGGATCATCTGCCCCTGGACCTCCGGGGTGGAGGATCCCGCCGGGTACGCGTTCGCCTGCGCGGCCGCGCGAGCGTACCCCGCGCTGGCCGCGGAACTCGCCGGCCCGGACACGGCGGAGGTCTCCTACCGCCAGGTCGGGGCGCTCGTCGTGGCCGATCCCGGCGACCCGCTCGAGCGGGCCTGGACGCAGATCGAGGCCCGGCGGGCCGGGCACCCGGAGATGGGCGACGTCCGGGTGGTCACCGGGGCCGAGGCCCAGCGCTGGTTCCCGCCGCTGCGGTCCGGGCTGCCCGCGGTGCACATCCCGGGCGCGGCCCGGGTGGACGGGCGGACGTTCACCGGGGCGCTGATCAGGGCCGCGGCCCGGAACGGGGTCACGATCAGGACGGGCCAGGCCACCCTGGCCTGCCGCGGCGGACGGGCCACCGGGGTGCTGGCCGACGGTGAGCTGATCGGCGCCGACGCCGTCGTGGCGGCCACCGGCGCCTGGACGGCGTCCTTCGTCGAGCCGGCCGGGGTCACCGTCCGGGTCAGCCCGCAGCGGGGCCAGCTCGTGCACCTGTCGCTTGGATCGGCCGATACGGGGCGCTGGCCGGTGGTCCTGCCCGCCGGCAGCGGCCATTACCTGCTCGCCTTCGAGGGCTCCCGGGTGGTTGCCGGGGCGACCCGCGAGCCAGCGGCCGGTTTCGATTACCGGGTCACCGCCGCGGGCCTGGCCGGGGTGCTGGCCCAGGCCCTGGCCGTGGCCCCGGGCCTCGGGTCCGGCACGTTCCTGGAAACCCGGGTGGGTTTCCGGCCGGCCGGTCCGGACAGCCGGCCCCTGCTCGGCCCGGTTCCCGGCGTCGCCGGCCTGATCGTCGCCACCGGCCTGGGCGCGGAAGGCCTGACCATGGGCCCCTACGCTGGCGCCGTCGCGGCCCGGGCGGCCCTCGGCCTGGACCCGGGCCCCGACCTCACGCCGTTCGACCCGCTCCGCTGACACCCGCCGCCCGCCGGTGCCGCCGGCCGGCGCTGGTCCGGCGGCGGCACCGAGTCAGCCGATGCTGACCAGGGCGGTCACGTCGTCGGTGGGCAGTGGCCCGTCGGTCACGGCCGTGACCTCGATATCGAGCAGGTCCGCCGCCCCGCCGTAGGTGGACAGGAACGCCGTGTCGGCCGCGTCCCGGCCGGTCGCGATGCGGACCAGGCTGGCCCGCGGGGCGAGCAGGGTCGCGTCCACCACCCGCCAGGCCCCGCCGACCAGCGCCTCGGCCACGGCGTGGAAATCCATCGGCTGCAGCCCGGGCGCGTACACGGCCGCCTGGCGGGCCGGGATGTCCAGGGCCCGCAGCAGCGCGATGACCAGGTGCGCGTAGTCGCGGCAGACACCCTGCCGGCGCAGCAGCGTTTCCACCGCGCCGTCGGTCGGCCCGCTGCTGCCCGGCACGTAGCGCAGCCGGGTGCCCACCCAGGACGACACCGCGGCCAGCAGTTCCGGGCCCGGGCTGATGCCCGCGAACTCCGCGTGCGCCACCGCGATCAGCCGGTCTGACTCCGCGTACCTACTCGGCCGCAGGAACGCGAACCGGTCCGCGTCGGTCACCGCCGGCGCCGCCGCGGTCCCGTGCACGATGGCCGCGTAGTCGATGGCCACCCGGCCCCGGCCCACGGCCAGGACGTGGGCGCGGCCACCCCCGGCCATGGCGGTTTCCGGCGTTTTTACCGGCTCACCGTCGCAGCTGACCGCGAGGTCCTCGTTGACCCGCGTGCCGGTCATCCCGGACACCGCGACCTGCAGCACCATCTCCAGCGGCTGATGGGCCTGGAGCAGCAGGCGGGTGCCGACACGGCGGCGGGGGTTCGCGTCCATCGCCACAGTATGCGGGGGGGCGCACGTACGGTAGGACGGTGGCGACTTTCGACGAGGTAGCCCGGCTGGCCCTGGACCTGCCCGAGGTCACCGAGAACGAACGGCACGGGAACCGGACGTGGTTCGTCGCGGGCAAGGCGTTCGCGTGGGAACGGCCGTTCAGCAAGGCCGACATCAGGCGGTTCGGCGACGAGACCCCGCCTGCGGGTCCCCTCCTCGCAGTCCGGGTCGGGGACCTCGGCGAGAAGGAGGCCGTGCTCGCCGCGAACCCGGGCGCCTTCTTCACGATCCCGCACTTCGACGGGTTTTCCGCGGTCCTTATCCGGCTGCCGGAGGTCACCGGCCAGGCGCTGCGCGACGCGATCACCGACGGCTGGCTGGCGACCGCCCCGCCGAAGCTCGCCGACGCCTACCTCAGGGACCGCTGAGCCCGGGCGGGGCACACCGCCCGGCCAGGCTCAGGCCAGGCAGTCGCGGATCGCGCGGACGTAGGCCTCGGAGCGGTCCGAGCCGATGATGCCCGGCCCCATCTTGTTCATCATGTAGCTGATCGTGGTGCGGGTGTCGAGGTCCATGATGATCACCGAGCCGCCCCATCCGCCCCAGTAGCAGGCCCGGCCCTGCGGCACGTAAGGCACCGTCTCGGTCTCGGGCAGCGCGTAGCCGATGCCGAAGCGGAGCGGGAGGCCGAGGACGAGATCCGGGCCGTGACTCTGCTCGTCGAAGATCAGCCCGATGGTGTCCGGCGAGAGCAGCCGCACCCCGCCGGCCACGCCGCCCAGGGCCACGGCCCTGAGGATGCGGGCCACCGAGCGCGCGTTCCCGTGGCCGTTCACCGCGCCCAGGTCAGCCCGCCGCCAGGCCGGCGTGTTGGCGGACTCGGCGCGCAGCGCCGGCCCGGTGAAGGTCTTGTACACCGGGCTGTCGTGGTCCAGCGCGCCCAGGTCGAAGGGCAGCGGCGGCGGCGGGGTGACCGGGGCGATCCGGTCCCAGTCGGCCTCGCGGGCGCCGATCTGGAAGTCGGCCCCGAGCGGCCCGGCGATCTCCGCGGTGACGAAGTCTTTCAGGTGCTGGCCGCTCACCCGGCGGACCAGCTCGCCGACCAGGTGCCCCTGGTTGGTCGCGTGGTAGCCGGATGCGGTGCCCGGCTCCCACCAGGGGGCCTGGGCGGCGAGCCGCGCGGTGGAGGTGTCCCAGTCGTACATGTCCTCGGTGCGGAACGGCGCGTCCCAGCCGGACACGCCGGAGGTGTGGCCGAGCAGGTGGCGGACCTCGATGCGCTCCTTGCCCTGCTCGGCGAACTCGGGCCAGTACTTGGCCACCGGTGAGTACGGATCGAGCTGGCCCCGGTCGGCCAGCATCAGGGCGGCGAGGTTGGTGACGGTCTTGGTCGTGGACCAGACGTTGGTGATGGTGTTCTCCGTCCACGGCCGGCGGTGCCCGGCGTCGCACCAGCCGCCCCAGAGGTCAGCCACGATCCGGCCGTTGACGTCGATCGTGATGCTCGCCCCGGTCTCGTTCCCGGATTCGAGCTGCCCGGCGAGCACGTCCCGGACCGGCCCGAATCTCGCGTCGCAGGGTCCGTGCACCTCGGCCATGGGGTCAGTCCTTCCTCGTCGAAGACATGACTCAGCGAGCGCCAGCCGCCCGGTAAAGCCGTGAGAGCAATAACGGTCGTTTCGTTGCACTGTGACATGAGCGGCGAGGGGACGCCAGCCCGGGAAATTCGGTTGCCCTGGCCGCCGGGGACTGGCAGCCTCGGGCACACAGGCCCAGAGCCGGCGAGGCCCGCCGAGCGGAAGGAGGAGTGCCGATGTTTGCGCCCGTGCCGCGTTTCGCGCTGTCCTCCCACACCGCCTGCCTGAGGAGCACCCTCCGTGCCCGATCCTGCCTTCCGCCGCCGCGCGCGGCGTTTTGACGACGACGAACCCACCTTCGCGAAGCGCTCCGGGCCGCGGGCCGCGCTGCCCGCCCCGGACGCCGTTGACGGCCTCCCCGAAGGCGACCGGTGGTCCACCTGGGACCAGTCCGCCGCCGGGGAACGGGGACCCGAGCCCTATCCGGGCTGGCTCGTCACCGACCTGGCCGCGGTTGACACCGAGCTGGGGGTCCTGAAGACCGGCAAGGAAGCCGACGTCTTCCTGCTGCGCCGCGGCGTGCCCGGGACCGGGCGGTCGTGCCTGCTGGCCGCCAAGCGGTACCGCGACGCTGAGCACAAGATGTTCCAGCGCGACAGCGCCTACCTGGAAGGCCGGCGGGTCCGCGAGTCCCGCGACACCCGGGCCATGGCCCGGCGGACCGCGGCCGGGCGGCAGATGATCGCCCGGCAGTGGGCCAACGCTGAATTCGCCGCCCTGGGCCAGCTGCACCGTTCGGGTGCGCCCGTGCCGTATCCGGTCCAGGTGCTCGGCACCGAACTGCTGCTGGAGTTCATCGGCGAGCCCGACGGCACCGCCGCCCCGCGGCTCGCCGAGATCCGCCCCGGGGGCCGTGAGCTGGCCGCGCTGTGGGACCAGCTGGTCCAGGCGCTGCTGGTGCTGGCCGCCGGCGGCCTGGCCCACGGGGACCTGTCCGCGTACAACCTGCTGGTCCACCGGGGCAGGCTGATCATGATCGACCTGCCCCAGGTGGTGGACGTGATCGCCAATCCGCGGGGCGCGGAATTCCTGGACCGGGACGCGGCGAACGTGGGCCGGTGGTTCTCGGCCCGCGGCCTCAGCGGCGCCTGGCCCGCCCCGGCGGACCTGCCCGCGCTGCTCCGCCGGGAGGCACGTCTCGGCGGATGACCGGCGGTCAGCCGGGCGGGGCGGCCAGGGTGGTCAGGGTGGTCAGCCGGCCAGGGTGGTCAGCCGGGCGCGTTCGGCCGCGCTGAACGGGACCGGCTTGTGTGCCGTCCGGTCCCAGCGGACGCTGACCACCCGGGCCTCGGCGGCGACCTCCCCGGCCGGCGTGCGGATCGACTCGCGGGTGGTCAGGCTGGTCGTGCCCAGGCGCTCCACCTCCAGCCGCACCGTCACCTGCCGGTCGGGGTAGCGGACCTCCGCCCGCAGGTCCAGCTCGATCCGGACCACCACATAGTCCGGCTCGCCGCCGCAGGTCTGCACGAAGAACGCGTCCCGGCCCTCTTCGAGGTAGGTCAGGAACACCGCGTGATTGACGTGGTCCAGCGCGTCCACGTCGCGCCACCGGACCCTGACCTGGTGCTCGAACATCGCGCCCATGCTCCCCCTTCAGCCGTCTCCGGGCATCATGCCAGCCAGGGCGGGCCGGGGATCGTCGGCCAGGCGGGCGTGCAGGTGCATGTCGTGCCAGCCGTCGCGGTGCAGTGACTCCCGCCGTTTGGTCCCTTCGAGGGGGTAGCCGGCCTGGTCCGCGACCCGGCACGAGGCAGGGTTCATCGTCGAGTGAGCCAGCTCGACCCGGTGCACCGCGAGGTGATCGAACAGCCACGCGCTCAGCACGCACAGGGCCCGCGGGGCGAGCCGGCGGCCACGGGCGGCAGGTACCACCCAGTAGGACACTTCCGCGAGGCCCTCGGCCAGCTCCAGCCGGCGCAGGCTGATCTGCCCGAGGAGGCCGGAGGGACCGTCGATGGCCCAGCCGGCGCCGCTTTCCTCAGCCCACCGCCCCGGCCACGAACCCACCCAGGCCCGGGCTTCCCGCCCGTTCATCGACCGGTTGTGCCAGCGCTGGATACCGGCGTCGGAGTATGCCTCGGCCACGGCGGGCGCGTCCGCCGCCCGCCAGGGCCGCAGCACGAAGCCGTCCTGCTCCAGGACGGGCTGGCTCAACCGCGCCAGGCTGCCGGGCGCAACGACGGGAGTGACGAGTCGCGGCACAAGCCTCATTATGGACGGTCACGACCGACGGGCCGCCGGCCCGCGATTCTGCGGCCTAAGTGGCCAGTATTGCCAGTGTTACAGAAGCCGGATTTCCTGACTGCTGCCCAGCGCCCCTGCTGAGCACCGGTCACGCGGCGTGCCCGGCCACCTTGTCCACTGCCATCCGGACGATCACCCGGCGGGCGCCGGGCCGGTCCTCGCCCGGATCGGTGCCGTCGTACTTGTGCGACAGCTGGATGTGCAGTGACCGGCCGGGGTCGGGCGTCATCGTCACCCGGCCGCGGAACTCGACGTAGTTCTCCGGGTCCGCGGAGTCCAGCACGCTGACGCTGACCCGCGGGTCGCGCCGCATGTTGCGGTGCTTCACGCGTCCTTCCACGGTGGAGAACAGCAGGTCGTTCCCGTCGCGGCCGACCCACATCGCGGAGGTGTGCGGGCTGCCGTCGGGGTTGATGGTGGCCAGGACGGCGTAGTTCCGGCCGTCCAGCAGTTCCAGCGTCGCCGCGTTGTACGAGATAGCCATGCCGGCACCGTAGCAACCGCCCGCAGGGGACCGCCCGCAGGGGATCATGGGCCCGTGGACGATTCACGGGTCCAGGTCAGGCCCGCCCGCCGGGCTGATGCGGCGGCGGTGGCCGGCCTCGCCGGGGAGCTCGCCCAGTCGTTCACGTTCTCCCGGGAGAAGTTCGAGCTGAGCTACCCAGCCCTGCTCGCCGCGCCGGGTGCCCGCCTCCTGGTGGCCGCCGCCGGCGGCGACTGCGTGGGCTACCTGCTCGGCTTCCGCCATCTCACGTTTTACGCGAACGGGCCGGTGGGCTGGGTCGAGGAGCTCCTGGTCCGGCCGGAGTACCGCGGGCGCGGCCTGGGCCGCGCCCTGATGAGCGCGTTCGAGTCCTGGGCCGCCGGGCAGGGCTGCGTGCTGGTCGCGCTGGCCACCCGCCGGGCCGCGCCCTTCTACCTGGCCCTGGGTTACCAGGAATCCGCGGCCTACCTGCGCAAGGTACTCACCGATCAGCCGCCGTGACCGGGCGCGGTTCGGTGACGAGGGGGAGGAAGACCTCGTCGACGATCTCGGCGATGACGCGCTCCGTCGGCGGGGTCCGGGTCACGAAGAGCTCGTTGCGGAACAGGTCGGTGGGCAGGGTGGCGATCCTCGGGCTGACGTCAGCGCGGGCCTCGCCCCGTTCCGCGGCGCGCTTGAGGATCGTGGTCATGACCCCGGCACCGATGTGCGCGATCTGGTCCTGGATCTGGGCCAGCGATCCGCTCTCCGCGAAGAGCTCGCCGACCAGCCCGTAGACGGTCTCGGGACCAGCGCAGCGCCTCTGCGCCGCGTGGTGCCGCCGCCGTGCTGCACGCCGCCTCCCTAGGGACGCTTGTATCCTAGCCCGCGGACGTGATTAGATACGGATGCCTCCTATTAGGAGACGACCGTATCTTAAATGGGGTCGATTGATGCGCTCTGTTCCCGCCACCTCCTGCCACCCCCGGGCCGCCGGGCCCGGCTCCGGGAGCAGCTGGTGGCCCGCTGGTGGTGATCTGCTCCGCCCACCTGATGGCGATCCTCGACACCACGGTCATGTTCGTGGCGCTGCCGTCGGTCCAGCGCTCGCTGGGCCTCTCGGTGACGACCCGGCCGTGGGTGGTCACCGCCTACACGCTGGCCTTCGCCGGGCTGCTGCTGCCCGGCGGCCGGCTGGCCGACCGGCTCGGCGCCCGGCGCACGCTGCTGATCGGCGTGGCCGGGTTCGCGTGCCCGTCGGCGGCAGGCGGCGCCGCTGCCAGTGCCGCCATGCTCATCGCGGCCCGCGCCGCCCAGGGCGCCTTCGCCGCGGTCCTGGTCTCCTCGACCAAGTCGCTGCTGATCACCGTCTACGGCAACGAGCGCCAGCGGGCCCGGGCCATCGGCATCTTCACCGCCACGCTCACCGCCGGGATGGCCATCGGGCTGGTTCTGGGCGGGATCCTCACCACCGGGCTGGGCTGGCGCTGGTGCCTGTACGTGAACGTGGTGCTGGCCCTGGTCCCTCTCCTGGGCGCGCCCCGGGTGCTGCCCGCACTGCCCGCCCGCCGGGAGGTGCGGATCGACGCGATCAGTGCCGTGCTCGCAGCCGCCGGCATGGCCGCCCTGGTCTATGGCCTGGGCGCGGTGCCCTCCTTCGGCTGGGCCTCGGCGGCGGTCGCCGGCCCGCTGGCCGCCGCGGTGATCCTGCTGGCGGCCTTCGCCGCCCGGCAGGCGGGCCGCCAGCGCCCCTGCTGCCGCTGCGCGTGCTGCGTGACCGCAACCGCGGCGGTGCGCTGATCGCGATGCTGGTCAACAGCCTGAGCACGTTCGGGATGCTGCTCATCCTGACCTACCAGCTCCAGGCCGTGATGGGGTACTCCCCGCTGCGGACCGGCCTCGCGCTGGTCCCCTTCGCCGCCGCGGCCGCCGCCGGTTCCGCGCTCATCGCGCCCTGGCTGGCCGCGCGGGTCGCGCCCCGCTGGCTGGTGACCGCGGGCATCGCGCTCAGCGCGCTGGGGCTGCTGGCGCTGCTGTGGCTGAGCCCGGCCAGTCATTACCTCCCGCTGATCCTGCTCGCCGAGGTCATCGAGGGATTCGGCACCGGCCTGGGCGGCCCGCCGATCCTGCAGACCACGCTGCGCGGCGTGCGGGCCGCCGACCGCGGGGCGGCCGCGGCCGCGTCCAGCGCCGCAGGCCAGCTCGGCTCCTCGGTCGGCGCCGCCCTGCTCAACTCCATCGCCGCGACCGCCACCGCCGCCTACCTCACTGCGCACGCCGCCCCGGTGAGCCCGGCCACCCGGGCAGCCGCCAGCATCAGCGCCACCGTGCACGGCTACTCGGTCGCGATGGCCTGGGGTGCGGCCATCCTGCTCGTGGCGGCGGCCCCCATCGCCGCCCTGGTCAACGCCGCCCCGCCCGACCGCTCCGGCTGACCCGGAACGATCGGCCTCGTGTATTTAACTTGACAGCTAATTAGCTGGATGGTGAAATACGAGCCAGGGATCAGCGAGCACCGGAGGGCCAGATGGCAGTGGCGCAGGATCAGCTCGACGCCACGTTCACCGCCCTGGCGGATCCGACCCGGCGGGCCATCGTGGCCCGGCTGGCGCACGGGGATGCCACGGTGACCGAACTCGCCGCGCCCTTCGACCTGACCCTGCCCGGGATCTCCAAGCACCTGAAGGTGCTCGAACGCTGCGGGCTCATCTCGCGGACCCGGCGCGCCCAGTTCCGGCCCTGCCATCTCGAGGCCGGGGTGCTGGACGGCGCCGCCGCCTGGATCGAGGACCACCGGCGGATCTGGACGGAGCGGTTCGACAAGCTCGACGCCCACCTGCGCGACCTCCAGCGGGCAGCGTCCGCTGGGCAACCTCCGACCGATGGGAGCGACCAGTGAGCCAGCCGACGGCAGGCCCGGCGGAACTCGTGTTCACCCGGGTCTTCGCGGCCCCTCGTGAGCTCGTGTTCGAGTGCATGACCCGGCCGGAGCACCTCACCCACTTCTGGGGCCCGGCCGGGACCAGCGCCCCGGTCGAGCACATCACGGTGGACGCGCGGCCGGGCGGTGCGTTCGAGACCGTCATGATCAATGACGCGGACGGCAGCCGCTACCCCACCGGGGCCGTGTTCGACGAGGTCGCGCCGCCGGAACGGCTCGTGTGGACCGAGGCGCACTCCGGGATGACGGTGACCGTGACCTTCGCCGACCTGGGCGGCTCCCGCACCGGGGTGGAGATCCGCCAGGTCAGGGTGCCCGAGGCGATCCGCTCCCCGGAGGCGCAGGCCGGCTTCCGCACCTCGCTGGACCGGTTCGCCGGATACCTGGCCACGCTCACCCGCGGCGGGGGACCGGGGGAACCGCAATGACCGCGGCGCACGCGCGGCCCGCGGACCTCACCGAATCGGTCGCGGCCGAACGCCGGGAGCTGGCCGCGGTCCTGGCCGGCCTGCCGCCGGGGTCGTGGGACTCCGCGACGCTGTGCGCCGGATGGCGGGTCCGCGAGGTCGTGGCGCACATCACGATGCCGCTGCGTTACCCGATGCCGCGGTTCGCGCTGGAGATGATCAGGTCGCGCGGGAACTTCAACCGGATGGCCGACCGCTGCGCCCGGCGGGACGGGGCTGCCCCGCCCGCCGAACTGGCCGCGGCCCTGCGGGACAACGAACGGAACCCGTGGCAGCCGCCGGGTGGCGGCCCCCTGGGGGCGCTGACCCACGACGTGATCCACGGGCTGGACATCACCGTGGCCCTCGGCCTGGGCCGCCGCGTTCCCCCGGAGCGCCTGGGCCCCGTCCTGGCCGGCCTGACCGCCGCGAAGACGGTCAGGTTCTTCGGCGCCGACCTCGGCGGGATCGAATTGCGGGCCGATGACCTGGACTGGTCGTTCGGGTCCGGGACGCTGGTGTCCGGCTCCGCCCAGGATCTCGCGCTGGTCGTCTGCGGCCGGAAGCTCCCGCCCGGGCACCTGCGCGGCGGCCCCAGTGCCCGGTTCACCGGGATAGCCGGCCGGGAAAACGCCGGCCACGGATAAGACCCGCCTCGCCGGGACTGGACCGCACCGGGAATTCCGGCTAATGCCCGGGCCCGGCAAGACAAAACAAGCTGAATGGCTGCATCCGGACGGCGTAACCTGGCCGGAGGACTTAGTCATGCGGCTCGGCTGGCCGGCCGCAGCTCTCCGGGGGAGCAGTCCGCCTGCTGGCTGGCCACCCACGGGGAGCAGCCATGTACGAGCCTTACCCGGAGTCCACGCCGGAGTTGCCGGAGCAGGGCCGCCCGGAGGCGCCGGGTTCGGTGCGCAACGCGGTCCGGCTGATGTACGCCGGCGCCGCGCTCAGCGCGATCGTGGTCATCGTCACCCTGCTGACCATCGGCAGCCTCAAGGCCAACATCCTCTCGCACTATCCCCACTACACCGCCACGCAGCGGCACAACGCCGAGGTCGCGGCGGTGGTCACCTCGATCATCGGGGGACTGATCACGATCGGGCTGTGGCTGTGGATGGCCTGGGCCAACGGCCGGGGCCGCAACTGGGCCCGGATCGTCGCCGCGGTGTTCTTCGGCATCAACACCCTGGACCTGCTCGTCTCCTTCGCCCGGGTGCATGCCGTGGGCTCGCTGATCGTCAGCATCCTGGTCTGGCTCGCCGGGCTCGGCGCGATCGTGCTGCTCTTCAATAAGGAATCCGCCGCGTACTTCAAGCCGCGGTCCGCCCCGCGGTAGCGCATCGCCGGCCGCCGGAAAACCAGAAATTCTCCGCAACGAACTTCGCGCCCGGCCCGGTGCGGTCAGCCGGTACTGGGATCCGGCGGGCGCCCCTTTTCCGCGCCGCTTGGCCGGAAGGTATCCCAGCGGTTGCGGGTGATCTGGTAGAGCACCCATTCCCGGCCCAATTCGGTGACCGTTCCGGCCTCGGCCCAGCCGGCCCGCTGGAAGACCGTGCGCATGGCGATGTTCGCGGGATCGGTGGCGCCCTCGAGGACCGTGGCGGCCGCGTGCCCGAACAGCCAGCCGGTGAGCAGGTCCAGCGCTTCGCGCCCGTGGCCCTGGCCCCGGGCGTGCTCGCGCAGGCCGATGCCCAGGTCGAAGACACCCGGGGGGAGCGGGCGGTCCGGCGGGACGAACGTCTGGATGCGCCCGATCAGCGTGCCGTCCAGGTCGATGGCCAGGTCGAGGTGGCCGTCCGCCAGCCGGCCCGATCGCCGCAGCCGGGCCCGGAACCCGGCCTCATCGGGCAGTTCGGCGATGACCATGGGATCTGCGGTCAGCATGGCCTGCCATTCCGCGTCGATCTCCCCGGGCAGCAGCGGGCGGAGCAGCAGCCGGGGCCCGCGGATCGTGACCGGCCCGGCATCCGCGCTGGCGTCCCGCCCGGCATCCGGGGCCGCGGGATCCTTCAGGGCCGCGAGCCGTTTCCCGGCCAGTTCGTTCATCCGCTCCCAGGCCGGCGAGGAGCCGACGATGTGCGAGACCATCAGGGTGGCGGCGGCCAGGCTGGCGGGCGTCTCGCCGGGGGAGGTGTCCGGGCGGCTGCTGGCCGCCCAGGCCGCCATCGCGTCGGCCAGCTCGGTGAGCCGCGGGTCGGCCGGATCCCAGCCGAAAGCCTGGTCGCCCAGGACGTAGATGCGGCGGAACTCCGGGTCGTCCAGGGCCGCGCGCTTCGTGCTGACCCATTCGGGGATCAGCTCGGGGGACAGCGCGACCATCAGGATCCAGGCGTCCCGCTCGATCTGCACCGTCCGCTCGCTCACGCCCATGCCGCGGAGCAGGTCGAGGAGGTCCACGATCTCCGGCGGGAGGAACAGCCGCTCGCCCCCGGCCAGCTCGGCGATCTTGCGCCGGTGCTCGGTGAGCTCGCCGATCCGCCGCTTCAGTGCCTCGTCGATCTGGGCGACGGCCCCGGCGAACTCCGCGGGCTCGGCGTCCAGGAGTTCGGAGATGCGGGCCAGCGGCACGCCCGCCCCGGCCAGGGTCTTGATCCGGATCAGCTCGACCACGTCGCGCCCGTCGTAGCGCCGGTAGCCGGAGGTGTCCCGGGCGGGCTCGGCGAGCAGGCCGCGCTGGTGGTAGTGGCGGATGGCGCGTACCGTCACCCCCGTGTAGCCGGCCAGCTGGCCGATGGTGAGCATCGCTACCCCCCGCGGTTGTAGAGCGCCCGGGCCCAGACGTACCCGCCTAGTGTGATACCCGCGCACCAGGCGATGGCCAGGATCGCGCTGCTGCCGATCGGGCCGCCGGTCAGCAGCCCGCGCAGGGTGTCGGTGATGGGCGTGAACGGCTCGTGCCCGGCGAACCAGCGCACCCCGCCGGACATCGAGCGGGCCGGGATGAACGCGCTGCTGAGGAAGGGCAGGAAGGCGGGGATCAGCGCGAGGCTGTTCGCTCCGGCGGGCGTCTTGGCCAGCAGCCCGAACGACACGGTGAGCCAGGTGAGCGCGACGGTGAGCAGGGCGAACAGGCCGGCCGCCGCGAGCCACGCCACCGGCCCGGCCGAGGGCCGGAAACCCAGCAGCAGGGCGACCCCGACGACCAGGACCCCGCTGATCATCGTCCGGATCAGGCTGCCGGCGACCTGGCCGGTGAGCACCGACCCGCGGGAGATGGCCATGGTGCGGAACCGGGGGATGATGCCCGTGTGCATGTCGGTGCAGACGTTCACCGCGGTGGCCTCGGCCGCGAAGCCCGCGGTCATCACCAGGATGCCGGGGGCCAGGAAGTTCACGTAGCTGACGCCGGCCAGCGGGCTGCCGAGCCCGCGGGACAGGGCGTGCCCGAAGACCCCCACGAACAGCAGCAGCAGGACGACCGGCACCGTGATGCCGCTGACCGTCATCATCGGGAAACGCAGCGCGTGCCGCACGTCGCGGCGGAGCATCGTGACCGAGTCACGGGTGGCCAGGGAGATGGCCGTCATCGGGGACCGTCCTGCCCGGTGTCGTCCTGGTGCGCACGGGGCTGGCCGGTGAGCGCGAAGAACACGTCGTCGAGGTCGGGGGTGTGCACCGACACGGCCGGCTCGGGGATGGCCAGCGTGCCGAGCCGGTCGAGCAGGTCCCTGAGGGACCGGGCCCGGCCGTCGTAAGGCACCTGCAGGACCAGGCCGGCCTGGTCCGGCGTCCCCCCGCCGAGCAGCGCGGCGGCGGACTCCAGCGCGGCGGTGTCGCTGAAGTGCAGGTCGATGTGGCCGCCCGGGATCTGCCGCTTGAGCTCGGCCGGCGCCGCGTCGGCGACCATCCGGCCGTGGTCGAGGACCCCGATCCGGCTGGCCAGCTCATCAGCTTCGTCCAGGTACTGCGTGGTCAGGAAGATGGTCACGCCCCGGGCGACCAGCTCGCGGATGATCTCCCACATGGTGCGGCGGCTGCGCGGGTCCAGGCCGGTGGTCGGCTCGTCCAGGAAGATGATGCGCGGCTGGCCGGCCAGCGTCATGGCCAGGTCGAGCCGGCGCCGCATGCCGCCGGAGTAGGTGGCGGCCATCTTCCCGGCCGCCGCGGTCAGCTCGAACCGCTCGAGCAGTTCCGCGGCCCGCCGCCGG
Organism: uncultured Actinomycetes bacterium; assembly: GCA_963841695.1. Classification (GTDB taxonomy): domain Bacteria; phylum Actinomycetota; class Actinomycetes; order Streptosporangiales; family Streptosporangiaceae; genus RYN-230. Next base: position 572,939 of record CAWJDQ010000006.1, on the reverse strand, counting down.
CCTTCGGCCCGGCCCAGGTGGTGCAGGTCGGCCATGAGGATCAGGTTCTCCTGCCCGGTGAGCAGCTCGTCCACCGCGGAGAACTGGCCGGTGACCCCGATCGCCGCGCGGACCAGGCCCGGTTCGGCGGCCACGTCATGGCCGGCCACCCGGGCGGTCCCGCCGTCCGCGGCGAGCAGGGTGGACAGGATCCGCACGGTCGTCGTCTTGCCGGAGCCGTTGGGTCCCAGCAGGGCGAACACCGTGCCTTCGGCCACGTCCAGGTCGATGCCGTCGAGCACCACCTGCTGGCCGAAAGACTTGCGCAGGCCGCGGACGGTGACCGCGGAGCGGGTCGTCGCGGCGGCCGGGCTTACGGTCACGTTCTGCATGCGCCGATCGTGCAGCCCTGACGCAGGGTCAAGGTCAAGCCGCCCGCCCGGGCAGGGGCGGGACGCTGATACCGCGGGCTGATTACCGCTGGCTGCCCAGCTCGCGGTTCATCGCGTTCATGTCGCAGTAGGCGCGCGGGGTGACGCCGAACCGGCCGCGGAACTCGCTGATGAAGTGCGAGACGCTGGCGTAGCCCACCTCCTTGGAGACCCGGGCCACCGCCAGGTCCCCGTCCACCAGCAGTTCGCGGGCCCGGTCCAGGCGCATCTCCTTGAGGAACTGGTACGGCGACCGGCCGGTGACGTCCCGGAACAGGTGGGCGAACGCCGACGGGCTCAGGCTGACCTGCTCGGCCATGTCGGCCACGGTCAGCGGCTCGGACAGATGGGCCCGGACGTAGTCCAGTACCGCGGACACCGGGTTGGTGGCCGCCTCGGCCGCGGCGATGGCCAGCAGCCGGGCGAACTGCTCCCGCTGGAGCACCCGGTAGACCATCTCCTGCAGGTAGAGCGGGGCGAGCACCCGCCGGTCGGCGTCCGTGCCCACCGCCCGCAGGAACCGCAGCACCGCCCCGAGCAGCTCCTGGTCCAGGGCGGACACCAGGGCCTGGGGGTCCGGGGCCCGGGCCTCCCCGAACCGGGACCGGAACGCGGTGGTGCGGCGCTCCAGCATGTCGCTGGACACCCGGCGGACCAGGGCCGGCTCGATCTGCAGGACGAACGACAGGAACGGGCGGCTCGGCGACGCCTCCAGGATCTCGGCCTGGAAGTGCAGGTGGCTGCTCAGCACCAGGTAGTGGAACGGGTCATAGAGGTAGGTCTCGCCCGCCACGGTGACCGCCTTGCGGCCCTGGGCCACGATGCACAGCGACAGGGACTGGATCTCCTCCCAGCTGGGCCCGGCGGGAGCGGTGAACCGGTAGATCGTCAGGCCCGGCCAGGCCCCCGCGTTCGCCCCCACCGCCGGGGCGCGGGCGGCGAGTTCGGCGATCAGGTCGCCTGATGTCACCGGCCGTTCGAGCTGCCCAGAACCCATCGCGATGCCTCCTTGCCCCGCTGGCACCAGCATGCGCTACCGGGGCGGCCTGGCGGAATGGGCAAGAGGTCAGCAGAAAATCGCTATGCCAGGGCATGGCCGTAGCGGCCCGGCGATGGCAGAGTCACCAGGACGTGACCTATGCCACACCGAACCCGCCCAGGACAACGCCCTCGACGTGGAGGCAGCCGATGACCCGGATTGCGTACCTGGTGACCAGCGCCCGCGAAATGATCCTCGCGGACGGTACCGCGCACCCCACCGGCTATTTCGCCGAGGAGGCGCTCAAGCCCTATCAGCGCTTCACCGCCGCCGGCTTCGACGTCACGGTGATCACCCCGGACGGGCAGCCGCCCTCCGCGGACCCGTACGGCCTGTCCTGGTTCTTCCACTATCCCGAGGAAGATAAGGACTACCTGGCCTCGGTGGTCCGCACGTTCGCCCACGACGTTGACGACATCCGGATCACCCTGCACCAGAACACCGAGCTCGGCCTGGCTGCCGCGCGGCGGGTCGCGGCCCGGCTGGAAGACCGCGGCTACTCCCGTGCGGAGGCGCACCGGATCGTCAGCGCGGCCGCGAAGCAGGCCTGGCGGCAGGACCGGCAGTTCGCGGACGTGCTGGCCGAGGACGGGTCGCACGGGCTGACCCGCGGCGAGATCGAGGCCGAGGTCGCCGCCCAGCGGGCCGACAGCGAGCGGCTGGCCGCGGAGCGCCTGGCCGCGCTGCAGGCCATCCCGGGATTCCAGCACCCGGTCGCGCTGTCCTCGCTGACCGACGAGGACCTGGCCGGCTTCGACGCGGTGTTCGCGCCGGGCGGGCACGGGCCCATGGTCAACCTGGCCAGCGACCCGGACGCCGGGCGGCTGCTGGTCGCGCTGCACCGCAGGTCCGCGCCGATCGCCGCCTTGTGCCACGGCCCGGCCCTGCTGCTGTCCGCGCCGGAACGCGCCGACGGGCAGTGGCTGTTCGACGGTTACCGGCTGACCTGCTTTACCGACGAGGAAGAAGGCCAGACCGAGGCCGGGCGGCTCGGCATGGCGTGGTTCCTGGACACCGCGCTGAAGAACGCGGGCGCCGTCTTCGACGATGGCCCGGCGGCGTGGATCTCGCACGTGGTCGCCGACCGCAACCTCATCACCGGGCAGAACCCGGGATCGACCGAGGCGACCGCGGACGCGGTCATCAAGGTCCTGCGGGCCCCGGCCCGCGCCGCCGCCTGAGCCCCGAGGAGGTCGCTCATGACCAGCAGTCAGACCGAGACCGCGTCCGGCTCCGGCCAGGCCGCCACCGGCCCCAGGCCCGGGCGCGACGGCGCACGCCTTCCTGGACGCCGTCGCCCGCCGCGACGTGACGGCCGCGCTCGCCGTCGTGGCCCCGCAGGCGGCGGTCACCATCCACCCGCTCGGTGTCCGCGCGATCGGCCGCGACGCGCTGCGGACCGTGCTGGACGACCTGGTCCGGGCGTTCCCCGACCTGCTGGTGACCACCGGCCGGGTCATCACCACGGGCGACGTGGTCACCGCCCTGATCAAGGTGGAGGGCACCCAGGCCGCGGACTACGCCGGGGCCATCAACCAGGAAAAGCACCTGGACATCGACCAGGCCTGGCGGTTCACCGTGACCCGCGGCCTGATCACCGCCGTGTCCGCGTACTGGTGCCAGCAGCAGGTGTACCGGCGGCTGGCGGTCAAGCGGTTCGATGCGATCGCCATCGCCTGAGGAGGAGTCACGATGACCACGACACAGGTGCGCACCGCCGAGGCGGCCGCCGGGGTCGTCACGGAGTTCTTCGACCGCTACCGGGCCCATGACGTGAACGGCATGGCCGACCTCTGCTCGATCAACGCTGGCTTCTCCTACGTGCCGGTCGAGATGTGGGGCAAGCAGCGGGTGCTGCGCGGCGACGGCAAGGTCGGCACGATCGGCAAGCCGCTGTGGACCGGCCTGATCGCCGCGTTCCCGGACCTGACCAACACGGTGCACACGGTGACCGCCAACGACGACGGCGACGTGGTCGCCGAGGTCGACATCGAGGGCACCCAGCAGCTGGCCTGGGCCCTGATCAAGCCAGCCGGCCAGCACTACCGCGAGCCGCACCTGTTCATCTTCCACGTCGGCGAGGACCTGCTCATCGACGGCGTCACCGCTTACTGGGACGACGCCAGCATCAGCCAGCAGCTCGGTCACGAGGAAGTCGACTGACGAAGGGGGCCAGAGAGATGGCACTGCTCAAGCGCGAGGAATGGCAGGGCTTCGTCCGCGACGTGGACTGGACGTTCAGCTACGTGGACGATGACGCGGTGTTCCCCGAGTGGCACTGCGGCACCGGCAAGGTGCCGCGCGACGCGTGGTCGGCGTGGGAAGAGGACTACAAGGTCAGCTACCCCGAATACGTGGCCGTGCAGCGGGACAAGGAAGCCTCGGCCTACGCGGTGAAGGCGGCGCTGCAGCGCTCGTCGACGTTCGAGCATCTCGACGAAGGCTGGAAGTCCGCCACGAAGATGCACTTCGGCGGGGTGGCCCTGGTCGAGTACGCGGCCGTGCTGGCCGAGCTGAAGATGGCCCGGTTCGGGCTGAACGGTGCGTGGCGCAACATGGCCACGTTCGGCCAGCTCGACGAGCTCCGGCACGCGCAGATCACCACGTTCTTCGGGCACGAGTTCGTCGGGAAGGACGCCCAGTACGACTGGACGCAGAAGGCCTTCCACACCAACGACTGGGTGCTGATCTCGCTGCGCAACCTGTTCGACAACATGATGATTGCGCCCAACGTGGTCGACATGGCCATCGAGCTGCCGTTCACGTTCGAGACCGGGTTCACCAACCTGCAGTTCGTGGCGCTGGCCTCGGACGCCCTGGAGTCCGGGGACGTCAACTTCGCCAACATGATCTCCTCCATCCAGACCGACGAGGCGCGGCACTCGCAGCAGGGCGGCCCGACCCTGGAGATCCTGGTCGAGCACGACCCGGTCCGGGCGCAGTGGGTGGTGGACAAGGCCTTCTGGGGATCGGCCCGCGCGTTCGCCGCGCTCACCGGGCCCGCCATGGACTACTACACCCCGCTGGAGCACCGGAAGCAGTCCTACCGGGAGTTCATGGAGGAGTGGGTCATCGACCAGTTCGTCCGCACCATCGAGGACTACGGGCTGCGCAAGCCCTGGTTCTGGGACGAGTTCATGCGCGGCCTGGACACCTGGCACCACGGCCTGCAGATGGGCCTGTGGTACTGGCGGCCCACGCTGTGGTGGCGGCCCAAGGCCGGGGTCAGCCAGGACGAGCGCGCCTGGCTGGCCGAGAAGTACCCGAACTGGGAAAAGGTCTACGGCGACAAGTGGGACGTGCTGATCGACAACGTCAACGCCAACAACGTGGAAGCCACGCTGCCGGAGACGCTTCCCTGGCTGTGCATGACCTGCCACCTGCCCTGCTGCAACGCCACCCAGTCCCGGGACGGCACCTGGCGGGTCCGGGACTGGTCGCTGCGCTACGACGGGAAGACCTTCCACTTCTGCACCAACGCGTGCCGGCAGATCTTCTGGAAGGACCGCGACAACGTCAACCACGAGACGCTGGTCGACCGGTTCCTGGCCGGGCAGATCCAGCCCATGGACGTGGGCGGCATCCTGGGCTACATGGGCATGACGCCCGACGCGATGGGTGACGACCCGGACTACGAGGCCTGGACCAGGGACTACGTCGGACGCCCGGTCGACGGCATCGCGCTGGGGGCCCAGTCGTGACGCAAGAACTGGGCGTCGAGGACCAGCCCCCGCAGCTGGTTCCGCTGAACGCCATCTTCGCCACCGACTTCGTCCAGATCCTGGTCCCGGTCACCACGGCCAACACCATGCGCGAGGTGGCCGCGGCGGTCGCGCACCACGTGGAAGGCAGGCGGGTCCGGGCGCTGCCCTACGAGAAGGTCGTGATCCACCAGGGCAGGCGGCTGCCGCCGGACATGACCGTCGCCGCCGCCGGCATCCAGCCGCTCGACCATGTCGCGGTTGAGTACGACATCCCGGAGGGGTCATGAAGAACCCGGTCGGCCCCATCCTGCGGATGGGCGACGAGGTCGAGCAGGTCATCGCGGCCATCGAGGACGACAACCCGGACACCGACATCGAGGTCATCGACCGGGGCGCGTACGTCCGGGTGCAGGGCGAGGACCGGATCACGGTGACCGAGCAGACCCTGCGCCGCTACCTCGGCGCGGACTTCGAGATCGCCTCGTTCGGCGCGATGATGTCCGCCTTCAGCGGCCGGGCCATCACCAGCAGCGACGGCCATCACCTGGGAGAGCTTCGGCCGCCCGGAGCGCGGTACGCCCAGGCGGGAAGGAGGTGCCGGCATGACCGAGACCCCGGCGCGCAAGCCACGGCCGCGCCGCACGTTCAGCGCGTTCGGCGACGTGCGCAAGATGCCCAGCGAGTACGAGATCGTCACGCACAAGCAGAACTGGACCCTGCGGCACGAACCGGGCCGCGGCGTTCGAGCAGAACCCCTCGTCCGCGCCCAACCTGTGGTTCCTCACCTACCGGGACAACTCGCCGCTGCAGGCCGAGGACTGGGACGGCTACCGCGACCCGGACGCGCTGACCTACAAGGCCTATGTCGGCCTGCAGTCCGAGGCCGAGGCGAAGGTGCAGGGCGTGCTCGGGGCACACGCCGACGCGGGCTCGGACGCCGCACTGTCCGCCGGGTCGGTGGCCCTGCTGGCCCACCTATTCACCCCGTCGCGCTACCTGTGCCACGGCTTCCAGCAGGTCGAGGCCTACGTCGGCTATATGGCCCCCAGCTCCTACATCACCAACGCCGCGGGCTTCTCGACCGCGGACTTCCTGCGCCGGGTCACGACGATCGCCTACCGCACCCGGGAGCTGCAGCTCGGCCTGGCCGGACTCGGGCGCCGGCACGGCGGAACGGTCGCTGTGGGAGGGCCACGCCGGCTGGCAGGCCGCCCGCAAGGCCGTCGAATACGCGCTGGCCAGCTACGACTGGGGTGAGGCGTTCACCGCGCTGAACCTGGTCCTGGGCCCGACCCTGGATGATGTGCTGCTCACCCAGCTCGGCGAGGTGGCCAGGGCCCACGGCGACGACCTCACCTGGCTGCTCACGTCGTTCCTGGCCGCCGACGCCCAGCGGCGGGGCCGGTGGAGCCGCCGGCCTGGCCGAGTTCGCGGTCACCCAGCGGCCCGGGAACCGGGACGTGCTCAGCCGGTGGATCACGCGCTGGTCAGGACCCGCCGACGACGCGGCGCACGGGCTGGGGCAGTTCCTGGAATCGCTGCCGGAGCAGGGCGACCTCGGCCGGCGAGGTCGCGGCGCACGCCCGGGCGGCCCGGGACAGCTTCCTGGCCCCGCTGCTCGATCCGGCCGCCGGGGCCAGCGCCGGGGCGGCGGCGGGGACGGCCTGACCGTGGAGGGCGCCCAGACCGGGCAGACCGCCCGCACGGCGCAGACCGCCCAGACGGCACGGGCCGCCCAGACGGCACAGGCCACCCAGACTGCACAGTGGCGCGAGACGATCAATCTGGACGAGCTGTGGGAGGGCGACATGACCTCCGTCACCGTCGAGGGCCAGGATGTCCTGCTCATCAACGTGGCCGGGCAGGTCCGTGCCTACGCCAACACCTGCCCGCACCAGGCCGGGCCGCTGGACGAGGGCGACTTCGACGGCGAGACGCTGATCTGCGCCCGGCACCTGTGGGAGTTCGACGCGGGCACGGGGTGCGGCATCAACCCGGACAACGCCCGCCTCACCGTCTTCGGCTGCACGGTCGATGACGACGGCACGATCTGGGTGGACATCGGCCGGTGAGCGAGACGCTGACCGCCGAGCTGCGGGTCGAGGAGGACCAGGTCCGGCTGGCCGAGCCGGACGGGCGGGCGGCGCTGCAGGCCGTCCTGGGCCTGGACGCGGTGCGCGCCCAGGCCCGGCTGCGTTTCGGCCCCGGCCGGACCTGCGAGCCGGTGGCCCGCCTGCTCGACCGGGTCATAGTCCGGGCCGAGCAGGCCGGGCTCAGCCCGGCCCGGCTCATCCTGGCGGCTGGCCGCGTCGAGGCGGGCGAGGACATTGTCCGGGTCCGCCGCCAGGCCCACGGCAAGGCGGACTGGATCGCCAGCCCGACGTGCCGGGTGGAGATGACGTTGCGGCCCGCCGGGCTGCAGGCCAGTGGCGGAGAGGGGTTCGCCGGTCAATCGTTGGAGAAAGAAAGGCGTTCCGCCGGCGGGAGCGGGGGCGGGGTGCCTGCGGGCGGCCCGTCGGTGAGCGGGGCCGGTGCTGGCGCGGCACCGGGGCCCGCGGCCGGGCCGGGCCCGCGGCGCCGGGCGGCGACCAGGCCTGGCGAGCGGGCGGCGGCGGTCCGCGCGGCGCTGCTCGACGTGATCGACCCGGACCTCGGGGTCAACGTCGTCGACCTCGGGTTCGTCCGCGACGTCGAGGTCCGGGACGGGACCGCGGTCATCACGATGACGCTGACCTCCGCCGCCTGCCCGCTGACCAGCATCATGGAAGACCAGATCCGGGCGGAGCTGGCCGGGCTCGGCGACGTCACCGGCTTCCGGGTCAACTGGGTGTGGCTGCCGCCCTGGCGGCCCGCCGACATCACCGCCAGCGGCCGCGATCAGCTGCGCGCGATCGGATTCTCGATGTAGGTGCGCTCAGCCCGGAAGCGGGGGGCCTGCCGCGCCCGGCCCGGCCGGGCCCGGCCCGGCCTGCCGGGGGAGCGGCGCGGTGAACCGGGCCAGGAAGAAGGCCACGGCGATCAGGATGCCCGCGACCGTGATGCTGCGCAGCACCCCGACCTGGTCGCGCGAGGAAGCCGATGGCCGGGGGGCCGGCCAGGAAGGCCAGGTACCCGATGGACGCGGCGGTGCTCACCCGGGGAGCCGCGTACCGCGGATCGTCGGCGGCGGAGCTGAGCCCGACCGGGAAGCCCAGCGACGTCCCCAGCCCCAGCAGCACGGCGCCGGCCATCGCGACCGGCAGCACCGCGCCGAAGACGATCATGAGCAGGCCGGTGAGGGCGACCGCCGCGCAGACCCGCAGCACCCGGACCCGCCCGTAGCGGTCGATGAGCCCGGGGCCGAACCAGCGGCCCGCGGTCATCGCGGCCAGGAAGAGGGCGAACGTGAGCGTGCCCAGGGCGGCCATCGTGTGGTACCCGTCGATGACCCCCAGGCTCAGCCAGTCGTTCCCGGTTCCCTCGGTGAAGGCCATGCAGAGCACGAACAGGCCGATCAGCAGGGTCCGCGGATCGGTCCACGCCGCGAGCGCGCGGCGCCGGGGTGTCCCGGTGTCCGGGCGGGCGGCGTCCACGTGGTCGGCGGTGCGGGCGGCGGGCAGGAAGCGGCGGGCCGAGACGGGCACGGCCACGGCGATGACCAGGGCGACCGCGATCAGGTGCGCGGTGACCGGCACATGCAGGACGACCATCACCGCGCCCGCCCCCGCGCCCGCGACGGTGCCGATGCTCCACCCGGCGTGGAATTTGGGCAGGATCGCCCGGCCCAGCTCGCGCTCGACGGCGGCGCCCTGCACGTTCATCGCGACGTCCCAGGCGCCGTTGCCGAAGCCGAACACGAACAGCCCGGCGGCGACCTCCGGGATGCCGCCCGGGCCCACGCGGCAGCCCGCGGCGACCACGATCAGGCCCGCCGCCGAGGCCCACGACATCACGACCACCGTGCGGGTGGTGCCGAGCCAGCTGATGAGCAACCCGGACAGCGGCGTCCCGAGAGCGGAACCCACCGCCGTGCTCAGCAGGACCAGGCCCAGGATCCCCGGGCCCACCCCGAGTTCCGCGCGGACCTGGGGAATCCGGGAGGCCCAGCTCGCGTAGATGAATCCCGAGCCGATGAAGACCGCGTAGACCGCGTTCCGTGCGTTGCGGACCGGGATGTCTACGTCGGCGGGCACGCTCGGCGGGCGGCCGGCCGACCCTCATGAAGCGCGGATCCGCAGCGCCTGGGATACGGCGCCGGCGCCGCTCCCCGGCCGGCCGCGCCGGTGACCAGGCCGGGAATCCATATGGCCAAGTCTCGCATAACGCCCGATGCGGAGCCTGGACCAGGGCGGCGCAGTCCAGCGGGCTGGGCAGTGCGGATCCGCGCCACGTGCGGCAGGCTGGGGCGGTGAGCATCCCGTTTCCCGAGCCCACCACCCCGGTGCCGTCACGGGCTGAGGTTTTCCTCGGCTACCTCGACTACTTCCGCTCCCGGCTGGTCAGCAAGCTGGAAGGCCTGCGCCAGAGCGAACTGCGCCGCAGCCGGCTGCCCTCCGGCTGGACGCCCCTGGAGTTGCTCAAGCACCTCACCTACACCGAGATGCGCTGGCTCGAATGGCGCTTCGAAGGCCGCGACGTCCCGGATCCCTGGGCTGACGGCCGTGACCGCTGGTGCGTCGCGCCGGAGGAGACCCTCGCCGGGCTGGTCGCGGGCCTGCACGCGCAGGCCGCGCGGACCCGGGTCATCGTGGCCGCCCATGACCTCTCCGACCTCGGCCAGCCAGGTGAGCGATGGGACGGCGCCGACCCCCCGCCGCTGGAGCGGGTGCTGTTCCACCTGCTGCAGGAGTACGCGCGGCACGTCGGCCATCTCGACATCGCCAGCGAACTCGCCCAGGGGCCGACCGGCGAGTAAGCCGCCCCGGATCACCGGACTACCGGCCTGCGTCCGGGGCCCCGGCCCGCCAGGAGCGCCGCCCTGTTTCTTGCTCGAAGACGGAGCGGACGTCCACGGTGTCGTAGACGATCCGCAGGGTCGCGATCCGGCCGTCGGGGCTCAGTTCCAGGACGTTGACCACGTCAAAGGGTGCCCGGCGGCCACTCGGCAATTGCCAGTCGAAGTGGAACCAGACGCTGACCAGCGGCGTTCCGCCGGCGCTCGCCCCCCGCGCGACCCCGCGGAGAGTCAGCCGTGACTCCGCCGTATCGCCGAACAGAGCCGGGAAGAACTACCGGGCCGACACCGGGCCGTACTCGTTGCCGTCCGGAAAGCAAGATGCCGGCCCCTCGACGAGGCCGGCACCCGCGAAACGCATCGCAACTCGATAGTACCGGCCGCAGGTAGGACGGGCCAGTTGCTCCGCGGAGCGCGGTGATGGGCCACGAGCTGTACCGCATGATCCGCGACGGCGCACCCTCCTCCTGGTCGCCGCTGATGCGCCTGGTGGCTGAGACCATCGCCGACGATGCACGCGACCCCAGCCAGGGGATGCCGGAGGACGGCGGACTGCCTTGGTCGGCACTGCCGGTCGTCGGCTGCTGGCGCAGAGGCGATTGGTTCGACAGTCTGACGGAACGCTGCGGCATGAGCGAGCGGGCTATCAGCAGGACGCTCAGCGACCTCGCCGAGGCCGGTTACGAGCTGCGCGAGCAGATCGGCACCGACAAGCGCGGGAAGCCGGTGTTCGCGCACAAGGGAACGGCGCTGCGCTTCAGGGTGCCGAGGCTGGCGCCACGCGAACGGCTCCAAAGCCCGCCAGATTTGGCGACCTCGCCCCAAAGCCCGCCAGATTTGACGCAAAGGCCGGCGAATTCGGCGACCCCATCTCCCCAGGTCTCCTCACCGTCTCCCCAATCCGATGGTTTCTGTAGAGCTGTGGCTGAGGTGGAAGGCAGTCCAGTCCTAGCGAGCCAGGGTCATTCGACTCCGATGGCTGGACGCCCGGCCAACGGGAAGCCAGCGCCAAGGCGCAAGCCCTCGAAGCCCCAAGGGCGGCGATGCACGAACGGCTTCCTGGTCGGCCAGGTGGACGGTGTCGCTAGCTGCTGCCCCGAACACGACTTCATCTAGGAGGGAACCGATGAGCGCAGCCCGCCGCCTCCCCTGCGACCGCATCGCACCGGGCAACCTCTCGGCCGCCTGCCGCTCCGGCGATGGCCACCGCTGCCCGAAGCAGCGAGACGCGGGCGATTGGTGCTCATGCCCGTATCACGGGAAGCCCGAGCCGTCCGAGCCCGCGGCCGGGCCCAGGCCGAGCCCGCCAACTCTCGGCGAGATCCACGGCCTGGCCCTCGACAACGGCCAGGAGGGCATCGACATCGCAGCCGCCACCGACGAGGGCAAGCCTGGCATCGTGCTCTGGATCGGCGGCGGCAGCGAGCCCACGTTCGTCGCTCTCGCTGCCGTCCCGGCGCTGATGTCCATCAGCGCAGAGGAGGCACTGAAGGCCACCACCTGACCACTCGCGCACCCGATGGCCCGGACCACCGTCCGGGCCATCGGCATGCCTAGCCCACCACGCCAGAGCCACGCTCACGATCCCGGCCCGGTTCATACCCACCACCAACCCCACGACTCCCGGGCCGTCTCTCTCTAGCTCAGGGCGTTTCTACGCTGACCAGGGCTAACGCTCGACCACGAAGTGCCCGCGCCCGCTCGCGCTCACGATCAAACCGTCCTCACGCAAGATGCCGAGCGCCCGCTCGGCAGTGCCAACGGCCACCTCGTGCTCCTGGGCGAGGGACTTGGCGGACGGCACGCGGCCGGTCAGCTTGCCGCTCTCGATCTGCCCGCGCAGTAGCTCCGCGAGCTGCCGGTACAGGGCGACGGGCGAGCCATGATCAAGCTGGTCCACATGATCAACCGTAGAAACCCGCAGGTTAGCTCAGAAGATCGGGGCTAGCTATGGCAACCTATAGGGACCCATGAATAATGTAGGATCGTGGATGATGACAACGAAGCCCCCAAGGTCAGCGAAGGCGCCCGGCTCGTATTAAGCGTGCTCGACGAGGCCAAGGCAGAGCTGGAGCGAGAGAAGCCAGGCTGGCGCATCTGGTTCGTGCCCCGCGCGATTGGCGGGACGCGATGGTGCGCCCAACCACTGCCGCTCCTGGCCGAGGACTCCCCGGACCACCTGTGGCAGGCCATGAACGAGGCGGACAAGGCCCGCGACTCGAACGCCGAGGTGCGGATGTTCCCGATGCCGTATCAGGGCGAGGGGTCCGAGTCCGGGGCATAGACGCTGGCGCCCGGCGAGGCGCGCACCACACCGGGGGCGCCAGCCACAACGCCGACTCAAGGAGGCCCCTGCTCTCAGGCTGGCTGACGCGGCGCCCCGGGCGACCGGAGTAGGTTCTACACGTGGATCCGCCCGAGATGCCGCCGTGGCTGGCTGACCTGGCCCGGCAGGCAGAACGAATCAGCCGCGAGATGCAGCCCGCGGTCGAGATGATGCAGGCGATGGAGCCGTACGTCCGGCAGGCAAGCGAGACGGCTGCGTTCCAGCATCTGCACGGCCTGCGCGCGCTCGCCGAAGAGCTTGGGATTGGCTAGGCCGAAGCCAGTGACGGTGCCGTCGCAGGTGCAGATCAGCAGCAGCTTGCCCCCGGAATGGCTGGGGCAGTAGCCGTAACCCGCCCAGCCGTACAGGTCAGAGCGCTTGGCGGTGATGATCGAGTGGCCGCACGGGACAGGCGTGGCGTCCATCAGCCGCAGCATCTCGGCGCTGCCCGGCGTCACCTCAGCCAGCCACCGCAGCGGCGCCTCCATGAGCGGTGCGGCAGCCTTCAGCCGCTGGTTGTACTCGCTCTGGCCCAGCAGCCGGGGAACAGGTGCCCGACCTTGCCTGGCCGCGGCGCGCAGCCAGTGCCGCTCGTCGTCATGGCGCAGCAGCACCTGCGCCACGGCCAGGCACACCAGCTCGGCGTCGGTGACCTCGGGCGGCTTGCCGGCCCGCGGCGACCGCAACCACGGGTAGGGATGATGCGGTCGGTCAGCTCCACGTAAAGTGCGGTCAGGAGAGTGCCCAGGTCGGCGATCACGGGTGGGCTCCAGGGTCTGGCGTGTGTGAACACGCCGATCCTGGACACTTTGCCAGAAGCAGTCACGGACCACTTGCGGCGTGCCGCCACTCATGCTGTTCACACGCTGGCTGCGTCGTCGGCCGGGCGCCCGCACTGATGCTGGTCAGTTAGGGGCGGGTACCTGCCGTTTCCGGCGCTGGTCACCTGTCTCGTCCCGGACTGGCTGTGTTTTTCGGGGGTGCAGCATGATGAGGGCGACGCCGACGGCGATGGCGGCGGCGGCCAGCAGGGTGTGCCTGCTGATCTGCTCATCGAGCAGCCACCATCCCAGGGTGACGGCGACGAGCGGGCAGATGAACGCGTAGGTGCCGGCGAGCTGGCTTGATGCGTGGTGGAGCAGCCATTCGTAGGTGCTGTAGCCCAGCAGGCTGCCGAAGATAATAAGATATCCGAGCGCCAGTCCCGAGGTTGAGAGCAAAGAGGCGGCGCTGATGCGGCCGAGTTCCCCGCTGGCGGCGCCGATCAGGCACAGTGCCACGCCCGCGCAGATCATCTCCATGCCGCTGGCGAGCAGCGGCTGGCCGGGGTGCGGGGCCCGCTTGGCATAGACCGACCCGCAGCCCCAGAACAGCGCGCCGCCGAGCGCGACGGCCGATGCGAGCAGATCCGGGGCACCGCCGGCCAGCGGGTTGACCAGCACCACGACCCCGGCCACGCCCAGCAGCAGCCCGGCCGCCGTGGCGATCGTGATGCGCTCGGCGTCCACGATGCGGCTGGCAATGATCATCCACACCGGGACGGTGGCCAGTAGCAGCGCGGCGGTCCCGGCCGGGATGGTCTGCTCCGCCCAGGCCGCGCCGCCCGTTCCGGCGGCGGGCAGCGCGATGCCGAGGATGGCGCTGGCGCGCCACTCCCGGCGGGTCGGAGCCCGCCAGCCCGCGTCCGGGTGATGGTGGCGCTGCCAGCGGCACCACCCGTAGAGCAGCAGGCCGGCGGCCAGGAACCGCACGCCGCTCATTACCAGCGGCGGCAGGCTGCGGTCAGCGACCCGCATCGCGACAAACGTCGAGCCCCACGCTGTGTAGACGACGATCAGTGCCACGGCTACGCCACCGCGGGGCGTGGCTGATGGCGCGGGCATGCCGGGCTCCTTGCTGGTAGCGATCTCTGTCCACTCAGCCTCCCAGGCCGCACCGGCCGCCGCCGCATGGCAGAGCAGACATACCTGCGGCAGTTTCTGCCAGACTGAGACGGTGCTGCGCAATGTCGCCGTCCCAGTCCTGGCGCCGGTGCCGGCGTTCGAGCTCGGCGTGGTCTGCGAAGCGTTCGGCCTGGGCTCGGCGGTGCCGGGGCTGCCCGCCTATGACTTCGCCGTCTGCGGCGAGCAGGTCACGCCGCTGCCCACCACGTCCGGCTTCGCCGTGCTGCCCAGCCACGACCTGAACCGTCTCGCCGAGGCGGACCTGATCATCGTCTTGGGCGCGACGCCACCGACACCGCCGCCGCCGGCCGCGCTGGTGCGGCAACTCCACGACGCCGTGGCGCGCGGCGCCACCATCGCCAGCGCCTGCACCGGCGCGTTCGTGCTGGCCGCGGCCGGCCTGCTGGACGGCCGCCGGGCCACCACCCACTGGCTGCACGCGCCGCTGCTGGCCACGCTCTACCCGCAGCTGACGGTCGAGCCCGACCAGCTCTACATCGAAGACGGACCCATAGTCACCAGCGCCGGGTCGGCAGCCGTGATCGACCTGTGCCTGCATCTCATGCGCCGCGAGCACGGCGCGGAAGCCGCCAACCGCATCGCCCGGTACATGGTCGTCCCGCCGCACCGCGACGGCGGGCAATCCCAGTACATCGAGACGCCAGTCCCCGAACCGGGCACCGCAGACGAACTGGCCGGGGTCCTGCAGTGGACGTTGCTGCACCTCGACCAGCCGCTGACCGTCGATGCCCTCGCCGCCCGCGCATCCATGTCCCCGCGCACCTTCGCTCGCCGCTTCCGCCAGCGCACCGGCGCCACCCCGGCCTCGTGGGTGAACCGGCAACGGGTCCTGCTTGCCGCGCGCCTCCTCGAACGCGGCAACGACACCATCGCTTTGGTATCGGCCCGCAGCGGATTCGGCAGTCCCGACACCCTGCGCCGCCACTTCATCCAGGCGCGGGGAGTCACACCAGACCGGTACCGCCGAGCCTTCCGCCTTGCCGAACCCGGCACCAGCACTCCAGGACCCGCCAGTCATCAAGCAGGAAACGACGGCCGCGCCCGCCCTTGACCGAACTCCGAGTCGCCACAGCCGCAGCCGGATCATCGGCGGAACAGCCTGCGAAGCACGAGCAGCCGGTCCCAGCCCCTCAGCATCGAGTCCGAAGACCATACGTAACCAAGCAGGACACAACCTGGGGCGCCTGCCGAACCTAGTGCCGAGTCGGCAGGGAATGCCGCCCCGCCTGATAGCCATTGTCCAAGCCTGAGGGCCGTCACCGGGCAGATCCTGGCAGGCGCCATGTTCACCAGGGTCCAGCAGGTGGCTAAGGTGGTCGCGACGTAGGAGACGACGGCCACGATCGCCGATCCGCCGACGCCGATGAGCGCTGCCGCCTCAACCGGCTGCATGGCGGAGAGTGTAAAACTGATCACACGGCGTCTAGCAATCTTCAGGCAAGAAAGGTAAGCGGGGCGGCCCGACAGGTGGCCGCCCCGCAACCGAGCCTTGGCGCGTACCCACGCCTGCTCCCCACTTCTCCACGGAGCGCCTGTCCGCCCGCTTGGACCGAGGGGGTCGTGGTTGTCCCCGCACTGGGGTGTTTCCGGTCGTCATCAGGGTCAGGCGATTGATCACCTGGCATCCCCTCCCGACTGAACCGGCGGCAGGGGAAAGATGATGTTGCGGGGTACTCACTACCAGGGGCGGGCCCTGAACGGCGCTCAGGCTTGGCCGCAGGTGAACGGATCGTTCACCTGGGCCAGGTAGCTCCTGGCCGGTCTGGTGTCGAGCCGCACTCGAGGGCACCTTTTCTCCTTCTTCCCTCCCTCCCTACGCTTCCCATCGGTGACTGGCATGAAGCAGATGCCCTCGGAACAGTCGATCACGACCACCGGTTCGCCCCGCAGGTAGGGATGAGGGTCACGGCTCATGACCTCATTCTGGCGCAGGACCCAGTTGCCCGATCCCGGCGGCCAGGTAGCCCGTCCTGGGGCAGCACCACACCGCCCGGTCCTGGCGGACGACGGCCGACAGCGGATGCGACCCGGGATGCTGCGGGCACTGCGGCCAGTTCGTCGGCCTGCCCACGCTGCACAGCTCCTCGACCGCCCACTCCTGGACCTGGTCGGCCACCGAGGCGATCCGCTCCGGAAGCGGCTCACTGGTCATCGCGGACACGCCCTGCCCCGAGCCGCCCGGGCTGAACAGCATCGCCGTCGCCTGCCCCGCGAAGTCAGACCACTGATCGTCGCGGACCTCGGGCAGCACCGACCCGGAGCTCGCCAGATCACGCAGGACGGGGCCAAGTGCTTCGGCCAGGGCGCGGTCCATGCCACCTCACGGGGACGGTTGCGGGACGGGGACGGTCGGTGAGGCCGCACCGGGCGCGGCGCGGTGTGCTGCGGGCGGGTCCTACCGGGTGAGTGTTTCCTTCGGGCGTACGACGCAGAACTCGTTTCCCTCGGGGTCGGCCAGGACGGTCCAGGACTCTTCGCCGGTCTGCCCGATGTCGGCCGGGCGTGCCCCGAGGGCGAGGAGGCGGTCGATCTCCTGCGCGCGATCCTCGGCGCTGGTGGTCAGGTCGAGGTGAACGCGGTTCTTGACCGTCTTCGGGTCGGTGACTGGCATGAAGCAGATGCCCACGGGCGCGTGGTCGTCGGCCCCGATGACGATCTCATGCTCGCGTTCGGAGAGGACCTTCCAGCCCAGGGCCTGGGTCCAGAACCGGGCCAGCCCGGGCAGGTCGCGGGCGTCAATGACGATGTGGTGCAGTCGCAGCGGCATGCCCTCAGTATCCGCTGGCCCGCTCCCGGACAGCAGTCATGGCCAGGGCATGCCGGGCCGGGTGATGATAGGCATCTCAGGCCGGCGCCGCCGGCTGGCAGACCCGGCCGTGGGATAGCCTGAGCGACCTCCGTGCCGGCCCGTCCTTTGCCGTTCGCGACGGCGCTACGGAAGAAAGGGTGGCCCGATGTACTTCCTGATCCGCAGATTCATCAGGTACTTCATGCGGCGCTGGCGGCAGCGTTCCTGAGCCGGCTGGCGGTATCCGGCGTCTGGCCCGGCGGCCGGTCACGGGACGAGCTTGCTGCTGAGCGTGGCCTGGGCCGCCCGCCGGTCACCGGCCCAGGCGATCGCCGGGTCATCGGCGGAAAGCCTGCCCCACAGCAAGAGCAGCAGGTCAGCGGCGGTGGCCTCGATGGCGGCCACGGGCTCGCCGGGCCCGAGCATCCAGGACCCGCCGGTGTCGGCCGCGCGGAGGCGGATCGCGTGCCGGGGCGCGGTCGTGCGGCCGAGCCGGACCTGCCGCGGGGCGAGGGTGCCGACCACTTCGGCGACCCCGTCGGCAGCCAGCGCCGGGTCGAGCGGGCCGGGGACCCCGACGGCGTGCTCCGCGTCCCAGCGGTGGATCAGGGTTTCCAGGGCCCTGCGGCGCTGCCAGAAGCCGGCGGTAGGCGGCGGGGCGATGGTCCACGCGGTGGCCGCCGGATCGGTGTCCAGGGCGGCCAGCAGCACGTCGCAGGTATCCCGGAACCAGGTCGTCAGGGCGCTCCGGCCGGGTGGCGCGGCGGGCCCCTGGCCGTCGCCGCGCTGCTCGGTCACGGCCACCGCGGCCCACACGTTCCCCTGGCCCAGATGGCCGGCCAGGTCGGACAAGGTCCAGTCCCCGCAGTGCCTGACTGGTGCGGACAGGTCGGCGGCCAGGCACGCTCCGAAGGCAGCGGAGTCCCGGCGCAGATGGGCCAGATAGCTGGCAGGGTCCATGCCGGGACCTTATCCATGAGCCCGGCCCGTCCCGGGGCGCGGGCGGACTAGGGCCATCAGTGGCCGGCCGCGGATGACGGGGCCCGGGCGAGGACGAGGGTGTGGCCACCGTGCCCCTCGGGGATGTAGCGGTGCCAGATCCGCGGGAACAGCACCTGCTGGTCGGCCAGGGGCACGTGGATCAGGGCGTAGAAGGACACCACGGCGTCTACGCTGGCCGGCCTCAGGTGCAGCGCCGTCATGTCCGCCTGGATGAGCCTGGCCGCCGGGACAAGCCGCTGGGCCCGGCGGAGCTGGACGGCCGAGAAGTCCACGCCGATCACCTGCTGCCCGCGACCGGTCAGCTCCCGGGTCGCTGGTATGCCCGCACCGCAGCCCAGATCCACGACCCGGGCTCCCGGCCGCAGCAGGCCGGCCAGTTCCGCTACCCAGCCGGAGTACCTGCTGACGTCCTCCGCCGATGAGGCGGCCGCCTGTCCGGCCCGCCCGGGGCAGCCGTTCTCAGCCGTTCTCAGCCGCGGACAACTGGCCGGCCAGCTGCCGGGCGGCCTCCAGGGGACGGGGCTGCCGGTCCTGGTGCAGGACGGTGACCGCGACGTGGTCCGCGCCGGCCTCGAGGTGTTCCCTGATCCGCGCCGTCACCGCGCTGGCGCTGCCCCAGACGACCAGATCGTCGACGAGCCGGTCGCTGAGGCCGGCGATGTCGCGGTCGGTGAATCCCATCCGGGCGAAGTTGGCGCCGTAGCCGCGGACGCCGGAGAGGAAGCCCAGCGGGACCCGGGCGGTCTCGCGGGCCCGGGTGGCCTCGGTGTCCAGGACGGCCATCTGGTTGATGACGAGGGTGGATCCGGCGCCCAGTATGCGCCGGGCCTGCCCGGTGTAGGCCGGCGTGACCAGCAGCGCCACGGCCCCGGCGGCCCGGTCCCGGGCCAGTTCGAGCTTGCGGGGGCCGAGTGCGGCCAGGATCCGCCGGCCGGCGGGTACCGGCGGCTTACCCTGGTCGAGCTGGTCGAGGTAGTCGTTCAGCGGCTGCAGCGGGCGGGGTTTCTGCGGGCCGCCCAGGCCGACGACGAAGCGGCCCGGCCCGCTGGACTGCAGCTCAGCGTAGAGCTCCCGGACCGCGGCGGGGGCATAGACATCCACCGGGATGATGCCCGGGACGACCGGTACGGACCTGGTGGCCGCGACGATGGCCGTGATCCGGTCGAGGCGGTCGATCTGCCCGCCGGGCAGCCAGATCGCCGAATAGCCCAGCTCCTCGAGCTCAGCGGCTTCCCTGAGGTAGGTGTCGTCGGCGGAGACCGACAGCGCGATGCCGACCGGCCCCAGACTGAGCTTGCTCATCCCATGCCTCCCGTGGCGGAACCTGCCGTCGGGACGACGCTAAAACTTCACCCCGACTTCAAGTCAAGAGCTTCGGGCCAGGCCGGCCAGTCAGGTGGACGCGGCCGCCGGCCCGTCGGCGCCGCCCCGGGCGGTCCGGGCGGGGGAGCGGCGGCGGCGCTTGGTCCGCGCGTAGATGATCTCGGGCTTCGCGTCGCCGGGACTGCGCCGGTCCAGCTCGAACAGGGTGGTCGCGGCCATCAGATCGCTGAGCTTCGCGTAGCCGTAGGTCCGGGAATCGAAGTCCGGCCGCTGGTTGGTGACGATGTGGCCGACGGAGGCCAGCGCGGCCCAGCCGTCATCGTCAGAGGCCGCCTCCACCGCGTTGCGCAGCAGGTTGATCAGGGCGTTATCCGCCTTCAGCTGGGCCGCGGAGGGCCGGGTGACCGGCTTCCCGGCCTCGTCGGCAGGCTCGGCCGCCGTCTCGGGATGGGTCAGGTTCTCGATGTAGATGAACTTGTCGCACGCGGCCACGAAGGGCTTGGGTGTTTTCCGCTCGCCGAACCCGTACACGGTCAGGCCGGACTCACGGATGCGCGCGGCCAGCCGGGTGAAGTCGCTGTCGCTGGACACGATGCAGAACCCGTCGAATCGCCCCGAGTACAGCAGATCCATCGCGTCGATGACCATCGCCGCGTCGGTGGCGTTCTTGCCCCGGGTGTAGGCGAACTGCTGGATCGGCTGGATGGACTGGGCGAGCAGGTGGTCCTTCCAGCCTCTCAGGTTCGTGCCGGTCCAGTCGCCATAAGCGCGCTTGACGCTGGCGGTGCCGTACTTGGCCACCTCGGCCAGCAATTCCTCGATCATGGTGGGCTGCGCGTTGTCCGCATCGATGAGCACCGCCAGCCGGGCGGGGGAGTTCTCGCTGACCATGACCACGCTGCTCCCCGGGGGGTGTCGGATCCTGCCTGGCGGCCGGACAGGACGGGACAGCCAGGTCCTCAGGGTCGCCAGAATTCCGCGGGGAAAGACATTCTGCCTGGCGTGCCGCCTCGCTCGCCACTCGGCGTCCCCCCTCGGGGCGGCTATCAAACCCGTCCGCCCGCAGCGGGGCGGCCGTGGGCGGGCGTCAGGCGGGTGCGGGCCTGCTGTCCAGCGCGGCCAGGAAATCGGTGATCGCCGCCGCGATCTGCGGTGCCCCGCGGCGCGGCAGGTGATGGCCGATCTGGCTGACGAGCTGCACGCGGGCGTCGGGCAGGGCGGCGGCGAGCTGATGCGTCGTGCCGACCGGGATAAGCGTGTCGTCCGGGTCGGCGATCAGCAGGGTCGGCTGGGTGATGCCGGCCAGCGACGCGGTGAGGCCGTCCAGCTCGTGGACCAGGGCCCGCTGCTCGATGAGGAAACTGCGCCACAGCGGTCCGTGATCGTGATGGGCGTGACCCCAGATGTGCCAGTTGACATGCTCGTCGGCGGTGAGTGGCCGCCCGAGCCGCCGGGTGATGGCGGCCAGGCGCGCCCGGGCCAGCCAGGGAGTCAGCCACCACGCCGTGAGCGCGCACACCTCCCCGGCGCCCGGGGCGGCCAGCAGCCGGTCCCAGCCGGTCAGGCAGTCGGGGCCGACGCTGGCCAGCAGGACCAGGGCCTCCACCCGGTCCGGCGCCTGCCGGGCGACCGACAGCGCGACGCCCCCGCCGTAGGAGTGGCCGACCAGGACCGCCCGCCCGATGCCGCGCGCATCCATGTCCGCCAGCACCGCCCGGGCGCCGTACCCGAAGCCCCCGGCCGGCTGCTGGCTCGCCCCGTACCCGGGCCGGTCTGCCGCCAGCACGCGCAGCGTGCCCGGCAGCCGGCCGGCCACCTGCTGCCAGTCGGCGGCCGACCCTGGCTGGCCGTGCAATAGCACGACCTCATGCCTGCTCACATCAGAGGAGCTTAGGTCGCCGGCGGCGGAACGTAGCCCTCCTTGATGAGGTGCTGGGCGCCGGCCGCGTACCGGGCGGGGTCCTGGGGGGCGATCGTGGCCAGGCCGTTGACGTACCGGTTGAACATGCAGAAGGCCGCGGCGATCAGCACCGTGTCGTGGATCTCCAGGTCCGTCGCGCCGGCCGCGCGGGCGTCAGCGATCAGCTCGCCCGTGACCTGGAGCCCGCCCCGCTGGACCGCCGCGGCGATCGCGAGCAGGGCCTTCAGCTTCTCCGGCACCGGTGCCTGCTGGGGGCCGGCGCGGACCTGGTCCACGAGCGCCATCCCCCCGGGCAGCTGAGCCGCCGCCGTGGCGGAGTGCGACGACGTGCAGTACTGGCAGTCGTTTAACCCGGACACGTAGGCCGCGATCAGTTCCCGCTCGCCGGGGGTCAGGGTGCCCGGCCCGCGCAGCAGCACCTCGGCCAGCTCGCTCAGCGGGCGGCCGGTCTCCGGCCGGAACTGGAGCAGCCCCCGGATACCCGGCTGGTCGGAGTTCAGGGTGATGTGCGGCATGGCCCTCCTCGGTAATCCGGTCATCCATGCCTAGCATGCGGGACCGGGCGCGGGCCACCGGGCCGCCGGCCTGCCGCTCCGGCCCTAGGCTGCTCGGGTGGCTGACGACTTTGATCCCGTGGCGCATAACCGCGCCGCCTGGGACCGTGAGGTGGAAGCAGGCAACGAGTGGACCCGGCCGGTCGGGCCCCGGGTGATCGCCCGGGCCCGCGAGGGCGACTGGTCCGTGGTGCTCATCGGCTACCAGCCTGTGCCGCGTGACTGGTTCCCGGCCACCCTGACCGGGGTAGCGGTGCTCTGCCTGGCCTCGGGCGGCGGCCAGCAGGGCCCGGTGCTGGCCGCGGCCGGCGCCCGGGTGACGGTGTTCGACAACTCACCGCGGCAGCTGGCCCGCGACCAGGAGGTCGCGGCGCGGGAGGGGCTGGTCCTGCAGACCGTGCTCGGTGACATGCGCGACCTCAGCGCGTTCCCCGGGGGCAGCTTCGATGTGGTGTTCCACCCTGTGTCCAACGTGTTCTGCCCGGACCTGGCGCCGGTCTGGCGGGAGGCGTTCCGGGTGCTGCGCCCGGGTGGTCTCCTGCTGGCCGGGTTCATGAACCCCGACCTGTTCATCTTCGACGTCGGTGCGCTGGAGCGCGGCGAGTTCGTGGTGCGCCATCCGCTCCCGTTCAGCACGCTCGACCTGCCCGCCGCCGAGCGCGAGGAGTACTACGCAGACGGCGCGATCGAATACAGCCACTCGCTGACCAGCCAGCTCGGCGGCCAGATGGCCGCCGGTTTCTCGCTGACCCACCTGGCCGAGGCGCCGCATCACGCGGACGCCACGCAGCGGTTCATGCCCGGCTACATCGCCACCCGCGCCGTCAGGCCGCCCGCGCCCGGGTTCACAGCTCCAGGATGATGGTGACCGGGCCGTCGTTGACCAGGCTGACCTTCATGTCGGCCCCGAAGACCCCGGTCTGCACGCTGGCCCCCAGCTCGCGCAGGGACGCGACGACGGCGTCCACCAGCGGCTCGGCGACCGGGCCCGGGGCGGCGGCCTGCCAGGACGGGCGGCGGCCCTTGCCCGTGTCGGCGTAGAGCGTGAACTGGCTGATGACCAGCAACGGAGCGGAGACGTCGGAGCACGACTTGTCTCCCTCCAGGATCCTCAGCCCCCAGAGCTTGGCGGCCAGCTTCGCGGCCCGCTCCGCGGTGTCGCCATGGGTGATCCCGACCAGGACGAGCAGGCCGGGCCCGGAGATGGCGCCGACGGTCCGCCCGTCCACCATCACGCCGGCCTGGCTGACCCGCTGCACCACGGCTCGCACGAGCACCTCTTCTCAGCGCCGATTACGGTCCCCGGCCCCCGGGATGCCCAGCCTGCCAGATACTGACGCCTATCCTCGCCCGCAGGCCAGGCTCCGCGCCCCGCCCGCCGGATTCGTGCCCTAACGGATTGTCCGTGCCCGCCCCGTCAACCAGGAGGACCGCCATGACCGGCACCGCCGACCCCCGGGTTGACGCGTACATCGATTCGCTGCCGTCCTGGCAGCAGGCCATCTGCCAGGAGGTACGCCAGCTGGTCCACGCGGCCGACCCGGAGGTGACCGAGACGGTCAAGCGCACCCGCCTGCCCTACTTCGTCCTGCAGGGCAACATCTGCGCGCTGCTGGCGGCCAGGGATCACGTCAACGTTTTCCTCTACGACGGCGCGATCGTCCCGGACCCGGAAGGGATCATTACCGGCGGGCACGAGAACAAGACGGCCCGGACCGTGGCCGTTCGCGAGGGCGAGCCAGTCAACGCCGGGGCCCTCACCGCCATGTTCCGGCAGATCATCGCCAACAACCGGGCCGGCGGCTGGCGCACGCTCAAGCCCCGGCCCTGACCGGGGGCACCGCCGTGACCCCGGCG
Organism: uncultured Actinomycetes bacterium; assembly: GCA_963841695.1. Taxonomy (GTDB): domain Bacteria; phylum Actinomycetota; class Actinomycetes; order Streptosporangiales; family Streptosporangiaceae; genus RYN-230. The sequence goes on along the minus strand of CAWJDQ010000006.1, from coordinate 549,118 downwards.
GGCGCGACCTCAGGCCAGCGTGATCTCGAAGTACGCTCCCTGATCGTCGTGCATGATCCGCGCCGGGCCGGACCAGCCCGCGAAATCGCCGGTCCCGGTCTTGGGCACGAGGTGGCCGAACCAGGTGCCCGAGTCGGATTCCAGCCCGCCGTGCTGGACGGTCACCGACCCCTCCTGGCCGTCCTCGGTCCGGCCGCTGATCCGCTCGGTGGCCACGTACGAGCGGGAACCTTCCTCGGTGCCAGCCGACATGAACACGGTGGTGGCGGTCCCGATGATCCCGGACGTGAAGGTCTTGGCGAACGTCAGCACCCCGACCCAGTCCGCGTCCAGGCCGCTGATCTGCCGGGGCTCGAAGCCATCGACCGTGAACCGGGCGATGAGCGTCATCACGCCTCCCCCCGTGAGCGGGCCTCGTCCGCGGAGCATCCGGGCCAGGCCGGGTCGCGGCCGGACAGCCCCAGCAGGCGGTCCAGCGCAGCGGCGGTGGCGGCTACCTGCACCGGCTTGCCGAACGCCTTGCCGTCGCCCTGGTAGTCCTCGGTCAGCATGCCGGGCGCGAACGCCAGCGACTCCTCCGCCGCCGCGGGCGGCGGGGACCAGGGCTGGCCGGTGGCGCGGGCCAGATCCCAGCCGTGCACCTGGTACTCCCAGAGGATCATGTTCAGGGCCATGTCACCGGGCATCGCGCTGCCGCCCAGCCGCATGGGCCGGCTGGCCGCGCCCGCGTGCAGGGCGGCGGCTATCGTGGCGGCGGCGGTGCGCACCTCGGCCGCCGGGTCGCCGGGCACCTGGTACCCCTCCAGACGGTCCATAGGTGCCTGGCCGCCGGGATCGGCGAAGCCGCCCGCGAACGTCGTCAGCCAGCTCAGGACGTGCGTGCGGAGCTGCCCGACGTCCAGTTCGGTGCACGGCGTCGGATCATGCAGCTGCTCCCCGGTGATCCGGCCGACCATGGGCGCGAGGTCGGAGAGCACGGCGACGAGCAGGTCAGTGGTCTTCTCGGTGGCTGCGGTCATGACGCAGACCCTACGGAGGACGGCCGGCCCCCCGCTTGAAGATTCGCGTCAGCCGCAGCCGTTAAGGTCACTGGAATGAGCAGTGCAGGGCCGGATCCGGTCGAGCGGGACAGCCGGGGCATCCTCGATCCGTGGCTGCTGCGCCAGCGCGTCCGGCTGACCCGGTACCCGGCCGGCCCGGGGCTGGACGGGCTGATCGACCGTTTCTGGGCGGTGCGCTGGGACCTGCCGCCCGGGACGGCCCATGAGCAGCAGCTGCTGACCCATCCGGGGGCCAACGTCAGCGTCGGCCACGCCAACGCCGAGCCGGGGCAGCCCCGGCCCGGGCCGGTCGAAGCCCGCCTGTACGGCGTGGCCCGCGGCCGGTCTGCCCGGCTGCTGGCCGGCCAGGGCTGGACCGTCGCCGCGATGACCCGGCCCGGGGGGCTGGGGGCGTTCATCAGCGGATCAGCGGCGGAACTCACCGACCGGGTCGTGCCCCTGGGGCAGGCCCTGGGCACGGACGAGGCGGCACTGCTGCGGCGGGTGACCGACGAGCCGGACGAGGCCGCCCGGGTGGCCCTGCTGGCCGCCGCGCTGGCCGAGGCCGTGCACTCCGAACGGCGGATCCCGGCCGCCCGGGTCGCCGCGGCGGCCCGGCTCGCCGAGGAAGACCGGGCGGTGCGGCGGCTGGCTGACCTGTGCGACCGGGCCGGCGCCGGCCCGCGGACCCTGCAGCGGATGTTCCTGCAGTACGCCGGGGTGTCGCCGACCTGGGTGATCCGGCGGTACCGGCTGCTGGAGGCGGCCGAATCGGTCCGCGAGGGGCGCCCCGTGTCCTGGGCGGAGATAGCCGCCGGCCTCGGCTACGCGGACCAGGCCCACCTGACCCGGGACTTCCGCGCGGCGATCGGCCAGACGCCGGCCGCGTACGCCGAGTCGCAGTCCGCGCGCTGACCCGCGCGGGCCCCGGCCACGCCGGACCTCCCAGTCACCGCCCGCCAGGACCGCGGCCGGGGGCAGGATAGGGGGATGCCCCGCCGCGCGCCGCGCCATGACCGTGATGCTGGCGGCCCGGCCGAGGTACTGGCGGCCAAGGCCGCGCTGCGGCAGGAGGTCTGGGCCGCGATGAGCGCGGCCCGGGTGGCCCGGTTCCCCGGCGCCGCCGGGCGCATCCCGAACTTCTCCGGGGCCGAGGCCGCCGCCCAGCGGCTCCGCGGCCTGGCCGCCTGGCAGGACGCCCGGACCCTGAAGGCCAACCCGGACGCGGCGCAGTGGCCGGTGCGCCAGCGCGCGCTGGAGGACGGCAAGACCGTGTACATGGCCGTCCCGCGGCTGGCCAGCCCCGAGCCGTTCTTCGCCCTGGATCCGGATCACCTGAGCGAGCCGCCGCGGAAGGCGTCCTCGATCAGCGGGGCCACCCGGTCCGCCCGCCAGGTCACGCTGGCGGACCTGACCCCGGTGGACCTGGTGGTCATGGGCAGCGTCGCGGCCGGCCTGGACGGCGCCCGGCTGGGCAAAGGCGGCGGCTTCGCGGACCTGGAGTTCGCGCTGGCCAGCGCGGCCGGGCTGATCGGCCCGCGGACCCTGGCCGTCACGACCGTGCACGACCTGCAGGTCCGCCCGGCCGGGATCATCCCGGTGACCGGGCACGACGTCCCGGTGGACTTCATCGTCACCCCGGAGCGGGTCATCGACTGCCGCCTGGCCCGCGGGGGACGGCCGGCTGCCGGCATCCGCTGGGCCGACCTCACCGACGAGAAGATCGCGGCCATCCCGCTGCTGGCCGCGCAGCGGCCTTAGCCGGGCGGGCTTTCCCCGGCCGCCTCGGCGGCGGTGGCGGGAGCGGCGGCCGGGGCCGTGCTGGGCGCGTCGTTGCGGCCGAGGAAGACCGCGCTGGCGATGAGGCAGGCGAACGCGGCGCACTGGGCCACGGCCCGGATGCCGTGCGGCAGGGTCTCGCCGAACAGCACGAAGCCGGCCACGATCGGCACCGCGTTCGTCACCATCGTGGCCGTGCCGGCCGCGGTGAGCGCGTCACCCTTCTGGTAGGCCGACTGCAGGACGCTGGTCCCGATGCCGTAGCCGATGATGAGCGTCACCAGGGCCACCAGCCACGCCCCGCCGTACCCGATGAGCTTGGCCGAGATGTCGCCGATCGAGAACAGCAGGCCGGTCGCGAGGCCGAGCGTGGCGGCCCGCCCGAACCGGGTGCGGTTGGTAATGAGCAGGGCCGCCCCCAGGCCGCACGCCGCGAGCCAGATGACGATGCCGATGACCGGCGGGCGGTGCTGGGTGCTGTTCGCGCCAATGATCGACAGGCCCAGCAGGGCCAGCCCGGCGAGGGCCAGGACGACGGCGAACTGCTCGCGCCGGGCCAGCCGGGACGGATGGCCGCGGGCCGTCACGAAGGCCAGGACCGCGACCCCGGAGGCGGTGACCGACTGCACCAGCGCGAGCGGTGCGAGCCGCAGCGCCGCCACGTACATGAGCCAGCCCGCGGTCTCGGTCCCGAACGCCTTCAGCCAGCGCCGGTCGTCGATCAGGAATTCGACCGTCCGGAACGGGCGGCGCGGCGAGAGGGGCGGCAGCGCCGCGGCCGCGTCGTGCTCGAAAGAGTAGGCCGTGTTGGTCACGAGCGCCGAGGCGAACGCGAGCAACAGCCCTATCCAGGCCAGTAGCGGCACCTTGCGGACATACCCACTGCCCAGGAGGGCAACCTGCGGCCGGCCAGGAACGTCCGCCCTGGCTGGCCCGGCGGGGGGTCAGCCGATGACCGGCTGCTGACCAGCCTGCCCGATGTGACCAGCGTCATCCACCGGGGCGATGCCGTGATGGTCACCAGCGGCGACGACGCGCTCAACGAGGTCACCTCCGCGCTGGCCGGGCACCAGATCGTCGCTCGGCAACTGCGGGCGGAGCAGGCCAACCTGGAGGACGCGTTCGTCGCGCTGACCGGCCGGCCAGACGAGAACTGGCCCACCGGCACAGAATCAACCGGCACAGAGTCAGGAGCAGTGCCGCCCGGGCGCGCCCGCCACCGCGGCCAGCCCTCGTCGTGCTCGCCTGGTCGCCTTCTGCATGGGTGCGGACACTCGTAACTCCAGCCGTGGCTCGTGATCCGGAGGCGGGTGGCGCGGGCGGGCGCGAAACGGCCGGCGTACACCACTGCAGATCATGGCGAAGCACCCAGGACGGAGGTGTGCACGGGCGGGTCAGCTACGCGTCAGCGCCGCGGTGCCCAGCTCGTCCTCAAGGCCGCCGGCTCCCAGGTCATGCTCAGCTGGTCCGGTCCCGTCAGGGTCAGCGTCACGTGGGCCAGCAGCGCACAGTCCGGATTGATCAGGCTGGTCGCCGGGGCGACCGCGGTCAGCGAGGAGCCGCTGCTGGACTGTACGGACACGCTCCCCGTGCACGCGGTAGACGGCGAGTCGTAGCTGCCCTGCGGGGCGGACGCCGGAATGGTCAGCTGGATAGTCCAGCTGGAGACGCTCCAGCCCGGCTGGCTCACCGTGCCATCCCACGTGCCACCGAACGCCGCCCGGCCGGTCGGGGTCACCTCCGGGGACGGGCTGGCCGAGGAGCTGCCGGCTGCGGACGGCGCCGGATGCCGGTCCGCGTGCTTCTTCGCCCGCGGCCGCGCCGTCCTGGAGGCGGCCGGGCCCCGCCTAGCCAGCGGCGACGTGGCGGACGTGTCCCGGGGACGGCTCGTGCTTCCTGTCTGGGTGCCTGGGCCGGGGCTGACCGGGCCGTCGGCGGCGGGGAGACGGTGCAGTTGCGCCCCGTGATGGAAACCCTCGTGGGCCAGGAGGGCGACGCCGCCCGCCACCAGCAGCAGCAGGGCGGCTCCGGTCACCGCGGCCGCGATAGTTTTCGTTTTCCGGCCGGGCTTGCCGGGGAGCATCTGCGGGCCGCGCCCGGCGGGGGGCGGTTCCGGCAGGCGCGGGCCAGCGCCGTGGTCCTCGCTGGGCGACGTCAACTCCGAGCCGGTCGCCTCGCCAGAATCGGTCGCGTCGGCCAGGCCGGTCGCCTCACCCAGGCCGGTGACGTCGCCGGGGCCGTCCCCGGTTCCGGCCATGGCCCGGCGGGCGGCCAGCACGGCGTCGCCCGCGGCGGCCGCGGACACCCGGGCGGGCAGCCAGGAACGCCCGAAGGTCAGCCCGCTGCTCGTGGCCTGGTCCCGGCAGGCGCTGATGATGTGCCCCGGCTCCGGCCGCCGCGCGGGGTCCTTGGCCAGGCAGCCCTTGATCAGCGGGCGCAGGCCCGGCGGGCAGCCGCGCAGATCCGGCCGCGCGTTGAGCACCCGGCCGAGCACCGCCACCGCCTCGTCGGTGCCGAACGGCGGATGGCCGGCCGCCGCGTAGACGGCCAGCGATCCCAGCGAGAACACATCGGCGGCGGGCGTCGCGGGCACGCTGCGGGCCTGCTCCGGGGCCATGAACCAGGGCGAGCCGACCCACGAGCCGCTGCGGGTCAGGGCGGTGGCCGCGGCGGCCCGGGCGATCCCGAAGTCGATCACGCGGGGGCCGTCGGCGGCGAGGATCACGTTGGAGGGCTTCAGGTCCCGGTGGATGATGCCGACCGCGTGGATGGCCTGGAGGGCCTCGGCGATCCCGGCCAGGAGGAGGAGCACGGTGTCTGGCGGCAGCGGCCCGTACCCGCGGACCGCCTGGCGCAGCGACAGGCCGGGCACGTAGGACGTGGCCAGCCAGGGTTGCGGCGCGTCCGGATCGGCCTCCAGCACCTGCGCGGTGAACAGGCCGTGCACGCGCTGTGCGGCGGCCACCTCCTGGCTGAACCGGGCGCGGAACTGCTCGTCGTCGCCGAACCCGGCCCGGATCATCTTGAGCGCGACCTGCCGGCCGCCCGGAGTCAGCGCCAGGTAGACGCGGCCCATCGCGCCCGCGCCGAGCCGTGCGCGAAGCCGGTACCCTCCGACCTCGCGAGGGTCGTCCCCGGTCAGCGGCTCAACCACGGGGTCCTCCGACTCCACTGGCAGCCACGGGTGACGGGCCGCGGAATGGCCTGCCGTCCGGAACGGTCATCGGCCAGAACGGCGCCACGTGACTGGGGCACACTCTGGTGCCGAGAGGACAGGTTAGTCGCTTTACTTTCCGGAGCGCCAGATGTGTCGCATGGGCCAGAAGGCCAGTTTTTGGCGGAGCCCGGCATTCGGGACTATTCGCCCCGCATTCTCAATAATTACTAACGTACCTAGTGTGATTTCCGGGCTCCGGGCAGGCTGCGGCACCGTCGGGCCGGTGAGTCAGACCGTTATGGCGGCGCCGTGGCCGCCGGCTGGGGCGACACTTTCGTCGTCGAACCATCGGCCGCCCTCGGCGAGGTAGCGGAAACGGAGCGTGCTGCCGGCCCGGACGGTCACCGCGGCGCTGCGGGTCCCGTTCGTGCGCCGCCGCAGCGGATGAGCGAACGGATCCCAGTCGTTGAAGTCGCCTACGACGGACACGGCTCCGCCCGGGTCGTCCGCGGGCAGGGAAAAGGTGACGCGCACCGTGCCGTCGCGCCCCGGCCTGGCTGTCCTGATCAACTGATTCTCCGTTCCGGCGTCCGGGTATCCTGGCCGAGGTATTGTATCGAATATGTGTTCGATTGTCACCGGCGGTCGGACGCTCAGCCAGCGAAGAGGTGCAGGCGGTGCGCGGTGGCGGCGGCCTCACCCCGGCTGGTCACGCCGAGCTTGCCGAGGATGTTCGACACGTGCACGCTGGCGGTCTTCACGGAGATGAACAGCTCACCGGCGATCTCCCGGTTGCTGTGCCCGGCCGCGACGAGCCGGAGCACCTCGAACTCGCGGGCCGTGAGTCCCAGCGGGAGTTCACCGGGAGCCTGCGGGCGGCCCGGCCCGGCGGCCGTCTCCGCTGCGGCCCCCTCCTCGCGGCTGAGAGAGATCCTGGCCCTGCGGGCGACCAGGGCAATGTCGTCGCTCAGCGGCCGGGCGCCCAGCTGCCCGGCCAGCGCGCCGGCCCGGCGCAGCCGGGTGCCCCCCGCGTCGCGGTCGCCGGCGCCCAGCGCCGCCTCGGCCGCCCGGAGCAGGGCGGCGGCCAGCGGGTAGGGCTGGCTCACCGCCTCCCAGGCCTGCGCCGCCTCGTCCCACGCGGCGCGGACGCCGTCGGCGTCTGCGCCGGGTCCTGGCCCCGGGCCAGCGCGCCCGGCCTGGCCCGGCCCCGCGCCGGCCGGTGCGCGGTCGGCGCTCATCACCTCGGCGGCGAAGGTGAGCTGGCAGGCCTCCTGGGCCAGGCCCGGCACGGCCAGCTTGCCTGCCAGGGTGCGCAGGCGGTCGCGCAGCGCCGCGGCGCCGGACAGGAGCGCCCGGTCGCCGGCCGCAGCCCCGGGCGCGCACGCCCGGGCGGCCGCAGCCAGCAGCGGCCACCCGTACCGGGGGCTGTGCAGCAGGTCATAGCGGTCGAGGGCGTCCCCGGCCACCGCCAGGGCGTCCGCGGGCCGGTCCTGGGCCAGCCGCAGCTCGGTCTCCAGGCGGGACAGGGGCAGCTGATGCTCGTCCCGGTACCGGGCGCGGTCCAGCACCCCCCTGATCGAGGCCACCCAGTCGGCCGCCGCGGCCAGGTCGCCGCGGGCCAGGGCCATGTCGCCGGACAGCCGCCAGAGCGAAGACCGGCTCAGCCGCGGCGGCAGGAGCTGGAGAGCCCGCTCGATGACCTCGCCGGCCTCGTCCCACCGGCCCAGCGACACCAGCGGCTCGGCCAGGTTGACGGCCAGCACCGCACCCGAGGTCCGGGCGAGCCCGTAATCCCGGGCGTCCGCGATCCCGGCCCGCGCCACCGCGGCGGCCCGCTCGTGCTGGCCCAGGCCTTCCAGCATGTCCGACTCGGTGATGGCCGCCCTCAGCAGCGGCCGGTAGCGCCTGGGCCCGGACGGCGACGGCGCGCGCCTCGGCCAGCAGCGCCCGGAGCCGCTCCAGGTCCGCGGTGAGCGGCTCGGCGCAGGCCAGGGTGATCAGCGCGGCCGCCTCGGTGGCGGGATCGCCGGCCTGCCGGGCCACGCTCACGGCCTCCTCGGCGTGCGCGCGGAACTCGGCGTCGTCCCAGCCGCCCGGCCGGTGGTGGATGTCGTGGGCCAGCGCTTCGAGCACCCGGGCCCGCGCCGCGGTCGGCGGGTCGGCGGGCACCAGCCGGGCGGCCTCCCGCAGGTCGGCGGCGTAATCCTCGCGGCCGAGCAGGTACTTCAGGTGGCCGCGGGCCTCCAGCAGGAGCGCGGCCCGGACCGGGTCCGCCTGGACGTCGATCTCGCCGCAGCGCGGCCCTGGCGAACGTCATCCCGCGGTCGAACTCCCCGGCCAGCTCGGCGGCCCGCGTCGCCGCCTCGAGCACCGCCACCCTGGCCGGCGCCGATGCGCTGCTCCGCGTCGGGGACCTGCTCCCACAGCTCCAGTACCCGCGACAGCATCGCGAGCTGCTCGGCGTAGGCCAGCGCGTGGCCGGACTCCACGGCCGCCTGCCAGGCGCTGATCAGCGCCCAGGTCATGTCGTGGGCCGCGTACCAGTGATGAGCCTGCTCGGCCGCGGCGCGGCCCGGCGGCACCAGCGCCGGATCGGCGCTGATGGCCTCGGCGAACCGGCTGTGCAGCTGGCCGCCCTCGCCGGGCAGCAGCTCGTCGTGCATAGCCTCGCGGATCAGCGCGTGCCGGAACACGAAGCCGTCGGCGTCGGTCAGCAGCACGTTGGCGGCCACCGCGGGCCGCAGCGCCCGGGCGAGCCCGGCGTGGTCCTGCCCGGTCACCGCGGCCAGCAGCCCGTACCCGACCCGCTCACCGGCCGCGCTCGCGACCCGGACCAGCTCCTGCGGTGTCCTCCGGCAGCCGCCGCACCCCGGCCACCAGCAGGTCCCGCAGCGACTCGGGCAGGCCGGAATCCGGCTCACCGTCACCGAGCAGCGCCTCCACGAACAGCGGGTTGCCCTCGGTGCGGCGGTACACCCGCTCGAGCACCTCCTCGTCCGGCTCGTGGCCAGACAGCCGGGCCACGAGCTCCCCGGTGTCCGGCCGGGACAGCCGGCCGAGTTCCATCCGGGTGACCCAGCCGACGCGGTCGAGCTCGGCGAGCAGCGGCCGCAGCGGGTGGGAGCGGTGCAGCTCGTCGGAGCGGTAGATCACGACGATCAGCAGGCCATCCAGCGCGCGCTGGTTCCGGATCAGGAAGGCCAGCAGATCCCGGGTCGACCGGTCGGCCCAGTGCGCGTCCTCGATGACCAGGACCACGGGGCCGGTGTCAGCCAGCTGTTCGAGCAGCACCAGCACCTGCTCGAACAGCCGGGCCCGGGCCTCGCCCGGCGTCACCGGTCCTGGCCGGCTCACCGAACTCCGGGAGCAGCCGGGCCAGCTCCCTGGTCGTCCCGCCGGGCAGCAGCGCGGCGACGCCGTCGGCGACCGAGATCACGGACGAGGTCGCGCAGCATCGAGGTAAACGGGGCGAACGGCAGGCCGTCCCCGCCCAGCTCCAGGCAGTCCCCGGCCAGCACCCGGGCGCCCCGGCGGCGGGAGCGCTCCGCGAACTCACTGACCAGGCGGGACTTGCCGACCCCGGCCTCGCCGCCGATCAGGACCGCGGACGGGCGGCCGCGGCCCGCGTCCGCGAGCGCCGTATCGAGCACGGAAAGCTGGCCGGACCGGCCGACCAGGACTGGGCTCGATACCCGCAACGCCATACCAGCCAGCATGCCAGCTTGCACCGTCAGACGGCCACGCCCGCCCCGGCGGCCAGCCCGCTCCCGGGCGGCGCCGGGGCCCCCTGGCCGGCTACCGTGCTAAGGGAGAATCTCACCTCGCGTTCCGCCCGGAGAACCCGATGAGCCTGCCTGAGCGTCAGCAGCAGATTCTCGATCAGATCGAGGAAGTCCTGCAGGCGGCTGATCCCCGGCTGAAATCCATGTTCGCGGCGTTCGCCCGGATGGCGCCGCGGGACCCCGTGCCGGGCACCCAGGTCATCGCCCGACGGTCAGCGCGGCGGACGGTGGTCATCTGCGTCATGGTGCTCAGCCTGCTCGGCGTGCTCATCCTCAGCATCATGGGCATGAAGGACGTCTGCCCGGGCCTGCCCTCGGATCAGGCTGTCGTCAGCGCCTCGGTCCGGTACGCCGCCTGCAGCCACAGCACGGATGCCTGGAGCCGGGGAGCCCGCTGAACCTGTATGCGCCCGGGATCGGGGCATCCTCCGGGCCAGGAGTCCCCGTTCGGCCGGCGGGCCGGACGCTGCGGACCTGTCGTCGGCCGGGAGGTGCCCGACGGCAGGCAGGTGAGCACGAGGAGCGCTCCGCCCAGCGCGGCGGCGGCGCCCGTGGCCAGGGCTGTCCCGTTCCCGCTCATGAACGCGGCGCGGGCGGCGTGCGCCAGCAGCGCTCCGCGGGCGCCACCCGCCGTGCCCGCCACGGCGAGCGCGCCGCCGAGTGAGCCGAGGATGGTGTGCGTGACGGCGGCGGGCAGGTGCTGGCCGGCCAGAGCGGTGGCCAGGTGGCCCTGATAGCGGGTGGACAGCACGCTTCCGATGACGGCCACCCCGAGCGCGCCGCCCACCTGCAGGGCCACGGCGTTGGTCGCCGATCCGATCCCCGAGTCCCCTCGCGGGACCGAGCCGATCACGGAGTTCGTCGCCGTCGGCAGGAGGAGGCCGGCCCCGAGGCCGATCAGCAGCATGCCGGGGATGAACGCGGGATAGGCCGCGGCGGCCGTGGAGACGGCCGAGTTCTGGCCCAGGCCGGCCGCGATGGCCAGGAGGCCCGCGGCGGCGGTGAGCCGGCTGCCGATGAGCCGGGCGGCGATCGGGGAGAGCGGCGCGGTCGCGCACAGCACCGCGGCCACCGGCAGGATCCGGAGCCCGGCCTGCAGGGGGGAATAGGCCATGCTGAACTGGAGCACCTGCGTCTGCAGGAAGAGCGCTCCCAGCAGCCCGAAGATCCCGAGGCATTCACCCGCGGCCGCCACCGAGAACCGGCGGTCGGTGAACAAGCCGGGCTCCAGCATCGGGTGGCTACTGCGGACCTCCCGGATGGCGAAGGCCGCCAGGATGGCCACGCTGGCCAGCCCGGCCGCGGCCACCTGGCCGGAAGTCCACCCCCGGACCGGGGCCTCGATGACCGCCCACAGCAGCAGGCCCAGGCCGGCGATCGACAGCAGTGCCCCGGCGGGATCGGGCGGGGCGGCGGCCTGGTTCCTGGAGTTGGGCACCAGCCACAGGGCGCCGGCGAAGGCGGCGGCCGCGATCGGGATGTTGACCAGGAAGACGGAACCCCACCAGAACCTGGCCAGCAGCAGGCCGCCCGCGATCGGGCCGATGGCGATGCCAAGCCCGATGGTCGCCGCCCAGGCGCCGATCGACCGGCCCCGCTGCGCCGGGTCACGGAACACGTCGTTGATGACCGACAGCGAGGCGGGGATGGCCAGTGCCGCACCGGCCCCCATGACGGCCCGCGACACGATCAGCAGGTCCACCGAACCTGATAACGCCGCGCTGACGGACCCTGCGGCGAAGATGGCCAGGCCGATCAGGAGGAACGGCTTACGGCCGAGACGGTCGGCCAGGCTCCCGCCGATGAGCAGCAGCCCGGCGAAGACCATCGCGTAGGAGTCGACGATCCACTGCAGTTCGCTGGACGTGGCGTGCAGCGTCCGGACCAGGGTGGGCAGCGCCACGTTGAGGATGGTGCTGTCCACGTTGATGATCAAGGCTGCGGCACACACCACCGCGAGCACGGACCGGCGCTCTGCGGGTCGGCGCGGGAGGGGCGCCATCGGGGTCTCCGATACTGGAGAGTATTGAATACTTACCAGTATGCTGTCAGCCATGGACGATGTCAACGGCACCACAGCTCCCGGCCCGCGGGCCAGGCCCCCGGCGCGGACGCGGCGGCCGGGACGCGCGGAGGTGCGCCGCCGGCTGCTGGACGCGGCGCTGGAGGTGTTCGCGGAGCGGGGCTTCGCCAGCGCGAACCTGGATCAGGTAGCAGAGGCGGCCGGGCTGACGAAGGGCGCGATCTACTCCAATTTCGACAGCAAGGACGACCTCTTCTTCGCGATGATGGAACACCAGGCGATGCGCCGGGTTGACCTGGTCCGGGCCGCGCTGGAAGCCGGCTCGCGCTCCCCCCGGGAGCCCACCCTGCACGACATCGGCCGCCTGCTCACCGGGGCCTTCACCGAGCAGCGGGAATGGCAGCTGGTCTTCCTGGACTTCTGGCGGCGCGCCGTTCTGGACGAGGGCGTGCGCGCCCAGTTCGTGGCGCACCGGCGAGCCTTGCGCGCGGCGATAGCCGAGCGCGTGGAGCAGGCCACCGGGCGCTACCCGGGCCGGGGCGGGCTGAGCGTTGACGACGCCGTCACCGTGCTCCTGGCCTTGTCCAACGGGCTGGCCATCGAGCAATACACCGACCCGGACGTGGTCAGCGAGGACCTGTTCGGCCGGGTCCTCGTGCAGTTGTCCCGCTGAGCGTGCCGCACCCGCCGGGTTGGTGAGCCCGGCCGTACGGTCAGCCCCCGTACTTCATGACCAGGTCGCCCACCCGGGGGAGTGCGGCCTGGACGTGCTTCTCGGCGTGGCCGCGGACGGTGCCGTAGGCCCTGATGACCGTGGGCCGGCCGGACTCCGCCGCTTTGGCGTCGGTCACCGCGAGCAGGGCGGGCGCCACCTCATCGCCGCGCTTGGCCAGGTAGTCCCCGAACTCGGAACCGCCGGACGCGCGGAAGTCCGCCCAGTACGGTTCCAGCCCGGCCACGAAGTCCGGCAGCAGCTTCCCGACCATGTGGTAGACGTGGCCCGGCATGAAGGTGTTCACGGTCTTGAAGGCCAGCTTGACCGCGGCCCCGGAGACCCCTGACTTGTCCGCGAGTTCCTGCTCGATGAGCGTGTAGCAGTCGGTGGTCACCTGCGGCTCGGTGTCCGGCGCGAGCAGGATCTCCTGAAGCGTGGCTGCCATGGCTCTGTTCGTCCTCCCCTTAGCCGGGCCCGTTGGCTGGATGGGCCCGGTGGTCTGCCCGATGTCCGCAATGCGCGGTACGTCACTAGACGGCGAGCAGCCCGCGATGGTTTACGGGACGCCGGCCGGTACCGCCTCTAGAATGAGTGAGTCCGATTGGCCTTGGTGTGTGTCGCTGCCTGGAGAAGTGGCGGAGGGCGTCCAAGATCATTTTGTGACGAACGACCTGAACACCCTCCTGACCGCACTCTACGTTGATCTCGATGACCGCGTGCTGCCCGCGCTGGGCTGGTCACGCGAACACCGGCCGGGGCGCAAGCCTGCCCTTGATGATGCGGAACTGGTCTGCCTAGCGGTGGCGCAGCACTTGCTGGGCATCGCCAGTGAGCGGCGCTGGATCCGCTACGCCCGCGGCAATCTGGCGGGGATGTTCCCGTACCTGCCTGGCCAGTCCGGGTACGGTAAGCGGCTGCGCGGGCTGGGCGGGTTACTGGCCGCGGTGATCACCGAACTGGCCCGGGACACGCCGTCCTGGCACGACCTGCTGCGCCTGGTGGATTCCACCCCGCTGCCCTGCGCCGCCAGCCGCGAGACCGTCAAGCGCTCTGACCTGGCCGGGCACGCCGGCTACGGGTACTGCGCCAGCCACTCGCGGTTCTTCTGGGGATTGCGGCTCTACCTGATCACCACCCCGGAGGGCATGCCCATCATCTGGGGCCTGGCCCACCCCGGGCTGGGCGAACGCGAGGTCACCCAGGCCCTGCTCCAGCGCGATCACCACCTGATCCGCGCCGGGCAGGTCATCCTCGGGGACAAAGGATTCGCCGGCCGCGACTTCGAAGCGTTCATCAGCAATGACCTCCAGGCACACCTGGTGCGGCCTGACCGCAAGGACGAGCCTGCGCGCTTCGGCAAGCTCGCCCGCCACCGCCAGTGGATCGAGGCCATCATCGACACCCTCAAGGGCCAGCTCACCCTCGAAGCCCACGGCGGCCGCACCCTGGCCGGGGTCTACGCCCGCGTCGCCGCCCGCCTGCTCGCCCTCGCCGCAGCGATCTGGCATAACTGGCGAACCAGCACGCCAGTCAAGCGATCTCTGATCGCGTACGACCACTAAAGATCAATAGGACTCAGTCATCTAGGCCCCCGGCCCCGGCTGGGCGAGGGTTAGTTCCCCGACGGCCAGGAGGAGGCTAGGGCACGGCCTCGCCTTTCCAGCGGACGCCGTTGATGTCCGGGTCGGACCACAGCGCGAGCGCGATCTTCGAGGGTGTCGGATGGTTCACGATGCCGTTCAGGTTGACCTGGGGGCCGACCGCGTACGCGCAGATGCCGTAGCCGCCGCGCACCGCACAGGTGATCACGACCTCGAACCTGACCGGGGCGGCGTCCGCACTGTTCGGCGTGGTCTGGAACGCCTCGCCGTAGCCGGGCAGGTAGCCGAGGCTGGGCCCGGGGAGCACGTAGTCGGGCACGGCGTTCGGCGCGTTGGCCCGCTGCAGCGCGCTGACCAGATCGGCGGGGCTGCGGTCGGCCGCGGGGATGCCGACGAACGTGAGCTCCCCGTCCTCGGCGGGTGAGGCCGGGCTGGTGAACGTGAGCCGCAACTGATCAGGCGATGCCGACGCCGAGGTGGCCGGCGGGTGGGTGGCGAACACCGCGTCCGCGGGATACCACCGCACGGTCCATCCCGACGAGGCGGTGTACAGGCGCGGCTGGTGCACGGGCACGGGGCCGAAGGGGGCGAAGCAGCTCAGCGACGTGCAGGGTCTCGGCGGCGGTGGCGGGATCACCAGGGCCAGCACCACCAGCGCGGCCGAGAGCAGCCCCAGGCCGGCGATCAGGGCGGTCAGGACATGCCGGTGACTGAGGTGGCGCGGCGCGGCCAGCTGCTCCCGGCCGGGGGAGCGGGTCCCGACCAGCGGCAGCGGGTTCAGCGCGGTGGCCCGCTCGGCGACCCCGCACATCGGGCAGAACGGCATCGCGGGCACCACCCGGAAGCAGTGCGGGCAGACCCGCGGCGGCCCGATCCGCACGTCGCGCTGCTCGTGCAGCAGCACGTGATGCAGCCCGATCCGCAGGCCCAGCAGGGCGATCGCCGCCGCCGCCAGGTGCACCACCAGCAGGGCGGCGTCCGGCAGACTGGCGTCATCGGCGAAGCCGAGGCCGATCGCCAGGGCCAGCCCGAAGGCCAGGGCCACCCAGGGGGAGGTGAGCCACAGCCCGCCGGCCGCGGGCCCGCGCCGCCGCCGTGCCCAGAGCGCCGCGCCCACGTATCCGGTGGTGGCCGCGGCGATCAGCGGGAGGCACAGGCCGCGGACCACCGCCTGGGTCACCACGGCCAGCACGGACGAGCCCACCGCGAGGTTCCCGGCGCGCAGCAGCGGGGTGAGCTCGGTGAGCGTGGCGGCCAGGGTGAGGCCCAGCGCGCCCGCGGCGCCCGCGGTGAAGCCGTCCAGGGCCTCGCTGCGGGCGGGCCGGAACAGGCGCAGCAGCGCGACCGGCAGCGCCATCAGCAGCTGGCCGAGGGCCGGGACCGCGACCGCGGACACGAGCACCCCGCCGGTGAGCAGCGTGGGCGAGTAAACGGGCAGCAGCGAATCGGCCGCCAGCGGGCCGAGCAGCAGGCCCCAGCCCACCCCGAGCGCCGCGCCGGCCAGGAAGATGATCGTGGTGGGCAGCGCGAAGCGTATTTCCAGCGGGTCGATCTCGTACACGTAGACCAGGAACAGCAGCGGGATGGCGAGCGCGCTGACGGCGATCACCGGGGCTTCGAGCCCGGCCACCGCCACGATCAGCAGAATCGCCACGGCCAGCGCGAACGCCACCCGGAACGGGCCGCGGGACCGGCCGGGAAGCTGCGGGAGAAGCGAGCTCACGACCGAGAGGCGGACCACGTTCTCGTCGGGGAAGGCGGAGTACGCGTGTGCCCTGCGGGCGGCGCTGCCCGGCCCGGCGTGGGCCAGGTGCGCGCCGCAGGAACCGCAGAACGGCGCGTCCGGGACCGTCGCCCCGCAGTACGGGCAGGTCACCCTGGGCCGCGGCGCATCCCCGGCGGGCCCGGCGTTTCCCGCCCCGAGCATCGGCTCGGGCCGGCTGGTCATGGCCGCCGTCCGGTGAGCGAGGCGAGGTCGCGGGCCAGGTTCCACGCGTCGGGCGTGCCGAGCCCGGTGACCATGTCGTAACCCGGGCCCGCCGGGTAGAAGTCGTTCGAGCCGGCGGTCACGTCGCGGATCGCGGTCAGCGGCGGGGGATGGCTGGCCAGCCGGTACAGCAGCGGGTTGGCGAACCCGACCGGGTTGTCGCCCCGGCCACGCAGGTACTGGTCGATCAGGGTCGTCATCGCGGCCCACACTGGCGTCGCGAGTGAGGTCCCGCCCTCGCTGACCCATCGCCCCCGGACCCGGACCGCCGCGCCGCTGGTCGGCGCGGCGTCCGCCGCCACGTCGGGCACTTCCCGGCAGTACCGGCCGGCCGGCTGCCCGCACACCGAGCCGTCCGAATAAGAGCTGATCACCCCGGGCGCCCGCTGCCACGCGGGCTGGCTGAACAGGATGGACTGGCCGCCGGTCGAGCCCTGGGACAGCAGCGGCTCTGTCCAGGCCGTCTGGCCCAGGTACTGGCCGGCCGTGGTCAGCTGGAGCGCGGTGCCGCCCACGCTGGTCACCTGCGGGAGGTCCCCGGGGAACGAGATGCCCGCGGCCGGGATCCTGGGATCGCGGGCGTGGAAGCCGAGGCATTCGAGCCCGCCGGAATCCCCGCTGGCGACGAACACCGACATCCCGCCCTGCTCGGCGGCCCGGACCGCATCGTTCACAGCGGCCGCGTCGGTACGCGAGAAGATGTCCTCGCACTGGCCGAGGCTGATGCTCCAGATCGCCCCCGGGTATTCCCGGGCCACGGTCGAGAAGGCCTCCTGGAACTGCAGCGCGGGGTTGGAGTTGCTGCTCCCGAAGGAGCCGAGGTTCACGTAGACGAGGGTCGCGTCGGGCGCGAGCGCGTGCGCCACCTCGATGTCCATCTCGCTTTCGCCCTCCACCTTCCCGTTCGTCGGGCCGAGGTGCGGCAGCGGGTCGGCGAAGCTGGGCAGGCCGTACCGGGCCGCGTAAGCCGCCAGGTCGGCCGGAGAGTAGCCGTCCACCTCGAAGAACACGATGGTCTGGCCCTGGCCCAGGTCACCCTGGTCCCACAGCGGCCGGATGTCATAGGTGTCCGCGAAGCCCCCGGGGGCCAGCCCCCCGGTAGCGGGCCCCACCGGGACCCCGTCGGGCTGCTCCCGGCCGAGGGACGTGATGCGGCCGACCGCGGCGACCTCGCCGTCCAGCGTCGCGGGCACGTGCCCGGTGCCCCGGGCCGCGTAGAACACGCCGTACCCGGGCAGCCGGAAGTCGTCGATGCGCACCCCGAGGGCGTTCCCCAGCGGGGCGGGACGCGCCGCGAGCATCGCGGCCGGCTGGCCCGCGAACCAGGTCGCGCGCAGCCCGCGCCGCGCCGCCCAGCTCAGCAGCGACGACGGCCGCCGGTCCGCGCGCAGCGCGATGAGCACCTCGGCGGCGGCGGCGCGGCTGGGTCCCAGATCGCGGGCGTCGCCGAGCAGGGAGGCCCAGCGGGACGTGCGGGCGGCGGGAGCGGGCGGCCGGGCCGCCGCGGCTGCGGGTACGGCTGCCCGGGACAGTCCGTTATCTGCCCGGGTGAAGGCGGGCGAGAGGGCCGTGACGACGCCGGCCACACCCAGCAGGGCCAGCGCCGCAGCACCCGCGCGCCGGGCTGTCCGTGCGACCATCGCCGGCACCTTTCCTACCTAACGGCCTGTCCGTGCAGCCGGAAACCGGGTGACCAGTCCTGGGCGGCACACGCCGGTCCACCCGGAGCCTAGGCAGGCCGCCTGGGGTCCCGCATCCCTCATTCGCGTAGCACCGGAGTGCGCGGCAGGCCGGGCGGGTTCCTATGCTGCGGCTATGGGCGAAGTCCGGGTGGGTACCGCGTCGTGGACGGACCGGACGCTGATCGAGTCGGGCTGGTACCCGCCCGAGGCGGACACGCCGGAGAAGCGGCTGCGGTACTACGCCCGGCAATTCGGCCTGGTCGAGGTGGACGCCACCTACTACGCGCTGCCCGCCGAGCAGACCGCTGCGGCCTGGGCCGCGCGGACCCCGGCTGGGTTCACCTTCAACGTCAAGGCGTTCAGCCTGTTCACCCAGCACCCCACCCGGGTCGCGGCGCTGCCTGCCGACCTGCGCCCGGCGGCGCAGAAGACCGGCAAGGACCGGGTCTACCTGAAAGACCTCGACCCGGCGGTCACCGGCCAGGCGTGGGAGCGGTTCCTGTCCGCGCTCGAGCCGCTGCGCGAGGCCGGCAAGCTGGGGGCCATCCTGCTGCAGTTCCCGTTCTGGTTCCCCATCTCCCGCAGCCGGAAGGACTACATCGTGGCCTGCGCCGAGAAGGCGGCGCCGCGGCGGGTGTGCGTGGAGTTCCGCAATCCCACCTGGATGACGCCGGACAACCAGGCCGAGACCCTCGACTTCCTGGCCAGCCACCGGCTGCCGTACGTGGGCGTGGACATGCCGCAAGGCCACCGGGACTCCATCCCGCCGGTGCTGGCCGTCACCGACCCCGACCTGGCCGTGGTCCGCCTGCACGGCCACTCGGATAAGTGGGACAGCACGGACATCCACGAGCGGTTCGGCTACCGCTACACCGACGGCGAGCTGCAGGAATGGGCTCCCCGGATCGCCGGGCTGGCCGGCCAGGCCCGCGAGACCCACGTGCTGTTCAACAACTGCTACCGCGATTACGCCCAGGCCAACGCCCGCCAGCTCGCCGCCCTGCTCAGGACGTGACCGGCGGTTAGACCGCTCCGGCGAGGGGGCATCACCTGCTCATGCGCTGGATACATCCCAGGCACCGGGACCAGGGTGCCCCGCTGCGGGACGCCTCTCCCGTCACGATCACGATCGGTTCCGGGCCTGCGGGACCGGCGATCCCGGATGATTTCGCGGGGCTGAGTTTCGAGCGGGGGCCGCTCAACGCCGGCAACGCCGGCGTGGACGGCTACCTGTTCAGCCCGGACCACGAGTCGCTGGTCACCCTGTTCCGCAACCTGGGGCTGCGTAACCTGCGGGTCGGCGGCGGCTCGGTGGACAATTTCATTCCCGCGGGGACCGGCCGCGACGGGTTCACCGGAGTCGACCAGCTGTTTGCTTTCGCCGCCGCGGCCGGGGTGCGGGTCATCTACACGCTGCGGCTGCTCAACCCGGACGCCAAGCCCATCCCCGACCTGGACTCGGTCAACGCTGAGGCAGCGGGATACATCTGGCGCCGCTACCGGGAAAACCTGGCCAGCTTCGCCATCGGGAACGAGCCGGACTGGCACGCGTTCCACACCTACGACGGCCATCCGCTCGACCCGGCGATCTACGAGGAGGTCTCGGGGGTGCCGGGCAGCGCCTACGGGTCCTACCTGGCGCGCTGGCACAGCCTGGCCGGCGCGGTCCGGGAGGCGGCGCCGGGAGCGCCGCTGGCCGGCCCGGACACCGGGGCGTACAGCCCGATGACCTGGACCCCCGACCCCGACCGCGGGATGTCCTGGTCGCAGCGGTTCGCCACCGATGAACGGGACTCGGGCCAGATAGCCGACGTCACGCAGCACTACTACGTGGGAGGCGGGCCGGGCCGGACCAGCGCCCAGCAGGCCATCGCCAACATGCTGTCGCCCGACTGGGTGAACGGCACCGCGGTCGGCTCGCAGCCCCGGGGCACCACCTACACGCCCTACCCGTGGTTTTACGCCACCCACCTGGCCCCGGTGGCCGCGGCGGGCCTGCGCTACCGGCTCACCGAGGCGAACGACTACCTGGGCGGGGTTCCGGGCGCGAGCAACGCGTTCGCCTCGGCGCTGTGGACGCTGGACTTCCTGCACTGGTGGGCCGCGCACGGCGCCGACGGCGTGAACTTCCACAACAAGCAGTGGCTCGACACCGACACGATCGTGCCGGACCCGGCGGGTGGCGGCGGCTTCGCGACCACGCCGAAGGGCTACGGCATCACGGCGTTCACGGTGGGCTCAGCCGGGCGGGCGCAGCCAGTGCAGATCGGGAACGGCGACGGGATCAACCTGACCGCCTACGCCGTGCGCGGCGACGGCGCCGACTATCTCACGGTCATCAACAAGACGCAGGGGGCGGACGCGGCGGGCGCCGCGGTCACGATCGCCCCGCCGGGCGGCCCGGCCCGGCGCGGAGGTCATGACGCTGGCCGGCGGGGAGCCAGGGGATGCCACCGGGGCCCGGGCCACGCTCGGCGGCGCCGTGATCACCGGTGACGGCCCGTGGGCGGGCGAATGGACCCCCCTGCCAGCCGATCCGCAGGCGGGCATCACCCTGACCGTCGCGGCCGCCACCGCCGCCGTGGTCAGGATCCGCAGCGGAGGCTAGTGGCCGAAGCTGGCCAGGACCTCGCGGGCCGCGCGCTCGCCGGACCGGAGCGCTCCTTCCATCAGGCCCGCCCAGTCACCGGCGGTGTGCTCACCGGCGAAGTGGACCCGCCCGGCGGGGACGGCCAGCAGTTCCTCGTCCCCGCCCGCCGCGGCGACGGTCAGCGCGGAGTACGACTCGCCGGCCAGGGATCGTCGTTCCAGGTGGTGAGCAGGGCCCGGCCGGTGTCCACGGCCAGCTCGGGACGGAGCGCGGCGACCCGGGACGCCCAGGTCGCGGGACCGTCCGCGACGCCCAAGGCGGCCAGGCCTTCCTCGGTGCCGCCGAAGGCGTGCACGACCGGCTGGATCTGCCCCGTCGCGTCGGCCGCAGTCCAGGTCCAGAATTTCCCCGGCACGCTCTGCACCGCGGAGGCCTCCGCCGCCCCGGTCAGCGGCGCGTGCAGCTTGGCGTTATGGGCCAGGCCCGCGCGCTGCCACGCGCCCCGGACGACGTCAGGCACCGGCGGCGTGAAGGGCAGGCCGCGCAGCACGGCCATGGGGACCGCGACGATCGCCGCGTCGCCCGCGGCCTCCCCGTCGTCGGTGAGCATCCGGACCCCCGCGTCATCGTGCTTGATGGACCGCACCGGGTGGTTCAGCCGCACCGCCGCCCCCAGACGGCTGGCCAGCCCGTGGGCCACCCGCTGGTTACCGCCGGCCACCCGCCACGACGGACGGCGCCCGAACCCGGCGGTGATGTCGCTGACCGCGGCGGCGGCGAGCAGGCCGGCGCCGACGCCGTTGGTGACCTCGACCCGTGACCGGTACCCGGCCAGCGCCGGCGAGCCCGGCCAGCCCGCCACCACCTGCGCCAGCGACGTGCCCGGGGCCGCCGTGGCCGCGGCGGCCGCCACCGCCGCCGCGCAGCGGGCCACCTCCTGGCCGGTCGGAGCCGACCCGCCGCGGTACTCCCGCCAGTAGTAGGACATGGCCGTATCGGCCAGGGTCAGGCCCAGGTCGGCCAGCACCGTCCGCAGCACGTCGTAGCCGTCGAGCACGAACTCCGCACCCCGCTCGACCACGGTCCGGGGGTCACCAGGGATGAGCTCCTGTGACCACACCCGGCCGCCGACCCGGTCGCGGGCCTCCAGCAGCACCACCTCGTGGCCCGCCTGGGCCATCCGGTGCGCCGCCATCAGCCCGGCGAACCCGGCTCCCGCCACTACGACCCGCATTCCCGCTCCGTCCGTGTTCGGCCGCGGCTCGCCGCCAGCTCAGCGGATGCGCAGCGGGAGGGTGCGCGGCCCGCGGATCTGGCCCGCGGCCCAGGTCACCGCGGGGGGATCCGCGAGGGTGAACGCCGGGATCCGCTGGAGCCAGACTTCGAGCGCGACCCGGAGTTCCATGCGGGCCAGGTGGGAGCCCACGCAGCGGTGGATGCCCAGGCCGAAGGCGGCGTGCCGGTTGATCTCGCGGTCGATGATGACGTCGCCGGCCCGGTCGAACTGCGCCGGGTCACGGTTGGCGGCCGGGAACGACAGCAGGACCCAGTCGTCGGCCTTCATGTCCACGCCGTGCCAGTGCATGTCTTCCTTGACCAGCCGGGCCATGGTGACGGGCGCGTAGGCGCGGAGGAACTCCTCCAGGGCGGTCGGCAGCAGCCCCGGTTCGGCGACCAGCCGCTCGCGGTCCGCGGGGGTCCGGGCGAGATGCCACAGGGACGCGCCGATCGCACTCCAGCTCGTGTCGATGCCGGCGATGAGCAGCAGGGCCATCGTGCCGACGACGTGCGACGGGTCGAGCTTGCGGCCGTAGAGCTCCGCGTCGATCAGGTAGCTGGTGAGGTCTGCGCGCGGATCGGCAAGGTGGTCGTTGACCTGGGCGAGCAGGTAGTCGAACAGCTCGCCGACGCGCTCGACGCGTTCCTCGGGCGGCAGGTTGATCCCTTCGAGCAGGTTCTCGACGAACTCGCGGAACTGCGGCCCGTCCTGCGGCGGGAAGCCGAGCATGTCGGCGATGACCCGCATCGGGATGTGCTGCGCGTAGTCGCGGGCGGCGTCGACGACCTCCCGTCCCTCGAACGCGTCGACGAGGGAGTGGCAGAACGCCCTCGTGGCCGGCTCCTGCCTCTCGATCGCGGTCCGGGTGAACGCGGGGAGCAGCAGCTTGCGCGCGTCGTGATGGAACGGCGGGTCAGAGGAGATGGGTGGCGAGCCGCCGATCGGCGCCAGTTCCCGGGGCGGCCGGAAGTTGCTCAGGATGATCGACCGCGACGAGAAGCGCTCGGTGTCGTACGCGATCGCCGCGACATCCTCATACCGGGTCGGCAGCCAGGCGCCGCCGAACCGGCTGGTGTGCGCGATCGGGCACCGCTGCCGCAGGTCGTCCTGGATCGGGTAGGGATCGGCGGACCACTCCGGCTCGAGGTGGGAGAAGTCGGTCGCCCAGTCCGAGACCGGTCCGGTGATGATCTCGCTCCGGACGCCGAGGGGCCGCTCGTCGCCGGGTTCCTGGAAGCCTTGGGTGAAGCGATCATCGACGGCCATCTCACAACCCGCCGGTCAGCGTGATCGCCTGCTCGGGGCAGTTCGCCACCGCGAGGCGGGCCTCGTGGTCCTGGCCCGGCGGCACGAGGCCGTCGCCGAGGACCCGGCCATAGCCCTCATCGTCGTCGCCGAACAGGCCGGGGGCGATGTCGTAGCAGCGGCCGTGCCCCTGGCAGCGGCCGGAGTCGATCTGCACTTTCACGGTGCTGCTCCTGACGGTGCGGCGACGGCGCCGGTGGTGTGGCTGCCGGTGGTGTGGCTGCCGGTGGTGTGGCTGCCGGTGGTGTGGCTGCCGGTGGTGTGGCTGTCTGGGCCGGGGGCGGCTGGGGCGCGGCTCTGCGCGCCGGGCAGCGGGGGCGAGGGCGGCGACCACCCGGGAGAGCAGCGCGGCCCACTCGTCCTCGTCCACCGCGTGCAGGTCCGGCGGGATGAGCGCGCTGCCCATGGCGAGCAGGAGGCAGAAGTGGGCGAGCGCGTCCGGCGACAGCGCCGGGTCGAGCTCGCCGTCGCGCTGGGCGCAACGCATGAGTGCCGCGAGCCAGTCGGCACGTTCACCCACGTAGTCGCGCATCGGCCGGGCGACATCCTCGTCCCGCCGGGCTGCGGCCAGGGCCTCGACCATGAGGTACCCGCGGGGGTCACGGGGGCGGGGCAGCCGCCGCCCGATGAGGAGCAGCAGCTCGGTGAGCGGCACGTCGGGCTCAGCGGCGAACACGTCGGCGAGCAGGCCCCGCCCGTGCGTCCGCAGCGCGTCCACGAGCAGGTCCGCTTTCGAGGCGAAGTGCGCGTACAGTGCGCCGTTGCTGACGCCCGCGGCCGCCGCGATGCCGGCCACCCGGGTGCCGTCGAACCCCCGGTCGGCGAACACGTCGGCCGCCGCGCGCAGCAGGCGCTCGCGCGTCTCGGCGGCGGTGACGCCCGCGATGCGGCCCATGAACCAAATTAAAAGAACGTTCATATGATTCGTCAAGGCCAGCATCGCCACGACCGGACGGCCGCGATCGGACCGCCACCTCCGGGCCGCCGCGATCGGACCGGCACGGGGGAGTGGCGCAGGCAGGATTACCCCCGCCGCAGGGCGGTGATCTTCTGCTGCAGCCACCAGGAGAACCAGCCCCGGTAGCGTTCCTGCAGGTCGGCACGTGTCCAGTCGGTTCCGGTCACGGTTCCCCGGCAGGTCACCGCCTCGCAGTGGCAGGCCATGGCGAAGTCCGGGTCGGCCAGGAACAGCGCGTAGTCGAGCGTGAGCTCCTCGCCGGCGGCGATGTCCCGCATGCTCACCAGCAGGACGTTGCCGCCCAGGCCCACATTCGGCTCGCACGAGTGGTTCACCCGCATCATCACGCCGTCGTGTTCGTCCCGGGTCAGCGCGGCCAGGAAACGGTCCGCCGCGATCTGGAACGCCGAGTCCCTGATCGACTCAGGCAGGCCCGCGACGATCTCGCCGGACACGATATGGCCGCCCTTGACCGCGACCACTTCGCCGGACGGGATCGGCTCGATCGCGTGCACCCCCAGGCCCTCGATGCCGCTCGCACCGCCCTTCACCGCCTTCGGGGTAATCCACGATCGCACCCGGGGGGGATTCCCGGCGTCTCCGGCAGGCATGACGCCGACGTTAGCCCACGCGAGGACGGGCGACGCGGCCGGCCGCGTCGCCTCAGCGGGGGAACAGGGGGCCGTGGTCGAGATGGGGCAGCACATGCCGGGCGAACAGGTCGGCCTCAGCCGCATGCGGGTAACCGGACAGGATGAAGGCCTCGAGGCCGAGGTCCGCGTAGCCGCGGATCTTGGCTAGCACCTGGCCGGGATCGCCCACGATCGCCGCCCCGGCGCCGGACCGCGCACGGCCGATCCCGGTCCACAGGTTGGGCTCGGCATACCCGTCCTCGTCGGCCAGGTCCCTGAGCTGGTTCTGCCGTCGCGTGCCCGCCGACGTGGTGTCCAGGGACCGCCGGCGGATCGATTCCCCGGCCGCGTCGTCCAGCCGTGAAACCAGGCGCCGGGCGGCCGCACGGGCCTCCTGCTCGGTGGGCCGGACAATGACGTGCGCCCGGTAGCCGAACCGGAGCTCGCGGCCGTAGCGGGCCGCGCGGGCGCGCATGTCGGTGAGGACAGCCTCAACTCCGGTCATGGTGTCCGGCCACATCAGGTAGACATCGGCCGCCTGCGCGGCGACCTCACGCGCCGCTTCGGACAGGCCGCCGAAATAGAACGGCGGGCAGCCGCCGCGGGCCGGCGCAGCCGCGGCGCGTTCACGGTCGCGTCAAAGAACTCGCCGTGCAGGTCCACGCGGGATCCGTTGAGCACATCGCGCAGGACATGCATGAATTCGAGGGTCCGGCGGTATCGGAGGCTGGATTCGAGTGCCTGGCCGGGCAGGTCAGAAGAAATTATGTTGATGGTGAGCCGGCCGCCGAGCATGTGATCGATAGTGGCGAGCTGGCGGGCCAGCTGCGGCGGCCACATCTCGCCCATCCGGACGGCGACCAGCAACTGCATCCGCTGAAGCAGCGGAGCCATCCCGGCCGCGAATGCGATCGAGTCGATTCCCATGCTGTACCCGGAAGGCAGCAGCAGGTTGTCGTAACCAGCCTGCTCCGCGACCAGGGCAATGTTACGGCAGTGCTCCCAGCCTGACAGTAGCTGGCTGTCGGTCTCGCCCAGGAACTCATAGTCGTCGTCGCACAGGGCGCTGAACCAGGAGACCTCACAGCCCACGGCTCCGGTATTCCTCTCTGCGCTTATCCGGGAACGGTAAACCGTCCCGGTCGGGGATTCAGGGCCCGGGGGCGGCGCTTTGCGGTAGGGGAGGCAGCCAGCCTGGCCGGCCCCGCTTACGGCGTGCCGCGGTGCGCGCGGGCGTAGGCGTCCAGCCGCTCCAGCTCGTCGGTGTACAGGCTGCGCATCACCCGCGGGGCGAACAGGCGCTCAAAGAAGCCGCCGATCCCGCCCGCGCCCTCCCAGGTGGTGGAGATCCGCACCAGGGCCTGGCTGCCCTGGGGGGTGACGGTGAACGTCGTGACCGCGCTGGAGCCGGTGTCGGACTCGGTGAGGACGCGGCCGGGCTCGGGCTCGGCCACCGTCATCCGGTACCGGCGGGTGCGGCCGCCGGCGGTCAGCGTGTAGCGGGTGATCGTGCCCGCCCCCACACCGCCCGACTCGACCTGGAAATCAGCGAACGCCGGGGGCAGGAACTGCGGATGGTGCCCGCGCATGTCCGCGATATAGCCGTACACCACGGCCGGCGGCGCGGCTACCGTCCGTTCAGCGGAGACGAGGTTCGTGGCCATGAATCCCTGTCTATCACCACCCGCCGGCCGCGCCCGGGCCGCGCTACCGGCTGAACCTGCGCCTGACGTTCTTGCCCGTGTCCTTGAGGTCCTCGCCGAACTGCTTCGCGTTCCCGCTCATCCGGTCAGCCAGGCCTTCAGCCTGCAGACGCCGGTTGTTCGTGGCCCGGCCGACCTTTTGCTTGGCGCGGCCCCTGGTCACCTGAGCCCGGTTCCTGACTTTGTTAAAGAAGCTCACCGCATCCTCCGCCGAGACGGCCGGGCCGGGCTGGCGCCGGCTCCCGTGTGTTCCTGCCCAGCGGCATCTGCCCCGGGGTTCGCGGTTCATTCAGGACGGCAGGCCGCGGGACTGCCGTCGCCGCTGCGGCGACGGCAGTCCCGGGTGGCGGCCGGGGTCAGCGGTGCGCGACCCGGCCGGACCGGCCCGAGACCAGGTGGTAGGCCAGCAGCAGGACCGCTGCCCCGGCGATGGCGGTGAGCCAGGTGGACAGGTTGAAGAACCCGCCGAGGGTGTGGACGTGGAACAGCCTGGTCGCCACCCAGCCGCCGCCGAGCGCTCCGGCGATGCCGATCAGGCAGGTAAGGATGAGGCCCTGTGACCTCTTTCCCGGGATGAGCATGTTCAGCGAGCAGGCCTGCGACGAGGCCGAGGACGATCCAGGCGATGATGCCCATTACCGACTCCTAGTCAGTGACGTACGTGGGGAAGCGTGGTAGCCGGTCCGGGTGGATCAGCTGGCCCGGGGTGTGCGCACGCCGGGGAACCGGGACCGGGGGTGCGGCGAGGGCCGGCGAGGCGGGCGAGGCTGGCCGGCGGAGCGCCCGGCCGGGTGCTGGCCGGGCTCGGCGGGGCAGGCGTTGGGGGCATGGCGCTGCTTCTTTCCCGGATGAGGGCGGCCCGCTGGGATCGTGGCCGGTCCTCGTGCCGACCCGGGGCTGGGAACGGCCTTCGGCCGCTGCTTCCCGGGTCTGCCCTCAAGCTATATCGGAAATATTAAACTAGCAATCCTTTTCCGGAATTAAAGTATAACTTTCCGGGAGGGCCGGGCGGCTACCGGGCGGCCGGGACCGCCGCTGGCCGGGCTCCCCCGGCAAGTGGCAGACTCCCC
The DNA here is from genome assembly GCA_963841695.1 of uncultured Actinomycetes bacterium. Lineage (GTDB taxonomy): Bacteria > Actinomycetota > Actinomycetes > Streptosporangiales > Streptosporangiaceae > RYN-230. The sequence continues at coordinate 521,815 of CAWJDQ010000006.1, read as the reverse complement.
GGAGCGGACCGGGAGCAGGAGGCGGGCATGAGCGATCGCGTTCCGGGATGGTCCCTGGCCTGGTCGGAGGGGTTCGACGGTCCCGCGGGCACGGCGCCGGATCCGGCGACCTGGCGGCTGCAGACCGGGGGCGGCGGGTGGGGCAACCAGGAACTGCAGTACTACACGGACAGCACCGAGAACGCGTCCCTCGACGGGGACGGCAACCTCGCTATCGTCGTGCGCCAGCCAGATCCGGCAGCACGTGAAGACCGTTATGGAGGGTACGGGTACACGTCCGCGCGGGTGATCAGCAAGGACCGGATGGCCCTGCGCTACGGGCTGGTCGAAGCGCGGATCCGGATCCCGGACGGGCGCGGCATCTGGCCCGCGTTCTGGATGCTGGGCCAGGACTTCGACGAGGCAGGGTGGCCGCGGTGCGGTGAGGTGAACATCATGGAAGTCCTCGGCCAGGAACCCGCGGTCGCGCACGCCACCGTGCACGGGCCCGGGTACTCCGGGGCCGCCGGCATCGCTGCCGCGCATCGCGCCCGCGGCAGCCTGGCGGGCGGCTTCCACGTGTACTCCATCGCCTGGGAGCCCGGCCGCATCCGCTGGTACCTCGACGGCCGCCGCTACGCCTCGGTGACCCCCCGCGATCTGCGGGGGAGGCCCTGGGTGTTCGACCACGACTTCTTCCTGCTGGTCAACGTGGCCGTCGGCGGGACCTGGCCGGGAAACCCGGACCGATCGCTGACCTTTCCCCGGACCATGCTGATCGACTACATCCGCCACTACACGGCCATCGCGCCGGGGTGAGCGGCCCGGGGCTACGCCGCTTCGGCGATCGCCCTGATTCTTTCCAGGGTGGCGCGCATGCCATCCAGGTTGGTGCGCCGCCGGGCCCGCCCGGCCAGCATCCAGTACAGCCGGGTAGCCAGCAGGTCAGCCAGCTCGAACGACTCGGTGACGTCCGTGCCCCCCGCGGCCGGGCGCAGTTCGTAGCGCCAGGTATTGACCGTGCTGCCGCCCGGCCCGGCTACGGTGAAGGCGAACTCGCGCCCGGGCTCGCTGGCGACCACCGTGCAGGTGGTCCAGTAGACCGGGCCCCGGCCATTCCGCCGGACGTGCCCACGGAAACGCACCCCGGGGCCGGGCCCGGCCGCGCCGTGAGCCACTCCGCCTCGAACGTCTCCGGGCTGAACTCCCCGATACGGGTGATGTCGGCCACGAGATCCCACACCCGCGCGGCGGGCGCGGCCATGTGGACGGTCACCGAGCCTCGCACGAGAGCAGGATAGGCCCGCCCGGCCCCGCGGCCGGTCCCGTGACGCGGCAGCTACTCCTCGACCAGGATGACCAGCGTCTCGGGCAGGACGCCGTCGTGCGCCATCGCCTGGGCCATCGCCTCGGTTTGCATCGCGCTCATGACGGCGTCCATGTCAGCCACGTCCATGAGCACCGCGACCTGACTCGGGTTCCGCGGGTCCACGAACGTGCGGATGTTGGTGACCCCGAGCGGGCCAAATACTTCTTCGCGCCAGGCTCGAAGCGAGCCAGTGGTCTTTATCTTTGACATCGTGGTGCGCAATTACGGTCGGCATGGTTTCCCCCCGTGATGGTGCGTGGCCAGCGTTTTCCTCCGGCGCGCGGACCCTACACCCACGTACTTGATTTTTGTATCGGCGAATTTCCCGGGCGGCGGATAAGTGCCGGGTAATCCACGGCGGCGCCGGCGATGGGGGTACCGCGGAAATTTCCGGCCCGCCGGGCAGGCGTCCCCGGGCCGCCGTCTGGAGGTACTCACCGGCGCCGTCCGGACGGTTCCGCCGCCGAGTACCTCCAGATGGCCGCCAGCCAGCCACGGGCGGGATATACAGGTGACGCGGCGCCGCTATCCGGCAGCACGCCGCCCGCCGGGTGGCCCGGGCCAGCCGGGTGGCCCGGACCGGGTGGCCCGGACCGGTGGCCCGCCGGATGGCCCAGACCGGATGGCCCAGACAAGGAGACACGATGATCGAGCACACGACGGCAGGCAAAATGTCCCTGGCCCAGCTGGCCGACGGGCAGAAGTGCGAGCCCTCCGCCATCCTGCGGCTCACCGCAGAGCACAGTCCCAATGCTGCCTATCCGGCCAACGTGGCCGCGTACATCAACGGGGTGTTCCGCGGCACCATCGCGGCCACCGATCACATGCCTGCCGGGCTGCATCTGTACTTGCCGTAATAGCACCCGCCACTGCAGCATCTTGCTTCACTCCTGCCCATTAAAATGTCCTGAGCCCACTCAGGTAACCTGGCTCCCAGGCTTAGGCCTGCTGGACCGTATCGGGCAGACAGGCACAGAGGTATTGTCTAGGGAAGATCGGGGGAATAGGTAACCTGTTCGTATCTCTTGTCTAAGGTGGCCCCGAGAATTGCCCGTTGCCCCGGAAGCCGTCTCTCGCATTAGCGGGGACGTGCCATGAGCCGTTTCCGTTCCCGTTCTGCTGACGCCGTCCCGGCCGGCGCCTGGCCCGCCCAGTGTGGCCCGGACCCCGCGCTGGCGCCGCGTAAGTGGCGGCTGGCCTGGCGCCTGATCGCCCTGGTGGCCATCCCGACGATGCTGGGCCTGGTGCTCACCGGGCTTCTGGGTCACTGACTCGGTGCGCAGCGCAACAGGCGTATGGCCAGGTCACCCGGGTTCGGCGTGCTCGACCAGGAGGTCAACGGCTTAGCGCAGGCGATGGAGGAGGGAGCGCGCCGACACGGCCGCGTTCATCGTGGCCGGGCGGCAGGCCGCGGGTCTCCGGGGCCCTGCACCAGCAGTACGTGATCACCGACGGGCGGGCGGCGTCAGTGCGGCGGCTGGTTCGCCAGTTCGGTCGCGACTACCCGGCCGCGACCCAGGCCGGCACGGCCACGGTCCTGGCCAGCATCGCCGAACTGCCTGGCCTGCGCAGGCAGGCGGCGCAGGGCCAGTCAACCCCGCTGGCCGCGATCAACGGCTATTCCGCGGCGACGGCCGGCCTGTTCCCGGTGAACGACGGCCTCGCCGACCTGAGCGGCAACCCGGCCCTGATCACCAGCGTGGCCGCGCTCGGCTCACTGTCCCGGATGACGGACGAAGCCGCGCAGCAGCAGGCCATCCTCAGCACGGCGCTCGCCCAGGGGCGCTTCGCACCCGGGGCGCGCACCGCGCTGATCACCGCCCAGGCGCAGCAGGCCAGCAACCTCGGGTCCTTCCGCAGTTCAGCGACGCCCGAGGAGAGCGGGGCCCTCACCGACACCCTGGCCGGACCGCTGGCGGCCGCGGCCCAGGCGGTGGAACAGCGCGCGACCGCGGCCGGGCCTGGTGCGCTGGCCCTCGGTGCGCAGGCAGGCCAGCAGTGGGGGGCCGGGATGTCCTTCACGGTCGGCTGGATGCGGCACGCCGATCAGCAGCTGGGGACCTGGATCACCGGCGACGCCCAGGCCCAGCAGCGGTCCGCGATGCGGTCCGCGATGGTCACCGGCGGCGTGGCGCTGGCCGTCCTGGTCGCTGTCCTGCTGGCCACCATGATCGTGGCCGGGTCGCTGGTGCGCCCGCTGCGGCGGCTGGAAGCGGCAGCCCTGCCGCCGCCCGCCGGCGAGATCACCCGGATGGCCGGTGCCTTCGACCAGGCGCACCGGGAAGCCTGGCGGCTGGCCGGGGAAGAGGCCCGGCGCCGCCGCAGCATCGGCGCGGTATCCGGGAGTTTCTTCCGGCGCAGTCACTCCCTGCTGGAACGCCTGCTGCGGCTGATCGACGTCCTGGAGCTCAGCGAGGATGATCCGGGGCGGCTGGCCAGCCTGTTCCAGATAGATCACCTGGTCACCCGGATGCGGCGCCACTCGGACAGCGCGCTGGTCCTCGCGGGCCACGAGACACCGCGTGCTGTGGCCGAGCCGGTCACCCTGGTGGACGTGCTCCGGGCGGCCGTGTCCGAGATCGAGCAGTACGGCCGGGTCGTCCTGGACGTCCAGCCGGGTGTCTCGGTCCGCGGCAGCGCCGTGCCGGATACCGTGCACCTGCTCGCCGAGCTGCTGGAGAACGCCACCGAGTTCTCGCCCCGGACGACTCAGGTGATCGTGTCCGCCCACCCGGCGCGGGCCGGCTCGCTGATCAGCATTACCGACGGCGGCACGGGCCTGCCCGAGGAGCATCTGCGGCAGCTCAACTGGCAGCTGGCCCACCCGTCTGCCGCGGACGCGGCGGTCACCCGGCACATGGGCTTGTTCGCGGTCGCGCACCTGGCCGCGCGGCACGGCATCACGGTGGCGCTGGAGCAGCCGCCGGACGGCGGTACCACCGCCGAGGTGTACCTGCCGGCCGCGCTGATCTCGGCGGACGCACGTCCGCCCAGCAGGCCCCGGACAGGCTGGCGAAGCCCCCGCGACTCCGGCCGCGCCGGGAACCCGGGCCTGGCCCGAGCCGGGGCAGCCGGAGCGGGACAGGGGACTGCCCATCTTCGAGTCTGTCGAATCCGACTACCCGCTCACCCTGCGCCGGGAGCTGCTGCAGCGCAGCGGGCCGCCAGCCCGGCTGCCGCAGCGGGCCCGCCAGGCCAGCCCGGGCCCGGCCGCCGCGGCGGGCCAGGAGACCCGGCCCGCTGGGCCGGGCCAGGAGGCCCGGCCTGCCGCGCCGGCCGAGTCGGCGGAGATCACCCGGGAACAGCTGGCCAGCTTCCAGCGGGGCTCCCGCCGGGCCCGCGCCGTGGAACGGGCGGATCCCGACCCGGGTCAGCGGGCCCGGGAACGCTGAAAGGGAAGCACGTGGATCCGGCGCTCCCCGCACAGGACCTCGACCGGCTCATTGCTGACTTCACTGACCGCGTCCCCGGCGTCCTGCACGCCGTCGTGGTGGCCTCGGACGGGGTCCCGGTGGCGGTGTCTGACCTGATCCAGCCCGGTCATCTGGGCGAGATCTCCGCGATCACCGCCGGCCTGGTCAGCCTGGCCAGCGCCGCCGCCCGGGTGTTCGGTGATGGCGCCGTCACCCAGGCCCTGGTCACCATGGAACGCGGGGTCCTGGTCATCATGGCGATCGATGACGGGTCGAGCCTCGCCGTGCTCACCACCGCCTCGGCCGACCTTGACCTGGTCGCCTACGAGATGACCATGCTGGTGGGCCAGGCGGCGTGGCCCGCGGCGGCTCCGCGGCTCAGCGGTTCCTGATGACCCTCCTGCGGTAGGCCAGGCTCCCGGCTCCGGCGAGGATCGCCGCTCCGCCCAGGCTGAGGAGCATCGTGTCCTGGAATCCGGCGGTGCCGCCGCCGCCGGTGGCCGGGGCCGCGGTGGGGAACGGGGTCGGCGTCGAGGTGGGGGTCGGCGTGGGCGTGGGCGTGGGCGTGGGCGTGGGAGTTGGCGTGGGCGTGGGCGTGGGCGACACGGTGGCCGAGGGGCTAGGGCTCCCAGTCAACGTTGCGCTGGGCGAGATGGTCGAGGTGGCCGTTCCGGTCGGTGAGGCCCCCGGGGAGAGGGACGGCGGCGTGGCCGAGGGCGTGCCTCCAGAGCAGGCCGAGAGCGACACCGAAGCCAGCACGGTCAGCGTGGCGCAGCCTGCGCTTAATCTCCCGCTGAGCCTTCTCCCCGCGATAGTGGTGCGCATGCTTATCGGACCTCCTCATGCGTCCGGCGGGTGGCTGGGCCCTTTTCCCCGATTCCCGCATCGGAAACCAGGATCGTAACGGGAATCGTGCGGCAGGCGCGGTGGCTGCCCGCGCCGCCCGGAGGCAGGCCCCGGAAAGTGCCGTCGGCCATAAAGGCAAAGCCATGGACGGCCCAGACAGGCAATGGCTTGTTCGTCACAGGAATATTAGGCTACGCGAGTAGAACACCCTGGGGAAGGCGGGGAGGGACGGTATTGCGGGAGATGGAGCGGCAGCGCGTAGCCGGGTTTCGGGTGGTGGTGGCCTGGCCGCAGAGCAGGTTCGCCCCTCCGCCCCGTACGCGCCGGAGCCTCCGGGCCCGCCTGGCCGGGGTGGCCGGCGCCTTCCTCATCCTGGGCGGGGCCGCCGCGGTCGTCGTCGCGATCGCCTCGCAGCAGCATGCGCCGCAACCTACCCAGGCGGCCGCGGGCGCCATCGGGCCGGGCGCCGGGGCCAGGGGGCCGTGGCTGCGGCGCTCTGTGCCGGTGTCCGTCGAGATCCCGGCCATCGGGGTGCACTCGGACCTGCTGCGCCTGGGCGTCAGCTCCGACGGCGCGATCCGGGTGCCGCCCCTCCTGACGAAGTCCAGTGAGGCGGCCTGGTTTAAGTACTCGGTGACACCCGGGCAGATCGGGGCGTCAGTCCTGGAAGGCCACGTGGACAGCGTTCAGGGGCCCGCCGTCTTTTTCCGCCTGGGAGCGCTCCGCCCGGGGGACAGGGTCGAGGTTAGGCTCGCCGACGGGATTACCGCTGTTTTCCGCGTCACGGGTGTGCGTCGCTACCTGAAATCAAGATTTCCGGCGAAAGATATTTACGGCCGGACCCGCTACGCAGCCTTGCACCTGATAACGTGCGGCGGCGCATTCGACTACGCCACCCGCCATTATCTGAGTTCCACGGTGGTCTACGCGTCCCTCACCTCCGCCCGGCGGGCATCCCGGGGGCAGGGCAACTGACGGCGGCAGCCGGGGGAGCGGCCCTGGCGGGCAGTGGCCCTGGCGCGGGCCGGATGACACCCGGTATCCGCCGGCTTCCAGATTCCTGGAAAAGCACGGGCGCGGGGTGCATACCGGACCCTGTATGCCCGCGCCTGGGTAGGCTTCATGGCGCAGGGCCGGGTGGTGATAAAGCGCCCGGCGGCTGTTCCTGGCTGCCTGTTTTATTTAAGGCAGATGGCTGAGGGAGGCTACGTGCATATCGGATCGGTGCTTCTTATCGTCTGGCTGGTCATCGGGGCTTTCGCCGCGGGGCAGCGGGGCGACTACCACCAGACCGCCAGCAGTTGCAGCAAGGCCAGTACCACCGCGGTGACGATCGCCGCCGGCCCGCTTAATTACCTGGGCGTTAAGCCACAGATCCACTGCACCGCGCCGCAGCCCAGCAGCTAGGAATTCGGGCCAGTTACTTCCTATTGTAAATCGCATTATCCAGCCTGCTCATCCGCTGGCGGTGACGTGCTGACCCGGCTAAGCCGGAGGTGTACGGCCGTTAGCGGCGGTGAAGGCTATGGCCTGGGTCCACCACGACGGGTCGGCGCACTGGGCCAGGAACGTGTCGATGGACGGGCCATCCAGCTTCCCGGACGCCAGCAGGCGGGGACGCAGCTCGATGACTGTCTGCCTCCAGTACGCGGCCCACGGGGAACCGCCGTTGAAGAGCGCCGTCTCGGCCGTGGCCTCGACGTCCCGCAGCCCCAGCCCGGACAGCATCGACGGCAGGCGGCGGCCGATGAAGTAGTCGATGCCCTGGTCGCGCGACCAGGCCAGCCAGCCGTCCCAGAACGCCCGGACCCCGGGCGGCCCGGCGATACTGACCGGCAGGAAATCCGGCTCGATCAGCAGGACCGTCCCGCCCGGCCGGGCGCTGGCCACCAGGTTCGCCACGGCGGTCTCCGGGCCGGCCACATGATGCAGCACGGCGCGGGCGGTGACCAGGTCAAAGTCCGCATGCCCGGCCTGGCTCCCAGCCGCTCGAGGTGACGGCGGTGCATCGGATCGAGCAGCCGCGACATGAGCGCCAGCCGCTCGCGCTCGCCTCGGGAGTGATGATCAAGGACGTACTCTGGCATGCTGCTCCCGCCGGACCCGGCTCACCACGTCCAGTGAGCAGCGGGCCGCAGGCCCCCCGGCCCAGGGTACGCCGGCCGGATCTGGCCCGGCGTGCCCTGGTTCCTGGCCCCGGGTAGTGCGATGATGCAACTGTGGGTGATGACAGGGAGACCGATCTCGCCGAGACCCTCGCGGAGGTCGGCCGTCGCGTCGGGCAGGCGATGACCGACGCGATCGAGCGTGTCCGGCCGGCGATCGACGCGCTGGCGGAGGTAGCCAACCGTCCTGAGGTCCGGGCGGTGCGGGAGCGCGCCGAGAAGGCCATGCGGCGCCGGCCCTGCCTGTGCTTCTGCTCGAGGGCGCATCCGGCTGACCGCGGCGTGTGTGAGGTGTTCGACGCGGTGATCACGGCCCAGTACAGCTCGGACTGGCTGGGCGAGGTCAACGTGCCGCTGTGCGCTCCGTGCGCGGCGGCCCGGGCCGCGCAGGAGTTCGCAGGTTCCCGCCGCTGACCGGCCCGAGGGGACGACGCAGCGGGCGCGGGCCCCGCGGGCTGCCCCGCCTGGCCTGGCGTGGGCGGTGATTTCCGGCGGCGGCAGCCGTCACTGCCGGCGACAGCGGCCACCAACGACAGGACAGTGCCATGCCCGACACCGCCGACCGCCGTGAGCAGGGACCCGGCCGCGCCCAGGCCGAGCTGGCCCCGGCCGTCGAAGCCTACATCGACGCGATCCCCCCCGAGCACCGGCCCTTGTTCGACCGGCTGCACCAGCTGATCCGCCAGGTGCGCCCGGACGTGGCCGTGGCGCTCTCGTATCAGATTCCCACCTACCGGGCGGGCGGGCGCCGCCTCTACCTGGGCGCGTGGAAACACGGTGTGTCGCTCTACGGCTGGCCGCAGGGCCGGGAGGCCGGCTTCACCTCCCGCCACCCCGGGCTCAAGACCAGCAAGGGGACCATCCAGTTCCGTCCGGGCGACGCCGCGGGCATCCCCGATGACGAGATCCGTGACCTGGTCCGCGCGGCCCTGGAGCCGTGAGCCGACCCCGCCCGGGCTGCCGGCCGCCTTCCGCTAGCCGCACGTGGCACTCCCGGACAAGGAGGTCAGCGGAGGAGGCGCCGGATTCGCCGCAGTCTGGGCACCAGTTCATTCAGCGCTGCCTGCGAGCGTTCCGGCTCGCCCTGGCTCATCAGGCGGCGCAGCCCGGCATCGCCGGCGGCGGCGCCGAGCGGGATCCAGTCCAGCATCAGCTGGATCCGGCGGGGGACGGCATCTGCGAGTTGCCGCGGATCGACGCCGCCGTAGGCGGCGCAAATCCGCTGGAGGCGCTCGGCGGAGACCCGGTCTCCGATATCGCGCCACAACGGAACACAGTTCCACGCGATGAAGGCCAGTTCCATGAGCGGCGTCGTCGGCCCGGCCAGATCCCAGTCGAACACCCCGGCCACTTCATCACCGTCGAAGCAAACGTTGTACGGGGCGATGTCGTTGTGGCCGATCAGGGAGGCCTGCGGCATCTGCGGGGACCGCCACGGGCCGGGGTGGCTGAACCCGGCCACCGCCTCGTGGAAGCGGCGTGTCCACGACACGAGCGCGTCGATCTGGCCCGGCGTCAGCAGCTCGGTATCAATGTCGGCGACCCGCCCAGGCAGAAAGGTCAGCACCTCACGGCCCTGCTCGTCGAACCCCAGCACCCGCGGAGTGTGCTCAATACGCGGGGCGAGGAAATGGAGCAGGGCATGAACCGCTGGCGTCCACGGCCCCGCCGTCCGGTGCACGGTGTCGCCGATCCGCCACGCGCCACCCACGTTCCCGGCCAGCCACACCGGCTGCCCCGTTCCGCGCCCGTCAGCCTCACCCACGTCAGCTGGCCGGCGATGAGGATCGCGGGTCGCGGCGGAGTGGGTGACCGGCGGGGATCTCCACCAGAACGATCCGGACGCCGTCGGGGTCCGCGATCCACATCTCGGTCAGTCCCCAGGGCTCCGCGGCCGGCGCACGCAGGACGTGCACACCGGCCGCGGCCAGGCGCTCATGCTCGGCGCGAACATCGCGCACCTGGAGCCAGATCATCACCGAAGGGCCGGCCGCCCCCGCCGAGTGCCCGGAGACCTCCAGCAGGCCCGGGCCGAGGAAGAACACCACCCCGGGATCCTCCGGCGAGCCGAACTCCCGGTAGATGGCCAGACCCAGCACATCCCGGTAGAAATGACGGCTCTGGCCCAGGTCGGCGGGGCGGACCAGGATCCGGCTGCTCAGCACTTCCATACCGCCATCCTGACAGTCCCCCCCCGGCGCGAACGCGCCACGAGCGGTGACACCGCCGGGTGGTACGGTCGGCGGGATCAGAGCCGGAACGGGGAGGACAACGATGACCGCACCGCTGCAGGTGATCGCCTTGAGCTTCAGCCGGGATGCGGGTGCTGAGGACCGGATCCTGGCCGAGGTTGACCGGCTCCGCGGCCGGGGCGTTCTCCGCCTGCTCGACATGCTCTTCGTGGCCAAGAACCAGGACGGCATCGTCGAACGGGTGGCGGTCGGCAATGACGAGGACTTCGGCTCACTCCTCGCGGCGGTCGTACCGGTGGCGGACGGCGGCCCGGCCGTGTCCGCGCCAGATGGCGGCCCGGCGGCCTTCGACCCGGCCGACGCGCAGGCTCTGGCCGACTCCCTGCAGCCCGGAACCGCTCTGGCCTTCCTGCTCGTCGAGCACCACTGGGCCGCCCCGCTGTTCGACGCCATCGCCGAGACCGGCGGCACGCTGATCGGTGAGGGCTTCCTGACCTCCGAGACCGGGCTGGTGGTAGGGGCCGAGGTCGCCGCCATGGAGCAGGCGTCGGAGGTGATCGCCCGGGCTCAGGCCGATGAGGCCGAGGCGCTGCTGGCCGCGCTGGCGGCCCGGGCCGAAGCAGCCGAGGCAGTGGCCGAGTCGGAGCAGATCCAGTCGGCCGCGGCCGCCGCCGCCGTCCGGGCGCTGATCACTGCCGGGCTGGTGGAGGAGACGGCCGTGCACGAGGCCGTCGGCGCCCTGACCGCAGCGGGCCTGATCGTGGCGGCCGCCGACCAGGCCACCGCCGACGCCGTCGCCGAAGACGCCGCCACCGTAGAAGCCGAGGATGAGGTGGCGGCCCAGCATCTGGCCGAGTCCCTGGCGCTCATCGGCGCGGCGGACCAGGTGGCCGCGGAGGCGGCCGGCGAGGCCGGCGAGCGGGTCAGGGCGGCGTCGATCACCATGGCCGAGGCCCAGGTGCTGCGGTACCTCCCCAAGCCGCTCCCGTTCTCCGTGATCGCCGACAAGCTGGGCATCTCCCGGTCGGCCGCCAAGGAGCGGGCGGCACGTCTGTACAAGAGGCTCGGCGTGCACACCCGGGATGAGGCGGTGAGCAAGGCCCGGGGGCTCGGCCTCATCCGTTAGCGGCGCTCACCGGTCACCGGTCGCGCCAGGCGGCCGCGGGCAGTTCGCCGGCCCGGGGTGGCTTATGACGTCGATGCGATGAAAGAGGCCAGCTTCTGGATGCGCGACACGATGTCCTCGTGGACGGTATCGATGGGCCGGTCGCCATTGACGGTGAACATCCACTCCCGGCCCGCGTAGTACTCGAGCAGGGGCAGGGTATTTTCCTGGTAGACCTGCAAGCGGTGGTCGATAACCGCCTCGTTGTCGTCGGAACCCCGGCTGCGCTCCAGCAGCCGGCGCACCAGCACCTCGCGGGGGACGTCGAGATGGATCGCGGCCTGCACCTCAGCCCCGAGCTCCCGGGCCACGTCGTAGGATGCCCTGGCTTGCTCGACGGTCCTCGGAAACCCGTCGAGCACATAACCGCTCGCCGCGGCCAGCACCGGTTTGCGCAGCATGTCCATCACGAGGCCGTCCGGAACCAGGTCGCCGTGGTCGACGTACGACTTCGCCCGCAGCCCCAGTGGCGTCTGGTCCCTGATGTGCTGGCGCAGCAGGTCACCGCTGGAGATGTGGGTGAGGCCGAACCGCTCAGCCAGCAGCTGGGAGTGCGTTCCCTTGCCGGCGCCTGGAGCGCCGATCAGGAGCAGGCGCATCTGATTACTCGCCCGGCCCGGCGACCGCCGGGCGGCACGCGCCCTCTGGATCGCTCATCGCCGCTGCGGGATTCCGCATCTGCTTCCGCTCCTCCCCGCGAACTCCGCGGTGCACCCCGCATTGACCGCCGGCTGCCACCCGCATGGCCTGACTTTCGCCGTTAGGGTGGCTTTTTGTCAACGTTCACGTTACGGCAGCCGTCCCGGGCGTAAGCCCGCGCCAGCGGCCGCCCCCGCCGGATGTACTTCACAGTCGCTGTTCCTCCAGCGGAGGGATGTGCCGGACCCGCACGTTTTCCCGCCTCGCCGTCACTCTCGGCGAGGCATGCCACCGTGCGTGGGCCCGGGCCGGGTGACTTTAGCGGGTGCCCTTGATGAACGCCAGGGCTGTTTCGGCGATGTCTCGCCAGCCGCTGTCGAAGACCAGGGAGTGGCCGCGGTCTGGGATCTCCTGGATTTCGGTGGTGGCGCGGTTGCGTTTCTGCTTTCTGTAGGAGGCGGTGGCGATGGCATGCGGGGCGATGTGGTCCTTCTCGCCGGTGATGAGCAGCATGGGGCCGCGGTGCGGGTTCTTGGTGTCCACCTTCATCTCGGTGAGCGGGTTGATGTTGGCGGCCGCGGCCTGGAAGAGCGGGATCCCTGAGCCCGGGACGGGATAGGCGGCATACAGCCGCCGGGCCTCGTTCTCGCTGATGGCGTTGGCGAAGGAGTAGCGGAACTGCTCGTAGGTGAGCATGACCGCCCGCCGGTAGTTGGCCGGGTTGCCGATGACTGGCGCGGCCGACCGGAGCGCGGACAGCGGCAGTGGCAGTACCCCGCGGAACGGGGCCGAGTCGATCGCGACGGACACCGTGGCCAGTCCCTGGCCGGCGAGCTGCTGGGTAATCAGGCCGCCGAAGGAGTGCCCGATGATCGCTGGCTTGTGCTGCAGCGCCGCGATGGCTTCGGCCATGTGGCTGGTCACCTGCCCGACGCTCTTGCCCGCGAAGACCCGCGGGTTGGCTCGGGCATCGTGCGTGGTTTCCGGGTCATCGGGCCAGCCAGGGGCAATGGTGGCGTAGCCGTTCTCCTCGAAGAACGTCCGCCATGGCTGCCAGCTCGAGGCGAGCATCCACAGGCCGTGGACGAAGACGACCGGCGGCAGGCCGGTCGCGTTGGCCCGGCTGATGTCGTGCGTCTCGCTGGTGCTGAGGCTCATTGATATACCGCCATTCGGGACGGGGAACGGGGAATCCGGCGCGGGTAACCGGCGGGCAGACGGTGGGACTGCTGCTTATCGTGGCGGGCTGCCCGCGTGAAGTCGATGTCCGGAGAGGCACGGTAACTGGGCGCAGATTGTTCTCCGGGACAACCTCTTGTCCGGACGGAGCGAAAGGAGCTGGTATGTTCCGGCGGGGTGGGGGTTAGCATTGGCCGGTGGAACAATTGCCACCGGACGATGCCGGCGCCGGGCTCGCTCTGCTCGGCGCGGAGCTCAGGGAGCGGGCCGACGAGCTCGCTGACGGGATGGCCGCGAGGATCAGGGCAGCCGTGCCGGTCTACGGCACCAGCACGGCGATCAGCGACGAGGAACTGCGCCGGACCTGCCTGGACAACATCGGGTTCGTTTTCGGCCCGATCGGGCGCGCCCCGGCGGTCGCGTCCCCGGAATCACGCAAGAACGGGAGACGGCGCGCGCGGGCCGGCGTGCCGCTGAGCGCAGTGATGGCGGCCTACCGGGTCGCGGCCCGGTACCTATGGGACTGCCTGGCCGACACCGCGGCACGCAGTGCGGTGCCTGCCGGTGTCACGCTCCGTGCCGCCTCCGAGATGTGGCTCACGCTGGACACCTTCACCCAGGAGATGGCCGACGGTTACCGGGAGGAGATCACCTTCCAGGTCCTTAGCCAGGAGGAGGAACGCTCGGCCGTGGTCCAGGCGCTGCTGGAAGGCCGGCTGGACGAGGCCAATCTCTGGGAGGCAGCAGACATCCTGCGGATCCCGCTGCGGGGCAGTTACGTCGTTATCGCCGCGCAGGCACCAGGCCCCGGACGGCATGCCCTGCCGCAGGCGGAAGCGGCGCTCAAGCGCATCGGGGTGATCTCGGCATGGCGGCTCCTGCACGACGCCGAAGTCGGGATCGCGTGGCTGCCCGGCCCGCGGCCCGACCTTATCCGCCTAGCGGATTCCCTGAACTCGCTCAGCCTGGGCCTGGTCGGGGTCAGCCCGTGTTACGACGATCTCCGGCACACCGCCCGAAACCTCAGGCTGGCCAGGATCGCGCTGCGCACCGCGTTCGACGCTCAGCGCGTCACAGTCTTCGACCGCGACCTGCTCGCCGTCGCGGCAGGCAGCGACCCGGAGGTAATGCGGCACGTCGCCGGCAGCGTCCTGGCCGCGCTGGGCCAGATCCCGGCCGGCCAGCGGGCAGTCCTGCTCACTACCCTCGGCGCCTGGCTCGACAATGGCGGCTCCGCCAGCAAGGCGGCCAGCATCCTGTTCTGTCATCCCAACACGGTCCGGCACCGGATGCGCCGGCTCGAGCAGCTCACCGGACGCTCCCTGTCTGATCCCCGCGGAATAGCCGAACTGAGCCTCGCCTTCGAAATCGACCGCCGGGGCGGGCCCTCCTCACCTGAGGCAGCAGCAAGCGGCCCATAACCAGAGAGGGCGGGCTCGCGGCTGCGGGCCAGGTGCGGCTCATGGAAGCCGTCGCCCGGGACAAGTCGGGTGAAGCCGCCGTCGTCAAGACCATGGAGGAGCTAGAAGCTCTGGCGGGCGAGTAGTGCGAAGCATTCACTTCGACCCCGACGCGTGGGAGGACTTCCTCTACTGGCTGGGCGCGGACGGGAAGATGGCGAAGAGGATCACGCGGCTGACCGGTGAGATCCAGCGAGACCCATTCTCCGGGATAGGTAAGCCGGAGCCCTTGACGGGTGACCTGTCCGGCTACTGGTCCCGCCGCATCGACGACGAGCACCGGCTTATCTACCGGGCCGGCGACAAAGAGGTGACGATCCTCAAGGCCCGTTATCACTACAGCGACTGACCCGCCCGCCTCAACCGGGCCTGCCGGGTCGCGCACGCCCGGGCTCGAAGATCCTGCACGAGCTGCGCGAATGGACCTGCGGAGCGGAGCCGACGGCCGCTGGCGGTAGCCTGCCGAGCGTGGAACCTGCCAGGCTGCCGGCGAAGGGCCTGGACGAGGAGTCGGCGGGCTGGCTGCGGCGCCTGGGCGCCGATGGCGCGGAGCGCCAGGCGGCCGAGCGTGAGCTGCACGCGCGGCTGGTGCGCATCGCGCTGGCCGAGGTCTGGCGCCGGTCGGCCAGCACTCCCGTGACCGGCCCGGAACTCGATGACGTCGCGCACCAGGCCGCCGGCGATGCCATGCTGGCCATTCTGGGCAAGCTCGGTGACTTCCGCGGCGAGAGCCGGTTCATCACCTGGGCGTACCGGTTCGTCATCCTGGAGGTGTCGGGCAAGCTCGGCCGCCACTATTGGCGCAACCCGCCGGTCGCGCTGGATGCCGGGCAGTGGGAGCGGCTCCCGGACCGGCTCGGCCTGGACCCGGCGCAGCATGCGGAGTCGGCGGGCATCCTCGCGGAGGTGCGCCGGGTCGTCGAGGACGAGCTGACCGCGCACCAGCGCCGGGTCTTCGTGGCGATCGTGGTGGACGGGATACCGCTGGACGCGCTGGCCGCCGAGCTTGGCCTGCGGCGTAACACGATCTACAAGGTGATTTTCGACGCGAGGCGTAAGATCCGCCGGGCGCTGGTCGCCAACGGGTACCTGGAAGAGCCGGGCTTGGAGCAGCAATGAGCGACCTGGGGAGACTGGACCGGTTCCTGCGAACCGAGCCCTGGGATGTCGGCTGCGACGAGGCGATGGCGGTCCTGCATATCTACGTTGACCTCGTGGCGGCGGGAGGGGATGCGGCCGGGCGCTATCCCGGGGTCGCCGCTCACCTGGCGGCGTGTGGTCAGTGCGGTGAGGACTTCACCGGGCTCTCCCTGGCGGTCACCAGTGGCCAGCCCGGCGGATGACCGGCAGGCGGTGCGCTTCCGCCCCGGTGTCACCGCCGTCAGATGACAGGGCGGCGCACGGCCCGGCCGGGCGTCAGGCGGCGACGGGGGCGGTGCTGACGTCCCAGATCTCTCCGGTGTCGTCGCCGGCCAGGTGGGCGAGCAGCGCCGCGGCGGAGTGCTCCGGGGTGATCAGGGTGCCCTCGGCGAAATTCTGGTTGAATCGCTCGTGCAGGGCCGCGCCAATCCGCCCGGGATCTTGCCGGCGGATCCAGGCCTGCATCGCGGTGTCGACGCCGCCCGGCCGGTAGGCGTTGACGGTCACGCCGGTGCCGCGCAGTTCGGCGGCCAGGTTCACGGTGTGCGCCTCGAGCGCGGCCTTGGTGGTGGCGTAGGCGTTGCCGCGGACCATGCCGGCCGGGTGGGCGGCGATCCCGCTGGAGATGTTGACGACGCGGCCCCAGCCGGCGCCGAGCATGCCGGGCAGGACGGCGGCGGTGAGCGCGGCCGGCGCGACGACGTTGACCTCGAAGGCCAGCCGCAGGTCCACCGCCCCGATACCGATGGTTGGGCCGAGCGGCTCGACGGTGGCCGCGTTATTGACCAGGATGTTCACGCGGCCCGCCGCGAGTACTGTCGCCGCCGCACCGCTGCGCTGTTCCTCGTCGGCCAGGTCGGCGGGCACTACGAGGATCCGCCGTTCGGGAACGCCCTGCTGGAGCAGCAGGGCGCGGGTCACCTCCAGCTGTCCCGCGGTACGCGCGAGCAGGACCACGCGGGCGCCGGCGCCCCCGAGCCCGAGCGCGATCGCGCGACCGATGCCGCGCCCGGCCCCGGTGATCAGTGCGGTCCTGCCGGTGAAGTCAGTTGCCACTGCGGCCTCCTTATGGGTTAACGCTGCGAGCGGGGCGGAAGGGAGCCGGCTGCGGCCGGTCCGCTGAATGTTCCTGAACGTGGCACGAACCGTTAGCAGCGCACAGCGGCGGTGTCTTACCAGGGCACGCTCGCGTGAAATTCACTGGTAAGACCTCGGGCGGAGGCGACGCCTACGTACCAGGCGGTCCCGCCCGGCACCGTCGGAAGAATCGTGAAGGAGAACCGCAATGCCTCTGCTCACCCCCGGCGAGCCGTTCCCGCGGCTGACGATCACCACCGCAGACGGGCAGGCGCTGACCCTCCCGGACGCGTTCGCCGGCGGTTTCGCCGTCGTGCTCTTCTTCCGGGGCGCCTGGTGCCCGTACTGCAACGCGCAGCTGCGCGCCTTCGAGCGGGCCAGCCAGACGCTGGCAGATAACGGTATCCGCGTCGCCGCCCTCTCGGTCGACGACAAGGAGACCACTGCCGCGCTGGCCGGCAAGCACAAGCTGACCTTCCCCGTCGGCTACGGGGCCGACGCGGCAGCCGTCGCCGCGCTCACCGGCGCGTTCGTCAACCCCGACCCGGTGTACCTGCAGTCCACCGGATTCGTCCTGGATCCCGCAGGTAACGTAGTGGTCAGCGTGTACTCCACCGGCGCCATCGGGCGGCTCGACCCCGACGACGTCGTGGGCCTGGTCCGCTACCTGCGCGAGCACTCGCCGGCCGCGACGGCCTGACCTTGACGGGATGCAGCATGCCCGACGCGGACGTCCGTTTCTACTTCGACCCGGTGTGCCCGTTTGCCTGGATGACCAGCAAGTGGGTGCGGATGGTGGCCGCGCACCGGGACTACACCGTCAACTGGCGGTTTATCTCGCTCCGCCTGATCAACTCCGGGGTCGACTACGGCAGTCACTTTCCGGCCGGCTACCAGGATGGGCACACCTCAGGGCTGCGGCTGCTGCGGGTCGCGGCGCGGGCGCGGGCCGAGCACGGCCCGAACGCCGTCGGGTCGTTCTACGAGGCCGTCAGTAGCGAGATCTTCGACGGTCCCGGTGCGGCCGACCTGACGCCTGCCACCCGGGGCAGCCGCGCCTTCGTCGGGCCACTACTCGCCAGGGCGGGCCTGCCCGCCGGCCTGGCGGACGCGCTCGACGACACGCGGTGGGACGGTGAGATACGCGCCGAGGGCGACGAGGCGCTGTCACTGACCGGCAGGGACGTCGGTACGCCGATCATTCACTTCAGCCCCCCGGGAGGCACGGCCTTCTTCGGCCCGGTGATCAGCAGGCTCCCAGCCCCCGACGATGCCGTCCGGCTCTGGGATTACGTCACCGGCCTCGCCGCCTTCCCCGGCTTTGCCGAGCTCAAGCGAAGCCTGCGTGAACGGCCGCAACTGCGCAGCTTCGGCGTAGACCCCGGCACGGCCGGGGCGGAGGAGGACTGGCACGCCGGCAGCCGCAAGACGGCCCCGTAGCCCTCGGCAAGCCACCGACGCTGAGGCGATCACCGCCCCCGCGGCCCAGCACGATGGGCACCACGACGATGTGCAGGTGGTCGATCAGGCCGGCGCCCAGGAACCCGCGGGGTCCGGCCAGGGGCCGTGGTGGGGGCCGAATTTCCCCCGGCCCATGATCTCGGCGCCGACGCACACGATCTGCTGGCACCTGGAACACCACCACCGGCCCCGGGTGTCCGCTGCGACCGTCAGCCGGTACCTGGCCCGGGCCGGCGCAGGGCGGAGCTGGTTCAGGTGGTTGAGCTTTTATGCAGTGTGGTCGTGTTCACGGTGCGTAGCTGGCGTCCTGGGGCCGTTCTGCTGGGCGAGTACCTTCAGCGATCTGCCAGTCCGCACTCGAGGGTGGAAGCGTCTGGTCACCGCTGGTGGCCGTCTGCGGAACGCGCGGCGTCAGCCCAGCAGCCCGGGGCCGTCTGTCAGACTTGCCCCGTGGCTTACGGCACTAGAACAGGCAGGTCCGGGGCGGGCTCGCAGACGGAACGCCCGCGGTCGGCCAGGAGTGCCTGGTGGTGCGCTGGCATTGCGGTGGCCGCGGTCGCGGCCGACGCCGCGACCAAGGCCTGGGCGAGCGGCCGGCTCTCCGGCGGCCGCACCATCACCATCCCCGGCCACCTGATCCGCCTGCAGCTGGTGATCAATCACGGCGCGTCCTTCGGGTTCGGCTCGGGCTACGAGCCGCTTATCGCGGTCCTGACCGTCGCTGGCATGATCCTGCTCGGCTGGTGGGCGGCGCGAGCGGGCAGCCTCGCCGAACGGGCCGGCGCCGCCCTGGCCGCCGCCGGGGCGGCCGGGAACCTCATCGACCGGCTGACCCGGGCGCCCGGCATCTTCCACGGCGGTGTCGTCGACTGGATTCACCTGTGGTTCTACGGCCCGACGTTCAACCTGGCCGACGTCTGGCTGCGCGCGGGCCTGCTCATCGCCGCGGCCGGATGGCTTTGGCGGGCCAGGGCCAGGCCGGCCGCGGGGAGATCCCGCTAGCCGCGGAAGCGGCCGCAGTCTCCCGGCTCTTTTGCAGCTGATTCATCCCCGGCCGGGGTCAGGGCACGGCGGTTCATGGACCAGCGCAACGGCCGGTCGCCCGGGGCCGTGCGCGAGCCGGGCCCCGGCGAGTCTGTGAGAGGGGCCACCCGGGGACTGAGGAGGCCGCGCGGCGGGACGCCCGCCCGCTGCTGAGCGCAGCGGTCCACGCTCACGGCGAGGAGTCCGGCCGCCTACCGCGCTGTCGGCGGCAGCACCAGCAGTCGGCCGGGATAATCACGGACCCGTCGGCCGCGACCTCCGTGCCGTAACAGCTGGTGACCGCGAAGCCGCCAGTGCTCAAGTATCCCGCTCGCTGCTCGTGTAGTGCTCAGGTAGGGCATCGAATGCTCGTCTAGATCGGTTCCCTACAAACCGGCCGGGGTTCCTTTCCGCCAGCTAATCGGTACTCCCACCGGGATACCTGCTGAGACAGGAATACGCGGACTCCCAGACTGATACAGGTCCATGCCTGTAAAAACAATGTGGGAGGTGGCCGGGGGATGGTAATCGTGTATGGCTAGCAGCCGATAGTAAAGTGGCCGGGTTGCACACGCTGATCATCGATACCAGCGCAGCCTCTACGACGCTTTCCAGCTCCAGGTTCGCTACCACCGGCCCCGCCACGAGGTGACCATCCGCGTCACGATCCGGGCCGATGCACTACCCAGCCTCACCCAGCTTGTGAAGGAGGCGGCCGGTCAGCCCGGAAGCCCGGCGGGGAACGGCGAACCGAGCGACGATAGTTCCCATGTTTTGGGCGCCCCCGGCAGGATTCGAACCTGCGCACCCGCCTCCGGAGGGCGGTGCTCTATCCCCTGAGCTACGGGGGCTCCAGGACGGAGAAAGAGTATCAGTACCCGGCGCCCACCATGGACCGCCGTGGGCACAGCTTGGCGACGCCTTGGGCATGTTGTCGCGGGAACTGGCCAGGACACGCTAGCCTCACGCCGTGGCGCAGGCTCTGGGACGCGTGCTCGTGGTAGACGACGATGAGGTGATTCGGCAGCTCATCGCCGTCAACTTGACCCTGGAAGGGTTCGACGTCGCCACCGCCGTGGATGGCCAGGACTGCCTGGACAAGGTCGCGGCGATCGACCCGGACGTGATCACGCTCGACGTGATGATGCCCCGCCTGGACGGCTGGGTCACCGCCGGCCAGCTGCGCCGCAACCCGCAGACCAGCCGGATCCGCGTCGTCCTGATCACCGCGCGGGCGCAGGAAGACGACAAGAACCGCGGCCGTGAGATCGGCGTGGACGCCTACCTGACCAAGCCGTTCGACCCGGGGGAGATGATCCGGGTCGTCCGCGAGCTGGCCGGGGCCGCCACCAGCGAGGCCCGCGAGGGCGAGACCGCCGCGTCCGCGCAGGCCGCCGGGCCCAGCGGAACCAGCGAACCAGATAACGAAACCGGCCCGGTGCCCGGCGACCAGCCGGGACCTTCCTGACCTGAGGGTCCGCCTGCGCCCGGCCCGCCCGGGCCGCCTGACTGGCCCGCGCGGCGGCTCCCTGGCCGCAACGCGAACCATCTCCCGGTACCCGCACCCGGATAACCTGCTCGTCTGTGATAACCGGGGACCTCAGCGCCGCCCTCGCGACCGCGATCGCCGCGGCCGTGGCGTCCGGCGAGCTGCCGGAGGCCGCCTCCGGCGCGGCCGGCCCCGGCCTGGCCTCCGGCACCTGGCGGCCGGTGCCGCCCGAGGCCGGCGGCGGCCCCGGGCAGTACGCGACCACGCTGCCGTTCGCGCTGGCGCGCCGGGTAGCGGCGGACCCGGCCCGGGTCGCCCGCGTGCTCGCCGCGGCGCTGCGGTCGATGCCGGGGGAAGCCAGTATCAGTGACGTCACCGTGACCGGCGGCGGCTACCTCTCCATCACGGTCACCCCGAGTGCGCTGGGCCGGCTCGCGGTCCGGATCGCCGGGGCCGGGGCCGGATCCGCGTGGAGCGCGGCCCTGCGCGGCGCGGCGCTGGCCGCGCCGCGCGACGCCCGGCTGGCCCGCGCGCGGGACTGGCCGGACGCCTGGCCGCGGCTCACCGCCGAGCAGGCCGGACGGCTGGCGGAGGCCGCGGGTGCCGAGGTCACCTGGACGCCGCCCGGACCGGGGGACGGGGCCGGCGGCCCGGTCGCGGAGGCCATCGCGTACGCGGGGGAGGGCGCCGTCCGGTTCGCGCTCAGCCGGCTGGCCAGCGGCGTTCCCCGGCCGCCCGGGCCTGATCTCGACCCCCGGGCGATGGCCGCGCAGCACCTGGGCAATCCCGCCTATGCTGTGCGGTACGCGCACGCTCACGCCGCGTCTGCGCTGCGGCAGGCCGCTGACCTCGGCCTGCCGGGACCAGACGCGGAGCGGTTCCAGCCGTGCCTGCTCGCGCACCCTAGTGAGCAGGCCCTGCTCGACGCGATGTCCTGGCTCCCGGAACGGGTGGCCGGGGCGGCGCGCCGCCGGCAGCCGCATGTGGTCGCCGCGTACCTGGAGGAGCTGGCCAGCCGGTACTTCGGCTGGCAGGAGGCCTGCCCGGTGCTGCGGCCCGGCTCGATCCCGCCGCGGCAGCCGGGTCCGGGTGCCGCGGGCGGTGCACCCGGCGGGGAGCTTATCCAGGCCCGGTTGCAGCTGGCCAGCGCCGCGCGGACGGTCCTCGGGACCGGCCTGCAGTTGCTGGGCATCGAGGCGCCCAGCCGGATGTAGCCAGCCCGGCACCGGGCCGCCCGGCCAGGCTGCACCACTAGATACCACACCGAGCAGCAAGGACCACGCCATGAGCCGTGTCGCCCACCCCGCCGGACCACGGCACGCCGACGTGCTGCCCGCCGAGCATCCGCCGGCCCCGCCCGGGGATCTCAACGCCCTGCACCCGGCGATCTGGCCGCGCTCCGCCCGCCGGGCGGCCGGCGTGCTCACCGTGGGCGGGCTGGACGTGCGCGACCTGGCCGCCGAGTTCGGCACGCCGCTGTTCGTCTGCGACGAGGACGACTTCCGGCAGCGCTGCCGCAGCTACCGCGAGGCGTTCGGGGCCCGGGCCGGGGTGTTCTACGCGGCCAAGGCGTTCTGCTGCCGCGGCGTGCTGCGCTGGGTCACCGAGGAAGGCCTCGGCGTGGACGTGTGCACCGGCGGCGAGCTGGAGGTCGCGCTGCAGGCGGGCGTGCCGCCCGAGATGATCACCCTGCACGGCAGCAACAAGCTGGAGAGCGAGCTGGCCCGGGCCCTGGACGTGGGCGTGGGGCACATCGTGGTGGACTCGTTCGAGGAGATCGCCCGGCTGGCTTACCTGACCGACCCGCCGGTTCCGGGCCGCGGTCCGGCCGGGGCCAGCGGGAACGGGGCCAGCGGGCACGGGACGGGCGGCAACGGGACGGGCGCGCCCCGGCCCCGGGTCCTGGTCCGGGTCACCACCGGCGTGGAGGCGCACACCCACGAGTTCGTGGCCACCGCGCACGACGACCAGAAGTTCGGCTTCTCGCTGTCCTCCGGCGCGGCCGACGAGGCGGTGCGCCGGGTGCTGGCCTGCCCGGGGGTGGAACTGGCCGGGCTGCACTCGCACATCGGGTCGCAGATCTTCGACACCGACGGGTTCGAGGCGGCCGCCCGCCGGGTGCTCGGCCTGGCCGTCCGGATCCGCGACGAGCACGGCGTCGTGATCAGCGAACTGAACCTCGGCGGCGGCCTGGGTATCGCCTACACCCCCGACGACGACCCGGCGGACGTCAAGGTCACCGCCCAGAACCTGCACGAGATCGTGCGGGCCCAGTGCGCCGCGGCGGGCCTGGCCATGCCGCGGCTGACCGTGGAGCCCGGGCGCGCCATCGCCGGACCCGGCACGGTTACGCTGTACGAGGTCGGCACGGTCAAGGACGTGGACGGGCTGCGCACTTACGTGAGCGTGGACGGCGGGATGAGCGACAACATCCGGACCGCGCTGTACGACGCCGAGTACACCTGCGTGCTCGCCTCCCGCGAGTCGGCGGCGGCGCCGATGCTGTCCAGGATTGTCGGCAGGCACTGCGAGAGCGGGGACATCGTGGTCCGGGACAGCTACCTGCCCGCCGACCTGGTCCCGGGTGACCTGCTCGCGGTCGCGGCCACCGGGGCCTACTGCCGGTCGATGGCCAGCAACTACAACCACGTCGCCCGGCCGGCGGTGGTGGCCGTCCGGGACGGGGCGGCCCGGCTGCTGCTGCGCCGCGAGACCATCGACGACCTGCTCCGGCTGGACGCCGGATGATTAGCCAGCACCGGATGACTGGCCAGGCACGGCATGCTTAGCCAGCACCGAGACCCAGGGTGAGGCCGTAGTGCGGACGTTGAAAGTGGCGCTGCTGGGCTGCGGCACGGTGGGCTCGGAGGTCTACCGCCTGCTCGACGCAGCAGTCCGACGACCTGGCCGCGCGGATCGGCGCCCGGCTGGAGGTGGCCGGCATCGCGGTGCGGCGGCCGGGCCGGGCCCGCGCCGTGGCCGATCGATCCGGCGCTGCTCACCGACGACGCCATGGACCTGGTCACCCGGCCGGACGTCGACATCGTGATCGAGGTGATCGGCGGCATCGAGCCGGTCCGCTCGGTCCTGCTGGCCGCGATGAAGTCCGGCAAGTCCGTGGTCACGGCCAACAAGGCGCTGCTGGCCGAGGACGGCGCCACCCTGCACGAGGCGGCCCGGGAAAACGGGACCGACCTCTACTACGAGGCCGCCGTGGCCGGGGCCATCCCGCTGCTCCGGCCGCTGCGCGAGTCGCTGGCCGGCGACGAGGTGCACCGGGTGCTCGGCATCGTCAACGGCACCACCAACTACATCCTGGACCGGATGGACACCTCGGGCGCCGGGTTCGCGGACGCGCTGGAGGAGGCCCAGGCGCTCGGGCTACGCCGAGGCCGACCCGACCGCGGACGTCGAGGGCTTCGACGCCGCGGCCAAGGCGGCCATCCTGGCCGGGCTGGCCTTCCACACCGGGGTCACCGCCGCCGACGTGTACCGCGAGGGCATCACCGCGGTCACCGCCGCGGACATTGCCAGCGCCCGGGCGCTGGGCCGCGTGGTCAAGCTGCTGGCCATCTGCGAGCGCCGGGACGGCGGCGTGTCGGTCCGCGTCCACCCGGCGATGATCCCGCGGACGCATCCGCTGGCCGGGGTGCGCGAGGCCTACAACGCGGTGTTCGTCGAGGCCGCAGTCGGCGGGCCGGCTGATGTTCTACGGCCGGCGCCGGCGGGGCGCCGACCGCCAGCGCGGTACTCGGCGACCTGGTCGCGGTGGCCCGCAACCGGCTGGCCGGCACCCGCGGGCCAGACGCGTCCACGTACGCGAAGCTGCCCGTGCTGCCCATGGGCGAGACGCTGACCCGCTACTACGTGGCGCTGGACGTCGCCGACCGGCCTGGCGTGCTGGCCCGGGTGGCGGAGACCTTCGCCCGGCACGACGTGTCCATCAAGGCGGTCCGCCAGGAGGGCCGGGGCGATGACGCGCAGCTGGTCATCGTGACGCACATCGCCCCGGACGCCGCGCTCTCGCGCTGCGTCACCGAACTGGAGACGATGGACTCCGTCCGGGCCGTGGCCAGCGTGATGCGGGTGGAAGGCGAGCCAGACGAATGACGGCCGGACGTGACCTCCGCCGCGGCGGGGTACGTGCCCTGGCGCGGCGTGATCGAGCAGTACCGGGACTGGCTCCCGCCGCTGCCGGACAGCAGCCCCGTGATCACGCTGGGCGAGGGCGGCACGCCGCTGCTGCCCGCCCCGGTGCTCTCCGAGCAGACCGGCTGCGACGTGTACCTCAAGGTCGAGGGGGCCAACCCGACCGGCTCGTTCAAGGACCGCGGCATGACGATGGCGGTCAGCATGGCCGTCAGCCGCGGCGCGACGGCGGTGATCTGCGCCTCGACCGGCAACACCAGCGCGAGCGCCGCCGCGTACGCGGCCCGCGCCGGGCTGTCCTGCGCGGTCCTGGTGCCGCGCGGCAAGATCGCGCTGGGCAAGCTGGCCCAGGCCCTGGTGCACGGCGCCAAGCTGCTCCAGGTGGACGGCAACTTCGACGACTGCCTGGAGCTGGCCCGCAAGCTGGCCGCCGACTACCCGGTCGCGCTGGTCAACTCGGTCAACCCGGACCGGCTGGAAGGCCAGAAGACGCGCGGCGTTCGAGATCGTCGACGCGCTCGGCGACGCTCCCGGACGTGCACTGCCTGCCGGTCGGCAACGCGGGCAACATCTCCGCGTACTGGATGGGCTACACCCAGTACGCCGCGGCCGGGCGGGCCACCCAGACCCCCCGGATGCTGGGCTTCCAGGCCAGCGGGGCGGCGCCCATCGTCCGCGGCGAGCCGGTCCGCGCCCCGCAGACCATCGCGACCGCGATCCGGATCGGCAACCCGGCCTCCTGGGGGCTGGCCGAGGCCGCCCGGGACGCCTCCGGCGGCCTGATCGACTCGGTCACCGACCGGCAGATCCTCGCGGCCTACCGGCTGCTGGCGGCCAGGGAGGCGGTCTTCGGCGAGCTGGCCTCGGCGGCCAGCGTGGCCGGGCTGCTCCAGGCGCGGGAACAGGGCCAGGTGGCGCCCGGTTCGCGGGTGGTATGCACGGTGACCGGCAACGGACTCAAGGATCCGGACTGGGCGGTGTCGGCCGCCCCCGCCCCGATCACGGTGCCCGCGGACAGCGCGGCCGCAGCGGCCGCCCTCGGCCTGGCCTGAGGGGCATCGTCTCGTGAGCGGATCCCGGTGGCGGGACAAGCCGGTCGTGGTCCGGGCCCCGGCCAGCAGCGCCAACCTGGGCCCGGGGTTCGACGCCCTCGGCCTGGCGCTGTCCCTGCACGACGTGACCGTCGCCCGGGTCACCGGCGGCGGGCTGGACATCGAGGTCTCCGGGGAAGGCAGCGAGACTGCCGCCGCGGGTGAGGACCACCTTGTGGTACGGGCCATGCGGGCCGCGTTCGACGTGCTCGGCGGGCAGCCACCCGGCCTCGGCCTGCGCAGCCTCAACGCGATCCCGCACAGCCGCGGGCTCGGCTCGTCGGCCGCAGCCATCGTGACCGGCATCCTGGCCGCCCGCGGCCTGGCCCGGGACGGCGCTGACCGCCTCCCGGACGACGCGGTGCTCGCCCTGGCCAGCCGCCTCGAGGGCCACCCCGATAACGTGGCCGCGTGCCTGCACGGCGGGCTGACCATCTCCTGGACTCCGCCGCTGCCCGCGGGCCCGGGCTACGGCCCGGCCCCGGAGCCCGCGGGCCCGGGCTACGGCCCGGCCCCGGAGCCCGCCGCCCTGGGCAATGGCTCGGGCCCGGCCGGTCCCCGGGTGGTCCGGCTGCCGGTGCTGGAGGAGATCCAGCCAGTGGTTTTCGTTGCGGAGGAAAGCCTGGCCACGCACACGGCGCGGGGCGCGCTGCCCGCCGCGGTGCCGCATCGGGACGCGGCGGCCAACGCCGCACGCGCCGCGCTGCTGGTCGCCGCGCTGACCCGGGTCCCGGGGGTGCTGTTCGACGCGACCCAGGATTTCCTGCACCAGCCGTACCGCGCCGGGGTCATGCCGCAGACGGCGGACCTGCTGGCCCGGCTCCGCGCGGCCGGGGTCGCCGCGGTGATCTCCGGCGCCGGGCCTTCCGTGCTGGCGCTCACGGTGCCGGGCGCACCCGGCGGGCCTGACCTGGTGGATTCAATCGCTGCGGAAACGGGTATCGGATGGCGTATAAGCCCCCTGGCCATCGACCGGCAAGGCGCAACCCTCCAGACCGCCGTGCCAGGCGAACGCCCCAGAGACAGCGCGCGGTGACGCGTACCCGGACGCAGTGTCCGTGGATGAAGTGCTCCTGGATACAGTTCCCGGACACGACCTCCTGGACGCCTGGCCTGGCTGCCCTGGAAGGGTCGCGCGGTGACGCCGCAAGACTGGACAGGGTCATTCACGACACACGGACCGGTGCCGAGGGAATGCTGTGGGCTCTCCTAGTGTTAAGGTGGGTGCTGCACCAGATACCCCATCATGGGGCCAGGTGCTCGCCCGTCACTTGCTTCGTGACCGGCTTGACCGCCGGGCGGGGTCAGTGACGCTCCGTCAACTCTCCGGGTCACCAGCTCCTCTCCGCATACACGAAACGCGGAGCGGTCGCGGTGAGCCGGGAGCGGGCGGCAGGTCGAGGCGCGCTACCCCAGCCGTCTGGGCTCGTTCCGAACCCCCTGCTCCGGCCATGGAATCCGGGTTAATCCTGTGGTCGCCGGCCGGAATCGGGTCCGGGAACGAGGTACGGGCGGGCGCGCGGACCGCGACGGTAACGGCAAGACAGATATGGCAGTACCTGGTCCGGCTGATTTCGCCGGGCCGTGACACCGGGTCGAACGGCCGCAGGCGCGGCCGACGCCCGCTCCCTGGGAAGGACCCCTCGTGAGCGACACCACCGAACTCCTCACCGGCTCCTCAGGCACGCCTGAGGCGTCCCCGGGTTACTCCGGCGGCCCGCCTTCGGCGGATGCGGCCAGCGGCCCGTCGGGCGCAGCTGCCCCGGCCGGTGAGACGGTGACTGACAAGCCTGCCCGCCGAGGCGGTTCCGGGCTGTCCGGCATGCTGCTGGCCGACCTTCAGCGGCTCGCCCAGTCGATGGGCATTACCGGCACCGGCCGGATGCGCAAGAGCCAGCTCATCGAGGCCATCCAGAGCAAGCAGGGTGGCGGCGGAGCCGCCCGGAGCGAGCAGGGTGGCGGCGCGGCTGGTCCCTCGGCGGGCAACGGGAGTGGGACACTCGACAACTCAGTCCAGCGTGGCGCGTCTGCGGGAGCCGGCGCGTCTCGCCACCGTGAGCAGGACGCCATGGAGTCAGACACCACTACACAGCCCGATCTGGGCAACGCCGCGC
This sequence comes from uncultured Actinomycetes bacterium, assembly GCA_963841695.1. Lineage (GTDB taxonomy): Bacteria > Actinomycetota > Actinomycetes > Streptosporangiales > Streptosporangiaceae > RYN-230. The sequence continues at coordinate 493,864 of CAWJDQ010000006.1, read as the reverse complement.
AGTCTTCAGGCCCGGCGCAGGAAGCAGCCGCCACGACGCGCGAGGCGCGGCGGGGCGGGTCACGCGGCGCAGGTCAGGCCGGAGCCCCCGGACAGGGTGCGCTGGCGGACGGCCCGGACGGCCAGCTCGCTTTCGCCGCGGGCGGGGCGGCGGCGGACACCTCGACCGCGGAGGCCAACGGTGCAGGCGACAGTGCCGGGCGGGCCGACGGCCAGGACGGGCCGCGCCGCGGCGAGCGCCGCCAGCGCGGCCGCCGTGACGACTCCTCCCGCGAGGGAGCGTCGCGCGACGGGGGAGAGCCGCGGGACAGCCAGCGTGACGGGGGCCAGCGTGACGGGGGCCAGCGTGACAATGGCCGCGACGGGGGCCGCGACAACCAGCGCGACAACGGCCGGGACGGCCAGCGCGGCGGCCAGGTGATGGACCGCGGCGGGGACGACGACGACGGCTCAGGCCGCCGCCGCAGCCGCGACCGGTTCCGCAACCGGAACCGCCGCCGTGAGCGCGGCGGCCCGGAGGCCGAGCCGGTGGTGACCGAGGATGACGTGCTCATCCCGATCGCCGGCATCCTCGACGTGCTGGACAACTACGGGTTCATCCGCACCACCGGGTACCTGCCCGGGTCCAACGACGTGTACGTGTCGCTCTCCCAGGTGCGCCGGCACGGCCTGCGCAAGGGAGACGTGATCGAGGGCGCGGTCCGGCAGCCGCGCGACGGCGAGCGCCGGGAGAAGTTCAACGCGCTGGTCCGGCTGGACAAGATCAACGGCCTGGACCCGGAGCAGTCCCGCGGGCGCCCCGACTTCTCCAAGCTGGTGCCGCTGTACCCGCAGGACCGGCTCCGGCTGGAGACCGACGCCACCGTGATGACCACCCGGATCATGGACCTGGTCAGCCCGATCGGCAAGGGCCAGCGCGGCCTCATCGTCTCCCCGCCCAAGGCGGGCAAGACGATGATCCTGCAGGCCATCGCCAACGCGATCACCAAGAACAACCCGGAGTGCCACCTCATGGTCGTCCTGGTGGACGAGCGGCCTGAGGAAGTCACCGACATGCAGCGCTCGGTCAAGGGCGAGGTGATCCACTCCACCTTCGACCGGCCCGCCGAGGACCACACCACGGTCGCCGAGCTGGCCATCGAGCGGGCCAAGCGGCTGGTGGAGATGGGCCACGACGTGGTCGTGCTGCTGGACTCCATCACCCGGCTGGGCCGCGCCTACAACCTGGCCGCCCCGGCCAGCGGCCGGATCATGTCCGGTGGCGTGGATTCCACCGCGCTCTACCCGCCCAAGCGGTTCTTCGGCGCGGCGCGCAACATCGAGCACGGCGGTTCGCTGACCATCCTGGCCACGGCCCTCATCGAGACCGGGTCCCGCGCGGACGAGGTCATCTTCGAGGAGTTCAAGGGCACCGGCAACATGGAACTGCGGCTGCGCCGCGAGCTCGCCGACAAGCGGATCTTCCCGGCCATCGACGTGGACGCCTCCGGCACCCGCAAGGAGGAGATCCTGATGACGCCGGAGGAGCTGAAGATCGTCTGGCAGCTCCGCCGGGTGCTGCACGCGCTGGAGCCACAGCAGGCGCTCGAGGTCCTGATGGAGCGGATGCGGGAGACCAAGAGCAACGCGGAGTTCCTGCTGCACGTGCAGAAGACCACGGTCGGTTCCTGACCGGCCGCCCCGGCCCCGGCACCCCGCGTGCCGGGGCCGCGGCGGGAATCACCAGGCCCTTCAGCATGTTGCAGGGTCTGGCACACTAGAAGCCATCAACAGCGCGGTACCGGTTCACGCCGCCGCGGCACCAGCCGCCCGGCGACCCGGCGACCGACGAAGGCAGGAGTACACACAGTGAAGCCTGGTATTCACCCGGACTACGTGGTGACCGAGGTGACCTGCACCTGCGGGGAAACCTTCACCACCCGCAGCACGGCTAAGAGCGGCGAGATCCACGCCGACATCTGCTCGAGCTGCCACCCCTTCTACACCGGCAAGCAGAAGATCCTCGACACCGGCGGCCGCGTGGCCCGGTTCGAGCGCCGGTTCGGCAAGCAGGCCACGGGCTCGAGCTCCAAGTAGCGTTCGACGATCACCGTGCCGGGGATGGCATGGCCGGTCTCTCGGGACCGGGACCATGCGGCCACGGCACGGTGATCTTCAGTTTCACGGAAGTTCCGCAGGCAATCAGCGCAGGAGGACAACGGTGTTCGACCGGCTGGGTGAGCTGGCGCAGGAGCACGCTGACCTGGAGCGCACCCTCGCCGACTCAGCCGTGCACGCTGACCCCGACCGGGCCCGGGCGCTATCGCGCCGCTACGGCGAGATCAGCCCGGTGGTCGAGATGTACCACCAGTGGCAGCAGACGGCCGCCGACGAGGCGACCGCCCGGGAGCTGGCCACCGAGGACGAGTCGTTCGCGGCCGAGGCCGAGGATCTGGGCCGCCGCCGGGCCAAGCTCGAGGAGCAGCTCAACGAGTTCCTGGTACCCCGGGACGCGATGGACGACAAGGACATCATCCTCGAGGTGAAGGCCGGTGAGGGCGGCGAGGAATCGGCGCTGTTCGCGGGCGACCTGCTGCGCATGTACCTGCGGTACGCGGAGCGGCAGGGCTGGAAGACCGAGGTGCTGGACTCCACCGTCACCGGCCTGGGCGGCTACAAGGACGTCACGGTCGCGGTGAAGGCCCCCCGGCACGCCGCCGGCGACGGCGTCTGGTCCCGGCTGAAGTACGAGGGCGGCGTGCACCGGGTGCAGCGGGTGCCGGTCACCGAGTCCCAGGGCCGGGTGCACACGTCGGCCGCGGGCGTGCTGGTCATGCCGGAAGCCGACCCGGTCGAGGTGAATATCGACCCTAACGACCTGCGGGTGGACGTGTACCGCTCGTCCGGCCCGGGCGGGCAGAGCGTGAACACCACCGACTCCGCGGTGCGGATCACCCACAAGCCCACCGGCATCGTGGTGTCCTGCCAGAACGAGAAGAGCCAGCTGCAGAACAAGGAGCAGGCGCTGCGCATCCTGCGCGCCCGGATGCTCGCCCAGGCCCAGGCGGACGCCGAGGCCGAGGCGGCCGCGGAACGGCGCAGCCAGGTCAAGGCCGTCGACCGCTCGCAGCGGGTGCGCACCTACAACTTCCCGGAGAACCGCATCTCCGACCACCGGGTCGGCTTTAAGGCCTACAACCTCGATCACGTCATCGACGGGGACCTGGACGCGGTGATCAGCGCCCTGGTCGAGGCGGACCGGTCAGGCAGAGCGGCAGCGGCGGATGGCGGCTGAGCCGGGCACGAGCCTGCTGCTCGACGAGATCGCGGTGGCCGCGGCCCGCCTGGCGGAGGCCGGCGTCGATTCGCCCCGGGCCGACGCGGAGCAGATCGCCGCGCACGTGCACGGCGTCCGCCGCAGCGAACTGCACCGGGTGCCGGACTCCGGGTTCAACCCGCGGTTCTGGGACGAGGTCGCGCGCCGGGAGGCGCGGGAGCCGCTGCAGCACATCACCGGGCACGCTTATTTCCGCTACCTGGATCTCGAGGTCGGCCCCGGCGTATTCGTGCCCCGGCCGGAAACCGAGGTGATGACCGGCTGGGCCATCGACCGGCTGCGCGAGATGGACGTGACCGAGCCGGTCGTCACCGACCTGGGCACCGGGTCCGGCGCCATCGCGCTGGCCATCGCCCAGGAAGTCCCCCGGTCCCGGGTGCACGCGGTGGAGGCAGACCCGCTGGCCCGGGACTGGGCGCAGCGGAACATCGCCCGCTGCGCCGGCACCGCCCCGCACACCGCCGGCCGGGTCACGCTGCACGGCGAGGACTTCGGCCGGGCCCTGGGCGACCTGGACGGGAGCGTGGACCTGGTGATCAGCAACCCGCCCTACATCCCGTGGGGGGCGTCCGTGCCGCCGGAGGTGGGCGAGTACGACCCGGCCACCGCGCTGTGGGGCGGCGCCGACGGCATGGACGCGGTCCGGGTCATCGAGCAGGCCGCGCGGCGGCTGCTCCGCCCCGGCGGCCTGGTCGCGGTGGAGCACGGCGCGCCCCAGGGAGCGGCCGTGTACTGGGTTTTCGCTGAGGAACGGGGCTGGCGGGACACGCGCAACCACAAGGACCTGGCCCGCCAGGACCGGTTCGTGACCGCGGTCTGGCCGGGTCCGCAACGGTGGGAGGATGGACGCCCATGAGCGCACGATTTGATTGCGCCGACCCGGACCAGCGCATGCAGGGGCTCGCGGAGGCCGAGGCGGCGCTTCGCCGCGGTGAACTCGTGGTGATGCCGACCGACACCGTCTACGGGATCGCGGCCGAGGCCTTCGACCCGGTGGCCGTGGATGGCCTGCTCAAGGCCAAGGGCCGGGGCCGGGACATGCCGCCGCCGGTGCTGGTCGGGTCGGTCCGCGCGGCCATCGCCCTGGTCATGGAGCTCGGCGACGCCGGGAAGGACCTGATCGACGAGTTCTGGCCCGGCGGGCTGACCATCATCTGCCGGTCCAGTCCCACCCTGGTCTGGGACCTGGGCGAGACCAGGGGCACCGTGGCCATCCGGATGCCGCTGCACCCGGTCGCGCTCGAGCTGCTCAAGAGGACCGGCCCGCTGGCGGTGAGCAGCGCCAACCTGTCCGGGCGTCCCCCGGCGACCACGGCCGACGAGGCCCTGGCCCAGCTGGGCGGCTCGGTCGCGGTGTACCTCGACGGCGGCCCGGGCCCGGGTGACGTGCCGTCCACGATCGTCAACCTGACCGGGGCCGTGCCCCGGGTGCTGCGCCAGGGCGTGATCCCGGTGGAACGGTTGCGGGACGTGATCCCGCTGGAGACCGTGCCGGACCCGGTGGCGGAGGAGGAGCCGGTGGCTGAGGAGCCGGTGGCTGAGGAGCCGGTGGCTGAGGAGCCGGTGGCCGGGGACCCGGGTCCTGGGGAGCCCGCGGAGGCGGGAGACGGGGACCGGCCCACTGAGATCTTTCATGACCTGGCCGCCGGGGTTCCCGGGGACCCGGCCGCCCCCCCGTGGCACCGGCCGGGGATACGGCGCCGGACGAAATGGCCGTAAGCGGGGAAAAAGGGCCAGACGGATCCAGCATGAGCCGGGAAGCCACGCCAGCCGCCGCCGGCGCGCGGCGAGGGACACCCAGCTGACCTGGGAAATCTTCCTCCCAGGGACGCCGCCGGGTAAGGATGACCGCGATGGGTGGCTGTGCGGCCTACCCTCAGGTTAGTGCTTTAAAGTTGATCCCTAATGGATGAGGCAACCGAACGGGCCGGGTGAACCGGGATGCGCGAGTACGGCCTCACAGTTCTGGTGGCCGCCGCCGTCACTTACCTGCTCACGCCGCTGGTACGCCGTTTCGCGATCGCGGTGGGGGCGGAGCACAGGGGCCGGGCACGGGATGTCCACACCGATCCCGTCCCGCTGCTCGGTGGGCTCGCGATGTACGGCGGCCTGGCCGCGAGCTTGCTGGTGGCTTCCCGGCTGACCCATCTGAGCACGGTGTTCATGGGCACCAGGGTGGCCAGCGGCCTGCTGCTGGCCGGCGGGCTGGTCGTGCTCATGGGCTTCGCGGACGACCGCTGGGGCATGGGTGCCGTCACCAAGCTGGCCGGCCAGGTAGCCGCCGGGGCGATCCTGGTCTGGAGCGGCGCCGTGGTGGCCTGGCTGCCGTACCCGGGCGGGGGCACGCTCTCGCTGACCTCCGACCAGCAGACCGTGCTGACCATCCTGGTCGTCGTGGTGACCATCAACGCGGTCAACTTCATCGACGGCCTGGACGGCCTGGCCGCCGGCATCGTCGGGATCGGCGCGGCCGCCTTTTTCCTGTACTACTACACGCTGACCAAGCGGTTGGGGCTGGACGAGCAGACCGACCCGGCGCTGGCGTCGGCCATCCTGGCCGGGGTGTGCCTGGGCTTCCTGCCGCACAACTTCCACCCGGCCCGCATCTTCATGGGCGACACCGGGTCCATGCTGCTGGGGCTGCTGCTCGCCTACGCGCCTATCTCCAGCCTCGCCTCCCTGGACCCGAACACGCTCGCCAGCCCGTCCGCCTACAGCGGCGGCACGGTCAACCGCTTCCCGGAAATCCTGCCGCTCCTGGTGCCGGCCATCATCATGCTGATCCCGTACGCCGACCTGCTGCTCGCGGTGGTGCGGCGGACCCGGGCCGGGCGCTCCCCGTTCTCGGCGGACAAGAAGCACCTGCAGCACCGTCTGCTCGCCATCGGGCATTCGCACCGGCGCAGTGTCCTGCTTATGTACCTGTGGGCGGCGTTGTTCGCGGGCACGGTCGTGCTGCTGTCGATCATGCGGACCAAGCTGCTGGTGCTGGGGTTTGTCACCCTGGCCGGGGTACTGGTGCTGCTGCTGGCCTCGATGCCGCGGCTGCGGCCGTGGAACCGGAGCGGCCAGGTACGGCTGGCCGGGAGCCTCGCCGGGGCGGGGGTGGCGGCTGGGTCAGCGCCGGGGCTGGAGGCCGGGCGGCCTGCCGGGCTGGAGGCCGGGCGGCCTGCCGGGCAGGAGGCCGGGCGGCCTGCGGGGCTCGAGCCGGGGCGGCCTGCGGGGCAGGCGCCGGAGCGGCCGTCGGCGGCTGGCCCGGTACTGCCTGGCGCTCCGGTGCCGCCTGGTGCTCCAGCGCCGCCCCGGGTCCCGGCCGCGGCGGGTCTCAGCGCCCGCGGGCGCGCGGATCGCGCCGCCCGGCCCGGCCTGGATTCCGGGCCGGGTGCCAGTGCGGGGCCGGGTGGTGGTGCGGGGCCGGGTGCCAGTGCGGGGCCGGGTGCCAGTGCGGGGCCGGGTGGTGGTGCGGGGCCGGGTGCCGGTGCCGGGGCTCGCGCGGACCGCGGGAATGGCGTAAATCGTGGATCGGGCGCGAACCCCGGGAGCGGTGCGAACTGGGGGGCGGGCCAGGGCCGCGGGGCGGGCCAGGGCCGCGGGGCGGGTCTGGACCGCGGGGCGGGTCGCGACCGCGGGCCGGGTCGGGAACGCGGCAGCGGCGTTGATCATGGCGCGGCGGCCCGTCCGAGCGCACGCGGGGACGGGGGATATGGGGACGCCGGACGTGCGACGGCTGCGTACGAGCTGGGGTACCGGGGCGCCGGGTATGAGGGCACCGGGTATGGCGACGCCGGGTATGAGGGCGCTGGGTATGAGCGCGCCGGGTATGAGGGCGCTGCGCGGGGGGACCTGGGGCGTGGTCGTCGGGGGACCGGGCACGCTGGCCCGGGATGGGACCCGCAGCCTGCCCCGGGGGCCTGGGACTCGCAACCGGCCGGGACGCCCTGGGACGCGCGGCCCGCAGAGCAGGCACCTGCTGCCGGGACGCCCTGGGACGCGAAGCCGGGCGATCCGGGCTGGGACGCACAGCCGGCTCCGAGAGGGCATGAAGCCGCGCCACCCGCTGGCGCCGGGCCCGTTGCCGAAGGCCTCCCCGCCGCCTCCGGCGATGCTGCTTCCGGCGCTCCTTCCAGCGGTGCCCCAGCTCACAATGCTTCCTTTGACTGGGCCCCCGCCAACGGCGGATGGCCAGCCGACCCGGCCGCCCCGCAGGAGCCGGGCCAGTGGTATCCCGGCCGCCAGAATGCGGGTCGTTCGGACCCCGGCCGGTCGGATGCGGGTCGCTCGGATCCCGGCCGCCAGGATGCTGGTTACTCAGATGCGGGACCTGCGGATGCCCGGCCTTCGGATGCGGGGCGTTCGGATGCGGGCGAGTGGCACTCGGGCCACCCGGACACTGCCCGGCGGGATTCTGGCTGGTGGAATGGCCAATGGCACGAGGCTGGCCCGTCCGCCGCCGGGCCCTACGACGCGGCGCCTGCAGAGGCCGGGCCCTACGACGCGGTTCCCGTAGAGGCCGGGCCGTACGATGCCAGGCCGCACGAGGCCGGCCCGCGGGACCTCGGCCCGCGGGACCTCGGCCCGCAGGACCTCGGCCCGGTGGGCCCGGATGAGCTCCGGGCCGAGCCGCCCGCTTCGGACGAGGCGCCGTCGGCGTCGGGCGGGCGGGACGACTATGGCGAGGAGGAGGAGTCGCCGCTTTTGCCGTGGCGCTTCCGTTGACTCCCGCAGGCCTAGCTCTCCGACCCCCTGAGTCCCACAACCCCCCTCAGCCACTCTGGCCCCAACGCCCTGTTCGTGATCATGGGTTTGGTGTTGCTATAGCAACACCAAACCCATGATCACGAAGGTGGCAGCCCTGGCGCCGGTGGGCACTGCGCGGGGTGGCAGCCCTCGCGCGGGTGGCCCTTGCCCGGGTGGTGCTTGCCCGGGTGGTGCTGCCCGGGCGGCGTCCGGGCTCGGGCGGCCTGCGCCCGGGCGAGTTCACCTGCTCCGTACGCTGTGGGCAGCAAACCCGTGCCCGGGCGCGCCGCCGCCCGGGGGGCCCATAAGCTGTCCGGAACGCGAGGCCGCTGGGGGCCGGGGGGTTTGGTACGGTTCACGGACTCATGTACCACAATCGGAAGTCACGTAACATTCATCACACAGAGGGGCCCGGTAAAGACCGGCCCAAGGAGCTTGTGATATCTTTCACGAGCAGTCACTCGAGGACGAGTGAGGGGCCCGTGATAGGTTTCGCTCACCCGGCGGCGCGCGAGTTCCGCCTCGGCGGCACCCAGGCTCCTGGCCGGTGCTGTGTGGGAGGCGGACCGGTGCATCCCCGAGTCAAGTGTCCTCCTGAGCCTTCCGGAGCCACCTAAGATGCTGGCAAGCTATGGCCCGATCGCCCGGCGTTCCGCCGTGGTGGCGGCTGGGGCTGCCGTGATCATGATCGCTCTGAGTGCGGCGCTCGGCGGGGCCAAGGGACTGCTCGGCAGCGTACTCGGCGTGGCCCTGGTCGCCGTGTTCTTCGCCATCAGCATCACCGCGGTGTCGCGGGCCGAGAAGGTCAGTCCGCAGGCCATGATGGTGACGGCGCTCACCACGTACCTGGTGAAAATCCTGATCCTCGTGGTCCTGGTGGCCAAGTTCGGCAACACCACCCTCTTCAACGGCCGCGCGTTCGGCCTGACCGCCATCGCCTGCATCCTGGTCTGGAGTGGCGCCCAGGTTTTCTGGTCGATGCGGCTCAAAATGCTCTACGTGGAACCGGACGGGGAACGGTGACGCGTGGCGCCCCTCTCGCTCCCGGACGGCGGATCGCGGCCCGCGGGTCAGCCTGCCGTCGGCAGGCAGCGCGATGACCTGGCGCCCGGCGGGCGGCTCCGGATCCCCGCCCGCCAACCGGACCGGATCGCCGTACCACTTCCCGCGGGACGGCCAGCCGCAGAATGGGCCGGCACCGGACGAGAACGCGGGCTGGAGCATCTTCAGCTACCTGATCGCCGGGATGGTGGCCTACGGCCTCATCGGCTGGCTGGCCGCCTGGCTGACGCACATCCAGGTGCTATTGCCACTGGGCGCGCTCGTCGGGCTGGTCTTCGCCATCGTCGGGGTGGTCTGGAAGTACGGTCGGCACCGCTAAGTAATCTGCATGCAAAGCATGCTGGCCAGGCCAGCATGGGCATGCCACGACGTTCCGCCCGGACCAGGGCGGCCTGGATGCGCGCCTCGCCTGCGGGTGCTGTGCGCGGGTACGAAGCAGGAGGAAACCGTCTTGCGCGGTGACATGCTGATCCTCGCCGCGGGCAAGTGCACCGAGGACAACAGCCATATCTTCTCGTCTGCGCACTGTGGCTACCCGGCCCCGGGATACCCGGGCCCGACCTTCCTGTTCACGCCGTTCTTCACGGTGGGCAGCTTCGCCTTCACCAAGCCGATGCTGCTGGCCCTGGTCTGCGCCGTCGGCGTGGTCGGATTCTTCTGGGCCGCGTTCGCCAATCCGAAGATCGTCCCCCGGGGGGTGCAGAACCTCGGGGAGTGGGGGGTGGAGTTCGTCCGGGAGCAGATCCTGCGGCCGATGATCGGCAAGCGGGGCGATAGCTTCCTGCCGTTCCTGGTCTCGCTGTTCTTCTTCATCTGGCTGATGAACCTGATGGAGATCATCCCGGTCGCCCAGTTCCCCCCCATGTCAATGATTGCTTTCCCGGCCGCGCTGATGCTGATGGTGTACGGCACCTACACCTACCTGGGCATCAAGCACCAGGGGCTGGGCGGCTACTTCAGGAACATGATCCCCAGCGGGGTACCCGGGGGAATCCTGGTCCTCCTGGCTCCCGTGGAGATCCTGCAGTACGTGCTCATCCGGCCGTTCACGCTGGCGGTCCGGCTGTTCGCGAACATGTTCGCCGGGCACATCCTGCTGCTGATTTTCACCCTCGCGACCTGGTACCTGTTCAGCCTGAGCATCGGCCTGCTGTTCAGCGCGACCTCGTTCATCCTCACCATCGCGCTGACCGCGTTCGAGATGCTGATCCAGGCCCTGCAGGCCTATATCTTCACCATCCTGACCGCCCAGTACATCGGCGGCTCACTCGAAGCGGGGCATTGACATGGCCCGCACCCGCATTCGCCCGCCAGCGCACCCCGGTGCGCGGACGGCCCATCCAACCCGCTGGCGGCAGACACCCGTCGGCCCAAGGCAAGGGAATGCATAAATGCTTGACGTAGCGCACCATGTGGTGGCTCTCGGCCTCCTGCATCATCTGATCCTGGCCAGCAGCAGCACCACCACCAAGCTGCAGATCAACTTCGGCGCGGTGGGCTATGGCCTCGCGGCCATCGGCCCCGGTGTCGGCATCGGCCTGATCTTCGGTCACGGCGTCGAGGCCATGGCCCGGCAGCCGGAGGCCCGCGGGCTCATCCAGTCCAACATGTACATCGGCTTCGCGCTGGCCGAGGCCCTGGCCCTCATCGGCCTCGTGGTCCCGTTCATCTTCGGCGCGACCTGATCGGCGGAGTTCCCAGTGATCACTAGCCGACAGGAGGCCACACCGTGACGTTCATGACCGGAGCCGCGGTGGTGACCCCGCCTTCCGACCCGCTGATCCCCGAATGGCCCGAGCTGATCATCGGTGCGATCGCCTTCCTCATCGTGTTCGCGGTGCTGGGGAAGGTGCTCCTGCCCCGCATCCAGAAGACGATGGCCGAGCGGACGGACGAGATCGAGGGCGGGCTGCAGCGCGCGGAGGAGGCGCAAGCCGAGGCCCAGGCCGTGCTCCAGCGGTACCGCGAGCAGCTCGCCGAGGCCCGGCAGGAAGCGTCGCGGCTGCGTGAGCAGGCCCAGGAGCAGGGCGCGCCAGATCATCGCGGACATGCGCGAGGTGGCCCAGTCCGAGGCGCGCCGGATCATCGATGCGGCCCACGCCCAGATCGATAACGATCGGCTGCTGGCCCTGCAGGCTTTGCGGACCGACGTAGGTGCCCTGGCCGTGGACCTGGCCGGCAAGGTGGTGGGCGAGTCGCTGGAGGATGTGGCGCGGCAGCACCGCATCGTGGAGCGGTTCATCCAGGACCTCGAGCAGCCGCAGGCTGACCCGGCCGGGTCCGCCACATGAGAGGCCCCAGCCGGGTCTCCCTGGCGGAGGCGAGGAAGCGGCTCGCCGCGGCCGTGACGTCGGCGGCCGAGGCGCGGACCCTGGGGGAGGAGCTCTTCAGCCTGCTCGAGGTGCTCGACGACCAGCTCGCGGTGCGGCGGGCGCTGAGCGACGGCAGCCGCCCGCAGGAGCGGCGGGCCGAGCTGGCCCGGCGGCTCTTCGGGGGCAAGGTCAGTGCGGCCACCCTCGACCTGTTCGTCAGCCTGTGCGAAGTCGCGCTGGTCCGCGTCGGCTGACCTGACCGACGCGGTCGAGCAGCTCGCGGTCACGGCGTTCGCGGCCGCGGCCGAACGGGCCCGGAAGCTCGACGACCTCGAGGACCAGCTGTTCCGGTTCGGCCGGGTGGTGATCAGCGCCCCCGAGCTGCGCACCGTCCTGTCCGACCCCACCGTCCCGGGCCAGTACAAGCAGCAGCTGCTGGACACGCTGCTCGAGGGGAAGGTGACGGCGGACGCCCGGCGACTGATCGGCCAGGCTGCGGAGCATCCCCGGGGGCGTAGCCTGGATGCCAGCCTGGAGGTGTACGCGCGGCTGGTTGCGCAGTGGCGGCAGCGCCTCGTCGCGCTGGCCCGGGTGGCCGTCCCGCTGACCGAGCGTCAGCACCAGCGGCTGATCGAGGCGCTCGAAGGCGCCTATGGGCACGAGGTCCACCTGGATGTCCTCGTCGATCCGCGGATCGAGGGTGGCATATCCGTCCGGATCGGGGATGAATTCATCGACGGCAGCGTGGCGAGCCGGCTCGCGGCCCTGCGCAGGCGCCTGGCCGCCTGATGGGCCAGCACTGATGCGGGACCGCGGCGCGCGCCCGGATAACGACAGACCAGTTCACCGACTGATGAGGAAGACGCGAGGACCATGGCGGAGCTGACAATCCGGCCCGATGAGATCCGGGACGCACTGGCGAGCTTCGTCCAGGCGTACCAGCCGGACGCGGCCTCCCGGGAAGAAGTAGGGGTCGTCGCCGAGGCCGGCGACGGCATCGCGCGAGTCGAGGGCCTGCCCTCGGCCATGTACAACGAGCTGCTGGAGTTCCCGGGCGGTATCCGCGGCCTCGCGCTCAACCTGGACGAGCGGGAAATCGGCGTGGTCATCCTCGGCGACTTCACCAAGATTGATGAGGGTCAGCAGGTCCGCCGGACGGGCGAGATCCTGTCCGTCCCGGTGGGCGACGCTTTCCTCGGCCGGGTCGTGGACCCGCTGGGTGTCCCGCTGGACGGCAAGGGCGACATCGAGTCCGCCGAGCTGCGCCCGCTCGAGGTCCAGGCGCCTTCGGTGGTGCAGCGCAGCAAGGTGAACGAGCCGCTGCAGACCGGCATCAAGGCCATCGACGCGATCACCCCGATCGGCCGCGGCCAGCGCGAACTGATCATCGGTGACCGGCAGACCGGCAAGACCGCCATCGCCATCGACGCCATCATCAACCAGCGGGAGAACTGGGAGTCCGGCGACGCCACCCGCCAGGTCAAGTGCATCTACGTGGCGATCGGCCAGAAGGGCTCGACGACCGCGCAGGTCAAGCAGTCGCTGGAAGACGCGGGCGCGATGGAGTACACCACGATCGTCGCCTCGCCCGCCTCGGACCCGTCCGGGTACAAGTACATCGCTCCCTACACCGGGTCGGCCATCGGCCAGTACTGGATGTACCAGGGCCAGTCCGTGCTGATCGTCTTCGACGACCTGTCCAAGCAGGCGGAGGCGTACCGCACGATCTCCCTGCTGCTGCGCCTGCCGCCGGGCCGCGAGGCTTACCCGGGCGACGTCTTCTACCTGCACTCCCGGCTGCTGGAGCGGTGCGCGAAGCTGTCCAAGGAGATGGGGAACGGCTCCCTCACCGGGCTGCCGATCGTCGAGACCAAGGCCAACGACATCTCGGCGTACATCCCCACCAACGTCATCTCGATCACCGACGGGCAGATCTTCCTGGAGACCGACCTGTTCAACTCGGGTGTCCGCCCGGCCATCAACGTGGGCCGCTCGGTCTCCCGGGTCGGCGGTGACGCGCAGATCAAGGCGATGAAGAAGGTGGCCGGCGGGCTGAAGCTGGCCCTGTCCCAGTACCGTGACCTGGAGGCGTTCGCGTCCTTCGCGTCCGACCTGGACGCCGCGTCCCGGGCCCAGCTCGACCGGGGTGCGCGCCTGGTCGAACTGCTCAAGCAGCCGCAGTACAGCCCGTTCCCGGTGGAGCGCCAGGTCGTGTCGATCTGGGCCGGCACCAACGGCTATCTCGACGACGTGCCCCTCGAGGACGTCGGCCGGTTCGAGCGGGAATTCCTGGACTACATCCAGCGCGAGCGGTCCGGGATCTACGACTCGATCCGGGAAACCAGGGAACTGTCCGACGACACCGCGTCTGGGCTCAAGGAAGCGATCGACGACTTCCGTAAGGGGTTCCAGGTCACCGGCGGCGACCTGCTCGTCGAAGACGAGCCGGCCGAGCCCATCGGCGACTCCCAGATCGAGGACGAGACGGTGCAAAGGCGCAGGCGTGCCCCTGACGAGCAGGCGCCGGACGGCGGGCAGGCGTCCGCGGACGGCCAGGCGTCTTCGGGCGAGCCGGCGTCCGCTGGCGAGCGGGCGTCCGCCGACGAGTCGAAGTAGGGAAGGCCCAGCATGGCAGGACAGCTTCGGGCGATCAGGCAGCGGATTCGGGGAGTCCAGTCCATTGCCAAGATCACTCGTGCCCAGGAGCTGATCGCGGCCTCGCGGATCATCCGGGCCCAGCAGCGGGTCCGGGACGCTCAGCCCTACGCCCGGGAGATCACCCAGGCCGTCGAGGCGGTGGTCAGCCAGTCCGCGCACCTCGATCATCCGCTGGTGCGGGAGCCCGCGAATGCGCAGCGGGCCGCGATCCTCATCCTGAGCAGCGACCGCGGCTTCGCCGGCGGCTACAACAACAACGTCATGCGCGAGGCCCAGGGACTGCGGGCCCGGCTCCGGGAACGAGGCGTCGAGCCGGTCACCTACGTGTCCGGCTCGAAGGGCGTCACCTGGCACCGGTTCCGCGGCCTGGACGTCGAGAAGTCGTGGACCGGCTTCTCGGAGGCGCCCCGGCATGAGCACGCCCGGGACATCACGCAGACCCTCTTCGAGGCGTTCAGCCAGCCGGCCGAGGAGGGCGGGGTGGACGAGATCTACCTGGTCTACACCGAGTTCGTGTCGATGCTGACCCAGAACGCGATCGTGCACGGCGCATCATCCCGCTGGTCATCGAGGAGACCACCGAGGAGCCGGAGGGCGGCCCGATCCCGTTGTACGAGTTCGAGCCGTCGCCCCAGGTGGTGCTGGACGCACTGCTGCCCTGGTACGTGGAGAGCCGGATCTACCAGGCCCTGCTGGAGGCGGCCGCGGCGGAAATCGCCGCCCGCCGCCGGGCCATGAAGTCCGCCACCGACAACGCCAACGACCTGCTCGAAGAGTTCACCCGCGAGGCCAACAAGGCCCGCCAGGCCGAGATCACCCAGGAAATCAGCGAGATCGTCGGTGGTGCCGACGCGCTGGCTGAGTCCGTCGCAGGGAAAGAGTGAGTGCCATGACCGCAACCGCCGAGAACACCCCCGCTGCCGGCGGGGAAGAGACCCCCGAGGGTACCGGCCGTGTCGCGCGGGTCATCGGCCCGGTCGTCGATGTGGAGTTCTCCACCGAGGAGGACATCCCCGACATCTACAACGCGCTGGAGGTTGACACGACCCTGGCGGGCGTAACCCGGACCCTGACCCTCGAGGTGGAACAGCACCTGGGCGACAACACGGTCCGGACCATCTCCATGGCGGCCACCGATGGCCTGACCCGCGGCGCCCGCGTCATCAACACCGGCGGCCCCATCGAGGTGCCGGTGGGCGATGTGGTCAAGGGACATGTGTTCAACGTGCTCGGCCAGCCGCTGGACACCGATGCCGCGTCCCTCGACGTCAAGGAGCGCTGGTCGATCCACCGCGACCCGCCGCCCTTCGACCAGCTGGAGTCCAGGACCCAGATCCTGGAGACGGGCATCAAGGTGCTCGACCTGCTCACCCCGTACGTCCAGGGCGGCAAGATCGGCCTGTTCGGCGGCGCGGGCGTGGGCAAGACGGTGCTCATCCAGGAGATGATCACCCGCGTGGCCAAGAACTTCGGTGGCGTCTCGGTGTTCGCCGGGGTGGGCGAGCGGACCCGTGAGGGCAACGACCTGATCGTCGAGATGACCGAGTCCAACGTCATCAAGGACACCGCGCTGGTCTTCGGCCAGATGGACGAGCCGCCGGGTGTCCGGCTCCGGGTCGGCCTGTCCGCCCTGACCATGGCCGAGTACTTCCGGGACGTGCAGGGCCAGGATGTGCTGCTGTTCATCGACAACATCTTCCGGTTCACCCAGGCCGGGTCGGAGGTATCCACGCTGCTCGGCCGGATGCCCTCGGCCGTGGGCTACCAGCCGACGCTGGCCGACGAGATGGGGCAGCTGCAGGAGCGGATCACCTCCACCCGGGGTCACTCGATCACCTCGATGCAGGCGATCTACGTGCCCGCGGACGACTACACCGACCCCGCGCCGGCCACCACCTTCGCCCACCTGGACGCGACCACCGCGCTGTCCCGGGCCATCACCGAGAAGGGCATCTTCCCGGCGGTTGACCCGCTCGCCTCCACCTCCCGGATCCTGGACGCCAAGTACATCGGCCAGGAGCACTACGACGTGGCCCGGGAGGTCCAGCGCATCCTGCAGCGCTACCAGGAGCTGCAGGACATCATCGCGCTGCTGGGCATCGACGAGCTGTCCGAGGAAGACCAGGTGACGGTCAAGCGGGCGCGGCGCATCGAGCGGTTCCTGTCCCACCCGATGTTCGTGGCCGAGCAGTTCACCGGCCAGCCGGGCGTCTTCGTGCCGCTGGAGGAGACCATCGCCTCCTTCAAGGCGATCACCGAGGGCAAGTACGACAACTATCCGGAGCAGGCCTTCTTCATGTGTCGGCGGCATCGAGGACGTGGAGAAGAAGGCGAAGGAGATGGAGAACCGGTGACCGGGCGACGGAAGCGGAGAGCGCCGGTGACCCTGCAGGTTGAGCTGGTCGTCCCGGACGGCGAGGTGTGGTCCGGGAACGCCCGCATGGTCATCGCCAAGACGCTGGACGGCGACATCGGGATCCTGGGCAGCCATCCCTCGGTGCTCGGCATCCTGGTGCCGGGCAGCGTGGTCGAGATCCGCGACCCGGAGGACGGCGCCAGCGCGGAGGACCCGGTCGTGCGGGCCGCCGTGCACAGCGGCTTCCTGTCCGTGCATGACGACCGCGTGTCGATCCTGGCCCGCGAGGCCGTGCTGGGCACCCAGGTGGACCGGGCCACGGTCCAGTCCGAGCTTGACGCCGCGCTGAGCGAGGCCGAGGCGGCAGGTGAGGAGGAGTCCGCTGAGGTGAAGTACTCCCGGGCCCGGCTCCGGGCCGCGGGCGACGGGTCCTGACGAGGGCCAGCACAGGGGCCGGGGATGAGCGGAGCGCTGGCCTTCGACGCGGCCTGGCTCTTCGCTGGCTTCCTGATCCTCGTCGTGCTGCTCGCGGCCGGCATCACCGTCCGCAGGTACCTGCTGGAACGCGGGGGCGGGACAGTCGAGTGCGGGCTGCGGGTCCCCGAGGGCAGCTGGCGTCTCGGGGTGGCCGCCTACCAGCCCGATGAGCTGCGCTGGTACCAGATCTTCGGGTTCCAGCTCCGGGCCAGCCAGGTGTTCAGCCGCCGGACGCTGGCCGTGCTCGCCCGCCGGCCACCGACCCCGGCCGAGGCGGCCACCCTGGGCGAGGGCGCCGTGGTGGTGGAGTGCCGGGTCGCCGAGGGAGTCGGCACCGTGGAACTCGCGATGAGCGACGGGGCGCTCACCGGGTTCCTGGCCTGGCTCGAGGCCGCGCCGCCGGGTTCTCCCGGCTCATACCTCGGCCAGGCCAGCTAGCCCGGCAGCCCGCTCAGCGCTCGCCGCCGGGCTTCCAGAGCACGTCTCCATCCGGCCCGTTGGCCTCCCGCGCCAGGATGAACAGCAGGTCCGACAGGCGGTTCAGGTACTGGGCGGTCAGCGGGTTCATCGAGTCACCGTAGGTCTGCAGCGCGGCCCAGGTGGTGCGTTCGGCCCGGCGCACGACCGTCCTGGCCAGGTGCAGCAGGGCCGCCCCCGGGGAGCCGCCCGGGAGGATGAAGCTGCGCAGCACCGGCAGGCTGGCGTTGTGGCGGTCACAGTCCTGTTCCAGGGCCTGGACATAGTCCTCGGTGATGCGCAGCGGGGGATAGGGCGGGTTCCCGCTCACCGGGTTGCAGAGATCAGCGCCGACGTCGAAGAGCTCGTTCTGGATCCGGGCGAGCACCGGCACCAGGTCCCCGGTCAGCCCGCCCAGCGTGATCGCCATCCCGATCGCGCAGTTCGCCTCGTCCACGTCCGCGTAGGCGGCGAGCCGCGGGTCGGTCTTCGCGGCCCGGCTCCCGTCGCCCAGGGCAGTGGTGCCGTCGTCGCCGGTGCGGGTGTAAATCCGGGAGAGCACGACAGGCTGCTCCCTGCGGTCGTCTGCCATGGGCTCCACGCTATCGGTGACCGTGGCCAGCGCCCGGCCTGGCCGCCGGTCCCGGGCCCGGCGGGCGGGGCCGCGTCAAGCGGTCAATGTCCTGACCTTGGGGTATTCACATAACAAGTACAATGTGGCATCGTATAGAAGCGAAGAGTGACCAAGCTGCGGCGAGGTGGCCGCACCGGACACACGGCCATCGCCTCTGGTGCCTGGCGGTTCTCGGGGGCCCGCCAGAGCCCGCGGTGGCCCTGGGAGAGCGCGCTCCCGGCTCAGCGGCCGGGAGCGCGCTCGGCTTTGCGGATGGGCGCTAAGGTGGTCGGCTAGTCCCCGATTGCCCCCGTGAGGTCCCCGTGTACGACTATGTCATCGTGGGCGCAGGCAGTGCCGGGTGCGTCCTGGCCGCACGGCTCACCGAGAACCCGTCCACCCGGGTCCTGCTGCTCGAAGCCGGGCCGCCGGACGATGCCGACGAAATACACATCCCGGCCGCCCTGAACCTGCTCTTCCAGACTCAGTACGACTGGGATTTCCATACCGTGCCGCAGGAGCGCGCGGGCAGCAGGTCGGTCTACTGGCCGCGCGGGCGCACCCTGGGCGGGTCCTCGTCCATGAACGCGATGATCTACATCCGGGGCAACCGCCTGGACTATGACACCTGGCGGGACGACTACGGGTGCACCGGCTGGGGATACGCGGACATACTGCCGTATTTCCTCCGCGGCGAGAACAACTCCCGCGGGTCCTCCGCCTACCACGGCATCGCCGGCCCGCTCAGCGTCACCGACCTCAAGCACAAGTCCCCGCTGACCCGGGCGTTCGTGGCCGCCTCCCGGGAATGCGGGCTGCCCGGCAACGAGGACTTCAACGGCGCGGCCCAGGACGGCACCGGCTTCTACCAGGTCACGCAGCGCGACGGGCGGCGCTGGTCGGCCGCGGACGCCTACCTTCATCCCGCCGCCGCCCGGCCCAACCTCACCGTGCATACGGACGCGCTGGTCACCGGGGTCGTCGTCGAGGGCGGCCGCGCGACCGGGGTTCGTTATCTCCGCCGCGGCGTCGAAGAGGTGGCGAGGGCTGAGGGGGAGGTGATCCTGTCCGCCGGGGCCATCGGCAGCCCGCATCTGCTCCTGCTCTCCGGGATCGGGCCTGCCGAGCAGCTCATCGAGCAGGGGATCCGGGTCGTCGCGGACAGCCCGGGGGTAGGCGCCAACCTCTCTGACCACCCGGTGGTCACCGCCATGTGGCACACCCCCCGCGCCACCAGCCTGTGGGAGCAGGCCGGGCCCTCCCACCTGGGCCGGTGGAAGTACCTGCACTCGGGCCCGCTCACGTCCAACATCGCCGAGGCGGGCGGATTCAGCCGGACGATGCCCTCGCTGGCCGCTCCCGACCTGCAGTGGCACGTGCTGCCCGTGCCGTTCCAGCGGCAGGGGCTGGCCGACCCGTCCACCCGGGCGGTCTCCATGCTCATCACCCTGGTCACGGTGGCCAGCCGCGGGGTGGTCCGGCTGCGCAGCGACGACCCGCGGCACAAGCCCGCGATCGACCCGGGCTACCTCTACGCCCAGGAGGACATGGAGCCGCTGCTGAGCGGGCTGCGGATGGCGCGCGAATTCGCCGCCGCCGGGCCGCTGGCCAAGTACTGCACCGTGGAGATGGCCCCCGGCCCGGCGGTGCGTACCGACGACGAGCTGCGCGAGTTCATCCGCCATGATCTCGGCACGCTGTACCACCCGGCCGGGACCTGCGCCATGGGCGGCGACTCCCGCCTGGCGGCGAGCAGGCTGACCAGCGTGGTTGACCCCGAGCTGCGGGTCCGCGGGGTCGAGGGGCTGCGCGTGGTCGACGCGTCGGTCATCCCCGCGCTCCCGCGGGGCAACACGAACGCCCCGGTCATCGCCATCGCGGAACGGGCCGCCGACCTGATCTGCGGCCGCGCCCCGCTGGACGCCGTGGACCCGGCGCTCACGTCCGGGCTGGACGTGCTCGGGATGTCTTAGCGGTAGCGCTTGCCGTGGATCAGGGTGACCAGCCGGAGCACCCGGTTCAGGTCCTTGTCGCTGCGCCGGAGCGTGGTCAGGTCGGCCAGCGGCCGCATCCGCTGGCGGGTGATCGCCTTAGCCCGGGAGAACTCACGGAGGCCGTCCTCGCCGTGGATGCGCCCGAACCCCGAGTCGCCGCTCCCGCCGAACGGCAGCGCGGGCACGCTGGCGAACGTGATCACCGAGTTGATCGACGTCATCCCGCTGCGCAGGGCCCGCGCGACCGCGAGTCCCCGCTTGGCGTTCTTGCTGAACACCGCGGAGCCCAGCGCGTAGCGGCTGGCGTTGGCCAGGCGCACGGCCTCGTCCAGGTCGCCGACCCGGGTCACGGTCAGGGTGGGACCGAACGTCTCCTCGCGGACCGCCCGGCTCTCCTCCGGCACGTCGGCCAGGATGACCGGCCCGACATACGGCCGCCGGACGCTGGCCAGCCCGCCAACCACCGGCCGTCCGCCCCGGGCCAGCGCGTCGGCGATGTGCCCTTCGATGACCTCGATCTGCCCGGGCATGGTCATCGGGCCGTAGTCGGCTTCCCGGTCCTCACCGGGCCGGACGGCGGCCGCCCGCTCGGCCAGCTTTTCCAGGAACGTGTGGTACACCTCATCCACCACGTAGACGCGTTCCACCCCGACGCAGGTCTGGCCGGCGTTCGACAGCGCTCCCCAGGCGGCCGCGTCGGCGGCGGCGTCCAGGTCAGCATCCGCGCCGACCAGGAGCGCGTCCTTGCCGCCGCACTCGGCAACCAGCGGGGTCAGGTTCTCCGCGCAGGCCGCCATGACCTTCCTGGCGGTGGCGGCGGACCCGGTGAACGCGACCTTGTCCAGGGCGCTGAGCGCCAGGGCCTGGCCCGTTTCCCCGGCTCCGGTCACCATCTGCAGGACGGGCTGCTCGGGGACCACCTCGGCGAACGAGTTCACCAGCCAGCCACCGACCGCGGGCGTCAGTTCGCTGGGCTTGAACACCACCGCGTTACCGGCGGCGAGCGCGTAGACAATGGATCCGAGCGGGGTGAACACGGGGTAGTTCCACGGGCCGATCACCCCGACCACGCCGAGCGGCTGGTATTCGAGCCGGGAGGCCTGATTGATGGCGATCAGCCCGCTCCGGACCCGGCGGGGGCCGAGGACCCGGCCCGCGTTCTTCGCCGCCCAGTCAATGTGCACGATCGCCAGCAGGATCTCCAGCTGCGCGTCGGCGAGGGGCTTCCCGGTCTCGTTGTGCACGAGTTCCGCGAGGCGGGCCAGGTACCGGGTGATATGCGACTTCCAGGCCAGCAGCCGGGTCCGGCGTTGCTGGTAGGTCAGCCCGGACCACCAGGAAGCGGCCTGGCGGGCCCGCTCCACGACGGCGTTGACCTCACTCCGTCCCTGCACCGGGTAGGTGCCGATGACCTCGGAGGTGGCCGGGTTCACCGAGTCGAAATTCTCCGCGACCCAGGCTGGTCCCTGTTCCCACACCGACGTGCCCATTGTCCTCACCGTCGCCTGCGCGTTGTTCCGGCCATCCCGCGATTCGCGGCTTTTGCGGCTCTCGTGGCCCTGTGTTCCATTAGGTCTGCGTGACAGTAAATCATCGCCCGTGCCGGGCCAGGTAGCGTTGGCAGCGCGGGAGCCTGAGCCCAGAGCGCTAAGACCGGAGCGGCAGCCTATGACCGGACGTCCCTACGTCGTGCTGAGCTGCGCGGTGTCGCTGGACGGCTGCCTGGACGGGACGGGCGGGCAGCGGCTGGTCCTGTCCGGCCCGGCCGACCTGGACCGGGTGGACGCGGAGCGGGCGGCGGCGGACGCCATCCTGGTCGGCGCGGGAACCATCCGCCGGGACGACCCGCGGCTGCTCGTCCGCTCGCCGCGGCGCCAGGCTGAGCGCAGCGCCGGCGGGCGCCCGCCCCAGCCCGCCGGGGTGACGCTCACCACCCGCGGCGACCTTGACCCGGCGGCCCGGTTCTTCGGTGGCCCGGGGGACGGTGGCGACCCGGCCGTCCCGCCGGTCCCTGCGCGCCGCATCGTGTACGCCGCCAGCCCGGTGCTCGCGGGGCTGCGCAGCCGGGTCGGCCGCCGGGCCGAGGTCGTCGACGCTGGTGACCCGCCGCAGCTCACGGAGATCCTGGCTGACCTGGCCGGCCGCGGGGTGGGCCGGCTCCTGGTCGAGGGGGGCGCCCGCCTGGGCGCCCAGTTCCTGGCCAGCGGCCTGGTGGATGAGCTGCAGCTGGCCATCGCCCCGTTCTTCGTCGGGGACCCGGCGGCGCCGCGCTTCGCCGGGCCCGGACGCTACCCGGCCGGTCCCGCTCACCCGCTGCACCTGGCCGAGGCCCGGCCGGTCGGCGAGGTGGTGCTGCTGCGTTACCTGGCCGTCGGCGCCGCCTCGCCGCCGGGGGTTCCCGCTGGCCGGTCCCGGTCACAGCCGGAGGAGGCCGCCCGTGGCTGACCGTGCGCCGGGCTCCGGGCCCGACGCCACCGCGGCGGACTGGCAGTGGCTGCGCCACGCCATCGAGCTGTCCCGGCAGTGCCCGCCCTCGCCGTCCGCCTTCTGCGTGGGTGCCGTGATCGTCGACGCCGCCGGCGGCGTCGTCGCCACTGGCTTCTCACGGCAGCACGACCCGCACGACCACGCGGAGGAGGGCGCCCTGGCCGCCCTGCAGCCCGGCGACCCGCGGCTGACCGGGGCGACGCTGTACAGCTCGCTCGAACCTTGCCGGTTCCGCGCGTCGCGCCCGCGTCCCTGCGCTGAGCTGATCATCGAGGCTGGCCTGCGCCGCGTGGTGATCGCCTGGCTGGAGCCGCCGGTGTTCGCTCGGGGCGGGGGCGCGGAGCTGCTGGGCGACGCCGGGGTCACCGTGGTGGAGATCCCGGACCTGGCCGCGGAGGCCCGCGCGGTCAACGCCGCCGTGCTCGGTGGCTGACCGCAGGCCAGCTGCTCCCGGGACGTGCTCAGCCGGACATCCCGGCCAGCTGAGGATCCTGGAGCGCGGCACCGTAGCGCATCGCCGCGAGCTGGCCGACGGCCGGCTGGGCCCCCAGCGGCTGGGCAGTCTTCATGCCCGCGGCCTCGGCGACCGCGCCGAGGTCGAGATGGTCCGTTTCCGGCCCGATGACGCAGGGGGAGAGCGCGAGGCTGGTCACGCCGGCGTCGAAGAGCCGCCCCGCCGCGTCCCGGATGCTGCTGGGGTCGTTCAGCGACGCGGCGGCGACGGGAACCGCCAGCCGCGCGGCGAGCAGCACGGCCCCGGTGCCGGCGATGGACATCGCGTCGGTGCCGAGCGCCGTCACCAGCACTCCCTCCGCCGCGGTGCTGACGATGCTGATCCGGCCCATCCGGTCACCCCGGGCCAGGCCAGCCTCGGCGAGCCGGGCCTGCAAGGCACCGGCCAGGATCGGATGCACGCCGAGCGCCGCGGTGGGCAGGACCGGCACGGCCGCGGCGGCGATCTCCGCGGCGATGGCCGCGTCGGTGTCTGGTTGCGGGCAGATGAGCAGCGGCACCACCACGGCCGCCGGGCGGCCCTCCACCCGGGGACAGCTGGCCAGCACCGAGCTGAGACTCTCCTCCTCGCCCTCGAGGAACCCGGCCCGCACCGTGACTCCCGGGCAGGACTGGCTGGCCACGTCGATGATGCCCGCCGCGATATCGATGCCGGCGTCGGTGGCCCGGCCAGGAACCGCCAGGATCAGCGCGGGCGCGTCGGACGGCACCGACAGCTGATGCGGGCTGCGGTGCCGGCCGGGCGGGCGGAACCGGGTCGTGCGCGTCGGCAGCCCGGATCCTGGTGGCGGCTGACCCGGCCCCCGGGCCGGGCAGCCCTGGGCCCCGGGTCGGCAGGCCCGAGTCCTGCGCCGGGAGCGCTGAGCCCCGGGTCGGCAGCCCTGAGCCCCGCGTCGGCAGGCCTGGCCTGCGCGCGGGAAGGTCAGGGGGAGGTCCCTGATCAGTACCCATAACCGGGCCATAGTAGCCAGCCTGGAAAACGCGTGCGCCCAGATGCGCGACATCCCCGCCAGATTGCCGGCCCAGCCCGGCGGGCGGGGGCGCGGAGCCGGGGTCGCCCTGGGCTGCCCACGCCACCAGCGTCTTTGGCGCGAACAAACCGTTTTCGGGTGGTCTGTGCCGTTGGCCGGGCACCCGGTCTGGCCCCGGCCTTGCCGCGGGGCGACCGGCTCCGGTTCACCCAGTGTTCACCTGGGCGGATGAATGCCTGCCGCTCCCGGGGCAGCCGAGACCTATGACCGACTTCCGGCGCAAGGAGGACACCATGTCGGGCGCGACCAAGCGCGCAACCTGTTCATCATCGGCGTGGTCGCCTCGATGATCAACATCACCAGCTCGCAGACCAGTGCGGCTGTTCTGGCCAGGGTCGTGCTGGTCAGAACAGCCGCAGAGCGCCGTCCTCGGCGCCGCGCAGCGAGTCGTAGTCGAGGATGAGGCAGCGGATGCCGCGGTCCTCGGCCAGCACCCGGGCCTGCGGCTTGATCTCCTGGGCGGCGAAGATCCCGCGGACCGGGGCGAGCAGGGGATCGCGGTTCAGCAACTCCAGGTACCGGGTGAGCTGCTCGACCCCGTCGATCTCGCCGCGCCGCTTGATCTCGATGGCCACGCTGCCGCCCTCACCGTCGCGGCACATCAGGTTGACCGGGCCGATCGCGGTCGGGTATTCGCGGCGGATCAGCCGCCAGCCGTCGCCGAGCACCTGCATCTGCGCGGCCAGGAGTTCCTGCAGGTGCGCCTCGACGCCGTCCTTGACCAGGCCGGGATCGATCCCCAGGTCGAAGGAGGAGTCGCTGATGATCTCCTCGATGGCGATCGTCAGCGTCTCGCCCGACTTGCCCGTCACCACCCAGCGGCCTGGTTCCTCGGCGAGCCGGCAGGGCGGTGACATCCAGTTCAGCGGCTTGTACGAGCCGCCGTCGGAGTGAACCAGGACGGAGCCGTCCGCTTTGATCATGATGAGCCTGGTGGCCGGGGCCAGCCGGGCCGACAGGCGACCCGCGTAATCTACGCTGCACCGGGCGATGACGAGTCGCACGGAAGCCAACTGTAGCGGTCGGGAGGAGGCGCGGCGTGCCCAAGCGGAGCGCGGCCCTGCTGGTGTACCGGCGGCGCGGGGACGAGGGGCTGGAGGTGCTCGTCGGGCACATGGGCGGCCCGTTCTGGGCGAGGAAGGACGCCCGGGCCTGGTCCATCCCCAAGGGCGAGTACGGCGCCAGCGAGGACCCGCTGGCCGCGGCGCGGCGTGAGTTCGAGGAGGAGACCGGCGCCCCGGCCCCTGAGGGCGCCGTGACCGGCCTGGGGGAGCAGCGCCAGCCGGGCGGGAAGGTCATCGTGGCCTACGCGGTCGAGGGGGATGTGGACCTGTCCGGCTTCCGGAGCAACACGTTCGCCCTCGAGTGGCCCCGGGGATCAGGACAGGTCAGGGAGTTCCCCGAGCTGGACCGGGCGGAGTGGATGAGCCTGCGCCGGGCCGCGGAGATGCTGGTCAAGGGGCAGGTGCCGATCCTCGATGCGCTGCGTGCTCACCTGGAGGGCTGACCCGGCGGGCGGCGGTCAGGTATGAGCGATCTTCAGCCCGGCCAGTCCGAACCGGAAGGCGCCCTGGGCCTGCGAATTCGGCTTGATGTACCAGTCCTGCCGGTAGAGACCGTCCGGGGCCTGGTCCTCGTCGAACCAGACCAGGCCCAGGATGTTCTGGCTGGCCACCCCGTTGAAGAGGTCCTCGATCTTGCCGAACTGGCTGTACTTGGGGCTGACCGCGGTTTCGGACAGCAGGATCGGCTTGCCGGTCAGCGTCCGCACCTGGTTGATCGTGGGCCCGAACACGGTGGCAAACGTGTCGTTCCGGTGGACGTAGTATCCGTCGATGCCGACCCAGGTCACGTACCTGGCGCCGGGCCACCAGGAGTGGATCGGCTGGCTGCCCCGGCGCGCCTCCTGGTTGACGGTCCACAGCCAGGTGACGTTGTCGGCGCCCTCGGCGCGGAACACGGTGACGATGTGCCGCCAGGCCGCGATGAACTCGGCCGGGGACGTCTGGCCGGCACCCCACGAGTACCAGGTCCCGTTCATCTCGTGCCCGAAGCCGATCACCACGGCGTGGCTGAAGTCGCGGACGCTGTCAGCGTAGGAGCGCAGGTAGTTGTCGTAGCTGCCGGCCGCGATCGCCGAAACCGACGCGTAGCTGGGGTCGATCTGCACGTACGGGATGATGCCGTGGCTGTGCATGGTCCGGGCGAACGTCATGTTGAACGGCTCGGCCCAGCCGCTGTAGTAGCCGGCCAGGTTGGGCTCCTTGCCCGCCATGTCCGAGAACGCCTCGACCGGCCGGTACGCGGGCGATGCGCCACCCGCGAAGACACCCAGGTAGGAGGCGGGCCGCGGGGCGAGCCCCTCGTGCACCGCGGGCGGGTAGCGGAACGTGATCCGGCTGCTGGTGACGGCGATGGCTGTCACCGCGATCACGAAGCCGATGAGGGTGACCAGTCTGTACTTCATGCTGCCGTCTCCCCGGGGAAGATGACTCGGCTGACGACGGCGAGATTGAGTAGCCCGAAGAACAGCAGGGCGGCGGACTGCCAGGAGTCCGTGGCCACCCGCCAGATGGCCAGCAGCACCCACAGCGCGGCCATGCCGCCGCTCCACCAGGTGACCCCGATCCGGAACCGGGGCAGTGAGCTGCCGGGCTCCCGGGTGGGATGCCAGCTCATCTGCTGGCCCCGAGCCCCGTCCCACAGCGAGAAGACGTGTGCCCACCCCCGCGCGATGCCCAGGGGCCAGACCGATGGCCCGTACGAGGTCTGGTGCCATAGCGGGTACAAGACGGCTCCGGTCACGAAGGCCGGCAGCAGGATGACGAAGTTCCGCAGCCTGATCTCACCGGGCAGGAAGATGAGCATGATGACGGGCAGCAGCGGGCCGAAGAAGACCAGCAGCGCGGTGTAGACGTAGTAGAAGAAGCCGGAGACGAACGTCAGCCGGGCCGGGAGGCTCATCCGTACCGACCACAGCCGGCTTGAGCACACGATGCCCACGTTCCCGGCGCACCAGCGGTACTGCTGGCGGACGAACGCGTCCATCCGGTTGGGGCAGATCCCGGTGGACAGGACGAGGGGCACGTACACGATGGACCAGCCGTCTCGCATCACGTTGAGCCCGGTGTGCACGTCCTCGGCGTACGGGATGAGGGCGGCGCCCCCCTGTGCCTCCAGCGCGGTCCGCCGGTACAGCGCCGACGTGCCCACGCAGGCGGCGGCGCCGAAGCGATCGCGGCCCACCTGGATGGCCCGGTAGAACACCTCCTGGACCGATCCCGCCGCGTTCTCCAGCCACGACTGGGCGGAACTGGCCCGGAAGAACTGGGGGGTCTGGACGATGGCCAGGGACGGATCGTCCATGTACGGCAGGGTCTCGGCCAGGAAGTCGGGCCGCGGCGCGAAGTCGGCGTCCAGGATGACGATGAACTCGCTGCTGGTGCGGGAAAAGGCGTAGCGCAGGTTGCCGCTCTTCTTGTGCATGCGCTGGCCGGGCCGCCGGATGTAGGCCAGGCCGAGCGAGGCGGCCAGGTCGCGGGCCTCATCGGAGGGCCCGTCGTCGAGCACGTAGGCCTGGATCGGGCCCGGGTACGCGGCCAGCAGCCCGCAGACGGCCGTCCACGTGTTACGCAGCATCTCGATCGGCTCGCCGCAGATGGGCAGGAAGACGTCCACCCCGGGATAGGCCGGCGGGCTCCAGGACCCGGCCAGGGCCTGATGAGCGGCCAGGTCGAAGCCGCGGCCGGTGAAGTTCACCGGCAGGCAGACGACCTGGTACAGGGTGTAACTGCCAGTGAAGATCATGAACGGCCAGAGCGCGGGGTCCTGGAGCTCGAAGCGGAGCTGGCTGATGATTAGGCAGGTGGCGCTGATGGCCAGGATCGTCGTCAGGTAGGGCAGATTGCGCCGCAGATAGGCGTATTTCTCGGTCTCGTCGGGTGGCGGCGGCAGGACCAGGCCTGGCTGACGGGACTCACTGACCGGGCGGGGCTGGGGCGGTGCGTGGCCGGTGGTGGTCACTGGCCGGGTCCGGGCGAGGCGTACTTGCTGTAGATGATGTAGGTGCCGCGCTGGGGGCCGTAGGGGACGACGTCGAGGATCCTGTAGTGGGCCCGGACGAGGTCGGCGCGGATCTTGTGGTCGAGGGTGGTGGTGTCGGCGTAGTTGAGGGCGATGAGGGTGAAGTAGCGGCGGGCGACATAGCGGGCGAAGCTGGCCGGGTTGCCGGCCCCGGTGACGCCGTCGGTGGGGTGGGCGAGGCTGGCCCCGCTGGGCAGGACGATGTTGCGGGTGGAGGACCAGCGCTGCCAGTCGTGGCCCGCCGGGAGGTAGTACTCGGCGATGGAGGGGTCCTCGACCAGCAGCGGGCCGGTGGTGTGCTCGGTGAGCGGGCGGAAGATCGCGATGAAGCTGGCCGAGTCGGGCCACTGGGTGGCGAAAGCGTGGGACTGGCTGATGCCGAGGGAGACGGGGAAGGCGAGGGCGATGACGCCCGCGGTCGTGGTCAGGGTCTGCGACCGGCGGTCGGGTGCGGCGGCGATGAACGCGTCAACGGCGTAGCCGGCCGCGATGGCCGCGAACCAGATGCCGAGGGCGGTGTGCTTGTTCAGGGAGTCCAGGGTGTGCACCGCGGCCTGGTCGAGGGGAGCCAGCAGGGCAGCGGCGGCCAGGAGGGCCAGCAGCCAGGTCTGCCGGGCGCCGGCCCGGGTGACGGCACTGGCGATGATCGCGGCCAGGGCCAGCACGAGGATGACGCCGGTCCAGGCCCAGGCGCTGGACAGGATGACGGAGGCGGAGTCGGTGCCGCCGGCCCGGATCAGGGTGGTCTGCCGGACCCCGCTGGTGTAGCTGGTCCCGCCGATCAGGGCGCCGGCGATGAGCAGCGCGGCGGTCACGGTGAGCAGCGCCCCGGCGCGGCGGGCGGCGAGTCGGCCGCCGCCGGGCCACGCGGTCAGCACCGCGAGGAGGATCACGACCGGGTCGAACAGGGCGCTGGAGTAGGCCGTCACGTTGGCCAGGGTCAGGACCAGGCCGGCCAGGGCCATCCGCCCGGCCGCCTCAGCCGCCTCCGGGGCGGTCACCACCAGCCAGGAGGCCACCGTGATCAGGAACACGGACATCGCGTCGTAGGTCGCGAACGAGCCCAGGTGCAGCACCGGGCCCGCCACCGCGAACAGGGCGCAGGCGAAGAACGCGGCGCGGCGGCCGAACAGCCGGCCCGCCACCGCCCACAGCAGGACCGTCGAGCCCAGCATGAAGACCAGCGACAGCAGGCGCGCGGCGGTCAGGCCGCCGGCCGCGTCGGCCAGCGCGGCCAGCGGCGGGTAGATCACCGGCGCGCCGGAGAAGTACGACGCGAACGGCGGCACCACCACCCCGTGCAGCCAGTGCGCCCACTCCAGGTGCCCGGCCCACAGATAGGCCGCCTCATCCTGGAACGCGGTGTCCGCGCCCACCAGTCGGGCGGACAACCCCGCCTGAACCACCAGCACCAGGAGCAGCGGCAGCCACGACGGTCCCCACCGCCCCCGGGTCCCGCCCCCCCGGTGCGATCCCGCCACCCCGGCCGACGATCCCTCCGTCGGCGCAGCCTCAGACCCCGGGACGGCGGGAGTCTCGGGCATGGTCGTGCGGTGCTTCATGGGGTTCGCACCTGCCTGCGATCAGGGAGGAGCCAGGGATTGCAGGGACCCCCCAGGCCCACTCGATGTGCGCGTGCCATCGCGTGCCATCGCGGCAGCCCCTGCCTGGATGCCGCATACGAAAGCTACTGTTTGGCTGCGGTGCGGGAGGTGTTTTTAGCTGATTTGAGGCCCGGCTCCCCGCATGCCCCTCCTCGGGCGCTGTGCCTACTTGCCGGCCAATGCCGCCCGGAAGGCCTTGATTTCGGCCGGATGGCCTTCCAGCCGCCAGTCCTCGCCGGTATAGGGGCCGCCCCCGGCGCCCGAGCTGTTGTGGTCAAACCAGACCAGGCCCAGATAATGCTGTTTCCGCACACCGGCAAAAAGATCATTGATCCGCTGCGTCTGGCCGGCGCCGGGCGCACTGGCCGTCTCCGCGATCAGGACCGGGTCGTTCGTGAACTGGCGGACGCTGGCCACCACCGGCTTGAAGATGTAGCTGAAGTGCTCGTTGGGCAGGAAGTAGTAGCCGCTCACGCCCACCCAGTTCACGTAGCTGGCCCCCGGCCACCAGTCGCGCACCGGCCCGGTCTTGGCGCTGGCCGAGTTCACCTGCCAGAGCCAGGTGACGTTGCTGGCACCGTGCTCGCGGAACACGGTGACGACGTGCCGCCACGCGGCGACGAAGAACGCAGGGCTGCTGTGGTGGTAGGCCCAGGAATACCAGTAGCCGTTCATCTCGTGACCGAAACTGATGACGACCCGTTGGCGGAACTTGGCCACCGCCCGGGCGTAGGCCACCAGGTAAGGGTCATAGGCGCCGTCGGCGATGCGCTCCAGCGATATCCCGGTGGGGTCCATTTCCACCAGCGTGGTCGCGCCATGGGCCGCGGCGGTCTGGGCGAACGCCGTCTTGAACCGCTCCGGCCAGCCGCTGTAGTACAGGACGAGGTTCGGCCTGCGGCCGACCTCGCGGGCGAACTGGTCCACGTTGGCGTAGGAGTGCGGGCTGCCGGGCTCGTACACGCCCAGGTACCGCACTGGCGCGGCGGGCACGGCAGGCGGTGGTCCCTGATGCGAGCGGGCCTGCCTGACCACGATGACCAGGGCCGCGGCACAGATGATCACGACCCCGCACACCACGGCGGTGACATGCCGCCGGTACCAGGACCCGGCCCGGTGACCGCCCCGCCCAGAGTCGGGTCCGGCCACGCCGGAATCGCGCACGCGGGCGCCAGATCTGGTCACGCCAGTACTCCTTACTGGGGTGATGAGAGGGCTTATCCCGCTACCCCCCGAGCTAAGCCGAATCGTCAGGCTACCGTCCAGGCGCCTGATTCGCCGGCCAGGACGGCGAATCAGGCGCTCGTTCCTGGTTCGCCTGACGTGTCACGGATCGACCTGATACGCTCCCCGCGCCAGAGCCGTGGCATGGGGGTGATTTCGGTGTGCCCGGCGGCGAGGGACGCCCGTCCCATTTCCCCGCTGCTCAGTCTGAACTCATGGAGGCTTGCCCATAATGGGTCAGACATTCCTGTGGTGTGCCTCGCCACTGGCGTTTACCGCCGCTGCGAGAATGGCGGCGCCTGCCATCCGGCCCCTGGGTCACGGTGACTTACTGCTCCGCGGCCAGAACGCTTACCGGGCCGTGAGGGCGTGAACGATGCGCATTCTGGTTGACCAATCCGGTTACGACCTGCTGAACATCGGCGACGTCGCCATGCTGCAATCGTGCGTGACGCGGCTGCGCACGCAGTGGCCCGGCGCCGAGATCATGGTTATCGCGGCTGAGCCGGGGCGGCTCGCCGCCTATTGCCCGGGCACGATCGCCATCGGCCGGACTTTTGCCGACCGTCCCCTGTTCCGGCTGGTACCGCGAAAGGCCCGGCTGATCCTGGAACAGATCTGGAAAATAACGGTTCCTTACGTGGCTGGCCGGTCCGTCCGGGCCCTGGGGGATACGTCCCGGGACGCCGTCCAGGCTCCGCGGGGCACGCCCCGGACCGCCGTCCAGGCGGTGCGGGCCGCCGACCTCGTGGTGGCCAGCGGCGGCGGCTACCTGACCGACACGTGGTGGTGGCACGCGGCGGGGGTGCTGAGCCTGCTGTCCCTGGCCCAGCGGCTCGGCAAGCCCACCGCCATGTTCGGGCAGGGGCTCGGGCCGATGCAGCGGCGCCTGCTGCGCGCGCAGTCGCGGGCCGTCCTGCCCCGGCTGACCCTGCTCGGCCTGCGCGAGGACCGCACCGGCCGGCCGCTGGCCCTGTCCCTGGGCGTCAGCCCCGGGGCGGTACGGCTGACCGGGGATGACGCGCTGGAGGCCAGCAGCGGGAGCGCGAGCGTGTCGGCCCACCCCGCCCTCGGCGTCAACCTGCGCGTCTCCGGCTACGCCGGGGTCGATCAGGCCACCGCCGCCGCGGTGGGGACGACGGTCCGGGAAGCCGCCGCGGAACTCGGGGCGGTCCTGGTCGGCCTGCCCGTGTCGCGGTACGCGGCAGACGCGGACGCCGGGGCGCTGCGGGCCCTGTGGCCCGCAGCGGGCCCCCGGGCCGGTATCACGGTGGACGACATCAGCACGCCGGACGGCCTGGCCGCGGCCGCGGCGGGCTGCCGGGCGATTGTCACCGGCAGCTACCACGCCGCCGTCTTCAGCCTGGCTTCGGGAGTCCCTGCGGTATGCCTGGCCAAGTCCCGCTATTACGACACCAAGTTCGGCGGGCTCGCGGCGCAGTTTCCCGCCGCCTGCTTCACCGTCTCGCTCGACGGCCCGGATTCCGCCGCCCGGCTGCGCGCCGCGGTGCACGACGCGTGGCAGGTCCCCGAGGTGACGCGCGCCGCGGCAGCGGACGCCGCGGCCAGCCTGCGTGACGCCGGGCGGGCGGCCTACACGCAGTTCCGGCTCGCGGTGGAAGGCCTCCAGGCGCGGCCCGGCCCCCCGCCGGTGGTGCTGACATGATGGCGGTGCTCCCGTGACGCTGCCGGCGGGCGCGCGGTCCGCCAGCGCCGGGCCCGGGGCACCCGGCCCCGGCCGGCCCAGCCCGGCCGGGCCCGCGGGGCGCCGGCCCTTTCCCCGGCCCTGGTCCTGGATGTGGAGCTGGCCGGGCCGCTGCCGGATGTGCGCCGTGACCGCGAGCACGGACGGCTGTTCGTGACCGCGCGGCTGCACACCGAGCCGCTGGGCACAGCCACCCTGGCCCTCGGGCCGGGGGGGCTGGCGGCCGGCGATCTGGCATCCGCGCTGTGGCGGGAGTTCGGCGAGCCGGTCAGGGCCCGCTTCGCCGCCGCCGGGCGGCCCGCGCCGGGCCCGCTCACCGGCGCCGGGCTGGATCCCGATCCCGCCGGGTGGCCATTCCTGCGGGACCGGCGGGCGGCGCTGGCCGCGGCTCCTTCCGCCAGCGTGGTCATCTGCACCCGGGACCGGCCCGGCCAGCTGGCGGCCTGCCTGCGCCGGGTGGGGGAGCAGGAGTATCCGGGGTTCGAAGTCCTCGTGGTCGATAACGCCCCCGGCGGGGAGGAGGAGGTCCGGGCTCTCACCGCCGCGGGCCTCGGCCGGGTACCGGTCCGCTACGTGCGGGAACCGCGTCCCGGGCTGTCCTGGGCCCGCAACGCCGGGATCGCCGCGGCGGCCGGCGAGATCGTCGCCTTCCTCGACGACGACGAGGAACCCGACCGGTACTGGCTGGCCGGGCTGGCCGTCGGCTTCGGCCGGGGCCCCGACATCGGGTGCGTCACCGGGATGGTCCTGCCGGCCCGGCTGGACAGCCCGGCGCAGGAGTGGTTCGAGGACCTCGGCGGCCACTGCAAGGGGCGCGGTTTCTCCCGGGCGGTCTTCTCCGCGACCGGGCCGCAGAGCCCGCTTTTCCCGCTGCCCCCCTTCGGCGTCGGCGCCAACATGGCCTTCCGCCAGCACGTCCTGGCGCGCATCGGGGGGTTCGACGTGGCCCTCGGCGCGGGCACACCTGCCCGGGCCTGCGAGGACACGCTGGCCCTGACCACGGTGCTGCTGGCCGGGTACCGCATCGCCTACGAACCCGCGGCGCTGACCCGGCACCATCACCGGGCAGACGCCGACGGCCTCGGTGACCAGATCGAGGGCTACGGCGTCGGGCTGACCGCCTTCTACGCGGCCCTGCTCTGGCGCTGGCCCGCGATGCTCCCCGCGCTGCTGCGGCTCCTGCCCGCCGCGGTCGGCTACCTTCGCGGCGCGGGCGATGGCCCGGAGGGCGGGCCGGCCGGGCTGCCGCCCGCGCTGCGGTGGCGGCAGCGCCGAGGGATGCTCGCCGGGCCGGTACGGTACCTGCAGAGCCTGCGCACCCAGGCGCGCACGGGGCGATCCGCTGGGCGCCGGCCGTGACCGACACGGCCGCGGCGAACGGCGCCGCCGTCCGCGCCCGGTCGCGCCGGGGGCCGGCCGGGCCAGCGACCAGGATGGCGCCGGGGTGTCCGCCCCGCCCGGGACCGGGCCGCAGGCCGCGACGGCCCGGGGTCCCCGGCACGCGGCGGCCCGGCATGCCGGGCAACCGGACCTCTCTGGTCCCGGTGAGCGCGGTGGCCCTGAGCGCGGCCTGCGGCGTGCTGCTGGTGGCCGCCGCGTACACGGCCGGCCGGACCGGTCACGCCGGCTCCGGGTGGGCGGACCGGGCGTACTGGGCCGGGCAGGCCCTGATCGTCGTGCCCGCGGCGGTCCGGCTGCTCGGGCGCCGGCCGCTGGACGGCGGTGACACCGTCGCCCTGGTCGTCGTGCTGACCGTGGCGGAGTACCTGGTCAAGATCTGCTACAGCCCGGCGGCTTTCACCTTCGCCGACGAGCTGTCGCACTGGCGCAGCACGCTCAACCTGATGCAGACCGGCAAGCTGTTCACGGTCAACTACCTGCTGCCGATCAGCCCGCGCTACCCGGGCCTGGAAGAAGTCACCGCGGCCCTCAGCTCGGCGACCGGATTGTCGATCTTCGTCACCGGCCTGATCGTCGCCGGAGTCGCGCATCTGCTCTTCGTGAGCGTCCTGTACCTCCTGTTCCGCGAAGTCAGCGGCTCGCACCGGGTCGGCGGCGTGGCCGTGCTCTACTACGCCAGCAACCCGCTGTTCACCTCGTTCGACTCGATGTTCGTCTACCAGACGCTGGCCCTGGCCTTCCTCGGGCTCACGCTGCTGACCGCCTGGCGCCTGGCCTCGCCGGAGGCGGACGGCCAGCGCGCTGGCTGGCTGGTGCTGGGCGGGCTGACCATCCTGGCCACCGTCATCACCCATCATGTGACCAGCTACGTGCTGGTGGCGATCCTGGTGCTGATCAGCCTGGTCGCCGCGGTCACCGGCGACCGGCTGATGGCGCGCTGGACCGCGGCCCTGGCGGGCGCGTCGGCGCTGGCCGTCGCGGCGTGGCTGTCCCTCGCCGCCCCGCAGACCTGGTCTTACCTGATGCCCTACGCCCAGTCGACGCTGCACGGCCTGCGGGCCCTGCTCGCGGGCGGCAACGCCCCCTCGGCCGCCGCCGCGGTGGGGCCGCTCGGCAACCAGGCCCTGTCCGCGGCGGCGGTGCTGGCCCTGTCGGCCTTGCTGCCGGTGGGCTGGTGGTGTGTATGGCAGCGCCACCGGCGCCACCCCTGGACGGTCGCCCTGGCGATCGCGTCGGCGAGCTGGTACGTGATCGTCGCGGTCCGGCTCACCGTGGCGGACGGCAGCGAACTGGCCGGGCGGGCCTCCACCTTCGTCTTCGTGCCCGCGGCCTACATCGCCGCCCTGGCGGTGGCCCACCTCACCGGCAGCGTGGTCCGCTGGAAGGCACGCACGGCCGCGGCCGCCATGCTGGCGACGGTGCTGCTGCTGATGTTCGACGGGCTGGTCAACGGCTGGCCGCCGTACTGGGAGCGGCTGCCCGGCGCCCACCAGGTGGCCGGCTCCGAACGGTCGGTGGGCCCCGAGGAGATCGCCACCGCCCGGTGGGCGCTCTCCGTGCTCGGCCCCGGCCACCGCTTCGCCACCGACGTCGGCAGTTACCCGGTGCTGGGCAGCTACGGCGACCAGGATCCGATCCGGGACGTCGCCTACCTGTACACCACCCCGGTGTACGGGCCGGCCCAGGCCGCGCGCGCCGGGGCCCAGCAGATCCGCTACCTGTGGGTTGACCGGCGGCTGAGCGAGTCGCTGCCCGCCGGCGGCCAGTACTTTCCCGACGATCCGCGGGCCGGGAAGTACACCCGGCCGCTGCCCGCCGCTGACCTGCGCAAGTACGCCAGCATCAGCAGCATCGCCCGCATCTACGACTCCGGGAACATCGTCGTCTACGACCTCGAGGGCGAGCCGCACTCATGACCCGCGCGGACCGGGACCTCTGGGTCACCCTGGCGGTGGCGGTGGCGGCCTGCGCCGCGGCCGCGCTGGGGATGCCGGTCGCGGTGACGGCGGTGGCGGGCCTCGCGCTGTTCGCCGCGCCCGGGTACCTGCTCGGCCCGCTGCTGGCCGGGCCCGGCCTGCCGCCGCTGGAACGGCTGGCCGTGAGCGCCGGGCTGGCGCTCTGCGTGCCGGTCATCGGCGGGCTGCTGCTGTTCCTGGCCCGGCTGCGGCTGGACCGGGCCAGCTGGCTGGGCCTGCTGGCTGGGGTGACCGTGGCGGCCGACGTGCTGGTGTTGGTGCGGCGCCGCCGGAACCGGCAGCCGGAGACCAGTCCGCGGCCGCTGCGGTGGCCCGTGCGGGCCGGGACGTCCGTCGCGTTCGGCCTGGCGGTCGTGGTCGCGGCCGGTGGGGTGGGACTGGCCCGGGTAGGTGCCGCGGTGCAGCACTATCCCGGGTTCACCCAGCTCTGGCTGGTCCGCCCGGACGCCAGCGCCCGCACGGTGGAGCTGGGGGTCAGCAACAATCAGGGCGTCACCACCCGGTACTACCTGGTCCTGCTGAAGAACGGCAACGCGATCGACCGCTGGAACCTGACCCTCCGCAACGGGCAGGTGTGGCGCCGGTCGCCGGTGCTCACCGCCGACAACATCGCGGCCCACCTGTACCGGCGGCCTGACGTCAGCCACCCGTACCGTGAGGTCGGCCTGGGCAACGTCCGGGACCGGCTGGGGCCGCACAAATGACCGACCTGCAGCTCCCCGACGTCACGATGCCCCTGCCGGCTATCCCCGGCCAGCCCTCGCCCCAGCTGCCCAGTGCCCGGCGGCAGCCTGCCGCCCGGCCAGGCTCGCCGGCCGCGGTGCGGCGGCACTGGGATGTGCTGGGCAGCGCCAGCAGCCTGGTGGCCACCACCGGGGTGGCTTCGCTGCTCGGCTTCGTGTACTGGGCCCTGGCCGCGCGGATGTTCCCGCAGCGGGCCGTGGGCTACGGGTCGGCCGCGATCTCGGCCATGACCCTGCTCGGCACGATCGGCATGCTGGGCCTGGGCACCGTGCTCATCGCCGAGCTGCCGCGGCGCCGCGACCGGGCCCGCCTGGTGGCGGCCGCGCTGCTCGCCTCGGCGGCCGGCTCCGCGCTGCTGGGCCTGGGCTTCGCCGTGATCTCGCCGTACACCAGCGCGCATTTCGGGCACATCAGCGGCAGCCTCGGGCAGGCGGCCCTGTTCACCGCGGGGGTGTGCCTGACCGGCGCGTCGCTGGTGTTCGACCAGGCCACCATCGGTCTGCTGCGGGGCGGCGTGCAGCTGGCCCGCAACGTGGTCTTCGCCGTGGCCAAGCTCGCCGTGCTGCCCGCCACCGCGGTCGTCCTGCACGGCCAGTTCGGGGTGGGGATCACCGCCTCCTGGGTGGCGGGCCTGGCGGCGTCGATGCTGGTGATCGCCGGCTGGCTCCGGCTCACCGGCACGCAGGTGCTGCCCCGGCCGGACTGGGCGGTGCTCCGGGGCCTGGGCACGACCGCGGTGAAGCACAGCTGGCTGAACCTGGCCATCACCGTACCGCGCTCGCTGATCCCCGTCCTGGTCACGATCATCGTGTCCCCGTCCGCGAACGCGGCCTTCTACGCCGCCTGGACGCTCAGCGGTTTCCTGTACATCGTGCCCACCCACCTGTTGACGGTCCTGTTCGCGGTGGCGTCGGGCGACCCGCAGGTCATCGCCAGGAAACTGCGCTTCACCCTGGGGCTGTCCGCGCTGATCGGGCTGGCCGGCATGGTGGTGCTGGCCTCGGGGGCCCATTTCGCGCTGAGCCTGTTCGGGCCCAGCTACGCCCGGGCCGGCACGGTGCCGCTTCTGCTGCTGGTCATTGGCTACGTGCCCACTGTGCCGAAGCTGCACTTTATCGCGGTGTGCCGGGCCCAGGGCCGGATCACCCGGGCCGCGGCCGTCCTGACCGTAGCGGCGGCGGCCGAGGTCACCGCGGCCGCGGTGGGCGGGGCGACCAGCGGCCTGAACGGGCTGACCGTCGCCCTGGTCGGCGTGTTCTTCCTGGAGGGACTGGTCACCGCGCCGTCGGTGGCCCGCGCGGCCTTCGGCCGTGGACGGCATCGCCGGGCTGATCATGGCCGGCCGGGATAGCAGGTCCAGGCGTTCACGGGTCGTCACATCCCGTGACACGAAACCCTGGACGATAGCGATTCAGCAAACATGCCACCGAACCCGGGCAATCCTGGTCTAATTTTGCCCACCATCAATGGATGACTGTGATCATGCGTCCGCCGTGACGCATCGTGAGGGGACTGGGGAGGCTCCGAGCACATCATCTGGGCGGGGCGGGATGACCAATTGGCTACGCGTGATCCGGCCCGCCGCAGTCATCAGGGGAGGGGCTTGATGCGGAGCTTAAGGACGGATCCGCCGTCGGTGGACCGGATTTCTGTGGTCATTCCTGCTCGCAATGAAGTGCGCAACCTGCCGCACGTACTGAGCGGCCTGCCGGCCGGCTTGCACGAGGTAATCCTGGTGGACGGGCATTCCACCGACGGCACCATCGGGGCCGCGCTCCGCCTGCGGCCCGGCATCAAGGTCGTCCAGCAGACTCGCCGGGGTAAGGGCAACGCGCTGGCCTGCGGATTTGCTGAGATCACCGGTGATGTCGTGGTCACGCTGGACGCTGACGGATCGGCCGATCCGGGAGAGATACCAGCGTTCGCGGCGGCCCTGGCGGCCGGGGCTGAATTCGCCAAGGGAACGCGCTTTGACCGGGGTGGCCGCAGCCATGACATCACCCGTTTCCGCCGGGCAGGCAATGCCGCGCTGAGCCACCTGGTCAACGTGCTCTTCCGGACCCGCTACACGGACTTGTGTTACGGCTACAACGCGTTCCGGGTGCAACTGCTCCCGCTGCTCGACCTGCCGCCGACCGAGCCGGAGTGCGAGTCGGTCGCGGGCATGCTGTGGGGAGACGGCTTCGAGATCGAGACACTGATCAATGTCCGGGTGGCCCGCGCCGGGGTGCGGATCACCGAGGTCGGCAGCACGGAACTGCCCCGGCTGCACGGCGTCAGTAATCTGCGGGCGCTGCCGGACGGGATCCGGGTCCTGCGCACCATCCTGGCCGAACGGCGCAGGTCCCGCGTGGTTGTTCCGCCCGTCACCGCGGCCCGGCCCGTCCCGGACGGGGTCGTGATCCAGGCGGTCCGGGACGAGGTGGCCATCGGGGAGTTCGACCTGAGTGGAAGCCTCAGGGGACAGCAGACTGCCCGGGGACCATGGCCCGCGCCGCGGCGTGTGCCTGGTCGGCCCGGGATGGCGGTTTACCTCCGGGATCAGTTATTACACCTGCCGGCTGGCCGGCGCTCTCGCCGATCAGCACGACGTCAGCGTGATCTTGATGCGGCAGCTGCTCCCGCGCCGGCTCTATCCCGGCCGGCGCCGGGTCGGGCTGCCGCGCGCCCGGGCGGTCTACCGGGCCGGCATCCCGGTCTGTGACGGCGTGAACTGGTGGTGGGGACGGTCGCTGGCCAGGGCGCTGTCCTTCCTGCGATCCCGGCGGCCGGAGGTGCTGGTCCTGCAGTGGTGGACCGCCACCGTGCTGCACACCTACCTGGTGCTGGCCCTCACCGGCCGGCTCCTGGGGGCCCGGGTCGTCGTCGAAGTGCACGAACTCCAGGATTCCGGCGAGGGCCGGTTCGCGCCGGTCCGCTGGTACGGGCGGTGGGGCCTGGGCCTGCTGCTCCGCCTGGGCCAGGGGTGCGTGGTCCATTCCGCGGCGGACCGCGCGGAGCTCACGGCTTACTACGGGCCCCGGGTTAAGCGGGTGACGATCGCGCCGCATGCGCCCTTCGATCAGTACCGAATGGTTTCCGGGCCATTCCAGGGGCATGAGGATGCCCTGTCCGCGGTCACCGCGGCGCCCCGGGACGAGACCGTGAACCTGCTGTTCTTCGGGACGATCCGGCCGTACAAGGGCCTGGAGAGCCTGCTGCGGGTCTTCAACGGCCTGACGGCCGCGGAGGCGGCCGGGCTGTGGCTGACGGTGGTCGGGGAGACGTGGGAAGGGTGCACCGAACCGGCCCGGCTTATCGAGGCCAGCCCGCATCGGGACCGGATTTCTTTTGTCAATGACTATGTCGCGGATGAAGTCGTGAGCGCGGCTTTCGGGCACGCCGATGTCGTCGTGCTGCCATACCGCCGCTCATCCAGCAGTGGCCCGCTGCACGTGGCGATGAATTGGGGCCTGCCGGTCGTCGTCACCCGCGTCGGCGGCCTGCCGGAGGCCGCCGCGGGATACCCGGGGGCGGTGTTCGTGGCCCCGGGGGATGACGACGAACTGGACACGGGAATCCGGCGGGCTGTCACGCTGGCCGGGCGGCGGTTCACCGATCCCCGTGACTGGGCTGATTCTGTCGCCGCCCTCCTGTCGGCGGCGGGCAGGGATCCGGAAACCCCCGCGTTCGAGACAATTTCTTCCTGAACACGGGGCACTGGTCAGGGTCGCGTCAGCGCCAGCGCGCGGGCGCCCTGGCGGAAGGCCGCCGCCGCCCGGGTGCCGCCGCCGATGCGCCAGTCCTGGTGGTAGATGCCCGCGTGCTGATCCTCGTC
The DNA here is from genome assembly GCA_963841695.1 of uncultured Actinomycetes bacterium. Lineage (GTDB taxonomy): Bacteria > Actinomycetota > Actinomycetes > Streptosporangiales > Streptosporangiaceae > RYN-230. Next base: position 453,299 of record CAWJDQ010000006.1, on the reverse strand, counting down.
GAACCACACCAGGCCAAGCGCCCGGGTCCGCCGCAGGCCCGCGAACAGGTCGGCGATCTTGCCGGGCTGCCCGGCGGCTGGCCCGGCCGCGGTCTCGGCGAGCAGCACCGGCTTCCGGGTGAACGCGCGTACCTGGCCGATCGTGCTGCCGAACACGCTGGCAAAGGTGTCGGCCGGCCGGTAGAAGTAGCCGTCAATGCCGACCCAGGTGACGTACCCGGCACCGGGCCACCACCGGGCGACGGGCCCGGACCGGGGCAGGCTGGTGTTGATGGTCCACAGCCAGGTGACGTTGTCGGCCCCCTGGCCGCGGAACACCCGCACGAGATGCCGCCAGGCGGCCACGAACGTGGCCGGCCGGACCTGCGGGTAGCCCCACGAGTACCAGGGGGCGTTCATCTCGTGCCCGAAGCCGATGATGACCGGGTGGCCGAAGTCGCGCACGCTGTCGGCGTACGAGCGCAGGTAGCTGTCGTAGCTGCCCGCGGCAATGGCCACGACCGACGCGTAGCTCGGGTCGATCTGCACCAGCACGGCCGCGTGCTGGCGGCGGGCCTGGTCCGCGAACGACGCGGCGAAGGGCTCCGCCCATCCGCTGAAGTACCCGGCCAGGTTGGGCTGGCGCCCGGCGATCCGCCCGAAGCCCGTGACCTGCTGGTAGGCCCCGGGTGAGCTGGCCTCATAGACGCCCAGGTAGGACCCGGGCCTGGCCGGCAGCGTGGCCTGGGCCGGCGCCGGCTGGGCCGCCGGGCCCTGGGGGGAGGCCAGGCGGCTGACCGCCACCGCGGCCGCGGCCAGCGCGATGACGGCGGCCGCGGCCAGCCGGAGCCGGGCCCGCCGCCGCGCCGTCCCGGCGGAGGGCGGCGCCGCCCCGGGAGGCTGGGGGGGTGCCTGGCCGGTGGTGGTCACTCGCGGATTTCCCCCCATCGGCCCAACGTGCCCCGCCCGGACCAGGCCGCGCGGATCCCCGCATAGGGAGTGCCGTACACAAAAAGGTACTGATCCCGTCACCGGGCTGGGGCCGGCTTTGCGGAAAGTCTGAATGCGCGGTGCGGCGGGACGCGGTCAATCGGGTGTTGCCCGCGGTGTCCCGGAGAAGGCCGCCGGGTGCCATTACGTAGTGCCCTAGTAACATCGGGCGATTTGGGTTGAAAAGTAACTGCACGTGTGCTCCGCTGTATCGCAGGGAGGCAGCCCCGCACGCGCCTCCTAGGGGGTTTCACTAGATGGAAAAAGAAAACCGTATTCTGCCGTCCCGGCACCGGGCCGACGAGCCTGACGCGGCCGCGCGCGCCTCGGCGGCTGAAGCCGCATCCGAGGGCCGTCCTGCGGACGGCGACCGGGAGCGGGGGCAGGACGCGGACGGGCGGACCGCGGGCACGCCGGGCGCGGGGCCCGGCGGGACGAGTCCAGGGCCAGCCGGGCCCGGCGGGACGGGTCCGGGGCCGGGCCAGCCCGGCCCGGGCGGGGCCCAGGACCAGGCCGGCCCCCCGTCTGCGCTGCCCCGCCGGGTGCGCGGAATGAGCGACGGGCCGCGACCGCCTGCGCAGGTCGCACGGCCTGTCCTGCCTGCCTCGTTCCTGGAGCGGGTGCGCGCCGCCGCCGAGGCGGAACAGCGGCTGGAGCAGCGCGCCCAGGAGCCGGCCGGGCGGCTGGCGGAGCCGGGGCCGGAAACCCTCGCGGCCCGGCCTGCCGAACCGCGCCGGCCGCCGCGTTTCGTCCGCAGCCGCGACTGGATGACCCGCACGGGGGACAAGAAGGATCCGGGCCGGGGGGACCAGCCGGGGCCCCGCCGCCAGCGCGGCACCGTGGCTAGAGCGCCGGGGCTGGCCAGGGACGCGCCGGCCAGGGACGCGCCGGCCAGGGAGGCGCCGGCCAGGGACGCGCCGCCCGGGGGCGCGCCGGACACGGCGGGGCGCACGCGGCCCGCGGCCCGCTGGACCGGGATGGCACGAACGCGGCCGCGGGCGGGCGGGACGCCGACGGACCCGGGCCCCGGCGGGACGGGGCGGCTGAGCCTGCCCCGCCGCCGGCGCTGCCCCGCCGGAAGATGGGTGCGATTCAGCGGCCGGACCCGGCCGCGCAGGAGCGCCCCGATGAGGCGGGCAGCCCCCTGGGGCACGCCGCCGTGACCGACGCGACGACCGAGCCAATTCCCGTCATCCGGGCGCCCCGGGTCGGCCAGCCCTGGGCACCCGCCGACGCGGCCAGCGGCGGTCCCGGGCTGGACGCCCCGCCTGCCCCCGAAGCCACGCAAGCCGCCGTCGCCCCGGCTGAGCAGGCTCCGGCTGAGCAGGCTCCGGCTGAGCAGGCTCCGGCTGAGCGGGCTCCCGTGGACCAGGCCTCCGTGGACCAGGCCCCCGTTGGACAGGGCGCCGTCGGGCCAGGCGCCGTCGGGCAGGGCGCCACCGACCGGGCCGGGACTGAGCGGCCCGCCACAGACCGGCCCGCCACCGGCCGGGTCTCCGGTCAGGAAGCCGCCCGGCAGAGGGCGCAAGCAGGCCAGGCCGCGGCCCGGGAAGCCGCTGAGCAGACGGCCGCCCGCCAGGCGGCCGCCCGCCAGGCTCAGCAAGCCGCAGCCCGGCGGGCAGCCGACGAGGCCGCGGTCCTTCGGGCCGCCAAGCTGCTGGCCAGGAAGTCATCACCGGCCCGGAATCGCCGCCTGCTGGGCCTGGCCGCCGCCCTCCTCGTCGTCATCGCCGGGACGACGGCCGGCGTCGCGCTCCTGAGCCGCGGCGGCGGCCACCACCCCGACCCGGCCGACGCGCCTCCGGCCAACACCGTCGTGGTGAACCGCGACCGCGCCGCAGCCTGGATCGCCGCGCAGGTCAGCCGGGGTGCCATGGTGTCCTGTGACCCGGCGACCTGCGCGGCCATCGAGTCTCACGGGTACCCCGCCAGCCACCTGAGGGTCCTGGCCACCGGGAAGAGCGCCCGGCTCAGCTCCGACCTCGTCGTGGCCACGCCCGCCGTCCGGCGCCAGTTCGGCGCCGGGCTCGCTTCGGCCTACGCGCCCGTCCTGCTGGCCAGCTTCGGCTCCGGCGGCCAGCAGGTCGACCTCAGGGTGGTCGCCCCGCAGGGAGCCGCGGCCTACCGGACCGCGCTCCGCGCTGATCTGCAGAACCGGCGGATATCCGGCGCCGGGCTGTCCGGGAGCAACCGGATCCAGGCCCCGGCCACCGTCCGGCACCAGCTCACCGCCGGGGACGTTGACTCCCGCCTGCTGATCACCCTGGCGCTCATGGCCTCCCTGCACCAGGTGCATCTGGTGGCCTTCGGCGACGGCGGTCCCGATCCCGCCACGGCCCCGTTCCGGTCCGCGCAGTTGTCGCTGGCCAGCAGGGCCCAGAAGCAGTCGCTGCTGGCTTTCCTGCACGCGCAGCGGCCGCCCTACCAGCCCGCCCACGTGACGACCCGGCGGCTGGGCGCGGACCGGACCCTGCTGGTCATGGAGTTCGCCGCACCCAGCCCCATCGGCCTGTTCCACTAACCGGTCACCGCAGGCCACCTGGGACGGCCCGGGCCGGCCGGGCCGGTAAGGTCACCGGCATGGGGAAGGTCCGGATATGAGCCCCCGTCGCGTTCGGCGGCCGCCTGCTGCTGACCCGCGGCCCCTCGGGCCCGAGCGGCGCGAGTCATGGCCGGACGGGGACTGGGTGATCCGGCTGGTGCCCGGGGCCGCCTCGGCCAAGACCTACCGGTGCCCCGGATGCGATCAGGAAATTCTTCCCGGGGTGCCGCATCTGGTCGCCTGGCCTAGCCTTAACCCCGGGCCTGCCGAGCGCCGGCACTGGCACCGGCCTTGCTGGCAGCGACGCATGCAGCGCCGTCCGGGTCGCCGTGTCGGACGATGAACACGCCCGCCGCCGACCCGCAGATCACCCGAACCACAGATCCGCCAACCACAGGCCCCCAACCACAGGCCCCCAACCACAGATCCGCCAACCACAGGGAAGACGATGAGCGAGATCAGGGCGAGCACCGTCCTGCCGGCCCGGCGCGAGCCGGTCACCCTGCACACCGACGACGGGCTCGACCTGGTCGGCGAGCTGGCGCTGCCCGCCGGGCGTGACCCGGTGGCCACGCTCATCTGCCTGCACCCGCTGCCCACGCACGGCGGCATGATGGACAGTCACATCCTGCGCAAGGCCTCCAACCGGCTGCCCGCGCTGGCCGACCTGGCGGTGCTGCGCTTCAACACCCGGGGCACCTCGTCGGACCGGGGCCGCAGCCAGGGCGAATTCAGTGACGGCGAGGCCGAGCGGTATGACGTTGCCGCCGCCGTCGGCTGGGCTACCGCAGCCGGGCTGCCCCGGCTATGGCTGGTGGGCTGGTCGTTCGGTACCGAGCTGGCGCTGAAGTGGGGCGCCGATATGGCCGTTGAAGGAGCGATTCTGCTTTCTCCGGCGCTGCACCGGGCGGGAGACGCGGACCTGGACGCCTGGGCCGCGGCGGGCAAGCCCCTGCTGGTGCTGGTCCCGGAGCTCGATGACTACCTGCGGCCGGACGAGGCGCGGAGCCGGTTCGCCCGGGTACCGCAGGCGGAGCTGATCGCCGTGGACCGGGCCAAGCACCTGTGGGTGGGCGAGCCCTACGTGCGGATCGTGCTCAACGAGATCGTGCGCCGGGTGAACCCGGCGGCCGCGCCGCTACCCACCGAGTGGAAGGACTGACTGTGCCGCTCTTCGACCTGACGGGCAAGAAGGCTTTCATCACCGGGGCTTCCCGGGGGATAGGCCAGGTCATCGCCGTCGCCCTGGCCGGTGCCGGGGCGGACCTGGCCCTGGTGGCCCGGGGCGAGGATGGGCTGGCCGAGACCGCCGCCCAGGTCACCGCGCTGGGACGGAAGGCCTTCGTCCTGCCTGCCGACGTCACGGACCAGGAGTCGGTCGCCGCCGCGGTCGCCGGGGCGATCGACCAGCTCGGCTACGTTGACATCGTGGTGAACAACGCGGGGGGGTCCAGCTTCATGGTGCCGTTCCTCGACCTGCGGCTGTCCGGCTGGGACAAGCTCATGCGGCTGAACCTCGACTCGGCCATGTACGTGTGCCACGCGGTCGGCCCGCATCTGGTGGAACGGGGCAGCGGCTCGGTCATCAACGTCGCCTCGGTGGCCGGGGTGAGCGCGGCGCCCTTCCTGTCGCCGTACGGGGCGGCCAAGGCGGGCCTGATCTCGCTGACCAAGTCGCTGGCGGTCGAGTGGGCGGCCAGCGGCATCCGGGTCAACGCGCTGTGCCCCGGGTGGACTGCGACCGAGCTGAACCGCAACCTGTGGGAAGACGAGACCGCTGGCCCGGCCACGGTCGCGACGGTGCCGATGCGCCGGTGGGCTCGCGCCGACGAAATGTCCGGCCCCGCGGTCTTCCTGGCCAGCGAGGCGTCCTCGTACATGACCGGGCAGGTGCTGCTCATCGACGGCGGGCAGACCGTCATGAGCTGACGGCCCGGCCGCGCCGCGACGGCGCCCGGGCGCGCTGACCGGGACAGCGAACGGTGGCCGGTGCCTCAGCACCGGCCACCGCCTCGCTCGAGCCGGGCGTTATGCCCGGCGCGGGGAGAGACCTACTCGGTCCACCACTCGTCGTCGTTGCCCTTGCCCTTGGCCGACACCGGCTGCTTGGCCGGCGCCGCCTGCTGGCTGGCCTGCGGGGCGCGGCCCTGCTGGGTGGGCGCCTGCTGGGTGGGCGCCGCCGCCTGCCGGGGGGCGGCCTGGGTGGCCGGCGCGGCAGCCGCAGGGCCGCTGCGCGGAGGGGCCGCCGGAGCGGATTGCGGGGAGCTGGCCGGGGCCGGAGCGCTCGGCGCCGGGCCGACGGCCTTGGCGCCGGTGCCCACGGCCTGCTGCCGGGGCTGGAGCGCATCGGCCAGGCCCGGCATCTGGGTGCCGAGCAGCTGGCTGATCTGGGCCAGGTGCGTGGAGATGCTCTCCTTCTGCTTCGACAGCTCGTCGACCTCGCGCTGCGCACCGGCCCGGTGCCGCTCGATCTCCGCCTTGGTGTCCGCCAGCAGCTGCTCGGCCTGGGACTTGGCCTGGGCGACGATCTGGTCGGCGTTCTTCTTCGCGTTGCCGACCAGCTGCCGCGAGTGCTGGTCGGCTTCGCGGCGGGTCTGCTCGGCCTGAGCGCTGGCCTTGGCGGCCCGCTGCTCGGCCGTGGCGGCCCGCTGCTCCGCCTCGCTGACCAGCTTCTGGGTGGCGGACTGGGCCGCGGACAGCCGCTCGGCCTCCTGGCGCTCCGCTTCCTCGCGGCGGGAGGCCAGCTGGATCTCGAACTCGCCCTCGGCCTGCGCTCGCTGTGCCTCGCTCTCCTCCAGGATCCGCTGGGCCTGGCTGCGCATCTCGTCCGCCTGGCGCTTGGAGGTGGTGAGGATCTCGTCCCGCTCCCGCTTAGCCGAGGCCTTGAGCTGGGCCACTTCCCGCTCGGTGGTGGTCCGCAGCTTGGCGATGTCCCGCTCGATCGAGGCCCGCTTCTCCGCCACCTCATGGTCGGCGGTGGCCCGCAGCTTGGCCGCTTCCCGCTCGGTGGTCGACGTCAGCTCGTCTGCCTCACGCCGGGCACCGGTCTTGATCGCGTCGGCCTCGCGTTCCGCCGACGCCCGCTGCTCGTCGGTCTCCCGCTTGGCGATGGCCCGCAGCTCGGCCGCCTCGTTCTCGGCCGCCGCCCGGACTTCGGCCGCGTCCACCTTGGCCGCCGCGTTGAGCTCGTTCGCGGCGGACCGGGCCTCCTGCGCGATCTCGGTGGCCTGCTCCTCGGCCAGCCGGAGCAGCTGCTCGATGCGCGACCCCAGGCCGGCGTAGGTGGGCCGCTCCTGCTCCCGGATCTGCCGGTGCGCATCGGACAGTTCCTGCTGCAGTGCCTGAACCTGCTCGCGGTGCTGGCGCACCTCGCCGTCAAGTTGCTTGAAGTACTCGTTCACCTGATGCGGGTCGTAACCGCGCATCACCCGCGCGAACTCGCGGGGGGTGGTTTCCTCGAAGAAGTTGCTGAGCTGGGCGTCGATTTCAGGCTGCATGTGGCTTGATCCTGGGTAGACGAGGGGGACGTGCGGGGGTGGGCAAAGGGCATCGCGATCCGCTCCCCAGGCCGGGGACGCCGTAGCAGGCCGCCCCCACCCAGCAGGCGCGGAGTGTGCCGCTCGCCCGATGCCTGGCAGCATAGCCGTACCCGGCCGGCGTTAGCGGCGGCTTCGCGTTTCCTCTTGCCGCAGAACGGCGCTTTTTGCCGTCATTGGCGGTCCCCTGGTTCGGTTGCGGCGGTACCGGCGGAACGTGCCCTTGCCTCATACTGCCACATACCGGGATATTTCCCGTCGAGTGGCTGATCAGCCCGGGCCGGCTCGACCAATTCCGTGAGCACTCCGCCGAGGTCGGCCGGGTGCAGGAATGCGATCGAAGCACCCATGGACCCGTGCCGGGGGCGCTGGTCGAGCGGGCGGATCTCGGTGGCCCCGATCGCGGCGAGCGCGGCCGTGATATCCGCCACGGCGTAGCCCACGTGATGCATGCCCTCGCCCCGGCGGGCAATGAACCTGCCCACGGGGGTGTCCGGGCCCAGCGGCTCGAGCAGCTGGATCCAGGTCGGGCCGCCCGCTCCCTCCCCGACCTGCAGCATCGCCTCGCGGACGCCCTGCTCGGGATTCTCCTCACGGCTGGTCACGGTCAGCGCGAAGGCCGACTCGTACCGGGCGATCGCCTCATCGAGGTGGCGGCAGGCGATCCCCACGTGGTCGATCCGGAGCAGCACGGCAGCCTCCATCCTGGGGCGGGATCCTTTCCCTGGGTATCGTGACAGAGGCCCTGGTGCCGCGATCGCCAGGGTGGGCACCGCCGTCCAGGGGCCGGTGCCGGGCAGCGCGGCGGAAGGTGCGGCATGCGGGAAGCAGTGATCACCGGCGGAGCGAGGACGGCCGTGGGCCGGTTGCTCGGCTCGCTGAAGGACTTTACGGCCGCCCAGCTGGGCGGGGTCGTGATCAAGGCGGCGCTGGAGCGATCCGGGCTCACCGGCGACCAGGCCGAGTACGTGATCCTGGGCCAGGTTCTCCAGGCCGGCGCCGGGCAGAACGCGGCCCGGCAGGCCGCGGTGGCGGCGGGCATCCCGATGTCGGTGCCGTCCATGACGATCAACAAGGTGTGCCTGTCCGGGCTGGACGCGATCGCGCTCGCCGCCCAGCTCATCCGGGCGGGCGAGTTCGACGTGGTGGTGGCCGGCGGAATGGAGTCCATGACGGGCGCGCCGCACCTGCTGCCGGGGGCCCGGGCCGGGTACAAGTACGGCTCCATCGAGCTGCTGGACGCGATGGCCCGGGACGGCCTGACCGACGCGTTCGACCAATCCCCGATGGGGGAGCTCACCGACCGCCACAACGCCCGGCTGGGGATCAGCCGGGCGGAGCAGGACGCGTTCTCGGCCCAGTCCCACCAGCGCGCCGCGACCGCGATCAAAGACGGCCTGCTGGCCGGCGAGATCGTCGGCGTCCCGGTGCCGCAGCGGCGCGGCGAGCCGGTCGTGTTCGACCAGGATGAGGGCGTCCGCCCGGACACCACCGCGGAGGCGCTGAGCGGGCTGCGGCCAGCGTTCGGCGCCGACGGCACGATCACCGCGGCCTCGTCCTCGCAGATCTCCGACGGGGCCTGCGCCGTGGTGGTGATGTCCGCCGAGACCGCCGCGGAACACGGCGCGCCGGTACTGGCCACGGTCGGCGCGCACGGGGTCGTGGCCGGCCCGGATACCTCGCTGCAGTCCCAGCCGTCGGCCGCGATCCGGCGGGCACTGGGCAAGGCCGGGCTGGGGGTGTCCGACCTGGACCTGCTCGAGATCAACGAGGCGTTCGCCGCCGTCGCCATCCAGTCCATGCGCGACCTCGGCGTCGGCGACGAGAAGGTCAACGTGAACGGCGGGGCCATCGCGCTGGGCCACCCGATCGGGGCGTCCGGCGCCCGGATCGCCTTCCACCTCGTCCGCGAGCTCGGCCGGCGCGGCGGCGGGCTGGGCGCGGCCGCGCTGTGCGGCGGCGGTGGCCAGGGCAGCGCGCTGCTGTTCGAGGTGCCCGCCGCAGCCGCCCGTGGCTGAGCTGGGTACCCCGGTCGCCGAGTCCCGCCCGGCCGCGGCGGCTGACCCGGCGGCCGCCATCCAGCGGGCCCGCGACGGTGACGCGCGGGCGCTGGGCCGGCTCCTGTCGCTGGTGGAGAACGGCGCGCCGGAGTTGCGCGGGGTGATGGCGGCGCTGGCCCCGCTGACCGGCCGGGCCCGGGTGCTGGGGCTCACCGGCGCCCCCGGGGTGGGCAAGTCCACGGTCACCGGCGCGCTGATCGCCGCCTACCGCGCGCAGGGGCTGCGGGTCGCGGTGCTGGCCATCGACCCCTCGTCGCCGTTCACCGGCGGCGCGCTGCTGGGGGACCGGGTCCGGATGCAGCAGCACGCCACGGACCAGGGGGTGTTCATCCGCTCCATGGCCAGCCGCGGGCACCTGGGCGGGCTGTCCGCGGCCACCCCGCAGGCGGTCCGGGTGCTCGACGCGGCCGGATTCGGCGTGGTGCTGATCGAGACGGTCGGCGTGGGCCAGGCGGAGGTGGAGATCGCGGGCCTGGCCGACTCCACCATGGTCATCGTGGCCCCGGGGCTGGGTGACGCGATCCAGGCGGCCAAGGCGGGCATCCTCGAGATCGGCGACGTGTTCGTGGTCAACAAGAGCGACAAGCCCGGTGCCCAGGAGGCGGTGCGGGACCTGCGCGGCATGATCGCGATGGCGCGGCGCGGCGTGGGCGACTGGAAGCCGCCGATCGTCTCGACCACGGCGGCCACCGGCGAGGGCCTCGACGACCTGGTCCGCCAGCTGGACGCAGCACGCGGCCTGGCTGGGCACCTCAGGTGAGGGCCAGCGCAGGCGCCGCGCCCGGGCCCGGGAGGAGATCTCGGCCATCGCGCTGGGCGAGCTGCGGGCCCGGATGGGCGGGCTGCCCGGGGACGAGCGGATCGACGGCCTGGCTGACCGGGTCGCCGCCGGCCAGCTGGATCCCTATGCGGCGGCCGACGAGCTCATCGCCGGCGCGTAACCCCGGCGCCCGGGGGCACCGGCCGCGGACTGGCAGGCGGCGGCCGCAGCCCGGCAGGCGGCGGCCGCAGCCCGGCAGGCGGCGGCTAAATTGCGGACGATGATGCCGTCGGCGAGGGTCAGGACCTCGCCGCAGGCCAGGGCGAGCGCCGCCGAGTCGCGGCCGGTGGCCACGATCGCGGTGTCCCGGCCCAGGTCACGGACGCTGGCCGCGACGATCTCGGTATCGCGCGGGCTGAGGCCGTCGAGCAGGCCGTCGATCAGCAGCAGCTCAGGCTCGTGCACGACGGCGGCGGCGAGCTTCGCGCGGCGGCCTATCGCCGCCGGCGCGGCCCGCACCGGCACGTCCGCCCACGGGGTCAGGCCGAGCCGGTCCACGATCGCGGCGGCCAGCACCTCGCAGTCCCGTCCGGGCAGGTTGGCCAGCCGGGCGGCGTGGCCGACCAGCCCGCGCACCCGCCGGCCCGGCTGTGGCCGGGCCGACAGCCGGGCGATCCCGACGTAGCGGCGCACCGCGGCCCGGCCCTGCACGGTGGTCAGGTCCTGGCCGAGCACCCGGAGTTCGCCGTAGGCGGGCCGGATAAGCCCGCCCAGCAGGTCGATCACGGCGGCTCGGGCGCTCTCCCGGGTGATCGCGATGCCGATCGCGGGACGGCCCGCGTCGGGGACCTCGAGCCGGAAGCTGGCCGCGCGGAGCACCCAGGTCCAGCCGTGCCGGACACCGACCCCCGCGGCGAGCACGGGGGCCATCCCCGTAGTGCTGTAGCTGGACCGCACGTGCACCCCCGTCGCCCCCCGTGCCGCCAGTAGAGCGCCCCCAGTCAAGGGCCCCCAGCAGGAAATATAACTCGTGGGTACGCACGTGTCACGCTAGGTAACTAGTTGTTACGGACTAGGTGCGATGCGAGACGCCATGCCCCGGGCGATGACACGGACCCCAGCCGCACCATGAGGCCACCCGGCCAATCCGGGTCACCCGAACCGAATCCCGCTCACCCTGCTGGAACAGCCGGGTCCACCGGTAGCGTGTGCCTGTGCCCACGCCGCTGGAACTGCCTTTCGACCCGATCGCCCGGGCCGCCCAGACCTGGGAGCAGCGATTCGGCCGGTCGGACGCCATGGCCGCGGTCACGTCCATCATGCGGGCGCAGCAGATCCTGCTGGCCGAGCTCGACGCCGTGCTCCGGCCCTACGGGCTGACCTTCGCCCGGTACGAGGCGCTGGTCCTGCTCAGTTTCAGCCGCCGGGGAGCGCTGCCGATGCGGGTCATCGGCGAGCGGCTCATGGTGCACCCCACCAGCGCCACCAACACCATCGACCGGCTGGAGCGGCAGGGCCTGGTGGTGCGCCGGCCCAATCCCCGGGACGGGCGCGGCAAGCTCGCCGAGATCACCGGCCCGGGCCGCGACGTGGTCAGCCGGGCCACCGCGGACCTGATGCAGGCCGAGTTCGGCCTGGCCGGGTTCGACCCGGCCCAGCGCGAAGAGCTCTTCGCCCTGCTCCGCGGGCTGCGGGTGGCCGCGGGGGACTTCGCGGGCGCCGCGGCGCCCGCCCCGGCTAGCTGATCGGGGAGGCCTGCCAGGTGCGGCCGCCGTTGAAGGTGAACCACACGGCGTGCTGCGCGGTGTCGGCCGGCACCGCGACGCCCTGCTGCGGGCTGGTCATGCCGACGTAGCTGAACCCGCCGGCCGCGCGCCCTGGGCGGCGGTCCAGGTGGCCCCGCCGTCCGCGGACACCTCCAGGCCGGCCGTGGTGGCCAGCACGAGCGTGCCCGTGGTGGTGCCCGCCGCCGACGTCGCGGTCCCCGCGGCCGGCGCGTGTCCCGTTTCCTGCCAGGTCTTGCCGCCGTCGGCCGAGGTGTAGACGGTCTTGGCCTGGCTGGCCCCCGCGGCCGGGCTGGTACACACCAGCGCCAGCCCTGAGCTGGTCGTGGCGGCGAGCAGCGCCCCGGACGGCTGCCCGTCGGCCTGGGCCGGGCCCGGGTCGCAGGGCAGCCCGGGCGGGGAGACGGTGCCGGTGACCGGCCCCCAGGCCGCCGAGCTCGTGACCGGGCCGCTGAGCAGGGTGCCGTCCGGCGTGAGCAGGTAACCCCCGCTGCCGGTCAGCACCAGCGCCGAGGAGCTTGCGGTCCCGCTGAGGCTGTAGCCGGTGCCCGCGCCCGGCACCGGAGCCCACTGGTCGCTGCCGGGGGAGGCCTCGTACAGGGCCGAGGACGTGCAGTCGGCGGCGAAGTCGGCCCCGCCGCCGGCGCACTGTGCCCACACCGCGAAGACCCGCTGGCCTGCCGTCTCCAGCGCGGTGACGCGCAGGCCGTGGGTGCGGATCTTCGTCCAGTGCTGGCCGCCATCGTGGGTGGCCCACAGTTGCGGGCCGAAGGCCCAGCCGTCGCTGGTGTTAAAGAAGCGGATCTGGCTCACCCCGGCCGGCCCGAGGGGGCCCCGGCGACCGGGGCCCGCACTCCGTGCCAGGTGCGGCCGTGATCCCCGGTACCCGCGATGGAAGTGCAGATGAAGGCGGAGGGCGGGCCGCAGTGGCCGGGCGTGCCTGCCTGGCCGAGCACGAATCCGGTGTTGAGGCCGACGAAGGTCACCGACGCGGCCTGGAAGTCCGGCGGGACGAGCGCCGGCGCGGTGGCGGGCGCCGACGACGCCGGGAGAGCTGACGGCGACGCGGACGCGTGGTGGTGGCGCCGCGCGCCCGCCGCGGATGTCTCCCCGGCGGCCCGGCCGCTGGCCGCCGGTCCCGGGCTGACGTTGAGCTGGGTGATGACCAATCGCGGCACCGTGGCGATGACCGCGATCACGGCGGCCGCGCCCGCGGCGGCCGCCGCCGCCCGGGTCATCTTGCGGCGCCGCGCGCGCTTCCTGATCAGTTCGAACGTCCCCGGCGGCGGGGGCAGCGGCTGCACCTGGGCCTGCATCCAGGCATCCAGGTCGTCGCGGCGGTCAGCCATCGGTGTCCCCCAGGGCCGCGCGCAGCCGGGCCCGGGCCTGGAACAGGTCGGCCTTGATGGTCCCCTCCGGCCGGCCGAGCAGCGCGGCCACCTCCCGGACCGGGAAGCCCGCGTAGTAGTGCAGCAGGAACGGGCTGCGCAGCCGGTCCGGCAGCGTCTGCAGCAGCTCTCTCACGTGGACATCCTGGGCCGGCTGGTAGGACGGGTCGGACGGCGCCCCCGCCTGGACGGCCTGCAGCGCCTTGCGTTCCCGGCCGGTCTTGCGCCAGTGATCACGGACCAGGTTTGTCGCGATCATGTAGAGGTAGCTCTGCGGATTGTCGAGCCGGGACCACCGGCCGAGCAGCCGGGCGAACGCCTCGGCCGCGATCTCGTGCGCGGTGTCGTCGTCATCGACGAGACGGCGGACCCAGCCCGCGAGGCGCGGGTAGCACGTGCTGAAGAGTTCCTCGGCTGCGGCCCGGTCGCCGGTGCGCAGCCTGTCCACGGAACCCCCTCGGGTGGTGGTTCCCGCCGGCACGCTCCACGGCCCGGACAGCGTCAGGGCCTCCCCCGTGGAGGTACCTGCCGGCCTGCTGACGGCTAGGGATTGCACAGATTTACCACACCTTCGTCGCGGCGCGGACCCTGGACCGCAAGGGCGTGCCCCCGCATCACCCTTGCGCTATCTGAGACGGCGGTCCGGGCCCGGCGGTTGGGATGGATTAGGCAGATTTTCAGCAGGCTCCCAGCCGCGGACGGGGCTGGCGGGGTTCGCGGGAGGGGCGGGTGTGTCCGACCTCACCGCGCGCGAGGCGCCCGGACGGGGTAGGCTGGCGGAGAGATAGTAGGACGTCCTAGTATTTTGGACCGGAAGGCAGGACGCCCGCGGGAGGGAACGGCATGAGCACGCACACAGCGCCGCGTCAGCCGGAGTCCGTGGCGGCTGAGCCAGGGCCGGCGGGCACTGAGGCGGGCCCGGCCGGATCGGCAGAGGCTCGATCGGCAGAGACGGGATCGGTTGAGGCGGGATCGGTTGAGGCGGGGCGGCAGCGCTGGCAGCGCCGGTTCGCTGACTCCAGGATCCGCCCGGCCGACTTCACCACCCTGTCCGGCCTCGACGTGGAGCCGGTGTACGGGCCGCCCGCCGGGACCGCCGGGCCGGACTTCGACCGGATCGGCTGGCCGGGCGAGTACCCGTTCACCCGCGGCCTGTATCCGTCCGGGTACCGGGGCCGGGCCTGGACGATCCGCCAGTTCTCCGGGTTCGGTAACGCCCGGCAGACCAACGAGCGGTACAAGATGCTGCTGGGCGCGGGCGGCACCGGGCTGTCCGTGGCCTTCGACATGCCCACCCTGATGGGCCGGGACTCCGACGACCCGCGCTCGCTCGGCGAGGTCGGCCACTGCGGGGTGGCGATCGATTCCGCCGCGGACATGGACACGCTGTTCGCCGGGATCCCGCTGGCCGACGTGACCACCTCGATGACGATCAGCGGCCCGGCGGTCCCGGTCTTCTGCATGTACCTGGCCGCCGCCCAGCGCCAGGGCGCCGACCTGGCCGCGCTGGACGGGACGCTGCAGACGGACATCTTCAAGGAGTACATCGCCCAGAAGGAATGGCTCTTCCCGCCGGAGCCGCACCTGCGGCTGATCGGCGACCTGATGGAGTTCTGCGCCACCGAGATCCCGGCCTACAAGCCGCTGTCGGTGTCCGGGTACCACATCCGCGAGGCGGGCAGCACGGCCGCCCAGGAACTGGCGTTCACACTGGCCGACGGGTTCGGGTACGTGGAACTGGGGCTGTCCCGCGGGCTGGACATCAACACGTTCGCCCCCGGGCTGTCGTTCTTCTTCGACGCGCACATCGACTTCTTCGAGGAGATCGCCAAGTTCCGCGCGGCCCGGCGGATCTGGGCCCGATGGCTGCGGGACACGTACGGCGCGACCTCGCCGCGGGCCCAGTGGCTGCGCTTCCACACCCAGACCGCCGGGGTATCGCTGACCGCCCAGCAGCCGGACAACAACGTGGTGCGCACGGCCGTCGAGGCGCTGGCCGCCGTCCTCGGCGGGACGAACTCGCTGCACACCAACGCCCTGGACGAGGTGCTGGCCCTGCCGAGCGAGCGGGCTGCGGAGATCGCGGTGCGGACCCAGCAGGTGATCATGGACGAGACCGGCGTGGCCAGCGTCGCCGACCCGCTGGGCGGCTCCTGGTACCTGGAGGCGCTGACGGACCGGCTGGAGGCCGAGGCCGAGGCGATCTTCGCGCGGATCAAGGCGATGAGCCCGGACGGGTCGATGACCGGCGGGATCCTCCGCGGCATCGAGGACGGCTGGTTCATGTCAGAGATCGCCGAGGCGGCGTTTGCCTACCAGCAGAAGGTGGAGAAGGGCGAGAAGAAGGTTGTCGGGGTGAACTGCCACACCGGCACGGTCGGCTCGCCGGTGGAGATCCTCCGGGTCAGCCACGAGGTGGAGCGGGACCAGGCCGCGGACCTGGGCCGCCGCCGCGCGGGCCGCGACCAGGCGGCCGTCGACTCGGCCCTGGCCGCGATGCTGGCCGCGGCCCGGTCCGGCGAGAACATGATCCCGCCGATGCTGGCCGCGGCGCGGGCCGAGGCGACCCTGGGCGAGATCTGCGACGCGCTGCGCCAGGAGTGGGGCATGTACTCCGAGGCCCCGGCCTTCTAGAGGCTCCCGCCGCCTGGTCTGTCACTGCCTGGTGTGCGGTGGCGTTCAGGCCGGGCTGGCGGTCGGCAGCCCGGCCTCCTTCGCGGCCGCGAGCAGGCGCTTGTCGTAGGACACGAACGTGGTGAGTTCCCGCCGCAGTACCAGTGCCGAGGCCAGATGAATGGCGTCGATCGCGCGCAGCGTCACCGGTCTGACGCCTGGCCGCCTTGCTGAGCACCTCGTCGGTCAGCTCGATCTCCGTGGTCCGCCGGATGACCAGGTAACTCTCGGGCAGAGCGGAAGGCTCGGCCCGCCACACAGCCCGCGGGACCTCGACCCGGATCAGCGTGCTGGCCACCCGGATGAGATTGGGCTGCGCGGCCAGCCAGCTGAGCAGGCCAGGCGACTCGGGCTCGGTGATGGCCAGCTTCACCAGGGCGGACGAGTCGAGATAGATCAATACCTCTCCTCCTCGCGCATCCGGAGCAGGATCTCGCTGGCGGTGGGCCGGCCTTCCGGCACAGGCGGCGCGGCCTCGATGTCCAGCAGGCTGCCCGGATCCTCGGCCGGCCGGATGATCCCCGCCGCGATCGAGCCGTTCCAGTGGGCTCTCCACGTCCCGGGCCGGGACGAGGCGGGCCACGAGCCGTCCCCGGTTAGTGATGTCCACCGTCTCCCCCTTCTCCACGAGATCCACGTAGACGCTGGCGTGCTGCCGCAGTTCGCGGATGCCGATGCTGCGGACGGCCTGGTCCCGCCGGGCCCGCCGCCCGGCCGCTGGCCCAGGCCCTGGCTTGTATCACTCACGGGACTACGGTAGCACATTAAGTGCTACATGGTTACAGGGCTGGCGGCGGCGGTCAAGGCATGGCTGGCATGCGGCAGGATAGAGATATGCAGCAGCCGCGGGACTTTTCGCTCTATGGCGCCGTTGACCTCGGTGCGCGGCAGGCCGCCGCGCAGCGCAGCCAGCAGGCCGCCACGCGCTCTGGCGGGCAGGGTGGCTCGCCGGCGCGGAAACGTGATCGACGTGACCGAGGAGACCTTCAACATGGACGTCGTTGAGCGGTCGCGGTCGGTGCCGGTCATCCTGGACTTGTGGGCCGAATGGTGCGGTCCCTGCAAGCAGCTCAGCCCGGTGCTGGAGAAACTGGCCGATGAGGCCGCCGGGGACTGGCTGCTGGCCAAGGTGGATATCGACGCGAACCCGCAATTGCGGGCCGCGTTCCAGGTGCAGAGCATCCCGATGGTCATGGCGGTGGCCGGCGGCCAGGTGGTGGACGGCTTCCTCGGCGCCATGCCCGAGGCGCAGGTACGCCAGTGGATCGGCCAGGTCATGCAGGTCGCCGGCCAGCTGGGCATGCCGGTCAGGGCGGCGCGGATGCTGACGGCGAGTCAGCCGACGGTCAGCCCGACGGCGCCCAGCCCGCCGAGGCGCAGCCGGGCGGCCCGGGAATGCGCGGCGGGCCCGGCGGCCCGGCCGGGCCCGGCGGCATGATGGCCGACCCGGCGTTCGAGGAAGCGCAGCAGGCCATGGAGCGCGACGATCTGGACGGGGCCGCCGCGGCCTTCCAGAAGGTCCTCGCGAACTCGCCCGGTAACCCGGCGGCGGCCATGGGCCTGGCCCAGGTCAACCTGATCAGCCGGGTGAGCGGCTACGACCAGGCCCAGCTGCGCCGGGCGGCGGCCGAAGACCCGGCCAACGTCGACGCGCAGTCGAGCGTGGCCGACATCGAGGTGGCCACCGGCCGGATCGAGGAGGGCTTCGACCGGCTCCTCGGCACGGTCAGGCGGACGTCCGGGGACGAACGCGAGCAGGCCCGCCTCCATCTGGTCAGCCTGTTCGACGTCTTCCCGCCTGGTGACCCGCGGGTGGCCAAGGCCCGCGCGACCCTGTCCAGCCTGCTCTTCTGAGCACGGCCGGGCTCAGCGGCTGTCCCGCCGGGCTCAGCGGGCTGCGCACCGCCGGATCAGCGGCTGCGCCCGCGCGGTCAGCGGTTGCGCGCGTCCGGCGGGGTGGCGTCCGCGATCTGCTCCAGCGCGGGCAGCGCCTCGGCCAGGGCGGCGAGCTGCTGCGGGCTGAGCGTGCGCAGGTTATCCGCCAGCAGAATGGTGCTTTCCCGCCGGATCTGCTCCAGGATCGCATGCCCCTCGGGGGTGACCACCAGCGTGCTGGCCCGGGCGTCGCCCGGCACCGGATGGCGCTGCACGTAGCCCCGCTCCTCCAGCACGGTGACCAGCCGGGTCAGCGTGGACGGGGCGATCTTCTCGGCGGCCGCGAGGTCGCCGAGCCGGAGCGGGCCGGCCTGCTCCACGGTGGCCAGGGCGGAGAGCTGGGTAGGGGTCAGCCCGGCCAGCTCGTGCCGCCGCAGGCTCCGCGAGACCCGGGCGATGGCGACCCGCAGCCGCGTCACGTCGATGGTCGGCGCCCCGGCGTCCGCGGTCACGGCGACGGCCCGGTCGGCCGTGGCGGCGCGGTCTGTCGCACGGGCGGTCATTCCTCCGTTGGACACCCTTGCAGAGTACGTGGCGGCCGGCGGGCCATCCGCGGGGACCCGCCCCGGCGCCGCCCGGCGCATCCCGGCTGCCCCCCGGCGGGCCCGATCATGTGGCCCTGTTGGTGGCACGATTGTGTCCTGCATCGGGGCCTGGCGGAAGGCGGGATTGACGTGTCGGTAGCACCGAGCGTGTCGTATTCGATCACCGTGCGGCTCGAGGTGCCATCCCACGGGCGGGCGGTCAGCGACCTCACGCACGTCGTGGAGCAATCCGGCGGCGCGGTCACCGCCCTGGACGTGATCCCGTTCAGCCACGAACGGCTGCGGGTGGACCTCACCTGCGCAGCCCGGGACACCGACCACGCCGAGGCCATCGTCGCGGCGCTGAGCGAGATCGACGGCGTGACGGTCAGCAAGGTCAGCGACCGGACCTTCCTGCTCCACCTGGGCGGGAAGATCGAGACCGCGGTCAAGGTCCCGCTGCGCAACCGGGACGACCTGTCCATGGCCTACACCCCGGGCGTGGCCCGCGTCTCCATGGCCATCGCCCGCAACCCGGAGGACGTGCGCCGCCTCACCGTCAAGCGCAATTCGGTGGCCGTCGTCACCGACGGCTCCGCCGTGCTCGGCCTGGGCAACATCGGCCCGTACGCGGCCATGCCGGTGATGGAGGGCAAGGCCGCGCTGTTCAAGCGGTTCGCGGGCATCGACGCCTGGCCCGCTGTGCCTGGACACCCAGGACACCGACGAGATCGTGCGCACCGTGCAGATCATCGCGCCCGCCTTCGGGGGCATCAACCTGGAGGACATCAGCGCCCCGCGGTGTTTCGAGGTCGAGCGCCCGGCTGCGCGAGCTGCTGGACATCCCGGTCTTCCACGACGACCAGCACGGCACCGCGATCGTGGTCCTCGCCGCCCTCACCAACGCGCTCCGGGTGGTCGGCAAGAAGCTGGGCTCGGTCCGCATCGCGATGGCGGGTGCGGGCGCAGCCGGCACCGCGGTGCTCCGGCTGCTGCTCGCCTCGGGCGCCTCCGACGTGATCGTGTGCGACGACAAGGGCGCGATCTACGTGGGCCGCCCCGGGCTGGACGACAACCTGAGCTGGGTGGCCGGGCACACCAACGCCGGGCAGTATCAGGGGGACTTGGCCGGCGCGCTGCGCGGCGCGGACGTCTTCATCGGGGTGTCCGCGCCCCGGCTGCTGGCCGGTGCGGATATCGCGGCCATGAACGACGACGCGATCGTGTTCGCGCTGGCCAACCCGGACCCCGAGGTGGACCCGGACGAGGCCGCCCAGCACGCGGCCGTGGTGGCCACCGGGCGCAGCGACTACCCCAACCAGATCAACAACGTGCTGGTCTTCCCGGGGATGTTCCGCGGGCTGCTGGACGCGCAGAGCCGCACAGTGTCCGACGACATGATGGTGGCGGCGGCCCGGGCGCTGGCCGGCGTGGTGTCTGCCGCCGAACTCGGCCCGCACTACATCATCCCGTCGGTGTTCAACGCGAACGTGTCCGCGGCGGTGGCGGCCGCCGTCCGGGACGCCGCCGGCAGCAGGCCGGCCCGTTCCTGAGCCACCGTCCTGGCCTGTTCCGCGGGCCCGGCGGCGAACCGGGCAGGTGTCTCAAATTGGCACGAAGTCTCCCGCGGGGTCCGGCGAAGCCTGAACAACCCCGCGGCGTCCGCCAGAATGGGGGGATGGAGGACGAGCTCTCGGGCCGGCTGCTGGTCGCTACGCCGTTGCTGGGCGACCCGAACTTCCGCCGTACCGTCGTCCTCGTCGTCGAGGACGAGCCGGAGGAGGGCACGCTCGGCGTGGTGCTCAACCGCCCGACCGACGTACCGGTCGGGCAGGTCCTCGAATCCTGGACGGACCTGGTGACCGGGCCCTCGGTGGTGTTCCGGGGCGGGCCGGTCGCGCCGAACAGTGCGTTGGCGCTCGCTATCGTCCCTGGTGACGAGGAGCCGGTCGGCTGGCGGGCGCTGGACGGGTCCGCGGTGATGTCCCGGATCGGCCTGGTCAACCTGGATGCGCCGCCCCAGCTGCTGGCAGGCGGCATCGCCTCGCTGCGGGTCTTCGCCGGCTACGCGGGCTGGGGCCCCGGCCAGCTCCAGGCGGAGATCGACGAAGGCGCGTGGTACGTGCTGTCCGGCGAGCCCGCCGACGCGTTCGCCGACGAGCCGGAGCGCCTGTGGAAGAAGGTGCTGCGGCGGCAGGGCGGAAACCTCGCGATGGTCGCCAACTATCCCGATGACCCCGCGCTCAACTGACGCCCCCGCGGGGGATGGTGATCCCCCGGCGGGCGCGCCCGGCCCGGGCGGCGTGCGGCGTGCCCGGCTGGCCGCCGAGGCGGTGCCCGCCGGCCTGGCCTACGGGGGCCTGCTGTGCTGGGCGAGTACCGCGCTCGTGGGCAGTTTCCGTGACCAGGATCTGCCGGACCGCTACTGGCAGCCCATCCCGCTGCGCACCGACACGTCCGGGTTCATCGCGTTCCTGGTCGCGGGCGTCTGCCTGGCCACCAGCGAGTACCTGCGGTTGCGGCGGCGCCGCGTGCCGGGCGCTGGCCTGCCGCCCGATCCGGCCGCGACCCTGGGCCTGGCGGCCGCCGAGACAGTCGCCGTCCTGGCCACCGGCCTCTTCGTCTACCTGTCGCTGAACGCGCTGGTCCACCCGGCCACGCTGCTGCTGCACATCACGCACCTGCTGCCCTGGCCCGCGGAGGGGACGGTGCGGGTGGAGGCCCTGCTGCTGTGTGCCTGCTCCGTGACGGCCTGGCGTTACCTGCGGGCCCGGTACAGCTGGCGGCCCGGCCGGGCGCAGGCGGTGGCCGGCCGGGACCCGCGTGCCGCCCGCAGCCGTGCCGCCTGCAGCCGTGTCGCCTGCAACCCCGCCTGCAACCCCGCCTGCCACCCGGCCCTAGCGCCGGCCGCGTACAATCGGGGACCGTGAGCACTGAGGTCCTGCCGGATTCCGGCACACGTGAGGACACTGGCACCACGCCGGATATCCGTCCCGGCGACGGCGACCACGAGCGGTTCGCGCACTACGTCGAGAAGGACAAGATCGTCGACAGCGCGGTGACCGGCACTCCCGTGATCGCCCTGTGCGGGAAGGTCTGGGTGCCGAACCGGGATCCTAAGCGGTTCCCGGTCTGCCCCGACTGCAAGCGCATCTACGAGTCCCTCCCGCGGGGAGACGACTAACCCCCAGGCGGGCTTCCCGCTGGCTGGCGCCGGATTACCGCTAACGCTCTACCGGGGTTCCGGTGACCTGCGCCCCGGCGGCCTTCATGGCCTCGATGGACTCGGCGGTCGTGGTGGGATCCACCCCGGCGGTCAGGCCCAGCAGCACCCGGGTCCGGAAACCTTCCTGCGCGGCCGAGATGGCCGTGGCCCGCACGCAGTAGTCGGTGGCGATGCCGGCCACGTCCAGCTCGTCCACCCCGCGTTCCCGCAGCCAGGCCGCGAGGGACGTGCCCGCCTCGTCGCGGCCGTCGAACGCGCTGTAGGCCGCCTCGTGCGCGCCCTTGCTGAACACCGTCTGGATCTGGCTGGTGTCCAGGTCGGGATGGAAGTCCGCGCCCCCGGTGCCGACCACGCAGTGCCGGGGCCAGGAGTTCACGTAGTCCGGGTGGGCGGAGAAGTGGGCGCCCGGGTCGATGTGGAAGTCCCGCGACGCGATCACCTGGTCGTAGCCGCCGGACCCCAGGTAGCGGCTGATGGCCCGGGCCACCTCGCCGCCGCCCGCCACCGCGAGCGAACCGCCTTCACAGAAGTCGTTCTGCACATCCACGATCACCAGCGCGCGCACAGGCTGAGCGTACGGCATCCGGTGCCAGGCGTGCGGTGCCAGGCGTGCGGTGCCAGGCGTGCGGTGCCAGGCGTGCGGTGCCAGGCGTGCGGTGCCAGGCGTGCGGTGCCAGGCGCGCGGTGGCTAGCGGCGGCTTCGCCTGGCCGCGAGCCGCTGCCGGGCCGAGGGTTCGTGGGCCAGCGGCCCGGAGGTGCGGAACAGGAATTCGGCGTAGTCGTCCGGGGCCTGGCCGGGGTCGGGCACGTAGCGGTCCGGGGCGGTCCTGAGCCGCGTCATCGTGCGGGTCGCACGATTACATTCCGCCACGACCGCGGCGATCCTGAGCGACACGGACCGGAGCGGCTGCCACCAGCTGCGCCCCGCAGATGCAACAGAGCCGGTTGAAGGAGAGTGTGTGCTGCCCATGCCTCCCAGTGTCGGTCATCAGCCGGGCGCCGAACAGTGGCAGTGAAGCCATCTAGACGTGAGATCCTGCCAATCGCGTGGCATGATGACACCATGCTGCAGAACGTGGCCGTGGTGATCCTGGACGGCTTCACCCCTTTCGAGCTAGGCGTGCTCTGCGAGGTGTTCGGCGTCGACCGGACCGACGACGGGCTGCCCGCGTACGACTTCGCCGTGGTGGCGGGCCAGCCGCCGCGGGCCAGCCCGCCCCGCTGGCCTCGTCAGCGGGCTTCACCCTGACCACCCCCTACGGCCTGGACCGGCTGGAGCAGGCGGACCTGGTGGCCGTGTCCTCCGTCGGCGACGACCAGCTGGCCGCCTACACGTCCGGCCAGTTCCCGGCGCCGCTGATCGACGCGCTGCGGGCCACCGTGGACCGCGGGGCCCGGGTGCTCAGCGTCTGCAACGGCGCGTTCGTGCTCGGGGCGGCCGGGCTGCTCGACGGGCGGCGGTGCACCACCCACTGGCGGCACGCCCCGGCCCTCGCGCGGCAGCATCCCGTCCGCGATCGTCGACCCGGAAGTGCTCTACGTCGACGAGGACCCGGTGATCACCAGCGCGGGCACCGCGGCGGGCATCGACGCGTGCCTGCACCTGGTACGCAAGGAGCAGGGCAGCCGGGTGGCCAACGGGATCGCCCGGCGGATGGTCATCCCGCCGCACCGCGACGGCGGCCAGGCCCAGTACGTGGACCAGCCGGTCGCCATGCCCGCCTGCGACACGCTGGGCGAGGTCATCAGCTGGATGCAGCGGCACCTCGGCGAGCCGGTCACGATCCGCCAGCTCGCGGCCCGGGCCCGGATGTCCGAGCGCACCTTCGCCCGGCGGTTCGTGCAGGAGACCGGCACCACGCCGGTGCGCTGGCTGACCGGCCAGCGCATCCTGCTGGCCCAGGAGCTGCTGGAGGAGACGACCGAGACCGTTGACGCTGATCGCGGACCGGGCCGGGTTCGGCAACGCCGCCGCGCTCCGGCACCACTTCCGCGCCTGGCGCGGCACCACCCCGCAGGCCTACCGGCGCGCGTTCAGCCCGGACGGGACCCCGGCGCAGCTCCGGCCGCCGCCTACTCGTCGTCCGGCGCGAACACCGTCGGGATAGCCGGGTAGCCGCGGGACAGCTGGAGCGCGTGCACCGGCAGCTCGGCCAGGGCCGCGCGGTGCCGCTCGCGCGCCGCGCCAGCGGCTCCCGGCCGATGATCTCGCCGCCCCGGACCAGCGGGCGCAGCAGGGCGCGCTGCGCGGACCGCCCAGCTCGGCCGCGGTGTCCGCCCGGGTGATCAGCTCGGTGACCGCGACGCCGCCGTCGTCGAGCTGCGCGGGCCGCCCACTTCCGGCCCCCCCGGCCCGGCTTGCCGACCGACCGCTTGGCCACGGGCTCCAGCGTCCCTCGCCGTCGTCTCCCTGGCCCGGGCCACGAGCTTGTAGACCAGCGCCGCGGTGGGCGCCCCGGACCCGGTGACCAGCGAGGTACCCGACCCCGTACCCGTCAACCGGGGCGGCGGCCAGCGCGGCGATCGAGTACTCGTTGAGGTCGCCGCTGAGCACGATCCTGGTGTCTTTCGCGCCCAGCTCGTCCAGCAGCTCGCGGACCTGCCGGGCCACCATCGGCAGGTCGCCGCTGTCGATCCGGACCGCGCCGAGCCCGGGCCCGGCCAGCTCCACCGCGGTGCGGACCGCGCGGGCCACGTCGAAGGTGTCCACCAGCAGGGTCGTGCCCTGGCCGAGCGCGGTCAGCTGGGCGGCGAAGGCGTCCCGCTCGCTGTCGTGCACCAGGCGTGAACGCGTGCGCGCTGGTGCCGCTGGTCGGGATGCCGTACTCCCGGCCGGCCTGCAGGTTGGAGGTCGATCGCGAAGCCCGCGATGTAGGCGGCCCGGGCGCTGGCCACGGCGGCCATCTCGTGCGTGCGGCGCGAGCCCATCTCGATGAGCGGCCGCCCGTCCGCCGCGGTCACCATCCGGGACGCGGCCGAGGCGATCGCCGAGTCGTGGTTGAGGATCGACAGCACCAGCGTCTCCAGCACGACCGCCTCGGCGAACGGCGCCTCCACCACCAGGATCGGCGAGCCGGGGAAGTAGCAGTCGCCTTCGCCGTAGCCCCAGATGTCCGCCGCTGAAGCGGTAGGACTCCAGGTAGCTCAAGCGTCGGCTCGTCCACCATGTCGTTCTCGCTCAGGAACGCCAGCTCGCCGGCGCCCGAACCGGAACCGCTCGAGCGCGTCGAGCAGCCGGCCGGTGCCGGCGACCACGCCGTACCGCCGGCCGTGCGGCAGCTGCCCGGGCGAATACCTCGAAAACGGCCCGCCGGCCCGCCGCCCCGCTGCGCAGCGCGGCCGTCAGCATGGTCAGCTCGTAACGGTCGGTGAGCAGCGCCGTGCTGGCCCCGCGGGAATCAGTCGTCACGGCCCCGCACTAGGAGGCCGCCGACCGGCGGCCGCAGCCCGCCGGGGGCACGGCCTGGTGACGTCTTGATCGCGCATCGGCGGGCCCTCCGCCAGGACCTGGGCCGGGCCTGCTGTACTAGAGGGACACGCACGCGCGCGCACACGGGTTCGCGTCCGGTCCCGCCCGGGGGCGGGCGGGAATGACAGGGCACGCCACGGGCCTGAGACACTAGAAGGCGGTGCGTGAGGAGGTGAGCGCCGGTGAGCGTGGCACCAGCAGAGGTGGAGCGCCCGGAGACGCACGAGGAAGCCGTCCCCGACACGCCGTGGGTCACCATCGTGTGGAACGACCCGGTGAACCTCATGTCCTATGTGACCTACGTGTTCCAGCAGGTCTTCGGCTATTCGAAGCGCAAAGCCGAAAAGCTCATGCTCGATGTGCACCACAAGGGCCGGGCCGTGGTCTCGTCCGGCACCCGGGAGTCCATGGAGCGCGACGTGGAAGTGCTGCACGGCTACGGGCTGTGGGCCACCGTGAGTCACGATAAGTGAGCTTCAGACGCAGACGGGGCGCGAGGCGCTCCGAGAGACGGGTGAGGCCCTGAACGGCTTCCGCGGGGTGCGCGGCGGCGGGGCGACCGCCACCTTCGTGCCGTCCCAGGCCGGGATCATCCGCTCCCTGGTCAGCCAGATCGCCGAGCTGGTCGGCAGCGATCCCGGTCCGGGGGAGCCCGGGCAGGCCGAGCCGGGCTCACCGACGATGCGTTCACCGGCCGCGCCCCGGCCGGCGCGCGACCGGGCCGGCAGCTGACCCGGCCGGCTCGGACGCCGGCAGCCGCCTGACCCGCTGGACGACCTGGCCCGGCTGCTCGGCCGACGGCCCGGCGACCCCGCCCGACGACCCGGTGCTGGCCCGCCTGCTGCCCGACGCCTACCCGGATGACGCCGAGGCGGCGGGCGACTTCCGCCGGTTCACCGAGCAGGAACTCCGCAACGGCAAGGCGGCCGCGGCCCGCACCGTGCTGGCCACGCTGCCCGCAGGCGGCGGCCGGGTCCGGCTGTCCGACGAGGAAGCGCAGGTCTGGCTGCGCGCGCTCAACGATGTCCGGCTGGCCCTCGGGGTCCGCCTGTCGATCACCGAGGACTTCGAGGCCCGGGTGGCAGACCTCGACCCGGCCGACCCCCGCTCCGCCTACATGTGGATCTACGACTGGCTCACGTTCCTGCAGGAGACCCTGGTCCGGGCCCTCTCCGCGACCGCCGCCGCGCCCGGTCCGCCAGCCGCGCCGCCGCCCGGGCCCCGCCCCGGCCGGTACCCTCGGACCCATGCTGACGCTGCACTCCGCGCTGCGGGACAAGATCGTGGCGCACGCCCGTGCGGACCACCCGGACGAGGCCTGCGGGGTGATCGCCGGGCCGGCCGGCCAGGACCGTCCGGAGCGCTTCATCCCCATGCTCAACGCCCAGCGGTCGCCCACGTTCTACGAGTTCGACTCGATGGAACTGCTCCGGGTCTGGCGCGAGATGGACGACCGGGACGAGGAACCGGCCGTCATCTACCATTCGCACACCGCGACCGAGGCCTACCCGTCGCGCACCGACATCAGTTACGCCAACGAGCCAGGTGCCCACTACGTCCTGGTCTCCACCCGCGACCCGGACCAGGCGGAGTTCCGCTCGTTCCGGATCGTGGACGGGACGGTGACCGAGGAGGAAGTCCGGATCACCGATGACCCCGGGTGACACGTCCGATACCCCGGCGGGCCCCGGCCTGGAATGATCGCGGGGGGCATCCCGTTGGCATCCGGTGACGGCCGTCACCGCCCGCGCCGGCCCAGACGCCCAAAACACTGGCGCCCAAAACACTGGCGCCCAGACACTGACGCCCGCAGAGACCGACCGCCTGACCCTGGAGTGTTGTTCATGGCCATCGAAGTCCGCATCCCGACGATCCTGCGCACCTACACCGGCGGCGCCAAGGCGGTGGAAGGCTCGGGCGCCACCATCGCCGAGCTCCTCGGCGACCTGGACACCCGCTACGGCGGTCTCCGCGACCGGCTGCAGGACGAGTCCGGGCTGCGCCGGTTCGTCAACGTGTACCTCAACGACGAGGACGTGCGCTTCCTCGGCGGCCTCGAGACGCCGGTCAAGGACGGTGACACGGTGACCGTGCTGCCGGCCGTGGCAGGCGGGGCGGGCTGACCCGGCCCGGGAGCGCGCATGCGTTACGACTCACTGCTGGACAGCCTCGGCCATACCCCCCTGGTGGGGCTGCCGAGGCTGTCTCCCGCACCCGATGTGCGGCTGTGGGCCAAGCTGGAGGACCGCAACCCGACCGGGTCAGTCAAGGACCGCGCCGCGTTCTTCATGATCGAGCAGGCCGAGAAGGATGGCCTGCTGGCGCCGGGGATCACGATCCTGGAGCCCACCTCCGGGAACACCGGGATCTCCCTGGCCATGGTCGCGCACCTGCGCGGCTACCACATGATCTGCGTCATGCCGGAGAACACCTCGGTGGAGCGGCGGCAGATCCTGGAGATGTACGGGGCGAAGGTCATCTTCTCGCCGGCCGCGGGCGGGTCCAACGAGGCCGTCCGGGTCGCCCGGCGGCTGGCCGGGGAGCACCCCGACTGGGTCATGCTCTACCAGTACGGCAACGAGGCGAACGCACGGGCCCACTACGAGACCACCGGGCCGGAGATCCTCGAGGATCTGCCCGGCATCACGCACTTCGTGGCCGGGCTGGGTACCACGGGGACCCTGATGGGCGCCGGGCGCTTCCTGCGCGAGCGGGTGCCGGACATCGCGGTCGTGGCCGCTGAGCCCCGCTATGGGGAACTGGTCTACGGCCTGCGCAACATCGACGAGGGCTTCGTCCCCGAGCTGTACGACGAATCGGTGCTGACCACGCGGTTCTCGGTGTCGTCGGTGGACGCGCTGCGCAGGACCCGGGAACTGCTGGACGAGGAGGGCATCTTCGCCGGTATCTCGGCGGGCGGCGCCCTGCACGCGGCGCTGGGCATGGCGGCCAAGGCCCAGGCGTCCGGGGAGCGCGCCGACATCGCGTTCGTGGTCGCCGACGGCGGCTGGAAGTACCTTTCTACCGGCGCCTACTCCGGCACCCTGGCTGAGGCCGAAGCGCGGCTGGAGGGCCAGCTATGGGCCTGAGCTTGTCTTCAACCGCCGCCTACTCCGGCACCCTGGCTGAGGCCGAAGCGCGGCTAGGCAGCTATGGGCCTGAGCTTGTCTTCAACCGCCGCCTACTCCGGCACCCTGGCAGGCCGAAGCGCGGCAAGGCCAGCTACGGGCCTGAAGAACCGCCCTACTCCCCCCGGCCCCGTCCCTCCCTCATCCCGCCGTGCCGCCTCAGGGGCGGCCCAGCCCGGCGCCTCCCGCTGGTGAGCGCGTTCGACGAGGCCACCGAGGCCCGCCGGATCGGGGACGGGCGGTACGAGATCCGGCCGGACGAGCGGTTCGCCATTGCGGGCGCGGTCAACGGCGGCGTCCTCCTGGCCTCGGTGCTCCGCGCCGTGCTGGACTCCTCGCCACACCCGTACCCCATCGCCACCAGCGCGCACTTCCTCCGGGCCCCGCAGCCCGAGCCGGCGCACGTGGAGGTGGAGTGGCTCAAGCACGGCAAAGTCGCCGCCACCGCCCGGGCCACGCTGGTCCAGGGGGGCAGGCCCATGCTGGAGACCACGGTCACCACCGGCGCCCTGGGCGACCCCGGCGACCCCGGCGGCCTGTCCTGGACCGGTGAGCCGCCCCGGCTGCCGCCCCTCGGCGAATGCCAGGACATCCGGGACGCGCAGGGGCCCCGCGCGTTCAGCGGCTACGCGAAGCAGGTCGATATCCGGCTCGACCCGGCCACGGTCGGCTGGATCCACGGCCAGCCGTCCGGGACGCCCGAGATGCGCGGGTACTTCCAGCTCCGTGAGCCCCGCGAGCCCGACGCCTACCTGCTCGCGCTGGCCGTGGACTCGCTGCCGCCGGTGGTGTTCGGCATCGAGGTCGTCGGCTGGTCGCCGACGGTCGAGCTGACCTGGCACATGCGGGCCGTCCCCGCGCACGGCGCGCTCCGGGTCGCGGCCCGCTGCCGGCACGTCAGCGGTGGCTGGTTCGACGAGGAAGCCGAGGTCTGGGACAGCGCGGGCCGCCTGGTCGCGCAGAGCCGCCAGATCGCCCTGGTCGGCCGGCCTGCCGGTCCTGAGACCGCCGGGCGCGTACCCTGAGTGCCCGTGCGCCTCACCGTTCTCGGCTGCTCCGGGTCGTTCCCTGGCCCGGACAGTCCCGCGTCGTCCTACCTGGTGGAGCACGACGGCTTCCAGTTGCTGCTCGACCTGGGCAACGGGGCCCTCGGCCCGCTGCAGCGTTACGCCAGCCTGGCCAGCGTGGGCGCCGTGTGCCTGAGCCACCTGCACCCCGATCACTGCCTCGACCTGTGCGGCTACTGGGTGGCCCGGACGTACGCGCCGGACGCCCCGGGGCCCAGGATCCCGGTGTACGGGCCGGCCGGGACCGCGCGCCGGATGGCCCAGGTCTACGGCCTGGATGAGCATCCGGGCATGACCGGGGCCTTCGATTTCCGCACCCTCGAGCCGGGGACCCGGGAGATCGGCCCGTTCCGCGTCACGCTGGCGCACATGAATCACCCGGTCGAGACGTTCGGCTTCCGCGTCGAGGCCGGCCGCCGGACCCTCGCGTACTCGGCCGACACCGGCCAGTCGGACACCCTGGTCGAGCTGGCTCGCGGGGCGGACCTGATGCTCTGCGAGGCGTCGTTCACCGACGGGCCGGACCTGCCCGAGGGCCTGCACCTGACCGCCCGCCAGGCCGCGGAGCACGCGGCCCGGGCCGGCGCCGGCCAGCTCATCCTGACCCATCTGGTGCCCTGGAACGACCGGCGGCGCACCCGGGAGGAAGCGGCACCGTACTTCCCCGGCCCGCTGACCCTGGCCACGTCTGGCCTGGTCGTGGACCTGGGCTGACGGCCCTGGCGGGCAGCCTGGGCTGGCGGCCTGGGCTGGACCAGCCCCGGGTCACCAGCGCTTAGGATGCTCAGACATGCGGGTACTCGTCACCGGCGGGGCCGGGTTCATCGGATCCCATCTCACCGACGCGTTCCTGGCCCGGGGCGACGAGGTGATCGTGGTCGATGACCTGTCCACCGGCCGGGCCGGCCGCCTCGACGAGCACTCCTGGCTGCACAAGCTCAGCATCACCGACGCCGCCTCGCTCGGCGAGATCGTCCGGGGGACGCGGCCCGAGCTGATCTGCCACCTGGCCGCCCACATCGACGTCCGGACCTCGGTGGACGCCCCCGCGCAGGACGCCCAGGTGAACGTGGTCGGCACGGTCAACGTGCTGGAAGCGGCCCGGTCGACCGGGGCGCGGGTGCTGTTCGGCTCCTCCGGCGGCACGCTCTACGGACGCAACGCCCCGATCCCGTCCCGGGAGGACGTGCTGCCGCTGCCCGAGTCCCCGGTCGGCATCGCCAAATACTGCGCCGAGCAGTACATCGGGCTGTACAACCGGCTGCACGGCACCCGGCACTCCATCCTGCGGCTGGCCAACGTGTACGGGCCCCGCCAGGATCCCGCGGGCGACGCCGGGGTGATCCCCATCTTCTGCGGCTACGTCCTGAGCGGGGAAGAACCGCCGCTTTACGGGGACGGCTCACAGACCCGCGACTACGTGTACGTCGGCGACGCGGTCAGCGCCTTCCTCGCCGCCGCCGACGCCGGCCGCCCCGGGACCTGGAACATCGGCACCGGGGTTGAGGTCAGCGTGCTGGACATCGTGGCCATCATCGGGGACGTGGCCGGGCGTCCCATCACGACCCGGCCCGGGCAGCCGCGGGCGGGGGAGTTGCTGCGCAGCTCGCTGGCCGTGGACCGGGTGGCCAGGGACCTGGACTGGCGCGCCCGGACGGCGCTGACCGGGGGAATCGGGACCGTCTACCGCTGGATCAAGGCTGGCGCGCCCGACCGCGCGAGCTGTTAGCTCTCTTGCCCGGGGGCCCGAGGCCCCCGGGAGCCCCCGGCTGGCCCGCTTCCGTATGCTCTTCGTCTGCGGCGTGGGCCGGGCTACTCGCCGGGTCGGCGAGGACACGGCTGCGCCGCGCCTCCCCTCCCTGGCGAGGGGCGCCGGACCGGGTGAACGCCAGCCGGACCGTGTCCACGACCTGGGCCGGGACCAGGGTGATCTCACGCCAGGTGAAGTGCACGACCTCGTAGCCGGCGGCGCGCAGCCGGGCGTCGCGTTCCAGCTGGGCCCGGGCCGGATTCTCGTACTTCAGCGCCCCGTCGGCCTCGCCGATCGTGCGGTACCGCCGCCACAGGAAGTCGGCCCGCGCGATGATCTCGCCGTCGTCGCCGAGCCACACCTTCGCCCGGGACCCGGGTAATCTCGGCCCGCGATGCCGGGCCGGGACCCACCAGGCCCAGTCCGTGCACACGGGCGGCCGACCGGTGGCTTCCGGCTGAGCGCGAGCCAGTGACCGCGAGGGCCGCGGCCAGCCGGAGCAGCTGCTCGCCGGCCTGCCTGGCCCTCTCGTCCCGCGCGTCCCGGGCCAGGGAAGACATGGTAGCCGCCGGCGCGTAAACCCCCGGCCGCAGCCGGCACAAGACCCCGTCCCTGACCAGCCGCCGGATCCGCCCCGCCGATAACCCCCCAGCCCAGCAACTCGCCGGTGGTCCTGCACCCCCTCCAGCCGTTCCTCCACCCCTCCAGGTTGACCCGGCCCGCCGACATTTCCCGCGTGGCGACCGTTATAGGGGGCTTTTTGTCCGGTTCTGGTGCACCGCCCGCGGGAAAAGTGGCCAGGCGCCACGCGGGCCAGGGCGGGCGGCGCGACCTTTCCCGCGTGACGTGCGCGCTGGCGGGTGATTTGCCCGGTTCGGGCGAACCGTTTGCGGGAAATGTGCCCGGGGGCCGCACCGTGGGCGCGGGCGGCGCCGCGGGGGCGGGCGGACGGGCCGGGTCCCCGGCGTGCCGGACCGGGGGGACGATCTCGGTCGGTAGGGTGGCAGGCATGTCCCGACCCGATGGGCGCAGCAACGCGTCACTGCGCGAGATACGGATCACCCGCGGCTGGCTGGACCACGCGGAAGGCTCGGTGCTGGTGGAGTTCGGGGCAACCCGGGTGCTCTGCGCGGCGAGCGCCACCGAGGAGGTGCCGCGATGGCGGCGCGGCAGCGGCCTCGGCTGGGTGACCGCCGAGTACGCGATGCTGCCCCGGGCCACCAACACCCGCGGCGACCGCGAGTCGGTCAAGGGCCGGATCGGCGGCCGGACCCACGAGATCTCCCGGCTGATCGGCCGGTCCCTGCGGGCCTGCGTGGACGCCAAGGCTCTCGGCGAGAACACCATCGTCATCGACTGTGACGTGCTGCAGGCCGACGGCGGCACCCGGACCGCCGCGATCACCGGGGGATACGTCGCGCTGGCCGACGCGGTCGGCTGGCTGCGCGGCCGCAAGCGGCTCAAGGGCGACCCGCTCGTCGGGTCGGTGGCCGCGATCAGCGTGGGCATCGTGGACGGCCAGCCCCGCCTCGACCTGTGCTACGAGGAGGACTCCGCCGCGCAGACCGACATGAACGTGGTGTGCACCGGCGACGGCGACTTCGTGGAGATTCAGGGCACCGCGGAGCAGGAGCCATTCAGCCGGGATCTGCTCAACGAGCTCCTCGATCTCGGGGTCGCGGGCTGCGCCCAGCTGACCCGGATGCAGCGCGAAGCCCTCGCCCGTGACCTGCCGGGGCGGTGAGTCGCGTGGGCAACAGGCTCATCGTGGCCACCCGGAACCCGGCAAGCTGATTGAGCTGCGCCGGATCCTGGAAGCCGGGCGGGTCCCGGTGGATGTGGGCGATCTGGACGAGTTTCCGGACATGCCCGAGGTCGCCGAGACCGGGCTCACCTTCACCGAGAACGCGCTGCTCAAGGCCCGGGCGGTGGCCGCGTTCACCGGCCTGCCCGCGGTGGCCGACGACTCCGGCCTGTGCGCCGACGCGCTGAACGGGATGCCGGGCGTGCTGTCCGCCCGCTGGTCCGGCCGGCACGGCGACGACGACGCCAACCTGCGGCTGGTCCTGGGCCAGCTGGCCGATATCCCGGCGGAGCACCGGGGCGCGCATTTCGCCTGCGCCGCGGCGCTCGTGCTGCCCTCCGGCGCGGAGCACGTGACCGAGGGCGTGCTGGACGGCTCGCTGGCCACGGCGCCGCGGGGCACGAACGGTTTCGGCTATGACCCGATCTTCGTCCCGGCGGGGGCGCAGATCACCACGGCCGAGATGAGCCCGGCGGACAAGGACAAGATCAGTCACCGCGGCCGGGCGCTCCGCGCGCTGGCCCCGATCATCGCGGCCCTGCTGGGTTCCTGACCTGCCCGCTGACGCCGGACGCGGAAAGGCCCGCCGGTCCCGGAGCATGATCTCCAGGACCGGCGGGCCTGCCGCTTGCGGTCAGTCCGCGCAGGTCACCAGTGGGTGGGACCTGCCCCGGACGGGACCGGGGCCGGGGTGCTGGTCACCCCCGCGGTGCTGGTCGCCACCGGCGTCGCCCCCATGATGGGGGTGCTGGTCACCGTCGGCTTGACCGTCGGGGTGGCCGTCATGCCCGGCGTCGGCGTGGCGCTGGTGCTGCCCGGCAGCACGAAGATCAGCGTGGTCGATGGCATCGTGATGTGCATCGGCTGGTTGATCGACGTGATGACCAGGGTGATGGTGATCCTGGTGTTGCCACCGGCCTCGATGAGGACGAGCTTGCGCACCATGTGCGAGGAGTCCATCCAGGCCCGGAACCTCGTCATGCTGATGCCGCTGTTCATCACGGACTGCATGCTCGGCTGCAGGCTGGAGTTCAGGCTGTTCATCACGCTGGAGAGCATGTAGTGCCCGCCCCACTCAGACATCCGCGAGCCGTCCATCATCGAGTGGCCCATCTGGCGGACGTTCGAGGCCTGGCTGAACAGCGGAACCTGGACCATGGGGCTGCTGGTCGACAGCAGGCTGAGCAGCGGGCCGAGGTTCAGGCCCGAGGTGCTGCTCATGCTGGACATCGAGCCTTCCACCCACGGCTTCCCGTAGGCGCGCATCATGTACGGGCTCTTCAGGTAGGCCGTGCCGCCGGACAGGATCACCCGGATGTTCCCGAGCGCGCCCGCGTTGGCGCGGATGGACACGAGCGGGGTGGGCGTGGTCACCTCGTGCAGGGTGCCGGTCAGGGTCGCGTTCAGCGCCCCGGTGGCCTGGATCTCCAGGTCCGCGGAGAACGACCTGATCTGCTGGGTCTGCTGCGCTGCCAGTGACAGCGCCGAGGACGACGACGAAATCCCGCTCGAAGAGCCGCTCGAGGGGGTACTCGTGTAGACCCCAGGCTTGCACCCGGCGACGGTGATGGCCGCCGCTGCCGCTACGGCCGCGAAGCCGAGCGGGCGGACGGCCCGGGCTGGCACGCCGAAGCGGGCGAGCCGGACAGGCCGGTCCTGGGTGGTCCCCGGCTGGGGAGCGCCCGACCGACGGGCCTTCAACTGCGAGAACACGCTGGGTCCTCCTTGGGTTGGCGATTGCCCTACTTGTCACGCAATTTCGCGCAATCCCCCGCCACCCGTCGTGGACTCTACGGCCGTCCCGCCGGGTCCACCTGGCCTGCGCAGACCGCGTAAGCCGGTCGTAATAAGGTCACCCGCGGGCCGGCCGCGCCCGGTAACGTGGACTCGTCTTTCCGGAGGGAGCACACGTGACCGACCAGAGACTGGCGCCTGGGGATGAGGCGCCGGACTTCGCACTGCCCGACGCGGACGGCAAGACCGTGCAGTTGTCCGCGCTGCGCGGGCAGCGCGTGATCGTGTACTTCTACCCGGCCGCGATGACCCCGGGCTGCACCAAGGAAGCCTGCGACTTCCGCGACAACCTGGGCGATCTCGCCGGCGCCGGGCTGACCGTGCTCGGCATCTCCCCGGACACTCCCGAGAAGCTGGCCAAGTTCCGCGACCGGGAGTCGCTCAACTTCAGCCTGCTGGCCGACCCCGGCCGCGAGGTCCTGCAGGCCTACGGGGCGTTCGGGGAGAAGACGATGTACGGCAAGAAGACCGTCGGCGTGATCCGTTCCACGTTCGTGGTCGGGGCGGATGGGCGGATCGAGCGGGCGTACTACAACGTCCGGGCGACCGGGCACGTCGCCCGGCTGCGCCAGGACCTAGCCGCCTGACCGGAGGAGACGCGATCCGGAACGCGGTCTTGACCAGCAGCGGGGCCGTAGCCCAACGGCAGAGGCACAGGACTTAGGATCCTGCGAGTATGGGTTCAAATCCCATCGGCCCCACCGATAGTGGCCGGGCTGGCTACGGGACTCAGCCAGCCAGTCAGGCGCCAGCGGATAACCATGTCCATTCACAGTGGTCGCATGACACCGGCCCGCGGGCCTCGATGGCCGCCGCGTGCGCCCGCGCCGTCGAACTGGGCCTGCCCGCGGTGGCCTTCACCGAGCACCTCGACTTCACCGACTGGGGACCGGGCGACCCGATCGCGGGCACCGGCATCACGCCCAATGACCAGTGGGGACCCCGGCCCCTGGACGTCAGCGGCTACCTCGCCTGCGTCGAAGAGTGCCGGCAGCGATTCCCCTCGTTGCGGATCTTGTCTGGTGCGGAAGCCGGCGAGCCGCACCTGTTCGCCGGCAGCGCCGCCGCGGTGCTGTCGTCCGGGCGTTTCGACCGGATTCTCGGCTCGGTGCACACGCTGCCGAGCGGCGGGCGCCTGGTCTACGCGCGGGCGCTGCTGCGCCGCGAGCCCGCCGCCCCGCTGATGCGCCGGTACTTCGCCGAGGTGGTCGCCATGATCGAGGGCAGCGGCCTGTTCGAGGTGCTCGCGCACCTGGACTACCCGCGCCGGTACTGGCCCGAGGCGGCGGGCCGCTACCAGGAGGCCGACTTCGAGGAGGAGTACCGCGCGGTGCTCCGGGCGCTGGCCTCCTCGGGGCGGGTGCTGGAGCTGAACACGGCCAGCCCGCTCGTGTCGGCCAGCCTGCTGCGCTGGTGGCGCGAGGAAGGCGGCCGGGCGCTGTCCTTCGGCAGCGACGCGCACCTGCCCGGCTACGTCGGCGAGCGGTTCGCTGAGGCGGCCGGCCTGGCCGGGGCAGCCGGCTTCCGGCCCGGCCGCGACCCCCTCGACTTCTGGCGCGGTTAGTTCGCCGGCAGCAGCGCGCGGATGAACTCGCGGACCTCGCCGGGCGGCAGGGCCAGCGTGGCGTCGCCGACCGCGAGCTCGACCCGCTGGATGCCCGGGTCCGGGGTGCTCATCGCGGCCGGCCAGGTCCACACCCCCTGCTCGGCAGCCAGCGGCGGGCCGCGGCGGCGAAGTCCGCCGACGTGGTCCGCAGCAGCAGGTGCAGCATCGGGGTGTGCGGCGGGTCCGGGATGATCGTCACGCCGGGCAGGTCCCGCAGCGCGTCCGCGATGGCCCGGGAATGACTCAGGTAGCGCGGCATCATCGGCAGCCGCCGGGCCAGGCAGGACAGGGCCGACGCCGCGTTCGGCCACAAGCCGAACAGCGTCCCGCCCATCCGGTGCCGCCACTCGCGCACCTCGGCCACGATGTCCTCCGGGCCCGCCACGCAGCAGCCCGGCAGCGCCCCGAGGCCCTTGTAGAACGACACGTACACGGTGTCGAACAGGCCGGCGATGTCGGCGGGCGGCTTGCCGTAGCCCGCCGCCGACTCCCACAGCCGCGCGCCGTCCAGGTGCACCGCGGCGCCGTGCTCCCGGGCCCAGTCCGCCTGCGCCTGCAGCCCGGCCCAGTCCGGCTGCTGCCCGCCCAGGTCGCGCTGCGGTAGTTCGATCACCAACGAACCGACCGGCTCGGCCACCTGCTCCAGGTCGGTCACGGTGAGCAGCCGGTCCCGCTCGCCGGCGGGCCGGCCAGTCAGCTGGTGCAGCCGCTCGTAGCCACGTCCTTCGTGGGTGTCGATGTGGCAGGCCGGGTGGAATACGACCACCCGGCGCTGCCGCCGGTCGGCGTGCACCCGCAGCACGGCCTGCTGGGCCATGGTGCCGCTGGGCAGGAACACCGCGGCGGGCTGGCCGAGCACCAGGGTGATCTCGCTTTCCAGCTCGGTCACGGCACCGCCCTCGCCGTAGCGGTCGGTTGCGGTGTCCGGGGGGATCGTGGCCAGCAGGTCCGCCGCCCGGCCCGCCCCGTGCCCGGTCAGGAACCGGGTGCAGGCGGCGCGCAGCCGGGCCAGCTCGGCGGCGCTGGCGGCCTGGTCCGGGGTTCCCGCGGCCGGGCTTCCCGGGCCGGGGGTGGCCTGGCCCGGCGAGCCGGCGGCCGGCTGGTCTGCGCTCGGGCGGCCGTCCGCGGTGCTCGCGGCGGCAGGGGTTCCGCTGGCCGCGGCATCGTCCACGGTGGCGTCATGAGGGGCGGGCATAACGGTCATTCTGCCGGCCGGCCGGCGCGGCTTCCAGCCGCGCCGCCAGGAGATACTGGATCATGCCTAATCCGGCGGAAGATGCCCTGGCCGCGTCGGGCCTGTCCTACCGCCTGATCAGCCACGGGCCGGTGCGCAGCCTGGCCGAGGCGGCGCAGGCCCGTGGCGTGACACCGGCCGACGTGATCAAGACCCTGGTCGTGCGCCGCGGCGACGATGACTTCCTGTTCGTCCTGGTACCGGGGGACCGGACCATCTCCTGGCCGAAGCTGCGGGCGCTGCTGGGCGTCAGCAGGCTGTCGATGCCGGACGCCACGGTGGCCCGGGAGGTGACCGGCTACGAGCGCGGCACGATCACGCCGTTCGGTTCGCTGCGCCGCTGGCCGGTGATCGCCGACGAGCGGGTGGCGGGCCGGGAGATCACCCTCGGGGCAGGCCAGCATGGCCTGGCTGCGGCCCTGGCCGCGGACGACGCGCTCCGGGTCCTGGACGCCACGGTGGCCGACATCAGCGACCCCGAGCCCGCACGGTAAGCGGCAGGCCCCTCGCACACGCAAACGCCGCCGGGGCGCCCCGTCCGGGCGCGGCGTCAGGCGCCCGGGGCGGACCAGCGGTCGAGGAGGGCCGGGAGCTCGGCCAGCCGGGTGATGACCGCGTCGGGGGTGACCCCGTCGAAGGCCGGCACCTCGCTGTGCGGGATCAGCACGGCCCGCATGCCGACGCGTTTCGCGCCGTGCACGTCCGAGAAGGGCCGGTCGCCCACGAACACGCACGCGGGCGGGTCATCCACGTCCAGGTCCCGCATCACCGCCCGGAACGCCTCCGGATGGGGCTTGGTCCACGGGATCTCGCTGCTGTACACGGCGGCGTCGATCAGGTCGAGCACCTCGTCACGGCGGAAGACCCGTTCGTGCGCCGCACGGGGCCACATCGTGTTGGACAGCACGCCGACCTTGATCCCGCGCGCCTGCAGCTCGCGCAGCAACGGGATCGCCTCGGGATCGGTGATCGTGTGCGGATCCCACGCCGCGTAGTACGCCGCGAGCATCGCCTCGGTCGGGGTGATGCCAGCCCCCGTGAAGACGTCGTCCAGCGTGGCGCTGGAGTGGGACGTGTCGGCCAGTTCCCAGTACGCGTCTTCCGCGGCCACGATGGCCGCCGCGACCTTGTCCGCCTGGCCAGGGAAGTGCGGGCCGCAGACCTCGCGCCACAGCGTGTCGTGGTCCACGGTGTGCCAGGGAGTGAGCGTCCCGCCCCAGTCGAAGATGACCGCCCTGACCGTCACGAACCGCATCCTACGCGCCCCCAGAATTGGCCCTCGTTTCTTTTTCCCGTCGCCGGGAATTCGGCCCATGTCCCTAGGGTCACCGGCAGGACTGCCCGGCCGATCACGGCGGGCAGCCGGGAAGAGGAGGATCGATGCCCTATCACCATGGCCGACGGAGGCTGGCTGTGCGCGCCGCCGCCGTCACCGGATGCGCCTCGCTGCTGAGCGCGCTCGCGGTGGCGGGTGCCACGCCCGGGTTCGCCGCGTCGGCGCAGCCCTTAGCGTCCGCGAGGACTTTAGGATCCGCAGCCGGGCACGGCGGCGCCGGACATGGCTGTCACCTCGGGAACGGTATCAAGCACGTGGTCGAGCTCGGCTTCGACAACGTCCACTTCTTCCGCGACAACCCCAACGTTCCTTCCGACCTGCAGATGATGCCGAACCTGCTGAACTTCATCGAGCGGCAACGGGACGCTGCTGTCCAACAACCACACCCCGCTCATCGCGCATACTGCCGATGACCTGCTGACCACCTTCACCGGCCTGTACGGCGACCGCGCGGGCATGCCGGTCAGCAACGACTACCAGACCTACAACCCGACGGGACGACCGACCCGGCGGGCTCGTTCGCCTACTGGACCGACCCCATCTACGACACCGCCGCCACGCCGACCGCCGGACACGACACCAACCCGTCGATGGTCTATTCGGCCACGCCGCCGGCCACCACCTCACCGGCCCCGAAGCCGGACACCATCACCCCGGCCCCCTGGGTGCCGTTCACCCGGGCCGGATGCGACGTCGGGGACGTGGCCACGGTGAACCAGGAACTGGAAAACACCGCGGTCGACATCCCGAAGGTGTTCGGCGCCAATTCACCCGAGGCGCAGCAGCTCGCGGCGGACCCCGACCCGTACAAGGACGCGGAGACCGCGGATTACGTGGGCCTGGCGGTGCACTGCGCGCAGGGCAGCGCGTTCTGCGCGAACGCCACGGCGGTGAAGTACGGGCAGACCACCCCGACCCACACCGCCGTGCCCGACCTGCTGCCCGATGAGCCGGGTGGCTACACCGGCTACCAGGCCCTGTTCGGCCACCGGTACATCGCCCCCCAGCTCGGCGCGGGCACGCCGAACCTGACCCGGCACGGCTACCAGGTGACCAACGCGGCCGGCAACCTCGTGGACCTGGACGGGAACCAGATCAACGGCGCCTACCTGACCAACCACCCGGGCTTCCCCGGCTTCGGCAGCATCAACGCCGCGCAGACCCTCGCCTACATGGCGGACATGCTGGAAAGCGGCGTGCCCGTGGTCAACCTGTATATGGCGGACCTGCACGGGAACGAGGACATCCCGGGCCTGTCGGCGTGCACAACGGCGCCGGACGCCCTGGGCAGCGGCAGCGCCTGTTACATCGAGCAGGCGCAGTACTACAACCAGGCGTTCGGGATCTTCTTCAAGCGCCTGGCGGCCGACGGGATCACGGCCAAGAACACGCTGTTCATCGTCAGCTCCGACGAGGGTGACCACGAGGCCGGCGCGAACGTCGGCCGCGCGGTTCAGCCCACCCCGGCGACCTGCGACGGCGCCACGGTCAGCGGCGACACCGTCACCCCGGACGTGGAATGCACCTACCCGGCCGGGACCTTCGGCGAGCTGGACGCCAACGTGACCGGGCTGCTCGCGACCCAGGAGCACAACACGGTCCCGTTCAGCCTGGAGGCCGATACCGCGCCGGAGTTCTACGTCACCGGCGATCCGGGGCCGGACGCCTCGTCAGTCCGGAGCCTGGAACACGACGTGGCCAGCATCACCGCGGCGAACCCGTACACCGGCACCACCCAGAAGATCGACAACTATATCGCCGACCCGGCCGAGGAAGCCATCCTGCACATGGTGAACGCGGATCCGGCCCGGACGCCGACGTTCGCGATGTTCGCCAAACCGGACTACTACCTCGACACCGGCCCCTCCACGTGCAGCGGGTCCTGCGTCCAGCAGGACACGGGCTACGCCTGGGATCACGGCGACTACGCCGCCGAGATCAACACCAACTACGTCGGGTTCGTGGGCCCGGGTGTCCGGCATCTCGGGCTGGACGGGCCGACGGCCAGCCAGGGACCGAGCTCGGCGGGCGCGGACAGCGGGCAGATCACCGTGTCCCAGGAACACCTGCCCGGACCGTGGGTCGACGAGACCGATATCCGGCCCACGCTCATGTACCTGACCGGGTTGCGTGACGATTACGAGCACGATGGCCGGGTCATCACCCAGATCCTGGCCAACCCGAACCCGGCGCTCAGCAATCCGGCCGTGACCACGCTGGGGGAGTGCTACAAGCAGCTCAACTCCAGCGTGGGTGAGTTCGGCGCGGCCACCCTGCAGGCCTCGACCAACGCGGTGGACAGCACCAGCCCGGGGGACGAGACCTACCTCCGCACCAACCAGGCCCTGACCGCGCTGGACAAGGTCCGGGACGCGCTGGCAGGCAAGATCAAGGGCGAACTGGAGGCCGCGGCGTTCAGCGACAGCCCGGTCTTCGGTGCGCCCGCCCAGACCGGCGCCTGCCAGGCGGTCATCACCGCCGCGCAGCACCTGGCGGCGGCCAGCTGACCCGGCCCGGCTAGCCGCACGGGTCCCGCGGGCCGCCCCTCCGGCCCGCGGGACCCGCCCCCTCCGGCCGCCCCGCCTGCGGCCGCGGACGGCTACCCGCGGTCCAGGCGAGGGGGAGGGAGTCGATGCCGTAGATGCCCTCCAGGCCGCCCAGCCGGGGCTCGCCCGCGGGACGCAGCCCGGCCATCCGGGGCGCGAGGAAGGCGAGCGCCTCTTCCAGCTCGGCCCGGGCGAGGTTCGAGCCCAGGCAGAAGTGCGGTCCCGCGCCGAACGTCAGCAGCCGCCCGCCGCAGGCGCGGGTGATGTCGAACTCGTCGCCCGCCCCCGCGTCCCGGTTCGCCCGCTCGGCGCAGATCGCGACGATCGTGCCCGCCGGGAACAGCACGCCGCGGTGCTCGATCTCGTCCGTGCAGATCCGCGCGGTGAACGGGGTGATCGGCTCGAACCGGAGCACCTCCTCGACCGCCGCCGGCACCAGGCCCGGATCGCGGGCCAGTTCCGCCCACTGCCCGGGGTGCGCGGCGAACAGCCGCATCGCGTGGGACAGCTGGGCCTGGGTCGTGTCTATCCCGCCGGCGACGACGTTGGCGACCAGGTGGACGCATTCGTCATGGGTCAGCGTCCCGCCCTCGTCC
Source organism: uncultured Actinomycetes bacterium (assembly GCA_963841695.1). Taxonomy (GTDB): domain Bacteria; phylum Actinomycetota; class Actinomycetes; order Streptosporangiales; family Streptosporangiaceae; genus RYN-230. The sequence goes on along the minus strand of CAWJDQ010000006.1, from coordinate 411,572 downwards.
TCGGCCGCAAGCAGCGTGCTGATCAGATCATCGGAGGGCTCCCGGCGGCGGCGTTCCAGCAGCGTCTCGACGTACTCATACAGTTCCCGGACCGCGCGCTCGATCCGGGCGGGCTCGCTGGCCAGGGCGCGGATGTCGAACTGCTTCTGCACCCATCCAGACCATTCGTGCAGCTGCGGCGCGTCCTGCGGCGGGGCGCCCAGCACGGTGGCGATGGTGAGCGAGGGATACGGCTTGGCGAACGCGGGCACGAAATCGCAGCCGGCTGGTCCGCCAGGGACCGCGTCCTCCAGGTCACGCCACAGCCCCTCCAGGAAGCCGCGCATCGCGGGGCGCCAGCGGTCGGCCGCGCGGGGCGTGAACGCAGGCCCGATGAGGGCCCGCAGCCGCCGGTGCCGCTCCCCGGTGGCGTTCAGGATGTTGGCGTCGATCTGCTCGCGCAGGCGGCCGCCGGTCACCCCGAAGATCTCGGCGATCTCCCGGCCCGGGAACGCGGTCTGCCGGGCCCGCAGGAAGAACTCACCCGACTCACGGTCCAGCACCACGTAGGTGAGGGGCGAGCGGGCCAGCCAGCCCTGCTTCCGCACCGCGGCCAGCCGCTGGTGGTACGCCTCGCCGGCCAGTCCCGGCTCGGTGTAGTCGAACACCGGCAGCTCGAGGTCGTTGACCGTCCCTGCACCGGGACCGTCTGCTGCGCCGGGTGCGGGGGCTCCGGGGCCGGCGCCTCGTCCGTGGCTGACATGAGTGGGTCCCTTCCGCCGTCACGCTCGACCCTACGTGGCGGTCCCGGCCGCGCCCAGCCCCGATTCGGGCCACCGGGCCGCATTTCCCCCGCCTCACCGTGCCGGCCGTGCACATCAGCGGCCCGCCTGCCACACTTACCGGGCAAAGATCCGCACCAGAAGGGATGCACGCGATGGCCGAGGCGAATGGCACGGTCGCGACCAGCGACCCGGATGCGCTGGTCAGGGAGATCGAGCGCACCCGCGAGAGCCTCGCGCGCACCGTCGATGAGCTGGCTGACCGGGTCAGCCCGGCCAACGTGGCCCACCGGGCCCTGGCCCAGGCCCGCGAGCAGCTCCAGCGTCCCGAAGTGCGGATGGCCGGCGGGGCCCTGGCCGGCCTGGCGGTCCTGGGGGTCGCCGCCTACCTGCTGCGCCGCCGCCACCGCTGAGCGCGCCAGCCCCGGCCCGGGCTCAGCCGAAGGACTGACCCTCACCGCGGTAGGTGGGGACGGTCGCGCTGACCGTGTCGCCGTCGATCAGGTGCAGCTCGGCGAACCGCTCGCACAGCTCGCCGGCCTTGGCGTGGCGGAACCAGACCCGGTCGCCGATGCGCAGCCCGTCCGCGGCCTTTCCGAGGAGCGGGGTCTGGACCTCGCCGGCTCCCTCCTGCTTATCGAGCCGCAGGCCCGCGGGGAGGTAGGGCTGGGGGAGGCGGCTGCCGTGGGCAGGCCCGGACGCCACGTACCCGCCGCCCGCCACGGTGACCACGCCCCGGGCGGGCCGCCGGACCACCGGCAGCGCGAACAGGGCCGCCGGCCGGCCGGTGAAGGCCCGGTAGCTGTCGAACAGGCTGGGCTGGTACAGGCCCGAGCCGGCGCCGATCTCGGTGACCGCGTCTTCGGCCGCGGTCCGCTCGATCGACCCGGTGCCGCCCCCGTTGACGAAGCGGAGCGGGGCCACTTCGCGCACCGCCGCCACGATCGCCGCCCGCCGCCGGGCCAGTTCCGCTGCCGACTGGCGCTGCATCTGGCGGATGGCCTGCGCGTACAAAGGCCGGCCCGGTGGCTTGTCCCCGACCCCGGCGATCTGCGCCTCGTAGGCCATCAGCCCGGTCAGCCGGATCCCGGGCCGGGCGCCGTGCCTCCCGGGCCAGGGCCGCCGCCTCGGCGGGGGTGCGTACCGGCGACCGGCGCGCCCCGGCCCGGATCAGGCCGCCGCCGCCCAGGTAGGACGTGTCGATGTCCAGGCAGACCTGGACCGGGGCGGGATCGGTCACCGTGGCCGCGGTCTTCTCGATGAGGTCGAGGTGATCCGGCGAGTCGATCATCACGGTGATCGCGGCGGCGGCCGCCGGATAACTGGCCAGCCGGGTGAGCGCCGCGCGGTCAGTGCTCGGGTAGGCGACCACGATGTCGTCGCTGACCCCCTGCCCGGCCAGCCAGAGCGCCTCCGGCAGGGTGAAGGCCAGGATCCCGCGGAATCCGGTGATGCCCAGGACCTGCTCGAGTAGCGCGCGGCACCGCACCGACTTGCTGGCCAGCCGGATCGGCTTGGCTGCCGCCCGCCGGGTCATGCCCGCGGCGTTGGCCCGCAGCGCCGCCAGGTCGATCACCGCGAACGGGGGCTCAAGGCCGGCCGTGGCCGCGTTGTACCGGTCCAGGTCCGCGGGCCCGGGCACGCCGTCGGCTGGGGTCATTCAGCCTCTTTGGTGAGCGCGATGTATTCCTCGGCGGTCAGCAGGCCCGCCGGGTCGGCGTCGTCACCCAGCCGGATCCGGACCAGCCAGCCGGCGCCGTACGGGTCGGTGTTGACCAGCCCCGGGTCGTCATCGATCTCCGGGTTGCCCTCGATCACCTCGCCATCGACCGGCGAGTACAGGTCGGACACCGATTTCGTGGACTCCACCTCGCCGAAGGGCTCCCCGGCAGTCACGGCGGTCCCTGCCGGGGGAACCGACACGTATACGACGTCGCCGAGAGCCTGCTGGGCATAGTCGGTGATGCCGACCGACGCGACGCCGCCGTCGATGGTCACCCACTCGTGCTCCGCGGTGTAGCTCAGGTTTTCCGGAACAGTCATCTGGTCGCTCCTGGGATCTGCTGCCCGCCGGGCCAGGCCGCCCGGGGGGAAGTCATCGTGGCCGATCGTGGGTCCGATGGTAGAAGGGCAGCGGGGTGATCAGGGCTGGCTCGGCCCGGCCCCTGATGTCCACCTCGAGCCGGCCGCCGGCCGCCCCGGCCTCGGCGGGGACCCCGGGCTCCACGTACGCCATGGCGATGGGCACGCCCAGGGTCGGAGAGGGGGCGCCGCTGGTGATCGTGCCGTGCGGCTGGCCGTCCCACAGCACGGGGTACCCGTGCCGCGGGACGCGGCGGGTACCGCTGCGCAGGCCGACCAGGACCCGGCGCGGCGGGGCCTGCGCCGCCGCGGCCAGCGCGTCCCGGCCGACGAAATCACCCGGCTTGTCCAGCTTGACCACCCGGCCGAGGCCGGCGTCGAACGGGGTCGTGTCCGGCCCGAGCTCGTTGCCGTACAGCGGCATCCCGGCCTCCAGCCGGAGCGTGTCCCGGGCGGCCAGGCCCGCGGGCACCAGGCCAGCTGCGGCGCCCGCGGCGGACAGCGTCATCCAGATGTGCTCCGCGTCCCCGGGCTGGGTGAACAGCTCGAACCCGTCCTCCCCGGTGTAGCCGGTCCGGGCGAGCAGGACCTCCCGGCCGGCCACGGTGCCGCGGTGGCTGGTGTAGTACTTCACCCCGTCGAGGGCGATGCTGGTGAGCGGGCCCAGGATGCCGGCCGCCGCCGGGCCCTGGATCGCGATCAGCGCGTAGGCGTCGGTCTGGTCGGTGATCCGCGCGTCGTGACTGGCCGCCCGCTCGCGGAGCGCGCCGCGGACCACGCCGGTGTTGGCCGCGTTGGCGACGACCAGGAACTCCTGGGCGGCCAGCCGGTAGACGATCAGGTCATCGAGTACCCCGCCGTCCGCCGCGCAGATCATCGTGTAGCGCGCGCGGCCGGGCGCCATCGACGATGGCTGGCCCACCAGCGCGTAGTCCAGGGCGGCGGCCGCCCCGGGACCGGAGACGATGATCTCGCCCATGTGCGACAGGTCGAACAGGCCCGCGCTGGCCCGGACCGCCTGGTGCTCCGCGGTCTCACTGCGGTACCGCAGGGGCATCAGCCAGCCGGCGAACTCGGTCATCGACGCGCCCAGATGCTCGTGCACGCCGCGCAGCGGGGTGGACCGCGGCTCGGTGGCGTCAGGCGTGGTCATCGGGAGCACTCCAGGGCGGCCGGGTGGATGGGCCGGTGCGGGAGGCCGGGTTCCGGGCGGGCCGCAACCGGCCGGACCACTCGGCTGCGCCGCTGGCTCAGGTGAAGCGAGCCCGGTCAGCATACCGGCTGATGCCCCGCGCTGGTCGTGGTCGGGTGCCGCCGCCAGCTCGCTGAACAGCGAGTTAGTACCAGATGCTGATCCCGCGCGGGCGGCTGGGTAAATACTGCCCGGTTGCGGGCAAGCCGGTCACTTAGGGTGGCGAGAAATCCGATACCGGCTCTCATGTCGTGTCGGTACGTTTCCGCTGCGCTTTGGCCGGGGTATGCATTTTTGTTAGCATCACGGCGCCGGCGAGTAGCCGGCTATTGAGCCCCTCAGGGCCCTTCCCCAGCAGGTCGGGTCCGTATAGGCGGGATCTGCGTCCCGTCCGGAATCGAGGGGGTTCGATCATGGCGTTCCGCGCCAAGGTGGCAGCCCGGTATGTTCTTGCTGCCGCAGCGGCCATCGTCCTGCCCGCCAGCATCGTCGCTGCGGCGTCCATCTCCCACCCTGCTGATCACTCAGCGTCACAGCGTGCGGTCCGGGTCACCAGCGGGGCCGCCCGGGGTGCATCGGGTGGCGGCCCCCAGCCCGGGCCGGTGATGCGGCCGGCCTCGGTGGCCCCGCGCGGGGCGTTCAACCGGATCCTCAGCGCCCGGGAGGCGGAGTCGGCGGCCCAGGCCTGTTCCGGGTATGCCACCTACGCGGGGTGGACGAACAACGCCTCCGCTGACGACCTGGTCACGGCCACCGCCATCTGCGTGGCCGAATCCGGTGGTCAGCCCACCGTGTACTACTGCAACCCGACCGGCAAGGACGGCTACTACCCTCCGGTGAACTGCTCCGGGATGTATGACCGGGGGCTCTGGCAGATCGACAGCCAGGCCTGGGCCAGTATCACCGACGAGTGCGCGTTCACCGCCAAGTGCAACGCGGACGGCGCGTACGCCATCAGCCAGAGCGGCGCGAGCTTCACCCCCTGGGCCACCTACACCAGCGGCGTGTACGCCGATTACCTGACCGCCGCCCAGTCCGCGGTCCAGGCGCTGCACGGCGGCACGGTGCCCAGCGGGGTGGCCGGCGTGTGCCTGTCCCGGGCGAAGTACGCCCAGGACGCCGCCGCGATCACCAGCACCTGCGGCAGCGGGGCGGGCCGGCAGCAGTGGCGGCTGGCCGGCCAGGCCATCCGCGACGGCAGCTACTGCCTCGCGGTCGCGTCGCCGGCCAAGACGGCGGCGGTCCAGCTCCGCCGGTGCAACGGGAGCAGCTACCAGCAGTGGGCGGCGCTGGGCAACGGCCTGCTGCGCAACGCCCTGGGCCAGCGGTGCCTGCGCGACCCGGACGCGGCGGTCACCGTGGGGACCGCGGTCAACGTCGGCTCCTGCGTCGCGGTCCCGTCCCGCGTCTGGTGGCTGCCATGACCACCCGGATAGGCTCGCGGACTATGGCACTGCTCTCTGAGGATGACATCGGCACCGAACTCGCCAGCGCGCCGGGCTGGACCCGGGCGGGGGACAGCATCACGCGTGACGTCACCCTGGCGGACTTCCGGGCCGCCCTGCTCTACGTCGGGGCGGTGGCCTACCTGGCTGAGCAGGCCAATCACCATCCCGATGTGCTGATCCAGTGGAACAGGGTGACGCTGACCCTGTCCACGCACTCGGCGGGCGGCCTGACCGGGGCCGACTTCGCCCTGGCCCGGCAGATCAGCGCCCTGCCCTAACCGCAGGCCAGCGGCCGGCCCCGGCCCCGGGGCCGGGGGCCAGCCGCCCCTACCCGGCACCTTCGTCCTGGGCGGCGCCACGCCCCCGGGAAGCGCCGCCCAGTGGACGAAGGTCCCCCTCGGCTTTCGCGCCCCTCCGCCCCCGTCCGTGCCCGCGGCCGCCCCCGCCGTGCGGCGGAGCGGCTGGCCGGGCACGGCGAGGAGGCGGCCCCCACCGTTGACGCGCGGTCCCCCCGTAAGCCAGGGGAGTTCTAGTTATACACTCTGCGTTCTTATAATCACACCTCGTTACCAGATTGAGGCCGACTCGCGGGTGTGAGCGGCGCCGTGCCTCGTTGCGCGGGAGTCTGGCCGGATACGTCACCCGGTGAAATCGCAGTCCAGATGCTTGATGCCGTTGATGAAGCTGGACAGCAGCCGGTCGGGCGGACCAGCGGCGCGAATCCCCGGGACGCGGCCCAGCAACTCGCGGAGCGCGACCGTGATCTCCCGCCGGGCCAGGTGGGCACCCAGGCAGAAGTGCGGCCCGGCGGCGCCGAAGCCGACGTGCGGATTGGGGGAGCGGGTGATGTCGAACCGGGCCGGGTCGGCGAACACGGTCCCGTCGTAATTGGCCGACCAGTAGAACAGGGCCACCTTGTCGCCCTCCCGGTAGTCCTGGCCGTTCATGCTGTAGTCCCGGGTGAGCGTCCGCCGCATGAACATCACCGGGGACGCCTGCCGGACGATCTCCTCCACCGCGCCGCCCAGCCTGGCCCCGGGATCATCCATCAGCAGCGCGCGCTGGCCCGGATGGTCGGTGAGCAGGATGAGCGCATGCGAGATGGCGTTCCGGGTGGTCTCGTTGCCGGCCACCACGAGCAGGATGAAGAACGAGGCCAGCTCGGCGCTGGTGAGCTGCTCCCCGTCGATGTTCGCGGTGGCCAGCGCGGTGATCAGGTCGTCCCCGGGCTCCCGGAGCCGCGCGGCGCACAGCTCGGTCACCAGGGCAGCCAGTTCGGCGCCCGCGGTCAGGATCTGTCCCACCGCCTCGTCCGCGTTCTCGCTGATGAGGTCAGGATCGTTGCCGGACAGGATCACGTTCGTGTCGCGCAGCACCATGGCGTAGCTGCTGTCCGGGATGCCCATCATCTGGCAGATGATGGTCAGCGGCAGGCGCGCGGCCACGTGCTCGACGAAGTCGCAGGGCCCCCTCTCCAGCAGGTCGTCCACGATCCGCACGGCCGCCGCCTGCACGTCGTCCTCGAACTTGCGGATCATCCGGGGGGTGAAGGCCCGGGATACGATCCGGCGCAGCCGCGCGTGCCGCGGGTCATCCATGTTGATCATGGAACCGAAGTACTCGTTGAACTCGACGGGCAGGTTGACGAGGCTCGTCGCGCCCCGTGCGGAGGAGAACACCTCCGGATTCCGGCTCGCCTCGACCACGTCCGCGTGCCGGACCAGCGCGTAATAGCCCCCGTCCGAGGCGGCGAACGGCACGTCCGGGTCAGTGAAGTACGGCGGCCGGGGCAGGCTGCGCAGCCCGGCGAACGCGTCCCGCCGCTCAGCGAGCGGAAGGCCCCAGAACTCCGACGCGGACAGGTCAACGGGGGGCATCTCACGTGGGGGCACGGGCGACCGCCTTGTCTCGGAATCGCGCGGCGAGAACCTCACCCCGCTCATCGTCGCACAAGATTGCCCGCCCAACGAGGTCCCGCCGCGGCCGCCCCGGCGGTGGCAGATACGCTGGCGGCGTGAGGCGGCCCGCCGTGTTCCTGGCCACCGGTGTGCTGGCCACCGCCATCGGGGCCGGCGGCGGCGCGGGCCCCCGCGGGTCGGTGCCGGCCTGTACCGCAGCGGCCGTGCAGGTCATCGAGCGGCACGCGGCGCTGGCCACGGTCAGCACCGCGTGCCGCGGGCTGAGCCGGTCCGAGGTGAACCTGGCCCTGGGCCGGGCCATCTTCACCGTGGCAGGAGCCCACCAGCACAAGACCGACTGGCGGCGGCGCGCGGCCGTGGACGGAGCCCGCCTGTCCCGGCTGATCGAGTCCCAGCGGCGGTCTGCGGCCCCACCGGCGGCCGCCCGCCCGGGACCAGGCCGCGCCGCCCCGGCCAGCCGCTGGGGGCTGGGCCTGGGCGCGCTCGCGGCGTGGCTGCTGACCATGGGCATCGGGGCGATCATGCTGGCCGGCTGGATCAGGCGCGGCGGCCTGCGCCGCCCGGGCGGCCGGAGCCGCCTCAGCCCGGTGGTCACCCTCGGTCATGCCGGCCTGGCCGGCGCCGGGCTGCTGGTCTGGATCGCCTACCTGGCCAGCGGGTGGACCGTCCTGGCCTGGCTGGCCGTGGGCGTGCTGGTGACCGTGGTCGGGCTCGGCATGGCCACGCTGACCGTGTGGACGTCCCGGGCCCGGCCCGCCCCGGCGGGCCAGGCGGCCGGCCCGCCGCGAGCTGCCCAGGACCGGCTGCGCGTCGTCCTCCCGATCGTGCACGGCCTGGCCGCCAGCGCGACCATCCTGCTCGCCCTGCTCACCGCGCTGACCGTGCGCTGAGCCGGCCGGGCGCCGCGCGTCCGGCCCGGGCGTCCCGCTAGCTAGCGGCCGCTCGGCGGGGTCCGGCGGCCGGTCACCGAGGTGGGACGGATCCGGATCCAGAAGGGATGCTCGACCGCGGTCACCCAGGGCAGCAGGCCGAGCAGCCCGAGCCGCTGGGTCTCAGCCTCGTCGTAGACCACCGTCGCCCGGCCGGTCACCAGCACGCTCCAGCCGGCCCGGGTGCGCTCGTCGTAGTCGTCGGCCTCGAACGCGACCAGCTCCTGCTGCTCGGCCGCGGTCAGCTTCGACCCCCCGGCCGCCTGGAAGACCACGTCCTGCCCATCGACGGCGTGGTTCACCGGCAATATGATCACCTCGCCGTCCGCGTAGAAGCCGATCCGGCCCAGCGGGACCGACGCGAGCAGCCGCAGGCAGGTGTCGAACGGCAAGGTCTCCAGCCCGGCGTGGTCCACGGCGTGCCCGCGTTCCCCCGGGCCGGGCTGCCCCGGCAGGTGGACGGAACCTCTCTGGCCTTCTGGCACCTCACCCTCCGATCCGGATCCGCTTCGATCCTCTGGTGTCCGGGTGTGCTGCCCAGGGTCCCTCGCGGCGGCAGCCGGGGCACCGGGCCGAGGTCCCGAGGCGGCGGGGCTTTCGGCACTGCGCCCGGCCCGGCCGCCCGCCGCGCACCGCGGCGGCCGACCCTGCCTGCTCCCGCGGGCCCGCAGGCCGCGCAGGCGCCTAGTCTCCAGTCATGCGCGAGACGCTGCCCCTGTTCCCGCTCGGTACCGTCCTCTACCCGGGACTGCTGCTCCCGCTGAACATCTTCGAGGAGCGGTACCGGCAGCTGGTGCATGACCTGCTGGATGGGCCGGACCCCCGGCGGTTCGGCGTCATCGCGATCCGCAAGGGCCGGGAAACCGGCGTGGACGGGATCTCCGCGCTGTACGAGATCGGCTGCACCGCGACGCTGCGCGAGGTCACCGAGCAGGAGGACGGCCGGTTTCACCTGGTGACCGTGGGCACCCAGCGGTTCCGCCTGGTGTCCCTCGACGTCTCCCAGCCGTACCTGCAGGGTGAGGTGGAGCTGCTGGACGAGGAGGTCGGCGACGAGGCCGGAGCCGGGCTCGCCGCCCAGGCGGTGCAGCGCGGCTTCCGCGGCTACGTCGAGGCGCTGGCCAGCCGGGAAAGCGCCGAGGTCGCGGTCCCCGAGCTGCCGGACGAGCCGTTGCTGCTGTCCTACCTGGTGGCCGCCTCGATGATCCTCGACCTGCCGGTCCGCCAGCAGCTGCTGGCCCAGCCCGACGCCGAGCGCCGGCTCGGCGCCGAGCGGGCGTTGCTGGCCAGGGAGACCACGATGCTGCGCTCGCTCACCGCGACGCCCGCCCCCGACCTGCGGAACACGCCCTACAACCCGAACTGAGCCCCGCCGGTCGCTAGCGGTACCGGGTGACGAGGGCCCTCAGGGTAGGGCCCAGGGGGGCATCGAGGGTGACCGTGGCCTGTGCGTCCCCGCGGGTCGCGCCCTGATTGATGATCACGACGGGGATGCCGGCCCTGGCCGCGTGCCGGACGAAGCGGTAGCCCGACATCACGGTCAGCGACGAGCCGAGGACCAGCACGGCCCGGGCCGCGCTGACCAGCGCGTAGCAGTCCGCGACCCGGCCGGGCGGGACGTTCTCGCCGAAGAAGATCACGTCGGGTTTCAGTGCGCCCGCGCAGCGCAGGCAGTCCACCACCTGGAACCGGCTCGTGGCCCCGGCGTCCAGGACCGCGTCGCCGTCCGGGTTGACCTGGCTCGCCTGCGCGTCCCAGGCCGGGTTCGCGGCCCGCAGCCGGTGATCCAGCTCGTCCCGCGGGGTCCGCTCACCGCAGCCCAGGCAGATGACCCGGCTCAGGCTGCCGTGCAGCTCGATCACGTCCCGCGCGCGGCCTGCTGGTGCAGGCCGTCCACATTCTGGGTGATGATCCCGCTGAGCAGCCCGCGCTGCTGCAGCGCGGCGACGGCGTGGTGGCCCTGGTTCGGGATCGCCCGCGCGATGTGCCGCCAGCCCAGGTGGCTGCGCGCCCAGTAGCGCTGGCGGGCCGCGGGAGCGCCGGTGAAGGCCTGGTACGTCATCGGCTCGGCCCGCCGGGCCAGGCCGGTCGGCCCGCGGTAGTCCGGGATGCCGGATTCGGTGGACAGGCCCGCCCCGCTCAGCACGACCACCCCGCCGGCCTGGATCAGCCCCGCGATTTCCCGCACGGGATCGGCTGGCTCCCCGGCCAGCCCGGCGGCCGTGCGGGACGGTCCCTCGGTGTCACGGGCAGCCTGAGTCACGCCTCCATGCTGCCTCAGGTTTGCTAGTGGGGGGCACCGCGAGGCAAAGACACCCGCTGGTGAGATTCCGTCCTGACCACAGGGCGCTCCTGGAGGCCGGTCCGCGGAAGTTCCCGCCTTAGCCACCGCTTATCCGCCGGCGAGGGGAGGCACGCCGCAGGCGTGTTCTCCCCGAGCCGGCGAATGGCGGGGGGTCCAGGGGGGTCGTCCCCCCGGACTAGTTCTAGCTCTGTATCGGCTTGCCCAGGGGGACGCCCTTGCCGCCGGTGGCCAGCGAGGCCGCGCCGTAGAAGACGTACACCCCGACCGCGGCGAAGGCCAGCACGACGTAGCCGCCGGTCTTCCCCAGGCCGGTGGATGCCTCCTCGGTGGACAGGAGGACCAGCAGCAGGGCCACGTCGACCAGCACGAAGATCAGCGTGAACGCGAGCGGCAGGCGCAGGGTGGCCAGCGTGAGGACCACGACGATGACCAGCCAGGAGATCAGGAACAGCTCCTGGGTGGAGGCGGCGGCGAGGGCGGTGATGCCGAACCAGCCGTGGGTCAGCCCCAGGACGAGCACCGCGTAGCTCAGCCAGAACCCGGCGAAGATGCCGAAGATGCTGGCCACGGCGCTCTGGCCGATGGCCGCGGCCCAGATCGTGGCGATGAACAACCCGGCGGCGGTGGCCGCCAGGATGATGGGCAGGGAGGCGCCCACCGCCGTGGCCGGCACCACGCCGACCAGGACCAGGCCCAGGGCGACAGACCCGACAATGAAGGTCGGCAGGCCCAGCATGGCCGGGTCGCCCGCCAGCGGGGCCAGCACGGGTACCGGGTCTCCCGCGATCTCCGTTTCTGTGGGGCGGGCGGCTCCGGCAGAGTTACTGGTGGATGCATCGAGATCGGTCATCGGCTGCTCCTTCGCAGGAAACGCACGAGGCCGGCAACATGCGCGGGCCATTGCCCAATGCGTACCTCCGGGTGGTAGACAAGTGGTTCTCACTTTGAGCCAGCCCTGCCCGCGAGCCTGCGGTTTTGGTCCCCCCGGGGTGAGTGCGGGGCGCCTGGCCGTCCTGGCTGGGGGTCACGCCGGCTGGCCAGTGGGGCGGGTGTGCCGTCGCTGCCGGCCCGCGGGCGCGGGCGGACGGGACCGGATCCGCCTGGCCTGCCGGTCGGAACAGGCGGCCGGGTGGGTACTTTGAGTGGTATGAGGACATTGCGGAACCTGGCCGGCCAGCTGCGCGATCCGGCCGCCAGCGGCCACCCGGGGCCTACCCGGTGACCGCGGACCCGTTTGCGGCGGCGGCCGGGCTGGTGTCCCGGTCGGCGGCGGCGTTTGCGGCGAGTATCCCCGAGCGGCCGGCCGACGAGGGTTTCTTCGGGCCCGCGAGCGTGGCCTGGCGGGTGAGCGGCGACCTGTCCAGCCCCGTGGCCGGGCTCCGGGCGCTGCACATGCAGGCCCTGCACCCGCTGGCGATGGCCGGCGTGGACCAGCACAGCGACTGGCGGCAGGATCCGGTGGGGCGGCTGGCCGCCACCAACGCCTACCTGGCCACCGTGACCTTTGGTGACCGTGGGTCGGCGGAACGGGTCGCCGCCCGGGTGCGCCGGATTCACGAGCACGTCCGCGGGGTGGATACCGTCACCGGGCAGGCCTACGAGGCCGGGGATCCCGTGCTGCTGCTGTGGGTGCACGCCACGTTCGTCGAGTCCGGGATCGTGGCCGCCGGGCTGTTCGGTACCCCGCTCGCGGCTGAGGATGCCGACCGCTTCGTGGCCGAGATGGTGACCGAGGCGGAGCTGGTGGGCGTGCCCCGCCACCTGGTGCCGGCCAGCGCCGCGGACCTCGGCGGGTATATCGCGTCGGTCCGCCCCGAACTGCGCTGCACCCCCGCCGCCCGGGAGTCCATGGACTATCTGCTCCATCCCCCGGGCCTCGACGAGGACCTCGCGGAGATCTGGCAGGACGTCCAGGAGGCCGCCGTCGCCGCGCTGCCCGCCTGGGCGCGCGACATGTACGGGTACACCGCGCCGCCCCTGACCGGCGCCCGCCGCACCGAGATCCACCAGGCCCTCGGGGTGCTGGACACGGTCTTCCTGGGGGAGCCCGGGGTCCTCGAGGCCCGTCAGCGGATCGCCTTGCGGGCGCGTGCGCCGCGGTCCGCGTGAAGGCGCCGGCCGCGTGAAGAAGCTGCTCGCCGCGATCTCGGTCGTCGCGGGGCTGGCCGGGCTGGCCGTGGTCGGCCGCCGGGTAGGGCGGCTGAGGCTGGCTCGCGGCCGGGCGGCGCTGCAGTTGGTCGTCCGCGGCGGCCTGCGCTACGCGGGCGGTGCGCCGCGCCTGTTCGCGGCCGCGGGTGAGCACCGGCAGCAGCTCCGCAACGATCTCGCCCTGCGGACCGCCGAGGACGTGGCCACCACCCTGGGCGCCATGAAGGGCGTCCTGATGAAGATCGGCCAGATGGCGAGCTACGTGGACGACGGCCTGTCGCCCGCGGTCCGCCGCACGCTGAGCCGGCTTCAGGACAGCGTCCCGCCGATGAGCCCGGAGCTCGCCGCCGGGGTCGTCACCGAAGAGCTCGGCCTGCCGCCGGAGCAGGCGTTCGCCCGCTGGGACCCCGAGCCCATCGCGGCCGCGTCCATCGGGCAGGTGCACCGGGCCATCACCCACGACGGCCGCGCGGTGGCGGTCAAGGTCCAGTACCCGGGCATCGCTGAGACCATCGCGGCTGACCTGGGCAATGTCGCGCTGCTGCGCCGGATGCTGCGCATCACCGCACCGGCCCAGGACGTGGACGCGCTCATCGCGGAACTGCGCGACCGGGTGCTGGAAGAGCTGGACTACCGGCAGGAGGCAGCGAACCAGCGGCTCGTGGCCGCGTACTACGACGGCCATCCCACGATCATCGTCCCCAAGATCATCGACGAGCTGTCCACCCGGCGGCTGGTGACCAGCGAGCTAGCCGACGGAGCCCGCTTCGCCGAGCTGGCCGGGTGGTCCCAGGAAGAGCGCGACCTTGCCGCCGAGACCATCTACCGGTTCACCTTCCGCAGCCTGTATGACGTGCACGCGTTCAACGGGGACCCGCATCCCGGCAACTACCTGTTCCACGGCGGCGGCCGGGTGACGTTCCTCGACTTCGGCCTGGTCAAGCACTTCACCGCGGAGGAGCTGCGGCCACTCGTGGACATGGTCCGCTACCTGTGCGTCGAGCAGGACCCGGAGGGCTTCCGGGCCAGCATGGTGGACGCGGGCTTCCTGCGCCCGGACGCCCCGTTGAGCACCGAGACCGTGGTCGAGCACATGGCGGTGTTCTACGACACGGTGCGGCGGCCGGGGCCACTGACCATCACCGGGGATTACGCGTCCGCCGTGGTGCGCCGCTTCTTCGACGTGCGCAGCCCGCTGGCCCAGTGGGTGAGCGTGCCGCGGTCCTACGTCATCCTGCAGCGGATCAACCTGGGGCTGTTCGCGATCCTGGGCGAGCTCACGGCCACCGCAGACTGGCGCGCCATCGCCGAGGAGATCTGGCCGTTCATCCAGGGGCCGCCCTCGACCCCGATGGGGGAAGCCGAGGCGGCCTGGCGCGCCGGGCGGCGGCCGGCCGCGGAGCCCGTCGGCTGACGACACGCCGGGTGACCAGGACGTCTCTCTGGGTCATATAGGACCCGGATCCGGCGTGACACGTGCGCGGTTCCCGGAGTTGAGTGGCCCGTGCGCCTGCGGCGGGTAGCCACGGGGTCCATACTTGTAGGGATGAAACCAGCCCGCGCCGCGACCCGGCGTTACCTGCCAGGAAGTCCCTTCAACACCCCTCCGGTGGTCCGCCCGGTGAAGGAATTCGCCGTGGGCGACCAGGTTACCCACGACCGTTACGGCCTCGGCCGGGTCCTGGGCGCCGACGAGTCCGGCGTCTTCGTGGACTTCGGCACCCAGCAGGAGCGGATCTCCGCCCCGTACACCAAGCTGACCAAGCTCTGACCTACGGGCTCTGATTCCCTGGCGCCGCCCGCCCGGCGCCCAGGGACTCGTGGTCGGCTGATCCGCGGCTGGCCGCGGCGTCCGTGGTTGTGGCGGCGCCCGGGGTGGCCGGGCCGCAGCCGCCGTCCGCGGGCGGCTGGCCGTCCCCGGCGGACCTGGCCCCGCTGGCCGCCGCGCCCTGGATCGCCGCAGGCCAGGTAGCCAGCGCAAGCACGACGGGCCCGCGGATCCCTTCGATGGCCGCGATCGTGCACCCGACCGTGGCCGGGCCCGCCGCTACCTGGATCCAGCCCGCGTCCCGGGAGGGTCCCAGCGTCAGCGGGGTCCCGGCCGCCCTCCCCGCCGCCGCGAGGCACGCGGTGATGGCCCGCACCCGGGCCGCTATCCGCTCGGGCGGCTCCCCGGTCTGCTCACGCAGGTGCCGGGTCAGCTGCCCGGGCTGGTTTTCGTTGCGGCGGCGGACCTCATCCGTGCGGCCGTCCGCACTGTTCGCGGGGAGCGGTACCACCGGTCCTGGCCGGCTGGCGGCCTGGCCAGCCGGGACGGAAGCCCAGTAGCACGCGACCGGCATGCTGGCCCGGGCGGTCAGCTGGAAACCGGCCAGCGGGCCGAGCCCGGCGGCCGCGTCCAGCCAGGGCACGCCGTCCGCCCGGGGCTGCCGGTCCTGCCCGGGCGGCCCGCAACTCACCGTGACCCGCAGCGCTGGGTCGAGGCCGAACTCGGCCGCCCAGCCTTCCAGCGCGGCCGCGAGCAGCGTGGGATGCCAGGGCGCGGACGCCTCGAGCGGCCCCACGTCGCGCAGCCGCAATCCGGACAGGGCCAGCACGGTGTGCCCGGCCGCGTTGACCGCGGTCACCTGCCAGCCGCCGGCCGGGCCAGCCTCCCGCCCGGCCTGGACCTGGACCGCCCCGCGGACCTCCAGGCCGGCGGCGGTGAGCGTCTCGAACCCGGCCGGGAGCATCCGGCGGTGCGGAACGCAGGCCTGCAGCATGTGCATGACCGCGTCGTTCAGTCCCGGGCTGCCCAGCACCAGCGGGACGTCCATCCCGGCGGCAGCGCTGAACCAGGGCCGGTCGTCCGCCCCGCGGACCAGCGCGGAGCACGACCGCGAGGTCACCTCGGGCAGGAACGCGACCCGGCGGAACGGCCCGGCCTGGAAGAAAACCGGGCCGTACAGGTCGGTCCCGTCCACGATCCCGCCCGCGGAGGCTACCGTCAGCCCGAGTCCCGCCCCGGGCCGCGGCGCGGGCGGCGGGCCGGGGGCCGGCGGGCCGGACTGGGCCGTCGGCTGCGGGGCCGCCGGCTCCGGCGGCTCCGGGACGGGCCCGAGCGGGAAGAGGGCCCGGAAATGATCGACCTGGAAGCCGCTGTCGGCGCAGCGCAGCACGGTTTCCACCGCGCCGGCGCGGCGCAGCGCGCAGATCCGCAGGGTCGTTTCCTGGTCCCCGGGGAGCAGCACCACGGGTGCGTCCATCCGGGTCCCGGTCAGCCGCCGCAGCGGCCGCCCGGCCAGCACCGAGGCGGCCTCGGCCATCGCCTCCAGCGCGATGGCCAGCGGCAGCACCATGAGCCCGTCGATATGGTGATCGGCCAGGTACGGGTCGGTCCGCGGGGAGATCCTCGTGTCGGCGACGAGCTCCACACCCGGGTAATAGACCCGCGCCGACTCCAGGAACCGGCCGCGGAGCTCCGGGGCGTGGTCCGGGCCTTCCGCCAGGGGCTGCGGAACCGCGGCGTGCGAGCCGGGTCCGGCGGGTGCGGGCGGGCCCAGGCGGCCGTGCATGGCGACCCGGCCCGGGGCGTCGTCGTCATCCAGCAGCGCCAGCAGTAGCCGGCCCAGGTCGGCCGCGGTCGCCTCGTCCGGGCCCAGCGGCTGGGAACTGGCCAGCCCGGCCACCCGGATCTGGTCGCTGCTGCCGGGCCATGCCCAGTCCGCGTGCAGGATCCGGCAGCCGGGCAGGCTGGGCCGCAGCCGCCGGGCCTGCTCGGCCAGCGCGGAGGCAGCCAGGGCCGGGGCGCAGTTGCGGGCCGCGCCGTAGCGGGCCGGCACCGTGCCCAGCGTGACCAGCACCCGCAGGCCGGCCGCGCTGACCGCACCCAGCACGTTGCTGAGCCCGTCCGCCTGCCTGGCGATGTGCGCGCCCAGGTCATCGCCGGACAGCCCGGCGCATTCGCGCTGTGGGCCGGTGCTGGCCGCGTGCACGATCGCGGTGATGGGCCCGACTCGCTGCTCCACGCTGGCCACGGCCGTCTCAGCCTCGTCGGGATCGGACAGGTCGGCCGGGACGTAGCTCACGTCCGCGCCCGCGTCCCGCAGGCTGGCCAGTCCCAGGTCGGTGACGGTCGCCTCGCCCGGCCCGGCCGCCCCGGCCAGGACGAGCCGGGCGCCGCACCCGGCCAGCACCCGGGCCGCAGCCAGCAGATCCCGGGTGACGCCGCCGCAGACCAGGACGACGTCGGCTGGACCGAGGGAGCTCCCGGCCGCCGCGGCGGGCGCCGCGCCCCGCGGCGCCGCAGCGCGCGCCGGGTGCCCGGCCCGCCCAGCGGGCGGCCGTTCCAGGCCGGCCACCATGACCGGTTCGCGCGGCTCGCCCTTGGTGTCCAGCACCAGTTCCCGGAACTGGCCGGCCTCGGCGGCCGCGTAGCGCTGCGCGGCGAGCAGCCCGGCCATGCTGTTCGCGGTGCGGATCAGGGTGATGCCCAGCCCGGGATGCTCGGCGTGCAGGCTCGCGCAGAATCCGGCCAGCCCGGCCGCGGGGGTAATGATGACCAGCGTCCCGGCGGCCACCGCTTCCTGGGCCGCGGTGACCAGCGTCGCGGCGGCGTCCGGATCGGCCAGGTCGCCGATGACGGCCAGCACCCCGGTCGCCGCGGGATCGTCCTCGAACACCTCCGCGGCCATCCGGCCGAACGGCTGCCGGGTGGTCGAGTGCAGCTGCCAGGGCTCCTCGTCCACGGGCAGCACGGGAGCACCGGGAGCCCGCAGCTCCTCGGTGAAGCAGCGGACCCACGGTCCGACGCCCGGGATTACCTCCGCGTCCCGGTCCCCGGGCGGCAGGTCCGCCCCGGCGCCCGGCCCGGCCGGATCGGCCGGATCGGCCGCGGCATCGCCGGGCAGGTCCCGCTCCCCGGGGGGATCGCCGATCCCGGCCAGCCGGGCCGCGCGGGCCAGGATGGCCGCACCGGCCGGGCTTTCCCCGGCCGCTGGTTCCTCCCGGCCGGCCAGCTCGGCGGTGGCCAGCGCGTACGGGTTGGTGATGAAGACGCGTTCGCGGCCGATGTCGATGGGCCGGGATGGCCGTCCGGCCAGCAGGGGACCGAGGCTGGCGATGGCCCCCACGGCGAACAGGGCCGCCGCCGATTCCTGGGCGGCCGGGCTGCCGGGGCCGGCCGCCAGGCTGACCGCGGGCACCTCGCTGCACCCCGCCGCGATGGCGGCCATGGCCTGCCCGGGGCCGGTATCCACGAGCAGGTCGGCCTCCCCGGCCAGGCCGGCCAGGGCCCCGGCGAGACGGACGGGAGAGACCAGCTGATCGCACAGCAGGTCCGGCAGGCCGGCGGACGTGACCTCGCGGCCGGTGACGGTGGAGATGAGCCGCCGCCTGGGCGCCGCGAACGTAATCCCGGCGAGCACGCCCCGCAGCGGCGTGACCCGGTCTGCCATGGCCGGCGAGTGCAGCGCGTGCGGCACGTCCAGGACGTACGCCTGGATGCCTGCCTCCGCAGCGCGGCGGGCCACGTCGTGGACTGGATCTGCCGGGCCGGCCAGGACATGGCAGCGGGGTCCGTGATACGCCGCGATGGTCAGCTCGCCGCCCGGGAGCAAGGCCAGGGCGGTGTCCGCGTCGGCGGCCACGCAGATCATCGCGGTGCGGCGGGCGCCCGGCCGGGCGAGCACGGCGGCGCGTTGCACCACGAGCGGCGCGGCGTCGGACTCGGCCAGGCTGCCCGCCCAGACGAGGCCGGTGATCTCGCCCACGCCGTGCCCGAGGGCGGCCGTGGCCTGCACCCCCAGCCGGTCTAGCCAGCGCAGCGCGGACAGTGACGCCTCGACGATGCCGGGCTGAGACCCCGGGCCCGGCCAGTCCTGCCCGGCGGCCGTGGTGGCCGCCTCCCCGGGGAACAGCAGGACCACCCGGCCAGCGGCGCCGTCCGCCGCGAACAGCCCGGGACGGGCGGTCAGCTGGCCGCCGACCAGGCTGGGCAGCAGCCCGGCGGCCTCCCGGCTGAGCCGGGCCAGCTCGTCCTGGCCGGCCGTGACGATCACCACCCGCACCGGCCCGCGCCCGGGCTGGCGGCCCAGCTGGCAGGCGAGATCACTGAGCTCGCTGTCGGACAGGCCCGCGGCCGCGCGCGCGACGCCGGCCAGTTGCGCCGCGACCGTGTCCCGGTCTGGGCCGCTGAACGCGAAGATCTCGGCCCGCGGCGCAGCCGGCACCGACCAGGAGCCGAGCGGGCGGGTGCCCGCGCCGGCCCGCTGGGGTGCCCGGCCGGCTGACCGGGGCCGGTGTGCGGACCGGGGCTGGCGTGCGGACCGGGGCCGGCGTGCGGGCCGCTGCTGGCGTGCTGCGGGAAGGCGGCCTGGTTCGGCTCGCGGCGGAGCACCACGTGCACGTAGCTCCCCGCCGGGTCCAGTGCGCTCACCGCGGCCAGCCTGGTGCCGGCCGGCCAGGATTCGGCGGACCTGGGCACCCGCAGCACCGCGTCCTCATCGGTGAGCATCGGGTGCGGGCGGACACACCCGGTGACCGGCGGCAGGACCCCGGCGTTCACCGCGAGCGCCGTCTTGATCAGCCCGGCCGCGCCCGCGGCCGCCTTGGTGTGGCCGACGTTGGCCTTGACTGACCCGAGAACGGCCGCGGCTGTCGCGCCGGCCCTGATGGCGGTCAGCGCGGTGAGTTCGGCCAGGTCACCGTCGGCGGTGCCGCGCCCGTCCCCCTCGATGAGCTGGATGTCGGCGGGATCGACGCCCGCCCGTTGGTAGGCACGCTGCAAGGCCAGCAGCTGGCTGTCCGGGTCGGCGTTGACCACGTCGCGCTGCCCGGCAGACGAGACGCCCCAGCCCACGATCTCCGCGTAGGCGGGCATATCCGCGGCCCTGGCGTCGGCCGACCGCATCAGGGCCAGCATCCCGCACCCCTCACCGGGCAGGAACCCGGTCGGGGTGGCGTCATAGATCCGCATCGTCCCGCTGGCCAGCGCGCCCGCCTGGGCCAGCGCGCCGAGCTCGAAGGGGTCCAGGCTGATGTCCACCCCGCCGGCCAGGACGAAGTCCAGCTCACCCGCGGTGAGCAGGGCGGCCGCGCTCGCCACCGCGAGCAGGGAGGAGGAATGCGCGGTGTCCACCGCCTGGCCGCCGCCGCGGAATCCGAAATGGCGGCATATCCGGTCGGCGATTGCGCCGGACTGGCTGCCGGCCAGCGTCTCGGCGCTGACCGCGGGCACCGCGGCGAAGGCCGCGGTGGCCTGGCTCAGGGCCCGGGCCCGCTCGGCCGGCGGGACATCCCCGGCGGCCAGTGCGGTGGTCAGCACCGCGCGGACGAACGGCCACCGGGTGCGCAGGGCCGCGGCACGGGAGACCTCACCGGTCAGCGTGTTCCCGATGATCACCCCTGCGCGGTCCCGGGCGAGTCCCTGCCCGCCAGGGAAGCCGGCGTCGGCCAGTGCCCGCCCCGCCGTCTCCAGGGCCAGCCAGTGGGCCGGGTCAGCGGCCAGGAAGCTGTGCTCGGCGATGCCGAACCCGGCCCGGTCGAACTCCCAGCCCTCAAGCAGGGCGGCCCGGGGGACCGAGCCGCCCGCGGTCCCGGGCAGGCCTGCATCGCGGCGCGCGTGCGGGTCCGGGTCCGCGCCGAGGCGCCCGGGCGGCAGCCGCCGGAACGCCCGCCGCCCGGCCAGCGCACTCTCGAAGAGGGCCAGTGGGTCGTCAGCGTCCGGGAATCTGCAGGCTAGGCCGACGATGGCAATCGGTATCGCGCTGCTGCCCGGTGCGGTGCACTCAGGCATGGGCGCAATCGGGTCCGCGATCGTATGCACCAGCCATTATCTCTTTCCTGATCACGGGAATCCCAGATCGTCCCGCAACATTCATTGTTTCCCCGAAAAAGACCGTTTTCGCCGCACCTGCCCGCCGGTGGGTTTCCGGTGCGGGCGCTGGCCAGCACCGGCGCTGACACAGGAATGACCGTAGCCGCCCACCCGGCACGAGGCCATGCGCCCCCTGGCTGCCTCGGGCGGGGGGAATGATCCCGGCGAAAGCGCCATTCGTGGAGGCGCACGCCGCCACGACCTGGACGACCTTATTAACATTCGGTTCCGCCGGTCAACACGAATGCGGGACATGCGAGTTTGTGCGGCCGGGCGTGTTTCACAGTCCTATTAACCGTTCCGGACGGCAAAGGCCGTATTGCCGGGATTCCGTGCCCGCCCGGCCCCGGGGGGCGTGGGCCGGCCATACTCGGGGAGCGAGCCGGCGCCCCTTGGAACCGGAACAACCGCGACTGGTACACCGCGAACTGAGGTGGAGCGATGACGGACGGACTGATAACCCTGCCCAGTAACTACCCGGTCCCGGACACGATCGAGCGGCTCACCGACGCCATCACCGCGGCCGGGCTGCAGGTCTTCGCCCGGGTGGACCACGCGGCGGGCGCCCGCGAGGTGGGCCTGCAGTTGCGGCCCACCGAGCTGCTGGTGTTTGGCAACGCCCGCGGTGGCACCCCGCTCATGCAGGACAAGCAGACGGCCGGGATCGACCTCCCGCTCAAGGCGCTCGCCTGGGCGGATGAGAGCGGGCAGACCTGGCTCAGCTACAACGATCCGGCCTGGATCGCCGAGCGCCACGGGCTCGCCGACTCGACCGCGGCCGCCGTGCAGACGCTGCGCGGGGCGCTCGCGAAGCTGGCCCAGGCGGCCGCCGGCACCTGACGGCGCAGCGGCGGCGAGGCCGGCCGCCGTGCGCTACCCTTGAGCCATGCGTTCCGACCGGCTGGTCCTTACCGAGCCGCGCTGACTGACCCCGTCGTTGGCGCGGCTGCCCCTCGTGACCGGGGGGCTTTTCTGTTGCCGGAGCCGGACCGACCAAGTGCTGAGGAAACACCATGACAGCCGCCGAGAGTGCCGAGCGGGCGCACCACTACGACCCCCGCGAGATCCAGGAAAAGTGGCAGGCCCGCTGGGCTGAGATGGACCTGTTCCGGGCCAGCGATGACCCGGACGACTCCCGGCCGCGCACCTACCTGCTGGACATGTTCCCGTACCCCTCAGGCGACCTGCACATGGGCCACGCCGAGGCCTACGCCATCGCCGACGCCGTGGCCAGGTACTACTTCCAGCGCCACCATAATGTGCTGCATCCCATCGGCTGGGATGCGTTCGGGCTGCCCGCCGAGAACGCGGCGATCAGGAACAACACGCACCCGGCCGACTGGACGTACGCCAACATCGAGACGCAGGCCGCGTCGTTCCGCCGGTACGCGGTGTCCTTCGACTGGTCACGGCGGCTGCAGACCTGCGACCCCGGGTACTACCGCTGGAACCAGTGGCTGTTCCTGCGGCTGCACGAGCGCGGCCTGGCGTACCGGAAGGACGGCTACGTCAACTGGTGCCCGCACGACCAGACCGTGCTGGCCAACGAGCAGGTGATCGCGGGCCGGTGCGAGCGCTGCGGGACCGAGGTCGTCCGCCGGGTGCTGACCCAGTGGTACTTCAAGATCACCGAGTACGCGGAGCGCCTGCTGGCGGACATGGCGCAGCTGGAGGGCCAGTGGCCGGACCGGGTGCTGCTGATGCAGCGGAACTGGATCGGCCGCTCCGAAGGGGCTGAGATCCGCTTCGTGATCGAGGGCCGGGACGAGCCGGTCACCGTGTTCACCACCCGGCCGGACACGCTGTACGGGGCGACGTTCTTCGTGGTGGCGGCGGACGCCTCGCTGGCCGAGGAGATCTGTGCCCCGGAACACCGCGAGGACCTGCAGAACTACGTGGCGCAGGTGCGCAAGCTGACTGACATCGAGCGGCAGTCGGCGGACCGGACGAAGACCGGTGTTTTCCTGGGCCGCTACGCCATCAACCCGGTCAACGGCGAACGGCTGCCGGTCTGGGCGGCCGACTACGTGCTGCCCGACTACGGCACGGGCGCGATCATGGCTGTTCCCGCGCACGACCAGCGTGACCTGGACTTCGCCCGGGCCTTCGGGCTGCCCGTCCGGGTGGTGGTGGACACTGGCCAACCCGACCCCGCGGAAACCGGGATCGCCACGCATGGTGACGGGTCACTGGTCAACTCGGGCCCGCTGGACGGGCTGGGCAAGGCCGACGCCATCGCCCGGATCACCGCGACCATGGAGGCCGAGGGCGAGGGGCGGGCCGCGGTCAACTACCGGCTGCGCGACTGGCTGGTCTCCCGCCAGCGATTCTGGGGCACGCCCATCCCCATCCTGTACTGCGCCTCGTGCGGCGAGGTGCCGGTGGCGGACGACCAGCTGCCGGTGGTCCTGCCCGACCTGCGCGGCCAGGACCTGGCCCCCCGGGGGGTCTCACCCCTGGCGGCCGCCACGGACTGGGTCAACACCGAGTGCCCCAAGTGCGGCGGCCCCGCCCGGCGGGACACGGACACGATGGACACGTTCGTCGACTCCTCGTGGTACTTCCTGCGCTACTGCTCACCGCACTACGAGCACGGGCCGTTCGACGTGGCCGCGGTCCGCCGCTGGGCCCCGGCCGACCTGTACGTGGGCGGCGTCGAGCACGCCATCCTGCACCTGCTGTACAGCCGGTTCTTCGTCAAGGTGCTGCAGGACATGGGCATGGTGGACTTCGGTGAGCCGTTCACCAGGCTGCTGAACCAGGGCCAGGTCATCAACCGCGGCCGGGCCATGTCGAAGTCCCTGGGCAACGGGGTGGACCTGGGACAGCAACTGGCCGCGCACGGAGTTGACGCGGTCCGCCTGACGATGGTCTTCGCCAGCCCGCCCGAGGACGACATCGACTGGGCTGACATGAACCCCGAGGCCTCGGTCAAGTTCCTGGGACGGGTGTGGCGGATCGCCGACGACGTCGCGGCGGCGTCCGTGGCCTCGGGTGACGGCCGGGCCGCGGGCGACGGCCGGGCCGCGGGCGACGGCCGGGCCGGCCTGGGCGACCTGGGTCTGCGCAAGGTCACGCACCGCACCATCGACGAGGCCACCCGCCTGGTGGAGGCGTCCCGGCTGAACGTCGCGGTGGCCCGGCTGATGGAGCTGGCCAGCGCGGCCCGCAAGGCGATCGACTCCGGCCCGGGGGCCGCCGACCCTGCGGTGCGGGAGGCGGCGGAGTCGCTGGCCATCATGCTGTCCCTGTTCGCGCCCTACACGGCCGAGGAGTGCTGGGAGCTGCTGGGCCGCGAGGCGTCGGTGGCGCTGGCCGGCTGGCCCGCCGCGGATCCTGCCCTGCTGGTCGAGGACCTGGTGACATGCGTGGTCCAGGTGGCTGGCAAGGTCCGCGACCGGCTGGAAGTCCCGCCTGGCATCGGCGAGGACGAGCTGCGCGAGCTGGCCCTGGCTACTCCGGGGGTGGCCCGGGCCCTGGACGGGCGGGCGGTCCAGAAGGTCGTCGTCCGCGCGCCCCGGCTGGTCAACGTGGTACCTGGTGAGACCAGCCGGGTGCGCGGGTGATCTGGGCGGACCAGCTCAGACGCGGCGGAGTACCGCCACCACGCGGCCCAGGATGGCGGCTTCGTCTCCCGGTATCGGCGTGTACACGGGGTTGTGCGGCATCAGCCAGACATGCTCACCGGAGCGCTTGAACGTCTTCACCGTGGCTTCACCGTCGATCATGGCCGCCACGATGTCGCCGTTCTCCGCGACCGGCTGCTGCCGGACGACCACCCAGTCGCCATCCGCGATCGCGGCGTTGATCATGGAATCCCCGACCACCTTGAGCAGGAACAGCGTCCCGTCGCCGACGATCTGCTTGGGCAACGGGAAGATGTCTTCGATGGCCTCCTCGGCGAGGATCGGGCCACCAGCCGCGATCCGGCCGACCAGCGGGACGTACGTAGCTTCCTGCGAGGCGATGTCCAGCGGAGCCTCGTCGTCGGGTTCGGCCTCGGGCCGGACCGCCGGGTGCCCGGGCAGCCGGACCTCCACCGTCCGCGGCCGGCCTGCGTCACGCCGCAGGTATCCCTTGCTCTGCAGGGTGGACAGCTGGTAGGAGACGCTCGAGGTGCTGGTCAGCCCGACCGCCTCGCCGATCTCCCGCATCGACGGCGGGTAGCCCCGCCGCTGCACCGAATCCCGGATGACTTGCAGGACCTTGCGTTGCCGCCAGGTGAGCACATGGTCAGGATCGGGCCGGTCTGGCATCTCCGTGACTACCGTCGGCACGCTGCCCTTCGGCTTCCGTCCCGGCCGGCCTTTCGGTCTCGCGGCCGTATCCGTGCCGCTCCCGCCCGGCGCGCCCGGCGCGCCGTCGTCGTCCGAGCTGCTGTCCATCAGTACTGACCTCCGGATCTGGTGGCTGACCCCGTAGCAGACGGTAGCGCTTTCGCTTCAGGATCTCAAACATCTGTTCGATGGCGTGGGAAATGTCGTACCCCCGCGCTACACCTGTACCGTACAGTCATTCGATCGAAAGCGTGATCGATCGAACGGCTGTACGATAGAACGGTCATTCGACAGAGGAGGCTGGCGTGAGCGTGATGAGCGTGGGCAAGAAGCCCAAGGCCCTGGTCCGCCCGCTCCGTGCTGGGAATTCTCGGGCTGGCGGGCGACCGGGCCAGTTCCGTCCGGGTGAGCCCCGCGCGGCGGCATCCCGGCCAGAAAATCGGAACGTCCCCGGCGTGTCGGCGCCGGCGCCGGCGGATAACGCGAGGCTGGCCCGGCCGCGGGGCGCCCGGAAATCGCCGGCCCGCCCCCGGCTCTGGGTGGTGCCGGACACGCCCATGCCGGTCGTCTCCGGGCCAGCTGCGCCGGAGTCGCGGACCTCCGGGGATGCCCGGGTGGGCCGGCCCCCGGCGGCCGGGGGCGTCCCGGTGCTGCCCCGCCCCCGGACGGCACCCGACGACCAGATCCCGGCCCATCCCATGGCGCCCCCCGCCGCGCCACGCAGGCCCGCGCAGGCGCCGGGTCATCCCCGGCGCGCCGGGCAGGCGTCAGTGCCCTCCGGCGAGCGGGGAGCCCGGCCCGTGTCCGGCCCGGCCCGGGTACCGGCGGGACGGGCCCGGCGGACCAGGCTGACCCGGCGCGGGCGCCGGCTGGTCTGGGCTTCCGCGGTTCTCGTGCTGGTGGCGGTCATCACCCCGGTGCTGCTGGCCCTGGCGTCCGGGGCCCAGGCGGCTAACCGCGGCGTGCCGCCGTCCGCGGTCCGGGCGGCCATGCGGCAGGTAGTGGTCAAGCCAGGCCAGTCCCTGTGGTCGATCGCGCTGGCCGCGGAGCCCCAGGCCGACCCGCGGGTGGTCATCCAGCAGATCATGGAGTTCAACGCGCTGGGCAGCCAGGTCGTGGTGCCCGGTGAGAGCCTCTGGGTGCCCAGGGGCTGAGGCACCGTGACCCGGTTTCCGCCCGGCCCGGCTTTTCCTGGCCGGCTCCGCGCAGCCGGGCAGTTCGGCCCGGCGGGGCTGCCGTCCGTGCTTCCCCCGCGGTTCCCGGCCGGGGCTCGGTCCAGGCGGCCGGTCCCTCCGTTAGCTTCGCTGGGCGCCTGCTGACGCGACTGGCGCCACGGGGGAGAGTTCCCTGCCCGCTTCGGGCCGCGGCTGGCCGCGTCCGGGGCTGGCCGCGTCCGGGGCTGGCCACCTCCGGGGCTGGCCGCGCCCGGGGCTGGTTTCCCGGCTGGATGCCCGCGCTTCCCCGGGCGGCCGCACGGGGTCTACCGGAAAATCGCGGAACCGGCGCGTCGCCGCTTGCGCAGCGCTGGGTGTCTGTTCTAGCGTGACCACAAGATATAGTAGTTACAGCGCTGTAGTTCACGTACAAGTTGTGGTGTCAGGAGAGTTCTCCTGGCTTTGGGCCGCCCCCGGGGAGGTGATCGTGTGTTCTGCCCGTACTGCAAGAACGAGGAAAGCCGGGTCATCGACAGCAGGACCGCCGATGACGGCGCCGCCATCCGCCGGCGCCGGTCGTGCCCGGCCTGCGGGCGGCGCTTCACCACCCAGGAGACGGTCATCCTGATGGTGGGCAAGCGCAGCGGCGCGACCGAGCCGTTCACCCGCGAGAAGATCGTTCGCGGGGTCCGCCGGGCCTGCCAGGGCAGGCCGGTCACCGAAGACCAGCTGGCGATCCTGGCCCAGCAGGTCGAGGACACGATCCGGGCCCGGGGGGCGGGCGAGGTCCCCTCGCACGAGGTGGGCCTGGCGATCCTCGGGCCGCTGCGTGACCTGGACGAGGTGGCTTATCTGCGGTTCGCCTCGGTCTACCGGGGGTTTGAGTCGCTCACTGATTTCGAGGATGAGATTTCCGCGCTGCGCACGGCGCGGCAGGAGACGGGCGCGCTGGCGTCCCGCTCCTGACCAGCAAGTGAGTTCGGAGTTCGGAGTTCGCACGAGTACATCGATACATCGACGAATGGGCCTGGCCGGGCCCGCGTGGGACCCAGGGCGGTCCCGGAAGGGGGAAGGACATGACGGAGACGGTGAGCGGATCTGCGCCTCGCGGAGGCAGGGGTTCGCGCAAGGGGCTCACGATCGGGCGGATCCACACCCGGGAGGGCGTGCACCCGTACGACGAGGTCACCTGGGAACGCCGTGATGTCGTCATGACCAACTGGCGGGACGGCACCATCAACTTCGAGCAGCGTGGTGTCGAATTCCCTGACTTCTGGTCCGTCAACGCCGCCAACATCGTCACCACCAAGTATTTCCGGGGCGCGGTCGGCACCCCGGACCGGGAGTGGAGCCTCAAGCAGCTGGTTGACCGCGTGGTCGGGAAGTACGCCGCGGCCGGCCGCGAGAACGGGTACTTCGCCAGCCCCCAGGACGCGGAGATCTTCGAGCACGAGCTCGCCTACGCGCTCATACACCAGATCTTCGCCTTCAACTCCCCGGTCTGGTTCAACGTCGGGACCAGCTCCCCGCAGCAGGTATCCGCGTGTTTCATCCTGGCGGTTGACGACACGATGGACTCGATCCTGGACTGGTACAAGGAAGAAGGACTGATCTTCAAGGGCGGCTCCGGTGCCGGGGTCAACCTGTCCCGGATCCGGTCCTCCAAAGAGCTGCTCTCCTCCGGTGGCACGGCCAGCGGGCCCGTTTCCTTCATGCGCGGCGCGGACGCGTCGGCCGGCACCATCAAGTCCGGCGGGGCCACCCGGCGGGCCGCGAAGATGGTCGTCCTCGACGTCGATCACCCCGACGTGGAGGAGTTCATCGAGACCAAGATGCGCGAGGAAGAAAAGGTCCGGGTCCTCCGTGACGCAGGGTTTGACATGGACCTGGGCGGCAAGGACATCGCGAGCGTCCAGTACCAGAACGCCAACAACTCGGTCCGGGTCTCCGACGATTTCATGCACGCGGTGGAGCGGGACGCCAAGTTCGACCTGGCCGCGCGGCTGACCGGGGAGACGGTCGAGACCGTGGACGCCCGGGCCCTGTTCCGCAAGATGGCCCAGGCGGCCTGGGCCTGCGCCGACCCCGGGATCCAGTACGACGGCACGATCAACGACTGGCACACCTGCCCCGAGTCGGGCCGGATCACGGCCAGCAACCCGTGCAGCGAGTATGTCCACCTGGACAATTCATCGTGCAACCTGGCCAGCATCAACCTGCTCAAGTTCCTCCGGGAGGACGACACCTTCGCGGTGGAGCGGTTCCGGCAGATCACTGAGCTGATCATCACGGCCATGGACATCTCCATCTGCTTCGCGGACTTCCCGACCGAGAAGATCACCGAGACCACCCGGGCGTACCGGCAGCTCGGCATCGGCTACGCGAACCTCGGCGCGCTGCTGATGGCGACCGGCCACGCCTATGACTCCGACGGCGGGCGGGCCATCGCGGCGGCCATCACCTCCCTGATGACGGGGACGGCCTACCGCCGCTCCGCGGAGCTGGCGGCGGTCGTCGGGCCGTACGACGGCTACGAGCGGAACGCGACCGCCCACAAGCGGGTCATGCGCAAGCACGCCGAGGCCAGTCACCAGATCAAGTCGGTGAGCGGGATGGACGGGGAGATCCTCGCCGCCGCCAACAAGGCCTGGGACAAGTGCGTCGCGCTGGGGGAGAAGAACGGCTACCGGAACGCGCAGGCTTCGCTGCTCGCGCCAACCGGCTGCCTCACCGGAGACACACTGGTCACCACGGATCGCGGACTGGTCCGGCTCGCGGAGCTGGGCGATGTCTACGGAGACCGCTGGCAGGAGCTCGACCTCATGGTCTCCACGGATGAGGGGCCGCAGCGGGCAGCCAAGTTCTTCGTGAATGGCGAGGAGCCCACCCGGGCGATCCGCACGGAGGGTGGATATGCCATCCAGGGCACGCTGACCCACCGGGTGAAGATCGTAGACGCGCAGTCCGGCGCCTGGGCATGGAAGCGGCTGGCCGACGTAGCTCCTGGTGACCTGGTACCGCTGCAGATGGGAGAGCTCGTCGGCAAGCCGCGGCGGGTGCCGCTTCCCGTGCTCGATCAGGCCTACTACGCCGGCGACCGGAACCTGCAGGTGCCTGGTGAAGTGACCGCCGACCTTGCCGAGCTGGCCGGGTACTTCATGGGTGATGGCAGTCTGCACGCGAAAGGCGTTCGGCTGTGCGTCTCGGACAGCGACCTGGACGTGGTCGATCGGCTGGGCGTGCTCAGCAAGGAACTGTTCGGCCTGTCTCCTGTGGTTACCCAGCAGGAGGGATACCGGGAGGTGACGCTGCAGTCCGTTCGGCTGGCCCGGTGGTGGCAAGCGGCGGGATTCGCGAAGACCCTGCCGCGGGCGGACCATGTCGGCAAGGGATGGATTCCCCGAGTGCCGTCCGCGATCCTGGAGGCTAACGACCCAGCCGTCTACGCGGCGTTCCTGCGCGGGCTGTTTGAAGCCGACGGGACCGTTGCGGCCGGCGTGCCGAGCATCTCGACGGCTCATGAATCCTTTGCCGCGGAAACCCGCGCCCTGCTGCTCGCCCTCAGCCTGGCCACGACGACCAGGCGGACGACCAGCGGATGGGGCGGCGACATCCTCCAGGTGCGGCTGCGTAATGTCGATCACGCGCTGAACTTCGACGAGCTGGTCGGATTCATCGGCGAGCGCAAGTCGAAGCTGATGGCGGCCCTGGAGCCGGATCGGTCGGCCAAGAAGGACTACGTCTTCCTGCCCGGAGAGGCCTGGATGAGGCTGGCCCCGGCCGGGCATATCGCACGCGGCGCGGTGCTGCAGTCCATCAGGAAGACGGGCGGGGTTCCCCGGATGCTAGCCCGCCAGCTGTTCGCGGAGACCCTCGATTCCCAGCTTGGACATGCGCTCGGCTATCTCTTCGAGCGCGTAGCCAGTAACGAAGACGGCGGCATCCAGCCCACCTATGACCTGTCTGTCCCGGCCAACGTGACCTATGTGGCCAACGGCATGGTCAGCCACAACACCATCGGCCTGATGATGGACTGCGACACCACCGGGGTCGAGCCCGACCTGGCCCTGGTCAAGTTCAAGAAGCTGGTCGGCGGCGGCTCCATGCAGATCGTCAACCAGACCGTGCCGCGCGCCCTGAAGAACCTGGGCTACCAGCCGGAGCAGGCGGAGGCGATCGTCGAGTACATCGCCGAGCATGGCCACGTCGTCGATGCGCCCGGCCTCAGGCCCGACCACTACGAGGTCTTCGACTGCGCTATGGGCGAGCGCTCTATTGGCCCGATGGGTCACGTGCGGATGATGGCCGCGGTGCAGCCCGCGCTCTCCGGGGCCATCTCGAAGACCGTGAACCTGCCGGAGTCGGCCACGGTCGAGGACATCGAGTCCATCTACCTCGAGGGCTGGAAGCTCGGGCTGAAGGCCCTGGCGGTCTACCGGGACAACTGCAAGGTCGGCCAGCCGCTGTCCGACGCCCGGAAGAAGCCGGCCGCCGAGGCCGCCGCCACGCCGCACGAGGTCCGGCCGGTGCGCAGGCGGCTGCCGAAGAACCGCACCGCGTCCGTGACCAGCTTCTCCGTGGCGGGCGCCGAGGGTTACATGACGGCGTCCAAGTACCCGGACGACGGCGTGGGTGAGCTCTTCCTGAAGCTCGGCAAGCAGGGATCCACCCTGGCGGGCGTGATGGACGCGTTCTCGATGGCGATCTCCATCAGCCTTCAGTACGGCGTGCCGCTGGAGAAGTGGGTGGAGAAGTTCACCAACATGCGCTTCGAGCCGGCCGGCATCACTGACGACCCGGACATCCGGATCGCCAGCTCCGTTCTGGACTACGTGTTCCGCCGGCTGGCCCTGGATCACCTGCCCTACGAGACCCGGGCCGAGATGGGCATCCTGTCCGCCAGCGAGCGCACCGCCCAGCTGGCCGGTGAGGACCCGACCGCGCTGGCCGAAGAGCAGGACCCAGGGGAGATGGCCCAGTCCGCGCCCGTCGAGCGGCCCCAGGGCCGATCGGACGAGCAGGCGGAGCCGCCCGCCGGGGCGTACCAGCCGCACAGCTCCACCGAGCTGATCGAGGCCCAGCAGGGTCGTACCGCGGACGCCCCGCTGTGCCTGACCTGCGGGACCAAGATGCGCCCGGCCGGCAGCTGCTACGTCTGCGAAGGCTGCGGCGCCACCAGCGGCTGCAGCTAAGCAGGCCCTGGGAAGTACGGAGCGAGCGGGCAGCGCGCGTGAGTCTGCTGTCCGCTCGCTCCGTTCACGGCAGGCCCTCCGGCGGCCCAGGCGTGCCCCGCCGCACCATCGATGCTTGACGTGGTGCCCGGCGCCGCCGCCTCGGTTCCCGGGGCCACAGATTACGGATCCATGATTTGCTGTGGATTCGGCGGGCAGCCGGTTACGGGGACGGGGCAGGCTGGGGTCGGCGAGAGGCGGGCTTGGTGCCCGGCTGGAAAAGCATGGCACCCGTGACGTGTGCCGCGTGGGCTCGTCTCTCGCCAGGTCACCAGGGCCCGTGAACTATGTGGGCCTGGGATCCGTTAAACACCTGGGCCTTGTGCCCATGAATTTTCAGGGGCCTGGGGCAGCGCATCCCGCGCCGGGCACCTGTGCCGCGCGGCCAGGGGGCCGGCCGAGGAGGAGTGCGATGAGCGTGAAGACGATGTCTGGCACCGGCGTGGTGGCCCGATCCCGCTGGCCATCGCTCGGGCTGGCCGCCCCGGCGGGGAACCGGGTGGTCTGGGTGTACGCCATCACCGATGATCTGGCCCCGCGCCAGTTCGCGGGCCTGGCCGGCGTCGGCGACGAGCGGATCCGCGCGGTGGCCGACGCCGGCCTGACCGCGGTGGTGGGGTCGGTCGAGGCGCGCGCCTTCGGTGAGGATGCGCTGGCCAGTCTGCTGGGCGGCCTGGACAACATCGAGCGGGTCGGCCGGGCGCACCATCAGGTCATCGCCCGGGCCGCGGCCGCCGGCGGCCCCGTCCTGCCGCTCCGGCTGGCCACCGTCTACCCCGACGACGACACGGTCCGAGCCCTGCTGGCCCGGCGCCGCGGCGAGTTCGCCGGCCTGCTGGCGCGCTTCCGCGACACGGTGGAATGGGGCGTCCAGGTCTATGGGCCGGTCGATCAGCAGGATGCAGCCGACACGCTCGCGGACACGATCGACTGGGTACTCACGGACATCGCCGACGCCTCGCACCGGCAGCCGGCCGAGGACCCGCGCTACGCGCGGGGCCAGGAGCACATGCTCCTCAACGCCGCCTACCTGCTGCGCCGCGATCACGCCGCCGAATTCGTGGCCGCCGCGCACGCGCTGGCCGGGGGCCGCGTCGGGGTCCGGGCGGACGTGAACGGCCCGTGGCCGCCGTACTCGTTCGTGGACCAGCTCGACGCCTGACCGCGCCCGCGGCAGCCGGGACAGCACTGGCCTCGGTGGGCGGCGGTGCCGCTCAGGGACTGACCGGCCTGGCCCGGATGTCTTACTTAGCAGCTTCCGCACTTCATGAAAGACCAGGTCAGAGGGTTTTTAGTGACCTTCCGGGGAGCGCCGTAAAGGCGCGGCCCGCGAACTGGCCATTACCCTGGCAGAGTCGGCGCCCGGTCAGTGCGCTGGCCCATGGGGGCTGCGGCTGGCGCCGGCCCGGGAGAGTCTGGCCTGGCCATTCTCTGCCGGTATCTGGTTGTGTGTCGCTGTAAGCGCGTGGTAATGCGCTATACAAGGAACGGCACGAGGGAGCAAGATGCGGCCGGAGGACGGATCCCTGCCTGGCAGGCGAATGGCCCAGGAAGGGCTGGCGCGGGTGCGCCAAGCCGTCCGCTCGGCCTCGCTGCCAGTCAAGATCCTGCTGGTCCTGGGCGTGTTGATCTTCATCGTGCTGGCCGGGGCCCTGGGCCCGCGGTTCTGGGATGCGTTCGTGATCGCTGCCCTCGTGTACGGTCCCGTCGCGGTCTGGCGGGGGCACCGCTCGTGGCCGGCGTCAGTGTTCGTCGCGGCCTGGGGCCTGGTGGCGGTCCTGGCCATCGCGGCGGTGGCCGGCCGGTTCAGCTCCGGCATCGTGCCCCTGGCGCTGCTGCCGTGCGCGGCGGTGCCCGTCTCGCACCTCCAGGCGCTGTCCCGCCGCTACATACCCTGCCGGACGGTGGCCTGGACCCAGCTCTGGGCCTTGCCGCCGGGCATGCTGGCCTGGTGGCTGGCGCCCGGCCGGCTGATCATCAGCTATGCCATCGCCTGGATACTGGGCCTTAGCGTGATCGGCTGGCGGCTCGGCAAGTCGCAGCAGGAGGCGCGGGCGCTCAGCCGCCAGCAGGGCCGTTCCGGCGCCCTCGCCGCTCCGCACCGGCCCGGCGGCCCCGCGGTGGCCAACCGCCCGGCTGGCCGCCCGGCCGCTGCCGCCAGCGTCCGCCCGGGGCGGCCTGCCGAGGTGTCGCGGGTCGTGCAGACCGCCGAGGGGTCGGTGCGCCCGGCGGACGGCGCGCCGGCCCGCGACCGGTCCAGCGGCGATCAGCAGCCACCCGAGATCACGGTCGCCCAGGCCATGGCCGAGCTCGACAACATGATCGGGCTTAGCTCGGTAAAAGATCAGATCCGGCAGATCACCGCGTCCGTCGAAGCCGCGCGGCGCCGGGTGATGGCGGGTTACGGGGCGGAAAAGCCCATGCAGCATTTCGTCTTCCTGGGCCCGCCCGGTACCGGGAAGACCTCGGTGGCCCGGGTCGTGGCGAAGATCTTCTACGCGTTCGGCCTGCTCGACACCCCGGTGGTGGTGGAGGCGCAGCGTGCTGACCTCGTGGGCGAGTACCTCGGGGCCACCGCGATCAAGACGAACGAGCTGGTCAACAGCGCGCTCGGCGGGGTGCTGTTCATTGACGAGGCGTACAGCCTGGTGAACGACAGTGAGGGGCAGGGCGACCGGTTCGGCCACGAGGCGATCCAGGCGCTGCTGAAACGGGCCGAGGACGACCGGACCGAGCTCATCATCATCCTGGCCGGGTACGAGAAGCAGATGGAGGGGTTCCTGGCCAGCAATCCCGGCCTCAACTCCCGGTTCGGGCTCCGGGTGAAGTTCCCCACCTACTCACCCGCCGAGCTGCTGGCCCTCGCCGAGCTCTCCCTGGAGCAGCGCGGCGAGATCCTCGATGCCGATGCGCGTCCCGCGCTGTGGCGGATGATGGAGGACGTGGGCCGCCGCAGGCTGGCCGATGAGCTCGGCAACGGGCGGTTCGTGCGCAGCCTGCTCGAGAAGGCGGGACGTGCGCGGGACGTGCGGATCATGGCTGACGGTGCGGAGCCGTCCCGGTCCGAGCTGGTCACCCTGGAGGCAGCGGACCTGGAGCAGGCCGGGGCTGAGCTCACGGCCCGCTTCCGCGGCTACAGCCCGGCGCCCACGCTGGAAAGCGCCCTGGCCGAGCTGGACGAGCTGGTCGGCCTGGAGCCGGTCAAGCGCCAGGTGCACGAGATCGCGGCCCAGCTGAGGGTGGCCCGGCTGCGCGAACGCCAGGGCCTGTCCAGCCAGCCCCCGGTCCGGCACTTCGTGTTCACCGGCCCGCCGGGCACGGGCAAGACCACCGTGGCCCGGATCCTGGGCCGTATCTTCACCGCCCTGGGGCTGCTGGTTCGTCCTGAGGTGATCGAGGCCCACCGCGCTGACCTGGTCGGGGAGCATCTCGGTTCCACGGCGATCAAGACCGGCAAGCTGATCGACTCTGCGCTGGGCGGCGTCCTGTTCATCGACGAGGCCTATTCGCTGTACAACGCCGGCTACTCGGGTGGCGACGCCTACGGCTCCGAGGCCGTGGCCACGCTGCTGAAACGGGCTGAGGATGACCGAGACCGGCTGGTCATCGTGCTGGCGGGCTACCCGGCCGACATGGACCGGTTCCTGCGCAGTAATCCCGGGCTCGCGTCGCGGTTCAGCGTGCGGATCGGGTTCCCGAGCTATTCGCCCGATGAGCTGTGCAAAATCGCGGGCGTGATCGCGGAGCAGCACGGTGACTCGTTCGAGCCGGACGCGCTGCCGGTCCTCGGCGAGATCTTCAGCGCGGCCGCCACCCGCGGGCAGATCGACGAGCTGGGCAACGGCCGGTTCGCGCGCAGCCTGTTCGAGCGGGCCTGTGCGGCCAGGGACCTGCGGGTGGCGGATCTCGACGAGGACGCGAGCGCCGCCGATCTCACCACCGTGTCCGCGGCCGACCTGCGCGGCGCCTTCCGCGAGCTAGGTGGTCCCCAGCCGGGCTGAGCCGCGGGAGACGGGCTCAGCGGGAGACGGGCTCAGTCGGCCGGGCTGGGCGGCAGGTCGCGGAGCGCGGCGATCAGGCTGGCCTGATCGCCTGCGGTGTCCCGGATGACGTACATGAGCGTGTGCAGCACCGCGTGCCGGTCCTCGCCCCGGTCCAGCAGCCGCTGCGCGGCCTCCCACAGCTCGGGCGGGTCACCCCGCCACAGCCGGTCGGCCAGCGCGAGGTGGCGATCGATGTGCAGCGGGCCGCTGGGCAGGCCGTTCGCGTCGTTGTGGTCGGCCGCGAGCAGCGTGCGCCGGTCCGCCTCCGCAGCCGGATCCAGCCCGGCCAGGTCGATGCCGCCGAACAGGCCGCGCAGCACCGGGAAGGCGAACGCCCGGCGGGGCAGCGCCTCCAGGTCATCATCGGGCAGCAGCCGGGAGACCAGCGACGCGTCCAGGCCGAACGCCGTCGGATCCCGGTACACCTGGGCGAACGTGCCCATCGAGTCGAACACCGCGTCCAGGCTCTCCGCGATCATCTCGGCGGCCAGCCCCTGGCGCCGCCCGGCCCAGCGCACCCAGGCGGCTAGCACGTGCGGCATCGCGTGCTGCTCGGCCGAGAGCAGCAGTACCTTGCGTGGCAGCCAGTCGAGCAGGAACGTGGCCACCTTCGCCGGGCTCATCCGCAGCGGCCGCCCGAAGTCGCGGTCGCACCCGTAGTCGATGATGTGATCCGCGCAGCGGCTGGCCGCACGGGTATCGGACAGGTCCTCCGCCTCGTCCGAGGCCAGGAACTCGGCCACCAGCATGGCCCGGCGATCCCGGGTCCAGGCGTGCCGCCGCGTGGTGGCCGCGCCCCAGCCCGACCCGTGACCGGTGCTCCAGGGCCCGGCGCCCGGGGGGGCCGCGCTCCACGGTGCCGGGCCGGCCGCCGTGCTCTTGCCGGCCGCGGGCCCGCCGGCCCTGGTGCGGGCCCCGTACCCCGGCCGCGCGGGCGGCAGCGTGCGGATCCGGGCCCGGATGAACGCATGGTAAGACGCGAACGACTCGCCCGGCGACGGCCCCTGGCCGACCTCGGTCACGGCCAGGGCCGTTTCCAGCAGCCGCCGCGCCTGCGGGGCTTCCACCTCGCTGAACGTAGCCCGCGCGGCGCGGCTGCCGTCCTCCGCGCTGGCCGCCCGGCAGCGTTCGAGCAGGCGGTCGACCTGGGAGGTGACCCAGCCGTCGCGGAGCATCCCGCCCGCGTTGTAGTCCACCACCATGACCAGGGCGTGCGGCTCTTCGCCCGCGTAGCTGTACACGCAGACGACCTCGTCGCGGTCCCCGAACACGTCGGAGTTCACGTAGCACTCGCCCGCCGTCACCGCGCCCACGTGCTCGGCCCACGGCGGCCGGACCACGCCGCGGGAGATCAGCTCCAGCGCGGCCGTCTCCGCCTGCATGGCCTGCCGCGACGTGCCCAGGCAGGCGATGCCGGACAGCAGCGCCAGCGCAGCCGGGCTGCGCTGCTGCGCCGCATAACTCACCAGCCCCTCGCCGACGAGTTCCTCGACATCGCCGTGCGAGCTGCGTGGCGGGTGTTCTCCCCACCAGGTGCCGAGTAGCTCGCTCACCATGAGCTCGGCGTCCAGCGGGCTGCGGACCGCCAGCAGCTCACGGGCAGCCCGGAGCATCTCGGCGAACAGCGCGTTCGGTGGGGCAGCGCTGGGGAGCACCGAACGGGTCCCCTTCCCTCGGCCTGGGTGGCCCGGCCCGCCGGGGGGCTCTCGTCGTCGGCTTTGCGGGCTCACATGGACAGCTTTCCAGATTCTCGCGGCGCCGGGCCACGTCCGCGCCGGATGGTGGCCATGTTTCCGCGTGTGGCAGATATTACGGGCATCCGGGACCGCCGGGACCGGACATTCGGGGCTTCAGTTACCTCATGATCAATGCAATTCCCGGGGCCGGAGCCAGGTTACGGGGTACCAGGCGGCCGTGGCGGCCACGCCGTCACTTCTTTCGGGGAAGAACCAGGGCCGCCATCATGCCCTCGGGGCGGCACGATATCGCCTAGGATGTGGGAAGCTCGCCTGCGTGGCCACTGTGGGTGTTCGCGGTACCGGAACGGGGCCATGCTCATTGACGTGGCACCGTGCTTGTGCGTTCACTGGTCGCGGCGTTGCCGCTAGCCTGCTTGTGTCCGCAGTGAGCGGGAAGGAGCCGTTGCATGGTCCGAGCAGCGGGACTTGAGCGCAGCGGGACTGGAGCGCGGTGATGAGCACTGAGACCTCCGTGCCGCAGCCCCGGGTCTCCGGGTTGGACGTTTCTGACTCGGCCCTGCTCGCCACCCTGCTCCGCGAGGCTCCCATCGGCTTTGCCTTCTTCGGGCCCGATCTCCGCGTCCGCCGGATCAACCGGACCCTGGCCCAGATGGATGGCCTCGACCTGGAGGCGCACCTGGGCCTGCTGCCTTCCCAGGTGTGGCCGGGGACGCTCGCCGCCCGGGTCGAGTCGGCCGTCCGTCACGTACTGGCCGACGGCCAGCCGCTGTACGAGCCGAACCAGCCGGTGAGCGAGGCGGAGTCAGCCACGCCCGGGCCAGCCGGCCCCGGGCCAGCTAACAACGGGCCAGCTAACAACGGGCCAGCTAGCACCGGCCCAGCTAGCACCGGCCCAGCTGGCACCGGGCAGCCGGGCCACGGTGACGGCGCCCCGGGCGCCACGGGCGCGGACGAGGACCGGCAGTGGGCGTTCTCCTGGTTCCCCTCGCACGACCCGGACGGGAACATCGCCGGCGTGGCCCTGATCGCGGTGGACGTCACCGACCGGCAGAATTCGGCGGAGGCGGTCCGCCGCAGCGAAGAGCGGTACCGCTCGCTGGTGCAGGCCGGGGCCCAGGTCGTCTGGGTCACCACGCCCACCGGCCAGATCGCCGAGGATTCGCCCGAGTGGCGCTGGATAACGGGCCAGAGCCTGGAGGAGTACCTGGGCAATGGCTGGCTGGACGCGATTCACCCGGAGGACCGGGAGCGGGTGGAGCGGGAATGGCGGGAATGCGTCCACGCCGGGAAAGTATTCGACAGCCGTTACCGGGTGCGCACCAAGACGGGGTCCTACCGGCATTACGACGTGCGTGCTGTCCCGATTGAGCGGGATGGAAAGATCATCGAATGGGTGGGCGCCAGCACCGATGTCACCGGCCAGCGCGAGGCCGAGGAGATGCGCGGCCGGCTGACCGAGCAGCTGTCTGCCGCCGCCCTGCGTACCGCCCGGTTGCAGCAGGCCACGTCCATGCTGGCCGAGGCCCTGACCGTGCTCCAGGTCGTCGAGGTGATCACTGAGGTCGGGCGGTCGGCGATCGGCGCCGAGCGGTCGGCGGTGGCCCTGCTCGACCGGGAGCGGCTGCAGTTGCACACGATCAACCCGCTCGGGCTCCCTGATGTCCCCGGCGCCCCGGCCGGGGACATGCCGCTGGACGCGCTCAGCGTGATGACCCTGGCCATCACGTCCCGGCGGCCGGTGCTGGTGGAGAACCCCGAGTCGCTGCGGCGGCAGTTCGAGGGGGGCACCGACATCGACCTGTTCCTCTCCCACAGCGACGAGCGGGCCTGGGTCGGGCTTCCCCTGCTCGCGGCCGGCGCGCCGCTGGGGGCGCTGCGGTTCTCGTTCACCAAGCCGCGGCAGATCACCGAGGAGGAGCGGGTCTTCCTGGAGGCCCTGGCCGGCCAGTGCGCGCTGGCCCTGGAGCGGGCCTCGCTGTTCGAGCGCGAGCACACCACGGCGGAGACGCTGCAGCGCAGCCTGCTGCCCGACCGGCTGCCCAGCGTCCCGGGCATCGTCCTGGAGGCCCGCTACCTGCCGGTCACCCGGAACATGGAAATCGGCGGTGACTGGTACGACGCGTTCCGGCTGCCCGACGGCCGCCTCGCCGTAGCCGCTGGGGACGTCATGGGCAAGGGACTGACCGCGGCGGCCGGCATGGGCCGGGTCCGGAACGCCCTGCGCGCCCTGGCCCTGACCGACCCGCGGCCCGCCGCGGTACTGGCCGGCCTGGACCGGCTGTTCACCGCGACCGAGCTCGACGAGCAGGTGACGACCGTCGCCTACCTGGTCGTGGACCCCGTCACCGGGGAGGGCCTGGCCGGCAACGCAGGGCACCTGCCGCCGCTGCTGCTGTCCAGGGACGCCCCGCCGCGGCTGGACACCACCGAGGCGGGCACGCCGCTGGGCTGGGCCTGCCCACGCCAGCAGTACGTGTTCCGCCTCCCGCCCGGGACCACTGCGGTGCTCTACTCCGACGGCCTGGTGGAGAACCGCAGGCGCGGCCTGGACTCGGGCCTGGACGAGCTGGTGTCCGTGGCGGCGCAGGCCCGGCCGGGCATGGTCGAGGACCCGGCCCGGCTGCTGGAGTACCTAGTCGACCGGATGCTTACTGGTTACGAGCAGGACGACGACGTGACCGTCCTCGTGCTGCATGTGCCCCGGCGGGACGGCGCGCCGCCGCAGCGCCCGCCGGGAGGGGTCATTCCTGCGGCACGGAGGGGTAAAGCATGAGAAAGGGTACGGCTGACCTGGGCCTGCGCTCGCTAGCCGGGAGCTGCGCCACGCCGCAAGCTGCGGCAGCGGTTCGAGCCACCCGCAGACTCCGCCTAAGGTGGTGGTCGGGAGCTGGTCCTGTCGGGGCCGTGGGGTCATGCGGCCCGCAATTGGCTTCCGGCTTGGTCCCAGCAGCGGGTTGCACGAGGTAGGGTCCATTTTCCCGCTCATGAACGCAGGAGAGGTGTCTGTGTCGCCTGCCAGTTCGTGCAGTCAGGTGTCGTTCGCGGCTCGGCAGGCCGCTGTCCAGCGAAGGAAGGGGTGACCGCGGTGGCAAGCGCGGCGCGCTCCGCAGCGCGGAGGCAGCCGGGGCCGGAGGGCCAGGGCGGACGGGCGGAGGCTTCCCGGCGTCCTGGATCTGCGGATCCCGCCGGTCCGCGGGCTGACCGGCCGGTTACGCTCGTGGACACGAACGGGACGGCTCCCGCACAGGAGGCTCCGGCGTCGCCGGAGCGAGGTGACGCCGCCAGGTCCCGGCGGCGTAAGAAGAACTCTGGTGGGCGAGGCGAGGCGCGGCAGGCCGGCGGCCAGCCCGGCAACGGCTCGGCACCGGGCGGCCAGGGGGGTTCAGGCATAGTGAGTGAGGATCCGGACCTAGCCGCGACGGGCAGTGACGCGGTTGGCCTGGCGGAGGTGACAGACCTGACGGACGTCGCGGATCTAGACGCCGACGTAGACCCCGGTGATGTCGATCTGGCCGAGGATGTTGACGCGGCCGAGCTCGACGACCTGGAAGTGGACCTCGAGGTCGAGGTTGACGTGGCCGAGGCGGACGAGGACGCAGCCGACGAGGAGCCGGCCGACGAGGACGACGATTCGGCCTCCGGCGGCCCGGCAGCCAAGGTAGCGGACGCCGCCTCGGGCCCCCCGGCCGCGGCCACGGTGACCCCAGACGCGCCCGCCAAGCCCGCAGGCCCCGAGGAAGAAGCGTTCGTCTACGGGGACGACGACGATGACCTGCCGGCCGCCCAGGTGGCGTCGGCGGGCGCGACGGCGGACCCGGTCAAGGACTACCTGAAGCAGATCGGCAAGGTGCCGCTGCTCAACGCGGAGCAGGAAGTCGAGCTGGCCAAGCGCATCGAGGCCGGGCTGTTCGCCGAGGAAAAGCTGGCCGAGGGCATGGACGGCCCCGAGTCGGCTGCCCGGCTCGACATGGAGTGGATCGCCGAGGACGGCCGCCGGGCCAAGAACCACCTCCTCGAGGCGAACCTGCGCCTGGTCGTGTCGCTGGCCAAGCGGTACACCGGCCGCGGCATGCTGTTCCTGGACCTGATCCAGGAGGGCAACCTGGGCCTGATCCGCGCGGTCGAGAAGTTCGACTACACCAAGGGCTACAAGTTCTCCACGTACGCCACCTGGTGGATCCGCCAGGCCATCACCCGCGCCATGGCCGACCAGGCCCGGACCATCCGGATCCCGGTGCACATGGTCGAGGTCATCAACAAGCTGGCCCGGGTCCAGCGGCAGATGCTCCAGGACCTGGGCCGCGAGCCCACGCCGGAGGAGCTGGCCGCCGAGCTCGACATGACCCCCGAGAAGGTCATCGAGGTGCAGAAGTACGGCCGGGAGCCGATCTCGCTGCACACCCCGCTCGGTGAGGACGGTGACAGCGAGTTCGGCGACCTGATCGAGGACTCCGAGGCGATCCAGCCGGGTGAGGCGGTCAGCTTCACCCTGCTCCAGGAGCAGCTGCACTCGGTGCTCGACACCCTGTCCGAGCGGGAGGCCGGGGTGGTCTCCATGCGGTTCGGCCTGACCGACGGCCAGCCCAAGACGCTGGACGAGATCGGCAAGGTCTACGGCGTGACCCGCGAGCGCATCCGGCAGATCGAGTCGAAGACCATGTCCAAGCTGCGCCACCCGTCCCGGTCCCAGGTGCTGCGCGACTACCTCGACTAAGCCAGGGCCCCGTACCGGGCCCGGCCGAGACGGGCCTAGACGGACTTAAACGGCTGGCCCCGACCAGGAGACCTGGTCGGGGCCAGCCGTACTTTTTTAGGTTCGGGGATGAGCCGCGGGGTCCTGGCGGCCGCCTGGGCGTGGCCCGGCTGCGCTGCCGGTGCCGACGTCAGGCCGGGTGGTCCGTGCGGCCCGTGGGCGGGGACACCCGCGGGTCGCGACCCTGACTACCCTTCGCGCCGTGTCCCGCCCGGTGACAGCCGCTCGGTTTCGTCCTGGATCTCGGCACCCAGTTTCGCGAGCGCCTCAAGGTGCTGCCGGCTGTGATGGGCGCAGAACAGCAGCTCCCCAGAATCGGGGAGCACAACGCGTACGTATGCCTGGGCACCACACCGGTCGCACAGGTCCGTGGCGTTCAGGGGCCTGCTTGGTGCGAGAGCTCCGGTCATGTCGCCTCCCTCGCGTCGTGCCAGCCGGTCATTGTGCCGGCGGGCTCTGCCCTACGTGCTAGTCAACACTCTGCCAGGCCCATGCCTTCCCGTGTGGATGCGACGTACGCCCAAAGCGAACGCCCGCCATGGGAGGATGGCAGTTGTCCTCGCCGTCCCACTGTAGCGGGGGTGCGTTGTCCCAGGTAGGCGGGTATGTCCGCGGCGTGGCTTCCCCGGGTAGTCCGACCAGGGGGCTAGTCTGCCGAAGTCGCCCCGATTCGCGCCGCCCGCCGTCCTGGCGCCGCCCGCCGTCCTGACCGAGGAGAACCACGTGACCGCCGTCCGCGCCGATACCGACGGCCCCGTCAGCAGCGGATCAGCTGGACGCGGCCCGGGAACGGGCCGCTCCGGCGCTGGCCGCTCCGGCGCTGGCCGCCCGGGCCGGCCCGCGGCCCCGCTGGCGTCCGTTCCCGCCGGGGACGGCTATACCGCCCGGCACCTGTCGGTCCTCGAAGGGCTGGAGGCGGTCCGCAAGCGCCCCGGCATGTACATCGGGTCCACCGACGGCCGGGGGCTGATGCACTGCCTGTGGGAGATCTTCGACAACTCCGTGGATGAGGCGCTGGGCGGGCACTGCACCTCTATCGATGTCGTACTACATCCGGATATGTCGGCCGAGGTCCGCGACAACGGCCGGGGCATCCCGGTGGACGTGGAGCCCAAGTCCGGGCTGACCGGCGTCGAGCTGGTGATGACCAGGCTGCACGCCGGAGGCAAGTTCGGCGGTGGCTCCTACACCGCCTCCGGCGGCCTGCACGGGGTCGGTGCCTCCGTGGTGAACGCGCTGTCGGCCCGGCTAGACGTCCAGGTCGACCGGGAAGGGCACGAGTGGATCGCCTCCTTCCGCCGCGGTGTGCCCGGTGAGTTCGCCGCCGACGGTCCGCAGGCGTCCTTCACCCGGGGCACCGGACTGCGCCAGGCCCGCAAGGTGGCCCGGAAGGTGACCGGCACCAGGATCCGGTTCTGGCCGGACCGCCAGGTGTTCACCAAGGACGCGGACTGGGACTTCGAGGCGCTCGTGCAGCGGGCCCGGCAGACCGCGTATCTCGTCCCCGGCCTGGCCATCCGGGTCCAGGACGACCGGCCGGCGATGGGCTCCCCGTCTGACCGTCAGCCGCAGGACGGAGCCGGGAGCCAGGGGGACCAGCGCGGGACAGGATCCGTTGCGGAAAAAGAAGCGGAGTTCCGGTTCGACGGCGGAATTAGCGAGTTCTGCGAATACCTGTCGCCGGGCGAGCCGCTGACCGAGGTGCTGCGGCTGACCGGCACCGGCCAGTTCCGCGAGACCGTGCCGGTGCTCGACGAGCAGGGGCATATGACGGCCACGGACGTGGACCGGGAACTGCAGGTTGACGTGGCCCTGCAGTGGAGCACCGGGTACGACACCGTGACCCGGTCGTTCGTCAACGTCATCGCCACCCCCAAGGGCGGGACGCACGTCACCGGGTTCGAGCGGGCCCTGGTCAAGACGGTGAACACGCAGCTGCGGGCGGCGCGGCTGCTGAAGAACGGCGACGAGCCGGCCACCAAGGACGACGCGCTGGAGGGCCTCACCGCGGTGATCGGGGTCCGGCTGCCCGAGCCCCAGTTCGAGGGCCAGACCAAGGAAGTACTCGGCACCCCCGCCGCGTCGCGGATCGTGTCCGACGTGGTGGCGGCCGAGCTCGGCGCGGTCTTCGAGGCCCGGAGCCGGGCGGGCAAGCAGCAGGCCCGGGCGGTGCTGGAGAAGGTAGCGTCGGCCGCGAAGGCCCGGATCGCGGCCCGGGAGCACCGGGACAACCAGCGCCGGAAGTCCGCGCTGGCCACCTCGGCGCTGCCCGCCAAGCTGGTGGACTGCCGCAACGCCGACGATCGCAGCGAGCTGTTCATCGTCGAGGGTGACTCGGCGCTGGGCACCGCGAAGCTGGCCCGGAACTCCGAGTTCCAGGCGCTGCTGCCGATCCGGGGGAAGATCCTCAACGTGCAGAAGGCGTCGGTCGCCGACATGCTCAAGAACGCCGAGTGCGCGGCCATTATCCAGGTCCTCGGGGCTGGCTCCGGCGCCTCCTTCGACCTGGACGCCGCCCGCTACCAGCGGGTTATCTTCATGTCCGACGCCGATGTGGACGGCGCGCACATCCGCACCCTGCTGCTCACGCTGTTCTACCGCTACCTGCAGCCGATGCTGGACGCGGGACGGGTCTTCGCCGCGGTGCCGCCGCTGCACCGGATCGAGCTGTCCAACCCGCGCAAGGGCCAGCAGAAGTTTAACTACACCTACTCCGACAGCGAGCTGCACCGGCGGCTGCTCGAGCTGGAGCGGCGCGGCCAGCGCTGGAAGGAGCCCATCCAGCGGTACAAGGGCCTGGGCGAGATGGACGCCGGGCAACTGGCCGAGACCACCATGGACCCGCGGCACCGTACGCTGCGCCGGATCAGGATCGAGGACGCGGCCGCCGCGGGCGGGATCTTCGACCTGCTGATGGGGACCGAGGTAGGGCCGCGCCGGGAATTCATCATGGGCGGCGCCGCCGAGCTGGACCTGTCCCGCATCGACGCCTGAGGCCCTCGCCCGGGCCGTCTCCGGCGGCGGGGCGCGCCGGTTACGTGCAGGGGGTAATGTACTCTTTGTAAAGAGTACGATACCCAGAGTGACGAGACAGATTCTCCTGGCGGAGTTCCTCCGCGCCCAGGCCGCGTGGCGGCTGGCCCGCGCCGGCAGTGATCCGGTCCGGG
This sequence comes from uncultured Actinomycetes bacterium, assembly GCA_963841695.1. Lineage (GTDB taxonomy): Bacteria > Actinomycetota > Actinomycetes > Streptosporangiales > Streptosporangiaceae > RYN-230. The sequence continues at coordinate 366,608 of CAWJDQ010000006.1, read as the reverse complement.
CCGCGAGATGCGCCGCGGCGCTGCTGGACGCCGCGGCGTTCGTGGTGACATTAGCCGACGACGACGACGACCTGGCCACGCTGGCCCGGGCCGGCTGTTTCGGCGGCGAGGTCTTCGACCCCGGACCCCGCGGCCTGCAGCTCGCGCGCTGGTGGCAGTTCGGTGATCCGCCGTACGCCGGGCCGCGCGACCTGCTGACCGCGCTGGCCGCCGCCGTGGCTCACCCGGTGGCCAGCCCCGGGGCCCGCCCGGTAGCCCGGTCCGGCCCCGCCGCCTCCTGACCGCGCAGCGTTTCGCGGCGGCCGCCCCTCAGCGGGGCGCGGCCGCTCCTCAGCGGGGCGCGGCCGCCCCGCCCAGCGCCGCCAGTCCCTGGCGGATACGCTCCCCGGAGCCGTCCCGGCGGCCGTCCGCGTCGGGCAGGTAGACCGGCACGCCCGCATCGGTCGCGGCCCGGGCCGGAGCTGGCCCGGCCCAGGCGAGCACCAGCGTGTCCTCGCCCTTGAGGAATCGGTGGCAGCGCACGCCGCCGGTCGCCCGCCCCTTGGCCGGGTACTCCTGGTACGGGGTCACCTTGACGGTGGCGGCCGCGGTCCCGGGCAGCGCCCGGCTGCTCCCGGCTACCGTCACCACCACGGCGTCCGCCTGCTGGCCACCGGCTCCGCCGGCGCCGTCCGGGTCATCCGGTACCGCGCCGAACCAGACTACCGCCGCCCCGGCGGAGAGGCGGATCCCGGCCATCCCGCCCGCCGCGCGGCCCTGCGGGCGGACGGCCGCGGCCCGGAACCGGAGCAGCTGGGCGTCGCTGGTGATGAAGACCAGGTCGGTATCCTCCCCGCTCAGCTGGACCGCACCGACCACCCGGTCACCGTCCTTGAGCGAGATGACCTCGAACTCGGTCGCGCTGGCCGGGTAGTCCGCGGCGACCCGCTTGACCACGCCGCACGCCGTGCCGAGCGCGAGGCCGCCCGGCGACCCGTCCGGCGCGGCCAGCCCCACCACGGTCTCGCCGGGTTCGAGCGCGACGAACTCGGCGACCGGCGCGCCGCCGGACAGCGCGGGGGAGTGGGCGCTGGGTGGCAGGGCGGGGATCTCCAGCACGCCGATCCGGATGAGGCGGCCCTGGGAGGTGACCACGGCCGTGGTCCCGCGCGCGGTGGTGGCCGCGGTCGCGATGATCACGTCGTGCGCCGCGCGCGGCCCGGCGGCCGCCGGGGGAGGCGCGGCGCCAGCCTGCGCGGCCGCGTCCAGCGTGCCCTCGGCCGGCTCGCCAGCGGCCCGGGTGGCGGTCCGGGCGATGAGCCCGGCGGACGACAGCAGCACCAGGCACGGGTCGTCGGCCACCTCGAGCGGCACCGCCGCCGTGCGGGCCTTCCCGCTGCCTTCCAGCAGCACGGTGCGCCGCGGGCTGGCGAACCGCTCGGCGATCTCGCCCAGCTCGCTGGAGACCAGCTCGCGGAGCCGGGTTTCCGACTCCAGGATCGCGGTCAGCTCGGCGATCTCCCGCTGCAGGGTCTCCCGCTCGCGCTCCAGCTCCAGCCGGTCGTACCGGGTCAGCCGGCGCAGCGGCGTGTCCAGGATGTACTGGGCCTGGATCTCGGACAGGTCAAAGACCGACATGAGCCGTTCCCTGGCCTGAGCGGAGTCGTCGCTGGCCCGGATGACCTGGATGACCTCATCGATGTTGAGCAGCGCGATGAGCAGCCCGTCCACCAGGTGCAGCCGGTCCGCGCGCTTGCGGCGGCGGAACTCGCTGCGGCGCCGGACCACCTCGATCCGGTGGTCGGTGTAGATGCTCAGCAGCTCGCGCAGGCCGAGGACACGGGGCTGGCCGTCCACCAGCGCGACGTTGTTGATGCCGAACGTCTCTTCCATCGGCGTGAGCCGGTACAGCTCGTCGAGGATGGCCTCGGGGTGGAACCCGCCCCGGATTTCGATGACCAGCTGCAGGCCGCGGTGCCGGTCGGTCAGGTCCTTCAGGTCGGAGATCCCGGCCAGCTTCCTGGCCTGGACCAGGTCCTTGATCCGGGCGATCACCTTCTCCGGCCCGACGCCGTAGGGCAGCTCGGTGACCACGATCCCGTCCCGGCGCGGGGTGAGCTTCTCGATCCGGGCGGTGGCCCGGGTGCGGAAGATCCCGCGCCCGGTCTCGTACGCCTCCCTGATCCCGTCCAGGCCGACGATCTTGCCGCCGGTCGGCAGGTCCGGGCCGGGCACGAACCGCATCAGCTCGTCCAGGCTGGCCTCGGGGTTGGCGATGAGGTGCCGGGCCGCGCCGATCACCTCGCCGAGGTTGTGCGGGGCCATGTTGGTGGCCATGCCCACCGCGATGCCCGCGGTGCCGTTCACCAGCAGGTTCGGCAGGCCGCTGGGCAGCACTTCAGGCTGGGTCTCGGAGCCGTCGTAGTTCGGTATGAACTCGACGGTGTCCTCGTCGATCGAGGCCACCATCTCCATGGCCGCCGCGGTCAGCCGGGCCTCGGTGTAGCGCATCGCGGCGGGGGAGTCATCGCCGCCGGGCGAGCCGAAGTTGCCGTGCCCGTCGATTAGCGGCAGCCGCATCGCCCACGGCTGGGCCATCCGGACCAGCGCATCGTAGATCGCGCTGTCCCCGTGCGGGTGCAGCCGGCCCATCACGTCCCCGACCACCCGGGCACACTTGACGTGCGAGCGGTCAGGCCGCAGGCCCATCTCGTTCATCTGGTACAGGATCCGGCGCTGGACCGGCTTCAGCCCGTCCCGGGCGTCGGGCAGCGCCCGCTGGTAGATGACCGAGTAGGCGTACTCGAGGTAGCTGCCCCGCATCTCCTCGGCAACATCGATATCGACGATGTTTTCCTCGAAGTCCTCGGGGGGCGGGGGTGTCGCGGTGCGTCGTGCCATGTCCGCCATTGTGCCGCCTGGCGGCGACAGACATGCCCAACGCGGCGGGCGTGGCGTGCGCACCATGATCGTCCGCACGGCGGGCGGCGCGCCGGCCGTTACCCGGCCGCTGACCCGGCTATCGTCCGCTAACGGTGGTTTCGCGGTGATCGGGCAGGCCGGGGCGGCATTCTTGACGGAGCTCAACGCGGGAATCCAGGGCCAAGTGGGAACATTACCGGTCATGCGGCTGAGGGGACGGATTGCCGTGCTGGCCGCCGGGGCCGCGCTGGCCGGCGGCCTCGCGGCGTGCGCGCCCACGGTGGCGGCCCAGACCCCGCCCGCGCCTGCGGCGACGGCCGCGGCCCGGACGACGGCGCCGGCCTCAGCTGCCCCGTCCCACCCAGCCGGCAGCCCGGCCGCCAGCCCGGCTGCCAGCCCGGCGATCGTGGTGAGCGGCGCGCCGAGCGGGGTGAAGGCCAGGGGCGCGGTGCTGGCCGACGCGGCCACCGGCCAGGTGCTGTGGGGCCGCGGGGTAGACACCGAGCGGCCGATGGCCAGCGTGACCAAGGTGATGACGGCCCTGCTGGTGCTGCGGAGCGGCGATCTGGGCCGGGAGATCAGGGTGCCGAAGGCCGCGGTCACCTACGCCTGGAAGTACGGGGGCGAAACCGCGGCGCTGCGCCCAGGGGACGTGCTCACGGCGCGGGAGCTGCTGGAGGCCCTGCTGCTCCCCTCCGGCGCGGATGCGGCGTACACCCTGGCGAACGCCTTCGGGCCCGGGCTGAAGACCTTCATCGCGCAGATGAACGCGGCCGCGGCCCGGCTGGGCATGAACCGGACCCATTTCACCTCACCGGACGGCCTGCCCTACCCCACCGAGACCTCGACCTACTCCACGCCGTCCGACCTGCTCAGGCTGGGGCTGGCGGCCATGCGGTATCCGGCCTTCCGGTCGATCGTGGATCGGTCCTTCTATCACCTGGCCAAGGGGCGCGGTCATCACAGCTACTGGTGGGACAACACCGACGAGCTGATCGGCTCGTACCGGGGCGCGATCGGGATCAAGGACGGCTACACCGATGACGCCGGGCACTGCCTGCTCTTCGAGGCGGTCCGGAAGGGCCGGGCGCTGATCGGGGTGGTGCTGCACAGTCCGTCGACCGGCCCGGCGGCCGGCGCGCAGGCGGCCGCCCGGATGCTGAACTGGGGCTTCCGGCTCCCCCGCGCCAGCTGAGCGCCCCTCCCGGCCGGGTACCCCCGGGGGAGCCGCCCACCTTTCCCGCGGGCCGTGCGCCCGAACCGGGACAAACCACCCAGTGGCGCGCACGTTTTGCGGGAAATGTCAGCGCAGCGCCACTGACGCGCACGACATTGCGCGGTCAGCGAGCGCTGCGTGGGACGGTCACCCCGGGCTAGGTGACGGAGAAGCCGCCGTCCACGAAGATGAGCTGCCCCGTGATGTACTCGCAGGCCTGGCTGGCCAGGAACACGGCCATGCCCTCGAAGTCCGCGGGCTCGCCGTTGCGGCCGACCATGGTGCGGGCCGCCAGCGCCGCGGAGCGGGCCGGGTCGCGGGCCACGGCCTGGGTCATCGGGGTGGCCACGAACCCGGGCGTGATCGCGTTGCAGCACACGCCGTGCGGGGCCCAGGCCTCGGACTGGGACCGGGTCAGCCCGGTCAGGCCCGCCTTGGATGCCCCGTAGCCGCCGCTGTTGCCGAACGCCCGGACCGCCTGCTGGGAGGCGACGTTGATGATCCGGCCCCAGCCGCGCCGGGCCATCGCGGGCCCGAAGCGCTGCCCGAGCACGAACGGGGCGGTCAGGTTCACCGCCATCACCTCGGCCCACTCCTCCAGCGTCTGCTCGCCGAGGGGCGGCCGCGGGTTGGTGCCGGCCGCGTTGACCAGGATGTCCGGTTCCCCGTAGGCCGCTACGGCCTCCTCGGCCGCCCGCCGGGCCGCGGCCGGATCGGCGAGGTCGGCCCGGACCCAGGCGGCGGCACCGCCGGCTGACCGGATGGCCGCGGCCGCCTTGGCCAGGCCTTCTTCGCCGCGGGCCAGCAGCACGACCCGGGCCCCGGCCCGGGCGAGAGCGCGGGCCATCGCGTGGCCGATGCCGGAACTGCCCCCGGTGACCAGGGCGGCCCGGCCGTCCAGGGAGAAAAGGCCGTCGAGGAACGCAGCCCGTCGGCCGGGCTCAGCCCCCGGCCCGGGTTCCCCCGGCCCGGGATCCCCCGGCCCGGGATCCCCGGCCCGGGATCCCCCGGCCCGGGATCAGAGAGCGGGGCGGGCACCGACCATGCCGAGCGCGTTCGCCGCCAGGCGGCAGCCGCTGCCCAGGGCCTCGAGCGGCGGCTTCTTGTCCAGCCAGGCGGGCAGGAAACCGGCGCAGAAGGCGTCCCCGGCCCCGGTGCCATCCACGAACGACTCCACGGGCAGGGCCAGCGACCGGACCGGCTCCGGCCGGCCGTTCGCGTAGAGCGCTCCGTCGGCAGCCGAGCTTCACCACGACTTCGGGGTACCACGCGGTCAGCACGTGCGCGGCGGACTCCGGGTCTTCCCGGCCGGTGAGCACCGCGGCCTGGTCCGCGTTGACGATGAGCAGCGTCACGCCGTTCGTCATCTCCAGGAACGGCTCAGCCCCGACCCGCTCCAGCGGCGCGGCTGAGGCGCCGTCCACGGAGATCGTCATGCCGGCCCGGCCCGCGTGGGCGAACGCCGCCAGGGCCGCGCCGCGGGACCCCTCGTTCAGCAGCGTGTACCCCGACATGTGCAGGTGGGCACCCGGCGCGAACAGGTCCTTGGGCAGGTCGTCCGGGTGCAGCGCGGCGTTGGCGCCCGGGTCCGACATCATCGTGTGGTCGCCCTTGTGGGTGACCATGACCACGCAGGTCCCGGTAGGCCGGTCCGGATCCATGACCAGCCGGGCATCCACGCCGTAGCCCATCAGTTCCATGTCCCGGTTGCGGCCGGCGATGTCCGCGCCGCGGCGGCCGACGAAGGCCACCTCGCCGCCGTCCGCGGCCAGCCAGGCCGCGATGTTCGCGCCCGATCCGCCACCATGCATGCTGACCGTGGCCGGCGTATCGCTGCCCTTGGCCAGCGGAAGGGCCGCGTGCGCGACCGTGTCCGTCATCAGGTCACCAACGACGACAACGCGCGCCATGTCGTCACCACCTTGCTCCCGGGGCTGAGCCAGGGGGACACGTGCCGCGGCGCCCGGCTCAGGGCTGCCTGTAGAACTTAACAGTTTCCGGGCCGCCTCTGCTGGCGTTCGGCGGGGTGCATCCCTATGCGACCCCAATCCCCCGTCCCGGATAGGAGACCACAAAGAGCGCATCCCAGGCAATAATCGCCGACCGCCACGTTCCTTGACCAACGGCGGCTCCTTTTCCCGCCCTGGTCCGCGCCGTCGCCGCAGCCAGGCCGGCCCGGTGGCCCGGGGGGATGCGCGGCGGCGGCGCCGGGTGGGCTACTGTCGCTTACCGCGTACTGAGGAGGCGGCAAAGACATGGCCTGGACCTGGCAGTTCGAGACGGCGGACGGGACCCTCGTGCCGTCCCGGGGAGTGCCGAGGGAAACGTTCGCCAGCCAGGGCGATGCCGAGAGCTGGCTCGGCGAGAACTGGCGGGATCTGCTGGCCGGCGGCGTGGACCAGGTGACCCTGCTCGAGGAGAGCCGGGTCGAGTACGGCCCCATGAGCCTGCGGGAGGAGTAGTCCGCGGGTCGTCTCCCGGACTGGTCAGGGCCGGTGCTCTGGGCTCTTGGTGAGTGCCGGGTCACGCTGGATCGCGTCGCCCAGCACCTCGTCGATGCGCCGGAGCAGTTCCGGGTCCAGCCGGACCCCGGCCGCCCTGGTGTTCTCCCGGACCTGCTCCGGGCGGGTCGCGCCGATGATGGCCGCCGAGACCCCGGGGTTCTGCAGCACCCAGGCCACCGCCAGCTGGGCCATGGTCAGGCCCGCCTCCTTGGCGATCGGTTCCAGATCGGCCACCTGGCGGAGCAGGTCGTCGCTGAGGAAGCGCCGGATGAACCCGGACCCGCTCGGGTCGGCCGCGCGTGACTCGGGAGGCACGGGCTCGCCCGGCCGGTACTTGCCGGTCAGCACGCCCTGGGCGATGGGGGAGAAGACGATCTGGCCGATGCCCTCCTCCCGGCCCAGCGGGATTACCTCGGACTCGATCACCCGCCAGATCATGTTGTACTGCGGCTGGTTGGAGACGATCCGGTCGAAACCCATCTCGCCGGCGATCCGCAGCGCGGCGGCGATCTCCTCGGCACGCCACTCGGACACGCCCACGTACAGCACCTTGCCCTGGCGGACGAGGTCCTCGAAGGCCCGCAGGGTCTCGGCCAGCGGGGTCTCGTGGTCGAACCGGTGCGCCTGGTAGAGGTCCAGGTAGTCGGTCTGCAACCGCCGCAGCGACCCGTGCACCGACTCCATGATGTGCTTGCGGGACAGGCCGCGGTCGTTGGGCCCCGGGCCGGTCGGCCAGTAGACCTTGGTGCAGATTTCGAGGGATTCACGGCGGATCCCGTGCAGCGCGCGGCCGAGGACTTCCTCAGCGCGGGTCCCGGCGTAGACGTCGGCCGTGTCGAACGTGCTGATGCCCTCGTCCAGGGCGGCCGCGACGCAGGCCCGGGCAGCGTCTTCCTCGACCTGGGAACCGTGAGTGATCCAGTTCCCGTAGGCGATCTCACTGACTTTGAGGCCGCTGCGGCCCAGGTGGCGATATTCCATAACGCACGACACTAGGACCCCAGCCCGGCGCGTCCCGCGCCAGCCCTCCCCGCGCCAGCCCCGGCCGCGCTAGCCCTGCCCGCGCCAGCCCTGCCCGCGATCCGGGGACCGTCAGACCGTGGTGCCCGGCTTCACCCTCGGCTTGGGGAAACGGAGCTGACGGATCTGCAGCGCCCGCATGGCCGCGTACATCTTGATCCCCCGGGTGCTCTCCCCGGGGAAGCGCTCCTGGGCCAGGCTGGTGATCTTGCGGCCGACAAAGTAGCCCTCCACGATCATGATCAGCACCATCACGATCAGGATCGCCGGCAGCACCGTCTGCGTCACGGGGTTGCGCAGGAACAGCAGGAACAGCAGTACGACCAGGCCGTACATGTAGAACTCGCTCAGCCTCCGGCGCGAGTCCACGAAGTCGCGGGCCAGCGCCCGGACCGGGCCCTTGTCCTTGGCGGGCAGGGCCCACTCCTCGCCGCGCCGCATGGCCTCGGTCTTGCGGGCCCGCGCCGAGCGGTCCTTGGTCCGCGACTGGCGCAGCGCCTCCTTGCGGTCACCCGGGGCGTTGTACCTGCGGCGGCGTTCCGCCTCGCTGCGCTTGGGGGTCGGCCTGCCCTTGCCTGCGGTGACCGAGGGAGGGGCCTGATCGGTGCCGGAAGCACCAGGGCCCTCGGCCGGGGCGTCCTGGGTAGCCGTGCTGCGTCGTCTGAACACGGACTCAGCCTACCGGGACGAAGGCCGCGGATCACCAGAGCGCGAGCCTTCCCGCCGTGATGGCTGCGCTGACTTTGACCGCGTAGGCTGTGTGCCACCAGCCTGCCGGCGCGGCGGCCGCAGCACGGGGGGTGCCGGCTCGTGCGCCGCAGGTGGCTGGCGGCAGCGTTACACGATGAGGGGATGGTCGCGCCGATGAGCGGTGTGGTGAAGCGGGTATCACTGATCTTCAAGGCCAAGGCTAATAAGCAGCTGGACCGGCTGGAAGATCCGCGCGAGACCCTGGACTACTCCTACCAGCGCCAGCTGGAGATGCTGACGCAGGTCCGCCGGGGCGTGGCCGACGTGGCCACCTCGCGTAAGCGCGTCGAGCTGCAGATGAACAGCCTTCAGCAGCAGCAGACCAAGCTGGACGGCCAGGCGCGGCAGGCCCTGGGCAGTGGGCGGGAAGACCTCGCCCGCGAGGCGCTGACCCGCAAGTCGGCGCTGCAAACCCAGATCAGCGACCTCCAGACCCAGTACCAGTCCCTGCAGGCGGACGAGGAGAAGCTGACCGCCGCGTCGCAGCGGCTGCAGTCCAGGGTGGAGGCCTTCCGCACGCAGAAGGAGACCATCAAGGCCACCTACACCGCCGCCGAGGCGCAGAGCAGGATCGGCGAGGCCGTGTCCGGCATCTCCGAGGAGATGGGCGACGTGGGCATGGCGGTGCAGCGGGCCCAGGACAAGACGGCCCAGATGCAGGCCCGGGCCGGCGTGATCGACGAGCTGATGGCCTCCGGTGCGCTGGACGACGTGACTGGGCAGCCGAACGACGACATCCAGCGGGAGCTGGACCAGATGGGCGCGAACCACGACGTGGACCGGGAGCTGGCCAGGCTCAAGGGCGAGCTGGACCAGGGCCAGGCGCCCCGGGAGATCGAGGGCACCGCGCCCGGAGCCGCCGGGAACGGCCAGCCCAGCACGGCCGCCGACCAGCCGCAGGCCGGGGACGGGTCATGATCATCCGGATCCTCGGCGAGGGCCAGCTCGCCATGGACGACAGCCTCTCTGGCGAGCTGAACGAGCTGGACGCCCGGCTCGGCGCGGCCCTGAGTGCCGGGGACGAGGCCGCCTTCCGCCGGGTCCTGGCCGAGATGCTGGGGCGGGTCCGGGCCGCGGGAACACCGGTTCCGGCGGATTCGTTTGAACCATCGGACGTGATCCTGCCGTACTCCGACGCCAGCATGGACGACGTGCGCGGCCTGCTCTCGGCAGATGGCCTTATCCCGGGCTGACGGTTCCCCCACACCCCGGGCTGACGGCTATCCGCCGGCGGCAAGCCCGGGCTCACCCTGCTTTCAGGGTTGACTCAGCAAACATTCAGCTGGCCGGTGCACACTGACAGGTGGCCGTCCGTGGGGGAGGATGACCAGGTTGCTGGCTGGCCGGAGAGCCACCTGCGACCGCCTCGCCGGCCCGGGTGACACCCGCCCGGCCACCGGGGAAACCCCCGGCCTGACGGGGCGGCGCATCGTGGGGATTCCGCTCAGCCTCTGCCTGATAATGAAACAGGATGGCTTCGAGAGCGAAGCCGGTTAAAGCTCAGCTGGCCAGGCCAGCTGACAGAACGGAGGCGGCGCGGTGGCGAAGACTCGCTATGCGCCTGACAGGGGACTCACGGCGCGGATGACCCTGACGATGTTTCTCCTCGGACTCGTTTTCGTCGCCTTCATCACTGTCCTCGTGCTGATCCTGGGCGCGACCAACCGGGTCTCGGGCGGCGGCATCGTGTTCATCGCCGTGCTGTTCGGCCTGGCCCTGGGGGTCGGCTCGCTGTTCTATTCCGACAAGATTGCCCTCAGCACGGCGCGGGCGGTCGTGGTCAGCCCGCAGGACGGCCCGGACGCCGCGCGGGTGCACGGCATCGTGGACCGGCTCACCGCGCTGGCCAACATGCCCAAGCCGCGGGTCGCGATCGCGCCGTCCCCGATGCTGAACGCGTTCGCCACCGGGCGGAACAGCAAGACCGCGGTGCTGGTGGTGACCACTGGCCTGCTGCGCAGCAACCTCGATGACCGTGAGCTCGAAGGGGTGCTGGCCCACGAGCTGTCGCACGTGGCCCACAAGGACGTCGTGGTGATGACCATCGCCTCGTTCATCGGCATCATCGCGGGCCTGCTGGTCCGGTTCGCCTTCTACTCCGAGCTGTTCGGCGGGGGCGGCCGCGGTCGCGGCGGCAACAACAACAACGGCGGCGCCATCCCGGTCGTGCTGATCGTGATGGTGGTCGGCATCGTGGTCTACGCGGTCAGCTTCCTGCTCATCCGGCTGCTGTCCCGGTACCGGGAGCTGGCCGCCGACCGGGCCGGGGCCCTGCTCACCGGGCAGCCGTCGGCGCTGGCCAGCGCGCTGCAGAAGGTCAGCGGCTCGATGCAGGCGATCCCGAACAAGGACCTGCGCACCGCCGAGCCGCTGAACGCCTTCTACTTCGTCCCGGCGTTCAAGGCGGGCGGCAAGGACGTCAGCCTGTCCGGCCTGTTCTCCACGCACCCGTCGCTGGAGCGCCGGCTGCGCCAGCTGTCGGAGATCTCCGACCAGCTGAGCCGGTAGCGCAGTGGGCTTCCTGGACACGATCCTGGGCCGGACCAAGCCGGCCCAGCCGAACCTGGACGAGCTGTTCTCCCTGCCCACGGCGGCGATCACGCTGGACGCGGCGATGGACCTGGTGCCGACCGGCACCGGATCGGTCTGCTTCCGGGCCGCCGAGGGCAAGGCGTTCGCGGACATCGAGAAGGACGTCCGCGAGCTGCTCGGCATGGGCTCGGGCACCGCCTCGGTCGAGGTGAGCACCGACTCGTACGGGTTCACGTGGCTGACCTGCCAGCACAGCCCGGATGACTTCGAGGCGCTGGTCACCGACCTGCACGCGGTGAACTCCTCGCTGGCGGACGGCGGGTTCGGCCCCCAGCTGCTGTGCACGCTGGTCACCTTCAGCAGCGACACGGTGCACCGGCTGGGCATCGTCTACCTGTACAAGCAGGGGACGTTCTACCCGTTCGTGCCCAAATCCGGCCAGCAGCGGGACAATGCGGTCGAGTTGCAGGTCCGCGGCGCGGTGGGCGCCGACCTGAAGTGGGAGCCCGACCTGACCCGCTGGTTCGCGGTCTGGGGGGCTCCCGGCCTCTGAGCGGGCGCCGGGCCGTGCGCCGGGCCCCCGGCCCGGGCCGGGAAACTCCGGAGCCGCCCGCCCCGCCCGGAATGACCAGCGAGCGCATATGGTTGGAGCAGGAGATAACAGCAGCGCCGCGGACGCGGCGGCGGTCGATCGCGGGAGCTAACACATATGACGGTCCAGAATGAGGCGACAACCACCGGTGTCATCCTGACCGACACCGCGGCAGCCAAAGTGGGCGCTCTCCTGGAGCAGGAAGGCCGCGATGACCTGCGGCTGCGCATTGCCGTCCAGCCGGGCGGCTGCTCCGGGCTGCGCTACCAGCTGTACTTCGACGAGCGTGAGATGGACGGCGACATCGACGCCGAGTTCTCCGGCGTGCACGTGGTCACCGACAAGATGAGCGCCCCGTACCTGATGGGCGCGACCATCGACTTCGTGGACACGATCGAGAAGCAGGGCTTCACCATCGACAACCCGAACGCCACCGGGTCCTGCGCCTGCGGCGACTCGTTCCACTGATCATCAGCGTGGGCAGCGACGGCCGGGAGGCTTCCTCCCGGCCGCGCTGCTTTCTGTGGTCTCTCCCATCGCCTAGAGTGCGGCAGTGCGCATAGCCATCACCGGGTCCATCGCGACCGATCACCTGATGACCTTCCCTGGCCGCTTCGTCGAGCAGTTCCTGCCCGACAAGATGGACCGGGTCTCGCTGTCGTTCCTCGTTGACACGCTCGAGATCCGGCGCGGGGGAGTCGCGGCCAACATCGCGTTCGGCCTCGGCGTCCTCGGGCTCAGCCCGCTGCTCATCGGGGCGGTCGGCGAGGACTTCGGCCCGTACCGTGACTGGCTGGCCGGGCACGGGGTGGACTGCGGCGGTGTCCGTGAATCGGCCACGCAGCACACCGCGCGGTTCGTCTGCACCACCGACCTGGACGGCAACCAGATCGCCTCGTTCTACCCCGGGGCGATGAGCGAGGACGCCGACATCGAGCTGGCCCCGCTCGCCGCGCGGGTCGGCGGGCTGGACCTGGTGCTGATCGGCGCCAGCGACCCCGGGGCCATGCTGTCGCACACCCAGGAGTGCAAGGACCTGGGCATCCCGTTCGCGGCCGACCTGTCGCAGCAACTGCCCCGGCTGGACTCTGACGCGGTCCGCGCGCTGGTTGACGGCGCGGCCTACCTGTTCTGCAACGAGTACGAGGAAGCCCTCATCGAGCGCAAGAGCTCGTGGTCCGGCCCGGACATCCTGAACCGGGTCGGCGTCCGGGTGACCACCCTCGGCCCGGCTGGCGCCAAGATCGAGGCCGCCGGCGCCGACCCGGTCTTCGTGGCGGAGGTTCCGGAGGTCCGGAAGGTCGACCCCACCGGAACCGGTGACGCCTTCCGGTCGGGTTTCCTGGCCGCGGTGGCCTGGGGCCTGCCGCTGGAGCGGGCCGCCCAGCTCGGCAACATCGTGGCGGTGCATGTCCTGGAGACGGTCGGCACGCAGGAATACGAGCTGAAGCCCGGCGCGGTGGCCGAACGGGTGACCGCCGTGTACGGGGAGTCCGCGGCCGCAGAGATCGCCGCGCACTTTAGCTGAGCCGGCCGGCTCCGCGCCGCGCCTGCCGCCGCTTTTCTTCCGCAACGAACCCCGCACCCGGCGCGCGGCCCCCGGGAACGCCAGAGGGGACGGCCCGGGTGCGGGCCGTCCCCTCTGCGATGCGGTCGCCGCTAGCTACGGCAGCGAGGGCGCATCCTCGATGTAATTCCTGGGCGAGCCGACTCCGGTCGAGTCGTCGTAGCCCTTGACGGCGGGCAGCGCGTCGGCGCCCTCGCCGTCGATCCCCAGGGTCCGCAGGTAGGTCAGCAGCGGGCCCTGCTTGGTGTACGGGTTGGTGTAGTTGTTACGCACCTGGGCCAGCCGCACGCCCGGACCGAACGGGAAGTTCGTCACGTCGTTGAACGCCGCGTTGGAGGACCCGTAGGGAGCGTGCGTGTCCAGGTAGTAGATACCCGGGTTGGCGAAGCCGAGCGGGCCGCCCGCCGCCTGCTGGGCGTCCGCCTCGATCGCGGCGAACGTCGGGCAGGCCACGCTGGTGCCGCCGATCCTGCTGAGCGAGAAGGCGTAGGTCTTCCCGTTCGGCTGCAGGGTCGTCTGGCCGACCAGGATCCCGGTGCTCGGGTCGGCGAGCGCCGACACGTCCGGGACCACCCGCATGGGCGTGCTGCTGGTCGTGCCGTTCGGCAGCTTGGTGGCCAGGCTGGTCGGCACCACGCCCTGCTGATAGTTGGGCTGGGTGTACTCGGTGCTCACGCCACCGCCGCTGGAGCCGTCGTACCCGGAGGGGTACTTGCCTGGCGGGGTGTACTGCCACTTCTTGCCGTGCTTGGTGTGCACCAGCGGGTCGAGCAGGGTGCCCCACGAGGTCTCGAACTCGTAGTTGTTGCTCTTGCCGATGGCCAGGCTGGTGCCGCCCACCGAGGTGACGTACGGGCTCGACGTCGGGTAGTCCACCTGGTCGTACGGGGACGCCGAGTCCTCGCCCGGGCCCTCGTAGCCGCTGTCGCCGGAGGAGAAGAAGAAGCCGATCCCCTCGAGCGCGCCGACCTGGAAGATCAGGTCGAACGTGGCGTTGATGGTGGAGTAGCTGGCCGGCTCGCCCCAGGAGTTGCTGACGATGCTGGCCAGGTCGGTGTTGACGATGGTCGCTTCCGCGTTGGCCAGGTCCGAGTCCTCGCAGCTGGCCGCCCCGACGAAGCGGACGTTGGCGTCGGGCGCGATGCCGTGCACGGACTCCACGTCGAGGGTTTCCTCGCCGTACCAGCCCTGGGCGTCACACTCGTTCGCGCCGGCCAGCGTGTACGGGCCGACCTTGTACTGCTTGTACTGCCCGGGCGCGAACGGCTTGCCGCCGACGGTCGTGGCGAACTGGTTGGCGTCCGACAGCATCGTGGGGGACGAGTAGGCGTCCACGATCGCCACGGTCTGGCCCTTGCCGGTCATCCCGGACTTGGTCACCCCGTAGGCGCCGGCGACCTGGGTCGGCGTGTAGCCGCAGTTGTTCCACGGCTGGTACTTGCCGTAGGCCTTGGGCTTGTTGGTCGCGATCTTCTGGGCGTAGTAGGTCGAGCACGGTCCGGCCACCCAGTAGTTCGGCCCGGGCGGCGGCAGGTCCGGCTTGATCACGCTCTTCGCGGTGTCCAGGCCGGACACCGCGAGGATGGAACTGGCGACGGACGCGGGTGCCGTCGCGGCCTGGTCGGGCGCGCGGTCGGCCGTGCCGCCGGGGCCCCGGTAGGTGCCGAACGTCACGCTGAACGCCTTGGCAGCGGCGGCCACGGACCCGCGCACGCCGATGTAGGCGTCGGCCGGGTACTTGGCGCTGACCTTGGTCACGCTCAGCCCGGCCGAGGTGAGCCAGGACTTCACCGAGGCGATCTCCGCCGCGGATGGTGCGAACTCCTGGCGGACCGCGGAGGCGCTCATGAAGTGCCGGTAGCTCTTGCTGGTCGGGTCGGAGACGGCGGCGACGTCGCTGGCCAGCTCAGCCTGGTGGCTGGGCGCGAGGTACACCTGCGCGTTGACGGTGCCGCTGGTGACGGCCTTGCTGCTGAGACGCTTCGCGGCGACCGCCCACGCGGGGTGGGAGTCGGCGATGGCCCTTCTCGGGGTGGCCGCCTGCGCGGCGGTGGCCGTGGCGAGACTGCCGAGCGTCAGTGCTCCAGCGGCAATCGCGGCTCCGACCACACGCAGGCGTGTGACTTGCGGCATGCACATTCCTTCCTGGGCGGATGATCATGGCGCCTGATCTGTGTGTCCTGGGTAACAGGCACAACCGGAATAGACTCGTCCCACCCGGCCGTGTCGCGCAAGAGAAATCGCTCATCACATGGCTTCTGTTATGCAGTAGTGACTGCGGTGAATAGGTTTCCCCGCTGGTTTTCTCCCGGCGGCCGGGCCTGGCGACCCGGCCGGTGCCCGCCGCGGCCGGGCCGCCGCAGGCGATGGCCGGGCCGTCCCGGCCGGGGGATAGCGTGGCGGGGTGGCGATCCTTCTTCTCGCGAGCGGCCCCGGGCCCGCGTATCAGGGGCCGCCCGCGCTGACCGTGGCCCGGGTCTTCACCTCGTGGACCCTGGACGTGCCGGTTCTCGTCGCGGTGCTGCTGGCCGGCGGCCTGTACCTGGCCGGGGTGCGCCGGGTGCGCCGGGCCGGCCGGGAATGGCCGGCGGCCCGCCTGGTCGCCTTCTACCTCGGCGGCCTCGGCGTTCTGGTCATCGCCACGATGTCGTTCCTCGGCGTCTACCAGGGCGTGCTGTTCTACATCCGCTCGGTGCAGACCATCTTCCTGCTGCTGCTCGTGCCGCTGTTCACGGCGCTGGGCCGGCCGCTCACGCTGGTCATCGAGGCCGCGCCGCGGACCGGCCGGCGGCTGGACGCGGTGGTGCACAGCCGCACGGCGCGGATCCTCACCTTCCCGGCCATCCCCACGCTGGTGCTGGTCCTGGTGCCGTTCGTGCTGTACTTCTCGCCCTGGTACGCGGCCAGCATGCGCAGCGGCACGGTCCGCGAGCTGACCTACCTGGCCCTGCTGGCCCCCGGCTTCGTGTTCTTCTGGATGTTCCTGCGGGTCGATCCGGTGCCGAGGGCCTACCCGTACCTGGTCGGCATGTGGGTGAGCGCGGGCGAGGTGGTCGGGGACGCGGTCCTCGGCCTGGCCATCCTCGCCGACCAGAATCTCCTTGCCGCGGCCTACTACCACGCACTGGCCCGCCCCTGGGGTCCCACCCTGCGCAGCGACCAGGTCATCGGCGGCGGGGCGCTGTGGGTGCTCGGCGACATCGTCGGCCTGCCGTTCCTGGCCGCCCAGTTCATCCAGATGATCAGGGAAGACGAGACCGAGGCAGCCGGCGTGGACGCGGAGCTGGACGCCGTGGAGGCCGCGGAGAGTGCCGCGGCGGCGGGAGCGGACGTGCCGGCCGGCGCGGCTGCGGCGGCCGGGCGGTCCGCAGCGGCCGGTGAGTCCGGCACCGTCCCGGAGGAACCGGCCGGCCAGCAGCCCTGGTGGCAGAACGACCCGCGGTTCTCCGACCGCTTCCGATCCGCGGGTGACTCCTAACCGCCGATCAGTAGGTGCGCTTGACCAGGAACGCCCAGCCGCGCGGCAGGGCCGTCTCGACCACGAACTCCTGTGACTTCATCATGCACCAGGCGGGGATGTCGGTCTGCGCGGCCGGATCGTCCGCCAGGACGGCGACTGTCGCCCCGATCGGGACCTCCCTGATCCGCTCGGCAAGCATGATGATCGGGATGGGGCACTTCCGGCCCAGCGCGTCGATCGTCAGCATGGGTGCTGGGCGCGTCGGGGGGGTCATCCGCATGCCTCTCGCTCTGTGCTGCCTGCTCCGTGCTGACTGCCCGGGGCTGCTGCCCGCCAGTGCCGCCGGTCATCAGCTCCGTTGAAAAGGTGACAATACTCCGCGGTGCGGCCCGCAGCGCTGGGACGTCCGCATGCATGCTGCCACGGGAGAGCGATACCCGCACGTCGCCGTCCATAAGCGCACCCGGCCGGGACACGCGGCGGCACAAACGGGGTCCCCCGTGAGCATGCGCCGCGCGCACGATACTGTTTGCACGACAGCCTGTAGGACGAGCCATGACCTGCCCGTGCAGCCGGGAGTCATTCCGCTGGGAAGGCAACCTGTGAGTCCCACCCCCAGCGCCCCCCGCCGAAGGGGCGCGCACGATCCGGGCCATCAGCCCGCTGAGGAGAACGCCGCCGTGACTGACGGCCCGCCGCCAGCCCCCGGCGCTGGCCAGCCCGCGCGGCGGCTGCGCCGCTGGATACCGCGGTCCGTGCTGCTCGCTGCCGTGCTGATGGCCACGGCGGGCTGCCAGTCCACCACATTCACCCGGCTCGGCCTGCCGGTCCCGGTCACCAAGCAGGGCGAAGTCGTGGTGACCCTCTGGCGGGGCAGCTGGATCGCCGCGCTCTGCGTCGGCGCGGTGGTGTGGGGCGCGATCCTGTGGGCGGTGATCTTCCACCGCAAGCGGACCGACACCCCGCCGCGGCAGGTGCGCTACAACCTGCCGATCGAGATCATGTACACGGTCATCCCGTTCATCATGGTCGGCGTCTTCTTCTTCTTCACCGCCCGGGACGAGAACTACATCGACAAGCTGTCGCCGCACCCGGACGTCACGGTGAACGTGTACGGCTATCAGTGGAGCTGGGAATTCCAGTACCCGCAGTACAAGGTGAAGGGCTCGGCCAGCGGTGTCCTGTCCGAGACCGGGGCGCCCTGGCCCGGGCGGCTCCCGCTGCTGGAGATCCCCCGGGATCGGTCGGTCCGCTTCAACCTCGTCTCCCTGGACGTGGTGCACTCGTTCTGGATCGTTCCCTTCGAGTTCAAGCGGGACGTGATTCCCGGCCACCCCAACCACTTCGAGGTGACCCCGATTAGGACCGGCACGTTCATCGGCCGCTGCACTGAGCTATGCGGCGTGTACCACAGCCGGATGCTGTTCAAGGTGAAGATCGTTACCCCGGCGCAGTTCCACGCCTGGGTCAGCGGCCAGCAGCATTTGCAGCTGACGTCAGCGGGGGGTGCGTAGCCGTGACCACTGTCCAGCAGCCCATTGAGGTCCAGACCGGGGACCCGTACGCCGGCCGCAAGGGTTCCATCCTGGCCAGCTGGCTGTCCTCGACCGATCACAAGATCATCGGCCACCTCTACCTGATCACGTCGTTCGCGTTCTTCCTGATCGCGGGCCTGATGGCCATGATCATGCGGGCACAGCTGTTCGGGCCGGACAACCACGTCGTGACCGACCAGCAGTACAACGAGCTGTTCACCATGCACGGCACGATCATGCTGCTGCTCTTCGCCACCCCGCTGTTCGTCGGCTTCGCGAACGAGATCATGCCGCTGCAGATCGGCGCACCGGACGTGGCGTTCCCCCGGCTGAACCTGCTCAGCTACTACTTCTTCCTGTTCGGCGGCCTCATCCTGCTGGTCAGCTTCCTGACCCCGGGCGGGGCGGCGGCGTTCGGCTGGTACGCCTACGCGCCGCTGACCAGCTCGGTGTACTCGCCTGGCATCGGCGGCGACATGTGGATCATGGGCCTGACCCTGTCCGGGCTCGGCACGATCCTCGGCGGCGTCAACTTCGTCACCACGATCATCTGCATGCGGGCGCCCGGCATGACCATGTTCCGGATGCCGATCTTCACCTGGAACATCCTGCTCACCAGCATGCTGGTGCTGCTCGCGTTCCCGGTGCTGGCGGCGGCGCTGCTGGTGCTGGAGATCGACCGCAAGCTCGGCGCCCAGGTGTTCACCGCGAACAACGGCGGGGCGATCCTGTGGCAGAACCTGTTCTGGTTCTTCGGCCATCCGGAGGTCTACATCGTCGCGTTGCCCTTCTTCGGCATCGCGACCGAGGTACTGCCGGTGTTCAGCCGGAAGCCGTGCTTCGGGTACAAGGGGCTGGTCGGCGCGACGATCGCGATCGCCGGGCTGTCCATGACCGTGTGGGCGCACCACATGTTCACCACCGGCGCCGTGCTGCTGCCGTTCTTCTCGTTCATGACGTTCCTGATCGCGGTGCCCACCGGGGTGAAGTTCTTCAACTGGGTGGGCACGATGTGGCGCGGCCAGCTCACGTTCGAGCCGGCCATGCTGTTCTCCATCGGGTTCCTGGTCTCGTTCCTGTTCGGCGGGCTGACCGGGGTCATCCTGGCCTCCCCGCCGCTGGACTTCCACGTCAGCGACTCCTACTTCGTGGTCGCCCACTTCCATTACGTGCTCTTCGGCACCGTGGTGTTCTGCATGTTCTCCGGCTTCTACTTCTGGTGGCCGAAGTTCACCGGCAAGATGCTCGACAACACGCTCGGCAAGTGGCATTTCTGGACGCTGTTCATCGGGTTCAACATGACGTTCCTGGTGCAGCACTGGATCGGCGTCGAGGGCATGCCGCGCCGGGTGGCGAACTACCCGTTCCTGCCGGCCAACGTGACCACGCTGAACCAGATCTCCAGCATCGGCTCGTGGATCCTGGGCGCGTCCACGTTCTTCTTCCTCTACAACGTCTACAAGACCTGGAAGTACGGCGAGCAGGTCACCGTGGACGATCCGTGGGGTTACGGGAACTCGCTGGAGTGGGCGACCTCCTGCCCGCCGCCCCGGCACAACTTCACCCGGATCCCGCGTATCCGCTCCGAGCGGCCCGCCTTCGACCTGCACCACCCGCACATCCAGTCCGGGCGGACGCATCAGCAGCGGATTCTCGAGGCCAGGAAATGACCCGCGGGACGGCAGCCCCGGCCCGGCCCCGCGCCGGAGGCGCCAGTGAGCCCCGCGCCGGAGGCGCCAGTGAGCACCGAGGAGGTGCCGGGTGAAGTTTGAGGGATCCTTGTTCGTCGGCTGCGCGATCTTCTTCGGCTGCGCGGACATCGTCTACTGGTATTTCTCTAAAGACCCGACGGGTACCACCGCGCTCGCGCTGGCCGTGGGCCTGGCCTTTCTCACCGGGTTCTACCTGCTGTTCACCGGGCGGCGGCTGCCGGAGCGGCCCGAGGACAACCCGCGCCGGCGAGATCGAAGAGGGCACCGGCGAGCTGGGCTTCTTCAGCCCGCACAGCTGGTGGCCGCTGTACGTGGGCCTGGCTGCCGCCCTCGCCGCCCTCGGGGTGGCTATCGGCTGGTGGCTGTTCCTGATCGGCCTGCTGGCCCTCTTCCTGACCACGATCGGATTCGTCTTCGAGTACTACCGCGGCATCTACGCCCACTAGCCCCGCTGATCCCGCCAGCCTCCCGGGTCGGCGGGCCGCCATCATGATCATGGGCTCGGCGCCGTTCCAGCGGCACCGAGCCCCTAATCATGTCAGTGCCGCCGACACTTTCTCCGCTGGCTCGCTAGCCGTTTCGCTGGGCGTATGCTCAGGCCTGCGCTAACTACTTAGCGTAACGAAACTATTACGGCTTGTGCATCCGGCTGGGCCGGGTGGAAGCCTGATGGCGGCCGGACGGCGCCAGGGGGGTCAAATCGTGTCGGGGGATATACCGCGGGGGTTCCGCGTGCGCGGGCACTGCGGATCGAAGCACTGCAGCGCACCCGGGGCCGGGACCGGCCGGGTAGGGGCAGGCTGGGCCGGTCTCGGCCGGGCCGGGACCGTCACGGCCGGCCTGCTGGTCCTCGCGGGGTGCGCCGGGGGAGGCGTGAGCGGGCAGGGATCGCCCGCGCGGGTCACCATCGTCAGCGGCAACCTGACCTTCAGTTCCGCGGCCGCCGGGGAGCGCGGCGCGGCTGAGCACCGCACAGCTGGGCACCGCACAGCTGGGCACCGCACAGCGGCACCCCACCGGTGAGCACCGGGCCGGGGACGCCATCGTGGCGGGCCTGAGCGGCCCAGGAACGCGTGATGCGGCGCCCCGGAGTGCGGGCCGGGACACTGGCGGCGCAGCGGCCAGCGGCCGTTCCAGGGCCTCCCGGGGGGCAGCTGCCCCGGTGGACCTGCGGCCGGACCTGGGCGTCCGGGTCGCGGTCCGGAACGGCAGGCTGACCGGAGTCAGCGCGCGCGCCGTCGCCGGGCAGGGCGCAGTGGCGCAGACCACGGCGGCGCAGGCCACGGCGGCGCAGGCCACGGCGGGCAGGCCACGGGCGGGAGCTCCCTGGCCGGGAGCTACGCCCCGGGCTCCCGCAGCTGGCGCACCCGCTGGGCGCTGGCGCCGTCGCAGACCTACCAGGTCACCGCGACGGCCATCGACGCCCGCGGCCAGCACACGGTGATGACCAGCACGTTCCGGACGCTGCGGCCTCGCCGCACGTTCTCCGCCGCCACGGTTCTCGGCGCGGGCGAGACGGTCGGCGTGGGCATGCCCATCATGATCGACTTCAGCCGGCCCATCACCAACCGGGCCGCGGTCGAGCGCGCGCTGCAGATCTGGTCCAGCAAGCCGGTCACCGGCGCCTGGTACTGGGTGAACAGCAAGAGCGTGTGGTTCCGGCCCCGGCACTACTGGCCCGCGGACACCCGGGTGAGCTTCACCGCGCACCTGGCCGGGCTGCAGGGTGCGCCGGGCCGGTACGGACGGTCCGACCTGACCCAGCACTTCCGGATCGGTGACTCGCTCATCGCGGTGGCCAGCGCGGCCACGCATCACATGAAGGTCTGGTGGAACGGCAGGCTCGCGGGTGACTGGCCGGTCAGCACCGGACGGCCGGGGATGGACACTCCGGACGGCCGGTACCTGTCCTTCGCCATGGGCAACCCGGTGGACATGAACTCAGCCAGCTACGGCGTGGGCCCGGGGATGCCCGGCTACTACAACGAGCTGGTCTATGACGCCGTCCAGTTCACGTTCAGCGGGGACTACGTGCACAGCGCCCCCTGGTCCGTGGGCGAGCAGGGGATCGCCAACGTGAGCCACGGCTGCGTCAACGTCGCCCCCAGCTACGCGGCCTGGTTCTACGCCCATTCGGTGCTGGGCGACCCGATCAGCGTGGTGGGCAGCCCGGTCGCCGGGACCTGGGGTGACGGCTGGACCATCTACTTCCTCGGCTGGCGCAGGCTGCTGGCCGGCAGTGCGACCGGCGACGCGGTCCAGGCCGGCCCGGGCGGCAGCCACCTCGTGGCCGCCTGATCCTTCCTGGGCACAGCCCCGGCCCCGGCCCCGGCCCCGGCCGGGCGGGACGGGACGGGAGAGCTCCCGGTACGGAAAGTCCCCGGGGCACCAGACCGTGCCCCGGGGACTCGACCGTCGGTTCCCGGTGTATCGAGTTCCTCAGTGGCCGCTGGGGTCCTCCGGGCTGTCCTGGCCGAGCAGGGTCTTCCCTTCCTCACCCGAGGTGACGGCGGCCGGCTCACCGTGCCCGTTACTGCCGTGCCCGTTGGTCCCGTGGCCGTTGCCCACCGGGAGCGGGATGCTCTCGGTGACCACCCGGTTGAGGGCCAGCCGCAGCTTGCCGACCGGACCCCGGGTGACCGGGTTGGGCACCCCGCTGTCGTCGTCCGCGCCCGCCTCCAGCGGCGGCATGCTGGTCAACCTGGCCTCCAGCTCAGCGCGCTTGTCCTCCGGCAGCGGTGCGTGCACCTCGATGTACTCGCCGTTCGGCAGCTGGTAGATGATGCCGGTCTCGTAGCCGTGCGCCAGCATCCGCGGCGTCCTTACGCTGCAAGCCCAGGCAGATCCGCTTAGTCACGATGTAGGCGATCACCGGGCCGATGAACACCGCGTACCGGGCGATCTCCGTGGTGGTGTACAGCGAGATGTCTGAAGTGGTCGGCGATGACGTCGTTCGCGCCCTCCAGCCACATGACGCCGTAGAAGGTGATGACGGCGACCCCGATGGCGGTCCGGGTGGCCGCGTTGCGCGGCCGGTCGTTGACGTGGTGCTCCGCGCTGGTCCCCGGTGATCCAGCGCTCGAGGAACGGCCACAGCGCCGCGCCGGTGAACAGCAGCCCCAGCGGCACCAGGGCCGGGATGAGCACGTTCCAGGCGAACGTGTGCCCGCAGACGTTCCACGCCCAGTTGGGGAACATACGCAGCGCGCCCTCGAGCATGCCCATGTAGAAGTCGGGCTGCGAGTCCGACGACATGGCCACCGGCGTTGTACGGGCCGTACAGCCAGATCGGGTTGATCTGGGCGAGCGAGCCAGCAGCGCGAGCACGCCGAAGACGAAGAAGAAGAACGCGCCGGTCTTCGCCATGAAGTACGGGTACATCGGCGCGCCCACGACGTTCTTGTCGGTCCGCCCCTTGCCCGGCATCTGGGTGTGCTTCTGGTGGAACATCAGGAACAGGTGCGCGGTGATCAGGGCGAGGATCAGCCCGGGGATCAGCAGCACGTGGATGATGTACAGCCGCGGGATGATGTCGGTGCCGGGGAACTGCCCGCCGAACAGGAAGAACGACAGGTAGGTCCCGACGATCGGGATGGACAGGATCACGCCTTCGAGGATCCGCAGGCCCGGCCCCGGACAGCAGGTCGTCGGGCAGCGAGTAGCCGAACAGGCCCTCCAGCATGCCGAGCGTGAACAGCACGATCCCGATCAGCCAGTTGACCTCGCGGGGCTTGCGGTACGCCCCGGTGAAGAAGATCCGGATCATGTGGGCCATGATCGCCGCCATGAACAGGTCCGCCGCCCAGTGGTGGATCTGCCGCATCAGCAGGCCGCCGCGCACGTCGAAGCTGATGTGCAGCGTCGAGGCGTACGCCTCGCTCATCCGCACGCCATCGAGCCTGGTGTAGGTGCCGTGGTAGATCACGTGCTCATGCTCGGCTTGAAGAACAGGGTCAGGAACGTGCCGGTCAGCAGCAGGATGATGAACGAGTAGAGCGCGATCTCGCCGAGCAGGAACGTCCAGTGGTCCGGGAAGACCTTCTTCAGGAGGGTGCGCGACGCCCTTGGCGGCGTGCAGCCGGTCGTCCAGGAACGACCGGTGCCCTCGAGCACCTTCTCGACCGGGCCCTCGCCGGCGGTGCCGACTGGACCTCGTTGGTGCTGCTCATCCCCGCTCCCAGAAAGCTCGGCCCGACCGGCTTTGAAGTCACTGTAGCGCGACCAGGTACCCCTCGGAGTCCACGCCCATCGGCAGCTGCGGCAGCGGCCGGGGCGCCGGGCCGAAGATCACCTGGGCGCCCGGGGAGCGTCGAACGTGGACTGGTGGCAGGGGCACAGGATGTGGTGCGTGGTCTGCTCGTACAGCGCCACCGGGCAGCCGACGTGGGTGCAGATCTTCGAGTAGGCGACGATGTTGTCCACCGTCCAGTTCAGCACGTGGGGACTGCAGCTCGCCCGGCGCGAACTTGATGAGGATCGCCGTCGGCCTTGGCCAGCGCGTCGTCGTTGTCCTGGTAGCCCTCGGGGATCACGGTGATCATGCCGCCGGGCGAGTCGAACTCGGCCGGCTTGATCGGCCGGTCGGTGTCGCTGATGCACCAGCCGCAGCCCCTTGCGCCACACGGTGTGCCGCAGGCTGGTGCCGGGCAGCGGGCCCATGTCGCGCAGCAGCACGATGGGCGCCACCACCAGCGGCACCGTCGCGGCGATCAGGGTCCGGCGCAGGAGCGGCCGCTTGACGAACTGGCTGGCCTCCGCGCCCTCGCTGAACGTCTCCTCGAACGCCTTCCGGTCCTCCTCGGGTCGAGGCCAGCGGCTTGCCGCTGCCTCGGTGAGCTCCACGTCCGGCATCAGGCGCCGCACCCAGATGACCGCGCCGAACGCCCAGCGCGAGGAAGGCCACCGCCATGGAGATGCCCAGCGCCAGGTTGGACCGCAGCACCGCGTCCACCGAGCGTGCACCGGCAGCCCGATGTAGGCGGCGATGAACCCGATGCCCGGCCAGCATGGACAGGATGAAGAGGGCCGCGACGACCGTTCTCGGCCCGCTTGGCCTTACGTCGGGTCATCCGGGTCGGCAGGCAGTTCGCGGGGCGGCGCGCCGGCGCTCCGACTGGGCGGTGCCCAGCAGGGTCCGCGCCTCCGCGGGCGACGGGGTCCCGATCACCCGGTGCGGCGCCCGCCGGTCCTCGGCTCCGGTGCCCTCCGGGTCGTCCAGTCGTGGAATCTGCTGGTGTCTCACTCTGTCCTGCTCATTCGTGCTCCCGCCGCTTCGCCGTGATCCACAGGGCCGCCAGCACCAGCGCGCCGATGCCGACAATCCAGCCAACGAGCCCCTCGGTGACCGGCCCGACGCGGCCCAGGCTGAAGCCGCCGGGGTTGGGCTCCGAGCGCGTCTCGGTGACGTAGGCGATGATGTCGCGCTTCTCACTCGGGGTGAGCGTGCCGTCGTCGAACACCGGCATGGCCTCCGGCCCGGTCAGCATGGCCTCGTAAATCTGGGTTGGCGTGGACTGGGTGAGCGCGGGCGCGTACTTGCCGTAGGTCAGCGCGCCGCCCGGCGCCGACGAAGTTGTGGCACTGCGGCGCAGTTCGGCGTGAACAGTTCCTGGCCGAGGCCGACGTCCGCGCCCGTGGGTGCTCACCTGCGCGGCGGACGGGATGGCCGGGCCGCCGCCCAGCGAGCGCGACGTACGCGCCGCGATTTCGTGGTCTGCGCCGGGAGTGAGCACGGCAGCGGCTTGCGCGGCATCTCCGCGCCCGGCTCCTTGGCGGGCATCCGGCCGGTGCTGACCTGGAAGTCCACCGCCGCCGCGCCCGACCCCGATCAGGCTGGGCGCCAGTGCTGGTGCCCTGGGCCTCCAGGCCATGGCAGCTCGAGCAGTTCTGTCGACGAAATCTGCCGCCCTGGGCGGTCTGCTGCGCTCGTGGCGGCGGGAGCGGAGGCCGAGGCCGGGCTGCCCTGGCCGGTAACGCCGCGTAGACCATGCCGACCGCGATGAGCCCAAGCAGGACCACGGCATAGCCGGCGACCGGGTGCCTGCGCCGCGCGGTGATCCAGCTCACTGCTGTCCTCGGCTTCCGGTCAGTGGATCAGGTAGATGGTCGTGAACAGGCCGATCCACACGACATCGACGAAGTGCCAGTAGTAGGAGACGACGATCGCGCTGACCTGCTGCTCGGGGGTGAAGCGTCTTGGCCGCGAAGGTGCGGCCGAGCACGAACAGGAACGCGATGAGGCCGCCGGTCACGTGCAGCCCGTGGAATCCGGTGGGGATGAAGAACACCGACCCGTAGGCGCTGGACTGCAGGGTCAGTGCCCGTCCTGGATCAGGCCGTAGGTACTCGTAGCCCTGGCCGCAGACGAAGTACAGGCCCATGAAGAAGGTCAGCACGTACCACTCGCGCAGGCCCCAGCGGGACACCTGCCAGATCCGGCCCGGCCCGCCTGATCTGGCCGCGCTCCACCGCGAACACGCCCGAGCTGGCAGGTCACGCTGGACAGCAGCAGGACGGTGGTATTGATCGATCCCAGGGTGAGGTCGAGGTGGGCCACCCGGCCAGCGCAATGCCCTTGCCCTTGTCCACCGAGCGGATCGTGAAGTACATCGCGAACAGCGCCGCGAAGAACATCAGTTCCGAGGACAGCCAGACGATCGTGCCCACGCTGACCAGGTTCGGCCGCGCGGTGGGCGGGCGGGGAGTGGGTACCTTCTCGGTGACGGATGCTGTCGCCACGAGGTCATTATTACGACAACCCGTAGGCGAGCGTCGCGCCGACCCCCCGTGTCGGTACCATCCAGTTCCATGAAGGTCGTTGTTTACAGCCATGATGCGGACGTGCGGGCCCGATGCAGCTTGCCATCGGGCGCCGTCCGGCCCCCGACGTGCCCGAGGCCGAGATCATCGAGGTAGCCACCGAGCCGGCGCTGATCCGCCTGCTCGACGCGGGGCGGCGCCGACGTCATGGTGCTGGACGGCGAGGCGCAGCCGCCGGCGGCATGGGCATCTGCCGCCAGGCCAAGGACGAGATCCACGACTGCCCGCCGGTGCTGCTGGTGATCGGGCCGGGCGGACGACGGCTGGCTGGCCACCTGGTCGCGCGCGGACGCCGTGACCAGCCACCCGATCGACCCGGTGGCGTTCGCTCCGGCCCTCGCCGGCCTGATGCGCCAGCGTGCCGAGCACCTGGCCGCCCAGGCCGGCGGCTGAGCGCCCGGCCGGAAAGGGCCGCGATGCAGCCGACCGCGCCGCGGGCGCCGTCCTGGCGGGCCGCTCATCGGCGCGCTGATCCGGGGCGAGACGCTCAGCCCGGACGAGGCTGCCTGGGCCATGAACGAGATCATGGAGGGCGCCGCGACGCCCGGTCCAGGTCGCCGGTTTCGGCGTGGCGCTGCGGATCAAGGGCGAGACGCGCGCCGAGCTGGCCGGCCTGGCCCAGGTGATGCTGCGACAAGGCCACCCCGATCAGCGTGCCCGGCGACTGGTCGACCTCGTCGGCACCGGCGGGGACGGCGCGCACACGGTGAACATCTCCACGATGGGCGCGATCGTCGCGGCGGCGGCCGGCGCGCGGATGGTCAAGCACGGCAACCGCGCCGCCTCGTCCGCCTGCGGCGCCGCCGACGTGCTGGAGGCGCTGGGCGTGGTCGATCGACCTGTCCGCCGGCGGCCAGCGCGCAGCTGGCGGAGGAGATCCGGGATCGCATTCCTGTTCGCGCCGCTCTATCATCCGGCCCTGCGGCACGCGTCGGTCGCACGCAGCGAGCTCGGCGTGCCCACGGTGTTCAACTTCCTCGGCCCCGTGTGCCAACCCGGCCCGCCCCGGGGCCCAGGCGGTGGGCGTCGCCGACCCGCGGATGGGCGGGGTCATCGCCGGGGTGCTGGCCGGCCGCGGCTGCTCGGCGCTGGTCTTCCACGGTGACGACGGGCTGGACGAGCTGACCCCCACGACCACCTCCACCGTCTGGGTGGTGCACGACGGCGCGGTGACGCAGACCGTGTTCGACCCCGCCGTGCTGGGGCTGGCCGGGCCCGGCCGGAGGACCTGCGCGGGCGGCGACCGCGAGCACAACGCGGCGGTGGCCCGCGCGGTGCTGGCCGGCGAACCGGGCCCGGTGCGGGACACCGTGCTGCTGAACGCGGCCGCGGCGCTCGCGGCGTCCGCCGGGATCCCCGGGGCTGACGCGCTGGACAAGGCCCTCACCGAGGCGTTCGCCCGGGCCAGCGCGGCCCTCGACGCCGGGGCCGCCGCGAATGTGCTGGACCGCTGGGTAGCGGCCAGCCAGCGGCTGGCCCGCTCCGGCTAGCCCGCCGGCGAGGCGGGGCCTGCCGCGGGCAGGTTCCCTCCGAGTCGGCGACCCACCCGGCAACCGCAGTACACTGACGTGCCCGCGGGGCGGGAACGTCCGGGGGGATCCGGGGGCTCGGGCCCCCGGGCTGACACGGCTTATCCCTCTTCGTAGCCGAGCGCGAACGCGGCCTCGAGGTCGTGCCGCGAATACGTGCGGAACGCGATGTGCGTCTCGGTGTGCGTGACGCCGTCGACCCGGTTGAGCGGGCCCGGGATCACGTCGGCCAGCTCCTCGTGCGCCCGTACCCGGACCAGGGCCACCAGGTCGAACTCGCCCGGTCACCGAGTAGACCTCGGTGACCTGCGGGATCTGGGCGATGATCTCCGCCGTCTCGGGGATCCGCGCCACATCGGCCTTCAGCAGGACGATCGCGGTGATCACCTGACGCCTCCTTAACGGCCCGCACCTGGCCAGTCTCCGGCGGCCTGCCCGGCGTAGCGTACCGCTGCTCACCGGCCGGGCTGCGGACCCTCCGCGGCGGCGGGGGCGAGCCGGGGAGCGGCCCGCCGCGCGGCCGCCCGTTCTGCGGCGCCGAGCTGCGCGAGCGTCCGCACGCCGGCCGCGGGCAGCCGGTCCAGCAGGGCCCCCAGCACCGCGGCGGTGGCCCGGGCGTCGGCCAGCGCACGGTGGTCCGGGAGGGCGGCCGCACCGAAGAATTCAGCCAGCGTGGCCAGCTTGCAGTTCGGCACCTCGTCCTCGGTGAGCAGCAGCCGGGCCAGCGTGACCGTGTCCAGGACCGGCCGGCGCGGGCCAGCGCCGCCCGGTGCTGGCCGCACGCCGCGCTGAGGAAGCCGAGGTCGAAGGGCGCGTTGTGCGCGGTGAGCACGGCGCCGCGGGCGAAGTCGAGGAAGCGCGGGCAGGACCGCGCTGACCGGGGGAGCGGTGGCGACCATGGCGTCGGTGATGCCGGTCAGCGCGACGATGTCCGGCGGGATGGGCCGCCCCGGGTTGACCAGGGCGGCGAACTCCGCGCGGACCTGGCCGCCGCTCAGCCGGACCGCGCCGATCTCGGTGATGCTGTCCGCGTCTGGCGACCAGCCCGTGGTCTCCACGTCGACCACGACGAAGTCCAGCGTGCTGAGCGGCTGCCGCCGGATCCCGGGGGTCCAGGGGTGGCGGACGCGCGTCCTGGCGGCGGCCAGCCAGTCCCGCACCCTGCTGTCGGGCATGATCACAGGGTCACGCTATGCCGGGCTGCCGACACTCGGCCCCAGGCACGCCGGCCGCCCCGCGGCGCTGGCTCAGCTCAGCTGGGCCCGGTAGCACTCGGTCACGTAGGGCAGCACCAGCTCGTCCGATCCGCCCAGGGCGGCCTGAGTACCGGCCAGCCGCCGTACCCCGGCCAGCACGGCGGCCCGCTGCTCCTCCGGCATGGTGATCACGTAGCTGCGCGAGGCCGCCAGGTCGACCAGCTCGTCCCGGCTGAGCCGGTGCTTCCACTCCACGTCACGCCGCTCGACCGGCCCGAACGGAGGCCCGATGATCCCCCGGTCCGGGCGGCGGTGCTCGCCGGGGTCGTGCAGGATCCGGCCCAGCTCGGCCACCCAGTCCTCCCGCTCGTCCCGGATGTTCCACACCAGGCCGAGCCGCCCGCCCGGGACGAGGACGCGGGCCACCTCCGGTACCGCCCGGCTGAGGTCCACCCAGTGCCAGGCCTGGGCAACGAGCACCGCGTCGACGCTGCCGTCGGCCAGCGGGATCTCCTCCGCCGACCCGGCGTGCACGGGGACATCCGGCACGGCGCGGGCGCAGCTGCTCCCGCATGCCCGCGGAGGGCTCTACCGCGAGGACGTCCAGGCCGCGGTCGCGGAGCAGGCGGGTCAGCTTGCCGGTGCCGGCGCCCAGGTCGAGCACGCGCGACGCGCCGTCCGGCAGCAGCCAGTCGATCGCTTCGGCCGGGTAGGGCGGCCGCCCGCGCTCGTAGGCGGCCGCGGCAGCGCCGAAGGACGAGGCCTGCCGCTGATGCTGTGCTGCGCTGCGGTCGTCATCGGGCATGGCCGAATCATCCCAGGCCCGCCCGGGCCGCCCACTGTCAGTACCCCCGCCTAGCGTGAGCCCCGATGGCCCTTCCGGGGGCGCCGCGACGCCCCCCGGGGGTCCCTGGCCCGGCCCGGGACGGGGGAGCCAACCAGAGGAGGAGAGATGCTGATCGAATGCGACCGCTGCGAAATGCGTGGCATCGCCTGCCCGGACTGCGTGGTCACCGCCCTGCTCGCCGAGGGGGAGCCGGTGGCCGACCTGGGCCCGGCCGAGCAGCGGGCGCTGCGGGTGCTCGCCGATGCGCGGCTGGTCTCACCGCTGCTGCTGCGCCCGTCGGCCAAGGCGTCCTGAGCCGGGCCGGCCCGCTCGGTGATCGGGACACGCCGGATTCCGGCCAGGACACGCCCGGTGCCGGCCCCGGCTGACCCGGCCGGAACCCTGCCAGCGTGGGCATTCTGCGGGAACGCAAACGCATGGCGATGGTCAAGCAGGTCACGGGAGTTCGCGAAGCGGTTGAATTCCCCTAGCGGCCTTCACTAGTGTCAGCCCCGGTCGGCTCGCTCCCCAGCCACCACTATGGTGACGGCGACCGGCCACCGCCGAGTCTTCGCGCTGGCCTAGGACGACCAGCCAGAGAGCCGGGGACCCACCGGAGGACTGTCCCGGGACCAACCCGGAACGCGAGTCCTTCAGGGGTGAATCGGCCAGGTCACGCACGGGTTTTCCGCATCGCGGTCACCGCGATGGGTCAGCCGTACCGTGACCCGGCCGTAGGGCATCTTCCACAGCCCGAACCCGTCAGCTCACCCGGTAGGCGGAGTGGAAGAAGGAGCGTGATCACGTACGTGAGTACGCGTCCAGCTACCGACCCTGCGCGCTCGCGCACGTCGGCCCGGGCCAAATCCGCCCGGAGCAAATCGGCATTGCGCCGCGGGCTGGCCATCGGGGCCAGCGTGGTGGCGGCCGGGGCGCTGGCCACCTTCGCCGGTTCCGCCGGTGCCGCGCCCAAGCCGACCGTCGGCCAGGTGGAGAAGTCGGTGAACCGGCTCACCTCCGAGGAGGACCAGGCGGCCCAGCAGTACGACCAGTCTGAGCAGCAGCTCGGGAGCGCCAAGCAGCGCCTCTCGCTGGTCGACCGCGAGGTCGGGCGGACCAGGCCAAATTCGAGTCGATGCGCAGCCAGATCGCGGCGATCGCCTCCACGGCCTACGAGAACGGCACCATGACTTCCATGGGCGCCCTGCTGACCTCGGATAACCCCCAGGCGGTGCTGAGCCAGGCCTCGGTCCTGCTGCAGCTGTCCAGTGACCGGTCGGCGCAGGTGACCGAGTTCGTCGAGGCGGCCCGCCAGCTCCAGGGGGCCCAGCTGACCGCGCGCCGGACCGAGCAGGCGGTGGTGGGCCTGGACGCGCAGCGCCTGGACCGCAAGAAGTCGATCGGCAAGTCCCTGGCCCAGAAGAAGGCCATGCTGGCCACGCTGACCGCGCAGCAGCAGCAGACCGTGGCCGCGACCACGACGCCCGGGCTCGGCGGCACCACGACGGCCAGCGACCCGGTCCCGACCAGCAGCCAGGCCGGCAAGGCCGTGGCCTACGCCTACTCCAAGCTGGGCGACCCGTACGTGTACGGGGCGACCGGGCCGAACGAGTTCGACTGCTCCGGACTCGTCCAGGCGGCGTGGGCGTATGCCGGGGTGTCGATCCCGCGGACCACCTACGAGCAGGTGGCCGCGCTGCCCGCGGTCTCCACGAGCGACCTGGAGCCTGGCGACCTGCTGTTCTTCGACGGTGACGGCCACGTGGGCATGTACGTCGGCGGCGGCTACCTGATCGACGCGCCGCAGACCGGCGAGGACGTGGAGAAGGTCCCGCTGGCGGGCTGGTACTCCGCCAACCTGGACAGCGCCGCGCGGCCCTGAATCAGGCACCACGCAGAACCAGCGGCGGCTGAGACCGCGGCATGGCGGCGCCCCGGGGATTCCCGGGGCGCCGCTATGATCTTCCCCAGATGGCAAAGATCCTGATCGTGACCAACGACTTCCCGCCGCGGGCCGGCGGCATCCAGTCGTTCGTGCACGCCCTGGCCCTGCGGCTGCCCCCCGGCCAGGTCGTCGTCTACGCCCCCGCCTGGGAAGGTGCCGCCGCCTTCGACCGGCAGCAGCCGTTCCCGGTGCTCCGTCATCCCACGTCGCTGATGCTGCCCGTGCCCTCGGTGCGCCGCCGCGCGGTCCAGGCCCTGACCGAGCACGGCTGTGACACGGTGCTCTTCGGCGCGGCCGCGCCACTCGGGCTGCTGGCTCCCGCGCTCCGTGCGGCCGGGGCCAGGCGGATCGTCGCCCTGACTCATGGCCACGAGGCGGGCTGGGCGGCGCTGCCGGTCGCCCGCAGCCTGCTGCGCCGGATCGGTGACTCGGTCGACGTCGTCACCTACCTCGGCGAGTACTTCCGGGTCCGGCTGGCCCGGGCCCTGTCGCCGGCGGCCGCGGCCCGGATGGCCCGGCTGGCCCCCGGCGTGGACACTGCGGCGTTCCGCCCGGGCGCGGGCGGGGCCGCCATCCGGGACCGGCTCGGCCTGGCCGGGCGGCCGGTGGTGGTCTGCGTGTCCCGGCTGGTCAAACGTAAGGGCCAGGACACGCTCATCCGGGCCTGGCCGCTGGTCCGGGCGGCCGGTGACCCCGTCCTCCTGCTGGTCGGCAGCGGCCCGGAAACCGGCCGGTTGCGTCAGCTCGCGCGCCAGCTCGGCGTCGCCGGCTCCGTCGTGTTCACCGGCCAGGTGCCGGACGCGGAACTGCCCGCCTACTACGACGCGGGCGACGTGTTCGCGATGCCCTGCCGGACCCGGCGCGGCGGGCTGGACGTCGAGGGCCTGGGCATCGTCTACCTGGAGGCCTCCGCGACCGGGCTGCCGGTGATCGCCGGCGACTCCGGCGGCGCACCGGACGCGGTGCTGGGCGGGGAAACCGGCTACGTGGTCCCGGGACGCGACGTCACCGCCCTGGCAGGCCGGCTCACCGAGCTGCTTTCCGACCCCTCCGGAGCCCGCGCCATGGGCGAGAAGGGCCTGGCCTGGGTGGACCGCGAATGGCGCTGGGACCTGGTCGCGCGGCGGCTGGAGCAGATCCTGGCGGGATGATCCCGTCCCGGCCGCCTGTGCTGGGGGCCTGTGCTGGGCCCCTGTGCTGGGCCCCTGTGCTGGGGCCTGTGCTGGCCAGCCCGCCCGTCAGGCGTAGAGGGCGTCGATATCCGCGGCGAAGTCCTTGCTCACCACGCCCCGGCGGACCTTCAGGGACGGCGTGAGATAGCCCTCCTGCTCGGTGAAGTCGACCGGCAGCACCCGGAACCGGCGGATGGACTCGGCCCGGGACACCGCCCGGTTGGCGTCGTCCACCGCCTTCTGGATCTCGGCGATCAGCTCCGGGTTCTCGGCCAGTTCCGCCAGGCTGGCCGAGGCCAGCTGCGGCGCCGGCCCGTCCAGGCCTCCAGCGCCTCCTCATCGAGGGTGACCAGGCAGGCGATGTACGGGCGGCCGTCGCCTACCACCATGGCCTGGCTGACCAGCGGGTGCGCGCGCAGCCGGTCCTCCAGCACCGCCGGGGCCACGTTCTTGCCCCCGGCGGTGACGATGATGTCCTTCTTCCGGCCGGTCACCCGCAGGTGGCCGTCGTCGTCGAGCTCACCCAGGTCGCCGGTGTGCAGCCAGCCCTCAGCGTCGATCATCTCGGCGGTCGCGGCCTCGTTCTGCCAGTAGCCCGCGAAGATGTTCGGCCCGGAGACGAGGATCTCCCCGTCGTCCGCGATCCGCACCGTCACCCCGGGCACCGGCGGCCCGACCGTGCCGATCTTGTTACGGCTGGGCAGGTTGGCCGAGACCACCGGGCTGGTCTCGGTGAGCCCGTAGCCCTCCAGCACGGTGAGGCCCGCGCCGCGGAAGAAGTGCCCGAGCCGGTCGCCGAGTGGGGCGCCGCCGGACACGGCGTACTGGACCCGCCCGCCGGTGGCCGCCCGCAGCTTGCTGTAGACGAGCCGGTCGTACAGGGCGTGCGCGGCCCGCAGCCGCAGGCTCTGGCCACCCGGGGCGGGCCGTCCGCCGGCGCCCAGCGTCTGGCTCCACTCGACCGCCGTCCGGGCCGCGGCGGCGAAGATGCGGGTCTTCACCGGGCTGGCCGAGGCCTGCAGTTCCGCGCCGTTGTACACCTTCTCGAAGACCCGGGGGACGGCCAGGATGAAGGTCGGCTGGAAGCTGCCCAGGTCGGCCACCAGGTTCGCCACGTCCGCGGTGTGCCCCAGGACGGTGCCCGATTCGAGGCAGCCGACCTGGATGATGCGGGCGAACGAATGGGCCAGCGGCAGGAACAGCAGGGCGCAGCGCCCGGACACGGTGAAGATCTCCGGCAGGGCGCCGATCGCGTTCCGCACGTCGGCGAGCATGTTCCCGTGGGTGAGCTCGCATCCCTTGGGGCGGCCCGTGGTTCCGGAGGTGTAGATGATCGTGGCCAGGTCGGCGGCCTTCCGGGCCGAGCGGCGCTCGGCGAGCGCCTCGTCGCTGACCGCGGCACCCTCCCCGGCCAGGCTGTCCAGTGGCTTCGCCGCGCCCGCCGCGCCGTCAGCCCCCTCGATCAGCCAGGTCCGCTCCACCGCCGGCAGCCTGCCCAGTACCTCGGCGGCCGCCTCCAGGTGCGCGGGCGTCTCGGCGATCAGGGCCCGGGCGCCCGAGTCGCTGAGGATCCAGTCCACCTGCTCGGCCGAGGATGTCTCGTAGATCGGGATACTGACCGCGCCCGCGGTCCAGATCGCGTAGTCCGCGAGCGTCCACTCATACCGGGTCCGGGACAGCAGCGCCACCCGGTCCCCAGGCCCGAGACCGGCCGCGATGAGCCCCTTGGCCAGCGCCGTGACCTCGTCGCGGAACTGCGCCGCGGTCACCTCACGCCAGGCCGGGCCGCCGCCGGTCCGGCGGCGCATGACCGCCGCCTGCGGCTCGCGATCCGCGCGCTCGAACACCACGTCGGCGAGGTTCGCCGACGGCGCGACCTCCACCAGTGCGGGGGTGCTGTATTCACGCATGACAGCTCCTGCCGGTCATGTTGTGTGCCCCGGTGAACGACTGGACCGTACCCCGGCTGGCCCCCCGCAAGCTACCCGCAGGTAGTACGACCCAGATTACCGGCCGGGCAGGCGAACCCGGTCCGCCGGGTGGCCTCCCCGGGGCGCCGGTTGTGGCAACCTGTCGGGATGCCCACGCGATGGGAGTACGGCTCCCTGATAACCATTGCGCTCGCGCCCACTGAACAGCAGCCACCCGAGCACACGGTCGGCATCCTGGTCACGGCCATGCAGGCCCGGGTGGTATCCGTCGTGGAACTGGGCGACCTGGTCCCCGGGGAGCGGTATGCGGCCATGAACGCCGTCGGCGAGGAGGGCTGGATCATCACCGGCCCCAGCGTCCGCTCGGACTTCAGCCGGGGCGCGCCGGCCAGGATCGGCGGGGCCACCAGGCTCGCGCCCTGGATGGCGCAGACCCTGGCCAACCAGCCGGTCGGCCTGTGGTCACGGGGCTATTTCGAGTACCCGCTGCGGCGGCCGCTGGACTGACCCGCACCGGGTCATACCGGGCCGGGCCGGGGGCCCCGGGCTTGTACGGTTGGCTCATGCGGGTGCACGTGGTCAGTGACGTTCATGGCCGTGCGGGGGCGCTCGCGGCCGCCGGCGGCGCGGACGGGTTCATCTGCCTGGGCGACCTCCTGCTGTTCATCGACTACGCCGACCACCGGCAGGGCATCTTCCCCGAGCTGTTCGGCACCGAGGCGACCCGCACGTTCGTCGAGCTGCGCCTGGCCAAGCGGTTCGACGAGGCCCGGGAGTTCTCCCGGCGGCTGTGGGGGCAGCTGGACGGCGACCCGTCCGGCTACGTCCGGCAGGCGGCCTCCAGCCAGTACGCGGAGCTCTTCGCGGCCATGCCGGAGCCTGCCTACATGACCTACGGCAACGTGGACATCCCGCCGCTGTGGCAGCAGCATCTCAAGCCGGGGCACGAGGTGCTCGACGGGCAGCGGGCCACCCTCGGCGGCTGGACCTTCGGGTTCGTCGGTGGCGGGCTGCCGTCCGCCTACCGGACCCCCTACGAGATCGACGAGGACGCCTACGCGGCCAAGGTGAGCGCGACGGGCGAGGTCAACGTGCTGTGCACGCATATCCCGCCGGCCGTCCCGCAGCTGCTGTACGACACCGTGGCCCGCCGCCTGGAACGGGGCAGCACCGCGGTACTCGAGCACATCCGGAGGACCCAGCCCCGGTACGCCCTGTTCGGCCACGTGCACCAGCCGCTGGCCCGCCGGGTCCGCATCGGCCGGACGGAGTGCATCAACGTGGGCCACTTCCGCGCGACCGGGGTCCCCTACGTCCTGGAATGGTAGGGCTCCGGTCCAGCTAGCCCGGCCTAACTCGTCCGCCGCGGCCGGCGTGCCGGGCCGGGCATGGCGGTACGCTCCGAGCATGGCCGACAGGACGACGTCGAGCATCTCCATCGCGGCGGCCAGGCCGGACGTGATGGCCGTCATTGCCGATTTCGCCGCCTACCCGCAGTGGGCGAGCGCCGTGCGCTCCGCCGAGGTGGCCGCCCGCGGCGCGGACGGCCGCCCCAGCCTGGTCCGGTTCAGCCTGGACGCCGGGATGATAAAAGACCGCTACGGCCTTAGCTATGAGTGGGACGACTCTGGCGTTCGCTGGGATCTCGCCGAGCCAGGATCGGTCATCAGCGCGATGACCGGCCGCTACTCCCTGGCCGACGGCTCCCGCGGCACCGAGGTCACCTACGACCTCAGCGTGGACCTGCGGGTGCCGCTGCTGGGCATGCTGAAGCGGAAGGCAGAGAAGGTCATCATCGACACCGCGCTGAAGGGGCTCAAATCCCGGGTCGAGGGCCTGCGCGCGCAGGCCACGGCGGGGAGCACCCAGCTGGACACGGACAGGGAAGAAGGCGTGACGTGACGGAGCGGCAGCCAGGCGGCGACCCGATCGGCGAGCTCCAGCGATGGCTGGTCCGCTCGGGGGCGCGCAGCGTGAGCAGGCAACTGGGTGACCAGGTCCGGACCGCCCTCGGCGGCAGCAATACGCACGGGGATGTCTGGGAAAACGCGACCGCGGATCATGAGGCCCCGGAGTGCCAGTGGTGCCCGATCTGCCGGGCCCGGCGCAGGCTCCGGGAATCTGGCCCCGGGCTGTCCTCGACCGTGGCGGCCGCCAGCGACGCGGTCTCCGTGGTGATGCAGGACGCGGTCGCCGCGTTCGAGGCGGCGGTGGCCGCGGCCGGACGGCAGGCCCGGCCCCGGGACGAGGCGCCGGCCAGCGGCGACGTGTGGGACGACGTGACCGAGGAGCCGGCCAGCGACAGTGCCGTGTGGGACGAGGCGATCCAGGAGCCGCCGGGCGGCGGGGCGCCGGGCGGCGGGGTATGGGGTGAGGCAACGGACGAGCTGGCCCGCCCGCGCGTGCTGCCGGACCCGCCGGCCGAGGCGGCTGACCCGGCCGAGGCGGCTGACCCGGCCGAGGCGGCTGACCCGGCCGAGGCGGCTGACCCGGCCGGGCCCGCCGGGCCGTCAGCGGGTCCCGCGGGGAACGGCCCAGGCCCGTCCGCGGCACCTGGCCCCGGGGAGCAAAACCCCACGTAACGTTGACCGCGCCTTGGCCCGGGCACGGGGTTACGCGTGGCATCGTGAAGTGTGGACGCGCATATTCCCGCGGTGCGCGCGCGCCGGGCGCCCGGCGCGCGCTCCGTCCCGGGCAGCTCTGTCGTCCCGGGCAGCCCTGCGGCTTCGGCTGGCCAGACCGCTGCGGGCGGCCAGAGCGGCGCAGGCGGCCAGAGTGCCACGGGCGGCCAGGGCGCCGCAGGCAGGCCCGCGGTACTGCGCGGCCTGGCCCTCGGCGGCCTGGCCCTCGGCGGCCTGGGACTGGGCGGCCTGGGACTGGGCGGCGGGGGCGGCCTGGCTCACCTGATCATCCGGCTCATCATCTGGCGCGCGATCTGGCGGCTGGGCCTGCTGTGGCGGGTCCCGACGTTCGGTCACTGGATCGTGCTGCTCATCGTGCTCGCCCTGGTCGCGCTGGCCATCTTCCGGGCCCGGCGCGGCCGTGGCTGGCGGGGACCCCGCTGGCCGGGATCCGGCGGACCAGGCCGGGGACACACCGACCCCTTCGGGGACCGGGCCGGCGACCAGGGCCCGCGCGACTGGTGACCTCAGACGACCGCGCCGTCGTCCGGGCCTGAGTCCCGGGGCGGCTTCTCGCCCATCCTGATCACCAGGACCGCGAAGCCCCCGACGAACGCCGCCACGGCCAGGAACGCCGCCCACCCCGGGATGGCCCAGCCCGCCATGGTGGCCAGCAGCAGATAACCGGGGCCGCCGAACAACGCCACCCAGGCGCCCTTGGCCACCGGGTCCAGCGACGGCAGCGGTGGCGGGACCGGCGGCACGAAGTCCTCATCGTCGGCCGGGACCGGCGGGGGCGGCACCGAACTGGCCGGGCGGACGATCCGCGGCCGGCCTCCGGGGGCGGGACCGGCGGGGGCGGGGTCCTCGTTGCGGCCGATGGAAGGGGGTCCATGCGCGGCCGGACCGTCAACCGCCGGGCCGTCCGCGGTGGAAGCCGGCGAGCCGTTCGCGCCCGGGACGTCCTGGCGGCCGGGGCCGGGGACATCGCGGCGGCCCGGGTAGCCGGCAGGCCCGGGCGCCGGGGTCCCGCCGGGGTCGGTGCCGAGGTCCAGCGCCGGGTCCGTGTCGTCGCTCAGGTCCAGGGTGAGCGAGGGGTCGGTGTCCGGGCAGGCGTCCGGCAGGGTCCCCGCCCGGCGCGGGCCGGGCAGGTTCTCCCGCTCCGGCCACGGCACCTCGCCCTCCGCTTCCGGCTCGGCCCCGTAGTTCGCGATCAGGTCACGCCAGGCGGCTTCCTCGCCGCCGGACGCGCCCCGCCCGCTG
The DNA here is from genome assembly GCA_963841695.1 of uncultured Actinomycetes bacterium. Taxonomy (GTDB): domain Bacteria; phylum Actinomycetota; class Actinomycetes; order Streptosporangiales; family Streptosporangiaceae; genus RYN-230. The sequence continues at coordinate 327,517 of CAWJDQ010000006.1, read as the reverse complement.
CCCTTCACTCCGTCTCCGCATGACTGTGGGCCCGGACGAACTCCAGGCTCCCGGCGAAGATCGTTGGTGCGTCGTTATCCAGGGTGGCCACGTGGTAGCTGTCCGGGCAGTCCCGCACCGTCAGCTGGCCCGGGGGCAGCGCCGCACGCAGCACCCGCATGCTGGGCGGTCCCACGACGTGATCCACCGTGCTGCGGTAGACCAGCACCGGCTGGGTCACCTTGCCCAGCTGGGACTGGGTCAGCCGCCACAGCCCGGGCAGGGACGCCGCGGCCCGCACCGGCACCCGGGTGTAGCCGAGCTCCTCGACGCCCTCCTTCTTGATGTCGCTCGCGATCCCGGGTAGCGACGGCACCACCAGCTTCAGCGCCGGGGCCAGCAGGAACAGCTTGGTGTCCGGGGCCAGCGACGGGTTGACCAGAACCAGGCCGGTCACCCCGGCGCCGTGCAGTTCCGCCATCCGCAGCGCCAGGCAGCCCCCCATGGACAGGCCCATCACGAAGATCTCGCTGCTCTGCCCGCGCAGTTCCTCATAAGCCCGGTCCGCCTCCGCGTACCAGTCTTCCCACCGGGTGCGGGACATCTCCTGCCAGGTTGTGCCGTGGCCGGGCAGCCGGGGCACGGACACCGTCAGCCCCGCCTCAGCCAGGTACTCCGCCCACGGCCGCAGCGACCCCGGGGAACCGGTGAACCCGTGGCACAGCAGGACGGCGGGGCCGTGGCTGCCCGGGTGGAAGTACGATTCCGCGCCTGGGATAACTGGCATGAGTTCATCGTCCTCCACGCCGGGGCCTCGGCCGCGCGCCCGGGGGCCCCCGGGCACCTACCGTCCCCCGGGGCCTGGCCGCGCATCTCACGCTCACGCTCTCGCATCGTCGCATGGCCCGCGCTTCGCCGCACGCCACCCGGCCGCGTAATCCGTGCTGAGGGGCGGCGCTTTCTGGCCTATCTCGTGCGACGATGGGCACGTGTTCTACTGGGTGGTCAAGGCGATCCTGGGGCCCTTCCTGGCGCTTATCTTCCGGCCCTGGGCGGAGGGCACCGAGAACGTGCCCCGGGAGGGGCCGGCCATCATCGCCAGCAACCACCTCTCGTTCGCCGATCACTTCTTCGGCCCGCTGCCGCTGCCGCGCAAGGTGACCTACCTGGCCAAGTCCGAGTACTTCACCGGACACGGGCTGAAGGGCCTGGTCAGCAAGGCTTTCTTCAGCGGGGTGGGGCAGATCCCGGTGGACCGGTCGGGTGGCCGGGCCAGTGAGCGGGCCATCAATACCGGCTTGCGCGTGCTGGCCCAGGGCCAGCTGCTCGGCATCTACCCCGAGGGCACCCGGACCCCCGACGGGCGGCTCTACCGGGGCAAGACCGGGGTGGCCCGGCTGGCCCTGGAATCGGGAGCACCGGTGATCCCGTGTGCCATGCTCGGCACGTTCGACCTCATGCCGTCGGGCAAGCTGATGCCGCGGCTGCGCTTCCGGCCCGGCGTCCGTTTCGGCAAGCCGCTGGACTTCTCCCGGTACGCGGGACTCGAAGCCGACCGGCTCGTGCTGCGCGCGGTGACCGACGAGATCATGTACGCGATCATGGCTCTGGCCAGCCAGGAGTATGTGGACGAGGACGCGGCGCGGACCAAGGAGCGGCTGAAGGCCGAGCATAAGGCCGAGCGGCTGGTCCACGCCTCCACCGAGGACGGTTCCGGGGCGTAGCCCGGCCGGCCGGCCCGCCTGCGGTGCTGCCACCACCAGCGGATCCGGCGGCGCGCGGCCCGCCCGGCCCGCTGCACCAGGAGCGCCAGCGCCAGCAGCAGCGCTGCGGCGATGCCGTCCAGCCAGAAATGGTTGGCGGTGACGATGACCGCCAGCAGGGTGAGCACCGGGTAGCCGAGCACCAGCCAGCGCCAGCGGCTCCCGGACACCTGCACCACCACCAGCGCCACCAGCAGCGCCCACCCCACGTGCACCGAGGGCATCGCGGAGAGCTGGTCAGCGTTGAAGCCCGCCACTGAGCCGTAGACCGACTGGCCGTACCGCGCCGCCGTATCCACCAGGCCGTCGCCCGGCAGCATCCGCGGCGGCGCGACCGGCAGGAACTGGATCAGCAGCGCGCCCGCGGTGAACAGCACCAGCGTGGTCCGGACCTGCGGGTACTGCCGCCGGTGCCGGGCGTACACCCAGACCAGGCAGCTGATGAGCACCACGAAGTGCAGTGACGCGTAGTACAGGTTGAGCGCCTGGACGAGCAGCGGATGCGGGAGAAAGGCGCGCTGGATTCCCGTCTCGCTGGGCAGATGCACGACCCGCTCGGTGTGCCAGATCCACTCGGCCCGGGCCAGCGCGCCGCCCGGGCCGATCAGGCTGAAGCTCCCGGCCAGCTGCCACAGGGCGAACAGGGCCAGCAGGACCGCGGCTTCCTGTGCCACCCCGCCGGCCAGGGCCACCCGCCGCGGCCACGCCCGGGAGGGGGGCGGCGGGGTGGCGGCCGCCTCAGGCGCCCCGGCCTGCTGCCCGTCGGGCTGGTGCGCGGTGGCCTGCTGCGCGGTGGCCTGCTGCGCGGTGGGCTGGTGCGCGGTGGGCTGCCGGGGCGGGCGGACCGCGTACCGGGCGGCAGCTGAGGCGCCGGCCAGGCACGCCGCAGTGACCGCCGCCGCCCGCCAGGACAGCTCCAGGTCGATCATGTGGCGCGCCTCCATCCCCCGCCGCTGCCGGGCCCGCCGGCCTGACCAGTACGTCCTGATCAACCCAGCGTTTCCGGCCTCCAGCAAACGCTAAGGTTACGGCCCTTGATTCACGGAGCGGATTAATGACTGAAATACCGACGGGGGCCCGGGAGATTCCCCCGCGCGTCCACTGACCCGCGCGCCCCGGCCGTTCTGGTCTCCGGTTGCCGCGACCGCGGCTGCCGCCACGGTCGCGGCAACCTGGTGACGCCGGTTGTCCCAGCGCCGACAGCCGGCGCCTGCCGGAGGGCTAGTGTTGCCTTATGCGAGTTGGAGTTCTGACGGGCGGCGGAGACTGCCCAGGGTTGAACGCGGTCATCCGGGCGCTGGTCCGCCGGGGCACCACGGAGTTCGGCTATGAGTTCGTGGGCTTCCGCGACGGCTGGCGCGGTCCCCTCGAAGGCGACACCGTGCCCCTTGACGTGCAGGCGGTGCGGGGGATCCTGCCGCGGGGCGGGACGATCCTCGGCTCGTCGCGCACCAACCCGCTGGCCGAGTCCGCGAGCCAGGGCGGCCGCTCCGGGGTGGAGCGGATCAAGGACAACCTGGCCGGCCTGGGCGTGGACGCCCTGGTGGTGATCGGCGGCGAGGACACCCTGGGGGTGGCCACCCGGCTGCACGGGGAAGGCCTCCGCGTGGTCGGGGTGCCGAAGACCATCGACAACGACCTGGGCGCGACCGACTACACGTTCGGCTTCGACACCGCGGTGAACATCGCGATGGAGGCCATCGACCGGCTGCACACCACAGCGGAAAGCCACCACCGCGCGCTGATCTGCGAGGTGATGGGGCGGCATGCGGGCTGGATCGCGCTGCACGCCGGGCTGGCCGGGGGCGCCAACGTGATCCTCATCCCGGAGAAGCCGTTCAGCATCGAGAAGGTCTGCGCCTACGTGGAGCACCGGTTCCAGACCCGGTACGCGCCGATCGTGGTGGTCGCCGAGGGTGCCACCCCGCAGGAAGAAGACGTTCAGGTCACGGACCAGAAGCTGGACGCGTTCGGCCACGTGCGGCTGGGCGGCATCGGGCAGACGCTGGCCGACGAGATCGAGAAGCGGACCGGCAAGGAGGCCCGCTGCACGGTGCTGGGCCACGTCCAGCGGGGCGGGACCCCGACGGCCTACGACCGGGTGCTCGCCACCCGGTTCGGGGTGCACGCGATCGGGGCGGTCCGCGACGGTGACTTCGGCACCATGGTGGCGCTGCGCGGTACGGACATCATCCGGGTGCCGCTGATGGAGGCCACCCGCGAGCTGAAGACGGTGCCGCCGGAACGCTACGCCGAGGCCGAGGTCTTCTTCGGCTGAGCCGGCCTCGGGCCGTGTCCGGCTCAGCGGACCTGGACGGCGACCAGGCACGCGTCGTCGCTCGTGTCGGAGCGCGCGCTGCTCATCAGGTGATCGGCGAACCGGGCGACATCCCCGACCGGGCGGCTGGCCAGGCCCAGCAGCGCGTTCATCGAGTCGTCGATCGCCTCGTCGTGCCGTTCGATCAGGCCGTCGGTGAACAGCGCGAGGGCGTCGCCCGGCTGCAGCGTGGTGGTCAGTTCCTCGTAGCTGGCGTCCGGATCGGCGCCGACCAGCACCCCGGGCGGCAGGGTCAGTTCCCGCGCCACCCCGTCCCGGACCAGCAGCGGCGGCAGGTGCCCGGCCGCTGAGCAGCACAGGGTCCGCTGGGCCGGATCGTAGATCCCGCACACCACCGTGCCGATGATGCCGTCAGTGAGATTGCAGGCCACGCTGTTCAGCCAGCCCAGCAGCCGGGCCGGCCTGGCACCGGTGATCGCGAGACCGCGCAGGCAGTTCCGCAGCGCGACCATGCCGGTCACCGCGTCGATGCCGTGCCCGGCGATATCGCCGACCACGAGCAGTACTTCCTTGCTCGGCAGCGGGACCGTGTCGTACCAGTCGCCGCTGACCAGGTTCCCGGGTCCGGCGGGCCGGTAGCGGGCGGCGATGTCCAGGCCGGCGATCTCCACCGGTTCCGCGGCCTGGGGGGTGATGGCCTGCTGCAGCCGCAGCGCCAGGCGGTGCTCTTCCGCGGCCCATTCCTCGGTGTCGGCCAGCCGGTCCCGGGTCGCGGCGAACGCCACCTGGGTGTGATAGTCCGCGGACACGTCCTGGTAGGCGCCCCGCACGGCGACCAGGGTGCCGGCCTGGTCGGTGACCGGCTCGGCGAACGCGCGCATCTGCCGCACGCTCTCGTCGTCGGCCCGGATGATCCGGAACGCGGCGGCGGCCTCGCGCTTGTCGTCCAGCAGCGTGGCGCGGAAGCTCTCGACCACCGGCAGGTCATCGGCCGGGACGTGGGCGTGCAGCCTGGCCACCGGAACCGGATCGTCCGGTGGCTGCCCGAACAGCGCGAAGGTCGGACCGGTCCAGAGCACCTCCCCGGTGAGCAGGTTCTCCTCCCAGCCGCCGATCCGGCCCAGCCGCTGGGCCTGGTGCAGCAGCGCGCCGAGGCGCTCGACCTCGCCCGCGGGCCGCCAGGTGATCACCACCCCGTCGTAGAGGCGGGCGATGCGGACCTCCAGAACCGGGGTGACCAGGCCGCCGGCCACCGGCGCGGCGATGATCTCGCCCGAGGTGTACTGCGCCTCGCCGCTCGCCATCACCTGGACGGCCCGGTCGTACAGCCCGCCCGCCAGGGCGGCGGCCGGGTAGACCTCCAGCAGCGGGCGCCCGGTCAGCGCGCCGGGCGGCCGGCCCGCCGGGTCGGCGAAGTCCTTGCTGAGGTAGCTGATCCGGAAGTCGCTGATCAGCCCGGCGTGGTCGCGGAGTGCGGTGGCGAACAAGGCCGAGCCGAGCAGGCTGTCCAGCAGGCCGAAGGCCCACGCCGCCCGGTGATCCGCGGCCAGGTCCCCGCTGGGCAGCCGCGTTCCGAGGGCCTGGGCGCAGACGTCGGTCAGCGCGCTGAGGTTCCGGCGCAGCGGCTCGGGGAACTCGTCCAGCGGCGCTGGCCAGCAGACCTCCATCGCGCCGAGCGCCGCCCCCGGCCCGGGCAGCGGCAGCACGACCCGGGCCGCCTGCGGCCAGTCGCCCATCAGCGGGGCCAGCGCGGCGTCCGGACGGCCCGCGGGCCACCAGTACTCGGCCCCCTCGTCCGCCGCCCGCTGCACGGGCGTGTCCATGTCCGGATGGATGCGCCGCCAGCGGCTGGCGTCGCGGGCCGAGAACCCGGCCTGCCCGGCCAGTTCCAGCCCGCCGTCCGGCTCGGCCAGCCACAGGGCCACGGCGATTGCGCCCGCAGGGGCCAGCGCCTCCTCGAGGACGGCGGCCGCGATGCCGCCGCCATCGTGCGCGGCCTCCGCGGCGGCTCCGGCCAGGGCGACCTGCGGCAGGCCGGCCGGGTGCGATCCCGCGGGTCCGGCGCGTCCGGGCCGGACGGCCCGCCAGGCACCGTGGCGGGGGTCTGCTGCCCGGTGATCTGCGCCGCGAGCTCGGCCACGCTCGTGCCTGACTCGGCGGAAAGGTGCGCCAGCTGGGCTTGCGCCTCCGCGGGGGAGCAGCGGAGCTGCTCCATCAGCACGCCCCGGGCCAGGTCGACGACCGAGCGGGCGGCCGCCCCGGATTGCATCCTGTCCAGCTCGCGCCGCTGCCGCGCAATTAGGTCGCTTAGCCGTGCGAATTCTGCGCCGCTCGGTACTGTCACGGTAGGAGGCCTTCCCGGGGAGGTTCAGCGGCTTGAGAGCCACGTTACCGGGCAGAGGGTGTCATTAACGACCGTTTCTGACCACGTCAACGGCCGTGGCAGTATCGGTCGCCACGAACGCACTAGTAACTGGCCGCACCAGGGTGGGGTCATCTGCAGGAGGAGTCGTCATGGCGGAAGCAGCGCTGGCCGGCAGCCAGCCCGCCGACCCGCGGCTGCAACGGCTGCTCGACGGCCTGACCGCCGTCCGCGGCGGGGACTTCAGCACCCGGCTGCCGCATACCGGCGATCCGCTCATGGACGAGATCGCCGCCGTCTTCAACAGCATGACCGACCAGCTGGCCCTCTTCACCTCCGAGGTGACCCGGGTGGCCCGCGAGGTGGGCACGGACGGAAAACTCGGTGGCCAGGCCCAGGTTCCGGGGGTCGCCGGGACCTGGAAGGACCTCACCGAGTCGGTCAACGCCATGGCCGACAACCTGACCGGTCAGGTGCGTGATATCGCCCAGGTGGCGACGGCCGTGGCCCGCGGGGACCTGAGCCAGAAGATCACCGTCGACGTCAAGGGCGAGATGCTGGCCCTGAAAGACACCCTGAACACCATGGTGGACCAGCTGTCCGCCTTCGCCGACGAGGTGACCCGGGTGGCCCGCGAGGTGGGCACCGAGGGCAGCCTGGGCGGCCAGGCGCAGGTCCCCGGGGTCGGCGGGACCTGGCGTGACCTCACCGACTCGGTGAACTTCATGGCGGGCAACCTGACCAGCCAGGTCCGCAACATCGCGCTGGTGACCACCGCGGTTGCCCAGGGTGACCTGTCGAAGAAGATCGACGTGGACGCGCGCGGTGAGATCCTCGAGCTCAAGACCACCATCAACACCATGGTCGACCAGCTGTCGTCGTTCGCGGCCGAGGTGACCCGGGTGGCCCGGGAGGTGGGCAGCAAGGGCCGGCTGGGCGGGCAGGCCGAGGTCGAGGGTCTGTCGGGCACCTGGAAGCGGCTCACCGAGAACGTCAATGAGCTGGCCGGGAACCTCACCCGCCAGGTCCGGGCCATCGCCGAGGTGACCAGCGCGGTGGCGACCGGGGACCTTACCCGCTCCATCTCCGTGGAGGCCGAGGGCGAGGTCTCCGAGCTCAAGGACAACATCAATGCGATGGTGCAGTCCCTGCGCGAGACGACCAAGGCCAACCAGGAGCAGTACTGGCTGAAGACCAACCTGGCCCGGATCTCCGGCCTGATGCAGGGGCACCGGGACATCGCCACGGTCGCTGAGCTGATCATGGACGAGCTGATCCCGCTGGTCGGCGCCCAGCACGGCACGTTCTTCATCTCCGGTGACACCAGCGAGGGCCGCGATCCTGCGCCTGATCGCCGGGTACGGCCTGCGGGCCGACATCGCGGCGCCCAGCCAGTTCCGGCTCGGCCAGTCGCTGATCGGCCAGGTGGCCAAGACCAGGAAGCCCGTCATCGTCACCGACGCGCCGCCGGACTACGTGCGGATTTCCTCCGGGCTCGGCGACGGCGCGCCGGTCAACCTCATTGTGCTGCCGATCGTGTTCGAGGGGCAGGTCCTCGGCGTCATCGAGGCGGGCTCGTTCAGCCCGTTCACCCAGGTGCACCAGGACTTCCTGGAGCAGCTGATGGAGACCATCGGCGTCAACGTGAACACGATTATCGTGAACTCCCGCACCGATCACCTGCTGCAGGAGTCCCAGCGGCTGGCCGGCGAGCTCCAGTCCCGCACCGGCGAGCTGCAGGCCCGGCAGGAGGAGCTGCAGAGTTCCAACGCCGAGCTGGAGGACAAGGCGGCGCAGCTGGCCCGGCAGAAGCGCGACATCGAGATCAAGAACGCCGAGATCGAGCACGCCCGGCAGGAGATCGAGGAACGCGCCCGGCAGCTGGACCTGGCCTCCCGGTACAAGTCGCAGTTCCTGGCGAACGTCTCGCACGAGCTGCGCACGCCGCTGAACAGCCTGCTCATCCTGGCCCGGCTGCTGGCCGAGAACCCGGCCGAGAACCTGTCGCCCAAGCAGGTCGAGTACGCGAACGTGATCCACTCGTCCGGGTCGGACCTGCTGCTGCTGATCAACGACATCCTGGACCTGTCCCGGGTGGAGGCCGGGCAAGCTGGACGTGCACCCGGAGCCGTTCGCGCTCGGATCCCTGGCGGAGGACCTGCGGACCGTGTTCGAGCCGCTCGCGGCCGAGAAGCGGCTCGAGTTCGCGGTGATGTCCGCCCCCGATGTGCCCGCCGAGGTCGTCACCGACCGGCAGCGGCTCCGCCAGGTGCTGCACAACCTGCTGTCCAACGCGGTCAAGTTCACCCAGCACGGCCGGGTCGAGCTGCGCATCCGGCGGGAAGCGCCGCCGGTCCCCGGGACCGGGACGGGGCTGGCCTTCTCGGTGTCCGACACCGGGATCGGCATCTCCGACGACAGCCTGAAGACGATCTTCGAGGCCTTCCAGCAGGGCGACGGCACCACCAGCCGCCGCTACGGCGGCACCGGGCTGGGCCTGGCGATCAGCCGCGAGGTCGCGGCCGTGCTCGGCGGCCGGATCACCGCGCAGAGCGTGCCCGGCCGCGGGCAGCACCTTCACCCTGTACCTGCCGGTCACCTACCAGGGCAGCGGCGACGCGACGGTCAGCCCGGCCCCCGCCGATCCGGCGATGGCCCCGGTGACCGGCGGGCCGCCACGGGCACGCCGCCGGCGGCCCGTCCGGCCGCGGTCCCGCCGCCCGCGCTGAACGGGACGGCCGGGAACGGCCACGACGCGGCCCCCGCCCGGCCGCACGGCACGGTCAACGGCCAGGCCGGGGCCACTGCCAGCCACGGGACAGGCGCGGACCGGGCTGCGGCCACCCAGCCACCCGCCCAGCCCGGCCCGCACGCCGGGCTGAGCGGCCGCAAGGTGCTGGTCGTCGACGACGACCTGCGGAACGTCTTCGCGATCACCAGCGTCCTGGAGCTGTACGGGCTGACCGTCGTCCACGCGCCGAGCGGGCAGCAGGGCATCGAGGCGCTGCGCGCCGACCGTGACATCGATCTCGTGCTGATGGACGTGATGATGCCGGAGATGGACGGCTACACCACCACCGCCGCCATCCGCGAGATGCCGCAGTTCGCTGACCTGCCGGTGATCGCGGTCACCGCGCGGGCCATGCAGGGCGACCGGGACAAGAGCCTGGCCGCCGGGGCCACCGACTACGTGACCAAGCCGGTCGACACCGAGGAACTGCTCGGCTGCATCAAGCGCTGGCTGCCCGCTGACCCGGCGCGCTGACCCGGGGTCTACCCGACCAGCGGCGGCAGCAGCAGGCAGCTGTCGCCGAACTCGTGCCACAGGTAGCCGGCCTGCCTCGGCCTCCCGGTAGGAGGCTTCGACCAGCGCCGGGCCGGCCACCGCCGCCAGCAGCGCGAGGTGGGACGCGCCCGCCTCGTGCCAGCCGCTGATCAGCCCGGTGACCACCCGGGCCGGGTGCTGCGGTCCGAGCACCAGGCCGGTCCAGCCGCGGCGGGCGGCGACGGTGTCCCCGCGGCCCGCGCCCGGTACCGCGGGGCCCTGCAGCGCCGGGCTCTCCAGCCCGGGGTTCTCCGGGGCCGGACTCTGCACGGCCGCGCTCTCCAGGGCCCTGGTGCAGGTGGTGCCGACCGCGATCACCCGGCGGCCCGCCGCGCGGGTCAGGTTGACCAGGTCGGCGGTGGGTTGCGGGACCTCGAACCACTCGGGCAGCGGTGCCTCGCCTGCCTCCAGCGAGGCCACCCCGGTGTGCAGGGTGATCGGGCGCCATCGCCACGCCGGCCGCGATCAGCCTGGTGACCAGCTCAGCGGTGAACGGCCGGGCCGCGCTGGCCATCTCCGCGCTGCCCGGGGTGCGGGCGAACACCGTCTGGTAGGCGGTGAGCGGCCAGCGGTCCGGGACGTAGGAATAGCGGATCGGCTCGCCGTGCCGGGCCAGGTAGTCCGGCAGCGTGACGGGACCCGTGGACAGCACCGCGGCCCAGATCCGGGTGGCTCCCCGGCCGGGTACGGCGGGTCCGGGTAGGGGTGCAGCAGCGTGACCGACCCGCCCCCGGGAAGCGTGATGATCTCGCCGGGCACCCCGTCCGTGAGCCGGGCGGCCACCGGGGGCCCGGTCCGGAGCTCGACCAGCCAGGTCCCGTCGTCTAGCTGGTTGGAGAGGTGGACGGTCACGGCGGTACCGCCGGCGCGCTGCCCGGGAATCGCGGCGGCCAGGGTGGCGGAGTTGTTGACGACCAGGAGGTCGCCGGGGGCCAGGAACCGGGGGAGGTCCCGGAACCGGGCATGCGCCAGGCCGTCCGGGGTGGCGGCCAGCAGCCGGACACCGTCCCGGGTCAGCCCGCGGGCCTCGGGCGGCCGGCTGGCCGGGCGGCTCACCGGGTCACCGCCGGATCCGGCTGGCTGCCCGCCGTGCAGGCCGGCTGCCGGGTAGTCACTGGCCACATACCGGCCGCTGGGCGGCCGCTGGCCGAGGAGCCGCAGCAGTGCCGCGGCGGCCACCTCCGGCTCCGGCCGGCCGGAGATGTCCTCGCCCGGGAAGGCGCGCTGGTGCATCGCGGTGCGCATGTCGCCGGGGTCGAACGCGTAGCAGCTCAGCCCGGGCTCCTCGGCGGCGAGGACGGCGGTGAGCTGGTCGAGCGCCGCCTTGGCCGAGCCGTAACCGCCCCAGCCGGGGTAGGCGCTCGGCCGCCGCGTCCGAGCTGACGTTGACGACCGCGCCGCCGGCCGCGGTCAGCGGGCCGGCCAGCAGCTGGATCAGGGCCAGCGGCGCCAGCACGTTGGTCTGGTAGACCTGGCCGAGCTCGGCCAGCGGGTAGCTGCGCAGCGCGGGCTGGGGACTGGGCCCCAGGCGGCTGGCGTTGTTCATCAGCAGGTCGAGGCGGCCGCCCGGGACGATCGCCGAGGCGATCGCGGCCCGGTGCGCCGGGTCGGTCACGTCGCCGGGGATCGCGGTCACCGCGGCCAGGCCAGCCGCCGCGGCCGTGAGCTCGATCGGCGTGCCGGGCGTCCACGACCAGGGACCAGCCGCGCCCCGCCAGCGCGCGGGCTACCGCCCGGCCCAGGCCCTGAGACGCTCCGGTGATCACAGCAGTAGGCACGGCTCCTCCGAGTTCGTCCGGGTGCACGCGCCCATACTGGTAGTTGAAGTCAACTTGAAGTCAACCCCCCGGCTGCTGCGGGAGGCGGATGGCCGGCCCCGCGGCCCGCGCGGGTGGCATACTGAGAGTTGAAGCCAGCTTCATTTTGGGGAGGGCCTGGTGCGCGCCACGGATTTGCTGACGGTCGGCGAGATAGCCCGGCGCAGCGGCTTCGCCGAGTCGGCGGTCCGCTATTACGAGGGGCTCGGCCTGCTGTCCGCGGGCCGGACCGCGGGTGGCCAGCGCCGGTTCGAGCGCAGCACGCTGCGCCGGCTGGCCTTCATCCGGGCCGCGCGCAACGTCGGGCTCAGCCTGACTGAGGTAGCGGAGGCGCTGTCGTCACTGCCCGCCGGGCGGACCCCCACCCGCGCGGACTGGTCCCGGCTGTCCCGGGGCTGGCGGCAGCGGCTGGACGACCAGATCGAGGCGCTTACCGCGCTGCGTGACGGCCTGGACTCCTGCATCGGGTGCGGCTGCCTGTCCCTGCAGCGATGCGCGATCTCCAACCCCGCCGACACGGCCCGGGCCGGCGGCCCGGGCGCCGCCTACCTCCCGGCCGGCCTGCGCCGCGACGACTCCCGCCTGGCCAGCCCGTCGTCACGCTGACCGCCCTGATCGCCCCGCCCGCCCGGCCCGTTCCGGGCCCGGCCCGGCGGCGGCGAGTCACCCGGGGGTGCGGCTGCGGCAGGGTGTGGTCCTGGCGTTCGAGCCTGGCCACGGTGGCCGCGCCGATCCCGGCCCGAGTAGCGAGCTTTGCCCGGGACAGCCCGTTCTGGCGGCGTAACAGCCGTCGCTGTCGGCCGTGCGGAACGGTGGTCCAGGGCAGCCGGCGCCTTGCGGTGGGATCAGTCACCGGGTGGCCTCCTGCGCGGGAGCGGCGTGGCGGGCTGGCTGGTCGCGAGTTCTGCGCGGAGTTCGGTGAGGTCGCTGGTGATGAGGGTGTGCGGTCCTGGTCCGGGCTGGGCACGGCGGGCGATGTAGCGGCGTCGGTCGATAGCGGGTTCCACCTCAATGTGGTAGCGGGGGAAATCCCGCCGTGCCGCTTCCAGGTCGCGTAGGTCGGTGGTGGTCATCGGTTCTAAGTCCACGTTCGTGTCTCCTGCCGGGGGGTGCTGACTGTGGGTGACGCACCGCTGCTGCTGGGGTAAGTATAGGAAGCTTCCTAAGCCTATTGGAAGGCTACTGAATGTTTAGGCTGGTCACGCGGGCTTTAGCCTGCTTCCATGAGCACGGTGCCGCCGTTCAGCCCGACCCCGCTGCGGCTGATGTACGTCCAGGTCGCTGAGCACATCGCGGCCCGGATCGAGGCGGGCGAGCTGGAGCCCGGCACGCGCCTGCCCCCGGAACGGGACGTGGCCGTGGAGTACGGGGTGGCATACAACACGGTCCGCAAGTCGATGGAGATCCTCCGCGAGCGCGGCCTGATCGTGACCATGCAGGGACGCGGCACGTTCGTCAACGAACGCCCGGGCGTCGGCTGACGTGGAGGCGCGCTGACGGCTGTTCCTCGCCTGCAGCTCCCCCCGGGCGTGCTGGCGCGGGTGACCGCGTTCCAGACGGTGACCGCGTTCGCGTTCGGCCCGCTCGCCTTCGCGGCGGCCGGCCCGGTCGCCGCTGTCCTCGGTGCCCGGGCGGTGCTCGGGTTCGGGGCGGCCTGGTCGGCGGGGAGCACCGCGGTCGTCCTCGCTCTGCCGGCGGTGCGGGCCGTCCGGGCACCACCCCGGACGCCGGCCGCGGTCAGACCGCGGCCTGGCGGGCCCGGAAGGCCGCCGCCTTGACCCGGTTCTGGCAGGCCGTGGAGCAGAACCGGCGGGTGCCGTTGCGCGAGGTGTCCACGTACACCCGGTCGCAGTGCGGCGCGGTGCACACCCCGATCCGGCTGCGGCCGTCACTGCCCAGGACCACGGCCAGCCCGGTGGCGCAGCCGGCCGCCCAGCCCGTGGCCGCCGAGTCGTCGTCCCCGTGGAAGTGCAGGTGCCACGGCTCGCCGTCGTGGCGGTCCAGCCAGGGATGGGCGCCGGTGGCCGCGATCAGGTCGTTGACCTGGCGGGCGGCGCTGTCCACGTCACCCGCGGCCACGGCCGCGAACACCGCCCGGAACGCGGTCGCGAACCGGCGCAGTTCGCTGGCCTCGGCCAGGGTGACGTCCCGGGTGCGCGGGCTGCCCGAGCGCAGCGCCGCGGTGACGGCCGCCGGCAGGCTGGCCTCGTCGGGCGGCGGGTACGGGCGGCCGCGGTCCTCGCCCGGCGTGAGCGTGTTGACGAGGCTGGCCGCCACGGTCACCACGATGTCCATGTGACTGTTGAAATTCACTTGACCAGTTATGCTCCGGGTCCTAGGTTGTGACTGACGAAAGCATAGTCGGCAGTGACGAGGAGGCGGGCGTGCCCGAGCTGAATCAGGACGTGCTGGACCACGAGACCGCGCAGCGCTGGATCGCCCGGTGGGAGGTCCAGCAGCAGGGCTACCTGCCCGACCGGGAGGACCGGTTCACCGCCCTCATCGACGCGGTCGAGGAAGCCGCCGGGCGTCCCGACCCGCTCGTGCTGGACCTGGGCTGCGGGCCCGGCTCGCTGTCGGTGCGGCTGCTGGACCGGATCCCCGGCGCCCGGGTCATCGCCATCGACACCGACCCGGTGCTGCTGGCGCTCGGCCGGGCCGCGTACGGGCAGCGGGAGGGGCTGCGGTTCGCCGACGTGGACCTGCGCTCTCACGGCTGGACCTCGGTGCTGCCGGCCTGGACCGGCCGGCCGACGCGGCGGTGAGCACCACGGCCCTGCACTGGCTGCAGCCGGAAGCGCTGCACCTCATGTACGCGCGGCTGGCCACGGTGCTGCGCCCGGGCGGCCTGCTGCTCGACGGGGATCACCTGAAGGACGACGCCACCGCGGTTCCCACGCTGGCCCGGCTGGGGCAGGCGCTGATCGAGCGGGAGGAGCAGCGCCGCTTCCCGGACGGCCTGCCGGAGTCCTGGCAGGGCTGGTGGGAGGCGATCAAGGAGGATCCGGCGCTCGCCGCCCCGCTGGCCGAGCGTGCGCAGCGCAGGCTGACCGAGGACCACCATGGGTCGGAGTCTGTCGAGCTGGCTACCCACGTGGAGGGGCTGCGCGCCGCGGGCTTCGCCGAGATCGGCACGATCTGGCAGCGCGGCGAGAACCGCATCCTGGTCGGCGTCCTCGCCCGCTGACCGCCCGGGGAACGGTGCCCGGCGGGGCGGGCCAGGGGCGAAGGTCCCGCCAATTCAGGCGGTCGCGTCCTCGTGGAAACGGCGTTCTGCGGCTAACGTTCGTGTTGACAGCACGCCTGCGGTGGCGGCGGTAATGCCTGTGACGGATGTCCGGCTGACCGGATGGTCCGTGGCTGACCGCCCGCCCGGGACCCGGCAGCCCCCGGCCGGCCCGCGCGGGCCTAAGACCCGCTTCACTGTGGAGGCGCGCCATGGAAACGCCGCTCACGCCGCTGGAGTTCGCCCGCCGGACCCGCCGGCTCCACGGTCACCGCCTGGCCGTCGTGGACGGCGAGCTGCGGCTGACCTACGAGCAGTTCTTCGATCGCTGCGACCGCTGGTCAGCCGTCCTGCAGCAGCTCGGCGTATCGCGCGGCGACCGGGTGGCGACGATCGCGCCGAATACCCACGCCCAGCTGGAGTCGTTCTACGCGGTGCCGCAGATCGGCGCGGTGCTGGTGCCGATCAACTACCGGCTGACGGGGGAGGACTTCGTCTACATCATCAACCACTCCGGCTCCTCCGTGGTCTGCGTGGACGTGGACTACCTGGACACGGTGGACTCGATCCGGGACCGGCTGCCGGGCGTGCGGCACTTCGTGGCGTTCGGGGGCGCCCGGGACGGCTGGCTGGACTACGAGGCGGCCATCGCCGCCGCCAGCCCTGATTTCGCCCGGGCTGACGTGGACGAGCGTGACCTGCTCACGATCAACTACACCAGCGGGACCACGGCGCGGCCCAAGGGCGTGATGATCAGTCACCGGAACGCGACGATGAACTCGATCGGCACCCTGCTGCACCTGCCGATCCCGGTGGGCGAGCCGTACCTGTGGACGCTGCCGATGTTCCACGCGAACGGCTGGACGTTCACCTGGACGGTGACAGCCGCCGCCGCGACCCACGTCTGCCTGCGCAAGGTCGAGCCGGCCGAGGTGTTCCGGATGATCCGCGAGGAGCACGTGCGCCGCCTGAGTGCCGCCCCCACCGTGCTGATCTCGCTGGCCAACGCGCCCGCGGAGGTGCGCGGCGAGGTGCTGCCCGGCGTGGTCGTGATCACGGCCGGGGCGCCCCCGGCGGCCGCGACCATCGAGCGGCTGGAGGGGGACTTCGGCTGGGACGTCACCCAGGTCTACGGCCTCACCGAGACCGCGCCGTTCATCACGGTCTGCGCCCCGCTGCCCGAGCACGCGGAGCTCAAGCCGGCCGACCGCGCGGAGGTCAAGTCCCGCCAGGGAGTCGAGCTGCTGACCTCGGGCGAGCTGCGGGTCCAGGGCGCGGACGGCGAGGAGGTCGCGGCGGACGGGCGGACCCTGGGCGAGATCGTGGTCCGCGGGAACGTCGTCATGTCCGGGTACTACCACGATCCGGAGGCCACCCGGCGGGCCATGGGCGACGGGTGGTTCCACACCGGCGACGCGGCCGTGGTGCACCCGGACGGTTACGTCGAGATCCGCGACCGGATCAAGGACGTGATCATCAGCGGCGGCGAGAATATCTCGTCGGTCGAAGTCGAGGGCACGCTGCTGCGCCACCCCGCGGTCCAGGAGGCCGCGATCGTGGGGCTGCCGAGCGACCGCTGGGGGGAGACCCCGCAGGCTTTCGTGGTGCTGCGCAGTGGCGAGACCGCGACCGAGGACGAGATCATCGCGTTCGCCCGCGAGCGGCTGGCGCACTTCAAGGCCCCGCGCGGGGTGACGTTCGTCACCGAGCTGCCGAAGACCGCGACCGGGAAAATCCAGAAGTTCGTCCTCCGCGACGGCGCGCCGAACCTGACCCGCCAGTAGCCCGGGGGCGACCGCTACGCGGCGAACTTCTGCAGCCGGTCCGCGACGGCCCGGCCCGTCAGCCTGCCCCGGACCAGGTCGTACATGAACTGGAACGCGGCTTCCTCGTCGAGCGGCTCGGCCAGCGGGTGACCGTTCACGCCGAGGAAGAACCAGGTCGCGTTCCAGGTGAGCCGCTTGTTCCCGTCCACCAGCGCGTAGCTGTGGCCGAGCGACTCCATCAGCGCGGCCGCCTTGTCCCAGATGGCCGGGAACACCTCCCGGCCGTCCCGGGTCTGCTGCGGCCGGGTCAGCGCGGCGTGCAGATCCGCGAAGTCACGGACCCGGGGCGCCTCCCCGGTGACGAGCCGCGCCACCTCCAGCGCGTCGTCGACACTCAGGAACTCGGTCATAGGGCCAGGCGCTGGTTCAGGGTGCCGCTGATCCGCACGACCCGCAGCAGGACCTCGCGGCGGCGCTGGTCATGGGCGGGCACCGGGCCGTCGTGCGGGTAGCGCGCGTAGTCCCGGCCGCCGTCGGTAGCGGCGGCCGGGGGCGGCCCGAATCCGGGGTCCCGCAGCGAGTCGTGGAACATCTTCTTATCCACACAGAGCATCATGGCATCAGCCCGGCCATCCCGGCAGATCGGACTGGGGTGGTGAGTCTCACCCGGACCCGTGCGCACCGCCCGGATCGGGGTGCCGTCCGGGTTGAGGCGTGGCCTGGCCGGTAGGCCCGGGTCAGGCGCCGCCCGGGTCGGGCACGGCCCGCCGCGGGTCGAGCAGGCCCGGGTCGGACGCCATGAACAGGTCACTGTCCTCGTGCCGCCAGCCGGCCGCGAACAGCAGGCGCACCGCGGGGTGCGGCCCGGGCAGGCAGACCCGGGCCCGCCCGCCCGGGGCCGCCAGGCTGGCCAGCACGGCCAGGACCGCGTCCCCGGCCGGCGCCTCCGGCGCGGTCGCCAGGTGGACCAGTCCGTATTCTGCCCCGTGCCCGGCGGCCGTGCCCGCCGCGGCCAGCTCGCCATGCCGGAAGGCCCGCACCGGCTGGCCGTGCGGCCGGGCGGCCCAGGCCCGGTGATCGGCGGACCGGTCCACCCCGGTCCAGCCCTGCTCCGCCGCGGCCACCTCGGCCACGCTGGCCGGCGTCACCGTCCAGCCGTCCGGGACCGGCACCGCGGCCACGTCGCCGGCCAGGTAGAGCAGCGGCCACCACGCGTCCAGGCCGAACCGCGTGTACAGGGGCAGCGCGTGCGCGTGCTGGCTGCTGAACGTCATC
Source organism: uncultured Actinomycetes bacterium (assembly GCA_963841695.1). GTDB lineage: Bacteria > Actinomycetota > Actinomycetes > Streptosporangiales > Streptosporangiaceae > RYN-230. The sequence continues at coordinate 309,726 of CAWJDQ010000006.1, read as the reverse complement.
CGGCGCGGCAGGCCCGGGGCATCCCGGCCGGCCGCCGTCCCGCCCCGGGCGGCCCCGCCGGGCCACAACTGACTCAGGATCGCCCGGCCGCAGCCCCGCCCGTGCGTCCCCGGGTGGACGAACAGGTCGCACAGCATGCTGACCGCGGCCGGCCCGTCGCCAATCAGCCGGGTCGCGCCGAACCCGGTCACGGAACCCTCCCGCTCCGCGACCAGCAACGTGGCGTGCTCCAGCAGGTACGCCAGGTAGGCGGGATCCGACCCGGCCCATTCCTCGTCCTGGCCGGTGGCCACCGCGACCTTCGCGATGGCCGGGAAATCGCCCGGGACCGCCGGGCGGACCGAGCTCGCGCCCATGCCCCGGTCAGTCGTCGAGCACCTGCACGAACATCCGCGACCCGGGCGGCGTGATCTTCTGGTAGTCGGCCGCGGTGGCCTGGCCCTCCGGTGACCCGAGCGCGGTGCCCATCGCCCCCTGGTCGGCGAAGTAGAGCTCGGCGATCCGGTAGAACGTCTGCCCGCCGCCGTCGGCGGCCGCGACCAGCCGCCCGGCCTCGGCGTGCTGCACCCCGGGCACCGCCGCCACGAGCGGCATGTGCACGCCGAGGTAGTGCTCCTCGAACGCGGCCGGGTCATCGGGCTGGGTGTACAGAACCACGAGTTTGACCGTCATCCCCGCACGGTACCTCCCCCCGACCAGCCACGTCAGCGAGCCGCTCAGGCTGTCGCTGCGGCGGCGACAACGATCCTCGTGACCTCGGGCGCGGGCCGGTCACGTGGTGAGATCGGCGGGCGCCACGCGGAGGCTGGCTGACCGGGCTCCGGCGTGCAGGCGGCGATCCCAGACCGCCATGACCAGCCCGGGGTCACCGACGGCCAGAGCGCTGGCGAGGTGTATGGCGTCCGCGCCCCGCAGCGCGCGGGATCGGGCGAGATGGCCGGCGTGCTGTTCCACGGCCGCCGTGAGCTCGACGTGTCGAGTAGCTGTCCAGTACTCGTCCCACACCTGCTCTGCGGCGCCAATTTCGCGTTCGGTGAGATCGTGGTTACGGCCTGCGGAAGCCAGTGCGGCGCGGACCTCAGGGTAGGCCAGGCGACTCGCGACCGCAGCGTCACATCCGTCCCACAGTTCGGCCGCGAGATCGCTTCCCGGCTCCTCGGTGAGCAGCTTGACGAAGGCGCTGGAATCGAAATAGACCAGGGGCACTGGTCAGCGCCGCTCTTCGGTCACGATGTCTGACAGAGGCCGGCGTGGACGCGGCCGGGAGCTTCCGGTTGCAGTCGGTCGCTGCCCAGATCTGGGCCGGCTGATCACTCCCTCGGCCGTCAGCCGCTCCAGCGTTGCCGTGGTGTCCAGGCCGAGCAGCCTGGCGACCGGCACGCCCCGGTCCGTGATGACGATCTCGTGACCGCTACGCGCTTGGTCAAGCCAGACACTGAGATTGGCCCGAAGTTCGGTGATCGCGACGTCCATGAACTCAACTGTACATTGTTGCGATGGTCAAACTGTACATTTAACTCGCCGGAGGAACGACCAGGCGAGGGGAATGCTGGCACACTAGGGGGATGGCCGCCACACCCCTGGCCGGTCAGCCGGCTTCGGCCACGACCGGCACCGCCACGACCGGCACCGCGACGACCGGCGCCGCGAGTGCCGTCACCGCCCCCGCCGCTCCCCGCCCGGGCCGGGCGACCCTCGCCGAGCCGTGCGTGCTGCTCAAGGTGGGCGAGATCGTGCTCAAGGGCGGTAACCGGCACCACTTCGAGCGCATCCTGCAGGAGAACATCCGCCGGGCCGTCCGTGACCTCGGCGTCGGCGTGCGCCTGGGGAACCGCCGCGGCGTCATGGTGCTCCGCCCCGCTAGCCAGCCCGGGCCCGGCCAGCCCGGGGCCGGCCAGCCCGGGCCCGTGACCGGGCCGGCCGCGGAGGCGGCCATGGACCGGGTGGCCGGGCGGGTCGGCTCGGTGATGGGCATCGCCCGGGTGTGCCGGGCCGCCCGGGTGGCCAAGGACCCGGAGACGGCGATCGCCGCGGCGGTCGCGATGGCGGCCGGCCGGACCGGGTCGTTCGCGGTCCGCGCCCGCCGCCGCGACAAGCGCTTCCCGCTGACCTCGGCTCAGCTGGCCCGGGAGATCGGCGCCCGGGTCCAGCGGGCCTACGGCTACCCGGTCAACCTCTCCCACCCCGACCTGACCATCGGCGTCGAGGTAGATCACCGTGAGGTGTTCGTCCACACCGGCGGTGCGCCGGGCCAGGGCGGGCTGCCGGTCGGGATGAGCGGCCGCGCCCTGGTGCTCATGTCCGGCGGCATCGACTCCCCGGTCGCCGCGTACCGGATGATGCGCCGCGGGCTGCGCTGCGACTTCCTGCACTTCTCCGGCCTGCCGCTGACCGGGCCCGAGTCGGTGTTCAAGGCGTACGGGCTGATGTACCAGCTGGACCGGTTCCAGTGCGATTCACGGCTGTACGTGGTCCCGTTCGGCCAGGCCCAGCGGCGGCTGGCGGCCTCCGGTGCGAGCCGGCTGCAGATCGTGGCGCAGCGCCGGCTGATGCTCAAGACCGGGGAGGTGCTGGCCCGCCGCCTCGGCGCGGCCGCCCTGGTCACCGGCGACTCCCTCGGCCAGGTCAGCAGCCAGACGCTCGGCAACCTCACCGCGCTGGACGACGCCGTGTCTCTGCCGGTGCTGCGCCCGCTGATCGGCCACGACAAGACCGAGATCACCCGCGAGGCCCGCCAGATCGCCACCCTGGCCCTGTCTGAAGTGCCCGGCCAGGACTGCTGCACGCTGCTGACCCCGCGCCAGGCCGAGACCCAGGCGCGGATCGGGGACCTGCACCGGCTCGAGGCGCGGCTGGATGCGGGCGACCTCGCGGGCGAACTGGCCGCGAGCGCGCGGGAGTACCGGCCCGGCCACCCCTGAGAACCTCAAGATCCGCAACGAGGACCAGGCGGGGCCGGTGCCTCGCGCCTGGTCCTCGTTGCGGAGAAATAACGGGCGGGTGCGCCGGCCCGCAGCCCGCCGGCGGCTCAGCCGACCGGGGCGGGTGCGGCGCTCGCGGCCCGGGGAGTGACGTCGCGCGGCGGGGTCAGCGTGCGGCCCATCAGCGGCGGCAGGTGCGCGGCCACGCTGGCCAGCTCGCGGATGTCGGAGTCGAGCAGCGCCTGGTCGCCGTCGCACAGCGCCAGCTTGGGCTCTGGGTGCACGTCCACGATGATGCCGTCCGCGCCGACCGCGATGGCGGCCCGGGTCAGCGGCAGCACCAGGTCACGCCGGCCGCCGGAGTGCGACGGGTTGACGATGACCGGCAGGTGGCTCAGCCGCTGCGCCACCGGGACCGCGCTGATGTCCAGCGTGTTGCGGGTGGCGGTCTCGAACGTGCGGATGCCCCGCTCGCACAGCACGATGTCCAGGTTGCCGCGCTGCGCGATGTACTCGGCGGCCATCAGCCACTCCTCGATGGTGGCGCTGAAGCCCCGCTTGAGCAGCACCGGCTTGCGGGCCTCGCCGACCGCCTGGAGCAGCGCGAAGTTCTGCATGTTCCTGGTGCCCACCTGGAGCATGTCCGCGTAGGAGGAAACCAGGTCCACGCTGCGCGGGTCGATGACCTCGGTCACCACCGGCAGGCCGGTCTGCTCGCGCACGTCGGCCAGGATCTTCAGGCCCTCCTCGCCCAGGCCCTGGTACGCGTAGGGCGAGGTCCGCGGCTTGAACGCGCCCCCGCGCAGCAGCGAGGCCCCCGCCGCCTTGGCCATCCGGGCCGCGGTCAGGGTCTGCTCCGGGCTCTCCACCGCGCACGGCCCGGCGATCACGGTCATCGTGTCCGGGCCGATGGGCACGCCGCCGACCTCGACGACCGTCCGGTGCGGGTGATTCTCCCGGCTGACCAGCTTGTAGGGCACGGAGATCCGGACCACGTCGAGTACCCCGGGCCTGCTCCTCAGGTTGAGCGAGCCGAACTGGTCCACGTCACCGACCAGGCCGACGATGGTGCGCGAGACACCACGGGTGACGAACGCCTCACCGCCCGCCCCGCGCACCACATCGACGATTCCGTCCACGTCCGCCTGCGTGGCCTCGGGGGCCATGACGACAACCATTGGGTCCTCTTCTCTCGGTGCTGCGGCGGTGGCCGCGGCTGGGGCCGGCGGCGGTCCGGGGCCGTTCATGCAAAAAGCCCCGGGCCTGCCTGCCCGGGGCTTCCTGGAGGTTCGCTCGCGTCAGCGCAGAGTCTGGCGGGCGACCGTCCGATTGCCGGGCCGGTAGCCATACCAGAACCAAAACTGCTGACGCATGACCGGTAGCCTAGCGCATCCGCGGAGGGCGGGGGTGGCGGGTGCCGGGATCGGCTCGCATGCGAACCTAGAAGCCGCGGAGCAGCCAGGAGGGCACGTATGGGTCAGCCGGACGGCGGCCGGATGTCGCTGGGCCAGCAGGCCCCAGATCAGCAGGCCCCAGGTCAGCAGGCCCTAGGTCAGCAGGCCCTAGGTCAGCAGGCACGGGGGCAGTCACTCGTGAGCCAGGTGCTCGCCGGGCGCGCGGGACGGCTGCAGGCCGCGCGGGCCCTGCCGCCGGGCCAGGTGGCCCGGCCGGACTGGCCCGCCCAGCACTACGGCCGGGTGCCCAGGTTCCGCCCGGACACCTGGACCTTCACGGTGATGGGGGCGACCGAGTCTGGCCGGGAGCACCGCTGGGACTGGGCCGGGATCACCCGCCTGCCGCGCATCGCCGTCACCGCCGACCTGCACTGCGTGACCAAGTGCACGGTCCCGGGGATCGCCTGGGAGGGCATCGCGGCGGCCGAGGTGCTGTCCGCGGCGCCCCCGGCGGGCCCGGTCACCCACGTGATGGTGTGGGCCGAGTACGGCTACAGCGCGAACATCGGCATCGGCGATTTCGCGGCCGCCAGCACGCTGCTGGCCACCGCGGTGGCGGGGGTGCCGCTCACCCCGGAGCACGGCTACCCGATGCGCCTGGTGGTGCCCCACCTGTACGGCTGGAAGAGCGTGAAGTGGGTGCGGGCCGTGGAGTACCTCACCGAGAACCGGCGGGGCTTCTGGGAGGAGCGCGGCTACCACAACTCCGCCGACCCCTGGCACGAGGAGCGGTTCTCCCACCAGGAGTAGCACTGCGGAACTGGCCCGGCGGCTCAGCCGCGCAGCGCCTGGAGCGTGGCGATGTCGGCGGCGTGGGCCGCCCGGGGACCGGGGGTCTCGATCACGAACGGAACGCCGGCCGCCGCGGGGTGGCCGAGCAGGTCGCCGAACGGTGCGGTGCCGATCTGGCCCGCGCCGATGTTCTCGTGCCGGTCCCGGTGGGAGCCGCACGGGTCCTTGGAGTCGTTGGCGTGCACCAGGTGGAGGCGGCCCGTCCCGCCCAGCACGCCGGCCAGCTCGCTCAGCGCCGCGTCCGAGCCCCCCGGGGCGGCCAGGTCGTGGCCGGCCGAGAACACGTGGCAGGTGTCCAGGCACACCCCGGCACGCGGGTGCCACTCGAGCATGTCCAGGTAGGGCCCCAGGTCGGCGACCGTGGTGCAGAGCAGCTGCCCCTGCCCGGCCATCGGCTCCAGCAGCAGGTCCGGGCCGTCGGCCGGGATCGAGTCCAGCACCGGCAGCAGGCCGTCCCGCGCGTAGCGCATGCTCTTGTCCCGGTCACCGCCAGCCGCCGACCCGGTGTGCACGACGACGCCGCGGGCCCCGATCGCCCCGCCCCGGTGCAGCGAGTGCCGCAGCGAGGCCACGGAGCGCTCGCGGATCAGCGGGTCCGCGGAACCCACGTTGATCAGGTACGGGGTGTGCACGAACAGCGGCAGGCCCGACCCGGCCAGCCGGTCCCGGATCGCGTCCGCCTCGCGGGCCTGCCGCGCCGCGTCGCTGGCCGGCCGGGCCCAGGAGCGGGGGTTGGACACGAACACCTGGATCGCCTCGGCGCCGACGCCGGCGGCGTAGCGCAGCCCGGCCGCGAAGCCGCCGGCCACCGGGACATGCGCCCCGATCCTAGGCCGTCCGGCCGGTAGGCCGGGCGGCGGAGGCAGGGGCCGTCCGGCCGGTAGGCCGGGCGGCGGAGGCAGGGGCCGTCCGGCCGGTAGGCCGGGCGGCGGGGGCAGGGGCCGTCCGGCCGGTAGGCCGGGCGGCGGGGGCAGCGGCCGTCCGGCCGGCAGGCGGGGCGGGGGCCTATCGGCCACGGCTGGTGCGGGCGTACAGGGCGTCCTTGGTGCCGTCCTGGTACACCCGGCTGAAGTGGTCCCTGAAGTACGACCGGAGGGCGGGTGTCCAGGCGATGCGCCGCTTGTTGAACCGGACGGACAGCCACACGTACTGGGCGCGGCGGAACGCGCTGGTCCAGAACGCGTCGACGGCGGGGAACCGGGCCGCCCCGGAGCTGGCGTCCCGCCCGTGCCCCAGCGCGTAATCCGTGCCGATCGCGTCAACCAGCTGTGAGCAGCCCGGCGTGTCCGAGTAGAAGCGGTCCGCGGCGATGAGGAACGACGCCTGGTCGCTGAGGACACACGCGCCCGACGGCACGATGCGCTGCACGGCGCGGAGTGCGGCCGGGGTGACCCGCGGCGTCGCGCTGAGGTCCGACTGGCCCTGCTGCACGGCGAAGATCACGACCACGCAGGCGGCCACCCCCACGACCGCCCACTGGGCCCACGTACCGGGACCGCGCTGGGTCGCGGGAGCGTCGATGCTCCGGGTGGTCACGGCGCCGGCCAGCCGGCCCGCGGCCAGCCCGATGGACAGGCCCAGGAACGGCGCCAGGAACGCGGGGAAGTGCAGGAAGAACTGGGCGTACCAGAGGAAGGCCAGCACCACCAGCGCGCAGGTGGCCACCGCGAACCAGTCCAGGCCGGTCAGCGGCTGGCCACTGATCCGCCAGGCGGCGATGAACGCCGCCACCACGAAGATCACGATGATGAGCGCGGCGATGAGCGTCCCGGTCGCGCCGAGGTGCAGCAGCTGGCCGATCCCGCTCATCAGCCGCAGCCGCTTCTGCACCGGCGTCCGGGTCGGCACGACCCGGAACACCTGGGCCGCGAAGAAGCTGTTGTAGAACCGCCGCGGAGCGGCCGCGGCGAACGGGATGACCGGCACGCAGAACCCGATCGCCGCCCCGGCCACGAACAGGGCGGCCCGGCGGATGTCCCGGGCCAGCAGCACCGCGACCACCACCACCGGGATGATGGCCCAGACTTCGACCGCGCCGGCGAACCCGAACGCGATCCCGCCCCAGAGCAGCCGCTGGCGGCTGCGGGCGAGCTCGTCACGGTCCACCACGGCCACGGCGCCGATCAGGCAGAACAGGGTCACCCAGGGCTCGAGCAGGACCGTGTGCGCCGCCACCAGGCTGCCCGGGAAGATGGCCAGCACCCCGCAGGACAAGGCCACGGCAAGCGGGCCCCGGTGCCGGGCCAGCAGGCCGACCAGCACGATCCCCGCGGCGCTCGCCGCCACGGTCAGGATGCGCCCGGCCGCCATGCCCCAGGCCGTGCTGGTCACCTGGGCCAGCAGCGCGGCCGGGCTCATCAGCAGCGTGATGCCCGGCGGCTGGACGATGATGAAGTCGCGGTACGGGAGCACGCCGTGCACCAGGCGCAGTGCGCTGCCGAAGTACGGCCCGTCGTCGTACTGGGTGACGCCGAGCAGGTAGCCCGGCCAGGCTCAGCAGGAACAGCCGCAGGCCCAGGCCGATCACGGTGAAGCTGGCAATGATCAGGGCGACCGGGGAGAGCCAGCCGCGGCGTCCCGACGGCCCGGGAGACCCGGCGGCGTCGCGGCGCGACGACCCGTCGGCCGGCGTCACCTTGGTTCCGCTCACAGGTGGCCACTTCCCGCGTATGTGTGATGGGACCGGGGCTGGGCCGGGACCGGCCGACGGGCCCGAGGGCGGACCCGGAGGGGTAGGCGCGAGGAGTGCGCGCGGCACTCGGGAGGGTGCCTGAGGGCCGCGTGCCGTGGGCCGCGCTGGTGGCTGGTCACCGTCCAGCGGCCCAGGGTATCGCAACGCACCCCGGGCCGGTCCATATCGGCCTAAGGGTGGCTGGCCAGCTGGGTGGGCCGGGTCACGGCGATCGAGGTGCCTTGCCGCCGCACCCGGACCTTGACCAGCGGGATCGTCTCCCCGTGGAACACGTAGCGGTTCCCCAGCTCGCGGGCCAGCCGGGTGCGCATGATCTCGGCGCGGAAACCGTCCGGGGTCAGCGCCCAGGTCACGCCCAGGGTGGTCCGCCCCAGCGCGGACGCGTCGAAGTCGTGGATCGACAGTGCTATCGGCTGGCCCGGCAGCGCCCGGGCGATCTGCCGGGATACGGCCGCCGACGTAGGCATGGCCGGGTCGTCGGTTACGGCGTGCACGGTGGGTCCCTGCAGCGAGACGGCCAGGATCGCGCCTGCCGCGACCAGTGCCGTGGCCGCGCCGGCCAGCGGCACGGCGCCCCGGACCGCCCCCCGGCCGGGCGGGCCGTGCGCCGGCCCGGCCGGGCCGTGGCTCCGGCCGGGCGGGCGGCCGCCAGCCGCCGGACGGCCAGCCGGGCGGTGAGCACGGCCCAGCTGCCCACCACCAGCCAGCTCAGCACCCCGATCGGGAAGAGCAGCACGATCAGGTAGCCCAGGGTGAGCAGGCTGGTGTGGTGCACCGGGATACCGGAGTACGTCACCAGCGCCCCGAGGCTGATCACCAGGCTCACGACAGCCAGCGCCCCCAGCGGGCGGCACCGCAACGGGCGTACCGCCATGACCGCGGCCACGGCCAGCAGGACGAGGACCGCCACCGCGAACCAGGCTGGCCGGTGATTGATCAGCCGGTAGATCGCCAGCGGCTGCATCGACGACCGCCACCAGACCGGGATCGGCTCCATCGCGGCGGACAGGGCCTTGACGCTGAACACGCCGCCGGTCCGCGCCCCGGTCCGGGCGCCGCTGCTGCGCAGCAGCAGTCCCAGGTTCCCGTCCCGGGAGGTGAACTGCTGGATGAGCGGGCCGCTCCAGCAGGCGGCCCCCGCGACCAGGCCGGCCGCCAGCCACCAGTACCCCGGCCGCCCGCGGGCGGTGTCCGCCAAGGCGACGATGAGGGCCAGGATGACCAGGGCGGCGGACGGCACGGTGAACATCAGGTGGGCCTGGGCCGCGATCGACGCGGTGATGACCAGCGCCGGCCACCACCCCCGGCGGCCGGACATGACCGCCCAGGCGGCCGCCAGCGCCGCGATGAAGAACGTCATCCCGAACCAGGGATTCCAGCTCGGCGTCACGGCGATGTCCGGCATCCACAGCATCAGGCCGACGATCATTGCGCTGGCACACAGGCCGCCCGCCGCGCCGAGGACGGACCAGGCGGCCTCGACCGCCAGCGAGCAGGCCACCAGGCAGCAGATGACCGCACCCCAGAGGACCCCGTGCACCGTGTCGAGATGGACGGGGATGGCCAGCAGCCAGTACTCCAGCGGGCCGGGGTCGAAGACCCCGTGGGCCAGCCGGGTGGCCTGGCCGACCAGCGGGCCGTGCGCGGTCAGCGAGTTCCAGGACCGCAGCGCGATGGCCGCCTCGTCGCCGACGGGCCGCCAGCCGTGCCGGACGAGGCGGATCGGGCCGAGCACGAACGGCAGCCACGCGGCCAGGTGCGCGACCACGCGAAGCACGGTCTGGCGTCCGGGACGGCGGAACACGGTCGCTCGGCGGATTTTCAGCGGGGCCTTCTTCGGTTCAGGCCCTCCTCAACACCAGAAGCGGGCACAACCACGGGGCGCGGACATATTAGTGCATCAGCGACATTTGCCCAGACCGAATCAGCGCTAACCGGTGACATACCCGCTAAGGGCAGGTTTCCAGCGGCAAACCACAGTAAAGAACCCACCAAAAGGCAATGCTCACGTAAAGAGCGGGCTGTGCGGACGGGGGCGGACGCGGGGCCGCCGGGAATGCCGGGGCGCGGCCGGGTTACAGGTGCGGGAGCCCCACGTAGAGGGTGATCGTGCTGCCCTGCGGAGCCTGGCCGGACGGGCTGTAGTCGAACACGGTGTTCAGCGGCCCGACCTGATTCACCTTGACCTGGAAGCCCGCCTGGGCCAGGGCCTGCTCGGCCTGGGAGACCTGCTGGCCGTCCACGTTAGGCACGTTGACCATCTGCGGGCCATTGGAGAAGTCGATGGTGATGACTTCGTGCGCAGAGAAGGAGCTGCCGGCTTTCACGGACTGCTGGGTGACCGTGCCCGCGGGCTGGGTGCTGTTGGCCACCGCGACCTCGTTCAGCGAGACGCCGTTCGCCTGCGCCCACTGCTCGGCCACCGCCTTCTGCTGGCCGACGAACTGGGGCACCGGCTGCCCGGTGCTGACCACCAGGCTCACCGGCCGGTTCTGCGGCCAGGACACGGCCGCGCCCGGCGTGGTGCTGATCACGATCCCGCTCTGGATGGTGGTGGACGTCTGGCCCACCACCTGGCCCGGTACCAGGCCCGCATGCCGCAGCGCGGCCTCCGCCGTGGCCAGCGGGTTCCCGGTCACCTGAGGCACCGCGATCATGTGCGGGCCCTTGGAGACGATGAGCAGCACCGTGCCGCCCTTGCTCACCCGGGACCCGATAGCCGGGCTGGTGCCGATCACGTTGCCCTTGGCCACCCGGGCGCTGAACTGGGACGTGCCCATTTTCCCGGTCAGGCCATCGTTGCTGAGCTCCAGCCGTGCGGTACTCGCGGCCAGGCCGCCCACCCGGGGCACCGTGGCGTACTTGCCTGACGATTGCCACCAGACGAGCAGGCCGATCAGGAGCACGGCGACTAGGCCGCCCAGCACGTAGTAGAGCCTGCGGCTGAACAGCCAGCGCTGCAGGCCGGGCTCGCGCGGGCCGTCGTAGCCGCCCCGGCCCCGGCCGTAGTCCGTGACCGCGCCGGGGGCGACCACCAGCGTGTGGTTGGCGTCGCGGGCAAAGCCGTCGTCGGGCACCCGCTGGGTGACCGCACCCGGGTTCCCGTCCGGCGGCGCGGCGAAGGCTGCGGCGGAAAAGCCTGAGGCGGACGCGCCGGAGGTGGGGAAGGCCGCGCCCACGCTGGTGGGGGCCTCCGCGGCCGCGACGCCACCCCCGGCCGCGGGCTCGTCCGGCGCGCGCAGGCCGGGGATCAGGTCCCCGGCGTACTGCGACGGCGGGGGCTGGGCTGGCCAGCCCGCGGCCTGCCCGGGGTCCTGGTAGCCGGGCACCTGGAAGCCGTCGTCCGGGTGACCGTCGCCGGGGTAACCGTCGCCGGGGTAACCGTTGCGCGGGTACCCCGGGGCGTCGTAGCCGCCGGAGCCCGGATAGCCCGGGCCCGGGAAGCCGGTGGCCGCTGGCGCGCCGGGACGGGCCGGGGGAGCGGGCGGGAGGCTGAGCCGCACCTCGTTGAGACTGCGCAGGAACTGCGTGCCGTCCGCGGGGCGGACGGCCGGGTTCCGGCTGGTGGCCCGGAGGACCAGGTCGTCCAGCGCGGCCGGGATGCCGTCCGCGAACTGCGACGGCACCGGCACCGCCTCGTTGACGTGCTTGTAGGCCACCGCCAGCGGCGTGTCCGCGGTGTGCGGCTGCTGGCCGGTGAGCATCTCGAACAGCATGATCCCGGCGGCGTAGACGTCCGTCCGCGCGTCGGCGACGCCCTGGGATACCTGTTCCGGCGCCAGGTAGGCGGCGGTGCCGATCAGCATGCCGGTCTTGGTGTGGCTGGTGCCCGCGAGCATCCGGGCCAGGCCGAAGTCCGCGACCTTCACCGCGTGGTCCCCGGTCAGCAGGACGTTCTCTGGCTTGACGTCCCGGTGCGCGAGCCCCGCCGCGTGCGCGGCCCCGAGGCCGCCGAGGACGCCTTCCATGATGTCCAGGGCCTCGCGGGGGCCGAGGCTGCCCCGCTCGTTCAGCAGGTCACGCAGCGTACGGCCGGGCACGTACTCCATGGCCAGGTACAGCGTGCGCCCGTCAGCGCCCTGGTCGTATACGCCGACCACGTTGGGGTGTGAAAGCCGGGCGACGGAGCGGGCCTCGCCGACGAACCGGCGGACGAAATCCTCGTCGTTGGCCAGCTCGGCATGCATGATCTTCAGCGCCACGGTGCGGTCCAGCCGGGTATCGGTACCCAGGTAGACGGTGGCCATCCCGCCGGTGGCAATAAGGGACTCAACCCGGTACCGGCCATCCAGGAGCCGGCCGACGGGTGGGCGCGCGAGCGTCGTGTCCATCGCGTCGATTGTATGGCCGCCCATCGCCGGGGACGCGGGGAACACCTGTACGGTGTCGGGCGGTGACCGGGAGTGACGACCCTCCCGGGGCTGCCGCGCTCACCTGCGGGTTCCTCTGCCGATGCTGTGATCACCGCTTGCCCGCGCGAGCCGGGGCCGGGAGGTAGCCGGGATATGGCCTGGGCGGAAAGCGCGGCGCGCCCGTCCGGAAATCGGGCGGCCGGGCCGCTCCACGCCCCGCGCGGAGCCAGCTCAGGTCAGGTCCCTCTAGCCTTGGTGCTCGTGCAGATCGAGCGGGTAGTCATTGTGGGCGGCGGGCTGGCGGGCTCGCGCGCCGCAGCCGAGCTCCGGGCCAAGGGGTACGCCGGCCAGATCACGATGCTGGGCGCGGAACCCCATCCGCCCTACGACCGGCCGCCGCTGTCCAAGAAGCTGATGATGGGCGAGCTGGACTCGACGTCGCTGGACACCGACGCGGCCGCGCTCCGCCTGGACCTGCGCCTGGGTGAGGCCGCCACCAGCCTGGACGGGGCCGTGGTGCGCAGCCAGCGCGGCGAATACGGGTTCGACCGCCTGATCGTGGCCACCGGGGCCGCGCCCGTCCGGCTGCCCGGCCCGGGGCCGCAGCAGGTGCTGCGCACCGTGGATGACGCCCTGGCCATCCGGTCCCGGCTGGAGAAGGGAACCCGGCTGGCCATCGTGGGGGCCGGGTGGATCGGCGCCGAACTGGCGACCGCCGCCGCGGCCCGCGGGTGCGCCGTCACCGTCCTGGAGGCGGCCGCGGTCCCGGCGGCCGCGGCCCTGGGCGAGCCGGCCGGGGCGATGATGGTGCCCTGGTACGCCGGGGCCGGGGTTGACCTGCGGCTCGGTCAGCCGGTGGAATCGGTCCAGGACGGCGGCCTCGCCCTGCCCGGTGGCGGGTGGCTGGCGGCCGATCTCGTCGTGACCGCGGTGGGGGTCCGCCCGAGCACGGGATGGCTGGACGGTTCCGGGGTGGATCTGGGCAACGGGATGGTGGTCAACAGCCGGCTGCGCACCTCGGTGGCTGGCATCTACGCGGCCGGGGACTGCGCCGCGTTCTGGTCCGGCCGCTTCGGCCGGCGGCTGCGGGTGGAGCACTGGGATACCGCGCTGCACTCGCCGGGCGTGGCGGCGGCCAACGCGCTCGGCGCCGAGCTGGACTACGACCCGGTGCCCTACTTCTGGTCCGAGCAATTCGGCCGGATGGTCCAGTACGTCGGCCACCACGAGCACGGGGACCGCCTGCTCTGGCGCGGTGATCCCGCCGGAGAGCGCTGGGCCGCCTGCTGGGTGTCCGCGACGCCGGGCCCCGCCCGGCTGGTCGCTGTCCTCGCGGTGGGGCGCCCCCGGGACATGCTGCAGGGCCGCCGGGTCATCGAAGCGGGCCAGGCCGTGGACACCGCCCGGCTGGCCGACCCCGGCGTGCCGGTCCGGGACGCCGCGGTGACCTGACTACCCGGCTAATCTGGGCCGCAGCCCGTGGCGAGCAGGCCCTGGGCGGCCGCACTGGTCCGCGAAGACAGCCAACGAGACTGGCGTGTCCGGGTTTGACCCGGGCCGCCGCGTGGGAAATTCGGAAACGTGGCACAGATTGACCCCCCGGCCGACGCGCTCGTCGGCGACTGGCTCACTCTCCCTGAAGCGGCTGACCGCCTTGGCATCCCGCCGGGCCGGCTCAAGCAGCTGTTCCGTGACCGCAAGCTGCTGGCTGTCCAGCGGCCGGACGGCACGATGGCGATCCCGGCCGCCTTCTTCGACGGAGGCGCCATCATCAAGGGGCTGCACGGCACCCTCACCGTGCTGCTCGACTGCGGGTTCGACGACGGTGAGGCGCTGCGCTGGCTGTTCACGGCCGACGACACGCTTCCCGGCACGCCGATCCAGGCGATGACGGAGCATCGCGGCACCGAGGTGAACCGGCGGGCGCAGGCCCTGGCGTTCTGAGGGCGGCCTCCCGTTAGTCCCTGACCTGGTCCTGGCCGCGGTACCCGCTAACCCAGTTGCGCACTGTGCGTGTCTGATTGAAAGCGGAAAGTTATTACGGCAGGTTGAGGGCCATGACAGAGACCCCCCTGCCGGGCGCCGGGCACGCCAGAAGCCGCACCAGAAGCCGCGGCTGAGACGCACGCGCCCCGGCGGCAGTTCCTGGCCGGGGCGACCGTGGTGGCCGGTGCGCTCGGGGCCGGGCAGATGCGGCTCGGCGGCCGTCCGGACTCGGCTGGCCGGCCCGGGCCCCGCCCCGCCCGGGTCCTCGGGCGGGTGGACGTCGCCATCGCCGGGGCCTGCGCTGGCCGGTCTCGTGGCCGCCCGCGCCCTGGTCCGCGCGGGACACTCGGTGGTGGTCCTGGAAGCACGGCACCGGGTGGGCGGCCGGATGGTGCGCCAGCCGGTGATCGAAGGGGGCTACGCCGATCTCGGCGGCCAGTGGGTCGGCCCGACCCAGACCGCCATCCTGGCCCTCGCTGACGAGCTGGGCATACGCCGGTTCCCCTCGTACCACGATGGCCGCTCGGTCTTCTACTACCAGGGCCGGCGCAGCACGTTCGCGGGCAGCTTCCCGCCGTTCCGCGGTGAGCCGCCGGCTGTGTCTTCCCGTGAGCTGCGCGACGCGAAACAGGCCCTGGCCAAGATCGACCTGCTCTCCGCCCAGGTCCCCGCCCGCGCCCCGTGGCGCGCGCCGCATGCCCGCCACCAGGACAGCGAGACCCTGGCCAGCTGGCTCGCCAGGAACACCAGCACGAGCTTCGGGCGTTTCGTGCTTACCCAGCAGGCGCTCATCGGCGGGACCGGGGCCTTCGAGCCTGCCGACGTGTCGTTCCTGCACGTGCTGTTCGCCAACGCGGCGGCGCCACAGGCCCAGGACCCGGAGACCGACCTGTTCTACGGGGCGGCCGGGCAGATCCCGCCCATCATCGCCGGCGCGCTCGGCGACCGGATCGTGCTGCGGTCGCCGGTGCGTGCCATCGAGCACGGCCCGTCCGGGGTCACGATGATCACGGACGGGGGCAGTTACGGCGCCCGGTTCGCGATCGTGGCCATGCCCCCGTCCTGTACCGCGCAGATCTCTTTCGAGCCGGCCCTGCCCGCCCAGCGCCTGCAGCTCGTGCAGCGCACCCCGATGGGCTCGCTGCTCAAGGTGCTCGCGGTCTACCCCACCGCGTTCTGGCGCGACGAGGGACTGAGCGGGACGGCCACCGGCGACCTCCCCACCGTCCAGTTCGTGGCGGACAGCTCCCCGCCCAGCGGGCGGCCTGGCATCCTGGCCAGCTTCATCGCCGGGACGCGCGCGGTCGAGCTGGGCATGGCCACCGCCGCGCAGCGGCGCCGTGCGGTACTGGCGGACTTCGCCGGCGACTTCGGCCGGCGGGCCGCCCGGCCCGTTCAGTTCATCGACGTCAACTGGCCTGCCCAGCCGTGGACCGGCGGCGCGTTCACCGCCTACCTGCCGCCGGGGGTCTGGACGGGCTATGGTCCCGCGCTGCGCCCGCCGGCTGGGCGCCTGCACTGGGCCGGCACGGAGACCGCCACCCGGTGGCCGGGCTTCTTCGACGGCGCGGTCCGCTCCGGCCAGGACGTGGCCGGCGCCATCCTGGCCCGCCTGTAACCCGGCCGGGGGTCGCCCGGGCCGTGCCCTGGGCGGTCAAGCCTGCGCCAGCGGTGCCTCAGAAGTCCTCGTGCGACGCCTGGCGCCGGTCCAGCCCGGCCCCCCCGGCAAAGGCGGCGGCCTGGGTGCGCCGCTGCATGCCTAGCTTGCTGAGCAGGGATGAGACGCAGCGCTTCGCGGTGGCCTCGCCAGGTATAACCTTATGTAGTGATCTGATTACTAATTGTAGGAGTCTACTGCTGACGACCGGAGGAGTCATGCGGGTGGCCGGCGGCTCATGCGACCGTCAGACTTCCCGGCTGCTGACGGCCTCCGCGGTGACGTCCGTCTGCTTCCTGATGGTCACGGCGGGGGCGGACGCAGCGGGCCTGGCCGTGGCCGGCCAGCCGCGCCAGGTCCTGCTCACGATCGCGCTGGCGGGCCTGCTGCCGCTAGCTGCCGCGATCCTGGCTTGCTGGTGGGTGGCCCGGCGGGCCGCACGGCGCAGCGCCACGGCCGCCGGTGACGGCGGGGAGCTCGCCAGGCTGGCCGCGATCGTGGAGTCCTCGGCCGACGCCATCGTCGGCTTGACCCTCGATGGCGTCGCCACCAGCTGGAACCCCGGGGCGCAGCGCCTGTACGGCTATACCGCCGGGGAAATAGTCGGGCGCGACATGGCCGAGCAACTGATCGTGCCCGCCGACGGGGTCGCCGAGGTGACACGTCATCTTGAGCAGGTCCGCATCGGCGGGCTCGTCGAGCAGTACGAGACCAGGCGCCGCCGCAAGGACGGGACCATGGTCGACGTGTCGCTCACTTACTCGCCGATCCGGGACGCCACGGGCGCGGTGGTCGGGGTGGCGACCGCGGCCCGGGACATCTCCGAGCGCGCCCGGATCGGGGCTGACCGCCGCGCGCTGGACCGCCGGCTCGCGCAGATGGAGCGGGTCGAGAGCCTGGGCCAGCTGGCCGGCGGAATCGCCCATGACTTCAACAATCTGCTGGCCATCATCATGAACTATGCGGGGTTCGTGGCCGATGAAACGGCCGGCGATCCCGCGGTCGCGGCCGACATCGAGCAGGTCCAGCAGGCAGCTCAGCGCGCGGCCCGGATCACCAGGCAGCTGCTGATCGTCGGCCGGCGAGACACGGCGCGGCCCGAGGCGCTCGAGCTCAACGCCGTGGTGTCGGACACCCGTAACCTGCTGTCGCGCACCCTCGGAGCGGGCTTCGAGATCCAGATGGCCCTGGGCAGCGACATCCTCACCATCGAGGCTGATCGTGGCCGGGTTGAGCAGGTGCTGCTGAACCTGGCCGTGAACGCCCGGGACGCCATGCCCGAGGGCGGCACCCTGACCCTGGAGACAGGCCTCACCGACCTGGGCGAGCCCAGTGCCCTGGTCCTGCAGCCTCCGGCGGCGGCGGGCAGCTACGTCGAACTCGCGGTCAGCGACACCGGAACCGGCATGAGCGACCAGGTCGCGGCGCATATTTTCGAGCCGTTCTTCACGACTAGCCGCCGGCCGGGGCACCGGTCTCGGGCTGGCCACCGTCTACGGGGTCGTCACCGGCGCCGGCGGCAGCATCAGCGTGCAGTCTGCGGAGGGCACCGGCACCTGCTTCCGGCTCTTCTTCCCCGCCGCCAGGGTGCGGGCGCTGGCCGTACCGGCCGCCCGGACCGAGGCCGCCCAGGGGCGCGGCCAGACCATCCTCGTCGTCGACGACGAGGCACCGGTGCTGAGTCTCACCTCCCGGATCCTCCGCCAGAACGGCTACGCCACCATGGAGGCGGGCACCTTTGACGAAGCGGTGTCGCTGGCGTCATCCCAGGACGTCCAGCTGCTGCTGACCGACTCCGTCATCCTGCACCGGTCCGGTTCCGTGCTGGCCGAACGCGTGGCCGACCTGAAGCCGGGGCTGCCCATTCTCTACATGTCCGGGCACAGCGCGCAGGTGCTGAGCCCGGACCGGGTCCTCGATGAGCGGGCGGAGTACATCCAGAAACCGTTCACTCCCGAGGCGCTGCTGGACAAGGTGCGCGCTGCCCTGGATGCCGCGCCCAGCGCGCCACCCCCGGGGTTACCGGCCCGCGGCCGGGCTTGCCGCGGGAGGAGCCGGCGCGGCTTGCACCCGGAGCGCGCTCCAGCCGAGGCGCCCGGTCACGCCCCGCAGCACCTCCCCGACGGCGATGCCGTGCTCGCTGATGGTGAAGCTGTGCAACGTCATCTCGTGCCAGCTGCTGCGCATCTTCGCGACATGGACGGCCCGGGCCACCTGGGATCCTTCTTCGATGTAGCGCAGGTCGATGACGTTGTCGAACAGGAACGTGAGCGCGTCCAGCGTGGTCGGGCTGAGCCCGTGGGCTGCGGTTTCGCTGGTGACCACCAGTGAGCTGCCGCCGCCCGGATCAGCCCGATGAGGCTGCGCATGTAGGCGGGGAACCGTTCCTCTTCGTGGGCGGCCAGCACCATCTCGGACAGGCTGTCGAAGACGATCCGGCTGGACCGGTGTGCCGGCGAGTTCCGGCGCACGGCCGTGGCCATCACGTCCAGGTCGAGGTCACCCATCGGGACGTGGGAGAGCACCAGCTGCCCGGCAGCCTGGCTGGCCCCGAAGTCCCAGCCGAAGCCGGCGGCCATGCGAGACAGCTGCTCGGCGGTGTCCTGGAACGTGACGTACAGGCAGCGCTCCCCCTGCTCCAGCCCCTGGGCGATCCAGCGCAGCCCGAAGATGGTCTTCCCGACCCCCGAGGGGCCGGTGACCAGGGTGGCGTCACCCCGCTTCTGCCCCCGCTCATCAGCTCGTCGAGGCCGGGGATCCCGCTGCGGACCGGGCCGTCGGACATCGGCACGGGCGGCCGCGGGATGAGGGTCTCTATCCGCGGGAACACCTCGACGCCGCCCGGGCCGATCCGGAACGTGTGCTTGCCGGACCGGGGGCTCGCGCCGCGCAGCTTCATCACCCGCAGCCACCGCCGGTCGACCGGCTCGCGCGGCTCGTACTCCAGCTGGATGATGCCGTCCGCCAGGGAGAACTCGACGTCGCCGCGCAACTCCCCGGGGGTGTACTCGCCGAGCAGCAGCAGCACTGTGCCGGACTCGGCGAGCGGCCGGTCAGGTCGTACAGCGCGCCTCCGCAGCTGGCGATCATCGGCGAAGTCACGCAGCATCTTCGCGCTGTCGATCACCACCATCGACGGCTGGTCGTCCAGCCTCTTCCGGACGATCTCGGCCGTCATGCGCTCGAGCCCGCCCTCGCGGTCGGGGCGCAGGAAATCGCCCAGGTGGATGTATTCGACCAGCGGCCCGAGCGCCTGCGGATCGAAGAAAGAGAACCGCTCCAGGTGCCGGACCAGCTTGGTATGCGGCTCGGACACCGTGGTGTAGTAGACCGACTTGCGCCCGGCCGCGGCACTGGCGAAGCACATCTGCTGGGCCAGGATGGTCTTGCCGCTCCCCGGGGGCCCGGCAATGATCACGACAGTCCCCCGTTCCACGCCGCCGTTCAGTATCAGGTCCAGGCCGGGCACCCCGCTTGCCATCGGCTGCAACGCAGATCACCTCCTTCTCTCGCTCAGCAGGGCGTCTGCCACCTTGACCAGGTGCCGCCACTCGTACGGCTTGGGGACGACCGCGTCCGCGTGATCGGCCAGGTGCGAATCGCTGCTCGCGGCAAGAATGGGGATGCCGGCCGTGGCCGGCTCGCTGCGCAGCCGCCGGATCAGCTCGGTACCATCCATGACCGGCATCATGACGTCGGTGACCACCAGGTCCGGTGGCGACTCCCGCACGGCCGTCAGGGCCGCGGCGCCGTCACACGCATCGGCCACTTGGTGACCGGCTCGCTCGAAGATCCTCCGCAGCAGGAACCGCTGGTCCGGCTCGTCATCGACCACCAGGATTCTGGGCACCTGCGGCGACCGCCCCTTCACAGTCACTTACTCAAAGTAATATTAACATTACTCTTAGTCACAATCAGAAGCGTGCCGGCTGGGGACAGCCCCGGCCGCCTCTGTGCCGTGGGCGGGATGGTCAGCCTGGTCACGAGGCTGGCCGTCGGCCTGCCGCGCCGCGACGGCCCGGCCGCGGGCCGACTAGCCTGGGGGGATGCCATCTGGGGGCCTGCACCGCGCGCCAGCCATCCGTGACCTGCTGGTCTCGGGCGGTGAGTCTTTCTCGTTCGAGTTCATGCCGCCCAAGACCGAGGACGCGGAGCGGCGGCTGTGGCGGGCCATCCGGGAGCTGGAGCCGCTCCGTCCCACGTTCGTCTCGGTCACCTACGGGGCGGGCGGCTCGACCCGGGACCGGACGGTCCGGATTACCGGCCGGATCGCCGCGGAGACGACGCTCACCCCGGTGGGGCACTTCACGGCGGTGGACCACTCGGTGGCCGAACTGCGGCGCGTGATCGGCTCCTACGCGGCGGTCGGCGTGCGCAATGTCCTGGCCCTGCGCGGTGACCCGGCCGGAGACCCGAATGCTGAGTGGGTCGCGCACCCGGAAGGCCTGGAGTACGCGGCAGACCTGGTCCGGCTGGTGAAGGCCTCGGGGGATTTCTGCGTCGGCGTCGGGGCGTTCCCCGAGGGGCACCCGCGTTCGCCTGATCTCGACTCCGACACCAGGTACTTCGTGCGCAAGTGCCGGGCGGGCGCCGATTTCGCGATCACTCAGATGTTCTTCTACGTGGAGGACTACCTGCGCCTGCGGGACCGGGTGGCGGCGGCCGGCTGCGAGGTGCCGATCATTGCCGGGATCATGCCGATCACCAGCCTGCGCACGCTGGAGCGGATCGTGGTGCTGTCCGGGGCCCGGTTCCCCGGTGCGCTGGGCGATGCGGTGCGGGCGGCCGCCGGAGACAGCGCGGCCGTGCGGGAAATCGGCGTCCGGTACGCGGCGGGCATGTGCGAGCGCTTGCTGGCCGAAGGCGCCCCGGGGCTGCACTTCTACACGCTGAACGGGTCCCGCGCGACCCGCGAGATCTACGAGCACCTCGGGCTGGCCGGCCGGGTGGCGGGAGGTGCCGCGCTCCCGGCGCCGACCCGGCTGGCCGCGGGGAGCTGACCGGCCGGCCGGCCGTTCCCGGCCGTCAGGCCCGCGGTCCCGGCGGCAGGCCCGGGCGCAGCGGCAGGGCCGCGCCCATCACCGCGTAAGGCGGGTCGGTTCCCGGGAACCGGTATCCGGTCAGCAGGTCACTGAAGCCCAGGCTCCGGTACAGCCGGCGGGCGCGGCTGTCGGTGTCCTGGGTGGACAGCAGCGCCGTCCGTTCCAGCCGGGGATGGATCAGGGCCGGCACCATCGCCCGGCCGACCCCGCGGCCCTGATAGCTGGGGTGCACGTGCACCTCGGCCACCTCGAACGAGTCGCCCAGCCAGGTCTGGGCCAGGTCACGCCCGCCGGCCGCGGCCAGCGCGCTGCGCACCAGGTCGTGCCACCACTGGCCGGTGGTGCCGTGGAATCCGTAGGCGAAGCCGATGACCACGAGCCGGTCGCGGCCTGACTGCGTCCGCAGCTCGGGGGGTGCGTCCCGCGGATCGTCCGGGAGCGTCATGGCCACGCACCGGAACGAGGGGAACCCCGCGTGCCGTTCCATGATCGCTCGCCGTCCCGGCAGCTGGTGCTGCGGCGGCTGCATGGCAGCCGCATAGACGCTGGTCAGGACGCCCAGTTCCGCAAGAAAGCGTGCCTTGCCGAATTCCAGCAGCTCCGGGCCAGCGCGCACCCGCGCAAGCGTACGCGAGCGCGGCCGCCCGGCGGTTCGCCGGACCCGCCCGGGTGGCCCGGAGGTCCGGCGGCGCGCCACGGGACAGCGCCTGGCCAGGTGGGCGCGGGGTTTTGTCGGACCCGCCGGATACCTTCGAACTCAGATACAAGTAGCTGGACTTTGAAGCGAACCTATGTTCGAATAACTAGCGGGACCGCCGGGACGTCCCCCCCTCATCCTGGGCGGCCGGGCCGGGGTCGGGCGGCGTGCGGAATCACCCGCCTGATCCTGGCTCCGCGACGGAAGGAAGGCCATGAGTACGGTCATGTCAGTACGACCAGGCCAGCCACGCTGCCGTATAGCGCCTGCGGCGCTCACGCTCATTGAATCGGCCCGCGGCGGGCTGGCCGGCGCGGCGACCGAAGCCAGCCCGGGCACCCGCTACGTGGGCGCGCACCTCGCTGCGCTGCGCGCCGCCGCGGCGATCGTGGCGGTCAAGATGGGACCGGGCCAGGGTCCCCGGCGGAAGGCCCCGCGCAGTGTGTGGGAACTGTTGCCGCGGGTGGAGCCTGCCCTGTCGGAATGGGCCGCGTTCTTCGCCGCCGGGGCGGGCAAGCGGGCCGCCGCCGAGGCGGGCCTGGTTCGCGCGGTGTCCGCCCGCGAAGCTGATGATCTGCTCAGGGACGCTGAGACCTTCCTGACCCTGGCCGAGGAAGCGCTGGGGCTGCCGGGCCAGTCGGCCCTGCCGCTGCGCCCGGCCGGCTAAGCCCGACCGGACCCCCCAGTGCCTGCCGGGGCCAGTGCCCCGACCCAGACCGGCGCCC
The DNA here is from genome assembly GCA_963841695.1 of uncultured Actinomycetes bacterium. GTDB lineage: Bacteria > Actinomycetota > Actinomycetes > Streptosporangiales > Streptosporangiaceae > RYN-230. The sequence goes on along the minus strand of CAWJDQ010000006.1, from coordinate 287,408 downwards.
AGCCCGGACCAGTGCCCCCCGGGCACGCCAGCGGCCTGCCAGCCACTGGCTGGCAGGCCGCCCAAGGGGGACCGCCCAGGGTCAGAACGCCTCGACGGCGCCGCGGGCCTCGGAGTCCAGGACACCCCAGCTGATCAGCTCTTCGGTCAGGTCAATCGGCGACTTGTCGTAGATGACCGCCAGTGAACGCAGGTCCTCCTGGCGGATGGACAGCACCCGGCCGTTGTAGTCGCCGCGCTGGCTCTGGATCGTCGCCACGTAGCGCGCCAGCGGGCCGGCCTTGTCCTTCGGGAGCTGGGCCATCCGCTCCAGGTCGATGACGAGCTTCGGCGATGGCGCCAGCGGGGCGGGTGTCGAATCGCCGGGCAGCAGCTCGGACACCGGCACGCCGTAAAACTCCGCCAGCTCGGCGAGCTTCTGCACGGTCACCGAGCGGTCGCCGCGCTCGTACGAACCCACGACCACGGCCTTCCAGCGGCCGCGTGACTTCTCCTCCACTCCGTGCAGGGACAGTCCCTGCTGGGTACGGATGGCACGCAGCCGTGCACCGAGAGTCTTGGCGTATTCAGATGGCATGTCGTCGGCCCCCCGGCCAGTCGTCGCTTTCAGTAACGGTTACGGACAGTGACGGTAGGCCGCAAGCGCGACCAGGTCAAGCCGAATAGCAAAAAGCGGGTCAACTTACGCGTCTTGTCACCCGGGCCCGCGGCCGTGGTGACCGCCCAGCCATCGGCACATGACTCCCGAAAGGCCCGCCAGCACAGGCGTTCCGGCTGCTCTGGCGGCCGCGCCCGGCAGGCTTTCGCGAGTTTTGCCGATCGTTGGTATCTCAGTGTGACACGAATCACTCATCGTCACCCAATCCACGCCTGAGCCCGGGCACCGGTTTCCGGCCGGGTGCCTTCCGCCGCGGGCCCGGCCGCGGGCCTCCCGTCACGGGCTGGCCGCGCGGCTCCCGCGGGCTGGCCCGATGCCTCCCGCCGCCGGCTGGCCGCCACGCCGCCATGCCACGGCGTCCCACGTCACAGCCCTGTTCCTGGTACGGTGAGCGGGACAGATCATCCTTTAAGGCCCGTCCAGTGAGGCGGGAAAGGAGGTCCGTAGCGTGCATGCGCTGCAACCTGCCCGGGATCAGGCGGGAACGGCGGCCGGTGCGGCGGGCGGCAGCCCGGCCAGGCCCGGGCCAGCCGACCCGAAAACGGTCCTGGAGCCCGCCGAGATCGGGCGGGCCCTCACCCGGATCGCCCACGAGATCCTCGAGCGCACCGACGGTGCCGCCGATGTGGTGCTGCTGGGCATTCCCACCCGCGGCGTCCCGCTGGCCCGGCGCCTGGCCGAGCGCATCGAGCAGGTCGAAGGCCGCCCGGTGCCCCATGGCTCACTGGACGTCACCATGTACCGGGATGACCTGCGGCTGCGGCCGGCCCGGGCGCTGGGCCCCACCGACGTGCCCGCCGCGGGCATCGACGGGGCCATCGTCGTCATCGTCGATGACGTCCTCTACTCCGGCCGGACCGTGCGGGCCGCCCTGGACGCGCTGAACGACCTCGGCCGCCCCCGCGCGGTGCAGCTGGCCGTCCTCATCGACCGCGGCCACCGCGAGCTGCCGGTGCGGGCCGACTACGTCGGCAAGAACCTGCCCACTTCCACGCAGGAAGTCGTGCGGGTCCTGCTGGCCGAGGTGGACGGGCAGGATGCAGTGATCATCGGCCGCGCGGCCACCGCGGCGGGACGGAGCGCCACGTGAACCGTCACCTGATCTCCGCGGCCGACCTGAGCCGCGACGATGCCCTGCTCATCCTGGACACTGCCGACGAGCTGGCCCGGATGGCCGACCGGCCGATCAAGAAGCTGCCCACGCTGCGCGGGCGCACGGTGGTCAACCTGTTCTTCGAGGACTCGACCCGGACCCGGATCTCGTTCGAGGCCGCCGCCAAGCGGCTGTCCGCCGACGTGATCAACTTCTCGGCCAAAGGATCGAGCGTGGCCAAGGGCGAGAGCCTCAAGGACACGGCGCTGACGCTCGAGGCCATGGGCGCCGACGCGGTCGTGATCCGGCACAGCGCCTCGGGCGCGCCGCAGCGGCTCGCAGGCTGGGTGCGGGGGAGCGTGGTCAACGCCGGCGACGGCGCGCACGAGCACCCCACCCAGGCCCTGCTGGACGCGTTCACCATCCGCAGCAAGTTCGGCCGGCCTGCCGGCGAGGCCCTGGACGGGCTGCGGGTCACGATCGTGGGCGACGTGCTGCACAGCCGGGTGGCCCGGTCCAACGTGCTGCTGCTGAACACCCTGGGCGCCGAGGTCACCCTCGTCGCCCCGCCCACCCTGATCCCGGTGGCGGTCGGCGCCTGGCCCTGCTCGGTCGGCTACGACCTCGATGCGGTGGTGCCGAAGAGCGACGTGGTCATGATGCTGCGGGTGCAGCAGGAGCGGATGAACGCCGCCTACTTCCCGAGCGTGCGCGAGTACAGCCGCCGCTACGGGCTGGACGGCACGCGGATGGCGCAGATGCCCGAGCACGCGATCGTGATGCATCCGGGCCCGATGAACCGCGGCGTCGAGATCGCCGCCGACGTAGCCGACTCGCCCCGGTCCACGATCGTCGAGCAGGTGGCCAACGGCGTGAGCGTGCGCATGGCCGTCTTGTATCTGCTGCTCGGCGGGGCGGAGGCGCACTCATGAGCACCTGGCTGATCAAGGGCGCGCGGCCGCTGGGCGGTGATCCCGCCGACATCCTGATCCGCGACGGCGTGGTCGACAGCGTCGGGGACGGTGCCGAGGCGGCGGGCGCCCAGGTGCTCGACGCGGCCGGCCTCATCGCCCTGCCGGGCCTGGTGGACCTGCACACCCACCTGCGTGAGCCGGGCCGCGAGGACGCGGAGACCGTGCAGACCGGCACCCGGGCCGCGGCGCTGGGCGGGTTCACCGCCGTGCACGCGATGGCCAACACCGACCCGGTGGCCGACACGGCCGGCGTGGTGGAGCAGATCTGGCGGCTCGGGCGGCAGGCCGGGCACTGTGACGTGCACCCGATCGGGGCGGTCACCGTAGGCCTGGCCGGGACGCGGCTGGCCGAGCTCGGCGCGATGGCCGAGTCGCCGGCCCGGGTCCGGGTGTTCTCCGACGACGGGCGGTGCGTGTCCGACGCCGTGCTGATGCGCCGCGCGCTGGAGTACGTGAAGGCGTTCGACGGGGTCATCGCCCAGCACGCGCAGGAACCCCGGCTGACCGAGGGCGCGCAGCTCAACGAGGGGGAGATGTCCGGGCGGCTCGGGCTGACCGGCTGGCCGGCCGTGGCCGAGGAGGCCATCATCGCCCGGGACTGCCTGCTCACCGCCCACGTCGGCTCGGCGCTGCACGTCTGCCACGTGTCCACGGCCGGATCGGTGGAGATCATCCGCTGGGCGAAGAGCAAGGGCTGGCGGGTCACCGCCGAGGTCACCCCGCACCACCTGCTGCTGACCGACTCGCTCGCGGCCGGCTACGACCCGGTGTACAAGGTCAATCCGCCGCTGCGCACTGCGGCGGATGTGGCCGCGCTGCGCGAGGGCCTGGCCGACGGCACGATCGACTGCGTGGCCACCGATCACGCGCCGCACCCGGTGGAGGACAAGGAAACCGAGTGGGACACGGCCGCGTTCGGCATGACCGGGCTGGAAACCGCGCTGCGCGTGGTCCAGGAGGCCATGGTCGACACGGGCCTGCTCGACTGGGCCGGGGTGGCCGACCGGATGTCCCGCCGGCCGGCCCGCATCGGCCGGCTGCCCGGGCGCGGAGGGTGCGCTGGCCCCGGGGCTGCCGGCCAGCCTGACGCTCTACGACGCCGCGGCCCGCGACCCGGTGGATCCGCGCGCGCATGCCTCCCGGAGCCGGAACAGCCCGTTCGCCGGGATGGAACTGCCGGGCCGGGTGGTGGCCACGTTCCTGCGCGGAACGCCCACCGTCCTCGACGGGAAGCTGGCCTGATGGCCCCGTCCCTGGGCATGGGGTCCAGCGGGACGGACGTCCCGGCAGTCCTGGTCCTGGAGGATGGCACCACGTTCCGCGGGACCGCGTTCGGCGCGGACGGCGAGACCTTCGGCGAGATGGTCTTCAACACCGGCATGACCGGCTACCAGGAGACGCTGACCGACCCGTCCTACTGCCGCCAGATCGTGGCCATGACCGCGCCGCACATCGGCAACACCGGGATCAACGACGAGGACCCGGAATCGCGGCGGATCTGGGTCAGCGGGTACGTGGTCCGCGAGCCGGCCCGGCTGGCCTCGAACTGGCGGTCCCAGCGCAGCCTGGCGGCGGAACTGCGGGCCCAGGGCATCACCGGCATCGCGATCACCGGCACCCGGGCGCTGACCCGGCACCTGCGCGACCGCGGGGCGATGCGGGCCGGCATCGCCACCGGCACCGTGGACTCCGGCGCCCTCCGCGAGCGGGTCCTGGCCAGCCCGCACATGACCGGTGCGGACCTGGCCCGGGAGGTGTCCACGGACGCCGCCTACACGGTGTCCCCGCCGGACGGCGCGCGGGTCCGCTACCGGGTCGCCGCCGTGGACCTGGGCATCAAGACCGCCACACCGCGGGCCATGGCCCAGCGCGGCTGCCAGGTCACCGTGCTCCCCGCGGCCAGCACTGCCGAGGACATCCTGGCCTGCGGGCCGGACGGGGTGTTCTTCTCTAACGGGCCGGGCGACCCGGCTGCGGCCGGGTACGCGGTGGACGCGGTCCGGGGAGTGCTCGCCCGCGGCGTTCCCGTCTTCGGCATCTGCCTGGGCAGCCAGGTGCTGGGCCGGGCCCTCGGCCTGGGCACCTACAAGCTCCGCTTCGGGCACCGCGGGGTGAACCAGCCTGTCAAGGAACTCGCCACCGGGCAGGTGCACATCACCAGCCACAACCACGGCTTCGCGGTCGCCATGCCGCCCGCCGCCGAAGGCCGGCCTGGCCAGCAGAGCGCCGAAGGCCGGCCTGGCCAGCCCGCCGCTTCGCCGGGCGCCACGTTCGCCACCGACTTCGGGCCGGCCCAGATCACCCACGTCAACCTCAATGACGGCGTGGTCGAGGGTCTGCGGCTGCTGGACCGGCCGGCGTTCAGCGTGCAGTACCACCCCGAGGCCGCCCCGGGCCCGCACGACGCATCCGGATTGTTCGACCAGTTCTGCGCCCTGATGGACCGGGCCGGGGGAGGCGCGCATGCCCAGGCGTGAGGATCTGCGGTCGGTGCTGGTCATCGGGTCCGGGCCGATCGTGATCGGGCAGGCGTGCGAGTTCGACTACTCGGGCACCCAGGCCTGCCGGGTGCTGAGCCAGGAGGGCATCCGGGTCAGCCTGGTGAACTCCAACCCGGCCACGATCATGACCGATCCGGAGTTCGCCGACGCCACGTACGTCGAACCGATCACCCGGGACGTGCTGGAAAAGGTGATCGCCAAGGAGCGGCCCGACGCGGTGCTGCCCACGCTCGGCGGGCAGACCGCGCTGAACGCGGCGGTCGACCTGCACGAGGCGGGCATCCTGGCCAAGTACGGCGTCGAGCTCATCGGCGCCGGCATCGAGACCATCAAGTCCGGCGAGGACCGGAAGCGGTTCAAGGACATCGTCACCGGGCTCGGCGCCGAGGTGCCGCGCAGCAGCATCTGCCACACCATGGACGACTGCCTGGCCGCCGCCGCCGACCTGGGCTACCCGGTGGTCATCCGGCCGTCGTTCACCCTGGGCGGCTCCGGCTCCGGCATCGCGCGCTCCGAGCCGGAGCTGCGCCGGCTCGCCGGGGCCGGGCTGGACGCCAGCCCGGTCACCGAGGTGCTGCTGGAGGAGTCCATCCTGGGCTGGAAGGAGTTCGAGCTCGAGCTGATGCGCGACCGCCACGACAACGTGGTGGTGGTCTGCTCGATCGAGAACATCGACCCGATGGGCGTGCATACCGGGGACTCGGTGACGGTCGCCCCGGCGATGACCCTGACCGACCGCGAATACCAGCACATGCGGGATGTGGCGATCGCGGTGGTCCGCGCGGTCGGGGTGGACACCGGCGGCTGCAACATCCAGTTCGCGGTGGACCCGCAGACCGGCCGGATGGTCGTGATCGAGATGAACCCGCGGGTGTCCCGGTCCTCGGCGCTCGCCTCCAAGGCGACCGGCTTCCCGATCGCCAAGATCGCCGCCCGGCTGGCCATCGGCTACACGCTGGACGAGATCCGCAACGACATTACCGGTGAGACACCGGCCAGCTTCGAGCCCGCGCTGGACTATGTGGTGGTCAAGGTCCCGCGGTTCGCGTTCGAGAAGTTCCCTGGCGCCGACCCGGAGCTGACCACGCACATGAAGTCGGTCGGCGAGGCGATGGCCATCGGGCGGAGCTTCCCTGAGGCCCTGCAGAAGGCGCTCCGCTCGCTGGAGGACCGGGCGGCCCCGTTCAGCTGGGACGAGCCGCCGGGGGACCGGGATGAGCTGCTGGCGCGCTGCGCGGTCCCGCACGACGGCCGGATGGCCACGGTCCACCAGGCGCTTCGGGCCGGCGCGACCGTGGCCGAGGTGGCCGGGGTGACCGGGATCGACCCCTGGTTCGTGGACCAGATCCAGGGGATCCAGGAGATTGCCGACCGGCTGGCCGGGCCGGGTGCCGTGCCCGCGCCCGCCGGCCGGGCCCGGAACTGGACACCGCCGCCTTGCGGGCAGCGAAGCGGGCCGGGTTCTCCGACGCCCAGATCGGGCAGCTCAAGGGACTGCCGGAAGACCAGGTGCGGCTGCTCCGGCAGGCGTTCGGGATCCGTCCCGTGTACCACACGGTTGACACCTGCGCGGCGGAGTTCGCGGCTCGCACGCCCTACCTGTACTCCACCTACGACGAGCAGACCGAGGTGCCCCCGGGCGGGGCACCCAAGGTCATCATCCTGGGCAGCGGGCCGAACCGGATCGGGCAGGGGATCGAGTTCGACTACGCCTGCGTGCACGCGTCGTTCGCGCTCACGGCCGCGGGCTACGAGACCGTGATGGTCAACTGCAACCCCGAGACCGTGTCCACCGACTACGACACGTCCGGGCGGCTGTACTTCGAGCCGCTCACGCTGGAGGACGTGCTCGAGGTGGTGCACGCGGAGCAGCAGAGCGGGCTGGTGGCCGGCGTGATCGTGCAGCTCGGCGGCCAGACCCCGCTCGGCCTGTCCCGCGCCCTGGCCGCCGAGGGCGTGCCGGTCGTGGGCACCAGCCCGGAGGCGATCCACCTGGCCGAGGACCGCGGCGAGTTCGGCGCGGTGCTGGAGGCGGCCGGGCTGCCCGCGCCCCGGTACGGCACCGCGCTGTCTTACGACGAGGCCAAGGTGGTCGCGGACGAGATCGGCTACCCGGTCCTGGTCCGGCCCTCCTACGTGCTCGGCGGGCGGGGCATGGAGATCGTCTACGACGACGCCACCCTGGAGGACTACGTCGGCCGGGCCGCGGCGGCCAGCCCCGGGCACCCGGTCCTCATCGACCGCTTCCTCGACGACGCGATCGAGATCGACGTGGACGCCCTGTACGACGGGGAGGACCTGTTCCTCGGCGGGGTGATGGAGCACATCGAGGAGGCCGGCATCCATTCCGGCGACTCGGCCTGCGCGCTGCCGCCGATCACCCTGGGCCGGGCGGATATCGCCCGGATCCGCGAGTTGACCGAGGCCATCGCCCGGGGCGTGGGGGTGCGCGGGCTGCTCAACGTGCAGTACGCGCTGGCGGCCGGGGTGCTGCACGTGCTCGAGGCCAACCCCCGGGCGTCGCGGACCGTCCCGTTCGTGTCCAAGGCCACGGCCACGCCGCTGGCCAAGGCGGCGGCCCGGATCATGCTCGGCGCGACGGTCGCGGACCTGCGGGCCGAGGGCCTGCTGCCCGCGGAGGGCGACGGTGGCACGCTCCCGCTGGACGCGCCGATCGCGGTCAAGGAGGCGGTCCTCCCGTTCGGCCGGTTCCGCGACGCCCGCGGGCAGGGCGTGGACACCGTCCTCAGCCCTGAGATGCGCTCTACGGGCGAGGTGATGGGGATCGACGAGGCGTTCGGCACCGCGTACGCAAAGTCCCAGGCGGCCGTCTACGGGCCGCTGCCGGTCAAGGGACGGGTGTTCGTGTCGGTGGCCAACCGGGACAAGCGGTCCATGGTGTTCCCGGTCAAGCGCCTGGCCGACCTGGGTTTCGAGATCTGGGCCACCGAGGGAACCGGCGAGGTGCTGCGGCGCAACGGCGTTCGTGCCACGATCGTCCGGAAGCACAGCGACGGCCCAGGACCGGACGGCGAGCCCGATATCGTGGCCAGGATCCTCGCCGGCCAGGTGGATCTCATCGTGAACACGCCGTTCGGCAGCCCGGGGCAGTCGGGCCCCCGGCTGGACGGCTACGAGATACGGACCGCCGCGGTGCGGCGCGGAGTGCCCTGCGTCACCACGGTCCAGGGACTCGGCGCCGCGGTGCAGGGCATCGAGGCCATCCAGCGCGGCGAGGTGGGGGTGCGGTCATTGCAGGAGTACGCGGCGCGGCTGCGCGCTCTGCCGATCCGGGGGACAACCCCCCGGACCCCCCGGGAGCGGCCCCGTGACGGGCGCCGAGGGCGAGCCGGATGCGGTCCAGGTCCAGGTCCGCGGCACGGTGCTGACCGTCCGGAAGGTGGACGCCTACTACGCGATGACGGTGGTCGCCCCGGCCGTCGCCGCCCGGTTCCGGCCCGGCCAGTTCGTGGCGGTCGCGGTCGGCGGCCCGGACACGTCCATGCTGCTGCGCCGCGCGTTCTCCATCCATGATGTGCGGCCGGACCACGGCGGGACGGTGGAGTTCGTGTTCGCCGCCAGGGGGCCCGGCACCCGGTGGCTGGCCGAGCGCCGCACCCGGGACGTCCTCGACCTGGCCGGGCCGCTCGGCCGGCCCTTCCCGGTGCCCCGGGACCCGGTCAGCTGCCTGCTGGTCGGCGGCGGCTACGGCAGCGCGCCGCTGTTCCCGCTGGCCGACCGGCTGCGCAGCCGGGACTGCCAGGTGGACTTCCTGCTCGGCGCGGCCAGCGCGGACCGGGTGTTCGGCGCGCTGACCGCGCGCCGGACCGGCCGGACCGCGGCGGTCACCACCGAGGACGGGTCGATGGGAGTGCGCGGGCTCGTCACCGGCCGGCTCACCCAGGTCATCCACGAGGCCCGCACCGACGTGATCTACGCGTGCGGCCCGATGGGCATGCTGCGCCAGGTGACGGCGCTGGCCGGCCGGTACGACATCCCGGTGCTGACCCTCGTGGAAGAGTCGATGGCCTGCGGCATCGGCGTGTGCATGACCTGCGTCCTGCCCGTCGTCGGGGACGACGGCGTGACCCGCATGGTCCGGTCCTGCGTGGCCGGGCCGGTGTTCCGCGGCGAGACGGTCCGCTGGGACGACATCGGCACCATCCCGTTCGACGCGCTCGGCGCCCCGGGGTGGAACCCGCGCCAGCACGCCGGGACCGGCGCCGCGGCCCAGGCCGCCGGGGCCAACGGGGCAGGCGGGACGTCCCGCCCCGCCGCCGCGGGCCGCGCCGCGGCCCCGGCACCGGCGCGGAGGCAGCAGCATGGCGGCTGACCTGCGGACCAGGCTCGGCCATGTCGAGCTGCCCAACCCCATCCTGACCGCCTCCGGATGTGCCGGGGCCGGCCGGGAACTGGCCCAGTTCTTCGACGTCGCCAAGATCGGCGCGGTCGTCACCAAGTCCGTGATGGTCTCGCCCCGGGCGGGCCTGCCGACGCCCAGGATGGCCGAGACGCCGAGCGGGATGCTCAATTCGATCGGCCTGCAGGGCCCCGGGATCGATGCCTTCCTCCAGCGCGACCTGCCCTGGCTGCTCTCGCGGGGGGCCCGGGCGGTGGTGTCCATCGCCGGAGGCAGCGTTGACGAGTACGCCGAACTCGCGACCCGGCTATCCGACGCGGCAGGAATCACTGCCGTAGAGGTAAATATTTCCTGTCCGAATGTCGAGGACCGGGGGCAGGTATTCGCCTGTGATCCGGGTGCCTCCGCCGCGGTCGTCGAGGCGGTCCGGGCGCGGGTCCGGTACGACGTCCCGGTGTTCGCGAAGCTGTCACCGGACGTCACGGACATCGTCTCGATCGCCCGGGCCTGCGTCGGCGCGGGCGCGGACGGGCTGTCGTTGATCAACACCCTGCTCGGGATGGTGATCGACACCGAGACCATGCGGCCCGTGCTGGCCGGCGTGACCGGGGGCCTGTCCGGCCCCGCCATCCGGCCCGTCGCGGTGCGCTGCATCTGGCAGGTCCGCAAGGCCCTCCCCGATGTCCCCATCATCGGCATGGGCGGCGTCCGGACCGGCCGGGACGCGCTGGAGCTCATCCTGGCCGGGGCGTCCATGGTCAGCGTCGGCACCACGATCTTCCATGATCCGTCGGCCTGCGTCCGTGTCCTGCGCGAACTGGACGAGGAACTCGGGCAGCGCGGCATCGAGCGGCTCAGCGACGTCATCGGGCTCGCGCACGAGCCGCGCGGCACGCCGCTCCGCCGGCTGTCCGGGACCGTTCAGTGAGCAGGCAGAGCCCCGTCCGCCGTCAGCATCTCGTACCCGAGGAGGACAGTTGAGCCAGCCAGCGCCGATCGCCGTGGCGCTTGACGCGCCCGACCTGGAGACCGCGGCCCGCTGGGCCGGGCTGGTAACGCCGCACGTCAGCACCGTGAAAATCGGGCTCGAGCTGTATCTGCGCTACGGCCCGGGCGTGGTCGCCTCGATCAGGGGCGCCAGCGGCGTGCGGGTGTTCCTCGACCTGAAGCTGCACGACATCCCCGCGACCGTGGCGGGCGCCACGCGGGCCGTGGCCCGGCTGCGGCCCGACATCGTCACCGTGCACGCCGCCGCGGGCCCTGAGGTGATCAGGGCGGCCGTGCGGGCCGCCCCGGACACGGTGATCGCGGCGGTCACCGTGCTCACCTCACTGGGCGCTGCGGACCTGGACGCGATCGGCCTGCGCGGCCCGGTGCCGGACGCGGTGCGCCGCCTCTCCGTCCTCGCGGTCGAGGCCGGCGCGCGGGCGCTGGTCTGCTCCCCACGCGAGGTGGCCGCGGTCCGCGCCGAAGTCGGGCCGGCCATCAAGCTGATCACGCCGGGCGTGCGGCCGCCCGGCGCGGACCGTAACGACCAGGCGCGGGTGGCCACGCCCGAGGAGGCGCTGCGGGAGGGGGCGGATCTTCTGGTCATCGGGCGCCCCATCACCGGCGCCCCGGACCCGGGTGCGGCCGCGGCGGCCATCGCGGCCCCGCTGCGGCGCCTCGCCCCGGCCGACTGAGCGCGCGGCGGCGGCGTCCGCGGCCGCCTTCCGCCCCCCTGGATGATCATGGAAAGTGCATGCTGATCATGCAATCTGCTCGCTGGCCGGTCCGGCCGGCATGTTTCGAGCACTCTGCCGCGGGCTGGATGATAGGGACATGGGGATAGCCCGTTTGACTACGTTACGTATTCGGTCTCATCCGGAGAGTAATATCGGCCAATTTATGACGTAACAAACGGGTGTTTGCGTTGCCCTGGCGGGCTGAACTCGCTACTTTCCCTTCCCGTCCGCAGTTTTCGATTCTGAAACCCGAGGTGACCCGGAGTGGCTCTTCCTCCCCTCACTCCCGATCAGCGAGCCGCAGCCCTGGAGAAGGCTGCAAGGGCGCGCAAGGAACGGGCCGAGGTCAAGGCCCGGCTGAAGAAGGCCGAGCTGACCCTGTCTCAAGTCCTGAAGGACGGCCAGACTGATGACATCCTTGGAAAGATGAAAGTCTCGGCTCTGCTCGAGGCCGTGCCAGGGATCGGCAAGGTGCGTGCCCGGCAGATCATGGAGCGGCTCGGCATAGCCGAATCGCGCCGTGTCCGCGGCCTGGGTGCGAACCAGCGCGCCGCGCTGGAAAACGAGTTCGGTGGTGTTATCTGAGGCAGTCTGATCACCCCAGGGGCGGGCGCGGGGGACCCAGGCCAACGGCCATGACGTCCGCTGATCGCACATGCGGTACCGCGCTTGTCCGGGGGGGCGGGGTGCCAGCCCGGCTAACCGTTCTTTCCGGCCCTTCCGGGGTCGGGAAGAGCACCGTGGTCGCCGGGCTGCGGAAGGAAAGCCCGGAAATCTGGCTCTCGGTATCGGTGACCACCCGGGCACCGAGGCCCGGCGAAGTCGACGGCCGGGAGTACCACTTTGTCAGTGATGCCGAGTTCGACCGGATGCTGGCCCGGGGAGATCTGCTCGAATGGGCCTCATTCGCGGGCTACCGGTATGGAACTCCCCGGGCGCCGCTCGCCGGGAAACTGGCGGCCGGAGTTCCCGCGCTTCTGGAAATCGATCTTGCGGGCGCGCGGCAGGTGCGCCAGGCGGTACCGGATGCGCTCCTGGTATTTCTCGCCCCGCCTAACTGGGAAGAGCTGGTGCGCCGGCTGACCGGCCGGGGCACCGAACCCCCGGAGGTGATCCAGCGCAGGCTGGAGGCCGCCCGGGTGGAACTCGCCGCGGAAGATGAGTTCGACCTGACGCTGATCAATACGTCGGTCCGGGACGTCTGCCGTCAGCTGGTAATCTTGGCCATGGCCCCAGCGGCCTCATGATTTTTTTCCCTACGGAAGGCACATAGTGGCAGGGACTCCCTCTCCAGAGGGCATCATCAACCCGCCCATCGATGATCTGCTCGGCGTGGTGGACAGCAAGTACCGCCTGGTCATCATGGCGGCCAAGCGGGCGCGGCAGATCAACGCGTACTACGCCCAGCTCGGCGAGGGCCTTCTGGAGTACGTCGGCCCGCTGGTCGAGACCCGGGTCCAGGAGAAGCCGCTGTCCATCGCGCTGCGGGAGATCCGCCAGGGCCTGCTCGCCGCGCATGAGACGGCGGAACCCACCGGCTGACGCCCACCAGCAGCCGGGAACCGGAGATTGGCGGGACGTGCCGTCGAGCATCGTTCTCGGTGTGGGTGGCGGCATCGCCGCCTACAAGGTCTGTGAGCTGCTCAGGCGGTTCACGGAGGCCGGCCACCAGGTCCGGGTGGTGCCGACCAGTGCCGCGCTGCGGTTCGTCGGGGAAGCCACCTGGGCCGCCCTGTCCGGGCAGCCCGTCACCACCAGCGCCTGGGACGACGTGCACGAGGTGCCGCACGTCCGGCTGGGGCAGCGCGCCGACCTCGTGTTCGTCGCGCCTGCGTCGGCCGACCTGCTGGCCCGTGCGGCCGCCGGCCGGGCCGACGACCTGCTGACCGCCACGCTGCTGACCGCCCGCTGCCCGGTGGTGTTCGCGCCCGCGATGCACACCGAGATGTGGCAGCACCCGGCCACCCAGGCCAACGTGGCCACCCTGCGCGGCCGCGGCTGCCTCGTCCTGGACCCCGCGGCCGGACGGCTCACCGGCGCCGACAGCGGGCCGGGCCGGCTGCCCGAACCAGCCGAGCTGTACGAGACGGCCATCGCGGGTGCTGGCCCGCGGTCCCGCCGGGCTGCCTGCGGACCTGGCCGGACGGCACGTGCTGGTCTCGGCGGGCGGCACCCGGGAAGAACTCGACCCGGTCCGGTTCCTCGGTAACTGGTCCTCCGGGCGGCAGGGCTACGCGCTGGCCCGGACCGCGGCCGCCCGGGGGGCCCGGGTCACCCTGGTGTCCGCGAACGTGGAGCTGGATGACCCGGCCGGCGCCGCTGTCGTCCGGGTCGTCTCGGCCCGCGAGCTGGAGGCCGCGGTCACGTCCGCCGCCGCGGACGCCGACGCGGTCGTCATGGCGGCGGCGGTCGCTGACTTCCGGCCCGGGTCGCGGGCCGGCGCGAAGCTCAAGAAGGGCGGGCGGCCCCCGGGGCCGCTGCTGCTGGTGGAAAACCCCGACATCCTCCGCGGGCTGTCCGCCCGCCGGGCCCGGCCCGGGCAGGTCATCGTGGGCTTCGCCGCCGAGACCGAGGACCTGCTGCGCAACGGCCAGGCCAAGCTGTCCGCCAAGGGCTGCGATCTGCTGGTCGTGAACCAGGTCGGCGCCGGGCTCGCGTTCGGCACCAGCGACAATGAGGCCATCGTGCTGGCGTCGGACGGCACCGTGACGCAGGTGGCCCGCGGGCCCAAGGAGGTCCTCGCCGATGTGGTGTGGGACCTCGTCGCGGCCCGGCTGCCGGGTTAGCCGCGCCGCTCCGGGGGCGGCACAGCCAGCCGACTTGATGCGGCCGTCTATCCTCGTGAAGTGGCTGGGCAGGGACCGGTTTCTGGTCTCGCGGGCGGGGGAGCCCGGCTAGACTTCGGCGAGGTTTCAGCCGCTTACTAGGACGGGGAGTCAGGTGGCCCGACGTCTTTTCACCTCCGAGTCGGTGACGGAGGGTCATCCGGACAAGATGGCGGATCAGATCAGTGACGCCATCCTCGACTCGATGATCAAGGATGACCCGAACAGCCATGTCGCTGTGGAGACGCTGATCACGACCGGCCAGGTGCACGTGGCCGGGGAGGTGACCACCGAGACCTACGTGGACATCCCCGGGATCATCCGCGAGAAGATCCTCGAGATCGGCTACGACTCCTCCCTCAAGGGATACGACGGCGCCTCCTGCGGCGTGTCGGTGTCGATCGGCGCCCAGTCCCCGGACATCGCCCAGGGCGTGCTCGACGCGTTCGAGCATCGCGAGGGTGAGGGTTCTACCGACCTGGACCGCCAGGGGGCGGGTGACCAGGGGCTCATGTTCGGCTACGCGTGCCGCGAGACGCCGGAACTCATGCCGCTGCCGATCATGCTCGCGCACAAGCTGGCCCGGCGGCTGTCCGAGGTGCGCCGCAGCGGTGACGTTCCTTACCTGCGCCCGGACGGCAAGACGCAGGTCACGATCGAGTATGACGGCGATAAGGCGGTGCGGCTGGACACCGTGGTCGTGTCCGCGCAGCACGCGCCCGACATCGACCTGCGGGAACTGCTCACCCCGGACGTGCGGGACCTCGTGGTCAGCCCGGTGCTGGACGGCCTGGACATCGACACCACCGCATACCGGCTCCTGGTCAACCCCACCGGCCGGTTCGAGATCGGCGGCCCGATGGGCGACGCCGGGCTGACCGGCCGCAAGATCATCATTGACACGTACGGCGGGATGGCCCGGCACGGGGGCGGCGCGTTCTCCGGCAAGGACCCGTCCAAGGTGGACCGCAGCGCGGCCTACGCCATGCGCTGGGTGGCCAAGAATGTGGTCGCCTCGGGCCTGGCGGACCGCTGCGAGACCCAGGTCGCCTACGCGATCGGCAAGGCCAAGCCGGTGGGCCTGTTCGTGGAGTGCTTCGGCACCGAGCGGATGCCCGTCGAGCAGATCCAGGATGCCGTGCTGGAGGTCTTCGACCTGCGGCCGGCCGCGATCATCAGGGATCTGGACCTGCTCCGCCCGATCTACTCGCAGACCGCCAGTTACGGGCATTTCGGCCGTGAGGAGCCGGACTTCTCCTGGGAGCGGGCCGACCGGGCGGACAGCCTCCGGTCTGCCGCGGGCCTGTAACCCGCGGGGCGGTCCGGGTCTCTTCCCCCGGCCCTGGACATTGTCCGGGCCCGGAATTTACGCTCGTGGCGCTGGGTGTTCTGGTTAGGGCGTTCCGCCCGCGCGCGTGAGCCGGTGAGCCGTTGCCATCATCCACCGACCCGGCAGCGCCGCCAGCGGTCAGCCTGGACCCGTCTCCCGGGCCAGCCCCTGGCCGGCCCACGGCCAACTGGGCCGCCACGGCGGCCCTGGTGTGCGGCCTCCTGGGCGCGGCGATCATCACCATCCCGGCCGCCCTGCTGCTGTCTGTTCTCGGCGTCCGCCGGGCCCGGCGGGGGAGCGGGGGCCTGGTCCGCTGCGCGCTGGCGGTCGCGCTCACGCTGGCCTGGGCGGGAGCGGCGGCCTACCTGCTGCCGCATCTCATCCGGGCCGCCGACCCGGGCTGCGTGGCGTACAAGAACACCGCGCTGTCGGCCTACAACCGGGTGGCCGACGATGTCAGCGACGGCCGCGCCCGGATCCAGCTGGCCCGGGACCTGACCGCCGCCATCGCCACGACCGGCAGGGCCGCGGCGGCCAGCCGGGACGCCGCCGCCCGGCCGCTGGCCGCGCTGTCCCGCGACCTGCGCACCATGCGGGCGGCGGTCCGGGACGGCCGCGTCGTCCCGCGCGGGCTGCTGCTGTCCCTGAACCGTGAGACGCGCGCCGCGGACGCCGCCTGCGGCACGGTGCGCCTCTGAGGCCCGGCCACACCACGGTGACCTGCTCCATCGCGCCAGGCGGGCGCAGCGTGTCGGCCCCCTCTGGTAGGACAGGACCGTGGCAGGGGCAGCGAGTCAGCAGGCGGCCACCCGGCCGGCGCGGCGGGGGGCCGCCCGTGACCCGGGGCCGGCTGCCGCCATCCTGCCGGTCGCCCGGGTCGCCGTCGACCTCCCGCTGCCCCACCTCGACCGGCCCTTCGACTACCTGATCCCCGCGCGGCTGTCAGACCAGGCCGTGCCCGGCTGCCGGGTCCGGGTCCGGTTCGCGGGCCAGCTGGTTGACGGCTACCTGCTGGACCGGGCGGCGGAGAGCGGGCACCAGGGGCGGCTGGCCCGCCTCGAGCGGGTGGTGTCACCCGAGCCCGTGCTCAGCCCGGAGATCCTGGCCCTGGCCCGCGAGGTGGCCGACCGCTACGCGGGCACCCTGGCCGACGTGCTCCGGCTGGCCATCCCGCCCCGGCACGCCCGCACCGAATCCGCCGCCCCGCCCCCGGGGCCGGGCGCAACCGTGCCGGGCGCAACCGTGCCGGGCGCACCCGTGCCGGGCGCTCCCGGGCCGGGCGCTCCCGGGCCTGGCCTGCCCGTCGCGCCCGGGCGGCCCGGGTCCGGGCCGTGGGCCCGGTACCCGGACGGTCCCGCGTTCCTGGAGGCGCTGGCCGCCCGGCGCGGGCCGCGCGCGGTGTGGTCGGCGCTGCCCGGCCCGCACTGGCCAGAGGAGATCGCCCGGGCGGTGGCGACCGCCGCGGCCACCGGCCGGGGCGCGCTGGCCGTGGTGCCCGACGCCCGCGATCTCAGCCTGCTGGACACGGCCCTCGCCGCGCAGCTCGGGCCCGGCCGGCACGTCACGCTGTCCGCGGACCTCGGGCCCGCCGAACGCTACCGGCGCTGGCTGGCTATCCGGCGGGGCGCGCAGCGGGTGGTGGCGGGCACCCGGGCCGCGATGTTCGCGCCGGTCAGTGACCTGGGACTGGTGGTCCTCTGGGACGACGGCGACGACCTGCACGCCGAGCCGCGCGCACCGTACCCGCACGCCCGCGAGGTGCTCGCGCTGCGCGCCCACCGCACCGGCGCGGCCGTCCTGATCGGGGGCTTCGCCCGGACCGCCGAGTCCACCAGCCTGGTGGCCAGCGGCTGGGCGCGGCCGATCGTCGCGGACCGTCCCGTGCTCCGCGGCCAGGCGCCCGCAGTCCGCGCCACGGGCGGTGACGCCGAACTCGCCCGGGACGAGGCAGCCCAGACCGCGCGGCTGCCCAGCCTGGTGCTGCGCACCGCCCGCGACGCCCTGGTCAGCGGCCCGGTCCTGGTCCAGGTGCCACGACGTGGCTACGTGGCCGCCCTGGGCTGCGCCCGCTGCCGGGAAAGAGCCAGGTGCGCGGCCTGCGGGGGCCCGCTCGCCCTGGCCAGCGTCGGCGCGGTGCCCCGTTGCGGATGGTGCGGTGCCGCAGACGAGCGCTGGCGGTGCCGGCGCTGCGGGCACGCCGCCGTCCGCGCCCTGGTGACGGGGGCCGGGCGGACCGCGGAGGAACTCAGCCGGGCCTTCCCCGGGGTCCCCCTGATCACCTCCGGCGGGGCGGCGATGATTCCCACCGTGCCCGGGTCGCCGGCGCTGGTGGTCGCCACGCCGGGCGCGGAGCCACGGGCCGGCGGCGGGTACGCGGCCGCGTTGCTGCTGGACGGCTGGATGCTGCTCGGGCGGCCCAGCCTGCGGGCCGCCGAGGAGACGCTGCGCCGCTGGATGAACGCCGCGGCGCTGGTCCGCGCCGGGTCCGCGGGCGGCCGGGTGGTCGTGGTCGCCGACTCCGCCATCCCGGCGGTGCAGGCCCTGGTCCGCTGGGACCCGGTCACCCACTCCGAGCGGGAGCTCGACGAGCGGGCGGAGCTTCAATTCCCGCCCGCGGTCCGGATAGCGTCCCTCAGGGGGCCCCCGGACGCGGTCGGGGCGCTGCTGGCGGACACGGAGCTGCCGCCCGGTGCGGAGCAGCTTGGCCCGGTCGAGGAGCCCCCGGACGCGGTCCGGATGCTGGTGCGTGTGCCCAGGTCAGCGGGGTTGGCGCTGGCCAGCGCGCTGCACCGGGCCCAGGCCGGGCGGAGCGCGCGCAAGGCCCCGGGAGCCGTCCGGGTTCAGCTTGACCCGGCCGAGCTGATCTGAGTTCCCCCGGGGAGGCCATAGGGTGCTGGGGTGGCCACCTCACGACGGAACCCGCCGTCGCGGACCACGCCGGGTCCGCGCGGTAACGCGCACGGGAACGTGCAGGGCGGGACGGATACCGGCGGTCCGCCCCGGCTCCCGACGGTGCGCCTGGCGCCCCGCGAGGAACTGGCCGCGGCGGCGCGGGTCGCCCCGCTGCTGCGGGCGGCGCGCGACGTGGCCCGGTGGATCGGGCCGGGCCGGGCGCTCACCAGGGCCGGCTCCGCCACGCGGACGCCCTGGCGGCCGCCACGCACCTGGAGCTGATCCCGGCCGAGTTCGACGCGGCCTGGCGGGTCTCGGTCGCCGCCGGCCTGCTGGTGCTCGCGCACGAGGGCACCCGGGTGGAAGCCGGGGACCGGCTCGACGTGCTCGCGTCCGGGACCGCCGACGATGTCCTGGCCGCCTGGGACGCGGCGCTCACCGTCATGCTGGAAGCCGAGGACCTGGACGGGATGGCGACCGCCCTGTACACCGTGGGCAGGCCGGTGCGGATGGACGCCCTGTTCGACGCCTACCTGGCCGCGGCGGACACCCGCCGCCGGGCCGTGCCCGGCGGCGAGCCCGGGCTGGGCGCCGGGCAGGCCATGGATCCCGGCGTGCTCCAGGACGAGGGAGCGGCCCTGTCCGTCGCGCTGGAGATGCTGGCCGACCTCGGCGTCGTCGAGCTGGGCGCGGACGAGCCGGGCGTGGACGAGGACGGCGGGGCCCTGACGGTCACCCTGGCGCCGCTGGGGGTGTGGGGCGTGCACCGGCGGCTGCGAGCGCAGGGATGGCACGTCCCGGTCACCGGCGGCCGGGCCCGCAGCGACGCCGCGGCGCTGCTCGCCACGCTGGCCAACTGCGACGTGGAGGACGGCGAGGCGGAGATCGCCAGCTGGCTCGCGGGACGGACGCCCCGGCAGGCCGCGGCGGAACTGATCAACGCGGCCAGCCAGGGCTCCCCGGGGCTGCGCGGTGCGGGATTCGCGGTGCTCGACCGGATCGGCGCGGACGCCGTGCCCGCGGTCCGCGAAGCGCTGGCTGATCCGGTGCTGCGCGCGCACGCGGCGGTCTGGCTGCACGAGCACGGTGAGCACGCGGAGCTGGACCGGGAGGACCGTGCCTGGCTGCTGGTTGACCTGGGTGCCGGCCTGCTCGAGGAGGCGGACCCGAAAGATGTCGTGGCCGAGCTGCTCCCGGACGTGCCCCCGGACGCGCAGGCGGAGCTGGTCGCCGGGCTGTGGCGGGTCCGCCATCCCGGGGTGACGGACCTGCTGACCGCGCTCAGCGACCACCATCCTGATCCCGGGGTGGCCCGGGCGGCGCGGAAGGCCGCGTTCAAGGCCCGCTCGGTCTCGGCCAGTTAGCACCCGGGCAGTTCATAGACTTGGGAAGTTAACGCTCCCGGTGGCAGGCCCCGGCGAGCGCCCACACGGAAGGACGGTGCGCCATCAGCGTCAAGCCGATCCGCATCTTCGGTGACCCGGTCTTGCGCACCCCGGCCGAGCCGGTCCGCGACTTCGATGCCGAGCTGCGCAAGCTGGTCAAAGACCTCACCGACACGATGCTGGAGGCACCGGGCCTCGGCCTGGCCGCCCCGCAGATCGGGGTGGGCCTGCGGGTGTTCACCTACTTCGTGGACGACGAGCTGGGGCACCTGATCAACCCCTCGCTCGACCTGACCGCCGACACGGAGACCGACGACGAGGGCTGCCTGTCGTTCCCCGGCCTGGCCTTCCCGACCGAGCGCGCGTTCGGGGCCGTCGCCAAGGGCTTCAACATGTACGGCGAGCCGGTCACGATCGAGGGCACCGGGCAGCTGGCCCGGTGCGTGCAGCACGAGGCCGACCATCTCGACGGGGTCCTGTTCATCGACCGGCTCGACCCGCAGCAGCGCAAGCTGGCCATGCGGGCCGTGCGTGAGGCCGAGTGGTGGGGCGAGCCCGTGCCGGAGATCCGGGCCTCGCCGCACGCGACCGGCGGACAGGCCCGCTAGGTTCCCTATGCGACTGGTGTTCGCCGGTACCCCGCAGGCCGCCGTGCCCGCGCTGGATGCCCTGCTGAAATCCCGGCACGAGGTGGCCGCCGTGGTGACCCGGCCCGACGCCCCGGCCGGCCGGGGTCTGCGGCTAGAGCCGAGCCCGGTCGCCCAGCGTGCCGCCGAGGCCGGGGTCGAGGTGCTCAGGCCCGCCCGGCCCCGGGATCCGGAATTCGCCCGCCGGCTGCGGCAGATCGCCCCGGAGTCCGTCCCGGTGACCGCCTACGGTGCGCTCATCCCGCAGGACGTGCTGGACATCCCCGCCCAGGGCTGGGTCAACCTGCATTTCTCGCTGCTGCCAGCCTGGCGCGGCGCGGCCCCGGTGCAGCACGCCATCCTGCACGGGGACGACATCACCGGGGCGACCACGTTCCGGCTGGTCAAAGAGCTCGATGCCGGGCCGGTCTTCGGTGTGCTGACGGAGCCGATCCGCCCCCGCGACACCGCGGGGGACCTGCTGGGGAGGCTGGCGGTCTCCGGCGCCGACCTGCTCGTGGCGACCCTCGACGGGATCGAGTCCGGGCAGCTCGAGGCCCGGCCGCAGCCTGCCGAAGGGGTCAGCCTCGCGCCGAAGATCACCGCCGCGGACGCCCGGGTGCGCTGGGACGAGCCGGCCATCGCCGTGGACCGGAGGATCCGTGCCACCACTCCGAGCCCCGGGGCCTGGACCACGCTGGGGGAGACCCGGCTGAAGCTGTGGCCGGTCAACCCGGCCCCCGGCGACGTGGCGTCCGCCGGCCGGCTCACTCCCGGCGAGGTGCGGATCCTGCGCTCCGGGGTCCTGGTCGGCACCGCGGGCACCCCGGTCGGGCTGGGGGACGTCCAGCCGCCGGGCAAACGGCGGATGCGGGCCGCCGAGTGGGCCCGCGGCCTCCGCCAGGACCGCGTGGTGCTGGGCTGAGATGACCGCACCCGCCCGCAAGCCGCCGGCCACCCCCCAGGGCACGCCCTCCCCGGGCCGGGCCCCCCGTGGGGGTGCCCCGCGCGATGGGGCTTCCGGCGGCGCGCCGCGCCGCGGCCGGGGACGCCGCGCCGACCCGGTCCGCAGGGTCGCCTATGACGTGCTCATGGCCGTCGAGCAGCGGGACGCCTACGCCAACCTGCTGCTGCCGTCCATGCTCGCCGAGCGCGGGCTGGCCGGCCGCGACGCCGCGCTGGCCACCGAGCTCACCTACGGGACGCTGCGCGGCCGGGGCAGCTACGACGCGATCCTCAGCCTGTGCAGCGACCGGGCACTCGACCGGGTGGACCCGCCGCTGCGCGAGGTCCTCCGGCTCGGCACCCACCAGCTGCTGGCCACCCGGGTGCGCGCGCACGCCGCCGTCGCGACGTCCGTGGACCTGGCCCGGGACCTGGCCGGCCAGCGCTCGGCCGGCTTCGTCAACGCCGTGCTGCGCAAAGTGGCCACCCGGGACCTGGAGACCTGGATGGGTCTCGCAGCACCGCGCCGCGATGCCGATCCGCTCGGTCACCTGGCCGTCCGGTACAGCCATCCCCGCTGGATGGTGCAGGTGGTGGCCGACGCGCTGGGCGAGGCCGCCACGGGCGGCCTGGCGGGAACGGAGGCGGCCCTGGCGGCGGACGGGACCCGGCCCCGGGTCACCCTGTGCGTGGTGCCCGGCCTGGCCGACCCCGCGGAGCTGCTGGCCGCCGGCGGCCAGCCCGCCGCCTGGTCGCCCTTTGGCGCCTACCTGGCGGGCGGGGACCCGGGCGCGATCGAGGCGGTCAGCGCCCGGCGCGCGGCCGTCCAGGATGAGGCCAGCCAGCTGGCCGCGATCGCGGTCGCCCGGGCCGGGCTGACCGGCCCGGACCGCCGGTGGCTGGACTTGTGCGCGGGCCCGGGCGGCAAGGCCCGGCTGCTGGCCGGCCTGGCGGCGCAGCGCGGGGCGCACCTGGTGGCCGCCGACGCCCGCCCGCACCGGGCCCGGCTGGCCCGCGACGCCGTGTCGGTCACCGGCGCGGCAGCCGCGGCGGCCGTCGACGGGACCGCGCCTGCCTGGCGGCCCGGAACCTTCGACCGGGTTCTGGTGGACGTCCCGTGCTCCGGGATCGGGGCCCTGCGCCGCCGCCCCGAGGCCCGCTGGCGCCGGTCCGCCCAGGACGTCCTGGGCCTCGGCGGGTTGCAGCGCAGCCTGCTCCGCAGCGCGCTGGACTCAGTCCGGCCGGGCGGCGTGGTCGGCTACGTCACCTGCTCGCCGCACCGCGGCGAGACCCGGGACGTCCTGGCGGACGTGCTCGGCGGCCGTGACGACATCGAGGTACTCGACGCGCCCGCCGTCCTGGCCGAGGTGCCGGACCTGCGCTGCCCGGCGCCTGACCGCCGCTACGCCCAGTTCTGGCCGCACCGGCACGGCACCGATGCCATCTTCGTCGCCCTGCTGCGGCGGCTACCCGGCCCTGGTGAAGGCGATGCCGAGCGGGGTCGCGGTACCTGAGCCGCCCGGGATCGTCGTCGCGACGGCGTCGCTGGCCGGGTTGATCACGGAGATACTGCCGGCAGGTCCACTCCTTCAATGGCCGGCCAGTGCCGGGTGAGCAGTTCGGGGGACGGCCTCAGCCGGCACTGGTGAGCGAGCGCCCGCTGCTCCGGCGCAGCCGGGCCGAGCCGATGTCGGCCCGCTGGCCCTCGCTGTACCCCGCCCCGTATCCGCTGCCGGAGTACGTCATCTGCGTCCTGCGGGTGTGCGGGTACGCGTGCTCGATGTTCCGCATGATGACCTGCCGCCGGTCGGCCAGGACCAGCGTCATCCGCTGGCCTTCGGCGGCGGCGGGGGCGGTGGCCTGCGAGGTGGCCGCCTGCTCGGCGGACCGGACCCGGGCCACCACGGCCGAGATGAAGCCGAGCAGCCAGCTCCGCCGCCACGCCCGCGGGCTGCGGCTCCTGCCCGGGACCTCAGCCGCCCCCAGGCCCTGCCACATCTGCAGCAGGAGCGACGTGTAGAGCACATCGGTGCGCTCGATGTCAGAGGCGAACCCGAAGACGTGGATGCGGGTTCCCGGGTCCTGGCGGGGGAGCAGCACGCACTGGCATCGCAGGGCCGCGGCCAGGCCGCAGAGCAGGTGGGCCTGCACCCGGGCCCACGGGTTGTCGATGTCAACCTGCCGGTCAGCGGGATGATCGGTCTCCGGCCGCCGCGCGGCGAGCAGGGCCCGGTCGAGGCCGTACTTGGCCATCAGCTCGGCTGCCTTGGCCGTCAGGGCCTCCGCCTCGGCGGGGGTCACGCCGTCGGATTCCGCCTTGGTGAGCAGCTTGCGCACCCGATCGAGCAGGGTGGCGGCGGCCTCGGGTGGCTGGGGGTTCACGGAAGTTGCCTCCTGTCCGGACGACGGTATCGAATGCAGATTCGAACGATATCCGGACGCTGCGACATTTTGCCTGTCTGCGGGACCTGTCTGGGGTGGTGTGCCTGGCCGCACCCTATCCGGCCGGCGCGCGCGCCCGGGCGGGGGATCGCAGGCTCACCCTGGAGGCCACCCCCGCGGGGGCGGCCCCGGGTCCTACACTCGGCCCATGGCCGTCCAGATGGCACCCAGCATCCTGTCCGCTGACTTCGCCCGGCTCGCGGACGAAGCCGCCGCCGTGACCGGCACGGCTGACTGGCTGCACGTGGACGTCATGGACAACCACTTCGTGCCCAACCTCACCCTCGGGCTGCCGGTGGTCGAGGCCCTGCTCAAGCACGCGGGCCTGCCGCTCGACTGCCACCTGATGATCACCGAACCCGATCGCTGGGCGCCGGCCTACGCGGAGGCCGGGGCGAGGAACGTCACGATCCACGCCGAGGCGGCCTCGTCGCCGGTGCGGACCCTCCGGATGATCAGGTCCGCCGGGTCCCGGGCCGGCCTGGCCCTCAACCCCGCCACCCCGGTCGAGCCGTACGCCGACCTGCTGCCCGAGATCGACATGATGCTGCTGATGACCGTGGAGCCCGGCTTCGGCGGCCAGCCCTTCCTGGACCTGGTCCTGCCCAAGCTGCGCCGGGCCCGTGACCTGGTGACCCGGCACGGCGGCACGGTGTGGCTCCAGGTGGACGGCGGGGTGAGCGAGAAGACCATCGAGCGCTGCGCGGAGGCGGGCGCGGACGTCTTCGTGGCCGGCTCCGCGGTCTATGACGCCGGCGACCCGGCCGCCGCGGTCCAGGCCCTCCGCGCCCAGGCCGAGCGGGCCACCGCGCGGGCCCCCTGGTCCTGCTGACCACCCGCCACCGTGACCCCGCGCCCGGCCCGGACCCCCATCCACGGGACCTTCGCCAGCCCGGGGAAGAGCTGCCGGTTGACGGCTGGTCACTGATAATCAGCAGAAGACCTCGCAGGCAGGCTGTCGATATCGCCGGCGTCGTTCGTCGGACTGGTGACGGACGAGTCGAGAAGCCGAAGGAGAAGCCGTCATGGCTGAGTACCTGATCCTCATCGACGAAGACGAGAGTGGCTACGCCACCGCCTCGCCTGAGGTGCTGCAGGAGGTGATGGAAGCGCACAACCGCTTCGCCAAGCAGGTCGAGGAGACCGGCGGGTCGATCGTCAGCGGGCGGGCCCTGCAGCCCACCAGCACCGCCACCTCAATCCGCGGCGACGTGGTGACCGATGGCCCGTTCGCCGAGACCAAGGAGGCCCTGGGCGGCTACTACCTGATCGAGGCCCGCGACCTGGACCACGCGCTCGAGATCGGCAAGCTCTGCCCGGCCCGCTTCGGCGGCGTCGAGGTCCGGCCGATCATGGTCTTCGACGGCATGTGACCCGATCCACTGCGGGCGGCCTTCCCGCCGATCCCGGGCCCAGCACCGGATCGGGGGCCGGGAAGGACCGCCGCGGCGCAGCGGATGCCGTGGCGGACGCGCACCGTCGTGAGTGGGCCTTCGTGCTCGCCGCGACGGCGCGCGTCGCCGGGGACCTGGACCTGGCCGAGGAGTGCGTCCAGGACGCCTACGTCTCCGCGCTGCAGGCCTGGTCCGAGCAGGGGGTGCCGCGCAACCCCGGCGCCTGGCTGACCACCACGGCGCGGCGCCGGGCCATCGACCTGCTCCGCCGGGACACCACCCTGCGCCGGAAACTCCCGCTGCTGGTAGAGCCCGCCGCGCCGGCTGGCCCAGCCGGCCCGGGTGACCCGGCCGGGGAGGAGGGCAGCGGGGTGATCCCCGACGACCGCCTGCGGCTGATATTCACCTGCTGCCACCCCGCGCTGGCGCGGGAGGCGCAGGTCGCGCTGACGCTCCGGCTGGTGTGCGGGCTGTCCACGGCGGAGATCGCCCAGGCTTTCCTGGTCTCCGAGCCGACCATGGCCGCCCGGGTCACCCGGGCCAAGAAGAAGATCTCCGCCGCCCGCATCGCCTACCGGGTACCAGAGGCGGCGCAACTGCCGGACCGGCTGGACGCCGTGCTGACCGTGGTCCACCTGCTGTACACCACCGGGCACACCGCGCCCGGCGGCGGCCGCCTGGTCCGGGACGACCTGGTCAACCGGGCGATCGGCCTGTCCCGGATGCTGCGCCTGCTGATGCCGGACGAGCCCGAGGTCCGCGGCCTGCTGGCGCTGCTCCTGCTGACCGACGCCCGCCGGGCGACCCGGTGCGGGCCAGACGGCCGGCTGCTATTGCTGGAGGAGCAGGACCGCACGCAGTGGGACCGGCCCGCCATCGAGGAGGGGACCGCGCTGGTGCGCGCCGCGCTGCGGGGCGGCCGCCCGGGCCGGTTCGCGCTGCAGGCCGCGATCGCGGCCCTGCATGCCCAGGCCCCGGCCTACCGCGACACCGACTGGCGGCAGATCCTGCGTCTTTACGACCTCCTGGGCCAGGCCTGGGCGTCGCCCGTGGTCGCGCTGAACCGGGCGGTCGCGCTGGCCATGGCGGACGGACCCGAGGCCGGCCTGGCCGCCATCGGGGACCTCGAACGGGATGGCCGCCTGGTCGGCTACCGCTACCTGCCCGCGGCCAAGGCCGACCTGCTGCGCCGGCTCGGCCGGCCAGACGAGGCGGCCCAGGCCTACCGCGAGGCCCTCGAACTCACCGCGAACCAGCCCGAACGTGACTTCCTCACCCGCCGCCTGGCCGAGGTGCACCCAGCTTGCTGACGACCTCCGGGCACGAGTCACACTCGCCCCGCACACGGGCCTCCCCTCACATTTCCCGCGAGCGGTGCGCGCATAACGGGCAAATCACCCGCCTGAACGCACGTCGCACGGGAAATGTCAGCGCGCCGGCCACCCGCCCAGAATGAATCGGCTTCGCTGACCTCGCGGGTGCCGGCCCCGGGATGTGCGCCGGCTCACGGAGCGGGCGGGTGGCCGGCCGGAATACCTCCCGTGGCACACTGGTTGCTGAGGTTAAGCGTGCTCCGGGGTCGGTGAAATTCCGAGCCGGCGGTGATAGTCCGCGACCCGGCCGAGGCGTTCAGCGCCGAGGCCGGCTGATCCGGTGGAACTCCGGGACCGACGGTTAAAGTCCGGATGGGAGGAAGCGCGCGCGCGACGGCAGCGACGGCTGCCCGGTCGCGTTGGTGCGTCCGCGCACCCCCGGAGCCGAGTGGCGTAACGGCTCCGAGGAGAGGAACCGCGGATGTTCACTGGCATAGTGGAAGAGCTCGGCGAGGTCGTCGCCGTCGAGCGGCTGCCTGATGCGGCCCGGCTGACGGTACGCGGCCCGCGGGTCACCGCGGACGCCTCGCACGGTGACTCGATCGCCGTCAACGGGGTCTGCCTGACCGTGACTGACTCCTCGGACAAGACCTTCACCGCCGACGTCATGGCCGAGACGCTGCGGCGGACCGGCCTGGGCGCGCTCAGCCCCGGGTCCCCCGTCAACCTGGAGCGCCCGGTCGAGCTCGGCGGCCGCCTGGGCGGGCACCTGGTCCAGGGGCACGCCGACGGCACCGGGCAGATCCTGTCCCGCAGCCCGGGCGAGCACTGGGACGTGGTGCGCATCGCCACCCCGCCGGACCTGGCCCGGTTCATCGTGCTGAAGGGCTCGATCACCGTGGACGGGGTCAGCCTGACCGTCTCGGCCCTCAGCGCGGCCTGGTTCGAGGTCAGCCTCATCCCCACCACGCTGGAGATGACCACCCTGGGCCGGCTCCAGCCCGGCAGCCAGGTGAATCTGGAGGTCAACGTGATCGCCAAGTACGTGGAGAGCCTGCTGGCCAGCGCCCGGCCGGGAACACTCCCGGCGTCCCCGCCCGGGACGGCCACCGCCAGCCAGGTCAGCAACGAGCAGCCGGGAGCCGGGTCATGAGCAGCGAGGAGACCATGCCGGACGAGTCAGTGCTGGACGAGGTCGCGCAGGCGGTCCGGGACATCGCGGACGGCCGTCCGGTGGTGGTCGTGGACGACGCCGACCGGGAGAACGAGGGCGACATCATCATCGCGGCCAGCAAGATGACGCCGGAGCTGATGGCGTTCATGATCCGGCACACCAGCGGCGTGATCTGCGTCCCGCTGCCCGGGGCCCACCTGGACCGGCTGCAGCTGCCGCTGATGACCCCGCACAACTCCGAGCGGATGCGCACCGCGTTCACCATCAGCGTGGACGCCCGGGACGGCGTGACCACCGGGATCTCGGCGGAGGACCGCGCGCGGACCGTGCGCACCCTTGTCGATTCGGCCACCGAGCCCTACGAGATCGTCCGGCCCGGGCACATCTTCCCGCTCCGGTACGCCGAGGGCGGCGTGCTGCGCCGGCCCGGGCACACCGAGGCCGCGGTGGACCTGGCCCGGCTGGCCGGCCTGCCGCCCGCCGGGGCACTGGCCGAGGTGGTCAACGACGACGGCACCATGGCCCGGCTCCCGCAGCTGCGCGCGTTCGCCGACCAGCACGGGCTCGCGCTGATCTCGATCGCCCAGCTCATCGACTACCGGCGGCGCAGCGAGCGGATGGTCCGCCGGGTGGTGGAAACCAGGCTCCCCAACGCGCACGGCGAGTGGCGTGCCCTCGGCTACCAGAACCTGGTGGACCAGACCGAGCACCCCGTCCTGGTGCTGGGCGACCTGGCCGACGGCCAGGACGTCCTGGTCCGGGTGCACTCGGAATGCCTGACCGGGGACGTGTTCGGCTCACGCCGGTGTGACTGCGGGGACCAGCTGGAGGCGTCGATGGCCGCGATCGCCGCCGAGGGCCGCGGCGTGGTGCTGTACCTGCGCGGCCATGAGGGCCGGGGCATCGGCCTGCTCAGCAAGCTGCGGGCGTACCAGCTCCAGGACGCCGGGGCCGACACGGTGGACGCCAACCTGGAACTCGGCCTGCCCGCCGACGCCCGCGAGTACTCGACCGGCGCCCAGATCCTCGCCGACCTCGGTGTCCGCTCGGTGCGGCTGCTCACCAACAACCCGGCCAAGGTCAGCGGGCTGTCCGGGTTCGGCATCGAGGTAGCGGGCCGGGTCGCGCTGCCGGTCACGCCCACCCCCGAGAACCTCCGTTACCTGACCGTCAAGCGGGACCGGCTCGGCCACCTGATCGAGGGCCTGCCCGCCGCCATCAACGGCACCCCGGCCACCGGCACCCCGGCCACCGGCGCCCCCGCCAACGGCACCCCCGCCAACGGCAGCTCAGCCACCGGCAGCTCAGCCAACGGCACGGCCCTGGCTGGCTGCCGGTGAGCGCCGTCCGGTACCGGCTAGCGAGCCTGGGCCGTCAGGCCCGGGCGAGCGGCCGGCGGGATTTTTCTGGCCGGACGGCGCGAACGGCTAAGGAGGCACGGTGAGCGGTGCGGGACGGCCGGCCGCCGGGACCGTCGACGCCGCGGGCCTCACCCTGGCCATCGCGGTGACCCGCTGGCACGCCGAGATCACCGAGGCGCTGACCGACCGCGCGCTGGCCGCCGCGAAGGCGTGCGGCATCGACGACCCGCTCGTGGTCCGGGTCCCCGGCGCGGTCGAGCTGCCCGTGGTCGCCGCCGAGCTGGCCCGCAACCA
Organism: uncultured Actinomycetes bacterium; assembly: GCA_963841695.1. Taxonomy (GTDB): domain Bacteria; phylum Actinomycetota; class Actinomycetes; order Streptosporangiales; family Streptosporangiaceae; genus RYN-230. Next base: position 258,118 of record CAWJDQ010000006.1, on the reverse strand, counting down.
CGACGCGGTGGCCTGTCTCGGCGCGGTGATCCGGGGCGGCACGCCGCACTTCGAGTACGTCTGTGACGCGGTCACCTACGGGATCGCGCGGGTCACGCTGGACGCCGGGAAACCCGTTGGCAACGGGGTGCTGACCTGTGACACCCTGGAGCAGGCCCGCGAGCGCAGCGGGCAGGACGGCAGCCGCGAGGACAAGGGATGGGAGGCGGTCGTGGCCGCGCTCGAGACCGCGCTCGTGCTCCGCACCCTGCGCGAGGGCCCAGCCGGGCATCGCGACCCCCGCGACGGGAACCCGCAGCGACATTGACCGGGCGGCATGCCCAGCCCCGGCCGGTTCTCGTTGCGGAAGAAAGGTTCTCATCGTGCTTTCCCTGGTCCTGCCCAAAGGCTCGCTGGAGCGAGCCACCCTTGACCTGTTCGACGCCGCGGACCTGACCGTACGGCGGTCCTCCGACCGTGACTACCACGCGTCGATCGACGATCCCCGGATCGAGAAGGTCCGGTTCCTGCGCCCGCAGGAGATCCCGTCCTACATCGAGCGGGGCCTGTTCGACCTGGGCATCACCGGCCGGGACTGGATTACCGAGACCGGGGCGGAGGTCGCGTCCCTGGGCGAGCTGCACTACTCCAAGGCCACCTCACAGCCGATCCGGGTGGTGCTCGCGGTCCCGCAGAACTCACCCTGGCAGTCGGTGACCGACCTGCCCGAGGGGGTCCGGATCTCGACCGAGCTGCCCGCGACGACCGCCCGGTACCTGGAGGCCAACGGGGTCAAGGCGATGGTCATCCCGTCGCACGGCGCCACCGAGGCCAAGGTGCCGGACATCGTGGACGCGATCGTGGACCTGACCGAGACCGGCTCCTCGCTGCGCCGCAACGGGCTGCGCATCCTGGACACCCTGCTGACCAGCTACACCGAGCTGATCGCGAACACCGGGGCGTACGCCGATGCGGAGAAGCGCGGCGCGATGGACGACATCGCGCTGCTCCTCCGCGGGGCCATCCAGGCCCGCGGCCACGTCCTGCTCAAGCTCAACGTGGCCGCGGCCCAGCTGGAGGCGGTAACGGCGATGCTGCCCGCGCTGTCCTCCCCGACCATCACCGCGCTGGCCCGCGGCGGGATGAACGCGGTGGAGACGGTGGTGCCCAAGCGCGGGGTGAACACGCTGATCCCGGCGCTGAAGGCGGCCGGGGCCCGGGACATCCTGGAGATCCCGATCTCCAAGATCGTCGAGTAGCCAGCCCGCCGGGGGAGCCAGCGGCCGGCGGAGCCAGCGGCCGGGGGAGCCAGCCTGCGCGCTGCGTTAGTCGCGCTGGGGCCAGGCGATGACCGGGCCGCGGGCGCGGAGGGTGACCCGGGAGCCGGGGGACAGCGCCGCGCCGCCCATCGTCCGCACGGTCAGCGGGGGCGCCTGCGGGTCCTGCTCCGGCTGCACGGTCACCACCGCGTCGTGCCCGTGGTAGCCGTAGCCGGTGATCCGGCCGGTCAGGCCGCCGGAGCCGGCTCCGGCGGTGTGCTCCAGCCCAGGAGCCGCCCCGGTGCCGGGCACCAGCTCCACCTGCTCCGGCCGGATCAGCACCATGGCCGGGCGGTGCCCCGGCCCCTCAGCGCCGTTGCGTGTGACACCGGCCCCTCCTTCCGCCGGATCCGGGTCCGTGCCGGTCACGGCGAGGCGGCCGAGCAGAGTCTGCACGGACGAACCGTTGAGAATGCCCGGGATGAGGTTGGCCTCGCCGATGAAGCGGGCCACGTCCGCGTCCACCGGGCGGCAGTAGAGCTCTTCCGGGGCGGCGCACTGGGCGATGCGGCCGTCCCGCAGCACCGCCACCCGGTCCGCGGTGGACAGCGCCTCGTCCTGGTCGTGGGTGACCAGGACGGTGGTGGTGCCCGACTCCTTCAGCAGCTGCTGCACGTCAGCCCGGACACTGGCCCGCAGGTGCGCGTCCAGGGACGCGAACGGCTCGTCGAGCAGGACGACCTCCGGCGCGATGGCGAGCGCCCGGGCCAGCGCGACCCGCTGCTGCTGCCCGCCGGAGAGCTGGTGCGGGTACCGCCGGCCCAGCCCGCCGAGCCCCACCGACTCCAGCAGGTCCGCGCTGCGCTGGCGGCGCCGCTCCCGGCCCCATTTGCGCCGGCTCAGCCCGAACGCGACGTTGGCGGTCACCGTGAGGTGCGGGAACAGGCTGCCTTCCTGGGGCACGTAGCCGATCCGCCGCCGTTCCGGGGGGAGGAACACGCCTGGCCCGTCGGCGAGCGCGGCCCCGATCCGCACCGTGCCCGCGTCGGCGTGCTCGAATCCGCCCAGGATCCGCAGCAGCGTGGTCTTGCCGCTGCCGGACGGGCCGAGGATCGCGGTCAGCGAGCCGGCGGGCACGTCGAGATCGAGCCCGCTGAGCACCTGGTGGCTGCCGAACCGCTTGTCCAGCCCGGCGATCGCCAGCTGGGTCATGTCATCATCCTCGGGTCCGCCGCGCCGCGATCGAAGAACCGGCCCAGCACCCAGCTCGGGATGGCCGCCACGGCGATCATCACCAGGGCGAACGGGGCAGCCTGCCCGTAGGACAGGTTCGTCTCGTACACCCAGAACTGCGAGGCCAGGGTCTGGACTCCGGTCGGGATCAGGATAAGGGTGGCGGTCAGCTCGGTGATAACGGACAGGAACACCAGGCAGAACGCCGCGGTCAGGCCCGGGCCGGTCAGCCGCAGCGTGACCCGCAGCAGCACCGTGAGCCGGGGCTGGCCGAGCGACCGGGCCACCTCGTCCAGGCTGACCGGGGCCCGGGCCAGCGAGGCCTTGACCCCGACCAGGGCGAGCGGGAAGAACATGATCGCGTAGGCCAGGATCAGCAGCGGCGCGGTCTGGTAGCCGACCCCGTTCAGGTAGCGCTCGGTGAAATAGGACAGGGCCAGCGCGATGACCACGCCCGGCATGGCCAGCACCAGGTAGGTGCTGCGTTCCAGGAACCGGCGGGCGCCGCCGGGGTGCCGCACCGCGAGCAGGGCCACCGGCAGCGCCATCAGCGTGGCCAGCCCCGCGGACAGCAGCCCGTACAGCGCGGTGGTGAGCGCCGCGCTCGGCATCGACACCCCGGTGAGCGAGGGGTGCCCGCCCGCGGTCATCCAGTAGAGGCAGGAGCCGACCGGGACGCCGAGGGACAGCCCGGTCAGCGCGGTCAGCCCGGCCAGCACCGGGATCCTGGCCCGGCCCAGCCGGTAGCGCGCGGAGGCCCGCTGGGCCAGCGCGCCGGACCGGCTGACCCGGCCCCGGCCGCGGAGCCTGCCTTCCGCCCCGAGGACGATCAGGCTGAGCAGCACCAGCACGAGGGCCAGCGCGCAGGCCGCGGGCAGGCTGAAGGCCACGTTGATCTCGGTGAAGATCTCGGTGGTGAAGGTCTGGTAGCCCACGATCTCGAACGCGCCGTACTCGGCCAGCAGCACCATGGCCACCAGCAGGCAGCCGCCCAGGATGGCCCCCCGGGCCTGGCCCAGGGTGATCCGGGCGAACGTGCGCACCCGCCCGGAGCCCAGGCTGCGGGCGACCTCCTCCTGCGCCGGGTCCGCGCTGCGCAGGCTGGCCGCGACGGGCAGGTAGACCAGCGGGTACACGGCCAGGGTCATGACGATGACCGCGCCGCGGAAGCCCTGGACCCACGACCACAGCGACGCCCAGCCGAAGCTGACCACGAAGTCGGGGATGGCCAGCGGCACGACCACCAGCACGGCCCAGATCTTCCGGCCCGGGACGTTGGTGCGCTCGATGCACCACGCGGCCGCGGTGCCGATCACCGCGCACAGGGCGGTGACCACCACGGTGAGCCGGACCGTGTTCCACAGCAGCGTCGCGGTGAGCGGGCGGAAGATCAGCCGCGCGTCCGCCCCCGCGCCGCTGCCGCTGGCCTCGACCAGCAGGAAGATCAGGGGCAGCGCCAGAACCGCCGCGATCAGCATGGCTGCGGCGATCAGCGCGCGCGGGCGCCGCGCCCGCCTCGCCTTGGTGCCCGCAACGAAACCCGGCCCGTCCGCACCAGGGTCCCCCGGACCCGGGCCGCGCCGGGCCAGCGCCGGGGACGACGTCATCGGGATCCTCCAGGCCAGGGCCGGCCAGCCCCGGCTGTCCCGGGCGCCCGGGTGTCACAGCAGGCCCGCCTGGCGGAGCAGGTCGATGGCCGTCGAGCCGGTACCGAGCTCGGCAATCGTGATCGAGTTCGGCTGAAGCTGGCTGAATGGGGTCTCCGCGGCCGAAGTGGTCACGCCCGAGGCTATCGGGTACTCGTAGCTGAGTGAATGCCCGCCGATGATCTCCTGGGCGGGCCTGCTGACCAGGAAGGCCAGGAACCGCTGCGCGGCGGCCTGGCGGGTGCTGGACTTCAGCACCGCGGCCCCCGACACGTCGATGACGTACCCCGGATCGTGCGGCGCGAAATAAGTGATCTTCGAGTGCATGGCCCCGGCGCCGATCTCGGCCCGCAGCCGGTACCAGTAGTACTGGTTGATGATGCCCAGCGCGGCGGTCCCGCGGTTCACGTCGCTGGTGATGGTCTCGTTGTCCGGGTAGATATGCCCAGCCGCGTTGGCCTTGATGGCGCTGAGCCACTTCACGGTGGCGGCCCGGCCGTGCGCGCGCAGGACCGAGGTGACGATCGGCTGGAAGTCGGTCTCGCCAGCGGCCAGGGCCAGCTTGCCCCGGTACTTGGGGTCGGCCAGCTGCATCACCGAGGTGGGCAGCTGGCTCTTGCTGATCAGGCTGGGGTTGTAGATGAGCACGCTGACCCGGGCGGACACGCCCACCCAGTCGCCCTGCGGGGAGTTAAACCTGGCCGGGGTGAGGGCCAGCGTGCTGCTGCGCACCGGCGCCAGCAGGCCCTTGCCCTGCAGGGACTCCAGCACGGGTGAATTCTCGGTGTAGAAGACGTCGGCGGGGGAGTGGCGTCCCTCGGTCACGATCTGGTCGCCGAGCACGTCCTCGTCGTCGCTGCGCACGTTGACCGTGATCCCGGTCGCCTTCTCGAACGCGGCGACCAGCTTGTCGGTGGTCTGCGGATGCTGGCCGCTGTACAGGGTGATGGAGCTCGCGTCGCCCCCGGACGCCGGGCCGGACAACGCCGAGCAGCCCGTCGCCGCGGCGGCCACCAGGCCTGCCGCGGCCAGGGCCGCTGCGGTCATCCGGGGCGCCGGGCCCCATCGCCTTGCCATCTGCCAGTCACCTTTCGCCGTCACCTCCGGCGGTCCCGCTCCGCGGGAGCAGGGCTCGCCGCTGAACCGGGAACCGACGATAGCTTAGGCTAACCTAACTTTCCAGGGCGGCCCCCGGCCGGGGTGCGGTCTGGCCCGGGCCTGGCGCAGCCGTGGTGCAGCCGTGGTGCGGGCATGGCGCGGGCATGGCGCGGCCCGGTGACGTGAACGTACCCTGAGGTCATGTCCCGGCCAGGCCGGCGTGGCGGCCCCCAGCCGCCCGCCTGGCCACGGGCAGGGCACGGGACGGTAGTGGAACCACAACGTCCGAGGTGAAGCCGGTTGCGAGACATCCTGGACCCGATCACGAAGTGGTGGGACACGGGCGAGGTGTTCGGCCTGGCCACCGTGGTGCGCACGTTCCGCAGCGCCCCCCGGGAACCCGGCGCCGCGATGGCCGTGTCCGCTGAGGGCGAGGTCGCTGGCAGCGTGTCCGGCGGCTGCGTCGAAGGCGCCGTCTACGAGGTGGCCCGCGAGGTCTGCCAGACCGGCGAGCCGGTGCTGGCCACGTACGGAGTCAGCGACGACGACGCGTTCTCGGTCGGGCTGACCTGCGGCGGCATCCTGCATCTGCTGGTGGAGCCGGTCAGCCGCGACCGGTACCCGGAACTCGGCGACGTGTCGGCGGCCATCGCCGCGGGGGAGCCCGTCGCGGTGGCCAGCGTGATCGAGGGCCCGGGCCGCGTCGGCGCGCGGCGGGTGATCTGGGCCGGCGACCAGGCCAGCGGGACGCTGGGCAACGGTGCGCGGCTGGACGCCGCGGTGGACGACGACGCCCGCGGCATGCTGGCCCAGGGGCTGACCGGGGTCCGGCGGTACGGCGCGGACGGCGAGCGGCTCGGTGACGAGCTGGCCGTCTTCGTGCACTCGTTCGCGCCGCCGCCGCGGATGCTGGTCTTCGGCGCGATCGACTTCGCCGCGGCGGTCGCCCGGGCCGGGAAGTTCCTGGGTTACCAGGTGACCGTCTGCGACGCCCGGGGCATCTTCGCCACCCCGGCGCGCTTCCCCGACGCCGACGAGGTGGTGGTCGAGTGGCCGCACCGCTACCTGGCCCGGACCCCGGTGGACTCGCGCACGGTCATCTGCGTGCTGACCCACGATCCCAAGTTCGACGTGCCCGTGCTCGAGGTGGCGCTGCGCACCCCCGCCGCCTACATCGGCGCCATGGGCAGCCGCCGCACGCACGAGGACCGGCTCGCCCGGCTCCGCGAGGTCGGCCTGGCCGAGGACGAACTGGCCCGGCTGCGCTCCCCGATCGGCCTGGACCTCGGGGCGCGGACGCCCGAGGAGACCGCGGTGTCCGTCGCCGCCGAGCTCATCCAGCTCCGCTGGGGCGGCTCCGGCCAGCCGCTGACCTCGACCTCCGGGCGGATCCATCACTGAGCGCGAGGCCGCCCCGCCCGGGGGCAGCCCGCCCCGGGGCAGCCCGCCGCGGCTGGCCAGGTCACGGCTGGCCAGGTCGCGGGCGTGCTGCTGGCGGCCGGGTCGGGGTCCCGGCTCGGCCGCCCGAAGGCGCTGGTCGAGATGGCGGGCGTCCGGCTGGTCGACCGCGGGGTGGCGATGCTGGCCGGCGGGGGCGCGGGCCCGGTGCTGGTCGTCACCGGCGCGGCGCCGGTCACGCTGCCCGGGGCGGCGACCGTGGTCAACCCGGACTGGGCCAGCGGCATGGGCTCGTCGCTGGCCGCGGGCCTGCGGGCGGTCCCCGACGGCTGCGCGGCCGCGGTGATCGCCCTGGTAGACCAGCCGCTGGTCGGGTCCGCGGCGGTGGCCCGGCTGATCTCCGCGTACGCCGGCGGGGCCCGGGTGGCCGTGGCCGCCTACGACGGCCGGCCCCGTAACCCGGTATTGATCACCCGCGAGCACTGGCCCGAGGTCATCGACCTGGCCGTCGGCGACGTCGGTGCCCGGCCGTTCCTGCGCGCGCACCAGGATCTGGTCACGCTGGTGGAGTGCGCGGACACCGGCCGCCCCGATGACGTGGACACCCCCGCCGACCTGGCCCGCCTCACCCGTCCCGCCACTCCCTGACGCAAGCCCCGCCCAGGGCGCGCCGACGTGCCGGTCGCGCCGGGCCGCCCTCAGCCGTGACGGGCCCCGCGCCCGCCCCCCTCCCGCTGCTTGGACTCCCGCCCCCGCCCCCGCCCTACATTTAACGCCGAGCGTGCGCCGAACCGGACAAAACACCCCGGAAAACCGCACCGTGGGCGTGAAATGTGGCCGCCGGGCATGACGGATGAGGGTTAGCCGGAGGTGACCTCGATGCCCCAGGTGTGGGTCACGCTGTCGCCCGGTTCGAGCATCAGCAGGTCCACGCCGGAGGCGAAGGCGTTCGGCGGGCAGGTCATCGGCTCGATGGCCAGGGCCTTCCGGCGGTGCGACGGGCCGAGCGTGTCACCGGTGAACGCCTGCAGCCACTTGTAACCCGGCCCGGCCCACAGGGCGACTTCGGATCCGGTGCTGCTGAGCCGGGCCCAGACCCGGCCGCTGGCGTCCCGGTCCAGTCCGGTCAGCGCGTGATCCAGCTGGGCCGCCCCGATCCGGCGCGGGGTGCGGAAGTCGAAGTCGGTGCCGGTCACGTCCTGCGGGGCGCCGTCCGGGATGCCCCGCTCGCCGCACGGCTGCCACAGCCCGGCCGGGAGGCTCAGGTCGCACTCGTCCACGGTGGCTGCGCCGGTGGTCAGGTAGGGGTGCGATCCGGTCCCGTACGGGGCCGCGGCCGAGCCGGGGTTGCGGGCGCTGATGCTGACCTGCAGGCCGCGGTCGGCATCCAGCCGGTAGGACGCGTCGAGTTCCAGCGCGAACGGGTACCCCTGGTGCCCCAGCAGCATGAGCCGGAGGGTGACCTCGTCCGGGGCCGCGGCGCAGACTCGGCCGGCGCCCAGGAGGCCCACCGGGTCAGCCCGTGGATCGCGTTCTGGTTGGCCGGCTCGCTGAGGTCCAGCTGGTACTCCGTGCCGTCGATCGCGTAGTGGCCGCCGTCCACCCGGTTCGGCCAGGGGCAGAGCAGCTGCCCGGCGCCGCCGGGGGGCAGCATGTCCGGCTCGTACCCGACGATGACGGGCTGGCCGCGGTGTTCCAGCCGGCGGAGCCCGGCGCCGAGCTCGGTGATGGTGGCCTGGTAGTCGCCCGCGGAGAGATCGTATTGCGCTCCGGTCAGCGGGACGTGGGCGCCAGCGAGTGCCACCATGATCAGCTTCCCTGCCTGTCGCCGGGCCCGTGGTCACCAGGCCGCTGCCTGGTGCAGCGCGGGGGCATCGGCGGGCGGGTTGCGGTCGAGTGCCGGCGGGGCTGCTTGGGGAGCGGGGGACCGTCAGCCCCGCCGGCACTTGAACCATAGCGGCCTGGGCCGCGCATGCGGGCGAAGTTCATCAACCCCGGCGGTAGTGCGCTCACATGTACCTTCTCGTGTTCTTTGGTAATCACTCGGATACTTTAAGCGGCCAATACCAGGTAGGCGGCTTGAGGTTATCTCACCAAAACCTGGGTCCGCTGGCGTCCCTGGGGGCGCCGGAGCGGCCCGCGGGGCCGCGACGGTAATAGGGCCGTAAGAACCTCCGGGAATCCGCGCGGCCCGGGCGGGCGCATGCAACCGCCCGGCCGGGCCGGGCCGAATCTCCCGGTAATGGCATTCCCCGCAGCCCTCGCAGAGAGGATCGCCGGATCGTGACTGTGCAGGTCGGTGAGGTTCCCGCCGCGGCCGCCGACGTGACCTGGCCAGCCCAGCTCATCGAGGCGGAACTGGCCGCGATGCTCGGCCGGCGGGTCGCTGAACTGGATTTCCTGGGCGGCGACATCGCCCCCTTCGAGGGCGTGCTGGGCCGGCTGGTCCGCGGCCCGGGCAAACGGCTCCGCCCGGCGTTCGTCTACTGGGGATACCGCGCCGCCGGGGGCGCGCCCACCGGGCCCGACGCCGACGCCGCCCTGCGGGTGGGCTGCGCGGTCGAGTTCCTGCACGCCTGCGCGCTGATCTGTGACGACCTGATGGACGATTCGGCCGTCCGGCGCTGGGAGCCCGCCGCGCACGTCGCGGCTGGCCGGCCCGGACGGCAGGCACGGCTGGCCGGGACCACGCCCGGAGTTCGGCCGGGCGGCCGCGCTGGTCCTCGGCCTGCAGGCGTTCACCTGGGCCGACGCCGCCTTGTGTGACGCCGGGCTGCGCCCGGACCGGCTGGCTGGCGTGCTCCGCCTGTTCACCACGCTGCGGACCGAAGTGATCGGCGGGCAGTATCTCGACCTGGTGCACGCCGAGCGGGAGCATCCCCGCCGGGGCCGGGCCGGCCGGTGCGCGCCCGCCGGCCGCGGAGCAGATCAGCGCGGCCGAGCGGATCGTCCGCTACAAGTCGGCCAAGTACACCGTGGAGCGCCCGCTGCAGCTGGGCGCCGCGGTCGCCGGAGCGGCGCTGCCGAGCGCTTCCTGTCCGGGTACAGCCTGCCGCTGGGGGAGGCGTTCCAGCTCCGGGACGACGTGCTCGGCGTGTTCGGCGACCCGGAGGCCACCGGGAAGCCCGCCGGCGAGGACATCCGCGAGGGCAAGCAGACCCTGCTGCTGGTGCTGGGCAGGCAGATGGCCGGCCCGGCGGAGAAGCTGGCCCTCGAGACGGTCCCCGGCAACCCGGCCGCGACCAGGGAAGACCTGGCCGGGGTGCGCGCCGCGCTGGCGGGCTGCGGGGCCCTGGACGCGGTCGAGCGGCGGATCGCCAGCCTGGCCGGGCAGGCCCGGGCCGCACTCGACGAGGCGGCGGACGTCCCGGACGATGCCCGGGCCGCCCTGCTCCAGCTGGCGGGCCAGGCCACCTGGCGGGGCCGCTGAGATGACCGGGCCCGTGGTGGTGATCGGCGCCGGGCTGGCCGGCCTGGCGGCCGCGATCCACCTGGCCGCGGCGGGCCGCGACGTGACCGTGCTGGAAGCCGGGGACGGCCCGGGGGGCTGCTGCGGCACGGCCAGCGTCGGGCCCTACCGGTTCGACACCGGCCCCTCGGTCCTCACCATGCCCGGGGTGATCGAGGAGACGATCGGCGCCGCCGGGGAGGACCTGGCCAGCTGGCTCCCGCTGGCCGAGCTGGACCCTTACTACCGGCTCGCCTTCCACGACGGATCACACCTGGACGTGCGGCCCGGGGCGGACCGGATGGCCGCGGAGGTAACCCGCCTGTCCGGGGCCCGCGGAAGCCGGGCGCTACCTGCGCTTCCGGCGCCAGCTGGAGCTGCTCCTGGAGGCGGAGTGGGCCCCGTTCGTGGCCCGGGATTTCCGCCATCTGCGCGACCTCGTCCAGGTCCGGGCGGTGATCCGGCTGGCCCGGCTGGGCGCGCTGCGCCGGATGAACGGGCTGGCCGAGCGACTACCTGACCGACTGGCGGCTGATCCGCGCGCACACCTTCCAGGCCCTCTATGTCGGCCTCGACCCGGCCCGCGCGCCCGGGATCTACTCGATCGTCTCCACCATGGACACCGTCGGCGGCGTGCACATCCCGGCCCGCGGCGGGATGCACGCGGTGCCGCTCGCGCTCGCGGACGTGGCCGCCAAGGCGGGCGCCGAGCTACGGTACGGCAGCCGGGCCGAGCGGGTGCTGACCGGGACGTCCGGGGTAACCGGCGTGCGGCTGGCCGGCGGCGAACTGCTCCGCGCGTCCAGCGTGATCGTGGCCGGCTGACCTGCCCGCCGCGCACCGCGACCTGCTGCCACCGGGCGCGGCGGACTGGCGGCTGCGCCGCCCGCATTTCGCACCTTCCTGCCTGGTCGCCCACTTCGGCCTGGACCACCAGCTACCAGGGCAGGCGCACCACACGCTGCACCTGGGACCGGACTGGGCAGGCACCTTCGACGCGCTGACCCGGCGCGGCGACGTCCAGCCCGGCCCGGACCCGAGCCTGCTGGTCACCGCGCCCAGCCACGACCCGGACGCGGCCCCGGCGGGCCACGCCACGCTGAGCGTGCTGGAGCCGACGGCGAACCTGCTCGGCGGGCACGGCTGGGCGGAGACCACGCCCCGGCTGCGCGACCCGGCTGCTGGCCCGGCTGGGCAGGCTCGGCTACGGCGACCTGGACCGGGCCCCGGCCGAGCTGATCGTGGACCCGCCCGGCTGGGCGGCCCGCGGGCACACCGCCGGCACCCCGTTCGGCCTGGATCACCGCCTCACCCAGACCGCGTGGCTGCGCCCGCGCCGCTCGGCCCGGCGGGTTCCCGGACTGCACTTCGCGGGGGCCGGGCACCGCCCCCGGGATAGGCGTGCCCATGGTGCTGATCTCCGGGCGGCTGGCCGCCCGGGCCGTGCTGGACACGCCCGCGATGACCGAGCTCAGCGAGGCACCTCAGGAACAGCGGCGGGCGGCCCGGGTGGCGGGGGCGCCCCGGTTGGCCAGGCGCAGCACCGGGCCAGCCCGGATCACCGCCCGCCGCCCCCGGCCGCCGGCCACCCTGACCGCCGCCTACGAGCGCTGCCGCCAGCTGAACCGCCAGCACGGCACCTCCTACTACCTGGCCACCAGGCTGCTGCCCGGACTGGAAACGCCCGCACGTGCACGCGCTCTACGGCTTCGCCCGGTACGCCGACGAGATCGTGGATGACACTGGCAGCGGCCTGAGCCCCGCGGAGCGCGCCCTGGCCCTGGCGGACTGGGGTGAGCGTTTCTTCGGCTACCTGGCCGCGGGCCGCTGCGACGACCCGGTGCTGGCCGCGGTGGTGCACACGGTCCGGTCGTTCGGCATCGACCAGGCCGACTTCCGCGCGTTCCTCAGCTCGATGGCCATGGACCTCACGGTCACGTCCTACGCCAGCTACGACGACCTGCTCGGCTACATGGAGGGGTCGGCCGCGGCGATCGGCGCCATGATGCTGCCCGTGCTGGAGTCGGCCGACCCGGCCCGGGCCCGCGAGCCTGCCCGCCAGCTGGGCCTGGCCTTCCAGCTCACCAACTTCATCCGGGACGTGGGTGAGGATCTGCGCCGCGGCCGGATCTACCTGCCCGCCGCGGACCTGGACCGGTTCGGCGTGACCCCGGCCGACCTGGGCCGCCCGGAGCCCACCCCCGCAGTCCGGGACCTGCTGGCGTTCGAGTGCGCCCGGGCCCGCGCCCACTACCAGGCCGCGCTGCCTGGCGTGGCGGCGCTCGCGCCGTCCTCCCAGCCCGTGCATCCGGGCCGCCCTGGAGCTGTACGGCGGCATCCTGGACGAACTCGAGCGCCGCGACTACCAGGTGCTGCGTGGCCGGGTCCGGCTGTCCCGCCGCCGCAAGGCGGCGATCTTCGCGCGTCACCTGACGGCCGCCACCCGCGCCGCCCGCCGCGAGCGGAGAGTCGACGTCAGGCTGCCCGGGTCGTGACTCGGCCGCGGCGCTGCCGCCCGGCCCGGTGTTCACGGTGAGTGGCGCCGCCCGGCAGCTCGGCATCCCCGCCGCGACGCTGCGGACCTGGGAACGCCGGCACGGGATCGGCCCGTCCGGCCGCAGCGCGGGCGGGCACCGCCGGTACACCGCCGCTGACCTGATCCGGCTGCGGGCCATGCGGACCCTGGTGGAAACCGGCGTGCCGCCCGGCCAGGCCGCCGGGCTGGCTGCGCTGGCCGGCCGGCGCCCCGGGCGCGCCCGCCCCCGCGGACGTCATGATCTCGCCCGCGCTGCTGATCCGCGCCGCGGTCCGGCTGGACGCGCCGCTGCTGTGCTCCATGCTCGGCGACGCCTTCGCCCGGCACGGGGTCACCGCCGCCTGGCAGGACCTGGCCGTCCCGGCGCTCCGGGAGCTCGGCGCCCGGGATGCCGCGGTCGCCGGGCACGGGGCGGTCGAGCACATGCTGTCCGGCTCGCTGCTCACTGCCCTGCTCGCGGTGATCACGCTGGCGCCCCCCGCCCGCACGGTCCGGCCGGTCATCCTGGCCTGCGCCGAGGAAGAGCAGCACGTCCTGCCGGTGTACGCGCTGCACGCGGAACTGGCCGGGCGGGGCGTGGACGTGCGGCAGCTTGGCGGGCGGGTTCCCCGGCGGGCGCTGGCCCACGCCGTCACCACCGTCCGCCCGGTGGCGGTGTTCGTCTGGTCGCAGGTGCCGGCGACCGCTCAGCCCGGCCTGCTGGAGAGCCTGCCCGCCGGGCCGCGGGTCGTGATCGGCGGCCCGGGCTGGTCCGGCCGGACGCCGGGCCCCGCTGCCCGCCTGGCCAGCTCGCTGGCGGAGGCCGCCGCGGAACTGGCCGGCTGCGCGTTCGCGGCGGCGGGATAGGTCACAGCCCACCAACACCTACAGGGAGGGGCAGATGCCGGGATCCGACGTACCGATCGTGCTGGACGCCATGGGCGGCGACCACGCGCCCGGCGAGCAGGTCGCGGGGGCGGTCGCGGCGGTGCGCGAGCACGGCGTCCGGGTCGTCCTGGCCGGGGACGCTGGGAGGCTGCGGCCGCTGCTGGACGCCTACGGCGCGGCGGCCGATATCGAGGTCGTGCCCGCGGCCGGGGTCATCGCGATGGGGGACAGCGGGGTGCGGATGGGCGGCCTGCCCGGGACCAGCGCCGCGGTGGCCTGCGGGCTGGTGGCCGGCGGCCAGGCTGGTGCCCTGGTGTCTGCGGGGTCGACCGGCGGCACCGTGGCCGCCGCCGTGGCCACGCTGGGCTGTGCGCCGGGGGTGCTCCGCCCGGCCATCGCGGTCGTGCTGCCGACGGCCGGCCGGGGCACGGTACTGCTGGACGCGGGGGCCACGGCCGACCCCACCCCGGAGATGCTGGCCCAGTTCGCGGTGCTCGGGACGGGGTACGCCCGGGCCGTCCTGGGCCTGGAGTCGCCGACGGTCGGCCTGCTCACGATCGGCTCCGAGCCGGGCAAGGGCAACCGGCTGGCCCGCCGGGCCCAGCCCCTGCTCTGCTCCGCGCCGGTCCGGTTCACCGGGAACGTGGAGGGACGCGACGCGCTGGCCGGCGCGGTGGACGTCGTGGTCACCGACGGCTTCACCGGGAACGTGGCGCTGAAGGCGATCGAGGGCAGCCTGCGCCTCGCGCTCACCGAGACCCGGGCCGCGCTGACCGCCGGGCCGGCCGGCGCGCTGGCCCAGTTCGCCAACCGGGGCCGCCTGCGCCGCCTGGCCGAACGGTTCGACGCCGACTCCCACGGCGGTGCGGTGCTGCTCGGCCTGGGGGGCACCGTCGTCATCGCGCACGGCTCGGCCCGCGCCCGGGCCATCACCCGGGCCTGCCTGCTGGCCCGGGACCTGGCCCGGGCCGGGATCACCGGGCAGGCAGGCCAGGCGGTCGCCGGGTCACCGGCCAGCGCCCTGTCGTGAACTGCCGCGCCGTGAACTGCCGCGCCGTGAACTGCCCGGTCGTGAACTGCCCGGTCGTGAACTGCCCGGTCGTGACCCGCTCAGGCAGCGGCCAGCGGGTCGGCGCCGTCCCAGGAGCCGGCCGACGCGCCAGGGACGAACCGGGCGAAGCACTCCTCGCCGAACCAGCCCTCCGCCCGGGTGCGGGTGATCACCGCGGCGTGCGAGCCGGGCGCGTAGGCGAAGCCGCGCACCGCGTCGGTGTCCCGCCACACGCTGAACGTCGCCTGCCGGGCGAGCGGCCATTCGCCGATACCCACCGCGCGCAGGCAGCCGTCCGCCCCCGCGAGGGCCTGGTCCACGGCAGGCACCGCGCGGTAGAAACGGGCCAGCCGCCGCGGCCTGATGGCCGCCCGGGTCAGCACGGCCACCCGCTGCCCGGGCGCCAGCGGCTGCACGGCCATGCCCTCGAACGGGTCACGGCCGCCCCACTGGCCGTGCCCGCCCGCGTAACGGAGCCGGACCGTCCAGGTTTCCTGGCCGTTGGACCGCCATTCGCGCCGCGATGGGCGACTGGCCAGGAAGCGGTCCAGGGCTGCCTCGTCCTGCCAGACCGCGAACATCGCCCAGCGGCGCAGGTCGGCGCTCAGGCTCATCGCGTTGTCCCGCGCGGTGCCGAGCAGCCGGCAGAACCGCAGCCCGGCGGTCCGGCCCAGGATCGGCCGGTCGAACGCCATCCGGCTGAGCGCGCGGCTGGCGTGCTCGCGCGGGTATCTGGTGAGGTGAAAAGAGGCGATCATGATTGACTCCTGGGTGGCGGCCGTGGCGGGCGGCTACCTGCTGGGCTCGATTCCGGTCGCGGTGCTGGCCGGCCGCGCCCGGGGGTTCGATCCCGCGCCAGGTGGGGGACCAGAACCCGGGCTTCTGGAACATGAAGGACCAGCTGGGCTGGGCGGGCGCCGTCCCGGTGCTGGCCGGGGACACGCTGAAGGGCACGGCGGCCGGGCTGCTCGGCCTGACCCTGGCGCACGGCTTCGGGCCCGGGCTGCTGGGCGGGGCCGCGCCCGCGGGCGTGGCCCTGGTGTACGCGGCGGTCGCGGCGGCCATGATCGGGCACGCCTGGCCGGTTTTCGCCCGGCTGCGCGGCGGCCGCAGCGTGCTCACCTTCGCCGGCGGCTTCGCGGTGATCTGCCCGCCCGCCTTCGGCCTGGGCATCGCGCTGTGCGCCGGGGTGGCCCTGTTCACGCGGCTCTTTCGCGGTGGGCGCGCGGGCCGGCGTGTTCGCGGCCCCGTTCCTGCAATTGATCTTCACTCCTGCCCTCGAGGTCGCGGCCACCGGGGCGCTGATGTCGCTCATCGGGGCCCGGTTCGGGATGGCCGCGCTGGCCGCCCGGCGCCGGGCGCGCCACCCGGGCCCGGCGGCCCGGCCCCCCGGCCAGCCGCCCGTCCCGCCGTCGGCTGAGCGGGCGGGGCGGCCTGGCGGCCCCGGCCCGCGGGCCGGCCCGGGGACACCGGGTAGCGGCGGCCCCGCCAGGACCGCACCGGCCGGATCGTCCCGCCCGTCATCCGGATGAGCGCGGCCACGTCGGCCAGCGGCGAGAGGTACACCCCCGGCCCCGGCGACGCGTAACAGCGGCGCAGCGGGCCGAGCAGGCCCACCCGCATCGCCAGCAGGCCGAGGTCCAGCGGGGTCGGCCCGGCCGCCAGCCGGGCCAGCGGCAGCGCCGTGGTCAGCCCGAGCAGGGCCAGGTCCGCGGCCTGGCTCAGCGGGCTGGACACGTCCGTCATCGGCAGTGACCGGCCCCATTCCCGCCACACCTCGGCCACGGAGGCGTGCATGTCCACGTCCAGCAGGTCACGCCCGTCAAGGAAGCCGATCCGCCAGCCCCGCCGCGCCAGGTCGCGGGCCAGCGCGATGTCGTCGGTGAGGTGCCCGCGGACCGGCCCGAAGCCGCCCGCGCCGGCCAGCCCGGCCCGGCGGGCCAGCAGGCACTGCCCGTTGACCACCACCCGGGCCGGCCGTGGCTGGCGGCCCGGCCCGATGGGGCCGAACCGGTAGACCAGGGTGGCCAGCATGGCCGCGTGCAGTCCCTGCTCGGCGACGCTGTCGCAGACGAACCGGGGGCCCGGCGCTGACCAGGTCGAACGGCCCCGTGGTGGCCGCGCTGACCAGCGCCGCGGCCAGTCCCGGCCGGGGCCGGGCGTCCGCGTCCAGGGTGAGCACGTACTCACCGGTCGCCACGTCCAGGCCCTGCTGCAGCGCCCACTGCTTGCCGACCCAGCCAGGCGGCAGGGCCCGGCCCGGGATGACCCGCGCTCCCGCCTGGGCCGCCACCGCGGCGGTGGCGTCCGTGGACTCGTCGTCCACCACGATCACCTCGCCGACCCCCGGGTCGGCGCGGGCCGCGCGCACGCAGGGGCCGATCCGGGCCTCCTCGTCCCGGGCCGGGATGACGGCTGACACCGTGGTCCCGGGGGGCAGCACGGTGGCCCGCAGTGGTGGCCGCATATGCCGGCCCCGGGCCAGCCGGGCCACCACCACGGCCGCGGCCGCCGCCTGGGCTGCCGTGCGGAGCTGCATGGTCAGATCCTTCCCGTGGCCAGGTCCTCGGTGACCAGATCCGCCACGATGCGCGACCCGATGACGACCAGCGGCAGCCCGCCGCCTGGGTGCACCGAGCCGCCCACCAGGTACAGCCCGGACAGCGGGCCGCGGTTGCCGGGACGGCGGAACGGGGCGAGCCGGCCGTTGTGCGAGGTCCCGTAGATCGAGCCCAGCCACCCGTCGTAGCGTCGCTCGAAGTCGGCCGGGGTCAGTGTCTCGGTGAACAGCGCCCGGTCCCGCACGCCTAGGCCGGCGGCCTCCAGCTTGTCCAGCAGCAGTTCCCGGTAGTCCGCTGCGGACCGGCCCCAGGTCCGCGGGTTCACCGCCGGGACGTTGACCAGCAGGCTCAGGCTCTCGTGCCCGGCCGGGGCGGCGGCCGGGTCCTGGGCCGCGGGGCTGCCCACGTAGATCGTCGGGTCGGCGGGCGGCCGGCGGCGGCCGAAGATGTCCGCGAACTCGGCCCGGTAGCCCGCGGAGAAGATGACGTTGTGGTGCGCAAGGCCGGCGGTTCGGCCGCGCACGCCGGCCAGCACGAGAAACCCGGAGGACGACGGCCCGATCCGGGCAATCCGGCGGCGCATCGGGCGCGAGGGGTACAGGTCCCGGTACAGGCGGGCGGAGTCCGCGCCGCAGACCACCACGTCGGCGGGCACCCGCTGGCCGGCCACCAGCACACCGCCGGCCCGGCCGCGGGCCGCCCCGCCCGGGCCCCGCTCCGCGGCCGGATGGCCGCCCGCTGTCAGCACCTGGGACACCGTGGCCCCGGTGTGCACCACCACGCCCAGCTCCGCCAGCAGCCGGGCCAGCGCGTCCCGCAGCCGGGCCAGCCCGCCCTGCACGTACCAGGCGCCCCGGGCATGCTCCAGGTAGGGGATGCAGCCGACCGCCGCCGGCGCCTGGTAGGGGGAGGAACCGGAGTAGGTTGCGTACCGGCACACGTACTGGATCAGCCGCGGGTCGGTGAAGAACCGGCGGGCCAGCCCGGCCAGCGTCTGCCCGGGTGCGCTGGCGAACAGGTCGGACAGGCTGGCCTGGCGGCGGGCCAGCCCGGGCACATCCAGCGGCCCGGCCAGGAAGGCCCGCTCGCTCGCCGCCCAGCACCGCTGCGCCCACTCGAAGTAGCGCTGCCAGGCCCCGCCCTGCCCGGGCGAGAACCGTTCCACCTCCGCGGCCATCGCGCCCGGATCGCTGCGCGCGTCCAGGATGCTGCCGTCCGGGAAGTGATACCGGCACACCGGATCGACCTCGGCCAGCGTCACCAGCTCGTCCAGCTTGCGGCCCGCCTCGGCGGCGAGCGCGCCGAACAGGTCAGGCAGCGTCAGCAGGGACGGGCCGAGCCCGAACGTGAAGCCGTCCCGGCGCAGTTCGGTCAGCTTGCCGCCCAGCTCGTGGCGGCGCTCGAACAGCTGGACCCGGTGTCCCCGGGCGGCCAGGCGGATCGCGGTGGCCATGCTGCCCACCCCGCCGCCGATCACCACGACCTCGCTCATGGCTGCGGCCACCCTCCGGTCCTGGTACGGCAGCGGCGGGCCCAGGCCAGCCCGGCCGGGATGCCCATGCCCAGCGCACCGGCCAGTGCGATCGTCCGGCCGTGGTGAAAGATCACCGCGAACCCCACGGTTTCCATGACGGCCATCACGGTGTAGGCGGCGAGCAGCCCCGGATAATCCGTTATCTGCCTGGGTAGGTGGCGCGGAGCCGCCGCCCGCAGCGGCGGGCGAGGTCCGCGCCGGGCGGGCGCCGGCCAGCAGGACCTCGAACACCGCCATCAGCAGCACGGACACCAGCAGCCAGCCCGCGAAGTTGCTGAGCGGCACGCCCTGGTACGGGCCGGGGTGGGCCCAGCGCCAGAACCCGTTGCGGATCATCTGCGGATCCAGGAACAGGTCCCAGGCGGTCAGCGCGACCGCGCCCACGGCGATCCGCCCGGCGCGGCCGCGGGCCAGCGTGGCGCCGACCGCGTAGCCGGGCAGCCCCATCGCGGCCCAGGCCAGGGGGACGACCAGCGGGACGGTTCCCGCGGCCGGCCGCAGCAGCCCGGTGTAGCGGTAGGCCCCGAACGGGAACCCGGTCCTGGTCCCGGTCCACTCGGCAGCCAGCCCCAGCGCGGCCGCGGCAGCGGCCGCGATGAGCGCGCGCGGCCAGCCCGCCCCGAGCGCGGTGAACGACACGCTCGCCACGGCCAGCAACACGACGATCAGGGAGACGAAGATGTCTAGGTGACCAGCCCGCGACGAAGCCACCTGGGCCACGGCCATGGCGCCGAGCGCAGCCCAGCCCGCCAGCGCGGTCACCCGGTACGGAAGGCCAGGTTTGGGCCTGGTTTGTCCCGCCGTCCCGGGCCAGAGTTGAATAGCGGTCCTGGCCCCCGGCCTGGGATTACCCGCGGTGGTCGGTGGCATAAGTCACATCAGGAAAGGTCATGACGGACACAGTCGGTTTCAGCGTGGGAGCGGTGGCCCGCCGTCTCGGGGTGGCGCCGTTGACCCTGCGCACCTGGAACCGGCGATACGGGATCGGGGCCCGGGAACTGAGCCCCGGCCGGCACCGGCGCTACACGGCGCAGGACATCACCCGCCTCGAGCACATGCAGAAGCTCATCCTGCGCGGCGCGGCCCCGGCCGACGCGGCCCGGGCCGCCATGGCGGCCCCGGTAGCGCTCGCACCAGACCACGCCGGGCTGGACGTTGGCCCCGCTGCCGGGACCGTGGACGGGACGGCGGATGGGGAGCCCGGTGCAGCGGCGCTGCTGACGCCCGGGAGGGCGGGGCCGGCCCGGGGCGGACGGTTCCGGGACGAACGGGCGGGAGATGGCCGGGCGGGACGTGGCCGGGTCTCCCGGTGAGGGACTGCCGCCTGCCCGGCCCGGACCGGGTCACGGCTCCGGTGGCCAGCGCCTGGCGCTGCCCGGCGCGTCGCCCTCGGCCCGCGGCCTGGCCCGCGCCGCGCTGGCGCTGGACGAGAAGTGGATCAGCGAGGCCATCCGCGCCGGGCTGGCCCAGGACGGCAGCGTGCGTACCTGGGAAGACCTGCTGGTTCCGGTGCTGTCCGGGCTGGGCACCCGGTTCGAGCACACCGGGGCCTGTGTCGAGGCCGAGCACCTGCTCTCGATGGCGATCATCGCCGCGCTCTCCCGGTATGCCGCTGACCGGCCCGGCCAGGGGCAGCACCGGGCGGTCCTGCTCGCCTCGGCCGAGGGTGAGCAGCACAGCCTGCCGCTCTACGCACTGGCCGCGGCGCTGGCCGAGCAGGGGATCGACAGCCGGCTGCTCGGCCCGGACCTGCCGTACTCCGCGCTGGCGGCCGCCGTGCAGCGCACCGGTCCGGGCGTGGTGTTCCTGTGGTCGCAGGCTCCGGCGACCGGCGACCCGGTCGTGCTGCCCGGGCTGTCCCCGCGCCGTCCGGGCACCCGGCTCATTCTCGGGGGCCCGGGCTGGGACCGGAACCGGATCCCGGCCGCGGCCCGGCTCGTCGAGTCGCTGCCCGAGGCGTTGTCCGAGGTCGTGGCCGCTCTCGGCTACTGATTCCCGGGAGGCCAGGCCGGCCGGTGGCCGCTGGCCTGCCGCCTGCCCCGGCCGCCAGGTCGCGGCGGCCTGATCGGGCTGCCTGGTCGGATACTGCCGCACCGCTCACTCCTCCGCGTGCTCTAGGGCCCGGTCTTCCTGGCCATCGGGGCCGCCCTGGTCCGGGGCGGCCCTGGTCCGGGGCCGCCTGGTCCGGGCCGGCCGAAGTATCCGGGCCTGCTGCCAGGCTTCCGTGCTTTCCAGCTCACCTGTTTTCGGCGGCGGCGCCGCGTCCGGTTGCGCAGGGTTGTATTCTCGGCTATGAATAACTTTTGAAGCGATTTTGCCGATAGCCGGACAAGCCTGGATCAGGGGCCGGCCGGGAAGGACGGTGGCAGGGGTGGGCGCAGACACAATCAGGGAGCTCGGCCTTCGCCTGGCCGGGGCCCAGGATGACGCGTTCGCCGATTGCTACGCGCAGCTCGGGCCCATCTTGCGGCGCTACCTGCGCGGCCGGGTCCCCGACGCGGATATCGACGACGTTGTCCAGGTGGTGTTCGTGGAGGTGTGGCGGTTCCGCGGCCGCTTCGACCCCACGCGGAGCCTCGAGGCCTGGGTGCTCACCATCGCCCGCCGGCGGGCGATCGACCACCTGCGGGCCCGCCGCCGGGAGACGGTGCCCCTGGAGGACGCCCTGACGATGGCCGGCCCGGACGGGCGCGAGATCGCCAGCCAGGTCGAGCAGACGCGGGACATGCAGGTGGCGCTGGCCCGGCTCCCAGATCTGCAGCGGGAGGCGATCGAGATGGCCTACTACGCCGACCTGACCCAGCGGGAGATCGCCGAGCGGCTGGATGTGCCGCTGGGTACCATCAAGGCCCGCACCGCGCGCGGGCTCCGCCGCCTGAGCGTCCTGATCGCCTCGCCCGCCGCGCTGTTACCGGTAGGACCCGGCTTCTCCCGGCTGGACGCCGCGTCGTGAGCCGGCGGCTTCCGCGGCGGGCGGCTTCCGCGGGCGGGTCAGCGAGGCGGTATCAGTGAGCCGTTGCGCACGGCTTCCGCGGCCAGCACGCCGAACAGGTAGAAGTACGCCGCTTCCTCGTCGTCGAAGGAGCGCACCTCGTGCCGGGCGCCATCGGCCGCGCTGAAGACCTCGAAGCCTTCCTCGGTTCGCAGCAGGCACATCGCGCCGTCTGATTCCTGCTCCAGCGCGTAGGCCGACCGCGGGATGGCCGCCAGATCCGCCAGTTCCGAGAAGATCGCCCGGGTGGGAACACGCTGCTTACGGGAGGATCGCCGGCCGGTCTGCGGAGCCTGCCGTCTGCGTCCCGCGCCCGGGGCGGCGGAGGCGTCGAGCATCCCGTCCGGGCCGGCCATCCCGTTCCAGCTGGCCATGCCGCGCCCGTTCGCCCCGGTCACAGTCCCGGCTGCGCCGTTGCCGGGCCACGGCCCGGTGTTCGCGGGAGCACCGTTGCCGGACCAGGACCCTGTGTTCGCGGGAGCACCGTTGCCGGACCAGGACCCCGTGTTCGCGGGAGCACCGTTGCCGTTCCAGCTGCCGGTGTCGGCGGGGGGATGCCGTTGCGGTTCCAGCTGCCGGTGTCGGGGGGAGATCCGTTGCGGTTCCAGCTGCCGGTGTCGGCGGGGGCGCCGTTGCGGTTCCAGCCGCCGGTGTCGGCCGGGGGCCCGTTACCGTTCCACCCGCCCGTTCCGCCCGGGGTCCCGCTGCCGTTCCAGTTGCCGGGGCTGACCGGGGCACCGTTGCCGTTCCAGGCACCAGCCGGGGCCATGGTCGGCGCGCCGGCGTAGCCCGCCCCGCCGTCCCTTCCGCGCGGCCCCGGCGGGCCGGGGGGCGGCGCTGGCGGGCCAGGGACGGGCGCCGGCGGCCACTGCGGCGAGCCGTACGGGTAGGAGGGCGGCGGCTGAGCCCCGCTCACCGGCGGCCGCCGGCGAAGGTTCTTCTCCGCTTTCTCCTCGGTGAGGCTGGTCACCTCGTCGCGCGGCGTCAGCAGCTCGTACACGCCGCGGTCGACCTGCCAGTAGCCGAGTTCCCGGGCCCGCCGGCCGTCCTTACCGAGGTAGGCGATGTGCAGCCGGTCGCCGAGGTCATCCAGGACCAGGCAGGGATCCCCGTGGAAGGTGCCTACCGGCCGTGACTCCCAGAGCACGTTGACCTCCGCCCGGATGACGTGCTTGCGCCAGTGTCCGGGAGCGGGCTCGAAGCCCAGTTCCTCCGGCGGCGGGCAGGCCGCGAACAGGACCACGTCGGACGGGGACGGGCCGACGCCCACTTCATACGGCACCCCGCGATAGGTCGCCATCAGCCGGAAGCGCATGTCTCACAGCCCCCTGGACGGCCGCAGCCAGGACTGCCCGTCGTAGCGGGCGATGAACTCCTCCCCGCCCAGGACGATCCGGTGGATCTCCGCTCCGACGGGGACCGGTATCGGCAGCGTGTAGAACTCAGGGATGGCAGGCAGGCTGTTCTGGCTGTCCGCCGGGGGAGGCGCCAGGGAGGAATCCATCTCCAGGGCGAGCCAGCGCATGACATAGATCTCCGCGAGTTCGGCGGTGAAGTCCGAGCCCTCGTAGCCAAGGTTGAGCGAATCATAGAAATTCGCGGGGCCGTGGAAGGCACAGTCCCGGGCCCGGTACACATACCCAGCAATCACCGAGCGCCGCCCGGTCAGATAGGGCTCCACCAAGCGGGGCGGGATGACCTTTTGCATCGGCGTTCCGGGTTCGATGATCCTGACCATGTGCTCAGCCTCTGTCACACGCTCCCCTCCGGTCGGGCTTCGGTGCAGTTCAAAAGACTCTCATACGGCGATTTCCGCCTCAACTGCTTCGCCTGCAGTGGGCATCCGGGCCTGGGTGGCCAGTTCGCCACGCGCCTGCTGAGCTGTCGGGGCAGCGCCCGTCGTGACGCTGGCGGCCGGCCCGGGACACCGTGTGCGCATCCGGGCCCGGCGCGACTGCGCCACGCGGCCTTCAGCGCTAGAGCTTACGGGGCATAGCGTCAGCCGTCTGGGTGTCGCCCGAGATGGCCTAGGGTTGGGGCGTGCAAGGGCTGACCGTGGCAGAGCCGGAATTCCCCGGAGACGACGGCGCCGCCGACCCGGCGGTCGTGGCCGCGCTGACCGCATACGCGGCCGGTCGGGGCAGCGAGTACGCCGCGCTGACCGCCCTGACCGGATCCCGGCTGCTGGTGCCCGTGGTCGCCGTGCCGGCCGAGGCGGACGACCAGGGCACCGAAAAATCCACGGAGATGGCGCTGCCCACCCTGGTCGCCGAGGACGGCAGCCGCGCCGTACTGGCCTTCACCTGCCTCGATGCGCTCAAGCGGTGGCGCAGCGACGCGCGTCCCGTGCCGGTCCCGGCCACCAGCGCCTGGCTGGCGGGCACCCAGGAGGCCAGCGCGGTGGTCATCGACGTGGCCGGCCCGGTCCCGCTCGCCGTGGACGGCGCCCGGCTCGCGGCGCTCGCGGCCGGCGCCGGTCCCGCTGCCGCACCAGGATCCCGAGGTACTGGCCGCACTGCACGCGGCGCTGGACCGGGAGCCCCTGATCGTGGCGGCCGCCCTGAGCACACCCGATCAGCGCGTCGCGGCGGCCGTCGACGGCGCGGGTCGCAGCGAACTGGCGGACGGGATCCCGGGCGGGCCAGCCCCGGACGGGCCAGCCCCGGACGAGCCAGCCCCGGACGAGCAGGCGGGCGGCCCCGCGTCGCCTTCTCCCGGCGCTGACCTCGCGCTCCAGGTGACGCTGGCCGCCGGCTGTGACGCGGCCGCAGCCGGGGCGGCCGTCCGCCGGGCCGCGGATGCCCTGCTGGCCGCCACCGGCGACCGGCTGCGGCGCGGCGTCGAAGTATCGGTGGTGCAGGCCGGCCGGACGGCTGACCCGGCGTGAAAGACCTGCAGACCGTCGCCGGATAGGAGGATCGGGACATGTTTCGCTGGCTGACCGCGGGAGAGTCGCACGGGCGTGCCCTGGTGGCGATCTGCGAGGGAGTGCCCGCAGGCGTGGAGATCAGCACGGCGGACATCACCGCCGCGCTGGCCCGGCGGCGGGCCGGGTACGGCCGCGGCGCGCGGATGAAGTTCGAGCAGGACGAGGTGGAGATCACGGGGGGGACCCGGCACGGGCGCACGCTCGGGGGCCCGGTGGCCATCCGGGTGGCCAACACCGAGTGGCCGAAATGGGAGACGGTGATGTCACCCGACCCGGTCCCGGCCGAGGAACTCGAGAACCTGGCCCGCAACGCGCCGCTGACCCGGCCCCGGCCCGGTCACGCCGATCTGGCCGGGATGCAGAAGTACGGTCACGACGATGCCCGGCCGGTGCTGGAACGGGCCAGCGCCCGCGAGACCGCCGCGCGGGTCGCCCTCGGCGAGGTCGCGAGGCAGTACCTGAGCCAGGCGTACGGCATCGAGGTGCTCAGCCACGTGGTCGCGATCGGGCCGGTGAGCGCGCCCGAGGGCACCCTGCCCGAGCCCTCCGACCGGGACCGGATCGACGAGGACCCGGTGCGCTGCGCGGATCCAGCCACCAGCGCGGCGATGGTGGCAGAAATCGATGCGGCTCGCAAGGACGGCGATACCCTCGGTGGGGTCGTCGAGGTGGTGGCCTACGGCCTGCCGCCCGGGCTCGGCAGCCACGTGCACTGGGACCGGCGGCTCGACGGCCGTCTCGCCGCCGCGCTGATGAGCATTCAGGCCATCAAAGGAGTCGAGGTGGGCGACGGGTTCACCACGGCCCGGCGCCGCGGTTCGGAAGCCCACGACGAGATCGAGCTGGCCGAGGGCGCGCTCCGGCGGCGGACCAACCGGGCAGGCGGGATCGAGGGCGGCATGAGTACAGGCGAGGTGCTACGGATGCGGGCGGCGATGAAACCCATCTCCACCGTGCCGCGGGCGCTGGCCACGGTCGATGTGCGCACGGGCGAGCCCGCCAGGGCGATCAACCAGCGCAGCGACGTGACCGCGGTCCCGGCGGCGGGCGTGGTGGCCGAGGCCATGGTCGCCCTGGTGCTGGCGGGGGCCGCGGCGGAGAAGTTCGGCGGCGACTCCGTGGCCGAGGCCCACCGCAACTGGTCCGGCTACCTGAACTCGCTGGTGATGAAGTGACCGCGCGGGAGCCGGGCAGGGCGGGCCAGGACCGGCCCGGCCAGGACCGGCCGGGTCAGGACCGGCCGGGTCAGGACCGGCCGGGTCAGGCCCAGCCGGGTCAGGCCCAGCCGGCTGCGATCATGATCGGGCCGCCCGGGGCGGGCAAGACCACGGTCGGTGCCCTGGTCGCCGAGCGGCTCGGGCTGGAGTTCGTGGATGCCGACGTGGTCATCGAGGCGGCGGCCGGCAAGCCGGTCAGCGACATCTTCGTCCAGGACGGCGAGGACGCGTTCCGCGCGCTCGAGCGCGCGACCGCGGCCCGGCTGATCAGCAGCCACCCTGGCGTGCTCGCGCTGGGCGGCGGCGCCATCCTCGATCCCGGCACCCGCGGCCTGCTGGCCGGCCACCGGGTGGTCTACCTGGAGACCGGGTTCGTCTCGGCGGTGCACCGGACCGGGCTGGACGCTCCCCGGCCGCTCCTCTTCGGCAACCCGCGGGCCAGGATGAAGGCCCTCCTGGAGGAACGGCTCCCCGTGTACGCCTCGCTGGCGTGGCTCACCGTGCCCACTGATGAGCGTGAGCCGAAGGAAATCGCCGACGACATCGCCGCGCGGCTCGCGGCCGGCGGCACCAACGGCCACGGGCCCGCGGCCCCGCCGTCGTGAGCGTGACCCGGATCCCGGTCGGCGGCGAACAGCCCTACGAGGTCGTCGTCGGCACCGGCGTCCTCGGTGAACTGGCGTCGCTCGTCGGGAAGCACGCCTCGTCGGTGATGGTCATCGCACCCGAGGGCCTGGACGAGATCGCCTGGCCGGTCTGCCGGGCGCTGGGCGACGCTGGGTACGAGGTGCACTCCGCGCGGGTGCCGGCGGGCGAGGCGGCGAAGGACATCAGCGTCGCGGCCGAACTCTGGTCCAGGCTCGCCGCCAGCCGGATCACCCGCAGCGACGCCATCGTCGGCGTGGGCGGCGGGGCGGCCACCGACCTCGCCGGCTTCGTGGCGGCCACCTGGCTGCGCGGCGTCCAGGTGGTACTGGTACCGACGACCCTGCTCGCCATGACCGACGCGGCCGTCGGCGGCAAGACCGCGGTGGATATCCCGGAAGGGAAGAACCTGGTCGGGGCGTTCCATCCGCCCGCTGGGGTCCTCGCCGACCTGACCGTGCTGGAATCGCTGCCGCGCGCCGAGTACGTGAGCGGCCTGGCCGAGGTGATCAAGGCGGGCTTCATCGCCGATCCGGTGATCCTCGAGCTGATCGAGGACGATCCGGCCGAAGCCGTCATCCCGCACGGGCGGCACGCCCGGGAGCTGGTCGAGCGCGCCGTGCGGATGAAGGCGGACGTCGTCTCCGGGGACCTGCGCGAAGCGGGGCGCCGGGAGATCCTGAACTACGGCCACACGCTCGGCCACGCGATCGAGCGCGTGGAGCGATACCAGATCCGGCACGGGGAGGCGGTGGCCATCGGCATGGTGTTCGCCGCGGAAGTCGCCCGGCTGGAGGGCCGCCTGGATGCCGCGACTGCCGCCCGGCACCGCAGGGTGCTCAAGGGGGTCGGGCTGCCCACGATCTACCGCGGGGACGTGTGGCCCGACCTGCGCGAAGCCATGACAGTCGATAAGAAGGCCCGCGGCGCCCGGCTCCGGCTGGTCGTCCTGGACGGGCTGGCCCGGCCCGGCACGCTCGACGCGCCCTCCGAGGACTTGCTGCGCCGGGCCTATCAGGAGGTGAGCGAACGGTGAAGCAGGTACTCGTGCTCAACGGCCCCAACCTCGCCCAGCTGGGATCGAGGGAACCGGACGTCTACGGCACCCAGACCTTCGACGACCTGGTGGAGACCTGCCGTCTCACCGGGCGCACGCTCGATCTGCACGTCGAGGTCCGGCAGACCGACGACGAGGCCGAGATGATCGCCTGGGTGCAGGAGGCGGCCCAGGCCCGGATGCCCCTGGTACTGAACCCGGCCGCGTTCACGCATTACTCCTACGCCCTGCGCGACGCGCTGGCCATGCGCACCGCGCCGCTGGTGGAAGTGCACATGACCAACCCGGCCCGGCGGGAGGAGTTCCGGCACACGTCCGTGGTGGCGGGAGTGGCGGACGGGACGGTGACGGGCTTCGGCCTGATGTCCTACCAGCTGGCGCTCCAGGCCATCGCCGAGCTGACCGCGGTCCGGGCGGCCGCCGGGGAGGACACGGTGTCCGCGGACGCGGTCGCCGACGCCGGCTGACGGTTGACCCTGCGCGGGCCCCCGCTACGCTCGACGTCACCCGAGCCGAACGGTATCCGGCTCGGCTGCCTCGCGAAAGGCCGGAGCATGCGCATCGGGATGCATCTCAACTACGCCGGGGGATTCGCCGAGACGGTGAATGAGCTGGCCGACTACGAGAAGGCCGGGCTGGACATCGCGTTCGTGCCCGAGGCCTACAGTTTCGATGCGGTGAGCCAGCTTGGTTTCATCGCGGCCCGGACCGAGCGGCTCGAGATCGGCTCCGGGATCTTCCAGCTCTACTCCCGCACCCCCGCGCTCACCGCGATGACCGCGGCCGGGCTGGACTACGTGTCCGGCGGCCGGTTCACCCTGGGGCTCGGCGCGTCCGGCCCCCAGGTGATCGAGGGCTGGCATGGGGTGCCCTATGACGCCCCGATCGGCCGCACCCGGGAAGTGATCGAGATCTGCCGCCAGGTCTGGCGCCGTGAGCGGCTGGAATATGCCGGGAAGTACTACACCATCCCGCTGCCGCCGGAGCAGGGCACCGGGCTCGGCAAGCCGCTCAAGCTGATCAATCATCCGGTCCGGGAGCGGATCCCGATCATAGTCGCCGCGCTGGGACCGAAGAATGTCGCGCTGGCGGCCGAGCTGGCCGAGGGCTGGCAGCCGATCTTCTACTACCCGGAGAAGGCGGCCACCGCCTGGGCGGAGCCGCTCGCCG
The DNA here is from genome assembly GCA_963841695.1 of uncultured Actinomycetes bacterium. GTDB lineage: Bacteria > Actinomycetota > Actinomycetes > Streptosporangiales > Streptosporangiaceae > RYN-230. The sequence continues at coordinate 229,498 of CAWJDQ010000006.1, read as the reverse complement.
CGGGCGCGGCCCGCCGTGACCCGTCGCTCGGCCCGCTGGACGTGGTGGCGGCCGCCCCGCTGGCCATCGGCCCGGATGTGTCCGGGTACCTGGACCTGGCCCGGCCGATGTTCGCGCTGTACATCGGCGGGATGGGCCCGCACCGGGACCAGGGCCACAACTTCTACTACGAGCTCGCCGTACGGTTCGGGTTCGAGGAAGTGGCTGGCCGGATCCAGGACGAGTACCTGGCGGGCCGCAAGGACGAGGCCGCCGCGCTGGTCCCGGCCGAGCTCCTCGAGGGCACCTCGCTGATCGGGCCGGAAGGCCTGGTCGCGGACCGGGTCGCGGCCATGAAGGAGGCCGGGGTGAGCACGCTCAACGTCACCCCGCTGGCCGGCAGCCACGCCGAGCGGGTCCGCCTCATTGAGCAGGTCCGCGACCTGGCCGGCTGACCGCGCTGCCGGGGGCCGTTCCCCCGCCCACCCGGCTGTGCCCCCCGGCCTGCGCCGCCTGCCCCCCGCGGGCCGGCTACCCACCCCCGCGTGCCGCACCCTCGTGATCAACCGATTGGTGCTGTCTGGCGAGCACCAATCGGTTGATCACAAACCAGCGCCGAGGTGCCTGGTGCTTGTGGGTCCAGTGGGATGAGCGGGACGCGGCCGTGGACGGGCTGATCCCGTGCGGCCTGCAGGCCGCACGGGATCAGTGGGTCAGACGGATTTCTGGTAGGCGCGGAAGGTCAGCACGGACAGCGCGGTGACCGCGGCCGCGAGGGCGAGCAGCCCGCCGCCCTGGGCGGAGACCCGCGCCCAGTCCGGGGCGGCACTCATCGCGGCCCGGGCCGCTTCCAGCGCCCAGTTCACCGGGTTGCAGTCCGCCACGATCCGCATCCAGTGCGGCATCAGGGCCGGGGCCATGAACGCCGAGGACAGGAAGGTCAGCGGGAGCAGCAGGAACACGCTGAGGCCGATGATGGTCTCCCGCTCCCGGGCCAGCATTCCGATCGTGTTGGACAACGCGCTGAACACCACCGCGACCAGCACGGACACCACCAGCAGCACGACCATGCCGACCACGCCGCCCGGGTAGCGGGCGCCGGCGGCCAGGCCCAGCGCCACGATGATCAGGGACTGGACCGCGGTGGTGAGCGACTGCATGACGACCGACGCGTTGATGATCGCCGAGCGGCGCAGCGGCAGGACCAGGAACCGGTCCATGATGCCGTGGTCGATCTCCTCGAGCACCCCCATGCCGCTCCACATGCTGCTCGACAGGGCGCTCATCACCACGACCCCGGGTACCAGGTAGTCGAGGTAGGACGGGGCGCCGAACCCGGGCAGCTCCGCGACCTTGCGGAACAGCGAGCCGAACAGGAACAGCCAGATCACCGGCTGGATGATCGTGATGATCAGGTAGGCGGGCTGGCGGGCCAGCGCCCTCAGCTGGCGCTGCGTCATCCACGTGGTGTGGGCGGCGAGGGTGGTCATCGGGATCCTCCGGACGGGCTCTGGGCAGATGGGCCGGGCGATGCGGCCGGCTGCTCGGCCTCGGCGAAGCGGCGCCCGGCGTACCGCAGGTACACGTCGTCGAGCGTCGGGCGGGCGGCGGTGATCCCGTGCACCGCGATCTCAGCCCGCTCCAGGGCGCTGAGCAGGGCGGGCACCGCGGTCGCGCCGTCGTCCGCCCGGGCGCTCAGCTGGGTTCCGGTCACGCTGACCTCCCGGACCGCCGGGACCTGGCGCAGGACGTCGTCCAGCTGCGCTGGTTCCGCCGGAACGGCCAGTTCCACGTGCACGGTGTCGCCGTGCATCCGGGCCTTGAGCTCGTCCGGGCGGCCGGCCGCCACGACCTGGCCGCGGTCGACGATGGCCAGCTGGCTGGCGAGCCGGTCGGCTTCCTCCAGGTAGTGCGTGGTCAGCAGGATGGTGAGGCCGTCGCCTGCGGACAGCCGGGCGATCTCGTCCCACATCGCCGAGCGGGACTCGGGGTCCAGGCCCGCGGTGGGCTCGTCCAGGAACAGCACCTCGGGCCGGTGGATCAGCCCCATGGCCACGTCGAGCCGGCGCTGCATGCCGCCCGAGTAAGTCTTGACCATCCGGCCCGCGGCGTCGTCCAGGCCGAACCGGGCCAGCAGCTCCTCAGCCCGGCGGCCCAGCTCCCGGCCGCGCAGGCCCTGGATGCGGCCGGACAGCAGCAGGTTCTCCCGGCCGGTGGCGGTGGGGTCGGCGCCGGATCGCTGGGCGACCACGCCGATGACCCGCCGCACCGCGGCGGCCTGGCTGCGCACGTCCAGCCCGGCCACGCTGGCCGAGCCGGAATCGGCCTGGGCCAGCGTGGTGAGGATCTTGACGGTGGTGGACTTGCCGGCCCCGTTCGGGCCGAGCAGCCCGAAGACCGTGCCCTCCTGGACCGCGACGCTGAGCCCGTCGAGGGCGCGGATGTCCTTGGGGTAGGTCTTGACCAGCTCGCGGGCCTCGATGGCGAGGGCCCGGGCGTGCGCGGCGCGGGCCGGGCCCGCGTCTTGCGCCTGAGTACTCATGAGCGTGTTCCTCCGCAGGTGTCGGTGGCTGAACCGGTCCGCGCGGAACTTGCCGAGTATCCTTGAGCTGCAACAACCCGATCGGATCTCGTTTCCGCGGGATCGGTTCGAGGATCGGCCCCTGGTCAGGTGTTCCCGCACCTTGCCGGGGGCCGGCTGCGTCCTGGGTCAGGTCAGCGGCTCCCTTCCCCGCCGGCGCGCGACTGCGACCCGGGTTCCTCCACGGGTGCAGCGTGGCCAGCCGCCTCGTAAAGCTCGGGCGGCAGGCCCGCGGGCCATTCCCCAGTCTGCTGCCAGCGTGCCCACTCCTTCAGCAAGGGGAAGGAACCGTCCTCGAACTCCTGCACCAGGCCGCGCACCCAGGCCAGTTCGGCCTGCACCATGGAGATGTGGTACTCGGTCTCGAGCAGGAACAGCCGCGGCAGCCAGGGCACCCCGGCGACCTCGGCCCGCTCGTCGGCCAGGGCCTGCTCCAGCGCTTTCACCCGGTGCCGGAGCACCTCGAGCACCTGAGCGGGGCTGAGCACGGTGATCTCCGAGAGCGCCGCCTCGAACTGGGGGTACTCCTTGACCGGGGTGCCGAGCAGCTCGATGAGCCAGTCCTGCAGCTCGGCCGCACCCTCGTCGGTGATCCGGTACGCGGTGCGCTCCGGCCGGCGGCCCTCGCGGCTGGCTTCCTGGGCCTCGATGAGCCCGTGCTTGGCCAGGTTGTCGACCACCGTGTACAGGGAGCCGTAGCTGAGCTTGATGCTGCGTTCCTTGCCCCGGTCACGCATGGTGCTGGCCATCTCGTAGGGGTGCATCGGGCGCTCGCTGAGGCAGGTCAGCACCGCGAGCGCGAGCGGGTTGGACACCCGGCGCCGCGGACCTGCCATGACGAACCGCCTACTTCCCCGTCTCCGGATATCCGTTGCCGAGTATACGGGGGCGGGCGAAGGCTCCGCAAGCGTCATATCGCACGTTTCCGCCGTGCTGGCCGGGGACGCCCGCCTCACCAGCCGAGGAAGCGGCGTACGTCCTCCCCGTCGGCCCGCAGTGCCGCCTGATCGGCGGCGCTCACGTTCTCCAGCAGGGTCAGCGAGACCTGGTCGCCCGACAGGCCCCAGGTACCGACCGCCCGGCCGCCCACCAACGCGAAGGAGCGGAACATGCCGCCCCGGACGATCTCCGGCTCGTGCCGGCCCAGCACCGCCGTACGGGACAGCCAGCCGTGCAGCAGCGGATCGAACACGCCCAGCAGCCGGGGCGGTGGGAGCGCCGGGCCCGGCGGTGCGCCCGGCCGCCCGGCTCCAGCCGGCTGCCCCGGCCCGGCCACCGGCCGGGCCAGCCGGACCAGGCCCTCGCCGCCCTCGGCCACGTCGGGCGCGATGTTCCGCAGCGCCCGGCGGGCGTCGCGCAGCGGCAGGCCGGCCCATTTGGCCAGGTCCCGATCGGTGGCGGGGGAGTGCCCGGCCAGGTAACGCCGGGCCAGCCAGCCCAGCGCGGCGTCCGGATCGGGCGCGGCGGGCGGCGCGCCCAGCCAGTCCCGGGCTAGCACGTAGGCGTGCTGCTTGCCGGTCATCGGCCCGCGCACCGAGATGCCCCGCAGCGAGGCCAGGTACAGCACGAACACGAGCGCCTGGCCCTGGGTCCGGACCCCCGCGGCCGCCAGGCGGCTGGCCAGCTGAGCGCGGGTCAGCGGGCCGTCGCTGGCCAGGAAACGCTCGATCAGGCGGGCCGCGCGGTCCGCTTCCGCGGGCGGGATGCCCTCCTGGGCCAGGCGGCGGGAGCAGCCCGTCTCCAGCTGCGGCGTGGTGAGCCGGTGCAGCATCCAGTAGTCCACGCTGCGCACCAGGTGCAGGGTGCCGCGGTTCAGCCAGCTGATCACCAGGGACCGGTCCACGGTCAGCGCGCGGTCGATGTCCGCCGCGGACGGCCCCTGGCTGCGGACCCGGATGGCCAGCCTGGCCCCGCGCGGGTCCTGGCCCTGGATGGCCAGCAACCGCTCGGCGACCTGCTCGGCGCGGGTCGCGGGCGGGCCGGACAGCAGCTGCGCGGCCGCCCGCTCGGCGGCGGCCCCGGCCTGGTCCGCGGGGAGACCGGCCTGGTCCGCCGGGAGACCGGCCTGGCCCGGGCCGACGCCAGCCGGGGCAGGCGAGTTCGTCATCCCCCGATCTTGCCAGCGGGCACCGACGGAAACCGGCCCCGGCGGCCCCGGCGCGGCCCGGAGCCCGGCCCCGGCGGTCCCGCGGCCCGGGCCCGGACTCGGCGCACGGCCCTGGCGGCAGGTGCGCAAGGATGATCGCATGACCGCACCAGTCACCCCGGTCGAGGTCCGGGTGGCGCGTGCCTCCGATGAGGCGCAGCTGGCCCGGCTGGACAGGATCTCGTGGTCGCCGCGAAGCGGGTTCCCGTCGGTGATCCAGCAGGCAGGCTCGGTCTTCTTCCTGACCGAGAGCCCGCCCCAGGCCTTCCTGGTTGGTGTGATCGACGATGCGGTGGTCGGCTACATCCGGCTCGGCTCCCCGCTGCCGCTGCCGGAGAACGCGCACGTGCTCGGAGTACTGGGACTCGCGGTGGCGCCGGAGGCGCGGCGCAGGGGAGTGGCCACGGCGCTGCTGGCCGCGGCCGAGGAGCGGGCCCGGTCCCGCGGCGCCCGCAAGCTGAGCCTGCGTACCTTCAGCACGAACCCGCAGGCGATCCGGCTGTACACCCGGTTCGGTTTCGAGCGCGAGGGGGTCCTGCGGGACGAGTTCCTGATCGAGGGCCAGTACGTCGACGACCTCCTGCTGGCCAAGTACCTGACCGACCGCCCGGCCTGAGCCTGCCCCGCCGTGCTCGGTGATTCCGGACCCGGGTACGGCACATATCCCGCGGGACGTGTGCCTGACGGGGTGTTTTGTCCGGTTCTGGCGCGCCGTCCGCGGGAAAAGTCGTCGAGGATGTGAGCAGCGGTACAGGCGGGGCGCGAGAGTCGCGACGCCCGGCCGGACTGGGCTCCGGATGCCGGACTGGGCCTCCGGCCGGACTGGGCCTGGCCGGGCGGGTCCGGTGGGCGGGGGTGGGTGCCGGGGTGTGGTCGCGGTTACAGTCGGGGCATGCCTGAGCTTCAGCGGGCCCGCCGGGAACGGCTCCGGCCGGCCCTGGTCGCGCTCGGCGCGGATGCCGCGCTGATCACCAGTCCGGCCAATGTCCGGTACCTGACCGGCCTGGCCAGCTCCAACGCGGCGCTGCTGCTGCCTGCCGGCCCGCCGTCCGCCGGCCCGCCGTCCGCCGGCCCGCTGCCCGCCGGCCGGCCGTCCGCCGGCCCTGCGGCAGGCGCCGGCCCCGGCGCCGGCCCCGGCGCTGGGCCGGTCCTCGCCACGGATTCCCGCTACGCGGGCACGGCCCGCCAGGCCTGCCCTGACCTCGACCTCCTCATCGAACGGTCCATCGAGCCCGCCCTGGCCCGCGTTGCGGCCACCGGGGGGGTGCGAAGGCTCGCGTTCGAGGCACACGAGATGACCGTGGAACGCTACCGGGCGTTCGCCACCCAGGTTCCCGGGACCGAACTGGTCCCGCTGGGCCGGGCCGTTGAGGAGATACGGATGACCAAGGACGAGCAGGAGATCGCGCTGCTCGCCCGGGCCTGCGAGATCACCTCGCGTGCGTTCGAGCAGATCGTGCCCCTGATCCGGCCCGGGCTGACCGAGCGCGAGCTGGCCATCTCGCTGGAGCGGGCCGTGACCGACCTGGGCGCGGACGGGCTGGCCTTCGACACCATCGTGGCCAGCGGCCCGAATGGGGCGATCCCGCACCATGTGCCGTCGGCCCGGCCGTTCGAGGCCGGTGACCTGATCACGGTGGACTGCGGCGCCCGGTACCAGGGGTATCACGCGGACATGACCCGCACGGTCGTCCTCGGCGAGCCCGCCGCCTGGCAGCAAAACATCTACGCGCTGGTCGCCGCCGCGCAGGCGGCCGGGATCGTCGCGGCCGTGCCCGGCGCGGACGTGCGCGACGTGGACGCGGCGGCCCGCGACCTGATCGAGGGCGCCGGGCACGGCGGGCATTTCCAGCACGGGCTCGGGCACGGCGTGGGCCTGGAAGTCCACGAGGCCCCGATCATGGGGTACGGCCGGACGGGTACACTCGGGGACCGGGTCCCCATCACCGTCGAACCCGGGATCTACCTCCCCGGGCAAGGCGGCGTCAGGATCGAGGACACCCTGGTGGTGCGCGCCGGCACGGGGACGGCGGCACCGCAGGAGCTACTCACCACTACCACCCGGGAACTGCTCGTCCTGTAGCCGGCCATCGGCGGCGGGGCGGCGCCCGCACGCAGGAGACACGCAGACGTGGCCACCACGAACGACCTCAAGAACGGCATGACGCTGAACATCGACGGCCAGCTCTGGAACGTCGTCGACTTCCAGCACGTCAAGCCCGGCAAGGGCGGCGCCTTCGTGCGCACCCGGCTGAAGAACATCATGTCCGGCAAGGTCGTGGACCGGACCTTCAACGCCGGCGTCAAGGTCGATGTGGCCAACGTCGATAAGCGGGAGATGCAGTACCTCTACCGTGAGGGCGACGATTTCGTCTTCATGGACACCCAGGACTACGACCAGCCGCGCATCCCCCGGCAGACGGTCGGCAATGCCGCCGACTACCTGCTCGAGGAGCAGACCGCGACGGTCGCGTTCAACGACGGCAACCCGCTGTACGTCGAGCTGCCCGCCTCGGTGGAGCTGACCGTGAGCCAGACCGACCCGGGCGTGCAGGGGGACCGGTCCACCGGCGGCACCAAGCCCGCCACGCTGGAGACCGGCGCGCAGATCAACGTGCCGCTGTTCATCACCACGGGCGAAAAGGTCAAGGTGGACACCCGGACGGGTGACTACATGGGCCGGGCGTGACCCGGCCGCTGCCCGGATCGCCCGGGGCCGGATCGCCCGGGCCTGGATCGAAGGCGAGCTGGTTCCGTGGCCGCCCGCAGTAAGGCCCGCAAGCGGGCGCTGGACATCCTGTTCGAGGCCGAGGTCCGCGGGGAGCCGGTGCTGGACCTGCTGGAGCAGCGGATCATCCAGGCCAGCCCCCCGGTCAGCGAGTACGCGGCGGAACTGGTCCGCGGCGTCCAGGTGCACCGCGAGCGCATCGACGAGCTGCTGGAAGAGCACGCGGAAGGCTGGACGCTGGACCGGATGCCGATCGTGGACCGCAACGTCCTGCGCATCGGCCTGTACGAGATGCTCTGGGCGGATGACGTGCCGGACGCGGTGGCGATCAGCGAGGCGGTGCTGCTGGCCCGCGACCTGTCCACCGACGCGTCGCCCGCGTTCGTCAACGGGCTGCTGGCGCACCTGCTGGAACTGAAGCCGACGCTAATCGCCTGACAGTCAAAGTCACATTCTTAAGTCAAATTCTCCGCAACGAAAACCGTTACGCCGGGCTGAACTGCACCCGCAGCCCGTTCTTGCGCAGGACTGACCAGAACCACAGCACCGAGGCGCCGATGCCCGCCACGGTCCCGGCGATGGTGGCGACCGTGGAGAGCCACAGGAACGTGTTGGCCGGCTCGGTCCACATCATCACCCCCAGGCCCGCGGTGAGCAGCAGGAAGATGCCGGACCAGAGCCAGGTCGCGCCCTGGAAGAAGCGGTGCAGCCCCGGGTGGTGATCCGGATGGCGCAGGGCCACCACCTCGGCGGCGAGCTTGGCCACGATCGGGTTGGGCCCCCGGGCGGTGCGCGCGAACAGGATGAACATGGCCGCGTAGCCCAGCGGGAACTGCAGCAGGAAGATCCAGAACACGCCGGTGGCCAGGACCACGACGGTCTGCAGGGTGAGCACGATGGCCGAGATGGTCAGCAGGCTGGGCACCGACCCGCAGGCGATCTTGCGGATCACCGCCGTGAGCCAGATCGCCACGACGCCGGCGATGAGCCCGGCGTTCCGGCCGCCCAGCCAGGCGCCCAGGAAGTAGGCGGCGAGCGGGAGACCAAGGGATTCGCTCAGGCTCAACCCGGTGCAGCGAATGAGCCGCAGCGGGCGGGGAAGCTCCAGGTGCTCGACCATGGGGGAGAGCCTAGGCGGTGAGTCTCGTGAATGAGACCCGTTTGGATATGGATGACCATTCGCAGAGCTTCTGCTGAGCAAAGCTGCAAGTAAACGCATTGTTGCTGCAACCGGAGACCGGCTCAGGTATCGCGCGTACCCCACGGACCGTCATGTCGGCACTGGCCTCCAGCCCCCAGAACTCCCGGCTCCATGCGGGAGCCAGGCCGCCCGGTGCCGCCTCGCGAAGCAGGTGGTACGCCCGCCTGCCGGGCAGATCCAGCGCGGTTCGCCCACCCGCGCGCCCGCCCGGCGGCGGCGCGCCCGCACCGCTTCGCGACGCAGCGCACTGGGCTATGTATTGCCCAGCGAAGGGCAGGGTAATCGGGGAATCTGGCGGGTCACCCGGGTGATTTCCGGGCCGCCGGAACGAAGTTTCCCCGGCGGGCCAAGTGACCTGGGGATCCGCAGCCAGTTATGCGGTAAGCACATTAACAAACTCGCAGCATTCCCACCGTAGTCTCTCAGGTTTTCCTAAGCCACGGCCGGGATCCGGCGGGGTGCCGGGCCGGGGTGCGCCGGGTGCCGGGCCGGGGTGCGGCGAAGATCGGGGATTGTCGTGGCCGCGCACTACATTGGGACCGACCGTGAGCGAGGAGGGGCCGTGGCCAGCGAGCGTCGTGGCGGAGGGCTAGAGGTGCCGCCCGGGACGGGCGCGGCGCAGCGGTGGAACCGGTACGACGACGCGCGCACGGCCGTCATCCGGGAAGTGCTGCGGGCCGTGGTGACCGGCCTGGTGGCCGAGACCGGCCGGTCGCGGCTGGACATCGTGGACGCCGGCGGCGGGACCGGCGGGTCCGCGGTTCCGCTGGCGGGCCAGGGACACACGGTGACCGTGATCGACCCGAGCCCGGATTCGCTGGCCGGCGCGCAGCGCCGGGCCGCGGAGATGAACGTGCGGCTGCGGGCCGTCCAGGGCGACGTCGGCGACCTGGCCGCCGTCGTCGGGGAGCAGGGTGCCGACCTGGTGCTCTGCCACAGCGTCCTGGAGTACGTGGACTCACCGGCCGCGGCCATGACCACGGTGGCCAGCGTGCTGCGGCCGGGGGGCGCGGTGAGCGTGCTGGCGACCAGCGCGGTGGCGGCGGTCATCCACCGGGCCCTGGCCGGGCGGTTCGACGATGCCCGGCGGCTGCTGGCCGCGGCGGGCGGGTCAGTGGGCGGGCCGGAGAGCCGGCCCGGGGGCGGCCCGCGCCGGTTCACCCTGGCCGAGGTGACCGGCCTGATCGAAGGAGCCGGGCTGCGGCCGGGCGCCGCGCACGGCATCCGGGTCTTCGCGGATCTGGTGCCGGGCTCGTTCGCGGATGTGGACCCGGGGGCCGCGGATGCGCTGCGGGCCCTGGAGCAGGCCGCCTCCACCCACCCGGCCTTCCACGACTTCGCCGCCCAGTTCCACGTGCTCGGGTACCGATGAGCCCCGGCGCCCGGGACCACGAGCCGGAGGACAGCGGCTGCCGCATCCTGCACGTGGACATGGACGCCTTCTACGCCAGCGTCGAGATCCGCGACCGCCCCGAGCTAGCCGGGCGGCCGGTGATCGTGGGCGCGACCGCCAGCCGCGGTGTCGTCCTCTCCGCGACCTACGAGGCCCGGGCGTTCGGGGTGGCTTCGGCCATGCCGGTGACGCGGGCCCGGCGGCTGTGCCCGCAGGCCGTGTTCATCCCGCCCCGGCATCACGCGTACGCCGCCGTGTCCAGGGAGGTCATGGAGGTCTTCCGGTCGGTGACCCCCGAGGTGGAGCCGCTCGCGCTGGACGAGGCGTTCCTCGACGTGTCCGGGGCCATCCGGCGGCTCGGGCCGCCCGCCCGGATCGGCGCGCTGATCCGGGCCACGATCGCCGAGCAGCAGGGCATCACCTGCTCGGTCGGGGTGGCCCCGTCCAAGTTCATCGCCAAGCTCGCGTCCACCCGCTCCAAACCGGACGGGCTGCTTGTCGTGCCCCCCGACGGTGTCCTGGACTTCCTGCACCCCTTGCCGGTCGCGGCGCTGTGGGGCGTGGGGGAGCAGACCGGGCAGGTGCTGGCCCGGCTCGGGCTGCGGACCGTGCGCGACCTCGCGGAGCTCCCGGTCGGCACCCTGCAGCGCGAACTGGGCCCCTCGCTGGGCGCCCACCTGGCCGCGCTGGCCTGGGGGCGGGACGACCGCCCGGTGGTGAGCAGGACCCCGGAAAAGAGCATCGGCGCGGAGGAGACGTTCGCCAGCGACATCGACGACCCGGAGGTGATCCGCCGCGAGCTGCTCCGCCTGTCCGGGCGGACGGCGCGCGGCCTCCGCTCCGCCGGGGCCCTGGCCCGGACGGTGGTGATCAAGCTCCGGCTGGCCAACTTCACCACGATCACCCGGTCACGGACGCTTCCCGAGCCCACTGACGTGGCGCGCACCATCTACGCCACCGCCTGCGACCTGTACGGCGCCGCCGGCCTGGACTCCCGGGCCCGGCTCCGCCTGGTCGGCGTGCGCACCAGCGGCCTGGTGCCCGTCTCCCGGGCCGCTACCCAGCTGGCGTTCGGGGAGCGCCGGGCCTGGCGGGACGCCGAGCGCGCCCTGGACCGGATCAGCGGGCGGTTCGGGGCCGACACGGTCCGGCCCGCCACCCTGGTGACCGGGCAGCGGGACATGCCGGACCCCCGGCCGGACCCCCGGCCGGACCCCGGCCGGACCCCCGGCCGGGCGGCCCGGCGCCGCGGCCATCGGGGGAGCCGGGCCCGCGGCGGCTGCCGGGAGGGCCAGGATCGCGGCGGCCATGGGGGGAGCCAGGACCGCCGCGGCCATCGGGGGAGCCCGGCCCGCGGCGGCCAGCGGAGCCGGGGCGGGGGTGATCAGCGTGATCAGGGCCCGGGCGGATGTGATCAGGGCCACTCCCGGCCAGGTCGTATTCTCGCGGATGAGCCGGCCGGGGCCCCCGGCAGCCCGCCGAACCAGCCCGGTGCGGGCCCGTGGCGGGCTGATATGCTCACCCTTACGCGGATCTAATTCGAATTTGCGTTTGGCTGACGCCCGGCGCGCCGGGCCGATGGCTGAGGCAGGCGCCAGAGGAGGTCCGGGGTGCTGGCAGGGACCGGAATTCCTTTACCCTCCCACTACCCTTCCACCCAGACCAGCCGGACTCGTATTCTGGAAGAAGAACCCTGGACCGTGAGATGAACTCATCGCACCCGTCCCCGCGCGCGAGGTTTCATGGGAGGCGCCGTGCCGCTGTCTGAGCACGAGCAGCGTCAGCTCGATCAGATCGAGCGTGCGCTCTATGCCGAGGATCCGAAGTTCGCGCAGGCGGTGCGCGCGAAGGATCCACGGGTGCATTACAAGCGCCGGGTGGTCGAGGCGGCGATCGGCTTCCTGCTCGGCGTCGGCCTGCTCCTCGCCGGTGTCATCTCCAAGATGACCCTCATCGGCGTGGCCGGCTTCGTGGTCATGCTGGCCTGCTCGATGTGGGCCCTGTCCAGCTGGCGGCACATGTCCGGTGGCTCGGCCGGGCGGCCTGGCCTGGCCCGTGACCGCCGGATGCGGCCGGCGGTGAGTCCCCGGTCCCGGTTCATGGAACGGCTCGAGGAGCGCTGGCGCCGCCGTCAGGAGCGGGACCGGTAGGCCCGGGCTTCATCCGGCCGAGCCTGCCCGCCGGGCAGGCGGCCCGTGCTGCAGACGGCGTGCGGCCAGATGAACCCCGGCCAGATGAACCCCGGCCAGATGAACCCCGGCCAGATGAACCCCGGCCAGATGAACCCCGGCCAGATGAACCCCGGTCAGGCCGCGCGGGCCTTGCGGCCGGCCCGCGGGCCGCGGCGTGACCAGGTGGCCGTCCGGTGCGCGGCCAGGTCCAGCCAGCTGAACACGTCCAGCCCGTGCTGCAGCGCCGCGCGCACCGGCCGCAGGGACGAAGGCGGCCACAGCCGGGCCCGCCAGCGTCGCTTCCGGCCCGACTGCGCGGCCACCGCGCGGCGGATCAGGTCGGTGTCGGCCCGCAGCGTCGCCGAGTCCGCGGGTTCCGGGGCGTACCGGGCGCGCTCGGTGGCGCGGACGACCCGGGTCAGCGCGGTCTCCGCCTCCGGGCTGAGCCGCACCGTGCCGGCCAGCCTGGCCCCCAGGGCACGCGGCGACTCACTCGCGGACCAGGCGACCTGGTAGTCGGTCAGGTCGTCCACCAGTTCCAGCCAGGCCGCCTGGGCCCGCTGCCGGTCACCCGCCGCCCGCGACCAGCGCCGCCGCCGGGTCAGCGACCGGGCCAGGCGGGGGGTGAGGAGCAGGACGGCGGCCAGCGCCGCCACGATCAGCCAGATCGACCCTGAACGGCTGGTGCTGGCGCCCCCCTGAGCCCCCGTGGCGCTGAGGTGGCCGAGCTTGGCCAGCGACCCGGAGTCTCCCTGCTTGGTCTTGGCCTGCGGCGCGGTGGCCGCGGGAGTCGGCACGCCCTGGGCCCCACCCGGCGCGGCCAGCACCGGCGGCAGGGTGTAGGCGGGCTGGATCGCGGTGGCCTGGCCGCCGGCTCCCGCCGGGGTGGGCTCGAAGCGCAGCCAGCCCGCACCCGGGAAATAGAGCTCCGGCCACGCATGGGCGTCGCTGGTCCGGACCTCCCACTGGTCATGCCCGGCCGGTGAGCCTTCCGTGTAGCCCACCGCTACCCGGGAGGGGATATCGAGCAGCCGGGCCAGCACGGCCATGGCGAACGCGAACTGCTGGCAGTAGCCCCGCCGGTCCTTGGTCAGGAAATTGATCAGCGCCTGGGCCGTGTCCGGTTCACTCACGTCGAGGCTGTAGGTGAACTTGCCGGAGTCCGTGAACCAGCGCTGCAGGGCCACGGCCCGGCCGTAGAGCGTGGTCTGCCCCCGGGTGATCCGCTCGGCGAGCTTGCTCAGCGGCAGGAAGGCGCTAGGGACGCTGAGATAGTTGCTCACGATGCTGCTCGGGATCGCGCCGGACTGCTCCAGCTGGCTCACCGTCGGGGAGACCTCGCGGCTGGTCACCGTGTAGCTGAGACCGGACAGGCTCTGCGCCGAGAACATGGTGAGGGTGCGCGGGTCGGTGCGCCAGTCGCCGCTGACGCTGACGCTGCGGGCCGGGTAGGGCAGCGGCAGGAAGCTGGCCTGGCGAGGTTCGGTGGTCAGTCCCTGGGCCAGGAAAATCCTGGTGCTCTCGGTCGAGGTGGGGGTGCCCCGGCTCAGCCCCGGTGTCGCGGGCAGCTTCCCGTTGTGCACTTCCTGGCCGTCGGTGGGGGCCAGCGTCCAGGTCTTGGTGCTGAGGTTGCTCAGCACGTAGACCTGCAGGTACTGCGGGTCCGGGTCGGTCGTCCGGTAGGTGAGCACGCGCACCGGGTCGGTGCGGTGCAATTCGGTGTTCATCTGCACCAGCGGGTTGGGCAGTGTGACCAGCGGGCCATGCCCGCTGCCCCCGCTGCCGGCGAAGAGCTTGTGATTACGCAGCCCCGGGACCAGCAACGGGATGAACAAGGCGATCACCACGGCCGCCAGCCCGATCCGGCGGCAGGCCGCGGCCAGGTCCTTGGTGTTCGGGGAGCCCGGCTGGGCCGCCGCGGGATCCCGGCCGCGATGCCACACGGTGACCAGGCGCCCCCATAGCCGCAGCCGCTCCCGGGCGTCCACGGCCAGCATGGCCAGGTAGCCAGCCATGCCGACGCCGAAGACGGTCATGGCGCCGAACACGCTCTGGTGGATGCTGGCGGTGAGCGGGACGCAGAACAGGACCAGCAACGGCAGCCCGGCCGCGGCCGGCCTGCGCAGCCGTACGGCCAGCAGGTCGGTGGCCACCGCGATCACGCCGGTACCACCCACGGTCAGGAGCAGGATCCCGTGGGTGGCCGGGGCGGGCGGGGCGAACCTCGCGGTCCCGTCCAGCCCCGTCTGGCCCAGCCGCCACAGGTGGTGCAGGGAGGCAGCCGTCGGGATGATCCGGCCCACCGACGCCGCGCTGGCGAACAGCACGTTCAGGTACAGCACCACCGCCGCCAGGCCGATGGCGGCACACAGCACCCAGGGCAGCACCCGCAGCCTGGTGAGCGCCCCGGCCAGGGCGACCATGGCGACCGCCCCGGCGCCTTCCCAGAACCACAGCCAGCCCGACACCAGCGGGTAGAGCGACAACGAGGCGGCGATCGCGGCCATGGCCGCGGCGACGGTCAGCCGCTGGCTCACTGGCTGGCCCCGGCCCGGAAGCCCTGCTCGTGCCCGGGCGCGCCGAGCAGCCCGGATGCAGCCCGCAGCCGCAGCCAGGCCGTGGTCAGCGAGGTATCGGCGGCGACCGTCGTGACCCGCCAGCCCGCCGCCCGCAGGACCCCGGCCGGGACGTCCGTCTCGTCCGCCTGCCCGGCGAGAGGCCGGCCGCCGGACCAGGTGGACACCGCGAGCAGCAGCGCCATCGCGGGCCCGGCGTCCCGGCGGCCCGCGGCCAGCCGGCTCGCTTCCTCCGCGGACAGCCGCCCGGCCACCACCACGAACAGCCCGCCGGTGCCGCCGTGCACGAGGTCCAGGCCGCGAGCGAGCCCCGACCCGCTGGACTGCTTGATCACCGCGAGCGAGTCGAGCAGCGAATCCTCGAAGGACCCGGGTGCGGTGACCGGCCCGGCGTCGGTGACCAGCTGCCCGTCGATCCCGCCGCGGGCCAGGTGGACGCCGATCGACGCGATGGCGCTCGCCGCGTACTCGAAGGAGGAGCCCGCCCCGGCGCCGCTGTGGGCCCGGGCCCGGGTATCCAGCAGCAGCACCGCGCGGTTCCGCCAGCGCTGTTCCTCCCGGCGGACCATGAGCTCGCCGTGCCGGGCGGTGGACCGCCAGTGCACCCGGCGCAGCTCATCACCGTCCCGGTACGGGCGGGGGATCACGTCGTCCTCCCCGGCCGTGTCCGCGGTCCGGGTGTGCCCGCCGCCCTCCCCGCGCCAGTTCCCGGCCAGTGACATGCTCGGCAGCGGGATGATGGCCGGTGTCACCACCAGCGTGCTCCGCGCCGCGAACGAGCGGGTCAGCTCCACCAGGCCAAACGCATCGGCCACGCGCACCTGCAGCGGGCCGATCGTGTACTTGCCCCGGGTGCCGGACTGGAGGGGGTACGTCAGTTCCCGCCAGCCCCCCTGCTCGATCCGTTCCAGCACGAAGCGCGGCCTGGTGCCGAGCGAGTAGGGCAGGGTGTCCTCGGCCAGCAGCAGCCCGGTGGGCAGCCGGGAGATGTTTTCCAGCCGCAGGGACACCACGGCATTGTGCCCCGCGGGCACCCGCGGCGGGCTGATCCGGCGGGCGGAGCGGATCCGGTAACGGGCCCGGCTGGTCGCCAGCGCGGCCAGCAGCGGCAGCACGACCAGGACGATCCCGATGCTGAGCAGGGCCGGCTCGCCGAGACCAAGCCCGAACGCCCCCGCGGCTAGGCCCGCCGCGAGGAAAGACTTCCCACGTGTGGTCAACCCGGCGAACAGCGCCCGCATCCTGGCCCTTCCTCCGCCCCTTGTCTTAACTTACGTCAGGAAGCAGCCGCGGGTTCGGGAGGCGGTGCCGCGAGGCAGCTCAGCGCATCCGGGGCAGCGGGGTCTGCTCGACGATGGTCGCCACCACCCGGTCCGGGAGCCGGCGCTCGACCATGGCCTCGGCGGTCGGCAGCAGACGGTGCGCGAGGACCGGCCCGGCCAGGGCCTGCACGTCATCGGGAATCACGAAGTCGCGGCCGTCCAGCGCCGCCCGGGCCCGGCTGGCCCGCAGCAGGTGCAGCGTGGCCCGCGGGGAGGCCCCGAGGCGCAGCTCCGGGGCCGAGCGGGTGGCACTGACCAGGCTGATGACGTACTGCTTGAGGGCCTCGGCCACGTGCACGCGGCGCACCGCGGCGATCAGGTCCCGCACGTCGCCCGCTGAGGCGACCGGCTCCAGCGAGTCCAGCGGCGAGCTCGAGCCGTGCAGGTCCAGCATGGCCAGTTCGGCGTCGGTGCTCGGGTAGCCCATGGAGATGCGGGCCGTGAAGCGGTCCCGCTGCGCCTCGGGCAGCGGGTAGGTCCCCTCCATCTCCACCGGGTTCTGGGTGGCGATGACCATGAACGGCCGCTCCAGCGGGTAGCTGGTGCCGTCCACCGTGACCTGCCGCTCCTCCATGCATTCGAGCAGGGCCGACTGGGTCTTCGGGGAGGCGCGGTTGATCTCGTCGCCCACGACGATGTTCGCGAACACCGGTCCCGGCTTGAACTCGAACTCGCGATGCTCCTGGTTGAACGCGCTCACCCCGGTGATGTCGCTGGGCAGCAGGTCCGGGGTGAACTGAATCCGCTGCACCGCGCAGTGGGTCGACCGGCCGAGCGCCTTGGCCAGCATGGTCTTCCCCACGCCCGGGACGTCCTCGATCAGCACGTGTCCCTCGGCGAGCAAGACCGTGAGGGCGAGCTGGACCGCCTCGGGCTTTCCCTCGATGACCGACTCGATCGCGGCGCCGATGCGATGGGCGACCCGTACCAGGTCGTCGAGCGTGCGCTCGGCGCCGGCCCCCATATCCAAGACCACCTGTCCTCCTTGGTCAGCTGGGCCCGTGGCCGACCGCCGGCCGCCGCCGGGCGCTGGACACCCCCGCAGCCGGCGTATTGGTGCGTACCGACAGTACGTCCTGGACGGCCCGGCGCGCGATGCGGAGAACCGGTCCGGGGTCCGCGAGGACGGCCGCCGCTGCTTCCCCCACTTTGCTCCCTGTCTCTGACCTGCGCCTACAGCGCGTTTATCCGATATCTGGGCGCTCGGCTGCGTTGACGGTGGGGGAATGTGGAGTACAGTGGAGGTCAATGGGGCACGCTACTCCGGGGGGCGGGAGGTGAGGGCCTGTGTTCCTGGGCACTCACACGCCACGTCTCGACGAGAAGGGCCGGCTGTTCCTGCCGGCCAAGTACCGCGAGGAGCTCGCTGGAGGGCTAGTGATCACCAAGGGCCAGGAGCGCTGCCTGTACGTCTTCCCGGTCGCGGAGTTCGGCCGGATCACGGACGCCCTGCGCAGCGCGCCGGTCACCGCGAAGGCGGTACGGGATTACAGCCGGGTGTTCTTCGCCAGTGCCTCCGACGAGCTCCCCGACAAGCAGGGCAGGATCACCATCCCGCCCGGGCTGCGGGAGTACGCGGCGCTGACCCGTGACTGCGCCGTCATCGGGGCCAATACGCGCCTGGAGATCTGGGACTCCGCTGCCTGGGAGTCCTACCTGGCGGAGCAGGAAGACGCCTTCTCCGCAGCATCAGAGGAGGTATTGCCAGGGGTGCTGTAAGCGGTGCCGGCGTTCCGGTACCGCGTGCTCGGCGAGGTCTCCACCCGCGCCTGGGCGCTCACGTCGGCTGGCGTCACTTCCCCGGCGCCAGGAGACGTCCAGGCCCGCGCGACGCGCGGATGGGGACCTGGCCGGGCAGCACACCTGCAGGTCGGCCGCCCGGTGTATCCCGGCGAGGGTGCGGCGGAGTGAGAGGGGGTCCGATGGGCGAGTCGGCAGCCGGGCATCTGCCGGTGATGGTCGAGGAAGTCCTCGGCCTTTTCGAGTCCGCGCTGCAGCCCCGCGGCGCGATCCTGGTGGACGCCACCCTGGGCCGGGCGGGCCACGCGCGCGCGCTGCTGGCCGCGCACCCGGGACTGGCGCTGATCGGGGTGGACACCGACACCCAGGCGCTGGAGGAATCGCGGCGGCTGCTGGCTCCCTACGCCGAGCGGGTGACCCTGGTGCACGCGGTGTACGACGAGATCCCCGAGCTCCTCGCCCGCCGCGGTGACCAGCGCGTCCAGGGCATCCTGTTCGACCTGGGGGTCTCCTCGCCGCAGCTCGATGATCCGGCCCGTGGCTTCGCCTATTCCTATGACGCCCCGCTCGACATGCGGATGGACCAGACCAGGCCGCTGACCGCGGCCGAGGTGCTGAACACGTACCCGGCCGGGCAGCTGGCCCGGATCCTGCGCGAGTACGGCGAGGAGCGGTTCGCCCGGCGGATCGCCGACGCGGTGGTGCGGGAGCGCGCCCGCGCTCCACTTTCCACCACCCGGCAGCTGGCCGAGATCGTGCGGGAGTCCATTCCGGCCCCGGCCCGGCGGACCGGCGGCAATCCCGCGAAGCGAACGTTCCAGGCGCTGCGCATCGAGGTCAACGGGGAACTTGACGCGCTGCACGCCGCGCTGCCCGGGGCCCTGGACCGGCTGGCCGTGGGCGGCCGGATCGTGGTGCTGGCCTACCACTCGCTGGAGGACCGGGCGGTCAAGGCCACGCTGGCCGGGGCGTCCGCGGACACCACACCGCCCGGCCTGCCGGTCTCGCTGGAGTCCGCGCGGCCGCAGTTCAGGCTGCTCACCCGGGGCGCGCAGCGGCCCTCCGCGGCGGAACTGGCGCGCAACCCGCGGGCCGCGCCTGCCCGGCTGCGGGCGGCCGAGCGGATCAGGGACGCCGCGTGACCGGCGGCACGGAGCCGGCCGCCACCGATCGGCCCGGCTACCGCGGCGGACCTGGACCGGGTCCCGGCGGACGGGGCATCAAGGACCAGGGCATCAAGGACCAGGACATAAAAGGCCAGGGCGCCGAGGACCAGGGCATCGAGGACCAGGGCAGCACGGGGCGGGGCAGGGTAATCCGGCCGCAAGGGGGACGCGGGAGTGAGCGTGCGTACTGACGTAGGGACGGGGGTCCGGCCACGGCCGCCCGGAGTTCGGCGGCAGGGTGCCGGGGAGCGGGCGGCCGGGGAGCGGCCGGCCGCAGGTGAACGGCCCCGGGCTCAGGGGACCGCAGCGCCCCGTGGTGGCCAGGGGAGTGGTGGCCAGGGGAGTGGTGGCCAGGGGAGTGGTGGCCAGGGGGCCTGGGGCCAGCCGCCAGCCGCCCGGCGGGCGCGGGCCTCGGCTGGGTCGCCGTCCCCGGTGCTGCCCGCGCGGACCCGCCCGGTCCGCCGCCGGGGGGCCAGCCCGCGCCGGGACGGTCCCGCCGGGCCGGGACCGGGGCGCCCGGCCGGCACCGCCCCGGAACGCGCCGCTGGCACCGGGCCGTCGCGGCCGGCCGCGACGGCGTCCCAGGCCGGGCCCTGGGCGGGCGCCCCGTCCACGGCCATCGCCCGGACCCCGTTCATCGTCTTCGTGACCGTGATGCTCGGCGGAGGGCTGATCTGCCTGCTCGTGATCAATACGATCCTGGCTACCGGCTCGTACCAGATCACCAGCCTGCAGCAGGCCCAGGTGACCCGCGCCCAGCAGGTCCAGGCGCTCAAGCAGCAGGTCGCTGAGGACTCCTCGCCCTCGGTGATCGCGAAGCGGGCGCAGCAGCTCGGCATGGTCGAACCGGCCCTGACCAACTTCCTCGACCTCAAGACGGGCCGGATCATCCGCCAGCCCACCACCGAGCCCGGCATTCCCGTCGTCCCGGGGTACACCCCGTGAGGGATGGCCAGAGTGACGGCCGTCCCGGCGCGCGCGGCGGGCGGCCGCCCGCCGCGACCGGGCCCCGCCGGCCCGCCGCGGGCAGGCGGTCTCGTGACGGCAGCCCGGGCGGCCGCGGTGAGGCCGGCCACGGCCGGGCCGTGCGTCCCGCCCCGGGTGCCCGGCGGCCGGGCGGCGCCCGGTCCGGGACCAGGCTGCCCGCCGATCCCGCCGCCCGTGGGGGCGGCCAGGACGGCGGCCCCGGCCGGGCCGCCGGCGGGCAGCGGGGATCATCCGGCGGCCGGGCCTGGCGCCGCCGCGGCACGCTGAGCATGGGCAGCCCGTCCCGCCGGCTGCGCATCACCATGCTCTGCACCGGCTTCGTGCTGTCCCTGGTGCGGCCGGCTCGTCCAGCTCCAGGGCATGGAGGGCTCGGCGTACCGGGCCGAGGCCGATCATTTCCGGCTCACCACCGTCCCGGTGCCGGCCGTCCGCGGCAGCATCACCAGCGCGGACGGCACCACGCTCGCGATGACCGTGCAGACCGACCTGGTCTACGCCGACCCGCCGGCCATCACCCAGGCGAAGAAGTCGTTCGCCGCGGTGGCCAGCGCGCTGGCGGGCCCGCTCGGGATGACCCCGGCGGCGATCCTGGCCAAGCTCCGGTACCCGACGTCGGCGGACTACGTCAAGCTGAAGCAGGCCGTCCCGGCGACCGCGGCGGCCGCGATCACTGCGCTCAACCTGCCCGGGGTCGCGATGACGGCGTCCTACACCCGGGAGTACCCGAACGGGGACCTGGCCGCCAACGTCATCGGCTTCACCAACACCACCGCCTCCGGCGCACTGCAGGGAGAGGCCGGCATCGAGCAGTCCGACAACCCGGTGCTGGCCGGCCGGGCCGGCCAGCAGGAGGTGCAGGTCGGCACCAACGGCCAGCCGATCCCGGGGTCCGCGCAGACCACCCGGCAGATGGTGCCGGGGGACAACGTCCGGCTGAGTATCGTGGCCGGCCTGCAGTGGGAGGCCGAGCGGGCCTGCGCCCAGCAGGTCAAGGTGTCCGACGCCAGCGACTGCACGGTGGTCATCATGCAGCCGAGCACGGGGAAGATCCTGGCCATGGCGCAGGTCCCCTCGTTCAATCCCGCGCACCCGGCCGACCTGGCCGACACGGCGGACCTGCCGATTTCCAGTGTGTTCGATCCGGGCAGCACGGCCAAGGTGATCACCGCCGCCGCGGCTATCGAACACGGCGGCCAGACGCCGATGAGCGCCTACACGGTGCCGGACTCCATCGACATCGACGGCTACACCTTCCATGACGCGGAGTACCACCCGACCGAGCGGCTGACTATCGCCGGGATCATCGCGCAGTCCAGCAACGTGGGCATGGTCCAGGTGGTCCAGCACGTCAGCCCCCAGGTGCAGTACCAGTACTTCAAGAACTTCGGTATCGGGCAGCCCAGCCTGGCCAGCCTGCCCGCCGCGAGCAGCGGAATCCTCTACCCGCCGTCGAAGTGGTGGCCCGACGAGCGGTACACGATGGCCTTCGGCCAGGGCGTCGCGGTCACCGCCGTCCAGATGGCCAGCGTCTACGCCACGATCGCGAACGGCGGCGTGCGGGTGACCCCGTCGATCGTCGACGGGACCACCAACGCGAGCGGCCGGCTGGTGGCCGCGCCGCGGCCCGCCAGCCACCGCGTCATCCAGGCCAGGACCGCCCACGAGCTGATGAACATCCTGCAGCAGGTGCCCCTGGTGGACGCCCAGGGGGCCGAGCCGTGGGGGATCATCCCCGGGTATTCCGTCGCGGCCAAGACGGGAACCGCGCAGATCGCCGACCCGGCCAAGGGCGGCTGCCTGTGCCTGTACGGCTCCAGCTACATCGGCATCGCGCCGGCCAGCAGCCCGAAGCTGGTGGTGGCGGTGAACGTGCAGAACCCGCGCAAGGGCGGCTACTACGGGGACGAGGTCGCCGGACCAGTCTTCTATAAGGTCATGAAGTTCGCCCTGACGACGATGAAGATACCGCCCGATCGGGCCAAGCGTCCCAACGTCAGGCTCACGGCACCGTGATCAGAGGTACCCTCGGCCCGTGCCTGCGGCTCTCCTTCCACGCGATGTCCCGCCGCGTCCGCTATCCGAACTGGCCATGCTGCTCGGGCTGAGTACCGGGCGGCGCGGCCCCGATCCGCTGGCTGGACCGGGCGGTCCCGTCATGGTGTCCGGCGTGACCCATGACTCACGCCGGGTGCGGGCGGGCGACCTGTACGCGGCCCTGCCGGGCAGCCAGCATCACGGCGCGCACTTCTGCGACGACGCGGCCGACGCCGGGGCGGTAGCCGTGCTCACCGACCCGGACGGCAAGAGCCTGGCCCGGCACTGCGGGCTGCCGGTGTTCGTGGTCTCCGATCCGCGGGCCCGGCTGGGCGAGGTCGCGTCCTGGATCTACGGGAACCCGTCCGGCCGGCTCACCCTCATCGGGGTGACC
This sequence comes from uncultured Actinomycetes bacterium, assembly GCA_963841695.1. Lineage (GTDB taxonomy): Bacteria > Actinomycetota > Actinomycetes > Streptosporangiales > Streptosporangiaceae > RYN-230. The sequence goes on along the minus strand of CAWJDQ010000006.1, from coordinate 207,080 downwards.
GGTACCAGTGGCAAGACCAGCACCACCTACCTGCTGGAATCCGGCCTGCGCATGGCCGGTCACCTGACCGGGCTGCTGGGCGGCGTGGAGACCCGGGTGGCCGGGACCGTGGCCCCCAGCCAGCTCACCACACCCGAGGCCACCGACCTGCAGGCGCTGCTGGCTGAGATGGTGCGGCGCGGCGTGACCGCGGCCGCGATGGAGGTCTCCAGCCACGCGCTGGCCCTCGGCCGGGTCGCGGGCACGACCTACGACGTCGTGGTGTTCACCAACCTGTCCCAGGATCACCTGGACTTCCACGCCAGCATGGACGAGTACTTCGAGGTCAAGGCCGGCCTGTTCACCCCCGCCTTCGCGCGGACCGGGGTGGTCAACACCGACGACGCGTGGGGCCGCAAGCTGGCCGGCCGGGCGCGGATCCCGGTCACCACCATCTCCGCGGCCGGCGACCCGGGCGCCGACTGGCGCGCGGCCGACGTGCGGGGAGGCGCCGACGGGAGCACCTTCCGGGTCGTCGGGCCGGGCGGGGTGGAGGCCGACGCCTCGGTGGCGCTGCCCGGCCCGTTCAACGTCTCCAACGCGCTGGGCGCGATCGTGGCCCTGGTCGAGGCGGGGGTCAGCCTGGCGGCGGCGGTCGCCGGGGTCGCGGCCGCTCCCGGTGTGCCGGGCCGGCTGGAACGGGTGGAGCGCGGCCAGGACTTCACCGTGCTGGTGGACTACTCGCATAAGCCCGGCGCGGTCGAGGCGGTGCTGCGCGCGCTGCGGCCGGTTACCCAGGGCCGGCTGTCCATCGTGCTGGGCTGCGGCGGTGACCGGGACCGGGCCAAGCGGCCGCTGATGGGCGCGGCCGCGGTGAGCCTCGCCGACCTGGCTATCCTGACCAGTGACAACCCCCGATCCGAGGACCCGCTGGCCATCCTGGCCGAGATGCTGCAGGGGGTCCTGACCATCCCGCCCGGGCAACGCGGACGGGTGATCATCGAGCCGGACCGGGCCGCCGCGATCGGCCTGGCCATCGCGGCTGCGGGCAAGGGGGACATCGTGCTGGTAGCGGGCAAAGGCCACGAGCGCGGGCAGTACGCCGCCGGGCAGGTCACCCCGTTCGACGACCGGGAAGTCGCCGCCGACGCCCTCGCCGAGGTGCTGGCCGGCCGGGGCGACCGGGACGCGGCCCGGGTCCGGCTGGACCCCGCCGGAACCGGGCTGAGCTCCGGGCCGCCAGCCCGGGAGCGCGGGCCATGGGGGAGGACGCGTGATCCCGCTGTCCCTCGGCGCCATCGCCCAGCTCACCGGGGCCCGGCTGACCGGGGCCGCACCAGGCCAGGACGCCGATCCGGCCGCGCTGGTCACCGGCCCGGTGATCATCGACTCCCGGGCCGCCGCCCCCGGCGCCCTGTTCGCGGCCCTGCCCGGCACCCGGGCGGACGGGCATGACTTCGCCCGGCAGGCTGTCGCCGCCGGAGCCGCCGCGGTCCTGGCCACCCGGCCGTGCGGGGTGCCCGCGCTGATCGTGCCCGACGTCACCGCGGCCCTGGGCCGGCTGGCCCGCGGCGTGGTGGACGCCCTGCCCCGCCTGCAGATCGCCGGGATCACCGGGTCGGCGGGCAAGACCACCACCAAGGACCTGGCCGCCCAGCTCGTCGAGGCGCTGGGCCCGACCGTCGCGCCGCGGGCGTCGTGGAACAACGAGATCGGCCTCCCGCTGACCGTGCTGCGGGCGAGCGCCGAGACCCGCTACCTGGTGCTCGAGCTGTCCGCCCGGGGGCCCGGGCACATCGCGTACCTGTGCCAGATCGCGCCGCCCCGGTTCGGCGTGGTGCTCTGCGTGGGACACGCGCACGAAGGCGAGTTCGGCGGCATCGAGGAAGTCGCCCGGGCCAAGGGCGAACTGCCCGCCGCGCTGCCCGCGGACGGCGGGGTGGCGCTGCTCAACGCCGACGATCCCCGGGTCATGGCCATGGCCGCGCGGACGCCAGCGCGGGTGGTGACGTTCGGCCGCGGCCCGGCCGACGTGCGCGCCGAGGCGGTCCGGCTGGATAGCGTCGGCCGGCCGGGCTTCCGGCTGGTCAGCCCGGCCGGATCCGGCCAGGTGCAGCTGCGCCTGGCCGGCGAGCACAACGTGCACAACGCGCTCGCCGCGGCGGCGCTGGCCGGCGAGCTGGGCATGCCGGTGGCCGAGATCGCCCAGCGGCTGTCCGAGGCGGAGGCCCGCAGCCGGTGGCGGATGGAGGTCACCGAGCGGCCCGACGGCGTCATCGTGCTCAACGACGCGTACAACGCGAACCCCGAGTCCGTCCGGTCCGCCCTGGACACGCTCGCGGTGGTGGCCCGCGGCCGCCGCTCGTTCGCGGTGCTCGGGCCGATGAGCGAGCTCGGCGCCCACTCCCGGGCCCGGCACGAGGAGATCGGCGGGCACGCCGCCCAGGCCGGGCTGACCGGCCTGATCGTGGTCGGTGAGGAGGCGGGCCCCATCCTCACCGGGGCCAAGGCCGAGCCGTCCTGGGGCGGGGAGCTGATCCAGGCCCCCGACGCGAGCTCCGCCCTCGACGCGCTCGGGCAGCGGCTGGCCCCCGGAGACGTGGTGCTGGTGAAGGCCTCACGCTCGGCCGGCCTGGAGCGGGTCGCGCTGGCCCTGACCGGGGAGTCGGCCCAGTGAGGACGATCCTGTTCTCGGCGGGGGTCTCGCTGCTGCTCGCGCTGTTCGGCACGCCGCTGGCGATCAGGATCTTCACCCGGCGCGGCTACGGCCAGCTCATCCGGGAGGAGGGCCCGGCCGGGCACGCGACCAAGCGCGGCACCCCCACCATGGGCGGGACCGTCATCGTGATCGCGGCGGTGGTCGGCTACTTCGTCGGCAACGTCTTCACCGGCCAGGAGCCGTCCGTCTCCGGTGTGCTGGTCCTGTTCCTGATGGTCGGGCTCGGCACGGTCGGCTTCATCGACGACTTCATCAAGATCTATAAGCAGCGCAGCCTGGGCCTGCGCAGCGGGGCCAAGCTGGCCGGCCAGGCCGTGGTCGGCGCGGTGTTCGCGCTGCTCGTGGTCCAGCAGCACTTCGCCGACGGGTACGACCTGACGCCCGCGGACGCGCACCTGTCGTTCCTGGCTGACTTCGGCCCCCCGATCGGCGTGACCGCGTTCATGCTCTGGATCGTCTTCCTGATCGCGGGCACGTCCAACGCGGTGAACCTGACCGACGGCCTGGACGGCCTGGCTACCGGCTGCGCCTGCCTCGTGCTCGCCGCCTACGTGCTGATCGGCAACTGGCAGCTGCGCAACGACTGCACCGCCTTCCTCGCCCCGCACTGCTACGACGTGCGTGACCCCCTCGACCTCGCGGTCGTGGCGGCCTCGGTGCTCGGCGCCTGTTTCGGCTTCCTGTGGTGGAACGCCCCACCCGCCCGGATCTTCATGGGGGACACCGGCTCGCTGGCCCTGGGCGGTGTGCTGGCCGGCCTGGCCGTGTGCACCAAGACCCAGCTGCTGCTGGCCATCCTCGGCGGGCTGTTCGTGGTCATCGCCCTGTCGGTGATCATCCAGGTCGGCTCGTTCAAGATGACCGGCCGCCGGGTGTTCCGGATGGCGCCGCTGCAGCACCATTTCGAGCTCAAGGGCTGGGCGGAAACCACCATCGTGATCAGATTCTGGCTGATTTCCGCGATGTTCGTCGCCCTCGGCCTGGGCATTTTCTACGTGGAGTGGATGCCTAAATAGGCGCGACACGCGCCGGATGTCCGCAGCCGCGCGGCCCCCGGGACCGAGACTTGGATAATGGTCTCAGAGGTGTCGGCGGATGTGTCCCGGCCGGCCGCAGGCGGCGGGTACGAGGGCGCGGGCGGGCGCGGCGGCGCCGGGTCGTGGAGCGAGACGGCGCGGGACCGGGTGTCGGCCCGGCTCGGGTTCCTGGACCGGCCGCTGACCTCCTTCTACCTGGTTCTCGGCATCACCACGCTGCTGCTGGCGCTCGGCCTGGTCATGGTGCTGTCCACCTCGTCCGCCTACGGCCTCATGGAAGGCATCTCGCCCTGGTCCGGTCTGCAGCATCAGCTGTTCGGCGTGCTGATCGGGCTGCCGTTCATGTGGATCGCGGCCAAGTCCTCGCCGCGCCGGTTCCGGGCCGCCGCCTACCCGCTCATGTTCGTCTCCCTGCTCGGTCTGGTCCTGGTGCTGTTCGTGGGCCAGACCCAGGGCGGGGCGGCCCGCTGGATCGAGCTCGGCGGCGTCCAGTTCCAGCCCTCCGAGCTGGCCAAGTTCGCGTTCCTGCTGTGGGGCGCCGACCTGCTCGCGCGCAAGGACAAGCTGGGCCAGCTGGAGGACTGGCGGCAGCTGCTCATCCCGCTGCTGCCTGGGGTGGGGATCCTGGCCATGCTGGTCATGCTCGGCGACGACCTGGGCACCACGTTCATCCTGCTGATCATCTTCCTCGCGCTGCTGTGGGTCATCGGCACCCCGGGCCGGGTCTTCCTGGGCGTCCTGGCCATGATCGGCCTGGCGCTGCTGGCTATGGTGGTGGTCGCCCCGTACCGGATGGAGCGGCTGCTCGGTTTCTTCCACGCCGGCGGCAGCCCGGTGGGTGCCAACCAGCAGAGCATCCAGGGCAAATGGGCGCTGGGCTCGGGCGGATGGTTCGGGGTAGGGCTCGGCGCCAGCCGGGAGAAATGGGGCTGGGTCCCGGAATCCACCAGCGACTTCATCTTCGCCATCCTGGGTGAGGAACTCGGCCTGCTCGGCACGCTCTGCGTGACGTTCCTGTACGGCGGCCTGGCCTATGCCGGGCTGCGCATCGCCCGCCGGGTGGACGACACGTTCATGCGGCTGGCCGCGGGGGCCGCCACTGCCTGGATCGTCGGCCAGGCGCTGGTCAACATCGGCGCGGTGATCGGCCTGCTGCCGATCACCGGCGTCCCGCTGCCGCTGATCTCCGAGGGCCTGTCCTCGCTGCTGGTGACCATGGTGGCGCTCGGCATGCTGATGTCGTTCGCGAAGCGGGAACCCGGTGCGGCGCAGGCCCTTGCCGAGGCTGGCCCCGGCGTGCCGCTCCGGGTCCTAAGCTGGCTGGGCCTGGCCGGCCGGCGGGAGAAGCCAGCCGCGCCCGGGCGCCGTCGGTGAGAAAGGGAGTGCCGGGCGATGAGCGTCGTACTCGCGGGCGGGGGGACCGCGGGCCATATCGAGCCCGCGCTGGCCCTCGCCGATGCGCTGCGCCGGGCTGACCCCCAGCTCGGCATCGTGTGCCTGGGGACCGAGCGTGGCCTGGAGACCAGGCTGGTGCCGCTCCGCGGCTACGAGCTGGCCCTGATCCCGCCGGTTCCGCTGCCCCGCCAGCTCACGCCCCAGCTGCTCGGCGTGCCCGGACGGCTCGGCGCGTCGGTGAGCGCCGCGGCCCGGGTGCTGGACCAGGCCCGCGCGGACGTGCTCGTGGGGTTCGGCGGCTACGTGGCCACGCCCGGGTACCTGGCCGCGCGGCGCCACCACGTGCCGATCGTGGTGCACGAGGCCAACGCCCGGCCCGGGCTGGCCAACCGGCTGGGCGCGCGGTTCACCACGCACGTGTTCACCGGGCAGCCCGGCACCAAGCTCCCGCACGCCCGGTTCATCGGGATCCCGCTGCGCCACGAGATCGCCAGCCTGGACCGGCTGGCCCTGGCGGACAAGGCCCGGGCGCACTTCGGGCTGCGGCCGGACCTGCCGGTGCTGCTGGTCACCGGCGGCTCGCAGGGCGCCCGCTCGCTGAACTACGCCGTGCTGGACGCGGCCGACTCGATTCGCGCCGCCGGGATCCAGGTGCTGCACATCCTCGGCCCGCGCAGCGACATCGACGCCCGGCTGCCGCCCGGCGGCGCGCCGTACATCACGCTGCCGTACGTGGACCGGATGGACCTGGCCTACGCGGCGGCGGACTTCGCGATCTGCCGCAGCGGGGCGATGACCTGCGCAGAGCTCACCGCGGTGGGGCTGCCCGCGGCCTACGTGCCGCTGCCGCACGGCAACGGCGAGCAGCGGCTCAACGCGGTCCCGATCGAGGCCGCCGGCGGCGGGCTCATCATCGCCGACGCCGACCTGAGCCCAGACTGGATCCGCTCCGACCTGCTGCCCATCCTGGTGGATGCGCAGCTCGTGGCGGCCATGTCGCAGGCGGCAGCGGCCATGGGCCACCGCGACACCGACGACCGGCTGGCGGCGGCGGTCCTCGGCATCGTCCGCGACCAGGCTCAGGGCCCGTCCCGCGGCCACGGTGGCGGCAGCCGGGCCGGTGCCAGCCGGGGGAGGCGCCGGGCATGACGCAGCAGCAGATGAGGATGGTCGGATGGGCCTGGTAACCCCGGTGGACCCGGTCCCGGTCGGGCAGCTCGGCCGGGTGCACTTCACCGGTATCGGCGGGGCCGGCATGTCCGGGATCGCCCGGATCATGCTGGCCCGGGGAGTCCGCGTGTCCGGCAGCGACGCGGCCAGCTCAGCGCTCCTGGACGAGCTGGCCGTACTCGGCGCCGGCATCCGGGTCGGGCACGATGCCGCGCACGTGGCCGGCGCGGACACCCTCGTGGTGTCCACCGCGATCCGGGCGGATAATCCCGAGCTGGTGGCCGCCCGCCAGGGCGGGCTGCGGGTGCTGCACCGCGCGGCCGCGCTCGCCTCGGTGATGCTCGGCCGCAGGACCGTGGCGGTGGCCGGCACGCACGGCAAGACCACCACGACCTCCATGCTCACCACCGTGCTGCGGGACATTGGCGCCGACCCGTCCTATGTGATCGGCGGCATCCTCACCGAGACCGGCCTCGGCGCGGACGAGGGCCGCGGTGAGCTGTTCGTCGCCGAGGCCGACGAGAGCGACGGCTCGTTCCTCATGCTCTCGCCCGAGGCGGCCATCGTGACCTGCGTGGAAGCCGATCATCTGGACAACTACGCCGGGCTGGCCGAGATCGAGACCGCCTTCGCCGCGTTCGCCGGGCGGATTGCCGCGGGCGGGCTGCTGGTCGCCTGTGCCGATGACCCGGGCGCCCGGGCCCTGGCCGAGGCGGCCCGGGAGCTTCCGCTGCGGGTCCGGACCTACGGCGAGTCGGCGGACGCGGACTACCGGGTCACCGCCCTGCTGCCGCGCGGCATGACGGTCGGCTTCCAGGTCAACGCCGGGCCGCGGGCGCAGGCCGCGGGGATCGCCGCGCCGGTGCAGCTGGGCGTCCCCGGGCGGCACAACGCCCTCAACGCGACCGCGGCGCTGGCCACCTGCCTGGAGCTCGGGTTCGGGGTGGACGGGGTGACCCGCGGGCTGGCCGCTTACCGCGGCGCGCGGCGCCGCCTGGAACTCAAGGGCGAGGCCGACGGGGTGCGGGTGCTGGACAGCTACGCGCACCACCCCACCGAGCTGGCCGCCGACCTCGCCGCGGCGCGGGACATCGCGGACGGGGGCCGGGTCATCGCCATCTTCCAGCCGCACCTGTTCAGCCGGACCCGGATCTTCGCGGGGGAGCTGGGCGCCGCCCTCGGCCGCGCCGACGAGGCCTTCGTGCTGGATGTCTATCCGGCCCGCGAGGACCCCGAGCCTGGCGTGACCGGGGAGCTGGTGGCCGTGGCCGTGCCCGGGGGCGGGGCTCATTTCATGCCAGACCGCGGGGCCGTGCCTGGTGCGGTGGCGGCCACCGCGAAGCCCGGCGACCTGGTGCTGACCATGGGCGCCGGTGACGTGACCGCACTCGGCCTGCCGGTCCTCGACGCGCTCCGCGCCCGCGGCAGGTCGGCTGGATGAGCAGCCCGGCCGGGGACGTCACGCAGCAGGGCCGCGACCAGCAGGCCGGCGGCCCTGGTGGCGCGGGCGCGGACAGCGGCGGCCTGCCCTCCGCCGCCGGGCGCGGGCGCCAGCCGTGGCGGGCGGCCTTCTTCGCGCTGGCCGCGGTGGCCATCGTGGCCGGGGTGGCCTGGGCGTTGCTCGAGTCACGGTTCTTCGTGGTCCGCTCGGTCCAGGTGACCGGCACGCACCTGATCACCAGGGCCGAGGTCCGGTCGGCCGCTGCCATCCCGACCGGCCTGCCGCTGATCAGGGTGAACAGCGCCGCGGCCGCCCACCGGGTCGAGCAGATCCGCCAGGTTCAGTCCGCCCGGGTCAGCCGGGACTGGCCGGATGGGGTCACGATCTCGGTCACCGAGCGCACGCCCGCCCTGGCCGTGCGGTCGGGGACCGGCTACGAGCTCATCGACAAGTACGGGGTCGCGGTGGAGTCATCCCCCCAGCGCCCGCCCCGGCTGCCCCTGCTCCAGGCAGCGGCCGGGCCGGGTGCGGGACCGCCGTCCCCGTCGGTCTTGCGGGGCAGCCCGGCGGTGTACGCCGCGGCGGTGGTCCTGCACGAGCTGCCGCGCTACCTCGCCCGGTCGGTGCTGACGGTGCAGGCGCCGACCGCGTCCGAGGTGACCCTCAAGCTCGCCCGCGGGATCACGGTCGTGTGGGGTGGCACCGACCGGCCGGCCGAGAAGGCCAGGGAACTCGCGCTGCTGATGCGCACGAATGCGCGAACCTACAACGTGAGCGCACCCGGGACGGCGGTGACCGGCGGGTGAATGGCGGCCGGGAATTCCCGGGCCAGGCGCAACACGCCGGCCCGCTTCGCGCGTGGCTAGTTGACCCTGCCCCCCGTCCAACCCTACTGTCCGTATCAATCGCCAGGATGACATAACTGTAAATCTCAACTTGAGAGTGAGGGTTAACTCCCTGGAAATCACGGAGCGTGCCCGGCCGGATCAATTGGGGGCGATTCCCGGCAGGTGGCTGAGACCGTGGTTTCGGTGGTGGTTTCCAGGAAAGGGCGCTCTCTCCGGCAGCAAATGCCGTGTGCAGAAACGCGACAGAGGCAAACGAGTGGAAAGGTCCCTCCTCGTGGCAGCACCGCAGAACTATTTGGCGGTCATCAAGGTCGTCGGTATCGGTGGGGGCGGCGTCAACGCCGTGAACCGGATGATCGAAGAGGGGCTCAAAGGCGTTGAGTTCATCGCGATCAACACCGACGCCCAGGCGCTCCTGATGAGCGACGCGGACGTCAAGCTGGACGTCGGCCGGGAACTCACCCGGGGCCTCGGGGCCGGAGCCAACCCGGAAGTCGGGGCCCGCGCGGCCGAGGATCACCGGGAGGAGATCGAGGAGGTCCTCAAGGGGGCCGACATGGTCTTCGTCACCGCGGGGGAGGGCGGCGGCACCGGAACCGGCGGGGCGCCTATCGTTGCCAACGTGGCCCGGTCGCTCGGCGCGCTGACCATTGGCGTGGTCACCAGGCCGTTCGGGTTCGAGGGCAAGCGCCGCGCTTCCCAGGCCGAACTGGGCATTGAGCGGCTGCGCAACGAGGTCGACACGCTGATCGTCATCCCGAACGACCGCCTGCTGTCTATCTCGGATCGGCACGTCAGCGTGCTGGACGCATTCAAGGCGGCGGACCAGGTGCTCCTCTCCGGTGTCCAGGGAATTACCGACCTGATCACCACGCCGGGGCTGATCAACCTGGACTTCGCCGACGTGAAATCGGTCATGTCCGGGGCAGGTTCGGCGCTCATGGGAATCGGGTCGTCCCGCGGCGATGACCGCAGCGTCGCGGCCGCCGAGATGGCCATCTCCAGCCCGCTGCTCGAGGCGAGCATTGACGGGGCACATGGTGTCCTGCTTTCCATCCAGGGTGGCTCCGACCTGGGGCTTTTCGAGATCAACGAAGCGGCCCAGCTGGTCTCTAACTCAGCGGCGCCGGAAGCCAACATCATTTTTGGCGCGGTCATCGACGACGCGCTCGGCGACGAGGTCCGGGTCACGGTCATCGCGGCCGGATTCGACGAGAGCGGCAGCCGCCGTCCGCGGCCATCCCGGGTGACGTCCAGTTTCGCCGCGGATCCGGTCCCGGCCCCGCCGCCCGCCGCGGACACATACCAGGCCCCGGCCGTGCCGGCGCCCCCGGTGCCCGCCGACGTGTGGGCCGCGCCGTCCGAGCCGGTCAGCGACCCGGAGCCGGAGCCCGTGCCGTCCGGGAGCACCGAGGCCGGCGCCCCGGACCCGGCGGGTTCCGCGGTGCCGGCCAGCCCGGCGACCGAGGAGAGCGGGATCGAGGGGGTGCCCGCGCCCCGGCCCGGCCGATCCTGACCCGGTCGTGACGGCGCCCCGCACCGACACCGCCGCGGCGGCGCGGGTCTTCGACGCGGCGACCACCCGGCGCCGCTCGGTGGTGTTCGAAGAGGATGACGAGCTCGACGTCCCCGACTTCCTCAAGTAGTGACCGGCCGGACCTGGTGACGGGCTCACCGGGCCAGCGGGGGCCCGGGCCCGACCGGGCCAGTGCGGTGGCGGCCTCCCTCGCCCAGGTCCGGGCCCGGATCGCGGCGGCGGCGCAGGAGGCCGGGCGGCCGCCGGCGACGTCACCCTGATCGCCATCACCAAGACCTTCCCCGCGAGCGACGTCCGGCTGCTCAGCTCGCTGGGCGTGCGGGACGTCGGGGAGAACCGCGATCAGGAGGCGGCCCCCAAGGCCGCCGCCTGCGCGGACCTGGGTGACCGGCTCACCTGGCACTTCGTCGGGCAGTTGCAGACCAACAAGGCGAGCAGCGTGGCGGGCTACGCCGGCGTGATCCACTCCGTGGACCGTCACCGGCTGGTGACCGCCCTGGGAGCGGCGGCCCGCCGGGCCGGCCGCACGCTGACCGGCCTGGTCCAGGTCAGCCTGGACGGAGATCCGGGCCGCGGCGGCGCCGCGCCAGCGGACGTGCCGGCCCTCGCGGACGCGATGGCCGGTGAGGAAGGCCTGGAACTGGGGGAGTCATGGCCGTGGCTCCGCAGCAGGAGGACCCGCTGGCCGCGTTCTGGCGGCTGGCCGGGATCGCGGCCCAGGTGCGCGCGGCGCATCCCGGGGCCGCGATGATCTCCGCCGGGATGAGCGGTGACCTGGAGGCCGCGATCAGGGCGGGCGCGACACACGTCCGGGTCGGTACGGCGTTGCTCGGCGGTCGGCCGGGCTTCGTCAGGTAATGTCCGACGCACCGGGGCCGCATGACAGTGATGACGGAGGTCTGACCGATGGCCGGCGCGATGCACAAGATGGCGGTCTACCTCGGCCTCGTCGAGGACGATCCGCGGTACGAGGACGGCTACGACTCCTACGAGGAGTACGAGGACGAGTACGGCGAGCAGGCCGAGCCTGCGGATCCGGAGCCCGACCGCCCGGTACCCCGTGCCCGCGGTGAATTCCTCATGGACCCGGCCCCGCCCGCGGCCCCGCGGGCCAGCACGCACGTGCCCGGGCCGGTGCATGCCACCGATCTCGCCCGGATCACCACCTTGCACCCGCGCACGTACAATGAAGCCCGTACCATCGGAGAGCACTTCCGTGAGGGCACTCCGGTGATCATGAATCTGACGGAGATGGTCGACAGCGACGCCAAGCGGCTCGTCAACTTCGCCGCAGGCCTGATCTTTGGCCTGCACGGGAGCATCGACCGCGTGACGAACAGGGTGTTCCTGTTGTGCCCGGCCAACGTCGAGGTGACCGCGGAGGACAAGGCCCGGATAGCTGAACGAGGCTTCTTCAACCAGAGTTAGACGCCCAGGAGTACCGGCACAGTCGGTGGCGAGCGCGCGGCTGCGGCACCCGCGGTAGTCATCCCGGTGCCCGTCATGGCAGCGGTGAAGGCAGGGCAGGGATGTGGGGATTGTAAAGATCGTTCTGTTCTACGCGCTCACGATCTATTTCGTGCTTCTCATCGGGAGGCTGATCCTCAGCTGGGTCCAGGCGTTCTCGCGTTCCCCTGACCGCTGGCAGCCCAAGGGCATCGTCCTCATCCTGGCCGAACTGGTCTTTACTGCCACCGACCCGCCACTGAGATTGCTAAGACGGGTCATCCCCACGGTGCGGATCGGTAGTCTGGCTCTGGACCTCAGCTTCATGGTGCTGTTTTTCGTGGTCATTTTCGCGATGCAGGCCGTGCAGCTGCTCTGATCAGGTAGCGTCCGACAGGAACACCGTTCGAGCGTGCCGAGGAGACGAGATGCCGCTGACGCCCGCGGATGTGCGGAATAAGCAGTTCAGTACCACCAGGCTCAGGCCCGGCTACGACGAGGAAGAGGTTGACGCCTTCCTCGACGAGGTCGAGGTTGAGCTCGACCGGCTGATCCAGGAGAACGAAGAGCTCCGGGCGAAGCTGGCTGAGAGCCTGCGGGGGGGCAAGGTACCGATGTCCGCGCTCAGCTCGCCCCTTGCCGACCCGGCTCCCGAGATGATGGCGCCCGAACCGCCGCGCCCTGAGCCTGAGCGCAGGCCAGAGCCGCCGATGATGGGCATGCCGCCGGCCGAGGACAACATGGACACGGCCGCGCGCGTGCTGGCGCTCGCGCAGCAGACCGCCGACCAGGCGATCGCCGATGCGCGCCGTGAGGCCGACGAGACGCTCGGCCGGGCCCGCCGCGAGGCCGATGACATCCTGGGTAAGGCCCGCCGCCAGGCGGAGCAGATCACCAGCGATGCCCGGGCCCGCGCGGAGAGCCTGGAGCGGGACGCCCAGGAGCGGCACCGCCAGGCCATGGGCTCCCTGGTCCAGCAGCGTGAAGAGCTGGAGCGGCGGGTTGATGACCTGCGGGCCTTCGAGCGGGAGTACCGCAGCAGGCTGAAGGCATACCTGGAAGGGCAGATGCGTGACCTGGAAGCGGGCGCGACCGATAGCGGTGCCTTCCCGGCCATGGGCAGCGGGCCCGACTCGTCCGTTTCCTCAGGTATGTCCCGCATGGAGGCCAGGAATGGCCAGTCGTCCATCGCCAGCGCCTATGCTGGCGCGCCGGAGCCTGTGTCCCACGGCGGATTCCACCCGTCGGATGGCTCACCGCACGACCACCGGTAGCCGGTTCAGCCGGCTCACTAGCGGTAACCCAGCCCAGCAGCGGTTCCTTCTCGGTTGGCAGCATGACCCGCACAACCCGCGGAGAGCGCACGTGATCAGAGCCAGCGCTCTCCTGGTTGCTCTGGCGATCGGCCTGCTCGTGGCCGGTGTCGTCGCCAGCAGCTTGCTGATGGTGTACGTCTCCATCGGCGTCTGTGCGGTAGCGGCGCTGATCCTGGCGGTCGGGGTGCTGTCGCACTGGTCGGAGATATTCGGGCGGGGCGAGTCCCGGCCGGCCAGTGTGCCGGAGTCCTGGTCAGCGCCGCAGGTGCAGCTCAGTGCGCCCGTACTGGCCAGCACCAAGGGCGCAGCCGCGGCCGGACGCGAGCCCCGGCGTTCCCGGCGCGAGGATTCCGGCGGGCGCCCGGCCGCTTCCCCGGTCGAGGTGCTGGCTCCCCAGGGCGGCCCGCCGCCCGCGGGACGCAGCGACGACCTCTGGGAGCGGGTCGAGGAGGAGCTCGGGTCCCCGGCCAAGCGTGACACGGGCGCGTTGAGCTGGCCCGGCATCGAGCTGCCGGCCCCGGCGGTGACGCCAGAGCCGCCGGAGGAGTCAGCGCCGTCCGGCAGGCCGGCCCGGCCGGAGACGGCCGGCGCCTCGGGCGGACCGCCCGCAGGCACCAAGGCCTGGATATGGGGATCGGGCGCTGGCTGGCAGCCGCCCGACACTCCAGACCCCGCCGCCTGGCCACCACCCGCGGCGGCCTTCGCGGAGGCGCCGGCCCGCCCCGGGCCAGCCACTCCGGAGGTGCGCACCCCGGCCGCGGAAGGCCGGGACGCAGAGCACCCCGGTCCCGCTGACCAGGAGCCGGCCAGTTCCGAGCCTGCGGCGGTCGCCGCCGGGCCGATCCGGCCCGCTGAGGAGGCGGCCCCCGGATCGCCGGACGACGAGTCAGGCGGCCCCGTCCCGGAGACCGCGCCGGCGGAGGCGGATGACCGCCCGGGCCGGCCTCAGTGGATCATCACGCTCCCGGGCGGCCAGGCCGGTCCGGCGTCCCCGGCCCGCCCGTCCTCTGCCGGTCCTGGGACGGGAGAATCCGCGGCAGGGCCTGAGGCTGACGAGCCGGCGGCTGAGGGGCCGGCGGCCGACCGCGAGGCCGCTGGCTGAGGGGCCGGTGGCTGACGAGCCCGGCGGCTGAGGGGCCCGCCGCTGAGGGGCCCTCGGCTGAGGAGCCTGCCGCTGAGAAGCCCCCGGCCCACGAGCCCGCGGCCGCGGAACCGGCGGTCCAGCCCGCACCCGGGCGGGTCGACGTGACCGTGGTGCCCGGCGTGGCCCGCTACCACCGCAGCGAATGCATCCTGATCCGGTTCCTCGGCGCCGGTGACCTGGAGATCATGACCAGGCAGGAGGCCGAGGAGGCCGAGTTCGTGCCCTGCCGCGCCTGCCAGCCCGACCTGCTGGAGGCCTAGCGGTACGGCCGGCGTCCCCTTCCGCCGGCGTCGGCGGAAGGGGACGTGCGGGTCAGGCCCGCGCTAGCCAGAAGGTCAGCCCCAGGTCCGGCTCCGCGTGCTCGCGGGCGCCGAGGGCCGGGTCCGTGTCCACGGGCGTGGCGGGACCGAACTGGTCGGCCAGCACCTCGCCCGCGATCAGCTGGCCATGCTCGGCCAGTGCGGCAGCCAGGTCCGGATCGGTGGCCTCCCAGGCGACCGTGATCCGGTCACTCACGTGCAGCCCGTCGGATTTGCGGGCCTCCTGGATCAACCTGATGACCTCCCGGGCCAGCCCTTCGCGGCGTAGCTCCGGGGTGATGGACACCTCGAGGCCGACGGTCTCACCCCCCTCGGACGCCACCGTCCAGCCCGACCTGGGCGTCTGGGTCACGATCACGTCGTCCGCCCCGAGGGCGACCGGGGTGCCGTCCACCTCGACCGAGACCTTCCCCGCCGACCTCAGCTCGGCGGCGAGCATTTCCGGCTCGGCCGCGACGATGGCCGCCGCGACCGCCTGGGTGCCCTTGCCGAACCGCCGGCCCAGGGTCCGGAAGTTCGGCTTCACCAGGTAATCGACCAGGTCTGCACCGACCGCGGCCATCGGCTCCAGCGTGCGGACGTTCAGCTCCTGGGTCACTTCGGCGCGCAGCTCCGGGGCCAGCTCGCCGAACCCCGCCGCGCTCACCACGGCGCGGGGCAGCGGCTGGCGGACCGGGACCGAGGCGGCCGCCCGGGCCGACCGCCCCAGTTCGACCAGCCGCCTGGTCTGCGCCATCTGCGTGGACAGCCGGGAGTCGATGAGCGCCTCGTCCGCCGCTGGCCAGCTGGCCAGGTGCACGGACTCCGGGTCGTCCGGGCCGCGCAGCACAGACCACACGTGATCGGCCAGGAACGGCGTGATCGGGGCCATCAGCCGGGTCAGCACGTGCAGGCTCTCGTGCAGCGTGGCGAACGCCGACGAGCCGTCCGGCGTGCCCGGTCCTTCCCAGAACCGCCGCCGGGAACGGCGCACGTACCAGTTCGACAGGTCGTCGATGAACGCGGCCAGGTGCCGGCCCGCGGCGGCCGTGTCGAAACCCTCCAGGTCCGCCGTGACCACCTGCGTAGTGCCGTGCAGTTCGCTGAGCAGCCAGCGGTCCAGCAGCGGCCGGCCGGCCGCGGGCGGCGCCCCGGCGGCCTGCGCCGGTCCCCACGCCCGGCCCTGGGCCGCGGCCGCGTTGGCGTAGAGCACCAGGAACGACACCGTGTTCCAGTAGGTCAGCAGCACCTTGCGGACGATCTCGTCCAGCGCGGCAGCGCCGATCCGCCGGGTGGACCACGGCGATCCGGACGCGGCGAAGAACCAGCGGACCGCGTCTGCGCCGTGCGCCTCCATCAGCGGAAGCGGCTCGAGCACGTTGCCCAGGTGCTTGCTCATCTTCCGGCCGCGCTCGTCGACCACCAGGCCGAGGCAGACCACGTTCTCGTAGGAGTTCCGGCCGAACACCAGGCAGCCGATCGCCATCAGCGAGTAGAACCAGCCGCGGGTCTGGTCGATCGCCTCGCAGATGAACTGGGCCGGGTAGCTGCGCCGGAACTCCTCGGCCCGCTGCCAGGGCGCGCCGAGGCGGGCGAACGGCATCGACCCGGAGTCATACCAGGCGTCGATCACCTCCGGCACCCGCCGGGCCTCCCCGCCGCACTCCGGGCAGGCCAGCGTCACCGCGTCCACGTACGGGCGGTGCGGGTCCAGGCCGGACAGGTCCTGCCCGGCCAGCTCGCTCAGCTCGGCGAGCGACCCGGCGCAGGTCAGGTGGTGCTCGCCGCACTCCCAGATGGGCAGCGGGGTGCCCCAGTACCGGGTCCGGGACAGCGCCCAGTCCACGTTGTTGCGCAGCCACTCGCCGTAGCGGCCGTCCTTGATGGTCGGCGGCTGCCAGTTAGTCCGCTCGTTCTCGGCCAGCATCAGGTCCTTGACCTGGGTGGTCCGGATGTACCAGGACGGCAGCGCGTAGTACAGCAGCGGGGTGTGGCACCGCCAGCAGTGCGGGTAGCTGTGCTCGTACTGCTCGACCCGGAACAGCAGGCCCCGCTCGGTCAGGTCGCGGACCAGCGGCTCGTCCGCGTCCTTGAAGAACGTCCCGCCGACCAGCGGGATCCAGTCCTCGAACCGGCCGTCCGGGCGGACCGGGTTCACCACCGGCAGGCCGTGCGCCCGGCCGGTCTCCATGTCGTCGGCGCCGAAGGCCGGCGCCAGGTGCACCAGGCCGGTGCCGTCTTCGGTGGTCACGAAGTCCCCGGGCACCACCCGGTGCGCACCCGGGATCTCGACCAGGTCGAACGGTGGCCGGTAGGTCGCCCCGACGAGGGCCGTGCCCGGCACCGTGGCCACCACGTGCCACCCTTCGCCGAGCACCCGGGCGACCAGCTTCTCGGCGACCACCACGGTGTCGCCGTCGCCGGGCTTGCGGGTGATGGCGTAGCTCTCATCGGGGTGGACCGCCACCGCGGTGTTGGAGACCAGGGTCCACGGCGTGGTCGTCCACACCAGCAGGTCCGCCCCGCCCAGCAGCGGGTTGGCCCCGTCCGGCAGGCTGGCCAGCGGGAACCGGACCGTGACCGCCGGGTCGGACACCTGGCGGTAGACATCGGGCTGGCCCATCTCGTGGTCGGACAGCGGAGTCTCGCACCGCGGGCAGTACGGGCTGATCCGGAAGTCCTTGACCAGCAGGCCCTTGGTGAAGATGTCCTTCAGCGACCACCACACGGACTCGATGAAGCTGGTGTCCATGGTCCGGTAGGCGTGCTGCAGGTCCACCCAGTAGCCCAGCCGGATGGTCAGTTCCTCGAACGCGTCCACGTGCCGCTGCGCCGACTCGCGGCACCGGGCGTTGAATTCCGCGATCCCGTAGCTCTCGATCGCCTTCTTGCCGGACAGGCCGAGTTCCCGCTCCACGGCCACCTCGACCGGGAGACCGTGGCAGTCCCAGCCGGCCTGGCGCGGGACGTGGAATCCCTGCATGGTCTTGAAGCGCGGGAACACGTCCTTGAACACCCGGGCCTCGATGTGATGCACGCCGGGCATGCCGTTGGTCGTCGGCGGCCCCTCGTAGAAGGTCCAGAGCGGCCGGCCCTCGGTGGCTTCCAGTGACCGCTCGAAGAACTTCCCGTCCTGCCAGCGGGCCAGGACGTCATGCTCCATGGCGGGCAGGTCGATGGCCGGGGGCAGGTCGGGGAAGTAGCGCGGGCCGCCCGCCGGCGTGGTGTGGCCTGCGTGCGCGTCGTCTGGGTGTGCCGCATCCGGGTGTGCCGCGTCTGTGGGCGCCATGGCTGGGTGGTCCTCCTGCGGGGCGCTCGCGGGCTGGCTGTCGGCCCGGTCGCGCGGCTTCGCTGGAGGGACGAGGCGCGCCGGCGGCGGCCCCGCGGTACCACCCTCCTTGGCCGCGGCTCCGCCGGGGAGCGCGACCCTCTCAAGTTCGTGTCTCGCGGCCGGTTCTACTGGGCACACGGGCCACGGTGCCTGCTGACGGCGACCGGCCCGCTGCTGTTCTTCCGGCGGCTCTGGGGTGATCTGGTCCGCTGGCCTGCCCCCGGGCTCGCACCATCCCCGGGTCGCTCCTGGCTGCCTGCTGCGGCAGCTGTCCCCATCAACGCCTTGCGGTACCACGATAGCCGATCCGGCCACCCCGGGCCGACGCCATTTCCCCCGGCCGCACGCGGGGCCGGGGGACATGGCGTGATGGTGGCCGCGGGGTGCCGGCGGGGCGGTCAGGGGGCGCAGTGGCCGGGGCCGGGATCGGCGGGGCCGAGGTCCAGAGCGGGGTTGCGGTCGAAGAACCCGGCGGGCCGCAGCGTGAACCCCGTGTACTCCACCGGCATCACCGGAAAGTCCTCCGGCCGGCAGAAATGAGTCACGCCCACCGTGTGCCACAGCGCGATGCCGGTGTCGGTGACCGGGCGGTCCGCCGCCGTCCAGGCGGGCAGCCCGGCGCCGCCCGGATGCTGGTTCGGGAACTCCCCGGCGGCCCGCACCTCGTCGTCCCGGGCGGGGGTGACCCACAGGTGCCGGGTGGCGAACGCGGCGCGGGAGGTGATCGACGCGGCCGGCTGGGCCAGCAGCGGCGCGCTGGCGTGCGTGGGCACCAGGGAGTACCCGACCGGCTCGCCGCAGGCATTCCGGGCGCCGTGGTTGACGATCTTCCAGGTCCGGCTGCGCTCCGGCGCCGCCATCCGCCGGGCGGCGGATTCGGTCTCCAGTAGCGTCTCCTGGACGGTGAACGCGTTCCCGTAGGGGTTGGCGGGCCCGGCCGGGACGGGCACCGCGTCCACCTCGTAGACCGAGTTGGCCGGGCCGTCCAGGCACATGTCCAGGCGGAAGCTGAACAGGTGCTGGTGATGGGGGCCGGCCAGTTCCGGGGTCACCGGGCTGGCGTAGCTGGCCCGGGTTCCCGGCCGGACCGCCTGGGTCTGGATGATCCCGGTCAGCTTCACCTCGGCCTGGATCGTGCCGTCCAGGTAGAAGTACCAGAAGAAGCCGTACTCGTAGTTGCCGACCGTGGCGATGGAGGACACGACCAGGCGCCGGGAGCGGCGGGTCTCGGCGGCCTGGTTGGCCGCGTCACGGTGCATCCAGAGCACCCCGTAGTCCTCTTCGTGCAGGCAGATGACCTGCGGCAGGACACTGGCCGTGCCATCCTCCGCCACGGCCACGCCATCCAGGTAAACGATCTCGCCCAGGCACTCACAGCCCAGCTCCAGCGGGTTGGCCATCGTGCCCAGCCCGACGTCGCCGGCGTCGAAGGCGTTCTTCCACCAGTGGTTCATCGCGGTGGAGCCGTACGGCACGATCATCTCGGACAGGCCCGCCCGGTAGATGACGGGCCGCAGCCGCCCGTGATCGTGATAGCCGATCTGGTGCAGGACGAGTCCCTCGATCGGGTGCAGCGAGATCCGCATCTGCCAGGGCCCCCAGGTCAGGCACCCGTCGTCCACGGCGAACCCGGGCCCGTCCGGCTGCACGATCTGCAGCGCCGACAGACGGCGGAGTTCACCGGCGCTGGCCGCGTCGTACCGGCCCGCGTCCCGGGGGATGGGCACCACCTCGCCGTCGTCGATCTCCAGGACCTCCCCGGTATCCCGGTCCAGCAGCGCGACCAGGTTCTCGATCGGCCGGGCGTACGGGTTGCTGCCCGGGCCGTCGAGCAGATAAGCGACCCCGCGGGCCAGCCGCCGCCCGGAGGCGTCGATCTCCAGCCCGAAGTTGCTGGCCGGCCAGGAATCCACCTGGACCAGGGCCAGGTCGGTGACCCCGCGCCGGGCCAGCGCGGCCTGGAAGCCCGGATCGGCCTTGATCTGCTCGCTGTTGGCCATGAACTCCCCGGCCGTGATGGGCGGCTGGACGCCCGGCACCAGCACCTTCCTGATCACCGCGGCCTCGTCCAGGGAGACGGTGACCACCCAGGTCCGCCCGGCCGCCGGCTGGTACAGGACGCAGCGGGCCTCCCGGGGCAGCGGGCCGCCATCCCAGGCCAGGACGGCCCGCTTGGCCGGCTCGGCCAGGGTGCAGTAGGCGAGCCGGCTGCCCGGGCCAGCGGCCGCGAGCGCGAGCCGGCTGGCCTGGCCGGCCTCGTCCGCCGTCAGCGCGGCGAGGGGGTGGCGGACTGAGGTGCGTGGCGAGTCGGTGGTGGCCTGGGCCATCAGGGTCTCCATCCGGGGGGCCGGGGTTTCTCTTCCCTAGTATTAGGGGACATTTCTGGCGCGGCCATGCTGGCCGCCGCGGCCCGGGATCGCGGCCGCGCCGTCATGGACCGGGGGGCCGCGGCGGGGAGGTGGGCCGGCTGTCCCGGGGGGAACGTCCGGCCTGCGGGTGCATCGCCAACCGGACGACTAGATAACTGTGCGCGGAGAGCGGCGGATTATCGCCGGGCGCAGATGTGTTTGCAGTGCCAGGCAGGCCGATCTATCCTCCGGTGACTGCCCGGCGTTTCAAGATCGATTGGTGGCAGCTGGCATAGTGGACATGTCGCGTCAAAGGGGGCCGAGATGACAGCAACCGCGCGTTCGGGTGCCGCGGCTCTGCCGGTCCGGCACGGTGAGAAGCACTGGACCCAGAAGGAGCTGGCGGAGGTCCGCGGCGAGCTCGAGGACGAGGCCAGCGGGCTGCGCCGGGACATCTCCACCGCCGAGTCCGAGATCGCGGCCCGGCTCGGCGATGCGGTCGGCGACGCCGGGGACGATTCCGCCGACGCCGGGGCCAAGACGTTCCAGCGCGAGCACGAGCTCGCCCTGACCCAGAACGCCCGCGAGCTGCTGGCCCAGACCGAGCGGGTGCTGGCCAAGATCGAGAACGGCAGCTACGGCGTCTGTGAGTCCTGCGGCCAGCCGATCGGGAAGGCGCGCCTGCAGGCGTTCCCCCGGGCCACCCTCTGCGTGGCCTGCAAGCAGCGCGAGGAACGGCGCTGAACGGCGCCCGATCTGCCGGGGACCCGGATCACCAGCCGGCGGACAGCCCTGGTCCGGCCCTGCGGCCGCGACGGGTCCGCCTGCTGCTCACGATCGCCGCGGTAGTTTTCGTTGCGGATCTTGTTTCCAAGATCATCGTGGTGGCCACCTTGTCGCACCGGGCCCCGATCCGCCTGCTCGGGGGCCTGCTGACGCTGCGGGTGCTGCGCAACAGCGGCGCGGCGTTCAGCATCGGCACCTCGGTCACCGTGGTCTTCACCCTGATCGCCCTCGCCGTCATCGTGGCCATCCTGCGCACCGCCCGGCGGCTGCGCAGCGTGCCCTGGGCCGTGACGCTCGGGTTGCTGCTCGGCGGCGCGGCCGGGAACCTGGGGGACCGGCTGCTGCGGTCCCCGGGCTTCCTGCGCGGGCACGTGGTGGACTGGATCGAGCTGCCGCACTGGCCGGTCTTCAACGTGGCGGACTCCTGCATCGTGTGCGGCGGCATCCTGGCCGTGCTGCTGGCCGCCCGGGGCGTTTCCATCGACGGGACCCGGTCCGCGGCCGGGACCGGCCCGGGCGGCACGGCCGCGGCCGCGGGCGCGGCCGGTGAGCCCGGCCTGCGGGCGGAGCCGCCCGCGCCGGGCGGTACCACCCTGGACGGCATCAGTCCCGCGGCGAGTTCCGTCGCGGACCGGCCTGCCCCGCCCGGCGAGGGCCGGCCGTGACCGGGGCGGACCAGCGCCGGGTCCCGGTGCCCGACGGGCTGGACGGCGAGCGGGTCGACGCCGCGCTGGCCCGGATGTTCGGGCTGTCGCGGACGAGCGCCGCGGAACTCATCACCGGGGGCCAGGTGCTGATCGGGGGGCGTCCGGCGGCCAAGTCGGACCGCGTGCCCGCGGGGGAGTGGCTGGACGTCACGCTGCCCGCCCCGCTGTCCACGGCGCCGGTGCCGCGCTCGGTGCCCGGCCTGGACGTCGTGTACGAGGACAGCGACATCGTGGTGGTGGACAAGCCGCCGGGAGTGGCCGCTCACCCCACCCCGGGCTGGACCGGCCCCACCGTCCTCGAAGGGCTGCTGGGGGCCGGGCAGATCCTGGCGGCCAGCGGCGCCGCGGAGCGCCAGGGCATCGTGCACCGGCTGGACGCGAACACCTCGGGCCTCATGGTCGTGGCCAAGAGCGAGCCCGCCTACAGCGCGCTCAAGCAGGCGTTCCGGGACCGCGAGGTAGACAAGCGATACCACGCCCTGGTGCAGGGCCACCCGGACCCGCTGCGCGGGACCATCGACGCGCCCATCGGCAGGCACCCGGCCGGGGACGGCCGGTTCGCGGTGGTGGCCGGGGGACGCCCGAGCGTCACCCATTACGACACGCTCGAAGCCTTCCGCGGGGCCAGCCTGGAGGAGATCATCCTGGAGACCGGGCGGACCCACCAGATCCGGGTGCACATGGCGGCGCTGCGCCACCCGTGCGCCGGTGACCGGCTGTACGGGGCCGACCCGGTACTCGCCGCCCACCTGGGGCTGACCCGGCAGTGGCTGCACGCGGTCCGGCTCGGCTTCGAGCACCCGGCGGACGGCCACCGGGTCGAGTTCACCAGCGAGTACGCACCGGACCTCGCCCACGCGCTGAACATCCTGCGCGCCGAAAGCTGACCAGCCGGATGGCCGTCCGTGACATCCGGCTGTTCGGTGATCCGGTGCTGCGTGCGGCATGCCGTCCGGTGACCAGCTTCGGCCCCGGGCTGGCCCGGCTGGTCACCGACCTGATGGATACCTGCCGGGCCCCAGGCCGGGCCGGGCTCGCCGCCCCGCAGATCGGCGTGGACCTGCGCGTGTTCTGCTTTAACGTCGAGGGCGAGGAGGGGTACCTGATCAACCCGCGGCTGGAGTCCAGCGAGGGCCTGCAGGACGGCCCGGAGGGCTGCCTGTCGATACCCGGCCTCTTCGTGCCTACCCCGCGGGCCGGGCGCGCGGCCGTCACCGGGGTGGACCTGGACCGCCAGCCGGTCACCGTCGAGGGCACTGGGCTGCTGGCCCGCTGCCTGGGGCACGAGCTCGACCATCTCGACGGGCACCTCTTCCTGGACCGCCTTTCCCCCGGCGAGCGGCGCCAGGCGCTGCGGACCCTCCGCGACCAGCTGAGCGGCCTGGGGCCCGCCAGGCCCGGGCCGACGCCCTGAGCCGGGCGGAGGGGATCTACCGGAGTTCGCGGAACAGGCCGCGCAGCCGCTCGAAAGCCGGGCTTGGGTGAGTAGTCGTCGCGCAGCACACCGAACTGGTGGAACAGCCCGTCGTGGGCGCTGTCCGCGTCGCGCAGCGTGAACAGCTCCCAGTGGGTCACGTTCAGTTCCGCCCGCCGCGCGTGCACCGCCCGCACGATGGTCTCGAGCACGTCGGCCTGCTGCTCCGGCGTCCGGCCCGGCCCCGTCGGCCAGCCGTTTTCGCAGATCCGGATCGGCGTCCCGGGGCCGATGCCGGCGATGGGCAGGGCCTGCTCGCGGAAGCTGCGCAGCAGCCAGTCGACGGCCCCGTCGAGCCGGTCCAGGGTCACCGGCGGCCCGAACACGTCCGGGTACATATCCAGGCCCGCGTAGTCCACCGCGGCCGCGAAGGCCGGGCCGCCGAGCCGGGCCACGGCCGGCCAGAACGCGCTCCCGGCCGGGTCCACCTCCGGGGCCACCGCGAACCCGATCGCGGCCGTGGCACCGCCGGCCCGTTTGGCGTCCGCGGCGGCCAGCACCCCGCGGACCAGGGCCTCGCCCGCGCGGGGGAAGGCGCCGTCGGCCGCCTCCGGGATGCCGGTCAGGTTGGGCTCCCCGGTGACCTGGATCGCGGCCAGCTGATGCCCGTGCCCGGTGACCACGCTGGCGGCGAAGCTGGCCCAGCCTGCGACGTCGCCCCCGGGATCGCGGTAGCACAGCACCATGTCCCAGGGGACCGGGGCCTGCGCCAACTGGTCCACCTGGGCCAGCGCGGTGGCCGTAGAGGCGGCCCCGGTCCAGCTCACGTACATCCGGGCCAGCAGCGGCGGCCCGTCACCCTGAAGGTATTGCACCGCCCTGGCGATCTGATCGACGTCATCGGGTGGCCCCGCGGCCACGCCGTCCGGACTGCCGGCCAGGCCGAGCGGGAACAGGCCGAACGTCAGCGAGTGCGGCACGACCCGCAGGCTACCCGGCCACTGCCCCGGGCCACCGGCATGCCCCCGGGAAACAGGGTCCGGGTCAGCCGGAACAGCCAGCCCGGCGGGCGCCGGCCCGCAGGGTCACCGCGCGGTCACGGTGTCCGCCGGCCGCGCGGTCCGCGGCTGCGCCGGGATGGGGACGCCGGACAGCGGGTCGATGCGGCTGGCGGCCAGGATGTACCACGCGGTCGTGCCGGTGTGCAGCGACGCGTACACATTGCCGCCCTGGCAGTCACTGAGCGCGTCGTACGACGCGGCCATGATCCCGAGGCCGTCCGCGTTCGGCCCGTGGGCCTGGGCGGAGGCGAGATCAGCGAGGTAGGTTGACGCCTGGGCCCGGTCGTCTGCCTCGTCGCTGAATTCCAGCGCGTCCGCGAGGTGGGCGGTGCCCTCGAACCACACGCCCGTGCGGCTGCCGGTGCAGATGCTCACGCCGCTGAAGCCATCCGCGGTCACGGCGAGGTGGCGCTGTTCCCAGTCGAGCGCTTGCTCGTACGCGGGGGCCAGGAGAGCCAGATACGACCAGCTGTTCACGTCCTCGACCGCCGGGGAGGATTCCGGGGTGGCGCCATTGGTGCTGGTGCCCACGTCAAACCGGCCCGCCGCGGTATCCCACATGGCCAGGATGAACCGCCTGGCCCACGCCGACCTGGATGACCAGGCAGGATTCCCGGTCTCCCGGGCCAGCAGCCGGAAAAACGAGTACACGTCGATGTTGTGCTCGGTTGACTTCCATTCGATCTTGCTTCCCGATCCGGTGTAGCCACCGGTGTAGCCGCCCGGCCCGCGGTCGTCCCGGCAGCGGGCCTGGATCCAGTCGCCGATGGCCACGGCGCCGTCCAGGTAGGCCCGCTGGCCGGTGGCCGAATACAGCTGCGTGAGAGCGTCCCCGGCCCAGGCCATGTCGCCGGTGTTGCTGGTCGGGTCGGTGACCTGGATGTCGCCCGGATGGTCCAGGGCGGTCGGCTGGTACTGGTCCATGATGCGACCGTCGTGCGCCGGATCGTGGGCCTGCAGGTAGAGCAGGCCCTGCCCGATGACCTCGGCGCGGGCCATCCCGGTCTGGGTGCCCTCGGCCAGGTAGGCGTCGATAACCAGCGCGTCATCATAGACTGCGGACGAGGTATCGCCGTCGAGTCCCAGCAGTCCACCCAGGTAGCTCTGGACCAGGCGCGGGGTGCCGCCGCCCGTGCGGCGGTCCATCATCTGGTTGAGGAACTGGTAGGCGCGGGCCACGCTGACCGCGAGGGGCCCGGCCCCGATGCCTGGCCCGGTCACCGCGGGGTCGTCGTCGTCCCCGGATGGCCGGGAGTGCAGCGCGACGGTGCCGATCAGCACGATCACGCCGACGCTGAGCGCGACGGCCAGGGCGAGATACCGGGTCCGTCGCACGCTGATCATCCTTGGCGGTCGCAGGAAACGTTCCCTGATGTCACTCTTAGTAATATTAAGGCTACGTTAAGTTGACAAAATAAGAGGGTGCCCGCTGTCCGTGCGCGTGCAGCCCCAGCGGCCAAAACGGGATAACCGGCCGTCCGGTGTGGCGGGTCGCCGCGCCCCCACCGCCTCTGTAGGCTCGACACCGCCGGGCCGGTGCCCCACTGCCGCGGCGTCCTGGCGCCGGGGAATTCCCCGGCCGGGCAGGTCCTTGACCTAGGGCAACCGGCCGATTCCCCCGGCCCTGGCTGGTGAGTGCCCGCGAGGGTTTTCGTTGCATGCCTTTAAAGGAGGCGGTAGTTCGTGACGGCAACCGCAGCGGACCGCACCGGCCACTCGGGCGGGTTTGCGCACCTCCACGTGCACACCGAGTACTCGATGCTGGACGGGGCCGCGCGGCTGAAGGACATGTTCGCGCAGTGCGAGCGCGAGGGCATGTCCGCGGTGGCCATGACCGACCACGGCAACCTCTACGGGGCCTACGATTTCTGGTCCAAGGCCACCAAGGCGGGGATCAAGCCGATCATCGGCATCGAGGCCTACGTCGCCCCCGAGCATCGCCGGCACCGCCAGCCCGTGCGCTGGGGCACCCCGGCGCAGAAGGACGACGACGTCTCCGGGGCCGGCGCGTACACGCACATGACGCTGCTGGCCGAGACCACGGAAGGCATGCACAACCTGTTCCGGCTGTCCTCCCGGGCCTCGCTGGAGGGCTACTTCCGCAAACCGCGGATGGACCGTGAGCTGATCGCCGAGCACGCCACGGGCATCATCGCCACCACCGGCTGCCCCAGCGGCGAGGTGCAGACCCGGCTGCGGCTCGGGCAGTACGCGCAGGCGGTCGAGGCGGCCGCCGCGTACCGGGACATCTTCGGCGCAGGCAACTTCTTCGTCGAGATCATGGACCACGGGCTCAGCATCGAGCAGCGGGTCCGGGACGGCCTGCGGCGCATCGCGAAAGACCTGGATCTGCCGTTCGTGGTCACCAACGACTCGCACTACTCGGTCGAGGCGGACGCGAAGGCGCACGAGGTGCTGCTGTGCGTGCAGACCGGGTCCAACATGGCCGACCCCGGGCGGTTCAAGTTCGACGGCTCCGGCTACTACCTGAAGACCCCGCAGGAGATGCGCGCCGCGTCCACCGACGAGGAATGGCAGTCCGGCTGCGACTCCACGCTGCTCATCGCCGAGCGCGCCGACGTCACGTTCCAGAGCCAGAACCTGATGCCACTGTTCGACGTGCCGGAAGGGGAGACCGAGGAGAGCTGGCTGCGCCAGGAGGTCTGGCGCGGGATGGACCGCCGCTACCCCGGCGGCTACGACGACCGGCGCCGGCAGCAGGTCGAGTACGAGATGGGCATCATCACCCAGATGGGCTTCTGCTCGTACTTCCTGGTCGTGGCCGACTTCATCATGTGGGCCAAGCGGAACGGGGTCGGGGTCGGCCCCGGCCGCGGCTCGGCCGCAGGCTGCCTGGTGGCTTACGCGCTGGGGATCACTGACCTGGACCCGCTCAAGCACGGGCTGATCTTCGAGCGGTTCCTGAATCCCGAGCGCGTGTCCATGCCCGACATCGACATCGACTTCGACGAACGCCGGCGGGGTGACGTGATCCGCTACGTCACCGAGAAGTGGGGCGAGGACCGGGTCGCGCAGATCATCACCTACGGCACGATCAAGGCCAAGGCCGCGGTCAAGGACTCGGCCCGGGTGCTCGGGTTCCCGTACGCGCTCGGCGACCGGATCACCAAGGCGTTCCCCCCGGCCGTGATGGGCAAGGACATCCCGCTGTCAGGGATCTTCGACGAAACCCACTCCCGGTACGGGGAAGGCCGGCGAGATCCGGTCCCTGTACGAGGCCGAGGCCGAGGTGCGGCAGGTCATCGACACCGCCCGCGGGCTGGAGGGGCTGATCCGCCAGGCCGGCGTGCACGCGGCCGGCGTGATCATGAGCAGCGAGCCGATCATCGACCACGTCCCGATCTGGAAGCGGGAGGCGGACGGTGCGGTCATCACGCAGTTCGACTACCCGGCGTGCGAGTCCCTCGGCCTGCTCAAGATGGACTTCCTGGGCTTGAGGAACCTCACCGTGCTGGACGACGCGGTCCGCGGGGTCAGGGCCAACCGGGGGATCGACATCAACCTGGAAACCCTGCCCCTGGACGACAAGCCCACCTACGACCTGCTGGCCCGGGGCGACACGCTGGGTATCTTCCAGTTCGACGGCGGCCCGATGCGGGCCCTGCTGCGCAGCATGCGGCCGGACAACTTCGAGGACATCTCGGCGGTCGGCGCGCTGTACCGGCCCGGCCCGATGGGTGCCAACGCGCACAACGACTACGCCGACCGGAAGAACAAGCGCAAGCCGGTCGTGCCCATCCACCCCGAGCTGGCCGAGCCGCTGGCCGAGATCCTGGGCGACACCTACGGGCTGATCGTCTACCAGGAGCAGGTCATGGCCATCGCCCAGAAGGTGGCCGGGTACAGCCTGGGCAGCGCGGACCTGCTCCGCCGGGCCATGGGCAAGAAGAAGAAGGAGATCCTGGACAAGGAGTTCGCCCCGTTCGAGGCGGGCATGAAGAAGAACGGGTACTCCGCGGCGGCGATCAAGACGCTGTGGGACATCCTCGTCCCGTTCTCCGACTACGCCTTCAACAAGGCGCACAGCGCCGCCTACGGGCTGGTCTCCTACTGGACCGCGTACCTCAAGGCCAACTACCCGGCCGAGTACATGGCCGGCCTGCTCACGTCGGTGTCCGGCGATAAGGACAAAAGCGCTCTATACCTCAACGAATGCCGCCGGATGGGCATTACCGTGCTTCCGCCGGACGTCAACGCGTCGGCGGCTACCTTCACCCCGGTGGGCAACGACATCCGGTTCGGCCTGGCCGCGATCCGCAACGTCGGCGTCAACGTGGTGGACGCCATCGTCGAGGCGCGGACGGCCAAGGACGCCTTCACCAGCTTCGCCGATTTCCTGCGCAAGGTCCCGGTCAACGTGTGCAACAAGCGGGTCATCGAGTCGCTGATCAAGGCCGGGGCCTTCGATTCGCTCGGGCATCCGCGCAAGGGCCTGGCCATCATCCACGAGCAGGCCATCGACACCGTGATCGACGTCAAGCGCAACGAGGCCATCGGCCAGGACTCGCTGTTCGGCGGGGACGCGGAGGTCGAGGCGACCTTCGAGGTCCCGGTGCCGGACGGGGAGTGGGACAAGACCACGCTGCTGGCCTTCGAGCGGGAGATGCTCGGCCTGTACGTGTCGGACCACCCGCTGCTGGGCGTGGAGCACATCGTGGCCGCGAACACCGACTGCTCGGTGGCCGAGCTGCTCAGCTCGGCCGGGGACGAGCCCGCCGAGCGGGCGGCCCGGGGCGGGCGGCCCGACGGGCAGATGGTCACGCTGGGGGGGATCCTGTCCGGCGTGCAGCGGAAGGTCACCCGGCAGGGCAACCCCTGGGCCACGGCCACCCTGGAGGACCTGGAGGGCGCCATCGAGGTCCTCTTCTTCCCGGCCGCCTACCAGCAGTGCTCGCTGCTGCTGGCCGAGGACGCGATCCTGATCGTCAAGGGGCGGCTGGACCGGCGCGAGGATACGCCCAAGCTGATCGCGCAGGAGGTGAGCGCGCCGGACCTGACGGCGGACCAGGGCGGCCCTTTCGTCGTGTCGATGCCGGTCCAGCGCTGCGTCGCGCCCGTGGTCGACCGGCTCCGCGAGGTGCTGTGCACCCACCCGGGCCTGTCCGAAGTGCACCTGAAACTCTGCAATGGCCCGCGGGCGACGATCGTCCGGCTGGATGACAAGCTGCGGGTCAAGCCGTCGCCCGCGCTGCTGGCCGACCTGAAGCAGCTGCTCGGCCCGGCCTGCGTCGGCTAGCGGGGGGCTCGGGCCCCCGGGATAATCACGTGTCGCGGCGCTGCAGGAGGTAGGCGCCGGCGGCGAGGAGCAGCGCCGTCCACAGGCAGAAGACGCCGAAGCCCTGCCACGGTGAGAGCAGCTGGTTCGACTGCTGGTGGTCTGCGGTGATCAGCGCGCCGGCCACGGTCGGGAAGTATTCGTGGATGTGCGCGCCCCAGCTGTACGGGAGCAGCGCCAGCAGCGGCCCGATCACCAGGACCAGGCCGATCACGCTGGTGATCGCGCCGGCGGTGTGCCGGATCAGGTTGCCGATGGCCAGCGCGAACAGGCCGAGCACGGTCAGGTAGAGCCCGGCCCCCAGCACGGCGCGGGCCACGCCCGGGTCGCTCAGCGACACCTTGATCAGGCTGTGGGCCAGCGCTGAGCCGATGAAGAACGACCCGAACGCGACGATCTCCCCGATGACCAGCACCAGCACGCTGAACACGGCCGCCTTGGCGGCCAGCATGGGCAGCCGCTTGGGCGCGGCGAGCAGGGATGCCCTGATCGTGCCCGTGGAGTACTCGCTGGTGATCACCAGTACCCCGAGCACGCAGATGGCGAGCTGGCCGAGCCCGAGCCCGGTACCGAGGATGAAGCTGGTCGGGTCGGCCGCGATCGCGGCGCCCCGGCCCGGGGCCTTGCCCTGGTTCACGGCGTGCACGGTCAGCCAGGTGAGCAGGCCGGTGAGCCCGAGGGTCACCACGACGAACAGCAGCAGCGTCCACAGGGTGGACCGCACGGTGCGGATCTTCGTCCATTCCGACAGCATCAGGTGGCCGAAGCCCACGTGGTGGGCGGGCGGCGGGACATCGGCCCGGGCGGCCGGGACGGGCGGAGTCGTGGTCGTCATTCGGAGTGCTCCTGAACCGAGGTCACCCGGGGCTGATCGCCCGGGGACTGTGCAGCGGGGGAGCCGCCCGGCGGGGCGGCCAGGCTGGCGGCCGCGGCGCCCACCCCGTACTCCGAGCTGTCCGCAGTCAGTTCCATGTACGCCTCTTCCAGGGAGGCGAGCCGGGGCGTGAGCTCATGCAGGACGATCCGGTTCGCCGCCGCGATCTCCCCGATCCGGGGGGCTTCGAGGCCGGTGACGTTAACCTCTGGCGCCAGGCTGCGGGCCGCGCGGGCACCGTCCGCGGTCCCGGCCGGCGCCGCGCGGTCCAGTCCGGCCCCGGCGGGCTCCTCCCGGATCGTGGCCTTGCCGCCTTCCGCCGCGACCAGGTCGGCGAGCCGGGCCGCGTCAGGAGAGCGGACCAGCACATATTTGTCGGAACTGCGCTCGATGAATTGCTGGGTGCTGGAGTCCGCGATGAGCTTGCCCCGGCCAATAACGATCAGGTGGTCCGCGGTGACGGCCATCTCGTTCATCAGGTGGCTGGACACGAAAACGGTCCGTCCCTCGGTGGCCAGCTGTTTCATCAGGTTCCTGATCCACAGGATGCCCTCCGGGTCGAGCCCGTTGACCGGCTCGTCCAGCAGCAGCACCTGCGGGTCGCCCAGCATGGCCACCGCGATGCCGACGCGCTGCCCCATGCCGAGGGAGTACCCGCCGGTCCGTTTGCGGGCCACCTCCCGCAGCCCGACCAGATCCAGCACGTGGTCCACCCGGGACCGGGGCAGTCCCTGCGTTTCCGCGAGGAACAGCAGGTGGTTATAGGCGCTGCGGCCCGGGTGCATGGCCCGGGCCTCGAGCAGCGCACCCACCGTGCGCAACGGCTGGGCGAGGTCGGCGTAGCGGAGCCCGTTAATGGTCGCGGTCCCGGACTGCGGGTGATCCAGCCCGAGGATCAGCCGCATCGTGGTGGACTTGCCTGCGCCATTCGGCCCCAGGAAGCCGGTGACCCGGCCTGGTTCCACGGTAAAGGACAAATGGTCAACGGCGAGTTTTTCCCCGTAGCGCTTAGTGAGGTCCCGTGCCTCAATCATCATTTCCCCTTGAGACGGCCTGGCCGACTTGGTTGCGCCGTATGCCAGTGTCCAAGGTACCAAGAATTGCGGCTCGCCGATTCTGGCCGGCCGCATCCGCGGGCACCCGGCGCGGGTGCGGGCGGCCGGGACGGGGTCCGGGGTGCCCGGTGCGCGGCCGGCCAGCGGTCACGTACGCTGCTGCGCAGTATGACCGAGCCGATGCCTGTCCCTGCCGCGCGGGCGACCGCCGCCCTCCACCGCGGGGTGGTGGCCTGCCTGGGGGCAGCGGCCGGAACCGTCCTGCTCGGGCTGCTGGCCGGCTTCCTGTGGGCCGCGGTCGCCCCGCGGCCGCTGCTGGTGATGACCGGCCGCGGCGCCGCGGCCGTGATCAACGCCGAGACCAGCGCGTTCATCGCGGCGGACGGCTGGTACTGCTTCATCTGCCTGGCCGGCGGGGTGCTCAGCGGGCTGTTCGGCTATCTGCTCGCGGTCCGCAGCTACGGCCCGGTCGCCATGATCATGGTCCTGGTCAGCGCGCTGGCCGCCGCCCTGGTCACCCTCTGGATCGGCGAGCACGTGGGGCTGGCCAGCTATCATCACCTGCTCGCCACCCTGCCGGCCGGCGCCCGGCTGCGGGCCGCCCCGGCCCTGCGGGCCCGGAGCGCCATCGCGCTCTGGCCACTGGGCGCCGGGCTGATGGCCGGCGGCATGGAACTAGCCGCCCTGCTGCGCGACCGGCAGGGGACCGCGTCCGGATCGGCCCTGGCCGCGGACTGACCGGCCGGCCGGGACGGCGGACTGGCCGGCCGACGGCGGAATGTCCACGATGTGGACGGGGCCGGCACCTGCCCCGGCCCGCTCCGTACACTGGGCGGGTGCTTTCCAGGATTGATCTGCGCGGATCGTCGGCTGCCCAGCTGAGCAGGGAAAAGCTTGCCCCGGTGCTACCCCGGGCCGGGCTTGACGTCGAGGCCGCGATCGAGAAGGTCCGGCCGATCTGCGACGACGTGCGCCGTCGCGGGGCTGCCGCGGTCCGTGAGTACACGCTGCGCTTCGACGGCGTGGATCTGGCCAGCACCCGGGTACCGGCCGCCGCGCTGGCCGGCGCGCTGGACGGGCTGGACCCGGACCTGCGGGCGGCGCTGGAGGAGACCATCCGCCGGCTCCGCCTGGTCTGCCGGGCCCAGCGGCCGGGCGACGTCGTGGCCAGCCTCGGCCCGGGAGCGACCGTCACCGAGCGGTATGTCGCCGTGGGCCGGGCGGGCGTTTACGTGCCGGGCGGCCTGGTCACCTACCCGTCCTCGGTACTGATGAACGTGGTCCCCGCGCAGGTGGCCGGGGTCCCGCAGATCGTGGTGGCCTCGCCGCCCCAGGCCAGCGGCCTGCCCAGCCCGGCGGTGCTGGCCGCGTGCGCGCTGCTCGGCGTCGAGGAGGTGCACGCGGCCGGCGGGGCCCAGGCCATCGCCCTGCTCGGGTACGGCACGGCCGAGTGCGCCGCCGTGGACACCATCACCGGCCCCGGCAACATCTACGTGGCCGCGGCCAAGCGGCTGCTGCTCGGCACGGTCAGCACCGACGCCGAGGCGGGGCCGACGGAGATCGCGATCATCGCCGACGACACCGCGGATCCGGAGTTCGTCGCGGCCGACCTGATCGCCCAGGCCGAGCACGACCCGCTGGCCGCCTGCCTGCTCATCACCACGGACGCGGGTCTCGCCGACCGGGTGGACAAGGCGCTGACGCCGCAGATCGCCGCGGCCCGGCACCGGGAGCGCGTCGCAGGCCGCCCTGGCCGGCCAGTCAGCCTGCGTGCTGGTGGCGACATCGACGCGGCGCTGGCCATCTCGGATGCCTGGGCGCCGGAGCACCTGGAGATCCAGGCCCAGGACGCGGGTGCGCTGGCCCGCCAGGTGCGCAACGCGGGCGCCATCTTCGTGGGCCCGTACGCCCCGGTCTCGCTCGGCGATTACCTGGCCGGCTCGAACCACGTGCTGCCGACCGGCGGCACCGCCCGGCACACCGCGGGCCTGTCCGTGCTGACCTTCCTGCGCGCCATCCACCTGGTCGAATACGACCGGGACGCGCTGGCCGAGGTCGCGCCGCACATCGACGCGCTCGGCGGGGCCGAGGACCTGGCCGCGCACGTCGCGGCGGTGCGGGTGCGCATCCCCAGGGCCCAGCCGTGAGCGGTTCCCCGGCCGGGACCGCCGCGGGCGGGCCGGGCGCGGGCGGGCCGGGCGCCCCGGGACGGGCCGGGACCGGGGGATCGCTTCCGGCCTGGCTGCCGCTCCGCGAGGACCTGGCCGGCCACACCGCCTACGGCGCCCCGCAGATCGACGTGCCGGTCCGGCTGAACACCAACGAGAACCCCTATCCGCCGTCCCCGGCGACTGGCCCAGGCCATCACGCAGGCCGTCGCGGAGGTGGCCGGGACGCTGAACCGCTACCCGGACCGGGACGCGTGGGCGCTCCGCGGGGACCTGGCCGGCTACCTCGGCCACGGGCTGGGGCCGGAGCAGGTCTGGGCGGCCAACGGCTCCAACGAGATCATCCAGCAGCTGCTGCAGGCGTTCGGCGGCCCGGGGCGGACCGCGCTCGGCTTCGAGCCCTCGTACTCGATGCACCCGCTGATCGCGCTGGCCACCGGCACCCGGCTGGGTCAGCGGGGCCCGGGACGCCGACTTCGGGCTTGACCCGGGCCCGCGCTGGCCGCGATCCGGGCCCACCAGCCCGACCTGGTCTTCCTCACCTCGCCGAACAATCCGACCGGCACCGCGCTGGACCCGGAGGTGATCGAGGCGGTCTGCGCGGCGGCCCCGGGCATGGTCATCGTGGACGAGGCGTACGCCGAGTTCGCCCGGGACACCTCCGCGACCGCGCTGACCCTGCTGCCCCGCTGCCCGCGGCTCGTGGTCACCCGCACCATGTCCAAGGCCTTCGCGCTGGCCGGCGCCCGGGTCGGGTACCTGGCCGCCGACCCGGCGGTGCCGCAGGCGCTGCTCCTGGTCCGGCTGCCCTATCACCTGTCCGCGGTCACCCAGGCGGTCGCCCGGGCCGCGCTGGCGCTGGCCAGCGAGCCGCTCGCCACCGTCGCGGCGCTCCGCGAGCAGCGGGACGACCTGGTCGCCTGGCTGCGCGGCCGGGGCCTGCGGGTGGCGGACTCGGACGCCAACTTCGTGCTGTTCGGCGAGTTCGGCGACCGGCACGTGATCTGGCAGGCGCTGCTGGACCGGGGCGTGCTGATCCGCGAGACCGGGCCGGCGGGCTGGCTGCGGGTCACCGCCGGGCACGCCCGCCGAGATGGCGGCGTTCCGCGACGCGCTGGACGCCGTGCTCGATGGCCTGGAGGCTGACCGCCGGTCACCGAGCCGCGCCGCGGGAGGGCGCCACGATGAGCGAGGAGCACCTGGAACCGGGCCACCGCGGCGGACCGGGCGGGTCGAGCGGGTCACCAAGGAGACCAGCGTGCTGGTCGAGCTGGACCTCGACGGCAGCGGCACGGCCGACATCAGCACCGGGGTGCCGTTCTTCGACCACATGCTCGCCCAGCTGGCCAAGCACGGGCTGCTCGACCTGACCGTGCGGGCCACCGGCGACATCGAGGTGGACGCGCACCACACCGTGGAGGACACCGCGCTCGCGCTCGGCCAGGCGCTGCGCGAGGCGCTCGGCGACAAGTCGGGCATCTGCCGGTTCGGGGACGCGGCCGTGCCGCTGGACGAGACGCTGGCCCGGGCCGCGATCGACCTGTCCGGGCGCCCCTACCTGGTGCACGCCGAGCCGGACGGCATGGCCCCGCTGATCGGCACCTACGACACCACGCTGACCCGGCATTTCTTCGAGTCCGTGACGTCCACGGCGGCCATCTGCCTGCACCTGGAGGTGACCGGGCGCAACCCGCACCACCTGGTCGAGGCGCAGTTCAAGGCGGTGGCCCGGGCGTTGCGGGCGGCCGCCGCACCGGACCCCCGGGCGCCCGGGATCCCCAGCACCAAAGGCGTCCTGTGAGCCGGCGGCCCCGCGTCGCGGTCCTGGACTACGGGTCGGGCAACATCCGCTCCGCCCAGCGGGCCCTGCAGCGGGCCGGGGCAGACACCGAGGTCACCGCCGACTTCGACGCCGCGCTCACCGCGGACGGCCTGGTGGTGCCGGGCGTCGGCGCGTTCGCGGCCTGCATGGCGGGAATCCGGGCCGTGCGTGGCGACCAGGTCATCGACCGGCGGCTGGCCGGGTCCCGGCCGGTGCTCGGCATCTGCGTCGGCATGCAGGTGATGTTCGACGAGGGTGTCGAGCACGGCCTGCACACCAAGGGCTGCGGCCAGTGGCCTGGCACCGTGGAGCGGCTGCACGCGCCGGTGCTGCCGCACATGGGCTGGAACACGGTGGACGCCGGGGCCGGCTCCCGGCTGCTGGCCGGCCTCGACCCCGGTACCCGCTTCTACTTCGTGCACTCCTACGCGGCCCTGGCCCTGCCCATGCCGCCGTCGGAGCGGATGCTGCCGCCGCTGACCAGCTGGGCTACCCACGGCGAACCGTTCATCGCGGCGGTCGAGAACGGCCCGTTGTGCGCGACCCAGTTTCACCCGGAGAAATCCGGCGACGCGGGTGCCGCCTTGCTGGCGAACTGGCTGGAGATGGTGCGATGACGCCCCGGAGTCCGGGAGCCGGCGTGCCGGGGCAGCGCGGGCTGGCCCTGCTGCCCGCCGTGGACGTGGCCGGAGGCCAGGCGGTCCGGCTGGTCCAGGGCGCCGCCGGGACCGAGACCGACTACGGTGACCCGCTGCGCGCCGCGCTGGCCTGGCAGGCGGCGGGCGCGCAGTGGCTGCACCTGGTGGACCTGGACGCCGCGTTCGGCCGCGGGTCCAACGCGGAACTGCTCGCCTCGGTGGTGGGACGGCTGGATATCGCGGTCGAACTGTCCGGGGGCATCCGCGACGACGCCTCGCTGGCCGCCGCGCTGGCCACCGGCTGCACCCGGGTCAATGTCGGCACCGCCGCGCTGGAGAACCCGGACTGGGTCCGGGCGGCCATCGCCGGGCACGGGGACAAGATCGCGGTGGGCCTGGACGTGCGCGGTACCCGGCTCGCCGCCCGGGGCTGGACCCGGGAGGGCGGCGAGCTTGATGAGGCGCTGGACCGGCTGGACGCCGACGGATGCGCCCGGTACGTGGTCACCGACATCACCAAGGACGGCATGCTGTCCGGGCCGAACCTGGACCTGCTGCGGCACGTCTGCGCCCGGACGGTGCGGCCGGTGATCGCCAGCGGCGGCGTGTCCAGTCTGGCCGACCTGGAGGCCATCGCGGCCCTGGTGCCGGACGGGGTCGAGGGCGCGATCGTGGGCAAGGCCCTGTACGCCGGGGCGTTCACGCTGGAGGAGGCGCTCAAGGCGGTGGCGGCATGACCCGGCGGGTCTTCACCGGCACCGAGTGGGAGCCGGTGGTCGGGTACAGCCGCGCGGTGGCGGCCGGGGACTACGTGTTCGTGGCCGGCTGCACCTCGGTCGCGGGCGCGGAGTTCGTGCACGAGGATGACGCGTACGCGCAGACCGCCCAGGCGCTGCGGAACGTGGCGGCCGCCCTGGAGCAGCTCGGCCTGGGCCTGGCCGACGTGGTGAACACCCGGATCCTGGTCACCGACATCTCCCGCTGGCAGGAGTACGGCCGGGCGCACCACGACGCGTTCGGGGACACGATGCCCGCCGCCACCATGATCGAGATTGCCGGGCTGGTGGACTCCCGGATGCTGGTCGAGGTGGAGGCCGTCGCCTACCGCCCCGGGATCGGCGCCTGATGCCCCCGCGAGCGGCAGCCACCCCGAGCCCACCCCCCGCATCGCCGGCCCGCGCGCCGCAGACCCCGGTCCGCCGGTTCGTGATCATAGGTTTGCTGTTGCCCTGGCCACAGCAAACCCATGATCACGAACGTAGTCTGGGGCAGGAGTGGCCTGAGCGGGCTGATGGGACTGGTCGGAGCTGGGGCGCCCGACACCTGGCAGCCTGGGGCGCCCGACACCTGGCGGCCTGGGTGCGCCCGGCAGGTGACTGGCCGGGGGACGCCATGACGGTGGCGGTGCGGGTGATTCCCTGCCTGGATGTGGACGCCGGGCGGGTGGTGAAGGGCGTCAACTTCCGCGACCTGCGCGACGCGGGTGACCCGGTGGAACTCGCCGCCGCCTACGACGCGGAAGGCGCCGACGAGCTGGTGTTCCTGGACATCACCGCGTCCAGCGGCGGCCGGGAGACCATGGTCGACGTGGTGGGCCGGACGGCCGACCAGGTATTCATCCCGCTCACCGTGGGCGGCGGGGTGCGCAGCGTCGCCGACGTGGACCGGCTGCTGCGGGCCGGCGCGGACAAGGTGTCGCTGAACACCGCGGCCATCGCCCGCCCCGCGCTGCTCGCGGAGGCCGCCCACCAGTTCGGCTCGCAGTGCGTGGTGCTCTCCGTGGACGCCCGGCGGGTGGATGACGGGGCCCGGCTTCGAGGTGACCACGCACGGGGGACGCCGGGGCACCGGGATCGACGCGGTGACGTGGGCGGCCCGCGGGGCGGAGCTGGGCGTCGGCGAGATCCTGCTCAACTCCATGGACGCGGACGGCACCAAGGCGGGCTTCGACACCGAACTCATCCGCGCGGTGCGCGCGGTCGTGAACGTGCCCATCATTGCCAGCGGCGGGGCCGGCGAGCTCGCGCACTTCGCCCCCGCGGTGGGCGCCGGTGCCGACGCCGTGCTGGCGGCCAGCGTGTTCCACTTCGGCCAGCTGCGGATCAGTGAGGTCAAGAACGCGCTGCGCGGCGCCGGCCACCCGGTCGGTCAGCCGCCCGCGTGCCGGCAGCCAGCCCGTCCGCCCCCGGCCAGGCCGCGCGCCCGGTGCTCAGCCCACCGGCGCGCCCAGGCCGGCCGACAGGGCGGCGCCCACGATGCCGGCGTCGTTCTGCATCGCGGCGGGTACCACCGTGGCCCGCAACGAGGTCAGCAGGGGCAGGAACTTGTCCGCCTTGCGGCTGATCCCGCCGCCGATGATGATCAGGTCCGGCGCGGTGAGCGCCTCGATGTGGCGCAGGTACTCGTCCACCCGGCCGGCCCACTTGCCCCAGCTGAGGTCGTGCAGCTCCTTGGCCCGTTCCGAGGCGCGCTTCTCCGCGTCCCGGCCCCGGATCTCGATGTGACCGAACTCGGTGTTCGGGACCAGGATCCCGCCCCGGAACAGGGCGCTGCCGATCCCGGTGCCGAACGTGAGCATGAGCACCGTGCCCTGGTGCCCGGCGCCGGCGCCGAACTTCATCTCGGCCAGGCCGGCCGCGTCGGCGTCGTTGACCAGCGAGACAGGCAGGCCGGCCGCCTTGGTGAACTGGGCCCGGGTGTCCAGCCCGACCCAGGCGGGGTCCAGGTTGGCCGCGGTCATCGTGACCCCGTCCACTACCACGCCGGGAAACGCGATGCCTACCGGCCCGCTCCAGCCGAAGTTCTTCACGTGCTGGGCCACCACGGCCGTCACCGGGTCCGGCTGGGCCGGGCGGGGCGTCTCCACCTTGATCCGCTCGGAGAGCAGCTCTCCGGTGGTCGTGTCCACCGGGGCGGCCTTGATCCCGCTGCCGCCGATGTCGATCCCGAGTACCTGCACTGCACAGCCCTCCGTTCACCCGCGAATCCCCCCGCCGTGGCGCGGCCGCAACGAGAGACCACCTCCATGGTGGGCCATGGGCTGACGGGCTAGTACCCGGGCGGCCCGGATTATGGCCGGCCGGGCGAAGTTTCCCGCCGTTCGGTCGCCGGGTACCGGGTGTTCAGGCCCGCGTTAGCGCGCGCCGATTGACTGGGGGCTCTGGCTGGGGGCCCTGGCGGGAGGCGGCGCGGATGTCGGTGGTAGTCGTGGGCGGGGGAGTGCTGGGCTTCATGCACGCCCTCGAGGCCCGCCGGCGTGGCCACCCGGTGACCCACCTCGAACGCGAGCCCGGCTCCCGGGGCGCGAGCGTCCGCAACTTCGGGCTGATCTGGGTGAGCGGCCGGGCGGGCGGCGCTGAGCTGGACCTGGCCCGCCGGGCCCGGGCCCGGTGGGCGGAGATCGCCGCGCTGGTGCCCGGCACGGGCTTCCGGCCGAACGGCTCGCTCACCCTGGCCCGTGACGACGCGGAACTCGGGCTGCTCAAGGAGGCCGCGGCCCGGCCGGACGCGGGCCTGCGGGGCTACGACCTGCTCGACCCGGCCGCGGCGGCGGCGGTGAACCCGGCACTGCGCGGGGAGTTCGCGGGCGGGCTGCTCTGCCGGGCAGACGCCGCCGTGGAGCCCCGGCTGGTGCCCGCCGCGCTGCGCGCCCACCTGCTGGACGCCGGGCCGGCGCAGCCCGCCTACCAGTGGCTGCCGGGCCGGGAGGCCGTCGAGCTGGCCCCGCACGCGGTCCGGGACCACACCGGCACCTGGCACCGCGCCGATCTGGTCGTGCTCTGCCCCGGTGCGGCGCACACCGGCATCGCGGGCCCGCACCTGGCCGCGTTCGGTCAGCCGCCGGTGCGGCGGGTCCGGCTGCAGATGATGCAGACCGCGCCGCTGGACGCGCGAGCTGACCACGTCGGTGGCGGACGGCGACTCGCTGCGCTACTACCCGGCCTTCGACCTGCCGGGCCGGCGGCGGCTGGCCCCCCAGGATGCGGCGGCCGCCCGGGTCAGCGCGCAGCTGCTGCTGGTGCAGCGGCTGGACGGCAGCCTCACGATCGGGGACACGCACGAGTACGACGAGCCGTTCGCGTTCGACGTCGAGGAGGATGCCTACGAGCACCTGCTCGCGGTGGCCGGGCGGCTGCTGGGCACCCCGCTGCCTCCGGTCCGGCGCCGCTGGGCCGGGGTGTACAGCCAGGTCACCGGCACCGATCTGTACTACCGCGCCGAGGTGGAGCCGGGCGTGGTGCTGGTTACCGGGCCGGGCGGCCGCGGGATGACCTGCGCCCCGGCCATCGCCGAGCAGACATTTGGCTGACCACAGCGTTCGGCTGACCGCAGGCCGCTGACTCCCGGGAGGGTCCCATGACGAGCATCACGATCGCGTGCCTGGACATGGCGGGCACCACGGTCGCCGACGACGGCAGCGTGCTGGCCGCGTTCACCGCGGCCCTGGACCGGTTCGGCCCGGCCCGCGGCAGTGCGGCGCACGACGAGGCGATGCGGATCGTGCACGACACGATGGGCCAGTCGAAGATCGAGGTCTTCCGCGAGATCCTGGGCGACGAGGCCACCGCCCAGCACGCCAACGACGTGTTCGAGGAGGCCTACGCGGAGGAAGTGGCCGCGGGGCGGATCACCGCGCTGCCGGGGGCGGCGGAGACGATCACCGCGCTGTGCGACGCGGGCATCCGGTGTGCCTGCTCACCGGGTTCTCGCCGGCCACCCGGGACGCGGTCATCGACCTCCTGGGCTGGCAGCCGCTGGTCAACCTGGCCCTGTCCCCGGCCGACGCGGGCCGCGGCCGCCCCTGGCCCGACCTGCCCCTCACCGCGCTGCTGCGGCTGGGCGGCGGCGCGGTGAGCGAGCTCGCGGTGGTCGGCGACACGCCGAGTGACGTCGAGTCGGGCCGGCGCGCCGGGGCGGGGCTGGTGGCCGGCGTGCTCACCGGCCGCGCCACCCGGGACGAGCTCGAGGCGGCCAAGGCCCCGCACGTGCTGGACTCGATCGCCGACCTGCTCCCGCTGGCCGGCGTCAGCGCGGCGCGGGACTGAGCGCTACCCGCGCTCGGCCAGCATGACCGGCGCCCCGGACATGCTGACGTCCACCGAGTCCCCGGGGGCCAGCCCGGCCGCCGCCGTACTCTGCTGATCCACCTGGACGACCACGTCCCCGGACAGCCGGACGCTGACCCGGGTGAGCTGGCCCAGGAAGGTCCGGCTGATCACGATCCCGTTGCCGGACGGGCTCGGCTGCAGGCGCAGCCCCTCGGGCCGGACCAGCACGTCCACCCCGCCGGCCGGGCGCTCCGGGTGCGGCACCACGTCCGCGGCGAGCGCGGACGCGCCGAGCAGATCGAGCAGGCCGGCCGGGATCCGGTTCATGATCCCGACGAACTCCGCAACGAAGGGCGTCGCGGGCCGGTCATACAGCTCGTCCGGAGTGGCGATCTGCTCCAGCCCGCCATCGTGCATCACGCCCACCCGGTCGGCCATGGACAGGGCTTCCTCCTGGTCGTGCGTGACGAACAGGGTGGTGGTGCCGAGGCGCTGCTGCAGCGAGCGGATCTGCTCGCGCAGTTGCAGCCGGACCTTGGCGTCCAGCGCGGACAGCGGCTCGTCGAGCAGCAGGACCCGGGGCTCGATGGCCAGGGCCCGGGCCAGCGCGACCCGCTGCTGCTGGCCGCCGGACAGCTGGTGCGGGTACTGCCTGGCCTGGCCGGCCAGGCCGACCATGTCCAGCAGGTCAGCGGCCCGCTTCTGCCGGTCGGCCGAGCCCAGCCGGCGCATCCGCAGCCCGAAGCTGACGTTCTCCAGGGCCGACATGTTGGGGAACAGGCTGTAGCTCTGGAACACCATGCCCATGTCCCGCTTGGCCGCCGCGATCCGCGGACACGTCCTGGCCGTCCACCTCGACCGTGCCCGAATCGGCGGTCTCGAAGCCGGCCACGATGCGCAGCGCCGTGGTCTTCCCGCATCCGGAGGGGCCGAGCAGCGCGACCAGCTCCCCGGGGGCGAGATCCAGGTTCAGCCCGTCCAGGGCGCGGGTCGCGCCGAAGGACCGGGACAGGTTCCGCAGACCGGACCGTGGCCCCGGACGTGCTGCGGGAGGCACCCCCGGCGGGGTGACCCGGGCCGCGCGCTGCGTTCATCTTCATCAGGATCCCTCCGGGGTGTGGCCCGTGTTCTGGCGACTGACGGAAAACAGCGATACCTCGGCGCCGCGCGAGGACCGGCCGCCGAGCATGGTGATCGCCAGCAGGAAGATCCAGGTCACGAACAGCGCCAGCAGCGAGGCCGCGACCGAGATCGGCCCGCTGGTCTGGTCGAAGGCGACGATCCACACCGGGAACGTCTGGTACAGGTCCAGGCTGGCCATGGTGAACTCGCCGAGCACCAGGGCCACGGTGAGGACGGTGGCCGAGAGCATGGCGGTGCGCAGGTTCGGCAGCAGACCCGCCACAGGGTCGCGGCCCAGCCCGCGCCGAGCGACTGTGCCGCCTCGACCAGCGTCTGCAGGTCGAGCGCCCGCAGTCCCGCGTCGAACGCCCGGTAGGCGAACGGCATCGCGAGCACCACGTACATCAGCGCGAGCAGGTAGGGCGTGCTCTTCAGGAACCCGGGCGCCACCTGCAGCACGCCGACGATCAGGACCACCGGCGGGATGACGATGGGCAGGATGGTGATCCCTTCCATCAGCCGGCGCAGCCGGGGCAGCCGCAGGTGCACGTAGACCGTCGTCGGCAGCATGAGGGCGAGGGTGAGCACGGTGGTGATGGCGGCCAGCTTGCAGCGACAGCTCGAAGGCGGCCGAGAAGCCGGCCTGGTGGACGACTGCGGGAAGCGACGAGAATCCCGGTGAACCGCAGCGCCGCGACGAGCGGGATGAGGAAGTAGGCGCCGACGATCAGCAGGATCAGCCCACCGCCAGACGGGAACGTGCCGCAAGCCCGGCTGGGCTGGGCGCCCGGGGCGCGGCGCCATGTCCTCCACCAGGGTCGTCGCTGATTACCGCAGCCATCGCGCCGCCCTCCGCTGCAGGAGCGCGTAGAGCGTCATGACGATCGCGATGATGACGATCATGCCGAGGCCGAGGGCCTTGCCCACGTTCTGCTGGCCGGCCAGCACGTTGCCGTTCAGGAACGAGCCGATCTGGATGGCGGTCAGCGGGACGCTGCCGCTGGTCAGCGCCTCGGCCGTGGCGTAGGCCGAGAAGGCGCTGCCGAACAGCAGCAGCACGCAGCCGAGGAAGGACGGCATGAGCACGGGGCCGCCCACGTAACGCCAGTACTGCCAGGTGCCGGCGCCCAGGTTGTTCGCGGCCTCGCGCCAGGCGGGCCGAAGCCCCTCAAGCGCGGGCAGGATGACGAGCACCATGAGCGGGATCTGGAAGTACATGTAGACGATCACGATCCCGCTGAACGTGTAGAGGTTGAAGCCGTGCGTGTACGGGTTCAACCCGATCTCGGTCAGCCATCCGGTGACCATGCCCGGTCGAGCCGAGCGTGGCGATGAACAGGAACGCCAGCGGGACCCCGCCGAAGTTGGCGAACACCCCCGACGCGGTGATCACGCCCCGCCGCAGCACGGCGCCGCGCTTCGCGGTGAAGATCGCGTAGGCGACGAGGAAGCCCGACGATGCCCGGCACGATCGCGGCGATCACCGAAACTC
The DNA here is from genome assembly GCA_963841695.1 of uncultured Actinomycetes bacterium. Taxonomy (GTDB): domain Bacteria; phylum Actinomycetota; class Actinomycetes; order Streptosporangiales; family Streptosporangiaceae; genus RYN-230. The sequence goes on along the minus strand of CAWJDQ010000006.1, from coordinate 163,587 downwards.
CGAGGGTCGTCGCGAACCCGTGGAGGTAGATGCCGTGCGCGGCGATATCGATGTTGGACAGGGTGAAGCCGCCGGTACTGGAGTTCTGGAACGCACCGACCGCGATGGCTGCCGCGGGCAGGCCGAGCCCGAGCAGCACGTAGATGGCGAAGGGCAGCAGGCCGAGCAGCGTGCGTGCGCCGCGCAGCCGGCCCGGGCCGGGCCGCCGGACCCCGCCGGGGGTGTCCGGGGCCACGACCACGTCAGTCTGCTGAGCCATCGGCTAGCCGGTCACGCTGGACCACTGCTGCGCGACGACCGCCTCCGCCGCCGACTCCTGGGCCTGCGTCGGGAAGCTCAGCCCGCCCGCGGGGGCGAGGGGCAGGGCCGCGTTGGCGGTCTTGTTGACCGTGCCGTTCTTGATCATGATCGGCAGCTCGATCGGGCGGGCCTTGCCCTCCAGCCACAGGTTCTGGCCGGTGGTCGAGTACAGGTACTCCTCCCAGAGCCGGGCCGCGGCCGGGTCCGGCGCGGTCTTGCTGATGGCCTGGTCGTAGTAGGCGGCGTAGTGCCCGTCGGTCGGGATCACGATCTTGAATCCCGGCACCACGGACTGCACCTCCGACGCGAGCAGGTAGTCCCACCAGATCACGATCGGAGTCTGGCCGCTCTGCACGGTGGTCGGGCCCGCCGTGACCGGCACGAAGTTGCCGACCTGGTGCAGCTTCTGGAAGTACTGGATGCCGGGCTTGATGTTGGCCAGCGAGCCGCCGTTGGCCAGCGCCGCGGCGTAGACCGCGGAGAAGGCCGCGCTGGCCTGGGTCGGGTTGCCGTTGATCGCGACCTGGTTCTTGTAGATGGGCTTGAGCAGATCCTTGAACGAGGTCGGCGCGACCTTCACCTTGGCCGGGTTGTAGCCGATCGCCACGTAGCCGCCGTAGTCGCCGTACCAGGTGCCGTCCGAGGCCTTCTCCGCGGTGGGGATAGCGCTCCAGCTGGCCACCTTGTACGGGGCCAGCAGCCCTTCCTGGTCGGCCTTGATCGCGAAAGCCGTGCCCATGTCCAGCACGTCCGGCGCCCGGCTCTGGCCCTTGAGCTGCTGCATCGCATTGATCTCGTCCTGGCTGGACCCGTCCGGGTTGGCGTCGTTGATCTTGATGCCGTACTTCGCGGTGAAGTCCTTCATGATCGTGCCGTAGTTGGCCCAGTTCGCCGGCAGGGTGATGACGTTGAGCTGACCTTCCTTCTTGGCTGCGGCGATGAGGCCCTTCATGCCGCCGAAGGCGGCCAGTGACGTCGCGGTCGCAGCAGACTTGGTGTCACTGCTGGCCGCGGTGGTCTTCGTGTTCGAGCTGCATCCCGCAGCCAACATCAGCCCGCTGACCGCGATGGCGGCGGCCGCGACTGTCTTGCTCCTGGGCACGTAGTCCCCCTCCGACCTGCGAGCGCACTGGCCCGCATCCGCACCCCGATGGCGCGGACGGGGGAATCGTCGCGGCAGGAATTGTCCGGGAGGTGGCCGGTTCATGGCGCAGCGCGGCTTTTCCCATGAAGGGTGCAGGGATCCGAAGCGAACAATCAGTGCCGCGGTGCCAAGGTCACGGCCGGGACACGGCACCGTGTCCCGCAGGCCACGGCCAGGAGACGGGCCCGTGTCCCGCAGGTCACGGCCGGGACACGCCGCCCCGGACGGCTGGCCGGCCGGGGAGCGCGCCCGGGCAGGCCGGCCCGGCGGGGAGCGGGGCGCGGGTCAGAGCCCCCAGCGGCTGCTGTTCAGCGCGCGGATGGCCGCCTCCGTGCCGTCCAGGCGTACCTGGGCGGCGGCCTGGCGACCGGACGTCCAGAGGGTCAGCTCCCCGGGGGTGCCGGTGACCGTCACCACCGGGGTGCGGGCCCGGGCGGTGATCCGGACCCGGCCCTGCCCCGGCTCCGTGGTGATGTCGTCGCGGGCCAGTTCCACCCCGACCGGGGCCTTGCGCAGGATGAACCGGGCCATGCCCAGCCGCCCCCACAGGGCCTCGGCCAGCGCCGGGGTGACCTTCCGCTCCGCGTAGCCGGGGCGGCCGCGCCGGATGTCCTCGTGGTGCACGAAGAACTCGACGAGGTTGGCCCGCTCGTCCACGCCGGGCAGGCCGAACAGGGACAGCCGGGGCGGCCCGTTGCGGATGGCGGTGATCAGGCCGTCGAACGATTCCCGGGTCGCCAGCCCGTGCTGCACCCGCCGGGTGTAGCCCGCCAGCGGGCCGACCATGATGCCGGCCACCGCGTCCGGACGGCGTTCCCGCAGCACCAGATGAGCGGCCAGGTCGAGGGTGGTCCAGCCGTCGCACAGCGTGGGCGCGGTCGGGCCAGCCTGCTCCAGCAGCGCGCACAGCGCCAGGCGCTCATCCCGGGCGAGAGTCATCACGCGATGGTAGCCACCAGCCGGGCCCAGCGGAATGGGCCAGCGGAATGGCCAGGACGCGTCCGCGCCGGCGGACCTGAGACAATCGGGCTATGAACACCCAAGCGAGCGCGGTCAGCGGCCCCCGGTGCCCGTCCGCGCTGGACCCGCAGATCGCCGCGCGGCTCAAGCGCGACGTGGCCGGCCTGGTCCCCGCCGTGGCCCAGCAGTACGACACCGGCGAGGTGCTGATGGTCGGCTGGATGGACGACGAGGCGCTGCACCGCACCCTGACCACCGGGCGGTGCACCTACTGGTCCCGCAGCCGGCAGGAGTACTGGGTGAAAGGCGAGACGTCCGGTCACCTGCAGCAGGTGAAAGCGGTCGCCCTCGACTGCGACGGGGACACCGTCCTGGTGAAGGTGGACCAGACCGGCGGCGCCTGCCACACCGGCGACCGCACCTGCTTCGACGCGGACCCGCTGCCGGCCCTGGTGGTGGAATGACTGGTGACGGGATGACGGCCCCGGGCCCGGTGGCCGGGCGGCCGGGCACCCGCCGCCCCGCCGCGGGTGCCCGGCGCGAGTACCTGCTCACGCTGCTGGCGGGCGTGGTGGGCGCCGCGGTCGTGCTGCTCGCCTCCCGCCAGGGCTGGGCCCACGTGGTGACCGTCGAGCCGCGCCCGCTGCCCGAGTCGCGGGACGCGGTGAGCGGCCAGGATCTGGTGCCCGCGGCGGGAGCGCTGGGGCTGGCGGCGCTGGCCGGCCTGGCCGCGGTGCTGGCGACCCGGGGGATCGCCCGCCGGATCGTCGGAGGGCTGCTCGCCGCGTTCGGCGTGGCCATCGCCGCATCCGTCAGCCTGCCGGTGACCTCGGCGCAGGTGCGCAGCGCGGCGGCAGGCGCCACGGCCACGCAGGCCAGTTCCGTGCCGGGCGGGAGCACGATCGGCAGCGGGACCACGCCGGGCACCGGCGGTTCCGGCCTGTCCGGCCTCACCCTGGCCAGTCACGTGGACATGGCCGCCTTCCCGTGGCGCTGGGCCGTGCTGGCCGGCGGGCTCCTGGTCATCGCGACCGGCCTGCTGGTCGCCTGGCGTGGCGCCCGCTGGCCGGTCATGTCGAGCCGCTACGACCAGCCGGCCAGCCGGAAGCCGTCCGCCGCGGCGGACCCGGCCAGCCTCTGGGAGTCACTGAGCCAGGGCCTCGACCCCACCGAGCCCGCTGCTCCCCCGGCGGGCCGGGCACCGCAGCCGGGGGGGCCGCGGCGGCTTCCGGCGCCCAAGGGACTGGCCGGAGCGGCGGCGCGGGTTAATCTGATGATTACGTCGGCCGGCGGCCGGGAGGTGAGGGCGTTGGATCAGCGGCTTTTCCCCGGCGTCCGCGGCGCCGGACAGGTGGGCCCGGCCTGACCGGGCGGCGGGCAGACCAGGGCGCGGTCACCGTGGGCGAGCGGGTGGCCGGCGTTCCGAGGGGGCCCGCATCCGGAGAGAAGCAGCCTCGCTACGATCGGGGCGCAAGGAACCCAACCCGAGGGGACAGCGAAACCGCGTGAGCGTGCTCAACGAGATCCTTGACGGGGTACGTGCCGATCTCGCTGCCCGGCAGCGGGAAGTCACCCTCGATCAGCTCAAGGACATGGCCGGGCGGGCGCCGTCGCCGAAAGACGCGATGGCGGTGCTCAAGGGCGAGGACGTGGCGGTCATCGCCGAGGTGAAGCGGGCCAGCCCGTCCAAGGGGGCGATGGCGGCGATCGCGGATCCCGCCGCGCTGGCCGTGGACTACGAGGCCGGCGGCGCGAGCGTGATCAGCGTGCTGACCGAGCAGCGCCGGTTCGCGGGCAGCCTCGCCGACCTGGCGGCGGTCCGGGCGGCGGTGCAGGTGCCCGTGCTGCGCAAGGACTTCGTGGTCACCTCCTACCAGCTCTGGGAGGCGCGCGCGCACGGGGCGGACATGGTCCTGCTCATCGTGGCCGCGCTGGAGCAGAACGCGCTCGTCTCCCTGGTGGAGCGGGCCGTGTCGATCGGGCTCATCCCGCTCGTCGAGGTGCACGTGGAAGACGAGCTGGACCGCGCCCTGGAGGCCGGTGCGAAGATCATCGGGGTGAACGCCCGCGACCTGGCCACCCTCGAGGTGGACCGCACCGTGTTCGCCCGGCTCGCCCCGCGGATCCCGGACGGCGTCATCAAGATCGCCGAGTCGGGCGTCCGCGGTCCGCACGATCTGCTCGCCTACGCCGCGTCCGGCGCGGACGCGGTGCTGGTCGGGGAGAGCCTGGTCACCGGCAAGGACCCGAGGTCGGCCGTGGCCGACCTGGTCACCGCCGGCTCGCATCCGGCGCTGCGGGGTGACCGCGGATGACCGTGACCCACGGGGCGCCCGGCGCCGCCCGGGCGGCTGGCCACTTCGGCCCCTACGGCGGCCGGTTCGCCCCCGAGGCACTGATGTCCGCGCTGGAGGAACTGGCGGCCGAGTACGCGTCCGCCCAGGCGGACCCGGCCTTCCAGGCCGAGCTGGCCGAACTGCTGCGCGGGTACGCGGGGCGGCCGACGCTGGTCACCGAGGTGCCGCGGTTCGCGGCCCGGGCCGGGGACTGCCGGATCCTGCTCAAGCGCGAGGATATGGCGCACACCGGCTCGCACAAGATCAACAATGTGCTGGGCCAGGCGCTGCTGACCAAGCGGATGGGCAAGAAACGGGTCATCGCCGAGACCGGGGCCGGCCAGCACGGCGTGGCCACCGCGACCGCCGCCGCGCTGCTCGGCCTGGACTGCGTGGTGTACATGGGCGAGGAAGACACCCAGCGGCAGGCGCTGAACGTGGCCCGGATGCGGATGCTCGGGGCCGAGGTGGTCCCGGTCGCCACCGGCAGCCGGACCCTCAAGGACGCGATCAACGAGGCGTTCCGCGACTGGGTAACCACGGTCGACACGAGCCACTACTGCATCGGCTCGGTGATGGGCCCCGACCCGTTCCCGACCATGGTGCGCGACTTCCAGCGGATCATCGGGGTGGAGGCCCGGGAGCAGGTGCTGGCCATGACCGGGCGGCTGCCGGACGCGGTGATCGCCTGCGTCGGCGGCGGCTCCAATGCCATCGGGGCCTTCCACGCGTTCATCCCGGACGAGTCCGTGCGGCTGATCGGCTGTGAGGCCGGCGGCGAAGGCCCCGAGAGCGGCCACAACGCGGCCACGCTGGTGGCCGGTTCCGCCGGGGTGATCCACGGCATGCGCACCTACCTGCTCCAGGACTCCGACGGGCAGACGCTGCCCACGCACTCGGTCTCGGCCGGCCTGGACTACCCGGGGGTCGGCCCCGAGCATTCCTGGCTGCACGACACCGGCCGGGCCAGCTACCGGGCCATCTCGGACTCCCAGGCCATGGACGCGTTCTCGCTGCTGTGCCGGACCGAGGGCATCATCCCGGCGATCGAATCGGCGCACGCCCTGGCCGGCGCGCTGCAGCTCGGCGGGGAACTCGACCCGGGTGCCCTGCTGCTGGTCAACCTGTCCGGCCGGGGCGACAAGGACGTGGACATCGCCGCCCGGTGGTTCGGCCACCTGGAAGAGGAGGCCGCCCGATGAGCGCAGCTCGATCCGCGGCCACCGGGGGGTCCGGGGGGTCGTCCCTCCGGGCAAGCAGAGTGAGTGTCGCGTTCGAGAAGGCCGCCGCGGGCGGCCGGGCCGCCCTGGTCGGGTACCTGCCGGCCGGCTTCCCGTCGGTGCCGGGCGCGGCCGAGGCGGCGGTGGCGATCGCGCAGGCGGGCGCCGACGTGATCGAGATCGGCCTGCCGTACTCCGACCCGCTGATGGACGGCCCGGTCATCCAGGAGGCCACCTACCGGGCGCTGGCGGGCGGCACGCACGTGACCGACGTCCTGCGCACGGTCGAGACGGTGGCCGCCGCAGGGGTGCCCACGCTGGTCATGACGTACTGGAATCCGGTGGATCACTACGGCGTCGCGGCCTTCGCCCGCGATCTCGCCGCGGCCGGCGGGGCCGGGCTGATCACCCCGGACCTGCCGCCCGAGGAGGCGGCTGACTGGCTGGAGGCGTCAGACGCCTGCGGCCTGGACCGGGTATTCCTGGTCGCGCCGAGTTCCTCGGACGCGCGGATCGCGCGGATCACCGCGGACTGCCGCGGGTTCGTGTACGCCGCGTCGCTGATGGGCACCACCGGCGCCCGGGACAGTGTCGGCGCCTCGGCCGCGGGGCTGGTCAGCCGGGTCCGCGAGGCCACCAGCCTGCCGGTCGCCGTCGGCCTGGGCGTCCGCGACGGCGTGCAGGCCGCCGAGGTGGCCGGCTTCGCTGACGGGGTGATCGTCGGGTCCGCGTTCGTGCAGCGGCTGCTGGCCGCGCCGGACGCCCAGGCCGGCCTGGACTCCGTCCGCGAGCTGGCCGCCGAGCTCGCCGCCGGGGTCCGCGGCCCGGCCAGCTAGAGCAGGGTCAGCTAGAGCAGGGTCAGCGAGCAGGGCCAGGACCGGGAGCCGCTCCGCCCCGCCCGGGGAACCGGTCAGAGCACCAGCCAATTACCCGCAGGTGCACTAGCCTCACGTGGCGTGGGATCCCCCGGCACGACGGTCGCTTTCCTGCCCAGCCCGGGTCCCGGGACCTGGCATCTCGGGCTGCTGCCCGTCCGCGGCTACGCGCTGTGCATCGTGCTCGGCATCCTCGTCGCGGTCTGGGTGGCGAGCCGCCGGTACCAGCGGCTCGGCGGCCGCCGCGGGGTGATCCTCGACGTCGCCACCTGGGCGGTCCCGGCCGGCCTGATCGGCGCCCGGCTGTACAGCGTGGTCACCGACTACGAGCTGTACTTCCGGCCGGGCCGGGACTGGATCGACATCTTCCGGGTCTGGGACGGCGGAATCGGCATGCCCGGGGCGGTGGTGGCCGGCGCCCTCGGGGCCTGGCTCGGCTGCCGCCGGGCGGGGGTGAAGTTCGGTCCGGTGGCCGGGGCCGCGGCTCCCGCCGCCGCGTTCGGGCAGGCCATCGGCCGCTGGGGGAACTGGTTCAACCAGGAGCTCTACGGCCGCCCGTCCAGCCTGCCCTGGGCGGTGGAGATCGACCCGGCGCACCGCGTGATCCCCTACGAGAACTACGCCACCTTCCAGCCCGCCTTCCTCTACGAATCCCTCTGGGACCTGGCCCTCGGCTTCGCGCTGATCTGGGCCGCGCGCTACTTCCGGCTGACCGGCGACCGCGTCTTCGCGCTGTACGCGGCGGGCTACGCCACCGGCAGCTTCGCGGTCCAGTCGCTGCGCATCGACTTCGCGCACCATCTGCTGGGCCTGCGCACGGACCAGTGGGCGATGATCGCCATCTGGATCGCCGCCGTCAGCTACCTGATCATGACGGCGGCCCGCGGGGACCAGACCTGATCAGCCCGGCCCCGGCGTCATCCCCCGGCCGTCCAGCGTTTGCCGTGCCGGCCGCCCGGGCACATCCAGGGGACAATCCTCGCGAAGCGGATGTTTCCAGCGAGTCAGGTGTTTCGCGAACCGCACGAAGCGGGGATGATTGCACTGGTGGCGTAATCTCCGTGTAACCTACGAGCGGTAGCTCCAGGGAGCCAGCGATACCCCCGTTCCGGGGTTCATGGCAGGGCCAATGTCGTCCCGACCGCATGCGAGAACGCGAATTCGGACGAGACGACAGGAGTGCGGATGGCACCTGCCGCTTCAGTGGACGCCGGGGGTCTCTACGACGCCAGCTTCGAGCATGACGCCTGCGGGGTCGGCTTCGTGGCTGACCTGTCCGGGCTGCCCAGCCACGACATCGTGGCCAAGGCCCTGACCGTCCTGCGCAACCTGGAACATCGCGGCGCCCAGGGCAGCGACCCGGATACGGGTGACGGGGCCGGCATCCTGACCCAGATCCCCGACGCGTTCTTCCGCGCGGTATGCGGCTTCGAGCTGCCCGCTCCCGGGGGCTACGCGGCCGGAATGGTCTTCCTGCCCGCTGACGACCAGGGCAGCGCGGACGCCACCATGGCGGTGGAACGGCTCGCCGCCGAGGAAGGCCTGACCACGCTGGGCTGGCGGGACGTCCCCTACGACCCGGAGCACTGCGGACGTGGGGCCAGGGACGTGCTACCCACGCTGCGGCAGGTTTTCGTTGCGGCGGTTGGTGAAAGCGGTATTGCGCTGGACCGCCGCGCGTACTGCCTGCGCAAGCGAGTGGAACACGAGACCGACTGCTACGTCGTCACGCTGTCCTCGCGCACCATCGGCTACAAGGGGATGCTGACCGCGCTCCAGCTGGAGCCGTTCTACCCGGATCTGGCCGACCCCCGGTACGTCTCGGCGCTGGCCCTGGTCCACTCGCGGTTTTCCACCAACACGTTCCCGTCCTGGCCGCTGGCCCACCCGTACCGCTACATCGCGCACAACGGGGAGATCAACACGGTCCGGGGGAACCGGAACTGGATGCGGGCCCGCGAGGCCATGCTGGACAGCGACCGGTTCCCGCGGTCCGCGGACGGCCGCGGCATGGAGCGGCTGCTGCCGATCCTGGATGAGACGGGCAGCGACTCGGCCAGCTTCGACGAGTGCCTCGAGCTGCTGCACCTCGGCGGCCGGTCGCTGCCGCACGCGATGCTGATGATGATCCCCGAGCCGTGGGAGAACCACGACCAGATGGATCCGGCCCGGCGGGCCTTCTACCGCTTCCACTCCACCCTGATGGAGCCCTGGGACGGCCCGGCCTGCGTGGCCTTCACCGACGGGACCGTGATCGGCGCGGTACTCGACCGCAACGGGCTGCGCCCGGGCCGGTACTGGGTGACCCGCGACGGGCTCGTGGTGCTGGCCAGCGAGGTCGGCGTGCTCGACATCGACCCGGCCGACGTGGTCCGCAAGGGCCGCCTGCAGCCCGGCCGGGTTTTCCTGGCCGACACCGGCCGCCGGCGGATCCTGGAAGACGGGGAGGTCAAGTCCGCGCTGGCCAGCGAGCACCCGTACGAGGACTGGCTGCACGCCGGGCTGCTGCACCTGGATGACCTGCCCGACCGGGTCCGGGCGCTGCCCGCGACCGCGGAGCTCACCACCCAGCAGCAGATGTTCGGCTACACCGAGGAAGAGCTGCGGGTGCTGCTGGCCCCGATGGCCCGGGCCGGGGCCGAGCCGGTCGGGTCGATGGGCACCGACACGCCGGTGGCCGTGCTCTCCGACCGGCCCCGGCTGCTTTTCGACTACTTCTCCCAGCTGTTCGCGCAGGTTACGAACCCGCCACTGGACGCGATCCGGGAAGAGCTGGTCACCTCGCTGGAGTCCTCCACCGGCCCGGAGGGCAACCTGTTCGAGCCCGGCCCGGCCTCCTGCCGCCAGGTCGTGCTGCCCTACCCGGTCATCGACGGCAACCAGCTGGGCAAGATCATTCACATTAACGACGACGGTGACCTGCCCGGCTTCGCCTCGTACGTGGTGGATGGCCGGTATGACGTCACCGGCGGCGGCGCCGCGCTGCGCGGCCGGCTCGACGAGATCTGTGCTGAGGTGTCGGCCGCCATCGCCGGCGGCGCGCACATCATCGTGCTGTCCGACCGCGGGGCCGGCCGAGGCGCCTACCCCGCAGCGGGCGCCGATCCCGTCGCTGCTGCTCACCGGGACCGTGCACCATCACCTGATCCGGGAGCGGACCCGGACCCGGGCCGGGCTGATCGTGGAGGCCGGGGACGCCCGCGAGTGCCATCACATCGCGCTGCTGATCGGCTACGGGGCCGCCGCGGTGAACCCGTACCTGGCCCTGCAGACCGTGGCGGACATGGTCCGCCGCGGCGCGCTGGATGGCGTGACGGCCAAGAAGGCCACCGAGAACCTGGTCAGGGCCCTGGGTAAGGGCCTGCTGAAGATCATGTCGAAGATGGGCGTCTCCACCGTCGCGTCCTACACCGGGGCGCAGATCTTCGAGGCCATCGGGCTGGGCGAGGACATCGTCAGCCTCTGCTTCACCGGGACCACCTCCCGGCTGGGCGGCGTCGGGTTCGACGTGCTGGCCGCCGAGGCCGCCGCCCGGCACACGCGGGCCTTCCCGCCCCGCGGGGCCGGCCCGGATCACCGGCGGCTGGAGACCGGTGGCGACTACCAGTGGCGCCGGGAGGGTGAGCCGCACCTGTTCAGCCCGGAGACCGTGTTCAAGCTGCAGCACGCGACCCGGAGCCGCCGCTACGAGATCTTCAAGGAGTACACCCGCCTGGTGGACGACCAGTCCGCCCGGCTGATGACGCTGCGCGGCCTGCTGCGCATCCGCGGCGTCGATGATCCCACTGACCCGCGTGGGCTGGGCGCAGCGTCGCTCCCGGCCCGCGCGCCTGGCGGGCCCGATGAGGACCAGGCCGGGCTGCACCCGACCGGCCCGCACCCGGTCGGCCCGGCCGTGGCCCCGGCGGCCGGGGCGCCGGCGGCGGGCGCCCGCCCGCGCAGGCCGCAGCCGCGCGGCCCGATCCCCCTCGACGAGGTGGAACCGGCCGCCGAGATCGTCCGCCGCTTCTCCACCGGGGCGATGTCCTACGGCTCGATCTCGGCCGAGGCGCACCAGACCCTGGCCATCGCGATGAACCGGCTGGGCGGCCGGTCCAACACCGGCGAGGGCGGCGAGGACCCCGACCGTTTCGTCCCGGACGCCAACGGCGACCTGCGCCGCTCCGCGGTCAAGCAGGTGGCCAGCGGCCGGTTCGGGGTGACCAGCGAGTACCTGGTCAACGCCGACGACCTGCAGATCAAGATGGCCCAGGGGGCCAAGCCGGGGGAGGGCGGGCAGCTGCCCGGGCACAAGGTGTACCCGTGGATCGCCAAGACCCGGTACTCCACGCCGGGCGTCGGGCTGATCTCCCCGCCGCCGCACCACGACATCTACTCCATCGAGGACCTGGCCCAGCTGATCCACGACCTGAAGAACGCCAACCCGCGGGCCCGGGTGCACGTCAAGCTGGTCGCCGAGGTGGGCGTGGGCACCGTCGCGGCCGGCGTGTCCAAGGCGCACGCGGACGTGGTGCTGATCTCCGGGCACGACGGCGGCACCGGCGCCGCGCCGCTGACCAGCCTCAAGCACGCGGGAGCGCCGTGGGAACTGGGCCTGGCCGAGACCCAGCAGACCCTGCTCCGGGCGCGGCTGCGGGACCGGATCGTGGTCCAGGCCGACGGCCAGCTGAAGACCGGCCGCGACGTGATCATCGCCGCGCTGCTCGGCGCCGAGGAGTTCGGCTTCGCGAGCGCCCCGCTGGTCGTGTCGGGCTGCATCATGATGCGGGTCTGCCACCTGGACACCTGCCCGGTGGGGGTGGCGACCCAGAACCCTGAGCTGCGCAAGCGGTTCACCGGCAGGCCGGAGTTCGTGGTGAACTTCTTCGAGTTCATCGCCGAGGAGGTCCGGGAGTACCTGGCCGCGATGGGCTTCCGCACGCTGGCGGAGGCGGTCGGCCGGACCGACCTGCTGGACAGCGAGCGGGCGGTGGGGCACTGGAAGGCGGCCGGGCTGGACCTCGCGCCGATCCTGCACGTGCCGGTCCTGCCCGAGGGCGCGGCCACCCGCAACACCACCACCCAGGATCACGGCATCGACCGGGCCCTGGACAACACCCTCATCCAGCTGGCCGAGGGGGCCCTGCAGGACGCGAAGCCGGTCACCCTGGACCTTCCGGTGCGGAACGTGAACCGGACCGTGGGGACCATGCTGGGCTACGAGGTGACCCGGCGGTGGGGCGGCAAGGGCCTGCCCGACGACACGATCCTGGTCCGGTTCCGCGGCTCGGCCGGCCAGTCCTTCGGCGCCTTCCTGCCCCGCGGCATCACCCTGCAGCTGACCGGGGACGCCAACGACTACCTGGGCAAGGGCCTGTCCGGCGGCCGGATCATCGTGGCCCCGGATCCCGGCGCCCCCTTCGTGGCCGAGGAGCAGATCATCGCGGGCAACGTGATCGGCTACGGCGCCACCGCGGGCCAGATGTTCCTCCGCGGTGTCGTGGGCGAGCGCTTCTGCGTGCGGAACTCGGGCGCCAGCGCGGTGGCCGAGGGCACGGGCGACCACGGCTGCGAGTACATGACCGGCGGCGTCGTGGCCGTGCTCGGCCCGGTCGGCCGCAACTTCGCGGCCGGCATGTCCGGCGGTCTCGCCTACCTGCTCGACCCGGATCCGGGCCGGGTCAACACGGACATGGCCGACCTGGAGGCCCTCGACGACGACGACGCGACCCGGCTGCGTGACCTGGTCGGGCGGCACTTCGACGAGACCGGGTCGCAGGTCGCGGCGCGGCTGCTGGCCGACTGGGACACGGCGCTGGCCCGGTTCGGCAAGGTCATGCCCCAGGACTACAAGCGGGTGCTCGACGCGGCCCGGATGGCCGAGCGCGAGGGCCGGGACGTCAACCAGGCCGTCATGGCCGCGGCGCACGGCTGAGGGGGCTGACGCCATGGCTGACCCCAAGGGCTTCCTGACCACGCCGCGCGAGACGCCCGTCCGGCGGCCGGTGGACGTCCGGATCCGTGACTGGCGGGAGGTGTACACCGACTTCCCGCCCGCGGCGCTGGAGTCGCAGGCCGGCCGCTGCATGGACTGCGGCATCCCGTTCTGCCACCAGGGCTGCCCGCTGGGCAACCTGATCCCGGAGTGGAACGACCTGGTCTGGCGGCGTGAGTGGCGGGAGGCCGCGGAGCGGCTGCACGCGACCAACAACTTCCCCGAGTTCACCGGCCGGCTCTGCCCGGCGCCGTGCGAGAGCGCCTGCGTGCTCGGCATCAACGCGGACCCGGTGACCATCAAGCAGGTCGAGGTGGAGATCATCGACCGGGCCTGGGCCGAGGGCTGGGTCCGGCCGCTGCCGCCCCCGCCGTCCGCGGTGCAGGCGGGCCGCCGGGTGGCGGTGATCGGGTCCGGGCCGTCCGGGCTGGCCGCGGCCCAGCAGCTCACCCGGGCCGGGCACGTGGTCACCGTGTTCGAGCGGGCCGACGCCCCCGGCGGGTTGCTGCGCTACGGGATCCCCGAGTTCAAGATGGAAAAGCGCCACCTCGACCGCCGGCTGTGGCAGATGCAGGCCGAGGGCACCAGCTTCCGGTGCGGCGTCACCGCCGGGCGGGACGTGACGGCCGCGCAGCTGCGCGCGGATTTCGACGCTCTGGTGCTCTGCGGGGGCGCGACCGTGGCCCGCGGGCTGCCCGTCCCCGGTGCCGGCCTGGCCGGGGTGCACCAGGCCATGGAGTTCCTGCCGCTGGCCAACCGCGCGGTCGTCGCGTCGCAGGCCCGGACCGGCGGCGGCCCGGTGCCCGAGCCGCCGATCAGCGCGCGGGGCAAGAACGTGGTGATCATCGGCGGCGGCGACACCGGGGCCGACTGCCTGGGCACCGCGCACCGGCAGGGCGCCGCCTCGGTCACCCAGCTGGAGATCCTGCCCCGCCCCACGGAGAACCGCCCGGACAACCAGCCCTGGCCCACGTACCCGATGATCTACCGGGTGTCCAGCGCGCACGAGGAGGGCGGGGAGCGGGTCTACGCCGTGTCCACGCAGGAGTTCGTGGGCGACGACGCCGGCCGGGTGCGCGGGCTGCGGCTGACCGAGGTGGAACTGGCCGACGGGAAGTTCTCCCCGGTCGAGGGGACCGAGCGCGAGCTGCCCTGCGAGCTGGTGCTGCTGGCCATGGGCTTCACCGGGCCGGAGCAGCCGGGTCTGCTGACCGACCTCGGCGTCGAGTTCGACGCGCGCGGCAACGTGGCCCGGGACCAGGCGTACGCCACCTCGGTGCCCGGGGTGTTCGTGGCCGGGGACATGGGCCGTGGCCAGTCACTGATCGTCTGGGCCATCGCCGAGGGACGCTCGGCCGCGGCCGCCGTGGACAAGTACCTGGAGGGGGACAGCATGCTGCCGGCCCCTATCCCGCCTACCGCCCGCCCGCTGGCCTGAGCCCCGGTCCTGGGCTGCCGGTCCTGGGCCCATGGTCTGGGGCCCCGGGTCCTGAGCCCCGTTCGTGACCGGCTGATAGGTGTGGCCAGGACAGCACCAATCGGTTGATCACGAAGGGCGAGCGGCCGGCGGGGCGGTACATGGGTAACACCAGCCACGGAGGCCGCAACAGCCTTGCCTGGCCGGGGATGACGCAGCGGCCGGGCCGGTTGCGCGGGCGCTCAGGCCGCGGGCGCCCAGGCCCCGGGCGTGGCTCGGCGGCGCGGTCCCGTTGCCGTCCTGTGACATGGGATGACTGTTCGGTGAATGTTCCGTGCTGGTCCCGGTCGGCCAGGGCGTCCGCCCGTAAGGTGGTATAGACCAATTCGGGTGCCTCGTCTGGAAGGCGATGAGCAGAAGGCGATGAGCATGAACCGCCGAGCGAAGATCGTTTGCACCCTGGGGCCCGCATCCTCCAGCCCGGAGCGGCTGGCCGAACTCGTGGCGGCCGGGATCGATGTGGCCCGGCTGAACATGAGCCACGGCACCCAGGCTGGGCACCTGGCCGCCTACCAGTGCGTCCGGGCGGCGTCCGACGCGGCCGGGCACAGCGTGGGGGTGCTCGTGGACCTGCAGGGCCCGAAGATCCGGCTGGGCACGTTCGCGGCCGGCCCGGTCCACCTGCTGGCCGGCCAGGAGTTCACCATCACCACCCGGGAGGTGCCGGGAGACCAGCACGAAGTGAGCACGACCTACCCGGGCCTGGCCGGTGACGTACGGGACGGCGACCGGGTGCTGGTGGACGACGGCCGGGTCGTCCTCGACGTGCTCGCCGTCGACGACGGCCGGGTCCGCACCCGGGTGGCCGTGGGCGGCGCCGTCTCTGACCACAAGGGCCTCAACCTGCCCGGCGTCAAGGTCAGCGTGCCCGCCCTGACCGCCAAGGACCAGGCGGACCTGCGCTGGGCCCTCGCCCTGCGAGCCGACATGATCGCGCTGTCGTTCGTGCAGGGCCCGGAGGACGCCGTCGCGGCGCGGCGGATCATGGACGAGGCGGGAGTCCGGCTCCCGCTGATCGCGAAGATCGAGAAGCCGCAGGCCGTCGAGGCCCTGCCGGAGATCATCGAGGCCTTCGACGCGATCATGGTGGCCCGCGGGGATCTCGGCGTCGAGCTTCCGCTGGAACAGGTGCCGATGGTCCAGAAACGGATCGTCGACCAGGCGAGAGCCCAGGCCAAGCCGGTCATCGTGGCGACCCAGATGCTGGAGTCGATGATTTCCGCGCCCCGGCCGACCCGGGCGGAAGCATCCGACGTCGCCAACGCCGTGCTGGACGGCGCGGACGCGCTGATGCTGTCCGCGGAGACGAGCGTCGGCGAGTACCCGGTGGGGGCGGTCGCCACGATGGCCAGGATCATCCGGGAAGCGGAGCGCGAATCGGCGGGCTCCCTGCCCGCTGCGGCCCCGCTCAGGGCGGCCCCGGAGCCAGGCGGCACCGGCGGGGCCATCGCCCGCGCGGCCGCCGAGGTCGGCGCGGCCGTCGGGGCCAGGGCCCTGGTCGCCTTCACCGTCACCGGCGAGACCGCCCGGCGGCTGGCGCGGTACCGCTCGCCCATTCCGCTGCTGGCCTTCACGCCCCAGCCGAGCACGCGCAGCCAGCTGGCGCTGAGCTGGGGCGTGGAGACGTTCATCGTGCCTGCCACCCGGCACACCGACGCGATGGTGCGCCAGGTCGAGGAGGCGCTGCTGGACATCGGGCGGTGTGACAAAGGCGACAAGGTGGTGATCGTGTCGGGCAGCCCGTCCGGCACGCCGGGCCGCACCAACGCGTTGCGGGTGCACCGCATCGGCGACGCCGCGGCCCTGGGAGCGGGGCTGGGATGACGGGAACGATGCAGGTCACTTTGGGTGCCCCGGGTGGGATTCGAACCCACACTGCATGGTTTTTGAGACCATGGACTCTGCCTGTTGGTCTACCGGGGCGCGGCCGCCAGGCGGCATGTAGCTGGCTCGGCCGAACGTCAATCTACCTGCTACCGGTACGATCATGAGCGTGAGTCAGACCCCATTGCGTGTTTTGATCGCCGAAGACGAGGCGCTGATCCGGCTTGACCTCAAGGAGATGCTTGAGGAAGAGGGCTACTCGGTGGTCGGTGAGGCCGCCGACGGCCAGCAAGCCATCGATCTCGCCGTGAGTCTCCGGCCGGACCTGGTCATCCTCGATGTGAAGATGCCAGTCCTGGACGGGATATCGGCCGCCGAGCAGGTGGCCGCCGATCAGATCGCGCCCGTGGTCATCCTGACCGCCTTCTCCCAGCGTGAGCTCGTCGAGCGGGCCCGCGACGCGGGGGCCATGGCCTACCTGGTGAAGCCGTTCACCAAGGCGGACCTGGTGCCCGCGATCGAGATCGCGGTCAGCCGCTTCCAGGAGGTCGCGGCGCTGGCCGGCGAGGTCGGCACGCTCAAGGAGCGGCTGGAGGTACGCAAGCTCCTCGACCGGGCCAAGGGCAAGCTGCAGACCGAGCAGGGGATGTCTGAGCCGGACGCGTTCCGCTGGATCCAGAAGACCTCCATGGACCAGCGGCTGGCCATGCGGGCCGTGGCGGAGCGGGTGCTCGAGGGGGGCATGGTCCCGGGCAGCAGCGGCGCAGACGGGGCCGATGCGGCAGGGGCAGCCGGCGCCCAGCCGGATGCCCGGGCCTGAGGCTTCCCTTCTGGGCCTTGATCCGACCTGGCCTGGCCGGGCACCCGGGCGGGCTCCTCCGCCGTCCCCGGCGTCGAGCCCGGGGAACTTTTGGTGCCGTGTCGGCCTTCCCCGGGCCGACATGTTCTCTACTCAGCTCCCCGGGCTCTCCGCACCACGGTAGCGAGGAGTCCCCGCGTGACGCAAAGGCGCGGCCATTCCCTGGCCGGTTTGTGATAAACGTCAGGTTACGTGCTGTTTCCCCGGCGATGCCGGAACCAGCCGGTCATGCCCCGCCCGCCGTGAGCTGGCCAGGATCATGGCCGCCCGCCGGGACCTGGTCGCGGAGCAGGCAGGTCAGCCTGGCGGAGCACACCCGGCGCCCCCGGTCATCGCTGATCGCGATCTCGTAGGTGGCGGTGGTCCGCCCGCCGTGCACCTGGGTGGCGACCCCGGTGACCGTGCCCTCCGACACCGCCCGATGGTGCGTCGCGCTGATCTCGATCCCGACCGCGAACCGGCCGGGGCCGGCCTGCAGGGCCGCGCCCAGCGAGCCCAGGGACTCGGCCAGCACGCAGGAGGCACCGCCGTGCAGCAGGCCGTAGGGCTGGATGTTGCCGTCCACCGGCATGGAGCCGACGACCCGTTCGGCACTGGCGGCGGTCACGGTGATGCCCATGCGGCCGGGCAGAGTGCCCTCGCTGAGCCGGGCGAAGCCCTCGATGAGTTCCGCCGCGGTCTCCTGGCCTGCCGGCGTCCCGCCGTCTGCCGGCCGGCGTCCCGCCGTCAATACCAGCCCGCGTCCCGCCGTCCCGACCCACCCGCGCCTCCGGAAGTAGTAGCCACCGGCGCCCGCCGCGCCGTAGGGGAAGCCTAGGCCGGCCGCGCTGCCGCGCCCGCGGTGGATCCCCGCCCGCGCCGCCCCGCGCCCCGCGCCACCCTGCGCCCCGCGCCGCCCCGCGCCCCGCCCCGCCCCGCCTCACGTCGGGGCTCACGAGACCGGAGCGACCCATGTGACCCGAGTGGCCTATACACGCTTTGGGCGCCGATACGGGAGATGCCCGGTCCGGGAGATCACTATCTAGTCACATAGCGGAAAAGATCAGATGTTCTGCCCCGAAACACTGGCGTTACATGCAGGTGAGCGTTAACAATGCCCCGGGGGCTGTCTGTGCCAGCCCCGGGAAACCCAACGAAGGGGAGTCTCCATGCGTCCAGTTTTAAGAGGGAAGATCAGCTCATCAGGTCTGCGCGTCGGTGCCGTTGCCGCGCTCGCGCTGGCCACCGTGGCGTCGCTGGCGGCCATGAGGTCCGCGCCGACCACCGTTGCGGGCGGCGGCTGCCAGCCGACCGTGTCCAAGCAGTTCTTCGGCAAGACCATCGAGCCTTACACCGGCAAGAACACCGCGGTGTACCGCTACACGCTGACCAACTGCCGCGGCATGCAGGTCAAGATCCTCACCTTCGGCGGCATCATCCAGTCGATCAGGTGCCCGTCCCGCCACGGCCACGAGGCCGACGTGGTGCTGGGCTTCAAGACGCTGCAGGACTACGTCAACTTTGACAGCCCGCCGGTGACCGCCAACGGCGGCCCGTACTTCGGCGAGACGCATCGGCCGGTACGGCAACCGCATCGCCAAGGGCACGTTCAAGCTGAACGGCAAGACCTACACGCTGCCGATCAACAACGGCGGCAACACCCTGCACGGCGGGCTGGTCGGCTTCGGCAACCACATCTGGGCGTCGCCAGGCGGTCGCGCGCCAGGCGCGGCCGGCGTGCAGCTCACGCTGGTCAGCCCGAACGGCGACGCCAGCGGGGCCGCGGGTCCCCTGGCTGCCCAAGTGCACCGGGTACCCGGCCCAGCTCACCGTCGTGGTCACCTACACGCTCAACAACCGCGGTCAGCTCGGCATCCACTACAAGGCCACCAACGACTCCCGAACGCTGTCGACGGTGCTCAACCTGACCAACCACAGCTACTTCAACCTGGCTGGCGAGGGCTCGCCGCGGGCTCGGCCTACCGGCAGTTCGTCCAGATCAACGCCGACAACTACTCGCCGACCGACCCGACCCAGATCCCGCTCCCGCTGGCCCACGTCCCGGTCAAGGGCACGCCGTTCGACTTCAGCACGCCGCACACCATCGGCTCCCGGATCGACGACGTCAGCGCCCCGGACAACGCCCCGGCGAGTTCCTCCCACCGGTGCAGAGCCAGCTGCTCATCGCCCAGGGCTACGACCACAACTGGGTGCTGAACAAGCAGACCACCGCTACCACCGGCCCGGACGGGCTCAACCTCGCCGCCCACGCCTGGGACCCGGCGAGCGGCCGAGCAGCTGACCGTCTGGACCGACCAGCCGGGCGTGCAGTTCTACAGCGGCAACTTCCTCACCGGCACGCTGGTCGGCATCAGCGGGCACACCTACCGGCAGGGTGCGGGGTACACGTTCGAGACCCAGCACTTCCCGAACTCGCCCAACCAGCCGGCCTTCCCGACCACCACGCTCGGCCCCGGGAAGACCTTCAACTCGACGACGATTTTCGCGTTCAACTCCTGATGCCAGCCCGGCTGCGGGTGCCGTCTACGCGGCGCCCGGCCGGCCGGCCCGTCGCGGCCCGGGGACCGCCGCCTTCCCGGCGGCCCCCGGGCCGCGGCATGTCCGCCGCCGGTGTCAGTCCCTGCTACTAGACTTCCTGCGTGGCGACGAAGGCGACCCAGGCACCCGCATCCGCACCCAGCCAGCGGCGCGGCGGGAGCGGTTGCTCCTGCTCGACGGGCATTCCCTGGCCTACCGCGCGTTCTTCGCGCTGCCGCCGGAGAACTTCTCCACGACGACCGGGCAGCCGACCAACGCGGTCTACGGCTTCACCGCCATGCTCATCAACGTGCTGCGCGACGAGCAGCCGACCCATGTGGCCGTGGCCTTCGACCGCAGCGAGCCGACCTTCCGGCACGAGCAGTACGTGGAGTACAAGGCGAACCGGCGGGAAACCCCGGCGGACTTCCGCAGCCAGCTCAGCCTGATCTTCGAGGTGCTCGACGCGCTCGGCATCCCGCGGCTGTCGGCGCCCGGCTACGAGGCCGACGACATCATCGCCACGCTGACCGTGGCGGCCGCCGAGGCCGGCATGGACGTGCTCATCGTCAGCGGCGACCGGGACACCCTGCAGCTGGTCAACGACCACGTCACGGTGCTGATGACCCGGCGCGGCATCAGCGACATGACCCGGTTCACCCCGGAGGAGGTCGCAGGCCAAGTACGGCCTGACCCCGGCCCAGTACCCCGACTTCGCCGCGCTGCGCGGCGACCCCAGCGACAACCTGCCGAGCATCCCGGGGGTGGGCGAGAAGACCGCGGCCCGGTGGGTCGCCGAGTTCGGCTCGCTCGGCCGAGCTGGTCGACCGGGTCGACGAGGTCAAGGGCAAGGCCGGGCGACAAGCTGCGCGAGCACCTCGGCCGACGTGCTGCGCAACCGGCAGCTGACCGAGCTGGCCCGGGACGTCCCGCTTGAGTCGGGCCCCGCGCGACCTGCGGCCGGTGCCGTGGGACCGGGACCAGATCCACCAGCTCTTCGACACGCTCCAGTTCCGCGTCCTGCGCGACCGGCTCTACAGCACGCTCCCTAACGGCATCACCGGCCCGGCCGCCGCGGCCGGCACTGAGGCGTCCGGGCCGGCGCCAGGGTTCGAGGTCGAGGTGTCGGTGCCTGGCCCGGACGAGCTGGCCGCCTGGCTGGCCGAGCACGCCACCGGGACCGGCCGGGCGGGAGTCGCGATCCACGGCACCTGGGGCCGCGGCACCGGGACCATGGACGGGCTGGCGCTGGCCGCCGCGGACGGGGCCGGGGCGTTCGTCGACCCGGTCACGCTGACCGAGGACGACGAGCGGGCGCTGGCCGCCTGGCTGGCCGACCCCGCTCAGCCCAAGGCGCTGCACGACGCCAAGGGGCCGATGCACGCGCTGGCCGCCCGGGGCCTCGAGCTGGCCGGCCTGACCAACGACACGGCGCTGGCCGCCTACCTGGCCCTGCCCGGGCCAGCGCTCGTTCGACCTGGCCGACCTGGCCCTGCGCTACCTGGGCAAGGAACTGCGCGACGGCGGGACCGCCACCGGCCAGCTCACCCTGGACCTGTCCGCCGGGGAGGACGATGGCGAGGCCGAGGCCGCGGTGGCGCTGGTGCTGCGGGCCCGGGCCACCGCGGAACTGGCCGACGCCCTGGACGCCGACCTGGACCAGCGCGGCGCCGCCCAGCTGCTCGCGCGACGTCGAGCTGCCGCTGGTCGGCGTGCTGGCCCGGATGGAGCGGGCCGGGATCGCCGCGGACACCCACCACTTCGCCGACATGTCCGCCAGCCTGGGCGGCGAGGTGAAGGCGGCCGAGCAGGCCGCGTTCACGATCATCGGGCACGAGTTCAACCTCGGCTCGCCCAAGCAGCTCCAGGAAGTCCTGTTCACCGAGCTGGGCCTGCCCAAGACCAAGCGGATCAAGACCGGCTACACCACGGATTCCGAGGCGCTGACCAGCCTGCTCGCGCAGACCGGCCACCCGGTGCTGGAGCACCTGCTGCGGCACCGGGACGTGGCCCGGCTCAAGAGCATCGTGGACTCGCTGATCCCGATGGCGGACGAGGACGGCCGGATCCACACCACGTACAACCAGATGATCGCGGCCACCGGCCGGCTCTCGTCGACCGACCCGAACCTGCAGAACATCCCGATCCGGACCGAGGAGGGCCGCCGGATCCGGCAGGGCTTCGTGGTCGGCGCCGGTTACGAGACGCTGCTCACCGCCGACTACAGCCAGATCGAGCTGCGCATCATGGCCGACCTGTCCGGCAGACACCGCGCTGGAGGAGGCGTTCACCTCCGGCCACGACTTCCACACCGAGACCGCGTCCCGGGTCTTCGGGGTACCGCCCGAGGAGGTCACCGTCGAGATGCGCAGCCGGATCAAGGCGATGAACTACGGGCTGGCGTACGGGCTGTCCGCCTACGGGCTGTCCCAGCAGCTGCACATCACCCCGGACGAGGCCCGCGTCCTGATGGACGAGTACTTCGAGCAGTTCGGCGGGATCCGCGACTACCTCTACGCCGTGGTGGACCAGGCCCGCCGGGATGGCTACACGCAGACCGTCCTCGGCCGCCGGCGCTACCTGCCCGACCTGACCTCAGACAACCGGCAGCGCCGGGAGATGGCCGAGCGGATGGCGCTCAACGCCCCGATCCAGGGCTCCGCCGCCGACGTCATCAAGGTGGCCATGCTCCGGGTGGACCAGGCCCTGCGGAAGGAAGGCCTGCGCTCCCGCATGCTGCTGCAGGTGCACGACGAGCTGGTCTTCGAAGTCGCCCCCGGTGAGCTAGACCCCCTGCGTGAGCTGGTGACCCGCACCATGCGCGCCGCCTTCGACCTGCGCGTGCCGCTGGAAGTGTCGCTCGGCACCGGCCGCAGCTGGGCCGAGGCCGGGCACTGAGCTGCCCGGGGGGTCGCCCTCCGGGTAACTCTGAGATCGGGAGTAAAAGACGGCGGGATCGCGTTCAAGCCAGCAGCGTGCAGGGCTGATGCGAGCGGTAACGATCATGTGCCGATCGGGTGCTCCGATTGACCGAGTGGCCTGGCTCTCATATCCTGAGCGCTGCGCCGTGTTCTGGTGCAGTCCGCCGTGGCCAGGCAAAGTTACGGGCGGCCGAGAGGCCCCTCCGCGGCTCGCCGGGTCGGCCAGGCCAAATCCAGTGCACCCTGTAGGCCCACCTGACGGGCCCTCGGTATGGCGCGCCCACACTATTTCTGTCCGCCGGAGCCAACCAACACATGACGAGCAGCACAGAGGCCAGCCCGACCCCCAAGGTGGCGGTCAACGACATCGGGTCGCAGGAGGCCTTCCTCGCCGCGATCGACGAGACCATCAAGTATTTCAACGACGGTGACATTGTCGAAGGCACCGTTGTCAAGGTCGACCGAGACGAGGTCTTGCTCGACATCGGCTACAAGACGGAGGGGGTCATCCCCTCCCGTGAGCTGTCGATCAAGCACGATGTTGACCCGCACGATGTGGTCAAGGTCAGTGACCACATCGAGGCCCTTGTCCTGCAGAAGGAGGACAAGGAAGGCCGCCTGATCCTGTCCAAGAAGCGTGCGCAGTACGAGCGCGCCTGGGGCACGATCGAGAAGATCAAGGACGACGACGGGGTGGTTACTGGCACCGTCATCGAGGTGGTCAAGGGCGGCCTGATCCTGGACATCGGCCTGCGCGGGTTCCTGCCCGCGTCGCTGGTCGAGATGCGCCGGGTCCGTGACCTGCAGCCCTACGTGGGCCGGGAGATCGAAGCCAAGATCATCGAGCTGGACAAGAACCGCAACAACGTGGTGCTGTCCCGCCGGGCCTGGCTGGAGCAGACCCAGTCCGAGGTCCGCCAGAACTTCCTGAACACACTGCAACGGGGCCAGATCCGCCGGGGCACGGTGTCCTCCATCGTCAACTTCGGCGCGTTCGTCGACCTGGGCGGCGTGGACGGCCTGGTGCACGTGTCCGAGCTGTCCTGGAAGCACATCGACCACCCAGGCGAGGTAGTCGAGGTCGGCCAGGAGGTCACGGTCGAGGTGCTGGACGTGGACATGGACCGGGAGCGGGTCTCCCTGTCGCTGAAGTCCACCCAGGAAGACCCGTGGCAGCAGTTCGCCCGGACCCACCAGATCGGCCAGGTCGTGCCCGGCCGGGTCACCAAGCTGGTGCCGTTCGGCGCGTTCGTGCGGGTCGAGGAGGGCATCGAGGGCCTGGTGCACATCTCGGAGCTGGCGGACCGGCACGTGGAGATCCCCGAGCAGGTCGTGCAGGTCGGCGACGAGATCTTCGTGAAGATCATCGACATCGACCTGGACCGGCGGCGGATCAGCCTGTCGCTCAAGCAGGCCAACGAGGGCACGGCCGGCGAGGCCGTCGGTGACGACTTCGACCCGACCCTCTACGGCATGCCCGCCACCTACGACGATCAGGGTAACTACGTCTACCCCGACGGCTTCGACTCCGAGTCGGGCGAGTGGCTCGAGGGCTACGACACCCAGCGCGAGGAGTGGGAGCGGCAGTACGCGCAGGCCCGGTCCCGGTTCGAGGCGCACCGCCGCCAGATCGCCGAGGCGCGCAAGGCCGAGACCGCCGATGGCGAGGAGACCGACACCGCCGCCAGCACGCACACGTCGGGTACCCCGGACCGCGGTAGCTCCGGTGGGGGCGCCCTGGCCTCGGACGAGGCGCTGGCTGCGCTGCGCGACAAGCTCTCCGGGGGCCAGAGCTAACTCACTGGTCCCGGCACCGATCCATGACCGCCCCAGGTTCGCTGTGGCCACGGCCACCAGCCGGGCGGTCATGGATCGGCGGGGTGCTGCTGCATGCTTAAGGTGGGCCTGACCGGCGGCATCGGCTCCGGCAAGAGCGAGGTGTCCCGCCGGCTGGCCGGATACGGCGCGCTGATCATTGACGCGGACCTGGTGGCCCGGGAAGTGGTCGAACCGCACACCCCCGGCCTGGCCCAGGTGGTCGGCGTGTTCGGCACGGGCGTCCTGGCCGCCGACGGCACCCTGGACCGTCAGCGGCTGGGCGAGATCGTCTTCTACGACTCCGCACTGCGGGCGAAGCTGAACGCGATCGTCCACCCGCTGGTCGGAGAGCGCATCCGGGAGCTGGAGCGGGGGGCCGATCCCGGTGCCGTCGTGGTCGAGGCCATCCCGCTGATCGCCGAGAACCAGCTGGCCAGTTTCTTCGACATCGTCGTCGTGGTGGACGTGCCGCCCCGTATCCAGGAGGACCGGCTGGTCCGGGACCGGGGGATGACCCCCGAGCAGGTAGCCGCCCGGGTAGCGGCCCAGGCCAGCCGGGAGGACCGGCTCGCCATCGCGGACATCGTGCTGGACAACTCCGGATCCCTGGCCGAACTCGACCGTGAGGTCGGGGACCTGTGGGCCGAACTGTGCCGCCGGGCGAATGCCACCCCGGAGCCCTGACCCTCGGAGCCCCGACCGGGTGCGCGTCAATGCCGTGGTAACTGGCCGGCAGCTCGTGACAACCCGTAGTTGACGCGACAACCAGGGGTTGTCATAATGATCTCATGGTCAACCACGTCGAATCGGCGGCTCACGCGGCACTCCTCGAAGAGCTGAAGCAGGCCCGGAGCTAGGCGTGACCCGCCAGGCGATCCAGAAGATGGCCGCGGCCGGCCAGGACGGCCCGCGACAGTGATACGACAGCGCGGGGTGGTCTACGACGTCGGCCGTTCGATGGGCTCGCTGTCCATGAGCTGGCGGCCCGATTACACGCCTGCCTGATGCGCCGGGAACTGGACATCATCCGGACCGGCCTGCACGCCAACGCCGTGCGGCTGGGCGGCCGTGACCCCCGCCGCCTGCTGGCGGCCGCCGACTACGCGGCATCCACCGGCCTCAACGTGTGGCTGGGACCTGAGCTGTGGAACGCCACGCCGCAGCGCACGCTGTCCTACCTCACCGAAGCCGCCGCCGCGGCTGAACCCCTGTTCCGGCGCTGGCCGGACCGGCTTACCTTCAGCGTCGGCAACGAGCTCACCCTCTTTATGCGCGGCATCGTGCCGGGCCGCAGCCTCGCACAGCGCAGCCGCCTGCCCCGCCTCCGCGAGGTCGTGCTGTCCGGCCAGGACACGCTGCGCGCGTTCCTGGCGGAGGCGGCAGCCTCGGTACGCCGCGTCTACAGCGGCCCGGTCAGCTACAGTGCCCAGCCGTTCGAGCGCGTCGACTGGGACCACTTCGACGTGGCCGGCGTCAATTACTACCGCCAGCAGGCCCCCACCACCGGCCAGTACCTGGCCACGGTCCGCCAGCTCCAGGCCACGGGGAAGCCCGTCGCCGTCACCGAGCTCGGCTTCGCTGCCTGCCGGGGCGCCGAGGACCCCGGGCTCCTCAGCACCTTCAATGCAGCACCATTGTCCCTGCTGGGAATGCAGCTGCCGGTGGTGAGGCAGCTCATCCGGCCGCGGGTCCGGACGGTATATCCCCGAGATGAACCGGCCCAGGCCAGGCTCCTCATCGACCAGCTCCAGCTGCTCGACCAGGCCGGCGTTGACCGGGCGTTCGTCATGAGCTTCAGTTTCCCGCTCGCGCCCTACTGCGAAGACCCGGACCATGACCTCGACGCCACGGCACTCAGCATCGTCCGCGCCCTCCCTCACGGCCAGCAGGGCACGACATATCCCGGCGTTGGCTGGGAACCCAAGGAGGCCTTCCATGCCGTTGCGCGCTACTACCGCCAGCAGGAGGCCGGGTGAGCCGTCATCACCCGCCGCCGGAGCCGTGCCCTGATCCGCGGGCCGCCGTTTTGTCCGACCCCGGAAATACAGTGGAGGGTGCGGGAGTTTAGCCACGGGAGGAGGCAGCAACGTGCGACCAGTGAGTGACCTGAAGCGGCGGGTGGCGCCGTTCGAGGTGGTCACGGACATGGTCCCGTCCGGCGACCAGCCGAGGGCCATCGCCGAGATGGAGCGCCGGGTGAACAACGGCGACCGGGACACCGTCCTGCTGGGCGCGACCGGGACCGGGAAGACCGCCACCGTGGCCTGGCTGGCCGAGCGGGTGCAGCGGCCCGTGCTGGTCATGCTGCCGAACAAGACCCTCGCTGCCCAGTTCGCGAACGAGCTGCGCGAGATGCTCCCGAACAACGCGGTCGAGTACTTCGTCTCGTACTACGACTACTACCAGCCCGAGGCGTACATCCCGCAGACCGACACCTACATCGAGAAGGACTCCTCGATCAACGACGAGGTGGAACGGCTGCGGCACTCGGCGACCAACTCGCTGCTCACCCGCCGGGACACGATCGTCGTGGCCTCGGTCTCCTGCATCTACGGGCTGGGCACGCCCCAGGAGTACGTGGACCGGATGGTCCCGCTCCGGGTCGGCGCCACGATCGAGCGGGACGCCCTGCTCCGGCGGCTGGTCGGCATGCAGTACGCGCGCAACGACCTGTCCTTCACCCGCGGCACCTTCCGGGTCCGCGGGCGACACCATCGAGATCATCCCGGTGTACGAGGAACTCGCCGTCCGGATCGAGATGTTCGGCGACGAGATCGAGCGGCTCATGACGCTGCACCCGCTGACCGGCGAGGTGATGAGCGAAGACGAGGAGCTCTACATCTTCCCCGCGTCGCACTACGTGGCGGGCCCGCAGCGGATGGAGCGGGCCATCGCGGGCATCGAGGCCGAACTGGAAGACCGGCTGGGGGAGCTGGAAAAGGCGGGCAAGCTGCTGGAGGCGCAGCGGCTGCGGATGCGCACCACCTACGACATCGAGATGCTCCGCCAGGTGGGCAGCTGCTCCGGCATCGAGAACTACTCGCGGCACATCGACGGCCGTGAGGCCGGGCAGCCCGCCGAACACCCTCCTGGACTACTTCCCTGAGGACTTCCTCCTGGTCATCGACGAGTCGCACAACACCGTCCCGCAGATCGGGGCCATGTACGAGGGCGACGTGTCCCGCAAGCGGGCCCTGGTCGAGCACGGATTCCGGCTGCCCAGCGCGATCGACAACCGGCCGCTCACCTGGGATGAGTTCACCGAGCGGATCGGCCAGACCGTGTACCTGTCCGCCACCCCCGGCCCCTACGAACTGCAGCGGGTGGCCGGAGACGTGGTCGAGCAGGTAATCCGGCCGACCGGGCTGATCGACCCCCAGGTCATCGTCAAGCCGACCAAGGGCCAGATCGACGACCTGGTGGACGAGATCAGGACACGCGCCGAACGGTCCGAGCGGGTGCTGGTCACCACGCTGACCAAGAAAATGGCCGAGGACCTGACCGACTACCTGCTGGAACTCGGCATCCGCGCCCGGTACCTGCACAGCGAGGTGGACACGCTGCGCCGGGTGGAGCTCCTCCGGGAGCTGCGCGTCGGTGAGTACGACGTGCTGGTCGGGATCAACCTGCTCCGTGAGGGACTGGACCTGCCCGAGGTGTCGCTGGTGTCCATCCTGGACGCCGACAAGGAGGGCTTCCTGCGCTCCGGGACCTCACTGATCCAGACCATCGGGCGGGCGGCCCGGAACGTGTCCGGCCAGGTGCACATGTACGCCGACCAGGTCACCCCGTCCATGCAGCGGGCGATCGACGAGACCGACCGGCGGCGGGCCAAGCAGGTCGCCTACAACACCGAGCACGGCATCGACCCGACCCCGCTGCGCAAGCGGATCGCCGACATCCTCGACCAGCTGGTCCGCGAGGACGCGGACACCGAGAAGCTGATCGGCGGCAGCGGGCGCCAGCAGAGCCGCGGCAAGACCCCGGTGCCAGGACTGTCCTCGCGGGTGCGGGCCTCGGCCAGCGGTGCCGGCGAGGGTGAGGGCGGCGGCGCCGCCCGCGGCGACCTGATCGCGCTGATTGCCCAGCTGACCGAGCAGATGCACACGGCCGCGGCGGAGCTGCAGTTCGAGGTGGCCGCCCGGATCCGCGACGAGATCAGGGAACTGAAGCACGAACTGCGGGGGATGCAGGCCGCCGGCGTCTGATGTGGGCGAGTTTGTCCTGGTCAAGCGGAGGCGGGCCTCCCGGCGGCCGGGTTGCGGGCTTCGCGCGGCGACGGCGGCTACTGTCGTGCCACTGATCGTGATCCGTTCTCACGGAGCGGAACCGCTGAGGGCTCCCGCACGTCCAAGTCTGTGTAGTTCAGGGCACTGAGCGGTCCAGGCCGCCGCTCAGTGCCCTGGACACACTGCTTTCCGGCCCCATGACTGGCGAGGGAGGACACCATGCGCGTGCCCCGAACACGGTCCGGCCGTCTCACCCGCCCGGGACTGCTGGTCCTGGCGGCTCCTGCGACCGCGCTGCTGATGGCCGCCTGCGGAAGCCAGGCCGCGACCACGTCCAGCGCGACCCAGGCGGCCACCCCGGCCAGCAGCGCCAGCACCAGCGGC
This sequence comes from uncultured Actinomycetes bacterium, assembly GCA_963841695.1. Lineage (GTDB taxonomy): Bacteria > Actinomycetota > Actinomycetes > Streptosporangiales > Streptosporangiaceae > RYN-230. The sequence continues at coordinate 134,749 of CAWJDQ010000006.1, read as the reverse complement.
GTCATTCCGGGCGGCCCGAGGACCGCGGGCCGCGCGGCCCTGTGCGCGGCGTCGGCGGCGGTTACCCGGCTGGTGGTTACCCGGGTCAATGCCCTGCCGCAGAACCACCTGCACTTCGCCTTTCCCGCCGGGACCACAGTGTCGAGCCCGGCCCGGGCGCGGTCGGTAGCCACGGCGGTCTGCGGGCTGCCCGCCATGCCCCGCGTGGTCATGAACTGCCCGGCCGACCTGGGCGTCAGCTACCGGCTCAGTTTCGCCGCCGGCCCCAGGGGTTTCCCCGTGGTCACCGTCAGTGCCGGAGGCTGCGCGGGGGTGGCCGGGGCCGGCCCGGTACGCTCGGCCAGCCGGTCGCCCGGCTTCTGGACCGCCCTGGCGCACGCCATGGGCATCAGCAGCGGCGCAGCCCTCCGCGGCACCAGCCCGGTCCGGCCGGGCACCGGAGTGGTCCGGCCGGGCACCAGCCCGGTCGGGTAAGGCCCCACACTGCGCGGCCCCCGGCCAGGCGGCCCCGAGCCAGGCCGCCCGGGGCCAGGCCGCCGGCCGGGCCGGCCGCGGGCGCACCGGCGCTGGTAGGTTCGCAGAGCCTGACCTCGCCCGGAAGGATGCGCATGACCTGGGTGCTATTCGACTACGGCGGCGTGATCTGCCATCCCCAGCCCGAGGCGGACCGGGCCCGGCTGGCCCGCGCCTCCGGTGGCCCGGCGGCGGACTTCGAGTCGGCCTACTGGAGGTACCGGCTGGACTACGACCGGGCCGCGCTGGACGTCACCGCCTACTGGCAGCGGGTCGCGGCGGACCTGGGCCGCTCGTACACCGACGCCGAGGTCGCCGAGCTAAGCCGGCTGGACACCGCGTCCTGGCTGACCCTGCAGGCCGGCACGGTGGAGCTGATCGCCGGGCTGGCCGCGGCGGGCCAGCGGCTCGCCGTGCTGTCGAACGCGCCGGCCGACGTGGCCGAGGCCGTCCAGGCGCTGCCGCTGGCCGGCCACTTCGAGCACCTGGTGTTCAGCTGCGCGCTCAAGTCGGCCAAGCCCGAGCCGGAGTGTTTCCGGGCCACGCTGGCGCGGCTGGACGCCGGGCCGGGCGAGGTCATCTTCCTGGACGACCGGCCTGACAACGTGGCGGCGGCCAGCGCCCTGGGCATCCGGAGCTTCCCGTTCACCGATGCCCCGGCCGCCCGGGCCGACCTGGCCCGGCACGGCATCGCGCCGTCCTGAGCCGCCGCGTAGGGTCATAGTCGTGTTGGTCAGCCTGGTGGCCGCGATCGTGGCCGCCTTGTGCTACGGAATCGCCTCGGTCATGCAGGCCGTCGCGGTGCGGGCGGCGAGCCGCCGGGCGCCGGACGGCGGGACGCCCGGCTCAGCGCTCGGCTCCGTGGATCCTGGCCTGGTCGTCCGGATGCTGCGCCAGTGGCGGTTCGTGGCCAGCCTCGCCCTGGACCTGCTCGGGTTCCTGGCCCAGCTGGTAGCGCTGCGGCGGCTGCCGCTCTACGCCGTGCAGGCGATCATCGCCGGGAATCTGGCCGTGACCGCCGTGCTGGCCGCCTGGCTGATCAAGGTCGAGCTGGCCTGGCGGGAATGGCTGGCGGTGGCCGGGGTCGTGGTCGGCGTGGGCCTGCTCGGCGCGTCAGCCGGGGCCGAGGGGGCGACCGCCGTCGGCGGGGACTTCAAGCTGGCGCTGGTGCTGGCGGTGGTGGCCGTGGCCGTGGCCGGCGTCCTGGCCTCCCGGCTCCGCGGGGCCCGCACCCCCGCGCTGGGTGCCGTCGCCGGGCTCGGCTACGGGGTGCTCGCCGTGGCCGCGCGGGTGCTGCCCGGGTACTCCCCGGCGGAACTGATCCGCGACCCGGCCGCGTACGCGCTCGTGGCGGCCGGGGTGGTGTCGTTCATGCTCTACGCCACCGCGCTGGAAAGCGGCAGCGTCACCGTGGCCACCGCTGCGGTCGTCCTGGCCGAGACCGCGCCCCCCGCCCTCATCGGGATCCTGTTCCTGGGTGACCACACCCGGCCCGGGCTGGCGCCGCTTGCCGCGGCGGCCTTCGTGCTGGCGGTGACCTGTGCGGTCCTCCTGGCCCGGTTCGGCGAGGCGGGGGAGAGCCCTGGCGGCGGCCCGCGCGGCGTGGCCGAGCGCCAGGACGGCGAGCCGAGCACCTCGCCCGTGTGACCGCCGGGGCGCTGACGGCGCGGTGTGATCTGATTTACGGTGGAGCTGAGCAAGGCGGCGGGGGTCCCTTGCGTGTCCGGGCATCAGGCGAGCTGCGAGGGCTGATATTCTGATGGTCCGTGGACCGGCGGGATTCCCGCCTCACACCGACCACGGGAGCCTTCTGTTGGCTGCGGCACCGCACGCATCACGGCAATCTTCGACACGCCACCTCTTCGTCACCGGGGGAGTTGCCTCGAGCCTCGGCAAGGGGCTCACCGCCTCCAGCCTGGGGCGGCTACTCAAGCTCCGTGGCCTCAACGTCACGATGCAGAAGCTTGACCCCTACCTGAACGTCGATCCGGGCACCATGAACCCGTTCCAGCACGGGGAGGTGTTCGTCACCGACGACGGGACCGAGACCGACCTCGACGTCGGGCACTACGAGCGGTTCCTGGACACGCGGCTGCGCGGCTCGGCGAACGTCACCACCGGGCAGATCTACTCCAGCGTGATCGCCAAGGAGCGCCGCGGCGACTACCTGGGCGACACGGTGCAGGTCATCCCGCACATCACCAACGAGATCAAGGCCCGCATCGTCGATATGGGCGGCCCCGGCGTTGACGTGGTCATCACCGAGGTGGGCGGCACCGTGGGCGACATCGAGTCGCAGCCGTTCCTGGAGGCCATCCGGCAGATCAGGCACGAGATCGGCCGGGACCGCTGTTTCTTCCTGCACGTGTCGCTGCTGCCTTACATCGGCCCGTCCGGGGAGCTGAAGACCAAGCCCACCCAGCACTCCGTGGCCGCGCTGCGCAGCATCGGCATCCAGCCCGACGCGATCGTCTGCCGCAGCGACCGGCCGATCAGCGATGGGCTCAAGCGGAAGATCAGCCTCATGTGTGACGTGGACGAGGAGGCCGTGGTCTCCGCGGTTGACGCCCCGTCCATCTACGACATCCCCAAGGTCCTGCACACCGAGGGGCTCGACGCCTACGTGGTGCGGCGGCTCGGCCTGCCGTTCCGCGACGTGGACTGGACTGACTGGGATGACCTGCTGCGCCGGGTGCACCGGCCTGCGCACAGCGTCACGATCGCGCTGGTCGGCAAGTACGTTGACCTGCCCGACGCCTACCTGTCACCCGCCGAGGCCCTGCGGGCGGGCGGCTTCGCCAACGACGCCCGGGTCAACATCCGGTGGGTGACCAGCGACGACTGCCAGACGCCGGAAGGCGCGGCCCGCCAGCTCGCCGACGTGGACGGGGTGCTCGTCCCGGGTGGCTTCGGGGTCCGGGGCATCGAGGGCAAGCTCGGCGCCATCCGGTACGCCCGGGAGAACGGGATCCCGCTGCTGGGCCTGTGCCTCGGGCTGCAGTGCGCCGCGATCGAGGTCGCGCGGGACCTGGCCGGTCTGCCCGACGCGAACAGCTCCGAGTTCGACCCGGACACCCCGGATCCGGTCATCGCCACCATGGCCGACCAGCAGGACGTGGTCGCGGGCGAGCGCGACATGGGCGGCACGATGCGGCTGGGCCTTTTCCCCGCCGTGCTCTCCGAGGGGTCGCTGGTCCGCGAGCTGTACGGGACGGACCTGGTGGAAGAGCGGCACCGGCACCGTTACGAGGTGAACAACGCCTACCGGCCGGTCCTGGAACAGGCCGGGCTGATCTGCTCCGGCCTGTCGCCCGATGGCCGCCTGGTCGAGTTCGTCGAGCTGCTGCGGGAAGTTCACCCGTTCTTCGTGGCCACCCAGGCGCACCCCGAGTTCCTGTCCCGGCCCACCCGGGCGCACCCGCTCTTCGCCGGGCTGGTCGCCGCGGCGCGCGAGCGGGCCAAGTCCCTCAGCCGCGGCAGCGCGGCCCTCGGCCACCCGGCCGCGGCGAGCGCATGACCTGCGAGGAAGCCGGGCTTCCCGGGGCCGGGCCGGATGCCCGGGTCTCGCTGCGCGACACGCCGGAGCGCTGGCCGGTGCTCTCCTCGGCCGTGCAGGCCCGCGGGCCGATCGTCACGCTGCGCACCGACCAGGTGCAGATGCCCGACCACGAGGTCGCGGGGCGGCAGGTGGTGGAGCACCCCGGGGCGGTCGCGATCGTCCCCCTCGACGAGGCGGGCCGGGTCCTGATGATCCGCCAGTACCGGCATCCGGTCGCCCGGATGCTCTGGGAGCTGCCCGCGGGCCTGCGGGACGTCAGCGGCGAGCCGCTGCGCAAGACGGCCGAGCGGGAACTGCGGGAGGAAACCGGGTACCAGGCCGGTGACTGGCAGGTGCTCATCGACTTCTACTCCTCACCGGGCATCAGCACCGAGTCCATCCGCGTCTTCCTGGCCCGTGACCTGGCTGAGGTTCCGGCGGCGCAGCGCGACTTCGTACCCCGGCACGAGGAAACCCGGCTGGAGATCGGCTGGGTCGCCCTGGACGGCGCGCTGGACGCGTTTATCGCAGGTGACCTGCACAATGGGGTTGCCGCGGTGGGTATCTTGTCCGCGTATGCCGCGCGGGCCCGCGGGTTCAGCGGCCTGCGGGCCGCGGGCGACGATGACGACTGAGCGGTGCCTGCTGGCGGATCCGCCAGGGCACTGAGTAGTCGAGACTCGGCGCACCCGGCAATGGGGCCGGGGGCGGAGTTACGAGAGAGGGCTTGCAGCCATGAGGGTAGGCGTTCCCAAAGAGGTCAAGAACCATGAATACCGGGTGGCGATCACCCCGGCCGGCGTTCTTGAGCTGACCCGGGGCGGCCACGAGGTGTTCATCGAGCGTGACGCGGGCACCGGGTCGTCGATCCCGGACGAGGACTTCGTGGCCGCGGGTGCGGTCATCCTGCCCAGCGCCGACGATGTCTGGCAGACCGGGGACCTGATCCTCAAGGTCAAGGAGCCGGTAGCCGACGAGTACCACCGGATGCGCAAGGGCCAGGTGCTGTTCACCTACCTGCACCTCGCGGCGTCGCGGCCCTGTACCGATGCGCTGCTCGACTCGGGTATCACCGCCATCGCCTACGAGACCGTCCAGCTGGCGGACAAGTCCCTGCCGCTGCTGGCCCCCATGTCCGAGGTGGCGGGCCGGATGGCGCCCCAGGTGGGGGCCCACCACCTGCAGCGCGACGGTGGCGGCCGGGGCGTGCTGATGGGCGGGGTGTCCGGCGTGTACGCGGCCAAGGTGGTGGTCCTCGGCGCGGGCGTCTCCGGCATGAACGCGGCGGCCATCGCGCTGGGCATGCAGGCCGAGGTCCTGCTGGTGGACAAGAACGTTGCCCGGCTGCGCTCGGCCGACGCGATCTACCAGGGCCACTGCCAGACGGTCGCCTCCAACACCTACGAGATCGAGCGGGCGGTCATCGACGCCGACCTGGTCATCGGCGCGGTGCTGGTGCCGGGCGCGAAAGCACCCGAGCTGGTCTCCGACGAGCTGGTGTCCCGGATGAAGCCCGGCTCGGTGCTGGTGGACATCGCCATCGACCAGGGCGGCTGTTTCGCGGGCTCCCGTCCGACCACGCACGCCGACCCGACCTACCAGGTGCACGACTCCCTGTACTACTGCGTGGCGAACATGCCCGGCGCCGTGCCGCACACCTCGACCTACGCGCTCACCAACGTCACCCTGCCGTACGTGGTCGAACTGGCCAACCGGGGCTGGCGCGACGCGTTGCGCGCCGACCCGGCGCTCACGCTCGGGCTGCACACCCACGAGGGCAGCCTGACCTGCGGGCCGGTCGCGGAGGCGCACGGCCTGCCGTTCGTGCCCGCCAGCGAGGTCCTGAGCTGACCACGGCCGGCCCCACCAGCGTCCCGGGCGCGGTCAGCCGTTACCTCGATCACCTCACGGTGGAACGCGGCCTGGCCGTGCACACGCTGGCGGCCTACCGGCGTGACCTGCTCCGCTACCAGGCCTCGCTGGCCGCCCGGGGCCGGACGGTGATCGGCGAGGTCACCACGGAGGACGTGGCGGCGTTCCTGGCCGGGCTGCGGGAGGGGGACGGCGACCACTCGCCGCTCGCGGCCAGTTCGGCCGGCCGGGCCGTGGTGGCAGTCCGCGGGCTGCACGCGTTCGCCGCCGCCGAGGGGCTGGCCGGATCCGACCCGGCCAGCCTGGTCCACCCGCCCGCCGGCCCGCGGAAGCTGCCCCGTGCGATCGGGGTGCCGGAGGTGGAACGGCTGATCGCCGCCGCGGGAGGGGGAGACGACGGCGACGCGCTGCGCCCGCTGCGCGACCGGGCCCTGCTCGAGCTGCTGTACGGGACCGGCGCCCGGATCTCCGAGGCCGTCGGGCTCGACGTCGATGACCTCGGCTTCCTGGCCGCGCAGGACGGGCCGTCCCCGTCCCGCGCCGCTCCGGGGGCAGGAGTGCCCGGACCGCCCGCCACGGTCCGGCTGGCCGGCAAGGGCGGCCGGGACCGGGTGGTCCCGGTCGGCCGGTACGCCCGCGAGGCGCTGGAGGCCTACCTGGTCCGGGCCCGGCCGACGCTGGCCTCGGCGGGCCGCCGGGCCTCGGCCAGCCCGGCGGTGTTCCTCAACGCCCGGGGCGGGCGGCTGACCCGGCAGGGGGCCTGGGGAGTGCTCAAGGCGGCCGCGGACCGGGCTGGCCTGGGCGGGGTTTCCCCGCACACGCTGCGGCATTCCTACGCCACGCACCTGCTCGACGGCGGCGCGGACGTCCGGGTGGTCCAGGAACTGCTCGGCCACGCCTCCGTGACCACCACGCAGATCTACACCATGGTGACGGTGGACAAGCTCCGCGAGGTGTACTCCGCCGCGCATCCCCGCGCGCTCGGCTAGCCTGACCCGAATCGGCGGCAGTTACCTGGACATGAATCGGGCGTAGTTACCTGGACATTCGGTGCTTGCCTCAGAAGTCGCGTTACTCATCAAACCTGCACCGACCGCTCGTGCAGGCCCTCCGGGCCCGCACTCGCTCGCCGGTATTGAGTAACGCTCCGGTGAGTCGGCTTGCCGGCGGCCATGGCAGGCCCTAGAGTCCCGGTTCCAGCGGAGGTTTTGCCAGTCCGCCGGGGAGGTGCAGCAGATGGTAGCAGGGGCGCACTTGATTCATGCTGAACCAGGCTCCATCGGGCCCACTGGGCGGCCGGTGCCGGCCTTCCCCGAGCCAGAACCTTTGCTGCAGCATGGTCCCGCGCGCATCGTCGCCGTCTGCAACCAGAAGGGCGGGGTGGGCAAGACCACCACCACCATCAACCTGGGCGCGGCGCTGGCTGAGAACGGGCGGCGGGTGCTGCTGGTGGACTTCGACCCGCAGGGCGCGCTGTCGGTCGGCCTGGGCATCCAGCCGCACGAGCTCGAGTACACGATCTACAACCTGCTGATGGAACGCGGGTTGCAGGCGTCCGACGTGGTGTTCAAGACCACGGTGCACGGCATGGACCTGCTGCCCAGCAACATCGACCTGTCCGGGGCGGAGGTCCAGCTGGTCCACGAGGTCGGCCGGGAGTTCGTGCTCGGCGGGGTGCTGGAGCCGCTGCTGCCCGAGTACGACGTCGTCCTCATCGACTGCCAGCCCTCGCTCGGGCTGCTCACCGTGAACGCGCTGGCCTGCGCGGCCGGGGTGCTCGTGCCGCTGGAATGCGAGTACTTCGCCATGCGCGGGGTGGCCCTGCTGCTGGAGACCATCGACAAGGTCTCGAGCAGGCTCAACCCGCGGCTCGGTATCGACGGTCTGCTCGCCACCATGTACGACTCGCGGACCCTGCACTCCCGCGAGGTTCTCGCCGAGGTGGTCAAGGGGTTCGGGGACAAGGTCTTCCACACGGTGATCAACCGGACCGTGCGGTTCCCCGACGCCACCGTGGCCGGCGAGCCGATCACCAGCTTCGACCCCTCGTCCACCGGAGCGAGCTCCTACCGGGAGCTCGCCCGGGAGGTACTGGAGCGGTGGTCAGTGAAGCGCACAGATTAAGGCGGGCACCATGAAGCGGGAACGGGCAGGCGGGTGGGCCGCGGGTCCCGTCCACGACGGGTAAGCCTGCCCGGCGTCGCCGAGCTGCTCCGGCCGGCCGCGCCGGGTCCGTCCGCCCCCGGACCATCTCCCGGGGATGGCCGGCAGGCCAGCGGACGTGAAGCCCATCCGCAGAAGATCACGGTCTACCTGTCCGCCGCCGAGCTTCTCGACCTCGAGCGGGCCCGTCTGGCCTTGCGCGGTTACGGGATCACGGTGGATCGTGGCAGGCTGGTCCGGGAGGCCATCGCCGTGCTGCTGGCCGACCTGGACGCTGAGGGCAAGGCGAGCCTGCTGGCTGGGCGATTGCGAGAGACTACGTGAGGTGGCAGGCTGCCGGTGATGCGTGCGGTGACAACTGAGCCCGCCGATGAGGCGGCGCAGGGCACCGGCCAGGGCGGGTTCGAAGTCCACCTCGCCGTCTTCGAGGGCCCCTTCGACCTGCTGCTCGGCCTGATCTCCAAGCACAAGCTGGACATCACCGAGGTCGCCCTCTCCCAGGTGACGGACGAGTTCATCGCCTACATCCGGGCCCTGGCCGACGGCTGGGACCTCGACCAGGCCAGCTATTTCCTGCTGGTGGCGGCCACCCTGCTCGACCTGAAGGCCGCCCGGCTGCTGCCCAGCGGCGAGGTCGAGGACGAGGAGGACCTCGCCCTGCTGGAGGCCCGGGACCTGCTGTTCGCCCGGCTGCTGCAGTACCGGGCCTACAAGGAGGTCGCGGCGGTGTTCGCGGGCCGGATGTCGGTCCAGGGCCGCCGGTTCGCCCGCCGGGTGCCGATGGAGCCCCAGTTCGCCGAGCTGCTCCCCGAGGTCTTGCTGGGCCTGGGCCCGGCGGAGTTCGCCGCGATCGCCGCGCGGGCCCTGACTCCCCGCCCGGTGCCCCAGGTGTCCACCGAGCACCTGCACTCCCCGGCGACCACCGTCCGCGAGCAGGCCGACATTATGCGGGCGAGGCTCAGGAGGCTCGGCCGGGCGACGTTCCGCCGCCTGTCCGCCGACTGCTCAGGAACCTACGAGGTCGTGGCCCGGTTCCTGGCGCTGCTGGAGCTCTACCGGGAAGGTAACGTCTCGTTCGACCAGGTGACCCCGCTGGGGGAGCTGTACGTGACCTGGGTGGCCGACGGGAGGCCGGCCGGGGAGGCCGGGACGGGCGCCGAGGCCGAGGAGGAAGACGGGTGAGCATGGAGGACGAGGCCGCCCCGCAGGGGGGTACCGCGGGTGCCGAGCCTGAGCTGGCCGACGCTGGGCTGGCCGACGCTGGGCTGGCCGAGGGGGAGCCGGCCGCGGGCACGGCAGGTCCCGGTTTGCGGGCCAGTCTCGAGGCGATCCTGCTCGTGGTGGACGAGCCGGTGCCGGAGATCGTCATCGCCCAGGTCCTCGAGCGCCCGCGCGAGGAGGTCGCGGCGGCGCTGCGCGACCTCGCCGCGTCCTACGACGCCGAGGAGCGTGGCTTCGATCTGCGTGAGGTGGCGGGCGGCTGGCGCTACTACACCCGGGCGGACTGCGCGCCGGTGGTAGAGCGGTTCGTCCGCGACGGCCAGGAGGTCCGGCTGACCCAGGCCGCCCTCGAGACGCTGGCCGTGGTGGCCTACCGGCAGCCAGTGAACCGGGCCCGGGTCTCGGCCGTCCGCGGGGTCAACTGCGACAGCGTGCTGCGTACGCTCACCCTGCGCGGCCTGGTCGAGGAGGCCGGCACCGAGACCGAGACCGGGGCTATCCTCTACCGCACCACCGGGTACTTCCTGGAGCGGCTCGGCCTGGCCAGCCTGGCGGAACTCCCGGATCTCGCCCCCTTCCTGCCCGAGCACGTCGAGGACGTCGAGGATGCGGTAGATGAGCGCCAGGGGACCTGACTCCGTGAGCCCGGGGGGACGCCCCCGGTCCCCCCCGCGAGTCCCCGGCTGGCCGGGGAGAAGACGATGACCTGCTGGACGACAGCGAGCGCGACAGCCTGATCGATGTGCCGGGCGGCGTGCGGCTGCAGAAGGTGCTCGCCGCGGCAGGTGTGGGCAGCCGCCGGCATTGCGAGGAACTGATCGGTGCGGGCCGGGTCGAGGTTGACGGCGAGACCGTGCGCCGGTATGGCGCCCGGGTGGACCCGGAGCACCAGGTCATCCGGGTGGACGGGATGCGCATCCCGTCCCAGCAGGATGTGGTCTACCTCGCGCTGAACAAGCCCGCCGGGGTGCTCACGACCATGTCCGACGACCGCGGGCGGCCGACGATCGCCGACTTCCTGGGGGAGTACCCGGAACGCCTCTACCACGTGGGCCGGCTCGACTATGACACCGAGGGCCTGATGCTGCTCATGAACGACGGCGAACTGGCCCACCGGCTGGCTCACCCCAGCTACGGGGTGCTGAAGACCTACCTGGCCGACGTGCCCGGCCCGCTGCCCCGTGACGTGGGCCGGCGGCTGCTCACCGGAGTCGAGCTCGACGACGGGGTGGCCACCGCGGACAAGTTCCGGGTGGTCGAGCAGGCCGGCTCCCGCGCCCTGGTGGAACTCACCCTGCACGAGGGACGCAAGCACATCGTGCGGCGGATGCTGGCCGAGGTCGGCCACCCGGTCACCCGGCTGGTCCGGACGCACGTGGGGCCCGTCGCGCTGGGGTCGCAGCGGCCCGGCACGACGCGCCCGCTGACCACCCGTGAGATAGGTGAGCTCTACGCGGCTGTCGGTCTGTAACCTGGCGGGTATCAGCGGGCCAGGAGGAAGTCCTCGGACCTGACGGCGTGAAGGAGCAGGCTGGTGGCGGTCAGGGCGATCCGCGGCGCGGTCCAGGTGGACGCGAACGAGCGGGAGGCGATCCTCGAGGGCACGACGGAGCTCGTGGCCGAGGTCATGGCGCGGAACAGCCTGGTTCCGGCCGACGTCATCAGCGTGGTGTTCACCACCACCCCCGACCTCACCGCCGAGTTCCCGGCCCTGGCCGCCCGCAAGATCGGCTTCCAGGACGTCCCGCTGCTGTGCGCCTCGGAGATCGCCGTCCCGCACGCGCTGCCGCGGGTGGTCCGGCTGATGATGCACATCGAGACCGGCCAGCCGCGCGCGGCTATGCAGCACGTCTACCTGCGCGGCGCCATCGCGCTGCGGCTGGATATCGCCCAGTGAGATCAGGACAGTGAGATCAGCACAGTGACCGCCCCGGACAGCGTCATCGTGATCGGGACCGGGCTGATCGGGACCTCGGTCGCGCTCGCGCTGCGGCCCCGGGGTGTCGCCGTATGGCTCGCCGACTCCGATCCGGCGGCCGCCCGGCTGGCCGCCGACATCGGGGCGGGCACGGTGCTGCCCGGCGACGTGCCCGCGGGCCCGCCGCCCGGCGGTCCCGCCGACGTAGCCGTGCTGGCCGTGCCCCCGCAGGCCGTGGCGCCGACCCTGGCCCGCGCCCAGGCGGCTGGCCTGGCCCGCTGGTACACCGATGTGGCCAGCGTGAAGATGCTGCCGGTGCGGCAGGCTCAGGCGGCCGGCTGTGACCTGGCCTCGTTCGTGCCCGGGCACCCGCTGTCCGGCCGGGAGCGGTCCGGCCCGGCTGCGGCCCGCGCCGACCTGTTCCTCGGCCGGCCCTGGGTCATCTGCCCTGGTCCGCCGGTCGCGGCCGCCGGCCTGGCGGCGATCGCGGCGCTGGCCCGGACCTGCGGCGCCGAGCCCGCCGAGGTCAGCGCGGCCGAGCATGACCGCTGGGTGGCCCTGGTCTCGCACGCGCCGCACGTGCTGTCCGCGGCCATGGCGGCCCGGCTGGCCGACGCCAGCGACGGCGCGCTGTCCCTCGCGGGCCAGGGGCTGCGGGACGTGACCCGGATCGCGGCCGGCGATACCGGGCTGTGGACCCAGATCCTGGCGGCCAACGCGGCCCCGGTCGCGGCGGTGCTCGCCGCGGTGGCGGCCGACCTGGCGGCGGTGGCCGAGGCCCTGGCGGAGACCGCCGGGGCGCCCGGTCACGGCCCCGCCACCGGCACCGTTCCCGGCCCCGCTGCTGGCCTGGGCGGTGCTGGCCTGGGCGGGCCGGGCCTGAAGGTCCTTGCCGCCCTCCTGGAGCAGGGCGGCGCCGGGGTGGCGAGAATCCCGGGCAAGCGGGGCGCCCCCGCCAGGGCCGAGGCGGCCGTGCAGGTGGTGATCCCTGACCGGCCCGGCGAGCTCGCCCGGCTGTTCCAGGCCGCGGGGGAGGCCGGGGTCAACATCGAGGACATCGCCATCGAGCATTCTCCCGGCCTGCCGGTGGGCGTGGCCGAGCTGACGGTCCACCCGGAGGCCGTCGGGCGGCTGACCGAGGCGCTCGCGGCCAATGGATGGCCCGTGCGCCGGTAGCATCGCCCTCGTGACCGACTGCCTCATCATTGCCGTGGACGGCCCCGCGGGGTCCGGCAAATCCAGTGCCGCCCGCGGTGTCGCACGTGGCCTCGGCCTGCGCTACCTGGACACCGGGGCGATGTATCGCGCCCTGACCTGGTGGATGCTCTCCCACGGCGTGCCGGTGGGGCGCCCTGAGGCGGTGGCTGCCCAGGCGCAGGAGCCGGCCATCGAGGTGAGTACCGACCCCGGCCACCCCACGGTCAGCGTGGGCGGCATCGACGTGACCGCCCCGATCCGCACCCGCGAGGTGTCCAACGCGGTCAGCGCCGTCGCGTCGGTCCCCGAGGTGCGCGCCCGGCTGGTGGCCATGCAGCGGGCCATCATCACCGGGGCCTGCGCTGACGGGGCGGGGATCGTGGCCGAGGGCCGCGACATCGGCACCGTGGTCGCCCCCGGGGCCCCGGTCAAGGTGTACCTGACCGCGAGCGATGCCGTCCGCGCGGAGCGGCGCAGCGCTGACCTGGCCACTGACCCCGCGGCCACGGTGGCCCTGACCCAGGCCGAGCAGCAGCGCCGGGACCGGGCCGACGCAGCCCGGATGGCCAAGGCCCCCGACGCGGTGCTGATCGATTCCAGCGCCCTGGACCTGGACGAGGTCATCCGCGTGATCGTGAGCCTGGCCCGCGAGCGGGCCGACGTGGCGTGGTCGCGATGACCGGGGACACGGGGGACTTTGACGCTGCGGACTACGGCCCCGGGGACTACTGGGCCGACGCCGGTGACCCGGTGGACGGCGACGAGAGCCAGCCCGGGGTCCGCGTCCCGGTGCTCGCCGTGGTCGGCCGCCCCAACGTCGGCAAGTCCACCCTGGTCAACCGCATTCTCGGCAGCCGGCAGGCGGTGGTCCAGGATGTTCCCGGGGTCACCCGGGACCGGGTCACCTACGACGCCTCCTGGCGGGGCCGTGCGTTCACCGTCGTGGACACCGGCGGCTGGGAACCGTTCCCTGGCGCCGAGGAGGGCCAGCAGCGGCGTGAGCTGGCCGAGCAGGTCACCGCCCAGGCCCGGGTGGCCGTCGAGGCCGCGGACGCGGTGCTGTTCGTGCTGGACGCGATCGTCGGGGTCACCGACGCCGACGCCGCCGTCGCCGCGGTGCTCCGGCGGGCCGGGAAACCGGTTGTCGTTGCGGCAAACAAGGTGGACGACAGCATCGCGGAACCTGCCGCTACGGCCCTGTGGTCGCTCGGCCTGGGCGAGCCTCAGCCGGTGAGCGCGCTGCACGGGCGCGGCAGCGGGGACCTGCTGGACAAGGTGCTCGACGCGCTGCCGGAGACCCCGCAGGAGCGGATCGGCGAGACGGGCGGTCCGCGCCGGGTCGCCCTCATCGGCCGCCCCAACGTGGGCAAGTCCAGCCTGCTGAACAAGCTGGCCGGGCAGACCCGGGTGCTGGTGGACGAGGTGGCGGGCACCACCCGTGACCCGGTTGACGAGCTGATCGAGCTGGGCGGCGCCACCTGGCGGTTCGTGGACACCGCCGGAATCCGGCGGCGGGCCAGCCAGAACCAGGGCGCCGACTTCTACGCGGCGCTGCGCACCGCCGGGGCGCTGGAGCGCGCCGAGGTGGCCGTCGTCCTGGTGGACGCCAGCGAGCCGCTCACCGAGCAGGACCTGCGCATCATCTCGATGGTGATCGACGCCGGCCGGGCCCTGGTCATCGCCTACAACAAGTGGGACCTGGTGGATGAGGACCGGCGGCTGCAGCTGGACCGGGAAATCGACCGGCAGCTGCACACCGCCCGCTGGGCGCCGCGGGTCAACATCTCCGCGATGACCGGGCGGCACGTGGACCGGCTGGTGCCCGCCATCGAGCAGGCCCTGGAGAGCTGGGAGACCCGGGTGCCCACCGGGCGGCTGAACGCCTGGGTCAGCGAGGTGGTCGCGGCTACCCCGCCGCCGTCCCGGGGCGGCACGGCAGCCGCGGATCATGTTCGCGACCCAGGCGGGGATCCGGCCGCCGCACTTCGTGCTGTTCACCACGGGGTTCCTGGAGGCGGGCTACCGTCGTTTCCTCGAGCGGCGGCTGCGCGAGGAGTTCGGCTTCGAGGGTAGCCCGATCCGCCTGTCCCTGCGGCTGCGGGAGCGGCGGTCCAGCGGCGGCCGGGGTGGCGGGCCGCCGCGGCGCGAGGTGCGGGCGCGGCGCGAGTACTGAACCGGCCGCCCTCCCCCCGGGGGCCGCGCAGAACGCGTCTGGGGAGGGCGGCCGGTGACTCAGGGACCGGCCTCCGGCCGGCGTCAGCAGATGAGCCGGAACCAGACCGTGGTGCCGACCTCGTCGCGGGTGTAGCCCCACTTCTCGGCGAGCTGCTCGACCAGGAACAGGCCGTGCCCGTCCGGTTCGTACACCTCGTCCTTGACCACGGGGGCGCTGCGCACCGAGCCGTTGTCCACGACCTCCACCCGGACCGCGCCGGGCAGGCCGAGCACGACCACGGTGACGGTTCCGCCGGGCTGGCCGGAATCACTGTGCAGTACGGCGTTGGTGACCAGCTCAGAACACAGTAAAACTGCCTCGTCCGCACAGGGATGCGTCTCACCGAGAGTCCTGGCCACGAACGCCCGCGCTTCCGCGACGTTCCTGGTGACGCCCGCGATGGTCATGCTGCCGACGATGGCCGGCCCGGGGCGGGCCGCTGCCGCAGTGGCCTGCGGCAGCTCCGTCGCTACTGTCCGCGGGCCGCCGGCGCGTGTCGTTCCGGCCGCCGTGGAGGCGGTGGCTCCCATTGCTGGTGCGCTCCTTCCCGGCTCCACGCGTTCCCCCCTTGACGAGGCCAGCGGGCCGCCCAGGTACGTGGCGACCCGCCGCCTGGGTCCGCGATGGTAGCCGGTCAGATACGGCGTGTCAGATCCATGATGGGGGTGGGCGTGCATCTCACGCAAGTGCGTAGCACAAATATCGGAGGCGAAATTTCAGATGAGATCTCATCCCTTTCGCAAGTCCGGTATCGTTACTTGACGTACCGGAAGAGTTCTATCCATCCTGCCCCTCACCTGAGACGGGATGCTGCCGGACCTGCCTTCGAGGAGGCGAGATGCCCGTGTCCATCGGCCCCACGGTGCGGCGGCGGCGGCTCGGCTCTGAATTAAGGCGCTTGCGCGAGGCGCACTCGTTCAAGCTCGAAGAGGCCGCGGACCGGCTGGGCCTGGCCGCATCGACGCTGTCCCGCATCGAGACCGGGAAGGCGCCCACCCGGAGCGCCTACCTGATGACGATGTTCGACATGTACGGCGTGGACGACCCGGGCCAGCGGCAGGTGCTCACCGAGATGGCCCGGGAAGGCCACCGTAAGGGATGGTGGGCCGTCTATGACGACGTGCTCCCGACCGGGTTCGATGTCTATGTCGGCCTGGAGGCCGAGGCGTCCGGGCTGCGGGTGTTCGAGGACCAGGTGGTCCACGGCCTGCTGCAGACGGAGGGCTACGCCCGCACGGTCATGACCTCGGTCCGCCGGTGGCAGGACACGCGGCAGATCGACCGCGCGGTGGAGCTGCGGATGGGACGCCAGCGGGTGCTCACCGGGTCGGACCCGCTGAAGCTGTGGTGCATCCTCAACGAGCCAGTCATCTCCAGGATGATCGGCGGTCCGGAGGTCATGCGCGAGCAGCTGGCCCGGCTCAGCCAGGCGAGCCAGCAGCCGAACGTGACGTTGCAGGTGCTGCCGCTGTCCAGTGGCGTGCACCCGGCCCTGAACGGTCCCTTCTGCATCCTCGAGTTCCCTGAGCGTGGTGATCAGGACGTGGTGTACACGGAGGGTGTCGCGGGCCACGCTTATCTGGAAAGAGACCCCGAGGTGCGCGCCTGTGCGGAAGTGTTCGATCTGCTCCGCGCGGCAGCGTTGTCACCGGCGGATACAGTCACCTTCATCGAGCGAATGGCCGGCGACATCAGCTGAGACGAATGCTCCTACCCCCAAAGAAGGGATAATCGGGATGACCCCGGATTTCACCAATGCCCGCTGGTTCAAGAGCAGCGCCTCGAGCGTCACGGGCTGCGTGGAAGTGGCACACCTGCCTAATGGCCTGGTGGCGTTGCGCGATTCCAAGGACGTCAGCAAGGCACCGCACGTGTTCAACCGCCGTGAGTGGGCGGCGTTCCTGGCCGGCGTACGGAACGGCGAGTTTGACATGCCGGTCCGCTAGCCTCCGGGGCCGTGGCTGGCCTGGGCCGGTTATGACACCTGATCCAGGTCAGCCAGGATGCCGGTGATCAGCTCGACTGACTCAGCGGGGGCCGCGCTCACGATGCTGAGCCGTTCCATGGCCAGCAGGTAACGCTCCACCTCAGCACGCTTGTCGATGTAGGTGGCGCTGGTCAGCTGCTCCGCGTACACCATGTCGGGCATATCGGGGTCGCCGAACCGCAGGATGCTGAACGAGCCCGGCGCCGCGTAGCTGACCACCGGGAACGGGGTCACCTGCACGGTGAGGGACGGCTGGCAGCACGCGTCGCGCAGGTGCTCCAGCTGCCCGCGGAGGACGCCGGGGCCGCCGAGCGGGCGGCGCAGCGCGACCTCGTCGATGATCGCCCAGAGGCGGGTACCGCCGGCCGCGAAACGGCGCTGCCGTTCCTTGAGCAGGACGACCAGGCGTTCCGCCTCGTCGAGTGAATGGTCACCCAGGGCCAGCAGCGCGGCCGCATAGTCCTCGGTCTGCAGCAGGACCGGCACGAACTGGGCGTCGTAGGTGCGGATCGACTGGGCCGACTCCTCCAGCCCGATGTAGGCCTGGAACCAGGCGGGCAGCACGTCGTGATAGCGATGCCACCAGCCCGGCTGGTTCGCCCGGCTGGCCAGCAGCAGCATTTGCTCCCGCTCGGCCTTGTCGGTTATCCCGTACAAGGTGAGCAGGTCAGCTATGTCGATCTCGCGGACCGCATTCCGGCCCAGCTCTATGCGGCTGATCTTGGATTCCGATCCGCGGATGGCCCGCGCGGCCTCCTGGGCGCTGATTCCCCGGGACTCGCGCAGACGGCGCAGCTGGGCTCCGAGCAGCAGGCGCAGGACAGTCGGGCCGCCGACCGCACCTGCCATCGACCCACTTCCTCTCCGGAAACGGCGGCCGGCCGCCTGCATCCGGGTGGCCCGGGGCGGCATCGGCATTACCGCACACGTGCCCCGCCTCTTTGCGGGGGAGAAAGGCGCGGGGATTCGCCTTTTCGCTGACCCGGCCACTGTATCGCCCTGCGCCATTGCCTGGCACCCCGCTGCGTCCCGCGCCCCCGTGCTGGGTGCTCGCGCTGGCGGACCGGTGCTGGCCGCCAGCGCCGGCGGACGGTGCCGGGAACCGGCCGGTAACCTGGGCTCTGGCCAGACAGGTCCCCTCCATGAAAGCAGGGTCATGCGGTACAGGTCGTTGGGTGATAGCGGGCTGCTCGTCTCGGTGGCCGGCCTCGGTTGCAACAACTTCGGCGGCCGGCTGGACGTTCAGCAGACCCGGGCCGTGGTCGATGCGGCGATCGACGCGGGCATCACGCTGTTCGACACCGCCGACATCTACGGGAACGCCGGGGGCTCCGAGGAGATGCTCGGCGAGGTGCTCGGCGCCCGGCGCGACCAGATCGTGCTGGCCACCAAGTTGGGCCACCAGCGGGTGGACATGGGCTACGGTCCCGCGGCCGGGGCCAAGGGCAGCCGGGCCTACATCCGGCGGGCGGTCGAGCAGTCGCTGCGCCGGCTGCGGACCGATTATCTCGACCTGTACCAGCTGCACACGCCGGACCCGGGCACGCCGATCGGCGAGACCCTGCACGCGCTCAGCGAACTGGTCGCCGAGGGCAAGGTCCGCTACATCGGCCACTCCAACTTCGCCGGCTGGCAGATCGCCGACGCGGCGCACGTGGCGCGGGAGGCCGGCATGGAGGCGTTCATCTCCGCGCAGAACCACTGGTCGCTGCTCGAGCGGCAGGCCGAGGCCGAGGTGGTGCCGGCCGCCCGGCACTGCGGCCTCGGGGTGCTGCCGTACTACCCGCTCGCCAACGGCCTGCTCACCGGCAAGGTGCGGCGCGGCCAGGCCCCGCCGGCCGGGCAGCAGGCTGGCCAGCCGGGAGGGCTATATCACCGAGCCGAAGCTCGACCGGGTGGAGGCGCTCGACCGGTGGGCGGCCAGCCACGGGGTAAGCCTGCTCGACGTGGCCATCGGCGGCCTGGCGGCCCAGCCCGGCTGCGCCTCGGTGATCGCCGGGGCGACCTCGCCGGATCAGGTCAAGGCCAACGCCGCAGCGGCGGACTGGATCCCGCCGGCGGACGCGCTGGCCGGGCTGGACGAGATCGTCCCCCCGCCCGGGCCGGAGTCCTGAGCCGGCCAGCCCGGAGCCCCGCCAGCCCGGAGCCCCGCCAGCCCGGAGCCCCGCCAGCCCGGTGGCCGGCCAGCCCGGAGGCCGCCCGTCCTGGCCTGGCGGTCAGTTCTTGCTGACCGCCTGGTTAAAGAGGGTCCGCACGGTCTGGCCGAACCGGATCGAGTACGAGACCGACGGCGTGTCCCCGCCCTGCTGGTAGCCGCCGATGACGCCGGTCACCGCGCCCAGGCCGGTGGCCGGGTGCACGTTCGCGAGGAAGGGAGCGCCGCTGGTGCCGTCGGTATACCCGCCGCAGTCGAACTCCAGCTGCCGCGGGCCGAACGCCCGGGTCTCGGCGGTGCAGGTGATCGGCCGCTGCCTGCCGTTCGGGTAGCCGATGACCTGCACCAGCTGGGCCGCCTTCCAGCCGGTGGCCAGCTTTTCCCCGCCGGTCAGCTCCTGGATGGGGGTGACCGTCCCCGGCTGGCTGACGACGAGGAAAGCCACGTCGTCATTGACGTTGCGGGAAGATGCCCAGGCGGCGTCCACGAACACCCGGGTGACCGTCCAGCGGCCATACGGTTCGGAGTGGCGATGATACTCCGGGACGAAGGCCACCTGGCCTGGCTGCTTGCCCTGCAGGCAGTGTGCCGCGGTGATCACCAGGTCCCTGACCCGGCTGGCGACCACGCTCGCCGAGCAGAAGTGCTGGCCGAGCTGGCCGTCACTGACGGTGAACAGGGCTCCGACCGCAGGGGTGCCGTCGTAGAACCGGCCATGCAGCAGCGCAGCGGGGACGGTCGGTGCCCCGCGGGGGAGTGCCTTGACCGCCGCGGCGAGCCGGCCCGCCAGCCGCTCCGCGCCGTGAGCGCTCGGCGAGGTCGCCACGATCCCCAGGGTGACGGCGGCGATCAGGCCCGCGCCCCAGGTGGCCGGCCGGGCCCGCAGGCTCGGCCGGGACGGGCGGGCTTTTCTCGCATACCGGCCTATTCTGACCCTCAAATGGCCTCCCACCTGCGCACATGCGTCACTCTGATCAACCAGGCCCCGCTACTTCATTGTGCGGGTGACTTGCCCGGAGAGCCATAGGCGGTACCAGGGAAGATGCTGACAAATTGCTGTTCGGTTACGCAGCGTGGTCAATACGGGCCCGGGAGGCCCGCGGGCCGGGCCGATGTCCCGGTAGGGGCGGGACGCGCCCGGGGGTGCCTGCCGGTATCTGGCCGGGCGGGGACGGTACCGTGATCGTCGGGGCCGGTGGCGGCGTAGGATCGCGTCAGCGTAATTCCGCCGCTATGGCGGTTGTGTCACCCCTCTGGGACCGGGAGTGGCAGGCAGAGCCAACAAGGGGTGAATGAAGGAGTCACGAATCATGTCCGGGATGGGCTCTACCCTCCAGCTGAACAATTCCACGGTGGTGGCGGCCTTCCGGTCCGCGCTCGTCCACCAGGGCATCATCGCCCTCCTCATATTCTTCCTCCTGGCCATGCTCTGGGTCAGCGTCCGCGAATGGGTGCCCGGGTCCCGGATCTCGTTCGGGCCCGCGGCCGGGGACCTGGCGGCCGAGCCCCGGGGCCGCCAGCTGCTCCGGATCGGGTTCGGCGTGCTGTGGATCCTGGACGGCCTGCTCCAGGCGCAGCCCGCGATGCCGCTGGGCCTGGCCACTAACGTGACCGAGCCGGCGGCGGACGGGTCACCGGGCTGGGTCCGCGCCCTGGTCGACTTCGCCGCCAAAGGGTGGACGTATCACCCGGTCAACGCGGCCGCCGCGGCCGTCTGGATCCAGATCGGCATCGGTATCTGGCTGCTCACGGCCGCCCGCGGTCCCTGGTCGAGGCTGGGCGGGCTGGCCAGCGTGGGCTGGGGCCTGGTGGTGTGGGGCTTCGGTGAGGCGTTCGGCGGCATCTTCGCGCCCGGGCTGAGCTGGCTGTTCGGCGCCCCGGGCGCGGCCCTGCTGTACGCGGTGGCCGGGGGGCTCATCGCGCTGCCCGACCGGGCCTGGATCGGGCCGCGGCTCGGCCGGGCCGTGCTGGCCGTCACGGGCGTATTCCTGGCCGGGATGGCCCTGCTCCAGGCCTGGCCAGGTCGCGGGTTCTGGCAGGGCACCGCGGGCCGGCAGCCCGGCAGTCTGGCCAGCATGGTGCAGAGCATGGCGCAGACCCCCCAGCCCGGCTTCCTGTCGTCCTGGCTGAACGGGTTCGAGACCTTCGCCTCCGCGCACGGGTTCTTGGTCAACCTGGTCGTGGTAGTGGCGCTGGCCGCGGTCGGCCTGGCCTTCCTCAGCGGGCTGCGGGTATTGCTACGCCCCGCGGTCGGGCTCATGCTGCTGCTGTGCGCCGCGGTCTGGGTGCTGGTCCAGGACCTGGGCTTCTTCGGCGGCCTCGGCACGGACCCGAACAGCATGGTCCCGTTCGCGCTGGTGGCCGTGGGCGGTTACCTGGCCCTCGCCCACGCACCCGACCCCGCTACCGAGTCGGCCCCCGCCCCGGCGGCCGCTGCCGAGACCCCGGCCGCTCCTGCTGTCCCGGCGGCTCCCGCCGTCCCCGCGGCCAGCGCGGCGGCGGCCGGGGCGGTCCCGGCCGCCGAGGCGAGCCCCGCCGCCCCCGGCGACCCGGTCACCCCGGCGGGCCGGGCCGGCCGCTGGCGGGACCGGCTCCGGCCGCGCCGCCTGGCCTCGGCGATCGGCAACACCAGCCCGCGGACCCTGGGCGCCGTGGGCGCCCTGGGCGTGGCCATCATCGGGGTCATCCCGATGGCGGCCGCCTCGGCCAGCTCAAGCGCCTCGCCGCTCCTCGCGGAGGCGCTCGACGGGTCCAACGCGCCGCTGGACTTCAAGGCCCCCGCGTTCACGCTGACCAACCAGCATGGCCGCGCGGTCAGCCTGGCCAGCCTGCACGGGAAGGTGGTCCTGCTGACCTTCCTCGATCCGGTGTGCACGTCAGACTGCCCGCTGATCGCCCAGGAGTTCCGGCAGGCGGACCAGTTGCTCTCCGGGCAGTCCCGGCAGGTGGAACTGGTCGCCGTGGTCACCAACCCCATCTACAACCAGCCTGCGTACACCGCGGCCTTCGACCGCCAGGAGCACATGAACGCGCTGCCGAACTGGCAGTACCTGACCGGCAGCGCCGCCCAGCTCCAGAAGGTCTGGCGGCAGTACGGGATCGCGGCGCAGATCCTGCCCGCCGGCGGGATGATCGGGCACAGCGACATCGCCTACGTCATCGACCGGAACGGCCGGACCCGCACCGAGCTCAACTTCGATCCCGGGCCGGGCACCTCCAGTACCCAGGCGTCCTTTGCGGATGAGCTGTCCACCGCGGCGCAGCAGAACCTGGGTTCCTCGTGATCATGCGACCACGACGCGGCGGGGCCGCGGCTCTCCTGGTGACCGGCCTGGCCGGCGGGGTGCTGGTCGGCTGCGGCAGCACGTCCGCGGGCCAGGCGGCGTCGTCCGCCCCGGCCGCCCCCGCGGTCCGCCTGTCGCTGGCCACCTCCGCGGGGTACCCCGGCGGCAGCTGGGCAGCGCTCGTCATGGGCGGGTCCGCCGCCGCGCACAACAACTTCTGGCAGGTGTTCGTCCGCCCGGGTCAGGGCAGGACCTGGAAACTGGCCACGCCGCTGGGCGTGGCCAGCAACGGCGGGATCACCGTGGCGGCCGACGGCGGGGCGGCCCTGTCCGCCGCGATCCGGCCCAGCCAGAGCCTGTCCTTCTCCCCGCTGGCCAGCAGCAGCGACAACGGGGCCAAGTGGGCCCAGGCCGGCCTGCTGGACGCCCGGCTCGCGGAATACCCGGACGCGCTGGCCGCCGCGCCCGGCGGCGGGCTGATCGCGCTGACCAGGACCGGCGACGTCGAGCTCCGGGCGCACCCGGGCGCGGCCTGGACCAGGCTGGCCAGCGAGCACACCGTGGTCGCGTCCGCGGGCCGGGCCTGCCAGCCGGCCACGCTCACCTCGGTTGCCTACAGCCCGTCCGGCGTCCCGCTGGCGGCGGGCGCGTGCACGGGTGCGGGGCAGGCCGCGATCTTCCGGCTGGCCGGCGGCCGCTGGGCCCGGACCGGGCCCGCGTTGCCCGCGGCGCTCGCCCGGCAGGACGTCGAGGTGGTGCAGATGGCCAGCTCGGGCCGCGGGCTCGCGGCGCTGCTGGTCGAGGGGCACGGCACGGCCGCGCACCTGCTCGGGGCGTGGTCCAGCCCGGACGGCAGCTCGTGGACCCTCTCGCAGCCGTACTCACTCGGCCGGGCGCAGCCCCTCTCGGCGGCGTTCGCCAGCGGCTCACTCGGCGTGCTGCTGTCCGGCGGCCGGGCCGTGACCGTCAGCGGCCCCGGTGCGGCCTGGCGGTCCCTGCCCGCGCTGCCCGTCCGGGCGTCGTCGGCCCCGGACGGCGGGGCCACCCTGGCGGCGGCCCCGGGAGGCTTCGACGCTCTGAGCGCCCGCGGCAGTCAGCTGTCCGTCTGGGCCCTGGCCTCCGGCGGTTCCGGGTGGAGCCGGTCCCAGGTCATCAACGTGGCCATTCCCTACGGTTCGTCCGGGTGAGTTGGGTGCTGTGAGCTACCTCGTCGACCACTGGTCCTATGACCCGTTCCTGATCGTGGCGGCGGTCCTGGTCGTCGGGCACGAGATCGGTCTGGCCCGGCTGGCCCGGCGGTCCGGGCCGGACCAGGCCCGGCAGCGCAGGCTCCGCTCGCTCTGGTTCTACGCCGGCCTCGCGGTCCTGCTCATCGCGGTCGAGTCGCCCATCGACTACTGGTCGTACGACTACTTCTTCGTGCATATGCTGCAGCACCTGCTGCTCATGTTCGCCGCGCCCACGCTGGTGGTGGCCGGTGCTCCCTGGCAGCCACTGCTCGCCGCGCTGCCCGGGCGGACGGGCCGGGCGGCGACCGCGGGAGTGCTGCAGGATGGCTGGTCCCGGCCCCTGCGGGCGGTGGCCGGGTTCCTGCTCCGGCCCTGGGTCTCGGTGACGTTGTTCAGCGTGGTGATGGTGGCCTGGCATCTGCCCCCGCTGTTCGACCTCGCGGAGCGGAATCAGGCCGTGCACGGCTGGCTGATGGAATCCAGCTTCTTCCTGGCCGGGGTGCTGTTCTGGCTCCAGTTCATCCCGTCGCCGCCGTTCCGGCGCCGGATGCCGCTGGTCTCCCAGGCCGCCGCGCTGATCGCCACCAACGTGGTCATGTGGATCCTGGCCATGTCGATGAGCATCTTCTCCCAGGACTCCTGGTACTCGGTCTACGCGCACGTGCCCGGGGTCACCCTGCCGCCATACGCCGACCAGGAGATCGGCGCGGCGATCCTGTGGGTCTGCGGCGACTTCTGGGCCATTCCCGCGCTCATCTACGTGGTCCGCCGCCTGGTCAACGAGGACGGCAGCGTCGGCGCGGCGCTCGATCAGATCCTCCACCGCGGGGCCGCGACCAGCGGGTGGGCTTCATCCAGCCGCCGGGTCCCGCCCGGCTCGACCGCCCCGCCCCTGCCCCCGCCGGCGGGACCCTCGTCCTGACCCTCGCCCGGCCGGCTGACCCGGGGCCCTCATCCCCATTCGCCGCTCATGACGTTCTCCTCCCGGTCTGCCGGGCTCAGCGCGCCGCCTGAGCCATTTGCTGGCGTGGTCTTGACAGGTGAATGTGAATCCTGTGACCATGCGGCATTAGCCCTGTACGGGCGGTTATACCCCTTATCGGCGCACAGTATCGGCATAGGGTGCCACAGGAGAGTGCAGATGGCCGCGCTCCGGCTGCAGGGGTGCTGGACGGGCACGCTGAACGGCCCGGCCCGGCAGGTCCGTGACTGGCAGGTCTGGGCGCTTCCTGAGCCGCTGCGCGGCTTCGTGCTGGCGGTCATGTCCGTCGCCGTGGCGGCGACCGGGGTGGCCGCCGCGTTGACCCGGTGGCGGCTGTCCCAGCTGGCCCTGTTCGTCGCGCTGCTGGCCTGCGGGGTCGCCCTGATCGAGTCGACCCGGACCATCCGGGAGGTGCACGGGTCCATCGTCCGGGATCTGCAGCCCGTGTGGTATCTGGCCATCGCCGTCACGCTGCCGCCGGCCTACGCGTTCCTGGCCCCGCTGCCGCTCCTGGTGTACAAGCTCATCCGGGCGCCCGGGATGGTGATCTACCGCCGGGTGTTCAGCAACGCCACGATCAGCCTGGGCTACGGCAGCGCGGCCGTAGCGTTCCACGCGCTTCCCGCCTCCGTGGCGGGGCCCGCGCCGGGGGCGCAGGCGCACGTGCTGTCCTGGGCCGCGGTCGTGCTCGGCTGCGGGCTGGTGGGCTGGGTCATCAACGACGGCCTGATCGTGGTGGCCATCAAGCTCGCCGACCGGGCGGCGCGGGTCAAGGAACTGGTCGGCAGCCGCGCCACGATCACCGCTGACCTGGTCGAGCTCAGCCTGGGCGTGCTGCTGGCGCTGGTGGTGGCGATCAACCCATGGCTGACCGTGCTGGCGCTGCCCTCGGTGCTGCTGTACCGGCGGTACATGATGAGCGCCCAGCTCGTGGCCGAGGCCCGGATCGACGCCCGTACCGGCCTGCTCAACGCGGGCGCATGGCGGCGGGAAGCTGAGGTGGAACTCGCCCGGGCGCAGCGTAAGCACGGCGGCGCGGCCATCGCGATCGTGCACATCGACCATTTCGCGAGCGTGACCGAGACGGCCGGCCGCCAGGCGGCGGATCAGGTGCTGCGCCGGATGGCGTGCATCCTGCGTGAGCACTTGCGGGGGTACGACCTGATCGGCCAGCACGCGGGGGACCGGTTTGCCGTGCTGCTCCCGGACACGGGACTGGAGGAGGCCCGCCGGGTCAGCGAGCGGCTCCGTGACCAGCTGGCCGCCGAGCCGGTCGGCACCGAGGACCGGAGTCATGCCGGGTTCGTGTTCCGGATGACGGTCTCGATCGGGGTCGCCCTCATGGAAGAGTCACGGTCCGCGCTGGCCGAGCTGGTCCAGGCGGCCGACGCGGCCCTGGCCGGGGCGCCCCGGCCCGGCGCGGTGGTGTGCGCGCCCGTGGGGGAGCAGGTCCCGGCGGGCCCGGCCAGCCCGCGCTGAGGCAGGCGGCTCAGCCGCCGTGCTTTTCCAGGTAGTCGAGGTAGACCGGCCGCAGCGCGTCCGCGACGTCGGCGTTTTCGTGGCCGAACGCGTCGTCGATCATCGCGGACAGCTGGGTGACGTCCGCCGCGGTCTCGTCGGAGTGCCCGGCGACCGCCTCGCCTTCCGGGATCTCCCGCAGCAGCTGCCAGAGGAACCCGACGTCGAGGTGCCGCACGGCGCGGCGCACTGCGCGGTCGTGAAGTTCCTGGGAGGAGAGGGCTTCGAGAGCATCCCGGTCAGTCATGGGACGAACCCTACCGGGCGCCGCGGGGCGGCCGGGGCCCGGTCAGCGGCCGCCCGGCCAGCCGTGCTGCTGCCCGCCCTGGCCGGCCCCGGCCCGCGGCCCGCCCGGCCAGCCGCCGCCCGGCGAGCCGCCGTTCGGCCAGCCACCCCGCAGCCACCCGCCCAGCCAGTGGCCGAACCAGCCGCCGTGGCCGGCGCCCGGCGCCCGCTGGCCGCCCGCGGCCTGGCTGGTGCCCGGCCCGGCCGCGGCCCCGGAGACGCCGCGGTGCGGCAGGCGGGCGGCATCGGTGAACGTGGACCGGACCGGGCTGCTGGTTGTGCCGCGGGCGGTGAACGCGATCAGCTCGGTGCTGCCGCCCGCGAGGGCCTGCCCGGCCGCCGGGGCCGCCATGACCAGGGCATCGCCGGCCGAGCGGTTCGCGGCGTCCAGCACCTGGTAATCGGTGTCGCCGGGCAGGACCAGCGTGACGCGCCAGCCCCGGACCGCGGCTGAGCTTCCGTTCACGATAACGATCTGTCCGCGGACGCCGTGCTGGCTGTCCTCGGTGATCGCGTAGCCAACCCCGATCGCGCGGTCAGCGGAGACCGCCCGGCCGGCCGCCGAGACGGCCGGGGCCGCGGCCGGGAAAGGCTCCGGCGCGGAGGCCGGCCCGCAGGCCCGGGCGCGGCGTGGGACAGCCCGGCCGGCGCCGGAGTGGCCGAGACGGGCCTGGCGGCGGGCGGGGCCGCCGCGGCGGCAGTAGGTGCCGGGGCCGCCCCGGACGGGGACGACGCCGGGGCGGGCGGGGCGGAGGCGCCCTGGAGGGCCGTGGGCGCAGCTGTGGCCGGGGCACTGGCCGGCCCGGTCCCGCCGGACCGCACCGACGCGGGCAGTGCCGCGGCGCAGGGCACCAGCCCGCAATCTTTCGGCCGGCGGCCGAAGCCTCGTGCACGACCAGGGCGGCGCCGCCGCCGGCCACGGCCGCGATCGTGGCGGTCATGCCGGCGGCGGTGATCCAGCGATGCCGGGCCAGGCCCTGCGCGGGCCGGGCCGGGCCAGAAGACGGCGGGCCGGGTCCGCTAGCCACGGCCGGCCCCCCGCGGGTGAGCGTTCACACCCCGGCTACCCACGGCGCCGCGGGCTGAACCGGGAGGAGATGCTCGGGGAGTGGCTGGATCCGGGCAGGCGCGCTCGAGACCGGCATACGCGTGACATGGCGGTGTCCCCAATCCTCGTGGTCCCCTCAGTGAAAACCTGCCGCCGGGGTCAATGTAGCAACGCGGCAGGCCCCTTTGACGGCAAACACTCCGGTATGCGGCGGCGTCTGTGCCGTCATCCGTGCCGCAGCCACACGCTGAAGTAGCCGCCTCCCATCGAGGGAAGTGGTGTCCGGCCAGCCGGGTCATGGCCCGCTGGTGACCGTGCTGATGCGCATGGTCACCAGCGACGTGTCAGCGCAGCCCAGCCGGCTCAGCGGCGCGGACAGCGCGCTGTACTGGTCAGGCGGGTAGACCTGCACCCAGTGCACCTGTACCTGGTGGCGCAGGCAGTTGTTACCGATCAGCACGTCGCTGACGGCCAGCGTGGCGTGCGCGGCAGCGCCCGGCTCCAGGGTGACCAGCGCTGGCACGGTGTTGCTGCCCCGCGCGGCGGGCGCGCCGACCTGGCTGCCCCCCGGGGAACTGACGAACGCGACTCCCGGGTAGCCGTACAGCGTGCACGCGGAGGTGGAGGTATTGGTGAAATCGATTGGGTAGTAGATCGTGCCGGCCGCGCCATTCGCCGCGCCCACGGTCAGCCGCAGGTCCGTGGTCGGACAGGGCAACGGCCCGGAAGGGGACAACGCTGCTGGTGCCGGTGACGCTGATGGCCTGATCGTCACGGTGACCGTCTTGACCGGCGTGGGAGTTCCGGACGAGCCGCACGCGGTCCCGAGCACAGCGATCGAGGCAAGGCAGCACCCGGCCAGCACCCGCCTGCCCATGACCGAGGACGCTCTCATGGCGAACATCTCTATTCATCTGGTGCACAGGGCCATTCGCGGCGCCGCCCGGCCGCCCACGCTGGCCTGCCTTGATCGTGCCCCGAGCCTCCCCCGGAAATCACCAGGCGAAAGACCTCATGGAGAGCCCGTTGGTCCCGTTCATGAGCTGCGCCGCGAGGGAATCTGCGCCGGCGCTCCCCGTCATTCCTGACGCTCCCGTCCAGACGTTCAGGACTCCCCGGCGGGCGTGGCCGCGTTCGGGCCGGCGAGCTTGAAGCGGACACCAGACGGGTCGGCCACCTCGGCCATCCGGCCGTAGGGGGTGTCTTCCGCGGGGGTGATGACCGAGCCGCCCAGCCTGGTGATCGTGGCCAGGGAGGCGTCAGTGTCCCCGGTGCCGAAGTAGACCGCCCAGCGGGCCGGTGCGCCTTCGGGCAGGAAGCCGGACCCGTCCATGATTCCGGCCAGCATGTCCTCGCCGTGGCGCAGGACCGTGTACCGGAACTCGGGGGTGTCGCTGACCGTCTGCGTGTCCCAGCCGAACACGTCCCGGTAGAAGGCGACGGTGGCCGGATAGTCCCGGGTGTACACCTCGAACCAGCTGGGGGTCCCCGGCTCGCCGAAGACCCCGAAGCCCCGGTGCAGGCCGGGCTGCCAGAGGCCGATCCCCGCGCCGCCTGCGTCAGTGACGACCCCCATCGTGCCGAGGTCGGCGACCGTCATGGCAGGCACCGCGACCTGCCCGCCGTGGGCGGTGGCGGCCTCGATCGTCTTCTGGGCGTCCTCGGTGGCCAGGTAGACCGACCACGTTTCCGGCGCGTCCATGCCGGGCTGCCGGGACATGCAGCCCGCGACCAGGACGCCGTCCTTGGCGAAGTTGAAGTAGCCACCGAACTGCGCCTCGGGCTCGGTCGCGGTCCAGCCGAACAGCTGGCCGTAGAAGTCGCGGCTGCGGTCGGCGTCGGAGGTGAGCAGGTCGACCCAGCAGGGCGCCCCGGCGGGCGCGGTGTCTCGTGCGGGCATGGTCGTTCCCTTCGCGATTCCTGGGCAGTGTCACTGAGTATGACGCGACGAGCGTGCCGGACTCACCGGCCGCGCTCACCGGCCGCGCTCACCGGCGGGGGCAACGGGCGCCCGGGACGGCCCGGCCGGGACTGGCTGGCCGGGACTGGCTGGCATGCCCGCCGGATGCGTACCCTCATAAGGGTGTACCTCCCCGCTCACTTCACCGCCCCGCAGACCGCCGACGTCGCCGCCTTCGTGGCGGCCGCCGCCTCGGCCGACCTGGTCACGTTCGACGGCACTAAGCCCCTCGCCAGCCTCATCCCGGTTATCTGGGACCGGGACACGGGCGAGCACGGCCGGCTGCTCGGCCATCTCGCCCTGGCCAATCCGCAGTGGCAGTCCATAGCCCCCGGATCCAGCGCGCTGGCGATCGTGCACGGACCGCAGGCCTACGTCTCCCCGTCCTGGTACCCGAGCAAGGCCAAGCACGGCCGGGTGGTACCCACCTGGAATTACGTCACGGTTCACTTCACCGGGCCGCTGACCGTGCACCGTGACCCGGAGTGGCTGCGCGACGTGGTGACCCGGCTGACCCGGCGGCACGAGGCCGGGCGGCCCGCGCCCTGGGCCGTGACCGATGCGCCACCGGACTACATCAACGGCCAGCTCCGTGGGATCGTCGGGGTCGAGCTGTCGATCGCCACGGTGGAGGCCAAACACAAGCTGAGCCAGAACCGCAGCGCCGAGGACCAGTCCGCGGTGGTCGCGGCCCTGGGCGACGAGCCCGGCCCCGGTGCGGCCGAGGTCGCGGCCCTGATGAGCCCGCCCGCCTGAGATCGCTCTGCTTGCCCGGGGGGGCGACCCCCCGGACCCCCCGAATCGGCTGGCTCGGCGAGGACACGCCTGCGGCGCGCCTCCCCTCGCCCTGCTTGCCCGGGGGGGCGACCCCCCGGACCCCCCGAATCGGCTGGCTCGGCGAGGACACGCCTGCGGCGCGCCTCCCCTCGCCCACCTCTACCAGCGGTCGTGGACCTGGGCCCGGATGCGCCGGTCGTAGAGGTCCGCGATGGCGGCCAGGTCGGCGTCGCTGAACGGCGGCAGCCCGGCCGCGGCCGCGTTCTGCTCGGCCTGCTCGGCGTTGCGCGCGCCCGGGATCACGGTCGATGACGCCGGGCTGCTGGATTACCCAGCGGAGTGCGGCCTGCGCCGGGGTGGCGCCGGCCGGCGCCAGTGCGGCGAACTCGCGGGCCGCGTCCACGCCGGTGTCGAAGTCCACGCCGGAGAACGTCTCCCCGGCGTCGAACGCCTCGCCGTGCCGGTTGTAGGTGCGGTGGTCGTCGGCGGCGAAGGATGGTCTCGTGGGTGTACCGGCCGGACAGCAGCCCTGAGGCCAGCGGGACGCGGGCGATGATGCCGACCCCGGCGGCCCGCGCGGCGGGCAGCACCTCATCCAGCGGCTTGCGCCGGAACGCGTTGAGGATGATCTGCACGCTGGCGGTGCCGGGCCGGGCGATCGCGGTCAGCGCCTCGGCGCAGGTCTCGACGCTCACCCCGTAGGCGGCGATGCGCTCCTCGGCGACCAGCGTGTCGAGCGCGTCGTAGACCGCGTCGGAGGAGTACACCGGAGTCGGCGGGCAGTGCAGCTGGACCAGGTCGAGCCGGTCCGTGCCCAGGTTGGCCCGGGACCGGTCGGTCCAGGCCCGGAAGTTGTCCAGGGTGAACAGCCCGGGATCCTGCGCCACCCGGCGGCCCATCTTGGTCGCCACCGTGAACTCCGCGCCCGGGTTGGCCGCCAGGAACTGGCCGATGAGCCGCTCGCTGCGTCCATCGCCGTACACGTCGGCGGTGTCCAGGAAGGTGATCCCGCTGCCCGCGGCCGCGTCCAGCACGGCCAGCGCCTCCTTCTCACCGACATCGCCCCAGTCAGCTCCCAGCTGCCAGGTGCCCAGGCCGACGACCGAGACTGCCCTGCCTGTCCTGCCCAGAATGCGTTTCTCCATAGGGGCTGAGTGTAGTGAGGGTGCGGCTCCGCTGGCCGGTTCGCTCCCGGCCGGGGAGGCCGCCGGGGCCAGGATCAGGGTGGGCCGGAACCGGAGCGGCGCCGGCTGCGGCCCGGGCGGGGCGGACCGGCGGTCGAGGTAGCGGTTCAGCTGCCGGCCCAGCCGCTGCGCGGGAGCCTCGACGAACCGGTGCGCGAGCGCGCTGCAGACCAGTACCGCGGCCACCAGGCTGGCGGCCAGCGCAGCCTGGATGACGGCCGGCAGCCTGGTCGTGCTCCACGCCGTGTCGCTGTAGATGCCCAGCAGCAGCGGGTGCAGCAGGTAGACCGAGTAGCTGACCAGACCCAGCCAGGTCAGCCCGGCCGGCGTGGGCCGGTGCCGGAGCGCCAGGCCGGCCAGGAAGACGGCGAGGGCCAGGGCCACCGAGGTCAGCCAGGTGCGCTCGCCGGACAGCAGGGCCGCCAGGCTGAGCTTCCCGGCGGCGAGGCCCTGGTCCAGGATCGCGCCCGCGATCAGCACGAACGCTGCGGCGGTCACGGCGGCCGCGCGCCACCGGGCCACCTGCCCGTGCTCGGCCCGGTAGAGCAGGGTGCCGGTGAACATGAGCGCGAGAATGGTGAGGGCCTGCCACGGGGCGGTGAACGAGGGCTCGTTGAAGAGGGTGAGGACCAGCGCTGTCGCGGCCGCCGCCGAGGCCCCGATCACCCTGAGGCGGCGGTTCGGGCTGATCGCGAGCGCCAGGCCGGCCAGCACCAGAGCGTCAGCGGCCACGTCGACACCGGTCACGCCGAGGCTCGTCGCCGACACTGCCGCGGTCGGCAGCAGGGTTCCGAGGGCGAGCGCCGCGACCGCGAAGCAGAGCGCGTGACTCCCGCTGCGCCGGTGGGCCCGGGCCACGAACAGCGCCGTGACCAGCAGGTAGAACACCATCTCGTACGACAGGGTCCAGACGGTGTACGGGACGTTAGCGGCGCCCAGCAGGTTCGGCATCATGAGCAGATGGCCGAGCAGGGCGGGCACCGGCTGCGCGGCCGCCCCGGCGAGGGACCCCAGGTGGGCCAGGGCCAGGATCACCAGGGCCGCGCTGGCCAGGGCGTAGGCGGGATAGAGCCGGAACGCGCGGCTCACCCAGAACGTGCGGACACTGCCCTTCTGCTCCAGTGAGGCGGGCACGATATAGCCGCTGACCAGGAAGAACAGGAACACTCCGAACTGGCCCAGGGCGGTCCACTGGCTGATCACCTCGCGGATGGGCTTGAGCACGGCGGCGGTGTACATCAGGTGGTCGAACACCACCGTGAGCGCAGCCACCCCGCGCAGCCCATCCAGCCAGCCGAGCCGCCCGCCTGGCGCGGCGGCCAGCGTCGGTGAGGGCATGTCCCCAGCCTGGGCGGCCAACCTTTGCGGGAGCCTGGATAACCCTGGGCTCCGCCTCCGGCTCCCCTCCGGGATGGCTGAAGGCGGCTCCCGCGTGGCCCGACCCCGGGCGCCTGCGCGGCTCGCCCCGGGGCGCCTGCGCGGCTCGCCCGGGAGCAGGGCTAGGCGGCGGGGCAGCCGTCCGCGTCGGCCGGGGAGGCGGCCGCCTTGGCCTGGATCGCGGCGCTGATCCCGTCCAGCTGCCGGAGCTGGTCCGCGCTCAGCGCGTCGAACAGGACCCGGCGGACCTGCTCGACGTGGCCCGGTGCGGCCGCGATGAGCGCGGCGTAGCCCTGGTCGGTGAGCATGGCGATCTGCCCGCGCCGGTCGGTGGGGCAGTCCATCCGGAGTACCCAGCCGCGCTCCTCCAGCCGGGCCACCGCGTGTGACACCCGGCTCTTGCTGGACGAGGAAGCCTCGGCGAGCTGGGTCATCCGCAGCGAGTGGTCCGGGGCCTCGGACAGCCGGACCAGGATCTCGTAGTACGCGAGCGGCATCCCGGAATCCCGCTGCAGCTGGGCGTCGACGGCGGCCAGCAGCCACTGCCAGGCTTCGATAGCCTCTCGCCAGGTGTTCTGCTCGTCGGGGCTCAGCCAGCGTGCTCCAGGATTGGTCATGGATACAGCATACCTGGAATAGTTGAACGCTTGACAACGCTAGACTGGGCGTGATACTCGTTGAGTATTCAAATATGACCCACGTCAATATGAACGACAGGAGTATTCCGCATGACGGCTAGCACCGATGCAGGCGCCATCCCGGGTTACGTCGCAGGCACCTGGGAGATCGACCCGGTCCACTCCGAGGTCGGCTTCACCGCCCGGCACATGATGGTCAGCAAGGTCCGCGGCAGGTTCACGACCTTCTCCGGCGAGCTCGTCACGGGCGAGAAGCTGCTGGACTCGTCGGTCACCGCCACCATCGACCTGACCTCGATCAACACCGGCAACGAGCAGCGTGACCAGCACATCCGGTCCGCCGACTTCTTCGAGGTTGACAAGTACACCACCATGACCTTCCGCTCCACCGGCCTGCGTGCCGAGGGTGACCACTACATCCTGGACGGCGAGCTGACCCTCAAGGACGTCACCAAGCAGGTTCCGCTCACCCTGGAGATCAACGGGTTCGGCCCCGACCCCTACGGCGGCACGCGGGCGGGCTTCACCGCCACCACGGAGATCAACCGCCGCGATTTCGGCGTGAACTTCAGCGCCCCGATGGAGACCGGCGGCGTGGTCGTGAGCGACAAGATCGGTGTCCAGCTGGAGATCGAGGCCGTCCTCAAGGCCTGAGCCCAGCGGCGCACGGTGGCGCCAGGCCGGTCCCGGCCGGGCGCACCCTGATCAGCACCCGCGCGGGCGGGGACGCGATTCGCGTCCCCGCCCGCGCGCGTCTGGGGTCCCGCCGCGGTCCGCGCGCCGGGCACGCTATAAGGGGGGGAGGGCGGTGACCGGATGACCGGGCGCGCCAGAGCGAGGTGGCCAGAGTGAGGGGTACAGGGTGAAAGCGGCGATCTATGACCGCACCGGCCCGGCAGCCGAGGTGCTGCGGGTGGTGGACATCGAGCGCCCGGAACCAGGCCCGGGCGAGGTCCGGGTCCGGGTGCAGGTATCCGGGATCAATCCCACCGACGTCAAGTCCCGGAGCGGGGCGGTGCCGCGGCCCATCGACGGTTTCCAGATCCCGCACCAGGACGGCGCCGGGGTGATTGACGCGGTCGGCCCGCGGGGGCCAGAAGACCGGATCGGCCAGCGGGTGTGGGTGTACCTCGCCGCCGCCGGGCGCCGCTGGGGGACCGCCGCCGAATGGACGGTAGTCCCGGAGAGCCGGGCCGTGCCGCTCCCGGATGGCGCCTCCGCCGGGCTGGGCGCCAGCCTGGGCGTACCGGCCCTGACCGCGCACCACCTGGTGTTCGCGGACGGGCCGGTCAAGGACGCCACGGTCCTGGTGGCCGGCGGGGCCCGCGCGGTCGGGCATTTCGCGGTCGAGTTCGCCGCCTGGGGCGGGGCCGGGCGGGTGGCCTCGACGGTCAGCGGCCCGGACAAGGCCGAGCTGGCCCGGGCGGCCGGGGCCAGCCACGTGGTGTATTACACCGATCCCGATGCGGCCGGCCTGATCACCGCCGCGGTCGGGCCGGTGGACCGCATCGTCGAGGTGGCGCTGGGTGCGAACCTGCAGCTGGACCTGGCTGTCTCGCGTCCGGGCACGGTGGTCGCCTGCTACGCGGCCGAACCCGACGACCCGGTGCTGCCCGTCCGGGCCTGCATGAACGCCTGCCTGGTGCTCCGGTTCATGCTGCTGTACGCGCTGCCCCCGGCCGCCCTGGACCAGGGGGCCGCCGACATCGGCACCGCCCTGCGGGCGGGCGCGCTGACCGAACTGCCCGAGCACCGGTTCGGGCTGGAGGAGATCGCCGCCGCGCACGAGGCCGTGGAACGCGGGACGACCGGCAAGGTCCTGGTCATCCCGGGCTGACGGTCCCGGCAGCCGGCGGCGGCCCGGTGCACTCCGCCCGGCCCGCCGATCGGGGCCGCCCTCAGCGGAGCTTGATGGCCTCGGCCAGTTCCCGGTACCCGCTGGCCGGGTCGGCGCCGGGCGCGGTGAGCAGCTGGATGCTCACGTGGTCGGCCCCGGCGTCCAGGTGCTCGGTGAGGCGCGCCACCACCTGGGCGGGGCTGCCCCGGGCGACCAGCGCGTCGATCAGGGCGTCGCTGCCGCCGCCGCTCAGGTCCGCGTCCGTCCAGCCCAGGCGGCGCAGGTTGGCCCGGTAGTTGGCCAGCCCGAGGTAGGGCTTTTCCACCCGGGACCGGCCTATCGCGCGCGCCTGCCCGGCGTCGGTGCTGATGACGGCCTTCTGCTCCGGGGCCAGCAGCGGTCGCGGGCCGAGGATCTCCCGGGCCTGCCGGGTGTACTCGGGGGTGACGAGATAAGGGTGGGCACCGGCGGTGCGCTCGGCGGCCAGGCGCAGGACTTTCGGCCCGAGCGCGGCCAGGACCAGGCGGCCGGCTGGCACACCGTCCTCCAGCAAGGTGTCCACGTACCGGGCCAGGGTGTCATACGGCCGGGCGTACTGCTGGGTCACCTCAGGGTGGCCCGCGCCCACGCCCAGCAGGAACCGGCCCGGGAATCGTTCCTCGACCCGCTGGAAGGAGGCGGCGACCTGGTGCGGCTCGTACTGCCACATGTTGACGATGCCGGTGGCCACGGTGAGGGTGGTCGTCGCGGCCAGCAACTCCCCGGCGGCGGCCAGGTGCCCGCTGGCTGAGCCCAGCCAGAGGGCACCGAAGCCGAGTTCCTCGATGCCCGCGGCCAGTTCCGGCGTGACCTGGCGCTCGCCACGCCAGATGCCGAACCGTCCGAGCTGCTCGCGCGCCTGCTCCGTCATCCGGTCCGCTCCCTCGCGTCGTGCCGCTCCCACCGGGGCAACCGCCACCGGCTGGCCGCTGTTCCCGCGGGTCCTTAGTTGGGGATCGCCACGATGGGTACCATGTGCGTAGAGTAATCAATTGATTACTTAAAGGGAGGAGGTGCTCGGTTATGGGGGTGTCTCGGGCGACCTCGCAGGCTGCCGCGCAGCCAGGCACGCCCAGCTCACCCTCTGCGCTGCTGGAATTCGCGGTCAGCCAGGCCGTGAGCAAGGACGGCGCGGCCCCCGACGTCGGCCTGCCCGAACTGCTCCGGCGCTGCGCGGCGGGATTCGGCGTCCGGGCGGCCCTCGCGCTCCGGCTGCCCGCGCCGGGAGACCCGGCCGTGATCGCCGCCTACCCGCCCGAGGCGGTGGATCCCGGCCTGATGGCCCAGATCGCCGCGCTGCTGGCCGGGCACGCCCCGGTCACCTCGGCGGCCGGCTGTGTCCAGGGGCGGGTGGCCTGGCCCGGGCTGGGGTCAGCCCCGAAGCAGGCCGGGGTGCTGATCGCAGTGGCCCGGCTGCCGGGCGATTCCTCCCCCTGCGCCCTCGCTCTCGTCGGGGAGCGGGCCCAGTGGACCGCCGACTCCCAGTCCGCGGCCCGGGCGCTGGCCACCGTCATCGCGTCCCGGATCCGCCGGGTTGAGGACACCAGGGAAATCGCGGAACGCAGAGCGGTCACCGACGCGCTGATCAGCGCGGCACCAGACGCCGTGGTGATCGCCGACGGCGCCCGGCGGATCGTGGAGTTCAACCAGGCCGCCGAGGAACTGCACGGCCGGCGCAGCGCGGAGGTTCTCGGCCAGCGCCTCGATGAGGTGCTCATCCCGGAACGCAACCGGGCCGCGTTCCTGACGGCGACCACGGAGTTCCTGCGGACCCAGGACCCGGGGGAATTCGCGGCCCGGATGCGCCTGCCGGTGCTGCGCGCTGACGGCACCGAGCGAACCGTGGAACTGACCCGGCTGCCACTCGTGATCGGCGGCCAGACGTACTTCTGCAGCTTCGCGCGCGACGTGACCGAGCTGGAGCAGGCCAACGCGGCGCTGACCGCCAGCGAGGCCCGGGTCCGGCTGCTGTCCGAGCTGGCCCCGGTGGGCATCGCGCGCACCGACGACGAGGGCAGGTGCGCGTACGTCAACGAGCGCTGGTGCGCGATGAACGGGCAGCTGGCGGGCGACATCGCCGGCACCTCGTGGCTGGAATCGGTGCATCCCGGCGACGTCGCCCGGATCCGGCGGGAGTGGGCGCGCGCCCGGGCGGCCCGGGCGGAGCTGCGCACCGACTTCCGGCTGCGCAATCACGCCGGCCCGCCGCTGTGGGCGCACGCGGCCGTCACCGCCCTGCCGGATCAGGCGGACCTGCCGCGCGGGTTCATGGTCGCCCTCACCAACGTGACCGCCCGGAAGCGGGCCGAACAGCAGCGGGATCGGCTGCTGGCCGCCGAGCAGGCCGCGGTCCGGGAACTCACCGACGTGCGGCAACGGCTGTCCGAGCACAACGAGGAGCTGCGGGAGCTCGACGACCTCAAGACCCGCTTCCTGGCCACCGTGTCGCACGAGCTGCGCTCGCCGCTGACGTCGATCGTGTCCTACGCCGAGCTGATCCGGGACGAGGAAGAACTGTCCCCGACCGCGGCCCGCTTCCTGGACGTCATCGCGCGTAACGCCGAGCGGATCACCAAGCTGGTCGGCGATCTGCTGCTGCTGAGCCAGATCGAGGCCGGCATGATCCCGCTGGATCTGGCGCCGCTCTCCGTCGCGGACCTGGTGTCCGAGGCGGTGCAGGCCTCGGCGCCGCTGGCGGCGCAGAAGGGCGTCGCGCTGGAGGGTGCGGCCCCGGACGGCCCGCCGGTGCTGGGCGACCGGGCCCGGCTGGTCCAGGTGATCGACAACCTGATCGCCAACGCGGTCAAGTTCACCGACGAGGGC
Organism: uncultured Actinomycetes bacterium; assembly: GCA_963841695.1. Lineage (GTDB taxonomy): Bacteria > Actinomycetota > Actinomycetes > Streptosporangiales > Streptosporangiaceae > RYN-230. The sequence continues at coordinate 96,989 of CAWJDQ010000006.1, read as the reverse complement.
GGACAGGTCCGGGTGAGCGCGGCCGCGGACGGCCCGGACTGGCGGATCGACGTGACCGATTCCGGCATCGGCATCCCCCCGGACGAGATCGGCCACCTGTTCGACCGCTTCTTCCGGGCCTCGAACGCGGCCACGGCCGGCCGCCCCGGCTCGGGTCTGGGCCTGTCCATCGTCCGCGAAGTCGCCGAGCTGCACGGCGGCCGGGTGGAGGTGACGAGCCACCTGGGGGCCGGGACTACCGTCCACCTTTTCCTCCCCTTCCTCTCCGCCCTGGCACCGCCGGTGCCAGCCGATGGCGGGCAGGCGTGACAGCCAAACCATTACCTACAGCGAACTGACGGTTACTTAAGGAAACCAGGGGGCAGATGGACCTGACCGCGCAGGCACCGGGGATGACCCGGTGAACAGCGCCAGCGTGCCCGGGTCACCCGGCCGGATCCTCGTGGTCGAGGACGACCCGGAGGCCGCCAGCTACGTCCTGCACGTGCTTGGCACCCGCGGTGGCTTCGACGTCACCCACCTCGCGGACCCGGCGGCGGCCCTGGCCCGGGTCCGGGCGGAACGCTGGGACCTGGTGCTGACCGACGTGGAGATGCCCGGGATGACCGGGATCGAGCTGCTGGAAGCGGTCCGCGAGATATCCCCCCAGCTGCCGGTGGCCGTGGTCACCGCGCACCCCTCGGTGGACTACGCGGTCCGGGCCCTGCGCAATAAGGCCGACGAGTTCCTGGAGAAGCCGGTCCGCCCGGACAAGCTGGTGCAGACGGTGACCGCGCTGGTGGCCAAGGGCCGGGCGGACCGCGAGGCGGCCCGGCAGAGCGTGCTGGCCATCGGGGCGCACCCGGACGACGTGGAAATTGGCGCGGCGGGCACGCTGGCCCTGCACCGGCGGATGGGGCACGAGGTGTCGATCCTGACCCTCAGCCGCGGTGCCCGCGGCGGCACCGAGGACACCCGGGCCAGCGAGTCCCGGAAGGCGGCGGAGGTCATCGGCGCCACCCTGTTCCACGAGGACCTGCAGGACACCAGCATCCGCGAGGGGGACCCGACGATCGGCGTGATCTCCCGCATCGTCGAGACCGTGCGGCCGACCGTGATCTACACCCATTCCCTGCACGACGTGCACCAGGACCACCGGAACACGCACCGGGCGGCGCTCGTCGCGGTGCGCCAGGTGGGCCGGGTGTACTGCTTCCAGTCCCCGTCGGCCACGGTGGACTTCCGGCCGACCCGCTTCGTCGCCATCGACCAGCAGCTGGACCGCAAGCTGCAGGCCATCGACGCGTTCGGTTCCCAGGTGGAGATCCGGGCCTACCTGGAGCCCGACCTGATCGCGTTGACCGCGCGCTACTGGTCCCGCTACTGCGAGGGCCGCTACGCCGAGCCGTTCGAGGTGGTCCGGGAGGCGGCGGTGGCGGGCCAGCACGAGCTCACCCCGGCCAAGGGCATCGTGCGCGGCGAGAACGGCGCCGGCCCCGCCGCCCCGGACCGGCGCCTGCGGCCCCGGCCTGATGATCAACTGCCCAATCAGCTACCAGACCCAGCGCCGCAGCAGGCGGCGGAACTCACCAGGGAGGTGCCGGATGCCGCGTCATGACGCCAGCCAGCAGCCGATGCGGGTGCTGGTCACCGGGGCCGGGGGACCGGCCGCCGTGTCCATCCTCAAGTCACTCCGGCTCGATCCCACGGTGCAGCTGCTGGCGGCGGACATGGACGCCTGGGCGGCCGGCCTCTACCTGGTTCCGCCGGACGCCCGGACCCTGATCCCGGCGGGGCTGGACCCGGACTTCGTGTCCGCCGTCCTGGCCCGCTGCACCGCGCTCGGCGTGCACGTCCTGATCCCCACCGTGGACGCCGAGATGCGGCCGCTGGCGCGCGCCCGGGACGAGTATGCGGCCGCCGGGATCGAGCTCATGCTGGCCCCGGCCCGGGCGCTGGACCTGACCCTGGACAAGCTCGCCCTGGCGCGGTGCTGTGCCGGGCACGTGCGGGTGCCGCGCACCGAGTGCTTCGACGAGGCTGTTGACCCGGCCTCGTGGGAGTACCCGGTCGTGCTGAAGCCGCGCACGGGGAGCGGCTCACGGGACATCTCCGTGGTCGCCTCGGCCCGGGAACTGGCCGGCCTGGAACGGTCCGCGGAGTTCATCGTGCAGGAGTACCTGCCGGGTGAGGAGTACTCCATCGACGTGCTGGCCGACACGCGGAGCCACGTGATCGCCTCGGTGCCCCGGGTGCGGGCCAGGGTGGATTCCGGCGTCTCGGTGGCCGGGCGCACCGTGCACGACCCGGAACTGGAGCAGTTCGGGGCCACGGTGGCCCGCGTCACCGGCCTGACCTTTATCGCCAACGTCCAGGCCCGCCGGGACCTGGCCGGCCGCCCGGCCCTGCTGGAGGTCAACCCGCGGGTGCCCGGGGCGCTCCCGCTGACCATGGCCAGCGGCGTCGACATGCCGAGGCTGGCCATGGACGCACTGCGCGGCCTTCCGGTGCCGGAGCACCTGGACTTCCATGAGGTGGCCATGGTCCGCTTCCTCGACGAGCGCTTCATGGACCTGAGTGAAGTGCAGAAGGTCGCCACATGAGCCGCGCCGCTGACCTCGTCGCGCTCGACGAGGATCACCACGTCCACTCGACGTTCTCCGACGACGCGGTCAGCACCGTGGCCGAGAATGTCCGGGTGGCCCAGGACCGGGGCCTGCGCGTCGTCTGCCTGGCCGACCACGTGCGCCAGGGCTCGCCCTGGGTGCCTGACTTCGTGGCCGCGGTGCGCGGGCTCCCGCCCGCGCCGGATATCGAGGTGCTGGCCGGGGTGGAAGCCAAGATCCTCAACGGGACCGGGGAGCTGGACCTGCCCTCCTCGCTGCGCGGGCTGGACCGGGTGCTGATCGCGGATCACCAGTACCCCGGCGACTACGGCCCGGTGCCGCCGCAGGACATGCGGGACGCGCTGGAGCGCCGCCAGTACTCGGCGGCCGACGTCATCGACGGGCTCATCGCGGCCACCCTCGCGGCCCTGGACCGGGTGGCGCTGCCTCAGCTGGCTCACCTGTTCAGCCTGCTGCCCAAGATGGGCCTGGACGAGGCCGGCGTGCCCGCCGCGGCCCTGGACCACCTGGCCCGGGGCTGCTTCCGGGCCGGGGCGCGGGTGGAGGTCAACGAGAAGTGGGCCTGCCCGTCCCCGCGCACCATCCGGGCCCTGGCCGCGGCGGGCGTGCCGCTGGTGGCCAGCACCGACAGCCACGACTGCGCCGCCATCGGCCGTTACCAGCGGGTCCGCGGCCTCCTGGACGACGCTGTCAGCGGGGCCGTGCCGGGATGACGGATTTCCTGCTCGCCGTCAAGTCACTGCTGGTGGCCTTCGTCATCCTGGGCGCGGTCCCGCTGCTGGTGGCGAACTACCAGTTCCTGCTGGTCGGACTGCACTTCCGCCGGCTGCACTACGCGAAATGCCGGGCCTATTTCCCGCGCACCGCCATCCTCATCCCGGCGTGGAACGAGGCCGCGGTCATCGGCACCTCGATCGACCGGCTGATGCTGCTCGACTACCCGCGTGAGCGCCTGCGCATCTACGTGGTGGACGACGCCAGCACCGATGACACCCCGCAGGTCGTCCTGGACCGGGTGGCCAAGTACCCGGGAAACGTCGTGCACCTGCGCCGGGACAAGGGGGGTGAGGGCAAGGCCGCGACCCTGAACCATGGCCTGGCGCAGATCCTGGCCGACGACTGGATGCAGGCCATCCTGATCATGGACTCGGACGTGATCTACCAGCCCAGCTCGCTACGCCGGATGACCCGGCACCTGGCTGATCCCGGGGTCGGCTCGGTCACCGCCTACATCAAGGAGGGCAGCCGCCCGGGCAACTACATGACCCGGTTCATCGGCTACGAGTACATCACCGCCCAGGCCGCCGCCCGGCGGAGCCAGGAGGTCCTCGGCGTGATCGCCTGCCTGGCCGGCGGCGCGCAGCTGCACTCGCGGGCCAACATCGAGGCGATCGGCGGCCAGGTGGACACGGCCACCCTGGCTGAGGACACGGTGACCACGTTCGAGACCCAGAAAGGGGGACGCAAGGTCATCTTCGAGCCGCACGCCACCGTGTGGGCAGAAGAGCCGGGCAGCATCGTGGCGCTGTGGAAGCAGCGGCTGCGCTGGGCCCGCGGCAACGTCCAGGTCACCCGGCGGTTCAAGAGCGTCTGGTTCCGGCCGCAGCCCAACAACCGGCTGGGCAGTTTCAGCTTCGGCCTGCTCTGGTTCTGCCTGCTGCTGCTGCCGGTGTTCATGCTGCTGGCGTCCGGCTCCCTGGTCACCCTGTTCTTCATCGACTACCAGCTCGCCTGGACCGCCTTCCACGTGCTGTGGCTGACCAACGTGATCACGTACATCTTCATCACGTCCTTCACGCTGGCCATCGACCCCGACATCGGGCGGCACACCTGGAAGGAAGCGCTCATGTTCCCGGGCCTGATCAACGTGCTCATCCTGCTCGCCGCGATCCTGCCCGGCCCGGCGAGCTGGGTCGGCCACGAACTCGCCACCGCCGCCGGCGTCGGGGTCACCCTGGGCTGGGTCCGCGGCATCGAGCTGTTCACCTACATCTGGCTGGCCGCCTGCATGGGCGTGGCGTTCCTCGGCAAGGTGGCCGAGTCGCGGCGGTTCGGCCGGGTCCTCGGCCCGCTGTTCGTGTACGTCGGCGGCTATGGCCCGCTGCTGTGCGCGATCACCACGGCCGCCTATATCAAGGAACTCCGGCACGCCGAGGCGACCTGGGACAAGACCGAGAAGACGGGGAAGATGGTGGTACCGATATGACCGAGCCGGAGCGGGCCGGGGCGGTCACGGCCCACCAGGCCCGGGTGTTCGAGGATGAGGTCGGCGATGCGGTCCGCTACGAGCGCGGGCTGGCCGTCAAATGCGTGGCCTGCATCCTGCTCGTGGTGGTGATCCTGGCGCTGCGGGTGTACTTCTTCGGCTGAGCCGGCCGCCCGGCGGCTTTCCCGGCGTCCGCAGCCGTCATGCATGAAGCCGCGCCCGGCGGGCACTTCGCGGCCATGCCGGCCTCCACCCTCGACCGTCAGCCCACCCGGTTCCCGCGCCGCGGGCCCGGGCGCGGCAGCCTCGCCCCGCTGGTCGCGGTGACCGGCGCCGCGCTGGTCTTCACCCTGCTGCTGGCCCTGGTCCGCCTGCAGTGGAGCCCGTTAGAGTCCGTGGACCACGGTGCCGCCGCCCGGATCAACGGGCTCGTCGCCGGGCACCCCGCGCTGATCTTGGTGGTGAAGGCGGTCACCTGGCTGGGCAGCGACGGCGTGCTGTGGACCGTCATCGGGGTCTGCGCGGTCTTCCTCGCCGTCCGCCGCCGCTGGCGGCTGGCCGGCTACCTGCTGGTCGCCGGCGCGGGCGCGCTGGTCATGGACCCCATCCTCAAGTCGCTGGTCGGCCGGCTGCGGCCGGTGGTGGCGCACCCGGTCGCGCACGGCAACGGGAACAGCTTCCCCAGCGGCCACTCGCTCGGCTCGATCGTCTGCTACGGGGCGGTGCTGCTGGTCTTCCTGCCGATGACCCGCGGCCGGTGGCGGACCGCGCTGCGCGCCGTGCTCGTCACGCTGGTCGCGCTGATCGGGATCAGCCGGATCCTGCTCGGCGTGCACTTCCTGTCCGACGTGGCCGGCGGGTGGACCCTCGGGATCACCTGGCTCGGCCTCACCGCGTTCGCGTTCGAACTGTCCCGGCGGGCCGAAGGCCAGCCGGTTACCGACCCGCTGGCCGACGGACTCGAACCCGAGGCCGGCACCGATCCCGACTCAGCCCCGCCGGAGGCCCCCATGAACACATCCGCCGCCCGCCCGGACAGACCCCCTGCCCGGCGGCGCGCCCTGATCGCCGCCCAGCTCGTGGTGGCCTGGGTGCTGATCCTCGGCGTCATCGTCGGCTTCGGCGAGCTGGTCGTCAAGGACAGCAACGGCAACTGGCTGGGTGACACCACGATCCCGCGCTGGTTCGCCGCGCACCGCACGCCGCTGGGCAACCAGTGGAGTGACTTTATCAGCGTGGCCTGCGCCACGACCGGGATCCTCATCGTGGCCGTGACGGCCTGCGTGGCGTTCCTGGTCTTCACCCGGCACGTGCGGCCGGTCGTGTTCCTCGCCGTCGTGATGTTCGGCGAGCTCGGCGCGTTCCTCATCGCGGAGCACATCGTCAGGCGGCCCCGCCCCTACGTGCACCACCTCGACCACCACCTGCCCACCTCGGCCTACCCGTCCGGGCACATGGCCGCCACCTGCTGCCTGTACATCGCGATCGCGATCGTGGCCCTCGGGCACGCCCGGGGCTGGTGGCGGTGGCTGTTCCTGGTGCCCGCGATCGTCATGCCGGTGCTCATCGCGCTGTCCCGGATGTACCGCGGCGAGCACCACCCGACCGACATCACCGGCAGCATCATCTTCGCCGCGCTCTGGCTGACCGCGACCACGCTGCTGATCAAGCCGAACCAGGAGCCCGCCCGCCGGCCGGCCCGGGCGGTCGGCGCGAAGCTGCGATCGTTCACCGCGCGGACGGTTTCGCGGGCACCGGACCGGGCAGCCGCACGGTAACCACCCTTAAGGAGGTGTTCCATGACCGATCCGCAGGACGCACAGCGCGTCGAGATCAAAGACGGCGACCGCACCGTGGCCGCGGCCGAGGTCTCCCAGCGGCCGGGCGGGACGGCGCGGGCGTCGCTGCACGCCGCGTCCGGGCACGTGTCCCCGGGCCGCCGGGCCGACCTGGTTGACGCGGTCGTGGACCTGCCCGAGGTACAGGAGAGCAGCCGCCTGGAGGCCACGATCCCGCTCGGTGACGCCGAGACGCTGGACCGGCTGCGGGAGCGGACGCAGGAGGCCACCAGCCGCCCGGCGGGTTCCACCGCGCTGGTGGACGCCAGCCTGCCGGACAGCCAGGACCTCCGCAACGAAGACCAGGCTGGCCAGCCCGGCCGCGGCGACGCCGGCCAGGCCGCCCCGGACGGGGACACACCCGGAGCGTAAGTACCGGTGACGATCAGGATCGGCACGTCGGGGTGGAGTTACCCGCACTGGGAATCGGAACTGTACCCACCTGGGTTGCCGCCGGCCGCCCGGCTTGATCACTACGCGGCCGCGTTCGGCACCGCCGAGCTGAACAGCAGCTTCTACCGCTGGCCCCGGCCCGGTACGTTCCGTTATTGGAGAAAGAGATTGCCTGGCGGTTTCTGCCTGTCGGTCAAGGCGCCGCGGGGGCTGACCCACGGGCGGAAACTGTACGGCCCGGAAACGTGGCTGCAGCGCATCGGTGCGGGCTGGCACGAACTGGGCGATAAGCGGGCCGTGCTGCTGGCCCAGCTCGGCCCCGCCCAGCCGCGCGATGACTCGAGGCTGGCTTATTTCCTCGGCCTGGTCCCGGAATGGATGCGGGTCGCGGTCGAGTTCCGCCATTCCAGCTGGCATTGCGAGGAGGTTTTCGCACTGCTGGAGGCGCACCGGGCGGCCTACTGCGTGATGAGTGGCGCGCACCTGCCGTGCGTTCTGCGGGCCACCACGGATTTCACCTATGTGCGGCTGCACGGCCCTGATCACCAGCACCTGTACGCGGGCTCGTATAGCGACGCCGATCTGTCCTGGTGGGCGGCCCGGATCCGGGAATGGGACACCGCCGGCCGCGACGTTTTCGCCTACTTCAACAACGACGGCCAGGCGAATGCCGTGCGGGATGCCCGCGCCTTGCGCCGGCTTCTCGGCCAGCAGGCGGCCTGACTGGCCGGCGGGAACATTAACCGGCCCGCTAGCATTTCACATTCGTGACTCTCACCGACCTTCTCCCGGCTGACGCTGCGCCTGACGCGGTCTTCGACGCGTTCGCGGGCTGGGCCAAGGAGCAGGGGCTGGCCCTCTACCCGCATCAGGAAGAGGCGCTCATCGAGGTGGTGTCCGGGGCCAACGTGATCCTGTCCACGCCGACCGGCTCGGGCAAGAGCCTGGTCGCCACCGGGGCGCACTTCGCGGCGCTGGCCGAGGGGCGCCGGTCCTTCTACACCGCGCCGATCAAGGCCCTGGTGTCGGAGAAGTTCTTCGCGCTGTGCGCCGCGTTCGGCCCGGACCGGGTGGGCATGATGACCGGCGACGCTAGCGTCAACGCGACCGCGCCCATCATCTGCTGCACCGCCGAGGTGCTGGCCGCCATCGCGCTGCGGGACGGTGCCGACGCGGACGTCGGCCAGGTGGTGATGGACGAGTTCCACTTCTACGCCGACCCCGACCGGGGCTGGGCCTGGCAGGTGCCGATCATCGAGCTGCCCCGGGTCCAGTTCGTGCTGATGTCGGCGACCCTGGGCGACGTCACCCGGTTCGAGGCCGACCTGACCCGGCGCACCGGCCGGCCGACGGCCGTCGTCCAGTCCGCCGAGCGGCCGGTGCCGCTGCTGTACAACTACGTCACCACCCCGCTGCACGAGACCCTGGAAGAACTGCTCAGCACCCACCAGGCCCCGATCTACGTGGTGCACTTCACCCAGGCCGCGGCGCTGGAGCAGGCCCAGGCGCTGATGAGCGTGAACGTCTGCAGCCGCGCGGAGAAGGACGAGATCGCCGCGCTGATCGGCGGCTTCCGGTTCACCGCCGGGTTCGGGAAGACCCTGTCCCGGCTGGTCCGGCACGGCATCGGCGTGCATCACGCCGGGATGCTGCCCAAGTACCGGCGGCTGGTGGAGACCCTGGCCCAGGCCGGGCTGCTGAAGGTCATCTGCGGGACCGACACCCTGGGCGTGGGGATCAACGTGCCGATCCGCACGGTCCTGTTCACCGCGATGTCCAAGTACGACGGGTCGAAGACCCGGCTGCTCCAGGCCCGTGAGTTCCACCAGATCGCCGGCCGGGCCGGCCGGGCCGGGTTCGACACCACCGGCCGGGTCGTGGTGCAGGCCCCCGAGCACGTGGTGGAGAACGAGCGCCTGCTGGCCAAGGCGGGCGACGACCCGAAGAAGCGGCGCAAGGTGGTGCGCAAGAAGCCGCCCGAGGGCTTCATCGCCTGGGGGCAGCCCACCTTCGAGCGGCTCGTCGCCGCCGACCCGGAACCGCTCACGTCCAGCTTCCAGGTCACCCACGCCATGCTGCTGAACGTGATCAGCCGGCCGGGGGACGCGTTCACGGCCATGCGGCACCTGCTGACCGACAACCACGAGGACCGGGCCGCCCAGCGCCGGCACATCCACCAGGCCATCGCCATCTACCGGGCGCTGCTGGCCGGGGGGGTGGTGGAGCAGCTAGACGAGCCGGACGCCGAGGGGCGCCGGGCGCGGCTCACCGTGGACCTGCAGTTCGACTTCGCGCTGAACCAGCCGCTGTCCCCGCTGGCGCTGGCCGCGATCGAGCTCCTGGACCGCGAGTCGCCCAGCTACCCGCTGGACGTGGTGTCGATCATCGAATCGACGCTGGACAACCCGCGGACGGTGATCTCCGCCCAGCTGTTCAAGGCCCGGGGTGAGGCCGTCGCGCAGATGAAGGCCGACGGCATCGACTACGAGACCCGGATGGACCTGCTGGACTCGGTGACCCACCCGAAGCCGCTGGCCGACCTGCTCGACGCGGCGTACGACATGTACCGCCGCGGCCATCCCTGGGTCGCCGACTACGCGCTGGCCCCCAAGTCCGTGGTGCGCGACATGTACGAGCGGGCCATGACGTTCGTGGAGTACGTCGGGTTCTACGGCCTGTCCCGCTCGGAGGGCCTGGTGCTCCGGTACCTGGCCGACGCCTACAAGGCGCTCCGGAACACGGTCCCGGACGAGGCCAAGACCGAGGAGCTGGCCGATCTCATCGAGTGGCTCGGTGAGCTGGTCCGCCAGGTCGACTCCAGCCTGCTGGACGAGTGGGAGCAGCTGCGCGACCCGTCCGGGATCCTGGTCAGCCAGGCGGAGGCGGGGCCGCCGGCCGTCACCCGCAACGTCCGGGCGTTCCGGGTGCTGGTCCGCAACGCGCTGTTCCGCCGGGTCGAGCTGGCCGCGCTCGGCCGCTACGAGGACCTGGGCGAGCTGGACGCCGCCGACGGCTGGGACGCCGCGGCGTGGGAGGCGGCGGTCGAGCCGTACTTCGACGTGCACGACGAGATCGGCACCGGGCCCGACGCCCGCGGGCCCGCCCTGCTCATCCTCGACGAGGGGCCGCAGGCCTGGACGCTCCGGCAGATCTTCGACGACCCGGCCGGGGACCACGACTGGGGCATCTCCGCGCAGGTGGACCTGGCCGCCTCCGAGGAGGCGGGCCACGCCGTGCTCCGGGTCACGGACGTGGGCCAGCTCTGACGCCCGCCGGCCGGGCCCCCGGTCCGCCGCCCGGGTGAGCCGTCAGGCCGCCGCGAACGCGCGCGGCCAGCCCGCGCACCGCCGCGTCGATCAGCTGCCCCAGGTCGGGGTCCGCGCCGTCCAGCCACTGCTCGCAGGCGGCCACGGACAGGCCCTGGACCGCGTAGCCCAGGGTGGCCGGGAGCAGCGAGCCGGGCGGCTGCCCGGTCCGGCCGGCCACGAACTCCGCGATCACCCGCCGCCAGGCGGCGTAGCGCAGCGTGGAGTGGGCCTGTAACGCCGGCACCCGCAGGATCAGCTCCAGCCGCCGCCGCTGCCAGGCCTCCTCACCCGGCCCGGCCTCATGGAACGCGGTCACGCCCAGCCGGATCGCCTCGGCCAGCGGGGTCTGCGCCGGGCAGCCCGCCAGGCGGGCCCGCATCCGCTCCAGGCGTTCCTCGAATCCGCCCCAGGGCACGTCGTTCTTGGAGGCGAAGTACCGGAAGAACGTGCGCCGCCCGATCCCGGCCGCGCGGGCGATATCCCCGATCGTGGTCCCTTCGAAGCCCTGCCGGTCGAACAGCCCGAACGCCACCTGCTCAAGCTCGGCGCGTGAAGTGCTCCGCCTGCGGCCGACGGGCGCGGGAGAACTTTCCCGCGGCACTGCCCATCACCCCTTTTCGTGTCGCCGATGTCAGCCGCCCGCTCACGACTTCCCCGTGCCATGTCCCCGTGCCGCCGAGCATCCCACGGCTGACCGCAGGATGCGGCAAATCGGGCGCAGTGCGAGCGACACGCGGACGGGACCGGGATCACCGGGGATGTCGCAACAGTCCGGCATCATGGCCAGCGATGCGACTGATCCACACCTCGGACTGGCACCTGGGGCGCACGCTGCACGGCGAGAACCTGCTGCCCTATCAGGATGGCTTCCTGCGCTGGCTGCTCGACGAGGCGGTCCGCCAGCGGGCCGGGGCCGTGGTGGTGGCCGGGGACATCTACGACCGTGCCGTCCCGCCGCTCGACGCGGTCCGGCTGCTCGACGCGGCGCTGCTGCGCTTCGCGCAGGCCGGCCTCCCGGTGATCCTGATCAGCGGGAATCATGACTCTGCGGTCCGGCTGGGCTTCGGCGCCGGCCTCAGCGAGGCGGCCGGGATCCACCTGCGCACCTCGGTGGCCGACCTGGCCCGGCCGGTGCTGCTGGCGGACGAGCACGGCCCGGTGGCGGTCTACGGCGTCCCCTACCTGCTGCCCGACGCGGTCATGGCCGACCTCGGCGTCCAGTCCCGCACGCACGAGGCGGTGCTGGCCGAGGCGGCCCGGCTGATCCGGGCGGACGCCGCCGCCCGGGGTGCGGCCCGCACCGTGGTCGCCGCGCACGCGTTCGTCACCGGCGGGGAGCCGGCCGAATCCGAGCGTGATATCCGGGTCGGCGGCGTGGCCGACGTGCCCGCCGCCGTGTTCGCCGGGTTCAGCTACGTGGCCCTCGGCCACCTGCACGGCGCGCAGCGGGCCGGCCCGGCGCCCGGCCCCGCCGGAGGACCGGTGATCCGGTACTCCGGGTCGCCGCTGGCGTTCTCGTTCTCCGAGAAGGATCACGTCAAGTCGGTCACGCTGGCCGAGATCGACGCCGCCGGCCAGGTGCGCGCCACCGCGCTGCCCGCGCCCGTGCCCCGGCCGCTCCGGGAGGTACGCGGCACCCTCGGCAGCCTGCTCACCCGGGCCGGCACGGATCTCGCGGACCTGGCCGGCGCCTGGGTCAAGGTGGTGCTGACCGACACCGTGCGGCCGCCGGCCCCGATGGAGCGGCTGCGCGAGAAATGGCCGCACACGCTGATCCTCGACTTCGCCCCCGAAGGCCAGCTGACCAGCTCCGACGCCGACCTGGAGCGGCTGGCCTCGGCGACCGACCCGGTCGAGATCTGCGGCCTGTTCGTGGAGTTCACCAGCGGCGGGCGGCCCGACGGCGCGCACCGCGCGGTGCTCCGCGCGGCCGTCGAGGCCGCGCAGCACTCCGAATCGGCCGCCTGATGCGGCTGCACAGCCTGGAGCTGACCGCGTTCGGCCCCTACGCCCGCACGCAGCGGATCGACTTCAGCCGGCTGTCCAGCAGCGGCCTGTTCCTGCTCGAGGGGCCGACCGGGGCGGGCAAGACCACGATCCTGGACGCCATCACCTTCGCCCTGTACGGCGGGCTGGCCGGGAACGAGTCCGCCGAGGACCGGCTGCGCTCGCATTTCGCCGCGCCGGACGCCGAGCCCTCGGTCAGCCTGGAGTTCTCGGTGCGCGGCGTCCGGCACCGGGTGACCCGGGTGCCCGAGCACCGGCGGCCCAAGCGGCGCGGAGAGGGCTTCACCACCCAGCCGGCCCAGGTGCACCTGCAGCGCCACCAGGGCAGCGGGTGGGCCAGCCTGTCCGCCAACAAGGCCGAGGCCGGCGAGCTGATCACCGAGCTGATCGGGCTCAACCGGGCCCAGTTCACCCAGGTGATGCTGCTGCCCCAGGGGCAGTTCGCGAAGTTCCTGCAGGCCGCGGACGACGACCGGCGGGTACTGCTCAGCAGGCTGTTCGGCACCCAGCTGTACGACCGGATCACGGCCGAGCTGGACCGGCGCCGCGCGGCCGCGGTCCGGCAGCGCCAGGACGCCGAGGTCATGATCACCACGGCTACCTCCGCGGCCGCCGAGGCGGCCAGCCTGGACGCCGCGGCCCGCGCCGGGCTGCTGGAGCTGCCCGGCCCCGAGCGGGCCACCCGGCTGAAGGAGGTCGCCGCGGATCTCGCGCAGCGCGCCGCGGTCAGCGCGGAAGGCCTGGAGGTGGCCGCGGCCGACACCGCCGCCCGGCTGGCCGCCTGCGAACGGGAGCAGCAGCAGGCCCGCCTGATGACCCGGCTGACCGAGGCCCTGGCCAGGCTGCGCGAGCACGAGAGTTCCCGTCCCGCGCACGACCAGCGGGCTGCCCGGCTGGCCGCGGCCCGGCGCGCGGAACCGGTCCGGCCGCTGCTCGCGGCGCTGGGCGAGGCGCGGGATGCGGCCCGCGAGGGCCGCGACACGCTGCTCCGGCTGGTGCCCGACCCCGACGACAGCATGCTCGCCGGGGGCGGCGGTCCCCAGGCCTTCGTCCGGGCCGAGGCCGCCGAGCGGGACGCCGCGTCCCTGCAGCACCTCGCCGACGCCGAGGCCAGCCTGCCGGACCGGGTCACCGCGCTGCGCGCACGCCAGCAGGCGCTCGCGACCGCCGACCGCCGGGTCCGCGCGCTCGACGCGGCCCGGGCGGACCTGCCGGCCCAGATCGCCGCCACCGAGGAACAGCTGGCCGCGGCCCGGCTGCTGGCCGCCGGCCTGGGCGCCGCCCGCGAGCAGCAGGCCGTGCTGCGTCGGCGCGCGGCCGCCGCCGCCCAGCTGGCCGGCCTGGAGCCGGAGCTCGCGGCCAAGAACGCGGCCCGCACCGCCGCCGTCGACGCCCACCAGGCGCTGACCGAAGCCCACCTGGCGCTGATGGCGGCCCGGCTGGACGGCATGGCCGCCGAGCTGGCCACCCGGCTGGCCGACGGGGCCGCGTGCCCGGTCTGCGGCTCCACCGCCCACCCGGCCCCGGCCCAGGCTGCCGGCGCGCTGGTCTCCGAGCCGGACCTCGCCGCGGCCGCGGCGCGGCGGGACCGGGCGGAATCCACGCGCGCCCGGCTGACCCGCGAACGCGACGAGCTGGCCGCCGCGGTGGCCGCCTGCGCGGCGGTGGCCGACGGCGGCACCGTGGACGGCCTGGCCGCCCAGGCCGCTGCCGTGGACGGCCTGGTGGCCGGGGCGGAGCGGGCCGCGGCCGACGTCCTCCGCCTCGAGGCCGGCCTGGCCGACTGCCGCGCGCAGCAGCAGCAGGTCGCGGAGGATCTGCAGGACGCCGCGGCCGCGCTGGCCACCGCCCGGGCCCAGGCCGCCGCGGCCGAGGCCGAGCTGGGCGAGCTGCAGCACGAGCTGGCCGTGGCGGCCCAGGGGCACCCGTCGGTGGCCCAGCGGCAGGTGGCCCTGCGCCGGGCCGCGGACACGAACCGGTCCCTGGCCGCCGTGCTGGACCAGCTGACGGCCGCGCTGGCCGACGAGAGCCGGGCCCGGGAGCGTGCCGAGCGCGAGGCGGCGGCCCGCGGCTTCGTCCCCGCGGACCAGGGCAGCGCGGATCGGGCCAGCGCGGACCTGGCCAGCGCGGCGCTGCTCAGCCCGGCGGAGCAGGCGGCCCTCGACGAGCAGGTGACCGGCTGGGCCGCCGAGCTGGCCGCCCTGCGGGCCGCCGCGGCCGCCGGCGACCTGGCCGGCCTGGACCCCGGGCAGGCCGGCCCGGTGCGCGCGGCCGCGCAGGCCGCCGTGGCCGCCCTGGCCCGCGCCCGGGAAGCCGAGCGGGAGGTCCGCGCGGCCCGCGACGCCGCCCAGGCCCGGGTCGGCCGGCTGGACCAGCGGCTCGCCGAGGTGCAGGGCGCCCAGGACGCCTTCGACCAGCTGCAGGAAGACACCTCGGCGGTGATCCGGCTGGCCGGCCTGGCCAAGGGGATGGACGGGCACCGCCGGATGGCGCTGACCACGTACGTGCTGCGGCAGTGGTTCGGCCAGGTGGTAGCGGCGGCCAACGTCCGCCTCGGCGCGATGTCGTCGGGCCGCTACGAACTCCGGCGCACCGACGAGAGCGGGACCAGGCGGGAGCGCACCGGGCTGACCCTGGCCGTGATCGACCGGCACACCGGCGCGGAACGCAGCCCCCGGTCGCTGTCCGGCGGCGAGACCTTCTACACCTCGCTGGCGCTGGCCCTCGGCCTGGCCGACGTGGTCAAGGCCGAGGCGGGCGGGGTGGACCTGGATACCCTGTTCATCGACGAGGGCTTCGGCACGCTCGACGCGGACACTCTGGACCAGGTGATGGCGGTCATCGACGAACTGCGTGACCGGGGCCGGGTGGTGGGCATCGTGAGCCACGTGGCCGACCTGAAGGACCGGGTCGCCGAGCGGCTCGAAGTGCGGCGGCTGGCCGACGGTTCCTCCACGGCCCGCGTCATCGCCTGATCAGGCATTATGCTGGTCCGCACCCGGCTGGGGCCAGCCGGGTCACGGGGCAGCACGGTTTAGTCAGCATGGGGGGACATCGCTGGTGAAGAAGGTCGGCATCGCGGCGCTGGCGGCGGTCGTGCTCGCGTTCCTGGCGGCGGGGGCAGCCGCCGCGCTCAGCACGCGGAACCCGGTCGCGGCCGCGGGCAGGCTCCCGGTGGCCTTTAACGGGCAGGACGGCTGGGCTCACGGGACGGTCCGGTTGTCCACCGTGTACGTGGGGGGCCCGGACACGTTCGTGCGCGTCCAGCACTGGTCGAGCTGGACGGCCAGTTCCGCGTTCAGCTGGGGCACCCTGTGGGTGGATGACTGCACCCCGAACTGCGCGGCCGGCCACTACGCCAGGTACCCGGCCCAGGTGAGCCTGTCCCGGGTCGCCACGCACCGGGGCGCGCGGTACTTCTCCCGCATGCGGCTGCGCTATTACCACACCAGCGCCCGGGACTACGGCTTCCGCTGGGGCACCTACCGCGGCGCGACGATCCCGCTGTGGCTGGGCGGGCCGGGCTGACCTGCCGGGCTAGCCGGGCCGGGCTGGCCGGGGCGGCCGCTGCTGGCCGGGGGATCCACCGCGGTTAGCTCTCGGCCAGACCATGGGATGGTCAACCCGCGTCCGATTTGAGCCGTCCCGGGGGTTCTCGCCGGTATGCTCCGGGCCGGACACCATACTCCGAACCACCGGGCCGACGCTGCCCCGGGGGCTTTGCCGGGCAGGCTTCAGGACGGGAGTCAGCATGCAGAGCGCAAGGCGGCCGCTGGGCCTCCTGGCCAAGATCGGCTTTGTCACCGCCACCGTCGTGGTCGTCGGGGTGGTCGTGGCCAGCCTGGGCGCCTATGCGACGTACCGGAAGCTGACCGGCAACATCGGCGTGGTCAAGGTCAGCGGGCTGAGCCACCGCTCGGTGTACGGCGCGCAGAACATCCTGGTGCTCGGGTCGCAGACCAGGGAAGGCCAGCGGGCCGGCGACCTGGGCAGCAATCCCGCCCTGAACACCAGCAACTCCGATAACCTGCTGCTGGTCCACCTGGACCCCACGCACACCCACGCCACCGTGCTGTCCATCCCCCGGGACACCATGGTCTACGAGCCCGCCTGCAAGGCCCGGCGCAGCATCGGCACCGGCTTCATGGGCCCGTATCAGTCCGCGATCATCGACGGGGCGATGAACATCGGCGGCCCGTCCTGCGCGGTCAGCACGGTGAAGGACCTGACCGGCATCACGCTCGACCATTTCGTCATGTTCAACTTCAACTCCTTCCGCGCGATGGTGGACACGATCGGCGGGGTGGAGGTCTGCGTCCCGCGCGGCGGCTACCACGACCCGTACAGCGGGCTGAACCTCAGCGGCGGGAAGCACCTGCTCACCTACAACCAGGCGCTCGCCTACGTGCGGACCCGGCACGGCGTCGAGGCCGAGGGGGATGTCGGCGGTGACCTGCCGCGGATCGAGCTGCAGCAGGCGTTCATCTCCTCGGTCATCCAGAAGGTCAACACCCAGGGCATCCTGAGTAACTCGGTGCAGCTACTCAAGATCGCGGATGTGGCCACCCGGGCGCTGACCGTGGACCAGGGACTCGATTCGGTCAGCAAGCTGCTGAGCCTGGCCAAGAGCCTCACCGGGCTGCACGCGAAGAACGTGAGCCTGCTGACCATGCCGACGATCACCGACCCGGCGGACGTCAACCGGCTGCTGCCCGTGCGAGCCGGCCGACGACGTGATCTTCCAGATGATCCTCGACGGCCAGACCTGGCACGGCCAGCTGCCCACGGTGTCGTACCGCAAGGTCCAGGTCCGGGTGCTGAACGGCACCGGCATCGCCGGGCTGGCCGCCAGGACCGCCCGGCAGCTCACCCGGCTCGGCTTCGACGTGGTCGGCACCGGGGACGCGGCGGCCGCCGCCGCCACCACCGTGACCTACTCCGGTACCGTGCAGGCCGACAGTGCCTACACGCTGATGACCGGGCTCAAGGCCACCCCGGCGGCGCAGAACCTGCTGGCCGAGCCGGCCCCGCAGGCCGGCCAGCCGGGCCCGGTCACCCTGGTCCTCGGCGCTGACTTCGCCGGGGTGAACCCGCCCGCCGCGGCGCAGCACGCCACCGGGAAGGGCGCCACCGGGAAGGGTAAGGCCGCCAGCGGCAGCACCGGCGCCACCACCCCGGCCAGCCAGACCACCGTGCAGAGCCGCAACGCCGGCGCCAGCATCTGCTCCGGCCTGCCGCAGGCCAACCCCGACCCCGGCGCCCCGTAACCGCCCAGGCCGCTCACCGGTCAGCGGAACTGGCGGTGCGCGGCCGGCCGGGTCACCGTCAGCCGCGCCTCGGCCGTGCCCAGGGCCGGGTGGCTGGCGGTGACCCTGACCACCCCCGCCCGGCCCGGCCAGGACCGGAGGAAACCGCCGCCGACCCCGCCGTACTCGGCGAACGGGAACGGGTTGTCGCCGATCAGCGTCGCGGGACCGGCCACCGCCAGCGTGACCTCGCCGGTCACGTGCGGGCGCTGGTTCCCGTACGCGTCGAGGGCCCGGAACGAGATCCGGGTGGCGTCGCTCCCGTCGGCCTCGATCACCCGGTCCTCGGCGGCCAGCCACAGGCGGTCGCGGGTGGTGTCGGCCGACATCCGGGCCGACGCCACCCGCTGGCGGCCGAGATAGCCGTCGATGCGCAGCTCGGGCAGGCCGGATCCGTCAACGGTCAGGTCCGCGAAGGCCGGGGGATAGGCCAGGCTGGCGAAGGCCCGCCGGTCCGGGCGGGCCGTCGCGAGGTGCGCGGCGCCGGCGTAGATCTCCAGCCGGTCGCAGTTCGTGGCGATCATCGCCCCCGGGCCGGGGCCACCAGGCGGCGAGCCCGGCCCGAAGTCCCAGAAGAAAACCGGCAGGACGACCGGGCGGACCCGGGGGTCGGCTTGCGAGCGGTAGAACGCGGCCCCGGGCTTGGGCACCCGGAAGATGTCGGTCACCCCGGGGGTCTTCAGCCCGGCCCAGACCCGCCGGCCGCCGTTGAGCGAGGCATAGTCGATGCCCGCCCAGCCCAGCAGCCCGGCGTACCGGGGGTTGCCCCGGGCGATGTCGTGCACCTGGGCGTGCATCAGGGCCTGCGCGGCGAGCACCTCCCCGGAGTCGGTCCAGCGGAACCTCGGCGGGCCGTCCAGCACCCCCACCGCCTCACTGACCAGGTAGGGCACGCCGGGCAGCGGCGGCGCCAGCTGAGCGCGGCCGCGGCGGGCGTGGTAGTCGTCGTAGCCGAACACGTCCTCGGCCCAGCCGGCGGTGGAATGGCTGAGCATGGCGCCGGTGGTCTGCCTGGTGCCGTCGAGGTCGCGGGCGAGCCGGCGGGTCCGCGCCCACAGCCGGGGGTAGTCCGCGGTCTCGTTGAGCCGGGTGCCCCAGAGGATCACTGACGGCCGGTTGCGGTCGCGGAGCACCAGGTCCCGGGTGTTCGCGACGACCAGGTCCTGCCAGGCGCGGTCCCCCACGTACTGCCAGCCGGGTGGCTCGGCCCAGACCATCAGGCCGATCTCGTCGCAGGCGTCGAGGAAGTGCGGCGACTGCGGGTAGTGCGAGCAGCGCACCATGACGCAGTTGAGGTCGTACCTGAGCAGCTCGGCGTCCCGGCGCTGCAGCCGCGCGCAGGCCGCCATCCCGGTGTAGGGGAACAGCTGGTGGCGGTTCAGGCCGAAGATCTCCATCCGGCGGCCGTTCAGGTAGAAGCCGTCCCGGCGGAAGACCGCCTCGCGGAACCCGATCCTGGTCTCCACGCTGTGCGCGGCGGGGTGACCCGGTGACACGGTCGTCCGGACCGTGTAGAGCTTCGGCGTGTCCGGCGACCAGAGGGTGACGTCGCCGGCGCCGGTGAGGCGCAGGCTGGCCACTGACGTGCCCGGCCCGGTCAGCGTGACCCAGGTGCCCGTGCTGGCCAGCGTGCGCGTGCCGTCCAGCAGGTCCGCGGTCACCCGCACCCGCCCGGCCGGGCGGCTGGCCGCGTCGAGGGTGGCCTGGACGTGCCCGGCCCGGTCGGCCGTGAGCACGCCGGCCGGCTTGGCGAGCACGCCGGACACGAACACGTCCGGCACCACCCGCAGCGTGGCGTCCCGGTAGATGCCGCCGGGCTGCAGGTAGTCCACCGCGCGGGCGCCCTCGGCGGCGCCGTCCGGCGGTACGGGCAGCCACCGGGAGTCCACGATGACCGCCAGCACGTTGCGGCCGGCGACCAGGCCGCTGGTCAGCTCGGTGGACCAGGGCAGGTAGCCGCCCTGGTGGGTGCTGACCACGGTGCCGTTGAGCAGCACGGTCGCGTTGACCATGACCCCGTCGAAGTCGACGAACACGCGGTGGCCCGGGGGAGCGGGCCGGTCGAAGTGCTTGCGGTAGATCCACACCTTCTGCCAGCCCGCCGGATCCCAGTTGCCCCAGGACAGCTGGGTGACGGTGTGCGGCAGGGTGACCGGGGTGAATCCGCGGTCGTCATACCCCGGGTCGGCGGAGCCGGGACGGTAGCGGCCGCCGAATAGCCAGCCCTGGTTGAAGTCGTAGAGCCAGGACGGCGGCCGGGCCGGCCCGCGCGCGGCGGGCCCCGTCCCGGCGGCGGGCCCGCTGTGGGTGCAGGCGGCCAGGGCCGCGGCCGCGCCGCCGAGCAGGGCGGTCCGCAGCACGGCCCGGCGGGGCGCGGCGCCGGGCTGCGGGGGGCCGGGCTGCACGGGGCCGGGCAGCACGGCCCGGCGGGGCGCGGCGCCGGGCTGCACGGGGCCTCCGCCGTGCGGGCCGCCCCCCGGCGGCGCCGAGTTCGCCTTCATTATGGGCAGAAATTACTACACCGCCGGTCCGGCCCGGTGGCCGGACGGGGAGCGGTTTGACTCGCCCGTATATCCGTGTGAGTATACGGATATACGGAGGTGAGCAGGTGCCACCGCGAGATCATGATCACCCGGTGAGCGAGCCGGGCGTGGCCGCCGCCCGGGCGGGTGCCCTGTCCGAGGGCGACGCCGGCCGGCTGGCCGGGCTGCTCGGCCTGCTGGCCGACCCGGTGCGGTCGCGGGTCCTGTTCGCCCTGGTCGCCGCCGGGGAGCTGTGCGTCGGGGACCTGGCCCTGGCCCTGGAGGTCACCGAGGACCAGGTGTCCTACGCCCTGAAGATGCTGCGCCTGGCCGGGCTGGTCAGCTTCCGCAAGGACGGCCGGGTCGTCTACTACCGGCTGAGCGACGGCTTCCCGCATCCGCTCCTCGACCACTGCCTGCGCCAGCTGCTGAGCATCGCCGTGCCGGAGGGCGACGATGCGCGCGCTTGACGCGATCGGCCACGCGCTGGCCGTGGCCGGCTCGATGACCTGGCAGATCACCTGGTCGCTGCTGCTGGGGTTCACGCTGTCCGCGGTGGTCCAGGCGGTGGTGCGCCGGCCCACGGTGGTCCGGCTGCTCGGCGACAACCGCCCGGTCACCCTGGCCCGGGCCACGGCGCTGGGCGCGGCCTCCTCGTCCTGCTCCTACGCGGCCGTGGCGCTGGCCCGGTCGCTGCTGCGCAAGGGGGCCAGCTTCACCGCCGCCATGGTCTTCGAGATCGCCAGCACGAACCTGGTCATCGAGCTCGGCATCATCCTGGCCCTGCTGATCTCGTGGCAGT
This sequence comes from uncultured Actinomycetes bacterium, assembly GCA_963841695.1. GTDB lineage: Bacteria > Actinomycetota > Actinomycetes > Streptosporangiales > Streptosporangiaceae > RYN-230. The sequence goes on along the minus strand of CAWJDQ010000006.1, from coordinate 76,001 downwards.
TCACCCTGGCCGAGTTCGTCGGCGGCCCGATCATGATCGTGCTGCTCGCGGTGGCGTTCCGCCTGGTCGTCCGGCAGCGGCTGATCGACGAGGCGCGGCGGCAGGCGGACCGCGGCCTGGCCGGTTCCATGGAAGGCCACGCGGCCATGGACATGAGCATCGCCGCCACCGGCAGCTTCCGGCGCCGGCTGTTCAGCCGGGAGGGCTATACCTCGGTCAGCCATATCTTCGTCATGGAGTGGGCCGCGGTACTGCGCGACGTGGTGCTCGGGCTGCTGATCGCCGGGGCCGTGGGCGCCTGGGTCCCGGACAGCTTCTGGCGGCACTTGTTCCTGGCCGGCCATCCGCTGGCGGCCCGGCTCTGGGGGCCGCTCATCGGCCCGGTGATCTCGCTGCTCAGCTTCGTCTGCTCGATCGGCAACGTGCCGCTCGCGGCCGTGCTGTGGAACGGCGGGATCAGCTTCGGCGGCGTGGTCTCGTTCATCTTCGCCGACCTGATCATCATCCCGATCCTGATCATCTACCGGAAGTACTACGGCACCCGGATGATGCTGGTGCTGGCGGGCCTGTTCTACGTGACCATGGTCCTGGCCGGCTACATCGTCGAGTTCGTGTTCAGCGGGCTGGGCCTGGTCCCCGCGGCCCGCACGGCCCGGGTCGGGGTGACCGGGGTCGCCTGGAACTACACCACGTACCTGAACATCGTCTTCATCCTCCTGGCCGCGGCGCTGGTGGTGCGCTTCTTCCGGTCCGGGGGCGGCCCCATGCTGCGGATGATGGGCGGCGCCCCGGAGGCGGCCGGCGAGGAGCACAGCGCCCACGCCGGCCACGCCGCTCACCACGGCGGTAACTGAGAGAAGCCGACCGGATCGAGAAGCCGCTCACCGGGGCCCGCCTGCTGGCCAGGCTGACCGGGATCCTCAGCGCGCCCGAGCCTTGACTTCAATTACTAAAAGTGATGGATTACAACTGACCGTAATCAAAGTCAGGGATGGCGGCGTTATGGCTGGTCCGCGGATCCTGCTCGTCGAGGACGATGATCTTAACCAGAGGCTGGTCCGGGCGGTGCTGGCCCGGTCCGCTGACCCGGTGATCCGGTCGGCCCGGCTGACCGGGGCGGCCAGCCTCGCGGAGGCACGCGCGGCGCTCGCCTCAGAGTCCTTCGATGCCGTGCTGCTGGACCTGCACCTGCCCGACGGGAACGGGCTGTCCCTGGCCGCCGAAATCCGGCGCGCGGGAGCCGCCCCGGCCGTGGTGGCGATCAGCGGCGCAGCCGCGGAGCACGAAGCTGCGGCCCTGGCCGCCGGCTGCGCCGGGATGCTGGGCAAGCCCTACGAAGCCGCCCAGTTGCGCGCGCTGCTCGCCGCGGTGCTGGGGGGAGACGGCCAGCCCACCGTGCCGGCCGGGCGCGGTCACCACGACTGAGCGCAACTGAAGCCACGAGGAGACGCGAGGGCTCTGTCATGTCTGGTCACCAGGACCATGCACCGGCTCCGGCCGGGCGGGCGGGAACGGCGCCGGCCCGGCACCGGACTTCGGTACCATCTTCGAGGCTCTGCCCGGGGCCTACTGCGTGCTGAATCCCGGCCTGGTGATCGTCGCGGCCACGGACGCCTACCTGCGGGCCACCGGGACGTCCCGGGCCGGCCTGATCGGCCAGTCCATCACCGGGATCTTTCCCGACCGCCCTGACCCGGGCGGCGTCGCCACCCTGCGCGCGTCGCTGGACATCGTCCGGGCCGAGCAGGTCGCGGACACGATCGCGGCGGACCGCTACGACATCGGCCCGGACGCCCCCGGCGGGGAGCCCGACGCCCGGTACTGGACCCTGGTGAACGTGCCGGTGCCCGGCGCGGACCACCGCCTGGCTTTTATCATCCACGGGCTGGACGACGTCACCGACTACGTGCGCACCGTCCAGGACCAGGCTGGTGACCAGCAGCTGACCGGAGCGCCGCCGGGCAGCATCCCGCGGATGGAGGCGGACCTGCTCGCCGTGTCGCAGCACCTGCAGCAGGCCAACCGGACCCTGCGGGAAGCCAACGAGTCCCTGCGGGGGGCCCACGACGCCAGCCAAGCCTTCCTCGACCGGCTCTGTCACGAGCTCCGCACGCCGCTGACCACCATTCTCGGCTTCGGTGAGCTGCTCAGCCTGGACGGGCTCAGCACCGCGCACCGCGAGTGGATCACGATGACGCTGCAGGCCAGCCAGCAGCTGGTGCAGCTGATGGAAGAGGCACACGACGTGGCGCAGATCGAGGCCAGGACGCTGACCCTGTCAGTGGAGGCAGTGCCGGTGCAGGAGATCATCGGGAACGCCCTCGAGCTGATCCGGCCGCTGGCGATGGCTGAGGGCATCCAGCTCGACCCGCCCCCGCACGCCGGCCCGAGCCAGTATGTGCTCGCGGACGAGCAGCGTCTGCGCCAGATCATGCTCAATCTGCTCTCCAACGCGGTGAAGTACAACCATCCCGGCGGCCAGGTGGCCGTCACCGCGGACGAGCAGCCCGGCGAGCAGATCCGGATCAGCGTGACCGATACCGGCCGGGGCATCGCGGGCCAGGATGCCGCGCGGCTGTTCCTGCCCTTCGAACGGCTCGACGCCGCCCAGGCCGGCGTGGACGGAACCGGCCTGGGCCTGGCCCTGTCCCGCGACCTCGTCGAGGCCATGGGCGGCAGCACCGGGGTCACCAGCGCCCCGGGCGTGGGCAGCACGTTCTGGATCGAGCTGCCCGCCACCGAGCCGGTCGCCGTGTCCCAGCGGGCCATCGAGCGTGATCTCATCGTCAGCAGCCGGGAGTACCCGGCCGGGAAGACCGTCCTGTACGCGGAGGACATGGTCGAGAACTTCCGGCTGGTGGAGCAGATCCTCAGGCAGCGGCCGTCGATCACGCTCCTCCCGGCGATGCTGGCCGGGGTGGCGCTGGAGCTGGCCCGCCAGCACCGGCCCGACATGATCCTCCTCGACCTGCGGCTGCCGGATATGCCCGGCGAGGAGGTACTGCGCACGCTGCGGGCCGACCCGCGGACCCGGGACATTCCGGTGGTCATCCTCAGCGCGGACGCGACCCGGCAGCGCATCGACCAGCTCCGCGCGGACGGCGTGGTGGACTACCTCACCAAGCCCATCGACGTGCACAGCCTGCTGCAGACCGTGGACAGCGCCCTAGGGCAGGCACTGCCGGGTCCCGCCGCGCCGGCCCTCGAAACCCGCCAGCCGGTACCCGCCCGGCGGATCTTCAGCTCGCACTACTACTGACGGGCGGCCGGGGCGGGTGCCGCCGCCCGGCTACGGCCCCGGCGGGGCGGGCGGCGGCAGCCCGCGCTCCAGCACCCCGAGGAGATCGTCCAGGACGTCGTCCGGGACCTGCCCGCCCGCCGTCCAGTCCGCCCAGCGCATCCCGACGAAGTTGCCGATCCCGGTGTACATGAACGCGACCACCTCGGGGTCGTAGCGAGCATCCACGTCGCCGCTCAGCTGGGCCTGGCGGACCCCGCGGGCGTAGCCGCGGGCCAGGTGCTCGTAGTACTCGCGGAACAGTCCCGGCGCCACGAATTCTGACTCCCGCACGATGCGGTCCATCCAGGGCCGCTGGGAGAGCATGTCGAAGAAGGCCCGGAACGAGGCCCGCTCGATCTCCCGGTGCCCGGGCCCGGCCTGCTCGATGGCTTCCTTCATGGCCTTGCGCAGGTCGGCGTTCAGCTGGCGGACCACAGCCGCGAAGATCTCCGCTTTCGAGCCGAAGTGCGCGTAGAAGCTGCCGGTGGCCATGCCCGCCCCGGCGCAGATATCGGCCACCGTGGTCCGCTGGTAACTGCGCTCGCCGAAGAGCCGCTCCGCGGCCGCGAGCAGCCGCTGGGCCGGCGGCTGCCCGCGGTCGTCAGGCAGCCGCCGGCTCGTCGCGACGCCCACGTCCCTACCCCCGTCCGGGACCCATGACCAGGGCCCTGCCGTACCGGGAGCCCGAGCGTATGTTAAGGCATCCCGCTGGATGGTGCCGGAGCCTGCGTCCCGGTGTAGCTGGTCACGGCCCCGGTGGCGGACGTGTCCGTGACCTGCACCGGACCCTCCTTGACGATGACGCCGTTCTTGATCACTCCGATGAACGCCCCGGTAATGCCGGCGTGATCCGAGGCGGAGTAGGCGTACGGCGCTACGGCCGGACCCTGCGGCAGCCCGCCCTGGATCGCCTTGACCAGGTCTTCCCGGGTCGGGTTCCGGCCCGCCTTGAGCATGGCCTGGACGAACGTGTACGCCACGGCCTCGCCGAACAGCACGTTGCCGTCGAACGGCAGCTTCGGCAGGTACTTGTCGTGGATCCGCTTGAACAGCGCGATCCAGCTGTTGCTGGTGTCGCCGAGGGTGGGCAGGTAGCCGTCGGTGATGATGCCCTGGGTGAGCTGGTTGCCGGAGACCGTCGCCCCGCCCTGCTTCGCGTACGCCTCCAGCAGCCCGGCCAGGGTGATCGGGTCGGAGCCCACGTCGCTGACCACCAGGGTCGGGCTGAAGCCCAGCTTGAGGCTGTTCAGCCGGAGCAGCGCGGTGAAGGCCGGCACGCTGAACGAGACGACGACCTTGGCCCCGGCCGCCTTGAGCGCGGCCACCTGCGGGCCGACGTTGATGTTCGTCGGGTCGTAACTCTGCCGGCTGACCACGTCGGCGTGCGGGATCTCGTCGTCCAGGCCCTTGACGCCGTCCTTGCCGAACTCGTCGTCCTGGTAGAAGTAGCCGATCTTCTGCCCGGCGAAATGCTGCTTGATGTAGGTGCCGAGGATCTTGCCCTCGCGCACGTAGTCGAGCTGCCAGCCAAAGGTTTCCGGCCAGGTGGACGGCGCGTTCCAGCACTCGCAGCCGGACGCCACGAACACGTCCGGGACCTTCTCGGAGTTCAGGAACGGCGCGACGGCCAGGTGCGTCGGGGTGCCCAGCCCGTCAAAGATGGCGTAGACGTTGTCCTGCAGCACGAGCTGCTTCACCACGGACACCGTGTCGGTCGGGTCGTACTGGTCGTTGAGGTACTTGTAGACGATCTTCCGCCCGTCGATCCCGCCGTGCGCGTTGACGTACTGGAAGTACGCGTTCGACGCGGGCGCGATCTCGTCGTACCCGGGTGCGGCCACCCCGGTCAGCGGCTGGTGGCTGCCGATCGTGATGGTGGTGGCCGTGATCCCCGGGGCCGAGGCGGTCAGGGCGGCGCTCGAGCTGCCCGAGCTGGATCCGCTGCCGCCCGAGCTGCAGGCGCTGACCGCCATCGCGAGGGCCGCCGCAGCGGCGATGACGGGCAGGCCGACCCGGTGAGGTCTGTTCATAGCGAGCCTTCTTCCTGGTGTTCACTGGCTGGCGCGTGGAGCTGGGAGCCCGGCCGGCGCCGTCGGGGCGCGCGGGGCCGGGCCGGGAGGCGGGTGGACAGCGGCCGGTACAGCCGGCGCAGGCCACCCTGGATGCCGTCGGGGAAGGCGAGCATGACGACGATGAGGACGACGCCGTAGGCGGCGACCGGGATGTTCGACCCCGCCGAACTGGACAGGCCGTGACTGGTGGCCACGTCGGTCACGTAGGTGGGGACCAGGACCAGCACGAGGCTGCCCCACACCGCGCCGGGCAGCGTGCCCAGGCCGCCCAGCACCGCCCCGGTGAGCAGGCCGATGGACAGCGTCAGGGTGAAGGCACCCGGCGAGACGATCGAGGTGGTCACGGCGAGCAGTGCGCCGCCCAGCCCGGCGCAGGCCGCGCTGACCACGAAGGCCAGCACCCGGAGCCGGGCCACGTTCAGGCCCGCCAGGGCGGCCGCCACCTCGTCGTCCCGGGCGGCCCGCCAGGACCGCCCGACCCGGCTCCGGGCCAGATTGGCCAGCAGCACCAGGGTGATCAGCGCGCAGCCGCAGGTCAGCCAGGCCTGCCAGCGGGTGACCGGGAAACTGGTCCCGAGGAAGCCGGGGCTGTTGATCACCACGGTCAGCCCCTGGTCCCCGCCGAGCACGCCGAACCGCAAGGCCAGCGAGGGCAGGGCCACGGCGAGCATCAGTGTCGCGCCGGCCAGGTACGGGCCGCGCAGCCGGGCCGCGGCCGCGCCGACGACCGCGCCCCCGGCCGCCGCGGCCGCCACGGCCGCGAGGAGCACCACGGCCAGCGGCCAGTGCAGGTGCAGGAGCACCAGTGCGGCGGCGTACGCGCCGATGGCCATGAACGCGCCGTTGCCGAGCGAGATCTGCCCGCTCAGCCCGAGCAGCACGGTGAGCCCGGCCACCGCCACCACGTAGCAGGCGACCTCCGCCATCTGGTAGTCCCGGAAGGGATTCACCGCCGTGCTGATCAGGGCGAGGAGCACGGCGACGGCCACCGCCGCGGCCAGGTGGCGGGCCAGGGTCATCTCACACCTGCCGGGTGGCGGCCGGGGAGAACAGGCCGGACGGCCGGACCATGAGCACCACGGCCAGCGCGGCCAGGCCGAACAACGGCACCAGGTCCGAGCCCAGGTACCCGCCCACGTAGCTGAGCGCCACCCCGAGGATGAGCCCGCCGGCGACCGCGCCGGCCGGGCTGTCCAGGCCGCCGATCACGGCGGCGGTGAACCCCAGCACGAAGATGGAGTCCATGCTGTTCGGGTACAGGAAGGTGGAGGGGGACACCAGCACCCCGGCCAGCGCGCCGATCAGCCCGGCGAGCGCCCAGCCCAGGGTCAGCATGCGGCCCACCCGGACCCCGAGCAGCCGGGCCACCGGCGGGCTGAACGCCGCCGCGCGCAGCTGAAGCCCGGCCGAGGTGTACCGGAATCCCGCCCCCAGCAGCAGCGCCGCGGCCAGCACCGCCACCGCCACGAACACGTCGTTGGACGAGATGCCGAGGGCCGTCGAGCCGATATGCAGGCCGTTGATGGAGAACGCCGCCGGGAAGGACCGGAACTGCCCGCCGTAGATGATGCCCGCGAGCCCCTCCAGGAAGACGAGCAGCCCGATCGTGATGATGATGGCGTTCAGCGGCGGTTTGTCCTCTGCGGGCCGGATGACCAGCCGCTCGATCGCCCCGCCCAGGACCAGCCCGGACGCCAGCGCCACCGCGAAGCCGGCCCAGTACGATCCGGTGTGGTTGATGACCACCAGCGCGACGTAGGTGGTGAACATCGCCATGCCGCCCTGGGCGTAGTTGAGGATCCGGGTCGCCCGCCAGATCAGCACCAGGGACAGCCCGATCGCGGCGTAGATCATCCCGACACTGATCCCGCCGAGCGTCAGCTCGCCAAACTCTGCCACCGGCTGCCTCCTAGAAGCCCAGGTAGTGCTGGCGGAGCCCGACATCGTCCGCCAGCGCCGCCGCGTCGGCCGCCGCGACGACCCGGCCGAGGTTGAGCACCACCCCCTGATCGGCGATGCTCAGTGCGCTGCGCGCGTTCTGCTCGACCAGCACCACGGTGAGTCCCGCCTCGCGCAGTCCCGCGGTCAGCTCCATGACCTGGGCGACGATCTTCGGCGCCAGCCCGAGCGACGGCTCGTCCAGCAGCAGCACCGTCGGCCGGGCCATCAGGGCCCGGGCGATGACGAGCATCTGCCGCTCGCCGCCGGACAGGGTCCCCGCCGAACGGTTCCGGGCCGCGGCGAGGACCGGGAACCGCTGGTAGGCCTCGGCCAGCGCGCTGGCCCGGGTGTCCCGCCCGCGCCGCCAGAACGCGCCGAGCCGGAGGTTCTCCTGCACGGTGAGCTCCGCGATCACCCCCTGGCCCTCGGGCACGTGCGCCACCCCGGCCCGGGCCATGTCCTCGGCCGGGCGGCCGGTCAGGTCGTGCCCGCCGACCAGCACCCGGCCCCGGCGCGGACGGATCACCCCGCTGATGGCGCGCAGCAGGGTCGTCTTGCCGGCCCCGTTCGCCCCGAGCACGGCGGTGATGGTGGCCGGCCGCGCGGTGATCGACACGCTCTGCAGGGCGAGCACGCCGCCGTAGCCGGCCACCACCTCCTCGACCGCCAGCGCGGCGGGCTCACTCACCGGAGGCCTCGACCCCGAGATAGGCGGTGGTGACCGCCGGGTCGGCCTGCACCTCGCCGGGTGTGCCACGGGCGATCACCCGGCCGAAGTCGAGCACCACCACGGTGTCGCACACCGCCATCACCAGGTCCATCCGGTGCTCGACCAGCACCACCGAGGTCTCCGCGGCCAGGCTGGAGATCAGCTCGCCGAGCCCGCCGAGCTCGGTCTCGGACAGGCCGCCGGCCTCGTCGAGGAGCAGCAGCTGGGGCTGGCCGGCCAGGGCCCGGGCCAGGGCCACCCGCTTGCGCAGGCCGTAAGCCAGCTGATCGGGCCGGGCCCCGGCCAGGTCAGCCGCGCCGACCCGGTCCAGCGCGTCCTGCGCCCGGGCCCGGAGCCTGCGCTCGTCCCGGTCACTGGGCGGCAGCCCGCCGAGTGCGGACCAGAACCCGGCCCGGGCCCGGACCTCGGCGCCGACCATCACGTTTTCCAGCACGGACAGGCGGCGGAACAGCCCCACGCCCTGGAGCGTCCGGGCGATGCCCAGCCCGGCTAGCTGGTGCGGCCGGAGCCGGCCCAGCTCGGTGCCGCCGAAACTCAGCCGGCCCTGGTCGGGGCGGACGAAGCCGCACAGCACGTTCAGCAGCGTGGTCTTCCCGGCCCCGTTGGGGCCGATGACCCCGGTGACCTGGCGGCCGGGCGCGGTGAAGGAGACACCATCCAGCGCGGTCAGGCCGCCGAAGCGGACGGTCACCCCGTGCACCTCCAGCAGTCCGCCCGGCTCCGGGACCGTCCCGCGGCGGGCGGCTTCGGGGGGCGGTCCCCCGGGGCGTGCCGCAGCCGGGGGAGGCGCCGGAGATGAATCATCATTCACCGGGAAGATCCTGCTCAGATAGGCAACACTGGCATCTGATGAATCGTGATTCACTGATTGAAAGTCAGCCCCGGGGCCCCGGCAAGACCCGGGATGTCACTTGACGCTGATTCGTGACCTAACCGAGATCGCGTCCGGTCCCGGCCCGCGCCCTCCGCCGGCGCCCGGCGGGCGTGGCCCGGTCCGGCGGCCCGGATCGGGGTGGCCGGGACCGCGGGCCAGCGGCCGCACCCCCCGCTGAACTGGGATATCTGTAAGCAAACCTGCATGATCTTTACAGCGGATATTCCTGGGCTAGACCGGGCAAGTGCTCGCATACTGGGCAGATGAGTTCGTTAAGGGGAGGGAACGCCATCCGGGGTGCGGCCGGGCGGCTCAGGGAGATCCTGACCGCGCCCGGGCTGGGCCAGGCGATGGCGGCGTACTTCGATCCAGCCGAGGGCTTCGCGGGCATGAGCTTCGGCACCCTGGGCCAGAACCCGCCGGGCGCGGTGACCACCGACGACCTGCTGGCCGTCTCGCTGCTGGACATCGCCTGGCGGCCGGAGGCCGTCCGGCACCTGCTGGGCAGCCAGGCGGGCCCGGTCTCCGGGATGCTCCGCGCCATCCCGGGTGACGTCAACCTGTGGGCCGCCTCCGACGCGGAGGTCGCCACCGTGGACCCGCTCTGGGACGCCTTACTGGACATGCCGGGCGTCGGCACCGCTACCGCGGCGAAATTGCTCGCCCGCAAGCGGCCGCGGCTCTGCCCGGCTACCGACAAGGTAGTGATCCGCGCGGTGGGCGTGCCCGGGCAGACCTGGGAGGTGCTGCGCTGCCTGCTCCGCGACCCGCAGGCCCGGGAAAGCCTGGAGGCGCTGCGCCCGCCGGAGGCGGCCGGGGCCAGCCTGCTGCGCCTGCTGGACGTGGCCATCTGGATCACCAGCAGCCCGGCCCGCGCGGCACAGCGCGCCCGGCTGGCCGGCCGCGGCCGGGCCGCCTGAGCCCGCCGCGCCCAGCCCGGTGGCCGGATCCCGGGGGCGTCAGCCGCCGTAGGCCTGGATCAGCTTGTCCATGATCGCGTCCAGCCTCGGGTCGGTCTGCTGCCGGCCGGGATCGGCGTCGTACCAGTCCACGATCTCGCGGGCACCCTGCTCGAACGGGATGACCGCCCGGTAGCCGGGCACCACGCTGCGCAGCTTGGAGTTGTCGAACACCAGGGAGTGCGCCTTGTCGCCGAGCAGGCTCGCGCCCCACTGCGGGTCGGCGCTGGCGATCACGGCCGACGGCACGTGCACGATGTCGGCCGGCGCGTCGGCCGCGGCCGCCAGCGCCCTGGTGATCTGATCCCAGGTCAGCACGTCGTCGGAGGTGATGTGGAACGAGTCGCCGACGGTGCGGGGGTGGCCGAGTAGCGGGACGAATCCCCTCGCGAAGTCCCGGTGGTGGGTCAGCGTCCACAGCGACGTGCCGTCGCCGTGCACGATGACCGGCTTGCCCTGCCGGATCCGGCCCAGCGCCGTCCAGCCCCCGTCCAGCGGGACCAGGGTCGCGTCGTAGGTGTGTGACGGGCGCACGATCGTCGCCGGGAAACCCTCCTCGCGGTAGGCTCGGACCAGCAGGTCCTCGCAGGCGATCTTGTCCCGGGAGTAGGCCCAGAACGGGTTGCGCAGCGGGGTGGACTCCACGATCGGCAGGCGCGCGGGCGGTGTCTGGTACGCCGAGGCGGAGCTGATGAACACGAACTGCCCGGCCCGCCCGCGGAACGTGTCGATGTCGGCCTGCACGTGCTCGGGGGTGAACGCGATCCAGTCCACGACCGCGTCGAACTCCCGGTGCCCCACCAGCTCGCGGACCTGCTCCGGGTCCCGGGCATCCCCGTGCAGCACCCGCGCCGCCGCGGGCAGCGGGCGGGCCCGGGTCTGCCCCCGGGTGATGACGGACAAGTCGACGCCGTGATCTACCGCCAGCCGGGCGCATGCCGAGCTGATCACCCCGGTACCGCCGAGGAAAAGGACCCTGAGACTGCTCACCATGTCCACCCTAGCCGGAGCCGCCCGGAACAGTCTGGGAGCGGAACATAGGCGGGCCGGGCGGCGGCGTCCCGCCGTGCGCCCGGGCTCCCGGGTGACGCCAGGAGACCTCGAAGAGCGCGCCACCGAGCGCTGACTCGCCGATCCGCCAGTGACCGCCGGTCGATCGCACGATCGAGTCGGCGATGGCCAGCCCCAGCCCGGCACCGCTGCCCTGCTCCGTGGCCCCCTGATCGGGGAGGCGGTGGAACCGGTCGAACAGCCGGCGCCGCTGCGCGGCCGGGATGCCCGGCCCGCTGTCCTCCACCGTCAGGCTGACCCGGTTGCCGCGCGGCGTCACGCCGAGCCGGACGGTGCCGCCGGGCCCCGCGTACCGGCAGGCGTTGTCGACCAGGACCCCGGCCAGCCGGTCGATCCATTCGGGCGGCGCGCAGATCCAGGCGGCCTGCTCCGGGGGCGCGGTCACCGCGATGTCCAGCGACAGGGCGCGCGCGACCGCCTGGAAGCGGTCGGCGCACTGCCCGGCGATGGTGGACAGGTCGAGCGGCTCGGCCCCCGGGGGCGGCGGCTGCGAGTCGAACCGGGCCAGCCAGAGCAGGTCCTCGACGATCCGCCGCAGGCGCTGGCTCTCGTCCTCGATGCGCCGCAGCGCCGCCTGGTAATCGGCCGCGGTCCGCGGCGCACTCAGCGCGATCCCGATCTCCGCACCGATCACGCTCAGCGGGGTGCGCAGCTCGTGCGAGGCGTCCGCGGTGAACTCGAGCTGGCGGCGCCGGGACTGCTCCACCGGGGACAGCGCGCGCAGGCCGATGATCAGCGATCCCGCGAACATGGCCAGCAGCAGCACCGGGCCGACCAGGATCTCGCCGTCCCGGAGCACGCTCACCGCGTGCTCCTGCTCGGCCAGGCTCTGCCCGGCGACGAGCCAGGCGCCGTCGCGGCGGGCCTGATCGAGCCGGAAGGTGCTCGCGCCCAGGCGGGCCGTGACCGGGCCGCCGTCCGGCGGGATCCGGCCCGCAGGCAGCCTGGGGGCGCCCGTGGTCAGCGCGACCGCGGGCTGCCCCGGCCGGGCCCGCCACACGAACACGGGAGCCTCGTCGACGTCGTCGTCATCGTCGTCGGGGTCGGCCGCATGCTCCGCCACCGCCGGGCCGCTGGCCGCCGGGCTGCTCCTGGCCGGGCTGGTGCCCTCCTCGCGCGGCCTGGCCAGGGCGCTGGCCAGGCGCTCGTGCAGGCGGGTGTCCACCGAGGCCACCAGCCGGGCTGAGACGGCCCGGTCCAGGATCGTCACGCAGCCGGCGTAGACCACGCCGACCAGCAGGGTGGCGGCCAGGGCGACCCGGGCCGCGTGCCCGACCTGGGCCGGCAGCGGCACGCGGGGCCAGGACAGCCGCCTGCTCACCGGGCCAGTATCCGGTATCCGACGGCCCGCACCGACTCGATCCGCACCTGCCCGCCCGCGAGCTTGGCTCGCAGCCTGGCCATGTGCACGTCGATCGTGTTGGAGCCCAGCGCGTCCGCGTCGTTGGCCCAGACGCTCTGCGCGATCGACCGCCGGCCGGCCACCGCGGGCGAGCAGCGCATGAGCACCTCCAGGATGCCCCGCTCGGTCGCGGTGAACGCGGGGGACTGCGTGCCGACCCGGACCTCCTGGGTCGCCGGGTCGTAGACCACGTCCCCGACCACCAGCTGGGGCGGCTGCGCGGCGCGCGGCAGGCGCTGCAGGGCCCGCAGCCGGGCCAGCAGCTCGGCGAAGTCGAAGGGCTTGACCAGGTAGTCGTCGGCCCCCTGGTCCAGGCCGGTGACCCGGTCCCGCGGCGTATCCCGGGCGGTCAGCATCAGCACCGGGTTGGACCGCGCGTCCCGGCGCATCCACTGCAGCACCTCGAGCCCGGAGAGCCGGGGCATCCGCCAGTCGAGGATCACCACCTCGTAGTCGTACCCGCGCAGGTAGTCAACGGCGGCCTGGCCGTCGGGCACCGCGTTGACCGTGTAGCCACTCTCCCGCAGCCCGCGGCTCAGCGCCTCCCGCAGGCCACGGTCATCCTCTGCCACCAGCACGCGCATCGGGGGACCTGCCTCAGCGGGGGAGCCGGCGCCAGAGCGGCCGGGGTATCAGCCGGAAGGCGGCCGCCACCGGGGCCAGCGTGGACGGCACCCAGACCAGGCCGCGGGGCGATGTGCCGCCCCGGCGGCGGAGCCGGGCCGCCACCGCGGCGCCCACCGCGGCGGGCGTGCAGGCCAGCGGGGCCGGCGTCATCCCGGCCGTCATCCGGCCGGTCACGAAACCGGGCCGGGCCAGCAGCACGTCCACCCCGCTCCCGTGCAGCGAGTCGGCCAGCCCGCGGCCGAAGGCGTCCAGGCCGGACTTGGCCGCGCCGTACACGAAGTTGGCCTTCCGCGGCCGGATCGCGGCGACCGAGGACAGCACCACGATGGTGCCGTGGCCCTGGTCGCGCATCCGCCCGGCCGCCTCCAGCAGGGTGGTCACGTGGCCGGTGAAGTTGGTCTCGACCAGCAGCCCGGCGCGGGGCGGGTCACGGTCCAGGATCTCCTGGGCGGTCAGGATGCCCGCCGCCGAGATGACCAGGTCCACCTCGCCGCCGGCGAAGGCCGCGTCGATGACGGCCTGATGGGTGTCCAGCGCGGTGGCATCGAAGTGCAGCGTGCGGACCCGGGCGCCGAGTTCCCGGCCGGCCGCCGCCATCCGCTGCTCGTCCCGGCCGGCCAGGAGCACCTCGGTGTCGGGCGGCAGCCTGAGCGCGGCCAGGATCTCCAGGCCGATCTCGCTGGTCCCACCGAGCAGCAGCACCCTGGACGGGCTGGCTGCCGAGCCGTGCTTATCCGGCATGCTGCCTCCCGCTCGGAGCCTGCTGTCCCCGGCCAGGTATACCCGACCGCCCGCCGCGGCGGGCACTACAGGCCGCCCGCGAACAGCGCCAGCCAGCCCAGCTCACAGCAGATCATCAGCCTGTCCCGGGCGATCAGGTCCTCGACCGGCTTGGCGGGCTGGCAGGCGGTCAGCCAGTCGAACCGGAGCAGCGCCCCGGCCAGCGGCAGCGCGCTGAGCAGGTGCAGGGTGCGGGTCCACCCGCCGTGCTGGCCGTAGGCCCACAGCAGGTAGGCGGCGATCATCACCCCGGCGGCGACACGCTGGCTCAGCCGCAGCACCGCCGGGGTGTACCAGCGCATGACCGGCCGGTGGACGGCCGCGTCCGGGCCCAGCAGGGCGAGCTCGGTGTCGCGCTTGGCGATGGCGACCAGCAGGGCGCCCAGGCTGCACACCACCAGGAACCAGCCGGACGGGGGAACCCGGGTCGCGGACGCGCCGCCGAGCGCCCGCAGCACGAAGCCCGCGGCCACGAAGGCCAGCTCGACCACGGGGATGTGCTTGAGCACGAACGTGTACATGAGCGAGAAGACCACGTAGACGCCGACCAGCACGGCCAGCGTGGGCTCGCCGATCCACAGGCACGCGGCCTCGGCGGCGAGCACGCCCGCGACCGCCAGCACCATCGCGTGCGCCCGGGGAGCCGGCCCGACGCCACCGCCCGGGCCCGCTTGACCGGGTGCAGCCGGTCCCGGTCCGCGTCCACCACGTCGTTGACGAAGTACACGGCGGCCGCGGCCACGGTGAACACGGCGGCCGCCACCAGCGCGTACCCCAGGCCGTCATCACGGCCCAGCGAGGCTGCCGCCAGCGGGGCCGCCAGGACCAGCAGGTTCTTGGGCCACTGCCGGGGCCGTGCGGTCTGCACGACGGCCGCGACCCAGCGCAGCGGCCGCGGGGATCGCGCGAGCATGGCGGAACCGCCAGGGCGGCCGGGCGGCGGCCCGGCCGCCCTGGCGCGGGTCGTCACCGCGCGTACACGGCGGTGAAGTCGCGGCTCGCCACGCCGTAGTAGCGGTCCGGGGGCTGCAGCTGGTCCGGGAGCAGGTTGACCGGGGTCGGGTCCGCCGGATGGTGCTTCGGCAGGTAGTACATGTACGACATCCAGTCCGGGTTGATGTCCAGCTGCATCCCGGTGACCACGCCCGCCCGCCGCAGCAGCTGGGCGAGCTCCCGCACGTTCAGCGACGGGCCGTAGGCGAAGATGACCCGCCCGTCCCGGGTCACGCCGATCCCGGACCGCCAGACGTAGTAGCCGCCGCCGAGGGTGGCCCCCCAGCTGGTCTCCACGTTGTAGTCCACTGAGGCGGGGATCTTGCCGTGCGCCACGATCAGGTGCAGGTTCTGCCGGACGCCCACCACGTCAGGTGTCATCCGCACGGAACCCCCCCAGTTCCCGATGGCGATCCGCCCGTCCCGGTAGTAGACGACCGACGCGACGCCCCGGGTGAGTACCCCGGTGGTGGCCCCGTTCAGGTAGAAGCCGCCCCCGGACGTGGAAATCTTGAACCCCCCGTTGAAGGTGGCCAGCAGCCCGAGCCGCTTGCCGGGCGGGATGTCTGGCTGGGCTTTCCACCGACCAGGCCCGGGATCTTCCGCCCCCGGGTGCAGCTGGAAACGCACCAGACCCTGGTTCATCGAGACGATGCCCGCCACATAGGACGTGTAAATGTTGCTCGCCCGCAGGTAGGTGCCGAAGACGGCCGGCTCCCCCTTGGCCGTGCCGAGCACCCGCCACCGGCCTTCCCCGGGCAGCGGATGGGCCACCATGGGCTTCAGCGGCGCGGGGGCCGGGTAGGCGGGCCCGGTGCTGGCCCGCCCGGCGGGCCTGGGTGCGCTGACCGGCCCCGCGCTGGGGCCGGTCAGCGCGAACGAGGGCTTCCCGCCGACCTTCGGTGCCCGGTACGTGATCCACTCTCCGAACGTGACCACCGGGCCGAGGTAGTGATCGCGGGCCCACTCCGCCAGCCGCTCGGACACCGTCCCGCCGCCGGACATGGTCAGGGCGTGGCCCACGGACCAGCCGAGCCAGATGACGCAGGCCACCAGCAGCGCCACCACCACCTGGAACCACCGCCGCGCGCGCAGCCGGCGGAACCGGCCCGGACCGCGGTCATCCGGGCGCGGGCCACCCGGGCCTGCCCCGGTGCCGGGCCCGCTCACCTCGGAGTCGCGCCGGAATGAGGCCGGTCTAGGCACCCGCGTTCTCCCCTCCAGAAGACTGTTCAGCGTGCGAGACACCGCAGCCAGGACATACGCGCTGATTCTGGACGCGGGATCCCGCCCCTAGCTGGGCCTTCGCCCGGGGGCCGCGTCGGCTGTGCCTGGCGGTGAGCCTTTCCGGCGCGGGCTGGGCCCAAACGACAGGTGTACTCGCCGATCATGAAGACTGCGTGACGGCCGCGGCGGCCGCCTGGCCAGGTGGGCGGCGCGCAGCGGATCTCTTAAGCTGCGTGGATGCCACCTCTGCAGATCGTCCCGGGCCCTGAGCCGGGAGCCTGACCGGCGATGCCGCTGCGATTTGCCGCCAACCTGTCGATGCTCTGGGCGGGGCTGCCCCTGCCCGACCAGTTCGCCCGCGCGGCGCGGGCCGGTTTCGGCGCCGTCGAGCTGTGGTGGCCGGGCGACGCGGACGCCGCGCTGCTGCCCGGCCTGACCCGGCGCTGGGGGATGCGGCTGGCGCTGCTGAACTTCGACGCCGGTGACATGGCCGCCGGGGACCGGGGCCTGGCCGCCGACCCTGCCCGCACCGCGCAGCTGCGCGCGCACGTGCCGGCCGCGCTGCGCATCGCCCAGGCGTGCGGCTGCCCCCGGCTGAACCTGCTGGTCGGGCTGCGCCAGCCGGGCTACCCGCTCGGCCTCCAGCTCGACCTGGCCCGGGACAACGTCGCCTGGGCCGCCGACCAGGCCGCGGCGGCGGGCTGCGAGGTGCTGATCGAGGCCCTGAACCCGATGGACAACGGCCCCTGCCTGCTGACCACGACTGCGGCGGCCGCGGCCTTCGCCCGGCAGACCGGCCGCGACAATGTCCGGCTTCAGTACGACGTGTACCACATGCAGCGCGTGGAAGGGGAGATCACCGGGACCATCGATGCCCACTGGGACCTGATCAGCCACGTCCAGATCGCCGACGTGCCCGGCCGCGGCGAGCCGGGCACCGGCGAGATCAACTACCCGTTCGTCCTCGGCCATCTCAACCGCAGGGGATACCGCGGTTACGTGGGGCTGGAGTACCGGCCCACGGCGGGGGCGGCGGAGGACACCTTCGGGTGGCTGGCGGACCCGGGGGCCACCGGGGCGGGCCCCGGTGGCGCAGCCGGCCCGGCGGCGGATTAGCCGCATGCCGCAGGCCTGGCGCGTGGCACACTAGCGGAGTCGGGTGTTGAGCCAGCCGGGGTACGGGCTGGCTCCTGCCCGCCGCCCGGCCGCCAGCACGGCCCCCGGCCATCCGCCCGGGGGACGCGCACCTCATGGACTATCACGCACGCTGGCCGGACGATCAAGCCAGGACCACGGTGGTCAGCTTGCCTGGCGAGGTCAGCTACGTCAACGCCACGCAGGTCCACCAGGAACTGATGGCCGCGCTCGAGCCGGGGGTGACCACCGTCATCCTCGACCTGACCCTCACCACGTTCTTCGACAGCACCGGTCTCGGGAAGATCGCGATTGCCCGCCGTCTGGCCGACGCGTACCACATCGACCTGCGCGTCGTCGTGGCGCCGTCGAGCCCCCTGGCGGGCTTCTTCGCGTCCAGCGGCTACGACCGGCTGCTGACGATCTACCGCACCCTGCGGGGTGCGCTGACCGCACGGCGCGGATCCGGAGAGGACACGCGCCTGGCGTGACCGGCTACTGGTGGCGCTGCCGGAGCCAGTCCAGGGCGCCCTGGGCGACGTCCCGCCAGCCGTGATCCATGGTCAGCGAGTGCCCGCGGTCCGGGAACTCCCGCAGATCCGTGATGGCCGGGGACTTGTGGTAAAGCTTCCGGGTCGCCATGGTGATCGCGGCCGGGACCGTATGGTCGTCGGCCGCCGGCGATCAGCAGCAGCGGCCCGCGGGCCTTGTTGCGGGTGTCCACCGCGCCGGCGACCGCGGGGATGAAGTTGGCCAGCGGCGTCCTCGAACAGCGGGCTTGCCCGGGGAGGGAATCGGCCCACTGCTCGAACAGCTCGGCGGACTCTTGCCTCGGTCAGCGCGTTGCCGAAGCCGTACCGGAACTGCGCCTGGGTCAGCGACACTGCCTGCTCCCGGTTCGCCGGGCTTGCGCAAGGCGATGCGAGGCGACCCGCAGCGGCCGAGCGGGGGCAGGTAGTACACGCCCTTGATCGGCGCCGCGTCGATGGCCACGGCCGCGGCGGCCAGGTTCTGCCCGAGCAGCCGCTGCGACGATCAGGCCGCCGAAGGAGTGCCCGATGACGATGGGCGGCGCGCTCAGCCCGCCGGATGATCTCGGCGTAGTGCCCGACCACGTCGTCGATGCCCTTCCCGGCCACCTGCTCCGGATGCTGCCGGGTCTCCTCGACGGTGTCCGGTCGCCGGGCCAGCCGGGGGCGATCGGCGCGTAGCCCGCCTCGCGGAAGAACTCCACCCACGGGTCCCATGAGGTGGCGTGCAGCCAGAGGCCGTGCACGAAGACCACGGGGGTATCTGCTGGCGCCATCTCGTCCCCTTCCGACGGATGCGGCAGCGTGCCGCATTTCGCCCGGTAGGTACCCGCTCTGCGGCGGGGTGCACCTGGCCGGCCAGCCGGGCCTCAGCCGTCCCCGTGCCGACCCGCCGCCGCGGCCGCGCCGAACAGATGCAGCCGCGCGGGGTCCACGCCCGCCCTGATGACTTCGCCGGGCTGCGGGCGCACCGGCCCGGACCGGAGGATCACATTGCTGCCCGGGTCCCCGGCCAGCTGCCCGTAGATCAAGGCGTCCTCCCCGGCCTCCTCGACCAGGGCGACCTTCAGCTCCAGGTCGCCTTCCCCGGCCGACAGGTGCTCGGGCCTGATCCCGGCGACGACCCGCTGGTGGCCCCGGACCGCGCGCTGCTGGGTGTCGCCCAGCCGGAGGAGGGCGTCCGGCCAGCCTGATCCCGTCCTGCTCCACCACGGCGTCGAACAGGTTCATGGCCGGCGACCCGATGAACGAGGCCACGAACGCGTTCGCGGGCCGGTCATACAGCTCGGCCGGGGTGGCGAACTGCTGCAGCCGCCCATCGCGCAGCACGGCCACCCGCTCACCCATGGCCATGGCCTCCGCCTGGTCGTGGGTGACGTACACCGTGGTCACCCGCAAGCGGCGCTGGAGCTCGCTGATCTGGGCCTGGGTCGCCGCGCGCAGCGCCGCGTCCAGGTTGGACAGCGGCTCGTCCATGCAGAAGACCTTGGGCTCGCGGACGATGGCCCGGCCCAGCGCGACCCGCTGGCGCTGGCCGCCGGACAGGTTCCGCGGCGTGCGGTCCAGCAGCGGCTCCAGATCCAGCAGGCGGGCGGCTTCCCGGACCCGGCGGGCGCTCTCCTCCTCGCCGATACCCCGCATCCGGAGCGCGAAGCCCATGTTCTCGCCCACGGTCTTGCTCGGGTAGAGCGCGTAGTTCTGGAACACCACCGCGACGTCGCGGTCCCGGGACGGTACGTCCGCCATGTCCTGGCCGCCGATGAGGATCGAGCCCTCATCGAGCTCCTCCAGGCCGGCCAGCATCCGCAGGGCCGTGGTGGTGCCGCAGCCCGACGGGCCGGCCATCACCACGAACTCGCCGTCCCCGATGGCCAGGGTCAGCGCGTCCACCGCGGGCCGCTCCGCCCCGGGATAGACGCGTGTCGCGTTCTCGTACCGGACCTCAGCCATGATCATCTCCTAGAACGCCCCGGGGACCGTCCGCTAATCCCCCTGCCCGCCCCCGCCCGTCCTCACCCCCAGCATGGCCCCCGGCCGCGCCCCGCTACCTCGCCCCAGCCGCGACCCCCGCGGCGTCCGGGCGGGCCGCTCCGGCGTCCGGGCGGGCCCCCGCGGCGTCCGGCTGGGGGAGGACTGCGGTGCCCGGCCGCCTCCGGGCGGGCAGCGCGAACGCCACGCCGACCGCGGCCACGAGGGCCACCACCGCGGCCACCCGCATGCCGGTGGCCATGGCCGTGCTGAACGCGGTGTGCGCCGCTGCGGCCAGCCGGGCGCCGGCCGGGCCGCCGAGGTGCTGGCCCACCCCGTCGGCCGCGGCGACCGAGCCTGTGGCCAGGCGGCTCACCGGCTGCGGCACGTGCGCCGCGGTGAGCGCGGTGGCGAGCTTCGAGCGGTACACGTTCTCGGCCAGGCTGCCGATGATCGCGATGCCCGAGGGCGCCGCCGACCTCGCGGATCGTGTCGTTGATCGCGCTGCCCGCCCCGGCCTGGTGCGCCGGAACCGTGGTCATGATGGTGGTGCTGGCCGGGGCCATCACCAGCCCCATGCCCGCGCCCATGATCGCCACGGCGACGGCCAGCGGCGGGTAGCTGGTGTGCACGCCGGCCGTGGACAGGTCCAGCAGGCCCGCGCCCATGAGCCGCCATGCCCGCCGGGATGATCACCCGGCTGCCGAGCCGCCCGGCCAGGAGCGTGGAGACAGCGGCGACACGGCGGCCATGGCCAGCGCGAACGGCAGCGCGCGCACCCCGGCCGACAGCGGGCTGTAGCCGTGCACCAGCTGGAGGTACTGGGTCAGCACGAACAGGCTGCCGAACAGGGCGAAGAAGATCACGGTCACCGACGGCGGCCGCGGCCGAGAAGGCGCGGACCGCGAACACCCGCAGGTCGATCAGCGGGTTGCGGGGCGCGCAGCTCCCACCAGACGAACAGGCCGAGCCCGGCCAGCCGCCGCGGCCCCCTCGGCCAGGGTGACCGGCGCCGGTCCAGCCCCGGGTGGGTGCCTCGATGATGGCGTCCACGAGGAGCGAACAGCGCGCCGGCGATCAGCAGGGTGCCGGTGAAGTCGAGGCGGTGGCCGCCCGGCTCGGCGGTCTCGGGCACGGTCAGCAGCACGCCGGCCAGCGCCAGCGCCACCAGCGGGATGTTGATCAGGAAGACACTGCCCCACCAGAAATGCGACAGCAGCAGGCCGCCCAGGGTCGGGCCGATCACGATGCCCGACCCCGGCCACGGCCGACCAGGCGGCGATGGCCTGCGGGCGCTCCTTCGGCGGGAACACGGCGTTCAGGATCGACAGCGTGGCCGGCATGACGAACGCCGCGCCCGAGGCCCATCACCACGCGCGCCGCGATCAGCATGCCGGTGCCGGACGCGAACGCCGCCGCCGCGCTGCCGAGGGCGAACACGGCCAGCCCGCCGACAGCGAGAGCCGCCGGCCGTAGCGGTCACCCAGCGCCCCGGCCGGGATCAGCAGCGCCGCGAAGCACAGCGTGTAGGCGTCGGCGATCCACTGCAGCGAGCTGGTGCCGGCGTGCAGCACCCGGGCCAGCGTGGGCAGCGCGGTGTTGAGGATGGTGTTGTCGATGACGACCACCAGCAGGCTCAGGCAGAGCACGAGCAGGATCTGCCGCCGCCGCGGGTGGCCCTGCGGCCACCGCCCGGAGCTGACCGTGGCCGGCTCGCCGGTCGGGCGGCCGTCGGCTGGATGGCCATCGGTCTCTCCTTCGTCTGATTGCTTACAGTTGTTGCCTTACAATCGTTGACTTACAGTCGTAAGCATAGACAGATGAGCTAACAGATGTAAAGTAGGAATCGTGAGATACCGCATCCGAGCCTGGTCCCGCCGAGCCTGGCCGGCGGCAGCGCAACGCCCGCGGCCAGGGCGCCCGGCTGACCGACGACATCGTGACCGGGGCGCTCGCGCTGATCGAGCGGTCCGGCTCGGACGAGGCGGTCACGCTGCGCGCGGTGGCCCGGGAGGTAGGCATCGCCGCCCCGTCCATCTACCCGCACTTCGCGGACCGCGACGCCATCGTGATGGCCGTGATCATGCGGGTCTTCGACGAGCTGGCCGAGGCGATCGAGGCCGGGTCGGCCTCGGCCGGCCAGGATCCGGTCCGGCGCCTGGTCGCGGGCTGCGCAGGCCTACGTCAGCTACGGGCTCGCCCACCCCGCCCGCTACGGCGTCCTGTTCTCCGGCCTCTCCGGCCGCCGGAAGAGTACTGCGCGCCGGTCGCGCTGGGCCCGGACGGCCGCCCGGTGCTGGAATTCGGCGCGGAAGCCTTCGCCCTGCTCGTCCGGGGCATCGAGGACTGCGTCGAGGCGGGTGCGTCGGCCAGCCCCGACGTCGTGGCCGACTCGACGGCGGTCTGGGTGGCCCTGCACGGCGCCGTCACCCTGCGCACCGCGCTGCCCGGTTACCCGTGGCCCGAGCCGGACTCCTTCGTCCGCCATCTCGTGCTCTCGCTGGCCCGGATCACGGCCGGCCCGGCCCGGGGCTGAGCGGCCCGGGGCCGTCCGGTCAGCGTCCGGTGACGCCGTCGAGCGCCTCCCGGAGCAGGTCCGCGTGCCCGTTGTGCCGCGCGTACTCGCCGATCACGTGCACGTACATCATCCGCACCGAGAAGGTCTCGCCGCCCCCGGCGTCGAGCGTGTCCCCGAAATCCAGCGCGGCCACGGCCTCGTCGGCCCGCCGCCATTCCTCCTGCAGCCGGGCGATGTCCGCCTCGGCCTCCGCGGCCACGGCCTCGTTGAAGTCGGCGTCTTTTCCCCGGGCCGGGTCATACATGGGCGGCACCGGCTGGCCCGCCGCCCGCTGCCGGAACCAGATCCGCTCGACCTTGGCCAGATGCCGGATCAGGCCCAGCAGGGACAGGTTCGAGGACGGGATGGGCCGGCGCGCCAGCTGCTCGGCGGTCAGCCCGGCGCAGATGTTCAGCACGGTGACCCGCTGCCAGGTGAGGTACCCCTCGAGGATGGGCCGGTCATCGCCGGTGAGCGGCCCATCGACTGGATGCGGCGCCGGTGCGGTCCAGGTCATCGTCCCACCCTGCCAGGAACCCCCGCCCGCACGTGAACCAGGCGCCAGGCATTCTTCGAGAGAAAACTCTTGACAGGAAACTCTCGAAAGATAAGTATCGAGAGGTGGCTATTAACGAACCTGGGCCGCCGGCCGCCCCGGCACCGCTGGAGGATGTCCGCGAGCTCACGGATGCGCGCACGCTGCGGGCCCTGACCCATCCGGTCCGCATCGCGCTCCTCGAGGCCCTGGTCCTGCACGGGGCCATGACGGCCACCGAGGTCGGCGAGCGCATTGGCGAGTCACCCACCACGTGCTCGTTCCACCTGCGCCAGCTGGCGAAGTACGGCTTCGTCGAGGAGGCGGGCGGCGGGAAGGGCCGGTCCCGGCCGTGGCGGCTGACCTCGGTCGGAATGCAGTTCGCCACGGTGCACGACGACCCGGAAACCGAGATCGCCGCGGGCGCCCTGGTCCGTATGCTCCGTGAGCGCCAGTTCAGCCGGTACCGGACCTGGCTGGATACGAACCCGAACTTCCCGCGCCGGTGGCGGGACGCGGCGGGCAGCAGCGAGACCCTCGTCTACCTCACCGCCGGGGAACTCGAAGAGGTCAGCCAGGAACTGCTGGCCCTGCTGCGGCCCCGGTTCCTGGAGCGGCTCACCGACCCCTCCCTGCGGCCGCCGGACGCGCTCCCGGTGGAGTTCCTGATGCTGGCGTACCCGATCGCCCTGCCGCCCCCCGGTCCCGCCCACCCGGATGGGCCGGGTAGCGATGAACCGTCGGCCAGCCAGCCGTCCTAATCAGTGCGCCTCCCGCTGGAGGCGATCTGGATCCTCCCCGAAGTAGGTGACTTACGCGTGCATCCGTACCTGCTCGAACAGCAGATCAAGATCCGCAACGAAAACCTGCACCGCGAGCTGTCCCGCCCCCGGCCGGAGCCTGCGCGGCGCGGGGCGGGGGCGCGCCCGCCGCTGCGGCACCACCTGGGCTGGCTCCTGGTCGGCCTGGGCCTGCGGCTGGCCGCCGGCGCGGGGGGCGCGCCGCTCCGGCCTGCCGGGGGCGCGCCGCTCCGGCCGGCCATCCGGGTGGCGGTCGCGTCTCCGGCGCCCGTGGTCAGTACACCTAGTCCCGGAAGTCCGCCGCACCAGACTGCGCGGTGTCCCGGGCGCCCGCCAGCCGGGTGACGACGTCCACGGGCTCCAGGCGCATCAGATCGTCCCGGGTCCAGCTGCGGCCCAGATCGCCGGCCAGGCGCCGCGCATGGCGGAGCCGGGCCCGGCCCAGGTCGTTACGGACACTGCGGGCGTTAGCGAAGTGGGGCCCTCCCATCCCGAGCCCGAGGTCCTCGCGGAACGCGGCCTCCGCGTCCGCGGACAGGTAGTAGTTCGCCTGGAGCATCATTGTCTGCCCGATGGCGATCAGCTCGTCGAGCTCGTACGCGGCAAAGTCGAGATGATGAGCGATCCGGGAGCCCACCCCGGCCCATGGCGCGGTCCAGGACCCGCTTGGTCCTCGGTGCGGTCTGGCCGATGTACTGGCCGACCAGGTCGTCCCGCATGGCGTGGACCAGGTGCCCCTTCTCCAGGTAGCCCAGCCGGTGCAGAAGGTCCGCCATCCGCAGCGCCACGGTCGTCTTGCCGGTTCCGGGCGGCCCGGTGAAGCACATGTGCAGGTTCGGCCGGGGCGTGCAGGTGCCCGGGTCAGCGCCCGGGCCGGGGGATCAGGTTGTGCCAGATGCGCTCGGATACGCCCTGGATCGTCGTGATCCCGTAGTCGAGCCCGGCGGTGCCGGGGCCCGCGGGGTCGTCGGTGGTGAGCACGGCCAGGACGTAGTCGCGGCCCCGGCCGCGGACCCAGCCGATGCTGTTGACCTGCCAGGGGCATGAGTCGTCCTGCTTGGCACAGGTGGGCAGGTACTTCCAGCCGTTCTTGAGGGCGACGGTCACCGCCGGGTCGGGGGTGGCATAGCCCGGGCCGGCGCACTGGGTTCCCCAGGGGCCGCAGCTGACGCCCCAGCGCTGGGCAGGCTCCACGCTCTCCATCAGCTGCAGGCCGTAGTCCCGCGCGTCCGGGGCCAGGGTGTGGTTGGGGTAGGCGAGCTTACGGACGATCGCCACCTGGTCGGCGGCCGTGGTCGTGGTGTTGCCCCATCCGTAGTACGTGGGCGTCTCGCAGCCGACCCGGGTGTGCCGGGTCGGGATCAGGGTGTTGAACAGGGTGAGCGCGGTGCAGCCGCCGGAGAAGTAGAACAGCGACGTCGCGGCCACGTTGTCGCTCATGGTGATCATGTTCTGCAGCAGGTACCGGATGGAGTACGGCATGTTGCCGGGGATGTTCCCCGGGTGGGACTGGTAGCGGCGCAGCCACAGGGCCATGATGTCGGCCTTCACGATGCTGGCCGTGTACTGCAGGTCCGGGCCGCCGGAGAGCACGTAGGTCCGGCCGGTGACCTGGTTGAACAGCGCCACCTGCGCGACGCCCCGGCGGGTGCGCAGGTAGCGGCGGATCCCCCGCAGCGGCCGGGCCCGGCGGGTGGCCCCGGCGGTGCCCGGCGCGGGAAGCGCGCCGGCCCCCGGCAGGGCGGCCGCCGCCCGGCCGCTGCTCCTGGCCGCGGGCCGCCCCGCCGGGCGCACGGTTCCCGCCGTGAACGCCGCCGCGCTGGCGCGGGCATCCTGGCCCGGGTTCCCGCCCGCCAGCAGGCCGGCCGCGGCCAGGGCGGCCGCGCCGAGCGCCAGACCGGAAAGCCGTACCGCGCGCGAGGATCCGAGTTTTCGCACCATGTCCCCCTCTGGAAACACAGCTTCGGCAACACCGTTCCCGGCCACCCAGCTCTGGCCACGCGGGCACCGCCAGCTTGCGCTGGACCGTATCAGCGACAGCGTGAGGTAGCCGTGCAATCACGTTCCGTCAGCGCGTCGCGGCCTGATCCTCCGCCGGGGGGGTGGCGAGCCACGGTGGCCGCCGGTTACCGGCCGCGGCGCCAGCGCGGCTTGCGCTTCTCCAGGAACGCCCGCATCCATTCCCGCGCGTCCGGGAGCTGGCTGGTCGAGGCCATGACCTCGACGGCGTAGGCATACGCCTTCGGCTGGTCCAGGTCTATCTGGGCGTACAGCGCCTGCTTGCCGATGCCCTTGCTCTCCGCCGATCCCCGGGTGACCCGCTCGAGCAGGTCCTGGACCGCTGAATCGAGCTGCCCGGCGGGCACGACCTGGTTGACCAGGCCCCAGTCGAGCGCGGTCTTCGCGTCGATCACGTCGCCGGACATGGCCATCTCCATGGCCCGCTTCCGGCCGACGTTCCGGGCCACGGCCACCATCGGGGTATGGCAGAACCAGCCACCCTTGCCGCCGGGGGTGGCGAAGCCGGCGTCCTCACTGGCCACGGCGAGGTCGGCGCTCGCGGCCAGCTGGCAGCCGGCCGCGGTGGCCAGGCCGTGCACCCGCGCCACCACCGGCTGCGGTACCTGCTGCATGAGCGTCATCAGCTCGGTGCAGGTGCCCAGCAGTGCGCGGATGGCCGGCAGGTCGGTCTCGGCCACCTCGGCGAGGTCGTGCCCGGAACAGAACACCGGCCCGTGGCCGGCCAGCACCACGCCCACCGCGTCGCTGTCCCCGATCTCGCGGAACGCGGTGATCAGCTCGCGCATGTGCGCCAGGGACAGGGCGTTGCGCCGCCGCGGCCGGTTCATCGTGATCGTGGCGAAGTCGCCGGACCGGTCCACCAGGATGTGCTCGAACGCCATGGCCATCTCCTCCTGACCGCAGCCTACGTCGGCGCCCCGCACCGGGGACAAGGGCTGCGCCGCCGCTGAGCGCGCCTATCATCGCGGGACCGGAACCAGGCCGGTTAACAGCGCATTGCGGACGTAACGGTTCCATGTCAGGACCTCGCGTGGGCGGGCCAGGAGTGGTTCACTGTTGAAATCGAGATCTGAGATCCTATTTCCCTGGCGATCGGGGAGTCGATGGCCGGTATGAGCGGTACGCCCGCAGCCAAGGGTGTTCCCTTCCAGACGGGCGCGCACACGGGCGCGGCCGTCCCCGGCGCGCCCGGCCCCGGGGACACCGGCGCACGCGACGGCGGCGGCGCGGGCCCGGCGGCCAGCGGGACCGGCCTGCGGCTGTCCGGCGTGGCCCGGGTTTTCGGGCAGGTGGTCGCGGTGTCCGGGGTCGATCTCGAGGTCCCGCTGCACAGCCGGCTGTCCATCGTCGGGCCGAGCGGCTGCGGGAAATCGACCCTGCTCGCGCTGATCTGCGGCCTCGACGAGCCCAACGAGGGCACGATCGACGTGCTCGGCGCCACCACCTCGGCCGAGCGGCTGCGGCGCTGCGCCTGGATGCCCCAGCGCGACCTGCTGCTGCCCTGGCGCGACGTGCTCGGCAACGCGGCGCTGGCCCTGGAGAACCAGGGCGTCCGCCGCCGGGCCGCCCGCCAGCGGGTCGGTCACCTGGTCGAGCGCTTCGGGCTGGCCGGGTTCGAGGAGAAGCTGCCGCACCAGCTGTCCGGCGGCATGCGCCAGCGGGTGTCCTTCCTGCGCACGCTGGTGGCGGGCAAGGAGGTCCTGCTGCTCGACGAGCCGTTCGGCGCCCTGGACTCGATCACCCGGGCCGACCTGCAGGAATGGCTGCGCACCGCGCTGGACGCCGAGCCCAGGACCACGGTGCTGGTCACCCACGACGTGGAGGAGGCCCTGCTGATCGGCGAGCGGGTCGTCGTGATGTCGGCCCGGCCGGGCCGGATCGAGGCCCAGTTCGACGTACACCTGCCCCAGGCGGGCAGCCGGCGCGAGCTCATCCGGCACCCGGAGTTCAGCGAACTACGCGACGAGATCCTCTCCCTGCTGGAGGCGGTCGCATGAGTACCACCGTGACCCGCCCTGAGGAACCGGCCGTCGCGGCCCCGGTGAAGTCCGGGCGCACCGCCTCGGGCCTCCGCCGGGCGCTGCCCGCGGCCGGCATCCTGGTGGCCATCGCCCTGATCTGGGAGGCCGTCAGCCACTGGTTCGGCGTCCCCAACTACGTGCTGCCGTCCCTGGACAGCATCTGGTCCACCGGGATCCATGACTGGTCCGGCACGCTGGCCAGCGCGACCTGGGTGACGACCGAGGAAGTCGTGCTGGGCTTCCTGCTGTCGATCGTGATCGCGCTGCTGATCGCGTTCGCGCTGCACAGCTCCCGGGTGGTCCGCAACGCGGTCTACCCGCTGCTGATCGGCTCCCAGGCCGTCCCGGTCGTGGTCATCGCGCCGGTGCTGGCCATCATCTTCGGCTACACGATCACCCCGAAGCTGATCGTGGTCACGCTGATCTGCTTCTTCCCCATCGTGGTCAACACCATCGACGGGCTGGCCTCGGTGGACCCCGAGCTGCTCCGGGTCATGCGCACGCTGGACGGCAGCCGGTGGGCCACGCTGCGCCGGGTGGAGGCGCCGGCCGCGCTGCCGTCCATCTTCTCCGGGCTGCGCATCGCCGCCACCTACGCCCCGATTGGCGCGGTGTTCGGCGAGTACGCCGGCTCGCAGAACGGCCTGGGCTACGTGATGATCCAGGCCATCCCGCAGCTGGAGACCGCCCTGGTCTTCGCCGCGATCTTCATCCTCACCGCCGAGGCCATCCTGCTGTTCATCGCCGTCTCGGTACTCGAGCGGATCATCTGCCCATGGGCGCGAGAAGGGAAACGGTGACTTCCATGACCGCACAGCGGAGAGGCCGCAGGCGCGGTGCGCTGATCATCGGGGCCGCGGCCGTGATGTCGGCCGTCGTGGCGTGCGGCTCCTCGTCATCCGGCTCCGGCAGCAGCGGGAGCGGTGGCAAGTCCATGACCAGCCTCAACGTGCTGCTGGACTGGTTCCCCAACCCCGATCACATCGCGCTGTACCTGGCCCAGAAGGACGGCGACTTCGCCAAGCAGCACCTGAACGTGACCTTCCAGTCGCCGTCCAACAGCACCGACGCGCTGAAGCTGGTCAGCCTGGGCCAGGTCCCGGTGGCGATCTCCTACGAGCCGGAGACCATCACCGCGGCGACCGACAACCTGAACGTCGCGGCGGTCGCGGCGATGATCCCGACCTCGCTGAACTCGCTGATCATCTCCGGCAAGAGCGGGGTCAGCAGTCCGGCCGGGCTGAAGGGCAAGACGGTGGGCACCGACGGGGACCCGGTGTCGGCGGAGATGCTCAAGGCGGTGCTGAAGAAGTACCACCTCACGCTGAGCCAGATCAAGCTGGTCACGGTCAACGAGGGCCTGGTCCCGGCCATGGTCTCGGCCAAGGTGTCCGCGATCATCAGCGGCTACCGGAACGTCGAGGCCATCCAGCTCGGCTCGTACGGGCTGAAGCCCCTGGTCTACCCGGTGGACACACAGGGCGTGCCCAACTACGACGAGCTGGTCATCATCGCCAACAAGTCCAAGCTGGCCAGTGACCCCGCGTACCGCACCACGGTGCGCGAGTTCCTGGCCGGGCTGGCCCAGGGGGCCGCGGCCGCGCAGGCCAACCCCGCCGCCGCGCTGGCCGCGCTGTCCCCGGTGGCCAAGGGCTACAGCCCGGCCCTGCTGAAGAAGATGGTCTACGCGACCGCGCCGCTGCTGAAGAACACCGGCGGGTTCGGCGCCATGAGCGTGAGCCAGTGGCAGAGCTTCGCTAACTGGATGAAGAGCGACGGGCTGATCACCAAGTCGGTCAACGCGTCCTCGGTGGTGGACACCTCGCTGCTGCCGAAGAGCTGACCCGGGCCAGAGGCCTGGGTCAGGCCCCTGAGAGTGAGTTAGTATCTGAGATCTCAGATCGTTCGCAGTGCGGACCTCGCCGCCCGGTGGCCACCCCACCGGGCGGCGGTGTCCCGCCATGGAGGCGGTTATGACCAGCGCGCCCGTCGACGGTGTCGAGCATCGCCAGCTGAAGGACTCGGTGTACCTGAAGCTCCGGCAGGAGATCGTGTCCGCCAAGCTGCCGCCGGGGTACCTGCTCCGCGAGGCCGAGCTGGCCGCCCGGTTCGGGGTCAGCAAGACCCCGCTCCGGGAAGCGTTCGTCCGGCTGGAGAAGGACGGCTTCGTCGAGATCGCGCCGTACCGCAGCGCGGTCGTCGGCGGGTACAGCCGCCAGGACCTGCGCGAGATCTACGAGGTCCGGGAGCTGCTGGAAGGGCTGTGCGCGCGGGAGGCGGCGCTGAACATCGCAACCGAGGACCTGGCCGCCCTGTCGCGCATCGTCCGGGACAGCGCGGCGGCCTTCGAGGCCGGTGACTCCGACCAGCTCGCCGCGCTGCTGGACGAGTTCGACGTGGTCCTGTACGCGCAGTCGAAGAACAGCCGGATCACGGCCATGCTCAACAACATCCGCGACCACGTGACCCGGATCGGGCGGCTGACCGTGGCCATCCCCGGCCGGATGGGCACGTCGGTCCGCGAGCACCAGGGCATCTACGAGGCCATCGTCCAGCGGGACGGGCAGCGGGCCGAGACCCTGATGCGCCAGCACATCCTCTCGGTCATGGCCGACCAGCTGGCCAACCTCGACCCGGACTCAGTCGCGGGCCGCCCGTGAGCGCCGTCCGGTACCGGGTCGCGAGGGCGGGCCGTCAGGCCCGGCCGAGTGGCCGGTGGGTTCCCTCTTGCCGGACGGCGCGAACATCGGGGGAAGCGCCGTGAGCAGCCACCCGGACGTCCTCATCATCGGGGCCGGGGCGGCCGGCCTGTTCTGCGCCCTCGGCCTGAAGGACGCGGCCTCGGTCACCGTGATCGAGGCGGGCCCGGATCCGGGCACGCCGCCGCCGCGCTGGATGCTCTATGACTACCTGCTGCCCGACGACTGCTACTACCACTACGCCGACGCGGACACCGGGCTGGACCTGCCCCAGGGCCGCGGCACCGGGGGCGGGTCCACGGTCAACTCGGCCGCGGCGCTGCGCGGGCAGCCGTGGGATTTCGACGGCTGGGGGGTGCCGGGCTGGTCCTGGCCGGACTGCCTGGACGGCTTCCGGGCCATCGAGTCCGACCAGCAGTTCGGTGACGCCGGCTACCACGGCGCATCGGGGCCCATCCCGATCACCCGGCTCACCCCCGGGCCGCTCGACGAGGCGCTCATCGCGCTGTGCGCGCAGCGCGGCTACCCCGCGGCCGCGGACCACAACGCGCCCGGGGCGCTCGGCATCGGGGTATGGCCGACCAACCGCAAGGATGAGGGGCGCTGGGGCACCCACGCGGCCGTCCTCCCGCTGATCCGTCCCGCCGTGGCGGTGCGGGCCGGCACCCAGGCCGTCAGGCTGCTCTTCGAGGGGACGCGATGCGCGGGCGCCGACGTCGTCGGCCCGGAGGGCCAGCAGCGCCTCTACGCCGATCGCGTGGTCGTGTGCGCAGGCGCCTTCGGGTCCTCGTTGCTGCTCATGAATTCCGGCATCGGACCGGAAGCCATGGTGCGCCGCGCCGGGGCCCGGCTGGTGTCCCGGCTCGACGGGGTCGGCGCGAACCTCCAGGACCATCCGTGGTGCCTGCTCGACGTGGACGTGACCGACCTGGCCGCCATCGAGGCCCGGCCGGTCAGCGGCGCGCTGCTGCGCTATGAGCTGCCCGGCGACCACGTGGAGGCGGAGATCTTCCCGTGGCAGACCCGGCCGTACGACCCGTCCGTGCCCGCCACCCAGGTCTCGTTCACCGCGGCCCTGATGACGCCGCTCAGCCGCGGCCGGGTCACGCTGAGCCCGGGCGGGGTGGCCGAGGTCCGGGTCCGCCACCTCGCGGACGAGCAGGACGCCGCCAGGATGGCCGAGATCGTGGCCACCACCGCAGAGATGATCGACGAGCTGGCCGCGCAGGGGCTGGTCCGGGTGCCGGCGGACGCGTGGTGGCGGGCGGACGACCTGGCCGCCGCGGGCCGGCGGGTGGCCGGCACGTACAACCATCACTGCGGCACCTGCCGGATGGGCGACCCGGCCGACCTGCGCTCCGTGGTCACCCCGGGGCTCGACGTGCTCGGCACCTCCGGGCTGACCGTGGCGGACTCCTCGGTCTTCCCGGTCATCCCGCGGGCCAACACCAACCTGGCGTCGATGATGACCGGCTACCGCGCCGCCCAGCTGCTGCGCGCCTAGGTGTACTCGGCCGAGTACACCTAGGGGCTGCGGGCTCACGGTCCGCCGCTTCCCACGCGCGGCTATGCCGCGCTCGGCCCGGAGGGCCGATCGGGGGGGCCGGGGGCCTCTGCTAGCCGGCCTGGCCCCCCGGACCAGCCAGAGCCATGTCCCAGAAGGCCAGCTCGTACCGGGTGGAGCGGTCGAACACCGAGGCCAGGAACGTCATCCGGGCCTCGTCGGCCGGGTCGGTGTGCTGGTCGAGCAGGCCCGTGCTCGCCTGCACCAGCTCGTCGTAGCCGTCGCCGGCGAACATGGCGATCCAGTCGGCGTACACCGGGTCGGCGGGCATCGACGCGGCGAGCCGGGTGGCGATCTCGCCGTAGCTCCACTGGCACGGCAGCACCGCGGCCAGCCCGGCCGCAAGGTCATGCCGCCCGGCCGTATCGAGCAGGTGCCGGGTGTAGGCGTAGGTGGCCGGCGCCATCCTGGCCGCGGGACCGGGCGAGTCCGGCCCGCCCAGGCGGGCCAGGAACGCGTAGTTGGCGGGCAGCTCGGTGTGCACGATCTGGCCCAGGAACCTGGTCAGCACCGTGACGGCGGCCAGGTCCGGGGCCCGGCCGATGATCAGGGCGATGGCCCGGGCGTAGTCCTCGAGGTACAGCACGTTCTGCTCGAAGTAGTAGCGGAACGTCGCGTGCGGCAGCGAGCCCGCGCCGATCCCGGCCACCATCGGGTGGCTGACCGCCGCGGCCCAGCTCTCCGCGCCCCGCTCGCGCAGCAGCGCCGAGGCCGGGCTGCTCATCAGGCGGCTCCTTACCAGCGCAGCGATCGAGACATGAGATATCAGACTCTGTGCCGCCCGGGTGCGTCAAGGCCTGGGCCACGGTTCGCCGTCCCTGCTAGACACCGGAGAGTCCCGAAACGCGATGGTTACGTGGGGTACGTTGACTCGCCTGGCCAGTCAACCTAGCCTCAGATCTGAGATCTTAGCTGGGAGGCATCATGGGCGACGGTGCAGGCCCCGACGAGCCTATCGCGGTCAACACGGTCGTGGCCGGCGGCTGGCTGCTCACCATGAACACCCAGCGGGAGATGTACCGCTCGGGCGCGGTGGCCATCGACGGCGGGGTCATCGTCGAGGTGGGCCAGCGGGCGGATGTGCTCACCCGGTACTGGCCCCGGCGGCTGGTCGACGCACCCGACGGCGTGATCACCCCCGGCCTGGTGAACGGGCACCGGCACCTGCTGTGCTGCGCGAAGGGCGCGATGCCGGAAGGCGGCCAGACGCTGGACGCGCTGCGCCAGTTCATCTACCCGTCCTTCGCCGCGCTGACCGAGCAGGACATGTACGTGCACGCGCAGCACGCCGCCGCGGAGATGATCCGGTTCGGCACCACGCTGTTCGAGGAGCCGGGCTGCAACCACCTGGACGCCGTGCTGGAGGCGCTGGCCTCGTCCGGGATCCGGGCCCGGACCGGCCCGTGGACCTGGGACCAGGCTGGCCCGGCGGGCACCGCCGGCCTGCCCGACTGGCTGCGGATGGACGCCCGGGCCGCGCTGCGCCGGCTGGCCGACGGGATCGAGCAGGTCCGCACGTTCGGCCATCCGCGGATCCGGGACGCGGTCACCATCGAGGGCGTGGGCACCTGCTCCGACGAGCTCAACCGGGGGGCCGCCGAGCTGGCCCGGGACGCGCAGTCCCTGTTCGTGCTGCACAAGTCGACCAGCGAGCGCGAGGTCGAGCTGGAACTGGCCACGTTCGGGCACCGGCCCGTCGAGCACATGCACGAGATCGGCGCGCTCAACGAGCGCACCCTGCTCAACCACATGACCAGCCTGGATGACCGGGACGTCCGGTTCGTGGCCGACGCGGGCGCGCGGATCTCGCAGAACCCGTCGTCCGCGCTCAAGCTGGCCAAGGGCACCACGCAGACCGGGAAGTGGCCGGAGCTGCTCGCCGCCGGGGTGCCCATGGCGCTGGGCACCGACGCCGAGAACGTGTCCAATCACCAGGACATCTGCCGCTCGATGCAGCTCGCCGCGCTGCTGCCCCGGGACGCCCGCCGCGACCCGGCTGCCGTCACCGCCGAGCAGGCCGTCGAGATGGCGACGATCAGCGGCGCGACCGCGCTGTGGATGGATGACGTGACCGGCTCGCTGGAGCCCGGCAAGCAGGCCGACCTGGTGGTGTTCGATACCGCGGACTTCGACTGGCGGCCGCTGCACAATCCGGTGGCCAACCTGGTCTACGGCGTGACCGGGCACTCGGTGGACACCGTCCTGGTCGGCGGCGACGTCCTGCTCGACCACAAGCAGCTGACCCGGGTGGACGAGGCCGGGCTGCGCGAGCAGGTCGAGCAGATCAACCGCCGCGTCCTGGCCGAGATCGGCATCGACCCCCAGCCCGCCTGGCCCGTGCGCTGACGCGCAGGCGGGCCGGGGGGTCAGCCGGGGGTGAGGCCGAGCATGCGGGCGTAGTTGGTGCCCAGGATGCCGTCCAGCTTGGCCTGGGGGATGGGGGCGCAGCCCACCCGGTCCGCGTGCTCGTTCACCGCCAGCAGCTTGGCCCGCAGCTTGACCGGGTCGTACAGGAACCCCGGGTAATCGGTGCCGAAGAACAGCTTCTCCAGCGGGACGAACGACGCCTCGGCGTGCACCAGGAAACGCAGCAGCTCCTCGGTGGTCACGCTGGCGATGTGGTAGCTCAGCTCGGCGAAGAAGTTCGGGTGCTTGGTCAGCATGAACATGGCCTCGTCCACCCAGGGCAGCCCGCAGTGCGCGATGGTCAGCCGCAGGTCGCGGAAATGCCGCCCGGCCGCGTCGAGCAGCGCCGGCCGGGCGTACTCCATCCGGGCGTCGATCCGGGTCGAGCCGGCCTGGTGCACCATGACCGGGATGCCCAGCTCCTCCGCCTTCTCGAACACCGGGAACGCGATCACCGGGTCGGCGGGGGACCAGTCCTGGTACATCGGGTACAGCTTGAGGCCGGTCAGGCCCAGGTCCAGGACCGCCCGCTCCAGCTCCCGGACGGCTGCCTCCGGCCCGCGGTAGGCCGGGTTGACCGACGCGTACCCGATGAACGTGTCCGGCCGGGCCGCGGCGATCGCGGCGATGTAGTCGTTGCACTTCTCCGGGGTCGGCGGGCCGGGCACCCCGGTGATGCCGTAGGTGTCCACGGTCCCGATCAGCTCGCCGTCCAGGAACTGGGGCGACACGGCCAGGATCACGATCTTGTCGAAGCCGGGGTGGTCGCGGACCGACTCGTCCGGCCCGATGACCGGGAAGCCCTTGCGGCTGTACCCGCTGGCCTCCCACTCCTCCTCGGTCGGCGGCCGGTGCGAGGGCAGCAGGCCCAGGCTCCGGTAGATGCACAGCGAGCCCTCGCGCCCGTACTCGGTGGTGAACTCCGCGTCCTCGGCGAGGCTCAGGATGTGGGTGTGCGCGTCGATCTGCATGGCCAGGGTACGGCGGATCTTCTCGAGCGTGCGCAGGAACCCGGCGTTGGCCCCGGCCAGGATCTGCGGCTCGTCCATGGTGAGCAGCTCGCGGCCGGCCATCAGGACCTGGCCGTCCACGATCGTGGTGTCCACCGCGCTGCCGTTGGCGGAGAACACCAGGTGGGAGTAGATGTGCGCGGCTGTCGCCCGGCATCAGCGGGGTGAACATCGGGTTGGCCGTGTCCACCAGGATCACGTCGGCCTTGTGCCCGGGGATGAGCTGGCCGGTGTCGTGCCGCAGCGCCGCGGACCCGTTGCGGGTGGCCATCCGGACCACGTCCGGCGCCTGCATCAGGCTGGCGTCCACCCGCTGGGCCCGGTGCATCAGCGAGGCGAACTTCATCACCTCGAACGCGTCCCGGCTGTTGTTGCACTCGGCGGCGTCGTGGCCCAGGCCGACGTTGATGCCGGCGGCGAGCATCTCCGGCAGCCGGGCGATCCCGTTGCCGAGCTTGGCGTTGGAGCTCGGGTTGTGCGAGATCTGGGTGCCGGTCTCGCGCATCAGCGCGATCTCGGTGTCGGACAGCCACACGCAGTGCGCGGCCACGCAGTCGGGGCCGAGCAGCCCGGCATCGTAGGCCACCTCGGTGGGGCGGCGGCCGAACCGTTCCCTGGAGTTCTCCACCTCGGTCAGCGACTCGTTCAGGTGGATGTGGATGCCGGTGCCCAGCTCGTCGGCCAGCGCCCGGGCGTCGCGGAGCAGCCCGGGGGAGGCCAGCGGCAGCCACTCGATCCCGACGTACACCTCGATCCGCCCGTCCCCCAGGCCGTGCACGGCGTGGTAGGCGTCCTGGTTGTCCTGCAGCGTGTCCAGGTTGTGCTCGGGCAGCGCCACGTCGTTGGACAGCACGGCCCGGATGCCGATGTCCTGCGCGGCCCGGCCCAGGTCCGGCAGCCGGCGGTACATGTCGTTGACCGTAGTGACCCCGCACTTGATCGACTCGAGGTAGCTCGCCGCCGCCGACCAGTACGCGGCCTCGGCGTCCAGGGTCCGGATGAACGGGTACCAGCAGGCCTCCAGGTACTCCCACAGCGGCAGGTGGTCGCTGAAGCCCTTGGCGATCGCGGTGTGGTAGTGCAGGTCGACCAGGCCGGGCATGACGATCTTGCCGGACGCGTCGATGACCTCGTCGCCCTGGCCCGCAGTCCCCGCGAACGGCCCCTCGCCGACCTCGGCGATCCGGTCGCCGTCCAGCACCAGGTGCCCGCCGAAGTGCACCTCGTCGGCGTCGTTGATGGTCAGCACCGTGCCGCCGGTGATGATGATTCTGCTCATGCCCGTGCTCCCATGTGCGCGTTCTCCCGGGTCGAAGCCGGCAAGGTCAGTAGTCGATGGCCGCGACGATGCGCTGCAGGGCCACGTTGGCCTGGGCCAGGACGGTCTGCTCGTCCACGGTCAGCAGTTCCCGGCCGCGCATGAGGATCCTGCCGTCCACGATCGTGGTGTCCACCGCGCTGCCGTCCGCCGCGAACACGAGGTGGGAATACAGCTGGGCCGCGTCGCCCGGCAGCATCGGGGTGAACATCGCGCTGCGCGTGTCCACCAGGATCACGTCGGCCTTCCTGCCCGCGGACAGCTCGCCGGTCTCGTGGCCCAGCGCGGCCGCCCCGTTCCGGGTGGCCATCCGGACCACGTCCGGGGCCTGCAGCAGGCTGGCGTCGCCCCGCGAGGCCCGGTGCACCAGCGACGCGAACTTCATCACGTCGAACAGGTCGCAGCTGTTGCTCGACTCGGCCGCGTCGTGGCCCAGCCCGACGTTCAGCCCGGCGGCCAGCATCTCCGGCAGCCGGGCGATGCCGTTGCCGAGCTTGGCGTTCGAGCTGGGGTTGTGCGAGATGTGCGTGCCGGTCTCCCGCATCAGCCCGATCTCATGGTCGGTGAGCCACACACAGTGCGCGGCCACGCAGTCCGGGCCGAGCAGCCCCGCGTCGTAGGCCACCTCGGCCGGCCGCCGGCCGAACCGCGCCCGGCTGTTCTCGACCTCGCCGAGGGACTCGTTCAGGTGCACGTGGATGCCGGTACCCAGCTCGCCGGCCAGCGCCCGGGCGTCGCGGAGCAGTTCGGGGGAGGCCAGCGGCAGCCACTCGATGCCCACCCACACCTGGACCCGGCCGCCACCGAGGCCGTGCACCTCGTCGTAGGAATCCTGGTTGTCCTGCAGGGTGTCCAGCTCGTGCTCGGGCAGCGCCACGTCGTTGGACAGCACGGCCCGGATACCGATCTCCGCCGCGGCCCGGCCCAGCCCGCCGAGCTGCCGGTACATGTCGTTGACCGTGGTCACGCCGCACTTGATCGACTCGAGGTAGCTGTTGAGCGCGGCCCAGTACGCGGTCTCCGGGTTCAGGGCCCGGATCGACGGATACCAGAACTGCTCCAGCGACTCCAGCAGCGGCAGGTGATCGCAGAATCCCTTGCCGACCGCCGTGTGGTAGTGCAGATCGACCAGCCCCGGCATGACGACCATGCCCGACGCGTCGAGGACCTCGGTCCCCGCGGGCACCTCGCCGGGATACCCGCCCGCGCCGACCGCCGTGATCCGGTCCCCGTCGATGAGCACGTGCCCCGGGAAGTGCACGGTGCCCGCGTCGTCAACGGTGAGCACGGTCCCGCCCTCGATAAGGATCATGTCATCGCCGTCTCAGCCGCCACACAGTCCGCGAACGCTCTGATCGTGGCCATCCGGTCGCCGCCGAGCGGGAACACGGTCACCGAGTCCACGCCCAGCCCGGCCAGGTCCCGCAGGTGCTGGCGGGCCTCGGCCCGGCCGCCGGCCAGCGCCATCCGCTTGACGAACCCCACCGGCAGGGCCGCCGCGGCCCGGGCCGCCTCCTGGAACTCGCCGCCCGCGTAGCTGGCCCGGACCTGGTCGATGGTCTCCTGGGGCAGGCCGGCCAGCCGGCAGTGCACCGGCGCGGTCTGCGGGAACCAGGCGGCGATGGTGCGGGCCGCGGCGATGGCGGCGTCCTCGTCCTCGTCGATGGCCCCGTACGCGAACACGGTCACCGGCGGCCGCTCGCTGCGCCCGGCCGCCTCGGCGCCCCGGTCGATGTGCTCCAGCGCGAACGTGATCCCGTCCGGGTGCAGCCCGGCCAGCAGGATCACCCCGTCGGCCACCCGGCCGGCCAGCTCCAGCGTGCGCGGGCCGGTCGCGGACACCCACACCGGGATGTCCGTCCCGGGCGGGAAGCGGTAGTGCGCGTCGTGCAGCGCGAACCCGGGCTCGTCGGCCTCGACCGCCGCGCCGGTCCACAGCGCGCGGATGGCCGCGATGGAGGCCTCCAGCGTGGCCAGCCGGGCCGG
This sequence comes from uncultured Actinomycetes bacterium, assembly GCA_963841695.1. Classification (GTDB taxonomy): domain Bacteria; phylum Actinomycetota; class Actinomycetes; order Streptosporangiales; family Streptosporangiaceae; genus RYN-230. The sequence goes on along the minus strand of CAWJDQ010000006.1, from coordinate 37,495 downwards.
GGCATGGCCCAGGGACAGCAGCGGCCGGTCGCCCGCGCCGATGCCCAGGATGGCCCGGCCGCCGGAGATGTCGGCCAGGGTGGCCGCGGCCACCGCGGTGATCGCCGGGTGCCGGGTCACCGGGTTGGTGACCGCGGTGCCGATCATCATCCGGGACGTCTGCCGGGCCGCGAGCGTGAGATAGGCCCAGCAGTTGCGGGAGTGCAGCGAGGAATCGGTCAGCCAGAGGTTGTCGTAGCCGAGGGTCTCGATCTCGGTGACCATTTCCTCGAAGCTGGCGGGCGGGTCCACGCCCTGCAGCGTCACGCCGGTCCGCACCGTGCTCACCACTCCTGTCCGTCCAGTCGGGCGACCGTGGCCGCCAGGGCCGCCAGCCCGTCCGCGACCGGGGCGACGTCGATCCACTCCTGCTCGGTATGGGTGCCCGCGCCGGTGGTGATGCCGAGGGTCAGCGCCGGGATGCCGCGCGGGTAGGCAGCGTTGGCGTCGGTGCTGGCCGCGGTGAGCCGGGGCGCGATCCCCGCCTCGCGCAGCACCTGCGCGGCCAGGGCGGCCAGCGGGTGGCCCGGGTCCAGCTGGCCGGCCGGCCGTTCGCCGATGGGCTGCACCGAGACCGCGAGCGGCCCGGCCGGGTCGTCCAGCACGCCCCGGGCCTCGCCGCGCAGCGCGTCGAGGGCCGCGGGGTCGCCGCTGCGCAGGTCGACCAGGAACCCGGCGCGCTGGGCCCGGGAGTTGACCGACTCGCCGCCCTCGATCAGCCCCACGTTCACGGTGGTCCGGGGGGAATCCGGGCGGGCCAGCGCGGCGAGCGCGGTGACCAGCCGGGCCGCCTCGTGCACCGCGCTGGGCTGGCTGGCGTCCTCCCAGGCGTGCCCGCCCGGGCCGGTGACCGTGACCCGCCACCGGGTGGAGCCCACCCCGGTCACGTTCACCCGGCCCAGGTAGTTGCCTTCCAGCGCGATGACCGCGCGGACCGGGCCCGGCGGGTCGTCGAGCAGGGCGCGGACGCCGGCCAGGTTGCCCAGGCCCTCCTCGCCGGTGGTCGCGACGATCCACACCGGGTACCGGAGCTGGCCGGGCAGCAGCGCGTCCAGGGCGCTGAGCGCGCAGACCGCGACCGTGTTGTCGCCGACCCCCGGCCCGGCCAGCCGCCCGTCGTGGCGGACCACCGCGTGGGTCACCTCGGGGCCGAACACCGTGTCCAGGTGGGCGCAGACCAGCAGCGCGGGCCGGTGCGGGTCCCCGGCCCGCAGCCGGGCCCGCACGTTGCCCGCGGCGTCGACGGTGACGGCGGTCAGCCCGTCGGCCTCCCACCAGCCCCGGACGACCTGGGCCCGTTCCTGCTCCCGCCGGGGCGGCGCCGGGATCCCGCTCAGCGCGATGGTCCGGTCGATGACCAGCCGGGCCAGGTCGCCGGGTCCTGGCCGGCCCGGGCGGGTGACGCTCATCCGGCCACGATCCCGCGGGCCAGCAGGTCTTCGATCTCGGCCGGGGCCAGCCCGGCGGCACCGAGGATCTCGGCGGTGTGCTGGCCGAGCGCGGGCGCGCCGCGGGAGTAGCCGAGGGTCCCGCCCGGGGAGGGAGTGGCGGCGCCGGCGGGCTCAGCCGTGGCCGGCGCGACCGAGAGCGGCGGACGGACCGTTTGATAGCGATAGCCGTCCGGGGTACGGACCGTCTGGCGGATCCGCAGGGCCGCGGCCTGAGCCGAGGTCAGGGCGGCCGCGGGCGGCAGGACGGGGGAGGCGGGGATCCCGGCGCCGTCCAGGGCCCGCTGCCAGTGCGCGGCGCTGTCCCGGGTCAGCACCTGCTCGATCGCGGCGGTCAGCTCGGCGCGGTGCCGCAGCCGGTCGGTGTTGGTGGCGAAGCGGGGGTCCGCGGCCCAGTCCGGCAGGCCCAGCACGTCACACAGCTTCAGCCAGAGCGGCTCGCTGCCCGCCCCGGCCAGCGCGAGGGCCCCGTCCCGGCAGCGGAACACGCCGTAGGGCGCGAACTGGGGGGAATCGTTGCCGAGCAGGCCCGGCGAGGTCCCGGTGTCCAGGATGTCCGCGGCGTAGCTGGTGAAGCAGCTCAGCGCGAACTCCAGCAGCGACGAGCTCACCGTGCGGCCGAGGCCGTCGGCGGTCCGGGCGAACAGCGCCGCGAGGATGGCGGTGGCCGCGCTCATCCCGGACCCGATATCCAGCACCGGGGCGCCGACCTTGACCGGGCCGCCGGTCTCGTTCCCGGTGACCGCCATGATCCCGCTGGCCGCCTGGAGGATCAGGTCGAACCCGCCGCGGGCGGCGTCCGGGCCGTCCTGGCCGAAGCCGGAGATCGACGCGTACACCAGCCCGGGGTTGAGCGCGTGCAGCCGGCCCGGGCCGAGCCCGGCCCGCTCCAGGGACCCGGGGCGGGCGTTCTCCACGAACACGTCGCTGGCCTGGGCCAGCCTGCGGACCAGGCCGGTCCCGTCCGGCGCGGCGAGGTCGACGGCGATGCTCCGCTTGCCGGTGTTCAGGGAGGCGAACAGGCCGCTCAGGCTGCCGACCCGGGCCGCGCCCTGGGCCCGGTACGGGTCGCCCCCGGGCAGCCCCTCGACCTTGATCACGTCGGCGCCGAGCGCGTCCAGCACCATCGTGCAGTAGGCGCCGGACACGAAGCGGGTCAGGTCCAGCACCCGGATCCCGGCCAGCGGCTGGCCCGCGGGCGCCGTCACCATGGGGCCGGTTCCCGGTGCTCGCCCAACTCGGCGCGGAGCACGCCGGTGATCTCGCCGACGGTGCAGCCCGCCCGGGCGGCGTCCAGGAAGGCGGGCATCGTGTTCGTGCCCGCCGTCACCGCGTCCCTGACCTGGCTGAGCGCGCGGGCGGCTGGGGCCGCGGCCCGGCGGGCCAGCCGGTCCGCGAGGCGGGCCCGCTGCCGGTCCGCCGCCGCAGCGTCCACCTCGAACCGCCGGGGCGCGCGGTCCTCGCCACCGCCGGTGAACTGGTTGACCCCGACCTTGACCCGCTCACCGGACTGGACGGCCAGCTCGGTGCGGTAGGCCGCCTCGGCGATCCACCGCTGCGGCACCCCCTGCTCCAGCAGGTGCACGTAGCCGCCGCCCGCGTCTACCTCCTGCACCAGGGCCCGGGCCCGGGCCTGCAGCTCGCTGGTCAGCGACTCCACGAAGTAGGAACCGGCCAGCGGGTCCACGGTCCGGGTCACCCCGGATTCGTGCGCGATGATCTGCTGGGTGCGCAGGGCCAGCCGGACGGACTCTTCGGTGGGGATCTCCAGTGCCTCGTCGTAGCCCATCACGTGGATGGACTGGGCGCCGCCCAGCACCGCGGCCAGGCACTGCAGGGTCGAGCGGACCACGTTGTTGAGCGGCTGCTGGACGGTCAGCGTCGCGCCTGAGCAGCCGGAGAAGAAGCGCAGCCGGCCCGAGTGCGGGTTGGCCGCGCCGAACCGCCCGGTGGCGATCTCATGCCACAGGGCGCGCGCGGCGCGGACCTTGGCCGCTTCCTCGAACAGGTCGAGCTGGCTGGAAAAGTGGAACGACAGCCGCGGCGCGAACGAGTCGAACGGCAGCCCCCGGGCGGTGAAGTGCTCGGCGTAGGCGATGGCCGCGGCCATGGTCAGCCCGATCTCCTGGACGGCGTCACAGCCCGCCTCCCGGGCGTGATAGCCGGTGATGGAGATCGGGTTGAAGCGCGGCAGCTCCCGGGCGCAGTACTCGACCACGTCCCCGGCCAGCTGGAGCGAGGGCTGCGGCGGGAACACGTAGAGCTTGCGGGCCAGGAACTCCTTGAGGATGTCGTTCTGCAGCGTGCCCGCCAGCCGGGCCGGGTCCGCGCCCTGCCGCTCCGCGGCCACGAGGTAGAAGGCCAGGATGATCGGGGCGGTCGCGTTGATGGTGAAGTTGACCGACAGATCTTCCAGCGGCAGGCCGTCGAACACGGCGGCCATGTCGTCCGCGGTGTCGATGGCCACCCCGACCCGGCCCACCTCGTGACTGGCCAGCTCGTCCGAGGAGTCGTAGCCCAGCTGGGTGGGCAGGTCGAAGGCGACCGACAGCGCGGTCTGGCCCTGGCTGAGCAGGTACCGGAAGCGCTCGTTGGTGTCCCCGGCCGAGCCGAACCCGGCGTACTGGCGCATGGTCCACAGCCGCTCGCGGTACATCGAGGCGTACGGGCCGCGGATGTACGGGGGCTCGCCCGGCTGGCCCAGCGGCGGGCCGGGTTCCGCCGGCGGCCCGTACCAGGGGTCGACCGGGATACCGGAGTCGGTGGTGATCATGGCCGGCTGCCGTGCGGGGCGCTGCCGTGCGGGGCGCTGCCGTGCGGGGCGCTGCCGTGCGGGGCGCTGCCGTCCAGGGCCAGCAGGCCGGCGACGACGTCCCCGATCGGGGTGCCCACGCCGTAGACGGCGTGCACGCCCAGCCCGGTCAGGGCCGGGACGTCCTGGTCCGGGATCGTGCCCCCGACCACCAGCGGGATGTCGTCCACCCCGGCGGCCTGCTGGGCCTCGCGGATTTGCCGGGCCAGCGGGAGGTGCGCGCCGGACAGGACCGAGATGCCGATCACGTCGGCGTCCTCGGCCCGGGCCGCCGCCACGATCTGGCCGGGACTCTGCCGCAGCCCGAGGTAGATGACCTCAGCGCCGGCGTCGCGCAGCGCCATCGCGACCACCTTCACGCCCCGGTCGTGGCCATCCAATCCGGGCTTCGCCAGCACCACTCTCATGCGCCTTCCGTTCCGTCTGGCTTTTTTCCAGCCGCTGACGTCGCCAGCACGACCCTCACCGGGCTCAGTCCCCGGACCGGGCGAGCGCGAGGGCGGCGAAGCTGGCGTAGACCTGGGTGGCCTCGATGATGTCGGCCACGCTCAGGTGCTCGTCCGGGCAGTAGACCGGCTCGCCGCCGGGCCCGAAGATGACCGTGGGCACCTTGGCGCCGAAGCTGGCCGTGTCGCCCAGCCAGCCGGCCACCTGGAGGGCTCGGCGGCTCGCCGGGCCGTCCGGGGCGGGGCTGCTTCGGGTGACCGGGCGCGGACCGCCCGCACCGCGTCCCGCATGTGCCGCACGACCTCGTCGTCCGGCCCGGCCAGGTACCCGTCCTTGACGTCGGCCAGCACGACCTCAGCCTGGAATCGCGGGTCACGCCGCCGGGCCCGGTCCAGGCAGCGGTCCACCTCGGCCCGCACGTCGGCGACGCTGATGCCCGGCTGCGGCCGGCAGTCCACCCGGATCACGCACTCGTCGGGGATCATCGACGGCCCGCCAGGCGGGAGTCCGCCATAGACCCGGCCGGGCACCACGAACGTCTCCGGCCCGAACAGGTCGCGGACCCAGTCCTCCAGTTCCGGCGTGAAGTGCGAGGCCTCCAGCTCCAGGATGGCGTGCGCGGCCAGCGCGTTGGCGTTGACGGCCAGTGGCTTGTGGCAGGTGTGCGCCGACTTGCCGAGCACCGTCACGTCAAAGTAGTAGCGCCCGCGGTGGCCGAGGAAGATCTCGTTGTCCGACAGTTCGCCGAGCACCGCCATGTCCGCCGGGTAGCCGTCGAAGTAGGCGATCGAGCCGAGCTGGTCACCCATATGGTCGGCCACCGCGGCCATGGCCACCGTGCCGGCCAGCTCCACGCCGCTGTCACGCAGCGCTTCCATGGCGACGATCTCGCAGGCCAGCGCGGCCTTCATGTCCATGATCCCGTGACCGTAGATGCTGCCGCCGATCAGCTCACCGGAGAACGGCGTGGTCGCGGTCCAGCCGTGCGACACCGGCTTGGTGTCCAGGTGCCCGGTGAGCACCACCCGCGGGCCGGGGCCGAAGGACAGCTCGCCCAGCGCGTTCGGCCGGCCGGGCAGCACCGGCTGGAGGCTGGCCGCCTCGAACCCGGATTCTGCCATCACCGAGTGCAGGAACCCGGCCAGCTCGCCTTCCTCGCCGAGCACGCTCGGAATGCGGCACACCTGCTGGACCAGTTCGACCAGCCGGCGGGTGTCCACCGCGCCCGCGGCGCGGGCGCTGAGCTGTTCCGGAGTCGGCACGAACATCCCCACTCGTTCCGTAAAAATAAGATCTCAGATCTTATGCTCGGCCAAGTTTAGGCTCGGGCTCGCGTCGCTGGCAAGTAGCCCCACGTGGGCCTTTGCCTGCCCCAGCCGCCCCGGCCGTCCGCCTCGCCGATCCCGCGGATCGCGCGCGGCGGGGGACCGTGACGGCACACGCCATCCGGGCCGGTGATGGCCGAAACGCCCCGGAAAGGCAAAGATATAAGATCTCCGTCCGGGCAGCCCCTCACCCCAGCCCGAAATGTGAAATTTACCGCGGGCCACGCCGGGTCAACCGGGCCGCGTCTGGCTGCCCGGCCCGGCCCAGTTCCCGCCCTTGACGCGTTCTGAGCTGGTGTGCTTCAGTGCAGATCTCAGATCTCACACCGGTCCGATGGTCTGGAGGGAATCGGCATGAGTTCGGCAGCGGCGAACCTGGCGCAGGCGCCGGCCCGTCCGGGCTGGACCGGGCGGCTGTGGGCCGAGATCGCGGGCACTTACGCGGCGATCCTGGAGCATCCGTTCCTCCAGGGGCTGACCACGGGCGACCTGCCGCCCGAAGCCTTCTTCTATTACCTCTCGCAGGACGACCACTACGTCCACGAGTTCGTCCGGGCGGTCGGCCTGGTCGGGGTGAAGGCACCGACCGCGGACGCGGCCCGGGTGCTCACCCGGCACGCCGCCAACGGCCTGGCCGCCGAGGCCACGCTGCACCAGGAGCTGGTCACCGGCCTGGGCGGCGATCCGGCCGCGTTGGCCCGGGTCCAGCCGGGCCCGACCACCCAGGCCTACACCAGCTACGTGCTGGCCTCGGTGTTCCGGGGCGGGTTCGCGGAAGGCCTGGCCGCCGTGCTGCCCTGCATCTGGATCTACGGCGAGGTGGGCCGCCACCTGCACGAGCACGGCTCGCCAAACCCGGTCTACCAGCGCTGGATCGACACCTACGCCGGGCCGGAGTATGCGGGCGAGGTGGCCGAGGTGCTCGGGCTGGCCGACCAGGCCGGCCGCGACCTGCCCGCCGGGCAGGAGGAGCGGGCCCGGGCGCACTTCGCCACCGGGGCCCGCTACGAGTGGATGTTCTGGGACGCGGCCTGGCGCCGCGAAACCTGGCCCCTCTGACCCCGGATCACGCCCCTGCCGCCCCCCGCGGGGGCGGCCAGTTCGTGATCAAACGATTGGTGTTGCCCCAGCAACACCAATCGTTTGATCACGAACCCGGGAGATCGCGCAAACGCAACACGGGCAACACTGGCCACTCAGGATGCAGAGCCGGCGGGGTGGCCTGGCGGCGGGCGCGCTGGCGGCGGGAATGGGACCCGGGTGGGGAGCCAGGCCCGCAGTGGCCGGGCCGGACAGTCCGTTTGCGTTAGAGCGTGCTCTAACGTCTAGGGTCACAGATGTGACGGGCTGGACCACTCGGGAGACCGCGGAGAAGTGCGGGCTGTCCCAGCACACGCTGCGCTGGTACGAGCGCATCGGCCTGCTGGACCCGGTCGCCCGCACGCCCGACGGGCGCCGCCGTTTCAGCGACGCCGACGTGGACTGGCTGCTGCTGCTGAGCAGGCTCCGGGCCACCGGCATGCCCGTGCGCGACATGCTCCAGTACGCCGGGCTGGTCCGGTCGGGGGCGGGGGAGCAGGAGCGGCTGGCCCTGCTGGAAGGGCACCGCGAGCACGTCCGCCAGGCCCTGCGCGAGCAGCAGGAGTGCCTGGAACTGCTTGACCGCAAGATCACGACTTACCAGCGCCGCGTCCGCGCGGCCAGACCAGGAACAGGACAGGGTTAACGTGCGCAACGTTTCACTGGGCGGTCTTACCGTCTCAGCGCAGGGCCTCGGCTGCATGGGCATGAGCGAGTGGTACGGCGCGGCTGACTGGGATGAGTCGGTCGCCACCATCCACCGCGCCCTCGACCTCGGCGTGACGTTCATCGACACGGCCGACGCCTACGGCGCGGGGCACAACGAAGTCCTCGTGGGCCGGGCCCTGGCGGGCCAGCGCGAGGGAGTCCAGCTCGCGACCAAGTTCGGCATCGACCGCTCGGGCGGTGACGACAAGCGCGTCATCCGCGGCGAGCGCGGCTACGTCAAGCGGGCCTGCGAGTCGTCGCTGACCCGGCTGGGTGTCGACGTGATCGACCTGTACTACCTGCACCGCCCGCCGCAGACCGCGGAGATCGAGGAGACCGTCGGCGCCATGGCCGAGCTGGTCGCCGAGGGAAAGGTGCGCTACCTGGGACTCTCCGAGGTGGACAACGCGCTGCTGCGCCGGGCCTACGCGGTGCACCCGATCGCGGCGGTGCAGAGCGAGTACTCGCTGTGGGCCCGGGACCCGGAGACCACGGTCCTGGACGCCCTGCGTGAGCTGGGGGTCGGCTTGGTGCCGTACTCGCCGCTGGGCCGGGGCTTCCTGACCGGCACCGTTGACGTGGCGACCCTGGACGCGAAGGACTTCCGCAGCCGTAACCCCCGGTTCACCGGGGCGGCCGGGCAGGCCAACCAGGCCATCGCGGACGCGGTCCGGGGAGTGGCCGAGGCCAAGGGCGTGGCCCCGGCCCAGGTGGCGCTGGCCTGGGTGTATGCGCAGCAGGAGCGGCTCGGGGTGCCGCTGGCGCCGATTCCCGGCACCAAGCGGGTCAAGTGGCTGGAGCAGAACGCGGCCGCGCTCGACGTCACGCTCAGCGATAGCGAGCTGGCCGTGCTGGACCCGCTGGGTGACCAGGTGGCCGGCGCCCGCTACTGACCGGCGCAGGCGGGCACGGGGCCGCCGGGCACGGGGCCGCCGGGCACGGGCCTGCCGGGCGCGGGTCAGGCGCCCGGCGGCTGCCCCACCCGGAGCACCAGCATGGTCAGGTCGTCGAGCAGCACCCCGGCGCAGAAGTCCAGCACCAGCCGCCGCATGCCGGAGACGATGTCCGCCGGCGGCTTGCCCGCCAGCGTGGACAGCCCGTCCGCCAGGCTCCCCTCGAAGTAGGCCTGGTCCGGGCTGCGGGCGTCGGTCAGCCCGTCGGTGCAGAAGAACAGGACGTCGCCGGTGGCCAGCTCGAGCTCATGGGTCACCGGCTCGGCGTCGGGGAAGATCCCGAGCGGCAGCCCGCCGCCCGCCAGGACCTGGGCGCGCCCGTCCGGCCGGACTAGCACCGGGCCGGGGTGCCCCGCGCTGCCCAGCACCGCGTGCAGGCTGCTCCCGTGCCAGCTCAGGTGGGTGGTGCTGGCGGTGACGAAGCGGCTGCCGAATTCCTCGGCCAGCATGATCTCGTTCGCGCCGCGGAGCACCTCGGCCGGGTCGGCGTTCCAGTGCGCGAGGACCCGGATCGCGTGCCGGGCGACGGCGGTGACCGAGGCGGCGTCCTCGCCCTTCCCGCACACGTCCCCGATGGCCACGCCCCAGCCGGCCGGGGTCGGGTGCACGTCGTAGAAGTCGCCGCCGACCGCCCGGCCCCGGGTGGGGGCCATGTGCGCGGAGGCGATCTCGACCCCCGGCACGGCCCGGAGCACCGGCGGGATGAGGCTGGCCTGGAGCGCCTCGGCGGTCTCGGTGCGGCTGCGCAGCATCCGGCGGACCGACATGGCCAGTGCCAGCTGCTCGGCGATCTCCTCGACCAGGCCCACGTCGGCCAGGCTGAAGTAGCCGCGGGCCGGGTCGCGGGCCAGCGTGAGCACGCCGTGCGTCTGCTCGCTGTCCGACAGCGGGACGCTGAGCACCGATCCGGTGCCCAGCAGCGCCAGCAGCGGCACGCCGTCCGGCGCCGAGCCGAGGATGCCGTTGTCGTCCGCGTGCGTCACCAGCAGCGTGCTGCCTGCCTCGCGGGTCTGCGCGGGCAGCGATCCGGGCTCCGGGTTGACCGCCGCTATCGTCTGCGTCAGCGGCCCGGACTCGTGCTTGTCCGGCCCGGTGACGAAGTGGCGCCGGAGCAGCCCGCTCCGGTCCATGTCCACGATGACCCAGGCCCCCAGCGCCTCCGAAAGCAGCCGGGCGCACCGTTGCAGGGTGACGGACTCGCTCAGGGTGACGTTCTCGAGCAGCAGGCGGCTGGCCGCCGTGGCCAGGTCAAGCCGCCGGGTCATCACGGTGACCATGGGATCGGGGGTGGCCTGCTCCGGCGCGGTCACAGCGGCCTGCGTGCCCCCGGCGGCCTTGGTGCCCCTGGCGCGGGGCTTCGTGCCCCCGGCGTCAGCCGCGGGCCGGGCCCGGGCCGCGACGAGGAGCGAGTCGTCGCCGCCCCGCACGCTGACCGGCCGCACGTCCAGCGCGCAGCTGATCCGGCCCTGGGCCGTCAGCAGGTGGCAGTCCAGCTGCCGGCCGCCCTCGGTGCGCGCCGCCGCGGCGAGCAGCGAACGGACCGCCGGGCGGCCGGACGGGTCAACCAGCGCGCTGAACGGTTTACCGGTGGGATAGCCGCGGGACGCCCCGAGCAGCGCGCTCGCGGCCGGGTTGGCCCGCCGCACGGTGCCGTCCTGGCCGAGCACGAACAGCGCCACCGGCACCTGCTGGAACACCGCATGCAGCAGACGGCGCTCGGCATGCACGGAGCCCGCCGCCCGCTCGTCCTTCCCGGCTGCAGCCGGCGGGGCCTGCGCCGAGCCCAGCGCGTCGATGGCGCCGTCCAGCTCAGCCAGGGCCGCGTCAAGCAGCGGCCGCAGGTCCGCGCCGGGCATCGTGGCGGTCTGCTGCAGGGCCTCATGACGGGCCCGCAGCTCCACCATGCTGTCGCCGGGTGGCTGGCGGTCTGGAGCGTCTGGCACGGCTCGGGCCCAATCTGCGCGGGGAAGGTATCACGTTAACGCCTGGGCCGGGGTGTCTGCTGGCCCGCCCGGACCGGGGTGCCTGCGCCTGCCCGGATCGCGGTGGCTGCCCGGACCGCGGTGCCTGCGCGGATTGGCGCGCCTGCCCCGCCTGGCCGGCCCGCCCCGCCCGGGCGCCGATGATGGTCTCGGCCACCTCCGTGGTCCGCATGTTGTTCCGCTGGGAGACCTGGCGCATGCGGTCCAGGGCCTCCTCGGCGCTGCAGCCAAGCGCGTGCATCAGGATCCCCTTGGCCTGGTCGACCAGGGAACGGGAGTCGGCCGCGTCGCGCAGCTGGACCGCCGTGCGCTGCGCCTCGTCGTAGTCGGAGACAGCGGCCAGGGCCGCCCCGCCGAACGCCACGAGCAGCTCGGCCAGCGGGATCTGCGCCGTGTCCATCACGCCCGGCCGCGCCGCGAACAGGGACAGGGTGAAGGAGTTGGGAGCGCCCCGGTAGGGGAGCGTGAACGAGGACCGGATGCCCAGCGCGAGGGCCGCCGCGGAGTACTCCGGCCACTGGTCTGACGTCAGGGTGTCGTCGCAGTTGACCGGGTCCCCGCTGGCCAGCGCCTCCAGGATCGGCCCGCGGCCGGCCCGGAGCTGCACCCAGATCAGCGCGGGCGGTTCGGGGTGACTCGAGGTCACGACGGCGGGCTCGCCGTCGCGCCAGAGTGCCACCGTGGCCGCCGAGCAGCCGCTGACCTGCTGCACCGCGAGGCCGGCCAGCCGGCGCAGCGAGCTGGGTTCGGACGACGCCGCCGTCGCCAGCAGGCTGGCTGCGCCGACCGCCAGATCCGAGCTGACCATCTTCCGCCTTCCGCCAGATGCATGCTAGTCGGCGGAAGCTGCCTCCCCGGCCATGCCCTGCTGCTCGGCGGCCAGGGCCAGCTCGACCGTGTCGTACAGCGGCAGCCGGTCGGCCAGCCCGGTGATCCACAGGCTCTTCGTGTACCGGTAGCGCGCCCCGGCCAGGATCAGCGTCCCGCCGTCGGCCTTGAGCTTCTTCCAGTGCCCCACCACGACGGCGAGGGCGCTGGTGTCCATGAAGTTGACCGCAGCCAGGTCGAGGATGATCCGCTTGCTCGTCGCGCGGGCCTGCTTCAGGCAGTCGTCAAATCGGCCGCTGCTCACGATATCGAGGTCACCACGGATGGTGACGACCGTGACGCTGCCGTGCTGCTCGGCTGACAGCCAGAGCCCTTCGCGTCCTTCCACGCTGCTCCCCCTGCGAACTTCAGGCTAGGACTGGGAAGGTACACCTGCGATGGTAACCCGGCGCCAACCTTCTGCACATGAGCCGCATACCTGAGATTTGCCAGGGCAGATAGCAGCGCGTGCAAGGTAATGTTCGCTCGGGCAGCACGGCCCCGGCTGGCTGGCCCGGCGGGCACCTGCGCAGGCCCGGCCGCGCAGGCCATTCGCGGCCCGCCCGCTGAAGCGCACCAGGCGGCGGGGGAGGGGGTAGGCGTGGCGGAGGCGGCGGCCGTCGGCGATGGCTTCCGGCACCGTGCCCTCTTCTACCGGGGCGCCGCCGAGTTCCGGGCCGCCATCGACCGGTGCGTGCGCGGCGGGCTGGCCCGGGCCGAGCCGGTGCTCATCGCCACCCCGCCCGGCAAGGTGGGCTGGCTCCGCCGGGAGTTCACCGGGGAGGCCAGCGGGGTGGCCTTCACCGACATGACCGACCTGGGCCGCAACCCAGCGCGGATCATCCCGGCCATCCGCACGTTCATGGACCGCTACCCCGGGCGGCGGATCCGGTACCTCGGCGAGCCGGTCTGGCCGGACCGCTCGGCCGCCGAGCTGCGGGAGGCCGCTCGCTACGAGGCTCTGGTCAACACGGCGTTCAGGGGGAGCCCGGCCACGATGGTGTGCCTGTACGACAGCGCGGAACTTGCCGCTTCCGTGCTGGAGGATGCCGGGTGCACTCATCCGGCGCTGCTGTGCGAGGGGGAAGAGCAGTCCAGCGCCAGCTATCTCGGCCCGGAAGGGCTGCCGCCCTGCTGTGACCACCCGCTGGCCCGCCCGCCCGCCGTGGCGGAGCGCCTCACCTACCAGCGTGATCTGCGGCCGGTGCGCAGCCTGGTCGCCCGGTGCGCGCGCAGCGCCCGGCTGCCCGCCCGGCGCATCGCCGACCTGGTCCTGGCGGCTAGCGAGGTCGCGGCGAACACGCTGCGGCACACCAAGGCGGGCGGCACCCTGCACTTGTGGCACGATGAGGATGAGATCCTCTGCCAGATCACCGACAGCGGCGTCATCGCCGATCGGCTGGCCGGCTACCGGACACCTGCCGACGACCAGCCGGGCGGCAAGGGCCTGTGGCTCGTCAACCAGGTGTGCGACCTGGTCGAGGTACGCAGCCGCCCAGACGGCACGACGATCTGCCTGCACATGAGGCTGCGGTAAGTTGCGGAGATGCCGGTGATTGGCCTCATTGCGGTGACCGGGGGAGGACGCGCGGCCGCGGAACGGCTGGCCGCGCGCCTGGCCGGGGCAGACGCGCAGCTATGACGGCCCGGCCCGCCAGGCCCTCGCGCGGGCCTGGGCCCAGTGCGACGGGCTGGTGTGCTTCCTCGCGGTCGGCGCCACCGTCCGGCTGATCGCCCCCCTGCTGAACAGCAAGTGGACCGACCCCGCCGTCGTCTGCGTGGACGAATCCGGGCGCCGGGCGGTCGCGGTGGTGGGCGGCCATGCGGCCGGCGCGAACGCGCTGGCCACCCGCGTCGCCGAGGTGTTCGGGGCGGACGCGGTGATCACGACGGCCACCGATGCGGTCAGCCTGCCCGGGCTGGACACGCTGGGCTGGCCGACCGAGGGCGCGATCGGCACGGTCAGCCGGGCGCTGCTGGATGGTGAGCGGGTCCGGCTCGAATCGGCCGAGACCTGGCCGCTGCCGCCGCTGCCGGCCAGCGTGGGCGACACCGGGGAGTACCGGATCCTGATCACCGACCGGGTCACGGCGGCCGACCCGCGCACGGCGGTGCTGCGCCCGCCGTCCCTGGTGGTCGGGGCGCACCTGGCCGGGCAGGCGGCCGGCTACGAGTCGAGTGCGGACGAGGTGCTGCGGCTGGCGGACGAGGCGCTGGGCGAGGCCGGGCTGTCCCCGGCCAGCGTGTCCACGCTGGCCACGCTGAGCGAGGACGCGGACTCCCTGCCGGGGATCGCCGCGGCCGCCCGGGAACGCGGCTGGCCGCTGGTGAGCTACCCGGCCGCGCAGCTGGCTGCCCCGGGGCCCGGGGGCGGGAGCGTGGCCGCCCCGGCCCGGCTGAGCGTGTCCGAGGCGGTGGCCCTGGCCGGCGCCGCGGAGCTGGTGGTACCGGAGCGCGGGTCCCGGGACGCGAGCGTCGCGATAGCCCGGATCCGGCCCCGCGGCAGGCTGGCTCTGGTCGGTGCCGGGCCCGGTGCACGCGACCTGCTCACCCCCCGGGCCACCAGCGAGCTGCGCCGGGCCTCGGTGGTGGCCGGCGACGGGGCCGTCCTGGAACAGGTGGCCGACCTGCTCCGGACCGGGACCCAGGTGATCCGGGCCGAGCCCGGGGAGGAAGAGGCCCGCGGCCGGGAGGCCCTCCAGCAGGCGCGGCTGGGCCACGCCGTCGCCGTCGTGTTCCCGGCCGATCCCGGCCTGCACGCGGTGGCCCGCCTGCTCGAGGAGCTGGCCGGCGATGAGGTGGACGTGCTGCGGGTCCCCGGCATCGTCTCCGGCTGACCGCCGCCGCGCCCGGCGCCGTCCGGCCGCTGGGGCGCTGGCCCGCCCGCCCGCCGCCGCCGTCCGGCGAGCTCGGGCCGGCTAGTTGCCCTCGGCGTTCTGGGCCGGCGGATCGTCTCCCACGATGATCCCGCCGCCGCGCCGCCAGCTCAGGTAGCGGTAGGACAGGTTGATCAGCGCGTTGATCCGGTTCCGGCCGCCCAGCAACGTGACCAGGTGCAGCGCCAGCCAGGCCAGCCAGGCGAACGTGCCGCGGAACCGTATGCCGTGGTTGAGCTGGACCACGGCCGAGCGGCTGCCGATCGTGGCCATGGTGCCCTTGTCGTGGTAGGCAAACGGCTCGGTGCCCTGCCCCGCCTCCAGCCGCCGGATCTGCGTCGCGGCGTGCCGCCCCATCTGGATGGCAGGCTGGGCGAGCTGGGGACTGGGATCATGGTCCGCTCGTGCGATGTCGCCGATCGCGAAGATGCGCTCCTGTCCCTCCACCCGCAGGTCCGGGCCGACCATGACGCGGCCTCCCTTGCCCTGCGGCAGCCCCCACTTGGCCAGCTGCGGGGGCCGGCCACGCCCGCCGCCCACGCGGTGAGGTTGCTCGGCATCTCCTGGCCGTCGGCCAGGATGATCCGGTCCTCGGTGATCTCGCGGATCTCCGCGTTCAGGTGCAGGTCCACGCCGCGTTTGAGGAGCTGCTCGCGCGCGTACTCCCGCAGCGCGGGATGGAAGGCGCCGAGCAGGTCGGGTGCCTGCTCCATCAGCCTGATGTGCACCCGGTCCCGGTCGACCTCCGGGTAGGACGCGGGCAGGCCGACGTTGCGCAGGTCAGCCAGGGTGCCCGCCAGTTCCACCCCGGTCGCGCTGCCGCCCACGATCGTCACGGTCACGTCCTGGCGGCTCTCCGGCTCCAGGCTCATCTGCTCCAGGCCAGCCAGGATCCGCTCGCGCATGGTGACCGCATCGTGCAGCGTGTACAGGCCGTGGCTGTACTCAGCCGCGCCGGTGATCCCGTAGAAGGCGGCCGTGACCCCGGTGGCCAGGATGAGGTAGTCGTACTCGATCCGGCCCCCGTCCGCGAACTCCGCCACCCGGGCCCCGGCGTCCACCGCAGCCAGGTCGCCGTGCCGGAAACGGGCCCCGTACTTGTGGGCGAAGCCGCGCAGCGGGTACGCCACGTCGCTCGGGGCCAGCCCGGCGGTGGCCACCTGGTACAGCAACGGCTGGAACGTGCTGTAGATGTGACGGTCCGCGAGGGTCACCCGGAACCCGCCGCGGGCCAGCCTGCTGATCGTGGACAGGCCCGCGAAGCCGGCCCCGACCACGAGGACGCGGGGCCCGTTATTGCCTGATTTCACGCCTGGTGGCCTACCCATACCGGGCGGCCGCTCACCCGCGTTCCCGGGGAAAAGCGGACGGGCCGGCAGGTACCCCCTATCCGGCGGTCGCCGGGCGGCTCATCCGGAGGTCACCCCGGCCGCGCTGGTCACCACGTCACGCAGCCGCCCGGTGCGGCGGAACGCGTCCCGCTGGAACGAGGCGCCGTTGCCGCGGCGCCGCACGTCGGCCGCCATCCCGCTGACCGCGGCCAGGTCGCCCGCGTCGGCCAGTGCGTCCCTGACGTGGTCCAGCAGCCGGCCAACTACGCCCGGTGCCGGGCCCGGCCGCCCGGTGAACGGGTCAATGAGCGAGCCCTCCAGGCCGGACCGGCTGGCCCGCCACGCCGCGAGCCGCAGCAGCTCGGGGCGCAGCCGCCGCGGCGGCATGCCGTCCTGCCAGGCCCGGGCCTCGGTCTCCACCAGCGCCCGGACCAGCGCGGCGATCAGCACCGCGTCCTCGTGCCGCAGGCAGATGTCGGCGATGCGGACCTCGAGCGTGGGGTAGTGCAGCGACAGCCGCGCGTCGAAGTACACCATGCCGGTGTCCAGCAGCGTCCCGGTCGCCACCATCTGGTCCAGGGTGGCCTGGTAGGCCTGGGCGGAGCCGAACCAGTCGGTGGGTCCCGAGCACGGCCAGCGGCCCCAGGCCTGGTACCGGAAGCTCGCGTACGAACTGTCCTGCCCCTGCCAGAACGGGGAGTTGGCGCTCAGCGCCAGCAGCCCGGCCAGCCAGGGCTGGATGCGGTCCAGCACGGCCACGCCCTCCTCGTCCGAGCCGACCTGGACGTGCACGTGGCAGCCGCAGGTGAGCTGCTCCTGTGCGGTCAGCCCGAACGCCTCGGCCATCCGCTGGTAACGGGGCCGGCCGACGGTCTCCGGCTCAACCGGGACCGGCGAGGTGCCCAGGGCGGCGACCTGGACGCCCACCCGCCCGGCGGCCGCCGCGGCCGCGGCGCGCGCCCGGCGCAGTTCGCCCGCCAGCTCGTCCAGCGTGGTGCAGGGCCGGGTGCTGGTCTCCACCTGCTGGAGCTGGAGCTCGTACTCCAGTTCCAGCTCCGGGTGCCCGTCTCCCGCGCCGCCGTCCCCCGCGCCGCTGGCCCCTGCCCCGCGGTCCGTGGCGCCGTCCCCCGACCGCCGTCCCCGCCGCCCCCGTCCCGCGGGCCGGCGTCCGCCTCCAGCACTGCGGCGGCCACCGCCCGCGGCCGGCCCGTGCCCGGCTCCACCAGCAGAAGCTCCTCTTCCACGCCCACGCTGCGCACACCCATCCGCCCAGCATGCCTGCCGAACCCGGAGAGTGCGTCAACGGAAACGTGGATGTAATACAGAAACGGATCATTGGGACTATGGGGTATTACGCGGCGGGCAACCGCATGCACGGCGCGCCGCCTGCCGGGTACCTGCCCATCGAGGAACACGGCATCGTCGGCGACCTGCGGACCGTGGCCCTGGTCGGCACCGATGGCACCGTTGACTGGTACTGCCCGTCCCGCTTCGATGCCCCGGCCCTGTTCGGCGCGCTGCTGGACGCGCGCAAGGGCGGGTACTTCTCGCTGTCCAGCCACGTGACCACCCGCCCCAAGCAGATGTACCTGCCGGACACCAACATCCTGCTCACCCGGTTCCACGGGGCCGAGGCGGTCGGCGAGGTCATCGACTTCATGGTGCCGGAGACCAGCAGCACCCGGAAGGCCCGTGACCTGCTGGTCCGGCAGGCCCGGGCGGTGCGCGGCCGGGCCACGTTCGAGCTGGCCTGCCACCCGGCGTTCGACTACGGCCGGGTCCCGCACACGGTCGAGGTGGTGACCGGGGTGGGCGCGGTGTTCGAGTCCCCGGCCGGGCACTGCGTGCTGCGCACCACCGTGCCGCTGAAGATCGAGGAATCCGGCGTGGCCGCCACGTTCACCCTGGACGAGGGCGAGTCCGTGGACATCCAGCTGGAATGGCGCGGCGAGGTCCGGCCGCTGGCCGTGGGGGAGACGGCTGAACTGTTCACGCTGACCTCGGACTTCTGGCAGAACTGGGTGAGCCAGTCCCGCTACCGCGGCCGCTGGCGGGAGACCGTGCAGCGCTCCGCGCTGGCCCTCAAGCTGCTCGTCTACCACCCGACCGGCGCGCTGGTCGCCGCGCCCACCACGTCGCTGCCCGAGGAACTGGGCGGCGGCCGGAACTGGGACTACCGCTACAGCTGGCTGCGGGACGCCGCGTTCACCGTGTACGCGCTGATGACCCTGGGCTTCCTGGAGGAAGCGGCGTCGTTCATGGAATGGGTGCAGGCGCGGTGCGAGTCCGCCACCCCGGAACACGACGTCATGATCATGTATGCGGTGGACGGCAGCGAACAGATCCCGGAGACCGTGCTGGACCACCTGGAGGGCTACCGCGGCTCCCGGCCCGTCCGGATCGGCAACAACGCCGTGCACCAGCGGCAGATCGACGTGTACGGCGAGCTGATGGACTCGGTGTACCTCTACAACCGCGAGGTGCCGATCTCCTACGACCTGTGGGTCGGGCTGTCCAGGCGACTCGACTGGCTGGCCAAGCACTGGCAGGAGCCGGACGAGGGGGTGTGGGAGATCCGCGGCCCCCGGCAGCGCTTCACCTACTCCGCGCTGATGACCTGGGTGGCTTATGACCGGGCGGGCCGGCTGGCCCGGGACCGGGGCCTGCCCGCGCCGGTCGAGCGCTGGCGCAAACTCGCCGCGTCCGCGCACCGGTTCGTCCAGGACTCCTGCTGGGACCGCGAACTGCGGTCCTACGTAATGCACCCGGGCAGCCGGCTGCTTGACGCGTCGCTGCTGGTCATGCCCCTGGTCAAGTTCGCCGGGCCGACCGACCCGCGGTTCCTGTCCACGCTGGACCGGATCGGCGCGGAGCTCACCTCGGACAGCCTCGTCTACCGCTACGCGATCACCGGCCACGACGGCCTGGACGGCGGCGAGGGCACGTTCAACCTCTGCTCGTTCTGGTACGTGGAGGCGCTCACCCGGGCCGGTCGGGTGCGGGAAGCCCGGACGATCTTCGAGAAGATGCTCACCTACTCCAACCACCTCGGGCTGTACGCCGAGCAGATCGGCGCGTCCGGCGAGGCGCTGGGCAACTTCCCGCAGGCCTTCACCCACCTGGCCCTGATCAGCGCCGCGGTCAACCTGGACCGCGCGCTGGACCGCCGCTGAGTCCTGCTCGCACCGGCCCCGCCTTCCGCAGCCAGAATTCTCCGCAACGAAAACCGTCCCGTCCTCCTCAGCCGCGCCCGGATACCGCCTTTGCCGCCCGGCATATCATCCCTTTCCGGGCGTACTGCCCCCACGATTGCCTGCCGTTTCGGGTACTTTTACCGACCGGGGGGCAGGTATCTGCCGAATGGGCGCTCCGTGCCGGACGCCTGGATTCCGGCACTCGGGAGAGGCTCGGCATGGGAACGAGGCGCGTCCGCGTCAGATCGTGGTGTGCGGCCGGGGCCGGCCTGGCCGTGGCCGGGCTCCTGGCGGCGTGCAGTTCACCGGGCCAGCCGGGCTCGCCTGGCCCACCCCGCCCACCGGAACCAGGCCAGGGCCCTGTCGGGGGAGGTCGTGGCGGGCGGCCGGACCGGCCACTATGTGGTTCCCCAGGGCATCCACAAGATCAAGCACGTGATCATCATCATGCAGGAGAACCGCTCGTTCGACAGCTACTTCGGCACCTACCCCGGCGCCGATGGCATCCCCATGCGGAACGGGAAGCCGACCGTGTGCGTGCCGGACTCGGGCGGCGGCTGCACCCGGCCGTATCACGACACAACAGGACGTCAATGGCGGCGGCCCGCACGGCGAGGCCAACGCGGTAGCCGACGTGAACGGCGGCCGGATGAACGGGTTCATCCGGCAGCGGGACGAGGCCCGGGCGTCCTGCCGGATCGCCGACGACCCGGCCTGCGCCGGGACCCACGCTCCGGACGTGATGGGCTACCACACGGCCGCGGAGATCCCCAACTACTGGACGTACGCCAAGAACTACGTGCTCGACGACCACATGTTCGAGCCGGTGAAGTCGTGGTCGCTGCCGGACCACCTGTACATGGTGTCCGCCTGGTCGGCCAAGTGCAGGAACCGCTCGCCGATGAGCTGCGTCAACGACATCGTCGGGCCGTACGGGGTCAGCCGGTTCCAGAAGGCCGTGGACAGCGAGCTGCGCGACGGCAAGACCAGCATCGACCTGGCCTGGACCGACATCACCTGGCTGCTTTACGCCCACCACGTGAGCTGGCGCGTACTACGTCCAGGCCGGCATCCAGCCCGACTGCGACAGCGACTCGGCCGAGACCTGCGCCCCGGTGGTCCAGAACGTGCAGACCCCCGGGATCTGGAACCCGCTGCCGCTGTTCGGCGACGTGCAGTCCGACCACCAGCTGCACAACATCCAGGCGCTGAGCAGCTACCTGCACGCGGCCAGGACGGGCACCCTGCCCGCGGTCAGCTGGATCGTCCCTTCCGGTGCGGACAGCGACCACCCGCCCGCGAGCGTCCACCGGGGCCAGGCCTACGTCACGGCGCTGATCAACGCCGCGATGAAGAGCCCGGACTGGGACTCCACCGCGATCTTCCTGTCCTGGGACGACTGGGGCGGCTTCTACGACAACGTGGTCCCGCCGGCCGTGGACCAGAACGGCTACGGCCTCCGCGTGCCCGGCCATGGTCATCTCCCCGTACGCCAAGCGGGGCTTCATCGACCACCAGACGCTCAGCAGCGACGCCTACCTGAAGTTCATCGAGGACGACTTCCTGGGCGGGGCCCGGCTCAACCCCGCCACCGACGGCCGTCCCGATCCCCGGCCCGACGTCCGCGAGGACGAGCCGATCCTGGGCAACATGGACCAGGACTTCGACTTCAGCCAGGCCCCGCGGGCGCCGCATGCTGCTGCCCACCAACCCGCCCACCGACTCGCCGGCGATCCCGGCCTGGTTCATCGGCCTGGCCTGCCGGGGCTGTAGCCGGGTCCTCTCCGGCCAGCCCGGCGCGGCCGGCCCCAGGAACACCAGCCGCTGCTGACCACCAGGTAACCGCGCGCCCCAGGACCTGGTGCTGGCGGCGCCGGAGCAGGTCGGCCCGGATGGCGTGGAACAGGTGATAGCCGTCGAGGCCGGTGCCCGGGCCGGCCGCGTCACCTAGCTGGTCGACCAGGGCGAGCGCGGCGGCCGGCCCGTCAACCTCGGCCACCGCGACCGCGCGGTTCAGGGCCACCACCGGGCTGGGGGCCACGGCCAGCAGCTGGTCGTAGAGCTGGAGGATCTGCCCCCAGTCCGTGGCTGCCCCGCCCGCGCGCGGCGTGTCCCCGTGACCTGTGTCCCCGTGCGTCGTATCGCTGTGCGCCGTATCACTGTGCACGGCGTTGATCGCCGCCTGGATCTGGTATGGGCCCGGCTGGCCGCGGCGCAGGCAGCGGCGCACCAGGGCCTGCCCCTCGGCGATGAGCCCGCGGTCCCAGCGGCTCCGGTCCTGGTCCGCCAGCAGGATCAGGCTCCCGTCCGGGGCGGTCCGGGCCGCCCGCCGGGACTCGGTCAGCAGCATGAGGGCGAGCAGCCCCAGGACTTCCGCCTCGTCCGGCATCAGCCCGGCCAGCAACCGCCCGAGCCGGATCGCCTCGGCGCACAGATCGGGCCGGGTCAGCTGGTCACCAGTGCTGGCCGTGTAGCCCTCGTTGAAGATGAGGTACACCGCGGTCAGCACGGCGGCCAGGCGGCCGGGCAGGTCGGCCTGGCCCGGCACCCGGTAGGGGATCCGCGCGTCACGGATCTTTCCCTTGGCCCGGACCAGCCGCTGGGCCAGGGTCGGCTCAGGCACCAGGAACGCGTGCGCGATCTGCGCGGTGCTCAGCCCGCCGAGCAGCCGCAGCGTGAGCGCGACCTGGGTGGCCGGGCTGAGCGCAGGATGGCAGCAGGTGAACAGCAGCCGGAGCCGGTCGTCGGGCACGGGACCCTCCTCGCCGGGTTCGCCGCCGCCCGCTGCCTGGCCCGCGTGCAGCAGGGCGGCCTGGGCGTGCCGGCCGGACCGGGACGCCTCCCGGCGCAGCCGGTCAATCGCCTGGTTCCGGGCGGTGGTGATGATCCAGCCCGCCGGGCTCGGCGGCCGCCCGTCGGCGGGCCAGCGCGCCACGGCGCGGGCGAAGGCGTCCTGGACCGCGTCCTCGGCGATGTCGATGTCGCCGAACACGCGGACCAGGACCGACACCGCGCGCCCGTACTCCGCGCGGAACACCCGCTCGATGTCCGCGCCGGGCCCGGTGTCCTCAGCCTCCGTCGCCGCTCCGCAGGTCTGCCTCGCCGCTCCGCAGATCTGCCTCGCTGCTCCGCAGTGGCCACACTTCGCAGGGCAGGGTGGTGATCTCGGCGATCCGACGGCCCCAGTCCAGCGCGGCGTCCAGGTCAGGCACGCTGATCACGGTGAACCCGCCCAGGTGCTCCTTGCCCTCGGCGAACGGGCCGTCGGTCACGACCACGTCTCCGCGGCTGGACCGGACCACGGTGGCCGTGCTGGCCGGGTGCAGGCCCGCGGTGAAGACCCAGGCCCCGGCGGCCCGGAGATCCTGGTTCCAGGCGGCCAGCTTCTCCACGATCGGGCCCAGCACCTCCGGCGGCGGCGGGTCACCATCAGGCTGGTACATGCTGAGCAGGTACCGCGGCATCGCTTCCTCCTCGGTCAGGGCCGGCGGCGGCCCGCTTCTCGCCGTCTACACGATCCGCGATCCCGCAAATCGACACGCGCCCGGCGGGGATTTGCCTTAGTAAGCGAAAATAAAGAGCCTATGCGGGCGGATCGGGGCCGCCCGCTGCTCAGCTGGGGGTCCCATGCGGGAAGCGCTTCGCGTCGCAGTCGCTCAGCCGCTGTGCGTGCCGTACGACGTGACCCAGAACGCGGTCGCGCACGCGGCCGCGGTGCGCGCCGCCGCCGCCCAGGTGGTGGTCTTCCCCGAGCTGTCGCTGACCGGGTACGAGCTGGGCGCCCCGGCCCTCACGGCCGGCGACCCGCGGCTCTGCCCGCTGGCCGAGGCGTGCGCCGAGACGGGGACGGTCGCCCTGGCCGGCGCGCCGGTCCCGGGGGAGACGGGACGCCCGCACATCGCGGTGCTGGCCGTGGACGGCGACGGGGTCAGCGTGGCTTACCGGAAGATGTGGCTGGGCGAGGCCGAGACCGGGCGGTTCGGGCCGGGCGACAAGCCCGCCGTGCTGGAAGTAGGCGGCTGGCGGCTCGGCCTGGCCATCTGCAAGGACGTCAGCGTCCCGCAGCACCAGGTGGACACCGCCGCCCTCGGCGTTGACGCTTACGTGGCGGGCACCGTGATGGCCGCTGGCGAGCGCGCCCTGCAGGAGGAGCGGGCCAGCCGGATCGCGGCCGGCTACGGGATGTGGGTCGCGATCGCGAGCTTCGCGGGGGCCACCGGCGGCGGCTACACCGAGTGCGCCTGCCGGTCCGGCATCTGGTCGCCGGACGGCGCGTTGGCCGTCCAGGCGGGCACCGAGCCCGGCGCCGTGATGTCCGCCGTGCTCAGCTGAGCAGCCAGGACACAGTCACCGTCGATCATCCGGCCGCCACGGCGCGCGACGGTAGATGGCAGGAGAGCGACCCCGACTCCGCGGAAGCGATCCGTAAGGCCATCGCGGCCGTGACCAACGAGAAGCCGCTCGACTCCGACGTCGCCCGGGTCCGGGCCAGGCTGGCCGCCGGGGGCTGGCCGCTGGCCAAGCCGCATCACCTGTGAGTGCGCCGCCAGCGGGATGCCTAACGCCAGCGGCAGGCGCACGCTGAACGTGCTGCCGTGCTCCCCGTCGCTGCGCACGTCGATGGTGCCCTGGTGGGCGTCGACGATGGCCCGGGAGATGGTGAGCCCGAGCCCGCTGCCGGGGATGACCCGCTGGGTGGCGGCCTCGGTGCGGTAGAACCGCTCGAAGATCCGCTCGCGGTCCGCGGCCTGGATGCCGATGCCGTTGTCGGCGACGCTGAGTACCGCCTCGTCGCCCTTCACGGCCAGGTTGACCTCGACCTTCCCGCCTTCCGGGGTGAACTTGACGGAGTTGGAGATGAGGTTGCCGAGGAGCTGGTAGATGCGCGTCGGGTCCACGGTGAGGCGCGGAACCGCGGCCACGGACAGGTTCAGGTCGATGTGCTTGCGCTCCGCCTCGGGCCGCGCCTCCTCCACCGCCCCGACGGCCACGCTGGCCAGGTCGGTGTCGTGGAGTTCCAGTGCCAGCTGGCCCGACTGGACCTGGGACAGGAACAGCAGATCGCCCACCAGGCGCAGCAGGCGTTCCGCATTACGCTCGATGACCTCGGCGAAGTGGTCGGTGTTCAGCCCGCTCGCCCGCTCGTCCCGGAGCAGCTGGATGTAGCCGATAATCGAGGTCAGTGGGGTCCGCAGCTCGTGCGAGACCAGCGCCACGAACTCGTCCTTCAGCCGGTCCAGCTCGCGCAGCCGCTCGTTCTGGGCGCCCAGCTCGCCGGCCTGGCGGGCCAGTGCGCTCTCCGCCCTGATCTGGGCGGTGATGTCCCGGCTGATCCCGAACGTGCCGATGATCTTGCCGTGCTCGTCCCGGAGCGGCATCTTGGTCGTGGATACCCAGGCATCCGGCCGGCCGAATAGGTCTCGCGTTCCACCTGGCCCACGAGCGGCTCGCCGGTGCGGATGATCTCCTGCTCGTCCGCGAACGCCGCCGAGGCGTGCGCCTCGGTGAACACGTCGAAATCCGTCTTGCCGGTCAGCTCCTGCGCAGCGCGCCCCGGGGCGTACGCCTCGATCCAGCCCCTGCTGACGAACAGGAACCGGCTGCTGCTGTCCTTGAAGTACACCCGCTCCTCGGAGGTGGCCAGCAGGTTGGTCATGCAGACCAGCTTGAGCTCGTGGAGGGACGCACTGTCCGGAGGCCCAGATGATTGCGGCGTGATCTTCGCGATGACGATCCCCCGAGCGGTTGGCGCGTGCGCGAGCGGGCCGCCGTGGCGCGTCCTGTTCGTCCCGCTCGTGCCGTTTTGCGGCACGACGGCAACTGGCCCCCGCGTTCTGGTATATCCGCAGGTCCAGGCAGTTAAACGGGATGCTGGTGGAGGCGGCCCACGGGGCCAGCCGGGTGCGGGCCGCTGTTCGGGGGACCGCGGGCCTGCCCGCAGGAGAAGATCGATCAGCGATCCTGGGGAGCGTGACCATGGGCTATACCGCCACCGCGTGGCTCGGCTTCGGTGAGGGCCTGGCGGCTGTGGCCGGGGCGCTGACCGGGCTGTTGTTCGTCGCGGTGTCGCTCAGGAGCGAGATGCTGGCCCGGTCGCCCAGCCTCGCCTCCCGCGCCGCGCAGACCCTGGTCCTGTTCATGACCTCGGTGCTGACCGGGCTGCTGCTGGTGGCGCCGCAGCCGCGCCCGGCGCTGGGCGCCGAACTGCTGGCCCTGGCCGCGCTGTCAGGGGCCATCCTGGTGGTCCTGGACCACCGGGCGAGGCGCGGCCGCGGGGCAGCGGGCCACGACCCAGCCGGGCCGGCCCGCCCCGCCTCCGCGGAGGACCGGGTCGCCGGCGACATCCAGCAGTACTCGCCCAACCTGGTCACCACGCTCCTGGTCGCCGGGGCCGGGGTGACACTGCTGCTGAAGACGGGCGGGGGCCTGTACTGGCTCATCCCCGCGGCAGTGGCCAGCCTGGTCGGCGGCGTGGCCAGCGCCTGGCTGTTCCTGGTCAAGCTGACCGGCTGACCGCCGTCCCCTCAACCTCATCGGCCGCGCCGTCGTCTCAGGGGTGACGCCCCGCACCCAGGACGGCGGCGACCAGGAGGTCACGTGGACAGACAGCAGGCGCGAGCCTTCGAGACGTTCGCCGCCGAGTCAGGCGATGAGCTGCTTCGCATTGCGACGCTGCTCACCTCCGACCCGTACCGCGCCGAGGACGTCTACCAGGAAACCCTGCAGCGGCTGGCCATGCGCTGGTCGCGGGTGGGCAACCCCAGGGCATTCTGCCGGCGGGTGATGCACAACATCGTCATCGACCAGTCGCGGGCGGCCGCCCGGCGGCCCCGCGAAACGCGGCTCTTCCCCGCCTGGGAGAGCACCGACCCGCGGTCCGCCGACGCCCGCGACGCCGTGGAACTGCGGCCCGCGCTGTTCGCCGCCCTGGACACCCTCACCGCTCAGCAGCGCGCCATCGTGGTCCTGCGCTACTTCGACGACCGCAGCGAAGCCGACGTGGCCAGCCTCCTCGGGGTCTCCGCCGGCACGGTGAAGAGCACCGCCTCGCGCGCGATGGCCCAGCTGCGTGTGCATCCCGCGCTGACCGCCATCTTCGCTACCAGCGACAGCACCTCGTGAAAGGACCCCTGATGCCCAGCACCGATGAAGACATCCTCCGGGCCGTGATGCGCTGCTGCACCGACGACGTGCACGCCCCGGCCTCAATTGCCACCCAGGCGGTGACCCGGCAGCGGCGCCGGGACCGCCGCGGCCGGGTGGTGACCCTCGCCGCCACGACGGCCGCGCTCGGCACCGCCGGGGTGGCGGCGCTCGTCCCGCGGCACGCGGGGAGCCCCGGCCAGCCGCCCACCCGGCCCGCGATCACCCTGACCGCGGCGCAGCGGACGCTGTACCGGCTCAGCTCCGTCGCGGCGGCCGAGCCGCAGGGCCGCGGCCGGTACGTCGTCATGCGCGAGATCCAGGACAACTACAAGAAGATGAGCGTGATCGACAGCCTCACCGGGGACGTGCGGACCTATCAGCAGGGCGCCGGGATCCCCAGCGAGCTGCCCGTTGCCCGGCACGCGTCACCGACCCAGGCGCAGTTGAACGCCATGCCGACCGGCCCCGCCGCCCTGCGGGCCCTGCTGATCTCCCAGTACGACCAGCAGCAGCAGGAGGCCGACGCGGGCATGGCGGCCCAGCTGAGGGAGAAGGACAAGATCCTGCGGCAAGCGCACCAGCCCTCCATCAGGCCGCCCAGGCTGACCGCGGACGACAAGGTCTTCGAGCAGGCCACCGACCTGCTGTGGAACCCGCTGGTCAGCCCGGCGCTGCGCGCCGCCCTGTTCAGGGTGCTGGCCGCTACGCCCGGGGTCCAGGTGAACAGCCACGCCCGGGACGACCTCGGCCGCCCGGCCGTGGAGATCAGCCGGCTCGACGCGGTGACGGGGGACACCGAGGCGACCTTCGAGGACCCGTCCACCACACGGCTGCTCGAGCAGACCGACAGCAGTACACCCAGCAGCGGCAGCGGCCGCAGCAGTTACATCGGCCGGGACCTGTACCTGTCCATCACCCGGGCCAGCTTCGTGCCACCCAATCCCTACGGCTGACCCGGGCCCGCGGCACGGGTCAGGTCGGCGGACCCCCGTGGCGGGGGCGGGCACGCCGATGGGGCTCCAGGTCCTCCCGCCGCATGTCCAGGCCGCAGGCCCCGACGACCCCCGCGTTCGCCTGTGGCGCTGCCCTTCCCGGCCGGCCGGGTGATGTACTGGCCGGGTGGTCGTGCCCCTGGTGTTCCGGCATGGCGCCGCCGAGGCGGCGTTCACCGTTGCGGTCGCGGTCTGGGCGGTGTTCGAGTTCATCATGCGGGTGCGCCAGCACCTGCAGTCCCGGGGCCCGGCGGCCGTGGACCGCAGCGCGTTCGTCCTGGTGCCCTGCCTGGTGGGCTCGGTCATCCTGGCGGAGGTGCTCGGCCGCCGGGGCGGTCTGCCGTGGCCCGGGGGCCTGGTCTGGCCGTTCGCGGCAGGGATGGTGCTGATCGTGGCCGGGATCGGGCTGCGGGCCTGGTCGATTGCCAGCCTGGGGCGTTTCTTCCAGTACTGGATCAAGATCCAGCCCGGGCACCAGGTGGTGACCCGCGGGCCGTACCGCTACGTGCGCCATCCCTCCTACACCGGGATCGCGCTCGTACTCGCCGGGATCGCGCTGGCCTGCGATGACGTGTGGAGCCTGGTGGCCGTGGCGCTCCTGGGCGGGGCGGGGCTGGCGGTCCGCATCCGCGCCGAGGAGCGGCAGCTGACCCAGTCTCTGGGCGAGGAGTACGAGCGGTTCGCGGCCAGCCGCAAGCGCCTGGTCCCGGGTGTGTGGTGAGGACCCGGCCCGGCCGGCGCGGGCGGATCAACCGGTTCCGGCATCCCCCTGCTTCGGGAACAGCTCGGCGTAGTCGTAGGCGGCCTCGGGCTTCGCCCGCACCGCGGCGTCGATCATCGCGGCGTCCTCGCCGACCAGGATCCGCCAGCTTCCGGCCCGGACCCCCTCGAGGATGATGGTCGCCGCCTCAGCCGCACTGACCGGCGCCTTATCCCGGAAGTCTGCGTTGGCCTGCACGAGCATCTGGCGCAGCTCCGTGGCTGACACGTCCTCGGCCAGCAGGCCGGCCTCGATCAGCCTGGCCCGCGCGTCGGCCGGGATGAGCTCCTCCAGCTGGGCGTCGCTCAGCTGCCCGGGCTCCGGCAGGCCCCGGGCGCGCAGGCTGTTCGCGATGATGTCGGTGCCCACGTGCCCCGGCAGCACGACCGCCACCCGGACGTGCGGCGCATGGGTGCGCAGGTCTTCGATGAGCGCCTCGGAAAAGCCCCGCACGGCGAACTTGGCCGTGCTGTAGGCGGTCTGCGGCACGCCCGGGCCCAGTGACGCCCAGAAGCCGTTCACGCTGCTGGTGTTGACCAGGACGCCCTCGGTGCTCGCGATCAGCAGCGGCAGGAACACCCGGGCGCAGTAATACACGCCCTGCCAGTCGATGGCGAACGTGCGTTCCCACACCTCCCGGCGGCCGGTGATGAAGCTTTCGCCGCCGCCGATGCCCGCGTTGCTGAACACCAGGTTGACGTGATCGCTGTCGTGCTCCGCCAGCACCTCGTCGCGGAACCGCAGGACCTGTGTCTCATCGGAGACATCACAGGTGTGGCTGGTCACCCGGACCTCGGGTACGGCGGCCGCCGACGCGGTGGCCGCGGTCACCGTGACGGCGTCGGTGTTCAGGTCGCAGGCCGCGACCGAGCATCCCTGGGCCGCCAGCTGGCGGACAAGCTCGCGGCCCATCCCGGAACCACCGCCGGTCACTACCGCGAGCTTGCCCGCGAAGGAGTCCACAGCCACGATCCTTACCTGCGGTGCCACTGGCCGTCAACGACCCAGGGAGCCTGGAGCTCGACGATCCGCCGGGACGCGTAGTTCGTCTCCGCAGCGGCCAGGCGGATCCGGTGCCACGCTCCCCGGAGCCCTCCGCGCCGGGCCGGGGCAGCGAGCTGTGGGGTCCTGGTCTGAGTCACCTGGTGAGTAAGTTGCGCGGACATTGCCTTGTCCTGTTCTCTCGGAACTGGCCGGTGTTCCGGCCCTCAGCCACAGGTTCACCCGCCCGGCCAGGTCCGCGGCAGGGGTCGGGTGACCCCGCTTTCCGCAGGGTCACGGCCGGGGTGAAATCACCCACGTCGCGGGGGTGCCTGGCCGGCCACCATGACCGGGCCGCAGCCGGATGATGCTGTACCGCAGCGGTGGCCGTGGTTATGGTGAGCGCTGTGGAGCGGTCTGCGGTGGCCGACGCGGCGCGAGGCGTGCACGGCTTTCCGGGCGCACTGACCAGTTTCGTGGGCCGCGCCGTGGTCGTGGACGGGGTGGCCGGCCAGCTGGGTCAGTATCGCCTGGTAACGCTGACCGGGCCCGGGGGTGCCGGGAAGACACGGCTGGCTGGCGAAGTCGCCAAGCAGGTGGCCGGCCGGTTCGCTGACGGGGTGTGGCTGGCGGAACTGGCGGCAGTGCGGGACCCAGCGCAGGTCGCGGCGACGGTGGCGGCGGCCCTGGGCCTCCGCGACCTGCCCGCGCGGGCCGGGACCGATGCGCTGGTCCACGCGCTGGCCCAGCGGCAGCTCCTGCTGGTGCTGGATAACTGCGAGCATGTGATCGGCGCGGCGGCGGAATTGTGCGGCCGGCTGCTGCTCGGCGCCGATGACGTGCGGGTGCTGGCCACCAGCCGGGAGCCGCTGCGGATAGCCGGGGAGGCGCGGTACCGGCTCGCGCCGCTGACCCTGCCGGACCGGGATAACCCGGCGGATCCGGACGGGTCGGAGGCGGTGGCCCTGTTCGCGGACCGGGCCCGCCGGGCTGACGTGAGCTTCGCGCTGGATGGGGAGACCACGCCGGTGGTCGCGCGGCTGGTGGCGCGGCTGGACGGGATGCCGCTGGCGATCGAGCTCGCCGCGGCGCGGGTCGAGGCGCTGGGCGTGGCCCAGCTGCTGGACCGGATCGATGACGGGTTCACCCTGCTGGAGGCAGGGGACCGGCTCGCGGCAGGCCGGCAGCGGTCGCTGGCGGCCACCGTGGAGTGGAGTTACCGGCTGCTGGATGAACGGGAGCAGCGGGTGTTCCGGGCGGTGTCGGTGTTCCCGGGGCCGTTCACGCTGGAGGGGGCCGAGGCAGTCGCGGGGGCTGGCTCCAGCCCGGCCGTGCTGCATCTGGTGGACTGCTCGCTGCTGGTCCCGCCGCGGGCCGGCCTGGATGGCCGGTCCCGGTATGTGATGCTGGAGACGCTGCGGGCCTACGGGACGGGGCTGCTGGCCGAGGCCGGCGAGGGTGAGGCGGTCGCGTCGGCGCTGGCCGGGTACGCGCTGCGGGTGGCCGAGGACGCGATGGCGGGGCTCACGGCCGGCACCGGCGAGGTGGCCGCGGCCCGGTGGCTGGATGCTGAGGACGCCACCTTGCGCCAGGTACTCGAATGGGCCCTGGGTCACGACGCAGCCGTGGCGCCCCGGCTGGCGGCCGCGCTGGCGTGGTGGTGGCAGGTCCGGGGCCGGCTCACGGCTCAGGCGCCGCTGCTGCGCGAGGCCGTCGACCGCGCCGCCGCCGGGCAGCGACGCGTGGTGCCTCGGGCACACCTGGCTCGGGCAGGCCTCGCTGGATACTGCCGATCCGGCCGGGGCGCTGCGCCACTTCACCGCGGTCCGTGACGCCCTCGGGGACCGCGGGCCCATCCCGCTGCTGGCCAGGTCCCTGAGTGGCCGGTCGGCGACCTTGCTGACCATGGGCCGGATCGGCGAGGCGGCCAACGATGCCCGCCGGTCTGTGGCCCTGGCCCGGAAGGGTGGCCACCCGCTTGACGAGGCGCTGGCCCTGGCGGTCCTCGGCCTGGTCGCCTGCGTGGCGGGTGACCGCGTCGGCGCCGTGCAGCTGGCCCGGCAGGGCGAGCGGATCACGGCGGACAAGCACGGCCCGATGGCCCGGATGTGCGGCCACATCCTGGTGACGGTGCTGATCGAGGCCGACGACCCGGCCGCCGCCGAGCGGATTTGCCGGGCGGGGCTGGCCGGGGCCCGGGACGCGGGGGACTTGTGGAGCCTGGGAAACCTGCTGGAGAAGATGGTCGTCCTGGACCTGAACGCGGGCCATTTCGAGGACGCCGCGGCGCACCTGCGGGAAGGACTCCAGACCGCCTTGCGGACCGGGGGCCGGGCCAGGCTGCTCGATGACCTGGACTGCTGCGGCTACCTGTGCGCGATGACCGGGCGCTGCGCCGAGGCCGTCACCATCTGGGCCGCGGTGGTCATGCTCCAGGGGCACGAAGGGTTCTCCGTGCCCACACACCCGGATATGCCCGAAGGCTGGTTCCAGCGGCAGGCGCCCCTGCACGAGGCCCGCCGGGCGCTCGGGCCGGCTCAGACGCGAGCGGCCGAGGACCGTGGCCAGGCGATGAGCCTGGCCACCGCGGCCGAGTACGCCCTCATGCTCACCGCGGGCCCGCAGTCGCCGGCCGCGGCACCGGGGCCGGAACGGCTCAGCCCCCGGGAACGGGAGCTGGTCACCCTGGTCGCGCAGGGGCGCACCGACGCGCAGATCGCCGCCCAGCTGTTCATCAGCGTGCGCACGGTCAGCTCGCATCTGGACCGCATCCGCGACAAGACCGGATGCCGCCGCCGCGCCGACCTCACCCGCCTCGCTCTCCGGGCCGGCCTGGTCTAGCTCAGCCGGGTCTGCCCAGCGGGCAGCCCGCCCAGCCGGGCCGCCGCGCGGGTCCACGGCGGTGCGGGTCGGACCGCCGGGCCGGGGCCCCGCGGCAAGAGGGGTGAATTGACCCCTGTCCCGGACCTGGCAGGCCGGCGAGCCTGAGACCCAGGGCCGGAACATCGGCCGGTCGCGCACGCGCCCACCTGTCCGCCACGGGGGAGATGAGCCAATGAGGTGTTTCGTGAAGCGGACCGCAGTGACCAGCGTGACCCTGCTGGTCGCCGCGAGCCTGGCCGTCGCCGGCTGCGGGAGCACCAGCCACCCGGACGTGGCCAGCTGTTTCGCCAGGCACGCGGCCGCGGGCCAGGCCGGTACTGCGCCGGGCGGCCCGGCTAATCCGGCGGTCGCGGCGGCCTGGACGCTGCCGGGCGGCAACCTGCAGAACACCCGGGATGTCGCCAGCGCGATCACCAGCTCGAATGTCTGCGAAGCTGGGCGTGGCGTGGTGCGTGCCGATCGAGTCGACGGGCGCCGCCGCGCCGCAGCTTGACCGACGGTTACGCGACGACGCCGGTCGTGGTGAACGGCGTGGTGTACACGCAGGATCTGGAGTCGAACGTGATGGCGATCAGGCTCGCCACCGGCAAGGTCCTGTGGGCGCACAACTACAGCTCGCCCAACGGCGGCCCGGACGGCGTCAACGTGGCCGGCGGCACCGTGTACGCGGCGACCAACCACGCCGCGGTCGCCCTCTCGGCGGCCACCGGCAGGCAGCTGTGGAGCCGGACGCTGATCGGCAACGATCACGAGGGCATCGACATGGCCCCCGGCTACAACGACGGCACCGTGTACGTGTCGACCGTGCCGGTCAACCCGACCGTGGGCGAGTACCTCGGCGGCGGCAAGGGGATCCTGTGGGCGCTGAACGCCCGGACCGGCGCGCCGGAATGGTCCTGGGACGAGGTGCAGAACCTGTGGGGGAAGCCGGGCATCAACTCCGGCGGCGGCCTGTGGGATCCGCCGTCGTTCGACAGCCAGGGCAACCTCTACCTCGGCATCGCCAACCCCGGCCCGATCGCCCAGACCGGCTGGCCGCACGGCTATCCGTGGGGAACCAGCCGGCCGGGCCCGGACCTGTACACCGACTCGGTGGTGAAGCTGAGCCCGCAGGGCAAGCTGCTGTGGTACTACCAGCTCACCCCGCACGACCTGTTCGACTGGGACCTGCAGAACTCGCCGGTGCTCACCACCGCGCACGGGCAGCCGGTGGTGATCGACGGCGGCAAGGCCGGCATCCTGATCGAGCTCAGCGCGCAGACCGGCAAGCTGCTGTGGAAGCTCCCGGTCGGCGTGCACAGCGGGCCCGAGCGACGCCGGGCTGCTCACCGAAAACGCCACGCCGGCCTCACCCATCCCGCTGCCCGCCAAGTTCGACCTCGAGCCCGGCGTGTTCGGCGGCGTCGAGTCCCAGCTGGCCACCAACGGATCGACGACGTTCGCCGCCGTCAACAACCTCGCCGTGCCGCTCTCGGTGAAGGGCACGGCGGAAAGCTCCCCGGCGTTCGAGGCCTCTATCCCCAAGGCGACCGGCGAGATGGTCGCGGTCAACCAGGACACCGGAAAGATCGAATGGGACGACGAGCTCCCCTCATCACCGTACGGCGCCGCCGCGGTCACCAACAACGTCGTGTTCACCACGACCTACCACGGTGACCTGTACGCGTTCAACGCCGCCACCGGCGCGATCCTGCTGAAGACGGCGCTGTCCGCCGGAACCAACGCTCCGGTCGACCATCGACGGTGACTACGTCATCGTGGGAGCCGGCGTCGCGGCGTCGGCCGGGGAACAGCCGCTGATCATCGCCTACAAACTCGGAGCGAAGGGCAAGGTCCCGCACGCCGTGGGCTCATAACCCGGCACCGGGTGCGGCCGGATCAGGCACCGGTCACGGCGGCAGCGGGGAAGGGTGCCGCGGCTGGTAAAAGGGGAATTCCGAGCCGTCCGGCAGGCGGATCGCGGCCAGCAGCCCCCAGCCCTGATCAGTGACATCCTGCGCGACCTCGACCCCTTTGCCGCGCAGTTCGGTGAGCGTGGCCTGGATGTCGTCACACATCAGGTAGAGCTCATGGCGGCCGGCGCTGTCAGCGGGATGCACCGCCAGCTCGGCCGGGGGAAGGGCGAAAATCAGCCACCCGCCGCCCGCGTCAACCGACGACAGGCCGAGCACGTCCTTGAAGAACGCCCGGACCTGCTCGGCCCGGGGCGAGAACACGATCGCGTGCACGCCGGTGATCACGCTGCGATCCTAGCCTCGCTCCGGCCTGTGCCCGGCCGGTTACCCCAGGGCACGGGCCGCTAGGGGTCGCGGATAAATGACTGGTCCGGCTGGACCGGCCTGGCTAGCGTGATCCGGTGGTTACTGAGACGACAGCCCGGCGCGGGCCGGGCCCGGCACTCCGCCTCCGGCCGCCTCGGCCCGCTGACGAGGGAGCGTTCCGGGAGGCTGGCCGGGTGATGGCGGAGGAAGGATTCACGTTCGGCCTGGGCCTCGAGCCGGGCATGGCGTGGGACACGTACCTGAAGACGCTGCAGGAGCATCGCCTCGGGGTGAGCCTGCCCGCCGGCCGGGTACCCGCGACGTTCCTGGTCGCCGACGTCGCGGGACAGATCGTCGGCCGGGCGTCCATCCGGCACGAGCTCAACGCCTTCCTCGCCCTGGAGGGCGGCCACATCGGCTACTGCGTTCTTCCCGGGCATCGGCGGCGTGGCCACGCGACCGAGATACTCCGGCAGAGCCTGGTCATCGCCCGGTCCAACGGGGTCGGCCGGGTCCTGGTGACCTGCAGCGAGGACAACACCGGTTCGAGCACGGTCATCGAAGCGTGCGGCGGGCGGCTCGACTCGGTCGTTGCCATCGCCGGCCGCCGACCGCGGGTACGCCGCTACTGGATCGACTGACCCCGGGCTCCGGTACGAGGTTTGGCCCGGTTTCAGCGGTTTCGGCCGGCAGCTTCCGGGATAGGTTCCTGTCGGGCTGTCCCGCCCTTCGCCGGGGCCGCGAACCCGGGCCCCGGGCCGCGTGCCGTGCTGTTCACATCAGCACGTCCAGCCCCAGAAGTCACAGCAGAGTGCTCTCGGGCGCCTCGTGGCGTAAATCACTCGGCCCGGTTTGGCGATCTTTGGCCATAAGCAGATCGGCGCAGATCAGACCGGCTATTTCCGTGCCAATCAGCGGGCCGATTCGGGGCGGGAGGCGCTGACCTGGGCCGTTTCTGTTTGGCGTGGCCAGAAATCCGGGTTACCGTGGCCGACGCATCATCCACCGATCACTGAATGGAGTCGACATGACTACGGGAGGTATGCACGCAGTCATCGCCGACTAGTTCAGGCGGCCCCGGCCAAGCGTGATTGCAGCACGCGGCCGGGGCCTTTGCATGGCAACGAACCTCGGAGGTAGCAAAGCCATGTCGTTTCTCAGTATCGCAGGTAGCGGGGCCGCTAAGACCATGATCGCGGTCACGGTTTCGCTGCATCCAGGGGCGGCTCACCACGCCAGCCACTACACCACCGTGCACGCCGGCGACACGCTGAGCTCGATCAGCCAGCATGAGTTCGGCAGTGCGGCCAGCTGGCCTGCCCTGTGGTGGGCCAACCGGCACACGGTGCGTAACCCGTCGGTGATCCAGGCAGGCGAGCGGCTCCGGGTGCCCAACTCGGACCATGTCTCGCGGGGGGTCGACCGCGCCGCGCTCGCGGCGATCCCGGCCGCGGCCCCCGCCCCGGCCCCCCTCTCGGCGCCGGCCAGCACGGTCGCGGCCACCCCGGCCGCGCCCGCGCAGGAGGTCACGACGGTGTACAACGGGGCCTCGGGCAGCTTCCAGAGCTGCGTGATCCAGGCTGAGAGCGGCGGGAACTCCGCGGCGGTCAACGCCTCCAGCGGCGCGGGCGGCCTCTACGGCTTCCTGCCGTCCACCTGGCAGGCGCTCGGGTTCTCCGGGCTGCCGGAGAACGCGTCGGTCGCGGAGCAGAACGCCGCGTTCGCCAAGGAGTACGCGCAGTCCGGCAGCGCCGCATGGGCTGCTTACGACGGCTGCTGATCATCTGGCCGATGGGCCGGTAAGCCGGTCAGCGGTGAGCCCCAGCCCGCCGGGCTGGGGCTCACCGCGTCCGCTCTGGCGGGTGACCCCGCGCGGGTTCTTCCGTGCGGGGTTCGTAGATCAGGCAACCGTCGTCGAGATCGGCGCCCGGGAGCAGTTCCTTCTCGGTCCAGTAGTCCTGGCTGTGCTGCCACTCCGGCTTGTCGCCGCTCCTGGGCAGCCGGTCCATCGAGCGCATCATGTAGCCGGGGTTGAAGTTCTCGGGGTCAAACCAGGGCCGGATCGGCATGTCCGCATCCTCGGGCCGCAGGTGCGGCGTGACCTGGCTGGCCCCCAGGTCGGCCAGGTGCTCAAGGAGACGGCAGACCAGATCGCTGACCAGGTCGGCCCGCAGCGTCCAGCTCACCCGGAAGTACCCGAAGGTCCAGGCGAGGTTCGGGACGCCGGTGAACATCACGCCGCGGTACGTGACGGTGCCGGCCAGGTCGAGCGGCTGGCCGTCAATGATCATGTCAACGTCGCCCAGGACGCTGAGGTTGAACCCGGTGGCGGTGATGATGACGTCGGCGGTCAGCTCCTCGCCGCCCATGAGGACAAGGCCGTCTTCGGTGAAATCCTTGATCCCGTCGGTGACCATAGTGACATTCCCGGACGAGATCGCGGCCAGCAGATCCCCGTCCGGGAGGAGGGCGATTCGCTGACGCCACGGCCGGTAGTCCGGGGTGAAATGCTTCTCGACGTCGTAACCGGCAGGCAGGCGATCGCGCACTAGCCTGATCAATTCGGTTTTAAGGAACTCGGGCTGGTCGAAGGACAATTGGATGATGGCCTGCTGGTCGTGCAGCACCTTCCGGCGGACTATCTCGTGCACCCACTCCTCGGGAATCTCAAGTTCCCGGAGCATATCGGCCACCTCGTTGGAGTTGGGCGCCGAGAAATAGTAAGTCGGCGAGCGCTGCACGACGGTGACGTGCTTGCAGTCCGCGGCGATGGCCGGGACCAGGGTCGCCGCGGTGGCCCCCGAGCCGATGACGATGACGTTCTTCCCGGCCAGGTCCAGCTGGTCCGGCCAGGTCTGGGGGTGCACGATCTGTCCTGAGAAGCGGTCCAGCCCCGGCCAGTCTGGCGTGAAGCCTTCACCGTGGCGGTAGTAGCCCAGGCACATCCACAGGAAGTTGGTGGCGAACCGGCACCGCTCACCGGTGTCAGTTCTGGTCGCCTCGACCGTCCACGTCTTTGCGTCGCTCGACCAGGACGCTGAAGCGATCCGGTGCCGGTACCGGATATGCGCGGACAGACCGTTATCGTCGATAACCTCACCCAGATAGGAAAGGATCGCGGAAGCGGCGGCGATTGGTGGTCCCGTCCACGGCTTGAACCCGTATCCGAACGTGTACAGATCACTGTCGGAGCGGATTCCGGGGTAGCGCTGCGTGAGCCAGGTGCCGCCGAAGCTCTCCAGCCCTTCGAGGACGAGGAAGCTCTTCTCCGGGCACCGCTGCTGAACGTGGTATGCGGCGTCGATTCCGGAGATACCGGCTCCCACGATCAGGACGTCGAAGTACTCCGTCTGCACCGGAGGAGCCATGCGTGTCATGGTGCTATGACGGCAATATGGCTGTCAACTGCC
>CAWJDQ010000005.1:0-367411 GCA_963841695.1 uncultured Actinomycetes bacterium | reverse complement strand
ATCAGCGGCCGATCGCGAGAATTTCCCTGGCCCGGGTGGCTGCCCGCGCTCCGGGCCCGGCCGCCCGTCAGCGGCGGCGGGCAGGCCTTCGCGTGCCTTGACGTTGACCTGGGCGGCGGGTGATGCTCAGATCGGCCCCGCTGCGCGCAGTGCGCCGCGGGGGGTCGTGATGCGCCAGCGCAGTCGCAGATTTGGAGGGCATTTGCCTGCCCGCCAGTTCGTTAACGGCCTGCCGGAGGGCACGCGCCCGGAAGCCGGGCCCCCGGAGGGCGAGCGCAGTGTGGCCGCCCGGGCGGCCGGCCTGATCGCGGTGGCCGAGGACCTGGCCGGGGAGTTCTCGCTGCGGCCCCTGCTGGAGCGGATCCTGCGGCGCTGCACCGAGCTGCTGGGCTGCGACGCCGGCTCGATCTGCAGCGTCGACGAGGCGGCCGGCACCTACCGCAAGGAAGCCGATATCGGCGTGGCCTGCCAGTCCGGCCGGGTGTTCCCGCTGACCGAGGGGATGACCGGGGCCGTGGTCGCGCGCCGCGGCCCGGTGTGGTTCGCCCGCTACGACGACGTGCCCGGCGGGCACGTGGCGGCCGAGGAGCGGGCCACGCTGCGCGGCGTCATCGGCGTGCCGCTGGAGTGGCGCGGGCGGATCATCGGCGCGTGCATCGTGTTCAGCCGGGACGAGCGGCGGGTCTTCGGGCCCGACGACGCCGAACTGCTGCAGCTGTTCGCCAAGCACGCGGCGATCGCGCTGGCCAACGCCCGGATGCACGAGGCGGCCGAGGAACGGGCCCGGGCCGAGGCGGCCGCCGCCGAGCGCGACCGGCTGCTCGGCGAGGTGCATGACACCCTCGCGCAGCGGCTGGTCAGCGTCCGGGTGCACCTGGACAGTGCCGAGCACGGCCTGGCCGCGATCGCCGCGCGGCCGCCGGCGCAGCGCCGATGGCGGCCGGGCCGGCCGCGGACCAGGATCGGCTGGTCGCGGAGCACCTGAGCCAGGCCGGCGCCGCGGCCAGGGACGCCCTGGCCGAGGCCCGCCTGACGCTGCTCGGGCTGGCCGCGTCGCCGCTGGACGGGCAGACGCTCGACGGCGCGCTGCGCTCCGAGGCGGCCTGGGCGCAGAGCATCGGCCGGCTGGAGGTCCGGCTGGTGTCCGCGGGCACGCCGGTCGCCGCTGGACGGGCGCCTGGCGCACGAGGTGCTCCACATGGCGAGGGAGGCGCTGACCAACATCGTCCGGCACGCCCAGGCGCACTCGCGTCCGGCTCGGCCTGCTGTAC
Organism: uncultured Actinomycetes bacterium; assembly: GCA_963841695.1. Taxonomy (GTDB): domain Bacteria; phylum Actinomycetota; class Actinomycetes; order Streptosporangiales; family Streptosporangiaceae; genus RYN-230. The sequence continues at coordinate 366,140 of CAWJDQ010000005.1, read as the reverse complement.
GAGCAGGCGGCAGTGTCGCTGCTGGTTCAGGATGACGGCCAGGGCTTCGACCCGAAATCCGGCTGGCAGGCCGAGCGTTTCGGGCTGCGGGCCATGACCGAGCGGGCGCGCGAACTCGGCGCGACGGTCGACGTCGACTCGCTGGCCGGCTGGGGCACCCGGATCCGCGCCCGCTTCCCCTACCGCCAGGACGAGGCAGCAGACCGGCCCGCGGCTGCGGGTGCTGGTCGGGGCGGGGCAGCCGGTGCTGCGGGCCGGCCTGGCCCGGCTGCTGTCCTGGAATGAGCCGGGCCTTGAGGTGATCGGCGAGGTGGCGACGGCGGAGCGAGGCGCTGGACGCCTGCCGGGCACTGCGGCCTGATGTGGCCCTGGTCGACCTGGGCCTGCCGCGGCTGGCTGGCGGGACCGAGGGGCGGCGGGCCGGCGAGGCGGACGGGTGACCGGCGCTGCTGCTGGCCGCCGTCGCCCGGAGCCCGGCCTGGCCGTGGTGGGACTGTGCGAGACCGGCGACGAGAGCGGGTGTCCGACGCGATGCGGGCCGGCGCGCGCGGCTGCGTGGACATCCGCGCGGACGGCCCGGAACTCGCCGCAGCCGTGGTGGCGGCCGGCCGTGGCCAGGCGATCCTGTCCGGCCCGGTGCTCGCCCAGTTGCACCGCGGCCTGCGGGCCGACGACCTGCCCCGGCCCTGACCGAGCGGGAACGCGAGGTCCGCAGGCTCATGGAGCAGGGCCTGCCCGACAAGCTCATCGCCGAGCGGCTGGTGCTCTCGGTCAAGACCGTGGAGAAGCACGCCGGCGCCGTCCTGCGCAAGACGGGCGCGCGTAACCGCACCGAGCTCGCCGCGCTGGCCGGGGCGCGGATCAGGTGAGGCCCGGACGGTAGGGGAAATCCCCGGCGAAGACGGGGGTTTCCACCGATCCGGGGCCGCGGCCGCCGCACGTAGGTTCGCCTTGCTGCCGCAAGGAGGTCCGGGTGCCTGTCGTTTCGCTGAAGGAAATCGTGGACCGGGCCTTTGCCGAGCGGTATGGCGTGGCGGCGATCAACGTGGTCAACGACCTGAGCATGGAGGCGGTGCTCGCCGCGGCCGTCGAGCAGCGCTCACCGGTGATCGTCCAGACCTCGGTCAAGACCGTCCGGACCGTCGGTCTTGACCTGCTGTTCGCGATGTGGCGCGAGCTGACCGCCGGCATCGAGGTCCCCGTCAGCCTGCACCTGGACCATTGCCCGGACCGCGCGGTGCTCAGCGCCTGCCTGCGCAAGGGGTGGAACTCAGTCCTGTTCGATGCGTCCCGGCTGCCGGTGGAGGAGAACGAGCGGCAGACCGTCGAGGTCGTGGCCGAGGCCCGCTCGCACGGCGCGGCGGTCGAGGGAGAGATCGAGGCCATCACCGGCGTGGAGGACGACGTCGGCTCCGATGAGGAGGCGCAGCGGCAGTCCCTGCCGGTGGCGCTGGAGTTCATCCGGACGACCGGGGTCGACGTCTTCGCGCCGGCCATCGGCAACGCGCACGGCGTCTACCACGCCGAGCCGCATCTCGACGCGCAGCGGGTCTCTGACATCGTGGCCGCGGAGCCCATCCCCATCGCCCTGCACGGGGGCACCGGGATGACGGACGCCCAGTTCACCGACTTGATCGCCCGCGGCTGCGCCAAGGTGAACATCTCCACCGCGCTCAAGGTCAGCTACATGAAGGCGAACCTGGCGTTCCTGCGCGGCGCGGAGGAACGCGACACCTGGGATCCGCCGTCCCTGTTCAGCTCGGTCCGGGGGGCGGTACTGGACATGGCCGCCGACCACATGCGCCGCTTCGGCAGCGTCGGCAAGGCCTGGTGAGCCGGCGTGGCGAGTGCACGGGCCCGGGCGCTGATCCTCGACTGCGACGGGGTGCTGGCCGACACCGAGCGTTACGGGCACCTCCCCGCGTTCAACCAGACCTTCGCGGAGTTCGGCCTCCCCGTGCGCTGGAGCCTGGCCGAGTACCGGGAGAAGGTCCGCATCGGCGGCGGTAAGGAACGCCTGGCCAGCCTGCTCACGCCGGAGTTCGTGGCCGCGGCCGGCCTGCCCGCGGACCCGGCGCTCCAGCAGGCCGAGGTAGCCGCCTGGCACCGGCGGAAAACGGAGATCTACACCAGCCTGGTCGCGTCCGGCGCGGTCCCGCCCCGTCCTGGCGTGGCCCGGGTCGTCGGCGAGGCCCTGGCCGCGGGCTGGACCGTCGCCGTCGCCTCGACCTCGGCCGAGGTGTCCGTGCGGGCGACGCTCGAGCGTGCGGTGGGGGCGGCCCAGGCCCGCGCGGTCACCGTGTTCGCCGGCGACATCGTCGCGCGGAAGAAGCCTGCCCCGGACATCTACCGGCTGGCGCTGGAGTCGCTCCGCGTCCCGGCCCCGTGCGTCGTCGTGGTGGAAGACTCCCGCAACGGGCTGCTGGCCGCGGCCAGAGCGGGGCTGGCCTGCGTGATCACGGTCAACGATTTCACCGCCGGCGAGGACTTCAGCGAAGCGGCGCTGGTGGTCTCCAGTCTCGGTGACCCCCACGGCGAGCCGGCAGACGTGCTCGCCAACCGGAGCCGGGCTGCACCCGGCGGCTGGATCACCCTGGCCGACCTGGCCAGCGTCATGCCCGGCAGCGACCAGCCGGTGCCCCCGAGCCAAGGAGCGCCCATGCCCACAGCCAGCTTCGGCGACGTCGAGGTCGTCGTGCGCACCATCGCGCAGGTCGCGGTGGACAACGAGAAGGACTTCGGCGACCTCGACGCGGTGGTCGGCGACGGCGATTTCGGCTACTCGATGGCCCGCGGCTTCGAGCTGGTCCTGCAGGACTGGGACAGTTTCGACCGTGCCGACATCGGCACGTTCCTGAAGAAGATCGCCGTCGTCATCACCAGCCGGATCGGCGGCACGTCCGGCCCCATCTGGGGCACCGCCTTCCTGCGCGCGGGCGCGACCGCCGGGGCCGCCGACGAGCTGGAACCGGAGCAGGTCGTGGCCATGCTGCGGGCCGCCATCACCGGAATCAAGGCCCGCGGGAAGTCTGACGTGGGCGACAAGACGCTGCTCGATGCGCTCGTGCCGGCGGTCGACACGATCGAGGCGCAGATCAGCCAGGGGCACGACGCGGCCGCCACGCTGCGGGCGGCGGCGGCCACCGCCCGTGAGCGGGCCGAGGCGACCCGTCCCATGCAGGCCATGCGCGGGCGGGCCAGCTACACCGGCGAGCGCAGCATCGGCACCCTCGACGCGGGCGCCGTCGCCGTCGCCGTGATGTTTGAGGCAGTTGCTGACCTGTGGCCGGAGCTCCCGGCCCAGTCCTAACTCCCCACGGAGGTGGCGGCGTGAAGAAATTCGTCAACGACCCCAGGCAGTTCGTACCCGAGATGCTGAAGGGAATTGCCCTGGCCAACCCGGACACGCTCAGATACGTGCCGGAGTTCAACCTGATCATGCGGACCGACGCGCCGCGCGACGACAAGGTCTCGATCATCCAGGGTTCCGGGTCCGGGCACGAGCCCGCGCACGTCATGATCGTTGGCCGGGGCATGCTCGACGCGGCCTGCCCGGGCGACGTGTTCGCCGCGCCCCCGATGGACTACGTGCTGGAGACCAGCAAGCTGCTCAACTCGCCCAAGGGCGTCCTGCATATCATCAACAACTACACCGGTGACCGGATGGCGTTCGAGATGGGCCAGGAGATGGCCGAGGCCGACGGCATCACGATCGGCACGCTGCTGGTTGACGACGACGTCGCGGTGAAGGACTCCACCTACACGGTGGGCCGGCGCGGGGTCGCCGGGAACTTCTTCGTGATCAAGGCGGTCGGGGCTGCCTCGGAGCAGGGCGCGGAACTTGACGAACTGCTGCGGATCGGCAACAAGGTCAATTCCGTCACCCGGACCATGGGCATGGCGCTGACCTCGTGCACCCCGCCCGCCAAGGGCTCGCCGCTGTTCGAGCTCGGCGACGACGAGATGGAGATGGGCGTCGGTATCCACGGCGAGCCGGGGCGCCGGCGGGAGAAGCTGGCCAGCGCCAACGAGATCGTCGACGAGCTGCTCGAGGCCGTCGTCACCGACCTGCCTTTCGCGTCCGGCGACAACGTGGCGCTGATGGTCAACGGGCTCGGCGGCACCCCGATCAGCGAGCTCTACCTGCTCTACGGGTACGCGCACGAACTGCTGGCGCAGCGCGGGATCAATGTCCGGCGGAACTATGTCGGCAACTACTGCACCTCGCTCGACATGGCGGGCACGTCCATCACGCTCAGCCGCCTCGACCCGGAGATCGAGGGACTGCTCGCCGCCCCCGCGGAGATCGCGATCCGGACCTTCTGACCGCGTGGCCGGGTCCGGGCGGCTCCTGCCAGCAGGGCCGGGCTGATGAGCAGGAGAGCGGCTTAGCGGGTGCCGAGGATCAGTCGTTCCCGGTTGAACGCCTTCGACGCCAGCGGCCATCCGGCCACGTCCAGCACCACCAGCGCCGCCCCCAGCGCGATGGCGACCGGTGCGGTGAACTGGATGACGTGGAGCCCCATCAGGATGAGTACGGCGACGACCGGCAGGTTGACCAGGATGGCGAGCTGCTGGGCGACCCGGACGTCCCTGGCCCGCGCGGAGATCGTCATACTCACCCACACGGCCATGCACACCAGCAGCGGGGTGAAGATGAGCTGGGCCAGCAGGATGGACGGGCGCAGCGCCACGGCGGACACGGCCGCGGGCCTGAACAGCCAGACCAGGCCGTCGATGACGCCGAAGAGCAGATAGGACCACGAGGCCGCCGGGACGAACACGGCCAGGGCCTTGCCGAGCATGAATTCCACGGTACGGATCGGCGTGCCGAGCACCGGCTCGAGCGTGCCCTGTTCGCGTTCGCCCGTGACCGAGTACGCACCTACCACGGCCGGCACTACCGCCGCCGCGGCCAGCGAGAACAGCTGGACCGGATAGTTGTACAACACGCTCACGTCCGAGGGCGTGATCGAGAAGAGGAAGATCAGCGGAAAGATCAGGAAGCCGATCGGACTGAGCGCCATCGTGGAGATGACCTGCTTGTTCCTGCGGAACTCCCGCATCTCCTTGCGGAAGATCGCCCGTACTCGCCGCATGCTCATGACTGCTCTCCTTCCGGCTGGCCTTCCGACGGGTCGCCGATCAGCTCCAGGTAGACGTCTTCCAGCGAGTGCCGGGACTCGCCGATCGACAGCACGTCGGCGCCGGCCGACACCAGCGCCCGGGTGACCGCCGGGGCGGCCACCGCGAGGTCTGAGACGTTCAGCAGGTAGCTGCCGTCCTCGCCGACCGAGAAGCTCTCCACGCCGGCCACCCTGGTGAACACGGCATCCGGTGCCTTCAGCGGTGCCGCGACCGTCACGGCGAGCGTCGTGGCGAACAGCCGGTCGTGCAGGTCCGCGGGCCGCCCGATCATGCGCAGCGTCGTGTTCAAGATGGCGACCCGGTCACAGAGCCGTTCGGCCTCGTCGAGCCGGTGCGTGGTGAGGAAGATCGTCACCCCCTCGCGGCGGAAACCCTCGATGAGCGTGAGCACCTCGCGCGTCGCGACCGGGTCCAGGCCGGAGGTGGGCTCGTCCAGAAACAGCACGACCGGGTCGCTGAGCAGAGCCCTGGCCAGCGCGGCCCGCTGGCGCAGGCCCTTGGACAGGGTGCCGCACAGGTCCCCGGCCCGGTCCGCCAGGCCCACCGCCGCCAGCGCACGGGCGATGCGCCCGCGCGAGTCGGCCGTCTCGTACAGGTCGGCGAAGCACTCCAGGTTCTCCCGCACGCTCAGCCGCAGGTACAGGCCGGGCGACTCCGGCACGATCGCGATCCGCCGCCGGATCTCGCCGCCGTTCGCGGGGGTCAGCGGCAGCCCGGCGACCACCGCCGAGCCGGACGTCGGCGCGATCAGCGTGCCGAGCGTACGCACGGCCGTGGTCTTCCCGGCGCCGTTCGGCCCGAGGAACCCGAACACCTCGCCGTGCCCGATCTCGAAACTCACATCGGCGAACGCGACCTTGTCGCCGAATGTCTTGCCCAGGCCCTCGACGGCCAGCGCCGGCGCGCTGACCATAGCCTGTTTCTGGCTTTGCATCGCCACCTGGGAACTCCCTCGCCATATAAACTGCTATCAGTATGATAGAAATTAAGTATCAGTCAAGCCCGTCCCGGAGGCGATTCATGTGACGGAACGAGCGCGGCCCGTCGCCGGGCGGCCCGCGTGGTTCCTGCCCGGCGTGTGGATGGCGGCCCGGTCTGCCGTCGTCTCCAACCTGCTGGTGGCGCTCTGCGGTGAGCAAGCCACTCGGCAGGTTGTGAACCCAGGCTCTCTCCGCTAGTCATGGCAGCGCTTCGATAATGGCCGAGCGCAAGACCATGCTGCTCCGCCTGGACCCTGCCGTGCACGACGCCCTGGCCCGGTGGGCCAGGAACGACCAGCGCAGCACCAACGCCCAGATCGAGTACCTGCTCCGCCGCGCGCTGGCCGAGACCGGCCGCCTGCCCGGTCATGTCCGGCAGATGCGCCGCCCCGGCCGCCCGCCACGATCGCGCGACGCCGGCCAGACGGGCTAGCTGGTCACCCGTACGTGCTGGTGTCAGGTTCGGGCGTCACCAGCTGCTGGCCGTGAGCGGATCGCCGCTGTCTTGGTAGGCGGCGGACCGCCTGCGCGGCGGGACGGGCTTTCCCGGCCGATTTCGAGAAGAATGGGCGCGAATATGGCCTCGTGGGCTGTGGCGCCGTACTTCTGCCTGATGGCACGGAGTACACCCTTGCCGCTGGCCTCTCCCACGAGCTGGTCCAGGACGCGGTAGTCAACGTCCCGGCCGCTGGCCAGCTGGTCGTAGGCGGCCTGCGCGAGGGTCGCCACGCTGGGATGAGCGGCAGACTCATTGAGGATCATGAGCGTTGCGTCCTTGAGGTCCATGCCGGGGAGTCTATGGATACCGCCGCAGCCATGGAACACCTCCTCAGAGAGCAGCAGTGCCGATGAGCCCCGCCGAGCCGACCGCGAACCCCGGCGAACCTGACCGCGAGCGGATCGCCTCGCCCCCATCGGGCCCGGCGGAACCAGCGGCGGGGTGGCGCCCCCGGGAGCCGCCGCTGATTATCGTCAACCCGGCCTTCGTACTCGACCGCTGGCGACCGACCGACAGCGCCGCGCCTGCGATGGACGAGTTCCTTGACAGACCCCGTACCTCGGAGGGCAAGTGACTAAATACACCACCGAGAGCTCAAACTTCGGAGCTGATGGCCCCTTCTTCCGCATCATCCGGGAAGGACTCGAGGGTCTCGTCAACGGAGAGGACTACTTCGACCTCCTGGCCGACGATGTGGTCTTCGAGTACGTCATCTCTGTCCCCGGCTACCCCAGGCGCGTAGAAGGGCGACAGAACATCATCGACCTGTACAGCGATTACGGCGACTTCATGACGGTGCACAGCGCTGACAATCTCCGGGTCTACCGGGATCCGGAAGCGTCGGTCGCCGTCCTCGAGTATGAGGTACACGGCGAATCGGTGCAGACGGGCCGGCCATACGACAATCGCTTTGCCTCCATCATTACCGTCAAGGATCACAAGGTGACGCACTGGCGGGACTACCTCGACCCGATCGCCGTGTTCGACGCCGCGGGCTGGCCCGATCCCCCCGCCTGAGCAGCCGCGGCCGAATTCATCCTCCGATGGGTCCCTAGCTGGTCCCCAGGGGGCCGGTCAGGGTGTGCTGACTCTGCGCGCGAGGACAAGCCGGCACCGCGGGCTGCCGTCTTCGCGCCGGCCGAGAGTTGTCAGGGGGACTGTCGTCACGGTGAACCCGGCTGCCGCCAGGTCGTCGCGGACCGCGTGCAGCGGGCAGGTGCGGTAGTACATGACGAACGGGGGACGCCATACCGCATTGCGGACCCGCATGGCCAGGTCGAACCCGAGAAGTGCCCAGTACCAGCTCGAGATGATGGGCTGCGGCGCACTGATCGGGAAGGCGAAAACCCCGCCAGGCCGCAGCGCGCGGTACACGCCGGCGAACAAGCCGGGCCGTTCCGCGGGCATGAAGTGCCCGAGCGCTCCGAAACTGACCGCCAGGTCGAAGGCCCCGGCGAAGGGCAGGGCCCGGACGTCGGCCCGCACCCACCCGGCGTCCGGGCGTGCGCTGCGCGCCTGCGCGAGCATGCCGGTGCTGAAGTCGACGCCCGTGATGGGCCCGTGGCACAGGGATGTGAGCACCTGCATGCCCGCGCCGGTGCCGGCGCACACGTCCAGGCCCTGGCCGAACGGGCCGAGCGGGCGCAACGCGCCGGCGGTCGCGTCCAGCACGCCATCGGGGGTGCGGAACGGCGTGTGGTCGAACTTCGGCGCAAGCCGGTCGTAGCCGCCCTCGACCGAGGACAGCGCCTGCGTGGCCAGTTCACGCGCGGACGGGCCTTCAGGCGAGAACACCGGCCCAGGCTACTTCCCCGGCGCCAGGCAGGCCGTCAGCCCCCGGCTCAGCAGCCGGCCGAGCCGTCGATGGCCTCGCGGAGCAGGTCGGCGTGCCCGTTGTGGCGCGCGTACTCCTCCACGAGGTGCTGCCACATCCACCGCACCGAGGTGGTCTTCTCCCCGGACGTGAAGGTGTCGTCCAGCATCGCCCCCTCCAGCGCGGCATCGACGGCCCGGCACTCGGCCCGGTAGCGCTCGAAGTCCTGCCCGGCGCCGGCCGGGTCTGCCTCGTCGAAGTCCGCGTCCGGGGTATCGGGGCGGTAGTACAGGTCGGGTACCTGCTCGCCCCGGTAGGTCTGCCTGACCCACCCGCGCTCGGTGTCGCTCATGTGCCGGACCAGGCCGAGCAGGGACAGGTGCGACGGCGGCACGGCGCGCGTGGCCAGCTGGGCGGCGTCCAGTCCCGCGCATTTGCGCAGCAAGGTGGCCCGGTGCCAGTCAAGCCAGTCGCGGAGCATCTCCCGCTCGGGTTCGTTGCGGCGCGCCGGATAGCCCTCCGAACGCTCGGCGCCGGGTGCGATCCAGGCCACGGCGGCAGCCTATGCCCGGCCTTCTCCCGGACTCCAGCGATGCCGCACTCCGGCCGGCCATTTTCGGCCGGCTAAACAAATGCCGGGTCGCCGGCCGCAGATTCCGCGGGAGCGGTTACCTTGGTTGAGGTCAACGGCGACGTGCACAAGGCAGGCCCAGTGAGCGACGACATCAGCATTGTCCTGACCGACCGGGCGTACCTGGAGTGCCCTCGCTGGCACGACGGCCGGATCTGGGTCTCGGACTTCTACCGGCACGAGGTCGTGTCCGCGACCGAGGACGGGCAGGATATCCGGGTCGAGGCCGACGTTCCGCACCAGCCGTCCGGACTGGACTGGCTGCCCGACGGCCGGCTGCTCATCGTCTCCATGCGTGACCGTAAGCTGCTGCGCCGTGAGCCGGACGGCGAACTGGTCGCGCACGCCGACCTGGCCGACCATGTCGGCGGGCATCCCAACGACATGGTCGTCGACGCGCAGGGCCGTGCGTATGTCGGTAACTTCGGCTTCGACCTGATGGGTGGCGCCGACATCGCGCCGAGCTGGCTGCTGCGCGTCAACCCGGACGGCAGCGTCACGCGCGTGGCCGAGGACCTGTGGTTCGCGAACGGCAGCGTGATCACCGACGACGGTGTCCTGCTGGTCAACGAGACCTTCGGCAACCGGGTGAGCGCCTTCGACATCAAGCCCGACGGCAGCCTGGCCAACCGCCGGGACTGGGCAGCCTTCGGCCCGCTGCCCACCGCGCTGGGGCTGAGCGACGCGCTGCCCGGCCTGGTGGTGGCCCCGGACGGATGCACGCTCGACGCCGAAGGCGCCCTGTGGATCGCGGACGGGCTGAACGGCCGGGTCCTCCGGGTACGCGAGGGTGGCGAGATCGCGGCGGAGATCACCGTGGGCCTGGGCGTGTTCGCCTGCGGTCTCGGTGGATCAGACGGCCGCACCCTGTTCATCTGCGCCGCACCGGACTTCGACGAGCAGGCCCGCAGCGCCGCCCGCGAAGGACAGCTGCTGTCGACCCGGGTTGACGTCCCGCACGCCGGCCGGCCCTGACCCTTGCTGGCCGCCCTGCGGTGCAGCTGGCAGGGCAGGACCGCTTGCATGTCACATCTATAACGCCAGTTCGGCGACTTGACCGCCGAGGGAGCGGAAGCGGGCGCCGATGTCGGCTACCCAATCGCCCGGGGCACGGCGATCCGGGAGGGGGATGCCAGCTTCGCTGCGCCACAGCGCATCGCCGAGCGCCTGGCGGATATGCCAGGCCATGACGCGTCCGGCGGACAGCTCGCGGCCGGCCATCCTCTCGTAGTGGCGCATGACCGCAGTCAGCAGCTCGAGCCCTGGCCCCATGCCCGGCCCCGGGAAGGCGCGCAACTCGTACTCCGGCTCGCCAGCGCCTGCGTTCTCGAAGTCGAGAACCACCTTGAGGTCGCCGCCCTGCCAGACCTGGTTATCGCCGTGCAGGTCGCCGTGGATGAGCACCTGCGGGCGCGGCTCCGCCAGCATCTCGTCGGCCCAGTCGCACCAGCGCACGACGTCCCGCTGCTGCTCCGGCGTCACCCAGCGTCCGAAACGCTCCCGCAGTGCGCTGGTGGCGACCAGCGGGTACCACGCGGAAACCGTGCCGGTCACCGCCTCGACGCGCCGCCGCGCCTGGTCACTGTGCAACGCTGCGAGAAACCGCGCGAGCTGCGCCCCGGCATCATCCCGGTCAATGGCCCCGGCGACCTTGAACAGGCTCGACCCGTGCACGCGCCTCGTGACCAGGATCAGCGGGTCGGCGCTGCTGGCCACGACCTCGGGCAGGAACGGGACGGCCGGTTCGCGCCCGAGCGTCTCCAGAACGCTGATCTGATGGCGGATGAACCGCGCGGCGGGCTGCGACCACGCGAACTTCACGAAGAAGTCCTCGCCGAGGGCCGCGCTGGCCGACTGGTACACAGGATCTTCCCGGCCACTCAGGTCCGGGAGCCTGACCGTCAGCCCGCTCAGCTCCGGCGCGACGGCCCGCAGCGCTTGCGCGACGGCCGGCGGCGAAGGCCCGCAGAGCCATTCCATGACCACAGCATTCCAGGGCAGCCTTCCGGACACGGCATAACGGCTGGCGCGAACCCGATTCCGGGCGTCCCACCGATCATGTGGTTTCCCAGGCCCGGGACGACCTGAAGGCTGGCACGGGACGCGGTATGCCGGAGTTAGGTTGCATACCTAATCATCAAGGCATTCCACGGGAACACGGCGAAGCCGACCGATAGTCACAGACGGGCTTCTACCAGGCCCCCGACCAGTTCCTCGGCGTGTGCGGCCTGGTCTAGCAGCGTGGTTATCCGGGTGGGGCGCGTTCATCGGGGTTGGCGTACAGGCCGATCGCGCCGATCAGCACCGCGCACCGGTTGGTGCGGGTGATCAGCGCGCGCCACGGCCGAGGCTGGCCGCATTCCCCGCCGTACATGATCGACCCGTCCGGGGCGGTCAGCCGTGCTGCGGCGGGCGGACAGCTCAAGCCGCCATCCCGGGGCCGCGGCCGGAAGGACCCAGGGCTCGCCGCTGGCCGCCTGGGCGTGGGCCTGCGCCCCGGCCTGGTCGTCCATGGCCTGTGCGAGCTGATCGCTGATCGTGGTGACCGGGGTCAGGCCCATGCCCAGCAGGGCGGAGAAAAAAGGGTCCACGCACTCGGCGGGTCCGCCGCGCACGGCCATACCGGGTCGCTGGTCGAGGATCAGCAGCGGCAGGGAGCCGTCCGGGCCGGGCAGCACGCCCGTCAGGGCGGCCGTGTCTGCGCCTGTGATGAACTGATCGACCAGGTGGCCCCATCAGGGTGCAGCGGCGGGTGTCGTGCCTGACTCAGCTCAGCAGGGACGGATACGTGCTGACCCGGCGTCTGATTGCCTCATACTCGGAGCTAGGCAGGGCGCTCACTCGCGAGGTGCCAATGGATGACCCGAACGACCCCAATAGCGGGGATAACTTGTCATGGAATTGGTCATTTGGCGGGCCGAAGTGGCGGCCGTTCAGCGGCCGGAGCGGGCGCGGGCCACGCGTTCCGCCGCCGCCATGGGCCAGGAAGCCGCCGGAGCCGAGTAAGGCCGAGCGCGAACAAGCAAGGCGCGCTGAGGCGCGAGCAGAGCGGCTGCACCTGGCCGGCCTGACCAGCGCCGCGGTGATCATCATGGGCGTGGTCATCTGCGCGGTGGTGGTCATGCTCGTAGTGGTGCTGGCCAGCCATCATTAAGGGCGGCTGCCGCCAGGCTTGTGCCCTGCCGGCGGGATGGCGAGTGGTAACGCGTCATCGGGCGGGCCGGTCCACCATCCGGGCGGCGCCGCCGCCCCTTTGACTCGCGGCAGCGAGCCAGGCGATTGTGGAATGTAGCCGGCGCGCTCACTGTCCCGCTATGCGTCGTACTTATTTGGCCCAGGCGTCCCGGGGAGGCAGTAGAACACGATCAGCGTAATGGTGCCAATGACAGGGATGAGGCCGATGAGCCACCAGAACCCGCTCTTGCCGGAGTCGTGCAGCCGGCGGACCGAAAGGCTGACAGTCCCGATGGCGACAACCACATAGACGATGTACTGGATCACGAGGGCATGGGCCGCGTTCCCGATGATGGCGCCGATCACATCGATGATGATGGCGCCGATGAAGAACCACCAGAACGCGGATCGTGAGGCGCGGCCGCTGAAGGTGACGATGTTCTTGAAACCCTCGGAGATCGCCTCCCCGAAGCCGACGGGCCCGCCCTGCAGATAGCCTCGCTGGCTGGGGTCCCAGCCGCCCTGCGGCGGGTACGGCGGCTGCCCGTAACCGCCCTGCGGGTCCTGCGGGTACGGCTGGTAGGGGCTGCTCATGAATATCCTCCATTTTATTTCCCCGGTTTCAGAGGTTCCAGCTCCGGGAACCCATGTCTCGCGCTGCGGTGGGAAGGCAGTCCGGGTGCGCAAGGGTCTCTGGCTGGCTCGTCAACCGCGGCCTAAACATAGCCCTGAGCGACCGGACGGTCTAGACCGCGAGCTAGGGACGGGCAGTAAGCACCGGCTGGCTGCCGACGTGGTCGTGTCCCTGCTGGCCGGGTCCGGACCGGAGAGGCGCCGTCCATAGCAGCCTGGGGCCGGTTCCTCACCCGGCATGATCCGGCTGTCCGCGCTCCTGTACCCGGCGATGTTCCACGATGCCACGCTGGCCAAGGCTGGTGCCGCCTGCATCACCCAGCGTAGCTGCCTGCCGCCGCAGGCGATGGGCCCGCAGGCCGACCGGGGGGACGCGGCCCGCGGCCGCCGGGGTGGCTACCCTGGATGCGTAGCCGACGCTGAACAGGCATTTCAGCAGGCGCAGGCAGTAGCCGCCATCGTTCGTTATCTCCTGGCGATCCCGGATGGCCAGGCGCATGAGAGCAGAGGGCAAGGTAGAGACGTCTGGGGCGAGTTTTCCCGCCACTTCGCAGCAGCCGGACCTGGTGGTCGGCTTGCTGGCATCGCCAGGACCTGCTTCGGAATTGACGGAGAGCCTGCTGCCGGACATCGCTGACCGGCTAGCCGCGCAGCTGCCGGGAGCCCGGTGGAAAGTTGAATTCGTCTCCGACCGGCTGGTCGAACCGCCTACCGACCTCAGCGCGCTGATCTCGGCGGGGCGCCGCATGCTTCTGGCCCGAGGCTGGCAGCTCGTGGTGTGCGTTACCGACCTCCCGCTGCAGACCGCGAGGCGGCCGGTGATCGCCCATGTCAGCCCTACCCACGGGGTTGCCGTGCTGTCCATGCCCGCGCTCGGCCCGGTCGCGGTACGCAAGCGCGCCGCCGAGGCGATCGTCCGCCTGATCGGGCACATGCTCGGCGACATCGTGCCCGCCTCAGACGCCGCCGGGCGCCGCCGCCGCCCGCTCGCCGATGCCGTGACCCGGCGGATGGCCCAACTGGGCAGGCGGATCGAGCACGGGGAGCATGACGTGGGCTTTGCCGCGCGCGTCTTCACCGGCAATGTCTGGCTGCTGCTGGGCATGCTCCGGGCCAACCGCCCGTGGCGGCTCGCGCTGCGGCTGATCCGCGCGCTGGTCGCGGCCGTCGCAGCCGGCGTGTTCGCCCTGGTGACCAGCGACATCTGGCGGCTCGCTTATTATCTCGGGCCGGTGCGGCTCACCGTTATCACGGTTGGCTCGGTGGCCGCCACCTGCGTGACCATCGTGATGGCAACCGGACTATGGGAGCGCAGCCCGCATCCGGGCGCGCGCCAGCAGGTCATCTTGTTCAACATGGTCACAGCGGCCACGGTCGGTATCGGCGTGGGCGTGCTCTACCTTGCCCTCTTCGCCGCCATGCTCGTCGCCGCGCTGCTGCTGATACCAGGAGACCTGCTCAGCCTGCAGCTCGGCCACCCGGCGGGCGCGGCTGAGCAGATCAGGCTCGCCTGGCTAGCCACCTCGATCGCGACGCTGGGCGGCGGGCTCGGTGCCGCGCTGGAGTCCCATGAGGCGGTGCGCGAGGCCGCATACACCTATCAGCCGGATACGCAGCTCAACACTATGGCTGACCCAGCCGGGCATGCGTCCGCCCACTGAGAAATGCTGGCTCATAGCTGGGCTGGCCGGGCGGCCGCGGGTCAGCTGGCGCCGCGCGAGGGCATTGACCGGCTCACCGCGGATGTGATGTCTCGAAGCCGCAGCCGTGCGCCCGGGTCCCAGGAGACCATCTGGGTGAACGCAGCGACGTACCTGCCGGTGCGGGTGCGCTTGGCCTTCCCGGCCCGGCACGGCCAGGGCATGACCCGGGCCACGGCTACCCAGTGCTGGCGCCGTCCAAGGCGAACCTGGGCACGCTGCAGGCGGCGGTCCGGCTGGCTGACATCCGCGGACAGGGACCATGGCCGCTTCGCTGGGCACCGCTATGCACCTGTGGGCCGGAAACTAGCCGCCGCCTCAGCGGCTCCGGCTGCGCCGCGAGCGGTACCGCTCGATACGGCGGCGGACGAGGGTGCCCAGCAGGCTGGCCCGCTGCGCCGCGGCGGCAACGGCGGCGCGCGCCCCGATTCGCAGCGGACTGGGGCTCTTCCCGGGCTCCGGGGCGGTGCCGGTGCGGGCCGCCTGCTCGAGCGAGGCGGCGAACTGCTCGAACATGCGGCGACTGACGTCCCCGGCCAGGGCGCGGCCGAACTGGGCGATGCGGCCGGACAGGAACAGGTCGGCGTCCGCGCGCAGCTGGACTCCATCCGGGGTAGCCGACGCCTGCAGCCGGATGTCCGCCGAGGTGCGGTTGCCGCCCTTGTCGGCGCCCTGCGCGAGCATGGCTAGCCGGTGCTGGCCGGCATCCCGGTCGGTGACCCGGGCGGTTCCCTCGAAGGCCAGCTTGACCGGGCCGAGCGCCACGCTGGCCTGGCCCCGGTAGCGGTCACCGCCGAGATCGGCGGTCATCCGCGCGCCGGGCAGGCAGGCGGCGAGCTGCCCGGCGTCGCTGATCACCCGCCATACCTCCTCGATGCCGGCCGCTAGCTCACGATTCACCCGCACGCTGACCGTGGGGGGCCCCGATGGGCGGGCGATGACCCCGGCTGGCCCGGCGGTCTCCGCGGGCCCAGGCTCGCCTTCGGCCTCGGCCGGGCCCGGCTCGCCGCCGGCCGCCCCGGCCGCCGCCTGGATCGCTGGCGCGGCCCGGCCGGCCAGCGGGCGCGGGGCGCAGTTGAGCGGCCCTGGAATGCCGCCGGGAAAGGCGTCCGCCACGTCGGCGACGGCGTCGAGGATTCCGCGGTAACCGGTACAGCGGCAGATCACCCCGGACAGGTCCGCGGCGAGATTCTCCCGGCCCGTGTCCCGCTCATGAGTGAGCAGGTCGTAAGCGCTGATCAGGAAACCCGGCGTGCAGAACCCGCATTGCAGGGCATGGTGATGGCTGAACGACTGCTGCAGCGGGTGCTGTTGCGCGGGCGTGCCGAGTCCCTCGACCGTGATGATCTCGCTGCCCTCGGCCTGCACGGCGAGCGTCAGGCAGGCGCGGGCGGCGTCGCCGTCGAGCAGCACGGTGCACATGCCGCACACGCCGTGCTCGCAGCCAAGGTGCGTGCCGGTCAGGCCGAGCTGGGTGCGCAGGGCGTCGGCCAGGTGCATCCGGGGCGGCACCCGCAGCCGCACCGGGGTGCCGTTGACCGTGCAGGACACCTCGGCCAGCTGGCCGGCCGGGACCTTGATCGGGCGAGGCTCGTTCATGCCGCCGCCAGGCCGGCCCGGTAGGCCCGGGCCAGCTCGCGGGCGGCGAGTACCGAGAACAGCCGCCGCCGGTAGGCCTGAGAACCATGCGCGTCGCCGGCCGTATCGACGACCTCGGCCGCCAGCATGGTCGTCTCGCTGCGCAGCGCCTGGTCGAGATCGTCCGGCTCAGCAGCGACGGCGGCGCGCAGCAGCGGGGTGACATCTCGGGTGACGGGCCGGTCCGAGACGCCGAATCCGCTGAGCACGGCCTCGGTGATCACGCCGGCGGATGACTGAACCCGGGTCACCACGCCGGCCAGGGCAAAGTCGCCGTGCCGCCGGGCCAGCTCAGCGAAGCCGTAGCCCTCGCCCGGGCGGGCGGCCGGGAAGGAGACCGCTTCGAGGATCTCGTCAGCCGCTATCGCGGTGGTCATCGCGCCCTGGAAGAACTCCGCCGCCGGCACGTCCCGGGCGCCGGCCGGGCCGGTCAGGTGCAGGGTCGCGCCGAGGCAGCAGGCCACCGCGGGCAGCTCCGCACCGGGATCGGCGTGCGCGAGGCTGCCGCACACCGTGCCGCGGCTGCGGAGCTCGCGGTGCCCGATGAAGGGCAGCGCCAGGCCCAGCAGCGGCACGGCCGATGCGTCGGCCGCCCACTCGACCTGCCGCTGGCGGGTGGCCGCGCCGATGCGCAGCACCTCGCCCTCAGCCGAGCTCACCCGCTCGATCGTGGCCAGCGAGCGCAGCCCGCTGATATCGACGAGGGTGGACGGGCGGCCGAGCCGCAGCGCCAGCACCGGCACCAGTGACTCGCCGCCGGCCAGGACCTTCCCGTCACCGCCGGTGGCGGCGAGCTCGCCGACGGCGTCGGCCAGCGTGGCCGGCCGGACGTAGGCAAATGGAGCAGGCTTCATTGGTCGGCTTTCCGCTGGTCAGCGCCCGGTGAATGTCGGCTTGCGCTTCTCGCCGAAGGCGGCGACCCCCTCGGCGAAGTCCTGGGTCGAGCGCAGCATGGCGTAGGCCTTTCGTTCGAGTTCGATGCCGGTAGCCAGCGGGCCGTCGATCCCCTTGTCCAGCACCTCCTTGGCGGTGCGCAGCGCGGTGGGGGAGAGCGCGACGAGCTTGCTGACCAGCACCTCGACCGCGTCGTAGAGCGCGTCCCGGTTAGCGTGCAGCTCAGCGACCAGGCCCCAGTCCAGGGCCTGCTGCGCCTTGATCCGGGTGGCGGTGAGCACGTGGTACTTGGCGCGGGACAGGCCGATCAGGCGGGACAGCCGCTGCGTGCCGCCGCTGCCGGGGATCATGCCGAGGTTCAGCTCGGGCAGGGCGAACTCGCTCCGCTCTGCGGCGAGCCGGATATCGCAGGACAGCGCGAGCTCGAGGCCGACCCCGAAGCAGTAGCCGTCGATGGCGGCGATGACCGGCTTGGGGCTGCGCGCCGCGGCGGTGATGTCGTGGCCGAGGCCGGTGAAGTCGATCGGCTCGACCTCCATGAACCCGGCGATGTCGCCACCGGAGGTGAAGTGCTTGCCGTCCGAGCGGATCACCACGGCGCGGATGTCGCCGTCGGAGTCGATCTCAGCGAAGCGTTCGGCCACCTTGGCGCGCATTTCCCAGGTCACCACGGTGTAGTCGCCGTGGGACAGGGTCAGGTACGCGACATGGCCGTCGTGGCCGCGCTCGAGCAGCACATCGCCGCCGGTCAGGGGCATCAGGACCGTCCTTTCGAGGAGTTCTGGCCGTCCAGGACGGGGTCGGCCAGGGAGGTGTCGGCCAGCAGGTCATGCAGCACGCTGCCGTGCACCGGCAGCCGGTGACCGAGAGGCCGAGCGGCGCCAGCGCGTCGCTGACCGCGTTGGCGATCGCGACGGGAAAGCTCATCGAGCTGCCCTCGCCGCAGCCCTTGGCGCCCAGCGGGGTCAGTGGCGACGGCGAGATGACGTGGTCGGTCACCAGCGGGAAGCCGGCCTCGGCGCTGGTGGGGCAGAGGTAGTCGAGGAAGGTGGCGGCGGTGGGCTGGCCGCCCGCGCCGTAGCTGAACTGCTCGTACATTGCGCCGCCCAGGGCGTGGTTCAGCGCTCCGAGTACCTGCCCGTCGAGCAGGGTCTGGTTCAGCACCGTGCCGGCATCGTGCACGCTGGACACCTGCTCGATCGAGAGCTCCAGCGTGTCCGGGTCGATCCGGACCGCGACGATCTCCGCGACGAAGCCGTAGCAGAGGCTGGAGTTGATCCGGTCGTCGCCGGTCGCGGCCTGGGTCTCCTTCGGCGCGAACTCCGCCTCGGTGTACAGCCGGGCGGGGACCGAATCCGGCAGCGCCCCCGGGTTCCAGTGCACCAGGCCGGCCGCGTGCCGGAACTGCACCGATCGTGACGGGTCGGCGGCCACCCGGATCACGCCGTCGGCCAGCTCCAGCTCGGCGCCGGGCACGCCGAGCATGACCGCGGCGGCACCGCGCAGCGTCTCCGCGATCTGGTCGCAGGCGCGTACCACCGCACTGGTCACCACGGGAGCGAAGCGCGAGGAGTAGCTGCCCGAGGTCACCGTCCACGGCGTGGTGGCCGTGTCCATGTCGATCACGACCTGCACCACCTGCGCCGGCAGGCCGAGGCGCTGCGCGGCCACCTGCCGGGCGACCGTCGCGTGCCCCTGCCCTTGCGGCACGCTGCCGAGCAGCACGGTCACGGTGCCCGCCGCGTCCACGCTGATCCGCACCAGCTCGGTCGAGCCTGACTTCTCCCGCCCGGGCCTGCGGTCCTCCGCCGGGGTGGCCAGGCCGACGTAGCCGATGTTCGTGCCGGACGGGTTGACGATCGTCGCGACGCCGATGCCGAACAGCTCACCGCGGGCGCGCGCCGCCGCCTGGCGCTGGCGCAGCCGGTCCAGGTCGGCGTGGCCGCTGGCCAGCTGAAGGGCCTTGGCGTAGTCACCGGAGTCGTACATGCCGCCGGTCGGCGTCTGGTAAGGGAAGGCGTCAGGGGGGACGAAGTTGCGGTACCGCGCCTCGACCGGGTCGTCGCCGGTGGCGGCGGCGACCGCGTCCATCAGCCGCTCGAGCCCGAAGAACAGCTGCTGCCCGCCGAAGCCGCGGTTCAGCCCGGTCGGCATCGTGTTGGTGACCACGGCGCGCGCCCGCACCTGCACCGCCGGAATGCGGTAGGCGCCGGTGAAGTTGCCGTAGCAGCGGTACAGCGTGCTCGGCTCGGGCGGGCGCAGGTAGGCGCCAACGTTGTCGATCAGGTCGGCCCGCAGCGCGGTGACCACGCCGGCCTCGTCCACGGCCGCCTCGAAGTGCATCGACCGGTCGGCACCGGACGAGCTGGCCAGCAGGTGCTCGATCCGGTCCTCCGACCAGCGGACCGGCGTGCGCGCGTGCTTGGACGCGAGGGCGAGCAGCACGACGTAGGGATAGACGCCGGCCTTGATCCCGAAGCTGCCGCCGATGTCCGCCGGCACGTGCAGCCGGATCCGCGAGGCTGGCACGCCCAGCGCCCCGGCCATGACCGGCACCATCGTGAACGGGCCGTGGAAGTTCGCCCAGGCCTCCACGGCCGGTCCGGCCGCGTCATCGCTCCAGTTCGCGACGACGCTGTAGCACTCCATCGGCACCGACGAGTAGCGCGGGAACTCGTAGTCGCCGCGCACGACATGGGCTGCGGCCGCGAAGGCCTCGTCCACGGCGCCGAAGCGGAACGTGCGGTCGGTGGCCACGTTCGAGCCCTGCTCTTCGTGCAGCAGCGGCGCGCCGCTGGCCAGCGCGGACGCGATGTTGACCACCGCGTCGAGCGGCTCGTAGCCGATGTCGACAAGTTCCGCGGCATCCTCTGCCGCGTAGCCGGTCCGCCGCCACCACGACCGCCACTGGTTCTCCAACGAAACGCACCTTGTCAGTGCCGGCTGGCAGGTAAGGCATGTGGGTGGATACAGAGAGCGGGAACGGGCGCAAGGCCTCCCGGACCTCGGACGGCCCGATGACCGCAGCGACGCCGGGGTGGCGCCGGGCACGGTCCAGGCCGGCCGACCGGATCCGGGCGTGGGCGTGCGGGCTGCGCACAATCGCGGCAGTCAGCGTGCCGGGCAGCGGGTCCAGGTCGTCCAGGAAGCCGCCCAGCCCGCAGACGAGTGGGCCGTCCTCCACGCGGGACGGGGTCCACCGGCCGGTCATGACGGCGATCCGATCTCGAGCTCGGCCAGCGCCGTGTACTCGCCCGCAGGCAGCCTGCGGCGCAGCGTCTTGCCCACGGCCGAGCGCGGGATCTCCGCCACCGCGATCAGCCGCTTGGGCCGGTGCAGCGACGCCAGGCCGCTCTCCTCGGTCACGAACCGGGCGACCTCCGGCAGCGCCGTCCCGGGTTCGACGCCGGGGGGCGGGACGACGAAGGCGGTGACCGCGCTGCCCCAGCGGTCATCCGGCATGCCCACCACGCAGATGTCGGCGACCGCCGCGCTGCGGGCCAGGGCGGCCTCGATCTGGTCCGGGTAGATGTTCTCCCCACCCGAGTTGATCATGTCGTTGACCCGGCCGGAGACCCACAGATCGCCGTGCTCGTCGGCGACCGCGAGGTCGCCGGTGTAATACCAGCCGTCGTGGATGGCCTTCTCGTTGGCGTCCGGGCGGTTCCAGTACCCGGCGAACGCCTCCGGGCTGCTCATCGACGCGATGACCTGCCCCGTGTCCCCAGGCCCGGCCAGGTCGTCTGGGGCGGCATCATCGTTAGGGAAAATAAGGCGGATGCGGGAGAAGACGCCCGCACGGCCCGCGCACCCGGGCCGGCGGCCGGCGTCCGGGCTGATCGTGAACGTGTAGATCTCGGTGCTGCCGTAGTGGTTGACGAACACGCTGGGTTGCAGCGCCTCGGCCAGGTCGCCGGCCAGCACGGGCGTCATCGGCGCGCCCGCGTAGGCGATCCGCTGCACCGAGCGGCAGGCCGCGAAGCCATCGGAATGCAGGAGCGACCAGAAGATCGTGGGCACCAGGTACAGCGCGCTGATGTTCTCGTCCCGGATCAGCTGGACCGAGGCGGCCGCGTCGAATCGCGCCTGCGGCACCCAGGTGCCGCCGCAGACGATGCTGGCCAGCAGCGTGCGCAGGCCCATGGTGTGGAACATCGGCATGACCCCGAGCACGGTCTCGCCGGGGCGCAGCTGGGCCTGGATGATGTGCGCGACCGCCGCGGAGTGCTCGGCGCGATGACTGCGCGGCACGCCCTTGGGCCGTCCGGTGGTGCCCGAGGTGTAGAGCATGACGCTGGCCGCGGTCTCCTCGGGGGCAGGCGGCAGCGGGCCGGCGCACTGCGCCGTGGACAGCCCGGCCAGGGAAAGTTCGGCGACATCGCGGCGGGGGACGGTGAGACCGGGGGCCTGGTCCGCCACGGGTGCGGTCATCTCGTCGGTAACCAGCAAGGCCGTCTGCGCGTCGTTCACGCAGTACGCGAGGTCGGCCGAGCTGAGCCGGGTGGACAGCGGCACCGACGCCGCGCCGAGCCGTTGGGCCGCCAGGTGCAGGCTGGCCAGTGGCTCGCCCCCGGCCAGCAGGTAGGCCACCCGGTCACCGGGCCTGACCCCGGCGGCCTGCAGCGACCGGGCGAGGCCGTCCACCCGCCCGGCCCATTCCCGGTAGCTCAGCGGATCCGGTCCGCCGACCGCCCGGCGGTCCGGGTACCGCTCGGCGGTCCAGGCCAGGGTCGTGGCCAGATCGATGTTGACCTCCCCGGGTACGCGCGCCCGGCTCGTCTATGGGCCGACCGCCACCATCTCCGGCTCGCCTGCGGGCTCGCCGCAATCATCTGAAACAGACCATACAGAACGGATCGTTGACGTGGCAAGATGCCGCTATGCGCCGACTCTCTGCCACCTCCTATGTCGTCCTCGGCATGGTCGGCATGCGGGGGCCGTCCACGTCGTATGACCTGAAGCGCGCCATCGGCCGGTCGATCGGCTACTTCTGGACCTTCCCGCACGCGGCGCTGTACTCCGAGCCGCAGCGGCTGGCCGGCCTCGGGCTGCTGGAGGCGTCCGTTGAGCCGGGCGGCCGGCGCCGTCGGACGTACTCGATCACCGAAGCCGGCCGGGCGGCGCTGCGCGAGTGGCTCGCCTCACCGACCAACGAGCACTTCCAGATGCGCGACGTCGCCGAGCTCAAACTGTTCTTCAGCGAGCTGGGCGATCCCGGCCAGGTTCAGCAGCTGGCCCGTGAGCAGGTCGCGCAGCACGAACAGCGGATCCGGGTGTATGAGGAGATGCAGGACAAGTACGGGCCGGTGGAGGCGCTGGCCCCGCGGCTGGTCACGCTCCGGCTGGGCCTCGAGATGGAACGGGCGGCGCTGCGCTTCTGGGCTGCGCTCGCCCGGTAACTGGGTCGGTCACCACCACCACGGACAAGGCGGGCAGCGAAGATCGTGGTTAGCTCCTGCCATATCGGGACTGTCGCATAACTGGTGGGCCAGGGGTGGCGTGCCAGCTGGGCGAAGCGGGGTTGACCCAGGAAAATGTGTGAGACCACGATGATCACTCATGACCTGAGGTGGCCCCTTCTCGTGGCACCCTCCTGGTCCCATGCTGCTGGCAAGCGACACCGGACTAGCCGGGGATGCGCATGCGACCCGGGAACCCTGCGCTGATCAGGCACAAGAGTTCCTTGAATAAACCTGCGCCCCTTGACCCCCGGGCACGAATCGGCTGTCTGGGCCGGTCTGACGGGAACCTGCGGTCAACGTGCGGTCAAACGATCTTGAGGCCACCTTGCCGACCCGGCAAAGTGGCCCCTGACCTGCTATGCAATGGTCGGGACGGCCGGACCGGTCCACGCCGGAGACCGGGATGACGACTACCTTGAGGTGGGTGTCCATGGTCCGGTCATACCCGGCTCGGGAGGAAATCCGAACACCGCGAGCAGGCCGGGATTTCCGAACGAGGTAACCTGGCTGATCCCGCGGTCGGTCACGGTCAGCACGCAGACGCCGTATGGCTGCAGCTGCCCCTCAGCGTCCCGCGCGTACACCGCCGCGGCGGGCTGGCCGTTGGCGCCGGTGGCCAGCATCCGCCAGTCGCCGGCGGCGCCGAGGACGCGGTCGCGCAGGAACGGGATGCAGGCACGGCGGCCCGAGAACCACGACCGCAGCGGCGTCGCCTCCAGGATGACGTCCTCGACCAGCAGCCGCTCGAGGGCAGCGGCGTCGGCGTTCTCGAACGCGGCGATGTACTCATCCAGCAGCGCCCGCGCCTGCGGTATGTCCGGCTCGGTGATCTGATCAGCTGCGGGGGCTACTTCCTCCAGCCGGGCCCGGGCCCGCTGCAGCGCGCTCTTCACTGACGCCGTCGTCGTGTCGAGCATGACCGCGACCTGCGCGGCGGGAAACTCGAGCACGTCGCGCAGGACGAGCACGGCGCGCTGCCGGGGCGGCAGATACTGCAGGCTCGCGATGAGTGCCAGCCGCAGGCTCTCGCGGGCGGTGACGATGACCGCCGGGTCGGCCGCCTCCGGGATCGCCAGCGTGTCCGGGACTGGGTCGAGCCACGCGACGCCCGGTCCGGCATCCTCGGGCCATACCGCCGGATCCAGCTCCGCGTCGTATAGTCCCGACGGCAGCACCCGGCGATCGCGACGGGACAGCGCCGTGAGGCACGCATTGGTAGCGATCTGGTACAGCCACGTGCGCATCGAGGACCGGCCCTCGAAGCTGTCGTACGAGCGCCAGGCGCGCAGGTAGGTCTCCTGGACCAGGTCCTCGGCGTCCGCGACCGAGCCGAGCATCCGATAGCAGTGCGCGAACAGCTCGCGCCGGAACGGTTCCGTGTCCCGGCCGAACGCCGCGCTATCCGGCATCAGTCACACCGGCCGGCCGAGGTAGGCGGCGAGCTGGTCCGCGGGCCCGGCCCCGGCCGGCGCGGCGACGGGCCCGAACGGGGCCTGCCCGTCCGGCCCGCGGAAACCGTCGGTGATCGCCAGCCGTGCCGAGGCGAGCAGCTCGGTCGCCAGCTCGGGATCCAGGTCGCCCGGGCAGCCGATAGCGCGGGCCAGGTCCCAGCCGTGAGCGAACTGATCGAGGGCCGCCATGCTCCGCACGGCAGCGCCCGGGAACTCGCCGAACGGCAGCCGGATCATCCGGCCGAGCACGCCATCGGCCTCGAACGCCGCCGCCGCCATCCGGGCGCTCTCCTCGTAGGCGGCGACGAAATCACCGGCCGTGTAGTCCACGTCGGTGGGCTCGCTAGTGCCGCTGACGACACCGGCCCACCAGCGGGCCGTGTCGGTGAAGTGGTTGATCAGCGCGCGAACGTCCCAGGATGCGCACGGCGTGGGTGCATCCAGGTCGCCGGGCTGCACTTTCTGAAGGACTGCCAGCGTGCTGCTCAGGGCTCTATCCAGTTCGGTCACGGTGCTCGCTCCTGATTCTCTCGCCTGCAAAGGCCGTCAATCAGGTAGACCTGGCCGCCCGGCGAAAGGAATCGGTACCGTTCGATCAGGTCTCGGTGATGATCTTGACCGGCTGGCCCGTGACGGGGACCACGCAACGGTACCTGCACCCCGACCAGCGGGCCATCGCCGAGGCCGGCGAAGCGCTGAGCGCCTACCTGAATGCCGGATGAGTGAGGCCGTAGTCCCAAAATGGTCCCAAGGCTGTCCGGAAATCCGTCGGGACGGCGGGATTTGAACCCGCGACCTCTTGACCCCCAGTGGCGTATTAGCGTTCAAACGCCTTTCTCGGAGCCTAGCAATCATCCGCTAAGCTGCTGGTCAGAGCACAATTTCGAGTACTGGCGAATATCGCATTCTGCCGCAGCGTGACGCACGGTCTGCGGTCAAACTGCGGTCAAAAGATCTTGATGGGTGTGATCCTTATGGGGTGATCGCGATGTGGTCCGTGACCTTCAGCTCACGGAACCAGCCTTGCTGCTGCGCGCGGCTGCCATCGACGAGGCAGCTCAGGATCTGCTCGCCGAAGCAAGCGCCAAGGCAGGCCGCCAGACCTCATCCCGAAGCCGACCCGCCCTACCTGGGCAAGGACTCTCTGGCTGTCGTCCTTAAGACGGAGGCACAAGGATGCCGGGCGGCTGGTGACCTTCGGGACCGGCTGCGGTATTGACGATGCCGCCTGGAGCATTGACCCGGAGGCAGCCGCACCCTCCGACGGCGCTGACGACCGGACACTGTTCGAGGACCCGATCGAGGCGCAGTTCGGGCCGCTGCGCACCTTCACCATGGGCGGCTCGGACCACCAGAACCAGACCGTGCTGGCGCGCCGCCCGCGGGAGTGGCTGGCCTGGCGCAACGCCAACGCCCGCCACCCCGAAATGCTGGGCACCCAGCGCCGCGAACGCGCCCGCGTCCGCAGTGAACGCCAGCAACGCCGGGGCCGCCCACGGCCTAACGCTGCCTGATCAGAACCGGCCAGCGTTGGTGGACGGCCCACACTAGCGAGCCCCGGGCGCATGTACCCCACGGGCTGGCAGCGTGTGTGCAAAGAGCCAGCCAGGACAGCGGTGCAGCGGGTAATCCGGTCCTTGTCGCGCTCGGCCGGGTCGGGCCTGATATGAAAGGTGAGCGGCAACGGCGCCTCAGAAATTGGCGCGCTGAGTTCGGGCGTGCAGTCATCGGGCAGTGTGCTGCGCGCTGTCGCGGTGGCTCGCAATCTTGCAGGGGGAGTTGCCGTGAGCATCGCGCACGATCTGGGCTCGCTAGTCACGGCGTTCACCGAGCGCGTCCCCTTTGTTGCGCACTCGGCGGTCGTTTCCGCCGGCGGCCTCCCGCTCGCGGTCTCCTGCAGCCTTCCGCGCGACCGGGCTGATCAGCTCGCCGCGCTGACATCGGGCCTGACCAGCCTCGCGCAGGGTGCGGCCCGGATCTTCGATGGGGGCACAGTCACCCAGATGGTCGTGGCGATGGAACGTGGCGTGCTGATGATGTTGCTGGTCAGCGACGGCTCGGTCCTGACCGTGCTCGCGGAAACCGAATGCGACATGGGCCTCGTGGCCTACGAGATGACGCTGCTGGGCGACCGGGTCGGGACGATCCTGACCCCCCAGGCCCCCAGAGTCCCCCGCCCGATGCAGGAGGGCTAGGTGTACTGACCGGGCACGTTGGTCGAGGTCTTGTGAAGACACGATCTGAATGAGCTTGGAAGGCGAAGACCTCCCGGCGTGGAGTGGAGCTGTCTAGGAACCGGCTCCAGCACCATCGCGGCGTCCTTACACGTACTGGCCCTGCCGGTGACCCGCAGCCTTCGATGATCCCGGCCATGTGCAACCGCACGTTGCCGCCCTGGCAGGGCAGTAACGGGGAGGCCGGGCCTCCTGGAGAGCCCCGGATAAACGCTCCCGAGGTATTCGGGGCTGCCCGGGAGCCTGAAGGCCGCTTGGCAACCGCTCTGGCAGCATCCGAGTGGCGATCCGAAAACCTGCGGCTTCGACGAAGCCACCGGCCGGCCCACCACGTGACCACGCGTGGCCGCCAGGCTGCGCATCGACCTCGTCGGGTCATTGGGCGCGGTGCCACGTCACCGTGGCCACATTGTGAAGTGCATTCCCCCGATCATATGGAACTGGCGGCCCGGTTTGCTCACCCGGGCAGGACGAAGAATTGCCTGAATCCATCTGCTGGGGACCATGACTGCGTATCTCCGGTGCCGCGGTGAGCCCGCTAAGGTGAGGGGGGAGATTAGTCTCGTATCCTGGAGACAACAAAAACCGGTGTCCCCGGTTGGTTATATGCGCATGCCGTTGCCGCGAGAGGACGACCTGCAATGACACCCTGCAGAGCCGAATAACACGGCCAGACTCTGCCCCCGGGAGACCAAGACCGCGTTCCGTGCGCTGCCGTACGGTCCGGCTAGTACTCTGTCGATAACCCCAAAGCGTGTGCCGCCAGGCGCGCGCCAGCCGGAGGCCGGAACGATGAATACGCATGCGGCGCAGAAGCGACAGAACCTGTCCGGAAACCGCTCGTTCGTCTGGGTCAAGGCCGCCGGGAAGCGGCCGACCGAGTATGAGGACCTGACCGTCGGGCAGCAGTCCACTCCTGCTCAATACGCCTTCCAGGGATGGCCTATCCGGTTCGATGACGGGAGAGATCCTTATACCGAGGACTCGACCGTCATCCGCTCGTCCGACTGGTACGCCTACCGTGACCCGAACCAGACCTGGCAGCGAGGATACATTTCCGGGGTCCACGAATCAGAAAAGGCGCTCGAGCGCTCATTCGAGGGGGCGCGCGCGGCCGGGCTGTTCGGGTTCGCCGACCAGAAGTGGGTCAGACAGGGACTGGCCGGGCACTACATGACCTACCCGTTCGTCGAGTACGGCCTCTTCCTGGCCCTGTGCTACGCCGAGCGGGAGGCGCTGTCGGACACCGTGACGTTCTCCATCGTCTTCGAGGCCGGGGACAAGCTGCGGCACCTGCAGGATGTGGTCTATTACTCGTTCGAGCTCGCCGAGGCATTCCCCGGGTTCAACGACAGCGGCGTTCAGGACGCCTGGCAGAGCGATCCGCTCTGGCAGGGTGCCCGCAAGGCGGTGGAGAACATCATCGCCCTGAACGACTGGATGGAAGTGATCGTCGCCACCAACCTGTGCTTCGACCGGCTCTTCGGCGAGCTGGCCAAGGTGGAGTACTTCAGCCGGTTCGCGGCCGCGAACGGGGACGTGGTCACCCCGATCATCGTCGCGTCCTCGGAGGCCGACACGGCCAGGACACAGCGCTGGAGCGCCGCGCTGGTCGAGCACGTGCTCGCCGACCCCGCTCACGGGAACGCGAACCGGGAGATCGTCACGTCCTGGATCCGGAAGTGGGACGCCTATGCACTCGAGGCGTGCGAGGCCTTCGCTCCCGTCTTCGGCCAGGCCCCGGCGCAGGCCGGCGACGTTCGAGTCGGCCATGCGCGACGTGCGAGCCAAGCAGGCCGGCTATCTCGGCAGCCTCGGCCTGACCAGCCCGGCTCGGGCGTGAAAGGAAGGACTACCGTGTCGGCCAAGGATCTCACCCAAGTCCGGGACACCGTCGGAATCTCACTCATCGGCAGCGCCGAGACCGCCGTCGCTGTCGAGATGGTCACCGAGGAGATGCCCGACGCGAAGATCACGGACAACGACTGCTTCTACAAGATCGAGCGGGACGGGCTGCTCAGCTTCGACATGGCCGACCTCGCCGAGCGGCTCGGGCGCGACTACACCGTCCACGATTTCCTGGTCAACATGACGTCCTATTACGGCCGGATCGTCGTGAGTGACGCCGCGGTCGAGATTTACGCGGACATCCTGCCCGAGCGGTTCCGGGATTAGTAAAGGAGAAGGATCAATGGCACCGAAAGCTGGAAGCGGTCCACGCCAAGGGCAAACGATACGACTGGGGATTCGACTACGCCCGCCCCGACCCGAAGTTCCCGACCCGCTACATCATCCCGCCGAACGGCAAGGACCCGTTCCGGATCATGATGCGCGGCTACGCCGCGATGGAGACCGAGAAGGACAACCGGGTCTACGGCGGGCTGGACAGCGACGTGCGGTACCGCAACGCGAACGTCGCCGAGCCCCGCTTCATGGAGGCGATGAAGTTCGCCGTGCCTGCTTTCACCGATGCCGAATACCAGGCGGTGACCGGGGCCGGGTTCCTGGTCGCCTCGGTGAAGAACCAGGAAATGCGGCAGGGATTCGCGGCGCAGATGCTGGATGAGGTCCGGCACACCCAGCTCGAAATGGGGCTGCGGAAGTATTACCTCAAGAATTATCATGACCCGGCCGGCTTTGACATCGGGCAGATCGCGCTGGGCAACCACCCCGTCGGGACACTGGCCCGGGCCTCGTTCCAGCCGTTCAACACCGGCGACCCGATCGAGGTGTCCATGTGCCTCAACGTGGTCCTGGAGACGGCCTACACGAACCCGCTGGTGGTCGCGCTTCCCCAGGTCGCCATGCTGAACGGCGACCACGCGATGCCCACCTCGTTCCTGTCCATCCAGTCCGACGAGTCCCGGCACATGGCCAACGGGTACGGCACGCTGATGTGCGTGGTCCAGGAGCCCGACAACGTCCCGTTCCTGCAGGAGTCACTCGAGCGGCACTTCTGGCACCAGCACATGTCCATGGACACCCTCGTCGGTGTCGTGTCGGAGTACTACGCGGTGAACCGCCCGTGGGCGTACAAGGACGTGTGGGAGGAGTGGGTCGTCGACGACTTCGTCGGCTCCTACATGAGCCGGCTGAGCTCCTTCGGGCTCCGCCCGCCGGACCGGCTCGGCGAGGTCGCCCGGTACGTCGAGGACATGCACCACTCCGTCGCTATCGCCCTGGCCGCCATCTGGCCGCTCAACTTCTGGCGCATCGACCCGATGGGCCCGGCCGACTATGAGTG
The DNA here is from genome assembly GCA_963841695.1 of uncultured Actinomycetes bacterium. Lineage (GTDB taxonomy): Bacteria > Actinomycetota > Actinomycetes > Streptosporangiales > Streptosporangiaceae > RYN-230. Next base: position 336,639 of record CAWJDQ010000005.1, on the reverse strand, counting down.
GTTCGAGAACCACTACCCGGGCTGGACCGCCCGCTACGGCGGCCTGTGGGATGCCTACCGGGCGATGAGCGACCCCTCCTCCGGCCGGGTCCTGATGCAGGAACTGCCCGCCCTGCCACCGTTCTGCCAGGTATGCCACGTGCCCTGCGTCATGCCCCGGATCGACGCGCCGGAGACCCGGATATTCGATCACGAAGGCAAGCGCTACGCGGTTTGCAGCGAGGGATGCGAGTGGATCTTCAGGCTCAACCCGAAGATCTACACCGGCTGCGCCAGCTGGTGGGAGCGCTTCGACGGGATGGATCTCGCCGACGTCATCCTCGCCCTCGGCTACGTCCGGCCCGACGGGAAGACCCTGATGGGCCAGCCCCACCTCAACCCGGACCGGATGTGGACCATCGACGACATCAGGCGCCTGGAGTACGAGGTGAAAGACCCGCTGAGGGCATGACAGGCCCGCTGCCTCCCCGGCCCGGCCCCGCGCCGCACGGGCGCGGGGCAGCCCGCGCCGCCGGTTTCCAGCAGGGGTGACGAGATGACTTCGCGGGTTACAGTCCTGCCCTTCGGGGAGACGCTCGAGATCGAGCCCGGTGAATCAGTCCTCAGGGCGATCCTCCGCCAGGGCCGGTTGGTCAAGTACGGCTGCAAGCACGGCGGGTGCAGCACCTGCCGCGCCGAAGTCGTGGAGGGTGACTACGAGCTAAGCGACAACACCTCGTTCTCGCTTAGCGACGCCGACCGGGCAGCCGGCGTGGTCCTGCTGTGCTCGACGTTCGCCCAGGCGGACGAGCTGGTCGTGGACGTCTCCCAGACCATGGACGACCTCAGCGAGGACCAGTACCTGGCCGGCCAGCACGTCCAGGAGTACTCCGCCACGGTGGACCGGGTCGAGCCGCTCACCCATGACATCCGCTGGCTCGGGCTGCGCCTCGACGAGCCGGCCGGATTCACCTTTACCGCGGGGCAGTACGTGGAGGTGGCCGTGCCCGGGATGGCGGACGGCTGGCGGTCCTTCTCGATGGCCAACCCGCCCGGGCAGCCGGACCGGGTTGACCTGATCATCAAGGTGATCCCCGGCGGTGCCTTCTCCGCAGCCCTGGACACGGCCGTCGGGCGGGGTGACCGCATGCGGCTGCGCGGGCCATACGGCCAGTTCGGGGTCCGCCTCTCGCACCGGCCCATGATCATGGTGGCCGGCGGGTCCGGGATGGCCCCCATCCTGGCCATGCTCAGCGACCTGGCCAGCACGCCGAACCGGCGTAAGGTCATCTTCTTCTACGGTGCGCGGACCCGGGACGACCTGTTCCTCGTCACCGAACTTGGGGAGCTGACCGCCGCGCACGACTGGCTCACCTTCATCCCGGCCCTCAGCGAGGCGGCCGCCCCGGGCTGGGACGGGGAGACTGGCCTGATCACCGAGGTGCTGGCCCGGCACCTGCCATCGACCAGGGGGATGGAGGCCTACCTGTGCGGGCCCCCGCCCATGATCGACGCCGCGATCGATGCGCTCAAGACCGCAGGCTGCAAGGAACGCCACATCTACTTCGACCGGTTCGTGCCCTCCGGCTGACGATCACGGGACTGTCTGATTTTTCCGTGGTGGGGCGGTGATCGCTCAGCTCAGGTTGATCCTGTCGCCGTAGTACATGGTCAGGGAGTTCAGGGCTGCTTTCCAGCCGGGTGTTGCTGACCTTGGCCGTTACGCAGCACGCTGTGGGAGCCTAGATCCGCACCTATGGCCATAGGGCCACATGGCCTGGTGGGGATGGGTAGTTCGTACTGTCTCCAGCGTGACGATCGATCAGGCCAGCTTCGAGCCGGTGTACCGCCAGCTCGCGCGGATCCTGCGGGAGCAGATCCAGGCTGGTGAGCTGCACCCCGGCGCAGCCCTCCCCTCCGAGGCGGCCCTCTCGCAGACCTTCGGTGTCGGCCGCGACGCGGTCCGTGACGCGCTGGCCTCCCTGCGCAGCGAAGGCCTGGTCATCACCACGCGTGGCATCGGCACCTTCGTCCGCGAACCAGCCACGGAGGTCACCATCCTCCGCAGGAGCGAGGGCACCCGCGTCGCTGCCCGGGTCGCCACGGCGGAAGACGGCCAGTCACCTGAGCCTTCCTGAGGGAACCGCGGTCCTGGTCGTGACCCGGTCCGGCCAACCGGACGAGGTGCTTCCCGCAGACCGGACTGTCGTCGAGTTTGGCCATGAGTAATCCCGGGCAGGCCAGCGAACTCGCATTACGCACCTGGACCTGGGCCCGCCGCCAGGTAGCCCCGGGGGTCAACTGGGTCAAGGGCATCACCCACAGCCTACGGCGGGCGGCCCTGTCGGGCTGTGCGGTCATCCTGCTGATCATCGCCATCGTCACCCCGCTCAGCCGCGGGGACGTGATCGATTCGGTGCAGTTCAGCATCGCGTTCTTCGCCACCCTGCTGACCGGTGAGGCGGTGATCTTCGCGCTGTCGTTTTCCCCCTCGAGCGCCTGGCCGTCCCTGCGGGAGATCGACTCTTGCGGCGCCGCGTTCCGGGCTGGTGCCCTGCGCGTCCGCCTCTTGGGTGATGGCGGTGGGCCTGCGCCAGGGACGCGGGACCACGTCATTCATGCAAGCTGCTGTTCATTGATGTCGGCCAGGGCCGACATGCGATTCCGACAACCCGCTGGCAGCACCGGGAGCCTGGCCCTGTTGGCGACTGCCGGGCGGTCGACCCTGGGTCACCGTAGCGACGGCCCCTGGGGGGCGACCGCGGGTGCGGGCAGCCGGATGGTGGATGGCTGCTCATCGAGCGCGGCGGCTAGCCGGGCCAATGTCCGCCCGCGGCATGGTGCCTGAGATTGGCGTTCCAGTCTGACCACCGTAGCCAGGCTGATGGCGGCCCGATCAGCCAGCTGCTTCTGAGACAGGCCGCGCTCGCGACGAAGTTGCCGCAACCGTCTCCCATCCAGCACGGTCGTCCATGTCCGACGCGCGCAGGTGGTGACGGTGTTGACGCTCACGGGACTTCACTTCCTGGGCTGGCGGCACGTGCTTGCGGGGTGGAACCGACCCGCGCCGCTTGCGGGCGCGCCACGGCGCGGGCCGGGGTCATCCGGAGCCCGCTACTGCGGGCGGGAGCATGCAATCGGAGGCATCAACCTGGGGCTTGCGGCGTGGCAGGGGCTTGCGGCCGATCCCGCCGTAGAACAAGGCCGGGTGCTGGCCGGCCAGTTGAGGAGCCCGCCAGGCGGACACGTCGACCAGGCCGGGGGCGACCATGTCCAGGCCGGAGAAGAAGCGGGCGATGTCGGCTCGGCTGCGCGCAACCCCGGGCGCGGAGGCGTCCCGGTAGACCTCAGCAGCTTCCCGGGCCGCCCCGGCAGGGATCTCATCACTGGTCACATGCGAGATCACGACGTAGCTGCCGGGAGCCAGCTTGCGCTTGATCCGGTCGACCAGCGCCCAGGGGTCGTCGTCATCGGGCAGGAAATGCAGCACCGCGACCAGGAGCACGGCCAGCGGCTGGCTGCTATCGATCAGCGTGCGTATCACCGGCATCGTGAACAGGTGATCAGGCTTGCCGCAGGTCCGCGTGCGTCGCGGCGACGGTCAGTGAGTTGGCCAGCAGTGCGCTGGCGTGGACCACCACCATCGGGTCGATGTCGGAATACACCACGTGCGCCTGCGGATCAGCGATCTGGGCGATCTCATGCACGTTGCCACGGGTGGGCAAGCCTGTGCCAATGTCGAGGAACTGACGTATCCCAGCCTCGCGGGCCAGGAACTGAACCGCCCGGGCCAGGAACGCCCGGTTCGCGCGCGCGGCCCGCGCCGCGTCCGGCACCGCCTGGAGGAGCCGCCGCGCGGCTTCACGGTCAGCCTCGAAGTTGTCCTTACCGTTCAGCAAATAGTCATAGATCCGGGCGACGTTGGGGACGGTGACATCCAGCCCTTGCGGTGGGACTGGCCCGGCTGGCCAGGGGGCCTGGTCGGTCACCGCGGGCTCCCCGTCGCCACCGCATCGCCCGTCAAGATCCAGGCGATCAGCCGGACGATCCCGGCGGCACGGTCACTGTCGGCCGCTGGGGCCCACCGCTCCCAGACCATGAACCCGTCGTAACCGATGCTCACCGAGCCCCGGTCCGGGTGCTGCCGGGCTGGACGCGGAGATCTCCGCGAGGATGCCCTGGCGCTGCGACTGACGCACTGATAGGCCCCGGGCCTGCAACTCCGTGGTGATCGCCGCCAGGAATTTCGGTGCCGTGTCCGGTGCCGCTGCGGCGCTCCCCGGGCGTGAGAACTCGGGTGCCGAGGCCGGTGTCCACCCGCACGCGACCAGGTACGCGCCCGCCCTGGGCGAACTCCCGCTGTGCGGGGCCACCGTTTATCCGGCTGTATCTGCTGACTCAGGCAACTCTCCGCCGCCCCCTTGCTCGCCTTGTGAAGTGACTCCAGGCAAGCGGACAGTCACGATGTCGGCAAATACCGACAGGGAATTCCGACAGCGGGTTGAGTGCTCTGAGCGGTCACCGTCTCGTTAGATGTCTTCGGAACGACCGGAAGGAATGCTCAATCATGCCTGTTCACTGAACCACGGGACGTCGCCGGAGCTCAGAGAGCTGTCAGGGCTTTGCGGTAGCTGGTCTCGGCTTCAGTGAACCGCCGCTGTTAGTGGGCGATCATGCCGAGATGGTGACATGCGCTCCTTCACCGAGCAAGTTGTTGACGGCTTGCACCAGCTGAAGGTCGATCTCGAAGTGTGTTTTGGTGTCGTCGGGTCGGTGTTGCGCAAGGGCCGCGGCAGCGGCAAGGTTCGGTTCTAGACCTTAACTTGTGGCGCGCAAGTTAAGAGAGTTCGGCAAGCGCAGCGTCAGCCGACCTTAGTGCCATAAGGACATGGCGTCCTCTTCTTCTTCGCCTCCTCAGAGCTACGAGCAACACTAGAGCTGTCACAACCCCAATGCCTAGTATAATTACCCACCAAGCGTAAAGAATCCCAGCAAGTATCGTCCCCATTAGTAGCAGAAGAGCGGCCAGTCGTGATACCTCTAGGAGCCCGCGCACTCCCCATATGTGACGTAGCCACCGAAATCCGGGGATAAAGCCAAGTGCAGCAAGTGCAAGAACAGCCACGAAATAGAGCCAATAGCTGATCAGGTGCTCAATTTCCCAGAGCGCCAAACGGCACGCAAAAACCCCAGCAAAGACTCCTGCGATAATGAGCGATGACAACATGAAAGTATAAAGGCGATAGAGCTTCCTGTATCGCCGCGTCAATTCGGCATCTCCAAGAATCTTCGTCTGGACGTTCATCCTGACCTGCATTTCAGGAACGCCCGACAGGCGCTCATCCCTGAGCATCTCTCTGTATCCATCAAACTGAAGCCACTGCACAAAGCGCTGTCTAGCGCTTCCAAGCAAACTAGTGCCTACTCGTCGGCCTGGCCTACGGTTAGATGCTCCACGAATGAGGCGCAGTACTTCCCACGCTGCCTCTCGGACACGTTTGTCCGGATCCCCAACGAGATTACGCACCCTGCCCTCTATTGCAGGATCAGCGTAATGGGCCAGGGACCTTATGGCGCGCACTCGGTCCGGGTAGAGCCGGTCTTCTGCAAGGGCCAGTATGTCCTCGCCAACAAGATGCGGATATCGTGAATTCATAACCTCTAGGGCAGCCTTGCGAACATCTGGGTCCCGGTCACGAGCTAGCCGCCCGAGCACACTAACTGCTTCAGGTAGATCAACGAGGGAAAGTGCTCGAGCCACTGATTCTCTAACATCATAATCTTGATCTTCCGCCAACTCCTTCAGCTTAAGGAGTGCCCCTGGGCCCTTGGTCGCGCCCAAGGCTGTAGCAACCACCTGGCGAACCTCCCACCGAGAACTATTGGTGGCCTCCTCAAGCGACTGACTTGAGTGGGGATCCCGAATCTGGCGCAAGGCCTCGCATGCCCACTTGCGCACGGGGTCCCGATACTCTTCCGCGAGTCGAACAAGGCGGTCTACAGCACGGGGGGTCTGAACGAAGCCAAGTCCTTTCACGGCGCTCTGTCGGACACCTGTTGCCTCATAGTTATCCTCAGCCACTTTCCCAAGTCTGTCTTCACAGTCCGGAATCCGCAGCACACCCATAGTTTGCAGAGCTGCCGCTCGGAGTGCTAGCGGGCGGTTCGGAGCGGCAAGAAGTTCAAAGTGCGCAACCAAATCATCGCTCCAAGCGCGTTCTTCCTCACTACTCAACTTTGAGATAGGCGACAAGCGATATCCAAGCGTAATCCCATTTGTTGACGACCGGGAAAGAATCTCACCAACCACATTTGGAACCCGCTCGTCCTCGTAGCCGCTAAGCCCATCAAGGAGTGATCTCATTAGCTGCGGATCGCCTGCCCGTGAAACTGCTAGCATGATTTCGAGTGCGCGACCGTCACGTGGTTGGGAGCGTGCTAGTTCCCCGAGGACTTGGACACATCCCGCGCGCACTCGCCACTTACTACTTCCAAGCCCACGCATAACGTAGGGAAGCGCCATCGAGCCAAACGACGGTGCCACATAGCCTGCTACTTCCGCAGCCTCTGTGTGATAAAGACATGAGAATGCGTCCACGATATCGTTCAACGCTTTAGGATAATGGACCATAGATAGAACATAGGTGCTATTGATTATGACTTTTGTATGTCTGCCCGTACAGGACCATATGAGGCGGACCGCCAGAGCCACCATCAGCAGCACTAGGGGGACTATCCCCCCCAGATGAAGGGGAAGGTTGAGTAGAGTGCGTGTACCCAGTACCCCGTTCCAGAAGTAAATCGCCGCTACGACTAGCACGGCAAATGATGTCAGCATTTGGTAGAGGCCTAGAAAGAAGGAGGGGCGAGAACGCGGTCTTCGCCAAGGCAGGTTCCGGGCCATAAGGGCAGCCCTAACTCGTTCGGGTATACGGTCGGTATCCAGGTCGCACCAGAGGGCCACGACTTCAGACCACCGTTTATCGGCAAGTAATGTCTTGGGCTTGCGTCTGACCTCTCGGCTGTTAAGACCCAGGGCGGCAAAGAATTCCTGAATTATTTGATGGTGAAAGAAGAATCTACCGTCACGTTCAATAAGCAGGCCGGTTCCAGTAAGAGCCCTCGCGCACACGAGTTCCGTTCGGGTGAGGTTTCCGACTGGAGCTTGACCTCCAACTTTTCCGGCAGCAAGCATGCGGTAGGCAACTCTTCCTATCGTGCGGGTCAAGCGTGGTTCCGCAGGGAGTTGAGCGCCTCGCGCACTTTCGTTCCTCAACAGGATTTTATAGAGTCTTGTCAAGATCTGCCCACGACTGTTTAGCTGGACGCCTGGCTCATAGATTCTGATAATGGCTCGGAGGAAGAACGGATTATCTGCGATTGCGGCCAGTCTATGGTCGTTGTGTAGTGAAGCACTAAGGTCCGGAGCGCGATCATCGGCTAGGTATACATTGATGAACTGATCGATCTGGTCTGGCCTCATAGGCAAAATCCGAACAGTCTGCCAGCGGTAGGAATCCAAGTACTCGTGGCTTCGGCAAGTTAGGATAAAGTTAGATTGGAGTCCTATCAGGCTCGCTAGATCTCTTAGCTCGTTTTCACGACGATCAAAGGACGCAACATTCACTCCGGGCAACTTTGGGCCATTCGTATGCTCCCCTCGCTGCTCGTGGCGTCCTTCGTTAACGTTTGCTCGTCGCCCGGGGAGTTCATTCAGCCCGTCGAGGAGAAAAATAAAGCGGCCATCAGAGAACTCGTTATCAAAATGAACTACGTAGTAGTTTTCTGCGCCAAGTAGCTCTTGTAGTTGTGAACGGAGGAAGTTTTTCGCGCTTATGCCTGGCTGCCAAGTTGAGAGGGATGCGTACAGTGGGAGACGGAGGGATGTCTCGTCGATTGATGTGCTCAATGAGTGATGCTGGAGCCATGCCGATACTCGGTTGAGTTCCTCGAGAGCCAGCCGTCGAAGGCATGTTGTCTTGCCTGATCCAGGTTCACCAAGCAGCACCACATGATTGAACCTATTCGGGATGTCCAATAGGTCAATTCTCTCTGACTCGGTGCGGGGATAATCGGCCCTACGGCCTCTGTTTGTCCACTCGAGTTCGGGGAGTAGGTCGTCACTAAGGTCAGGATCTGCGGTCAAAGTGAGAGGTACAAAGGAGGACAGGCTCATGCCGAGGTCATGAAGCCTGAGTTGCATCTTCGTAACGTATGACTCAAGCGACGACTGTCTGTCTCGACCCGCTATAGAAATTTGGACTGGGAAGGGCTCGGGAGGGTAGATGCCATTAGGAGATGTCGGCGGCGCCGAATCTTTCCGACCCAGGATGCTAAAGACAAAACCTCCAGCAGCGGCACAAGTCGCCACGACTCCTAGAGCGAGATTTAAGGCACTGCCAATGCGCGTGTTTGATACGTTGAGCAACAGGAGCGCTGCGAGGGATCCCGCAAACAGTGAGATGAAACCCAATGCGAACCACAGATAACGGTTCGTGCGCACACGTCTGTCATTGTGTCTAGCCACGGACTTGAACCCCCCAAGTTGCTGGGGACCTTTGATAGATCCTCAATCTCCCCTTGTTAGCTACCTTGTCGAACATTAAGTCCTAATCGAGAGCTGCCGACTTAGAGACCGCTGTCATCGCTGACGGTAACGCTATATGTTACGCCGAAGATCGACCTATGAGCAGCAGCAACATGGCTATTACGTAGGGTAGTTAAGTGGGCGCGCAGTGTGATGCGCTTGGTCTTCCGCCTGCGCCGGGGGCTGATCGAGTCAGCACGTAATCCCTTGCTCACGATATCACCGGAGGTATCGAACGATATTGGATGATTTGCGCGCTTGAGCGTCGTAGTCTCCGGAGGCCGGTCCTCGTCCGTAATCGCCAGGCGTTCAGGGAACGGCTGTAACTACAACTTGTACCTGACTCACAGTGACCGCCGAATGAATGTGTCGCGATATATCGGCGTTGCCTCGTGCCCGAGCTATGATCAGCTGCAAGGTGCTCAGCCCAGGACGATAACAGCGCGCGTCTGCCACTGGTAGAGATGCGTGTTGCGTTCTAGGACGATCAGCTGAACGTCGGGGATCTCGAGGCTGACTGACCTTAGCGGCGGATCCAGCACTTTCCGGTAGGGCTTCATCGGCCCGGCGGCGTTGCTGTAGGCGACGCTGACGTGAGGTGTCCAGTCATCGGATTCACCCACCTGCTCAGGGCCCGAGCACGGCGGCAATCGCGTCCCGCAGCGCCCAGCGAACCGGAGTCAGGGCATCTACTGGCCGGACCTCAAGCCGGACCACCTCCGGATCAACAACCGCTGGTCCCATCCTCACGGTCGCCCGGGGAACAGCCGCGAGCCGTTCGCGAGACGCCTCAATGATGGCTTCGATGTCTGCGTCCGGGACCTCGTCGGTGAACCCAATCCCCTGGGTGGTGAGGTGCAGCCATTGCCGCGGGATGGGATCCAAGCCGGGCAGCTCCGCGAGCCGTTCCTGGTAGGCGTCTAGAGAGTCCGACGTCAGTGCCGGAGGACGAGCAGGAATTCCAGCAGGCCTTGGTTCTGCAGGAATTCGGGGGTGCGGATGTTCCAGTCCGGGAAGACCACGGGAATCGATCCCGCCGCTTCCAGCAGCGATCCGCTGTAGCGGGCAGTGGCCCGGAAGGTAACCGGCCGGGTTGTGCCGTGCATGGTAAGCAGGCCGGTCGCCTGCACCGCGAACGTCTTGTTCATGAGCAGGCCGGAGCCGACAGTGATCGGCTTGGTCAGGGTGAAGGTCGCATCCGGGAAGCTGGCGGTATCCAGGATTTTCGCGAGCTGCGGCTGGGTCTTGCCATTGACCGTGACCGTGGTCAGGCCGATGCGGAAGGACGCCGAGGTGACCTCGGCATGGGCAATGACGACCGTGCCGGTCATCGCGCTGGTCCGGCCGGCCATGCTGTTACCCGGCCCGATGAAGTCCTCCCGGACGCGGTAGCCGGCCAGCGATCCTTTCTTTGCCGTCCAGGTCCCATCAACCGGGGCGCTGGCGTTCCCGGCGGCTGCCGCGGCCAGCTTCGGCAGGGTCAGCGGAGCGGGAACAGGACCGCCCAGGAAGTGGATGAAGACGAACGTCCCAGCCACGGCGAGCACGAGAACCGTGGCCAGGCCTGCCACCACCCATCGCAGCCAGCGGTGCTGCTTGCGAGCCGTCACCGTTCGGTCCTGGTTACTCCTTGAAATTTGCCTGACCATGTCCGTCGGTCCCGTTCTCTCGTTAATCAAGTGGGCGTGGGCGGGTAATAACGGACGCCCGCTGCTCGGCTTCCACTCAGAGCCAATCCGGACATTGAGCGCCGGAAACGGCGGCTGGTACCGGCCACCGCCGGGGGGCCGAAGTGCTGCGCCGGCCCAGCGGCCGCGATGGCGTGGGAGCGCTCGCCGGTGTCCCGGTCCCGGCCTGCCCGGCTCCTCGGTCTTTTCCGCGACGCCCGCGGCCGTTTCTTGCCGCGTTCCGTATTATCTTCTACAGTAGTGTCAAAGATAGGTGATCTTTTACAATGTGTCAATGTTAGGGGTGGGTGGTGGAGGGGTCAGTGCGGCCGCAGGCCAGACGCAGGCGACGGCGGGCCGATGCCGAGCAGAACGTCACCGCTATCCTGCAGGCGGCTACCAAGGTTCTGACCTCGCAACCGGAGGCGAGTGTCGAGGACGTCGCCCGGGCTGCCGGGGTCACCCGGCAGACTGTCTATGCTCACTTCGCCTCCCGCGAGGCGCTGCTCAACGCCGTCATCGAGCAGGCCATGGCCGAGGCGTCCGCGGCGTTCGAGGCGGCCGGGCTTGAGGACGCGCCGCCGGCCGAGGCGCTGATCCGGCTGCTCGACGCCGGCTGGCAGGTGAGCGCCCGTTACCCGTTCCTCTGGAACCTGCCCGAGGTCAGCCCCGACGAAGACCTCGACCGGCACGGCCCGGTCGTGGAACGACTGCATGACATCGTCCGGCGCGGACAGGAAAGCGGCGACTTCGACCGCCGGGTCTCAGCCACCTGGCTCATCGCGGCTGGCATGGCCATTGGCCGCGCCGCCCAGGACGAAGTCAAAGCCAGGCGCATGACCGTCGAAGACGCCACGCGTGCCGCGCACCTCAGCTTCCTTCGCCTCTTCGGCGTCCAGGACCCAAAACCAGGCTAACAGCGGCATCCTCAACGACGTGTCCGTGACGCAGGGGAGCACGCCCGGGCAATGGGTGCCTGGGCCGCGACCCTCGGGCTCGGCCTCGCGATTGGCCCGATCGCCTGCGGCCTGCTGCTCGCCCGGTTCTGGTAGGGCTCGGTGTTTCTGCTCAACGTCCCGATCGTGGTCGTCAGGCTGGCCGAGTGCTGGTGCGGGTGCCCGACTCAAGGAACCCGGCCGTCGGCCGGCCCCATCCCTGGGGCGGTGCTGTCGATCGCAGGCCTCGGCCTGCCTGCTGTGGGCGATCATCGAAGGTCCGGCTCCGGGCTGGGCCTCCGGGGAGGTGGTCGGAGCCGCGCTGGCCAGCCGCGTTGTTATCGGCGCTTCCGTCGCCTGGGCAGCTCGCAGCCGTCACCCGACGCTGAAGCTGGGTCATTCTCTAACCGCCGGTTCTCGGCAGCCGCGACAGCGGAGAGCCTCGGGGTCTTCGGACTGCAGGGTGCGCTGTTCGTGCCGACTCAGTTCCTGCAGTTCGACCTCGGGTTGTCGCCCTCCAGGCCGGGCTGCGCATCCTGTCCATGGCCGCCGTGCTCGCCGTGAGCGCGACATTGTTCCCGGTCGTCGTCCGTCTCATCGGGCTCAAGTTCGCCGTTGCCGGTGGTCCGGGGGTGATCGCGGGTGGTCTGGGCGCCGTTCGTAGCCGCCGCCTGTTCACTGCTGCTCTGCCGAAATGTGACGTTCGCCACTCTCCACGAACGTTACGTGCCGCAGAATGCCGCCAAAACCTGCGGTCAACGTGCGGTCAAAAGATCTTGAGGCCACCTCGCCAACCCGGCGAAGTGGCCTCTGACCTGCTATGCAATGGTCGGGACGGCCGGATTTGAACCGGCGACCCCTTGACCCCCAGGCACGACTCGGGTGTCCGGCCCGGTCTGAGGGAGTCCTGCGGGGAGCCTCTCACCTGGAGAATCGCCCCGGGGAGTCGCGGTGAGTCCGGGGGAGTCGGAGGGCATTGGCTCCCGCAATTGGCTCCCGCAACCGGCGGCCACGTCCGATGAGACGGGGCCCGCTTAAGGTTCCCGGCCTGGCCAATCCGCTACGTCCAGGGCAGCGCAGACCCTGTCTCGAGCAGGGTCTTCAGGCTGGCAAGGACGGCGGGCCACCCGTCCGAGATTCCCTGCAGAACGTCGCTGCCAGGCTCGAAGCCCTCATGGGCGACCGTGAGCCTGATGACACCCTGCCCCGCATCCTCGATGCCGAAGGTCACCTTGGAGCGCGGCTCAGCGCGCCAGGCGTGAGCGGTTGCTTCGTCCATGCCGACACTGGCGGCCCACTCGGGCGTGATGGTGTGCCAGGTGTAGGCCAGCCGGCGGCAGGGGTGTGACTCGAGGATCACCTGTTCAGGGTCGCTCACGACGAGCCCGACTTCCTCGTGCGCCAAGTCGTAGGTCGAGCCCTTCTTCCAGTCCGAGCGGAAGGTCTTCGCACCAGCCTTGTGGTGCCGCCAGTAGCGCTTCGTGACGGCGGGATCGGTGAGGCCCTGCCAGACCCGCTCGGGCGTGGCGTGGATGTAGGTCGTATAGGTAAAGCTCGTTATCTGGTCGTTGCGTGCAGTCATTGCCTTGCCTCCGGTCGTCGAGTTGCCGGTTCGAAGTGGTGCCAGCCTTTGCGGCTAGCCCTCATACCCGCGGGCCGCTGTCAGCCGGGCGAAGGCTCGCCAGCGCTTCCCGTGCGTCTGGAGAGGCTGGCCAGCCCTGGGGTCGTGCGAACCAGGCCGACGGGCCTGGGTACCAGCGGGCGAGGCGCCAGCGCAGAGGACGTCCTGCATGTCTTCCCCCTTTCTCAATGTGCAACCGATGGTAGCAAGTGGTGACTAGGATGTGCAATAACGAGTTGCGCGTCCGCGGAACGGTGCACGGTGCATCAACTGCAAGCATCGGTTGCATATCGACCTCTGATGTGCTACCGTAGGTTGCAGGTCGAGTCGGAGCCGGCCATGACCGGCATGCCACGCCAGGTGGCAGCACCGGCGCGCTTCGGAAGGAGCTGGATACTGATGGCAGGCCTGGTGATTGAGCGGGAGATCCTGATCGAGGCGCCGCCGGAGGTGGTGTGGCGCACCATCACCGAGCCTGATCAGATCAGCCTGTGGTTCGCCGACCGGGTGGAACTGGTCGTGGAACCCGGCGCGCACGGCTATATGCAGTTCGGGGACCAGGGCGGCCCGGTCGTCGTGGAGACGGTCGACCCGCCGACTCGCTTCTCGTTCCGCTGGAACCATCCCCGCACGGAGGAGCCGGTGGCCGGCAACTCGATGCTTGTCGAGTTCACGCTCACGCCCGAAGGCAGCGAGCGGACCCGTCTTCGAGTGTCCGAAAGCGGCCACGAGCTGCGCGACTGGCCCGACGCGGAGAAGCAGCGCTATGCCGACGAGCACCGGGATGGCTGGGCCGAGTTCCTGGACCGCCTCGCCGACGTACTCGGTAAGCGGCAGCCGCGATGACAGCGCAGGTCGATGACGCGCTGTGGTCGGCCATCGCCGACCCGTCTCGCCGTCGGGTCCTCGACCTCCTGGTCAGCAACGGTGACGTAAGCGCCAGCTGGCTGGCCGGGCACGTGCCCTTCTCCCGCCAGGCGGTCTCCAAGCATCTGGCCGTGCTCGAACACGCCGGGCTGGTCAGCCGGCGCAAGCAGGGCCGGGAGGTTCTCTACCAGGTAGAGGCCGGCCGTCTCGACCAGGCCGCCCAGGCTATGGCTGACCTCGCCGCGCAATGGGACCGGCGCCTCGGCGCGATCAAACGGCTCGCCGAAGCGGCACACGCACGGGCAAGGAAAAGCGAAGGCTCCGACAATCCCCCGGCGGACCTGACGCGACCCCCAGATTCGTAGCATCGCCGGCACGAGGCACGTCCAGCCCCGCTGTTACCACATGAGAAGAGAAACAATGACCGATCACAAGACCGGAACACGTGAAGAGTGGCTTGCGGCCCGGCTGGAGCTGCTCGAGGCCGAGAAGGCACTGACGCGGCGTAGCGACGAACTGGCGCGCCGGCGGCAGGAGCTGCCCTGGGTGCGGGCTGAGGAGGAGTATCGGTTTACGACCGAAGACGGCGATGCATCGCTGCGCGATCTGTTCGGCGGTCGTTCGCAGATGCTCGTCTATCACTTCATGTTCGATTCGGACTGGAACGAAGGTTGTCCGAGCTGCTCCGCGGTCACCGACGGCTTCGCCGGCAGCATCCCGCACTTCGAGCACCACGATGTCGCCTTCGTCGTGGTGTCGCGCGCGCCGCTCGACAAGCTCGTCGCATACAAGCGGCGTATGGGATGGAACTTCCGTTGGGTCTCGTCGTCCGGCAGCAGTTTCAACCACGACTTCCACGTGACGATCGATCCCGCAGTGGCACCGGTTGAGTACAACTACAAGGACCAGGCGCAGCTCGAGGCGGAGAACGTCGCCTGGCGCGACTGGTCGGGCGAGCAACCCGGCATGAGCGCATTCGCGCGTGACGGCGACGACGTGTTCCACACGTATTCCGCGTATTCCCGCGGCTTCGACGGACTGTGGACGATGTGGCAATGGCTGGACCGCGCGCCGCTGGGCCGCAACGAAGGCGACGTGTCATGGTTCCATCGGCACGACGAGTACCCCGAGACCGCAGAGCAACCGTCATGACACTCGCACCTATCCGCCCGGAAACCAGTGAAGGAATGGCTGATGCTGTCACCTGCCGATGACCAGCTCGTCCTGGTCAACAGCATCTGAGACGGGACCGTGTACGGCCGGCAGGAGGAGGACTCTCCGCCCGGCTGGTCGCACCACCCCGTATAGGCAACGGCTAGCAGGCAGTCACCGAAACAGGTGCAGAGGCTGCAGACAGCCCGATGTTGCTTGATCAGGCTGCGCCGCTTCTGCGGTTTGGAGGACATCATGGCGAACCCGGCTCCGAGCGGGACCGACGACTACAACACCAAGATCATTGAGGAGTTCCGGGCGAATGGAGGACGCGTCGGCGGGCCATGGGCGGAGATCACGCTGATTCTCATCCACCACACCGGCGCAAAATCCGGGATCGAGCGCGTCTCGCCGCTGGCCTACTCTCTTCAGGGAGACACCCGCTTCGCGATCTGGGCCGCCAATGGCGGATCGCCTATTCACCCAAACTGGTACTACAACCTCAAGGCCAACCCAAGGATCAAGGCCGAGGTGGGCACCCAGACGTTCGCGGTACTGGCGCAGGAACTCGACGGCACCGCCCGCGCCGAGCTGTGGCCGAAGTTGGTTGCGCAGTATCCCCAACTCGACCAGGCTCAGGCCAAGACCACGCGACAGATTCCAGTCTTCATGCTGACCCGACAGGACTGACCGGGCGTACGCGGCCGGGGCCAGGACCTGCGGACACCGTAGGGAGCACCGGCACAGCCGGGGGGATCGCCAGTGCTGGCGCGCGGCGCGCGTCGCCAACGCAACCACGGCGACCGCAATTCGTGATCGCCTCATGCCGCAGAATGCCGCCAAAACCTGCGGTCAACGTGCGGTCAAAAGATCTTGAGGCCACCTCGCCAACCCGGCGAAGTGGCCTCTGACCTGCTAAGCAATGGTCGGGACGGCCGGATTTGAACCGGCGACCCCTTGACCCCCAGTCAAGTGCGCTGCCAAACTGCGCCACGTCCCGTTGCCACGCAGCAGCCTACAGGACATCCACCCTGGCTTCACCCGCCCGCGATGGCAGTCCTGCTGCCGGGACCGGACGGCCGGGCGGCCGGGGGAATGAGGCCAAGCCGTCGCCCCGCCCCGCGGGCCTGGGCGCCGCACCCGATCGACTTTTCCCGCGGACGGTGCGTCCGAACCGGGCAAATCACCCAACGAAGTGCACGTTTTGCGGGAGAAGTCGCCCAGACCCCGGGGGCTGTGACCAAAGTGACTGGTGGGGCGCCCAGGGACCGGCCCCGGCCTGGCCGACCGGCCCCGGCTGACCCGTCCCGGCCCGACCCTCGGGCCGGCCGACCCCGCCCGGGCTCCGACCCGTCCCGGCCGACCCGTCCCGGCCGACCCGTCCCGGCCGACCCGTCCCGGCCGACCCGTCCCGGCCGACCCGTCCCGGCCCGCCCGCGACCCCCGCCCGCGACCCCGGCCCGCGCGACCCGCGACGTCAGCCCGGGCGTCAGAGCTTCAGGGGCTTGATGGGGGCGGCGACCAGGGAGGGGTCGCTCCGCCAGTCCACCCCGGGCACGTCCACGTACAGCTCGATCTCGTTCCCGTCCGGGTCGGTGATGTACAGGCTGTGCGTCACCGTGTGGTCGCTGGCCCCCACCACGTTGACCCCATTGGCCTCCAGGGCAGCCAGCGCCCCGCGAAGCTCGTCGTCGCTGTCCCCGACCTTCAGCCCGAAGTGGTAGAGGCCGACCCGCCGGCCAGGCGGGAGGTTGGCGGCGTCCTCGCCGACCTCGATGAGCAGCAGCTCATGGTGGGTACGCCCGGACGGCGCGGAGAAGGCGGCCGCGCGGAAGGGGAGCGGGTCGTCGCCGGGGCCGCCCATGATCTGGCGCCAGCCGAGCACGTCCCGGTAGAACGACGCGGAGCGGTCCAGGTTGTGAACATAGAGGACTAGATGTCCGAGTTCCTTGACTTCCATGACGGGCGCTCCACGGGAAGGACGAGGGGGCTCGATGCCGGGGCACATGCTGGGCCAGCCTGCAGGGATTCCCGGCCCTGCGTCTAGCACGTTGACCTCAACCGGCAGCCACCCCGCTGTATGCCCTCCGCCGCGGGCCCGCTAAACGCCGCGGGCCCGCTAAACGCCGCGGGCCCGCTCAACGCTGCGGGCCCGCTCAACACCGCGGGCCCGCTCAACACCGCCGGCCCGCTCAACACCGCGGACCCGCCAAACGCCGCTGCGCAGAAAAGAAGGCTGGCTGCCCTCCGCAGCCCAGGGCATGGGGAGGGCAGCCAGCCTGCACCAGCAGCGTGCTTACGCGACCTTGATGTGCTTGTGCACCCGGTGGTAGCGGTTGTTGTAGATGTGGGCCTGGATGCGCCCGTTCAGGTAGATTCCGAACCAGTTGTTGTGGATGTAGTTGCCGTGGATCCACACCTTGATCGAGGACGAGGCGCCGACCAGGATGCCCGTGGTGCGCTTGTCCGGGTGCGCGGTGACCGGCGGGGCCAGCCCGATCGGGTCACCGACGAGGTTGTTGCGCCCGATGTCGTTGCCCACGATCTGGTTGCCGCTCATCCGCTGTCCCGGCACGTGCGAGTGGATGGTCACGCCGGACAGGCCGTTGCCGTAGATGTCGTTGTCGGCCACCAGGTTGCCGGACACCCGCTCGCCCTTGACCTCGGTGGCGATGACCACGCCGGCCCCCGCTGACTTCTTGTCCAGCCCGTTGTAGGCGATCAGGTTGTGGGCGACGTAGTTGTCCCACACCCCACTCGTGGAATGGCCGGCGATGATGACGCCGCAACCGCCCGGGTTGTGCAGGGCGGCGTTCCTGGTGACCGCGTCGTAGTGGGTCGGCCCCAGGTCGTCGGCGATCAGGAAGCCGCCGCCCTGGTTGAACTCGGAGAGGTTGTGGGTCGCCAGCGAGTCGGACGTGCCGTTGAAGTCCACGCCCACATCGCCGTTGTCCCGCAGCAGGTTGTGCGAGACCAGGACCCGGCTGCTGCGGCCGACCAGGATGGCGTCGAAGCCCGCGTACTTCACGGTGAACCCGGTGACCTCGACGTTGCGGGTGCCGTACACGACCACGCCGCTGCCCCCGGGCAGCTTCTTGCTGATCGGCTTCTGCCCCCGGGCGTTGATGGTGGCGCCGCGGCGGCCGATCAGCGCGAGCGGCTTGGTGATCACGGCCTGCACCTTGTACGTGCCCCCGCAGACGATCACGCTGCCGCCCTTCGGGGCCGCGGCGATGGCCTGGTTGATGTGGCGGTACCGGGCCGTGGCGCACGAGCGGTCCGAGTTCCCGCCCCGGCCGTGCATGGATACGTAGACCGTGGACGACGCGGCATCGGCCGCGCTGGCCCCCACCAGCGTGAACGCCGCCGCGCCGACGGTGACGAGCCCGGCGAGCAGCTTTGAGACTTGTCTCATTCTCTGAATCCCCCCTGGTGACTACCTACCGTAGGCAGTCGATTACGGCACGTAGCGTAACGCTCGCGGGGCGATGACGGGGGAACCCGCGCCGAACGGGCACTTAGCGCCATGATTCTTCGTTGCGTTACTGGGGTAGGCCCCGCGTAACCCCGCCGGCCCTCGACCGACGGCCTCGACCAGACGGAGCGAACGGATGATGGCACGGGGACCGGCCCGCAAGGGTGGGCCCGGTGATCCCCGGGCGGCGCGGATGAGCTACGACCCGCAGACGGCGCCGTTGCCGTACGGCACCACGTCGGGGGACCCTTACCGCAACTACCCGGACGACGGCCCCTACCGGGACGACGGACCCTGCGCGGATGACGGACCCTACGCCGGCGATGGCGAGTACCCGGATGACCGGGACGATGATGACATGTACCGCGACGACCCGGACGACGGCGGCTATCTGCCTGGCCGGCCTGGGTACCGGCGCCGCCGCTGGCGGGTGCTGCGCTGGCTGCTAGGCCTGGTGCTGGCCGTGGTCGTGCTCGGGGTGCTCGCGTTCGGCGCGGCGTACGCGCTCACCCCGTCGGTCGGCAACGCGCCCGCGCTGGCCCGGGCCATCGACGCCGGGCACCATGTCGCCTACCCGGGACCGCCGGTGTCCCCGCTGTTCGCCGAGTCCCTGGTGGCCACCGAGGATCACCGCTTCTACTCCGAGCCCGGGGTGGACATCTACGCGATCGCCCGGGTCGTCGCCTCCCAGGTCACCGGGCACGGCGACCAGGGCGGTGCCACGCTGTACCAGCAGCTGGCCAAGATGCTGTACACGCCGGACCAGAGCGGGCTCAGCGTCGAGGTCAAGCAGGTCATGCTGGGCATCAAGCTCGATCTGGCCTACCCCAAGGCCACGGTGCTGCGGATGTACGCCGACGTCGCCTACTTCGGCCACGGCTACTACGGCGTGGCCCGGGCGAGCTGCGGGTACTTCGGCACCGCCCCGGCGGGCCTGACCCTGCCGGAAGCGGCCACGCTGGCCGGGCTGGTCCAGGGGCCCACCGCGGACGACCCGATCGCGCACTACGCCCGCGGCCGGGCCCGCGAGGCGCACGTGCTGGGCCGGCTGGTCGCCACCGGCAAGATCACCCAGGCCCAGGCCACCGCCGCCTACGCCCGCGGCCTCCGGCTGGTCGGCGGCAGCGGCACCGGCTGCACGGGCACCCGTTAACCCCTAAATTCTCCGCAACGAACCCCACGACCGGCCCGGTCGCGCCGCCCCGGGGCAGCGCCGCTGGCGGCGGGCGGGAAAACCCGGGAGCCGGGCCGGCCCGGCTGGCCTGGCCCCAGGCCGCGCGGCGGGTGAAACCCCGTCAGGCCGCGCGGCGGGTGAAACCCCGTCAGGCCGCGCGGCGGGTGAAACCCCGTCAGGCCGCGCGGCGGGTGAAACCCCGTCAGCTCCGCTGATTCGCGGCGTGCCGCGGGCCGCCCGGGCGGCTGTCGGTAGCGGCACCGGTGCCCTCACGGCCGTACAGCGGGGCCTCCTCGTCCAGGCCCACGGCGACCGCCCCGGCCACCCCGTCCACCCCGGCCTCCGGGAACCCCGGGGCCGGTGCGAGCGGTCCATGGCCGCTGGCCGGTACCCCGCCCGCGGGTTCCTGGGTCCGCCACACCCACTTGCGGTAGGACCAGAACCGGAACAGGGTGCCCAGCGCGATGCCGACCAGGTTGGCGACGTTGTACCAGAGCTTGCCCTCCAGGTGCGCGCCGTCCTGCACGATCGCGACGCAGGCCAGCTGGATGAGCAGCCCGATCCCGTTGAACACGAAGAACATGACCGTCTCGCGGCCCATCCCGGTCCGCTCACGGTGCCGGAACGCCCAGTAACGGTTGCCGACAAACGTCACCACGGTCGCGGCGGCGGTCGCGATGATCACCGAGCTGTACTTGCCGAGACCCGCGCCGTAGTGCAGGACGTCGGCGCCGCCGAGGCTCACGACGAACCCGATCAGGCCCACTACGCCGAACTTCGCCGCCTCATGGATCAGCACGCGGAACCGCTCGTACAGCCTGAGAGCCAATCTCACCTGGCCGACTTCCTCTCAAACAGTCCTGCGGGGGCTGGTTCTGCGGGGGCGCAGCGAAAGAGTCGCTGCCTGTGACAGTACCGGCCCGGCCAGGCCGCCGGGGCGGCTGGGCCGGGATTGCAGGTCAAGTGGTAGGAAAATAACCCGCTCGGAATAGCCAGCCCGTGCCGGTAGTCTCGGCTGAGTGCCTGTGACCACCGCTCTCATCCGTGCTCGCGGCCTCACCAAGCGGTTCGGGACTTTCACGGCGGTGGACGGGGTCGATTTCGAGCTGCTCCGCGGCGAGGCGTTCGGTTTCCTCGGCCCCAACGGCGCGGGCAAGTCCTCCACGATGCGCATGATCGGCTGTGTCTCGCCGCCCACCGAGGGGGAATTGTCGATCTTCGGCCTCGACCCCGTGGCCGACGGCCCGGCCATCCGGGCCCGGCTCGGCGTCGTGCCCCAGGAGGACTCACTGGACGTGGAGCTCACGGTCCGGGAGAACCTCCTGGTGTACGGCCGGTACTTCGGGCTGCCCCGGCCGGTGATCCGCGAGCGCAGCGACCGGCTGCTGGAGTTCGTCCAGCTCGCCGACCGGGCCGGCGACCGGGTGGAGCCGCTGTCCGGCGGGCTGAAGCGCCGGCTGACCATCGCCCGGTCGCTGATCAACGAGCCGGAGATCCTGCTCCTGGACGAGCCGACCACCGGCCTCGACCCGCAGGCCCGGCACGTGGTCTGGGACCGGCTGTTCCGGCTCAAGCAGCAGGGCGTGACGCTGGTCCTGACCACGCACTACATGGACGAGGCCGAGCAGCTGTGCGACCGCCTGGTGGTCATGGACGGCGGCCGGATCGCGGCCGAGGGCTCGCCCCGGGAGCTGATCGAGCGGTACTCCACCCCGGAGGTCCTCGAGCTCCGGTTCGACCCGGCGGTGCACGAGAACGCCGCGGAGAAGCTGGCCGCGGTGCCCGCCCACCGCCGTGAGGTGCTGGCCGACCGGGTGCTGCTCTACGTCGACGACGGGGACGCCGTGCTGGCCGCGGTCCGGGGACTGGGCCTGGACCCGCTGACCTCGCTGGTCCGGCGCAGCACGCTGGAAGACGTGTTCCTGCGGCTCACCGGCCGCCGGCTGGAGGACTGATGGCGGCGCAGACGGCCCCGGGCAGCCCGGCCGCGGCGCCGCCGGCCCGCCCGGCGGCCCTGGCCGGCCCGCCGCCCGCCTGGTCTTTCGCGGTCCGGCAGCTGCGGTTCTGGCTGACCGACTACCGGCGGACCTGGCGCGGCTCGATCATCTCCACGGTGCTGAACCCGCTGCTGTACCTGGGCGCCATGGGACTCGGCCTGGGCACGCTGGTGGACCAGCACGGGACGGCCCGCCTGGGCCACGTCAGCTACCTGGTCTTCCTCGCGCCCGGCCTGCTGGCCGCGAGCGCGATGGGCACCGGGGTGGGGGAGTCCACCTACCCGGTGTTCGGCTCGGTCAAGTGGAACCACACCTACCAGGCCGCGGTGTCCTCGCCGCTGCGGCCGCGCGACCTGTTCCACGGGCACCTGCTGTTCGTCGCGCTGAAGCTGACCATGACCTCGGGCGTGTTCCTGGCCGTGGCCGCGGCGTTCGGGGCGATCACCTCGCCGCTGGCCATCGCGGCCCTGCCGGTGGCCGTGCTGACCGGGCTGGCGTTCACGGCGGTGATCGAGGCGTGGACCGTGACCCGCACCAAGGACACCTCCCTGGCCGTGGTGTACCGCTTCGGGATGATCCCGCTGTTCCTGTTCTCCGGCACGTTCTTCCCGGTTTCCCAGCTGCCCGCCTGGATCAGGCCCATCGCCTACCTGACTCCGCTGTGGCACGGCGTGGCGCTGTGCCGCGGCCTGTGCCTGGGCACCGCCACCGTGGGATCGGCGCTGCTGCATGTCGGCTACCTGCTGGCCGTCCTGGGCGCCGGGATCATCTGGGGTCACCGCACGTACACCAGGCGCCTCTATGTCTAGCGTGACCGGGCTGCCGCTGCGGGTGCTGCCCGGCCGGGGCCCGCTGCGCCGGGCCCGCGGCTCGGTGGGCGGCCGGAGCAGCCTGTTCCTGGTCGAGCGGCACGCGCTGGTCTACCGGCACACCTGGCTGGTGTTCGTGTCCGGCGTGGTCGAGCCGCTGTTCTACCTGCTGTCCATCGGGGTGGGCCTGGGCAAGCTGGTCGGCACGGTGCACGGTCCCGGCGGCCCGGTCGCGTACGCGGCTTTCGTGGCGCCCGCCCTGCTGGCCAGCGCCTCCATGAACGGCGCCCTGTTCGACTCCACGTTCAACGTGTTCTTCCGGCTCAAGTACGAGAAGCTCTACGACGCCGCGCTGGCCACCCCGATGCGGGCCGGTGACGTGGCCCTGGGCGAGATCAGCTGGGCGCTGCTGCGCGGTGCCCTGTACGCGGTGGCGTTCATGGCCGTGATGGCGGCCATGGGCCTGGTCTACTCATGGTGGGCGCTGGCCGCGCTGCCCGCCGCGGTGCTCACCGGGTTCGCTTTCGCGGCCGGCGGGATGGCCTGCACCACGTACATGCGGACCTGGCAGGACTTCGAGTTCGTCACGCTGGCCACGTTGCCGATGTTCCTGTTCTCGACCACGTTCTACCCGCTGAGCGTGTACCCGCGGCCGCTGCAGTTCGTGGTGGAATGCACGCCGCTGTACCAGAGCGTGGTCATGCTGCGGGATCTCACGCTGGGCACGGTCAGCCCGGCCATCCTCTGGCACGCCGCCTACCTGGCGGTCCTGGGCCTGATCGGCCTGCTCGTGGCGGGCCGCCGGATCGGGAAGCTGCTGCTCCGCTAGCCGGGGAGGAAGCGTCCTGCCGGCCGCGGCCGGGCACGTTAGGCTGCGGAGAGGCCGTGGGAAGGCCCCGGACGGACCCACTCGACCTAGGGACGGCATGATCACGACCGGCGGCAGCCCTCCGGATCCCGCGCCCCGTGCCGCGGGAACCGAGGTGCGGGAGGCCGCGGCGGCCGGCCCGGCCGCGGTGGCCGGGCCGCCCGCCCGGGCCGATTGGGTGCCGTGGCTGATCGCGCTGGCCGTGTTCGCCGCCTACGCCACGATTTCGCTGTCTCGCTACGTCCGGCTGGATCCCGGTTCGTGGGACCTGGGCATCTTCACCGAGTACGTCCGGCAGCTGGCGCATCTGCGCGCGCCGGTAGTGAACATCCGCGGGGCCGGCTTCAACCTGCTCGGCGACCACTTCCAGCCGATCGTGGGCCTGATCGCCCCGCTGTTCCTGCTCTTCCCCAGCGCGGCCACCCTGCTCGTGGTCCAGGCCCTGCTGACCGCGGTCTCGGTTGTCCCGGTGAGCCGGGCCGCGGCGGCCCGGCTCGGCACCGGGGCCGGGCGGATGATCGGGGCCGCGTACGGGCTGTCCTGGGGCCTGCAGCAGATGATCGATTTCGACTTCCACGAGATCGCGTTCGCGGTGCCGCTGCTGGCCTGCTCGCTGTCCGCGCTGCTGCGGGGCAAGGTCCGGGCCGCGGCGGTGTGGGCCTTGCCGCTGGTGTTCGTGAAGGAGGACCAGGGCTTCACGGTCGCGGCGATCGGCATCCTGATCGTCGTGATGAGCCTGGCCCGGGCGGGGCCGGGCGGCCCGGACCGGGCGGCCCGCCGCTCTGCTGACCTTCGCTGGGGCGCCCTGCTGACCGTCTGGGGACTGGCCTGGTCCTTCCTGGCCATCGCGGTGATCATCCCGCACTTCAACCCGCTGCATCAGTACCCCTACTGGAGCGACGGCGGCGTGCTGGGCCCGGGCGGGACGCACGCCTCGGCGCCATCGGTGCTCGCCCAGTTGGGCCACGCCTGGGTCCCGAAGCTGCGCACCACCCTGCTCATCCTGCTGCCGGTGGCGTTCCTGGCGCTGGGCTCCCCGCTCGCCCTGCTGGCGGTGCCGGGCCTGGCCCTGCGGTTCGTGTCCACGAACAGCGCGTACTGGGGGGCGGGATACCACTACAACGCCACGGTGATGCCGATCATCTTCATCGCCGCGATCGACACGCTGGGCCGGATCCGCGCGTACCGGGCCCGGCCCGGCGGGGGACGGCGGGCCCGCCCGGCCGGCCGTCCTGGCTGGATCCGGCCTCCTGGCCGGACCGGGCGGCTACCCGGGCCATCCCGGTGCTCATGCTGGGCCTCGCGGCGGTGATCGCCTGGTCTTTCCCGCTCAGCGATCTGTGGCACGCGCAGACCTACCAGATCAGCCCGCACGTCCGGGGGGAGGACGCGGCCATGGCCCGGGTGCCTGACGGCACCACCGTGGAGGCCACCCTGACCATGCTGGCCCCGCTGGCCGCCCGGGATGACACCTACTGGATCGGCAACGCCGGCAACCCCGCCCCCCGCTTTATCGTGTTCGACGAACTGGACAGCGGCTGGAACCCGCCGCCCAGCGACCCGCTCACGTTCGTCGAGCAGCGCCACCCCGGCGCCAGCTACCGGCAGGTCTACGTGAACAACTTCGTCTACGTGTTCCGCCGGGTCGGTGGCCCGGACCGCTGAGCGCGGAAGGGGACCTACGGCCGATAGGCGGCGTACCCGCCAGTAGGTAGAGTCATCAGCGGACCCGTCGGGAGGCTCAATGGACTTCGCTTACGACGTCCGCACGGAGGAGTTCCGGAAACGCCTCCTCGCGTTCATGGACGAATGCGTGTACCCGGCCGAGCCGGTATTCGCGGCCCAGGTTCAGGAGAATGCCCAGGCCGGGCGCTCCTGGGAGCGCCCCGCGGTGATCGGGGACCTGAAGGAGGAGGCCCGCGGGCGCGGCCTGTGGAACCTCTTCCTGGCCCATCACCCGGAGGGCGCCGGGCTGACCAACCTCCAGTACGCGCCGCTGGCCGAGATCACCGGGCGCAGCCCGGCGATCGCCCCCGAGGCGCTCAACTGCGCGGCCCCGGACACCGGGAACATGGAGGTGCTGGCCGAATTCGGCTCGCCTGACCAGCAGGAACGCTGGCTCCGGCCGCTGCTGGATGCGACGATCAGGTCCGCCTTCTGCATGACCGAGCCCGACGTGGCTTCCTCCGATGCGACGAACATCACTACCCGGATCGAGCGCGACGGCGGCGAGTACGTCATCAGCGGCCGCAAGTGGTGGTCGTCGGGCGCGATGAACCCGGGCTGCGAGATCTTCATCGTGATGGGCCGGACCGCCTGGGAGGGGGACCGGCACCGCCAGCAGTCGATGATCCTGGTGCCGCGGGACACCCCCGGGGTCACGGTCCGGCGCGGGATCAGCCTGTTCGGCTACGACGACGGGCCGCACGGCGGCCACGCCGAGGTCGTGTTCGACGGGGCGCGGGTGCCCGCGGGCAACCTGATCGCCGGGGAGGGCGACGGCTTCACGATCGCCCAGGCCCGGCTGGGCCCGGGCCGGATCCACCACTGCATGCGGCTCATCGGCTCGGCCGAGCGGGCCCTGGAACTGCTCTGCCGCCGGGTCACCGACCGGATCGCGTTCGGCCAGCCCCTGGCCGACCAGGGGGTGATCCAGGAGTGGATCGCCGAGGCGCGGGTGCGGATCGAGCAGGCCCGGCTGCTGGTGCTGAAGACCGCCTGGCTGATGGACACGGTGGGCAACAAGGGCGCGCACACCGAGATCCAGGCCATCAAGATCATTACCCCGGCCATGGCCGAATGGGTGATCGACAAGGCGATCACGGCCCACGGCGCCGCCGGGGTCAGCCAGGACTTCCCGCTCGCCTACCTGTGGGCGAACGCCCGGACCCTCCGCTTCGCGGACGGCCCTGACGAGGTGCACAAGCGCTCGCTGGCCCGCCGGGAACTGCGGCCCTACCGGGTCGCCCGCGAGTCGGCCGGCTGAGCCGGAAGAATGCCTGCCAGCGTCACGGATGACACCAGCAAGGAGCAATGAACATGCCTCAGGATGACCAGCGAGTGGCCATCGTCACGGGCGCGGCCCGCGGCATCGGCGCGGCCACGGCGCGCCGCCTGTCCGCGGACGGCCTGGCGGTGGCCGTGCTCGACCTGGACGCGGATGCCTGCAAAGCGACGGTGGAGGAGATCCAGTCGGCCGGCGGCCGGGCGCTCGCGGTCGGCGCCGACGTGAGCCAGGCTGACCAGGTCCAGGCGGCCGTGGACAAGGTGGCCGCGGAGCTCGGCCCGCCGGCCGTGCTGGTCAACAACGCCGGGCTGCTCCGGGACAACTTGCTGTTCAAGATGAGCGAAGACGACTGGGACACGGTCATGGGCGTGCACCTGCGCGGGTCCTTCCTGATGAGCAAGGCCGCGCAGCGGCACATGGTGGACGCGCGCTACGGCCGGATCATCAACCTGTCCTCCAGCTCCGCCCTGGGCAACCGGGGCCAGGCCAACTACTCGGCCGCCAAGGCCGGCCTGCAGGGCTTCACCAAGACGCTGGCCATCGAGCTCGGCCCGTTCGGCATCACGGCCAACGCGGTGGCACCCGGGTTCATCGCCACGGACATGACCGCGGCGACCGCGGCCCGGGTCAAGATGAGCTTCGAGGACTTCATGGCCGCGGCCGCGTCGCAGACCCCGGTCCGCCGGGTCGGCCAGGTGGACGACGTCGCGCACACCATCTCCTTCCTGGCCAGTGAGGGCGCCGGGTTCGTGTCCGGCCAGGTCATCTACGTGGCGGGCGGCCCGCTGTGCTGAGCGCCGCCGCCGGCCCGGCCAGCACGGGGCCGGCCAGCACGGGCCAAACCGGGCCCGTCAGCGCGGACGGGCTGCGCGAGCGGGTCCGCGACTTCCTCGACCGCCACGACCCCGCGAGCCTGCCCCGGCTGGAGTTCCTGCGCGCCCGGTTCGACGCGGGCCTGGCCGCCGTGCACTACCCGGCCGGGCTCGGCGGGCTCGGCCTGCCGCGGGCGCTGCAGGCCGTGGTGGAAGCCGAGTTCGCGGCGGCCGGCGCGCCGGGCAACCAGCCGGAGCGGATCGGCATCGGCCTGGGCATGGCCGCACCCACCATCCTCGCGTTCGGCACCGACGAGCAGAAAGCCCGCTGGATCCGGCCGCTGTGGACCGGCGAGGAGGTCTGGTGCCAGCTGTTCAGCGAGCCCGGCGCCGGGTCGGACCTGGCCGGGCTGGCCACCCGGGCGGCCGGAGAGGATGAGCCGCCGGCCGCAGCCGGGAACGGCGCTGGCGGCACGGGCGCTGACGGTCCCGCCCGCTGGGTGGTCAACGGCCAGAAGGTGTGGACGTCCATGGCCCACCAGGCCCGCTGGGGCCTGCTGCTGGCCCGGACCGACCCGGACGTGCCGAAGCACGCCGGGCTGACCTACTTCGCCTGCGACATGACCGCCGAGGGAGTCGAGGTCCGGCCGCTGCGCCAGCTCACCGGCGAGGCCGAGTTCAACGAGGTCTTCCTGACCGGCGCGGTGATCCCGGACCGGGACCGGATCGGCGCGGTCGGCGAGGGCTGGAAGGTGGCCCAGGGCACGCTGATGAACGAGCGGGTGTCCATCGGCGGCACCGCGCTGCCCCGCGAAGGCGGGATGATCGGCTCCGCCGCCCGGGCCTGGCGCGAGCACCCCGAGCGGCGCACCCCCGGGCTGCACGACCGGATGCTCCGGCTGTGGGCGGACGCGGAGGTGGCCCGGCTGGCCTCGGAACGGCTCCGCCAGCAGCTCGCCGTCGGCCATCCCGGCCCGGAGGGCTCGGCGGCCAAGCTCGTGTTCGCCCGGCTCAACCAGGACATCACCGCGCTCGAGGTGGAGATGGCCGGTGCCGACGGGCTCCGCTACGAGGACTGGGCCGTGCGCAGGCCGGAGAGCGTCAGCTTCTACGGCCGTGATCCGGGCTACCGCTACCTGCGGGCCCGCGGCAACTCCATCGAGGGCGGCACCTCGGAGATCCTGCGCAACATCATCGCCGAGCGGGTCCTCGGCCTGCCGCCCGAGCCGCGCACCGACACCAAAGTGCCCTGGAAGGACCTGCCCCGGTGAGTACCACGACCCAGGAGTCGCCTGACCGGGAGCTGCCCGGCCTGCTGTACGGCGAGGCGGAAGAGGAGCTCCGGGCCGCGGTCCGGGACCTGCTCGCCGAGCGCGCCGGCTGGCCGGAGGTACTGGCCCGGACCGAGACCAGCGAGCCTTACGACACCGCACTGTGGCGGGTGCTCGCCGCGGAGGTGGGCTGTGCCGGCCTGCTGATCCCGGAAAGCCATGGCGGCGCGGGCGCCAGCTACCGTGAGGCGGCGGTCGTCGCCGAGGAGGCCGGCCGGGCCGTGGCGCCCGTGCCCTTCCTGGGCAGCGCGGTGGTGGCCACGACCGCGGCCCTGCAGGCCGGGGATACGGAGCTGCTGGCCGGGCTGGCCGCGGGCACCGTGACCGCCGCGCTGGCCGTGCCGTTCGCCAGCAGGCCCGGTGATACCGGCAGGCCCGGTGGCGTCGGCCGTCCGGGCGCCAGCCCGGCCGCGACCGTGCGCGTCATGCCCCCGCAGTCCGGCGACGCCGCAGGCCAGGCCCGGCTGACCGGGATGATCACTGGGGTGGCCGACGCGCTGCCCGCGTCGGTGCTGCTCGTCCCGGCTGACGGCGTGCCGTCCGGGCTGTACGCGGTGGACGCCGGCGCGCCCGGGCTGACCGTCACGCCGGTGGTTTCGCTGGACCAGACCCGCGCCCGTGGCCGACCTGACCCTGGACGGCGTGCTCGGCCGGCGGCTGGCCTCCGCCCCGGACGCGGGCCGCGCGGTCGCCGCGCACTGGCCGCCGGGGCCGCGATGCTGGCCGCCGAGCAGCTCGGGGTGGCGGAGCGGTGCCTGGAGATGACCGTCGCCTACCTGAAGGAGCGGTACCAGTTCGCCCGCCCGATCGGCTCGTTCCAGGCGCTCAAGCACCGCGCCGCGGACCTGTGGGTGGCCATCAGCCAGGCCCGGGCCGCGTCCCGGTACGCCGCCGCCTGCCTGGCCGACGGCGACCGGACACGCCGGTCGCGGTGGCCCTGGCCAAGGCGGCCTGCGGGGACGCCGCCACCCTGGCCGCACAGGAATGCGTGCAGTTGCACGGGGGCATCGGGTTCACCTGGGAGCACCCCGCGCACCTGTACCTGAAGCGGGCCACGAGCACGTCGATCGCGTTCGGCACCCCAGACTGGCACCGCGCCTCGCTGACCCGCCTGGCCGACCTGCCCCCGGCCCGGCTGCGGGCAGGCCGACCCCGATGAAGGCGGCCGGGGACCGGTGACGCATCAAGGAGGCAGCGTGAAATCCGTCGCCGGCGCCGGGGTCGTGATCACTGGCGCGGGCAGCGGCATCGGCGCCGCGCTGGCCCGGCGGTTCGCCGCCGAGGGCGCCCGCGTGGTCGTGAACGACATCGACGCGGCGCGGCGCGCGAGGTGGCCAAGCTCCTGCGGCGGGGAGGCGCTGCCCGGGGACGCGGCCAGCGAGGCGGGCGTGGCCACGCCTGATCAGCGGGGCGGCGGACATGCTGGACGGCATCGACCTGTTCTGCGCCAACGCCGGGATCGCCCGGCCGGGCGGCGAGGACGCTGCCGAGCCGGACTGGGATGCCTCCTGGCAGGTCAACGTCATGGCGCACGTCCGGGCCGCCCGGCTGCTGACCGGCCCCTGGCTGGAACGGGGCAGCGGGCACCTGATCTGCACGGTGTCCGCCGCCGGCCTGCTGACCATGCTGGGCTCGGCGCCGTACTCGGTGACCAAGCACGCCGCGCTGGCCTTCGCGGAATGGATGTCGGTCACCTACGCCCATCGCGGCATCACCGTGCAGGCCCTGTGCCCGCAGGGCGTGCGGACCCCGCTGTACGAGTCGTCCGGCCCCATCGGCCACGCGCTGATGGACGCGTCCGCGATCACCCCGGACGAGGTGGCGGGGCGGTCATCGAGGGCATCGCGGACGGCCGGTTCCTGATCCTGCCGCACCCCGAGGTCGTCGATCATGTACTCGCGCCGGGCCACCGATCCTGACCGCTGGCTGAACGGGATGAACCGCCTGCAGCAGCAGGTTGAGAACCTTCCTGATCAGTAACCCACCCGGATTTCCGGTTTGCGGCATGCTGTCCGCATGAAGTCGGCTGCCACGGGGATGCTGCACCATCTCGAGCTCTGGGTACCCGATCTGAGCCGGGCCGAGCACACCTGGGGATGGCTGCTGGACGCGCTCGGCTACGAGCTGTACCAGCAGTGGCCAGAAGGGGAGAGCTGGCGGTGCGGTGATCTCTACATCGTGCTCGAGCAGTCACCCGCGCGCAGCGCGTTCCGGCACGACCGGCACCGGCCTGGCCTCAACCACCTGGCCTTCCACGTATCCGACCGGGCCACCGTGGACCGGATGGTGGGGGAGGCGCTGCTGCACGGCTGGCGGCTGCTGTTCGCCGACCGGCACCCCTACGCCGGGGGCGAGCAGCACTACGCCGCCTACCTGGAGGATCGCGACGGTTACGAGGTCGAGCTGGTTGCCCCGCCGCCGCGGCACGGGACGTCGCCGCCGAGGGCGCGCACCGCGCCGACCAGGCCGAGGGCACCCACCGCGCCTGCGCAGGCCCGGCGAGTTGTACGGTGCGGACCTCGACGATCCGGCCGCGGGCTTTATCCGCTGACCGGCCTGCCGGGCGGGCGTGGATGACCTGGGCGGGACAGATCGCGCCCCGCCCAGGCCGCGGCCAGCCCGGCCCTCCGGGCTGGCCGCCGTCTGCGCGGCCGCCCCGGTCAGGCCACGGTCACCGGGATGCGCAGCCGGAGGTCCCGCGAGGACCGGCCGACGGCGACGGTGAACTCGCCAGGCGGCCAGGTCCACCCGCCCGCCTGCTCGTCGTACCGGGCGAACACCCGGGCCGGCAGGGTCAGCGTCACCCGGGTGGTCTCGCCGGCGGCCGCCGCCGCCGAGCCGAACGCGGCCAGCACCCGCACCGGCCGGCCGTCGCCCGCGGGACCGGCCAGGTAGGCCTGCACCACCTCGCGCCCGGGGCGCTCGCCGGTGTTGCGCACCGTGACCCCGATTGTGAGGTCGGCCCCGGCGGCCAGCACCGCGGACTCACCGGCCAGGGCCGCGCCGTCCCGGACCGGGTCTCCAGCGACTCATAGGACCAGCTGGTGTAGCCCAGCCCGTGGCCGAACGGGAACAACGGCGCGGTCCCCGCGGCGTCGTAGCCGCGGTAGCCGACGAGCAGGCCCTCGTCGTAGCTGAGCTGCCCGTCACGGGGCTGCGCCTGCAGCACCGGGCAGTCTGCCTCACGGACCGGCATGGTCACCGGGAGCCGGCCGCCGGGCTCGGCCCGGCCGAGCAGGACGTCGGCCAGCGCCTCGCCCATGGCCTGGCCGGGCAGCCAGGCGAACAGCACCGCGTCGACCTGGCCGGCCCACGGCATGAGCACCGGCATGCCGGCGTTCACCACCACCACGGTGCGCGGACTGGCCGCGCTCACCCGCTCGATGAGCTCGTCCTGGCGGCCGGGCAGCCGCAGGGTCTCCCGGTCGAAGCCCTCGCTCTCGGTCGTCTCGGCCGAGCCGGTCACCAGCACGGTCACGTCCGCGGCGGCCGCGGCCCGGACCGCCTCCTGCAGGGCCGCGTCCTCATCGGGGGACGCCACGATGCCGAGCCGGACGGCCAGCGGGCCCTCGGCGTCCGCCGACGGCCGGAAGTCCAGCCGTACCGCCGCCTGCTGCCCGGCGGCCAGCTGCACCGTGCCCATGACCTGGCCCGGCCGGGTCATGGTCTCGACCGGGTCCGCGGGCACCGGCGTTTCCACGTCCGCGATGATCTCGCCGTCCACGGCCAGCACTAG
The DNA here is from genome assembly GCA_963841695.1 of uncultured Actinomycetes bacterium. Classification (GTDB taxonomy): domain Bacteria; phylum Actinomycetota; class Actinomycetes; order Streptosporangiales; family Streptosporangiaceae; genus RYN-230. Next base: position 304,622 of record CAWJDQ010000005.1, on the reverse strand, counting down.
CCGTCCCACCCCCGCGGCACCGACCGTGTGCGGCCCGGTGGTCTCGGCGCGGAACGTGGTCAGGACCGTCACCGTGCCGGGCTCGCCCCAGCCGATGCCGGGCGGCAGGCCGTCATCGCCCCACCAGGCGAACACGGTGGACTGGCGGTGCTCGGAGCCGAGCAGGCCGCCGCCCGCGTCGCGGTACTCCACCCGGACCCCCGGCTCGCCGGAGACCGGGTCGCGCAGGGTGGCCGATGGCGGCTCCGGGACCATCTCCCAGGTCTGGCAGCCCGCCGTCACGGTGACTTCCGCCTGGCCGGCCAGGGCCTGGCGGAGCGCGCCCGCCGGGGTGGACAGGCCACCCGGCATGACCGCCGCGCTGCCGCCGCCCTGGATGACCGGGTGCACCGCGTTGGGCCCGATCACGGCCACGGTCCGGATCGCGGCCGGGTCGAGGGGGAGCGCCTGGTCCTCGTTCCGCAGCAGCACGAGGGACGCGGCCGCGGCCCGGCGCAGCAGGGCGGGCGGTACCGGGGCCGCAGCGGGCTCCGTCCCGGGCAGGCGGGCCCCGGGCAGGCTGGCACCGTCCAGGGCGTCCCCGTCCAGGCCGGTGTCGTCCAGGGCGGCCCCGTCCAGGCCTGGGCCGGCCAGCGCGCCGACGTGCCGGGCCAGCCGGAGCAGCCGCAGCACCTTGTCGTCGATCACCTCCTCGGCGACGGCACCGCTGCGGACCGCCTCGACCAGGGCCGCGCCCCAGGGGCCCCGCGGCCCCGGCATGGCCAGGTCCAGGCCGGCCTGGGCGGTGGCCACCGTGCTGCGGGTGGCGCTCCAGTCCGACACCACCACGCCGGTGAAGCCCCACTCGCCCTTCAGCACCCCGCGCAGCAGGCCCGGATGCTCGGTCATCAGCGCGCCGTTGACCGCGTTGTAGGCGGCCATCACCAGCAGCGCGCCGGCCTCCCGGACGCAGGCCTCGAACGGCACCAGGTACAGCTCCCGCAGCACCGTCTCGGTGATCCGCGCGTCATAAGTCCAGCGCCCGGTCTCCGAGTCGTTGCCCACGTAGTGCTTGACCGCGGCGCCCACCCCGGCCGACTGGAGGCCGGCCACGTAGCTGGCGGCGATCCGGGCGGACAGCACCGGGTCCTCGGAGAAGCACTCGAACCCCCGGCCGCCGAGCGGGGTCCGCATCAGGTTGATCGTCGGGGCCAGCACCACGTCGATGCCCTTGCCCCGCGCCTCGGCGCCCAGGGCGGCAGCGAGCTCGCGGACGAGCTCGCTGTCCCAGGTGGCGCCGAGGGCGGAGGGGCAGGGCAGGCTGGCCGAGGGGTTCCGGTCATCCTTGGTGACGCCGCGGACTCCGGCCGGGCCGTCGGACATGACGATCGGCCGGAGACCAAGGACGACGTCGCCGTAGGTGCGCCAGCTGTCCGCGCCGGTCAGCAGGCGCACCTTCGCCTCGACGGGGAGCGCAGCCACGCGGCTGCGCTCCTCCGTCGCCTCTGCAGAAGTTGTCATCGAGTTCCTTGCGTCGCGTCCTGAGCGGTCAGGAGGCCGGCGTGAGGTGCAGGATGGTGTCTTCGATATACGGCGTGTTGGGCACCGGGTTCATGTACGGGTTGCTGGCCGTCGGCCACCCGGTGTAGTTCCTGGTCGAGACCTCGGCCCACGCCCCGCCGTTGAGCAGCGGGACCACGGGCACCTGGGTGGTCATGATGTTCTCCAGCTTGGTGATCGCCGCCTTCTCGGTGGTGGGGTTGTCGGAGCCGGCGAACTGCTGCAGCGCGGCCTGGGCCTGCGGGCTGGAGTACCGCCCGAAGTCGCCCGCCGCCGGCTTGCCGATCGGCGCGGTCAGCGAGCTGTCCAGCCAGTTGTCGTAGATGAAGTACGGGTTGGGGCCCTGGTTGCTCCAGTGCAGGGTGGCGTCGAACGTGCCGTTCGCGACGTTGCCCGCCCAGACGGTCGGATTGCCGATGCCGTCCACGGAGGTGTCGAAGCCCAGCGCGTTCAGCTGGTGCGAGATGAGCTGGTCGTCGGTGTAGTAGTCGCTGTACGGGACCGGGTCCTGGATGGCGAACTTGATCGGCTGCCCGCCCTTCATCCACTTGCCGCCCGACTTGGTGTAGCCGTCCGCCTTCAGGATCGCGGCCACCTTGGCCGGGTCACCCGCGGCCGGCAGATTGTTGGCCAGCGACGGGTCCAGGTACGCCTGGTGGTTGGGCAGCAGCAGCCCGCTGGTCGTGGTGACCGGCGGCTCGTAGCCCGTCTCGCCCTGGACGTTGAGCTGCTGCCGGTCGATCCCGTAACTGATCGCCTGGCGCACCGCCGGGTCGTTCAGCGGGGCCTTGGTGGTGTTGAGGAACATGCTCACCACGTTGTTGGCGCTGAAGTAGGGCTGGCTGTTCAGCCAGGTGTGGTTGTCGGGGCTCTTGGCCAGGAAATTTCCCTTGATGTTGGCGATGTAGTTACCCGCGAAGTCGATCTGGCCGCTGGACACCGGCGGGACCAGGTTGGCGTTGGTGTTGTAGCCGGGGAAGTCGATCTCCGGCACGTGCACCTTGGACTTGTCCCAGTAGTACGGGTTCTGCTTCAGCGTGTAGCCCTGCGGCGAGAACTTATCCAGCATGTACGGGCCGGTGCCGACGGGTGTGGCGTCCGCGTAGGTCGCCGGGTCGCTGATCGACGACCAGACGTGCTGCGGCACGATGTAGACCTGCCCGATCAGGAACAGGTTCGCGTACTGCGGGTTCTTGAAGTTCAGCACGGCGGTGGTCGCGTTGGGTGCACTGGCGCTGGTCACCACCGGCGCGCCGCTGGTGTACAGCTTCGGGTTGGCCTTGATCATGTTGAACGTGAAGGCCACGTCCGCGGCACTGAACGGCTTGCCGTCGTTCCACTTCACGCCCTTGCGGATGGTCAGCGTCAGCGTCCTGCCCGCGTTCGACCAGCTGTACCCGGTGGCCAGCATGGGGACCGGCGCCTGGGTCGAGTTGAGCGTGTTGAAGATGAACAGCGGCTCGTTGTACAGGGCGACCGCGTTGGTGATGTAACCGTTGGACGTCAGCGAGAACGGGTTGAACGTATCGGTCATCGGGGAAAGCGGCGTGCTCTCGATGACCAGCGTCTTGCCGGTGGTCGTGCTCTTGCTGCCACCGGACGAACTGCTGCCGCAGGCGGCGATGCCCATGCTCAGGGCGCCGGCTACGGCCAGGGTTGCTAGGACCTTGTGCCTCATTGCTTAAACTCCGTTGTGCCCGGCCGGCTCATCGCCGGCCTGTTGTGAGCGACCGTGTCGGGGTCTGTTATCGGTGGGGCGGGGCGGGTCGGCCGGGTCATGGTGCCCGCCTGCCCGTTCCGCCTGGTTCGCCGAGGTGTGCACGGGGTGCCGTGCACGGTCTGGGCGCGCCGGGTGATGCGCGCGCTGGTGCTGGTGCGGGCCGCTAGGCGGTTTCCCGGTTCATCACGACTCCTCCCCTCCGGTTGCGGGACTGGGTGGCAGGCCCGGATCGTGGCCGGGGCGCGGCGGGTCCAGACCGTTGGGCGCGGCTGCCCCGGACGGTTTCGTTGCGGCGATTGAAGACCGTCGCTGCGCGGCGGTCAGCCCGGAGACGTGCAGCCAGCAGGCGCTGACGTGCCGGTCGGCGACCTGGCTGCCGGGCGGGGCGGCCTCCGCGCAGATGGCCATCGCGTGCGGGCAGCGGGGATGGAAGCGGCAGCCGCCGGCGGGTCCACCAGGCTGGGCGGGGACCCCCGGCCCTGCAGCGAGAGTGGCGCGGGCCGGTCCGGGTCCGGTGCCGCGCTGAGCAGCAGCTGGGTGTACGGGTGGGCCTCGTCGGTCAGCGTGGTGGCCGGGCCGGACTCGACCACCTGGCCCGCGTACATGACCATGATCACATCGGCCAGGTAGCGGGCCGAGGCGATGTCGTGGGTGATGTACAAGATCCCTAGCTTGTCGCGTTCCCGCAGGTCGCCGAGGAGATTGAGGACGCCGAGCCGGATCGAGACGTCCAGCATCGACACCGGCTCGTCGGCCAGCAGGACCCGCGGCCGGACGGCCAGCGCGCGGGCGATCGCCACTCGCTGCCGCTGCCCGCCGGACAGCTCGTGCGGGTACTTGCGCAGGAACTGCCCGGCCGGGGTGAGCGAGACCCGCTCCAGCAGCCCCGTCATCGCCGCCTCCAGGTCCGCCCCCTGGCCGCCGAGACCGTGGATCTGCAACGGCCGGGCCAGGTGGTAGCGCACGTCGTGCACCGGGTTGAGGGACGAGAAGGGATCCTGCAGGACGAGCTGGACGTCCCGGGCGTACTGCCGGCGGCCACGGCTCGATGGGGGCACCGGGGAACCGTCCAGCAGCAGCTCCCCCGCGGTCGGCGCGATCAGCCGGGCCAGCAGCCGGGCCAGGGTGGACTTACCCGAGCCGCTCTCACCCACCACCGCGGTGATCCCGGATTCCGGCAGCGACAGCGAGACGTCCTCGACGGCGTGCACCACCACCGGCGCCGCGCCGCGGGCCCCGGCCAGCCGGGCCCGGCCCCGCTGCCGGGCGTGACGCACGGCGAAATGCTTGGTCAGCCCCCGGGCCTCGAGCAGCGGGGCGCCGGTGCCCGGGGCGGCCGGAGGGGTGGCGGTCTCGGTCATGACTGGCTCCCCGGGTCTGGGGCGGCGATGCTGGGGGCGAGCTGCCCGGCGCCCGTGCTGGAGGACGGGGTGCCCGGCGCGGGGGTTTCCGGGCAGGCCACGCCCTGCGCGGGCGGGCGGGCGGGCGGCGCGGCGGCGCCGGGCTCGGGCTGGCCCAGCTCGGCGGGCACCGGCCGGGTGCCGTCCTGGAGCCAGCAGGAGGCCAGCCGGCCGCCGGCCAGGCGGCCAGCCGGGCTGGCGGGCGGCTCCAGCGGCGGGGACTGCTCGCGGCAGATGTCCATCACGTACGGGCAGCGCGGGTGGAACACGCAGCCGACCGGCAGCATCCGCAGGTCGGGGGAGAACCGGGGATGCCGGTCATGTACCGGCGCGGGCCGTGCAGCGCCGGGAACGAGTTCAGCAGCCCCAGCGTGTACGGGTGCCGCGGGGCGCGGAAGAGTTCCCCGGCGGGGGCCCGCTCGACCAGCCGGCCCGCGTACATCACCCCGATCGAGTCGGCGATCTCGGCCAGCAGCGACAGGTCATGGGTGATGAACAGGACGGCGAAGCCCAGCCGCTCGCGCAGCGCGGTGAGCTCCTCGAGGATCTCCCGCTGGGTCACCACGTCCAGGGCCGTGGTCGGCTCGTCCAGGATCACCACCTGGGGCTCCAGCGCCAGGGCCATCGCGATCATGACGCGCTGCCGCATGCCGCCGGACAGCTCGTGCGGGTAGCTGCGCAGCCGGTCGGCGTTGATGCCGACCATGGTGAGCAGCTCGGCCGCCCGGGCGCGGCGGGCGGCGGCGTCCAGGTCGGCCACGTGCGCCTGCAGCACGTCGGTGAGCTGCGCGCCGATGGACATCACCGGGTTCAGCGCGTTCATCGCGGACTGCAGCACCACCGCGATCTGGGACCAGCGCAGCCGCCGCAGCTCGGGTTCGTCCAGGTCCAGCAGGTCCACCGCCCGGCCGGGCTCGGGGTGGTAGAGCACCTCGCCGCCAGTGATCATCCCGGGCGCGCGGAGCAGCCGGATCGCCGCGTAAGCCAGCGTGGACTTGCCGCTGCCGCTCTCCCCGGCCAGCCCGAGCACCTCACCGCGGCGCAGCTCCAGGTCGGCGTCCACGACCGCGTGCACGGCGCCGGGGCCGGCCCCGTAGTCGACCCGCAGGCCGCGGATCTCCAGCAGTGGCTGCGCGGTCATGACGTCTGCTCCTGGGTCCGGGGGGCCGCGGCCGCGCCCCGGCTGGCGGTGCTGGCGGTCGCGGTGCTGGCGGCGGCCGCGGGTCGGGCTGCGGACCACCGGGGTCAGGCCGAGCTCGAAGCGGCGGGGCAGGCCCGTCCCGCCCGACTTCCTGGCCTGGCGCCGGCTCAGCCCGGCCGCGCGCAGCCGCGGGTTGATGAACTCGTCGATGCCGAAGTTGAGCAGGGCCAGCGAGGTGCCGAGGAAGGCCACCGCCAGCCCGGGCGGGATATACCACCACCAGTAGCCACTCAGCTCGGCGTCCACGTTCTGCGCCTCGAACAGCATCGAGCCCCAGCTCCAGTGCTCCGGGTTGACCAGGCCGAGGAAGGCCAGCGCGGTGTAGGTGCCCACTCCGTAGAGCACGGTGAACAGGAACGAGGCCGCGACGATGGGCGTCAGGTTGGGCAGGATCTCGAACACGATCACCCGCCAGCCGCGCTCGCCGATGATGCGGGCCGACTCCACGTAGTCCCGCGAGCGCAGCGACAGGGTCTGGGCCCGCAGCACCCGGGCGCCCCACGCCCAGCCGGTGATCGCGATGATCAGGCCGATCAGCACGTCGTTGGTGGCTCCCGAGGGCGACAGGAAACCGAAGATCACGATGAGCAGCGGCAGGGCCGGCATCACCAGGAAGAAGTTGGCCAGCATGGACAGGAAGTCGTCCGCCCAGCGGCCGCGCAGGTACCCGGCGCTGACCCCGACCACCACCGACAGCACCGTGGCCACTATCCCGGCCAGGAACGCGACCAGGATCGTGCTCCGGCCGCCGGTCAGCAGCTGCGAGAACACGTCCTGCTGGGTCTGGGTGGTGCCGAGCCAGTGGGCGGCGGACGGCGGCTGCGGCACGCCGTTGGTGGTGGACGTGCTGGCCGACGGGTTATACGGGGCCACGATGGGGCCGACGATGCCCAGGATCAGGAAGGCGGCCAGCATGGCCAGCCCGGCAATCATCTTGGGGGAGCGGGGCAGCTGGATCCGGCGCCCCCGGACCGGGCCGCCGACCGGGGGCGGCAACGGCCCGGCGCCGGGCTGGTCACCAGGGCCGGACCCGCCGACGCCCACGCCGCCGAGGCCGGTTCCGCCCAGATCCGTGCCAGTGCCGATGGACATCGCTCAGGCCTCCTGGCGGGTGCGCGGGTCGAGGAACACGTACACGGAGTCCGCGGCCAGGTTCGCGAGCAGCACGGCGAACGTGATGATCAGGAAAATGCCCTGGAGCAGCGGGTAGTCACGCCCGCCGACCGCCTGGAGCAGGATCCAGCCCAGGCCGGGATAGCTGAACACGATCTCGGTGAGCAGCGCCCCGGAGACCACGAACCCGATGGCCAGCGAGAACCCGGACACGCTGGGCAGGATCGCGTTGCGGGCCGCGTACCAGATCACCCGGCGTTTGGGCAGCCCCTTGGCCTGCGCGACGAGGACGTAGTCCTCGTCCATGGTGGTCACCATCACGTTCCGCATGCCGACGATCCAGCCGGCCGCGGAGCAGAGCACGATCGTGAACGCGGGCAGGATCGCGTGCTCGAGCACGTCACCGATGTAGCCCGCGGTCCAGCCGGGGAAGTCCAGCTCGTTGTAGGCCCGGCCGGTGGGGAACCAGCCCAGCCGGCTGGCGAAGACGTCCAGCGCGATGAAGGCCACGAAGAAGTAGGGCGCGGCCTGGAAGAACGTGGTGGCCGGGAGCAGGTTGTCCAGCCAGGTGCCGCGCCGCCAGGCGACCAGGATGCCGAGCAGCGTGCCCAGCACGAAGCTGATCACCGTGGCCACGCCGACCAGGCCGATCGTCCACGGCAGGGCGCTGCGGATCACGCTGGTCACCGAGGACGGGTAGTAGCTGGTGGAGACGCCCAGGTTGCCGTGCACCAGGTGCTCCCAGAACGTCACGTACTGGCCCCACAGGCCCTGCGGGTTGTTCAGGCCGTACTGCAGCTCGAGGGAGCGGATCGTGGCCGGGGTGACGTTGCCCTGCAGGTGGGCCAGCACCGCCTCGACCGGGTTCCCCGGCATCAGCCGCGGGATGAAGAAGGTCACGGTGACCGCGAGGATCGCGGTGACGAGATAGAACACCAGCCGGCGGGCGATGACGCGCATGTCGTCTCCTCTCAGCCCAGGTGCCAGGGGGGCGTGGCCGGGTCGGGGCGGCAGCCGCAGCTTTCCCGGGCGACCAGCCGGGTGGGCAGGACGATGTTGCGCGGGGCGGGCCCGGCGTCGTTGATCATGGAATAGAGCACCTCGAAAGCGGTCGCGCCGAGTTCCTGGATGGGCTGGCGCACGGTGGTCAGCTGGGGCCGGAGATGGCGGGCGACCGGGATGTCGTCGAACCCGGTCACCGCGACGTCCCCGGGCACGTCCAGCCCGTGCTGCATCAGCGCGTACACGACGCCCAGCGCGGTCTGGTCGTTGGCGCAGGCGATGGCCCGCGGGAGCTGGCCGGCGCCGCTGGCGAGCAGCCGGTCGACGACGCGGGCGCCGCCGGCCGCGCAGTAGTTTCCCTGCCACTGCGGCCCGTCGACGAACGTGCCGCCCGCCGCCGCGACCTCGGCGCTGAACGCGGCCTGCCGGGCCAGGTTGTCCGGGCTGTCCGGGTGGCCGCCCAGGTAGGCCAGGGTCCGGTAGCCATGCTCCCGGACCAGGTGCCGGGCCAGCTCCCGCATGCTGCCCTGGTTGTCGCCGCCCACGTTCGCGGTGGTCGGCGTGGCCACGCCGGCCAGGGTCACCACCGGGACCTGCCGGGACAGCCGTTCCAGCTGCTCGGCGTCGAGGACCTGATCGTGCAGGATGAGGCCGTCACTCTTGCGGGCCAGCGCGAACACCCGGCGGGTGTGGTCGTGATCGTCCACGTCCACCGAGCTGACCAGCAGGTTGTAGTCGCGGTTCTGGGCCGCCAGCTCGATACCCCGGTTGATCAGGTCCGGGAACTGGAGGCTCTCTTCCTCGTCCTGGAAGATGTCGTCGCCGAGCGGCTCGGTCGGCGGCGGCCGGCGGATGACCACCCCGATGATCTCCTTGAGCCGGGCGCTGAGCGCGCGGGCCGCCCCGTCCGGGATGAAGCCCAGCTCCGCGACGGCCGTCAGCACGCGTTCCCTGGTCTCGGCCATGGGGTTGCCCCGGCCGTTGAGCACCCGGGAGACCGAGGCGATGGACAGCCCGGCGGCGCTGGCCACGTCGTAGATGGTCGGCGGGGGCACCGGGGCGCCGCGCCGCTCGCCCGCCTGCGGGCCGTCCGCCGGGGGTCCGCCGGCGGAGTGGCCGTCAGCCGGAGGGCCGTCAGTGGAGTGGCGGTCAGTGGAGTGGCCGTCGGCGGGGGGCCTGTCAGCCGGGCGTCCGTCGCCGGGGTGGCCGCCAGCGGGGTGGAGCCCGGCCCGGTCAGGGCGCGCCGCGGCGCGCCGGCCGGCGTCATCACCCGCCGGGCCGGCCGCGTCGAGCGCGGTGCTGACCGTGTCGCGACTGTCCACCGGAGCGCTCCCTTGCGGTCCTGGGTCCCGGCCCGGGCCCGCTGGGCGGGTCCTGGGCAGAGACAGCTCACCTGTCGGTAAGCGCTTACCCGCAGCGCCTTAAGAAAGCGGCTGAGTCAAGAGCCGCTGACTTGGCCTGGCAGGGTAAGCGCTTACCAAGCGAGACAAGCTGAGAGTAATTCGCCCCGGTATACGACTCAACCCCCCTGCCCTACTGTTACGGGAACGTGACGGAAGCGGTAGCGCCGCCTCCCCCCGGCGTCCCGGGGAGCCGCCGCCTTGACTTTTCCCGCGGATCGTGCGCGAGAACCGGACAAAATACCCCGCCAGGCGCACCGTGCGCGGGAAAAGTGCCGGAAGGCGCACGCCGGGCAGGGGCGAGGGATCGCTGCCGGTGGGGTTGCGGGCGTGAGCAGTGAGTGCGGTGGCCGGCGGGCGTGGCCAGTGGGAAGGAAGTGGCTGCCGAGGCTGGATAGCCTGGCCGGTGGCTCCAGCGCTGGTGATCATCCAGGTCAGCCGGGCCAGTGATGATCTGGCTGGTCCGTGCGTGGCCTCCGCGGCCAGCCCGGCGGATCCAGGCCGGCGGATCCAGCGCGCAGACCAGCCGCGGCCGCCTGGGACGCGGCGACGGCCCGCCAGCCGTCCGCATCACCGCAGGTCACGGCCGGTCTCCGGAAAGCTCCGCCGGGGCCTGGGTGCCCGCCCGCCGGGAAATGGCCACGAATACCCATCCGCCCGGCGGCAGGCGCCTGACGGGTACAGGGCGGGAAACGCAGGACATGCGCGGCGGCGTGCGAAACAGGCGCGAAACACGATGTCCGGCAGATGCAGGTCCGTTGTCCACGGCGTAACAGTTGGGAAACGTGAACGAAACCCGCTCATGGGAAACATGAAGCGTTCTAGACGGACACCGAAGTGGCCGGCCGGATTTAGCTAGCCCGGGGGGGTACCCCCCGGATCACGCTGCGGTGATAGCGCGGGGAGGGGTTCCAGCAGTCCGCCCTGGTCTGCCTGGAGTCACTCCCCGGTACCCCCGGCACGCACTTCCAGGGTAGCCCCATGGAGGCGGAGAGTAGTGGTTCCCTACGCAAGCTGGCTGTCATCTGGAGATAACGCGTGGCAGATGACAGCCGCAACACTGGTCGGCCTCATGAGTATCCCTGCCCTGGCTGTCATCTACGGCGGCTTGGTGCAGAAGAAATGGGCCGTGAACACCATGCTGATGGTGTTCGTCACCTTCTGCCTGGTGCTGATCGTCTGGGTGCTGTGGGCGTTCAAGATGGGCTTCGGCTCACCCTGGATCGGGGGCAGCCTCCACTTGCTGGGCAAGCCGGGCGAAGTGCTCGGGTCCGCGCAGGAACAGGGGCAGGCGAATATCCCGTTGCTCAACGCCGGCATGCCGAAGTTCCGGTTCCCGGAGTCGTCGCTGGTCTACTTCCAGTTCGTGTTCGCGGCGATCACCCCGATCCTGTTCATCGGCAGCGTGATCGGCCGGATCAACTTCAAGGTCTGGATGATCTTCGTCCCGCTGTGGATCACCTTCGCCTACGCCGTCAACGCGTTCCTGCTCTGGGGCGGCGGCTACTGGGCCGGCAAGGGTGCGCTGGACTTCAGCGGCGGCTACGTCATCCACCTTGCGGCCGGTGTCTCCGGCTTCGTCGCCGCCTGGGTCATCGGGCCCCGGCTGCAGCGTGACCGGGACCACGCGGTGCCGAACAACCTGATGTTCGTCGCGGTCGGGGCGGGCATCCTGTGGCTCGGCTGGAACGGCTTCAACGGCGGTGACCCGTACTTCGCGGGCGCGGACGCCTCGGCGGCCGTGGTCAACACCAACCTGGCCACGGCCATCGCGATGATGACCTGGATCATCATGGACATGATCGGCGGCCCGGAGAAGAAGCCGACGTTCCTTGGCGGCCTCAACGGCATGATCTGCGGCCTGGTCGGCATCACCCCCGCCGCCGGGTACGTGAACGGCGTCGGCGCGATCGTCATCGGCATCGTCTGCTCGGGCATCGTCTGGTTCGCCTGGAACTACCTCAGCAAGGTTCCGCCGTTCAACAAGGTGGACGACGCGCTGGGGGTGGTCTACACGCACGGCATCGCCGGCCTCTTCGGCGGTCTCCTGGTCGGTTTGCTCGCTGATCCACACATGATCGAGTATCTGGGCGTCGGGAAGAACCCGGTCAACATCTCGGGTTCGGGCCTGTTCTTCGGGCACGCCCACCAGCTGCTGGTCCAGCTGGGTGCCGCGGTCACGATCATCATCTGGGACGGCCTGGTCACGTTCGTCCTGCTCAAGCTCATCGGGTTGTTCATGAACCTGCGGCAGAGCGACGAGGAGCTGGAGATCGGCGACGTCGCGATCCACGGCGAGGAGGCGTACCCGTCGGAGGACCTGGCCCTGTCCGGGGTCGGTTCCGCCCGGGCCGCCGCGCTGGCCGCGGAGAGCAGGGCATCGATGAAGGCGGAGACGTCACCGCCGGAAACCTGATCCGCCCGGGCACGATTAACCCGGCGGCCCTCCCGCGAGCCCAGCGCCCGCAGGAGGGCCGTCGGCCTGCTCCCGGTCAGTGGCCCGTCAGTGGCCGCGGAAGGCCTCTTCCAGCCACCACGCCCCGCGGGCCGAGGTGACCTTGGCGTCGATCAGCATGGGGCGCTCCCGCGGGCCCTCCAGCCAGTCCTTGACCGGGCCCAGATCGGCCTCGCTGCGCACGGTCACCCCGTCACAGCCGAACCCGCGGCTGATCCCGGCGAGGTCGGCCGGGGGGAACCGGACGGTGTCCAGCGGGTGCCCATCCGGCCCGAAGTGGTGCACCTCGGCCCCGTAGGCCTCGTCGTCGTAGACCACGATCAGCATGGGCAGCCCGAGCCGGACCACGGTCTCCAGCTCGCTGATGGCCATCAGCGCCCCGCCGTCGCCCAGCGCGGCCACGGTCAGCCGGTCCGGGCGGGCGATCGCGGCCCCGATCGCGGACGGCAGGCCGAGGCCGATGGACTGGTAGGCCTGGGTGAAGCAGAACGCGTCCGCGTCCGGCACCGCGAGGTACATGCTCGGGTAGCCCATGAAGTTGCCTGAGTCCACGCTGACCGTGCGCTGCACCGGGAGCATGTCGTCCAGGGCGATGGTCAGGGTCCGCGGGTCGATCAGGCCGGCTCCGGTCTCGTCGGCGTACGGCACGTCGCGCCACCGGACCTCGCGGGTGATCCGGTCCCTGACCTCGCCGGTGCGGTAACCCAGTCCGCTGCCGAAGCGGTCACCGAGCGCGGCCAGCGCGGCGCGGGCCGTCCCGGCCACGTCACCGAGCACGCCCAGCTGCACGGGCCGGTGGGCGCCGATCGCCGCCGGGTCGTCGTCCACCTGGACCACGGTGGTTTCCGGGCCGATCAGGGTGCCGTGCCGCATGGTCCACATGTTGAGCGAGCAGCCCCAGCCCACGATCAGGTCGGCCGCGCGGATCAGCTCCGCGGTGAGCGGGGAGGCGAAGCCGCCGCTCACGTCCAGGTCCCACGGGCTGCCGCGGAACAGGCCGCGGGCCGCGGCCGAGGTCGCCAGCAGCGCGCCGCAGGCGTCCGCCAGCCGTTCCAGGTCCGGCCCGGCCTGGGCGACCCGCGCTCCCCGGCCGGCCACGAACACCGGCCGCTGGGCCAGGGCCAGCTGCCCGGCCAGGGCATCCGCCGCGTCCGCGGCGGGCGCCATGGGCCCGAGCACCGGGCCCGCCGCCGGGGGCTGCCGGTCGCAGTCCCCGGCCTGCACGTCGAGGGGCAGGGCCAGGACCACCGTCCGGCGCTGCGCGGCGGCCGTGTGATAGGCCCGCGCGGTGTCGGCGGCGGCCGAGGCGGGGGAGTGCAGCCGCTCCGGCACCGCGCCCACCGCCGCGGCCAGGGCGGCCACGTCGATGCGGAAGTTCGACCGGACCGCCGAGGCCGCCACGTCCGCCGCGAGCACCAGCAGCGGGGTGCGGCTCTTGGCCGCCTCGGTGATGCCGGTGACCGCGTTGGTGAGGCCGGGGCCCTGGTGCACGCTGAGCAGGCCGGTCCGGCCCGCGGTGCCGGGCCCAGCCGTCGGCCATGCCGGCCGCGCCGCCCTCGTGCCGGGCGGCCATGTACCGCGCCCCCTGGCTGATCAGGGCGTTGGTGACGTGGAAGTTGCCGCTGCCGACCACGCCGAACACGGTGTCCGCGCCCAGCCCGGCCAGGGTCGCGGCCACGGCCTCGGGGACCCGCATCAGGGATGCCCGGCCGACGCCAGCAGCTGCCCGGCCGGGCTGCCCACCGGGTGTCCGGCCCGGCGCTCGATCAGGGCCATGGCCCGGCACGGGCTGCCGGAGCCGCCGGTGATCGGCAATGGGCCGGCGATCACCACCGCGCCCTGCGCGCGGCAGCAGGGCCAGGTTCTGCAGCTGGGTGAGCCCGTACTTGCCCGAGCCCAGCAGCGAGGCGTGGCAGGGGAACGGCGGGTCGAACGAGTGCGCCGCGCCCGCGTCGGTGCCGACCGTCTCCACGCCCAGCCCGATGATCGACTCGCGGGCGGCCAGCCACCGGGCGCAGGCCACCGAGATGCCGGGGGTATGCGGCCCGGTCTCGTTAGCGTTGAGGAACTCCTGCTGGCTGGCGGATCTCGCGTCCCAGCCGGTCCGGTACAGCAGCCAGCCCCCCTCGGGCAGCGGGCCGTGCTCGGTCTCCCAGTGCTGGATGTGCTCGATCTCGAGCAGGAAGTCAGGGTCGGCGGCGGCCTGGGCGGTGAAGTCGAGGACCACCGCCGGGGCGATCAGCCTGCTCACCGGGACCTGGGCCACGTCCGCACCGTCCTGGCCGGTCACCCAGTGCACCGGGGCGTCGAAGTGGGTGCCGGTGTGCTCGCCGGTGCTGATGTCGTTCCAGTACCAGGCCGGGCCGCGGTCGTCGTAGCGGCTGATCTCGTGCAGCGCGAACGTGGCCGTGTTGCCGAACGGCTCAGGGAGCCTGATCACCGGCGTGGTGTCGTTAAGCGGCGCGGTCAGGTCGATGACCTCGATGCTGCCGTCCCTGATCGCGGTGGTCAGGTCGGTGAGCAGGGACATGGCGGGGGGCTCCTGTCTCGGGCTGGCCGGGCGTGAATGATCGCGTCTGGACCGCGTTGCCGTTCTACACCAGTCACGCTGGGGCCGGAGCCCCAGAGCCATGTTATAGTCATAACATGGCCGAGAAGAAGGCAGTGCTGAACGTGACTGTCGATGAATCGCTAGCCGAGGAAGTGCGGCGGGCGGCGAAACTCGAACACACCACGATCTCCAGCGTCGTCGAGCGTGCCCTCCGCGAGCAGCTGTCCTGGGAACTCAAGCGCCTGGAAGGCATCCGCGCCATTGATGCCTACTACCAGGAGCACGGCTACCCCACTCCGGAGCAGGATGCGGAGGTCAAGGCTCAGGTCGCGGAGGAGCATCGTCTCGCGGAGGAAGCCCGCGCCTGGAACGCAGCCCACGGCCGGTCCTTCCGGCTGAAGGACTGGGCCGTCTGATGGAGCAGGTCGTCTACGACAGCGGGGCGCTCATCGCCATCGACCGACGCGACGATTTGTCGCTCCGGCGTCACCAGAGGCGGATCACCGAAGGTGACCACATCATGGTGCCGGCACCGGTGGCTGCCCAGGTGATTCGCGATCCGGGGCGTCAAGCACGGTTAATGCTCACCGTGCAGAGCTGCGACATCGTCCCTTTTGGGCAGGAGGACATTGGGCCAGTGGGCAAATTGCTGGCCCTCTCGGGCAGCTCCGATGTCGTGGATGGCTTCGTAGCCGTTACCGCTGCGGGAAATGGCGCGACCGTGGTCACTTCCGATCCCGACGACATCAGCCGACTGCTGGACGTGATCGGGGTGCGCGTGCCGGTGCTGCGGGCCTGACGCTCAGAGGGTGGCCACGGCGGGGATGACGTCGCTGCCGATGACCTCGAGGGGGGTGATGTCCCAGACGTTGCGCACCTGGCCGATCGCGGCGCCGAAGCCCATCTCGGCCAGGCCGCCGAGCTGGTCCACCACCTGGGACGCCTTCTCGCCCTTCTCGCCGACGTCGTAGATGAAGTAGACCGTCTTCTCGATCTCGTCGTAGTCGCGGCCCACCGTCTCGCAGTGGCCGCGCAGGACGTCCAGCTTGCGGGCCAGGTCGGGACCGGGGAACAGGTTGCAGGCCTGGGCGTACTGGGCCACCAGGCGGAGGGTCTTCTTCTCGCCCGACCCGCCGATGAGGATCGGCGGGTGCGGCTGGGACAGCGGCCGCGGCGAGTTCAGCGGCCGCTCCAGCTGGTAGTGGCGGCCGTGGAAGGGGCTGTCGTCGCCGCGGAACATCTGCAGGCAGATCTGCAGCGTCTCCTCCAGCCGCTCGAATCGCTCGGCGACCGGCGGGAACGGGATACCCAGCCCGCGGGACTCCTCCTCGTTCCAGGCCGCGCCGATACCGAGCCAGGCCCGGCCGCCGGACAGCACGTCGAGGGTGGTGATGATCTTGGCCAGGATGCCGGGGTTGCGGTAGGTCACCCCGGTGACCAGCGTCAGCAGCCTGGCCCGGGAGGTGTTCGCGGCCAGGTAGCCCAGCGTGGTGTACGCCTCGAGCATCTCGTGGTCGACCGGCCCGACCGCCTGGATCTGGAAGAAGTGGTCCATCACGGCCAGGAACTCGAACCCGGCGTCGTCCGCGGTCCGGGCCACCGTGGCCAGGTCCGGCCCGAGGCGGGCCGGGCCGCCCGGGGTGGTGAAGTCTGGGATCTGCAGGCCGATCTTCACGCAGCTGCCTCTCTTCGCGCCTCTGCTTCCAGGATGCTTCCAGGACGACTCTTCCACAGGCGTCCCCGCGGCGGCCGGGCTGCTGCCCGGGGCGCGGGGCCGCTGGTTACGGTCCGTGCCGGGCCAGGCCCGCGAGCGTGATCAGCCCCCGTGGCCACCTGGCCGGGCGTGCGGCGTCGCCCCGGGCATCGCGCAGAATGGACATATGACTGGACCCGTGGTGAAGGCGCTGACCCTGGTGACCGAGGACGGGATCGCCATCGACGCCGTGCATCTCCCCGGCCCCAGCGACGTCGGGTTCGTTATTGCCCATGGTTTTACCCTGTCGTGGCAGCACGGCGCGGTGTGGAAGGTGGCCAGCAGGCTGCGCCGGGCGGGCGGGGTGGTGTCGTTCGACTTCCGCGGCCACGGCCGGTCCGGCGGGCTGTCCACCCTCGGCGACCGGGAAATCAGGGACCTCGACGTGGCGGTGGCCTACGCCCGCGAGCTGGGCTACCGCCGGGTCGCGGCCGTCGGGTTCTCGATGGGGGCCTCGGTGGTGATGCGGTACGCGGGCCTGGTGGGCGGCTTGGACGCCGCGGTCTCGGTCAGCGGCCCGGGCCACTGGTATTACCGCGGCACCAAGCCCATGCGCCGGGTGCACTTCGCGGTGGAGCGCCGGGTGGGCCGGGCCGTCACCCGGGCCTGGCTGAAGACCCGGATCAGCCCCTCCGGGTGGAACCCGGTCCCGCTCCCGCCCGACGAGGCCGCCGCGCTGATCTCGCCCATCCCGCTGCTCGTCGTGCACGGCGACCAGGACCTGTACTTCCCCGCCTACCACGGCCAGCGGCTGTACGACGCGGCGCGCGAGCCCAAGGAGCTGTGGATCGAGCCCGGCTTCGGGCACGCGGAGTCAGCCGCTGAGGGGCCGCTGCTGGACCGGATCGCCGGGTGGGTGCGGGAGCACGCGCTCACCCCGGAGGCTGTTCCCGGCGTCGGGGTCGAGGAACTGCACTAGGTCCCGGCCGGCGGGGGAGATGCTGACGCGGGTGCGGACGGCGGCGGCGACCAGGACACAGAGCAGCGCGAGGCCGCCGAGCAGGAACGCGTTCCCGGTGAGCAGTTCGATGCCATGCCAGTGATATTCGGCGAACCACGGGCGGTCGCCGCGGCGGTAGTAGATCTCCGGGTTGGTGTTCGGCGGCTGCCACAGCACGCCCAGCGAGAACTGGCCCAGATCGTGCGGCTCGCCCCACAGGCTCCCCGGCCACGCGCCGTAGAGCGCCAGCATGGCCGCGGCCAGGGCCCAGTACCCCGCCGCGGGCCAGCGGCCCGCCTGGCGCCAGCGCAGCCGGGCCGGTTCCGTCCCGGGCGCGCCCGCGCCAGCGGCCCCGGCGACCGCCGGCTCCTGCATGGCCCGGACCGCGTACGCCGCCGCAACGGCCACCCCCGGGACGATCCACACCCAGTGGTGGTCCCAGCTGATCGGGGAGACCAGCAGCCCGGTCAGCGCGCAGGCCAGCAACCCGGGCAGCGGGTGGCCCGCCCGGTCCAGCAGCGCCGCGCAGGCCAGCCCGGCCACCGCGGTGACCAGGGCCACGGCCAGCCATACCGGCTCCGCGCCGGCCATGCTGCCCGCCAGCCGGGTGAGCAGGCCCCGCAGCGACTGGTTGCCCTCCCAGCCGACGAAGCCGGTCCGGCCGCCGTTGAAGAACAGGCCGCCCAGCCACCACCGGGCCGAATCCGCGGGCACGGCCAGGAACCCGGCGGCCACCGTGGCGGCGAACGCCGCGCAGGCCACCGCCGCGGCCCGGAACTTCCTGGTCAGCAGCAGGTACGGGATGAAGATCAGCGGCACCAGCTTGATGCCGGCGGCCACGCCGACGCCCGCTCCCTTCCACCACCGGCTGCCCCCGGACCGGCGCATGTCCGGCTGGCACAGGTCCCAGATGATCAGCGCCATCAGCACCAGGTTCACCTGGCCGAGGTAGATGGTGCGGATTACCGGCTCGGTCCAGAACACCGCGGCCGCGGTCAGCAGCGTCGCGCCCAGCCGGGTCAGTCCGCGGCGGTAGCCGAGCCCGCCGAACGTGAACCACAGCGCGGCGACCAGCGCCGCGATGTTGACGGCCACGCTGATGTCCGGCAGCAGCCGCCACGGGATGAAGGAGACGGCCGCGAAGACGACCGCCGCGAACGGCGGATAGGTGAACTTCAGGTGCAGGTTCTCGTACCCGCGCCAGTCGTACAGCGGCGCGGCCAGGCGCGGGTCGTACAGCGGCCGGACGTGCCGCACGATGAGCCCGCCCGAGCGGTAGACCCCCAGGTCCACCGGGTCCAGCGTCCACTGGAGGGGATGCAGGGAGCGGTAGGCCAGGTAGCTGCCGAGGATCACCGCGAACGCGATGATGCCCGCCACCGCCAGCCTGCCCCGCACATGCCCTCCACTCGACCCTTCACCTGGGTCGGGCCGAGATTACCCACTTTCGCCCCGGCGCGGCCCCTGCCGCGCGGGATCCGCGGGATTTACCAGCTCGTGGGCAGCGGCATTCCCTCGCTGTAACCGGCCGCGCTCTGCACCCCGACCGTGGCCCGCTCGTGCAGCTCGTCCAGGTCGGCGGCGCCGGCGTAGGTGCACGCGCTGCGCAGCCCGGCAGTGATCGCGTCGATCAGGTCCTCCACCCCCGGCCGCTGCGGGTCCAGGTACATCCGGGCGGTGGAGATGCCCTCCTCGAACAGTTCCTTGCGGGCCCGGTCGAACGAGGAATCCCCGCGCTGCGCAGCCGGACGGCCCGGGCCGAGGCCATGCCGAAGCTCTCCTTGTACAGGCGGCCGTCCGGGTCGCGGAACACGTCGCCCGGCGACTCGTAGGTGCCCGCGAACCAGGACCCGATCATCACGTTGGACGCGCCGGCGGCCAGCGCGAGCGCCACGTCCCGGGGATGCCGGATGCCGCCGTCGGCCCAGACGTGCGCGCCCAGCCCCCGGGCCCGCGCCGCGCACTCCAGCACCGCGCTGAACTGCGGCCGGCCGACGCCGGTCATCATCCGGGTGGTGCACATGGCGCCCGGCCCGACCCCGACCTTGACGATGTCCGCGCCCGCCGCGACCAGGTCGGCCACGCCCGCCGCGGTGACCACGTTCCCGGCCGCGAGCGGCACGCCCGGGCTGACCCCGCGGACCGCCCGCAGCGCGCTGATCATCTTCTCCTGGTGACCGTGCGCGGTGTCCACCACCAGCACGTCCACCCCGGCGTCGAGCAGCAGCTTGGCCTTGCCCGCCACGTCGCCGTTGATGCCCAGGGCGGCCCCGATGCGCAGCCGCCCGGCTGGCGTCGGTGGCCGGCTCGTACAGGGTCGCGCGGAGGGCGCCGGTCCGGGTCAGGATGCCCACGCAGCGCCCGCTGGTGTCCACCACCGGCGCCAGCCGGTGCCGCCCGTCGTGCAGCAGGGTGAACGCGCGCTGGGGATCGGTGCCGGCCGGCAGGGTGAGCACCTCGGTGGACATCACGTCGCGGAGCTGGGTGAACCGGTCCACGCCGGTGCAGTCCGTTTCGGTCACGACGCCGACCGGGCGCCCGTCCTCGACCACGATCACGCCGCCGTGCGCCCGCTTGGGCAGCAGGCCGAGCGCCTGGCCGGTGGTGTCCCCGGGGGCCAGCGTGATCGGCGTGTCGTGCACCAGGTCGCGGCTCTTGACCCAGGCCACCACCTCGGCGACCACGTCGGCCGGGATGTCCTGGGGCAGGATGGCCAGGCCGCCGCGCCGGGCCGCGGTCTCGGCCATCCGGCGCCCGGAGACCGCGGTCATGTTGGCGACCACGAGCGGGATCGTGGTGCCGCTGCCGTCGTGGGTCGCGAGGTTGACGTCGAGCCGGGACGCCACCGCCGACCGGCCGGGGACCAGGAACACGTCGCTGTAGGTCAGGTCATGGGCCGGGATGTTCTCGGAAAGGAATCGCACGCTTCGATTCTGCCCGCTCACGGCCGATGCCCCCGCACGGCCGGTGCCGCGTACGGCGCAGGTGCCCGCGCACGGCCGGTGCCGCGCACGGCGGGTGCCCGCGCACGGGCGCTGCCCGGTCCCGCGGGTCAGCCGGTGACGGGGGTCCCGGGCCCGGGGTCGCCGCCGGCCTCGTCCCATTCGTCCCGGGACAGCATGGCCTCTTCCAGGTCCAGGTGGTGCAGGACCTCGTCGAGCACCTCGTCGTCGATCTGGCGCTCGTCGCGCAGCCGGATGAACTCGGCCCGCTCGGCGCTGGTCATCTCGCGGCGCAGCCGCCGGAACGCGGCCGACGGGGCGGGCCCGCTGTCCTCGCCGGGCTGGCTGTCCGGCAGCCGCTCCCAGGCCCCCGCCTGCCGGTATTCGGCCAGCCGCCGGAGGCGCTGCACCACCTGGGCGGGCGCTCCGGCCGGGTCCCGGGCGGCCAGCTCATCCAGCCGCCGCAGTCCCGCCTCGGACGCGGCCTGCTGCGCGGCCGCCTGGGCCACCACGTCGGCCCGCTCCTCGTCCGGGCCGGCCTGCACCCCCAGCCAGCGGATCAGCCGCGGCAGCGTGAGGCCCTGCACCAGCAGCGTGCCGAGCACGGTGGTGAAGGTCAGGAAGACCAGCAGGTTCCGCTGGGGCACGTCAGCGCGCAGCGCGGCCGCGGCCGCCAGCGAGATCACGCCCCGCAGGCCGCCCAGGAGAGCACGAACGTGGCCTGCCAGCGGGGGGCCGGATCCCGCACCCGGATCCGCGGCACCAGCCAGCGGGGCAGGTAGATGGACGGGAACACCCAGGCGATGCGGGCCAGCACCACCGCGCCGAGCACCACGGCGGCCTCGGCGGCCAGCCGGGCCGGGTTCCGGTGGCCCAGGTCCTGGAGCACCGGACGGAGCTGCAGTCCGATCAGCGCGAACGCCACCGACTCGAGCACGAACGTGGCGACCCGCCACACGGCCATGTCCTGCAGCCGGGTGGCGAAGTGCGCCTGGCCGGCATGATGGCCGAGGTACAGGCCCGTCACCACGACGGCCAGGACCCCGGACACGTGCAGCGAGTCGGCGGCCAGGTAGGCGGCGAACGGGGTAAGCAGGGACAGCGTGCTCTCCGCCAGCGGGTCACGCAGCCGCATCCGGAGCCGGTGGATGCCGACGCCGAGGACCAGCCCGACGGCGATCCCGCCCGCGCTGATGACGATCAGGCGGCCGGCCACGCCGGGCAGGGAGGGCGTCGCGGCGCTGGCGGACGCCGCGCTCACCGCGACCGCGTACAGGGTCAGCGCGGTGCCGTCGTTGAGCATGCTCTCGCCGGTGATGACGGTCAGCAGCCGCCTGGGCAAGTGCAGCCGCCGGCCGATGCTGGCCGTCGTGACCGCGTCGGTCGGCGCGAGGATCGCGCCCAGGGTGAGCGCGGCGGCCAGCGGCAGCCCGGGCACGTCGAGCCGGGCCGCGCCGCCCACCACCAGGGCGGAGAACAGCACCAGGCCGACCGAGAGCAGGGCGAGGGTGCGCACGTTGTCGCGCAGGTTCAGGTACGAGCTCTCCAGCGCCGTGGTGTACACGAGCGGCGGCAGCACCGCGAACAGGATCAGGGTGGGGCTGAGCCGGAACTCCGGCACGCCCGGGATGTAGGACGCGGCCAGCCCGGTGGCCACCAGCAGGATGGGGGCGGCCACGCCGCGCCTGCGGGCCAGCGCCGCGATCGCGCAGGAGCCGACGATGAGCAGCAGCAGCGCCAGCGCCCGCGTCGCCGTCATCGCGGCGCGATCAGGAGTAGTGGAAGGCCGCGAAGATGATGGCGGTCAGCCGGTCCACCATCTCGTCCCTGGGGAGCCGCACTTCGACCGTGAGCAGGTAGTTGATGCGCTCGATCATCATGAGCAGGGCCAGCGCGGTGAGCTCGGCGTGCCCGGCGGGAGTCTCCTGCCCGGCGGCGTCGGCGGCTGCGGTCATGCCCTGGGTGATGGCCTCGGACAGCCGGAACATCACCTGCAGCCCGTCGCCCCAGACCTCCTCGCCGACGATCTCGGCCTGGCTGAGGATCCGGATCACCGACGCGTGGGCGGCGTAGGTGTCGCAGAAGGCGTTGACCCAGCGGCGCAGCGCCGCCCGCCCGGCCTCGTTCCTGGTCACCACGGGGAACTCGTCGGTAAGGCGGACATGTCCACGAGCGCGTCCGAGAGCAGCGCCTTGAACAGGTCTTCCTTGTTGGAGAAGTACAGGTAGAAGGTGCCGTGCGAGATCTTCGCCCGGCGGACCACGTCGTCGACCCGGACGGCCTGGAAGCCGCGCTCGTCGAACTCGGCCAGGCCCGCATCGAGCAGCTTCTGCACGGTCTGGCGGCCCTGGGCGCGCAGCTCACGATCCTGGGCGGGCGCCCCGCCACCGAGCGAGGCCGTCTCGCCCGGGCGGCGCCCGCTCGCAGGCTGGCCGGGCCGTTATGGGCGTTCGGTGGCTTCCCGGCGTTTCCTTCTGGCACAGATCCCCTTGGCGCAGTGCCGGGGCTGGCTTCCCGACTCATGTTCGGAGGGTAGCCTGCCCCGGATCAGTTCGCTGCATTCCCCCACCGCCCAAAGTGTCCCCGGCCGGGCTCCCGGCCATATCCCCAGATCAGGGTGGGCTAAGAACCCAGGACCTGTTCCAGGTACGGGTTGCCGAACCGGCGGGCCGGGTCGAGCTGGTCTCGCAGCGTGATGAAATCGGCGAACCGGGGATAGGCGGCGCGCAGGTAGGCCGCGTCCCGGGTGTGCAGTTTCCCCCAGTGCGGCCGGCCGCCCAGGGCCGTCAGCACGGCCTCCACCTCCCGGAAATACTGCTCGTGCGGCGCGGTATGGAAGACGTGGATGGCGATGTAGGCCGTGCTCCGCCCGTACGCCGTGGACAGCCAGACATCGTCGCCGGGTGCGACCCGGACCTCGATCGGGAAGCTGATCCGCCAGTCGTGCCGGGCGAACAGGCCGCGGATCGCGGTGAGCGCCCCGGCCAGGTGCTCGCGCGGGATCGCGTACTCCTGCTCCTTGAAGCGCACCCGCCGCGGGCTGGTGAACACCCGGTAGGCGGCGTCGGTATAGGTCCGCGAGCCCAGCGCCTTGCCCGCGACGGTGTTGATGGCCGGGATGACCGCGGGATAGCGCTGGCCCAGACGGCAGGTGGCCCCGAACAGGGCGTTGGAGAGGAACTCGTCGTCGAGCTGATGGCGCCACCGGGGCAGCGGGCGGGCCGGGCCGTCGCTGCGGTTGTTCCGCTTGGTGAGGCAGCCATCGGTATGCGGGAACCAGTAGAACTCGAAGTGCTCGTTGGCGCTGGCCAGCTCGTCCAGCCGGGCGAGGACCCCGGCCCAGCTCATCGGCTGCTCGCGGGCGGTCAGCAGGAAGGCCGGGACCACCCGGAAGGTCACCGCGGTCAGCACGCCGAGCGCGCCCAGCCCGACCCGGGCCGCCTGGAACAGGTCCGCCTGGTGGTCCGCGGAGCAGGACACGATGCTGCCGTCCGCCAGCACCATCTCCAGCGCCGTCACCTGCGCCGCGATGCCGCCCAGGTCCCGGCCGGTGCCGTGGGTGCCGGTCTGGATCGCCCCGGCGACCGTCTGCTCCTGGATGTCCCCCATGTTCGCCAGGGCCAGCCCGCGGGCGTGCAGCTGCTCGTTGAGGTCGGCCAGGCGGCAGCCGGCCTCCACCGTGACCTGGCCGGCCGTCTCGTCCACCGACCGGAGGGCGCGCAGCCCGTCCGGGCGCAGCATCACCCCGGTGGTCACCGCGACCGGGGTGAACGAGTGGCCGGCGCCGGTCATCCGCACGGTCAGCCCGTCCCGCGCGGCCAGCGTGACCGCCTCGGCGACGTCCGCGGCCGAGTGCGGCGTGGCGACCCGCTGCGGAGCGGCAGTCTGGTTGCCCGCCCAGTTCTGCCAGCGGGGGGTGGCGAGGACCATGAGCGGACCTTATCCGAGCCGCGCCGGGCCGGGCAGGGCCGATCACGGCGCCTGACCGGGCCGATCACGGCGCCTGGCCGGGCCAATCAGAAGCCCCATAAGTCGCCTCTTACCGCAAAGCCGTAGTCGTGTGGCTTTTTCTGGCTCCGGAGGCAGCCGGGCTTCAGCGGGGCGCAGCGTGACTTATAGGGTGAGGAACGCGATGAGGAGACGCCTGATACGGCGCGCTGCGCCGTCCACTGCGCTCGGCAGGCCCGCAGTGCGGGCCCTGGCGTCCGGCGCGGCAGTTGCCCTCCTGCTGGCCGCCACCACGGCCATGATCCCGGTGCCCACCGGGGCCGATCCGGCCGTCACGCCGTCCGCCAGCCCGTCCGGCACCCCGCCGGCCAGCGCCACCCGCAGCAGCTTCCACCAGATCATCTCGCCGGACCTGCTGGTCATCGAGCCGTCCGGCCTGTCCGCGCGGCAGCTGGCCAGGCTGTCCGCCTCGGCCGGGGTGCGCCAGGTGGTCACCGCGGACGGCGCGTCCATCAAGGTCAACGGCCACCGGGTGAACGTCCTCGGCGTGAACCCCGGGCAGTTCCGGCCCTGGACCCCGCTGGCCACCGCGACGAACCAGCGCCTGTGGACCGCGCTGGGGCACGGCCGCTTCGTGACCTCGGACACCCTGGCCGGGCGGCGCGGCCTGCACCCCGGCACGAAGTACCTGATCACCGGGGCCCGGCGGGAGAAGCTGGCCTTCGGCGGGTCCGCGCCGCTGGGCATCTCGGGCATCGGCGCGCTGGTCAGCAACCAGGCCTCAGCCCAGCTCGGCCTGGTGCCGGGAGTCCTGGCCCTGGTCAGCGCGCCGCGGGTGAGCATGGCCCGGCTGATGAAGGCGGTGCGCGCCATCACCGGCCGGTCGGCCACCCTGGTCAGCCTGCGCCCGGCGCAGCAGCGCCTCCCGGTGGACTCGTCAGGCGGCAGCGGCCGTCCCTCGACCTACCTGGCGCTGTTCCAGGCGTCGGCGGCGCGGTACTGCCCCGGCCTGTCCTGGACGGTGCTGGCCGCCATCGGGCAGATCGAGAGCGGTGACGGCAGCAACATGGGCCCGTCCAGCGCGGGCGCGCTCGGCCCCATGCAGTTCCTGCCCTCGACCTGGCGCGAATGGGGGATCACGGCGTTCGGGGAGACGGGGGCGCCGGACATCATGGACCCCTTCGACGCGGTCCCGGCGGCCGCGCGGCTGCTGTGCGCGGCCGGAGCGGGATCCAGCAGCGGGCTGCGCGGGGCCGTCTTCGCCTACAACCACGCCACCTGGTACGTCAACGAGGTGCTCGCGCTGGCCCAGGAGTACGCCCGCGACTACGGCTGATCCGCCCGGCCCGGCCTGGTTGGATGGAGGCATGGCGGATTACGACGCGTTCCTCCTGGTGTCCTTCGGCGGCCCGGAGGGCCCGGACGATGTCATGCCGTTCCTGCAGAACGTGACCCGTGGCCGGGGTATCCCCCCGGAGCGGCTGGCGGCGGTGGCCGAGCACTACACCGCGGTGGGCGGGGTGAGCCCGATCAACCAGCAGTGCCGGGACCTGATCGCCGCGATCGAGAAGGACTTCGCCGCAGCCGGGGTGGACCTGCCGGTCTACTGGGGCAACCGGAACTGGGACCCCTACCTGACCGACACCGTGGCCGGGATGGCCGCCGCCGGGGTGCGGCGCGCCCTGGCCTTCGTCACCTCGGCCTACGGGTCCTACTCCAGCTGCCGGCAGTACCTGGACGACATCGAGCGGGCCCGGGCCGAGGCCGCCCGGCGCCCCGCAGATCGACAAGATCCGGCACTTCTTCAACCACCCCGGCTTCATCGAGCCGTTCGCGGACGCGACCCTGCGGGCCATCGAGACGCTGCCGGCCGGGGTCCGCGCGGAGGTACCGCTGGTGTTCACCGCGCACAGCGTGCCGGAGGCCATGGCCGCGGCCAGCGGGCCGCCGCCCGGCGGCCGCTACCCGGCGCAGCTGGCCGAGGCGGCCGGGCTCATCGCCGGCCGGGTCAACGCCGCCGCGCCCGCGGGCGGGCATCCCTGGCGGCTGGTCTACCAGAGCCGCAGCGGGCCGCCCGCGCAGCCCTGGCTCGGCCCCGACGTCTGCGACTACCTCGAAGAACTGGCCCGGGAGGGGGCACCGGGCGCCGTCCTGGTCCCGGTCGGGTTCATCACCGACCACCTGGAGGTCGTGCACGACCTGGACGTGGAGGCGGCCGGGCTGGCCCGGCGCCTCGGGCTGCCGCTGGCCCGGGCGGCCACCCCGGGCCCGGATCCGCGCTTCGTGTCGATGATCACCGCGCTGGCCCGCGAGCGGATGGGCAGCGGGGCCACCGCGGCCGCGCTGGGCTCCCCGGGCTGCGGCACCGCCGAGTGCTGCCGCCCGCCCGCCAGGCCAGGCCGTCCGGGGCAGCCGGCCGCCGCCTCATGAACGGGACCCGGTGAGCGCCGCCCCGGCCGGGCCGCCGGAGCCGGCGCACCTGCTCACGCTGGCCTGGTCGGCCGCTGAGGCGGCGGCGCTGATGCTGGCCGCCCGCCGCCCGGCCGGCCCGCAAGGCCGCCCGGAGGTCGCCAGCACCAAATCCAGCCCGACCGACGTGGTCACCGACATGGACCGCGCAGCCGAGGCGATGATCAGAGAGCAGATCCTGGCGGACCGGCCCGGCGACGCCATCCTCGGCGAGGAAGGCGGCGAAGTCCCCGGTGCGGAGGGCGGCGGAGCCGGTCACGGCCGGGTCCGCTGGATCATCGACCCGCTGGACGGCACCGTCAACTACCTGTACGGCCTGCCGGACTGGGCGGTGAGCATCGCCGCCGAGGTGGACGGCGCGGTCGTCGCCGGGGTAGTGGCGGTCCCGCGGCACCGTGAGGTGTTCACCGCGATCGCCGGGCAGGGCAGCTGGCTGCACCCCGACCGGACGCCGGCCGTCCCGCTGCGGTGCAACGACCGGGTTCCGCTGCGCAGCGCGCTGGTCTCCACCGGCTTCGGGTACGCGCGGGCCCGGCGGGTCGTGCAGGGCGAGGTCGTGGCGGCCGTGCTGCCGCAGGTCCGGGACATCCGCCGGGGCGGATCCTGCGCAGTGGACCTGTGCTCGCTCGCCGCGGGCCGGGTGGACGCCTACTACGAGCGGGGCGTCAACTACTGGGACTGGGCCGCGGGCGGGCTGGTCGCGACCGAGGCGGGCGCCCGGCTGGGCGGGCTGGACGGCCTGCCGGCCAGCCAGGACCTGACCCTCGCGGCCGGTCCGGCCCTGTTCCCGGACCTGCATGACCTGCTGCGCAGCCTGGACCCGGAGCGGGACGCCGAGGACACCAGCGCCGCCAGCTGACCGGCGGCCCCGGCCGGCGGCCCCGGCCCGGCTCAGGAGCCGGTCTTGCTGAGCACCCCGGCCGGGCTCGGGGCGCTGCTGCGGCGGAACTTGTAGGCCAGCGACGAGCTGCCCTGCGGGCTGAGCAGCACCACCCCGCTCTCGCAGCTCTGCTGGCCCCTGGTGATGCCCTGTTCCAGGGTGAAGGTGCCGGCCAGCACCGAGACCAGCAGCAGATGGCCCGCGCAGCCGAGCTGCGGGTAGGAGATGGTGCCGGTCGAGGCGCCCGCGGTGAAGCGGATACGGACGGTCACCGCGAGCTCCGGGTCGGTCTGCCGGACGGTGCCGGACCAGGTCCCCACCAGGTCCGCCGGCATCGTCGGGGCCGGCGTGGGCGCGGCGGACCGGGGGCGCGCCGGGGCGGCGGAGCGGTCCGCCGCGACCGGGGTGGCGGGGGCCGGCGGGCTGCTGCGGTGCGTCGCGATCAGCGTGGCCGCGACCACGATGACCCCGACGCAGGCCACGCAGGCCGCCGCCCACGCGACCCGGCGGGACCGGGACGCCGCCGGGGCCTCAGCCGGGCCGTCGGCGTTCGCGCTGACCAGGCCGCGGCCCGCGGCCCGGGCCCGCCGGGTGCCCTCGGCGAGCAGCCCGGCCGCCGGGTCGTTGTGGCCGAGCAGCGCGGTCACCAGGGTGCGGGCCGGGGGGCGGCTGGCCGGGTCCGGGGACAGGCAGGCGGCCACGGTGTTGCGCAGCGGCTCGGGCAGGCTGGCCAGGTCCGGCCGTCCCGCGGCGAACAGGATCGTCTGGGCCCAGGCGAGCAGGTCCGCTGACGGGGTCGCGGGGCCGTACGGCGGCGTGGTGCTGAAGTGGATGACCCGCGGCCCTTCCGCGCCGAGGACCACGTGATCCGGCCCGAAATCCCCGTGCACCAGCCCGGCCTGGTGGATGGAGGTGAGCCCGGTGGCCGCGCCGATGGCCAGGGCGGCCAGCACCGGGCCCTCCAGCGGCCCCTCGGCCGCGACGGTCTCGGCCAGGGACGGGCCCTCGATGAACTCACTGACCAGGAAGGGCTGGTCGGCGTCGAACCCGGCGTCCAGGATCCGCGCGGCGCAGAACGGGGCGACCCGGCGGGCCACGGTGGCCTCGGCGGTGAAGCGGTCCCGGGAGGCCGAGTCCGGGGCCGCCTTCCGGCCGAGCAGGGTGATCGCGACCGGGGTGCCGTCCGGGAGCCGGGACAGGAAGACTCCGGCCGAATCCGGGTCGTCCGGGCCGTCCGCGATCCGGCCGGACAGCCGGTAACGGCCGACCCGCCGGAGATCATCGGGCCGCAACGGCGTGACGAGGGGCATGCGGCGGCTCCGCTAATCCTGCGGGGTGGGAGATCAGTTTCGTACGATACGCACTCTTCCGTGCTTGGCGTGCACGGATCGGGGGAAGTTACCGTCGCAAGCACGTGTTGGGAGCTTTGGGTACGCGCCTGGTCGCTGCGGATCGGGCGTCCAGGTGAGTGAAGACACGGACACGACGCGCTAGAGCCCGTACCCTCCGTGTGCGCGGCAGGCGGGCGTGACAGAATTCCCCGCCGGATTCGGGCACAAACTACGGCCTGCCGAGCGTTACACCCGCGCGACGAGGCGCATAACGAAGGAGGGGGTGGAGTACCCAGATGGCAACTGACTATGACAGCCCGCGTAAGACAGACGACGAGCTCACTGAAGACAGCCTGCAAGAACTGCAGGCACGCCGGATGGACAAGTCTTCCAGCACGATCGACATCGACCCAGATGATGTCGCGGAGTCGCTGGAGCTGCCCGGAGCGGATCTGTCCAACGAGGAACTGTCGTTCCGAGTCATTCCGCGGCAGGCGGACGAGTTCACCTGCTCGCGGTGCTTCCTGGTGCATCACCGGAGTCAACTGGCCGAGGACCGCAATGGCCAGCCAATCTGCCGTGAGTGCGCGGCCTGAGGAATGTCAGGCCGCCCACTCGGGCGGGTAGTGAGTGTGCAGGACATGGGGCAAGGCCTACGCACGCGGGGGTGCGGCGCGCCCGCCCGGCTGACCGCCGGGGAGGCGCCCGCAAGCGTCCTGGCGTCCGCCGGCGCTCTGCGGGTGGCGTGACGGAGGGCATGAGCGGGGGGATTCGGCAGCGGCCAGCACGGGCCGCTGGTCTGGCTGATCACGGCAAAAGCCCCGGCTCCGCTATCGAGCGGGCCATAGTTATGTACTCCCCGGCAGCGGCTCCGCCGGTGGCCGGCCCCGGCCGGGCACCCTGGGCAGCGGGCTGGCTCATCGCGGCGGTGGCGGGCCGGCCGCAGCCGCCAGCCGGCCGGAAATAGGATGCCGCGCATGGCAGCAGACCTGATCTTTACCGGGGGGCGGGTCTACACCGTGCTCCCCGACGGGAGCCGGATGGTCCCGGCCACGGCCGGCGGCGAGGCGGCCGCCAGCGAGGACACCGGCGACGGGGCGGGCATCGGGACCGCCGACGGGCCGACTGCGACCGCGGCCGCGGTCCGCCGCGGCCGGATCGTGGCGGTCGGCACCGACGACGAGATCCGCGACCTGGCCGGCCGCCAGACGCAGACCGTGCCCCTGGACGGCCGGCCCCTGCTGCCCGGGTTCCAGGACGCCCACGTGCACCCGGCCTTCGCCGGGATCACCATGCTGCGCTGCGACCTGGACGGCGCGGAGGACCTGGACGGCGCGCTAGCCCGGATCCGGGCCTACGCGCAGGCCCATCCGGACCGGGAGTGGATCGACGGCAGCGGCTGGCGGATGGAGTGGTTCCCCGGCGGCACCCCCTCGCGAGAACAGCTGGACCGCGTGGTCCCGGACCGGCCGGCCTACCTGACCAACCGGGACGGCCACGGCGCCTGGGTCAATTCCCGGGCCCTGGACCTGGCGGGCCTGACCGCCGCCACCCCCGACCCCCCGTATGGCCGGATCGAGCGCGGGACGGACGATGAGCCGCAGGGCACCCTGCACGAGGGCGCGGCACTGCTGGTGGGCCTGCTCGTGCCCGGCCCGACCTTTGCCGAGCAGGTCCGGGGGCTGCTGCTGGCCCAGCAGCACCTGCACGCGCTGGGCGTCACCGCCTGGCAGGACGCGATCGTGGGGGAGTACCTGGGCTACCCGGACCCGCTGCCGGCCTACCTGGCCGCCGCGCGGGACGGCACGCTCACCGCCCGGGTCGAGGGCGCTCTGTGGTGGGATCGCACCCGCGGCGGAGACCAGCTGGACGACCTGCTCGACCGGCGGCAGCAAGGCCAGGCGGGCCGGTTCCGGGCCGGCACCGTGAAGATCATGCAGGACGGCGTCGTGGAGAACTTCACCGCCGGGATGATCGACCCCTACCTGGATGGCCGCGGCGGCCAGACCGGCAAGCGGGGGGTGTCCTATGTGGATCCCGCGGACCTGGCCGAGCAGGTGACGCGGCTCGACATCGCGGGCTTCGGGGTGCATGTGCATGCCATCGGGGACCGCGCGGTCCGTGAGGCGCTGGACGCCTTCGACGCCGCGCGGGCCGGCAACCCGGTCAGCCGGGGACGGCACCATATCGCGCACCTCCAGGTGCTGCACCCCGACGACATCCCGCGCTTCGCGGAACTCAGCGTGACGGCCAACATGCAGGCATTGTGGGCCGCCCATGAGCCGCAGATGGACGAGCTGACCATCCCCTTCCTCGGCCCCGAGCGGGCGGCCCGGCAGTACCCGTTCGCCAGCCTGCTCCGGGCCGGGGCCCGGCTGGCCGCGGGCAGCGACTGGGCCGTGAGCAGCGCCAACCCGCTGGAGGGGATCCATGTCGCGGTCAACCGGGCGCTGCCGGGCTCAGCGCCGGGTACCGAGCCGCTGCTGCCCCGGCAGGCGCTCACCCTGGCCGAGGCCATGGCCGCGTACACCGCGGGCTCCGCGTACGTGAACCAGCTCGACGAGACCGGCGCGGTCGCCCCCGGGTACCTGGCTGACCTGGTCGTCCTGGACCGCGATCCGTTCGCCGGGCCGCCGGGGGAGATCGCCGCGGCCACGGTCGCGCTCACCTACGTGGAGGGCGAGCCGGTCTACGCGGCGCCGTCTGCGTAACGTGGTGATCGCTGACACCGAGGCCAGGAGGAGCAGAGCTGTGCACATGACCACGCTGGGCCGGGGCGGGCCCGAGGTCTCCCGGGCCGGGCTCGGCCTGATGGGCATGTCCGGGATCTACGGGCAGGCCGACGACGAGGAGAGCCTGGCCACCATCCGGGCCGCGCTGGACGCCGGCATCAACCTGCTGGACACCGGCGACTTCTACGGGATGGGGCAAAACGAGCTGCTGCTGTCGCGGATCCTGCGCGAGGTGCCCCGCAGCAGCGTGTTCGTGCAGGTGAAATTCGGCGGGCAGCGGGACCCGTCCGGCCGGTTCGTCGGGCACGACGCCAGCCCGGCGGCGGTGAAGAACTCCCTCGCCTACACGCTGACCCGGCTCGGCACCGACCACGTGGACCTGTACCAGCCCGCCCGGCTGGACCCGCACGTGCCGATCGAGGACACGGTGGGCGCCATCGTGGAGATGATCGAGGCGGGGTACGTGCGCTACCTGGGCCTGTCCGAGGTGGGCGCGGAGACCATCCGGCGGGCGCACGCCGTGTACCCGGTCCGCGAGCTGCAGATCGAGTACTCGCTGATGACCCGGGGCATCGAGGCGGAGATCCTGCCCGTGGTCCGGGAACTCGGGATCAGCGTGACCGCGTACGGCATCATGTCCCGGGGCCTGCTGAACCGGGACACGGCCCGGATCGCCGAGGGGGACCCGCGGGCCCGGTTCCCCCGGTTCCAGGCCGGCAACCTGGAACGCAACCTCGAGCTGCTGGACGCGCTGGAGAAGATCGCGGAGCAGCACGGGGTGAGCACCGCCCAGCTCGCCATCGCCTGGGTGGCGTCCCGCGGCGAGGACATCATCCCGCTGATCGGGACCAAGCGGCGGGACCGGCTGGCCGAGGCGCTGGCCGCGCTCGACCTGCGCCTGTCCCCGCAGGAACTGGCCGCGATCGGGGCCGCCGTGCCCGCGGAGCAGGTCGCCGGGACCCGGTACGACGCCGCCCAGATGGGTGCCCTGGACAGCGAGCGGTAGGCCGCGCGCCGGGGCCCGCAGCCAGCCAGCACTGCGCCTCCCTAACGGTCTTACCGGCCAGCAGGACCGGGACCGGCACGGGGAGCGCGGGGCCGGTCACGGGCAGCGGGGCGCGCGGCGGCGGGGGGTTCGTTGCGGGCCGTGCAAGAAGCTCAGCCACGGGCCTGCCGCAGCAGCGTGCGGTTGAGCTGGAGCACATACGCGGCGGCCATGACCAGGGCGACCAGGGCGCCGCTGAGGTACCAGCCGGGCCCGACGACCCTGATTCCCGGGCCGCCTGCCGTGGCCAGCACGGCCAGGCCCAGCCCGGCCGCGCCGAACAGGCTCACCGCGATGGTCGGGACGAACCCGTCGGGCAGCACGTGCCGCGACCGGCCGCGGGGGGCGAGGGAGTAGGCGAGCAGCAGGATCAGGCCCAGGACGCCGACGGCCAGCCGCAACGTGACCGCATCGACACTGCCTTCTGCGGCCGCGGCCTGCGCGCAGGTGTGCGCGCCGGGGTTGTCGGCCAGCCACCACCGGCAGCTGGCGGCGGGATAGGCGATCCCCCGGCCGGTGCCACCGACGAACCGCGGGCCGAACAGCAGGTTCATGGCCAGGGCGACCAGGCCGCTGGCCGCGACCGCGAGGGCGCCGATCCCGCCCAGCTTCAGGCCGGCCAGGGTCAGGTCGAACAGCACCGCGCGTCCCGGGAGGCGCCCCGCCGCACGGTCGTGCGCGCGGACCACGGCCCGCACCGAGCCGAAGCCCGAGACGGCCTGCTCCTCGGCCTCGGTCCGGGTCAGCCCGGCGGCCAGCCCGTCAGTGACCGCCTCCCGCAGGTGGTCCTCGGCCTCGGCCAGGATCCGGCGGGCGTCCCGCGGGGCGCAGCGCAGCCTCGCGTAGAGGTCGTCCAGGTACTGCTCCACGGGACCGCCGTCGGGAGAGCTCATGCCGACCACCCCAGCACCGCCTGGATGCCCCGGGTGAACTGCCGGTACTCGGTCTGCTCCGCGGCCAGCGCCGCCGCCCCGGGGGCGGTCAGCGCGTAGACCCGGCGCCGCCGGCCGTCGGCCATCGCCCAGGAGCTGCTGAGCAGCCCGGCGTCCTCGAGCCGGTGCAGCGCCGGGTAGACGGTGCCTTCCGGCAGGTCGAACGTGCCCGCGCTGCGGCGGCGCACCTCCGAGATGACCGCGTACCCGTGCGCGGGCCCGGCGGTGAGCACGGACAGCAGGAGCAGGTCCAGATGTCCCTTGAGGCGTTCCCGGTTCATACCTCGGAACGCTATGCCTAGAGCTGCTAGGTGTCAAGGCGGGCCCGGCGGCCGCTACCCACCCCGGTAGGCACGGGCCAGCTCGCGGAGCCGGGCGTGCGCCCCGCGCATGGGCTCGGCCACGGGCAGGTACTGCTTGGGCATCTTCACCACGCTGGTGTAGTTCGGGTCGCAGACGTTGGCCAGCGGCGCCTCGATCGCCTGGGTGGCGAGCTGGTAGGCGTCCAGCTGATCCAGCCCGTAGTCGGCGGCCAGCCACTGCACCAGGCCCAGCGCGGCGATCCGGAACGCGTCCTCCAGCGGCCGCGCCGAGCCCGCGGACATCAGGTGGGTGTCGGACTCCAGCCGCGGCCAGGCGCACGGGCGGCCCTTGATCAGGTCCACCGCCAGCACCGTGTTCATCGCGCACTCCACCGCCACCCCGCAGGCCTCGCCCTCACCCTGCCGGGCGTGCCCGTCGCCCAGCGACAGCAGCCCTCCCTCGACGTTCACCCCCAGGTAGCAGGTGACCCCCGCGCGCATCTCCGGGGTGTCCATGTTGCCGCCGAACGCGTCCGGCACCAGGGCGCTGCGCACCTCAAGGCTGGCCGGGGCCACGCCCACCGTCCCGTGCATCGGCTCGATCGGCAGGTCCGCGGTGAAGCCGCCGCGCCGGGCGGTGAACCGGCACAGGCCCCGGGCGGTGTCGAACTGCCACAGCCAGACCAGCTCGGGCAGCGGGTCGTGCAGCAGCGCGGTGACGTGGGTGGCGCTCAGCGCGCCGAACAGCGGCACGGTGCTGGACGCGCCCCAGTCCCGGGCCGGCTCGATCGAGATGAAGTGCACGGCCAGGGTGTCGCCGGGCTCGGCGCCCTCGACGTAGAACGGGCCGGTCTGCGGGTTGAGGTACGGGAACTCGCAGACCTGCGAGACCAGGTCGGTCTCGCTGCGCACCCGGCCGGCGAAGCAGTCCTCGGTGAACACCTCGAGCACGGCGGGCGGCCGCACCCGGGCCACCGGCGCGGCGCCGCCGAACGTCCAGGCGTACTGGTCCGCGGACGGCCGGAAGGTGATCACTTGCGGGTCGCTCATGATCTGCCTCCTGCTCCCCTCATGCCTCGTATTCCTCCAGCGGGTCCAGATGGACCAGCCCGGCCTCGAGTACCCGGCGCGGGTCGTCCGGCCGCAGGTTCCTGGCCTCCTGGGCCAGCGGCGCGGCCGGGCAGGCGGGTCAGGCCGGGTCGCGGTGGCCGTTGCGGCTGAAGGCCCCCGGGATGCCCTGCGGGGGCAGTGACACCTCGCCGGTCACGTCGGCGGCCAGCCGGACGCTGTCCCCGTCAACCAGGCGGACCTCGGTGCCGGGGAGCACCCGGTCCCCGTTGACGAAGGTCCCGTTGGTGGAGTGCTCGTCCCGGATCGTGGCCTGGCCGGTGTCGCTGACGGTCACCGTGGCGTGCCGCCGGGACACGTTGTCGTAGCTGGCGAAGGCCGCGGCGACCAGCGACTCTTCCGGGTCACGGCCGAGCACCAGCGAGGTGCCCGCCGGGACTTCCACGTTGCCGGTGGGGAACACCAGGCGCAGCACCACGGGCGAGATGATGCCCTTGCGGGGCGGCAGCGGCTCCCGGCACACCTCGCAGAACACGGCCGCGGGCTCCCGGATGGCTGCCCCGCAGTGCGGGCACGACGTCCCCGCGGCCGGGGCCGCGGCGCCCTCACGTTTCGGGTACTCCTGCATGACGGTCGGCGAGGCGGGCTCGTCGGCCGTCTTGCGCCTGGGCAGGTTGGCGCCGCAGGTGAAGCAGATGAGATCGTCCTGCTGGACCTCAGCGGCACAGGCAGGACAGGTCAGGGTCGCCATGTCGTCCTCCGGGACGGCGGCAGGAACATGTCCACGAGAGCCTAACGTCCGCGGGAGGGCGCGGGTGCCCGGCCACCTGCCCGCCGCCCAGTAGCATCGCGGTCATGCAGCGTCACCAGCCGGTGAGGGGCACTGATGATCAGTTATGCGCTCAGCGACGAGCACGAGGAACTGCGGCAGACCGTCGCGGCCTTCGCCCGGGACGTGGTGCGGCCGGTGATCGGGGGCTACTACGAGCGCGGTGAGTTCCCGTACGACCTGGTCGCCCGGATGGCCAAGCTCGGCCTGTTCGGGCTGCCCTTCCCGGCCGAGTTCGGCGGCATGGACGGCGATCTGTTCGCGCTCGGCCTGGCCCTGGAGGAACTGGCCCGGGTGGACTCCTCCGTGGCGATCACGCTCGAGGCCGCCGTGGCCCTGGGCGCGATGCCTATTTACCGGTTCGGCACCGAGGCCCAGCGCCGCCGGTGGCTGCCGGATCTGTGCTCGGGGGAGCGCCTGGCGGCGTTCGGGCTGACCGAGGCGGGCGGGGGATCCGACATCCCCGGCGGGATGCGGACCACGGCCCGGCTCGGGCCGGGCGGCGGGGACTGGGTCATCGACGGGGCCAAGTCGTTCATCACCAACGCCGGGACCGCGATCACCTCCCTGGTCACGGTGCTCGCCATCACCGGCGCAGATCCCGCCGGGCCCCGGGAGATCTCGTCCATCGTGGTCCCGGCCGGCACCCCCGGGCTGACCGTGGGGCAGGAGTACTCGAAGGTCGGCTGGTGCGCCTCGGACACCCGGGAACTGGCGTTCAGCTCGTGCCGGGTCCCCGCGGACCATCTGCTCGGCGAACGCGGCCGCGGCTACGCCCAGTTCCTGCGGATCCTGGACGAGGGCAGGATCGCGATCGCCGCGCTCGCGGTCGGCCTGGCCCAGGGCTGCGTGGACGAATGCCTGCGCTACACCGGCGAGCGGGCGGCGTTCGGGCACCGGCTCGGGCACTACCAGGCCATCCGGTTCACGCTCGCCGACATGGAGGCCCGCACCCACAGCGCCCGGCTGGCCTGGTACGACGCCGCAGCCCGGCTGGTGGCGGGGCAGCCGGTCAAGCGGCAGGCGGCCATCGCCAAGCTGACCGCCTCCAACGCGGCGATGGACAACGCCCGGGAGGCCACCCAGATCTTCGGCGGCTACGGGTTCATGAATGAGTTCCCGGTCGCCCGGTTCTACCGCGACGCCAAGGTGCTCGAGATCGGGGAGGGCACCTCCGAAGTGCAGCGGATGATCATCGCGCGGGAACTCGGGGTCCCTGACTAGGAGCCGGACCGGGCTAGTTATGGCCGAAAGAGGGGGCCGCGGAATAATCGCCTCTGCCGCGCCGGGCGCGGTGGCGGCAGCACGAAACGGGTACCCCGGCCGCGCCGATCCCGGTGGCCCGCGGAAATGGCGGCCCCGGCCCGCCGGCGAGGGGCGTGCGCGGCCCTGGCGCAGGGCTGGCTGGGCCAGCGCCGGCCTGCGCCCCGCAGCCGCCCGGAGGCGGTCACCAGCATCGCGAGGGGTGTCCGGCCGTCCCGGGCGCAGTACCGGGGGATCAGCCCGTACCGCCCGTACCTGGGTACTCTTAGGGCTCTTCGCACATACCCGGCTTAGTTAGTACAGAACGAGCCACGGCACAAGCGCCGGAGAGTACCCTACTGACGTCGAGCTATCCGGCAAACATCACGTAAGAGCAGCGCTTTCCTGGCATAAGGTATTGATCACTGCCGATGGTGAGACGTTAGGGTTAGCCCTTGGCCGCGCCCGCGCGCGGGGCTTGCAGAATCGTCACCCGGGAAGGGGTGCGTCATGTCAGTTCCGCCGCAAGTACCGCGGGCCTGCTGGCTCGCCACACTAGCCAGGTGAGAGGTGCAGAGGCTGTGCGGTCCCGCAGCAAGATGAGCGGCAACGGGCTGGCTGGCGATCCAGGGTCAGCCGAGCCATCTACCGAGGCCGGCCTGGCGTCCCGCGCGCCCGCAGACCTCGACGGCCGGGAAGACAGCGCCGAGCCCGGGGGACCAGGCCAGCCCAGGCACCCGGGAGGCAGCTCCCGGCGCGCGCTGAAGAACTGGCGGGTGCGTTCCCGCCTCGTCCTGCTGATCGCCATCCCCACCCTCACCGCCGTCGTGCTGGGCGGCATCTCGATCCTGTCCTACGCGCGCAGCGCCACCGCTGACGCGCGGGTCCAGCAGCTCGCCGCGCTCAGCGCGAACGTCACCGTCCTCACCCAGCATCTGGAGGACGAGCGGGACCAGACCGTCCGGTACATCGGGCTCGGGCTCTCGGGGCAGGGTGGCCGGGGTTCCCAGGGTTCCGCCGCGGCCACCGCCGCGTCCGAACTGAATGAGGTCAAGCAGGAGTACGCGCTGAGCGACCAGACCGCCGCCGTGGTGCGGCATGATCTGGGCCAGATCAACGGCTCGTTCTCCACGCAGACCCAGCAGGAGGCGACGACCGCGCTCACCGCCCTGCAGAACCTGACCGAGCTCCGCAAGGCGGCGACCGGCACCCAGCTGCCGGCCCTGGTGGTGGTGCAGAAATACACCACGATCATCCAGGACCTGATCGCGCTCATCGACGTGACCGGCCAGGGCACCAGTGATGCCACGCTCGGCCAGGCCATCCGGGTGCTCGGCCTGGTGTCCAGGATGCAGGAAGAAGCCTCTGAGCAGCGCGCGATCCTCGCCGAGGGCCTGCTGGTCGGCCAGCTCAGCCCGAACGAGCTGACCGCGCTCAACTCGGCCCTCGCCGAGCAGCAGAGCAACCTGTCCTCGTTCGACACCACGGCCAGCATCGCCCAGCGCAACCTGTGGAACGACAGCGTGTCCACGTCCTTCGTCTTCCAGGCCAACGCGGAGGAGACCCAGGCGGTCACCATCCAGCAGCAGACCGGGAAGCTGACGAGCGATACCACCAACGTGGACACCTGGTACGGCTCCATGTCGAACCAGATCGACTCCCAGATGGCCTCGGTCGAGCAGGCCCTGTCCGGGCAGATCAGCTCCCGGGCCGCGGCGCTGCACAAGTCGGCCCTGACCGACGCCATCGCGGTCGGCGTGGCGGTCCTGCTCGTGCTGGCGCTGGCCCTGCTGCTGACCGTGGTCATCGGCCGCTCGATGGTCCGCCCGCTGCGCCGCCTGCGCGCAGGCGCCCTGGAAGTGGCCGGCGTGCGGCTGCCGGAGATGGTCCGGCGGATGAGCGAGGCCGACGGCGGCGGCTCCTTCGACGTCGCCCCCATCGACGTGGACTCCTCCGACGAGATCGGTGAGGTGGCGCGGGCGTTCGACCAGGTCCACCGGGAAGCGCTCCGGCTGGCCGCGAACGAGGCCGCGCTGCGCGGGAACGTCAACGCGATGTTCGTGAACCTGTCCCGGCGCAGCCAGTCCCTGGTCGAACGGCAGATCCGGCTGATCGACGATCTCGAGCAGGGCGAGCAGGACCCGGAGCGGCTGTCCAACCTGTTCCAGATGGACCACCTGGCCACCCGGATGCGCCGCAACTCGGAGAACCTGCTGGTCCTCGCGGGCCACGAGGTGTCACGGCGGTGGAACCAGCCGGTGGCCCTGGTCGACGTGCTCCGCGCGGCGGTCTCCGAGATCGAGCAGTACGAACGGGTCTCGATGAACGTGCAGCCGGGCATCTCGGTCCGCGGCCAGGCCGTCAACGACGTCGTGCACCTGGTCGCCGAGCTGGTGGAGAACGCCACCTCGTTCTCGTCGGCGGAGACGCCGGTGACCGTATCCGGGCACCTGCTGAACAGCGGGGGCGTCCTGCTCGACATCAGCGACCAGGGCGTCGGCATGGGCGCCGAGGAGATGGCGCACGCCAACTGGCGGCTGGACAACCCGCCGGTGGTGGACGTGGCCGTCTCCCGGCGGATGGGCCTGTTCGTGGTCGCCCGGCTGGCCGCCCGGCACGGCATCCGGGTCCGGCTGCGCCCGGCCACGACCGGCGGCCTGACCGCCCTGGTCTGGCTGCCCGACGAGACCGTGACCCACGAGGGCAACGGCGCCCCGACCGGGCTCCGCCGCTTTGAGCGGAACGGCTCGGCGGGCCCGGACCCGCTGGACGCCCTCACCGGCAACGGCAACGGCGGGGAGTGGGGCCCGCGCCGCGGCCGCAGCGCCGCCGAGGAGGCGGTCAACGCGGCCCGCGCGCCGCGGTTCACCCCGCTGCACGCCGAGAACGGCGATTCAGCGGCGACGGCCGGCTTCCCGGCGCTGTCGCCGGCCTGGGATGACCCGGCTCCCTCGTCGCCCGGCCCCGTCTCGCCCACCCCGGGCGGCTGGGACGACGCCCCGGCCACCCCCGATGCCCCGTCCTGGGAGACGGCGGCGTCGGCGCAGCCTCCCATGCCGTCCTGGGATGACCCCCCGCTCGGCACGCCGCCCGCGGCCGCGCCACCGCCCGCGGCCAGCACCGGGCCGCTGCCCTCGGTGCCCAGCAACGGCACGCCGCCGGTGTTCGGCACGTCGCTGAGTGGCGATGGCGCCAGCCAGCCGCCCCGGCTGCCGACCCGGCCGGTGCGTAACCTCGGCGGCAGCGACCCCGGCCAGGCCCGGCGGGAAGTCGTGGTGCCGCCGGCCGGCCCGGCCGGCCAGGCCAACCGGCTGCCGATCTTTGAATCGGTGGAGTCGGACTGGTTCCGCCGTGGCCGGCACAGCGCCGACCGGCCGAATTCCGGTGCCAGTGCTCCTGGTGGCGCCGCTGCCGCCGCCGCGCCGGAGAGCACCAACACGGGTGCCTGGACCGCCTCTGCCGCGGACGAGGGCTGGCGGGCCGCCGAGGCGGTCAGCAAGCCGGCGTCGGGCGGGGTAACCCTGTCCGGCCTCCCGAAGCGCGTGCCCAAAGCCAACCTGGTGCCCGGGACCGTGGGCGCGAACGCCGCCGAGGCGACGCCGCCTCCGGTTCGCTCGGCCTCGGTGACCAGGCAGCGCTTCGCGAGTTTCCAGCGAGGCGTTCGGGAGGCGCGTGCCGCCGTTAACACCGAGGATGATGCTGGCGGTGAGGGAGACGATGTGACATGAGGGGTCGAGCGGGATTGCCGCACGTGCTGGTGTTTATGGTGGGGTCGCCGAGAGAGGAGGGTTCGTGAGTCCGCTAACCCGTCCGGTCCAGGACCTGAACTGGCTGATCACGAACTTCGTGGAGAGGGTCCCGTCCGTCGCGCATGCCATTGTGGTCTCGTCGGACGGACTGCCCCTGGCTTACTCGAACGGCTTCCCGCCGGACCGGGTTGACCAGCTGGCGGCCGTGACGTCCGGCCTGACCAGCCTGACGCAGGGCGCTTCGCGGGTCTTCGAAGGCGGCCCGGTGACTCAGACGGTCGTGGAGATGCAGCGCGGCTTGCTGCTGGTGATGGCGATCAGCGACGGATCGAGCCTGGCCGTGCTCGCCTCCGCTGATTGCGACATGGGCCTGGTGGCCTACGAGATGGCGCTCCTCGTTGAGCGGGTGGGACGGGCCCTCACGCCGGATATGCGCGGGGCTCTGCGGTCGGAGGATGGCAGATAGTGACAGGAGAGACCGTTGTCCGGCCCAGGCCTGGATGACTGGCCGCCGACAGGTGGCCAGCGTGGCACCGGGTCCGGCGGAGGAAAGCGTTCACGTGGGGCCGAACCCGCTGGGAGCGGGCTGGTCCGGCCGTATGCGGTGACCGGGGGCAGGACCAAGCCCCGGTACCAGCTCCAGATCGAGGCGATGGTCGCCGCGTCTCACTATGAGGCGCGCGATCTTTCCAGCCTCAGCCCGGAATGCCAGGCCATTCTCGGGTTCTGCCGTGACTGGCGGTCAGTGGCGGAGATTTCCGCCGTGCTCAGGATGCCCCTGGGCGTGGCTCGCGTCCTGGTCGCTGATATGGCGGTGGAAGGGCTGGTCAGGGTTCACCAGCTGGACCATGCGCACGGCCGCCCAGATCTCAACCTGCTCGAAAGGGTGCTCAGTGGACTTCGCAAGCTCTAGTCCCGTGCGGGGCACGGCTGGGGATACCGCCGCCATGACGTCGGTCAAGATCGTCGTGGCGGGCGGCTTCGGCGTCGGCAAGACCACCTTCGTCGGATCGGTCTCAGAGATCACCCCGCTGACCACCGAGGCGGTCATGACCTCGGCCAGCGCCGGAGTTGACGACCTGTCGGCCGTTCCCGACAAGACCACCACCACGGTGGCCATGGACTTCGGCCGGGTGACCCTGGACGCCGGACTGATCCTGTACCTGTTCGGCACCCCGGGCCAGCACCGGTTCTGGTTCATGTGGGACGACCTGATCCAGGGCGCGATCGGGGCGGTGGTCCTGGTGGACACCCGCCGGCTGGCCGACAGCTTCCCGGCGGTCGACTACTTCGAGACGGCTGGCCTGCCATTCATCGTCGCGATCAACGGGTTCCACGGCGAATTCCCGCACGGGGTGCAGGACGTCGCCGAGGCCCTGTCGGTCAGCCCCAACGTCCCGGTCGTCCAGTGTGACGCCCGGGGCCGGAAGTCCACCAAGGCCGCTCTCATCGCACTGGTGGAGCACGCCATGGCCATGCAGCTCAGCCCCCGGTAAGGTGCCCGGGCGCTGCGGGGCCCGCCCCGCGCGGCCCGGGAGTCCCGTCGGCGCCGACGTCCCGGGTACCGGTGGCTGCGATAAGGTTCTGGCGGTGCCGGGGCGGTAGCTCAGCCGGTCAGAGCAGCGGACTCATAATCCGTCGGTCGTGGGTTCGAGCCCCACCCGCCCCACTCATCGAAGCCGCAGATAAGAAGCTGTGACCTGCGGAAACGTCCGGGATTTATGATCTTGACGGACGAGAACAGATGCGGCCGTGTGCGGCCGAAGGCCGGGATATGCAGGTCGCTGTGCCGAATACGTGCCGAAGACCAAGATCAATTGGGTGGATAGCGCGGGCGGCTGCACTGGGTCAGGCCTGGCGCAGCGCCTCGCTGATCCGGCGCTTGGCCAGTTCGTCCTGTCCGACGACGCACTTGGCGTAGATGCGCAGCAGAACATCCACGCTGTGCCCGGCCCACTCCGCGACCTGGGTGGGATAGACGCCCCCGTTAAGCCAGATGGACAGGCAAGCGTGCCGCAGGTCGTAAAAGGCCGCCGGGCGAGCGGTGAGGCTTGCTCAGCTGCGGTCAGGGCTTCCTGGCGGGCCCTGATCCAGGCGCGCCGGTAGGTCACGGTGGCCAGCTCACCGCCGCGGACGCCGCTGAACAGGCGGCCGTCAGGGAAGTGCCGAATTGCGCCAGGTGATCGCGCAGCAGCCGGGCCAGCTCGGGATGGACGGGCACGATCCGGCTATCGCCATCGGCACGATGCTTGAGCTGTCGCTTCTCCCGCGCGCTGCCGTCACCTGTCCACTCGCCGCCGGTGTCCGGCGCCGCATTGCGGAGATTCAGCTCGCCCCAGTCGTCGTCCTGCGCCGCGGGCGGCAGGGTCAGGCAGTCTGCGGTGAGGCTGATCGCTTCCTCGGGCCGGAGACCGGCGTAGTACATCAGCCCGAAGAAGGCCACGAGTCGGGGCCCGCTCGGCTGCTGGGCGCGGATCGCATCGAGCAGCGTCCGTGCCTGGCCCGGGTTCACCACGCATCGCCGGTCCACCTGACCGGATACTTTCGGCGCTGTCCACTTGAGGGCGCGGATGGGGTTCGAGTCGAGAAGCTTCAGCTCGACCGCGTAATCCATGGCGTTGGCCAGGATCGTGCGGTGCCGGCGAGCCGTGCTCGCCGCCGCGATGGTGCCGTCCAGGCGGCCGGTGGCCTGGTGGAGTACTTGCCTGGCGACCACGGCGT
The DNA here is from genome assembly GCA_963841695.1 of uncultured Actinomycetes bacterium. Lineage (GTDB taxonomy): Bacteria > Actinomycetota > Actinomycetes > Streptosporangiales > Streptosporangiaceae > RYN-230. The sequence goes on along the minus strand of CAWJDQ010000005.1, from coordinate 261,358 downwards.
CGGCCAGGGCCGACAGCGGAAGGCTGTTGCGCGCGACCCACAACAGAACTTCGGCGACGTCGGCCGGTGGCTCGTCGCGCTGCTTGGTGTTGAAGGCCCAGCGTCCGAGCGCCCGGCGAATGCTCGCATCATCGGGTCGGCTTCGCGCGTCGGTCAGCATCGCGGGTGCCGCCGCGGTCAGCGCGCGGGCGATGTCCTTCCGGTACTTGGCCGAGGCCAGCTTCCACTTCATGTCCACGTAGGCGCAGGCGAACTCGTACCAGGTGGTCTCGACCTTCGCCCGCTCCCATGCTGTCGGCCTGCCGGTGCCGAGACTGAATGCCTCACCGTTGCGCGCGGCGGTCATCAGGGCACTGCGGAAGCTGTCGGCCTGAGCCGCCTTACGGAACGCCTCTTTCCACAATCTGGCGCCGACCTTCCACCGGACCCAGTACGTGGTGACCTCGCTGCCCTTGTAGACCTCAGTCCGGTAGACCCGGACGTCGTAGGTCATGCCTGCCCTCGCTCATCAGGCAGCCTCCTCACGAGAGGCCAGCCAGCGCTGGTACTCAGACCGACGGACGCGCAGGCTGCCGTTCGGCAACGTGATGCACCGGGGCGCCCGGCCCTTGGCCCGCCACTCGTAGAAGGTCCGGCGGCTGATGCCGAGATCGGTGCACACCTCCGCGATGGTGAGCTTGTCCCGCTCCCGGGCACCACGGCCTTGTTCAGCGCCGGGCATGTCGAGGCCTCCGCGCTGCCATGCCGCGTCGGCTACCTGGCGCACACCGCCAGACCGACCGGCACAGCCGCTCGTCCATGGTAGTTCTCCTTCCGGTGATGAGAACCGGGAGCGCATGACCCCGCCCGGTTACATGCGCCTCCGGATGCAAGCGCTGGCCCGGCCCGCGGGCTTCTCGAAACGGCCTAGCTCGGTCCCAGCTGCATGAGGCTGGGATGCCAGCCGTTCGCCATGGTGATCGGGGGGAGTCCCCGGAATGGTGCGGACCGCCTCCGCACAGAAATGATCTTCAATATCTTGCCGACGCCCTGGGTCTTCAACCCGCGTCTTCGGCAACCCTTCGCCGCTCCGCTCACCACTGTGCAACAAGCGCCAGAACCGTGCAACTGCCGCCCGCTGCATACGCAGCGACCGTTATCGTCCGCAGAAGACCATGACTGTCCGATGCTGAGCTTTAGCGGTGGAGGAATGTGGTGCAAGTCACACCTAGAGCGGCGAGCGTGGCCTGTCAGGACGACACTGTCCGTCTCAGCCCGCATGCTGGATTGGTGAGCAAGTCGAAGCGCAAGCCGGTGCCGAGATCCAGGAAGGTTCAGCCGGATCGCCGCGATCAGGCACCTGTGAAGCAGCCTGGTCCCGGGAAGCGAGTCACCCAGCTATCCGACGCCGAGCTGCTGGAGCAGCTCAGGCAGGTCCGGATCGAGCGAGACGATGCCGAGGCGGAGCTGACGATGCTCATCGACGCCGCTGTCGGCCAAGGCATCGGGTGGCCGCTGATCGCCTCACAGCTTGGTGTGACTAGGCAGGCAGCCCGTCAGCAGTACCAGCGTCGCCATCCCGGCGCCGACAGCCACCAGGGCCGCGTCGCCTAGCTCAGCCGCCAGGTGTAAAGCATCAGCTGACACTCGTGAACATCCGTTGTCGACAGCCGACCAGCACAACGCCCGGTTAGACGCCGCCTGATCAGGCAAGACTTTCGAAGATCACTGCGTCAACAACGCCCATTGTCGGAGCTGTGACAACTTTCTCTACGGTTTCAAGGGCGCGCCTTCGGCGCGCCAGCCGTCTCGACTATCGGGCCAGATCGGCAGCAGCGGCGCGAAATCTCCCGGGAAATGCGTGACTGGCAGACCGAGCGTCACCATAGGCCAGAGCGGGGTGAGCTATGGGGCGACCGCAGACGGTGGGGCGGCGGTCTGCCGCGCCCTGCCGGGCGGAAGCCCTACGGGCGCGGCGCCGCACGCCGGTCAGCTCGCCCGCCCCCGCAGGCCGGTGGCGCAGGCCGTAACGCTTCCCCTGGTGACCGCGCCTGCGTATCTGACCGGGCCGTCCTCCTCACGCCGGGCATCCTGTCGCCGCGCAAAGATCACCGTCAAGGTCGTACGTCCTCGCTTCGCTGCGGGCGCTCCACCTTGACACTGATCTTCCACGGCAAGACCTCGGCACCTATCGGAAGGACGGACCTAACTCGACTCGCTCGGCTCATCCGTCATGGAGTACAGATTGGACACTACCCGAAGATCACACCACCTACGAATTCGAGCACGCCGCCGACGGCTACCAGGTAAATGGCGGCGAAAACTCGCGGACGGCGATGCCTAAATCCTTTGAGTAGGTTATTCAAGTCGTTCTGAAGTTTCTCGCGATAATCAGAACGGACCTTCTCTTCGGCAGAATTTAGTATGCCCAAGCCCTCTTGGAGCTCCTTGAGCTTCCTTTGACGCTCAAGGAACTCAGGATCCCCTTGGACGTCCATACCTAGAGCTCGATTGGTGCGTTCATCCCCATAGCTGTCGTGGTTACGCTCGAACCCCATGACCCACCCTACGAAGTCTAGGGCTCCCAAGCTTTCCCCCTGGCCCTTGAGGACGTCGAGCGAAATGAACAAAGTGCCTAGAATATCGAAGAATAGGCCTATCGCAAGGAGCGTCTTGCCGACTGTCATCTGGTTCCTTCCGATCCGCCGACAGACGGTGCTCGCGGGCCTTGGAAACCGCCTGCGCTGACAGCATAGCCCTTACCATCGACCTCGACAGCGGCGGACGCCAAGGGACGTTGGCGGACTGCATTGCGCAGGCCAACCTTGCCCTCGGCCCTGCAGTCAACGCTAGTAGCTGGCTTTGGGAGCAGAAGGCTGGAGCGGGCCACGCATGGGCCACATGCCAAGCGGGCAAGCGGGCAAGAGCAGTCAGCTACGGTCAGTGGGTAGGTAAATGTCCAGATGGACGTGAACGCTGGTTGGCTGGGCAGACACCCAACCGACCTTCCAAGCTGGTGATGGAGGGTCGGGTCACTAGCTCGTTAGGCCGAGCTCTTCCCGCGCAGCCGCAATAAACGGCTGGTTATCCTGTTCAATAAACTGCCACACAGTCATGCCTTCTGGTAGCTCTCTATAAATCGCGGCGTGCAGGCACCACACATACTTTTTTGCTTTGTCTATTAAGCCCGGGCTTCCTCCTATCTCAATGCATTTTTGCTGAAACCACATATTGTGGACTCGAGCCGGATAATCCTCGGGAAGCTCACCATCCATATAACGCTGCTCGGCAGCCTGTTCGACGCCTTGCATTGCCTGAAGGTAAGCAAGAATTGTTTCTTTCCGTTCAATTCGTGCTGCCGCTTCGGCTGCTGCACGAGCCTGCTGTTTGGTCACCCGCGTACTGAGATACTGCGCGAAGAGTGCCCCGCCCGCACCAACAACGACGCCTAGAAGCGGAACCACGACTGACGTAATCGTTGACATTGTTTTCTTCGCGTTCCTTCCGATTGCTACTAATACTAAAACAGCGATTGAGGCAATGATAGTGGGAGGTCGCGGATACTGCTGTCCGCCACGGGGCTAGCCGCTTGCACGGATCTGCTCTCAGACGCTCACCTGTAGCGCGGATCCGTGTTCCAGCGATCTGCCATCCTCGCCCGCCCTCCGCTTGTCCAGGTCGCGACCACTACGTCAATCGGACACCTGCTGCTCGGGCGGTCCTTTACCTTGTGCCTGTTCCAGGGGCGTCCACTGTTCAATCTGGAAGCTCAGAACTGGAGCGATTGGCAACTCGCCATAAGGCATCTCGACGAAGCTGTCGTCAAGCTGCGCTGGCCCAGCGATGGATAGTGCAGAGGTATCGTAATGCCACGCCGATGATCCCGGACTTGCGAATACTCGTCAGGGGTTAGGTATTTCAAGAAGAACCGCTTAATCGTTACAATGTTAATAATCAGCTTATTGCATTCGAGCCAAACACCTGCGATCCTGAACTCGAAGATCGGGATGCAAGATGTCTAGATCAATTCCATCTTGGGCATCAGTGCCGTTATTCGAGAGCCAAATCTTCTCGAAGTATCTTGAACAGTCATGGCGGTCACGCCGTTGTCGAGTGTCACCATGCCTTGAATATCAAAGGTGAAGGTGATAGCTTTATTTCGATTCAGATCGACAAATTCTTGATTGGCAACGAATCCGACACGCAGGCGGTACTGAAAGTCCTTGCGTACATAGACCAAAGGGATTTGTATATCCGCTTTCCAGCGGTCTGACTTAATATCTTCAACGGTCAGCAATTCTATGCCGAGTGTTTGCGCATAACCATGGTTGCTCTTTGCGAAACCTGACGTGCAGACGAGAAATCCTTTTGTGGCACCTACATCCTGAACTACAGAGGAGAATTCCCCCAGAATGACAATGTCGGCTGGTCTCTTGGCGCGGTCCTTGCATTGAACGATGTACAGCAGCGGCTCTTCGCCGAGGTCTGTCGAGATCGATATATCTATCTCGCGCATGAGGTTACTCTGCCGTCCGAGGATTCGGTCGTTCAGCACGACTCTCGAATTAACAAAGAGTTGCTTGGCTTTCTCGTATACGAATCGCTCGTACTCGCGCCTCCTAGACGCCATGCTTGATAGTGTCTCATCCCCCCGCGCATAAACCCCGCTACCAGGGCAAGATCCTGCCGGCCTCTTCTTCGCCGTGTGGGACATATGTGGGATGTAACATCGCCATCGATCGATCCCATAGGCGTTACCGCAGGCCACGGGTCATAGACCGACCTGAGCTGTGGCGGTCTGTAAAACCGCCAGTCCCGAACGGTCTGTAAAACCGCCAGTCCCGAAGGGGACGGGGGGCGTCGGCACGGCATCGAGTCGTCCTTTGCCCTCCACACTATTGACTTGTCAAGTTCCAGGCAGACCAAGCTGACGGCGACTAACAGGTCGAGCGAGCAGTCGAACGCGCTCCGATCTTGCTAAGGCGGGTACTGACTGACATTGGATGTCAGGGGAAGTGGTTAGACCCGGAACGTGCCCGTCGCGTGCCCGATGGGGGGGTCACAACCTGTTCCTGGCGGGCACTCACGGACAACCTGAGATGGCCGTCTAGCTGCGGCATGCTGGTCAGAGGCGTACCGCCCACCACTTCCCAAGCTGATAGTGCGGCGAGCCGAGCCATGATCGGAGCAACTCGTATCGTTAGCTCATGAGCGGGACACTGTGGTGTCTGGTTCGTCGCGGTTATCGGTACAGCCCTGGGATGGGCCGTCAGGCCATCTTCCCCTCAGCTCGCCTGATCTGATCACGCAGATCTACGGCATCTTCTCCTCGGACGACGAGCGGTGGGCTGGTGCGCGGCCGACGGGCGTACACCAAGCCGCACACTCCGCGCCAGACATGCCATTGCGGGAACTCGGCCGCGTACGGCCACCAGTCCGGGATGTCTTCATGTAAGGCGTCCGGCCAGGCAGGCGGTTGTTCGTCCATAGCAAACCTCTGGCGATCAAGTCAAAAATCGTCCGGCTCGTACCTGACCACTGTAGCAGGAACCATATGGTTCCTGCTGAGACCCCTGGGAGTAGGAAGGATGCTGATGAGACCTAATGTGATCATGTGGAAATCGATCATGACTCGTCCACGCCGCTGTATGTCCAGCTTGCGGAGCTACTGCGTGCTCAGATCGAGGACGGGACGATCACCAGGCGGCTGCCGAGCGTCAAGACGCTCAGCCAAGAGCACGGCGTATCCCACATCACAGCCGAGCGCGCACTGACGACCCTGAAGGACGAGGGTCTCATCGCCCCAGTGATCGGCAAGGGCTATTACGTAACCGGGACGTGAGCCCTGCCCGTCATGCTCTGCCTGCCATGGACATCAGCGTTCCTGGACCGCTTCCATGGCTTCACGGAAGTGGCTTGGTCCGAAAATGGACTAGTGAAGCCTATACTTTCAACTATGACGATTGCGTCAACGCCCGTGCCGCTGTCTGAAGCCAAGGCGCGCCTGTCTGAGCTGGCCAGGCGGGTACGGCAGCAGCATGAGCGGATCACGCTGACCCGCAACGGGGAGCCCGAGGCTGTCCTGCTGTCGGTGGATGACCTTGAAGGCCTTGAGATGACCTTGGAAATCCTCGGTGATACCGACGCTGTCGCGCGCATCTCAGAAAGCCTGGCCGCTCTGGGGCGTGGCGAGCCCGGCGCGGACATGACCACAGTTCGCCAGGATTTGGCTCGGCGCCGCGTCACCGGCACGTGACGAGCGAACCTGCGCAGCGGTACGAGGTCCGGTTTCAGGCGCCCGCACGGCGGGCGATTGCCCAGCGGCTTCCCGAAGCCGTTGCTGCGGCTGTGCTTGAATTCTGCGATGCCGCTCTCGCGGTCAATCCTCACCGGGTAGGCAAACCGCTGTTCGGGCCGCTGGCCGGTTGCCACGGTGCCCGGCGTGGCACGTATCGCATCGTCTATCGGATCGATGAGAACAGCCGCGTCGTCCACGTCCTCGATGTTGACCACCGCTCGGAGATCTATCACCGTCCCCAAGGCTGACTCCGCGGCGACCTAGGACCGGGAGCACGCTCGGCGTCAACCTGCATCCAGCTTGATCATGCCAAATACGTGCCCAAATCGGGACCACCATGATCACGTCGGCTCGTATCCGCCCAGGTCACGCTCTATGGAGTAGGTTGCCGGTGGGCTGGACTCATAATCCGTCGGTCGTGGGTTCGAGCCCCACCCGCCCCACTCACTCGATGTATTAGTTCGCCTGAGGCTTGGCATCTGGCCTTCGGCTGATGGGCGACAGTGTTCCGGCTGATCGCTGACGGTTGCTCCGGCTGATCGTTGACACTCCCTTGGCATGAGGGAGCTGAGTGTGGCTGAGCAGCGGTATCAGGCGGTCCTGGCGGTGATCAGCGAGGGCCGGACGGTCAGGGAGGTCGCGGGCCGGTGGGGTGTGTCCCGGCAGAGTGTGCATGCGTGGCTGGCAGAGCTGGAAGTTACATCGGATGGGATGTATCCTCTCCGATGTGTTGGCCTTCGACCTCATCGTGCTTGGCCGCCAGCTGACCCGGATCGGCGAATCAGTGATGCGGGGGCAGGCGCCGCCGTCCCAGCCGACGCTGACCGGGATGGTGCTCGCCGACGTCTTCGCCTACCCGCGGAGTTCCATCAGCGAGATCACCGCCCGCGTCGGCATGCCGCAAAGCCACGTGTCCGAGACCGTCGCGCGGATGCGGGAACAGGGAACCGTTGAGACCTTTCCCGACCCTGCCGACCGCCGCCGCACCCTGGTGCGCGTCAGTGCCCAGCATCCGAAGAACGTGATGCGCGCCGCGCTGGTCCCAGTCGATGCCGCCCTGACTGCCGCGCTGGGCGATCTCAGTCCGGACGAGGCGGCCGACATCATCAAGGCCCTTGAGGTCCTAGCCGCACGACTGCGCCCCGGCAAACCCGGCCCCATCCTCCAGCAGCTCAACCGTGAGCGCGCCCAGGAATGACGGGGGCACCATGTTCGTGTTCGTACTCGCCTGGCTCGCCCGGCACCAGAAGCGATGGGTAGTCCTGGCCGCCGGAACCGCACTCACCGCCGCTGGGATCGGCATCTTCGTCGCTGGATTCACCACTCATCAGCCGCTGATCAGCCGTGTCGGCGTCCTCATCACCATCGGGGCCATCTTCTTCGCGGTGTCTGCCATCCGCGCCCGGCATTCCCACACGCGCAAGGACCTGAGCCACGAAGCCGGGTCTTCGGGTTTACCGAGGTGAAGCGCTTCGACCGGGGCGAGGACAATCTGACCGCCCGGCTCAAAGGGCCTGACGGCCGAGTCGTGATGATCTCAGGTCACGACGACGACTTCAAGGCGTGGATGCGCGAACGGGCACCGCGCTTCGAAGAGGCGACCGGGCGGTCTTGGCCGCACTTGACCCATACCATCACCGTCTTCGTGGACGACGTTGACGCGCACTTCGAGCGAGCCGAGCGCCAGGGTGCCGCCGTGCTCAGTGCGCCGAAGGACCAGCCGTGGGGGGTGCGCAGCTACGCCGCCCTCGATCCGGAGGGGCACCAGTGGGAATTCGCCACGGTGACGGGCAGCCCGCCAGGGGCGTCTGATGCGGACGTAGCCGATCGTGCCTGATCTGCTCGCATGACCGGGCCGGGCGTCCTCGTTGCCCCGCGCGCGCTTCTACCGCCGGGCTGATCTGGTGACCAGGCCCTCGATGACCACGTCGATCGCGAAGCGAAACCGCTCGTCGCCATCGCCGGCGACCATCTGCGCGGCGTGGGCAGCGATCAGGGGGAACCGGTCGGGCGGCAGGCCGGCGAAGGTTTTGTAGATCTCGTCGGCCTGCTCGCGGCGGCCGCCGTCGTCGCCGCGGCCGCGAGGGCGCCGCACATCGTCCTCGCGGGCGGCGGCGGTCACCAGCAGCACGAAGATGTCGCAAGCCCAGGCGGCGCCTTGCGGGTCAATCCCGCCGGCCAGCAGGATTCCCAGCAGGTTCTCGGTCAGGAGCAGAACCGCGTCGGTCGTGGGTGAATCGGCCAGGGTCATCGCGGCGATCCCGGGATGAGCGATCAGGGCCCGGTGCAGGCGGACCAGCAGCGAGTGCAGCTGGGCCCGCCAGCGTGCAGGGTCCGGGGCTTCAAGCTCGATCGTGGCGGTGACGCGATCCAGCATCGCCTGGAGCAGGCCCTCGCGGCCGGAAACGTAGACGTAGAGCGAGGCGGCTCCGGTATCCAGCGCGGCGGCGACCCGCCGCATCGTGACGGCCTCCAGACCGTCCGACTGCAGGATGGCCAGGGCCGCGTTGACGACCGCGTCCTCGCTGAGCGGTGCCTTCGCCGGGCGGTCACGAGTCGAGCGATGACGGCCTGTGGGGTTCATCGGTGCTGGACCTCCCGGCGAAAGACAGTGCGGACCGGACTCTACGTGGCCAGAACGCTGTACGTCACGTACGCTGTTCGTGACGAACGCCGTTCGGCATCGGTATACGGAATTTACCAGGAGCTCACCGTGACCGAGACGACCACCGGAGATCGCATCGATCCGACGGTCATCAAGGCCGCCGTCGTCCTCATCGTCGGCGCTCTCGCCGTGGTCTTCGACACGACGATCATCAGCGTCGCGCTCCGTACGCTTTCCGTCCAGCTACACGTGCCGGTCTCGACAATCCAGTGGGTGAGCACCGGGTACTTGCTCGCGCTCGGTGTGGCGATTCCGCTCGCAGGCTGGGCGCAGGCCCGCTTCGGCGGCAAGCGGGTGTGGATGTTTGCCCTGACCATCTTTCTGGCCGGCTCGATCCTGTGCAGTCTGTCCTGGAGCGCTGCCAGTCTCATCGCCTTCCGGATTGTTGAGGGACTCGGCGGCGGGCTCATGCTTCCGCTGTTCTCGACGATGATCATGCAAGCGGCAGCAGGCCGGGCGCTGGGGCGCACAATGTCGTACGTCACCTTGCCGACCGTGGCCGGGCCGATTCTGGGTCCGGTGATCGGCGGTGCCATTCTGAGGTGGCTCGACTGGCGGTGGCTGTTCTGGGTGAACGTCCCGTTCTGCGTGGCCGGCTTCATACTCGCCTGGCGGATGCTGGACCCGGACGCCACGAGCGCGCGTTCGCGTGTTGACATCGTCGGCTGGCTATTGCTGTCGCCGAGCCTGGTCGCGATTCTGCTCGGTCTGTCCAACTCGGCGCAGGAAGGCGGCTTCGGCCGCGCCGACGCGTTCGGCCCGCTGCTGGCCGGCACGGTGCTGCTGGTGACATTCGCCCGGTATTCAGTTCGCCGGGCCGGCCATGCGCTGGTTGACGTCAGATTGTTCGCGCACCGGCCACTCGCGTCCGCATCCGCCCTGACGTTCCTGTCCGGCGCCGCGCTCTACGGCGGCATGCTGCTGCTGCCGCTCTATTGGCAGGATGTGCGCGGAGCGGACGCGCTCCGGGCCGGCCTGCTGCTTGCTCCCCAGGGCATCGGCGCGCTCCTGAGCCGCACGCTGGCCGGGAGGCTCACCGACAGAATCGGGGCCAGGTGGGTCGCGTTCACCGGCTTCGCGATCGTCGGACTCGCGACCGTGCCGTTCGCGCTGGCCTCCGCGGCGACCAGCGAGTGGCTCCTGATGGCGGTGCTGGTGGCGCGCGGCTTCGGACTGGCCGCCGTGATGATTCCCCTCACGACGGCCGCGTTCGTTGGCCTTCGGCGTGACGAGATCCCGCACGCCGGCATCATCACTCGCGTGGCGCAGCAGATCGGCGGGTCATTCGGCGTCGCGGTGCTCGCCGTCATCCTCGATGCCGCTCTCCGCGGCCCCGGCCCGCACCCGGGTTCGGCGGCGCTGGCCGCGACCGCCTTCGACCAGGCATTCTGGTGGGCGGTCGGGTTCACCGGGGTCGCCCTCGTGCTGAGCCTGCTGCTGCCCGGCCGCACCCCGCCCCCGGAACCAGCAGCCACCGGGTAAGCCTCCCGGCTTGTCCCCCGGGCCTGGGCGGATGGATACGATGCGCAGGTGACTGGCGGGGCTGCCGCGGCGCAGCCGAGCCGTGGCGACCTCAGCGCCACCGGGACCGGACCGGGCAGGAATCGAGAAGCGCCGGTCAGCGAGCCGCTACTAGCCTGGCTTCCATGGATCTCGGCCTTCACCCGGCTTTCGGCCAGGATGACGTTGACCCACGACTTCAGGAGTGACCATGACCGGCTCTTCCACCGAGGGAATCAAGACCGTGCTGCATCCCGTGTCCGACCTGGAGAAGGCCAAGGCGGTGTACACCGCCCTGCTCGGCGTGCCGCCGCAGCACGACGCGCCCTACTACGTCGGCTACGAGGCCGAGGGCCAGCACATCGGGCTGGTGCCGGGCGGTGCGGCCGCAGGGCATGACCTCGCCGGTGGCCTACTGGCACGTGCCGGACATCGAGGCGAAGCTGGCCGAGGTGACCGCCGCGGGTGCCACCGTGAAGGAGCCCGCGCACGACGTCGGCGGCGGCCGCCTGGTGGCCACCTTCACCGACCCCGACGGCAACGTCCTCGGGCTGCTCCAGGACCCGTGAGCCGCTCCCGCTGCGGCCGCCGCGACCGCGGCGGACAGCCGGCCGGAACCTGGCTGCCGGCTGGCCGACACGATGGAGACACGATGAGCACGGCCACGAGGACGGACACGCAGCCGCCTGCGCCGCACGCTGCCGACAGCCACGATCTGATCCGCGTGCACGGCGCGCGCGAGAACAACCTCAAGGACGTCAGCGTCGAGATCCCGAAGCGCCGGCTGACGGTGTTCACCGGCGTCTCCGGCTCGGGCAAGAGCTCGCTGGTGTTCGACACGATCGCCGCGGAGTCGCAGCGGCTGATCAACGAGACCTACAGCGCCTTCGTGCAGGGCTTCATGCCGACGCTGGCGCGGCCCGAGGTCGACGTGCTCGAGGGGCTGACCACCGCGATCATCGTCGACCAGCAGCGGATGGGCGCCGACCCCCGCTCCACGGTCGGCACCGCCACCGACGCCAACGCGATGCTGCGCATCCTGTTCAGCCGGCTCGGGCAGCCGCACATCGGCTCGCCCAAGGCGTTCTCCTTCAACGTCGCCTCGATCAGCGGAGCGGGTGCGGTCACGTTCGAGCGCGGGCGGCAAGACCGTGAAGGAGCGGCGCAGCTTCAGCATCACCGGCGGCATGTGCCCGCGCTGCGAAGGCCGGGGCACGGTCACCGACATCGACCTGACCCAGCTGTACGACGACAGCAAGTCGCTCAACCGAGGGCGCGATCACCATCCCCGGCTACACGGCGGGCGGCTGGAACTACCGGCTGTACAGCGCGTCGGGCTTCTTCGACCCGGACAAGCCGATCCGCAAGTACACCAAGAAGGAGCTGCACGACTTCCTGCACCACGAGCCGGTCAGGATGAAGATCGCGGGCATCAACATGACCTACGAGGGGCTGATCCCGCGGATCCAGAAGTCGATGCTGTCCAAGGACAAGGAGGCGATGCAGCCGCACATCCGGGCGTTCGTGGACCGCGCGGTCACCTTCACCGCCTGCCCCGAGTGCGGCGGCACCCGGCTCAGCGAGGCGGCCCGGTCGTCGAAGATCAAGGGGATCAGCATCGCCGACGCCTGCGCGATGCAGATCAGCGACCTGGCCGAGTGGGTGCGGGGCCTCGACGAGCCGTCGGTCGCGCCGCTGCTCGGCGGCGCTGCAGCAGACCCTCGACTCGTTCGTGGAGATCGGGCTGGGCTACCTCTCCCTCGACCGGCCGTCGGGCACGCTGTCGGGCGGCGAGGCGCAGCGCATCAAGATGATCCGCCACCTCGGCTCCTCGCTCACCGACGTCACCTACGTCTTCGACGAGCCGACCATCGGGCCTGCACCCGCATGACATCCAGCGGATGAACGAGCTGCTGCTGCGGCTGCGGGACAAGGGCAACACGGTGCTCGTCGTGGAGCACAAGCCGGAGACGATCGCGATCGCCGACCACGTCGTCGACCTCGGCCCCGGCGCCGGCACCGCGGGTGGCGAGGTGGTGCTTCGAGGGCACCGTCGAGGGGCTGCGGGCCAGCGGCACGCTCACCGGCCGGCATCTCGACGACCGGGCCGCCCTCAAGGCGTCGGTGCGGACGCCGTCGGCGGCGCGCTGGAGGTGCGCGGCGCCAGTACGCACAACCTGCAGGACGTCGACGTCGACATCCCGCTCGGCGTGCTGGTCGTCGTCACCGGCGTGGCCGGGCTCGGGCAAGAGCTCGCTGATGCATGGCTCGGTGTCCGGGCCGGGACGGGGTGGTGTCGGTCGACCAGGGCCGCGATCCGCGGCTCGCGGCGGAGCAACCCGGCGACCTACACCGGGCTGCTCGACCCGATCCGCAAGGCGTTCGCGAAGGCCAACGGCGTGAAGCCGGCGCTGTTCAGCGCCAACTCCGAGGGCGCCTGCCCCAGCTGCAACGGCGCCGGCGTGATCTACACCGACCTGGCGATGATGGCCGGCGTCGCCACCACCTGCGAGGAGTGCGAGGGGAAGCGGTTCGAGGCCTCGGTGCTGGACTACCACCTCGGCGGCCGCGACATCAGCGAGGTGCTCGCGATGCCGGTGACCGAGGCCGGGGAGTTCTTCGGCGCCGGCGAGGCGCACACGCCGGCCGCGCACGCCATCCTCGACCGGCTCGCCGACGTCGGGCTCGGCTACCTCAGCCTCGGCCAGCCGCTCACCACGCTGTCCGGCGGCGAGCGGCAGCGGCTCAAGCTGGCCACCCACATGGCCGAGAAGGGCAGCGTCTACGTCCTCGACGAGCCGACCACCGGCCTGCACCTCGCCGACGTCGAGCAACTGCTCGGCCTGCTCGACCGGCTCGTCGACTCCGGCAAGTCGGTCATCGTCATCGAGCACCACCAGGCGGTCATGGCGCACGCCGACTGGATCATCGACCTCGGCCCCGGCGCCGGCCACGACGGCGGCCGGATCGTCTTCGAGGGCACGCCCGCCGACCTCGTCGCCGCCCGCTCCACCCTCACCGGCGAGCACCTCGCGGCCTACGTCGGCGGCTGACCGGGGCCGGATGGTCACTCCGGTGACGGCTGCGCCCACAGGTCACGCAGCAGCCAGGCGGCGGCTTTGGGCTGCCGGTCCCGGGTGAACACGCCCTTGTGATTGCCGCCCGGCCGGTGCACCGCCTGCGCGGTGGCGAAGTCAGCGAAGTTCCACACGTGCTCGCCGATCACCTCGGGGATCCGCCGGAACACCCGCGCGGACATCGCGATCAGCGCCGTCTGGTAGTCCTCGGACCACATGACGGGCGGCAGCGCGTGCAGCCCGGCCAGGGCGTCGGCCCCGAACTCGGTCACCACGATGGGCTTGCCGTGCCGGGCCCAGGCCCGGAGCTCGGCCTCCAGGTTCTGCTCGGCCGACTCCAGGTCCCCGGAGTCGGCGTACCAGCCGTAGTAGCGGTTCACGCAGACCAGGTCGAACAGGTCGGTGACCACGTCAGCCCCGGGTGGCGCGGTGGCCACGTTGGCGAAGCAGACCGGGCGGCTCGCGTCCAGGTCCCGCGCGGCCGCGGCCAGCGGCGCGAAGTACTCGCGGGCGGCTGGCTCGGCGGTATCCGGCTCGTTCGCGATGGACCAGGCGATGACGCTCGGGTGGTTGCGGTCCCGGGCGATGAGCTCCCGGAGGGCGGCCAGGTGGGCGGCGGCGGCCTGCTCGCCGACCGCGCCGGGGCCGAAGGTCCGCGCCCCGGGGTCGCCCATGTTCCCCAGGCTCAGGTGCAGGCCGACGGCCGGGGTCTCGTCGATCACCAGCAGGCCCTGCCGGTCGGCGTAGTCGAGGACCTCGTCGGCGTACGGATAGTGCGAGGTCCGGAACGAGTTGGCGCCGATCCACCGGAGCAGCGCGAAGTCACGCACCATCCGCGTATCGTCATGGCCCTTGCCGTGCAGGACACCGTCCTCGTGCATGCCGAAGCCGCGCAGCCGGACCGGCTCCCCGTTGAGCAGCAGCCGGGCCCCGTCCACCCGGACGGTCCTGATGCCCACCGGCAGGGAGTACTCGTCGTCGCCGTGCCGCGCGTCCAGCCGGTACAGGTGCGGGCCGGCCGGGCTCCACGGCCGGGCCCGGCGCACGGCCAGGACACCGTCCGGGCCGGTACCCTCGGCGACCACGGCGCCGTCCGCGTCCCGGAGCAGCACCGACGTCGGGCCCGCGCCGGTGACGTCCAGGTGGTAGGTCACCCGGCCGGCCGAGGTCGCGGGGTCGTAGGCGGTGGTGACGGCCAGGTCGGCGATATAGCTCTGCGGGGTGGAGTACAGCCACACCGAGCGGTGCAGGCCCGCGTAGTTGAAGAAGTCGTGGAAGTAACGCATGCGCTGGTGTCCCGCGGCCGTCCGGGAGACCACGCCGGGCGGGATCGTGGCCATGCTGAGCGCGCTGCCGACCCGCACCGTTACCCGCAGCAGCTCGCCGCAGCGGGCCAGGCCGGTCACCTCGGCCTCGAACGGCGTGTACCCGCCGGCATGCTCAGCGACCTGGGTGTCGCCCGCCCAGAGCGTTCCGTGGTGGGTGGCCGCGTCGCAGCGGAGCACGATGCGCCGGCCGGCCCAGGTGGCGGGCACCCGGATGTCACGCTGGTACCACACGTCACCCACGTGCTCGCGCTCCGCCGCCCCGGTCACCAGGTCGTTAAAGCTGGCCGGGACGGCCATCTCCCGCGCGCCCGGCAGGGGGCCCTGCCACCAGCGCCCCGTCGTGCCCTCGTCCCCGGCGTCGAACCGGAACCGCCACAGCCCGTCGAGGCGGCGGCAGTCCCGGCTGCGGCTGTCCCGCGGTGCCAGCATCGCTAACCCAGCTCCTTCCGGTAGGCGGCCGCTCAAGGGTAGAGCCTGCGCTCACGGGGCGGCAGAGAGGATCCCGCACACCCCGCGGGCGGGTTTCGGGGTATTGGGCCTACATCGACGCTGATCAGGTGCCAGGCTTTGTCGGGCGAATTCTCGCCCGAGCCGCGCGGATCTCGTCGTCACCCGGGGAGCAGTTAATCGTGATGAGTCCGTCTGACCCGCCGCCCGAGCACCGGCCAGCCGGACGCCGGCCGGCCGGCCCGCGGGCGATGATCCCGAGATCGAGGCCAAGGCCACCGAACGGTTCGTCTTCTTCTCGGACGCCGTGGTCGCGATCGCGATCACGCTGCTCGCGCTGGCCCTCCCGCTGCCGGCCGCCTCGGACAGCACAACCAACCGCCAACTCCTGGACGCGCTGAACCACAACCAAGAGGAGTACCTGGCTTTCCTGATCAGCTTCCTGGTCATCGGGAACCACTGGATGATCCACCGCCGCATCTTCCGGTACGTGAACCGGCTGAACGGCCTGGTCATCCGGCTGAACATGGTCTGGCTGCTGATGATGATCATCACACCGTTCGCGACCCGGATACTCACCGGCAACGGCGGGTTCGGCGTCCGCTTCGCGCTCTACACCATGGTCCAGATCATCGCCTCGGTCTGCCTGCTGCTGATGAGCCGCGAGATCAGAGGCAGGGACCTGATGCGGCCGGACGCACCTGAGTCGGCCCGCCATCCCGACGACATGCACAGCGCGGTCTTGATCGGCGTCTTCGTGGTCTCGATTCCGGTGGCCTTCGCCGTGGGGCAGTGGGCGTTCGCGCTGTGGGCGGCGATCCCGCTGCTCAGCCGGGTGCTGCGGCGGCTGCAGAGAGGCCGATGGCCGGCCACGGCTGACGCCGGCGGCGTGCCCCGGGTACGGCATGATGGCGGGCATGCCGGGGGAGTACCGCCTCTACCAGGAGCTGGCCGACTGGTGGCCGCTGATCTCACCGCCGGGGGAGTACGCGGCGGAAGCCGCCTACCTGGCCGGCCTGTTCGCCTCGGCGGCCATCGACGTGCATGACGTGCTGGACCTGGGCAGCGGCGGCGGGCACGTCGCGGTGCACCTGAAGGACCGGCTGGACCTGACCCTGGTCAACCGGTCGGCCGGGATGCTGGCCGTGTCACGGCGGCTCAACCCCGGGCTGGCCCACCAGCAGGGCGACATGCGCACGATCCGGCTGGGCCGGATGTTCGACGCGGTCCTGGTGCACGACGCGGTCGACTACGTGACCGACGCCGTGACCTGCGCGAGCTCATCGCCACGACCTTCGCGCACTGCCGTCCGGGCGGGCTGGCCGTGTTCGTGCCCGACTACACCGCCGAGACGTTCCAGGCCGGCACCGGCGGCGGCGGGAGTACCGGCCCGGACGGCCGCCAGGGCAGCTTCCGCGAGCGGACCTGGGACCCCGACCCGGCCGACGACTGGATCCGGGTCGAGTACCAGTTCACGCTGCGGGAGGCGGACGGCACGGTCCGGGTGGTCCGCGAGGCCCACCGGCTGGGGGCGTTCCGGCGTGACACATGGCTGCGCCTGCTGGCCGAGGCCGGGTTCGAGCCCGAGGCCCGGTTCGCCGCCGAGATCCCGGACCCGCCGGGCGGGGACGGGATGCCCGCCCACCTGTTCATCGGGCACCGTCCGCACTGACGGCCAGGGTGGGCGGGGCTGATAACAGCAACAAGCGTGTCGCGCCGGACGCTACGCCCGCCCCGGTTTGCCCGCGACGCCCTCGTAGGTAAAGCCCATGGCGCGCGGGCGGTGGAAGTAGTAGGTGTCCAGCCGGGTCAGCCGGAACCCGGCCCCCGCCACCAGGTCGGCGATCGGGCGGTCCAGGTGGCAGCCGCCGACCACCCGCCGGTGCAGCGGGGTCAGCCGGCGCTGCACCCGGGCCACCTGCGGCTCGGGCGACGGCCGTGCTCCACGAAGTGCAGCGCGCCGCCGGGCCGCAGCACCCGGTAGGCCTCGGCGAGCGCCCGGGCCGGGTCCGGGATCGTGCACAGCGTCCAGGTGCTGAGCACGAAGTCGGCGCTGGCGTCGGCCGCGGCAGCGCCTCGGCGTCCGTGCCGAGGAACTCCACCGGCGCCGCGTGGGCGGCGACCCGGGTGGCCGCGAGCTCGCGGCCCACTGTGGCCGGATCCACCGCCAGGACCCGGGTCACCCCGGCCGGGTAGTACGGGACGTTCAGGCCCGGACCCGAAGCCGATCTCGATCACCTCGCCGGACAGCCCGGCGGTGACCCGGGCGCGCACCTGGCGGACGTCCGCGCCGCGCATCCACAGATCGAGGACCCTGGGCAGCACCTGATCCCCGTAGACACCCACCCCGCAAGTCTGGCACGTGGCGCGGTGCGGGGCCGGCGGGAGAGGTCTTCGTTGCGGAGAAAACGGGCGGACCGCATCGCCGCAGCCGCGGGGCTGCCGCGCGCGCCGCGGCGGGGGCGGGGATGATGGGGGTGACGACTGCGCGGCTGTTTCAGGTGGATGCGTTCACGCCGGCGCCGTTCGCGGGGAACTCCGCAGCGGTCCTGGTGCTGGAGCGCGAGCCGGACGACGAGCCGGCCCGGCCATCGCGGCCGAGCTGAACCAGCCCGCGACCGTGCTGGTCTGGCCGGGCGGGGAGCCAGGACGGTTCGGGCTTCGCTGGTTCGTCCCGCCCCGGCGAGCTGGAGCTGTGCGGCCACGGCACGCTGGCCGCGGCCCGGGTCCTGCTCGACCAGGGCCATCCGGTCGGGGACGTGATCCGGTTCGACACCCGGTACGGCCCGCTGGAGGCGGAGTCGCCGGGGAGCTTCGTGCAGCTGCGCTTCCCCAGCCTGGCGCCGGAGCCCGTGCGCGAGGGCGGGCTCGCGGACGCGGTGCGGTCCCTGCTGCCGGTCCCGGTGAGCGAGGTGCTCCGCAACGACCTGGACGTGCTGGCGGTGCTGGACTCCCCGGCCGCCGTCCGTGACCTGCAGCCCGACCGGGCCGGGCTGCGGGAACTGCCGGTCCGCGGGCTGATCGTCACCGCGGAGCGCGAGGACCTCGCCGGGGAGAACGACCTCGCCGCGGACGACACGGCGGACTTCGTGTCGCGCTTCTTCACACCGGCACCGGCATCGAGGATCCGGTGACCGGGTCCGCGCACTGCGCGCTGGGACCGTACTGGATCGCCCGGCTCGGCCGCCAGCCGCTGACCGGGCGGCAGCTGTCGGCGCGCGGCGGGCTGGTGCGGGTGTACCTCGACGGGGGCCACGTGCTCCTGGGCGGCGAGGCACTGGTCGTGGCCGAGGGTGTCTGGCGGGTTCCGGTCACCAGCAAGGTCATCGTGTACGGCCCGCGCCAGCGGTGCGGCGCGGGCCTGGCCGGCGGGTGGCCAGGCCCGCGCCCGATCAGGAGGTTGGGAAACTGAAGTAGTGCAGGCTGACGAAGGGCGGATCACCCGTCGCGCCGGAGGAGAATTCCAGGTAGACCGTGTGCGTCCCGGTCACCTCGGAGATGTTGGCCGGAATGGTCTCCCAGGTGCCCCAGCCGCCGGTATTACCGACCGCGAAGCTGCCCACCGGGGCGTTCGACGGGTTGTCGAGCACCACCTCCACCAGGCCGCTCACCCCGCCGGCCGCGCCGGAGGCCACCCGGGCATCGAATTGGCTGGATCCCGAGCCGAAATTGATCCCGGGATACTCCAGGTACTCGCCGTTGGCCAGCTGGGCCACCTGGTTCCCGTCCACCCCCGAGGGGTTGGTGTCCCCGGAGGCCGCAGTGACCGAGATGCTCCCGGACGAGCCCTGGTAGCAGTCGGCGGAGATGTCCGCGGTCGCGGTGGCCGGGCACGACGTGCCGCCGCCTCCGCCTCCGCTGCCGGTGCTGGTCGCGGTCGGTGTCGGGGTGGGCGTGGGCGTGGGCGTGGGGGACGCGCCGGAGCCGCTGGTCTGGTACACGGCCACGTAGCCGACGCTCATCGACGCGCCCGAGCTGGTCGCGGACGTCGGCGAGGAGCAGCCGCAGATGGCGTTGGGATAGGCGCCGCCGATGGCCAGGTCCAGGATCAGGAAGAACCCGTGATCCACCGCGGCCTGCCAGGTCGCGGTGCCCACCTGGCTCTCGGCCACCGTGTAGTAGGCCGTCCCGTTGAGGTAATACGTGATCGACTCGTCGCTGGTATCGGTGCGGTTCACGATGACCGAGTAGGTGTTGTACCCGGTCTGGCAGCCGGAGCAGGGCTGCAGCCCGCTGCCCAGCCCGGTGGTCTCGTTGCACGGACCGCCCGGGTCGACGCCGCAGTGGAAGGTGCCGGAGTGCTCGGACAGCGCGTTGACGTCTTCCATGATGTCGATCTCGCCGGCCGACGGCCAGTTCGAGCAGTCCATCGTGCCGGACGTGCCCGCGCCGCTGGAGCGGAAGCCGGCGCCGAGCATCCAGAACGCGGGCCAGTAGCCGACCCCGCTGGACGGATCCGGCTGCTTGATGGAGGCGGTGACCTCCATCTCGCCCCCGGCCGGGGCCTCGAAGCTGTCGCTCACGGTCTCGATCCGGCCCGACGTCCACGACCCGCCCGAGTCGACCGCGGTGAGGTTCAGGTGCCCGCTGCCGTCCTCGGACACGTTCGCGGTGGAACTGGTGTTGCTCTCCACCTCGCCCGTCCCGTACTGGGCCGTGCAGCCGGTGCCGTTGTACTGGGTCCCGGTGTCGTAGGTCCAGCCGGAGTCGACCCCGCTGCCCGCCGCCCCGGAGAACGAGTCGCTGTAGGTGGTGGTCCAGCCGGCCGGCGGGCCCGGGACGGTGGTCGCCGAGCTGCTGGCCGCGAAGGTCAGGCTGGTTAAGGCGGCGGCCAGTAAGGCCGCGGCGGCCGCGCCCGCGGCCAGGGCGGCGCGCCGGGCCTGGCGGCGGGGTGGCCGGTGGGGTGGTCGGATCCGGAAGATTGGTCGCATCCGGTACTCCCTTCTGCTGGGCGGGCGGCGGGCGCCCGCCTGGGCCGGTACATCCGGCCGTGGACTTCGGGGCGGTGCTTAGCCGGTCCCCGGGGCGGGACTGGTCCCGGGGGTGGGACGGGTTCCGGGGACGGGACGGGTTCCGGGGACGGGACGGGTTCCGGGGCAGGGCAGCCGCAGCTGGCCCTGATCGCGCACCGGGTGGGCAGGATGTCGGCGTGCACGGGCAGGCCGCGGTCCTCGATCCGGGCCCGCAGCCGGTGCGCGGCCCGGTGGCCCAGCTCGCGGAACGGCTGGCCCACCGTGGTCAGCGTCGGGGCCACCACCCGGCTGGCGTAGATGTCGTCGAAGCCGGTCACCGCCATGTCGCGCGGGATCGCCGCGCCGGACTCCTGAAGCTGCAGCAGCACGCCAATGGCCATCTGGTCGTTGGCGCAGGCCAAGACCTCGGGAGCGGGGCGGAGCGCCAGCAGCGCGCGGGCCGCGGCCGCGCCGCTGGCCTCGGAGAAGTCGCCTTCCAGAACCGGGTCGAGGACACAGCCCGGATGCCCGGCGATGGCCTGCCGGAACGCCTCCAGCCGTTCCCGCGCGTCCGGGGAGTCGGCCGGGCCGGCCAGGAAGCCGAGCCGCCGGTATCCGTGGCCCTCGATGAGGTGCGCGGCCAGCGCCCGCATCCCGGCGGCGTTGTCCACCGCCACGACGTCCAGTTCCGTCTCGTCCCGGCGGCCGGCGATGGCGACCACGGGGATGCGCCGGGCCAGCGCCCGCAGCTGGCCGGGCGGCATCACTTCCTCCGCGACCAGCAGCCCGTCGACCTTGCCGGACAGTGACCGGATCCGCCGCTGGAACGGCTCGCCGGCCGGGCCGAACGTGAGCAGCAGCGAGCAGTCCGTGCCGCGGAGCACGGACTCGACCGCGTGCACCAGCTCGTCCATGAACAGCGGGCCGGTCTTCTCGATGCCCACCTCGGTCACGCCGCGTTCCAGGGCGGCCAGGCCGATGATGTCCTTGCGGCGGCGGCTCAGGCCCTGGGCCGAGCCATCCGGCACGTAACCCAGTTCCTCGATGACGGCCAGGACGCGTTCGCGGGTGTCCGGCCGGACGAGGTTGGAGCCGTGAATGACGCGGGAAACGGTCGCGGTTGACACCCCGGCCCGGTCCGCCACCTCGTAGACGGTGCTCACCGGGGGGCTCCCGAGGGGGCGCGGGGTCTGAGGCTGGCGGGGCCCGCAGGGCTGGTGGGTCCTGGTGGACTGGCGGGACGCGCCCCGGGGCGCGGAGCCGGACGCGGGGGAGTGCGGCGCGGGCCGGGGCGGGTGCCCGGCGCGGGGTGTGATCATCATTGACCGCCAGCGCGTGATTGGCCTACCGTACCGCCGGATTGAGCGTTGTAAGCGGTTACATGCGGGTGATACCAGAGATGGTAGGAATGGATGTAAGCGCTGTCAATGGCGTCCGCTGAGCGATATCCCTTACTGATTCCTTACGGCTGTCCCTCGGCCGCTCGCCTGGGCGGGAAACCTGCCAGCATCCTGACCAGAAAGGGAGGCAGCCATTCGCGGAGCGATGGACGGTCGGTCACCTGGACGGCAAGAGTTGCCGCGGCCGGTGGCGCCGGCAGCGTTTCCGCAGCCCGGGATGGTTCCGCGGTCCGCGATGGTGCCGCAGCCGGTGATGGTGCCGCACCCGGGGACGTTCGCGCCGCCGGGTGCGATCGCGCCTGCGGCCGGGCCCGACTCGGCCTGGCCTTTCCTGCAGCCGGGGCCGCCCCCGATCTCCGGACCCCTCCCCGCGGTGCCCGCAGACGCGTCGATTCCGCCGTACCAGCCGTACCCGGGTTATCCTGCTTCGCCCGGCTACCCGGCAGGCCCTGGCTACCCGGCCGGTTCCGGCTACCCGGCGGATCCTGGGTACCAGGCGAGCAGGGGGCATGTCCCGCCCGCGGCCGACCCGCCCGCTTCGGGCTATACGGCTTCCGGCTACCCGGCGGGTTCCGGCTACCCGGCTTCCGGCTATGCCGCTTCCGGCTATCCGGCGCCACCGGCGTACGAGCCGCTCCCGTCCTATCCGCCACCGGCCGCGGCCGGGCGGCCCGGGCGCATGAGCCCCCGGTGCATGAGCCAGCCCAGAGCTACGGCCCGGCCCCCGTGTACGAGCCACCCAGGGCGTACGAGTCACCCAGGGCCTACCAGCCGCCCGCCGGGTACGAGCGCCCCCGCGTACAAGCCCGCCGCTTGGTACGAGCCGGCCCCCCCGTACAAGCCCGCCGCTTCGTACGCGGCCCCTGTGTACGAACCATCCCGGGTGTACGAGCCGGCCCCCGCCTACGAGGGGCCCACGGCTTACGCACCTGCTCCCGGCTATGCGCTGCCCACCCTGGACCCGCCTGCTGCGGCGGGCATGCGTCCCGCCCCGATCGGGCAGGCCTTGTCTCCTCGGCCGCCCGGACCGGCGGTGCCGCCCGGACCGGCGGTGCCGCCCGGACTGGTGGTGCCGGCGCCCGGCAGGCGGTGCCGCAAGGGCCGGTGGTGCCGGCTGGCCGGCCGCGCCGCAGCGCATCCCGGCCGCCCCGCCCGCCCCGGCGCACGCCGTGGCGCCCACCTTGCCGCCGGTGCCACCGGCCCCCGTGCTGCGCTGGCGGCGGGTCTTCCCGGGGCAGGAGGCGGAACTACGGCGCGTCCGGTACTGGTTGGCTGAGTTGCTGCCCAGCGGGCCCGGCCCGCGAGGACGTCGTCACGGTCGCGATCGAACTGGCCGCCAACGCGCTCAGGCACACGGCGAGTGGCGGCCACGGCTTCTTTGCCGTGGAACTCACCTGGCAGACGCAGCCGGTGACCGTCCGGGTCGCGGTCGCCGACGGCGGGGCGCGCAGCACCCCGCACCTGACGCCCGGCACTGACCCGCTCGGGCCCGGTCCGCTCGGCCTCGACTCACCCAGCATCGGCCCCCTCAGTGCCGGCCCCTCAGCGCTGAGCAGCTCGGCAGCGACCAGCTCACCGAGCACGGCCGTGGCCTGCGGGTGGTGCGGGCCCTGGCCGAGCGCACCGGCGTGTGCGGAGATCACCGCGGCAGGCTGGTCTGGGCCGAGATCCGCTGGAATGCCGACGGAGTGGCGCAGCCGGAATTCCCGGATGGCTACGAGGCATCGTTGCGGGACATCCAGGCGGTGATGGCGGCCCGCTATCCGGAGGCCGACGTCTGGTTCGGCCGGGTCACCATGCAGTGGTGGGCCATGATCGGCCGCCCCGAAAAGGGCCACCCGGAGGCCCGGCGGCTGCTTACCGCCGAGTCCCCGGTCGACCTGGCCCAGCTTCTGGACGTGGCCCGGGCCACGGCGCAGATCGCGCGCGGGCGCAGCCGCGGACGGCACGGGCTCACCGGCCGGCGGCCCGGCCCCCGGTCCGGCCCCCGGTCCGGCAGGCCCGTCAGCCAGCAAGCCTGGGCAGGAGTCCGGGCTGCCTTAACCGCCCCGCCGCGGATCCAGCCGCGGTTCCCGCCGGTGACCCGGGCCGTCCGGGCCCGGTTCGAAGCCCGCTGATCCCGCGGCCCGGCCGGCCGGGCCTTCAGCCGCCAGCCAGCAGGTCCGCGACGGCCTCGCGGAACACCGCGGTATGGCGGTCGACGTCGGCCTCCTGGGTGACTGGTGACATGAGCGCCATGTTGTGGAACGGCGTGATCAGCACGCCGCGGTTCATCGCGTGCAGGTGGAAATAACGCTCCAGTTCCGAATCGGCGGCCTGGTGGGCCTCGGTGCCGTTGCGCGGCGGCCCGGGCTGGAAGCGGTACTCGGCCCGGCCGCCGAGCTGGGTGACGTGCCAGCTCAGGCCGGCTTGGGCGAGCACATCCTCGACGCCCCGGCGGAACCGGGTGGCGAGCGGGATCATCCGGTCCCAGGCATCCGGGGTGAGCACGGTGCTCAGCGTGGCCCGCATCGCGGCCAGGGACAGCGCGTTGCCGGCCAGTGTCCCGCCGATCCCGCCGGTGTCCTCGTAGTCCGCGTCGACCTGGGCCAGCATCTGGCCCACGGCCTCGCCGCTGATGCCCAGCGCCCCGGACGCGACGCCGCTGCCGATGGCCTTGCCCAGCGTCACCAGGTCCGGGTCGAGGCCCCAGGCTGCGGTGCAGCCGCCCGGCCCGGCCGAGAGCGTATGCGTCTCGTCGATGATCAGCAGCGCGCCCGCGGCCCGGGTGAGTTCCCGCAGCGCCTCGTGGTAGCCGGGGTCCGGCAGGATGATGCCCATGTTGGTCATGGCCGGCTCGGCGAGCACGCAGGCCACGGTCCCGCTGGCCAGCGCCTTCGCGACGGCGTCCAGGTCGTTGAATTCCACCGCGATCGTGGTGGCCGCGGGATCGACCGGCGGCCCCACGTTGCCTTCCCGGGACACGGTCGCGCCATCGGAGTCCCGCACGGCGAAGGTCTCGTCCACCGAGCCGTGGTAGCAGTAGCTGAACACCAGGACCTTGGGGCGGCCGGTGATCTGCCGCGCGATGCGCAGCGCCGCGCGGTTCGCGTCGGTCGCGCTGAGCGTGAACAGCCACCGGGCCACCGCGAACCGCCGGGCCAGTTCCCCGGCCACCCAGAGCGAGTCCTCGGTCGGCAGCATCGTGGTGATACCGCGCTGGCCCTGCTCGGCCAGGGCCGCCAGGACTGACGGCGGCCCGTGCCCGGTCATCGCGCCGGTGTCACCGAGGCACAGGTCGGCGTACTCGTGCCCATCCACGTCGGTGATGGTGGCGCCCGCCGCCCGCGCCGCGAAGGGCGGGATCCCGCTGGCCCAGCGCATCATCCAGGGCATCGGCACCCCGCCGATGAGCGACTGCTGGCCCCGGGCGAACAGCTCGGCCGAGACCGGGTGCCCCTCCGCGAAGCGGCGCAGTTCCCGGTCGGTCAGTTCAGCAAGCCAACTTCGGTCGATCGGGGAAGGCAGGTCGGTCATCACAACTCTTTCCGTTGCCGATGAGCAGGTAATCAACTATTTCCGCGAGAACAGCAACCTAGGGGGCAGTTTTCCGCACGTCAGGCCCCCGGGTCAACGATCTTCCGGCCGTCTCGGAGGGTTCGGCTGACCAGGTCAGATGCTGACAACTGGGCGAGCCGTCAGCACCACGCGGCGTGATGGTGTTCAATGGTCGGTGGTTGTAGCCGAAGTTCGTGAGCGTGTCGGCACCGGTGAATTCGTTCACCGGGGTCGTGGATCACACAGTGCCCCGCGGTTGTAGGGCAGACTGTCGCAGCAACCCGGGAGACACGTCCGTGGATCCCGATAATCGTTCCCGTAGGAGAAGAGCACGTGGCTCAGGGCACCGTGAAGTGGTTCAACGCTGACAAGGGCTATGGATTCATCGCCCCTGATGACGGCACCGCCGACGTCTTCGTACACCACACCGCCATCCAGACCGACGGTTTCCGCAGCCTGCAGGAGAACCAGCGCGTCGAGTTCACCGCAGGCCAGGGCCCGAAGGGCCCGCAGGCTGAGCAGGTCCGCCCGGTCTGACCGGCTCCGGTTGCTCAGGCGGTCAGACCGCCTACGGCCGGCGTTCTGTGAGTGCGCGGGCAGTCCCGGGAGGGGCTGCCCGCGCACTTTTTGCTTTTTCTTTACCCTAACGGGCCTTGGCTGGTCGGGGCAGGAACGATAAGGGCAGACCGGAAAAGCAAAAAATCTCCGGCGAAACTGGGCGCTAGCTGCACAAAGGTTGACAAAAACCTCAGCCAGGCAATAAGACGTCTGCAGAGCTCATGTGCGGAGCTCTGGGCGCTTGCGCGGGGGCCATCACCAGGGCTCCGGGCAGGTGCCCGCATGTCGGTTGTGCGTTCTGGCGAACTTCCCGGAAGGACCACGATGGGCAAGCGGTGGGCGCGACTGTGCGCGCTGGCAGGGTCATTAATCGTCGTCATCGGAACGGCGGTGGGAGGCGGGCTGGCGGCCAGCGCGGCTTCCACCAAAACAGCGGCTTCCACCACGGCGGCGGCTTCTCTCAAGACGGCAGCGTCGAGCACGGGCACCAGCGTCACGCCCAACCCGACCAACATGCTCGACTGCAACGGCCACAGCACCAAGTACCACGACATCAAGGTGGATCTGGGCGGGGGCTGCACGGATCCTCGTGGCCCCTGGGCCGGCCGGTTCGAGGACAACGGGGCATACGTCGGCCACGATGAGCCGTCAGTCAAGTTCATCTCGAACGCCCCGGGCAGCGGCAACAACATGACCTACATCATGCGGCTGTCCAAGGACCCGAAGGCCAAGCCGACGGTCAACCCGAACGGCAAGACGGTCAGCGACTACGCGGAACTCAGCCCCGCCCCGTGGTTCGGGCTGCCGATCTGCGACCCGAACTCCTACCCGCTGAACCCGTGCAAGCCCGACAGTGACTCCAACGGCGGGGGGATCAGCGATCCGAACGCCGCGGGGTCGGCGTTCCTGGAGGTGCAGCTCTACCCGCCGGGCTATCAGCCGTTCGTCGACTCGCCGAGCTGTGACGCCAGGCACTGGTGTGCGGCGCTGACCATCGACAGCCTCGAGTCCGGGTACAACTTCGTCAACCTGAACACCGCCTGTGAAGAACCGGTGAACTTCGCCTTCCTGCAGCGCAACGGCGTGCCCACCGGACCGCCCAGCCCGCAGTTGACCGACGTGAGCACGTTCACGCCCAACTCGCAGACGCTGCTGATGAACCAGGGTGACACGATCGCCCTGAACCTGCACGACACCCGGCAGGGGCTGTTCGTCGCGATCAACGACTTCACCACCCATCAGACCGGGTACATGGTGGCCAGCGCCGCGAACGGGTTCATGAACACGAACCCGAAGACCTGTGACGGCACGCCGTTCAACTTCCACCCCGAGTACAACACGGCCCGGCAGCAGAACCAGGTGCCGTGGGCGGCGCTCGAGGGCGGAGTGCTGATGGAGCAGGAGATGGGGCACTTCGAGACCTGCGCCTCGCTCAAAAACACCTACGCCTACACGGCGAGCTACCCGAACGGGCAGAGCTTCGACGACCCGCACACCGCCCAGACCTGCGTCGGCGGCTCCGAAGGGGCCGGGAAGGTCGGCGAGGGCCCCTGTAATGCCAGCACCGGCGTCTGCCAGAACGCGACTACCGAAGGTGGCGGAGCCTGTCCCAGCGACAACTTCAATTCCGGGGACTTGTGCGAGTACTCCGGCATGACCTGCGTGCCCGCTGGCCCGCGCCCGGTCATCGTCAACGGGGTGACCACGAAACTAAGCTGGCCGATAGCCGGATGCCAGGAAAACTATTTCCAGAACGGCGACCTCGACTTCGACGGGAGTTCTTATATCCACGACTGGCCGGATGGCTCGCCTAACCATCCCACGTCGTTCCAGTACATAGGACCGTTCACGCACGGCCGAAGTTATCCGAAGATCCAATTCGAGACCGACATCCCGGCCTCGGAAGCCGACTGTGACGTCACGACGGGGGCTGGCTGCGAGGTGCCGCCGACCGGAGCGAAGTTCTACGCGTTCTGGTCACTCGGCCGGAGCCACCAGCTCGGCTGCGCGTGGAACTTCGGTGACGTCATCCCGGGCCAGACCGTGAATGATTTCGGCAAGGATGCTGAATACGGCACGCCCGACATCGCCCGGTACGGCGGGACCCTGACCAGCCCGGTGCTGGCCAACCCGCTGACCAGTCGCAGTTGCTGATCCGGCGGCCCTGCCGGGCCGAGGCCCGGCAGTAATCGCTGAGCCCCCCGGGCGCGTCCGGCGCCCGGGGGGCTCAGTACGTCGCGGCCGGGATTAACCGCCGCTTGCGCGGGCGGCCGGAGTCGGTCAGGTGGTCCGGCCGCAACCCGAAGAACAGGGCCAGCATGACCAGCAGGTCCAGGATCGCGATCAGGCCCCCGATGTAGGGGCCGGGACCGCCCAGCGAGGCCAGGTACCCGCAGAACGCCAGCACCACGATCATGGCGCTCAGCGCCCGCGGCCGCCCGCTCTGGGCCAGCCGCTCCGGCACCTCGTAGGGCGCACGCTGGACGTAGTTGCTGGTCGCCGCCTTCTCCTGGGCAATCTTCAGCCACAGGTCGTACAGTTCGGGTGCCTTGTCGCGGAGCATGATCGCCTGCTCCGCCGGCGGCGTGTCCTGCGCCGTATCCGGGCGGTGGTCCATCTTGTCACCGATCCGTTCGTACACCTGGCTGGCGATCTGGTCGATGTCCAGCGGGGGAGTGGTGCCGTCGGGTGGAGCGGTGGTGCGCCGGGTGGGCGGCCCGCCCGCAGCCGGGGACGAGGCCCGGAGCCGGTCACCGCCGGGCCAGCCGCCGCGGTGCGGGGCAGCGGGGCCGCCGGGTCGGGCGGCAGCGGCCGCGTCGGGCGGCAGCGCGCGGGCCGGGGCTGGTGGCCGGGCCGGTGGCTGCCGGGGTTCGGCGCCCGGCCCGGGTGCGCCACCCCGGAGCCAGGCAGTGGCACGCGCAGGCGGCGGCCCTCCCGGGCGCGGCCGCGCCCGGCGTGGCCGCTCGGGCGCTGGGCCAGGCCGGTTCCCGGATCGGGCGGCTGGCCGGACTCGATGGTGCCGTCATCGTCAGTCACGCGGAAACGTCCACGCCATTCGTCGGGTAGCGCGCATGACTGCCTCTGAATGCGCGTCCTCGATTGTTTTCGTGGCGAGCTGGAACGGGCCTTCGGAGGGAACTTCCCCGGGCTCCGGCATCTCGGCGCGGAGCGCCCGGTAGATGACGGCGCCGGTGATATCGAAAAGCGTAGCGGCGCCAAAGGCAAATGCGCGGATCCGGCCCGCTGACCTGTCCGTTGGCATACGCGGTACTTTCCCGCTTCGGCGCGGCACAAAACTGTTGCCTGGTTTGTGCCTATCGCCGCTATTACCGGTATAAAGAGCAGGAAGCACGAAATATGCCGGACTGAACGTTGGTGGCCCCCGCCGCCGCCCCCGGGCGCCGGCCCCGGCCCCGGCGCCAGCGCCCGCGCCGTGCCCGCGGGCCGGGTCAGCAGCTACCCGGGGCGCTGCCCGGGCCATGCCGGGCGGGCCCGCGGCGCGGCCGTGGCGGCGGCCGCGGCGGCCGGGGTGACGGCGTGCTCCCCGGCCCGGTACATCCAGGCGGTGGCGCGCAGCACCGTGCGGCCCAGCGATATCCCCGACAGCACCACCTGGTGGCCTGCGGCGGCGGTATCCGGATCTGGATACGGGTCCCTGCGCCGGCCCTGGCCGTCCGGCGGGCACGGCCGGCGTCGTGCCGCCCGCGGGCCGCCGGCGGCCCGTGATCGGACGCTGCGCCGCCCCGGACGCAGCGGCCCGGCCCAGTAGCCGTCGGCGCGGGGGGCCAGGCGCTGCCACGGTCCGCCGGGCGGGCTGGCCGCAACCGACGACAGCCGGTTGCCGTGGTTGATGACCTGCACGGCCAGAGTGCCCGGCCGCCCCACCGTGTCGATCCGGAGCATCAGCGGCCCGGGCAGCGGCGGATCCAGGACGGTTTGGTAGCTGACCGCGACCGTGCCGCGGCGGGGGTCAGCGATGCGGGCGAAGGCCGCCCGGCTGAGGTCGACGGTGCCCGCGGCGCAGTCCGGGCAGAGGTCCACGACCTCGGCCCGCACCGTGCCGTCCGGCCCGTAGACGTCCACGTAGCTGCCGCAGGCCCGGCCGGACGCGTAGCCGCGCGCGGGCAGGCTGGCGTACCACCCCCCGGCCGGGAACGGCCCCAGCCCGCAGCTGCCCGCGGCCCGGCCGGGATCGTAGAAGACCGCCTGGCCGTCGGTCCCGGGCCTGGCCCGTGCGGGACCGGCGGCCAGCGTGCGCCCGCCGCCCGGGCGGCGGGCCGGGCCGCCCGGGGGGCCGCCCGCGCCTGCCGCAGCGGCGGACCCGTTTGTGCGCGGCAGGACCAGGCAGCCGCTTCCGGTCAGCCGCACCGCCACGAAGACCACCACGATGACGGTGACGATGCAGCTGACGAGCCAGATGTGGTTGCCGTTCCGGGGCTGCCGCGGTCCCGGGTGACGGTCGCCGGCCTGAGCTAAGCGCATGCCACCAGCTTGCCCAGCGAATCCAGCCAGTTACTTTAAGTAATGAAACAGTTACCTGCCCGGCACGGATCCCGGCGGCTGCGGGGTCTTGGCCGGGCCCGGGCCGAGGCCGGGCGGGGCCGCCGGGCGGTGCGGCCGGGGCTGCTCGCGCTCTCGGCGCAGCAGATGCTCGCCCGGCCCGTGGTACTGGCGCAGGCCCGCCAGCACCGGCGACCGGGCCACCAGGATCACCCCGCGACCAGCGCGATCAGGCCCGCCACCTGGAGCGCGATGAGCAGGGGCGAGGCGGGGACCTTCTCGCGGAAGGCCACCACGCCGAGCACCATCCCGGCCACCGGCTCCGCGGCCGTG
This sequence comes from uncultured Actinomycetes bacterium, assembly GCA_963841695.1. GTDB lineage: Bacteria > Actinomycetota > Actinomycetes > Streptosporangiales > Streptosporangiaceae > RYN-230. The sequence goes on along the minus strand of CAWJDQ010000005.1, from coordinate 230,784 downwards.
ACCCCCGGGAGGGAGGCGTGCAGCGGGGCCGAGTTGAACGCGCTCTGCATCAGCCACAGGGCGACACACCCACGGCGACCAGGCAGTAGGCCGGCCAGCTGGACAGCAGCAGGGCCGCCTGGTGCACGCTGCCCAGCTGACCGCACGCTGACCCGGGTCAGCGCGTCCTGGATGCCCAGCACCAGCCCGGCGGCGATCCCGGTCAGCAGGCCGCGCAGGTCGCCCTGGCGGCGCAGCCCGGCGAGCGCGAAGCACGCCGCCGCGGCGGCGATAGCCGCCCCCACGTACGGCCAGTACGCGGGGGAGCCCACCGAGTCCTGCACCGAGCTCACCGACCGGGCCACGGACAGGGCGCTCACCCCGGCCAGCAAGATCACCGCCCCGATCAGCTCGCGGGTCCGCACCCGCTGGCCGGACACCCGCCCGGCGATGATCAGCGCGAACAGCAGGTTGGTGGCCAGCAGCGGCTCGGAGAGGGCCAGCACCATGTGCCCCTCGACCAGGGCGGACAGCAGCTCCCGCGATCATGAAGCCCAGGCCGGCCAGCCAGCGCCGCTGCCGGAGCAGGTCGGCTACCAGCCGCGCGCGCAGGAAGTCGGACTGCGGCACGCGCTGCGCCGCGTCCTGCTGGAGGACGAAACCGGCGCCCAGCAGGACCGCTGCTATCACGCCGATGAAGTACCACACAGGCGGCGGACTACCCCCGTCAGCTCAGCGTCACCCGTAAATGCCAGCACGATTTGGCCACATCTCGGGTCCACGGTCCGGGCGGCTCCAGGACCGGCCGCGCGGGGTCCGCGGGCCGGCCCCTTCAGCGGCCTAACGTGCGGGCCAGCCGGGCCGTTCCAGGCGGCTCAGATCCGCGACCAGGCCTCGGTCAGCACGCTGCGCAGGATCTGCTCCATCTCGGTGAAGTGCTCGGGGCCGCAGGTCAGCGGCGGGGCCAGCTGGATCACCGGGTCGCCGCGGTCGTCGGCGCGGCAGATCAGCCCGGCGTCGAACAGGGCCTGGGACAGGAAGCCGCGCAGCAGCCGCTCGGACTCGTCGTCGCTGAACGTCTCCCGGGTGGCCTTGTCCTTGACCATCTCGATGCCGTAGAAGTAGCCGTCGCCCCGCACGTCGCCGACGATCGGCAGGTCGTTCAGCTTCTCCAGGGTGGCGCGGAACGTCGCCTCGTTGGCCCGCACGTTGCCGAGCAGGTCCTCCTGCTCGAACACGTCCAGGTTGGCCAGGGCGACCGCCGAGGAGACCGGGTGCCCGGCGAAGGTCACGCCGTGCAGGAAGGTGGCCGCCCCGCTGCTGAACGGCTCCATCAGCCGGTCGCTGACCAGCATGCCCCCGAGCGGGGCATAGCCGGAGGTGACCCCCTTGGCGAAGGTGATGATGTCCGGCTGGTAGTGGTAGCGCTGCGAGCCGAAGTAGTAGCCGAGCCGGCCGAACGCGCAGATGACCTCGTCGGAGACGAGCAGCACGCCGTAGCGGTCGCAGATCTCGCGGACCCGGGCGAAGTAGCCGGGCGGCGGCGGGAAGCACCCGCCCGAGTTCTGCACCGGCTCCAGGAACACCGCGGCCACCGATTCCGGGCCCTCCCGCAGGATGGCGCGCTCGATCTCGTCGGCCGCCCACCGGCCGAAGCCCTCCAGGTCGTCGGCCACGAAGCCGGGCGCCCGGTAGAAGTTGGTGTTCGGCACCCGGACCCCGCCCGGCGGGAGCGGCTCGAACGGCTCCTTGATCGGCGGCAGCCCGGTGATGGCCAGCGCGCCCATGGACGTGCCGTGGTAGGCGATGTCCCGGCTGAGCACCTTGTACCGGCCCGGCTCGCCGATGGCCTTGAAGTACTGCTTGGCCAGCTTCCAGGCCGACTCGACCGCCTCGGAGCCGCTGGTGGTGAAGAAGACCCGGTTCAGGTCGCCGGGGGCCAGGGTGGCCAGCCGCTCGGCCAGCTCGATGGCCCGCGGGTGGGCGTAGGACCAGAGCGGGAAGTAGGCCAGCTCGCTGGCCTGCTGCGCGCCCGCCTCGGCGACCTCCTTGCGGCCGTGCCCGATCTGGCTGACGAACAGGCCGGCCAGCCCGTCCAGGTAGCGCTTGCCCTTCTGGTCGTACACGTACTGCCCGGAGCCGCGGACGATCACCGGGACCTCGCCCTCGGCGTAGGACGACATCCGGGTGAAGTGCAGCCACAGGTGGCGCCGCGCGGCTTCCTGCATGTCCAGGTCGGCCGGGTCCCCGAGCGGGGGCCTCGAGCTGCGGCCGGGCCGAGCGGGTCGGACAGGCGTAGCCCGGGTCGTGGCGTGGTCATCTGGTCCCCCAGCCGTAGGTCTGCTTGCGGAGCTTCAGGTAAACGAACGTCTCGGTGCTGGTCACGCTGGGCACACCGCGCACCCGGCTGAGGATCTCCAGCAGGTGGCTGTCGTCCTCGCAGACCACCTCGACCAGCAGGTCGAACGATCCCGAGGTGATCACCACGTAGTCGATCTCCTCCATGGCCGCCAGGTGGTCGGCGACCTGCTCGAGGTCCCCGCCGCACTTGATGCCGATCATGGTCTGCCGGCTGAAGCCGAGCATCAGCGGATCGGTCACCGCGACGATCTGCATGATCCCCGGCGTCCACCAGCCGCTGCACCCGCTGCCGGACCGCGGCCTCGGACAGGCCGACCGCCTTGCCGATGGCGGCGTAGGACCGGCGGCCGTCCTCCTGGAGCTGCTCGATAATCTGCTTCGAGAGGTGGTCCAGCGCCGGTGCCCGCGGAGCCGCGGGCGGCGGCGCGGCCGTTCCGGCTGGCCGGTGCAGGCTCCCCGCTCAGGCCGCCCGGGATCGCGGGCGTCGCCGGGGTGTGCGCCATGCGGGTCCTCCTTCGCAAGCCATCGTGTCACGCTCACCCCGCTTGTCAACTGATTTCGTTGCTATGCATGGTATATGCAACGGATTCACTTGTTCGCGAAACATTTTTCTGCGAGTGTCGGATCCAGTGGCGGCTGCTGGAGACATTGAGGGCGCCGGCGCCGTGGCCAGGAACCTCGCCCTGAGGAGGCGGACCTTGACAGCGACCGTGCAGCCCGGCGCCAGCGTGGCGGACCTGAAGAACTTCGTGAACGGTGAGTACGTGACGGCCGCGGCGGGCCGCACCAGCGAGGTCGTCGACCCCAGCACCGGCGAGGCCTACGCGCTCGCGCCGGTATCCGGGCCGGAGGATGTGGACGCCGCCCTGCGCAGCGCCGAGGCGGCCCGCGAGGCCTGGCGTGACGCCACGCCGGCGCAGCGCAGCCTCGCGCTGCTGAAGATCGCCGACGCGGTCGAGGAGCGGGCCGCCGACCTGGTGGAGGCCGAGTGCCGGAACACCGGCAAGCCGGTCGCCCTGACCATGGCCGAGGAGCTGCCCCCGTGCGTGGACGAGCTCCGGTTCTTCGCCGGCGCCGCGCGCATCCTGCAGGGCAGCGCGGCAGGCGAGTACATGGCCGGGCACACCTCGATGATCCGGCGTGAGCCGGTGGGCGTCTGTGCCCAGGTGACGCCCTGGAACTACCCGCTGATGATGGCGATCTGGAAGATCGGGCCAGCCCTGGCCGCGGGCAACACCGTGGTGCTCAAGCCCTCGGACACCACCCCGGTGTCCACCCTGATGCTGGCCGAGATCGCGGCCGCGTTCCTGCCGCCGGGGGTGCTCAACGTGGTCTGCGGCGACGCCGGCACCGGCCGGGCGCTGGTCAGCCACGACATCCCGCAGATGGTGTCGATCACCGGGTCGGTCCGGGCCGGCATCCAGGTGGCGCTGGCCGCGGCGGCCGGGCTCAAGCGGGTCCACCTCGAGCTGGGCGGCAAGGCGCCGGTGGTGGTGTTCGATGACGCGGACGTGGCCCGGGCCGCGCAGGGCATCGCCGAGGCCGGCTACTACAACGCGGGCCAGGACTGCACCGCGGCCACCCGGGTGCTGGCCGGGCCCCGGATCGCCGCCGACCTGACCGACGCCCTCGCCGAGCGGGCCCGCGGGACCAAGACCGGCGGCCTGGACGTGCCCGACGCCGACTTCGGCCCGCTGAACAACCCGGCGCAGCTGGCCCGGGTCGAGGGCTTCCTGAGCCGCGGCCCGGCGCACGCCGAGCTGGTCACCGGCGGCCACCGGGTGGGGGAGCGGGGCTACTGCTTCGAGCCCACCGTGGTCAGCGGGCTGCGCCAGGATGACGAGATGATCCAGGAAGAGATCTTCGGCCCGGTGATCACCGTCCAGCAGTTCGGCGACGAGGACGAGGCGGTCCGCTGGGCCAACGGGGTCAAGTACGGGCTGGCCGCCAGCGTGTGGACCCGGGATCACGGGCGGGCGATGCGGCTGGCCCGGCTGCTGGACTTCGGCGCGGTCTGGATCAACACGCACATCCCGTTCGCGTCCGAGATGCCGCACGGCGGATTCAAGCATTCGGGGTACGGCAAGGACCTGTCGATGTACGGGTTCGAGGACTACACCCGGATCAAGCACGTGATGAGCTATCTCGGCGAGCTGAGCCTCCGTTGCGGAACCCTGAAGCGAAGGAACCATAAAGCGAATCGGTTGCGATTGTGATTCCTGGCGACTGATTCGGTTGATTTTGAGCAACCCTTCTGCGAAGATCGGGTCCACTTACCGCATTGGTGCGGTTTGATCTGGTATGCGGCCGCTGGCTCAGGGCCGGAGTGCGACGCCGCCCATCAAGCCCTGAGTACCGCCAGCTGGCGAGCACGGACCCACGACCACAGGCCGCACGCACTGGGAGCGGCATGACCCGGGACCCTAGGCAAGGGACTAGCTCTGGACATGACCGACACTGACGCCGCAGCGCCGGACGTGCCGGGGGCCAGCCCGGTGGAGCCGGCCGGGGCACTCGCCGTGCCCGCCATCGGGCTCGACGGGGTGGCCAAGGAATTCCACTCCCGGGGCGAGGTGGTCGCCGCCGTCCGTGGCATCGACCTGGCCATCCGGCCGGGTGAGTTCTTCTCCATGCTGGGCCCCTCGGGGTGCGGCAAGACGACCACGATGCGGATGATCGCGGGCTTCGAGGAGCCGACCCGGGGCACCGTGCGGCTGGACGGCCGCGACGTCACCGCGGCCCCGCCCAACAAGCGCGACGTGAACATGGTGTTCCAGTCCTACGCGCTGTTCCCGCACATGAGCGTGTTCGAGAACGTGGCGTTCGGGCTGCGGCGCAAGAGCGTGCCCAAGGCCGAGATCACCCGCCAGGTCGGCGAGATGCTGGACATCGTCGACCTCACCGGCCGCGAGCAGCGCCGGCCCCGGGAACTGTCCGGCGGCCAGCAGCAGCGCGTCGCGCTGGCCCGGGCGCTGGTCAATCACCCCCGGGCCCTGCTCCTGGACGAGCCCCTCGGGGCCCTGGACCTCAAGCTCCGGCAGGCCATGCAGGTCGAGCTCAAGCGCATCCAGCGGGAGGTCGGCATCACGTTCGTCTACGTGACGCATGACCAGAACGAGGCGCTCACCATGTCGGACCGCATCGCGGTGATGAACGACGGCGTGATCGAGCACCTGGGGCCCCCGCGGGAGATCTATGAGCACCCCGCGACGCGCTTCGTGGCGGGATTTATCGGGACCTCGAACCTGCTCACCGGATTCCTGGCGCAGGTCACCGGCGGCCAGGGCGTCATCGAGGTGAGCCCGGACGAGCGGATCATCGTTCCGGCACGGCGGTCCGGGCTGGCCGCCGGCCAGGAGGTCGAGCTCACCGTGCGGCCGGAGAAGATCGAGCTCGCCGCCGGGCCGGGTCCAGCCGGGAGCTGCGCACTGCGCGGCACCGTCACCGAGGTGGTCTACCTGGGCACCTCCACCAGCTTCTCGGTCCACACCACGACCGGGGCGGACGTCGTCGTCTTCCAGCAGAACTCAGCCTCATCCGCCACCCCGGCCAGCCGGGGCGACGAAATCTGGCTGACCTGGGATCCCCAGCACTCGTATCCGATCGGCTAGCCGCCCGCGCCCGGCGTGCGCCCGCGCGGCCGGCCAGCGCGGGCGTGAGACAGGAGGTTTCCGGTGGAGCAGCACGGCAGTGACCCCGGCCGCGCGGCCGGGCCCGACCCATCCCTCTGGCGCGGGCTGACCCAGCCCCGGCTCTCCCAGCGGCAGGTGTCCCGGCGGCAGCTGCTGCGGTCGGCGGGCGCTGGCGCCAGCGCGCTGGGCGTCGGCGCGTTCCTGGCCGCCTGCGGGGTCAAGGGCGCGACGACCACCAGCGGATCCACCCCGGACGGCGGGGTGGGCACCGCCACCTGGTGGGCCAAGCAGAAGCTGCATCACACGGTGAACTTCGCCAACTGGCCGTATTACATTGACGTGCTGAACGGCAAGCACCTGTCCCTGGAGCACTTCACCCAGCAGACCGGCATCCAGGTCACCTACACCGAGCCGATCAACGACAACCTGCCGTTCTACGCCAAGATCCGCCCGTCACTGCAGGCCAAGCAGTACACCGGCTACGACATCATCGTGATGACCAACAGCAGCCCGCCGCTCGGTTACCTGATCGACTTCGGCTGGCTGACCCCGTTGGACCGCAGCATGATGACCAACTTCGACAAGTACGCCGGGCCGCTGATCAAGAACCCGTCCTGGGACCCGGGCAACAAGTACACGATGGCCTGGCAGTCCGGCTGGACCGCGATCGGCTACAACTCCTCAGTCGTCAAGGACCCCGGCACCAGCGTGGAAATCCTGTTCGACAAGAAGTATGCGGGCAAGATCGGCATGATGTCCGACCCGCAGGAACTCGGCAGCCTGGGCCTGCTGGCCATCGGGGTCGAACCGGCCACGTCCACCGAGTCCGAGTGGGCCAAGGCGGCCAAGAAGCTGCAGCAGCAGAAGAGCGACGGGCTGGTCCGCTCGTACTACGACCAGAGCTATATCGACAACCTGAAGAACGGCGACATCGTCGTCTCCCAGGCCTGGTCTGGTGACATCTTCCAGGCCGACCTGAACAGCAAGTACCGCGACCTGAAGCTGCTGATCCCCAGCGAGGGCGGCATGTTCTGGACCGACAACATGTGCATCCCGATGTACGCCCAGAACCCCAAGGACGCCATGACGCTGATGGACTACTTCTACCAGCCGCAGGTCGAGGCGGTAGTCGAGTACTACAACGACTACGTCTGCCCGGTGCCCGCGGCCAAGCAGGTCCTGCTCGACCCGACCGGCTGGGCCAAGACGGCGCTGACCGAGATGAAGCCGGAGATCGGCCTGCCCACCTCCACCACGGCCGACGCCCCCACCGTGTTCCCCACCGCGCAGTACATCAAGGACTCCCGGAACTATTACCAGTACAAGAGCCAGGAAGAGCTGACCGCGTGGAACAACCTGTTCTTGCCGATCACCCAGGGCTCGTAACCCGCCGCCCCCGGCCCAGGCTCGGCAAGGCGCTCGCGCCGTACCTGCTGAGCCTGCCGGCCGGGCTGTGGCTGCTGGTGCTGTTCCTGATCCCGCTGGTCGTGATGCTGTCGCTGTCCCTGCAGTCGTGCAACACAGCCACCGGCGCGTGCGTGATGACCTGGCACTGGGGCGAGTTCGGCCAGCAGCTCAGCCTGTACCACACGCAGTTCATCACCAGCTTCTACTTCGCGGGCGCGGCAACCATCATCGACCTGGTCGTGTCGTTCCCGATCGCCTACTGGATCGCGTTCCACGGCGGGACCAGGAAGAACTTCTTCCTCCTCATGCTCCTGGTGCCGTTCTTCGTGTCGTTCGTCATCCGGACCGTGGTCTGGGAGTTCATCCTGTCCGATCAGGGCATCATCCTGGGCACCCTGAAGAACGCGCACCTGCTGCCGCAGAACTTCCACGTGCTGGCCACCGGCTATGCCGTAGTGGCCGGCCTGGCCTACAACTACCTGCCGTTCACCGCGCTGCCGCTGTATGTGGCCATCGAGCGGATCGACAAGCGGCTGCTGGATGCGGCCTACGACCTGTACGCGACCCGGCGGCAGGCCTTCCTCCGGGTCATCCTGCCGCTCACGGTGCCCGGGCTGTTCGCCGCGTTCCTGCTCACGTTCGTCCCCGCCCTCGGGGACTACGTGAACCAGCAGATCCTGGGCGGGACCAGCGACACGATGATCGGGACCGTCATCCAGAACGCCTTCCTCGTCAACCTGGACTACGCCGGCGGGTCCGCGCTGTCCGCGGTGCTGCTGGCCGTCGCGCTGATCGGGATCTTCGCCTACGCCCGCCTGCTGGGCTCGCGGACCATCGAGGATTACCTGTGAGCGCGGTCGCCACCGCCCCGGCCGGCGCCGAGACGGGGCAGACCCGCCCGGGGGCCCCGCGCCGGCGCCGGTGGACCCGGTTCGTGCTGCCCGCCTACTCCTGGCTGATCATCGCCTACCTGGTCTTCCCCATCGCGGTGATGATCCTCTATAGCTTCAACAGGGTCACCACCGGGCTGCCGCAGGTGAGCTTCGGCTGGAATGGCTTCACCACCCAGTGGTACCGGCAGTGGTCCGGCATACCCCAGCTCACCTCGTCGTTCTGGCTGTCCATCCGGCTCGCGCTGGCGTCCACCCTGGTGGCCACCGTGCTGGGCACCCTGCTCGCCCTGGCCCTGGTCCGCTACCGCCCGCCGCAGTTGCGTGGCAAGGGCTTCCTGGAGCAGGTGATGTTCCTGAACATCGCCGCGCCCGAGATTGTCATGGGCGCTTCGCTCCTCGGGCTGTTCGTCACCCTGAACGTGGCCCGGGGATTCCTCACCCTGCTGCTGGCTCACGTCGCGTTCAGCATCGCCTACGTCGCGATCACGGTGCGAGCCCGGATGGCCGGCTTCGACCGGTCCCTGGAGGAGGCCGCGCAGGATCTGGGGGCGAACGCCTGGGTGACGTTCCGGAAGATCACTCTGCCGCTGATCATGCCGGGAGTCCTGGCTGGCGCGCTGATGGCGTTCGCCCTGTCCATCGACGACTTCGTCACGTCCAACTTCGTGAGCGGCGCCTCGGTGCCGTTCCCAGTCTGGGTCTACGGGGCCACCCGGGTAGGCATCCCGCCGCAGGTCTTCGTGTTCGGCAGCGCCATCTTCGCGGTCGGAATTCTGTGCGCGCTGGCCAGCATCGTGGTAGCCAGAAGGCAGACCTGACCTGGCGGTGAGCGATGACTGACGCGGAACGTCGCGACGATCCTGGGCTGGCGCGCGGAATGACCCAGCCCCGCCGGCGCGACGTGCTGGGCCTCGGTGGCCTGGCCGCGGCCGGGCTGGCCCTGGCCGCCTGCAGCGGCGCGACCCCGAAAGCGCCGATCGTGCACGCGCAGAACGCGGTGGCCAGGTTCTGGGCGGCCCAGAAACGGCACGGGCACGTCAACTTCGCCAACTGGCCGCTGTATATCGACACGGGTCACAAGACGCTGCAGGAGTTCACCGCGGCCACCGGGATCACGGTCAGCTACGCCGAGGTCATCCAGGAAGACGACTACTGGGTGCATAAGATCGCCCCCATCATCGCCGCGGGCGAGTCGATCGGCTACGACCTCATGGTCGTCACCAACGGGTTCTGGTTCTCGGAGCTGCTCACCATGGGCGGGCTGATCCCGCTGGACCAGAGCATGCTGCCCAACTTCCATAAGTACGCGGGCGCCAAGTTCCAGCACCGGTCGTTCGACCCGGGCAACACCTACAGCATCCCGTGGGCCTCCGGCACCACCGGCATCGCGTGGAATCCCAAGTACATCCCGACTCCGGTGACCAGCCTCAACGCATTGTGGAACCCGGCCTACAAGGGCCGCGTCGGGATGATGAACGACATCCAGGACACGGGCAACTTCGGGATGCTCAAGCTGGGCATCAACCCGGAGACCTCCACCCCGGCGGACTGGCAGGCCGCCGCCAGGGTGCTTACCCAGCAGCGGGACGCGGGCCTGGTCCGCGGTTACTACCAGCAGTCCTACATCGACGAGCTGACCAGCGGGAACACCTGGATCTCGATGGCCTGGTCCGGGGACATCTTCCAGCAGAACCTGACCTCAGGGACGGACCTGAAGTTCGTCATCCCGGACGAGGGTGGCACGCTGTGGACCGACAACATGATGATCCCCAAGTACGCCCAGAACCCGGTAGACGCGATGATGCTGATGGACTGGTACTACCGGCCGGAGATCGCCGCCCAGCTCACCGAGTCGATCAACTACATCAGCGCCGTCCCGGCCGCCCAGCCGATCATCGCCCGGGACGCGGCCAAGGCCACCGGCAGCAGCCGCCGGCTGCTGCAGGAGGTGGCGACCAGCGAGCTGGTGTGGCCGACCGCCGCCGACTACAAGCGGCTGTTTAACTACGCCGACGTGAGCGGGAAGCTGCAGGTGCAGTACGAGGCCGCGTTCAACCCGGTGATCCGGGGGCCGCTGGTGCGCGGGTGAGTGCGGCCGTCCCGGGCCCGGCCGCGCTCCGGGACGCCCGGCAGGCCTGCTTCTGGCTGGACCGCCCGGACGCCCCGGAACCTGCCCCGCCGCTGCACGAGGCGACCACGGCCGGCCTGGCCGTGGTCGGCGCCGGGTTCACCGGGCTGTGGACCGCGCTGCTGGCCAAGGAGCGGGACCCGTCCGCCGACGTGGTCCTGCTGGAGGGGCGCACGGCGGGCTGGGCCGCGTCCGGCCGCAACGGCGGGTTCTGCTCGGCCAGCCTGACCCACGGGCTGGCCAACGGGCTGGACCGGTTCGGGCCGGAAATGCCGGTCCTGGACCGGCTCGGACGGCAGAACCTGGACGAGATCGAGGCCGCCGTGGCCCGGTACCGGATCGACTGCGACTTCGAGCGCACCGGCGAGATGGCCGTCGCCACCCGGCCCTGGCACCTGCCGGACCTGTGGGATCACGCCGCGGCGGCCCGCGACCTCGCCGCCGCGTCCGGCGCGCCCGGCGCGCCCGTCCAGCTGCTGGACGCCGAGGCGGTGCGGGCCGAGATCGCCTCCCCGGCGTATTACGGCGGCTGCTGGGACACCGGCGGCTGCGCGATGGTGGACCCGGCCCGGCTGGCCTGGGGGCTGCGCCGGGCCTGCCTGGAGGCCGGCGTGCGGCTCTACGAGCAGACCCCGGTCGGCGCGATCCACCCGGAGGGCCCTGGCCTGCGGCTGTCCACCCCGCACGGCAGCGTCCGCGCCCCGCGGGCCGTCCTGGGCACCGGCGCCTACGCCCCGCTGCTGCGCCGCCTGCGGCGGTACCTGGTTCCGGTGTACGACTACGCGATGATGACCGAGCCGCTGTCCGCCGGCCAGCGGGCCAGCATCGGCTGGCCGCACCGGCAGGGCGTGGGCGACCTGGGCAACCAGTTCCATTACTACCGGCTCACCGCGGACGGCCGGATCCTGTGGGGCGGGTACGACGCGGTCTATTACAACGGCGGCCTGATCACCGCCGGGCAGGATCAGCGGCCCGCGACGTTCGCCCGGCTGGCCGCGCAGTTCTTCGAAACCTTTCCCCAGCTCGAAGGGCTCCGTTTCACGCACACCTGGGGCGGGGTGATCGACACCTGCGCGCGGTTCTGCGTGTTCTTCGGCACCGCCCACCGCGGGCGGGTGGCCTACGCGGCCGGCTACACCGGCCTGGGCGTCGGCGCCTCCCGGTTCGGCGGCAACGTGCTGCTCGACCTGATCAGCGGGGAACAGACCGAGCGGACCTCGCTGGGCATGGTGCGCGGCAAGCCGGTGCCGTTCCCGCCCGAGCCGCTGCGCTCCGCGGTGATCCAGCTGACCCGCGGCTCGCTGGCCCGCGCCGACCGGCACGAGGGACGCCGGGATCTGTGGCTGCGCACCCTGGACCGGCTGGGGCTGGGGTTTGACTCGTAATTCAGCCGAGCACGGTAAGGTCTCCTGCTGCGGGACGAATCCGGGGATGGGCACCGAAAGGCGGCACTGATGGCAAGTGAATGGCTTAGTGCACCCCTTCCCTCGGGTGACGAGGAGCGGGTCGACTTCGACACCAGCGTGGCCCATATCGCCCGGGTGTACGACTACTGGCTGGGCGGCAAGGACAATTTCGCGGCGGACCGGGAGGCCGGCGAGGAAGCGCTCGAGGCCTACCCCGACCTGGTCTCCTCGGTGCGGGCCAACCGGGCGTTCCTGGCCCGCGGCGTCCGGTTCCTCGCCGCGGAAGCCGGGATCCGCCAGTTCCTCGACATCGGCACGGGCATCCCCAGCGCCAACAACACGCACGAGGTGGCCCAGTCCGTCGCCCCGCAGAGCCGCGTCGTCTACGTGGACAACGACCCGATCGTGCTGGCCCACGCGCGTGCCCTGCTGGTCGGCGGCCCGCAGGGCCGGACCGACTACCTCGACGCCGACCTGCGCGACACCGGGAAGATCCTCGACTACGCCCGGGAGCTGCTCGATTTCTCCCAGCCGGTGGCGGTCATGCTGATCGCGGTGCTGCACCTGATCGGCCCCGACGACCACCCGTACAGCATCGTCAGCCAGCTGATGGACGCGGTGCCGCCGGGCAGCTACCTGCTGCTCTCGCACGTGGCCTCGGATATCGAGCCGGAGAAGATGGCCGAGATGGGCAAGCGGCTCAACCGGCTGCTCGCCCAGAAGGGCACCTACCGCAGCCAGGCCGAGGTGACGGACTTCTTCGCCGGGCTCGAGCTGCTCGAGCCGGGCGTCGTCCCGGTCCAGCACTGGCGGCAGGACTCCGAGATCGAGGGTGCCCGGCGCGCCGCCATGTGGGGCGGGGTCGCGCGCAAGAACGGCTGACCGCCGCCGCGTTGACGGTGCCGGGCCTCGCCCGTAAAGTCATCTCATATATGAGATGCCGTATGCGAGTCCTGGCAGGCGGGGGTTCCCGGTGAGCACCGCCATGGTCCCGCCCGCCCGCAGTTTCCTCAACGGATCTACCGGGGCCGCTCCCTCGCGCTCCGAGGCCGTCCTGGACGCCATCAAGCACGCGATCCTGGCCGGTGAGCTGCGCCCGGGGCAGGGCCTGGTGGAGACCGAGCTGGCCCAGCTGCTCGGCGTGTCCAAGACCCCGGTCCGCGAGGCGCTCAAGACCCTGGCGGGCGCGGGCCTGGTCACGATGAGCCCGTACCGGGGGGCTACGGTCCGGGCCATCGACCCCGCGAGTGCGGCCGCTCTCTACGACCTGCGGCTGCTGCTGGAGCCGGAGGCGGTCCGCCGGGCCGTGCGGGCCGATGCCGGCGGACCGGGCCCGGCGCATGGGCGGCCGCGCAGGCCGCCCTGGCCGCCTCCGAGGCCGCCGCCGACCAGGCGCAGCGCAGCCTGGCCAACCGTGACTTCCACCGCGCCCTGTACCTGGCCTGCGGTAACAGCCTGCTGGTTAAGTCGCTGGATGACCTGCGCGACCAGACCGCGCTGGTCTCCGCGCTGGCCTGGGAGCAGGCCCCGTCCTGGCAGCAGGAGGCGTCCGAGCACCAGGCCATCCTGGCCGCGGCGCGGAGCGGTGCGGCCGCCGAGGCAGCGGCCCTGCTACGCGCGCACATCGGCGGGTTCGCCGCCCGCCACTTCGCCGCCCCTGACTTCCCGGGCCTGGCTTCCGCCACCGAATGGAGTACCGATGCGCATTGACCCCGCCGTCACCGACGAGTTCTTGGAGATCCTCGCGACGGTGGCCGCCGTCCCGGTCACCCCGTTCGGCCCGGATGGCGCCCCCGACTGGGACTGCCACGGGCGGCTCATCGGCCGCCTCGTCAACAACGGGATCACCCTGGTCACCCCCAACGGCAACACCGGGGAGTTCTACACGCTGACGGCCGAGGAGACCCGGGCCGCCACCGAGTCCGCCATCCGGGCCGTCCGGGGGCGCGCGGAGGTGCTGGCCGGCGTGGGCCACGACATCGCCTCCGCGGTCAGCTCCGCGACCCACGCCCGCTCGGCCGGGGCCCGCATGATCATGATCCACCAGCCGGTCAGCCCCTACCTGTCGGCCGACGGCTGGGTCGACTACCACGCCGCCATCGCCGAGGCCGTGCCCGACATGGGCGTGGTGCTGTACATCCGCGACCCGAAGATCGGCGGCGGGCACATCCGCCAGCTCGGCAAGCAGTGCCCGAACGTCGTCGGCGTCAAGTACGGCGTGCGCGACCTGGTGGGGTTCGCCGGCGTCGCCCGGGACGCGGGCCTGGCCCGGTTCACCTGGCTGGCCGGGCTGGCCGAGCTGACCGCGCCGGGCTGCTGGGCGTACGGGGCGCGCGGCTTCACCTCCGGGCTGGCCAACGTCGCCCCCCGCATCTCGGTCGGCATGCTCGACGCGCTGCAGTCCGGTGATCATCCGGGGGCCCTGCGGCTGTGGGCCGATTGCCGGGCATTCGAGGAACTGCGGGCCGCGGACTCGTCCGCGGACAACGTGAGCGTGGTCAAGGAGGCCCTGGCCCAGCTCGGGCTGGCCCGCCGGGACGTCCGCCCGCCCAGCCGGCTCCTGCCGCACGAGATCCGCGCCGAGATCGGCAAGATCCTGGCCGGCTGGGGCCTAGACACCCAGGGCGGCGACGAGTGAGCAGCTCCGCGGAAGGCCCGGCACCCACTGATCGGAACCCGGAGCAGCTGCGCAGTTACGGCTGGTTCGGCGGGGACGGGATGCGCGCGTTCAGCCACGGCACCCGGATGCGCCAGCTCGGCGCCAGCCCGGAGGACTACCTGGGCAAGCCGATCATCGCGATCGTGAACACCTGGTCCGAGCTGAACCCCTGCCACATGCACCTGCGAGAGCGGGCCGAGCAGGTCAAGCGGGGCATCTGGGAAGCCGGCGGCTTCCCGGCCGAGTTCGGGGTGGCCAGCCTGTCGGAGACGTTCCAGAAGCCGACCCCGATGCTGTACCGGAACCTGCTGGCCATGGACACCGAGGAACTCCTCCGCTCCTACCCGGCGGACGGCGCGGTGCTGATGGGCGGCTGCGACAAGACGACCCCCGCGCTGATCATGGGCGCGGCCAGCGCCGGGATCCCGGCCATCTACCTGCCGGCCGGGCCGATGCTGCGCGGCAACTACCGGGGGACCACCCTGGGCAGCGGCACCGACCTGTGGAAGTACTGGGACGACAAGCGGGCCGGGCTGATCGGCGACTGCGAGATGGCCGACCTGGCCGGCGGCATCGCCCGCTCACCCGGCCACTGCATGACGATGGGCACCGCCTCCACCATGACCTCCGCGGCGGAGGCGCTGGGCATGACGCTGCCCGGGGCCGCGTCCATCCCGGCGGTCGATTCCGCGCACTACCGGATGGCCACCGCGACCGGCCGCCGGATCGTGGACATGGCCTGGGAGCACCTGACCCCGGACCGGATCCTCACCGCCGAGGCGTTCGAGGATGCGGTGGCCACGGTGCTGGCCCTCGGCGGCTCCACCAACGCCGTGATCCACCTGATCGCGATGGCGGGCCGCTGCGGCGTGCCGCTCAGCCTCGACGACTTCGACGAGATCGCCCGCCGGGTCCCGGTCCTGGCCAACGTCCGGCCCGGCGGGAAATACCTGATGGAGGACTTCTACTACGCCGGGGGACTGCCCGCGCTGCTGGCCCGGCTGGCCGAGGTGCCCGGCGCGCTGCACACGGACCGGATCACGGTCACCGGCCAGCCGCTGGCTGACCAGCTCGCCGGGGCCCAGGTCTTTAACGACGACGTCATCCGCGATCCGGCCACCGCGCTGTCCGCCGAGGCAGGGCTGGCCGTGCTGCGCGGCAACCTGGCCCCGGATGGCGCCGTGATCAAGCACATCGCGGCCGAGCCCACGCTGCTCAAGCACACCGGCCCGGCGGTCGTGTTCGACAGCTACCGCGAGATGCAGCGGCAGATCAACGATCCGGCGCTGGGCGTGACCGCCGACTCGGTGCTCGTGCTGCGCAACGCGGGCCCGCTCGGCGGCCCCGGCATGCCCGAGTACGGCATGCTGCCCATCCCGGACTACCTGCTGGCTCAGGGGGTGCGGGACATGGTCCGGATCTCCGACGCGCGGATGAGCGGGACCAGCTACGGGGCCTGCGTGCTGCACGTCGCCCCCGAGTCCTACGTGGGCGGCCCGCTGGCGCTGGTCCGCACCGGCGACCTGATCACCCTGGACGTTGCGGAACGGTCGCTGCGGGTGGAGGTGGACGACGCCGAGCTGGCCCGGCGCCGCGCCGCCTGGCGGCCGCCCGCCGCCCGGTTCGAGCGCGGCTACGGCGCGCTGTACAGCCAGAACGTCACCCAGGCCGACAAGGGCTGCGATTTCGGGTTCCTCGCCCGCCCGGGCCGCAACCCCGAGCCCGACCCGCACTGACCGGCCCCCACCCACCGGCCCCCACCCACCGGCACTGCCGCCCCACCAGCAACACCAGCACTATCAGCATCATCCGTACTACCAGCACCACCCGCACCACCCGCACTACCCGCACTACCCGCACCGGAGTTCCCCCACTCACCCGGAGGTAGTTCAATGTCGAACGAGTTCAGTCGCCGTGCCCTGCTCCGCTACTCCGCGCTCGCCGGGGCAGGTGTCTTAGCCAGCCCGCTCTGGGCGGGCGCCGCACCCGCCAGCGCCGCCGCCCGGCCCGGCGGCGGCACTGGGCCGCAGGGGCCCGCGGACCGGGCCGCCGACCGCATCGTGGCCTCGGTCCGGCGGGCCCGCTTTCCCGGCCGTTTCTTCCCGGTCACCCAGTTCGGGGCGGTGGGAGACGGCACCACCGATTGCACCCTGGCCTTCGCCGCCGCCGTCGCGGCCTGCAACCGGCCGGCGGCGGGCACGTGATCGTCCCGGCCGGCCAGTTCTTCACCGGCGCGATCCACCTGCTCAGTAACGTCAACCTGCACCTGGAGGCGGACTCGACGATCCTGTTCAGCCAGGACCCCAACGCCTACCTGCCGGTGGTGTTCACCCGGTGGCAGGGCATCGAGCTGATGAACTACTCCCCGCCGGTCTACTCCTACGGCCAGCGGAACATCGCGATCACAGGGTCGGGCACGCTGAACGGGCAGGCCGACGCGAACCACTGGTGGAACTGGAAAGACCTGGAGACCGCGGACTTCGATCTGCTGGAGACCATGGCGGACGACAACGTGCCGGTCAGCCAGCGGGTCTTCGGCGCCGGGCACTACCTGCCGCCACAGATGATCCAGCCGTTCCTCACCGACACCGTGCTCATCCAGGGCGTCACGGTGATCAACTCGCCGTTCTGGCACCTGAACCCGAACCTGTGCGACAACGTCACGGTCGAAGGGGTGAGCATCAGCTCGTCCGGGCCGAACACCGACGGCTGTGACCCCGAATCCTGCAGCGGGGTGGTCATCGACGGGGTCACGTTCAACACCGGCGACGACTGCATCGCGATCAAGTCGGGGCGGGACGCCGACGGGCGCCGCGTCAACGTGCCCAGCCAGAACCTGGTCATCCAGAACTGCAACTTCGCCAACGGGCACGGCGGCATCACCATCGGCAGCGAGATGACCGGCGGGGTGAAGAACGTGTACGCCCGGGACCTCACGATGAACAGCGCCAACCTGGAGGCCGGGCACCGGATCAAGACCAACACGCTGCGCGGCGGCTACGCGCTGAACAGCAACGTGTACCGGATTACCGCCGGCACCGTGGGCGGCCCGCTGCTGCTGATCCAGGGCAACTACGACGCCCAGACCGGTGACTTCCCGCCGGACATCACCGGCATCACGCTGGCCGACTGGACGGTGGATGACTGCGAGGGGGTCTGGTCGATCGTGGGCGCGTCGGCCACCGACCCGGTCGGCACCGTCACGCTGGACGACCTCACCATCACCACCTCGACCGCCGCCAACTCGGCGCAGTTCATCTCCGACCTGGTCGTGGAGGACGTGACCGTCGGCGGCACCCCGGTGACATCATGAGGCGGCGCAGCGCGCGCGCTTCGGCGGGCGCTTTCGCGGTAGCGGCGTTAGCTGTCCTGGGTGTCCCGGGCGCGGCCGCGGCGGGCACCAGCGGCCCGGCTGCCCGACCCGGCGTGCTGATCGTGGCGCAGGACGGGCGCCCCGGTCAGTTCGCTACCGTGCAGGCGGCCGTGGACGCGGTGCCGCCCGGCAGCGGCCCGGTGACCATCCTCATCGAGCCGGGCACCTACTGGGGCCAGGTGTACGTGCCGGCGTCCAAGCCCGGCATCACCCTGGCCGGGGCCACCGGGAACCCGGAATCGGTCATCCTGGTGGACGACATCGCGCACGGCACGATCGCCCCGAACGGCAACCAGTACGGCACCGACTGCAGCGCCACCCTGTCGGTGGCCGGCGACGGGTTCTCCGCGTACGGCATCACCGTGCAGAATTCCTTCGATCCCGCGGCCAACCCGCAGATCACCTCGCCCCAGGCGGTGGCGGTCAAGACCGTGGCCGACGAGGTGGTGTTCGCCCACGACCGGCTGCTCGGCATCCAGGACACGGTGTTCGCCAGTTCCTACGCGGACCCGTTCACACCCGCGGAGTGCTTCGGCTCCGGGGGGCCGCCGGCCACCTCCCCGCCGGGCTCCGCCGCGCCGCCGCCCGCCCGGCAGTTCTACTACGACGACTACATCAGCGGCGAGGTGGACTTCCTGTGCGGGTCGGGCACGGCCGTGTTCGACCGGGACACGATCGACATCCTCGGCCACCCGGGCGGCACCGTGAGCGCCCCGGACACCGGCCTGGAGCAGCCCTACGGCTACCTGATCACCGCCAGCCGGATCGTCAACTCAGCCGGGAACCTGGCCGCGGGCAGCTACTACCTGGCCCGGCCCTGGCAGCACACGGGAGTGACCACCCCGGTGGGCCAGATCACGGTCCGCGACACCTACCTGCCCGCGGCCATCAACGCCGAGCAGTGGCAGAGCTGGTCCAGCCCGCCGTTCCCGTGGCAGGACGCCCGCTTTTACGAGTACCAGAACACCGGGCCGGGATCGGCGGCCGCCGCGGATGTCCCGCAGCTCACGCCGGCGCTGGCCGCCCGTTACACGGTGGCCAGCTACCTGGGCGGCTGGCGGCCCCGCGTGGGCTCGCCCGGCGGCCAGCGACCTGAGCCGATTCCGATGAGCCAATATTGGCCCGCGGGTAATCATTGTGCCGTCCCCAGCCGTCTTAGTAATGGCAGGAGCGATCGAGGGCGATTGCTGGCGGGGGGAAGTCATGGGCACCGGATTCCGTATCGGCCCAGTCACGATGAGCCGGTTCCGCGCGGCGCGTGCCGCCCGGGCCCAGCGCAGGGACAGTGTGCACACGTTAACCGGGAAGGTGACCGCGCAGGAGCCTGGCACGGTCCTGGTCCGCATCACCGGCGCCGAGCGTGCCGCCGGCCGGGCGGCCATCGGGACAATGATCACGGTCCGCACGAACCAGAGGTTCCTGGTGAACAGCGCCGTCCGGCTGCGCCAGCGTGCCGACGACAACTCGCTGATCAGCATCGAGCCGGTCAGCTAGCGGCGCGGGCCACCGCCGGCTGCGGGCCGGGTTCACGGAAGCCTCGGTCAGGCTGGCGAGCCCGGGCCGCGTAAGGTTGACTGCCGTGCCGACCATCGTAATCACCGGCGGGTCCGGCCGGATCGGGACCATGCTGCGGCAGCGGCTGGCCCGGGCCGGCCGGACCCTGCGCCTGCTGGACATCACCCCGCCCGCCGCGCCCGGGCCGGACGAACAGGTGGTCGTGGCGTCGGTCACCGACATGGCCGCGATGACCAAGGCCTGCACCGGGGCGGACGCCGCGATCCACCTGGGCGGGGTGCCCGGCGAGGGGCCCTGGGAACAGATCATCGATATCAACATCCAGGGCACCTACACCGTGTTCGAGGCGGCCCGCCGGGCCGGGCGTCCCGCGGGTGATCCTCGCCTCGTCCAACCACGCGGTGGGGTTCACCCCGCGCTCCGCGTTCCCCGTCCCCGACTACGCGTTCCCCGCGCCGGACACCTACTACGGGGTGTCCAAGGTGACCGGCGAGGCGCTGGCGTCGCTGTACCACCACCGCTACGGCCTGGACGCGATCTGCCTGCGCATCCTGTCCTGCTTCGACCGCCCCACCACCCCGCGCATGCTGTCCACCTGGCTGTCCCCGGACGACGCCGGGCGGCTGTTCGAGGCCTGCCTGACCGCGGAGCGGCCCGGTTTCCGGGTGGCCTTCGGGGTGTCCGCCAACACCCGGGGCGGCTGGGTCAGCCTGGACGAGGCCCGGGCCCTGGGCTACCAGCCGCGGGACGACGCGGAGGACTACGCGGGCGAGGTCATCGCGGCCCACGGGGTACCGGATCCGGACGACCCGGTGTTCGCCTACCTGGGCGGCGAATTCACCCGTCCCGGCTACGACGCGGACCAGCTGACGTAACCGGACGCCTGAACAGCAGAGACTGACGCAGCACAGAACGGATGGTTCATGATCCAGGGATATGACCCGCGGACCGGCAAGCCGACCGGGGAGCCGGTCGCCGAGACCACCGACAGCGCCGTGGACGCGATCGCCGCGGCGGCGGCCGCGGCCCGGCCCGGCTGGGAGGCCCTCGGCCCGGCCGGCCGCGCGGCGGCGCTGCGGGCGGTGGCCGGGGCGCTGGACGCCCAGGCCGCCGGGCTGGCCGCGGTGGCGGACAGCGAGACCGCGCTGGGCAGCGCCCGGCTGACCGGCGAGGTGGCCCGGACCACCGGGCAGCTGCGGATGTTCGCCGACGTCCTCGAGGACCGCGGCTACCTCGACGTGATCACCAGCCCGCCGGCCCAGGGCGTGCCCGGGCTGCGCCGGATGGTCCGGCCGGTCGGCCCGGTCGCGGTCTTCTCCGCGTCGAACTTCCCCTTCGCGTTCTCGGTGGCGGGCGGCGACACCGCGTCCGCGCTGGCGGCCGGGCTGCCCGGTGGTGGTGAAGGCGCATGAGGGCCACCCGCAGACCTCGGCCGCGACGGCCCGCATCGTGACCGCGGCGCTGGCCGGTGCCGGGGCCCCGGAGGGCACGTTCGCGGTGGTCTACGGGGTGCCCGCCGGGGTCCGGCTGCTCCGTCACCCGGCGATCACCGCGGCGGGGTTCACCGGGTCCGCCCGGGGCGGTCTCGCGCTGCAGCAGATCTGCGCCGGGCGGGACGTCCCGATCCCGTTCTACGGCGAGCTGGGCTCGGTCAACCCGGCGGTGGTCCTGCCCGGCGCCGCCGCGGCGCGGGCGGCCGAGACCGCGGCCGGCTACGCCGGGTCGCTCACCCTCGGGGCCGGGCAGTTCTGCACCAACCCGGGGCTGCTGTTCATCCCCGAGGACGCGGGCCTGCGCACGGCCATCGGCAGCGCGATCCAGGCCACCACGGGCGCCCCGATGCTGTCCGAGCGGATCCACGCGTCCTACGACGCCGCGGCGGCCGCGCTGGCCAAGCACCCCGCGGTCATCCCGCTGGCCACCGGGCAGCCCGGGGAGGGCCCGTGGGCGGCCACCCCGCAGGTGTTCCTGACCAGCCTGGACGCGTTCGCGGCCGGGCTGCCGGAGCTGGCCGAGGAGCGGTTCGGCCCGGCCGGGCTGGTGATCACCTACCCGTCCGTGGACGCCGTGCTGCCGGTGCTGGCCCGCCTGGGCGGCAACCTGGCCGGCAGCATCCACGCCGACCCGGCGTCCGCGGCTGACCTGACGGCGGCGGCGCCGGTGGCTGACGTGTTCAGCCGCACCGTGGGCCGGGTCATCTGGAACGGCTGGCCCACCGGCGTGGCGGTGACCTGGGCCCAGCACCACGGCGGCCCGTTCCCGGCCACCACCAGCCCGCACTTTACGTCGGTCGGCGCGACCGCGATCCGCCGCTGGCTGATCCCGGTCACCTACCAGGACTTCCCGGACGAGCTGCTGCCCGCGCCGCTGCGCGGGTGACCGGGGCCCCGTGCTGACCGGCGCGTACCTCTATCCGTGGGATGTCGATGGCGACCCGGCCGCGGCGGACCGGATCGCCGGGCTGGGGCTGACCGAGATCACCCTGGCCGCCGCGTACCACGCGGTCCGGGCGGTGACCCCGGCCCACCCGCGGCACCGGATCGTCACCCGGGATGCCGCGGTGTACTACCGGGCGGACCCCGCCCGCTGGGCCGGCCGGCTGCGCCCCCCGGCCGCGGACCCGCCCGCCGCGGACCCCCCCGCCGCGGACGCGCCCGGCGCGGACCCCCCGGCTCCGGAGGCGCGGGCCGCGGGGGCGGCAGGGTCGTTCGAGCGGGCCGCCGCCGCCCTGCGCGCCGCGGGCATCAGGGTCACCGCGTGGGTGGTCGTCACCCACAACTCCCGGCTAGCCGCCTCCGGGGAGTGCGCGGTCCGCAACGCGTTCGGTGACGTCTACCCCTGGGCGCTCTGCGCCGGGTCGCCTGACGTGCGCGGCTACGCGGCGGCCCTGGCCGCGGAGGTCGCCGCGCTCGCCGGGGTGGAGGCGATCGAGCTGGAGGCGTGTGGCTGGTACGGCTTCGAGCACGGCAGCGCGCACGACAAGACGGGTGGCGTGGCCGGGCCCGCGGGCCCGGCCGGGGCCGGCGGCGACTGGCTGCTCTCGCTGTGCTTCTGCCCGGCCTGCGCCCAGGCCTACCGGGCAGCCGGGGCGGACCCGGCCAGGCTCGCGGCCCAGGTCCGCGCGGCGGCCGACGGCGGCCCGGCGCTGCCCGGCGACGCGGCGGCCCTGCTGGACCAGGTCCGGGGAGCCGCCGCCGGCGGGCTGCTCACCGACGTGCTCACGGCGGTCCGCGCGGCCGCCCCGGGCCAGCCGGTGCTGGTCCACGCCGCGCCCGACCCGCGGGCGGTGGGGGCGAACCCGGGCTACGACCCGGCCGTGCTGTGCGGCCCCGGCGGGGCGGACGGCGTCGTGCTGTCCTGCGGGAACCCGGCGACCGCCGCCGGCCTGGTCGCCCGGACCGCGGCGGCCGCGCCGCCCGGCGCCCGCATCGCCGCCGTGCTGCAGGCCGTGGCCGGCCTCGGCGGCCACCCGGAAACCCTGCCCGCCCAGGCCGCGGCGGTCCGCGCGGCCGGCGCCACCGAGCTGCGCCTCTACCACGCCGGCCTGGCCGCGCCGGGCGACCTCGCGGCCATCCGCGACTTCTGCCGGCCGGCCTCGCCGGCCCCGTTCCCGGCCCTACCCAGCGCGGTAGGCGCGGTGGCGGGCCAGCTGGGACCTGAGCCAGGCGATGTTGTGCTCGTCGTAATGGTGCTTGCAGTTCTCGCAGATGCTTCCGTGTCCCTCGAACCGGGAGCAGGTGCATTTGGTGCACGACCCCGTTCCGGCCCGCGCTGGCCAGTGCTTCGTCCCGATCGCCATGGCGCTGCGGTTCCCCTCTCCCGGAGGGCCCCAGCGGGGCGGCCTCATCCCGGTGGCCTGCTCACGTGCTCTCCCGTGGATGGACGGCCGGCCCGGCGTGGCGGTTGTCAGGAATGGCGGCTGAGTGGCCGGAAAGTAAGAGCCGCCTATCCCGGACCAGGCGCGGTTCCCGGCAGGTGAGGCACCCGGTGCGCGGTCAGCAGGGCGACGTGCAGCGAGGTGCGCGATTCGGCCGAATCGAGGCTGACGCCGAGAATGCGCTCGATATGCCGCAGCCGCTCGTACAAGGTGGGCCGGGCCAGGTGGGCCCGGGCGGCGGCGTCCGCCTTGTTGCCCCCGGCCGCCAGGTAGGCGGCCAGCACGCTGATCAGGCCGGTGCCGTGCGCCGCGTCGTAGTCGCGCAGCGGACCCAGCTCGCGGTCCACGAACGTGGCCAGCCTCGTGTCCCCGCCGAGCAGCGAGAGCAGGCCACGCAGCCGCAGGTCAGCCAGCCGGTAGTAGGGCCGGCCATCCCGGGCGCGGGGGCTTTCCGCGGCCGCGTCCGCGACCTGCCGGGCCTCCAGCAGTGAGCGCCGGACCTCCCGCAGGCGGCCGGCGGCGGTGCCCACCCCGATCACCGGCTCCCCGCTGGGCATCCCGTACGGGCGCCGGGCCCGGCGGGCCAGCGCCAGCCGGGCGGCCGCGCAGACGCCGGCCAGGACCTGGTCGGGGTCGGCGCCGGCGTCGGCGGACAGCAGGGCGCCCGCGCGCACGTCGTCGAGGGAACCGACCAGGGCGGGTATCCGCTCGGTGCGGCAGGCGTCCGCCAGCGCCTCGGCCAGGTCCAGCACGCGGGCCTGGGCCAGCAGGCCGGCCCCGCCGTCCGGTGACCGGATGACCACGGTGATCAGCTGCCGGCCGGTGACCGGCACGCCCAGGGCCCGGCACTGCGCGGCGAGCTCGCCCGGATCGGCGTCGGGCTGGGCCAGCAGGATGCTGATCAGGGTGCGGTGCGCCTGCCGTTCCAGGCTTTCCTGCTGGCGGGCCAGCAGCCGGCCCAGCGCGAGCGTGGTGGCCGCGCGTTCCACCAGCACGGTGTCCACCGGGGCGGGTGCCCGGTCGCAGACCAGGATGACCCGGCCCCAGTCCTCGCCGCGGGCGCCCACGGTGGTGACCAGCCAGCCGGCGCCGGGGTGGTAGGCGGTGCGGGGCGAGGCCGGGATCGCGGCGGAGCGGGACCCGAAGTCCGCCAGCAGGGCGGCCGGGTCGGTCCCGGCCGGCTCGCAGGCCAGCACGTGATGAGACAGGTCCTCCAGGATCAGGGCCGCCGGCCAGCTGCGCGGCCTCCCGGAGGATGTCAGCGGGACCGGCCCCGGCCACGGCCAGGTCCGTGAACACCTCGTGCAGCCGGGCCGAGGCCCGCAGCTGGTCCAGCTGGTCCTCGATGATCAGGGCGTGCACGGCCTCGGTGATCTCGATGAACGGGACCTCGCGGGTGAACACGATCAGCGGCAGCCCGCGTTCCTCGGCGGCCGTGCTGAACGCGGCGGGCAGCCCGCCGGTGTACTTGCGGCCGAGTTCGACCGCGAGGGCGCTCACCCCCACCCCGGCCAGCCCGGCCACGTAGGCGCCGAGCAGCGGCTCCTCGTCCGGCAGGGCGATCCCGGTGGCCAGCACCAGCTCGCCGCCGCGCAGCAGCCGGGCCGCGTCAGCGAACTCGATCGCGTGCACCCACCGGACCGGCCGCTCCAGCCCGCCGGCTCCGCGACCACCTGCGGATCCCCCCGCCGCACCACGTCGAGCCGCAGTACCTCCGCCACCGTCGGCATCCGCCACCGCCTTACGCCCGCCGCCGCGACTTTTCCCGCGCGCCGTTCCCCGAAAACGGTCATATCGCCCGGTACGGCGCACCTCACGCGGGAAATGTCGGCGGGCCGACACCGGCAGCCTACCGGGGCCTGGTCATAGTGTCAGGATCGGGGGGTTATCCGTGACAGTATGTCGGGGGTCAGAGCGGGAGGCGCCGGCCAGACTGGGGGGATGTCGGAACTCCTTGAGCGGCACCGCCGCGTTATCCCTCACTGGCTCGGGCTCTACTACTCCGAGCCGCTGGAACTCACCAGCGGCAGCGGCAGCCGCGTCACGGACGCGAACGGCCGCAGCTACCTGGACTTCTTCTGCGGCATCCTGACCAACATGCTGGGCTACGACGTGCCCGAGGTGCGCGAGGCGGTCCAGCGCCAGCTGGACACCGGCGTGGTGCACACGTCCACCCTGTACCTGATCCGCAACCAGGTGGAGCTGGCCGAGAAGCTGGCCCGGCTGTCCGGGATCGAGAACGCCAAGGTGTTCTTCACCAACTCCGGCACCGAGGCCAACGAGACCGCGCTGATGCTGGCCACCGCCGCCCGCCGGTCCAACCAGGTGCTCGCGCTGCGCAACAGCTACCACGGCCGGTCGTTCGGCGCGGTCGCCATCACCGGCAACGGCGCGTGGAAGAGCTCGCCGCTGGCCCCGTTCGCCGTGCACTACCTGCACGGCACGGACCGCCAGCTGCCCGCCTTCGCCGGGCTGGACGACGCCGGGTACGCGGCCGCCTGCGTCCAGGACCTGCGGCACGTGCTGAGCACCGCGACCGCGGGGGACGTGGCCTGCCTCATCGCCGAGCCGGTGCAGGGCGTCGGCGGGTTCACCATGCCGCCGGACGGGCTGCTCGGCGACTACGCCGCGGTGCTCCGGGAGCGGGGTGCGCTGCTCATCTCCGACGAGGTGCAGACCGCGTGGGGCCGGACCGGCGAGCATTTCTGGGGCATCGGCGCGCACGGCGTCACCCCGGACATCATCACGTTCGCCAAGGGCCTCGGCAACGGGATGGCCATCGGCGGCGTGATCGCCCGCGGCGACCTGATGGACGGGCTGCCCGGCAACGGCATCTCCACCTTCGGCGGCAACCCGCTGTCCACCGCCGCCGCTAACGCCACCCTGGACTACGTCCTCGCCCACGACCTGCAGCGGAACGCGGCGGAGCTCGGCGGCGTGATCATCAGCGGGCTGCGGGAGGCGGCCGCGCCGCTGGCCGCGGTCGGCGAGGTCCGCGGGAAGGGCCTGATGTTCGCCGTCGACCTGGTTGACCCGGCGACCGGAGAGCCCAGCCCGGCGCTGGCCACCCGGATGCTGGAGGAGACCCGTGAACGCGGCCTGCTGATCGGCAAGGGCGGCCTGTACGGGCACACGCTCCGGATGGCCCCGCCGATGAACCTGTCCGAGGGCGACGCCAAGGAAGGCCTGGGCATCCTGGCCGACGCGCTGCGCGCGGTGAGCGAGGAGGCCAGCTCATGAGCCCGGCCCCGAAGCACGTCAGCCACTGGATCGGCGGCCAGCCCTGGGAGGGTGCCGCCGAGCGGCACGGTGACATCTATGACCCGGCGACCGGCGCAGTGACCGGCACCGTCGATTTCGCGTCGGCCGCGGTCGTCGACGACGCGGTCGCCGCGGCGGCCAAGGCCTTCCCGGGCTGGCGGGCCGCGTCGCTGGCCAGGCGGGCCGGCGTGCTGTTCGCGTTCCGGGAACTGCTGGCCTCCCGCACCGGCGAGCTGGCCGCGCTGATCAGCGCCGAGCACGGCAAGGTGACCGGGGACGCCGCCGGGGAGGTGGCCCGCGGACTCGAGGTGGTCGAGTTCGCCTGCGGAATCCCGCACCTGCTCAAGGGTGGTTTTTCCGAAAACGTTTCTACCGGCGTCGATGCCTATTCGATCCGGCAGCCGCTCGGCGTGGTCGCCGGGATCACGCCCTTCAACTTCCCGGCCATGGTCCCGATGTGGATGTTCCCCATCGCCATCGCCTGCGGCAACGCGTTCGTGCTGAAGCCCTCGGAGAAGGATCCCTCGGCCTCGCTGCTGCTGGCCCGGCTGTGGGCCGAGGCGGGCCTGCCCGAGGGCGTGTTCAACGTGGTCCAGGGCGACAAGGAAGCCGTGGACGCGCTCCTCGGGCACCCTGATGTCCGGGCGGTGAGCTTCGTCGGGTTCGACCCCGATCGCCCGCTACGTCTACGAGACCGGGACGGCGGCGGGCAAGCGCGTCCAGGCGCTGGGCGGGGCCAAGAACCATATGGTCGTGCTGCCGGACGCGGACCTCGACCTGGCCGCGGACGCCGCGGTGTCCGCGGGCTTCGGTTCCGCGGGCGAGCGCTGCATGGCCGTGTCCGTGCTGGTGGCGGTCGGCCCGGTGGGTGACGAGCTGGTCGCCAAGATCACCGAGCGGGTCGGGCGGCTGCGGGTCGGGCCGGGCACCGACGAGCGCTCGGAGATGGGCCCGCTGGTCACCGGCGCGCACCGGGACAAGGTCGCGTCGTACCTGGACACCGGGGTCCGTGAGGGCGCGACGCTGGCCGTGGACGGGCGGGTGCACCCGGTCATCGGCGGCGGCGAGGGCGGGTTCTGGCTCGGGCCCAGCGTGCTCGACCACGTCACCCCGTCGATGGCCTGCTACACCGACGAGATCTTCGGCCCGGTGCTGTCCGTGGTCCGGGCGCCCACCTACGCCGAGGCGGTCCGGCTGGTCAGTGAGAACCCGTACGGCAACGGGACCGCGATCTTCACCAACGACGGGGGAGCGGCCCGGCGGTTCGTGTTCGACGTCGAGGCCGGCATGGTCGGGGTGAACGTGCCGATCCCGGTGCCGATGGCGTACTACTCGTTCGGCGGGTGGAAGGCGTCGCTGTTCGGGGACACCCACGTGCACGGGACCGAGGGCGTGCACTTCTATACGCGGGGCAAGGCGGTCACTTCCCGCTGGCTGGATCCGAGTCATGGCGGCGTGAGCCTCGGGTTCCCGGTTAATAGATAACCGTTTTCCCCTGGTCGCGGTGGCGGCCCGCTACGCCACCGCTGACTGGACTGGCGCATGTCCTCTCGGCCCTGGGTACAGGCAGACCATGACCGTTCTGGTGGGGACCTCGGGGTGGCAGTACCGCGACTGGCGGGACGGGCTCTACCCGAAAGGCGTCCCGCAACGGCTCTGGCTGGAGCATTACGCCACGCAGTACCTGACCGTGGAAAACAACGGCACGTTTTACCGGCTGCCGGCCCGGGAGACGTTCGAGGGGTGGCGGCGCCGGACGCCGGACGACTTCGTGATGGCGGTCAAGGGGAGCCGGTACCTGACTCACGTGCGGAGGCTGCGGGATCCGGCTGAGCCTGTCTCCCGGCTTCTGGGTGCCGCGGCGGGGCTGGGGGCCAAGCTGGGGCCGATCCTCCTCCAGCTGCCGCCGACGATGACCGCCGAGCCGGGGCTGCTGGAGGGGTGCCTGAGGGAATTCCGGCGAGCCTGGCCCGGGGTGCGCGGGGATGGGCCGGAGGTGCTGCGGATCGCGGTCGAGCCGCGGCACGAGTCGTGGTGGACGGACGAGGTGCGCGGGATCCTGGCTGCGCACGATGCGGCCCTGTGCTGGGCGGACCGGCTCGGCCGGCCGGTCACCCCGCTGTGGCGCACGGCCAGCTGGGGGTTCCTGCGGTTCCATGAAGGGGCCGCGGACCCGTGGCCCCGGTACGGCGAGGACGTCCTCCGGTCGTGGGTGGACCGGATCAGGGACGCCCGGCTCAGCCGGGCCGACGTGTACGTGTACTTCAACAACGACCCTGGCGGTGCCGCCGTGGTCAACTCCGCGGAGTTCGCGGCGCTGGCCCGCCAGGCGGGCCTGACTGTCACCCGCACTCCGCAGGTGGGTGAGGTCCCGCTGACCGCTCCCTTACCGACCTGGTGAGCCCCGGGCCCGGCCGGCTTCAGTGG
This sequence comes from uncultured Actinomycetes bacterium, assembly GCA_963841695.1. Taxonomy (GTDB): domain Bacteria; phylum Actinomycetota; class Actinomycetes; order Streptosporangiales; family Streptosporangiaceae; genus RYN-230. Next base: position 201,866 of record CAWJDQ010000005.1, on the reverse strand, counting down.
CCGGTCAGGTGGATCACGCCGACGTCGGACAACCCGTCCAGGGCCAGCTGCACCGCGAGCGCGGCGAGCAGGAAGCCGAACACCTTCTCGGTGACCAGCATCCGGCTGGCGTCCAGGTGGCTGCTCACCCGGACAGCCCAGCGGAACACGGCGACGTCGAGCGCGAGGATCAGGATGAGCACGCCGACGACCACGGCGACCACGGCGACGGAGCTGGCTTCCGCTGAGGCCGTGACCAGGACGACGATGCCGGCCGGGTTCAGCAGGTACGGCACGGCCAGCGGGAACACCGCGAGTTTCATCGGGTCCCCGTCGCCGGCCGGGTGACCGCCGCCGTCTCCCTCGTGCTGACCCAGCACCATGGTGACGGCGATGATGAGCAGGATGATCCCGCTGGCGACACCGAGCGCGCCCGGGGAGAAATGCAGCAGCCTGGTCAGCAGGCCGCCGAGGATCAGCAGGAGCACGGCGACCGTGGCCGCGGTGGTCAGCATCTTGCGCACGACGCGGCGCTGGGTGGCCTCCGGCATCTCCCGGGTCGCCTCGAGAAAGGGCACCAGCGCGATTTTCGGCCCGATGCCGATCAGGAGCAGCAGGAACATGTCGATGACGAAGGCAGCGTCCAGCGATTCGAGTTCCATGCGGGCTCCTGCTGGACGGCGGGTCAGAGGGCGGCGAAGGCGTCCTCCAGGATGGACAGGCCCTCTTCGAGGAGCTGCTCCCCGATCACCAGCGGGGGCAGGAACCGTAGCACATTGCCGAGCGTCCCGCAGGTCAGCACAACCAGGCCCGCGGCGTGGCAGGCCCTCGCCACCTGCGCCGCGGTGTCCGCGGCCGGCTCGAGCGTCCCGGGGCGGACCAGCTCGATGGCGATCATCGCGCCGCGGCCGCGCACGTCGCCGATGACCGGGTAGGCCTCGGCCAGCTTGTGCAGCCTGGGCAGCATGATCTCGCCGATCCGGCGGGCCCGGCCAGGCAGGTCCTCGGCCGCCATGGTCTCGATGGCCCCCAGGGCGGCCGCGCAGGCCACCGGGTTCCCGCCGAAGGTGCCGCCCAGGCCGCCCACGTGGACCGCGTCCATGATCTCGGCCCGCCCGGTGACCCCGGCCAGCGGCAGCCCGCCGGCGATCCCCTTGGCCGTGGTGACCAGGTCGGGCACGACGCCTTCGTGGTCGCAGGCGAACCAGTCGCCGGTCCGGCAGAACCCGCTCTGGATCTCATCGGCGATGAGCAGGATGCCGTGCTCCCGGCAGAACTCGGCCAGCCCGGGCAGGAAGCCGTCCGGCGGCACGATGAAGCCGCCCTCACCCTGGATCGGCTCGATCAGGACCGCGGCCACGTTGTCCTCGCCCACCTGGGTGTGGATCAGCCCGGTGATCACGTCGAGCGCGTTCGCGGCGCACGCCTCCGGGCCGCCCGGCCAGCGCAGCGGGTAGGCCATCGGCATCCGGTAGATCTCCCCGGCGAACGGCCCGAACTTGTCCTTGTACGGCATGTTCTTGGCGGTCAGCGCCATGGTCAGGTTGGTGCGGCCGTGGTAGGCGTGATCGAACGCGACGATCGCGGGCCGCCCGGTGGCGTGCCGGGCGATCTTGACCGCGTTCTCCACCGCCTCCGCGCCGGAGCTCAGCAGCGCGGAGCGCTTGTCGTGGTCGCCGGGGGTCCGCCGGGCGAGTTCCTCGCAGACCGCGACGTACTCCTCGTACGGGGTGACCATGAAGCAGGTGTGGGTGAACCGGTCAGCCTGCTCGCGGATCCCGGCCGCGACGCGGGGCGCGCTGTTGCCCACCGACGTCACCGCGATCCCGGAGCCGAAGTCGATCAGGGAGTTGCCGTCAACGTCGATCAGCACACCTCCGCCCGCGGCGCTGATGAACACCGGGAGGACATGGCTGACCCCGCGGGCCACGGTGGCCTCGCGGCGGGCCAGCAGCTCGCGCGACGCAGGGCCGGGGATCTCGGTGACGAGGCGGCGGACCTGGGCCAGGCCAGGTCCGCCCGGGAGAGGCGATTGCACGGTCATACAACTGACGATAGGCCACGAAGGCCGCCCTGTCGGCAGCAGATTCGCGGCCGGTCAGGTTCAACGCCTGCCGGCCCACCGGGACCGGCGCCGGCGCCGCCCCCGGGCGCGGGCGGCGCCGGCCACTAGGGTGGGCCGGGCAGGAAGCCCGATGACGCGCGGACTCTCGCAGGAGCAGACGGTGCACACTTCCCATGGGCTCTTCGACGCGGTCTTCGGCCGGGGCGCCGTCAACGTCTCCGACCAGGCCTGGCTGCAGGCGATGCTGGACACCGAGGCGGCCCTGGCCCGGGCGCTCGAGCAGGGCGGGCTGGCCGCGCCGGGAGCGGGCGCAGCGGTCACCGCGGCGGCCCGGGCCGGGTCGTTCGACGCCGAGGACCTGGGCCAGCAGGCCGGGCTGACCGGCAACCCGGTGCCCGCGCTGGTCCGGCAGCTGACCCGGATGGTGCCGGGCGGCCTGGCGGCGGCGGTGCACCAGGGCGCGACGAGCCAGGACATCATCGACACCGCGGCCATGCTGCTGGCCCGGCAGGCGCTGGGCGTGATCTCGGACGACCTGGCCGCCGCGGCCGGGGCCGCCGCCCGCCTGGCCGCGGCGTACCGGGACACCATCATGATCGGCCGGACCCTGCTGCAGCAGGCGGTGCCGGTCACCTTCGGCCTGGTCGCCGCGGGCTGGCTGACCGGCCTGGATGAGGCGGCCGCCGCGCTGGACCGGGTCGCGGCCAGCCGTCTCGCGGTCCAGTTCGGCGGGGCCGCGGGCACCCTGTCCGCCCTCGGTGACCGCGGGCCGGTGGTCGCGGCGCTGCTGGCCACGGAACTCGGCCTGCCCGCCCCCACCCTGCCGTGGCACACCGACCGGCTGCGGATCACCGAGATCGCGGGGGCCTGCGCGGGCGCGACCGGGGTGCTCAGCAAGATCGCCCGTGACGTCACCCTGCTGGCCCAGTCCGAGGTGGGCGAGGTCACCGAGGGCGGCGGGGACGGCAGTCGCGGCGGGTCGTCCGCCATGCCGCACAAGCGGAACCCGGTCGCCTCCATCGCCGTCCTCGGCTGCACCCGGCAGGTGCCCGGGCTGGTCGCCACCCTGGTCGCCGCCGCGGAACAGGAGCACCAGCGGGCCGCCGGGGCCTGGCACGCCGAGTGGGAGCCGCTGGCGGACCTGCTCCGGCTGACGGGCTCGGCCGCGGCCTGGGGCGCGGACCTGACCGGCGGCCTGGAACCCGATCCGGGCCGGATGCGGCGCAACCTCGACGCGGCCGGCGGCTTCCCGATGGCCGAGCATGTCGCGGCGCTGCTCGCGCCCGCGCTGGGCCGGACCGCCGCCCATGACCTGCTGGCCGGGGCCAGCGCGGCCGCGGTGGCGGACGGCCGGACGCTGGGCGAGACCCTGCTGGACCGGGTGGAAGGCCGGCTCGCCGCGGCCGGGGTCACGCCCGAGCAGGTCACCGAGGCCCTGGACCCGGCCAGGTACCTCGGCGCGGCCGCAGAGTTCGTGGACGCGGCCCTGGCCGCGCACGCCAGGGCGGCCGCTAGGTGAGCGCCCTTCTCTTTCCCCCGGGGGTGTGGCAGGGCTAGCCCGCTGCGCTCTGCGGGGGTGTCACGCCCAGGGATGACTGCCCGCTGGCGGGGGCGGGGTCGGTGGCGAGGGTCGTCTCGGCGGCGTCAACCACGCCGAGGTCAGCACGGATGTGCAGTTCGGCCGCGGTGATGAGCAGTGCCTCGACGGCTGTGGTGCTGGTGGAGGCGCGGGCGCCGGCCAGGGCGTGCAGTTGCCGCAGCAGGCAAGCCCGCTGCCGGCTGAGCACGGAGGAGAGCGTGGCCGGGTCGCCGGAGCGGACGGCGGCCATGACCTTGAGGAAGAAGTCGTCGCGGTAGCCGCGGGCGGGAATGGCTGGCTCGGCGAGCCAGCGGTCGAGCTCGGCGCGGCAGGCCGGGGTGAGGCGGCGGATGACGCGGTCGGGCTTGACCTGCTGCGGCTGGCGCTGCGACTCGATCAGGCCGTCGCGGGAGAGCCGGTCGAGTATCTGATACAGGTGACCGATGTTCAGCCCGCCCCACTGGTCGCCGACGGCCTGCTCGAAGCTGGTCTTCAGCTCGTAGCCGTGGGCTGGCCTGTCCGCCAGCAGGGCCAGGACCGCGTGGTGCAGGGGCATGCGCCTTTCCTTGCCGCTAGGTAACGTTCTGGGTCATTCTTGCATTGTCACGATGTAAGGCTTGAGGTTTTTTTTTTTTTTTTTTTTTTTTTTTTTTTTTTTTTTTTTTTTTTTTTTTTTTTTTTAAAAAAAAAAAAAAAAAAAAGAGCGAATTTCGGCGCGGCACACGGACCTCCCGTTACTCGTCTGCGGCCAGCACCGCTGCCAGCGGCAGGCCGGAGGTGGACAGCAGGACGGTGAGCACGGCCGTGAGCGTGACCGCGGTGCCGCCCACGGCGGCCAGGGCCGCGGTGGCCAGCACGGGCAGGGTCAGCCCGAAGGCGGCCCCGGCGACGGTCAGCCCGATCGCCGCGCCGGCCACGGAGCCGGTGCCCGCGGTAAGCACGGCCTCGCTGGTGAGCAGGCGGCCGAGCTGGCGGCGGCCCCAGCCCGAGGCGGCGAGCGCGGCTAGCTCGCCGGCGCGTTCGCGCAGGTTCAGGTAGGTGAGGTCGGCGACGCCGCCCGCGCTGAGCGCGATCGTCAGCAGCACCGAGATCAGGTCGTTGCCTCGTGTCAACCCGTTCACGAGACCGGCCAGCTCGCTGTCGCCGATCGAGGTGGCGAACGACACGCGCGCCGCCAGCAGCACGGTGAGCCCGGCCACGCCCACGGCCAGGGCGATCGCGGCGACCGCGCTGCGCCCAGGGGTACGGACGACGCCGGTGATCGCGAGTCCGGTGACGGTCCGGACCCGGCGCCCGCCGCGCCGCGGTGCCCTCGCCGCCGGCGTGAGGGCCTGGACCGGTGGTACCCGCGACGCCACCCAGGCCGGTGCCAGCCCGGAGACCGCGGCGAGCACGGCGGCAACCGGCAGCACTAGCAGCGCCCGCGACAGCGGGACGTGCAGGCCGAGGCCGGAGATGAGGGCAGCGGACAGCCCGGCACCGGCCAGCCCTGCGGCGATGCCCAGCGTCACCACCTCGCCGAGCACCATCGTGAACACCTGCCGCCGTCCCCAGCCGACCGCGCGGAGCGCGCCGATCTCGGTGCGCCGCCCGCGCACCCCGGCGAGCGCCGCGCCGGACAGGAACAGCGAGCAGACGACGAGGATGAGCACGAGCAGCGCCAGCGATTCCCGGTCGGCCTGGTGGAGCACGAGCAGTGCGGCGTCGGTCTGGGTCCAGTCCTCGGTGAGCTGGAGGGCGGGGCGGCCGAACTTGCCGGCCGGCAACCCGATCGTGACCGGGTACGGCGAGGCGCCGGCAGTGATGATCACCTGGAGGCCGGTCGCCTTCTTGATCTCCTCGCCGATCGCGCCGATCTTGTCCAGCTTCTCCGGTACCGTGCCGCGCAGCCCGGACACCCGCACCCGGACCGACCCGATCGGCGCCGCTACCGTCAACCTGAGCTGTGCCGCCGCCCGGGTGCCGGGTCGGCGGTAGGACTCCGCCGTGTGCTCGAGGACCGCCGCGCCGGGCAGCGTCGTGTACAGCAGCGGCGGCTGCTGAGCGTATCCGGCCATGTTCCCGTCCGGCTCGAGCGGCTGGCTGCCGAGCGCCGCGCGGCTGGCCGCGTCGGCACCGGTCAGCAGCGGCGTCCGGTAGCTGGCCAGCGGCGATCCCGCTCCGCCGCCGGAGAAGCCCGCCAGCCGTTCCGGGTCGAACTCGCCCGCCAGCCGGATCAGGAGCCGGGGCGGCCCGCCCACGATGACCTTGCCTTCCCCCAGGGTCTCCTTCATTTCGGTGAGTGCCCGGTACCCCGTGTCGGCCGCGGCGGGGGGTGCCTTGACGTACCGGTCCCCCACGCCGAGCCCGGCCGTCCAGATCGAGACCGGGTTGCTGACCGGCACCGGGTCCAGCTGCCCGTCCGGACCCGGCCGGTAGGTCACCGGGCCGGAGGTCCAGTACTGGCCGACCCCTGCGGTTGGGCGCACCGGGCTGGCCAGGCGGCGGCTGCTTCAGCTCGGTGAGCAGGCGCCGCCACGCGGCGGCGCCGGTGATCGTCGTCTGCATCACCGGCCTGCCCGCCACCGACCCGAACACCCGCGTCATCGCCGCCTGCGACGCGCCGGAGCGCGCTACGGCCACCGCCGACGGCGGCAGCAGGCTCACCGTCACATGATCGGTGTCGCCGTCGAAGGACGCGGTGCTGGCGAGCACCGGCACAGAGTCCGTGGGGATGACGGCGTTTTCGGCGTCATCGACTTCACCGGTCGCTGACCTTCGGCCAGGTACTTCCCGGAGGTCACCGCGCGGCCCAGCCCGGTCAGTTCGCTCTCTGCGCGCGGGTCGATGCCCGCCACCAGGACCGGGAAGGACCAGGCGACCGCGCCCTCGACCGGCCCGGTAGTTCCGCCGGCCCGCGAGTAACAGTCTCCGTACAACCCCGACGTCCGCTGGAACGGGGAGAACTGGCCAGGGGGCGCGGGGAAGGTGGCCGGGCAGACGATGACCGTCTTGCCGTCAGGGAGCCGCTCGGCCGGCCCCCTCACTATGGTGGTCGCGCCGGGGCCGTGGGGCTTCCCCGCCAGCGACGGCGCCGTCACGTGATCCGTGGTGATGTAGACGTATCCCTCGTCGTGCGGCGGGTATGCCGACAGCCCGTCGTCTGCGGTGTACCGCGAGGTGACGGTCAGCACCCGTGACCCGGACGTGCCGGCCGCGGCGGGGGACAGGACCACCGGGATGTCGGCGGTCTCCAGCACATAGCCGACGATCTCCAGCGGCGCCGCCACCGCGACCCCCGGCAGCCGGGCGATCCTGGCGTACTGGCTCATCGTGATCCCGCTGGTACTGGCCGACAGGTAGTTGACCTGGACCAGGTGCTTGCCCGCTCCGGTCTGGACCGAGCCGTGCGGGAGCACGAGCAGGTCGTACTCACCCCGCCAGCTGGCTCCGACCACGCCCCGCACCGTGGCCGCGTTCACCGCGACCGACGCGGTCAGCAGCGAGAACGCGACGGCGGCCACCAGCATCCCGGCGGCCAGCGCCACCGCCCGGCCGCGCGCGAACCGTACCCGCGCCACACCAGCCTGATCATGAGCCAGCCTCGCGTACCTGGTCACGGGCCGTCATGGCATCGGTGCTGACGTCGCCGTCCTGGAGCTGGATGACGCGTTCGCAGCGGGCCGCGACGGCGGGGTCATGGGTGGCGAGGATCAGCGTCAGGCCCCGGTCGCGGTGCACGGTGAACAGCAGGTCGAGGACCTCGGCGCCGGTGGCGGAGTCGAGGTTGCCGGTGGGTTCGTCGGCGAGCAGCAGGCGGGGGTCGCCGACGAGGGCCCGGGCGATGGCGACGCGCTGCTGCTGGCCGCCGGACAGCCGGGACGGCAGGTCGTGCTCGCGGCCGGCCAGGCCGACGGCGGCGAGCAGGTCGCGCGCCCTGGCCCGCTTGTCGTAGCCGGTGCGGAACGGCAGCACCGGGGCGGCCACGTTGTCGCAGGCGGTCAGCGCGGGGAGCAGATGGAACTGCTGGAATACGAAACCGGTCCGGCGCCGGTAGAGGGTGCGCTGCGCCTCGCTCATCCTGCCCAGATCGCTGCCGTTGACGGCGAGCGTGCCGCTGTCGGGGGCATCCATCGCGCCGGCCAGGTGCAGCAGGGTGGATTTGCCCGAGCCGGATCGCCCGGTGACCGCCACCGCCTGCCCGGCCGGGATGTCCAGCGTGACCTCGGCCAGCGCCCGGACCGGCAACCCCGCGCCGGTCCGGTACGTCTTGCTCACCGAGCTGAAGCTAACCTCCGCGCCCGCCACGACTGGCCTCCTCGTTACCCGTCCCCGGTCCCGTCCCGCCCATTACATTGTCACTATGTAGGCGCTACGGTAGGCGCATACTCCGGATTTCGCGAGGGGTGAATGACACGTGATCGAGCTGCGCTGGATCAGCAAGCGGTACGACACCGGCTCGGGCCGCCCCGTGGTGGCGGCCGATGACGTCAGCCTCACGATCGGGGCAGGCGAGTTCGTGGGGCTGGCCGGCGCGTCGGGAGCGGGCAAGACCACGCTGCTGAACCTCATCGGCGCCGTCGACCGGCCGGACGCCGGCACGGTCCGCCGTGATGGCACCGACGTGACCGCGCTGCGCGGCGCGGCGGCTGACCGCTACCGGCGCACGGTCGGGCTCGTCTTCCAGCGCTGCGCGCTGCTCCCGGCGCTGACCGCCGTGGACAACGTGCTCGTGCCCGTGCTGCCGTTCCGCACCAGGTGGGACAAGCGGGAGCGGGCGATGGGCCTGCTGGCGGCGGTGGGCATGGCGGGCCGGGAGGGCGCGCTGCCGTCGCGGTTGTCCGGCGGCGAGCGGCAGCGTGTCGCCATCGCCCGCGCGCTGATCAACATGCCCTCGCTGCTGCTCGCGGACGAGCCGACGGGCAACCTGGACGCGGACTGCGCTGCGGGGATCCTCGACCTGCTGGCCGGCCTGTGCATCGAGCACACGATGACCGTCGTGCTCGCCTCGCACGACCCGGGGGTCGTGGCCAGGTGCGAGCGCCTGATCAGGCTGGCCAGCGGACGTGTCACCAGCGACATCGACCTCGCCTTCGGCGAGTCCCCGGCCAGCATCCTCCGCCGGATCAGCCAGCTCGGCTAGCCCCTGAGGCCAGGTCACGGCCGATCGCATGTCCGCCTCCTGCGCCGGGCCGTCGTCTTGCCAGTCGGCTCCCGCCCCAGGGCGGGAGCCGCTAGCGGTGACGCAGGCCCGGGCCGGAGTGGGTAGCCTTCCTGGCCGGCGGCGGCGTCGCTGCCCCGGAGCCGGGAAAGGCGGAACCATGGACGATGCCGAGCGCGCCGCACAGGGGATGACCGTGCGCCGTGAGGTCCTGGGGGACCAGCACGTCGATCGGGCGGTGGCCGCGACCACGCCGCTGACCGCGCCGTTCCAGGACTTCATCACCCGCTACGCGTGGGGGGAGATCTGGTCCCGGCCCGGGCTGTCCCGCGCCGAGCGGAGCATGATCACGCTCACCGCGCTGGTCGTGCTCCGCCAGGACGAGGAACTGGCCATGCACCTGCGGGCCGCGCTGCGCAACGGCCTGAGCGCCGACCAGATCGGCGAGGTGCTGCTGCATGCCGCGGTGTACGCGGGCGTGCCCGCGGCGAACCGGGCCTTCGCGATTGCCCGTGACGTGCTGGCGGAAACCGGGTGACCCGGTGCGCAGCGGACGGCCCGGCCGCGCCACAATGTCCGTATGACGAACGGCTGTACTTATCGCGACCATCTCGTCATTATGGTGTCGGGGTAAGCGCGGGTGCTCGTCGCAGGGGTGCTCGCGGTCCTGGTGTTCGCGGTAACGGGCGGGAGGATATGGCGGAGATCGTTTCACTGGCCGATGCCGTCGCACGAGCGGTCCACGACGGGGATTCGGTCGCGATGGAAGGGTTCACCCACCTGATCCCGTTCGCCGCCGGGCGTGAGGTGATCCGGCAGCGGCGGCGCGGCCTGACCCTGATCCGGATGACCCCGGACGTGCTCTACGACCAGCTCATCGGGGCGGGCTGCGCCAGCCGGCTCATCTTCTCCTGGGGCGGCAACCCGGGGGTGGGCTCGCTGCACCGGTTCCGCGACGCGGTGGAGAACGCCTGGCCCGGGCCGCTTCAGCTGGAGGAGCACAGTCACGCGGGGATGGCGAACCGCTACGTGGCGGGTGCCTCGGGCGTGCCGTTCGCGGTCTTGCGCGGGTACAGCGGCACCGGCCTCGAGAGCCTGCCCGGCCTGGACGGGCAGCCGGCCATCCGGTCAGTCACCTGCCCGTTCACCGGGGAGCGGCTGACGGCCGTGGCCGCGCTGAACCCGGACGTGGCGATCATCCACGCCCAGCGGGCCGACCGGGCCGGGCAGCGTCCAGCTGTGGGGGATCACCGGGGTGCAGAAGGAAGCCGTGCTCAGCGCCCAGCGGTCGATCGTCACCGTCGAGGAGATCGTGGACGAGCTGCCGCCCGAGCCGGGGGCGATCGTGCTGCCCTCCTGGGTCGTTGACTACGTGGCCGCGGTGCCCGGCGGGTCGCATCCTTCGTACGCGCTGGGGTACTCGGCCCGCGACAACGACTACTACCAGTCCTGGGACGCGATCAGCCGGGACCGCGACCGGTTCGGCCGCTGGCTGGCCGAGGAGGTGTACGGCGCGGCGGGCTCGCTGGCCGGCGCCGGGGCCGGCGAGGGAGGATGAGCGGCATGAACGCCACCGGGGCTCGCGCGGCGGGGATCACGGACCCGGCTGAGTTCACCGCCGACGAGATGATGACGGCCTGCGCGGCCCGGGCCCTGCGGGACGGGATGACCTGCTTCGTCGGCATCGGGCTGCCCAGTGCCGCGGCCAACCTGGCCCGGGCCACGCACGCGCCGAACCTCGTGCTCATCTACGAGTCGGGCACGATCGGGGCCAAGCCGGACCGGCTGCCGCTGTCCATCGGTGACGGGGTCCTCGCCGAGACCGCCGACGCGGTGGTGAGCGTGCCGGAGATCTTCAACTACTGGCTGCAGCCCGGCCGGATCGGCGATCGGCTTCCTCGGCGCCGCCCAGATCGACAGGTTCGGGAACATCAACACCACGGTCGTCGGCGCGGATTACGCCCAGCCCTGCGGTCCGGCTGCCCGGCGCGGGCGGCGCGCCGGAGATCGCCGCGTCGTGCCGCGAGGTGATCGTGGTGGTCCGGCAGAGCCGCCGGCTCGTTCGTCGACCGGGTGGACTTCGTGACCTCGGTCGGCTTCGGTGACGGGGCCGGTTACCGGGAGCGCCTGGGGCTGGCCGGTGCGGGCCCCGCGCAAGGTCATCACCGACCTGGGCATCCTCGAGCCGGACCCGGCGACCTGCGAGCTCACCCTGACCGGGCTGTACCCCGGGGTGACGGTCGAGCGACGCGGCGGCCAAGACCGGCTGGGAGCTCGCGGTGTCGGACTCGCTGGAAGTGCTCGACCCGCCCACCGCGGCCGAGCTCACCGCACTGCGCCAGCTGCAGGCACAATGACAGGCCGGAGATCAGCCGCCAGAAGGAGCGGCAGCCCGATGACCACCCACCCGCCATCCCCGCCAGCCGGGCTGATCCTGCCCTCGTACGAGCGGCCCCGGGGCCTGCACCCGCCGCTGGACTCGCCCGGTTACCGGTCCACCGCGCTGCGCGCGCCGCGCCAGCCGCTGCTGATGATCCCGCAGCGGCTGACCGAGATCACCGGGCCGCTGCTCGGCGAGGGGCGGGTCGCGCCCGCCGACGCCGACCTGACCACCCAGCACGCGGGCGAGCCGCTCGGTGAGCGGATCATCGTGACCGGGCGGGTGCTGGACAGCGACGGGCGGGCTATCCCGGACACGCTGGTGGAGGTCTGGCAGGCCAACGCGGCCGGCCGGTACCAGCACACGGTGGACAACCACCCGGCCCCGCTGGACCCGAACTTCTCCGGCGTGGGCCGGTGCGTGACCGACTCCGAGGGCCGGTACCGGTTCGTCACCATCAAGCCCGGCGCCTACCCGTGGCGCAACCACCCCAACGCCTGGCGGCCCGCGCACATCCACTTCTCGCTGTTCGGGCGGGCGTTCACGCAGCGCCTGGTGACGCAGATGTACTTTCCCGACGATCCGCTGTTCGAGTACGACCCGATCTTCAACTCGATCCCGGACCCGAAGGCCCGCCAGCGGCTGATCTCCCGGTTCGACCTGAACCTCACCGAGCCGGACTGGGCGCTCGGGTTACGAGTGGGACATCGTGCTCCGGGGCAGCGCCGGCGACCGTCTTCGAGGAGGACCAGCGGTGACCGGGCTGCCGCTGACCCCCTCGCAGACGGTCGGGCCGTACCTGGCCATCGGCTGCCGTGGCCGGACGGCCCGGACCGTGGTGCCCGCGGACACCCCGGGCGCGATCACCATCACCGGGCGGCTGCTGGACGGCGAGGGCGCCCCGATCCCGGACGGCCTGATCGAGACCTGGCAGGCCGACCCGGACGGCCGCTTCGCTCATCCCGACGACCCGCGCGGCGCACCGGCGAGCGGGACCGCGTTCCGCGGCTTCGGCCGGTGCCCGACCGGCCCGGACGGCAGCTACCACATCGTCACGCTCCGGCCCGGCGCGCTGCCCAGCCCGGACGGCGGCCAGGAAGCCCCGCACCTGGACGTGTCCGTGTTCGCCCGCGGCCTGCTGGACCGGGTGGTGACCCGCATCTACTTCCCCGACGAGGCGGAGGCGAACGCCGGCGACCCGGTGCTGTCGTCCGTCGCCGACCGGCCCGCCGGGACACCCTCGTCGCCGTCGCGGGCACCGGCGACAAGTACCGGTTCCGGTTCGACATCCACCTGCAGGGCGAGCACGAGACCGTCTTCTTCGATGTCTGAGGCCCCGGGCCGGACCCGCCCGGACGCGCCGGTGCGCCTGGCCGCCTCCCTGGACGGCCCGCGGGACGCGCCGGTCCTGGTGCTCGGGCAACTCCCTCGGCACCACCCGGGACCTGTGGGACCCGCAGCTCGCGGCGCTGGGGGAGCACTTCCGGCTGCTCCGCTACGAGCACCGCGGGCACGGCGGCTCACCCGCGCCGCCGGGCCCGTACACCATCGCCGACCTGGGCGCGCGACGTGCTGCGCCTGCTCGACGACTTCGGCGTCGAGCACGCGGCGTACTGCGGCGTGTCGCTGGGCGGCATGGTCGGGATGTGGCTGGCCGCGAACGCGCCCGGCCGGATCGACGCGCTCGGGCTGTGCTGCACGTCCGCCTGCTTCCCGGACACCGGGCTGTGGGTCGCAGCGGGCCGCGCGGCCGTGCGCGCGGGCGGCCTGCCGCCCTGTCCGCCCAGGTGGTGAGCCGCTGGTTCACCGCCGGCTTCGCGGCCCGCGTCCCGTCGGTCCCGGCCGCGTTCGCCGCCACCCTGGACAGCGTCGACCCGGAGGGCTACGCGGGCTGCTGCGACGCTATCGCGGCGCATGGACCTGCGGCCTGCCCTGGCCGCGATCACCGCGCCCACGCTGGTGATCGCCGGGTCGGAGGATCCCGGCCACCCCGCCGTGGCACGGCGCCGTCATCGCCCGGGGGATCGCCGGCGTCCCGGCTGGCCGTCATCCGCGGCGCCTCGCACCTGGCCAGCGTGTCCGCCCCGGGCGAGGTGACCGCCGCGCTGAACGCCCACCTGCTCGCGAGGGCGCCTTCGGCCTGGGAGTGATCCGCAGCGCCCCGCAGGGCCTGCATGGCCTGCAAGGACCCCGGGGCCGTGGCCGGGCGCTCCGGTAACCGGGGTCAGCGGCTGGGGCGGAGGTGCGGCAGGACCGGCCGGATGATCGCGTCCGCCCCGCGTACCGGGCGGCTGCCGAGCAGCACCCGGGTCAGGTCGTGCCGGCTGTCCAGCAGCTCGTCGAGGGCGAGGTTGAGATGCCGGGCGGTGACGCGCAGCGGGGCCTCCTGATCCGGCGCGGTCCCGTTGGCCGGGGCCATCGCGGCCGCCCGGGCCGCCCGGCCGTCGGCCGCGTACACGGCCGCCCGGCGCAGCAGTTCCCGCATGAAGGAGGCGTTCACCCCCTCGGTCCGGGCGACCACCGCGCTGGCGCTGGACCTGCCGATACGCAGGCTGCCCTGGTACAGCCGGAGCAGGCGGCGCCGGGCCCGGGCGTCCGGAAGCGGCAGCCGGGCCGTGTGGTCGACCAGCCCCGGGCGCGCGGCCAGGACCTCCTCGAGCAGGTCGGCCCGGTTCGTGGTGAGCAGGAACGTAAGGTCGGCGTCGTCGCCGACCGCCTCCATCTCGCTGAGCAGCTGGAGCAGCGAGGGATGCAGCGGCGAGTGCGGGCCGCGCGGCCCGGCGGCCAGTTCGGCGTCCTCCACCACCACGATCGAGGGCTGCAGGGTGCGGGCGATCGCGCAGGCCTGGCTGATGTACCCCAGCGCGGCGCCGGACAGCACGATCGCGGTGACGCCGGGCAGCTGGCCGATCAGGTACCGGACGGTGTGGGTCTTGCCGGTTCCCGGCGGCCCGTGCAGCAGCACGCCCCGCCGGAGATGCTGGCCGCTGGCGCTGAGCTGGCCCGAGTGCCGGGCGATGCCGAGGACCTGGCGCTCGATACCGTCCAGCAGGTCCGGGGGCAGGATCACCGTGGCCCGGTCGAGCTGCGGCCGGTCCGCGAACTCCAGCACGCTGCCGCCGGCCGGCCCGCGGGCGTCAGCGTCGAACGAGATCAGCTGCCCGCGGTAGACGTTGTGCGTGGTGGCCAGCGTGCGGATCTGATCCAGGATCTGCCCGGCCGTGGCCGGATCCGGCGCGGTGACCTGCACGCTGACCGTCACCCGCGGGTCGTCGTCCGCGGGGCCGCGGAGCAGCACGGCCGACCGCTGGCCGGCCTGCTGCACCAGGTAGAGGCCGCAGGTGACGCACGCGCGGGTCATCCCGCCGGGCCCGGCGGGACGGGCGGCGGTGGTGATACTGCCGATCCCCGGGATGCTGGCCGGCGACCGCGGAAGGCTGGCCGCGGTGAGGTCAGCCAGGTCCACGGGGCCGTGGCGGACGCCGGTCAGGCCGAGCAGTTCGTGCCGCAGGCCGGGGCCCGCGAGCCACGCGTCCACCCCCGCCTGGACGTTGACCTGGTCGAACGCGGGCCACGACGCGGTGGCCACCGGCCACCCCGCGGCCTGCGGGCCGAGGTGGGCGGCCAGGGCACGCTGAACCGGCGCGTCCTGCGCCCGGGCCGCGGCCACAGCCAGGCTGAGCACCCGCCCGGCCAGCCGGGCGACGTCGGTAAGTTCCGGCCGGGGGCCCAGGCAGGCCGCGGGCCACGGCCGGATAGCGAAAAGTCCCCTGGGTATTCCCAGAATCCCCACGGGAGCAGCATAGACAGGGCCGGCCGGGATTACTGGGGCAACAGGGAGCGTGCTGCGGATTCGATGGACGTCTCGGACAGCAGCACAGCCTGCGCGGCCTCGCCCAGCGGGATGAAGCTGTCCTCGCTGTTAACGCGGGTGATCCGCCCGGTGAACCCGGCGTCGACCAGGGTGGTGATGACGGCCTCGGACACCCCGCCGGTGCGCCGGGTCTCGTCGGCCACCAGCACCCGGCCGGTGGCCGAGGCCTCGCGCAGGATGTCCTCCGCCGGCAGCGGCGCGATCCAGCGCAGGTCCAGCACCCGGCAGCCGACGCCGGCGGTGGCCAGCCGGGCGGCCACCCGCAGGCTCATCCGCAGCCCGTTGCCGAACGTGATGATGGTGAGGTCGCGCCCGTGGCCGTAGCCGCGCGCGCGGCCGGGCGGGACGTAGCCGGCCGGCCACAGCCCCGGCGGATCGTAGCGGGCCAGCCAGCCCCCGTCACCGGCCTGGTGCAGGTCCCTGGTGTGGTACAGGGCGATGGGCTCGAGCAGCACGCAGACGCGCCCGTCCGCCTCGGCCATCGGCCAGGCAGGTCCGCAGCATGGCCGCCGCGTCGTCGGGCCGGGCCGGGCAGGCCACGATCAGGCCGGGGATGTCCCGCAGGCTGGCCAGCGCGTTGTCGTTGTGAAAATGGCCGCCGAAGCCTTCCTGGTAGCCGAGCGCGGCGATGCGCAGCACCATCGGGTTCCGGTACTGGGCCTGCGAGAAGAACGACAGGGTCGAGGCCTCGCCGCGGATCTGGTCCGCGGCGTTGTGCAGGTACGCGAGGTACTGGATCTCCGGGACCGGCAGCAGGCCGGCCAGGCCTGCCCCCAGGGCCAGGCCCAGGATGGACTGCTCATCGAGCAGGGTGTCGAACACCCGCGCGGCCCCGAACCGCTGGGCCAGCCCGCGGGTCACCCCGTACACGCCGCCCTTGCGGGCCACGTCCTCGCCGAAGACCAGCAGGCCGGGCCGGGCGGCCAGGGCATCGGCCAGCGCCGCGTTGATCGACTGCGCCAGGGTGAGCCCGCCCGCCGATTCGGGCAGCCGCCCGGCGAACGCCTCGTCCCGGCGCGCCGATCCCGCCGCCAGGCAGGCACCGGCCCAGACCTGCTCGGGATGATGCGGCGCGAGGGGGGACATCACCTCGGCGGCGGTGACCAGCCGCGGGCTCCCCGCCACCTCGGCCGCGAGGCCGAGGATCCGGGCCCGCGATTCCTCATACCGCTCGCTTACCTCGGCCGGCGTCAGCGCGCCCGCGCTCACCAGCAGCCGGGCCGTGCCGACCAGGGGGTCAGCGGCCAGGTCCGCGGCCACCGCGGCCGCCTCCCGGTAGCCGGTCTCCACGTCCGAGCCGGCGTGCCCGCCGAGCCGCACCACGGCCAGATGCAGGAACGCGGGGGAGCGCCGTTCCCGGACCCACGCCGCGGCGGCGAGCGCCGCGTCGTACACGGCGGCCAGATCAGACCCGTCCGCATGGAAGTAGCCGAAGCCCGGGACGGACTGGGTGGCGGCGCGGACCCAGCCGGCCGGGGTCCGCACGCTGATGCCGATCCCGTTGTCCTCGATCACCAGCAGCAGCGGCAGCGGCAGATGCTGGTAGGCGCAGTAGGCAGCGGCATTGATCACGCCGGCCGCGGTGGAGTGATTCAGCGACGCGTCGCCCAGGCTGGCGGCCACGATCGCGTCCGCGGGCCACTCCGCGGGCAGGCCGAGCCGGGCCGCCCGGTCCAGGCCGAAGGCCAGGCCGAGGGCCCGGGGCAGGTGCGAGGCGATGGTCGAGGTCTGCGGGATGACGTGCAGCAGCCGGTGCCCGAACACCTTGTGGCGGCCGCCGGCGATGGGCTCCTCCGCCGCGGCCACCAGCCCGAGCAGGACATCGCGGATCCCGTCCCGGGGCGGCGTGGCCTGCTGGCACCGGGCCAGGTAGAACGCGCCCGACCGGTAGTGCAGCAGGGCTGGGTCGGTGACCCGCAGCGCCGCGGCCACGCCGGCGTTCCCCTCGTGCCCGGATGACCCGATCGTGTAGTACGCCGGCCCCGCGGGCCCGCAGCCAGCGCGCGGCCAGATCGAGATGGCGGCTGGCCAGCTGGGCGTCGAACAGCGCCACGCCGCGCTGGACGGTCAGGGCCGAGCCGGGCCGGACCGGGTCCGGCCCGGCCGGGCGCTGCCCCGGGCGTCCGGGGGGATGGCCGTCCAGCGCGGCGATCACCTCGCCGAAATGGCGCTCGGCAGAGTCTCGCTCGGCCTGCGCGCCTTCCGCCTGACCAGGGCTCATTCCTCTACGGTAGGGCCGGTTGCTCTACGGTGGGTGCGGCACTGTTGCTGACTACGGAGGAGGCCCTGATGCTGCCCTGGTCCGCCGAGCTATCCGGCCGGATTGACGAGCACGTGATCAGCAGCGAGCTGCTGCGCGGCAACCCGCTGGGCGATCCATACGAGCGGCCGCTGTGGGTCTACGTCCCGCCCGGGTACGACGAGGACCGCTCCCGGCGCTACGCCACCGTGTACGTGATCCAGGGCTACACCGGGCACCTGGCCATGTGGCGGAACCGCTCGCCGTACCGGCAGCCGTTTCCGGAGACCGCGGACGCGGTGTTCGCGTCCGGGCAGGCACCCGGGGCCATCGTGGTCTACGTCAACGCCTGGACCAAGTACGGGGGCAGCCAGTTCGTGGACTCCCCGGGCACCGGCCAGTATCACTCCTACCTGTGCGAGGAGGTGGTGCCCTGGGTGGACGAGCACTACCGGACGGAGCCGTCCGCGGCGCACCGGGGGATCACCGGCAAGTCCAGCGGCGGGTTCGGCGCCATGATCACCCCGATGCTCCGGCCTGACCTGTTCGGCGCGCTGGCCTCGCACGCCGGGGACTCGCTGTACGAGCTGTGCTACATCCCCGAGTTCGGCAAGTCCGCCCGTCATCTCCGCGACTACGGCGGGGATATCTGGCGCTGGTGGGACGACTTCCAGTCCCGCGTCTCGTTCACCAAAGAGGCCGACCATGACCTGCTGATGCTGCTGGGCGTGTCGGCGTGCTTCTCCGCCACCGCGGACGGGCGGGTGGAGCTGCCGTTCGAGCCGCGGACCGGACGGCTCCGCCCGGACGTGTGGCAGCGCTGGCTGGACTGGGATCCGGTCCGGATGGTGCCGCAGCACGCGGAGGCGCTCCGCGGCCTGCGCGGGATCTGGCTCGACGCGGGCCAGCGCGACGAGTGGTTCCTCGATCTGGGCGCCCAGGCCTTCCGGGCGGCCCTGGGCGAGGCCGGCGTGCCGGACGAGGTGATCCACCTCGAGCTGTTCGAGGGCACGCACATGAGCATCGACTACCGGTACCCGCTGTCACTGGCCTGGCTGGCCACGCGCATCGCGGCTTAGCCGGGGGGGCGTCCCCGGCCCTGGCAGCGCGGCGCCCGCGGCCAGGCCCGGAAACGGTCGGCCGGGGGCGTAATAAAGTCGTAAGCCGAAATGTGGGTCCGCTCGTGAACTCCGGCGCGGGATAGTACGTGCTCGGGTTAATTGTCCGCCCCTCCTCATGAGCGGAGAGACACGATGCGTTACCGCAGATGGGCACCGGCGGTCCTCGCCATTCCTGCCCTGCTGCTGCCCGCGTGCGGCAGCAGTACCTCCCCCGGCACCGCGAGCGGCACCAAGTCCGCCTCAGCCATGTCCACCAAGTCCGCCAAGTCCACGTCGGCGGGCAGCTCCGCGATGACCTCTTCCGGCACGGCCGCGCTGGAGAAGATCAAGACGAGCATCGGGCCGGTGCTGGCCGACGCCAAGGGCTTCACCCTGTACTGGTACGCCAAGGACACCGCGATGACCTCGGCTTGCACGGGCTCCTGCACGACCGCCTGGCCTCCCGTCACCGGCATGCCCGCAGCGGCCATGGGCTTCCGGCTGGTCGGCAAGTTCGGCACGATCAAGCGGGCCAACGGCGTGCTGCAGGCCACCTACAAGGGGCACCCGCTGTACACCTACGCCGGTGACAGCGCCCCGGGCCAGGTCAAGGGCAACGGGGTCGGCGGGGTGTGGCACGCGTTCAAGGTCACCGCGGTCACCGCCGTCTCGCCGGGCGCGATGATGTCCTCGAGTTCCCCCACCCCGGCCGCGTCCAAGTCGAGCAGCGGAAGCAGCGGCTACGGGGGCGGCGGGGGGTACTGACCGCCCGTCCCGCGGCCCGCGGCGCAGCCGGCCCCGGTGCCCGCCCTGACTCCGGCGGGCCCCGGGCGGGCGGCCCGCTCATGGGCTGCGGTCATGGCCTTCCCGGCGGACCGGATCAGCCTGCCGGGCCTGGGCGGCCATTCCAGGCGTTTGCGGGTCAGCGCGCCCGCCGGGCGGTGCTACGTGGTCTCGCCGAAAAGATCGTTATTGACTCTGGACAGGTGCGTGCGCATCGCGTCGGTCGCGCGGTCGCTGTCCCGCGCCCGCAGCGCGGCGACCAGCGCGGCGTGGTCAGCCTGGTACCTCTCGCGGCGCTCGCGTGACGCGCTGCGCCGCTTGAGGTCGCCCCAGGAATGGCCGTGCCGGGCGTTCTCGATCACCGCGTAAAGCTGCCCGAGCAGGGGGCTGTGGCTGGCCGCCATGATCGTCCGGTGCAGCGCTAGATCCCAGCTCTCGAACTCGTCGTAGCCGTCCGCCCGGTCCCCGCCGGCCAGGCAGCGGTCCATCTCCCGGAAATCGCTGGCCGTGGCCCAGGCCACGACGAGCGGCATCGCCAGCGGCTCCAGCAGCCGCCGGATGGTCATCACGTCGGCCGGCGCGAAGCCGGCGGGCGCCTCGCCGGCCTGTCCCGCGAGCGCGCGGGCGGCGGCCGCGGCGGCGCCGTGCCCATCTGCGCCGTGCCCGCCCGCGCCGTGCCCGCCCGCGGACTCCGCGATCCCGGCCGCTGGGCGCGCGCCGGGTGCCCGCAGGCCGCCGTCGGCCGGCCCCGCGACGCTGTCCCGTGAGGTCCCGGCCAGGCCGGGAGCGCCGGCCAGGGCCTGCCCGCGCTGCGCCGGGTCCTGCCGCAGGAACGTGCCCCGCCCGACCTCGCGGGAGATACGCCCCTGGGCCTGCAGCACGGCCAGCGCGTGCCGGATCGACGTGCGGGTGGCGCCCATGTCCGCCGCGAGCTGGCGCTCGGTGGGCAGCCGGGCACCGGGCCCCAGGCCGGCCCGCGCCGACTCGTCCAGGATCAGCTCGGCCAGCCGGTATCTCTGCCCGGCCGCGACCGGGGTCCTGGCCCCTGCTGCGTTCTGCATTCCCGTCGCTGTCTCCGCCCTGCCGTCCGCCCCGCCCGCCTGCCCGCCGCGGCCGCGCCCTGCGGCCGGCGGCAGGCACCCGGATCGGCTAGTCAACCAATGCTACCAATCGAGATCAGACTGTAACCACTCAGGGTCGCTAATTTCCGCATAACCCTATTGACCCGTTCCCGGCACGCGACCTATGCTCCGACCAATCCGGTTGTATACAACCAATCGGGGACTTCGCCGACCAATCTAGCGTGGCCAGACGGGCCGCGCCCGAGGACCGCCCCCGCCACCATCCTCGAAGGAGACCGGGCACGTGAGGCTCGCCACCATTGCCACCCCGGACGGGCTGCGACTGCACGTCCGGGGCCGTTCGGGCTACGTCAACGTCGCTGAGGCCACCGGCGACCCGCGGTTCGCCTCGCTGCACTACGTCCTGGAGGCCGGCCTCCCGGCCCTGGATGCGATCCGCGCGGTCGCCGACGCTGATGGGCGTGAGGTGGCGGAAGCCGACTTCGGCCCGGCCGTGCCGAACCCGCCGCGCATCCTGTGCCTCGGCCTGAACTACAGCGAGCACGCCCTGGAAGGCGGGCGCGCGGTCCCGACCTGGCCCGACGCGTTCGTGCGGGGCGCCGACAGCGTCCTGGGCCCGTACGCCGACCTGGTCAAGCCGGCCCTGACCGAGCGATTCGACTACGAGGCCGAGCTCGGCATCGTGATCGGCGCGGGCGGCCGGTACATCACCGCCGACAAGGCCCTGGACGCGATCGCGGGCTTCGTCGTGCTGAACGACGCGTCCGCCCGCGACTGGCAGCGGGCCGCCAGCCAGTGGACGGCCGGGAAGAACTTCGAGGGCAGCATGCCCCTGGGCCCCGAGGTGGTGACCACCGACGAGCTGGACGTCTCCGACCTGGCCATCAGTTCCACGCTGAACGGGCAGGTCATGCAGTCGGCCCGGACGTCGCTGATGCTCGTGGACGTGCCCAGCGCCGTCGAGTTCTTCTCCTCGTTCACCCGGCTGGTGCCCGGCGACGTCATCGCCACCGGCACCCCGGGCGGCGTCGGCTTTGCCCGCACGCCACCCGTCTGGATGCATCCAGGCGACGTCATCGAGATTTCCGTCGAGGGACTCGGCACCATCCGCAACCGGGTGGTCGCCGAGGAAGACGCCCCGCAGGACTGGCGGTGGCGTCCCGGCGCCCCGCTCAAGACCGGCATCTAAGTTACGTCACTCCACCCAGGTACGGAGGGGGACAATGAAGTTCACGACCCTCAGGCGCGTGGCCGCGGCCACCGGGAACCACAGCCGGACGGCTGCGGGCGCCCGGCGGGGACGGCCGATGCGCGCCGGAGCGATACTGGCCGCTGGTGCCCTGGCCGTCGGCCTGGCCGCGTGCGGCAGCAGTTCCGGTGGCGGTAGCTCAGCCGGGGCCAGCAGCTCCGGCAGTCCTTCCGGCAGCAAGCTCACGGTGGCCGACGTCGCACCGTTCAGCGGCGCCGACGCCGCCCTCGGCCCGACGTACCTGGCCTCCTGCTACGGCGCGACCGCGGCCATCAACCAGGCCGGCGGCGTCCTCGGGCACACGCTGACCTGCAAGAGCGTGGACACCCGCGGCGACCCGGCGGACGCGGTCCCGGCGGTGAACCAGATGTTCGCCTCCACGTCCGGCCTGGCCCTGGTCATCGGCTGCACCTCGGACGAGGCGGCCTCGGTGGTGCCGGTCATCAACGCGCACAAGATGGCCATGTTCTGCATGACCGGGCAGTCCGAGTTCGACCACGTCCACTACCCGTACTTCTACCGGCTGGTTCCTCCCGACCTGGAGGAGTCCTACGCCATGGTCGCCATCGCCCAGCAGTTGCACTACAAGCGGATCGCGCTGGCCTTCGGCAACGACATCGGATCCCAGACCTTCATCCAGCCCGCGATCGCCGCGCTGAAGAAGGCCGGGATCACCCTGACCACCAATCAGACGCTCGACCTCACCGCCACGACGTTCCGCAGTGAGGCCGAGGCGATCATCCAGTCGCACCCGGACGCGATCATGACCGAGGCGCTGGGGTCCGCCGATCCCACCCTGTTCTCCGAGATCAAGCAGCTCAACGGCGGCAAGATGATCCCGATCATCGGCACGTCCGCGGCTATCTCGCCGGCCTTCTTCAAGTCCGCGGCGGCGGCCGTCGGCACCTCGACGTTCGTGTCCGCATTCCACGCGGACAACCTGGTCGTCGAGTCCAGCGGGCCTGCCTACCAGGCGTTCTCCAAGGCGCTGCTGTCCCAGCAGGGAAAGGTGCCCGGCGCCACCGGCGACTTCACCACCTACCTCAGCGCGCCGGGCGGCGTGCACCTCTACGACGGGATCAACCTCGCCGCCCTGGCCATGGTCATGGCCAAGAGCACCTCGCCGAGCGTCTACGGCCCGGACATCATCAAGATCGGGAACGGCGTTCCCGGCGCCACGGTGTGCTACTCGTTCGCCCAGTGCGTCACCCAGCTCAAGGCCGGGAAGGCGATCAGGTACGAGGGGCCGGGCGGCCCGACCAGTTTCGACAGCTACCACGACTCGACGGGCATCTTCCAGGTCGATACCTACACCAGCTCCGGCGCGGTGAAGGTGGTCGGCAACCTGACCGCCGCCCAGCTGCGGGCCCTGGCCGGATGACCACGGGCGCCATGACCGCAGGCACGGTGCGCCCCGCCCACGGCGGGAGGGCGGGGCGCACGTGACGATCTTCCTGTCCTCGCTGGGCTTCGGGCTGGTCACCGCCTCCGTCCTGGCCATCGCGTCGGTGGGTTTCACCCTCCAGTTCGGGGTCACCGACGTGCTGAACCTGGCCTACGGCGCCATCATGATCGCGGGAGCGTTCGTGGCCTACGTGGTGAACCAGGCCGGCCTGTCGGTGTGGCTGGGCCTGGTGGTGGCGGTGGCCGTCTGCTCCCTCGGCTCGGTGCTGCTGAACTCCGGGGTCTACACGCCGTTCCAGCGCCGGGGCACCTCCCCGATCACGATGGTCATCGTCTCGCTAGGGATGACCCTCATCGTCGAGTTCGGTGTCCAGGCGCTGGCGGGCGGCACCGCGGTCTCGTACACCATGAGCCAGGGGACGACCTTCCACGCGGGCGGGCTGATCCTCAGCGTCGTCCAGCTCGTGGTCATCGCGCTGAGCCTGCTGGTCATGATCGGCGTGCACGGGCTGCTGCGCTACACCCGGCTGGGCAAGTCGATGCGGGCCACGGCGGCGAACAAGTCGCTGGCCCGCAACTGCGGCATCCGCACCAACCGGGTCATCACCATCACCTGGGCGCTGACCGGCGGGCTGTGCGGGCTGGCCGGCGTGGTGTTCGCGATGGACTCGGGCAGCTTCGACGCCACCTCGACCGACCTGTTCCTGATCCTCATCCTGGCCGCGGTCTTCCTGGGCGGCCCCGGCCAGGCCTACGGGGCCATGCTCGGGGCGGTGATCATCGGGCTCGCCACCGAGATCAGCGCGGCCTACATCACCGCCGACTACAAGTACGTCGTGGCCTTCGTGGCGCTGCTGATCATGCTCGGGGTGCGCCCGACCGGGCTGCTGGGCGCCCGGGCATGAGACTCGCGCGGGGAGCCGGATGAACGCCTTCTATCTCATCAACCTGCTGGTCTACGCCTCGGTGGACGCCATGGCCTGCCTGGGTCTCAGCCAGCAGTTCGGGGTGGCGGGCGTCACCAACTTCGGGTTCATCATCTTCCAGGCCGCGGGCGGCTACGCCGCAGCGGTCCTGGCCCTCCCGCACGACTCCGCCAACGGCGGATTCCAGTCCTATATCGGCGGGTGGGGCCTGCCGTTCCCGCTGCCATGGATCGGCGCGGCGGTGGTCGGCGGCCTGATCGCGGTGCCGTTCACGTTCCTGGTGGGCCGCCGGCTCCGCGGTGATTTCGCCGCCGTCGGGCTGCTGGTGACCGCGGTCCTGCTGAACCTGCTGGTGACGAACTACCGTCCGCTGCTGAACGGCGACGCGGGCCTGTCGCTGATCCCCACGCCGCTGCGCGGTGACAACGTGTTCAGCGTGCAGCCGCTCAGCTACCAGTGGGTGTTCACCGCGGCGGCCATCGTGCTGGCCTTGGGCGTGTACCTGCTGGTGCGCCGGATCACGGCCTCCCCGTACGGCCGCAGCCTGCGCGCCATGCGGGACAACGACGTGGTCGCGGACTCGCTGGGCAAGAACCTGCTCTCGCTGCGCACCGCGATGCTGGTGACCGGCGGCGCCATCGCCGGGCTGAGCGGCGGGATCCTGGTCACCTACATCACTACCTGGTCCCCGGCCGCGTGGGGCTACGCCGAGACCGTGGTGCTGTTCGCCGCGGTCATCATCGGCGGGGCCGGCAACCACCTCGGCGCGGTCCTCGGGGCCATCCTGGTCCCGGTCGGGTTCGAGGAGATCACCCGGTTCATCCCCACCTCGAACAACCTGCCGCCGAACCTCATCCCGTCGCTGCAGTGGGTCGCGATCGGGCTGCTCATCGTGATCTTCCTCTGGGTGCGGCCGCAGGGCATCCTCCCCGAGCGCAAGCGGGTGATACGGCCGCTGACGGCCACGCCGGGCGCGGGGCCGGCCGCGACGGCCGGGGCGGCCGGGGCGGCCGGGGCGGCCGCGGCGGCCGGGGCGGGCGCGGGGCCGGCGGTCACGCCCAGGGCGGGCGCGGAGCAGGCCCGGGCCGGGGGCCAGCGTGCGGTCCCGGGCCCGGAGGACCGGCCGGCGATGCTCGAAACGGTCGGGGTGACCCGCGACTTCGGCGGGGTCCGGGCGGTGGCCGGGGTCTCGATCCAGGTGCGCAAGGGCACGCTGACCGGGCTGATCGGGCCGAACGGGGCCGGGAAATCGACGCTGCTGGCCATGCTGGCCGGGACCCTGCCGGTGACCTCGGGGGTCATCAGGTACCAGGGTCAGGACGTCACCGGGAAGCCGGCGTTCCGGCGGGCCCGGCTGGGACTGGTCCGGACCTTCCAGCTGGCCAGTGAGTTCAAGCGGCTGACCGTCATGGAGAACCTGCTGTCCGCGGTCCCCGGCAACCGGGGGGACACCTTCCGCGGCTCCCTGCTCGGCCGGCGTTACTGGCAGGCGGACGAGACGGCGGCGATCATCCGGGCGGAAGCGATCCTCGGGCGGTTCGGCCTGGAGCCGTTCGCCAACCACTACGCCGGCGACCTGAGCGGCGGCCAGCGCCGCCTGGTCGAGATCATGCGGGCGCTGATGGCCGACCCGGCCATGCTGCTCCTCGATGAGCCGATGGCGGGCGTGCATCCGAACCTGGCCCGGCGGATCGGCCGCGAGCTGGTGGCGCTCTGCGAGGAGGGGATGACGATCCTCATGGTCGAGCACGAGCTGGCCATCATGGACGAATTCTGCGATCCGGTGGTGGTGATGGCCGAGGGAGCGGTCCTGGCCGAGGGAACGATGCAGCAGCTACGCGGGCGCAGCGAGGTCGTGGAGGCCTACCTTGTCGGCTGAGCTGGCCCTGCCCGGCCTCCCGCTGCGGGCTGACCGGGTCACCGCCGGCTACGGCGGTGACCCGGTGATCCGGGACATCACGCTGAGCGTGGACCCGGGGGAGGTGATCTCCCTGGTCGGCCCCAACGGGTCCGGGAAGAGCACGCTGCTCAAGAGCCTGGCCGGGGTGGTGCACGTGTCGTCCGGCACCGTGCGGGTCGGTGACCGGGACCTCACCAACTCCGCGCCGGAGGAGATCGCCCGGGCCGCGGTCGGCTACGTGCCCCAGGTGGACGACGTGTTCGCCGCGCTCAGCGTCAAGGAGAATCTCGAGATGGGCGGCTACCTGCTGCGCCGCCAGCAGGTCGCGGACCGCGTCGAGCGGGTGCTGGCCATCTTCCCCCGGCTCGGGGGCATGCTCGGCCGCAGCGCCGGCAAGCTCAGCGGCGGCGAGCGCAAGATGCTGGCCATGGGCCGGGTGCTGATGCTGGACCCGGGCCTGTTCCTGCTCGACGAGCCGACCGCCAACCTTGCCCCCATCATCGCCACGGAACTGCTCACCGAGCACGTCCGCCACCTGGCCACGAGCGGGGCCGCGGTGCTCATCGTCGAGCAGCGGGCCAAGGCGGTGCTGGCCATCTCCGACCGTTCCTACGTGCTCGGCGGCGGCGAGGTGCGGATGGAGGGAACCCCGGCGGAGCTGTCCGGCCGCCCGGACTTCGTGGAGTCCTTCCTCGGCGGCCGGGGAGCGGCGGCCGCGCCGTCCGCAGACGCCTGAGCTGACCCGGCCCCCGGCGGCGATCCGGGCCGCGATCCGGGCGCGGCCCCGGGTGCCCGGGCCGCGGCTGCGCGCCGCCGCCGCGTGTCGCGGTCTGGGCGTAGCATCGGTTGACATGGCGGATCACGGCGGCACCGAGGACGCTGCGCCCGGCGAGACGGCGGCCGGTGGTGCGCCCTCCGGGTGGCCGGCCGCGCGTTACCTCCAGGTGCAGACGACTACCGACTCCCGGGCCGAAGCAGTCGAGCTGGGCCGGGACGCGGTCGCGGCCCGGCTGGCGGCCTGCGCCCAGGTGGCCGGCCCGGTAGTGAGCAGCTACTGGTGGGAAGGCGATCTGGAGCGGGCCGAGGAGTGGACCCTGCTGCTGAAGCTGCCCGCCACGCGGTACCAGGCGCTCGCCGAGTTCCTCGCCCAGCGGCACAGCTACGACGAGCCCGAGATCGTGGCGACAGCCATCGTGGCGGGCTCCGCGGCGTACCTCAGCTGGATGGAGGAAGTAACCCAGCCACAGTGACCCGCGGGAAGGACCTGACCGGCAGGCTCAGCGCCCGGGGACCGGCGGCGCGTTCCACATCTGCATGACCCACTCGTCGTGCTCGGTGCCCAGGGCCGACACGGTCCCGGTGTCCAGCCGGAACAGGCGGCCGGCGGCCGGCTCCAGGCCGAGCCAGCGGGCGGTCAGGATGCGCAGGAAGTGGGCGTGGGCCACGATCACCACGTCCCCCTCTTCCAGCAGCGGCCGCATCCGGGCCAGCGCCCGGTCCGCGCGCGCCCCGACCTGTTCCACGTTTTCTCCCGGGTGCCCGGGCCCGCCGGGAATCACCCCGTCCCGCCACAGGTACCAGCCGGGGCGCTGGGTCCGGATCTGGGCCGTGGTCAGGCCCTCGTAGCCGCCGTAATCCCACTCCTGCAGGTCAGGGTCGGGGGTGGCGTGCAGCCCGGCCAGTTCCGCGGTCCGCACGGCGCGCTGCGCCGGGCTGGTGAACGCGGCCCGTATCTGCCGGCTGGCCATCGCCGGGGCCAGCGACTTGGCGGCCGCCTCGCCCTCCGGCGTGAGCGGGATGTCCGTCCGCCCGGTGTGCCGCCCGGCCATGCTCCACTCCGTCTGGCCGTGCCGGAGCAGGATCAGTTCTCCCATAGGCCCCATCATCGCCGACCGGCTGCGGACCGGATAGTCCCGGGCGATCATGCATGGCCGCACCCCGCGCTCCGGTCCCCGCGCCCCGCACCCCGCGCTCCGGTCCCGGCAGGAACCCGCCGGGACCGGGGCGGTTGACCGCTGTGGGTTTCACATGTAAGTTTCTTCTGACAGGTGAAAGTATCTGACCAGGGAGCGACGCTGACCAGTGACGAGCTGCTTACCGTGCTCACCGCGGTGGCGAACCCGCACCGGATGCGGATCGTCGCCGAGCTGCGGGACGGCCGGGTGCACGTCAGCGAGCTGGCCCGGCGGCTCGGGATGTCCCGGCCGCTGCTGTACATGCATCTGGACAAGCTGGAGAAGGCGGGCCTGGTGGCCGGCCAGCTGGAGCTGTCGGAGGACGGCAAGGCCATGAAGTACTTCCAGCTCGCCCCATTCGACCTGCACCTCAACGCGGAAACGATCATCTCGGCGCTGCGCAACGGCAGCGGCGCGGAAGGGGACGACGTGGACACCCAAGAGACCGTGGACACACCACAGACTGGCCCGGAAGGACACGGGAGATGATCGCGGGGCACGTGGCCGCCCAGCATCTGGCTGCACTGAGCAGCAGCGCCGAGGCAGGGATCGTCATCGGGTTCGGCATCCCGTTCTGCGTCTGCGCGGCCGCGGCCATCATCGTCTGGGCCTACTTCCGGCTGCAGAGCCACCGGGCTGACGCGGTGGCCATGGCCGAGTACCGGAAGCTGGCCGAGGAGGCCGTGGCCAACCAGCAGGAACTCCGCACCGAACTGGCCAAGCTGACCGCGCATGTCCAGGCGGTCGAGCAACTGATGCGGGACGTGGGATGACCAGCCACGATGGCGCCCCGCCGGCCCGGCTCAGGCTCTACTGGAATCCGCTGCGGCTGGCCGTGTCCGGCAGCACCTGGCGCTCGGCCGCCTTCCTGGCCGGCTACGTCTTCGTCACGGGCTGGATCCTGTTCGCCATCACGGTGACCGCGACGGTCACCGCCGTCGCCTTCCTGATCACCCTGGCCGGGATCCCGCTGCTGGTCGCGGCGGCAGCAGTGCTGCGCGGCTGTGCCAGCGTCGAGCGCGCCCGGCTGCGGCTGGTCGTGGCTGAGCCGGTCCGGGGCGGCTACCGCCAGGCCGCCCGGCCGGGGGTCATGGCGCAGCTCAGGACCTGCTGGCGGGACCCGGCCACCTGGCGCGGCGTGGCCTACCTGATCGGCCTGTGGCCGCTGCTGTTCGCCCTGGACACCGCGGTGCTCGCCGTCTGGCTGACGCTGCTCGCCGGGGTGACCCTGCCCGCCTGGTACTGGGCGCCCCGGGGCAACGTCGGGATGAGCAACCTCAGCGGCGGCCCGGTGCACGGCGTCCCGTTCGGCTACTTCCCGCACGGCGCGAACGGCCCCGGCGGGGTCGGCCTGTACGTGGACACGCTGCCCAGGGCGCTGCTGGCCGGGGCCGCCTTCCTGGTCGCGTTCCTGCTGTTCAACTACGTGGTCGTGGTCACGGCCCGCGCCCATGCCCGCATCGCGCAGGCCCTGCTGCGCGCGCCCGCCGACCCGCTCGCCCCCGCCAAGGAGGTGCTCACCCGCCCCGGCCCCCTGGGCCCGTTGCACGCAGCCAGGTAAACGTCCTCGCCCCCGCCCGCGAGGGATCAGCTCGCAGGCGGGGGCCCACGACAGACCCACGCACCGTCCTCGGGAGAAGGTCAAGATGCGCCAGCCGTCTAGTTCAGTATTGCCGGAAATCGGCCCCCACGGCGAGCAGCCCCGCCGGTCCCCGGGCACCCGTCGTCGAGCGGATCGCCGGCTGGAGCAGCCGGCACCGCAAGACCGCCGTGCTCGGCTGGCTCTTCCTGGTCGCCGCGGTGGTGGCGGTCGGCTACCTGCTGCCCGCGAAGAACCTGCCCTCCTACGATGCTGGCCAGTCCGGCCAGGCCGAGCAGACCCTGCAACGGCTCGGGGTGACCACCCCGCCGCAGGAGTACGTGCTGATCCAGCCACGGGGCAGCGGCCGGCTGGGCTCGGACCCGCAGCTGCGCCAGGCGGTCCGGCAGGTGGTGACCGCGCTGTCCGCCCTCCCGCACTCCGCCCGGGACATCCGCTCGCCCCTCGGTCCCGGCCACGCCGGGCTCGTGGCCGGGGATGGCCGCAGCGCTCTGGTCACCTTCAGCGTCCCCGGAAACCTCCGCAACGAAGACCAGGCCGTGGCGCCGGCCGTCCGGGCAGTGGCCGGGATCCAGGCCCGCTATCCCGGTTTGCGGGTCCAGGAGGCTGGAGACGCGAGCATCGACCGGGCCATCAACGCGGTGCTTAGCCAGGGCTTCCGCCGGGCCGAGGCGACCTCGGTGCCCATCACGCTCGTCTTGCTGCTGCTGGTGTTCGGCGCCCTGGTCTCGGCGGGCATCCCGCTGCTGCTGGCGCTGACGTCGGTGATCACCGCGCTGTCCCTGCTGACCGTGCTCAGCCGGTGGGTGCCGGTTGGGTCGAGCACCTCCGAGGTGGTGCTGCTCATCGGGATGGCGGTGGGGGTCAACTATTCGCTGTTCTACCTGCGCCGTGAGCGCGAGGAGCGGACCGCGGGGCGCTCCACGGCCGAGGCGCTGCGGATCGCCGCGGGCACCTCGGGGCGGGCGATCGTGGTGTCCGGGCTGACGGTCATGGTCGCGCTGGCCGGGCTGTTCCTGACCGGCTACGACGTGTTCACCGGCATGGCGTTCGGCACCATCGCCGTGGTCGGCGTGGCCGTGCTCGGCTCGCTGACCGTGCTGCCCGCGTCGCTGTCCTGGCTCGGGACGAAGGCGGATCGGGGACGGATCCCGTTCCTGGGCCGCCGGCGGACCGCGGCCCGCCCGTCGCGGGCCTGGGCCGCCCTGGTCCGCCGGGTGGCACGGCATCCTGTCGTGTGGGGCGGTGCGGCCGCGATCGCGCTGCTCGCCCTGGCCGCGCCCGCGGCCGGGATGCGGCTCGGCAGCCCGGCCGTCGACCTGCCGGCCGGTTCCCCGGTCCTGCAGACCATGGACCGGATCTCCGCGGCGTTCCCGCAGACCCCGTCGCCCGCGCAGGTGGTCGTGACCGGCCAGGATCTCACCGGCCCGGCGGTGCGGCACGCGATCAGCACGCTGGCGGGCCGGGCCGCCGCGGACCGCCCGGCTGGCCCGATCCGCGGGCCGATCACCGTCAGCCAGGTGGCCGGCGGCCGGGCCCTGATCGTCGACGTCCCGCTGGCCGGAAACGGCACCGACTCCGTCGTCCGACCAGGCCCTGCTCGACCCTGCGCGACCACATCCTGCCCGGCACCCTGGGCACGGTGCGCGGGATCAGCTACGCGGTGACGGGGAACACCGCGGGCACCTACGACGACACGGCGGCCCTGCATTCACGCACCCTGGTCGTGGTGGCCTTCGTGGTCGTGCTCGCGTTCCTGCTGCTCCTGGTGGCGTTCCGGTCGGTCACGATCCCGCTGATCTCGATCGTCCTGAACCTGCTCTCGGTGGGCGCCGCATACGGCCTGATCACGCTGATCTTCCAGGATGGCCGCCTGCAGGGCCTGATCGGCTACACCTGTTCGGCGGGATCATCCCGTGGATCCCGCTGTTCATGTTCGTGTTCCTGTTCGGGCTGAGCATGGACTACCACGTGTTCATCCTGAGCCGGATCCGGGAGCTGCACGCCGCGGGGGGCCAGTACGCGGGACGCGGTCGTGGGCGGCATCGCGAGCAGCGCCGGGCGTGGTGACGAGCGCGGCTGTGATCATGGTGGCGGTGTTCTCGATCTTCGCCACGCTGCCCCTCATCCACCAAGATGCTCGGCGTGGGACTGGCGGCGGCGGTGCTGATCGACGCCACCGTGGTGCGCGGCATCCTGCTGCCCGCCTGCCTGGCCCTGCTCGGCGAGCGCACCTGGTACCTGCCGCGCTGGCTGGGCTGGCTGCCCGGCGGGGCGGGCGGCCGCGCCTGGCCGGGCCCGCCGCTCGGGCCGGCCCAGCCGGGTCGGCCGGGGCTGGCGCCGCGTCCGGCCGGCCGCGGGCGGGCCGCCGGCCCCGGCGGCACCGGGCCCGGCGGCCCGGCCTCGCGGCCGGCGCCCGCCCGCCCGGAGCAACGCCGGCGTGCCGGACCGCGCAGCCCCGGCACTCCACCAGCCCTGTCCGCCCTCAGGTTTCCTGAACGTTTGCTGCGAGGTTCGCATAATCTCTGGACACTGACGTCAGTGTCACAGAAGTCTGGCATGCTGGTCAGGATTCATGACACGCGCGTCAGTTAATCTGCCGCGCGGCTCAGCCGCCCCGATTCCCGAGGCCCGATGCGCGACCGCTCAACCCTGCCCTGCCCGACGTGCGATCACCCGCTCCCGGAAGGCACGTCCGGCGCGCGGCACGCGCGGCCGCCCCGCCGGGCCCGGCACCGCCCGCGGGCGCCGATGGTCGAGCGGATCGCCTGCTGGAGCGCGCGGCACCGGATCGCGGTGATCGTGGGCTGGCTGGTGCTGGCCGGGACGGCGCTGCCGCCGGGCAGCTGCTGGGCACGCAGAGCCAGCCGCAGTACGACCCGGGGCAGGCCGGCCAGGCCGAGCAGATGCTGCACCAGCTCAACGTGGTCACCCCGCCCCAGGAAACCGTCCTCATCCAGGCCCGCGGCGGCTCACCCGGGACACCTACGGGCGCAGCCCGCAACTGCGCGGCGCGGTCGCCGACGTGGTCCACGGCGCTCCAGCGGCTGCCCCGGGCGGCCCGGACATCCGGTCCCCGCTCAGTCCGGCCGGCCAGGCCCTGGTCTCGGCGGACGGCCGCACCGCGCTGGTCACGTTCGACGTGGCCGGCCCGCACGCCAGCGCGGACAGCACGGTCGGCACGGACCTGGCCGCGGTGGCCCGGGTGCAGGCCGCTCATCCCGGCCTGACCGTGGCCGAGGCCGGGTGACGCGAGCACCGACCAGGCCGCCAACACGATGATGGGCAAGGACTTCCACAAGGCCGAGCTCACCTCGGTGCCGATCACGCTGATCCTGCTGCTCGCGGTGTTCGGCGCGCTGATCGCGGCGGGCATCCCGGTGCTGCTGGCCGGCAGCGCGGTCATGGTCGCGGTCTCGCTGCTCGCGGTGCCCAGCCGGTGGCTGCCCATCGGCTCCAGCACCTCCGAGGTGGTGCTGATCATCGGGATGGCGGTCGGCGTCGACTACTCGCTGTTCTACCTGCGCCGGGAGCGGGAGGAACGGGCCGCCGGGCGCGTCCTTCCCGGCGGCCCTGGCCACGGCGGCGCCACCTCGGGCCGGGCCATCCTGGTCTCCGGGCTGACCGTGATGGTCTCGCTGGCCGGGCTGCTGCTGACCGGGATCGACCTGTTCACCGGCATCGCGGTCGGCACCATCATGGTCGTCGGCGTGGCGGTGGTCGGCTCGCTCACGTTCCTGCCGGCCCTGCTGTCCCTGCTCGGGCCCTGGGCCGACCGGGGCCGGATCCCGTTCCTGGGCCGGCGCCGCACCCAGGCCCGGCCGTCCCGGGTATGGGCCGCGCTGGTCCGCCGGGTGGTCCGCCGGCCGCTGCTGTGGGGCGGGACCGCCGCGCTGGCCCTGCTCGCGCTGGCCGCACCCGCGCTCGGCATGCGCACCGGCACCCCGGCCATCGACCTGCCGTCCAGGCTGCCCGTGGTGCAGACCCTCGACCAGATCCAGCGCGCCTTCCCCGGCCGGCCGGCCCCGGCGCAGGTGGTCGTGACGGGCGGCGACGTGTCCGGGCCCCGCATGCGGGCCGCGGTGGCGGCCCTGCAGGCCCGGGCCTCGGCGCACGGGGTGATCCACCGGCCGGTCACGGCGCAGGTGGTGGGGGACGGCCGCGGGCTGGTGATTTCCGTTCCGCTGGCCGGCGACGGCACTGATTCGGCGTCCCGCGCAGCCCTGCTCGACCTGCGCGACCAGATCCTGCCCGCCACGATCGGGACCGTGCCCGGGGCCAGCTACGCGGTCACCGGCAACACGGCCAGCGGCTACGACTTCGACGCGGCGCTGCGCTCCCGCACGCCGATCGTGTTCGCGGTGGTCGCCGGGCTGGCGCTGATCCTGCTCATGGTGGCGTTCCGCTCGCTGGCCATCCCGCTGATCTCGATCGGGCTCAACCTGCTCTCGGTCGGCGCGGCGTACGGCCTGATCACGCTGATCTTCCAGGACGGGCACCTGCAGGGGCCGCTGGGCTTCACCTCGTTCGGCGGGATCATCCCGTGGGTGCCGCTGTTCATGTTCGTGTTCCTGTTCGGGCTGAGCATGGACTACCACGTGTTCATCCTGAGCCGGATCCGCGAGCTGCGGGTCCGCGGCAGAACCACCAGGACGCCGTGGTCGGCGGCGTGTCCGCGTGTTCCGGCGTGGTGACCAGCGCTGCGGTGATCATGGTCGCGGTCTTCTCGATCTTCGCCACGCTGTCCCTCATCGAGCTCAAGATGATCGGTGTGGGTCTGGCGTCGGCGGTGCTGATCGACGCGACCGTCGTGCGCGGCATCCTGGTGCCCGCCGCGCTGGCCCTGCTGGGCGAGCGCAGCTGGTACTTCCCGCGCTGGCTGGAGTGGATGCCGGGCTGGCGGCTTGAGCCGCCGGCTCCGAACTGCTGGCCAGCGCGCCCGCGGCCGGGCCCGCGCCGCCCGTGGTACCTCCCTCCCGGCGGGAGCCAGGGGTACTCTTGGCTGGTGAGCGATCCGGGTCCCGGGAGGGCGCGGCCTGACGGCCCTCGTCACCCCCCGCGCCGGCGTTAGCAGCCGCCCCGGCCGCGGCTGATCTGCCCGTCATCCCGGCACCGTCGCCGGATCCGGACCCGGTGGCCGCTGGCGAACCGGAACCCGCGCCGGGGCCGCCCAGTCCTCCTCCGCACGGGGCCCGCCGTCCCCGGGGGCGGCTGATGGTTTCCCTCGCCCTGGCCGCGGTGGGCTGCCTCGCGGTGGCGGTGCTGGCGGGCCGGGCGGCCGTCAACGGCCAGACCCGCCCGCCGACGCCGGCGGAACGGGCCGCGGCCGCCGCGGCCGCGGTGGCCGAGCGCTGGCGATCGTGGCCAGCGGGCCGGATCTTCCCGGCGGACCTCGGCTACACCACCACGCTGCATGGCCGGGAGACAGCGCACCGGGTGGGCATCTCGCCCGACTACCGCTGCACGGCGGCGCTGGACGCCGCGCTGGCCCGCCCGGCCCGCCGGGACGGCTGCCGGGCCGGGATCCGGGCCAGCTACGTCGACGGGCTGGAAGGCGTCGTCTACACCACGGGGGTGCTTGCGTTCCCCGACCGGGCCCGGGCCGCCGCCTTCACCCGGGACCTGCCGGGGGCCCGCCCCCCGGTCACCGCGCTCCGCGCCCTGGCGCTGCCCGGGACGGCGAGCGCGCGATTCAGCGCCGCGGCCCGCCAGACGGCGACCGCCCGGCAGGACGGTCCGTACGTCCTGCTCACCGTGGCCGGATACGCGGATGGCCGGCCCGCCGCCGCCACCGGCGAGTATGACGCCCCGGTGTTCAGCGCGGCCCGGCAGCTAGCCCGGTCGATCCTCGTCCGGCTGAACCGCCCGGCCGTGGTCAACTGCGCCCGCCGGCAGTGGCTGTGCTGACCAGGCCCGTGCTGACCAGGCCCGTGCTGACCAGGCCGGTCCGGGTGCGGGCCACGCTGGCGGCGGTGGCCGTGGCGGCGCTGCCCTGGCTGGCCGGGCATCAGTCGCTGGCCGGCCAGCCACCGCCCGGATCGGGCCAGGGGCCCGGAGCCCAGGTCCGGGCGGCCGAACAGGCCCAGCTCAACGCCATCGACGTGCCGGCGGCCTGGCGGGTGAGCCGGGGCCGCGGGGTCACTGTCGGCGTCCTGGACACCGGGGTGGACACCAGCGTGCCCGACCTGTCCGGGTCGGTCACCACCGGGCCCGACTACACGCTGGGCGCGGACCCGCCCGGCTATCAGCCGCCGCACCTGCACGGCACGTTCATCGCCTCGCTGATCGCCGGGCACGGCAGCGGGCCGGGCCGGGCCGGCGGGGTCATCGGCGTCGCCCCCGCCGCCCGGGTGCTCTCGGTCCGGGTCATCCTGGACGACCAGGAACCCGGGCGTCGGCCCCTACAACACGCAGCCCCGGTTCGCCGACGCGATCGGCCGGGGCATCCGGTACGCGGCCAGCCACGGGGCCGGCGTCATCAACATGTCCCTGGGC
Source organism: uncultured Actinomycetes bacterium (assembly GCA_963841695.1). Taxonomy (GTDB): domain Bacteria; phylum Actinomycetota; class Actinomycetes; order Streptosporangiales; family Streptosporangiaceae; genus RYN-230. The sequence continues at coordinate 166,116 of CAWJDQ010000005.1, read as the reverse complement.
TCCGAGGAGCCCACCCGGGCCGTGCAGGCGGCGCTGGCCTACGCGGTGTCCCGCGGGGTAGTGGTGGTGGCGTCGGCCGGCAACAGCGGCGCCCCGGGCCTGGCGTATACGCCGTATTCCTACCCCGCGTCGTTCACCGGGGTGATATCGGTGGCGGCGGTGAACGACGCCGGGGTACGGGCCCCGTTCTCGGACCGCAACTCCTCCGTGGTGCTGGCCGCACCGGGCGTGGACGTCATCGGGGCCGGGCCCGGCGGCAGCTACCTGCAGGCCAGCGGGACCAGCCCGGCCTCAGCCTTCGTGGCCGGGGTCGCGGCCCTGATCCGGTCGGCCTACCCGCGGCTGCTCCCAGCCCAGGTGGAGCAGGCCATGATCAGCTCGGCGGCCCGGCGCCCGGCGGACGGGTACAGTCCCGCCACCGGCTTCGGGGAGGTGGACGCGGCCGCCGCGCTCCGGGCCGCGGGCAGGCTCGCCCGGGACACCCCCGCGGCCGGGCTGGCCGCGGACCGTCACTTCGGGGGCGCCGCCCCCGGGCCGATCCAGGTCACCCACCGCGATGAGACGCGGATCGCCGTGCTGGGCGGCATCGGCGTGGCCGGAGCCGCCGGGTTCCTGGCCGCGCTGGCCGTGGTCGCCGTGCTCACCGTCCGCCGGCCTGCGCGGCCAGCGGCAGGCGGACCAGGCAGCTGGCGGGCTAGGGCAGGGTGAGGATCTCGTAGCCGTTCTCGGTGACCAGGAGCGTGTGCTCGAACTGCGCGGTGCGCCGGCGGTCCTTGGTGACCGCGGTCCAGCCGTCGTCCCAGACGTCGTAGGCGATCGCGCCGAGGGTCAGCATGGGCTCGATCGTGAACGTCATGCCCTCCTCCATCACCACGTTGACGGCCGGATCGTCGAAGTGCGGCACGATCAGGCCGGAATGGAACGTGGTGCCGATGCCGTGGCCGGTGAAGTCCCGGACGACGCCGTAGCCGAACCGGCGGGCGTACGACTCGATGACCCGGCCGACGGCGTTGAGCGGGCGCCCCGGGGCCACCGCCCGGATGCCCCGCATCATCGCCTCGTAGGTCCGCTCGACCAGCAGCCGCGATTCCTCGTCCACGTCACCGGCCAGGAAGGTCGCGTTGGTGTCGCCGTGCACGCCGTTGATATAGGCGGTGATGTCCACGTTGACGATGTCGCCGTCCGCGATCACCGTGTCGTCCGGGATGCCGTGGCAGATGACCTCATTGAGCGAGGTGCACAGCGACTTGGGATAGCCCCGGTAGCCCAGGGTGCTGGGGTAGGCGCCGTGGCCCACGAGGAACTCGTGCCCGACCCGGTCCAGTTCGTCCGTGGTCACCCCGGGCGCGACGTGCCTGCCCACCTCTTCCGAGCGCCTGCGCCGCCAGCCTCCCGGCCACCCGCATCCGCTCGATGGTCTCCGCGTCCTTGACGTCCGGCTCGCCGGTCCGCGGGTAGGGGCGGCCGACGTACTCCGGCCGCGGGATGCTGGCCGGCACCTGCCGGGGCGGGGAAAGGCGGCCGGGCTGGAGCAAGGTTGCCATGGTCTGAAAGTCTAGTGGCCATGGACGAAGACCAGAGCTGGTGGTACTGCCTGACGCACCGGACCGTGGAGCACGGCGCCGGCTGCCCGAACAAGGAGCGGCTGGGCCCGTTCGCCACTGAGCAGGAAGCGGCCCACGCGCTGGACACCGTCCGGCGGCGGAACGAGGAGTGGGACCAGGCCGATAAGGATTGACCCTCGGCGGGCGGCGGTGATCATGCCTCCGGCGGGTATCGTGGGGTCTGCGACGATGCCGGAAGGGGCGCACGGTGGCGGATGACCGCGCGGGTGATGACCTCCCGACGGCTGCCCGGGCCCGGATGGCGGAGATCCGCACCAGCGGCACCTGGGGATCCGCCCTCAGCACCGAAGAATTCGCCGCCATCCGCGGGGTCGGCTTCGAGCCCGTCGGCCAGGTGCTCGGCGCGGCCGTCTACAACATTGGCTTCTCGGGCGGATACAACTGTCCCGGGGCGTGGTCCGGGTTCGGCACCTACGCGCAGGCCTACCGCAGCGTGACCCAGGTGTCCGGGCGGGGCGGCTACGGCTCCTTCGGCCCGCTCACCCAGGCCATGTACGACGCGCGGCACCTGGCCATCAACCGGATGGTCACCGAGTGCGCCGAGCTGGGCGGGCACGGCATCGTCGGGGTCGCCCTGACCATCGGCTCCTTCCCGGCCGGCGGGCTGGAGTTCAAGGCGATCGGCACCGCGGTCCGCGTGCCCGGATCGCCGCCGCTGGCCAAGCCGTTCAGCTCGGACCTGTCCGGGCAGGATTTCGCGAAGATGATGACCTCGGGCTGGGTGCCGGCCGGGCTGGCGCTGGGCATCTCGGTGGGGGCCAGGCACGACGACTGGCTGACCGTCGGCCAGACCCGCTGGGGCGCGGGCAACGCTGAGGTGGTCGGCTACACCGAGCTGGTGAACGACACCCGGCACGACGCCCGCCAGCAGCTGGAGAAGGACGTGCGGCGGCTCGGCGGGGAAGGCGTGGTGGTCCAGCGGATGGACATGCGGGTGCACGAGCGTGAGTGCCCGATCCAGGAGCATGGTAAAGACCACATCGTGGAGGCGACGATCGTGGGCACCGCCATGGTCCGCTTCGCCTCGGTGGCCAAGCCGCCACCACCGCTGGCGATCCTGTCGCTCGACCCGCAGCGCCGCCAGGCGGCCCGGGTACGGCTAGGAACCTGACGGGCAGTATTCGGCTGGACTTGGCAGTAAGAGCAGGGTAAGGGGAAGCGATGACCGACCAGCAGAGCACCGGGCTGACCGATAAGCAGAGCACTGAGCTGAGGGTCGAGGGCGTCCCGCAGGATGCCCTGCGCCGCCTGGCCGAGCTCCGCCCGGGCAGCCCGGCGGCCTGTTCACCTCTGACCTGTCCGTGAACGAGTTCCTGCTGGTCCGCGAGGCGGGGTTCCGCCCGCTGGGCCTGGTGCTCGGCAGCTCGATCTACCACGTCGGGCTGCAGGTCGGCCGCTGGGGCAAGAACCAGGAGCTCGACGTGCTCTCCCAGGCGATGTACCACGCCCGGGAGCTGGCCATGACCCGGATGGAGGCCGAGGCGGACGCGCTCGGCGCGGACGGCATCGTCGGGGTCCGGCTCGACATCGAGTTCAAGGAGTTCGGCAACGACCTCGCCGAGTTCATCGCGGTCGGGACCGCGGTCAAGGCCGAGCCGGGAGCGGGCGGCGGAGGTGTCTCGACTGGCGCAACAACAAGCGGCAGCCGTTCACCTCCGACCTGTCCGGCCAGGACTTCTGGACGCTGATCCAGGCCGGCTACGCGCCGCTCGGCATGGTGATGGGCTCGCTGCGTCTACCACATCGCGCACCAGCGGATCGGCGGCGAAGCATCGGCAACATCGGCCGCAACGTCGAGACTCGAGCAGTTCACCGAGGCCCTCTACGACGCCCGCGAGCTGGCGATGAGCCGGATGCAGGCCGAGGCCGAGGAGCTGCACGCCGAGGGGATCGTCGGCGTGCAGCTGCGCCGCACAGCCACACCTGGGGCTCGCACACGACCGAGTTCTTCGCCATCGGCACCGCGGTCCGGCCGCTGCGCGAGGACCACGTCATCGAGCGCCCCACCATGGTCCTCAGCCTCGACGGCTGAGCCGCCGGGCCCGGCTCAGCTCACCCCGGCGATGTCGGGGGCGCCGAGGCGGGCGGCCTCGGCGGTGTCGTCGTCGGGCTTGGTCTGCGACTTCGCGTTCGGCCGCGACCCGGCCCAGGTAGTGCGTCGACCTCGCGCTTCTTCTCGGCCGTCGTCCCAGCCGAGCGACGTCGGCCATCAGGTCGGCGACCGTCGGGGCGGCGGCCACGCCGCGGTCCCAGGACTCGATCGAGATCCGGGTGCGCCGGGCGAGCACGTCGTCCACGTGGCGGGCGCCCTCGTGGGTGACCGCGTAGCGGGCCTCGACCGCGCAGGTAGTCGTCGGCGCCGGGCAGCGGCTCGGCCAGCGACGGGTCGGCCCGGATCATGTCGAGCAGCTCGTCGATGCAGCGAGCCGTACCGGTTGAGCAGGTGCTCGACCCGGGCCACGTGAATGCCCGCGGCCGCCGCCAGCGCCTGGCGCTGGTTCCACAGCGCGTCGGTACCCGTCGGCGCCGACCAGCGGCAGGTCGGCCGTGCACCGATCGGGCACCCGGGCGTCCATCGTCCGCGCCGCCTCGTCCACCGCGTCCTTCGGCCATCACCCGGTAGGTGGTGTACTTGCCGCCCGCGACCACGACCAGGCCGGGCACCGGGTGCCCGACCACGTGCTCGCGGGAGAGCTTGGAGGTGGACTCCGACTCGCCCGACAGCAGCGGCCGCAGGCCGGCGTAGACGCCCTCGACGTCCTCGCGGGTCAGCGGCGAGCTGAGCACCGAGTTGACGTGCTCGAGCAGGTAGTCGATGTCGCTGCGAGCTGGCGGCCGGGTGCGCCTTGTCCAGCGACCAGTCGGTGTCGGTGGTGCCGATGATCCAGTGCCGTGCCCCACGGGATGACGAACAGCACGCTCTTCTCGGTCCGCAGGATGATGCCCGGTGTTCGACTGCAGCCGGTCGCGGGGCACGACGAGGTGGATGCCCTTGGACGCGCGCACGTGGAACTGGCCGCGGGTGTCGGCCAGCGCCTGGGTGTCGTCGGTCCACACCCCGGTGGCGTTGATGACCTGCTTGGCCCGCACCTCGAAGTCCGTGCCGGTCTCCAGGTCGGTGACCTCGGCGCCGGTGACCCGCTCGCCCTGCGCGCAGGAAGCCGGTCACCTGGACCCGGCTGGCCGCGAGCGCGCCGAACGAGGCGGCGGTGCGCACCACGGTCATCGTGTGCCTGGCGTCGTCCACCTGCGCGTCCCAGTACTGGATGGCGCCGGTGAGCGAGTCCGCTGCGCAGGCACGGGGCCTCGCGCAGCGCCCGCTTGCGGGTCAGGTGCCGGTGGTGCTTGAGCCCGTGGGCGGTGCCGGAGGCGATAGGCCATCGCGTCGTAGAGCGCGACGCCCGGCGCCGACGTAGGGCCGCTCCCAGATCCGGTGCTGCAGCGGGTACAGGAACGGCACCGGCCGCACCAGGTGCGGCGCGATGCCGGTCGAGCAGCAGCCCGCGTTCGTGCAGCGCCTCGCTGACCAGCCCGAAGTCGAGCATCTCCAGGTAGCGCAGCCCGCCGTGGATCAGCTTGCTCGACCGGCTCGACGTACCGCTGGCCCAGTCGCGGGCCTCGACGATCGCCGTCGTCAGGCCGCGCGTCACCGCGTCGAGCGCGCTGCCCGCCCCGACGACGCCGCCGCCCACGACCAGCACATCCAGCTCGCGCTCGGCCATCTTGGCGATCGCGTCCGCGCGCGCCGCCGGGGACAGTGCAGCTACCACGACACCTCCGGTTCGACTAGCTGACATCTACCCAGTCGAGCGTGCGCTGCACGGCCTTCTTCCATCCGGCGTAGCCGTCCGCGCGCTGCTCGTCGGTCCACGTCGGCGGCCAGCGCTTGGACTCGTTCCAGTTCGCCCGCAGTTCCTCGGTGGTCGACCAGAAGCCGGTGGCCAGGCCCGCCGCGTAGGCCGCGCCGAGCGCGGTGGTCTCGGCCACCACCGGGCGGCTGACCGGCACGCCGAGGACGTCGGCCTGCAGCTGCATGCACAGGTCGTTGGCGGTGACGCCGCCGTCGACCTTCAGCACCTCCAGGTGCACGCCGGAGTCCTGCTCCATCGCCTCGACCGACGTCGCGGCTCTGGTAGCAGATCGCCTCCAGGGTGGCGCGGGCCAGGTGGGCGTTGGTGTTGAAGCGGGACAGCCCGACGATCGCGCCGCGGGCGTCGCTGCGCCAGTACGGCGCGAACAGCCCGGAGAACGCGGGCACGAAGTAGACCCCGCCGTTGTCGTCGACCTGGCGGGCCAGCGTCTCGATCTCGGCCGCGCCGGAGATGATGCCGAGCTGGTCGCGCAGCCACTGCACGGCCGACCCGGTCACCGCGATCGAGCCTTCGAGGGCGTAGATCGGCTTGTTCGTCGCCGAACTGGTAGCACACGGTCGTGAGCAGCCCGTTCTTGCTGCGGACGAGCTCCTCGCCGGTGTTCAGCAGCATGAAGTTGCCGGTGCCGTAGGTGTTCTTGGCCTCGCCGGGCGCGAAGCAGACCTGGCCGACCGTGGCCGCCTGCTGGTCGCCGAGGTCGCCGGTGAGCGGCACCCCGCGGACCGCCGCCAGGCCGGTGACCTCGCCGTAGCCGCCGGGCGCGGAGGACGGCATGATCTTCGGCAGCATCGACCGCGGGATGTTGAAGAACGCCGAGCAGCTCGTCGTCCCAGTCCAGGGTCTCCAGGTCCATCAGCATGGTCCGGCTGGCGTTGGTCGGGTCGGTGACGTGCACGCCGCCGTCGACGCCGCCGGTCAGGTTCCAGATCACCCAGGAGTCGGTGTTGCCGAAGACGGCGTCGCCCGCCTCGGCGGCGGCCCGGACCCCGTCGACGTTCTCCAGGATCCACTGGATCTTGCCGCCGGAGAAGTAGGTCGCCGGCGGCAGGCCGGCCTTGCGCCGGATGACGCTCGCCGCGGTCGTCGCGGTCCAGCGCGCTGGCGATGCGGTCGGTGCGGGTGTCCTGCCAGACGATCGCGTTGTAGTACGGGACGCCCGGTCTTGCGGTTCCAGACGACCGTGGTCTCGCGCTGGTTGGTGATGCCGAGCGCGGCCAGGTCCGACGCGGTCAGGTTGGCCGCGTTCAGCGCGGTCTGGATGACCGCGGCGGTCCGCTCCCAGATCTCGACCGGGTTGTGCTCGACCCAGCCGGCCTGCGGCAGGATCTGCTCGTGCTCGAGCTGGTGCTTGCCGACCTCGTTGCCGGAGTGGTCGAAGATCATGAACCGGGTGCTTGTGGTGCCCTGGTCGACGGCACCGACGAAATCCGGCATGGCTGTCCTCCTCGCTTATGCGCTGGCACGCGGATCTCTGGGTGTCTGCATGGTCGGATCGTTCACGCTGGTCTCCGACGCCCGCGGGATCCGGGCTTCCGGAACCTCGGCGCGAGTCCGCCGTCGGTCGACCGGCTCGGTTTCCGGGATCGGACCGCGACGTCCTCGACCATCTTGAGCCGGGCGTGCAGGATGTCGCCGATGAACAAGTCGTAGATGAGCACGCCGATCACGCCGCCGATGAGGGGCCCGACGATGGGCACCCAGAAGTAGCCGCTGAAGTTGAAACCCTGGCGCATGGTAGGTGCCCGGCAGGGCCACCTTCCCCCAGCCGGCGAAGTAGGCGAACAGCCGGGGACCGAAGTCACGGGCCGGGTTGATGGCGTACCCCGCGTTCGCGCCGTAGGACATGCCGATCGCGGCGACGACGAGGCCGATGACCAGCGGGCGCCAGGTTGGACCCGACGGCGGTGTTCCGCGCGTCGATGACCGCGACCACGAACATCAGCAGGAACGCCGTGCCGACGATCTGGTCGATCAGCGGCCCGACGTAGCCGCCGTGGAAGTACCCGGCCGGGAACGTGGCGAAGATCGAGTACGTCGCGAGCGCCTGCCCGCCGCTCTTCGGGGTGTGCGCGGCGAGGTTGAACGCGTCGATCGCGTTGTGGTACACGAGGAAGACCAGGGCGGCGCCGACGAAGCAGCCGAGGACCTGGGCGCCCCAGTAGGGCAGGACCTTGGCCCAGGCGAACTTGCGCCTGACGGCGAAGGCCAGGGTCACCGCCGGGTTGATGTGGGCGCCGCTCACGCCGCCCGCCACCCAGACGGCGAACGCGACGGCCATCGCCCATCCCCAGGTGATCAGCAGCCAGTCGCCGGCCGCTCGGAAGATCGTGGTGGGCTCGCGGTGCGGCCCGAGCCGGGCAGCGCGGCCACGGCCATGGCCACCACGCCGTCACCGAACGCGATCAGGACGAAGCAGCCCAGGAATTCTGCCATGAGTTCGCCGTACAAGCCGGTGATGCGGCCGACCGTGCGGCCCTCACCTCGCAGAGGAGTTATGTCAGACATTTCCGTCCCTTTGCTGTGCTGGTCAAGCGGTGGCCGTAAGGCGGCCACGCGACCGTTGTTTTCGCTGATTCGTGCTCCTGACGGGGCTGAACCGGGTGTCCTCAGCCCCCACCGATTCCCGGCTGGGTCAGCGAAACGGTCCGCTCCCGGCCCCCGCCGGACTGCTCGACCCGGGCTGCGCTTGGCCGCTGAGATCCCGGAGTGGTCAACATCGTCAACAGGGTGCTAGCGGTGTCCCGGCCGGCCGATCGCGCCGGTGAAATCCGGCATGCTCTCCTCCTTGAGTAGCAGGTGGACTGGTCTGTGGTCAGCCGGCGAGAAGCCAGGATCTGCCTGGGCGGTACGGGTACGAGGCCGCCCGGTCGCCGGGCCGGTGATGGGGCGCTCGGGGCTCGCGGATACCAGGGCAGCCCGCCGGCCTGGCGGCCGGCCGCGACGTGGACGATGCCATCCCACGGCCTCCCGGGCACTCGCGAAATGATCTGGTCAGGATGAAACTACGACTTAGCGGATCGACCGGCAATGGGTCAGGAGTAAAGTTTTGGTAAAATCCGAACAGGGGACACCCGCGTGCCGCCCAGGAAGCCCGTCGCGCCGGGTAGGCCGGCGCAGGTGCGGCCCTGGTCGGCGGAGGTGGCACCAGCCTCCGGTGGCGTAGCCCGGAAACGGCCCTGACCATGCGGTCGGCCGAGGAAACCGGGGCAAGGAGGGCTCGGCGGGCGGCCCGGCGGGGCCTGGCTGGCAGCGGGCACCGCGTGGCCGCCCGGGCAGGTGGGCGGTCGCCGGAACTCTTGACGGCCGGGTGTTACAGGCTTATTTTCCAACTGAAATGCTGTTCCACAGTGTCGAACAACATTCCAAGGCTTCGCTCAGCTCGAGGGGGAGGTGAGACCGCCGCATGCCGTGCTGCGACGAACCGGCCGGCGACCCCGTCGCCCCGCCGATGATGGTGCTCCGCGGCTGTGCGCGGACGGCCTCGCCCCGCGCGCCCGGCGGCCCGGCATGGTCGCGGGCCCCGTCATGGGTACGTTCTGCTCGTCGGCCAGCCCGGGCCGGGTGGCCCGGGGGCCGTCATGGTCAGCCCTGCCGACCGACCCTCAGCACCGAATAGTTCCGGGAAGGCATCGCATGAAGAAGCTCATCAACTCCCCCGACACCGTGGTGACCGACGCGCTGGCCGGCATGGCCGCCGCCCATCCTTCGCTCGCGGTGGACATCGAGAACAAGGTCATCGTCCGGGCCGACGGCCCGACGCCAGGGCAAAGTGGGCCTGGTGTCCGGGCGGCGGCTCCGGCCACGAGCCGCTGCACGGCGGTTTCGTCGGCTACGGCATGCTCGACGCCGCCTGCGCGGGCGAGGTCTTCACCTCGCCGGTCCCCGACCAGATGCTCGTGGCCACCAAGGCGGTCAACGGCGGCGCCGGCGTGCTGCACATCGTGAAGAACTACACCGGCGACGTGCTCAACTTCCAGATGGCCGCCGAGCTGGCCGAGGACGAGGGCATCGAGGTCGCCCCGGTCGTGGTCAACGACGACGTCGCGGTGCAGGACTCGCTCTACACCGCCGGGCCGCCGCGGCGACCGGCGCGACCGTCTTCGTGGAGAAGATCGCCGGGGCGCTGGCCGAGCGCGGCGCCCCGCTGGCCGACGTCGCGGCGGTCGCGCTGCCGAGGTCAACGAGCGCAGCAGGTCCTTCGGCGTCGCGCTGACCTCCTGCACGGTCCCCGCGGCAGGCAAGCCCACCTTCGAGCTCGCCGAGCAGGAGATCGAGCTCGGCATCGGCATCCACGGCGAGCCTGGCCGCACCCGGGCGCCGCTGCGACGGCGCAGCGACGATCACCGCGATCGGCATGGACGCGATCCACGCCGACATGCCGCTGACCGGCGACCTCCTCGTCATGGTCAACGGCATGGGCGGGACGCCGCTGATCGAGCTGTACGGCGTCTATCAACGAGGTGCAGCGCTACCTCACCGGCCAGCGGCGCCCGGATCACCAGGAACCTGGTCGGCAACTACATCACCAGCCTGGAAATGCAGGGATTCTCGGTGACCGTGTGCCGGCTCACCGACACGCTGACCGATCTGTGGGACGCACCAGTGGACACGCCCGGCCTCCGCTGGGGACGGTAGAACCCCACACGCATCGTCCAGGACCGCAAGGAGCGCACATGGACGCTGGATTCTTCCGCGCATGGATAGCGGAGATAGCAGCGGTCGTCGAAGACCAGCGCGACCACCTCACCCAGCTCGATGCCGCGATCGGCGATGCCGATCATGGCATCAACCTGGCCCGCGGGTTCAGCGCCGTGCGAGGCGGCGCTGGCCGCAGGCCGCACGCCGACGCCCGGCCTCCGTGCTGCTGCTCACCGGCTCGACGCTGATCTCGAAGGTGGGCGGCGCGTCCGGCCCGCTGTACGGGACGGCGTTCCGGCGGGCAGGCAAGGCGCTCGGGGACGAGCCCGAGGTGGACCTGCCCGCGCTGGCGGGCGCGCTGGAAGCGGCCCTGGCCGGGGTCCAGAAACTCGGCGCGGCACGCGAAGGCGAGAAGACCATGGTGGACGCGCTCGCCCCGGCAGTAGCGCGTTCAGCAAGGCCGTCGCGGCAGGGGCGCCGCCGGCCGACGCCTTCGCCGCGCTCACCGACGCCGCCGACGCCGGAGCACAGGCCACGATCTCGATGCAGGCGCTCAAGGGCCGGGCCAGCTACCTCGGCCCGCGCAGCGTCGGGCACGAAGACCCGGGCGCGGCGTCGACCGCGCTGATCCTGCACGCGCTGCGCGACGTCGCGCTCCGGCAGGCCCGATGAGCGCGTCCATGCAGTTCACGGGGCCTGCCCGTCTCCGAGGGCATCGGCCACGGGCGCCATCTACATCGCCGACGTGGACACGGTCAGCAGGGCCACGCCCGACGAGGTCAGGGCCGCGTTCGCCACGGTGGCTGCGGAGCGGTCTGCGCTGGCGGACCGGCTGCGCGCGGCCGGGCGCGTGGAAGAGGCGGCCATCATCGAGGTCGGCGGCCCTCATCGCCGCCGACCCCGCCTGGTGGAGCCCGCTGTGGCAGCGGTGCGCGGCGGACCGAGCGCTGCCACCGGCGGTGCGGGATGCAGCCGAGGCGCAGGCCGCGGTGCTCGAGGCTGGCCAACTCCCGAGCTGGCCGAGCGGGCCGGCGATGTCCGCCAGGTCGCACATGCCGTTCTTGACGTTCTCGGCCAGCGCGGCCGAGACGCCGCGTCCGGCCGGCGACTTCATCCTGGTCCGCCATGAGGTGAGCCCGGCCGACCTGATCGAGCTGGCCGAGGCCGGGCTGGTGGGCGCGGTCTCGGTGGCAGGCGGCGCCAGCTCGCACGCGGCGATCATCGCGCGCGGCCTCGGCGTGCCGATGATCGCCGGAGTGGACCCGGCCGTCCTGGCCGTGCCGGCCGGCCAGCTCGGCGTGCTGGATGCCGACTCCGGTGAGCTCATCGTCGGCCCCGGCGCGGCTGACCTCGTGAGAGCGCGCGGCAGGAAACGGCGCGCGGCAGGCGGCCGAGTCCCGGCCGCACGCGCCCGCCCGCAGCGCGTACGCGCCCGCCCGCACCGCTGACGGGCGCGAGATCACTGTCCTGTGCAACGTCGCCTCGGCGGCCGAGACCCGGCGCGGGCTGGCCGCGGGCGCCAGGGGGTCGGGCTGCTCCGCACCGAGATCCCCTACACCGACGCGCTCGCCTGGCCGACGCTGGCCGACCACCGAGCGCAGCTAGCACCGATACTCGACCTGCTGGCAGGCCGGGTGGCCACGGTCCGGCTGCTCGACTTCTCCGGCGACAAGATTCCGCCGTTCCTGGCCAAGACCGCGCAGTCCCCGGATGGCCGCGCAGCCGCCAGCAGCGCGAGCTCCGCTGGTGCCGTTTCCGCTGGTGCCGACGTCCACGGTGCGGGCCGCCCGGCTGGGGCGGCTGGCCTGGCGGCCCTGCTCGCGCACCGCACCGCGCTTGGCGATCAGCTGCGCGCCGTGCTGGAGGCCGGCCGCCGCGCGAAGCTCGCGGTGCTGATTCCCATGGTCAGCTCGCTCGATGAGGTGAGCCGGGTCGCGTGCTGTCCTGACCCAGACGGCCGCCGCCGTCGGCACCGACCTGCCGCCGGTCGGGATCATGGTGGAGCTGCAGACCGCCGCCGCCGCGGCCGAGACATTCGCGCCCGCGGTCGACTTCTTCTCGATCGGGACCAACGACCTGACCGGTCAGGTGCTCGGGCTTGACCGGCGGGATCCGGCGGCGAAGCCGGCTCTCGCGGCACACCCGCAGGTGCTAGCCCTGATCTCCCGCGTCGCTGCCGCCGGGCGGCAGGCCGGCATCCCGGTCTCGGTATGCGGCGACTCGGCCGCAGATCCGCTGGTTCTGCCGCTGCTCATCGGCGTCGGCGTGGACCGGCTCAGCGTTCCGGCGGCGCGGGTGCAGCGGGTCCGGTCCTGGCTGGCCGACCTCGACACCGCGGCCTGCGCGGCGCTGGCGGACGAGGCTCTGCGCGCCTCGACCGCGGACGAGGTGTGGAAGCTGGTGCCGCCGCCATGACCTCAGCTGAGCGCGGACACCCCGCTGGCGCCGCGACCCGCGCCCAGGTCCCTGGACACCGAGCGCGCGGTCTCGACCACCGCCCGCGCGAGTTCTCGCCTGGTCGCCGGGGCCAGCAGCCGCTCGGCCGGCCCGACGACGCCGATCGAACCGCAGACCACACCGTCCCGGTTCATGATCGGCGCGGCCACTCCCGGCGTCGCCCACCGTGGCCTCCTGGTCCTCCACGGCGTAGCCGCGCTTGCGGACCTGGGCCAGAGCCCTGCTCAGGGCGGCCTTCGTCGTCTTGGTCCGGCCGGTCAAGGGCACCAGGTCACCGGAGGTGGCGTGGGCAGTGGCTGCCGCGGGCAGGTACGCGACGATCGCCTGCCCGAGCGCACAGGCGTGCCACGGGATGGCGGCGCCCACCTCGAGGATCTGCACCGTGTTGTCGGGCCGGAATACGTGGTGCAGCACGATCGCCCGCGACGCCGGACAAGGTCGCGACCCAGACCGCCTCGTTCGCCCGCTGGGCGAGTGCCCCGGCCCACAGCAGCGACCGGGAGCGCAGCTCGGAGCCGTCCAGGTAGGCGTTGCCGAGCAGCAGGACGCCGGGACCCAGGCAGTATTTGCCGCGTATCCGGGTCCTGCGCCACGAGATCGTGCTTCTCCAGCGTGCGCAGCAGCCCGTAGACGGTGGGCTTGGCCAGCCCGACCCGATCGGCAATCTCAGTCACGCCCAGGCGCGGCGTACCGGAGCCGAGTGCACCGAGAATCGCGGCCGCGCGCTCCACAGACTGGATCATGGAATCCTTTCGGTAATGTCGAACACGATTCAGGATAGAGCATGAGTGACGAAGCGAAAGTAGGGATCGTCCTCGTATCGCACAGCGCGGCGCTGGCCGAGGGTACCGCCGAGCTCGCCGGGCAGATCGGCGGCGGGACGGTGACCATCGTCGCCGCCGGCGGGACGGATGACGGCCGCCTGGGGACCAGCATCGCCAAGGTCCAGGACGCGCTCCGGCTCGCCGACGCCGGAGCTGGCGTGGTCATCCTGCCCGATATCGGAAGCTCGGTGCTCACGGTCCGCGCGCTGCTGTCGGAGTCGCAGGATCTCCCTGAGCCGGTCGCCGTTGCCGACGCTCCGTTCGTGGAGGGCGCGGTCGCAGCGACGGTCGCCGCGGCCTCCGGCGGGGGACGTCAAGGCGGTGCTGAGCGCGGCCGAGGAGGCACGACATGCCAGAAAGCTGTGAGGCCGCGATCACGCTGGCCGGCGACCTGCACGCCCGGCCGGCCGGGTCACTGGCCGTGGCGGCGGCCAAGTTCGAGTCCGCCGTCGAGCTGATGCTGGGTGCGAGCTGCGCCGACGCCAAGAGCGTGCTTGCCGTCATGGGGCTCGGTGCGACCAGCGGTCAGCAGATCACGGTCCGCGCGGCGGGTCCCGATGCGCCAGAGGCGGTGCCACGATCGTCGATATCCTAGCCGAGGCGACCCAGGTCGGCGGCTGACCCTCGCCCCCGGGGCCGGTCGGGGCCGCCGGACGTCAGGAGCGGAAGGCCGGGGCAGCGGCCGCGCGGCCGATCGCGGCCTGGTCCAGGAAGCTATAGGTGCCCTGTTCGCGCAGTTCGCGGGCGGCGGACACCACCGCGCCGAGCGCGGCATTGGAGAACGCCGAGCCCACTGAGATCCGGCGCACGCCCGCCGCGGCGAGCTGCGGCACGGACGGGGTGCCCGGCAGGGTGAGGACGTTCACCGGCCGGTCCACCGAGCTGACCACGGTGCGGATGTCGGCCAGGCTGGTCAGCCCGGGCGCGTACAGCACGTCCGCACCCGCCTCCTGGTACGCCTGCAGGCGCTGGATGGTGTCGGCCAGGTCCGGCTGGCCGTGCAGGTAGTTCTCGGCGCGGGCGGTCAGCACCAGCGGCCCGGGCGCCGCGGCGGCCCGCGGCGGCCACCCGGTCGCGGGCCAGGCCCAGCTCGTAAATGGGCTCGCCCGGCCGGCGGGTGAAGTCCTCCACCGAGCAGCCGGCCAGCCCGGCCGCGGCGGCGAGCCGGATGGTCTCGGCGACGGCGGCCGGCTCGTCGGCGAACGCGTTCTCCAGATCGGCCGAGACCGGCAGCGGGGTCGCGGCGGCGATCGCCGCCGCGTGCCCCAGCGCCTCGTCCCGGGTGACCGCCCCGTCCGGGCGCCCCAGCGTGGCCGCGAAACCGCCGCTCGTCGTGGCCAGCGCGGCGAAGCCCAGCGACGCCAGCAGCCGGGCCGATCCCACATCCCAGGGGTTGGGCAGAAGCAGCGGGCCGGGGCCCTGGTGCAGGGCGCGGAAGGCGCGTGCCCGCTCGGCCTGGATCTGGACTGCGCTGGCTTGACCGGCACGGGCTTGACCGGCACGGGCTTGACCGGCACGGGCTTGACCGGCACGGGCCTGATCGGCGCTGGCCGCCGGGATCGTCATGGCGTCACTGTAAGGGCCCCGGGCCCGGCACCGGACTGATTTACGCGGCGCTGGCTCAGGCGGCGCCGGCTCAGGCGGCGCTGCCCGGATCCTCGCGGACCTGGGATGCCGCGGTCAGCAGGTCGGCCAGGGCTGCCGCCTGGTCCCGGATCTCCGGGATCGCGGTCGTCTCGTAGCGGACCCCGCGCAGTGTCGGTCCGAGCGTGAACAGGGTGGCGCTGGGCGTGCCCGCGGCGTCCAGCACGGCGCCGTCCGGGCCGGCGTCCAGTCCGAGCCGGAGCGGATCCGGCCGGGCCAGGCCCCGGCCGAGCAGGTCCCGCAGCAGCGGGTCGTCGGTCCGGGTGAGGTCGGCACCCGGGCCGGTCGCGTTGATCAGCCAGCCGGCGGCCAGGTCGGTGACGGACCCGTCCTGGTCCACCCGGATGCTCAGCCGCTCCGGCGCCCGTCCGGGACTCTCGGTGATCCCGGTGACCTGGCCCCGCAGCACGGACAGCCGCCCGGTGCAGCGCAGCTCGGTGATCCGCCGGGCGGTGGCCGGCGGCATCCGGTGCCGGTGCACCTCCCAGTAGCGGGCCACGTGCCGCAGGAACAGCCGCTTGTCCCCGTCCGGCAGCCGCCGCCAGAGGCTGGGCACGTGCGGCCGCACCGCGTCCACCACGTCCTGCCAGTGGTTGGGCGGGCTGGCCATGGCCGACCGGACCTGCCAGATGAGCTCCGGCAGCCGGAGCGGGTCGCCCGTGTCCGTCAGGGCGGGCAGCCAGATGGCGTCGGCCGGGCCGCCGCTGCCCCGGTGGACCTGGGGAAGCATCCCGTGCCGCGACACGGCCCGGACCGTAGTCCGCGGGTCGGCGGTCACCACGGTGGCCACGTCCAGCATGGTCAGCCCGCTGCCCAGGATGACCACCGGACGGCCGTCCTGGACCGCGTCCAGGGCGCCCGGGGCCCAGGGGTTCGTGATGCACCAGCGGCTGTCCGGGAAGGGGACCGGCGTGGCCGGCGGCCGGTTGCCGGTGGCCAGGATCGCGACGTCGGCCTCGAGGGTGCCGTCGGCCAGCAGGAGCCGTACCGGGCGGCCGGCCGCGCCCGGCCGGACAGCGAGGACCTCCGAGGTGATCGGGCTGAGCCGGGACAGCGGCGCCGCCCGGCGCTGGGCGTCCGCCAGCGTGTCCTGGAGATAGCGGCCGAACGCCTGCCTGGGCAGGAACTCCAGGCCGCCGAGCCCGGCCGCGCCGGCCCAGCGGAGCAGGTGGCCCGGATCCCCGGCCACCGCGCTCATCCGGGCGGTGAGCGCGTTCAGGAAGTGCGCCGGGCAGGCGGTCGAGTAGGCCTCCCCGAGCCCGTGCCGGCCCAGCCGGTCGATCAGCGCGATGCGCAGCGGGTACTGCCGGGCCGCGGCCGCGCGGAGGACGTGGATGGCGGTCAGCGTGCCGCTGGCGCCGCCGCCGATGATCGCGATCACCGGCCCGCGTCCTGGTCCCAGGCCGACCCCGGGGCCGGGCAGGCTGTGCGGGCTAGCAGTCATCGCGCGTTCCGGGTTCCGGGCGGGTGAACCGGCCCTGGTGGTGCAGCAGCGGCGGCTCGGCGGAACCGAGGATGGCGTGCTCGACCCGGCCCACCACCAGCTCATGATCACCGACGGTCTGCAGCGCGTGGGTCGTGCAGATCAGGTGCGTGGTGGCCCCGGCCAGCAGGGGGAGGTCCCCGGGGCCGGGGCGCCACTGGGTCTGCGGCCCGAACCGGTCCGCGCCCTTCTGGGCGAATCTCGCCGCGACCGCTTCCTGGCCGTGATCCATCAGGTTCACCGCGAACTGCTCCGCCCCGCGGACCGCCGGCCAGTTGGAGGACCCGTGCCCGATGTAGAAGGACACCAGCGGCGGGGCCAGGCTGGCTGAGCTGAACGACGTCACGGTCAGGCCGGCCGGGCCGCGCAGCGTCACGATGGCCACGCCCGCCGGATGGCGGGCCAGGGCCTGGCGGAACACCTCCGCGTTGACGCTGGGCAGTGACTGCGCGCCGGCCGACGCCGGGCGCAGCAGAGCAGGAGGCATGAGTGCCGGACACAGCAGCGGCGGAGCCGGGCGCGGCGGACCGGGAGCGGAGGGCAGCGGGTGGGGGAGGAGTCACAGGACCTGCCTTCGGCGAGCAGCCGCTGCCGGGACGGCGTGACAGCGGGGGTTTCGGTGCTCCCGGGACCTGGCGGCCCGCGGGAGCGGTGGTCAAGCGACGGGTTCCGGCACGCCGTGCGGCTGGCTGGCGGTGAACTGGCTGGCCGGCCGGGGAGCCCGTAGTGCTCACGCAGGGTCTGGCCGGTGTACTCGGTGCGGAACAGCCCGCGGCGGCGGAAGATCGGGATCACGTGGTCGGCGAACGCCTGGAGGCCGGCGGGCAGCGCGGCGGGCATCACGTTGAAGCCGTCGGCGGCGCCCCGGTCGAACCAGTCCTGGATGGTGTCCGCGACCTGCTCCGGGGTGCCGGTGAAGGTGCGGTGCCCGCGCCCGCCGCCCAGCCGGCCGATCAGCTCGCGGACGGTCAGGTGCTCCCGCCGGGCCAGGTCGGTAATCAGCTGCGCGCGGCTCTGCGCCCCCTCCACCAGCGGGCGGCCGAACACCTCGGCGGGCAGCGGCCGGTCCAGGTCCAGCAGGGCCGCTGGCACCTCCAGCACCTTGGCCAGCTGGGCCAGGCCGTAGGCCGGGGTGATCAGCTCTTCCAGCTCATCGCTGAGGGCGCGGGCTTCCGCCTCGGTCGAGCCGATCACCGGGACGATGCCCGGCAGGATCTTGATCTGGCCCGGGTCCCGGCCGAGCCGGCGGGCCCGCCGCTTCATGTCCGCGTAGAACTCCTGGCCGTCGGCCAGGGTCTGCTGCGCGGTGAAGATCGCCTCGGCGTAGCGGGCCGCGAACTCCCGGCCGTCTTGCGACGACCCGGCCTGCACCAGCAGCGGATGTCCCTGCGGCGGCCGGGGTACGTTCAGCGGGCCGCGGACCCGGAAGTAGCGCCCCTGGTAGTCCACCGGGTGGATCCGGGTCTCGTCGGCGTAGATGCCGGCGGCCTGGTCGCCAAGCTCGGCGCCGTCCTCCCAGCTGTCCCACAGCCGGATCGACACGTCCACGAACTCCGCGGCCCGGGCGTACCGCTCCTGGTGGCCGGGGCGGTCATCCAGGCCGAAGTTCTGCGCGGACGCGGCATCGGCCGTGGTCACGATGTTCCAGCCGGCCCGGCCGCCGCTGACATGATCGAGTGAGGCGAACCGCCGGGCCAGGTTGTACGGCTCGTTGTAGGTGGTTGACGCGGTGGCGATGAGCCCGATATGGCTGGTCGCGGCGGCTAGCGCGGTGAGCAGGATGGTGGGCTCCAGCGCGCCGGCCGGCCGGTACCGGGGGTTAGCGCGCACCGCGGGCCCGTCGGCCAGGAACAGCGAGTCGAACGTCGCCCGTTCGGCGATCTGGGCCAGGTCACGCCAGTGGCCCAGGTCGGTGTTCGCGAACGGGTTGCTCTCCGGCAGCCGCCACGCGGCCTCGTGGTGCCCGGAACTCATCAGGAACGCGTTGAAATGCAGCTGCCGCTGCGAGGTGCTCATGCCGTGATCTCCTTCTCGGTTGTCCGGGGTTCAGCTGGCCAGGACCGGGGCCGGGCCGCCGGTGGAGGACAGCGCGGCGCAGCGGCCGAGCGCGGCGGCCACCCGGGCAGCCCACGCATCCAGCACCGGGGCCGGCTCGTCCAGGTCCGGTTCGAGGAAGGCCAGGCCGGGTCCCGGGGTAGCGGCGCCCAGCTCCAGCAGCAGCGGCCGCAGGTGCAGGTTGACCGCGAGCGCGTGGTTCGGGACCCGCATGACCAGCAGGGGCAGGGCGATCACCGAGGACAGCGCCTGGTACTCCAGCCGGTCGAGGAAGACCTTCAGCAGCCCGGTGTAGGTGCCCTTGTAGGTGGGGCTGGCCACGAGCAGCAGATCCGCCTGCCTGACCTGCTCCAGTGCATCCTCGACGGCGGGTGACGGCTCATCCAGCAGCAGCCGCCGGGCCAGCCCGGACAGGCCGATGACCTGGTGCTCGCCGGGCACCGCGGCCGCGCGGCTGACCGCGTCCGCGGCCAGCCGCGCGACCTGCAGGGTCCTGGACTGCGGCCGGGGGTTGGCGACCAGAACGACGAAGCTCAACGCGTCCTCCTCAGGTAGGCGATCATGGTCATCCACGCGGTGCGGTTCCGTCCGGTGCGGGCACGGTCAGCTAGGCGCTGGCCCGCAGGGGGGGCCGCCCGGAGTTGCCGCCGGCCGCCTCGCGCCGGCGGATCTCGGGCAGCACGCCCTCGCCGAACCAGTAGGCCTCCTCCAGGTGCGGGTAGCCGGACAGGATGAACTCGCTGATGCCCAGCGAGGCGTACTCCTCGATGAGGTCGGCCACCTTCTCGTGGCTGCCGACCAGGGCAGTGCCCGCCCCGCCGCGGACCAGGCCGACACCGGCCCACAGATTCGGGTAGATCTCCAGGTCCTGGGCGGAGCCGCCGTGCCGGTAGGCGGCGTGCAGGGCCCGCATCCGGTCCTGGCCGACCGACTCGCTGGCCCCGAGGACCTGCTGGGCCTTGGTGATCTCGGCCGGGTCGAGGTAGTCGAGCAGCCGGCTGGCCTCAGCCCAGGCGTCCGCCTCGGTGTCCCGGGTGATCACGTGCAGCCGGATGCCGAAGCGCAGCGAGCGGCCCTCGGCCGCGGCCAGCTCGCGGATCCAGGCGAGCTTCTCCGCGACCTGCGCCGGGGGTTCGCCCCAGGTCAGGTACACGTCCGCGGAGGAGGCCGCCACGCGGCCCGCCGCGGGGGAGGAGCCGCCGAAGTAGATCCCCGGCACCGGGTCCGGCGGGCGCAGCACGGTGGCCCCGTCCACCTGGTAGTACTCGCCGCGGAAGTCGAATGGCTCGCCGGTCCACGCGCCCCGGACGATGGCCAGGAACTCCCCGGTCCTGGCGTACCGCTCGTCGTGCGACAGGTAGTCGCCGAACCGCCGCTGCTCGTCGGCCTGGCCCCCGGTCACCACGTTGAGCAGCAGCCGGCCCCCGGACAGCCGCTGATAGGTAGCGGCCATCTGGGCGGCGAGGGTCGGGGAGGTCAGCCCGGGCCGGAACGCGACCAGGAACTTCAGCCGGCTGGTCTCCCGGGTCAGCGCCGCGGTGACCAGCCATGCGTCCTCGCACCAGGTGCCGGTGGGGGTCAGCACCGCCTCGAAGCCCAGCTGCTCGGCCGAGCGGGCCACCTGGGCCAGGTACTCGATGTCCGGCGGCCGTTCCTGCGTGGCCGCACCGCGGATATGCGGGGCGTCCGGCCGGCCGGACGGGCCGCCTGCCGCCCCGGCCGGGGGCAGGCTATGCCCCCGGCCCATGATCGACCGGCCGTCACCGGTGGTGGGCAGGAACCAGTGGAACGTCAGCGTCATGAGGCGCCTCCAACGGTGTCGTTGAAGCTGGTGTCCGAGTAGTCCTTGAAGTCCACGTGGCCGGGGATCAGCCCCGCGCTGGTGAACGCGTTGGATACGGACTGCTCGGAATTGACTACGGCCGGGGTGATCTGGACCGGGGTCCGCACGTCGTCCTTAGCCGCCTTGAGCATGATGCTGTCCGGCAGCCCGGTGGCCTTGGCCCAGACCGAGGCCCAGACCGAGAGGTGCGAGCCTGCCCACACGTAGGCCTGATTGAGCAGCTTGAGGTAATCGCGGATCGCGGCAGCCGTCGCCGGGTCGGCCAGCGCGGCGCGGGATGCGACCGCGAATGAGTAGGGGCTGCCGAAGCCGGAGCCGTTCACCAGCACCCGGGCGTGGTCCTGGCCCACGACCTGCTCGATGTACGGCGACCAGACATCCCACGCGTCCACGTGCCCGGACGTCAGCGCGGCCAGGCCGTCGGCGGGCTGCAGGTAGTCCAGGTCCACGTCGTGCACCGAGATGCCGGCCTTGTTCAGCACGGTGAGCAGGTGATAGTCAGCCGAGCTGCCCTGCGCGACCGCGATCTTCTTGCCCTTGAGCTGGGCGATCGAGTGGATCGGCGAGTTGTCCGGCACGACGATCGCGGCACCGTTCGGGCCGCCCGTGACCGCGCCGACGATGGCCACCTTGTCCCCGCCCGCCGCCGCGAACACCGGCGGGGCGTCGCCCACGCTGCCGATGTCGATCGCGCCGGAACCCATGGCCTGGAGCATCGGCGGGCCGGAGGTGAAGTCGGACCAGGTGACCTTGAACGGCAGCTTGTTAATCAGGCCGGCTGCGGTGAGCAGCGACTGGGAACCCGAGCCCGCCTGGTCGCCGATGTGCAGGGTGACGCTGGACACGTTGGCGTTCTTGGCGCTCGCGGTCGAGGACGGGCCCGAGCCAGCGCTGGTCCCGGACGAGGAGCAGCCCGCCGCGATGAGGGCGAGCAGGCCCACGCCGGCGGCGACGGGCACCGCCCGGTGGCGCTGCGCGCGGGTAAGGCCGCGGAATCTGTTGATCATGATCATCCTTCCGTGACGACGCCGAGCTCGATGAGCAGGCGGGTTCGCAGGGCGGTCAGTTCCGGGTGGTCGCGCTCCCGCGGCCGGGGCACGTCGACCCGCTCGCTCAGCGCGATCCGGCCGCCGGCCAGGACGAGCACCCGGTCAGACAGCGCGAGCGCCTCGTCCACGTCGTGCGTGACCAGGAGCACGGCGGGCTGGTGATGCGCCCACAGCCGCAGGACCAGCCGGTGCATGGTGATGGTGGTCAGCGCGTCCAGCGCGCTGAACGGCTCGTCCAGCAGGAGCAGGCTGGGCTCGCGGACCAGGGCCCGGGCCAGCGCGGCCCGCTGGGCCTCCCCGCCGGACAGGGTCAGCGGCCAGGCGTCGGCCCGGGCGCCCAGGCCGACTTCCTCCAGCGCGTCCAGGGCCACCGCCTTCGGGTCGCCGGTGCGCAGCCCGAGGCCCACGTTGGCCCAGACCCGGCGCCAGGGCAGCAGCCGCGGCTCCTGGAAGGCGACCGCCGCGGTGCCTGCCACGCCCAGGTCGCCGGTAACCCCGCGGTCCAGGCCGGCCAGCGCGCGGAGGAGGGTGGACTTCCCGGTGCCGCTGCGGCCGATCAGCGCCACGAACTCGCCGGGCGCGATGTCCAGGTCCAGCTGGTCCAGCACGCGCCGGCCCGCGAACTCCCGGGTCAGCCCCCGGACCCAGGCGGCGGGGCGCGGCGGCGCGTCAGCCGGGGAACCGGTCAGTGATCCAGCAGTCCTTGGCGCCATGCCAGCGCCCTCCTTTCCATCAGCCGGACCAGGGCGTCGGTGAGCAGGCCGAGCACGCAGTACACGAGCAGCGCCACGAAGATCACGCTGTTGTTCAGGAACTGCTGGCCCTGGTTGATCATGAAGCCGAGCCCGGCGTTCGCGTTGATCTGCTCGGCGACCACCAGGGCCAGCCAGGCGATGCCCAGGCTCTGCCGGAGGCCGACCAGGATCTGCGGGAGTGCGCCCGGCAGGATGATGTGCCGGATCGTCTCGCCGCGGCCCAGCCCCAGGGACTGGCCCGCCTCGGCGAGCTTGGCGTCCACGTTGCGGATCCCGGAGAACGTGTTCAGGTAGAGCGGGATCGAGGCCCCTAGCGCGATCAGCAGGACCTTGGGCAGCTGGCCGATACCGAACCAGACGATGAACACGGGGATCAGCCCGAACAGCGGCAGCGTCCGGAGCATCTGCATCAGCGGGTCCACCGAGTTCTCGCCGAGCCTGCTCAGCCCGGAGACCACGCCGAGAGCCAGGCCAACCGCTCCGCCGACGGCGAAGCCGATCGCCACCCGTTCCAGCGATACGACCATCGCGCCCTGCAGCGTGCCGTACGCGGCGTTGTTCGTGGTGATCAGCGTGAGCGCGGTGTGCAGGACCGAGCTGGGCGGCGGGAGCTTCTGCTGGGAGATCAGTCCCGACATGCTCACGAGTTGCCAGCCGACGAGCACCACCAGCGGGCTGATGATCCGGAACCAGGTCCGGTTGCGGCGGCGCGCAGCGGGCGTTCCGCGCGGGCCCGGGGCGGCGCCCGGCGGGGCTGCCCGGACTGCGTCCTGCGGGCCAGCGGGGACCGCGCTGAGATGCGCCGGGCCGGGCCGGCCGCTGTGCTCCTCCGGGCCGGGCGGGGTGTTCGGCTCCGTCCCGGCAGCGTCGGTGGCGCTCCGCCCGGCGGCGCGGGTGGTGCCCTTGGCCAGGCCGGTGGGGAGCAGTCCAGTGGGTGGGTTTCCAGGCATTGACAGACCTCGCTCGTGACGGCAGTAGTGCCGCCGGCCGCGCGGCGGGGGCTGGGCCCCGGACGGCAGGCTGGTCCGGACGGGTTATGCCTCCTCGGCGGGGAGCAGGCCGGGAGGCCGGGTACACCGCCCCGGCGCCTCCGCCCAGATCCGCAGGGCGGCGCGAGACCAGTAGGGGGTTGCAGCCATGACCCCATGGTGGAAGCCGGATCCCTATAATGTCAATAGGGAAAATCGAGATGAAGGAAAACCTGCCGGGGATGGCGTTCCCGGGGTGGCGGACCGCGGTGACCGGGGCGCGTGCGGCAGGGCTGGCGGCGTCGGCCCTGACCTGGGCGGCTCGCCGCGTGGGGCTGGTTAGGCCTGTGGCCGGCCGGGGGCGGGCCCGCTC
Organism: uncultured Actinomycetes bacterium; assembly: GCA_963841695.1. Lineage (GTDB taxonomy): Bacteria > Actinomycetota > Actinomycetes > Streptosporangiales > Streptosporangiaceae > RYN-230. The sequence continues at coordinate 142,530 of CAWJDQ010000005.1, read as the reverse complement.
ACGGTGTCGAGCACCCGGCTGAGCCAGTGCCGGAGCCCGCGCTGGGTCAGCCCGGCGGGGTCCGCGGCCGCTGCCGAGCTGACCAGGTGCTGTGCGCCGTCGAAGGACACCGGGGCCGTCCCCGGCGTGACCGCGAGCGCCTCGTGGGCCAGCTGCTCCAGCTCCGGGTCGCCCTGGTCGAGGGCGAGGACCGTGGCGCGTTTGCGGGCGTCGTTGACCCGTTCGAGCAGCGGGGCGGGCGCCAGCCCGGTGCCCACGACCAGCACGGTCTCGCCGCGCTCGGCCCGCTCCAGGCGGCCCAGGCCGACCCGCAGGTGCGGCGGGGCGTCCAGCGGCGGTGCCCAGCGGACCAGGGTGGGGGAAAGCCCGGGCGCGCCGGCCAGCCGGCTCTCCTCGTCCAGGTGCGCGGCCAGGTGCCAGGGCTCGTCCCCGGGTGTCCCGACCACCAGCAGGCCGCCGGGAGTCCGGGACCGGCGCAGGACGCGGGCGAACGCGTTGGTGCGTTCCAGCCAGCCGGTCGGGGCGAGCATGGCCCGCAGGGCAGCCACCTGATCCGCGTCCACCGGGCCATCGTGTCACGGCGATCAGGGGTCTGGCAGGATCGGCACATGGCCGCGGAGCAAGGATCTTCCACTGTGCACAAAGATGTCGCCGACCTGATCGTGGGGGTCCTGGGCGGCACCGGTGATCAGGGGCGGGGCCTCGCGAAGCGGCTGGCCGCGGCCGGCAACCCGGTGATCATCGGCTCACGGAGCGCGGAGCGCGCCAAGACAGCCGCGGCGGAACTGGGCGGCGCCGGGATCCGCGGGCTGGCCAACTCCGACGCGGCGCGCGAGGCCGACCTGGTGATCGTGGCGGTGCCCTGGGAGGGCCACCGCGACCTGCTGGTCTCCCTGGCCGGCCCGCTGGCCGGCAAGATAGTGATCGACTGCGTCAACCCGATGGCGTTCGACAAGCGCGGGGCCTACCCGCTCCCGGTCCCGGAGGGCAGCGCCGCGCAGCAGGCAGCCGAGGTCCTCCCGGACAGCCGCGTGGTGGGGGCATTCCACCATGTGTCCGCGGTGGTGCTGCTGGACCCGGCGATCGAGACGGTCGATCTCGACGTGATGGTGCTGGGAGAAGACCGCGCGGACACCGACCTGGTCCAGGCGCTGGCCGCGCGCATCCCCGGCGTCCGCGGGGTGTACGCGGGGCGGCTGCGCAACTGCGCCCAGGTCGAGGCGCTGACCTGCAACCTCGTCTCCATCAACCGCCGCTACAAGGCACACGCGGGCCTGCGCGTCACCGACATCTGACCGGGCGGCCCCGGCGCTGGCCCCGGCCCCGCCGGCCGGGGCGGCGGGACTGGCCGGGGGTGGTCTTCGTTGCGGAGGCCAGGGACGCTGCGCGGCCCGCAGCGTCAATCCAGTCTTGACCATCCCGGTGGCGTCAATCTAAGATTGACGCGTGACATCCTCGCCGGTGTCCCTCGACACCCTCATCACCTACGTCAAGACGCAGCGTCCGAGCGGCTCGCCGCTGGACAACCTCTCCGACGCGGTCGCGGTGTCCGCCGCGCTGAGTGACCAGGCGGACTCGCTGATCGGTCACTTCGTGGACCAGGCCCGCCGCTCGGGTGCGTCCTGGAGCCAGATCGGCGCCAGCATGGGCGTCACCAAGCAGGCGGCCCAGCAGCGTTTCGTGCCGCGCGGCCCGGTCAAGCTGCCGGAGGTCCCGGGCGACTTCTCCCGGTTCACCCTGCGCGCCCGCAACGTGCTCGCCGCCGCCGAGGACCTGGCGCGGGCCGCGGACGTGGCCGTGATCGGCCCCGAGCACCTCGCGGCGGGGCTGCTGGCCGAGCCGGAAGGGGTGGCCGCCCGGGCCATGGCGGCCCTCGGCGTCAGTGACGGCCCGCTGCGGTCCGCGCTCGGCCTGCCGGAGCCGGGGCCGGGGGACGCGCCAGCCGGGGAACCGGCCGGGAGCGGGGCGGCCGCCGCGCGGGTGCCACTCGGGCCCGGTGCGGTCGCCGCGCTGCAGGGCGCCCTGCGTGCGGCGCTGCACCTGGGGCACAACTACATCGGCACCGAGCACATCCTGCTCGGCCTGGTGGACGGGGAGGATGCCACCGCGGCCACGCTGGCGCGCCTCGGCGTGACCAAGGCCGCCGCGCACCAGCAGGTCAGGGTGGCGTTCGCGCAGATCGCGGCCAGCCGGCCCGGCTCAGGCGCCTAGCACCTGGCTCAGGCGCCCAGCACCTGGATCCCGGGCCGCAGCCGGGAGAACACCGGCTCGTACGGCACCTCTTTCTCGGTGGCCAGCGTGACGTAGCAGGTGCGGTCGGCCGGGGCCGCGATCGCGTACTGCAGCGCGGTGACCGTCGCCGTGCCCACGCTCATCTCGTTGTCGGCCAGGATCGCCGTGCGTCCGTCCACGGTGGTCTGGCCAAGCTGGGCGTTGCTGGAGTTGATGGCGCTGAACTCCTGCTCGGCCAGGGTGTTCAGGCCGGTCAGCGCGTTGGTGCCGGCCGGGAGGTGAGTCACCTGGCAGCTGAGCGACATGATCGCCTGGTAGCCCGAGCCGCCGCCCGGCCCGGGGTCGGCCAGGGTGACCGAGCCGGGGCTGCCCCAGCCCGGCACCACCGTGTCCAGCACCGAGCGGCTGAGCTGGCCGAGGCCGACCGCGTGCAGCGCGCGGCGGCGGGCCGCCAGGGGTACCGTCACCCAGCGTTCCGGCACCGCCATCCGCAGGCCCTGGGCCGGGCCGCCGACCCACTTCTGGCCGGCCGGCAGCGACGCGGGCGCGCTCTGCGGCTTGCTGACCGCGGCGTACATGGCCTGTTCCGCGTTGGTGGACCGGCTTCCCCCGGTGGAGCAGCCGGCGACGGCCAGGCCCGCCGCGATCGCCGCCACCGGGAGCAGGGCCGGTATGCGCCTCATCAGTGACCCTCCGGGGAGATGCTGCGCAGACTGCCGGGGAATTCCGCGCACCAAGCTGGCGCCAGAAGTCTAAGTCCCACTAAGGGTATATATGCCCGAATGGGTCGTTCAGGGCCGCCAGCGGGGTGGCCGGGGGGCCTGACGGGGCGGCCGGGGCGGGCCGGGCGCGCTGAGGCCCCGGACCGGGGGCCGGGGCCTCAGCGGCTGCCAGTTTCAGCGGTAGGAGTGCTCTTCGCCCGGGAACTGGCCGCCGGTCACCTCGTCCGCGAAGGCCTGCGCGGCGCGGCCGAGCAGGCCGGCCACGTCCGCGTAGCGCTTGACGAACTTCGGCGTCCGCGGGGACAGCCCGGCCATGTCCTGCCAGACGAGCACCTGGGCGTCGCAGCCCGGCCCGGCGCCGATGCCGATGGTCGGGATCGAGACCGCGTCGGTGACCCGGGCGGCGAGTTCCGCGGGCACGCACTCCAGCACGACCGCGAACGCGCCCGCCGCCTCCAGCGACTTCGCGTCCTGCAGCAGCCGCTCGCCGTCCTCGCCCCGGCCCTGCACCCGGTAGCCGCCGAACACGTTCACCGACTGCGGGGTGAGCCCGAGGTGGCCCATGACCGGGATGCCGGCCGCGACCAGCTCCTCCGCCTGCGGGAGCACCCGGCGGCCGCCCTCCAGCTTGACCGCATGCGCGCCGGCTTCCTTGAGGAACCTGATCCCGGCCGCGAGCGCCGCCCCGGGCGACGCCTGGTAGGAGCCGAACGGCAGGTCGGCGACGATGAGGGCCCGGCTGGTGCCCCGGACCACCGCCGCGGTCAGCGGGATGAGCTCGTCCAGGGTGACCGGGATCGTCGTGTCGTGCCCGAAGACGACCATGCCGGCCGAGTCACCGACCAGCAGCACCGGGATCCCGGCCTCGTCGAAGACGCGCGCGGTCAGCGCGTCGTACGCGGTGAGCATGGGCCACTTCTCGCCGCGGGCCTTGGCCTTGGCCAGGTCGCTCACGGTCACCCGGCGGGTGGCACGGCCGCCGTAGAGGGGCTCGGGGGTTCTGGTGGCCGCCGCGCCCGTGCGGGCCGCGCCCGTGCTGGCCGGGACTGTACTGGCTGGGACAGTGCTGGCGGCGGGGGCTGGTGCACTGGTCCGCGTCTCGGTCGCGGCCGTGCCCGTGCCCCCAGGGAAATCATTCATCCTGGGTTCCTCCAGTCTCGTGGCGCCGTTGCGGCGTCCCCGGACCGTTCGATCATGACATGCGCCGGGCCCTGGAGATAGCCCCGGTTAACGTGGTGTTTCGTGACGGGCCGGAGCGGGCGCCCGGGCCCGGGGTAAACGGGTGCGCGGGCCCGGGGTAACGGGTGCGCGGGCCCGGGGAACGGCCAGGCGGGAGGACCTGGGGGACGGCCGGGCGGGAGGACCGGGGACGGCCTGCGGGAGGCCGGGGAAAAATTCGCCCGGCGCGGGAATCTTTTTCGATACGGTCTAGTTCCGTATCGATAGCTTCCCCGGCGCATCCCGCCGCCGGGACACGTTCCGGGCGGGGCAGCCGCCGGACCATACGCACCATGGGTAACGCCGCCATCCCGGATGGCCTTCCCCTGACCAGAAGGACGTTATGGATCACCGCACCTCACGACCGGCCGCGGGCCAGCCCGCGGCAGGTCAGTCTGGCGCCTCGGCCGCGCTCAGCCGGGCCGCCGACACCGCCGCTGACCGGATCTACCGCCGCCGCTGGGCCATCCTCGGCGTGCTGGTCATCAGCCTCATCGCCATCGTGCTCGACAACACGGTGCTGAACGTCGCGCTCAAGACCATCGCCGAGCCCAAGCCCGCGGGCCTGGGTGCCAGCCAGAGCCAGCTCGAATGGGGCATCAACTCCTACACGCTGGTCTTCGCCGGCCTGCTGTTCACCTTCGGGGTGATCGGCGACCGGATCGGCCGCAAGAAGATGCTGATGTTCGGCATGGCGGCGTTCGGCGCGTTCTCGCTGATCACCGCCTATTCACGCAACCCGGATCAGCTGATCTTCGCGCGGGCCGCCATGGGCCTCGGCGCGGCGGCCGTCATGCCGCAGACGCTGTCCATCATCTCTAACGTGTTCGACCCCCGCGAGCGCGCCAGGGCCATCGGCATCTGGGCCACCGCCGTCGGCATCGGCGTGGCGATCGGCCCGATCGTGGGCGGCCTGCTGCTGGCCCACTTCTGGTGGGGCAGCGTCTTCCTGATCAACGTCCCGCTCACCGCGGTCGGCGTGCTGGCCATCCTGCTGCTCGTGCCCGAGTCGCGGAACCCCAACCCCGGCCGGATCGACTACCTGGGCGTGCTGATGTCCGTCGTCGGCCTGGTGCTCGTGGTGTACGGCATCATCCAGGGCGGCGACAAGGGCACGTGGATCCACTGGGACGTGCTCGGCACCACCGCCGCGGGCCTGGCCATCCTCGCCCTGTTCGCCTGGTACGAAACCCGGCTGTCGCACCCGTCGCTGGACGTGAAGCTGTTCCGTGACCCGCGGCTGTCCTCCGCGGTCGGCGCGCTCGGCCTGGTCTTCTTCGGCATGATGGGCGCGCTGTTCTTCCTCAGCTTCTACCTGCAGAGCGTGCGCGGGTACAGCCCGCTGGACGCGGGCCTGCTGACGCTGCCGTTCGCGGCGGGCCAGATGCTGATGGCACCCCGCAGTTCCCGGCTGGTCAAGCGGTACGGCACCAAGGCCGTCGCCGCGACCGGCCTGGTCACCGTCGCGGTCGCGCTGGGCGGCTACCTGCTGCTCGGGGTGAGCACGCCGATCTGGGTGCTGGGCGTCATCTTCTTCGTGCAGGGCGCGGGCATGGGCATGGTGATGCCCCCGGCCACCGAGGCCGTCATGTCCGTGGTGCCCCGGGAACGGGCCGGCTCCGGCTCGGCGCTGACGAACACCGCCCGCCAGGTTGCAGGGGCACTTGGCGTCGCGGTGCTGGGCTCGATCCTGGCCCAGGTCTACCGTGGCCAGCTCAGCCCGCACCTGACCGCCCTGCCCGCTTCCGCTCAGAGCGCCGCAACGGGCTCTATCACCGCAACTGACACCGTGGCGAGCCGGCTGGGTCACGCGGGACTGCGCCTCGACCAGTTCGGTGACGCGGCCTTCGTGCACGCGATGCACGTCACCACGGGTATCTCCGCGGTGATCACGCTGCTCGGCGCCCTGGTCGTGCTGATCTGGATGCCGGGCCGGTCAGCGGCGCAGACCGAGGTCGTGCAGGCTGAGGCGGTGCAGGCTTCGGCGGGCGCGTCCGACGTGCTGGCCGAGGAGGTCCCGGCGGGTATCGCCGCCGAGGCCGGGCTGGAAAGCTAGGACCATGGCCGCAGCACACGCCAACACCGCCGTTGAGCACCCTGCCGTTGAGCACCCTGCCGTTGAGCACCCTGCCGTTGAGCACCCCTCCGTTGAGCACGGCGCCGCTGAGCACGGCGCGGGGGCCGGGTCTGACCACCCGGCCCCCGCGGGCCGGCCCCGCGGCCGCGGCCGCCCGCGCAGCGAGCAGGCCGATCGCGCGATCATCGACGCCGCGCTCTGCATTTTCGCGGAGCACGGCGTCGAGGGCCTGTGCATCGAGAAGGTCGCGGCCATGGCCGGCGTGGGCAAGGCGACCATCTACCGCCGCTGGCCCGGCAAGGAAGACCTGCTGCTCGACGCGCTGGCCGCGCTGAAGACCCCGCTGCCGGAGCCGCGTGGCGAGTCGGTCCGCGACGACCTGGTCGCGCTGATGGAGGCCATGGCCGCCGATTACGCCGACCCGCGCCGGGCCCGGGAGTTCGCCCTGCTGCTGGGCGAGGGCGCGAAGTTCCCCCGGCTCATGGCCAAGTACACCGAGACCGTGGTGGAGCCGCGCCGGGACGTCATCCGGTCGGTGCTCCGCCGTGGGGTCGGCACCGGAGAACTGCGGTCCGGCGTTGACGTCGAGGTGGCGCTGTTCATGCTGACCGGCGCGGTGATCGCCCGGGGCAAGGACCAGCCTGAGGCGATCTCCGCCGTCTACGCCCAGCGCGTGGTGGACGAGCTGCTGGCCGGGCTCGCCCCCCGCTGATTCAGGCCGCGGCCGCCGACGGCCCGGCCTGGTCATCCGGCCGGGCTGATCCCGGCCTCAGCGCGGCGGCGGGCAACTGGCCCGCCAGCCCGCGCAAGGCCAGGACGGCCAGGCCGGCGGCGGCCCCGACCAGGAGCCAGGGCAGCCACACCGCCACCGCGAACAGCGCCACCACCGCCGGGGCCATCACCCCGGGCACCGTGAACGAGTACTGGAAAGCGGCCAGATAGCGCCCCCGCGCCCCGGCGGGGGCCGCGGCCTCGGCCAGCGCGTTCACCCGCACCCCGAACGCCAGCCCGGCGACCGCGAGCACCACGGTCCCGGCCAGCAGGTCCGCCGCACGCCATCGCGCCGGCATCGCCACCGCGGCCACGCTGACCCCGCACCAGACCACCAACAGCGCGGCGCCCCAGTTCATCGCCGTGGTGCGGGACAGACGGCGGGTGGCCCACAGCGCCGCCGTGGTGCCCGCGCTGTTCAGCCCGGTATACAGGGCCAGCGCCGCCCCGGGCAGCCACGGCTCGGCGTGCAGTTCGCTCAGCACATACACCGACATCCCGCTGAGATAGAAGTCCATCGGCAGCACCGCCAGGCCCGTCACCACGATCAGGGCCAGGAAAGGCCGGTCCGACCACGGCCCCCCGGACGCAGCCCCCGCGGCGCGGGCCTGCGGGTGAACCGGCCGCGGAACCCGGACCAGCAGCGCCAGGAGCAGTGCGCACACCGCGAAGCTCCCCGCGTCCACGATCACAGCCACCCGGTAACCGCCCGTCCCGGCCCAGCTGAGCAGGGCCGCGGCCGCCAGGCCGCCCAGGCCGAAACAGGCCGAGCGCACCATGGCCGCCACCGCGAAAGGCCGGTCCCGGGGCGCATCGCCCGCGACGTCCGCGATCAGGGCGAACAGCGAGCTGTAAAACAACTGCTGTCCTCCGGCCAGCAGGACCGCCGCGACCGCCACCATGGCCGTCTCCCGGGCCGCCAGATAGGTCACCGCTCCCAGCGCCTGCAGCAGCTCGGCGCAGATCACGATCCGCCGCGGGCCCACCCGGTCCACCAGGCGGCCCGCGGCCGGCGGCACCGCCAGCCCGGCCACCGTGCCCAGGGCGACCACCGTCCCCGCGGTGGCCAGCGGCAGCCCCACGACCCGGGTCACGTACAGCAGCACCACCGGCAGGAACAGGCCAGACCCGAAGTTGTTGACTCCCAGGGCCGCCAGTAAGGCCACCCGGCTCCGTCGCATGGCCCGACCCTACGAGGCCGGGGGAGCGGCACGGGAAACGGCTTGCGGGCGGTGGCAGACTCGGGGATATGCAGCGCCGCTTCCGCCAGGTCGATGTGTTCACTGCCACGCCCTTCGGCGGCAACCCGGTCGCGGTCGTCCTCGACTGCGACGGGCTGAGCACCGCCGAGATGCAGCGCTTCGCGAACTGGACCAACCTGTCCGAGACCACGTTCGTGCTGCCGGCGTCCACTGAGCAGGCGGATTACCAGGTCCGGATCTTCACTCCCAGCCGCGAGCTGCCGTTCGCCGGCCATCCGACCCTGGGCACCTGCCACGCCTGGCTGGAGGCCGGCGGGAAGCCCGCCCGGCCCGAGGTGTTCATCCAGGAATGCGGGGCGGGCCTGGTCGAGATCCGCCAGGTCCCGGCCGGCCTGGCCTTCGCCGCCCCGCCGCTGCTCCGGTCCGGGCCGGTGGAGGAGCCGCTCGCCGAGCACCTCGCCTCGGTCCTGGGCATCAGCCGTGCCGACATCACCGACCTGGCCTGGGCGGACAACGGGCCCGGCTGGGTGGCGGTGCTGCTGCCGAGCGCGGAGGCTGTGCTGGCCCTGCGGCCCGGCGCGGTTGACATGGATATCGGGGTGACCGGGTTCCATCCGGCCGGCTTACCCGAGGCCATCGAGGTCCGGGCGTTCTTCCGCAGCGGCGACGCGACGATCGAGGACCCGGTGACCGGCAGCCTGAACGCCTCGCTGGCCCAGTGGCTGCTCGACACCGGGCGGGTCAGCGCGCCCTATGTGGCGAGCCAGGGCACGGCGCTGGGCCGGTCCGGGCGGGTGCACATCTTCCGCGAGGCCGACGGCCAGATCTGGGTCGGCGGTGGCACTCTTACCTGCGTGTCGGGGTACGCAGAACTGTAGGGGTAGGACAGCCTGGTCCCGGAATCCATCTCGTGGCGGGCCAGACCACTGCGCTGGCCAGACCACTGCGCTGGCCAGGCCACTGGGCTGGCCAGACCACTGGGCAGGCCGGACCTCTCGGCAGGAGGGTGTGCAGACCGTGGACCTATCGCAGGAGTCGGCCGAGCTACTGCGCACCGAGGCGCCCGGGTACGCGGCCGCGGCGCTGGCCAACATCAGGCACGAGTTCCCGGCGGCGATGCAGCACACGATGACCGCGCCGGGCGACTTCCCCTACCGGCCCCGGGCGCGGACGCCGGTGTTCTACGGCAGCTTCGACTGGCACTCCTCGGTCCAGATGCACTGGGCGCTGGTGCGGCTGCTGCGCACCATGCCCGGCGCGGTGCCCGGCGGTGAGATCCGGTCCGCGCTCGGCGCCCAGTTCACCCCGGTGGCCCTGGCGGCCGAGGCCGAGTTCGCGCGCAGCGCCGACGCCTGGGCCGAGCGCCCGCAGGGCTGGGGCTGGGCGCTCGCCCTCGTCCACGAGACGCAGACCTGGGACAACCCGGACGCCCGCAAGTGGGCGCTGGCCATGGGCCCGCTGGCCGAGGCCCTGGCTGGGCGGCTGCTCAGCTGGCTGCCCGGGCAGTCCTACCCGGTCCGCTACGGGACAGAGCAGGGCAGCGCCTTCGGCCTGTCCCTGGCCTGGCCCTTCGCCGAGGCCAGGGCGCGCGCGGGCGACCCGGCGCTGCGCGACGCGATCGCGGCCCGGACCCTCGCCTGGTTCAGCGCAGACAGCATGTACCCGGCTGACTGGGAACCCTCGGGCGATGACTGCGTCTCACCGGCCCTGACCGAGGCGGAGCTGATGGCGCGGGTCCTGCCGCCGCCCGAGTTCGCCGACTGGCTGGCCATGTTCCTGCCCGGGCTCGAGTGGGGCCGCCCCGCGACCTTGTTCACCCCGGCCGTGGCCGGTGATCCCGCCGTCGGGCCAGGACCAGGGCGGCCGGGTGCACGGCCTGAACGCCACCCGGGCGTGGTGCTGGCGGCAGATCGCCGGCGCCCTGCCGCCCGGCGACCCGCGGGCCGAGCCCGCGGTGGCGGCCGCCCGCCAGCACGCGAAGGCCGTTCTGCCCTACGTGCTGGGCGGGGACTACCAGCTGGAGCACTGGCTGGTCGGCTACGCGGTGCTGATGCTGGGCTGACCCGCGCTGGGCCGGGCGCGAGGGGGATCAGCCGGGCTGGCCGTCCGGGCGCGGCTCGCGCCAGCGGTTGGTGATCGGCAGGCGCCGGTCACGGCCGAAGTTGCGCGGCGTGATCTTCGGGCCCGGCGGGTACTGGCGCCGCTTGTACTCGGCCCGGTCGACCAGCTGGATCACCCGGTCCACCAGGTCCGGGTCGTGACCGGCCGCGATCAGCTCGGCCGCGCCCAGGTCCTTTTCCACGTAGTCGTCCAGCAGCGCGTCGAGTACCGCGTAGTCGGGCAGCGAATCGGTGTCGAGCTGCCCCGGAGCCAGCTCCGCGCTCGGCGGCTTGGTGATCGAGTTCTCCGGGATGGGCGGCGTCTGGCCGCGCTCCACCGCCTGCGCGTTGCGCCACCGGGCCAGCTCCCACACCAGCGTCTTGAGCACGTCCTTGATCGGCCCGAAGCCGCCGGCCGAGTCGCCGTACAGGGTCGAGTAGCCGGTGGCGATCTCGCTCTTGTTACCGGTGGTCAGGACCAGGTGGCCGTCGGCGTTGCTCAGCCCCATCAGGATCACGCCGCGGATCCGGGACTGGAGGTTCTCCGCGGCCAGTCCGTCCAGGTTCAGCTCGGCCTGGAACGCGTCCACCATCGGGGCGATCGGGACCGTCCGGGCGTGCAGCCCCTGGCGCTTGGCCAGGTCCTCCGCGTCGCTCACCGAATGCCCCGAGGAGTAGGCGCTGGGCATCAGCACGACGTGCACCTGGTCCGGCCCCAGCGCGTCCGCCGCGATGGTGGCGACCAGCGCGGAGTCGATGCCCCCGGACAGGCCCAGGATGACCGAGCGGAAGCCGTTCTTGCGCACGTAGTCGCGCACCCCGGTGACCAGGGCGGAGTAGACCTCGGCCCGGGGGGCCAGCCGGGCGGCGATCATGGGCTCAGGAAGCGGGGGCAGCGGACGGGGCGGGGTGGCCGGCGCGGGCAGCGCTACCCGGTGGATGCTCATCACCGTGCCGTCGCCGGGCTCGGCAGGGGTGTCGGGGGACGGGCTGGTGTCCGTGACCGGCGGCGCCGGGGGCAGGTCGAGGTCCGCGACCAGCAGCGCTTCCTCGAACTGCGGTCCCCGCGCGATCAGGCCGCCCTCGGCGTTGACGATGATCGAATCGCCGTCGAAGACCAGCTCGTCCTGGCCGCACATCATGTTCACGTAGGCCAGGGCCGCGCCCGCCTCGCGGGCCCGGCGGACCACCAGTTCCAGCCGGGCCTGGTCCTTGCCCCGCTCGTACGGGGACGCGTTCGGGACCACCAGCAGCCCCGCGCCCGCCTGCCGGGTCACCGCGACCGGGCCGCCGTCCTGCCACAGGTCCTCGCAGATGGCGATGGCCACGTCCACCGCGTCCCCGGAGCGGGCCGGGACCCGGACCACCGGCAGCCGGTTCCCGGGCACGAAGTAGCGGTACTCGTCGAACACCCCGTAATTCGGCAGGTGATGCTTGGCCGTGGTGACCGCGACCGTCCCGCCGTACAGCAGTGCGGCCGCGTTCTGGGCCGAGCTCACCGGTTCGCCGACCCGGGGCGTGCCGCCAGACCGCCGGCCCAGGTAGCCGGTGACGACGGCGACGCCGCCGAGCCCGCCTGCGTCCAGTTGCTGAGCCGTCGCCTCCAGGGTGGCGATCGAGGCGTCCACGAACGAGTCCCGGAGCGCCAGGTCCTCCACCGGGTAGCCGGTCAGCATCATCTCCGGGAACACGACGAGGTCGGCGCCGGCGTCCGCGGCGCGGCGGGTCCACTCCGCCACCGTCGCGGCGTTGCCCGCCAGGTCGCCGACGGTCGAGTTCACCTGGGCAAGGGCGATCCGCAGCCTGGTCACCCTGTCACTCTAATCGGGCACCCGGCCCGCACCCGGCCGCCCGCCGGCCCCCGGGCAGACCCCGGTGGCCCGCGGCAGGTTCCGGCCTGGGAGGCCAGGCTCGGCTCGCGGACAGCGGGTAGACTCGCCGCAGCTTTGTAACGCCCTGGTAACACGGTCGCGAGAGACTGTCAGCCCGGGCGGGCTCGGTCAGCCGGTATGCTGTGCTGCCCGCCATTTCCCCAGGTGAACGCCGCTGACCAGCAAGGACAGGCCGCCATGGACAGGCAGGAAGAATTCGTCCTCCGCACCCTGGAGGAGCGGGATATCCGTTTTGTCCGGCTGTGGTTCACCGACGTCCTCGGGTACCTGAAGTCGGTCGCGGTGGCCCCCGCCGAGCTCGAGGGAGCCTTCGCCGAGGGCATCGGGTTCGACGGCTCGGCGATCGAGGGGTTCGCCCGGGTCTACGAGGCGGACATGATCGCCAAGCCCGACGCGTCCACGTTCCAGTTGCTGCCCTGGCGCGGCGAGGCCTCCGGGGTGGGCCGGATGTTCTGCGACATCCGGATGCCGGACGGCTCGCCCTCCTACGCGGATCCCCGCTACGTGCTGAAGCGGGCGCTCGGCCACGCCGCCGATCTCGGCTTCACCTTCTACACCCATCCCGAGGTGGAGTTCTTCCTGCTGAAGGAAAGGCCCGTGGCGGGCCTCAAGCCGCAGCCGATCGACACGGGCGGCTACTTCGACCACACCCCGCACAGCGTCGCGCACGACTTCCGGCACGAGTCGATCCAGATGCTGGAGAGCATGGGCATCTCGGTCGAGTTCAGCCACCACGAGGGCGCCCCCGGCCAGCAGGAGATCGACCTGCGGTACGCGGACGCCCTGACCACCGCGGACAACATCATGTCGTTCCGGCTGGTGATGAAGGAAGTCGCGCTTCAGCAGGGCGTTTATGCATCCTTTATGCCCAAGCCATTCACCGAGTACCCGGGCTCGGGCATGCACACCCACATGTCGCTGTTCGAGGGCGACCGTAACGTCTTCTACGAGCCGGGCGCGGAATTCCAGCTGTCCAAGCTGGGCCGGATGTTCATCGCGGGCCTGCTCCGGCACGCCGCGGAGATCACCGCGGTCTGCAACCAGTGGGTCAACTCCTACAAGCGGCTATGGGGGGCGGCGGAAAGCGCCGCGGGCGCTGGTGGCGAGGCCCCGGCCTACATTTGCTGGGGCCACAACAACCGGTCGGCCCTGGTGCGGATTCCGATGTACAAGCCGCACAAGGGAAATGCCACCCGGGTCGAGTTCCGCTCGGTAGACTCGGCGTGCAATCCGTACCTTGCGTTCGCGGTGATCCTGGAAGCCGGCCTGAAAGGCATCGAGGCCGGTTACGAGCTGCCGCCCGGCGCGGAGGATGACGTCTGGGCGCTCACCTCGGCCGAGCGACGGGCACTGGGTATCTCACCGCTGCCGCAGAGCCTGGATGAGGCGATCACGGTGATGCAGGACAGCGAACTGGTGGCGCAGGCCCTCGGTGAGCACGTGTTTGACTTCTTCCTGCGCAACAAGCGCGAGGAGTGGCGCGAGTACCGGCACCAGGTCACCCAGTTTGAGCTGGATCGTTACTTGCCCGTGCTATGACTATGTGAGCCAGGCCGTGGCGTCGGAGAGCGCCGGAACAGCGGTCGGGCCAGGGGTGGGCGGCGGGACCATGGATCGGGGTCAGGGCACAGTGTTCTGGGTGGGCGTACTCGGGCCATTACTGGTCCGCGACGGCGGCGAGCCGGTGCCTGTCCCCGCCCCCAAGCAGCGGGTGATCCTGGCCGCGCTGGCGCTGCGGGCCGGGCAGGTCGCCTCCTACGACGAGCTGGCCGAGATCGTCTGGGACGGCGCGCCGCCGGCCGGCGCCCGGGTGGCCATCCGCAACTACGTCAAGCGGCTGCGGCAGATCCTCGGCCCGGTCGCCGGGCGCCGGATCGTGACCCGGGATCCGGGTTACGCCCTCGAGGCGGAACCGGACGAGGTTGACGCGCTGCGTTTCACCGCGCTGTGCAGCCAGGGCGGCGAGGCCATCCGCCGCGACACGCCGTCCCGCGGCGGCCCGGGGGCGTGGGAGATCCTGGGCGAGGCGATCGGCCTGTGGCGCGGGAACCCGCTCGTGGATGTGCCCTCCAACGTGCTCATCACGGCCGAGGTACCCCGGCTGGATGCGCTGCGGATGCAGGCCCAGGAATGGCGGATGGACGCCGGGCTGGCCCGGGGGATGCACGCGGAGCTGGTCGGCGAGCTCACCCAGCTGGCGAGCGATCACCCGTGGCGTGAGCGCTTCCACGCCCAGCTGATGCTGGCGCTCTACCGCTGCGGCCGGCAGGCGGAGGCGCTGGCCGCCTACCAGCGCACCCGGCGGCTGCTCGTGGATGAGCTCGGCGTGGAACCTGGCCGGGAACTGCGCGATCTGCAGGCCGGCATCCTGGACGCCGACCCGGACCTGGCCGCGCCGGGTCCCGCGCTGGCCAGGTTCCTGACCGCCCCGCCGCCGCCGGAGCCGGGATCAGCGCAGCGGCGGCCCCGGGCCGGGCACGCCCCTGGCGACGCGGAGGGGGCCAGCCGCGGACCGGCCCCGCTGCCCGGTCGCGCACCCGGCGGCCGCACGGCGAACGCCGGCCCGGCCGGGCCCGCGCCGGCCGCCCCGTGGCGGCCGGCAGCGCCAGGCAGCGGGGCGGGCAGCCGGACGCCGGGCCGGGCCGCCGCCGGGCCGGTGGCCCGGGCGGGACCGGGCGGGAGCCAGCCCGCCAGCCGGGCGGGCGCGGCGAAGTCCAGCCCGACCGTGGGGGCCGGGCCGTCCCGTCCCGGGCCGGCCGGAGCCGCCGCCAGCCAGGCCGCCGTGGTACCCCGGCAGCTGCCCGCCGGGGTGGCGCACTTCGCAGGGCGGACCGCCGAGCTGGCCGAGCTGCAGGCCTGGCAGCACGATGCGGCCTCCGCCGACGATGTCGCCAAGGTCCTGGTCATCGGCGGTACCGCGGGGGCCGGCAAGACCGCCCTCGCGGTGCACTGGGCGCATCGCAGCGCCGCGGAGTTCCCCGACGGGCAGCTGTACGTGAACCTGCGCGGGTTCGACCCGTCCGGCACGCCGGTCGCGCCGGGGGATGCGCTGCGCTGGTTCCTGGGCGCCTACGGCGTGACCGAGGAGCAGATACCGGACAGCGTCGAGGCGCAGTCCGCCCTGTACCGCAGCGTGCTGGCCGGCAAGCGGGTCCTGGTCATCCTGGACAACGCCCGCGACGCCGCCCAGGTGCGGCCGCTGCTGCCGGGCAGCCGGTCCTGCCTCGCGCTGGTGACCAGCCGGGCGCGGCTGCCCGGCCTGGCCGCGACCGAAGGGGCCAGGCTCGTCCCGCTGGACGTGCTGACCGCCGACGAGGCCTCCGAGCTGCTGGCCAGCCGGCTGGGCGAGCGGGCCCGCGCGGAGGCCGACGCCGTCCGGCAGCTGACCGAGGCGTGTTCCCGGCTGCCGCTGGCGCTGAGCATCCTGGCCGCCCGGGTGGCCGCCCGGCCCTACCTGCCGCTCGCCGACCTGGCCCGCGAGCTGGCCGACGCGCAGGGGCGGCTGGAAGCGCTGGACGCCGGGGATCCGGTGGCCAGCATCCGGGCGGTGTTCTCCTGGTCGTGCGAGCAGCTGAGCGGGCCGGCGGCGCGGATGTTCCGGCTGCTCGGGTTGCACGCCGGGCCGGACGTGACGATCGCCGCGGCCGCGAGCCTGGCCGGGGTGGACCGCGGGCAGGCGGCGGCCGCGGTCGCCGAGCTGGCCGACGCCCACCTGATCGCGGAGCATGCGCCGGGCCGGTACGCGTTTCATGACCTGCTCCGTGCCTACGCGGCGTACCTGGCCCAGACCACCGACAGTGACCTGGAGCGGCGCCAGGCCGTGCGCCGGGTGCTGGACCACTACCTGCACACCGCCTCGGCCGGCAGCCGGGTCCTCAACCCGGTCCGCCCGCACATCACCCTGGACCCGCCGCAGCCCGGCGTGGTCCCGGAGCTCCTCAGCTACGCCGCTGAGACGCTGGCCTGGTACGAAGCCGAGCGCCAGGTGCTGATCGCGGCGATTGCCCAGGCCAGTGAGGCCGGCTTGCACCAGCACGCGTGGCAGCTGCCGTGGGC
The DNA here is from genome assembly GCA_963841695.1 of uncultured Actinomycetes bacterium. GTDB lineage: Bacteria > Actinomycetota > Actinomycetes > Streptosporangiales > Streptosporangiaceae > RYN-230. The sequence goes on along the minus strand of CAWJDQ010000005.1, from coordinate 126,261 downwards.
GGTGCACCTGTTCTTCGACCGCGCGGGCTACTGGCACGACCAGGTCGCCATCCAGCGCACCGCGATCGACGCCGCCCGGCGGCTGGGGGACCGGGCGGCGGAGGCGCACGCGTTCCGCGATCTGGCCGCCGCCGTCGGCCGTCTCGGCCAGCTGGCCGAGGCCCGCGATTACTGCCGCCAGGCTCTCGACCTGCATCGGCAGGTAGGCGACCGGCTGGGTGAGGCCCGCGCGCACAACGAGATCGCGATCCTGGCCGAGCAGCAGGGCCGGATCGCGGAAGCGCTGGGTCACGCCCAGCTCTCCCTCACCCTGTACCGCCAGGAAGGGCACGAGCAGGGCCTGGCCAAGATGCTCAACGGGGTCGGCTGGATGCACGCCCAGCTGGGGGACTACGAGCAGGCGCTGGAATTCTGCGAGCAGGCGCTCAGCATGTACCGGGGCCGCGGAGACGCGCTCAACGAGGCGGCCACCTGGGACAGCATGGGGTTCGCGCTGCTGCATCTGGGCCGGCTGGACGAGGCCATCAGCTGCCTGCGTACCGCGGTGAGCATCATCGCGGGACTCCGGACGGGGTACTACGAGACCACCATGCTGGTCCACCTCGGCGATGCCTACCACGTCTCCGGTCAGGAGGACCTGGCCCGCCAGGCCTGGCAGGACGCGCTGGCCATCCTGGAAGGCCTGAACCATTCCGACGCCGACCAGGTCCGGGCCAGGCTGCAGGGTGAGGAACCGCCGGGCCTCGGGATCGCCGCGACCCCAGCCGAGTCCGCGCTGGGTGCCCGGCTGCGCGAAGACCACGCCGTCGGCGCCTGACATACCCGCCGGTAAACCGCGCTACCGGGACGTTACCGGCCTGTCGCACACTCTAAGAGTGCACCTACCCCCCCCCCGGTGCACCCCCCTGCCGGGGCCGTCCACGGACGGCCCCGGCGCCGGACCTCCGGCTTCCATGCGGAAGCCGGGGGGTCCCCCGGCCCCTCCCTCCCGGCTCCCCGGTCACCGGCGCTGATCGCCGGATCAATTCCTTCCCGCCGCTGCCGCGGCCGTGCCGGCCCCGGTACTGGCCCCACCAGGGGAAGCCAACTCGTCCCGCGGCCGTTACGGTGCAGGTGTGAGTGCGCGCCGAAGAACCACACCGGCCGGGGAGCTGGCCCGGCTGGGTTTCGCGGACGCCGCCCGGGCGGAGCGGCTGCTCAGCGAGGACCTGGCCCTCGATCCTGACGGCGCCGACGCTGACCTGCTAGCCTCCCTCGCCGCGGCCGCCGACCCCGATCTGGCCCTGGTCATGCTGTCCCGGATGCCGCTCGGCGGCGACCTGCTCGCCGCGTTGCGCGCCGACGCCGGGCTGCGGAGCCCGGCTCACCGCGGTGCTCGGCGCGAGCGCGGCGCTCGGCGATCACCTGGTCCGGCACCCGGCGGACTGGCAGGTGCTGAGCGGCCCGGACGCGCTGCGCAGCCCGGGCGCGGCCGAGCTGCGGGCGGATCTCCTCCTGGCGGTGGGGGCCAAGCCCGACGACCCGGAGCCGGTCGCCGATCCGGCCGGGGCGCAGGACGGGGACCGGGGCGCCGCACCGGCCGCACTCGCGGCTGCCTACCGGCGGCGGCTGCTGCACCTGGCCGCCCGGGACCTGACGGGCGCGGTGACCGTGGACGAGACCGCGGCCGAGCTGGCCGACCTGGCGGCCGCGGCCCTCGAGGCGGCGCTGGCCATCGCCCGGTCACAGCAGCCGCCCGGCTCGGTCCCCGCCCGGCTGGCGGTCATCGCCATGGGCAAGTGCGGCGGTCATGAGCTCAACTACGCCAGCGACGTAGACGTGATCTTCGTCGCCGCACCCGCCGCGCCCGCCGGCGCGCCCGCCGCCGGCGCACCCGACGCGCCCGCCGCCGCGGATGCACCCGCCGCCGCGAACGCCGAGGCCGCCGCGCTGCGCACCGCGACCCAGCTCGCCGCGGGCCTGATCCGGACCTGCTCGCAGACCACCGCCGAAGGCGCCCTGTTCCCGGTGGACCCCAACCTCCGTCCCGAAGGCCGGGACGGCCCGCTGGTCCGCACCCTGGCCAGCCACCTCGCGTACTACCGGCGCTGGGCCAAGACGTGGGAGTTCCAGGCCCTGCTGAAGGCCCGCCCGGTGGCCGGCGACCGGGAGCTGGGCCAGGCCTACATCGACGCGCTCAGCCCGATGGTCTGGCAGGCGTCCCAGCGTCCCAACTTCGTCGCGGACGTGCAGGCCATGCGGCGCCGCGTCATCGGCAACCTGGCCCCCGGTGAGGCCGCGCGCCAGCTCAAGCTGGGCCCGGGCGGGCTGCGCGACATCGAGTTCGCGGTCCAGCTTCTCCAGCTGGTGCACGGGCGCACCGACGAGTCCCTCCGCGAGACGGGCACGCTGCCCGCGCTGGCCGCGCTGGCCCGCGGCGGCTACGTGGGCCGGGAGGACGCGGCCGGCATGGCCGCTGCCTACCGGTTCCTGCGCACCGTGGAGCATCTGCTCCAGCTCCGTCAGCTCCGCCGGACCCACACCCTGCCCGAGGATCCCGCCGCGCTGCGCCGGCTGGGCCGTGCGCTGCGCCGGGCCCGGACCCGCAACGGCGCGGCGGCCCCGGCCCCGCCGTCCCGGGCCGACCCGGCCGCCGAGCTGATGGCCCAGTGGCGCCTGCACGCCCGCGAGGCCCGCCGCCTGCACGAGAAGCTGTTCTACCGGCCGCTGCTGGACGCGGTGGCCCGGCTGCCCACCGACGCGGTGCGGCTGACCCGGGAGGAGGCCCGGGCCCGGCTGGAAGCCCTCGGCTACGCCGACCCGGCCGGCGCACTGCGGCACATCGAGGCGCTGACCTCGGGAGTCTCCCGGCGGGCCGCCATCCAGCGCACGCTGCTGCCGGTGATGCTGCAGTGGTTCGCCGACGCGGCCGAGCCGGACGCCGGGCTGCTGGCCTTCCGGCAGGTCAGCGACGCGCTCGGGAACTCGCCCTGGTACCTGCGGCTGCTCCGCGACGAGACCAACGTGGCCCGCCGGATGGCCCGGCTGCTGGCCTCCAGCCGCTACGCGACGGACCTGCTGATGCGCGCGCCGGAGACGGTGGCCCTGCTCGGGTCGGACGAGCAGCTCGCGCCGCGCCCCGCGATCGCCCTGCACACCGAGGCCACCGCGGTGGTGAGCAGGCACACCAGCGCGGACGAGGCCGCGCAGGCGGTCCGCGCGCTGCGCCGCCGTGAGCTGCTCCGCACCGCCGCCGCCGACCTGCTCGGGGTGACCACGGTGGAGGAGACCGAGGAAGCGCTGACCGTGATCACGGCGGTCACCATCGGCGGCGCGCTCGAGGCCGCGATCGGCCAGTTCGAGCGGGACAACGGCCCGCTGCCCACCCTGGTCACGGTGGTGGGCATGGGGCGGTTCGGCGGCCGGGAGACCGGCTACGGCAGCGACGCCGACGTGATGTTCGTCCATGACCCGCTGCCGGGCGTGCCGGACCAGGTGGCGGCCCGGGCCGCGCACACGGTCGCCGAGGAGGTGCGCCGGCTCCTGGCCCAGCCCGCGCCCGACCCGCCGCTGGTGGTCGACCCGGGGCTCCGCCCCGAGGGCCGCCAGGGGCCGCTGGTGCGCACGCTCGCCTCCTACCGCGCGTACTACGAGCGCTGGTCGCTGGCCTGGGAGGCGCAGGCCCTGCTGCGCGCGGACCCGGCGGCCGGCGACCGGGAGCTGGGGGAGCGGTTCCGGGCCCTGGCGGATGAGTTCCGGTACCCGGCCGGCGGGATCAGCCCCGCGGCGGTCCTGGAGATCCGGCGGCTCAAGGCCCGGATGGAGGCGGAACGGATGCCCCGGGGCACCGATCGGGCTATGCACCTGAAGCTGGGCCCGGGCGGGCTGTCCGACGTGGAATGGGTGGTGCAGCTACTCCAGCTGACCCACGCCCACGAGGTGCCCGAGCTGCGCACCACGCGCACCCTGACCGCGCTGCGGGCCGCCGTGGAGGCGGGCCTGATCGGCCGGGACGACGCGGCCGCGCTGGCCGCGTCCTGGCGGCTGGCGACCCGGATCCGCAACGCGGTGGTGCTGCTGCGCGGGCGGTCCTCCGACGTGCTCCCGGCCAAGCAGGGCGAGCTGGCGGCGGTGGCCCGGATCCTCGGCTACCCGCCGGACGCCAGCCAGGACCTGGTCGAGGATTACCGGCGCACGGCGCGCCGGGCCCGCACCGTGATGGAGCGCCTCTTCTACGGCTGAGCCTGAGCTGGCTCATCTGGCCCGCCGGTGACTCTGCGGCCGTTGGCGCGCAGCCGGGCCAGCGCGCTGACCGTCATCGAGCCGCGCCACTCGGCCGCGGCGACCGGGGACCAGGCCGGCCAGTTGACCGTCCAGCCGCCGTCGCCGAGCTGCGCGCCGGCCAGCTGGTCCAGGCAGGCCTCGATCACGGCGGGCTCGAACAGCCTGCGCGCCAGTGACCCGGGCCGCGGCGCGAAGTCCAGCGGGGTGTGGATCTCCCCGGCCGCCCCGGGGTCCAGCGTCACCACGTCCGGGCTGGTGATCAGCGGCGCGAGCCGGTCGATCATGGCGATGGCCCGGGCCCGGTCGGGCACGTTATCGAGGAAATACGCCGCCGCGCGCAGCTCGTACGGGCCGGCCTGGTCCAGCTCGGCGAGCCGGGCCCAGATCAGCCGGGTGGCGCGGTCCAGCCACGGATGCCGGGCCCCGCGCCGGTGCAGCGTGCCGGCCAGCAGCCCGGTGGTGATGACGGACGCCGGCCCGCCGTCTTCCGGCACCCACCAGGGCGCGTGCGGCCATCCGGAAATATTGTCCGCAACGAAGACCGCGCCTCCCTCCTCGGGTGCGCTGGCCTCGAGCCATTCGAGGGCTCCGCGGGCCAGGCCGTCGTCCCAGGCGTCCGCCTCGTCCAGGGTTTCCAGCGCGAACTCGACGGCCAGCGGCTGGCTGCCCGGGCACCGGCCGTCCGGCTCGAGGGCGTGGCCGAACCCGCCGTCCGGGTTCCGGTAGGCGGCGACCGCGTCCCGCACGTACCCGGCCCGCCCGCCAGCGAACATCCGCTCGAACCGGCGCTGGTCCAGGACCCGCCCGCTGGCCGCGAGGAACCGCCGGGCCGCGGTGATGTCGATGTCAGGTGAGGTCATGGCGTCCATCGTGGGCCCGGGCCGGCCGCCGGTCTTGAATGAATCGGTCACCCGGGGAACGCCGCGGACAGGGCGGCGCCGGGCGGAGCAGGTCCCGCACATGCCAGACTCGTGCCGTGGACTGGTCGCCTGGCTACCGGGAGTACGCGCCCCCGGCCGCGCTGGCCTCCGCCGTGTCCTGCGTGTGGGTGTCGGTGACCCCGGCGGCGGGCGCGCCGCCCACCCGGGTGCTGCCGGACGCCTGCACCGACCTGGTCTGGCGGGCCGGCCGCGGGGTGTCCCTGGCCGGGCCGGACACCGGGCCGGTGCTGGTCTGGTCACCGCCCGGCTCGGTGATTGCCGGGGTCCGGTTCCGGCCGGGAGCTGGCGGCCCGGCACTGGGCCTGCCGCTCAGCGCCCTGCTCGATCAGCAGCTGGACCCGGCCGACCTGCGGACCGGGCTGCCCGGCGGCCGGGGCGCCGCCTTGAACCGCCGGGTGCACGGCGGGCTGGCGCCCAGCGTGGCCGTGCACCGCCTGGTCCGGCTGGCCGGGGAGATGGTGGCCGGCGGCCCGCCGGACGCCCTGGTCGCGGCGGCCGCGCGGCGGCTGGGCCGGCCCGGTGCCCCGGGCCGCCCCGGGATCCCGGTCAGTCCGGCCGCCCCGGCCAGCCGGGCGGTCCCGGCCAGTCCCGTGGTCCCGGCCAGTCCCGTGGTCCCGGTTAGCAAGGTGGCCTGGGACCTGGGCATCAGCGAGCGCCAGCTGCACCGGCGGTGCGTGGCCGCGGTCGGGTACGGCCCGGTGCTGCTGCGCCGGGTGCTGCGCTTCCGCCGCGTGGTGTCCCAGATCGACGCGGGCGGGGCGCTGGACGACCTGGCCGGCCTGGCCGCGGCGGCCGGGTACGCGGACCAGGCCCACCTGACCCGGGAGAGCCGGGAACTGGCGGGCCTGCCGCCCGCGGCCCTGGCCCGGCTGCGGCGCGGTTCGGGTCCCTGACCCGGCCACCCGGCCGGTCCGGGCCACCTATCAGTGAGGAGAGCAGATGGAGCTGAACCCAGCGGCGTCCCGGAGGAGTGCGGCCGGCCGGGCGGACTGGTTCACCGGGCAGGTCTGGATGGACGAGCTGGGGGCCCTGCCCCCGGCGGGCATCCGCGCCCTGCGGGTGACGTTCTCGCCGGGGGCCCGGACGGCCTGGCACGCCCATCCCGGGGGCCAGGTGCTGCACGTCGTGGACGGGGTGGGCCGGGTCCAGTCGGCCGGCGGCCCGGTCCGGCAGATCCGGCCGGGTGACACGGTGGTGGCCGGCCCGGGGGAGCAGCACTGGCACGGCGCCGCGCCGGGCCAGCTGATGTCCCACGTCGCGATCTCGGTGGGTGATCCAGCCACCGGCGAGCAGACCGTGTGGGGAACGCACGTCACCGACGACGAGTACGGGGCTGACCCGGAGCCCGCGGACGGCTGACCCCTGGTCAGCGTCCACGTTTCCCGCGTGACGTGCGCGCTGGCGGGTGATTTGCCCGGATCGGGCGTACCTTCCGCGGGAAACGTGGGCTGGAGGGGCTCGTGTGACTGGGGGATCGGGTCAGGCGGCCTGGCCCGCGGGGTGGCCCGAGGGTCAGGCCGCCCGGCGGCGGGGCGGCCGCTCGGGGATGGACTGCGCGAACCGGAACGCGTCCGCCGGGTCGTACCGGCGCTTGACCGCCGTCAGCCGGGGCAGGTTCTCGCCGTAGTACGCGGTCTTCCAGTCCCGCAGCGCCGGGTCGATGAAGTTCTGGTACGCCTGGGCGTTGCTGAACGGCGCCAGCGAGTGGTACATGCCGGCCAGCCAGTCGAGGTTGGCGGAGACCACCCGCGGACTGTCCCGGGCCGTCCAGGTGGTCTCGGTGTCCATCAGGAACGCGGCGTCGCGGTGCACGAACGCGGTGGCGGCCGGCGCCACCCGGTTGATCGCGCCGCCCCAGGCGAACAGGGTCATGCCCGCGCCGCCCGGGTTGGAGCTGCCCGGCCAGCGCTCGATCCAGCGGATGGCGGTGTCGACGCCGGCGCCGGGCAGCGGGGCGCCGAGGAAGTGCGACTTGGACGCGAACCGGTCGAAGGGCACGTTGGACGCGAGCGCGGCTGCCGCGGCCAGGTAGGTGCGGTCCTCGATCACCTGGACCGAGGGCCAGGCCGCCGCCAGCACTGGGGCCAGCAGCGCGGCCAGCTCGTGGCTGGGGCCGAAGTACAGGCCGATGGCGGAGACGCCCCGCTTCGGGGTGCCGCCGGTGGCCGGGCCGCCCCCGCTCACGTCCAGGCCGACCCGGCAGGACAGGGTGTCCGGGGCGCCGGACATCAGGCTCTGCACGGCGTCCAGCGCGGCGCCGGCCTCCCGCCACGGCCACTCCAGCCGGTACACCGAGACGTCACCGACCCGGGTCGCCCGCAAGGTAAAGCGGGTGTTGATGCCGAAGTTGCCCCCGCCCCCGCCCTGGCACGCCCAGAACAGGTCCGGATGGGACTGCGGGCTGACCCGCAAGATCGCGCCGGAGGCCGTCACCACCTCGGTCTCCAGCAGGGAATCGCAGGTCAGGCCCAGGTGCCTGCTGGTGAAGCCGAAGCCGCCGCCGAGCAGCAGCCCGCTCAGGCCGACGGACGGGCAGCGGCCGGTCGGCGCGGCTACCCCGGTGCCGGCCAGCGCGGCGTAGAAGTCCCGGATGCGGGTGCCCGCGCCCACCCTGATGGTCATCGACCCGCGATCCACCCGGACCGAGTCCATGGTGGCCAGCGAAATGATCAGCCCCCGGCTGGCCGAATAGCCGCCGTAGCTGTGCGCGCCGGACCTGGCCGCGAAGGGCATCCGGTAGCGGCGCGCCCAGCGCAGCGCGGTGCGGACATCTGCCGCGTCCGCGCACATCGCCACCCCGCCCGGGCGGATGTCGGCGTAGCGCTTGTTATAGGGGACACTCGCCACCAGGTATCCCCGGTCGCCGGGGCGGAGCAGCCGGCCGCGAAGCTGCCGGGCCAGCTCTGCCCAGTCCGGCCGCGGCCGGGTGGTCGTCCGGCCCAGCCGGGTCCCGGCCCCCGCGACGACCGCCAGTTTCCCCGTCCCGCCGAGCATTGCGCGCCGGCTGATCTCCCCCATGCGTCCCGCCCCCGTTCACGCCGCGCCACCGCCGCCCACCCTAAGCCAGCACTCACCTACTCAACGTGACCGACGCGCCTCAGCTCTCCGTGTGCCCGTTCGTGATCAAACGATTGGTGTTGCTGGGGCAACACCAATCGTTTGATCATCCAGGGCTGGTCGCATCACTTGCCCCGCCAGCATCACTGGCCACATGACTGACGGCGGCGCGGGGGGCCGCCGGGCGGCGGGGCGGCCGGGGCGGTCTGACTGCGGGCATGGGCCCCCGAGGGTCGCTGCGGGCGGGTCAGGCGGAGGGGACGGGCCCGGCGCCGGGCGGGCGGCGGGGCCGGAGGAGCTGCCCGGTCAGGCAGAGGGCACCGGGCCCGCGTCGGCGGCCCGCAGGACGGTGGTGATGCGGCCGGCCGCGCGCACGGGGTCACCGGCCGGGGCGATCCGGGTGGCCCAGGGCCACCAGTACCAGCAGGCGCCCTGGCTGTCGCAGGCGACCAGGATGTGGTCGCTGAGCGCGGCCGCCCCCGGATCCGGGTTCTGCACGAACAGGCTGGGCGGCAGGCCGGGCGGTTCGAGCAGGCTGGTGATCCAGCCCCGGCCGGACAGTTCCTGGCGCAGGGCTTCCAGATGAGCGGCGACGCCACCGGCGTGCGGGCAGGACATGGGGACGCTCCTGGGTTTCGTTGCGGGAATTGAGGTGTCAAGAGTCCCGCGCGAGGCCTACGCTCTGGAAGCACGGCAGCACGCACCGCCGTTTTGTCAGCCAGCGGCGGGAGGCTGTCATAAGCGCGGGAGCCGGGTCAGGGACGCCGGGATCAGGTAAGGACGAGTCATGGGCCGGGACGGTCAGGCCAGCGCGCTGGCCTTATTCTCCGAGGAACTGCGGCGGGCCCGGGCGGCGGCCGGGCTGACCCAGGACCAGCTGGCCGAGCGGGTCGGGTACAGCCCGTCGCTGGTCGCGCACGTGGAGACCGGCAGCCGGGCGCCCAGCCTGGACTTCGCCCGGCGCGGCGACGAGGCCCTGGGCAACGGCGGGTTACTGGCCCGGCTGCAGCCGTTCGTGCGCAGTGAGGCCTACCCGGCCTGGTTCCGGGACTGGGTGGAGATCGAGCGCGAGGCGATCTCGCTGCGCTGGTTCGAGCCGCTGCTGATCCCGGGGCTGCTGCAGACCGAGGACTACGCCCGGGCGGTGCTGGCCGCGGCTCATCCGGCCGCCCCGGACGCTGAGGTGGAGCGGCTGGTCAGCGCCCGGATGGACCGGCAGGCCATCCTGGATCACGCGGAGCCGCCGCTGCTGTGGGTGATCCTGGACGAGGGCGTGCTGACCCGGCCGGTGGGCGGCCCGGCCGTGATGCGGGACCAGATCGGCCGGCTGCTCAAGGCGGCCCGGCAGCCCCGGATCGTGCTCCAGATCCTGCCGTCCGGCGTGGGCGCCCACGCGGGGCTGGATGGCCATTTCGTAATCGCCAGTTTCGACGGTCCGCCCGACGTCGTCTACCTGAACAACACGCTGGCCGGGCAGGTCGTGGAACGTCCCGCGGACGTCGCCCGGGTGGCGTTGCTGTACGACATACTGAAGGCCGAGGCGCTGTCCCCGCGCGCCTCGACCGACCTGGCGAGGAAGGCGATCGAACGATGGACCTGACCGGCGCCCCGTGGCGCAAGTCCTCCTACAGCGGCGGGAACGGCGGCACTTGCGTGGAGGTCGCGGTCGTGCCCGGCTCCAAGGAGGGCAGCGACTACGTCATCACCATGCGCGACTCCAAGGACCCGGACGGCCCGGTGCTGACCTTCACCCCGGACGAGTGGCAGGCGTTCACCCTGGGCGTCCAGGACGGCGAGTTCGACCTCGACGACGACAGCCCGGACAGCGCCCCGGACCCGGCCGGGAGCTGACCGCCCAGGACGCAGGCGCCCGCCGGGCGAGGCTGGTCAGGCCCCGGCCACCTGGCCGCCGGGGGCCGCCGCCTGGCCGGCCGGCTCCGGCTGTCCGGCCGTGGCCGGACCCGGGGCGCCGGCCGGGCAGCCGGCTCAGCGGGTTTCGGGGCCAGCCGCGCGGAGAGCACGTAGGCCACCACCACGGCCACGATGACCAGCGGCATGACGGCCAGCCCGTCCGAGCCCAGCAGCAGCGAGGCGAGCAGGACGGAGGTCAGCGGGAGCCTGAGCATCACCACGGACATCGCGCCGATGCCGATGGCCACGCCGGTAACCAGCGGGAGCCCCGGCAGGTGCGACAGCGCCATGCCGCCCGCGGCCCCGATGAACAGGGCCGGGAACGTCGGGCCGCCGCGGAAACTGCTCAGCGAGATCCCGTAGGCCAGCCCCTTGCAGGCGAGCAGCAGCAGTAGCGCCCCGACCGTGTAGCTGGCGCTGTGCTCGACGAACGGGCCCAGCTGGGACTGCCCGGAGAACAGCACCTCTTCCGAGCCCTTCCCGGTCGCGGCCGCGAACGCGATGGCCAGCCCCGCGACGCCCAGGCCGACCAGCGGGGTGAGCAGCAGGATCCGCCGCTCGACATGAGGCCGGAGGAACAGGCCCAGCCAGCGGATCGCGCTGCCGACCGGGACGGCCATGACGCCGACGGCCAGGGCCCAGCCGAACTCGGCCGCCGTGGGTGAGCCGACGTGCGGCAGGTCCGGGATGGCCAGCGAGAACGTGCCCAGCCCGGTCCAGGCGTCGAGGCCGATGAACACCAGGGAGCCGACGCCCGCGGCCAGCAGTCCGGGGATCAGCACGAGTTCCATCATGGATCCGGCCAGCCCCGAGGCCTCCATCAGCAGGAACGCCCCGGTCAGCGGGGAGCCGAGCAGGGTGGCGATGGCGGCGAAGCTGCCCGCCGCTGCGACCACGGTCTGGGTGCGGGCCGGGGCGTCCCGCTTGGCCAGCCGGACGGCGATGACCGCGAGCCCCCCGCCGAGGGCGATCAGCGGGGCCTCCGGGCCGAGGACCACGCCCAGGCTCAGGGTGGCGAAGGCGGCGAGCACGACGCCCGGAAGGTCGATGGGCACGGGCGGCCCCCCGCCCATCTTGAACCCGTCGGCGGGGGAGTGCCCGCCGGTGCCGGGCAGGTACCGGAGGGTGAGGGCGACCAGCACCCCCGCCACCACCAGCGGCAGGATCGGCCACCACAGCGGCTCGGCGTGGAAACCCAGCCCCTTGGGCAGGTCGGTGAAGACCCAGCCCTGCATCTTGCTGATCAGGGCCAGGAAGAAGTAGGCCGCCGCCGAGATGGGCGCCCCGATGATCGCGGCCAGCACCAGCAGGCCGACATAGCTGCGGGACCGCAGCAGCGCCAGCGGGTCGGATGGCATGGTCACGGCACGTCCTCCTCGAACGGCTTGATCGCTGGTCAGGTGACGAGCAGGTAGATGCTCTTGCCGGCCAGCCAGAAGCCCAGCAGCAGGCAGATCAGGACGATGACCTGGTCCTGATGGGTGTCCAGCCAGGTCCGCAGCGCGGTCATGTGCTTCTCGGCGGTGGCCGGCCGGAAGGTCGCGGACAGCTCCAGGTACAGGAAGCTCGAGGTGGCCAGCAGGCAGAACAGCACCAGGACCAGGTACTCCGCGACGCTGGAGAGCTTGGCCTGGCCCACCGTCGCCGCGCCGGCCGCGACCAGGGTCCACGGCTGGAGGAAGGCGGCCAGCCCGGCTGCGGTCCACATCGACAGCTGGTCCAGCCGGCCCATCCAGGCCGGGGTTTTGCGGGGTCGGCCCATCCGGCGCCACTGCCGGAGGGCGTAGAGGATCAGCACCACGCCCAGGGCCAGCTTGATGGCCAGGACCGCGGTGGACGGCGCCGTGGCCGGCGCGGGCGGCTGGCCCCCGCTGAGCAGCACCACCCCGCCGATCACGACGATCAGGCAGGCCAGCCAGCCCAGGACGAAGGCCAGCCCTTTCCTGGTGCCCTTCTCAGAGCTCAGGATCAGCAGGAACGCGATCAGCGGGAAGGGCTCCAGGGTGATGCCCAGGCCGATGAGGAGCAGGTCAACTACCACCTGGCTCCCGCTCTCTCCATCGACTGCACCCCTGACCCTGACCCTGCCGGGGCCGGGAGGCCGCTGCCTCACCCGCGCGGGGTGACACGCACCCGCCGTCCGCCGGCCTGAGCTGAGCTAACCCATCCCGGGTGATCCCGCCGGGCCCGCAGACCGGTGGACTACTGCCTATCCGGTGCAGTCGGCAGCCGCACGGTCCGCGATATCCGGGGGATGGGTCCATGACGGCCGAAACACCCTTCCACGACGCACTGGCCAGCTTGCTGGCCTCGCCGGCCTCCGAAGGAGTGCGCAGCCTGGAGGTGCGCTGGATCTTCCCGGGGCGGCTGGAGGCCGCGGTAGCCGGATGGTTCGGCCGGTTCCCGGCCACGCTGGAGTCGCGCGAGGACACCTACCTGCTGGATCCGCGGTGGCGGGGGCTGTCGGTGAAGTTCCGCGGCGGCGGCCCGCTGGAGGTGAAGGCGTACCGCGGGAGCCCGGGCGTGCTGGACGTGGCGGCGCGGGCGTGCGGCCAGCTGGAGTACTGGCGGAAGTGGTCCTTTCCGGACCGCCGGCTCAGCCGGGACAGCGTTGCGCCGCCCGGGACGGCGGCGGTGCGCAAGCAGCGGCGCCTCAGCTGGTTCTCGCTGGGCAGCAGGCCGGTGGTGGTACGCGGGCCCCCGCCGGGCCAGGTGCCGGTGTGCCAGGTGGAACTCACCGGGCTGAGCACGCCGGGCGGGGACTGGTGGTCGCTCGGATTCGAGGCCACCGGCCCCGCCGCCCTGCTCCGCAGCGGGCTCGAGGCCACCGCCGAGCTCGTGTTCGCCGAGGCCATGCCCGCGGGCGTGGAACTGGGCCCGGATGAATCCAGGTCCTATGCCGAGTGGCTGCGCCCTGGGCCGGCGGCCAAGTGGGCACGCGCACCTGAGGCCTGTCCGCCGGGTAGGCGGGGTTCGCCTGGTTAACCGGGTGCTGGACCATCCGACGGCCGGCCGGGCCGTTCGCGGGCGCGCCAGATGATCCGCTGGATGCGCAGGACTACGGCGCCCATCACGATCAGCAAGGTCACGTTGAGGAGGAGCTGGAAGGCTGACCCCCGGGCCTCGCCCCAGCTGGCGTACGCGGCGGACAGGCCCATGTCGGCGGCGGCGGGGATGGTCGTGACCGAGATGAAAACGCCGATGAGGGCGCTGGCCCGGGCTTCGGTCAGCGATACGACGCCGACTATCCCGGCCAGCACGGCGACCACGACCGAGAACAGGTTCGGATTGTCGATCAGGTCGGAGACCGGCCGGACCCCGGCCGAGTAGAGCCGCGGAGTGTGCCCGGACCAGCGGATGACCAGGCCGAAGAGCAGGGTGAGGACCAGGGCGGCCGAGAATCCGGCCAGCAGGGCGAGGAGGCCCCGCAGTACCGGCCGCTTGACCCGCTGGTCGAGGCCCAGGGCCACGCCCATGATCGCGTTGTATTCCGGGCCTACGACCATGGCCCCGACGATCAGGATCTGTGAGTTAGTGAGGATCCCGACCGCGCCGATCAGCCCCGCGATGGCCAGGAGGATATAGAAACTGGGTGCGTAGACGGCGTCTGAGCGGATCCTGGCCTCGACGAGTTCCCACACCGGCGCCTGGTCGCGCTGCACCACGAAATGCTTCGCGGCAGGCGCCGGCTGTTCCCCCAGAGTGGCGTCCACGTACTCCACGGCGACTGAGCTGGCCTGCCCGTCCTGGGACGTCTTCAGCTGCCGGAATACGGCGTTAGCCGACCCCGGCTGGACGTCGAACTGCACGGCGTCGCCGCCGGGCCGCCGGGCGGCGCCGGGCAGAACCACCAGGCTGGAGACGCCGGGGTCGGCCGCGAGCGCCTCGAGCAGGACCTCGGTCCGGTCGGGCGCGCTGACCAGGCGCACGTGAAAACTCATAGCCGCCCCACCCCGTCCGCGGGCTGGGTTACCGGCACCGGCCCCAGGGACACGATCGTGTCGCCGGCCTCCGGCGCTGGCGGGCCGGTCTGCGTGACGGCAGCCAGCTGACCGTCCGCGCGCACCAGGAACAGGAGGTCGTGCCCGGCGGGCAGCACGCCGCCGGCCGGCTGCGCGGCGATCCGGGCGCCGTCGTGCGTACCGGCCGCTGACCGCCGCCCTGGTCAGGCCGTCACCGAACAGGATCTCCCCGCTGGTGTAGGGGGCGACGACCCCGTGGCTGCGCAGCGGCGGCGCGAGCCGGTAGACGCGGCCCTCGACGTTGCCGACCAGCAGCACCGAGGCGAGCGCGTTGAAGTCGTCCTCGTCGGTGAGCAGGAGCACGGCCGTGATCTCCTCGAGCCGCGCGCCCCGGCCGGTGGCCGCCGCGAGCAGCTCGCCCGGCGCCAGCTCGAGCCCGGCCTGCCGCACCTGCTCCCGCTGCTGATCCAGGCCCGCCCACATCAGCACGTCCAGGCCCGCGGACCGCAGCGCCCGGCCGAGGTCGATGACCCAGCGCTCGCCGCCGACCAGCAGCGGACGGGTGCGGGCCGGGCGGGTGACCCGCAGTCGCCGGGCTACTGGCGCCGCGGTCAGGCCGTACAGGACGACCGTCGCCACGATCACCAGGAACGTGACCGGCAGGATCTTGGCGGCGCCCCCGATGCCCTTGGCCACCAGGCCCGCCGTGAACGTGGAGGCGGTGGCGGCGGCGACGATCCCGCGCGGGGCCATCCAGCCGATGAACGCACGCTCACCGTTCGCCAGGTCCGTCCGGAGCGTGGACGCGAACGCGGCGAGCGGGCGGGCCACCAGGACCAGCACGGCGACCAGGCCGAGCGTGGGCAGCATCAGATGGCGCGAGCGACTGCGGGGTCACGGTCGCCGAGATGGAAATGAACAGGACGCCGATGATCAGCTGCACCAGCGTCTCGAAGAACGGCTGGCGGGCCGGGAGGTCAAAGCCCCGCATGATTGGCCAGGGCGAGGCCCATGAAAATCGCCGCGATGAGCCCGGTGTCCGCCCGGAGGGCGTCGCACCCGGCGGCCACCCCGATCACCGCGGCGAGCTGCGCGGTGGTGCCGAGCAGCTCACCGAGCTGCAGCTTGCGCAGCAGCAGCCAGAGCACCGCGGTGCCGATCACCCCGCCGGCCAGGCCGACCACGACGCTGAGCGCGAATTGCCCGAGCTGGCTGCCCAGCCCCTTGTGGGTGCTCGCGACGACGGCATGGAAGACCAGCGCGCCGAGTATCCCGCCGACCGGGTCGATCAGTGAGCCTTCCCAGATCAGGACCCGCCGCAGCCGTTCCGTCGGCCGGACGAAACGCAGCAGCGGGCCCACGACCGTCGGCCCCGAGACGACCAGGATGATGCCGAGCATCACCGCTGCGCCGCGCGACATGCCCAGCAGCGGCGCGGCGACGGCTGCGGCCAGCACCCAGGTGATCAGCACGCCCAGGATGATCAGGCGGATCACGACCTTGCGGACGTGGCCCTTGAGCTTGCGCAGGTCGAGGCCCAGGCCCGCGTCGTACAGGATGACCGCCACGGACAAGGACACCAGCGGCTCGAACGCGGGCCCCAGCAGCTTGTCCGGGTTGACGTCGCCCGTCAGGGCGCCCGCGATGAAACCGGCCGGCAGCAGCACGATGATCGCCGGGATGCGCAGCCTGCTCGCCAGGACCTGCGAGCCGACCGCAAGCACGAGAATGAGGCCGACGCCGATCAGGATCTGGTTAGTGGTCACGCCAGTCTCCGGTGGTCCCGGTGCCGCCTTTTGTTCGCCGGCTGTTTACCTTTTCGGCGCCGGCGGATTAGGCCACAGCAAAGGCACGATCGGGCAGGTGTTCCGCACAATCACACGGTGGCGGCGGGCGGAGGGGGGTCATCACCCGGGGTAGGTGATGAGCTGGCCCTTCCGGGGGGTTAGAAAGGCATGGGAACCGGCGTTGATTGCGGCTTAGCAATCACCGCATCGGAGTCAGGGCGGTGCCCGGATAACCCAGGCTGCGGTGTATCGAGATGATGGGGAGACGACTGTGGGCGCGGAGCAGGATCGGGTGGCCGGGTTCGGGCGGCTGGAGGACGGGCTGCTTCAGGCGGGCGAGTGGTACCGCTGGGGGCCGTATGTCAGCGAGCGCCAGTGGGGCACGGTGCGCGAGGACTACAGCGCGGACGGCGAGGCGTGGGATTACCTGCCGCATGACCAGGCGCGGTCCCGGGCCTACCGCTGGGGCGAGGACGGCCTGGCCGGATTCTGCGACGTGGAGCAGCGGCTGTGCCTGGGCCTGGCCCTGTGGAACGGGAAGGACCCGATCCTGAAGGAGCGGGCGTTCGGGCTGACCGGGGCCGCAGGGCAACCACGGCGAGGACGTCAAGGAGTACTGGTGGTACCTGGACGCGCTGCCCAGCCACGCCTGGAACCGGTGGCGCTACCACTATCCGCAGGCCGCGTTCCCTTATCAGGACCTCATCGACCAGAACGGGTCGCGCAGCCGCGAGGAGCCTGAGTACGAGCTGCTGGATACCGGGGCCTTCGACGACGGCCGGTACTGGATCACCGAGGTGCATTACGCCAAGGCCAGCGCCGACGACCTGCTGATGGCCATCCAGGTGACCAACGCCGGGCCCGAGACCGCGACCCTGCACGTGCTGCCCACCGCGTGGTTCCGCAACACCTGGTCCTGGGACGTCGGCGCGCCCAAGCCGGGGATGCGGGCCGCAGGGGACGCCGCCGTCGGAATCGATCATCCGTTCGCCGGCCCGCTCGAGCTGCTGGCCGGCCCCGGACCGGACGGCACCGATTTCCAGCACCGGGCCGACGGTGGTGTTCTGCGAGAACGAGACCAACGACCAGCGGCTGTTCGGCTCCGCGGCCCTCACGCCCTACCCCAAGGACGGCATCAACGACCACGTGATCCACGGCGCGGCCACCGTCAATCCCGAGCGCACCGGCACCAAGTGCTCGTTCTGGTACCAGCTGACGGTCGCAGCCCGGCGCCACGGCCGAGCTGCGGCTGCGGCTGCGGCCGCCGCCGGGTAAAGCACCCCGGGCCAAGGCCAGCGACCCGCTGGGTGCCCCGTTCAGCCAGGTGATGGCGACGCGGCAGGCGGAGGCGGATGAGTTTTACGCCGAGCTGACCCCGGCCGCGGCGAGCGCCGATGAGGCCCTGGTGATGCGCCAGGCGTTCGCCGGGATGCTGTGGAGCAAGCAGCTGTACTACTACGACGTGGCCCGCTGGCTGGACGGTGACCCGGCCCAGCCGGCCCCGCCGCCGCAGCGGCGCAGCGGCCGCAACTCCCGGTGGCGCAACTTCAACTCCTTCGACATCATGTCGATGCCGGACAAGTGGGAGTATCCCTGGTTCGCGGCCTGGGACCTGGCCTTCCACTGCGTGGCGCTGGCGCACGTGGACCCGGCGTTCGCGAAGTACCAGCTGATCCTGCTGTGCCGCGAGTGGTTCCAGCATCCCGATGGCGCGCTGCCCGCCTATGAGTGGGACTTCGGTGACGTGAACCCGCCGGTCCAGGCGTGGGCGGCGCTGGAGCTGTTCGCGATCGACGGCGGCCGTGACATCGAGTTCCTGAGCCGGGTCTTCGACAAGCTGCTGGTCAACTTCACCTGGTGGGTCAACCTGGAGGACAAGGGCGGCAACAACGTGTTCGAGGGCGGCTTCCTCGGGCTGGACAACATCGGCCCGATCGACCGCTCGCACCTGCCCGTCGGCGGCATCCTGGAGCAGTCCGACGCCACCGGGTGGATGGGCTTCTACGCGATCGCGATGGCAGGCATCGCCCAGGTCCTGAACCGGTCCGGCCAGCGGCCCGCCATCGACCTGGTGCTGAAGTTCCTTGAGCACTTCGCCGCCATCCGCGATGCGCTGGAAAGCCAGGGGCTGTGGGACGAGGCCGACGGGCTCTACTACGACCGGCTGGTCACGCCGTCCGGGGAGGCCGTGCCCGTGCGGTCGCGGTCGATGGTGGGCATCATCCCGGCGCTCGCCGCCGCGGTCATCGACGAGAAGGATCTTCAGCGGGCCCTCATCGTGGGCAAGCAGTTCGCCGACCTCCTGGCCCGTGAGGGCCTGACCGAGCCGGGCAAGCTGCGCGAAACCGGCCTGATGCGCGGGGACCCGGGCGACCAGCGGCTGCTGCTGTCCCTGGCTGGCCCGGCGCGGCTGGAGCGGCTGCTCGGCTGGCTGTTCAACGAGGCCGAGTTCCTGTCCCCGCATGGCCTGCGGGCGCTGTCGGCCTAGCACCGCGAGCATCCCTACGAGCTGGACGTCGAAGGCCTGCGGGCCAGCGTCGACTACGAGCCAGCCGAGTCCACCACGCCGATGTTCGGCGGGAACTCGAACTGGCGCGGCCCGGTCTGGTTCCCGCTGAACTACCTGGTCATCAGCGTGCTGGAGCGCTACCACCGGTTCTTCGGCGACGACTTCACGATCGAGTACCCGACCGGGTCGGGCGTGCAGCTCACCCTGGACAAGGTGGCCGCCGACCTGTCAGACCGGCTCATCTCGATCTTTACCCGCGGGCCGGATGGCCGCCGGCCCTGCTTCGGCGGCACCGCGCTGCTGCAAAACGACCCGGCCTGGCAGGACAACCTGGTCTTCAGCGAGTATTTCCACGGCGACAACGGCGCCGCGATCGGCGCCGCGCACCAGACCGGCTGGACCGGGCTGATCGCGGACGTGATCCGCCGCCGTCACGGCGACGTCCCCTCGATCGGCGATGTGGTCCGGAGCCTCGGCCAGGAGGGCCGGCGATGACCGCGGCGGTGCTGCCGGCCGCGGTCCCGCTGCCGGGCAGCCGGTTCCCGCTGGGGGCCACGGCCGGTGACGGAGGGACGAATTTCGCGCTGGCCTCCGGCGTCGCCGGCGGGATGGTGCTCTGCCTGTTCGATGAGGCAGGCGCCGAGACGAGGGTTCCGCTGCTGGATTATGACGCGGGCGTCTGGCATGCCTTCGTGCCGGGCGTCGGGCCGGGGCAGGCCTACGGGTACCGGGCCACCGGTCCCTACGACCCGGCCCGCGGCGTGCGCTGCAATCCCGGCGAAGCTCCTGCTCGACCCCTACGCGCGGGCGATCAGCGGGTCCGTCACGTTCGGGCCCGAGGTGCTCGGATACCCGGCCGGCGGCGACCCGGACGCGCCGAGCACGCTCGACTCGGCCGGGCACGTGCCCCGCAGCCTGGTCGTGGACGAGACGCATCACTGGCGGGACAGCGACCGGCCCCGCCGCTCCTACGCGGACACGATCATCTACGAGGTGCACGTCAAGGGTTTCACCATGCGCCACCCGGGGCTGCCGCCCGAGCTGCGCGGCACCTACGCCGGGCTCGGGCACGAGGCGGCCATCGGGCATCTGCTGGACCTCGGGGTCACCGCCGTCGAACTGCTGCCGGTGCATGAGAGCGTGCCTGAGGCGTTCCTGCTGCAGCGAGGGCTGACCAACTACTGGGGGTACAACACGATCGGGTACTTCGCGCCGCATCAGGGCTACTCCGCCGCGGTGCGGGCCGGGCGCCGCGGGGGGCAGGTCGCCGAGTTCAAGACCATGGTGGACGCCTTGCACCGGGCCGGGCTGGAGGTGCTGCTCGACGTGGTCTTCAACCACAGTGCGGAGGGAAACCAGCTCGGGCCCACGCTGTGCTACCGGGGCCTGGACAACCCGGCCTACTACCGGCTGGACCCTGGTGACCCGCGCGATTACTTCGACACGACGGGCTGCGGCAACTCGCTCAACGTCGGTGACCCGCTGACCCTGCAGCTGATCATGGACTCGCTGCGCTACTGGGTGACGGAGATGCACGTCGACGGGTTCCGCTTCGACCTCGCTCCCACCCTGGCCCGCCAGGAGGGCGAGTTCGAGCAGAGTGTCGGCCTTCCTGGACATGGTCGCGCAAGATCCCGTGGTGTCGCGGGTCAAGCTGATCGCCGAACCGTGGGACGTCGGGCAGATGGACAGCTACGACCTGGGCGGGTTCCCGCCGCGGTGGCGGGAGTGGAACGGCAAATATCGCGACAGCATGCGGGACTTCTGGCGCAGCCACCCCGTTGGCCTCGGCGAGTTCGCCAACCGGTTCTGCGGGTCGGCGGACCTGTACGGCGGCGCGCGGCGGCGGCCGACGGCCTCGGTGAACCTGATCACCGTGCACGACGGGTTCACCCTGCGCGACCTGGTCTCCTACGACGACAAGCACAACGAGGCCAACGGGGAATCCAACCGCGACGGGACGAGCGACAACCGCTCGTGGAACTGCGGTGCGGAGGGCCCGACCAGCGATCCCGACCATGCTGGCCCTGCGCGCGCGCCAGTCCCGCGCGGTGCTGACCACGCTGCTGCTCTCCTTCGGCATCCCCATGCTGCTCGGCGGCGACGAGATGGGCCGCACCCAGCAGGGCAACAACAACGCCTACTGCCAGGACAACGAGATCGCCTGGTACGACTGGTCCGCGGCCGACACCGGACTGCTGGCGTTCACCCGGCAGCTGGTGGCCTTGCGCCGCGCTCACCCGGTGTTCCGCCGGCAACGGTTCCTGACCGGGGCGGCCGCAGCCTCTGAGCTGGGCTGGTTCACGCCGGCGGGCACCGCGATGACCGCCAGCGACTGGTCTGACCGCAGCGCGCTGGCCGTGGCCATCTACCTCGACGGGGCCGACGAGCCTGACCGGGCGGCCGACGGCTCGCTGCTGCTCGACGACGACTTCCTGGTCCTGGTCAACGCCTGGTGGGAGCCGCTGGACTTCGTCCTCCCTGGCACCAGGCCCCGGGCGGCCTGGCAGACCGCGATAGATACCTACACCCCAGCCGGGGCCACGGATCCGGCGGCCGCGCCCCGGGCGGCCGGTGATCACGTCACCGTCGGCCCCCGGTCCATCATGGTGCTCTCAGATCCACGCCGGGACTGACGAGCCGCATGGGGCATGCGCGTGGGTCCTCGTGGCGACTGAGCCGGTCGCGGTACGTCAGGGGCGTACCAGAGCGGCGAGCAGGGCCTGGAGCTTCAGCTGGGTTTCCTGCAGTTCCAGGTCAGGACGAGATCCGGCCACGATGCCGGCGCCGGCGTACATCGTGGCGTGGTCGCCATTGACGGACGCCGACCTGAGCCCGATACCCCAGCTCCCGTCACCGTCAGCATCCATCCAGCCGACGGGGCCGGCGTAACGGCCGCGGTCAAAGCCCTCGACCTCACCGAGGTAGGCCACCGCCTCGCGGGTAGGCGTGCCGCCGACCGCGGGCGTGGGGTGCACCGCCGCGACAAGCTGGAGGGCGCTGGGCACACGCAGGCCCGGATGGGCAGGCTGGCCCCCGTACGGCTCCGGGCCGGCCGACAGCACCCCGTTGAGGCGGGTGGCGAGGTGGGACACGTTGCGCAACTCGAGCACGGTCGGCTTAGCGGGCACGTCCAGGCGCTCGCAGACCGGCCCCAGCGTGCGGCGGAGATCCTCGATGACGTAGGCGTGCTCCCTGCGTTCCTTAGGTGAGGCGAGTAGCCCCGCGATGAGCGCCTCGTCGGTGGCCAGGTCACCGCTGCGGCCAATGGTGCCGGCCAAGGGGTGACTGGCGACGTGCCTGCCACGGCGCTCGATCAGCAGCTCGGGGCTAGCGCCGAGGAAGCCGTCGACCCGGAAGACGATGCACGCCGGGTAGAGCGCGAGCAGCCTGGACAGGACATCGGAGGTGACGAACGGGCGATTGGCGGTCACGCTGACCTGGCGGGCCAGGACGACCTTGCCCAGCGCTCCGTCATCGATGCGGGAGACGGCGCTGGCCACGAGCCGGCCCCAGGCGTCGTGGTCCATCACCGATGTCAGGGTGAACTGGCTCGGCGCTGGCTGGGTAGCGGTACCCCCACCGGCGAGGGCATCGGCAACCATCCTGTCGGCCAGGCGGGCGGCGGCCGGACGGTCCCCGGCGCGGGAGATGGCAGTGAACCATGCTTCGCTGTCGCGGCGCCCGATCACCACGCGCGGGACGACGAGCGAGCCAGGCGCGCTCCGCACGAACGGCAGCGCGCCGAGAGCCACCGCCCCGGTTCCCGGGCCGGCGACGTCATCGCCGCGCCGGATGGCGGCCAGGGTGGCCGCCACCCCGGCTACTGCCGCCGCATCGGTCAGACCGTGGGGAAGCTCGATGCGCAGGGCGGCGCCCCGCCCCGCCAGCCCGAAGCCCTCGTGCTGCCACAGGACCCCGTCGGCGCCCGCGGCGGCGAGCAGGTTGACGTCCGCGGCATCGATGGCGGTTCCCTGGCCGGCCAGGCGCGCTGTCACGGCTACGAGGCCGTCCGGTCCCGCCGTACCCTCGGACATAGCGCCCCGCTCGCGACGGGTGATCCGCGAGACCTTCATCTGGATGTCGTGCTCCGCCGTTTATCCCAGGCGGCCAGGCGCGCGAACGTGCTGGTCCGGCTCGCTCGCCCCAGGCCGGCGACGGCAACGACCGCGATGACGACCACGATCGCGGGCTCGTAGGTGCGGGTATCGCGCGCCAGACGCGCCGCCACCGCCAGGCCGATCAGCACCAGCGCCGTGTGGTGCCCGCTGCTCGCCCCCCACGGTTGACCCGCTGGCCCCGCAGACGGCGGGATCACGGCAATCCGCCCGGCGGGCGGGCGCCCCGCGACGCAGTGCTGACGGACATCTGTCTCACTCCCCTGAGGTCGGCCGCACACCAGCGTGTCTGACCCTGCGGTGCCGCGCCTCACCCGTAACGGGGTAAATCCGGCCATTTCACGACCTGAGGATGCTGACCGGCATCGGTCATCGTCCCCCGTTCCGGTGATGCTCAGGCGCCGCAACTTACTGATGGGGCCGCACCGCCCAGGATGACGCCCCGCGGAGCTGACCTTCACCTGGCCATCAGGTTGCTTACTGGTAGTTTTCAGGAAATAGTCAGACTAATCGGTGATTCTTCAGGTGGCTCCTTCCGGCGCCGGTGCCTATCAGGCCCGCGCGGGAGGTGCCCAAGAGCGCCCCGTCGGCTGTGCCTTCCCCCGAGGCCATGCGGCCGCCGGGGCGCCCGAGAGCGCCCCGTCGGCTGCGCCTTTCCCCCGGAGGCCCACCCCGGCCGGCGGGGCGCCCTCGCCAGCGTCCCGGGCATGAGCCCGGTTACCCGGCTTACCCGAAGGTGGCCGCGCGGTTAGGTGCCCCCTCGGACTCGATGAGCAGCGAGACTGCCTCGATCAGGGCCAGGTGGGTGAACGCCTGCGGGAAATTGCCCATGTGCTCACCGGTGCTGGTGTCGATCTCCTCGGCGTACAGCTGCAGCGGCCCGGCGAACGACAGCAGTTTCTGGCACAGGTCCCGCGCCCGGCTGGTCTCGCCGATCATGGCCAGCGTGGTGACCAGCCAGAAGGAGCAGATGGTGAAGGTTCCTTCCTTGCCCTCGAACCCGGTGTCGGTTCCCTCGACCTTGTAGCGCAGGACCAGCCCGTCCTCGGTCAGTTCGTCGGCGATGGCCAGCACGGTCGCCCTGATCCGCTTGTCGTCGGCGGGCAGGAATCCCATGATCGGCAGGAGCAGCAGCGAGGCGTCGAGGCCGTCGGTCTCGTAATGCTGGCGGAACACGCCCCGCTCGGACACGCCCTTGTCCAGGATCTCGGCCTTGATCTCGTCCGCGCCGGCCCGCCAGCGCTTGGCGCGTTCGTCATCCCCGCGCTCGTCGGCGAGGTCGGCGCCGCGGGAGGCCGCGACCCAGCACATCACCTTCGACGCCACGAAGTGCTGGGGGTCACCGCGGACTTCCCAGATACCCTGGTCGGGCTCACGCCAGTGCTCCAGGGCAGCCTCCACGAAGGTGGCGAGCCCTTCCCACACCGGCGCCACGATCTGGCCGGCCCCGGCGTGGAACTGGACATCCAGTGCGTCGAGAATCATTCCCCATACGTCGTGCTGCTGCTGGTTCCAGGCCCCGTTCCCCACCCGGACCGGGCGCGCCCCGCGGTATCCGGACAGGTGATCGAGGGTGTGCTCGGTCAGGTCGCGTTCCCCGGCGATGCCGTACATGATCTGGAGCTCAGGTTTGCGGTTGAGATCACTTCCGGTGACCGCGTCGAGGACGAAGCCCCAGTACTCGATCGCCTCCCAGTCGAAGCCGAGGCGGTACAGCGAGCGGAGCATGAACGCCGAGTCCCTGATCCAGGTGAACCGGTAGTCCCAGTTCCGGGCCCCGCCCCAGGTTTCCGGCAGCGAGGTCGTCGAGGCAGCCATGATGGCGCCGGTGGGGGCGTAGCTCAGCCCCTTCAGGGTCAGCGCGCTGCGGTCGAGGTAGGGCTTCCAGGGGTGGTCGGGGATCTTGGCTGAGCTCAGCCAGTCGCGCCAGAAATCGACCGTGCAGCTCAGCGCCCCCAGCGCCGCGTCCAGGTCGGCCGGGACCTGGCCGTCGCCCCAGGACAGCGCCACGAAGGCCGACTCACCCTCGGCCAGGGACGTGCGGCCGTAACAGCGTGCGCCGAGCACGCCGAGCGGGACGGTGCCGGCCAGGTCGAGGTGCATGCCCCCCTCCTTGGCGGCGATAGTCATCGCGTCGTAGCTGTCGCCCTGGTAACTCCACGTGCCGCCGGACCGGCCGTAGTCGAACAGCGGGCCGCAGTTCACGGCGACCTCGACCCGGCCACTGATGCAGGTCGCGACCCGGACGAGCGCGCCGACCGCGCCGAAGTCAGCGGGGGCGCGGTGGTAGTCCGGCCGCCGGCCCTCGTGCTGGACCGGGCCCATGGCCAGGAAGTCCTGGACGATCATCCATCCGGTGGGCGTCTGCCAGGTCGTTTCCAGCACCATCGTCCCCGGCACGTACCGGCGATGCTGGGGGACGTGCGTATTGCCGGGACCGAACCGGAACAGGCCGGCCGCCCGGTCGAGCAGCGCCCCGAAGACACTCGGCGAATCGGGGCGCGGCAGGCACAGCCATTCCACTGATCCGTCCGGCGCGACCAGGCAGCTCTGCTCGCAATTCGACAGGAACCCGTAATCGGCAATCGGCGGGAATGTGCTCATCGGCGAGTCACCCTTTCGCAGTCAGGAGAGGAATGTCTGGCTCCTGGGCTGCTTTTCCCGCAGCCGGTCGAGCGGTCAGGCCATCCGGCTCAGCAGGTGCTCGCCGACGCGGATCGCGTTGGCCATGGCGGTGAGCGCCGGGTTCACGGCCCCGATGCTCGGGAAGAAGCTCGTGTCCACGACGTACAGGTTGTCAACCTCGTGCGCCTGGCAGTTCACGTCGAGCACCGAGGTAGCCGGATCCGAGCCGAACCGGCAGGTGCCCGACTGGTGGGCGACCCCGGCGACGGGCACGTCCATGCTCGCGTAGAAGTTCTTGGACAGCACGTGATGGGCGGCGATCCCGATGTGGTTGAGCACCTTCCGGAGCTCGTGGTACAGCCCGTCCGCCTCGGTATCGTTCGTCGCCTGGTAGGCGAGGTGCACGTGCCCTTCCCGGTCCACGGTCACCCGGTTATCCGGCTTGGGCACGTCCTCGGTCGTCAGCCAGAAGTCAACGGCGTGCCGGGCGACCTCCTCCAGGCTCCACTTCGGGGCCAGCTTGGTGAGCTTGGGTTCCTCGCCCTTCATGGCCATCGCGTTGGACTTCCCGAGCATCTGGATGTTGCCCAGCGGCCACTCGCGGCCGTTCCCCGCGAGGTAGAAGTCGTTCAGCCCGAGCGTCTTCTGGAACACCGTGTCGTTGCGCTCCTTGTCCAGCGCCACGATGGCCTTGCTGTTGTGGTACATGTAGTTGCGGCCGACCTGGTCGGACCCGTTGGCCAGGCCCGCCGGGTGCTGGTCGGACGCCGACCGGAGCAGGATCCTGGCGCTGTTGGCCGCCCCGGCCGAGACGACCACGATGTCGCCCTCGTAAAACTCCTGGCTGCCCTGGCGGTTGACCTGCACGCGGGTGACCGTCCGGCCGGACGGGTCCGTATCGAGGCGCACCACCTCCGCGTTCACCAGCAGGGTCACGTTCGGCTGGTCGAGCAGCGGGCGCACGGCGATCACGTCGGCGTCGGACTTGGCGTGCACCAGGCACGGGTAGCCGTCACACGTGGCGCACCGGATGCAGGCGCTGAGCGGCCGGTTCGCCTCGTTGAGCAGGATGCCGACCGGCGCGTGGAACGGATGGTAGCCGCCGGCCGCCAGCGCGTCGGAGATCTGCTGGACCCGTGGCTCGTGCGAGACCGCGGGCCATGGGTAGTCCTTCGAGCAGTGGCCCTCGGTGGGATCTTCGCCGTGGATCCCGTGCACCTGGTACAGCCATTCGGCCTTCGTGTACCACGGCTCGAATTCGTCGTAGCTCAGCGGCCAGGCCGGGGATAGGCCGTCGGCGTGCTTGATCTCGCTGAAGTCCTCGGGGCGAAGCCGGTACAGTGCCGCCCCGTAGAGCTTGGTGGCCCCGCCGACGTAGTAGTGCACCTGCGGCTGGAACGCCTTACCGTCAGCGTCGAACCAGGATTCCGGCGAAATATACCGGCCGTCCACGAATACCGCGCCGGGATCCCAGTTCTCATTCTCGCGCGGCAGGAAATTGCCCCGCTCCAGCAGCAGGATCCGCTTGCCCGACGGCGCCAGGGTGTGCGCCAGCGTGCCGCCGCCCGCACCGCTGCCCACAATAATCACGTCATAGTTTTCAGCCACATAACCGAATGTGGCGGGTTAACGGGTGCGGCACATCACACTTCGCGGGTGACCCGGCGCGGACCGGGGCCGCGTCGTCCGGGGGGCAGGGGCCCTGCTCACCCCGGCCGGGTGATCCGGCGGCCGGACATACCGCCTAGGTTGACCCAGATGAGCAGCGATCACCTGCCGAGCTGGCGTGAGACTCCCGCGAAGCGGTCGATCGTGGACTTCGTGTCCGCCGTGACCAATCCTGACTCCCCGGACTTCGTGCCGGAGCCAGACCGGATCGCCGTGTTCGATAACGACGGCACGTTGTGGACGGAACAGCCGGTATACGCGCAGCTGGTCTTCGCTTTGGACCGGGCGGCCCAGCTCGGTCACCCCATCAGCCTCGAAGAGCTGCATGCGGGCGGGATGCCGGCCCTGCTCCAGCTGGTGCAGCTCACCCACGCTGGCGTGACTACCGACGAATTCGCCATCCTGTGCCGGGACTGGCTGGCGTCGGCCCGGCATCCCCGCTTCGGGCGCCCGTATCCGGCGATGGTGTACCAGCCGATGCTGGAGCTGCTCGGCCTGCTGGACCGCAGCGGCTTCTCGTGCTGGATCTTCTCCGGCGGCGGCACGGACTTCATGCGGACCTGGGCCTCCGGCGTCTACGGCCTGCCGCCGCACCGGGTGATCGGCAGCGTCGGGGAAACCGAGTTCCGCGTCGGTGCGGCCGGGCCCGAACTGGTCAAGGGCCCAGCCGTGCAGGTCGTGAACGACGGCCCGGAGAAACCAAGCTCCATCCACCGGCACGTCGGGCAGCGGCCGATCGTGGCCGCCGGGAACACCGATGGCGACCTGGCCATGCTCCAGTGGACCGCGGCGGGCCCGGGCCAGACCCTGCCCCTGGTCATCGACCACACGGACGGCGACCGGGAATACGCCTACGACCACGACCCGATCCTGGGCAGCGGCACGGGCCAGATCCGCGCCGCCGCTGCCGACGGCAAGTGGACCGTGATCGACATGGCCGCGGACTGGTCGGTCGTCCACCCGCCGGCCGCCTAGCCCGGCGCGTAACCACCCCTGCCGGGGGATGCCCGGTTATCTCCAGCCGGGGGACAGTGGCGGTCAACGACTAGCGTCCGGGGACGGTGCCATGTCTACGAGCACAGAGCGCAACAACAGCTGGCCGGAACTTAAAACTGGCCCCTTGATCACGGGTGCCGCGCTCGTCGGGGCCGGCACCCTGATCGTCCTGGCCGGCCTGGCCGTCGGCGGCTCGCACCTGTTCGCGGCTACCCGCCGGTGGATCCGGGAGATGGAAGTGCCGCCCAGTGAGCAGGCCAGGATCAAGTGGGCGCAGGCCAAGGGCGCCGCCGCGGCGGGCGCCGCTGCCTGGCAGAACGGCACCCCGGCCGGGCAAGGCGCCCGGACGTGACCGGCGGGTGCCCTGGCCACGTCGGCTGACGGGCTGCCGTCCCGAGCACCTGGCAAACCCGGGGGAGTAGATGACGAACGTCGACCTCGCACGGTGGCAGTTCGCCTTTGTAACCATTAATCATTTCTTTTTCGTGCCGGTGACGATCGGGCTGGCGTTCCTGACCGCACTGCTGCAGACGGCCTGGTACCGCAGCAAGCGCGAGGAGTACCTGCGGCTGACCCGGTTCTTCGGCACCCTGCTGGTCATCAACGTGGCGATCGGCGTGGTCACCGGCCTCGTGCAGGAGTTCCAGTTCGGGATGAACTGGTCGGCGTACTCGCGGCTGGTCGGCAACATCTTCGGCGCCCCGCTGGCCATGGAGGGCCTGGCCGCGTTCTTCCTGGAGTCCACGTTCCTGGGGCTGTGGCTGTTCGGCTGGGACAAACTTCCCCGCCGGATTCACCTCGCGACGATCTGGCTAGTCTCGTTCGGCACCGTGCTGTCCGCCGCGTTCATCATGGCGGCTAATTCATGGATGCAGCATCCCGTCGGCTACGTCATGGTGCACGGGAAACCGCAGCTGAATGACATCTGGGCCGTATTCACCAACCAGGTGTTCGTATGGGGATATTCGAAGGTCCTGCTGGCGTCGCTGGTTACCGGCGCGGCGATCATGCTGGCCGTGTCGGCCTGGCAGTTGCGGCACGACGGGGAGCAGGAGGTCTTTACCCGGTCGGCCAGGCTCGCGCTCATCGTCCTGGTCCCGGCCATCCTGTTCACCATGCTGGTGGGTGATGAACTGGGGGTGATCGAGGCCAAGTACCAGCCGATGAAGATCGCCGCGGCCGAGGCGCAGTGGACCACCTGCCAGCCATGCTCGTTCTCGCTGTTCCAGATCGGCGGCGGCAACAACGACCACACCCCGACCCAGATCCTGGAAATCCCGCACCTGCTGTCGCTGCTGGCCACCAACCACTGGAACGGCAAGGTGATCGGGCTCAGCCCGCTGCAGTCGCAGTACTGCGAGCAAGTACGGGCCCGGCTATTACGTGCCGAACGTGTTCATCCAGTACTGGTCGATGCGGGTGATGGCCTACGTCGGGGTCCTGGTCCTGCTGCTCGGGCTGTACGGGCTGTGGCTACTGCGGCGCCAGAAACTCGGCACGTCCCGCCGGTTCCTGTGGGTGGCGATCTGGGCCGCCGTGCTGCCGTTCCTGATGAATACCGCGGGCTGGCTGCTGACCGAGAGCGGCCGGCAGCCGTGGATCGTGCAGGGCATCATGCTCACCAAAAACGGGGTCTCATCGTCGGTCGGGGTCACGTCGATCGTGATCAGCCTGGTGGCTTTCGTGCTGATCTACGGCGTGCTCGCGACCGTTGACTTCATGCTGATGCTGAAGTACTCCCGCCAGCCGCTCCCGCCCCCGCACCCCGATGCCGAGGCCGAGGCGCCCGTCCCGGCCGTCCAGTACTGAGGTTCCGATGAGACTCGTGCCGTTCTGGTTCATCGTCATCACGGTCGTGTGGATGGGCTTCTTCATCCTGGAGGGCTTCGACTTCGGCGTCGGCATGCTGCATGGCGTGGTCGGCAAGGACGACGCCGGCCGCCGGGCCGCGATCAACACGATCGGCCCGCTGTGGGACGGCAACGAAGTCTGGCTCATCGTCGCCGGGGCCGCCATCTTCGCCGCCTTCCCGGGCTGGTACGCCACCATGTTCTCGGGCCTCTACCTGGCCCTGGTGCTGCTGCTGGGGTCGCTGATGGTCCGCGGCGTGTCCTTCGAATACCGGGGCAAGCGGAACGCGCTGCGCTGGCGCCGCACCTGGGACGGCCTGCTCACCGCGGGCAGCCTGCTGGCCCCGCTGCTGATCGGGGTGGCGCTCGGCGACCTGCTGCAGGGGCTGCCCATCAACTCCCACCAGGAGTACACCGGGTCGTTCTGGAACCTGCTGCAGCCCTACGGGGTGTTTACCGGGATCACCTTCGTCTTGATCTGCCTGCTGTCCGGCGCGACGTTCCTGAGCCTGAAGACCACTGACGACCTGCGCGAAGGCGCCTGGCGGGTGGCCCGCCGGGTGGCCCCGGTCACCGGCGCCGCGGTCGTGGCCTTCGTGATCTGGACGCACGTCATCCACACCACCGCGTTCTTCCTCAACCCGGTGGAACTGCTGGCCATTCTCGCCGTCATCGCCGCCGTCTGGCTGGTGTACGACCACCGCGAGGGGTTCGCCTTCGCCGCGACCACGGTCACCATGGCGGCCTGCGTCGTATCGATCTTCACCGGCCTGTACCCCAACGTCATGGTCTCCAGCACCAACGCCGCGTTTAACCTCACCGTGCACAACACGGCGTCCGGCGCTTACTCCCTCAAGGTGATGAGCGTGGTCGTGGTGATCTTCCTGCCGTTCGTCCTGGCCTACCAGACCTGGACCTACTACGTTTTCCGCCGGCGTGTCAGCAAGCAGGACTACCAGCCCGCACTTCTGCGGGGCACCCCCCTGGCCCCGTCAAGTCCGCAGGCACCGACCCCCAACGGGGGACCGATCAGGGAGCAGAAATGACCGCTAACCAAGTTGACGCGCTGGTGATTTTCGGGGCGACCGGCGACCTGGCCAAGATCGAGACCTTCCCGGCGCTGGTCGGCCTGGTGGACCGGGGCGTGCTCGACGTGCCGGTCATCGGGGTCGCGAAGAGCGGCTGGGGGCTGGAGCAATTCCGTGACTACGCGGAGGCCTCGCTGCAGCTGAACCACATGGACCCGAAGAGCCCGGCCGCCCAGAAGATGCTCGGGCTGCTCCGGTACGTGGACGGGGATCTCGACGACGACGCCACGTACAAGGCCATGTCGGACGCGATCGGCGCCGGCACCCGGATCCTGTACTACCTCGAGGTGCCGCCGCCGCTGTTCGGCCGCATCGCGCACGGCATCGCCACGGCCGGCCGGGCCAAGGACGCACGGGTGATGGTGGAGAAGCCGTTCGGCACCGACCTGGCCAGTTCGCGCCAGCTCAACGACACCATGCACCAGTACTTCCCGGAAGACGCGATCTTCCGGGTCGACGACTGGCTGGCCTTTGACCCGGTGGAGAACGTGCTCTTCGTCCGGTTCGCCAACTCCGTGATCGAGCCGCTGCTCAACCGGACCTACGTGGAGAGCATCCAGATCACCATGGCCGAGGCGTTCGACGTCGCCGACCGCGGGCGCTTCTACGACCGGACCGGTGCCATCCGGGACGTGGTCCAGAACCACATGCTGCAGGTCCTGGCCACCGTGCTGGCCGAACCGCCGAGCAAACCAGGCCTGGCTGACTGGCAGGACGCCAAGTCGCGGGTGATATCCGCGCTCCGGCCGCTGACCCCGGAAAACACGGTGAAGGGCCAGTACGAGGGCTACCGCCAGGTGGAGGGCGTTGACCCGAAATCAGCGACGGAAACCTACGTCGCCATCCGGCTCGCCGCTGACACCTGGCGCTGGGAGGACGTGCCCATCCTGATCCGGGCGGCCAAGTGCATGCCGGTCACCGCCACCGAGGTGAACATCCGCTTCCGGCGGCCCCCGCACGACGTCTTCGGCATCGATCCGTTCGCCGTCCGCGACTCGCTGCGGTTCCGGGTCTGGCCGGAGACCGCGGTCGGCCTCACGCTGGCGGGCAAGAAGCCCGGCGGCGGCATGGAGCCGCTGCTGGAGGATCTGGCGTTCGCCGGCCAGCCGGGCTCGGACATGCGTCCCTACGACCGGCTGATCGGCGCGGCCCTGGACGGCGACCGCTGGCTGTTCGCCCGCCAGGACACCGTGGAAGCCGCCTGGGAGGTGGTGGACCCGGTCCTGGGCGACGTCGGGCCCGTGCATCCGTATGCCCGCGGCAGCTGGGGGCCTGAGGAAGCGGACCGGCTGCTGCCCAGCCGGGACACCTGGCACGACCCGGCCTGGCTGAGCGATCGGAGCAAACCATGTCCGAGCAATCGGGTAAGCGCCGGGTGGTGATCGTGGGCGGGGGCTTCGCCGGCCTGTTCGCGGCCCGCGCGCTGAGGCGCAGTGTCTCGGTGACCCTGATCGATCGTTCCCAGCACCATGTCTTCGCGCCGCTGCTCTACCAGTGCGCGACCGGCATCCTGTCCGAGGGGAAGATCGGCACCCCGCTGCGTGACCTGTTCAAGAGGCATAAGAACGTGGACTGCGTGATGGCCGAGGTCGTCGATTTCGATGTTGACGGCCGCCGCGTGATCGCCCGGCGCGTCGGCGGCGATCTCCTCGAGTACAGCTATGACGAGCTCATCGTGGCCGCCGGGGTCCGCCAGTCCTACTTCGGCCACGATGAGTTTGCCCGGTGGGCACCAGGCATGAAGACGATCACGGACGCGCTGAACATCCGCCGCCGGGTGTACGGCGCGTTCGAGATGGCCCAGACGGCGGCCACCCCCGAGGAGTGCCGCGCCTGGCTGACGTTCGTCCTGGTGGGGGCCGGCCCGACCGGCGTGGAGCTGGCGGGCCAGCTCCGGGAGGTGGCCACCATTACGCTGCGCGCCGAGTTCCGGACGCTCCAGCCGGAGGACGCGCGGGTGCTGCTGTTCGACGGCGGCAGTGCGCCGCTGGCCGTGTTCGGCCCCAAGCTGTCCCAGAAGGCCGCCGCCAGCCTGGACAAGCTGGGGGTCGAGCAGCACATGGGCTCGATCGTCACCCACGTTGACCAGCACGGGGTGCTCGTCCGCGACCACGCGGGCGAGGAAACCCGCTACGACGCGAACACCGTGCTGTGGACGGCCGGGGTGGAGGCGCCGCCGGTCGCGGCGGCCCTGGCCGCCGCCACCGGGGCGCACACCGACCGGGCCGGGCGCATCATGGTCGAGAAGGACCTGACGATCACCGGCCACCCCGAGATCTCGGTCCTCGGCGACATGATGAGCCTGGACAAGCTGCCCGGGGTCGCCGAGGTCGCGATGCAGACCGGGCTCTACGCCGGCCACCGCATCCGGCACCGGGCCGAGGGAAACCTGACCGAGAAGCCGTTCCGCTACCACGACCTCGGCTCCGCGGCCTACATCTCCCGCGGCCGGGCCGTCGTCTCAGCCGGGCCACTCAAGATCGGCGGTTTCCTGGGCTGGGTCATCTGGCTGTTCATCCACATCGCGTTCCTGACCGGCTTCCGCAACCGCGTCGGTGCCCTGCTCACCTGGTGGCTGACCTTCGGCCGCAACCTGCGCCGCGAGCGGACCTTCACCACCCAGCAACTCGAGATGCGGAACGTCTACACGCTTCCGCTGGAGCACGCCGGAGCGGAGCCCGGCGGCCCTCCGGCCGACGTCCCCGCCGACGCCCCGGCCGACGTCACGGCCGGCGGACCGGTGACCGACCCGCAACCCTAGGCGGACGTGTCCGCGCTGCTGGGCACCGGCACCGGGCCCGGTGCGCTGCCGTTCATGCTGTCCTCCGCGTCGCGGGCCAGGAACCGCAGCCGGGCGGCGCGGGCATCCCAGGCGTAAACGACGCAGCTGCCCGCGATGAGATCGTGCAGGGCACGATGCTCGCGCTGCACGAGGATGCCCAGGAAGCCCAGGCCGAACAGGAGAAAGCTGAGCGGGAACACCAGCGCGCGGAGCACGCCCCGCCACGGGTCGAGAGCCGCGCCGTCCGCGCGGATCACGCGCACGCCCAGCACGGCCATGCCGAAGGTCCGGCCGCTGGCCGCCCACGAGTACCCGAAGTAGAAAAACTCCCAGAGCACGAAGATGATGGCGACCACGACATTGGCCCGGGTCCAGTGCACCGAATGGCCGGTCACGACCTGGACCACCAGGGAGGCGGCCGCGAGTCCCAGCGAAAACAGCCCCGCGCTGACCGCGGCGTCGATGGCGTAGGCCAGGAACCGGGACACCGAGCCCGCGTAGTGCCCCTGTGAGGTCACCCAGTCAGGAGCGTGACGCCGGCCGCTCATCACTGGGCCTGGCCCGGCTGCGGGAGCGGCGGAGGCCGCCCGTCCGGCGAGGACGGAGGCTCCCGGCCAGCTGACGGGGGCTCCCGGCCAGCTGACGGGGGCTCCCGGCCAGCTGCCTCCTCCGGGGCCGCCGGCCCGGGATGGCTGCGGCGCAGGGCGCGCTGCACCCAGCGGTCGATGAACTGGTCCATTCCCACCGCCTGGCTGCGCGCCGAGTCCAGCGCCTCACTCGCCACCCCGCCCGAGGAACGGGCGATCACCGCGCCGAGATCGGTCTGCTCTACCAGCCCGTCTATGTCGAGGCGCTGCACGAGCTGGTTCACGTTGACGCGGGCCAGCAGGGCGTCCAGGTCGAGCCGGCTCATCAGGTCGTTCATATCGACCTGGTCGAGGAGCACCTTCAGATCGACGCGGCGCAGCACATCGTTGAGGTCCACCCGGGCCAGCACGGCGTTCAGGTCGAGCCGGCGCATCAGCGCGTTCACGTCCAGGGCTTCGGTCACCAGGTCGAGCACGCGCTCCGCGACGCGCTGGGCCAGGGCCTCCGCGGAGTCCGTGAGGCGTTTGCTGGCCATGCGTAGCCGGTCGCGCGGGTCCACGACCCCGAGTATCGGCCCGGGCAGCACCGCGAAAATCATCCACGGCGGGGGATACCGGGAGACGCTGGGCCGGCCAGGGCCCCGCTCGTCAGCCACCGGCCAGCCCGTAGATGCCGTTGCCGAGCAGGATGGCCCCCGCCACGAGCAGCACCACGATGAGGATCTTGTTCCCGTTCGCCCGCAGCCAGCCGTTGAAGGCCGTCAGGCGCTTGGTGGTCATCCCCGGCGCGATCAGGTGCAGCAGCAGGGGCAGCCACACGAACGCCGCGTTGATGATCACGACGACGATGATGGCCACTCCGGTGAGTTCGAGGCTGGCCTTGGCGGTGGCGATCACCTGGAGGGCGGCGATGAACGTGATGCCGGGCGCGAACAGGAGCAGGCCGACGGCAAACGCGCTGGCCGGGGCGGGGTTGGCGATCATCCTCGACACGAGCCCCTGCTTCTTGTCCGGGATCGGGAAGCTTCGGCTTGCGCCGGGCCAGCACGGCACCGGCCGCGAGCATCAGCACGCCGAGGCCGACCCTCAGGCCATCGCGGGGCGCGTGCTCACGGGGATGACTCAGGCCGGTGTTGCGCAGGATCGCGATCACGACCAGGCCCATGACCAGGCTCATGATGATCGCGCCGGCCAGGTAGAGCGTCCCGACCAGCCTGGGCCGGGCCGAACCCAGGTAGACGGCGGCCACCAGCAGCGCCGTTGGGGAGATCGCGGCCAGCAGCGCGAGCCCGGCCGCCTGCAGAATCACGGGGCCCGGGAGGGCGGGCGGGCCGGCAGTGGCGGCCTGGCTGCTGGCGGGCGGCCGCTGCCGATGAGCTCGATCAGCCCCAGCACGACCAGCAGCAAGATGGCGATCACCACGACCACCACGGCCGTGGGCCGTCCCCAGAACACGAACAGCAGCGCGGCCAGGGCCACGGCCGAGATGCGGAGCCCCTTACGGTGCGCGTAGGTCCACGTTCCCACCGGGCCGGTGCGCAGGCCGGCGTGCTCGCCGGTCTGCCGGACCCAGGCGAAGCCCGAGGTGAAGGCCTTGCGGGTGCCGACCGCGCTCACCGAGGGCCCGGTCAGGAACGCGCCCGCGGCGACGACCAGGCCTACGACCAGGATCGTGCGCAGCCCCTCCTTGATGAACCGGACCAGGGTGTCGAACAGGGCGGCGGCCGCGTTGGCGGGCAGCAGGTTGTTCGGCACGCTGTTCAGGTAGACACCGCGGAAGATCAGCAGCCCGGCGCCGAGCACCACCATCGACGCGGCGAGGCCGAGACCGGCCCCGATCAGGGCCCGCCGGTGGCTGCGGGCCACATACACGCCCGAGGGCCAGCAGCAGCAGGGTCAGGATCGGCAGCACGATCTTCAGGTCGTTGATGAGCCGGTATCCGGTCTGGGCCTTGACCAGGTACTTGGCCGAGAACAGGCTCAGCGTCGGGTTGATCGCCGGGAGCTTGCTGACCAGGGTGAAGCCGCGCTTGACCAGGTCCTGTTTGACGAGGTTGATGAACGGGCCGAGGCTGAGGACGACCTGACCGTTGCTGATGCTGACCGCCCCGCCACCCTGCCCGGAGAGGGCCTTGACCAGTTCCTGGTGCACCGCGGTGTTGGCCTGGACCCAGACATGGGCGAACTGCGGGCTCGTCACTATCTTGTGCACCTGGCCGTGAATGAACCCGGCGACCGCGCTGCTGATCGACGGGCCGAAGGACTTGAGCAGCGTCCCGACGCGTGGCAGTCCGTGGCTGGTCAGCAGGCCGGCGGCCTGGTCGGCATAACCGGTCACGTTGAGGTGGGTGGTGATCTGGGTCGTGATCTTGTCGGTGAGCGCGTCCTGCACGGCCGGGTTGTGGACGAGTGGCTCCACGTTGGCCACGTAACGGCTGGTACTCGAGACCTCGTTGGCGGTCCAGACGGCCAGCACCGAGAGCGGGGCCAGCAGGCAGCCCACCAGGATCAGGATCACGGCGACTGGGGACCGCCAGCCGACGTGCCACCGGCGGGCCGGCCCGGCGCCGGTCCGCTCGGTCCGCAGCTCGCTGACCTCCGCGCGCAGGCGCTCGAGTTCAGCGCGCTCATCCAGGCCGCCCGCGCCCGCCTCAGCCGGGACTGCCGCCTGGTCCGCGTCAGACATCCCTTACCCCCTGGCTGATGGCCTCCGGTGCGCCGGTCTCGGTCACCGCGTCGGCTGCTCGCTCCGTTTGCTCACGGTCTCGCGCGCGGGTCTCCACCCGCCTCCCCCCGCAGGGGTGAGTCACATCACCACATTCCGCTACAGGTGGTTGAACCCGGCCGACTCCTCTTTGGACATGGGCACCGTGACCGGGTGCTTCCCGAAGTGCGCCACGGCCTTCCGGAAGTCCTCCAGGAGCAGGGCGGCCATGTCCTGGCTCACGCCCAGGCGGACCAGGATGCGCTGTACGGGGATGTCCGACGCGGAGCCGGTGAGCGTGTAGGCGGGCACCTGCCATCCCCGGGTGCGCAGCCGGTCGGCCAGGTCGAACAGCGTGTAGCCGGGGTCCTCGCCCTCGCGGATGCGCCAGGTGACCGTCGGGATCCCGGTGGCGGGGTTACTGTCGCAGAGCAGCTCGAACGGGCCCAGCTTGACGATCTCAGCGGCCAGGTACTGGCCGATGGCGTAGGACGCGTCGTGAATGCGCCGGTAGCCCTCGTAGCCCAGCCGCAGGAAGTTGTAGTACTGCGCGATGACCTGCCCGGCCGGGCGGGAGAAGTTGACCTGGAAGACCGGCATGTCGCCGCCCAGGTAGTTGACGTGGAATATCAGGTCCTCGGGGAGTTCCTCGCGGTCCCGCCAGATGACCCAGCCCACGCCCAGCGGGGCCAGCCCGAATTTGTGCCCGGAGGCGCTGATGGACTTGACCCGGGGCAGACGGAAGTCAAAGACGACATCCGGCGCGCAGAACGGGGCGAGGAAGGCGCCGCTGGCCCCGTCCACGTGGATGCCGACGTCCAGGCCGGTCTCGGCCTGCAGCTGGTCGAGCGCCTGGGACATGGCCTCCACCGGCTCGTAGGCGCCGGTGTAGGTGACGCCGAGCGTGGGCACGACCATGATCGTGTTCTCGTCTACCCGCTCGAGCATCGTGGCCGGATCCATCGCGTAGTGGCCGTGGGACATCGGGACCTCGCGCATTTCGATGTCCCAGTAGCGGGCGAACTTGTGCCACACCACCTGGACCGGCCCGCACACCATGTTCGGCTTATCCGTCGGCTTGCCCTCGGCGCGCCGCTTCGCCCGCCAGCGCCACTTGGCCGCCATGCCCGCGAGCATGCACGCCTCCGAGGAGCCGATGGCCGAGGCGCCCACGGTGTTGGCCGCTTCCGGGCGCGTGCCACAGGTCGGCCAGCATGTGCACGCAGCGGGCCTCTATCTCGGCAGTCTGCGGGTACTCGTCCTTGTCGATCATGTTCTTGTTGACCGAGAGCGCCATCAGGGCCAGCAGCTCGGGCTCCGCCCAGGTCTGGCAGAACGTGGCCAGGTTCTGCCGGGCGTTGCCGTCCAGCATCAGCTCGTCCGCCACCAGCTGGTACGCTCTCTCGGCCAGCGTCTCGTCCCGGCGGGAACCGGTACTTGGGCACCGGCCTGGTCAGATCGCGCCCGGCGAACACGCAGTCCTCCATCTGCTCGCGGACGGTGTCGCGCTCGTGCAATGGCATGGGTCGGCCTCTCGTTGATCGGGAGTGCTCCCGCGGCAGGCTACCCGGGATGTTCGCGGCGGCCAGTCCCGCCGCCGCCCCGGGGATATGGTCCGGGCTCGTGCGTTCGATGCTGGTCGCCCCGGCTGGGACCGCCATCACCCGGTACGGGGGAGTCCGCCAGGTTATGCCCGGGGGTGCCCCGCTCTGCGCGGGCGCCAGCCAGCTGAGCCGCGCGGGACGCGGCGGCTCCGCCGGGGAGCGGCGGCTGTCCCGGGACGCGGCGGCTCCGCCGGGGAGCGCCGGCTGTCCCGGGATGCGGCGGCTAGGTGCGGGAGCGGCGGTCCAGCAGGCCGGTCACGGCCAGGCCGGTGCTGGCGCCGATCAGGGAGCCGATGACGGTGTCGCCCGGGTAGTGCACGCCGGTGTGCACCCGGGAATACGCCACCGCCGCGGCCAGGAACCCGGCGCCCAGCGCGACCCAGGGCCTGTCCCGGCTGATCGCGGTCGCGAACGCGAACGCCGACGCGGAATGGCCGGAAGGGAACGAGGTGGAGTCGGGCATCCGGACCTGCCGCCCGCCCGGAACCCCGGCGCCGGCCCGGTCCGGCCGGGCCCGGTGGCCAGCGGCTTGATGCCCAGGTTCACCAGCGCCGAGGTCGCCCCGATGGCCAGCGTGCCGCGGACCGCGGCCCGGCGGCCCGCCGGGCCGCCGCCACGGCCAGCAGCGCGGCCAGGCTAGCCAGATCCGGGACTTGTCGGCCGCCCGGGACAGCCGCCGCAGCGGCTCATCCAGCGCCGGCGTCGGGGTGGCGGCGATCGCGTCGTACACGGCCCGGTCTACCGCCGAGAGCTGGCGGACCACTCCCCGTCTGGTCACGCGCGTATGCTACACGCAGGCAGGAAAACGCCACCGGGAGCTACCCCGGGCCCCGTGAGCCAGGGCGTACGCGGGGGGACCGTGTGACGCAGGTCGGGAAGCGACTCGCCCGACCGTGGGCGAGCGGCTATCCGCGGTGGCCGCCCTGCTGTCCCTGGCCGCCGCCGCGGCTTCTCGCGCTGCTGGGCATCGTCGTGCACCTGGTGGCCATCCTGGTGGTCGCCGCCGGGCTGCTGATCTGCGTGACCGGCGGCTGGTACGCGGTATCCCGCCGCGGCCTGGTCCGGGTGATCTCGCTGCTGGTCGTCCTGGCCGCGCTGGGCGGGACCATCGCCGGCCTGTTCTTCGCCCACCTCCGGTGGCCGCTGCTGCTCCTGATCGCCGTGCTGGCGGCCGTGTCGGTGGTGGCCGCGCGGCATGCGCTACGGCGCACCGACCAGGCCCTGCGGGCGGACTCGGCCCGGCTGGCCCGGGCCCGCCCGGCCGGAGCATCCGGTGCTGATCATGAACCCGAAGTCCGGCGGCGGGAAGGCGGAACGGTTCCAGCTCGCCACCGAGTGCCGGAAGCGGGGGATCGAGCCCGTCCTCCTGCGGCCCGGCGACGACCTGCGGCAGCTCGCCGAGGACGCGGTCCGCCGGGGCGCCGACGTGCTGGGCATGGCGGGCGGCGACGGCTCCCAGGCGCTGGTCGCCTCGGTCGCGGCCCAGGCCGGCCTGGACTATGTGTGCGTGCCGGCAGGCACCCGCAACCATTTCGCCCTCGACCTGGGGCTGGACCGGGCCGACGTGGTCGGCGCGCTGGACGCTTACGCGGACGGCCTGCAGCGCTGGATCGACCTGGCCGAGGTGAACGGCCGGACGTTCGTGAACAATGCCTCGCTCGGCCTGTACGCCCAGGTGGTCCAGGCCCCCGAGTACCGGGACGCCAAGCTGCGGACCGCGGCGGCCGTGCTGCCTGACCTGCTCGGGCCGGACGCGGAGCCGCCCGACCTGTGCTTCACCGGGCCGGACGGCGCGGAGCAGCACACCGCCCACCTCATCCTGGTCTCCAATAACCCCTATCAGCTGGTGCCGGCCGGCGCGGGGCTGGGCACCCGGGAACGGATCGACGGTGGCGTGCTGGGCCTGGTGGCGGTGACGATCACCGACGCGGACCAGGCCCGCCGGTTCCTGGCCCTCGAGACGGCCGGGCAGCCGCGGCTGTTCAGCGGCTGGGCTGAGTGGGCCGCGCCCCGTTTCGAGATCCGCTCCGCGGCCCCGGTGCCGGTCGGGGTGGACGGTGAGGCGCTCATCCTGGATTCCCCGCTGGTCTTCACGGCCAGGCCCGCGGCGTTGCGGGTCCGGCTGCCCCGCCGGACGCTCCGGCGCTCGCCCGCCGCCCGGAGCGTGCGGCTGCTCTCCGGGTCCACCGTGGCCGGGCTGGCCCGGGTCGCGGCGGGCGTGACGCAGGGCTGAGGCGCCCCGGCCTGGTCTCCGGCTGGCTTCAGGTTCCCGGGTCAGCCGATGCGGAGCTGGGCCCGGATCGGCAGGTGATCGGAGCCGAGCGGCTCGGCCACCTCGCCACCCCCGGCGGTGACCCGGCCGCGGAGCAGCATGTGGTCGAGCTGGATCAGCGGCCGCTCGGCCGGGAAGGTCCGGCCGCGCACGGCCGGCCGGTAACCGCAGGGCGACCACCGTGGCCGGGCGCGGCATGTTCAGGTCACCCACGATGACGGTGGGCCGGGCAGGCCCGCCCGGCGCGGCCCCGGTGGCCAGCCTGCGCACCAGCAGGGCGAGCTGGACCGGGCTGCTGTAGCGGTGTGTCAGGTGGGTATTCACCACGCGCAGCGCCGCGCCGCCCGGGGTGGCCAGCGTGAGCACCTGCGCCGCGCGGCCGATCCGGTCGCCCGGCGCCCGGCCGAGCTCGATCTCGTGGTAGCCGATGACCGGGAGCATGGTCAGCACGGCCAGGCCCCAGGAGCCCGGCCCCTCGTCGGTCCCGACGCCGAGGCGGGCGCGGTTGGTGTTCCGGGCCAGACCGCGGTGGCGCACCTCGGCGCCCAGCGCGGCGGCCACCTCGGTCACCGGGTCCGGCTGCGTCTGCGGCCGCCAGGCTTCCTGCAGGGTGATGACGTCCGCCTTGAGCCGGTGGCACGCCTCCGCGACGTCGAAGGGCGTGCCACGGCTGGTCATGCCCCCGTGCAGGTTCAGGCTCGCCAGCGTGATCAGGCTGGCCTGGTTCCCGGCCCCGGATAGCTCGTCGGTCACCGCTCTATCCTGCCCGTCCCGGCTCTATCCTGCCCGGTCCCGGCGGGAATGCGGGAGGCCACCGGCCGCCGCGCTGCGGCGGCCGGTGGCCTCGGCTAGCGCTCCAGTCACATCCGCGTCAGACGTCGTAGTACATGGCGAACTCGTGCGGCGACGGGCGCAGCCGCACCGGGTCGAGTTCGTTGGTCCGCTTGTACTCGATCCAGGTCTCGATGAGGTCCGGGGTGAACACGCCGCCCTCGAGCAGGTAGTCGTGGTCCTCCTCGAGCGTGTCGAGCACCGTCTCCAGCGAGCCCGGGACCTGCGGGATGGCCGCGGCCTCGTCCGGCGGCAGTTCGTACAGGTCCTTGTCCACCGGCTCGTGCGGCTCGATCTTGTTCTTGATGCCGTCGATGCCGGCCATCAGCATGGCCGAGAACGCCAGGTACGGGTTGGCGGACGGGTCGGGCACCCGGAACTCCAGGCGCTTGGCCTTGGGGTTAGAGCCGGTGATCGGGATGCGCACGCAGGCGGACCGGTTGCGCTGGGAGTAGACCAGGTTGACCGGCGCCTCGTAGCCGGGCACCAGGCGGTGGTAGGAGTTCACCGTCGGGTTGGTGAACGCCAGCAGCGAGGGCGCGTGCTTGAGCAGGCCGCCGACGTAGTAGCGGCCGATGTCGGACAGGCCCGCGTAGCCGACCTCGTCGTAGAAGAGCGGCGAGCCGTCCTTCCAGATGCTCTGGTGGCAGTGCATGCCGGAGCCGTTGTCACCGAAGATCGGCTTGGGCATGAACGTGGCGGTCTTGCCCGCCGCCCGCGCGACGCTCTTCACCACGTACTTGTAGAGCATCAGGTTGTCGGCCTGCTTGCAGCAGCGGGCCGAACAGGATGTCGATCTCGGCCTGGCCCGCGGTGCCGACCTCGTGGTGCTGCATCTCCACGGTGAGGCCGACCTCGATCAGCTTGCGCACCATCTCCGACCGCAGGTCGGTGTAGTGGTCGACTGGGCGGGACCGGGAAGTAACCGCCCTTGTAGGGCGGCTTGGAGCCGAGGTTGCCGCCCTCTTCCTCGCGCCCGGTGTTCCAGGCGCCCTCGACCGAGTCGATGTAGTAGTAGCCAGCGTTAGCGCCGGTGTCGTAGCGCACCGAGTCGAAGATGTAGAACTCGGCCTCCGGGCCGAAGTAACGCGGTGTCCCCGATCCCGGTGCCCTTCAGGAACGTCTCGGCCTTGCGGGCGATGTTCCGCGGGTCCCGGGTGTACGGCTCGCCGGTCAGCGGGTCGTGCACGAAGAACGTCAGGTTCAGGGTCGGGTGCTGGCGGAACGGGTCCATCACGGCGGTGGTCGGGTCGGGCATGAGAAGCATGTCCGACTCGTGGATCTGCTGGAAGCCGCGGATGGAGGAGCCGTCGAACATGCGGCCCTCGGTGAAAACCTTGTCGTCGAACGTCTCGGTCGGGACGGTGAAGTGCTGGACGGTGCCCGGCAGGTCACAGAACCTGACGTCGACGAACTCGACCTTGTTATCGCCGATGAACTTCAGGACCTCGTCGGCGTTGTTGAACATCAACCCTCCCTGAACGGAGCTGGCACCGCGTTAGCTGGCACGTGTTGCCTCCCTGGGCTGCCGCGGCTGAAGGCCGCGGGAAGGCGGCCACGCAGTGCTGGCCGCATGGGGGGTCTGCCTGC
The DNA here is from genome assembly GCA_963841695.1 of uncultured Actinomycetes bacterium. Taxonomy (GTDB): domain Bacteria; phylum Actinomycetota; class Actinomycetes; order Streptosporangiales; family Streptosporangiaceae; genus RYN-230. The sequence goes on along the minus strand of CAWJDQ010000005.1, from coordinate 83,116 downwards.
GGCAGGAACGTTTCGGACCATAGTTCCCGGCGATTTCCCGGCCGTGTCTCTAGTGTTTCACACGTGTTACGCCTGGTCCGCCGTGGCCCGCGTGGGCAGGGAAAAGTCCGGGCATGCCCGGTGACCAGGCCGCGCGCGGCGGTCCGCCCGGGCGCGGGTACCTTGAGGGGGTGACGGAACGACGCTGGGCCGGGGCGCTGCTGCCGACCCGCAGCCCCGGAGACCCGGAGAAGTACCCGGGAGAGCAGTTCGGCCTCCCCGAGCGCGGCCCCCGGTCGGTCGCGGGCATGGCGCGCCGCCTCGCCGCCCTGCTGATCGACTGGCTGGCGAGCCTGGTGGTGTCGCTGGTGATCTTCCACTCGGCGGGGTGGACGTTGCTCATCTTCTGCATCGAGGTCTACCTGCTTACCGCGCTGACCGGGTTCACCCTGGGCAAGCGGCTGCTCGGCCTGCGGGTGGCCCGGCTGGACGGCAAGCCCGTGGGGTTCGGGTGGTCCCTGGTCCGCACGCTCCTGCTGATCACCGTGGTCCCGCCACTGGTCAGCGACCGGGACCTGCGCGGGCTGCATGACCGGGCCGCCAACACGATCGTGATCCGCGCTTAGCCGGCCAGGAGGCCGCGGCCCGCGGGTGCGCGGGCGCGGCCAGCGGGCGCCGCTAGCGGGTGCGCGGGCGCGGCGGCCGGGGCATCCGCCCCGACTTCGGCATCGGGCCCTTGGGCCCCTGGAGCGACTGCGGCAGGGCCTTGAGCCGGTAGTTCAGCTCGGTCACCTCGGCGCCCTTCAGGTTGCGGGGCAGCCGCATGATCTTCCGCTGCAGCTTGCGGATCGGCACCTGGCCCTCTCCGTTGCCGACCTGGAAGTCATAGATCGGCGTCTCGTAGGCGACCCGGGAGATCCGCTTCTTCTCGGCCGCGAGCAAGCTGGGCAGCCGGGTCGGCGATCCCTCGCCGACCAGCACGACCCCGGGCTTGCCGACCGCGCGGTGCACCACGTCCATGTTCCGGTTCGCGGACACGGCCGGGGTGACCGTCCAGCCGCCCCGCATGCTCTGCAGGATCGCCGCCGCCGCACCGGGCTGTCCTTCGACCACCGAGTACTGCGCCGACTGGGCGAACCGGCCGAACAGCATCATCGCGGCGGCCAGGCCGCCCACCACGCCGATGGGGATCAGCACGCCGCCGAGGCCGGTGAGCAGCCCGACGATCACGAAGACCGCAATGATCCCGACTGCGGTCGCCGCGACCAGGGGGAGCGCCTTCGGATTCTGCTCGCGGACAATCCCCGCCACCATGCGGATCTGCTTGATGCGGCCCGGAGGGACCGCATCCGCGCCGTCCTTCCGGTTCGCCGTACTGTTCGCCATGGAGGGCAGGATACGAGTCAGCGGGCCTGAGGGGAAACTGCGGCGTCCGCGAGCTTGGCCCGCCGGGTCATGGCCTCCCGGTACAGCCGCCCCGCGCGGTAGGACGAGCGGACCAGCGGCCCGGACATGACCCCGGAGAATCCCATCTCCCTGGCTTCACCGCCGAGCCGCTCGAACTCCTCCGGCGGTACCCAGCGCTCCACCGGATGATGCAGCGGCGACGGCCGCAGGTACTGGGTGATCGTGAGCAGTTCGCAGCCGGCCGCCCGCAGGTCCGCCAGGGCCTGGGTGATCTCGTGCGGTTCCTCGCCCATGCCGAGGATGAGGTTGGACTTGGTGACCAGCCCGGCCTCCCGGGCCATGGTGATCACCTGCAGCGACCGCTCGTAGCGGAAGCCGGGCCTGATCCGCCGGAAGATCCGGGGCACGGTCTCGATGTTGTGCGCGAGCACCTCCGGCCGGGCGCCGAACACCTCGGCCAGCCGGCCGGGGGCCGCGTTGAAGTCAGGGATCAGCAGTTCCACCCCGCAGCCCGGCACCGCGGCGTGGATCTCGCGGGCGGTCTGCGCGTACAGCCACGCGCCCCCGTCAGCCAGATCGTCGCGGGCCACCCCGGTCACGGTCGCGTAGCGCAGCCCCATCGAGGCCACCGATTCCGCGACCCGGCGGGGCTCATCGGTGTCCAGCGGCTCGGGCTTGCCCGTGGCGATCTGGCAGAAGTCGCAGCGCCTGGTGCACTGGTCGCCGCCGATCAGGAACGTGGCCTCGCGGTCTTCCCAGCACTCGAAGATGTTGGGGCAGCCCGGCCTCCTCACAGACCGTGTGCAGGCCCTCCCGGCTGACCAGGCTTTTCAGCGCGGTGTATTCGGGACCGGTGCGCAGCCGGGTCTTGATCCACGGCGGCTTTCTCTCGATGGGGGTCTGGCTGTTGCGCGCTTCGACGCGGAGCAGCCTGCGTCCGTCGGGTGCGAGTACCACCCGTTCAGCCTACGTCGCGGGCGGGGGCGCCTGCGCGCCGGAGCCGGGCGTACCGGGCCCAGCCCAGGGCGCCGGCCATGATCCCGCCGGTGCCCGCGATGACCAGGACCACGCGCGGGTTGAGCGGGGCGAGCAGGCCGCCGGCCGCGGCCATGCCGACCGAGGCCGCGCCGAACAGCATCCCGGAGTACAGGGCGAAGACCCGTCCGGAGATAGCGTCCGGGACCCGGTGGTTCAGGAAACTGCGGGTAGCCACGACCTCGACGCCGTTGGCCAGGCCGCCGATCCCGTACGCCGCCGCGGCCTGCCAGAGCGTGATCGCGCCACCGGCCAGGGCCACCCCGGTGCCGGCGATGATCGTGCCCGCCAGGGTGGCCACGGCCAGGTGGCGGCGGCGCAGCCAGGCCGCCCGGCCAGCGTGCCGCCGAGCATCCCCGCGGTCCAGGCGGCCACGAGCACCGAGTAGCCCGAGGCGCCTGCCTTGAGCACGCCCTCGGCGAAGGCCACCTCGGCCACGCTGGCCATGTTGCCGAACGCCACCATCACCGCGACCACTGCGACCAGCAGCCCGGCCTCGCGGTCGGCCCGCAGGAAACGCAGCCCGGCGCTGAACTGCCGGCCAGGCGGACCCGGCCGGGGTGTCCCGGGCCGCCGCTCCGCTGGCCGGCTCGGTGCGCCGCCCGGCCAGCGGCAGCGCGCGCAGCCCGATCGCGCCCAGGCCGTACACCGCCGCGACCGCGCCCAGGGCCAGGCTGGTGCCGCCCGCCGCGGTGAGCACCCCGGCCAGCAGTGGGCCGACGGTAAAACCGCCCCAGGTCGCGGCCTGAAGGTAGCCGTTGGCCCGGGTGACCCCGGTCCGGCCGGCCAGTTGCGGGACGATCGCGCCCAGGCCCGGCTGCAGCAGCGCCGCGCACACACCGAAGCCGAGGGAGAGCCCGAGGATGGCCCCGGTGCCGGTGAGCCGGGTCAGCAGCAGGGCCACGCCCGTCTCCGCGGCCGCGGCGGCCACCAGGACCGGCCGGGGGGACAGCCGGTCGAGCACCATCCCCGCCACCGGGGCGAGGGCCGTGATCGGCACGGTCACCGCGAGGAAGACCGCCGCCACCGCCCACGAGGCGTGCGACGTCTGGTACACCCGGCTGGCCAGGGCGACCATGGCGAGCCCGTCCCCAGCGGAGATGAGGACTTGCAGGACGACGGCCAGGCTCAGCGCGTGGCGCGGGCCGCCGCGGCCCGCACTGGCCAGGCGTCGCGGTCCCGGCGGCGGCCTGACCAGGCGGCCCAGGCGGGGAGACCACGGCCGGCGGGCTCAGCTCAGCGGGGGACGCGGTCGCGTCAGCGACCTGCGGGAGGGACACGGAAAACTCCTAGGACGAGGCAGGCTATGGCTAGGGGTCGCTGATAGCGGGGCCGCTGGTCCTAGTAGTACACGTCGTCCATTCTACCAGGGCAGCGCCCGTGGCCTGGACATTTAACGTGGCGGCCGCAGGGCCGGACGGCGGCGCGGGCCCGGTTCCCGGCTATTCGATGTGACGGGAGGTGCCCTCGTCGGGGAGCATGGACGCATGCCAACGCAGTTCGATCCCCCGTCGGGGACACGTGATTTCCTGGCCGCGGAGGTCGAGGCGCGCGAGCGCGCCTTCACCGTGATCCGCTCGGTGTTCTCGCGGTACGGGTTCGAGCCGCTGCAGACGCCGGCCTTCGAACGCCTTGACGTGCTGCTGGGTAAGTACGGGGAAGAGGGCGACAAGCTCATCTTCAAGATCTTGCGGCGCGGCGAGCACGAGGCCTCCGGCGAGGCCGACCTGGCCTTGCGGTACGACATGACGGTGCCGCTGGCCCGGGTCGCCGCCGCGTACGGAAGCCAGCTGCCCACGCCGTACAAGCGTTATGCGATGGGGCCGGTGTGGCGCGCGGACCGGCCCGGGCGGGGCCGGTTCCGCGAGTTCGTGCAGTGCGACCTGGACACCCTCGGCCGCGACGTCGGTGCTGGCGGACGCAGAAGTGATCTGCGCGGTGCACGACGCCCTGGCCGGGCTCGGCGTCCCGGGCTTCCGGTTCCTCCTCAACTCGCGGCATGTCCTGGCCGGCCTCCTGGAGGCGTTCGGCGTGCCCGCCGACCTGGGGCCGGGCGTCCTGATCAGCCTGGACAAGCTGGACAAGATGTCCGCCGCGGACGTGGCCGCCGAGCTGACCGCGCGGGGCCTGGCCAGCGTCACCGCCGGGGACCTGGTCTCCGCGATGACCGCCCCGGATGCGGAAGAGCGGATCCGGGCCGCGCTCAAGCCCAGTGAGGAGGGCGCAGCCGGGCCTGGACGAGGTGGACGAGGTGCTGTCCCTGGTCTCCGCCCAGATCCCGGCCGGGCGGATCGAGTTCACCCCGCGGTTGGTCCGCGGGCTGAGCTACTACACCGGCCCGATCTGGGAGGTCGTGGCGGACGGGGTACCCGGGTCCATTGCCTCCGGCGGCCGCTACGACCACCTCATCGAGCAGCTGGGCGGCCCGGACGTGCCGGGCACCGGCGGGTCACTGGGCATCGAGCGGATCCTGCTGCTGCGGCCGGGCGGCGGCCCCGCGGGTCGTGCGGGCCGGCTGGACGTGGCCGTGACGGTCCTGGGCCGGGAGCTGGAGGCCCGGAGTTTCCAGCTCGCCGCCGCCGCGCGCCAGGCCGGGCTGCGGGCCAGCGTCTACCTGGGCTCGTCGGGCAAGCTGGGCCGCCAGCTCAAGTGGGCCAGCGACCAGGGTGCCCGCTGGGCGCTCATCTACGGCCGCAGCGAGGAGAGAAGCCGGCACGGTCACCGTGCGGGACATGGACAGCGGGGAGCAGGCCGCCGTCCCCGTCGGCGATCTGTCCGGGTACCTGGCCCGCGCCGCTGCCCCGGGGTCTGGCTGACCGCCCCGGCACGGCGGCCCTGGCCGGCCAGGCAGCCGGTCAGCGGGCGGCGGCCGCGCCCGTGCCCACCGGGCCGGGCAGCCCGGCCGAGTGGCGCCAGCGGGCCACGCCGAGGACCTCGGCGAGGTGGTGCTCCACCCGGCCGACCATGTCCGGCACGCCCACCGGCTGGCCGAGTTCGGCGGACAGGCTGGTCACCCCGGCGTCCGGGATGCCGCACGGGACGAAGCGGCTGAACCAGCCGAGGTCACAGTCACAGTTCAGGGCGAAGCCGTGCATGGTGACCCCGCGCGACACCCGGATCCCGATCGCGCCGATCTTGCGATCCGGCTGGCCTGGCACCCACACCCCGCTGCGTCCGTCGACCCGGGTGGTGACCACGCCGGCGTCGGCACAGGCCCGCATCAGCGCTTCCTCGATGGCCCGCACGTAGGCGATCACGTTGACCGGCTCGCCGAGCCGGATGATCGGGTAGCCCGACGAGCTGGCCGGGCCCGTGCCAGGTGATCTTGCCGCCCCGGTCCACCTCCACCACCGGCGCGCCCGCGTCCCCGACCGGGCGGTCCAGCGGGCTGGTCCGCTTCCCGGCCGTGAACACCGGCTCATGCTGCAGCAGCAGGCACGTGTCCGGGATCTCGTCGTGCACCCGCTGCTCGTGCAGCTGGCGCTGGATCTCCCAGCCGCGCAGGTAAGGGATGGGCGGCTGGCCGAGGCCGAGGTGAAGGTAAACCAGCTCGTCTCTCACGCTGCCCACGATAGCCGCGGGCCCGGGCCCGCTCTACCAGCCGGCTCCCGGTGACCTCCCAGCGAAACCACAGGCGGCTGGATGGGAAGCAACGCGGTCTGCTGGGTAGTTAGCGGCTAGGGAGGTACTTCGCGTGATAAATCTGGATGAGCTGCGCCGGATGAGCAGGGCTGAGCGCACCGAGCTCGCGTGCGCCCTCGCGGCCCTGGAGGGCGCACCCCAGCCGCGGTCCGGCCGACGGCCCCGGTGCGCCGGGGCAGCCTGGCCCGCCCGCCGAATCGGACCTGCCCGGCAGCCCGCGCAGCCGGATCATCGCGCTCGTCGCCATCATCGGCTGCTGCGTCGTGCTGGCCGCCTGGATCGGCGTGCTCGCGGTCACGCTGCCCCGGTACTACCGCTCGGGCGGCTGGCGGGGTGCCTGGGTCGGGTTCGACGTGGTCCTGCTCGCGGCCTTCGCCGCCACGGCCTGGGCAGGCTGGCGGCACCGGCAGCTGGTGATCGCCTGCCTGCTGGTGCTGGCCACCCTGCTGTGCTGCGACGCCTGGTTCGACGTGACCCTGGACCTGCGCACCAGCGGGTTCTGGGTCAGCCTGCTGATGGCGGTGTGCGTGGAGCTGCCGCTGGCCGCGCTGGCCATCATCGGTGCCCGCCGCCTGATGCGGCTGAACGTCAGGGCGGCCACCCGGACCGGCCGGGTGCCGCCACTGTGGAAGATCCCGCTGTACGGGCTGGAGTCCCGGGGCTTCCGCACCCTCATCCCGGCGGAGCCGTGCCCGCCGGTGCCGCTCCCGGACGGCCCCGACCAGGCCAGCCTGACCGCCGCGTCCGCCCTGTCCGCCCGCGGCGCCCCCGAGTAGCCCGCGGCCGCGCCCCGTCCGCGCCGGGCCCCAGGGGCCCGGGCTAAGCGGCGGAGCCGGCGGGCTGCAGTTCGGCGGCGAGGGCGCCGGCCAGGTCGGGGTAGGCGAAGCCGAACCCGGCCCCGGCCAGCACCCGGGGCAGCGCCCGGGCGCTGGTCATCAGGTCGCTGGTCACCCCGCCGAGGGCTACCGACAGCACCGGGGACGGGATGCTCAGCAGTGCCGGGCGGTGCAGTGCGTCCGCCAGCGCCGCGGTGAAGGCGGCGTTGGTCTCCGGGTTCGGCGCGGTGAGGTTGACCGGCCCGGAGATGTCCTGGCGGTCCAGCAGGAAGCGGGCCGCGCCGATCCAGTCGGCCAGCGCGACCCAGCTCATGTACTGGGTGCCCGGGCCGAGCCGGGCGCCCAGGCCGAGCCGGAACGGGAGCAGCAGCCGGGCCAGCACCCCGCCGTGCCGGGAGATGCACGATCCCCGTGCGCAGGGTGGCCACCTGGATCCCGGCCTGCCGGGCCGGGTCGGCGGCCGCCTCCCAGTCCCTGACCACGCCGGCCAGGAACCCGCTGCCCGCCGGGGCCGACTCATCCACCTCCCGCCCGCCGGTGTCGCCGTACCAGCCGACGGCGGAGCCGGAGAGCAGGACCGCGGGCGGCCGGTCCATGGCCGCCAGGAACTCGGTGAGCCCGCGGGTGCCCTGCACCCGGCTGGACCGGATCTCCTCCTTGTAAGACGTCGGTCCAGCGGCGGTCGGCGACCCCCGCGCCGGCCAGGTGCACGACCGCGTCGGTCCCGTCCAGCGCGCCCGGGGCCAGGCCCCCGCGGGGGGTCAGCGGGTCCCAGGCGATCTCCGTGGCCGACGCCGGGCGTCCGCCGCACCAGCGTGACCACCTGGTCGCCGCTGGCCCGCAGCGAGGCGGTCAGGGCGTTACCGATCAGCCCGGACGCCCCGGTCACCGCGACTTTCATAGCTGCCCCCGTCCCCTCGCGTCCGTGGCCCGGCCTGGCCCCTCGCTTGAGTCTTCGTTGGCCGCGGGACCGGCGGACGCCCCGGCCGCTGGCTCAGAAGCCCCAGTTCTGCCTCGAAGGCCCCTTCCTCCAGGCGGGCCTTCACGGTGCCCAGGAAGCGCGCCGCGTCGGCCCCATCCACCAGCCGGTGGTCGTAGCTGAGCGCCAGGTACACCATCGACCGGACGGCGATCACCTCGCCGAGCGCCGGGTCCTGGACCACCACCGGGCGGCGGACGACCGTGCCCGTGCCGAGGATGCCGACCTGGGGCTGGTTGATGATGGGCGTGTCGAACAGCGCGCCGCGGCTGCCCGTATTGGTCAGCGTGAACGTGCCGCCCGCCAGGTCATCCGGGCTGACCTGCCCGCCGCGGGTCCGGGACGCCAGGTCGGCGATCTTGCGGGCCAGGCCGCCCACGTTGAGGTCACCGGCGTTGCGGATGACCGGGCACCATCAGCCCCCGCTCGGTGTCCACCGCGATGCCGAGATGCTCCGCGTCGTGGTAGGTGACCTGGTTCCCGTCCGGCTCGATGCTGGCGTTCAGCCGCGGATGCACCTTCAGCGCCTCCACGGCGGCCAGCGCGAAGAACGGGAGGAAGGTGAGCTTGACTCCCTCACGGGCCTCGAAGTCGGCCTTGGCGCGGTCCCGGAGCCGGGCGATCGCGGTCACGTCGACCTCGACCACGGTGGTCAGCTGGGCGGACGTCTGCAGGGATTCGACCATCCGGCGGGCGATCAGCTGCCGGGCCCGCGACATCCGCTCGGTCGTGCCGCGCAGGTGGGACGGCTCGATCGGCGGCCGCGACGCTCCGCCCTGGGCCGGCTGACCCGGCCTGGCCGGCCCGGCGGCCGGCTGCCTGGCCGCGGCCTGCCCGTCCGCCGCGGCGGACTGCTGCGCCGCCGCGATGGCCTCACGCCGGACCCGGGCCGCGTCGACCACGTCCTGCTTGCGGATCCGCCCGCCGACTCCGGTCCCGGTGACGGTGGCCAGGTCCACGCCGTGCTCGGCGGCCAGCTTACGGACCAGCGGGGTGACGTACGGGCCGTCCGCCGTGCCGAGCGGGGAGGCGGGCCGGGCCGGGCCGCTGCCGCCGGGCGCGCCCGGCTGCGGGGTGCCGGGGGAGCCGGCGGCGCGGGAGGCTGGGCGGCCGGAGCCGACTGCTGCGGCGGGCCGGCGGCGCGGGCGGGGCCTGTGGCGCGGGCGGGGCTGCCGGGGCTGGTGCGGCCCCGGCCGGCTGGGTCCGCTGCCAGATGTCACTGAGCGGCGCCCCGCCGGCCGCGGCGGCTGCGGCTGGCTCCTGCGGCGGGCTGCCGGGCTGGCCCAGGTCTGGCGGTGGCCCCGCGGCCGGCTGCTCGGCCTGCGGCGGCTGGCCGTAGCCCGGCGCCGTGCCGGGGGCTCGTACGCGGCGGGCGGCTGGGACCCGGCGGCAGGCTCGCTGCCGCCCTGGTACCCGCCCGCTGCCGGGTACGGGTACCCCGCCTCGGTCGGGCTCTCGGCCACGGGCTCCTGGCCGCCCGCCGAGTACGCGTCCTCCGGGCTCCCGAGCGGCCGGGGCCGGTTCGGCCTGGCCGTCCGGCCCGGCGCCGTCCCCGGCGCCGGGGCGGCCGCCTCGGCGCCGTCCTCGTCGATGACCGCGAGTTCGGCGCCCACCGCGACCGTCTCGTCCTCGGCCACGGTGATCCCGCGCAGGATGCCGGCCACCGGGGACGGTATCTCGGTGTCAACCTTGTCTGTGGAGACCTCGAGCAGCGGCTCGTCCGCCTCCACGCGCTCGCCCTCCTTCTTCAGCCAGCGCGTGACGGTGCCCTCGGTAACGCTCTCACCGAGCTGGGGCATGGATACGGAGACCGACATGGCTTCCCGTGACTCCTTCGCTGTTCGACGCGCACAGTTGCGGCTGTGCTGGGGGGTGCGTGGCCCGGCGCGGGCTACGCGTGCATGTGCAGGGGCTTCCCGGCGAGCGCGAGGTGCGCCTCGCCGATCAGCTCTGACTGGGTGGGGTGCGGGTGGATGAGCTGGGCCACGTCATACGGCAGCGCCTCCCAGTTGTAGATCAGCTGGCCCTCGGCGATCAGCTCGCCGACCCGGGCACCGACCAGGTGGATGCCCAGTACCGGCCCGGGCGTGCCGTCCGGCCCGCCGGTGGCCGCGGCGATCAGCTTCGCCGCGCCCTGGGTCTGCAGGATCACGCTCTTGCCGTTGCCGCCGATCGGGTAGGTCAGCTCGGTGACCTCGATGCCGCGCTCCGCGGCCATCGCCGAGGTGATGCCGACCGACGCGACCTCCGGGTCGCTGTAGGTGACCCGCGGCACGCCGTCGTAGTCGATCGGCGTCACCTGCAGCCCGGCCAGCCGCTCCGCGACCAGGATGCCCTCGGCGAACCCGACGTGCGCCAGCTGCGGGCCGGGGATCAGGTCCCCGACCGCGGAGATCGTGGGCACGCTGGTGCGGCAGTACTCGTCCACCGTCACGTAGCCGCGCTCCACCGCCACGCCCGCCGCCTCGTAGCCGAGGCCCGGCCGACACGGGCCCGCGGCCCACCGCGACCAGGAGCAGGTCGGTGTCCAGGGTCTTCCCCCCGGCCAGGCTGACGGTCACGCCGCCGCCGTTGTCCTTGACCCCCTCGAAGCGGGTGCCGAGCTCGTAGCCGATGCCGCGGCGCCGGAACGCCCGCTCCAGCAGCTTGGAGCTGGCCTCGTCTTCCAGCGGCACCAGGTGGGGCAGCATCTCGACGATGGTGACCTCGGCCCCGAACGAGCGCCAGACGCTCGCGAACTCCACCCCGATGACCCCGCCGCCGAGGATGACCGCCGACCGCGGCACCCGGTCCAGCCGGAGCGCGTGATCACTGGTGATGACCCGCTCGCCGTCGATCTCCAGCCCGGGCAGGCTCTTCGCCTCCGACCCGGTGGCCAGCACGATGTGCGCGCCCTCGTAGACCGTGTCGCCCACCTGGACCTGGGTCGGCGAGACCAGCGTGCCGTCGCCGTAGACGATCTCGATCTTCCGGCTGGCCAGCGTGCTCTGCAGGCCCTTCCAGAGCCGGTCCACGACCTTGTCCTTGTAGGCGTTGCACGCCCGGCATGTCGATCCCCTCGAAGGTGGACCGGACCCCGAACGTCTCGCCCTCCCGGGCCTGGTCAGCGACTTCCGCGGCGTGCAGCAGCGCCTTGGTCGGAATGCAGCCGCGATGCAGGCAGGTCCCCCCGACCTTGTCCTTCTCGATCAGCGCCACGCGCTTGCCGAGTTCGGCGGCGCGCAGCGCGCAGGCGTACCCGCCGCTGCCGCCACCCAGGATGACGATGTCGTAGGAACTGTTACTGTCCGCCACTGATGTGCTCCTTGCTCCGATCAGTCTCTCGTCGCCGACCGCCATTAACACCCGGGCCCGGCTAGAGCCTTCCCTCCGCGGCGTCCACCGCTATCTGCACGAGAGCCCTGGTCGCCGCGCCCGTCCCGCCCTTCGGGGTATACCCGTGCGGCGCGCCCGTCATTGAAGGACGGGCCCGGCGATGTCGAGGTGAGCCCAGCGCACCCCGTGCGGGCACGAACTCGCGCAGGAACAGGCCCGCGACCAGCATTCCGCCGCTGCGGTCCGGCGGCCACGTTGGCCAGGTCGGCGACGGTCGAGTCCAGGCCCTTGCGCAGCTCCGCGGGCAGCGGCATGGGCCACATGGCCTCGCCGGCCCGGCCCGCCGCGGCCACCACCGCGTCGCGCAGCGCGTCGTCGTTGGCCATCACCGCCGAGATCCGCGTGCCGAGCGCCACGACCTGGGCCCCGGTCAGCGTGGCCACGTCGACCAGCACGTCGGGGGCGTCCTCGGCCGAGCGGACCAGCGCGTCGGCGAGCACGAGCCGGCCCTCGGCGTCGGTGTTGAGCACCTCGACGGTCTTGCCGCCGTAGATGGTGAGCACGTCGGAGGGGCGCTGCGCGCGTCGCCGCTCGGCATGTTCTCCGCGATCGGCAGGTAGCCGATGACCCGGACGGCCGGGGCCAGCGCGGCGATGGCCTGCATCGCGCCGATGATCGCCGCCGCGCCGCCCATGTCCGACTTCATGGTCTCCATGGACTTCGGCGGCTTGAGCGAGAGCCCGCCGGAGTCGAACGTGATGCCCTTGCCGACGAACACCACGCGTCTTGTCCGCCCGGCGCGCGGCGCGTACTCCAGCCGCACCAGCCGCGGCGGGTGCACCGAGCCCTGGCCGACGCCCACGATGCCGCCGTAGCCCTCTCGCTCGAGCTCCTTCTCGTCCAGCACCTCGGCCTGCAGCCCGGACGCGGCGGCCACCCGCTGCGCCTCGTCCGCGAGCGTCGCCGGGACCAGGTCCGACGGGGCGGTGTTGACCAGGTCGCGGGCGAGCGACACCGCGTCGGCGATGGCCTCGGCGCGCCGCGCGGATGCCGTCCGCATCCGTCCGCGGCGGGTGAGCACGGTGATCGAGGCGGGCGGGCGGCCTGCTGCCGGTACCGGGTGAACATGTAGCTGCCCAGCAGCGCGCCGACCGCGACGGCCTCGGCCGCCTCCGGGTCGGCGGCGGGCAGGGCGAGCGCGATCCGGAGGCCGGTCCGGCCGCCGTTGGGGGCCGGCCCGCCCGGCGGCGGTCAGCGTCCTGACCGCCGCCCCGGCCGCGCGGCGCAGCGTCTCCGGATCGGCCGGGCTCGTCGCCGGCCGGGCCCAGGCCGACCGCGGCGATCACCGGTGCGGTCACCGGTGCCGCTGCCGGGCAGCCGGGTGACTTCCTCGGCCTGGCCGGTGGCGCCCAGCGCGGCCAGGGCGGCGGCCAGGCCGCCGCCCAGGCCGCCCCGGCTTCGTCCAGATCAGCGGCGCCCGGCGCCAGGACGGGCCCATCCGGGCCCTTGATCACCCCGATGACAACGGCGTCCGCGTCGATCGAGCGGGGCGCGCTGGTACTGATGCTGAGCGTCGTGGTCACGGCTCTGATGCTAGTCCCTGCCCGGGCGAGGACGATCACGCGTCATGCATGGTCTGACCCATGGTGAGACACCGCGACGGCCGGGGCCGGCTGAGCCGCCCCCGCGGGGGCCGGCGCTGAACAGGTGGCAGCCCCGCGGGTCGAGGCGCAGCCCGACGTGCTCGCCGCGGTCCGCCCGGGTATCGGCGAATACGCTGGTCAGGCGGCCGTGCCCGGGAATGTCGATGGCGTGCTCGTAGCCGCGCCCGCGGAACGCGACGTCCGCGACTGTGCCCGTGACGTGGGCCTCGCCCGTGTGGCTGGCGCACAGCTGGACCCCGGTCGGCCGGATCATCAGCAGCGCGGCCGCCTCGCCGATGGGCAGGCTCGGCCCGCGGGCCCGGAAGGGCCGCGCCTGGGCCGGCCCGGCCAGTTCCACCTCGACGATGCCATCCGGGGCCGTGCCCTCCGGGGCCGTGCCATCCGGCCCGGGGCCGCGGCGGCCGAGGACCGGACCGGCAGCTCGCCGGACAGGCCGGTGAAACGGGCCACGAACGGCGTGGCGGGCTGGGTGTAGATCTCTTCCGGGGTGCCCAGCTGGACCAGGCGGCCCCGTTCCAGCACGCCGACCCGGTCGGCCAGGGCGAACGCCTCGGCCTGGTCGTGGGTGATGTAGACGGTGGTCGCCCCGGCCTCACGGACCAGCGCGGAAATCTCCAGCCGCATCCGCTCCCGCAGATCGGCGTCGAGGTTGGACAGCGGCTCGTCGCACAGGATCAGCCCCGTGTCCGCGACCAGGGCCCGGGCCAGCGCGACCCGCTGCTGCTCGCCACCGGACAGCTCGTTGGGGTACCGCTGGCCGAGGGCGCCCAGGCCCACCCGGTCCAGCATCGCGGCCGCCCGTCCCTGCGCCTGGGCCCGCGGCAGTTTGCGGCGGCGCAGCGCGAACGCCACGTTGTCATGGGCTTTCAGGTGCGGCCACAGGGCGTAGTCCTGGAACACCATGGACAGGTTGCGCTGGTCGGGCGGGATATGCGCGCGGCTGTCGGCGACGGTCCGGCCGCCAATCGCGATCCGGCCCGAGGTGACCCGCTCGATGCCGGCCAGGCAGCGCAGCAGCGTCGTCTTGCCTGACCCGGAGGGGCCGAGCAGGACCAGGAACGTGCCGGGCTCGACGTCCAGCGACACGTCGCGCAGGGCCTGGTTGCCGCCGGGTAGGTCTTGCTGACGGTGTCTCGAGGGAAATCTGCTCAGCCACGGGAGGCTCCTCCGATGCGGCGCCAGCCGGCCGGCGCGATCAGCCGGTAGCCGCCCAGCACGATCAGCACCGCGGCCAGCGCGATGCCGACGGCCAGCACGGCCTGGGCCATGCCGATGCCGAAGTGGTAGTTGCTCAGGTTGTCTTCGATGGCGATGGACGCGGGCGGCGACCCGGGCGCGTAGAGCAGCTGCGAGATCGGCAGTTCCAGGAACACCCCGCAGAAGGTGAGCAGCCAGGCCATGGTGATCGGCCGGGACACCACGGGCAGCACGGCGCGTGCCCAGGCCACCGCCGCCCCGGCGCCGTGCGTGCGGGCCGCGTCCTTGAGTGAGGGCTGCAGCTGGGACACCGCGCCCACCAGCACCCGGGCGTTGGTGGGCAGGCTGGACGCGGCGTAGGCGATGATCAGCAGCGTGGTGGTCTGGTACAGGTTGATGCCGAGCCGGGACCAGAAGGGCAGGTTGTAGGCGAAGATGTAGCCCGCCGCGAACACCACGCTGGGCAGGGCGATGGCCGCCAGCAGCAGGAAGTCCAGCAGCTTGGTCGACTTTGCCCGGCGCTGCGCGAGCAGCCAGGCGGCGACGAACCCGCCGGTCACGGTGATGAACGAGGTGACGGCGGCGTAGATCAGCGAGCGTTCCAGCGGGCCGATCTGCCCGGTCTCGTGCAGCAGCGCGCGGTAATTGACCAGGGTCAGCGTGAACGAGCCGCCGTAGTCCCCGAGCAGCGAGGCGCTGACCGCGCCGAAGCCTGGTATGCCCAGGGCGACCAGGTAGAACAGGCTCACCCCGCTGGCCGCGGCGATGGCCGCCGGGCGGCTCAGCTGGCGCCGGATGACCTGGCGGGTCCGCCCGGACAGCATCTGGTAGGACCGGCCGCGCAGCGCGCGCGCCTGCAGCGCGAGCGGGACGGCGATGGCCGCGACCAGCAGGGTGCCCATGGCCGAGGCGAGCGGGAAGCTCGGCGGGAAGTTGCCGATCGCCGCGAACAGCTGGTAGGTGGCCAGGGTGAAGTTGGAGTTGTAGGCCAGGGTCGCGGCCACCCCGAAGTCGCTGATCGACTCCGCGAACCCGATAGCCAGCGCGGACCAGATGGCCGGGGCCAGCATCGGCCAGATCAGCCGCAGCGTCGCGGCCCGTCCCGCCCCGTGCACCCGGGCCGCGTCCTCGAATTCCTGGCCCAGCCCGGCCAGCGACGCGGTGATGGCCAGGTAGGTGAACGGCACCGAGCGCAGGCCGAGCAGCAGGACCACGCCGAACGGGCCCATGATGGCGTGGGTGACCCAGGGCCAGTCCAGCCCGGCCCGGTACATGACGCCATCCGGCTGGACCAGCCGCTCCCAGCCCAGCGCGGGCAGCCAGGAGGGCAGCAGCAGGACAAGCCACATGCTGCCGGGCACGAACCGGCGCCCGGGCAGGGTGGTCCGGCCCGCCAGCCACGCGATCGGGAAGCCGATGGCCAGGCCGAGCGCGGCCGCGGCCGCGCTCACCCACAGCGAGTTGGTGATGGCGACCGCGGTCGCGCCGGTGAACGCCTCCCCCAGGTACTTCAGCGTGAACCACTGCGTGCCCTGGCTGAACAGCCGGGGCGACAGCGCCAGCGCCAGCGAACTGGTGCACGGGACCAGGATGAAGAAGATCAGCGCGGCCCAGAACAGCGGCAGGCCGAGCCGGCCGAACAGGGCGGTGAGCCCGGGCGGCGCGGCCAGCCTGCGCCGGCGCTGGCCCGGCCCCGGCCCCGCCGGGGCCGGGCCGGGGCCGGGCACGAACACGTCCCTGGTCGCGGTCACCGGCGGCCGCCCCGGCCGGGGGCAGCCGCGTCATCACCGGACGATGGTGCTGTCGAACCAGGTGTTGATGGTGGCCTCCTTCGACCCCCAGGTGTACGGGTCGATGGTCTGCGTCTTCACGCCGGCCAGCGAGGGCAGTGCGGGCAGCGGGCTGACTCCCTGTAGCACCGGGTAGTACAGCGAGTCGCCGGTCGGGTCGCCGCTCTGCATGACCTTCTGGCCGGCCGGGGACATCACGAACGTGATGAACTTCTCCGCCTCGGCCCGCTCGGCCGCGGGCGCCTTGGCGTCGATGCCGATCGCGCTGGGCAGCAGGGTCACCGGGTCCAGGTACTTGACGGTCAGCTTCTTGTCGCCGAGTTCGGCGCCGATGCCCGCCGAGCTCTGCACCAGGGCCAGCTTGATCTGGCCGCTGGTGAGCGCCTGCAGGGTGGGCCCGTTCGTCGGGTGGATGATCAGGCCGTTGGCCTTGAGCTTGGTGAAGTAGCTCTCGCCCGCGCTCACCCCGCCGAGGTAGTTCATCATGCCCGCGATGAACGGGTAGGTCGGGCCGGACTGGGATGGGTCGTTCATGCCGACGTCGCCCTGGTACGCCGAGGACAGCAGCTGCTGCCAGGTCGAGGGCGGGTCGGTCATCTTCGTCTTGTCGTAGACCATCGCGGCCATGAGCGTCACGCCGGTCGGTGTGTAGCTCTTGTCGGCGGGCAGGGACTGCTGGCCGAGCGTGTTCCATTTCACGCTGGGCTCGAAGCCCTTCTGCAGCAGGCCCTGCTGGTCCAGGCCGGCGAACGCGGTGGCGCCGTCCACCCAGAGCAGGCCCCAGTTCGGGTTGTTCTTGGACGCCTCGATCTGGGTCAGCAGCGGCCCGGTCGAGTTGTCGTCCAGCTTGACCGGGATGCCGGTGGCCTTGCTGAACGCCTTGGTCATGGCGGAGTCATAGCCCTGCGCCGAGTACACGACGAGAGTGACCTTGCTGGGCTTGGCGTTGGCCGACGTCGTGGCCTTCGGCGAGGAGGAGCAGCCGGCCAGGGCGATCGCGCCGGCGCCGATGATTCCTGTGATCAGGAAGAGCTTGTTACGTCGAGGGGTGCGCTTCATAAGCGGCAGGCTGCACTAGCCGTTCGTACTGGAAATGTACAGCTGGTGGCCGGGACGTTAATCGTGCAGTACATGACGGATCTAACAGCTGTCACTTCTAAGATCTGACAAATGTTAGGCTGGTTGGGTTGACGTGAGGGTGGTGTCTGCGTGTATGCAGGAAGGCCCCGATGACCTGTGCCGCAGGAGGTGGACCGTGGCCCGCGGGTGCCGGCCTGGGCGGTCAGTGACCGTCCTCCTCCTCCGCGTACACCCGGGCCGTGTAGTCGTCGAGCGACTGCTGGCAGGCCTCCAGGGCCTTCTCCGCCTCGGGGCGGCCGGTCGCGCCGAACGCGTCCCGCGCCCGGACCCGGGCGAACCAGGTCCGGAGCTTGACCAGGTTGACCTCGTTCTCCTCCAGCTCGGCGTAGGTGAAGTGGCTCGCCACGTACTCCTTCTTCACCTGGCTCAGGAAGTCCTCGCAGCGGTTGACGATCTCCTCGTACTCGTCGTTCCGCGCCCCCTGGAACGCCGCCCGCACCTCCTGCTCGCCCGCGAGCACGCGGCAGGACAGCAGCGCCGCGGTGCCCTCCATGTCGAGGATCTGGCTGCGCAGCTTGCGCAGCGCCCGCTCGTTGCCGACGCTGGCCGGCAGCGCCGCGGCGGAGTTCTGCAGGTAGATAGCGCCCAGGCTCTTGAGCCGGCGCCAGACCGCCGAGCGGAGGCGGCTGGGCTCAGACGGCACCCGGTAGATGAGCACCAGCCACCCCTCGTCGGGTGCGCGCTCGGCGTCAGCCATGCCTGCATTCTCTCAGAGATCAGCGCTGACCCTGCGGCTGACAACCCATGGCCTGATCAACCCGCGCCGTCCGGGGCGGCGCTCCTGGAGGTTCCGTGAATGCCGCTGCCCTGTTCCTCACCGTCTTCGTGGCCTGTGCTGTCGAGGCGGTGGAGGCGCTGACTATCGTGCTCGCGGCCGGCCTGACCCGCGACTGGCGGTCCACCTTCCAGGGCATGGCCGGGGCCCTCGTCGTCCTGGCCATCGTGGTCGCCGCGGTCGGGCCCGCCCTGACCTTGTTCCCGCTCGCGGCCCTCCGCCTGGTGGTCGGCGGCCTGCTGGCCGTGTTCGGGCTGATGTGGCTGCGCAAGGCCATCCTGCGCGCGTCCGGGTACAAGGGCCTGCACGACGAGGCCGGTATCTATGAACGGCAGGTCGCCGCGGCCCGGGCGGCGTCCGCCGGCGGCCGGTACGGCGTCCGCGACTGGTACGCGTTCACCCTGTCGTTCAAGGGGGTGCTGCTCGAGGGCCTGGAGGTGGTGTTCATCGTGATCACTTTCGGCGAGAACCAGCGGAACCTGGGCCTGGCCTCGCTGGCCGCCGCGGTGGCGGTGCTGGTGATCGCGGGCGTGGGGGCGGCCGCCCGGGCACCGCTGGCCCGGGTGCCGGAGAACACGATGAAGTTCGCCGTCGGCGTCATGCTGACCTCGTTCGGCACCTTCTGGGGGGCCGAGGGCGCCGGGGTGGCTTGGCCGGGCAATGACGCGGCCCTGCTGGCCGTCATCCCGGCCGTCGCGCTCGTCTGCCTGGCCTACACCGCGCTGCTGCGCCGGGCCCGGGCCGCCACCCAGGCCCCCGCGGCGACCACCATCCCGGTCACCGCAGAGGAGGCTTCCCGATGAGCCGCTGGCTCCGCTCGTTCGGCGCGTTCTGGTACGACTTCGTCATCGGCGACGACTGGCGCGGCGCCGCCGTCATCGTGCTCGCGCTGGCCCTGACCGCGGTGCTGGTGCACGGGGCCGGCGTCAACGCCTGGTGGCTGCTGCCGGCCGGCGTGATCGTCGCGCTGGGCTGGTCGCTGCGCCACGCGGTGCGGTCCGGTCCTGACCGGCCGGGGAGCTAGCCCGTCGGGGTGAGGCCGAACGTGATCCGGTAATCACAGCCGCCCTGGCAGGTGAACGTGCTGGTCGCGTCGTCATCCGCGTACGAGTAGGCGTACGGTTCGGCCTTCTTGAATACGGCGGCGTAGTCCACCGGCCACCGGGCCGGGTCGCACGCTGACCGCGCGGCCCACGCCCCGCGGCAGCAGTACTGGCCGGTACCGAACCGCGCGCAGGCCGACTCGCAGCCGACCACCGTCCCGGCCGCCCGCACCCGCAGCACGCTGGGGCAGTTCACCGCCGTGGTGCAGCCGGCCAGGCACGCAACCCCGCCGGCTGACCCGGTGGGCCGCGGTGCCGTGCGTGACGTTGATGAACATCGGCAGGTTCGCGCCTGCGAATATGCCGATTTTGACGTCGATATTTAAGCATCGTAGAGGTACTGGCTCCCAACCCACGACGCCCGCAAGCGAACATGCGGCAGGAAAGCCGACTCACAGCACATCCGTAAGCCATCTGGCGGGACCGCAGTGACAACCATCTACCGGGACAGTACAAACGGGACTGCCCCGGGGAAAGACTGCGGCCTCGGCCGGTTCCCCTCGCACGACTTCGCGATCAACTCCGCGTGGCTGGCCGCCGCCTTGATCGCCGCCTCCTTGCTGTCCTGGCTGCGGCTCATCGCCTTGGACGGGGCCCTCGCCCGCGCCGAGCCCAAGATCCTGCGCTACCGGATCCTGCATGCCGCAGGAAAGCTGGTCCGCGGCGGCCGCCGGCGACGGCTGAAAATCCCCGCAACCTGGCCCTGGGCAGACGCGGCAGCCACCGCCTGGGCCCGGATCACGGCCCTGCCACAAGCCCCCTGAGCAGCAGCAAGGCCATCCATCGAACGCGGAAGGAGCAAACCGGGGCCGTGGAACCCCCCGGCCACCGGCCCGGCAGCCGGGCCACCGTCATACCCAGACCCTAAAATCACCAACCGTTCAACGGCCCAGCCACCGTCCCGGGCCAGCCATCCGCCCGCGTGAATCATCAGGGCTGACCAGCCGACATGCGAAGAACTCCACGCCATCCGGCTCGCCTGGGAAGACACAGCCGCATAAGCGCGAAAGTCGAGTTCTAATACCGCCGTATCTTAATCAAAGGTTGACTGCGGGCGCAGACTATTCGAAAGTTGCCTAATCCGAACTGTCGCGTTTAAGTCAAATTCGCAATTCGAGTGTTTTAGGAGGGATAGATTCGCCTGCGCCCGAGGACGAGCGGGGCAGTAGTCGCGGTCTCGCTGACGCTCGCGCCCGCGGTGGTGATGCAGGCCGTCTCCGCGCCGATGTTGCCCTGGAAGGTGAGGGAGAGCGTGTACTGGCCGACCGGGGCGCCGAGCGGGACGAGCAGGGCCCGGGTCTGATCGGCCGACCACAGCACGGTGACGCCGCTGAGGCCGTCGGCGTATCCGCCGGACGGGGTGAGCGACGTCCACTGCCACATCCGCCGCCACGGCAGCGGCTCGGGCGAGCCGATCAGCAGCGCCACGACCGGAAGGTCGCCGCCCACCGTGAGCACCGACAGTTCGGTGTCGGGCGGCGGCGGCACCTTGGCCGAGCTGATGAGGCCGGGCTGGCCGAGTGCGGTGATGAGGCCGTCGAACGTCGCCGACGTGGCGGCGGCGAACGCCTGCCAGGCCTTCTCTGTGACGACGCGCTGCGCGGCCAGGGCCTGCTCGCCGTTGCCGGTCGTGGGGTCCGTCAGCGGGGCGGGCCGGTTCACGTCGAAGAGCGGGTCGAAGCGAGCGACGATGTCGGCCAGCAGGCGGCGGGCGGCGCGGTACGCTCCGGCCGCCGTTTCCCTGGTCTGCTCGGTCGCGGCGGCGGCGAGCCACGCTTGCGGATCGACGCCGGCCGTCACCGCATAGCGGCGGACCGGGGCCTGGGTGGTGCCGGCGACCTGGGCGAGGAGGTTCGCGAGCTGGTCGCTGAAGGTGGCGTAGCGCGAGGTGGCGAACTGCACCCGCTGCAGGGTGGTGAGGGCGGCTTCCTCGGCCTGGTAAGCGCGGAGGGCGGCCAGCGCGGCGGTCGCGTTGCCGGCCTGGTAGATGGCCTGCAGGGTGGCGTTCGCGGAGGCGTTGTTGGCGTTTTCCTTGTCGCGGCCGCTGACCCGGAGCGGGCCGGCCACCACATCGGCGGTGTAGCGGGTCTGCGGGGCGAGCGGGGCGAACCAGAGCGAGCGCGCGGTAGCGGCGTCGGCGAGATCGGTGAGCTGGTTGAGGATGAGCACGCGGAGCTGGGGGTTCACCGCGATGGCGGTGGTGACGGCGGCCGGCTGGAGGGTCGAAGCCGGCCGCGGCGATGGCCGCGCTGAGGGCCGGCCCGGCGCGGTCGCGGCCTGGGCGGTCGGCGCTGCGCCGGGCCGGGCGGTGAGGATCGAGTGGGCGGCGGCGATCGAGGCGGCGGAGACGGTGCCGTCGCCGGCCCCGGTGCCGATCGCGAGGGCGCTGGCGATGGCGGCGGGCAGGCGGCCGACGAGGCCGGCCGGGCTGGCCGGGTGGCCGGTCCGGCCGCCGGCGCCGCCGCCGGCGCTGGGGGAGGCGGCGCGATCGTGGCCGGGAGCGGGAGGTCGAGGACGCTGTTCACGGTCGCGCTCTGCGGATACACCGACGGCACGTGGGTCGCGGTCGGCTGGAGCAGGGTGTAGCGCTGGTTCCGGTCGACGCAGCGGATGTGGACGGCCGGCGGCAGCTCGGAGTTCTGGTAATCCCAGGGCGGGTCGAGCGCCAGGAACGTCGCGTACAGGGCGTTGACGTAGGTCTCGTTGAACTCGACGTTGAGGTCGTAGCCGTAGTAGGCGGCGGCGTCGCCGTCGTCCGGCCAGGACCACTGGGTGTAGGTAGACAGGTCGTTGAGCCGGCCGCCCTGGGGGAAGGCGTTGGCCGGGGCCTGCGTGGGCGACGTGCCGCGGGTCGAGGCCGCACTGGCGGCGGGCTCGGCCAGGTCGGGGAACGGCGGCTGGCGGAACGGGAGCGGGTTGGTGAAGCTGCTGCTCGGCGGCGGCGGGCCGATCGTCGCGGTGCCGGGGCCGCTGGCGCACTGCAGGTAGGCGAACTCGATGACCGGGTTGCCGTCGGTCACGGGCTGGTAGCTGCTGACGTTGCCGCTGCCGTCCACCTGCCCGGCCTCGATCCTGGTGACTGCCTTGAGCGCGTACAGCCCCGGCGCCTGGGGCAGGATCGGCAGGTCGATCTCGGGGGTGCTGTAGGAGAGGCCGAGCAGGTACGTCGGCCCGACCGCGTCCACCGCCAGCTGGAGCTGCGTGACCGCCGGGCCAGCCGGGTCGAACGCGAGCGTGTAGATCGGACCCGCCGCGGGCTGGACGCTGGTCGGCGTCAGCGGCTGGCCGTCGGCGCTGACCTGCGGCACCGCGTTCGGGCCGGTCGCGCCGCCCTCGAAGACGAGCCCGGTCAGCCCGGTCAGAACGACCGCCGACGGGAAGGTGATCGTCACCTCCTCGGTTGACGCGTCCTGGTCGGCGATCTGGATGATCACCGGGGGCAGCTGGAAGCAGAGCCCGGTCGGCTCGCCCGGCCACGGCGCCGCGATCGTCGCCGGCAGCACGCCCGGGCCGCAGTCGTACTGCAGGCCCTGGTCGGTGAAGCTGGTGCCGAGCGTTTCCGGCGGGCCGCCCCAGGCGACGGTGAAGGGCTCCCCGCTGAGGACGGTGTAGGGCGCGACCTTGAGTGCGGTGCCGGGGGCGGGGACGTGCTTGACGGGGTCGGCCGCGACCCAGGCGCCCTGCAGCGCCAGCGGCGCGGCCACCGCCCAGCCGTTCACGGCCTTGGGGGCGGCGGCGATGAGCTGCCATGACGGCGGCGTGGTGAGGGTGTCGTAGCCGTACAGGGCCACTTGGACCAGGGTGTGGGCGATGGACCACTGGACGGCGGGCGGTGTCGGGCCGGGCAGGTCGTCCTGCGCCGATGATCTCCTTCGGTGGCAACGCCACGATCTCCTTCGGCGGCGTCACCGCGCCGTTGAACCCGGCCCGGTCGGCGACCGGGTGAGCGAAGCTGAGGGCGAAGTGGCTGTCCTGCGGCACCAGCGGCGCGCGGGCGAGCGTCGTCGGGTCGAGGTCGGGGACGACGCTGGAGGGGTCGTCAGGCAGGGTGGCCGCGTTGTAGTGCTGCACCCCGGTCCAGTAGCCGGACGGGGCGGCGTTGAGGATGCCCGGCGTGCCCGGCTTGGCCGCCGGCGGCGGCGGGTCGTACACCACCGTGTCGGCCGGGTTGACGGCGTTGACCGTGGCGCCGGCCCGGTGCGCGAGCAGCTCGTAGTGGTCACTCGCGCCGTGGTCGACGAGCGTCGCGCTGACGGTGTTGAGCGCGAGCGGCGCCGGCGGCGGCGGCCCGTTGCCGCCCCAGGAGAGCGAGATCGTGCCGCCGACGTTCGGCAGCGGCCAGTCCAGGTCGAGCTCGACCGAGAGCGACCCGTACACCCACCACGGGCTGGGCGCGGTCGCGGCCAGTAGCGCGTCGGCGGTGATGCCGAGGCTGAAGCCGAAGGCCGACAGGTCCGCCTCGCCGTGCAGTTCGACCTCGGCCGCGAGCTGCAGCGGCGACCACTGGATGGCGGCGGAGGCGGTCAGGTAGGCGTTGATCGACGCGCTCAGCGGCCCGAACGACCACGAGTTCTGGTAGCCGATCCAGAACCCGGTCACCAACCCGGTGTTGCTGACGACGAAGTACAGGTCGGATTCGAACAGGTCGAGGACGCGGGCCTTCACCCGCTGCTCGTGCGGCGGCTTGCCGATGGCGAGGAACCAGACCCCGGCCCCGGGATCGGTGTACAACTCGGCTTCCGCCTGCACGTCGAGCACGACCGGGATCGAGTACTGCGCGTCGATGACGAGGTCGAACGTGCCCGCGGTGCCGTCGTAGGTGGCCATCGCCTCGAAGTTCGCCTCGTCGGCGGGGCCGCTGATCCGCTTGGAGAGGATGTTGGCCTTGCCGATGAAGACTATGACCGGGCCGGGCAGGATGATCATGAAGGCGATCGACGCGGACACAGTGAAGCCGTCGTCCATCGTGCCGATGACCGCGCCCGCGCCGAGCGCGAAGGCGCCGCTGACCGGGTTGAGCCACTTGAACACGTCGGTGGCCGAGTAGTCGGGCTGGCCGTGGTCGCCCTGCAGGTCGGGGAGGTTGGTGGTGTCCGGGGTGCCGTCGGCCGTGGTCGGGTACTTGTACCAGTCCCACCAGGTGGCGGTGTCGATGTCGGGGCGCAGGTTGGCCGCGAACATGCCCGACAGCCCGTAGAGGGCGACGTCGGCGAAGAGCGGGATGCCCGGGAGCTCGGCGTCGAGGGCGAGGAAGAAGCAGGTCTGGGTCGGCCCGCCGTTGGTCGGGACCGGCGCGCCGTTGGTCGGGATCGGGTTCGGTACCTGGGCGACGATGAACTGGGCGTCGATCCCCAGGTCGCCCGCCGCCTCGATGATGACGTCGACCCCGCCCGCGAACACCTGGGCCGGGATGGGGAAGTGGGACGGCAGGCCGGCCGCGGTCAGTTCGGCCGCGGACGTGACGCTGGCGTGGTCGATCTCGCCGCTGAACGAGAGCACGCCCGGGATCTCGAAGTCGACCGAGATCCCGGCGAACGTGACCGCCCCGGTGCTGAGGCTGACCTGGAGGCCGCGCACGGAATCGCCGAGGCTGACGCCTTCGACCAGGTTGACGTCGGCGTCGAAGCCGATCCACTTGTCGGAGCCGGTCGAGCCGAACCCGAGCCGCCGGAGGGCGACGTGGAAGCCGTAGAAGTCGATCGCGGCCTGGCTGGGCAGGTTGATCCAGCCGCCCTGGAGCGAGACGTTCCCGGCCGAGTCGATCGACAGTCCGCGCAGGTCCACCTCCGGCCAGCTGATCTTCTCGGTGGTCAGCGTGAGCGAGCCGGTCAGGGTGAGGCTCCACTTCCCGCCGGTCTCGGTGATCTCGAGGGTGGAGACGGCCAGTTCGAGGGCGCCGAGGTTGTCGGGAAACGGGAAATTCAGCGTGACGAGGCCGTCCGGGGTCATCGTTGACGGGTAGCTCTGCTGGGCGGCGAGGGTGACCGCGAGCGAGCCGTCGGCCCGGATCGCGACCTCGATGTCGACCGTCTGGTCGCTGCCTGACCCGGTGAAGTAGGGGATCGTCAGCGAGCCGGCGATGTCGGTGGAGACGAACGCGCCCTGCGCCAGCGTGAGGTCAAAGGAGGTCAGCGCGACCGTGAAGTCGCCGAAAAGCGAGGCCGAGAGCCCGCCGGCCGGGATGTCGTCGATGTGCAGCCGGCCGCCGAGCCCGCCGTCGGTGGTCAGGTTGTCCAGCGCGATTGTCGGCTCGCCGGGCATCGCCAGCGCCAGTGAGATCCCGCTGCCGCTGTCGGTGACGGTGAGCACGGGCGCGTCTGCGCTCGCCCCGAGCGCGGTGTTGACCTGGCTGACCAGCGTCGAGATAACCGCGCTGGTGATGAGCCCGGTGGGGTTGAGGTCGGCCGCCATCATGCTCCCGACGCGGGCAGCGACCCGATCGCGCGCAGCTGCTGGGCGACCTGGTACAGGCAGGTGACGGCGCCGCCGACGTCGCCCGAGAAGTCGGACAGCAGCGACTCGAGCTGCCCGAAGAACGCGCCGCCGGACTGCAGGGCGGTGACCGGCGCGCTGCCGGGCACCAGGGCGCCGGCGGTGGATAGCGCGTTGGTCAGCGTGGTCAGGATCGTCGTCGCGTCGCCGCCGGCCGCCGTTGACAGGGCTTGCAGCTTATCGGCGATCTGGTCAAGCACGTCGGCGGCGTCGCCGAGGCCGGTGTTGATGCCGCCGACCAGCGTGCCGATCGCCGGGCCGATGCCGCTGACCCCCTCGAGCGCGGTGAATAGGGCGGCGATCGCGCTCAGCGGGCCGTTTTCCACCACGATGGCGGTGCCGTTGCCGGCGATGGGGTCGGCTGGGTTCGGGGTCGCGAAGGCGGCCAGGTCGGTCTCGAGGGTGCTCAGCACGTTCGTCATCGTGATCGTTCCTCGCAAGCGTGGGGGCGGGGTGGTCGGGCGGCGGTCGGGGGCGGGGTTCTGGGCGGTCGGGCGGTGGTCTGGCGGTCAGGCGCGGTCAGGCGGGGACGAGTGGCGGTGCGGTGAACGTCGCCGACGGGGCCGACTGGTTGCCGCTGACGTCGACCGCGACGACCGCGTAGCACGGTGCCTGGCCCGGCGTGACCGGGGCCCATTGCGGGGTGGCGTTCTGGTCGGCGGGCGGGCCGTTAGGGTCGGCCGCGGTGGCCGGGCCGAGCGCGCCGTCGACGAAGGCGGCGCGGAGCACCGGCTGGGCGCCGATCACCCGGACAACGCCACCGTAAGCGGCGACGACCGCGACCGCCACGCCGCGTCCGAGCCCGAGCCGCAGCCCGATGACGCGGGACGTGGCCGGGGCGGACGAGGTGTCGGTCACCAGCTGGGCGGTGCCGCCGGGGCCGGGCATCCAGTAGTTGAACGCGCCGGGCTGGGACTGCGGTGTGCTCGGGTCGAAGTCGGCCAGCCGGTACACCCCGAGGATCTCGTCCGGCAGCGGGCCGGGCGGGAGCGGGACCTCAGCCATGTCGCTGCCCTGGTAGTCCCGGGCGAACGCGCGCGGGTCGTTGACCAGGCCGATCAGGCGGGGATCGCCGGCTCCGGGCGTCAGTCCGAGTGGATGCCAGACGCCGTCCGTGACCTGCGGCAGGGCCAGCGTCGACGGGTCGGACGGTAGCTGCTGGTCGGCGCCGAACCAGCGCAGGTCGGCCAGGTCCGCCGGGGCGGGCGCGCGGTAGATGAGATAGCCGGCGACGTCGGGACTGCCGTCCAGCGCCCACGCGACGATGTAGGCGCCCGTCCCCGGCTGCGGTGCCACCTTGTAGAGCACCGGCGCCCGCGACGGGTTGACCGTGACCGTGTAGATCGGCCCGGTGGCCGGGGTGGGGGCGCTGCTCGCCCCGGCGCCATTGACGCTGGCGAGGACGTACAGGTTGCGGCCGAAGCCGCTGCCGCTGACGGTGTCGGTCAGGGGTGGCAGCGGAGGCGGCGGGGCCGGTGGCGGCGTCGGCACCTGGACCGAGTTGACCAGCGCGAAGGCGGCCGCGTTGCCTGCCACGTCGGCCAGCGCGCGGAGCTCGTCATCGAGCAGGCCGCCGTAGAAGTGCTCGATGAGCGCGCGCTGCCCGGCCGCGTCGGTCAGGACGCTCGCCTCGGTGACCTGGTTCGCGGCCGGGAGGCCGTGGTTGTAGGCGGCTAGCCAGGCGGGCAGCGCCTCGATCCAGTTCACCAGGTCGGCCCGGCCCGCGATGACCGGGTTGTCGTCGAGCAGGCCGGCCGCGGCGGTGCGCCGCCGCTTGATGTCGGCCAGGAACAGCGAGTGGGCGGGGGCGCGCCTGAGCCGGTAGCCGGAGATCGCCGGGAGCCCGGCCGACAGGTCGAACGGCAGCTGGTAGGACCCGTTGCCGTTGAAGTCGGCCGGGCTGTAGGAGAGGTGATCGACGATGTGGGTCGGCGTCGGCTCCGGCACGCTGGCGGGCGACGGCGGCGTGAGCCGCTGGGCGGCCGCGAACAGCACATCGTTGGAGGACGGCTCGGTCCGGGTGAGGCCGGTGTTCGGGTCGGTGATCTGCTCGCCCGCCTCGAACGGGTCGGCCCAGGAGACGGCCACACTGGCCTGGCCGAACGCGGTGGGCTGGCCGATCGGCACCGACAGCGGCACCTGCACCGTGAGCGGTACCGTCACCCCGCTGACGAGGTAGGCGGGCTGGCCCTGGAACGCCGTCGCGTTGGTCACCACGCTCGAGCCGCTGCCGCCGGGGAGGGTGGCGACCACCCCGGCCGGGCGCACGTCGGCGGCGGGATCGACCAGGCCGGGCCGGACCGCGAACCGCTCGGTGATCGTCGTCCCGTCGGCTAGGACCCCGGTGAGGGTGAGGGACGCGCTCGGGTCGCTCGGCCCGAGCGCGGCCAGCGGCGGATCGGTGATCGCGTAGCTGACACCCCGTTCGGTGTCCGGCACGAGCAGGGTGAGCGTGTACGCCGTGACGGTCGGGACCGGGACCGCGAAGTCGGCCGTGGCCAGCACCGTCGGCGCCGGGTCGACCGTCGTCACCGTCAGCCGGGCGGCTCGGGCGTCGGGGTAGCCGAGCAGGCTGCTGCCCGACCAGACGGCGACGGCGCTCAGCGTTCCGCCGACCCACGCGGTCGGGTTGGCCGGGTCGTCGGGGCCGCCCCCACCGGACGGGCTGTTGTCGAACGGCGTCTGGGTCGCGCCGACGGTCAGCAACCGCAGCGCGGGCGGCGCGGCGATGCGCTCGACGCCGCGCGGGTCGCTCCAGTCGCTGTACGGGCCGCGCTGGCCGAACAGCCGGAAGCCGGCCGTCCGGTGCTGGTAGCCGGCCTGCGGGTCGGGCAGGCCGGCGTCGGCGAAGCGCAGGATCGCCAGGGCCGGCTGCAGCGGCGAGTCGGCCGGCGTCGGCTGCGGAGTAGCCGCGATGAACCGGGGGATCGGCGTCGGCACGGACACGTCGCCATCGGCACGCTGGGCCACATAGCCCACGGTGCGGTCCGGCGGTGGCAGCGCCTCGGGGTCGTCGATCGGGTCGCCGGACTGGTCGGCGGGGGTCAGCGGCGGCGATACCCACTGCACGTCGAAGTACGAGCGGGTGACGATCGATGGGCCGGACGGGTCCACCTCGGACTCGCGTCGGCGGAAGAGCGTCAGCGGTGTGGCCGGGTCCGGGGGCGCGGTCATCGGCCCGGGCGCGTGCACGATGGCCCAGCGGACGCCGACCCGGGCGGCGGGCACGGGCGAGCTGACCAGGCTGCCGATGACGATGACGCTGCCCGGGCCACCGGTTTCGATGACGAGGATCTCCTCGATCGGGGCGGTGGCGGGCGCGGGCGCGACCAGCGGGTACCACTGCAGGGCGCCCGCGCTCGCCGTGACGGTGACGCTCGCCACCTCGGCCCCGCCCGAGCGAGCCACCAGCCGGCACGGCCCGGCCACGCTCAGCGCGACCTCGGCGACCGGCGTCTGCAGACCGATCCCGCAGACCAGGGCGTCGGCGGGCGGCGGCGGGAAGGGAAACAACGGCGGGTTGACGCCGATGGCGAGCAAGGCCGGCGGCCGGTCGGCGACGGCGAGCGGGAGCACGGCCGCCCGCAGCGCCTCGGTCACTGCGGCGGGCGTGCCGGGAAGGACCATCGGCGGCACCGAGGACGTCCCGTCGCTCTCCCAGGCGTACAGATGACCAACGGCCAGGGAAGCGCCGATCAGCAGGCCGTCGAAGCGCGCGCTGCCGGCCGCCAGCGACCCGGCGGGCGCGCTGCCGGGGGTGCGCACCACCGGCGGGACGATGGCCGCCCACACGCCGACCAGGCAGTAGTCGTAGGCGACGCCCGGACTGGCCTCGGCGTCGACGAAGTACAGGCCGAGCACCCGGGCCAGATAAGGGCTGATCGCACCGAGCTGCAGCTGGGAGACCAGCGGCAGCGACAGTTGCGGGGCGGCGCCGTCGGCGGAGGCCTGCAAGCCGACCGCGTAGTTGGGCTCGGCGGGCCAGTCCTGCACCAGCCGCGCGCACTCCCCGCGCAGCGCGGTGAAGTGCTGGCGCATCGTCGCGGCGTTCATCCCGGCCAGCAGCGCCAGGCCGTCCAGCCGCTGGCCGCACTCGAGCACGTCGCGGGCGAGCAGCAGCGCGTCGGAATGGGTGGCCGGGTCGAGCGCCCCGGTGTAGCGGGCGGGCCAGTTCGCCGCGGTCACCGGCAGCGTGAACGGCTCCCCCCAGACCTGCCAGCCGCGCCCGTCGGGCGAGCCCCAGACCGGCTCGCCGGTGCCCCAGCCAAGGCCGCCGATCGTGCCGGTGCCGGTCCCGCCGGTGCCGGTCCCGCCCTTGCCGCCGTTCCCGTTGCCGTTGCCGTTGCCGTCGCCCGACCTGTCGCAGCGGCAACAGCAGGTGACCGACACCGAGACCGAGACCGGCGGCGGCCCCGCGCGCCCGGCGCAGCGGCAGCAGACGCAGCGCGAGCAGCCGCACGGCGAGCGGTCGCTCTCCGCGTCCGACGCGGTCTTGGCCTGGACCACGTCGGCGACGCAGGTCAGCGGACGACCGCAGTCGCAGCCGGACCCGGACTGCTCGCCCGACCCGGTGGTGCCGACCGTGACTAGGCCGCCGAGGCCGTTCGGGTCGGGTGGCGGCGGCGAGCCCTGGGTACTGGTCGCCACGCTGACCGCCTCCGGCGGCTCGATCGGCCCCTTGTCGCCGACCGCCTCGCGCCGGGCGAGCCAGAACGCCCCCGGCGGGAACCCGAGTTCCGGTGCGAACGACCAGCGCAGATGGGTCCCAACCCGCATCGGCTGTCCGTCGAAGGTCTGCTCCGAGCCGTCCGCGATCGCGGCCTGCAGGCCAAGCACTGAGAATGGCACCGTTCCGCCTCACCCCCGCCGCTGATGTGGCTGCGGCACAACTGGGGATTCTCTAACCGCCTCGTCAACGTCCCGTTCCCGCGCCGTCACCGCCCGGCCGGCTCCTGGGCCAATCCGGCGGCAGCGGGCGGGGAGAACGCACGGAGAGGCTGCCTTGAGCGTCCCTACGACCGGCCCACGTGAGCCGTACGTGCTGCTCGTAGGCGTCGTGACGGGTTGGTGACGCTTGCGAGACGCGCGTAGGCGGCACGCGGTTGGAGAAGTGGCTTGCTTCGCCCCATCGCTTCACGGAGGCTCTGAGTGAGACGAAGCAGCTCCGCGCACCTGGGGGGTCGGGGTGACCGATATCGCTATTGCCGCCGAGCCGCTTCGGCTGAAGCTGCTTGGCGGTTTCACCCTGCTCCAAGGGCGCGAGGAAATCGTCCTGCCGACCAGCGCGCAGCGCGTCGTCGCCTTCCTGGCGCTCCGAGACCGCCCGCTCAGCCGAGGTCACCTGGCCCGGGTGCTGTGGCCGGACTGCCCGGCCGAGCGCTCGCTGGCCGACCTGCGGACGGCGCTCTGGCGGGTCAACCAGGCCCGCACCCCGCTCGTCAGCAGCATTGGCGTGCACCTGCGGCTGCACCAGGAGATCCACGTCGACGTCCGCGCGCTGATGGCCTTCGGCCGGGCCGCCGCGCACCGCAAGGCCAGCAGCGCCGTCGCCGAACTGGTCGGGATCTCCTGGCCGGAGCTTGCCCTCGACCTGCTGCCCGACTGGGACGACGACTGGCTGCTCGATGACCGCGAGCGGGTACGGCAACTGCGCCTGCACGCCCTGGAGAGCATGACCGAGCAGCTCAGCCTGCTCGGTCACCACGTGGCGGCGATCGAGGCGGCGCTCGCGGCGGTGGCGGCCGAGCCGTTGCGCGAGACCGCGCACGCGGCCCTGATTCGAGCGCACCTGGCCGAGGGCAACCGGTCTGAGGCGCTGCGGCAGTTCCATCGCTGCCAGAACCTGCTGGCGGTCGGCCTGGCGATCGAGCCGTCGGAGACGGTCAGGCGGCTGATTGCGATTCCGCCGGTCGCCTCGGGCGCGTAAAGACTTTTATTTCGAACGGACCGAGGCGTCTCGGCTACACAGCGCTGGGCCGGCAGGGTGGGTCGGCCTTACGCGTAGGTGCGGACCACGCGCAGGGCGGCGGGGCCGTGCGGGCCGGTGGCGCGCAGGCCGGAGTCGGCCGGGTCGAGGCGCTGGGCGGCCACCCGGCAGAATACGCCGGCCGAGCCGCTGATCTCCGACTCGGCGTCGTCCGGGCCGAACGTCCAGGTGGTCACCTCGTCCGGCGCCGTCAGCGAGCAGCGCACCGGTGCTGGTGTCTGGCCGGCCCGCGACAGCGCGTACGGCAGTGTGCGGTGCGCCAGCCAGGCGATGTGGCGCAGCCGGCCGGTATCGGCGAAGTCGATGCCGAGCGGCTCGGTGATGTCGAGGCCGTGCGCCCAGTACTCGGCCAGCCGCGTCGTCGTCCGCGTGGCCGGCTTGCTGAAGATCATTCATAATTTGCCGAAGATTTTTCGTTTCGCCATAGTTTCGTACGGTTGCTACCTGGCCACGGGTGGAGTGTCACTGGACGGGATTTCGGCACCGGGCCAGCGGTCAGCCAGCTCGAGAGCTACCTGCAGGCCGTGCACGCCCGGTACCACAAGCCGATCTGGCTGACCGAGTTCGCGCTGGCCAATTTCGGCGGCTCCCCGCAGACCCCGACCCGGCGGCAGCAGGCCGCGTTCCTGACCGCCGCGACCGCGATGCTGCAGCGGCTGAGCTACGTGCAGCGGTACGCGTGGTTCGGGCTGGAGGCCACGCCCGCCGACGGCAGCATGGGCCTGTTCCGCAGCGGCCCGGCAGCCACCACGGTCGGCCGGGCGTTCGAGGCGGTCGGCTGAGCCGCCGGGCCGGCGGTCAGCCCGTGCCGCCCGCCCGGACCAGGCCGGTCTCGTAGGCGAACACCACGGCCTGGACCCGGTCGCGCAGCCCCAGCTTGGCCAGGACCCGGCCCACGTGCGTCTTCACCGTGGCCTCCGACACGAACAGGCGCTGGGCGATCTCGGCGTTGGACAGCCCCTGCGCCACGTGCGCCAGGACCTCGCGCTCCCGGCTGGTCAGCATGTCCAGCCCGGGCGGCGCGGGGGAGTTGTGCGCCGGGAACAGCGGCGCGAAC
Source organism: uncultured Actinomycetes bacterium (assembly GCA_963841695.1). GTDB lineage: Bacteria > Actinomycetota > Actinomycetes > Streptosporangiales > Streptosporangiaceae > RYN-230. Next base: position 50,719 of record CAWJDQ010000005.1, on the reverse strand, counting down.
CGATCGATCAGCCGGCGGGTGGTCGACGGCGCGACGACCGCGTCCCCGGAATGCACCGCCCGGATCGCGAACAGCAGTTCCTCCGGCGGGACGTCCTTGAGCAGGAAGCCGCTCGCCCCCGCCTTCAGCGCCGCATACGCGTACTCGTCCAGGTCGAACGTGGTCAGCATGAGCACCCGCGGCCGGTCTCCCGCCGCGCAGATCTGCCGGGTCGCCTCGATGCCGTCCAGCCGCGGCATCCGCACGTCCATCACGACCACGTCGGTGGGCCGGGACCGGAGCAGCTGGGTGGCGGCCAGCCCGTCCCCGGCCTCGCCCACCACGGACATGTCGTCCTGGGCGTCGAGCACCATGCGGAACCCGGTCCGGACCAGTTCCTGGTCGTCCACCAGCATGATCTTGATGGCCTGCGTGCTGCGCGCCTCCGCGGGAGCAGTCACGCGGCACCGGCCCGCTGGGCGGGGAGCAGGCTGGGGACGACCGGGAGCCGGGCGGTGACCTGGTAGCCGCCGCCGGGCAGCGGGCCGGTGTGCAGCGTGCCGTTGTAGAGCGAGACCCGCTCGCGCATCCCGGTCAGCCCATGACCGGCGCCGTCCTCGTGGGTGACGCCGTGGCCGTCGTCGGTGATCTGCAGCGTCAGCTCGTCTTCGCAGTAGCGCAGCAGGACCTGGGCGCTGGCCCGGGGACCCCCGTGCTTGCGGGTGTTGGTCAGGGATTCCTGGACGATGCGGTACGCGGCCAGCGCCAGCCCGCCGGGCAGCGGGCCGGGGACGCCCTGCACGGTGAAGGAGACGGCCAGCCCGCTGGCCCGGGTCTGCTCGAGCAGCTCGCCGAGCTGGCCGATGCCGGGCAGCGGCACCACGCCCGTCTCACCGTCATCACTGCGCAGCACGCCGAGCATCCGGCGCATCTCCGCCAGCGCCTGCCGGCCCGTGCTCGCGATCGCGCCGAGCGCCTGCCGGGCCCGTTCCGGCGAGCTGTCCAGTGCGTAGGACGCCCCGTCCGCCTGCACCACCATGACGCTGACGTTGTGCGCGATCACGTCGTGCAGTTCGCGGGCGATCCTGGCCCGCTCGGCCGCCGCGGCGATCTGGGCCTGGGCGTCGCGTTCGCGTTCCAGCCGGGCCGCGCGGTCTTCCAGCGAGGCGTAGTAGCCGCGCCGGTAGCGCACGGAGTCACCGAGCACCCAGGCGATCAGCGAGGAGCCGGCGAACGAGACCGAGCCGAGCACGATCCAGTGGGCCAGGATGAGGTACGGCGGCGCCCACCGGGCCACCGCGGCGGCCGACCCGATCAGGCAGATGGCCAGCCCGGTCACCGACGCCCGGCGGGGGCGGTAGGCGGCCAGGGTGTACAGCAGGAACACGATGACCACGTCGATCATGGTCACGTGGATGTCGAGCAGCACCTGGAGGCCGCCGACGGCCACCGCGACGGCGAAGGCCGCCACGGGGTGATCGCGGCGGAAGACCAGCGGGATGACCAGGGCCAGGGTGACCGGGACGAGCGCGTACTGGCGGGCGGCGAGCGCGGAAGCCAGCGCGGGGATCCCGAGGACGACGGCGAGCACGCCGTCCACCAGCCGGGGATGGCGGCGCAGCCAGAGGTAGAAGGCGGCCACGGGTCAAGGGTACGGGTGCGTCCGCCAGATGGGCATCATCCTGCGGGAGGGCCCGGCGTCAGCCCCCCGGGTGAGGCGTCCGGCGGGCCGCGCCGGTGCGCCGGCCCGGCCCAGCCGGACGTGCCTTCCCCCCCGGTGCCCCCTGCCTTCCCCCCCAATGCCCCCTGGCCCGGGGCGGGCACGGATCCCGGCCCGGCCGGAGTCCCCCCGGAGAGTCCCAGGATGACGCAGCCAAGCGAAACCTTCGTGCACCCCAACCCATGCCATGACCTCCCATGGCACGGACCCGCCTGCCTAAGGCAGGCTCCCCGGCGAGCCGTGTCCGTGCTCGCCCCGGGCTGGTTCATAGCTAACCCCGGCCCGGCGCAGTCGGGTATCCCCGGACTAGGGGATCCGGGTTGCGCCGCGGCGGGCCCTAGAATGCGCGGAACGAGACGGGTCGCCCTGCGCGGCCCAGGGCTCGCTCCAGGCATCCGAGGCAACCGGGCAGGCAATGACGATGGCGGTCGGGCAGGCCACATCCCCGGCGGCGCGGGTAACCACGCCGGCCGGGCTGGTGGTCGGCATCCCCGAAGGCAGCCGCCTGGTCTTCGGCCGGGGACCGGATGCCGACCTGACCATCGCGGCCGGCCGGGGACTGTCCCGCCGGGCCGGGGTAATCAGCGCGCTGGGCGACGGCGTCTGGATCGCCAACATCAGCCGGACCCACGCGCTCTATACCGAGGGCGACGGGTACCGGATCAGGCTGCCCCGGATGGAGGACCACGGCGAGCCGTCCGGCGGCTGGTTCCTGCGCGCCGGGATGACCCTGGTCGGCTCCCGCGCGATGCTCGACGAGGGCCAGCCGCTGTGCGTGATGGTGGCCGGGCAGGCCGCCGGGCCGGACTCCGCACCGGACGGGACCCGGGTGTGGCAGGACGGCGACGCCACCCTGCTCCCGCTCTACCTGGACCCGATGACCAAGATCTTCCTCGTGGCGCTCATGTGGTGCCGGCCCTGGCTGCTCGACGCGGCCGGGACGACCCCGCTGCCGCGCACCCCCGAGATCGCCAAGGCCGCTCTCGAGGTGACCGGCGCCTACCACGAGCTCGAGCGGTTCGACACCGACCCGGCGTTCCGGGACCGGCTCTCGGCCCGGGTGGCCGAGCACATCAAGGTGCTGCGCCGCAAGATCACCGACCGTGGCCTGGTCCGGGCGGACACCCGGCTCTCCGACGAGGTCGTCGTCCGGGTGCTGATCGAGCACGGCATCATCACCACGGCCGACCTCGGCCGGCTGAACGACCCGGCCTGGTGCTCCCGCCAGGAGGACCTGTGGTGGACTCAGGCACCCTGAACTGAGCTGCCCCGTCCGGCCAGCAGGGCCCCCGCGGAGGCGGCGGCAGGCCCGTGCCGGAGGGTGCCGGGCGGCCCGACCGGGGAGGCGGTGGCGGCTCGACCTGGAAGGTCGCGGTGGCCCGCCGGCCCCCGGCCCCGGTGACCAGCACGTGGTAGAGGCCGGCCGGGATCGCCCCGGGGAAGAACACGTGGCCCTGGTCGATCGCGTAGTTGAAGGTTCCCTCATGGTCCGCGGTCGGCCGGAACGGCGCCGACCCGTGCCCGATCAGGTGCACCACCACCTGGGTCAGCGGGATGAACCCGCTGCCGTGCACCACGAACACGGTGTCGCCGTCGCCGGTGGGCTGCCCCATCACGAGCTTGGGCGCCGAGCTTGTCCCGCTGGGCAGCGTCGGCGGGGGAGGCAAGGGATCGGCGGGCGGCACGCTCGGCTGCGCCGGGTACGTCGCGGCCGCCGTGGCGGGGACGTCCCGCTTCCCGGACTGGGCCGTCACCCGTCCCGGGCCGCCGTCGTACCAGGCGCCCAGGACCGCGCCCGCGACCACCAGCGCCAGCACGCCGGTGATCAGCCCGGCCGCCGCGGCGATCCGCGCCCGGGGCCGGGCGCCCCGGGTGGCCGGGCGGCCGCGCCCGGGGGAGTGGCGCGCCCGCCCGGCTATTCCCAGCCAGATGCGCCGCCGGGACCGGCGCGGGGCCGGGAGCGCGGTGTACGAGCCGAACGTGGCGTCCTCGCTCACGTCGTCGGTGAGCTGGGACTGGTCCTGATCCTGGCCGGTCCCGGGGTCGGCGGGCCGGGGGCTGCGCTCATACTCCCCGATCAGGGCGAGCGCGCTCGCGGGCAGGTAGGACTGGCTGGACCCGGGGCTGCTGGGGGTGCCACCGACGAACGGGGCCAGCTCCGCCAGGATGGCCGCTGACGTCGGCCGGTTCCGGGGGCTGCGCTCCAGGCAGGCGGTGACGACGGAGGTCAGTTCCGGCGGCAGGCCGCCGAGGTCGGGCGGCTCGGTGGCCAGCCGGACCAGGACGTCCATCACGGTGTCGCCCTGATAGGGCGGGTGCCCGGCCGCCGCGAACAATAAGGTCGCGCCGAGCGAGAACACGTCGCTGGCTGCCGAGGCCTGCCTGGTGTCCCGGGCCTGCTCCGGGGCCATGTACGCGGGCGTGCCCAGCGCGCCCCGGGTCACCGTGAGCTGGATCCGCTCGGCTGCCCGGGCCACCCCGAAATCGATCACGCGGGGGCCGTCGGGAGAGACGAGCACGTTGGAGGGCTTCAGGTCCCGGTGCACCAGCCCGGCGTTGTGAATCGACTCCAGGGCCTCGGCACAGCCTGCGGCCAGCCAGCGCACCGCGGGCACGGGCAGCGGCCCGCCGCCGCGCACCAGCCGGTTCAGGGACGGGGCCGGGATGTAGGCGGTGGCCAGCCAGGGCATGTCCGCGTCGGCATCCGCCGCCACGACGGCCGCGGTGAAGACCCCGCTGACCCGGCGCGCCGCGGCTACCTCGTGGGCGAAACGGGCCCGGAAGCCGGCTTCCTCGGCGAACTCGATCTTGATCGTCTTCACCGCGACCAGGCGGCCCGCGGTGGACCGGCCCAGGTACACCTGCCCCATCGCCCCGGCACCGAGGCGGCCGAGGAGCACGAACGGCCCGATTCGTTCCGGATCCCACCGGCGCAGCGGCGCGAGTGCCGGCTGCGGAACCATCATTGACCTCCCCCGGGTCCCCTTATGGCCCGGGTGACTATCATGCCGAGTCCGGTGAGCTTGTGCCCCGGTTCCTGACTGTGTGTCGGAAATGGCACCGAACGGATAGCCTGGGGCATCGCACGGATGCGGTAGGGGGGTGCCATTGTGCGGTCTCACGGGCAGAGGGCCACGATCATGACCGATGGGCGGGTTTACCCGGCAGGCCTCCTCGCAGGGTGAGCAGCGTGCGCGGGGCCCGCAAAGCCTCCCTGCGACGTTTGATGGCCCGTTCTGTGAGCTCTGGTCCTCAGGCAGGGCAGGATGGAGGCATGAGGGATACCCGAACCACAGCCGTCGGGCTGCGGTCAGCGATTGAGCGAAGTGGTTACTACCCCGGGCTGGTAGCGGACGCTGTGTTCTCCGCCCTGGGTGCGGAAGCCGTGGTGTCGTACGTCGTGCAGTCGGACGCGCTGTTCGACCCGGCCATGGAGGTCCGCCGGCACATGACCGTGCTGGTACTGACCCCGTCCCGGCTGGTCTATTCCCATACCGACGAGAACCCCGCGGACGATGAGCCGGGTGCCCGCCCGCAGGCGGAAACCAGCACCGAGGCGGTGCGGTTCTCGCGTATCTCCTCCGTGGCCGTGACCCGGGTCGTTCCCGACCCGGCCTCCTACGTGCCGGGTGTGACGATGCCGACCGAGGTCGTCCTCACCATCGGCTGGAACGTCCTGTCGCACGTCGAGCTGGAGCCGGCGCACTGCGGTGACGAGAACTGCGAGGCCGACCACGGGTACACCGGCACCATCACCGCGGACGACCTGACCATGCGGGTGAGCGAGGCGGCTGACGGTGACGAAGCCGTGCGGCAGGTGCTCGCGTTTGCGGTCGCGCTGACTGAGGCGACCACCCACCCCGGCCACTGACGGCGCCAGTATGACCGCGGAGCCCATGACCTCGGCCACGGTGCCTGATTACGGCGAGGGAACCCTGCCCGACCTGGCCAACTCGCTGCTCGCCTCGCTGGGCGTGGGTGACGCGCCGAATCCCCTCGGGCTGGCCCGTACCCGCCGGGCCTGCCTGCTGATCGTGGACGGCCTGGGCTGGGAACTGCTCCGCGCCCATCAGGCGGCGGCCCCGTTCCTGTCCGAGCTCACCACCACCGGCCGCGCGCTCACCGCCGGGTTCCCGGCCACCACGGTGACCAGCCTCAGCTCCCTGGGCACCGGCCTGCCGCCGGGACGCCACGGGATGCTCGGCTACCAGGTCGCCGTGCCGGGGCGCGGCCGGCTGCTCAACGGGCTGCGCTGGGACAAGGAGGTGGACCCGGTCAGCTGGCAGCCCGCCGCCACGATCTACCAGCGCGCGGCCGCGGCCGACGTCGCCGCGTACCGGGTGGCCGCCCGGGGGCTGGAGAAGACCGGCTTCTCGATGGCGGCCATGCGCGGGGCGGCGTACCGCCCGGCCGACAGCCTAGGTGCGCTCGTCGCGCAGGCGTCCTGGGCGCTGGCCGGCTCAGACCGGGCCCTGGTCACCGTGTACCACGCGGAACTCGATGGCACCGGCCACGCGTTCGGCTCCCAGTCGGAGGCCTGGTCCTACCAGCTCGCGCACGTGGACAAGCTGGCCGAGCAGCTGGCCAGCTCGCTCCCGGCCGGCACGGCGCTGTACGTGACCGCGGATCACGGGATGGTGGACGCGGGACCCGACGACAAGATCGACGTGGACCAGGTCCCCGGGCTGCGGGATGGGGTCGCCCTGCTCGGCGGCGAGCCGCGCGCCCGGCACGTGTACACCGTGCCCGGGGCCGCGTCCGACGTGCTGGCCACCTGGCAGGGCGTGCTCGGCGGGCGGGCCTGGGTGGCCTCGCGCGACGAGGCTATCGATGCGGGCTGGTTCGGCCCGGTCGACGACCGTTTCGTGCCGCGGATCGGCGACGTGGTGGCCGCGCCCGCGGGCTCCTGGGCGCTGGTCGCGACCCAGGCCGAGCCGCTGGAGTCCTCACTCGTCGGCATGCACGGCTCGCTGACCCCAGGCGACCAGTTCGTTCCGCTACTGAGCGTCACCAGCATCTGAGTGCCCCGGCAGCTGCGGCCGGCCGGAACGAGAGGCCCGGCCGGGTGCGGCCAGGAAAGACGGGTTATCCACAGTTACGCACGAGGTAATCCGGGAGCACGCGAGGGTTCATCCACAGATCTGCGGCCAGTTATCCACAGAACGTTCCTGGCCTGGAGGCGGATCGGGGCAGAATCAGGATGCTAACGCCCAGTACGGGCGGAAGGGGTGTAACGGTGGATTTGACCGTCGATACCGCGGCGCTCGCGACCGCGCTGGCCACCGGCCCGGCGCCGGTCCTGCTAGATGTGCGGTGGCGGCTCGGCGGCCCGCCCGGGATCGGGCGGTACCGCGAAGGCCATCTGCCTGGCGCCCGGTTCGTGGACCTGGACCGCGATCTGGCCGGCCAGCCCGGCGCCGGGGGGCGCCATCCCCTGCCGGACGCGGGCGCGTTCGAGGCGGCCATGCGCCGGGCCGGGGTCAGCGGCGGGCAGCCCGTGGTGGTCTACGACGAGAACGACTCGACGGCGGCCGCGCGGGCCTGGTGGCTGCTGCGCTATTTCGGGCACCAGCAGGTCCAGGTGCTCGACGGCGGCTACCAGGCCTGGCTGGCCGCCGACCAGCCGATCGAGACCGGGCCCGCCGCGGCCCGGCCGGCCGGCACGTTCACCGCCCGGCCCGGTCACCTGCCACTGCTCGACGCGGGCGGCGCGGCCCGGATGGCCCGCGAGGGCGTGCTGCTGGACGCCCGGGCGGCGGAACGCTACCGGGGCGAGGTGGAACCGGCTGACCCGGTCGCCGGGCACATCCCGGCCGCGGTGAGCGCGCCCACCACCGAGAACGTCGGCCCCGGCGGCCGGTTCCTCGACCCAGCGGAGCTGCGGGCCCGGTTTACCCGGCTGGGCGCCGGCGCCCGCGGTCCGGGCCGCGGCGGCCCGGAGGAGGCCGTCACCACCGGGGTCTACTGCGGGTCCGGGATCACCGCCGCACACGAGGTGCTCGCGCTGACGATCGCGGGCATCCCGGCGGCGCTCTACCTCGGCTCCTGGTCCGACTGGATCACCGACCCCGCCCGGCCGGTCGCCACCGGGCCTGGCTGATCCTCCTCGTCCAGCAGGGTGCCCAGGCGGCCGATCAGGTGCCCGCGCCACCCCCCGCCCAGGATCCCCAGCACCCTGCGCTGGCCCGGGTCGCGGTCGTCGAAGCCGTCGTGGGTGATCATCAGCCGGGTGCCCCCGCCCTCGGGGACCAGCGCCCAGCTGACCACCGTGTCGAGGGTCCCGGCCCGCCAGCTGAACCGCATCAGCCGGGGCGGGTCCAGCTCAAGCACCTGGCAGGACACGATGCCGTCGAAGCCTTGCCGGGGGACCGGCTCGGTGCGGAACGTGAACGCGTGCCCGACCACCGGCTGGAAATCGTTCGGCATCAGCCACCGGGCCAGCCGGGCCGGGTCGGTGAGAGCCTGCCAGACCCGTCCGGGTGGCTGCGGCAGGAACTGATCCACCTCGATGGACGCCATCAGCCATCCTCCTCCAGGAGTTCGCGGAGCAGCCGGGCGTGCCGCAGCCAGAACCGCTCGTAGTGGCCCGCCCAGTCCGCCACGGCCTGCAGCGGCCGGGCGTCCAGCCGGTAGTGCCGCTCCCGGCCGACGCGTTCCTCGGCGACCAGCCCCGCCTCGCGCAGGACCCGGAGATGCTGGGACACGGCCGGGCGGCTCATCTCGAACGGGGCCGCCAGGTCGTGCACCGACCGGGCGCCGCCGGCCAGCACGTCCAGCAGGGCGCGGCGGACCGGGCTGGCGATCGCGTCGAAGACGTCGGGCCCCGGCACGGCGGCCTCAGCCGCCGGCCAGGCCGTCGGCGGGGCCTGCAGGATGAGGCCGTTGCCGTCCGGGTCGTCGAACGTGACGAACCGCCCCCACGGCGCCTCCTGGATGCCGGCGTCGATGACCACGCCGCGCGACCGCAGCGCCGCCGCGTCACCGTCCAGGTCGTCGGTCGCCAGCACCATGCCCTTGGCGGAACCGGGGGCCATGGTCGGGAACCAGGTCACCAGCGTGAGGGAGGTCGCTGCCCCGGGCGGCCTGACCTGGACCCAGCGCTGGTCCGGGCCCATCGTGGTGTCCGCGACGAGCTCGAAGCCGAGAGTGTCCACGTAGAAGTCCCTGGCCCGGTCCTGGTCGGTGACGGGCAGTGAGAAAACCTGAACCTGGCGGATGCTCATGCGGGCCATTATAGGTAAGAAATCTCTTACCAGTAACCCGGTCCGGGGAAACTCGTTCGCGGCGGCCGGCGGCGCCGCGGCCGCGGCGGATCGCCTGGAAGAACCGCGCTGACCGGGTCCGCCGGTGACAGCCAGGTGACTTTTCCCGTTCCCGTGCTGTCACCTCCCATTCTGTAGAACTGGCTGGTGCCGGGATCCGGAAAACCCGGGTACCCCCGGCTGTTAGGGAGCGACGGGATGAACGGCAAGACCGGCGGTCACCGGGGTCCGCGGCGCGCGGCAGCCCTGGCGGTCACGGCAGCCGCCGCCGTGCTGACGGCGTGCGGCGGCAGTCCCTCGTCCTCCGGCGTCGCTGCATCGACGGGGTCGGCGACCTACCGGGCGGATCTTGCCTACGCGCACTGCATGCAAACCCACGGCGTGCCGGGCTTCCCTGACCCCCACCCATCGGAGGCCTTCAGCATCAGCGGGCATCCCCACGGCAACAGCCCTGCGGCCAAGGCGGATGGCGCCTGCCAGCAGCTCCTGCCGCCCGGCAGCACGGGAACGGGCAGCGCCACCGCGCCGGCGACGGTCAGCCCGGCGGGCGCCGCGGCGGCTGACTGCCTGGGCTCCCTGCCGTGTTACACACCCCGGCAGCTCCGGGAGGCCTACGGTATCCAGCCGCTGCTGGACCGCGGGATCGACGGCCGCGGCGTCACGGTGGTGCTGCCCGAGGAGGCCGAATCGGGGCCGGCGCGGCCCCAGCCGGTCTCCGGCCTCCTGCAGGCGGTCACCGGCATCCGGCAGGACCTGGCGGGCTTCGACAGCCGGTTCGGGCTGCCCCCGGCACGGATCCAGGTGATCCGGACGGCCTTGGCGGGCTCGTCCGCTTCGCCGTGGCTGGCCGGCGTGGAGGAGGTGGAGGACACCGAGCTGGTCCACGCCGTCGCCCCGGACGCCACCATCCGCGAGCTTCCGGTTGGCCCGGCGGGGGTGAGCACCCCGGCGAAGTTCGCCGCCACGTTCGCCGCGTACGTGCGGATCGCCGTCCGCCACGGAGAGGTGATCTCCCAAAGCGGCATCGGTCAGGATTTCAACCTGGGTGAGGACTCCTGGACCGGCGCGGAGGTGGCGACCATGAACTCGGCCCTGCAGTACGCCGCCGCCCGCCATGTCACCGTCGTCGTCGCGTCGGGAGACGAGGGCGTGATCGGCAACGGCTCGTCCACGCCGGTCAGGGAGGTCATCCTGCCCACGTCAGATCCGCTGACGCTCGCGGCCGGCGGCACCAGCCTGACCGCGAGCCCGGGCACCGGCGCGTACGTCAGCGAGACCGCCTGGAACAACCCAGGTGACCCCGGGCCGTCCGCGTCGGGTGGCGGGTTCAGCCGGCTGTTCGCCCGGCCCGCCTACCAGGATGGCGTGCCCGGCATCGGCGCCATGCGGGGCGTGCCGGACGTCGCGGCGGACGCCTCGGGCACCACCGGCATGGCGCTCGCGTTCAGCGCGCCGGGTGGCGGTTACGAGTTCATCGGGGCCGGCGGCACCAGCGCCGCCGCGCCGTTCTGGGCCGGCCTGATCGGCCTGGCTGACCAGGAGGCCGGCCACCCGCTCGGTTTCGTCAACCCGGCCATCTACGGGATCGCCCGCGGCCCGCGGTACCACCAGGCGTTCCACGACATCACCACCGGCAACAACACGGTGGCCCTCAACGGGGTCACGGTCCCTGGCTACCAGGCGGGACCCGGCTGGGACCCGGTCACCGGCTGGGGGACCCCCGACGCCCGGGTCCTCATTCCCCTGCTCGCCCGCTGAGGCCCGGCACGCTGAGGTTCTCTGCGGCGAGCACCTCCCGCGGTAACCCGCCGCCCACCTCGGAGCACGGATAGCCCGGGACCACCGTCAGCGGAAAGGGGCCCTATGGCCGCATGATTCACGGCGCCGCCGCGGCGATGATGAGGCGGTGAGGGTCCCGACACAGGCCAGGGGGTGACATGGCCCCCCGCGGCTACGCCCGCGCGGCCGCCGCCACGTTACTGCTGGGCGTGCCGGTAGCCGCCTGTTCCCCGGTGGCCCCGACCGCCACCACGACGGCCACGACGCTGTGCCACTCGCAGGCCGCGCCGGTCAGCGGCGGCGCCTACGAGGTGGATAACAACGAGTGGGCGTCGAGCGCGGCACAATGCATCACCACCGACGGGTCCGCCGGGTTCATCGTGACGCGCTCCGCAATCGACAACCGCGCCAACAGCGCACCGGGCGGGTACCCGTTCATCTACCGGGGCTGCCACTGGGGAGTGTGCACGGCGCGCAGCGGCCTGCCGATCCTGGTGTCCCGGATCCACCCGGGCACGGTCACGACCAGCTGGCGCACCACCCAGCCCGGCGGCAGCAGCATCTACGACGCGGCCTATGACATCTGGTTCAACCGCACGCCGGCCACCAGCGGGCGCCCCGACGGTGGCGAGCTGATGGTCTGGCTCGTCATCCACGGTCCCAACCACCCGGCCGGCGTGGTGGTGGCCAGCGGTCTCGTCGTCGGAGGACATCGTTACGACGTGTGGGTGATCCACCGCGCCAGGAGGAACACGATCACCTACGTGATGACCAGCCCGGCCACGTCGGTCCGCCACCTGGACCTAGCGCCGCTGGTGGCCGACGCGGTGCGCCGGGGCTCCATCAGCATCTCCTGGTACCTGATCGCCGTCGAGGCCGGCTTCGAGCTGTGGTTCCGCGGCGCGGGCCTGGCCGCCAACTCGTTCTCGGTCCGCGTGGCCGCGGGCAGTTAGGGGACAGCGATGCTGGCTGCGCTCCTGCTGGCGGGGATCCTCGCCGCGCCCGTCGGCTCGGCCCTGCTGTTCTTGCCCACCCGCCTCCGGGCCAGCAGCTCCGGGCCCTGGCCGGAGATCCGCCGGCTGATCCAGACGGTCGCCGGGACGCTGCTGCTGGCGGCGGTCGTGGCGGCCGCGCTCTTCCTGCTCGGCGTGTCCCGGCCGCACCTGGTGGCCGGGGCAGTCGGCCTGTCGGTGGCCAGCGCCGTCTGGCTCCCCGCCACCCGGCGGTGGACGGCGCGGGCCCACCTGTGCTGGGCCAGCAGCGTGTTCCTGTTCGTCACCTACCTGACGTTCGCTCTGGACTGGACGCTCATCAGCCACCTGGGCACGGCGAGCACGGCCGGCGGCATCCTGCTGTGGCTGTTCGAGGTCGTGGCGGCGGTCCTGTCGTGCGCCTACCTGTGGGAAATCTGCGACGCGCTAGGCACCGAGCGGTGGCGCCGCCGGATCATCCCCGGGCTGGTGCTGCCCGCTGCCGATCAGGACCTGCCGATGGTGAGCCTGCACGTGCCCGCGCACAACGAGCCGCCCGGCATGGTCATCGACACGCTGCGCGTGCTGCTGCGGCTGGACTACCCGCGCTACGAGGTCATCCTCATCGACGACAACACCGACGACGAGAAGCTCTGGCGGCCGGTCGAAGCGTGGTGCGCCGGGCACGGCGTCAAGTTCGCCCACCTGGAGGACTGGCCCGGCTTTAAGTCGGGCGCGCTGAACTACGCGCTGCGGGAACTCACCGACGAGGCCGCCGAGATCATCGGCGTGGTGGACTCCGACTACCAGATCGAGCCGGGGTTCCTGCGCCACTGCGCGTCCGCGTTCACCGACCCGTGGATCGGGTTCGTGCAGTGCCCGCAGGACTACCGGGGCTGGCAGCAGGCGCGCTACTACCGGCGGCTGTACTACTCCTACAAGTACTTCTTCGCCGTCTCCCAGCCGGCCCGCAACGAGCACGACGGCGCGATCTTCGCCGGCACGATGGGGCTGATCCGCCGGGTCGCGCTCGACGAGCTGGGCGGCTGGGACGAGTGGTGCATCACCGAGGACGCCGAGATCTCCCTCCGCCTGCTCCGCGCGGGGTGGCACGGGCTGCATGTGGACCACACCTACGGTCGCGGCATCATGCCGCTGACCTTCGAGGCGCTCAAGGGACAGCGGTACCGGTGGTGCTTCGGCGGGATCCAGATCCTCCGCATGCACTGGCGCTCGCTGCTGCCCGGTCGCCGGACCCAGCAGAACCACCTGACCGCCGGGCAGCGCTGGTCCTACGCGGCCGGCGCACTGCAGTGGTACGGCGACCTGCTCGGCCTGGTGTTCTTCATCTTCCTGCTGGCCGGCGCGGCCAACCTGGCCCTCGGCGGCGGTGAGCTGTTCCGCAAGCTGACCACGTTCCTGGTCGCCACTATCCCCGTGCTCGTCGTCCTCGGCCTGGTCCGGGCGGTGGCGCTGCTCCGCCGGGGTACCGGCGCGTCGTGGCGCGACGCGCTCGGCGCGTTCTTCATCTGGCAGTCCACCTCGCTGGTGGTGGCGCGGGCCTCGGTGCTGGGCATGATCGCCCGCAAGGCGGCCTTCCTGCGCACTCCGAAGACCAGCGAGCAGGCGAAGTGGTGGGAGGCGCTGCGGGCGAACTGGGCCGAGATAACCCTGGCCCTGCTCGGCATGGCAGGCATCGCCGCCGCGCTGTCCAAGTGGTACCAGCTGAGTGGGCCGCTGCTGGCCGGCCTGCTGCTGTTCCCCACCCTCGGCTTTGCCGCTGCACCGGTCAACAGCTGGGCCGCGCAGCGGGCGGCACTGCCCGACTGGCTCCGCGACCGGCGCCGCACCGAGACCCGGCGGGACCGGCGGGCGTTCGCGGCCGGGGCGGCCACCGGCGGTGCCATCGCCGTGGTGGGCGTGGTCGTCGCGGCGCTCGTACTCATGCTCACCCCCAGCAGGCAGCCAGTCCAGTCGCCGAACCTGGTCGGCCCCGCGCAGGGCCAGGCCACCACGTCCGCCAGCCCCACCCCGACGGTGCCGGCCAGTTCCACCCCGGCCACGCCGACGCCTACGCCGACACCGACCCCGGCCACCACGTCGCCCAGCCCGTCCCCATCGCCCAGCGTCACCGGGACACCCGCCCCCACGGTGACCCCGTCCACCACGCCGCCGGCCTCGGGCACCCCGTCACCCACACCAACCGGCTGACCCGCGCCAGCGGGTCCGCGTGACCCGCGGGGTGGCGGGCTGGCCCGTTCAGCGGGGCGGGGCCAGGTCGTGCCGGGCGGTGAGCAGCAGCCAGGTCAGGGCGCCGGTGATCAGCGCGGGGGTGGCGGGCTGGGATCCGGCGGCGATCAGCGCGACGGCCGCCACCACGGCGGCGATCAGCACCCGGAGGGCCAGCCGGGCCGGGCGGCCCCGGCGGATCCGGGACAGCCACCGCGCGGGGGCGCCCCGCAGGTCCGGGCCGGCCTGGGGGACCTCCGGTGGCGGGGCGGCCGGGGCCCGGCCGCCCCGGGCCGCGCGGGGCCCGGAGGAGGGGGAGGCCAGGTCGGCCAGCGCCTCGCCCCGCCCTGACCTGGTCCGGAGTACGGTGTAGGCCGCCGCCGCGTCCGCGAACCGGCCGGGGTCCCCGCCGTCGGCCCGGTCCGGGTGGGTAGCGGTGGCGATGCGGCGCCAGGCCGACCGGACGTCGTCGTCGGTCAGGCCGGCCCGGGCCGGCAGGCCCAGGGCCGCGAACGGATCGGTGCCGGGCACGCCGCTCACGGCTCCTCGCCGAACGCCTCGTCCAGCAGCGCCCGGACGTCGGCCGGCCGGGCCGCGCCCGGGTCGCCCGCCCGCTGTCCGGCCGCGCCCCGGGCGCCGGCCACGGCGCCCGCCGCCGCGCCAGGGGCGGGCCCGGCTGGGTCCGCGGGCCCCGGGCCGGCCCGGCCAGCTCGGCCGGGCCGGCCACCAGCCGTTTCACCTGCACGTAGGTCACCCCGCCGCGGTAGATGTAGGCCGCCTGGCCGACGTCCAGCCCGCGGATGATCTCGGGGTCCACGACCGGCGTGCCCTCGGCCCGGGACAGTCCCTCGTGCGCCCACCCGGTGCCTGCCCACAGCGGCACGCCCAGCAGCCGCCGGGCGGTGTCCACCACCCGGCGCAGGCCGGCCAGGGCCGCCACCGGCTCCGGGTGCGGCGTGCGCAGCAGCCAGATGCCGCCGTCCGCGGTGGTCGCCACCCGGTACCGCTCGTCCTCGTCGGCGGCCAGGCCCGGCCAGGACTGGGCGGAGACCTGGACCGCTAGCCCGAGGGACCGGGCCCGCTCGTACAGCTGCCAGATCGGCAGCCGCCGGGACACCGCGCTGAACTCGTCCACGGCCAGCAGGATGTCGCGGCGGCCCCCGGCCGCTGCGGGGGAGCCGCCGCCCGGCCCGTCGGCCGCGAACCAGGCGAGCAGGTCGACCAGCGCGCGGGCCTGCGCCTCGGCCACGGCGATCTCGGCCGTGCCCTCCAGGATGCAGTACCAGGCGTCCGCGTCACCGAACCCGCCCGGCCCGTCCAGCCCCCCGCCCAGCCGGCGCAGCAGCGCCCGGTACCGCAACGCCACGTCGCTGACGTGCCGGGCCGAGGACCGCAGCAGCGCCGCGGAGCCGGTGTCCGGCGCACCCGCGTAGGCCAGGGTCAGCCAGTTCACGTCCAGCCGGCTGAGGAAGTCGGCCGTGCTGGAGGGCGGCCCGCACGGGGCCTCCACCGCCAGCCGGACGATCTCCTCCAGCACGTCGGCGTAGTACGCGGCGGCGCCGGTGCCCGACTCGACCATGTCCGCCAGCGTGCTCACCAGCTGCCCGGGCGGCAGCGCCCACAGGGACAGGCTGGCCTCGTCGGGCCAGATCGCGGTGGAGGCCGCGCCCGCGCCGCGCAGTACCCGGCGGGCCCGGTCGGCGATCCGCCGCGAGTCGGCCCCGCCCTTGCAGTCCAGCACGACGAGCAGCGGGCGCGGCCCCCGGCCCGCGGCGTGCAGTTCCATCCCCCGGGTCATGAACCCGGCCCAGAGCCGCAGCAGCAGGGTGGTCTTCCCGGTTCCGGTGGTACCCAGCACGACCTGGTGTGACCGGAGCCGGGGGTAGGGGATGACCGCCAGCGGCCGGGCCGGGTGCCGCACCGTCCGGATCGTCGCCCCGGCCACCACGCTGCCGTCGCGTAACAGCAGCGGCACGGAGCCCGGTGCCGCGATCCGGGCCCGGGCGGTGCGCACCTGGTGCCGCCACTGCCGCTGGCCGAAGGCGGCCGGGGCGCTGGGCGCGAGCCCGCCGCTGCCCGTCTCCATCGAGTAGATGCGCCAGGACCAGGCCAGTCCGCCCGCGGCCAGGCCGAGCGGGATGGCCAGCGGCGCCGCCGTCACCGCGGCCCGCAGGTAGCCGCCCGCAGCCGCCTCGTGCCAGGTCGCGAGCCAGGCCAGATACGGCGCGGCGGCCAGCCGCGGCCAGGGCTGGCCTTCCGCCGCCATCGCGGCCAGCCACGCCGCGAGCATCGGCAGGCACCAGGCGGCCGCGCGGTACAGCTGGCGCGGCGGCCAGCCCAGGAACCAGGCCAGCGCCGCAGCGTAGGCCGCGACCAGCACCACCGGCGCAGCCGCAATCACGGCCGCAACGAGGACCACCACCCGAAACAGCCGCCAGATCAGCCGGGCCAGGGCGCGGAGCACCAGGAACCCCAGGTACCGGCGGATCATGTCGCCGTCTCGCTGTCCCGGGACGGGCGGGCGGGCGGCGGCGCGGCCCGGCGGGGCTGGGCGGCGCGCGCAGCGGGCCGCCCAGCCGCGGCCAGCCCGGAGGGGGTCAGCCCGGCCGGCGCGGGCAGGCCGCGGATCTCGACCCGGACGGCCAGGACCCCGGGCAGGGTGTCCCGGGCCCGGCGGACGGTCGGGCGGGCCGCGGCGGAGCACAGGTACAGCACCCGTGCGTGCCGCGGCGGCTGGCCCGGGACCGCGACCTCGGCGGCGGGGCAGCCATAGTCGCCGGTCCGGGTGAGGATCTCGGTCATGATCGCCGCCGTGCGGCGGACGGTCTTGCGGGTGAGTTCCGCCTCGATGGCCCAGCACTCACCGGCCCAGGCCGGGCCGGGCAGCGCGGGCTCACCCGGGCCGGGCCAGTGCACCTCACCATCCGGAAGGTGCTCACGCAGCGGTAGCCGGCTGCCCATCCGGGCCCGCAAGCGGCGCTCGCTGCGCCAGTACGCCCCCGCGGCCCGGTAGCCGGGGGCGGACTCCAGCGCGATCCGGACCGCGGTCACCGCGCGCAGATGGGCCAGCCGGGCCAGCGCGGGAGGCGCCGGCCGGTAGGGCAGCCCGCAGGCCACGAGTCCGGCCCGGGTCAGCCAGACCCACGGGCGGCCCGGCCCGAGACGGGCCGAGTCGGCGTAGCCCTGCTCCCGCCAGCGCCCCGCGAGTGCCCGCGCCCGGGCCTCGCTGACCGCCAGCCAGACGGCTAACTGATCCAATTGCGCGCCATACATCTCGGCGGTAAATAACAGCCCGGCCACGTCCCGCTCGCTCACCAGCCCACTACATCATGCCGACGCAGGACGCCGTTAGAGCCTCTCTGGGCGGTTTAGGCAGCGCCGTCCGGCCGGCCATATTAGCCAAAAGCGCCCCTGCCCTGGTACTTTCATCCGCAGTGGGGCACAATTTCTGGCGGGAACGCGGATCGCGCTCCCGGCAGGCCAGCCCGCCCGTTAGGGCGTGCGGGGCTGCCGGGTACGCATAAGCTGTTCGCTGGTATCCGGATCGCCGCTCGCGGGACCCGAGGTCGTTGGGGAAGACGCATCTCGGTCGCTCGCAGGGAGGTCTGGTGTCAGTTCATGGCGTGCTGCAGGTCCATTCCGCGCCCCCGGCGCTGTGCCCGCATATCGAATGGGCGGTCGCCGGGGTGCTTGGCGTACCCGTTGACCTGGCCTGGGTGAATCAGCCGGCCGCACCCGGGGACGTGCGCGGCGAGCTCAGCTGGCAGGCCCGGCCGGGCACGGCCGGCTCGATCACGTCGGCGCTGGCCGGCTGGAACCGGCTGCGCTTCGAGGTGACCGAGGAGGCCAGCGCGGGCTGCGACGCGGTCCGGTACAGCTACACCCCGGCGCTGGGCACCTTCTCCGCGGTCACCGGGGCGAACGGCGACATCATGATCCCGGAGAACCGGCTGCTCGCCGCCATGACCGTGGCCGCCGCATCCCAGTCCGGCCTCCAGGTCGCGGCCACGACCACGCTCGAGGCGGAACTCGACCGGCTGCTGGGGCGGTCCTGGGACGCCGAGCTCGAGCCGTTCCGGTGCGCGGCCGAGGGCGCGCCGGTGCGCTGGCTGCACGCCACGGGCTGAGTCCGGCCCGGCCGCGTCTCTGGCCGGGCCGCGCGGCCGGGCCTACGATTGAGCCGGGGAATCCGCCGGCCGGGCATCGCGGCACCGCAGCCGCAGGAGCGGGGGATAGTCCTCTGGAGGACGGGTGAAGATCGAGGTCATCGTGCCCGGCGAGTGGACCCCGGGCCTGGCCGCGTGACGGACAGGGCCGCGGACCGGGGGGCACCGGCCCGGGTCGTCCTGGACTGTGATCCGGGCATCGACGACGCCCTCGCGATCGTGTTCGGCTGCGGCCATCCCGGCCTGGACCTGGTCGGGCTGACCACGGTCAGCGGGAACGTCAACCTGGACACGGTGACCGGCAACGCGCTCAGCGTGCTGGAACTGGCCGGCCGCCCCGACGTGCCCGTGGTCCCGGGCAGCGCCCGGCCGCTGCTGCGTCCCACGCTGGACGCCCGGCAGGTGCACGGTGAGGGCGGCCTGGGCGCCGCACAGCTGCCCGCCGCGCAGGCGCCCCCGGCCGGCGGGCACGCGGTCGACTACCTGATCGACACGATCGGCGCGGCGCCCGGCGAGATCACCCTGATCGCGACCGGCCCGCTGACCAACGTCGCGCTCGCGGTCCGGCGTGAGCCACGGCTGACCGGCTGGGTCCGCGATTTCGTCATCATGGGCGGGTCGGCGGGGCGGGGCAACGTCACCCCGGCCGCCGAGTTCAACATCGCGGCGGATCCCGAGGCCGCCGCGATCGTGTTCGAGGCCGGGCTGGCGGGTCACCATGGTCGGCCTGGACGTGACCCTGCAGGCCCGGGCCGGCCCGGACGTGCAGGACCGGATGCGCCAGCTGGGCCGGCTCGGCGCGGACCTGCTGCTGCCCGGCCTGCTCGGCTACCGCGGGGAGCACGCCCAGGCCGCAGGCGGGCCGCCGGTGCACGACGTGTGCGCGCTCGCGCTGGTCGCGGAGCCGGCGCTGTTCGGGTGCGACCCGGCCCGGGTGGACGTGGAGGTCGCCGGCCGCTGGACCACCGGGATGACCGTGACCGACTTCGCCGCCGGGCCCGCGGCGCGTAACGCCCTGGTCGCCATGACCGTGGACGTGCCCGCGTTCTGGGACCTGGTGCTCGGCGCCTTTGCGACGATCCCCGCGGCCAGCCTGGCGTCCTGAGCGCGGCGCGGGCCCCGGCTCAGTTGGCCTCGACCGTGACCTCGATGTTGCCGCGGGTGGCGTTGGAGTACGGGCAGACCTGGTGCGCGGCCTCGGCCAGCCGGAGCGTGGTGTCGGCGTCCGCCCCGGGAATGGACACCTTGAGCGCGACGGCCAGGCCATACCCGCCGCCGCCGATCGTGCCGATGCTGACGTTGGCCTCGACCAGCGAATCCTCGGTGTCCACGCCCTCCCGGCGGCCGACCACGGCCAGCGCGCTCTGGAAGCAGGCCGCGTACCCGGCGGCGAACAGCTGCTCGGGGTTGGTGCCCCCGCCCGGGCCGCCCATCTCCTCCGGCGGCTTCAGGTGCACGTCGAGCAGGCCGTCGTCGGTGACGGCGTGCCCCGACCGGCCCCCGGTCACGGTGGCCCTGGCCGTGTAGAGCGGCTTCACCAGGGCGGTCGGCCCAGCTGGAGATGACACGGTTCCTCCCGATGTCCGGGCGCGCCACCCAGGCACGGACGGCGCGCCGACATCTGCGCCAACAGCCGCCCGGGTGGTCCTCATTCCGCAGTGCTAGCCCGGGGGGCGCCCCCCGGAACCCCCCGCGATTCGCCGGCTCGGGGAGCTAGCCCGGCTGGGCAGCCGACGGACTCCGGGACCGGCCCTGCAGCAGGCGGAACCCGAGCGCCAGCGCGTACAGCGCGCCGACCACGATGAGCAGGAACCGGTAGCCGGTGATCAGGGCCAGGTACTCCAGGGCGCCGCCGACCATGGCCCCGAGCAGGTTGGCCGCGAACGCGATGGTCGTGGTCTCCGCGTCGGAGAACCGCTGGGCGAAGATCAGGTTCGCGATGTAGACCGGGGCGAAGGCGAGGGCCCCGCCGGCCAGGAACCGGGCCGCGATGGGCAGGCTGACCAGATCCTCCTGCGGGATCAGCCAGGTCAGCAGCAGGGTGGCGATCAGCGCGGCGTACAGCACCACCGGTGGTGGCAGCTTCACGTGCCGGGCGGTTTCCACCGCCAGGTACACGGCCACCAGGACGGCCGCGGTGACCAGCGCGTTGACCAGCCAGGTGCTGCCGAACAGCAGCGCGAACTGGACGATGTTCTTGGTCTCCAGCAGCAGGAACGCCGCGCCCATGAAGGCCAGGTCGAGGTAGCCGCTCATCCGGCGCAGCGAGCCCGACCCGCCGAAGAGCCAGACGGCGACCAGCGAGGCGGCCAGGATCAGCCCCAGCATCCAGAGGTACGCGCTGGGGATGGTGTTGTTCAGCAGGTACGGGAACGGATGGTCGTCGGTGGCCGGGGCGACCTGCGCGCCACGCCACACCGTCCCGGTTCCGGTCCCGGTGCAGTTCGGCACGGTTTCCCCGGCTGGCTTGTCGGTCAGCACGGCCAGCCGCCGGCCGCCCAGCGGCGCCCCCACCTGGGCGCACGGCGCCTGCCCGAATGCGTCCAGCATCGTGGTCGCGTAGCGGTTGAACAGGTGGTTCGAGTAGTAGTTGTACATGGCCATGGTGCCGCCCGGCGCCAGATGCTTCCGGGCCGCCTGCACGGACTGGAGCGTGAGCAGGTAGCTCTCCAGCCTCAGGTTGGACTGGCCGTTGACCGCGGTGAGCGAGTCGGGCAGGGCGAACAGGATCAGGTTGTAGTGCTGGCCGGTGTTCTGCAGGAAGGCCCGGCCGTCGGCGGTGTGCGTGGTCACCCGGGGGTTGTCGTACGGGTGGTCGGGATGCTCGGTCCGGCCGATCTTGAGCAGCACCGGGTCGATCTCGACCGCGTCCACGTGCCGCGCGCCCTCGGACAGCGCGACCGCGACGTCGTTCCCGGTACCAGCCCCGACGATCAGCACGTTCTTCAGCGACGACCGGGTCACGTGCTGGTACGGGTAGAAGTAGAACTTCTTCTGCTGGTGCAGCACGCTCAGCGAGCGGGCCGCCTGGTACGGGATGTTGTTGGCCGACACGTACAGCGCGGGGTGGGCCTTGCCGCTGACCTCCGCGGAGATCTTGTAGTACGGCGACCACTGCTGGTGCGGGGCCGCGGACTCGATGGCCAGCATGACCACCACCACGACCGCGGCGGCGTACTGCCACCACCGGGCCGACCTCCCCATGACCAGGACCAGGCCGCCCGCGGCGATCACGCCCCAGGCGACGGGGGGCAGCTCCAGGAAGGACAGCAGGGTGAACACCGCGATGCCCGCGATGCTGCCGAACACGTCGAGCCGGTAGGCCTTCAGCGGCTCGAACATCACGAAGAGCCGGGCCACGGCCTGGCCGAAGCCCGCCATCACCGCGGTGGACAGGACGAAGATCACGCTCAGGCTGACCGGGCGGGGCAGCGCGGGCTGGCCGAACAGTCCCTGGTAGGGATGCGGGCCGGACAGCGTGGCCAGGATGACCGGGAACACCAGGACGAACGCCACCAGCAGGACCAGCGCCAGCGGCGCCCAGCGGACGAAGTCCCGGCCGGACTTGGCGTTCAGGAAGCCGATGCCGATGCCGAGGAAGCTGGCCAGCAGCACGAAGTTGGTGGCGTTGGTGACGTAGACGTTGTTGGCCGCCGTCCACCGGATCAGGGCCAGCTCGGCGAACAGCATCAGGAAGCTGGCGAAAGCCAGCTGGGTCCGTCTGTCGAACCAGCGGCGGCCGGTGCCGTCGGCGGGCCGGGTTTCGGTCTGGTCTGCCGGGCTTCCGGGGTGGTCATCAATGGCCATAGACGGCCGATCGTATGCCGGGCTCAGCGCGCTGGCCGGCGGTTCCGGGAGATTTTCCTGCCCAATTCGTTACTAGTTGCGGGTGCAGGCGCGGCGCTGGCTTTACTTTTCCGTTACTCGGGTGTCCAGCACGGGGGAGGACGCGGCGGTCCCCGCGAACTCGCCGTCGAGCCAGCCGGAGAACAGCGCGGCCGCGTTGGCCGTGGTCTGGCCGCCTCCGTCCCGCCAGCCCCGGCGGAGCCCGCCGGCCTGGGCCGGGGGGAGCGGTGGCTGGGTCTCGCGCAGCCAGGCCTCGGCGATCGGCTCGGTGGCCTCGGGATGAAACTGCAGGCCCAGGTGCGGGCCGATCGCGTAGGCCGGCACCGACGCGCCCCCGGTGGCCAGCTGCCGGGCCCCGGCCGGCAGGTCGAAGCCGTCCCGGTGCCAGGACAGCCACGGGCCGGCGGCCAGGCCCGGGTGCTGGCTGGCCAGCCGCACCCAGCCGATCTCGGGCTCGGGCAGCCGGTACAGCCGGGCGCCCAGCGCGCGGGCCAGCACCTGGCCGCCGAAGCAGATGCCCAGCACCGGGACCGCGCCCGCCAGGGCCTGCCGGACCAGCGACAGCTCGCCAGCCAGCCAGGGCAGGGCGTCGTCGAACGCGGTCTCGTCCGAGCCGAGCACCACCAGGCCGGCGCAGTCCGGCAGCCGGGCGGGCAGCCGGTCCCCGCCGCCCAGGTGGACCTGGCTCAGGGCCAGCCCGCGGTCCCGCGCCCAGGGCCCGAGCAGGCCGGCCGGCGCGTCCAGCTCGTGCTCGATCACCAGCAGCGGCCCGCGGCCGCCCATGCCGCTGGCTCCCCGGCCCGGGCGGGTCAGAGCGGGATGTTGCCGTGCTGGCCGCGCACCTGCGGCGCGGCGGCGATGGCCCGGGCGATGGCCTCCCGGGTGGCGGCGGGCTCGATCACCTCGTCGATCACGCCCAGGGCGCAGGCCCGTTCCAGGCCCCCGGACTCCCGTTCGTGCTCGTCGGCCAGCCGCGCCTCGGCTTCCTGGAGCTGATCCGGGGGCACGTCGGCCAGCGTCCGCCGGTGCAGGATGCGCACGGCGGCCACCGCGCCCATCACCGCGACCTCGGCGCCGGGCCACGCGAAGACCCGGGTCGCGCCCAGCGCCCGGCTGTTCATCGCGATGTAGGCCCCGCCGTAAGCCTTGCGGGTGATCAGGGTGACCCGCGGGACCGTGGCCTCGGCGAAGGCATGCAGCAGCTTGGCCCCGCGGCGCACCACACCGTCCCACTCCTGGCCGACGCCGGGCAGGTAGCCGGGCACGTCCACGACCACCACGAGCGGCACCCCGAACGCGTCGCACATCCGGACAAACCGGGCGGCCTTCTCCGCCGAGGTGGCGTCCAGGCAGCCGCCGAGGCGCAGCGGGTTGTTGGCCACGACGCCGACGGTGCGGCCGGCCATCCGGCCGAGCATGGTGACCACGTTCGGCGCCCACCGCGGGTGCAGCTCGATCCCGGGCGCGTCGAGCAGGCCGGCGAGCAGCGGGTGCACGTCGTAGGCCCGGCGCACCGACTCGGGCAGCAGCTGGTCCAGCTCGGCTCCCTCCTGCCCGGCCACCAGGTCCACATCCACCGCGCCCTGGTCGCCGAGCAGCAGCGCGAGCCGCCGGGCCTGGCTGAGCGCGTCCGCGTCGGTGGCGGCCACCAGGTGCACCACACCCGAGCGGCGGCTGTGCGGCTCGGGGCCGCCCAGCCGGGCCATGTCCACGTCCTCGCCGGTGACGCTGCGGACGACGTCCGGGCCGGTGACGAAGATGCGGGCGTGATCGGACAGGATCACGATGTCGGTCAGCGCGGGCCCGTAGGCGGCCCCGCCGGCGGCGGCGCCGAGGACCACGGAGATCTGCGGGATCTTGCCGGAAGCCCGGGTCATGGCGGCGAACACGGTGCCCACCGCGTGCAGGCTCTCCGCGCCCTCCCGCAGCCGGGCGCCGCCGGAGTGCCACAGCCCGATCACCGGGGCGCCCTGGGCCAGGGCCTCCTCGTAGGAGGTCACGATCGCCGCGCAGCCCTCGCTGCCCAGGGCCCCGCCCTGGACCCGCGGGTCGCTGGCGAACGCGACCGCGGTCATCCCGTCGATGGTCCCGGTGGCCGCGACCGCCCCGCTCTTGTCGTGCGGGGTGAGCAGGCGGACCGAGCCCGGGTCGAACAGCGCTTCGAGCCTGACCTCAGGGTCCCGGGACAGGTGCGGCGCGGGCGCCGCGCCGGGCGACCGGGGGGCGGCCGCGGCCCGGCTGCGCTGATCGGTGCTGGCCTGGGCGCCAGTGGAGGTGCTGCCGGCGGTAACCGTCACGGGAGGTCTCCTTGCGGTAGGCGGGAGAACACGGGCGGGGGGTGGGAAGGCGGCGGGCGCAGGGCCTAGGCCGCGGTGAACGCGAGCGCCACGTTGGCCCCGCCGAACCCGAACGAGTTGTTCAGCGCGGCCATCGGGGCGCTGGTGTGCGGGGCCAGCTTCCGGGGCTCGGTGGCGATGTCGATCCCGGCCCCGTCCTCGGGGTCGTCCAGGTTGATGGTGGGCGGGGCCACGTGGTCGCGGAGGGCGAGGATGGTGGCCACCGACTCGACCGCGCCGGCCCCGCCGAGGAGGTGCCCGGTCATGGACTTGGTAGCGGACACCACGACCCCGCTGGCCGCATCGCCCAGGGCGCGGGCGATGGTCTGCCCTTCGACCACGTCACCCGCGGGGGTGGACGTGGCGTGGGCGTTCACGTGCACGATCTGCGCCGGGTCCAGCTGGGCGTCGACGATCGCGTTCTCGATGGCCCGCAGGATGCCGGCGCCCTCGGGGTCCGGCTGGGCGATGTGGTGCGCGTCGGCGGAGTAGCCCGCGCCGGCGGCGATCGCGTGCACGGCAGCGCCGCGCCGGGCCGCGTGCTCGGCCGACTCCAGCACCACCATGCCGGCGCCCTCGCCGAGCAGGAACCCGTCCCGGCCCTTGTCAAACGGGCGGGACGCGCGCTCCGGCTCGTCGTTGCGGGTGGACAGGGCCCGCATGGCCGCGAACGCCGCGACGTTCAGCGGGATGATCGCGGCCTCGGTCCCGCCGGCCAGCACCACGTCAGCCCGCCCGGAGCGGATCATCTCGATGGCGTAGCCGATGGCCTCGGCGCCGGACGCGCAGGCGCTGACCGTCGTGTGCACCCCGGCCCGGGCGTTCAGCTCCAGGCTGATCCAGCCGGCCGAGCCGTTCGGCATGAGCATCGGCACCGTGAACGGCGAGAGCCGCTGCCAGCCCTTGTCGTTCAGCATGTCGTAGGCGGCGATGGTGGAGGCCACCCCGCCGATCCCGCTGGAGACTACGACACCGAGCCGGTAGGGGTTGACGTCCGGGGAGCCAGCGTCGGACCAGGCCTCCCGGGCGGCCACCAGGGCCAGTTGCTCGCACCGGTCCAGCCGGCGGGCCTGGACCCGGTCCAGCACCGTCGCCGGGTTGACCGCGGCCGGGGCCGCGATCTGCACCGGCAGCGGCACCGGGGACCAGTCGGCGGGGAGCTTGCGCGCCCCGCTCCGGCCGGCCAGCAGCGATTCCCAGGTTGAGGCCACGTCCCCGCCCAGCGGCGTGGTCGCGCCCAGCCCGGTGACGACGACGCGTGGTTGATCTGCCCGCACTGTGAATCGCTCCTCTTGCGTACGTGGTGCGCCTGGCTCGCGGGTGGCGAGAGCGCACCGGATGGCATCCCGTGACGGGGCCGCCCGGCTCAGGCCGATACTTCGGCGCTGCGCACGAACGTGACGACGTCCTGCACGGTCTTGAGGTTCTTGAGCTGGTCGTCCGGGATTTCCACCCCGAACTTGTCCTGCGCCGCCACCGCGATCTCCACCATGGACAGCGAGTCGATGTCGAGGTCGTTGACGAAGCTCTTGTCCGGGGTGACCTGGTCCGCCGGAACGCCGGCGACCTCGTCGACGATCTCGCCGAGGCCCGCCAGGATCTCCTGCTCAGTCATGGCCATGTGCCCGTGTTCTCCTTCGTGTGATGGTGTGGTCGGCCGCCGGGCCTGCGCCCGGGGCCGCGGCGCGGTCAGGGTACCGTGATGACCTGGGCCGCATAGCTGATGCCTGCCCCGAACCCGAGCAGCAGCACCGCGGAGCCGGAGCCTACCTCGCCGCGCTCGATCATCGCCGACAGGGCGAGCGGGATCGACGCCGACGAGGTGTTCCCCGAGTTGATGATGTCGGTGGCCACCAGCGCCTGGGGGGCGCCCAGCTTCCGCGCGATGGCCTCGATGATGCGCAGGTTGGCCTGGTGCGGGACGAACGCGGCCAGTTCGCCCGGGGCCACGCCCGCCCGCTCGCAGGCCTTCAGGGCCACCGGGTGCAGGGCCGTGGTGGCCCAGCGGAACACCGCCTGGCCCTCCTGGACGATGAACGACCGGCGGTCCTTGATGAAGATCTTGTCCGCCATGCCACCGTCACTGCCCCAGACCACCGGCCCGATGCCCGCGTCGGCCGCCTCGTCGGCCGGGCCGACCACCGCGGCCCCGGCGCCATCCGCGAAGATGATGCAGGTGGACCGGTCGGTCCAGTCGATCCACTGGGAGAGCTTCTCGGCCCCGATGACCAGGACGTGCCGGGAGGTGCCGGTCCGCACCGCGTCGCTGGCCGTGCCGAGCGCGTAACAGAACCCGGCACAGGCGGCGTTCAGGTCGAACGCGCCGGGGGCCACGATGCCGAGCCGGGTGGCGACGGTGGCGGCCGTGTTCGGGATCGGCGCCTCGGGGGTGCAGGTGGCCACGATGACCAGGTCGATGTCGGCCGGCGACAGGCCGCTGGCGGCCAGCGCCTTGCCGCCGGCGGCCACGGCCATGTCGGCCACGGTCTCGTCCGGGCCGGCGATCCGGCGGCTGGCGATGCCCACCCGGCTGCGGATCCACTCGTCGCTGGTCTCCACCTGCTCGGCGATCTCGTCGTTGGTGACCACCCGGGCCGGCTGGTATCCGCCGAACGCCAGGATCCGCGCACCGGCCGTGCCGTCGGTGATTCGCATCTACGTCGTTCCTTCCCGTGCCGTTCGGTGTCTGGTTGAGGGTCAGCCGCCGGGGGTTCACTACCCGGAGCCGCCGGTGGTAACGGTTCCGCCCGCCGGCTGGGTCAGCCGGCCTGGCTCATCGGTGCCGGCTCATCTGGGCTGGCTCATCCGGCTGGGCCGTCTCGAGGCCTGGTCCGGCTGCAGCCGGACCAGCGGCTGCCCCGCGCTGACCGGGTCGCCGTCCTCGACCAGCCACTCGAGCACCGTGGCCGGGAACGGCGGGGCGATCACGTGCCGTCCGCCGCGCTGCTCGACGTGCCCGATCTCCGCGCCGGAGGACAGCGCCGCGCCCACCGTGGGCGCCGCGCCGACCGTCCCGTGGCGGAACGTGCCGGCCAGCGGCGCAACCAGCAGGCGCCACTCCGGGGCCTGCCCGCCGTCGTCGTACGGGTCCAGCGCGCCGTACTCGGCGATCAGCGCGGTCGCGGCGGCGAGGTCGTCCGGCGTCTTCAGCGCGGCCAGCGCGACGCCGGGCATGGCCCGGCGGGCCAGCCCGGTCAGGGTGCCGGCCGGGGGCAGCTCGATGAACGCGCCCGCCTCCAGGTCGGTCATCGTGCGCATGCACAGGTTCCACCGCACCGGGGCACTGACCTGGATCACGATCCGCTGCAGCCAGTCCCGGCCGGTCCGCACCGCGGCGCCGTCCTGGTTGGACAGCAGCGGCAGCACCGGATCGCTGGCCGTCACCGTGGCCGCGGCCTCGCGCAGCGCGTCCACCGCCGGGGCCATATGCCGGGTGTGGAAGGCGCCGGCCACCTCCAGCGGGCGCAGCCGCGCCCGGGCGGGCGGGTCGGCGGCGAACGCGGCCAGCTGGGCCAGCGTCCCGGCCGCGACGACCTGCCCGGCGCCGTTGATGTTCGCCGGAGTGAGGCCGTGCGCCTCGATCGCGTCGAGGACCTCGGCCTCGTCGCCGCCGAGCACGGCGGTCATCCCGGTGGCCGCCATGGCCGCGGCCTTCGCCATGGCCTGCCCGCGGACCCGGACCAGCTTCATCGCGTCCTCGGCGGTGAGCACCCCGGCGAGGACGCCCGCCCCCAGCTCACCCACGCTGTGCCCGGCCGCCGCGCCGGTGTGCACCCGGGCGTGATCCAGCCCGCCGAACAGTGCCTCCGCCGCGGCGATGGCCGCCGCGACCAGGAGGGGCTGGGCGACTGCGGTATCCCGGATCTCCTCGGCGCTGCCGGTCGTCCCGGACGCGATCAGGTCCACCCCGGCCAGGTCCGACCAGGCGCCGAGACGGTCGGCGAACCCGGGCAGTTCCAGCCAGGGGGAGAGGAAGCCAGGGGTCTGGGCGCCCTGGCCCGGCGCGGCGATAACGAGCATTCTCTAACCCTGCACTGTAGAAGTCCGCTACATGGGTGACAAAGAGCACGAAGTTTGCCCTAGAGACCCTGTTCGTTTCCCACAATCTATGTGCGATTGTGCGCCAGACGGCCCAGGGTGATGCCGACCCACAGGGTGAAACCGGCCCGCCCGTCCGAGGGAATCAGCCCGGTGAGCTCGCTGACCCGGCGCAACCGGTAACGGACGGTATTCGGGTGAACAAAGAGCATCCGGGCGGTGGCCTCCAGCGAGGACCCCTGTTCCAGGTAGGTGCTGACCGTGTCGAGCAGGGCGGCGCCGCCGTGCCGCAGGGGCTCGTACAGGTCCCGGATGAGCTCGGCCCGCGCGGCCTCGTCCCCGTCCAGCGCGCGTTCGGGCAGCAGGTCGTCGGCCAGCACCGGGCGCGGCGAGTCCGGCCAGCCCGGGGCGGCCCGCAGCCCGGCCAGCGCCGAGGCGGCCGAGCGGGTGGCCGCCTGCAGGTCGGCCACGACCGGGCCCACCACCACCGGGCCGGGGCCGAAACGCCCGGCGATCTGGCCCGCGGCGCCCAGCGGGTCGCCGGTGCCGCCCAGCACCACCACGAGCCGGGTGCCGTGCACCCCGGCCAGCAGGTCCAGCCGGGACCGCCGGACGATGGCCCGCAGCTCCTCGATCAGGCCCTCGGGCTCGGAGTCGTCGGCGTGGCCCACGATCACCGCCACCGGCGTGTGCGACCAGTTCAGCGCCGAGGCCCAGGACTGCAGGCCCTCACCCATCTCGCCGCGCACCAGCGAATCCACGACCAGGGCTTCCAGCCGGGCGTCCCACGCGCCGCGGGCCTCGGCGGTCCGCGCGTACACCTGGGCGGCGCCGAAGGCCACCTCGCGGGTGTAGCGGAGCACCGCCTCGCGCAGTTCCGCCTCGCCGCCGGGGGCCGCCAGCTCGTCGACCCGGGCCTCGACCACGTCGATGATGATCCGCACCATCTCCACCGCCTGCTGCAGGCTGACCGCCCGGGCCAGCTCGCGGGGCGCGGTGCCGAACACCTCGACGGCCACCGAGGGGCGGCCGCGCCTGGGATGCTTGATCCAGTCCACGAAGGCGGCGATGCCGGCCTGGGCGACCAGGCCGATCCACGAGCGGTTCTCCGCCGACATGGAGCGGAACCAGGACAGCCGCTCCTCCATGGAGGCCATGGCGGCCGTGCCGAGCGAGCCCATGGCCCGCTCCAGCCGCTGGACGGTCTCCGGGCGGACCCGGCCGGGTGGTTCCGGCCGGTTCCCGTTCCCGGCGCCGGGGCCCGCGGCCTGGTCCGCTGACGTCATCCCCCCAGAGTGCCACGGGACGGCCCGGCCCGCGGGCCCGGGCCTGGCGGGCCTGCCCCGCCAGCGCCCGGTGCGCGGCCTGGCGGTCCTGGCGGGGTCAGCCGCCTGGCCGGCCCGGGCAGGCCTTACCCTCGTGCGGGGCGGTCCGGGAGGAGGACCCGGGAGGAGGGCACGGTGGAACAGGTGAAGGCGCTGCTGTTCGACGTGTTCGGCACGGTGGTGGACTGGCGCAGCGGCGTCATCCGGGATGTGACGGCGGTGGCCGCCGAGCACGGGGCGGACATCGACGCCGCCTCGTTCGCGGACCGCTGGCGGGCGGCGTACCGCCCGGCCATGAACCAGGTCCGGACCGGGGAGCTGCCCTGGACCAACCTGGACGGCCTGCACCGCCGCACGCTGGACGGGCTGCTGACCGGCACCGCGCTGGACGGCCTGGACGAGGCCGGCCGGGCCTGGCTCACCAGCTGCTGGCACCGGCTCGACCCCTGGCCCGATGCGGTGGCCGGCCTGCAGCGGCTCAAGCAGCGTTTCATCATTTCTGCTTTCTCTAACGGAAACGTCGCGCTGCTGGTCAACATGGCTAAGTGGGGCGGCCTGCCGTGGGACTTCGTGGCCAGCGCGGAGCTGTTCCGGCACTACAAGCCGGACCCGCAGACCTACCTCGGCGCCGCGGGGCTGCTCAGCCTGCCCCCGGCCGAGGTCATGGTGGTCGCCGCGCACAACGACGACCTCATCGCGGCCGACGGCCTGGGCCTAGCCACGGCCTTCGTGCCGCGCCCCGGGGACCTCGGGCCGAACCACCAGGCCAACCGGGAGCCCGCCCGGCCCTATACCTGCGTGGCCGCCGACTTCGGCGATCTGGCCGGGCTGCTCGGCGCGTAACAGACGGGTGGCCGGTGTCCCGGAGGACACCGGCCACCCGTTCTTCCCCACCTGGAAAGGCTGGTCCGGAGGGCGTCGCCGCCGGACTACATGTGGTGCGGGCGGCCGATCCGGTTGTGCCAGCCCCGGCTCGGCGCCGGGCTGGGCGTGGCGACCGGGTCCGTCGCGGTGGGGGTGGGCGCCGCCGCGCAGGTCGGCGTCGCGGTCGCGGTGGCGGTCGCGGTGACGGTCGCGGTCGCGGTCGCCGTCGCGGTGGCCGTAGCCGTAGCCGTCACCGTCGGGGTCGGGGTCGGGGTCGCGGCGCAGGAGGCCGCGGGCGCCGCGGACGGCGTGGCCGTGGGGGCCACCCCGCCGGGCAGCGTGCCGATGGCCAGCGGGCTGAAGCTGGCCGCGATGGCCACGCCGTTCCCGTCCAGGGTCAGGTTGACCGGGTCAGGCGCGTTGAGCAGCGCGCCGCAGCCCAGGTTGCCCCAGGACGCGGACAGCCGGGCGGCCATGAACGTGAACAGGTTGCTGCCCTCTTCCGGGACCGGGGAGGCGAAGGCGCTGAACTGCTTCTCGTCCAGGGCCGTCCGGGTGTCGCCAATCTGGATCATGTCCTTGCAGTAGTTCGCCGGAGTGTCGGCGTCCTGCGTGCCGTTCACCGGCGGCTGGTCCACGCCCATCCGGTACAGGTCCGTCTTCAGCGTGCTGTACTGGCCGTTGACCTCGGTCATCGGGTCGTTGAGCGGGACCAGCCCGATCGGGGCCGCCTGGTCCGCCGCGGCCAGCAGCTCGTCGGTGATCTGCGAGCCGGACATGCCGCTCGCCGCGGTCTGGTCCGGGAACTCATACGGCGTGCAGCCCAGCGCCGGGTCCATGAACTTGTTGACCAGCGCGTTGTCGCTGCCGTTGTTCTGCGGGACCGCGCCGGCCAGGCTGCCCGCGTTGGCCGCGGAGTCCTGGGCGGTCTGGCCGGACGGGGTCAGCAGGTAGGTGGTGACCACGTTGTCGCTCTGGTCCTGGTCCACCACGGCGAAGCTGCGCGTGGTCGGGCAGGCCTGCCCGTCGTTGCCGGTCGCCAGGGCCGGGATCTTGAGCAGCCCGCGGGCGACATCGCGGTTGGCGGCGTTGTAGAACGCCGGGCTGTTGCAGTACGCGACCTGGGTGAACAGCGACTCGCCCGCGCCGTTGACGCAGCTGCCCTGCTGCAGGGAGTTGCCGGTCGGTGTCAGCAGCAGGTTGTCGCCGTTGAAGCCGAACATGATGCCGACCACGTCCCCCCGGCGGATCCGGGGCGGGACCGGGGCGGCCGCCGGGGTGGTGCCCTGGGTGACGACCAGCGGGCTGTAGACCCGGATCTTCCCGGTGGCCGGGTTGATGATGTCGGCCTCCACGAACGCCTGCAGGTCCGGGTTGGACATCGTGCAGCCGTCGCCCAGTACGTACGGGGTGGCCAGGCCCTGCGGGCTGAGCGGGTTGGCCGGCACCTGGAGGGTGCAGTTCATCGACGTGGCCGCCTGGCCGGGCGTCTGGCCGAGGACCACCCCGGTCCCGGCCGCTGACCCGCTGGCCCCCAGGTGGAGATGGTGGCCGATGCCGAAGCTGTGAGCCGAAAGATTCAGCTGTGATTTGGGAGTGCCCGAGTGGTTCGCGGCGATGACCCCGACCGCGATTCCCGAGGCGAGCGGGATCGCGATGAGGGTCGCGATGAGCGCTGGCCGAACCCTGGATGTGCGCCGCCATGCCGTGCCGCGGCTGAAATGCATTCGCCCGACCTCCGTGTCCGCTCCGAATGCCCTGTCAGTTTCCCGAGCTCCCGGACGGTCACGGTAGACCTCTCGTGACCGAAATGTAGCCAAACGGCGGAGGTCACTTCTTACCGAAGTATTACGTGGTAAGAGAACGGCGCGCCGCCCGCGGAGGCGCCTATCCATGATCACCAGACCGGCCGCGGGGGCGTCCCGGAATCCCCCCGGGACGCGCGGTCTGCCCGGTCCGGCCAGCGGGACCCTTGATCACCGGACGGGGGGCCGGGCCCGGACACGGGAACGGGGCCCGGGCGCCGCAGCGCCCGGGCCCCGTTCCTGACGGCCGGATCAGGTGGTTACCGCCGGCCCGGATCAGCCGCCGGCGGCCGGGTCAGCGGTCCTTGGCCAGCGCCGTGCTGACCGGAATGTCGAGGCCGTACTTCTCGATGGCCTGGCTGAGTGATTCCGGCTTCACCTCGCCGCGCCGGGCCAGCTGGCTGAGCACGGCCAGGGTGATGGATTCCGCGTCCACGTGGAAGAACCGCCGGGCGGCCGCGCGGGTGTCGGAGAAGCCGTACCCGTCGGTGCCCAGCGAGCTGAACGGCCCCGGGACCCAGCGGGCGATCTGGTCCGGCACCGCCCGGATCCAGTCGCTGACCGCCACCACCGGGCCGGGCGCGCCGTCCAGCGCCTGCGTCACGTACGGCACCTGGGGCTCCGCGTCGGGGTGCAGCATGTTCCACTCCTCGCAGCACAGCGCGTTGCGGCGAAGCTGCGTCCAGGAGGTGGCCGACCAGACGTCGGCGGACACGCCCCAGTCCTCGGCGAGCAGCCGCTGCGCGTCCAGGGCCCAGCGCATCGCCACCCCGGACGCCAGGATCTGGGCCCGCGGCCGCTCCGCGGCGTCCTCGCCCTGGCTCTCAGGCTGGGCCGCGGGCGCGTACCGGTACAGCCCGCGGAGCACGCCCTGCTCCAGCGCGGCGCTGCCGCCCGGGTAATCGGCAGGCTCGGCCGGCTGGACGTAGGGCTCGTTGTAGAGGGTGAGGTAGTAGAAGATGTCCTCGCCGTCCGGGTGGCCCTCGGTCGGGCCGTACATCCGGCGCAGCCCGTCCTTCACGATGTAGCCCAGCTCGTAGCCCCAGGCCGCGTCGTAGGCCACGCACGCCGGGCTGACCGAGGCCAGCAGGACCGAGTGCCCGTCGTTGTGCTGCAGGCCCTCCCCGGTCAGCGTGGTCCGCCCGGCCGTGGCGCCCAGCAGGAACCCGCGGCCCAGCTGGTCGCCCAGGGCCCACATCTCGTCGCCGGTGCGCTGCCAGCCGAACATCGAGTAGAACACGTAGACCGGGATCATCGGCGTGCCGTGGGTCGCGTAGGACGTCCCGGCGGCGATCACCGACCCCATCGCGCCAGCCTCGCTGATGCCCTCGTGCAGGATCTGGCCGCGCTCGGACTCCTTGTAGGACAGCAGCAGGGCCCGGTCCACGGCCTCGTAGGTCTGCCCGTGCGGGGAGTAGATCTTGGCCGTCGGGAACAGCGAGTCCATGCCGAACGTCCGGGCCTCGTCCGGGATGATCGGCACGAACCGGGCGCCGATCCCCGGGTCCTTCATCAGGTCCTTGAGCAGCCGGACGAAGGCCATCGTGGTGGCCACCGGCTGCTTGCCGGAGCCCCGCTTCATCTCGCTGTAGATCGGGTCGCCAGGCAGCGTGAGCGGCTTGCCGCGGACCACCCGCTTGGGCAGGTAACCGCCCAGCGCGGCGCGGCGTTCCTGCATGTACTGGATCTCCTCGGACTCCGCGCCGGGGTGGTAGTACGGCGGGAGCTGGGCCTCCAGCGCGGCGTCCGGGATCGGCAGGTAGAGCCGGTCGCGGAACTCCTTGAGCTCGGCCACCGTGAGCTTCTTCATCTGGTGGGTGGCGTTCCGGGCCTCGAAGTCGGGGCCGAGCGTCCAGCCCTTGATGGTGTGGGCCAGGATCACCGTGGGCTGGCCGACGTGCTCCTGCGCCGCCTTGAACGCGGCGTAGACCTTGCGGTAGTCGTGGCCGCCCCGGGACAGGTTGCGTACCTCGTCGTCGGACAGGTGCTCGACCATGGCCCGCAGCCGCGGGTCGGTGCCGAAGAAGTGCTCCCGCGTGTAGGACCCCGGCTCCACCGAGTAGGTCTGGAACTGGCCGTCCGGGGTGTTGTTCATCTTGTTGACCAGGACGCCGTCGGTGTCCTTGGCCAGCAGCGGGTCCCAGTCCCGGCCCCAGATCACCTTGATCACGTTCCAGCCCGCGCCGCGGAAGAACGCCTCGAGCTCCTGGATGATCTTCCCGTTGCCGCGCACCGGCCCGTCCAGCCGCTGCAGGTTGCAGTTGATCACGAAGGTGAGGTTGTCCAGCTCCTCGCGGGCGGCCAGGCCGATCGCGCCGAGCGCCTCCGGCTCGTCCATCTCGCCGTCGCCGAGGAAGGCCCAGACGTGCGAGCGGCTGGTGTCCTTGATCTCGCGGGCCAGCAGGTACTGGTTGAACCGGGCCTGGTAGATCGCATTGATCGGGCCGAGGCCCATGGACACCGTGGGAAACTCCCAGAAGTCCGGCATCAGCCGCGGGTGCGGATAGGACGGCAGCCCGCCGCCCGGGTGGGACAGTTCCTGCCGGAAGCCGTCCAGCTGGTGCTGGCTGAGCCGCCCCTCCAGGAAGGCCCGGGCGTAGATGCCGGGGGCCGCGTGCCCCTGGAAGAAGACCTGGTCCCCGGACTCGCCATGGTCCTTGCCGTGGAAGAAGTGGTTGAAGCCCACCTCGTACAGGCTGGCGGCCGAGGCGTAGGTGGCGATGTGCCCGCCGACGCCCAGACCCGGCCGGTTGGCCCGGGACACCATGACTGCGGCGTTCCACCGGATGTAGGCCCGGATCCGCCGCTCGACGTACTCGTCTCCCGGGAACCAGGGCTCGCGCTCGGGCGGGATCGTGTTGATGAAGTCGGTGCTGCGCAGGCCGGGCACCCCGACGTTCTGCTCACGGGCCCGCTCCAGCAGGCGCAGCATCACGTACCTGGCCCGGGAGCGGCCCCGGGTCCGGACCACGCTGTCGAAGGATTCGACCCAGTCCCTGGTCTCGTCGGGGTCGATATCAGGCAGCTGCGTGGGCAGCCCGTCGCTGATGATCGAGAAACGCTGGCGTCCGGCAGCCACGGGATGTCCTCGCCTTCCGGAGGTCGGGCGGCTGTTCGCCGCCAGGTCCGCAGAGCTGGGCGGCGGGTAGCCGCCCGGGGTGGGCAATGAGTTGTCCAGACCAATTCTGGTCCTTGCGCCGCGGAAACGCACCCGCCTACTACGGGGTAACAGTGCTGGCCGGGCTGGGCCCGCCTGGGCTGGCCACGTGCTGGGCGTGGCGCAGACAGTGACCTCCGGCCCTACTCGCCTGGCCGTGGCCCGGTGCCAGTCTGGGTACACGGTGAGCGTAGGCACGCTCCGATGCAGTCCTAGCGTATGCGCCGGGCCGCACCGGGAGCGAACGGGCACAGGGAGGTGCTGAGATGCAGGCAGGAATCGGTGACCGGCTGCACGTGCACGGCAACGCGGTCGGCCAGCCGGACCGGACCGGCGAGATCGTGGAAGTGCACGGCGCCTCCGGCGGGCCCCCGTACCTGGTCCGGTTCGACGACGGGCACACCAGGCTGTGCTTCCCCGGCCCGGACGCCGTGGTCGAGCGGGCCAGTGTCCGCGCCGGATCGGGCCGGTCCGCCGGGAAGGCGCGGACGTCGTCCAGCGGCCGGGCCCGGAAGAAGTAGCCCCGCCCCGGGCGGCCAGCCGCCGCGGGCACCGCGGGGCCCGTCTCCGCGGCCCCGGCCCGGGGCACGGCGTCCCGCAGGCCGGGTTGCGTGGCGGAAGCCGGCCAGGGACAGTCGTTGCGTATGGAAACAGAGATTGTGCGCGTCCGCACCGGGAGCAAGCCGGCCGTGCGCGATATCACCGGGGAATGCACGGAATTCGCGGGCCGCGCGGCGCAGGGCGGGGACGGGCTGCTGCACGTATTCGTGCCGCACGCGACCGCGGGCCTGGCCCTGATGGAACTGGGCTCGGGCAGCGACACGGACCTGCTGGCCGCGCTGGACGAGCTGCTGCCCCCCGATGACCGCTGGCGGCATGCGCACGGGTCGCGCGGGCACGGCCGCTCGCACGTGATGCCCGCCCTGATCGCCCCGTTCCTGGTCGTGCCGGTGCTCGGCGGGCGCCCGGCGCTGGGCACCTGGCAGTCAATCGCCCTTATCGATCTGAACGTGGATAATCCGGACAGACAGATAAGAGTTTCCTTCCTCGCGTAGCCGCCCCCGGAGGCGGGGAAGATCAAACTGTGACATGGTTTTCGCTTCCAGGGCCTATTTGGCACTTGCGCGCGCGCGCGACCCAGTGTGAACTGTCCCAGCAAGTGGTGCCTACGCGGCCAGCGCGGCGCAAGGCGCGAAGCTGCGGCGGCACGTCGTGGTGGGCCAGCGCGGATGCGGGGCCGCGGGAAGGGATAAGAGGAGGACGTCAGTGAGCGCGACCGCGCGCCAGGCGCAGGATCAGCCGGGCCTGGCCGAGCGGCTCGGCATCAAGCCGGGTCAGGTGGTGCAGGAACTCGGGTACGACGACGACTGCGACGAGCAGTTGCGGGATGAGATCGCCGATCTGAAGGACGTTGAGCTCGTCGACGAGGACTACGAGGACGTCGTTGACGTGGTCCTGCTCTGGTGGCGAGACGGGGACGGGGACCTCTTCGACGCATTGGCGGACGCGCTGACGCCGCTGGCCGATGGCGGTTACATCTGGCTGCTCACGCCCAAGGCCGGGCGGCCGGGGCACGTGGAGCCGAGCGACATCGGCGAGGCCGCGCCCACCGCGGGACTCTCCCAGACCTCGAGCGTGAGTGCGGCGCCGGACTGGCTGGGTACCCGGCTGGTCGCGCCGAAGGCCCGTAAGTGAGCCGCTGAGCTTAGAAGACACCGAGCTAGACGCCACTGAGCCAAGGCCGCGGATCGCGGTCGGCCGCGCCGGGCGCGGTCCCGAGGGGGGTCCTCATCCAGCACGACGAACGCCGCCGGGTCCAGCCCGGCCGGCCAGGCCGGTCCCTGCCCGGGGCTGGCGTCCTGTCGCGGTCCGCGCGGGTGGCAGACTGACCCTGTCCCCAGCGGAAAGGAACCAGTCCATGTCGGTCGAGGTTGGCGAGCAGGCCCCCGATTTCGAGCTCAAGGACCAGCACGGCAGCCCGGTGCGGCTGTCCAGCTTCCAGGGCACGAAAAACGTGGTGATCGTGTTTTACCCGCTCGCGTTCAGCGGGGTGTGCAGCGGTGAGCTCTGCGCGCTGCGCGACGATTTTCCCGAGATCACCCGGGACGATGTCGAACTGCTCACGATCTCGGTTGACTCCACGTTCGTCCTGCGCACCTGGGCCGACCGGGACAACTTCGGTTTCAGCCTGCTGTCTGATTTCTGGCCGCACGGCGACGTCGCAAAGCTTTACGGAGTATTTGACGAAGACAAGGGCGTGGCCACGCGGGGAACGTTCATCATTGATAAGGCCGGAGTCATCCGGTGGAAAGTGGTGAACCCCATTCCCCAGGCGCGGGACATCGCCGAGTATCAGAAGGTGCTCGCCGAGCTGAGCTGACGCGGAGTGCGCGCGTCTGGCCCGGCGGCGGGCCGGACGCGGGATGCCGCGCCCGGCGGACGGCGAGCCCGCCACCGGAGAGGATCGAAGCAGCCAAGAATGCCCTGCTATCGATGCGGCGTGCGGCAGACCGACCCGGGCCGCGGGCAGAGCCCGTGGAAGCGCGGGGTGCGCCAGTACAGCCAGATTCTTATCTGCCCCGGATGCCAGGACGGGGCAGACTGGACGGCCGACCTGGACCGGTGCTCTCAGTGCTCTAGCGTGCACCTGGTCAAGCGGCTGGGTGAGGTCGAGTGCCGGGACTGCGGGACGATCGTGCCGCCCGAGGCCTCCGGCGAGTCCGGGTCGGCCGAGGCGCAGGGCGCAGCTCTGGTGGGTCCGGGCCTGGAGGGCCAGGGCTCAGGGGGCCCGGGGAGGCCGGCCTGGCAGGCTCGGGTCCGGGGGCCGCGGCCCGCAGTGCCGACCTGTCCGAGGAAGTGGCCCGGGCCCTGGACCGGGTGCTGAGCCGGAGCCTGGTGAGCCAGAGTTTCCAGCGTGCGCCCGACCCGGAGGGCAAGGCGGGCTCGGCTGCCGGGCGGCATCGCCCGGCCCGGGCCGCCGCCGGGCCGCACGCGCCGGCTCATCCGGGGGCGGAACGCCAGCGCGCGGCCCGGCCGGGCCGGGCCGGAGCGGGCGCGGCGGTAGCCGGCGCGGCCAGCCTGGATGAGGTCAGGCCGCGTGCGTTCGCGGGGTGAAACGGTGAGGGGGCCAGCCGGGCGGTGAGCGACGCGGCGGTCGTCGGCCGGGTGCTTCGCGAGTATTACGCTCGCGGGATCGACCCCGCGGCGCTCCGCCGGGCCGGCGGCTCGGTCCACGCCGCGAGCGTCAGCTACCTGGTCCGGCAGGACGGCGCCCGGGCCTGGATGGTACGGGCCTGCCGGGCAGACGCGCCCGGGCCGGCGCACGTCAGCGGCGCCGCGGTGACGACGATGCTGGACTGGCTGCTGGCGCAGGCCCGCACGCTGGACTGGCTGGAAGCAGAGGGGTACCCGGCGCCCCGGGTGATCCGGACCCGGTCCGGCGATCCGGTCGGGACCGACGGGGTCTGGCTGACCCTGGCTACCACGTTCGTCGAGGGGCCGTTGATCCGGCCTTCGCTCGCACAGTTGGGGATGCTGGGGGCCGCGCTGGGCCGGCTGCATGCGCTGGAGGTGGCGGGGGGCGGCGGTGCGGGCGAGGCGGGGGGCGGCGGTGTGGGCGGGCCGGGGGGCGGCGCGGCGGGCGGGCTGGGGCGCGGCGGTGCGGGCGGGCCGGGGAGCGGCGGTGCGGGCGGGCCGGGGCGTGCGTCCCGGTATCCGGGGGAGGCCATCGCGGCCATGGTGGCGCGGCTCGACGCGGTCGAGCCGCTGGTCCCCGGCGACTGGCAGCCGCTGTACGCGCAGCTGCACGGCACGGCCCGGGCCGTCCAGCGGGGCCTCGGCAGCCTGCCCAGGGGAGTGGTGCACGGGGATGCCTGGCCGGGAAACGCGGTGCAAAGCGGCCCGGACACCGTCACGCTCATCGACTGGGAAGCCAGCGGCCTGGGCCTGCCCCTGCTCGACCTGGGCCACTGCCTGATAGAAAGCCTGCTCGACGCGGAGCCAGCCGGCCAGGGTCCGGGCGCGCGGCAGGTCGAGCCCGACGGCGACCGCGTCGCGGCGGTCGCCCGGGGATACGCGGCGCAGCGCGAGCTCGGCCCGGCCGAGCAGGCTTTGCTGCCCGAGGCGGTCCGGTTCGCTGCCTGCTACGCCGGGGCCGTCCACCTGTGCCGGGCGCTGGCTGAAGGCGTCCGCGGGACGTCGATGGACGCGCGGCTGGAGCGGTTGCGGAACCGGGTGGCCGTGAGCGGGGACGTCGCCCGCCTGGCCGCCCCTCACCTCGGCGGCGCGGAAACGGTACGCTGAGGCCGGTCGCCTGCTCGCAGTAGGCGCGGGCGCATAGCTCAGTGGTAGAGCACTCGCCTTACAAGCGAGGGGTCACAGGTTCGAAACCTGTTGCGCCCACTCCCAGGTCAGCGCGTTGCCGGTGAGCAGCGGAGAGACTGGGCGGCGGGTGAGCACTAGCTGCCAGGAGAGTGCTCTGAGGTCGGACTGAGCGGCGTTCGCCGAGGTCAGCGAGGGTTTCGGGTCGATCTGCGTCGCCTGGGTGCAGTCCACTGGGAGTGCAAGTCCGCGTTGGTCTCTGGTACGGCGCGCGGGTGCGGCAGTGGGCTGCAGGTC
The DNA here is from genome assembly GCA_963841695.1 of uncultured Actinomycetes bacterium. Taxonomy (GTDB): domain Bacteria; phylum Actinomycetota; class Actinomycetes; order Streptosporangiales; family Streptosporangiaceae; genus RYN-230. The sequence goes on along the minus strand of CAWJDQ010000005.1, from coordinate 10,625 downwards.
TTCGGGCTGGTCATCGGGGTGACTCAAGGGCAAGCGCTGGGAGCGCAACTGGGAGCGCAATCTGGGAGAGCGCTCTCTCATAGGGTGTTGAAGCGCTAGTCGCTCGTCTCGAGGCGGGACTGCCGGCCGGGTTTGGGGGTGCCTTGGTCTTGATCAATCTGGCTCGTTGTGCTGACTGCGCTGTGTAGTCGGCGGGCCGGGTGGAGATCCCGGTCTGGTGACCGTGACCCCTGTCCGAAGGCAGGGTCGGGGGCGCGCCGGGGATGTTGTTCGCACACTGATGGCGTGCGGGCTACCGTGGGCAGCAGTCCTCTGCAGGCGCTGAACGGAGTGGGCTGTGACTGCGCATCCCGTTGATGATCATGACCCTGATGACCCGGTCGGGATCCTGGCCGTGCTGCCTGAGGATTGCCATGGGCAGTTCCTGGCTGAGTACACAGCCGCCGTGGAAGGGGCGCGGCGTCCGGAGCAGTTCCGTCAGCTGCAGGAGTTGCTGCGACTATGGCGGCTGAGGGCCGCCGCGTACTCCAGTCCGGGGTATGAGGAGCGGCTGGTGGCCGCGGGTCATGGCCGGGCGGCCGGTATCGCGCCCGCCGAGCAGGTGATTCCCGGCTGGCCTGGCCGCGGGCCGGTGAGATGAGTTACCGGGTCGAGTTCGGCGGGGGTGCCCAGGTTCAATTCCACTCGCTGCCCGAGCCTGCGCCGGCCCGGGCGGTCTGAAAAGACATAAGTAGCCGCGACGAGCGGACTTGGGTCGGGCCACTTAATGCGCATATGGCTGTCAGTAGATGCTGTCGGGGGCGTCGCGAGTCCTCCAGCGATGAGGGTGCGCGTCGGCACAGATCTCGGTGATCACAGTCAAACCGGGTGCGGGCTGTTGTTAGCGCAGCGGCTTGAACGCCGCCCGGATCTCGGTCGCGAACAGTTCGGGTTCTTCCCAGGCGGCGAAGTGGCCGCCCTTGTCTACCTCGTTGAAGTAGCTGAGGCTGGGGTACGACTTTTTGGCCCAGCTGTGCGGGGCCCGGAAGATCTCGCCGGGGAACGTGGTGAAGCCGACCGGGAGCTTGACCTCCGGGCGGGCCTGCCCGGCCGTGTGGGCTGCGGCTTGTGTGTTCTCCCAGTACGACCGGGCCGCCGAGGCCCCGGTGCTGGTCAGCCAATACAGCGTGATGTTGTCGAGGATGTGGTCCCGGGTCAGGCCGCCGGAGGGCTGCCCGCCGGTGAAGGCGCGGGAGATCTTGTAGTAGGCGTCGGTGTCATGGTCGAGCATCCAGGCCGCCAGGGCGACGGGTGAATCCAGCAGGGCGTAGCCGATCGTCTGCGGCCGCGTGTTCTGCTCGATGAGGTAGCCGTTGCCGCTGGTCCTGAAGGTGGTGATCGCGTCGAGCGCCGCGCGTTCCTCCGCGGAGGGGTCCGCGGACGGGTAGCCGCCGCCCAGCCCCGCCAGGAGCAAGTTCATGTGGATGCCGGCCAGTCCTTCGGGTGCATGGCGGCCCATCGCGTCGGTGACGGCGGCGCCCACGTCGCCGCCCTGGGCGACGTAACGGTCGTAGCCAAGGCGTCGCATCAGCTCCGCCCAGGCTCCGGCGACGCGGCCGACGTTCCACCCGGCCTCGGCCGGCTCGCCGGAGAAGCCGTAGCCGGGTATGGACGGCACCACCAGGTTGAACGCGTCCTCGGCGGAGCCGCCGTGCGCGGTCGGGTCGGTGAGCGGGCCGACGACCCCGAGCATCTCGAGCACCGAGCCTGGCCAGCCGTGCGTGATGATCAGCGGCAACGCGTTCTCGTGCCGCGACCTCACGTGGATGAAGTAGATGTTCTCCCCGTCGATCTCGGTCTTGAACTGCGGCAGCGCGTTCAGTTCCGCCTCGCACGCGCGCCAGTCGTAATCGGTCATCCAGTAGCGGGCGAGCTCCTGGATCGTCGCTAGCTGCACGCCCTGCGACCGGTCGGGCACGAGCTCCCGGCTGGGCCAGCGCGTCGCGGCGATGCGCCGCCGAAGGCCGGCGATCGCCTCATCGGGCATGTCCACCCGGAAGGGACGGATCTCAGTTTCGCTGGACACAACCCTCCACCTTCCTGGACTGGCTGACGACGGCAGACGGCCACACCGGTCGGCGCCGCCCTGACATTCGAGGCCAGCGACCCATCCGCGCGCCAGCGGAATAGTTGGTACTGCCTCACGATCGCCCCTCGCGCAGGCGCGTCGCACCAGTGGACATCCCTGGCCTGTACCTGGTCTGCATCGAGCAGCGACCCGGCGGCTATCACTGCACTGGAGTAGACATCCGCCGCGAAGCCCCCATCGACTTCTGGATCAAGCTCCCGCGTTCCCCGGAGGAGCTACGCCGCCTTGGGCATGACGTCCCGGATCTCTACCCAGAACTCAAGACCAGGTGGGACCGTAACAAGGTGTGCCGCTGGTTCGTCCCGGCTGTCGGCGCCGTCCCGGACCTCACCCCTGCTATCGAGCTCACCAGCCGCTACCAGCCGCTTACCGGACCAATGCCGACACCGGGACCCAGCACCACATGAAACGCCTCGCATGCTGTTCAAGTGGCATCCAAAGACACTCCCGGCCTGTGCTCGCTCAACTTCGAACAGGCATGCCCGATCCGCTGTTCGGCGCCATCAGCCAAGGCGGAGCCGATGGCTCCCGCGCCATGCCTAGCCGCGTGTTATGAATCGCCCCGGGGTTTCCGGAGGCTCTGATGTGCCCTTGGTTTCTCGGAGTCAGGATGCTGGACTGTGGGCTCATGCTACGGGCTCGATCTTGGTGTGGCGCAGTTCGAATTCGATCGGCGTGAGCATGCCGAGCGCGGAGTGGCGGCGCTGGCGGTTGTGGAAGATCTCGAGGTATTCGAAGATCGCGTTGGCCAGTTCCAGGCGTGTCCGCCACTTGCGGCGGTTGAGCAGTTCGGTCTGCATGCGGCCCCAGAACGACTCGATCATCGCGTTGTCGTAGCAGTCGCCGATGGAGCCCATCGAGGGCAGCAGCCCGGTTGCGCGGGCCCGGTCGGTGAACGCCCATGAGGTGTATTGGGCGGATTCAACCTTGCCTTCGCGGGTGGGGTGCTCGGTGATATCGGTGACCCACAGCAGGTCCGGCGCTGCCCGGCTGAACTGGCGATGCACCAAGTCTGAGGCGGTGGGGTCTGGTGTTTTGGCCGCGGGCGGCGGCTGCCGGGCAGGCCCCTGATACCGGCCCGGCGCATGAGCAGCTCGATCGCGCCGTGGCCGATGGTGACGCCCAGCCCGAGGGTGAGCTCGGCGTGCACGCGACGGGACCCGTAAGTGCCGTGCGAGGCATGGTGCACGGCCTGGATCTGCTCGGTCAGCCACGCATGCCGCATCGCCCGCCTCGACGGCGGCCTGCCGCGCCATTCGTAGTAGCCCGACTCCGACACATCCAGCACCCGGCTGGCCAGCTGCACCGGCAGGCGTTCAGTGGCCATCACCGCGATGGCCTCGTACCGCCTTTTGGGGGCACCACTTCGCCGAGCAACGCTGTCGCCCGGCGGTGGATCGCCAGCTCGTCCTCCAGCTCGGCGATCCGCTTCCGCGCTGCGACCAGTTCCGCATGGTCGGTGCTGGTTATCCCTGGCAGCTGACCGCGGTCGATCAGCTGCTGCTTGCGCCAGGTGTAGATGCACTGCGCGCTGAGATCCAGGTCGTGCGCGATCTGCGCGACCGGCCTGCCAGACTCGACTAGATCCAGAACTTTCCGCCGGAACTCGGCCGGGTAACGCCTGGGCACAATCGTCCTCCGAGGGTTGCTAGATGGTGGTCATCCAGCAACCCGACTCCGGAGAACCGGGGGAACATCACCTCAGCCCCGCCGAGTTCGGAGCCACCCACCGACAGGAGATCAGAAATGTAGCCTGACCACGCCATCAACCCTGTCCGTCAAGCGGGGGCAACCTCAGAGGAGGAACCGTGTCTTCCACAGTTCTGTACATGTCCATGTCGCTCGACGGGTACATCGCGGGCCCGAATGACGGACCCGGCAATCCGGGCGGCGATGACTTCGGCCGGCTTCACGACTGGCTGGCGAGTGGCGACTCCAGCACTGGCGAAGGTCATGACGGGTTCCGGCCGGCCGGTGAGCAGAGCGGCATCGTGTTCGACGAGATGATGAGCACCGGCGCCGTTGTCGTCGGGCGCAGGACGATCGAGCAGGCCGGGTACTGGGGCGGCGAGCATCACGGTGGAGTGCCGATCTTCGTGCCCACTCACCAGCCGCCGCTGGACGTTCCGCCGGGTCAGGTGCGCTTTATCACCGATGGCATCGAATCCTGTGTGGCACAAGCCAAGGCAGCGGCCGGCGACCGGAATGTGCTGGTGCATGGCGCGGTCACCGCTCAAGAATGTTTGCGTGCGGGGGTCCTGGACGAGTTGCAGATCCACCTGATCCCCTTTCTCCAAGGCAGGGGCCGTCGCCTGTTCGACACCTTGCCCGGGGAGATCGAACTCGATGTCGTTCGCGTGATCGACAGCCCCGAAGCCACCCACCTCCGCTACCGCGTCCGTCGCTGAAGGGATCCAAGGAGTAGCAGGCCCCGCCGGTTCGAAGCCAGTATCCGCAACGAGATCAAGAATGTAGCCTGACCAAGTCATCAGTCGTGTCTGTCAAAGCGGGACAACCTCAGGGTCCGCGGGCTGTGGCGAGCGTTAGCCGACGTGCCATGGCCGCCCGAATCGTTCCGCTATGGCTCGCCAGATCTGCGGCGCCTGCAAGCCAGACGGTACCGCGTGTTCTACACGATTGATGAACGAAGAAAGTTAGTCCAGAGCAATCACGTGGCGCGTCTGCCCTGAGGGACAGCACCCAAGCATGGCCTCGCCCGGAGCCGGATGATCTGCGCCAGGCAACCGCACCTGTCACGAGGCTAGAACGGGCAAATGTTCGCTTACCGGCATACCCGGACTCTTGGTTACCGGGCTAACTCGCTCACTCCCTGTCATTGTGCACCAGAGGTCGCCTCTGGGGCTTAGTCGGCCATGCTCGGTCATCGCAACGAGTCAGGCGACCTCCCGGTGCATCGAAGTGTGATCGCGAACTGGGAGCGCGATTGGGAGGGCGTTAGCCGACTCGCCTGCTTTTCGCTCAGGTGCTGGGATGTGGCGGGCCTACCCATTTGCGGACGGAGGCGGGAGTGATTCCTATGGGCCTAGCGCTGACCGTCCTCATCCTCTGGGACGTTTGCCCCCTCGGCGTGCTGCTCAGGCTCACCCTTGATCGCGATCGCCGCATCGGACTCGAGAGCTGCGTCGAAAAGCTCGGCCACCGACTTCCGGATCTCCTCGCACAGACCCGCCCTGTCCTTACAGAGGTTCTCGATGTTCCGCTGATAAAGAACGAACCTGTTCCCGAAGGAGACTCGCGAGCGTGCTCCCGCAGCGAAGTCCCCGCCCAGCCCGGGAAACAAACTGTCCGAATCGCCGCCCCCAGTGCTAGGCCCTTCCAGATGCCACCGGCGATCTGGATCTACGCCCTGCTCGACCCGCGACTTGTCCGGCAGCAACATCACGTCCACAAGGACGCCGGAGGAAGCGCCTGTCTCGGAGTCATGAACGCTGATCTCTGCCTTAGCCCGCGCCTGGAAGTCAGCACCCGCCATCCGGTACGGCACCACCCAGGTGCCCGAACCGGAGGTCAGGGCCGCCGCAGCGGCGAAGTCGGCCCGCCCCGCCTCAGGGTTGCCCGCGTCGAGCCAGACCTTGACCTGGCCGCGTAGCGCCCACGCGGGGGCGAACCGGCTGGCCACTTTCAGAAGGTCATCGAGGCGTTCGGCCGCCTCCTCGAACCGGCCCTGGCGGTAAAGCGCGACCGCGAGGCGCCACAGTGCCTGGGCAGACGCCGGATCAACGTCGGCCGCTGCCTGGGCCGCGCTCCGTGCATCCTCAAAATGCCCAAGCCACCACAGCGCCTCCGAGGCGAGCACGAGCGACGCGATCCGGACCACGGGCACCGGGTCCCTTAGGTGGCGATGGGCCACCCACAGGGCCCCAAGCGGATGATCAGGGCAACTGCGCGTGTGTTCCCGGAGCGTCTCCAGAGCATCCTCTGCCGATTCCCGGCCCTCATGGCGGTGTTCGGCGGGAACAAGGTTGAGCCACCGTGCCGCGGCGCCTCTCAGTGGCTGGTCTAGTTCGAAGTCGGGCGCTTTGGCGTTCGCCACATAGCCGGGCCCGGAGTGGTGAGACGGCCGGGGCCCTGGAATAACGGAGGGTGCCACATCATCTCCGGGCATGGGGCACATGATCGTTTCCTTGCCTCGGGCCGCGCCCGCTAGAGAACGGCGAGATGTCCGTCCACTGTAGTGGGCCGACGTGCGGTGGAGGAGTCGTCAGGTATTTTGTGTCTGGTCGGCGCGGTGCTTCGCAACGATCATCGGTTGATACATACGGGATTTGGGCACTACGCGCCGCCTTCGACCGAATCTGCGAATGAGCGCCGCCGGCAGCATCAGTATCGGACCGACAGTGTAGCGGGGAGACTGGACAGTCCGGCCGAGCGGTTGCCTGGCAGAGACAATATGGCGTGCAGGCGTTTTGAGTTTGCGATCAAGCAGTGGCTAAGCGATTGCAAGTTAGTGGTGAAAGGCTTTAGCCGACTAGGGTCTGCCTGATCATCATGGGTCCAGTAATAACCGCCATCCTGCGGTTCAATCGGGAGAGAAGCGATCAAATAGCCTGCATCCAGGGCGACCTGCTTATCGTAGACTATCCAGGAGTGAAACCGATAAAAATGAAGGCCTAGGGCGGCCTTGGATACGTGAAGTGAGACCTCAAATTTATCGGCGGAGTCTGGTGCCATCTGCTGGCTGACCGGAACCGTTACGACTTCTCCGGTGCTTGGATTCGCTGGCAAATTGAGGGAGGACCAGCCCGTGGTTCCAAGGCTGCCCGACGAATAGCACTCAGGCAGCTGCGCGAACTGCTGAACTTGCAGCTTTAGGCCGGTAACAATAGCCAGCTGGCTGCCCGTGTTCCGGAGCGAGAAATAGACGTGATCCGAGAAGGAAGGCAGACCGTGCCCTTCTGATATTCTCGGAGTTATTTGCACATCATCAAGCTCAAGACGCGGCGAGCTGCCCAGGCTATCGGGACGTGATGGGGTCCTGGGCCAGAGAACCGTCACGAGGGCGATTATGAGACCGACGATGGCGGCGATCCCCGACACGCCTCCCCACATTGGCAACCCAAGAATGCGCACGGTGCCACCGTGCGAGCCAGACTTTTCTTCTGGTGTTAATTTTGCCTCGCCCATCACACCTCCCGAATAGCACTGCCCACATTCAGTGCGGGCGGTGCAGGAAGCGACGGGCCGCCAGGGCAAAGAGCAGCACGAAGACGGCCGCCGTGATCGCCGCTCCCTCGTGGTGTTCGGCAATCTGGACAGGCAAGGCGGCCAAGGCAACCACAGCGACAATAACTGCTGCCAGCCCGCGAATCCACTTGCGCCGCCACAGCTGCGGCGGCGCGGGGCCACTCCCGGCCTGCTGGGCGGCTCGCGCGGCAGCTGCACCCTCCATCATCTGCTGATTCCGGGCCGCTTCCCGCGCGATGTTGGGTGGAAAGAACGGATAGTTTCCCGGTGAGCTCATAATCCCCCCTGCCTGCATCTGCCCGCTGTGCACGCGGGCATTATTGTCGTCCCGTTCCACCCGGGCTGCAAGCCTCCTGGAGAACCCCAACCTGCATCTTCGTGATCTTGGTTCAGTGGCTCGAGGCGGCGGCTTGCGGCCACGTACTAGGTGGCCGGTCAACATGGCGACCCGGCTATCGCCCCGAGCGGGCGCTGTTCACTCTCCCGAGAGTGTCCTTCCTGGCCACGTACCCAAGTGTCGCCGGGGTCGGATCCCAGCTACCGCTAACAGACGCCGTCCGACTGATCTCATAGACGACCGAACGCACTCTTCTGCCGCGAGTAGCGAACTGGGGGCCTACGCAGCACGCCGGCCTCATCAGGACTGCGCGGGGACGGGCACCCACAGTTCAATCTCATCGTGGCGCCGGTAGTACTCGATGAGAGGGCGGCCAGGGTCAGCCGGCGCTGCCAGCGCTTCGAGTGCCTGCATGGCCGGGCCGATGCGCTCGTACAGCCCGGGTGGCTCTCCGGTGATCCTCGCCCGCAGGTACCAGCCGCCCGGCAGGGTGGCGGTCTCGAGCCCGAGGCGTGCGGGATCGTCGCCTTCCCGGGCGGGTGTGCATGCCGCGTAGGTCCGGGCCCGGATGTCGACCATGGCGTACATCCGGCGTCCTCTCAGCCCTGCCAGGCGCTCGAAACGCGGCCAGAGCCGCTGGATCGCCGGCAATTCGTCGGCGGTGCGCTCAAGCATCACCGTCATGTCGGCCTTCAGGGTCCGCGCCGGCTTCGAATCGAAGATGACGCCTGCCATAACAATCACAGTAGCCATTTCCGCCATCTCCCGGCGGGCAGCAACCAGGTTCACCGCCATGTCCGCTCATGCCGCCAGTCGCACAACGCTGACTCGAGGTGCCCTGGTCCGTCCGGCCGCCGACTCGGCGGTCGGACCGTGCTGTTCGAGATCACGGCAGAGCGGAGGGCCGAGCGGTCTTGCGGATCGCAGGCAAACGCGTAATATCTCGATTATGGCTGAGTGGTGGTCGATAGAGGTCATGCACGGTGAGGTTTCTGCGTTCCGATGGCAGGAGCAGCATGACTCGGCCCTGATCGAGGCAGCGCTGACGAATGGCGCTACCGACGGATCGTGGCATGCGGACCAGTGGGGCGTGCTGTTCGAGGTGCAGTTCGGAACCGAGGAACAGTGGGAGGCGTTCCGCAATCTGCCCCTCGTGCGCGCGGCCCTGGACGCCGTCCCAGACCCGGTCCACGGTCTGCTCGTCTACCGCGGCCGCGGCGGAGGGGCAGGTCGGCGCGCGCCGCGCAAGCCGAAGCCCGCGCCCGGCACCAGCGCCGTTTCCCTGCCCGAGCCCGAAGCCGAGCCGTACCTGGATCTCACTAGTATTTCTCCGCCCGGGCCGGAGCACGCCCCAACGGCGGGCCGGTAAATAGCCGATCCGGCCGCCACCCGTGCGTTTCAGCATCCCTCTTACCACCAGCGAACCGACTCGTTAACGCTGGGCAATGCTCGCTATTGCCGCGGACAGCGTGAGACGCTACCGCGGACATCCGCATCTGGCTCCCTTCTATGAGGGGATCTGTCAAGGGCATGGCCCTGGCGCTGTTGAGGGTGCGGCTGCGCTGGTCGGTGTCAACGTCGTTCGTCCGGTTGGGCGCTCCACGCCGTCACCTCGGGCGCGCCGCCGGGGAGCAGCGGCTGCGGGGCCCATGGGCTGTGGCGCTGGCCGTGGTGGCGGTAGCGTCGGGTATGCGGGTCCGGGAAGTGGCTGATCCGAAGGGCCGGTGTCCGGGGACAGGCCGGCCGCGCTGGATTGAAGAGACGCCCCGGGGTGCCCTCCCGGGCTCGCTTGTTCCTGACCGGCAGCGTCGGCGGCCAGCTGCCGGTAGACCGCGTCGGACAGGCGCCGGCGCAGGCAGCGCATCGCTTCCATCGAGGTCTTGTCTGCGGCGCGCTTGCGCCGGTAGTAGGCCCGGCCCGCGGTGTCGGAGCGGAGCTGGACAATCCCGGCCATATAGAGGACGTGGCCGGGCGGCGGTTCCCGGCGCGCGACAGCCGGTGCCGCAGATGCTGGCCGCTGGAGGCGTCGATGCCGTGCCGGCCGGACAGCCCGGTGCCTGCCCGTTCGATCAGGGCGGCGAGCTCCTTGTTCGCGGCCTTCTTGTGCGCGTAGTGCCGTGTCATGCAACGTTCGCTCTCTCGGGGAGCGCGTGGGAGACCCGCCAATGCGGGCACCGGCACTTGAGCCAGACCTGAACCCTGGCGTTACTTGGTTGCGGTGGACACGTCTCGATGATGTCGCCGCTGACGGTGAGCCGATCGACGATCGCGACGCACAACTACGGGACCCGCGTTCAAGTGGCCTTCCCCGGATCAGTTGGACCAGCGTTCGCGCACGGCTGCCACGACCTTGGCGAGCTGGGCGTCGAAGGCGTCAAGCTGCTCAGCTTCGGCAGCGCTCGCGGCGAAGGCGTATCGATCGCAGGCTATGCCCCCGCGCCAGATCCGCTCAATGGCGCGCGTCGCGGTGATGTCCGTCAACGGGTCACCGGACACGAGGACCAGGTCCGCGCGCTGCCCGGCGGCGATACGTCCTCGGTCGGCGAGGCCGAACACTCGTGCCGGTTCAGCCGTGGCAGCGGCCAGGGCCTGCGACGGGCTGATGCCGCACCGGACCAGGAGTTCGAGCTCCCGGTGCAGGCTTGCCCCGAACACGGTCCCCGGGTTCGGGGCGTCGGTGCCCGCCAGCAGAGTGACCCCCGCATCGGCCAGTCGCCGCACGTTGTCCTCGGCGCGGGAGTAGGGCGGCATTTGCCGGCCATGCCATCCCGGGGCATCCGAGGTCAACCGGCGTACCCAGGCGTCGCCGAGCGCTTCAGCGAGCCGTGGGTCCGCTGCCACTGCCGCGCCACCCGGTTCGCCGAGGGTGTTCTCGATGGTGGCCAGCGTCGGACCGACCACGATTCCGGCTTCGGCCATGCGTCCGGCCAGGGCCTTGTCCAGCTCGGCGTCCGC
>CAWJDQ010000004.1:0-748530 GCA_963841695.1 uncultured Actinomycetes bacterium | reverse complement strand
CCACCATCCTGGTCACCATGAACGTACCCTTCTAAGCAGCGGGTCGCGGGTTCGAATCCTGCCAGGCGCACCCAAAAGCCCAGCCCAGAGCACTGACCGAAGGCTGTCCGGGCAGGTCTCAAGATCTTTTGACCGTCATCTGACCGCCGCCATGAACGTGTAAACCCGACACTGTGCCTCAGGGATAGCTCTGGGTGGCATCCAGGTGCGGATGATGCCGGTACCTGTTGAACGTACAGGTGTCCCCATCCTTGGGGCCGGACCCAGCTTGACGCGTGAGGTCCGACCGAAGACGCACCAGCGAGCGCGAGCGGCTGGCTGGAACTGTTGGGTGTGAAAGCGTCACGGAGGTGGCGCCGCCATCCGGGCAGCCAGGTGCTAGTAGGCCCACTCGCGCGGGAGCTTCATTCGCCGCGTCATCTCGTCCAGCCAGCGCATGCTGTAGGAAAGCTCAACTAGCCGTGCGTTCCAGCCGAGCAAGGTGAGAGTGCGGAACGCGACCATCGTCGCCAGCCCGGCAGCGGAGAGCACCATGGCCCAGACGGCTTCCCGGTCCGGCTGTCTCTCCCAACGCGGCCCTTCGGGCGAGGGCGCTTGCCGCCAGCCCTGGACGACGGAATGCCACTCGGCGTGCGCCGCCCCAGAGTAGATCTTGTAGGCGGCGACCATCTGCATCGCGGACTCGAGGGCAACGGCCCGGCTGGTGGGACTCGGGAGTGTGTCGATCTCGCACTCGATCCTGTCGTCATTGCAGATATAGGTTAGGCCCAGGTTCCTCGCGTACGCCCTGACACTGGCCTGGTATTCTCCGTAGCTGCTGGCAGACCCCCTCGGGTCGGTTTTTCTTACTGCCTCGCCCAGTTTCCGGGCACCGGACGCACGGATCAGGACTGACCGGATCACTCTGCGCCGCGCTCCTATCCCCCGTTCCAGCAGCCATCACGCCTGCGCACTCGCCTCCATGGCGGCTCGCGCCAGCACACTGGGCACGTAGGCCGTTGTCAGAAGGTTGACCGAGTCCGCCATGGCCAAGAGGCAATCCTGTGCGGCGAGCAGGTACACGGCCACTTCCGCATAGGCCGTGCGGACCGGCACATCGCCCCAGGCAACCCCCGTGTGACCCCGTTCGGGTATTGGCTATCTCACGAGCGGCCTCCGACCTCCAAGCCGTTTCCAGCCGGTGCCGGGAAGCCACCTCCTCAACTACTCACAAGTGCCAGCCAGGAACTGCTTGATTTCCGCCAAGTCACCGATGGTGAGGTCCGCCACGAGCGCCCATGATTCCGCGCTCCAGGGTTGGACGCGAATCGACACTCTCTCAAGGCGGTAGCGGCGGTTCGAATCCGCTCGGGGCTACTCATGAAGTAGCAGGTCACAGGCCCGGTCACCCGCTCAGGGTGGCCGGGCCTTGATCATCCGTCCGTGGTTTGTCCGTGGATTCTGCCGTCATCGGGCGGCGGCGGGTGTCACAAGAAGGTGGCCAACGACACGACGGCGAGGCGGCACCGGCGGCTGAGGGGAACATCGCGACGATGATCGCGACGCGAGCGCTGCCGGGTTCCTGGTGCGAACGGCCGACCGCAGTGCGGGCAGCGGCACTTCCAGGCCTCCTCCGCGGTTCTCTGGCCCCACCAGTACACCAGCGACAGTCGCGGCTCAAGGGGGCCAGTCTGGCCGTCTGGGCGGGGGCAGTGGAGGTGGTCAACGACAAGATGCATATCGGCCGAGCCGGTGCCAGCAAGGACGGCTGAAGCACACCCGGTAACCGCGTCGCCAAGGTTGCCGCTCAGCGGGGATGGGCACTATCGGCAGAGATGGGCATCAAGCGCGCAGCGAGCGCATCCGGCATTGCCGTACTTACCCTCGGGCTGGCCAGCGCTGCCTATCAGGCAGTGGGTGAGGCGAGGGACCGCCGCAGGCATCGGCCCGCGGGCCGTCTGATGGACGTCGGCGGCTACCGACTGCACATCATGCGCGCCGGGCAGGGCGGCCCTGCCGTCGTGATCATCACCGCATTAGGCGGTTCTGGCAGTAGCTGGCTGGATGTCCAGCGGCGGCTCGCCCGAGAGACAACTGTGTGCGTTTACGACCGAGCCGGGATCGGGTGGAGCAACCCGCCGCCGAGGCGCCGCACGGGCGCGCGCATGGCCGCGGAACTTCACGCGCTCCTGCACAACGCCGGCATTCAGCCACCTTATGTACTGGCCGGCCATTCCATCGGCGGCCTGCTGGCCCGTATCTTCGCCTGCCTCTACCCCGACGAGGTCGCCGGGATCGCGCTGATCGATTCGAGCCACCCGGAACAGGGCTGGAGGCTGCCAAAAACGGAGTTGCTGCACCACCGCGGCGGTGCGCTCCTGCAAGCCGCGCAATGGCTGGCGCAGCCACTTGGGCTACAGCGCCTAACCCACGATATTGGCCTCCGCGACGCTCCTCACTGGGCTCGTTCGGCGAACCGCCGCGCCAGCGCCGCCGAACTGGTGGCTTTTAAGAGGATCCGTAAGGAGGTGCGCGGACTGGGGAATCTGGGGGACCTGCCGCTGGCGGTCCTCACCTCAGCCGAGTTCGATCCGACGTACAGCGAGCGCGCCCAGCGCGGCGGCGCCCACTTCTACCCGGCCTGGAGGATCCTGCAGGATGAACAGGCCGCGCTGTCTTCGAACAGCGCACATGTCGTGGCAGACCACGGCGGCCACTACTTGAACCGGCAGAATCCCGAGCTCGTGGCCGAGGTCATCGGCCACCTGATCCAGCGGGTCCGCGAGCGAGACGGTCAATCCGGCAGCGCTTCCCGGGCGGATCGATACTGACCGTGGCTGTGACCAGCCCTGACAGAAACTGCCGAGTCATGCCGTTCGATGCCACGCTGTCCTCATAACCCAGAGGTCGCAGGTTGACTAACCCATAGCTGTACGAGCTTGCAAGAGATGGCCGTCGCAGGTGCGCTGCAGCCCGTAGTTTGTCGGACCAGTGGTGTTCACTTGCCCATGGATCGGCTGCGGTAGCGGCTCGCGGCCGGTGCCAGGTCCGACAGCGGGAGGGCTCATGCCGTCAGGGACGAAAGGGACGTCGCTAGAGCAGCTCGACCTGACGCCTTCGCCGAGACTGCTGGAGATCCTTGGGCGAGATCCCGTACCAGCCATGGCAGTGTGTGGCAGAGCTGATCGACAACGCGTTCGACGACTTCATGGCGGAGACCAACCGCGACCCGTCTGACACACCGATTGTTTGGGTCACACTCCCGAAGCAGAATATTGCGGAGGGCGACGAGATCGTATGCGTGGCCGACAACGGGCGCGGTATGGGCAAGGAAGCCCTGGAGCAGTCCTTGCAGGCGGGCTATAGCAGTAACGCCCGGTATGGCAGCCTGGGCTTGTTCGGTATGGGCTTCAATATCGCAACGGCCCGCTTGGGCACCGTGACCGAAGTGAAGACTACCCGCGAAGGCGACCCGGACTGGCTGTCGCCGAGATCGATTTCCGACGGATGCAGCGGGAGAAGAGCTTCGTCGTCCCGCTTCGCCGGGAGCCGAAGGCGGACCGGTCGTTGCATGGCACGGAAGTGACCGTCAGGCGTCTCAAGCAGGAGATCCGTGACCGGCTGCGGCGATCGGCCACCGCCAGCCAGATCCGTGAACGACTGTAGCGGTGCACAGGCCCGGACAGCCTCCCCACTGCGGGAGATCGCTGGACGAGCTGATGGCGGCGGCCGGGCTGGTGCGGCGGATTGGCACGAACCTGAATCAGGCCGTCGCGAAGCTGAATGCGACCGGACAGCCGAGTGACGATCTGCTGCCCGCAGCGGAGTTTTGCGTGCGGGTGATCCAGCGCATGGACGAGGCGGCGGAGCAGGTGCGCCGGAGCATTCCGTGAATTCGCCGGAGCGCTCCGGGTGATCGGAAAGGTGACCCGCGGCCACTGATGCGAGGCGGCTGCTTTATTACCTGTACGGGCCGGGGAAAGCGAATGAGCATACCGACCCGCACCTGGTCGCCGGATTCGGTGATCCGGCCGAACTGGAGCCGGAACGCCGTCCTGGCCGGTCCCGGGACTTGCGGCGACTGGCCGGGCTGTTCGCTCAGCCGATGGCCGCGGTCAACGGGGACAACTACTCAAAGCCGGTGTGGCACTGCTCGATACGGGCCGCTCCGGAAGACCGGCTACTGTCCGACGCGGAATGGGCGCAGGTGGCGGCCGCGGTGATGGACCGGACCGGGCTGGCGCCATCCGGGGATGACCGGGCGGTGCGGTGGGTGGCGGTCCGGCACGCCCCGGATCATATTCACCTGGTCGCCACTCTGGCCCGCCAGGACCGGATCCGGCCGAAAGTGTGGAATGACTTTTTCCGCGTGCGGGAAGCCTGCCAGCAGGCGGAGCGGCAGTTCGGCCTGCGCGCGACCGCCCCGGCGGATCGCACCGCAGCCCGGCGGGCGACGCGGGCCGAGTCGGAGCAGGCGTCCCGGCGTGGGTGGGCGGAACCGCCGCGGCTGACGCTGCGGCGGGAGGTCTGCACCGCGGCAGCCGGGGCGAGCACGGAGGAGGAGTTCTTCGCCGCCTCGCCCAGGTCGGGGTGCTGGTCCGGCGGCGTCACAGCACGGTGAACCCGGGTGAGGTCACCGGGTATGCGGTCGGCACTGCCGCACCACTCGGCGAAGGACGGCCAGCCGATCTGGTACGGAGGCGGCAAGCTCGCGGCGGATCTCACCCTGCCCAAGCTGCGCGCCCGATGGGACAGCCCGCCCGGCTATGACTCGCTTGCCGCAGCATCGGCGCTGCCCGCTCCGGCGGCCCGCGCCGTCCTCCGCGCCACCGTCGCGACCGAGGCGGAACGGGCCGGGAGCGAGACGGAGTTCTTCACCCGGCTGCGCGCAGCCGGCCTGCTGGTGCGGGAACGGTTCAGCACGATCAAGCCGGGTGAAGTCACCGGGTACGCCGTGGCGCTGCCCGGCTGCACCGGATCAGATGGGACGCCCCGCTGGTACAGCGGCGGCCGATTGCACGACTCCCTGGCCTTGCCCAGGCTCCGCTCAGCATGGGCTGAGGACCAGCCCCGAGCCTTGGGGCGCTCCGGGGCGTTCCGGTTCACTGCGCCGGAGCGCGCCGAGATCTACAGGCATGCGGCCAGCCAAGCTGCGGTCGCAGCGGAGCACCTGCGTCATTGCGCCGCGAATGATCCCGAGTCCGGCGCAGATGCTGCGTGGGCGGCCGCTGACACACTGCACGCCGCGGCGCGGGCGGCCGGCAGCCGGGTCCTGCGGTGTGCGGCCGACCGTTACGACCGGGCTGCACGTACCCCGCATCGCCAGATACCCCGCCGGACTCACGACGGCGACCGACTGCGGGCCGCCGCACGACTGCTCGCCATGACCAGTCGCGGCAGTGATGGCATAGCTCAGGTTGATGCACTTGCCGAGAACCTGGTCGCATTGGTGGACGCGGTGGCCGGGCTACGCCAGGCCCAGGCCCACGCTGTCCAGGCGGCAGCCGCCCGCGAGGCGGCCGAGCAGTTGCACGCCGCTTTCACCCGGGCACGAGGGCGAATACCGCATCCCGGCCAAGCCGGTCCCCGACGAGCAGGGCAGCATTCTGCAGCCGGGCGCGCCCAGGCCGACTTCCCGATGTCGCTGGCGGCTGTGCTGGCTGCAACAGCGGCGGGGGAGAACCCTCCCGGCTTCCGGTCCGAACCACGGGTCGTGCAGCCGTCGCCCCGGGCAAGGCCCACTGGCTGACTCCAGGTCCCGGAATGTTGCCAGGTGGTCGGCGGCCCTCCCCGTCGCCAAGTGTGGCTGGGACGGAACCCCAAGTGCCGGTCGTTTCTCCTCACGTTGCTGCACCTTGAGAGTTCGACTTGCCGTCCTGACCCAGAGTGCGCACGCCGTTAGTCTGTGAAAGCTCTTTACATATTCATATTCTGAGTGAATTCTACGGACGATGCTCGAATGGAAGGAATCTGATGTTACTGCTCCGCGGCGAGTGTTCTGACGGCAAGACCTGTCGCGCCCTGCACCGGACAGATCGCGGCACGGTCGTGATCCAGGGTCGGGCGGTGACCAATCGCGAGGCGCTGCAGCAGCTCCGCCTCTCCCCTGGTGAGCGGGCGGTTGAGATACCCGCTGAGCTGGTCGCCGAAGATCTCCGGACATGTTGAGCGAGGCTGACCTCGACCCCTTCTTCGATGCGATCCGGCGTGAAGCGTTCCGGCTGGAGGCGCTGCCCTCCTATGCCGTCCCGGTGGAGGCGGCGGGGCTGGCCGCCTACCTGGCCGGCGACCCCTACCAGAAGAGTGGGGCAGGCCAGGCCTTCAACGAGTACATGCGGAGCCAGGTCGAGGCGGGGGTGACCTGGCGCCGGGTCCGTGTGGTGCGCGGCCCGCTGAGCGATTACGAACGCTGGGAATGCGAGTGGGGATACGCGATGAGCGAGCAATCTGGCCACCACACGTTCGTCCTCGACCTCGCCGAGACGCCCGATCCGCCGGAACTCCCCAGCTACGACTGGTGGATGTTCGACGAACGCGTGGTCTTGCCCTTCCACTACGACGGGGAGGGCGCCTTCCTTGGGGCTGACCTTCTGGAGGACCCGGGCCAGGTGTCGGAACACGTCAGGCACCGTGATGCTGCGCTCGCGGCGGCTGTCCCGTTTCCGCAGTACTGGGCCGCGCATCCGCAGTACTGGCGGGAGAACTGGCTCAGCACCCGGACATGATCGTCACCGGCCCTAGAATCCGGGGGTGAATGGACCCGGAACGCTATCTCACTGATCGCGAGCGGCTCGCCACTGTGCTGCCGGAACCCCTGTGGCCAGACCAGCAGCCGCCAAGGTCATCTTGGCGGCGGCGCGTGTCCATGCGTGGGCAGAATCGCCGTTGCGGGAGACGCTAGGCGGACGGTCGCGCTGATGCCGCTGGATTGGTACGAATTTCAATCAGGCGGACTTTTGCGCGCCATGGATTGATTCGGTACGTTCCGTGCTTTCGTTGGTGGCCTTCGATGGCACGTCATTGTATGAGCGTGGATCGAATTGTCCCGCGGCGGCCCGAGTGCCTGGAGTAGCTCACGAGTCCTCACGGTCAAATCCCGGTTCTCGGCTCCAGGGTTGTGGAAGGGTGGGCGGGTGCCAGAGCGCTTGTGCTGCCCGGTGGATGCGTACATGCTGCTTGAGCGTGGCAGCAGGCTGCTGATGCTCAGGCGTGCGCCGAATGCCGCTTATGCGGCGTCGTTGCTGTGCCCGCCCTCGGGGCATGTCGAGCCAGGCGAAGACGTGGCTGCTGCGGCTGTCCGGGAAACGGCGGAGGAGACCGGCATCCACCTGAAGCCAGGCCAGCTACGGTGCGCGGTGGTGATCCATCATCGCAGTCCATCCGGCCAGGCACGGCTGGGCTGGTTCTTCACCGCGGAACGTGGATGGGCCGGTGACCCGGTCAACCGCGAGCCGTCTAAGCATGCCGAGCTGGCCTGGATTGACCCGGGTGCACCGCCGCCGGACATGGTGGCTTACACGTGGGCGGGATTGACCGCATGGCGGTCAGGTGCGCAGTTCGCCGTCCATTGGCAGGACCCCGGTAGCCCCGTCCACTACGACCCTGGCTATGAGCACGAGTTGACGTTGCTCCCAGCGGATCCTCCCATCCTGCAGCTCCACCAGGAAGCATCCGCCCGCTGAGAGCTCCCCGCGCCTCAGACGCCAGTATTGATGTTCAGCTTGGTGACGCGGGTCGGCGATCCATCGGACACGCTCGGCGGTGGTCATGTTGGGCGGGATGTCGATGACGCGCTGGCCGACGGTGGCGCAGATCTGACCGGACGACCCGGTCGGCGGCCGGCTGCAGGTCCAGGACCTTGGACCGGTAGGGGTCCCCGGCCTGGTGCTGGGCGAACCGGTCGCAGCAGTAGAACACCGCGTCGTAGGCCCCGGCCCAGGCCTCGCAGAACGCCTTCATCGCTTCCAGGCACGGCGCTCGCGGCTGCCGGGCGGGGTCTGCAGCACCAGCCAGGCGTAGGCCATCACGTTGGCGATGGTCTTGTCGCCGATGATCATCGTGTGCTGGCGGGCGGCGCGCAGCTGAGCCGACAGCTGGGCGGCGAACAGGTCGACCTCGGTCTCCAGGTCGAACTGGCCCTTGCCGTGGACGACGATTTCCTCGATGAACGGGCTGTGCCGGGCGGGTTCCTCGACGGTGGCGACGTGGATGCCCTGCTCGCGGTAGTAGGCGGCCAGCGCGTGGGTCAGGGTGGTCTTGCCGGAGGCGTGGGTGCCCTCGATCGCGAGCACGACGCAGTCACGCAGCATCGGGGTCTCCCAGCAGCGCGGTGAACACAGGACCGTCCAGCCAGCCGAACCTGCCCTCCAGGCCAGCCGCGAGCATCTGGTTGACGTTCAGGCCCGGCTGCCAGCGCCGAGCCCGGCGGCGCGGGCGGCGACCAGGGCGGTGGACAGGGAGTGCCGCAGGTTCAGCACGGTGATCTTCTCCCGCGCCGCGACCTCGCCGTCCTCGAGCCAGCGGCGGTGCAGCGCGGTCATCGAGGTGCCGCGCAGCTCTGGCTGGGTGACATCCAGCCGCAGGTCGGCGCAGACATCGACCAGCCGCCGCGACTGGCAGGCCAGCAGGTGCCTGGCGTCATAGCGGGTGTCGAGGAAGCGGGGCTGACCGGCAAGAACGTGTCGGCGCTGCCGCCACGCGGCCCGCATCCGGCTACCGCGGGCAGTGCCCGTGAGCCGCAGCGGCCAGGACGGCCAGGTCGCTGCACAGCTGGTGCCCGGCGATCAGGCTGGCATAGCGGCCACATGCCGCGAGCGCGGCGTCCGCGCCGTCGACCAGGTCCGCGATCTCGGATGCGTCTGCACGTAGGCGGAGGTGTACCAGAACCGTGCCGAGTCCGCGGTCGTGCTGGCCACCGTCCCGGCGAAGGCAAGCCAGACCACCGAGTAGCAGAACGGCACGTTGCCGCCGCGGATCCGGTAGTTCTTGGACCACTCCACGTCGATGGCCGCAACCAGCAGCGTCCCAGGCGGCCGCGCAGGCACGGCCCCGGGCCGCCGGCACGTTGGCAGCAATGATCACGACAGGGGCCCCCGCTGTGCGGCGAATCAGCAGTTGAGCCGATTGCAGGTGAGGTGGGGGAAGCAGTCCCATGCGTTCGCGAGCATCATGGCGGCGCGGTGCCCAGCGTTCCGGCCCATTCGTAGCGGCCCTGGTGCCGGGCGCAGACCAGCGCGATCACCAGCGCCCGCTCCACCGCCAGGGCGGCGATCAACTCCATGTCCGTCGGCTGTTGCTGCGAACAGTCGGCGACAGGAGCGATGCCCGCGTATCGGCTGGCCTGCACGAGGTCGCCAGGGGCCGGGCAGGTCGTCAGCGGCAATCGAACATCGTTGCGGTGCCCCGCCGGTGAGTGTGGCGTTCGGCCCAGTCCCCCTCCACCGCCGCCAGCCCGCGTGCAGCCGTGGCTGCTGTGCGCTTCCGGAGGCAGGTGCAGGTCGGCTGGCAGCCGGTGCCCGGCCAGGACGGCCGCGTGGCGGCGGGCCTGCATCAGGTCCAGGTCGGCGACCGCGGCCAGGCGCGGTGCTTCGGCCGCACGTCGTCGGCGCTGGCTGCGCGGAACCCGAACGTCAGCGTCTGCTCCGTCACGGTCAGCGTCTGGGTGCGGTGCAGCGGCAGGTACACGATGGCGACCGCCGCAGGCGCTGGATGGCTGGCATCGGCAGGCGGCGCCAGCGGTGAACGCGGCCAGCCTCGGGACACGGCCGGCGGTAGAGCTGCTGCCCGGTCCGGTACGGGTCATCGGGCCAGGTCATGTTGGTGTAGGTGCGCATCACGGGCCGCTGCGGGTGGCGGTGTAGATGCTGCGCCCGAGGTACTTGGCGTAGTGGTTGGCCTTGTACGGGTAGCGGTCCCAGATCGCGGTGACCGGCTCCTCCAGCAGGTTGCCCAGCCTCAGGAACAGGTCGGGCTGATCATAGACCGGCCACGCCTGGGCGTTACCGTTCGGCTCGACCACGATCATGTGCCCCTCGGTCTCCGCGGTCCACGGGGTCATCCGCACCGCCGGCCGCCAGTCATGCGTGGCCCGCAGCTCGGTCAGCCGCTCGAACGCGTCGTGGGCCTCGTCCACGCGTGATGAACTCCCGCTCAGCGCAGGCCGAGCGCGTTGCCCTTGCGCAGCGGCAGGATCAGCTTCAGCTTCCCCGCGTCCAGCACGTCGGCGATCTGGCACAGGTACGGCAGGGCATGCACGGTGGAGCGCAGCACGAC
Source organism: uncultured Actinomycetes bacterium (assembly GCA_963841695.1). Classification (GTDB taxonomy): domain Bacteria; phylum Actinomycetota; class Actinomycetes; order Streptosporangiales; family Streptosporangiaceae; genus RYN-230. The sequence continues at coordinate 738,279 of CAWJDQ010000004.1, read as the reverse complement.
CGCCGACAGCGAGATCGGCAGCCCGGCCTGCGGCGAACGCCCGCACCCCGGTCATGGCCTTGTCGTAGTCGCCGCGGACCCGGCGAGAACGTCGCCCGCGGCCCGTCGAAGCCGATGTTGACGAACGCCACCTTCCCGGCCAGCCGGGGGCGCCATGACCAGGCCGCGGGTGGCGTTGGTCGGCAGCCCGATGATGAACCCGGAGTACATGTCCACGATCTCGGGCAGGTCGCGGCGCAGCAGCGGCTCCCCGCCGGACAGGAACACCCGCTGCACCCCGGCCAGGTGGTCGCGCGATCGTGTCGAGCTGGGCCAGCGTCGGGTCGGCCATCTGCAGCGTCTCCGAGCAGAACCCGCAGTTGAAGTCACATCGCTTGGTGACCTGCACGATCACCGACAGCGGGGCGGTAGCGGACTCGGCAAGGATGCGGGGATCGTCGTGATCGACGAGGGCGAAGTGGTGCCCGGACGTGAATGCCACACTGCCTACGGGACGATGTGCGGTGCTGGGTATATCAGGCACGGGCAGCAGGGGCAGAGCGTGAGCCTCGGATGAGGAAGCGGTCATGGGGTCACCTCTCGACAGGCGTAGCGTGACCGAATGGATCGCTCCCAGCGTGGCCGCTACGTAACCAAGAGTCACTCCCCGGACTGGGAATAATGTCATTCCCGTTCCGGCATCACCGCTACCTGCCAGGCGTCCTCATGTTCGGCAGAAGCGTTCCCGTCTGGGGGAGCTCGTGGGCCATGAGGCAGACGGCACTCAACCCGTTCCAGAAACTACGCGTCCGCAGCGGCTGATGTAACGACAGGTATCCCAGGTGTCCGGGTAGGCCCTATTCGCTCGGTGGCGTATTCCAGCGTGCGGTTATGTCGCCCCGCCGGAGCGAGCTCAGGCGGCTGGCGAGTTCGCGGCCGGAGAAAGGCTTGGCAGCAGCGGTGCGAATATATGGGCTGAGGCCAGTGATCTCACGTATCGCGATCATCGAGGCGAGCCCCGGCCATCGGCGTGGGTCCCACCCGTACGCCTCTGTGAACTTCTCGATGTCAGACTCGGGCGGTCGGCCGAATCGCCGCTGGGTGTAGTAGATCTGCGCGAGGTCCCATTCGCGCGGCCCGATGGCGACGTGGTCCCAGTCGCAGAGAAGGACCTCGCCGGGCTGGCGTGCGCAGGAGGTTGCCGGGGTGAGCGTCACCGTGGATGAGCCCCGGCAGGTGCGGGAAGTCCATGTTCTGCCATAGCTCGCCGAGGTGCCCGATCCGCTCGGTCAGCCATTCGTGGTCCTGGCGGGACAGCGCATAAGGCGCTTGATCGATGGCGGCCGCGACGCTGTCGAACGGGTCGCTGAGAGCGGGGGGCGGCTGCGGCAGGGCAGGCTGATCATGCAGCCTGTGCAGCAGGCGCCCCAGATCGGCAGCCGACGGCGGCAACCCGGCACTGGGTGGGATGTATCTCCAGACCGACACGGCTCGCCCGTCCACTGTCAGTGGCTGCTCGCCGATATCGGCTGGGATCACGCAGGGGAAGCCCTGTGCGGCGAGCCATCGGGTGATGCCTAGGGCGGCGGTCACGCGGGGCACTGCGGCAGGGTTGGTGGCGATCCGGATGACCAGCCCTGCCGACGGCAGGGCGAACAGCGCATTGCTGTGCAGCCGCAGGAGGTGGGCGTCTCGGAGAGGGATGCCGATGCGCGCAGCGGCAGCGACCAGCAATGCCCAGTATTCCTCGTACAGATCGTCGCGAGGCATTGCGCTCAGCGCGGCGAGCGGGCGAGGGCCGGCTGGGCAGCCTCGTGAACACCACGGACGGCGGGGAGGCTTTTGTGGTCATCGAGCGCCTCGAGGACCTCCGACAACCGGATCTGGACCCGACTGGACGTGAGCTGCATCGTCAGCGTGACCAGATCGTGGCTGATGACGCAGGCTTGCTCGATCTGCCCGGCCTGGGCATGGCCCATGGCCAAGATGCCCAGCGAGAAGGCGCGGGGACGCGCGAACTGCTCGCGACTGCGGACCTGCATCGACTCTTCCTCAGCTTGGACAGCCTCACTGCCCATTCCGAGGTTGCAGTAACAGCGGCCTTCTTCGTGCCGTACATGTCCCCAGCCGTAGTTACCCATCCAATCGGGCTCGCTGCCGTCTCCGGATTTGCCATACGCGTTACGGGCCTCATCCAGGGAACGCAGCGTCGCGGTGCGCTCGCCGGTCATGGACAATGCCAGGGCGTATTTCGTAAGGATGAACGCCCGGGCCGCTGGTGGCGCCTGGCGCGCCAGCTCGGCTGCGGCACGCGTGTAGGCCAGTGCCTGACCCAGGTCCTTCTCGTGGATCTTCTGTTCGCCCCAGCGGGCGAGCACCCAGGCGTTCAGTGCTAGGTCGCTGCTCTCGTGGGCCAGGCCGGACGCGATCCCGAGCAGCGTGCGCGACGCCTGCGTGTGCCCGCCGTCCAGGTCCAGCGATGCGACCCGCAGCATGAACTCGGTGGCCACAACTATCAGCTCATGGCGGACAGAGTCATCGCACCGCGCGTGCAGTCGGGGCCACACCACGGCATGCAGGTAGTCCGCGGCGTAAGCGCGCGCATGCCCGCCACCAAATTGTCGGTCAGACGTGGTGAGCGCCGCGAGCATGTTGCGGATGACCCCGATGTCATCCATGGCGACCGCCAGCGCACCATGAGCTGATCCGTCGGCCGGATCTGAGCGTCCAGGAAGGCCAGTCCACGTCTTCCCGTCTCCATAGGCGGGAGTCACATCGGGGCCCAACGGGCGGAGACCCGACAGATCGCCATAGGTAATCGCCCCGGAGGTGGCAGGTGGTGCAGGCCCACGGCTAGCTCGCGGAGGCGCGGTCGCGCCTTGGGAAGTCCTGAACGCCGCCGCGGAACCACTAATGCGGGCTCCTCCGCCGCCGGGGTCCCCAACGGGCAGGGCATGTTGCTGCGCGGGGGTGCGGGTGTGCTTGTCGAGGACCAGTCGGTCGGCGGCAGGCAGATGCGCATAGTCGTCAAGATCGAGTAGCTGGTAGCTGTCCGCGCCATAAACGGCGGCCAGCAAGGCGAGGATGTACGGCGTGGGCTTGCGGCCCGTTGGTACGGTGCCCAATCCGGGCCACTGCTCGTATTCGCATAGGTGGGGTCCGGTCATCGATGCAGTGCCACCCGAGTCCAGCCCGGCATCGGCGGCGTGAGCGTTGATATGGTCAGCGGCCTGTTTCAGCGTCCAGCCGTAGGCGACTCGCCAGGCCGCGCGCGGCCGCAGCCGGTATCGGCGGGCGAACTCCCCGGCGATCTCGCAATACCCCAGCCCCAGAGTGCGCATCCGCTCGCGCAACTCATCTTGCTCAGCCTTAATGCTGGCCCTGTGCCTCGGCATTTATGCCGCCTCCCGTCCAGGAGCCAGACCGTCAGCACACTCGGCCAGCGGTCAGTCACATTCACGGTAACCGCCTGGCGTCCTCCCAGCTGCGGAGTAGCCAAGGCAGAGGGAACACCTGGCCCCCGGCGCGACGATTTCGGCAGGTCAGAGTGCATCAGGTTAGGGGAATCAGATCCTCCCGGCACGGGGAGTGACTCCTTGGTAACGGGACTGCGAGGCTTCGGTTGCAGCCAACTCCTATCCCGCCTTCGCCGAGGGTTGTGATCGTGACATCGGCCTGGCCGAGGAACCTGTCATGCACTCTCCGTTTCGTCCCCGATGTGAGCGCGTCTCCAGAGATCTTTACCTGACCGCCGTGCCCACTGCGGCCGGGCAAGCACGCCGCTTCGCGCGCGGCCAGCTACGCAGCTGGCAGCTGGCCGCGCCAAGTGCCGGTGACCTGCCCGCCACCGCTGAGCTCATCACCAGCGAACTGGTCACTAACGCGGTCAAGGCCAGCGGCTTCGCCGAGATGCCCGACGCCGCGGCTCTTCACCAACTCAGCTTGGCCGCTGTTGTCCTGCGCCTGCGGACAGCTCACGACAGTCTGTTCATCGACGTCTGGGACAGCGTCCTCGCTCCGCCGACGCTTGGGAACCCCAGCGATCTCGACGAGAGCGGCCGGGGATTAGCGCTGGTTGCCGCAATGGCGAAAGCTTGGGACTGGTATCCCTGTTACTCTCCGTGGCGCGGCAAGGTCGTTTGGGCCGCAGTAACCATTCCGTCCGCTCTAGTCTCAGCCGTGCCGCTCCCCACCACAGAACAGCCTTTGCCGAAGCGTGCGCCCTCCGAACAGACACCTCAAGGCGAATTCCCAAACGACCTAAGTCTCCTCCGTCGGGTCCGAGACGCGCTGGACGGCCTGGCCATCTGAGTCGAGTGGCCAGACAGCAGCGCATTTGCGATGACGAGGACGGTGATGGCGCCGATCGTGCGCACGGCCGCCTTCCGGGTGCAGGGATTCACGCTGACCTTCTGCGAGTACGCTTGCTGGCTTTCGCGCCGCGGTTGCGGATCCGGTTGAACGCCTCGACCGCGGTCTCGTCAGCGTCCGGGAGCGTGTGCAGGTACCGCTGAGTCGTCATGATCGACGCGTGGCCGAGGCGCTCCTTCACGACCTGCAAGTCGGCTCCACCGGCGAGCAGCCACGACGCATGTGAATGCCGGAGATCATGAAAACGCGGGGTATCGGCCAAGCCAGCGGCTTCGCAGGCCGGGCGCCAGACCATGCGCCGGAACCAGTTGCGCCCGATGTGCTCGTCCCCGTCTCCTGCCCGCTGCGGCCGGGGAGAAGCCCCATTTGCGGCACGGCGAGCGGCGCGGTAGTCCGCGTAGGCCCGGCGGCAGTGCGTGCAGTGGCACTTTCCGGCGTTGTAGGCGGTGAGTGTGCCGTGCCGGTACTGGCGGCCAGCCTCGTTGGGCTCGGTGAACCCGGCGGCATCGGGCTCAGCCACAACACGGAGTGGTGCCGGGGGAGCCACCCGCTGCACGAAGAGAAGTGCGTCCCGGCCGAGGCCGTGAGCCTGGATGTGCGTCTTGAGCTTCGCGGCGATCTGCGGGCTGAGCTTGAGCCGCCGGTACTCCTTGTCTTTGGGGTAGTGCTTGACCAGGAATCGCTTGCCGTCAGGATGGAACTGCCGGTTGAGCTCGATGACCTTGCGGCTCACGGTGAGCATCCGGCTGGACATATCGAGATCCCTGACTCGGAGTTCGGTCAGCTCGCCCCAGCGGAGCCCGCTTTCGATGGCGGTCTCGACGAGGAGTTGGGCGTCGGCGTCCGGCAGTGCCGTGTAGACGGCATCGAACTGCTCGGGGGTGATGATGGTCCGCGGCGTGGCAGGCACCGTGGGAATCTTCACGCCGTGGCAGGGGTGGATATAGGTGACCTGATCGTTTAACGCAGTGGTGAAGATGGAGCTGAGGATCGAGCTTTTGCAGTACTGGATGGTCCACGCTGACCGGCCTTCGCGCTGCATCGCGGAAATCCATTCGCGGATGTGCTCAGGGAGGATGTCGCCCATCCGCATCGGGCCGAGCGCCGGGAAGATAAAGGCACCCAGGTAATAGGTGTACTTCTCCCGGGTGGTCGGCTCCAGCACATGGTTGGGCAGCCACCGGTCCTCGACGTACTTCCGGAACGCCTGACGCCCCCGGGCCGGATCTCCGACCCGCCCCTGTCGCAGCTCAACCTCGGCCTTCTGCCAGGCGCGGTCAGCAGCCTTCTCGCTGCCGAAGGTCCCCGCCGAGCGTTCCGAGCCGCGCAGGTCGACATAGACAGCGGTGTATCGCGGTCGGCCATCCTTGCCGGTCCGCTTCTTCGCATATCCCATCGGCCGCCGGACCTCCTTGATCATCCGTCCGTCATTTGTCCGTGGACTCTGCGTCACCGCAGGTCACGAATCAACATTGGCTGACAATCAAATTATCGTCTGACCTGGAGTTTAGCGAAGAATAGCCAGGATGGGCAAAACGAATATGAATGAAAATACCGCCCTCTCAAGGCGGTAGCGGCGGTTCGAATCCGCTCGGGGCTACTCATGAAGTAGCAGGTCACGGGCCCGGTTCCCTCTCTTGGGGGGCCGGGCCTTGATCGTTTGTCACTGGTTTGTCATCGGGTTGAGCCGTCACCGGGCGTCTAAAACTGACGGACATCGTTGACATCTGGGGTCTCTGATCACTAAGGAGACCCTTGTGAACGAACGGCAACTGGATAAGAACGCCGCGAGACGGCTGGCGATTATACGCCACGCCCGCGAGGTGACCGGGAACGTGGCCCAGACCTGCCGGTACTACGGGATCAGCCGGCAGGTCTTCTACGTCTGGCACCGCCGCTACGAGACCGAGGGCCTGGCCGGGCTGCGGGACCGCTCCACCCGGCCGGCGCACTGCCCGCACGAGACCCCCGCCGAGGTCATCGAGAAGATCATCTACCTGCGGCAGAACTACCACTTCGGCCCGGCGAAGATCTCGATGTACCTCAAGCGCTACCACGACGTGCAGGTCAGCAACTCCGGCGTGTGGCGGATCCTCAAGCGCCTGGACCTCAACCGCCTCCCGGCCTCCCAGCGCTACAAGCGCCACGACCGCAAATGGAAGCGGTATGAGAAACCGATGCCGGGGCATGCGGTGCAGGTGGACGTGAAGTTCATCGCCCCGCGGTCCAGCGCGAGCAGGAAGAAGTATTACCAGTTCACCGCCGTCAACGACTGCACCCGGCTGCGGGTCCTGCGGATCTATGACCGGCTGAACCAGAAGACCGCGGTCCAGTTCGCCGACTTCCTGCTGGACAAGTTCCCGTTCCGGGTCGAGGCGATCCAGACCGATAACGGGTCCGAGTTCCAGTCGGCGTTCCACTGGCACCTGCTGGCCGAGGTGCTCCAGGTGGTTGTACCTAGCCGTTTTGATCTGATTCACTCCACGCGGCGGGCAAAGTATAACGGGTCAGGCGTTGCCCGCGTAGCCGACTTTGGCGGCGTCGGCCTGGGCCCAGCGCTGGACGGTGGGCCAGGGCAGGCGGAGGGGGCCTTCTGTGGTGGCGATGGCGTGCCGTGGCCGGTGGACATGCCGACCACGCTCATCTCCAGGGTGGAGTCGAGCCGCAACCCACAGGTATGGCCGGTATCGCCATTATGGTCGTTGGCCTGCCAGGACCGGCCCACCATGGTCGGTGAGGATCGCAAACGGTCCCGCTCAGTGCGGGTCTCATCGGGCAGTTGCAGCGGCGCGGCCAGCCGCCGCCTGACATACAGCACCGCCCACGGGGCGCCGGTGTGCGCCTCCACAGCCTTGACCATCAGATCCCACCGGACGCTGCGAAGAACTTCTGGATGTCCAGATCGATCACCCAATCGCACTTGCAGCAGCGAACCCCGGCACACCCGCGCCGCGTCCAGGGCCGACCGGCCCGGCCGGTACCCATAGGTGCTGCTGGACGTCCTGCAGGCCAGCTCGGCGACCGTCATCACCACCGCCAGCAACGCCGCGTCGGTCGGCCATCTGGACCTGGACGACCTCGAGAAGGCCGGCGGCTTCGACACCAAGAAGGCCTACGCCACCAGCAAACTCGACAACATCCTGTTCACCCGCGAGTGAATTGCGCGTCCGCCTGGGACCCCCGCTTGATCCGGACCGCAGCCAACGTATAGCTGGTTCCTGTCCAGTTGGAGCCAGGCAGCCAGTCTGTTACGTGCTCAGTCGTCTGTGAGGCGATCCTGCAGGCGCGCGTGGCGGAACTGGTACACCGCGCCGGCCTGCCGCAGCACGCCTCGTCGGTGAGCGTCGTCCAGAAACCGCACCAGCCGCAGCGGCACGTGTCCGCGCATAGCGAGCCAGGCCAGGCTGAGTACGAAGGATCCCCAAGCGCGGGACATGAAGATGCTGAGCCCGACAGCCAGGCCGAAGACGGCGCCGGCCGCAAACCCGGCAGCGGGGCTGCCGGCGATCGGGAACACCAGGCCGCCGGCCGCGGCCGCCGCGAGCCCATAGGCCACGCCGCCGAGCCGCCCGAACGCGAACCGGCCCAGCAGTGCCCCGGCGAGCCCGGTAGCTAGCGCCAGCACGAGGTCGAAATGGCCACCGAACACCAGGATGAACTGTGTGTGCCCGGTGAAGGTGTCCGCGACTCCATAAAACGTTCCCACCGACAATGCGAAGGATGATGTGAACGCCAGCGCGGCGGCGCGGTCCTGCCTCAGCACGGTCAGCGGGCTGGACACGCGGTTCGCATCAGCAGGGATGTCAAGCCATACCTGCACGCTGAGGGCGAGCCCGAAGACCAGGACGAGCACGAATATGAGGTCGAACGGGAGCGACCAGGCCAGCCCGAGGCCGAGGCCGATCGCGAGGCCGATCGCGAACCGGCTCAGGAAGCGCACGGCGGTGCCACGGAAGCGTATTTCGACCCGTACTGGTCCAGGCCGCCTCCCCAGGGCGTTAGCGATACAGCCGGCCAGCGCGAAGGAGACCCCGTAAACCGCCGCTACCACGTAACCGGCAGCCATCTCGCCGCATAGCGCGAACAGGAGCGCGGCAGGTAGCCCGAACAGGAGTCCTTGAACGGGCCGGGGAATGACATGCGGCAACTGCCACCAGGCGAAATCGCGGGACTGCCTGCGCTCAAGGTGCCGGGCGAGGAAGGTCAGCCACTGCCTGGCCGGCGCAAGCTCGTATTTGCGCGGCGCAACCGGCGGGAATCCCGGCGCGGCAGCCTGTACCGCTGCCGGAGTGGGTGGCGGATGGCGCTGCGCATACACGGCAGGCAGGAAAGCGTCAAGCAGGTGCCCCTCGACCGAAGCCCGGTCGGGGAAGCGGGCCAGATCACAGAGGTCGGCAGGATCGCTCCGTGGAGGGCTGTGTGCCGTTCGGGTTAGATCCACCATCAGCGCTGTTGAGAGGGCCAGTGCGAGCGGGCCGGTGGGGTAACGGCGTAGGTGCTCGACGACTGGCTGCCACCGAGTGTCGCCGAGTGGCTGACGTGCGGTAAGGAACGCGGCGGCATCGCTGGGGTCGACGGGCTCGATCTCCACGACCGCCGCCGTGGCCAGGATGGTGCCGCCGCGGAGCACCGCGTCCTCGTATTCCGCGCTGCGGCAGGTCACCACAAGCGGGCGCCCGCCCGCTATCGCCTGGTCCACCGCATCGATGGCCGCCGCGTGGAGGGCGGGCGGCACTTCGTCGAGGCCGTCGAGCACGGGCAGGATCCCTCCTTCGGCCACCAGCAGCTGCGCGGCCTGCGGACCGTAGGCGGCGGTGTTGGCCAGACCCGGATATTCCTCGATGAGTTTGCGCGCGAGCCAGGTGTGCAGGTGCTCGTCCTGCGGGTTCCACGACGACACCGGCAGCAGCACCGGTACTGGCTCACCGGGCTTGGGCTCGTTGAGCAGGCGGAGCGTCAGCGAGATGGCCAGCACCGTCTTGCCGGCTCCTGGCTCGCCTAGGACGACGAGCTGGCGTTTGGGAAGCTGGCGGAATTTCGCGACCAGGTCCGTCAGGTCACCCCGAAGGCTCAGCGGCTTCGGCTCCGCGGTCGCCGGCTCGTGGCCGAGCACGGCAGACGCCGCGGCGGCCACGGGCAGGCCGGTGCTCGACCACCGTAGCTGCACCGGCTGCGGCCGGTGCAGGGAGCGCATCTCCGCCTCGGCCGTCCATTGGCGGGTGACCGCGGTCGCCAGTTCTGTGACTGCCTGACGGTCATGCCTGCGATAGCGGCCCGGCCCGCGCTGCGGGATCAGGCGGGCGCGGGCCAGCACGTCCCGCACCCATCCGGCCTGCTTTGCCGTGGCGCCGGCGAATGCGCCGGGATCGGGGTCAAACTCAGGGCCGGGATGCAGGCCCGCCAGCCGGAACGCCTGGCCGGCACCGGCGTCCAGGTACCGGTATGACCAGGAGAACACTGCGCGCACTGCCGTGTGCGGGTCTCCGTCAACTCCCAGCATGCCCAGCCGCCGCTTCTGGTCAGCCAGCTCACCGGCCAGGTCGGCCAGAGGGACCGCGGGGCGGGCGGCGGCGACCTCGGCGACCGCCCGGAGCGCAAGCGGCAGCCAGCAGCACAGGCCGGCCAGCGTCTCAGCCGACATGGCGTCAGCGTCAGCCCGTTCGCCGACCAGGGCACGCAGCAGGCCGACCGCGTCATCCGGCGGCAGCAGGTCCAGGTCCAAGCGGGCGGCACCGTCCCGGGCCACCAGCCCGCCCAGAGCATCGCGGCTGGTCACCACGGCCGCGCAGGCCGGGGCGCCGGGCAGCAGCGGCCGGACCTGCTCTACGGACCTGGCGTTATCGAGGACCACCAGCATCCGCCGTCCGGCCAGCAGACTGCGGTACCGGGCGGCGCACCCGCTTTCCCCCGCGGGGATGTCCGGGCGAGGCACGCCAAGGGCACGCAGGAACCCGGCCAGCGCGGCGGCCGGGGGCATCGGCCGGTCGTAGCCACACAGGTTCACGTACAGCTGCCCGTCGGGAAATCGTCCGGCGACCTGGCCCGCCCACTGTACGGCCAGCGCGCTCTTTCCGACCCCAGCGGTCCCACCGATCGCGCTGATCACCACCGTCCACGGCACGCCGGTTCCGGCATCGTCCAGCAGCCGGGTCAGCGTCTGCAGTTCGGTTGTGCGGCCGGTGAAATCCGCGACGGTCGCGGGAAGCTGCCGCGGCACCGTCGCCGCGCTGTCCGGGCCGGAACGCCGGCCAGGCATGCCGTTAGGCGAGCCATCGGTGGTCAGCAGCTCGGTGAGTCGGTCCGGCGAGACGTGCAGGGCATTGGCCAGCCTAGGCTGGATCCACGGCAGCGGCTCGGTCTCGCCGCGCTCCCAGCGCACCACCGTGGAGCGCTCGACGTCCAGCAGGCTGGCCAGCGCTTCCTGGGTCAGGCCCAGCGCCTTACGGCGCTGCGCCAGCCGTTGCCGTTTTGCCGTCCCCCGTGCTGAGGCATCTGGCGACATGGCCACCGCATCCCGCTATCCGGTAACGCTGCCCCCTCCCGCGCCAAGCCTAAGTCAATCACGAACGGCGGCCATCTCGCGGACATGCTCAGCATTCCGCCATTCGTTAACAGTACCGACCGGTGCCCCAGCCTACGTCGGTCGGAGCCAGCCAGCGCTAAGCGTGCTCGTTAAAACCAGGTAATAAGTCGCTAAACTGCAGATGCTTCTGTACTGGTCAGCGGGCCAGGTGCGACGTTCGCGCGGCATTCGTGCTCTGGGCGCCTCCGACTGCGGCTGGTTCGGTTCGGGTATGCCGCACGGCAGTTCGACCAGGTCCGACAGTTGGGTCCACATCATTTTTTGTTCCTGCGGCAACACGCTGGGGTAACTCCGCGTTGCCCGCGGTCGCGCCACGGGGGCGGCGACCGCAGGCATCAGTCGCTTGGGCATGCTCTGACCGCCATCGTCCCGGCTGAGATGAGCGCGACTCGCGGCCGGAGGCGGTAGCGGGCGATGCGGCCCGGTCCTGCTCGGCCGCTCATCCGCGTCGAAAAAACGCGGAACTGCTGGTGCTGCGGCACGAGGTCGCCGTGCTGCACCGCGCCACTCCACGGCCCCGCCGGACGCACGCCCGAGTGCCGCGGCGGCGGCTCACCCGAAATGAATCGCTGACTGCTGACGCAGGTCAGCTGACCCTGTGCCACATTCCTGCAACATTCACGCTCTGGTGGTGCCAGGCGGCGACTGGTTCGGTTCAAGCCGGCAGTTCCGAGCGCGCTGCCCGGAAATCCGCCCACCGCCTGATCCAGCCTGGAAGGAGAACCATGACCGAGCCCACCGCGCCGAGGCTCCCCGAGGTCGAGGTCAAAACCCTTGCCGGGACCGCCCACGCGAACCCGTGGTACCCGCTCGACGCCCCCCTGATCCGCGTGGGCACCTCCGGCCGGCTAGACCCGGTCACCGCGGCCATCGCCGGCAACATCACCGATTCAGGCAGCGTCTTCCTCGAGCTGCCAGACGGCCGGCTGACGGTCGTACTCCACCGAGACGGCGTTACGTGGATCCCACGGCCTTGTGATGAAGGCATCCGTGGCTAGCGCCGGCCCAGCCGGCTGGCCGCGCCACGGGTGCCCTGACCGCCGGCTGCGCGGCGGCCAGGAACTAACCGAACGGGGACGCTCATGACCACACCGCCATCCGCCATTACCAGGCCGCCCACCGAGATATTCGGCCGCCATCCCGGTTACGGCTTTGCCGGGCTCGGCGTCAGCACCGCCATCGGCAACTTCACACAGACAACAATCGATTTGTCATTCCCGGCAGGCTTCTTAGGGCTGCTGGACTGGCAACGCACGTACAACTCGCACAGCGGCGCGATCGGAGCGCTCGGTCCCGGCTGGAGTACATCGTTCAGCGCTCATCTCGTGGCATCCGCACCGCAGGGCCTGCTGCACCACACGGCCAGCCCGGCGACCTTCTTCGACGAGGACGGCCGGGCGCTTCCCTTTGCTCCTGCCCCCGGCGGGGGATACACCCGGCCGCAGGACCTGCCCGCTGACCTAGCGCAGAACGCTGACGGGTCGTTCACCCTCACCTACAACTCCGGCGAGGTGTGGTCGTTTGATACCACCGGGCGCCTGTTGGGCCGTTCCCTCGAAGGCCAGGAGGTAAGCCTCGACTACAGCAGCGACGACCTGCTGCTGACCGCTAGTCATTCCACCGGGCGCCAGCTGACGTTTTCGTACGACGCCAACCGCCGGCTGACCAGCGTGCAGGCTAGCGACGGCCGGGGCGTGTCGTTCGGCTACGGCGCGGGCACCGTCACCAACGCGATGCTCGGGTCCGTCACGCTGCCTGGCGGCGGGGTCTTCCGGTTCGAGACCTCCGGTTCGGGCCAGGCCAGCCAGATCTCGAAGATCACCGACCCCGACGGCGTGGTGCTGGTGGCCAATAGTTACGACGCTACTTCGGCCGAAGTGACCAGCCAGCAGTTCCCAGGCGGGGGCGGAGTGAGGTTCCGCTACGGTGCGGCCGGCGTTACCACGGTCACTTCGGAACCCGGCGGCGCTGAGTTCAGCTTCCAGGCCGACGCAAACGGGCGGCTGGTCGCGCTCACCGACCCCGGGCAGCACACCGCCACATTCAGCTATGACTCCAACGGGTACCTGACCGGGGCGGTCTCGCCTGGCGGCACCCAGCTCGCCCAAACCCATGACGCCACAGGCAACGTTCTCACCAGCACGTTCGGCGGAGCCACCACGGCCTGGACTTACGATGACGCCAGCCGGGCCACGTCCATGACCAGCCCGACGGGCGGCATCACGACGTTCGCCTACTCCGGTGCCAGCCATGTTCCCTCCCAGGTCACCAACCCAAACGGCGGCACCACACTGGCCGTCATCTCGGATGGGCTCGTGACCAGCCGGACCGACGCGGACGGGAACACCACCACCCTGGGCTACGACGCCGCAGGCAACCTGACCTCGATGACCAACCCACTCGGCCTGACCACCCGGTTCGGGTATGACCAGGCGGGAAACAGGACACAAGCAGTCTCACCATCGGGCGCCACCCGGCAGTGGAGCTACGATGACGCCGGCCAGGTAAGCACGTACACCGCGCCCGACGGCGCCGTCACCCAGCTCAGCTACTCGCCCGCCGGGCAGCTGCTACAGCAGACCGCTCCGGGTGGAGTCTCCACCAGCTACGCCTACACCGCGGCCGGCACCCTCGCCTCGGTCACCGACCCGCTCGGGGACCAGACCTCGTTCGGTTACGACCTGCTGGGCAACCTGACGGCCAGGACCGACCCGGCCGGCAACGTCACCCAGTACGCCTACAACGACCTTGGCCAGCTGGCCACCATCACCGATGCAGCCGGGACGCCCACCCAGTTCGGCTACGACGCGGACGGCAACACCACATCCATCGTGGCCCCCGAGGGCACCAGCACCTTCGGCTACGACGCCCGCGGCAACAACACCTCAGCAGCCGATCCCACCGGCGCCACCCGCCAGTACGGCTACGACGCCGGGGACCGGCTGACGTCGCTGACCAACCCCCTCGGCGCTACCTTGCAGCTGGGCTACGACGCCGCGGGCAACGTACTCACCGTCACCGACCCGACCGGCGCCACGGGAGGCTTCGCCTGGACGAAAGCCGGGCGGCTGGCCGGAACAACCGATCCGCTCGGCCGCCAGACCACAGCCACCAGAGACGCCAACGGGCGGGTCACCGCGATCACCGATCCTCAAGGCGGCATCACCAGATACACCCATGATCCCGACGGCAGGAAGACATCGGAGACCACCCCAGCCGGGCTGGTGCACAGTATCGGGTACGACCCGGCCGGGCGGGTCACCGCGACCACGGACCCGCGTGGCTGGATCACCCGCACCATCTACAACACCCGCGGCCAGCGGGCCGCGGTGATCGCGCCCAGCGGGGCGGTCACGCGCTTCGGCTACGACAGCGCGGGGCAGCTGACCGAAGTGAGCGACGGGAACGGCTCGGTCACCCGGTACGGCTATGACAACGCCGGCCGGCTCATCATGATCACCGACCCCAAGGGGGCCGTCACCCGGTACGCCTATGACAAGGCGGGGCACCTGATCTCCGACACCGACCCCCTGGGCCGCACCACCCAGCGGGAGTACGACAGCGCCGGGAACCTCACCGCGATCATCGACGCGGCCGGGCACGCGCAGCACGTGGCCTACGACGCCGACGGGCGGCTCACCCAGTGGGCCGCCGACGACACGCCCACGGTGACCTTCGCCTACGACCAGGCTGGGCAGCGGACCAGCATGACCGACGCCACCGGGACCACGCATTATTCCTACGACTCAACCGGGCGGCTGCTGACCATCGCCGAACCTGACGGCGGCCAGATCACGAACTCCTACGACGCCGCCGGGCAGCTCGCGTCGGTGTCCTACCCGGGCGGCCTGACCACCAGCTACACCTACAACCTCAACGGCCAGCTGACCGCCCTGCACGACTCGCGGGCCGGCGACGCCGCATATGCCCTCGACCCGGACGGGCGGCTGCTGACCGAGCAGCTGCCTGGCGGGCTGGCCCGCCGGTATGAGTACCAGGGCGGGCTGCTGCACAGGTTCGCCGTGATCTCTGAGGACCGCGCGGTCGCCGAGACCACCTTCACCCACGATCCCGACGGCCGCATCCTCACCCAGCACGACCCCAGCGGTGTCCAGGAATTCCGCTACGACCGCGCCGGGCAGCTCGTCAACGCCGCCCTGCGCCGCGGCGGGCAGCGCGACGAGACGCAGCTGGTGTACGACGCGGCCGGGAACCGGGTCAGCCTGCGCCGTGGTGACACGGAGACCCGCTACGCACACGACGCCGCCGACCAGCTCACCACCCTGGAAACCCGGGGCAGGCGGGTCGAATTTAGCTACGACGCGGCGGGACGCCTGACCAGCGAAGCCGAAGGCGCGCGCCGTCGCCTGATCAGCTACAACGGCTTCGGCTGGCCGGTCACCGTGACCCGGTACGGCCACGGCAGGCACGAGGTCGTGACGGCCACGTTCGACGGCGACGGGCTGGTCAGGGAACTGATCCTGACCAGCCAGGACGAGGACGGCGACAAAGCGCGCGCGGCCAGCATCCGGTACCGGTGGAGCACGGACGACATCGTGCCCCAGGTCCTCGCGCAACTGGCCGCACCCGAACTCGACGACGCGGAGCACGACGTTCCCGGACAGCTCAGCGCCGACTTCGCCTACGGCTACGGCCTGACCTTCGCCAGTGACGAGCGGGGCGGCATCGCCTTGCACCGGGATGCGTACGGCTCGGCCGTCCGCACGCCGGACACTCAGGCCTGGGTGCAAGCCAGCCACTACGACGTCTTCGGCGCTCCGCGCGATGGTCAGCCAGCACGACCCGAGCCCCGGGAGCACGGCGAACCCGGGCCTGCCCGCCCCGGGCAGGCCCGCCCCGGGCAACCAGGCACCGATGATCCGCAGCTACCCCGGTTCGGCTACCGCAGCGAACTGGCCCTCGGACCTGTGCTCGACTTGCGCGCACGGGTCTACGACGCAGACCTCGGCCGTTTCACCAGCCGCGATCCGCTGCTCAGCGGCCCCCCGAAACCGGGCCAGCCTGCCAACCCCTACCTCTACGCGAACAACGACCCGCTCAACTTCACCGACCCCCTCGGCACCCTCGCCGTCGCACCGCTGAGCGGGGGACAGTTCAGGACCGTGATCCCGGCCGCCCCGGCGCCGCGCCGGCCCGGCGCGACCGCCGTCCTCACCAGCGCCCTGGCCCTGGGCGCGCGCGGCGGCGACAACACCACGCTGCACACCGCCGCGACGTTCGCCGCGACCGACTACCTCATCGACCAGATCGCCGGGGTGCGCGGCCTCTTCCCCCTAGACATCGGAATCGAGGAGAAGCTACCGGGATCCCCAAGGACCTGCTATGGCACGGGAAGCCGCCGGACTGGTCCAGAAACGGGAAAGCCGACATTTTCCTGGAGTACGAGATCGTCCTGCCGCGGACCGTTTACATCTGGGAAGTAAAATCCGCGATAACAAACGGTGAAATCTACGCGACAGCCCAGGCCATCGCCGAAGGGCAATGGTACGTGAACAACTTCAACATCACGCAAAACGTCGGGCCAAGCGCCCGGGTGGCGGAACTCGGCCAGGGGATGCTCACGCCCCTGTACGTGACGCTGTTCCCGGCCGCCCCGCAATACCCGGACATCAAAGTCTGGTCTCCGAAAAACACCGACGGCGCCGTGATCTACGATCACGACGGCAACAATCGCAAGACCCCTCCCGGGGTCCCGGTCTACGCGTATGAGCGAAAGGGAAAGGATGGAAAAGTTTCGAAGAACCTCTACCAGATAGCCGGTCCGGTGCCGGCCCAGGCGGTGCAGCGCCAGTTTGAGCTTGCCGCGTTCAGCGGCCTCGGCGTCCACCTGACAACGAGCCCGGCCGACCTGGAGGCGGCTGCGCTTGTCGGTGGTTTTGGAGCCATCCTCTTGCGCATTCTCGCCGAGGTCGCTGAGCTGGGTGCAGGCTAGGCCGGGAGGGGGCCGATGGGGTTCCTGCGGGCCGAAGTGGTCACAGGGACGCCAACTCGGGAACAGTTCGCTGAACTGGCGAGTTTCGCGGCCAGGCCGCCGATCTCGCCGAGGAGAGCGAGCTGTGCCGTGGTTAGTTCGATGCGGCAGAAGGCTCAGGCTCGAACACCTGACGGACCTCGATCTCGCCCTCGGCGCCGTACTCGCCGGGGTAAATCCGGGAAAGCGCCTCGAAGGGGGCACGCTTGGCCCATTCCATGGCGTCGTCCATCGACTCCACCCGGAGGATCCAGTAGCCCGCGATCAGCTTCTTCGACTCATCAAACGGCCCCTTGATGACGGCGCGGCTGCCCCCGGAGAACGTGACCCGGCCCCCCTCGGCGCTCGGGAGCAGCCCGGCCAGGTCAACGAGCACCCCGGCCTGCTCAAGCTCGTCGTTGTACCGGCCCATCGCGGCCAGGAGTTCCTCGCTGGGCACGGCGCCTGGTTCCGGGTCCCCTTTGATCATCAGCATCACCCGCATGTCCTGCTTCCTTTCTGAGCCGGGCTTCGACGCCACTAGGCAGGAACTGAGCCGGGGTCGGTGCCGCCCTGGTCGAGCCGGAAGGGCGGGTAGGCGTCGGTCATCAGCCCGGCGTAGGCCGCTACCCGCAGTGACCACCGGTCGATGCCCACCACGAGGACAAAGAGTGATTGGGGATAGCGGGCGGTGAACAGCAGCACGATCGCGGCGATCAGGACGAGCAGGCCGACCAGGCCGCCCGCCGCCAGCCCGCCGTGGGCGGCCCCGTGGGAGCTGGCCCACAGCCCGCCGCCGACCAGGATGGACAGCACGAGGTAGTGCGGCAGGGCCAGCAGCCACCACTTCACCAGCACCAGGCCCCGGGACAGGTGGTCGGGGTAGGGGATGTCCAGGCGCGCCGGGTAGTCCGGCACGTCGGCGAGGGTGAACGGGGGATAACGGTCGGTGCCCAGGGCCCCGTAACCGTAGTAGTGCACCCGCCAGGTCCAGCGCAGCACGCCGACGTTGAAGTCGAACAGCGGCCGGGGATAACGGCCCGTCACCAGGATCGCGAAGAACGCGACCACGCTGACCACGAGGAAGGCCACCCACAGGAACGCCAGCACCACGAAGTGCGGGATCAGCAGCAGCCACTTGATCAGCCACAGCCCGCGGGAGGTCGAGGGGTCTAGCGACGCGTCGACATGGACGGGGTAAGGGTCTCGGCTCTCGGTCATCCCGGGCCTATCTCTTGACAGCGTACAGATCTTGTACGCTGTCCAAATGCTGTACCCTGTCCAGGGCGAAGTCAAGAGGAGGATCCGGCCGAATGGCAGAACCGAGCAAGCGGAGGCGCCCCGGACCCCGGCGGGCCCTGACCGAGGGTGAGATCCTCGACGCGACACTGCAGCTGCTCGACGAGGGCGGGGCAACCGGGGTGTCGGTGCGGGGCATCGCCGCCAAGGTCGGCGTAGCTCCGAATGCGGTGTACACCTACTTCCCGGACAAGGCCGCCGTCATCGCGGCTCTGGTCGAGCGCCTGTTCAGCGAGATCGACCACGGCGTCTTCGCCGACCGGGCCAGGCCGTGGCGCCAGCGCGTGGAATCCCTCGCCGTCGAACTGCGAGCCCGGCTGGCCGCCCATCCCGGCGCGGTAACTCTGATGATCGGCCAGCCCAGGACCGGCCCGCACGCGCTGGCTCTGGGCGAACGGCTCCTTGAGCTCTTCGCCGACGCGGGCCTCACCCCCACCGACGCCGCCCGCGCATCCCACCTGCTGTTCGGCTACGTGTTCAGCTCCGTCGCCCTGGATATCGCCGATCCCCACCAGCCCGGCTCGTCATCCACGGCCGAACAGATAGCCGCCCGGCACCAGGCCTTCGCCGCCGCCCCCGCCAGCCAGTTTCCCCGGGTCGTAGCGGCAGCCGCCACCATGGCCAGCAACGTCTCCACCGAGCAGTACCTCTGGGGGCTCCACCGGATTCTCGACGGCATCACCGCCAGCCAGGGCACCCATCCGAAGCCCACAACCCCGGTGCGCAGATAGCGTGGCCGACCTGACCCGGTCATGTCATTTACCGTGGAGCGTTCTGGCTCGCGGGCGGCGCACAACGCTCCACGATCATGAACGGGCTTAGCCGGCTAGCCTGCCCGCGGCTGCGCCCGCGGTCGCCGTCGCCCCCGCTGGAAGGTGCGACAGCACGCGAGATCGGGGGCTCGGGCGTGCTGCCGCACCAGCTCAGGGGGGCCGGGCCCGGGGAGAACCCAGGACCGGCCAGCGGCGGTCACCCACCGGCGTCACCGGTCAGCCACCGCACCGTCCCGGCCGCGTCCCGCATGACCAGGACCGACGTCTGCCGCCGGTCGAAGCCGCTGCGGATGACCTCGACCTCGGTCACCCAGCCGGTCGCGGGCATTCCCCTGGGCACGGCGCCCAGGGCTTCCAGCATCAGCGCCCGCGCCTGGAGCGCCTGGCTGGTCACGCCGGCCGGCAGCAACCGGGGGCGGCCCCGGACGTCGGTGGCCACGCCCCATTCGTAGAGCCGGCTCAGCACGGGACGGGTCCTGGCGGTGGAAGTCATGACTGAGATCCTGACTGCTGATTACGTTGCGTCGCTACCCCGTAACCGTCTTATCTGTGACGAGACCGTCTCGTCCTCGTCTCGTGCTGTTTCTTACGTTTGGTTAGCCTGGATGTAGCCTTTCCGGCAGAACGGAGCCGACCATGGGCGGGCAGCCGAGCATGAGCGGGCACCCCACGGTGCTCGCGGCGCTGTTAGCGGACCGGGGCCTGGACCGGTACGGCGCGTTCCGGGCCGCCTACGAGAAGGCCGCCCGGGACCTGCAGGACGGGCTGGACCACAGTGCCCCGAGCCGGGCCCAGTTTCACCGCTGGCGGACCGGCCACTTACGGGCCCTCCCCTACACCGACCACTGCCGGGTGCTCGAGCACATGCTGGCCGGTTACTCGGCGCGGGAGCTCTTCCAGCCCGGCCCGGGGGGCCTGGCCCTCGCCTCGCCGGCGGCCCCGGCCCCGCTCCCAGCCCCGGCCCCGCTCCCAGCCCCGTTCCCGTCCTCAGCCCCGGCCCTGGCCGACGTGGCCGCCGTCTTCGCCAGCCGGTCGGAGTTCGCAGCCCAGGTCGAGCCCCAGGCACTGTTCGCGGGAGCCGGCCGGGTCCGGGCGGCCGGGCTGTCCCTCAACATCATCTGCCAGCAGGTACCCGACCAGCAGCTGCGCCGGCTGCTGGCCGGGGGGACCCGGCTCAGCTGCCTGTTCCTGGATCCGGACGGCGAGGCCATGCGGTCCCGGGAGCGCGAGGAAGAGTACCCGCCCGGCCATCTGGCCGGGTTGACCAGCCTGAACATCCAGATCATGGCCCGTCTGCGGGACCAGCTGGCCGCTGGCGACCAGGACCGGGTCCAGCTCGCCGTCTACGACGAGACGATCCGCTTCAACATCATCCTGGTGGACGAGCACACCTGCGTGGCCCAGCCCTACCTGCCGCACGCCCGCGGCATCGACTCGCCGACCCTGCTCATCCGCCGGGGCGTCGTCCCGGGCGGCCTCTATCCCGTCTTCGAGCAGGTCTACGACAGCCTGCGGGAACGGTGCCGGCCGCTGTGACGGCCCCGGATCCCCGGGCGCTGCTCCCCGCCGCGTTCCAGGCCGCCGACGAGGCCAGCGCGATGATGCGGTCCCGCCGGCCGGTGACGCTGACCGAGAAATCCGACCGCGACCTGGTCTCCGATGTGGACCTGGCCATCGAGCGCGCGATCCGCCGCCGCCTGGCCGGCGCCTCGCCGGGCATCGCGTTCCTCGGCGAGGAGGAAGGCCGCACCGGCGACCCGGCGGCCGGCTGGGTCTGGACGCTCGACCCCATCGACGGCACCTCCAACTTCGCCCATGGGCTACCGCTGTGCACCACCTCGCTCGCCCTGCTGCAGGACGGCCGGCCGGTGCTGGCCGTCATCGACGCCCCGTTCCTGGGCCATCGCTACCACGCCCTCGAGGGCCAGGGCGCCTACGTAAGCAGCACGAGCACCGGCCGCCCGGGCGCCGGGGAGCCCATCCCGCTGTCGGTCAGCCGCACCGCCCGGCTCCGGGACGCGGTCGTGGCCATCGGGGACTACGCCGTGGGCGAGGACGCCGACCGGAAGAACGCGGCGCGGCTGGCCGCGACCAGCCTGCTCGTGCCGCGGGTGCACCGCATCCGGATGCTCGGCACCGCCGCCCTCGACCTGGCCTGGGTCGCGGCGGGCCGGCTGGACGCCAGCGTCACCCTGGGCAACAAGCCCTGGGACACCTCGGCGGGGGTGCTGATCGCCCGGGAGGCCGGCGGCGAGGTGGTGGACACCGACGGCCGCCGGCACGAGCTCAGCTCCGCGGCGACCATCGCCGCCCCGCCCGCGCTCATCCCCCAGCTCCTCCCGCTGCTGCGGTGACCCTGCTCCGGTGACCCTGCCCCGGTGACCCTGCTGCGGTGACTCAGCCGAGGAGCCGGACGCCCAGCAGGCACACGTCGTCAGCGCGCGGGGTATCGCCCAGCAACGCGGCCTGCACGATGGCGCAGGTCTGCTCGGCGCTGAGCGGCGCCGGGGAGCCCACCACCCGGGCCATCACCCCGGCCAGGGCGCTCATCCCGTCGCTGATGTCCCGCCGCCGGTCCTCGATCAGCCCGTCGGTGTAGAACATCAGGCTGGTACCGGCCTCCAGGGTCCGGTGGCCGACGGTGAAGGCGGGCTCGACCGGGACGCCGAGCATCACCCCGTGCGCGTCGTCCAGGTACCCGGCCTGGCCGGACGCCGAGGCCCAGACCGGGGGCGGGTGCCCGGCGTTGGCGTAGCTCAGCTCCCCGGTGGCCGGGTCGAGGACCGCGTAGACCACCGTGGCCAGCGTGTCCGGCAGCAGCCTGGCCTGCGCCAGGGCCGTGCGCCGGAGCACGTCGGCGGGCTCCATCCGGTCCACCGCGTACGCCCGGAGCAGGTGGCGCATCTGGCCCATGATCGACGCGGAGCCGACGTTGTGCCCCACCACGTCGCCGATGACCAGCCCGACCCGGCCACCGTCGAGCGGGAACGCGTCGTACCAGTCGCCGCCGACGTCCACCCCAGCCGTGCCCGGCAGATAGCGGACCGCGAGGTCCAGCCCGGGGATTTCGGGCAGCGTGTCCGGCAGCACGGACCGCTGCAGGGTCTCGGCCACGCTGTGGTCACGAGCCCAGGCGGCCGCGTTGGCCAGCCCCACGGCGGTCTGCCGGGCCAGTGCCTCGACCACCGCGACGTCAGTCTCGGTGAAGGCCGGGTGGTCGGCGCCGCGGCCGACCGCCAGCACGCCCAGCGGGCCCGAACCGGCCACGAGGGGGGTGACCAGCACGCTCCCGGGGTGTATCCGGGCCACGATGTCCCGCAGCGCGGGGACGTTCTTGAGGTGCGGGGCCATGTCGGCGGCGGCGTCCCGGACCAGCCGGGTGGTCCCGCTGGTGAACGCGGCCCGGACCGTCCACTTCCCGATCGCGGGGACCGGCTCGCCGCGCAGGTCGGTGAACTCGACCCCGCCGTCCGGCCCGCGGTGGGCGATCGAGATGGCCTGCAGCGCGCCGTCCGCGCCGGGCAGGAAGACCAGGCAGAAGTCGGCCAGGCTGTGCACCACCAGCTGGGCGGCGTGCTGGAGCAGCTCGTGCCGGTCCTGCGCCGCGGCGATCATGTGGCCGGCCTGCAGCAGGAAGGCGACCCGCTCCTGGGCGCCGGCCGCCTCAGCCCGGGCGGTCCGTTCCCGGGCCTCCAGCAGCGCCCGCTCCTGCTCGGCGCGCTGCCGGGCGGTCAGGTTGACCACGTAGGTCACCCAGCGTAGTGGCTGGTAGCCGAGCACGGCCGCACCGACCAGGACCGGCACCCGGTGCCCGTCCCGGTGCACGTACTCCTTCTCGTAGGGGCGGAACGCCCCGTGGCGCGTCAGCTGCCGGTGCGCATCGGCATCGGCCTCCCACCATTCGGGGGGCGTGATCTTCTCCCGGGAGATGCGGCCCGCCGCCACGTCCTCCCGCGGGTAGCCGATGATGCCGAGGAAGGCGTCGTTCGCGTCGTGCACGTGGTCCTCGCCGTTCACCACTACGCCGATCACGTTGGCCTCGCGCAGCCGGCCCATCAGCTCGGTGCCCTCGCGCAGCGCGGCCGCGGCCCGGCGCTCCCTGGTCAGGTCGCGGAACATCGCGTAGGCCCGCTGCGGGCGGCCGTGCTCGTCGCGCGCGTCCGGTACCGCGGTGATCTGCAGCCAGCGCAGTTCCCCGGTGCGCCCGTGCGGGATCCCGACCACGGCGTCGGTGACCACCTCACCGGTGCGCAGCGCGACCGCGACCGGGAACTCGCCGGGCGGCAGCGCGGACCCGTCCTCGCGCACCGCCTGGCCCGGCGTGACCACCGGCCAGGTGATCAGCTCGTCCTCGTCGAGGCCGAGAATCGTGCAGGCGGCTGGGTTGGCCCCGAGGACCAGGCCGTTGGTGTCGTAGTAGATGACGCCCTGGGGCAGGGTCTCGAACAGGGTCTGGTAGCGCTCCTGGGTCGCGCCCAGCTGCGCGGCGAGGGCCTCCAGCCGGCGCCGCTCGCGGACCTGGAGGGTGACGTCGCTCTTCAGCAGCAGCACCCCGTCCACGGCGCCGTCCGCGCCGCGCACCGGCTGGTACAGGCACTCAACGAAAACCTGTTCCGGTGCGGCGGCCCCCTGGCGCCGGACGAACAGCTCGCTCTCATAGTCCTGGAACGGCTGCCCGGATTCGAGCACCTCGGTGAGGCGCTTGGCCCGTCCCTGGGCGGCGATGTCCGGGAGCGCATCGCGCAGCGTCCGGCCGATCAGGTCATCGCGGCCGACGAGCTGCCGGTAGGCGTGGTTCGCGAACTCAAAGACCAGATCCGGCCCGGCCAGGTAGGCCGCGGGCACCGGGAGCCCGGCGAACAGCTCGTGCAGCACTTCCAGGCGGTGACTGGATCTCCGCCCCCGCGAAACCGGTCCTGAACCCACCGCTGCCCCCCCGGGCCCCAGCTGGGGGACGTCAGGCCAGACTCCCCCGATATGTCGGCATCGTCACCTAGGGTACCCGGGAAGCTCACGCTCCGGGATTCCGCCTCTCCCGCCCCGCCCGACCCGGTAGGTTCATCCAGCTGAGGGTGACCTGGTATGGAGGAGACGTGAAGCTGCTCCGGGTGCTGGCCGTGCCAGCCGCGCTCACCCTGGTGGCGGCCTGCGGGGGCACCGGTTCCCCGGGAGCCGCCCGGAGCGCGGCCGCGAGCCCGGCGGCGCCGGCCACGACGAGGGCGCACCCGGTCAGCCAGACCACGGCCCGGCCCCCCGCGATGGCCGGGGTCACCGCCCGGGGCGCCCTGGTCCTGCTGAACCCGGCGACCGGGGCGCCGTCCCGGACCCTGGTGCCGGACGGCGTGATCGGCGACGAGATCTCGGTCGCCGATGACGGCCAGACCATCTTCTTCAGCAAGCGGCACGGGTGCGTGGACGACGTGGAATCGGTCGCGGTGTCCGGCGGCGCGCCGACGCTGATCAGCACCGGGAGCCTGCCCGCGATCAGCCCGGACGGGAGCACGCTGGCGTTCGCCCGGCAGCCCACGCTGACCCGGCACTGCATGACCGGGACGGGCAGCCTCCCGGCCCAGTACAGCGTGGTCACCCGGACGCTGAGCAGCGGGGTGGAGCGGGTCTACCCGATGCTCCCGGCCGGGCAGTCGAGCGGGCTCCCCGCGCCCATCTCGCACCTGTCCTGGGCCCCGGATG
This sequence comes from uncultured Actinomycetes bacterium, assembly GCA_963841695.1. Taxonomy (GTDB): domain Bacteria; phylum Actinomycetota; class Actinomycetes; order Streptosporangiales; family Streptosporangiaceae; genus RYN-230. The sequence goes on along the minus strand of CAWJDQ010000004.1, from coordinate 713,612 downwards.
GCACCGAGCTGGCCGTGTCCATCGCCGCGGCGGAGGACAACGAGGGCTGGCAGCTCATGCTGATGGACACCGCCACGGCCCAGAACTACCTGGGCGGGACCGGGGACACGCCGGTCCCGGTGACCGGCCCGGACCGCCGGCGCAGCTACTGGCGGGAGGGCGTGTACCTGCCCGACGGCAACCTGTTCGTCAGCCGGGCGTGCTGCGCCGGGGAGCCGGCCCGGAACGTCTCCAAGCTGATGTGGGAGATCACTCCGGCCGGGGTGCTCAAGCATCAGGTGGCCATCGGGTTCCCCGGGCTCGATCACCTCAGCCTGGCGGCGAACCGGTCCGGGAAGTGGCTGCTTTACCTGGCCGGGACCGGGCTGTACGTGTCGGAGGACGGGGCCCGGCCCCGCGAGCTCGGCTCCGGCCTCGTCGCCGCGGCCTTTGTGAGCTAGGCCCGGCCAGGCCAGCTTGGCAGGTATACCGTGCGGCGGCGCTGCCGGGCCTGGCGGGCGGCGGGCACCCGGGGGGCCAGGGCCGGGGCCATCCGGGCCTCCGCCTCGGCCCAGTCGAGGAACTGGGCGTCGTCCAGCTCTTCCTCCTGCAGCCGGATGGCGCCGGGGTCGGCGAGGACGCCCCCGTCGAAGATGAAGGTCATGATCGCCTGCGGCCGGTCCCCCGCGGCGGCTGACCAGTCCACGACGAGCAGGTCACCGGCCGGGATGTCCAGCGCGAGTTCCTCGGCGATCTCCCGGGTGGCCGCCTGATCCGGCGCCTCGCCGGCCTCGACGATGCCGCCGGGGATGCCCCAGTCCGGCCGGTAGTTGGGCTTGGCCAGCAGGATGCGGTCCTCGGAATCGGTGATCAGCATGCTGGCCGACAGGTACACGGTGGACAGGCTGGCGAACCAGTCCGCGGTGCTCAGCAACGGTTCAGGCACGCCTAGCAAGCTACCGGGTGCGCCGCTTGGCCGCATACATGGCCTGGTCGGCCTGGTGCAGCGCGGTGTCCGCGGACTCCCCGGGCGTGGCCAGGTGGATGCCGATGCTGACCGGCACCGGGACCAGGTGCCCGTGGATGAGATGCGGCTGGCTCAGCGCCGCGCTGACCCGCCGGCAGAGCCCGTCCAGCCCGTCGGCGCTGATCCGCGGGGCGGTGACCGCGAACTCGTCCCCGCCCAGCCGGGCCACCGTGTCCTGCGGCCGGACGTGCGAACGGAGCCGGTGCCCGATGGTGAGCAGCGCCTCGTCGCCCGCCTCGTGCCCGTACCTGTCGTTGATCTCCTTGAACCCGTCCGCGTCCAGATACATCACCCCGGCCTGGGCCGTGCTGGCCTGGCCCCGGCGGCCAGCCAGGGCGGCGGCCAGCCGGTCCGCGAACAGGCTCCGGTTGGCCAGGCCGGTGAGCGGATCGTGGGCGGCCTGATGCGCCAGCGCCTGCTCGGCCATCTTCCGGCGGGTGATGTTGACGTGGGACGTCACCGCGCCGCGCAGGTCACCCGCGAGCGGCGTGATGCGCAGCAGGAACCAGCGGTTCGCGGCCGGGGACGGGCATGGATACTCCAGTTCGCTGTGCACCGTGGTCCCGGCCAGGACGGCCCGCAGGCCGTCCGCGGCCCGCCGGGCGTCCTGGCAGCCCGCCGTGGCGGACCGGGCGCACAGGTCGAGGTAGTTCACGCCCACCCCGGTGCTCTCGGGCTGGCCGCCGTTGTCCACCGCGAACATCTGCCAGGCCTGGTTGACGTCCACGATCGTCGCGGCGCCGTCCAGGACCGCGGTCGCGTCCGGCAGCGCCTCCAGCACCGCCCGGGCCAGCTCGTTACTCGCCATCGCGGCCTGCGGACCTACCGCCGGTGCCGGGCGTGGGCCGCCGCCCGGGGGGCCGGCCGGCCTGGCCGGGGTCCACGTCCTGGCGGGTCACCGCCAGGAAGGCGACGAACCCGACGATGATGATGGCCAGGATCAGCGCGACCGGGCCGCGGCCCAGGCCCACGCCGCCGTGCGCGGGGCCGACCCCCAGCCAGTCGGCGTAGGACGCGCCCAGCGGCCGGGTCAGCACGTAAGCGAACCAGAAGGCCAGGATCGCGTTCATCCGCAGCTTCCAGTACGCGACCGCCGGGATCATGATGAACACGGTGAACATGATCCCCGAGGCCAGGTAGCCCAGTCCCAGGGTGGTCGCGGTCCAGTCACCGAGCGCCGTGCCCAGCGCGAACGTGGCCAGGACCGTGGCCCAGTAGAAGAACTCCCGGCGCGGGGTCACGATGCTGTGGATGGACAGCGTCCCCTCGACCAGGTACCAGGCCACGAAGATCACGGCCAGGCCGACGGCGAAGAACGCCGTGGTGATGGTGTAGGGGATGCCGATCTCGACGTGCAGGCCGTCGGCGGCCATCGTGCCGAACACGGCCACCATGGACACCGCGAACCAGTAGACCCAGGCGATGTAGCGGCGGACGCGGAACTGGATCACCAGGGCGACCGCGAGCGCCAGCCCGCCGACCGTCCCGGCCAGCACCGGGCCGTAGCTGAGAGCGAGGAAATCGGACGTGGCCTCGCCCATCGCGGTGGTGAGGATCTTGACGATCCAGAAGTAGATGGTGATCTGGGGGACCTTGCTGGCCGCGTACTGCGCGGTAACGCTGCCCGCGGTACGGCGGAGCTGAGGTGAGGCCACGGCGCCAGGATGCCACACGGTCCGCGGCGCCCTACCCGCCCTTTACCAGCACTACACCATCTGCAGATATTCGCTGGCGGCAGATATCCGCCGGGCCGCGCGGCCCCCGCCCTGGTACGCCAGGACGGGGGCCGCTGGTGGTCACGCGTGCGCCGCGGCGCGGTCAGGTCCCGGGAACGTGACCCCGGATGTAGATGGGCGTGCCGTTGGTCTCGTTGACGTGTACCAGGCGGTGGAAGAACGCGGCGATGTCCATCGGGATCCGCACGCAGCCGTGCGAGACCGCCGCGAGCGGAACGGGGATGTCGCCGTGAATGGCGTACGACCCGCCGATGAAGAACACCGGGTTGTACATGGTGCCCAGCGGGACCTTCACCCAGCCGCTGGCGAACCAGTGCGCCCGGAAATTCCCGTCCGGGGTGATCGCCGGACCGCAGGTGGCCGACGGGTCGCCGCCGCACGGGTAGTAGTAGCCGCCCCCCGGGGAGATATGGCTGATCAGCTCGGGCACGTTGTGCCGGTACAGGACCAGGTAGCCCAGGGTCAGGTGGACCTCGATCCGCCAGCTGCCGCCCTTGGGCACCAGCACCCCCGGCTGCCGGGGGTGGACCAGCGCCCGCTTCATCTTCCCGGTGACGTCGTTAGGGGCGATAGCCGTCTGGATGCCCTGGACCTCCTTGAACGCCCACACGGCCTCCAGCGTGTCCTGGCCGAACTGCCCGTCGATCGTGCCCGGGTAGTAGTGCAGGTAGGCCAGCCGTTCCTGCAGGCGCCGCACCGCCGGGCCGTGCATGCCGTAATCCAGCGGGCCCTTCGGCGGCACGTACGCCGCGCCGGCCGCCGGGGCGCTGCGGGCCGCCCGCGACGTCACCGCGGCGCCCGCGATGCCGCTCTGGCTGAGCACCGCGGCGCCCACCGCGGCGACCACCCCCACCGTGCCCAGCCATCCCACCATTCTTCGCCTCATGGCGGTTCCTCGCTTGTCCTCGCTCGATGGCTGACCGCGAGTCATGCCGCGCACACGCGGAATGCTGACGCCGACAGCGCGACCCATAAGAAGATTTCCCGACCACTTTCCTAGACGTCTCACCAGCGGCCACGGTTGCCTCGTGACTAACACCGGTAATCATGCCCACTCACGCCGGAATGCCTCCCCTGACGTCACAGGGAAGGCCGACCGCTGGAGGGTATCGCCCCCCGCGGGCACCTGGCGACCGGACGCGCCGCTGGTGATCACCGGGTAGCATCCGGTCGTGCCGCCAGGTAGCGTCCGGGGAACCGGCCCGGGGATGCAGGACCGCGCCCAGCGGGTCCTCCGGCTGGGCAGGCACTCGTTCGCCCCGGACCGGAAACTGGTCATGGGCATCGTCAACCGCACCCCCGACTCCTTCTACGACCGGGGCGCGACCTGGGACGAGGGCGCGGCGATGGCCCGGGTGCACGCCGTGGTCGCCGAGGGCGCCGACATCCTGGACATCGGCGGGGTGGCCGCCGCGCCCGGCGCCCCGGTGGACGTGGCCGAGGAGATCCGCCGGACCGTGCCGTTCGTGGCCGCGGTCCGGGCCGCCTACCCGGACCTGGTGATCAGCGTGGACACCTGGCGGCACCAGGTCGGCCGGGAAGTCTGCCTGGCCGGCGCGGACCTGCTGAACGACACCTGGGGCGGCCAGGACCCGGACCTGCTGGCCGTGGCCACCGAGTTCCGCGCCGGGCTGGTCTGCGCGCACGTCGGCGACCTGGCCCCGCGGACCCGGCCGTTCCGGGTCGCCTACGACGACGTGATGGCCGACGTGCTGGACCGGACGCTGGCCCAGGCGGCCCGGGCCACGGCGGCCGGGGTGGATCCGGCCCGGATCCTGATCGACGCGGCCCACGACTTCGGCAAGAACACCTGGCACTCACTGGAGATCACCCGCCGGCTGGGTGAGATGGTGGCGACCGGCTGGCCGGTCCTGGTCTCCCTGTCCAACAAGGACTTCATCGGGGAGACGCTCGACGCTCCCCCGGACCGGCGGGTGACCGGGACGCTGGCCACCACGGCCATCTGCGCCTGGCTGGGAGCCCGCGTGTTCCGGGTGCACCAGGTCCGTGAGACCCGCGAGGTGCTGGCCATGGTGTCGGCGATCCAGGGTGAGCAGCCGCCCGCCCGGACCGTCCGCGGACTGGGCTGAGCTGACCGTGCCGACCAGGACCCCGCCGTGATCACCCAGGCCGCACTCTGCCCGGGGGCGCCGCTGCTCGTCCGCGAGCTGACCGGCGCCGACCCGGTGCTGCCCGAACTGCGCGCCGCCTGCGCCGAGGCGGTCGCCACCCTGCTCCGCGACCAGCCCGAGGTGGTCGCGGTGGCCGGCCCCGGGACGGCGACCGCCTCGTGGCCGGCTGACGGGCGGCTGAACATCGCGGCGTTCGGGGCCAGCGGCCGGCCGCCGCCGATCCCGCCCATCCCCAGGCCGGGCCGGCCGGGCGGCCGGTGCTGCCAGCTGGCCCCGGGATCGGCGCGTACCTGCTGGACCAGGCGGGCTACCGCGGGGTCCGGGTGGTCTGGTCGGTCAGCGGGGACGAGCCGGTGGCCGGCTGCCGGAAGCTGGGCGCGGACCTGGCGGGCCGCGGCGCCCGCACCGCGCTGCTGGTGATCGGCGACGGCAGCGCCCGGCGCGGGCCCAGGGCCCCCGGGCACTTCGACGAGCGGGCGGCCGGCTTCGACGCCGGGGTGGAGCGGGCCATCCGGGCCGGCGACCCCGGCGCCCTGCTGGACCTCGATCCCGGCCTGGCCCGCGACCTGATGGCCACCGGCCGGCCCGCGTGGCAGGTCCTGGCCGGGGCACTGGAGGGGAGCACGGGCCTGGACGTCGCGGTGCAGTACGCGGGGGACCCGTTCGGGGTGGCCTACCTGGTGGCCACGCTCCGTCCTTGTTAAATCGCTGGCCGCAGGGTAGGAGTCATCCTCAATGAACGCCGTGAAAAAGCTGGTCGCCGCCCTCGACCGGCTGCAGCAGAGCAGGCCGTGGCTGGCCTTCCCCATCGCCGTGTGGAAGAAGTTCGGCGACGACCAGGCCGGTAACCTGGCCGCGCTCATCGCCTACTACGGGTTCGCCTCGCTGTTCCCGCTGCTGCTGGTGTTCGTCACCGTGCTGGATATCGTCCTGGCCGACAACCCGACCCTCAAGACCAAGGTGCTCGACTCGGCCTTCGTCCATTTCCCGGTGATCGGGGACCAGCTCAAGAGCACGGCCCAGGGGCACGCGCTGACCGGCACCGGGCTGGCCCTGGCCATCGGGCTCATCCTGACCTTCCTCGGCGCCCGGGGCGTGGCCGGCGCCGCCCAGAACGCGCTGAACACCGTCTGGGGGGTGCCGTTCTCCCGGCGGGCCGGCTTCCCGTGGTCGACGCTCAAGCAGCTCGGCATGATCCTGGCTGTGGGCATCGGCCTACTGGTCACGACCCTGCTGTCCGGCCTGGCGGGCGCCAGCGCCAGCGTGCTCGGCGGGGCCGCCGCGCAGGTCGGCACCGTGGCGGTCGCCCTGCTGCTGAACGTCGGGGTGTTCTGGCTCGGCTTCCGGCTGGCGGTGCAACCTGAGATCAAGGCCCGGCAGATGCTGCCCGGGGCGGTGCTGTCCGCGGTCGTCTGGCAGATCCTCCAGCTGCTCGGCACCTACCTGGTGTCCCACCAGGTGTCCAAGAGCTCGTCGGTGTACGGCGTGTTCGCCGTGGTGCTCGGCCTGCTGGCCTGGATCTACCTGCAGGCCCAGTTCACCCTCTACGCGGTGGAGGCGAACGTGGTCAGCGTGCGCCGGCTGTGGCCGCGCAGCCTGGCGCCGCCCCCGTTCACCCCTCAGGATGTCCGGGCCTTCGACCTGTACGCGCGCATCCAGGCCCGCCGCCCCGAGCAGGAGATCCACACCCGGATCGTCGGTGCGCCCGTGCGGGACGTCAGCGCCCCCGAGCCGGTGCAGTCTCCCGGCGATCGTGCGCCTAAGGGACCTGCTCCCGCTCCTTAGCGGCCTGTTCCCGGGCGGCCAGCCGGGCCCGCTGCGGGCCGACGGTGTACTTCGGGTCGCGGGCCGAGGCCCGGCCCGCCTCGAAGATGCCGAACCTGGTCAGCGCGGAGGAAGCCACCAGAGCCGCGCCGGACAGCATGGTCGCGGTCCGGCTCCGGCCCGCCAGCACCGCCCCGGCCAGCCCGGCCGCGGTGAGCACCTCGGCCAGCTCCATCAGCCGCCCGGGCCAGGCCCTCCTGGTACGGGTCGGCGATGTCTTCCAGCCGCTTGAGCAGCAGGCTTTTCGCGGTCAGCTCGGTGGCGGCGCCGAGCACCGCGAACCGGATGGCCTGCCCGGCGTCCTCGGCCGGCACCACCATCATGCCCAGGCCGCCCGCGGCGGAGGCGGCGGACCCGGCGAACAGGTAGGGCATCTCGCGGTGGGCGTCGTGCCAGGCGGGCACCGCGGTGTCGCAGAGCAGCGCGGCGGTGTAGGTGCAGACGAACGGGCCCACCAGGGCCGCGCCAGCGGTGGCGGCGGCCCCGGCCCTGGGCAGCCGGCCGGTCACCGCGCAGGCCGCGGCGGCCGCGGACGCCCCGCCGAACGCGGAGATCAGCCAGGAGCCGACGCTCATCGGCGAGCTGGGCTTGACCACGCGCAGCATGTTGAGGAAGCGCTCCGGCCGTCCCAGGTCAGCCACCAGCGCCACCCCGGACACGCCGATGGCCCCGAGCGCGGCGATCTTCGACGCCTTGGCCTGCCGGTGGTTGCCCGCCGCCTGCGCGAACGCGGCCAGCACCGAGGAGGCGCCGGCCAGCCCGCCCAGGAACAGGTAGCCCGGCACGTCCGGGGATCCCCAGACCACCTCCTTGAGGATCGGCTTGCCGTAATAGGAGTCCGGCTGCGCCCTCGGCACGACGAGCTGCTCGCCACCCCGGCCGCCGCCCCGTCGGCCGCGGCGGTGACCGTTCCCGCGGCCCGCTGCGCCCGCGGGCCCGCCGGGCTCATGCTGGTCCCGCTCATGCTGGTCCCGCTCATGCTGGTCCCGCTCATGCTGGCCGCGCCCGTGCACGCCGAAGCGCTCCCGCAGGCGCGCCGCCAGGGCCGGCGCCCCGATCCCGCCCGCCCCGGGGCTGACCGCCCCGCTCATGGGCGCAGGTCCCGGCGCATCGAGGCGATCAGCCCGCCGGCCAGCAGGGCACCGGCGGCGGTGGCTACGTGCCGCCACATCCGGGGCAGGTCCCGGGTGGTGACCACCGGGTCCGGCGGCAGCCCGTACACCTCGGGCTCGTCCAGCAGCAGGAAGAACGCGCCGCCACCGCTGATGCCGTCGTCCGGGTCCTCCAGGTAGAGCCGGGCCCCGGTCTCCCCGGCCGCCTGCAGCTCACCGACCCGCAGCTGGGCCCGCTCGCGCAGCTCGTCCACCGGGCCGAACTGGATTGACTCGGTCGGGCAGGCCTTGGCGCAGGCGGGCTCGAGCCCGTCACCGATCCGGTCGTAGCACAGCGTGCACTTCCAGGCCCGGCCGTCCCCCTCGCGCCGCTCGATGACCCCGAACGGGCAGGCCGAGACGCAGTACCCGCAGCCGTTGCAGATGTCGTCCTGGACCACGACCGTGCCGAACTCGGTACGCATCAGCGCGCCGGTCGGGCAGACGTCCAGGCAGGCGGACTCGGTGCAGTGCTTGCACACGTTGCTGGACATGAGCCAGCGGGAGCCGTCCGCGGAGAACGCGGTGGAGTCGGTGGCCCTGGACTGGCCATCCCCGCCCCGCGCGTCACCGGGCCGGGTGATCTGCTCGATGAACGCGACGTGCCGCCAGGTGGAGGCGCCCAGCCCGCCGGTGTTGTCGTAGGACATGCCCAGCAGGTTCAGCCCGTCCTCGGGCACCTCGTTCCACGTCTTGCAGGCCACTTCGCAGGCCTTGCACCCGATGCACACCGAGGTGTCGGTGAAGAAGCCCATCCTGGGCGGGTGCTCCTCGTAGCCCGCGTGTGCCGCCGGGTCATGGAGCGGGGCGAAGTGAGCCGCGGCGGATGGTTTTCGTTGCGGCGAATTTGCAGTTATGTCGCTCACGCCTGCGTCCCAGTCTCATCGGTGATGCCGGCCCGCTGCTGGTAGGAACGGATCAGGTCGCGCAGCGCCGGGCCGCGCGGCCGGCGGCCGGGCCGGATGTCCACGGCCATGGCCTTGACCTCCTGGATGTGCACGTTCGGGTCCAGGGCCATATGCGACAGCTCGTTGGCCGCGTCCCCGGTGGTCAGGCCGTTGGGGCCCCAGTGCCAGGGCAGGCCGACCTGGTGCACGGTCTGCCCGCCCGCGTGCAGCGGCTTGATCCGGCGGGTGATCATCACCCGGGCCTCGATCGCGTTGCGCGCGGTGATGATCGTCGCCCAGCCCATGTGCTCCAGCCCCCGCTCGGCCGCCAGCTCGGGCGACACCTCGCAGAAGAACGCGGGCTGCAGCTCGGCCAGGTAGGGCAGGAAGCGCGACATCCCGCCCGCCGTGTGGTGCTCGGTGAGCCGGTAGGTGGTGGTCACGTACGGGAAGATCTCCGACCCGGGCTCGGCCCCGCTGGGCTGGAACCGGTCCTGCGGGTTCACCAGGATCTCGCGGACCGGGTTGTGCTGCTGCCGGTACAGCCGGTTGGGCAGCGGGGATTCCTGCGGCTCGTAGTGCGCGGGCAGCGGGCCGTCCACCAGGCCGGCCGGGGTGAACAGCCAGGCCTTGCCGTCCGCCTGCATGATGAACGGGTCGATGCCGGAGATCGCCGCCACCCCGGTGGCGCCCTCGGGTGGACGGTAGGACGGCGGCCGGTCGGCGACGAAGTCCGGGATGTCGTGCCCGGTCCACTTGCCGTTCTCCTCGTCCCACCAGACCAGGGCCTTGCGCTCGCTCCACGGCTTGCCGTCCGGGTCGGCTGAGGCCCGGTTGTAGAGCACCCGCCGGTTGGCCGGCCAGGCCCAGCCCCACTCGTTCGCGACCCAGTTCTGCTCGCGCCCGGGCTTGCGCCGGGCGGCCTGGTTCACCCCGCCCGCCCGGACGCCGCAGTAGATCCAGCAGCCCGCCGCGGTCGAGCCGTCGGATTTGAGCTGGGTGTACGACGAGACCGGCTTGCCCTCGGCGTCCCAGCCGTTGATCTCGGCCAGCACCGCGTCGGCGTCCGGGTCGTCTTGCGGGCCGTGGGTCGGGTAGTCCCAGGTGAGGTCCAGGATGGGCCGGTCCATGTCCAGGGCCTCGGCCTGGCCCAGGACGGTCTCGGCGTCCGCGGCCTGCTGCCGGGCGGCCGCGGCCAGCTTCGCCCGGATGCGCCGGCCCAGGTGGTAGGCGAACCACAGGTCGCTGCGCGCGTCGCCGGCCGGCTCGACCGCGGTGTGGTGCCACTGCAGCATCCGCTGGGTGTTGGTGAAGCTGCCGCTCTTCTCGGTGTGCGCCGCCGCGGGCATGAAGAACACCTCGGTCTTGATGTCCTCGGTGCGCATCTCGCCGGTCTCGATCTCCGGGCCGTTCTGCCAGAACGTGGCGCTCTCGATCATCACCAGATCGCGGACCACCAGCCAGTCCAGGTTGGCCAGGCCCATCCGCTGCATCCGCGCGTTGGCCGAGCCGACCGCCGGGTTCTGGCCCCACAGGAAGTACCCCTTGCAGGTCCCGGCCATCTGGGCCAGCACCGTCTCGTAGGTGCTGTGGCTGCCGGTCAGCCGGGGCAGGTAGTCGTAGCAGAAGTCGTTGTCCGCCGTGGCGGCCTCGCCCCACCAGGCCTTGAGCAGGCTGACCATGTAGTCGCGGGTGTTGGCCCAGAACCCGTTCTGCACGCTCTCGTCCTGCACGTAGCTGTCCAGGTCGTCGTCGCCGTGCGCGAACGGCATCGGCAGGTACCCGGGCAGCAGGTCGAACAGGGTCGGGATGTCGGTGGAGCCCTGGATGGAGGCGTGCCCGCGCAGGGCCAGGATGCCGCCGCCGGGACGGCCCATGTTGCCCAGCAGCGCCTGCAGGATCGCGGCGGTCCGGATGTACTGCACGCCCACCGTGTGCTGGGTCCAGCCCAGGCTGTACACGAACGCGGTGGTCCGGTCGCGCCCCGAGTTCTCCGTGATGGCCTGCGCCACCTTGAGGAACTGCTCCTCGGGCACCCCGGCGACCTCGGCGACCACCTCCGGCGTGTACCGGGCGAAGTGCCGCTTGAGGATCTGGAACACGCAGCGCGGATGCTGCAGCGTGTCGTCCCGGTCCGGGTCGGGGTGGGCCGCCGCGCCGCCGGACCCGTGCGCCTCGCCGCGGGCCGCCTGGCGGACCTGCCGTTTGCGGCCCGGCTCCATGCCCCGGGCGCCGCTGGCCGGTGACACCTCGCCACCCTGGTATGCCCAGGTCTCCGCGTCGTAGACCCGGTTCTCGGCATCGAACCCCGAGAACAGGCCGTCGAGATCCTCGGTGTCCGCGAAGTCCTCGCTGATGATCACCGGGGCGTTCGTGTACGCGCGGACGTACTCGTCGAAGTACTTCCCGTTCTGCAGCACGTAGTTGATCAGGCCGCCGACGAACGCGATGTCCGCGCCGGCCCGGATCGGCACGTGCAGGTGGGCCACGGCGCTGGTCCGGCTGAACCGCGGGTCGACATGGATGATGGTCGCGCCGCGCTTCTTGGCCTCCATCACCCACTGGAACCCGACCGGATGGGCCTCGGCCATGTTCGAGCCCTCGATCAGGATGCAGTCGGCGTTGGCCAGGTCCTGCTGGAAAGTGGTCGCGCCGCCGCGGCCAAAGCTAGTTCCCAGACCGGGAACTGTGGAGGAGTGTCATATGCGCGCCTGGTTCTCGATCTGGATCGCGCCCAGCGCGGTGAACAACTTCTTGATCAGGTAGTTCTCTTCGTTGTCCAGGGTCGCCCCGCCGAGGCTGGCGAACCCCATGGTCCGCCGGGTCCGCCGGCCCTCGTGCTCCCACTGCCAGCCCTGGCGGCGGGCGTCGATGACCCGGTCGGCGATCATGTCCATCGCCGTGTCCAGGTCCAGCGGCTCCCATTCGGTGCCGCCCGGGCGGCGGTAGAGCATCTGGTACTGGCGGGCATCGCCGGTGGTGAGCTGGAGGCTGGCCGACCCCTTGGGGCACAGGTGGCCGCGGCTGACCGGGGAGTCGGGATCGCCCTCGATCTGGACGACCTTCTCGTCCTTGACGAACACGTTCTGGCCACAGCCGACCGCGCAGTACGGGCAGACCGACTTGACCGACCTGGTCGGCGGTCGCGGTCCGGGGCTTGAGGGCCGAGTTGCGGGCGCTCTTGGTGGCCGCGCCGAGGCCACGCCGGTCCGGCCCGGCCGCCTGCCGGTAGACGGGCCAGGACTCGATCCAGGTACGCGCGCCCATGCCGCCTCCTCGCCTGCCGAGGTGTCCGTGTGATCCCTACTTAATCATTTCCCGGACCCGGGCCGCAGCCGGGGCCGGACCACCGGGCGTCGGTGTCTGGGGCGACCCGGTGTTAGGGGCCCGTGTTGGCGCGGGCCGGTGTTGGGGTGGGCTGTTCGGGGGCAGGCTGTTCGGGGGGGCCGGGTCCCTGGTTAGGACCCGGCGGTGGCCGCCCGGTACAGCGCCGCCGCGCTCGGGCCGAGCCGGGCCGCGTAGGACACCGACTCGGTGGCCCCGCCCAGCTGGTATCCGCCGATCACGCCGATCACCGTGCCCAGTCCGCTCTCCCGGTTCACCCCGGCCAGCAGCGGGCTGCCGCTGGTGCCGTCCGCGTAGCCGCCACAGTCGAACCTGAGCTGGGTCGGGCTGACGGCGGTTACCCAGTTCTCGCAGGTGATGGGCGCGGACAGACGATCCGGGTAGCCGGTGACCCGGACGAGCTGATCGTCGGGCTGGCCGAGGCCGAGCCGCTCGCCCCCGGTGACGGACTGCACGGTGGCGCCCGATCCGGCCTTCCTGACCTGGAGGAAGGCCACGTCGTGATCGGGGTCGGCCGAGGTAGCCCAGGCCTGATCGACGATGACCCGGACGACCGGCCACACCCCATCCGGAACAGTTCCGTCGCGGAATCCGGGCACGAAGGCAACCCGCTCGCCGCGCAGTCCGCTGACACCGCGCAGTCCGCTGACACCGCGCAGTCCGCTGACACCGCGCAGTCCGCTGACACAATGCGCGGCCGTCATGACCAGATCGCCCGTGGGGCTGTCCACCACGCTCGCGGTGCAGAAGTGCCCACCGGTCAGCTGACCGCCGGGGGTGATGCGGAACAGTGCCCCGACGGCGCCGGTCGGCGGCGCCGGGTGGCTGTTGCCGAGCAGGGCGGGATTGGCCGGATGTGCTTTGCGGCCGACGCCCTCGACCGCCGCGACCAGACGGACGGCCAGGCGAGTGCCTTTCGGGGCAGCCGGCCCGAGCAGGGCGGCCAGCGCGACCGCAGCCGCCGCCAGGGCCAGGGTTCTCGAGGGCCGCCGGAACCGGCCGGGGCCGTGGGCCCGGGTGGCTTCAGGAGCCCTGGCGGCTTCGGCGGACCTGGCGGCTTCGGGAGTTCCGGCGGCTTCGGGAGTTCCGGCGGCTTCGGCGGACCTGGCGGCCTCGGGAGTTCCGGCGGCTTCGGCGGCCTTCGTGGATTCGGGAGGCTCGGTGGAGCCGACGGCCCTCATGGAGCGCTGGTCTCGGCGCATCCAGGCCCCCGCTGGATCGGGCTGACCGTCTCCGCCGCCCCAGCAGGGGACGGCACTTCCCTGACAGAAGTAAGTAAGTAAGTAAGTGCCTATTTGTCTCCGATAATTCCCGGCGGCGTCTGCCCGTGCGCCCGTCTGCCCGTGCGCCCGTCTGCCCGTCCGCCCGTGCGTCGCCCGGCGTCAGCCCGGCGTCAGCCCGGGGTGACGACCCAGCCGGGGCTGACGAACACCATGCCCTGCGGCTCGAAAGCGGGGCCATGGACCGGCACCCGGGTGATGTGCCCGCTCCACGGGTTCAGCTGGCCCAGGTAGTTGGGCGGGAATCCGGGCGCCGGGCAGGTGGCGGGCGCGTTGTCTGCGTCGCAGGGTGTGACGGCGACAAAGATGGACTGCGCCGGGAAGCGGCCTGTCACCACGTCCACCGTGTCCCCGCTCGTGTCGTCGCCGTACAGGCGACCCGCCGGGCTGCGGGCCCAAGCCGTGTCGTCAACCGACTGCGACAGCCGGAGCACCGATAGCCGCTGGCCGCCCCACCCGGCGCGGACAAATATCTGCTCCTTGTCCCCCTGGCTGGTCAGCATGAAGTCACCGGCGAATCGAGGGCCGGAGTTCGGCACGATCTCGTTGGAGTCCGGGTCGGTCAGCGCTAGCCGAACCACCGTGCCCTGGTCCGGGCCCACGTTGGCCACAGTGGCTGCGGCCTCGTCGTAGAACAGCGCCTTAACCTTGGCGATGCGCGTGGCCGGGTCGAAGGTCACCGAGTACGCCGCGGGGTAGGTCGGCTGAGGGGCGGCCTTTCCCTTGGTGCCCGGGGCCGAGGCACTGATCAGCACCTGGCCGTGGTAGATCGAGATCGCATCCGTGCCGCCGTTGTGCGGGAGCGGCTGCTGGCTGTAGTGGTAGTGCTCGATCTGCGCGGCGGCCGGGGCGCCGGGCGTGATGGTGTAAACGCTGGAGTTGGCGTCCTCGTTCACCGTGGCGATGAGCAGGTGCCTGCCGGTGTCGGCGGTGATGCCGTCGCATTTGCCATGGATATCCCACTGGTGGAGGACATGGCCGGCGGCGGTGTACTCCACGACCGTGCTGTCGGTGTTGCCGTCGGTGCTGGCCTGGCCCTGCGGGCCGATCCCGTTCTGGAACGCGGTGTAGAGGTGGTGGCCGAGCACCGTGATGTCGTCGGGGTCCGCGAGCGGCTCGGATCGCCGCTTGGCGGAGCCAGCCGGGACGAACGTGTGCCGGAGCTTCTTGCCGTTGAGGATCTGCCGCACCCAGTACTGCGGGGCAGCGCCGTGGCGGACCGCGTGCTGAGCGGCGGCTCCGCTCGTGACAGGGGATGCGGCGGCGGCTGTGGCTCCGGCCGTGGCTCCGGCGAACAGCAGGCTCGCCGGGACGGCGGCCGTGGCCAGGACCTTCGCGGTTCGGCGGGCGGTGGTGAGCACGGGGCCTCTTTCCAGGTTGGCCGCTAATTCCCGTTCGGCTGGGAATGCAGCTCTTAAGCGCCCCCAGCCGGACCAGTGTTACTCCGGCTGGTTGACCGGGCGTAGACGCCCACACGAAGACACGGTGAACAGACGGGGTGACCAGAAGGGCGGCGCGGCGAGCGGGGGTGCGGGCCCGGGCGCCGGCCGGGGGGCGCCGACCTGGCCGGCGGCGGGGCGGGACGGCGCCGGTCGGGCGGGACGGGACGGGACGGGGCCGGGCGGGCGGGTGGGGCCGGACGGGACGGCGGCGGGCGGCCGGGCGGGCGGGACGGCGGGCGGGCGGGCGGGCGGGCGGGCGGGCGGGCGGGCGGGACGGCGGGCGGGCGGGACGGCGCGAGTCAGGCGGAGCGGGCCGGTCAGGCGGGCCGGTCAGGCGGGGCGGCGGCGGGCGGGTAGCTGCATTCGTCGCATGGCGGTCGGCGCACGTCAGTCCCCCCGACTACGCGGGCATCCGCCGTAACATCGGGCCCCACCTCACCCTTGGATTCCAGGACCTCCCCGTCGCACATCACAGAACGTTATCGAACATATATATTAACTCTGAACATACCGGTAATTTTTTCGATACTATGTTCGCATAGCTGAAGGTTCCAGATCCCGATGATTCGCCGTCGCCCGACCGGGAGGTGAGTCCCACGTCAGCAGAACCCGCAGGCCAAGGACCGTCGCCTGACCCACCGGGCTCGCGCTCCGCCAGCGCGGCGACATCGGCCGGTCACGGAATGGGCATGTCCTGGGCCGGCGACATCCCGATGGAAGAAGTGCTGGCGGCAGCCGATCGCTTGCGGCGCACCCGCGCTGGCCAGGACCTGCCCGCGTGGGGCGAGCCGGCGCGGCCAGCCAGGCCTCCTCGCGCCGGCTTACTCAGCCCCCGCCCGCTCACAGATCAGCCGCCCGGAGAGCCGGATCAGCTGGAGTCCCCCCGCACGCCCCAGTCGGCTGGCGATCAGCCGACCCAGGATCCGGCCGCTGAGGACTCCCGGCAGGACCCGGCGACCCAGGCCCTTGCCGCCGCGAAGCCGGCAGACGAGGACCCGCTGGCCGAAGACGAGTTGCACGCCACGGAAGCAGACGCGTGCCGGCCGATGCTGGCTTCAGACCTGGCGGGTCACGTTCGCACGCTCCCTGGTGCGGCCCTGGCGGCCTGGCTTGACCAAGGTCGGCCGGGCCAAATGGACGAGTCCGGCCTGGTGAACAGCATTACTGGCTGGCGCAAGATCACCTCTTGGGCCCAGGCACAGGAACTGGCCGCAGTCGCCGAGCTCGGGCGCCGCCGGGGCGTCATGGACGATCCTGAGCTGGACCGTGACCCCACCCGGGAGCTAGCCGCGGAGTTCGCACCTAACGAGGTGGCGATGGCCCTGACCTTGACGCAGTGTGCCGCCGAGTGGTGGATGGGCCTGGCGGTCAGCCTGTCCCGCCGGCTGCCTGGGACATGGTCCGCACTGAGTGAAGGAACGATCGACCTGGGCCGGGCCAAGCTCATCGATCTGTGGACCACTCCGCTCGATGACGACCTGGCCCAGGCGGTGGAGCGCAAGGTCCTCGTCCGGGCCGGAAACCAGACCACCGGCCAGCTTCGTGCGTCCTTGCAGCGCGCGGTGATTTCTGTCAACCCCGCAGCCGCAGAACGACGGCGTGCTGAAGCAGAGAAGAAGGCCCGCGTAGAGCTCAACGGCGAGGAGAGCGGGACCGCCGCCCTGTCCGGGCACTTCCTCCCGGCCGCGCAGGCTTCCGCCGCGTGGGCCCGCATCAGCGGCCTGGCCGAGCTGATGAAGGGTAGCGGGGCTGGTGGCGGCATCGACCTGCTGCGCGCCCAGGTGTTCATCGGCCTACTGCTGGGCACTCTCCCGCAACCGCCCGACCAGGCCTCCCCCGCGAACTCGGACCCACCCGGCGCAGGCCCGGGTGGCGGTATACGCCCCGGAGACGGTGGCACCGACGCGCCCAGAGGCGGCCGCGGTAAGAACCCAGGCCATGGTCCACACGGTCAGGGGACGCCCAGCGCTCCATCCGGGTCCAAGCCCCCTCGCGGATCGGGAGCCAGGCCCACCCCCGGGCCGGGATCTGGGTCCAAGTCCACACCCGAGACGGGACCCGGGCCTGAGTCCGGGCCCGGGTCCAAGTCGGGATCCAGGTCCGGGTCCAAGTCCGGGGCCGAGTCCGGATCCGGGGCCGAGACCGGACCCGAGAAGGGGGCCGGGTCCAAGTCCGGGCCCGGACTTGGCCCCGGGTCCGGATGTGGGTCCGGTCCCGGGTTGGGAACCGGCGACAGTACTCCCGGTGACACCCCGGCCGACGGGTGCGCCCGCGGCGACCCAACTCCCGTAGGCGATTCCTGCCCGCCAGCTGAGGCCCCGTGGTCCTGGCCCCCGATCCCGCCTCCGGACGACGTCCCATGGCCAGGCGCAGGTGCCGGCCAGGCCAAAATCCGGCGCCCTGAGCTGAACGTGTCCTGGCGGACGCTGGCAGGCTGGTGGGACGAGCCGGGCCAGCTCACCCGGATGGGCGCGATCACGGGGGAAGTGGCCCGGGAACTAGCCCGGGCTGCGGCGGCCGATCCGAGTTGTGTGTGGCGGGTCGTCGTGACCGACGCCGACGGCCAGGTGATCGCGGTGACCCAGATCCGCTGGCCAGATCGACGGCACCGAGATACCGACCCGCCCGGGCCCGGCGTGCTCGGCCGGATCACCGTCACTGTGCCGGTCACACTCCTAGGCAAAACGCGGTCTGCCGCGCAGGCTGGATGGAACACGGGCCTGGAACCGGATACGCCCGCTGACCCGGCCGGCGCTGACCCGGCCGGCGCTCTGCGAGTCATCCTGACTGCGGCCGTGGCCGCGGCCCGGCAGGCCGGCCATGCGGATGACCGTCGCCCGGACGGTGATCACGACGTCCCGTGCACGCACGCCAACGCGGCCCCTGGCTACCGGATCCCCGACTGGATGCGGAACCTTATTGAGGTCCGGGACCAAGACTGCGGGTTCCCGATCTGTCGCAGGCCAGCATCGCGCTGCGACCTTGATCACACAGTCCCTTATGATCAGGGCGGTCTCACCTGCCCCTGCAACATCTCCGGCGGATGCCGCCACGACCACCGGATGAAGGGCTCGACCGCCTGGCGTCTGCGACAGCCCAGGCCCGGCACCCTGATCTGGACCGCGCCGTCCGGGCTGTCCTGGACCGTCACTCCCGAACCGCACGTCGCGTGAGACCCGGGCACCCACCCGCCCGGGGCCAGCCTCATCCCGCAGCGCCCCCACCCGAGCCAGCCCCGCCCAGAGCCGGCCGCGAGAGCCGGCGCCCGCCTGCCCGCGCCGAAGCCCGGCTGGCCCCTCTGCCGGAGAAGCGGACCGACCGGCAGAGTCAGCCGACCGGCAGAGTCAGCCGACCGACAAGGCGAAGATATGCAGGGCGGGGTTGTAGCCGGCCACGCTGCCGAGCGAGGGCAGGGTGACGGCCGCAATGGTCTTGCCCGGCTCCAGGCTCACAGACTGCTCGAATACGTAAACCTCGTGGCCCGAGGACCCGGCCGGGTAGTTGGCGTAGTCCACCCCGTCCACCTGCGTATTCGATGGGTTACCGTCCTGGCCGGCCGGATACCAGAAGTTGCCCACGTCGAGGGTGAACGACTGGGTGCTGCCGTCGGTGTAGTAGATCGTGCCGGTGCCCGATTCCGCCGAGTTGTTGGCCGCCGCCAGGAAGCCCAGCGTCGACCCGGAGCCGGTGACCGTGATCGTCTGGCCTTCCGCCATCGTGTTGTCCGGCTCGGCCGGGGCGACGTTCGGCCAGGTAAAGCTCAGCCCGGCCGTCGTCACCGTGGCTCCCGGGGTCAGGTTGTCCGCAGCCAAGCCCTGCGCCGAGTAGGTCGTGCCGTCCCCATCGAAGCCTTCAAACCCAGACGACGGGTTGGTGTCAGAGTTGTCGGTGGTACCGGTGTTGTTGAAGGTTGACGACAGGCTCGGGGCAGGCACGTTCACCTCGGCACTGTTGATCAGTGTCTGGACGCCGCCGGGCCCGGTGCTGAACGTGGCCTTCGCGAGCAGGCCGACCAGCCCGGGACTCAGCCCGGACGCCGGCGCGGTCACCGTGAAGCTGGCCGACGCGCTGGCCCCAGGGCCCACGGTGCCCAGCGACACCGATCCCGACGGGGACGTCGTCCAGCCCGAGGGGACGTCCAGCGCGACCGAGGCGTCGCGCAGCGGGACCGGGCCCGGGTTAGCCAGCGTCGCCTTGACCGTGAAAGTGCCCTCGGCGAGCGCGCTGGACGGGATCGCGGCCAGCGTGGGCTGCGGGCTGGCAGGCGGCCCGTATACCTGCGGCGAGTAACCCGGGCTGGCCACCGGGCGCACCGGCACCCCGCCCGCCTGGTTACCCGCCGCCACCAGGCTCACCTGGTCCAGCCCGCCCCCGGTCGCGTCCAGCCCCCAGACCGCGATGGCCAGCGTGTTCGGGCCCTGGTCATTCAGGATGCCGGCCGGCACGTAGAACTGGTGCTGCGGGCCCACGTTGTTGACGTACCGGCCGATCAGCCAGCCGTTGACGTAGATGAGCGCCCGGTAGTCCGCGGTACCGGCGCCCGGTCCCGGGCCGCCGATCTGCACGTTGACCGGGACGTAGGCCTGCCTCGGCAGATCGAGCGAGAAACTCGTCCGGTACCAGCCGATGCCCGGCGGGATGCCCCGGGCCGCCCAACTGTCCGGCAGGGTGACCGGCTCCCAGTCGCTGTCCGGGTAACCGGGCAGATCCCAGCCGTGGTTGCTGCCGTACAGGCCGGCCGCGTTCATGATCCCGCGCACTGGGTCCTGCAGCGCGATGCCGCCGGGGCTGCCCATCAGCCGCCAGGTCAGCGGCGCGGAGGAGCCGACCAGCGACGCGCTGTACAGGCCGGTCTTCTCCCCGGTCGGGCCCTCCGGGTTGCCGGTGTTCTCCACCAGCACCGCGATCACGTTATCGTGGCCGGGGTTGAGCGCGCCCGCCGGGAAGCTGAACGTCTGGGTGGTCGGCCCGGCCGCCGAGCTGGAGCCGAGGAACGCGCCGTTGAGCCAGACCGAGAAGGCCCCGGTCGGCGAGATCCCGTCGGCAGTCAGCTTCACCCCGGTCTCGCCGCCCGTCGCGGTGAAGTGGCCCCGATACCAGACGAACCCGTGCTGGTAGCCGTAATCACCGGCGTACAGCACCGGGGTGCCGGGCGAACTGGCGTTGGACACAGGATGGTCAGCCAGCGTCCAGGAGCTGTCGTCGAAGCCGGGCTGCACCTCCGGAGTCTCCGCGCTGAATCGCCATCCGGTCAGCGCGGGCAGGTGCACGGCCGCGGGCCCGGGCACGGTCCCGGTGAGCGACCCGTCCTGGCCCGCGCGCACCGCGACCGGCTGGCCGTTCCAGCTGACCGAGCGGATGCCGGGGGGCGCCCACACGGTGAGCGGCCCGGCTTGCGAGGTGTCCCCGGTCAGGGCCAGCTGCGACCCGTGCGCGGTGGCCGTGCGGACCAGGTACCCGCCCTCGACCAGTGCCGGACCGGCCTCCGTGCTCTCCGGCCAGAATTCCTGGGCCACCGCGGTGGAGGCGATGAGTAGCCGCAACGAAGACCGTCCGCCGCCGGTGATCTCGACTTCGGCCAGGCCCTCGTGGGTGTAATCGAGCCGCAGGTCGCCGCGGCTGGCGTCCCAGGCCGAGGTGACGGTGGATCCGGCGAGCACCGTGACGTGCGGCTCGCTCGGGTAGCGCAGCACGGTCTCGCCATCGGTGCCCGCCGGGTCGTAGAGCACCGCGGTGGCCTGCCCACCGATGGTGGCCTGGGTCATCAGCTCCGACGTGGAGTAGACCAGGTCCTGGCCGCCGAAGTCGTAGTTGGCCAGCAGCAGCCGGGAGTCCCGGCCGTCCAGGGTAAGCGTGCCGCTCTGTGGCACTACCGGGTAGTAGTCGGCCTGCTCGGCGGCGGTGGGCACGTTGATCGCGTCGATCACCACGGTGTCCGCCGAGGACGCCGCGTCCTTGTTCCCGGTCACCGTGATGGTCAGCGTGTGGCTGCCCGCGGACAGCCCGGTCTGGCTGAAGAGCACCTGCTGGAACTCCTTGCCGGCCGCGGCGTAGGTGTCCACCGTGCCGGCCAGGTTCCCGTCCAGGTAGACGTCGGCGATGCCGCCATTGGTGTTCTTCGGGCCGATCCACTGCACCGCGGTGCCGGTGAACGTGACGGACATGCTCGCGCCGACCTGCGTGCTCCACGATTCGGTGCTGTCGTAGTCGCCCGCCGTGTAGTTGCTGTTGCTGGCGTTGGCGTGCGTCCAGCTGCCGGTGTAGGTCAGCGCCGGGCTGGCGTCGTCGTAGGTGTAGCCCGCGGCCTGGTCCGTGTTCAGCGCGAGGTGCGTGCTGACCGTGGCGGTGGATGTCGCGTCGGCCTGCCGGACGTAGACGAACTGGGTGCCGTCGGAGGGGTTGGCCCGGGCCAGCGTGGTCACGGCGGAGTTATCCGGGATCGGCGCGGCGACCGGCTGGGTATCGGTCAGCGGGGCCGCCGACGTCTCGAAGTCGTTGATCAGCTTGTTCTCGCCGTACTTGGAGCCGACGATCGAGTCCGGGTCGGCGGGCGTGCCGATCTCACCCGTCTCCCGGATGGCCGCGCCGTAGTCATACGACGTGTACACGTCCGGATCGGGCAGCCAGCCCCAGTTTGTGCCGCCCACGCCCATGTAGTTGCTCTGCATGGTCACGCCCTGGGCGATGTTGTTCTTGTAGTAGACGTTTTCGAAGTCAGGCCCGGTCAGCTCGTAGCAGTTGTCGTAGCCGGCGCCTCCCCAGGGATCGAACGATCCGCCCTGGAATTCCGGCAGGTAGAGCGGCTCGCCGGACTGGGTCGGGTAGCCGTATGGCTGGCCGAAGCTGCCGGTGTTCGAGCAGTTGAAGCCGAGCGGGTAGTTGTCCGGGCCGCTGATGTTCACCGCGCCGGTGCCCGAGGTGTAGAACGGGCCGCCGCAGCACTGGTTGAACGTGAACGGCACGTCGATCCCGTCCGACCTGGCCTGCTGCTCCAGGCTGGCCAGGTACTGCAGGTCGGCCGCGGAGCTTCCGGTGTACTCGTTCTCGATCTGGTACAGGATCACGTCGCCGCCCCTGGTGATCTGGTGGGCCGCGATGATCGAGTCGATCTCCGAGAACCACTGCAGGGCGGCCGACAGGTAGGGCTCGGTGTCGGTGCGGTATCCGTTCGGGGCGTTGAGGACCCACGACGGGATACCCCCGCCGTCGGTTTCCGCGTTGATGTACGGGCCGGGCCGGGCGATGACGTACAGCCCGGCTTCCTGGGCCATGTTCAGGAACTCGTTCATGTCCCGGACGCCGGTGAAGTCGTACACCCCCGGCGACGGCGAGGAGTAGTCCCAGTCGAAGTACACGGTCACCGCGTTGTAGCCGTCGGCCTTCATCTTCTGCAGGTCGTCGAGCCACAGCGAGGGAGACGGCGTGCGCCAGGGGTCGAACTCCCCGGCGGTGATGAATACCCGGCGGCCCCCGATCAGCAGCGAACTGGAATCGTAGGTCACCTGTTGCGACTGGCCGCGCAGGACGTCCGCGGGCGGGGCCGGACGGGCCGGGGTGACCGGGGACGAGGACACGCCGGGGCCGGACGGGCCGCTGGAGGTGCTCGCGGTCACCGTGAACGTCTCGGCGGCGCCGTTGGTCAGGCCGTCCACGATGGCCCAGTCGTCCGGGACCTTCGCGGTGACCGACTGGCCCGACGAGGAAGCCACGGTGTAGCTCACCACCGAGCCTGCCCCGGTGGCCGGCGGGCACCACAGCACAGTGGCCGAGCCGTCACCCGGGATCGCGCGCACGTCGGCCGGCCCGGACACGGTCGGCGAGCCGGCCGACGCCGGGCTCGCGGCCGGGCACGACGAATCGCTGCCCGACGACCGGGGCGAGGCTGAGGCTGGCCGGGCTAACGCATGCTGGCGCAAGGCTTGCTGGACTGGGGCTTGCTGGACTGGGGCTTGCTGGACTGGGGCTTGCTGGACTGGGGCTTGCCGGGCTAACGCCGACTGGGCTAACGCCGGCTGGGACACGCCCAGCTGCGGCAGGACCCCCACGGGCAGAGACAGCGCGGTGGCCAGCACCAGGCCAGGCCGGGCCCAGGACCGGCCCGGGGTCCGCACGCGGAAGCCGGGAATGTGCATCATGCCCACCCAGAGTCGCACGGTTTCGGACGATTTCCACCACCCACCCCAGACCTAAAGCGGACGGCTGTCAAGGAGCGCCCGGCCATTCCCGGTCACGGTTTGGACATGGCCCCGCGGCCGCAGCGCGGCACCAGCGGCCACTCCGGCACCACCGGGTACAGAGAGAAGCGAGTATCTGACGCAATGATTACGGACCAGGCGGGTGCCCGGCGGATCGCCACCGACGGCCGGTAGCCTAGGCCAGAAGCCGGATCCCCCCTACCGCACGGTCGGGAGTGCCTGGCTGCGGAAGCAGACCCGGGGGAAGCCCAGATGGGAGAATCAGCCGTGAGCCTGCCGGCGAGTCAGCGACGGATGCTGGACCGGATCGACCGGATGCTGAGGGACTCAGATCCCCGCCTGGCCGCGCTATTTTCCACCTTCACCAGGCTCACCTGGGACGAGGAGATGCCCCGGATCGAGGAAGTCCGGGCCCGGCTGGCCCGGTTCGCCAGCTGGATGGCCCGGCGCACGGAGCCCGTCCGGCGGCATATCCCGCACCCGTCCGCCCGGCTGAAGGCGATCCTGTTCTTTCCCGCGGCGCTGGCCACGCTGGCCTGTGCCCTGCTCTTCGGAAGCAGCGGGCAGGCCGTGCACCGCTGCGCAGCCACGGTCCGGGCCCCGGCCACCGAGCTCATCGTCAAGGCCCGCCAGTGCCAGGCTCACGCTGGCCCGGAACCCGGCCCCGATCTTCGCGCACTAGCCGGAGCCAGCACCCCAGCGCGTCAGCTGGACATGCGCCTCAGCACGTCACCTGGACCGGCGCCTCAGTACGTCGCCGCCCACAAAGGTGAACATCCGCTGGCCGGCGGGCAGCGGCGTGGGTGTCCCCGCGAACCGGTGCGCGCCGACTCCCCAGCGCGTTTCCGGCGCTGAGACACCCAGCAGCTCGAAGCCTTCGGCCGCGAACCAGTCGCAGATCTGCGGGATCAGGTCGGGTTGACGGCGCGCACGGGTCCACACCACCGTGCCCCCCGCGGCGCACAGCCCGGCGCAGTACCGGATGGTCCGGGCCACGTCCTCGTCCGTGATGTTGCCGAACACGCCGCAGGCCAGCACGAGGCCGGCCGGGACCAGCCCGGCGTACACGTCGGTCTGCGCCGCGTCCCCGGTGACCACCTCGACCTGGGTCAGCCCGGCGTCCGCGGCGAGCAGGCGGGCGGCGGCCGCATTACGCGGATCGAGCTCCACCAGTCGGGCGGTGACGTCCCGGCCGCGCGGATGCACGGCGAGCACGCCGATCAGGTCCCGGCCCTGACCCGCGCAGATGCTGACCGCCCGGACCGGCCCGGGCGGGGCCTGATCGAGGGCCTCGGCGATCCGGGCCTGCACGGCGACGAGCCGCTGGGCGAGCGGCGTCTGCGGGTCGTCGTAGGCGTCGTGCCAGGCCACCCAGTCCCGGCCCGTCGCGGTCACCGGGCTTCGCTGACCCACACCATGCGGCGGCCCTGCTCCCCGGGCGCCTCCGGCTGGTGCGCGTCGATCCGGTCCAGACGGTAGCCCAGCTTGCGCGGGATGGCCGCGCTGGCCAGGTTCGCCTCGTCGCAGTGGATCTCCGCCCGGGTCACGCCGGGCAGGGCCAGGGCCACTTCGGTCAGCATCCGGGCCGCTTCGGTGCCCAGGCCACGGCCAGCGTGGCGGGCGTCGACCCAGTAGCCGATCTCGATCCCGCCCTCCCCCACCCGGCGGTGCAGGCCGATCTCCCCGATGACGGTGTGGCCCGGCGGCAGCAGGATGGCGTAGATGAAGTCGCTGCCGGCCTCCCAGAGCTCGTCGGCCTCGGCCGCCCGGATGAGCTGGGTTCTCGGCTCGGTGGCTTCCCGGGTGGCCCAGGCCATCCACGGTTTCAGGTAGTCGAGGCTGGCGCCGACGGCCAGCGCGATGCCTACGGCATCATCCGCGCGCACCCGGCGCAGCACCAGCCGCGGCGACCGGACTTCTTCGGCGGGGATAACCGCCGCCTGGCCCACAGATTGCTCAGTCGCTGGGGACATGCTTCATAGTAAGCAGCGACCGGGTGGCTAGGGCCGGTAAGGGCCGGACCCGTGACCACGATCACTGCCCACCGGAAGCGGCCCCTCGCCCAGGAACGGGGCCGGGTCGTCGCCGACGATGACGCCGCCGCCATGACCCCAGGTCAGGTACCGCCAGGACAGGTTGAGCATGGCGGACAGACGGTTGCGGTGGCCCAGCAGCGTGAGCAGGTGCAGGGCCAGCCACGCCAGCCAGGCGAGCGTGCCCCGGAGCTTGACCCGGTGTGGCAGTTCCACCACTGCCGACCGGCGCCCGATGGTGGCCATGATGCCCTTGTCGTGGTACCCGAACGGGAGCGCGGGCTGGCCTGCGGTGAGCCGCCGGATCTGGCGGGCCGCGTGCCGGCCGCTCTGCAGCGCGGGCTGGGCCAGCTGCGGGAGGGGCTGGCCCTCGATCAGCGCGACGTCACCCAGGGCGAAGATCCGGTCCTGACCCAGCACCCGCAGGTCAGGCCCGGTCAGGATGCGCCCGCCCCGGCCCTGCGGCAACTGCCAGCCGGCCACCTCGGCGGGGGCGGACACCCCGGCGGCCCACACGGTGACGTCGCTGGGCAGGTCTTCCCCGTCGTCCAGGATGACCCGGTCGCTGCGCACCTCCTGGATGGCCGTATTCAGCCGGACCTCCACGCCGCGGGCCTCCAGCTGCCGCCGGGTGTACTCGCGCAGCGACGGGTCGAAGGGCAGCAGCAGCGCATCCGCCTGCTCGACCAGGCGGATATGCACCGACGCCAGGTCCACTTCGGGGAACGCGGCGTCCAGCGCGGTGCTGCGCAGCTCGGCCAGGGCGCCGGCCACCTCGACCCCGGTCGCACCGCCGCCCACCACGGTGAAGTTCACGCTCTTGCCGGGACCGGCGATGTCCAGGCGTTCCAGCCGGGCCATGATGTGGTCGCGCAGGTCGACCGCGTCGCGGCGGGTGTACAGGCCGAGGCTGTGCTCGGCGGCCCCGGACACCCCGTAGTAGGCCGAAGCCACCCCGGTGGCCAGGATCAGGTAGTCGTAGTCGAAGTGGCCGCCGTCCAGCAGGGTGATCCGCCGGCGGTCCGGGTCCACCCCGGTGACCTCACCCAGCCGGAACCGGGCCCCATGCCGGCGGGTAAACGCCCGGGCCGGGTAGGACACGTCGCCCGGGTTCAGGCCGCCGGTCGCCACCTGGTAGAGCAGCGGCTGGAACGTGCTGTACACGTTGCGGTCGATGAGCAGCACCCGGGCACCGGCCCGGTCCAGCTCGTCTACGGCAGCCATCCCCCCGAAACCGGCGCCCACCACGATCACCCGCGGGGCGTCACTGGCTTCCTGCCGCTGCGTGCGCCGCCTCATGCCTGCCACCTCAATCCCCCGTCAGTGTCCCGGTGCTTGCTGCACCCGTGCCTGGTACAACAGCGGGAGCGCCCGGAACATGCCTTCCCGGAGCGTGACCTGAGATCCCCCCGGAAGCTTGCTGACCTGGGCAGTTGTCGGCAAGCGGAGGCGAAATGGATCACGGCTTCGAAACAATGGCCGACCGCATGTTTATCCTCCGCCCAGCGGGCACGAATGGGGCGCCTGGGCTTCCCCCCGGAGCCCTGGCGCCGGAGGTGATCATGACGAGGACGGCCCTTCGCCGTCGCCCGGCTGGCGTGGATGCTCAGCCCTTCCCTGGCCCGACTAGGGAAGACGCAGATCTGGGCCTGCCGCCGCCGTGGTCGCGTGCGGACTTGCTCAGCCGCGGCGACAGTGAGCTCCTCGAGCTCGTGAAAGCTGAACCAATCGGAAGTGCCGTGCGCAGCGCGGCATGCGAGATCCTGGTGACCCGGTACGAGGCCCTGGTGCGGTCCTGCGTGCTGCGTTACCGGGACAGTCCCGAATCAGTCGAGGAACTGATGCAGGTCGGATACGTCGGCCTGCTCAAGGCGATCAACAACTTCGATCCCGCGTTCGGCGGCGCCCTCGCCGCCTACGCCCAGCCGTGCATCAGCGGCGAGATCAAGAGGCACTTCCGGGACAAGAGGTGGCAGGTCCGGGTGAAGCGCTCGGCCCAGGAGCTGCTGCTTGAGATGCGGAAGGCCACCGGTGATCTGGCCCAGGAACTGGGGCACGCGCCCAGCCGACGCGGAGCTCGCCCGGCATCTGGGCGTCACCGATGAGGAACTGCACGAGGCTCGCCAGGCCGACATGTTCTTCCACACGTCCTCGCTGGACGCCCCGCTCACCCAGGCGGACGGGCCGGCCAAGCTCGCGGACCTGATCGGGGCGGACGACCCCGAGCTGGAGCGGGCCGTGGATATGGACGCGGTCGGCGCGCACTGGAACGAGCTGCCGTCGCGCGAGCGGCGCATCTTGCTGCATGCGGTTCTACGGGAACCTCACCCAGGCCGAGATCGGCGAGCGGCTCGGCATCTCCCAGATGCACGTGTCCCGCCTTCAGGCAGCCGCCCTCCGTTACCTGCGCGGAATGCCTGCTCGGCTGGGACACCGATGAGAGCACGCGCCTGCCCGCTGCAGCGGCGCATCGTTAACTGAACCAAGGAGACAGGCATGAAGACCGCCACGGGTCTGGCCCTGGTCGCCATCGGCGCCATTCTCGCTTTCGCCGTCACCGGCCACCCGGGCTGGCTGAACGTTCAGGCCGTGGGCTGGGTGCTGATGCTGGTCGGCCTGGCGGGGCTGTTCATCCCGCGGCGCGGTTTCGGCTGGCTGCGGCGACGCATGGTCGTGCGGCGGCCCGTCGGGCGGCGGCCCGTCGGGCGCCGGGCCGTGGTGGCCACAAGCGTGGACGACAGCAACGTCGTGGCCAGCAACGGCACTGCGCTGCCGCCGGGCGCAATCGTGCTCACCCCGGAACAGGCCGAGGCGGTCCAGTCCGGTGCCTTCCTGGAGGCCGAGCCCGAGGTCTTCCCCGGCCGGCAGCTGAGCAAGGCCGAGGTGGAGGAGCAGGTGACCGCGACCAGCCCGGCCTCCAGCACGTCAGAGACGATCGAGGAATACCTGGAGGAGTAGTGCCCGGGTCGGCGTCCGCGCACCCGGGCCGCCGTCCCCTCCCGGGTACTCCCGCCAGGAACCGGGCCGCCGGGCCAGTGCGTGGCTTCACTGGTCCGGCGGCTCGGCTACCCGGAGCACCAGCATGGTCATGTCGTCTCGCAGCTCGTTGCGGCAGAACTCCACCACCAGTGACTGCAGCCCGGCCAGATGTCTCCGGGGCGCCTGCCCGGCCAGGCCGGCCAGCTCATCGGTGAGGCGGTCCTCGAAGTAGGTCAGCTCGGGGCTGCGGGCCTCGGTCACCCCGTCGGTGAAGAAGAACAGCACATCCCCGGGCTCCAGGTCTATCTCCTCCCGCCCGGCTTGCGCGGTCGGGAAACAGGCCCAGGGGCAGCCCGCCCGGGCTCAGGATCGTGGTCCGGCCGTCGGCGCCGGACCAGCACCGGGCCGGGATGGCCAGCGCTGCCCAGCACCACGTGCAGCCGGCCATCCTGCCAGCGCAGGTGGGCGTTCTTCGCGGTCACGAACCGGTCGCCGAACTCCTCGGCCAGCATCACCTCGTTGGCCTTGTCCAGGACCTCGGCCGGATCGGCGGACCAGTGCGCGAGGACCCGGATGGCGTGCCGCGCGGCCGCGGTGACCGCCGCGGCCTCCTCGCCCTTGCCGCAGACGTCACCGATCGCCACTCCCCATCCGCCAGGGGTGCGGTAGACGTCGTAGAAGTCGCCGCCGACCTCGAGGCCCTCGGTGGCCGCGACGTAGGCCGCCGCGATCTCCACCCCGGGGATCGCGGGAAGCTCGCGAGGCAGCAGGCTCGACTGGAGTGCGTCCGCGATCTCGGTGTGCCGCCGGAACATCCGGTCCACCCGGATCGCCAGGGCCAGCTGCTCCCCGAGTTCCTCCACCACGCCGAGGTCAGCCATCTCGAAGTGGCCCTCGCTGGCGTTGCGGGCCAGCGTCAGCGTGCCGTAGCTGTGCTCCCCGTCGGACAGCGGCACGCAGAGGACGGACGTGGCGTCCAGCATCATCATGACCGGCACGCCCTGCGGCCCGGCCCCCAGGATCCCGGCGTCCTCCGCGTGCGCGATCAGCAGCGAGCTGCCCGACTCGTGCACCTGGCGGGGCGCGATGCCCGG
Source organism: uncultured Actinomycetes bacterium (assembly GCA_963841695.1). Taxonomy (GTDB): domain Bacteria; phylum Actinomycetota; class Actinomycetes; order Streptosporangiales; family Streptosporangiaceae; genus RYN-230. Next base: position 684,508 of record CAWJDQ010000004.1, on the reverse strand, counting down.
CGCCGGATCCACCTCGGCGACCGCGCTGGCCAGGTCAGAGGGCTGGTCCTCAGGCCCCATCACGAACTGCCGCCGCAGCCGCTGCCGCCGCTCCACGTCCACGATCACCCACGCGGCGAGCTCGCCGGCCAGCAGCCGGGCGCAGCGCTGCAGGGTCACTGACTCGCTGTAGGTGGCGTTCTCCAGGAACAGCCTGGTCGCGGACGTGACCAGGTCGTAGCGATGGATCATCGCCTCCATCAGGCGGGCCGGGCTCTCGGAGCCCGCCGCCGGGCTGGCTGACGGCGCCTGGCCGGTGCCGGTGCCCGGATCGGTGTCAGAGACGGCGGCGGTCTCCGGGCTCGCAGCTACCCCCGGCGCGCTGGCCACCAGCACGAGCTGGTCGGCATCCCCGCGCAGCCGGGCCAGCCCGACGGTCAGCTCCGCGGGCGCCGGTCCCTCCGGGCGAAGCAGCCGGCACCGGATCCGGCGGGTCTGTCCAGTCCGCGCGACGGCGGCGAGCTGACTTTGCACCGCGGCCCGGGAGGGCAGGTCCACGAAGGCGGTGAACAGCTTGCCCACCGCATAGCCGACCCCGGAGCCGAGCAGCTCGCTGGCCCGGGCGTTGACCCGCTGGACGGTGGCGTCCGGGCCGAGCAGGAACATCGGCACCGGCGCCTCCTGGAACACCGCGCGCAGCAGCCGCCGCTCGGCGAGCAGCGCTTCCGGGCCGGAGCCGCCGCCCCCCTGGGCCGGTCCCGGGGCAGGCCCGGCCCGCATCGCGCCGAGCACGTCCACGGCCGCGTCCAGCTCGGCAAACGCGGCCTGCAGCACGGCCCGGGCGTCGGTGCCGGGCAGCCCGGCGGCCTGCCGCAGCCCGGCGTAGCGTTCCTTGAGCGCAGCCACCTCCAGGTCGAGGTCCGGCAGGCCGTCGGGGTGCGGCATGGAAGTCCAATCGCGGCGGGGAACGACAGGGGCGGCGGTCAGGGTGAGGGCCAGGTGACGCGGAGATTAGGTCGCGACGACCGGGGTAGCGGACGGCTGACGATCCAAGCTAACCCGGGATCACGGTAGCCGGATCCCGGCGGCGGCCTGATCGTCACCGTATTGCGGCTGAGGCACTCCGCGACGGATCGCCGGCCAGCCGTGCTTGGCAGCGGCCGGTTTCGGGGTTATATTGCTTGCAGTGTCTACGACGCAGGCACGCCCCCACGCCGTCTGGCGTGGTCGGAGAGGCGTGCTTGCCATGGAAATTTTTCCCCGGCTCAGCCTGAACTTCTGTGGCTGCCTGTCTGGACTTTCTGGTCCAAACACCTGACTGCCTCTTCGGCGACTCGTGGCGTACCCGCGTGGGCGACCCCCGATCGAGGAGGCAGCTCCTAATGAAAATTGCCCTGGTCACACTGCAGGGAAACCCGTTCGGCCAGGCCCCGGAGGCCGGGCCGGACCGGCAGGACCGTCGGCTCGCGTCGCTGGTGTCCGCGCTGGCCGAACAGGACCACGACGTCACCGTCTACGCCCGCCGCGACTCGGCGGCCGAGCCGGAGAAGTCCGAGCCCGCGCCGGGCGTCACCGTCGAGCACGTGCCCGCCGGGCCGGCCAAGCAGCTTCCGGCCGACAGCCTGGCCCCGCACGCCGCGGAGTTCGGCCAGTACCTGGCCCGGCACTGGCAGGACAACGCGCCCGATGTGGCCCACGCGTACTTCTGGACCAGCGGGCTCGCGGCGCTGGCGGGCGCCCGTGATCTGGGTGTGCCCGTCGTCCAGACCTTCCTGTCGCTGCAGGCCGGCGACCCGGATCCGGACGTGGCCGCCCGTGCCCCCCGGGCCGACGCGACCCGGGCGCAGGGCACCCGGGCCCGGGCCAGCCGGGCGCAGGGCACCCGGGCGCAGGCGGCGGGGGCGGCCCGGCTCCGCCTGGAGCCGGTCATCGCGCGCAGTGTCCGCGCGGTGCTGGCCAGTTCCTCTAGCGAGATGTCCACCCTGGCCCGGCTGGGCGTGCGGCGGGACTCGGTCCGGCTCATCCCGCGCGGCGTGGACACCGGAAAGTTCTCCCCGGAGGGCCCGGTGGCCCAGCGGGGCGACCGGCCCCGGCTGCTGTGCGTGGCCCCCCTCGCCCCCAACCAGGGCGTGGACGTCGCGGTGCGGGCGCTCGCCGACATCCCCGAGGCCGAACTGGTCATCGCGGGCGGCCCGGAGCACGGGCAGCTGCGCGGGGACAAGGCGTACCGGGCGCTGCTCCGGCTGGCCAGCGACCTGAACGTGCGGGACCGGGTCATCTTCCACGGCAGCGTCAGCGAGGCCGACCTGCCCGCGCTGCTCCGCTCCGCGGACCTGCTGGTGGACGCCCCGACCGGCGAGCCGTTCGCGACCGTCGCGCTGGAGGCGATGGCCTGTGGCACCCCGGTCGTCGCCTCGGCGATCGGCAGCCACCTGGACACCATCATCGACGGCACCACCGGGCTGCTGATCCCGCCGGGCCGCCCCGGGCTGATCGCCCAGCGGATCCGTACCCTGCTGGCCAGCCCGATGCTGCTGGAAGGCTTCGGCATCGCCGCCGTGGACCGGGCCCGGGCGCGCTACTCCTGGGACCGGATCGGCCAGGAGACGCTGGCCATCTACGAGCGGTCCGCGGCCTAGGTCCGCGCGACTCGCACTATCCGCATCACCTGCAACACCCGTACCACCCGCACCGCCGCACCCCCTGGCGGCGGTAGGCGGGACCCGGAGGCCGGGATGGGCTCAGCCCGCCCCGGCCTCCGGCGTCGCTGCTCCCTGCGCCGCGATGACCTGCCGGGCCACCTCAGTCATCGTGACGTGCTGCTCCGCGGACCGGGCGCGCATCTGCTGCCAGGCCTCTTCCGCGGTGCAGCCGCTCGCGTGCATCAGCACGCCGCGGGCCTGATCGAGCAGCGCCCCCGACTCGACGGAATCGCGCAGCCGCAGCACCGTGCGCTGCACCCCGTCGTAGGCGGCCGCGTTGCCCATGACCGCCCCGCCGAACGCCACGAGCACCTCAGCCAGCGGAAGCTGATCCGGATCGAGCGACCGGGGCCGGGCGCCGAACATGGTCAGGGTCAGCGCCCGCTCCCCGGACCGGTGGGCCATCGTGACGCAGCACCGGACGCCGCGGGCCAGCGCCGCCGCGGCGAACCCCGGCCAGCGCTCCTCCTCCAGGGTGTCCGGGCAGCTCACCGTCTCCGAGCTGGCCGTCCCCGTGCCGGCCGTCCCGTGCCAGGCCGTCCGCCGTCCAGCCGCCGTCCCGTGCCGGCCGTCCCGTGCCGGCCGTGGAGTCCAGGCTGGCCAGGGCCTCCAGCCAGGGCGCCGAGCCGACGGCGAGCTGCAGCTCGAACAGCTCCGCGAGGTCAGGATGGCTGGCCGCCCGGACCACCGGCTCACCATCGCGCCAGACGGCCGCGGAGGCCCCCGAGCAGCCCGGGACCTGCCGCGACACCAGCCCGACCAGCTGGTTCAGCGACCGGGAGGCGGATCCGCCGGTCATGCTGAGCAGCTCGCGGGCCCGGCGGGCCAGGTCATCTGTCGCCACGCCGCCTCCTGTCGTGCTGCCGTGCTTCCCGGGGAGCGTGAGACCGCCTAACTATTGCAGGATGGCACACTACTCACAATTAGCCACGGCACGGAGGGACAACTCCGAGGTTGAGGCCAGTCATACACCAGTTCAGCCGTTCACCAGTTGAGGGCCACGAGCTCGGGACGGTCACAGACCGGGCTGGTGCCGCCCGGCGCCGCCGCCCCGGCCTGACCGCAGATCGCCAGCAGGATCGCCCCCGACTGCGGGCCGGTGCTGCCGCCGATCCCGGACAGGTCCACGAAGTAGTGCGGCCACGGCAGGTCGGAGTTGGTCCAGAGCACCCGGCCCACGCCCACGTCGTAGCCCCAGGCGTCGCCCTGGGCGCCCTGGTCGAGGCCGAGCACCACGCCGTCCCGGACAGCATAGAAGCCGGATGTCCCGGAGGTCGATCCGCCGGGCACGTGGGCCTGGGTCCGGCCGGTCTGCGGGTCCACGCCCGCCAGGCTGCTCCCGTCGGTGAGGTAGAGCAGCCCGCCCAGGGCGTCCGCGTTCTCCGGGACCGCGCCCAGCCGCCGCCACAGCCGGCGTCCCGTCGTGGCGCTGTAGGCGATGGTGCCCTTGGCGTCGCTGAACACCACCACGCCCTCGAACACCCGGCTCAGCACCCCGCGGAAAGACTTGCCCGGCGGGCGGATCAGCCGCTGCACGCCGGACCGCAAAAATATCTTGCGCAGCGCCCGGACCGGGCCGTTGCTGAGGTACCCGCCCGCCGACACGGTGACGTACAGATCGTTCCCGCTGACCTTCCAGGCCTGGGGCACGGCTCCGGTCGGGCGGCTCCACAGCACGGCCCCGGTCCGGTTGCTGTAGCTGGTCACCGCGGCGCTGCCGACGATCACCGTGCGGGCGGAGCTGGCCGCGACCGCCCCGCCGAAGGGCGCGGCCGGGTAGGACCGGATCAGCCTCCCGGTGGCGCTGCCCAGCACCACCTCGTGGCGGGTGCTGGCCGACCCGGCCCGCCGTCCCGGCACATCGACCCCGGCGGTGACCACGCCCGGCCAGACCCGGACCGACACGATCTGGGCGCCGGCCCGGAACCCGGCGAGCGAGCTCTCCCAGGCCGGCGCGCCCGAACCCGAGTGGTAGGCGAACACGGTCGTGCCGATGCCGACGGCGGCGACCTGCCCACCCATGGCCGCGTAGACGTCACCCTCGGCGGGCGTGGTACCGGCCAGCCCGGCCTGGGCCACCCAGGTGCCGGGCAGCGGCCGGGCCCACCGCACCATGCCCGCGGACTGGCAGGCCCGGCTGGTGCACGGCCGGGCCGCGGACGCCGGCGCCGGCACCACCGCCAGCGCGACGAGGATCGCGATGAAGGCCCCGCGGCGCAGCCGCACGGCCGGCCAGCGCAACCGCACAGCCCGCCAGCGCAGCCGGATAAACGGCCAGCGCGGCCGCCGCACCGGCCGGTGCAGCCAGGTCCGCGAACCGGGCGTCACGTCCATGCCTCCGATCGGGCCAGTAAGGTTTTCCCCGGGGTGCCACTTACCAGAAGTCCATAAACGAAGGTAGGGAAAACATGGCCGATCGCGCGCCGCTTCCGTACGACTTCCTCCCGCCAGTGCCGGCGTTCACGGTCGAGAGCGACGACGTGGCCCCCGGCGAGCAGATGGGCAACGCCCACGTATACAACAGCTTCGGCATGTCCGGGGAGAATGTCTCCCCGAGCCTGCGCTGGTCCGGCTTCCCGCCCGAGACCAAGAGCTTCGCCGTCACCGTCTACGACCCGGACGCCCCGACCGGCTCAGGATTCTGGCACTGGATCGTGCTCGACATCCCGGCCTCCGTCACCGAATTGCCGGCCGGCGCGGGCGCGGCGGGCGGCGCCGGCCTGCCGGGCGGCGCGTTCTCGGTGCGCAACGACTACGGCACGAAGGACTTCGGCGGCGCCGCGCCGCCCCAGGGCGACCCGCCGCACCGGTACGTGTTCGCCGTGCACGCGCTCGACGTCGAAACCCTGGGCGTCGACTCCGACGTCACTCCCGCGGTGGCCGGCTTCAACCTGCGCTTCCACACCATCGCCCGCGGGCTGCTGATCCCGGTGTATGGGCACTGACCACGAAAAGTTCCGTTGCGGGCCTTGAACAAGGCACCCGGCGCCCGGGCGGCCGCGTGACGGCCGCCCGGGTGGGCCCCGGCCGGTGACACGCGTGCGACGATCCCCGTTCGACCCGGTCGCAGCCGATTACGACGCGGGGCGCCCGTCCTACCCGGACGCCCTGTTCACCGCCATCGAGCGGGGCGCCCGGCCGCTGCGCGGGGCGGTGGTGCTCGACGTGGGCGCGGGCACCGGCATCGCGACCCGCCAGCTGGCCGCCCGCGGGGCACGGACCGTCGCGATCGACTTCGGCGAGCTCATGCTGCGCCGCGCCCGGGCCCGCAGCCCCGGCCTGACCTGGCTCCAGTCCGACGGAAACGCACTGCCGATCCGGTCCGGGTCGGTGGACCTGACCTGCTTCGCCCAGTCCTGGCACTGGTTCGACCAGCGCCGGGCCAGCCAGGAAGTGGGCCGGGTGCTGCGCCCGGGTGGCTGCTGGGCGGCCTGGTGGAGTCACGCCTGGGCCGACGGGCAGGTCTGGTTCGACACCTACCAGGAGGTGATGGAGAGGGCCTGCCCGGGCTACCGCCGGCATCACCGCGACCCGGACTGGAGCGAGGAAGGCATCGCCAGCACCGGGCTGTTCGCGCCCGGCGTCCGGACCGTGGTCCCGTGGACCCGGCGGGTGGACGCGGCGACCTGGATGGCCGAGGAGCGCAGCAAGTCCTACATCGCCCAGCTCCCCGCGCCCACCCGGGCCCGGCTGCTGGGCCGGATCGAGGAGCTGCTGGCCACGCACTTCCCCGCGGTCCCGATGATCGTGCCCTACCAGACCCGGATGTGGCTGGCCCGGCGGCGCTGAGTCAGCCCGTGTCCTCGACGGCAGCGTAGTCGCCGAGGAAGTCCTGCAGCGCGGCGTGCCGGTCCAGCAGCCCCGGCAGCGGCCGGCCCAGTTCTTCCGGGCCGAGCTCGAGCAGGTCGATCCGGACGTCCGCGATCACCTGCGACATGCCGGCCACCAGCGCCCGCGGGTCCGCGACGCCCTCCAGGTCGCGGTCGGCCCGGTCCAGGATCTCCGCCCGGACCAGCACGTCGGCCAGTTCCTGGGCACAGTCCAGGCCCGCCTCGAGCAGGTCGGCCCAGCCACGGCAGAGCGTGCGGCGGCCCCGGCCGGTCCGGTAGGCGGTGTACACGGCGTCCCACTGACGGCGGAGGAACTCCGCCCAGCCGAGGTCCGCCAGCTCATCCGGATCATGGTCGTACACGCCGTTTACCTTAACCGGCCATCACAGCGTGGCCACGTGCTCGCCGCAGCGGCCCGGGTCGTACCCGGGCAGGCTGCCCAGCTGGGCGGCCAGCCAGGGCGAGGCGAGCACCCGGAGCAGCGCGTCCACCTCCCGCGAGCCGAGCTGGGCCGCCGGGATGACCAGGTCGAAGCGTTCCTCGGCGAGCGGAACGAAGCCCAGCCCGTAGGCCAGCGCGGCCGGCTCGCTGGCCACCCCGGCGTCGGCCAGGCCCGCCGCGTGGCCGACGCCACCTGCAGATGCCCGGTGGCGCGGGTCGGGTAACCCCGCAGCGCGGCGGGCTCCAGCCCGGCCCGGGCCAGTTCCCGGTCCAGGACGCGGCGCGCCTCCGACCCCTCCTCCCGGTTCACCAGCGCGCAGCCCGCGCTCGCGCCAGGTCGCTGAGCCCGTGCACGCTGCCGTCCAGGTCCGGCCGGAGCACCAGGCCCTCACGCCAGGAGCGAACCCGACCACTTCCGCGCCCTGCCGCCGAGCAGCTCACGGGCCGGGCCGGTGTTGTACTCGCCGGACCGGCCGCGCAGGTGCGCCCCGGCCACGTGCACGAGGCCTGCCGGCGGCCAGCTGGAGCGCCTCGCTGCTGCTGCACGGCCACCAGCTGAAGGCGACCGGCGGGTCGAGCAGCGCCAGCGGGGTCTCGATCAGCGGCAGGGCCGGGTCACAGCCTGCACCACCAGCGTCGGCCGCGGGCGGCCCGAGCGGCCTGCACCGGGGTCGCCGGGGCCGGGCCGGACGGCATCGCGACCAGCCCGCCTGCCGGGCAGGAACCCGGCCCCGGTCGCGGCCGTCCGCCCGCCAGCGGCAGCGCCACGAATGCGTCCCCCACCTGGGCCAGCGTGACCCGGGCGCCTTCCTGGCCGAGCGGCGCCACCGGCCGGGCGTCGACCAGCGGCGGCGGGCTCGCCCGGCCCGAACAGCTCCTCGACGGTCATGCCCAGCGCTCGCGCCACGGCCAGGGCCACCCGCAGCGACGGATCGGAGTGCCCCGCCTCGACCGCCGAAACGGCCTGCCGGGACACCCCGGCCATGCCGGCCAGCTGCTGCTGGGAGAAGCCCCTGGCCTGGCGGAGCACGCGCAGCCTGCCGCTGCCTGGCCCGCGCCGGCTGCCCCGGCCGGCCGGCCCGGACCGCCCGCGCCGGCCCGCCCGCACCGGACCGCCCGCACCGGGACCGCCCGCACCGGGACCGCCCGCACCGGGACCGGCGGCCTGGAACCGGGCGACCTGGGCTGGCCCCGCTCGCCCCGTTACGTGGGCACCTCCTCGGGGCGGCCGACCAGAGCCCGTCCGGCCCGAACCACGGCGGGTCCAGCGCCGTCACCCACAATCTCGCCCCCGGCCGGGCGGCCCGGTCGGCCAGGCGGCACGTCACCGTCGCCGCCGCCCCGCAGCTCGGCTTCCCAGCCGGCCCCGGACGGGCCGGCTGGCCTCGACCGGTCCCGGTCAGCACCAGCCCGCGGTCCGGGCTGGCTCCCGCCACCACCCGCTCCGGGTGCATCCCGCGCCACGCGGGGCGCCCGGGCCGGCGCCCGCAGGCACGAAGCCCAGGTAGCCGACCAGCTCGGCCACCCGGCGGGTCGCGGGCGCCGCGACCACCTCATCCGGCGCACCGGCCTGCAGCAGGCAGCCGTGGTCCAGGACGGCCAGCCGGTCGGCGAACGCCTGCGCGTCGGCCAGCTCGTGCGCCACCAGCACCGACGGCACCTGCCGGTCGGCGACCAGCTCGCGCGACCAGGCTGGTCAGCGCCCGCCGCAGGCCCGCGTCCAGGCCGGCGTAGGGCTCGTCCAGCAGCAGCGCGTCGCAGTGCGCGAGCAGCAGCCGGCCGAGCGCGACCCGGTGCGCCTGGCCGCCGGACAGCCGGGCGGGCATGGCGGCCAGCAGGTCCCGCGCATGCCCAGCAGCCCGGCGAGCGGTCGATCCAGCTCGGCCGCCGGCCCGGTCGGGTCCGGGCCGCGTAGGCCAGGTTGGCCCGCACCGACAGGTGCGGGAACAGCGCCGGGGTCCTGGCGCAGCAGGCCGACCCGGCGCCGCCACGGCGGGACCTGGCCGCCGCGGCGGCGCGGTCGGGTGAGCACCCGGCCCGCCCAGCGCGATCAGGCCGCGGCGCGGCCGGACCAGCCCGGCGATGGCCTCCAGCAGCGTGGTCTTGCCCGGCGCCGGACGGGCCGAACAGCGCGAGCCGCTCCCCCGGCGGCCACCCGCGAGCGCGGCGCGACGGGGAACTCCCGGCGGTCAACCTCGACGTCGGCCTCGAGCACGCGCGCTCCAGATGTAGGCGGCCAGCGGCAACGGCAGGGCCACCACCAGCAGCACCAGCGCGAACGGCAGCGCCGTGGCCAGGCCAGTCTCCTGCAGCGTCGTCCAGATCTGCAACGGCAGCCCGAACGGATGGTAGGCGATGATGATGACGGCGCCGAACGCCCCCATCGCCCGCGCCCAGGCGACGGCCAGGGCCATGGCCAGGCCCGGCGCGGCCAGCGGCAGCGTCACCCGCCGCAGCACCCGCGACGGCCGGTCGCCGAGCAGCGCCGCCTGCTGCTCCATGCCGCGGATCGACGGCGCCGAACGCCGCCTGCGCGCCGAGCACGTAGTACGGCGCCGACTCGTACACCTCGGCGATGACCAGGGCCAGGAAGGTGTTGGTCGCGGACAGGTGGACGTGGCCGATGCAGCTCCCCGATCGGCGTGTACGGGCCGACCATGAAGACCAGCAGCAGCCCGATCACCAGCGGCGGCAGCAGCAGGCTGCACAGCACCCCCGCCTCCCAGACCCGCGGGAACGGGCAGCGTGCCGCGGGCCAGCATCCAGGCCAGCGGCGTGCCGAGCAGCAGCAGGACGGCCAGCGTGATCGCGCCCGACTCGAGCGAGATGACCAGCGGGTCGAGGGCGCCCGGCGCGGTCAGCGCGCTGACGTGGCGCTGCCGGACAGGTGCGTCAGCAGCGTGATCACCGGCCCGAGCAGGGCGACCCAGATGACCGCCGCGCCGGCCACGGACGCGACCGGAACCGACGGATGGCCCGGCGGCCCTCCGGCACCGGTCCGGCGGCGGGCTGCCCGGGAGTCTCCCCCGGACAGCACCGCCGGCGGCCGCGGCCGGGCTAGCCGCCCAGCTCACTCTTCATCGGCCGCCGGGCACCGCGCTGCTGTCACCGGTGATCGTCGGCGTGAGCAGCGTGAACCCTCCTGTCTTGTACTGGGCCAGGCCCGCCTGGGACAGCGTGTACTTGACGAACGCGATCGCCGGCCGGGGTGGGCTTGCCGATGGTGGTGATGTCGATCACCTGCGGCGAGCCCGACTTGGTCGTCTTCGGCTGCCGGCGAGCGTGATCGTGATCGTCGCCTTGGCGTACTGCGTCGGCCAGCGCGGCGTCGCCGAGGTTGATGGCCGGCGGGCAGCTTGATGTAGTGCAGGTGCAGCTCGATCGCCTGGGTGATGAACGCGCTGGACGCGTCGAGCTGGCCGGACTGCAGCGTCGCGTCCAGCGAGGACTCGGCGTAGATCTGCGACGAGGTGGACGAGCCGTAGTCCGGGGTGCCGAGGATCTTCGTGACCGTGTCCGACGGCAGGTGGTAGTACATCTGGGCCAGTTCCAGCATGTAGATGAAGTCCCGGCCCTGCGGGTCGATGTTGGGGTCGGTCCGGCCGAGCTTGAGGCCGGGCGTCTCCAGCAGCGTGAACAGGTCCTTCAGCGGCTTCTTGCCGTCCGGCGATAGGCCTTGAACTGGCTGGCGTACTTGCTCTTGGGGTTGTAGGCCACCACCATCTGGGTGCCGGCGTACTGGATGTACCACTTGGTGAACTTGGGCTCCAGCGGCATGATGTTGTCGCCGCCGACGCTCTCGAACACGTTCGGGGTGATCTCCTCGGCGGCGATGTCGGCCTCCAGCGCGCCGGAGGAATCGCCGCGGCCGCTGTACGTGTACCCCTCAGCCTTCGTGAAGGCCGGGCCGGCGACCTTCTCGTTCAGGTACTCCAGCGACGAGGCGTAGGCCACGCTCGCGGTCCCCTTGGGGGTCGCGCTCGCGGACGGTGAACTGCCTGAGGACGGGGAGGAGGAACCGCACCCGGCGGCGACCAGGCCCGCGCAGATGATCGTCAGTACCGGGAGCCGCCAGGGCCGCCTGCCCCGCGCCGCAGCGCCGGCCGGCGAATCTATGTTCGTGCGCGCGCTGGGGCGCGGGATAGCCTTCATGTGCCGAAAATAGCTACCAGTAGTTGCGCGGCGCAAGAACATCTAACATCAAGATCCCGCAACGAAGACCGCCAGGCCCCGGCGGCCCGCCCGGCCGCGGGCCGCGGCCCGCACGGCGCCCGGGACCGATGCCCTTGCGGGCCGGGATCCTGGGCGCCGGGAAACGCGGCCGGCTCCCCCGATTCGGGGCTGGGCCTATTCCCGGGAAACTGCCAATGTGGGGGACGGTAAGCGGAGGTCAGCTGTCCCGGCAGCATCACCCAGTCGCACAATCGAATACGCTGCCATAGCTGGCATAACTGCCTGTTCAGGCAGCCGCGAAGTCTCCGCGGGTGGCGCTGAATGCTCCACACTGACGGCGAGCGGATAATCCTCTTAAAGGGGAAAATGGAACCAGAGGCACCGGAATCACCGGAACCGGGACCGCGGGCACCGGAATCACGGGCGCGGGAATCGCGGGCACCGGAATCGCGGGCACCGGCGACTCAGCTGCCCGGGGAGCCAAACCGGTTCATCGGGCGGGAGCGCGAACTCGGCTACCTGCGGGAGGCACTGCACCGGACCCGGGCCGTCACACTGTGCGGCGCGGGCGGCATCGGGAAGACCCGGCTGGCCCTGCGGCTGCTGGCCAGGACGGCCGGCGACTTCGCGGACGGCGTCTACGCGGTCGAGCTGGGCGACCTCTGGGAGCCCGACCTGATCGTCGCCCGGATGGCCTCCCTCATCGGCGTGGCCGGCGAGGCCGGGCGGCCGCTGCCGGACACGCTGGCGGACGCGCTGGAGACCCGGCAGGCGCTGATCCTGCTCGACAACTGCGAGCACCTGGTGGACGCCTGCGCCGCGCTCTGCCAGCGGCTCCTGGCGGGCTGCCCGGAACTGCGCATCGTGGCCACCAGCCAGGAGCCGCTGCGCATCCCGCAGGAATCGGTGTGGCAGGTCGCGCCGCTCGCCGTGCCGCCCCCGGACGCGGCCCAGGACGCCGGGGAGCTGGCCCGCTTCGAGGCCGCTCAGCTGTTCGCGGACCGGGCGGCGGCCGCCCGGCCCGGATTCGCGATCACCGAGCGGAACGCGGCGGCGGTGACGGCCATCTGCCGCGCCCTGGACGGCGTGCCGCTGGCCATCGAGCTGGCCGCCGCCCGCGTGACCGTGCTGTCCGCGGAGCAGATCGCCGCGCGGCTCGGCGACCGCTTCACGCTGCTCGGGTCGGGCGACCGGACCGCGCCGCCCCGGCAGCGGACGCTGCGGGCCACCATCGACTGGAGCCACGACCTGCTGTCCGCCCCGGAGCAGACCCTGCTGCGCCGCCTGTCCGTCTTCTCCGGCTGGTCCCTGGACATGGCCGAGCAGGTGTGCGCCGACGACCGCCTGCCCGCCGAGGACGTGGTCGGCCTGCTCGCGGGCCTGGTGGACAAGTCGCTGGTGGTGGTGGAGCCGGAGGTGCTGGGCCAGGCCCGCTACCGGATGCTGGACAACATCCGCGCCTACGCCGCGCAGCGCCTGGTCGAGGCGGGCGAGTCCGCCGCGACCCAGCTGCGGCTGCGCGACTACACGGTGGACGTGTGCGAGCACAACGAGGCGGTCGGGCTGGCCACCATCCCCTCCGGCTGGCCGATGGTGGTGGACGTGTTCCGCCGCTACGACGTGGACGTCGGCAACCTGCGCCAGGTCCTGAGCAGCTGCCTGGCCAGCGGCGACGCGACATCGGGGCTGCGCATCTGCGCCGCGGTCCGGCCGTCGTGGATCGCCCGCGGCTCGTTCAGCGAGGGCGAGAGCTGGTTCGCCCGCTTCCTCGGCCTGGATCTGCACCGGGTGCCCGACTCGGTGCTGGGCACCGCGCTGGTCGCGCGGGCGCAGCTGGTGCTGCCCAACGACCCGGCCCACGCCCAGGAGTGGGCCCGGGACGGCCTGGCCAAGTGCCAGGCCGCCGGCCTGCTGATCTGGACCGCCACCGCGCAGAACGTGCTGGCGGAGACCGCCCTGCAGACCGGCCAGCTGGCCGAGGGCGCCGAGTGGGCGGCCGCGGCCCTGGACACCGCCCGGCAGGCGGGCCACGCCTGGAACGAGGGGTACGCGCTCGGTACCCAGGCCACCCTGGCCGCGGCCGCGGGCCGGCTGCGCCAGGCCCAGCAGCTCGGCGAGGCCGCCCTCGAGGTGATGCGCGGCATCGACCAGCGCTGGGGCGTCGCCCGCACCCTGCTCGGCCTGGGCACCCTGGCCCGGCTGCGCGGCGATCCGGCCGGGGCCATGGAGTGCTACCAGGCGACGCTGCCGATCCTGCGCGAGATCGACTCCCGGCCGGGCATCGCCCGTTGCCTGGCCGGCATCGGCCGGGTTGCCCTGGACCAGGGCCAGCTCACCCTGGCCCGGCCGCACCTGGCGGAGAGCCTGCGGCTGAGCCAGCTGACCGGGGCGCGGATCGGGGTCGCCCGCGGCCTGGAGGCGTTCGCGGCCCTGTGCCTGCGCGAGGGGCAGAGTTCGCCGGGTGCCCCGGAGCAGCAGGGCCGCCTGGCGGTCCTGCTGTCCGCCGCCGCCACCGCGCTGCGCGAGTCGGCCGGCCTGCCCGCGCCGCCCGCCGGGGGAAGCCAGCCGTATCTGGACGCGGCCCGCGGCCTGGGCGAGGAGGCACTCGCCGGGCTGTGGGAGCAGGGGCGGCAGCTGACCCCGGACGCCGCCGTGTCGCTCGCGCTGAGATCCGGGCCCCAGCGCTCAGATCCGGCGGCTGGCCTGCCGCTGCCCTGGGCCGCCGCGGCCGCCGGGCTCCCCGCGCCGCTCCCGGTGGCCCTCCAGCCCACGCTCACCCCGCGCGAGCGCGAGATCACCGCGCTCATTGCCCAGGGTTACAGCAATAAGGGCATCGCGGACGAACTCGTCATCAGTCCGGCTACCGCGGCACGCCACGTTGCGAATATCCTGTCCAAGCTGGGTTTTACCTCGCGGGCCCAGATCGCTGCCTGGGCTGCGGGGAACGAGTCAATCCAGCCGCCCGCGGCCCACGAACGGGGCAGCCTCATCCCCTGATGGCGCCTACGATGGACCCTGGCCGGGCCACCATTGGGCACCATTCATAGGACGGGTAATGGGCAAGGCGACCAGAGTCAAGCGGGAGAACGCCCGCGAGAGGATAGCGGCGCAGCGGGCGGCGGAACGCCGCCGGGAGCGGCGTAACCGCATCTTCATCGCCGGAGGCAGCATCCTCGGTGTCGTGGTGATCGTGGTGGCTTTCCTCATCTTCAAGACCACCGGCAACGGCACGTCCGCGTCGGGCGGCTCCGCCTCGCCCACCGGCACCGCGCTCCCGGCCAGCGTGGTCAAGGACATCACCACCGTGCCGCCCTCCACCCTCGCGTCGGTCGGCACCGGCACCGCCGACGCCAAGAGCGTGACGCTGGTGTCCTCGGCCAAGTCGCTGACCTCCGGCGGCAAGCCCGAGGTCCTGTACATCGGCGCGGAGTACTGCCCGTACTGCGCCACCGAGCGGTGGGCCCTGGCCGTGGCGCTCAGCCGGTTCGGCACGTTCACCGGCCTGCACGGCATTCACTCCTCCAGCAGCGACGTGTACCCCAGCACGCCCACGCTGACCTTCTACAAGTCCACCTACACCAGCAAGTACCTGACCTTCACCCCGGTCGAGACGGAGACCGTGAAGGAGGCGACGCTGCAGAAGCCCACGGCCGCCCAGAACACCCTGCTCACCAGATACGACAGCCCGCCGTACGTGGCCGCGAGCGACACCGGGGCCATCCCGTTCATCGACTTCGGCGGCAAGTACTTCGTGCACGGGGCGCAGTACAACCCGCAGGTTCTGTCCGGCCAGACCTGGGCTCAGGTGGCCGCCCAGCTGAAGGATCCGTCCAGCGCGATCGCCAAGGGCGCGGACGGCTCGGCCAACATGATCACCGCGGCAATCTGCAAGATCACGAATAACCAGCCGTCGAATGTCTGCACGTCCGCCCCGATCAAGTCCCTGCAGGGCCAGCTCTGATGGCCGCGCCCAGGCAGGCCGCGGGCGCGGGCGCGCGGAAGAACAAGGGGACCCGGGGCGGCCGGCCCGAGCCCCAGCCGGTCACGGCGCAGGCCCGCCGGGGAGGCACCCGGCCGGGGACCGCGCCGCCCGGGAAACCCCAGTCCGGCAAAACCCAGGGCCCGGCCCAGGCCCAGCGCGGGCGCGAGCGGACGGCCGCCGCGGCCCGGCCGGCCGAGCCGGCGATCAAGATCCCGCCGCTCTGGTTCCAGCTGGTCACCTGGGCGCTGGCCATCGCCGGCCTGGGCGTCTCGACCTACCTGACCATCACGCACTATGACTCGTCGGTCCCGCTGGTGTGCTCGGACAAGGGGCTGGTCAACTGCGCGCTGGTCACCAGCAGCCCGGAGTCCATGGTGTTCGGCGTGTTCCCGGTGGCCGTGCTGGGGCTGGCCTTCTTCGTGTTCATGACCGCCGCCACCTCCCCGTGGGCCTGGCGGCTGAAGTTCCCCGCGCTGACCTGGATCCGGCTGGCGTCGGTCATCGTGGGCATCGGGTTCGTGCTGTACCTGGTCTACACCGAGCTGTTCACGCTGAACGCGATCTGCCTGTGGTGCACCAGCGTGCACGTGCTCACGTTCCTGATGTTCGTCGTCGTGGTGATCGGTGTCGCCGCCGGGTACGGCCTCCGGGAACGGGACTACCGCAGCTAGCAGGCGGGCTGGGCTAGCCAGGCAGGCCGGCTGGGCTAGCCAGGCAGGCGGGCCCGCAGCGACGCGATCCGCGCCACCGCGGCCGCACCGGATGCCCGGGTGAGCAGGCCGTCGGAGTAGGCACGCGCCAGCCCGGCCGTGGCCCGCTGGCCCTCGCCGACGCTGTGCCCGGCGCAGAGCAGCAGGTCCATCCCGGCCAGCGCGGCCAGCTGGGCCCGGTGCGCGATCGTGCCGTAGGCGCGCAGCGCGCCCGCCTCCAGCGCGTCGGTGATGGTCACCCCCTGGAAACCCAGCCGGCGGCGCAGCTCGCCCTGGACCACCACGGGTGACAGCCCGGCCGGGTGGTACGGGTCGAGGGCCGGGTACACCGCCCAGGACACCATGACCAGGCCGACCCCGGCCGCGATCGCCGCCCGGTAGGGCCGCTCGTCCACCGTCCGCAGGGTGGCCGCGGGGACGTTCAGCGTCACCGGCTCCACGTCGGTGTCCTGGTCGCGGGCGGCCGCGCCGAGGCCGGGAAAGTGCTTGGCGGCCGCCGCCACACCCCAGGCCTGCTGGGCGCGGATGAAGTCCGCGCCGAGCCTGGCCACCTGCCCTGGATCGCGGCTGTAGGACCGGCCGTACTGGTCGATAAAGTCGCCGGCCGTGCGGTAGACGTCCAGCACGGGGGCCAGGTTCACGTTCAGCCCGGCCGAGAGCAGGGTGGCTGCGGCACCCGCGCCTGCCAGGCGGGCCTGGGCCGCCGGGTCGGCCGCCTGGCCGATCTGCTTCTCCGAGAGGTCCGGCGGCCCCGGGAGCCGGCGCACGGCCCCGCCTTCCTGGTCGGTCATCAGCAGCAACGGCGCGCGCACCGGGTCGCGGCGGTCCGCGGCGGCCTGCTGGAGTTCCTGGGCCACCGCGGCCAGCTGAGCGGGACTGGAGATGTTCCCGGCGAAGAAGATGACCCCGGCCGCCTCGCCCCGGCGGATCGCCTGCAGCAGGGACGGCGGCGGGGTCAGGCCGGAATAGCTAAAGATGACCCGCTGGCCGGCCAGCTGCGTGTCCGTCAAATGCCGGATGGCCAGCGCGGGCGGATCGGCTAAATGCCGCGCCGCGGCGGTGGGCGCCGACCCGGCCACGGCCGTCACGGCGGCCGCGGCTATCGCTATCGCCCACGCCATCGCCTTCACCTGAGGCCGCCTCTCGAGGTCCGGGACTGCTCGCCATCAGTGTGCTGCTGATCACGCTGAGTATCACACGATCACGGCCTGGCCTTCACGGGAATCGACGCGCCCGGCTCATGGTTAGCCCAGCTAACTGAAATTCGTTAGACTGCCTAACTGTGAGCGAGGCGCACAATATGCCCGGCGGGGGCGACATGTCCCAGGCCGTCATGGTCGTGCTCCGGCTGTTCCGCGGCCTGGAGTGCGTGGACACGGGGCTGACCCCATCCCAGTACCGGATCATGAAGATGGCCAGCGCCGGCGGCGAGCGCTCCACCCGGCTGGCGCAGCGGCTGGCGGTCGCGAAGCCGACCCTCACCGCGACCGCGGACGGCCTGGTCGCCGCCGGCTACGCCAGCCGCGCCGCCGAACCGGGCGACCGGAGAGTCGTGCGGCTCTCGCTGACCCCGGCCGGCCGGGCGGCCCTGGACCGGGCCGACGCGGCGTACTCGGCCTGGCTCGGCCCGCTGCTGGACGCCACCGGTGACCGGGAAGCGGTGCTGGACGCGCTCGAGCTGCTCGGCTCGGCGATGACTGAGGCGAGGCGGGCAAGGCAGGGCCTCGCCCCGCACGGCGACGGGGACGGGGACGGACGCGACGGGGACGGAAAGGAACGGGCCCACGAACACCGAACGGCACACCACCATGCACCTGCTGCCCCGCAGGAAGTTGAGGGGTAAGGCGCGCGGGGCCGGCCGGGAGACCGACGACGGCACGGGCCAGGGCTGGCTGCGGCGGCTCGCGAGGTACTGCTGGCGCTACCCGGGCCACGTGCTGCTCGCCCTGGGCGGCACGCTGGTGGTGACCGCGGTCGCGGCGGTCATCCCGCTGATCCAGCGGCAGATCGTGGATGACCTGGTCGGCCCGGGGCATCCGGCGGTCTGGCCGCTCGCGGTCCTGCTCTTCGCCGCCGCGCTGGCCAACTTCGGCGGCCTCTACCTGCGCCGCTACCGGGGCGGCCAGGTCTCCCTGGATGTCCAGCACGACCTGCGGACCGAGATGCTCGGGGCGCTGTCCCGGCTGGACGGCCGGCGCCAGGACCAGTTGCACACCGGCCAGATCGTCAGCCGCTCCATCTCTGACCTGTCCATGGTCCAGGCCCTGCTCAGCATGATCCCGATGCTGCTCGGCAACGCGGTGCTGTTCGTCGCCTCGCTGGTCATCATGCTGTTCCTGTCCCCGCTGCTGACCGTGATCGCGCTGGCCGTCGGCCCCGCCCTGTGGCTGATCTCGGTGGCCTCGCGCCGCAAGTTGTTCCCGGCCAGCTGGGATGCGCAGCAGGAAGCGGCGGCCGTGGCCGGGGTGGTCGACGGCGCGGTGACCGGCGTCCGGGTGGTCAAGGGCTTCGGCCAGGAAGACCAGGAGATCGGCCGGCTGGAGGGAGCCAGCCGCCTGCTCTACGCCTCCCGGGTCCGCGCGGTGCGGCTGATGGCCCGGTACAACCCGGCGCTGCAGGCGGTGCCCGCGTTGGGCCAGGTCGGCGTGCTCGCGCTGGGCGGCTGGCTGGCCATCCGCGGCTCCATCACGCTGGGCACCTTCGTGGCGTTCTCGTCCTACCTGATCCAGCTGGTCGGCCCGGTCCGGGCGCTGGCCGCGCTGGTGACCACCGGCCAGGAGGCGCGGGCCAGCGTCATCCGGGTATTCGAGGTCATCGACACCGAGCCCGGCGTCACCGATCGCGACGGCGCGCGGCCGCTGGGATCCGGGCCCGCCGACGTGGACCTCGACGACACGAGCTTCGGCTACCTGCCCGGGCAGCCCGTGCTGCGCGGGCTGTCCCTGCACGTCGCGGCGGGTGAGACCGTCGCCCTGGTCGGCGCCTCCGGGTCCGGGAAATCCACCATCGCGCAGCTGCTTCCCCGCTTCTACGACGTGACCGGCGGAACTCTGCGGGTCGGCGGGCAGGACGTCCGCGACCTCACCCTGGACTCGCTGCGGGCCGCGATCGGGCTGGTGGGCGAAGACTCGTTCCTGTTCTCCGACACGGTCCGGGCCAACATTGCCTACGGGCGTCCCGACGCCAGCCTGGGCGAGGTCGTGGCCGCGGCCCAGGCCGCCGAGGCGGACGAGTTCATCTCCGGGCTGCCGCAGGGCTACGAGACCGTGGTCGGGGAGCAGGGCCTGACCCTGTCCGGCGGGCAGCGCCAGCGGGTCGCCCTGGCCCGTGCCCTGCTGACCGATCCCCGCATCCTGATCCTCGACGACGCAACCTCGGCGGTCGACGCGCGGATCGAAGCGGAGATCCACAGCCGGCTCAAGCAGATCATGGCCGGCCGGACCACGCTGCTCATCGCGCACCGGCGGTCCACGCTCCAGCTCGCCGACCGGATCGCCGTGCTCGACGAGGGGCGCGTGGTGGACACGGGCACACACGCCGAACTGGAAGTGCGCTGCCCGCTGTACCGTGACCTGATCACCGGGCCCGATGACGACGCCGAGGGCACCGACGCCGCGCTCGATCGCGCCTACCGCCAGGCTGGCCAGCCCGAGCTGGCCGACTCCCCGCGCGAGCCGGCCGCCGCGGCCGCCGGTGACGCCATGACGCCGCGGCTCTGGCCCCGGGCGGCGGCCGCCGGGCGGGCCGCTGGAGCGGACCGGCCAGCCGACGGCCTGGGCGGGGCCCTTCCTGCCCAGCTGGCGGGCCTGGCCGCGCTGCCCGGCGCGGTCCGGCCGCCGGCCGGGTCGGGGTCCGCGGCGGCCGTGCTGGCGGCCGGGGCGGTGGTGGCGCCGGGATGACCAGCATGATGGCGGGCGTCCCCGCGTCACCGGAGCTGCTGGCCAAGGTGGACGCGCTGCCGCCGGCCGGGATGTGCCGGGCGTGGACGTCGGGTGGGCCCGCGCCCCGGCGCCCCGGTTCAGGCTGCGGCAGGTGCTGCGCCCGTTCGCGGTGGGCCTCATCATCGGCCTGGTGCTGGACGCCCTCGACGCGCTGGCCAGCCTGGCCATGCCGGCGCTGGTCCGCGGCGGCATCGATCACGGCGTGGAGACGAAGGTGACCGGCGCCGTGCTGCTGATCTCGGCCGTGGCGCTGGCTGTGGTCCTGGTCGACTGGGTCATCAACGCGGTGCAGACCGTGGTCGTCGGGCGCAACGGGGAACGGGTCCTGTACTCGCTGCGGGTGAAGATCTTCGCCCAGCTGCAGCGGCTGGGCCTCGACTTCTACGAGCACGAGATGTCCGGCCGGATCATGACCCGGATGACGACCGACGTGGACGCGCTGTCGTCGTTCCTGCAGACCGGGTTGATCACCATGGTCAACTCGGTCCTGTCCTTCGCCGGCGTCATGGTCGCGTTGCTGATCATCAACCTGCGGCTGGGGCTGACCGTGCTGACCCTGGTCCCGCTGGTCGTGGCGGCCACGCTGGTGTTCCGGGTCAAGTCCGCGCGGGCCTACGGCGAGGCCCGGGAGAAGGTCGCCGCCGTGAACGCGGACCTGCAGGAGAACGTGGCCGGCCTGCGGGTCTCCCAGGCGTACCGGCGCGAGCAGGTCAACCTGGCCCGGTTCACCAGGCTCAGTGCCACCTACCGGCGGTCCCGGCTGCGGGCGCAGCGCTACATCGCGCTGTACTTCCCGTTCGTGCAGTCGCTGTCCACCGCGGCGACCGCGCTGGTGCTGCTGGTCGCGGCCGGGCAGATGCGCGCCGGGCTGCTCACCGCCGGCGCCCTGGTCGCCTACCTGCTCTACATCGACATGCTGTTCTCGCCCGTGCAGCAGCTGTCCCAGGTGTTCGACGGCTACCAGCAGGCCGCGGTGGGGCTGCGCCGGATCAGCGGGCTGCTGCGCACCCAGACCAGCACGCCGGAGGCCAGCGAGCCGCGGCCGGTGGCCCGGGGCCGGGCCAGGATCGAGTTCCGCGACGTGCGCTTCAGCTACGGGGCCGGTGACCAGGAGGCGCTCTGCGGGGTGAACCTCACGGTGACCCCGGGCGAGACCGTGGCCCTGGTCGGGCAGACCGGCGCAGGCAAGTCCACGCTGGTGAAGCTCGTGGCCCGGTTCTACGACGTGACCGGCGGCCTGCTGCTGGTGGACGGCGTGGACGTGCGCGACTACGACCTCGGCAGCTACCGGCGGCGGCTAGGCATCGTGCCCCAGGAATCTCACCTGTTCGCGGGTACCGTGCGCGACGCGATCGCGTACGGCAACCAGGCGGCCACCGATGCCCAGGTCGAGGCGGCCGCCCGGGCGGTCGGCGCACTGGACATGATCGCCGAGCTCCCCGACGGCTTCTACCACGAGGTCGCGGAGCGGGGCCGGAACCTGTCCGCGGGCCAGCGCCAGCTGATCGCCCTGGCCCGGGCCTACCTCGTTGATCCGGACATCCTGCTGCTCGATGAGGCGACTGCCGCGCTCGACCTGTCCGCGGAGGCGGCCGTCGTGTCGGCCACCGAGCGGCTGACCGCCCGCCGGACCACGCTGGTGGTAGCGCACCGGCTGACCACCGCTGCCCGGGCCGACCGGATCGCCGTGGTGGACCACGGCCGCCTCGTGGAGCAAGGCACCCACGACGAGCTGCTCGCGGCCGGCGGCGCCTACGCCGCGCTCTGGGCAGCGTTTACCGGAGCTGCCCTGGTGGCCTAGCCGGCGAGCTGGCTGCTCTGGCTGCTCTGGCTGCCCTGGCTGCTCTCGCTGCTCTCGCTGCCCTGGCGCCGGGCGCTGCGGCAGAGCGCGGCCAGTTCCTCGACCAGCCGGGCCGCCTCCCCCGCGGGCCGGTCCCGGAACTCAGCCCGGACCCGCCGGCCCGCCGCGTCCACGTGCACGCTGGCCAGGGACAGGACGCGCTGGACCGGCCCGGTAACCATCCGGACGCTCTGCACCTTCTCCAGCGGCACCCAGGTAGTGACCTTGCGGAGCCGGCCGGTGACCCCCATCGCCGTGGCCGCATCATGCCCGGCGGCCAGGAAGTGATAGCTCAGCGGCGCCTTCCGGCGGGCCCGGCGCGGCGGCCGGGACAGCGGTGGCGGGTCGGCGCCGATGACCATCCGCATGAGCTGCCAGGCCGGCTCACGGTGGCCGACCGGGAGCAGGGTCTTGCGCATCCGGCCCGACCCGTCGGCGTGGTCCCGGCCCGGGGAACCCGCCACGTCGATCTCCAGGCGGCACCAGCCCAGCGGTCGCCACAGCACCGGCTCGACCATCCGCACCGCCTGCACCCGGCGCAGCGGGATGGTCTCCGCCACCGTGCCCAGCAGCCCGCGGCGGATCCGGATGCCGTCCGGCGACTGGGCCAGGGTGAACCCGTACTCGGTCGCGAGCCGCCGCCACACCATCGGCACCAGGGTGAGCAGGAAGATCAGGAACGTGCTCCCGGTGGCGGCGAGCACGGCGGGCGAGACCAGGATCACCACGACCTCCGCCACCAGCAGCGCGATGAGCAGGCTGGCCCCGGAGGCCAGCACCGACCCCAGCAGGCGGCCGTTGGGGACACTGGCCAGGATCTGCTCGCCCGGTTCCGGGGTGGCCGGGTCGAGCCCGTGATGCGCGGCGAGCAGCCGGGCCCGCAGGTCGAGCGCGGCCTGCTCGGGCAGGTAGGCGAGCCGGCCGTCGGCGTGGCTGGACCCGGCCAGCCGGACCCGCAGCTCGGCCAGGCCCAGGGCGCGCGCCAGGAACGGGCGCACCACGTCCACCGCCTGGATGCGGGCCACCGGCAGCTGCCGGGAGTCGCGGCGCAGCAGGCCGGTCTCGATCCGCAGCGTGGCCCCGTCCAGCTTCCAGCGGGTGACCAGCCAGTTGACCACGGCCCCCAGCACCACGAGCGCGGCCAGCACCCAGTCGAGCAGGTGCGATCCGTCGTGGCCGAACTGGCCGGACGCGGAGATGCCGACGATGGCCAGCACGCCGACGGCGGCGCGCCCGGACCGGACCAGGGGGGACAGCGGGTGCAGC
Organism: uncultured Actinomycetes bacterium; assembly: GCA_963841695.1. Classification (GTDB taxonomy): domain Bacteria; phylum Actinomycetota; class Actinomycetes; order Streptosporangiales; family Streptosporangiaceae; genus RYN-230. The sequence continues at coordinate 661,644 of CAWJDQ010000004.1, read as the reverse complement.
CGGTGCCACTCCCCCGGCGGGCCGCTCACAGGCCTGCGGCCTTCGCCTCACCCAGGGCAGCCAGGCGGTCGCGCAGCCGGGCGGCTTCCTCCCGCTCCAGCCCCGGAATCCGGGCGTCGCTGGCCGCCGCCGCGGTGTGCAGCTTCACGGTGGCCAGCCGGAACGCGCGTTCGACTGGCCCGGCCGTCACGTCCACGAACTGCATCCGCCCGTAGGGCACCACGGACAGGCGGCGGACGAGCACGCCCCGCGCCACGATGAGGTCATCCTCGCGCTCGGTGTAGGTCCAGGCCCGGACCCGGTTACGGACGAACCAGAAGGCGGCCGCCGCGGCCACCAGGACCACGGCCACCGCGATGGCGGCGGCCGGGGCGCCCGCTGCTAATGCGGCGGCGGTGCCCGCGGCCAGGGCGGCCACGGCCGCCGTCCCGGTCACCTGCACCCGGCGCATCCGCCACAGCCGGGGAGACGGGGACTTCGGCGCGGGGGCCGCAGAGCCAGGCATGCGCCAAACGGTACAACCCGTACTGCCGCCGACCAAGTGCGCCCGGGCCGGACGCATAGCATGAGGGCGGGAAGGAGCACCGTGAGCGACACCGGTATCCCGGCCGCCATGGCCCGCGACATCACCTCCCACGCGGTCGCGTCCGTGGCCACGCTGATCCGGCCCTACGTGCTGTGCACTCCGGTGGCCTTCCTGGACCGGGCCGTGTTCGGGCTGGCGCCCGGCCCGCTCGTGCTGAAGCTGGAGCAACTGCAGCACTCCGGGTCGTTCAAGGCCCGGGGCGCGTTCGCCAACCTGCTGCTCCGTCCGCTGCCCGCCGCCGGGGTAGTGGCCGCGTCGGGCGGCAATCACGGCGCGGCGGTGGCGTATGCGGCCCAGGCGCTGGGCGTGACCGCCCGGGTGTTCGTCCCGGAGGTCTCATCCCCGGCCAAGATCGAGCGGATCCGCGGGTACGGCGCGGACCTGGTAGTCGGGGGGGCCAGCTACGCCGACGCCCTGGCCGCCAGCGAGGAATGGGTGGCGGCGTCCGGCGCGCTCCCGGTACCGGCGTTCGACCAGATCGAGACGATCCTGGGGGCCGGCTCGCTGGGCGCCGAGCTGCGGCACCAGGTGCCCGCGGCCGGCACCGTGCTGGCCAGCGTGGGTGGCGGCGGGCTGCTGGCCGGGATCGCCGCGGCCTACGCGGGCCAGGCGCGCGTGGTCGGGGTGGAACCGGAGGGGGCGCCCACGCTGACCCGGGCCCTGCGCGCGGGCCGGCCCGTGGACGCGGACGTGGGCAGCGTGGCCATTGACTCGCTGGCCCCGCGCCGGATCGGCGAGCACACGTTCACGGTGATCCGCGAGCACGTCCGGCAGGCGGTGCTGGTCAGCGACGAGGACATCCTCAGGGCCCAGGAACTGCTGTGGGACCGGCTCCGCCTGGTCGGCGAGCCGGGCGGCTGCGCCGCGCTGGCCGCGCTGCTGTCCGGACGGTACGCGCCCGGGCCGGACGAGACGGTCGCGGTCGTGATCAGCGGGGCGAACACCACCGCCGTCGATTTCCGGCGCTGACCCGGCCGAGGGTGGCGGCGGACCGAGTCCCCGGGGGGGTTGGGACCCGGCCCGCCGCCTGGCACCCGCCGCGGCGACAGGAGGCGGCGGGTGGTCAGGGGGGAGGGCTCGGGGAGCCCTTCGTGGCGGGCGCGGTGCTCGCCGACGGCGACGGCTGCTGGGTGGGGCCGGGCGTGGCGGAAACATCCGGGCTCGGGGACTGGGCCGGGCCGCCATGGGGCGTGGCCCGCGGCGAGCCACTGGACGGCGAGCCAGTGGACGGCCAGCCGCCACCCGCCCGGGCAGGCACCGAACCGGGGCGCTGGCGATGGTTCTGGTGCCGGGAGCCGGACCGGGCACCGTGCTGCTCCCGGTGGTCGTGCTGCTGGCCGCCCGGGATAGTTCGCTGGCCAGCCGGGGCACGTGCCTGGCCGTGCCGCTGGCCGGCCGGGTGCGGCGAGGTGACCGGGTCCGGGCCGCGGGCGGCGCGCGGGCCAGCCGCGGGCGCGTCGATGGCGTCGTGCGCCAGCTGCTGGGCCGCGGCCGGCAGGTCTCCCGCGTACGCCACCGCCAGCAGCCCGGCCACGAGGGTGAGGCCGGCGGTGGCCGCGGCCACGGCCGGCCTGCCGCGGCGCAGCCAGGTCAGCCCGGCCGGGTCCGGACGGTAGTGAGTGGACGCGGGCTCCGCCGGGTCGGGGCGGGCCCGGAACTCAGCGAGCGCCCGGGCCTCGCCGGCCAGCTCGCTGGATTCCGGGGCCGAGGTCAGCGCGGTGAGCACCTGGGCGACCGGCCGCCATCGGGCGAGGTCATCGTCCGGCACCCGATCATGGCCCGCCAGGTAGTCCTGGGCGGCCAGGGGGTCACGGCCGGGCGGCCGACTGCCGTCCAGTAGCGCGTCAAGGGACCACCTCCCGCTGGGGTGGCCCGGCCGGCTCCTCCGCTCGCGTTTCGTCATGCTGTCCTTCGAAACGACGGGGCAGCCCGGTCTGTTACACCGGGCCGGTCACGCAGGCCTGTCACGCCCCGTGCCCGTGCGTCAGGCCGGCCTCCCGGAGAACGCCGGCCAGCCGCCGTAAACCCCGGTGCGCGGCGACCCGGACCGCCCCCGGGCTGCGGCCCACCAGCCGCGCCACGGCCTGGTTGTCCAGCCCGGCGATCACCCGGAGCAGGATCACCTCCGCCTGGAACCGGGGCAGCGAGGAGATGATGGCGATGGCCGCCTCGGTGCTCAGCTTGTCCAGCACCAGGTCGGCCGGGTCCGCGCCGCCCACGGCTCCGTCCGGCAACTCGGGCACGGAGACGACCGGGCGGCGAGACCGGCGGCGGCCCTCGTCGATGGCCCGGCGGCGGGCGGTCGTGAACAGCCAGGCCCGCCAGGCCGCCTCGTCGCCGCGGAAGGCGGCCAGCCCCCGGATCACCTGCACCCAGGTGTCAGCGGCGATGTCGTCGGCGGCGTCCGGCGCGATCCCCCGCAGGTAGCGGAGCAGCGCGGGATTCGCGTCGCGCCACAGCACCGAGAAGGCCCGGTCGGCCTCGTCGGTGCCGCCTTGCGCGGCCGCGAGCAGGCGCTCGAACATCTCGCCGATCACGAAGCCGAGTATCGGCACCAAGTGCCCCGATCCGCAGGGGATCGGCAATCTGTGTCTGAATTCTCCCCGAAATGGCGAAAGTGACCAGCCCGGATGGACGGCGCCGGGCGCGCGGGGCGGCCTACCGGCCGCCGATATCCTCGCTCCAAACGGCCGGGTAGCGCTCCTGGAATTCCCGCATAACGGCCATGCAGCGCTCGTCGTTGAGCAGCGTCACCGACACCCCCTGGTCAGCGAGGAAGCCCAGGTCACCGGCGAAGGTGTCGGCCTCCCCCACGACCACGCGGGGGATCTGGAACAGCAGGATGGCACCGGTGCACATCGGGCACGGAGAAAGGGTCGTGTACAGCGTCATGTCCCGGTAGGAGGATTGGCGGCCCGCGTTACGCAGGCAGGCGATCTCACCGTGCGCGACCGGATCGCCCAGTTGCACCCGCTCGTTGTGACCCTCGGCCACGATATCGGGGCCGACGGCCAGTACCGCGCCGACCGGGACGCCCCCGGCCGCCAGGCTGGCCTGCGCCTGCGCGAGGGCGGCCGCCATCATCTTCTGGTCCAGCTCATCCGGTGCGGTCGTCATGCGCAGCAGGGTACCCGGCCGCCGGGCCGGTCACCCGGGGTCCGTCAGCCGGTGAACGTGGCGTAGAGCAGGTACACGTTCAGCACGATGATCATCATGGTGACCAGGCCGGCCGACGCGGTGGTGAGCCTGCGGTTCACCAGCGGGCCCATCACGTCCCGGCGCCGCGTCAGCACGACCAGCGGCACCAGCGCGAACGGGATGCCGAAGGACAGCACCACCTGCGAGATCACCAGGCTGCCGGTGGTCGGCAGGCCGAGTTCGAGGACCAGCAGGGCGGGCAGCATGGTGAGCCCGCGGCGCAGGAACAGCGGGATGCGGCGGTTGATGAAACCCTGCATGACCACCTGGCCCGCGTAGGTGCCCACGCTGGAGGACGACAGGCCCGAGGCGAGCAGCGCCGCCGCGAACGCCAGCGCGGCGCCCCCGCCGACCAGCCGGGCCAGCCCGGCGTGCGCGGCCGGGAGCGAGCCCAGCTGGAGGCCGCCGGCCTGGCTGGCCATCGCGGCCGCCACCACCAGCATGGCCAGGTTGACCAGCCCGGCCGCGCCCAGCGCGATGATCACGTCGAGCCGCTGGAAGCGGAGCAGCTCGCGGCGCTCCGCGTCGTCGGCACAGGCCACCCTGGACTTGGTCAGGGCGGAGTGCAGGTAGACCACGTGCGGCATGACGGTGGCCCCGACGATGCCTGCCACCAGCAGCGGGCCACCCGGCCCGGCGAAGCCGGGTACCAGGCCCCTGGCCAGCGCGGACGGGTCCAGCCGTATCGCCGCGAGATCGTAGGCGAAGCCCAGGAAGATGATGCCGAGCAGCCCGCACACGGCCAGCTCGAACCGGCGGTAGCCGCGCTGGTCGAGGGCCAGGATCGCGAAGGCGACCAGCGCCGTCAGCGGGCCCGCGGCGCGCAGCGGCACGTGGAAGAGCAGGTTCAGGCCCAGCGCGGCGCCGACGAACTCGGCCAGGTCGGTAGCCATCGCGATGAGCTCGGCCTGGACCCACAGGCCGCCGGTCACCGGCCGGGACAGGTAGGCGCGGCACAGCTCGGGCAGGTCGCGCCCGGTGGCCACGCCGACCTTCGCGGACAGGTACTGGACCAGCATGGCCATCAGGTTGGCAATCACGATGACCCAGGCCAGCGCGTAGCCGAATCTGGCCCCGGCGGCAAAGTTGGTCGCGAAGTTGCCCGGGTCGATGTAGGCCACCGAGGCCACGAAGGCCGGCCCGAGCAGCGCCAGCACCCCGCGCAGCCGCCCGCGCGAGCGGATCAGGCGCAGCGGGCTCAGCTGCTCCGGCGGAGCAGGCCCCGGGCCCGCCCGCGACAGTGCGGCGGGCGGGCCCGGGGGTGGGCCCGGAGAAGAACCAGCGGGCGGATCCGGAGGCGGGGGCGGCCGCAGTGCGGGATCTGCCGCCATAGACCAGCTGCCCTAGCCGACCGACGGGCCGAGGCCGAGTGACTGCGGCGTGCTGGAATCGGGGGACGGCTGGTTCAGGCCCTCATCCAGCGGCCCGAACTGGGTCATCAGCGCGGCGCTGCCGCCCCACGGCGTCTGCTCCTCGGCCACCAGCGTGTTGGTGGTGAGGAGCAGGCCCGCCACCGACGCGCCGTTCTGCAGCGCAGACCGCGCGACGCGGAGCGGATCGATGATGCCCATATCGATCATGTTGCCATACCGGCCCTGGAGTGCGTCAAAGCCCTCGTCCGGGCCGAGCCGGGACAGCTGGGCCACGACTTCCTCGCCGGAGTAGCCCGCGTTGGCCGCGATGAGGTACGCCGGGGCGGTGAGGACCCGGCGCACGATCTCCACGCCGGTCGCGTAGTCGTCCTTGACCTGGAGGTCATCCAGCGCGGCCGCCGCGTGCAGCAGCGCGGCCCCGCCCCCGGCCACGATGCCCTCCGCCATCGCCGCCCGGGTCGCGGCCAGCGCGTCCTCGACCCGGTGCTGGAGTTCCTTGAGCTCGGCCGGGGTGGGCGCGCCCACCCGGATCACCGCGACCTTGCCGGACAGCGCGCCGATCCGCTCGCTCAGCACGTCCTCGTCGATCCCGAACCTGGCCCGCTCCAGCTCGGCGCGCAGCTGGCCGAGCCGGAACTCGACGTCCTCGGACGAGCCGTCGCCGCCGATGATCGCGGTGTTGTCGGCGGTGACCCGGACCTGGCGGGCCCGGCCCAGCTGCTCCAGGGTCATCGTCTCCAGCGAGAAGCCCGAGGTCTTGCTGCAGACCTCGCCGCCGGTGACCGCGGCGATGTCCTCCAGCTTGCGCAGCCGCCGGTCACCGAAGCCGGGCGCGCGGACGGCCACGCACTGGAACATGCCGTTGACGTGGTTGTGCACGAGCATGGACAGCGCGGTGCCCTCGACGTTCTCGGCCAGGATGACCAGCGGCCGCGGAGCCCGCATGATCTTGTCCAGCAGCGGCATGAGCTGCTGGACCTTGGTGATCTTCTCGCTGCACAGCAGCAGGTACGGGTCATCGAGGACGGCCTCGAGACTGGCCGGGTTGGTGACCAGGTACGGCGACAGGTACCCGTTGTCGAACTGGAAACCCTCGACGAAGTCGACGGCCATCCCGTTCGCGTTGGACTCCTCGACGGTGACGATGCCGTCGTCGCCCACCGTGTGCAGCGCCTTCGCGATCACCGCGCCCACGATCTCGTCGTCGTTCGCGGAGATCGCCGCCACCCGGCGGTAGTCCTGCTCCGTGGCCACCGGGTGCGCCACCCCCTGCAAGTGGCTGACCAGCCGGTCCACCGCCACGTCGATGCCCCGCTTGACCAGCACCGGGTTGGCGCCGCCCCCGATCGCCTGCATGCCCTCGGTGATGATGGCCTGGGCCAGCACCGTGGCGGTCGTGGTGCCGTCGCCGACCACGTCGTTGGTCTTGATGGCCGCTTCCTTGACCAGCTGGGCACCCATGTTCTCGAACTGGTTGGCCAGGTGGATCTCGCGGGCGATGGTCACGCCATCGTTCGTGACCACCGGGGTTCCGGTGATCTTCTCCAGGATGACGTTGCGCCCCTTGGGCCCCAGGGTTGACTTCACGGCTTCGGCCAGCTTGTCTACACCGGCCAGCAGCAGGCTGCGCGCTTCGGCGCCGAAACGCAGTTCCTTAGCCATCAGATCTCCTCAGTCAGTGGGGTCAGCCTCAGTCAGTGGGGTCAGCCGCTCAGGGCACGAGGATGGCGCGGCCGCGCACCCGGCCCGCATCGAGATCCGCGAACGCCTCCACGGCGCTGGTCAGCGGGTAGGTCCGGGTGTGCAGGGTGACCTTGCCCGCCTGGGCCAGGGACATCAGCTCGGCCAGGTCGTTGTAGGTGCCGACGATGTTCCCGATGATGTTGCGCTCGGTCGAGATGATGTCGAGCGTGGGGATCTCCAGCGTGCCGCCGTAGCCGATGACGAAGTACGAGCCGGCCGGGGCGGTCATGTTCCAGCCGTCCATCTCGGCGCCCTGCTCGGCCACGAAGTCCAGCACCACGTGGGCGCCGACCCCACCGGTCAGGTCCTTCACGGCGTCCACCTGGCCGCCGTCGGCGACCACGGTGTGCTGGGCGCCGAGCTGCTCGGCCAGCTTGAGCGCGTCTGGGTTGCGGTCCACCACGACGATGGTGGTGGCGGTCAGCGCGGCCAGGCACTGGATGCCGATGTGGCCCAGGCCGCCCGCCCCGATTACCACGCAGGTGGTCCCCGGGTAGAGCAGCGGGATGGCCTTGCGGACCGCGTGGTAGGCGGTGATCCCGGCGTCGGCGAGCGCGGCCACGTCCTGCGGCTGGGTCTGCGGGTCCAGCTTGACGCAGGCCCGGGCCGAGGTCAGCAGGTACTCAGCCATCCCGCCGTCGCGGGACAGGCCGGGAAACGAGCTGTCGCCGGTGCAGTGCATGTCGTCGCCGGCCCGGCAGGCCCGGCACAGCCCACAGGTCGGGGTGGGGTGCAGGATCACCGTGTCGCCCACCGACACGTTGGTGACCGCCGAGCCGACCTCGTGCACCCAGCCCGCGTTCTCGTGGCCCAGGATGTAGGGCAGCGGCGTGCCCATGGCCGCGTCCCACTGGCCCTCAATGATGTGCAGGTCAGTACGGCAGACGCCGGCCCCGCCGATCTTCACGATGACGTCGAGCGGCCCGCCGATGGTCGGCTCCGGAACCTCGTCGATCACCGGCTGCTGGTGGAACGCATGCAAGCGGACGGCCTTCATTGGTCCTCCTCCTCGCTGGGTAGTTGCTGGCCCTCGGGTAGCTGGCCGAGCCCGGCCGTCTCGTCATAACGGTGCCGCAGCATGCCGCGGCAGATGCTGCCGTTCGCCTCGATGCTGGTCCGGGTCAGCCGGGCGCGCCCCAGGTGCATCCGCAGCGCATCCGGGCGCACCGGCTCCCCGGTCTTGGGGTCGATCAGCAGCCACGCGTCATCGCCGGCAGGCAGGCCGAGCTCAGCCCGGCGCTCGCGCAGCCGCTGCAGCGCCGCCGAGGGCGGCACCTGGCCCAGGGTCATCCCCGGCAGGCTGGCCGGATCGGCCCCGGCGGCGAGCAGCGGCCGGCAGACCTGGTCGGTGCCGGCCATGACCGCCTTGCGGAGGAAATCAGCCCGCAGCTCATGCAGCTCGCCGACCGCCTCGCCGTCGAAGGACTGGGCGAAGCCCGCCCGCGCGGCCACCCCGCCGTTGATCGCGTCCGAGGCGAAGTGATCCTCGAGCACGATCTCGGCCTGGCGCACCCCGGGCGTGGCCGACACCGCGTCATAGGCGTCGGCCACCATCAGGAAGGCGAAGTTGGGCGCGCAGAAGTACGTCGGGAGCCGCAGCCGGACCTGAGCGTCCCCGTCCGGGGACACCGTGCACGAGGACACGAAGCCGAGCGAGGTCACCGGCTCGTCCAGTTCCGGGTCGCGCACCGTGTCCAGCGCGGCCAGCACCGCCGCTGGCGCAGGCGGACCTACCGGTCCGCCTGCGCCAGTGGTGCTCGTTGCGGAAACAGTCATGCTCCCGTGACCAGCTGCGGGTCGTCTTCGACCAGCTTGGCGTCATCCTGCGACGCCGGGGCGCTGGTGTCCTTGAGCTGGTACTCGGCCGGCACCTCGATGTCGTAGAGCTTGGCCGCGTTCAGGCCGAGGATCTTCTTCTTGGTGGCGGTGTTCACCCTCGGGTAGTCAGAGAACTCGTCACTGGGGTAGTCCCAGTCCACGAAGCCCTCGATCTGCCACTTCGGCTCCCAGATGCCGTAGTCGCTGCCGAAGGTCATCTTGTCCTCGCCGACCCAGAACAGCAGTTCGCCCATGACCTTGGCGAAGAACTTCGGCCGCGCATACATCAGGCCGCCGATGACCACGGACAGGCCGGCGTAGACGTTGGGCTCCTGCGTCGCCATGAAGCAGAAGTCCTCGATCCGGGGCAGGCCCACGTGCTCGACGATGAAGTTCAGGTCGGGGAAGTCGGTCGCCGCGTGATCGACGTCGGAGACGTCGAAGGCGTCCTTGTCCAGCGGCCAGATCGTCGGGCCCTTGTGCACGTGGATGTTCTTGATGCCCAGGTTCTGGGCTGCCTCGAGGAACCGGTAGGCGCCGGGGTCGGACAGCTTGTAGCCGCGCGAGCCGTTGTTCCACTCGGCGGTGTAGAGCTTGACGCCCTTCGAGCCGTAGGTCTCGACGTTCTTCCTGAGCTCCTCCAGCCCCGGATCGCCGTCGCGGGGGTCGAACCGGGTGTTGTAAATGAACTTGCCCGGGTGCCGCTTCCCCATCTCGGCGTTGCGCTCGGTGGTATTGAAGCCCTCCTTGTACCACTCCTTCAGGTACGTCGGCTGGAAGACCGCCACGTCCACGTAGCCGTCCTCGAACACGTCCTTCATCAGGTCATCTTCGGAGTACTTCTGGAAGTGCTCGATGGACCAGTGCGTGTCGGGCGGGCCGAGGCCCTGGTAGGCGTGGAAACACTCGATCCAGCCCTTGGCGTACTGCTCCGCCCCCGGCACCCAGTTGTCCGGAGCTGCGTTCCAGTAGTGCATGTGACTGTCGACAACGAAGTACCTTTCGCCGTCCTTCTCGTACACGGTTCCTCCTCGTCGGGGTCCGATGGTGAAGCGCTGGACGCCGCGCCTAGCTGCTGGCCGTCAGATCGAAATCGATGTACTCGGCCGCGTCCTCGGGATTAGCGAACATGATCGTGCGGTCGTCCTCGTGGATCATGCGGCCGTAGTGCGTCGACATGTTCTCCTCGAACTCCGCGGCGTCGAAGTAACCGGGTTCCTCGCCCAGCGCCTCGGAGATCTCGTCGTAGACGACGTCCATGCGCCGGACCGCGTTGACCCGGATCATTGACGGCAGGGGCGTCACCGTCACATTGGACTCGGTGCTCATGACCTGGGCCACGACCGCGCCGACCTGATTGTTCATCAGGGTGAATCCGCACATGTTGGACGCGGTGTTGTTGACCTCGAACGGGCTTACGGCCGTCTTGAACTTGGTCACTGGGCCAGCTCCTTCGGTGCTTCCAGACTCAGATCGGACAGGATGCCCCTGAACCGGTGCTTCTGCGCGTCCAGGCCGTCTTCGAAGCGGGGCGGCTTCGACTCGGGCTGCGACCACAGCGGCTGCAGCGCCCGCGCGGCGGCGATGGACCGGGGCACCCAGACCGACAGCCACTCCTGCAGCTTGGCCTTGTTCTGGTCGCCGAACTCGCGGTCGGCGGTCAGCAGCTCGAACATCGGCCGGGTGTAGCGCAGGTCGCGCTCGGCGTAGTCGTACTCTTCGGCGCCGACCACCGTGGGCGTGACGAAGTCGCCGTTCCGCGGGGCCGCGTGCTGCACCAGCTGGCTGCGGAAGAGCTCGCCGACCAGGGGCTCGAACACCACGTTGGCCGCGAAGATCGCCTCGCACCAGTCGTCGACGCCGGTGAGCTGCTCAGCCACCTCACGCACGCCCTGCCAGGCCGGGTCGCTGTTCCAGGTCTCCAGGTGCGCCGTGCCGTCGAAGCCCTCGATCTCCTCGGTCAGGCTCAGGTTGTACAGCGCCAGGTCCTGGGCGGCCCGGATCCGGTGCATGCTGTTCACCGAGATCGCGTTGTTGTGCATGTTGGTCGGCGCGCGCCGGTTGGCGTTGGCGAAGAGGTACAGTCCCAGCCCGTGGTCCACGTGCATCCAGGCTCCGACGTTGCGCTCGACGAAGGTCACCCAGCTCCGGTTCCACTGCTCGAACGCCTTCGACTGGCGGGCCGCGTCGATGTTCTGGTTGAGCTGCCGCACCACGTTGGAGTTGTAGCGGTAGAACGTGAGCTCCCACTCCTCGTTAGGGTCGCGGAACTCGTGCCAGCCGAGGGCCGGCCAGTCGTAGCCCTTGCCGCCCGAGCCTGGGTAACGCTCCGGCTCCGGCCGGTCCGAGCCCCAGGCCTTGAGGGACGTCCAATCCAGCGGATACCCACCCCGGCCGTCAGAGAAACCGTAAAGCCACCCTTGCGCGAGGTAGTGCCGCGGGTCGGGCTGGACCTCGACGGTCACGTCCTCGTAGTGGGACTGCTTGCGCTTGGCGGGCGTGTAGTAGTTGAACCGGCGGGCGGTCGAGTCCGGGAATTCCTTCGCCCCGGCCTCCGCGTCGGTAAAGACCGGCTTGGGAACACTGCGTTCTGGAGCGGTTGTCATGAGGTCTCTCCTTCATCGTGAGAGTTCAGGCGCGGATTGCCACCGGCGGCTCTGCCGGTGGGCTTGCAGGCACGTCCGTTGCTCCTCACTGCTGGCCGGGATCCCCGGTGGTGGTGAACTTGTCGTAATAGATTCGCTTCTCTTCCACGCCCAGCTGCGCGAGCAGCGGCAGGGCCGCCTCCACCATGGGTGGCGGGCCGCAGACGTAGGCGTGGGCTCCGGTCAGGTCGCTGGCGTGCCGCTTGACCACGTCGGTGACAAAACCGGTCTCGCCGTCCCAGTCGTCATCCACGTCCGCCTCGGACAGCGCCGGGATGTACCGGAAGTTCGGCAGCTTCTCCTCGAGCTCGTGCAGCTCGGCCTCGAAGCAGAGGTCCCGCTTGGCCCGGGCGCCGTAGAAGAAGGTGGCCTTGCGCTGGATGCCCCGCTCGGCCAGCGTGCGCAGCAGCGACAGGATGGGGGCCATGCCCGCCCCGCCGCCGACGAAGACCAGGTCGTTCTCGCCCTCGCGGAGGGTGAAGACGCCGAACGGGCCGCTCAGGTCGAGCTGGTCGCCCTCGGCCAGCTTCTCTGCCAGGAACCTGGAGAACACCCCGTCCGGGTAGACCTTGATGATGAACTCCAGCAGCCCGCTCTCGCGGCTGGTGGTGTTCGCCATCGAGAAGGACCGCACCTCCTCCGTCCCGGGAACGGCGATGTCCATGTACTGGCCGGGGAAGAACTTGATCTCGTCCGGCTCAAGGAGCCGCAGGATCAGGTGGCGCATGTCGTGGGTGACCGCGTCCTTGGACACCACCTCCGCCACGCCCTGCTGGATGGGTAGGCCGGAGCGGATCATCTCCTCGTCGTAGTTGAGCAGCTCGATCGTGACGTCTTCGTAGGCGTGCGCCCGGCACAGCAGCGTGTAGCCCTCGTCGAGCTCGTAGTCAGGCAGCGCGAAGGTCGAGTACCGGTCGTGCTCGATGTCCTCGCCGTCTAGGATGAACGACTTGCACGCCGCGCACTGGCCCTCCTTGCAGCCGTGCATGAGCATGATGCCCTGCTCGGCCGCGGCCCGCAGGATCGTCTGATCCTCACTGACCTCGATCTCGATGCCGACGGGCTCGAACCGTACGACGTGCTTGTCGGGCATGGCCCCCTCGCGGATGGTGGGAAATCGCCTCGGAGAAGTGGTTGGGAGGGGGCCGCAGGGCCTGGCCTGCGGCCCACCTCCCGGTCTAGCTAGGGTCGATCAGGCGTCCGCTGGCGCGGGACGGCCCGCCGGGCCCTGCTTGTTGTAGTCGGCCACGAAGGCCGTCCGCTCTTCCGGCGACATCTCGTTGAGCAGGACGTTCGGGCTCAGCACCGGCCCCATCCGGCGCAGGTGGTCGAGCGTCCACATCTTGCTCGGGTCGAGGTCCAGGTGCGGCTGCGCCACGAGGGTCTTGCCGTCGTCCCGGACGTAGCCCATGTCGGACACCACGTCGGCCCAGTTCCAGCCGTGGTACAGGGTCTCCCATTCGCGCTTGCCGATGAGCTGGCCCATGTTCGGGGTGGAACGCCCCTGGTAGGTCGGCCGGAACGCTTCCGCGTCGGTCCACCGGCAGGCCTCGTGGCAGTAGGTACGGACCTGGCCGTCGACCTCGTCGATGACCATGTCCTCGCGGACCAGGCAGGGAACCATGCAGGTCCAGCACCGGTGCGGGTACACGTAGTTGACGCTCTCGGCCACGATCGGGTGGTGCCCGTTCGGCCGCGACAGCCGGTTGTAGTTCTCCCACCACTTGCCGTACTTGTCGTACCAGCCCGGGTACTTGTACTCGAACCACTCGAAGTCCGTGTCGGTCATCGGGTCGATCCGCCAGTAGTTCGCCAGCCAGCCAGTGGCGAAGAACTGGGCTACCTCGTGCACGTAGCCCTTGTTCCAGATCTGGTTCCACGCCTCGTCGATGAGGTCGTGCGGGATGACCAGCCCGTACTTCTCCAGCGGCACGAGATAGCTGCGGTAGTAGTCGTCGTAGATCCACCGGCGCCACATCTCGGCGTAGGACTCACGGTCCTTGCGCCGGTCCTTGGTGCCGTATTCGATGAACGTGCCGATAGCGGCGTCCACCACGCGGTGGTTGTTCCACCATGCGTAGCGCAGGTCGCGCTCGAGCAGCTGGTGGTTCTCCTCGTCGGCCAGGGCCATCAGCAGCGTGGCGTACCCGTTGCTGATGTGCCGCGACTCGTCCGACTGGACCGAGTGGAACACCGTCGGCAGCAGGTAGTCGCCGTTGGCCGCGGCTTCGGCGGGCATGGCCACGAACAGCGTGTTGGTGAACGCCGTCTCGGCCACGATCGTCAGGTAGATGCTCGCCGCGGTGATCGCGTCACCGGTGATGAACCCCTCGGCGAACTGCCGGCCGATCGTCCCGCAGTAGTCGTTCTGGAAGTTCCGCAGACTGGAGTTGAAGCCCGCCGGGTCGATGTAGTTGTTCATGTACAGGCGCTTGAGGTTCTGCTGGATCGTCGAGTGCCGTACCTCGTCGATCATCTGGATCGCCTGGCCGTTGTGCAGTTCGGGGTTGGGCACGGTGCGGAACAGCAGCGGCATGGCCCGCGCGGCCGAGATCTCCGGGAGCGGGATGATCGACAGGAACAGCTTCTGCCACTCCAGCCAGCGCTCCTGCACCTGGCGGAACATGTTGCCGCGGATGGCGCCGTCCTGGGCACCGTAGACGCGGTGGTCCTTCTCTTCCTGCATCGGGAAGTAGGAGCGCAGCACCTGCTTCAGCGGGTCCTTCTTGGATGACTTACGGAACGAGTAGTCCGTCCCGTACTGCGACACCGGCTCGTGATACATGGGTTCCCAGGACAGTTCCTGGATCTTCTGGTGGGCCTTGGCCACACTCTGGCGACTCATGGTCACCCCTTTCCCCATCGTGGCTCGGCAGCCCGCTTGGTTGGCCGCCGGAAGTCCCTATGTGCCGAATAACAACCTGTAAAAGCAGGCCCCGGGCTCTCAACATGAGACAGGCCCGTCTGCTGCGCCCGTGACCTGCGGGGTGGGCGCCTGGCGCCTGCGGACTCAGCGATCACCGAAGAAGATGTTCCGGAGCTCGGCGAGCTGGTCCTGGACGTCCTGGGAGTGCCGGTGATTGCCCTCGGCGGCCGGCTCGATCCCCAGCGCGCGGAGCAGCTCGGCGGCGGGGGGGCCGGGGTCGCCTGATTCACCCAGAACCGGGTGCAATCCCTGTTCAGCCAGGTGGTGAAAGACCAGGTTGACTACGCTCCAAGGGTTGAAGGTCTCACCGCGGGGCGTACCTGGTTGGTCCATGATGCGACTCCGGATTCTTCAGCGGGCATGCGTAAGTAAGCCGGTGTCCCTCGATCAAAACGCTCCCGGTGGCGGGCTGCCGGTCTCAACTTGAGACAGGTGCCGGTAACGCCACACCTATTTTGGGTAAGTAACACGCGAACCCGGGATGCCCGACCGCGAGCTGATCGATCAGCCTGCGCGAGCGGTACCGGGAGGTACGGAGGCGCGATGGTGCCCACAGCAGTGCACCTGCCAGCGTTGGCCGACAGCAAGGCGCTGGCGGACACGCGGGAGCGGTTTCTGACCGCTGAATCGGTCCGGCCGAACGAGGTCCGTGAGCCGATCCTGGCCTCATGGTGGCGCTCACGGCAGTGGAAGGTGGCCGCCGACCGGGTTGCACTGCCCTACGTCCGGGACCCTAATCTTGATACCCCGCTGACCCGCAACGCCATGCCGGTGCTGCGCAACCTGCGCGAGCACCTCGATGGGCAGCCGATCAGCGTGATCCTCACTGACGCGGCCGGCGTCGTGCTCACCCGGATGACCGCCGACCACGACCTGGAACGTCACCTGGACGGGGTCCAGCTCGCCCCGGGCTTCAGCTACGCCGAGGAGTACGTCGGCACCAACGGGATCGGCACCGCCCTGGAGGGCGGCCAGCCTGCCTGCGTATTCGGGCACGAGCACTACGCCGAGGACCTTGAGGACCTGGCCTGCGCCGGGGTCCCGATCCATGACCCGATCTCCGGCAAGGCCGTGGGGGCGGTTCACCTGACCTGCTGGCGCAGGGACGCGGACCCGCTGCTGATCGCGCTGGCCAAGACCACCGCGGACCAGATCACCCAGGCCATGCTCGCGGACAGCAGCGCGCGGGAACTCCAGCTCATGCAGGAGTACATGCGGGCCTGCCGGCGGACCAGCGGGATCGTGCTGGCCCTGAACAACGACGTGGTCATGATGAACGAGTACGCCCGCCAGGTCCTTGACCCCGGTGACCAGGGCGTCCTGCTCGGCCAGGCGGCCGAGATGCTGGCCACCCAGCAGGCGGGCGCGGTGTCTGTCGAGCTGCCCAGCGGGGTCCAGGCCCGGATGTACTGCCGCCCGATCCGGGGCGACGATCACGTCGCGGGCGGCGTGGTGCACGTGAAGCTCATCGAGCCGGCCAGCCAGCGCCCGGCCGCGGACACCGCGGTCAAGCCGTCCATGTCCCTGCCCGGCCTGGTCGGCGGCGGGGCGCTGTGGCTGCGCGGCTGCCGCCAGGTCGAGTCCGTGTACGACTCGGGAGACTGGCTCGCCCTCGAGGGCGAGCCCGGGGTGGGCAAGCTGACCGTGGTCCGCGCGGTGCACCAGCGGCGCAACCCGGCGGAGCGCTTCTACGTCCTGGACGCGGCGGAGGCCACCGACACCGACTGGCTGCTGCGGGCCCGCCGCGAGCTGCTGGACGGCGAGGGCTCGCTGGTCATCCGGCACGTGGACGTGCTCAACGCCCGCCAGCTGAACGCGCTGACCTCCGCGATCCAGGAGGCCAGGACGGCCTCGCGGCAGCATGACCTGTGGGTGGCCGTCACCCTGGACCGCAGGCGCGGGCACGGCGACCTGACCAAGCTGCTGCGCTTCTTCCCCAGCACGGTCGAGCTGCCGCCGCTCCGCCATCACATCGAGGACCTGCACGTGCTGGTCCCCTTCTTCGTGGCCAAGCTGGGCCAGCACGGCCGGCTGACCTGCTCGCCGGAGGCCATGCAGCTGCTGCTCCGCTCGAAGTGGCCGGGCAACACCGAGCAGCTGTGGCAGGTGCTCAAGCGGGTCGTGCAGAAGCGGCGCACCGGATCGATCCAGCCAGCCGACCTGCCGCCGGAGTGCTGGACGGTCAGCAGGCGGCTGCTGTCCCCGCTGGAATCCATGGAGCGTGACGCGATCGTCCAGGGCCTGCTGGACTACCAGGGCAACAAGGTCAAGGCGGCCAAGTCGCTGGGGATGTCCCGGGCCACCATCTACCGGAAGATCCACGAGTACGGCATCGTCACCCCGGCCAGCTAGCGGGAGAACGCGGCCGGCCCGGGCTCCGCTAGGATGCTGACCGTGCACCGGCTGTTCCCGATCACCCCGCCGCCCCGCTCCTGAGCGGGGTGCCGCGCCCACGCGTCCAGCCAGCCTGCTGACGCGCGCTCGTCACTGAGCTGATCACCCTCGTTGCTGGGCTGATCACCACTGGCTTGATCACCACTGGGCTGATCACCGTGCCCGGGTGGGCCCGCCCCGCTTCCGCGACCCTTTCCTTCTCGTCGCAGGAGCGATCTCCCATGACTATTGGCACACCCGTGCCCGCGGCGGACCGCCGCCGCCCCGGAACCGGCCTGGCCTGCCTGGTGGCGGCCGGGCTGCTGTGGGGAACCGGGGGCCTCACCGGCACCCTGCTGGGCCGCAGTTCCGGCCTGCCCGCCGTGTCGGTGGCCGCTTACCGGCTGGCCACCGGCGGCCTGCTGATCATCGCCTTCCTCCTGCTGGCCGGCCGGCGCTGGCCCTCGGGGCGGGCCGCCTGGACCCGCATCACCGCCATCGCCGGGCTGGCCGCGCTGTTCCAGAGCTGCTACTTCACGGCCGTGTCGCTGACCTCGGTCAGCCTGGCCACGCTCGTCACCATCGGGAGCGCCCCGGTCCTCGTGCTGGCCGCCGAGCGGGTGCGGGGCAGGCGGCCGGGCCGGCCGCGGGCTGCGCCACCGGCCTGGCGCTCACCGGCCTCGGCCTGCTGGCGGGCCTGCCGTCCGGCGGCTTCGCCGAGACCACGGTGCTGGCCAGCGCGGGCCTGGCGGTCCTCGCGGCGGCCGGGCTTCGCCACGCTCACGCTGATCAGCGCCCGGCCGGTCGCGGGCCTGGATGACCTGGCCGCGACGGGATTCGGGTTCGCCCTCGGCGGCCTGGTCCTGCTGCCGGTGGCCGCGGCCGCCGGCCCGATCAGCTTCACCCCGGGCCCGCTCACCCTGGGCCTGCTGGCCGCGCTCGGCACCGGGCCGACCGCCGTGGCCTACACGCTGTATTTCCGCGGCCTGCGGACCGCCCCGGCCGGGACCGCTGCGCTGCTGGCCCTGCTCGAGCCGCTCACCGGCACCATCCTCGCGGCGCTGATCCTCGGGGACCGGCTCGGTCCCGGCGGGATCGCGGGCGCGGTCATCCTCGCCGCGGCGCTGGTCCTCGCCGCCGTGGCCGGCCAGGGGGCCGCGTCGCGGGATACCCGGGCCGGCCCGCGGCCCGGGTCAGGCCACCGCCCGGCGGACCACGGCCGTGGCCCAGCCCAGGACCAGCACGCACAAGGGCGTGAGCACGGCGAACGCCTGCCACACGGCGGGGCCGGCCAGCGTGCCGGCCGCCAGCACCCGGGCGGCGGTGACCGCGTAGTAGAGCGGGTCGAGGTGGGCCAGCACCCGCATCCACTGCGGCCCGAGTGAGATGGGCAGCAGCACGCCGCCGAGCAGCAGCACCGGCAGGTTCAGCCCGTTGATGATGGCCGCGAAGCCGCTGATGTCCCCGGTAGTGAGGGCGACCGCGATGGAGAAGGCCGCCACTGTCGCCATGAGCAGCGCGAGCAGCGGGACGAGCAGCAGCAGGCCGCCCGGGTGCACGCCGAAGCCGAACCCGGCCCCGATGGCGACGACCACCGCGTCGAACGCGAACATCATCAGCATCGAGGCCAGGATCGGGCCGGTCAGGATCGCGAGCCGGCTGGCCGGGGTGACCCGGAACCGCTCGATGACCCCGGCGCGCAGCTCGAAGATCGTGCTGAAGCCGGGACCGGATCCGCTGGCGAAGGCGAGCAGGGCCAGGATGCCCGGCAGGAACAGGTTGAGCACGTGGCCAGCAGCCAGGCCGGGTGCGCCGGCCAGGTGCCGGAGCAGGGGGGTGAACAAGGCCAGGTAGAGCACCGGGGTGGAGAAGCCGACCACCAGCCAGACCGGGTTGCGCAGCAGCTGGGTCAGGTACCGGCGGTAGAGCAGGCCGGTGTCGGTGACGGCCTTCATGCCGCTGCCCCGGCGGGCGCGACCCCGGCCGCCGCGGCAGCCGGATCCCCGGCGTCCCGCAGCGACCGGCCGGTCTGGCGCAGGAACACGTCGTCGAGGCTCGGCTCCGACAGCCGCAGCGAGCGGACCGGCACCCCCGCCCGGTCGAGCCGCCGGAGCAGCCCGGGCAGCGCGGCCGGGCCGTCGCTGGCGTACAGCCGGACCGCGGTGCCCGCCACGGTGAGGTCGCGCACGCCGGGCTGCCCGGCCAGCTCCGCGGCGGCCCGGCCGGCGGCCTCCTGGTCCCGGGTGGTGAGCACGATCGCGTCGCCTGCGACCTGCTGCTTCAGCCCCCGCGGGGTCCCTGCCGCGACCACCGTGCCGTGGTCGATGATCATGATGCGGTCGCAGAGCGCATCGGCCTCGTCCAGGTAGTGCGTGGTCAGGAACACGGTGGTGCCCCGGGCCTGCAGGCCGCGGATGTGGTCCCACAGGCGGGCCCGGTTCTGCGGGTCGAGGCCGGTGCTCGGCTCGTCCAGGAACAAGATCTCGGGCTCGTGCAGGACGCCGAGGGCGACGTCGAGGCGCCGCCGCTGGCCACCGGAGTAGGTCCGGACCCGGCGGTCGGCGAACCCGGCCAGGTCGAACCGGTCCAGCACCTCCACGACCCGCCGGGCGACGTCCGCGCGGGTCCCGCCGTACAGCCGGCCCTGCAGGGTCAGGTTCTCCCGCCCGGTGGCCAGCTCATCGGCCCCGCCCAGCTGGCTGACGTACCCGATGCGGGCCCGGACCTGCCCGGGCTGGCGCCGGACGTCCAGCCCGGCGACCGTGGCGCTGCCCCCGTCGATCGGCAGCAGCGTGGTCAGCATCCGCAGCGTGGTGGTTTTGCCGGCCCCGTTCGGGCCGAGGAAGCCGACGATCTCGCCCGGGGCGACCTGCAGGCTGACGCCACGCACCGCCTCGATCGGCTGGTCCCGGCCCCCCGGGAAGCGCTTGCGCAGCTCCCGGGCGTCGATGACCGCGGTCATGATGCTCCTTTCCGCCCGCCCCGGCTGGGCTGGCGTCCACCCGCCCGGCCCCGGCGGGGCCGGCGTCCACGGCAACTATCAAACGTCCAGCGAGTTTTGTCAACCAGATGGATGACTAGCTGTGTCAGACGGCCGACTGATATCCTGGGCGGATGACCGCGGCCAGCACGAACGCCGCCCGGCGGGACGGCCGTCCGGGGGTGCCCCCCGGACCGGCGGGCCCCGGGTCTCCCCCCGGAACGGCGGGCCCCGGGTCTCCCCCCGGACCGGCGGGCCCCGGGTCTCCCCGCCGGCCGCGGCGGGCGCCGGCCGGGGCGGACCGGCAGCGCGACGCGGAGCGCTCACGCCAGGCGCTGCTGGATGCCGCCCTGGAGGAGTTCTCGCTCCGCGGCTTCGCGGGTGCCCGGGTGGCCGACATCGCCCGCCGGGCCGGGGTGAACAAGCAGCTGATCAACTACTACTTCGGCTCTAAGGAAGGCCTGTACCTGGCGCTGCAGCGGGCCTGGCTGGAGCGGGAGGACCGGTTCGCCCCGCCCGACCTCCCGCTGGCCGACCTGGTCGTCCGCTATCTCACCGACGCCCTCGACGACCCGCGCTCGCTACGCCTGCTGCTGTGGCGCGGGCTGGCGGACGACTCCGCGCCCGACGGAGGGCCGGGGCGCGAGGGGGACATCGACCTGGTCTCGCGCAGGCGGGCGAGCGGGGAGGTGGCCGCCGACCTGGATCCGGCCGCGGTGCTGCTGGCCGGCATGGGCATGGTCGCCGCGCCGATCATCATGCCGCAGGTCGCCCGGGAGCTCTTCGGCATCGACCCGTCCAGCGCCGAGTTCCGTGACCGCTACGCCGGGCAGCTCCGCCGCATCGTCACCCACCTGGGCGGCGAGCCGCCCGGGGAGGCCGGGGAGGCCGGCGGCCCGCCCGGGGAGGGCGGGGATCCGGCCCAGGCTTCCTAGCCGACGTTCTTGTGGGCGGGCAGGTGACGGCGGAGGAACTCCTCGGTGCGCCGCCACGCCCGCGCGGCCGGCTCGGGCTGGTAGAACCGGGGCGCCTTCCGGTTGTGGAACGCGTGCCCCGCCTCCTCCTCCACGTAGATGACCACGTTGGGTCGCCCGGCCGCCGCGTCCTGCACGGCCTCGACCCGGTCACGCGGGATGTACGGGTCGCTGCCGCCGAAGTGGAACAGCAGCGGCGCGCTGATCTGGTCCAGCACGCCGAGCTGGTCCGGCACGGCCGAGCCGTAGAACGAGATCACGGCGTCCAGCGGTGTCTGGGCGGCGACCAGGTAGGCGATGGACCCGCCGAGGCAGAACCCGATGATCCCGACGCCGCCGTCCACCTCGGGCAGCGCGGCCAGCACGCCCAGCGCGTGGATGGAGTCGGCGACCCCCTGCGCGACGTCGAACCGGGACCCCATGTCCAGCGACGAGGCCAGGCCCGCGTCGTCGTGAGCGGCCTGGTAGCCGGGCTGCAGGCGCCAGAAGAGGTCCGGCGCCGCCACCACGTACCCCAGGCCGGCCAGATCCTCCGCCACGACCCGGATGTAGTCGCTCACCCCGTAGATCTCCTGGATCAGCAGCAGGCCGGGGCCGCTGCCGCTGTCCGGAACCCACACGGTCAGATCGAACGAGCCGTCGGCGGTGCGCACCGAGTCCACGCGCTGCTGCATGGGACTGATCCTAGGGTGACCGGCCTCAGGTGGCGACCACCGCGAACGACGTGGGCGGCATGCTGAGCTGGCCGCCCTCGATGCTGATCTCGGGACTGGTGGCCGCGAGGACTGCGGTCCCCGGGGCGCCGAGCGGCAGCAGCAGGGGCTGGTCTCCCAGGCTGGCCGCGATCCGCAGCCGCCCGCGGTGCAGTACCAGCCAGCGCTGCGCCTCGTCGTAGTCGGCCGTCATCCGGTCCAGCCGGGGATCGGTCAGCTCCGGCCAGGCCCGGCGCAGCTCGATCAGCTCGGTGTACCAGGCCAGGATCTCCTGATGCCGCGGCGTGTCCCGCTCCGCCCAGTTCAGCTTGGACCGGAGGAAGGTCTCTTTGTCCTGCGGGTTCGGCACGTCCGCCGGGCCCCAGCCGTGCGCGCCGAACTCCATCCGGCGCCCTTCCGCGACCGCCTTGGCCAGCCCGGGGTCGGTGTGGTCGGTGAAGTACTGCCACGGGGTGGACGCCGCCCACTCCTCGCCCATGAACAGCATCGGGGTGAACGGCGCGGTCAGCACCAGCCCCGCGGCCACCTTGACCAGCGCGGCGGACAGCCCGCTGGAGATCCGGTCGCCGGTGGCCCGGTTGCCAACCTGGTCGTGATCCTGCAGGTAGCCGAGGAACCGGAAGCTGGGGATGCGGAGCAGGTCGACTGGCCGGCCGTGGCTGCGGCCCCGGAACGAGGAGTAGTTGCCGTCGTGGAAGAACACCCGGGTCAGCGTCTTGACCAGGGCCCCCATCGAGCCGAAGTCGCCGTAGTAGCCCTGCCGCTCCCCGGTGACCGCCGCGTGCACCGCGTGATGGAAGTCGTCGCTCCACTGGGCCGTGAGGCCGAACCCGCCAGCCTCCCGGGAGCTGACCAGCCGCGGGTCGTTGAGGTCGGACTCGGCGATGAGGACCAGCTCCCGGTTCAGCAGCGTGCCGAGCCCCTGCACCTCGACGGCGAGTTCCTCGAGGATGTGCAGCGCGCGGTGATCCTCGAACGCATGCACCGCGTCCAGCCGCAGCCCGTCCAGGTGGTAGTCGCGCAGCCACATCAGCGCGTTGCTGATCAGGAAGCCGCGGACCCCGTCGGAGCCGGGCTGGTCCAGGTTCACCGCCGGCCCCCAGGGGGTCACGTGTGCCTCGGTGAAGTAGGGGCCGAAGTCGGCCAGCCGGTTGCCGATGCCGACGTGGTTGTAGACCACGTCGAGCAGGACGGCCACCTGGCGGGCGTGGCAGGCGTCCACGAACCGTTTCAGCCCGTCCGGGCCCCCGTAGGGCTCATGCACGGCCCACAGGTGGATGCCGTCATACCCCCAGCCGTGCTGGCCGGGGAACGCGGCCACGGGCATCAGCTCGATCATGTCCACGCCCAGCTCGCGGAGCTGGTCGAGCCGCTCGATCGCCGCGTCGAACGTCCCCTCCGAGGTGAACGTGCCCACGTGCATCTCGTAGATCACCGCGCCGCGCAGCGGGCCGCCCCGCCAGCCCCGGTCGGTCCACCGGAACGCGCCGTGATCGTAGGTGCGGCTCGGGCCCTCGCTGCCCAGCGGCTGCCACGGCGAGCGCGGGTCCGGCAGCGGCTCGCCGCCGTCCACCCGGAACGCGTAGTCGGTGCCGGCGTCGGCCGCCCCCGCCGCGTCCGCCTCCCACCAGCCCGGGGTGGCGGCCGGGTGCATGGGCTGGGGCTCGCCGCCGCCCATGGCCTGCGACCCCAGCTGCACCTCGACCCGCTCGGCCGTGGGGGCCCAGACCCGGAACACGCTCACTCGGTTACCTCAGAAGTCGATGTCTGCGGCACGAGGAGCGCCACGGGATGACGTTGGAGAAGATCGGACAGCAAGGGGCGCGCACCCGGATGGGCGGCACCGGTGAGCAGATCCCGCCAGGGGCCGGCGTGCGGCAGGGGCAGCGCGGTACCGGCCCAGCCACCGCGGCGGCGCAGGCCGGCGGGCAGCCGGGTGGCCACGGTGACCGCGGTCCCGGAGCGGGTGAAGCTGACCGCGTGCCGCGCCGCCGGGCCCTCGGCGGCCAGCGGGGTGTACCCCCCGGCGAACCAGTCCGGATGGTCCCGGCGCAGCCGCAGCGCGGCCGCCGTGACGAGCAGCTTCGCACCGTCCAGGCCGGCCGCGGGCGCACCGGCGTCCAGCGCGGCGAGCAGGTCCCGGCCGCGGGCGAAGTCGGCCGGCGCACGGTTGTCCGGGTCGACCAGCCGCAGGCCGGCCAGCTCGCAGCCCTGATAGGTGTCGGCCACGCCGGGCATGGTGAGCTGCACGAGCTTGGCCCCAAGGGCGTTGGCCCGCGCGTCGCCGTCCAGCCCGGCCACGAACCGGCCGACCTGCCCGGTCAGCTCGTCGTCGTCCAGCACCAGCTCGGCGAACGTCAGCACCTGCGACTCGTACTCGGGGTCCGGGTCGGTCCACGAGGTCCGGTCCTTGGCCTCGCGCATCGCCTTGCGCAGGTAGCCGGTCAGCCGCTCGGAGTCCAGCGGCCATCCCCCGGCCAGGGTCTGCCACATGAGGTAGGCGGTGTCCGGCTCCGGCGCGGCCCCGGTGGCCAGGGCCACGGCCCGGTCCTGCCAGCGGGTCACCTCGGCCGCCCAGGCCTCCGGGATCTCGGCCAGGACAGCCAGCCGGGCCCGGACGTCCTCCTGGCGCTTGGTGTCGTGCGTGGACAGCGTGGTCATGCTGGCCGGCCAGTCCCGGGCCAGCCGGGCGGCGAACTCGTGGAACTCCGCCGGGCTGGTCCCGAAGGAGTCCGGGTCCCCGCCGACCTCGTTCAGCGCGGCCAGCCGGGACCAGCGGTAGAACGCGGTGTCCTCCACGCCCTTGGCCATCACCGGGCCGCACACCTGCTGGAACGTGACGATGAACCGAGGGTGCTGGTCCGCGGGGCCACGGCCGAGGGCGAGGTCCACGGCGGCGTCCAGGGCCGCGTGCAGCCGCTCCGGCAGCCGGGGCCGGGCCGTCGCGGCGGCGCGCTGCACGACGGCGGCCGAGACGGGCGGCGCGGGCTCGCCGGGCACCACGTACGCCCGGTACACGGGCATCGCGGTGAGCAGCTCGGTGAGCACGGCGGCCCGGTCGGCCGCGCTGAGGCCGTCCAGGCCGGGATGCCCCGCCTGGCCGGCCAGCCGGGCCAGCCGGGACACTTCGGCCGCGAGGCCCTGGCTGGCCTCCTCGCGCTTGGCCGCCTCGGCCACCCCGGCGAACCGGGCCGGGCCGGCGGTGAGCCGCTCGTAGGCCGCGGTCAGCGGCGCGGCGCCGGCCGGGTCCAGGAACAGGCCGCCGACCACGCCCAGCGCGTCGTAGCCGGTGGTCCCGGCGCACGGCCAGTCCCCGGGCAGCCGCTCCGGGCCGGAAAGGATCTTCTCCGTGGACACCCACCGGCCGCCGGTGCGGGCGGCCAGCCGCCGCAGGTAGCCACGCGGGTCGGCGAGGCCGTCCGGATGGTCCACCCGGAGCCCGTCGATGAGGCCCTCGCCCACCAGGCGGAGGATCACCTCATGGGTGGCCTCGAACACCCCGGGGTCCTCGACCCGGACCGCGATCAGCGAGCTGATGTCGAAGAACCGCCGCCAGTTGAGCTCGGTGGCGGCCAGGTGCCAGTCGGCCAGCCGGTAATGCTGGGCGTCCAGCAGCCCGGGCAGCGGCAGGCCCTCGGTCCCGGGCCGGAGCGGCAGCTCGTGGTCGAAGTACCGGAGCACCGGGCCGTCGCGCCCGGTGCCCACCGTCAGGTCGCCCAGGCAGTCGCGGACCGGGCCGCCGAGGAGCGGCATGAGCAGCCGGCCGTCCTGCGCGGCCCAGTCCACGTCGAACCAGCCCGCGAACGTTAACCCGGCGCCGTCCCGGAGCACCGACCAGAGCGGCCGGTTGAGCGACTCGGGCACCGGGACGGCCATGTGGTTGGGCACGATGTCCACGACCACGCCGAGGCCGAGCCCGCGGAACCGGGCGGCCATGTCCCGGAACGCCCCCTCGCCGCCCAGGTCCTCCGACACCCGGGTGTGGTCCACGACGTCATAGCCGTGCCGGGAGCCCGGGGTGGCCTGCAGGATCGGCGACAGGTACACGTGGGTCACGCCCAGGCTGGCCAGGTAATCCGCGCTGGCCGCGGCCTCGGCGAAGCCGAATCCGGGCTGGAGCTGCAGCCGGTAGGTGGAGACCGGCGCCGGGGCCGGCAGGGCGGGGGGCCCGGGGGGCGGCCCCCCCGGACCAGCGCTAGACACGCCCGAGGACCTGCATAGACCGGCTGGGGATGGCGACCGCGTCGCCGGGCTTAGCGGCGGGCGCGTCCGCCAGGGCGCTCAGCGGCAGCGCGGTGTCCAGCACCTTCACCCACTGCTCCCCGTAGCGCTGCGGCGGGATGGTGAACTCCAGGTCCAGCTCGCTGGCGTTGAACAGGAGCAGGAACGACTCGTCCTTGGTCCGCTCGCCGCGCGGGTCGGGCTCGGTGATCGCCTCGCCGTTCAGGAACACGGTGAGGGACTTGGCGAAGCCCACTGCCCAGTCGTCGTCGGTCATCTCCTCGCCCGCCGGGGTGAACCAGGCGATGTCGCCCAGCTGATCCCGGCCACCGCTCTTGCCGCGGACCGCCTGGCCGCGGAAGAAGCGGCGGCGGCGGAACACGGGATGCTCGGCGCGCAGCCGGATCAGCCTCGCGGTGAAGTCGAGGAGGTCCTGGTCCCCCTGGTAGCCACCGGGCACCGGCGCGTCCGGCAACGGCGGCCAGTGCACCCAGGAGATCTCCGTGTCCTGGCAGTAGGCGTTGTTGTTGCCCTGCTGGGTACGGCTCATCTCGTCCCCGCCCAGCAGCATCGGGATGCCCTGGGAAAGCAGCACCGTGGACAGGAAGTTGCGTTTCTGCCGGTCGCGCAGGGCGGTCACGGCCGGGTCGTCCGTGGGGCCCTCGGCGCCGCAGTTCCACGACCGGTTGTCGTCGCTGCCGTCCCGGCCGTCCTCGCCGTTGGCCTCGTTGTGCTTGTGGTTGTAGGAGACCAGGTCGGCGAGCGTGAAGCCGTCGTGCGCGGTGACGAAGTTGACCGAGGCGACCGGCCGGCGGCCGTCGCTCAGGTACAGGTCGCTGGAGCCGGTCAGCCGGGAGGCGAACTCGGGCAGCGTGGCGTGCTCGCCGCGCCAGAAGTCGCGCACCGTATCCCGGTACTTGCCGTTCCACTCCGTCCACAGCGGCGGGAAGTTCCCCACCTGGTAGCCGCCCTCGCCCACGTCCCACGGCTCGGCGATGAGCTTGACCTGGGACACGATCGGGTCCTGCTGGACCATGTCGAAGAATGCGGACAGCCGGTCCACCTCGTGGAACTGCCGGGCCAGCGCCGCGGCCAGGTCGAAGCGGAAGCCGTCCACGTGCATCTCGGTCACCCAGTACCGGAGCGAGTCCATGATCATCTGGAGCACGTGCGGGTGCCGCATGAGCAGGCTGTTGCCGGTGCCGGTGGTGTCCATGTAGAACTGCGGGTCGTCCCCGACCAGCCGGTAGTAGGAGGCGTTGTCGATGCCCCGGAACGACAGCGTCGGCCCCAGGTGGTTGCCCTCGGCCGTGTGGTTGTAGACCACGTCGAGAATGACCTCGATGCCGGCCTGGTGCAGCGCCCGGACCATGGACTTGAACTCCTGCACCTGCTCGCCGCGGGCGCCGCTGGCGGCGTAGGCGTTATGCGGGGCGAAGAAGCCGATCGTGTTGTAGCCCCAGTAGTTGGCCAGCCCCCGCTCGGCCAGGATCGCGTCGCTGACGAACTGGTGCACGGGCATCAGCTCGACCGCAGTCACGCCCAGCCGCTGCAGGTGGTCGATGACCGCGGGGTGGGTCAGCCCCTGGTAGGTGCCCCGCTGCGCCTCGGGCACCTCCGGGTGCAGCTTGGTCAGGCCGCGCACGTGGGTCTCGTAGATCACGGTCTCGTGGTACGGGGTCCGCGGATGGCGGTCGGAATCCCAGTCGAAGAACGGGTTGATCACTACCGAGCGCGGCACGTAGGGCGCGGAGTCCTCGTCGTTGCGCTGGCCGGGGTCCCCGAAGGAGTAGGCGAATACCGCCTGGTCCCAGTCCACGCTGCCCTCGACGGCCTTCGCGTAGGGGTCGAGCAGCAGCTTGGCCGGGTTGCAGCGCTGCCCGGCCGCGGGGTTATACGGGCCGTGCACCCGGTAGCCGTAGCGCTGGCCCGGGCTGATCCCCGGCAGGTACCCATGCCAGACGAACCCGTCCACCTCCTGCAGCGGGACCCGGGTCTCGGCGCCGCCCTCGCCGAACAGGCACAGCTCCACCCGGTCGGCCACCTCGGAGAACAGGGCGAAGTTCGTGCCCACCCCGTCGAAGGTCGCCCCGAGCGGGTAACTGTTGCCCGGCCAGATCAAAGCCTCCTGCGCCACCATGTCCGTCCCTGGTCGATGTACCGGTCTGCCACGCGCGCCCCGTATCCGGGCGTGTTCACCGCGCGGACCATGTGACCATAACGTCTCCCGCCTACCGCGCATTTCAGTGCCCTGGCCCGGGTGAAGTGCCCCCGGCCGGGGCGGGCAAACCCATGTCGTGACATAGGCGTCATTAAGCCCCGGAAACCCGCGTCATGCGGGCCCCCGGGGCGGCGACAGGAGCGGGCGGCCTACGTGTCCCGGATGATTTCCCTGATCAGCCTGGTGGTCCCGGACGGGGTGAGGGCCTCGGCGCTGAGCCGGTTCATGATCTCCATGTAGTGGTCCACGTCCGAGCGCCGCTCCAGGTACAGCGCGCTGGTCAGCTGCTCGATGTAGACCACGTCCGGCAGGTCCGGCTCGCCGAACCGCAGCACGCTGAACGACCCGCCCGCGGCCGCGTGGCCGCCCCGGCGGAACGGCACCACCTGCAGCGTGACCTCGGGCATGGTGGCCACCTCGAGGAGGTGGGCCAGCTGGCCGCGCATCACGTCCGGGCCGCCGATCGGGCGGCGCAGTGCCGCCTCGTCCATCACCGACCAGACCCGGGGCGGCTGCGGCCCGCTGAGCACGTCCTGGCGGGCCATCCGCAGGCTGACCCGGCGGTCGATCTCCGCCTCCGGCGCGGCCCGGTAGCCGAGCCGGGTGACCGCGCGGGCGTAGTCCGGGGTCTGGAACAAGCCGTGCACGAACTGCAGCTCGAAGGTACGGATCAGCGAGGCCGCGGCCTCCAGGCCCAGGTAGGTCTCGAACCAGTCGGCCAGGATGTCGCCGTACTGCGTCCACCAGCCCTGCTCGTTGGCCTTCTCGGCCAGCGTGAGCAGGCCGAGCCGCAGCTTCTGGTCGGTGACCCCGTACAGGGTCAGCAGGTCGTCAACGTCGCGGAGCTTGAAGCCGACCCGGCCGTGCTCCAGGCGGCTCATCTTGGACCGCGACGCACGGATCTCGTAGCCGGCCTGCTCGGGCGTGAGCCCGGCCGCCTCCCGGAGGCGGCGCAGCTGGGCGCCGAGCACCATCCGCACCACGGTCGCGCCGCCCCGGGGGCCAGCCAATGATCCGTTGGCCAGACCGCCGGCCGGATAGATAGAACCCATCTCAGCTTTCGGCTCCATGCCACTCCCGACCCAATGGATGACCTGCCACTCCCAGCCCCCCGGCCGATGTCAGACGCTCAGCCCAGTGGCGCCATTGCGGGCGCATGGTATCTGCCAACAGCAGCGTGAACCACTACTAAGCGGAACACACAGAGCACGATATCACCGCAGCCGCCCGGTGTCCCGGGGCGATTTTCCGGAGGTTCGCCGGGGCGGGCCGGGGTCTCACAGGTCGTCGAACTCACCGTTCTTGAGTGCGGCCAGGAAGGCGCCGATCTCGGCCCGCGTGTAGATGAGGGCCGGGCCCGCCGGGAACCGGGAGTTGCGCATGGCGATCGAGTCGCCCGGCAGTTCGGCGACCTCCACGCAGCTGCCGGTGGGGTTGCTGGCGCTGGACTTGCGCCAGCGCGCCTGAAGCTCTCCAGCCGGAGTGCCGTTCTTGACCTGCAACTTTTCCTCCCTGGGCAGGGTGAGACAGGGGGAAACGCACCGGGGCCGCATAACTGGCGGCTATGGTAAATGACCCACTGCACTGTGCAGCCTAACAGAACAGATGCACGTGCAGACGGTCGTGCAGCGGGCGTTGCAAACGTAACGTGCATGGGGCAAGATGGCCCCTGTTGACCGTTCCCGGTAACCACAGATCGCTCGGAAGGCAATGACGGCACAGCCATTTGGCCTGGCAGGTCACGCACTCAGCCACGTGAGCTGGCATTGGCTGGTGCCCGCCGTGGCCATGGCGGCGGCCGCCGGCGGCGTCCGCCAGCGGACGCCCGGGCTGGTCCCGGCCGACTGGACCTGCTTTCCGCGCCTCGCGACGCGCACCCCGGGTACCGACACGAGGTCGGTGGGCGGCGCCCGCGATTTCTGTGTGTCCACCATGCGGCGCTGGGGCGTCACCGACCGCGGCGACGACGTGGCGGTCGTGGTGTCGGAACTGCTGACCAACGCCCTGCGGCACGGGCTGCCCCAGGCCGGTGCGCCCGGCGGTGCCCCGGGCGGTGCGCCCGGCGGCGCCCCGGGCGGTGCGCCCGGCGGCGCGGGCCGCCGCCGCTGGCCGGTGCGTCTGGGACTAGTCCAGCCGGGTCAGTTCGTGCTGTGCGCGGTAGCCGACCCGAGCCCCCGCCCGCCGGAGCCGAAAGACCCGGACTACCTGGCCGAGAGTGGCCGCGGGCTGCACGTCATCAGCGCCCTCAGCGACCGCTGGGGGTACACCGTCCCGGGCGAGGCGGGCAAGGTCGTGTGGGCCCTGTTCTCGGTCCGCCTCGACCGGCAGCCGCCCGACTGGGGCTGGTTCGCCGCACGCCGGCCGGGTCAGCCCGCCCAGGTGGCCTCGTCCCACAGCGCAGTGTGAGCGCTCTCACACTGATTGTTCAGTCAACGCCGGCCCGAAGCCCGGGCCCCAGCGGGACCGGGCCTCAGCGGGACCGGGGCAGTACCTGGCGGGGCAGGTCCGGCGGGGCCGCCCGGCGCTGCCACTCCCGCGGGTAGCCCAGTGACACCTCCACGAACGGCACCCCGTCCCGCCAGATCGTCCGGGGGATGTGCAGGTGACCGTAGACCACGGCGGCGGCGTTGAACCGGACGTGCCAGTCGTCGGTGCGGGTGGTGCCGCACCACTGGGCGAACTCGGGATAGCGGAGCACCCGGGTGGGGTCCCTGGTCAGCGGGAAGTGGTTCACCAGGACGGCGGGCGGGCCGGGGGGCAGGGCGGCCAGCCGCGCCTGGGTCGCCTCGACCCGGGCCCAGCACCACTCCTCCGCGCTCGGATACGGGTCGGGGTGCAGCCACCGCTCGTCGGTGCACACCACCCCGGTGTCGTAGGCGCGGGCCAGGCCCTCGGCCTTGGTCTGCGCGCCGTCGGGCCGGAAGGAGTAGTCGTAGAGCAGGAACAGGGGCACGATCCGGACCGGGCCGCCGGGCCCGTCCCACACCCGGTACGGGTCTTCCGGGGTGAGCACGCCCAGCTGCTGGCAGACCTCCACCAGGCGCCGGTACCGGTGCTCGCCCCGGAGCTGGACCGGGTCGGTGCGGTGGGTCCACAGGTCGTGGTTCCCGGGCACCCAGACGACCTGGGCGAAGCGCTCGCTGAGCGTGCGCAGGGCCCACTCGATGTCCGGCATCCGCTCCCCCACGTCACCGGCCACCAGCAGCCAGTCCGCCGCGGAGCGCGGCCGCAGCTCCCCGACCAGCTGGCGGTTCTGCGGGTAGGCCACGTGCAGGTCACTCACGGCGAGCAGGCGGGCATCACCCGACATGCGTCAGCTCGCTGGTCCACATGACGATCCGGGTCCGGTCGCCGCGGAACAGGTCCCGGGCGAACTCGACCGGGTGGCCCGCCCGCGTGTAGGCGACGCGCTCGACCAGCATCAGCGGGGCGCCCTCGCGGACCTCCAGCGCCTCGGCCTCGCGGACCCCGGCGGTCACCGGCTCCAGGCTCTCCCGCGCCCGGCAGGGGCGCTGCTGGTACCGCTCCTCCAGCAGTTCGTACAGGGACCCGTCCAGCCGGCACTGGAGCAGCCCGGGGAACCGCGCGGCGGGGAAGACCGAGCACTCGACCGCGATGGGACGGCCGTCGCCGAGCCGGACCCGGCGGATCTCGCAGACCGGGTCGCCCGCGGCGATCTCCAGGGCCGCGGCCACGCCCGGCCGGGCCTGCCGCTCGGCGGCGGACAGCACCCGGGCGCCCGCGACCATCCCGTGCCGCCGCAACTGCTCGGAGAACCCGGCCAGCGTGGTCCGGTCCTGCTCCAGCTTGGCCTGGGCCACGAAGGTGCCCCCGTTGCGTCCCACGGCCCGGTCAACCAGACCGCGGCGGGCCAGCGTGGCCAGTGCGTGCCGCAGCGTCATCCGGCTGACGTCCAGCCAGGCGGCCAGATCCTGCTCGGTCGGCAGCCGGTCGCCGGGGGCCAGCCGGCCCGCCTCGATCGTCTCGGCCAGCCAGTCCTCGATCTGCGCGTGCACGGTCGTGCCCGGCTCCCGGACGATCACCGGGGGCGTGAGCGCCAGCAGCCCCTCCCCGCGCGCCAAGGGCTCAGCTCTCGGTCTGGGCCGGTGGCCCGGCCGCCGCCCCGGTCACCAGCGGCGCGTCGTCGCCGGCCGGGGTGATCACCGGGGCGAACCGCTTACGCCGCCCGACGGCCAGGTAGTACAGCACACCGATCAGCGTAATCACCACCGCCACGGTCCACAGGATCGGGATCCGGTCCACGAACCCGATCCCGAAGCTCAGCAGCCCCCCGGTCTGCCTCGGCTCGGGGTTGCTGGCCACCCGCGGCCAGGCGAAGTTGACCAGCATGGCCCCGCCGTACAGCAGCGCGAGGAGGTTGACCACCGGCCCCCAGCGGCGCAGCCGGAACGGCGCGCTGACCTTAGGCCAGCCGCGCAGCCGGGCCCGCATGACGACCAGGTTGCCCAGGAAGTAGCTGAGGTAGATCATGCCGGTCGCGGCGATGGCGATGATCCCGGCGCCCGAGTACTTCAGGAACGGCACCGCGGCCAGCACCGCGACCAGGACGCAGGCCCAGACCGGCGTGTGCAGGGTCGGCGAGACCCTGGACCACGCCCCGGAGAACGGCAGCTGGTTATCCCGGGCCATGCCGAAGCACAGCCGGATGGTCGCGGCCAGGATGGACAGGCAGCAGACAAAGATGGCCGCCGACACGACCAGCAGGTAGACGGTGGCCAGCCCGGACGGGAAGTTGGCCTCGATCACGTTGGCCGGGTTCCAGCCCAGGCCGCCGTTCCCGGTGATCGCGGTGTGCAGGTTCGGGATGGCCATCAGCGTGCCGAGCAGGAACACGCCGCCGATGACGAACGCGCCGATCACCGAGTAGAGCACGGCCTTGGGCGCGGCCCGGCGCGGGTCCTTCGTCTCCTCGGCCAGGGTCGAGGCGGTGTCGAACCCGTAGATGACGAACAGGCTCATGAACATGGCGGCCAGGAACGAACTGGGCCCGACGTGCAGGCCCGCGCTGCTGGTGACCACCTTGAAGCCCTGGTGGTTGTGGAAGATCAGCAGCACGATCGCGAACACGAACATGCCGAGGATCTCGAAGATCACCCCGGTGTTGTTGATCAGCGCGACCAGCCGCACCCCGTAGATGTTCAGCACGGTGATGATGACCAGGATGATCAGGGCCACCACCAGCTGGGTGTGCAGGCTGGCCGCGTTCAGGCCGTGCCAGCCCAGCCCGTTCAGCGCCGGGATGAGCGCGATCGGGATGGTCGCCACTACCGCGGTCACGGTCAGGATCCCGGCGAACAGGTAGATCCAGCCGGTGAACCACGAGTACGTCCGGCCGGCCAGGTACTTGGTCCACTGGAACACCGACCCGGCCACCGGGTAGTGGCTGGACACCTCGGCGAAGTTCAGCGCGACCAGGAACTGGCCCAGCGCCACCACCGGCCAGGTCCAGATGAACACCCCGCCGATCGTGGTCAGGCCCAGCGCGAACAGGGTGAAGATGCCGGTCGAGGGCGAGATGTAGCTGAACGCGACCGCGAACGAGCTGCCCAGCCCGAGCGAGCGCTTCAGCTCCTGCTGATAGCCGAACCCGGCGAGATCGGCGGAATCCCGGTCGTGCGCGGCAGAGTCGGTGGTCATCGGCGCCTCCCTGGTTGAGGCGTAGCGTAAATTCCGGGCCAAGTTACTGTCTAGACCCAATCGCCATACCGAGGCACAGCCGCGACAATCCCGTAATTGTGTCTAGACCTTATGCGCCGCGGGCCTTTACCCTGCGGAGCAATGGACGATCTGCCGGACCCCAACCTGCTGGACCAGGTGCCCTGCCTGGCCGCCACCCCGCGCACGGTGCAGCCGCTGCCCGGCGGGCTCACCAACCGGAACTTCAAGGTGAGCACCCCGGAGGGGACGTTCGTGGCCCGGGTCTGGTCCCCGGGCACCCTGCTCGCGATCAACCGGGACCACGAGTACCGCAACTCGGTCGCCGCGGCCGCCGCGGGGGTCGGTGCGCCGGTCGTCGCCTACCGCCCCGAGCAGGGCATGCTCGTGCTCGGCTTCATCGACGGAAAAACTTTCCGCAACGAGGACCTCGCCGACCCGGTCACTATCGCCAGGGTGGCGGCGGCGTGCCGGCGGCTGCACGCGGGGCCGCGGTTCGCCGGTGACTTCGACATGTTCGATGTCCAGCAGCGCTACCTGGACGTGGCCACCGCGCACGGGTTCGCGGTCCCGGCCGGGTACGCGGAGCTGATGCCGCAGGTGACCGCGGCCCGCCGGGCTCTCGCCGCCCGGCCGCTGGCCACCGTGCCCTGCAACAACGACCTGCTCGCCGCGAACTTCATCGACGACGGCCAGAAGCTCTGGCTCATCGATTACGAGTACTCGGGCAACAACGATCCCTGTTTCGAGCTCGGCAACATCGCAGCCGAAGGCGGCCTGTCCGCGGACGCCCTCGCGGCCCTCGTGCGTGAGTACTACGGCGGTTCGTTGCGGAATAAGGTGGCGCGCGCCCAGATCCTGGGCCAGATAGGCAGGTACGGATGGACGCTGTGGGGGGCGATCCAGCACGCCAGCAGCCCGATCGAGTTTGACTTCTGGGGCTGGGCCATGGAGCGCTTCGAGGCGGCGGCGGCCGTGCTGACCAGCCCGGCCTGGGGGCGCCTGCTGGACGAGGCGGCCGGCGATGAGTAGCACGGCGCCGCTGCCTGACCGGGCCCGGGTGATCATTATTGGCGGCGGGGTCATCGGCACCAGCGTCGCCTACCACCTCGCTGAGCGGGGCTGCACGGACGTGCTGCTGCTGGAGCAGGGCCAGCTGTCCAGCGGGACGACCTGGCACGCGGCCGGGCTGGTCGGGCTGCTGCGGGCCACCGAGAGTGGCACCCGGCTGGTGCAGTACTCCACGGAGCTGTACGCCCGGCTGGAGGAGGAGACCGGGCTGACCGCCGGGTTCCGCCGCTGCGGCGGGCTGATCGTGGCCCGCACCCCGGGGCGGCTGACCCAGCTCCGCCGGACCGCCGCGGCCGCCGCGGCCTTCGGCCTGCAGGCCGAGATGCTCACCCCGGGCCAGGCCGGGGACCGGTACCCGGTCATCGAGACCGGCGACCTGGCCGGGGCGATCTGGCTGCCGGACGACGGCACGGCCAACCCGGCCGACCTGACCTACGCGCTGGCCAAGGGGGCCCGGAACCGCGGCGTCACGATCCGGGAGCGGACCCGGGTGACCGGGATCGCGACCGCGGCCGGGCCGGGCGGCCAGATGGTGACCGGCGTGCGCACCGCCGACGGCGACATCGGGGCCGAGATCGTGGTCAACTGCGCCGGGCAGTGGGCCAAGCAGGTGGCCGCCTGGTGCGGGGTGACCGTCCCGCTGCACTCCTGCGAGCACTTCTACGTGGTGACCGACCAGATCGACGGGATACACCGGGACCTGCCGGTGCTCCGTGACCCGGACGGCTTTACCTACTTCAAGGAAGAGGTGGGCGGCCTGGTCGTGGGCGGGTTCGAGCCGGACGCCAAGCCGTGGGTGTCCCCGGACGAGATCCCCTACCCGTTCGAGTTCCAGCTGCTCGGCGAGGACTGGGAGCACTTCGCGCCGCTCATGGAGCAGGCCCAGCGGCGCATCCCGGCGCTGCTGGAGACGGGCATCAAGAAGTTCTTCAACGGCCCGGAGAGCTTCACCCCGGACAACCAGTTCATCGCCGGCGAGGCACCCGGCCTGCGGAACTTCTTCGTCGGGGCGGGGTTCAACTCGGTCGGCATCGCGTCCGCGGGCGGAGCCGGCCGGGCGCTCGCCGAGTGGATCCTCAGCGGCGACCCCGGCCTGGACCTGACCTCGGCCGACATCCGCCGGTTCGCGCCGTTCCACGGCAACACCCGGTTCCTGCGCGACCGGGTCGCGGAAGTGCTCGGCCTGCACTACGCGGTGCCGTGGCCGAACCGGGAGCTGGCCACGGCCCGGCCGCTGCGCCGCTCCCCCGTGCATCACCTGACGGCGGCGGCCGGCGCGTGCTTCGGCAGCCGGATGGGGTGGGAGCGGCCCAACGTGTTCGCCCCGCACGGCGCGGCGCCCGTCGTCGAGTACTCGTGGGACGTCCCGGGCTGGCTGCCCTGGTCCGCCGCGGAGCAGCGGGCCGCCCGCCGGGACGTGGCCCTGTTCGACCAGACGTCGTTTTCCAAGTACCTGCTGACCGGGCCGGACAGCGAACGGGCGCTCCAGTGGCTGTGCACCGCGGACGTGGCCGTGCCGCCGGGCCGGACGGTGTACACCGGGATGCTCAACGAGGGGGGCCGCTACGAGTCCGACCTGACCGTGACCCGGCTGTCAGCGGAGGAGTTCCTGCTGGTCAGCAGCTCAGCCACGACCGAGCGGGACCAGGACCACATCC
Source organism: uncultured Actinomycetes bacterium (assembly GCA_963841695.1). Taxonomy (GTDB): domain Bacteria; phylum Actinomycetota; class Actinomycetes; order Streptosporangiales; family Streptosporangiaceae; genus RYN-230. The sequence goes on along the minus strand of CAWJDQ010000004.1, from coordinate 625,468 downwards.
GGCGGCGGATGCCCGGGGACGCCGGTGCGCGGCTGGTTGACGTCACCTCGGCGTACGGGGTGCTCGGGGTCATGGGGCCGAGGTCACGGGACCTGCTGGCCGCGCTGTCCACCGCGGACCTCAGTGATCAGGGGTTCCCGTTCGGCACCAGCCGCGAGATCGACCTGGGCTACTTCCGGCTGCGCGCGACCCGGATCACCTACGTGGGCGAGCTGGGCTGGGAACTGTACGTGCCCGCCGAGTGCACGGCCGGCGTGTTCGAGCTGCTCACCGGGGCGGGCCCGGAGTTCGGGCTGGTCCAGGCGGGCTACTACACGATCGAGTCGATGCGGCTGGAAAAGGGGTACCGGGCCTTCGGCCGCGAGCTGACCCCGGAGTACAACCCGGCGGAGGCGGGGCTGCTGTTCGCCTGCAAGCTGCGCGGCGACGTCCCGTTCCTCGGCCGCGAGGCGGTGCAGCAGGCCCGGGCCGAGGGGGTCCGGCGGCGGCTCGTCTCGGTCGTCGCTGGTGACCCGGCGGGCCAGCGGGCCGGCGACCGGCCCGTGCCCATGCTCTGGGGCGGTGAGCTCGTGCTGCGCGACGGGGTGCCGGTGGGCCAGCTGACCTCGGCGGCCTGGGGCGAGGCAGTCGGCCAGCCGGTCGGCCTCGGCTACCTCCGGCACCCGGCCGGCGACGTGATCACGCCCGAGTTCCTCCGCACCGGCCGCTACCAGGTCAACGCGGGCGGCGAGGTCCACCCGGCCGCGGTGTCCCTGCGGCCGCCGTTCGACCCCTCCGGCACCCGTGTCCGGGGCGTGTGATCCCCCCGCGGTCCCGGATCCCCGCCAGCCATTTCTGCCCACATGTCACGCCGACGGTCCGCCGAACCGGACAAATCACCCCGGTTACGCGCACGGCGGGCGTGACATGTGGGGGCAGTGCCCGTGCGGGGCCGCGCCCACTGGCGGGGAGGCATGATGGCGGGATCCAGGACGCGGGACGGGGAGGGGGGACCGGGTGAGATCGGTGGCCGGGTGGGCACGGCGGCCGCTCAGGTGGCCGATGCTGCTCGGGCTGCTGCCCATCCGGCGGGCCGAGGTGCCCGGGGACCTGCTCGCCGGGGTCACGCTGGCCGCGCTGGGCATCCCCGAGGTGCTCGGCTACGCCCGGATCGCCGGGATGCCGGTGGTCACCGGGCTGTACACGCTGCTGCTCCCGATGGCCCTGTTCGCGGTGCTGGGGGCCTCGCGGCACCTGGTCGTCGCGGCGGACTCGGCGACCGCGGCCATCCTGGCCGCCGCCCTGCTCCGGCTGGCCGACCCCGGCTCGGCGCAGTACATCCGGCTGGCCGGGCTGGCGGCCCTGCTCACCGGCGTCCTGCTGCTGGTGGCCCGGCTGGCCCGGCTCGGTTTCCTGGCCAGCTTCCTGTCCCGCACGGTGCTCCTCGGCTTCCTGGCCGGGGTCGGGATCCAGGTCGCGATCGGGCAACTGCCGGACATGCTCGGGGTCAGCGCGCCCAGCCCGCACACGGTGATCAAGCTCGCGCAGACCGTCGAGGCGCTCCCGCAGGCCCAGGGCCTCACCGTCGCCGTGTCGCTCAGCGTCGTCGCGGTGATGATGGCCGCCCGGCGGGTCACCCGCCGGATCCCCGGCGCGCTGATCGCGGTGGCCGGCGCGATCATCGTCAGCCGGGCCGCCGACCTGGCCCGGCACGGGGTCAGCGTGCTCGGCTACGTGCCCCGCGGGCTGCCCGCGTTCGGGCTGCCCGCGCTCGGGCTGCACGACACGCTGGCGCTGCTGGGCACCTCGGCCTCGATCTTCATCGTCATCCTGGCCCAGAGCGCCGCGACGGCCCGCGCGTACGCGGCCAAGTACGCCGAGCCGTTCAGCACGGACACCGACCTGATCGGGCTGGGGGCCGGCAACCTGGCGGCCGCGTTCACCGGGACGTTCGTGGTGAACGGGAGTCCCACCAAGACCCAGATCGTCGACGACGCGGGCGGCCGCAGCCAGCTGGCCATGCTCACCACGACCGCGGTGGCGCTCGTGGTGCTGCTGGTGGCGACCGGGCCGCTCAGCTACCTGCCGAACGCCGCGCTGGCCGCGGTGGTCTTCCTGATCGGCGCCGAGCTGGTGGATGTCCGCGGCATCCTGCGGATCCTGAGCGTCCGCCGGGACGAGTTCGCGGTCGCCGTGATCACCGCGGCGGCCGTGGTGGGGCTGAGCATCCAGGACGGCATCGTGGTGGCCGTGATCGCCTCGATCATCGACCACCTGCGGCACAGCTACCGGCCGCGCAACAGTGTGCTGGTCAAGTCGGCGGCCGGGCACTGGCAGACCATGCCGGTGACACCGGGCGCCCGGACCGAGCCGGGGCTGGTCATCTACCGCTTCGGCACCAGCCTGTACTTCGCGAACACGTCCCGGCTGCTGGAAGACCTCATCGCGGTCAGCGCCCAGGGCGGCCCGCTGCGCTGGTTCGTGCTCGACGCCGCGGCCATCGGCGACGTGGACTACACCGCCTCCTCGGCGCTCAGCAGCGCCATCGCCCGGCTGCACCACCGGCACACCCAGTTCGTGGTGACCAGCCTGATGCCCGCGGTGCGCGAGCAGCTGGAGCGCTACGGGATCAGCGGGACCGCCGGCCCGGACGCCTACTACGACACGCCGGGCGAGGCGCTGGAGGCGTTCAGGGTCCGCCCACCGCCGGGCTGACCTGCCCAGACGCGCTGCCGAACTCGATCCGGGAGCCGTCCGGGCCGGGCGCTGTCCCGGACAGCGTGACCGTGTCGCCGTCGGCCAGATAGCCGCGGGCCTGGCCATCCGGCAGCGTGATCGGGTCCCGCCCGCCGGCCGTCATCTCCAGCAGCGAGCCCATCTCGTCCCGGCGGAAGCTGGACACGGTGCCCGAGCCGTACAGGTCGCCGGTCCGCAGCGCGGCACCGTTCACGGTCAGGTGGGCCAGCTGCTGGGCCCCGGTCCAGTACATGGTGGCGAACCGCGGCCTGGAGACGACCTGGCCGTTGATGCTCACCGTCAGGTCGATATCCAGGCCCCAGGACTGGCCGTCGCGCAGGTAGCCGAGCGGCTCGGGGTCCTGCGGCGGGGCCGGCACCCGGGCCTGCTCCAGCGCGGCGAGCGGGACGACCCACGGCGAGATCGTGGTCGCGAAGGACTTGCCCAGGAACGGGCCCAGCGGCCGGGACTCGAACGCCTGGATGTCCCGCGCGCTCCAGTCGATCAGCAGCACCATGCCGAACACGTGCTCGGCGAACGCCCCGGCCGGCACGGGCTGGCCGGGCGCCGATCCCAGGCCCACCACGAAGCCGATCTCCGCCTCGAAGTCCAGCCGGCGGGTCGGCGCCAGCTCGGGCCGCGCGTGGCCGGGGGCGAGCTGGCCCCGCGGGCGCGGCACGGGCGTGCCGCTGACCACCACCGTGCCGGACCGGCCGTGGTAGCCGACCGGCATCTCCCGCCAGTTGCGGTGCAGCTGCGGATCGCCGGGCCGCAGGACCCGCGCGGCGTTGGTCGCGTGCTCGAGCGAGGAGTAGAAGTCGGCGAAGTCGGCCACCTCGAACGGGAGGTGCAGGGTGGCTTCGGCGATCGGCACCAGCTCGCTGATCTGGCCGCCGCGGACGGACGCGAGCAGCCGTTCCCGGGTGCGCTGCCAGGCCCGCGGGCCGCGGCTCATGAACGCGTTGAGCGATGGCCCGGCGAAGATCGGGTCGCCGAACATCCGGTGCAGGTCGATCAGGTAGCTGCCGAGGCCAGCCCCCACCCGGGGGCCGTCCGTGCCGCGGGAGAACACGCAGTACGGCAGGGCGTGCTCAGTGAAGGTCAGCAAGGTCAAGGAATGTCCAGGGAGATCGCGAATGTGAAGCGGTCGCCACGGTAGTGGATCCGGGCCACATCCACCGGGGTGCGGCCGGCTGCGTAGGTCACGTTTTCGGAAACCAGCACCGGGCTCAGCGCATCGATCTGCAGCAGCGCGGCCACGGCGGCGGGCGCGACAGCGGCCGACACCTCGTTGTCGATCCTGGTGAGCGGCAGCGAGAGCTCGTCGCGGAGGATCCTGGTCACCGGGTCCCGGGCCAGTGCGGCGTCGCTGACCCGGGCCGCGTGCTCCGGGCGCAGGTAGTTCTCGGCGTAGCTGACGGGGACGCCGTCGTCCAGCCGCAGCCGGCGGATCAGCACTGCCTCGGCCACCGGGCCGAGCCGGGCGGGCAGCGGGCCGGGCGGCACCCGGGTCCGGCCGAGGACCCGGATCTCGTCGCTGGATTGCTGGGCCATGACCGCGTCCGCGGAACCCAGCACGCGCAGCGTCCGGGTATGCAGCGCGCCGGCGTTGACGAAGGTGCCGCGCCGCCGGTGCCGGGTGATCAGGCCCTCGGCGGCCAGTGAACCCAGGGCCTGGCGCACCGTGGCCAGGCTCACCCCGTAGTGCCGGGCGAACTGCGCCTCGGTCGGCAGCCGGAGCGCGCCGTCCCGGTCGAACCCCAGGATGGCCGCGCGCAGGCTCTGGGCCAGCTGGTACCACAAGGGCAGCAGGCCGGTGAACCGCGGGGGTGCCGCCGCGAGCAGCGCGTGACCCGGGGCCGGCGGCCCCGTCTCACCCACGGGGCCCGGCGAAGGACGGGGTCAGGCCGGCCCACACCGAGTCATAGTCCGGCTGGCGGTGCGCCGCCTCCATGGCCTGCCGGGTCGGGATGATCATCCAGCGGCTCTCGAACATGAAGGCCAGGGTGTCCGCGATCTTCTGCGGGGCCAGGTCGGCGGAGCTGGCCCGGGCGAACGTCTCGGCGTCCGGGCCGTGCGAGGTGAACGTGTTGTGCAGGCTGGCCCCGCCGGGCAGGAACCCCTCGGCCTTGGCGTCGTAGGCGCCGCGGACCAGCCCCATGAACTCCGACATCACGTTCCGGTGGAACCAGGGCGGCCGGAAGGTGTCCTCGCCGACCAGCCAGCGCGGCGGGAAGATGACGAAGTCCACGTTGGCCAGGCCCGGCGACTCGGACGGCGATGTCAGCACGGTGTAGATGGACGGGTCCGGATGGTCGAAGCTGACCGTGCCCAGCACCATGAAGTTCGCGGTGTCGTACTTGACCGGCACGTAGCTGCCGTGCCAGGCCACGACGTCCAGCGGCGAGTGGTCGTAGCCGGCCGCCCACAGGTGCCCGCCGAACTTCTGCACCACCTCCACCGGGCCGGCGATTTCCTCGTAGGCGGCCGTGGGGGCCAGGAAGTCCCGCTCGCTGGCCAGCCCGTTGGCGCCGACCGGGCCGCGCTCCGGCAGGGTGAACGGGGCGCCGTAGTTCTCGCACAGGTAGCCCCGCGCCGGGCCGCCGGGCAGGTCCACCCGGAACCGGATGCCCCGGGGAAGGACGGCGATCTCGCCCGGGCGGAGCTGCAGCGGGCCGAGCTCGGTGTGCAGCACCAGGGTGCCCTGCTGCGGCACGAACAGCAGCTCGCCGTCCGCGTCCACGAAATAACGGCTGGTCATGGGCGCGGTGGCGGCGTACAGGTGCACGGCCATCCCGCTGCGGGTCCGCAGGTCCCCGTTGCCGCCCACCGTGTACAGGCTGTTGACGAAGTCCACCGGGTCGCCGGGCACCGGCAGCGGGTCCCAGCGCAGCCGGTTGGGATCCGGCGCGATCTCGTCGAACGGGGTGCCGCGCAATGATCCGTCTCCGATCCGGTCGAAGCGCGGGTGGGCTGCGGACGGCATGATCCGGTACACCCAGGTCCGGCGGTTGACCGCGCGCGGCTGGGTGAAGGCGGTCCCGCTCAGCTGCTCCGCGTACAGGCCCAGCGGGGCGCGCTGGGGGGAGTTGCGGCCCGCGGGCAGCGCGCCCGGGACCGCCTCGCTGACGAACTCGTTCCCGAAGCCAGGCTGGTAGTGATGGCCGTCCGCGTGCGTGTCCGCCATGATCACTCCGATCATCTGATTCCTCTGCTCAATCAGATCATTAGGCGGGCGAAGGGTCAAGGAGCCGTCAACGGGGGGAGCCGGGCAACTGCGGCACCAGGCCATGGCCCACCCGCAGCAGCTCCTCGGCCTCGTCCGGGGGCATCGGGGTGGCCATCAGGTAGCCCTGCCCGTAGCGGCAGCCCATCGAGACCAGCAGGTCCCGCTGCACCTCGCTCTCGATTCCCTCGGCGATGACGGTCAGCTGCAGCGTCTTGGCGATCCGGACGATCACTTCGACCAGGGCCAGCCGCTGGGTGGACACGGCGATCCCGTCCACGAACGACTTGTCCACCTTGAGCAGGTCGATGGGCAGCTCGCGCAGGTAGCTCAGGGACGAGTAGCCGGTTCCGAAGTCGTCGATGGCCAGCCGGATCCCCATGCCCTTCAGCTCGTCCAGGTCGGCCTGGAGCCGCTGGTCGGGGCGGAGCAGGCCGCTCTCGGTCAGCTCCAGCACCAGGGACGACGGGGCCAGGCCGGATTCGGTCAGCCGCCGCCGGACCGCCTCGACGAAGCCCGGGTCACGCAGCTGGCGGGCGGCCACGTTCACGCTGACGTACACCGGCGGGTGGCCGCGGGCCCGCTGCTGCCAGCGGGCGACGTCGGCCGTGGCCTGCTGGAGGACCCAGGCGCCGAGCGGGACGATGTGGCCGGTCTCCTCGGCCAGCGTGATGAACTGGTCGGGCTGCACCATGCCCCACTCCGGGTGCGGCCAGCGCAGCAGCGCCTCGAAGCCCGCCACCGCTCCGGTGCTGAGCTCCACGATGGGCTGGTAGACCAGCGTGAAGGCCGAGTTAGCGACCGCAGCGTCCAGGGCGGCCTGCAGTTCGTGCCGCCGCATCATGCCGGCGCTGAGCACCGGCTGGTAGCGCCGCCATTGCCGCTTGCCGGCCGCCTTGGCCGCGTACAGCGCGAGGTCGGCGTGCCGGACCACGTCACTGGGGCTGGTGGCGTCCTCGCTGGTGGCGACGCCCACGGTGACTGTGACGATCGCCGAGCCGATGGCCAGCGAGAAGGGTTCGGCGAAGGCGAGGACGACGCCCTGGGCCAGGTTCTCCACCGCGGCCCCGTCCACCTCGTCCTCGACGAGCAGCCCGAACGTATCCCCGCTCAGCCGGGCCGTCGTGCCGCGGCCCGTGCTCAGCGCGGACAGCCGCATCCCGGCGGCGACCAGCAGCTCGTCCCCGACGCTGTGGCCCAGGGTGTCGTTGATCATCTTGAAGTCATCCAGGTCGATGAACAGCACGCCCACGATCGCGTCCGTGCGCCGGGCGCGGGCCATGGCGCTCACCACCCGCTCCTGGAACAGCACCCGGTTGGGCATCCCGGTGAGCGAGTCGTGGAAGGCCCGGTACTTGAGCTCCCGCTCGAGCTGGCGCTGCTCGGTGACATCCCGCAGGGTCAGCACCAGGCCGCCCACGGTGGGCTCGCCGCGCAGGTCGCTGCACCTGACCTCGACCTCGACGTAGGAGCCGTCGCGGGCGGTGATCCGCCAGTCCTCGTCGATGTCCGCGCCGCTCCCCCCGCGCATCTCGGCCAGGGCGCGGGCGATCTCGGCCCGCTCATCCGGCTGGACGAGATCCCACAGGTACTCCCCGTCCACCGGGACGTTGCCGAAGATGCCCCGCGCCGACGGGGTCGCGTACCGGATCCGGCCGTCGTCGTCCACGATCAGGATGACGTCCGACGTGTCGTGAACCAGGGTGCGGAAGTACGCCTCGCTGTTGCGCCGGATCACCTCCCGGCTCAGCAGGACCCGCTCGACCACCAGGGCCGCCTGCCGGGCCAGCACTTCCAGGGTCCCGGCCAGCCCGGCCAGTTCCTGGCGGGTACCGAACACGGCCAGCGCCCCGATCAGCGGGTCCCCCGAGGGCCGGTCCTTCAGCGCCAGCGGGCTGAGCAGGATGTACTCCTCCGCCGCGGGGTCCCCGGCGGCCCCGCCCGGCCCGGCAGCCCCGCCCAGCCCGGCAGCGGGGCGCAGTTGCGGCGCGGGCCCCGAGAGCAGCGACAGCCAGGCTTCCGCCAGCCCCTCGGGCAGGTGGCCCGGGTCCGGCCCCACCACGCGGGCCGTGCGCCCGTCGCGCACGGCGAGCAGCGCCGGGGGCGGCCGCGGGGTGGCCATGAGCGGCGCGATCGCGGCCCGCAGGGCCCGGGCGGCCTGCTCCACCGTGATGGCGGAGGCCAGCGAGACGCTGGCCATCCGCAGCACCTCGGCCCGGGCCAGCGCCTCGCGGAAGGAGGCGGCCGCATCGGCGAGGCGCGACACGACCAGCACGTACACCACGGCCGAGCAGACGGCGATCACGGCGGCGTCCGGCAGGCCCCGGTCGATGCCCTCCGCCAGCAGCACCGCGGGCGCGATCAGCGAGGACAGCAGCAGCAGGGTCAGCCGGAGCCGGGAGCTGCGCGCGTCCGGGCGGGCCACCGGCGCGGTCAGCTCGGTCATGCTCGGATGCAGCGCCGCAGCGCCCCAGGCCAGGTAGAACACGGCCCAGCCGAGGAAGACCCCGGTGCCGGTGCCGAACGAGCCATGCAGGTGGAGCACGCTGAAGGCGATGTCGGAGCCGAGCAGGGCGACCCCGCCGAGGCCGAGCAGCTGGATGGACCTGGTGCGCCACCCCCCCGGGGCCACCAGGCGGGTCAGCATGGCCAGCACGACCACGTCGCCCACCGGGAAGATGACCGCGATCGTCTTCTGCGGCCAGGTCAGGGTGCCCCGGTCCAGCGCGGGCACGATGACGAACAGCCAGCACAGCAGGGCCAGGCCCGCGGTCAGCGTGAGCGCGTCCAGCAGGCTGCGCCGGTCCCGGCCGGCCGAGCGGCGCCGGATGAAGAGGAGCAGCCCGGCCGCGTAACAGGGGTAGCTGGCCAGATAGAAGGCGTCCACGGCGGACGGGAACGGGACGGCGGCGTGCCTGACCCCGGTGACGACGAGAAAGCTCAGCTGGCCGACGGCGAAGCACAGGCTGCCCGCGGCCAGCAGCAGCCAGCCGGCCCGGCGCGCCGGACGGTGCACGGCGGGCCCGGCGACCAGGGCCGCCACCCCGGACAGGGCGAGCAGGCCCCAGGCAGGCGCGCGCAGCCCGGGCAGGGTCGCGTAGACCACGGCGAGCAGGATCATCCAGGCGGCGTACGCCGTCATGATCCCCCGTCGCCGCGCCAACGCACCTCACCCCCGCACGCCGCCCAGGCCCCCGCCCGGACTTTCGCCCAGGCCTCAACCTGGGCGAACGCGAACCCTCCTGGCCCGGCCTCCCCCTGGATGAGTGACATCTGTCACAGCAGGCTCATCATAACAATGAGTAACTTCACTGTAGACAGAGCGTGCTGACTAGTCTCTACCCGCACGGGCGGGGAACGTGCTCCTGACCGTATCGGAGCTGGTCAGGAGCTTGTTCACAGACCGGTCAGGGGCTTGGTCAGCCGCGCCCGCCAGGGCGGCGCCGGTCCCGCTCATCCCCGAGCAGGCCCGCCCGCCGGAGCGCGTCGGCCATGGCGCCCGCGCCCTGGCCTGAGCTCCCCGGGCTGGCTCCGCCCCGGTCCGGCGGGCGCGCTGGCTTACCCGCTGCCGCCCGGCGGCCCGCACCCTGCTCCCGGCCCGCAGCCCGGTCCCGCCCGGCCTCCCGGTCCCGGGCCGCACCCCGCTCCCGGCCCGCACCCGGCTCCGGGGCACCGCCCCGCTCCCGGGCGCCCCCGCGGGCCGGCACCTCCTCATCCAGCCGCAGCGTGAGCGAGATCCGCTTGCGGGGGATATCCACCCCGAGCACCCGGACCCGGACCACGTCACCCGGCTTCACGACCTGGCGGGGGTCAGACACGAACGTTCGCGACATCGCGGACACATGCACCAGGCCGTCCTGATGCACGCCAATGTCCACGAAGGCCCCGAACGCGGCCACGTTGGTGACCACGCCCTCCAGCACCAGGCCAGGGGCCAGGTCCTCCAGCGTCTCCACCCCCTCGGCGAAGGTGGCCGTGCTGAACTCGGGCCGCGGGTCACGGCCGGGCTTCTCCAGCTCGCTGAGGATGTCGGTGATGGTCGGCAGGCCGAAGCGCTCGTCGGTGAAATCCTGCGGCTTCAGCGAGCGCAGCAGCGAGGTGTTGCCGATCAGCCCCGGCATGCCGGTCCCGGCGGCCTGCAGGATCCGGCGGACCACCGGGTAGGCCTCCGGGTGGACGCTGGACGCGTCCAGCGGGTCGTCGCCGCCGGGGATGCGCAGGAAACCCGCGCACTGCTCGAACGCCTTGGGTCCCAGCCGCGGCACGTCCCGGAGCGCCCGCCGGCTGCGGAACGGGCCGGCCTCGTCCCGCCGGGCCACCACCGCGGCCGCGAGCCCCTCGGTGATGCCCGACACCCGGGACAGCAGCGGGACCGACGCGGTGTTCACGTCCACCCCGACCCGGTTCACGCAGTCCTCGACCACCGCGTCCAGCGAGCGGGACAGCTTGATCTCGGCCAGGTCGTGCTGGTACTGGCCGACCCCGATCGACTTCGGATCGATCTTGACCAGCTCGGCCAGCGGATCCTGGAGCCGCCGGGCGATGGAGACCGCGCCGCGCAGCGACACGTCCATGCCGGGCAGCTCGCGGGACGCGTAGGCGGACGCCGAGTACACCGACGCCCCGGCCTCGGAGACCATCACCTTGGTCAGCGTCAGCTCCGGGTGCGCCGTGATCAGGTCCGCGGCCAGCCGGTCGGTTTCCCGGGAGGCGGTGCCGTTGCCGATGGCGATCAGCTCGACCTGGTGGGCCGCGGCCAGCCGGGCCAGCGTCGCGATGGACTCCGTCCACCGGGCCGAGCCAGCCCCGCCGGCTCCCCCGCCGCGCTTCAGCTCGTGCGGGTAGATCGTGTCGGTGGCGACCGCCTTGCCGGTCCCGTCCACCACCGCGACCTTGACCCCGGTCCGGAACCCCGGATCCAGGCCCATCGTGGGCCGGGTCCCGGCCGGCGCGGCCAGCAGCAGATCCCGCAGGTTGGCCGCGAACACCGCGACCGCCTGGTCCTCGGCCCGCTGCCAGAGCCGCATCCGCAGGTCCACCCCGAGGTGCACGACGATCCGGGTGCGCCAGGCCCACGCCACCGTGTCCCGCAGCCAGCGGTCCGCCGGACGGCCCCGGTCGGCGACGTCATAGCGCCGGGCGATTTTCGTTGCGTACTCGGACGGGGCGGCAGGAGCCGGGCCGTCAGCCGGAGGCTCGCCCGGATCCATGGTCAGGTCGAGGATTTCCTCTTTCTCCCCGCGCATCATGGCCAGGACCCGGTGCGAGGGCAGCGCGGTGAACGGCTCCGCGAACTCGAAGTAGTCGGCGTACTTGGCCCCCGCCTCCGCCCGGCCCGCGCGGACCCGGCAGACCAGCCGGCCGCGGGACCACATCTGCTCGCGCAGCTCGCCGATCAGATCGGCGTCCTCGGCGAACCGCTCGACCAGGATGGCCCGCGCGCCGTCCAGCGCGGCGGCCGTGTCAGGCACGCCGCGCCCGGCGTCCACGTACGGCGCGGCGGCCGGCTCCGGGCTGGTCTCCGGGTGGGCCAGCAGCAGGTCCGCGAGCGGTTCCAGCCCGGCTTCGCGGGCGATCTGGGCTTTGGTCCGGCGCTTCGGCTTAAAGGGCAGGTAGATGTCTTCCAGCCGGGCCTTGGAGTCCGCGGCCATGATCCGGGCCGTGAGCTCGTCGTCCAGCTTGCCCTGGGCCCGGACCGACTCCAGGATGGCCGCCCGCCGCTCGTCCAGCTCGCGCAGGTAGCGCAGCCGCTCCTCGAGCGTGCGCAGCTGCGTGTCGTCCAGGGCGCCGGTCGCCTCCTTGCGGTAGCGGGCGATGAACGGCACCGTGGACCCGCCGTCCAGCAGCTCGACCGCGGCGCTGACCTGGCCCTCGCGCACCCCCAGTTCCGCCGCGATCCGGCGCTGAACTCCGAGGGCAGGTCGCTGGGGAACGTCGGGAGCGGTCGTGGTCACGAGAGGCTCTGCCTTCCAGGTCGGGAGTGCGCACCATATGGTAGGTCCCACCGGCTGGCTACCACGGGAGATAGCGATGGCACGGACGCCGCAGGAAGTCTTCGCCCACCACGCCCAGGCGCTCGGCGCCGGCGATCTGGAGGAGATCGTCGCCGACTACGCCGAGGACGCGGTGTTCATCTCCCCCGCCGGCGTGCTGCACGGCCAGGGCGGGATCCGGACCGCGTTCACCCAGCTGCTGGCGGACGTGCCCAACGCCGCCTGGACCCTGAAGACCCAGATCTACGAGGATGACGTGCTGTTCCTGGAGTGGGCCGCGGACGCCGGGGCCACGTTCGCGGACGACGGGATCGACACGTTCGTGTTCTCCGACGGGCTGATCCGGGTGCAGACGGTCCGCTACACCCTCCAGCACCGGGACTGATCCGGGCAGGCGGCAGCCCGCGGTTTAGCCGGGCCGGCCCCGGGCAGCTAGGTCCCGATGACGCAGGCGCGGGCGGACCGGCAGGCGCAGTCGCGGCAGTCCACCACCCGCACGGTGCTGATCGCCGGCGGCGCCAACATCGTCGTCCTGATCGCCAAGCTGGCGGCCGGGATCCTGACCGGCTCCAGCGCCATGCTGGCCGAGTCGGCCCACTCGTTCGCGGACACCCTGAACCAGGTGTTCCTGTTCACCTCGGTCCGCCAGGGTCAGCGCCCAGCCGACGAGGAGCACCCGTTCGGGTACGGGCAGGAGCGGTACTTCTGGTCGCTGCTCGCCGCGTTCGGGATCTTCATCGCCGGCGCGGGGTTCTCCATCTTCGAGGGCATCCTCTCGCTGCACACCAAGGCGAGCGACTTCCTGATCGCCTACGTGGTGCTGGCCGTCTGCGCGATCGCCGAGGGCACCTCGTTCATCCGCGCCTTCGGCCAGCTGCGCGGCGAGGCGCACAGCAGCCACACGCACACGCTGGAGCACGTCAAGACCAGCCGGGACACCACGGTCAAGGCCGCGCTATTCGAGGACACCGCGGCCGTCATCGGGCTGGCCCTGGCCGCGTTCGGCCTGCTCATGCAGCAGATCACCGGGTCCCCGGTGTGGGACGGCAGCGCGTCGATCGCGATCGGCGTGCTGCTGATCGTGGTGGCGTTCCGGCTCGGCATGGACAGCCGGGAGCTGCTCATCGGCCGGTCGGCCGACCCCAGGGTCCGCGCCATCATCCGCGAGGAGATCGAGAACACGCCCGGCGTGGACCGGCTGCTCGAGCTGCAGACCATGCACGTGGGCCCGGACAGCCTGATCGTCGCGGCCCGGGTGGCGCTGGGCGACGAGTCCAGCGCCAACCAGGTGGAGGACCTGGCCGACGACATCGACCGCCGGCTGTCCGAGCGGCTGCCGGTCACCCCGTACGTGTTCATCGATCCCACCCAGACCGCCGCGGGTGAGGGTGGCTCCCGGACGTCCCGCCGCGCCCCGCGCGGCGGCGAGGCTGGCCCGGCGGCGGCCGCTACGCCTCCGCCGGAGCGGCCAGCGCGGCCAGCAGCTGGCTGAAGCCGTGCGGGGCCCGGGCGCGGCGCCGGGCCGAGGTGACCACGCTCACCGTGGTGGTGCGCAGGACCCGGCGGCCCGCGGCGGCGAGCGCGTTGACGAGGGCGTGGTCCTCGGCGGTCCTGGCCTGCGCGAACCCGCCGGCGGCCAGGTAGGCGGCCGCGCTGAAGCCCAGGTTGGCGCCGTGCACATGCGGGTGGGTCGCGCCGCCGGTGGCCGACGCTGGCCCGTAGAGCTGCTGGAACAGCGGCGGCAGCTCGGCCGGGTACTGACGCCAGTCGGTGACCGTGATCGTGCCCACCACCGCGTCCCAGCCCGTCTCGGCGTAGCGGAGCTGCCGGGTCAGCCAGCAGGGCGGCACCACCGTGTCCGCATCCGTGGTGGCCAGCCAGACCTCGGCCGGATCGACCGGGCCGGTCCGCCGGAGCACCTCGGCTACCCCGGCGGCGCGGGCGGCGCCCACGCTCCGCGCCCCGATGTCCAGCACCGCCGCTCCCCCGGCCCGGGCCAGGCTCGCGGTCCGGTCGGTGCAGGCGTCCGCCACCACCACCACGTGGACCGGCGTGCCCGCCAGCGGCGTGGCGGCCAGCCGCACCGCGGCCAGGCAGGACGGCAGCAGGTCCTCCTCGTCGTGCGCCGGGATGACCACGCCCACGGCGCCGATCACGCTCACACCAGGCCCTCGGCCTGGGCTACCGAGACCAGCGCCCGGCCGGCCCGCTGGTAGACCCCGGCGGTGAAGTCGGTCTCGGTGTGCCCGACGCGCCGGGCCAGGTCGCGGCGCTGCGCGAGGACCTGGTGCACGTCGTCGCCGCTGCGCGGGTAGTCGGCCACCGGGTGCCGCCAGTGCACCGCGAGCAGGGTGCCGCCGGGCCGCAGCGACGCGACGCCCCGGTCCAGGACCCGGTCGAGCTCGCCGCCAGCGAAGTAGTAGAGCAGCTCGGAGAACACGATGAGGTCGAACTGCCCGGCCGGCCACTCGCCGGGGATCGCGCCGCGGCGGACGGAGACGTTCGGCAGCCCGGCGGTCCGTGCCGCCGCCGAGCGCACCGCGGCGTCGGAGGCGTCCCAGGCCAGCACCTGGCCGCAGCGGCCGGCCAGCTTCCCGGTCAGCACCCCGACTGAGCAGCCTGGCTCGAACGCGTCCTGGTAGCGGGGCGCGGGCAGCAGCGCGAGGCTGATCGCGTACTTGCGCGCCTCGTACCACCGGGTGGCCAGCCCCCACGGGTCGGACGTGGCCGCGTACATCTGGTCGAAGTACCCGGTGTCCAGGCTCACCGGCTCGCCACCCGGTGGTGGGAAGCCCGGTGGCCGGGGGCACGGAACAGGACCTCGTGGTCGCGGGTGAAATGGGCCACCGTCGCCGCGGTCAGCACCGGGCCGGTCCCGGAACCCCGGGGTTCCAGCTGGCTGGTGAAGCAGCGGATAGCGGCGCGTTTGCGGGCGGCCACCGAGGGCCGCAACGAAACGCGCACGCCCTGCTCCCACGGCACCCGTGAGTCGCCCGGGCGGGCCCAGTGCCAGGTCCACACGGGATACCACCAGGTGAGCGGGCTGGCGCGACGCGCGGCCCGGCCCACCGCCTCGTGGTCGGCGTGCACGTCCTGGTCCCAGGGGGCCAGGACCGCGTCGCAGCCGGCGGCCAGGTCACCCAGCCGGGCGGCCAGGGCGTCCTCCCGGGCTGCCACCCGGGTGTCCGGGAAGCCCAGCCGGATCACGTCGGTGGACTCGGCGCCGAGCGCCCGGAGCGCGCTGGCGGTCTCGGCGGCCCGGCGGGCGGCCAGCGCGGGCCGGTCGGGGTGGCCCGGATGGGACGCCTCGCCGTCGGTCACCGAGACCAGCCGCAGCCGGGCCCCGGCCGCGGCCAGCCGGGCGATGGTGCCGCCCGCGCCGAGCACCTCGTCGTCGGGGTGGGCGGCGACCACCAGCACCCGCGCCCAGCCGGTCAGGTCAGCCTCGGGGAGCAGCCCGAGGCCCGCCCAGGCCTGCCAGTCGGCCTCGTCGGTACCGGCCTGCTCGATCACGTTCACCACGTGACGCCCCGCTCCGCGGCCAGGGTGCCCAGCCGGGCCAGGTCCCGTTCGGCGTGCTGCTGGCGCAGGTACACGGTCAGGTCGGCGACCCGGCGGCCATGCGCCTGGTCGTGGCCCAGCGGCCCGGCCCCGAGCGCCCGGCCGACCCGCTCCATCACCTCGGTGGCGGCCGCCTCGACCTGGCACCGGACCCGGAGGGCGCGGGCCGGCCCGTCACCGGCCAGGTCACCGGGGTCGGCATCGATCTCGTCCGCGGCCCGGTCCAGCGCGGCCCGGGCGCTGGTCAGCGCGATGTCGACCGCGCCCAGGTGGGCCAGGGCGTGCGGGCCCACGTCGCGGCGGCGCGCCGCGGCGAGCAGGGTGTCCGCGATCGCGCGGGCCCCGCCGTACCAGCAGGCCGCCACGCCCACGCCGCCGTGCGTGAAGCCCGGGCGCCCGGTGTAGGCGCCGGGTGGCCCGACTGGCTCGGCGGGCACGTCGGCGAATTCGACGTCGAGCGTGTCGCTGCCCGCCATCCCGGTGGCCGGCCAGCTGCCGGGCACCGGGGCCAGGCCGGCGGTGGCCACCGCGAACAGCCGGATCCCGTCCGGCGCAGCCGCGGTGACCAGCGCATCCGTGAGGGCCCGCGCGCCGGAACAGTACTGCTTGAGGCCGGTGAGCCGCCAGCCCTGGCCGCCCTGGGCCGCGGTCAGGCCGCGGCCCGGGGGCTGGGCGGCCCAGACTCCCCAGCGGCGGCCAGCGCCGTCCCGCCGGCCGGAGGGCGGGGCGCCCAGCTCGGCCAGGATCGCGACCGCGTCGGCGTGCCCCTCACCCAGCCGGGCCAGGGACAGGTCGTCCGCGGCCAGGCCGGCCAGCCGGGCCCAGCGCTCCCGGGTCCGCCCGCTGCCCGGCAGCGGCAGGTCCAGCCGCCCCGACTCCACCGCCACGGCGAAGGCGGCGGCGGAGGCCCGCCACGCGGGCAGGCCGTCCATGTCCACCTCACCCCAGGCTGCCTCGATGCTCGTCATGGTCTGCGGTGCTCCTTCGCGGGGCGCTCGTCGTCCGGTCACGTGTGGCCTGATCACGGGGCGCCTGCCGCTACCCGCCGCACGGTGCCCCATACCGGTTTGGGCCCGGGTTTCCCGGAAAGCAGCCGCCGCATGCGTCCCATCTCCCGGCTCGAACAGGCCCGGGCCCTGGACCGCGTCGTCGCGCCGGGCCAGCGGGTAGCGCGGTGGCTGCGGCCCGGCCCGGTGCGCGACGCCCTCAACGGCGTGTGGCTCGGGCATCCGCTGCACCCGGTGCTGGCCCAGGCCCCGGTCGGGGCCTGGCTGTCCGCGGCCGTGCTGGACGTGCGCACCGGCGGCGGCCCGGCGGGTGCCGCCGCCCCCGGTGAAACCGAGCGGCGGCGGCTGGTCGCCTTCGGCCTGGCCGCGGCCACGGGGGCCGCGCTGGCCGGGGCGGCGGACTGGTCCGAGCAGCATGAGCAGCAGATGCGGGTGGGCGTCATGCACGCGGCCGCCAACGTGACCGCGACCGGCTTCTACGGCGCCTCGCTGCTGACCCGCAGCCCGGCGGCGAGCCGGGCGCTGCGCTTCGCCGGGCTGGCCGCGGTGGCGGTCGGCGGGCTGCTCGGCGGGCACATCTCGTTCCGGCTCTCGGGCGGGGCGAACCAGGCCGAACCCGTGCCCCACCTGGTCGAACCGGGCTGGCACGACCTGATGCCCGCGGCCGGCCTGCCCGACGCCCAGCCGGTCAAGGCGATGCTGGGCGACGTGCCGCTGGTGGTGATCCGGGACGGCCGCGCCGTGCACGTGCTGGCCGGGCGGTGCAGCCACCTGTCGGGGCCGCTCTTCGAGGGCGAGCTGGACGGCGGCTGCCTGACCTGCCCCTGGCACGGCAGCGCCTTCCGGCTCACGGACGGCGCCGTGGCCCGCGGGCCCGCGACCGCGCCGCAGCCGGTGCTGCAGACCCGGGTCCGCGACGGCGTCATCCAGGTCTGCCTGCCGGACGCGGGCTGAGGACCGCGGCCGCGCCCGCGGAAGGCCGTTTAATCCGCCGCCGGCGGGTAGCGCTAGGGCCAGCACCTGACCCGGAGAAAGCCATGACCCTGCCGTCCAGCCAGCAGCACGCACTCGACGCCATCGACGACATCCTCCAGTCGGCGGAGCCCCGGCTCGCCACGATGTTCGGCGTATTCACCGACCTCACCGAGCAGGAGGCCATGCCCGCCGCGGAGACCCTGCCGCCCGAACGGTGGTGGGCCCGGCGCCTGCGGCCCAGGCGGCCTTCCCGGCCCGGGCGGCCTTCCCGGCCCGGGCGGGGCCGGCCGCGGGACCCGCACGCGCGGCGAGCCGGGCGGCTGGGCCGGATCGTGCTGGTCCCGCTGCTGTTCATCGCGGCCGTGAGCCTGGTCGTGGTGAGCCTGGTCAGCAGCGGTCCCGCCGGGCGGCGCGGCTGCGGCCAGGCCGTGGCGGCGGTCATGGCGGCGCGGTTGCGCAGTACCGTCAGCAACAGCGCCGCCGGCGGCAGCGCCGGTTCCGGCGGGGCGGGCTGCCCGGCGGGCAGCGCCCAGCCGGCCGCCGGGAAACGGTAACGCTCTGCCCGCCTGGGGCCCCGGCCTGCCGGTTATTGTCCCCGATCGCGGTCCTGGTCGCCGGCGGGCTGTGACTGGCCGCGCTGGGGCTCGCCGCGGCGGCGGGACTCCTCCTGACGGCCGTCGTCGTGGTGGCTCGCGGGCAGCGGCTCGTCCCGGGCCTGGTTGGTGCTGGGCTGGTAGTCCGTGCCCGCCTGGAACTCGTCGTGCTCCCGCTCGGGCTGGCCGCGGCGGCCGGCCTGGCCCTGGCCGCGGCGGCTGCCACCGCTCCTGCCCTCTCCCATGATCGTGACTCCCTTCCTGGTGCCGCACGGTGGCGCGGGCGCGCCCCCGGTCCCGGCACCACGGGCGGTCCCGGCACCACGGGACTGCTACCCGCCTGGGTGCCACCTTCACTTCGGCGCCGGAATGTGTGAAAGGGGCGCGGCAGGGCAGCCTAGAGCCCCACGGCCCTGCCGCTCCCCGCCGGCCTCTGGCCAGCCCGGCAGTGCCCGTTCAGGAGGATCGGCAACGTGACGCGCGGCGACCTAGGCGAGCCACGCACCGGCGTCCCCGGCCAGCCGGGCCAGCCGGGCAGCAGCCCCGGCGAGCCGGCCGTCGTCAGCGACGACGCACTGCGTGAGCAGAGCGCGGCCCAGGGCAACGGCGCGGACCGCGCGAGCGGCCGTCCCGCTGACGGGCCGCCGGCGGCCGGGGGGCCGCGGAGGACGCGGCGGCGGCCGAGCCACCCGACCACATGCAGCAGGCGGTCGACGCGGCCGCCGCGATCGCCGAGGAAACCGGCGGCCTGGGCTGCTCGGCCGTCCGATGAACCGGCGCTCCCCCTTCTTCGTCGGGATGGCCGCCGCGGCGGGCGTCGCGGTCACCTACGGCCTGGTGGAGCTGCTGATCAGGGCGCGCTCGGTGCTCGTCCTCATCGGCCTGGCCCTGTTCATCGCGGCTGGGCTCGACCCGGCGGTGAACTGGCTGATCCGCCGCCGCCTGCCCCGGTGGACCGCCGTGATCGTGATCCTGCTCATCGCGGCCGGCATCGTCGGCGGGTTCGTGGCCGCGGCCGTGCCGCCGCTCACCGCCCAGATCACCGCCCTGGTGCACGAGCTGCCGCACTACGTGACCACGCTCAAGGACCACAACTCCGAGCTCGGCAAGCTGAACTCGCGCTACCAGATCGAGCAGCGGCTCTCCAAGCTGCTGTCCAGCAAGGGCAGCGCGCTGGTCGGCGGGGTGCTGGGGGCCGGCGAGCTGGTGCTCAGCGCGGCCAGCTCGATGCTGATCGTCATCGTGCTGGTCGTCTACTTCCTGGCCGCGATGCCGCGGATCAAGCTGTTCCTGTACCGGCTGGCCCCGCAGTCCCGCCGGTCCCGGGTCATCCTGATCGGGGACGAGATCTTCGTCAAGGTCGGCGGCTACATGCTGGGCAACTTCCTGACCTCGCTGATCGCCGGGGTCGGCACCTGGTGCTGGCTGCAGATCTTCGGCATCCCGTACCCGCTGCTGCTGGCCATCCTGGTGGCCCTGCTCGACCTGATCCCGGTGATCGGGTCCACGGTGGGCGGCGCGATCGTCTCCCTGGTCGCCCTGACCGTGTCCCTCCCGGTGGCCATCGCCACCCTCGCCTTTTACATCGCGTACCGGCTGGCGGAGGATTACTTCATAGTGCCCAGGATCATGGGGCGGACGGTGGAGGTGCCTGCGGTGGTGACGGTGGTAGCGGTCCTGCTCGGCGGGACGCTGATGGGCCTGGTCGGGGCCCTGGTCGCCATCCCTGCCGCCGCGGCGCTCCGGCTCCTGCTGAACGAGGTCACCTTCCGCAGACTGGACCGCAGCTGACCGGGCCGGAGCCGCGCCAGGGGGACGAGCCGCAGGGCGGTGGACCTCCCCCGGTGCCGCACTGGCTGCAGGCCAGCTGGCTGCGGGCCGCTAAGCGGCCGGTCCGCCGGATCGTGATCCTGTTCATCCTGGCCCTGATCGTCGAGTACCTGGTCATCCCGGAACTCGTCGGCGCGAGCAAGAACCTGTACCTGCTCGGCCGGGTCAGCATCCCCTGGACGATCGCCGGGCTGGTGCTGGAAGGGCTCTCGCTGTTCTGCTACGCGCTGCTGACCCGGGCCTTGCTGCCCCCGAAAGGCCGGCCGGGTCTCTCCCGGCTGTTCCGGATCGACCTGTCCGCGGCGGCGGTGGCGCACATGATCCCGGCGGGCACGATCGGCAGCGCGGGCGTCGGCTTCCAGCTCTTCACCTCGGAGGGACTGGACGGCACCGACGTCGGCGTGATGATGGCCACCAAAGGCATGGGGTCCACCATCGTGCTGAACGTCCTGCTCTGGCTGTCGCTGGTCATCTCCATCCCGCTGTCCGGGTTCCAGCCCATCTACGCGACGGTGGCCATCGTGGGCGCGGTGCTGCTGGCCCTGATCGCCGCGCTGATCATCGGGCTCACCCGGGGCGCCCCGCGGGCGGCCCGCATCCTGCGGGCGGTCGGCAACAAGATCCCCGGGGTGGGCGGCGACCGGCTGGAGAAGATCGTGTTCCAGGCGGACGAGTCGCTGCGCGCCCTGGCCCGTAACCGCCCGGTCATGGTCTGGTCGCTGACCTGGGCCTCGCTGAACTGGCTGCTCGACGCGGCGTCGCTGTGGTGCTTCATCGCCGCGTTCGGCAGCTTCGCCAACCCGGTCGGGCTGTTTGCCGCGTACGGGATCGCGAACGTGATCGGCGCCATCCCGATCACCCCGGCCGGGCTGGGCGTCGTCGATTCGGTGACGCCCGTGCTGCTGGTCAGCTTCGGCCTGACCCGCAACATCGCCACGCTGGGCGTGCTGGCCTGGCGGCTGGTGAACTTCTGGCTGCCGATCCCGACCGGCGTGGCCGCCTACATCTCGCTCAAGGTGCCCCGGGGATCGGACTGGGCGGAGCGGCGCCGGGCGCTGGCCGACATGTTCGGCCGCAACCACTCCGGCGGCGGGGCCGCCGACGCGGGTGGTGATGCTGACCGCGAGGCTGACGGCCAGGCCAGGGGCGGCAGCACGAGTTCCCCGGTGGAAGAGGACCGCGCCAGCGACCCCGCCTGATCACCGGGTGCCCGTCACCGGTGGGGAAGCTTGACCACCGACACGAAGAACTCGTCGATCTGCCGGACGGCCGAGATGAACTGGTCCACGTCCACCGGCTTGGTGACGTAGGCGTTGGCGTGCAGCTTGTAGCTGCGCAGGATGTCCTCCTCGGAGGAGGAGGTGGTCAGGACGACCACGGGCACGTGGGCGAGCTCGGGGTCGGACTTGATCTTCTCCAGGATCTGCCGCCCGTCGTACTTGGGCAGGTTGAGGTCGAGCAGGATCAGGTCGGCGGAGGGCGCGTCGGCGTGCGCGCCGCGCTGGTAGAGGAAGTCGAGCGCCTCCTCCCCGTCCCGGGCCACGTGCAGCCGGTTACGGATCTTGTTGTCCTCGAAGGCTTCCCGGGTCATCAGCTCGTCGCCGGGGTCATCCTCGACCAGCAGGACTTCGATCAGTTCCAGGTCGCACATGCGCTGTCCCTTCGGGAGTGGTACCGGGGAGGCTGAGGGTGCCGATGACGCCGGGGCCGGGCGGGCCGGGCGGGGCGGGGGCAGTCAGCGTGAAGTAGATGCGCGTCCCGCCGGAGTAGCTGGTGTCCAGGAACATCTCCCCGCCGTGCTGCTCGACGATCCGCTTGCACAGCGCGAGGCCGATCCCGGTGCCCGGATAGGCGTCCCGCGCATGCAGCCGCTGGAAGATGACGAAGATCTTCTCGGCGAACTCGGCCGGGACACCGATGCCGTTGTCGGCCACGCCGATCTGCCAGCGCCCGCCGCGCTGCTCAGCGGCGGTGATCTGGATCACCGGGGTGCGGTCCGGCGCCCGGAACTTGACCGCGTTGCCGATGAGGTTCTGCCACAGCATGCCGAGCAGGGTCGGGTCGCCCATCACCTCCGGCAGCGGGCCGGGACGCTTGATCACCGCCCCGGTCTCCTCGATGACGGCCGACAGGGCCGTGGTCGCGGTGTCCAGCGGCGCATCCAGCGGCACCGGCACCAGCGCGTCGCTGGCCCGGCCGACCCGGGAGAACGTGAGCAGGTCGTTGACCAGGATCTGCATCCGCTTCGCGCCGTCCACGGCGAACTCGATGTACTTCAGGCCGCGCTCGTCGAGCTGGTCGCGGTAGCGCTTCTCCAGCAGCTGGCAGAACGAGGCGACCTTGCGCAGCGGTTCCTGCAGGTCATGCGAGGCGACGTAGGCGAACTGCTCCAGTTCGGCGTTGGACCGGCGCAGCTCGGCGGCCTGGGCATCGAGGTCGGCCGCCTGGCGGGCGGCGACGGCCTGCGCGGCGCGGCTGGTCTCCAGCGCGGTGACCAGCTCGATGCGCATCCCCTCGACCGCCGCGGCCACGGCCCACAGATCCGCCGGGCCGGTGGGGCGGATGTGGTGGCTGTAGTCACCGTCAGCCACCAGGTCGGAGGCGGCGCGGAGCCGGTGCAGCGGGCGGATCACCGCCCGGTCGAGCAGGACGGCCAGGGCGGCCGCCGCGAGCAGGAAGATGATCAGGATGGCTACGTACACCGCGTCCTGGACGCCGCGGGACCGGGCCAGCGAGGCCCGGTCGGCGGCGGACGCGGCGGCCAGGTGGGCGTTCTGCGCCGCGAACAGCGCCCGGAGATGATCGAAGGCGTTCTTGCTGTGGTTGAGCAGGGTCAGGTCCGAGCCGTTCAGCGGGCCCCCCCGCGCCCGGGCGATCAGCGGAAGCGCGTAGCCGGCCCGCCAGCTCTCCGCGGCCCGCTCGAGCCGGGCCAGGTCTCCGGCCAGGAGCGGCGTGCGGCCGATCTCGGCCCGCAGCGCCGCGGCGGCGGCCGTCTCGGTGGCCCGCCCGCTCGTGTACGGCTGGAGGAACCGCACGTCACCGGTGATCCCGTACCCGCGCACGCCGGTCTCCTGGTCAACCAGGCCCCCCTGCAGCCGGTAGGCCTGGGCCTGAGCCGGCAGGATCGAGTCGGACAGGTCGTTGGAGATGCTGCGGGTCCGCCCGGTCAGCGCCACCACGGCCAGGGCGGCCAGCACGACCAGCAGCCCCAGCACCCCGAACACCAGCCGGAACCAGCCCTGGACGCTGAGCTCCCGGATCCGGGGCGGGCGCTCCGGCGCTCCGGATGCGCTCACGGCGCTGCCTTCCAGCCGAGGTGGACAATGGCGACGTCGTCAGCGAGTCCGCCGTAGGGAGCGGCCGCGGCCTCGGTCGTGTCCAGCAGGGTATCGACGAAACCGGCCGGGGGCATCCAGGCCAGGTCCCGGGCCATGGCCAGCAGCCCCTCCTCACCGAGCCGCTGGCTCCCCGGCCCGACCCGGCCCTCGAACAGCCCGTCGGTGAACAGCACTAGGCCCGCGTCGGCGGGCAGCGTCAGTTCTTCCTCCGCCCAGGTCATACCGGACTCCAGGCCCACCGCGGGGCCGGCTGGTCCCTCGACGAGTTCGACCCGCCCCGCGGTGCGCAGCAGCAGCCCCGGATGGCCGGCCCGGAGCACCCGGACGCTGCGCCGGTCCGGTCCGAAAGCCAGGTGAGTGAGGGTGGCGAAGAGGTGATCCTGCTCCCGCTCGGCCATCAGCAGCTGCTCGAGCAGGCCCATCAGGGCCGGCGGGGCCGCGCCCGCCAGGATCAGCGACCGCCAGGCCACCCGCAGGCAGACGCCGATGGCCGCCTCGGCCGCCCCGTGCCCGCAGACGTCACCGATGACCGCGTGCACGACACCGTCCGAGGTCTCGACGACATCGTAGAAGTCGCCGCCGAGCAGGGCATTGGCCCGGCCGGGACGGTAGCGGGCGACCATCTCGAAGGCCCCGGTGCGGAACAGCGGGGTGGGCAGCAGGGCCCGCTCCAGCCGGGCGTTCTCCGCCGCCCGCAGCGCGCTGCGCTGCAGGGCGGCGGACGCCTGCTCCACGTGCTTGCGCTGGGTGGCGTAGCGGATGGCCCGGCCGAACACATCCGGGGGCGCCTGGCCCTTGATCAGGTAATCCTGGGCCCCGGCGGCGACCGCGGCCAGGCCCGCGCTCTCCTCGGCCAGCCCGGTCAGCACCACCACGGGCGCGCCGGGGGCGACGGCGAGCATCTGGGTGACCGCCTCCAGCCCCTGCACGTCGGGCAGGTGCAGGTCGAGCAGGACACAGCCGGGCGCCACCCCCCCGCGGAGCAGGCGGCTGGCCTCGGCGAGTGACCGCACCGCGGTCAGCGTGGCCTGCATGCCGCTGTCGGCGAGCAGTTCCTCCACCAGCAGCACGTCACCTGCGTCGTCCTCCACCAGGAGGATCGTGTCCGGGTCGCCCAGCCACGCGAGGCGGCCCGGGTCCAGGGTGCCGCTCTCCGGCAGCGGGCTGGCTGGCGGAGGGCTGGCCGGCCCCCGCGGGGCAGGCACGCCAGTCCAGGTCGGCATGCTCACGGCTCGCCTGCGCGACGTAGCCTCAACCCACGCTCCTTATGACAGACCGCTAGCCCCGGACCCGGGGCTAGCGGCTTCCACGCTCCCTGTTGCGCGACACGATAATGTCGCAAAACCCCAGAAACTTCCGCTTTCCGTCCTCAACGTCCGCGCCCTGCCGTCCGGAGCACCGAATTCCGTGCCACGGACCGACCGTGACACGGAAGGAGCTGAGCGCTGCTCACTCAGGCCGAGGCGAGCCCGCCCGTCGCTCCCTCGGGCGGACCCGAGATGCGCTGCCGCAGGAAGGTGAGCGCGTGGGCCAGCAGCCGGGACACGTGCATCTGCGAGATGCCCAGGGTACGGCCGATCTCGGCCTGGGTCATGTCCCCGTAGAAGCGCATCAGCAGGATCCGCTGCTCGCGCCGGGGCAGCTCGTCCCAGTGCACCGCGAGCGCCTCCATCGACAAGGTGTGCTCCATCTGCGGATCGTCACCGCCGAGCAGGTCGGCCAGGCTGGCCGTGTCCGGCTGGCCGGACAGCGGGGCGTCGAGCGAGGCCGGCTGCAGAAGCAGGTCAGCGCCGCGTGCTTCGCGGACATCCTCTTCGGTGATGCCCAGGTCACCGGCGAGCTCGCTGTCGCTGGGCGCGTGGCCGAGCTGCTGGGTAAGCTCCCGGTTCGTCTCGCGCAGCGCCAGCAGCCGCTCCTGCACGGGCCGCTCGATGTGCACCTGCCACCGCTTGTCGCGGAAATACCGCTTGATCTCCCCGGTGATGCACGGCTGGGCGTAGGCGGCCAGGTTCCGGCCGACCCCGGGGTCGAAGTTGTTGATCGCCTTGAGCAGGCCCACGTAGCCGACCTGGATCAGGTCCTCGGTGGGCTCGGGGCTGCGGCGGTAGCGGTTCGCGCAGGCCCGGACCAGTCCCCGGTACCGCCCGACCAGAACCTCGCACGCGCCCTCGCGGCGGGGACTGTCCGGCGGGTACGAGCGGATCTCGTACAGCAGTTCCTCGTCGTCGAGTTGTTCAAGCTCGCTCGCAGCTGTGACAGCGGGCCGGCCCATGTTCCGGGGCGGAGACGCCGCAGCTGCTTTATCTGCGGCAAGTATTTCCATGCAGCAAGGTTCTCACGAAAGCGCCGCAAAAAGCAAGTGTTTACATATGGAATATTCGCCCCGGGCCGGCTGTTGGCCGCCCCGCCCTGGCCGGCCCGCCCTGCGCCAGCCCTCGCCGGCCAGCCCTCGCCGGCCAGCCCTGGCCGGCCAGCCCTCGCCGGTCAGCCGGCGTCGGCCGCGACCTCTCCGAGCCCGCGCACCAGGGCGTCGCGGCCTTCCGGTGTCATGGCCTGGAGCAGGTCGGCCAGGGCCGCCCGTCGCTGGTCGCGGACCCAGCCGGCCAGCCGTCGGCCCGACTCGGTGAGCAGCAGCACGATCTCCCGGCGGCTCTCCTCGGCGCGGTCCCGGGTCAGCAGGCCCGCGATCTCCATCCGGTCGCACAGCCTGCTCGTGGCCGAGGCGGAGGCGCCCACGTGGCTGGCCAGCCGGTTGAGGTTGAGGCTCCCGGCCCGGTCGATGATCAGCAGCGCCCGCAGCTGGGCCGGGGGCACGGACGAGCCGATCGTCTCCACGGCCCGCTCCGCCACCTCGATCAGGGCAGCCAGTCCCCGCTCGGCGGCACTCACCTCAAGCTGCTCATTCCTCGAACCGCGGAACATGTCGTATCCCATCAGGATCACCACCGGGCCAGCGCCTCCAGCCGGTGATACCGGCCGAGAGCCTACCAGCGCTGACATCCAGCCTTCCGGACCTCGCGTCTCACCCCTCCCGCAGGCCGGAGATCCACAGCCCCCCGGCGCCGGCTTCCCCGGCCAGCCTCGCCTGCCGGACGAGATCCTGGGGCGGGCGCTCCTTCGACGACAGGAAGTAGCCGTACCTGGTCATCTCCGCGTCCTTCCCGGCCCAGTGTCCTGGCTGCGCCGCCTAGCTGGAAAGCCTTGCCGCCCGGACTACCCGTCCGCCAGCGGGCTACACCACTGGCTGAGCTCCGGGCCGCATGGCCTGATCGCCGGGCCGCGCCGACTCTCGCGGATGGCAAGTGTTTCTCATTACAATGTTGCGTTATGGAAACATCTCACGGGCCAGCGGCTGAGCCGCCGGGGGCCAGCCCGGAATTCGCGGAGCAGGTGGTCGCGCTGCAGGCCGCCACCCGGGTGCTGGCCGGGGTGGCACTGCGCAGCCTGGATGCCCTCGGCGGCGCGATCACCCTGCCCCAGTTCCGCATGCTGGCGGTGCTAGGCGAATTCGGCTGTGCCCGGTCGGCACAGGTGGCCCGGGCCCTCGGCCTGGACGCGTCCACGGTGACCAGGCTGGCCGACCGGCTGGTCGCGGCGGGACACGTGGCCCGGGGCAGCGACCCGCGGCACCGCAGCGTGGTGACCCTGCAGCTCACCCCGAGCGGGCAGAGCCTGGTCAGCTCGGTGTCACGATGGCGGCAGCGCGAGCTGAGCCGGATCGTCGCCGAGCTCCCGCCGGCCACCCGGGGTCAGCTGACCAGCATCCTGGGTGAGCTGGTCGCGGCGGCCGGGGAAGGCTACGGCCTGGCCGGGGAGCCCCTGGTGCCGCTCTAGGCAGGGTCCGCCGGTAGAACCGTTTGGGCTGGTCGGGACGGGGTAGCCGGGGCACCATCCGGCGGATGAGGAGACCATGACCAGTCAGGATTCAGGCGCGGCCAGCGAGTTCCCGCCCCACGTGCTCCGCGAGTATGCGCTGGTCGCAGACGGGGAACGGGGCGCGATGATCGGCCCCCGCGGCGACTTCGCCTGGCTGTGCGCACCCCGGTGGGATTCCGGGGCGGTGGTCTCCAGCCTGATCGGCGGCCCCGGCGTCTACGCCGTGACCCCGGAGGAACGCTTCGTCTGGGGTGGCTACTACGAGAGCGGCAGCCTGATCTGGCGCAGCCGCTGGATCACCAGCAGCGGTTTCACCGAATGCCGCGAGGCGCTGGCCTACCCGGGCGACCCGCACACCACGGTGGTGCTCCGCCGGGTCATGGCCCTCGACGGCCCGGCCCGGGTCGCGGTGGTCCTCGATCTGCGGGCCGGCTTCGGGCGGTACCGGATGACCCAGCTCAAGCAGGCCGGCGGGGTATGGACGGCCCGCACCGGCCCGCTCCGGGTGCGCTGGTCTGGCGGCGCGGACGCCGCGGTGCGGCCGGACGGTGCCCTGGAGCTGCACCTGGAGCTGGACGAGGGCACCCACCACGACCTGGTGCTGGAGATTTCGGATCAGGCGCTGCCACGGGTGCCGGTGGCGGCCGCGGACGCGTGGCTGGCCACCGAGACGTCCTGGGCGGTGGCGGTCCCGGAGCTCGGCCCGAGCCTGGCCACCGGGGACAGCCGGCACAGCTACGCGGTGCTGGCCGGGCTGACCAGCCGCAGCGGCGGCATGGTCGCCGCGGCCACCATGTCCCTGCCGGAGCGTTCCAAGGCCGGCCTGGAACTACGACTACCGCTACGTGTGGATCCGGGACCAGTGCTACGCCGGCCAGGCGGTGGCCGCCGACGGCCCGCACCGCCTGCTGGACGACGCGGTCTCGTTCGTGGCCGAGCAGATCCTGGCCGACGGCCCGGACCTCAAGCCCGCCTACACCGTGACCCGCGGGCCGGTGCCCGGGGAGGAGTCGCTCTCCCGGCTGTCCGGGTACCCGGGCGGCGCGGACAAGGTCGGGAACTGGGTCAACCGGCAGTTCCAGCTCGACGCGCTGGGTGAGTCGCTCCAGCTCTTCGCGGCCGCGGCGGGCCATGACCACCTGGATACCGGGCACTGGCAGGCCGCCGAGGCGGCGGTGAAGGCCATCGAGAGCCGGTGGACCGAGGCCGACGCCGGCGTGTGGGAGCTCGACAACCATCGCTGGGCCCATTCCCGGCTCATGTGCGTCGCCGGGCTGAGGGCCATCGCGGCCGCGGGTGCGGCCCCCGCCCAGGCCGCGGCCTGGGAGTCCCTGGCCGACACCATCCTGGCGGACGTGGCGGCGGACAGCGTGCACGCCACCGGCCGGTGGCAGCGGGCTCCCGACGACGAGCGCGTGGACGCCGCCCTGCTGCTGGCCGCGATCCGCGGGGCCGTGCCCGCGACCGACCCGCGCAGCCTGGCCACCCTCGACGCGATCGCGGCCGGCCTGGCCAGCGACGGCTACCTCTACCGCTACCGGCACGACGAGCGCCCGCTGCAGGAGGCCGAGGGCGCGTTCGTGCTCTGCGGGTTCCTGATGTCGCTGGCCACCCACCAGCTCGGCCGGACCAGCGAGGCCGTCGGCTGGTTCGAGCGCAACCGCGCCGCCTGCGGGCCACCCGCGCTGTTCACCGAGGAGTTCGACACCCACCAGCATCAGCTGCGCGGCAACCTGCCGCAGGCGTTCGTGCACGCCGTCATGTTCGAGTCGGCGGCCCGGCTGGCCCGGCCGTGGGGCGACGGCTGACCGCTGGCGCGCCCCGGCAACCGCCAGCCCCCCGGCAACCGCCAGGCCGCCCGGATACGTATTCATCCGGGACAGCGTGGTCCGCCCAGGCTGGGTACCGGCGGTATCCCCGGCCCTGACCTGGGTCCCGGGGTTTCCCCCGGGAGCGCGGCGGGTCAGCGTATTCTTCATCCCGCCCCACCTGGCAGCAGGTGCCTCATACCGCCGCGAGGGAGGTAGATCCGTGAAGGCTGAGCATCGTCCCGTTTATGACGACGGGGTGTTGCGGATTGCGCCGACCGGCTCCCCCGGCGGCCTGGCCATCTCCGGCGAGATCGACGAGGCGACCTACCCCGCCCTGGTGACCTGCCTGCACGAACTGGCCGACGGACACCAGCAGGCGGACCTCGACCTCAGCGGGCTGAGCTACTGCGACCTGGCGGGGCTGCGGGCGATCGTGCGGCTGGCCGGCGGCGGCCCGGGTGACGCGCGGCGGATCCGGCTGCACGACGTGCCGCAGCACATCCGGGTGATGCTGGCCATCACCGGCTGGGACCGGACGCCGGGGCTGGCCGTGCAGCCGTAGCCCGGAACGGTCAGTCAGCCCAGTGTGCGCCCTGCGGCGAGCGGCGCCGCAGGTCGTTGCGGACGTCGGCGCCGAGCCGGCGGGTTTCCCGCCGGTTGAGCATCGCCCCGGCGGCCGCCCCGGTCAGCAGCGGTCCCAGGGACACCGTGCTCCGGCCAGCCCGGGCGAGCAGCCGCCGCTCCAGCTGCCTGCGCAGCGGGGAACCCACGGCCAAGGCCAGGCCTCCCGGGACCAGGGCCACGCCGCGCCGGTGCGCCCAGGCCACGACGTAGGCCAGCATGCGTTCCGGGACGGTGCCCGGGGCCCGCATGCCGTAGACCTCGTGCAGCTCGGCCACCAGCTTCAGCTCGATCCCGACCAGCGCCAGGGTCTCGACCGCGACCTCGACCGGGGCGGACGGCAGGGGCAGCAGCATGGCCGCGCCCACCGCCGCGCCGACCGACGCTGCGGCCCGGGACGCGCCCTGGATCAGCTGGTCGGCGACCTCGTCCGGCTCCAGGCCGGGAAACTGGGCGCGCAGCTTGCGCTGGTCCCGGACCGGCAGGCGGGGCGCCATGGCCAGCACCTGCGAGGTCAGCCACCGGCCGCCTGAGGCCATCCCCGACCAGCCTGCCCGGCCGCCGCGGCGGCCGCGGCGGGTGATCCGGGACATGGCCGCCAGCACGCGGCGGCGGCGGGACAGGCTGCTGCCCTGGCTGATGTCGCCGACCAGCTCGGCGACCTCCCCGGGCAGGGCGGCCTGGCTGTCCGGGCCGTCGCCTTGGGTGATCTTGTCCACGTCCTCCAGCTACCCCCGGGAGGCCTGGCTACGCCGGGGACCGCCCGGGTTCCTGCGGGGACCGGGTGCGCCCGGCCCCGGGCTCGGGCATCGGCGTGGCCTCGGGCGGCCCGCCCGATAGCGGCGCCGGTTCCGCTTCGCCGGCGCGGGCCGCGGGGCCCGCGCGGCCCGCGCGCCGGGCCAGCAGCACTCCGCCGGCCCCGGCCACCAGGCAGGCCACGCCGCCGACCGCGAGCCCGCTGCGCGGGCCGGACAGGGCGATGATCCAGCCGACCGCGGGGCCGCCGATCGGCGTCGTCCCCTGGAAGGCGACCTGCCAGAGCGCGATGGCCCGGCCGCGCATGCCCGGTTCCGCGCTGAGCTGGATCGTCGAGTTGCCGATGGCGATGAACGACACGCTGGCCCAGCCCACGAACAGCAGCGCCGCGTAGGCCAGGCCGATCACCGGGGAGAACGCCGTGACCAGGATGGCCACGCCGAACCCGGCCGAGGCGATGATCATCGGCCGCAGGCCGGTCCGCCCCCGGGCCGCCGTGAACAGGCCGCCGATGACGGCCCCGATGCCCATCGCCGCGGTCATGAAGCCGTAGACCTCCGCACCGCCGTGGAACGTGCGCTGGGCCAGGACGGGGAGCGAGACCGGGAACTCATAGGCGAACAGGCCGACCAGGCTCATCATGGCCAGCGGGATAGCGATGGTGGGCGTCCGGCGCGCGTAGCGCAGGCCCTCGCGCAACTGCCCGCGGGCGCGCCCGACCGGCGGGGAGGGCCGCAGCGCGGAGCGGTCCATGATCAGCAGTGAGGTGACCACGGCCGCGAAACTCGCCGCGTTGAGCAGGAAGCACGTCCCGATGCCCACGGTGGCGATCAGGACGCCGCCGATGGCCGGCCCCACCGCGCGGGCCGCGTTGACCGTCACCGAGTTCAGGGTGACCGCGTTGCGCAGCTCGTCCGGGCCGACCATCTCCCGGACGAAGGCCTGCCGGGCGGAGTTCTCGAACGCGTTGTTCAGCCCCAGGATGACGGCCAGCAGGCCGACCTGCCAGAAGCGGACCACCCCGGCGACGGTCAGCAGCCCGAGCACCAGCGCCTGCAGGCCCATGGCGATCTGCAGGACGACCATGAGCAGGCGCTTGTCCACCCGGTCGGCCACCACCCCGCCGTAGGGCGCCAGGAGCAGGATGGGCAGGGTCTGCAGGGCCAGCACGAAGCCCAGGTCGGTGCTGGAGTGCGTGAGGGTGAGCACCAGCCAGGACTGGGCGGTCATCTGCATCCAGGTCCCGGCGAGCGAGATCGACTGGCCGGTGAAGTAGATCCGGTAGTTCGGGACGCTGAGTGAGGAGAAGGTGCTCCGCCAGAAGCCCCGGCGGCTCACGGGCGCCGGTCCTTGAGGTCGCGGGCCAGCTGCTCGAGCACCGGCAGGGCGGCGTCCAGGGTGTCCCGGTCGGCCCGGCCGAGGTGCTCGATCAGCTGGCTCAGCGCGTCCGTCCGCTCCGCCTTGATCCGCTCGTGCAGCCGCCGTCCGGCGGAGGTGACCTCGACCAGCGCGGCCCGCCGGTCGCGCGGGTCGGGCCGCCGGGCCAGCAGCCCGGCGTCCTCCAGCCGCCACACCACCCGGGAGAGCATGGTCGGGTTCATTCCTTCCTCGCGGGCCAGCCAGGACAGGCCGACCGGGCCGTGCCTGGCGGTGGTGGCGAGCACGGTGGCCTCGGTCAGGGTCAGCTCCGCGCCGACCCGGGTCGGCCGGATCCGGCGGGAGAGCCGGCCGACCGCCGTACGCAGCCGGGCCGCCGTCTCGGTCCTGGCCACCGCCCCCGCCCCGCCCCCGGCCTCGCCCGGCGCCCCCGGCCCGGCCTCGCCCGGCGCCCCCGGCCCGGCCTCGCCCGGCGCCCCCGGCCCGGCCTCGCCGGGGGACGCGGCCTGGCCACTGGCACCGGTCACGGGCTGTCCCCTCGTCGCAATTACTTGCTAGATGGCAAACACTTTATCCGGTGGCCAGGCTCCCCGGGCCGGCCCGGGCCAGGTCCCGGCCGGCCCGGGCGAGGTCCCGGCCGGCCCGGGGCGGGCTCACACCCGGCCCGGGTGCGGGCCGGGTGTGACGCCGGCGGTCGGGGGCATGGCAGGAGCAGGTGACAGGGAGGTGACAATGCCCGGAAAGCTCACGCCGTACCAGCGCAAGCGGGATTTCACCCGCACGCCCGAGCCTTCCGGCGAGCTGGCCGGCCCGGGCGCGGCCCCCAGCGCACCGCGGTTCGTCGTGCAACGGCACCGGGCCCGGCGGCTGCACTACGACCTCCGCTTCGAGATCGACGGCGTCCTGGTCAGCTGGGCGGTGCCGCGAGGGCCCGACGCTGGACCCGGACGTGAAGCGCACCGCCGTGCACGTCGAGGACCACCCCCTCGAGTACCTCGACTTCGAGGGCGTGATCCCGCGCGGCGAGTACGGCGGCGGTGACGTGATCGTGTGGGACCGGGGCACCTGGGAGCCGCACGCCACCGACGACCCGGCCGCCGCCGTGGCGGCCGGGGAGCTGCACGCCGACGTGCACGGCGAGAAGCTGCGCGGCCGGCTGATCCTGGTGCGGCGGGGCCGGGCCGGCGCGGGCGGCCCGGGGCCAGGAGCAGTGGCTGCTGCTGCACAAGCACGACGAGTACGCCGTCCCGGGCTGGGACCCGGAGGACCACCCGGCGTCGGTGCTCAGCGGGCGGACCAACGATGAGGTCAAGGCCGATCCGGACCGGCATGTGGCGGTCAGACCTGCCGCCGTCGCAGGTCCTCGGTGCGCGCGCCGGACGGCCCGGCCGGCGCTCGGCCGGGCGCGGACGCCGGACGCGGCGGGCCGGCGCGCCAGCGCGGACGAGCTGGCCGCGCTGGACGCGCTGGGCGCCGGCGGGACCTGGGAGGTGTTCGGCCGCGCGCTGCGGCTGACCAACCTCGGACAAGGTGCTCTTCCCCGGCCGGCCGCGGCGAGCCCGCCGGTGACCAAGCGCGAGCTCATCCGGTACGCGCGCGCAGATCGCCCCGGTCGTGCTGCCCTACCTGGCCGGCCGCGCCGCTGAACATGCACCGCTTCCCCGGCGGCGCCGCAGGCCGCGGGCTTCTGGCACAAGCAGCTGCCCGACCATGCGCCGGACTGGCTGCCGCGCTGGCACAACCCCGACGCCGAGCCCGGCAAGACCACGACCTACCTGGTCGTCGACGAGCCGGCCGCGCTGGTCTGGGCGGCCAACTTCGGCGCCCTGGAATGGCACGCCTGGACCGCCCGGACCGACCAGCCGGACCGGCCCAGCTACGCGCTCATCGACATCGACCCCGGCCCGGCCACCTCGTGGGACGAGGTGCTGGTGCTGGCCCGGCTGCACCGCACCGCGCTGCGAGCACCTCGGCGTGCGGGGCCAGCCCAAGCTCACCGGCCGGCGCGGCATCCAGATCTGGATCCCGGTCGCCGCCGGGCCCGGCTTCGAGCGAGACCCGGCCTGGGTCGAGCAGCTGTCCCGGGCCATCGGCGCGGTCGTGCCCGAGCTGGTGAGCTGGAAGTGGGACGTGCACGAGCGCGGCGGCCTGGCCCGGCTCGACTACACGCAGAACGCCAGCAACAAGACCCTGGTCGCGCCCTACAGCCCGCGCGCCGCGGCCGGGGCGCCGGTGTCCGCCCCGCTGGAATGGGACGAGCTGGACGATCCGGCGCCTGCGGCCCGACGCGTTCACGATCCGGGACCATCCCGGGCCGGGTGGCCCGGCTCGGCGACCCGTTCCGCACCGTGCTGGTCCCGGCCAGGTGCTCCCGCCGATCAGCTAGTCACCTGGTCACCCGCTCAGCCGGTCAGCGCGCCCGACCCGGTGGCGATCGCGAAGATGTGCATCGCGTTCATGCCGTTCCCGACGCCGCTGCTCACCGTCGGCAGCGTGACCGATGCGACCGTCTTGCCGCCTGCCAGCGGCACCGAGGCGAAGTAGACGCTGACCGGGTGCGCGACTCTGCGTGCTGCTGGAGAAGTTCCAGCTGGAGGTGGTGGTGGCGATCTGGTCCCCGGCGACCGCGCGCGTTGTTGTACCAGTCGGCCATGCTAGGCTGAACGGCTGGGTGCTGCCGTCGGTGTAGGTGATCGTGCCGGTCCCGCACGCCGCGCCGAACGCGCCGGCGCCGAGGAAGCCCAGTTCGGTCCCGGACCCGGACACGTCGATCGTCTGCCCGTCGGCGATCACGTTGTCGGGCGCGCCGACGGCGCTGGGCCAGGTGAAGGTGGTCCCGCCCAACGTCGCCTGGCCGCCGGGCGTCAGCGGCGGTTGGCGTGCCCGCGGCCAGCGCCTGGGCCGAGAAGCTCTCCCCGGTGCCGTCGAAGTCGGCCGCGGCGGGGTCGGAGTTGTCGCTGATCCCGGCGTTGTCATAGGCCGCGGCGAGCGACGAGTACGGCGCGCCGCGTGGTCGGGGTTCCGGACCCGTGGCCATGGCGAAGATATGCATGGCGGTCGTGCCGCCCGCGTTGCTCAGCATGGGCAGCGTGACCGAGGCCACCGTCTTGCCCTGCTCCAGCGGCACCGAGCCGAAGTAGACGCTCACCGGGTGCGGGCCCAGGGAGTTGCTCTGGTAAGTTCCAGCTTGACGTGGTGGTCAGGATCTGGTTGCCGACCGCGGGCGCGTTGGCGTACCAGTCGGCCATGTTGAGGTTGTAGGACTGGCTGCTGCCGTCGGTGTAATGGACGGTGACGGTGCCGCTCGCGGTGCCGTTCTGGCTGGACGCCGAGGAAGCCGAGGTCGGTCCCGGACCCGGACAGCTCGACGGTCTGCCCGGCGGCCACCACGTTGTCCGGCGTCCCGGACGGCCACGTCCGGCCAGGTGAAGGTGGTCCCGCCGATCGTGACCTGGCTGCCCGGGGGTCAGCGCGGCCGGCGTGCCCGCGGCCAGCGCCTGGGCCGAGAAGCTGTCCCCGGCGCCGTCGTAGTTGGCCGCGGCCTCGTTGGAGTTGTCGCTGATCCCGGTGTTGTTGTAGGCGGCGGCTCAGCGAGGCCGACGGGACCGCGACCGTGGCGGACGCCTCCACCAGGCTGGGCGGCCCGCCGGGCCCGCCCGGGGCGGTCACCGAGACGGTCAGGGTGCCGGTGCCGGGCTGGGCGCTCGCGGGCACCCGTGACCTGGAAGCTCCGGGTGACGGTCTGCCCCGGGCCCACGGTGACCGGCGCCGGGCTGCTCACCGTCCAGCCGGCCGGGACCTGCAGGCGTGAACCGCGCCCGCGGCATCGCGTAGTCGCCGTCGTTGACCAGGGTGGCGGTCACCGTCGCCGTGCCGCCCGGGTACACGACGGCCGGCGCGCTGATCGTGGCGTACCGGGCCCCGACGCTGCGGATGACGGTGAAGCCGCCGCGCAGCGGCAGGTCGGCCAGCGCCGAGGAGTCACCGACGTAGACGCCGAACTGCCCGTCCGGCACCACCCACCCGTTGGCCGCGTCGTCCCAGTAGGACAGGTCGTGGCCGCTGAGGCTGAAGTGCACGGTCGTGGACTGGCCCGGCTGCAGGGTGACCTTCTGGAATCCCTTCAGCTGGCGCGGCGGCTCGCCGGCCGCCGCCGGGTCACCCAGGTAGAGCTGGGCCACGTCCGAGCCGGCCACCTTGCCGGTGTTGGTCACGGTGGCGGACACCGTCACCTGGCGGCTCGACTGGCCGTTGCACCCGCAGCTGGTCGGCCCGGGATTCGACGTGGCGTTCTGCACCTGCTGGGGCGTGATCCTCAGATCGCTGAAGCGAGAAATTGGTGTAGGACAGCCCGTAGCCGAACGGGAACAGCGGCGTCTCGTTGTTGGCGTCGTAATAGCGGTAGCCGACGTCGATGCCCTCGGAGTACTGCACCTGGCCGTTCACCCCGGGGAACTGGCCGGGCTGGACGCGGGCACCTGCGACAGGTCGGTGGGGAAGGTGACCGGCAGGTGGCCGCACGGGTCGACCTGGCCGAACAGCACCGCGGCGAGCGCGGTGCCGTTGCTCTCACCCGGGTACCAGGCGTCCACCACGGAGGCCACCTGGCTCAGCCAGGGCATGACGACCGGTGCGCCCGCGTCGATGACCACCACCGTGTGCGGGTTGGCCGCGGCCACCGCGGAGATCAGCTCGTTCTGGGCGGAGGGCAGGTTCAGGCTGGCCCGGTCGGCGGCCTCGGACTCGGTGTCGTCGGAGACCACGACCACCGCGGTGGCGGCCGACTTTGCCGCGGCGACCGCCTGGCTGATGCCGGGCGCCAGCTCCGACGGCGTGGCCCAGCTCAGGTTGGCCGACGGGCCGCCGCCCGACAGCTGGAGCGTATAGGTCTGGCCGGCCTGGCAGGTTCACGCCCACCGAGTAGGTGGACACCGGCGGGGTGCCCGGGTTGGCCAGGATCTCCTTGCCGTCCAGGGACAGGTCCGGTGGCCGTGTAGCCGCACGGGGTTTTGAAGGCCAGCACGTACGTGCCGGTTTCCGGGGCGGTGAGGGTGCCGGTGTAGGTCCCGCCGTACCCGGTGCGGGCGTAGGCCGGGGCTGAGGGCGGAGCTCGGGATCGCCGTCAGGGAGGTGTCGGTGGGCAGGCCCTGCGTGTACTGAGACCGTGGTGCCCGTGCCCGGCCGCGGCCTGGATGCCCTGCAGCGGAGTCACGTTGAAGGTGGAGGTCACGTAGGCGCTGCCGCCGCCGGTGTAGGTCGGCGCCGCCGAAGCGGCCGGGCCGATCACCGCGACCGAGCCGCCGCCGGTCGCCTACAGCGGCAGCGTGCCGCCGCTGTTCTTCAGCAGCACCGTGCCCGCCTCGGCGACCGCGGCCGACACGGCCTGATGCGCCGGGGTGGTCACGGTCGCGCTGGTCGTCCCGGTGGGCGGGTTGTTGAACTCGTTGAAGCGGAACATCTCGGTCAGGATCCGGGACACCATGCCGTTCAGCGTGGCCATGGCGACCTGGCCGGACTGCACGGCGGCCTGCGAGCGCCGAGCCGTAGTACAGCGGCGCGGGCATCTCCTGGTCCTTGCCCGCGTCGGCGGACGCACGGTGGAGTGGGTGGCCCCGTAGTCCGAGGTCACGAAGCCCGGGAAAGCCCCAGCGCTGGTCGAGCGTGGTGTGCAGCAGGTAGTTGTTCTGGCAGGCGTCCTGGCCGTTGATGGTGCTGTAGGCGCACATCACCGAGGAAGCGTGGGCCAGCTGGGTCGCGGCCCAGAACGCCGGCAGGTAGATCTCGTGCTGGCCCGCGTGCTGACGATCGCGTCGTCCGCCGGGGTGTTCCGGTTGGTCTCCTGGTTGTACACCGCGAAGTGCTTGACCTGCGACATCTCGCCCTGGCTCTGCACCCCGTCGATATCGGCCACCGCCATCGCGGCGTTCAGGTACGGGTCCTCGGTGTAGGCCTCGAACGAGCGGCCCCAGCGCGGGTCGCGGTCGATGTTCACGGTCGGGCCCAGGTTGACCATGGCGCCCTTGCCGCGCTCCTCCGAGCCGACGACCTGCCCGTACTGGGTGGCCAGCGCCGGGTCCCAGGTGGCGGCCAGGGAGACCGCGGCGGGCAGCTGGGTGACCCCGGTCAGGCCGTCACCCACCCCGACCGGGCCGTCTTCCTCGCCCATGGCGGGGATGCACAGGCTCGGGATGGCGGAGATGTAGAAGACGTACGGCTCGCTGGTGCCCGCCCCGGTGACCATGTTGATCTTGTCCGCCAGGGTCATCTTGGCCAGCAGCATCTGCACGCGCTGGCCCACCGGCAGGGACTGGTTGAGCCACGGGCAGGCCGCGGTACCGGCCGAGCCTGGCCGCGGCGCTACCGGCTGAGCCCGCCGCGGCGGTGCCGGCCGCGGCGGAACCGGCGGTGGCCAGCCCCATCGGCAGTAAAACGGCCAGGAACGCCGCGACCGCCATTCCTGAGAGGCGCCGTATGCGTGAACCGCGGATAAGCTTCATTGCCCGGCCTCCATTGCCAACAGCCAATCGCGGCCGGTCCCACCCGGGGGCAACCGCTGCGCTGCCCGTGCCGCAGTGCATAGTCAAGCCCCCGCCCGGCCAGGATGCCAATAGCCTTTTGCCGCAATAATTCGTAAACGGCCGCCGGGTCCCGGGCCAGCCGAGGTCAGGCCAGCGGAGACCGGGCCAGCGGAGACCCGGCTAGCGGAGTCCCGCGAACAGGTCGTCCTCGGGGACCGGCGCCCCGGTGGAGTCCATGACCCGGATGAAGCTCTCTTCGCCGAACACCCGCTCCCCGAGCTCCGGCGGGATCTTGCTGAACCACGACTCACTGATCTGGCTGGCGTGCGCCATCAGCGCGGCCTGCTTGCGGGCCAGCACCGGGCGGATGTCGACGGTGGTCGTGATCCGCTGCTCGGCGGCCTCCATCTGCTGCTGCGCCTCGGGGCTGATGCGGTCGTCCCCGGGCACGTCCAGGCCGGCGTCCCGCAGCGCGGTCCACAGTTCCCGCCACTTGCTGACCGGCATGGCG
Source organism: uncultured Actinomycetes bacterium (assembly GCA_963841695.1). GTDB lineage: Bacteria > Actinomycetota > Actinomycetes > Streptosporangiales > Streptosporangiaceae > RYN-230. The sequence goes on along the minus strand of CAWJDQ010000004.1, from coordinate 586,760 downwards.
GTCAGGTACAGCTTGGCCGGGATGCCGGTGCGGGTGACCGCCTCGATCGCGGCCCGGCTGGCGTGCACGTGGTCGGGGTGCTGGTAGGCGCCGTCCGGGTCGTAGGTGACCACGACCTGCGGCCGGTAACGCTCGATCAGCGCGCCGATCCGGGCCGCCACGTCGTCCAGCGGCACGTTGCAGAACGCATCCGGCCGGTGCTGGTAGTCCCACTCCACCATCCCGGAGTCGTGGTAGCCGAGCAGCTCGAGGTCCGTCACCTCCAGGTGCTTGGCCGATTCCCTGAGCTCCGCCAGCCTGATCTCGGCCACTTCCTGCTCGTCATGACCTTCATCGCCGGGCTTGATCCCGCCCGGTGTGTCCCCGAACTCGCCGTTCGTACAGGTGACGACCACCGTGCGGACGCCCTCGGCCGCGTACCGGGCCAGCACTCCCCCGGTACTCGAGGCCTCGTCGTCGGGATGCGCGTGCACTGCCATCAGGGTCAGCTGGTCTGCCATGAGACCAGCCTGCCCGACCGGGATCTGTCCTGCCCGGCCGGCCCGCTCTTTTCCGCCCGCCGCGTCCCGGCTGGCCGCCCGCCGCGTCCCCGGTCACCGGCCGGCCTGAACCACTGTTCGTGGCCACGGTCACGCCCGGGCGCGGCTATCGTTATGGCCCGGTGCGCGGAGGAGCTGTCCGCGGCCGCCCAGCGGGAAAGGCCGGCCCATGAGCCACGGCAGCATGCGCCGGACGAGCCGGCGGTCCCTCATCATCACGGTGGCGGTGATCGCGGCCGTGGTGGTGGCGACGGGCGCGGCCGGCGGTTACGTCCTGCTGACGCGCACCCAGGGCAGCCCCCAGCAGACCGCCGCCAGCTACCTGCGTGCCTGGCAGCAGGGCAGCTACACGGCGATGGGCAAGGTCAGCGTCGGCGTGCCGGCCGGCGGCCTGGCCGGCCCGCTGCGGCAGACCGCGGCCGAGCTCGGCCAGCGCCGCATCCAGCTGAAGCTCGGGAAGGTCACCGAGAACGGCGGATCGGCGCGGGCCCGCTTCACCGCCACCGCCGACCTGGCCAGCGGGCACACCTGGACCTACCCCGGGCAGCTCCAGCTGGTCACCCGGAACCGGCACTGGCGGGTGGACTGGAGCCCCGCCGCCATCTACCCGCGGCTCCGGCCGGGCGAGCGGTTCGTGCTGACCGCCGTCTGGCCGGCCCGGGCCGCGGTGCTGGCCTCGGATGGCACCCAGCTGAGCTCCGCGTCGGTGATCGCCCAGTCCGGCTCCATCGCGCTGCTCACCGGCAACGTGGTGGCCGCCACGGCGGCTGAGGCCAAGGCACTCGGCGCGCCCTACCAGAAGGGCGACCTGATCGGGCAGGGCGGCATCGAGCAGGCGTACCAGGCCCAGCTGGCCGGCCGCCCGTCGCTGACCATCCGGCTGGAAGGACCCGGCCGCCGGCTGGATGCGACGGCCGCCCGTTTCGCGCCTACCCCGGGCCAGCCGGTGCGGACCAGCCTGGACATGCGGGACCAGATGGCCGCGTCGGCCGCGGTGTCCGGCGCCGCCACGTCGAAACCGATCGACATGGTGGCCATCCAGCCGTCCACCGGCAAGGTGCTGGCCGTGGTGGAACGCCCGGGCGGCTTCGACCGCGCGCTGGCCGGCATCTTCCCGCCCGGCTCCACCTTCAAGGTGGTGACCGCCTCGGCCCTGGCCAAGCAGGGCATGCGCCCGTCCAGCACGGTCCAGTGCCCGAGCGAGGTCACCATCGGCGGCCGGACCTTCCACAACGACGACAACGAGCACCTGGGCACGACCAGCCTGCAGACGGCGTTCGCGGTGTCCTGCAACTCCACCTTCGCCATGCTCGCCTACCAGCGGCTGGGGGGCGCGGCGCTCGCCTCGATGGCGGCCACGTTCGGCTTCAACACCACCCCGAACCTGGGTGTCCCCGCGACGCTCGGCAAGTTCAGCACGCCGCACCAGCCGGTGGATGTGGCCGCTGACGCCTTCGGCCAGGGCACGGACCTGGTCAACCCGCTCAGCCAGGCCAGCGTGGCCGCGGCCATCGAGGACGGCACCTGGCGGTCCCCGATCCTGGTCACCAGCCCGCAGCCGAAGCAGGCCAGCCCGGCCCACGCGCTGAGCCCGGCGATCCTGGACACGCTGCGGCCCATGATGCGGGCCGTGGTGACCAGCGGCACCGCCGCCGGCGTCGGGTTTCCGCCCGGTGTCTACGGCAAGACCGGCACCGCGCAGTACGGAACCGGCACCCACTCGCACGGCTGGTTCATCGGCTACCGCGGGGACGTGGCCTTCGCGGTCCTGGTCGAGGGGGGCGGCTACGGGGCCGACAGCGCCGGGCCGGTGGCCAACGCGTTCCTGCGCAAGATCTGACCGGCGCTCAGCCCTTCGCCTTCGCCGCGGGCGGGGCGGCGAAGCTCACGGTGACCCGCTGGAAGCCCAGCGAGTGCATCATCCCGGTGAGCATGCCGGCCGTGTTCCGCTGCGCGTCGGCCAGCAGCGGGCTCTGCCGGGCCGCCGTCTGGATCTTCTGCTGGGCCAGGATGTAGACCTGCTGCTGGTTGTCCGGGTTGCCGGAGAAGAAGTTCCCGATCCGGTTCAGCAGCCCTCGCTGCTGGGCGAACACGTAGGACTGCCGGACGTTGAGCACGGCCGGCTCCAGCTGCGCCCGCGGCAGCCGGATCGTGACCGCCGTCCGGTTCGGCCGAGACCTGGATGGCCGAGCCCTTGAGCTGAGCGAAGTCAACGTACGCGATCTCGCTGCCCTGGCCGACGAACAAGGTCTGGCTGCCTTCCAGGAAGGCAGGCAGCAGGTTCGCCTTCCTGGTCAGGTCCACCACCACCTGGAACGACCCGCTGGCCGCCTGGTACCGGCTCAGCGCGGTGATCGACTTGAGCAGCACCGGCCCGCTGCGCACCGAGGTGGTCTCCCCGAACGGGTTGCGCAGCTTCGGCAGCAGGCTCACCGCGGCCAGCGCGACGATCAGCACCGCGACGGCCGCGATGACGGCCGCGGCCGCCACCAGCTTCCCGGTTAAGCCGTGACCGCGCGGGACACGCGCCTCGGTGCGCGGTTCCTCCGTCGTGGTGATGCGGGCCATGGTGCCTCCAAGCTCGGGGTCGGCCACCGCCAGCCAGGCCGACGCGGACCCTGTCCGGCTCCCCGTACCCCAGCGTGACCGACTCATTCCGCCAGGGCCGGGAGATCCGGGGCACCGGCCACCGCGGGCGGGGCGGCAGACCGAAGACGGCGGTGGCCGCCGGTGAGCTGGTGCGGGCGCAGCGGGCCGGCCGCTACCAGCCGTAGATGCGCAGCGGGAGCTCGTGCGACGGCACCTCGTCGGGGCCGGGATAGGTGATCATCACCACCGTGTCGTCCGGGTCGCGGCCCTCCACCGCCATCACCCCGCCGCTGCTGCGCGTGTCCCGGTGCGCGGAGTGCGCCTTGAGCACCCGCTCACAGCGCTCGAAGTCCTCTTTCCCGTCCGCGGTCCAGGTCACGTACTGCAGGCCGACGCCGCCCAGCGGATGACCCGCGTTGGCGCCCATCGCGCGCAGGATCAGCTGCGACCCGGCCCGGGCTGACCAGCAGCGCGGCGGTCGGGCTCTGGTCCGCGACCTGCATGGCGAGGAGTTCCGTGTAGAAGCTGACCGAGCGGTCGAGCCGCTGCACGAACATGACCGCTGAGCCGATCCGGGCACCGTGCGCCATCCGCTGACCTTCCAATCGTGGTCGCTGGGGCCTGCGCCAAGTCTTCCCTAGAACTACCCGGCCTGGATCCGGGACCTGATGGGTATGCCGAGCTCGATGGTGCGGCTGACCGTGCAGAGCCGGTCATGCGACCGCCGGACGGCGTCCGGCAGCACCGCCCGGGCGGCGTCACCGCCCTCGCCCGCCGGGAACACTACCCGGAACGTCACCTCGATATCCGCCAGGTGGTTGCCCGCCTGGTCACGGACCTTCTCCGCGGCCACGTCCACCGCGAACCCGGCCGGCTCTGCCCGCCGGGAGGTCAGGATGTCCACGTCGGCCGCGGTGCATCCGCCAAGGCCGGCCAGCAGCAGCTCGACCGGGGTGAAGTCGGCGTCGCCGCCGGTGCCGACGGCGATCTGGCCGCCCCGGTCGTTGCGGGCGGCGAACCGGCCCGCCGCGAGCCGGTCAACGGTCACCCTGCGGTGCGCGGAATCAGTCGCCATGCCGTCAACTCTGCCAGACTCCCCGGTGCAGCCACCTCAGCAGGTCCGGCGGGGCCAGCCGGGCTGCCCGCCGGAGGTAATCAGCCCGCTCCGCGGCGCTGAGCTCCTCGCGCCCGGCCCCGGAGGTGCCCCGCCGGAAGAAGGCCCGGCTGTCCTTGATGATCCCGGGCGGCCCGGTCAGCCGCTCGGCATGGTCGCGCATGTGCTGGAAGGTGGCGGCCTGGACGAGGCCGGGCCAGATCTCCGCGGGCACGGTGATCGCGAGGCGGGCCGCGAGGCGGCGCATCTCCCCGTCGAGATCGGCCGACAGGTCCTCGTAATGCACGAGCACGATGTTCGGCTCGCCCCGCCGCGCCCAGGCGTCGGCGAGGTGCCACATCACCCCGGGCAGCGAGTCCATCTGCTGCTGCGGGGTGGCGTCCTCGTGGATCCAGGCCACCAGCCAGTCATGCAGCGGCGGCCGCGGCGGCGGGGGCTCCGCGGGTTCCGGCTGCCCGGCCAGCCGCCGCAACCGGGCCCGGTCGATGTTGCCGCCCTGGTGGTAGAGGGATACGGCCATGTCGAGCGGATGCCGGGCCACCACGATGTAGGTGGCGCGGGGGTCGAGGGGGATCCCGTCCAGCGGCGTGTGGGTCTTGATGAACCGCCGGTGCCGCTGCGCGGCGAGCCGGGCGAACCTCTCGTCGCGCGGCATCAGCGTCCGGTCCAGCCAGGGCGACAGCTCCGGCAGCGTGCCCGGCAGGTCCCTGGTCTGGAACACCAGCAGCGCGCAGATCATCTGCATCCAGGTGGTCCCGCTCTTGGACCGGGTACTGATCACGATGTCGCCGTCGCGGAACGGGAACCCGGACCACCGTGCGCTGTCCTCCTCGGCCGAGCGGTACCGGACCGGGGCAGCGGGCATGGACGGAGCTTAGCCGCGCCGGGGCGGGGCTGCCCGGCGCGGCCGGCCCGGTTCAGGCCGCGATGTCGGAGTAATGGCTGGCGTCGCCCGTGCGGGCGATGCTGGTGTCGCCGTTGATCCCGACCGGGATGTCCCCGGCGATCGTGATCCGGTGCAGCAGCCGCGGCTGGTCGTCGAAGTCGGCGACCGCGTAGTGCTGGGTGGCGCGGTTGTCCCAGATCGCGAGGTCGCCGGGCCGCCAGGTCCAGCGGACGGTGTTCTCCAGCCGGGTGATGTGCCGTTGCAGCAGGCCGAACAGGTCGCTGAAGTCGGCCGTGCTCAGCCCGGGGAACGACCGGACGAAGTGGCCGAGCAGCAGCGCCGGCTGGCCGGTCTCCGGGTGGATGCGGACGACGGGGTGCTCGGTCTCGAACTCCAGGTGCCGGAATTCCTCCCGGTAGGCCTGTTCCCGGACGTCGACGCCGCCGATCTGCGGCCGCTCGGCCGCGTAGTCGTACAGGTTGGTGTGCACCGCCCGCAAGCTGCCCGCCAGCGCCTTGAGCGCCGGGTGCAGCCGCTGGTAGGCCTCGGCGGTGTTCGCCCAGACGGTCGTCCCCCCGTAGGGCGGCAGCGTGATGGCCCGCAGCACGCTGATCGCCGGCACCCGGTCCACGAACGTCACGTCCGTGTGCCAGCTGTTGGCCTTGCCCTGCTCGGCGTCGATGGGCAGCACCGCCCCGCCGTCCCCGGCCACCGTGGGGTGCGGCTTGGTCAGGGTGCCCAGCAGCCGGGCGAAGGCCCGCTGGTCGGCGTCGGTGGCGTGCTGCTGGTCGCGCAGGAAGACGACCTTGTGCTGAAGCAGCGCGGCGCGCAGCTCGGCCACGGCGGCCGGGTGTACGTCACCGCCGATCCGGATGCCGCCGACGACAGCCCCGATCACCCCGCCCACCTGGGTGACGTCAACGTGCTGGTACGAGCCGCGGCTGCGCAGAGCCGCCGGCTGGTCCTGGACGCTGGTCATCGGAGAGCACCTTTCAGATGGCTGGTCCCGGCGTCACCGCCGCGCCACCACAGCGCGCCGGCCGCCCGGGTCTCTTACCAGCAATCTGCGCCTGCTCCCGGCTAATGTCAAGTATTCCGGTAGGTTTCATATGAAATAACGAGAACCGGCCCGCGCGACCGGGACGCGCGAGGCGGGCAGGCCAGCCCGGGGATCAGGCCCCGCTGGCCGGCTCGAGCACGAACACCGGGATCTCCCGCGAGGTGCGCTCCTGGTACTCGGCGTACGGCGGGTAGGCGGCGACCGCCCGCTGCCACCACTCGGCGCGCTCGTCCGCGGTCACCTCGCGGGCCACGAACGTCCCCTTGACCGGGCCGTCCTGAAGCTCGACCTGCGGGAACGCACGGAAGTTGTGGTACCAGAACGGATGGGTCGGGGCGCCGCCCTGGGACGCCACCGCCGCGTACCGGCCCTCGTGCTCGACCCGCATCAGCGGGGTCTTGCGCACCTTGCCGGAGCGCGCCCCGCGGTTGGTGATGACCACCACCGGCAGCCCGGTGTCCCGGAGCGTCGTCCCGCGGGTGCCCCCCGAGCTCTCGTACTCCGCGACCTGGTCACGGACCCAGGCGGCCGTGCTTGGCTCGTATTCACCCTCGATAGGCATAGCGTTTAGTCAACACCATGAAGCCAGCGGACCTGCGGGCGCACACCGCGATCCGGGCGGAGCTGACCCGGCTCGCCCGGTACGACGACCAGTCGCTCGTGCACGACACGTGGATCAGGCAGCGCTACGACTGCGGCTGCTACCCCAGCCTGGCCCCGGCCCGGCAGGCCAGCGTGGAGACCGCCTGGCACGAGGCCGGGCACGCGGTCGCCGCCCTGGCGGTCGGGGCGAGCTTCAGCTCGGCCAGCATCCACCACAGCCCGGGCAGCGAGGGCCGGGTGCACGGCATCCGGGGCGGGGGCGAGCTGGCCTTCGTGGTCGACGCGGCCGGCCAGATCGCGCAGCGGCTGCGGGACTGGACCATGCTGGACCATGACGACGACCTGCGGGCCTGGCTGCCGCGGTGGAAGAGCGACGGCGGCGACGCCCGGCACTTCCGGCGGGCCATCGCCGGCCGGGACGAGCTGCGCGCGTGGCGGCGCAGCGAGGAGGTGCTGATCCCGCGGCGGCTGCAGATCCGCGAGGTGGCCCGGGCCCTGCTGGTGCACCCGCGCCCGCTGCGCTACGGCGTGGTGGCGGAGATCGTCCGGGAACCCGCGCTCAGGGCACCACGGTGACCGGCCAGCGGCTGGCCCGGACCAGGTGCACGGCCAGCGAGCCGACGAACCGGTGGCCGGCCTTGGTCGAGGCGCCCACGATCACCGCGTCGGCCTTGATCTCGTCGGCCAGCCGGACGATCTCGGCGTACGGGTTGCCGTCGCGCTCGACGAAGTCGATGTCGATCCCGAGCCGGGCACCCTGCTCCAGCGCGCTCTGCCGCAGCTCGTCCGCCACGAAGTCCTGCGACTCCCGCAGGCAGGCGGCCGCGCCCGCGCTCATCCCGGACACCGCGCTGAACGGCCGCACGTACAGGATGACCAGCCGGGCCTGCTGCCGCCGGGCCATGCCCGCCGCGTACGCGCCCGCGCGCAGCGAGGTGTCCGAGCCATCCACGCCGACCAGCAGCACGTCCGGCCCGTCCCGGTACTGATCCCTCACCCGCCTACGGTCTCACAGCGCCGCTCACCGGGGGACGATGGAGGATCAGCCCGGCAGCGCGAGGAAGGAACGGTGACGTCATCAGCGTCAACGAGGAGCGGGACGGGGTACCGCTGACCAATCTGGACGAGCCGCTGCTGCCCGGCGCGGACGCGTCCAAGCGGGACCTGGTGGACTACCTGGACGCGGCGGCTGACCAGCTTCTCCCCGAACTGCGCGGCCGTCCGCTGTCGGTGGTGCGGGTGCTCCGCGGCCAGGCGCCGTTCATGCAGAAGAACGTGCCCCGGTACACGCCGCCCTGGGTGAAGACGATCCGGCTCTGGGCGGAGAGCTCCCGCCGCGAGGTGTCCTACGCGCTCTGCGACGACCGCCGCACGCTGCTGTGGTTCGCCAACCAGCGGGCCGTGGAGTACCACCCGACGCTCAGCCAGGCCGGCCAGCAGCATCGTCCCGATTACCTGGTGCTCGACATCGACCCGCCATCCGTCGAGGAGTTCCGGCTCGCGGTCCTGGCCGCCCGGCTGGTCCGGGAGACGCTGGCCGGGGCCGGCCTGGCCGCCGCGGTCAAGACCAGCGGGGCGAAGGGGGTGCACGTGTTCGTGCCGATCACCGGGGCCTCGGCCGAGGACGCCGCGGCGGCCACCCGGGCGGTCGCGGCCCGGGCCGAGCGGCTCGACCCCGGGCTCACCACCACCGCGTTCATCCGGGCGGACCGGGCGGGCAAGGTCTTCCTCGACTCGACCCGGGCGGGCGGGGCGACCGTGGTGGCGGCCTACAGCCCGCGGGTCCGGCCGCAGGTCCCGGTGTCCTTCCCGGTGCCGTGGGGCGAGCTGGACCGGGTGGCCCCGGCCGACTTCACGGTGCGCACCGCGGCCCGGCTGATCATTCCCGGGGCCCGCTGGGCGGGCCAGCTGCCGCCGCCGCAGCCGCTGCCCGCCGATCTGGTCGCGGAGGGTCACACGATCCCGGTGGCCCGGGTCCAGGCCATGCACGAAGGCAAGCGGCGGGCCCGTGCCCGCCGCACCGGGAGCACGGGCCCGCCGGCCGGGGATGGCTAGCGCGCCGGGGAAAGCGCCGGCTACCGCCGATGGCGCCGGGGGCCGTAGCGCAGCCAGCAGAAGACCAGCAGCGCGATGCACAGCCACCACCAGGCCCCGAACCCGCCGAATCCGAATCCTAGCCAGGGCAGCCAGAACGTGTGCGCCAGGACGTGCCAGGTGGTGACCACGACCAGGATGAGCAGCACGACCGGCAGCAGCCGGGACCGGGGCCGACCGGTGCGCGGCACGGGCCCCTGGGCGCTCCTGGCCCGCGGGCTGGGCTGGCGGCCGCTGCCCGGCCGCGGGCCGAGGTCGGGCAGGTCGGCGGTGAGCCCGGCCAGGTCGGCGTGGGTCTTGGCGCTCATCGCCCGGCCGAGCCGGTCGTCCAGCTCGGCCTGGTCGAGACGCCCGTCCCCGTAGTGCTGGGCCAGCTGGTCGGCGACCTCGGCCCGTTCGGCGTCCGAGACGCGCATCGTGGCATCGGCGGCGCGCTGGCGCCCTCCGTTCCCCCGTGTCCGTAGTGACATGTGGATGCGGCCTCTCCGCTCAACGGGACCGGGGCTGAAACAGGCCCGCGGCGATGGACTGGTCGGTGCCGTCTTCGGGGACGAGCAGCCAGGCGGCCAGGTAGACGGGCACGGCGGCCCCGCCGATCGCGGTGAACACGGCGAACAGGATGCGGACGATGGTCACGTCCACGTCCAGGTAGCGCGCGATGCCGGCGGCGACTCCGCCGAGCATCCGGCCGTGCACCGGACGGCTGAGCGCCCGGGACGTGGCTGATTCGTAGGGTGCGTGTGGATTCTGGTCGCCTGCTGCGGGGCCGGTCGTGGTGGTCATGGCTCCAGCCTGCGGCCGGGCGGCCGCGGCCACCATTCGGAACAGCCCCGAGCCGTCCCTGATCCCCGCCGTCCCGGATCAGGGTTCTCCCTGATAGCCGGGCAGCCGCGAATGGGGCGATGATGGGGGCATGGCGGCAGGTACTGATCCCGGGCCGGCCGCGCGCACCGATCCTGGGCACGCGGACCCCCTCAGCATGGGCCGCCGCGGGCGCAGGTTCCGGCGGTTCCGGGAGTCCTGGATACGCCAGCCGCCAGGCAGCGGGCCGTTGCGGCGCGGCCGGGAGGACCGCCTGGCCGGCGGGGTGGCGGCCGGCCTGGCCGCGCGGACGGGCCTGGACGTCGACCGTGGTGCGGACCGCGTTCGTGGTCGCCACCCTGATCAGCCTGCTTCGGCGTGGCGGCCTACGTGGTGGCCTGGCTGCTGGTCCCGGCCGCGGGCGCGGACAGCAACATCGCCAGCCCAGGCGCTCGACCGACCGCCGCGGCATCGCGCTGGCCGCCGGGCTGGCCTCGCTGCTCGTGGTGGTGCTGGTCATCGCGTCGGCGCTGCGGGTGCCGGCTGGTTCGGCTCGCTGGCCTGGCCGCTGCGTCGATCAGCGCGGCGGCGCTCGTCCTGATCTGGCGCAACGCCCCGCCGGACGAGCAGGCCATGCTGCGGCGCCTGGCCGATCCGCTGCTCGGCCTGGCCGAGGGCACCGGCAGCCGCCGCCGGATCGTGCTGCGCGGGTCGTGATCGCCTGCCGTGGTGCTCGGGCTCGGCCTGAGCTGCGCTGCTGACCGGCCGCCCGGTGCACGGCGCCGTGCTGCGCGCTCGGCGGCCGTGACCCTGGTGGTCGCCGCGATCGCGGTGCTGCTCGGCCCCTGGTGGCTGCGCATCGCCCGGGACCTCGTGGTCGAGCGGCAGGCCCGGATCCGGGCCGAGGAACGGGCCGACATGGCCGCCCGGGTGCACGACTCGGTGCTGCAGACGCTGGCCCTGATCCAGCGCCGCGCCGAGCGACCCGCAGCAGGTCATCCAGCTGGCCCGGGCGCAGGAGCGCGAGCTGCGCTCCTGGCTGTTCGACGGCCGGGCGCCCGGCTCGCTCGACGGCCAGGCCATGACGCTCGCCGCCGGGGTGCGGCTCATCCAGCAGGAGGTGGAGGCGCAGCACGGGTGGCCGTCGAGGCCGTGACCGTCGGGGACTGCGAGCTCGACGACGACCTGCGCGCCCTGCTGGCGGCCGCGCGCGAGGCGACGGTCAACGCGGTGAAGTGGTCCGGCGCCGACGGTGGTCTCGATCTTCGCCGAGGTCGAGCCGAGCCGAGGTGTCGCTGTTCGTGCGGGACCGCGGCCGGGGATTCGACCCGGCGGCGGTGCCCGCGCGACCGCAAGGGCGCTGGCCGAGTCCGTCCACGCCCGGATGGCCCGCCGCGGCGGGTCCGCGACCGTCCGCAGCGCGCCCGGGCGAGGGCACCGAGGTGTCCCTGACCATGCCCCGCGCGCCGGGGAACGCCAGCCGAGCCGGGCATGAGCACGCCCGGGCGCCAGCGCGCTGCCCCCGCCCCGGCCAGGCCCAGCGCCCGAGGGTGTTCATCGTCGACGACCACGGCGCTGTTCCGGTCCGGGGTCCGGTCCGAGCTGGGCGACGAGGTGGAGGTCGTGGGCGAGGCAGACGACGTGCAGCCCGCGATCGCGCTGATCGCCGAGTGCCTGCCCGACGTCGTGCTGCTCGACGTGCACCTGCCGGGCGGCGGCGGGCAGGCCGTGGTCACGGCGTGCAAGGCCGCGCACCCGCAGGTGCGGTTCCTCGCCCTGTCCGCCTCGGACGCCCCCGAGGACGTGATCGCGGTCATCCGGGCGGGCGCGCGGGGCTACGTGACGAAGACGATCTCCGGCGCCGACCTGGTGGACGCGGTGCACCGGGTCGCGGCGGGTGACGCGGTGTTCTCGCCCCGGCTGGCCGGGTTCGTGCTGGACGCTTTCGCCGCCCTGCCCGGCCGGCCAGGACGTGCCGTCCCTCGACCCCGAACTCGACCAGCTCACCGCCGCGGGAGCGGGAGGTGCTGCGCCTGATCGCCCGGGGCTACACCTACAAGGAGATCGCGCGGGAGCTGTTCATCTCCGTCAAGACCGTGGAGAGCCACGTGTCCTCGGTGCTGCGCAAGCTCCAGCTCTCCACCCGGCACCAGCTCACCCGCTGGGCGACCGAGCGGCGGCTGGCCTAGGCTGGCTGCTAGCGTAAGCGGCGCCGGCTGCGGGCGACATGACCGGATTGCGGGGCCGGCGCGGGCCAGGGGGCCGCGGCGGAGGGGCTGGACGCTGGAGGCACGGGTGGCTGAGGACTTTCCCGCGGGGTTAGCTGATTCCGGCTCCGTGCAGATCGCCAGCTACCAGACGGTGGAGGAGATCGGCCGGGGCGGCATGGCGGTCGTCTACCGGGCCCGGGACGTCCGGCTGGGCCGCTGGGTGGCGCTGAAGGTCCTCGCCGGGGATCTCGCCCGGGACGACGCCTTCCGGCGGCGCTTCATCCGGGAGTCCCGGGCCGCGGCCGCGGTGGATCACCCGAACATCATCCCGATCTTCGACGCCGGCGAGGCAGGCGGCGTCCTGTTCATCGCGATGCGCTACGTCGGCGGCCAGGACGTGCACCACCTGCTGAACCGGGCCGGGCCGCTGCCGCCGGCCCGCGCGGCCGGGATCGTGACCCAGGTGGCCGCCGCGCTGGACGCGGCGCACGCGTGCGGGCTGGTGCACCGCGACGTGAAACCGGCCAACATGCTGCTGGGCGGCCTGGCCGAGGACGGCTCGGAGGACCACGTCTACCTGTCGGACTTCGGCATCAGCAAGACGTCCCAGGCGACCACCAACCTCACGCTGACCGGGCAGGTCCTCGGCACCCTGAACTACCTGGCCCCGGAGCAGATCGAGGGGCGCGCGGTGGACGGCCGCGCGGACGCCTACTCGCTGGCCTGCGCGGCGTTCGAGATGCTGGCCGGCGAGCCCCCGTTCCGGCGGGATCAGAGCCTGGCCGTCATGTGGGCCCAGCTGTCCGCGCCGCCGCCCCCGCTGACCAGGTTCCGTCCCGACCTGTCCGCCGCCGTGGACCAGGTCATGTTCCGGGGCCTGGCCAAGGCCCCGGAGGACCGCTACCCGAGCTGCCGGGCGTTCGCCGCGGCCCTCCAGGAGGCGTGCGGGGTCGCCGCCGCCGACCTGCCAGCCCGGTCGGCGGTGCAGCAGGCGATGGCCAGCGGCCTTCCGCCCGGCGCGGCCAGGCCCCGCCCTGGACCTGGCCGCCCCCGGGCTCGGCCAGGCCCAGCCGCCGGCCCGGCCGCAGGCGACTCCGGTCAGCCCGGCGGCTGGCTCGCCCTCCCCGCGGCCCGCCCCGCCGACCAGCGCCGATCCGCCCCGCCCGGTCCGGCCGGCCGTCAGCCCGGCCCCGGCCGCGGGCATCAGCCCCGCGGCTGACCCGGGACCAGCCAGCGCCGGGCAGGCCTGGGCCGCCAGGCGGGCCCGCTGGCCTGCCGCCGGTAGCCCCGCCGCCGCGGCCCGGGCCGCGCGGGCCGAACCGGCCGCCGCCGCGGCGGCGCCGCCGCGGGCTCGCCGCGCTGGCCACCGGCGTGGCCGTGCTGGCCATCCTGGCCGGGGGGCTGGCGTGGCTGAGAAACGGTTCCCTGCTGCACCACGGAAACCCCGGGTCCGCGGCGTCCGGCGCCCCCACGACGGCCGGGACGGTCGTGGCGGCGGCCACCCCGCCGCCCGCGGTGGTACGGCGCTACTACACGGCCATCAGCCGCCGGGCCTACCAGCGGGCCTGGGAACTCGGCGGTGATCACACCGGGGTCACCTACCAGCAGTTCCTCACGGGCTTCCAGGGCACCCGGCGGGACGTGGCGACGATCCTCACCTGGACCGGCGACCGGGTCACGGCCAGCATCGCCGCGTTCCAGACCGACGGCACGGTGAAGAAGTTCGCGGGCAGCTACGTCGTCGAGCGCGGCGTCATCACCTCGTTCGACGTGCACCAGGTCGGCTGACGCCGACCGCGGCCACGGAAGCTGCAGCCGGGCAAAAGCGTTAGCTAAGTCAGGGCCCGGACCGGCACCCTGGCGTATGGCCGTCCCGCCCCCTCCTGATCGCTTCCCCCGTTCCGCCCTGGAGAATTCCGCCGTGACACCGCCGCTCGCCGAGCAGACCCGGGCCCAGGCCCGGCGGGCCAGCGTGCCCGCGCTCCGCTACCCGGCGGAGCTCCCGGTCAGCCAGCGCAAGGACGAGATCGCCGCGGCCATCCGGGATCACCAGGTGGTGATCGTCGCCGGGGAGACCGGCTCGGGGAAGACCACCCAGCTGCCGAAGATCTGCCTCGGAGCTCGGCCGCGGGGTGACCGGCCAGATCGGCCACACCCAGCCCCGCCGGATCGCGGCCCGCACCGTCGCGGAGCGGATCGCCAGCGAGCTCGGCACCGAGCTCGGCGGCACCGTCGGCTACCAGGTGCGCTTCACCGACACCTCCAGCGACGGCACGCTGGTCAAGGTGATGACCGACGGCATCCTGCTGGCCGAGATGCAGCGCGACCGGCAACTGCTGCGCTACGACACCCTGATCATCGACGAGGCGCACGAGCGCAGCCTGAACATCGACTTCATCCTCGGCTACCTCAAGCGGCTGCTGCCCCGCCGGCCCGACCTCAAGGTCATCATCACCTCGGCCACCATCGACCCGCAGCGCTTCAGCGAGCACTTCAAGGAGTTCGGGGCGCCGGTGATCGAGGTGTCCGGGCGCACCTACCCGGTCGAGGTGCGCTACCGGCCGCTGGCCGACCCGGACGACCCGGACGAGGAGCCCAAGGACCAGGTCCAGGGCATCTGCGACGCGGTGGCCGAGCTGAGCGCGGAGGGGCCCGGCGACATCCTGGTCTTCCTCAGCGGCGAGCGGGAGATCAGGGACACCGCCGACGCCCTGGACGGCCGGGACGGCCTGGAGGTACTGCCGCTGTACGCCCGGCTGTCGGCCGCCGAGCAGCACCGGGTCTTCCAGCCGCACGGGCAGGCCCGGCGGGTGGTGCTGGCCACCAACGTCGCGGAGACCTCGCTGACCGTGCCGGGCATCAAGTACGTGATCGATCCGGGCACCGCGCGGATCTCCCGGTACAGCCAGCGGACCAAGGTCCAGCGGCTGCCGATCGAGCCGATCTCGCAGGCCTCGGCCAACCAGCGGAAGGGCCGGTGCGGGCGCACGTCCGACGGCGTCTGCATCCGGCTCTACAGCGAGGAGGACTTCGAGAGCCGCGCCCGGAGTTCACCGACCCGGAGATCCTGCGCACCAACCTGGCCTCGGTCATCCTGCAGATGGCGGCGCTCGACCTGGGCGACGTGGCGGACTTCCCGTTCGTCGACCCGCCGGACTCGAGGAACGTCGCCGACGGCGTCCGGCTGCTGGAGGAGCTCGGCGCCTTCGCCGTCACGCGCCCGGCCGGGGCCAGCCCGGCTGACCGACGTGGGCCGCAAGCTCGCCCGGCTGCCCGGCGGACCCGCGGCTGGGCCGGATGATCCTGGAGGCCGGCCGGAACGGCTGTGTCCGCGAGGTGCTGATCATCACCGCGGCGCTGTCCATCAAGGACCCGCGGGAGCGGCCCGCGGACGCCCGGCAGGCGGCGGACGCGCATGCACGCGCGCTTCGCCGAGCCCGGCTCCGACTTCCTGGCCCTGCTCAACCTGTGGGACTACCTGCGGCGACCAGCAGCGCGAGCTGTCCGCATCCGCGTTCCGCCGGATGTGCCGCCGCGAGTACCTGCACTACCTGCGGGTGCGGGAATGGCAGGACGTGTACGGCCAGCTCCGGCAGGCGGCCGCGGATCTGGGCATCGGGGCGGGCCGCGCGCGGGGCCGCAGACGCGGAGCGCCGCGGCGCCAGCCCGCCCGGGCAGCCGCGCACGGGACGCGCCGCGCGCGGTAGCAGCGGGAACGGGCCAGCCGCGGACTGGCCGGGCCGCGCCGCCCGCGGCCCCGGCCCGGGACGCCGAGCCAGGCAGCCGCTTCCCGGCCGAGCTCGCCGACCGGGTGCATATCTCGCTGCTGGCCGGGCTGCTGTCGCACATCGGGATGCAGGACGCGGACGGCAAGCCGCGCGGCAAGCGGCGCGGCCGCTGACCGAGTTCGCCGGGGCACGCGGCGCCCGTTTCGCGATCTTCCCGGACTCCGCGCTGGCCAAGAAGCCGCCGCCGTGGGTGGTCGCGGCCGAACTGGTGGAGACGTCCCGGCTGTGGGCCAGGACCGTCGCCCGGATCGAGCCCGAATGGGCCGAGCCGCTGGCCGCGCACCTGGTCCGGCGCAGCTACAGCGAGCCGCACTGGGACGCCGGCCGCGGCGCGGTGATGGCCACCGAGAAGGTCACGCTGTACGGGCTGCCGATCGTGGCGGCGCGGCCGGTCAGCTACGGCCGGATCGACCCGGCGGCGGCCCGGGAGCTGTTCATCCAGCACGCCCTGGTGGAAGGCGACTGGCAGACCCACCACCAGTTCTTCGCCCGCAACCAGCGGCTGCTGGCCGACGCCGAGGACCTGGAGCGCCGGGCCAGGCGGCGCGGCATCGTCGCCGATGACGCCGCCCTGTTCGACTTCTACGACCGGCGGATCCCGGCCGGGCGTCACCTCCGCCCGGCATTTCGACACCTGGTGGAAGAAGACCCGTGCCGCCGACCCAGCCTGCTGACCTTCTCCCGCCGACCTGGTCCGGCCCGGCCGCCGAGGAGATCAGCGCGGCCGACTATCCCGCCCGCTGGGCCGGCCTGCCGCTGTCGTATGAGTTCGCGCCGGGCGAGCCGGACGACGGGGTGACCGTGGACATCCCGCTGGCCCGGCTCAACCAGGTGAGCGCCGACGAGTTCGGCTGGCAGGTGCCCGGGCTGCGCGAGGACCTGGTGACCGAGCTGATCCGGTCGCTGCCCAAGCAGCTGCGCACCACGTTCGTGCCCGCCCCGGACACCGCCCGGGCGGTGCTGCCCGGCTGGACCCGGCCCGCGGGGACCTGCTGGACGCGCTGGGCGCCGAGCTGTCCAGGCGGGGCGGCGTGCACGATCCCGCGCGCCGCGTGGGATCTGTCCCGGCTGCCCGCGCACCTGCGGATCACGTTCCGGGTGGTCGACGACGGCCGGGTCCTCGCGGCCGGCAAGGACCTGGACGCGCTGCGGCGGCAGCTACGGCCCCGGCTGCAGGCCACGCTCACCGAGGCGGCCGCCGGCGATCACCCGCACCGGGCTGCGCGGCTGGGACATCGGCACGCTGCCCCGCGTGTTCAGCCAGCGGGCAGGTCCGCGCCTACCCGGCGCTGGCCGACGCCGGCGACGCGGTCGACGTCCGGCTGTTCGAGACCGGGCCCAGGCCGGCGCGGCCATGCGGCGGGGCACCCGCCGGCTGCTGCTGCTCCAGGTCCCCTCCGGCGTCCGCGCCGTGGCCAGCCGGCTGCCGGTCAGCGCCAAGCTGGCCATGAGCCGGCACCCGTACCCGAGCACCGGCGCGCTGCTGGACGACTGCGCGGCCTGCGCGGCCGACCAGGTCATCGCCGACGCGGGCGGGCCCGCCTGGGACGCCGCGGGCTTCGCCAGGCTGCTGAGGCCGCGCGGTCCGAGCTGGCCGCGCGCACCGCGGACGTGGTCGGCGCTCGTCGCGCGGGCCCTCGGCCAGGCCCACGAGGTCGAGGCCAGCCTGGCGGGGACGCCCAGGCCCCGCGCCGGGCCGCGTTCGCCGACCTGCGGGCCCAGCTGTCCGCGCTGATCTACCCGGGGTTCATCGCCGAGACCGGCGCGCGGCGGCTGCCCGACCTGGTCCGCTACCTGCGGGCGATCAGCCGGCGGCTGGACAAGATGCCGGAGTCACTGGCCGGGACGCCGAGCGGATGGCCGTGATCGGGCAGGTCAGCGAGGACTACCGGCAGACGCTGGCCGACCTGCCGCCTGCCCGGCGCGGCGATCCCGACGTCCGCGAGGTGCGCTGGATGATCGAGGAGCTGCGGGTCAGCCTGTTCGCGCAGACGCTGGGCACCGCAGGCCCGGTGTCGCAGCGGCGGATCGAGCGCGCCCTGGACGAGCTGCACGGCTAGGCGGCCGGCCGGGCAGTGGTGAAATCGCCGCCCCGCGTGCGTCACTAGGGGCAGGCCACACCACGACCAGGGAGCTGACGATCATGCCTGACCTGTTGACCACGGACGGCCTGGCCCGCTTCAGCGCGGTGGCGGCCGCGCACGTGGGCCACGAGACCGTGCCCGGCCTCGTGGCCCTGGTCGCCCGGGGAGACCAGGTGCACACCGAGGCGCTGGGCTCGCTGTCCATCGGCGGCCCTGCGGTCCGGCCTGACTCGCTGTTCCGCATCTCGTCCAACACCAAGCCGGTGACCGGCGCGGCCACCCTGGCCCTGGTCCGCGAAGGCCTGCTGGACCTGGACGAGCCGGTGGGCCGGCTGCTGCCGGAACTGGCCGCCCCGCGGGTGCTGCGCCGGATGGACGGCCCGCTGGACGACACCGTCCCGGCCCGGCGCCCGGTCACCGTGCGCGACCTGCTGACGTTCACGTTCGGCTTCGGCATGACGACCGAGATGTCCGGCGGGCCGCCGTGGCCGGTCGTGGCCGCGGCCGACGCGCTGCACCTGGCGACGATCGGGCCGCCCAACCCGGCCGAGCAGCCCGCTCCGGACACCTGGATCGCGGGCCTGGGCTCGCTGCCGCTGCTGGCCCAGCCGGGTGCGCGCTGGTTCTACAACACCGGCGCCTCGGTCCTCGGCGTGCTGCTTGAGCGGGCCGCGGGCCAGCCGTTCGCGGACGTGCTCCGGACCCGCCTGTTCGAGCCGCTGGGCATGCGGGACACCGGATTCTGGACGGCCGACCCCGCCAGGCTGGAGTCCGCGTTCCGGTCCGCGCCAGATGGCGGCCTAGAGGTCTGGGACAAGCCCGCCGGGATGTGGAGCGCGCCCCCGGCGTTCCCGGACGGGGCGGCCGGCCTGGTCTCGACCGCCGGTGACCTGCTCGCGTTCTCCCGCATGCTGCTGCGCGGCGGGGACAGGCTGCTGCCGGCCGACCTGGTCGGCGAGATGACCCGGGACCAGCTGACCCCGGCCCAGAAGGCGCCCGGCGGGCTCGGCCCGGACTTCTTCGCCGGCACCGGGTGGGGCTTCTGCACCTCGGTGGTCACCGACGGGCCGCGCACGGGCGCCTACGGGTGGGCCGGCGGATTCGGCACCACCTGGCTGGCCGATCCAGGGCGGGACCTGACCGTCATCGTGCTGACCCAGCGCATGTTCGACGGTCCGGAGCCGCCGCCGGTGCACGAGAGGCTGCAGGCGGCGGCGTATGACGCCGCCGGCCGACCCTTCCACCGCAAAGCCTTAATGCCACCAGGTGTTATTGGGGTATTACCAGAGCCTCCGGCCATATATTTCCGGACACGGCAAATGCGCTGTGCGGCCTTTGCCCCGGCCCATTCCGATCCGGCATAGGACCGGTCGTTGTTGCGGCGCGTTCTCCCCGGGTTCTTCCCCCGGGCCGCTCCGCGCCGTCCGCACCGGGTTCCCAGGCCGCTACGCGCCCGGCCGGCCGCCCGCCGGGTGCCGGGCCCCGTGGCGCAGCCTCACTTCCGGGCGGCCGCCGGCCTGGGTGCCGCCCCGCGGTGAGCGAGTCGTTCGCGCTCCCGGGCTGCCGGGCTGCCGGGCTGCCGGGCTGCCGGGCTGCCGGGCTGCCGGGCTGCCGGGCTGCCGGGCTGCCCGGCGCTGCCGGGCTGCCGGGCTGCAAAAAGATTGCAGGTAGATAATTGTCGCAATTACCATGCGAGCCATGCCCTCCCCGGCTCCCCCGGCCCCCGCGCCCAGATCCGTGCCGGACCAGCGCTTCCCGCGGCCGCGGCGGCCTGCGTGGCGGAGCCCGCACGACGCGGAAATACTGCGGCTCGCCGTGCCCGCCTTCGGGGCGCTGGTCGCGGAGCCGCTCTTCCTGTTCGCGGACTC
Organism: uncultured Actinomycetes bacterium; assembly: GCA_963841695.1. Lineage (GTDB taxonomy): Bacteria > Actinomycetota > Actinomycetes > Streptosporangiales > Streptosporangiaceae > RYN-230. The sequence continues at coordinate 567,124 of CAWJDQ010000004.1, read as the reverse complement.
GGTGATCGTCGGGCGGCTCGGCACCGCCCCGCTCGGCGGGCTCGGCGTGGCCAGCCAGGCCCTCACCACCCTGGTCGGAATCTCGATCTTCCTGGCCTACGGGACCACGGCCGCGGTAGCCCGGCAACTCGGCGCGGGCCACCGGGAGGCTGCCCTCCGGCACGGCATCGACGGGCTGTGGCTGGCCGGCCTCATCGGCGCGGTCGTCCTGGCCGCCGGGTGGCCGCTGGCGCCGCAGATCGTGCACGCGTTCGGCGGCTCGCCCGGCGTAACCGGGCAGGCCGCGACGTACCTGCGGATCAGCCTGCTCGGGGCGCCCGCCATGCTGGTGGTGCTGGCCGGGACCGGGGTGCTGCGCGGATTGCAGGACACCCGGACGCCGCTGACCGTCGCGGTGGCGGCCAACGTGGTCAACGTGGCCCTGAACGCCTTCCTGGTCCTCGGCCTGCACTGGGGCATCGCGGGCTCGGCCTGGGGCACGGTCTGCGCGCAGACCGCGGCGGCCGCCGCCTACCTGATCGTGGTCGCCCGGGGCGCCCGGCGGGCCGGGGTGGGGTTCGCCCCCGATCCCACCGGCCTGCGCGCCGCCGCCGCCACCGGGGTGTCCCTGGTGCTGCGCACGCTCGCGCTGCAGGCGGTGCTGATCGTGGTCACCGCGATCGCCGCGCGGCAGGGCAACGCGGCCATCGCCGCGCACCAGATCGCGTTCCGGGCCTGGACCCTGCTGGCCTTCGCGCTGGACGCGATCGCGATCGCGGGCCAGGCCATCACCGGCCGGTACCTGGGGGCCGGGGACGTGGCCGGTGCCCGGGCCGCAACGAACCGGATGATCGGCTGGGGCGTGCTGTACGGGGTGGTGTTCGGGACCCTGCTGGTCGCGGCCATCCCGCTGCTGCCGGGCGTCTTCTCGGCCGGGCCGGACGTGCGGCGGCTGCTGCCCGCGGTGCTGCTGGTGGCGGCCGCGCAGCAGCCGGTGGCCGGGGTCGTGTTCGTGCTGGACGGCGTGCTGATCGGCGCCGGCGACCAGGATTACCTGGCCCTGGCCGGGCTGGCCGCGGCCGGCGTGTTCGCGGCGGGTGCGGCGGTGGTCATCACCCGGCACGCCGGCCTGGTCGCCCTGTGGCTGGCGTTCAGCCTCTGGCTGCTGGCCCGCTTCGTCACGCTCACCCTGCGGGCCAGGTCCTCGCAGTGGCTGGTCACCGGGGCGGTCCGCCGCTAGCCCCCGCACTGGTCCGCCGCGCCTGACTTCACCGGGCACTCTTATCCCAGCCGCCCCGTGATTAGCGAAATCCGTTCGTGATCATCACGCGCAGCGCCCCGCTCCCGGTCTCCCGAAGGTAATGGGAAAGCAGGATTCCGGTAAGCGGGGAGTTCTTGCCCCGCTATCTTGCGAACACTGCGGATACAGAACAATTACTGGCCTGCTCAGGCATCTTTAAGCTTCTGTCCCATTCGCGAGGAAGTTCCGGCTATTCTCAGCGTTTGCCGGTCGTCACCTGCGCCTGGCACCCAACGATCAGCCGCGCACCGACGCCAGGGGACAATGAGCAGCGACACCAGCGCCACCGGGGAGATTCCTGCCCTGGAGCCACCGGCCGATCCCGCGGCCCGCCGGGCCTCCGACTTCACGGCCCTGGCGCCCGAGCTGGCCCGTCCCCGGGTGACCCCGGGCCCAGCCGGGCCTGGCCCCGCCAGCGACCCGCGCGCGGGCCCCGGCCGGGGCCTCACGGTCGTGGCCGCGGCCGGGATCGGCGTCGCCATCCTGATCATGATCGCGGTATCCGTGGTGCGCGGCGGCTGGATGCTGCCGCCGCTGGTGATGCCGGCGGCCGGGCCGCCCTGGGAGATAGCGGCCAAGCACGTGTCCGCGGACCTGGTCACCTATGGGCTGTGGCTGGCCGCCCTGCTCGGCGCCGGCGGCGTGACGGCCGGCCTGCTCGCGATCCACCGCGGGGCCAGGCTGAACGCGCGGATACTGCTCATCGCCGGCCTGATCGCCGTGGCGGTGCTGACCGTGCTGCCGCCGGTGGGGTCCACCGACGCGCTGGACTACGCGACGTACGGGCGGCTGCTGGCCCTCGGCCACAGCCCGTACGTGACCACCCCGGTGCACCTGCGCCATCTGCACAACGCGTTCGCGCTCTCCGTTCCCCGCATCTGGGATCACTACGTGAGCGTTTACGGGCCGCTGGCCACCATGGAGCAGTTCCTGGCGGCCAAGCTCGGCGGCGCGTCCGCCGCCCGGATCACGTTCTGGCTCAAGCTGTGGGACTCGATCGCGTTCGCGGCCGTGGCCCTGATCCTGGACCGGCTGCTCCGGCACCAGCCCCGCCAGCGGCTCCGCGCGCACCTGCTCTGGACGGTCAACCCGCTGCTGCTGTGGGACCTGGTCGCGGCCGGGCACCTGGACGTGCTGGCGGTCGCGGCAGGCCTGCTGGGATTGCTGGTGCTGGGCGAGCAGCACACGGCGCCCCGGCCCGCCCTGTGGCGGGTCGCCGCCGCGGGCGCCCTCCTCGGCATTGCCGCCGACATCAAGATCGACTATGTGCTGTTCGGCCTCGGGGCGGCCTGGGCCCTGCGCCGTTCCCTCCCGGCGCTGGCCCTGGCGGGCGCGGCCGCGCTGGCGATGCTGGTGCCCAGCTACGCCTACTTCGGGACGCCCGCGATCAGGGCCCTGGTCAGCCGCCGCAACCAGAGCAGCGCGGACAACTTCTACCGGATCTTCGTGCCGCACGGCTTGCATCACGACCTCGGCATGATCGCGACTGTCCTGGTCGTGGCCGTGGCGATCCTGGCCCTGCGGCGGCTCCCGCCGGGTGCGGCCTCGCGCCCGGCCATCCGGCCCACCGTGGCCCTCTGCGCCGCCTGGCTGTTCCTGTGGCCCTACCAGCTGCCCTGGTACGACGCGATGCTCATCTGCGTGCTGGTCCTCTACCCGGCCACCCGGCTCGACTGGCTGGTGCTGGCCCGGCTGACCGCCGGGACCATCTCCAACATGCCGGGCAACCCGTACCTGCAGCACAGCCACCTGCTCCGGCTCGCCGACCACTTCGCGGTCCATATCATGGCCCCGATCGTCATGCTGGCCGCGGCCATCGCCCTGGTCGCGCTCTGCGTGACCGGGCGCTGGAAACTGAGGGATTCGCCGGCGCCGGAGGCCCCGGGGCCCGGGGACGCCGGGGTACTCGCGGCGGCCGCCGGTCCCGTTTCCTGAGCCCGCCGCTCAGGCGCGGACGGTGCCGCGGCCGGCGAAGGTCATGCTCCGCTGCAACGCCGCCGCCCGCTGCTCCTCCGCGATCTCGACCGGGCCGCCCAGCGCGGCCGCGTTCAGCCCGGCCTGGGCGGCCTCCTCGACCACCCCGCCGACCATGATGGCCAGCTCCGGGGAACGGTGGAAGACCAGCACGCCGTGGTTGGCCAGGAGCACCGCGGGCACTCCCGGGATGACCGCGGCCCGGATGCCTGCGATCGCCTCCGCCGACCCGCGGGGCCCGTACTCCGCGATGGGCACCCCGGCCGCCAGGCCGAACATGGCCAGGGCCTCCACCCAGCAGCCGATAGGACGGCGGGCCACGGCGTACGCGGTCGCGTAGGGCGAGTGCGTGTGCAGGACGCAGCCGACTTCAGGCTGGTCCGCGTACATGGCGGTGTGCATGGCCACCACCGCGCCCTGGATGGGCGGCAGTTCCCCTTCCCGCAGCGTTCCGTCCAGCCCGACCCGGGCCACGGCCCCGGGCGGGTGGTTGCGCAGCGAGGGGCCCGCGGTCAAGTACATCTCGTCCGCCCCGGGGACCCGCAGGCTCACGTTCCCGTGCCCGTTCGCGGAGATCGCCCCGCTGGCTACCACCCGCTGCGCGGTATCGATGACGCGGCCGACCAGGTCCTTATCCATGACGCCCCCTGCCGCGGCCACACGGGACAGGCCAGCCCGTGGCCAGCCCCGGATCCGGGCCGCACTCTCCGGAAGAATTTACGGTAGCGTGCGCGCGGCCGCGCGGCCATGTCGTGGCCGCTGAGGGGCATATATGACGGCAGCTCATGGGTTAGTTGTTTTCTTGTCATTGGACGCATGAGTGCTGGCCGGTGACACTAGAAAGTGAAGTTGCCAACCCCTGAGGAAGGACCATGGACAGCACCACCTCCCCCGTCACCCACCTGATTGCCACCGTCCGGGACGAGCTCCGGGACGCCCGGGCGGCACGTGCCGCCCGGAAGGCGCTCGAGCACGACCTCTCCGGCTACACCTCGCAGGCTGACCTGAACGACCTGGGCGCGATCCTCGACCGGCACAGTGAGGAAGAGACGGCGGACATCCGCCGCATCCTGGCCGGCCGCCTCTCCGCCTGATCAGGGCAGGGTCCACTGCTGGTTGGCGTTACCCGTGCAATCCCATATCTGGAGCTGGGTCCCCGGCGTGGTGGACCAGCCCGTATCGTCCAGGCACTTGCCGGACTGCGGGTTATAGAGGGAACCGTTTGACTGCGGGATAAAGACCTGCGCGGCTGTGTCGTTGCAGTCGTACAGGTCCACCGTGGTCCCGTCGGCGGTGCCGCCCCCGTTGATGTCCATGCACTTGCCCAGGGCCTGCAGGGTGCTGCCCGCCCCGACCACGGTCCACTGCTGCGCCGCGGTGCCGTTACAGGTGTAGACCTGCACCGGGTTGAAGTTCGCGGTGCTCGCACCCCGGTCATCGATGCACAGCCCCCCGTAACCCACGATGGGCCCGGTGGCCGTGCCCGGGCCGCCCCCGCCCGTGCCGGTCGAGCCGCTGCCCGTCTCGTACGCCGCGACGTAGGCCACGCTCATCGTCCCGCCCGAGGTCGTGGCGCTGGTCGGGGTGCTGCAGCCGCAGACCCCGTTCGGGTACCCGCCGCCCATGGCCAGGTCGAGGATGATGGACAGATTGTGGTCGAAGGCCGCCTGCCAGGTCGAGGCGCCGACCTGGCTCTCGCTCACGCTGAAGTACTCGTTCCCGTCCAGGTAGAACGTGACTGACTCGTCCGAGGTATCCGTCCGGTTGAGGATCATCGAGTAGGTGTGGTAGCCGGTCAGGCAGCCGGAGCAGGGCTGCAGCCCGCGGCCGATGCCGTTCGGCTCGTTGCACGGGCCGCCGGGGTCGGTCCCGCAATGCACGGTGCCGGACACCTCCGACAGCGCGTTAACGTCCTCCATGATGTCGATCTCGCCATTTTCCGGCCATTGCCCGGGCCCGAGCATCCAGAACGCGGGCCAGTAGCCGAGCCCGCCGGCCGGGTCGGGCTGCTGGATGGAGGCGGTCACCTCGAGCTCGCCGCCGGCCGGGGCGCCCACGGTGGCACTGGTCGTCTGGATGCGGCCGGACGTCCAGGAGCCACCCTGGTCCAGCGCGGTGATATCGAGATCGCCGTTGCCGTCCAGATAGACGTTGCTGGACGAGTTCGTCATGGTCTCGATCTCACCGGTGCCGAAGCTGGAGCCCGGGCCGGTGTCGTACTGCCAGGCGGACGACGGCCCGCTGCCCGCGGCCCCGTTGAAGTCGTCGCTGAACACCGTGGACCAGCCCGACGGCGGCCCGGGGATCGCGGCCGGGGCGGCCCCGGCCTGGAAGGCCGTGTCCCGTGCGGCGGCCGCCGGCGCCGCCACGGCGGCCGGTGCCGTGTCCCGCGAGGAGGCCGCGGGGGCCAGGTCACCCGCTGCGGCCGCGGGGGCTGCGGCCGCGGCTAACCCGGCCCGGGTGGAGGTCGCCCCGGCCGACGCGGACGCCGGTGCCGCCGCCGGGAGCAGGGCGATGATGGGAGCGCCCGCGGCGGCGATGATCGCCAGCCGGCGGCCAGGACGGTGCGGGGAGGTCAGCACGGCCCGGTTGCCGCGCCGCACGTGTCGCACTAAGCCCGTCATTGGCCGCAACCTCCACCGGTCACTATAAGGAAACTTTCCTATTTGTTGACGTGACCATAGCCCGGCCTTTCCGGGCCGTCAATACCAATGGCGGGTCAGCCGTTAATCCGGCCGGCGGGCTCAGCCGGCCCGGCGGTAGGCGCGGATCGCGAGCGGCACGAACACGATGAAGATCCCGGCCAGCCACGCGATGCTGTGCCACAGGTCGGACGTGAGGTTCGCGGAGAAGGGCTCCCCCAGGGCGAGCGCGCGCATCGTGTTCACCACGTAGGTGACCGGCTGGTGGTTGGCGAAGGCCTGCAGCCAGCCGGGCATGCTCTGGATCGGCACGAACGCCGAGCTGACGAAGGTGAGCGGGAACAGCCAGATCAGGCCGAACGCCTGCACCGACTCCTCATCCCCGATGGCCAGCCCGGTGAAGGCCGCGATCAGGCAGATGGACAGCCCGAACACGGTGGCCAGCACGACCATGGCGACGGCCGGCCCGAAGCCGTTCTGGAACCGGAAATCAACGGCGTAGCCCACGGCGACGATGATCAGGATGGTCAGCAGCATCCGGCCGGTGTCGGCGAGCAGCCGGCCGTTCAGCACCGCGGAGCGGGCCATCGGCATCGACCGCAGCCGGTCGATCACGCCTTTCTTCAGCTCCTGGGCCAGGGCAATGGCCGTGCCGAAGCTGGCGAACGCCGCGGTCTGCCCGATGATCCCCGGCATCAGGTAGTTCACGTAGCTGGCCCCGGGAACCTTGATCGCGCCGCCGAACACGTAGCGGAACAGCAGCACGAACATGACCGGCTGGATCACGGTGAACACCAGGTAGGCGGGCACCCGCGCCCAGACCAGCAGGTTCCGCCGGGCGATGGTGACCGTGTCGCTGATCCCCCAGCGGACCCTGGTGATCGGGCCCGGCTCGGCCATCGGGGGCAGCGCGGCGGGAAGGGTGGTGGTGGTCATGAGGCGGCCCTCGCAGTGTCCTTATGCCCGGATCGGCGCCGTCCGCGGCGGCCGGAGGCCGGCTGCCCCTCGTCTTCCGCGGCGTGCCCGGTCAGCGCCAGGAACACGTCATCGAGCGAGGGGCGGCGCAGCGCCAGCCCCTGGACCTGGACGCCCGCGCTGTCCAGCGCCCGCACCGCCTCGATGAGCGCCTCGGACCCGCGCCCGCCGACCCCGGTGGTGATCACTGCCGTCTCCTCGTCCACGTGCGGCTCGCTCTCGCCGATCTCGGCGATCGCCCCGATCGCGTCGCCGGTCCTGGCCCGGTCGGGCACCGAGAACTCGAGCACGTCCCCGCCGACCCGGCTCTTCAGCTCCTCCGACGTGCCCGCCGCGATGACCAGCCCGTGGTCGATGACCACGATCTCGTCGGCCAGCTCGTCGGCCTCGTCCAGGTACTGCGTGGTGAGCAGCAGCGTGGTGCCGTCGGCGACCAGCGAGCGGATCACGTCCCACATGCCCAGCCGGGACCGCGGGTCCAGGCCGGTGGTCGGCTCGTCGAGGAACAGCACCTGGGGCTGGCCGACCAGGCTGGCGGCCAGGTCCAGCCGGCGCTGCATGCCCCCGGAGTAGGTCTTGGCCGCCCGGTCGGCGGCGTCGGCCAGCTCGAACTGCGCCAGCAGCTCGGCCGCCCGGGCGCGGGTCTGCGGTCGCCTGAGGTGATACAGCCGCCCGATGAGCTCCAGGTTCTCCCGGCCGGTGAGCTCTTCCTGGATGGCCGCGGACTGGCCGGACAGCCCGATCGACCGGCGGACGGCGGCGGCGTCCCGCACCACGTCCCGTCCCTCGACCAGGGCCCGGCCGCCGTCCGGCTTGAGCAGCGTGGTCAGGATGCGGACGGCCGTGGTCTTGCCCGCGCCGTTCGGCCCGAGCACGCCCAGCACCGTGCCGCGCGGCACGGACAAGTCGATGCCCCGCAGGGCGTGCACGTCCCCGAACGACTTGGTCAGGCCCTCGACCAGAATGGCTGGCCGGGTACTCGTCCCTGTCATTACGTCCTCTGTCACTACGTCCTCCTGTGCGGCCCCCGGTCGACATCGCCCAGTGTCCCGAACCTATCGGCGGCGCGGCCCTGACCGCGAACCGATAACCCCTGCCCGCCTGGCATCCGGTGGCTATGACGGCCACGGTGGCCGGAACTCACCGCCGGATGGCCCGGGAGGAGGCCGGGTACCGGCCCGAGAGCCAGGGTAGACGGCGGGACTGACGAAACCGGCTAGCTGAGCCGGCCGCGCAGCACCGGCAGCCCCGGCCCGGCCAGGTCGTCCAGGGCCACGGCCCGGCCCCCGATGGCCAGGGCCAGCGCCTCACTCGGCCCGCTGATCTCCGGCCCGTCGCCCTGGACCCAGTCCTGGTCGGTGGCCCGGAACCGCAGCCCGTCCGTGCGGCCGCGCGGGACGAACCCCCGGCGGGCCAGGGGTGAGGTCAGGAAGTCGAGCGCACCGCGCCAGGCCGGGAGCGCCGCCGTGGTCGGCAGCCCGAGCGGGCGGGCCACGTCGCGGGTGTGCACGGCCAGGTCGGTCAGCGGCGCCAGCGGGCCCGTCCCGGGCGGGACGAAGCAGTCGCCCGCGTGCTCCCGCAGCATGGCGATGATCTCCCCGGCGGGGCGGCGGCCCAGCCGCCGCGACTCCCTGACCGAGTAACGGGCCGGGCCGCCCGAGACCAGGCTGCCCAGCACGAAGCGGGGGACGCTGATGCAGAACGGGCCGATGAGATGCCCGGCCACGTCCCGCACGGTCCATTCCGCGCACAGGCTCGCCGCGGCCCACTGGTCGTCGCTGAGCGCCGCGAACATGTCCGCCGCGCGGCGGCGCTCCATCGCGGTCAGCGCGAACACATCCCCGTCCGGCACTCCCCCAGCCTAGGCCCGATGCCTGGCCCGGATGGTCAGCGGCGGACCCAGAGCGTGACGAAGATGCCCTTGAAGTGACGCTTCGCGGACAGCGAGAAGCGGCTCCTGAGCACGGCGTCCTCGGCGCGGACCGGCCCGGCGGTGAGGTGCGCGAACGGGGACCGGCCCACGACCCAGATCCGCTGGTAGCCGACCATGAGGGACTGGACGACGGCGGCCGGCTTGTCCCGGCCCTGGAAGTTCCCGGCCGCGGCAGGCGACTCGGCCATCGCGAAGTCGCTGACCTTCCGGTAATCCGCCGGGTAGCCCAGCCGGGCCTTGCGGAAGAAGTCGCTGAAGAACAGGACGCCGTCGCCGGGGTGGGCGTGGGCGGCCAGGTAGCGGGAGGGCCCGCCGAAGTCGAACAGCCGGCTCTGCGGGGTGCGGACCCGGTGCTGCGGAGCCAGCTGGAGGACCAGGGCCAGGAGGCAGACGACCACCCCGGGCACCCAGACCAGCATCCGGCGGCCGGTGGCCGGGGTGGGCGGGATGGAGGCCAGCCACCGCCCGATCCGCAGCGCCCCGGCCCCGGCCAGCAGGGCGGCCCCGGCCTCGCCGTAGAGGACATAGCGGTCCACGTACAGCGGGTGGGCCACCAGCGATTCGAGGATCAGCAGCGCACCCGGGACCACCAGCAGCGGCAGCGCGACGGACGGCAGCGAGACGCCGCCCTCGCTCCACCAGGCGGGCGCGGCGGTGCGGCGCCCCCGGTCCAGGGGCGGGAGAACCGCGGCCACCGCGCAGCAGAACAAGAGCACGGCGACCACGGTCGTCGCGCCGAAGTAGTCGTGGAAGAGGATCCGCAGGCTCCACAGTCCGGGCCGGGGGATCCAGGCGACGGCGGCGTCTTCCCGGGCGCTGAGCGCCACCAGCGGCAGGACCAGGATCACCGAGATAGCCGCCGTGGCGGCCCAGTGCGCCAGCACCCGCCGCCCGTACCGGGCAAGCAGCACCGTGACCAGGTGAGCCGCCACGATGAGCAGCGACAGCTCGTTCAGGTAGCCGCCGGCGACCAGCAGCACGGCGTAGACCAGCCAGCGTCCCGCGGGGAAGCGCGCCCCGCTGGCCCGCTCGGCGGCCAGCGCGTGCAGCAGCGCCAGGGTCGATCCGACGACGCAGGCGAAGACCAGCGCGTAGGAGCGCGCGGTCTGGGCGTAGTAGCTGATCGTGGGGGTCAGCGCGACGATCAGGCCGGCGAACAGGCCGCCCCAGGCCGACCCGGTGAGCCGCCGGCCGATGATCACCGTCAGGGCCACGGCCACGACCATGGCGATGACCGAGGGGATCCGCATGACCGCCGGGCTGGTGCCCACCGCCATCCAGCCGTGCATCAGCAGGTAGTACAGCCCGTGCACCGCGTCGACGTGGCGGAGCAGGCGGGCCAGCTGAGGCAGGCTCAGCAGCGCGGCCCAGCGGGTCGCCACCTCGTCGTTGCCCATGGCCGAGTCCCGGGCCAGCCCCCACGCACCGAGCACGGCCATGACCGCGGCGGCGAGGAGCACCGGCCCGTAAGTCGCCCCGGCGGCTGCCCATCCCCGGCCCGCCGCGGGGCCCGCCCCGCCGGCCGCGGGCTGCGCGGCCGGCCCGCCCGGCTCAGGGGGCGGGGTCGCCGGGCCGCTGTGGCGGGTAGGGCTGGAACTCACTGCCCGCTCGACTGGCGCACGGATGCCTCGAAGGTCTCCCGCCACCGCTCCGGCGAGTTGAAATCCGCCGCCGCGTCGCGGTACTCCCGGGCCAGCCGGGCCCAGTTGCGGCGCAGCCGCCGGTGCGCGACGAGGCTGCGCCAGGCCAGCGACCGGAACAGCTTCGGGTCCCGCTGATACCAGGCCGCGGACGTGCCTTCGGCCGCGGACACCAGGACGCTGTCCAGGTTGGCCAGCACCCACCAGCCCGCGTCCTGGTACGGCAGCGCCATCTGCGGGCGTTTCCTGGCCCGCTCCGGCGTCGGCCGCAGCTGCCGCAGCGTGCCGGTGGCGGCCTTGGTCATCAGGTTGATCTTGTTGGTGGGCGTGGTGGACTGCTTCAGCGAGTCCGGGGCCTTGCGCCGCGGCGGCGGGAAGCTTTCCAGATCGGTCGCGGCCCTGGCGTCGGTGTACGGCGCGCGCACCTCGCGCAGCTGCGCGAGCTTGGTCCCGATCTCCCGGTGCATGTGCGCAGGCCCGGTGAGCACGTCCTCGACCGCCAGCAGGCGCAGCGCGACCGTCGAGTACTGCATGGACAGCAGGCTCTGCAGCTGCCGTTCCAGGCTCTCGGAGATGACGGCGCCGCCCTTGGGCGCAGGCGAGTGCAGCAGCGCGGACACCAGCCGGTTGCGCAGGTGGTAATAGGCCTGCCAGTTCCGGGCGTCGTCCTTGTCGTCCCACGGCACCTGCCAGGCCGCCACGCCGGGCAGCGACACGGTCGGGAAGCCGCGATCGCGGGCCCGGACGCCGTACTCAGCGTCGTCCCACTTGATGAACACCGGCAGCGACAGACCGATCTCGCGGATGACCGCGGTCGGGATGAGGCACATCCACCAGCCGTTGTAGTCCGACTCGGCGCGGCGGTGCAGCCACGGCGTGTTCCGCAGGTTCCGCCGGCCGAAGTCGTGCCGGGCCTTGGTGTTCGGCGACGGGCCCCACCACCACTTGTGCGGTTCGACGGCCTCGGCGAACGCGTGCAGCAGGGACCGGTCGTACATGCTGAACATGTGGCCGCCCACGATCGTGGGACGGCGGGCCAGATCCGCGAACGTGACCGCCCGCAGGATGCCCTCCGGGTCCAGCCTGACGTCGTCGTCCATGACCAGGACGTAGTCGGCGCGCCCCGCCCGCACCGTCTCGTCCATGGCCCGGGCGAATCCGCCTGAGCCGCCGATGTTCCCCTGCTCGACGACCTGGAGCAGCCCACCGAGCTTCTTCGCGGCGTCGTCGAAGCCCGGCCGCTGAGTCACCTTGTCCGTGCCCTGGTCGATGACGTACACCCGGTCCAGCACATCCAGGGTGTCGGCCGCGTCGCCGAGCCGGTGCAGCTGCTCGAGCATGAAGTCGGGCTGGTTGAACGTGGTAATCCCGATGCTGACCCGGCCCGGGGGCGCGCCCGGCGCCGGCCCCAGCCAGTCGGCCTCGATCAGCGTCGTGCCGCCCGGGCCGGCGACGATGTCGAACCAGTACCAGCCGCCGTCGATGAACGGCGCCAGCGGGAGCGTGCGCTGGATGACTTCCGGCTGATCGGACTCGACGTCGATGGTCTCGACCGGATGGCTGAAGCCGCGCGCGGTGGACCGGTACAGCACGATCTTCGACTCCCCGGCCAGCCGGATGCGGAGCGTCACCGATTCCACGGTCGTCCACCGGCGCCAGTAGCTGGCCGGGAAGGCGTTGAAGTAGGTGGCGAACGAGACCCGCCGGCCGGCCGCGATCAGCGCGCTGCGCCGTGGTCCCGCGTCATCGACCAGGTAGCCAGGCACGTCACTGCCGAACCGGATGCTCGACTGGGTCTCCGCGACCGGGGCGTTGGCCACCGGGACGTTCACCGTCCCGGCCTTGGTGCCGGTCAGCGCCTCGTTGGCCAGCTCGGCCGCGAGCTCGGCGGCGCCCCGCTCGGGGTTGGTCTCGACGTACAGCGGGACGACATCGAGGTCGTCACCGGGGAAGACCACGCGCTGCAGGACCCGCAGCCCGCTCGCGGCGGCGGCCCCGGCCGTCATTCGGCCGCCCCCGGCCCGGTGAGCGCCGCGCCCTCCGCGAAGAACGGCCGGAGCCGGTTGTCGTACATGCTCAGCGCGGACCCGATCGCCATGTGCATGTCGAGGTACTTGTAGGTGCCCAGGCGGCCGCCGAACAGCACGCCCGGCTCCCGGCCGGCCATTTCCCGGTAGGCCAGCAGGCGGGCCCGATCCTCCGCCGTGTTGATCGGGTAGTACGGCTCATCGCCGCGGTCGGCGAAGCGCGAGTACTCACGCATGATCACTGTCTTGTCCTTCGGGTACCAGTCCCGCTCAGGATGGAAATGGCGGAACTCGTGGATGCGGGTGAATGGAACGTCCTCGTCCGCGTAGTTCATGACGGGCGTTCCCTGGAAGTCCCCGGTGGGCAGAACCTCCATGTCGAAGTCGAGGGTACGCCAACCCAGATCGCCGGCCGCGTATTGGAAGTACGCGTCGAGCGGGCCGGTGTACACGACGGGCACGTTGCCGGCCAGATCCCCGCGCATGCTGAAAAAGTCGGTGTCCAGCCGGACCTCGATGTTCGGGTGATCGGCCATCCGCTCCAGCCAGGCGGTGTACCCGTCCACCGGCAGGCCCTCGTAGGTGTCGCTGAAGTAGCGGTTGTTGAACGTGTAGCGCACCGGCAGCCGCTCGATGATCTGCGGTGGCAGGTTGACCGGGTCGGTCTGCCACTGCTTGGCGGTGTAACCGCGGTAGAAGGCCTCGTACAGCGGCCGCCCGATCAGCGACACGGCTTTCTGCTCGAGGTTGGCGGCCTGGCCGGCGTCCACCTCGGCCGACTGCCCGGCGATCAGCGCGCGCGCCTCGTCCGGGGACATCGCCGCGCCGAAGTACTCGCAGATCGTGCCCAGGTTGATCGGCAGCGGGTAGACCCGGCCCTTGTAGACCGAGAACACCCGGTGCTGGTACCCGGTGAAGGCCGTGTACTGGCTGGCGTACTCCCACACCCGCGCGTTGGAGGTGTGGAACAGGTGCGCGCCGTAGCGGTGGATCTCGATCCCGGTCTGCGGCTCCGGCTCGCTGTAGGCGTTCCCGCCGATGTGCTCGCGCCGCTCCAGGATGAGCACGCGGAGGCCGAGGTCACGGGTGCACCGCTCGGCGATGGTGAGGCCGAAGAAGCCCGACCCCACGATGACCAGGTCGATGTTCACCAGCGCACCGGCAAGGGCTTGGTCTGCGACCCGGCCTCGGACGGCGTGGTCGCTGCTCCTGGCTCATGCTGCCCGGAGGGCCCGGGCCGGGCTGGGGCGGAGGGCTCGGGCCCGCCCCCGGCGGCCTCCCCCCCGGCCTGGTGCTCGCCGTGCTCCCCGCGCTCGGTGTAGTGCGCGACGATCGGGCGGTACACCGCCCGGCGGAACCGCCAGGGGATCATCCGGTAACCGCCGCGGACCACGACGTTCCGGACGTATTCCGGTGGCGAGGTGAAGCCCTGGCGGCGGAACTCGCGCTGCAGCCGCAGCTCCGAGCGCAGCAGGTCGGCGCCGCCGCGCCGCTTGAACGACGTCGCGCCGACCCGGTAGTAGACCAGCGGCTCGGCGACGTTGACCGCGCGGGCGCCGTTCTGCAGCATCCGCGCGAACAGCGCGTAGTCCTCCATCAGCGGCAGGTCGCCGTATCCGCCCGCGGCCAGGACCGCCGCCCGCCGGTAGACGACCGTGGGGTGGTTGAACGGGTCGTGCATCCGCGCGTAGCGGTGGATCTGCTCCGGGTCGGTCGGCGGGACCCGCTGGCCCACGATGTGGTCGATGTCCCCCACGAACTCCAGCAGCCCCGCGCCGACGATGTCGGCCCCGGCGATGAGCGGGATCTCGACCTCGAAGCGGTGCGGCATGGCCACGTCGTCCGCGTCCATCCGGGCGATCACGTCGTGCCAGCTCGCGGCCAGGCCGCTGTCCAGGGCCGGCCCGAGACCGCGGTTGCGCTCGAGCGGGACCACGGTCACCGGGACCGGGCTGCCGGCCTGGAGCCGGTCCAGGCAGGCGGCCAGGTCGCCGCGGACGGGCCCGTCCCGGACGATGACGACCTGGGCCGGGCGCACGGTCTGGTCGTTGACCGCGCTGCGGAACGCCCGCTGCAGGAAGTCCGGGCGGTCGCCGTCGTAGACCGAGAGCAAGAGCGTGAAGGGCTCGTGCATATGCCGGGTTCGCCTTTCATGCCGGTGACGGGGCACACTGCGGCGAGCTCGAAGACCAGGAAGCGAGCGGCCTGGCCGGCGCGCGTTCGTGTAGACATTCAGGTCGTTCGTCAACAAATGCGGTGGGCGGACGCCACTTTACGGCAGCTATGCGACGGATTGCTGGGTTACCGTCATCGGCGCGTTCCCCCAGCGCACCTGGTCTACCCTGGCAGCCAGATGCCATCCACCCATGCCTGACCTTACCTGCCCACGCTCTGACCCGTTGAGGTGTACCGATGGCCACGCGCGCCGCCGACCAGTTCCCCGCCCCGCCCGCTGACGGCCGGCCGCGTCCCCGGGTCCTGGTGCACATCGGCGAGCCGAAGACCGGCACCACGTTCCTGCAGCAGGTGATGTGGAGCAACCGGGCCGAGCTCGCGGCCCAGGGCGTGGTGCTCCCGGGCCACCATCCGCAGGACCACTTCCGCGCCAGCCAGGACCTGCGCGGGATCGAGAAGCGGGCCGACGACCCGGCCGGCTCCTGGACCGGCGAGTGGGAGATCGTGGCCCATCAGGCCCGGCAGGCCCCGCGGGCCGCGGTCATCTCCCACGAGCTGTTCTCCGCCGCGGACCAGGAGCAGGCGCAGCGGGCCGTGCGGTCGCTGGAGCCCGCCGAGGTGCACGTCGTGGTGACCGTGCGGGACATGGCCTCGCTGCTGCCCGCGGAGTGGCAGGAGACGGTCAAGCACCGCAACG
This sequence comes from uncultured Actinomycetes bacterium, assembly GCA_963841695.1. Lineage (GTDB taxonomy): Bacteria > Actinomycetota > Actinomycetes > Streptosporangiales > Streptosporangiaceae > RYN-230. The sequence continues at coordinate 551,782 of CAWJDQ010000004.1, read as the reverse complement.
ACCGGGGCTGGGAGGACTGGCTGGCGGACGTGATCGACAAGGAATCGCTCGATCCGGACCGGCGGCAGTGGTGGTTCTGGCGGGTCCACGACACCCTGGCCATCCTGGACCTCTGGGGCCGCCAGGTGCCGGCCGACCGCATCCACGTGATCATGACCCCGCCCCAGGGATCCGGCAACTCGCTGCTCTGGGAGCGCTTCGCGGGGCTGCTGGGCGTGGACCCCGGCGGGGTCGACCTGTCCCGGGCCCGGGCGAACACCTCACTGGGCCTGCCGGAGATCGAGTTCCTGCGGCGGCTCAACCAGGCCCTGCCCGCCGAGGTCCCGGACTGGTTCTACATGTGGACGGTCAAGGAGGGGGTCGCGCACCAGGCCCTGGCCGCCCGGCCCCGGGAGGGGCGCCTGGTGCTGCCGGAAGACCGGCAGGCCTGGGCCGGGGAGCAGGCGGAGACCCTGATCAGCGGGCTCGCCTCGGCAGGCTACGACGTGATCGGTGATCCCGGCGAGCTGCGGCCCCGGCCGTCCCGGGAACCCGCGGCGGCGGGTCCCGCGGGCCAGGCGCCGGACCGGGTCCTGGACGCTGCGGTGGACGCGGCCGCGGCGCTGGTCGTCAACCAGTACCGCAAGGAGTACCCGGGGGCCAGCGGGCAGCCGAAACGGGCCGCCCAGGGCGGCCTGGCCAGCAGGCTGGAGGCGGCCGTCGGGTCCTCGCCCCGGCTCAAGCGGGCCGTGCGCGACCTGAGCGGCCGCTACCCGGCGGTCCGGCGGCTGCGCATCCTGACCTGGCAGGCCATGGAGCGCACCCGGACCCGGAAGCACTCCTAGCATGGTGCGCGTGAGCCCTTCTGCCGGGGGTGAGGCACCCCGGGTCATCGCCGTCGTGGTCACCTTTAACCGGCGGGACCTGCTGGCCGAGGCGCTGTCCGCGGTGCTGGCGCAGAGCCGGGCCCCGGACCAGGTGATCGTGATCGACAACGCCTCGACCGACGGCACCGCGGACATGGTCGCCACCCGCTTCCCGTCCGTACGGCTCGCCACGGCGCGCCGTAACACCGGCGGCGCCGGCGGGTTCGCCTACGGCCTGGCCCTGGCCCTGGCCGGGGACGCCGACCTGGTCTGGCTGATGGACGACGATACGGTCCCCGAGCCGGGCGCGCTGCGGGCCATGCTCGACGCCCGGGCCCGGCACCCGGGCGGGCCGCCCGCGCTGATCGCCAGCCGGGTGGTGTGGACCGACGGCCGCCCGCATCCGATGAACACTCCCCGGATAAAGCCGTTGGTGAGCAAAGAGGAGCGGCTGGCCGCCGCGGCCGCGGGCTGCCTGCCCATCCGCTCGGCGTCGTTCGTGTCGATCCTGGTGGACGCGGACCTCTGCCGGGCCCGGGGCCTGCCCCAGGCCGGCTATTTCCTGTGGAACGACGATTTCGAGTTCACCGCCCGGCTGCTCCGCGGCCAGGCCGGCCTGCTCTGCCCGGCCAGCGTGGTGGTGCACAAGACGGCCGTGTTCGGCTCGACCGACGCCGATCCCGGGCCGCGGTTCTTCTACGAGGTGCGGAACAAGGTCTGGACCCTGCGGGCGGGTTCCGCGCTGGCCCCCGCGGAGCGGGTGCTGTACGGCGGCGCCACGCTGCGCCGCTGGGCCCGCACGTTCGCGAAGTCCGCCGACCGGGCCACGCTCCGGTCCGGCCTCCTCGCGGGCCTGGCGGCCGGGGTGCGGACCGGGCCGCAGCCCACCGGGGAGGTGCTGGCCGCAGCGGGCCTCACCCTGCCCGGTACCCCGGAGCCCCGTGGTCAGGAGCCCCGTGGTCAGGAGCCCCGTGGTCAGGAGCCCCGTGGTCAGGAGCCCCGTGGTCAGGAGGGCGGTGGCCAGCGGCTCAGGCGCCCGCCGGGCCGGGTTCGCCGGCTGGCTGATCCGGCTTCTCGTCCGGCGGCACCGAGGCCCCGTTCACCGAGGGGCCCGCCGGTGCCGTGCCCGCGGGCGCCGTGCCTGCGGGCGCCGTGCCCGCGGGCGGGGGCGCCGCACTGGCCGGGGACGGCTCCGGATCGCCCCGGCGCAGGGCCAGCAGCGCGGAGAGGCCGAGGATCCCGGCGGGCGGGAGGGTGACCAGGGCGGGCAGCTGGTAGCGCCAGGAGAACTCCACGACGTCCTGGGCCAGCAGCAGCACCACGGCCGTGGCCGCGAACAGCAGGCAGGCCAGGGCCAGCTGCCGGGCGCGGGTCGCCCGGGCACCCCGGCCGGCACCGCGGGCGTGGCGGACCTGGAGGACGACCGCCAGCAGCGCCCCGATCACCCCCAGCAGCGTGCACAGGGCCAGGAACGGCCCGGGGGTGAACCCGCCATCCAGCTGGTAGGACCGGAGGAACCTGGCGACCGGCCGGTCCACCTGGGCCTTCCCGCCGTACGCGGGCTTGAGGTCGTGGTAGAAGAACTGCCCGTACGCCCGGTGCTGGATGCCGACGACGATGACGTTCCCCGGGCCGAGCGTGATCCACTGGGGATAGGTCGGATAGTGGGTCTGGAACTGCCAGCGCGACAGCGGGGTAACCCAGGGGTTGGGCGTCCGGGTCACCGCGAACAGGCGCACGGAATCGCGGACCACGCCGCCCAGGATCCGCAGCGGCTGCTGGCTCTTGATCGCCGAGGTCAGCTCGGAGACCAGTCTGGCCCGGCTCACCCCGGCCGGGATGGGGGCGGTGATGAGCGGTGAGTATTTGGAGTGCTCGAGCCAGTCTGGGCCGTTGGCCTGCTCGCGCGGGGTGGGGCAGAGCGGCCGCACCGCCGGGGGCAGGCGGAGCGTGGCACAGTCGGCCGCGCCAACCACCCGGCCGACCGTGGTCTGCCCGCGGGCCAGCCGGAAGTGACCGTAGTGCACGTAGGCGGCGCCGCAGTACAGCAGGACCGGCAGCGCGAAGGCCACGGCCAGCGCCACCGAGGTGGTGACCGCGCGGCGGACGCTCCCCGCGGCGACCACCAGGAAGCACACGGCGGGCACGATCAGCAGCTCGCCGACCTGGTGCACGGTGGCCGAGAGGCCGAGGATCAGCCCCGCCACCGCGGCCAGCCGGACCGTCACCACCGGCCGCCAGAGCAGCAGGGCCAGGCCGGCCACGATCATCGCCTCGAACCAGACGTCCGGCATGATCGTCTGCTCGATCTGGACCTGATACGCGTCCAGCAGCACCGGGGCCGCGGCCAGGGCGGCCAGCCAGCGGTGGGTGCCCCGGCGCAGCAGCACCGCGTACAGCGCCACCGCCACCGCCAGGCCGAGCAGGTGCTGGACCAGCGCCACGAGGCTCAGGTCGCCGAAGACCAGCATGGCCCGCAGCATCAGCGCGTACCCGAGCGGGTCAGCCTGGGGCGACGCGCCGTACAGGTACTTGAGCGTGTCCACGTAGAGCAGTGCGGGCTGGTAGGCGATCTGCGCCGCGATCCGCAGCGCCAGGCCGGCGGCCAGCAGCACGACCAGCAGCCAGTGCCGGCCCAGCAGCCAGGCCCGGGCGGCCGGGGACTGCCTGTCCGTCCCGGGCGCGCCGTCCGGCTCCCCGGACGCGCCATTCCGGCGGCGGCTGATCGCCGCGCCGGCCCGGGTCGCGAGGTGCGGTCCGGTCATGCCCGTGGCGCACGCCGGGACGCCGCCGGGCGCGTCATCACCGGCGCCCGACCAGAACGGGCCGGAAGGCGCCGGGGTACGCAGGGCAGCATGGCTGGCTCCTTATTCAGGTGGCCTTCAGCCGGGGGATGGCACCGATCATCCCCTAGCCGCCGGGTTTGGAAGTCCCGAATTCTACTCTTCGACCGGTCACCGAAGTTTCCGGCCCGGCCCGCCTTCCCGGGCGGCCCGGCGGGGGCCGCGGCCCGGCGGGGGCCGGCCGGGCCGCAGCCGGGCTGGTCACCTCGCTGACCGTCGCCGGTCATCACCGTGACGCCCCCTCCATCTGGCACGATTCCCGGCGGGCCAGCCTCGCACACCTGCCGGCGCCGGGTGCGGCGGCGGCCCGGGCACGGGGCCCGGCGGGCCGGTTCACCGTCCCCACTCCCCCGGCAGCGTCCAGTACAGGGCGGTGGCGTCGTCGCGGGCCTTGGACCGGGGCCAGCGGGCCCCGTCCGGATCGCTGTCCTCGGCGGCCCGGACCTGGCGGATGAGCCCGGCCGGACCGGCCGCCCGCAGGACGGTCATCAGCTCCGGCCAGCTGATCAGGTCGTACACCTCGGTGATGCGCGCGGCGCCGTCGCTGAGCAGGGCGATCCCGTGCAGCCCGGCCCGGGCCAGGATCGTGGTGCGGGCCTGCCCGGCTGCGGCCGGGTCGGCGGCGGCGGCGCGGTGCGTGTCGGTGAGCACCACCGGGTCACGGCCCGCGCCGTAGTCGGCCACGATGCTCGAGTCCGACAGCGCGAGCAACTCGAACCCGTCCCGGCCCGCCCGGACGGCGGTCACGGTGGCCGCCGGGGTGCGCGGGTTGGCCAGGTCGCAGGTTTTCTCGTGGCGGGCCCGGACCTCGGCGATCGCCCCGGCCAGCGCCTCGCCGAGGGGCGAGGCCGGGCCAGGCGGGGCCACGTCAGGCAGGTACGTCCCGGACGGCGACGTCCCGGACGGCGCCCCCCCGGAGAGCGACCCCCCGGACGGCGACCCCCCGCCCGGCGACCGCTCGGCGGTGATCGCCGCCAGGAACGCGGTGCCAAGAGTCCGGGCGTACCAGGCGACCCCGTGCAGGCATCCGGTGTCCGCTCCGCGCGGGGTGGTGGTACAGCCGTCCAGCAGCACCGCCACGCCGGGCGCGGCCGCCGCGAAATCCTCGTTGGGCCAGCCCGGCGTGCCGGGGTTGGTGGCCAGCGCGATGCGCATCCGCCACTGCTCCTTTGCTGCTCAGCCGGGCCGGCGCCGCTGCCCTGCGGGTGAGCTGGTGCGTGGGTGAACTGCTGCGTGGGTGAACTCAGACGAGCCGGGCCTCGATCGGTTCGTCGGTGTAGCTGCCGCCGGGCCCGGGCCCGACCCGCCAGGCGCGCTTGCCGGCCCGGATGCTGACCGCCTCGTGCAGGGTCGTGCCCAGGTAGTGCAGCCCGGTGCCGTCCTCGGTGGCGTACCCGCCGGGCAGGACCCCCCGGGCGACCAGGGCCCGGTACACCTCGCGGCGTGGCTGGCCAGGGAAATCGTCGTGCACGCCGTTACTGTAAGGGAGCAGGCCGAGGCCCTTGGTGAACGGGTCGAGACGGTCGCTGAAAGAGTCGGTGGGGCCGCCCACGTGCCAGCACAGGCTGCCGGCGCTGGCCCCGGCGAGGACCACCCCCGCCGCCCAGCACCGGCGCAGGATGCGCGGGAGGCCGTGCGCCCGCCACACGGCCATCAGGTTCACCACGCTGCCGCCCTCGACCAGGATGAGGTCCTGGCTGAGCAGATGGGCGGCGACATCCGGGACGCTCGGCTGGGGGAACAGGCGCAGCACGCTCAGCTGCTCGCCGGCCCGGGTGGCGAACTTGTCCTGGTAGAAGTCGATGGCCGCCTGGGCGTCGCCGGCCGCAGTGGGCAGGTAGCACACCCGGGCGGGCCGGCCCGGCTCCGGGACGGCCAGGCTGAGGGCGTGCTCAATCAGGGCGAAAGAACCCTTCCCGTCCGCGGAATCCAGCACGCCGGAGTACGCGAAGATCTGCCGGAGGGGGGACGCCACGGCCCCAGCCTAGAGCCGCCGCCCGGCTTAGGCTGAACGCATGCTTCCCACCAGTCACCTGCTCGCGTTCGTGCTGATCTCGTTCGTGCTGATCATCGTGCCGGGCCCGAACGTGCTGTTCGTGATCAGCCGCTCGCTGATGCTCGGCCGGGCGGCCGGCGTGGGCACCGCCACCGGCGGCCAGATCGGCGTCTACCTGCAGGTCGTGGCCGTGGCGTTCGGCATCGGCGCGCTGGTGGAACGGTCGGTGGCCATCTTCACGGTGATCAAGCTGGCCGGTGCGGCCTACCTCGTCTACCTCGGCGTGCAGGCCATCCGCCACCGGGGCTCGCTGCGCGCCGCGCTGGACGTCGCGGCCGAGCCCAAGAGCTTCGGCCGGATCCTGCGCGACGGGATCGTAGTCGGGGTGAGCAACCCGAAGGTGATCGTGTTCTTCGCGGCCGTGCTGCCGCAGTTCGTGAACCGGTCAGCGGGTCACGTCCCGGTGCAGATGCTGCTGCTCGGGTCGGTCTTCGTCGCGATCGCGGTGGTGTGCGACAGCACCTGGGCGCTCGCCGCCGGGTCGGCCCGGGCCTGGCTGGCCCGTTCCCCGCGCCGGCTCGAGATGGTGGGCGGGGCCGGTGGCCTGGCCATGATCGGCATCGGCGCCAGCCTGGCCCTGACCGGCCGCAAGGACTGACCGCCCGGGGGCCCGGGGGCCCGGGACGGCGGTCTCTGGTCAGCCGCCTGAGGGCGGGCCGGAACGCTCGATGGTGGCCAGCCAGGCCTGGGCTTCCGAGGCGCCGCCGAAGTTGTGGATCGCGAACGTCTCGGCGGTGATGCTGGCGATGGCCCAGCCGTCACGGAACGCGGCGGCCAGCTCGTCCTGGGTGACCCGGCGCGGGCCCATCGTGCCCGGCTGCCGGTCGCTGAAGCACAGCAGATAGCACGTCGCCCCCGGCCGCATGACCGACGCCAGGCTGGCCACGTACCGGGCCTGGTCCTCGTCGTCGAACACGTGAAAGACGCCGCTGTCCACCACCGTGTCGACGGCCAGGGCGAGGTGCCCGAGGTCCAGCGCGTCGGCCACCTCGAACCGGGCCGCGCTGCCGCGCCGGGCGGCCTTCTCGCGGGCCTGCTCGATGGCGTGCGGGGCGACGTCCACGCCCAGGGCGTCGGCGCCGTGCTCCGCCGCCATCATCGTGTTCTCCCCGGTTCCGCAGCCCGAGTCGAGCAGCCGGCCGCGGAGCAGGCCCTGGTCCGCCAGGCGGGTGAACACCGGCTGCGGGCGGCCGATATCCCACGGGGGCGGCTGGTCCGCGACGTATACGGAGTCCCACCCCGGCTGAACCGTCATCGTGACTCTCCCGTCCGCACCCGGCCTGGCCAGGGTGGCCGCCCCCGGATTCTGCTGGCCGTCCTGGCGACGAGGTCCAGTGTGCGCCGCCTGCCGCCCACCGTCAGCTCGTTTCCGCCGGCCGCGGGCCCGAAACTCAGCGGACCCGGCGCAGGACGCTGACCACCTTGCCGAGGATCGTGGCCCCGTCCCCCGCGATCGGCGTGAAGGCCGGATTGTGCGGCATCAGCCAGATATGGCCGTCAGACATCCGGTAGCTCTTGACCGTGGCCTCCCCGTCGATCATGGCCGCGACGATCTCGCCGTTCTCGGCGACCTGCTGCTCGCGGACGACCACCAGGTCGCCGTCGGCGATCGCTGCGCCGATCATGGAATCGCCGACCACCTTGAGCAGGAACAGGTCGCCCTCGCCCACCAGCTGCTTGGGCAGCGGGAAGACATCCTCGACGGACTGCCGGGCGTCTTTCGGGTAGCCCGCGGCGATCTCCCCGACCAGCGGCACGTAGGCGGGGTCACCGGGGCCGCGGCCCTCCCTGGCCGGCCGGGATCTGGCCGGCCGGGATCTGGCCGCCCGGATCACCCCCGTGGCCTGGCGGGGGTCGACGACCTCGATGACCGGGTGCCCCGGGGCCAGCACCACGGAGGTCCGCGCCTGGCCGGTGGATCCGCTCAGCCAGCCCTTCTGCCGCAGCACCGTGAGATGGTGCTGCACGCTGGACGGGCCCAGCCCGACTACCCGGCCGATATCCCGCACGCTCGGCGCGTAGTGGTGCTCCTGCCGGAACCCCTCGATGGCGTAGAGCACGTCGCGCTGGCGCGGGGTGAGCTCGCGCCCGGGGCCCGGCCCGCCCGGCCGGTGAACCTGCGTATCGCCGCTCGTGCTGCTCATCATGAGACCTCCGCCTGGGGACTCAGCGTCGCCGCGACAGTAACAGGCACGGGCCACATTTGTCGAACAAAGTTTCGGAACTTAGCCTGCGGTGCGCGCCCGCCGCCGGGCCCGGCGCCACCGCTCTGTCACGATGGAACCGTGATCGGACGCCTGCATCACGTCATCGTGGACTGCCCTGACCCGGCCGCGCTGGCCGCGTTCTACTCCGAGCTGCTCGGGCTGCCGGTCACCTGGCAGGAGGACGGCTTCGCGGTCGTCTCCGCCAGCGACACCACCTCGGGCATCGGCTTCCAGCTCGCACCGGACTTCCGGCCGCCGCGGTGGCCGGACCCGGCCTGGCCGCAGCAGATGCACTTCGACATCATGGTCGATGACCTCGAGGCCGCCGGGCCCCGGGTACTGGCGCTGGGCGCCCGGCGGCTGCCCGGGCCAGACGCCAGCCCGGCCGTGTACGCCGACCCGGCCGGCCATCCGTTCTGCCTGATCCCGTGCCCCGGGTGGGCCGCGCCCATCGGGGCGGGATGAGGCGCCGGGCCTCCCCGGCGCCGGGCCTCCCCCGGCTCCGGGCTCTCCCCGGCTCCGGGCCCTCCCCCGGCGCGGCCTGGGCCATAGAGTGTGCCCATGACGGGCGAATTGCGGCAGGCGGACCCCAGCGAGAACCCGGTTCCGCGCGGTGAGCTGCGCGTCTCGTACGAGGACCGGGACCGGGTGGCCGAGCAGCTGCGGGTGGCCGCCGGTGACGGCCGCCTCACCGCCGAGGAACTCGACGAGCGGCTGGAGGTGGCGCTCACCGCGCGCACCTACGCCGAACTCGCCTCGGTCACGAAGGACCTCCCGTCTGCCGCCGGGACCATGCTGGGAGCGCCGGCCCCCAAGGATGTCGTCCGCATCGACTGCCAGTCCTCCAGCGTGGAGCGCACTGGGCCGTGGCTGGTCCCGCGCCGGATGGAGGTCCGGGTGAAAAGCGGCACCGTGACGCTGGACTTCTCCGAGGCGGTGATCACCCAGCCGGTGCTGCCCATCGAGGCTGAGGTGGGCTCCGGGGTCCTGACCCTGGTGACCAAGCCCGGCATCGTGGTCGACATGGACGAGGTGGCGGTGCGCAGCGGCGCGCTGGAGGTCCGGGCGCCCTGGGGGGCGGACGCGTCCGTCCTGCGCATCCAGGTGTCCGGCAAGGTCGGCAGCGGCATCATCACCGCCCGGCCGCGCCGGCAGGCGCGCCCGCCACGGCCGCCGCGGCGGACGTTCTGGCAGTGGCTGACCCGCCAGCCGCGTCCCCGCCCGGCCATCGGGGGCGGCCCGCGGCCCTCAGCCGGCTGGCAGGCCTAGCCGGCTCGCGGGCGCGAACTGGAGCCGACCGCCATAAAGCCATCCGACAATATAATATAATCGCGGCAGTCAGCCGACCGTTTTAGAAGTACAGGGGAAACAGCGGTGGCACTAAAACCAGGCCCGGCCCGGAGGGCATCTCGGCTAGCACAATGGTGGCGGTCAGGTTCAGCAGAACAACCTGACTACGATGACCACCTGAGCCTTAGCAGAACGTTCCTCTCTAATGGCTATATAAAGAGGTACTACACCCAACAGGCTTCGGGGAGCGCATCATTACGCGTAGTCAATCAGGACACAATAAATCAAATGACGAAAGCGGAGGTCAGACGGGTAGGCGAGCTCCGCCTTGCTGCCGCTGGCCTCGCTGTGCTCTTCATTGTCTACTTTGCGGTTCTAGTGAGCGTCACCAATTTTAGGCGCCCTTACAACACCATTTTTGAGCTCTCCGCGTCTGCAGTTTTTCTGGCCATCGAAGTGATGCTACTCAACTATACTCAACGCAAGCACTATTGCAACATGGCCGCCCTGCTCCTCTTTCTGACCGTGCGCGAGCTTGAGCGAAACGAGAGGTTCTGGAACCGTGCTAGCTTTAGGGCGCATATCGCAATTCACCTGGAGACCACAGCCAAAAAAATCGAACGTATCCCACTGGGACTTTCGCGCATTGCGCCCGTTGTACGACGGGACGCTTTCGCCCTTAGTGCAGGCAAGGCCCGGGCCATGCGCGAACTTCAGTCAGTGCTGGTAATGTCGAACCAATTCGGGTATTCCGATATCCTTAAACGCCTAACGGATGACATGCAAGTCCTCGCCGTAGGTTGCTGGTATGACCTGCCAGGTCAAAAATACCAACCCCGTGCGCCGAGGTGGCTCATTGCGCTTCAAATATGCGGGGCCAGTATAGTCATCGCCGCTATGGTGGCCGTAATAGGTCTGGCTCCGAAGATCGGTCCGGTAGCACCTGCGTTGGCTCCGATACTGGGGACCATCGCCGTCTTTATCTTCAACAAAGCCGGCTTCCCCCTCGGCACTGTAGAACGCGCCTCACAGGTGGCGGCGAATCTTTCAACTGAGCAGAAGTAAGCTTCCCGCCATCTTTGATGCAAACCCATGTTTGTAATTGCGCTTGGCTATCCACTAGTGTCCTGAATCAATAATTCATGTTCACCTAGTAGGCTTGGCTCGTGGCGAGTCCGAAGCTTGAGCCGCTGGTGCTGTCCGATGATGAGCGGCGGGTCCTTGAGGGGTGGGCGCGGCGGCGGAAGACCGCGCAGGCGCTGGCGCTGCGGTCGCGGATCATCCTGGCCTGCGCGGGGGGTGCCGGCGTCAGCGCGGTGGCCGCTGAGCTGGGCGTATCCAGGACGACGGCGGGCAAGTGGCGGTCGCGGTTCCTGGAGGCCCGCCTGGAGGGGCTGAGCGACGAGCCGCGGCCGGGCCGGCCGCGGACGGTCACTGACGAGCACGTGGAGAAGGTGATCACCGCGACGCTGGAGCAGGCGCCGCCGGGCGGGGACACGCACTGGTCAACCCGGTCGATGGCCAGGTCTGCGGGCATGTCCCAGTCGGCGGTGTCGAGGATCTGGCGGGCGTTCGGCCTCAAGCCGCACATCATCCAGACGTGGAAGCTGTCCACCGACCCGCAGTTCATCGACAAGGTCCGCGACGTCGTCGGCCTCTACATGAGCCCGCCTGAGAACGCCCTCGTGCTGTGCGTGGACGAGAAGTCGCAGATCCAGGCGCTGGACCGGACCGCGCCCTGCCTGCCGATGCTCCCCACCACGCCGGCGCGGATGACCCACGACTACGTGCGCAACGGCACGACCAGCCTGTTCGCCGCGTTCGACCTGGCCAGCGGGTCGGTGATCGCCCAGCCCTACCGCCGGCACCGCCATCAGGAGTTCCTGCGGTTCCTCAAGCTCATCGACGCCGCGGTGCCGCGGGACCTGGACCTGCACCTGGTCCTGGACAACTACGCCACCCACAAGACCCCCGAAATCCAGAAGTGGCTCCTGAGGCACCCCCGCTTCCACCTGCACTTCACGCCGACCAGCTCGTCATGGCTCAACCTCGTCGAGCGCTGGTTCGCGGAGCTTACGAACCGCAAGCTCCGCAGGTCAGCCCACCGCAGCGTCACCGAACTCGAAACCGACATCCGCAAATGGATCAACGAGTGGAACAAAGACCCGAAGCCATTCGTGTGGACCAAGACCGCCGACGAGATCCTCGAAACCCTCGCCGCCTACTGTGAACGAATTACCGACTCAGGACACTAGCCTCTATCCTAAGTGTGCCGCGCCTGAAATTATCGACATAAGTCTGTATGCTGTCTTTATGTCCCTTCCTGTTGCGCCTCTGGTGCTGTCGGATGAGGACCGCGCGGAGCTCCGCCGTCTGCTGGTGTCGGGAGACAGGCGCCTGGCTGAGCGGGCGCGGGTCGTGCTGGCCTGCGCGGACTCTGATGCCGGTAATTCTGGTGTTGCCGCTGAGCTGGGCCTTTCCGTCGAGACGGTACGGAAGTGGCGGGTGCGGTTCACCGGGTCCGGTCCGGCCGGGCTCACGGACGACCCGAGGCCGGGCCGCCCGAAGGCCGGACTGGTCCTGACGGATGCCGAGCGGGACCAGCTCACCCGGTGGGCGCGGCGGGCGAAGACATCCCAGGTGCTGGCGCTCCGGGCGAGGATCGTGCTGGCCTGCGCCGACGGCAAGGACAACAAGCAGGTCGCGGCCGAGCTGCGGACCACCGAGCACACCGTGGCCCGGTGGCGGGGCCGGTTCACCCGCAAGCGGCTCGACGGGCTGGCAGACGAGAAGCGCCCCGGCCGGCCGCCGTCGCTCCTGCTGGACAAGGTGGAGGAGGTCGTCACCGCCACCCTGGAGGAGATCCCCCGGGACGCCACCCACTGGTCCCGTGCCTCGATGGCCAGGCGCAGCGGGCTGGGCAAGTCCACCGTCGGCCGGATCTGGCGGAAGTTCGACATCAAGCCGCACCTCATCGACGGTTTCAAGCTGTCCACGGACCCGCTGTTCGTCGAAAAGGTGGTCAACGTCGTCGGCCTTTACCACAACCCGCCGGAGAAGGCGGTCGTCCTCTGCGTGGACGAGAAGTCCCAGGTCCAGGCCCTCGATCGGTCCCAGCCGGTGCTCCCCATGATGCCCGGCATGCCCGAGCGGCGCACCCACGACTACGCCCGGCACGGCGTCACCAGCCTGTTCGCCGCCTTCAACATCGCCGACGGCACCGTCATCAGCGAGCTGCACCGCCGCCACCGCCACCAGGAGTTCCTGAAGTTCCTGAAGAAGATCGACAAGAACGTCCCGCACGGGCTCGACGTGCACCTCGTCTGCGACAACTACGGCACCCACAAGACCCCGGAGATCCAGGACTGGCTCGCCCGCCACCCCCGCTTCCACGTCCACTTCACCCCGACCGGCTCCTCCTGGATCAACCAGGTCGAGCGCTGGTTCGGCTACCTGACCGACCAGAAGATACGCCGCGGCGTCCACAAGTCCGTCCAGGCCCTCGAGGCCGACATCCGCCAGTGGATCGACCACTGGAACGAAGACCCGAAGCCCTTCGCCTGGGTCAAGACCGCTGACGAGATCCTTAACTCCCTGGCTGAATATATGTCGAAGATTTCAGGCGCGGCACACTAGTGTCCCGAGTCGTTAATCCGCTGGCAGTAATCGCTCTACTAGGAGCATTAGCGAAGCTCCTCCAGGTCCGCGAGGGCAATGCGCAGGTGGGCCGCTGCTGCCTGCGCCACGTGCCCTGGTCCGGGCGGCCGGTCCGGAGGAGTCAGGTCGCCGGTGCGGCCGGTTCGGTCAGTGCGGCGATGCACGCGGTGAGCAGGCGCCGCATCTGATCTTGTTCGCTGCCATCCAGACTGGCCAGCATGTCCTGCTCGACGCGGCGGACCGCGGCGCTGGCCACCGTGAGCTGGCGGCGCCCGCGGGCGGTCAGCTCGGCCGGCAGGGCCCGGCCGACGGGTGCCTGTGCCGGGCGGACCACGAGTCCCTGGCGTTCGAGGGCCTGCAGGAGCACGTTCATCGACTGCCGGGTGACGAAGGCGCCACGGGCAAGTTCGGAGTTCGACAGGCCCGGTCGCTGGGCCAGCAGCTCCAGGCAGGCGTAGTGGGTGATCGTCATGCCCAGCGGCCTCAGCCTGGCCTCCAGGGCAGCGTGCAGGGCGCTCGCGGCCGCCTTCAGCATGTACCCCAGCGAGGTGTCCAGCTCGACTCCGGGCCCACCTTGACTCATGTCAGTAGTCTGACATACATTGTCGTATGTCAGAAGACTGACATACCAATGAGGAGGCAGGAATCGTGGCCGTCACCGGACCCGACTTCATTTCACTGCAGGTGCGCGACCTGGAGCGTTCCGCCGCTTTCTACGAGCAGTACCTGGGGCTGAAGCGCTCCGGCGCAGGACCGCCGCACGCCGTCGTGTTCGACACCAAACCGATCGCGTTCGCCGTCCGCGACGTCGTGGCGGGCACCGACCTGGACGCGATCGCGCAGCCGGGGCAGGGAATGGCGCTGTGGCTGCACGCCCCCGACGCGCAGGACATCCACGACGCCCTCGCCGCCGCCGGCACGACGATCATCTCAGCGCCCGCCGACGGGCCGTTCGGCCGCACTTTCACGTTCGCGGACCCCGACGGCTACCAGGTGACCCTCCACGACCGCGGCTGAGCCGGGTGTCCTGGTCTGTGCCGCGGCAGCGCCCTGAGCGGGCTTCTCACCGCGGCCCGGCCGCAGTTCGTCCACTCTCGGGGGGCCGGTCAGCGGGCCCGCCGGTCTTCGAGGTCGATGATCAGGCCGTCACAGTAGTGCGCGAACCCGGTCCGCCTGGCCACCGCGATCGAGGCGGCGTTGGCGCGCCAGGCACGGTACTGGACGACGTCCCGGCGTTCCAGGCCGGCCTGGGCGGCGGCCGCGACCACCGCCCGGGCCAGGCCGCGCCCCCGGTGGCCGGGATGGGTGAGCACGCCCAGGGTCGGCATCCCGTGCCATGTCCCCAGGCAGGCCACGGCCAGCAGGTCATTCCCCTCGAGGTAGCCGAACGCGGGCAGCCCGGTGGTGCCGCTCTCGTCCCGTTCCCCGGGCGGCGTCTGCTCGTGCAGCCTCCGGAGCAGGGGGAGGTCAGCCGGGCTCAGCGGCCGCACCGCCGGGCTGCGCCCGGGAGTGAGGGCGCCCGCGGTGACGTAGCCGTACCAGGCGGGCCCGATCACGTCGCCAGGCCGGGCGCTGAGCGCGGCGATCACCCGGGCCGCCGCGATCGCCAGCGGGCCGCCGGGCAGGAGGTCACCGTCGGCCCGGAGCGGTCCCGCGGGCAGGCCGGTCATGACCCGCCGCAGCGCGGGCAGCGCCCAGGCCGGCCCGTACCCCAGTGGCTGGTCGGCGCCGGTCACCGCCATCAGGCCGACGTGCCCGGACACCGGGGCGCCGTAGATGCCGCCCGCGAGTAACGCGGCCCGGGGCAGGCCCAGCCGCTGCGCCCACCACGAGCCGACCTCGCTGCGCCAGTCGGTCATGAGCTGAGTCTGGCCCGGCCGGGCCCGGCAGCGGAACCCGGGTGTTCGCCCGGTGGTTACGCCCTGGTCAGCCGGGCCTGGCACACTCGGCAGTTCATGGACGTCACCGCCCTGGCGCGCTCGCTCCTCGACGGGGTGCCGGCCCACGCCACCGCCGGCCTGGAGGTGCTGCACGCGGGCGACGGCGCCGCTCAGGTCGCACTGCTCACCCCGCATGCGCTCACCAACGTCATCGGCTCGCTGCATTCCAGCGGCCTGATCACGCTGGCCGACGCGGCCGGCCTCGCGGCCATCATCGCCGCCTGCGAGGCCGGGGACGACATGCGCGGCGTGCTCCCGCTGGGCGCGGCCGCCACGCTGGAGTTCCGGGCGCCCGCGCGCGGCCGGCTGGTGGCCTCCTGCCGCCTCGGCGCGGCCGCCCGGCAGGCGCTGCGGCCGGTGCTGTCCGGGACGCACAGCCACGCCCGGATCAGCACCGTGGCCGAGATCACCGACGAGGCGCACGCGCTGGTGTGCCTCGGCACGTTCCAGTGGAGCGTCCGACGCCCCTAGCCGGGGAGGCGCTATCCGGCGAACGTGTCCGGGTCGGGGCCGGTCCGCTCGTTCTTGTTCAGCGCGCTGATCGCCTCGACGTCCTCGCCGGACAGCTCGAAGCCGAAGATGGCGAAGTTCTCCCGGATCCGGGACGCCGTGACCGACTTCGGGAAGACGATGTCGCCCCGCTCAATGTGCCAGCGCAGCACGACCTGCGCCGGGGTCTTCCCGGCCCGCTCGGCGATCTCCCGGATCGTGGGGTCGGCGAGCACCTCACCCTGCGCGATCGGTGACCAGCCCTCGACCGCGATCTGGTGCTCGGCGCAGAACGCGCGCACGTCGTCCTGGGTCAGGTACGGGTGGACCTCGATCTGGTTGACGGCCGGCGGCACCTCGGCCTCGGCGTGCAGCCGCCGGATGTGCTGCGGCTGGAAGTTCGACACGCCGATCGAGCGGGCCCGCCCGTCCCGGTAGAACTCCTCCAGCGTGCGCCAGGTGGACACGAAGTCGCCGTCGTAGCGGGTCGGCAGCGGCCAGTGGATCAGGAACAGGTCGAGGTAGTCGAACCCGAGCTCCCCCAGCGACAGGTCAAACGCTGCCCGGGCGTCATCGGGGAGGTGCGCGTCGTTGGACAGCTTGCTGGTCACGAACACGTCCGCGCGGGCCAGGCCGGACTTGGCGATGGCCTCGCCGACTTCCTTCTCGTTGCCGTACATCTCGGCGGTGTCGATGTGCCGGTAACCGGTCTGCAGGGCGGTGCTCACCGCCTCCACGGTGTCCTCCGGCTTGACCTGGAACACGCCAAAGCCGAGCTGGGGGATAGTCCGGCCGTTGTTCAGCATGAGGTCAGGTACCTGGTTCACCACGGGTTTTCTCTCCTCCGGAGATGTCTTGAATCGCTCGCTGTGCGTACCGTTAACCCCTGCCCGCAGCCCGGTGCTTCATCCCTCTAACGGTCCGTTCGCAGCCTGACATGCGGATACTGGTTCCTGTGCCCGCTGATGCCGAGTCCGCCGATCCCCCGCCGCCCGGCCCCGTGACCGCGCTGCGGGACATCGCCTTCCAGCTCGAACGGGCCGGGGCACCCACGTACCGGGTGCGGGCCTTCCGGCGCGCCGCGCAGGTGGTGGCCGGGCTGCCCGCGGGCGAGCTGGAGCGCCGGCTGGGCGACGGCACGCTGCGCGCGCTGAACGGCGTGGGCGAGGTCACCGCCGAGGTCATCACCCAGGCCGCCGCGGGCCAGCAGCCCTCGTACCTGACCCGGCTGCTGGAGGGCAGCGGCGGCCCGCTCCCGGCCTCGCCCCTGCGGGCGGCGCTGCGCGGCGACTGCCACACGCACTCGGACTGGTCCGACGGCGGCAGCCCGCCCGGGGAGATGGCCGAGGCGGCCCGCGCGCTGGGCCACGAATGGATCGCGCTGACCGACCACTCGCCCCGGCTCACCGTGGCCGGCGGGCTGACCGCCGAGCGCCTGGAAGCCCAGCTCGAGCTCGTCGCCCGGCTCAACGCCGACCTCGCCCCGTTCCGCATCCTGACCGGCATCGAGGTCGACATCCTCGACGACGGGTCGCTGGACCAGCGGGCCGACCTGCTCGCCCGGCTCGACGTGGTGGTGGCCAGCGTGCACTCCAAGCTACGGATGCCGGCCGGCCCGATGACTGAGCGGATGGTCACCGCGGTCCGCAACCCGCACGTGGACGTGCTCGGGCACTGCACCGGCCGGCTGCTGACCGGGCGCGGCGGCCGGGGGCGCCCGGAATCGGAGTTCGACCCGGACGCGGTGTTCGCGGCCTGCCGCGAGCACGGCGTCGCGGTCGAGATCAACTGCCGGCCGGAGCGCCGGGACCCGCCTGGCCGGCTCCTCCGGCGGGCGGCCGGGGCGGGCTGCCTGTTCTCCATCGACACCGACGCGCACGCGCCCGGCCAGCTCGACTGGCTGGAAAACGGCTGCGAGCGGGCCGAGCGGCACGGCATCACGCCGGACCGGGTGATCAACACCCGGCCGGCCGCCGGGCTCGCCGCCGGCGCCCGCGAAGGCGGCTAACTCCGGTTCCGGGCCCCCCGGGCCATGGCGGCCCGCACCCGGGCCTCCCGCCGGTCCCACAACCCGGCGCGGCCAGGGTAGGCCATCCGCGCGATGCCGAGCAACCCGAGAGCCCGGTCCCAGTGGCCCTCGCGGTACGCCTCGCCCGCCAGGCGGTCCAGGTCCTGGGGTGTGGCTATCGGCCCGTGGCTGGCGTTCATCAGACGTCAGGGGTGCAGATCGACCACGGTCATCCCGCCGCTGGACGGCGGGCCGTCCAGGGCGGCCAGCGCGGCACCCGCCTCCGCCAGGCTGATCACCTCGCCGACGAGCAGCCGCGGGCGCAGTATGCCGTCCGCGACCTGGGCCAGCAGCGGCGGGTAGTCCCGCGCCGCCATGCCGTGCGACCCGTAGATCTCCAGCTCCCGGGCGATGACCAGGTCCATCGGGACCGGCGGCGCGGCGGCCGCGCCGAGGAGCAAGCCGACCTGGACGTGCCGGCCGCGCCGGCGCAGGCTCCGCACCGAGCCGTCCAGCGTCTCCGCCGACCCGAGGGCGTCCAGGGACACCTGCGCGCCGCCCCCCGTCAGGTCGTGGATGACCGGGACCGGATCGGTGTTCGTTGCGGAAAGAATTGCGTGCTCGGCGCCGAGGTCGCGGGCCCGCTCGAGAGCCTGCCCGGCCACGTCCACCGCGATCACCCGCGCGCCGAGGGCTACCCCGATGTGCACGGCCGACAGCCCGACCCCGCCGCAGCCGTGCACCGCGAGCCACTCCCCCGGGCGCAGCCGGGCATGCCCGGTGAGCGCCCGGTAGGCGGTGGCGAACCGGCAGCCCAGGCTGGCCGCGGTGACGGCGTCCACCGCGTCCGGCAGCGCCACCAGGTTGGTGTCCGCGGCGTGGATGGCCACCCGCTCGGCGAACGACCCGGGACCGGTGAATCCGGGCTGGGTCTGGTCCGGGCAGACCTGCGCCTCGCCCGCCCGGCAGTACGTGCACCGGCCGCAGCCGCAGGCGAACGGCACCGTGACCCGGTCGCCGGGCCGCCAGCGGGTCACCGCCGGGCCGGCCTGGGCGATGGTCCCGGCCAGTTCGTGCCCGGGAATGTGCGGCAGCGGGACCGGGTCGTGCCCCTTCCAGGCGTGCCAGTCCGACCGGCACACCCCGGTCGCCCCGACGCTGATCACCACGCCATCCGCAGGGCAGGCCGGCTCGCCGACCTCAGCCACCTCCGGCACGACCCCGTAGTCCGGGTACACGACCGCCCGCATGACCGCCTCCGCCGGTTACCTGATGCGCGCACCGCGGACGACGATGGCCGCGGGCTGGCCCAGGACCGCCGGGTCGTCACGAGGATCGCTGTCGTAGGTGACGAGATCGGCGGGCTCGCCCGGCTGGAACCCGCCGAACCCCAGGAACCGGCGGGCCGCCGTGCTGGCCGCCGCGAGTGCCGCCTGCGGTGGCAGCCCCAGTTCCGCCAGGAGCGCGACCTCCTGGGGGATGCTCCCGGCGACGTCGGTTCCGGCCATGACGGTCAGGCCATGACCATCAGCCCGTGACAGCAGGTAACGCAGCCGCTCGGCACGCTCCAGGCGTTGCCGGAGTTGCGGAATGGATTCACCGAGGCGGGTACCGACGACTGCGCACAGGGTGGGGGTCCACGCTCCGCCCCGCGCGGCCAGCGACGCGATGTCGTCGTCGTCGAGGGCGGTGCCGTGCTCGACTGAATCGATCCCCGCGGCGATCAGCTCCGTCACGTACCGCGTGGTCGAATGCGCGGCAACGCGGGCACCAGCGCCGTGCACCGCCTCGACCAGGCGCTGGATGTCGGCGAGCGGGTAGGTCGGTGACGGGGCCGACGGCGGCTCACCCGGGCTGAGCACGGGGAAGTCCGCGATCAGCTTGATCCAGGTCGCCCCGGCCCTGACCTCTTCCAGGGCCGCGGCCACCAGCAGCTCACGAGGAACCGGCTCATGCAGGGCCGGGTAGTACCTGCCCGCGGGGGCCAGGAACCGGCCGCACGCCTGCAGCCCCGCACCCTCAGCGGACCCGAGCAGCGTGAGCGTGGCGCTGCCCGGGCTGCCGGTGTCGCGGATCACGGTAACGCCCGCCGCGTGAGCGTTCCGCAGGTTGGCCCGCATGACGTCCGGATCCAGGGCGAACGGCTCGCCACCGTCGGCCCGCCCCACACTGAGATGACAGTGCGCGTCCACCAGGCCGGGGAGGACGAAGCGCCCGGGCAGCAGGCCCGCCCGGTCCGGGGGCTGCGACGTCCACCGGCCCGCGCTGGTGATTCCCGCGTCCACCACCTCCCCGTCGGGGAGCCGGATCATGCGGACCCACCAGGGCGTCATGACCTGACTGTAGCCCCGGCGGAATCCGCCCAACCACGGCAGCGGTCCCCCACGGTACCGATCCCCCGCCGTCCCGCCCCCCGCGTCCCGCCCCCCGGCGCGCTCCCCGGCGTGGCGCCCCCCGGCGCAGGCGGGCCCCTCGCGCGGCGCCCCCCGGCGTCCCGCCCTCCGCGTGGCGCCCCCCGGCGCGCTCCCCGGCGTGGCGCCCCCCCGCAGGGCGGCCCGGGGGGTGGGGGGCCGCTCCCCCGATCCCACTAACACCAACAGTCCCACGAATAACATTGATCATGGTCAGCGGCCGACATTTCCCGTGTAACGTTCGCCCGAACCGGACAATTCACCCGGGATCGCGCACGTCACGCGGGAAATGTGGACGGAAGGGGCCAGTGTGACTGGCGGGGATGAGCCCGGGGGGCGGCGACGGGGGGCGGCGGCGGGTCGCCCCGGGGTCCCGGGCGGCGGTTTCTTCCGTTACCCGGTTCCGGTCTCGATGAGGATGACTTCGAGGGTGCGGGGGCCGTGCACGCCCTCGACCCGGTCGAGCTCGATGTCGCTGGTGGCAGACGGGCCGCTGATCCAGGTCAGCGGGCGGCCGGGCGCCAGCCGGGCCACGGCCTCCGGGACCAGCGCGACCACCTGGTCCGCCTCGATCAGGCACAGGTGATAGTCGGGAATCAGGCTCAGCGCGCGGCGGCCCTGGCCGGGCCCGGCGTCCAGGACGATGGTGCCGGTCTCGGCGATGGCCACCGCGGCGCGGGTAATGACGCCGTCCAGCTGGTCGAGTTCCTGGGCGGAGCGGCCGTCGTCGGTGATCAGCTCGATGCCGTCCAGGGAGCTGGCCTGGCCGGGCGGCGCCTGGCTTAGGCCGGGCAGGTCCAGGCCGGGCGGCAGGACCACCCGGCGGGCGCCCCGCTCGGCCAGCGCCGCCCGGACGGTGTCCAGCAGCCGCCCGCGGCCGGTGCGCCGCACGTGGCTGCGGTAGTCGACGAGGCGCTCCGCGAGCAGGTCGAGCACGGCGGCGGGATCGAGCTCGCCGTGGGTCCGGTAGCCGGGCGCCGGGGCGGCGGCGGGCGGGAGCGGGCTGCTGCGGCCGGGGCGCTGGCCAGCGGGCGGGCGGCGGTCGCCGGCCAGCGCGGTGCGGATCCGGCCGAGCATGTCCTCGCGGGCGGTCACCGGGTGTCCCCCTGCCCGTCGCCCCCCTGTGCCCGGCGCCCCCGGGCCCGGCGCCCGATGCCCGGTGTCCCCGTGCTCGGTCCGCCACCACTGACGGAACGTCTGGGCGGGCGGCTCGGGCGCGTCGCGGGCCGCGGTCCAGGCCGACAAGGGCGGGGGCAGCCGCCGTATCCGCCCGCCGCGGCCCAGCAGCCGGCCAGCCCGCCCGCCCCGCTGCGCGGCCTCGTACCGGGCCGGGCTGGCCATCACCCAGGCGGCGGCGGCCATGGTCACCGCCTCGGGGCTGGGCAGCCGCCGGGTGGCCGCGACCTCGTCCACGTGCCGGGCCCGCAGGTGCACCAGCAGCGACGGGATGTCGATCTTCACCGGGCAGGCGTCGTAGCACGCGCCGCACAGCGAGGAGGCGTACGGCAGCGAGGCGTTGTCCTCCACCCCGGTCAGCATCGGGGACAGCACCGCGCCGATCGGGCCCGGGTACACCGAGCCGTAGGCGTGCCCGCCGACCCGCTCGTACACCGGGCAGACGTTCAGGCACGCCGAGCAGCGGATGCAGTGCAGCGCCTGGCGGCCGGCCTGGTCGGCCAGCGCCGCGGTCCGCCCGTTGTCCAGCAGGACCAGGTGGAACTGCTGCGGGCCGTCGCCGGGGGTCACGCCGGTCCACATCGAGGTGTACGGGTTCATCCGCTCCCCGGTGGAGCTGCGCGGCAGCAACTGCATGAACACGCCGAGGTCGGCCCACCGGGGCAGGATCTTCTCGATGCCCATCACGGTGATCAGCGTGTCCGGCAGGGTCAGGCACATCCGGCCGTTCCCCTCGGACTCGACCACGCACAGCGTGCCGGTCTCCGCGATCGCGAAGTTGGCCCCGCTGATCCCGACCTTCGCGGACAGGAAGCGGCGGCGCAGGTGCAGCCGGGCCGCCTCGGCCAGCGCGGCCGGTGAGTCGGTCAGGCCCGGGATCCACGCCGGCCATCTCGCGCAGGAAGATGTCCCGGATCTCGGCCCGGTTCCGGTGGATGGCCGGGACCAGGATGTGCGACGGCCGGTCGTGGCCGAGCTGGACGATCAGCTCGGCCAGGTCGGTCTCGTGCGCGGTGATGCCCGCGGCGGCCAGCGCGTCGTTCAGGCCGATCTCGTCGGTGACGATCGACTTGACCTTGACCGCCTCGGTGGCCCCGGTCGCGCGGACCAGGTCCACCACGATGCGGTTGGCCTCGATCGCGTCGCGCGCCCAGTGCACCACCCCGCCATGGGCCGTGACCTGCTCCTCGAGCTGCTCCAGGTAGCGGTCCAGGTGGGCCATGGTCCCGGCCTTGATGGCCTGGCCCGCGTCGCGCAGCGCTTCCCAGTCCGGCAGCTCGCCGACCACCGCGGCCCGCTTGGCCCGGATGGTCCGGGTGGCCCGGCCGAGGTTGCGGCGCAGCTGGGTATCGGCCAGCGCGCGGCGGGCGCTGACCGGGAACGGCTCGGCGCCGCGCAGGTGGCCCACGCCGCGCGGCGCGGTGGGCAGGCCGAGGAAGGTGGGCGCGCTCACCGGGCCGCCTCCCGGGCCGGCCAGGTCCGGAACCGAGGCCAGGATCTCCGCCAGGTGCACGGTCCGGGTGCCCGCGCGCAGCCGGGACAGGCCGCCGCCGATGTGCATCAGGCAGGAGCTGTCCCCGGCCGTGCACACCTCGGCCCGGGTGTCGAGCACGCAGCGCATCTTGTCGGCCAGCATGGCGGTGGAGGTGTCCGCGTTCTTGACCGCGAACGTGCCGCCGAACCCGCAGCACGTGTCGGCATCCGGCAGCTCGACCAGGTCGATCCCGGCCACGTTGCGGAGCAGCCGGAGCGGGCGGTCACCGACCCGCAGCATCCGCAGCGAATGGCAGGTCGGATGGTAGGTGACCCGGTGCGGGTAGTAGGCGCCCACGTCGTCCACCCCGAGCACGTCCACCAGGAGCTGGGACAGCTCGTAGGTCCGGGCGGCGACCGCCTCGGCGCGGCGGGCCAGCGGCTCGTCCCCGTACCGGCGGGCCACCATCGCGTGCTGGTGCCGGATCGACCCGGTGCACGAGCCGGACGGGACCACGATCGCCTCGCAGCCCTCGAACACGTCGACGTAGCGGCGGACCAGGGGCAGCGCGTCGCGGATGTAGCCGGTATTGACGTGCATCTGGCCGCAGCAGGTCTGCGCGGCCGGGAACTCGACCTGGTGGCCGAGCCGCTCCAGCAGCCGGACCGTGGCCCGGCCCGCCTCGGGGAACAGGGTGTCGGCCAGGCAGGTCACGAACAGGGCGATACGCATGCCGTTAGCTTGCCGCCTCACTGGCCACGGGCCGCGCACCGGCCTCCGCTCCTTGGCCCGCCCCGGCCCCGGCTGCTTGGCGGGCCCCGGCCGCTGCGCTGGCCCCGGCCGCGGCGCCGGCTTCAGCGGGGGGGCGGCGCGCCTTGCGGGGCCGGCGCGGCCGCCCCTGGCTCGACGTGCGCACCACCAGGTCCGGCTCGAACACGACCTGCCGGTGCCGGTGCGTGCCGTCACCGAGGGCCTCCTCGATCAGCAGCTGGGCGGCGGCCCGGCCCAGCTGATGGCGGGGCTGGCGGACCGACGACAGCGGCACCGCCGCCGCGGCCGCGAAGTCCACGTCGTCGTAGCCCACGATGGCCACGCTGTCCGGCACGGCGATCCGGTGGGTCGTCATCTCCTGCAGCACACCCAGCGCGAGCAGGTCGTTCGCGCAGAACACGCCGGTGGGCCGGGTCGCGGCGGGCAGCGCGGCGAGCGCGGCACCCGCCCGCTGGCCCGCGGTCACGTTCAGCGCCGGGGTCTCGATCACGAGCAGGTCGCCGCCGTCACGGCCGGCCCGCTCCAGGGCGCGGACGGCCCCGTCCCGGCGGTCGCTGACCTGCCGCACGCTCATCGGGCCGCCCACGAACGCGATCTGCTCGTGGCCGGCCTCCAGCAGATGGGACACGGCCAGGTCACCGCCGAGCACGTCGTCCACCGAGACCGAGCACTGGCCGCGCGACGGTGACCGGCTGTCCACCAGCACCACCGGGGTGCCCCGGCGCTGGACGCTGGCCAGCCGCTTGTCGGCGCCGGAGACCGGCGTGATCAGGATGCCCTGGACCCGGTGCTCCTCCAGCACCTCGAGGTAGCGGGACTCCTTGGCCTTCTGGTCGTCGCTGTTGCACAGGATCACGGCCAGCCCGGCCTCGCTCGCCTCGTCCTCCACGCCCCGCGCCACGTCGGTGAAGAACGGGTTGGCCACGTCCAGGACGACCAGCCCGATCGTGCGGCTCCGGCCGGCCCGGAGCTGGCGGGCCGACTCGTTGCGGATGAAGCCCAGTTCCTTGATCGCCGCCTGGACCCGGGTGCGGGTCGGTTCGGCCACCACTTCCGGGCGGTTGAGCACGTTGGAGACAGTGCCGAGCGAGACGCCGGCAAGGGCGGCGACCTCCCTGATACTGACCGGCGTGTCCGCCACGGCTCCTCCTGTGCGGTCAGTGTCGTGCGCCGCGCGGGAGCACGTCAACCAGACGCGCTCCAGGGTGACCGATCGCGGCCTTGAAACCTGTCTGTAACGATTCGGGCATCGCCGCGGACCGCTATTGACACGCTCGTCGCTTCGCTTGACACTGCTTCCACATACGTTTGAAACGTTATAGCACATCCTCCTTCAGGCACCCCCGCTGGCCTGCTGCCGGACCGGGGCGACCCCACCCAGGCGAGAGGGGACCGGGCTGTGACAGCTGGCGACGGCCACGACGGCGGCATCCCCTCGCCCGGAACCCCGGACCCCCGAACCCCAGGCCCCCGAACCCCAGGCCCCCGAACCCCAGGCCCCCGAACCCCAGACCCCGGGGCCATCCCGGCCAGCTTCGCCCCCGAGACACCGGCCAGCCCGGCCCCGGAAACACCGGGAACACCGGAAACACCGGGCGCACCGGGACTGCCTGGCACCCCCAAGCCCCCCGGAGCCAAGGCCGCCCGGCCAGGCCCAGGCCACCCCGTCGGCCCAGCCCGTGCTGGCCCTGCACGGCGCCACCAAATCGTTCGGCGCGGTCCGCGCGGTCACCGACGGCACGATCGACCTGTACGCCGGGGAGGCGCACGCGCTGCTCGGCGAGAACGGCGCGGGCAAGTCCACCATGGTGAAGATCCTGGCCGGGGTGTACCAGCCGGATTCCGGCGAGCTGCTGATCGACGGGACGCCGGTCAGCCTGCACAACCCGGCCGGCGCCCAGAACGCCGGGATCGCGGTCATCTACCAGGAGCCCACCCTCTTTCCCGACCTGTCCGTCGCGGAGAACATCTTCATGGGACGCCAGCCCCTGCTGGCCGGGCGGCGGATCGACCGGCGCCGGATGCACGCGGACTCCGCCGCGCTGTTCGCCCGGCTGGGGGTCAAGCTCGACCCGGGCCGGATCAGCCGCGGGCTGTCCATCGCGGATCAGCAGATCGTCGAGATCGCCAAGGCCCTGTCGCTGGACGCCCGGGTGATCGTGATGGACGAGCCGACCGCGGCGCTGTCCGCGACCGAGGTCGCCCGGCTGTTCGACGTGGTCGCCGCGCTGCGCTCGGGCGGCGCGGCGGTCCTGTTCATCTCGCACCGGCTGGAGGAGGTCTTCGAGATCTGCCAGCGGGTGACGGTCATGCGCGACGGCCGGCACGTGCTGACCAGCGAACTGGCCGGGCTGACCGCGGACGACCTGATCCGCGCCATGGTCGGGCGGCAGATGGAGGCGCGGTCGGCCGGCGAGCGCGGGGTGCCCGGCGAGCTGGTGCTCCGGGTGGAGCACCTGACCCGGGAAGGCGTGTTCACCGACATCTCGCTGGACGTGCGGGCCGGCGAGATCGTCGCCCTGGCCGGGCTGGTCGGGTCGGGCCGCAGCGAGGTGGCCCGGGCCGTGTTCGGGATCGACCGCTACGACGCGGGCCGGGTCGTGATGCGCGGCCGCGAGCTGCGGCGGGCCTCGCCCACCGGGGCGATGGCCGCCGGGATCGGCTTCGTCCCCGAGGACCGGCGCCAGCAGGGCCTGGTGATGGACATGTCGGTGCAGCAGAACGTGGCGCTGGCGTCGCTCGGCCGGCTCCGCAAGTCGGGCCTGGTCCGGTCCGCGGCCGAGCGCGCGTTCGCGGCCGACTGGGCGGTCCGGCTCAACCTCAAGTACGGCCGCCTGGCCGACCCGGTGTCCCGGCTGTCCGGCGGGAACCAGCAGAAGGTCGTCCTGGCCAAGTGGCTGGGCCGCCAGCCGGCGCTGCTGATCGTGGACGAGCCGACCCGGGGCATCGACATCGCCACCAAGGCCGAGGTCCACCGGCTGCTGGTCCGGCTGGCCCGGGACGGGGTCGCCATCTTGATGATCTCCTCGGAACTGCCGGAGGTGCTGCACGTCGGGGACCGGATCCTGGTCATGCGCGAGGGACGGCTGACCGCGGAGTTCGGGTCCGCGGAGGCCTCGGAGGAGAAGATCATGGCCGCCGCCACCGGCCAGCTGCAGGGGGCGTCGTGACCACCACCGTGACCGAGCGCCGCGAGCCGGCCGGCGCGCCGCCCGGGAGCGGCTCCCGCAGGCTCACCGAGCGGGTGTTCCGGGTCCGGGAGTCCGGCATCATCGCCGTGCTCCTGGTGTTCGTGGCCGTCACCACCAGCATCCAGCCGTCCTTCCTGGACCAGCAGAACATCCAGTTCCTGCTGATCAACACCACGGTCTACGCGCTGCTGGCGCTGGGCGAGACCATGGTCGTGGTCAGCCGGAACGTCGACCTGTCCATCGGCTCGGTGCTGGGCCTGTCCGCCTACGTCTCGGCCGGGATGTTCGGCCACCATCCCGGCATCCCGATCCCGCTGGTCTTCCTCATCGGCCTGGGCATCGGGCTGGCCTGCGGGATCGCCAACGGCCTGATGGTCGCGGTCGGGCGGGTGCCCAGCCTGGTGGTCACGCTGGCCACGCTGTACATCATCCGCGGCATCGACATCCTGATCGTGGGCGGCAACGAGGTGACGGCGCAGACCCTGCCGAACGCGTTCACCAACATCGCCCACGCCAGCGTCCTGGGCGTCCCGTACGTGGCCATCGCGGTCGCCGTGGTGATCGGCATCGGCGCCTACTACCTGCGGGCGTTCCGGTCCGGCCGCGAGCTGTACGCGATCGGCTCCAACCCGGAAGCCGCCCGGCTGGCCGGCATCCCGGTGGGCAGGCGGATCTTCACCGCGTTCGCGATGAGCGGGGCCATCGCCGGGGTGGCGGGGGTGCTCTGGGCCGCGCAGTACCAGACCATCGACTCGACCGCCGGGACCGGCTACGAACTGACCGTTATCTCGGCGGTGGTGGTGGGCGGGGTGGCCATCTTCGGCGGGAGCGGGAGCGCGGTCGGCGCGGCGGTCGGCGCGCTGCTGCTGTCCAGCATCACCTCCGCCCTGAACGTGCTGGGCATCTCGCAGCTCTGGCTCGAGGCCATCTCAGGGTTCCTGCTGCTGGTGGCCATCACGCTGGACCGGGTCATCTCGGTGAAGCTGATGGCCGCCCTGCGACGAAGGAGCCCCGGCGTTGGAACCTGACCTGACGACCGCCGCGGCCACCCCCGCCGCCGCCCCGGCCGACGGGCCCGCCCGCCCGGAAGACCCGGGCTTGCTCCGGACCGCCGCGCGTGGCTCGGTGCGCTGGGAAAGCGGCCTGTTCCTCCTGGTCGTGGCCATCGTCATCTTCGGCGCGCTCACCTCCCCGCAGTTCCTCACCAGCGGGAACTTCTTCAACACCGGCGTCACCTCGGGCGAGATCGCGATCATGGCGCTGCCCATGACGCTGATCGTGATCAGCGGGGAGATCGACCTGTCGGTGGCCTCCATCCTGGGCATGTCCAGCGCCCTGCTCGGCGTCCTGTGGAGCCATCACTGGCCGATGCTGGCCATCTTCGTGGCGGTCGCGCTGCTCGGGATCGTGGCCGGGCTGATCAACGGGCTGCTGGTGACCCGGGTCGGCCTGCCCTCGCTGGCGGTGACGATCGGCACCCTCGCGCTGTACCGCGGGGTGGCCCTCATCCTGCTGGGCGCCAACACGGTGTCCAACTTCCCCTCGGCCTACACCAACATCGGGATCAACCCGCTACCGCACACCCAGATCCCGTACAACGTCGCGATCTTCGTGGTGCTGGCGGTGATCTTCGGGATCGTCCTGCACGCCACCGCGACCGGGCGGTCCATCTACGCGATGGGGGCCAGCCCGGAGGCCGCGCTGTTCGCCGGGATCCGGGTCAAGCGGATCAAGACCCTGCTGTACGTGGTGTCCGGCCTGGTCTGCGCCCTGGCCGGGGTGCTCTGGACGTTCCGCCTGGCCACCGCGGTGCAGAACAACGGCCTGGGTCTCGAGCTGGACGTGGTCGCGATCGTGCTGCTCGGCGGGGTGTCCATCTTCGGCGGCAAGGGGTCGCTGGCCGGCGTGGTGCTGGCCGTGATCGCGTTCGCGGCGCTGCAGAACGCCCTGCTGCTCACCAACTTCAACCAGGAGGCCACCGGCATCGTGATCGGCGGCCTGCTGCTCGTCAGCGTGTTCGCCCCGAACGCCGGGCGGCTCCGGCAGCTGGGCCGGCCCCGGTGGGCCCGCGGCCGGGGCAGGCCCAGCGGCCCTCAGTCTCCCGCGGTCGGGAGCGGGACATGACCAGGCCCGGCCCGGGGACACATCCCGGCACGGCCCCTCGGCAGCCAGGCCGGTCACCACGGCACCTGCCACCCCACCACGGGCTGGCCTCCCCCCAGATCCCCTCACTCGCACGGCCCCGATTGAAAGGATTCACGTATGAGACGCTCAACGAAGAGAGCCCTCTGGGCACCCGCGGTAGTCCTGGTCGCCTCCGCGGCGCTCGCCGCCTGCGGCTCGTCCGGCAGCGGGTCCGGCGGCTCGTCCGCCTCCGCCTCCGCCTCGTCCAGCTCCGGGGCGCTGAAGACCGGGCTGAAGGTCTTCGTCATCCCGAAGAACCTGGGCAACCCGTACTTCACCACCGCGGACAGCGTGAAGTCCGGCGGTGCCCTGGCCGCCCTGGGCACCCTGGGCGAGACCGGCACCGAGACCAGCGGGACGGCGGCCACGCCCTCCTCCCAGATCCCGGCCATCCAGGCCGCGATCACCAAGGGCGCCAACGCGCTCATCGTGTCGGCCACCGACCCGAACGCGCTGTGCCCGACGCTGAAGTCGGCCATGGCCAAGGGCATCACCGTGGTCACCTACGACTCTGACGCCCCGGCCTGCCGGGACCTGTTCGTCAACCAGGCCTCCACCGCCCAGATCGGGACCAGTGAGGTGGACCTGCTGGCCAAGGAGATCCACGACAGCGGGGAGATCGGCATCGTGTCCGCCGCCGCGTCGGCCACGAACCAGAACCAGTGGATCGGCTACATGAAGCAGGAGCTGAAGAAGTACCCGAAGATGAAGCTGGTCTCGACCGTCTACGGCAACGACGACCCGACCACCGCCACCCAGGTGACCCAGGGCCTGCTGCAGCACTACCCGAACCTCAAGGGCATCATCTCGCCGACCACGGTCGGCATCCTGGCCGCCGCCCAGGTGGTCGCCTCCTCCAAGTACAAGGGCAAGGTCATCGTGACCGGGCTGGGCACGCCGGACTCGATGAAGAAGTACGTGGCGGACGGCGTGGCCCCGGCGTTCGAGCTGTGGAACCCGGCCAACCTCGGCTACCTGGCCGCGTACGCCGCGGTCAACTACGCCTCCAAGAAGATCACCAACGCCCCGGGGCAGTCCTTCACCGCGGGCAAGCTCGGCAAGTTCACCGTCGGGTCCGGCCACAGCGTCCTGCTGGGCCCGCCGTTCGTGTTCACCAAGGCCAACATCAACAACTTCAACTTCTGACCCGCCGGGGCGCGCGTGATCAACCGATTGGTGCTGCTGTAACCACACCAATCGGTTGATCACGAACCCGGCGCCCTGCCTTTACCCTGGCCGGGCCCGACAGCCCAGCCCGACCGACGCGGGCGCTGTTCCTGACCGGGGACGGGCTCGTGGCCGGCCACCTGGAAACCGACGAGCGTGCTGGGGACCGAGTTCTGCTGCCTGGAGATGACCACAGATGCCTGACCTGACCGCCGTGAAGACCGCCCTGAGGTCACAGCGGGTCGAACTCCCGTCCTGGGCCTTCGGCAACACCGGGACCCGGTTCAAGGTGTTCGCCCAGCCGGGCGTGCCGCGCACCCCGCAGGAGAAGATCGACGACGCGGCGCAGGTGCACAAGTTCACCGGGGTGGCCCCGACCGTCGCGCTGCACATCCCCTGGGACACGGTGGACGACTACGCCGCGCTGGCCGGGCACGCCGCCGCGGCCGGGGTGACGATCGGCGCCATCAACGCCAACGTGTTCCAGGACGACGACTACAAGCTGGGCAGCGTGGCCAACCCCGACCCGCGGGTGCGCCGCAAGGCCGTGGCCCACCTGAGGGAGTGCGTCGACATCATGGACGCCACCGGGTCCCGGGACCTGAAGCTGTGGTTCGCCGACGGCACCAACTACCCGGGCCAGGACGACATCCGCGCCCGCCAGGACCGGCTGGCCGGAGCCCTGGCCGAGGTGTACCAGCGGCTCAGCCCGGCGCAGCGCATGCTGCTGGAGTACAAGCTGTTCGAGCCGTCCTTCTACACCACCGACGTGCCCGACTGGGGCACCTCGCTGCTGCACTGCATGGCGCTCGGGCCGCAGGCCGAGGTGGTCGTGGACACCGGTCACCACGCGCCGGGCACGAACATCGAGTTCATCGTGGCCCTGCTGCTGCGGGCCGGGCGGCTCGGCGGGTTCGACTTCAACAGCCGCTTCTACGCCGACGACGACCTGATGGTCGGGGCGGCCGATCCGTTCCAGCTGTTCCGGATCCTGCACGAGGTGGCGGCCGCGGACGCGCTGCGGCCCGAGGCCGGCATCGCGTTCATGCTCGACCAGTGCCACAACATCGAGCCCAAGATCCCGGCCCAGATCCGCTCGGTGATGAACGTCCAGGAAGCCACGGCCAAGGCGCTGCTCATCGACACCTCCGCGCTGGCCGCCGCGCAGCAGGCCGGCGACGTGCTCGGCGCCAACGCCGCGTTCATGGACGCCTACAACACCGACGTCCGCCCGCTGCTGGCCGGGCTGCGCGAGGACATGGGCCTGGACCCCGACCCGATCGGCGCCTACCAGCGCTCGGGCTACGCCGACAAGATCATCGCCGACCGCGTGGGCGGCACCCCGGCGAGCTGGGGCAGCTAGCCGCGCCCGTGGCCCGCCCGCATGGCGGGCCACAATCAAAGGCACGCAACGAAAACCGTCCCGGGTACTGCCCACCCCAAGGAGTCATCACATGGCCGCGCAGGTACCGCCCGAAGTCACCGAGCTGCTGCAGCGCAGTAACCGGCTCGGGCGCGATCCCCGCAACACCAACTACGCGGGCGGCAACACCTCGGCCAAGGGCGAGGTCACGGACCCGGTGACGGGAGAGCCAGCCGGGCTGTTGTGGGTCAAGGGGTCCGGCGGGGACCTGGGCACGCTGACCTCGGGCGGGCTGGCCGTGCTGCGGCTGGACCGGCTCCGGGCCCTGACCGGGGTGTACCCGGGCGTGGACCGCGAGGACGAGATGGTCGCGGCGTTCGACTACTGCCTGCACGGCAAAGGCGGGGCGGCCCCCAGCATCGACACGGCCATGCACGGCCTGGTGGACGCGAAGCACGTGGACCACCTGCACCCGGACTCCGGGATCGCGTTCGCTACCGCCGCCGACGGCGAGGCGCTGACCCGGGCCTGCTTCGGCGACCGGGTGCGGTGGGTGCCGTGGCGGCGGCCCGGGTTCCAGCTCGGCCTGGACATCGCCGCGGTGGCCCGGGAGCACCCGGAGGCGATCGGGGTAGTCCTCGGCGGGCACGGGATCACGGCCTGGGGCGCGACCAGCGAGGAGTGCGAGGCCAACTCGCTGAGCATCATCGCCGGGGCCCAGCGGTACCTGGATTCCCACGGCACGCCGGAGCCGTTCGGCCCGGTGATCCCCGGCTATGAGCCGCTGCCGGAGGCGGAGCGGCGGGAGCGGGCCGCGGCGCTGGCCCCGGTGCTGCGCGGCCTGGCCTCGACCGACCGGCCCCAGGTCGGGCACTTTACCGACGGCCCGGCCGTGCTGGACTTCGTGTCCCGGCGGAAGCATCCGGCGCTGGCCGCGCTGGGTACCTCCTGCCCGGATCATTTCCTGCGCACCAAGGTCCGCCCCCTGGTCCTCGACCTGCCGCCGTCGGCGCCGCTGGACGAGGTGACCGCCCGGCTGGCCGGGCTGCACGCCGCCTACCGGGAGGACTACCGGGCCTACTACGAGCGGCACGCGGACACCGGCACGCCGCCGATGCGCGGCGCCGATCCGGCGATCGTGCTGGTCCCGGGGGTGGGGATGTTCAGCTTCGGGGCCGATAAGCAGACCGCGCGGGTGGCCGGCGAGTTCTACGTCAACGCCATCAACGTGATGCGCGGCGCCGAGGCCGTGTCCTGCTACGCCCCCATCCCGGAACGGGAGAAGTTCCGCATCGAGTACTGGGCGCTGGAAGAGGCCAAGCTGAGGCGGCGCCCCAAGCCCAGGCCGCTGGCCACCCGGGTGGCCCTGGTCACCGGGGGCGGGTCCGGGATCGGCCGGGCCACCGCGGAGCGGCTGGCCGCCGAGGGGGCCTGCGTAGTGGTGGCCGACCGGGACGGCGCGGCCGCCGCCACAGTGGCCGAGGCCATCGGGGCCAGCGCCCTGCGGCCGGCCGACGTGGCCATCGCGGTCACCTCGGACGTCACCGACGAGGACAGCGTGGCCGGGGCCTACCAGGAGGCCGCGCTGGCCTTCGGCGGGGTGGACCTGGTGGTCAGCAACGCGGGCCTGTCCATCTCCCGGCCGCTGCTGGAGACCAGCCTGGACGACTGGGACAGCCAGCACGACGTGATGGCCCGCGGGTCGTTCCTGGTCGCCCGGGAGGCGGCCCGGCTCATGGCGGCCCAGGGCATGGGCGGCGACATCGTCTACATCTGCAGCAAGAACGCGGTGTTCGCCGGGCCCAACAACGTGGCCTACGGCGCGGCCAAGGCCGACCAGGAGCACCAGGTCCGGCTGCTGGCCGCCGAGCTGGGCGGGCTCGGCATCCGGGTGAACGGCATCAACCCGGACGGTGTGGTCCGCGGCTCGGGCATCTTCGCGGGCGGGTGGGGTGCCCAGCGGGCCGCGGTCTACGGGGTGCCCGAGGAGGAGCTCGGCGCGTACTACGCGCAGCGCACCCTGCTCAAGCGGGAGGTGCTGCCCGAGCACGTGGCCGCGGCGGTGGTCGCGCTGACCGCGGGTGACCTGGGCCTGACCACGGGCCTGCACATCCCGGTGGACGCGGGCGTGGCCGCCGCGTTCCTGCGCTAGCCCGCTGACGCCCGCCGGGCCCGCACGGCCTGCCCACGACCCCGGCCGGGTGCCTCTCCCACCCTGACCTGGAGGTGACCGCGTTGGCCGAGGCCACAGTGGCGGCGGTGGACCTGGGCGCCTCAGGCGGCCGGGTGATGGTCGGCCGGGCCGGCCGGGCCGGCTGGACCTGCACGAGGCGCACCGGTTCCCGAACACGCCGGTCCGGGTGCTGGGCACGCTGCACTGGGACATCCTCGGGCTGTACCGCGGGATGCTGGACGGGCTGGGCGCGGCGGCCGGCTCGTTCGACCTGGACAGCGCGGGGATCGACGGGTGGGGCGTGGACTACGGCCTGCTCGACTCCGCCGGCGCGCTCCTCGGCAACCCGGTGCACTACCGGGACGCCCGGGCCGGCCGCGCCGTCGGCGAGGTGCTGGCCGCGATCCCCGCGGCCGACCTGTACGCGGTCACCGGCATCCAGCAGCTGCCGATCAACACGATCTACCAGCTCGCCGCCGCGGCGCGGACGCCGCAGCTGGCCGCGGCCCGCACCCTGCTGCTGATCCCCGACCTGCTCGCCTACTGGCTGACCGGGGAGATAGGCGCCGAGGTGACCAACGCGTCCACCACCCAGCTCTACGACGCCCGGGCCCAGGACTGGGCCTGGGACCTGATCGGCCGGGCCGGCCTGCCCGCCGCGCTGTTCCCGGCGCTGCGCCAGCCCGGCGACATCATCGGGGCCCTGCGGCCGGAGGTCGCCGCGGAGCCGGGCCTGGCTCCGCTGGCCCCGTCCCGGCCGGGCGGCCCGCTGCCGGTGATCGCGGTCGGCTCGCACGACACCGCGTCGGCCGTGGTCGCCGTCCCCGCCGAGGGCCGGGACTTCGCCTTCATCTCCTGCGGCACCTGGTCGCTGGTCGGCGTGGAGCTGGACCAGCCGGTGCTCACCGAGGCGAGCCGGGCCGCGAACTTCACCAACGAGACCGGCGTCGACGGCACCATCCGGTACCTGCGCAACGTGATGGGCCTGTGGCTGCTCCAGGAGTCGGCCCGCACCTGGTCCGCCGCCGGGCAGCCCGCGGATCTGGCCGCGCTGCTGGCCGGGGCGGCCCGGGTGCCGCCGCTGCAGGTCGTGGTGGATCCCGACGATCCCGTGTTCCTGCCGCCCGGGGACATGCCCGCGCGGATCGCCGACGCGGCCCGGCGCACCGGCCAGCCGCCGCCCGCCGATCCCCCGGCGGTCGTCCGCTGCATCCTGGACAGCCTGGCCCTGGCCTACCGGGCCCGGCTGCGTGAAGTGCAGGAGCTGTCCGGCCGGGCGGTGCACACCGTGCACGTGGTCGGCGGCGGGGTGCGCAACGAGCTGCTGCTCCGGCTCACCGCCGACGCCTGCGGCCTGCCCGTGGTGGCCGGTCCCGCCGAGGCCGCCGCCCTGGGCAGCATCCTGGTCCAGGCCCGCACCCTGGGCGCCGCGCCCGGTGACCTGCCCGGCATGCGCGCCCTGCTGCGCGCCACCCAGCCGCTGCGCCGATTCGAGCCGTCCGGGGCGGGCCGGTCCGGTCCGGGGCAGGCCGCCTGGGACGCCGCCGCGGCCCGGATCGGCCGCTGACCCGCCGTCCGCTGCAGGCTCAGGGGGCGGCGGGCGCGGCGGTCCGGGCCGCGGTGACCACCACCGTGGTGTAGGACACCGTGATGCTGCCTCCGAGCGCGTCGATGGCGGCCCCGACGCTGGCCAGCACCTCGGCCAGCTGGTCCGGCGCAAGCCGGGTGAGGTTGCCGTGGGTGGGCAGCTGGTCCAGCCACTCGTCCCGGGTGTAGGGCCGCTCCCAGTCGAACCGCCACTGCTCCGGTTCGCTGAACCCGCCCGCCGCCCGGATCCCGTCGGCGATCCTGGCGAACAGCGGCTGGAACGCCTCCACGGCCTGCCCGCGAGCTGGCTGCTGACGTTGAACGGCGAGTCCGGGATCACCCGGCGGCCCGCCGCGGCCAGGGCTTCCGTCACCGCGGGCGGGGCCTGGCCCACGTGGTGGAAAGGCGCGAGCCGGCCGCCGGGCCGCAGCACCAGCGCGGCCTTGGCCGCGCCGGCCACCGGGTCCACCCAGTGCCAGGCCGTGCCGGCCACGACCGCGTCGAAGTCCCGGCCCGCCGGATCCCAGGCCTCGAACGTCGCCACCTCGACCTCCACGCCGGTGCGCCGCGCGAACCCGGCCATCCGCGGGTCGGGCTCGACCCCGAGCACGGCGCCGGCCGCCCGGAACTGGCGGGCCGCGATGCCGGTGCCGCAGCCGACGTCCAGGACGTCCGGCCCGGGGCTGGCCGCGACGATCCGGTCCACCATCGCCCGGTAGCCGGCCGGGTCCGGTCGTAACGCTCGGCGTGCGCGCCGAACGACTCGGCGACCTCGCGGGCCTGATGGGGTTCAGGGCGCGCCGGGCGTGACCGGCCCGGAGGTATAGTGACCACGCGCCCACTTTAAGTGGGCACACGCCCACTCGTCAATCGTGCCGGTCCCGGCCAGGCCAGGAGGGAGGCCCGGTGCCCACTGGGGTGGCCCTCCGCGACGCGCGCGAGCAGCTGTTCGACGCCGCCGAGCGGATCCTGCTGCGGGCCGGGCCGAGCGCGCTGACCAGCCGGGCGGTCACCACCGAGGCAGGCTGCGCCAAGGGCGTGCTGCACCGGCACTTCGAGGATTTCGACGCCTTCCTCGCCGGGCTGGTCCTCGACCGGGCCGGCCGGATCCCCGCCCAGGCGGCCGCCCTGCGCGACTCCGCCGGCACGGGCACCGTGGCCGGCCATCTCACCGACGCGCTGACGGCCCTCTTCAGTCCGGTCGCCGTGGCGATCGTCGCCCTCGTCACCTTCCGGGACGAGCTGCGCGCCCGGCTGCGCCAGACCTGGCCGGCCGGCATCCCGGTGCTGACCGAGGCGGTGACGATGATCGCGGGCTACCTCACGGCCGAGCGTGAACTCGGCCGGCTCGCCGCGGATGCCGACGTCGGCACGCTCGCCCCCACGCTGATCGGGGCCGGGCACCTGCTGTTCGCCGACCGGGCCGCTGCCCCGCCGGAGCCGGGCGCCGTCCGGGCGATGGTGATCACCGTCCTGGCCGGGGCGCTGTCCCCTGACGCCGCGGGACGTTGACGGCGCTGGTCCGCCCGGTACCCGCCAGCCAGGCGAGGGCGTTCAGCGGGCGCCCGGGGCAGGGGCCGCGGCCTCCGGCGCCGGGGCGGCGGGAGCGTCACGGCGGAGCCTGGCCAGCAGCGGCGGGGATTCCCAGGCCGGCTCGCCATTGGTCCACCGGTCCAGATCCGGAGCCGGCGGCCTGCCACCCCCGAGCGTGTACAGGCTCACCGCGGCGACGACGCCGGCCCCGGCGATGCCCAGGCAGATCCAGACCGCCGCGTGCAAGCCCGCCGCGGCGGTCGCGCCGATCACGGTGGCCAGGAACAGCAGGATCGGTGCGACCAGGAAGGCGGTCACGCCGCGGAGCAGCTCGATGAGCGCGAAGACCCGCTGGATCTGTGCCGAGCGCAGCGAGAAACCGGCCAGGAACAGGGCCGGGGACACCGATGCCCCGACCCCGAGGCCGATCAGCGCGGAGCCGACGGCCACCAGCGTTCCCGCCCCGATGGTCAGTGCGGTCAGCACCGCCGCGGCCGCCGTGAGCATGGCCAGGCCGGTCATGGCCAGCACCGGGATGAACCGGGTGCGGAACAGCAGCCCGAACAGGGCGGCGGTCACCACGGCGGCCGCGAACTCGGGCAGGAACAGCAGCGCGACGTGGACCGGGTTGCTCTTCTGCACGGCGGTCAGCACCAGGTCCATCAGCCCGACCGCGGCGGCGCTGGCCGACAGCACGATCACGATCCCGGTGACCGGGAACGTGGTAGCCAGCTGCCGGACCGGCATCAGCGGATTCCTGGCCTGGTACTGATGCACGACGAGCAGCAGGATCAGCGCCACCCCGCCGATGAGCGGGGCCAGCGTGACAAGCCCGGGCGGGCGGCCCGATTCCAGCCTGGCGGCGCCGAAGAACGCCGCCGTGCAGCCACCCACCGCGAGTCCCAGGGCGACGAAGTCCCAGGGGGCGCTGCGGTCCTGGGCCGGCTGGTCCTCGTACGTGAGCAGCGCGAACAGGACCGCTACGGCGGCGACCGCGGCCACTCCCCAGAACAGCGGCCGCCAGGTACCGGAGGAGGCCTGCATCTCCCCCACGGTCGGCCCGATCGTCACCGCGCCGAAGATGCACAGGTTCATGGTCACCGCGGTCCACGGCATCTTCCGGACCGGCCAGCCGGTGACCAGGGGCGGCACCGCCGCAATGAGCATCAGGCTGGTGCACAGGCCCTCGGCGATGTAAGCCCCGATGAATACCGCCCCGCTGGGTGACCACGCCGCCAGGATTGCCGCGACCGGGAAGGCGGTGACGTAACCGAGCAGCATCCGGCGCGCAGGCAGGTGCACCGCGAACTGGACGGCGAGCACGGTACCGACCGCGTACCCGGCGTCGGACAGGCTAGTGGTGATGTCCAGGGCGGCCGTGCTCAGGTGCAGGCTCGTGGACAGCAACGGCGCCAGCGGCAGCACCGCCCCGGTGAGCAGCAAAAACGGGACCAGCGCGCACACCACGAGGGCCACGGCGGCGGGATAGCTGTCCGCGAGGGGACCACGGCGCTCCATCAATACGCTTCTCCTGATCGTGTCCCGGCATCCTGGCGACGGTCTCCACTACCCGTCAGCCGCCTGGGATCACGCCCGGAGCGCCGGACCGGCCCGGCGCTGATCCTGGCCGGGGTCAGCCGCCGATCCGGCGGCCGCGCTGCTCCACGCCCATCTCCCCATAGGGGTAGTCCGCCGGACGGGGATCGCTGGCCACGTCCAGCGCGACCAGTTCCTCGGTGGACAGGCGCAGGTCCGCGGCCCGCAAGTTGATCTCGAGCTGCCCGGTGGTACGGGCCCCGAGGATGGTCGAGGTCACCCCGGGCCGGCCGGTCACCCAGGCCAGGGCCACCTCGGGCATGGACACCCCGCGGGCCTTGGCGATGTCCTGCACCGCGTCGATGACCTCCCAGGTGCGGCTCACGCCGCGCCGGTCCCAGGCCTCCATGCCCCGGTTCGGGTCCTCGCCGAGCCGGGTGGCGCCGGACGGGCGCTCGTCCCGCCGGTACTTACCGGACAGCCAGCCGCCGCCCAGCGGGCTCCAGGGCAACAGCCCGAGTCCCGCGTCGGCCGCGGCGGGCACGATCTCCCACTCGATTTCCCGCACCAGGAGGCTGTATTGCGGCTGCAGGGTGACCGGCGGGGCGAGGTTCATCGCCCGGGCCAGGTGCACGGCCTTGGTCAGCTGCCAGCCGGTGAAGTTGGACAGACCCCAGTAGCGGATCTTGCCGCCCTGGACGAAGCCGTCCAGCGTGCGCAGGGTTTCCTCCAACGGCGTGATCGGGTCAAACGCGTGGACCTGGTACAGGTCGACCGAGTCGCGCCCGAGCCGGCGCAGCGACGCATCCAGGGCCCGGGTCAGGTGCCGCGCGGACAGGCCCGCGCCGTTGGGCGAGTCGTCCGTGGCGAACCGGCCCTTGGTGGCCAGCACCACCCGGTCGGTCACGTCGGCGGGCCGGGCGGCGAACCAGCGGCCGATGATTTCCTCGGAGGCCCCGCCGTTGTACACGTCAGCGGTGTCCACCAGCGTGCCGCCCGCCGCCACGAACTGGTCCAGCTGCCGGTGCGCTCCGCTTTCGTCCGTCTCCAGGCCGAACGTCATGGTCCCCAGGCAGAAGCTCGACACCGCGCAGCCGCTGCGCCCCAGAGTGCGATAGTCCATAGCCGCCAGCCTAGGCCGGCGGATCCGGCCCCCAGGAACCGGGACGCGCACCTCGCGCAGCAAAGCCCCGCGACGGACCCGGCCAGCCTCGGCTCAGTGCAGGTCAAGGCCTCCGGAGGCCGGGCTGTCCTTGTTCCCAGCGAGGTCCGGCGTGCCCGCCGCTGCGCCCCGGGGGCTGCGCATCAGCGGCAGGGAACCCGCGATCCAGACGGCGACCAGGACGAGCCAGACCAGGAGCCGCACCCAGGAGGGCAGGCCACCCGGCGCGAGGAGCGGCGTGCCGGACGCAGGGGCGTACGCGAACCACCCGGTGACGGTGCCCACGCTGGTGACGTAGTCGCCGACGAAGACCAGCGCGGCGGCCAGCCCGATGACCAGGACGACCCGCTGGCCCGGGCTGAGGCGGCTTAATCTGTTCACCAGGCCACCCTCCCACGCCTGCGGTGCCGCCGCGCCCCCGTGACGTGCGGCGGCGGCTCAGCCGCCCGCGAGTTCCTCGGCGGCGACCCGGCCCGCCTCGGCGGTCCGGCGCAGGAAACCGGCCAGGAGCTCCAGCTGCGCCTCGTCGTACCCGCCGATGATCTCATCCATCGCGCTGTTCATCCCGGCGTACAGGCGGAGCACCTCCGCCCCGCGGGCGCGCTCGGCCCGGATCAGGACCGCGCGCCGGTCGCCCGGATCGCGCTCGCGGACGATCCAGCCGCCCCGCTCCAGCCGGTCCAGGATCCCGGTCAGGGTGGCCGGGTGCAGCCCGGCCCGCCGGGCCAGCGCGCTGGGGCTGAGCGGGCCCTCCCGGCTGACCAGGTCGAGGCACTCCAGGTCGGTCCCCTTGAGCTCCAGATGCCCCCGGACCTGGTGGTTGAGCAGGGAGAGCTGGACGGTCACGTCCCGCAGCGACGCCCGCAGCTCCCGGTCCAGCCGCCGGCGCCGCGCCGCCCCCCGCTGGCCATCTCTTACTGACTTCATATAGTATGAGCTCCATATCGTACGGACTACAAGAGACAAGGTATCTCATGGAGCTCACCATCCTCGGCGCGACCGGCGCCACCGGGACCTCCCTCACGGAGCAGGCCCTCACCGCCGGGCACCGCGTCACGGCCGTGGTCCGCGACCCGGCCCGGCTGTCCGTGCCCGGGTCGCCAGGGCTGCGGGTCATCACCGCCGACCTGATGGACCCGGCCGCGATCAGCCCGGCCGTCGCGGGCGCTGACGCGGTACTCGCCGCGTTCGGGCCGCACGGCACCGGGCCCACCACCGTGCTGCGCGACGGCACCCGGAGCGTGATCGAGGCCATGCGCAAGGAAGGGACCCGCCGTCTCGTCACGGTCAGCGGGGCCATCGTGACCGACGAGGGCGAAGGGCCGGTCATGAGCTACCTGGTCAAGCCGGTGTTCCGCGGCACGTTGCTGCGGCACGCGACCGCCGATATGCGCGGCGCTGAGGAGGAGATCCGGGCGAGCGGGCTGGACTGGACGATCATGCGGCCACCCCGGCTCACCAGTGAGCCGGCCTCCGGGACCTATCGCACCGCGATCGACCGCAACCTGCCCCGCGGCCTGACGGTGTCCCGCGCCGACCTCGCGGCGTGCATGCTCGGCGTCCTCGGGGACCAGGCCACCATCCACCGCCACCTCGGTATCGCCCGCTGACCCGTTCTGCCAGCCAGCGCTGGGTGCGCGGGTGCTCGTGGAACACGACGTGGATCAGGAAGTCCTCCTGGCGGGAGGAGTCCCGTGGCAGGCAACGCTTGCCCCTGATGGCGGGCGGCCTGGCTGAGGTCGGTCAGCCCGCGGCGAGGGCCGCTGGCCGCCGGGGGCCCGGGTACCGCAGGCCAGGGACGGCATCCGGATCGATCACATCGAGGTCGGGGTGCACGTACAGCGGCCCGTCGGGCAGCCCGGCGGCATTCAGCTCCGCGACGTCGGCCCGGCTGATCAGCGCGTTATCGAGGTAGGCGAGCTCGGGCGGATCGAGGTCCCGGGCGCCGACCAGCACCGCAAGCCGTGCCCGGCTGTCGCCCGGTGGCAGGCCAGCGGTGAGGTTCTGGTCGGCCGCACGCGGGAAGTCCAGATCGGGCCGGTACTCGTCGCGATGGTAGGGAACTCGCAGCGTGACCGTCATGTAGCCAGTTCCCGGCATGGCGGTCACGGCCCCCGGCCGGCCGGGCAGCGGGCTCAGCGCAGCGCGACGGCGAGGTCGAAGTCCGGGCCGCGGCCGGCCGACGGGTCGCCGGTCCCGGGGATGAGGATCATCCGGGCGCCGCCGGCCGGCTTGCGGTGCTGCTCGAGGACCCAGCCGAACAGGGCATCCCCGGCGACCTGCCCCTGGGCGCCGTCCGGGCGATCCGGCCCGAGGTGGATATACGCCTCCTGGTGCGCGGGCTCGGTGCGCAGGGTGAGGTCAGGGAACCTGGCCGCGATCGCGGCGGCCTGGTCGTCGGGCAGCGGCCAGCACCACTCGACCGGGCCGTCGCTGTCCTCGGTGACCTCTCCGTGGTAGATCACGAAGGGCGCCCCGCCGATCCCCTGCGGGCTGGGCACCGACCCGCCCCGCATCCGGCCGATCAGGAACTCCCTCCCCACCGGGATCTGCTCGTCGGCGTGCACGTGCCGCAGCAGGGTGAGCAGGCTGCGGGCGGGAATATCGCGGACGGCAACCTCATACATGGCGGACCTCTTTCCGTTCAGGCGGTCAACGAGGTAGCCGGCCAGCTCGCGGCGGCCTGCATGCCGGGCCTCGGCCCCGGACCAGTAGCCAGCGACCTGCTCCGCGGCGGCCGGTGCCTCCAGGCCCAGGATCACCGTGATCTGCGCCAGCGGAACGCCGATCTGGCGCAGCGACGCGACCAGGCGAGCCCGGTCCAGCTGACCGGGGGCGTACCAGCGGTAGCCGGAGCCCGGGTCGACCCGGGCGGGCGGCAGCAGCCCGAGCTCGTCGTACAGGCGCAGCGCCTTCGGCGACAGCCGGGACAGCCGGGCGAACTCGCCGATGCCCATCAGGTCCATGGACGGCTCCCTCGATCCGGGCGGTCGCCCGGTCGTCACCACTGTGCGGCTTCCCCCAAGGTCAAGGTCAACCGGAGGGCATCCCCGGTCCGGCTCGCCTGGGTCCGGAATCTGGACCTACCGGGGACGGAACCCTATAGTGGGTCCAGATTCTGGACCCAGGAGGAGCCCGTGCATACCCCTGAACCACAGCCGGATTGGGGCCCGGCCCGCAGCCGGGCCGTGCAGTGGTGGGACCCGGCGCTGACCGCGGCCCAGGCCGCGGGGCGCTCCGGGCTCGAGTTCATGCAGGCCCTCGCGGACGGGAAGATCCCGCCGCCGCCCATCGCCATGCTCTTCGGCATGTTCCCGACCCGGGTCGAGCGGGGCCTGGCCCAGTTCGAGTGCGTCCCGGATGAGTCCGCGTACAACCCGATCGGCGTGGTCCACGGCGGGCTGGTCTGCACGCTCGCCGACTCCGTCGCGGGCTGCGCCGTGCACACCACCCTCGACGCCGGGATCGGCTACACCTCGATCGACATCACCGTGAACTACCTGCGCCCGGTCACGGTGGACAGCGGCCCCCTGGTGGCCGTCGGCCGGGTGACCAAGCCCGGCCGGCGGGTCGCGCTGGCCGGCGCCGAGATCCACGACGGTGCCGGGCGCCTCGTCGCCACCGCCAGCAGCAACTGCCTGGTCTTTTCCCTCTGAACCACGGGCCCCTCTGAACCACGGGACCAGCCCCGCGGGCGGCTACGGCGGGCCAGCGTCGCCAGCAGGCCCGCTGCCCTGGGCCACGGCCACCGGGGCCGAGCCGTCGGCGGTGACCGGGCCGGGCGGCGCGGCCGGGTTGATGATCAGGATGTTGCTGTGCGCGTGCCGCCACAGTTCCCGGCTGGCGCTGGCGTCCATCAGCGCGGGCAGGCCGCCGTGCGTCGGCGCGCCGACCACGATGGTGCTGGCCCGGATGCTGGTCGCGTACTCCGCGATGAGCCGCCCTGCGGCGCCGTGATCGGCCGCGTGCAGCAGCAGCTGGCCCTCGGCCGGCACGTGCTGCGCCGCCAGCCGGTCCAGGTGCGCGCGGACCAGGTCCCGCGCGGCGTCCAGGCCCTCGGCCTCGATACCGGCGTCCCCCGCGGTGATCCCCTCCCGGGCGTGCACCACGTGCACGACCTGCCCCTCGGCCTGGGCCAGCCGGGCCGCGGCCTCGGTGACCAGGCCGGCCAGCGGGGACTGGTCGATCGCAGCCAGGACGACGCCCTGGCCGGGCCGCTGGCCAGGCTGCGGCGCCGTGCCCCCGACCGGGATCAGCGCGGTGGCCGGCCGGCCCGGGGCCGCGGCGCCCGGGCGGGCCGCCCCCGCACTGGCCGCGATCTGCTCGGCCTG
This sequence comes from uncultured Actinomycetes bacterium, assembly GCA_963841695.1. Classification (GTDB taxonomy): domain Bacteria; phylum Actinomycetota; class Actinomycetes; order Streptosporangiales; family Streptosporangiaceae; genus RYN-230. Next base: position 508,388 of record CAWJDQ010000004.1, on the reverse strand, counting down.
CACCCGCTCGGCGTCACCGAGCAGGCGGTGGGCGGTGGACAGGATGACGATGCCCCCCACGACCGCGCCGGACGCGATGTAGAACGGCACGTGGATGTCGAACGCGATGACCAGCCGGCCGGCGGCGTAGGGCGCCAGGCCACCGCCGATGAACCGGACGAAGCTGTAGGCCGCCGAGGCGACCGGGCGCTCGACCGGCGCGACGGTCATCACCGCCTGGGTGGTGACCGTGTTGTTGATGCCGATGAAAATGCCGGACACGATCACGGCCGGGATCAGCACCGCGCGGTCGGTCGTCCAGATCGCGATGGCCAGGATGACCACCGCGAACGCGGCCAGGTTGACGTACATCGTCCGGGCGATGCCGAAGCGCCCCTGCAGGCGGGGCGCGCCGAACACGGCAAACAGGGCGACCATGATCCCCCAGCCGGTGAAGACCAGCCCGAGCTTGATCGGGCTCAGGTTCATCGGGAACGGCGCGTAGCCGAGCACCGTGAAGAAGCCCCAGTTGTAGCAGAGCGCGGTCAGCGCCATCGTGAGCAGCCCGCGGTGGCGCAGCGCGCGGAGCGGCTCGGAGAGGCTGGTCTTGCGGGCTGGCTTCGGTGTCTTCTCGACCAGGACGACGGTGGCGATCAGCGCGATGGCCATCAGGGCCGAGACACCGAAGAACGGGCCCCGCCAGCTGATCTCACCCAGGATCCCGCCGAGCAGCGGGCCCATCGCGATGCCCACGCCCAGCGCCGTCTCGTAGAGCACGATCGCGCCCGCGAACCCGCCGCTCGCCGAGGCGACGATGACCGCCAGCGAGGTGGCGATGAACAGCGCGTTGCCGACGCCCCAGCCCGCCCGGAAGCCGATGATGGCGCCGATGCTGGGTGACGCGCCGGCCGCCGCGCTGAACACCACGATCAGGGCCAGCCCGGCGATCAGCGTCTTCTTGGCGCCGATCCGGCTGGACACCCAGTTGGTGATCAGCATGGCGACCGCCGTCACCACCAGGTAGCTGGTGAACAGCAGCGTCACCTGGCTGGGCGAGGCGTGCAGCTCGTGCGAGATGGCGGGCAGGATCGGATCGACCAGGCCGATGCCCATGAACGACACGACGCAGGCGAACGCGACGGCGAAGACCGCCTTCGGCTGCTTGAAGGGGCTCGCAGCGCCGGCTGCGGGTGTCCCGCTCATCCCAGTACTCCGTTCCGGAAGGTGCGAATCGCCGGGACCCGCCGGTCCCGGGGGGCGGTCATGGCCAGCAGGATGGCCGCGGTCATCCCGGCTGCCCCACGAGCGGGTCATCCCGCTGCGCGTTGGCCAGGGCCTCCATGGCCGGCAGGGCCGCGGCGAGGGCCGCCTGCTCGCCCGGGCTGAGCCGGGCCAGCAGGCCGGCGATCCGCTCGGCCCGGACCGCGCGGCGGCCGGCCAGCATGGCCTGCCCGTCCGCGGTGATCCGGACCTGGACCACCCGCCCGTCCGCGGGATCAGGCACGCGTTCCACCAGGCCCGCGTCCTGCAGCCGGGCGACGAGCTGGGTCATGGCCGGCTGGGTCACGCCTTCCCGGGCCGCCAGCGCGGTCAGCCGGCGCGGCCCGCCCCGCTCCAGCGTGGCCAGCGTGGCCGCCGCGGTGAGCGAGAGCCCGCTCGGCGGGCTCAGCCAGCGGAACAGCCCGATCAGCCGCTCCAGCCCGGCGGCCACCCCGGCGGCCAGGGCCTCCGATTGATCCATAGGTTACTTATATCAAACGCTTATGTTTCTGTTAACGCGCGGCCACGGCGGTATGCGGGCTTATGTGCCGCACGCGGAAACGCGCTGTCCCGGGCAGGCAGGCTGCCCGGGACAGCGGGACGGCAGCGGCACCGAGAGCGGTGTTCGTTGCGGAGAAGTTGGCTTTTGACTTTTCCCGGCCGGGCCCGCGGGCCCGGGTTACCTGGTCAGAGGAGTTCGAGGATGGTGGCGTTGGCCTGGCCGCCGCCCTCGCACATGGTCTGCAGGCCGTAGCGGATCCCGTGGTCGCGCATGTGATGCACGAGCGTGGTCATCAGCCGCGCCCCGGACCCGCCGAGCGGGTGGCCCAGGGCGATCGCCCCGCCGTTGGGGTTCAGCGCCTTCGCGTCGGCGCCCAGGTCGGCCAGCCAGGCCAGCGGCACCGGCGCGAACGCCTCGTTGACCTCGAAGGCGCCGATCTCGTCCAGGCTCAGCCCGCTGCGGGCCAGCGCCTTCTGGGTGGCCGGGATGGGTGCGGTCAGCATGATGATCGGGTCGGCGCCGGCCAGCACGGCCGTGTGCACCCGGGCGATGGGGGCCAGCCCCAGCTCACGGGCCTTCTCGCTGGTGGTCATCAGCAGCGCGGCCGAGCCGTCCGAGATCTGCGAGGAGTTGCCGGCCGTGATCACGCCGCCCTCCGGCTTGAACACCGTCTTCAGCCCGGCCAGCACGTCGACCGTGGTGCCGCGCCGGATGCCCTCGTCCGCGCTGATCAGCACGCCCTGGTCGTTCGTGATCGGCGCGATCTGGCCCTCGAACCGGCCCGCGTCCTGGGCAGCGGCCGCCTTCTCGTGCGAGCCGACCGAGTACTCGTCGACCTGGGTCCGGGACAGGCCCCAGCGCTCGGCGATCATCTCGGCGCCGACGCCCTGGTTGGGGATGGCCCCGTCGTACCGCTCCATGAACTCCGGGCCGAACGGGTTCGCGCCCTGGATGGAAGCGCCCATCGGCACCCGGGACATGGACTCCACGCCGCCCGCCACGACCACGTCGTACTGGCCCGCGATCAGGCCGGCCGCCGCGAAGTGCACGGACTGCTGGGAGGAGCCGCACTGGCGGTCCACGGACACCCCGGTCACGGTCTCCGGCCAGCCGGCGGCCAGCACGGCGTTCCGGCCGATGTCGAAGGTCTGCTCGCCCACCTGGCCGACGCAGCCCCAGATCACGTCGTCGACCACGGCGGGGTCGATCCCGGACCTTCCGGCCAGGGACCTCAGCACGTGGGCGGACAGCGACACCGGATGGACCCCGGACAGCCCGCCGTTCCGCTTCCCGACCGGCGTCCGGACCGCCTCCACGATCACCGCATCACGCACGCTGCACTCCTCCTTGACCGGCCCGCTCATGACGGCACCGGGTCTCCGCCGGCCCTCGCCGGTGGCGCCCATGCTCGGCGCATGGTCGCGTTCATGGCCCTTTCTTTAGACGGTATCCCAGTTACCTGAGGGAAATGAAGGCTGCTCAGCCCGCCCGGCGCCGCGCGGGCGCGTCCCGCGGCTGGGCCGTGATGAAGTCCGAGACCAGTTCGGCCGCGACGGCGGCCGCGCGGTCGTTCAGGTGGACGTGGTCAGTCAGGGCGGTGAGGCCGTGGGCGGCCGAGATCCGGTCCCAGGAACGGTGCAGGATGTATGGCTCAGGCTGGCCGGGATCATCAGGCCCACGCGTCCCCGGTATGGCGGGGGGGTATGCGCGCCGGGCAGGAGGCTCGCGAGGCGGTCGTGCAACGGGAGGCACTCCACCGCGTGCACGGCCGCGACGCGGCGCAGTGCCTGGTTGTACACGTCCACGCGGCGATTTATCTGGCTGCCGAGGCCCTCGCCGATCATGGGGATGTCGAGCAGGGCGATGCAGGCGGAGGTCTGCGACTGCAGGCGGGTCAGGGTCGTGTCGACGCACTCGGTGTACCAGCAGTCACGCACCTGCCCCCATCTCGCGCCCGGGCGGGTGGCTGTATTCCGTACCAGCCCGACGGGACCGCGCATCGCGTCCCTCCGGCCCGGTCAGCGCGGCGATCTCGTCGAGGATCGGGGGCCAGAGTGCCGGGGGCAGGCCGTGGCCCATGCCGGGGTAGGTCACGAGGCGGGCGCCGGGGATCGAACGGGCCAGCGCGCGGGAGGCGGCCGGGCGGACCAGCGGGTCGGCCTCGCCGTGGATCACCAGGGTTGGCGCGGAGATCTGCGCAAGGGCGCCTCGGGGGGTTTTCGTCGCGCGCCCGGCGGCCAACTGGCGCTGGCGGGCGCCCGGGTCTGGCGGGTGCCGGTCATAGGACTCCGCTGCGGTACGCCGCGCCCAGTCCTCGTCCAGCGGGCAGGCGGTGGTGCAGGTGGCGCGCAGCACGTTGACGAGCATCCGTTCCTGCTCCGCCCGCCCGGAGCCGTAGCGGCGGGCGGCGAGTCTGGCGAACGCGCCCAGATGCAGGTAGGGCAGCATGCGCAGCGGGTTGCCGCCCATGGGCACGCCCGAGACGAGCGTCAGGGTGCGGACCCGGCCGGGGTAGAGCATGGCGGTCAGTTGCGCCATGCCCGCACCCATGGACACTCCCAGCAGGTGCGCGCTGTCCCAGCCGAGCGCGTCCATCACGGCCAGGATGTCCTGAACCATGTCCTGACCGCGGTAGGGCGGTCGTCGGGCGCCGGCCAGTAGCGCTCTCCACGGGCCGCCGCCCAGGTGCGCGCTGACGTGGGTCGATAGGCCGCTGTCACGGTAGTCGAAGCGCGCGACGTGGAAACCGAGCCCAGCCAGCGCGGTGCACAGCGCCTCGGGCCACCACACCATCTGGTAGTCCAGGCCGCTCAGCAGCAGCAGCGGCTCCGCGCCTGGGAGGCCAAACGTCTCGTAGGCGATCTCGACCTCGCCGTTGCGGGCGAACGCGGTGTCCATGGGCCCGGACCCTCCTTTTGTCATGCACTTGCATGGTAACCTGGCGCCTGAGGTTTCGCAATGCGAACGCATGACTACGACGGGGAGGGTGGTGGGCCGTGCCGAGGCAGGTCAACCACGACGAGCGCCGCCGGCACATCGGCGCGGCGGTCCTGCGCCTGATCGCCGCCCGCGGGCTGGAAGCGGCCAGCCTCCGCAACGTCGCGGCCGAGGCCGGCGTGTCCATGGGCACCGTCCAGCACTACTTCACCACCAAGCAGGAAATGCTCGAGTTCGCCCAGCGGTACAACTACGAGCGGGCCGCCGTGCGCATCCCCGCACTGATCGCCCGGATACCTGAACCGCGCACGATCAGGGTCATGCTGCGGGCCGTGCTGGTTGACCTGCTCGGCCTCGACGGCGAGAGCCGCGAAGGCGCCCGTCTCGGCGCCGCCATGCTGGCCTACGCCGTCATCGATCCGCAGGCCGCCGCGACCGCCCGCATCGCCTACGACGGCCTGACTGGCTTCCTCGCCACTCAGCTACGTGCAGCGCAGGACCAGGGTGAACTCCCGGGACACCTCGACACCCGGCACGCTGCCCGCCACCTGTGCGCGATAGTCGAAGGACTGTGCGGGCCCATCCTCATCAGCGCCTGCCCCCCCGACCAGGCCCTGGCCGTCCTCGACGACCACCTGGCCACACTGTTCGGCGACGTCAGCCGGGCGTCGCGCACGCCGGAAGGCAGCCACGACGCCGTCCGCCCCGTGGCCCGGCGGCGGGACGGCGGTTAGGGTCGGCGGCATGGGCCCGCCGGTGTCTGGCTCCGCGCTCGCGGCCCTGGGCGAGGACCTGTTCGTGCTGTCGATCCGGCCGCGGGACGGGAAGCTCATGACCCGGGGCCGGATCGACTCCGCGCTGATGGCGTCTGAGCTGGTCAGGCTCGCGGCGGCCGGACGGGCCTGGATCACTGGGGACCGGATCGCGGCGCTGGACAGGACCGGCACCGGGGACGCGGAACTGGACGCGGCGCTGCTCAGCCTGGCCGGGGCCGCCTTTCCGCCGCGGCCGGAGACGTGGGTGGGCCTGCCCCGGCGCGGGATCCGGGACGCGTATGCCGCCCGGCTGATCTCGGCTGGCGTGCTGCGCGCGGAGCCCGGGCGGGTCCTGGGCCTGCCGCGCTACCGGGTCATCGACGCGCCGCGGGTGTCCGCGGCCCGGTCCCGGCTGGACGCCGTCACCCAGTCCCCCGGACCGCCGGCCTGGCCCCGGTGGCCCTGGCCGGCCTGGCCAGCGCGATCGGGCTGGGCGAGGTCCTGTACCCGGGCCGGGACGGCCAGGCCCGGCGGGCCCGGATGGCCCGGATCGCCAGGCAGCAAGTTGCCGCGGCCGGCCTGACGGGCAGGGGCCGCGGTGGCGGCCACGCGCCTCCCCGCGGGCAGGCCGCTGGCCCAGCGCCCCGGCAGGCCGGCCGGGAGCGGACCGGGAACTGGGGCCGGCGCGGACCGCCGGGGAGAACCACGGCCCGGCTGTGCTCACGGCCCTGGAAGAGGTCATCGCGGTGAGCGTGCACGCCCTGACGGCGGTCATCGACAGCGGGACGGTGGTCGGTTCCGAGGCCGTCGGCCGCCGCTTCCTGGGCGTTCGCCGCGCGGCCGGCCAGGGCGGCGAGGCGGATCCCGGCTGAGCCCGGTTCCGGCGCATACGGTGGACCGGTGAACCCACTGTCCCCCTCCGCCGCCCGGTAGCGCGGACCATGTGCCGATTGTTCGGGCTGCACGCCGGCGTGCGCGACGTGACCGCCCGGTTCTGGCTCATCGACGCCCCGGACAGCCTGGACGCGCAGAGCCACCGCAACCCCGACGGTGCCGGGGTCGGCACGTTCGGCCGCACGGGCGAGCCAGCGGTCAGCAAGCAGCCCATCGCGGCCTGGCGGGACGCGCAGTTCGCGGCGGCCGCCCGGGACCTGCGCGGCACCACGTTCGTCGCGCACGTCCGGTACGCGAGTACCGGCGGGCACACGATGGCCAACACCCACCCGTTCGTCCAGGACGGCCGGCTATTCGCCCACAACGGCGTGGTCCAGGGTCTCGGCCAGCTGGATCGGCACCTGGCCGAGCTGGGCGCGGACGGGCTGGTGCGGGGCGAGACGGACAGCGAGCGGGTCTTCGCGCTGATCACCGCGGAGACCCGGCGGCACGGCGGCGACGTGACCGCCGGCCTGACCGAGGCAATCGGCTGGATCAGCGCCCGGCTGCCCGTGTACGCGCTCAACCTGGTGCTCATCACCGCGACGGACTTGTGGGCGCTGCGCTACCCGGCCACCCATGAGCTGTACGTGCTGGACCGCGCGGCCGGCGGGCAGGCCGCCGGCGGGCAGGCCGCCCGCCAGCCGGTCAACGGCCGCGACGCGGACGCAGACACCGGCCCCGGCCAGCCCCTCGACGCAGTCAGCCCGCGGATCCACGCCCGGTCCCCCGAGCTGGCGCACCAGCCGTCCGTGGTCATCGCCAGCGAGCGGATGGATGACGATCCCGGCTGGCGGCTGCTGGACCCGGGGGAACTGCTGCACGTCCGGGCCACGCTGGAGATCGAGAGCACGGCGCCGTTCCCGGCGGAGCCCGTGCACCTGCTCCGCGTCGCCGACCTCGACCCCGCGGCGGCGTCCTCCCAGCACCCGCAGGCCGCGCCCAGCTAGGCCGGGCGCGGCCTGATCACCCGGCCGCGACGAGCTCAGCGCAGCGAGCGCGACGAGCTCAGCGCAGCGAGCGCGCGACCTGCTCCAGCAGGGCCAGCGCGTCCTGCAGGCCGTCTTCCATGCCGGAGTTGATGTGCGCGTCCCGGTGCTCCTGGGTGGTGTGCTGGACGAGAATCCGGACCGTCGTGCGGCCATCCGCCTCGGTGAACGTGATCGTGCTCAGGGCCTCCGCGTCGGGCATCCCCTCGAAGACCTCGGTCCAGACGATCCGCTCGGCCGGGACGATCTCCCGGTACTCGCCGTGGAACGCGACCTCGAACCCGGCGTTCGCGGTCATCACGAAGCGCCAGGTGCCGCCCACCCGCAGGTCGATGTCGGCACTGGTCATCTGGCCCCGGTCCGCGCTCCACCAGCGCCGGACCAGCTCAGGTTCGGTCCAGGCCCGGTAGACCAGGCGGGCGGGAGCGTCGAACTCCCGGGTGATCAGGATCTGGGTGTCCTCCGGCAGGGTCACCTCTGCCCGGCGGCTACTCGTCACGGCCATTCTCCCCGTCCTCCTCTGCGCTGTGTTCTTCTCGTTCGAGTTCTTCGTGCACGAGCTCTTCCAGCACGGTGTCCAGCTGGCTGAAACGCTGCGACCAGGCCTGCTCGTACGGCTTCACCCAGTCGTAGATGGGCTTCAGCGGCCCGGGATTGAGCCGGTACACCCGCTGGCGCCCGTCTCCGCGCACGTCCACCAGGCCGACCTCCCGCAGCACCCGGAGGTGCTTGGACACCAGCGGCTGGGCCAGTCCGAGCCGCGCGACGAGCTCGTTCACCGGCCGCTCCCCGCTGGCCAGCAGGTCCAGGATCTCCCGCCGCCGGGGTTCGGCCACCGCGTTGAACGCGTCCGCTGTCGTTGCTGCCCGGGCCATGACAGCATCATATTCCGATATAGGAATACGTCAAGCCGGGTCCTGGCCCAGGGTCTTCTCGAACCAGTGGTGGGCGTACGGCTCGTCGCTGAACGCGGGCACCTCGCGGTAGCCGGACGCGCGGTACAGGCTGATCGCCTCGGCCAGGGTGCCGTTGGTTTCCAGCCGCAGCACGGTCACCCCGTGCGCGGCGGCGCGCGCCTCCAGCTCGGTGAGCAGCCGCCGGCCGAGGCCGAGCCCGCGCACGGCCGGGGCGACCCACATCCGCTTGACCTCCGCGGGCGCGCCCGGGTGGAACTTGAGCCCGCCGCAACCGACCGTCTCCGAATGCAGGGTGGCGACCAGGAACAGTCCCGCGGGCGGGCTCATGTCCCGGTCGGCGGCTGGGAGGCTCCGGGCCGGGTCGAAGCCGGTCTCGAACCGGCGGCCCAGCTCTTCGACGTAGGCGTGCAGGCAGGCGCGCGCGGCCGGGTCCGCGGGATGACGCGCGGTGACCTCGACCGCCGACGCCAGCATGAGCCGCTCGACCTCGGCCATGGCCTCGGCCAGCCGGTTTCGCTGGGACGTGCTGAGCGGGCGGAGGATCGCCGCGGCTGCCTCGTCCGCGCGCCGGTCGAGTTCGGCCCGCTCGGCCAGGCCGCGGCCGGTGAGGCGGGCCGTGCGCACCCGGCCGTCCGCCCCGCTGCTCTGCACGGCGACCAGCCCGTCCGCCTCCAGCGCGCGGAGCAGCCGGCTCAGGTAGCCCGAGTCCAGGTCCAGCCGGGCCCGGAGCGACCGGACGTCGGCACCGTCCGGGCCGATCTCCCACAGCAGGCGGGCCTGGCCGAGCGGGCGGCCCCGGGCCAGGAACTCGTCGTCGAGCGCGCCGACCCGCTGGGTGATGGCCCGGTTGAACCGCCGGACCTGGCTGATCAGGGAAGCCTCCATTCCCTGACTCTCGTCAGAGAACCCGCCACGGCCGGGCCGGGCCGGGGGCCGGGGCTACGGCCGGGCCGGGGGCCGGGGCTACGGCCGGGCCGGGGGCCGGGGCTACGGCCGGGCCGGGGGCCGGGGCTACGGCCGGTCCTGGCGGAGCACCTCGATCAGCGCGGCATCGTCGAGACGGCCCAGGCCCGCGTCGTGCCCCTGGTCGTACAGCCGCCGCGCGGCCCCGCTGAGCGGGACAAACGCACCCGCGTCCGCCGCCGCCGCGCTGACCAGGCCCATGTCCTTGACGAAGATGTCCAGGGCGCTGCGCGGCGACCCGAACTCCCCGGCGACCATCCGGGCGCCCCGGTCCTCGAACATGAACGACGCGGCGGCGCCGTCGCGCAGCACCCGCCAGCACTCCCCCGGGTCCAGCCCCAGCGACTCCGCGAACGCCAGCGCCTCGGCGGCGGCCGCGATGTGCACCCCGCACAGCAACTGGTTGACCAGCTTCATCCGCTGGCCGTCCCCCGGGGCCGGGCCGACTACCGGGGCGCTGCGGGCCAGCACGCCGAGCAGCGGCCGGATCCGGCCGACCGCGTCGTCCGCCCCGGCCACCATGACCAGCAGATCACCCGCGGCGGCGCGCTGCACCCCGCCGGAGACGGGGGCGTCCACCACGCTGACCCCGCCCCGGCCGAGGCGGGCGGCGGCCTCCGCCACGGCCCCGGGGCCGGCCGTCGCCATGACCAGCACGACCGTGCCGGGCGCCAGCGCGCCGGCCGCGCCACCGGGCCCGAACAGCACCTCGTTCATCTGGTCCGGCGTGGCCACCATGATCGCGACGACCTCGGCGCCCCGAACCGCCCCGGGGATGCTGTCCGCGGTCCGGACACCGTCCGCGGCCAGCGCCGCGGCCCGCCCCGCCGCGATGTCGTACGCCACGACCGGGTGTCCCGCGCGGGCCAGGCAGCCCGCCATCGGCGCGCCCATCGCGCCCAGCCCGAGCCAGCCGACCCGCATCAGGGAACCTCCTGCCCGCCGTGGAGGATCTCCACCACCTGCGCCAGCGTGCCGTCGTCCCCGACGTTGCCGGCGAACACCACGTACGGCGTCCCGACTGCCCCGGGCGCCGCGTCGAGCGGCCGGAACACCGAGATCGTGCCCGGGAACAGCTGGCCGGCCACCTCGGCGCGGCGGATCCCCAGCCCGCCGCACATCACGTCATGCGAGGTGATCCCGCCCTTGGCGATCACCCAGGCCGGCCGGGCGGCCAGCGCGTCGCGGACGATCCGGGACAGGGCGGCGGACACCGTGCGGGCGATGGCCAGGCTGCCCGCCGCGTCCCGGCCCGCTACCACGTCCCGGCTGGTGTACAGCAAGACGTCGGAGTGGGCCAGCGCCCCGGTGACCCGCCGCGCGGCGGCGGCCACCACCGGGGCCGCGGCGGCGTCCGGCCCGCCGTCCAGCACCGCGGGCACGTCCAGCTCGATGTCGGTGGTGACGCCGCGGGCCCGGAGCACGTCGACCTGCCGGCTGGTCTGCCCGACGTGCGAGCCCACCACGATCAGGCCGTGCCCGCCGCGCCGCCCGGCGGCCTGGATCTGCTCCCCGCGCAGCACGGGCCGGGGCCCCAGCCCGCTCAGCGCCCGGACGAACGACGGCCCGGTGCGGAACAGGAACGACTGGCCCTCGCGCTCGGCCTCCAGCACGGCGCGGGCCACCGTCTCCAGGTCGGAGTACTCGGTGGCGTTGACCACCACCCACGCCCCGCCCGCCGCGCTGGCCAGCACCTCGCGGACCCGGGCCGGGCCGCCGAGCCGGATGTCCGCCAGGCTGATGCTGCGCACCTGTTCCGGCCGGATCGTCCCCCCGCTTTTTTCCGCAACGAAAACCGTCAGGTCCGAAGCGCCGTACCCGAACGCACTGTCCTGGGCGAACTCGGTCTCACCGACCGGGACCGGCCCGGCCGGGCCGGCCGCCCAGTGGATATCGGCGGCGGTCACCCGGCCGGCCTCCAGGAACGCGGGCGCCAGGAGCACGCCGTCGTAGCCGCGGCCGACCATGTCCCGCCGGACCGCCTGCAGGGCGGCGACCTCCGTCATCACGTGGCCACGGAGCGTGGAGTCGCTCCGGCTGATCAGCTGGATGCGGGTGCCGCGCCGGCCGGCCACGGTGATGAGGCCGCGGGCCGCCTGGGTGGTGATCGCGGCAGCGGCCGGCCCGTCCAGGCTGCGGGAGTTGGTGAGCACGAAGCAGGTCGCGGCCGGCCCGGCCAGCGCGGCGGCGTAGGCGTCCTCCTCCAGCACGGTGACCACCTGGACGTCGTGCACGGCCTGGGATCCGGTCGGGTCGTCATCGAGGACCCCCAGGAGCAGGTCGCCGTCGGCCCGGAGGGCGCGGATCGAGGCACGGAGGCTCTCGTCGTCGGGGCGGGCCGGGGGCAGCCCGGCGAACACCCCGGCCACGTCCGGCCGCATGTCCCCCAGCACCCTGGCCCCTTCCCTGCGCCCGCCAGCCTCCGGACTACCGTGATCCCGCGGATTCCCGCGGGTCCCGGATTCCCGCGGTCCCGCGTCCCTGCGGTCCCGGGCCGGTACGGCAGATCCGCCGCCCGGGATCGGGGTGCCGGCCGTCACGTCTGCCTAAGATCGCACTGTATTCCACGCCCCGACCCAGGATGGAGATGCCGTGGTGAAGGTGGTCATTACCGGCGGGGCCGGGTTCCTGGGCGGCCGCCTGGCCCGGGACCTGCTGGCGGCCGGCTCGCTGGACGTGGCGGCGGCCGGCGATCGCCCGCTGTCCCGGGTGACGATCATCGACCAGGTCCCGGCCCCGCCGGAGCTGGCCGCCGACGCGCGGGTCGCCGTGATTGAGGGCGATCTCGCCGGCCTGATGGCCGCCGGGCAGGCCGGCCGGGAAGCGCTCGCCGACGCCGACGTAATCTTCCACCTGGCCGCGGCGGTCAGCGGGGAGTGCGAGGCCGACTTCGACCTGGGTATCCGGGCGAACCTGCGGGCCACCGAGGCGCTGCTCGCCGCCTGCCGCGCCGTGGGCACCAGCCCGCTGCTGGTGTACTCGAGCTCGATAGCGGTGTTCGGCGGGTCCGCCGGGCTGCCGCTCCCGGGCGTGGTGGACGACCACACGCTGCCGAACCCGCAGACCAGCTACGGGATCCAGAAGTTCATCGGCGAGCAGTTGCTGGCCGACTACACCCGCAAGGGGTTCCTGCGCGGCCGGAGCATCCGGCTGATGACGGTCAGCGTCCGGCCCGGCCGGCCCAACGGCGCAGCCTCGGGCTTCATGTCGGGGATCATCCGCGAACCGCTGGCGGGCCAGCGCGCGGTCTGCCCGGTCGACCCGGGCGCCGAGGTGGCGCTGGCCGCCCCGGCCCGGGCCATCGAGGCGCTGCGGTGCGCCGTCTCGTCGCCGGACGATACGTGGGGCGGCCGGACCGCCGTGACGATGCCCGGCCTCACGGTGACGGTCGGGGACATGGTGGCCGCGCTGGAGCAGGTGGCCGGGCCCGCGGTGACCCGCCTGATCGACTGGGTCCCGGACCCGGTGGTGGCCGGGATGGTGGCGGGCTGGGCCGCCCGGTTCCGCTCGGCGCGGGCGGCCCGCCTGGGCCTGGTGCCTGATCCCGACTTCACCTCGATCATCCGGGCGTACCTGGCCGAGACCCGGGCGCCGGCCCCGACAGGTACCCGCGCAGGCGAGTGACCAGGCCGGCGACCTGCGGGCCGGTGCCGCGGTCCGCGCCGGGCCACTCGTCGGCCTGCAGCCCCCAGAACTCAGGCGGCGTGCCGGGATAGCGGGCCAGCAGGTGAACGTGCAGGTGCGGCATCCGGTCGCCGAGGACCGCGGCGTACACGTGGTCGGCGCCCGCCACCTCGCGCAGGGCGCGGCTGGCCCGGGCGCACCACGAGCCGACGGCCTGCGCCTCCAGGTCGGTGAGGTCCGCGAGCCCGGCCGCGTGCCTGCGCGGCTCCACGAATAGGTATCCCAGGTAGACAGGCTGCCCGTGGCGGCCGGGGGACTCCGGCGACAGGTGCGAGACGACGACCAGATCGTCCGCCGCGACCGGGCCACCCGGCATCAGGCTAGGGTCGCCATGCTTCCGGCAGACGAAGCATGGCGCGGCGCCATGTGCTTGCATACCAGCACTATGCATCCCCGGCAGGGAGGTCTCATGCGGTCGGCGCAGGACTGGGCCGGCGGGAGCCGGCCGCGAGTGACTTTCCGGTGCACCGCCGCTTCGCCACCCGCTGGGCTGATAACGACGTCTACGGGCACCTGAACAACGTCGTCTACTACGAGTTCTTCGACTCGGCCGTGAACGGCTGGCTGATCGACGCGACCGGGGTGGACATCAGGGACCTGCCTGCGATCGGCGTGGTCGCCGAGACCTCCTGCCGCTACCTGCGCGAGATCTCCTTCCCGGGCGACGTGTCGGCCAGCCTCGCGCTGGCCCGGCTGGGCACCTCCAGCGTGGTGTACCAGCTCGGCGTGTTCGCGTACGAGGACGGTGAGCTGGATCCCCGGCCGAGGGCCCTCGGGCGCTTCGTGCACGTGTACGTGGACGCGCAGACCCGCAGGCCGGTCCCGGTCCCGGAGCCGGTCCGCGCCGCCCTGGCGGCGCTCCAGCCACCCGCCGGGCTGCCGCCTGACCAGCGACCCGGCGACCGGCCAGGAGCGGTACGGCGCCAGGGACCCCGCTCCCCGCGTGCCGGGCACCGGTGACTTCCCGGCCGCCAGCACGTCACCGGGTAGGAGGCTGCCGCACAGGCGCCGGCCGACGGCGCGGAAAGGAGTAACCATGGCTCAGCCGGTCGTGCACTTCGAGATCATCGGCCAGGACCCGGAGCAGCTCCGGGGCTACTTTGGCGAGCTGTTCGGCTGGGAGTTCGACACCAGCGCCCCGGTCGCGGAGGCGGTGTCCGAACCGATGAACTACGGCTTCGTGAACGGGGGCACGACCAGTGACGGAACCGGGATCCCCGGTGGCGTCGGCGGCGGCGCGGGCTACGACCGCCGCGTGCTCTTCTACGTCGGCGTTCCCGACGTGGAGGCCGCCCTGCAGCGGGCCGAGAGCCTCGGCGGCCAGCGGCAGATGGGCCCGGTCACCGCGCCGACGGGCCTGGTGGTCGGCCATTTCACCGACCCCGAGGGTCACCTGATCGGCGTGGCCGGGCCCGCGTAGCCGCCCGCACGTGCACCTACACCCCCGCGGCCCGCGATGCCCCGGCCGGTAAGGTCACCAGCATGAGCAGCAGCACCGCGTATGCCCTCCTGGGACGCCTGTGACGCCCGCGACGCCCGCGACGCCCGCCAGCGGGCCGGGTCCGGCGCCGGCTGGCCGGCTGGAGTCCGCACCCGCCGGGCCGGTGGAGGCCGAACTCGCGCCGTACGGCCCGCTCCCCGACGGGCTGGGCTCGCGGGGTCTGCTCGCCCCGGATCAGCCCCCGGTGCCGGCCAGCTTCCCGGGGATGATCGACGCGCTGCGCGTGCTGCAGAACCGGATCACCGGCTCGGCGCCCAGCGAGGAACTCGCCGCGGAGGTGTCGCGCACCCTCACCGACCTCGCCGTCCAGCTCGGCGCGCACGCCGTGGCCGAGGAGGGCCAGATCGCCGGGCGCGTCAACCTGCCGGGCCGGGCCCAGGCCCTGGTGCCGGTGGTCCACCTGGACCAGCGGGACGAGCAGCGCGCCGTGGGCCGGGTGACGTTCGGCCGGCTCCACCTCGGCCGCAACGGGGCCGTGCACGGCGGCGCGATCCCGCTGGTCTTCGACGAAGTCCTGGGCCGGCTGTCGAACACCGGCGGGCGGCCACCCGCCCGGACCGCATACCTGCGGGTCAACTACCGCAGCATCACGCCCATCGAGCGGGAGCTTCAGCTGACCGCGCGGTTCGACCGCGAGGAAGGCCGCAAACGGTTCCTGTCCGGGGAGCTGCGCGACGGCAGCACACTGTGCGCCGACGTGGAAGGCCTGTTCGTGGCGCTCCGGCCCGGCCAGCCCTGACCACTGAACGGCCACCCCGGCGGCATGTGCGCGCTCACACATGAAACCTTGACGTAACTTCACCCCCGGTCCATAGTGAGGGCAATTACACCGGCCGTGCCCTCCCGGAGGTTTTCACGAGTAACCATGAACCGCGTAGTTGTTAGCGCTCACAGAATTGCCCGGCCTCAGCGCGAATCCGCCCGCTGAGGCACCCGGGCTGCCTTTCCCCAGGCACTCTCCGGGCACGTGGCCCCCAATCCCCCGGCCGTCACTGCTCCCCCAATGGCCTCATTATCCGGCCCGGCCCGGGCCTTTAGGAATTCGCGCCACGGCGCACCCGAACAGAGAGGTTCACCATCATGGCCACGTTACATCTGCGGCGCTTAGCCAGGGCATTCCTGACCACGGGCGCGGCCGTCGCGCTCGCCGGGAGCACCCTGCTGGCCACGCCGGCCACTTCCCAGGCCGCGACGCAGCTCCCGTGTGACATCTACGCCGCGGCCGGCACGCCCTGCGTGGCCGCGCACAGCACCGTCCGGGCGCTCTACGCGGCGTACAACGGCCCCCTCTACCAGGTCAGGCGGGCCTCGGACGGGGCGACCACGAACATCGACACGCTCAGCGCGGGCGGCTACGCCGACGCCGCGGCCCAGAATTCGTTCTGCGCGGGCACGACGTGCACCATCACGGTGATCTATGACCAGTCGCCGAACCACAACAACCTGACGATCGAGGGACCCGGCGGGAACGGCGGGCAGGATGCCGGCGCGAACGCGGCCGCCCTGCCGATCGTGGCCGGCGGCCATTCCGTCTACGGGCTGTACGTGACCGCCGGGGTGGGCTACCGGGACAACTCCACCACGGGTGTCGCCACCGGATCCGAGGCGCAGGGTGAGTACATGGTGGCCAGCGGCGTTCACGTGAACGCCGGCTGCTGCTTCGACTATGGGAACGCCGAGACGAACAGCCGCGACAACGGCAACGGCCACATGGACGCGATCAACCTGAGCAAGGAATGCTGGTTCTCCCCCTGCTCCGGATCGGGCCCCTGGGTGCAGGCTGACCTGGAGAACGGGCTCTTTGCCGGCGCGAATGGCTCGGACACGAACAACAAGGGCAACTCCAGCACGTTCGTCACGGCCCTGGTCAAGAACAACGGCACCACGACCTACGCGATCAAGGGAGGCAACGCCCAGTCAGGCGGCCTGACGACCTGGTACAGCGGGCCGCTGCCGGACCTCGGCGGGTATGCCCCGATGCACCAGGAAGGCGCCATCGTCCTGGGCACCGGCGGAGACGACAGCAATTCGTCCGTCGGCTCGTTCTTCGAAGGGGTGATGACCGCCGGATACCCGACGGACGCGGCCGACAACGCCGTCCAGGCCAACATCGTCTCCGTGGGTTACAAGACCTGACGGCGGGCTCCGCCCGGGCGGCCTGGCCGAGGGCGGCCCGGGCGGAGGTCAGGATGGCCTGCCTCCGGAGCGGTGCGGGTAACCGCGGGATGGCCGGCCGACACTAACAAGTGTGGATATCGGCGACGGCGACCTGGTCCGGCGGTCCCGCGCGGGCGATGCCGCTGCGTTCCGGCTGCTCGTCGAGCGGCATCAGCCCGCGGCGCGGGCCCGCGCCGCGCGGCTCTGCGCGCATCCGGACGACGTGGACGATGTCGTCCAGGAGGCGTTCCTGCAGGCGTTCGTGGCCCTGGACCGGCTGCGCGACCCGGACCGGTTCGGTGCCTGGCTGGCCGGCATCGTCCGGAACGTGCAGCGGGCCGCGGGCCGCCGGGCGCCGCTGATGCTGCTGGGCGACTGGGCCGAGGATCTCCATCCCGCCTCAGCGGACGGCCTGCCCTCCGCTGACGACCTGGACCGGGCCGAGGCGCTCCGGGCCGCGGTCGCGGACCTGCCCGACGGGCAGCGCCGTGCGGTCGAGCTGTACTACTACGCGGACCTGCCGGCCGGCCAGATCGCCGGGTCACCCGGCGCGGCCAAGGCCAGCCTGCACAAGGCCCGCCGCCGGCTGCGTGAGCACATCACCGCGCACCGCCCCGACCTCATCCCCGCCGCATCACGGAGGACACCCATGAGCACCGTCCGCATCGCCTGCGCGGAACCGCACTTCGACACCCGCGTGGACGGCTCGATGGCGATCGGCCACGTCCTCGTGGTCCTGGCCGATGACCCCGGCCACCGGGCGATGGGACTCTGGCTCCGCAGCCGCGACGGCCTGCCGCTGTGGCAGGTTCTGGACCCGCCCGCGCGGGGGGGCGGGCCGCCGCGCGGGGGCGGGCCGCCGCGCGGGGGCGAGCCGCGGGCTGGAGGCTTCTGGGTCAGCGAGTTCACCTCCGAGGGCCTGGCCGTCCGGCTGCTGGCCGCGGCCGGCGGCACGGTGACCGGGGTGGACCTCGACGAACTGGGACCCAACGTGCTTGCCGCGCAGATCCGGGTGGCCAGCCCGGCCGGAGAGGAGCAGGTCACCGCGCCTGCGGGCCGGGCCCTGACCCTGGCCGCCGCGCTGGACGTGCCCGTCCGGGTCGCGGACGCGCTGATGGACCGGCTGGCCATCCCGGTCACCGGCGGTGACCTGCTGGCGCCGTTCGTGAGCCGGACGCGGGCCCGGCCGGCCGGGCCGCGCTCCGGCCCGCGGAACCTGGCCTTCGCGGACGGCCTGGACGGCTGGATCGTGGGCGGCAGCTCGCTGGCAGAGGTCACCGGGTCGCACTGGGACGACTACGCCGTGGCCGCCGCCGACGGGGCCGCGACCCTCTCCGCCACGGTCCCGCATCCTTACGGGGACGTCTTCCTGGGCCAGGAGTTCCTCGCCGACGACTACCGGGGCGCCGCGGTGACCGTGCGCGCGGAGATTCGCGCCGAGGACGTCAACCATGCTGAGCTCAGCCTGGACATCGTCAGCACGGCCGGGGCCACCCACCTGGCTCCGGAAGAGAGCGGGGGTCCCGGGCCGGCCCGCGATCCGGTCCGGCACCTCCGCCGGGTCGCCGAGGTCGGAGGCCAGGTCATCACCGGCACCCGGGACTGGACCAGGTATGAGGTCACCGCGCGGGTACCCGCCGACGCTGAGCACATGGGGTTCGAGCTGACCCTGGCCAGCGCCGGCCGGGTCGGGCTGCGCAACGTGGAACTGACCTGCACCCGCTGACCCGGAACGCCCCGGTCAGGAGGTGCCGTAGACCGGGATGCGGGCGCCGCTAACGGGCCCGGCGTCCGGGCCGATCAGGAACGCGATTACCTTGGCGATCGCAGCCGGGGCGACCGCCCGGGCCGCCAGGTCCGGCGACATCCAGGCCCGGTTGGCGGGCGTGTCGATGACCGAGGGCAGCACGCAGTTGACCCGGATCCCCTGCGGCCGGAGCTCGTCGGCCAGCAGCTCGGTCGCCCGCACCACCGCTGACTTGCTGAGGGCGTGGGCCAGCGGGGCCGGGCCGCCGACCGCGGTCTTGGAGCCCACGGTCACGATCGCGCCGCCCCCGGCCGCGGCCATCCGCGGCGCTGCCTCCTGGCTGCACCACAGCAGCGAGACCACGTTGGACCGCCACAGGCTCTCCAGCGACTCCTCGTCGAGATCCGCCAGCTTCCCCGGAACGAACCCGCCGGCCAGCGCGATCAGCGCCGACGGCGTGGCCAGCGTGTCGACGAGCGCGAACGCGGCCCGGACCGCGGCCCGGTCGGCCAGCTCGACCGGCACCGGGTGCACCCTGTCCTCGGCGCCGAGCTGGTCCAGCGCGGCCGACGGGCGGTCCAGCGCGACCACCGTCAGATCCCGGCGGCGCAGTTCGGCGACCACCGCGTGCCCGAGCGCTCCCGCCGCCCCCGTGACCAGCACCGCACCGTCCATGTTTGCGCCTCCGGAGCCCAGGGTCGCGCCTCCGCGGAGGCCGAGGCCGCGGCTGCGGCCTCCTTCATGATCTGAATGGTCCCACCGCAAGACGGATGAGCCGTTACGCCGCGCGGCACGGCGCCGGGCCCGTCCGGGCCGGCGGCTTCTCCGGTCACCTTCATCCCGATGCTCGCCGCGGACGGGCAGCGGAGCCACCGTGCGGCCACCCGAACGTGCGGTACGGCTAGCACGGTCCCAGGTTCGGGTGTCCGCCCCATCGACCCTGGGCTGGCGGACCGGAAGCATCGAGCTGTGACCGCTCGCGGTACGCGAGGTTCACGCGGATACTGAGGAACAGAAGCGGGGAGATCCCTCATGGACAGCGCACACCCGGTGACCGGCCAGCGGCCCGCCCAGCAGCGCCTTCCGCGCCCGGCAATGCGTGGCGCGGCACGTTCGCGATCCCGGCCGCACCGGCCGTGCGCCGGCCGCAGATCACCCACGACCGGATCTGGTTCCGGCAGACCGCGGCGAAGCTGCTGCGGGCGCCGTTTAGCCGGGAAACCGGGCGGCAGGTCGAGTACGCCGTCCTCGGGCTGCTGCTCGCGATTCCGGGCTTCGTGTTCATCGTCGTCGGTGTCACTGTCGGCTTCGGGATGTCGCTCAGTTTCGCGGGCATGGCGGTCGGGCTGCCGCTGCTGATGGTGACCCTGCTGGGTGCCCGGCGGCTCGGTGCGGTCCACCGTCACCTGGCCAGCCGGCTGCTGGGGGTGCAGGTCACGCCGCCGCCGCCGCTGCGCTCGCAGCCCGGCATCGTCGGCCGGGCCCGGGCGGTCCTGGCCGATCCGGTCGGCTGGCGGGCCTGTGCCTACCTGCTGCTCAAGCTGCTGCTCTCGCTCCTGAGCGCGATCATCGTGATCTACCTGGTGGTGTGGGGGGTCCCTTATCTGACCTTTCCGATCTGGTGGGAGATCGTGCACGCCAACGGCGTGGTCATCCATCTGCCTGGCTGGCTGAGGTGGTGGACGCCAAATCCCCTGCTGGTGGTCGAGTCGGTGCATTCCCTGGCTGTCTCCTTCGCCCTGGTCCCGGCGGGCGTGGCCGCGCTGCTCTACTGCCCGTGGTGGCTGAAGAACTGCAACGCCCAGGACGGGAAGCTGATCGCCAGGCTGCTCGGGCCGCCGCTGGGGCACCGGGTGCGTGAGCTGGAGCAGACCCGGGCCCACGCGGTGGACGACTCGGCCGCGCGGCTGCGCCGGATCGAGCGGGACCTGCACGACGGGGCGCAGGCCCAGATGGTCGCGGTCGCCATGAAGCTGGGCCTGGCCCGGGAGAAGCTGGGCGGCACGGCCACCGGGACCGGCGAGGGCGACCTGGAGCGGGCGCTGGAGCTGGTGGACGCGGCCCACCGCAGCGCCAAGGAGGCCATCATCGAGCTGCGCGACCTGGCCCGCGGCATCCACCCGCCGGTCCTGGACCAGGGCCTCGGCACCGCGCTGACCACCCTGGCCGCGCGCAGCGACGTGCCCGTCGAGCTGGTCATCGACCTGCCCGAGCGGCCGTCGGCCGCGATCGAGACCATCGCCTACTTCTGCGCGGCCGAGTTGCTCACCAACGTGGCCAAGCACAGCGGCGCCCGGCATGCCACGCTGGAGGTGGTGCACGTGCCCGGGCTGCTGCGGGTGCGGGTCAGCGACGACGGCTCCGGCGGTGCCCGCATCGACGCCCGCGGCGGCCTGGCCGGGCTCGCCGAGCGGGTCCGGACCGTGGACGGCAGGCTGCAGGTCGCCAGCCCGCGCGGCGGCCCCACCGTGGTCACCGTTGAGCTGCCGTCGCACGCCTGACCGACCAGGAGCACCGATGCGGATCGTGATCGCCGAGGACTCGGCCGTCGTCCGCGCGGGCCTGGCCGAGATCCTGGCCGACCGCGGCCACGAGGTGGCCGCCGCGGTCGGCAACGCCGAGGATCTGCTAGCCGCGGTGGAGGAGCACCAGCCGGACGCCACCGTCGTAGACGTGCGGATGCCGCCCGGCTACACCGACGAGGGACTGCGCGCCGCGATCGCCATCCGCCGTGATCACCCCAAGACCGGGGTGCTGGTGTTCTCCCAGTACATCGAGACCCGGTACGCGGCGGACCTGCTCGGCGCGGCGTCCGGTGGCGGTGCCGCGGGTGTCGGGTACCTGCTCAAGGACCGGGTGGCCGACGTTGGTGAGTTCGTCGAGGCGCTGAGCCGGGTGGCGGCCGGGGGGACCGCCCTGGACCCGGAGGTCATCACCCAGCTGCTCGGCGCCAGTCGCCGCACCGACGGGCTCGGCTCGCTCACCGCCCGGGAGCGCGACGTGCTGGGCCTGATGGCCGAGGGCCGGTCCAACGGCGCGATCGCGGGGATTCTCGTGGTCTCGGAGCGGGCCGTCGAGAAGCACGTCGGGAACATCTTCAGCAAGCTCGCCCTGCCCCCGTCGGACGCTGATCACCGCCGGGTCCTGGCCGTGCTGCGTTACCTGGAGTCCTGATCCGACCGGACACTGACCCGGGCCCGCAGCCGGGGGGGTGCGTTACGGCGCGAGGCACCGCACGGTGATCCGCTCCGTCTGGCCGGCCCGCACCCGGACCGTCTGTGGTGCGGAGCAGCCTCCTTCGACGACATGGCCGTCGGGAAGCTGCTCCCGGATCGACGGCGAGCGCCCCGACACGGCGTAGGAGCCAGCGGGCAGCCGCACGCTGAACCGGCCCGTCGTACCGGCCCGGGCGCTGATCCTGGCCCCTGGGCCGCGGAAGGTCACCGTTCCGGCCAGCGGCCGCACCGGCGGCGGGGAGCCGCCGGGCTGGATCGGGCCGCCCTCCAGCTCGTACCGGCCCTGGACGGTCCCGGTGTGGTGGTGCGCCGGCGTGGTGCGGACCGCGAGATCGGCGGCGGCCCGTGGCGCCGTGCCCCCGCAGGCGGGCAGCACGAGCACCGCCGCGACGCCAAGTGCTGCTGGCTGCCACCTCATGCCGGTCCCCCTCGTCAGCGTCATTACCGCCCTTGGACGGTGGCTGCTGCCCCGGGGTTCCGCTCAACCAGAAAGTATCGCGTCCACCACGTGGCCGAGGGGCTGCCGGGCGTCGATGGGGATCGCGCCGGAGGCGCGCAGGCGGGCCTGGTATCCCGGCAGAAAGCCGCGCAGGTACTCGCGCGTGTCCCCGATCCGGCCCCAGTCGTTGTCCCGGCGCGCATCGATCCGGGCCAGCATGGTGGGCTCGTCGATCTCCAGCAGGAACACGCGCGTGAAACGGCCGGCCAGTTCCAGCTCATTGGCCGCGCCGCCGCAGACGTAGAGCGTCGCGGGTGCCGCGGCCTGGATCAGCTCGTCGAGGCGGGCCGGATTCCAGGCCCAGCTGTGCCGGGCCAGCCAGGCGAAATCCGGCTCGGCCGGCGCGTCCACCTCGTGGCCGGCCGCGTCAACGTCCCGGGCGAGCAGCGGGTCGGCGTCGGCGTCGATGCAGGCCAGGCCCTGGCGGGCCAGCGCGGCGGCGATCGTGGTCTTCCCCGCGCCGGAACAGCCGGTGATCTGCACAGCGCTCATTGCTGACTATCGTCAGCCAGGCCTGGCCGGCTGCGCAACCAGGTTCGGGCCGCGGCGCGGACCGGGCAGACCCGCGGTACCGGCTACAGGCGGGGCCGCCTGCCCGGGCGCATGCGGCGTCTCACCCGCCACCGGGCGGGTCCGCGGCAGCCAGGTCCGGCCAGATCGGCAGCCAGCGATCCATCTCCATCAGCGCCAGGGTGCGCCGCATCAGCCCGGCGGGCAGCACCAGCCGCAGCTCGACATCCCGCGTGATCGCCTCCAGGTACGTGTCGGCCAGCATCCGGAAGCCCGCGCAGTCACAGAAGCTGGTCGCGGTCAGGTCCGCGATGACACTCGGGGTCCCCGAAGCGAGCGCCAAGGCCAGCCGCTCACCCAGGAGAGCGGAATTGGCGATGTCGATCTCCGGTGGCATGACGACCACCACCGGCCGGGACCGGCTGCGAGCAGGCTGCAGAGCGGGCACGAGGGATCCCTCCGGACATCACACCACGATCCCGGGGAGCGCCCGCTACGGCACACGCCAGCCGGAACTGCGGCTGGCTCAACAACCGTTGCAGATGCCTATCACTCTACGTGCACTGTTCAACTCAGCTGGTGATAGCCGGCCCGCGACCGGCCTAGAGAAATTACCTGTACAGACGTCTATACAAATGGCGGGGCGAGGAATGGCGGGGGGAGGATCCGTATCAGCTCGCGGCGCTCGGGACCTACTCGTGCTTGTCGGACCACCGGTCGTGGCTCAGGTCGTACGTGTAGGGGTTGTCGAGCACCTTGGTCTCCGGGATCTCCGGGTGCATGCCCTCGGCCCACGCCTCCGGGCCGAGCTGCCCCTGCAGGTACCCGACGGTCTCCCCGACCACCTGGCGGGCCCTGGCCAGCCCGCCGCCGGCCAGCTGGTGCGCGGACTTGACCACCTGGCCGTTGACCAGCACCGTGTGCACGTCGCCGCGCTGGGCCTGGAAGGCGACGTGCCCGTAGGGGTTGAGCAGCGGGAACATGACCGGCGAGGCGTCGTTCTTGATCAGCACGATGTCGGCCTTCTTGCCGGGCTCCAGGCTGCCCACCACCGAGTCCAGGCCGAGGGCCCTGGCCCCGCCCCGGGTCGCCCAGTCCACCACGTCCTCGGCCCGCAAATGGCAGTGGGTGACGGTCTCCTGGCGGCCGTGGGCTTCCAGGTGCTCGCGGGAGCGGTCCGCGCCCAGCGTGGCCCGCATGGCCGAGAACAGGTCGCCACTCCACCACACGCTGGTGTCCATGGACAGCGAGACCGGGATGCCGTGCTCGCGCAGCTGCCAGGTGGGCGGGTAGCCCTGGCCCGCGCTCTGCTCGCTCTCGGTGGACACCGAGGCGGTGCCGCCGGTGGCCGCGATCCGGTTATAGGAGTCCCGGTTCAGGGTGGCCGCGTGCACGTAGATGGTGGACGGGGCCATGAACCCGTGCTCGTGCATGAGCCGGATCCCGTCGTCGTTGGTCGCCCCCCAGACGCCGGCGTGCGTGGTGACCGGCACGCCCAGGTCGCGGGCCACCTCGAACGCGGCCTTCTCCGGGAACGCCGGGTCGCCGGTCACGTCGAAGGCCATCTGGAAGCCGAGCATGTCGCTGGCCGAGCCGAAGTGGCGGCGGACGAAGTCGCGGAACTCCGGCGCGGCCGACCACTCCCAGGGGCCCTGCTGGATGTTGCCGTAGGCCAGCACGAACCGGCCGGGCACCTCGGTCAGGGCCGCCACCGCGGCCTCCGCGTGGTCCACGGTCTGCAGCCCGTGCGACCAGTCCACCGTGGTGGTGACGCCCGCGTCGAGGGCCTCCAGCCCGGAGAGCAGGTTGCCCGCGTAGATGTCCTGGGGCCGGAACGTCTTGCCCCACTGCAGGTAGTACCAGACGAAGTACTGGGTCAGCGTCCAGTCCGCGCCGTACCCGCGCATCGCGGTCTGCCACATGTGCCGGTGCGTGTCGATCATGCCCGGCATCACGATGCCGCCGGACGCGTCGATCTCGGTGGTGCCCTCCGGCACCTCCAGGTGCGGGCCGACGGCCTCGATCCGCTCACCGGAGACCAGGACGTCGCCGCCGTGGTGCACGGTGTGCGCGTCGTCCATGGTCAGTACCGTCGCGTTCCGGAACACCAGGGTCATGGCAGACCTCCACTCTGAGGCGGGCAGGCTCTCGGCCGATCAGGGCAGGTCACGGACAGCTGTCCGCAGAACGGCCGCAGGGGCTAGTCCGGAAGCGTGGCCGGTTCCCGGACCGATGTCAAGGTCCGGCCGGCGGGCCCGGCGGATGGGCAGGATGTGCCCCGGCCCAGGGATACGGAGGGCCTGGCCAGGGCACGCTACAGTCGTTCCCGGGGCACCCGGCTGACCCCCCCGCCCGGCACCGGTGCGCCTGGCGCAGACTGGGCACATGATGAGTCGGCGCCGGACGTCATCGTGCCGCCGCCGGGCGCCTTGACAGCCAGCCGGGCCGCCAGCAGACTGCAGAGCGCCGGACAAGTGTCCGTCCAGCGGACACCTGGTCGACGCCCAGTCAACGGCCCAGGACAACAGACACCGCGCGATAACGGACCGTCCGGGGAGACCCGGTCAGCGGACAGGAGTGGAGCCCGCGCCGATGACCCAGCCAGACCCGACCCCCGACCTGCCCGCCGGACCGCTGTCCGGCGTGCTGGTCGCCGATTTCTCCCGGGTGCTGGCCGGCCCGTACTGCACCATGCTGCTGGCCGACCTGGGCGCCGACGTGATCAAGGTGGAGAGCCCGGGCGGCGACGACACCCGGCAGTGGGTGCCGCCGGTGACCGAGGACGGCCGCTCCACCTACTTCCTGGCCATCAACCGCAACAAGCGCTCGGTGGCGCTGAACCTGAAGGACCAGGCCGACCTGGCCGCCGCGCAGGAGCTGGCCCGCCGCGCGGACGTGTTCGTGCAGAACTTCAAGCCGGGCGGGCTGGCCCGCTACGGGCTGGACTACGAGTCGGTCAGCGCGGCGAACCCGGCCATCGTCTACGCCTCGATCAGCGGGTTCGGCTCGGGTGGCGGCAAGGACCTGCCGGGCTACGACCTCATGGTGCAGGCCATGTCCGGGCTGATGAGCCTGACCGGCGACCCGGCCGGGCCGCCGTTCCGGGCCGGGATCTCGGTGTTCGACGTGATCGCCGGGCTGCATACCGCGTTCGGCATCGTGGCCGCGCTCTATGACCGCGCCGCGACTGGCGCCGGGCAGCACGTCGAGGCCAACCTGCTGTCCTCGGCGCTGTCCGGGATGGTCAACCAGACCAGCGCCTGGGTGACCGGCGGCGTGGTCCCGTTCCGGATGGGCAATGCGCACCCCAGCCTGTTCCCCTACGAGCCGCTGCCCACCGGGGACGGGGAGCTCATCGTGACCGCCGGGAACGACGCCCAGTTCGCCCGGCTGTGCCAGGTGGTCGGCGCCCCCGAACTGGCGGAGGACCCGAGGTTCGCCCGCAACGACGGCCGGACCGCGAACCGGGACGAGCTCAAGCCGCTGCTCGCCGGGCGCCTGGCGGCGAAGACGGCCAAGGAATGGTTCGACGAGCTGATCGCGGCGGGCGTGCCCTGCGGTCCCATCAATACGGTGGACGGGGGCGTGGCGTTCGCGGCCGAGGTCGGCCTGGACCCCGTCGTGCTGGCCGGCCCGCCGGGCCACACCATGCCCACCGTCCGGCACCCGCTGACCTTCTCCCGCACCCCGCCGCGCTACCACCTTCCCCCGCCTAAGCTCGATGAGCACGGCGCGGAGATCCGGGCCTGGCTCGACGCCACGACGCAGGAGGACAGCACCGCATGACGCAGCCCGATCCGGTCCCGTCCTTTCCCACGTCGCTGGGCACCTCCAGCGAGCAGACCATCACGCTGCTCGGCCAGGACCTGGCCGCGGACCTGATGGGCCAGGTCGGCTTCGGTGAGCTGGCCTTGTGGCTGGTCACCCAGCGGCGGCCGACCCCGGCTGAGGTCCGGGTGTTCGAGGCCGTCCTCGTCGCGCTGGCCGACCACGGCTTCACGCCCACCGCGATCGCGGCCCGGCTCACCTACCTGAGCGCCCCCGATTCCGTCCAGGGCGCGCTGGCCGCCGGCCTGCTCGGCGGGGGCTCCCGCTTCCTGGGCGTCACCGAGGACGCCGGCCAGTTCCTGTCCGCGGCGCTGGCCGAAGCCGGCCAGCCCCTCCCGGCCGACGACGCGGGGTGGGATGCGCTGGCGGTCGGCGCGTTGACCAGGGCCCGGGCGGCGGGAAAGTACGTTCCCGGCCTGGGCCACCCGGTGCACAAGGTGACCGACCCGCGCACCCCGGTGCTGATCCAGATCGCCGAGGAGGAAGGGCTGCGCGGGCCGCACCTGCGCCTGTTCGAGGCCATCGGCCGGGTCCACCCCCAGATACTCGGCCGCACCCTGCCGCTGAACGGCGCGGGCACCTGCGGGGCGGCGCTCGCCGACCTGGGCCTGCCGCCCAGCCTGCTGCGCGGGTTCGCCCTGCTGGCCCGGGCGGCCGGCCTGCTCGGCCACCTGGCCGAGGAGCAGCGCCGCCCGATCGGCATGGACATGTACCTGACCGTGGACCGCAACACCGAGTACCTTCCCCCCGACCCCGCCTAGGGCCAGGCACCGCTGGAGCCGCCCAGTGGTGCCCGCCAGAGCGCGGTCCCGACCCCGCCCAACCCGGGAAGAAAGGCAGCGCAGTCATGGCCACCGTCGCCGCGGTCATCGCCTCCACCCATCACCCCTTCTACTACCGGGCGAGCACGTCCACCGGCGCGGACCGGCCCCCGTTCGCCGACGAGTGGGTGGCCAAGATCGAGGCGTTCCGGGAAACCCTGACCCGGGCCCGCCCCGACGTCCTGGTCATGGTGGGCTCAGACCACTTCCACCAGCTGTGGCTGGACAACATGCCGCAGTTCCTGATCGGCAAGGCACCCAGCTACGACGCGAACTGGTACAACGAGGAGCGCGAGTTCGGGCTGCCGAAGATGTTCCTGCAGGGGCACGAGGACCTGTCCGGCTACCTGCTCCGCCAGGGCATGGACGCGGGCTTCGACCTGGCGTTCAGCAACGAGCTGCGGATCGACCACAGCATCACCTGCCCGCTGATCACGCTGCGGCCCGAGGCGGACCTGCCCATCGTGCCGGTCTACACCAACATCTTCGCCCCGCCCATGCCGCAGCCCCGCCGGTTCGTGGAGCTGGGCCAGACCATCCGCCAGCTGGTGGAGTCCTGGCCGTCCGACCAGCGGGTGGCCATCATCGGCACCGGCCACCTGTCCCTGGAGCTCGGCGGCCCGCGGCAGTTCGGCCCGCATGGCCCGGACCCGGAGTTCGACCGCCAGGCGGTCGAGTGGATCTCCTCCGGCGACCTGGACTCGGCGCTGGCCCAGGTCAGCCTGGACAGCCTGTGGCAGCCCGGCAACGCCACGCACGGGTTCATGGACTTCATGCTGATGATGGGCGCGGCCGGGGCCGGGGTGAAGGCGGACTACACCGACTCCCTGGACTTGTTCCACACGATGGAGGCCTACTTCACCTGGTACCCGGAGGGGACGGCAGCGCGGTGAGCAAGTACCTGGTCAACAAGTTCCTGTACACCATCGACCGGGACCCCGAGCTGGTCGAGCGCTACCGGGAAGACCCGCGCGGCACGGTCACCTGGTGGGAGGCCGAGCGGGCCAACCTGCTCCTCAACTGCCCGGGCGCGGAACGAAGCACCTGGCTGGAGTTCACCCGGGCCGAGCGGGAGGCCCTGGCCACCCACGACTACGTGGCGCTGTTCGAGCTGGGGGCGCACAACTTCCTCACGCTGACCCTGTTCATCGCGCTGTTCGAGCGCGACCACGAGGAACCGCTGGCCTTCCAGCGCGAGTACGCGGCCCGGCTCAGCCACTGGTCGCTGCCCTACCCCGACATTTCCACCTGACCTGGCGGCTGCGCCGCCAACGGCAACAACGAGGAGGATGCTGTGCCGAGCGCTATTCCTGATTCCCATCGCGACCTGCTGTCCGGGCAGGT
Source organism: uncultured Actinomycetes bacterium (assembly GCA_963841695.1). Lineage (GTDB taxonomy): Bacteria > Actinomycetota > Actinomycetes > Streptosporangiales > Streptosporangiaceae > RYN-230. Next base: position 479,826 of record CAWJDQ010000004.1, on the reverse strand, counting down.
CGGCACCCTGGGCACGATCGGCCCGGACGGGCGGCCGCAGCTCTCCGCGGTGTGGTTCCTGGCCGAGGGCGACACCGTGTCCATCTCGCTGAACACGTCACGGCAGAAGACCAAGAACCTGACGGCCAACCCGGCGGTCAGCTTCCTCATCCTGGACCTGGCCAACCCGTACCGCTACCTGGAGCTGCGCGGCGACGCGGAGATCACCCCCGATGACGGCTACGTGTTCGCCGACAAGGTCGGCGCCAAGTACGGCTCGGACCTGCGGGAGCACGACGCGCCCGGGGTGTCGCGCGTCGTCGTGACGATCCGGCCGGTCCGCGTCAACGTCTGGGGCTAACGGGTCCGCGGCCAGCGGGCTCCGGGGCTAGCGGGCCCCGGCCTGGCGGGTCTCGGGCCCAGTCATCGGCCCGGTCTTAGACCCGGCCCACTCGGCCCAGCCGGCCAGCGCCTCGTTGATCCGGATGCCGGCCTCCACCGTGACCCGCAGCGACTGGGTCTGCGGGCTGTGCCCGTAGTCGCCGCGGTCCTTGGCCGCGGCGAGTTCCCGCAGCCTGGCCGCCAGGGCCTGGAAGTACGCGGCCTCCCGGTCCAGGTGGGCGGCGAGTTCCTCCGGGGTCATCAGCCAGAAGAACACCGAGCGCAGCAGCGGCTCCAGCCGGAGCGTGTGGTCCACCTCGGTCGCGGTGAGCCAGCGGCGCACCTCGGCCACCCCGGCCCCGGTGGCGCGGTAGGCCTTGCGGCCCCGCGGGCCCTCGGAGTCCACTTCGATCAGGCCCTCGTCGGACAGCTTGCGCAGCTCGCCGTAGATCTGCGGGTGCCCGGCGGGCCACACCGACCCGAGCACCTCCTGGAACCGCTGGCTCAGGTCGTACCCGCTGGCGGGCTGGTCGGCCAGCAGCCCGATCAGGGCGTGCCTCAGCGACATGAGCGCCCTCCCGGCCGGGCCGGGACCACCTGGATGCCCGTTCGTGAACATGTCTCTATTGACATGTCTGTTCGCACATGCCAAGCTGATCTCACGTGTTTAGCCTAACATGTCACCTCTGACACTAGGAGGAGCCGTGCCGGAGTCACCGGGCAGCGTGTTCATCACCGGGGCGTCGGCCGGCATCGGCGCCGCGACCGCGCGGCTGCTGGCCCGCGAGGGCTACACCGTCTACGCGGGCGTGCACACCGGGGCCGGGGCCCTCGCCGGGCTGGACGGCGTTCGGCTGGTCCCGGTGGATGTCACGGATCCGGACAGCGTCGCCGCCGCGGCCCGGCAGGTCACGGGCCAGCAGACCACGGGCCAGCACGGCCTGCGCGCCGTGATCAACAACGCGGGCATCATCGTCCAGGGCCCGCTCGAGCTGGTTCCGCCGGCGGACCTGCTCCGGCAGTTCCGGGTGAACACGCTCGGCCCCGCCTACGTGGTGCAGGCCTTCCTGCCGCTGCTGCGGGCCGGGCAGGGCCGGGTGATCAATATCAGCGCGCCGACCGCCCGGCTCCCGGTGCCGTTCATGGCGCCCATCTCGGCCAGCAAAGCGGCGCTGGCCTCGCTGTCTGACGCGCTGCGGCTGGAGCTGGCGGCCTGGGAGATCCCGGTCTGCGTGGTCGAGCCGGGCGGCACCGACACGCAGATCTTCGCCAAGGCGCAGACTGCGGCGCAGGCCGGGCTGGCCGCGGCCGATCCCAGCCGGGTCGCGCTGTACACCGATCAGCTCGCCGCGGTCGGCCGGGCCGCGGCGCGGCAGCGGCTCGGCCCGGTCGAGCCCGTGGCCCGGGCCGTGCTCCGGGCGGTGGCCACCCGGCGGCCCAGGCGCCGGTATGCCGCCGGCACCGACGCCCGGGTGTTCGGGATCCTGGCCCACCTGCCGGCCAGCCAGCGTGACCGGCTGATCAGCGCGGTCTTCGGGCTGGGGAAGATCCGGGCCGGGGCGGGCGCTAGCTGAGCGGGACCGCGCGGGCCAGCCCGCGCCGGACCGCCTCGGCGGCGGCCACGCCGCGGGACGGGGCACCCAGCTTGGCCAGCACGGCCGACACGTGGTGGTCGACGGTCTTGGCCGAGATGAACAGCTCGCTGGCGATCTCCGCGTTCGTCCGGCCGTCCACGATCAGGTCCAGGACCTCGTGCTCGCGGCGGGTCAGCCCGAGTGGATGCGCCCGGGTCGCCGTGCGCGGCCCGGCCGGGATGGACCGGAAGCCGAGGTCGCGCATCCTCTTGCGGGCGACCCGGATCACGGCGTCGGCGCGCAGGCCGGCCAGGATCTGCAGGGCCTCGCGCAGGGCGGCCTCGTCCGAGCTGTCCAGCAGGGCCAGCGCCGCCTCGTACGGGCAGTCCAGGTCCTGCCAGAGACGCGCCGCACCGGCCCAGTCGCCGTCGAGCTGCCGCTGGCAGGGCTCGGCGAGGCCGCGGGGCAGTTCCCGGCTTGAGCCGGTGCGCCTCAGCCAGACCGCGAGCGCGCCGCGCCCCCACTGGTCGCAGCCGGCCCCTGAGTCGTGGGCCAGCTCGGCCTCACGGACCGCGGCGGCCTGGTCGCCTTCGAGCCAGCGGGCCTCGGCCCGCTCCAGCCGGACGGGCACGATGTTCTGGGCCTCTCCCGCGCCGTCGGCGTACCCGATGGCTTCGTCCAGGCACTCCCAGACCCCGGGCTCACCCCGGCGGGCCCGGATCGTGCCGAGCCGGTTCAGCGGGCACAGCCGGATGCCGGGCGACGGGCCACCCCGGAGCAGGAGTTCCCCGGCTACGGCCACGGCCTCGTCCCAGCGCCCGGTCGCCTCCAGCATGTTCGTCCGCTGGCTGCGCAGGAAGATCGAGTATGACGTGAGGTCGTGCTCGTCGCAGTAGGCCACGCCCTCGGCGTAGTACGCCTCCCCGCTGGCGAAGGCCTTCTCCTCGACGTACAGGGCGTAGGTGTTGACGTAGGCCCGGCCCACCTGGGCTTCGTGCCCGCCGCTCACCGCGATGTCCAGGGCCTGGCGGATGGTGGCGGCCCAGTCACCGCCGATTCCCTGGAGGGAACAGGCCTCGGTGTTGAGTGAGTCGCTGACGATGTCGCTGCGGCCCGGCGGCCCGGCGATGGCCTGGGCGCGGTGGGCCAGCTCGATCGCCTCCTCATGCTGGTAGTTGACCATCCGCAGCGAGGCCAGGCTGCCGTAGGCCGAGGCCAGCTCCGGGCTGGGCCCGAGCGGCTCGAGCAGCGCGATCGCGGCTGCCGCCGCGACCTGGCCCTCGCTGCCCCGGCTCGCCGCGTTCAGCGCGCAGGCCAGCCAGCGCAGCGTGTCACCCTCGCGCAGCCGGTCACCCTCCTGGCGCCACAGGGCCAGCGCGCGCGCGGGCCTCGACCGCCTCCTGCGAGCGGTCCAGCAGCGAGGCCTCGTAGCCGAACGCGTCGTACAGGCGGGCGGCCCCGGCGGCCCCGGCCCCGCCGGCGAACCGCAGCGCCCGCTCGTACTGCGCGGCCGCGGCACGGTGCGCGCCCAGCCCGGCAGCGCGGCGGGCCGCAGCCGGGGCGTACCGCAAGACCGCCGGGCCGTCCCCCGCACCGTCGGCGTGGAAGGCCATCCGCGCGTCGTCGTCCCCGCCGGACTGGCGCAGGGCGTCCAGGATGCGGGCGTGGATGATCCCCCGGCGGTGCGGGGGAACAGCGTCCTGCACGGCCAGCCGCGCGATCTCGTGCCGGAACCGCAGCGCGGTGCCGTCCCCGGTCAGCAGCCCCGCGCCAAGCAGCTCATCCACGGCGGACGGTGGGCAGTCGGTCACCGACTCCAGCAGCGGGAAATCGATCTGGGTGCCGATCAGCGCGGCCGTGTCCAGCACCGTGCGGGTCCCGCTGCCCAGCCGGGCGGCCCGGGCCAGCACCGCGTCCCGGGCCGAGGCCGGGATCTCGTCGCGGGAGTCCAGGCCGGCCGCGATGACCTGGCTCAGGTAGAACGGGTTCCCCCCGGTCAGCTCGTGCAGCGACGCCGCGTCCCGTTCACTGCCGCCCGCCATGACATGCACCGCGCCCGCGGACAGCGGGCCCAGGCCGACCCGCCGCACGGACCGCTGGGTGGCCAGGTCCCCGAGGGCCAGCTGGAGCGGGTCACCGGCGGCCAGCCCGTCGTCCCGGTAGGTCACGATGAGCAGGACAGCCGCATCCGCGATGCGGCGGCCCAGGAAACGCAGCAGGTCGATGGTGGCGTCATCGGCCCAGTGGATGTCCTCGATCACCACCACATGCACCGTGTCCGGCTGGCTGACCTGGCGCAGCAGGGCACCGAACAGGGCTTCGCGCGGGGCGTCCGCGCGGCACAGCTCCAGCAGCTCGCCGCCGAGCTTGGCCGCGATGTCGAACAGCGGGCCGAGCGGCCGGGGGGTGAACAGCCCGTCGCAGGCCCCCCAGAACCAGCTCGCGCCGGGCAGGTTCCGCTGCAGCTGCTCGACCAGCGCTGACTTACCCACGCCCGCCTCGCCGGCGACGAGCACCAGCCGACCCTGGGCCTTCCGGGCCTCCCCCGCGTAGCTGGCCAGCGCGGCCAGCTGCGCCTCCCGTTCCAGCAGCACAGCTCGCTACCTTTCGGCCGTGGCGGCCAGCCCGAGCCGGGCCGCCTGGACCGCGGCGACCTCGCGGGACGGCACGCCCAGCTTGGCCAGCACGGCGGAGACATGATGATCGACGGTTTTCGCGGAGATGAACAGCTGCCCGGCGATCTCCGCGTTGGTGTGGCCGGTGCAGATCAGGTCGAGGACCTCATGCTCGCGCCGGGTCAGCCCCAGCGGGTGCGCCCGGGTCGCGGCGCGCGGGCCGGCCGGGATGGAGCGGATGCCGAGCTGGCGCATGGTCTGCCGGGTGATCCCGGCCGCGGCCGTGGCCCCGAGATCGGTGACGGTGGCCAGCGCCTCGCGCAGCGCGGCTTCCTGCCCGGACCCGAGCAGGGCCAGGGCGGCTTCGTACCGGCAGCCCAGCGCGGTCCAGAGGCGCGCAGCCTGTTCCCAGTCACCGGCTACCTGCTGGCGATAGGGCTCGGCCAGCTCGCCCCGCGGCGGGCGGGCGGATCCGGTGCGCTGGAGCCAGACGGCGACCATGCCGCGCTCCCAGCCGTCGCCGCCGGAGGACGCGTCGTCGGCCAGCTCGGCTTCGCGCCGCGCGTCGGCGTCCCGGCCCTGCAGCCAGCAGGCCTCGGCCCGGGCCAGCCGGACGCGCAGGATGTACCACGGGATGGTCGTCCCCTCCGCGAACCGCATCGCCTCGTCGAGGTGTTCCTGCCCGCCGGGCTCGCCGCGGCGGGACAGGATCTTGCCCAGGCTGGTCAGCGGATTGATCCGGTTGAGCGGGGAAGCCCAGGTCCGCGTCAGCAGCTCCCGGCTCAGCACGGCCGACTCGTCCCACCGGCCCAGCATTTCCAGGGCGCCGGTGTGCTCGCCGCGCAGGCAGATGCCGAACGTCCCGATGTCGTGCTCGTCGCAGTAGGCCACGCCGTCGGTGAAGTACGGTTCGGCCTCGGTGAACCGCAGCTCGCTGCAGTACGAGGCGTGGAGGTTAGCGAACGCCCGGCCCGCCTGTTCCTGCAGGCCCTCGGCCACCGCGATGTCCAGCGCGCGCGCCAGCGGCCCGGTCCAGTCATCACCCAGGCATGCCCGGGCGCAGCCCTCGGTGTTGAGCGCCTCGCTGAGCAGCTCGGGCACGCCCAGCGACTCGGCAAGGGCTCCGGCCCGCCGGCTCAGGCCCACGGCCATCTCATACTGGCCACCATCCAGCCGCCGGCTGGCCAGGTTCACCTGCGCCCAGCCCAGTTCGGCGCCCGGGCCCAGCGGTTCGAGCAGCGCCACGGCCGCCTCCGCCGCGGCGAGGGCTTCCGGGCCCCGGCACAGCCGCCACAGGGTGCGGGAGAGCTGGCGCAGCGCGGCGCCCTCGCGCCGCCGGTCACCCGCCTGACGCCACTGGCGCAGGGCCCGCTCCAGGGCGTCAGCCGCGTCCTGCCAGCGGTCCAGCAGGCCCAGCTCCGCAGCGAGGCCGTCGTTCAGCCCAGCCGCAGTCGCAGGATCCAGCCCGCCGGAGAACCGCAGCGCCCGCTCGAACTGGGCGGCGGCCTCGCGGTGGGAGCCCAGCCCGGCCGCCTGGCGGGCGGCGGCAGGGGCGTAGCGGAGCACCGCGGGAGCGTCCCCGGCTCCCTCCGCGTGGAAGGCCAGCCGCGCGTCGTCGTCACCGCCACGGTCACGAAGGGCGCCGAGGATGCGCGCGTGCGTGAAAACGCAGCGCAGCGGCGGGATGGCCGCGGCCACCGCCATCCGGACGATCTCGTGCCGGAAACTCACCGCTACGCCGTCCCCGGTCAGCAGCCCCGAGGCGAGGAGCTCATCCGCCGCCGACGCCGGGCCGGGCGTGACCGACGCCAGCAGCGGGACCTCGACCCGGGTGCCGATCAGCGCGGCGGCGTCCAGCACCTCGCGGGCGCCGGGGCTCAGCCGGGTCACCCGGGCCAGCACCGCGTCGCGGGCCGACGCCGGGACCTCCCCGGTGCCGGACTGCACGACTTCGGTCACATAGAACGGGTTTCCGCCGGTCAGCCGGTACAGCGCGGCGCTGTCCAGCCCGGCCCCGCCCGCCAGCACCCGCACCCCGTCCGCAGACAGGGGGCCGAGGCCGACCCGCCGGACGGACCGATGGGTGGCCAGATCACCCAGGGCCAGGCGGAGCGGGTCGGTGGCGCTCAGCCCGTCGTCCCGGTAGGTGACGATGAGCAGGACGTTGAGGTCCCGGATGCGCCGGCCCAGGAAGCGCAGCAGGTCGATGCTGGCCTCATCGGCCCAGTGAATGTCCTCCATGACCAGGACCTGCAGCCCGGCTGGCTCGCTGATCTGGCGGAGCACGGCGTTGAACAGGTCCGCCCGGGGGGCGTCGGCGCGGCACAGTTCCAGCAGCTCGCCACCGAGTTTGGCCGCGATGTCGAACAGCGGGCCGAGCGGCCGGGGGGTGAACAGGCCGTCACAGGCGCCCCAGAACCAGCTCGCGTCCGGCAGGTCCCGCTGCACCTGCTCGACCAGCGCCGACTTGCCGACCCCCGCCTCACCGGCGACGAGCACCATCCGCCCATCGCCACGGCGGGCCTCCGCGGCGTACTCCCCCAGTGAGGCCAGCTGCGCTTCCCGTTCCAACAGCGGCACATCCTCAGTGTCCATGACCGTTGCGCCCAGCGCTAGCAGCCAGAACGTCATTGGGGCGGTGGGAGCGAAAACTGGGGAACGCCTAGCGCAATCTAGGGAGCCGCTCCCGATCCGCCGTCCCGGGGGGCCGCCATACGTTCGTCCCGACCCACTTGCCGGGGCCGCTCACCGGGAGGGCCGCCGGCCGAGACAGCGAAGGAGAGCGCGATGCCGCTCTACATGGACATCCACCACCTCTCCGGCGGCGTCGCCTGCCGCGACGTGGCCCAGGCCCACCAGGCCGACCTGCAGACCCAGGGCCCGCACGACGTGCGTTACCTCCGCTACTGGGTGGACGAGCAGCAGGGCACGGTCTTCTGCCTGGTCGAGGCGCCGTCCGCGGAGGCGGCGGCGACCGTCCACAAGGAGGCCCACGGCCTGCTCGCCGACGAGATTTTCCAGGTGCAGGAAGGCACCTGAGGCCCGCCGACCAGCGTCACCCGCTCAACCTTTCAACCTTTCAACCTTTCAACCTGCAAGGAGACTGTCATGAGCACCATCCGCCGGATCTTCCGTCCCGCCACCCGGATGGCCGCGGCCATCGCGGTCGTGCTGGGCGGGATCATCGCCGCCCCGGCCGCGTTCGCCAGCCGGATGCCACCCCCCGGGACCGGGGACCCGATCACCCAGACTCCTTCCGTCACCGTGCACACGGTCACCGTCGGCGGCACCCCGGGCTGGCAGATCGCCCTGTTCGTGGTCGCGGCCGCCGTGCTCGCGGCCGCCGTCGCGGTGCTGGCCGACCGGATGCGCCGCGCCCGGCGCCACGGGCTGGCCACGAGTGCCCGCTGACCCGCGGGGCCAGCTCCGGGGATGCCCCGGTGTCGTGATCATGACGAGGATGTCGCTGCAGCGACACCCTCGTCATGATCATCAAAGGCTGGGCACCAGGTGCGGCACCCTCTGCCCGAGCAGCATCACTGGCCGCGAGACAGGGGCCCGGCGGCCGGCACTACGCCTGGCCGGTCTCGAACCGGCTGATCTTCCCGCCGGTGATCGTGAACGCCCAGCGGGTCCGCATGTCACCCCACGTGTCGTTGCGGAACGCGGCGATCAGGGACCGGCCCCCGCCGGCCGCGGACTCGACCTCCATGTGCCCGTGCACGGTGAAGATCTCCCGGTCGGCCCAGCCGGCCAGGTCGCGGTCGGTGCCGTCGTCGGACATGGTGGCGCCGGGCGCGAGCACGCCGAAGAACGCGGCGCGGTCGCCGGCGTTGACCGCCGCGATCAGGGCCCGGACCGCAGGATCGGTGACGTCCTGGCTGCCTGTCATGATCCGTAGACTAGCGGTCCGGCGAACCCGCGCCCGGCGCCCGGGCGGAGCCCTACCGGGTGGCGGCGGCCAGGGCGGCGCGGACCGCGTCGGCGCTGGCCGGGGTGCCGCTCTCGTTGTCGAATGTCCCGTACGGTGCGCCGTAGGCCGGCGTCCCCGGCTCCTGCCGCCAGCTGTCGGCCAGCGCCCCGGCGTCAACCGCCCCGTAGCCGATCGAGTCCAGGAATTCCGTCACCGCGGCCTTGGCGGCCGCATCGTCGCCGGCGATGGGCAGGTAGCTGCGGTCGGCCGCGCCCGCCGGCCGGGCCAGCGACCGCAGGTGCTTGAAGAAGATGTTGTTGAACACCTTCACGACCGAGGCGCCGGGCAGCTGGCTCTGCAGCCACTCGCTGCTGGTCAGTTTCCCGCTGTCCAGCTCGGGGATCTGGTCGTCCCGCTGCGGATAGTAGTTGCCCGTGTCGAGCACGGTCCGGCCGGCCAGCTCCGCGGCCGGCAGATGGGGGCAGGCGTGCAGCGGGACGCTGACCACCACCAGCTCACCCGCCGTCGCCGCCTCGGCGCTGGTCGCGGCCCGGGCCAGCGGCCCGAGCTCCCCGACGAGATCGTTCAGTGTCTCCGGGCCGCGGGAGTTGCTCAGGACCACCTGATGCCCGGCGGCCACGCTCAGCCGGGCCACGGTGCCGCCGATCATGCCGCTGCCGATGAAACCCACAGTTGTCATGCCAGCGGCAACCACCCGCCGGCCGTGGATCATTCCGCGGCCGGCCTGCCTCCGGCGCTGGCCCAGTAAAAATTGAGAACTAGAACACAATAACGGTCTTTTCGTCGCCCTCGGATCACGAGTAATACGTGTGTTTGAGCACGCCGGACGTGAGCTAGCGCACACCGGGGCCGGAGCGGGTACTCTAGAGGCATGGCCACTGGGCGAGGTGCCGCAGCCAGGCGCCGTTACGCGTCCCGTCCCGGGCGCGAGGTGCTGGTCGCGGAGCGCCTCGCCGACCTGCGCGGGGCTGTGCACGGGACCGTCGAGCTGCCGATCTGGCTGTTCTGGTACCCGGACCGCACCTTCGACCTGGATGAGCCGGGCGTGCTGCCGTGGGTGTACCAGATCGTGCTCCGCGAGGCCGCCCGCCCCGAGGACCTCGCGTACCTCGACGAGGACACGCTGACCGGCCTCTGGCCGACCCTGTTCCTGCCCAAGGGCGTGCGCCAGGCGTGGGAGGAGCAGCACCCGGCCCTGCGGGCCGCCGCGGTCCCGGCCGCCTGACACCGGCCCGCGCACTCCCCTGATGCCGATCGACGAGCTGCAGCGCGAGGTGGCTGCGATCGCGCTGCGCACGGCCGCCCGGCACGGGTTCGCGCTGGCCGGCGGCAACGCGCTCATCGCGCACGGGATCGTGGACCGCCGCACCGACGACGTTGACCTGTTCAGCGACCAGGAAACCGCCGTGACCGCGGCCGCCGAGGCGGTGGAAGCCGCGCTGCGCCAGGCCGGCTTCCGGGCCGAGCGCCGGGACCAGACCGGCGGCCTGGAAGAGATCTTCGACGGGATGGGCGAGGGCCTGGCCGAGTGGATCATCACCGCGCCCGGCGGGCAGCAGACCATGCTGCAGATGGCCTACTTCGACCGGACCCGCGGGCCGGTGACCATGGACGTCGGCCCCGTCCTCGACCTCGAGGACCTGGCCGGCTCGAAGGTCTGCGCGCTGGCCAGCCGGGTGGAGCCGCGCGATTTTATCGACACGGCGGCCGCCCTCCAGCGGTACAGCGTGGCGCAGCTGATCAGCTTCGCCCGGCGGCTGGATCCGGGCCTGGAGGACCGCGACTTCGCCGACGCGGGCATGCAGCTGGACCGGATGCCGGACGGCGTCTTCGCCCGCTACGGGCTCAGCCCGGCGGACGTCACCCGGCTGCGCGACGTATTCGCGGCCTGGCCCCGGCCCTGACCGCCGGCCATCGGCCGGTCTTCGCACAGCCGCCCGCGCCCCCGCGTCGGGCGGCTGTGCGAGGGGCCGGGGTCACCCGGCCTGCCAGGCGGGATCCCGGCCTGCCAGGGCCACCACCTGGTCCAGCAGCGCCGCGTCCCCGGCCACCGGCCGGGACGGGCCGAACGGGACTTCCGGGCCTGTGGGAGCGTCCGGGCTGGCGAACATGCCCAGGAAGTTCCGGGCCGCGGCCACCAGCTCCGGCGCGCAGGCGTAGGGCTGCCCGGTGGCGCGGGCCACGTCCCAGCCGTGCACCACCAGCTCGTCAGCGGCGGTGATGCCGACCATCTCGGCGGGCGCGTCCTGGGTCGCGATCCTGGTCATGCCGGTCCACGCGCCCGGGTCGGCCCAGGCGCGGGCCAGCGCCGCGAGATCGGCCGGGATACGTTCCCGCCACCCCTGCTCCAGCCGGGCCGCGTCCCCTGAGGGGGTGTGGTTCACATAGCGGCTGACGGTGTCCTTCTCCGCCGCGGCCCGGAAGGCGCGGGCCAGGCCGCCGACGTGCTCGACCAGGTCCCCGACGGTGTACGCCGGGCAGGGCGTCGGCCTGCCCAGCTCGTCGTCGCGGACCCGGGCGACCAGGTCCGCCAGCCGCTGGGCCGCGGGCGTGAGATCCACCATCGCGTCGCTCATGGTGAGTAGGACGCCGCCGGGGCCGCAAACTCATCGCGGGCCGCCCGGGCCCGATCTCCCGGGCAGCCCCGGCGGGCCCTCCCCGGGTCGCATACTCCCGGTGAGTAGCCTGGTCAGACGGTTCCCGCCCAGGAAGCAGACACCATGCGCAGCGGCCTCATCACCCACCCGGACAAGGTGCTCTTCCCCGAGCGCGGGGAGACCAAGGCTGATCTGGCCGAGCACTACCTGCGGGTCGCTGAGCCGCTGATGCGGACCATGGGCGGGCGGCCGGTGCTGCTCCAGCGCTTCCCGGAGGGCGCCGGCGGCCCGTCGTTCTTCCAGAAGCGGGTGCCCAGGAACGCCCCGGACTGGCTGCAGACCACCACGGTGTCCACGCCCAACGGCACCACGTCGCAGGCCCTGGTCGCGGCGGACACCGATCACGTGCTGTGGGCGGTGAACCTGGGCTGCCTCGGCTTTCACGTCTGGCCGTACCTGGCCGGCGACCCGGGGCACACCGACGAGCTGCGGATCGACCTCGACCCGTCGCCGGGCGTGGAGTTCCCGCAGATCCGCGAGGCGGCCCGCGAGCTCGGGCGGCTGCTGGCCGAGGTGGGCATCGCCGGCTACGTCAAGACGACGGGGAACCGCGGCCTGCACGTGTACGTGCGGCTGCAGCCGCGGTGGGACTCCTACCAGGTCCGCGCGGCCGCCGTGGCCGTCGCCCGGGAGCTGGAACGGCGCCGGCCCGACCTCATCACCGCCGCGTGGTGGAAAGAGGAGCGCGGCGAGCGGGTGTTCGTGGACTTTAACCAGAACGCGCCGCACAAGACGGTGTTCGGCGCGTGGTCGGTGCGCGCGCGGCCCGGCGCGCAGGTGTCCACGCCACTGGCCTGGGACGAGCTCGACGAGATCCATCCGGATCAGTTCACGGTGGCAGCCATGGCCGGCCGGCTGGCCGGCGCCGGCGACCCGTGGCAGGAGATGAACGGCGCGCCGCAGTCGCTGGACCCGCTGCTGGCCATGAGCGAGCGGGACCTCGCCGCCGGGCTGCTGGACGCGCCCTGGCCGCCGGTGTACCCGAAGCAGCCCGGCGAGCCGCCCCGGGTCGCGCCCAGCCGGGCCAAGAAGACCTGACAGTTGCCCCTCCCCTTTGGTTGCTCTAGAGGCAGGTCGTGCTGCAGGCCGCCGCGCTGGGCCGCGGGCGGTCAGCCGGGCAGGTAGTACCGGAGCCCGTCGGCCTCGCGCCTGGTCACCCGGCCCTGCGCGGTCAGCAGCTGCAGGTGCGCGGCGGTCTCGGCGACGGCGAGCATCTGGTTGAACGGGTCGAGGTCGTCCAGCGTGCGACCCCGCCGGGTCCAGCGGAGCATGGCCGCGGTCTCCGGCGCGGTCTGCGCGCCAGCCCAGATGGCCGCCTCGGTCTCGTCGAGCCGGGTCCCGTGGTGCGCGATGAGCTCGTCCACCCGGGCATGGGTGCTGGCGGTGACCGGCCCGTGCGCCGGGAGCAGCCGGGCGTCAGGACGGGACCGCATCAGGGTCAGCGAGCCCAGGAACGCGCCCAGCGGGTCGTCGGACAGCACGGGCTCGAACCCGATCGACGGCGTGATGGCCGGCAGCACGTGATCCCCCGCGAACAGCAGCCCGCCGCCGGTGTCGTGGAACACGACGTGGCCACGGGTGTGCCCGGGCGTGGCCACTACGTCCAGGGTGCGGGTGCCGTGCGCGATGGCCTCGCCGTCCCGCAGCCAGGTGTCCGGGGTCTCCCAGCCCGTCTTGTGCGGATCGCGGGAGCCCTGGAGCTTGGCCACCCGGTCGGCGAGCTCACCCGCGCCGAGCAGGCGCAGGTAGCCGAGCTGGTTCTGCAGCGGCGCACGGCCGGAGTCCATCGAGACGTGCAGTGACTCACGCTCGCCGATGCCCAGGCTGACCCGGGTGCCGAACTCGCGCCGCAGGTACACGGCCTGGGTGTAGTGGTCCCGGTGCAGGTGCGTGACCAGGATCCGGCGCACGTCGCCCGCGGCAGCGCCGAGCGCGCCCAGGCCCTGGTCGAGCACGGCGCGCGCGTCGGCGATCGCCCACCCGGAGTCGACCAGCACCAGGTCGTCGCCGTGCACCAGCGCGTAGACGTTCACGGCGCGCAGGCCGTCGTTGGGCAGCGGCAGCGGTATCCGGTAGACACCCGGGGCGACCTCGAACGTGCCCGGCTCGGTCCAGTTCTCCCTGGTGGAGGCGTCAGGTTGCACGCGGTGCGCTCTCTCCCGCCCGGGACAGCTGGCGTCCCAGGTCCCGGAACTCCGCCAGGACATCCGGCTCACCCGGCTCCGCCGGGGCCGCCGCCCCAGGATCCAGCAGCACCCTCTTCACCGGCACCTCCATCCGTTTGCCGGTCAGCGTACGTGGGATGGCGGCGACCTGGCGGACCAGGTCCGGCTGGTGCCGCGGCGACAACTGCTCACGCAGCAGTGAGCGGACGCGCCCCGCGGCCTCGCCGGTGAGATCAGCCCCGTCCCGGGTGACCACGAACAGGATGAGTTGCCCGGGCCCACCGTTAGCGTCTTCGAGGTGCACGACCAGGCTGTCGCTGATTTCCTGGATCTCGTCGATCACCGCGTAGAACTCGCTGGTGCCCAGGCGCACGCCGCCGCGGTTCAGCGTGGCGTCCGACCGGCCGGTGACCTGGCAGCTGCCGTGCGCGCTGAACGTGACCCAGTCGCCGTGGCACCACACCCCGGGGAATCGCCCGAAGTAGGTGCTGAGCAGGCGCTGCCCGCCGGGGTCGGCCCAGAACCCGACCGGCATGGACGGCATCGGCTGGCGGATCACCAGCTCCCCGCGCTCCCCCACGACCGGCGGCCGGCCTCGTTCCAGGCCTGCGCGTCCACGCCGAGCAGGCGGCAGGCGATCTCCCCGGCGCGGACCGGCAGCAGCCGGCAGCCGGACACGAACGACGACGCCACGTCGGTCCCGCCGCTGCCCGAGCCGAGGTACACGTCCGGCTTGACCGCGCGGTACACCCAGCGGAACAGGTCGGCGGTGAGTGGCGCGCCGCCGCAGTTGATCGTGCGCAGCGCGCTCAGGTCCGCGGCCTGGCCGGGAACCAGGCCCTCCTTCTGGCAGGCCAGCAGGAAGCCCGGGGACGTGCCCAGGCTGGTCACGCCCTCGTCGCCGACCATCCGCCAGTAATCGGCGAGTTCCGGCCGCATCGGGTGACCGTCAAAGGTCAGCAGCGACCCCCCGCCGAGCAGGACCGACGCGCCATAGTTCCAGGCCATCCAGTTGGTGGAGGAATACCAGAACCAGCGGTCGGCCGGGCCGAGGTCGTCGTGCAGCAGGAACAGCTTGAGGTGTTCCAGCAGGATGCCGCCGTGACCGTGGACGATCGCCTTGGGAGCGCCGGTGGTCCCGGACGAGTACACGATGTACAGCGGATGCGCGAACGGCACCGCCGCGAATTCCAGGTCCGCCGGGCGGGCCATCAGGGCGTTCCAGTCCAGGGAGTCCGGGATCCGGTGGCCGGGCTCCAGGTAGGGCACCGCGATGGTGGCGCGGATGCTGGGCACGGCCGCGCGGATGGCCGCCACCTCGGCGGTCCGGTCGTAACGCTGGCCGCCGTACACGTAGCCGTCCACGGTGACCAGCACGGCCGGCTCGACCTGCCCGATCCGGCTGATCACGCTCCTGGTCCCGGACTCGGGGGCGCAGCAGGTGAAGATGGCGCCCAGGCTGGCGGCGGCGTAGAGGGTGATCAGCGCTTCCGGGATGTTGGGCAGGTAGGCGGCGACCCGGTCGCCCGGCCCGACCCCGAGATCGCGCAGCGCCGCCCGCAGCGACGCGACCCGCGCGCGCAGCCCGCCGCGGGTCAGCTCGATCCGCGGGCGGGTCTCCGAGCGGGACACCAGCACGGTGGCCTCGCCCGGCCCGGCCAGCGCGTGCTCCGCGAAGTTGAGCGTGGCGCCCGGGAACCATTGCGTGTCCGGGAACCACGGGGTGCCCGGCATCGCCGTCCCGGTGAGCACGGCGGCCGGCTGGTCGTGGAAGCGCACGCCCAGGTAGCCGGCCAGCGAGCCCCAGAACCCGGGCAGGTCGGCCACGGACCAGCGCCACAGCGCGTGGTAGTCGGCGCCGAAGCTCAGCCCCCGGTCCTGCTCCAGCCAGGTCAGGTAGCGGCCCATGGCCGACGACGTGAGCACATCCGCCGGGGGCCGCCAGAGGATCTCCCCGGGCCGTGTCTCGCCGGCGTGCGCGGCCACGCTGGTCATGGCAGCCTCCTCAGGCTTCGGTCAGTAGGAGCCCAGTCCGCCGTCAGCGACGATCGTCTGCGCGCTGATCATGCGGGATTCGTCGGAGGCCAGGAACAGCGCGACGTTCGCGATGTCCTCCGGGCTCCCGGTGGCGAAGGGGTAGTCCTCGAAGCGGAAGGTCAGCGTCGGGGCGATGTTGCCGGACGCCATCCGGGCCGCGGCCCGCTCGCTGAGCGCGATCCCGGGGGCGATCGCGTTGACCCGGATCCGGTCCCGGGCGTAGCGGCCGGCCATGGCCCGGGTCAGCGAGACCAGCGCGCCCTTGGCCGCGATGTACGCGTGGATGTTGAACACGCCGCGGAAGGCCACGAACGAGGACATGTTGACGATCGAGCCGCCGCCGTGCGCCGTCATCAGCGGGATCGCCGCCCGGCTGCACAGGACCACCGACCGCAGGTTGACCCGGAGCACGTCGTCGAGCGTGTCCACGCTGAGCTCGTGCACGGCCGCGTCGTCGTCGGTGGACCCGCCCGCGCAGTTGTGCAGCACATCCGGCGGCCCGTACCGGCCGGTGGCCGCCGCGAAAGCCCGGGCGACGTCCTGCTCGTCGGTCACGTCGGCGCGGATGAACCCGGCGTCGCCGCCGGCCGTGCGGATGGCCTGGGCCACGTCCTCGCCGCCGTCGGCGTTGATGTCGCAGGCCACGATCCGGGCGCCCTCGCCGGCGAACAGCAGGGCGGAGGCGCGGCCGATGCCGGACGCGGCGCCGGTGATGAACGCGGTCTTGCCGCGCAGCCGGTCCGTCATTGCCCGCCTGCCTTCCGGGACGCTGCCTCGCCGTCTGCCTCCCCGGCCGTTGCCTCCCCGGACGGCGCCTCCCCGAACTTGGGCTCGCGCTTGGCCGTGAACGCGGCGATCCCCTCGGCGAAGTCCGGGCCGAACAGGCCGATCATCTCCAGCCCGAGCGACGACTCGAAGATCGGCCCCGCGGCCCGCAGCCAGTGGTTGAGCGAGCGCTTGGTCCAGCGCAGCGCCAGCTGCGGGCCCGCCGCCAGCCGGTGCGCCACGGCGAGCGCCTCGGGGAGCACCTGCTCCCCCGGGACGGCCTTGCTGACCAGCCCGATCTCCGCCGCCGTCCGGCCGTCGATCCGGTCGCAGGTCAGCAGGTAGTACTTGGCCCGGGCCATCCCGCACAGCAGTGGCCAGATCAGCGCCGCGTGGTCCCCGGCGGTGATACCGATCCGGGTGTGGCCGTCGGCCAGCACGACGTTCTCGCCGATGATGCTGATGTCGGCCATCAGCGCGGTGGCCAGGCCCGCGCCCGCCGCGCCGCCGTTGATCGCCGAGATGATCGGCTTGTCGCAGTTGACCATGTTCAGCACGAGATCGCGCGCGTCGGTGAGGGTCTGCACCACGCCGGCGTAATCACCGGCCAGCCGCTGCTCCATCTCCATGTTGCCGCCCGCGCAGAACGCCCGCCCCTCGCCGGTGACCACGATGACCCGCACCCCAGGATCGGCGCCCAGCTCCGGCCAGATCGCGGCCAGCTCGCGGTGGTCCTGCTCGTTGAGGCTGTTGACCTTGTCCCGGCCGCGGATGGTCAGCTGCACCACCCCGTCGGGCAGGCGCTCCAGGCTGAGACCCTCATTACCGGCGCGCGTCATCGCGGTCGCGGCTCCTTCCCGGGGTGATGTCAGTCAGCCAAGAACTTATCGACGGTCATCCAGGCGTCCACCAGTTCCTCGACCATGTCCAGAACCACCTGGCGAGCCGGGCGGACCGCGTTCAGCTGCCCCACGACCTGGCCGATGAACGGGCTGAGCAGGTCCACGGCCGGGCTGCCGGGCCGCTCGGCCACCGCCTCGACGCGGCGCCGCGGCCGGTCGGACAGCATGCTCTGCAGCGGCATGGGCAGCGGGGCGGGCGCGCCCGGCGCGTCCCAGGCGTCGGTCCACTCGCTGCGCAGCACCCGGCACGGCTTGCCGGTGAACGACCGGGTCCGGACGGTGTCCTCGGAGGAGGCGGCCAGCATCCGCTCCTTGACCGCGGGCGGCGTCTCGGACTCCCGGGTCGTCAGCCAGACCGATCCGCACCACACCCCGGCCGCGCCCAGCGCCAGCGACGCGGCCATCTGCCGGCCGGTGGCGATGCCGCCCGCGGCCAGCACCGGGATCGGCGTCACCGCGTCCACCACCTGGGGCACCAGCACCAGGGTGCTGACCTCCCCGGTGTGCCCGCCCGCCTCGGTGCCCTGGGCGATCACCAGGTCCACGCCCACCGCGGCGTGCGCCCGGGCATGCTTCACCGCGCCGGCCAGCGCCGCCACCTTGATGCCCCGCTGGTGCGCGTCCTGGACCAGCCACTCGGGCGGGCTGCCCAGCGCCGAGGCGAGCAGCCTGATCGGATGCCGGAACGCCACGTCGATGAGCGGCGCCATGCTCTTCGGGTCAACCTGCAGGCCCGCCCGCTGCTGGCCCGCGGCCCTCGCGGGTGCCGCGCCGTCTGGCCCGCTGCTGGACGGCCCCCTGCTGGCCGGTCCGGTGCTGGCTGGCCTAGGGGGCTTCGTTGGCGGGATGCCGTAGCGGTCCAGCAGTTCGTCCAGGAAGGCCCGGTGCTCGGGCGGGATCATGTCGCGCAGCGACGCCCGGTCCGCGCCGCCGGTCTCGGCCCCGACGAACTTCCTCGGCATGAGCAGGTCCACCCCGTAGGGCAGCCCGCGGGTCTGCTCGTCTATCCAGGCCAGGTCGGCCTCGAGCTGGTCCGGCGTGTGCGCGACCGCCCCCAGCACGCCGAAGCCGCCCGCGCCGGTGACCGCGGCGACCACATCCCGGCAATGCGAGAAGGCGAAGATCGGATACTCCACCTGGAGCATCTCGGTAACCGGCGTCTTCATCAGCACTCCTCGTACACCAGCAGGGTCCACCCAAACCTAACCCCTGCCCGGAACCTGGTCAACGTTCGCGTTGACGATCGCCGGGGCCTCGATTCTTCCGTGATCAGGACTTTCCTGAGGTTCCAGCGATGCGGTCCAGCGGATCGTTGCCATGCTGGCGTTCCCGCGCCTGACCATCAGCCCCGGCACGGTCAGGCCCGGCACGGCCACGCCCCAGCAACCACACCAGCCACAGCTTCCCCCCAGGCATCAGCCCCAACGCGCCGGATTTCGTGATCAACTGATCGGTGCGGCGGGGCGTCCCACCTCCGCGGTCCGGTGCACCGGACCCCACAGCCCCTGCCCTGACCCGG
This sequence comes from uncultured Actinomycetes bacterium, assembly GCA_963841695.1. Classification (GTDB taxonomy): domain Bacteria; phylum Actinomycetota; class Actinomycetes; order Streptosporangiales; family Streptosporangiaceae; genus RYN-230. Next base: position 461,298 of record CAWJDQ010000004.1, on the reverse strand, counting down.
GGCGGCCTGGTACCGTCAACACTAACGTTGATAGCACGCCTGGCCCGGCCGGGCGCGGAATGCGGGGAGACGATGACGAGCACCACCACCAGGCAGGCCCGCCCGGCTGAGCTGCTCGACGCCAGCGCCGGGGTCAGCGCGGAGGACCGCCAGCTCCAGGACGCGGTGGCGCACTTCGCCCGGCAGCGGCTGCGCCCGGGCATCGCGGACTGGTTCGAGGCCGGGCACTTCCCGCCCGAGCTGGCGCACGAGCTCGGCGACCTGGGCGTACTGGGCATGCACCTGAAGGGGTACGGCTGCGCGGGCGCCAGCGCGACCAGCTACGGCCTGGCCTGCCTGGAGCTGGAGGCGGCGGACAGCGCGTTCCGCTCGTTCGTCTCGGTCCAGGGATCGCTGTCCATGTTCTCGATCTGGGCCTACGGATCGGCGGAGCAGAAGGAGGAGTGGCTGCCCCGGCTGGCCTCCGGGCGGGCGGTCGGCTGCTTCGGGCTGACCGAGCCGGACGCCGGGTCCGACCCGGGCAGCATGCGCACCCATGCCGTGCGCGACGGCAGCGACTGGATCCTCAACGGCACCAAGATGTGGATCACCAACGGCAGCCGGGCCGACGTGGCCACCGTGTGGGCCCGTACCGAGGACGGCGTCCGCGGATTCCTGGTCCCCCGCGGCACCCCCGGCTTCGCGGCCCGGGACATCCGGCAGAAGCTGTCGCTGCGCGCCTCGGTCACCTCCGAGCTGTCCTTCGACTCGGTGCGGCTGCCGGACAGCGCCCGGCTGCCGCTCGCCGAAGGGCTGCGGGCCCCGCTGTCCTGCCTGTCCGAGGCCCGGTTCGGGATCGTGTTCGGCTCGATCGGCGCGGCCCGCGACTGCCTGGAGTCGGCCCTGGCCTACGCGGCCGAGCGGACCCAGTTCGGCCGCCCGATCGCCGGCTTCCAGCTCACCCAGCAGAAGCTGGCCGGCATGAGCCTGGAGCTGTCCAAGGGCCTGCTGCTGGCCTTGCACCTGGCCCGGCTGAAGGAGGCCGGCACGCTCCGGCCCGAGCAGGTCAGCGTGGGCAAGCTGAACAACGTCCGGGAGGCTATCGCGATCGCCCGCGAGTGCCGCACGATCCTCGGCGCGGCCGGGATCACGCTGGACTATCCCCCGCTCCGGCACGCGAACAACCTGGAGTCCGTGCTGACCTACGAGGGCACCAGTGAGGTGCACACCCTGGTCATCGGCCAGGCCCTCACCGGCCTGTCCGCCTACCGCTGACCATGATCCTGGGCAATTCGTGCGCTCTGGCCGCACCAATCGCCCAGGATCATGACGGAGCCAGGCCCCCGGCGCATCAGGCGGGGGGACCCAGGCGGTCAGGCGGGGGTGGCGGACTGGGCTAGGAGCTGGCGCATGCGCGGGATGTCAACCTTGCCGTTGGGGCCGCGGGTCACCTCGGGGACCGCGACCACCTGGCGTGGCACCTTGTAGCCCGCCAGGCGGCCCCGCACGTGCTCGCGGAGCGCCTCGCCGTCGAGTTGCCAGCCGCCGGCCACTTGCACCGCGGCGGCGACCGTCTCCCCGAACCGCTCGTCCGGCAGCCCCAGCACCGCGGCGTCGGCCACCGAGGGGTGCCGCTTGAGAACCTCCTCGACCTCCTCCGGGTAGACCTTCTCGCCGCCGGTGTTGATGCAGGAGGAGCCCCGGCCCAGCACGATGACCTGCCCGTCGGCTTCGACCGTGGCGAAGTCGCCGGTGATCACGTACCGGCGGCCGCGCACGGTCCGGAAGGTCGCGGCCGACTTGGCCTCGTCCTTGTAGTAGCCGACCGGCAGCGGCCCGCGTACGCGACCCGGCCGATCTCCCCCGAGCCGGGCACGACCAGGGAGTCGTCGTCGGCCAGCACGGCCAGGCCGCCGCCGCGGAACGACCGGGCGGGCGGGCCGGACGCGTCGGACCGGGACACCGACCGGGCCGCGGCGATGGCCTCGGACGAGCCGTAGACGTCGGCGATGAGCAGCCCGGGCAGGTGCCGGAGCAGGCCCTGCTTGACGTCGTCGGAGAACAGCACCCCGCCGGAGGTGAGCACCGACCAGGAGCTCAGGTCCCACCGATCCGGGTGGGCGTCCAGCTCGGCCAGGACCGGGCGGGCGAACGCGTCACCGACCCAGCCGACCGAGTTCACCCGGTGCCGTTCGATCGTGCCCAGCAGTTCCTCCGCGCGGAACGCCGGCTCGGCCAGCAGGACCGCGGCCCCGCCGCGGGCCAGCACGGGCAGGCAGGTCAGGCAGCCGGCGCCGTGCATGAGCGGCGCGGCGGGCAGGTGCCGCCGGCCCGGGTCGGCGATCCGCGACCGGGCGAACGCCAGGTCCGGCTCATCCGGGTAGCGGCCGCCCGCGGCGTTGCCCAGCGACACCATGAGGTCGTCCTGGCGCCAGATCACGCCCTTGGGCAGCCCGGTGGTGCCCCCGGTGTACAGCAGGATGATGTCGTCGCCGTCCCGGACCCACGCAGGCTCCGGCCAGGGCGTGCCCGGCGCGGCCGCCGACTCGTACGGGCACGGCCCACGGCGGGCAGGGCCCGGTGCCGTCGTCCACCCAGAGCCAGGCGAGCACGCCCGGGACCGACGCACGGGTGCGCTCGATCGTGGCCGTGAACGAGCCGGCGAACACCACCGCCCGGGCGTCGCAGTCCTGCCACAGGTAGCCGAGTTCCGCGGGGCCGTAACGGTAGTTGGTGTTCACCGGCACCATGGACGCCTTGAGGGCGGCCACGAACGACTCCAGGTACTCCGGGCAGTTGCGCAGGTACTGCACGACCTTGTCCTGGCGGCCCAGCCCCTGGCCGGCCAGGTAGGCCGCGACCTGCCCGGCCCGGGTGTCCAGCTGCCGCCAGGACAGGACGCCGGTCCCCCTGGATGAGCGCGGGCGACCCGGGCACCGTGGCGGCCACCACCCCGAACACGTCGGCGATGTTCCAGCCCGGCATCTGGCCTCCTCGCGTCCGCCGCCTCCGGGCCGATGCTAGCCGCCCGGCCGCCTGCAATCAACGCTTATGTTGACTAGACTGACAGCGGTGCGGCCGAGGGCGGCGCCGGCGCTCCCGGCGTGAGACCATAGCGGTCAGCCATACTGGCCAGGACCCGTGCCCCCGGCCCGCCGGGGGCGCTGCGCAGCACAAGGGAATGGGAGGTGCGCATGCAGAGCGGTATCAGCCGCCGGCGAGCGGCCGCCCTCGCCGAGGGGGGCGCGGCCTATGCGGAGCGCCGCGCGGAGATCATCGCCACCGCGGCCAGGATCTTCCGCGAGAAGGGGTTCCGGGGCGCCAGCCTCGCGGACGTGGCGGAAAGCCTGGGCACCGACCGCGCGTCGCTGTACTACTACATCGGCAGCAAGGAAGAGCTGTTCCACGAGATCGTCCGGGACGCCGCCGAGGCCAACGCCCAGCAGGCCGAGGCGATCCGGGACGGCGCCGGGACCGCGGTGGACAAGCTGGGCCTGCCTGATCACCGCGCTGATGTCGTCGTACTCGACCCATTACCCCTACCTGTTCGTGTACATCCAGGAGGACCTCAGCAAGGTCGCCGACCGCCGGTCCGCCTGGGCCCGGCAGATGACGGTGATCAACAAGCGGTACGACGACGCGGTCATCGGGATCGTGCAGTCCGGGTTCGAGGACGGCTCGATCCGCCGGGTCGGCCCGGCCCGGGTGATCGCCTACGGCATCATCGGGATGGTCAACTGGACGCACCGCTGGTACCGCGAGGGAGCCAGCGGGATGCCGTCCGCGGCCGAGATCGGCCGGTCGTTCACCGAGATAGTGCTGACCGGCCTCAGCTCCGGGGTCCTCCCGGCGGCCCCGGCAGCGGGTGATCAGCCGCCAGCCGGGTGATCAGCGGCCGCCCGGTGATCAGCCGCCAGCGGCACCAGGCCTTCCTGGCACCCCTTGATCTGCAGGGCCAGGTACTTGGAGTAGGGCCGGCACTGCTGCAGGCTGCCGCCCATGATCCAGAGCCCGGGCTGGCCGGTGCGCCGCCACATCGCGCGCACCTCACCCTCGGCGTCCAGGCCCCACACCGGCCCGACCCGGCCCGCCACGCCGTCGCCGAGCAGGGCCCGCACTGACTCGGACATGTTCTGGTAGCCGGTGGCCACCACGATCAGGTCGGTGTCCATCGTGGTCCCGTCGGTGAACCGCACCGTCCGCCCGTCCAGCCCGGCGATCTCCGCGCCGTGCTTGACCTTGATCTTCCCGGCCACGATCAGGTCGGAGCAGCCCACGTTGATGTAGTAACCGCCCCCGGTGCGGTGGTACTTCATCAGGAAGCCGCTGCCGTCCTCGCCGAAGTCGAGCTCGAACCCGGCGGCCCGCAGGCCGCGCAGCAGCGCGTCGTCCATCTGCGCGATCTTGTCCGTCATGTCCTTGTGCAGGTCGGCCAGCAGGGGCAGCGGGAACGAGTTGTTGACCAGGTCGCAGTCCTCGGTGGGCGCGCCGCCCTCGCGGTAGATGGAGTACGCCCGGGCCGCCCCTGGTTCCAGGCTGACCACGCAGGTTGACGACCGCTGCAGCATGGTGACCTGCGCGCCCGCCTCGCACAGGTCCTGGGCCACGTCGTGGGCGCTGTTGCCCGAGCCGACCACCAGGGCCCGGACGCCCGCGGCCGGGGTGCCGCCGGTGTACTCGGTGGCGTGCAGCAGCCGCCCGGTGAACCGGGCCGCGCCGGGGATCTCGGGCCGGCGCGGGACCCCGAACACGCCGGTGGCCAGCACCAGGTGCCGGGGATGCAGGCCGGTGACGGTCCCGTCGGCCCGCCGCAGGGTGACCGCCCACCGCGCCGCCGCCGCGTCGTACCGGGCGCCGGTGATCTCCGTGGACGTCCGCACGTCCAGCGCCATGATCGAGGCGTACGACTCCAGCCAGTCGGCCAGCTCGTCCTTGCTGAGGTACGCGGGCCAGGAGGCCGGGAACTTCAGGTACGGCAGATGGTTGGCCCAGACCTGGTTGTGCAGCACCAGCGAGGAGTAGCGGTGCCGCCAGTGGTCGCCGACCCGCGCCTCGCGCTCGATGACCACCGTGCGCACGTCCAGCTGGCGCAGCCGGGCCGCGATGGTCAGGCCCGCCTGCCCCGCCCCGATGACGAGGACCTCGGGATCGGCGGCCAGGCCGGGCGGCGCCGGGGCCGGGGCCGCCGCCGCGGCTGAGGCAGCCGCCGGCCCGGCACCGTTTCCCCCAGGCTGCCGGGCACCGGGTGGCAGCACGCCGTGCGGCGCCGAGCTCACCGGGCGCAGCGCCCCGGCCTTCTCCTCGAATCCCTTGAGGTCCTCCATCGCCGTGAGCAGCGTCCAGGCTTTCCAGCTCGCCGGTCTGCGGGTCGGCGAGCAGCCGGAGGTGCCCGCGGCAGCGCGCGACGTCGGTCCCGAACGTGAAGAACGCCTCGATGGTCCAGCCCTGGGTCCGCCGCTCGAACATGTCGGGTGCGGTGTCCTCCAGCCAGAAGCCGGACGGGGCCCGGGCCGGCGTCCACTCGGCCAACCCGGCCGCGATCCGGCTGCGGCCCGCGAACGTCCGCAGGTCCCAGGTCAGGGCCAGGATGTCACGCCAGTAGCCGCCGCGGCGGAACATGCCCGCCGCAGCCTGCGCGTCTCCCGCCCGGAGCGCGGCCTCGAAGCTGGCCAGCCACGCCCCCGCGATCTCCCGGCGCGCCGTCACGGCGAGCGGATCGGTGATCGTCATGCAGGCTCCTGTCGGGCGTCCGGAACGGGCGGGCAAGCGGGCTGGGATCAGCGTCGCACGGGCCGGGAAGCCTTGTCAACACTAGTGTTGACTGGGTTGATCATCTGGCTGGCCCGGGCTGATTCCAGCCCGGCCCGGTCACACCACCGCGACCGGGGCCACCGGGCTGCCCACCCCGCCGACGATGTTCAGCGGCGCGACGACGAGCAGGAAGGTGGCGGCGCCGCGCCGGGCCAGTTCCTCCAGGTCGAGCAGTTCCAGCAGGTAGATGCCGCAGTCCCGGATGGCCGCGATGTGCATCGGCATGACCGACCCGTCCGGGGCCGGGAAGGCCTCCACCGAGATGTTGTCCGCGCCTGCCACCGCGATCTCGTGGTCGGCGAGCCAGCCGGCGCAGTCCGTGCCCAGCCCCGGGCAGCTGTCCACGCCCGCGCTACCCTCCCGCCACTGGCGCAGCCACCCGGTGCGCAGCAGCAGCGCGTCGCCGGGCTCGGGCACCAGCCCGGCCGCGGCCACCGCCTCCGCCAGCCGCGCGGCGGTGATGGCCTCCCCGGGCGCCAGGCCGGGACCGGGCCGGCCAGGTCGAGGAACAGGCCGCGGGTGACCACCGGGCCCGCGTGCTCGATCCCGCACCGGGCGGCGCCCCGGCTGGTCACCGACGACGCCGGGAAGCCGTTCCACATCCGGCCGTCCCGCCAGACGTGGGCCAGCGCGTCCAGGTGCGTGGTGCCGTGGCAGGCGACCAGGATCGAGTCGTCGGCAAACCCGAACCCGCCCCGCTCGGCCAGCCCGGCCGCGTAGTCCCCGCCGTCCCGGACCATGAAGTGCTGCATCGGCTGGCGCATCGCGGCCAGCGGGCCCTGCCCGGTCACCATCGGCAGGCCCAGGGTGAGTGACTCACCGGTCCGCACGGCGGCCATGCCCCGCCGCACCGCGTCCGGGCCGATCAGGTTCAGCGCGCCGCGCTGGTCGTCCGGCCCCCAGCGGGACCAGTTACCACCCTCGGGCGGCCGATCCCCAGGCGGCCCGCCTACGGGCGACCCGGCCCCGCTGGTCACGTCAGGCCAGCACGAACGCGAAGTCGGTGATCCGGCCCTGCGGCTCGGGCACGTACTGCACCCGGACCCTCGGCTGGCGCTGCAGCGCAGCCGCGGCCGCGCCGATGTCGCCCAGGTCGAGCCCGAGCACCAGGTTGACCAGCGCCGTGTCGGCGCCGTCCAGGGTCACGTAGGCCATCACGATCGGCGGCTCGGGCAGCCCGGGGAACGCCGCCGTGATGATCGTGAACGTTTCCAGGGTGCCTTCCGGGCCGACCTCGACCCAGTCCGTGGTGCGCTGGAAGCAGGCGTCACAGAACGAGCGGGCCGGGACCAGCACCCGCCGGCAGTCGGGGCAGGTGGCCCCCATGACCCGGGTGTTCCGCAACTCCGCGAAGAAACGGCTGGCCGCCTCGCCCGCGAAGTACGTGTAGTCGAAGTCCCAGTGCCCGGGGATCGATACCAGCTCGGTCATGCCCGAAAGCCTCTCATCAGGGAGCCTGCGTGCCCAGCACGCAGACCGTCGAAAACTGTGTCGCGCCACCCTGCCCGGTGGCCACCGCCCGCCGGACGCCGGCCACCTGCCGCTCCCCGGCCAGCCCCCGGACCTGCAGGGCGCACTCGGCGATGCGGACCATGGCCGTGGCGCTCACCGGGTTGGCCGCCTGCGGCCCGCCGGAGGGGTTGAACACCGGCAGCGACGGGTCCTCCTGCTGCTCCTGGATGAACCGGGGCCCGTCCAGCGGGGCGCAGAAGCCGAGCGCCGGGTAGGTCATCGCCTCCGCGCTGGAGAACGGTGAGTAGAGCTCGACCACGCCGAATTCCTTGCGCGGGTCGGTGATCCCCGCGTCGGCGTAGGCCCGGACCGCCGACCGCTGCAGGGACAGCAGGTTGACCAGCGATCCCTCGGGCCGCCGGATCCGGTCGCCCATCGCGTAGCTGTCCGAGGTGGACGCCATGCCCTGGATCCAGGCCGCGTCCCGGCCCGCGGCCAGGTCCCGGCCGCCGAGCACCAGCGCGCAGGCGCCCTCGGACATCGGGCACGCCTCCAGCCGGTGGATCGGCCAGGCCAGCAGCGGCGAGTCCAGCACGTCCTCCGGCGTCACCTCCAGGTGCAGGTGGGCCAGCGGGTTACGCAGCGCGTGCCGGTAGTTCCGGGCCGCGATCTCGGCCCAGTCCCGTTCGGAGTAGCCGTAGACCCGCATGAGCATGGAGGCCCGCAGCGCGGCCATGGTGATCGTGGTCAGCGGGAAGTCCTTCTCGTACACCGGGTCGAAGATCGTGTTGAACACCCGCTGCGAGGTCGAGGCCTGGCCCATCCGCTCCAGCGACACGACCAGCGCGGCCCGGGCCCGGCCGGACGCCACGTAGGACGCCCCGGCGAACGCGGTGGACGACCCGGTCACGCCGCCGGTGTTGACCCGCAGGAACGGCTTGCCGGTGCCGAAGATGGCGGTCTTCTCGACGCAGTTCTCCCCGGCCAGCGCGTCCGGTGCCACCCCCGTGATGATGACATCCACCGCGTCGATGCCCAGCCCGGCGTCGGCCAGCGCCTCCTCGGCCGCCGCCCAGATCAGGTCGGCCGCGCTGGACTCGGGATGCCGCCGCTTATAGGTGGTCTGGCCCACGCCCAGCACCGCTACCGGCTCACTCACGAGACTGCCTCCAGCAGGACGACCGTTTGGGTCTGGCCCGCGACCACGGATCCGCCGGTGGCCACGGCCCGCCGGACGGACCGTTGCTGAACGGAACCCGCGGTGCCGCGGAGCTGCAGCACGCTCTCCACGATCCGGACCAGGCCCATGCTCGGCGGGGAGTAGCCGGCGGCGCCCCCGCCGGACGGGTTGGCGCGGGCGTCGCCGCCCAGCGCCTGCAGGCCCGTGCCGGGGGCCGCGAACCCGATGGCCTCCAGCCCGAGCGCCTCGTCGATCAGGGTCAGGCCGTCCACCTCGGCCACATCCGCGGTGTCCGCGCCGAAGCCGGCGTCGGCCGCGGCGCGGTCCGCGGCGGTCCTGAGGCTGGTGATCGTGCGCAGATCGCGGTCGCCGAAGCTGTAGGCCTCGGAGGACTGGCCGACCCCGGCCAGCCGGATGGGGCATGGCTCGGTGGACAGCACCACCGCGGCGGTGACGTCGGCCCACAGCGGGAGATCGGCCTCGTCGAGCGGGAAATGCGGGGCTGACCGGAAGCCGCCGCCGCGCAGCGCGCGGGGATTGGCGCCGGCGCAGTCAATTCTCCGCAACGAAGCCCGCTCCCGGGCCGGACCCGCCCCGTCGCCGGCGGACAGGCACAGCTGGGCCCGCATCGCCGACAGCACGAACTCATCCAGGCCCAGCGGGCGGGACCGGAACGGCTCGAACAGCGACCGGGAGAACTGGTCCGGGCTGTGCTCACTCGACCGGCCCCAGGCCGCCACGATCGAGCGGCGGGCGTGCCCCGCTTCCAGCCGGGCCACGGCGGCGGCCAGGGCCCCGGCGCCGTCGTCGCCGTAGCGGATCTCGTCGCGCAGGTAGGCGCCGGCCGCGGGCGAGGTCACCATGCTGGACAGTGACCGGCCGTCCACCAGGTCGTGCGCGGCCAGCACCACCGAGTCGATCTCGTGCATCGGCTGGCCGGAATCATCCACGGCGGCCCGCACCGTGTCGAAGATGAGCTCCTGCAGGTTCCGGCGCCCATCCGCGAAGCTGATCTCCAGCGCCGCGCCCTCCACGTAGACAGCCGGGCGCGTCATCGCATCCTCATCCGCTCTCCATCGGGCTCTTGCGGTCCAGGCTTCATTGATAGCAGTCACGCTCGACGTCCGTCAACGTTGGCGTTGACTCGGGGCGGGCGAGCGGGCAAGCTAGCAGCGTCGGTACGCCCTGCGCCGTCCGGGCCTGAGTTGTCCCCGGGCGGCCCGCGCGGGGCTGAGAGGATGGGGTGATGATGACCCAGGCAGCGCCCGGGGCGAGCCCGATCCCGGGGCGGATGGCGATCGCCGGGATCGGGGAGACCGGCTACCTGCGCGGCAGCGACCAGTCCGTGCTGCAGATGGTGCTGGCCGCCAGCATGGCCGCGATCACCGACGCCGGGCTGACCCCGGCCGATATCGACGGGATCCTCCCCCCGCCCGGCTTCGTGGCCTGGGACGAGATCGCGGCGCACCTCGGCGTGCGGAACGTCCGGTACACGGCTGCCCTGCAGATGGGCGGGGCCAGCCCCACCGCCGCGCTGCTCACTGCGGCCCTGGCCATCTCGGCTGGGGTGGCGACCACGATCCTGGTCCCGATCGGCTGGAACGGATACTCGGCGCTGCGGCCCCGGCCGGACGCCCGGCCGAGCAAGCGCCGGTTCACCGCGGCCTTCTTCGAGACCGTGCGCAACTTCTACGCCCCGTACGGGCTGCGCTCCGCGCCCTGGTGGTACGCGCTCTACCTGCAGCGGTACGTCGAGCTGTACGGGGTGCCGCCGGAGGCGGCCGGCGCGGTCGCGCTGGCCTGCCGGGCCCACGCGCAGCTCAACGACAAGGCGCTGATGCGGGGCCGGCCGCTGACCATGGACGAGTACCTGGCCTCGCCGTTCATCACCGAGCCGCTGCGCAAGCTGGACTGCTGCGTGGAGACCGACTGCGCCGCCGCAGTCGTGGTCACGTCGGCCGAGCGGGCCCGGGACCTGCCGCACGTGCCCGTGATCTACCTGGGCGGGGCCGAGGGTCACGCCAGCCCGGCCGATGAGCTGACCAACCGGCCGGACATGCTGCGGCTCGGGCTGCACGAGGCGGCGCCGCGGGCGTTCGCGATGGCCGGGGTGACCGCCGCGGACGCGGACTTCCTGCAGATCTACGACTGCTTCACCCACGTGGTGCTGCTCCAGCTGGAGGCGCTGGGACTGGCGGAGCCGGGCGGGGCAGCCGACTTCGTCAAGGGCGGCACGATCGAGCTGGGCGGCCGCTACCCGGTCAACACGCACGGAGGGCTGATGTCACAGGGGCACTGCTGGGGGATGAACCACGTCGTCGAGGCGGCCCGGCAGCTCCGCCGCGACGCTGGCCCGGCCCAGGTCGCGGAGGCCTCGGTGGGGCTGGTCACCGGGTACGGCGACCTGGGCGACGGCAGCATCGCGATCCTGGCCCGGGGGGACGCCTGATGCCCGGCAAGGTGATCCCGCAGCCGGACGACCTGACCCTGGAGCTGTTCCAGGCCATCGCCGCGGCCGGCCAGCTGCACGTGCAGCAGTGCGCGGACTGCGGCGGGTACGCCCACCCGCCGCGGTACTACTGCGCGCGGTGCTTCTCCCCGCGGTACCGGATGACCCCGGTGAGCGGCGCGGGCACGGTGTACTCGCACACGTTGTCGCATTACACGACGGAGCCCGCGTGGAAAGACGACGTGCCGTACGCCACCGTCGTGGTGGAACTGGACGAGGGGCCGCGGATCGTCGGCGCGGCCCGGCACCCGGACCCGGCCGCGATCCGGATCGGGCAGCGGGTGCGGGTGGTCCCCGAGCCGCGCACAGCCGACTTCTCGTTCCTGACCGTGGAGTTCGACGATGCCCGATAGCCCGGTCATGATCGAGATGGGCGGGGGCGTGGCCGAGATCACGCTCAACCGCCCGGCCAAGATGAACGCGCTGACCCCCGAGATGCTGGTCCGGCTGGACCAGGCCTGGGCCCAGATCAGCAAGGACCCGGAGATCCGGGTGGTCATCCTGACCGGCGCGGGCGAGCGGGCTTTCTGCGCCGGCGCCGACCTGGGCCGGCTCACCCCGCTGCTGACCCGGGCCCGGACGGCCGAGGACGAGTGGGACGAGGCGCTGCTGGCCGACCCCTTGCTGCTGAACCGGGCCCTGCTGCGCGGCACCGAGATGATCACACCGGTGATCGCCGCGCTGCGCGGCCAGGTGGTGGGCGGCGGGATGGAGCTCATGCTTGCCTGCGACCTGCGGGTGGCCGCGGAGGAGTGCCGGTTCGGCCTGATGGAGGTCCAGCGCGGGCTGATCCCGGCGGCGGGCGGCATCGCCCGGCTGTCCCGCCAGGTGGCGCAGGCCCAGGCGGCGGAGATCCTGCTCGTCGGCGACCGGGTTTCGGCGGCGCAGGCGCTCGCCATGGGGCTGGTCAACCGGGTCGTCCCGGCCGACGAGGTGATGGCCACCGCGCGGGCGCTGGCCGGCCGGATGGCCGGGAACGGGCCGCTGGCGCTGCGCAAGGCCAAGCAGGTCATGCTGGAGTCGTCCGGCCGCTCGCTGGCCGACGGGTTCGCGGCCGAGGACGAGGCCATCACGGTGGTGCTGCGCTCCGCGGACGCCCGCGAGGGCTCCAGGGCCTTCATGGAGAAGCGCCCGCCCCACTTCACCGGCGCCTGACCGGCGGCCGCCGCGGCCCGGGTCCGGCCCGCCAGCCCGCTGATCGCGGTCCGCCGGGAGCCGGGCCCGCACTCACCGCTTTCTATGCCAAGCGCTGACGCTTGGTATACTGAGCGCGACGGACTCCAGACATGAAGAGGTGCGAGATGACGGGCATACCCACCCAGTACGCCGCGGTGGCGAGTCGGGCGAGCGAGGCGGTGGAGAAGGCCGCCGATTCCTGGACCCAGGGCGTGCGCAGGCTGACTGACCTGTTCCCCGCGGTGCCGCAGGTTGATCTCGTGCCGGCGGTGGAGCGGTACTTCGATCTGGTGCAGCGGGCCGTGGACATCAACCGCGACATCACCGTCCGGTGGGCGCAGGCCGCGGGCACGCTGACGGGCGTGGTCTGCGAGCAGGCCGAGTCAGCCACCGGGGTGCTGCGCGAGCGCGGCGAGGCGGCCGGGGAGGCCGTCCGCCAGCGGGCCGGGTCCTTCGATCAGGCCGCCGCCCGCCAGGCTGAGCAGGCGGAGCAGGCCGAGCAGGAGCTGGCCCAGGAGGCCCGCAGGCTGGAGCGCGAGCAGGCCAGGCAGGCTCACCAGCAGGCCCGTGCCCGCTACCAGGGCCTGAGCAAGGCCGAGCTGAGCAGCCTGCTGGCCCAGCGGGGCCTGCCCAAGAGCGGCAATATCAGCGAGCTCATCGAGCGCCTGGTCGAGGCGGACGGCAAGTAAGCAGGAGCATCAGGCGCGGCTGGATCCCCAGCGGGCCGGGCCACGGGAACAACGGTGAGCAGGTGAGCCAGACCCGCGGTCAGAGGGCGAGGTGGCGGGCCAGCAGGTCGCGGTGGTAGGCGGGGGGGCCGAGCAGGATCTCGGCGGAGCGGGCCCGCTTGAAGTAGAGCTGGACCGGGTGCTCCCAGGTGAGGGCGATGCCGCCGAAGACCTGGATGGCGGTGTCCGCGGCGTGCCGGTAGACCTCCGAGCAGAACGCCTTGGCCAGGCTGGACACGGCGGCCAGCTCGGCCTCGCCGGCCTGCTGGTCCGCCGCCGGGTGCCCTGCCGCTGGCGCGGGCGGCCAGGCGGCCGCGGTGCGCAGGCCGTAGTAGGCGGCGGACTTCGCGGCCTCGACGTTGACCAGCACCGCCGCGCACTTGTGCTGGACCGCCTGGAACGAGCCGATGGGCCGGCCGAACTGATGCCGGGTGACGGCGTGGTCCACCATCAGCTCCAGCACCCGCTGCGCCCCGCCCACCTGCTCGGCCGCCAGCCCCAGCGCGGCCCGCCGCAGGCCCCGCTCGATGATCCGCCAGCCCTCGCCGTCGGCGCCGATCAGCCGGCCCCCGGTGGCGGCGAAGTCGAGCCGGGCCTGCTTGCGGGTCTGGTCCATGGCCGGCAGCGGTGTCCGGGTCAGCCCGGCTGCCGGGCCGGGCACGGCGAACAGGCTGGTCCCGGCGGCCGTGCGCGCGGCGACCAGGATCGTGTCCGCGGTGGCGCCGTCCGGCACGAACGTCTTGCTGCCGGTCAGCTCCCAGCCGGAGGTGGCCGGCTCGGCCCGCAGCGTGACGCTGGCCTCGTCCCACCGGCCGCTGGCCTCGGTGACCGCGAGCGTGACGGTCTGGCCGCCGGCGCAGATGCCGCGCAGCAGCTCAGCGGCGGCCAGGTCCCCGTCCGGGACGGCGAGCAGGGTCTGGGCGGCCAGGACCGCGGTGGCGAAGTACGGGCCGCCGCACAGGGCGCGGCCCATCTCCTCCAGCACCACGCCCTGGTCGACCAGCGAGCCGCCGCCCCCGCCGAACCGCTCCGGCACCGCGATGCCGGGCAGTCCGAGCTGCCCGAGCTGGCGCCAGGCGTCCGGGTCGGTGCCGGCCGGATCGGGCATCAGCGCCCGGACCCGGTCCCCGGACGAGACCTCGGCCAGCAGTGCCCGGGTGGCGTCCCGCAGCTGGGACTGCTCGCTGGTGAACCCGATGAGCACCTGGCCTCCACGACCGCCTGATCAGCGCCGCCTGATCGGCCCGCCTGATCGGCCCGCCTGATCGGGCCGCCTGATCGCCGCCGTCGATCAACGCTAGTGTTGACAAGCTCCGAGTCTGGCTGGATGCTGTGAGTATGTCAAGGTGGCTGCGGCGCGCGTGATTCTCGACTACGAGGGCGAGGCGGCCGGGTTCCGGGCCGAGGTCCGCGCCTGGCTGGCCGGGAACCTCCCTGAGGGCTGGCCGCACCCGGCGGGCGAGCAGTCACCGGAGGACCGCGAGAAGTTCCGCCGGGAGTGGAACGAGAAGCTCTACGCGGCCGGCTGGATCTGCGCGTCCTGGCCGGCCGAGTACGGCGGCCGGGGCCTGTCCCAGCTGGAGTCGCTGATCCTGGCCGAGGAGTTCAGCCGGGCCAAGGCGCCGCTGCGGGCCGACTGGTTCGGTGACACGCTGGTCGGCCCCACCATCCTGCGCTGGGGCACCGAGGAGCAGAAGAGCACGTTCATCCCGAAGATCCTGCGCGGCGAGATCGCCTGGTGCCAGGGCTTCTCCGAGCCGGAAGCCGGGTCGGACCTGGCCAGCCTGCGGACGTCGGCCCGGCTGGTGAACGCGGATGGGGAGGTGGGCGCGGAGTGGGTGATCAACGGCCAGAAGACCTGGACCACCCGCGCCGACGAGGCCGACTTTATCTTCCTGCTGGCCCGGACCGAGCCGGACGAGCCCCGGCACAAGGGACTCTCCTACCTGCTGGTGCCGATGCGCCAGCCCGGGGTCGAGGTGCGGCCCATCGAGCAGCTGGACGGGGCCGCCGAGTTCAGCGAGGTGTTCTTCACCGACGCCCGGGCCCCGGCCGGGGCCGTGGTCGGCGGCCGCGGCAACGGCTGGACGGTCGCCATGACCACGCTCGGCTTCGAGCGGGGCGTGTCCTCCAGCATGAGCCACCAGCGATTCGAGAAGGAGCTGGCCGGCCTCATCGACCTGGCCCGGGAGCGCGGCGCCACGGCCGACCCGCTGACCCGCGACCGCCTGGTCCAGCAGTGGATCAAGGTCCAGCTGATCAAGTTCGGCAACCAGCGGCTGCTGTTCGACGCGCTCAACGACAGCCACCAGGCCGACGCGCTCCGGGCCACCACCAAGCTGTGGTGGTCGCGGACCCACCAGGACACCCTGGACCTGGCCATGGACCTGCTGGGCCCGGACGGCCAGGTGCTCACCGGGGACCCGGCCGGCGACGGCCAGTGGATCCCCGGCGTCGGGCTGCGCCGGGGCCGGCCTGACTACCCGGCGTCGGCCCTGCAGCGGGCGTTCCTGTTCTCCCGCTCCGACACGATCGGCGGCGGCACCTCCGAGATCCAGCTCGGCATCATCGCCGAGCGGGTGCTCAAGCTGCCCCGGGCCCGGTAACCGCCCCGGCGATCAGGCAATCGCGCCCTGGTCGCGGAGGCTGGCCAGCGCGGCGCCGTCCAGGGACAGCCAGTCGGCGAGCACCTCGTCGGTGTGCTCCCCCGGCCGCGCGGGCAGGCGCTGGATCGCGCCGGGGGTGGCGCTGAACCGGGGCCCGGGCGCCGGCTGGATCACGCCGCCCTGCTCCGTGAACGTGCCCCGCGCCTGGTGGTGCGGGTGCTGCGGGGCCTCGGCCAGGTCGAGCACCGGGGCGAAGCAGATGTCCTGCTCCCGCTCCAGCCGGGCGACCCACTCGTCCCGGGTGCGCTGCCGGAACACCGCCGCGAGGCGCTCCCGGGCGGCCGGCCACTGGTCCCGGTCACGGCGCGGCGGCAGGTCATCCGGGCCGAGGCCGAGCACCTCCAGCAGCCGGGCGTAGAACCGGTGCTCGATCGGCCCGATCGAGACGTACTTGCCGTCGGCGCACTCGTACACGTCGTAGAACGGCGCGCCGGAGTCGATGACGTTGTGCCCCCGCTCGAGGGAGTAGAAGCCCTGCGCGTGGTAGCCCCACACCATCGTCATCAGCGAGGACACACCGTCGATCATGGCCGCGTCCACGACCTGCCCCCGGCCGGTCCGGCGCGCCTCGAGCAGCCCGCAGACCACGCCGAAGGCCAGGAACAGCCCGCCGCCGCCCATGTCGCCGACCAGGTTCAGCGGGGGAACCGGCGGCTGGCCGGCCCGGCCGATATGCGCCAGCGCGCCCGCCAGCGCCACGTAGTTGATGTCGTGCCCGGCGTGCTGGGCCAGCGGGCCGTCCTGCCCCCAGCCGGTCATCCGCCCGTACACCAGCTCGGGGCGCCGGGCCAGGCACGCTTCCGGCCCGAGGCCCAGCCGCTCGGCGGCCCCGGGACGGTACGGGTCGAGCAGCGCGTCCGCGTGGCTGACCAGGTCCAGCACGAGCGCCGGGCCAGCGGGCGACTTCAGGTCCACGGCCACCGACCGGCGTCCCCGGGCCACGATGTCGCCGGGGACGGCCGGGCCGGCCTTCGCCGCGGTCTCCGTCCGCTCCACCCGGATGACGTCCGCGCCCAGGTCACTGAGCAGCATGGCCGCGTAGGGGCCGGGGCCGATCCCGGCCAGCTCGATGACCCGGAACCCGCGGAGCGGCCCCGGACCGCCGGGCCCGTCTGCGTCCTGCACTGTCCCGCTCCCTCCCGGTGCCACCCGCGTGGCCACGTTCCTGTCCACCAGTGTCCCGGCTGACGCCGGTCAGGTGCGGCCCCGCCGGGCCAGGCCAGGCGGCCAGGCGGTCACGGGCCACCGCCGGGCGCCGCGCCACCGCCGGCCGGTGCCCCGCGCAGGCCGGGCGGCGGGCCGCCGTCCGGGGCGGGCGGCGCGTCGCCGGGCGGCCCGCCATCGGCCCCGGCCCCGGCCGACTCGGACGGCTGGGCCGGGGTCACGCCCTCCCGGGCCCGGCGCTGCCGCCAGACCGCGAAGGACACCGCCACGATCAGGGCGACCCCGTTGAACATGTCGTTGAGCCACTGCACGCTGGTGATCAGCTGCACCCCGTATACCCCGGTGGCCAGGACATAGACCGCCAGTACGGTGCCCCACAGTTGAACCGGCCCGGGCGCAGCTGGGTGGAGCCGAGGAACGCGGCCGCGTAGGCGGGCAGCAGGAGCGACGGCGCCGAAGGTGAGCGAGGGCCCGCTCTGCGACGCGTACAGGACACCGGCCAGGCCCGCCACCGTGCCGGAGAAGATCAGTGACAGCCAGGTCCAGCCGCCGACCCGCACCCCGGACAGCCGCGCCGCCACGCTGTTGCCGCCGTCGCGTACATGTACCGGCCGGCCGGCGTCCGCTCCAGGAACCACCAGCTGATCAGCGCGATGATGATGACGTAGAAGAAGATGGCCTGGAATCCGAAGATCTGGTACTGGGTGAGGTCGGCCCAGGCGGTGGAGGTCGGCGGCTGCGGCTGGCTGTTCCCGCTGACGATGGTCTCGACCGCGCCGACGATGGTGGCCATGCCGAGCGTCGCGATGAAGGCGTTCACCTGCAGCCGCACGATGATGAAGCCGTTGAGCGTCCCGATGAGCACCCCGATGAGGAGCGCGACCGCGATGCCGGCCACATCGACCAGTGCTGCTGCGACATGAGTATACGCGACCACCACGGCACTGAGGTTGCGCGGTGGCCCCGATGCTCGAGGTCGAACGCGCCGGTCGCGAGCGGGACAACCACGGCCAGCCCGAGGAGCGCCGCCACGGCCTGCTCCGAGGCGATCGGCGTGGACGGTGGCCGAGGCTGAGGAACAGGTGGGGTTCCCAGATCCCGAAGATCAGGATGAACAGGGCCCACAGGTACAGGCCGCTGAAGCGGTCGAACCCGAAGCTGAGCCGCTGGCCGCTAACTCTCACGTGTCCGCCGTTCTTCCCTCGGCCGGGGCAGCCCCGGCCCGGGACGTACTGGTCGGGGTGGCACTGCCGGGGGGGCACTGGCCGGGGGGGTACTGCCCAGCAGGCACTCCCGGCTGATGGGCGGGCGGACACCTCGCCGCCGCGCAGATCGGCGGCCGCCCGGCCCGCCCGGCACACGATGACGCGCTGGCAGATCGCCGCCAGCTCGTCAACGTCGGAGGAACTGACGACGATGGCCGCGCCCGCCGCGGCCGCGGCCATCAGCTGCTGGTGCAGCACGGCCTTGGCGCCCACGTCCACGCCCTGGGTCGGCTCGTCAAGCAGGAAGACGCCAGGCTCGCGGCGCAGCCACTTGGCGAACATGATCTTCTGCTGGTTCCCGCCGCTGAACGACTCGAGGGGCAGGTCCACCAGCCCGGCCGGGCGGACGCCGAGCCGCTCGAACCAGCTGAGCACGGTCCGGCGCTCAGGCCCGCGCCGCATGGTCCCGAACCGGCGGAACGGCCGCAGGCGGGACAGGGCGATGTTTTCCCGGGCGGACAGGCTCAGGATCGCGGCGTTCCGCACCCGGTCGGCCGGCAGGTAGGCCAGGCCGTGCCGCATGGCCAGATCCGGGCGGGACGGCGGCACCAGCACGCCGCCGGTGGTGATCACCTCCCCGGTGCGGCCGATGGCCCCGAAGACGGCGCCCAGCACGGTTTCCCGGCCCGACCCGGTGATGCCGGCGATCCCGGTAATCTGGCCCGCCCTGATATCGGCGGAGAAGTCCTCCAGCGAGGCGGCCGCGAGGCCGCGCAGCGACAGCGCCGGCCGCTCCCCTTCGGCCGACAAGGTCTCCGCCACCTGGTGCGCGGTGGCCAGTTCCTCGCCTACCAGCAGGTCAACCAGACGGTGGTGGTCCAGGGATGAGGTCGGCACGGTAGCCACCTCGCGCCCGTCCCGGAGCACGGTCACGTTGCCGGCGATGGAGAACACCTCGTCCAGCCGGTGGGTGACGTACAGGACGCCGACTCCCGCGGCTGACACCCTCCGGATGATCTCCATCAGGCGGTCGACCTCGGTCGCCGGCAGCGTGGCGGTCGGCTCGTCGAGGACGAGCAGGCGCACCGGGGAATCCGCGTCCTCGCGGAGCGCGCGGGCGATGGCCACCCCGGTGCGGGTGGCCGGGGACAGGCTGCCGACGCTGGCCCCGGGATCGACGGCCAGGCCCACCCGGGCCAGGTCCGCCCGGGCCCGCGCCCTGCTGCGCCGGGCCGAGATCGTGCCCATCCTGGTCGCGTAGCCGGCCCCGATGGCCAGGTTGTCGAGCACCGGGATGCTGTCCACCAGGCCCAGGTCCTGATGCACGAACCGGGCTCCCAGCCGGTACGAGCTGCCCGGATGCCCGAACGGGAGCAATTCGCCGGAGAGGGCGACGGTGCCGGCGTCGGGCCGGTGGAAGCCCGAGAGGATCTTGATGAGGGTGGACTTCCCCGACCCGTTCTCGCCGAGGACGGCATGGACCTCACCCGGAGCGATGGCCAGATCCACGTCCTGGAGGGCCACGCTCGCGCCGAAGCGCTTGCTCAGCCCGATGACCGCCAGGGCCGGAGCGGTGGCGGTCATCGGGGCGGTCATCGGGTCATTCCTGTCTTCCTGGCTGACCGGGGACTAGGGGAGCTTCCAGAGCTTGGCGAACTGCTGGGGGTAGTTCGCGGGCACGTCGTAGTCGGCCGCCGGGCTGAACTGGACGCTCTTGGTCAGCAGCTGCTTGGGCTGGGTCCCGTCGTAAGGGTCGAACGTCATCCCCTCGGCGTGCCGGATCGCGACGTCCAGGTATTGCCAGCCGCCGATGTGCAGCGAGGCGCCGGTGAAGGCGGCCTCGGTGCCGTCCTTCACGTCGGTCAGGTTTTCCACGTCGCCGTTCTCTCCGGCAATCTTTACCTTGCCGGAAAGACCGGCTGCGGACAGGGCAGCGGGCAGGCCGTCAATGAAAGGCCCCTCCGTGGCCACCACGTAGTTGATGGACGGATTCCGTTGCAGATCGGCGACGATGGCCGAGTCCACCTTGCCGCCGGTGGCGTCGGCGACGGACATATCCAGGTTGGTCACGCTGCAGCCGCTGCAGTTCTTCTGCACGTCAGACTGGAACGCGTCGCTGAACGTCTTCAGGTAGGGCAGCTCATCGGTGCGGACGTTGAGCGCATGTCCCTTGCCGCCTGAATCGCCGATGAACCAGTCAGCCAGGATCTGGCCGGTCTCCACGCCGTCCGGCGGCCCGCTGATGTTGCCGATTACCGTGGAATTCAGGGTGAGCGGCCCGACATAGCCCGCGATGATCGGCACGCCTGCCTTCCGGTAGGCGGGAATGATGCTCGACCAGACCGCCTCGGGCAGGCCGGAGAGGCCGACCGCCGCCGGGTGGTAGTTGAGCGCGAGCTTGAAGGCGGTCAGCACCGTGGCCGGATTGGCCTGCTGGTACTGGACCACCTTCAGGTTCCAGCCCGCGGCCTTCGCCGCCTGCTGGACCCCGACCAGGATCTGCGCACACGCGGAGAGTTCGCAGTTCAGCCACACGAACGTCTTGCCCTTGGGCGGGGCGCTCTTCAGCGGCGCGGTCACGCCCAGCGCGGTGGGCACCTTTTCCCACTTGGCCGCGGCGGCCAGGGCCGCCTTGACGCTGGCGGACGAGGCGCCCGAGGAAGCCGGGCTGGCCGGGGAGCTGGCCGATGACGAGCCCCCCGAGCTCGAGCAGGCGCTGACGATAACCATCACCAGCGCGCAGAACAGGACAGCGAAAATCTTTGGCCGTGTAATTACCCCGGTGCGGACAGGACTCGTCATCGTGGTTCCCGCCTGTGGTTGAGTTCCCAGGGACAGCAGAAAATACGGGGCTGCCTCATCATTTATTCAGCGCTGTGATGTGGACCATAGCCCAGCGGCGGAATTCTCGTCAACACTCTTGTTGAAAAAAACGTAACAGATAGGAAACGCACGGGCGCGCGTGACGGCACGGACTGGCGACCGGCATTGCCAGCGATGGTTATCCCGTGCCAGCGGGTAGTGACTGGCGGGTAACTACTTAGCCGGGACGCCAAGTTCGGCGACGGCGCGCCGGCGCAATGTATTGAGATCGACCTTGCCAGTCGGCCCGCGGCCCATAGACGCGACGAAGACGACTTCGCGTGGCGCTTTGTAGCCTGCCAGGTGCGCCTTGCAATGGCTGATGACCGCATCGGCGGAAAGGGCCTGTCCCGCGGCGGGCTGCACGACCGCGACCACGGCCTGGCCGAACCGCTCGTGCGGCACGCCGACGACCACGGCGTCGGCCACGCCGGGCAGCGTGGCGAGGACCTTCTCCACCTCGTCCGGGTAGACCTTCTCGCCGCCGGTGTTGATGCAGGCCGACCCCCGGCCGAGCAGGGTGACCGTCCCGTCCGCGGCGACCACGGCCCAGTCGCCGGGCACCGAGTACCGGCGGCCGCCGATGTCGCGGAACACCTCGGCCGTTTTCCGCTCGTCCTTGTAGTAGCCCAGCGGCTGCCGGCCCGAGAAGGCGATCAGGCCGGCCACCCCGGACCCCGGGACCACATCCCGGCCTGCCTCGTCGATGACCCGCATGCCGGGACGGGGCCGGAAGGACCCGTCCGAGGCGGCGATGTTGTCCTTGGTCACCAGCGAGGAGCCGACCGTGATGGCCTCCGAGGCCCCGAAGACGTCGTTGATGAGCAGGTGCGGTGCGTGGCCGAGGAGCCGGCGCTTGGTCGCCTCGGTGAACACGACGCCGCCGGAGGTGATGGTCTTCAGGCTGGACAGGTGCCAGCGGCCGGGGTGCGCGTCCAGCGCGTCGGCCACGGGCCGGGCGAACGCGTCGCCCACCCAGCTGGCGGAGTGCACCTGCCTCGCGTCCACCGCGTTGAGGAACTCGACCGGATCAAATGAGTGCCCTTCGAGCAGGACGATCGCCCCGCCCCGGGCCAGTATCGGCACGCAGCTGAAGCAGCCGGCGCCGTGCATGAGCGGCGCGGCCGGGAGCATCCGGCGGCCGGCCGCGGCCACCCGCGACCGTGCGTAGGCCAGGTCCGGCTCATCCGGGTAGCCGCCCCGCGCCGCGTTGCCGAGCAGGACGAACAGGTCGTCCTGGCGCCACATCACGCCTTTGGGCATGCCGGTGGTGCCCCCGGTGTAGAGCAGCAGCAGGTCATCGCCGCTGCGCTGGTCCGGGCCGGGCGGCGGCCCGGGGACCGGGCCGGGCGCGGTCCCCGTGGCCGCCGCCTGGTAGCTCACCGCCCATCCGGGACACGGCCCGGTGCCGTCATCGACCCACAGCCAGCTGCGGATCTGGGGCAGGCGGTCGCGGATGAGCTCGATCTGCGGGGTGAACTCGCCGTGGAACACGACGGCGCGCACGTCCGCGTTGTCCCACAGGTAGACCAGTTCGTCGCGGCCGTAGCGGTAATTGGTGTTGACCGGGACGAGCGAGGCCTTCAGGCACGCGTACAGGGACTCGATGTACTCGGGGCTGTTACGGAGGTACTGGGCCACGCTGCTGCGCCGGGGCAGCCCGGCGGCGAGCAGGTAGCCGGCCACCTGGCCGGCCCGCCGGTCGAGCCCGGCCCAGGTCACGACCCGGCTGCCCTGGATGACCGCGGGCGAGTCAGGCACCTCCGCCGCCACGACCTCCAGGACGTCGGCGATGTTCCACCCGGTCATCCGGCGCCCTCCGGCGGGGTGGGCTGGCCGGCTTCCTTGAGCACCGCGTCGGTGTCGGCGCCGAGGGCGGGCACCGCCGAGCCGTCCGGCGGGGTGATCACGTCATCGAACCGGAACGGGGTGGCGGGCACCGTGAATTCCCCGGCCGCGTCGGCGGCCGTCCGGAACACCCCCCGGCCGCGCAGGTGCTCGTCGGCCAGGAGCGAGGCCATGGTCTGGTACCGCGCGGCCGGGACACCGGCGGCCAGCATCTCGGCCTCGGCCTGCTCGGCCGTGCGGCCCGCGGCCCAGTCGCAGACGAGCTGGTGCAGCTCGTCCCAGTGCAGGGTGCGCGCTTTCACGTCCGCGAACCGCGGATCGGTCCCCAGCCCGGGCTGGCCGAGCGCCCGGGCGACCGCGCGCCAGTTCAGGTCGCTGACGATGGTCAGGATGATGAAGCCGTCGGCGGTGGGCACGGGCCGGTGGCTTGGCCGCATCTCGCGCAGGTCAGCCACTTCGGCCTGGAATTCGTAGACCGGCATGGAGAGCATCGCTTCCACCAGCGACAGGTCGATGCGCGAGCCCGCCCCGGTGGCATCCCGCTTGCGTACCCCGGCCAGGATCGCGCCGAAGGCCATGGTGCCGCCGAGGATGTCGCCGACGAACACGCCGGTGACCGGGGGGACGCTGCCGGGCGGCTGATAGAAGAGGTTGGCCATGTCGAAGCCGGAGGCGGCGTGCACCACCGGGGCGAAGGCGGCCCGGCGGGCGTTCGGGCCGGACTGCCCCCACCCGGAGATCGAGCAGTAGATGACGTCCTCCCGGGCCGCGCGGCAGGCCTCGTAAGTCAGGCCCAGCCGGGCGGCTACCCCCGGCCGCCAGCTCTCCAGCACGATGTCGGCCCGGGCCACCAGGGCCAGGGCCGCCGCGCGGCCCTGCGGCGCCGACAGGTCCAGGGTCACGCTGCGCTTGCCCACATTGAGCTGGCCGAAGAAGCGGCTGTTCCCGGACTTGCGCGGGCGGAGCTTGCGCATGTGGTCGCCCTCGGGGGACTCCACCTTGATGACCGTGGCCCCGAGGTCGGCCATCATCCGGGTGCAGTGCGGGCCGGCCATCATGGTGGAGAAGTCCAGCACGGTCAGGCCGTCGAGCGGCCCCGGCGCGGCGGGCGGCCCGGTCACGCCGCCCCCCGGCCCGCGGCTGGCCCGCCAGTTCCGCCCGCACCGCCGGGACCACCTGAGTGGCCAGCAGCTCCAGGTGCCGGTCGACGTAGGAGCCCGGGCAGGCGCTGGAGAAGATCACCCGGGTGGCGCCGGCCCGGATGTAGTCCAGCACCCGGCCGGTGCAGTAGTCCACGTCGCCGACGGCCAGGTACTTGCCGGCCATGGTGGTGAAGTCCTGCCGGTAGGTCTGGGCCAGAACCTGCATCGCGTAGCCGGTGGCCGCGGCCGGGTCCTCGTGCACGCAGGACCACAGGTACACGCCGCCCTCGATCGGCGGCTGGCCGTCCCGCTCCGCCGCGATCACCTCGAGGGAGCGGGCCAGCATGTCCGGGGAGTACATGTAGGGCAGCCAGCCGTCGCCGTAGCGGGCCGCGCGGCGCATCGCGACCTCCTTGCGCCCGGCCACCCAGATCGGCGGGCGCGGCGCCCGGACCGGCCGCGGCGCGATGGAGACGTTCTCCAGCGTCGCGTACTTCCCGGCGTAGGTGACCTGGTCCCGGGTCCAGAGCAGCCGGATGATCTCCAGCGCCTCGTCGGTGCGCGGGCCGCGCTCCGCGGGCGGGACGCCGCAGGCCTCGAACTCGGCCGGGTTCTCCCCGCCGACCCCCACGCCCAGCACGAACCGGCCGCCGCTGACGTTGTCCAGCGCGGCGCCGAGCTTCGCGGCCAGCACCGCCGGGTACAGCGGCAGCAGGGTGACCGAGGTCATCAGCTCGATCGTGGACGTCGCGGCGGCCGCGGCGGCCAGGCTGATGAACGCGTTGGCGATCGGGATATTGAAGCTGACGTGCTCCCCGGTGGTGAGGAAGTCCCAGCCCTGCGCCTCGATCCGGCGGCAGGCGTCGCCGATACTGTCGTCGATCACCGAGAGCAGGACGCCGAACCGGACTGGAACGGCGCCGTCGGAAGGGTCAGCATCGGCCACCCGTGCACCGTAACCCCGGGCCGCCCGCGCCGTCAACGCTCGTGTTGAAAAGGCGCGGCGGGGCCGCTGGACAGGACGCGGAACGGGACGGTCTCGGGCCCGCGGACCGTGCCGCCGGTCCACTCGATCGAGCCGGGGTCGGGGACCTCGAACTCCGGCATGACCGCGAGCCACTCCTCCAGCGCCACCCGCATCTCCAGCCGGGCCAGCGGCGAGCCCAGGCACCGGTGCGCGCCCGAGCCGAAGGTCAGGTGGGCGTTGCGGCGCCGGTCCAGCTTGACCTGATCCGGGTCCTCGAAGGCGCCGGGGTCCCGGTTGGCCGCGGCCAGCGGGAACAGGATCCGCTCCCCCGCCGGGATGTGCCGCCCGTGCAGGTCGGCGTCCTGGGTCGAGACCCGGGCCAGCATGACCGGCGCGTAGGCGCGCAGCAGTTCCTCGATCGCGGTGGACATCAGCTTCGGCTCCTCGCGCAGCCGCCGCCGGTCGGCCGGGTGCGTGCCCAGATGCAGCAGGCTCGCGGACAGCGCGCTCCAGGTGGTGTCGGCGCCAGCGATCATGATGACCAGGGCGCTGCCGATCTGCTGCTTGCGGCTCAGCGGCTGGCCGTCCTCGCGGGGCTGGGTCAGGTAGGTGAGCAGGTCCCCGGCCCCCGCCCCGGACCGCGGGGCCCCGGCCTGCGCGGCCGCGGCCCGCTCCTGCAGCAGCTGGTCGAAGTACCCGATCATCTCGCTGACCACCGCGGCCCGGGCCGCCTGGTCCAGCGGCCCGAGCCGGAGCAGCCGCACGGTCCACTCGATGAACCGGGGGGCCATCTCGGCCGGGACGTCGAGCAGCCGGGTGAGCACCGAGATGGCCAGCTGCTGGGCGAATCCGGTCGCGGCATCCCCGCCGCCCTGCCCGGCCAGCGCCCCGGCCAGGGCCGCGGCTTTCTCCCGGATGAACGGCTCCAGCCCGGCCACCCGGGCCGGGACCAGGAACGGCAGCAGGACGCCGCGGTGCCCGGCGTGCTCGGGCGGGTCCGAGGTGATGGGCGGCAGGAACAGGCCGCCCTGGCCGGGCCTGGGCATCGGGCCGCCGACGTCCGACACCCGGGACGAGTACAGCTCCGGATCGCGGGTCATGGCCTTGATGTCGGCGAAGCGGGTGACCAGCCAGGAGCCGCCGAAGCGGTCGCTGTGCGCGACCGGGCACTCCTGCTGCATCCGGGCCCACCGCTGGTGCGGGCAGTTGCGCAGCTCGGCGGAGAAGATGTCGTAGTCGTCGAAGCCGGCGCTCATTCCTGCGCCCTGCTCATTCCTGCGCCCTGCTCATCCATGCGCCCTGCTCATTCATGCTCCTGCTCATTCATGCTCCCAGGCCGGCCTCAGCTCGCCCTTGTGAATGTCCTGGCGGAGGAGGAACTTCTGGACCTTGCCGCTGGCCGTCATGGGGAACTCATCGACCACGTACCACTTGCGGGGCCGCTTGTAGGGCGCGAGCCGCTCCCCGGCCCAGCCGAAGATCTCGGCCGGACCGGCCTCGTGGCCGGGCCGCAGCACCACCACGGCGCCGACCTGCTCACCCCACTTGTCGTCGTCGATGCCGATGACCTGGATGCCGGCCACCGCGGGATGGTCGGCGAGGACCTCCTCGATCTCCCGCGGGTAGACGTTCTCCCCGCCCCGGATGATCATGTCCTTGAGCCGCCCGGTGACCTTCAGGTAGCCGCGGGCGTCCATCTCGCCCAGGTCGCCGGTGTGCAGCCAGCCGCCGGAGTCGATCGCGGCCGCGGTCGCCTCGGGCATGTCGTAGTAACCGGTCATGGTCTGCGGGCCGCGGACGCAGATCTCGCCCTGGGTGTCCACCGGGGCCGTCTCGTTCGTGGCCAGGTCGGCGATGCGCCCTTCCATGTCGGCCACGGGCTGCCCGATCGTGGTGGTCTGGTCTTCCATGCTGTCGGTCAGCAGGGTCTGGGTGACCACGCCGAACGCCTCGGTCTGGCCGAAGCCGATCACCACCGGGGCCCCGGTGACCTCGGTGGTCCGCCGGGACAGCGCGGCCGAGCAGGCCGATCCGCCGATCAGGAACGAGGCCAGGCTGCTCAGGTCGCGGGTGGCCGCGTCCGGGTGCTCGACCAGCATGGACAGCATGGTGGGCACCACGAGCGTCATGCTGGCCCGCTCGGACTCGATCAGCTCGAGCAGCAGCGCGGGGTTGAAGCCGGGCATCAGCACGTGCGTGCCCCGCAGCGCGAGCGCGCCCAGCACCCCGTGCACGCAGCTGCCCACGTGGAACAGGGGCATCGGGTTGACGTAGACCCCGCCGTCCGGCAGGCCGCAGTGCACGGCCGCGCCGCGCGCGGAGTGGATCGCGCCGTGATGGTGCAGCATGCAGCCCTTGGGGTCGCCGGTGGTGCCGGAGGTGTACTGGATCTGGGCCGTGTCCGCCGGCTGCGCGCCGGGCAGCACAGCGCCCGGCCGCCCGCTGGCCAGGAACGCCGTCCAGTCGCCGAAGCCGGCCGCCTCCCGCAGACCGGGCAGCTCGCCGCGCAGCTCGGCGATGATCGGGCCACTGTGCTGGCCGAGCTGTTCCTCGCTGAAGAACACCCCGGCTGACCCGGACTGGCGCAGCACGTAGGCCAGCTCGCCGCGGCGCAGCGCCGGGTTGACCGTGACCAGCACCAGGCCCGCCAGGGCGGCGCCGAGCTGCAGCACGACCCATTCCGGCCGGTTGACCGACCACACCGCGACGTGCTCGCCCGGCTCGAAGCGGGCGAGCAGCGCCCGGGCCGCCTGCTCAGCCTCGGCGGCCAGCTCGCGGTAGGTCCAGCGGCGGCGCTGCGCGCGGTCGGCGGTCCCGGATACCAGCGCGTCCCGGTCCGGGACCTCCGCGACCACCCGGCTGAACAGCGCGCCGATGGACTCCTGGGGGTACGCCCCGGGGTGATCGGCAGGACGGTATGCCCTCGTCAGCTGGCCGTCGTTGGTCACTGGCGTCTCCAGTCCGTCATCGGCACCGGCCCCGGCCGCCCGGCTTCAGCCTCAGCGCGGCCCGCAGGACATCCCGCGGGGGCAGCAGCCGCCCGGCCAGGATAATCAACATAAGTGTTGACCTGATCGCGGCTGGTGTCAACGATGCGGCCGGCCCGGGCGGGATGACTCGCGGGCGTGGCGGGCCGCGCTGGGTCAGGCGGCGGGCCGCGGCGGGTCAGGCCGCGGGCCGGCGGCAGGTCGCGGGGCGGGCCGGCGGCGGGTCAGGCCGCGGGGGCCTGATTGTGCGCCGTGATCGTGGCCAGCGCGCACGGCTTGCCGCTGGCCGCGCGGGCGGTGACCTGGGCCACGCCCAGGGTGCGGCCGCGGTGCAGCGCCTCGGCGGTGTAGGTGATGGTGTCGGTGACCGGCACCGACCGGGCGTAGACCACGCGGATCGACGCGGTCTGCAGCGGGCTGGCCGCCGTGTGCAGGGCCAGGGACCCGGCGATCTCGGCGGCGCACAGCAGGATGCCGCCGTGCGTGTTGCCCATCGGGTTCGCGAAGTCGTCCGAGCCCGGCACGGTCAGGATCAGCGCCCTGCCGTCGCGGCGGGCCACGGCGCCAAGCAGGGCCATGGCCGACACCGGGCCGGCCGGGACCGGCGGTCCGCCGTCCGCCCCGGTCCCGGTGAGCAGCGCCCGCGGGGCAGGCAGGAAGCGTTCCCGGGTCGTGGCGGTGGCGATCAGCGTGCCGGAATCGTCGGTGACCGTGCCCTGGCTGAGCCCGCCGCGTGGTTCGAGGCTCACCGGCCAGCCCCGCCCGGTGAGCACCGTGCCGTTGATGGGCAGGGGCCCGGCCAGGTCGATGGACAATTCCGTGCTGACCGGCCAGTAGTTCTCCGGGCGTCCCGCCAGCAGGGCGTTGCCCAGCAGGTCGTCGAGGAACACGCCGAGCGACCCGGCGCAGGTCCCCGAGTCCTGGCCGCGCATCCAGGGCCCTGTGCGCATCTGCCCGCGGACCCCCTGGCCGTCCCGCTCGGCGGCGCCCACCCGGAACAGGGCCTCGGGCCGGCCGAGCGGCGTCGTGACGACCGAGGCCGGGATCGAGCCCGCACCATTCACGTGTCCCTCCCAGGAGCGCCGGGCGGCCTGGCGGCCAGCCTTGACCTTCTACATTAAGGGATACATACTTCCACCACACGTCCAATGTTTGGCCGGGCAGCCGGTCCCCTGGGACCAGCTGCCGGGGGATGCGCGCCGTTGCCGTCGCCGCGGGGAGGACCGGTCGTGTACTTCGGGCTCAGCGAGGATCAGGCCGCGATCCGCGACAGCGTCCGCGGGTTCGCCCGGGCCAAGCTCGCCCCCGGGTACCTGGAGCGGGCCAAGTCGGATCGTTTCCCCTGGGACGTCCACCGGGAGATCGCCGGGCTCGGCGTGTTCGGGCTGCTGGCCGGCGAGGAGTTCAACCCGCTGGCGGCCGAGGATTTCGTGGCCGCGGGCCTGGCCGTGGAGGAACTCGCCTACGCCGACGTCAACCTGGCCAACGCGGCCATCCCGGTGCTGCTGATGACCGCGCTCATCGCGCGGCACGCGGGCGAGCCGGTCCGCCGCGCCTGGCTGCGGCCGCTGGTCGAGGGCGGCACGTACGTGTGCCTGGGACTGACCGAGCCCGGCTGCGGCTCGGATGTCACCGCGATCCAGGCCACCGCCACCGCCACCGCGGACGGCTACCTGATCAGCGGCGACAAGGCCTCGGTCACCATGCTCGAACCACGGCGGGGCGATCATCGTGATCGCCCGGACCGTGCGCGATGGCGAGCCGGCGGGCCCTTCAGCGTTCCTGGTCCCGCTGGACGCAGCCGGGGTGACCAGGTCCCCGCTCCAGGACACCGGCTGGGCGCCGCTGGGCCGCGGGCTGCTGCATCTCGACCGGGTCGAGGTACCCGCCAGCGCCCGGCTCGGCGCCGAGGGCGCGGCCTTCCGCAGCGTGCTCGGCGGCTTCGACTTCACCCGGCCACTGCTCGCGCTGACCGGCATCGGCTGCGCCCAGGCCAGCGCTGGACGACACCGCCCGTTACGTCAGCGAGCGGCACGCGTTCGGGTCCCCGCTGGCCCGATTCGAGGGCGTGTCCTTCCCGCTGGCTGAGCACGCGACCCACCTGGAGGCGGCGCGGCTGCTGTGCTATTCGGCGCTGTGGCACCGGACGGCCGGCCGAGCCGCACACCGCCCTGGCCGCGATGACCAAGTGGTACGGCCCGTATCACGCCAGCCAGGCCATCCGGGACTGCCTGCTGCTGCACGGCAACGTCGGCTACTCCGCCGAGTTCCCGCTGGAGCAGCGGATGCGGGACGTGCTGGCGGTGGAGATCGCCGACGGCACGGCCCAGATCCAGAAGATCATCATCGCGCGGGAGCTCTTCGGACGGCAGTTCGTGCCCTACGGACGCTGACCGGACCAGTCCCGCCTTCCGCCGGGAGGGAAAGCAGATGCCAATCCGCGCCATGACGCCGGAGCTGATCGGGCGCCTACTACGACCAGGGACTCTGGCGCCCGGAGAGCCTGTCCGACCTGCTGGACGGGCATGTCCGGCGTACCCCCGGCGCGCTGGCCGTGGCCGACCAGCACGAGCGGCTGACCTACGCGGAGTTCGCCGAGCGGAGTGCCGCGTTCGCGGGCTGGCTGATCGAGCAGGAGGTCGAGCCGGGCTCGGTGGTGGCCATCCAGACCGGGAACCGGGTATCCCTGGCCCTCGCGCACCTGGCCTGCAACCGCGCGGACCTGGTCTTCGTCCCGCTGTCCACGCACTGGCGGCGGACCGAGATGGAGAGCCTGCTGCGCCGGTCCGGGGTCAGCGTGCTGGTCCTGCCGCCCGCCACCGGGCAGACCGACTTCTTCGCCACGGTCCACGCGATGCGGGGTGACCTGCCCCGGCTCCGCCTGGTGGGCGGCACCGACGGGCTGGCCGCGGACTTCGACTTCGACGCGGTGGTCAAGACCAGCCCGGCGGCCTGGGCCGGTCCGGCCCGGCCACGCCAGGCCGACGATCCCCGGTTCATCACCATCACCTCGGGCACCACGGACACCCCGAAGATGTCGCAGTGGACCGACAACAACCTGTCCTTCCTGCTGCGCGACTACGCCGAAGCGGTCGGGATGGGCCCCGGGGACGTCGCGGCGGCGATCGCGCCCGCCAATACCGGGGCGACCGGCTACCTGTTCCCCGTGCTCGCGCCGTTGCTGTGCGGGGCCGGCGCGGTGCTGCTGGAAGACTGGGGGCCGGAAGCCGCGCTGGACCTGCTGGCCGCCGAGCGGGCCACGCACGCCGCGGCCATCCCCACCCAGCTCGTCCGGATGCTGCAGGACCCGCAGATCGCGGCGCGGGACTTCACCGCGGTCCGGGTCATCACCAGCGCCGGCGCCCCGCTGACCCCGGACACGGCCCAGCAGACCGAGGAGACGTTCGGCTGCGCGGTCACCACGGTGTACGGCAGCACCGACGGCGGCGTCATCACCGTGACCAGGACGACGGACCCCATCCGCAAGCGCCGCACGACCGTGGGCCGGCCCATCCCCGGCGGCGAGGTCGTGCTGCGTGACCCGCTGGGTGAGCCGGTCCCCGTCGCCGTGGCGGGCGAGGTGACCTGGCGGACGCCGACCAAGTCGTTCGGCTACCTGAACGACGACGAGCGCACCGACGCCATGTTCCGCGACGACGGCTGGTTCTACTCCGGCGACCTGGGCAGCCTCGACGAGGACGGTTACCTGTCCATCACCGGGCGGAGCAAGGACCTGATCATCCGCGGCGGCCAGAACATCAGCCCGCTGGAGATCGAGCAGATCGTCGCCCGGCACGGGGCCGTGTCGGAGGTTGCCGTGGTCGGCATCCCCGATCCGGTGTTCGGGGAGCGGACCTGCGCCTGCGTGGTGCTGCGGCCGGGGGTGGCGGGACTGGGCCTGGACGAGCTGACCGGGTACATGCAGGCCCAGGAGATCGCGCCGTACAAGCTGCCCGAGCGGCTGGAGATCTTCGCCGAGCTGCCCAGGACGGCTGGCGGGAAGCTGAGCAAGGTGACGCTGCGCTCCGAGGTCGTCGAGCGGATGGCGGCGCGGTAGCGAAGGAGCGGCGCGGGAGGCCCGGGCGGGCGGCTCCTGCCACGTAAAATGCAGGCTTGGTGACCTGGGCGGACTGGGAGAGGACCTCATGGCTGCGCGGCGCACATCGGGTGCGGGGGCAGCGGCGCGCGGGCCTGCGGAGCGGCCGGGGCGGCCGCTGGTCAGCGCGGGCAGCGCCCGCTCGCAGCTGCTGACCGTGCTCGGCGAGCTGGTCATGCCCAACGGGAACTCCGTGTGGACCTCGTCGCTCCTGTACGTCCTCACCGGCCTGGGCATCGAGGAGCAGACCGCCCGGCAGGCCATCGCGCGCGGCGCCGCGGCGGGCTGGATCACCGGCCACCGGCGGGGCCGTGAGGTGCAGTGGGAGCTCACGCCGGCCGGCCGGCGGCTGATCGACCAGGGCGCCGAGCGGGTCTACTCGATGAGCGCCGAGGCACCGCCGTGGGACGGCAACTGGCTGATCGTGCTGGTCAGCATCCCGCAGCAGCAGCGCGCCGTGCGCAAGAAGCTGTACGCGGCGCTGAGCTGGGAAGGTTTCGGCAACCCCACGCCCGGGGTGTGGCTGTCCCCGCATCCCGACCGGCAGGCCGGGGTGGAGCAGGTGATCGGCACGCTCGGCCTGCAGGAGTCCACGCTGGCCTTCGCAGGACGCTCGCTGTCGATCGGGCTGCGGGACGAGGAGATCGTCCGGCGGGCCTGGGACCTGGACGAGGTGACCGCCCGGTACCAGCAGCTGCTGGTCCGGTTCAGCGGGATGGCGCCCGAGCCGGGCGACCCGTTGCTGTTCACCCACGTCCAGCTGGTCAGCGAGTGGCAGCGGTTCCCGTTCCTGGACCCGCAGCTGCCCGCCGAGCTGTGCCCGGACTGGATCGGCCGCCGCGCCGCGGTGGTATTCCGGCAGCTGCGGGCGCAGTGGTACGACGACGCCCAGGCCCGCTGGCGCGAGGTGGTCAAGGAGACCTCGCCCGCCTAGCCGGACTGATGAGGCCCGTTCATTATGGTGGAGCGTTGTGCGCCGCCCGCGGACCACAACGCTCCACCATAATGAAAACGGCCGGGGAGGGCGGGCCCAGGAGGCCCAGGAGGCCCAGTCGCCCCAGCGGCCCGCAGCCGGGGCGCACGACTCAGCTCCGCGGGGCACGCCTCATCTGCCGGACATGCCTCTAACCCGGGTGGCCGTCTAGCCCGGGTGGCCGTCTAGCCCGGGTGGCCGTCTAGCCCGGGTGGCCGTCTAACCCGGGTGGCCGTCTAGCCCAGGTGGCCGTCTAGCCCGGGTGGCCGTCGGTCAGCAGGGCGTCGATGTCGTCCGGCCGGTAGCCCAGCTCGGCCAGGACCTCCCGGGTGTGCTGGCCGGCCCGGGGCGGTCCGGTCACCCGGTGCCGCTGCACGCCGTCGTAGCTGACCGGCGCGTCCACCGAGGCCACGCCCGCGCCCTCGATCTCGACCCAGGCCCCGGCGGCCCGCGCCTGCGGGTCAGCCAGCACGTCCGCCGGGGTCTGCACCGGGGCCCAGAACACGTCGTGCTCCTCGAACGCCTTGGCCCAGTCGGCCAGCGCCCGGGCGGCGAAGGCCCCGTCCAGGATCGCGATCACCTCACGGCGGTTCTTCGCGAGCGCGCGCGGCGAGCCGAACCGCTCGTCGGCGAGCAGGTCGGCGCGCCCGATGGCGGCCAGCACCTTGGGCAGCTGGCGCGCGGCCTGGACGCCGACCAGGAAGAACCAGTGGCCGTCCGCCGTCGCGTAGGAGTTGTACATCGGGGTGGGGCAGTTGTCCCGCGGGTACGGCGGCCGCGGGCGCCCGCCCATGGCCGCCACGCCGAGCTCCCCGGCCAGCGCCCACATGCCGGTGCGCAGCAGCGACACGTCCACCATCCGGCCCCGGCCGGTCTGGTCCCGCTCGTGCAGGGCGGCCAGGATCCCGGCCACCCCGGCCATCGCGGTGAACGTGTCGCCGAACCCCTGCATCAGCGGCGCGGGCGGCTCCCCCTGGGTGGTCATCTCGTGCGAGATCCCGCTCCGGGCGAAGAACGAGGCCAGGTCGTACCCGGCCCGCTCCTGGTCCGGGCCGGTCCAGCCGTAGGCGGTCAGCGAGCAGAACACCAGCCGCGGGTAGCGGGCGGCCACCTCGCCGGGCGACAGGCCCAGCCGGGTCAGCGCGGCCGGGCGCAGGTTGGTCAGCAGCACGTCGGCCGAGGCCAGCAGCCGGGCGAGGACCTCGCGGCCCTGTGCCGACCGGACGTCGAGCTCGATGGACCGCTTGCCGCGGTTCGCCGAGGTGAACGCCCCGTTGGGAGCGTCGGGGTTGGCGCCCATCGAGCCCCAGATGTTGCGCATCGGCTCGCCGCCCGGCGGCTCGACCTTCACGACGTCGGCGCCCCAGTCCGCGAGCACTCCGCCCGCGGCCGGGCCGGCCATCCAGTGCGCGAGCTCGACCACCCGGACACCGCGCAGCGGCGCGGGCGGCCCAGGCTCAGGGGGCACGGGCCCCGGCGGAACCGGACCGCGCGGCGGCTCTGCGTTCACCGGGCCACCACGAATTCCACCCGCTCCGGCCCCCGGGTCTGCCCGCCGCTCCACTCGATCCCGCCCGGGCCGGCCAGGCCGAACTCCGGCATGACCCGCAGCCACTCCTCGAGCGTGACGCGCAGCTCGAGCCGGGCCAGGCTGGAGCCGAGGCAGCGGTGGCCGCCGGAGCCGAAGGTCAGGTGCCGGTTGCGCTTGCGGTCGATCCGGATCTCGTCCGGGGCCTCGAACACGTCCGGGTCCCGGTTGGCCGCCGCGAACGCCAGCAGCACCCGCTCCCCCGCCCCGATCCGGCGGCCGTCCAGGTCGGTGTCCTGCCGGGCGATCCGGCCCACGCTGACCGGCGCGTAGACCCGGAGGAACTCCTCCGCGGCGGTGTCGATCAGCCCCGGGTCGGCCACCAGGCGCCGCCGGTCCTCGTCGTGGGTGGCCAGGTGCCACAGGCTGGAGCCGATCGCGCTCCAGGTGGTGTCGGCCCCCGCGATCAGGATGAGGAACGCCGAGCCGATCTGGTGCTTGCGGGACAGCGGCACCCCGTCGATGGCCGCGCCGGCCAGGTAGGTGATGAGGTCGTCGCGCGGCTCGGCCTGCCGCTCGTCCAGCAGCCCGCCGAGGTAGGCGAGGATCTCCCCGACCACCTGGGACCGGACCGACTGGTCCTTCGGCCCGATCCGGATCATCCGGATCATCCAGTCGGTGAACTGGTCGCCGGGCGGGACGCCGAGCATGGTGGTCAGCACCGCGATCGTCAGTTCCTGGGCGAAGTCCGCCACCACATCCCCGCCGCCGCGGGCGGCCAGCGTGCCGGCCAGGTCCCGGGCCTTGTCCCGGATGAACGGCTCGAACGCCGCGATCCGCTTGGGCAGGAAGTACGGCATCAGCACGTCACGGTGCAGCTTGTGGGCCGGCGGGTCCGAGGTCAGCGGGGGCAGGAACAGCCCGCCCGCCGACTCCAGCGGGCCGCCACCTCGACCGCGCGCGACGAGAACCGCTCCCCGTCGCGGGCTACCTCCCGGATCGTGTCGTAGCGCACCGGCATCCACGAGCCGCCCCACTGGCCCGAGTGCGCGACCGGGCACCCGGCCGCCCGCATGGCCGACCAGGTGGCGTAGGGGTCGGTGCGGAAGCCCGGCGAGAAGATGTCGTAACCGTCGTGGCCGTCCTCGGCAGGCTGGCTGCTCATGCTCAAAATTCTACAGAGATTGAGACTCGATGTCGAGACGTGTAGAGTATCGTCTGCCCGGCCCGGGCGGGCGGACATGACCGTGGGCGCAGGCGGGACGGACGGGAGGCGGAACGTGGCAGACGCGGTGCTGCTGGAGCGCAGCGGCCCGGTGGCGAGCCTGGTGCTCAACCGCCCGGACAAGCACAACGCCCTGCGCTTCGCCGACCTGGACCTGCTCGTCGGCCTGCTGCACGAGGCAGAAGAGGACGACGACGTCCGGGTCATCGTGCTCAGCGGCCGCGGCCCCTCGTTCTGCTCCGGGCACGACTACGACGACGCGGCGCGGTCCTACGGCCTGGAACCCGGCCCGGACGGCGGGAAACCCCGCCGCCCCAGCCAGCGCTCCCGGCTGGCCACCGACCGCCGGCTGGGCCAGAACTACATGGCCTTCCAGTACTCGCTCAAGCCGGTCATCGCGCAGGTGCACGGGGTGTGCACGGGCGCCGGGCTGTACCTGGTCGAACTGGTCGACCTGGCCATCGCCGCCGACACGGCCCGGTTCAGCCACGCCGAGCAGCGGCTCGGCCTGGCCGGCAACACCTGGCAGCTCAACACCGAGATCCTGCTGTACGGCCCGAAGCGGGCCCGCGAGCTGATGCTGCTCGGCGAGGAGTTCGACGGCCGGCAGGCCGCCGACTGGGGCCTGGTCAACAAGTCGGTACCGGAAGCCCAGCTCAGCGCGGCCGTGGACGACTGGGCCCGGCGGATCGCCCAGCACCCGCGCGACGCGCTGGTCACCGCCAAGGCCGTGCACCAGATGGCCCTGGACAGCCTGGGCGGCACGCAGCAGTTCTGGCGGGGCACGGTCGGCCACACGCTCGGCACCAACCTGCGGTTCGAGCCGGACGAGTTCAACTTCCTCCGCGAGCGGGACCGGCATGGGACCCGGGACGCGTTCCGGGAGCGGGACGGCCA
This sequence comes from uncultured Actinomycetes bacterium, assembly GCA_963841695.1. Classification (GTDB taxonomy): domain Bacteria; phylum Actinomycetota; class Actinomycetes; order Streptosporangiales; family Streptosporangiaceae; genus RYN-230. The sequence continues at coordinate 424,903 of CAWJDQ010000004.1, read as the reverse complement.
CTACGGCGACGCCCCCGGCGAAGGCTAAGGCCGGGCCGGGCTGATCCGGCCCGCCGCGATGTCCTCCCGCAGGCGGAATTTCTGGATCTTGCCCGATGCGGTCATCGGGTATTCCGCAACGAAGAACCAGTCGGCCGGGGCCTTGAAGCCGGCCAGGCACTCGCGGCAGTAGTCCCGCAACGCCTCCGGGGACGGCGGATTCGCCGGGTCGGCGGGCATGATCACCGCGGCCACCCGCTCACCCCACTTCTCGTCGGCCAGGCCCACCACCGCGGCCTGGGCCACGGCCGGGTGGCCGAACAGGACGTCCTCGACTTCCCGGGGGTAGATGTTCTCGCCACCCCGGATGATCATGTCCTTGAGCCGGCCGGTGATCGTCAGGTACCCGCGCCCGTCCATGGCGGCCAGGTCCCCGGTCCGCAGCCAGCCGTCGCCGTCCAGGGCCGCCGCGGTCTCCTCCGGCATGCCGAAGTAGCCCAGCATGGTCTGGTAGCCGCGGGCGCAGATCTCCCCGACCTGGCCGACCGGCATGGTCTCGCCGGTCGCCGGGTCGGCGATCTTCACCTCGACCTGCGGCAGCGGGCGCCCGATCGTCTGGGACTGGTCTTCCGGGCTGTCGCCGGTCTGGGTCTGGGAGATGACCCCGTGCAGCTCGGTCTGGCCGAACACGATCGTGAACTGGCAGCCGAACGTCTCCGTGGCCCGGCGCACCAGCGCGGCCGGCACGACCGCCGCCCCGGACATCACGGTCTGCAGGCTGGACAGGTCGCGGGCGGCCAGGCCGGGGTCATCCAGCATGGCCAGCAGCATGGTGGGCACGGCCAGGATCATGGTGCCCCGGTAGGTCTCGATGAGCTCCAGCACCAGGCCCGGGTCGAAGCCGGGCAGCAGCACGTAGGTGCCGCGCTGGGCGATGGTGCCGAGTTCGGTGAGCGTCCCGCCGCCGATGTGGAACATGGGCATCGCGTTGACCCAGATCCCCCCGTCCCGGACCCCGGACCCGAGGGCCACGAAGCGGGACGCGTTCACCACCCCGCGGTGGTGCAGGATGGCGCCCTTGGGGAATCCGGTCGTCCCCGACGTGTACTGGATCTGCACGGGGTCGCCCGGCTGGACCGGCGGCAGGGTGACGGCCGGATCGCCGGAGGCCACGAACGTGTCCCAGTCGCTCAGCGGGATGGCTTCCCGCAGCCCGGGCAGGCCGGCCCGGAGGCTGTGCACCGTGCCCGCCATGTCGTAGCCCCGGTAGGCGCCGGCGAAGAAGATCCCGGCTGCGCGGGACTGTTCCAGCACGTACTGCAGCTCGCGCGCTTTCAGCGCCGGGTTGACCGTGATCAGGACCATCCCGGCCAGGCTGACTCCGTGCTGGAGCAGCATCCACTCGGGGCAGTTGGGGGCCCAGACGGCGATCCGCTCCCCCGGGGCGAACCGGGCCAGCAGGGCCCGGGCGGCCTGCTCCGCGACCGCCAGCAGCCTGGCGTAGGTCCAGGTCCGCCGGGCGGCCGGGTCTGGCGCCCCGTCGACCAGCGCGAGCCGTCCGGGCACCTCGGCGGCGGCGGCCCGGAGCAGGTCCCCCACCGTCGTGTCCAGCAACGGCTCGCGCCGGTCGGCCGGCCAGTACGAGCTGGCCAGCGGGGCGGTGGTGGCCGGCATCATGGCCTCCTGGAGGGTGCTGGGACGGCGGGGGACCCGGGCCGGACGGACCGTTGGGGAGAAAGAAGGGTGGCGCCGGACGCGGGGTCAGCGGGGTCGGTGAGGTCGGCGCCGCCGCGGGCCAGCCAGTGCGCGCGGATCTCGCGGCGCAGGATCTTGCCGGCCGCATTGACCGGGAGCGGCTCGCGGCGCAGCCACCAGCGGGCCGGCTGCTCGAACCGGGCCAGCTCGCGGCCGGCGTGCGCGCGCAGCGCCGCGAGGCCGGCCGCCGCGCCGGGCCGCAGCACGGCCACCGCCCCGACCTGCTCACCCAGATCGGTGTCGGGCAGCCCCACGGCGGCGGCCTCGAGCACGTCCGGGTGGCGGGCCAGAGCCTGCTCCACCCGGGCGCAGGCGACGTTCTCGCCGCCGCGGATGATGATGTCCTTGGACCGCCCGGTCACGTACAGCCAGCCCGGCTCCTCGATCCAGCCCAGGTCACCGGTGCTGAGCCAGCCGTCCGGGCCGGCCAGCGGCACCGGGTCACCCAGGTAGCCGTCGGTCGCGGTGGGCGTCCGGGCCTGGATCTCGCCGACCCCGTCCGGCCCGGCCCCGGCGATCCTCAGCTCCACCACCGGCAGCGCCCGGCCCACGCACCCCGGCCGCTGGTCCAGGTCCGGCCCGGACCCCGCGGCGAGCACCCCGCCGGCCTCGGTCAGCCCGTACAGGCTGCCCGCGCCGGACCGCACGCCCGGGAACGACGCGGCCACCCGCTGGCGCAGCTCCGGGCTGACCGCCGCGCCGCCCATCGGCACCGAGCGCAGGCTGGAGGTGTCCCGGCGGCCGAGGTCGGGATGGTCGAGCACCCGGGAGACCATGGTCGGGACGCTGCCCCAGACCCGCACCCGTTCGCGCTCGATCAGCCGCAGCACCTCCGCGGGATCGAACCGGCCGCTGAGGAAGACCAGCTTGCCGCCGGTCAGCAGGGTGGTGCAGCTGGTCTGGATGCCGGCCAGGTGAAACAGCGGCACCGACAGCAGGCTGACCGTGCCCGGGTGGCCGGGCGGCAGCTCGGTGGGCAGCCGGCCGGTCAGCACCAGCAGGTTCTGCAGGTTGGCGATGACCGAGCGGTGGGACATCACGACCCCCCGGGCGGTGCCCGTGGTCCCGGAGGAGAACATGATCAGGGCCGGGTCGTCCTCGGCCACCGGGACCGGGTCCAGGCGGTCGGGCTGCGGTCCGGCGCCGTCCACCAGCGGGCGGAGCGCGTCCAGGCCGAGGACCCGGGCGGCTGGCCCGGGTCCCGGCGCGCCGCCGGGCCGGTCCGGGCTGGCCAGCACCAGGACCGGGGCGGCCTGCTCCAGCGCCGCGGCCGTCTCGGCCCCGCTCCACCAGGCGTTGCCGAGCACCGCGACGGCACCCAGGCGCTGCGCGGCCCAGAACGCGACCACCCACTCGATCTGGTTGAAGCCGAGCAGCATGATCCGCTGCCCCGGGCGCAGGCCCAGCCCGCGCAGGTGCGCCGCGACCCGGGCCACGGCGCCGGCGAAGGCGCCGTAGCTGAGCCGGCGCTCCCCCTGGACCAGGAACTCCCGGTCCGCCCAGCGGGCGGGGCCGGGCAGCAGCGCGGCCAGCGAGGCCGGCCGCCGGGCGTAGATCAGGCCGGGATGGCCGCCCGCGGTACCGGCCACGACCTCCCGGCCCCAGCACGGCTCGTCAGGCATCGGCTGGTCGGGCATCGGCCTGGAGCGAGATGGCCTGCTCCGGGCAGTTGTCGACGGCGAGGCCGGCCAGGTCCTGCTGGTCCGGCGGCACCGTCCCGTCGCCAAGAGCCGAGGCGAAGCCCTCCTCGTCGATGTCGAACAGGCCGGGCGCCACCGAGATGCACCGGTTATGTCCCTGGCAGAGCCGGGGATCGACGCGAACCTTCATGCGCTGCCCTCCAGACGTTCCGGGCCGAGCCTCAGTGGGTGAAGCGGGGCGGGCGCTTGTCGAGCAGGGCGGCCACCCCCTCCGCGTAGTCCGGCTCGGCCATGAGCTTCCCGATCTGGGCCTTGCTCTCCTCCACCGCCGCCCGCGGGTCGCCGTGCAGCACGTCGGCCCACATCTGCCGTTTCGCGGTGGTCACCGCGAGCGGGGACGCGGCGGCGATGGCCCGGGCGTAGCTGTCCACCTCGCGGGCGAACTCCTCCGGCGGCAGGACCTTATTGAAGAACCCCATGCCCGCCATCTCCTCGGCCAGCAGCACCCGGCCGGTCAGCAGGATGTCCGCGGTGTGCGTCATGCCGACCAGCCGCGGCAGCATCCAGGACAGCCCGTACTCGGCGGGCAGGCCCAGCCGGGGCGCCGCCGTGGTGATCTTCGCCCCGGTCACCGCGAAGCGCAGGTCGCAGAACGCGGCCAGGGCCACCGCGATGCCCGCGCAGGCGCCGTTGACCGCGGCGATCATGGGGGTGCGCAGGCCAAGCTGCCAGGCCATGTCCGCGTCGAACTCCGGCCGGACACCGTATCCCGGCCGGGCCGCGTCCTGCGGCAGCGCCGGGTCGTAGTGCTCTGCCTCCACGTACCCGGTCAGGGCCTTGGGGTCGGCGCCGATGCAGAACGTGTGCCCGGATCCGGTCAGCACGATGACCCGGACCGCCGGGTCGTCGTCCAGTTGCTGGCAGATCCACCGGTACTCGGCGTGCATCCGGCCCGTCCAGGAGTTCCGCCGCTCCGGCCGGTGCAGCCAGAGGGTGGCGATCCCCGCGTCGTCGATCTTGTAGCGGGTGACCTTCAGCTCCATCGGTCCTCCAGTGGGCCGCGGCCGTTGCCCCCCGGCCGGCTCTGGCGCGCGGCAGGGCATGTGCCTAAACTATACAAGGTGAGCGACTCAATCAATAGAAGTGTAGAACGTTGCGCTGGCCCGCGGGCGGGTACCCGGTGACTGCCGCGGCCGTGCTCAACGCCCCCCGCACGCCGCTAGCCGTCACCGACATCGACGTCGAGCCGCCGCGGGCGGGCGAGGTCATGGTCGAGGTCGGCGCCTCCGGCGTCTGCCATTCCGACATCTCGGTGTGGAACGAGACCCTGGCCCACCCGGTGCCGCTGGTCCTCGGGCACGAGGCGGCCGGGACCGTGACCGAGGTGGGCACGGGCGTGACCTCGGTGGCCCCCGGCGACCGGGTGGTGCTGTCCTGGCTAGCCCAGTGCGGGACCTGCTTCTACTGCGTGGCTCGCCAGCCGCAGCTGTGCGAGATCGCCGGGGTCGCCTTCGCCCGGGGCACGCTGCTGGACGGCAGCACCCGGTACCGCCGGGACGGCCAGCCGCTCTACCAGATGGCCGGGCTCGGCACCTTCACCGAGCGCTGCGTGGTGCCCGAGGCGGCGGCCGTGCGGATCCCGGACACGATCCCGCTGGCCTCGGCCGCGCTGATCGGCTGCGGCGTGCTCACCGGATTCGGCGCGGCCGTCAACACCGCGGGCATCGGGGTCGGCGACACCGTGGCCGTGCTGGGCTGCGGCGGCGTCGGGCTGAGCGCGATCCAGGGTGCGCGGATCGCCGGTGCGGGCATGATCATCGCGATCGACCTGCACGAGGAGCGGCTGGCCATGGCGGCCCGGCTCGGTGCCACGCACACCCTGCAGCCCTCGGACACGGTCGCCCGGCAGGTCCGCGCGCTGACCGGCGGCCGCGGCGCGGATCACGTGCTCGAGGTCGTCGGCCGGCAGCAGACCGTGCGCGACGCGATCCGGATGACCCGCCGCGGCGGGCAGGTCGTGCTGGTGGGCGCGGCCGGCGACGACGTGACGGTCTCGCTGCCCGCGTTCTCCGGGGTGGTAATGACCGAGAAGGTCATCCGGGGCTCCCTGTACGGCAGCTCCGACGTCCGGCGGGACGTGCCGCGGCTGGTCAGCCTGTACCAGTCCGGCCTGCTGAAACTGGACGAGATGGTCACCGAGACGTTCCCGTTCGGCCAGGTGAACGAGGCCGTTGAATACTGCGCCGCGGAAAAGGGCGCCCGAGCTGTGGTGGTGATGGCGTGACAGATCTGGGGACGGCCAGCCCGTCGATGACGGTCGGCGGCTCGGCCGTGGCCGGCCAGGGCACCTTCGGGGTGGTCAACCCGGCGACCGGACTGGTGTTCGCGGCCGCCCCGGACTGTTCCCGGGACCAGCTCGACGAGGCCATGCGGGCGGCGCAGGCGGCGGCGGCCGCCTGGCGGGCCGACGAGGACGCGCGGCGGGCCGCGCTGCGCGCCGCCGCGGCGGCCGCCCTGGCCGCCGCGGACGACCTGGCCGCGCTGCTCACCGCCGAGCAGGGCAAGCCGCTCAAGGCGGCCGCGTTCGAGGTGGCCGAGATGGCCCGCTGGCTGGAGTACTCGGCCGGGCTGGAACTGCCCCGCACCGTCCTGCAGGACGACGAGCGCGGCCACGCGGAACTCGTGCACCGCCCGCTCGGCGTGGTCGCGGCGATCACGCCGTGGAACTACCCGCTGCTGCTGGCGGGCTGGAAGCTGGGGCCCGCGCTGCTGGCCGGCAACACCGTGGTGCTCAAGCCCTCGCCGTTCACGCCGCTGTCCACGCTGGCCCTGGGGGCCATCCTGGCCGGGGTGCTGCCGCCCGGCGTGGTCAACGTGGTCAGCGGGGGCGACGAGCTCGGCGCCTGGATGACGTCACACCCCGCGGTGGCGAAGATCAGCTTCACCGGGTCGGTGCCGACCGGCCAGGCGGTCGCCGCGGCCGCGGCTCCCGGCCTCAGGCGCTTCACCCTCGAACTCGGCGGCAACGACGCGGCGATCGTGCTCGACGACGCCGACCTGGCGGCCGTGGAACGCGGCCTGTTCTGGGGCGCGTTCATCAACAACGGCCAGATCTGCGCAGGCATCAAGCGGATCTACGTGCCGCGGGCCCTGCACGCCGGCCTGGTCGAGGCGCTGGCCGAGCGGGCCCGCCGGGTCCGGGTCGGGCCCGGCACCGAGGCGGGCAGCCAGCTCGGCCCGGTGCAGAACCAGCCGCAGTTCGACCGGGTCGCGGGGCTGGTCGCCGACGCCCTGGCCCGCGGCGGCACGGCCGCGGCGGGCGGGCGCCCGCTGGACCGGGACGGGTACTTCTTCGCGCCCACGATCCTGACCGGGGTGGCCGAGGGCACCCCGATCGTGGACGAGGAGCAGTTCGGCCCGGCCGTCCCGGTGATCCCCTACGAGGATGTGGACGACGCGGTGGCCCGGGCCAACGACACCCGGTACGGCCTGTCCGGCTCGGTCTGGAGCGCCGACCCGGACCGCGCGGCGGCGGTCGCGGCCCGGCTGGAGTGCGGCACCGCGTTCGTCAACGACCACCTCACCCTGCAGCCGTGGATGCCGTTCGGCGGGCTGAAGTGGAGCGGCATGGGGGTGGAGAACGGCCCGTGGGGCCTGGCGGAATTCACCGCCCTCCAGGTGCTCTACCGATCCCGCGGCTAGCCGGGCATCCGCAGGGCGACATGCCCCAGCCCAGTCCGCCGGGCTATCTTGGCCCGGTGAGCGCGAATCCGGGGCCGGGCGTGGCGCAGCCGACCCCGATCCGGGACGCGGCGGTGATGCGGGCCATGGCCCACCCCGCCCGGCTGGCCCTGCTCGCAGCACCTCCGCAACAGCGGGCCGGCCACCGCCACGGAGTGCGCCGGGGTCGTCGGCCTGTCGCCCAGCGCGACCAGCTACCACCTGCGCGCCCTGGCCCGGGCCGGGCTGGTGCAAGCGGCACCCGGCCGGGGTGACGGCCGCGAACGGCTCTGGCGCATCACCGCGGAACGCTTCGAGGTCAGCGGGGTCGAGGATCTGTCCCCCGAGGGACGCGAGGCGCTGCGCGGGCTGCTGGAGTCGCTGCTGGCCTGGGACGAGGCCCGGATCCGCCGGTACCTGTCCCAGCTCGACGCCGAGCCGCTGGAATGGCAGAACGCGGCGTTCTTCATGGACTCGACGCTCCAGCTCACCGCGGCCGAACTGACCGAGGTCAGCCGGGCCATGTACGACCTGCTCGAGCCCTACCGCAAGGGCCGCCGGACCGACCCGCCCGCCAGGTCCCGGACGGTATCCCTCGCCGTCCGCGCCCTCCCCAGCTAACCCCCCCGCCCCCGGGCCTGGGCCCGCCCCGCCGTCCCAGCAGCACCCACGCGCCACCCCCGCCCCCCCACCATCCCGGGCCCCACCCCCCCGCCTCTGGGCCCCCGCCACCCGGGCACCCGCCCTCATGATCCTGGGCAATTGGTGCTGCTATTTCGCACTAATTGCCCAGGATCATGGAGGCGCTCGCGACTCCGAGCGGGACCCCGCCCGAGTGCCCGGAGTCGCGGGCGCCCGGCCTTGCCAACCACAGATATGAAGGACATACTTCGAAGTATGTCTTTCATATCTCATCGGCGTGGGCCGGATCGGGCTGGGCCGGGCGGGCCGGCGCGGACTGGGCCGGGCGGGCCAGAGCGAGCTGGGCGGGGCGGGCCGGCGCGGACCGGGCCGGGCGGGCCAGGCGGCCCGGATCCGCCTGGGCGGACGTGTATCTGGCCAGCGGGGCGCGCGCGGTGTCCTCGTGCGGGGACTTCCTGGCCGCGACCGCGCTGGTGCTCGAACTGCAGCAGCGCGGGGCGGGCGGGTTCGCGGTGGCCGCGGTGCTGATCGCGGCGGCCGCGCCGCCGGTGCTGCTGGTCCGGTGGACCGGGCGGCTGGCCGACCGGGCGGACAGCCGGCTGCTGCTGGTCGCGACCGGGCTGGTCCAGGCGGCGGTCTGCGTGGCGCTCGCGTTCGCGTCCGGGGCGGCGGAGATCATCGCGCTGGTGGGTGTGCTGGCGGCCGGGCTGGCCGTGACCCAGCCGTGCCTGTCCGCCCTGCTGCCGTCCATGGTCCGGGCGGATGATCTGCCCCGGGCCACAGCGCTGAGCCAGACGGCCGGCTCGCTGGGCATGATGCTGGCGCCCGCACTGGGCGGGCTGCTGCTGGGCCGTTTCGGGCTGCGGGTGCCCCTGCTCGCGGACGCGGGAAGCTACCTGGCCATCGCCGCCGCCGGCCGCTGATCCGCACCCGGCGCGGCTCCGCCGCCCGCTCCCCCGCGGCCACCCCCGGCCGCGCCCCGGTGCCCCCGGTGACTGAGGTGACCGAGATGACCCAGGTGAGCACGAACGGGTGGGGTGTCCGGCGTGATCCGCTGCTGCGGGCCGCGGTGGTGCTGGTCGGCGCGGTGGTGGCCGCGGCCAGCCTGGTGAACGTGGCCGAGGTGTTCTTCGTCCGGTCCACCCTGCACTCCACCGCCGGCGTGTACGGGCTGATGGAAAGCATCTGGGTCAGCGCCGCGGTGGCCGGCGGCTGGTGGGTGGCCCGCCGCCGCCCGTCCGACCCGGGTCTGGCCGTGCTCCTGCTCGGCTCGCTGGCGGTCACCTGCCTGGGCGTGGGCCTGATGGCGGCGGTGCCCGCGGTGGGCTGGCTGGCGCCGGTGAGCGTGCTCGGCGGCCTGGGCAACGGCGGGGTCAACGTCGCCGCCGCGGTGCTGCTGGGCCGGCGGGCACCGGCCGCCCTGCGCGGCCGGGTGTTCGCCACCTTCGGGGCGGTGGCCAACGCCGCCACCGTCGTGGGGTTCGTGCTGGGCGGCGCGCTGCTGGTGCTGATCTCGGCGCGCGTCACCATTGCCGCGGCCGGGCTGGGTGGATTGCTGGTCACCGCCGCGTTCACGCTGCCGGTGCTGCGGGCCACGGCCCGTGAGCGGGGCGGGCTGGACGGGGGCGGGCTGGACCACCCCGCGGACGGCATCCGGCGCGCCAGCCTTGCGCCGGGCGCGCCGGGGCCGCGCGCGCCGGGGCCGCGCGCGCCGGACGGCCGTTACGATGAGCCGGTGCCGCTGCGTGCTATCGATTTCCACGTTCACCTGCCCACCCCGGACTGGCTGGACGTCAGCATGGCGGGGTACGTCGAGGCGGCCGAAGCTTATTTCCGGTCGCCGGTGCAGCGGCAGTCGCTGGGGGAACTGGCGGCCCGCTACCGCGACCTCCAGGTGAAGGCGGTCCTGCTGGCCTGGGACGCCGAGACGGCCACCGGCCGTCCCCGGGTCCCCAACGAGACCGTGGCCGCCGCCGTCCGGGACTACCCGGACGCCTTCACCGGGCTGGGCTCGGTCGACCCGCACAAGGGCGAGGCGGCCGTGGCCGAGGTGGCCAGCATCGCCGCCCTGGGCCTGCGCGGGGTGAAGTTCCACCCCTCGCTGCAGGCCTTCTCCCCCGACGACCCGCAGTACTGGCCGATCTTCGCGGCCTGCGAGCAGCACGGCCTGCTGGCCCTGTTCCACACCGGGACCAGCGGGATCGGCGCCGGCCAGCCGGGCGGGCAAGGCATCCGGCTGGACTACGCCCACCCGCTGAAGCTCGACCCGGTGGCGGCCGCCCATCCCGGGCTGACCATCGTGGCCGCGCATTTCGGCTGGCCCTGGCACCTTGACCTGACCGCGATCGCGCTGCACAAGACCAACGTGTTTATCGACATCTCAGGCTGGTCGCCCCGGCGGATCCCGGCCGAGGTGATCCGGGAGATGCGCGGCCGGCTCTCCGGGCAGTTCCTGTGGGGCAGCGACTACCCGTTTTTCACTCCCGAGCGCTGCCTCACCGAGCTGTCCGGCCTGGGACTGCCCCCGGACACCCTGAACACCGTGCTGCGCGACAACGCCGAGCGGATCCTCGGCCTGGCCTGACCGGCCGCTCCGGCCCGGCTTCCGGCCCCGTCAGCCGTTGACCGCGGTCGCCGCGGTGCCCGCGTAGAGCCGGGCGGCCCGCCAGGTGTACCAGGCCAGCACGGTCCGGTACGGGCGGTACGGCTCGCCCAGCAGGTCGAGCTGCTTGGGCGTCGGCGTGGGAATCCCCCAGGCCAGGCCGTATCCCTTGCGCACCGCCAGATCGCCGGTGGGCCACACGTCCAGCCGGCCGAGCTGGAAGATGAGGAAGATCTCCGCGGACCACTTGCCGATCCCGCGGACCGTGGTCAGCCGGGCCACGATCTCCTCGTCGCTCTCCCGGGCCAGCGCCCGCGGGTCGAGCGGCACGGTGCCGTCGATGACCTTGCCGGCCAGGTCGAGCAGCGTGGCGGCCTTCCGGCCGGACAGCCCGGCGGCCCGCAGCGTCTCCGGCGTGAGGGTCAGCATCCGCTCCGGGGTGACCTCGCCGTCCAGGGCCAGCACCAGCCGGCCGTGGATGGCCCCGGCCGCGGCGCCCGCCAGCTGCTGGTAGACGATGGAGCGCACCAGCGTGGCGAAGTGCGTCTCGGTGGGCGGCGGCAGGCTGGGCAGGCCCACCTCGCCGGCCAGCCGGGCCAGCACCGGGTCCCGCTGGGCCAGGATCCGGGCCGCGTCCTCGATGCTGACCTCGCCCGGACCGGCCGACTGCTCAGTCATCGCGCCCCCTGTCGCCTCCCGGCCAATCTACCGGCCCCCTTCGGCCGGCCCCGGGGCCCGGGCCAGGCCGGGCCGGTACGGTCGCGGGGTGACCGCCTCCCGCTTCGTCATGCAGTTGCACGACGCGACCACGCTCCACTTCGACCTGCGGCTCCGGTTCGGGGACGTGCTCCGCTCCTGGGCCGTGCCCCGGGGCCCGTCCCTCGACCCGGCCGTCCGGCGGCTGGCGGTGCCGGTCGAGGATCACTCGCTGGACGCGGGCGAGTTCGAGGGCGTGCACCAGGGCCAGTCGCGGGGCAGCGGCGCGGTGATCATCTGGGATGAGGGGCCGGCCGGGATCCTCCGCGAGGAGCCCGGCCACCTGTCCTTCGTGCTGGATGGCCGCAAGCTCACCGGCGGATTCGCGCTGACCCGCACCGGCCCGCGGCGCTGGATCCTGGTCAAGACCCGCGACGACGAGGCCCGGCCCGGCTCGGACATCGTGGCTGAGCGGCCCGCCAGCGTGCGCACCGGCCGGACCTGGCAGGACCTCATCTGAAGGGCGCTGCGCCGGTGGCGCCACGGCCGGCTGGTCCGGCGGGCCGCCGCCCGGGACGGTTTTCGTTGCGGAAAGAAGTTAGGTCAGGTCCCCGGTGGACATGATGATGGCGCTGCGGGCGCACACGCGCGGCAGGCTGGGCGAGCTCACCGACGAGCAGGCGCCGGTCCCGGAGCCCGCGGGCGGGGAGGCGCTGGTGGCCCGGGTGGACGTGGTCATCGACACGGCCGGCGGCGACATCACCGCCCGGTCCGGCGCGGTGCTGCGGCCGGGCGGAAGCCAGGCCCGGCCGCCCGGCACCACCGGGCTGGCGGTGCGGTGAACGCGCCCTCGGCGCCGGGCGGCGCGGACGGGCTGGTGCTGGCCAGCGCCCAGGGCCGCTGGGTGCTGCTGGCCACGGTGCTGGGCTCGGCGGTCGCGTCGATCGACGCCACCGTGGTGGGCATCGCGCTGCCCGCCATCGGCCGCGACTTCCACGTCGGGCTGGCCGCGCTGCAGTGGGTGGTGACGGCCTACACGATGACGCTGGCCGGGCTGCTGCTGCTGGCCGGGTCGCTGGGCGACAAGTACGGCCGCAGGAAGGTCTTCCTGATCGGCGTCATCTGGTTCGCGGTCGCGTCCCTGCTCAGCGCGGTTGCGCCGGACGCGACGTTCCTGATCCTGGCCCGGGCCCTGCAGGGCGTCGGCGCGGCGTTGCTGACCCCCGGCAGCCTGGCCATCCTGGAAGCGGTGTTCCGGCCCGAGGACCGCAGCAAGGCCATCGGCGCGTGGTCGGGGTTCAGTGGGGTGGGCACCGCGGTCGGCCCCTTCCTCGGCGGCTACCTGGTCCAGGCGGTGTCCTGGCGGCTGATCTTCGTGATCAACCTGCCGCTGGCCGCCCTGGTCGTCGCGGTCAGCCTTCGGCACGTCCCGGAGTCCCGTGACCCGAACGCTACCGGGCGGATCGACGCGGCGGGCGGCACGCTGGTCACCCTGGGCCTGGTCGCGCTGACCTACGGGCTGATCGAGGGTCCGGGTGGCCACTGGTCAGAACCTGGGGTGCTGGGCGCGCTGATCGCCGGGGTGGTGCTGCTGGGCGCGTTCGCGGGCCAGGAACTCCGGAGCAAGGACCCGATGCTGCCCCTCAACCTGTTCGCCTCGACCCAGTTCACCGCCACTAACGTGATCACGTTCGTGGTCTACGGCGGCATCGGCGGGGCGCTGTTCCTGCTGCCCATCCAGCTTCAGCAGGTCTCCGGGTACACCGCGCTGGAGGCGGGCATCTCGCTGCTCCCGGTCACCGTCATCACGCTGGCGCTGTCGGCACGCTCCGGCGCCCTGGCGGCGCGGATCGGCCCCCGGCTGCAGATGAGCGCAGGACCGGTGCTGGTCGGCATCGGCCTGGCCCTGTTCACCCGGATCACCGCGTCCGGCGACTACGTCACCGAGGTGCTGCCCGCCGTGCTGGTGTTCGGCTTCGGCCTGGCCGTGACCGTGGCCCCGCTGACGTCCACCGTGCTGGGCGCGGTGCCCGCGGAGCACGCCGGCATCGCGTCGGCGGTCAACAACGACGTGGCCCGGGCAGCCGCGCTCATCGCCGTGGCCCTGCTGCCCGCCGCGGGCGGGATCACCGGCGATGCCTACCGGCACGCGGATGCGTTCTCGGCCGGGTTCCACACCGCGTCGCTCATCTCGGGCGCGCTGTGCGTGGCTGGCGGCGTGCTGGCCGTCTTCACCGTCCGCAACCCGGCCCGGGTCGCCGGGGCGGCGCGGCGGGGCGCCCCGCCGGTGCACTGCGCTCTCGACGCTCCCCCGGCCGCGGTCACGAGTGTGGTGGCCGGTGGCGCAGCCGTCGGGGGTGCAGCACGGCCTTGATCACGCCGCCGGCCAGGGGCCGGGTAGCGGCGGGCGGGCGCCGGGTAGCGGCGGCCCAGGTCAGGCAGATCCCGCGGGCAGCCCGACGCCAGTGAGCTCGGCGCAGGCGGCGAGCAACTGATCCTGCAGGGCCGGGCTGGCCGCCGCCGGGTGGAACGGGCGGGGCCGCTGGTGATAGAAGTACCGGCCGGTCACGGTGGCCGCGGGGTCGTCGCTGACCGCCAGCCAGGCCTGGGTGACCGGGGCCTGGGACAGGTCGTCCGGCGCGCCCGGGCCGCCCATCCTGGTCGCCACCCAGCCCGGTTCCAGCGCGTTGCTGAGCACGTCCGGCCAGCGGCGGGCCACCGCGAACGCCAGCACCACGTCGAACAGCTTGGAGTCCGCGTAGGCCTGCGAGCCGTTCCACGGCCGCCCGACCCACTGCAGGTCGGCCAGGTCCGGGTTCCCGCCGCGGTGCATGCCGGAACTCAGGTAGACGAGCCGGTCCGGCCGGGCCATCAGGGCGGTGAGCAGGTAGGGGGCCAGCACGTTGATGGCGAACACGTGGCTGAGGCCGTCCAGGGTCTGGATCCGGCGCGCCTCCCGGTAGCCGACCCCGGCGTTATGGATCACGGCGTCGTACCGGCCCAGCTTGCTGGCCTGCTCGGCGACCTGGCGCATGCCCCGGAGCTCGGCCAGGTCACCCACCAGCACGTGGGCGGCGGCGGGCAGCGCGGCCCGGGCGTCCCGGGCCCGGGTCTCGTTCCGGGCGTGCAGGGTGACCTCGTGCCCGCCGGCGGCCAGCAGCTCGCCCGCCATCAGGCCGAGACCGTCTGACGAGCCGGTGATCAGTACCCGAGCCATGCATTTCCTCCAGGGGTGTCGCTCGCCGGCGGCTGTCCTCCCCCAGGGTGCCCTATGGTTCACTCGCTAGGATGTGCAGGCCATGAGCAGCGCACCCGCAGCAGCGAGCAGCACCGGACGGCCGGGCCATGCGTCAGCGTCCGTCATCCACACCGAGGACCTGACCAAGGTCTACCCGGGGTCTGACTTCGCCGCGGTGGACCGGCTGAACCTGGACGTCGAGGCCGGGGAGATCTTCGGTCTGCTGGGGCCGAACGGCGCCGGGAAGACCACGACCGTGGGCATTCTCACCACCCGGGTGGTGCCGACCTCCGGGCGGGCGTTCCTGGCCGGCGTGGACGTCGCGGCGCACCCGGCACTGGCCAAGCAGACCAGTGGCATCGTGTCCCAGCAGAACACGCTGGACCGGCAGCTCACCGTCTGGGAGAACCTGTACTTCCACGGCCGGCTGTTCGGCATGGGGGCCAGGGCCTCCCGGCAGACGGCCGATGAGCTGCTCGAGCAGTTCCAGCTGTCCAAGTGGGCCAAGGCCTCGGTCTACGCGCTGTCCGGCGGCATGGCCCAGCGGCTGATGGTGGCCCGGGCCATCTTCCACCGCCCCTCGGTCCTGTTCATGGACGAGCCCACCGCGGGCCTGGACCCGCAGAGCCGGCTCGCGCTGTGGGGCCTGCTCCGCGAGCTGCACGGCGAGGGCCAGACCATCCTGCTCACCACGCACTACATGGAAGAAGCGGACCAGCTCTGCGACCGGGTCGCGATCATGGACCACGGGAAGATCCTGGCCCTGGACACGCCGGCCGCGCTGAAGCAGAGCGTCGGCGCGGACACGGTGGTCACGGTCAAGACGGCGGGCGACACCACCCGGCTGGCCGAGCTGCTCAGCCAGGACGTGGACGGCGTGACCCGGACCCGCCTGGTGGACGGCGGGGTCCAGCTGCACATGCAGGGCGGCGACCGGCTGGTGCCGCGGATCGTGCTGGCCGCGGAGCGCGGCGGGTTCGACCTGGTCGACCTGTCCATCTCCGAGCCGAGCCTGGAGACCGTGTTCATCAACCTGACCGGCAAGGAGCTGCGGGACTGATGACCACCTCACTGACCCCGCAGGCCACGCGGCAGCGGATCGGCGGCGGGCCGACCCGGTCGGTAGCCGCCGCCAGCTGGACCGCCCTCGGCGCGCTCATGCTGCGTGACCTGGTCGTGCTGCGCAAGCACTGGTGGGAGTTCGTGCTGCGCACCGTCATCCAGCCGTTCCTGCTCTGCTTCGTGTTCCTGTTCGTGTTCCCGAAGATCGGCCAGGGGATCGGCGGCGGCCACGGCACGGCCGCCGAGTCCGCGTTCGCCACCATCCTGGTGCCCGGGGTGGTCGGCATCTCGATCATGTTCCAGGGGGTGCAGTCCATCGCCCTGAACATGGCGCAGGAGTTCGGCTTCACCCGGGAGATCGAGGACCGGGTGCAGGCGCCCTGCCCGATCTGGCTGGTGGCCGTGGCCAAAGTGCTGTCGGGCGCGGCCCAGGGCGTGATCTCGGCCATCATCGTGCTGCCGATGGCCTCGGTAGTGCACGCGCCCGGGGTGCACGCCCACCTCTCGCTGCACTGGTGGATCATCCTGACGCTGGTCCCGCTGGCCTGCATCGCCATGGCCGGCCTGGGCCTGATCCTGGGCACCAGCTTCGAGCCGCGCAACATCGGGCTGATGTTCGGCTTCATCATCCTGCCGATCACGTTCCTGGGCTGCACGTACTACTCGTGGACGAAGCTGGCCCCGGTCACGGTGGGCGGCTGGCACTGGCTGCAGACCGTCGTGCTGATCAACCCGCTGGTCTACGTGAACGAGGGGATGCGGGCGGCGTTCACCGTGGCGCCGCACATGCACCTGTACGTGATCTACCCGGTGCTGGCCGCGTTCGCGGTGGGGTTCCTGGCCATCGGGCTGCATAACTTCCGGCGGCGGGTGCTCTCCTAGCGCGCGGCGGCCCGGCGCTCCGGCTTACGACCCGCCGGCCCAAGCGTCCAGGGCCCCCAGGGATTCGGGCAGCACCTGCCCGCCGTCGACCACGATCGTCTGCCCGGTGATAAAGGCTGCCTCGTCGGTGGCCAGGAACAGCGCCGCGTAGCCGATCTCGTCGACCGTGCCGAGGCGGCGCAGCGGGACGCTGGCCGTCATCTCCTGGATGTACTCCTCGCCGAGGTCCAGCAGGCTCTCGGTGATCACGTTGCCGGGCAGCACCGCGTTGACCGTGATGGCGTGGGCCGCCAGTTCGAGGGCGGCGGTGCGCATGAAGCCGAGCTGGCCGGCCTTGCTCGCGCCATAGTGCGACCAGCCCGGGAACCCGGTGACCGGCCCGGTGATCGAGGAGGTCAGGATGACCCGGCCGTGCGCGGACCGCTGCAGCGCGGGCAGGCAGGCCTGGACGGACAGGATGCAGCCGCGCAGGTTGGTGCCGAGCACGGTGTCCAGGTCGTCGTCGGTCAGGTCCGCGAGCGGCTTGTCCGGGAAGACGCCCGCGTTGGCGCAGAGCACGTCGATGCCGCCGAGCCGCTCGGCCGCGGTCCTGGCGATCCGCTGGCAGTCCGCCCGGACGCTGACGTCAGCCAGCAGGGAGGAGACCTCGGCCCCGTCCGCGGTGAGCTCGGCCACCGCCCGGGTGGCCGTGGCCTGGTCCCGGCCGACGATGAGAACCCGCGCGCCGTGGCCCGCGAACACCCGGGCGATGCCTTTGCCGATGCCGCGGGTGCCCCCGGTGACCACGACGGCCCGCCCGGCGATGGATGTGAACACGTAAGGCTCCCTTTCTTGGCTAGCCCGCCGCGTCCGCTGCGTGGTCAGCCCGGGGCGGCGGCTGCGTGGTCAGCCCACGGCGGCGGCCCCCGGGCTCCCAGGCCGGCTGAGATAGCGCTCCGCCAGGGCGCAGCTGTCCTGGCTATAGCCGGCGCCCAGCTCCCGGGCGATGTCGGCCGCCTGATGCGAGCCGATCCAGGCCACCAGCAGCAGGCGGCGGAGCATGATGAAGGTCCAGATCTCCGCCTCGTCCCGGGCCGGCAGGTCGCTCACCCGGCGGTAGCCGGACAGCCAGCTGTCCACCAGCTCCGGCACGTGCGGCTGGTGCTCGAAGAAGCTGACCGCGGTGCCCGCGTCGTAGAGGTACCAGCTGAAGCCCGAGTCGTCGAAGTCGATGACGCTGATCCGGCCGCCGTTGACGAGCAGGTTGGCCAGCCTGGTGTCCGCGTGCACCAGCCCGTACCGCTGCGGGCCGGTGCCGAACGCGGCGAGCCGGTCGCGGAGCACGCCGTCCAGCCGACCCAGGACCGCGTGCTCGGCCGGCCCGACGCCGATCCCGTCCTGCCAGCGCCCCCACCGGGCCCCGGCCCCGAGCGCGGCGTCGTAGTCCCAGCGGAACCGGGTGAACCAGGGCGGCCGCCGCCACTGCCGGGCGTGCTGGTGCATCCGGGCGGTGAGCTCGCCCAGCTCGGCGAAGTGCGCCGCGTCGTCGTCGGCGGGCTCGGTGCCGGCCAGGTACTCGAAGCGGACGCAGTGCCGCGGCTGCCCGGTCTCGTCGGCCAGGGTGATGACCCGCCCGCCGCCGGGGGCCGGCAGCACCCGCGGGGTGCGCACCCCGGCCTCGGCGCGCAGCGCGTCCATCCAGGCCAGCTCGGATTCGATCTCGGCGACCGAGTGATAGCCGAGCCGGTGCACCCGCAGGATCGACGCTCCCCCGTCCGGGTCATCCACCCGGTAGGTCGCGTTCTCTGACACGTTGAGCAGCTGCACGCCGGAACCGGGAGCGCAGCCGGCGGCCTGCGCCGCCCGCCCGGCGAACCGCGTGATCCCGGCCAGGACGTCCCCGCCCGCGGACAGGTCGTGCGCGCCAGCACCGCTCACCGCTCACCGCCTTCCCGCACCGCGCCCGGGGGCAGCCCGGCGCCTGGCTTCTCGCTGTAGATACTGTCCGCGCCGCGAGCTCTACCACAACGGTTCCCGCCCATCGTTTCCCGGCGTGCCGGCACCGTGGCCGCACCATGGGCCGTCCCATGGGCCGCACCCTGGGCCGTGCCATGGGCCGCGCCCGGGCACCGGCCGGCCCATGTCAGTCCGGCCCATGTCAGTCCGGCCCATGTCAGTCCGGCCCATGTCAGTCCGGCCCATGTCAGTCCGGGCCGCGTTAGTCCGGGCCGCGGCCGGGTACCCGGTCCGCGGCTGGCGGGCATCCGCCGGGGGTGGGCCCCGCGGAGCCGCCAGCCTGGACAGCGGAGGACCCATGACCTCAGCGACGAGGGAACGGCCGGGCTGGTACCGCCAGGGACCACGGTGGGCAGGCGCACTTCTCGCATCAGCGGCGCTGCTGGCCGGGACGGCCGGGCTGCCCGCGGCCGACGCCGCCAGCACAGCCGCCGCCAGCACAGCCGCGGTGACGGCGCCGCCCTACAGCTGCGCCCCGAATGGCCCGGCCGGCGACCAGACCGTGTACGGGACGTTCGGCGACGCCAGCGTGCTGGGCTGGACCGGGAACCACCAGGCCGTGCCCGCCTGCCTGGGCGGGAGTTTCTTCGTGATCAGCGGCGGCCAGCCCGGCAGCGGCACCACCACGCCGGTCACCGGCACGACCTACGGCTACGGCGTCTACAACGACAGCCCGACCACCTGGACCAACGCCGACGGCTACCTGCCCGCGCTGGTGACCACGTTCCACTCCGGCGGCGCCCGGATCTCGATCACGAACTTCGGCGACCGGGTCAGCATCGGCGGCCACGCCTACGTCGTGATCTACAGCCGGGTGCAGGTCAGCAACCCGACTGGCCAGGCCGTCACCATCGACCCGCAGGCCTCGGCCGGGCTGGTCCCGCTCAATTCGGCGAGCGACACGGTGCCCGCGCACGGCACCGTGAACCACGACTACGCGGTCGCGGCGGACCGTTTCGGCGGGACGTACGCGTGGCCGTCGGGTTCCGCACTGGCCGGCGCGGGCGGCTTCGACCAGCACTTCGCGCACATGCGGGCCTACTGGAACCAGCAGCTGGCCCACATCGCCCAGATCGTCAGCCTGCCGGACCAGAGCCTGGCCGACGCGTACCGCACCGGGTTCATCTACACCCAGATCATCCGGTCCGGCAACGAGCTGCGGACCGGGGCCAACGGCTACGACACGGAGTTCAGCCACGACGTCATCGGCATTCTGGCCAACCTGTTCACCCAGGGCTACACCAGCGGCGCGCACGCGCTGCTGGACCGGGCCCGGTACGTGATCGGCAGCCAGACCCAGTACGACGACGGAGTGTGGACCTATCCCTGGGTGTGGGCCATCTACCTGCTCAAGACCGGCGATCTGAGCTTCGTGAAGGCCAACTTCGCCACCGACGGGCCGGCCGGCAAGTCCGAGCCGAGCATCGAGGACACCGCGCACCTGATCGCCGCCGACCGGACCGGGCCCGGCGGGATCATGGAGAAGACCAACGACATCGACGCCAACGGCTACTGGACCATCGACAACTACGAGGCGCTCACCGGCCTGGCCACCTACGAGTGGCTGGCCCGGAAGGTCGGGAACACCGCCCAGGCGAAGTGGGCCGCCGCGCAGTACGCCAGCCTGCTGGCGGCGACGAACCGGACGCTGGACGCGACGATCTCCGCGAACCACCTGACCTACCTGCCTTGCTCGATGACCGAGCCGAACACCGACAACCGGTGCGCCAATCCCGAGGACGCCAACTGGGCCGCGCCGTTCCTGTTCGGCCGCTGGGCCTGGGACGGGTACCTGTTCGGCGCCCCGCTCAGCGGCCCGGGCATCAGCCTGATCGACGCCACCTACGACTACGGCTTCGGCCGGCTGGCCGGGAAGCTGCCGCCTGACACGTTCGGCGGCTATCCCACGCAGTACTACAGCACCGCCTACAACGCCGGGTACGGAGAATGGGGCCTGGCCAGCGCGAGCCACCGGGACCAGGGCATCCTCAGCTACGAGTTCATGATCGCCAACGGGCAGAGCGGCCCGTACTCGTGGTGGGAAAGCCAGCAGTTCCCCAACCCCGGCTCGCCGTGGACCGGGACCCACCCGGAGGCCGGGAACGGCTCCTCCCCGCACGCCTGGGGGATGGCCAACGCCAACATGGTGCTGCTCGACTCGCTGGCCGCCCAGCGGGCCGACGGCGACCTCGTGGTCGGCCGGGGCGTGCCCAGTGCCTGGCTCAGCGGCGGGCAGGCCATCCAGCTGGCGAACATGCCGACCACCGACGGGCACCACCTGGGGCTGACCATCCGCGGGCACGGCTCGTCGGTCACCCTGACGCTGACCGGGCCGCCGCCGTCCGGGCCGGTGCTGTTCCAGCTGCCCGCGTTCGTCAGCAACATCGCCTCGGCCAGCGCGGGCACGGTCGACGAGCAGACCGGGACGGTGACCCTGCGGCCCACGGTGCGCTCGGTGACCGTCCAGCTCAAGCGGGCCGCCGGCTGACCTGGGCCGGCGCGCCTGCCGCGGCGGGCCAGGAGCCTCGGTGACCCTGGCCCGCCGCGGCCCGGACAGGCGCCCCGGCGGTAAAGGCAGGCGCCCCGGCAGTCCGCGGCCGCGACCCCGGCGGTCCAGGAACGCGTCCGCGGCGGGAACCGGGCGTGACCCGGGCAGCGCGGATTGGACCGGCCAAATCCGCGTGTTATTGGGTTCACAAAGGAAGGCTGGCCCGCCCCCTTCCCCCGGGCGTCCCGGGGAGCGCGGGTAGTCCCAGCCAGCGCGGGTGCCACCGGCCCTTGACGCGCTCACCGCGCGCCCCACAATATGGCCGTCTAAAGGCCGCCGCGGGTCCCATCGGTGCGGATAAGAGGCCTCCCGGCGATGGGTCAGGAGTTGCGTTGGCCGCCAGAGGCGCCCGAGCCCCCCGTCCCGTGCTGCGGGTCGTGCCGCCCCTGCGGCCCGAGGGGCCGTCACCGGGCCTGGCCGGGCCGGGCCCGGCCGGGCCCGGCGACCGCCGCCGGGCCGGGGCCGGCCAGGCCACCGCGTACCGCCAGCTGGCGGCGGACCTCCGGCAGGCGGTCGCGGACGGGCGTTATCCGGCGGGGCAGCGGCTGGCGACCGAGGCCGAGCTGGTCGCCTCGACCGGGCTCAGCCGCCAGACGGTGCGCCGCGCGTTCCAGGAGCTCGTCTCGGAGGGTGTCATCTACCGGGTCCGCGGCCGGGGCACGTTCGCCGTGCCGGGAGACGGCAGGTACCTGCGCTCGTTCGGCAGCATCGACGACCTGATGGCCCTCTCGCTGGACACCGAGCTCCGCGTGGTGGAGCCGCTGCACGTGCTGGCCAGCGTGACGGCCGCGGAGGCGCTGCGGGTGCCGGAGGACAGCGTGATGGCCATGTCGTTCCTGCGGCTGCGCGACGGGATCCCGTTCTGCTTTACGCGGGTTCACCTGCCCCTGCAGATCGGGCGCAAGCTGCGCGAGCTGCCCGAGCTGGCGGCGCTGTCCGAGCCGGGCGACCGCGCCCGCTTCACCGTGATCAGCCTGGTTGACCGGGTCAGCGGGCGGCAGATTCACAGCGCGGCGCAGAACGCGACCGCGGTGGCCGCCGACCCGGATACCGCCCGCCGCCTGGGCTGCCCGGCAGGCGCGGCGGTGCTGCGGATCGAGCGGCTCTACTGCGACCGGGACCTGGTCCCGCTGGAACTGGCGGTCAACCATTTCCACCCGGACCGGTACTCCTACCGGCTGCAGATGCGGGGCCGGGTCGATCACTCCGGACCGGGGCGGGGATGAACGGCGCACCGGCATCCGCAGTGACCAGGGATCCGCAGTGACCAGCCGTCCGGCCACCCTGAGCGGGCCGCGCCAGCCAGCCACGATGCCCGCGGCCGCCGCCGCGATCGTGACCGCGCTAGCCGGGGCGGGTACCCGGGTGATGTTCGGCGTGCCGGGTGGCGGCCCGAACCTCGACGTGGTGGGCGCGGCCGCCGCGGCCGGGCTGCGCTTCGTGCTCGCCCACACCGAAACGGCGGCGGCCATCATGGCTGCCACCAGCGCCGACCTGACCGGGCAGCCGGGAGCCGTGCTGGTTACCCGGGGACCGGGACTGGCCAGCGCGGTCAACGGGATCGCCCACGCGGCACTGGACCGGCTTCCGCTCGTGGTCATCGCGGACACGGTGCGGGCCGCCGAGGCCGGCCGGGTCAGCCACCAGCGGCTGGACCAGGAGGCCCTGGGCCGGTCGGTGGCCAAGGCGGCGATGACCGTGGGCGGGGAACAGGCCGGCCAGGTCGCAGCCCGGGCGGTCAGCCAGGCTGCCGCCGCGCCGCCGGGGCCGGTGATCGCGCTGATGGACGACGGGGCCCCGGCTGAGCGCGCGCAGGCCGCCGGGGACAGGCCCTCCGGCGGCACGCGGCACACTCGGCCCGTAGCACGACCCGGCGGCCGCGGGTTCCGCGCCCAGGGACCCGGCGGGTCAGCCGATGACCTCGCGCTGCTGGCCGCGGCGCTGCGCCGGGCCCGGCGGCCCGTCCTGCTGCTCGGCACGGACGCCCGCGCGCACATCGCGGCCATCCGGGCGGCCGTGGTCGGCCGCGGGATCCCCGCGCTGCACACCTACCGGGCCCGCGGCATCGTCCCGGACTCCGCGGCCGAAGCCGGCGGCCTGGTGACGGGCGGCACGCTGGAATGGCCGCTGCTGGCCCAGGCGGACCTCATCATCGGGCTGGGCGTGGACGAGGCCGAGATGATCCCGGCCGCCTTGGGACTACGCCGCGCCCACGGTGCTGGCCGGCGGCTGGCCGATCGGCCGGACCGGGGCCACCGGGTACTTCACCGGCGCCACCGCGCTGTCGGCCCCGCTGCCCGCGGTGATCGGTCTGCTGGCCGGCTGGACACCGGCCGCCGCCCCGGCCGGCCCCGGCCGCCCGGCCGCCGCCGACCCGGCCCAGCCGCAGGAGCCAGGCTGGGCCCCGGCGGCCGGGCAGGTGGCCCGGGCCGACGCCGCGCGGCGCCTGAGGGACGCCGCAGCCACCGACGCCGGCGCAGCCACCGCCGCCGCTGCTGGCACGCTCACCCCGCCGCAGGTCGCCGCCGTGGTCCGGGCGCACACCCCGGCGGAAACGATCGCCACCGTGGACGCGGGCGCGCACATGCTGGCCGTGATGCCACTGTGGGAGGTGGACCAGCCTGGCCGTCTGCTGATCTCCAGCGGCCTGGCCACCATGGGCTTCGCGCTGCCCGCGGCCATCGCCGCCGCGCTGTGTGCGCCCGGCCAGCCGGTGGTGGCGTTCACCGGGGACGGTGGCCTGGGTATGACGCTGGCCGAAATCGAGACCGCCGTCCGGCTCAGGCTGCGGATCGTGGTGATCGTGTTCAACGACGCCACCCTCAGCCTCATCAAGATCAAGCAACGGCCGGCTGGCCAGGGGGGTGCCGAGGCTGTGGACTACGGCCCGGTGTCTTTCGCCGGAGTCGCCACCGCAATGGGGGCCGCGGCGGCGGCCGCCGGTACCGAGCCGGAGCTCATCACGGCGCTCCAGGCGGCGCTGCGCAGGGACGGCCCGACGGTGATCGATGCCGCCGTGGACCCGGCCTGCTACCCCGCGGTCATGGAACTGAGCCGCGGTGCCGCCGGCCGCCGGGCCGTGCCCGGCCTGACCCAGGCAGGAGGAGAGCCGAACCGCTGACCGCCCGGGAGGGCACCGCGCCCGCACCCGGCACTCCCGTCCGGAACCAAGCCCGCACGGGGCACCCCCGCCCCGCCCGGAGCCATGCGCGACAGCGAAGGAGCGTGCGCAGTGAGCATTACCGTTGCGAAATTCAAGGACGTGGCCGAGGGGATCCAGCCCGGCCAGTTCACGATCGGCGACCGCGAGCCGGTCATGAGCCTGGCCGACCTGGAACCGAGCTTCAAGCGGCTGCTGGACGAGCCGGTCACCGCGGTCGTGGCCGTGATGGGCCGGGCAGACCAGCCCAACCTGACGCCCGTGTGGTTCGACTACGACGGTGACACGGTCCTGCTGAACCTGGCCACGCACCGCAAGAAGGTGGACTGGCTGCGCAAGGCCCCGTACGCGACCTTCCTGCTGATGAACCCGGAGAACTCCTACCACTGGCTCAGCATCAAGACCGTGGTGAAGCGGGAGATTTCCGAGGACGACCCGGCCGAGGGACAGCGGGTCACCGACCAGCTGGACCGGATCTGGGTGAAGTACACCGGCAACGAGCCACCGTACGGGCTGCGGGACCCCTCGATCGACGAACGGCGCGTGCTGTTCGAGATGGAGGTCGTCAGCGTGGCCACCTTCGGCCGCCCCTGACCGGGAGCGCAGCCGGTGTCCAGGATGCCCCGGGTCAGCATCGCCGGCGGGTCGGTAGGCGGGCTCACCACGGCCCTGGTGCTCCGGGACGCCGGCTGCGACGTCCGGGTCTTCGAGCGGTCCCCGGCCGCGCTGCAGGCCAGGGGCGCGGGCATCGCCGCGCTCGACGCGACCCTGGACTACCTGCTCAAGCGGGGTGGGTTCCAGGTCACGGACGTGTGCTCGGCCACGGCGTGGATCCGGTTCCTGAACCGGGACGGCAGCGTCCAGCACGAGCAGCGGCACCGCTACCGCTTCTCGTCCTGGAACACGATCTACCGGTCGCTGCTCGAGCCTGCTCGACGCGGGGCGTTACCAGCTGGGCACCGAGGTGACCAGCTTCGCCGAGCAGCGCGGCACCGTCACGGTCACCCTCGGTACCGGCCAGCGGGTGGAGTCCGACCTGCTGGTCTGTGCCGACGGGGTCGGCTCGCCCGCCCGGGCCCGGCTGCTGCCCGCGGTGCGCCCGGCCTACTCCGGGTACGTGGCGTGGCGCGGCACGGTCCCCGAGCGTCACCTCTCCCCCGGCACCTGCGCCACCCTCGGCGACGCGCTCACCTACCAGGTGCTGCCGGACAGCCACATCCTCGTCTACCCGATCCCTGCCCTGGACGGCTCGCTGACCCGGGGCGACCGCCTGATCAACATCGTCTGGTACGTCAACGTCGCTCCCGGCGCGCCGCTGGACACCCTGATGACCGGCCGCGACGGGGTGCGGCGGCCAGTCTCGCTGCCGCCTGGCGCGGCCACCGAGGCGGCGGTCACCGCGATGCGGCGGGCGGCGCGGGACCAGCTCGCCGGGCCCATCGCCGAGGCGGTCGTGCGCGCACCCGAGCCCTTCGTGCAGGTCGTCACCGACATCGAGGTACCGCGGATGGTGTTCGGCCGGATCTGCCTCAGCGGCGATGCGGCGTTCGCGGTCCGCCCGCACGCGGCGGCCGGGACAGCCAAGGCCGCCGCCGACGGATGGGCTCTGGCCGAGGAGCTCACCGCGGCGGGCGGCGAGGTGCCGGCCGCGCTGGCGGCCTGGGAGCGCCGGCAGCTCGCGCTGGGCCGCGACCTGCTGGCCCGCTGCCGGGAGATCGGCGACAGCTCGCAGTTCCTGGGCACGTTCCGGCCCGGGGATCCGCGGCTTATCTTCGGGCTCTACGGCCCGGGCAACTAGCACACCGAACCGGCAACGCGAAGGAGAGCACGGATGGCCGCCACGATCATGCGCGAGGAGAGTTTCGATCCCGCCGACTACCGGGAAGAACTGGACGCCGCCCCGGACAACGGGGACGTCGGCACCCGGCTCTGGTTCGAGAACGACCACATCCGGGTGTGGGAAGTACGGCTCATGCCGGGCGAGCGGGGTCCGTTCCACGCGCACACCCGGCGCTATTTCTGGACCGTAGTAGACGGCGGGATCGGCCGCCAGCGCGCCGCGGACGGCACGATGATCACCCGCGAGTATCACGTCGGCGACACCAATTACTCCGAGCACTCGCCGGACGAGCCGATGATCCACGACTTCGAGAACGCGGGTGACACGCCGATCCGCTTCACCACGGTGGAACTGCTCGACTAAGCGGAGCGGCCTGCGCGCAACGCCTGCCCAGCCGGCGCAGCCCTCACCGCGCCACGCTTCGACTAACTCTATTAGTAGTTTGTCCGGCCAATTCATCGTGAACTGCGTTTCTTTAAGATTCGCGGCGCAATTCCCGATCCCCGGACGCATACTGCTCGGTGGGCTGGACGAGGGGTGTAGGAGATCGCGATGAGCGGGACCGGCGCAGGCCGCCACTGGATACAGCCCCTGCGGGGCACCGGCAGCCCGTCCGACCGTGCCCTGCACCGCCTCGTGGGCTGGTACGCGGTCGGGTTCCGGCTGTGGATCGCGGTCGCCGTGGTGCTGGCCGCGCCGCTGGCGGCGACCGCGGCCGTGTCGGGGGCGTGGCTCGCGGCCGCGCTGGTGACGCTGTCCGCCTGGTCGGCATTCTTCGCCGTCCGGGTGGCCCGCCGCGGTGTCACCGGCCCGCTCGTGCTCGCGGACGCCGCGGTCATCGTGGCCCTGATCGCCGTGCATCACCTGGTGGTGCCGGCCACGCTGATCTCGGCCGGGACCACCTGGATGCTGCCCCTGGCCAGTACCGCGATCTACATCTCCCAGCTCAGCATCCCGCCCCCGGCGGGCCTGCCCGTGGCCGCGGCGGTGATCGCCGCCTACGTGATCACCGTGGCGCATCCCACAGGTGCCCTCTACCTGGTCTTCCAGGCCCTGGCCACGGCCGCCCTGATGGTCCTGGTCCGGCGGGGCGGGCGGAATGCTGACGCCGCCATCGCCCGCCAGCTTCAGCTGGAGCAGGACCGGAAGGTCGAGGCAGCCCGCCGGGCGGACCAGCGGGAGCAAGACCGCGCGCTGCACGACACGATCCTGTCCACGCTGACCATGGTCGCCTCGGGCGCAGTGGGCATGTCCTCGCCGGTACTCGCCGCGCAGGCCGGCCGCGACCTGCAGGTCCTGCACAGCTGGCCCACGCTGCCCGAGCTGGGTCCCCCGGGTGCGGCGGGTGCGGCGGGTGCGGCGGTCCTGCCGGACCGGCTCGCCGCGGTGGCCGCCGACGCTGCCCCGCTGCGGGTTTCCACGTCCTTCTTTTCCGCAACGAAGACCGTTCCCGCCACGGCCGTTGACCGGATCGCGGACTGCGCGGCCGAGGCGCTCCGCAACGTGGCCCGGCACGCCGGGACGGGCACCGCCGAGCTCCGGGTCAGCGACAGGAATGGCCAGGTCGTGGTCGAGATCATCGATCAGGGGCGGGGGTTCGACGCCCGGGCCGTACCCCGGTCGCGGCGCGGCATCTCCGAATCCATCCACGGCCGGATGGCGGAGATCGGCGGCACGGCGGAGATCTCCGGCACCCCTGGCACGGGCACCACGGTGACCCTGCGGTGGCCTGGTGAGGGCACCGCCGGAACCCAGCGGTGGCCTGCTGAGGGCACCGCGGAAACGCAGCCGTGGCCCGGCACGGACGCCGCCGCCGCCGCAGGGCGAGGGCCGGGATGACCGCGCAGACGGTGCCGGGTCCCCGGCCCTCGGCCGTGCTCGCGGCCCGGTACGCCCGCGCGCTCGACATCGCGGTGGTGGTCGCGGCGGCCGGGTGGCAGCTGGCCGGGGCGGGACCGCTGCTCCTGGCTCACCTGCGCAGTTACCCGTCCGATCAGTTCCAGGCCGCGGCGTGGTGCGCGATCGCGCTGATCATCGCGGCGGGCTCGGTCCTGCTGCTGCGCGGCTCCAGTCATCGGGAGGCCGGCTGGGCGCTGGCCGCCGCGGCCCTGGTGATCAGCACGGCGGCCGCCGCGGCCTGCCCGCCCGCCCACATGCTCGCCATCAACTGGTCCTGGGGCGCGGCGGGCTGGGCCGGGGTCCTGGTCCTGCTCCGGCGGCCGCTGGCCGAGCTGGGCGTGTTCCTCACGCTGGAGGCTCTGGCCATGTTCGCCGTGCTGGCCCGGGACGGCCTGACCCAGCCGAACGTGGCGGCGTTCATCACGGTCCTGGCCGGGTTCGACCGGAATCCAGGTGGCTATCTCCGTGGCCGCGCGGACGCTGGACGTTCCGGCCCGGCAGGCGGCGGACGCGGCGACCAGAGAGGCGGACGCCACCGCGCGGCAGGCCGTGGCCGACCTGGTCCGCGACGCCCGGCAGGCCCGCTGGCTGGAACTGCGGGCGACCGCCGAGCCGCTGCTGAGCGGCCTCGCGGCCGGGACCGCCGACCCCGGGGATCCAGCCGTCCAGCGGGCCTGCGCGGTCGAGGCGGCGCGGCTGCGGCGGCTGTTCGCCGAGGGAGACGACTCGCCGGACCCGCTCGTCCACGAACTGCAGGCCTGCGCGGACGTCGCGCAGCGGCGCGGGGTGGTGGTGGACATCGAGACCGCGGCCCAGATCCCCACGGCCCAGATCCCTGAGGTACCGCCGGAGAGCCGCCGGGCCATCACCGACCTGGCCATCGCGGTCCTGGTCAACGCAATCTCCCGGGTGCGCGTCACTGTGACCGGGACGGTCGATGGCGTGATTGTCAGCCTGGTGTCTGACTCGCTCACCCAGCCGGACCTGCCCAGCGGCCGGACCGGGCTCATAGTGGACAATCAGCAGGACCAGCAGAGCCTGTGGGTGGAGGCACGGTGGAACACCACGTGACAGTCGCGATCGTGGACGATCACCCGGTCGTGCTCGAGGGAATCATCTCCTGGATCAGCGCGGATCCGGGGCAGCGCATCACCGTGACCCAGGTCGTCAGCGACATCACCGGGCTGGACGTGCCCCGCGTCGCGGACGTCCTCATCCTCGACCTCGAGCTCGGCGGCCGCATGATCGCGGATGAGATAGTCCGGCTGGTCGCCAGCGGCTACCGGATCGTCGCCTTCTCCGCGCACGTCGATCCGGCCCTGATCCTGGACGTCCTGGACGCGGGCGCGCACGCGTACGTGAGCAAGGACGAGGGCCGTGACTACCTCCTCGAGGCGGTGCTGGCGGCCGCGGCCGACCGGCCCTGCGTGACGCGCTCGCAGGCCAAGGCGATCCTCGCCGATCCCCGCCCCGGCCGCCCTGCCCTGTCCGGGAAGGAGCGGCAGGCCCTGCTGCTGTGGTTCCAGGGCATGTCCAAGGCCTCGGTGGCCCGCCGGATGTCCATCTCCGAGAACACCGTCCGGCAGTACATCGACCGGGCCCGGGTGAAGTACGCCACCCTCGGGCGGCCGGCCCATACCAAGGACGCCCTGCTGGCCCGGGCCATCGAGGACGGGCTCATCCGGCCCGGCGAGGTGGCGACGTACACCACCATGGCCAGCCTGCGCCCTGCGCTGTCCTGAGGCTGGCCGCAGGCCGGCCTGGAGGTCCCGGCGATCACGACCTTCATTACTGCTCACTCTGGTGATGTGGCGCGTGCGGAGACGGCGGCTAATGGGTAGCGGCCACCCGGTCGCTGACCCGCATGCCAGCTGAGGAGGGCGGATGTCCCTGGCTCAGACCAGCGTCCAGCTCACACTGCCCCAGTCCCCGTTCCCTCCCCTCGCGGTCGGCTTCTTCGGCCTGGGCACCGGGTACCTCATCTACGGCACCCAGGAACTGTTCGGCTATCCCCCGCGGGACGAGCGGATCGACCTGGCCACGGGCATCTGGGGCATCTGGATGCCGGGTTTCATGCAGTTCCTGACCGGCACGTACCTGTTCCTGGGGCTGGCCCTGTTCGGCACGTTCACCGCGTCCCCGCCGCTGTACATGGCCGCCCTGGCCTTCACCGCGTACGGCGTGCACTGGTTCGCGCTGGGCTGGATCAGGCTGCGCCGCGCCGACGCCCGGGCGAACATCGGCATGACGGTCGCGTTCCTGCTCATCTCCATCCTCGGCATCATCGTGTTCTTCAAGGTCGGCGACGATCCGGTCGGCGGCCTGTTCATCGGGCTGGCCTGCGTCTACGTCGCGGAGTTCTTCGCCACGCTGGCGCCCGACGTGCCCGCGCTCCGTCCGGCGGAGAAGGCGCTGGGGTTCTTCCACCTCGGCACCGGCCTGTGGCTGATGTACCTGGTCTTCGCGGTCGCGCTGAACTTCATCCTCAAGTACACGCTCCCGCTCTGAGAGCCGGGCCGGCCAGGGGCCGCAGATCAGCCAGCATCAGCCGGGGTGCAGAAGTAGTTGCGCAGGGTCCTGGCGCCGCAGATGCAGACGGCTGGCAGTGCGCGGCGATCCACCGCAGCCGCGGGTCGGTGCTCGCGGCGGCCAGCACCAGGTGGAACCGGCCCTGGCGGATGTCGGCCTGCAGCTGCGCCAGGGTCGGCGACGGGATCGTGCCGGTGAACCCGCCGATGGGCAGCGCCTCCAGGCCGCTGTCGTAGATGAACACCGAGGCCACCGCGGCGGTCTGGGTCGGCCAGCAGGTACGGCGCGCCCGGCTCCGGGCCGCTTCGAGCGGCGGGATCGTGAGCGCCACCTGGGCGGGCGTGCGCAGGAACAGGGCGTCGATCGGCGCTTGCTCGGCCGGCGGGCTCGAACGGCGTGTCGAAGGCGCCCTGCGTGGCGCGCACCAGCTGCGGCCGAGGCCACCGCCGGCGCCAGGCACCCGGCGATGAGCCCGGCCGCGAGGGCGGCGGCGCGAGCCGGCGTGGCCGCCGGACCGCCAGCGAGCCGAGCACGGTCACGGCGGCCGCAGGCCGACGGCGATGACGGCCGGGACCAGCCAGCCGGGCGCGTCGGCGGGCCGGGCCGACGCAGCCAGGCGGCGTAGCCGACGGTGCCGGCCAGGACGACCGCCAGGCCGATCCGCCGGCCCGGCCGCGGACCGTTCCGCTGACCAGCACGGCGGCGGCTCCGGCGCCCAGCAGCGCGGCCACCGCCGGGGTCAGCGCCGCGGTGTAGTAGGCGTTGATCGTCGTGGTCAGCGAGAAGGTCACGGCCAGCGTCACGCAGCCAGCCGCCCCACAGGACGAAGCACGCCTGAGCGGATCGCCGCGCGGCCGGCGCCGGCGGCTCGCGATCCCCCACGCGGCGACGACGATGGCGGCCGGGAGCAGCCAGCCGGTGTCCCGGCCCAGGTCGCCCCGCAGCAGCCGGTCCGGGCCCGCGGCCGGGGTGGCAGCGCCGAGCCGATGCCGAGGGACTGGCCGGCCAGCAACTGCAGCGGGGTCTGATCGCCGAAGCGGCCGAAGCCGTTGTAGACGAACACCTGCTCGTAGACGGAGTTGTCGTGGCTGCCGTCGACGTAGGGCCGGTGCGCGGCCGGCACCAGCGAGACCGCGGTCATCCAGGACAGCGAGACCAGCCCGGCGACCACCCCGGCCACGGCCAGCTGGCGGACGCGCCGGGCCGCCGGTCCCGGCGCGCTCACCAGGTACGCCAGGCCGAACGCGGGGAGCACCAGCCAGGCCTCGATCATCTTGGCCTGGAAGGCGAGCCCGACCCAGACCGCGGCCAGCACCAGCCGGCCCTGGCTGCCGCGGGCGATCGCGGCCGACACCGCGTCGGCGGCCAGCACCAGCAGCAGGATCATCAGCGAGTCGGAGATGTTGCCCCGGTTCAGCGCGACCGTCGCCGGGCTCACCGCGACGACGGCCGCGGCGATCAGGCCGGCGGCCGGGCCCGGCCAGCCGCCGCACGGCCCGGTACAGCACGAGCACGGTGAGGACGCCCTCGACCGCCTGGGGCGCCACGATCACCCAGGTGTGGACGCCGAAGGCCCGCACGGCCAGCGCCTGGACCCAGAAGGCGCCGGGCAGCTTGTCGAGGGTGATGGTCCCGGCCGGGTCGAAGGCGCCGTAGATGAAGTTGTGCCAGCTCATCGACATGCTGCGGACCGCGGCCGCGTAGTAGGGCTCCAGCGGGTCCTGGCTCGAGCGCCCAGGCGTAGGACAGCCCGGCCAGCCCGGCGATCAGCAGCAGCGCGGCGCGCCGCGCCAGAATGGGCCGGGCCAGGAAGGGCCGGGCCGCACCCCCGGGGCCTGCCTCCCGGCCCGGGGGCGATTCAGCGGCCGGGGCCGCTAACCCCGGCTGCTCCTGCTGCGTGATCTGTGGTTCCTGGGGTGTGCCCGATGTGCTCACGGTCTGACCTTCCGCGCCGGAGCGGCCTGGCTCGAACACTGGTCACCATATTGTTAAGTAACTAGACAGTCAACTAAATTTACTATCGATCGAGGCGCTGACCGGGACCGGGTGGGCGAGGGTCTGGTACACGACGCAGTAGCGCTCGGTCAGCTGGAGCAGCGCCGCGAGCTGCTCGTCGCTGGCCTCGGTGTCCAGCGTGAAGCTCAGCCGGATGGCGGTGAACCCGACCGGCGCCTCCTTGGCCACCCCGAGTGTCCCGCGGAAGTCCAGGTCACCCTCGGCGGACACGGTCCCGCCGGTGACTGGTATCTCCAGCGAGGTGGCCACCGCCCGCAGCGTCACGCCGGCGCACGCGACCAGCGCCTCCAGCAGCATGTCACCGGAGCACAGCAGGGACCCGTCGCCGCCGGTAGCCGGGTGCAGCCCGGCGACCGCCAGGGCCCGGCCGGTGTCCACCGAGCAGCTGATGCCCTCCTCGCCCAGTTCGCCCCGGGCGCTGAGGGTCACCACCGCCTGCCCCGGATCCGCACGGTAGGCATCCTTGAGGGGCTGCTGCACGGCGCGCAATCCGGTGCTGTCCACCGGCGCCTCCCTGTCTGGTCCGGGTCCGGCGGCCGTCGGCGGCCGGCAGAAACGTCACGTATCCAGTGTCCCGGCCGCGCCGCGGGCGTCAACCGAAGACCCTGGCCCGCGGAGCGGCCCGGGTTCAGCGGCGGTCGCTGGAGTACAGGTACGGTCCGCGCCCACCGGGGTCGACCGGGGCGGCCGCGGTTTCGCCGCGCAGCCACCGGATCGCGGCCTGGATGCCCTCGCCGTACTGCGGGGGCGGGTACTGGCCCGGATCCACCGGCACCCCGCCGGGCCGGCCCTGCAGCACGACCACGTTGGCCGCGGCGTCCTCATGATGCAGATCAGAGGTGCTGGGCAGGCCACCCGAGCGCCCGCAGAGCGGCGCCGCCGGGGACTCACCCAGGACCCAGTCGAGCAGGTCGCGGACGCCGCGCAGCCAGGCGGCGTTCATCCAGCCGGGCTCCCAGCGCCACGGGTGCCGGGCATCCGACGCGGACATCGGCTCGGGCAGGTCACCCTCCTGCAGTGCGTCCCGGGTGAACTCGCGGACCTGGCGCATCTCGTCGTCCGTGCGCGCGTAGTCCCCGCGAGCCCCGATGAAGCGCCCGCGGTTGTCCGCGTGCACGGGCACCTCGTCGGTGCCGCCCGCCAGCCAGGCCAGCACCGCGCGGGTCTCCCGGAACTGGTCGCGGAAATCGGCAGGTACCCCTGGCGGGGCGGTGGATCCTTCCGGTTCCGCCGCGGCCTCGGCCAGGATCTCCGCCCGGGACGGCGGGCAGCCCGGGGCCAGGGACAGGGTGACCGGCGACGGCCGGGTCCCGGTCAGCGCCCACTGCCAGGCCAGGGCGGTGCGGCCGCGCGGGCCCATCTCGTGCAGGCTCTGCGCGAGAACCGCCTCGACATGCGGGCGGGGCCGGACGATCGCCGGACTGAGCTGGTCGGGCAGGTACACGGTGGTCACAGGTTCCACGGTACGGGTCACCGCTGACAGCGTCAGCCTGGTCCCGGTAAGCTGCGGGCGGGCCGTGACTGGCGCGCAGGGATGGGTAACCATCGGGGAGCGGCCCCGTCATCAGGACGAACGCCGGGCGCCTGGGCCTGCAACGAGCACGCTGCCCCTGGGGGTTGCCATGTCGTCACCGAGCACCGAGTCGGCCGCCTTCCGCAGCGCGCTTGAGGTGGTCCGGTCCGTCGAGCCAGGCGTGGCCGACGCCATCGCCGCGGAACTGGCCAGCCAGCGGGCCTCGCTCAAGCTGATCGCCAGCGAGAACTACGCCTCCCCGGCGGTCTTGCTGGCCATGGGCAACTGGCTCAGCGACAAGTACGCCGAGGGCACCATCGGGCGCCGGTTCTACGCGGGCTGCGCCCAGGTCGACACGATCGAGACGATCGGGGCCGGGCACGCGCGGGACCTGTTCAGCGCGCCGCACGCCTACCTGCAGCCGCACTCGGGCATCGACGCGAACCTGGTCGCCTACTGGGCGATCCTGGCCCACCGGATCGAGGCCCCGGCGCTGAGGCGGGCCGGCGTCCGGCAGGTCAACGACCTGACCGAGGAGGACTGGTCGGCGCTGCGCCAGGAGCTCGGCAACCAGCGGATGCTCGGCATGTCGCTGGACGCCGGCGGGCACCTGACGCACGGCTTCCGGCCGAACATCTCCGGGAAGATGTTCGACCAGCGGTCCTACGGCACCGACCCGGAGACCGGCCTGATCGACTACGCCGTGGTGCGCGAGACCGCGCGCGAGTTCCGCCCGCTGATCCTGGTCGCCGGCTACTCGGCCTACCCGCGGCGGGTCAACTTCGCGGTGCTGCGCGAGATCGCGGACGAGGTCGGGGCGACGTTCATGGTGGACATGGCGCACTTCGCCGGCCTGGTCGCGGGGAAGGTGTTCACCGGCGACTTCGATCCGGTGCCGCACGCCCACATCGTCACCACGACCACGCATAAGTCGCTGCGCGGGCCGCGCGGTGGCATGGTGCTGTGCCAGCCTGAACTGGCCGAGGCGGTGGACCGGGGCTGCCCGCTGGTGCTCGGCGGCCCGCTGCCCAACGTGATGGCGGCCAAGGCCGTCGCGCTGGCCGAGGCACGCCAGCCCAGCTTCCGGGACTACGCCCAGCGCATCGTGGCGAACGCCCAGGCCCTGTCCGATGGCCTGATCCGCCGGGGGACCCGGCTGGTCACCGGCGGCACCGATAATCACCTGGTCCTCATCGACGTCGGCGGCTACGGGCTGACCGGGCGGCAGGCCGAGCAGGCCCTGCTGGACGCGGGCATCGTGACTAACCGCAACGCGATCCCCCGGGACCCCAACGGGGCCTGGTACACGTCCGGGATCCGCATCGGTACCCCGGCGCTGACCACCCGGGGGCTGGGCACCGGGGAGATGGACGTGATCGCCGGCCTCATCCAGGAGGTGCTGAGCCAGACCCGGCCGGGCACCACATCGAGCGGCGCGCCGTCCAAGGCCACCTGCGCGGCCGACCCCGCGCTGGCCGACCGGGTGGCCAAGCAGGCCGCCGAGCTGCTGGCCCAGTTCCCGCTCTATCCGTCGGTCGATCTCGGCTGAGGCCGCCCGGCCCGCGGGGCGGCGGGCTGATCAGGAGGCGAACTCGCCGAGCATCTCCCGGGCGAGGTCCGGCCGGGGGGCGTTACACGCGGGACAGCGCGGGCCCTGGCCCGGGATGTTGAGCCAGTATCCGGACACGGCCGCGCTGCTGGCCCGGATGGCCGCGGCCAGCTGCGCGCTGCTGACGACCGGGCCCGGCGGGTTGGTGGACAGCCCGGCCAGCACGCTCACGTGCGGGTTGGCCGCCCGGGCCTGCGCCGCCGCGGCCCGGACGAAGGCGCGGTAGGCCTGCGGATCGCGTTCCAGGCTCTGCGCCTGCACCTCCACCACGCCCGCCACCCTGGCGATCCCGCCGACCAGGTCCAGGCGGAGGTACTGCCGCCACAGCGGGCCGCCGGAGCGGGGCTGGACGGTGGCCAGGTCCAGCGCGGGCGCCACGATGAGGGTCAGGTGGTGGGCCCGGGTGACGGCGGCGGCCTGCTGGGCGGCCCGGACCGGATCGCGCTGCTCGGCCACTGGCGTGTACGGCCAGACCTCGGGGTCGTAGAGGACGGCCCGGGTCCCGGCCGGGAGCTGCCCGCCGTCCACGGCCTGCCGGAGCGCGCTGACCGCGGAGAACGTCACCACCGGCTCGGCCCCGGCGGACGCCAGCGGCGGCTCCCCGGGGGTGAGGATCTCATAGACCCGGGCCGAGGCCAGCCGGGCCGCCACCGACGAGTCGGACAGCACCTGGGTGAGGGCCCCGCGGGTCAGCATCCAGGTCGAGCGCTCCCCCGGCCCCGTGCTCACCGGTGCTGGCGTGCCGGAGGCGGACGGGGCCGGGCTGCCCGCGCCCGGGGACGCGGAACAGCCGGCCAGCACGCAGGTGACGGCCGTCGCCAGGCCGGCCACCCACGCCCCGCGAAGGGTCAAGAGCCCAGCTGCACGTTGGCGGTCATGCCGCCGAGCGGAGTGACCCGCTGGTGACCGCTGATCCGGACGATCGCCTGGTAGGCCGTGCCGATGGAGGTATTCACCGGCGTCGGCGAGACCTGCTCGATGATGCCCCGGATGCCGGACAGGCCGACGGCCGGCACCGCCACCGTCACCGACTGGCCCGCCCGGACATGCTGGATCTCGCTCTCCGGGACCAGCACCGTGACCTGCCAGGTGCTCGAGGTACGCAGCGCGATCATGGGCAGCGCGGACTGCGTCGAGCTGCTCTTGACGTTGGTGGCCGGGCCCTCAGGCAGCAGGGAGAACGGCGGGGACTGCGAACCGGACGACTGCGACTGCGAGGAGTAGCTCCGGATCCCGGCGGCCGTGACGGTCTCGCCGGTCTGGCCGTTGATCGCGATCACGGTCCCGCCCGTCGGGGCGATGATCTGGGTCTCGGCCAGCTTGACCTTGTCCGAGGCCAGCTGGGCCTGGTCCTTGGCCAGCTGGGCCCCGGCGGCCGCGATGCTGGCCTGCGTGCTGGAGGAGGCCGGCGCCGCCTTGAGCTCGGCCAGGCTGGCCTGATCCGCGGCGATGGCGGCGTGGTCCGCG
The DNA here is from genome assembly GCA_963841695.1 of uncultured Actinomycetes bacterium. Taxonomy (GTDB): domain Bacteria; phylum Actinomycetota; class Actinomycetes; order Streptosporangiales; family Streptosporangiaceae; genus RYN-230. Next base: position 388,111 of record CAWJDQ010000004.1, on the reverse strand, counting down.
CTGATCGCGGCGGTCGTGGACGGGGACGTCTCGGTGGCCAGCACCTCGCCCGCCTTGACGGTCTGGCCCAGCTGGACCGGGACCTTGCCGACCAGGCCCGAGTTCGCGAAGTTCAGGTTGGTCACGCCGCTGCTGCTGACCGTGCCGGTGAAGGAGCGGCTGTCGGCGCGCGCGATCCGCGGCACGTACCAGAGGGCGGCGGCCACGATGATCAGGGCGATCAGGATTCCCCCGATGATCTGCGGGGCGGTCACCGGCCGCCGGCTGAGCTCCTCGTCGTCGGCCACGGCTGGCGCCACCGCGGTCGCGGCCGGGGCGCTGCCCGGCTGCTCGTCCTCAACCTGAGGCGCCTCCTGCTCCCGCACCACGTCCTGGGCCGCGGGATCCTGGGAGTCCTGGATCGCCACATCCCGGGAGTAGTCCAGGGCCGGGCTGTCCAGCGTCGTGTGCGCGCCGGGCGTGTCTGTATCCGCGCTCCCCGTCAGGGCCATGGTCCTCCGCCTCAGAATCAGTTCCCCCCACCGGGCGTCCCCCGCTTCAGCACGGCGAGATCTGACGACCGGCGGGCCGACAACGCCGACATGCGTGCCCGCATTACGGCATGGAGACAACCAGCACCGGCATTCAGCAGCCAGTGCCGTGTCATTCGGGCCGACTCTCACGGTTGTCCCGTACGGGACCCCACCTATCCCCGCGAATGCCTGCCCATTATCCGCCGAACAGGAGCATACCGGACTCAGTCATATGAAGTAGCGCAACTAATCCCTGGCCCCGGTGTCGTTCAGGTTAATTCCGCGTAACTCCTCTAGCTGATATTCTCGACATGCAATATAGGGATATAGGAAAAGGGCGCGCGGCCCTTCATCGCGGCCTGCCCGTGAGCCTGAGCAGGCAGTTCGTGGGCCCAGGGTCGGCCGTTCGCAACTCTCTGTATAAGAGAGATAACGGATTTGGCCATTCGCGTGGCAGTTCCGCCCCACCCCCTTCAAGCACGGGTAAAAAATGCCTGGCGGCCGGGTGGCTGCGGGAATCGCAGTACGGACTGCAGCAGCCCCCCCGCATTACGCCCCGGCCCTCATGGTCTGGTACCTTCACCCCGCATACGTCACGATAGAAAGCCTTCTGACGCGCCGCAGAGGATTTATGGATATTCCAGTACTCCTGGTTACGGCTGTCCTGTTGATCGCCCTCGTGATCGCGTGCCTGCTGCCGATCTACGCGGACAGCGCGGACGACCGCGGCGACGGGCGGACCAACGTCCTGATCCCGCCCTACGTCCGCACCCCCAATCACCGGCCGCGCACCTGGGCGTTCCTGGCCATCTCCGCGGTCCTGGGGCTGTTCTTCCTCGGCTGGAAGCGGCCCTCGCTGCCACTGCTGTACTCCGAGGGCGTGCGGGACGTGGCCGTGGCCCTGACCCACGATCCGGCCAGCGTGAACGGGTACATCGCGCGGCTGCGGCCGGCCCTGGCCTTCTTCGCCGTCGCCTACATCGTCGCCATATCCCTGGTCGTGCGGGCCAGGCCGGGCCGGCGTCTGGCGATGCTCAGCCACACCGTGCTCTACCTGGCCATGGCCGTGCTCACCCAGGCCCTGATGATCACCATCGGGATCGCCACCGGCTGGCTGGTGGGGCCGTTCGGCATCGAGGCGACCCTGGCCAACCTGCTCATCGGCGGGCTGGTGATCATGCGGCTGACGTTCACCGCCTTCGCCCTGCCCCGGTCCACCACGGTCCCCCTGGTGCACCGGAACCGGCGCTGGGACAACGTCCTCACCTGGTGTGCCCTGATCACCGTGATCACGCTGCTGGTGGGCCTGTACGCGTTCCTCTCCCAGCAGGCCTACCTGGGCTCGGTGTGGCAGGTCTTCGTGCCGCTGTACGCGGTCAGCATGCTGTTCCTGCTGATGTTCGCGCCGCTGTGGCTGATCTGGTGGTTCAACCCGACGCTGCCCAACCCCGGGCCGGACCGGCCCCCGGTGGACATCATCATCCCGGCCTACAACGAGGCGGACAATATCGTCCGGCTGCTCCGGTCGATCGACATCGCCGCCCGGCGCTACGGCGGCCCGGTCCACGTGATCGTCTCGAACGACGGCTCGGTCGACGAGACGGCGGAACTGGCCGCGGCGGAGATCGCCACGTTCCGGTACGCGGACGCCAAGATCCTCAGCGCGGAGAACGGCGGCCAGGCCGCCGCGCTGAACCGGGGCATCAAGATCACCGACTCGGAGATCGTCGTCCGGGTGGACGCCGACTGCGTGCTCGGCCCGGACGCGCTCGTCTACGCCGTGCCCTGGTTCCGTGATCCCGAGGTCGGCAGCGTGGGCGCGATGGAGGAGCCGCGCACCGACACCCGCACCTGGTTCCACGAGATGCGCCGACTGGAGACGCTGTTCCAGTTCCGGTTCGCCCGGCTGGGCCAGAGCATGGTGGACGGCATCGTGGTCATTCCCGGCACGTTCACGGCCTTCCGGCGCGGCCCGGCGGTCACCGCGGGCGGCTTCCCGGTCGGGATGAACGGCGAGGACGCCGACCTGACCATGCACATCGGCCGGCTCGGCTACCGGGTCGTGGTTGACCCGCGGATCCGCTCCTACGAGGACGTCCCCCGCAGTCCCGGCGAGTTCGTCGAGCAGCGCACCCGCTGGGCCCGGCCGGCTTCCACGTCTTCGCCCGGCACGTGCCGCTGCGGGCCGGCTGGCTGGCCCCCGGGTCTGGTTCTGGACCTGGCGCCGCGGCTTCTCCTGGTTCTCCATCCAGGCCGGCCTGGTCGCCCCCATCTTCCTGCTGGAACTGGTGCTGACCAACCCGACCTACCGGCAGAACGTGGCCACGTTCGCGTTGCTGTACATCGCGGGCGGCGGGATCGGCCTGGCCGTCAGCATCCCTTATGCGGTCAGGTACCGGTTCTGGCGCGCCATCTTGTACTCACCGTCCTGGTTCGTCTTCGCGTTCCTGCGCCGCCTGGCCACCCTGGAGGCGGCCATCTCCCTGCCGGTCCGGCCCTTCCCCGCGCGCCTGCTGCCGGGCAGGCCAGGCAGCCAGCCCGAACCCGTGCCGGTCCGGGTCGGTCCCAGCGGCGTCCGCATCGAGGCCGGCCAGCGCTGACCGTTGGCCAGATCGCCAGCCGCCGGCCGCCTGCCGGTCACCCGGGGCTGACAGGGTGGCGGTCATGTCTGCGACGGGGCCGGGGCGGGGGGCCCGGTTCAGCGCCGCGATGGCGGCCGCCGCGCGGCGGCTGCCCTTCGGCCTCAGCCGGGTGGTGTCCGGGCGCCTGCTCGGCTACGCGGTTATCGGCTCGATCACCTTCGGCGTGGACCTGGCCTTGCTCACCGCGTTCCACGGCGGGCTGCGGTGGCCGCTGCCGGTGGCCATCACCGTGGCGTACGTCCTGGCGTCCGGCCTGGGATACCTGCTCAACCGGGCGCTGAACTTCCGCTCGCACGGCGCGGTCGGCCCGCAGCTCGCGGTGTACATCATGGTGGTGGCGGTGAACTACCTGGTGCTGATCCTCGGGGTGACCACCGGGCTGGCCGCCCTCGGCCTGGACTACCGGCTGGCGCGGCTGGCCGCGTCCGCGTGTGAGTGCGTGTACATGTACTCGGCCATGCGCTGGCTGGTCTTCCGGGACGCCGCCGGGCCGGAGCCGGGGCGGGGACCGGCCGGGGGAACCAGCGGCCCGGTGCCTGCCCTCACCGCCCGGCCGCATGCAGATGGCGCAGCACCTCAGAGTAGGAGCTGACCAGCCCTTTCTCGCAGTACAGCAATCCGGTCTGGGCGCAGAAGGCCCGGACCAGGGTCCGGCAGCGGCGCAAGGCCGGCCGGGGCATGGCCGGGAACAGGTGGTGCTCGATCTGGTAGTTAAGGCCGCCGAGCATGGTCTCGGTCAGGCGGCCGCCGCTGACGTTGCGCGAGGTGAGCACCTGGCGGCGGAGGAAGTCCAGGTCGTCCTGCTCGCTGAGCACCGGCATGCCCTTGTGGTTCGGGGCAAACGCGCAGCCCAGGTACAGGCCGAACAGGCCCTGCTGGACGGCGATGAACGCGAGGGCCCGGGGCCAGGACAGGATGAGCAGGACGGCCGCCAGGTAGCCGGCCCCGTGCGTGACGAGCAGCAGGCCTTCCAGCCACCGGCGGCGGACGGGGCCCGCCAGCACCGCCCGCAGGCTGATGACGTGCATGCTGACCGCCTCGAGCAGCAGCATCGGGAAGAACAGGAAGGCCTGGTACCGGGCCAGCGCCCGGGCCGCGCCCCGCCGCTCCCGGGCCTGCCCGGCGGTGAAGGCCAGCACCGGGATCGTGATGTCGGGGTCCTTGCCCTCCTGGTTGGGGTAGGCGTGGTGCCGGTTGTGCTTCCCCGTCCACCAGCCGAAGCTCAGGCCGATCAGCAGGTCGCCGTGGACCAGGCCGACCAGGTCGTTGGCCCGGCGGGAGCGGAAGATCTGCCGGTGCCCGGCTTCGTGCCCGATGAAGGCGACCTGGCCGAATATCGCCGCGAGATACACCGCGACCAGCAGCTGGTACCAGGAGTCGCCCAGCGCGAAGAACGCCGCCCAGCCGCCCGCCAGCGCGGCGGCCAGGACCGTGATCTTGATGGCGTAGTACCGGGGCCGCCGGTCCAGCAGGCCCTCCGCGCGGATCCGGCGGCGCAGCTCCGCGTAGCTACCGGCCACCGGATCGCTGACCGGGGCCGGCGTCAGCCCCGGCAGCGCTGACTCGCTCAGCTCAGCCACCTCCCCTGGGCCCGGCGCCCGGGCCACCGGGCAGGCCTGCGTCCGGGGCGCTGTGGCCGCGCCATCCGTGCCACCATTCGGCCAGCGCCAGCTGGAGCAGCCCGGGCAGCAGATCCCGGGACCGCCTGACCATCCAGCCGGTTCCCTTGGTGGCCATCCAGTGGGCCTGCCGCCAGGCGCTCGGTTCCGGGTTGGCCGGCTCGGGATCGGGCGGGGCGTGCGGCGGCATGCCCCGCTCGGCTAGCCGGGCGGCGAACATCCCGGCCAGCATCCGGTGCCCGCGCTCGCTGGGGTGCAGCCGGTCCACTCCCCACATCCGCTTGTCGTAGATCTCGGGGCACCCCGCGAGGTCCACGTGGACGAGGTCGTAGCGGTCCGCGAGCTGGCCCAGGGCCGCGTTGATCTCGTGCGCGCGGCGGGCCAGCGGGCGGCGGACCGAGGCCGGGATCCGGAGCAGCAGGCCGGGGTCGGGCAGGGTCGCGGTGAGCACGACCGTGCCGGCCCGGTGCAGCGCGTCGACGATGTTCTCCAGGTCCGCGGCGATCGCGCCGGGATCGAACTTCCCGCGCAGCGTGTCGTTGACGCCGACCAGCACCGAGGCCAGGGCCGGGCGCACCGACAGGGCCAGCGGCAGCTGCTCGCTGGCCACGTCCCGGACCAGGGCCCCGCTGCGGGCCAGGTTGCACAGCTCCACCTGATCCGGCGGCGCCAGCGAGCCGGCCAGCAGGGCGGCCCAGCCGCGCCAGCCACCCTGCGGCAGCTGGTCGCCGATGCCCAGCGTGACCGAATCACCCAGGGCCGCGAAGCGCATCACCGCCCCCGGGGCCGCCGCCGGGGCATCCGCCTCTGAGGTGCTGGTCATCGCGGGTTCCCGCCCGGCCCGCGGGCCCCGGCGATGGCGGCCGCCGCCCCGGGCAGGCCAGGGTCGGCGGCCAGCCCGTGCGCGGCCAGGAAACCGCGCACCGCGGCGGGCCAGTCGAACCGCTCGGCCTGCTGGCGGGCCAGCCGCCGGCGCCCGGTCAGTTCCCGATCGAGCAGGTGCTGGACCGCGTCGGCGCAGGCCGCATCGTCGTCCTCGGTGGTCACCCCGGCCTGCCCGGCGATCTCGGGCAGCGCGCTCCGGCTGCTGACCACGACCGGCGTCCCGCTGGCCAGCGCCTCCAGCGCGGACAGGCCGAACGTCTCGACCGGGCCGGGCGCGATCACCACGTCGGCGGTGGCGAGCAGCCCGGCCAGCCGCCCGCGGTCGGAAACGTGCCGGAGGAACCGGACGGGCAGGCCGCGGGCCTGGGCCTGCAGCGCCCGGCGCTGCGGGCCGTCGCCCGCGACCACGAGCACCGCGGGCACACCACGGCGGCGCAACTCGGCCAGGGCGCCCACCGCGCGCTGCGGGCGCTTTTCCGGCGACAGCCGGCTGCAGTGCACCAGCAGGGCCTGGCCACCCGGGGCCAGCCGGGAACGCAGGCCCTCGTCCCGGTGGTCCGGGTGGAAGCAGGCCAGATCGACGCCGAACGGCACCTGGACCAGGTTCGGCACGCCCAGCCGGCGGAACTCGGCCGCGGCCCACGCGGTGGTGCAGACCACCACGTCGTACGAGGCGGCCGTGCTGCGGTTGAACCGGTCGGCGAGCCGGGCCGCAGGCACCCCAGGCGGGCTGAACATCGCCATCAGCCCGGCCAGGCTGTCGTGCGACACCATCATGGACCGGACCCCGCGGGCCCGGGCCCAGGCGCCGGTCCAGCGCAGCGTGGTGCGGTCCGACACCTCCAGCCGGTCCGGCTCCAGCTCGCCCAGCAGCCGCCGCAGCGACCGGCGGGCCAGGATGGCGCGGTACCCGCCGGTGCCGGGCACCCGCCAGCCGGGCACGGTCACGACCAGCCCTTGCTCCGTGTGCTGCCGCCCCGGCCGGGGACCGGGAATGACGAGCACCGGCTCGTGCCCGGCGGCCAGGTACGCCGGCCCCGAGCTCACGCAACGCGGTGCGCAGGCCGCCCGACGCGGGGGCCACGTAGTTGGCGAGCCGGACGACCCTCACACCCTGATCTTGACCTGGCCAGGCTCAGGGAGCGGTAACTCAGCGCGACAACTACGCGAACACTGGGCGGCGTTACGGCGCCGGGAGCGGATCCCGCCCACAGGGCACGGGCGCGAGCGCGGCCAGCAGCGCGCGGGCCCAGTCGCGGTAACCAGCCTGGCTGGGGTGGAAGTAGTCGGACGCGAACTTCCCGCCCCACGGCGGCCGGAAATGCGCGGACACCTCGGCCACCGGGAGGCCGCGCGCCCGGGCGCTGCGATGGATGGCCCGGTTGATCCGCGCCACGTACGGCACGCTGAACCGGCCGAGCACGCCCCACAGCCCGCCCGGCAGCGGCAGGTCCAGGACGACGGTCTCGTCGGGCAGGGTGGCCAGCAGCGTGCGCAGGTCGGCGAACAGCCGGGACGGCGCGGTGTACAGGATGTCGTTGACGCCGATCCCGCAGGTCACGAGGTCCGGGGCGGCGGGCATCCGGGGCAGCTGGTACTGCAGGACATCCCGGATGAGGGCGCCGGACGTGGACAGGTTGAGCACCCGCCACCGCTGCCCGGTCCGCAGCCGGAGCTCGGCCAGCACCTGGCCGACGTACCCGCTCTCCGGCCGGGGCGCGCCGAGACCCTGGGCGGTCGAGTCACCGAGCACCACCCAGAGCGGCCCGGACTCGGTGCGGACCCGGTCATTGTGCAGCTGCCAGTGGCTGGCGAAGGCGACACAGTCACCGCGCATGGCCACGACCCCGTCGGTCCACCGGCCGAACCAGCCGCCGCGCAGCCCGGACAGGTCCGCGACCGGGGTCCTGGTCAGGTAGGAGGCCATGTTGGCGACGATCTCCACCGGCGACCGGCGCACCCCGTCGCCGCGCCCCGGGAACGCCCTCAGCCAGGCGGGGCGGGAGACCTCGGGCGTCTGCTGCATGCGTGCTCCCTGGGCCAGGTCACCCGGCAGGCTGGTGACCTGGAGATGAATGAAGATAGGCGAACAAAACGACAATGGTTAAAGCATAGGTGTACGGCGGTGCTCCGCCGGGGCTGGAGCGCACCAATGGTGCGCTCGCACTGTCAACAGCCAGCCCGGTCATCACCGATGCTGGGAGGAAGCGCCCCGTCCTGACTATTGCAGGAGCCCCGGATGAGCCCTGACCCCCGGACCGATATCGCTGACTCGATCGCCGCGCTCGGACGTCACTGGATCTGGCTGCTGGCCTTCGGCGTTCTCACGCTGCTCGCGGGGGTGGCCGCGGTGGCGTGGCCCGGCCCGACCGTCATCGCGATCGCCGTGCTGTTCGGCATCCAGCTGGTCGTGGTCGGCATCTTCCAGTTTGTGAACGCGTTCGCGGGCACCGGCCTGACCGGCGGGGTCCGGGTGATGAGCGCCGTGCTCGGGCTGCTCGCCTTCGTGGTCGGGCTGTACGCGGTCCGCCACGTGCTGGTCTCGGTGGTCGCGCTCGCGCTGCTGCTCGGCATCTTCTGGGTGGTCAATGGCTTTGCGGAGATCTTCAACGCGCTGGCCCACCGGGACAGCCCGCACCGGGGCTGGATGGGCTTCGTGGGCGTGCTCAGCGTCCTGGCCGGGGTGGTCGTGCTGGCCTACCCGGGCATCTCGCTGGTGACGCTGGCCCTGGTGCTCGGCGTCTGGCTGATCGTCTACGGGGTGATGGAGATCGGGATGGCCTTCCGGGTCCGGTCGGCCCTCGGCCGGGTCCACCACGCGGTGCCCCACCCCGTCTGACCACCGGAGTGTCGCGCGGGGCATAAGGTGCCCCGGCGGGATCTACGCCGCTGTGGGCGCCTCCGGGTAAACCGGCTCGTGTACAGCCGCGTCAGAACATCACCCGCGAAGTCTGGAGGCTTCGGTGACCCAGCCCTATCAGCCCTACCCACCACGCCAGCAACAGCCTGGCTCCGGACCGACGGGCAGTGGGATGGTGCCGCACACACCCGCTGGATATCCCGCCTATCGCCCGGGCCCGAACGTCCGCCCGCGTGGCCGCGCTCTGGGTGCCGTCGTGTCGATCTTCGTACCCGGCGTCGGATCGATGATCAATGGGTCGGTCGGGCGTGGCGTCCTGATCCTGATCGCATACCTCGTCGCCTGTGCTCTCTGCCTGGTCCTGATCGGGTTCATCCTCGCGCCCGCGGTATGGATCTGGGGCATCGTGGACGGCGCGCTGTCGGCCGACCGGTGGAATCGAATCCACGGCGTCACCAGCTAGCCCAGGGCGGCTGAAGCATCAGCCGCGGCTAGGTCAAGCGCCCGGGCGACCCGATGATCGGCCGGCTGACGTCACAGTATTGAACTTGCCGTCCTTGACAGCCGCAACGAACTCGGCCCACTCCGCTGCCGAGGCGTGGAGCACCTCGTCGCCAGGGACATGGTTACTGGAGCGGAGGTCAACGGCTCCTGGATCAGAGCACGGCACGACCTCGATGCTCATTTGGGCACGTCCCCGCCCGGCCCGCTCTCAGCGGCCAGCTTCCTGTCCAGCTCAGCCAGGGAGTGGGCGACCACGATTTCTTGCGCGGTGGGCGTCGGCCGCCGGATGGCGATGAGGCTTGCAGGCTCCGCGACCGCGATCTCCCACGCGGTGCCGTACTTGGTGATGATCCCGGCCAGGGTCGGTCCCGGCGGGACGCCCGGAGTTGGGTGCGGCGCAGCGAACAACCCGTGCCCCGCGTCAGCCGGGTGGGCGTCAGCGTCGGTTAAGGGCAAGGCCGGTTAGTTAAGCGGGTTGCCCGGTTGTCAAGGCGTGTCGGTTGATGCGAAGGCAGCGGGGCTCCGGTAAGCGAGGTTTGTCCACCAAAGACACGCCTCTTCACCGGGAGCCCCGCCGTTGGATAAGTCTGTCATTGCCCGTGCCGTCACGGTGGCCGGAGGGCGGTTCGCGCCGGGTCACCTGGGCGAGCTGACGCAGCAGGTGCCGTTCGAGATGGTCGACGCGGTGCTGGAGCAGACGTGCCGGGTCCAGCGCCGCGCCCGGGACCTGCCGGCCGGGGTCGTGGTCTACCTGCTGCTGGCCGGGTGCCTGTTCGCTGAGCTGGGATACCCGCAGGTCTGGGCCCGGCTTACGGCCGGGCTGGACGGGCTGGCGTGCGCGGCCCCGACCGCGTCCGCGATGACGCAGGCGCGGCGCCGGCTGGGTCCCGGGCCGCTGCGCGAGCTGTTCGCCCTGCTGCGCGGCCCGTCCCCGGCGAGGCGCGGTGGCGGGGGCTGCTGGTGGTCGCGCGTCGACGGCACGATCATGACGGTCGCCGACAGCACGGCGAACCTGGCCGTCTACTCCAAGCAGCGCGGCGGCGCCAACGGCGGCTCCAGCTACCCGATGCTGCGGCTGCTGGCCCTGGTCAGCTGCGGCACCCGCACCGTCATCGACGCCGTGTTCGGCCCCTCGGCCGGCGAGACCACCTGCGCCCCGGGCCTGCTCGGCAGCCTGCACGCCGGGATGGTCCTGCTCGCCGACCGGAACTTCGGCGCGGCTTCCTGGCCGCGCAGATCGCGGGGACCGGGCGGACTTCCTGATCCGCGTCCGCACCGGCTACGGCGCCCCGGGCTCCCGGTCCTGAGCCGCCTGCCCGACGGGTCCTGGCTGTCGCGCTTCGGCGGCGTCCCCGTCCGGGTCATCGACGCCCAGATCACCATCGCGACCAGCACCGGAAACTCGCCATCGGCTGCCGGCTGGTCACCACCCTGACTGACCCGGCCCGCTACCCCGCCGCGGACCTGGCTGTCCTCTACCACGAGCGCTGGGAGATCGAGACTGCCTACCTCGAGCTCAAATCCACCATCCTCGGCGGCCGTGTCCTGCGCGCCCGCACCCCCGACGGCATCGAGCAGGAAATCTACGCCCTGCTGGTCACCTACCAGGTCCTGCGCACCGCCATCGCCGACGCCGCCGCGACCGTCCCTGGCACCGACCCCGACCGCGCCAGCTTCACCGTCGCCCTGAACACCGCCCGCGACCAGGTCATCCTCGCCGCCGGCGTAACCGCCGGCCCCGTCACCGACCTGGCCGGGACGATCGGCAGGCTCGTCCTGGCCAGCCTGATGCCAAGCAGGCGGCCGCGCACCAGCCCCCGCGTCGTCAAACGCGCCATGTCCAGATACAACGCCAAAGGCAAGGTCGACCGCACAACCCGCAAGGCCACCATCACCATCGCCGTCCTTGGCTCACCCTTGACACCCGGCGACGGACCTTAACTAACCGGCCTTGCGGTTAAGGGGGCGCGGTAGGCACCTCGTGACTGATCCACGGATCATCTCCCGGGAAGTGAGTACACGCTGTAGTCGGCCATCACGCTATTACAACCTGTCCTAACCTGTCTATACCCAGGTTAGCCCGTACTCTGCTGGTCAGGCACAACATAGCCTGCTTAGAGTCAGGTTCATGATCGTCAACCCTGACTCGGCCGTGCCGTTGTGGCGGCAGGTGGCTGCCTGGATTGCCGGGCGGATCACTGAACCGGGCCAGCGCCTGCCGTCAGAGGCGACGATCATGCAGGAGCTGGGGGTGTCGCGCGGGACCGTGCGGCAGGCCTACCGCTACCTGGCGAAACAGGGGTGGGCCGTGGTCGTCTCCGGCAAGGGCGCCTTTGCGGCCGACCCGCTCCCGGCGGGCAGGCCGCAGATCTGAGGCGGTAGGCCACGACCACGTAGTCCGATTTCGGCTCCACGATGGTGCGGCGCGCCACCGTCACCACGTGGACCGCGGGTGGGCACCCGAACAGCCTCGCGCGTTTGCCAGAGCGATCAACGCACTGCGCACGGCCTGGCACTGGAAGTTAGGTCCGGTTCCGCCGTGTGGGTCATCCTGGTCTGGCGGGCGGCGGCGGCGTCCAGACGTAAGCCGTGGTGGTGGTCACGGCACGGAATCCCAGACGGCGCAAGATGGGGGCACTGTCGTCAGAGGCGTCGGCGTGCAGGTACGTGACGCTGCGGGCGGCAGCGCGCTGAGCGCGGGCAGCGACCAGCGCCCGGTAGATCCCGCGGCCGCGCCATCGCGGCAGTGTCGACCCGCCCAGCAGGCGGGCGAAGCTGTCCGCGCCTGGCTGGAAGAAAGCCAGCCACCCCGCGGAGACAACGCCACCATCGGCCTCCGCGGCCAGGACCGCGATGCCCTGCGGGGCGGCGGCGATCCGGGCGATGAGGTTCTCACCGAGCCAGTCCCAGTCCTGGCCCCAGACGGTGGACTGCAGCGCGGCGATCCGGTGCATGTCGTCGTCCGCGGTGACCCAGCGCAGGGCGGCGCCGCCGGGCAGGATAGGGGCGGTGGCCAGCTCCGCGGTGAGCCCGACCAGGACCGTCCGCTCCTCCCCGGGCACGAATCCCGCGGCGCGCAGCCGTGCGGGCAGGTCAGCCGGCTCATCGTGAGCGCGGGTCTGCCACCCGACAGCCTCGCCGCGCCCGGCGAAGTAGTCCCGCTGCCGGGCGATCAGCCGGTCGAGTTCTGCCCCTGTTACCCCGAGGTCACGCGGGCCCGAGATGTAGCCGCGGTGCCCGCCGACGCCTCGCAGCAGCGGCCCGTCCCGCTCGTACCTGACCCCGGCGGGCGGCCTGGGCTCTAGTCCCCGCATCTGCTGGTCATAGACGGTCAGCAAGGCATCGACGGTCGCCACAAGGCGACTTTACGGGCTATGGAACTGGGTTTCGCGCCGCGCCGGCCGTGGCCATCAGAGCCATCGAAGCGCGTCCTCCCAGCGCAGGTCGCTCTAGGGCAGCTTGCCGCGTTCAGCGTTACGGCCGGCGGCTGGGAGGATTACGGCCAGGTCGTTCTGCAGAGGAGACCCGATGAGCAGCCTGGCCAGCGATATCACCGTCCCGGGACGGCCCGAGGTGCACGAGGTGTCCGCCGGGATCTACGCCTACGTCCAGCCCGACGGCACCTGGTGGATCAACAACACCGGGTTCCTGACCGGGCCGCAGGGCGTCATCAGCATCGACGCCTGCGCCACCCACCGCCGGACCCGCGCCTACCAGGCGGCCATCGCCGCCGTCACGCCCGCGCCGGTGCGCACGGTGGTCAACACCCACCACCACGGCGACCACACCTTCGGCAACTGCCTGTTCCCGGCCGCGGCGATCGTCGGCCACGAGAGCACGCGGCGCGAGGCCACTCGCCTTCGGGCCGCCGCGCGACCTGCGCTTCTGGGACGGCCCCGACTGGGGTGAGCTGACCCTCGACCCGCCCTTCGTCACGTTCACCGACGAGATCGCCGTGCACGCCGGGGACCTGCGGGCGCAGCCGTGCGCAACGTCGGTACCCCCGCGCATACCACTAACGATTCGATCGTCTGGATCCCGGACCGCTCCGTGCTGTTCTGCGGCGACCTGATCTTCAACGGGGGCACGCCGTTCCTGCTGATGGGCTCGGTGACCGGAGCGGTCGAGGTGCTGGAACAGGTCCTGGCGCCGCTCGGCGCCCGGATCACCGTGCCGGGCCACGGGCCCGTCTTCGAGGGGACCGGGCCGCTTCGAGGCGACGCTGGACTACCTCCGGTTCGTGCTCGACGTCGCGGCCCGCGCCCGGGCGGCCGGGCTGGCCCCGCTCGCCGCGGCGCGGGACACCGACCTGGGCCGGTTCGCCGGCTGGGCCGACCCCGAGCGGATCGTCGGCAACCTGCACCGGGCCTGCGCCGAGCTGGCCGGGACGCCGCGCGGCGGACCCATCGACGTCCCCGCCGCGCTGGCCGACATGGTGGCCTACAATGGCGGGGCGCCGCTCACCTGCCTGGCGTAGCCCCGTCCGGCACGGCCTGCGCCCGCCGGGCCGGCACGCCGGTCGACGTTCGGGGTGTCGATCGGCCCGCCGTAGCCCGCTACCCGGGCCGGCCCGCCGCGGCGCACGAGCGCCCGGCTGGGTATGCGGGCCTGCCCGCCACGCATTAAGGCTGGCCGGTACGCATTACGGCTGCCCGGTACGCCAGGACGCGTGTGCGAAGCGTGACTCCAGGCTCGCGTGCGATTACGATGGGTAGGCGCACGATGGCGGCTTGGGGGGGTTATGACCGCGGTGAGCGGCGCGATGCCCGCCGACCTGGCCGAGGCGGTGCGCAGCATGCGCTGCGCCGCCTGCCAGGCCCCGCGGGGCGAACCCTGCCGTTGCGAGGGCACCCACCTGGCCCGCTGGGAACTGGCCGCGGCGTCGGCACTGGTATCGCCGCAGGATTACCACGCGGCGGCCGCCGCCGCCCAGCCCGCCCCACCCGGATTCCCGCCCGGAATGGCCGTGGTTCCCGAACTGTCCGGCGTGGTGTGCACGGCGGCCAGCCACCCGTTGCGCTGGGCGGCCGACGCCCAGCCGCCGCGCTGGGTGCACCTGGATCCGGCCGCCGGGACGTCCTGCGCCGGGCCGGCCGCGCCCCGGCCCGCCCCCGGGGAGCCCTGCCGCTGCCACCGCCGTCACTGGTTACTGGGCGTTCCCGCGGTCGCGGTGGCCGGGACGGTCCCGGCCTGCCGGCGGTGCGCCCGCAAGCACGCCCGCCGGGCGCGGAAGGGCTGAGGCCCGGGCGCCGGGCGGGACCTGGCTCACCCGGGCCGGGCGCCGGTGATCGTGAGCGGGGAGGGCGGCCCCAGGTCAGGGCCTACGGCCGACAGCTCCCACCCGTCCCCGGCGGGCACGGCGGCCAGGCAGAACCGGTCCCAGCAGGTGCCCAGCCCGCGAGCCCACACGTCGTTGAGCCAGCCGAACGGGAGCTGGACCGTGAGCCCCTCCCCGTCGCGGGCCAGGGCCGGCGGACCCGCTTCCGGGATCATGCTCAGCGTGATCGGCAGGCCGGGCTGCCCGGTCCAGGCCCGCAGGATGGCCACCACCCGGCCATACAGCGCGGCGTGCAGCGCAGGCCGGGCGGCCCGGGCCGCCGCGGCGTCCGCGGGCGCGGCCCGCTCGCGCAGGCGCTCCCGCCAGGCCGCGGCGACCGTGGCCGTCAGCCGGGCCTGCATCGGGCCGCCCAGGGCCAGCAGCGCGACCAGCGGGTCTGCGGGCTCCCGGGACCTGGCCCCGCTCAGCACCGCGGTCACGGCGGCCCGGCGGCGGGCCATGCCCGCCCGGCCGCGCCCGATCACCGGGGCCGCCGGCGGCGCGTCCTCCGGCGTGACCCGCACCGGATCGGCCGGGCCGCGGCTGGCCATGAGCAGGACACGCAGGTCGTCAGCGTGCCCGGCCCAGGCGTCCAGGACGTCGAGGCAGGCGCACCGCTGCCCGGCCAGGGCGCTGAGGATCTGCTCACCGGCCAGGTCCGGGTGGCCGGGAGCGCGCAGCTGGCCGGCCGCCCAGCGCAGCTCGTGCTCCCGGCCGTCGCAGGACACCCGGGCCGCCGCGGGCGCGATGCCCTGCCACCACGGGGTGCTCACCGGTCCTCGCCCCAGTCCAGCGGCAGCCGGATGACGGCCCGCGCGGACATCGTGGTCGGCATGATGTCGAGCACCCGGGCGGCCGGGTCCAGCGCGGGCCAGAACTCGATCTGCCCGCCAGAGCGGTCCGGGCCGGAGTGCCAGCTGCCCTGCCGCCCGAGATAGTGATGGCCGCGGTCGTCCGCGGCCCACCAGGCCACCATGGGCCCGTCCACCACGCCGGGGGACGCGTGCCAGTGCGGCAGGGCGGGGACGATCTCGACGTCGGCGGTGAACTCCTCATCGGCCGAGCGCACGGCCAGCAGCGCCACCGTGACCCCGTCGAAGGGCGGCGTCGTCACGCCCGCCACCACCAGGCCCTGGGGGCCGCCGGCCTGGCCGCGCCGGCCCAGCATGGACCGCCACGGCTCCGGCAGCGCGGCCCGGGAACCCCCCGCGGCGCCCGCCCGGGAGAAGAGACCGTTGACCACCGCCCGCACCTCGGCGATGGCCGGGTCGTCCGCGGCCAGCGCCCCGGCCGCGACGAGCGTCTCGATGGAGGTGTCCACCACGTCAGGTGAGTGGAACTGGGCCAGGCTGGCCAGCCGGGCCCACAGGTAGCCACAGGCCAGGTTCCTGTCCTGGCGCGGCTCGACCCGTACCTCCGCGGTCCCGGCCGGCGGCGCGGGCAGCTCCACCCACTCGCCCAGCAGCTCGATCCAGGCCGTCTCCGGGGCGAGCGGCGGGCGGATCTCGAACTCGCCACGCCAGACGGTGCCGTCACCCCCGCCGCTGAAACTGCCGGCCGCGGTCGTGCCGCGGTCGTCAGTCACGGTGAGCTGCGCGGGCAGCCCCGGCCCGATCGTGTGACCGGCCGGGCCGCGCCCCCGGCCGCCCGCCCGGGACACGACGGAGACGGCAGAGCGGGTGTCCGACTGGCCGGCGCCTGGCGCCGGCCCGGGCGGCGGCAGCGCCGGGGTCATGGTCACGTGCAGCACGGTCACCTCGTCGCCGAGCACCAGGTAGCTCAGGAACAGCTGGCCCCACGGCTGCTCGATCAGCCTCAGGCAGCGCACCGCCCGCAGCGGGCCCAGGGTGGGGGCCGGGGCGGGCCGCCGGGCCACCCTCAGGCGGTGATGGCGATGCTGGTGCTCACCGGTCCGGTAGGCGAGAGCCAGGGCGTAGTCATCCACGATGGCCTGGGCCGCCGCGGCCGTCATCGCGCGCACGGCCACCAGCGCGTGCGCCGCGGTACCCAGCGGCGCCTCGCCCGGCTGGCCGTGGCCGGTATCCGGGTCCAGCAGCGTGCGCTCCCCGGTCAGCCGCAGGTACAGCTCCGCGTCGAACTCCGCCACCCGCTCATGGTGTCATGCCTTCCCGGCCATTCCGCGATCCGCGCCGGTCCTCCCGGGCAGGCCGTCCGGTGCTTTACGGTGGGGCTCGTGATCCGCAATCATGTGCTGATTTCCGGCCGGGTCCAGGGCGTGTGCTTCCGCGATTCCTACCGGCGGCTGGCCCGGCAGCACGGGGTGAGTGGCTGGGTGCGCAACCTGCCCGACGGCCGCGTCGAGGCCGTCCTGGAAGGACCGCCCGACGGGGTGCACCGCCTGGTTGACTGGGCCTACCAGGGGCCGGCCGCGGCCAGCGTCACCGGCGTCGCGGTGCGCGAGGAACGGCCCGAGGGGCTGGGCGACTTCGTGATCAGGTAGCCGGGCCGGGCCGGTCCGGCGCCGCCCGGCCCGCCGCTGAGCTACTCCTCCTCGTACGGGATGCCGAGGGCCCGGACAACCTCGCCGATCGTGGCGAACTTCCGCCGTCCGGGCAGGCTGGCGATCGCGTCCACGACGTCGTCGGGCGCGCCCTCGTGCTGCAGGAACGCCAGCAGCACGGCGCGATCCGCCGGGAACTTGTGCGGGGGCAGCCACCGGGCGATGTCCGAGCGCCGCTCCACGTCGGCCGGGGTCATCCCACGCGGGGCGGCAGGCTCGTCGCCCGCGGGCAGTTCCGTGTCCAGGTGCGGCTCCTCGAACGGCTCGGTCTGGCGCCACTCCTCGGCGCGCGGCTGCTGGCCCGACCGGAGGATGGTCTGGTCTTCTTCTTCCATTTCCTCGTCGACTCGCGGGCCGTGCTTGGAACTGTCGCGTTGCATGTGCTGCCTTTCGTTGCGTGCCGGTGAGGGTCAGCCCGCGCGGGCTGGCACCTGCTGCTCGTGCGGGACGAAGGTCAGGTGACCGTCCTGGACGTCCACGACGACCTGCTGGCCGGGGTTGATCTGCCCGTCCAGCAGCCGCCGGGACAGCTCGTTGTCCACCTCGCGCTGGATAACCCGGCGCATCGGCCGGGCGCCGAACTCGGGCTGGTACCCGTGCTCGGCGATCCAGTCCACCGCGGCCGGGGTGAATTCCAGCGTCACGTCCTGGGCGTGCAGCCGGCGCTGGGTCTCCTGCAGCATCAGCTCGGTGATCTGCCGCAGCTCGGTCTCGTCGAGCTGGCGGAAGATGATGATCTCGTCGATCCGGTTCAGGAATTCCGGCCGGAACGACTCCCGGAGCCGCCGCATGAGCTGGTCCTGCAGGGTGTCCTGGGGCGCGCTGCCGGCGGTGGCCGAGCTCCCGGCGAATCCGAGCGGCCCGGCCCGGCGGGTGATCAGGTCCGAGCCGAGGTTGCTGGTCATGATGAGGACGGTGTTCTTGAAGTCCACGGTCCGGCCCTGGCCGTCGGTGAGCCGGCCGTCGTCGAGCACCTGGAGCAGGGTGTTGAACACGTCCGGGTGCGCCTTCTCGATCTCGTCGAGCAGGATCACCGAGTAGGGCCGCCGCCGGACCGCCTCGGTGAGCTGCCCGGCCTCGTCGTAGCCGACGTACCCGGGCGGCGCGCCCACCAGCCGGCTGCACCGTGTGCCGCTCCTGGAACTCGCTCATGTCCAGCCGGATCATCCGGCTGTCCGCGCCGAACAGGGCCTCGGTCAGCGCCCGGGCCAGCTCCGTCTTGCCCACGCCGGTCGGGCCGAGGAACAGGAAGCTACCCACCGGGCGGTTCGGGTCGCCGAGCCCGGTCCGGGACCGGCGGACCGCCTCGGCCACCGCGGCGACCGCCTCGTCCTGGCCGATGACCCGGTCGTGCAGGTGCTGTTCCAGGCGCAGCAGCCGGTCCTTCTCCTCCTCGGTGAGCTGGCGTACCGGGATGCCGGTGGCCCGGGAGACGACCTCGGCGATGTCCTCCGCGGTGACCTCGGGCACCGAGGACGAGTCACCGCCCAGATCCTCGATCTGCTGGCGGACCTGGCTGATCTCGTCGCGCAGCTGGGAGGCGTGCTCGTACTGCTCGCTGGCGATGGCCTGGTCCTTGTCCCGCTGCAGTTCCTCGGCCCGGTGCTCCAGGTCGCGCACCTCCCGGCGGGGCGTGGTGATCCGCAGCCGGACCCGGGCACCGGCCTGGTCGATGAGGTCGATCGCCTTGTCCGGCAGGAAACGGTCGGTGATGTAGCGGTCGGACAGCTCGACGGCGGCCGTCAGCGCCTCGTCGGTGTAGCGCACCTGGTGGTGCGCCTCGTAGCGGTCACGCAGGCCGCGCAGGATAGTGATCGTGTCGTCCACCGTCGGCTCGGGCACCAGGATGGGCTGGAACCGCCGGGCCAGCGCCGCGTCCTTCTCGATGTTCTTGCGGTACTCATCCAGCGTGGTCGCGCCGACGATGTGCAGCTCGCCGCGGGCCAGGGCGGGCTTGAGCATGTTGCCGGCGTCCATCCCGCCCTCGCTGCTGCCGCCCGCGCCCACCAGCGTGTGCAGCTCGTCGATGAAGATGATCAGCTCGTCCCGGTGCTCCCGGATCTCGTCGATGATCCGCTTGACCCGCTCCTCGAAGTCCCCCCGGTAGCGGGTGCCGGCCACCACGCCGGACAGCTCCAGCTGCACGACCCGCTTGCCGCCCAGCGTCTGCGGCACGTCGTCGTCCACGATGCGTTGCGCCAGGCCTTCCACGATCGCGGTCTTGCCCACCCCGGCCTCGCCGATCAGGACCGGGTTGTTCTTGCCCCGGCGGGACAGCACCTCGATGGTCTGCTCGATCTCGTCCTCGCGGCCGATGACCGGGTCGATCCGGCCCTCGCGGGCCATCGAGGTGAGGTCGCGGCCGAACTCGTCCAGCGTCGGCGTGGCCGACCGGCTGCCCGGGCCCCTCCCCCCGGGCGGACCGCCCTGGCCGGCCAGGACCCGTTGCAGCGTCTCCGGGGTGACCCCGGCCGCGGCCAGCAGCCGGCCCGCACCAGATTCCGGGTTCGCGGCCAGGGCGAACAGGATGTGCTCCGGCCCGATGTACGTCGAGCCGACCGCGCGGGAGATCTGGTGTGCGTCCAGCAGCGCGCGCTTGGCCCCCGGCGTGAGCTGCGGTGGCTCACCGGCCCGCCCGGCCTGCTCTTCGGAGTTCTCGATCTCGCGGGCGAGCTCGTCAGGATTCGCGCCGGCCCGGGCCAGCAGCTCGCGGGTCGGCTCCAGGTGCGCGGCGGCCCAGAGGAGCTGCTCGGTGTCCAGGTTCGCGCCGCCCCGTTCGGCCACGTGGCCCGCGGCCGCGCCGAGGAGCTCCCGGGCTGGCGCGCTCATCAGCCGGGTGATGTTGACCCGGTGCGCAGGCTGGCGCGGGCCGCCAGCGCCGTAGATGCGAGCGAGGAAGTCATCGAATGGGCTGGACCCGAAGTCCTCCGGTCCGTAGAAACCGCTGGTCATCGCGATATCTCCTGGTTTTCTGACGGTATGTGCCGCTAGGGCACTGAGGTCCCTACCCGGGATCAGCGTGGCGACCCGTGCGGGACGGCGCACCGTCAGACCGGGTAGGAGCGCGGCAGGCGGTAGGCCACGTGCGGGCGGAGAGGATGACCGGCCCGCACCCCCGGGTGGTCGAAACAGGCGTCCAGGGTCATCCCCAGCCGCCGCATCACCGCCTGCGACGGCTGGTTCAGGACCGCCGTCATCGACCACAGCTCGGCCAGGCCGGCCCCCGGAAAGCCACCTCGGCCGCGGCCGCGGCGGCCTCGCTCGCGTAGCCCTGATGCCAGGCGTGCCGGGCCAGCCGCCAGCCGACCTCCATGCCGCCCGCGCCCGGGACTCCCCCGGGCATCGGGTTCAGTCCGGTGAACCCGATGAACTCCCCTGGGCTGGCGGGCTCTGGGCTGGCGGGCTCTGGGCTGGCGACCTCGAGGGCCCACAGCCCGAACCCCTGCCGCTGGAAGAGACCCTCAATCCGGTCCACCAGGGCGTCACTCGCCGCCCGGTCGAGCCGGGCCGGGAAGTACCGCATGACCTCGGGGTCGGCGTTCATCGCCGCGAACGGCTCGCGGTCGGCCTCCCGCCAGCGCCGCATGACCAGGCGCTCGGTGCGGATGACATCGAACCGTCGCGCCACGCCGCCAGCCTAACGGGGCCGCTCAGCCGCCCGGTGAGCGCATCCGCCAGGCGTCGGTGATGAGCTCTTCCAGGCGCCCCGCGTCCACCTCCGCCAGGCGCAGCATGACCAGCGGGCGGCCGTCGTAGCCTGGCCCGCTGAAGAAGACCCGGGGCTCGCCGAGGAGCAGGGCCTGCTTCTCGGCCTCGTCCCCGACGAAGAGCACGGCGATGTCGGTCCGGATGACCCGCGGCTGGCCCGGCGGGCGCTCCGGGTAGGACCAGATGAAGCCGTGACCGCCGACCCGGAAGTCGAACCCGTCGCTCTCGATCTCCGCCACGCCGGGCAGGGCCAGCGCGAGACGGCGGACGTCATCGGCGTCGGCCATCGGGTCCCTCCCGGATCGGCTGCTCCGCGGGGCCGGGCCACCGGCGGCCACCCGCCCCCGCGTACGGACAGGCTAGACACCTTAGGCGGGCCGGCCCGGCGCCGGGCCACCAGTGCCCGGGGCGGCCGCCTCGCGCCGGTACGACCGTTAGCGGAAACGCTCAGGCTGAGGGGGCCGATGCCTGGTCGGCGGTCTGGCGGACCTCGCGAGCGATGTCCGGCCACAGCGCGGCGGGAAGGTCGTGGCCGACTCCGGGGAGGACCACCAGGCGGGCGCCGTCAATGGCCCTGGCGGTGGCCCGGGCCGCGCTGACCCGCAGGATGGGGTCCTGGTCGCCGTGCAGGACCAGGACGGGCTTGTGCAGCTCGCGCAGCTTCGGGCCGTGCCACGGGGCGCCGACCTGCCTGCTCTGGGCCTTGGTATCCCGGGGGCCGCTGTCCACCTCGCGCTCGATCCACTCCCGCGCGGCGGTCTCGTCGAACGGGTAATCCGGGGAAGCGAGGGCGCGGGCGAGCATGAGCGACAGCTGGATGTCGCCGTCGCGGCCGTCGGGGAACTTGGCCCGGGACAGCCTGGCCAGCGTGCCGAAGCGCACGTAACGGCCCCCTTTGAGGCCGACCGCGTCGCTGGGCATGCCCATGGCGGAGGTCACGCTGAGCACGCGGCCGGGGTGACGCAGCGCGATGCGCTGGGCGATGATCCCGCCGAGCGAGGCGCCGAAGATGTGCGCCCGCTCCCAGCCCAGCGCGTCCAGCACCGCGATCGCGTCGTCGGTCAGGTCCTCGGCGGAGTACGCGCCGCGCTTGCGGACCACCGCGGCGAACGGGTTGCTGCCCCCGGTGTCCGGCATCCGGGTGGACTGCCCGGCGTCCCGCTGGTCGTAGCGGGCCACCGCGAATCCCTGGTCGGCGAACGCCTGGGCCAGCCCGGCCGGCCACCAGAACCTGGACACGGCCAGGCCCATGACCAGCAGCAGCGGTTCACCCTGCGAGCCCGGCCAGCTGGTCATAGGCGATCGTGACGTCGCCGTTGCGGGCGTACTGCGTCGGTGTCCACGGGCTGGCCCAGGGGCCAGGTTCGGCTGCTTCAGCCATGTGTGCTCCCTGCTCTCGGTTCCCCGGCGGCCGCCCGGCCATTGAGCCGGGCCATCAGCCCGGCCGCTAGCCGGCCAGCGCCGGAACTGCGATCAATGTTCGCTATAGAAGAAGGCTAACTTACTGAATACAGTGTTCGCAATGAGCGAGGAACGGAAGCCCGGCGGCCGGGGCCCGAGCATCTGGACCCGGCCGGAGCGGTCGGCCCGCGGGCCAGCCCCGGAACACAGCCGGGCGGAGATCGCGTCGGCGGGCATCAGGCTGGCCGACGCCAGCGGTCTCGCCGCGGTGACCATGCGCTCGGCCGCGGCGGCCATCGGGACCGCACCCGCCTCCCTGTACCGCTACCTCGCCACCCGGGACGAGCTGGTGGAACTGATGGCCGACCAGGTCTACGGGGAGTTCTCGTACGAAATCCCCTCGGGCCGGCCAGCGGCGGATCTGCTCCGGCTCGCCCAGCAGGGCCGGGCCCTCTACCACCGGCACCCATGGCTGCTCGACGTGCCGGGCGCCGGGAACCTGCCCGGGCCGAACGCGGTCGCCTTCATCGAGCACATCCTGGCCGCGCTGGCGACGGTGGACCTCAGCGGCCCCGCCAAGCTAGAGATCATCGGCCTGTTCTCCGGGGCCGTGCGGCTGGTCGCGGAGACCGAGATCGGCCAGCAGCGGGCCGGGCAGGACATCACCGAGTGGCAGGGCTCGCTGGCCGGCTACCTGCTGCAGATCACCGCCGGGGCCGGCATCCGCATCTGGCGGCCGCGCTGGCCGACGCACCCGCCGCGCTGGCCAGGCAGGGCGCCCAGGGTGACCCGGGCCAGCCGGAGACGCTGTTCGACCGGGCCATGACCCGCATCCTGGCCGGCCTGCTGCCGCCCCCGGCGCCCCGGCCCCCCGGGTAGGCCCGGCGGCAGGCCTCTTCAGGCCGGGTCACGGCGCGGCTTCGTAGGCCCGGCCGACGGTGGTGACGACCGGCCCGCTGGCGAACAAGCCCGTGTTGCCGTAGGCGGGATCGACCGGCAGCGCGAACCACGCGTAGCGCTGCACGTAGGACAGGCCCTGCAGCATCGGCAGCGCGGCGGAGAGGAAGGCGGCCTGCTGGCTGTCGGTGGGGAAGGTGCCCGCGGCCCAGTTGGCCAGCGCGAACTCGGTGAGCCAGATCGGCAGGTGGTAGCGGGCGTAGACGCCCTGGAGGTAGCTCTTCAGCTGCGCCACGGCCGTGGCGGTCGCGAAGTCAGACCCGTACCAGTGCAGGGCGATGAAGTTCACCCGGTACCCGCGGGCCGCCACACCCGCCATGAACTGGTCCAGCCAGCCGCCCGGGGCGGCACCGCCGGCCGTGACGGCGGGGCTGCCTAGGGTCATCCCGGTGGCCATCAGCTGGGGCCACAGGCTGAGCGCCTGGGACACGCTCAGGTCCGACTGGCTGGCGTTGTCCGGCTCGTTGAAGCCGAGCAGGACGCTCCCGTACTGCTCGGCCTGGCTGAGCGCGGCGGAGGTGACGTCGGCGCTGCCCCAGATCATCGGGACGAACTGCACGCCGGACGGGGTACTGATACCGGAATGGTTCGGCGACCAGGTGTAGTACCAGGATGCCCCGGAATCGGCGAGAGCCTGGCTGACGCCGGTGAAGGTCCAGGCCCCGACGCCCTTCTTGACATCGGCGGCGTCGGTCACGGCGTGCAGGCTACCGCGGCTCACGGCCGGGCGGGCCGCGGTCACCGCCGCCGGACGGGCAGACGGCCGGTGCGGGGACGCGGCCCCGAGCGCGGCGAACGCGACGCTCAGGGCGGCGAGGCCGGCCAGGAGGGCCTTCCCCGGCCTGGGGACCGGGGGTGCGGACGGGGCGGCGGATGTTCGGAAGAAATCCATGGCGTGCCTCGCGATCGTGCGGAGCCGGTCACCACAGCCAGCGGACGGCGTTAGCCGCGCCGCTGGGTTTTCTCTAGGTAAAATGCCCAGCCCGGCAGGGGTTTTAACACCCGATGTGGATCACCGGGGTGAACAGCCGGCGGCGCCCCGCCAGCCCGCCACTAAACGCCCGGCGACCGCCCGCGCCGCGGATTACCCGGGCGGGTGGGCCCGCAGGCGGGCGGAGTAGATCGAGTACCCGTCGATGTGCCGGGCGACCACGGTGGCGATAACCGTGGCCAGGACCAGCGGGATCATGATCGCGAAGCCCCCGTGGCTGAGCTCCATGATCAGGACCAGGCCGGCCAGCGGCGCCTGCATGGCCGCGCCGAGCATGGCCGCCGCACCGACCAGCGCGTAGGCGCCTGCCGGCGAGCCGGGCCAGGCCAGGCTCCACGCGAGGCCGGCCGCGCCGCCCAGCACCGCCCCCGTGCTCATCGTCGGCGTGAACAGCCCCCCGGACGCGCCGCTGCCCAGGCACAGGGCCGTGACCAGGGGCTTCAGCGCGAACAGCACCAGCAGCAGGACCAGGCCGTCCGACCCGAGGAACGCGTCGTGGGCCATGTCCTTCCCGTTGCCGAACAGCTGGGGATAGGCGAGGCCGGCGAGGGCCAGGACCCCGAACGCCCCCAGCGGGGCGATCAGCGCCCACCGGCCGCTGGCCTGGTGATGCGTGACCCAGCCGATCAGCCGGATGTACCCGGACGCGATCAGCCCGATCACCGGCCCGGCGAGCAGCGCCCAGACCAGCAGCGGCAGCGTGGTGTGGTACGCCGGGCACGTCCAGGTAGGTGGCCCGGTTGGGCAGGTACAGCCACGCGGTCGCGGTGGCGATCCCGGAGCAGGCCAGCGCGGGCAGGACGATCGGCAGGCTGATGCTGCCCATCATGACCTCGGCGGTGAACAGGGCACCGCCCAGCGGCACGTTGTACACCGCGGCCAGCCCCGCTCCCCCGCCGCACGCCATCAGCAGCCGTCGCTGGGCCGGGGTCAGCCGGGCCCAGCCGGCCAGGATGCCCGCGGACGCCCCGCCCATCAGCTTGGGCGCGGCCTCCCGACCCAGCGACGCGCCCATCCCGATGACGATCTCGGAGATGACCGAGGTGCCGAGCGACCGGCGGAAGGACAGCCGGGTCCCGTCGCCCCACACCTCGTCATCGAGGTCTGACTTCTCCCCGTGGGTAAAGCGGCGCAGCAGGAACCAGGCGATCCCGCCGAACACCCCGGCGCTCAGCAGCACCACCAGGCGGCGGAGGTCGGACGCGTGCTCCGCCGCGGACTCCAGCGACCCGGTGTGGTACCCGAACGCCAGATGCTGGACGGTGAACAGGAGCAGCATCAGCAGATCCCCGAACAGCCCGGCGGCCACGCCGGTCAGCGCGACCATGGCCCAGAACCGGGGGGTGAGCGCGGCCTCGCCGTCGCCGGTGGCGTTCGGCTGCTCGGTGGCGCCCCGGCCGGACGGGAGCCGGTAGCTGATCAGCGGGGCCGGGACGCGGACCCGGCCAGTCCGGGGCGCCCGGGTAGCCGGGGCCCCGGGCGGGCCGGGCGATGCGGTGGCCGGCGGGTGCCCGGGGGCCGGGGGGCGCCCGGGGGGCGCGGGCCGGGCCTGGGCCGCGGGTTCGCTGGCCATCAGAAGAACGCTTCCTGGGGGATCGGGTGCCCGCCAGCAGCTCGCCAGCGAGCCAACAATTTCTGAAACAGAAGTATATCCGCGCGTGTTGCCCGGCCGTGCCCCGGGGGGCCAGGCCCCGGCAGTACCGTGACATGCACCGGACGGACACGGCGCGGGGGTGATCAGCACCAGTGGCTGACGAGGAAATACGCGGCCCGTCCTCGGCGACCGGGACCGCGGCGCTGCGCGCGGGCTGGTCGCACGGGCATCGGGACGTGTCCGGCGGCTGGCTGCGGCCGACGGTGTTCGGCGCGGTGGACGGGCTGGTCACCAACGCGTCGCTGATCGCCGGGCTGGGCGGGGGCCAGGTGGCCGCGCACACCATCGTGCTGACCGGGGTGGCCGCCCTGGTGGCCGGCGCGTTCTCGATGGGCACCGGCGAGTACATCTCGGTCACCAACCAGAACGAGCTGGTGCACGCCGAGGTGGCGCTGGAAAAGAAGATGCTGGCCCAGTTCCCCCTGGCCGAGCAGGAAGAGCTGGCCGGCTACTTCCGCGAATACGGCGCGGACGCCGAGACCGCGGGCCGGATGGCCGCCGCGGTGTCCCGGGACCCGGGCACGGCGCTGCGCGTGCACACCCGGGAGGAACTCGGCATCGATCCCGGCGAGCTGCCCTCCCCCGTCCTGGCCGGCTTCGCCTCGCTGCTGTCGTTCTCCCTCGGCGCGCTGGTGCCGCTGCTGCCCTACCTGCTGGGCCTGCCGAACCTGGTCGCCACCCTGGTGATCACGGCGGTGGCGCTGGTCACCGGCGGGATGGTGGTCGGCCAGCTCACCGGGCGGCCGCTGGTCCACTCGGGCGTCCGCCAGCTGCTGCTGGGCGCGATGGCCATCGCGGTCACGTTCAGCATCGGCACCCTGATCGGCGGGCACGCCTGAGCGGCCGGCCAGCACCTCTCCGGCGACCGCGGGCACGTAAATTGGGGGCATGCCCACTGCGAAGCGTTCTCCCCAGAGCAGCCCTGCCTCCCACCCGGGCCCGACGGTCTTCGTCCTCTTCGGCGCGACCGGCGACCTGGCCAAGCGCCTGGTGCTGCCGGCGTTCTACCGGCTGGCCACCGAGGGGCTGCTGCCCAGGGAGTGGCGGCTGGTCGGCAACGGCCGCGGCGACGTCGCGCACGAGGACTTCCGCAAGCACGTCCACGAGGCGCTGACCGAGTTCGGCCCCACGCCGGAGAAGGCGCAGTGGGACGCGTTCGCCGAGCGGGTGTTGTTCGCGGGCGGCGGGTTCAATACCGACGATCCCGGCAGCCTGCTGGACGTGCTGGGCAAGGCCCGCACGTCGCTCGGCAGCGACCCCCAGCTCGTCCACTACCTGGCTGTCCCCCCGGTCGCCTTCACCGAGCTGACCAAGGCGCTGGGCCAGCACGGGCTGGCCAAGGGCGCGCGGGCGGTCTACGAGAAGCCGTTCGGCACCTCGCCACGGAACTTCGAGGAGCTGGACCGGGTCGTCCACTCGGTGCTCGACGAGCAGCAGGTCTACCGGATCGATCATTTCCTCGGCAAAGAGGCCACCCAGGACCTGCATGTGCTGCGCTTCGCCAACGGTCTGTTCGGCGCGATGTGGTGCCGGGACTACGTCGAGTCCGTGCAGATCGACGTGCCCGAGAAGCTCGGCATCACCGACCGGGCCGGGTTCTACGACGCCACCGGCGCGGTGCTGGACATGCTGGTCACCCACCTGTTCCAGGTCGCCGCCGAGGTGGCCATGGAACCGCCGGCCAGCCTGGGCCCGCTCGACCTGCAGGCGGCCCGGGAAGAGGTGATCAGCTGCTTCCGGCCGCTGGACCCGGCCGAGGTGGTGCTGGGCCAGTTCGACGGGTACCGCGACGTGCCGGGGGTGGCGGCCGACTCCACGCCGCGACACGTTCGTGGCCGCCCGGCTGTGGATCGACAACGACCGCTGGCGTGGCGTCCCGTTCTACCTGCGCACCGGCAAGCGGCTGGCGGCCACCGAGCAGCGGGTCAGCCTGATCCTGCGCGAGCCGGCCGGGCCGCTGGCCGGGCAGCTGCCGCCCGGGAGCAACGTGCTGTCGTTCTCGCTGGCGGGCAACGGCGAGATCGACCTGTCGCTGATGGCCAAGAAGCCCGGCCCGGCGCTCACGCTGGAGCCCGCGCACGCCTCGATCCCGCTGTCGCACCTGCAGGGCGCGGATCCGCTGCCGCCC
This sequence comes from uncultured Actinomycetes bacterium, assembly GCA_963841695.1. Lineage (GTDB taxonomy): Bacteria > Actinomycetota > Actinomycetes > Streptosporangiales > Streptosporangiaceae > RYN-230. Next base: position 360,412 of record CAWJDQ010000004.1, on the reverse strand, counting down.
TACGTCCGGCTGATCCACGACGTGCTGCTCGGCGACCGCTCGCTGTTCACCCGCCCGGACGGCCTGGCCGCCGTGTGGGAGGTGGCCGCGCCGCTGCTGGCCAGCCCGCCCGGGATCGTTCCCTACGTGCCAGGGTCCTGGGGGCCGGCCGAGGCCCGCGAGCTCATCGCCCCGGGGCGCTGGCTGCTGGGCCAGTGACGCAGAGCCGGGACGGCCGGGCCGCGCGCCGCGAGCTCGTCGAGAACGACATGTACGAGCAGGCCGCGCGCCTGTTCGCGGAGCGCGGCTACGCCGGCACCAGTCTCCAGGACATTGCCGAGGCCATGGGCATGACCCGGCCGGCCCTGTACCACTACGTCAGGAGCAAGGACGAGCTGCTGGCCCGGCTGGTGACCGAGATCACGGAGGGCAGCGCCGCTGAGATCAGCGCGGTGGCCGGCCAGACCGGTCTCGGGCCAGCGGCCCAGGTGCACGAGATCGCCCGGCTGATGGCGCTGGGCCGGGCGACCCAGCCGGCCCGGTTCCTGCTGCTCGAGCGATCCGAGCACGAGCTCCCGCCGGACCTCGCGGAGGTGCACCAGGCGGCCAAGCGGGCGCTGCTCCGCAGCCTGGCCCAGGTCATCGAGGACGGCGTCAGCGCGGGCCAGTTCCGTCCCGTGGATCCCCGGCTGGCCGCCCTGGCCGTGATCGGCATGTGCAACTGGGTGGCGTGGTGGCATCACCCCGGCTCGGGCCGCAGCCCGGCTGACCTCGCCGGCCAGCTGGCGGACCTGGCCGTGGCCATGGTCGCGCAGGAGGCCGGGAGGACCGGGGCCCTGGGCAGCCCGCAGGGCGCGCTGGCCCTGCTGCGCGAGGATGTGCAGTACCTGGAGCGCGTGCTCGGCCGCGACGGCGGCTGAGCTTCCCGCCCGCTGGGCTTCCCGGCCGCCTGGCCGCCGGGCCCGGTCAGGTCCGCCCGGTGCTAGGCCAGGATGATCAGGTCCGCCCGGCCCGCCACCAGCCCGTCCACGGCCAGCCCGAGGTGCTCCGCGGGGACGCTCACCTCGGTGACGGCGCCCAGGTCCCGGCGGATGCGCTCAGCCACGGCGAGCCGGTCCAGCAGCGCGGCACGGCCGGCCGGGCCGGTCAGGCGGATGACCCCGGCTCCCGGCCCGAGGCGGCCGCGGGACTTGTCCAGGTACTCCTGGCCCGCGGGCCCCCAGGCGTCACCGGACCCCACCTCGACCAGGCCTGCGGCGGCCGCCGCCGGGTCGGCCCGGCCCCGCAACCGGCCGGGATAGTGCCTGCCGCCGGCGGTGAGCGGGCGGTGCAGCACCCAGCCGGCCAGATCCTGGCCGGGCACGTCGCCCGGCCGGACACCGGCGAAGTCGGCGGCGGCCCGGGTGACCACGTCGGGCGCGGATGCCGCCAGGTCGCTGAGGGATACCGCGCCGGCCCGGCTGAGGTAGGCCACGGCCAGCCGCGCGGGAGACAGGTCCTGGCGGGCCTCGAACGACTCCCACCACAGCTGGCTGCGCCGGGCCGTGTCCTGCAGCCGCTCCACGGCCGGGCGGCGGGCCTGCTCGAACCCGGCCAGGACGCTCGCGGGCGCCTCGTCCCCGACCGGGCCCAGCGCCGCGGCCAGCGCGATGGCGCTCTCCAGGGCGATCTTCGTGCCCGAGCCGAGGGACGGGTGGGCCGTCGCGGCCGCATCCCCGAGCAGGACGACGCGGCCGTGCTGCCAGCGGGCGCAGCGCAGCGTCCGGAACCGGCTCCACCGGGATGACCGGTTGCCGGTGAACACGGCCCCGCGGAGCAGCGGCGCGAACGCCTCGGACAGGTAGGCCAGCGCCTCCCGGTCGAAGTCGTCCTCATCGGCCCACCCGCGGCCGGTGAACCCGGCCCGCTCCAGGGTGCGCTCCGACGCCTCGATCACGAACGTGGACCACCCGTCGCCGTAGGGGTAGCTGTGCGCCACGAACACCCCGTCCGGGGTCCGGGCCGGGGTGAACACGGTGCCGTCCAGCGCGACCGGGGCCGCGCACCAGATGAACAGGCCCCGGCCCAGCCCCGTCTGCGGGCCGAACTCTGCCGCGTGCCGGTCGCGGACCGTACTCGACACCCCGTCCGCGGCGATCACCAGGTCGGCGCGGTCCAGCGCATCGTTGACCGTGGCCGCCGCGCCGATCTCCACCTGCGCCCCAGCCTGCCGGGCGCCGTCCAGCAGGATCCGCAGCAGCCGGGCGCGGCTGATCGCACCGCTGTGGAACTGCCCGAACGTGATGTCGCCCTGCGGCAGCCGGAATTCCGCCGACGCGAACGGGTGCATGGCGGCGGCGATGGCGTCGTGGATCTGGGCGTCCGCCTCCTGCAGCGAGGTCATCAGCCGCCGGGTCAGGCCGACCCCGAAGCCGAACGTGTCCTCCGGCGGCAGGCGTTCGGCCAGCCGCACGGACCAGCCCGGATGCGAGCGGGCCAGCAGCCGGGCGGTGAGCAGGCCAGCCGGGCCGCCGCCGATGATCTGCACCCGGCGGGCGGTCATGCCGGCCCGCCCTCCCCGGTGAGCCGCCGGATCTCCCGGCGCAGCGCGGCCTTGTTGACCTTGTGAATATTGGTCAGCGGCAGTTCGTCCCGGATCTCGATCCGCTCCGGCCACTTGAACTTGGCCACCCCGATGGTGTCCAGGAAGACCCGGACCTCGTCCAGCCCGGGCGCCCGGGCGCCGGGGCGGGCCACCAGGAAGGCGCAGGCCCGCTCGCCGAGGCGCGGGTCGGGCATGGCCACGACCGCCGCCCGTTCCACGGCCGGATGCCGGATCAGCAGTTCCTCGACCTCCTGGGCGTTGACCTTCTCGCCGCCCCGGTTGATCAGGTCCTTGATGCGGTCCTCGAGCCGGTAGTAGGACATCCCGTCCTGGCGGATCTCGGTGACTATGTCGCCGGTGCGGTAGAAGCCGTCGGGCGTGAACGCCTGCGCGTTGCGCCCGGGCGCCCGGAAGTAGCCGCGGATCGTGTAGGGGCCGCGGGCGCACAGCTCGCCCCGCTCCCCCGGGGCCACCGGCCGCAGGGTGCCCGGCTCGAGCACGCGGACCTCGTCGTACGCGGAGATCCGGGTGCCCTGGGTGTGATGCCGGATCGCCGGTGCCGCGTCGAGCGGCGTGGCCAGGCACAGGCCCTCACCCATGCCGAACATCTGCCCCACGGTGGCGCCCGCGGCCTCGAACTCCGCGATCACCTCAGCAGGCACCACGCGGTCGGCCCAGGTCACCGCCCGCAGGCTGGCCAGGCCGGCGGAGATGGCCGGGTCGCGGTGGATGGCGTTCACGATGGCCCGGGTCATCATCATGTGCGTGATCCGGGCCTGCCCGGTCAGCGTGGCCAGTTCCGCGGGATCAGGCGCGCACACCGCCACGCACGCGCCCACCGAGTGCGCGGCGTGCACGGCGCAGACGATCCCCGCGTTGTGGATCACGGGCAGCAGGTGGGCTGCGCAGTCGCCGGGGGCCAGCCGCACGGCGGCCGCCCAGCACCGGGCGTTGTACCAGTACTCGCACTGCAGCCGCGGGATCAGCTTGGGCACGCTGGTCGTCCCGCCGGAGAGCTGCAAGACGGCGACCGAGGTGGGCGCCAGCGCGCGCTGGATGCCGGCCACCTCCTCGCGGGCCGCCGCCGGGCCGGCCGGGTGGGCCAGCAGCGACTCGACCGGCACCGCGTCGCCGCCGGCGGCCTGCGGGGCGCCCAGGGTCAGCGCCAGCCGGATGCTGGGCTGGGCGGCGGCGGTCTCCGCAGCCAGGGCCGCCAGGTCGTGGCCGGGGAACCCGGGCTCGAACAGGTGGGCCGCGGGCTGGCTCTGCCGCGCGATCTCGGCGAGCTCGTGCCGGCGGTGCTGGGCCAGGGTGGCCACCGGCACCAGTCCCGCCTTCAGCAGCCCGTACCAGGCCAGGACGGTCCCGGCGTGGTTGGCGAGCTGCAGCAGGACCCGTTCGCCCGGCCGGAGGCCGAGATCGCGCAGGCCCAGCGCGATCCGGTCGCTGGCCTGGTCGAGTTCCCGGTAACGGAGTACCCCGCCGGCGGACGCCACGGCGGGATGCTCAGGGTAGGCGTCCGCGGTGGCGGTGAGCTCCTGCGCGATCGTGCGGTCCGCCCACAGCCCCGCCGCGCGGTACCGGCTGACCAGGTCGCCGGGATAGGGAACCACGTCACCGGGTGAGAAGCCGGGGCCGGGGAGGCCTGGTTCCGCACCGGCCTGCGCAGCCGGGCCGGCGTGACCGGCCCGGATCCGCACGCGGCCCGATGGCTCAGGGTTCACCCGGTGCCCCCTGCAGCAGGGCGTTCAGCCGGTCCGGCCACGGGATGGGGACCAGGCCGCCGTCTTCGACCCGGGCGTAGACCTGGGTGAGCAGCACCTCGACCGCGGGGGGCGCCCCGGCGGCGCGGGCGAACTCGGCCCGCCAGGTGACCGACCGGGCCGACTTGCGGTGCACCCACAACGCGGCCTCAACCACGTCGTCGAGCCGCAGCGGGCGGTGATAGCTCAGCTCCGCGCGGACCGCGGGCATGCCCAGGCCGGCCGCCAGCAGATCCGAGGTCGCGAACTTCACCTCGGCCAGCCAGCCGGTGACCAGGCGCTCGGCCCAGCGGGCCGGCGCGCCGAAGTAGATGACTTGCGCCGCGTCGGTGTCGGCCATCGTCACCCGGAAGCGGTCGCGGGCCAGCGGCGTGCGGGCGGCCATCAGCCGGGCCCGGCGTCCCGGGCGGCCACCCCGGGCACGGTCACGTTCTCCGGGACGTGCAGGACGAAGAACGTGCTCATGCCCGGCTGAGCCCGGCCCCGGCGGCGTCCTGGCGCTCCTGCCAGGGCCCGGCCCGCTCCACGATGAGCTCGGCCTTGCGGGTCAGCAGCTTCTCCATGGTGGGCTCCGGGCCGGAGGCCACGTCCAGCAGCGCGTCGATGGTGAGCTCGGCGTCCAGGTCTTCCTGCGGGGTCACCGGGCGCAGCGCCCGGGTGATCTCGATCATGTAGCCGTTGGGGTCGTGCGTGTAGATCGACTCGATCGTCTCGTGCATGATCTGCATCTCGACCGGCCACTGCGAGTCGTCCAGCCGCCGCCGGTATTCGAGCAGGTCCTCGTCGCTGTCCACGTGGATGGCCAGGTGCCGGGAGTTGACGAAGAAGGCCGGCACGTCGTCGGTGAACCGCGCGTAGGCGTCACCCCGGCCGCCCGGGCCCCCGGGGGGCTCGAGGCCGAAGTAGTAGAAGAACGCGATCCGGTCGTCGTTCCCGATGTCGAAGAAGAAGTGGATGAAGTCCGGGTGCTCCTCGGGGCCCCAGCCTGCCGCGCAGATCGAGTGCACCACCGGGAACTTCAGCACGTCCCGGTAGAAGCGCACGGTGCCGACCGGATCGAACGTGGGGAACGCGGCATGGTTGACACCCTTGACGCGGTGGGCGGCGTGGTCCACGGCACCTCCTCCCGCGCGCCCGCGGCGGGCGGGTCGCGCCCCGCGCAGCACGCATCCTGCTTGACTGACTCTAGCGATAGTTTTTCGACTTACCAGTCACGGTGTCAAGCGGGAGGCTGGCCAGCACCAGGCCACCGGGCGAGCTCACGGCGGCTGGCCCGCGCGACCAGGATGACCGTCCGCGAGCTAGTTGCTGATCATGACCGGGCTGCCCAGCGGGATGCGGGCCAGTACCCGCAGGGCGGCGGCGGGAACCCGTACGCAGCCATGGCTGACGGCATGGCCGAAGACCCCCGGATCCGGCCAGCCGTGCAGGCCGACGGTACCCGGGCCGCCCCCGAAGGTGCTCAGCGTGCGCGAGTGCACCCCCAACGGGAGAATCAGCGGGCTGTAGGTCGGATGCGTGGGCGCTACCGAGGCCAGCAGGAAGGTCCGTCCGGTGGGTGTGGGCGTGTGCCGGGCGCCCACGGCCACCGTCCACGACCCCAGCCTGCGGCCGGCGTCCAGCACGGTCAGCCGGTAAGCCGCCACGTCGATCTCTATCCGGTAAGCCGAGTAGGCCGTCTGCAGCCCGCCGCCCCCCAGGAAGATCCAGCCCGTCGAGCGGTTCGGCCGGGCCGGCAGCAACACCCGGTCCCATCCAGGCCGTGACTGCACCACCGGAACCCAGGTCGGGCCGGCCAGTTCGCTGGCTGGCAGCACCGCCACGGGCTGGCCGCCCGGGTAGGCGTAGACCGCCCGGGCCACGGTGGGATGAATCACGATTCCGGTCTCGGGTGAGAACGGATCCGGGTCCAGCGGCGCGCCGCGAAGCCTGCCGAACGTCGTGGCGCCCGGCAACCGGGCCAGCTGGGCCCCCGGAACCCGCCGCGGCTGCACCACCCGTGCCGAGGCCGCCGGGGATCCGGCCGGGCCAGACGTCCCGCAGCCGGAGAGCAGCGCCAGCATGGACGACGCGATGACCAGCGCGGCGGCGCCGGCCCCGCCGCGGACTGGCGGTGCCGGCCGCACCGGAACAGGTCAGGCATGTCGAGAACCTCCGGCAAATAGGGCACAAGGCTGAGGAATGGCGATCGGCCGTTAATCAGGAATCGGGCACCTGAACCGCAATCGCGTCATCTCAGCAAATATATATTCTGTGCGCGGCAGGCATCCTCAGCCCGCATTAGCCAGCGTAGCACCCGGGATTGCGCGCCACCCTCCTCGCCGAAGGAAGACGAGGCGCCCCGCTGTACCTGCTTCCTACGGTTTATCTTTGTATAGAAGTATAAGTAATTTATCTCTTGGTCAAAAATTTACCGTGGCGAAAAGTGCGTCCGCGAGACCAGGGTTGCATTTCCTGTAGCGTGCCAGTTGCTCCGGCGGGCTCCCGGCGTGCAGGCTATCGAGCAGGTAGGGCCTAATCGGCGCATAGCCAGGCGACCAGCCCAGAAAGCTCGGGACCGGCTGTGAAAGTCGCCTCGCTGCGCCCATTCAGTTCCCCAGCGAAAGGTCCGGAAATGCAAGCTATCGGCAGCCATGTGTCGCGCAGGGCCCTAAAGTATTCCTGGCTGGCCGCCCTTGTGCCCATTGGGATTGTATCCGCCCTGCTTCTTTCGCAGTCTCCTGCGGGCGCGCAAACGACGGTGCCCCTCGGGACCGCCGCCGGCTTTGCTGTCCTGGGCGGCAGCGCAGTTACCAACACCGGCTCGACTATTCTCAACGGTGACCTTGGGGTGAGCCCGGGCACGTCCATCACCGGGTTTCCCCCGGGGATCGTTAATGGCGCCATTCACGATGACGACATGGTCGCTGCACAGGCCCAGTCCGACTCGACGACCGCGTACAACTACGCCGCCGGGGAGAGCCCGACGGGGAGCTTGAGCGGTTCCGTCGGAGCGGGACAGACCCTGAAGCCCGGCGTGTACAACGAGTCATCGTCCCTGCTGCTCAACGGAACGTTGTACCTGGACGCAGAGGGCAACCCAAGCGCGGTTTTCATCTTCCAGGTCGGCTCCACGCTCACTACCGGCTCAGCCAGCCATGTCGTCCTGATCGACGGTGCCCAGGCCTGCAACGTGTTCTGGCAAGTGGGCAGTTCAGCCACGCTCGGGACCGGGTCCACCTTCCAGGGCACGATCCTCGCCCTGGCATCGATCACGGTGACCACGGACGATACCGTGGAGGGCCGGGCGCTGGCCCAGACCGGGGCGGTGACTCTCGACGACGACACGATTACCGAGCCCAGTTGCGCCGCCCCGCCCACGACCGCCCCGCCCACCTCGACACCGTCGCCGACCCACACCGGCCCCACGCCCACGCCGTCGCCGACCCACACCGGCCCCACGCCGACACCGTCGCCGACCCACACCGGCCCCACGCCGACACCGTCGCCGACCCACACCGGCCCCACGCCCACGCCGTCGCCGACCCACACCGGCCCCACGCCCACGCCGTCGCCGACCCACACCGGCCCCACGCCGACACCGTCGCCGACCCACACCGGCCCCACGCCCACGCCGTCGCCGACCCGGACCAGGCCCACGCCGACACCGTCGCCGACCCGCACTGGCCCGTCGCCATCACCCGCGCCTAGGCCCACCCCGGTCCCGACCACTGTCCCGGTGACCGGCTGAGGAACGCCGTGCCGGCCCGGTCCGCCAGTCCCGGCGGGCCGGGCCGCTGGCCCGTCAGCCTGATGCGGGGTGCGCGCTGCGGACCTGGCGGCGCAGGTCGCCGGGGCCGGGGACGAACCCGCGGCGGGTCAGCCACCCGGTGATCCAGTCCGGGTCCGGGTGGGTGGCCGGGACCACGTTGTAGATGTAGTTGACCCCGCGGGCGGCGGCCTCGGCCTCCAGGTGGTCCACGATGAACTCGCCGATGCCCGCGCCGCGGCGGGCGGGATCGACCCAGAACGTGATCTGGGCGTCGCCCCATTCGGAGTCCAGCCAGCCGTAGCCGGCGATCTGCCCGTCGTCCCCGGTGACCTGCCACCACTCGTCGGCGACCGGGGCGCCGGGCGCGGGCGGGGCGAGGTCCACCGCGGCCAGCTCGCCCGGGCCGAGCAGCCGCTGCTTGTCGGCGTCCCAGCGCGGATTGTCTTCCCTGGCCCAGTGCAGTGTCATCGCTCTCCCTCGGTCATCGTTTCCGCTCGGTGCCCGGCGTGCCGTCTGGGACCAGCGCGGCCAGCAGGTCCGGCGGACCCTGCACCGCGGTCCGCTGCAGGTAGTGCCGGACCGCGCGCAGCCCGCCGAGTTCCTCGCCGCCACCGGCGCGGCCAGGGCCGCCGTGCAGCATCTGCGGCATGGCCACGCCGTGCCCGGTGGACTCGGCGGCGTCGGTCCGGTCCAGCACCAGGATCCGCCCGTGCCACGGGGCCAGCCGGGCGATCAGTTCCGCGGCCACCGCGTGGTCGGCGCTGACCACCGATCCGACCAGGCTGCCGTCGCCCCGCGCCGCCGCGGCCGCGACCTGATCCAGGCCCTGGTACGGCAGCAGGGTGCTGACCGGCCCGAACGCCTCGACCTGGTGCACCGGCGCCGCGAACACGTCGTCGGCCCGCAGCAGGATCGGGGACAGGAACGCGCCCCGCTCGGCGTCCGCGCCGGTCACGGTCACCTTGGCCGGGTCACCGAACACGGGCCGGGTGGCCGGGGCGAGCCGGGCCACGGCCTGGCGGACCTCCGCCCGCTGGCCGAGGCTGGCCAGCGGGCCCATCTGCACCCCGGGGTCGCCGGGATCGCCGACCACCACGTCCGCCAGCCGGGCCGCGACCGCGTCGGCCACGGCGCCGGCCAGCCCGGCGGGCACGAACGCGCGGCGGATCGCGGTGCACTTCTGCCCGGCCTTCACGGTCATCTCGGTGACCAGCTGGCCCACGTACAGGTCGAACTCGGGGTCGCCGGCGGTCACGTCCGGGCCGAGGATCGAGCAGTTCAGCGAGTCCGCCTCGGCGTTGAAGCGGACCGCGCGGCCGGCCACCACCGGGTGGGTGCGCAGCGTGAGCGCGGTGGCCGCGGAGCCGGTGAAGCCGAGCGTGTCCTGCGGGGTCAGCTCCTCCAGCAGGCCGGCCCGGCGGCGAGCAGGGACAGCGACCCCTCGGGCAGCAGCCCGGACTCCACCATGCGGCGCACGGTGAGCTCGGCCAGGTAGGCCGTCTGGCTGGCGGGCTTGACCACGGACGGCATCCCGGCCAGGAACGCGGGCGCGAACTTCTCCAGCATCCCCCAGACGGGGAAGTTGAACGCGTTGATCTGGACCGCGGCGCCGTGCCGGGCCGAGAGGATGTGCCGGCCCGCGAACGTGCCGCCCCGGCCGAGCGGCTCGATGCCCCCGTCCGCCAGCACGGTCCCGTCGGCCAGCACGGTCCCGTCGGCGAGCACCGTGGCGTCGGGCAGCTCGCGGGCCCCCTTACTGGCGTAGACGGCGACCGTGCCGATGCCGCCGTCCACGTTAACCGCGGTATCACGGCGGGTGGCGCCGGTCCGGGTGGACAGCGCAGCCAGCTCGTCCAGGCAACCGGACAACTGCCGGGCCAGCGACTTCAGGATCGCCGCCCGTTCGGTGAAGGTCAGCGCGCGCAGCGCGGGGCCGCCCACGGTGCGGGCGTGCTCCAGCAGGGCGGCGGCGTCCGGGCCGCGGGCCGGGATGGTGGCCACGACCTCCCCGGTGGCGGCGTCCAGCAGCGGGCGCTGCTCGCCCGTGCCGTCCTGCCAGCGCCCTTCGGAGTAGCTCTGCAGGGCATGGGTCATCGTGGCCTCCGCGTGCTCAGGCGGGCAGTTTCAGGTTGTAGACCTGGGCGGCGTTCCCGGCCAGCACCAGGCCGGCGGTCCGCTCGTCCGGGCACAGCGCCGCGACCGCCCGGGCGTTCTTCGCGATGCCGGGGACGCCGGGCCAGTCGGTACCGAAGATCATCTTCCGGGTGAGCCGGTTCCAGTTGTGCCGCGCGTAGTACTCGCGCAGCCGCGAGGGGGGCAGCCCGGACAGCTCGATCCACACATGCTCGTTGACCAGGGCCAGGAACGCGGCCGCGTCGTACCACCAGCCGCGGCCGCCGTGCGCGAGCACGAGGTCGAGGCGGCGGAAGTCGCGGAGCACGTCATCGAGCAGGACGGGATCGGCCAGCGCGTTGGTGGACCCGGGGAACGTGCTGGTCCCACAGTGCACCACGACCGGCAGCCCGGCCGACTGGCAGATCTCGTACGCGGGGTACAGCGCCCGGTCGTTGACGGCCGCGCCCGCGTGCACGGGGTGGATCTTGAGCGCGATCGCGCCCAGGCCGAGCTGGCGCTCCAGTTCCTCGTCGATCGGGTAGTGCAGGTGCGGGTTGAGGTTAGCGATGATCTTGAGCCGGTCCGGGTTGTGCGCGGCGATCGGCAGGAGGTCCTCGACCGGCTGGATGCCGGTCGCCTTGGGGCTGTACTCGGCCAGCAGCAGGGCGGTGTCCACGCCCTCCCCGGCCAGGTGGGCGTCGAACTCGCCGGGCACGATCGTGCCCGTACCGTCGTAGACCTGGTCCAGGACCGAGCGGTCACCGAAGTCGTGGGCCCACTGCCGCCACGACGGCTTGAGCGTGGGCAGGCGGGCGGCGTGCAGGTGCACGTCGATGAGGGGGCGGCCGTCCAGCATCAGGCGTCCTCGCCGGCGGCCAGATCCCCGGCGGCCAGCACGGTGGCGGCCATCCGGCGCAGCTCGACCCGGCGGATCTTGCCGGTGGCCGTGGTCGGGTAGCCGCCCACGAACACCACCTTGCGGGGCCGCTTGAACGACGGCAGCGCCTGGCGGCAGAACCCGACCAGCTCGTCCTCGGTGGCGGTGTGGCCGGCTTCCAGGATCACGTAGGCGACCGGCTTCTCCAGCCCCTCCGGGTCCGGCGCGGCGACCACCACGGCCTGGGCGACGGCCGGGTGGGCCAGCAGCTGGGCCTCGACCTCGGCCGGGGACACCCAGATGCCGCTGGCCTTGAGCATGTCACCGGTGCGCCCGAGGCAGGTGTAGTAGCCGTCGGCGTCGCGGACGTAAGTGTCGCCGGTGCGCAGCCAGTCGCCCTGGAAGACCTGGCGCGACGCGTCGTACCGGGACCAGTACCCGGTGGCGGTCGAGTCGCCGCGGACGAACAGCGTGCCGGGCGTGCCGGGCGGTACCTCCTGCCCGGCCTCGTCCAGCACGCGCAGCTGGTAGCCGGGCACGGCCGTCCCGGTGGTGCCCGCCCGGACCTGGCCCGGGCGGTTGGACAGGAAGATGTGCAGCACCTCGGTCATCCCGATGCCGTCCAGGATGTCCACCCCGAACTGCGAGGTCCACCGGGTGTACAGCGACGCGGGCAGCGCCTCACCGGCCGAGGCGGCCAGCCGCACCCCGGCCAGCGCGTCCGCGGGCAGGCCGGCCCGGATCATGTTCGCGAAGAACGTCGGCCCGGCGAAGAACAGCGTCGCGCCGTATTTCCGGGCCGCGTCGGCGATGAGATCCGGGCGGGACGGCGCGGGCTCCAGCACGGCAGCGGCGCCGGCCGAGAGCGGGAACAGCAGCGAGTTGCCGAGGCCGTAGGCGAAGAACGCCTTGGCCGCGGACAGGCACCGGTCGTCACGGCGGATCCCGAGCACCTCGGTGCCGTACGTCTCGCAGACCACCTGGACCGAGGCGTGCCGGTGCATGGCCGCCTTGGGCTGCCCGGTGGTGCCGGAGGTGTAGAGCCAGAACGCCGGCGAGTCCGCGGTGGTCGGGTACACCGAGGCGTCCGGCGGGCCGGCGGCCAGGTCGCCGAGCAGGTGGACCGGTACGGGGCTGGCGGGCTGGGCCTCATCGGCCAGCAGCCCGGTGAGCTCGGGCGCCCCGGCCGCGGCGGTGACCGCGGTGGCCGCGAACTCCCGGGTCACGGCCAGGAACCGGGCCCGGGAGTCCCGCAGCAGCTCGGTCACGCCGTCGGCCCGGCTCATCGTGGACACCGGGACCGGGATCGCGCCCATCCGCATCGCGGCCAGGTACATGACCACGAACTGCGGCGAGTCGGCCATCAGCATCAGCACCCGCTGCTCGGGCTGCAGCCCGATGTGCCGCAACGACGCCGCGGTCCGGAGTACCTGGTCGTGCAGGGCGGCGTAGCTCACGTCCCCGGCGGCGCCGGTCAGCGCGGTCCGCGGCCCGTCCCCCGCGTCGAGCCGGCGGTCCAGCAGGTACGCACAGGCGTTGAACAGCGCCATCGCTGCTGCCTCCCGGTGGTTGACGCGGTCAGTTCAGGCGAGGTGCACATAGTCGTAGTCGAACGGCTGGCCGTTGATCCCGTTGCGCGGCGGGGCGATCCACGCGGCGATCTTGCCACGCTCGTGGACCGGCTGCATCAGCGACCGGACGTGGGTCTTGTCCACGTCAGCGGGCAGCCACCGCCCCTTCTGCTCCGCCCACTCATCCGCGGTCAGCAGCTCGCCGTCCGGGCTCACCTCCACGCTAGCGAACGCGCCGACCCGGCGGTTGAACGCCACGTGCGGCAGCTTGAGGCGGTGCGGCAGGCCCGCGCCGTCGAGGATCCGGTTCCACCGGGTGACGCCGCTCTGGCAGTCGGAGATGTACTCGCGGCGCAGGTCGGTGTTGAGGCCGACCAGCGCGGACACCTCGGACTGGCCGATCTGCCCGTCGGTCAGCGCGTCCACCAGGTAGGAGTCGTCGGTCAGCCGGTGGTCGTCCTTGCGCCGCTCCTCCAGCCAGCGGCCCTTCAGGCCGGCCGTGTAGTAGTTGGCCACGTTGGTGGAGGTCTCCCCGCCGAACAGGTCGAGCGACACGCTGTAGTGGAAGTTCACGTACTTCTGGATGACGCTCAGCGGGATCGCGCCGTACGGCCCGGCGTCGTCGGTCTCGTGCTCCACCATCAGCTGCGCGGTCCGCTCCACCACCCGGTCGATCCCGGTGGTGCCGACCATCATGTGGTGGGCCTCTTCCTTGAGCATGAACTCACACGTCCGCGACAGCGGGTCGAACGCCGATTCCTTGAGCGTCCCGAGCTGGTACTTGCCGTCCCGGTCGGTGAAGTAGGTGAACATGTAGAACGACAGCCAGTCCGGGGTCTCCTCGTTGAACGCGCCGAGGATGCGGGGTGACTCCACGCTGCCGGAGTTCCGGTGCAGGAGTTCCTCGGCCTCCTCACGGCCCTCCCGGCCGAAGTACGCATGGAGCAGGTAGACCATGGCCCACAGGTGGCGGCCCTCCTCCACGTTGACCTGGAACAGGTTGCGCAGGTCATAGAGGCTGGGGGCGGTGGCCCCGAGGTTGCGCTGCTGCTCCACGGACGCGGGCTCGGTGTCGCCCTGGATGACGATCAGCCGCTGCAGGTCCGCGCGGTACTCCCCGGGCACCTTCTGCCAGGCCGGCTCGCCCTGGTGCTCGCCGAACGCGATCCGCCGCCCGGCGTCGCGCTCGGCCAGGAAGATCCCCCACCGGTAGTCCTTCATCGGCACGTGCCCGAAGTGGGCCCAGCCCTCGCGGCCCACGTTGACCGCGGTGCGCAGGTAGACGTCGTGGGTGGGCAGGGTCGGGCCCATCGACTCCCACCAGTTCAGGAAGTTGGGCTGCCAGGACTCCAGGGCCCGCTGCAGGCGGCGGTCGTCACGCAGGTTGACGTTGTTGGGAATCTTCTCGGTGTAATCCGGTGCCGAGGTCATGACGGGTCAGACTCGCTTTCGGTCGAAGTCAGCGCGCTGCCCGGTGCCGTACTTACGCAGCGCGCCGTCGGGGCCCGAGGCGTTCGGGCGGTAGAAGATCCAGTTCTGCCAGGCGGTCAGCCGGCCGAAGATCTTGGTTTCCAGGGTCTCCGGGCCGGGGAAGCGGTAGTTGGCCTCCAGCCCGGTCAGCGCGTCGGGGCTGAAGCTGGCCCGCTCCTCCACCGCGATGCGGACTTCCTCGTCCCAGTCGATGTCGTCGGGGGCGAACGTGACCAGGCCCAGCTCCTCGGCCTCCCCGGCCGCCAGGGCATCACCCGCGCTCTTCTCGGCCGCGGCCAGCGCGTCCGGGTCGCCCAGGAACCGGGTCGCCAGCCGGGTCAGGCCGTTGCTCATCGGCAGCGGGCCGAGGTTGGCCGGGCCGACCGTGACCGTGGCCGGGTCGGCGCCGGCGTCGATCTCCTCGAACACGCCGGACAGCATGTAGGAACGGTCCGCGGCCAGGGCCAGCTCCAGCAGCGAGCCCGCGAAGCAGCTGCCCGGCTCGATCAGCGCGAGCAGGCTGCGGCTGGTCACGTCCAGCCGCTTCAGCGTCCGCTTCAGGTACAGCACGATCTCGGTCGCCAGCCAGTCGTCGTGGTTATCCAGCAGGAACTGGTCATAGGCCAGCACGGCGGCGGGATCGCCCTGGGTGCGCAGCACCCAGGTGCCCAGCTCGAGCTCGTTGGTGCGCAGGTCCAGGATCAGGTCATCCAGCTCGCGGGTGACGGCCAGCGTCCAGAACCCGGCGCCCTGCTCGTGCAGCCCGTCCAGGCCGCCCGGGGGCGCGCCCCCCTCGGCCAGCGGAGCCGGCCCGGTGACGGTGATCTCGGCGACCCCCCGGCCGCGGTCCAGCCGGGCCGTGACGTGGTCGTAGGAGATCTCCTCATCGGTGGCCGTCTTGGCCAGCGGCGTCAGCTCGATGCCCGCCGGGCCGGCCGGGCGGCCGGAGCGCCCGGCCAGTTCCCCCGCCCGCTGCCGGACCACGTCATCCCACTGGGCCCGGGGCACGGCCTCGTTGACCAGCCGCCAGGCCACCGCCTTCTTGCCGCCCAGGCCCTCGGACTTGGTGGAGAAGAAGTCCGCCCGGTCGCGGCGCACGTGCCGCTTGTCTGTCACCCGGGTCAGCCCGCCGGTCCCGGGCAGCACCCCGAGCAGCGGCAGTTCCGGCAGCGACACCGCGGACGAGCGGTCGTCGATGAGCATGATGTGCTCGCAGGCCAGCGCCAGCTCGTAGCCCCCGCCTGAGGCGGTCCCGTTCAGGGCGGCCAGGTACGTCTGGCCCGAGTACGCGCTGGCGTCCTCGATACCGTTGCGGGTTTCGTTAGTGAACTTGCAGAAGTTGACCTTCCACGGATGCGGCGACGCCGCCAGCATCCGGATGTTGGCCCCGGCGCAGAAGACCTTCTCCTTGCCGCTGGTCACCACCACCGCCCCGACCTCGGGGTGCTCGAACCGCAGCCGCTGGACCGCGTCGTACAGCTCGATGTCCACGCCCAGGTCGTAGGAGTTCAGCTTCAGCTCGTAGCCGGGCACCAGGCCGCCCTGCTCGTCCACGTCCATGGTCAGGGTGGCGACCGGGCCGTCGCACGCCAGCCGCCAGTGCCGGTACTGCCCGGGGTCCGTGCGGAAGTCCACTCTGGGCTCGCCGGTCATGATCGTCCTTCCGCTGGGCCGCAGGTACTGTCTATGTTCTACGTCCACGGGCAAATACGTCAAGTGTTTGTAGCACAATTTGCGGTTCACCCCCGGACCGGGAGCAGCAGCCTGGCTCCTGCGGGCCAGGCCAGCGGGCTCAGCCGAGGTCGTTGAGCCGCTTCCACTCCAGCCGGGCATCGCCGGACCAGCGCTGATGCCGGTCGGCGAACAGCCGGGCCGCTTCCAGCCCGCTCCACCGGGCGGGCAGCAGTTCCCGGGGCAGCGCCGGGTCGATGGACGGGAAGCGCCGCCAGGCGTGCACCAGCTCGACCTGCCGGGCCAGCACGTCGCCGGGCGCCGGGTCGCGGAACTCCTCGATGAACTGCTCGTACCGTTCCTCGACCGCGGCCAGGTCCCACGCCGCGGCCACCATCGCCCGGACATCACCGAGACCGGACCGGGTGGCCACGAACACCTGGGCGTCCCCGTCCAGGCCGGCCGCCCGGAGCACCCCGGTGGCCTCGCCTGCCCGGTCGGGGTGCGGGCTGATCCACAGGCCCGCGCCGAGGGAGCCGAACCCGGCCCAGCTGAGGCGGCTGCGCACCACGTGCCGGGCCCGGCGGTCGCTCTCCGGGACCCGCGCGTAGACCAGCAGCCAGCGGCTGTCCCAGTCCTCGGCGGGCCCGGTGAAGGAGTAGATGCGCTCCGCGCCGTCGGTCAGCAGCTGCCGCGCGCTCCCGGTCAGCCGCCACCGGGTACGGCGGCCCAGCTTCTCCGCTTCGAGCCAGCCGGCCGCGGCGGTGCGCATCAGCGCCTGGCGGGTGGCCTTCTCCTCGATGCCGAGGCGGCTGAAGGCGGCCAGGACCGCCGACGTCCAGGCGGTCCCGTCGGTGGTCAGCACGAGCTCGCCGAGCAAGGTGAACAGCAGCCCGCGGGCGCTCGGGGCCCCGGCCGCATCCCGCCGGGACAAGGCCGGCGGCACGGGCGCGGGGTCCGGCGATCTGCTGGCCGGCATGGCCACCTTCCCGGGGATAGCGCCGGCGGCAGCACGCCGCCGGGTAGTCGCTGCAGGGTACCAACGACCCGGCGCGGCCCGCGGAACTGGCTACTTCCAGGCGAACAGGGGCTGCTCGAAGTGCGCCACCCTGATCGGGTTCCCGTGCAGGCCCGCCTGGCAGAACTGGTAGATGATCGCCGCGGTGGGCGCGTGCACGAAGCGGCCCAGCAGCGGCAGCTGGATCACCGGCGCCTCCGATTCGGGGATCCGCACCAGCCGCGGCGGGACGTCGAAATCGGCCAGCGGGATGACGTGGATCCGGGCCACCTCGGACTCCGGGCCCCGCATCCCCGGGAGGACCGGGCCGCCCCACACCACGACCGGTGTCATCAGGTACCCCGACCGGGTGACGAAGTCGTCGAGCACGCCGAGCACCGCATCCGGGCTGACCTCGACACCCGTCTCCTCGCGCAGTTCGCGCAGCGCCGCGTCCCCGGCGGACTCCCCCGCGTCGCGTCGCCCGCCGGGCAGCGCCCACTGGCCGGCGTGGTTACGCAGGGTCGGCGCCCGCCGGGTGATCAGCAGCGCGGGCACCTCCCGCTCGGTCACCACGCAGACGGCGACCGCCGCGGCCTTGAGGCTCCCGGCGGGTGCCTCGATGCGGGGGAAACGGCCCAGATTGGCCGTGATCGCGTCCCTGAGCTCCGCCTCCTCCATAAGCCGCACCTTAACCCGAGCCTGCGGTGCCGCGCCGCCGCCGGTGGCGCGCGGCGGCCCGGCCGCGGGCCGCCCGGATGCTCAGAAGCCAGGCAGAAGATAACGAGAAGCTCCGCCGAGCAACACCGGCCATAGTGCTAGTCATGCGGAGTGATGGGCGAAGACGTCGGCGTCCGCCCGGCGGCTGATGCGCGGATCCGGTGGGCGGCACGTCCCCTGGCGTGGCCGGGCCCGGGCCGTCCCGATCGCGTTCCGGCGGACTGGGCTGTGGCTCACCACCCGGTCGCTGCGCGGACAGCTGATCACCGGCCTGGTCACCCTGCTCGCGCTGGCCTGCGCCGGCGTGGGCGCCGTCACCTACCTCGTGATCAGTCACACCCTGCTCAACCAGCTGGATTACCAGCTCCAGGCGGCGGGCGGGCGGTACGCCTCGTGCATGGAGGAGAAGCATCACGAGGGCCCGCTGCCGCCCCGGGGCGTGCCGGTCGGCAACTGCAACAAGACGCCGGGCCTGAACGCCGGGACGTTCGGCGCGCGGGTGAAGGACGGCGTGGTGACCGATCAGGGCATCATCGACGGCCAGAGCCACCTGTCCGCCGCCGACCAGGCCATCCTGATCCGGCTGCCGCCGGACGGCCGGTATTACACCGAGGACCTCACCTCGCTGCACGGCGACTACCGGCTCACCGCGATCAAGGGACTGGACGGGGACGTGCTGATCACCGGCCTGCCGCTGTCCCCGATGGAATCCACCCTGCACAAGGTGGAGATCGCCGAGCTGACGGCGTTCCTGGTCGCGCTGGTCCTGGCGGGCTTCATCGGCACCGGGCTGGTCCGGTTGTCGTTGCGGCCGTTGCGCCGGGTCGCGGCGACCGCGACCCGGGTCACCGAGCTGCCGCTGGCCAGCGGCGAGGTCACCCTGCCCGACCGGGTCCCCGACGCCAGCCCCCGGACCGAGGTCGGCCAGGTCGCCGTGGCGTTCAACCGGATGCTCGGCCACGTCGAGGCCGCGCTGGGCCGCCGGGCCGCCAGCGAGGCCCGGCTGCGCCGCTTCGCCGCCGACGCCAGCCACGAACTGCGCACCCCGCTGGCCGCCATCCGCGGCTACGCCGAGCTCGCACTGCGCCACCCCGGCCCCGTCCCCCCCGACATCGAGCACGCCCTGCAACGAGTCGGCTCAGAATCAGAACGGATGAGCGTGCTCGTCGACGAGCTGCTCCTCCTCGCCCAGCTCGACGCCGGCCGCCCCCTGGCCCGCCAGCCCGTTGACCTGACCCGGCTGGCCCTCGACGCCACCAGCGACGCCCGCGTCGCCGCCCCCCGCCACCGCTGGATGCTCGAACTGCCCGGCGAGCCCGTCACCGTCCGCGGCGACGAGCACCGCCTGCACCAGGTCCTGGCCAACCTGATGAGCAACGCCGCCAAGCACACCCCGCCCGGCACCACCGTCACCGTCGCCCTGGCCCCCGGCCACGCACCCGCCACCATCCAGCTCACCGTCACCGACAACGGCCCCGGCATCCCCCCCGGCCTCCAGCCCACCCTGTTCGAACGATTCGTCCGCGGCGACTCCGCCCGCTCCCGCGGCACCACCGCAGCCGCCAGCACCGGCCTCGGCCTGGCCATCGTTGACGCCGTCACCACCGCCCACGGCGGCCAGGTCCACCTCGACAGCACACCCGGCCGCACCCGCTTCACCATCACCCTGCCCCGGCTCTACGCCTGAGCCCCCGCCCTGCGGGGCGGGGGCCGCACGCCTGAGCCCCCGCCCTCCGGGGCCGGGCCGTACGCCTGCTCTCTCAGGCCTGTTCGACGGAACACCACCAGGTGCTGCGGCCGCCCACGGTGCCGTGTTTCATCTCGGCGCCGTCGCGCGGGCAGCGGGCACCGGCGTGCCGGAACGGGATCACCTCGCCGGTGTGCACGCCGCCGTTCGCGGCGGCGGATTTCAGCGTGGCCTGCAGCGCGCGGTAGAGCCGGCCGGCGTCCGCGGGCCGGAGGCTGTTCACCGGGGCCGCGGGGGAGATCCTGGCCTGCCAGAGTGCCTCGTCGGCCAGCAGGTTCCCGACTCCGGCGATCTTGGCCTGGTCCAGCAGCCGGGCCTTGACCGCGATCGTGCCCTTGCTGAGCAGCCTGCGGAACTGCTCCTCGGTGATTTCCCCGGCATCCGGCCCGAGCGCGCTGATGTCCGGGTTCAGCCGGACGCGCCCCAGCCTGCGCTTGTCGAACAGGGACAGGTGGCCGCCGTCGGCGAACTCGATCGTGAACCGGTCCCACTCGGGCTTGCGCGGCTGCGCGTCCCGGCGGCGCGGACCGCCGCCCTCGGTCACCTTCCCGCCAGGGGCGGTGACCACGATGCGGCCGCTCATGCCGAGGTGGATACCGAGGTCCGGGCCGGGCGCGGGGTCCCCCGCCAGCCCGGAGGTCTCGGCCCAGATGCTCTTGCCCCGCCGCCGGACCGCGGTGAGCGTGCGTCCCACCAGCGCGTCGCGGAGCTGGCCGGGGAGGTGCGGGCGGGTGACGTAGGTGTCCGCGTCGTTGACCGCGGCGATCGTCCGGTTCAGCGCCTGGTCGGCGATCAGGCTGCGGGCGGTCTCGACCTCGGGAAGCTCCGGCATCCCCCCGTTCTACCCGATCAGCGGGCGCCGCCCGGGCCCGGGCCGCCTGGCTGGCGCCGTCCCCCAGGACCCCGGGGTCCTGGGGGACGGCGATGGGCGGTAGCTCCGGCTCAGTGGACGATGACCCGCTTCACGGGCCGCACCACGTTGTGGAACTGGTTGCCCCGCAGCACGGCGTGCACCACGTGGCCCACTCCCTCGAGGAAGATCCCGAAGTGGTTGTTCGCGATGCGGTTGCCGCTGATCCAGACCTGGATGGGGCTGGCCGAGCCGACCAGGATGCCGGTGGTCCGGGTGTCCGGCACCGCCACGTTCGCCGTCGACGTGGGCGAGGTGGCCAGGTCGATCGGGTCACCGAGGGTGTTGTTGGTCCCGATGACGTTGCCGGTGATCTGGTTCCCGTTCAGGTCCTGGCCCGGGAGGTGGGCGTGGATGGTGACCCCGGCCAGCCCGTTGCCGTAGATGAGGTTGCCGGTCACGGTGTTATCGGCCACCGTCTCGCCCGGGACCTCGGTGGCGATCACGACGCCCGCGCCCCCGCCGGAGGACTTCAGCGTGCCGTTGTAGGTCAGCACGTTGTGCTCGACCACGTTGTGCGTCACGCCGGCGGTGCTGTGCCCGGCCAGGATGACCCCGCAGCCGCCCGGGTTGTGGCTGGCCAGGTTCCAGGCGACCAGGTTGTGGCTGTTCGGCCCGACATCGTCGGCGACCAGGAAGCCGCCGCCCGCGTTGTCCTCCGACACGTTGCCGGTGGCCTGGGACCAGGACGACCCGTTCAGGTCCACGCCCACGTCGCCGTTGTGCAGCAGGACGTTGTGGGACACCGAGACCTTCGAGCTCAGCGCGACCAGGATGGCGTCGAAGCCGGCGTTCCTGACCTTGAACCCGCTGACCCGGACGTTGCTGGTGGCCAGGACGCCGATGCCGATGCTGCCGGGCAGCTTGGTCTTACCGATCTTCAGCGGTTTCTGCCCGTGGGCGTCGATCACCGCCCCGGGCTGGCCGGCCAGCGTCAGCGGCTTGGTCACCACGACCTGGGCGTCGTAGACGCCCCGGCAGACCACGACGGTCCCGCCCGAGCTGACCGCGGCGACGGCCTTGCTGATGCTCTTGTACCCCGCCGTGGCGCACGACGTGTCCGCGCCGGCCGAACTGCCGGACGGCGCGACGTAGGCCGTGCTTCCCGTGGACGCCTGGGCCGCGGCTACCGGGGCCACGCTGGCGCCGAACGCCAGCAGCGTGGCTACGGTGCCCACGGCGAATGGACTCTTGCGCATTCTTCTCTCTCCTTTGGGAGGTTCACCGCGCCGTACAGGCGCGGCGGCACACGCATGGCATGCGGAGAAGACGCACGTCGATAACCCCCTGAAGACGCCCCCCTCCTGGCTGCGCCTCCCCCACCACCTGCGACGCTACGCCGCGACCGTCCCGGGAACGTTACGGCTGCGCGGCCACCCGCCCCTCCCGGAACCGTCCCGCCCCCACCCCGCCCTCCCTCCGCGGCGAACCCGCTTCACGGGCACCGCGGGTCAGATTGATCATGGGCACCCCCCACGTTTCCCGCGGGACGCGCGTTTTTCCGGGGTGTTTTGCCCGGTTCGGCGAACCGTTCGCGGGAAACGTGGACGGGAGGTGCCAGTGTGACTCGCGGGACTGGGGTCAGGCCTGGGCGGAGGGCTCGGGCTGCTGCGGCAGGCTGGGCAGGTTCGGCAGCGGGTGGGCGCTGCTCAGCGGCGGCTGCCGGTAGAGCCGGTCCAGGTCGAGCTGCTGGGCCTCCTCCAGCACCGTGTCCTGCTGCTGCTGGGCCCGCTCGGCGGTCTGCTTGGCCAGCGCCGACGCGAGCGCGCCCAGCTGCCGCACCCCGGTGTCGTCGACGAGCACGCGGCTGGTGGTCAGGATCGCGATGCCCTCCACCCGGCGCTTCCCCTGGCCGGGCAGCGCCAGCGCCGCCCCCACCTTGGCCGCGTCGAACGGGTCAGCCGGGTGGGTGGTGAGCCTGGTGCGCTGCTCGATGGCCCACTTGTGGAACGTCATGACCTCCCCCTCGAGGGGCAGGCCGGTGATGTCGTCCGGGCCCAGGCCGAACCGCTTGCCTTTGCTGAAACAGCGGGAGTAGGAGGCGAGGGCGGCCGACCACAGGGCCTGCGGCACCACCGGGTCCCGCTCTTCCTCGGGCTTGTCCAGCTCGCCGAGCAGCCCCTTGCAGCATTCCACGACGAACTGGAGATCCGAGACGATCGACGCCTGGTCGGCGAGGATCTGCGCGGACGGCAGGTCGAGAGCGACGGTCAGCATCGGTGGCTGCGGCGATGCGGGTTTCGGGTCGCTCATGTCTCCTCGTTCCAGGTTGCCGGCACCACGGTCGGCCTGCCGATCCTGGCACGCCCGGCGGCCGGGCCAGGTCTCACATAGTGACAATGCCGGCCGGGGCGGGCCGGTCCAGACCGTCGTGGGCCAGGTCCAGACCGTCGTGGGCCAGGTCTAGACCGTCGTGGGCCAGGTGTGCACGGGCTCGTTGGCGTGCATCAGCTCGATGTAGCGCTGGGTCATCTGGCGCAGCGCCTCCGCGCGGCTGACGCCGCTGCGCTCGCTGATCGCCCGGGTCGTGTTGACCTGCCAGGCCGCGCCGGTCTGGCCGGTGAAGCAGCGCTGCTCGATGATGCCGAGCAGCCGCTCGGCCGAGCCGGGATCGACGCCCCACCGGCTGAGCCCCTCGCGGGCCAGCGGCAGCAGCCAGCGCACGACCAGCTCGGCCACGGGCACCTCACCCAGGCCGGGCCAGTACAGCCGGGCGTCCATCCCGTGCCGCGCGCCCTCCTCGCAGGTTCTCGGCCGCGGTCGCGAACGACATCTGGGTCCAGACCGGCCGCTGCGCGCTCGGCCATCGCCCGGATGAGCCCGTAGTAGAACGCGGCGTTGGCCATGACGTCGGCGACCGTCGGGCCGGCCGGCAGGACGCGGTTCTCGATGCGCAGGTGGGGCTGGCCGTTGACGACGGCGTAGACGGGCCGGTTCCAGCGGTAGATGGTCCCGTTGTGCAGGCTCATCTCGGCCAGCTGGGGGATGTCCCCGGCGTCCAGCACCGCCAGCGGGTCCTCGTCCTCGCAGAGCGGGAGCAGGGCCGGGAAGTACCGGATGTTCTCCTCGAACAGGTCGAACACGGACGTGATCCACCGCTCGCCGAACCACACCCGGGGGCGCACCCCCTGCTGCTTGAGCTCGTCTGGCCGGGTGTCGGTGGCCTGCTCGAACAGGGTGATCCGGGTCTCGTCCCACAGCTGCCGGCCGAACAGGAACGGGGAGTTGGCGGCCACGGCGACCTGGACGCCCGCGATGGCCTGGGCCGCGTTCCAGTAGTTCGCGAACGTGTCCGGGCTGACCTGGACGTGCAGTTGCACGCTGGTGCACGCGGCCTCCGGGGTGATGCTGCCCGCATGGGTGAGCAGCTCCTCGGCCCCGTCGATCGCGATGCGCAGGTCCTCCCCGCGGGCCGCGAAGATCTGGTCGTTCAGCACCCGGTAGCGGTCGTTGGCCGACAGGATCCCCTCGTGCATGTCCCGCTCGGCCAGCGTGGGCAGGATGCCCACCATGACCAGGCGGCTCCCGGCGCTGCGGGCCTTGGCGTCCGCGGCGTTGAGGCTAGCGCGGATCTCCTGCTCCAGGCCCGCGAGCGCGTCACCCCTGAGCCGCCGGGGCGGCACGTTGATCTCCAGGTTGAACTGCCCCAGCTCGGTCGCCCACGCCGGGTCGGCGATCGCGTCGAGGACGGCCGCGTTGCGCATGGACGGCACCCCGCGGGAGTCCACCAGGTTCAGCTCGATCTCCACGCCCACCCGTGACGGGCTGGCCTCGAACCGGCGCTCGCGGAGCATCCGGGCGAACACGTCCAGCGAGCGCTGGACCTTTTCCCGGTACTTGCGCCGATCCTCACCACTGATCTTGATGGCCTGAATATCGCGTCCCATGTGGCCCCCGGTCGCCGAGATGGGACAGCACCTACCCCGTGAGGCACTGTCCTCACACAGTGACACGTGCGGTCAGCCGGGGCCAGCATCCCGGCCGGGGCCAGCGTCCTTCCTGGCCATCCCGCAGTAACCGATCACGCCGCTGGCCGCGCCCGCGTTCACCTCGTCCGGCGGCCACCACTGGCTAAGCGGGACCAGCCCGGGGCCGATCAGCTCGAGCCCGTCGAAGAACCGGCCGACCTGGTCGCGGGTGCGCAGCGTGATCCGCGCGGAGGACCGCTGGTTGTAGCGCCGGGTCATCTCCGGCACCGCGTCGGCCTGGATGTCACTGGCCCCGTGCCCGATGACCAGGTAACTCCCGGGCGCGGTGGCGTCCATCAGCCGGGCCACGATCGCGTACGGGTCATCGCGGTCGGGGATGAAGTGCAGCACGCCGATGAGCAGCACGGCGACCGGCTGGCGGAAGTCGAGGGTCCGCGCGGCCCCGGTTAAAACGGCGGCCGTGTCCCGCAGGTCGGCCTGCAGGTAGTCGGTGGCGCCGTCCGGGCCGCTGGTCAGCAGGGCCCGGGCGTGGCTGATCACCAGCGGGTCGTTGTCCGCGTAGACGATGCGCGCCGCCGGCGCGGCGCGCTGGGCCACCTCGTGGGTGTTGTCGGCCGTGGGCAGGCCGCTCCCGATGTCCAGGAACTGCCTGATGCCGTAGCGGCCGGCCAGCAGGCGGACCGCGTCGATCAGCTGCCGGCGCGCCAGCCGGGCCAGCAGCGGCATGGACGGCAGCACCTCCAGGACCTGGTCGGCGGCCTCCCGGTCGGCCGCGAAGTGATCCTTCCCGCCCAGCCAGTAGTTCCAGATCCGCGCCGGGTTGGCCACGCTCGTATCGAAACCCCGCTGGCCGTCCGTGGCCGCGGCGGCCCGCTCATCCTGGGACCCCGACACGACATGTCCTTTCCGTGCCCGCTTACCCCCCGGTGCTACGACTTAGCCTAGGCGCTCCGGCCCCGGCCAGATCTTACGGACAGATGGTCCTGGCCCGGCGGTCACGGCCGGACCAGGCCGGCGTCGTGGGCCAGCAGCCCGCGCCTGGGTGCGGTTGGCGCAGCCCAGCTTGTCCAGGGTGCGCGAGACATATCCCTTGACCGTGGCTTCCGACAGGTACAGCCGCGCGGCGATCTGCGCGTTGGACAGGCCCTGTCCCAGGCAGGCCAGCACCTCACCCTCCCGCTCGGTGAGCGCCGCCGCGAGCTGGCGGGCGCGGTCGCGGGCCTGCGTGCTGTCGGTGGACGCGGCGATCAGCCGCCGCGCGGCCGCCGGGGACAGCACCGTGTGCCCCTCCGCGGCCACCTGCACCAGCCCGATGAGGTCCTCCGGCGGCGTGGACTTGACCAGGAACCCGGCCGCGACCTACTTCCTCGGGCTGCTGGCCCACTGCATCCTGGTCAGCGTCGTGGACATCGCGCTCATCGCCGGCGTCGGCCGGCTGTTCGGCGTGCCGCTGCCCACCCAGTGGGCGGCGATCGCGGCGGCCCTGGTGCTGGGCGCGGCCAGTTTCTGCGCGCTGGGCGTCGCGGTGGCCTCGCTGATCCGCAACGCGGAGGCCGCCCCCGCCGTCGTCCAGCTCGTCCTGTTCCCCTTGCTGTTCATTTCCGGGACCTACCTCCCGATCCATTCCCGCGTGCTGAACCGGGCCTCCGGGTGGCTGCCGGTCCGGCCGTTCAACGAGGCCCTGCTCAGCTCGTTCGCGCAGCACAGCGGCGTGGACTGGAAAGACCTGGGGGTGCTGCTGGCCTGGGGCGCGGCCGGGGCGCTCATCGCCGTCCGGCGCTTCCGCTGGGACCCCGGCCCGGGTGACCGCGCCCGGGGTATTGCGCGGGGCCGTCTCCCCCGCTGAAGTGGGAGCCAGCCACAAGGAGGAATCGAATGCCGGTCATCGGGGTGCACGGCGCGGACCTTCATTACGAGGACACGGGCGGTTCCGGCGAGCCGGTCCTGTTCCTGCACGGTTTCCTGTTCGACGGGCGGCAGTACGAGGCCCAGGTGGCGGCCCTGCGGGACCAGTACCGGTGCCTGACCCTGGATTTCCGCGGCCAGGGCCGGTCAGCCGCGTCCCGGGGCGGGTACCAGACCGAGCAGCTAACCGCGGACGTGCTCGCGGTGATCCGGGCGCTCGGCATCGCGCCGGTCCACCTGGCCGGGCTGTCCATGGGCGGGTTCGCCGCGCTGCGGATCGCGGCCCGCCAGCCCGACGTGATCCGCTCGCTGATCCTGCTCAACACCAGCGCGGCCGCCCACCCCCGGGGCAAGGTGCCCGGGCACCTGGTGCTGACCGCCATAGGCCGGGTCGCGGGCGTGTCCGGCCCCGCGCTGACGTCCCGGATCGAGGCGGAGATGTACGGCCCGGGGTTCCGCGACGACCCGGCCTCGGCCGGCCAGCGGGAGGCCTGGCGCCGGCGGTGGGCGCGGGCCGACCGCCCGGCCCTGGCCCAGACCATGCTGGGGATCGTGCTCCGGCCGGATGTCCGCGCCGAGCTCGGCGACATCCGGGCGCCGACCCTGATCATCGCGGGTGCCGCCGACGCGTCCCTGCCGCCGCGCTTCTCCCGCGAGATGCACGCCCTGATCGCCGGTTCGCAGCTGGTCGAACTCCCCGGCGCGGGGCACAGCTCGCCCATGGAGGACCCGGACGGTGTCACGCGGGCCCTCCGCGACTTCCTGGCTGCCCACCAGGGGCCGCCCGCCCAGGTCTCCGGGCCGGCGGGGCCAGCCCATCCATGATCACGGCCCGCCGGTGACGTGCCACGGCCCTTAACGGCCGTGCTGATGGACGATCAGCCGGCCGGGGGCGAAAGCCTGGCCTCGGCCCGGGTCGGCTCGAACAGCTCGACGGGGTTGCCGGACGGGTCCTCCAGCAGGATCTGCCGGCCGCCCACGCCCGAGACGATCTCGTTCCGGAACCGTGCGCCCTGCGTGCGCAGGGTCCCGACCAGCCGGTCGAGATCGCTGACCTCGATCGCGAAGCGGTTCCAGCCGCCGGGAGCCGGCCGCGTGCCGTCCGGCATGGCCTGCCCGCCGCCCGGGCCGCCCCCGGGGGCGCTCAGGACCAGGCGGAGGTCGCCTCGCGACAGCATGGCGAAGGCGGGCGCCGGGTGCATGACCTCGGTGAAGCCGAGGTGCTGGCAGTAGAACCCGATCGCCTCATCCACGTCGTTGACGATGTACCGGACGCTCACGGTCGCCACGGCTGGCCCTCCTCCTCCGGCCGCTGGGGACAATCCGTCACGCGGTAACCACGCTAACACCGCGACCACCGCCCGCACCGGGCCACGCCAGCACCGGGACCACGCTCAACGCCGGCCACTGCCACCCGGCCGGCCCGGTGGGGCCGGCCCGGCCCGCCCCGGTGGGGCCGGCCGGGGCCGGGGGCTACTCGGCGTGCAGGGCCGAGGCGGTGCGGATCCGGGCGGCCCAGCCCGCCGGGAGCAGGGCCCCGGCCACGGCGATGACCATCCCGGCCAGGGCCAGGGCGGCGACTTCCGCGCCGTGGTAGACGTCCAGGTAACTGGCGGGCAGGCCCAGGTTCGCCGACGAGGCCATCTCCGGCAGCACGGCGTGATGCAGCGCGATCCCGGCCGGGACCGCGATCACGCCGGCCACCAGCCCGATCCCGGCCACCCAGCAGACCACCATCGCGATGGTCTGCCGGGGCGTCATCCCGACCGCCCTGAACACGCCCAGGTCGTGGACGCGTTCCCGGGTGCTCAGCACGACGGTGTTCAGCACCCCCAGCCCGGCGACGACCGCCAGCAGCACGGTCAGCGTGCCGATCAGGCCGAGCATCAGCGTGACGATGACGGACTTCCTGCTGTTGCCGAAAACCAGGTAGCGGGACCCGAGCCTGCTGCCCAGCGCCTGCGAGTAGGCCGCCGCGGAGACGCCCGGGCGCAGCCCGACGTCGTACTGGTCGGGCGCGGCCAGGCCAGGATTGGCGGCGTGCACCGTCTGCCAGCCGGTGATGACGGAGATCCCCCGGCCCTGCCCGGCGAAGACCTGCCCGACGATGCGCACCGGCATCGGGCTAGTGCCCACGGTCAGGGTGACGGTGTCGCCGACCGCCTTGCCGGTCAGGGTGAGGAAGCCGGTTGACACGTCGGCCTGGCCCGGGCCGGTGTACCAGTGCCCGCTGATGAGCGGGTAGCCAGTCCAGGCGGCCGCCCCGCGGAACGCGGTGAGCGGGTGCTGCCCGGTCAGCCCGGCCACCGCGAACTGGCCGTCAGTCTCGGCCACGTAGCGCCGCGTGCCCGGCTGGGCGCGCAGCGCCGCCGCGATGGTCCGCTGCTGCGCGGCGTCCATGATGAAGGTGTCCGGCGAGCTGAGGCCGACCTGCACCGGCTGGGCCGACGCCTGGGACAGGCCGGTGACCACCCGGCTCAGGGATGAGCTCAGGCCGACCGCGAACGTCACCGCGATCGCGCCCAACAGGACGGCGACCAGGGTGACCGCGGTGCGCGCCGGGCGGGCGAACGGGGCGGCCAGCCCGATGGTCAGCGGCCGGGGCAGCGGCAGCCGGCCCAGCAGCCGGTGCGCGGCGTAGCCGTGTCCCTGGCGGGGAGCCCGGCCGGCCGCGATGGCCTGGACCGCGGACAGGCGCCCGGCCCGGATCGCGGGCAGCAGGGCCGCGACGGCGACCAGGCCGAGCATGGCCGCGGGCACCGCCCCCAGGACCCAGGGCGGCACGCTCAGGGCACCGACCCCGTAGGCGTTGGCGGTCTGCTTGAGCAGGAGCGTGGCCAGGACGGCGCCCAGCGCCAGGCCGCCCAGCACGCCGAGCACGGCCGGCACGGCGATCTGCCCGACGTAGGCCGCGACGACCTGGGCGGGGGTGAAGCCGATGCTCTTGAGGATGCCGATCCGCCGGTACCCGGCCACCACCGCGCCGCTGACCACGTTGGCCACGATCAGCACCGACATGATCATGCCGATCGCCCCGAACGCCACCAGGAACGGCACGAACGGACCGATCCGGGAGACCTCCTGGATCTTCACGGCCAGGTAGGACTGGGTGGCCGTGACCGCGCCCGGAGGCAGGGCCGCACTCACCCCGGCCGCGTCGGCGCGGACTTGCGCGGCGCTGCCCGCGCTGCGGAAGCGGTACAGCATCTGCGCCGCGGCCGGCTGACCCGGCGCGCGCAGCCGGGCGACCTCACCGGGCACCACCCAGCCGTCCGCCGAGTTGGTCGCCGAGGCCGCGAGGCCGACGACGGTCAGGGTAGGCCTGGCCCGGGACCCCGGTGACCGTGATCTTCGCGCCGAGCGGGAGCCCGACCTGCTCGTCGCTGGACGGGTTGCTGGCCAGCACGAGCTGACCGGGACGCTGAGCCCAGTGACCCGCCTGCAGGACGATGTCGTCGACCGGGCCGCCCGGCGCGGAGCGCCCGGCCAGCGTCATCGGCGGCAGGAATCCGTCCGGGCCGGACACGTGGGCCATCTGGGGCGCGATCGTCGCTTCCGCGAACGGCCCGGCGGCGGCCGTCACCCCGGGCCGCCGGGTGGTCGCGGCCAGCTCGGCCGGGGTGGCCCGGGCCGGGTTGACGACCACGGCCAGGTGCGCGCCACGCTGCGCGGCGAACGCGTGGTCGAACGGGGCGCTGGAGTCCACCACCAGCGCCAGGGCCAGCAGCGACGCCGCCGTGGACACCAGCAGCACCAGGCCGATGACCAGGGTCTGCACCCGCCGGCGCGACACGCCGCCGCGCACCGCCCGGCCGACCGGGCCGGTTCTCATCGCCGCACCCCGGCCGGCGGGCCAGGCTGGCTGGCGCCCGGGCGGTTTTCGTTGCGGAGAATCCGGCCGTCGCTGATCTGGACGGTGCGGCTGGCGTAGTGACGGGCCAGGTCGGGGTTGTGGGTGACCAGCACCAGGGTCTGCCCGGCCGCGTTGAGGTCGCGGAGCAGCATGCCGATCTCGTCGCCGGTGAGGGTGTCCAGCGCGCCGGTCGGCTCGTCGGCCAGCAGGAGCGCAGGCCGGTTGACCAGTGCGCGGGCGATCGCGACCCGCTGCCGCTCCCCGCCGGACAGCCGCCCGGGATACGCGTCCCGGTGCTGCTCGATCCGCAGCTCGGCCAGCAGTTCATCGGCCCGGGCCCGGGCCTGCCGCCGGGCCATCCCGGCCAGCTGGGCGGGCAGCAGCACGTTGTCGGCCACGGTCAGGTCGTCCAGCAGGTTGAAGAACTGGAAGATCATGCCGATCTGCTCGCGCCGGAACCGGGCCAGCCCGGTCTCGCTGAGCCGGTCGATCCGCTGCCCGGCCACGGTGACCGTCCCGCTGGTCGGCCGGTCCAGCCCGGCGATCAGGTTGAGCAGGGTGGACTTGCCGCTGCCGGACGGCCCCATCACCGCGACCGCCTCGCCGGGGGCCACCGCCAGGCTGGCGTCGTGCAGGGCGGGCTGCCCGTCGTCCTCGTAGCGCTTCGTGACGCCGCAGAGCTGTATCAGCGGGTCCGCGGGCGGGTCAGTGCACGTGCCCCGCCGCCGGCCCAGCCCGGAGTGATGTCCGCGTTCATGGGTTTCCTCCGTGATGCTGCTCGCCAGGATGGGGCCGGGCCGGATGGCCCGGCGCTGACAGCGTCCCGGAGAGGGGGGGCCCGGCGACATCCCGCGGGAGCCCGGATCCGGGGTGGTGCTAGCACCCGCGGCGGCCCGGGATCCTGCGGGATGGGCGGGACACTGCGAATTCCTCTAGCGTCGGAGCCAGGACCAGGGCACCGGAGGAGCGATGGCGGAGAGCGGGGCGGGAGCCGGGCCTGCGGCCGGCCTGCCCGCAGGCCACCTCCCCGGCGGCCGGGATCCCGGCAGCGGCGTGCGCACGGGCGGCGGGGGGCTGGCCGGGGCGGCGCGGCGGGTGGCCGGCCCGGTGGTCTCCGCGCAGACCTGGCTGGCCGTCATCCACCTGATGGCCGGCCTGGTGACCGGCGCCGTGGCCTTCGCCGCGGTCGTGGCGCTCGGCCTGCTGGGGATCAGCACGGTGTGGTTCTTCCTGCTCGGCCTGCCCGTGCTGGTGGCCGCGCTGTGGCTGGGCCTGCAGGTCGGCCGGGCCGAGCGGGCCCGGTTCGCGATCACGCTGGGCGAGCGGATTCCAGGCCCCGCCGGCCGACCTGAACCCGGGGGCGAGCCGCTGGGCGCGGATGTGGCAGCTGCTGGCGTCGCGCAAGGCCTGGCGGCACGCCGCGTACGCGCTGATCCGCCTGCCGCTCAGCCTGGCGGAGACGTTCATCGTGGTCGCGGTCTGGTCGTTCGCGCTGGCCATGCTGGGGCTGCCGTTGTTCGCCTGGCTGCTGATCCGCGTGAAATGGCAGCTGGACGCCGGCTTGCCCGCGCCGGGGCTGATGCCGCGGCGGTGGCTGCTGGGGCTCATCCTGCTGGCCGCGGCGCCACCGGTGACGCGGGCCCTGGCCACCGCCGATGTCGCGGTCGCCCGGTACCTGATCGGGCCGGGCAGCCACGCGGACATGACCGTCCGGATCGGCCAGCTCGAGCGCAGCCGGGCCCAGGCGGTTGGCTCCGCGGAGGCCGAGCGCCGCCGCATCGAGCGGGACCTGCACGACGGCGCCCAGCAGCGGCTGGTGTCCCTGGCCATGAACCTCGGGCGGGCCCGGGCCCGGTTCGCCGACGACCCGGACGGGGCCCGGGCCATCATCGACCAGGCGCACGACGAGGCCAAGCAGGCCCTCACCGAACTGCGCAACCTGGTCCGCGGCGTGCACCCGCCGGTGCTGTCCGACCGGGGCCTGGACGCCGCGATCTCCGGCCTGGCCGCGCTCAGCCCGGTACCGGTCACCGTGCACGCCAGCCTGCACACCCGGCCGTCCGCGTCCGCCGAGGCCATCGCCTACTTCGTAGTCGCCGAGGCGCTGACCAACGTGGCCAAGCACGCCCGCGCGACCCGGGCCGACGTCGCCGTCTCCCGGCACGGCGACGTGCTGCGCGTGGTCATCCGCGACGACGGGATCGGCGGCGCCGACCCGGGCGGGCAGGGCCTGGCCGGCCTGGCCGACCGGCTCGCCGGGGTGGACGGGCGGCTGTCGGTGCGCAGCCCGGCCGGCGGGCCGACCGTGATCGAGGCGGAGCTGCCATGCGGGTCGTGATCGCCGAGGACTCGGTCCTGCTCCGCGAGGGGCTGACCCGGCTGCTCGCCGAGGCCGGGCACGACGTGGTGGCGGCGGCCGGCGAGGCCGAGGAGTTCCTGCGGGCCGTGGGCAAGCACGAGCCGGACGTCCGGTCGTCGACGTGCGGATGCCGCCGACGTTCACCGACGAGGGGCTGCGGGCCGCCCTGGTCGTGCGCCAGCGCTGGCCCCGGGTCGGCGTGCTGGTGCTGTCCCAGTACGTCGAGGAGCGTTACGCCACCGAACTGCTGTCCGACCGGCCGCGCGGGGTCGGTTACCTGCTCAAGGACCGGGTCGCCGACCTGGCCGAGTTCCTCGACGCGCTGGACCGGGTGGCCGCGGGCGGCAGCGCGCTGGACCCGGAGGTCGTCGCCCAGCTGCTGGCCCGCAGCCGGCACCCGCTGGCCAGCCTGACCGCCCGCGAACGCGAGGTGCTCGCGCTGATGGCCGAGGGCCGGTCCAACGCGGCCATCGCGGCCACGCTCGTCGTCGGCGAGGGCGCGGTGGCCAAGCACATCAACAGCATCTTCGCCAAGCTGCGGCTGCCGCCCGCCGACCAGGATCACCGGCGGGTCCTGGCGGTCCTGCGCTACCTGGGAGCGGGATAGCCATGCCTGCCGCCCTGCCCCTGACCCCGGCGCGCCGGGCGGTCCTCGCCGCCGGCCTCCCGGTGGTGCTGGCCCTGATCGCGTTCGCCGGGTACGGCTGGGTCAGGGGGACCGTCATCTACCTGGCCGGCCAGGCCAGGTCGGGCTATTCGGTCGGGTTCAGCGTTCCGGCGGCCGGTGGCCGGGTCCGGGTGACCGGCGGCAACGGCAACCTCACCGTGCGGCCCGGCACCGGCCGCCGGATCCTGGTCCGCGGGCATCTGAGCGGCAGCTTCCTCCGGCCCTCGTTCAGCCACCGGTCGACCGCGGCGGGCCTGGACCTCGATCCCCAGTGCCGGGTGCCCGCCGGGACCTGCTCGCTCGATCTCGGCATCACCGTCCCGGCCGGGCTCCCGGCCGGCGTCAGCGACTCGTTCGGCACCCTGGACGCCCGCGGCCTGCGCGGCACCGTCGCGCTGTCGGACAACTGGGGTGACCTGACCCCGTCCAGGCTGGCCGGGAGCATCCGCCTGACGGACACGTTCGGCACCATCGCCGCCTCCGGCCTGTACGGCAGCATCCGGCTGGACAACAACTCCGGCGACATCAGGCGGCACGGGCCTGACCGGCGACACCCGGCTCCAGGACAGCTTCGGGAGCATTCTGGTGACCGGGCTGGCCGCGGCCCACGTGGTGGCCAGCAACAACTCTGGCGACATCACGCTGATGTTCACCAAGGTCCCGCGGCGGGTGGACGTCACCGACAGCTTTGGCAGCATCACGCTCGAGTTGCCGGCCGGGCCCACCGCCTACCGGGTCCAGACCCGGAACTCGTTCGGCAGCACGGCCGTCTCCGTCCGCCGGTCACCGTCGGCCCGGAACGTGATCACGGCCAGTGACAACTCCGGGGACATCACCATCGTCACCCGGAAGCAGCCCGTCCCGCTGGCGGCCCCGGCCGGGCTGGGGCCGCCCGCAGGCCCGGCCCGCCAGGGCGGCCAGGCCGGCCTCGTGAGTTACCGGGTGGTGACGTCGCGGGTGGCCTCGACCGCCCGGCGGACCATGCGCGCGTACACGTAGGTCCCGGGGATCTCGGGATGGATATGGTCCGGCCAGAGCAGGTTCATCCGGTTCTTGATCGTGTCGTACCAGTCGGCCGGAGTCACCTGGGGATGCTGGCGGATAAAGGCCGCTTCCGTCGCATTGACCTGCTTGCTCCATCCATCCTGGACATACGTATTGATAAGGACCAGCTTGCGGTCCGGGCCGAGGATGCTCATCAGCTCGTTGAGCTGGCGGGTGGTGACCAGGTAATTGGTGCCGAGCCCGATCACCACGACCGGGCGCAGCAGGCCGGTGGCGGCCAGGCGGCGCACGATGGCCAGGCCCGCGGGCATCTCCCGGTCCGGCTTGGCGTCGATGTAGATGCCCGGCATGGCCGCCGCCAGAGCCATGGCACTGGCCGCCATGACCGAGTCTCCGATCGCGGTGACCTGCTTGCCGGTGACCTCGCTGGGGGTGGCTGGCGACGTGGGCGTGCCGGCGGCCAGGTTGCTGGCGCCTGGGGCGCCCGCGGCGGACGGACTGCTGCCCGGGGAACCGGCCGACGGCGAGGCGTGCGCCTCGGTGGCCGCGCTGACCCGCTCGCCCTGGGAGATCTGCTGCTGCATCCCGGCGGGCGCCGCGGCCTGATGCAGCAGGCCGCACCCGCCGGTCGCCCCCACGGTCAGGACGGCCACGGCGCACCAGCCGAGCCGTGACCGTTTCCTGATCCAGCCGCCGGTATGCACTGCGGCAGACTTCTTATCTGCCGATGGCCTGGTTTCATCGCTTTGCTCAGCGGACCGGGCCGCACGTTTCGTGATCAATTTCCTGCCCCCCGTTCAATGACTCTTTGTCGCCACCGGGAGGTAATCGCAAACGCCGCGTCCATGAATAGGGCGGAACGTACGGTTAGCCGTTTCCGGCGTTATTGCCGTGCTTCGGCCCGCGGGAGCCGATCCGCCGGGCGGCCGGAAGGGCACCAGGCGGCGGCAGGCGGCCGGCGCGGCGCAGCGGGCGGGCGCGGCGGGCAGGTGTGACGTGACGCGGGGGGCAGGTGTGACGTGGTGTGACGTGGCGGCAGGCCGTGGCGGGGCAGGCGGAGGGTGATCGGGGGCACACTTGCGACACCAGCGCCCCGGAACCAACATCTCCTATGTACTTAATATCCGCGTTCCTACGCTCTGACCCGCCGCCGGGCGGAAGCATAGGATGCCGAGGGCAGAGTTACGCGTGGAGGCGTCGGTGGACGAGGAGTCGCCAGGGCATCACGCCGATCTGGCGGCCGGATTCGCCGCAGGCTCACGGCTGGGGGGATACCGGCTCGAGGAGCAGGTCGGTGCGGGCGGCATGGCCGTTGTGTTCCGCGCGCGTGACGTGCGGCTGGACCGGCTGGTGGCCCTGAAGATCATGACGCCGGCCATGGGCTCCGACGACATGTTCCGGCAGCGCTTCATCCGCGAGTCGCGGGCGGCCGCGGCCGTTGACGACCCGCACATCATCCCGGTGTACGAGGCGGGCGAGGTGGGGCACATCCTGTTCATCGCCATGCGCCTGGTGCGCGGCGGGGACGTGCGGTCGCTGCTGCGCCGGGAAGGGCCGCTGTCCCCGGAGCAGGTGGCCTCGATCATCTCCCCGGTGGCGGCGGCGCTGGACGCCGCGCACGCGGCCGGCCTGGTGCACCGGGACGTCAAGCCCGCGAACATCCTGCTGGACCGGCAGCCCGGGCGGCCTGACCACGTGTACCTGTCGGACTTCGGGCTGAGCAAGAGCGCGGAGGTGTCCCTGGGACTCACCGCGGCCGGGCAGTTCCTCGGCACGCCGGATTACACCGCGCCCGAGCAGATCGAGGGCCTCCTGGTCGACGGGCGCACAGACCAGTACGCGCTCGCGTGCGCGGCGTTCGAGTTGCTGGCCGGCCAGGCGCCCTTCCACCGGACCGAGAGCTTCGCGTCGATCTGGGCCCACCTGAACAAGCCGCCGCCGTCGCTCACCGAACGGCGGCCGGAACTGCCGGCGGCCATCGATCCCGTGATCGCCAAGGCCCTGGCGAAGGCCCAGACCGACCGCTACCAGACCTGCTGGGAGTTCGCGGACGCGCTGCGTGACGCGCTGGGCCTGGCGCCCTATCACCTTGGTCCCGCCTCCGACCCCGGGCTGCTGCGTCCGGGCAGCACCCCTGGCCAGGACGCGGCGCCGCGCGGGGCGGCGTGGTCCCCGGCCCCGCGGGTTTCCCCGGCTGCGGATCCAGACCCGTCACCGCGGATGCCGCCGCCGGCCGCCGGGGGCGGCGTGGCCGAACCTCCTCCCGGGGAGGACACGGAAGCCAGTGAGATCTACGCGGCCCGCTCCCCGGCCGCGAACTGGGGTGGCCAGCCCGCGCTGCCGGACGAGCCGAGTACGCCGGACGCGCCGGACGAGCCGGACGAGCCGGGTATGCCGGACGACCAGGCGACCGACCCGGGCCTGAAGGTAATCCCGCCCGGCCTGGCCGGCGCCCCGGAGGACGCGCTCAGCCCCTGGCGCGAGCCGCCGGGTCCCGCGGACCGCGAGCCGCGCCAGGAGCCGGCCGCTCCCGCCCCGGGGCTCACCGGCGCGCCGGCCGCGGCACGCCGGCGCCGCCCCGGCCCAGGAGGCGGCCCCGCCGCCAGTCGCGGAACCGGCCGCCGCCCCGGCCCCGGAGCCGGCCGGTCCCGCTGCCCCCGAGATCGCCGCCGCCGCGGTCCCCGAGATCGCCGACGCCCCGGCCCCGGCCCCGGAACCCGCCGGCGGCCCGGCCCCGGAGATCGCCGACGCCCCGGCCCCGGTCCCGGAACCCGCCGACGGCCCGGCCCGCGAGGCCGCTCGTGCGCCGGCCAAGGAGCCCGCCGCCCCGGCCCGCCCGGGCACCGTCGCCCGCCCGGGCACCCCGCCCCGGCGGCCGAGCGCCCCGGATTCCTGGCCGAGCCTTCCGCGCAGCAGGCCGAACCGCGTCCGCAACCGGCCCACGACGCCCCGCAAGCAGGCCGGCGCCCCGCCCAAGCTGCCGGCCGCCCCGGCCAGGCCGGCCGACCGGGCCCAGCACGGCCGGCAGCCACGCCGGGGCCGGGCCACCTATTTAGCGCTGGCCGGAGGCGGCATCCTGGTGGCGGGGGCCCTGGCGGTGCTCGTGACCCTGGTCATGAGCACGCACTTGCTGGGCTCTGCGGGCGGTCGCCGCACTGCGTCCCCCTCAGCCTTCTCCTCCCTCGCCTTCGTCCCGCCGCCGCCGGGAACGTTGTCCTCCGTGACGTTCAGCCCGGACGGCAAGACGCTGTCCGCCGGGGCGACGGGCGGCTCGAAGGCGCCGCAGGCCAACGGCATGACTTATCTGTGGGACGTGAAGAGCGGAACGCAGATCGCGACCTTCAGCCCCGGTGGCGGCGCGGAGGCGTTCAGCCGCGACGGCACGGTGCTGGCCGCGGCCGGCGGCCCCGGCAACGGCAGCACGTTCCTGTGGGACGTGCGCACCAGGCGGAGGATCACCACGCTGTCTGACCACCACGATTCGAGCGTCACGGGGGTGGCGTTCAGCGCGAACGGCAGGATGCTGGCCACCGACGACACCAACGGCTCCGCCTACGTGTGGACGCTGCCCCGCGGCGACCGGGTCTCCGCAGGCTACGTCCCGGCGTCCGTGTCCCCCCGGGGGCCGTGAGCCCCACCGCGGTGGCGTTCAGCCCGCAGGGCACGACGCTCGCCATGGGCGGCAGCGACGGTCAGGTGTACCTGTGGAACCCGGCGGCGAGCGTCTTCCGCACCCTGCCCGACCCGGGGAACTCCGAAGTTACCTCGGTGGCGTTCAGCCCGGACGGCGGGACGGTCGCGGCCGGCGAGACGGACGGGGTGACCTACGTCTGGGACCTCGCCACCGGGAAACACATCACCGTGCCCGATCCGGACAGCCTGGGCGTGGAGAGCGTGGCCTTCAGCCCGGGCGGCCAGTGGCTGGCCACTGGCGACACCAACGGCAAGACCTACCTATGGAACCTGCGCAGCGGGAACCCCGGGAGCAAGCCCGCCGCGACCCTGACCAACCCGGTGGGCAAGCCCACCGGGTCCCTGTCCGGGGAGC
This sequence comes from uncultured Actinomycetes bacterium, assembly GCA_963841695.1. Classification (GTDB taxonomy): domain Bacteria; phylum Actinomycetota; class Actinomycetes; order Streptosporangiales; family Streptosporangiaceae; genus RYN-230. The sequence goes on along the minus strand of CAWJDQ010000004.1, from coordinate 322,491 downwards.
TGAGCAGGGCGGTGTTCTCGGTCGCGTTCAGCCCGGTCGGCACCACGCTCGCCACCACCGACACCGACGGCCGGGCCTACCTGTGGAAGGTCCGCTGACCGGCCATCCCTGGCGTGCGGGTCAGACCGCGCCGAGCCCGGCCGCGGGCCAGAGGCCGGCCGGGACCGGGTAGGGCGCGTAGATCATGATCCGGTCGAGCAGCCCGTCGAAGCGGGCGCGCAGCGCCCCGGCCAGCGAAGCGGCCGGGGCCTCGACGCTGAACTCGCGCAGCAGCTCGTCGGGGATCAGGCCGGTCATCGCGTCCCATGCCCCGGCGCGGGACATGACCCGGAGCCGGTCGGCGAGGTCACCCGCCCCGTAGAGCTCGAGCACGCTGCGGTAGGCGGGGGTCGAGGCGTAGAACGCGATCTGCCGGCGGACCGCGGCGCGGGCCTCGTCCAGCTCGGCCTCGCTGCGCCCGGTGATGACGAGGACCGGGCAGGACAGCTCGAAGCCGGGCCGGGCCGGCGCGGAAATCCGGGGCCTGAGCTGTTCCTGCACCACCCGGCGCGAGGTCAGCGGGTGCGCGATGAGCCCGTCGGCGACCGCGCAGGCCGCGGCGGTCATCCGCGGCCCGACCGCGGCGAGCAGCACGCGCGGCTCGCCCACCCCGGACGGGCCGGGGTCGAACGCGGGCGTCATCAGGTCGTGCCGGTAGTAGCGGCCGCGGAAATCCAGCGGCTCCCCGTCGTTCCAGCAGCGCCAGATGGCCCGCAACGCGATGACGAACTCCGTCATCCGCTCGGCCGGATGGTCGAACGCCGCCCCGAACCGCCGGGTGATGTGGGCGCCGACCTGGGGGCCGAGTCCGAGGTGCAGCCGGCCGCCCGCATACCGGTTGAGCTCGTGGGCCAGGTGGGCGACGATCATCGGGTTGCGGGCCAGCGCCACCGCGATGGCGGTGCCCAGCTGGATCCGGGAGGTGTGCTCGGCGGCCAGGGCCAGCGGCAGGAACGGCTCGGTGCGCGCTTCCAGCGTCCACAAGCCGCCGAACCCTGCCGACTCGGCGGCGGTGGCCACCGCGACCGCCTCGTCCAGCCGCAGGCCGGGCGCTGCGTACAGGTCCAGCGAGACGGAACTCACCGGGCGAAGCCGGGCTCACGGCGCTCGGCCTGGTCCCGCCGGGCGTGGCTGACCTGGGTGAAGGATCGACCGGGCATCGGCTCCTCCTGTCCGGGGCCCGCAGGCCTAGTAGGAGCGCGGCAGGCCGAGGGAGTGGCCGGCCACGTAGTTGAGGATCATCTCGCGGTTGACCGGGGCGATCCGGAGCAGCCGGGCGACCCCCCACAGCGGGACCAGCCCGTACGCTTCGGCCAGGCCGTTGCCGCCGTGCGTCTGGATCGCCGCGTCCACCGCGGCCAGCGCGGCTTCCGCGGCGGCGTACTTGGCCATGTTGGACGCCTCCCCGGCGGGCTCGCCGTGGTCGTGCAGCCAGGCGGCCTTGGCGGTCATCAGCGCGGCCAGTTCCACCTCGATCTTGGCTTTGGCCAGCGGATGGGACACGCCCTGGTGGGTGCCGATCGGGACACCCCAGACTTCCCGGCCCCGCGCATATTCGGCCGCCCGGGCCAGCGCGTACCGGCCGATCCCGACGCAGATCGCCGCGCCGGTGATGCGCTCCGGGTTCAGGCCGTGGAAGACCTGGGTGAACCCGTCGTTCTCGTCCCCGACCAGCTGGTCGGGGCCGACCCGGACGCCGTCGAAGTACAGGGTGAACTGCTGCTCGGGCAGGGCCGCGGCCACCGGCAGGGGTTGCGCGGTCAGCCCGGGGGCGTCCGGCGGCACCAGGAACAGGGACAGCAGGCCGTGACCGGTCCGGGGATCCGTGCCGGTCCGGGCCACGACCAGGATGGCTGCGGCGCCGTCGACGCCGGAGATAAAGTACTTGGTTCCGTTGAGGATCCAGTCGTCGCCGTCGCGTACCGCGCTGGTGGACAGCCGGTGCGTGTTGGAGCCGGCGTCGGGCTCGGTGATGGCGAACACGATCCTGGCCTCGCCGCTGGCCAGCTGGGGCAGCCAGGTCTTCTGCTGCGTCTCGCTGCCGTACCTGGCGATGACCTCGCCGGAGATGGCGCTGGAGACCAGCAGCAGCAGCATGGGGCAGCCCTGGGCGGCGGTCTCCTCGCAGACCAGCGTGAGCTCGGCCAGGCCCGCGCCACCGCCGCCGAACCGCTCGGGCAGGTTGATCCCGACGAACCCCTGCCGGGCCAGGGCGGCCCACAGCTCGCCGGTCGCGGTCCGGTCCCTGGCGTGCCCGCTGAAGTACGAAGCGCCGAAGGACCGGGTGATGGCCGCGACCGTGTCCCGGATGGCGGCGTGGTCGGGGTGGTCAGCGAAATCCACAGGTCATCTCCGGGCTGGCTTGGCCGGGGGGTCGTCCCCCCGGGCTAGCAGGGGGGCGAACAGGGACGCCTCGGCGACGGACGACATCAGCGCGGCCAGCTGATCGTCGGCCAGGCCGCTGGAGTAGAAGAGCACGGACTGGATCGCGCCGACCGACGCGTGCACGAGAGCCCGCACCGTCGCGTCCCCCGCGTCCGGCCGGAGCTGGGCCAGGACGTGCACCCACTCCTCGATGTACAGACGCTGCTTGCGGCGCAGCCGGTGCCGGTCCTCCCCGGGAAGGTTGGCGACCTCGTTGTGGTAGACCTGCGCCAGCGTCCGGTCCCGGAGCACGAACCGGACCTGTGTCTGGATGAGCCCGCGCAGCGTGGCCAGGGCGTCGCCGCCGACGGCGACGATCTCGCTGGCCTCACCGGACAGGTCGTCGATGACGTGGTCGAACATGGCGACGAGAACCGCGGACTTCCCGTCGAAGTGCCGGTAGATCGCCGGGCCGGTGATGCCGGCGGCGGCGCCGATGTCCGCCATGCCGACCTCGTGGTACCCGCGCTCCGCGACCAGCTCGGCGGCCGCGGTGAGGATCCGCTGCCGCCGCCGGGGGTCACGCCGCCGCTGGTCCCGGGGCTGCTGGCCGGGGGGCTGCGGCTCGCGGGCCCGATCCGGGTGAGGGGGCTCGGCGGCGGCGCTAGTCATCTGGTCCCCGCCCGAGCAGGACCGCCGGTATGTCGGCGGACCGGGAGCGCAGGTATTCGCCTAGGCCCTTGGCCTGGGGGTCGGGCCGGGTCGAGGACGCCACGCCCTCCCCCAGCAGGCCGGTGATGACGAAGTTGAGCGCGTGCAGGTTGGGCAGCTCGAAGCGGCGCACGCCGAGCGGGGCGCATTCGGGCAGCAGGATCCGCAGCCGGTCGACCGTGAGGTAGTCGCGCAGCCACGGGTAGGCGGCCGGATCGCGGGTCCAGATCCCGACGTTGGCGTTCCCGCCCTTGTCGCCGGAGCGGGCGGCGCAGATGCGGCCCAGCGGGGCGGCCACGGTGGGCGTGCCCGCGGGCCACGGGCCCGGTGCGCCTCCTGCCGCGCTGGCCGACCCGGCTCCGGGAGATGCGGCGGCCGGGGAGGCGGGCGGGGTGGCGGGCGCGATCGGCACGGTGGTGCCGTCCGGCAGCACCACCGCGTGCCGCACGTCGGCAGCGGGCACGAGCGCGGGCCAGTAGACGCCGTACGCGCTCTCCGGCGTCGGCGGGGTCGTGGTGTGGAAGCCCGCGTACCCGCCGAGGGCCAGCTCCATCGTCGCGTTGGAGAAGCGCCGGCCGACCGTACGCGGGTCCGGGTCCTTGACCGTGATCCGCAGGTGCGCGGTGGCCTGCTCGTTGGTGGGGGCGTCGGGCCGGTCGAAGCGCAGCAGCCGGACATCGACCTCAGCGAACTGGTCGCGGCCGCCGAGGATGGCGAAGAGCTCCTGCTCGGCCCAGGCGGCCTTCTCCTCGATGTCCAGCCCGGTCAGCACCAGCGTCATCGTGTTCCGGTAGCCGCCCAGGAAGTTGATCGCGACCTTGGCCGCAGGCGGCGGCGGGCTGCCCCGGGTGCCGGAGATCCGCACCCGGTCCGGGCCGTCCTGGCCGAGCCTGATCGTGTCGAAGTGCGCGACGACGTCCGGGTTGGCGTAGCCGGGCTCGGCGATCTCGTAGAGCAGCTGGGCGGTGATGGTGCCGGGGGAAACCAGCCCCCCGGTGCCCGGGTGCTTGGTGATCACGCTGCTGCCGTCGGCGGCGACCTCGGCGATCGGGAACCCGGGGTAGCGGCGGTCGGTGATCTCGTCGAGGAAGGAGTAGTTGCCGCCGGTGGCCTGCGGCCCGCACTCGATCACGTGGCCCGCGACGACCGCCCCGGCCAGCTGGTCGAAGTCCGCCCGGCGCCAGCCATGCCACCAGGCGGCGGGCCCGGTGACCAGCGAGGCGTCGGTGACCCGCGGGCAGACGACGATGTCGGCGCCGGCCCGGAGAGCCTCGGTGATGCCCCAGCCGCCGAGGTAGGCGTTGGCCGTGACCGGCTTGCCCTCCGCCTCGGCCAGCGGCTGGCCGGTGTCGAGGTGGGCCAGGGCCTGCCCGCTGGCCAGCAGGCTGCCCAGGCGGGGCAGCAGGTCATCGCCGGTGACGTAGCCGATCTTCGGGTGCAGGCCGAGGCGCTCGGCGAGCGCCCCGAACTCCCGGGCCAGGCCCGCGGGGTTGAGGCCGCCGGCGTTGTTGACGATGGTGATGCCGCGGTCGAGGCAGGTGCCGAGCACGTGCTCCAGCTGGCTGAGCACGGTGCGTGCGTACCCCGCGGACGGGTCCTTCTGCTGCGCCTTCCACAAGATCAGCATGGTCAGCTCGGCGAGGTAGTCGCCGGTCAGGACGTCGATGGGACCGCCCTCGACCATCTCCCGGGCCGCCGCGGCCCGGTCGCCGTAGAAGCCGGAGGAGTTGGCGATCCGGACCGGGCGGCGCGGGCCGCCGCGGCGGGGCTCTCCGGGGGCGGCCGTCACGCCGGCACCTCCCGGTTGGCCGGCGGGCGGCCCGGCCCGGCCGGGCCGGCGAAGGCCTGCGCGATCCCGATCCACTGCCGGGCCGTGTCCCCCTCGACGACGAGGCCCGTGTCGCTGCGGTGCCGCCGCTGGGTGACCACCAGGCAGAAGTCGAGGGCGGTGCCGCTGACCCGGTCGGCGGCATCCGCGGGCCCCCAGGCCCACCGGCCGCCGTCCGGCGCGACGAGCTCGACGCGGATCGGCGCGTCCGGCTGCCGCAGGCCGTGCACCGCGTAGCTGTAGGGCAGGCTGCGGATGCCCAGGTGGGCAATGTGGCGCAGCCGCCCGGTCGGGGGCCGCTGCAGGCCAAGGGTGTCGGCGATGTCCTGGCCGTGCGCCCAGGTTTCCATCAGCCGGGCGGTGAGCGACGACGCGGGCCCCATCTCCAGCCCGTACCAGGGCAGCCGGGCCCCCGGATCGGCGCTCCCGTATCCCTGAAGCAGAGCCCGGCGGGCGGTCAGGAACCAGGCCATCAGCTGGTCGGGGCCGAGATCGCGGTACTGCGCGGCGATCTGGTCGGGGAAGTCGTCACCCCGGCCGGCCAGCGCCGCGGCCTCGCGGCGGAACCGCTCCGGGTCGCGGATCGACAGCAGCGTGGTCTCGTCGAAGTAGGCCAGGTGGGAAACCTGGTCGGCGATGGTCCAGCCCGGGGCGGGTGTGCGGAGCCGCCACTGGTCCGCGGCCAGCGAGCCGAGCATTGCCTCCAGCGACGCGGACTCGTAGACCAGGTCGAGGGTGAGCGCGCGCAGGTCAGCGGGCATCAGCGGCCGGTCCAGACCGGGGCGCGCTTGTCCCGGAAGGCCGCCGGGCCTTCCTGGGCGTCCGCGCTGCGGTACACCGGCTCCCAGACGCGGTCCGCCTCCGCATACGCGTCCTCCAGCCGGTCCCGCAGCGACAGGTAGACGGTGCGCTTGGCCGCCATGACCGACAGCGGGGCGTTCGCCGCGATGCGCTCGGCGAGAGCCTGCACGGCCGGGCCCAGCTCGGCGTCCGGGACCACCTGGTTGACCAGGCCGATCTCGTAGGCCCGGGCGGCGCTGAGCGGGTCGCCGGTGAGCAGGATCTGCATGGCCAGGCGGGGCGGGACCAGCCAGGACAGCGGCACCGCCCACGGCGAGCCGCGGCCGACCCTGGCCTCGGTCACGGCGAACCGGGCTGATTCGGCGGCCACGCACAGGTCGCAGTTCTGGGCCAGCAGGAACCCGCCCGCGTACGCGACCCCGTTCACCGCGGCGATCGTCGGCTTGGCCACCTCGATGTTGCGGCCGAACTGGGGCAGGAAATCCGGCGGCGGCACGGTCAGCGAGGTGTCCGCCATCTCCTTGAGGTCCCCGCCGGCGCAGAAGGCCCGGTCGCCCGCGCCGGTGAGCACCAGCACCCGGGCGGTGTCGTCGGCGTTGAACCGGCGCACCCCGGCGAACAGGCCGTCGCGCACCGCCTGGCTCAGGGCGTTGCGGGCTTCCGGGCGGTCGATGGTCAGCCAGGCCACGCCCCGCACGACCTCGTAGCGGACGACCTCAGCCCGGGTGGCCTCGGCCCGGGTGGCCTCGGCACCGGTGATCTCAGCACCGGCGGTCTCAGCACGGGCCGGGTCAGTCACGGGGTTCCTCCTCCAGGACGGCGAGCACCGACCCGCTGTCCACCTGGGCGCCGACGCTGATCGGGAGCTCGGTGACGATGCCCGGGGCGGGCGCGCGGATCGCGTGCTCCATCTTCATGGCCTCGATGGCCAGGATCAGGGCGCCCGCCTCGACGTGGTCGCCCACGGCGGCCTCGACCCGGACCACGGTCCCGGGCATCGGCGCGAGCAGGGAGCCCGCCGCCGCGGCGGCCGCCGGGTCGGGGAAGCGGTCGGCCTCGGTCAGCACGCTGTGCCCCAGCGACGCTGTCCACGTAGTACGTGCGGCCGGCCTGGGTCACGTCGATGACCCGCCGCACCCCGCCGACCTCGAGGTCCACCAGTATCCGCACCAGCCCGGCGGGCGCGGGCGCGGGCCGGGTACCGTGCAGCACCACGTCGCCCACCGGGCGTGCCGTCCACCTCGGCCTGCAGCCCGTCCCGGCCGAAGCGGTAGCTCACCTCGGCGGGCTGGCCGTCGAGCTGGTAGCCCGCCCGCTGCGGGGCGCTGGGGTTGTTCCGCCAGCCCGAGGGCAGCGTGCCCAGCACCGGGGCCGTCTGCCCGCCGCCGGGCCTGCCCGGCCAGGGCCGCCGCGAGCAGGTGCACGGGCCCGGCCGCCACGGCTGGCGGGCACAGCTCGTCCGGCTGGTGCCGGGCCAGGTAGCCGGTGTCGATCGCGCCCGCGGCGAACTCCGGCTCGCGCAGGATGCCCACCAGCAGGTCCCGGTTGGTCACGACACCGTGCAGCCGGGCCCGGGACAGTGCCCCGGCCAGCGTCCGCCGTGCGTCGTCGCGGGTCGGGCCGTACCCGATCACCTTGGCCAGCATCGAGTCGTAGAACGTGCTGACCCGGGTGCCCGAGGCGAAGCCAGCGTCCACGCGAAGACCGTCGAGAGGGCTCGATCTCGAGCGTGTGCAGGTCGCCGCTCGCGGGCAGGTAGCCGGCCGGCACGTCCTCGGCGTAGAGCCGGGCCTCGATCGCGTGGCCGGTGATGCGTGCCCCGGTGACCTGCGGCGGCAGCGGCTGGCCCGCCGCGATCTCCAGCTGCAGCCGGACCAGGTCCAGGCCGGTGATCAGCTCGGTGACCGGGTGCTCGACCTGCAGCCGGGTGTTGACCTCCAGGAAGTAGAAGCGCCCGGCCGGGTCGAGGACGAACTCGACGGTCCCGGCGCCCGACGTAGCCGATGGCCTGGCCCGCCGCGACCGCGGCCCGGCACAGCTCGGCCCGCAGGTCCTCGCGCACGGCCGGGGACGGCGCCTCCTCGATGATCTTCTGGTAGCGGCGCTGGATCGAGCACTCCCGCTCGAACAGGTGCACCACGGTCCCGGCCTGGTCGCCGAGGATCTGCACCTCGATGTGCCGCGGGGAGTCCACGAACCGCTCCAGGAAGACGGTGCCGTTGCCGAACGCCGACGCGGCCTCGCGGCGGGCGCTGGCCACCGCCCCGGCGATCTCGTCGGGACCCGGGACGATCCGCATGCCCCGGCCGCCGCCGCCGTAGGCCGCCTTGACCAGCACCGGGAAGCCGATGTCTTCCGCCGCCTTGCGCAGCTCGGCCGGATCTGGCTCGGTCCCGTCGTCGAACACCGCCCCCGGCAGCACGGGCACGCCCGCGGCCGCCATCAGCTCCTTCGCGGCGATCTTGGACCCCATGGCCTCGATGGCCTCCGGCGACGGCCCGACGAAGGTCAGCCCGGCCGCGGCGCAGGCCCGGGCGAAACCGGCGTTCTCGGAGAGGAAGCCGTAGCCCGGGTGCACCGCGTCCGCGCCGGTCGCGCGCGGCCGCGGCGATCAGCGCCTCGCCGCGCAGGTAGGTCTCGGCCGGGGCCGACGCCGGGCAGCCGGACGGCCTCGTCGGCCTCGAGCACGAACGGCAGGCCGGCGTCGGGGTCGGAGAACACCGCCACGGTGGCGATGTCCATCGCCCGGGCCGTGCGGATGATCCGGGACGCGATCTCGCCGCGGTTGGCGATCAGGAGCTTGCTGATGGTCATCGGCAGGCCGCGCCTACATCCGGAAGACGCCGAAGCCGCGGCGTCCCTCGACCGGGCCGGAATGCGCCGCGGACAGCGCCATCCCGAGCACGGAGCGGGTGTCGCGCGGGTCGATGACGCCGTCGTCGTAGAGCCGCGCGCTGACGAAGAACGCGTCGGACTCCCGCTCGATCTGCGCCTCGATCTGCGGCGCGCCGCTGCTCGTCGGCCTCGGCGTCGAAGTCGGCGGCCGGTCGCCTCCGCGGACTGCCGCCCGACGATGGACATCACCCCGGCCAGCTGCTGCGCGCCCATGACCGCCAGCTTGGCGTTGGCCCAGGCGAACATGAACCGGGGGTCGTAGGCCCGGCCGGACATGCCGTAGTTGCCCGCGCCGAACGAGGCCGCCATGTTCACCGTGATGTGCGGGACCGCCGAGTTGGTCACCGCGTTGATCATCTTGGCGCCGTCCTTGATGATGCCGCCCTGCTCGTACTGGGTGCCCACCATGTAGCCGGTGGTGTTCTGCAGGAAGACCAGCGGCGTGTCGCTCTGGTTGGCCAGCAGGATGAACTCGCTGGCCTTCTTGGCCTCCTCGCTGAACAGCACGCCGCGCGCGTTGGCCAGCACCCCGACCGGGTAGCCGTGCACCGAGGCCCAGCCGGTGACCAGGCTGGTCCCGTAGCGGGGCTTGTACTCGCCGAACCGCGAGCCGTCCACCACCCGGGCCAGCACCTCGCGGGGATCGAACGGCACCCGGAAGTCCGCCGACACGATGCCCAGCAGCTCGTCCGGGTCGTACAGCGGCGGGTCGGCGGGCTCGCTGGGCGGCGGGCCGAGCTTGCGCCAGTGCAGATCGGCGACGATCTGCCGGCCGATCCGGATGCAGTCCAGCTCGCCGGCGGCGAAGTAGTCGGCCAGCCCGGAGACCCGCGAGTGCATGTCCGCGCCGCCGAGGGACTCGTCGTCGGCCTCCTCGCCGGTGGCCATCTTGACCAGCGGCGGCCCGCCCAGGAACACCTTGGCCTGGCCGTCGACCAGCACCGAGTAGTCGCACATGCCGGGCACGTACGCGCCGCCCGCGGTGGAGTTGCCGAAGACCAGCGCGATGGTCGGAATGCCCAGGGCGGACAGCTCGGTGAGGTCGTGGAAGATCCGGCCCGCCGGGACGAACAGGTCCGACTGGGTGGGCAGGTCGGCCCCGCCGGACTCGACCAGGTTGATGACCGGCAGCCGGTTGCGCCGGGCGATTTCCAGCGCCCGCAGGTTCTTGCGCAGCGTGTACGGGTTCATCGAGCCGCCGCGCACCGTGGGGTCGTGCGCGATCAGCACGCATTCGACGCCGGACACCACGCCGACGCAGGTGACGATGCTCGCCCCGACCGCGAACTCGGTCCCCCACGCGGCCAGGGAGGACAGCTCGAGCAGCGGCGAGTCCCGGTCGACCAGGAGCTCGAGGCGCTCCCGGGCCAGCAGCCGTCCCCGGTCCCGGTGCCGCTGCGCGTACTTCGCGCCGCCGCCCGCGCGGGCCAGCTCGAGCTGCTCGTTCAGGGCGGCGATGGCCGCCAGCTGGCCGGCCCGGTTGGCCAGGTACGCCTCGCTGGCCGGGTCTGCCGCTGAGCGCAGGACGGGCACCGAACCCCCTTTGGTCGCGTGCACGGTCATGCCTGAGGTCGTGTCTGAGGTTAACGCCTATTCACTTGCCACGCCAGACTCGCCGCCCACATCGCGATTGGGCCTTTTCAAGCGGTCCACCTGTGCCTACAGTGACGACTGAAGTGAATATCGGGTCACTTCTCCGGCAACAGCTCCTCAGCACAGGCGCCGGGCCAGGCCCGCAGGAGCTCGCCCGTCAGAGAGGACGTGAGCGGCGATGGCCGCGGACTTCACTGCGACTGACTTCACTGCGACTGACTTCGATGTGACGAGCCTGCACCACCGGCGCGCCACCCACCGCTGGGAGCGCACCAGCGTCGGCGATCTGCTCGAACGCATGACGTGGAGCTTCCCCGACCAGGAGGCCCTGGTCGGGCGGGAGGGCGCGTACGCGGATCCCGCGTTCCGGCGGCTCACCTACCGCCAGGCCGACCAGCTCGCCAACCAGATCGCCCACGCCCTGCTGGCCCGCGGCCTGGACCGCGGCGACGTGGTCATGCTGTTCTGCGAGAACTCGGTCGAGGGCTACCTGATCAAGATCGCCGCAGCCAAGGCCGGCCTGGTGGTCGCCCCGCTGAACCCGATGATGGCCCCGGACATGGTCTCGGCCATGATCAGGCTGGTCGAGCCCAAGCTGGCGGTGGTGGACGCCGAGTTCTGGGCGGCCGCCCAGGCACCGTTCGCGGCCAACGGGCTCGAGGTCGCCGTCACCATCACCATCGGCGGCGGCCCGGTCCCGGGCAGCGTCTCGTTCACCGACTTCGTCGCGGGCCAGCCGGTCACCGAGCCGGACGTGGAGATCCACGGGGACGACATCTGGGAACTGCTGTTCACCTCCGGCACCACCGCCATGCCCAAGGGCGTGATGATCTCGCACACCTGCAGCTACATGGCCGCCTACGGGTTTGCCCTGTCCCTGACCCGGGGCCTGCGCATCGAGTCGGAGCTGCGGGTCGGCACGTTCCTGCCGATGCTCTACCACGTCGGCGACCAGCCGTTCACCTACTCGGTGTTCCTCTCCGGCGGCACCCTCGTGCTGGGCCGCAAGCCGGACCCGGTCCGCATCGCCGAGATGATCGCGCAGGAGCGGGTGACCGCGCTGTGGGCCGGCTCGCCCGCGATGGTGATCGCCCTGGACGCGGCGCTCAACCGGCGGCCCGGGCTCGACGTGCACAGCCTGAAGGTCATCGTCTACGGCTGGGCGGCGCTGCCCCCGGCCACGCTGGCGTCGATGAAGCAGCATTGCGGTGACGACCTGCTGGTCTTCGAGATCTTCGGGCAGACCGAATCCATCTCCTGCCACCGGTTCTGGCCGGACCGGTGGCCCGGGCTGTACGCGCGCACCGCGCCCAAGCAGAACTACGTGGGCGTGCCGAGCCCGGTGCTCGCCTCGACCGTGCTCGACACGGAAGGGCACGACCTGCGGGATTCGCCGGGGACGCCGGGCGAGGCGGTCTACCGCTCCCCGTCGATGATGTCCGGCTACTACCGGGACGGGGCGGCCACCCGGGAGGCGTTCCGCTTCGGCTGGTTCCACTCCGGCGACAGCTGCGTCTACGACGACGAGGGGCTGCGGGTGATGCTGGACCGCTACAAGGACATCGTCAAGACCGGCGGGGAGAACGTCTCCAGCCTGCGGGTGGAAGCCGTGCTCGCCCTGCACCCGGGGGTGGCCAAGGCGGCGGTCATCGGGCTGCCGCACGAGCACTGGGGCGAGGCGGTCACCGCGGTCGTGGTCCGCACGCCCGGCGACACCACGACCGAGGCCGAGCTCATCGCGCACTGCCGCGCCGCCCTGGCCGGCTACGAGACCCCCAAGTCCGTGGTGTTCGCCGACGCCCTGCCGGAGACCGTGGGCGGCAAGGTCCTCAAGTACCGGCTGCGGGCCACCCACGCCGCCCACTACGACGGTTCGCAGTCCCTGCGGTAAGGACCCGCCCGCCCCGCAGGCTGAGGCCGGCCGCCGGACCTTCCCGCCAGCTCCCCAATCCGTTGTCCGCAACGAAAATCGCGCTGGCCGGCTCACCCACGTCTCCTCACCCCATTCGTGCCGCCTGAGCGGGACATTCGGGGTACGCATTGACGCGGCGTCACCCTCGTGGCCAGAAATGGCCGTCCTCGTGCGACGCCCGGTCGATCTCCGCGACCTGCGTGGCTGGTGTTACCCGTGTGAGCTCTGGCCCGCATCTGCCGCGTCGTGATCATGGGATTACTGTCGCCAGGACAACAGCAAACCCATGATCACGACGTGCTGCTAAAGCCTCGCGTCACTGGTGTTACTGGTGTGCCACCCGGCGAGCCACCATTCACGGCACATAGCGACGGTGCCCGGCCAGCGACCATCACAGCCCTCGCGAACAGGCCGTTAGGGCAGGAAAGGTGATGCGGCGGCCAGCTGGGCGGCGAGAATGCGGGGGGCCTCGGCCAGCGAGGGGCCGTACCAGGTCAGGTGACGGCCGCTGACCAGGGCCGCGGGCACGCCGGGGAAGCACTCGGGGCCGTCCCCGGCGGTGAAGCGGTACGGCTCGTCCGGCAGCACGACCAGGTCGGGGCCTGCGGCCAGGAGGTCGTCCAGCGGGACCTTCGGGTAGCGCTCGGCGTGCCCGGCGTACTGGTTGGCCACCCCGAGCCGGGCCAGCAGGTCGCCCGCGAACGTGTCCCGGCCGAGCACCATCCACGGCCGGCGCCAGATCGGGATCACCGCCTGGCGGCGGGCGGGCGGGTCCGGCCGGGCCCAGGCCTGCTCCGCGGCGTCCAGCCAGGCCGGGGCCGGCCGCTGGCAGGCGACCGTGAGCAGCCGCCGCAACGAGGCCAGCGCCTCGTCCAGGGTCCGGATCACGGTCACCCACACCGGCAGTCCCGCGGCGCGCAGCGCGGCCAGGTCGGCCGGCCGGTTCTCCTCCTCGTTGGCCAGGACCAGGTCGGGGCGCAGCGCGAGGACCGCGCCGAGGTCCGGGTTCTTGGTGCCGCGGACCCGGGGGACGTCGAGGCCGGGCGGCTGGCTGCACCAGTCGGTGGCCCCGGCCAGCAGGCCCGGCGCGGTCACGGCCACGGTCTCGGTCAGCGAGGGCACCAGGGACACGACCCGGGTGACCCGGGACGGGACCGGAACCACGGTCCCGGTGTCGTCCCGGGGGCCCGGGCCGGACGTCACCGCGTCACGCGGGGCCGGCCGCGGCAGGCCGTCGCCGAACGCCGCGGCGAGGTCGCGCATGGCCGTGTCCAGCAGCGCGCTCAGGTTGCTGTCGTCGTCCTGCAGCCACTGCTCGTAGGCGGCGATGGCCACGCCCAGCATGGCGTAGGCGACCGTCTGCGGCAGCAGGCTGTCGCAGCGCTGCCCGGTGCGCTCGGCCACGAAATCCGCGATCACCTGCCGCCACTCGGCGTAGCGCAGGGTCGAGTGGGCCTGGAGCACCGGCACGCCCAGGATCAGCTGCATCCGGCGCCGGTGCCAGCGCTCGTCTTCCGGGGGCACCTTGTTGAAGTCAACGATGGCCAGCCGGATCGCGTCCATCAGCGGCCACTGTGGGGGGCAGGCGGCCAGCCAGCCCCGCATCCGGTCCAGCTCGTCCTCGAAGTTCCCCCACGGCACGTCGTTCTTGGACGGGAAGTACCGGAAGAAGGTCCGGCGGCCGATGCCGGCCGCGACCGCGATGTCGTCGATGGTCGTGCCCTCGAACCCCTGCCGGTCGAACAGCTCGAACGCGACGTGCTCCAGTTCCGCCCGGGAGGTGATACGCCTGCGGCCGAGCTGGGCAGGTATCCCGGTAGCGCTCACCGGCCAGCACCGCCTTTCCGTCCCGCCTGGCCCGTGGGCCTGGCACTCGTGGGCCTGACAGGAGCATGCCATGACGGGGCGGGGCATGTGAAAGGCCTGACGTCCCGCCTTGACCTTTGGCACTGAGTGCCGTTAGCGTCTGCACTACGTGCCACAGAGGGCGAAGGCAGACGACAGCGGCGGTGCTGGCGGACCAGCCAGCGCGGGCCGGACGACGGATCCGGAGGCAGGCATGAGCAAAGAGACCGCCAGCGCGACCAGCCGGCAGACCCCGTGCCGCCGGGTCCCGGGCCGCCGGGCCGGGCCCGGCCGACCCGGCCAGCCCGGCTGACGAGAGCCTGGTCGCCGAGGAACTGCTCGTCGAAGAGGTATCGATCGACGGCATGTGCGGTGTCTACTGACCTGGCCGGCAGCCTGCGGCCGCGGCCAGCACCCGCCGGCGGACCGGACCGGCCCCGGGGACCGGGCCCGGCCAGCCCGGCGGGCCGCTTCGACCTCGACCGGCCCTGGCGGCTGGACGAGCGGGTGGCGATCCGCCCGGAGCCGTTCGGCGCGCTGCTCTACCACTTCGGCACCCGGCGGCTCTCGTTCCTGAAGAACGCCACCATGCTGGCCGTGGTCCGGTCGCTGGGCGAGCACCCCTCGGCCCGCGCCGCGTGCGCGGCGGCCGGGGTGCCGCAGGCCAGCCTGGCCGCCTACCAGCGGGGCCTGGCCATGCTGGCCGACTCGCACATGATCACCCCGCGCCTGCCCGGCCACCTGGGGGCCGCGTGAGCACCGAAACCCTGGTCGAGATGTTCGAGCACGGTCTGGCCGCGCCGATCTGCCTGACCTGGGAACTGACCTACGCCTGCAACCTGGCCTGCGTGCACTGCCTGTCCAGCTCGGGCCGCCGTGACCCGGGCGAGCTGAGCACGGCCGAGTGCCAGGCCGTCATCGACACGCTCGAGCGCATGCAGGTGTTCTACGTCAACATCGGCGGCGGCGAGCCCACGGTCCGGCCCGACTTCTGGGAGCTGGTTGACTACGCCACCGCGCATCACGTCGGGGTGAAGTTCTCCACCAACGGCGTGCGCATCGACGAGGCCGTGGCCCGCAAACTGGCCGCCAGCGACTACGTGGACGTGCAGATCTCGCTGGACGGCGCGACCGCCGGGGTCAACGACGCGGTCCGCGGGCAGGGGTCGTACGCGATGGCCATCCGGGCCATGGAGCACCTGGCCGCGGCCGGGTTCACCGGCTTCAAGATCTCCGTGGTGGTGACCCGGCAGAACGCCGGGCAGCTGGACGAGTTCAAGGCGCTGGCCGACCGCTACGGTGCCCAGCTGCGGCTGACCCGGCTGCGCCCGTCCGGCCGCGGCGCCGACGTCTGGGACGAGCTGCACCCCACCGCCGCCCAGCAGCGCGAGCTCTACGACTGGCTGTGCGCGCACGGCGAGCAGGTGCTCACCGGGGACTCGTTCTTCCACCTCGCCGCCTACGGCGAGGCGCTCCCGGGCCTCAACATGTGCGGCGCCGGCCGGGTGGTCTGCCTGATCGACCCGGTCGGTGACGTGTACGCCTGCCCGTTCGCGATCCACGAGAACTTCCTGGCCGGGAACGTCCGGGCCGCCGGCGGCTTCGAGGCGGTCTGGCGGGACTCGGCGCTGTTCGCCGAGCTGCGCGGCCCGTCCGCGGGCGGGGCCTGCGGCTCGTGCCAGTTCTATGACTCCTGCCGGGGCGGCTGCATGGCCGCGAAGTTCTTCACCGGGCTGCCGCTGGACGGCCCGGACCCGGAGTGCGTGCGGGGCTTCGGCGAGCAGGCGCTGGCTGAGCAGGCCCGGGCCGGGGCGGACCGGGCCGCGCTGCCCCGGCCGGGGCTGGACCACTCGCACCGCGGCCCGGTCCGCGGTCAGGCCCCCCGCGGGCAGGCCCCGGCGCCGGTCCCGGTGACGATCGGGCGCCGCCCGGTCCCCGCCCCGCCCGACCGGGCGTGTGACGTCAATCCGCTGGCCGGGTTCGCGGCGGGTGGCGCACGCTGACATGACCACGGGATTCGCGCGGCTCACCGGCCCGGTCACGCTGGCCGGACGGGTCGCGCAATCCAGGGTCGTGTTCGGCCCGCACGAAACCAACCTGGGGCAGCCCGGCCCTGGGCGGAGGGCGCGCGTTCTCGCCCAGGCACGTCGCCTATTACCAGCGCCGAGCGGCCGGCGGGGCCGGGCTCATCGTCACCGAGACCGCCTCGGTGCATCCCTCGGACTGGCCGTACGAGCGGGCGCCGCTGGCCTCGGCCGCCGCGCCGGGCTGGGCGCAGATCGCCGGGGCGTGCCAGCCGCACGGCACGCTGGTGCTGGCCGGCCTGGGCCACACCGGGCTGCAGGGCTCTTCCGCCTACTCCCAGGCCGCGACCTGGGGGCCGTCCGGCGTGCCGGACCCGGTCAGCCGCGAGATGCCGATGGAGATGGCCGGGCCGGAGATCGCCGCGCTGACCGCCGGGTTCGCCGCCGCGGCCGGGCAGGCGGTCGCGGCCGGCGCCGACGGGGTGGAGATCGACGCCGGGCCCGGGGCGCTGCTCCGCCAGTTTCATTCGGGCCTCACCAACCACCGGGCCGACGGTTACGGCGCGGACCGGCTGCGGCTGACCCGGGAGGTGCTGGCCGCGGTCCGGGCCGCCATCGGGCCGCAGCACGTGCTGGCCCTGCGCCTGTCCTGCGACGAGCTGGCCCCCTGGGCCGGGGTGACCCCGCAGGCCGGGGCGGAGCAGGCCCGCGAGGTCAGCCGCTGGCTGGACCTGCTGGTCGTGGTGCGCGGCGGCCTGTACTCGGCCAGTGCTTACCGGCCCGGCGCGCACACCGCGCCCGCCTTCAACGCCGCCCTCACCCGGCAGGTCCGGGACGCGCTCGGCGGCGCGGTCCCGGTGGTGCTGCAGGGCAGCGTGGCCGACCCGGGCACCGCGCGGGACGCGCTGGACGGCGGCGTCTGCGACCTGGTGGAGATGACCCGGGCGCAGATCGCCGACGCCCGCCTGGTCGCCACGCTGCGCCGGGGCCACCCGGAGCAGGTGCGGCCCTGCCTGCTGTGCAACCAGGCCTGCCGGGTGCGCGACCCGCGTAATCCCCTGGTCAGCTGCGTGGGTGACCCGCGCAGCGGCCACGAGACCGAGGACCCGCCCGAGGAGGGCCGCGACCCGCATCCCCGCGACGTACTGGTGGTGGGGGGCGGACCGGCCGGGCTGGAAGCGGCCCGGGTGCTGGCCGGGCGGGGCCACCGGGTGCGGCTCGCCGAGCGCGGCGAGCGGACCGGCGGGGCGCTGCGCACCGCGGCCCGCGCCCCGGGCCGGGAACGGCTGGCCCGGCTGCCGGACTGGCTGGACGCCGAGTGCCGCCGGCTGGGCGTGCGGATCGACACCGGCACCGAGATCGGCCCGGACGGCCTGGCCGCGGCCCGGGCCGCCGGCACTGCGGTGCTGCTCGCGACCGGGTCCCGGCCCGCAGCCGGGTCCCGGCCCGCGGCCCGTCCGGGCACGCCGGGCGAGGGGCCCGGACTGGAGCCCGGGGCCGTGGTCAACCCGCTGACCCTGCTCACGCAGGGCCTGGCGGCGCTGCCCGACGGCCCGGTCGTGGTGCACGACCCGGTCGGCGGCCCGGCCGGGGTGGCGATGGCCGAGTGGCTGGCCGCGGGCGGGCGCACGGTGACCCTGGTGACCCCGGATCCGGTGGCCGGGAGCCTGCTGTCGCTGACCGGGGACCTGGCCGACGCCAACGCGCGGCTGCAGCGGGCCGGGGTGACCCGGGCGCTGCGGTCGCTGCTCCGCCAGGTCACGCCCGGACCGGCCGGCCAGGGCCGGGCGGTGCTGGAAGACGCCTGGACCGGGGAGCGGCAGGAGATCGGCTGCGCCGCGGTCGTGGACTGCGGCCACCGGCTGGCCGAGACCGCGCTGCATGAGCCAGGCCCGGCCGGTGCCCCGCGCGCGGGCGACTGCGTGGCCCCGCGCAGCGCGGCGGAAGCCGTGCTGGAAGGCCGCCGCGCCGCCCTGGACCTGGGCGCCGCCGATCCGGGCGACCCGGACACCGGCGCGCTCGAGCGCGAGCAGCCGCCCCCGGCCGCGCGAGCGCCCGGGAGACAGCCCGCCGCGCGTTAGCCGGCGGCTGACCGCCGGCCGCGGGCGGAGGCTCACGAGCCGCAACGAAGACCGCGCTGGCGCCCGGGCCCTGCGCAGCGCAGGAGCCAGCCGACCAGACCCGCCGGCGACCGCCGGCCGCACGCACACCCCGAGGAAAGGCAGGGACAGAAGTGGCAGGAAAGCTCGAGGGCAAAGTGGCCTTCATCACCGGCGCCGCCCGCGGCCAGGGCCGCAGCCACGCCATCCGGCTCGCCCAGGAAGGCGCCAACATCATCGCGGTGGACCTGTGCCGGCAGATCGACTCGGTGGCCTACCCGATGGCCACGCCCGGTGACCTGGCCGAGACGGTCAAGGAAGTCGAGGCGCTGGACCGGCGGATCGTGGCCCGCGAGGCGGACGTGCGGGACGAAGCCGGGCTGACGGCGGCGTTCGAGGCGGGCGTCGCGGAACTCGGCCCGGTGGACATCGTGCTGGCCAACGCGGGGATCGCGCCGATGACCCTGGGTGAGGAGCCGCACCAGGCCTGGCAGGACGTCATCGACGTCAACCTGACCGGCGTGTTCAACACGGTCGAGGCAGCCATCCCGTCCATGATCGAGCGCGGCCAGGGCGGCGCGATCGTGCTGACCAGCTCGACCGCGGGCATCAACGGCATCGGCGGGGCGAGCCCGGGGGGCCTGGGCTACACCGCGTCCAAGCACGGCGTGGTCGGCCTGATGCGGTCCTACGCCAACACCCTGGCCCCGCACAGCATCCGAGTGAACTCGGTGCACCCGACCGGTGTCCGGACGCCCATGGTGGTCAACGAGGTGATGCAGCAGTTCCTGGAGTCCGACCCGGCCATGGGCCAGGCCATGGCCAACGCGCTGCCGGTGGAGCTGGTCGAGCCGGTGGACATCTCCAACGCCATCCTCTGGCTGGTCTCCGACGACGGCCGCTACGTCACCGGCATCACGGTGCCGGTGGACGCCGGCTTCACGAACAAGAAGTGAGGGGGGCGACATGGCAGGACGGGTAGCAGGCAAGGTCGCCTTCATCACCGGGGCGGCCCGGGGCCAGGGCCGCAGCCACGCGGTCCGGCTGGCCCAGGAGGGCGCGGACATCATCGCGGTCGACGTGTGCGCGGACATGCCGGGGATGCCGTACGCGGGCGCCACCCCGGCGGACCTGGCCGAGACGGTCAAGGAGGTCGAGGCGCTGGACCGGCGGATCGTCGCTGCCCAGGCCGACGTCCGGGACTACGGCGCGCTGCAGCAGGCCCTGGACGACGGCGTCGCCCAGCTGGGCCGGCTGGACATCGTCAGCGCCAACGCCGGGATCGGCTCGTCGCCGTACCCGGCGGGGGAACTCGCCGAGCAGACCTGGCAGGACATGATCGACGTCAACCTGACCGGCGTCTGGCACACGGCCAAGGCGGCTATCCCGCACCTGGTCGCCGGGGGCCGGGGCGGTTCCATCGTGCTGACCAGCTCGGCCGCCGGGCTGCAGGCCTACGCCAGCATCGCGCACTACGTGTCGGCCAAGCACGGCGTGGTCGGGCTGATGCGGACGCTGGCCCTGGAACTGGCCCCGCACTCGATCCGGGTCAACAGCATCCACCCCACCCAGGTGGACACCCCGATGATCCAGAACGAGGCGACGTACCGGCTGTTCCGGCCCGACCTGGACCACCCCACCCGGGCCGATTTCGAGCCCGCGTCGCAGGCCATGAACGTGCTGCCGATCCCCTGGGTGGACGCCGGTCGACATCAGCAACGCGGTGCTGTTCCTGGCCTCCGACGAGGCCCGCTACATCACCGGCGTCCCGCTCCCCGTGGACGCGGGCTGCCTCCTCAAGTAACGAGCCGCATAGCCAGATAACGAGCAGCACGGCCAGGAGCAAAGGAGCTCAGCATGGCAGGACGAGTAGCAGGCAAGGTCGCCTTCATCACCGGCGCGGCCCGGGGCCAGGGCCGCAGCCACGCCATCCGGCTGGCCCAGGAGGGCGCGGACATCATCGCCGTCAACCTGTGCGGCCAGGTGGACTCGGTGCCCTACCCGATGGCGACACCGGGCGACCTGGCCGAGACGGTCAAGGAAGTCGAGGCCCTGGACCGGCGGATCGTGGCCACCCAGGCCGACGTGCGCGACTACGGCGCGGTCAAGGCGGCGCTGGACGACGGCGTCGCCCAGCTCGGGCACCTGGACATCGTGTCCGCCAACGCCGGCATCTTCAGCTTCGGCACGCTGGAGGAGCTCAGCGAGACCGCCTGGCGGGACATGATCGACGTCAACCTGACCGGCGTCTGGCACGCGGCCAAGGCGGCCATCCCGCACCTGCGCGCCGCGAGGGGCGGGTCGATCATCCTGACCAGCTCCGGGCTCGGGCTGGAAGGCATGCCGAACGTCGGGCACTACGTGTCGGCCAAGCACGGCGTCGTCGGGCTGATGCGGACGCTGGCGCTGGAGCTGGCGCCGGACCTGATCCGGGTCAACAGCGTGCACCCGACGACGGTGAACACCGACATGATCCAGAACGCCGCCGCGTACGAGCTGTTCGCGCCCGACCTGCCCGAGGACGAGCGCACCTCCGACGTGATAACCGAGCGGCTCCTGACGATCAACGCCCTGCCGATCCCCTGGATCGAGCCGGTGGACGTCTCCAATGCGGTGCTCTGGCTGGCCTCCGACGAGTCGCGCTACGTCACCGGGGTCACGCTGCCCATCGACGCCGGCGAACTGCTCAAGTAACGAGCTCACCCACGGAAGGAGAATCAGTGGCTGGACGAGTAGCAGGCAAGGTCGCTTTCATCACCGGGGCGGGACGCGGCCAGGGCCGCTCGCACGCGATCCGGCTCGCGGAAGAAGGTGCGGACATCATCGCGGTGGATATCTGCCGTGACTACGACACGGTGAGCTACGGCATGTCCACCGCGGCGGACCTGGCCCAGACGGTCAAGGACGTGGAGGCGCTGGACCGCCGGATCATCGCCGCCCAGGCCGACGTGCGGGACGCGGCCGCGCTGCGGGCCGCCGTGGACGACGGGGTCGCCCAGCTGGGCCACCTCGACATCGTCTGCGCGAACGCCGGGATCTGCACCGTGCAGTCCTGGGACGAGGTGACCCCGGCGGTGTGGCAGGACACCCTGGACACCAACCTGACCGGCGTGTGGAACACCATGGTGGCCTGCGCGCCGCACCTGATCGCCGCGGGCGGCGGGTCGATCATCTGCACCAGCTCGACCGCGGGCATCAAGGGCCTGCCCTTCCTGGCCCCGTACGTGGCGGCCAAGCACGGCGTGGTCGGCATCGCCCGGACCATGGCCAACGAGCTGGCCCAGCACCAGGTGCGGGTCAACACGGTGCACCCGACCGGGGTGGACACCCCCATGGGCACCGGCCTCGGCGGCCTGAACCCGCTCATCGAGCGGGACCAGAACCTCGGCCCGATCTTCATGAACACCCTGCCGGTCGAGATGGTCGACCCCCGCGACATCAGCAACGCGGTGCTGTTCCTGGCCTCCGACGAGGCCCGGTACGTCACCGGCCTGGAGTTCACCGTCGACGCAGGCAACACGATCCGATAGGAGCAGATCCCCATGGCAGGACGAGTAGCAGGCAAGGTCGCCTTCATCACCGGGGCGGCCCGGGGCCAGGGCCGCAGCCACGCCATCCGGCTGGCCCAGGAGGGCGCGGACATCATCGCGGTGGACCTGGCCGGCCAGATCGGCAGCGTGCCCTACCCGATGTCCACCCCCGACGACCTGGCCGAGACGGTCAAGGAAGTCGAGGCCCTGGACCGGCGGATCATCGCCACCCAGGCCGACGTGCGCGACTACGGCGCGGTCAAGGCGGCGCTGGACGACGGCGTCGCCCAGCTCGGGCACCTGGACATCGTGTCCGCCAACGCCGGCATCTTCAGCTTCGGCAGCCTGGAGGAGCTGGACGAGACGCACTGGCAGGACATGATCGACGTCAACCTGACCGGCGTCTGGCACGCCGCCAAGGCCGCCATCCCCCACCTGCGGGCCGCGGGCGGCGGGTCGATGATCCTGACCAGCTCGACCGCCGGGCTGATGGCCATCCCGAACATCGGCCACTACACGGCGGCCAAGCACGGCGTCGTGGGCCTGATGCGGACGCTGGCGCTGGAGCTGGCGCCGGACATGATCCGGGTCAACAGCGTGCACCCGACGACGGTGAACACCGACATGATCCAGAACACCGCGACGTACGAGCTGTTCGCGTCGGACCTGCCCGAGGCGGAGCGCACCCGGGAGGTGGTGGGCGCGCGGTTCCAGGAGCTGAACGCGCTGCCGATCCCCTGGGTCGAGCCGGTCGACATCTCCAACGCCGTGCTCTGGCTGGCCTCGGACGAGGCCCGGTACGTCACCGGGGTGACCCTGCCCATCGACGCCGGATCGCTCACCAAGTGACGGACGGCAGCACCCGCCGCGGACCTGGCGCGCACCTACCAGCGGGTGGCGGCGCGCCTGGTCGGCCGCGAGCGTGAGCTGACCCTCACGCTCGCGGCCGTCGCCGCCGGCCGGGACATCATCCTGGAAGGACCGCCCGGCACCAGCAAGAGCACGCTGCTCCGGGCGATCACCGCCGAGTGGGGCATCCCGTTCGTGTTCGTCGAGGGCAACGCCGACCTCACGCCGGCCAAGCTGATCGGCCACCACAACCCGGCCCGGGTGCTGCGCGAGGACTACAGCCAGGACAACTTCGTGGACGGCCCGCTGCTGGAGGCCATGCGCGAGGGCGGGTTCCTGTACATCGAGGAGTTCAACCGGGCTCCCGAGGACACGCTGAACACGCTGCTCACCGCCATGGCCGAGCGGCAGGTGGCGGTGCCCCGGGCGGGCACGGTCACGGCCAAGCCCACGTTCCGGGTCATCGCGTCGATGAACCCGTACGACAACGTGGGCACCACCCGGCTGTCCACCTCGGTGCACGACCGGCTGTGCCGGCTGGCCATCACCTACCAGGACGCGGAGTCCGAGCGGGGCATCGTCGCGCTCCGGGCCCCGCTGCCGGACACCGACCCCGCGCTGTACACCCGGCTGGTCGCCGACGCGGTCGCGGTGACCCGCGCCACCCGGGAGCACCCGGACGTCCGGCAGGGCAGCAGCGTGCGCGGCGCCATCGACACCACCCTGATCGCCGGCCAGCTGCTGGGGCTGCGCGGGATCATCCTTCCCGGCCACGAGAGCTACCCGGACGTCGTGTTCGACGCGATGGTGGTCGCGCTGTCCGGGCGCATCTTCCTCGACGAGACCGTGGAGCTCACCCCCGAGGCCGTGCTCCGGCAGATCTGGGAGGACCACTTCATCCTGAACCCGGCGGCGGCGGCGCCTGGTTGAAGAGCCGTCGAGGCCGACTCGCCGCTGACCCGGCCCGCGGAGCAGCGCCGCAGCGACCGCGCGGCGCAGCTGCGCCCGCTGCGCCGCCGCCCCAAGGTGCTCGACGAGGCGCCGGTGCTGCTGGAGCCGGCCCGGGGCGGCGCCGGCGGCCTGGTGCTGCCCGGCGGCGGGCGCGGCGGCCGGCGGCCGCCCCGGTCCGGCAGTGGCGGCCCGGCGGTCACCGACGAGCAGGGCACGCTGCAGGACACGGTGGACGGCGCGGTGCAGGCCGACCCGGAGACGCTGCGCCGGGCCCGGCAGATCGCGGCCCGGCTGGCGGTGCCCCGCCCGCGGCGTGACACATCCGCACGGCGCGGCGTGGGCGAGCTGGCCAGCGTCCGCTACCGGGGCGGGTCGGACGACATCGACCTGGACCGGACCGTTGAGCAGCTGGTCGAGCACCCGGTGCCGGAGGAGGACGACATCATCGTCCGCGAGCGGGTCCGGACCCGGCGCAGCGTGGTTCTGCTGGCCGACGTGTCCGGGTCGATGCGCGGCGAGCGGATCCGGACCGCGGCCGCCACGGTCGGCGCGCTCGCCGCGGAACTGGACCGCGACGACCTGGCGGTCGTGGCATTCTGGTCCGACGCGGCGGTGCTGAGCCATCTCGGCCAGCACGTCCCGGCCCAGCGCCTGCTGGAGCAGATGCTGCGCATCCCGGCCAAGGGGCTGACCAACATCGCCTTCCCGCTGGAGGTGGCCGCCACCGAGCTGGCCCGGGTGCCGGCCCGGGACGCCCGGGTGGTGCTGCTGTCGGACTGCGTGCACAACGCCGGCCCGGATCCGCGCCCGCTCGCCGCCCGCCTCCCCCGGCTGGACGTGCTCCTGGATACCTCGGGCGAGCAGGACGAGGAACTCGCCCGGGAACTGGCCCGGCTGGGCCGCGGGCGGCTGCGCCGCATCCGCGGCTACACCGACGTGGCGCCCGCGCTGGGCGCGGTGTTCGCGAGCTGAGCCGGTGAGCGAGTACCGGCACCTGTTCAGCCCGCTGCGGGTGGGTCCGCTGACGCTGGCCAACCGGGTGGTGTTCGCCGCCCACCTGACCAACTACGCCCGCGACGGGCTGCCGACCGGGCAGCACGCCGCGTACTACGCACGGCGGGCGGCCGGCGGGGCCGGGCTGATCATCACCGAGGAGCACTCCATCCATCCCGCGGACCAGCCCTACGAGAAGCTGATCCAGGGCTACCGGCCCGGCGTGATCCCGGGCTACCGGCGGCTCACCGCCGCGGTGCACGCGCACGGGGTCCCGGTCCTGGCCCAGCTCAACCACAACGGCGGCCAGTCGTCCGGGATGTACTCCCGGCGCCCGGTGCTGGCGCCGAGTCCGGTCCCCGACCCGCTCTTCCGCGAGGTGCCCAAGCCGGCCGAGCCGGCGGAGCTCGCGGAGATCGTCGACGGGTACGCCCGCGTCGCGCGGCACTGCGCGGAGGGCGGGTTCGACGGGGTCGAGCTGCAGGCCTCGCAGTCCTCGATCCTGCGCGGCTTCCTGTCCCCGGCCACGAACCAGCGCACCGACTCCTACGGCGGGCCGCTGCCGAACCGGGCCCGGCTGCTGCTGGAGGCGGTGGCCGCGGTGCGGGCGGCGATCGGCCCCGGCCGCGTGCTCGGGGTGCGGATCTGCGGCGACGAGCTGATCGAGGGCGGCACTGCCCTCGGCGAGGCGGTCGAGGTGGCCCGGCTGGTCAGCGCCACGGGCGCGGTGGACTTCATCAACACCACGATGGGGGTGGCGACCGCCACCCTGTACGCGGTGGTGGCCAGCATGCGCACCGCCCCGGGCTACGCCCTGCACGTCCCGGCCGCGATCCGCGCCGCGGTGGACATCCCGGTGATCGGGGCGGGCCGGATCACCGGCCCGCGGCAGGCCGAGCAGGCCCTGGCCGGCGGGCAGTGCGACCTGGTCGGCGTGGTCCGCGGGCAGATCGCCGACCCGGACTTCACGGCCAAGGCCCGGGCCGGGCCCGCGGCCGCGATCCGCACCTGCCTGTCCTGCAACCAGGAATGCGCAGGCCGGGTGGGCCGCAACCGCTGGCTGGGCTGCACCGTCAATCCCGGGGCCGGCCGGGAATCCGCGCCGCTGACGGCCCCCGCCCCGAGGCCGGCGCGGGCAGGCGCCCGGGTGCCGGGCGCAGGCCCGGAGCGGGGCGCCGCGTGTACGTGGTCGGCGGCGGCCCGGGCGGCCTGCAGGCGGCGATGACCGCCGCGGAACGGGGGCACCGGGTGACGCTGTTCGAGGCCGCCGGGAGCACCGGCGGGCAGGCCGCCGTGGCGGCCCGGATGCCGGGCCGCGCCGGGTTCGGTGCCCTCGCGCGCGACCTGGCCGCCCAGGCGCGGCGGGCCGGCGTGCGCCTGGAGACCAGCCACCCGGTGGACGCGCGGTTCCTGCGGGCCGGGCAGCCGGACGCGGTCGTGCTGGCCACCGGCGCCGTCCCGGTCCAGCCGGCCTGGGCGCACGGACATCCCCGGGTGGTGGACGTCCGCCAGGTGGCCGACGGGTCAGCCCGGCCCGCAGGCACCGTGGTCGTGGTGGACGAGCTGGGCTTCCACCCGGCCACCTCGGTGGCGGAACTGCTCGCGGGCCGCGGCTGCGCGGTGCACGTGATCACCAGCGCCCTGATGGTGGGCCAGGATCTCGGCCTCACCCTGGACCTGGAGCTGTGGACCAGGACGGTGCACGCCCTGGGCGTCCGGCAGCGCACGGACGTGGTGGTGCTGGACAGCCGCGAGGACGAGGCGGGCCGCCTGGAACTCACGCTCCTGCACCACCCGACCGGGGTCCGCCAGCCGCTGGCCTGCGACTGGGTGGCCTGCGCCGTCCCGGCCCGGCCCGCCGACGAGCTGTGGCACGCACTGCACGGCACTGGCCAGGACGGTACTGGCCAGGAGAGGGCGCCGTTCGAGGTGCACCGGGTGGGTGACTGCCTGGCACCCCGCCGGGCGCACGCCGCGGTGATCGAGGGCCAGCGCGTGGCAGCGGCGCTATGACCGGACCGGCCCCGTGCAGGCCAGCCCGTGCGGGCCGACCCGTGCAGCCCACCCGTGCGGGCCAGCCGGCACCCCGTCCACGGGCGGCACTAGGGTGATGCGCTGATGACTCAGCTCGCCGATCTCACCTGGCCGGAGGCGGCCCGCCTGGGCGCCGCGGGCGCGCTGCTGGCCGTGCCGGTCGGCTCCACCGAGCAGCACGGGCCGCACCTGCCGTTGTCCACCGACACCGACATCGCGGTCGCGCTGGCCGGGCGGCTCGCCGCCCGGCGGCCGGGAGTGGTAGTCGCCCCGCCGGTCAGCTACGGCTCCAGCGGCGAGCACGCCGGGTTCGCCGGGACGCTCTCCATCGGGCAGGACGCCGTAGAGCTCGTGCTGACCGAGCTGGGCCGCTCGGCCGCCGAGACCTTCGGCCACCTGGTGTTCGTGTGCGCGCACGGCGGCAACGCGGTCCCGGCGCGGCAGGCTGTCGCCCGGCTCCGCGCCGAATCGCGTGACGTGCTGCTGTGGCTGCCCGCGCCGCGGCCCGGCCCGGACCTGCCCCTGCCGGATGCTCACGCCGGGCGGACCGAGACCGCGCTTCAGCTGGCCCTCACCCCGGGCCGGGTCCGGGCCGGGCTGGCCGCGGCCGGGAACACGGCCCCGCTGTCCCGGCTGATGCCCGCGATGCAGGCCGGCGGGGTACGGGCCGTCAGCCGCAACGGGGTGCTCGGCGACCCGGCCGGCGCCTCGGCCGCCGAGGGGACGCACCTGCTCGATCAGCTGGCCGCCGACCTGGCCGCCGCCGTCGGCGCCTGGTACCCCGGGCCGGCCGGGGAGCCCTCATGACCGGGGGAACGAGAGTGGCTCTGGTGACGGGGGCCGCCCGGGGCATCGGCGCCGCCACCGTGCACGCCCTGGCCGCCGGGGGCTGGTCCGTGCTGGCCGTCGACCGCTGCGCCGACGACCCGGCGCTGCCCTATCACCTGGCCACCCGGGCCGACCTGGACGCCGTGGTGGCCCAGGCGGCGGGCGGCCCCGGTGAGGTGCACGGCCTCGCCGCCGACACCCGGGACCGTGCGGCCATGACCGCCGCGGTCGCTGAGGCCGAGCGCCGGTGGGGCGGCCTGGACGCCGCGCTGGCCGTGGCCGGCGTGATCGCCGGCGGGGTGCCGCTCTGGGAGATGCCCGCCGGGCAGGAGGAGGCGGTCCTGAGCACCGATCTCGGCGGGGTGCTGGTGCTGGCCCGCGCGGCCATCCCGGCCCTGCTGCGCCGGCCGGAGCCGCGCCGTGGCCGGTTCCTGGCCGTCGCGTCGGCCGCCGCGACCCGGGGGCTGCCCATGCTGGCGGCCTACTGCGCGGCCAAGGCCGGCGTGGCCGGGCTGGTCCGCGCGCTGGCCACCGAGCTGCGTGGCACCGGCGTGACCGCCAACGCGGTAAGCCCGGGCTCCACGGACACGCCCATCCTGGCCGAGAGCGCACGGCTGTACGGGCTGCCGGACGCTGGATCGTTCGCGGTCCAGCAGCCCCTGGAACGGCTGCTGGCCCCCGGGGAGGTCGCCGCGGCGCTGGCCTGGCTGGCGGGCGACGGCAGCAGCGGGATGACCGGCGCGGTGGTCCCGGTGGACGGGGGACTGGCTCTATGACCGTCCGGCTGCGCCCCCTGACCTCCCGGCGGGAACCGTGACCGCCCGGCGAGCACCGTGACCCGGCCGCTGGCCCGCCCCGGGGCGGGCCCCGGGGCAGCGCCCGGACCGCCCCCGCTGCCTGCGGGCTTCACCATCGTGTTCGATCCGCAGACCCAGTTCGTCGGCACGGACGTGCTGTTCGGCGGCTCGCCCCCGCGGCTGCTCCGGCTCAACCCGGCCGGCCAGCGCGCGCTCGCCGAACTGCGCGCCGGGCCGGTGGGCTCAGCCGCGGCCGGCCAGCTGGCCCGGCGGCTCACCGACACCGGGCTGGCTCACCCCCGGCCGGAGCCGGGGCCGGGGCCGGGGCCGGGGGTACTCCCCCGGGAAAGCAGAGCGGGGGTACTCCCCCGGGAAAGCGGAGCGGGGGGTCGCTCCCCCGGGCCAGCAGGGCCCGAGGTGACCGTGGTCATCCCGGCCCGCGACCGCCCCGCCCACCTGGACCGCTGCCTGGCCGCGCTGGGCCGGGGCTACCCGGTGATCGTGGTGGACGACGGGTCACGGCAGGCCGCCGAGATCGCCGGCCTGTGCCGCGCGCACGGCGCGACCCTGATCCGGCGCGGCTCCCCCGGCGGGCCTGGCCCGGCCCGCAACGACGGGCTGGCCCAGGTGACCACCCCGCTGGTGGCGTTCCTGGACAGTGACTGCGAGGCCGGGCCGGAGTGGATCACATCCCTGGCCGGCCATTTCGCGGACCCGCTGGTCGCCGCCGTGGCCCCGAGGGTGCGGCCGCTCACCGGGCCCGGCTCGGCCGGCCGCTACCTGGCCGCCCGCGCGCCGCTCGACATGGGCCCGCAGGAGGGCCGGGTGCTGCCGCTGACCCGGCTGTCCTACGTGCCGACCGCGGCCCTGCTGGTCCGCCGGGCCGCACTGACCGCGGCCGGACCGGCCGGTCTCAGCTCCGCCGGTCTCAGCTCCGCCGGGGTCAGCGGCGCGGGCCCCGCCGGCGCAGGCCCGTTTGACGACGGGCTGCGCTACGGCGAGGACGTGGACCTGGTGTGGCGGCTGGCAGAAGCTGGCTGGCGGGTCCGCTACGACCCCGCGGCCTTGGTCAGCCACGCGGAACCCGGCACCTGGGCGCGGGTGCTGGCCCGGAAATTCCGTTATGGATGCTCGGCGGCACCGCTCGCGCGCAGGCACCCGGGAAAAGTACCGCCCCTGGTCCTGCAGGCCTGGCCGGCCGCGGCCGTCGGCGCGCTGCTGGCCCGCAGGCCAGCGATCGCGCTGGCCGCCTACGGAGCCGGCACCGGGCAGCTGGTCCGGCTGCTGCGTGGCTGGGACGTGCCCCCCCAGGGCGTGCTCCGCCCCATGGCCGATTCGGTGCGGCAGACGTGGCTGGGCGTGGGCCGCTGGACCATCCAGTACGCGCTGCCGGTGGCCGCGGCGGGCCTGGCCCGGCCCGGCGGCCGGACGGCCCGGACCCGGCTGGGCCGCCGGCTGGCCGTGGCGTCCCTGCTGGCCGGGCCGCCCCTGGCGGAATGGCGGCGGATCCGGCCGCCGCTGCCCGCTGCGGCGTTCTCGCTGGGCTACCTGGCCGACGAGGTGGCCTACGGGGCGGGCGTGTACCGCGGGGTGCTGACGGAAAAGCTGGTCAGCCCGCTGCTGCCTGCCGTGGCCTGGCGGCCGCTCGGCAAAGCTCCGGCCGCGATGCGGCCGGGTGTCCACCCTCGAAAGGATCATCAGCCATGACCGAGGTTGTCGTTGTCGCCACCATCCGCCCGCTGCCGGAACACCGCGCCGAGGTGATCGCGGCCATGGAGAAGACCATCGCCGACGTGCACGCCCACGACGACGGGTGCCTGCTGTACGCCCTGCACGAGGGCGATGACCGGCTGGTCATGATCGAGAAGTGGTCCAGCGCCGAGGCGCTCGGCGAGCACTCCCGCGGGGCCGCGCTGGCTGAGCTCAACCAGGCCCTGAGCGGGTGCCTGGAGGGAGGCCTCGACGTGCAGGTACTCCAGGCGCACCCGGCGGGCACCCCCGGCGCAGGGCACCCTGTAGGAAGCACCCGCCGGCACCGCGCACCAACCGGGCGGTGCGCGGCTGCCCCGGGTTGCTCAGCTCCCGGTGGTGAGGCCGGCGCTGTCCCTGATCGCCTCCAGCACCCGGCGGTGCTCGGCGCCCATGACGTCCTGGTGCGGGTCGGACAGGGCCGCCGCCCGGGCCAGCACCCGGCGCGGTGCCGCGTGCAGCGTGGCGTCCAGCAGCGCCCAGGACATCTCGTTCAGGCCGCCGCGCACCACGTCCGGGTCGGTCGTGCGGGCACAGATCTCGTCGAGCGCCGAGAGCAGCTTGGCGGGCCGGGGGTTGGCGGCCATCTCCAGCCGGAACGCGTCCACCATGGGACACGGGGCGGGGGTCCCCGCCGCGGCCTCGAAGGCGTTCAGCAGCGCGCTCACGTCCCCCGCGGTCACCGGGTCGTACAGGCCCGGGAACGGGACCTCCTCGTAGCCGGGGTCGTACCCGCTGAAGTAGATCGGCGTCGTTGAGCCAGTGCTGATGAGCACCCCGAGGGCCACGTCCAGCAGGCTGACCGGCCAGCCCAGGTCGGTGATGGCGTGCACCCGGAACTCACCGCGCTGCGCGCCCAGGCCTGCCAGCAGCAGCAGTTGCGCGGATTCCAGCGCGGACTGCACGTAGAACGCGATGGTGGCACTGTGCAGCCGGATAGCACTCTGCGGGCGGCTGGCACCGTCCTCGGCCCAGCCGAGCAGCCGCCGGTAGATGACCGAGTTGTCGAGCACATGAGTGAACCTGCCCGCGGAGACCAGCAGCTCGCCGCGCCCGGCCACGCTCGACGCGACCCATTCCGCCGCCCGCTTGGAGGCGGTGTAGATGTCGGGTGAGTAGGGGCGCAGCGCCTTGCCGGTGGACGCGCAGACCACCTGGGCCACGCCCGCCGCCTCGGCGGCCTCCAGCACGTTGCGGGTGCCCAGGACGTTGGTGGACACCGTGCGATGCACCTCGACCTCGGCCCGGGCGGGCTCGCGCTGCGCGGTGACGTGGAAGATCACATCGGGCTGGATCTCGCGGATCAGCGCCTCCAGGGCGCCGCGGTCGCGGACGTCCGCCTGCCGATACTCCGCAGTGGCCTGCCTGGGCCACCCCTCGGTGATCCCGCGGCTCACGCTGACCAGCCGGGCTGGCCCGCGGGCCGCCACCTGGGCCATCAGGGCAGAGCCGATACACCCGGTCCCGCCGGTGACCAGCACCGTGGCCCCGGACAGCCAGCCGGACAGCTGTGCCTCCGGCAGGCACAGCCCGCGCTGGCCGATCCCGACGAACCGCGCGTGCTCTTCCGCGGCACCCTCCTTGACCGCGATGAGGGCCTGCGTGAGCTCCCCCAGGCGCCGGAGAACCGCCTGGTCGAGAGCTGCCTGCCCGGCAGGCGCGACCGCCCGCATGCAGTTGATGATCTCCCCGACCGTCTCCACCCCATGACCTCCGGTTATGTCCGCTCCAGGCGGGCGCATGCCCCCGATACCAGCGCCCGCGCGGGGTGGGATCGGGCTCCTGGCATTCACTGAGATGAATATAGAGTGCCAGACTTATTAGCATTCAGGAAGTCATAGCCTGATAAACTGTGGAACCTGACGTGGTCAGAGGATGGGCTGACCAGCACGTCGGCGTGGCCGCGAGCGGGCACGCGCAGCAAAAGCAGGCAAAGCGGTGGGAAGAGTAGGAAATCCCGGGGCACGTTGTTAACGACTGGTTAAAAAGTTAATTTCTAGTTAAAACCTAGAGATCACCCCTTGGTATTTCCCCGGATATTTTGACAATGACTGTATTATTGTCATACCCCGCTCGACTCGTGGCTTGTCTGCGCCCAAAACGCGTTGGCACGAGGTGAAAGGGGGACAAGTGACGCATGTCACTGACGGGTCGCATGAGACTGGGCCGCCCGTGGGGGATGAGCCCCCAACCGCGCAACTTCCGGTGCCGCCGCAGCAGGGAAACGGCCAATCCGATAACTCCGCGCAGTCGGCCGGTGACACAGCCGTTACGAGGCCCGTAGTTATGGGGCCAGTCCCGGCCCCATCTGCGGCCATTCCACTCCGCCAGCGGCTGGCCGCCGCGGTGCCTGGACGGACGCGGCCCGCCCGCCAGCAGGACGTACCGCCGGGGCCCGGGACGGCCGGAGAGCCAGCCGGAACAGCCGCGCCCGGCGGCCTGATCTCCCGGGTGCTGGCGGCCAGCGGGCTCACGGCCGGGACGCTGTCCCCCACCGCGGTGGCGTCTGTGGCCCTGCGGGACGGGGCACCGGCCGCCGCGGCCGGGCCGGCCGCGGCGGCCGGCGGCCCCGCGGACACCGTCGCGATACCCAAGCCCCGGACCGCTCCGGTGGCCGCGCCCGCGCCCGCCGCGTTTCCGGACGGGCCCCGGGAGGCCGCCCCGGCCGCCGAGCCGCCGGGCCCGGTCCTGCCCGAGCCGCCGCACGACGACGAGAAATACCGCTATGTGCGGCGCGGCGCGTGGATCCTTACCCTCGCGTCGGTCGCCAGTTTCCCGCTGCTCTTGTTCAGCCAGACCCGGCTGATGCTGGAATACCACTGGTTCTGGTTCTACCTGCCGTTCGTGATCATGGGAGCGCTATTCCTGGCGCTGCCGTTGATCACGGACGCCCTGGCCCGCGGCTTCGATTTCGCCGAGCATCAGCGGCTAGTAGACGGGTGGCGGCCGGAGCCCTATCCGTCGGTGGACGTTTTCCTCCCGGTCTGCGGGGAACCGGTCGATGTGGTCCGCAATACCTGGAAATACGTGGCCGAGATGAGCCGCCACTACCAGGGCACGGTGACCGCCTATGTGCTGGACGACTCGGCCAGTTCAGAGCTTAAGGCGATGGCGCGCGAGTTCGGTTTCGCCTACGCCAGGCGGCCGAACCGGGGCTGGTTCAAGAAGTCAGGCAACCTCTGGTTTGGCTTCCAGGTTTCTTATGGCGACTACATCCTGCTGCTGGACGCCGATTTCGCGCCACGCCACGACCTGCTGAACGAGGCCCTGCCGTACATGGACGCCGACCCCAACGTGGGGATCGTGCAGACTCCCCAGTTCTTCCGCATCACCAACGACCAGAGCTGGGTGGAACGCGGAGCTGGGGCAGTTCAGGAGCTGTTCTACCGGTCCATCCAGACGGCGCGCTCCCGCAAGGGCGGGGCCATCTGCGTCGGCAGCTGCGCCGTGTACCGGCGGGCCGCCCTGAAGCAGAACCTCGGCATGACGCTGGCTGAGCACTCCGAGGACGTGCTCACCGGGTTCGACCTGAACCGCATCGGCTGGTCGCTCCGCTACCTGCCCGTCGCCCTTTCCACCGGGAACTGCCCGGACAATGTCCCCGCGTTCCTGAACCAGCAGTACCGCTGGTGCTCGGGGACGGTCGGGCTGCTGTTCGGGAAGATGTTCTGGGGCGCCAAACTCCCGCTGTACACGCGGATGTGTTACATCTCCGGGTTCATCTACTACATCTACACGGCGCTGTTCACGTTCGTGGTGCCGGCGCTGACCATCGCGATCCTGGCCTTCGTGCCGAACGTCCTCGAATTCAAGAACATGATTTTCATGGTGCCCGTCGTGCTGTACGCGGCCATCATCATCCCGGCCTGGCATCACGCTCCATACCGGCTCGAGGCGTGGGCGGTCAAGCTCATCTCCGGCTGGGCCCATTTCTTCGCGTACTGGGATGCCCTCCGCGGTAAGCGTCTGGGCTGGAAACCCTCGGGCGGGGACAAGAAGAAGCAGGAAGGCAACCGGCGTTTCTGGACCTGCTTCATCATCTGGTCGGTGGGCAGCGCCTTGCTGTGGACCGGCCTGGCGTTCTGGCGGATGCTGACGATGGACCCTTATAACTTCATCGTCCTGTTCGGCCTCGGGCTATTCGAGCTCGCGGTCGCGGGGCGGGTGCTCCTCCAGCCGACCTCGGATGCGCACGCCTAGGTGAAGCGCACCCGGGAGGACGAGCCGTCCAAGGCGCGCCGCGGCTGGCAACGTCGCGGGGGGCGCCCGGGGAACGGTGACGGCAGTCCGGCACCAGCGCCGCGGAAGCGGAGGAGCCGCTCCGTGTTCGGTCCGTCCGGCGAGGACCGGCCCGACGTCCTGACCGACGCCGAAACCGTGGTGCTGCCGGTATGGCTGCACCGCCGGCCGCACTCACCGGACACGAAGACGGCCGGGAACGCGGCCGCCTTCCGCAACAGCATCACCGCGCCTGCCCAGCCGGATGAGCCGCAGGTCACGGAACCTGGGGCCGGGGAGCCACCGGAGGCACAGAGGCTGAGGGGTCAGCAGAGGCCGAGGAGACAGCGGAGGCCGAGGAGACAGCAGAGGCTGAAGCGGCGTCCGGGGCGGGGAACACCGGGACGGCCGACGGGCCGCCAGGGGGGCCGCCCGGGAGTGAGCCCTCCGCGGGCCAGCCGGCTAGCGCCCGGCCGGACGGCGCGGAGCAAGCCGGCCCCCCGAAGCCAAGGTCGCCGCGCCGGAGGCTCAGGTCGCCGACGAGGCCGACGCCCCTGGTGACGGCGAGGCTGCCGCGAAGGCCAGCACTGAACCTGAGGCCAGTACCGGGGCTGAGACCAGCACTGAACCTGAGGCCAGCACCAGGGCTGAAGCCAGCACCGGGGCTGAGACCAGTACGGAGGCTGTCCCTGGCCCTGCGGCTGATGCTGGCCCCGGCCCAGAGGCCGGGGCCGGGGCGGAAGCTGAGGCCGGCGATCGGGCCAGTGCCGCTGATCAGGCTGAGGCCGGGCCTAGCGACGAGACCGGGACCGAGGGCGCGGACGGGACGGCCGGAGCGAACGCGGTCGCGACCGGGAACGCCGCCAGCGGTACCGGACCGGACATCGCCACCCAGCCGGCCGCGACCCACCCGGCAGCCGAGACACTCGTCACGCTCAGCCTGGCGGACCTGAAGACGGCCATCGAAGCCAAGTCGGGCCCGGCTAAGACCGGCCCGGCCGCCGCGCAGCACGACACGGCCACCGAGGACACGACCATCGTGACCACGCCGGTCCAGGCCCAGGCCGTTGACGCCATTGAAGCTCTCGAGGCCAAGACGGCGCAGGCCATCGAAACCATCGAGTCCATGACCGCCGACGCACTCGAGGCCATCGACACCACCGCGGCCGAGATCGCGGCCACGGTGACCGGGGAACCCGCCCGGCCGGAGACCACCCAGCCGGTCCCGGCACCAGCCAGCCAGCCGGACGGCACGGACGGCGCCGAACCGGACCGCACCGAACCAGACCCCGCCGAACCAGACCGCGTCCCGGCCGCCACGCCCTTCCCCGGCACAGCAGTGGCCCAGACCCGGGTGATCACCATCGCCGAGCCGCCGGCCAGCGTCACGCTCACGACACCTGCCACCGAGACCACGATCGCGCTGCCGCAACCGCGGAGCGAGAGCGTGGTCGCCGTCACGCCGGCCCCGGCCCTGGCGGACACCGCCATCCTGACGCCCGTCCCGCAGCGGGCCCGCACCGGGAAGCCCGCGGCGCTCCCCCCGGCCGGACCCGGGCCCGGGGAGCAGCCCGGGGCCGAGCCGGGCTACACCACGACCCGGCGCCGCACGCGGGTCAGCCGACTCCTGCTGCTGGCCGTCCTGGCCCTGCAAGCGATCATGTCGCTGCGGCTGCACAACACGGCGTTCGAGGATGAGGCGCTGTACCTCTACTCGGGCCACATGGAGCTGCAGCACCTGCTCCACGGCACAGCGCTGCAGGGCCAGTACGCGTCATACTTCTCCGGCGCACCCGTCCTCTACCCGGTGCTGGCCGGCTTCCTCAACGGCCTGGGTGGGATCACCCTGGCCAGGATGTGCAGCCTGGCCGAGATGCTGTCGATCACCGCCTTGCTGTACTCGATGAGCCGCCGCCTGTTCAACGAGCGGATCGCGCTGTGCGCGGCGGTGCTGTTCTCGGTGTGCGAGTCGGCGATCTTCCTGGGCAACTTCGCCACCTACGACGCGACCTGCCTGTTCCTGCTGGCCTGCGCGGCGTGGATCGTGGTCCGCACCGCGGCCTTCCGGTGGCCGTTCTTCCTGATGGCTGCTCCGGTGGCCGCGCTCGCGGTCGGGGTCAAGTACGCCGGCCTGCTGTTCGTGCCCACCATCGCCGTCCTGCCCGCGCTCGCGGCCTGGCCGGTCCGCGGCCGCCGTGTGCTGCTGTACCCGCCTGCCTTCGTGGTGGCCGTGGCCGGCCTGCTCTACGGGGCGCTGCACCTGGGCGGCAAGGCATACATGACGGCCATCACCAGCACCACCACGAACCGCGCGGAGGGCGCCACCCCGGTGACCACGCTGCTGAAGGAAAGCGCGGAGTGGGGCGGCGTGATCTTCGTGCTGGCGCTGATCGGCACGGCCGTCTATGTCTACCGGGTCCGCACCGAGCCGGAGGAACTCATCGCGCCGGCGGGCTCCCGCTTCCGGCGGTTGTGCCTGGGGGCGGTCCTCACCGGGACGGCCCTGCTGGCGCCGGCCTACCAGGCTCACCTGCACACCGACATCTCGTTCCAGAAGCACATCGGGTTCGGCCTGTTCTTCGCGGCCCCCATGGCCGGCGTGGGACTGTCCCGCATCCTGGGTGATCACTTCCGCCGGCCGCATTTCGCGGTCGGGATCTGGAGCCTGGCCCTCGTGCTCGGCCTGGTCCAGTCGGGCCACCTCTACCAGGTGTGGCCCAACTCGACGCAGTTCGTGCGGGCTTTCTCCCAGTACCTGAAGCCGAACGCCCGGTACCTGGTCGAGGTACCCGAAGTTCCGATCTACTACCTGCTCGGCCACCCGGACGCACAGCCCCGCCAGTTCACCTCGACGTTCTACATCAACTACGTGAACAAGAAGGGCGTGCTGCTGACCGGCACGGTCGGTTTCACCGCGGCTGTGGACGCCGGCTATTTCCACGTGGTGGCCTACAACGACGAAGTGACCGCGGCCGCCGACGCGGTCCTGACCGAGGCCCTCCAGGCCAGCAAGGACTACTACCTCGCCGCCGTGATCCACATCACCGACGTGTACGGCCCCGGCGACTACTACATCTGGGTCAAGGGACACCGGCCGGAGCCCCGGGTGTTCGCCCACGTCAGTTCCAGCTACCAGGATCTCGGCACGAAGCTCCGGGAACTGGCTCCCTGATCGCGCGCCCGATCTCCTGCCCGAGACGGCCCGCGCCCTGGCCTGGCGGGCTCCGACCCGGCGGGCCTCAGTTCTTGTACACGCTCACGTAGCGCACCACCATGGTGCCCTGTGACGAGGTCTGGCTGGTGGGGGTGGTGCACCGGCACTGGTCGTCGGGGAACGCGCCGCCCATCGCCACGTCGAGCAGGATCGAGTGGCCGTGATCGACACCCTTGGTCCAGGCCGCGGTCCCGACCCGGGTCTCGCTCACGCTGTAAAACTCATGCCCGTTCAGGTACCAGCGGATCTGCTCGTGCCCGGGATGGCGCCGGTCGATGATCACCGAGTAGGTGTTGAAGGACGTCTGGCATCCGGGGCACGGCCGCAGCCCGCTGCCCAGGCCGTTGGTCTCGTGGCAGGGGCCGAAGGTTCCGTCCGCGTTCTTCTGGGTCAGGTTGCCGCAGTGCAGGGTCCCGGAGGTGTCTGGGTAGCCGTTGACGTTTTCCATGATGTCGATCTCCCCGGTCCCGGGCCAGGTGGTCCGCCCGAGCATCCAGAACCCGGGCCAGTAACCCAGGCCGTGCGCCACCCCGGGCTGCTTGATCGAGGCGGTCACCATCATCTCGCCGCCGGCCGGCGCGTCGAACAGCCGGTTGGCCCGGGTCTCGATCCGGCCCGAGGTCCACGCGGCCTTGGGATTCCCGGCCGCGCCGTGGCCGAGCACGATGATGTCGAGGTCCCCGTGCCCGTCGAGGTGCACGTTGTACTTGGAGTTGGTCATCGTCTCGACCTCGTTGGTGCCGAAGACGCCGTGCCCGGTGTTGTACTCCCAGTACTTGGGGTTGACGCCGGAGTCCGCCGGTCCGTTGAAGGAATCGGTCCAGCTGAGCTTCCACGGCGGGGCTGAGTCGCCCTGCCCGGACGCGGCGGAGCAGCTAACGCTGCCCAGGACCATGAGCACGCTGAGCCCGGCCATCAGAACTCGTGGCCGGAGCGAGGCACGTATGCGCAGTCTTGCCTCCTACGGGCTGTCGGCCCGGACCGCTGTCCGCCGGCATATCCCCGGACATCCTGCACGAATCCTAGCGGCATCAGGTACCCCGCCAGCCTGGTCTTCCGGGGCCCGGGCCTGCCTCCGGATCAGGCCCGCAGAGGCCGCAATGCCATACTGCCCCGGGGCGCACGAGCCTGGCTGAAAGGGGCTGAGCATGCCTGGTCCGCTGACGGGTCTGCGGGTGATCGAACTCGCCGGAATCGGCCCGGTGCCCGCACGCCGCGATGATGCTCGGCGACCTCGGCGCCGACGTGGTCCGGGTCGAGCGGCCCGTCCCCGGGCTCGACCTGGCCAGCGGCCGGCCCGACTACATGCTGCGCAGCCGCCGGTCGGTGGCCGCGGACCTGAAGTCCGACGCCGGGCGCGACCTGGTGCTGCGGCTGGTCGCCAAGGCCGACGTGCTGATCGAGGGCTACCGGCCCGGCGTGGCCGAGCGGCTGGGGGTCGGCCCGCAGGACTGCCACGCGGTGAACCCGGCGCTGGTCTACGGCCGGATGACCGGCTGGGGCCAGGACGGGCCGCTGGCCGCGCAGGCCGGCCACGACATCAACTACATCTCGCTCAACGGCGTGCTGCACGCGATCGGGCCGGGTGAACGGCCCGCGTGCCGCCGCTCAACCTGGTCGGCGACTTCGGCGGCGGCTCCATGTTCCTGGTCATCGGCATGCTGGCGGCGCTGTGGGAACGGCAGCGGTCCGGCAAGGGCCAGGTCGTCGACGCGGCCATGGTCGACGGGGCCAGCGTGCTGGCCCAGATGATGTGGGCGCTTCCGCGGCGCGGGCGTGTGGACCGACGAGCGCGGCACCAACCTGCTCGACGGCGGGCGCCCCGTTCTACGACACCTACGATTGCGCGGATGGCCGTTAGTCGCGGTGGGTGCCATCGAGCCGCAGTTCTACGCGGCAGTTGCTGGCCGGGCTGGGCCTCGCCGGGGAGGACCTGCCGGCCCAGACTGACCGCGCCGGCTGGCCCCGGCTGCGGGCCCGGTTCACCGAGGTGTTCGCCAGCCGAACCCGCGACGAGTGGGCGGCGGTCTTCGCGGACACCGACGCCTGCGTCACCCCGGTGCTGGCCTTCGCCGAGGCGGCCGCCGCCCCGCACCTCACCGCCCGGAACACGGTGATCACGCTGGACGGGATACCGCAGGCCGCTCCGGCCCCGCGGTTCTCCCGGACCCCCGCGGGCACGCCGTCTCCTCCCCCGGCGCCCGGCGCCGACACCAAGGCGGTCCTCGCCGACTGGGATGCCTAAGCCTCACGAGGCCAGGTGGCGGCTGATGACCAGGCGCTGGATCTGGTTCGTGCCCTCGAAGATCTGCATGATCTTGGCCTCGCGCAGGTACCGCTCCACCGGGAATTCCTGGCTGTAGCCGTATCCGCCGAGGACCTGGACGGCGTCGGTGGTCACCTTCATGGCCGCGTCGGTCGCGACCAGCTTGGCCACGCTGGCCTGCACGCCGTACGGGCGACCGGCGTCCCGGCGGCGCGCCGCGTCCAGGTAGGTCGCCCGGGCTGAGTGGACCGCAGCCGCCATGTCGGCGAGCAGGAACGCCAGGCCCTCGTGGTCGATGATCCGCCGGCCGAACTGCCGCCGCTCCCTGGCGTACCCGGCCGCGTAGTCCAGGGCGGCCTGGGCCAGCCCGGTCGCGACGGCCGCGATGCCCAGCCGTCCCGAGTCCAGGGCGCTGAACGCGATCCGCAGCCCCTGGCCCTCGGCCCCGATCAGCCGGTCCGCGGGCAGCCGCACGGCGTCGTAGTGGGCGCTGGTCGTCGGCACCGCGCGCAGTCCCATCTTGCGCTCCGGCTCGCCGAACGACAGGCCCGGCAAGCCGGCCGGCACCAGGAAGCAGCAGACCCCTTGGCTGCCCGGAGCCGTGCGGGCGAACAGCGTGTACGAGTCGGCGTGCCCGCCGCCGGTGATCCAGGCCTTGGTGCCGGTGAGCACGTAACCGCCGGCGTCCCGGGTCGCCGCGCAGGCCAGGGCGGCCGCGTCCGAGCCCGCCTGCGGCTCGGACAGGCTGTAGGCCCCGAGCAGGCCGCCGCCGAGCAGGTCGGGCAGCCAGCGCTCCTGCTGCTCCGCGGTGCCGAAGGTGGCCAGCGGGAAGCACGACAGGCCGTGCACGCTCACCGCAACGGCGACCGCGGCCCACCGCATCGCTAGTTCCTCCAGGACCTGGAGATACACCTCGTACGGCTGGCCGCCGCCGCCCAGCGACTCGGGATACGGCAGGCCGAGCAGGCCCGCCGCACCGATGATCTTGAAGACCTCGGCGGGGAACGTCTCCGTGGCCTCGGCCTCGGCGACGCGCGGCGCCAGCTCCCGGTCGGCCAGCTGCCGGGTCAGGTCCAGCAGGTCAGCCGCCTCGGTACTGGGCAGCATCCGGTCCACGGTCATGGCGAGCTCCTGGTGACCCCGGGGTCGGGCGGGCGCGCAGGCGGGCGCGACCCCACCATTCCCGCTGCCCTCCCAGCCAACCACGGCGGGCGGGCTGGACGCGCGCCGGGACCCCGGACCCCGCGGGCCGCACGCCCGGCCGCCGGATAATAACTGAACGACTTGTGTTCATTTTCTGGCACTGTATCCTTACGGGAACCGTTCAGCAATACAGGCCCCGGAGCTCCCGAGGGGCGGCCGGGAGGTGACGCGGATGAGCCCGGTTCCGGCCAGCACGGTCCCGGCCAGCACGGGTCCGGCCAGCACGGTTCCAGCCAGCACGGGGCACGTCGCGCCCGGGCGGCCCCGCGACCCCGGGGTCGACCGCCGTATTGTGCAGGCCGCGCTCGACCGGTTCGCCGACGCGGGCTGGGCCGGGTTCACGATGGAGGCAGTCGCGCGCCGGGCCGGCGTCGGGAAGGCCTCGCTGTACCTGCGGTGGACCACCAAGGAAGCACTGCTGGCCGACGCGGTGACCTGGCGGCTGGCCCGGGTGGCGGACGTGGACACCGGCACGCTGCACGGCGACCTGGTCGAGCTGGCCACCCAGATCTTCGACGTCTACGTGGGCGACACCGGCCGCACCGCGCTACGGCTGGCCCTGGAGGCGGCCGCGATCCCAGGCGTGGCCGAGCACTACGAGGCAATGCGGCGGGACCTGGCCCTGGCCGCCCGGGCCATCGTCCGCCGGGGCATCAGCCGCGGCGAACTGGACCCGGACACCTCGGTCACGCTGCTGCTGGACACGCTGGTCGGCGGGGCCATGATGCACGCGATGAGCACGCCCGCCGACCGCCGCGCCGAGCTGGCCCGGAGCCTCGGCACGCACGCCGAGCACCTGGTTGACTTCCTGATGCGGGCCGTGACCACCCCCACGGCGGGCGGCGCATGACCCTTCCGGAGGTGACCGGGATCCCCCGGGCGGCCGGTATCCAGGTCACGGGCACCGCGCAGCAGGACGCCTGGCAGACCCGGGAGCTGCCGCCCGTCGAGGAGGTCCGGCCCGGATTGTGGTCCGTGCCGGTCCCCATCCCGGACAGCCCGCTGCGCTACACGCTGAGCTACGCGTTCACCGGCGACGCGGGCACGGTGCTCGTCGATCCCGGCTGGGACTCCGCGGACGGCCGCCGAGCGCTCACGGCCGGCCTCGCGGCGGCCGGGGTGACGCCCGGCGGCATCGCCGGGGTAGTCGTCACCCACGTCCACCCGGACCATCACGGGCTGAGTGGCTGGGTCCGGGAGCAGAGCGGGGCCTGGATCGCGATGCACGCCGCGGAGGCCGAGACCCTCCCGGCCCGGATCGCGCGACAGCGGGCTCCCGGCTCCGACCCGGGCTGGCTGCGTGGCCACGGCGTCCCCGAGGAGGACGTCCCCGTCCTGGTCATGGACCCGGCCCAGCTGAGCACCGTGCTGGACATGCCTGAGCCTGACCGGTTCGTGGCCGACGGCGAGCGCCTGCCCGTCGAGGACCGGGAAGTACGGGCGATCTGGACGCCCGGGCACACCCCGGGTCACCTGTGCCTGCACGACGCGGCCGCAGGCGTGCTGCTCACCGGCGATCACCTGCTGCCCCGGATCACCCCCAACATCAGCGTGCACGGTGCTCGGGACGCCGACCCGCTGAGTGAGTATCTGGCCTCGCTGGCCCGCACCGGGAGCTTCGCGGCGGAGGAGGCGCTGCCGGCGCACGAGTACCGGTTCCGCGGTCTCGACGTCCGCTCGGCCGCGCTCATCGCCCACCACCACGACCGCGGCGCGGAGATCCTGGACGTGATCGACCGGCTGGCGGAGCCCACCGCCTGGGCCATTGCCAGCCAGCTGACCTGGTCACGCGGCTGGGCTGCGCTGCAGGGCTTCATGCGCCGGATGGCGCTCGGCGAGACCGTCGCCCACCTGCACTACCTGGCCGTCACCCGGGAGGTCCGCCGCGCCGCGGGGCTGCCGCTGCGCTGGGCGCGCGCCCGGACCCGGTAGAGCCAGCGCCCCGGCCGGGCCAGGGCGGCACCGGGTCCGTTGAGGGCCGCCGTTAGGGCTGGGCGTGGTGGTGCCACCCGCCCGGAGGGCGGGTGGCACGGGGGTGGGGGTGGGGGTGGGTTAGGGCTCGGGGATGGTTGTGCCGTTGCTGTAGGTGTTGCCGGTCCAGGTGTTGCCGGTTCCGGTGGGGTCGAAGTAGGCGACGGGGCCGTAGTAGCCGCCGTGGGGGTAGTACATGGTGGAGATGATGTTGTTGGTGATGACGATGCCGGAGGACTTGCCGTAGGAGCCCATGCCGCCGTAGATGGTGTAGCCGCCGCCGGCGAGGAAGTTGTCGTTGATGGTGACGTTGCTGACGGTGGAGAAGTCCTGGAACAGGCCGATGGCGTCGGTCTGGCCGAAGCTGTTGAGGATCGTGTTGTGCTGGATGAGCAGGGGGTCGTTGTCGCCGTTGGTGGTCAGGCCGTTGAGGTGGTCGGTGGGGATCATGCCCATGTTGTGGATGTAGTTGTTCTCGATGGTGCCCTGGTAGATCTGCACGCCGGTGGAGGTCTTGGCGATGTTGTCGTTGTCTACCACGGTGCCGGTGGCGTCGCCGAAGATGTCCTTGATGCCGACCATGAGCCGCTTGCTGGTGGTGTTGACGCCGGTGATGGTGGAGTTCTCGATGGTGACGTCGCTGGTGTGGCGCAGGGTGACGCCGAATGATCCGGCGCCGCCGGCGGTGAGCCGGACGTCGTTGAGGGTGACGTTGCTGGCGGAGATGTCGATGTTGCCGTTGACCGACAGGCCGGTCAGGTCGGCGCCGTTGCCGGAGACCTCGAGGTAGCCGTCGGCTTTGTTCCAGGCCCATCCGGGGCCGCTGGACACCTGGCCGGGGACGGTCTTGAGGGTGGTGCCGGCCGGGACTCCGGCGGAGGCGTCGGGGAACCCGGCGGCGATGCCGGCGTTGCTGGTGGCAGCGCTGGCGCTGGCGGCGCTGGCGGGGCTGGTGGCGGCGCTGGCGGGGCTGGTGGTGGCGAGGGCGGCGCCGGCGCTGGTGGCGGCGAGCAGGGCCGCGGCGGCGGCGGTGGCCAGGGCAGCCCGGCCGTGACGCCGGGCAGCGGGCGCGGTGGTGGCGCGGTGGTGGCTGCTGGCGGGGGTGGCGGTGGTGGTCATCGTGGTCTCCTGATGAATTCGTTATTTCGTCGTCTGAGACCACAATGCGCGTTATTTAAGGGGTTCCCCAGAGGCGGTATCCCTATTTGAGGGGGGTAATCCCGCCTGCTTTTATGCCTATCGGGGAAAGGTATTACGGCGGCTGGATGACCCGGCCGGAGGGGGCCATGAGACCCGGCCAGAAGACCCCGGGCCTCCGGGCCCCGGCCGCGGCAGGCAGCACCAGGACAGCCAGGCCTGCCCCCATGACCAGCACCTGACCCAGAACCGCGCTCAGGCAGCCTGCTGTCCAGAGGCTAGCCAACCCGGCGCGCGGACCCGCTCGCCCCGGAGAGGCCGCGCGCGGCAGCGGGCCATTCTCATCGATTCCCAATTCACCCGCAGCAGATCGCCCAGGGGATTGGCCACGACATAACCCCGCGACGGACCGTCGCGCACCTGTTCTTAGCGCCTGCCGGAAACCCGCTGGCCGGTGGCCGGCGTTTTCCCGAGCGCACGGCGTAACGCTGGCTGGGATGCAGGGA
This sequence comes from uncultured Actinomycetes bacterium, assembly GCA_963841695.1. Lineage (GTDB taxonomy): Bacteria > Actinomycetota > Actinomycetes > Streptosporangiales > Streptosporangiaceae > RYN-230. The sequence goes on along the minus strand of CAWJDQ010000004.1, from coordinate 278,134 downwards.
ACAGACGGTCCAGTTGATAGTCGATGACGGCCTGGGCCTGCTCGACCGAGGACTGGCCGCCGAGGACGCTCGTACCCAGGCCCGCGGACATGGCCAGGAGGCTCACGGCTTCCAGGTCCGGGTCCAGGCACGCGGCCGTGTCTCCCGCGACCTGGCCGGCTCGCAGCTGGGCGGCCACCACGTCGATCACCGCGGTTGAGTCCCTGACCAGGGGGGCGATCGCCAGCGCCGGCTCGGTCAGCGAGAGCGCGAAGTAGGCCGTCCAGAGGATGGTGAAGGTGCGCCGCTCGTCGTCGGCGGGCAGCCCCTCGGTCAAGATGGCGGCGATGACGTTGCGCGGGCTGACCGGGTTTTCTGTCTCTTTGATCCGCTTGATCCGGGCGAGGGCCCGCTCGCCGAATTGGGCCGCCAGGTGCTGCATGGCGGCCAGCAGGAGCTCTTCCTTGGTGCCGAAGTAGTACTGGACCAGCCGCAGGGACACGCCGGCTTCGGCCGCGACCTCGCGCATCCCGGTGGCGTGCAGCCCGCGCGAGGCAGCCGTCCGCAGCAGCGCGTCCGCGATCTGCCGCCGCCGTTCCTCGTGATCGACCCGCTTCGGCACCCGCTCACCGTATCCCTCGTTGCCTGTCCGGGCTGGTTGGTGATACAGTCGTACCATAAACGAGGGCAGGCTCAGCCCCTAGGAGGCGGGACATGCTGGCGCCCAAGGCCGAAGTGGGATCCTGGGTCAGCGAAGCGGCGCGCGAGAAGTTCATGGCCGCGTACGAGCGGGCGTTTGCGCTCTGGCCGCAGCCCGTCGAGGAATTCGATATCGAGACGGCGACCTCGACCACGAGGGTGCACGCCTACCGGCCGCATCCCGGCGGGGCGCCGGTCGTGCTGCTCACCGGGGCCGGGTTCAACGCCTCAGGCTGGTACCCGCACGTGGCCGCGCTCGCCAGGCACCGCCCGGTGTACGGGATCGACATGCCCGGCGACCCCAACCCCAGCGTCGCGCGCGCCCCGCTCACTCCCCCGGCGTCCTGCGCGGCGTGGCTTGACGAAGTGCTCGCCCAGCTCAGCGACGGCCCGGCGCACCTGGTCGGCCTGTCGTACGGCGGCTGGGTCGCGATGAACCAGGCGCTCCGCGCGCCCGCGCGGGTCGCCTCCATCACGCTGCTCGACCCCGCTGGGCTCACCAGGCTCGACGCCCGCTTCTGGTGGTGGTTCACCATCAGCGGCCTGGCTACCCTGACCCCGAGGCCGCTGCGCCGCCACCTCGCCCGGTGGCTGGACAGCCCGGCCATGCTGGAACCCGAGCTGATGACGCTCATGTGGGCAGGCAGCCGCGGCTACCGGATGGAGCCGAAGTTCCCCGGCATCCTCACCGACGACCAACTCCGCGCGATCGGCGTGCCGGTCCTGCTGATCGCCGGCGCGCGCAGCGCCATGCTCACCCCGGCGGAGGCCCACGCCCGGGCAAGCCTCATGCCGCACGCGGAGGTCGCCATCGTCCCCGGCAGCCACGGCGGCTTCAACCGGATCGACGAGCTGAACGACCGAATCGCCGCCTTCATCGAGGCCCAGGCCTCCGGCAGGTAGGCGGTGAGAGCTTGGTCCGGTTACTGATCGACGGGGTGGCTCGCGGAGAGCGCCGCCCCGACCTGGTCGGCGAACGCGATGGCCAGCAGGCGCTGCTCAAGACTGGGCTGCGCCCCGGGAGCCGGCGTCATCAGGAACCGGCCCTGGAGGATGCCACCGCTTTCCACCAGCAACTCCGTGTCGCTGGGAGGCAGCCCGGCCGCGTCCGCGTCCCGGGCCTGGCGGCCGGTGATGACGGTCCCGTCGTGCAGGAGCCGGGCCGGCCCGCCGATTCCGGCCACCCCGTACTGGAACCGGCAGGATTGCAGCGACAGCAGCCCGGTGAGCTGCCGGCTCACCTGGTCGATCAGGTCCGACGGGGAGCCGCCGGACACCGCCGCCTGCGCGGCGGCACTGATCCCGTCCACGTAGCCGGCCCGCCGGCTGGCCTCCGCGTGCTGGCGCCGGGCCCAGACCGCGAGTTCGGTGACCGCCACCCCGATGACCAGCAGCAGCACGGTGGTCTCGATGTCGGCCCGGCGCAGGATGGTGAACCGCTCGTAGGGCCGGGTCAGGAAGAAGTCGAACCAGACGGCCGCCGACACGGCGGCGACGTACCCGGCCAGCCGGTACCCGTTCGCGGCCACCGCCACGACCACCAGGATCAGCACCAGGGCGCCATCGGTGTTCGGGAAACTGGCCCGCCAGGGCACCAGGATGGCCGCCACGGCCAGCGGGGCCGCGATCGCGGCCACCAGGGCCAGGCGGTCCCGGCCCGGCATCCGCCAAGTCCGCATAGCACCGTCCTAACACAGGTCTCTCCGGCTAGCCAGCCCGGGAGTGACCCGGCGCCGGCGCCGGGGCTATCCGGTACGGCGGGCGCCGGGCGACCGGACCGGGCCGGGGCCATCTGGATCGCGGTCGCTCCCGCCGGCGTCCCCCGGCGGTTCGGCCGGCCCGGCGCCGGCCCGGACTGGTGCTGCGCCTGCCGCTCGCGTAGCCGATCAGCCTGCTGCTGCAGGAGTCGCAGCGTGGCCAGGTTCCGCTCGGCGTGACCGTAGGCCATGGCCTTCCCCTCGGCTCAGGTCTCCCGCGGCCGCGCCGCGGGACTGATCCGCTATCCAGCCCATACCGAGGGCGGCCCGGGCTCCAGTGCCGTTCAGCCCCGGCCTCTGCCCGAACGTCCCGGCGCGGTGCGGGGCCCGGCTCCGGCGCGCCACCCGGGCGGGTTAAGGGGTCGGGGCAGGCTTGGCGGCCGGCGGGGTTTTCGGGGCGGCGGCGGCCCGGGAGCGGGGGCGCCGCGAGCCGTTGGCAGGCGGCTGCTTCCTGGGCGCCGCACCCTGAGACTGGCGGGCTGCCCCGGGCTCCGGCTCGGGCGCAGCCTGGGTCACGTCAGCCGCCGCGTTGTGCCGGACGTCCCACCCGTAAGCCATCTTGTGAATCTCCATGATCAGGAACGACTGGGTGCTGGCCACCCCCGGCACATGCTGGATCTGCTGGGTCAGCAAGTGGGTGAAGTGCGCGGTATCCCGGCAGACCACCTCGACGATGAGGTCGAAGGCGCCCGCGAGCGAGGCCACGTAGCTGGTCTCGGCCAGCGTCGAGATCTCGGCCGCCACGTCGTCCAGGCGGCCCGGCACGACCTGCACCCCCACCATCGCCATCAGGTCAAAACCCACCTTGAGCGGATCGGCGATGCCGACAATCTGCAGGATCCCGGCCCGTTCCATGCGCTGGACGCGGTACCGCACCACGCCCTCGGCAATGCCGATGTCCGCGGCCAGCCGGCTGTACGGACGGCGGCCTTCGTGCTGCAGGGCCGAGACGATCTGCCGGTCGATGTCGTCCAGATCGAACTGGTCTTGCGGATTCCGCGACATTACAGCTCCATAGTTGCGTTTCCATCATGTTACATGTTGACAATTCCGGAAATCAGCCAATACGATCCACCCTACAGTTCAAGATCATGGATCTTTGACCAGGTGGCAGCGGTTTCGGGTGGCGCCAGCCGCCCGGCCGGCCACGCGGCCGCGGGATACGGATCCGGCGGCGCAGTGCAGCGCTCACCCCCACTCGCCACACTGAGGAGTCGCCACGGTGGATGCATCGGCCATTGCGGAGTTCGTCGCGGATCTGGACGAGCGGACCAGCGCGGTCCCGCCGGAGATCCCGTTTCCCCGTGAGGAGTACGCCGGGCGGCTGGACCGGCTGCGCGCGGCGATGGCCGAGGACGGGATCGACACCCTGCTGCTCTCCTCGCCGGAGGCCATGAACTGGCTGCACGGCCTGTCGCTGCGCTGGTACAAGGCCCAGGCACCGCGCATGTGGCGGCCGCTCACCTGCACCGCGGTGCACGTCGACCGCGACCGGTTCATCCAGTTCGAGGGCATCGAGCATCAGGAGATGCTGCGCCGCACCTCGATCGCCGAGGACATCCGGCTGCTGCCCCGGTACCAGCGGGACGACATGCTCGGTTTCATCGTGGGCGAGCTCGCGGCGGAAGGCTGGCTGGCCGGCACGGTCGGCGTGGAGAAGTACAGCCATGTGCCCAACGCGGCCGTGGCGACGCTGATCCAGGAGGCGATGCAGGCGCGCGGCGCGACCGTGGTGGACGGCACCGACGCGGCCCGCCGGGTGCGCCGCTGCAAGTCGCCCGCGGAGATCGCGTGCGTGGAGCGGGCCGCCGAGATCTGCGACACCGGCGTGCTGCATCTTGGCCAGGTGCTGCGGCCCGGGATGACTGAGCTCGAGGCCTGGGCGGAGATGACGTCGGCGATGGCCCAGGCCGCGGGGAGCCCGCCGCCCTGCATAACACGGTGGTGACCGGCGGCATCGGGATCGGGCACTCCATCGCCGGCCGCCGGGTCCTGCGCGAGGGGGACTTCGTCGAGGTCGACCCCTGCGGGGTCTACCAGCACTACCACGCGAACCGGAACATGGTCTATTTCCTCGGCGAGCCGCCGCCGGCCGCGGTGGCCCTGATGGAGGTGCTGGCCGGCGCCTACGACGTGATCCGTGCCGTCGGGACCGTCGGCACCCCGGTCCGGGACCTGAACCAGGCGCTCCGGGACTACTACATCGGGCAGGGCGTATGGCATCTCAACAGCCAGTACTGGGTCGGGGGTTACGAACTCGGGATCAGTTTCCCGCCTGACTGGGTCGGCGACTGGCTCTACACGGTCAATTCCGAGAACGCTCCCGGCGTGATCGAGGAAGGCCTGGTCACCAACTACGAGAGCATCATCGGGCTGGGCATCCTGGACACGATCGTCTACCAGGCCGCCGGGACGCGGACGCTGTCGAAGATCCCGCACCAGATCATCGCGGTCCCGTGCTGACCGGCTCGGCCCCATGATGACCGCACCCCCGCAACGGGAACGATCCGGCCCCGCGGCGCCGGCCCGCGCCGCAGCGCCCGCACCACCCGCGATCGAGCTGCTCGGCATCGAGAAGACCTTCCGTTCCCATAACGAACAGTTCGCTGCCGTCCGCGGCGTCGACCTGGTCATCCGGGAGGGAGAATTCTTTTCCCTGCTGGGCCCGTCGGGCTGCGGGAAGACCACCACGCTGCGGATGATCGCCGGGTTCGAGCAGCCCACCAGGGGCCAGGTCCTGCTGCACGGCGTGGACGTGACCGGGATCGGCCCGGACAAGCGCGACGTCAACATGGTGTTCCAGAACTACGCGCTGTTCCCGCACCTGAACGTGCGGGACAACATCGCCTTCGGGCTGAAGCGGCGCCGCGTGCCGCGGGCGGAGCTGACCACCAGGGTCCGCGAGATCACCGAACTGGTGCAGCTGGCCGGCCTGGAGCGGCGGATGCCCAGAGAGCTGTCCGGTGGCCAGCAGCAGCGGGTCGCGCTGGCCCGCGCCCTGGTGAACCGGCCCCGGGCCCTGCTGCTGGACGAGCCGCTGGGCGCGCTGGACCTCAAGCTCCGCCAGGCTATGCAGATCGAGCTCAAGCGCATCCAGCGCGAGCTGGGCATCACCTTCATCTACGTGACCCACGACCAGGGCGAAGCGCTGACCATGTCGGACCGGCTGGCCGTGATGCGCGACGGCCGGATCGAGCAGCTAGGCACCCCGCGGCAGGTGTACGACGAGCCGGCCACCGCGTTCGTGGCCGGGTTCATCGGCGCGTCCAACATCCTGGCCGGCCCGATCAGCCGGATGGACGGGCCCACCGCGGTCATCGAGGTAGCCGCCCAGGAGCGGGTGCTGGTGCCCGGGACGGGCCCGCTGGAGGCCGGCACCGACGTGTCCTTCACCGTCCGCCCGGAGAAGATCTCGGTGCACCGGGAGATGCCCGACCGCGACTGCCGCCTGCGCGGGCGGGTCAGCGAGGTCATCTTCCTCGGCACCTCGACCACGTACGTGATCGCCACCGAGCTCGCCGCGGAAATCCTCGTGTTCCAGCAGAACGACGAGTCGGTCCAGCACCTCGAACGCGGCGACGAGACCTGGCTTTCCTGGCGGGCCGCCCACGCCCGGCCGTTTAGCACCCCCGGCGCCCGCCCCAGCCCTGACGCTTTCCCCGGCACCGACTCTTTCCCCAGCACTGATGCTGGCCAGCCTGCCGATTCCTGACCGGCACGCCACCCGCCCGCAGGCGCTCGCGCCGTAGGGCACCAGTTCAGATTTCAAAGGAGCGTCCCATGACAGGCCAACTGAGAACTTTCGATCGGCGGACCATGCTCCGCGGGTCGGTGGCGGCCGCGTTCGCCGGTGCCCTCGCCGCGTGCGGGTCCAGCGGCGGCTCGGGCAGCAGCAGCTCGTCCAGCCCGGCGGCGGTCGAGGCGAAGAAAGACGGCTCCACGCTGGACCTGTTCGCCTGGCAGGGCTACTTCGCCCCGTCCACCATCAGCAGTTTCCAGAAGAAGTACGGGATCACGGTCAACCAGACCTACATCACCAGCGGGGACGACGAGCTGCAGAAGGTGGCGGCCGGGCTGCCGTTCGACGTGGCCATCGCCAACTCCGAGTACCTGCCGCAGATCATCGCGTCGAAGCTGCTCCGGCCCCTGGAGCACAGCCAGCTGTCCAACTGGGACCAGGTGATCCCGTACTTCAACGACCCCTACTACGACCCGGGGGCCAAGTACTCGGCCGGGTACGCGATGGCGCCGATGGGCATCGCCTACCGCACTGACAAGTTCCCCTCCCTGACCGGCTCGTGGAGCGATATCTGGAACCACGCGGCCGACGACCCCGGGCACGTCTACCTGATCGACGATATGCAGGCCTCGCTGTCCATCGCCCTGATGCACCTCGGCCTCGACTCGGACACGTCGAGCCAGAGCGACCTGAACGCCGCGGTGAACGCGCTGACCAGCCTGAAGCCGAAGCTCGGCGGGTTCGCCTCGACCAATACCATCCAGACCATCGCCAGCGGCCAGGCGGCGATGATCCCGTCGTACACCGGCAACGTGTACACCGCGCTCAGCCAGGCCAAGAGCAAGAGCACGATCCGGTTCGAGCTGTGCAAGCAGGGCCAGCTGTTCAACGCCGACACGATGACGATCACGGCCAAGGCCGCCCACCCGGGCAACGGCATGCTGTTCATCAACTGGATGCTGCAGCCGGAAAACATGACGGCGAACGTCAACTACATCGGCTACCCCGTTCCCACCAAGGCCGCGCTGACCGCCTACAACACGCTGGTCAAGGACTACCCGTGGCTGTCGGTGGGCACCGACCTGCTGAGCCAGCCGAGCCACTGGGAGAAGGGGCTGACTCCCAGCCAGCGCCCGGCGTGGAACGCGGCCTGGCTCAAGGTCCAGGCCTGACGGCGGTGCCGGTGAAGCCAAGGACGCGACCCGGCCGGGGACGCCGGTGAGGCAGACCATCCTGGCCCGGGTCTCCCTCATCCCCGGCACGATCTGGCTGCTCGCCCTGTTCGTGGCTCCGTGGGCGGTGGTGGTGGCCGTGTCACTGGCCACCACCAACCTGGTCGGCCTGCCGGTATACGGCCTGCACGGCCAGACCTACCAGCAGATCGTGCAGCCGGACATCCTGGACGTCTTCGGCCGCTCGATCAGCTACGCGGCCATGGCCACCGTGGTGTGCCTGGTGCTGGGCTACACCACCGCGTACACCGTGGCCCGGTATGGCGGCCGGTACCGGCATTTCCTGATCCTGCTGGTACTGGTGCCGTGGTTCGTGGATTACCTGATCCGGATCTACTCCTGGATCGAGATCGTGGGCCAGGGCGGCGTGCTGAACAGCCTGGCCCACGCCCTGGGCGTGCACGCCAGCGTGGACCTGCTCGGCCACCAGTACACGGTGATCGGGGGGCTGGCCTACAACTTCCTGCCGTACATGATCCTGGCCGTGTACGTGTCGGTGGAGCAGCTGGACACCTCGGTCCTGGAGGCGGGCCGCGACCTGTACGGATCGGCGTGGGCGACGTTCGTGCACGTGACCGTGCCCTGCACGCTGCCCGGCATCCTGTCCGGGTCGGTGCTGGTCTTCCTGCCCGCGGTTGGCGACTTCGCCACCGCGCAGCTGCTGGGCTCACCCGATCAGTACATGATCGGCAACATCATCTCCAACGACGCCTCGACGCCGGGCGGGCTGCCGATCAGCGCCGGGCTCACGGTGCTGCTGATCGGGGTGCTGGGGGTGGCCGCGCTGGCCTATCTCGCCGCGGCGCGGCCGCTGCGCCGGTCGGGGGTGATGACCCGTGCTAGCTGAGCCGACGGTGCGCCGCGACCCCGGCCCGCGGCCCGCGCCCCCGCCGCCGCGCGCGGTCCGCCGGATCTCCCTGGGCCTGCCCGCCCTCTGGCTGGTCACCGGGCTCACCGGGGTGTTCCTGATCGCCCCGGTGATCGTGGTCGTGTTCTACTCGTTCAACTCGCAGAAGTCGCTGACCTCCTTCGGTCACCCGAGCCTGCGCTGGTACACGGGGCTGGTGCACAACACCGCGCTGCTGGCCTCGATCCGGGTCAGCCTGGAAGTGGCCGTGACCACCACTGTGGTGGCGACCGTGCTGGGCACCCTGCTGGCGTTCGGGCTGAGCAGATCGCGCACCGGCTGGTCCCGGCCCACCAACGCCATCCTGCTGCTGACCCTGGTCACGCCGGAGATCGCCACCGCCACGTCGCTGTTCCTGATCTACACCACGCTGCTGCACGTGAGCCTGTCCATCGTCACCATCACGGCCAGCCACATCACGTTCTCGCTGGTCTACGTCACGGTGATCGTGCGCACCCAGCTGACCGGGCTGCGCCGCGAGATCGAGGAGGCCGCCCGGGATCTCGGCTGCAGCGAGATGCAGACGCTGCGACTTGTGGTGCTGCCGCAGATCCGTTCCGCGGTGATCGGGGCGGGCCTGCTGGTCTTCGTACTCTCCTTCGACGACTTCGTCACGTCGCTGCTCACCACCGGGGTCGGCACTCCCCCGCTGCCCGTCTACATCTACGGAATGATCAAGTTCGGCCTCTCGCCGCAGATCAACGCGATTGGAACGCTCATGGTGGCTGTCACGACCGTACTCGGCATAACCGGGATGTTCCTGCTGGCGGTGCGCTCGCGCCGGGTGGCCCCGTGAGCCCGCACCCGCCGGACCTGATCCTCACCGGGGCGGAGATCTTCACCGACGGCGCCGTGCCAGGGTGGGCCGAGGCCATGGCCGTGTCGGGCGGCCAGATCACCGCGATCGGGAACGCCGCCGACGTGCTGGACCTGGCCACCCCGGGCACCGACGTGCGCGACCTGGGGGGCCGCCCGGTGTTTCCCGGCTTTATCGACGCGCACGTGCACCCGCTGAGCGGGGGTACGGACCTGCTCCGCTGCGCCCTGCATGACCTGGCCACCGCGGCCGAGTACGCCGGGGCGGTCAGCCGGTACGCGGCGGAGCACCCGGAGCGGCCCTGGATCGAGGGCGGCGGCTGGTCGATGGACGCTTTCGACCGGGGCGTGCCGACCGCCGCCCAGCTGGACGCGGTCACCGGGGACCGCCCGGCCATCCTGGCCAACCGCGACGGCCACACCGCCTGGGTCAACACGGCCGCGCTGCGGCGGGCCGGGATCACCGAGTCCACCCCCGACCCGGCGGACGGGCGGATCGAGCGAGACGAGCGGGGCCACCCCAGCGGCGCGCTGCACGAGGGCGCGATGACGCTGGTGGGACGGCTGGTGCCGGCGCCCAGCGCGGAGTTCCGGGCTGAGGCGCTGCTCGCAGCGCAGCACTACCTGCATTCGCTGGGCATCACCGGCTGGCAGGACGCGCACGTGCACGCCGACCCGGACGACGCCGCGGTCTACCAGCAGCTGCTCCGATCCGGCCAGCTCACCTCACGGGTGGTCGGCGCGCAGTGGTTCGACCGGGCCCGGGGCGCCGACCAGCTGCCCGAGTTCATCGAGCGGCGCGCATCCGGAAGTGCCGACCGGTTCCGGCAGACCAGTATCAAGATCATGCTGGACGGGGTGTGCGAGACGCACACCGCTGCCCTGTCCGCCCCTTACCTGGACGGCCGCGGCCAGGCGACCGGCAACTCCGGGCTCAGCTTCTTCGCCGACGACGAGCTGCGTGAATACGTCCGGCTGCTCGACGAGGCCGGCTTCCAGGTGCACTTCCACGCGGTCGGCGACCGGGCCACGACCCAGGCGCTGGACGCGGTGGAGGCGGCGCTGGCCGCGAACGGTCCCCGGCATAACCGGCACCACATCGCGCACGTGCAGGTGGTCACTCCGGGCGACGTGCCCCGCTTCCGGCGGCTGGGTGTGACCGTGAACGCGCAGCCGCTGTGGGCCCGGCTGGAACCCCAGATGACCCGGCTCACGCTGCCGTTCCTCGGCCCGGACCGGGGCGGATGGCAGTACCGCTTCGGTGATTTCGAGAACGCCGGCGCGGCGACCGCGTTCGGCAGCGACTGGCCGGTGTCCACCCCGGACCCGTTCCGCGAGCTGCACGTCGCGGTCAACCGGACCCCGGTGCCGGACAAGACCTCGTGGTCGCCAGGCCGACGGCGTGTTCCTGCCCGACCAGCGGCTGTCACTGCTGTCGGCAGTACGCGCGTTCACCCTGGGCAGCGCCTACGTCAACCACGCCGAGCAGGTGGCCGGGTCGCTGACCGCGGGGAAATCCGCCGACTTCATCGTCCTCGACCGCAATCCGTTCGACGGGCCGCCCGCCGACATCTGGCGCACCACGGTTCAGCAGACCTGGTTCGCGGGGCAGCCGGTCTACCAGCGGGAGCCTGCCGCCTGATGCCCCAATCAGGTAACGCGTCCGTCCGGTCGCTGGCGGACGCGCAACCCACGGTGTTCTGGTCCGATCGCCCGGACGCGCCGCCGCCCCGGTCCAGCCTGGTCGGCCACGAGTCCGCCGACCTCGTGATCGTCGGCGGCGGTTTCACCGGCCTGTGGGCGGCGATCCAGGCCAAGGAACAGGACCCGGCCCGTGACGTGGTACTGCTCGAAGCGCAGACGATCGGGTTCGGCGCGTCCGGCCGCAACGGCGGGTTCGTCGACGCCTCGCTGACCCACGGCCTGATCAACGGCGTCCGGCATTTCCCGGCCGACATCGCCGTGCTGCACCGGCTGGGCCTGGAGAACCTGGCCGGGATCGCGGCCACGCTAACCCGGCACGGCATCGACGCGGACTGGGATTCCCGCGGCATGCTCTACGTGGCCACGCAGCCGCACCAGGTGGCCGAGCTGCGGGAACAAGCCAGGCTCCTCAACGGGCACCAGGAGACCGCGATCCTGCTGGACGCCACGCAGGCCCGCGCCGCGGTGAACTCGCCGACCTATCTCGCTGGCTGCCTGCGGCGCACCGGCAAGGCCACGGTCCACCCGGTCCGGCTCGCCTGGGGGCTGCGCCGGGTGGCCGAGTCGCTGGGCACCCGGATCTACGAGCACACGCCGGTCCGCCGGCTGGCCGCCGACGGGCCGGCCGTCACCGCGGTCACCCCGTACGGGTCAGTCCGGGCCGGCCGGGCCGTCGTCGGGACCAGCGCCTACCCGTCGCCGGTCCGGGCCATCCGGAGGTATGTGGCCCCGGTCTACGACTACGTGCTGGTCAGCGAGCCGCTGTCGGACGCGCAACTGGCCGCGGTGGGCTGGGACAGCCGGCTGCCCGTGTCCGATTCAGGTAACCAGTTCCATTACTACCGGCTCACGCCGGACAACCGCATCCTGTGGGGAGGCTACGACGCCATCTATTACTACGGCGGCGACGTGGGCCCGCACCGGGACCAGCGGGAGTCCAGCTTCGCCACCCTGGCCCGGCACTTCTTCCAGACGTTCCCGCAGCTCGAGGGGGTGCGCTTCACCCACCGCTGGGGCGGTGCCATCGACACCTGCACCCGGTTCTGCGCCACGTTCGGCACGGCCTGCGGCGGCCGGGCCGCCTACTCCGTGGGGTACACCGGGCTGGGGGTCGCGGCGACCCGGTTCGGCGCCCGGGTCGCCCTGGACCTGGTGGACGGGGCCCGCACCGAGCGCACCGCGCTGGCCATGGTGCGCACCAAGGCCATCCCGTTCCCCCCGGAACCGCTGCGCTGGGGGGCGATCGAGGTGACCCGGCGGGCGCTGGCCCGCGCCGACGCCGACCACGGCCGCCGCGGCGCCTGGCTCTCCGCCCTGGACCGCTTCGGGGTGGGCTTCGACAGCTAGCGTCATTGCGTTATCAATGGGAAATGCGCCCGTAATCATTACTTGTGAGGCTGCGGCGAGGATGTGCCTGCGTATCCCCGCTGATCCCCCAGGAGCGCCGCGGATGACTGACACCCTGGACACGACGACCGTTGCGGCCACCGTCGAGCGGCAGAAGCTCCAGCGCCACTTCGGCCGCTTCGACATTCTGTTCTTCCTGATCTGCACCATCGTCGGGGTGGACACCATCGCCACCGTGGCGCAGGGCGGCGGCCAGGCCTTCACCTGGATGATGATCTTCGCGGTGGTCTTCTTCGTGCCGCAGGCGCTGCTGTTCGCCGAACTCGGCTCGGCCTTCCCGGAGGAGGGCGGGCCGTACTACTGGACCCGGCTGGCCTTCGGGCACCTGGCCGGGGCGGTGAACAACTTCCTGTACTGGATCACCAACCCGGTGTGGATCGGCGGGTCGCTCACCATCACCTGCATCACCGCCGTCCAGGTGTTCTTCAACCACGGCGCGAACGTGTCCACCCCGGTGTGGTTCATCATCGCGCTGGCGTTCGTGTGGCTGTCGATCCTGGCCGCGATCATGTCGTTCAGCAGGGCCAAGTGGCTGCCGACCGCCGGGGCCTTCGCCCGGTTCATCGTGCTCGGCCTGTTCACGCTCTCGGTCATCATCTTCGCGGTCAAGCACGGCGCGCACGGCCTGGGCGCCAGCGGCTACAAGCCATCCGAGAGCGGCTTCGTCCTGCTCGTCGGCGTGCTGCTGTTCAACTTCGTCGGCTTCGAGCTGCCCAGCAGCGCCGGTGAGGAGATGACCAACCCACAGCGCGACGTGCCGTTCGGGATCGCCCGCTCCGCGGTGGCCAGCGTGGTGCTGTACGCCCTGCCCGTGATCGGCATCCTGATCGTCCTGCCGTCCAGCGCCATCACCAACTTCAGCGGGTTCGTCAGCGCGATCCAGGACGTGTTCACCGTCTACGGCGGCCACGTCGCGGTGAGCGGCGCGGCCACGCTGAGCGGCGCCGGGCTGGTCCTCGGGGACGCCTGCGCGATCCTGTTCATCCTGTGCCTGCTGACCTCCGGCGTGACCTGGATCATGGGCTCGGACCGGGCCCTGGCCGTGTCCTGCTACGACGGGGCGGGCCCGCGCTCGCTCGGGGTGATCAACGCCAAGTACGGCACCCCGGTCCGGGTCAACGTGTTCAGCGGCGTCGTGGCCACCGTCGTGGTGGTGCTCGCACACCAGATCACCAGCGGCGATGCGGCGAAGTACTTCAACGCGGTGCTCGGCGTGACCATCTCCACCACGCTGATCAGCTACCTGCTCATCTACCCTGCGCTGTGGAAGCTGCGGCGCAGCCACCCGGCCACCCCCCGCCCGTTCAGGATGCCCTGGCACCGGCCGCTGACCGTGATCCTCATGGTCCTGGTGGCCATCGCCAGCGTCCAGCTCATCGCGCCGGGGCTGGGCAGCTCGTGGTTCGGCAGTGACTTCATCCCCGAGGGCTGGACCTACGCCCAGCGGTTCACCTACCTGTGGACCGAGCTCATCCCGGTGCTGGCCTTCATCGTCATCGGGGCGGCCTTCTGGTGGGCCGGCCGCCGGACCCGGACCGAGGCCGTCCCGGACGTGCCGCCGCTCCCCTGAACCTCCCCGCGCGGCCCGGCCCGCCTCCGGCAAGATTCCTGCCGCCGGCGGGAAGATTCGGCTGGCGAACCGGTTGTACGTAGCGGAGGAAGCTCCGGGTACGCCGTGAACGAGCCGAGCAGGGGGTGCGAATTAGTGGAAGCGGCGATCGTCCTGGCTCTCGCGGCCAGCTTCTGCACCGCCACCTCCTCGGTCTGCCAGCGTCTCGGCGCACGCAACACCGGGTCCTCAGGGTTCGACGTCTATCTGCTGTTCAAGCTGGTCCGCCAGCCGGTCTGGCTGCTCGGCCTGCTGAGCATGATCGTCGGCTTCATTCTCCAGATCAGTGCCCTGCACTTCGGCGCGCTGGCCCTGGTCCAGCCGATCCTGGCGCTGGAGCTGATCTTCGTGTTCGCCTACATGGCAGTGATCGGCTCGCGCCCGGTGAAACGGCGCGACTGGCTGGCCGCGATCGCCATGTGCGCCGGTCTGGGCCTGTTCCTGCTCGCGGCGTCCCCGTCCGGTGGCCGGGCATCCGCGCCCGCCACCCTGTGGTGGCTGGCCGGCCTGGCGTCGCTGGGCGTGGTGCTCGTCGCGCTGGCCGTGGCTTTCGGCCTGGGCCGCCGTCCTGGCGCTGCCCCGTCCCGCCGGGCCGCGGTGCTCGGCGCGGCCACCGGAGTCTCCTGGGGTTTCGTCGCCGCGGTGATCAAGGAGCTCAGCTCCCACCTGGGCGAGGGTATCGACGCTATCGTGACCAACTGGTCGCTGTACGTCCTGGTCGGGGCCGGGGCGGCGACCCTGCTGCTGGCCTCGCACGCGCTGGCCGCAGGCCCGCTCGCCGCGTCCCAGCCCGGGTTCACCATCCTCGACCCGCTGTCGGCCAGCCTGCTCGGGCTGTTCCTGTTCGGCGAGCACATCCAGACCGGGGTAGTGGACCTGGCCGTCGAGGCGCTGGCGCTGGCCCTGATCGTCGGCGGCGTGTCGGCGCTCAGCCACAGCCACCTCATCGTCGGGGAGGACGAACCTCCTTCCGTCCGCGCCGGCGAGTTCGCCACCAGCCGCTGATCATTCCCGTCCTCCGGCTCATCGCCGGGGTCGTTAGTCAGGGGCGGCGGTGACGTTTCCCGCGGGACGTGCGTTTTTCAGGGATTTTTGTCCGTTTTGCCGCACGTTTCGCGGGAAACGTGGACGGGAGTGGCCAGTGTGACTCGTGGGACCGGCAGCGCCTGGCAGAACCAGGCTGAGGCATGCTCTCGCGGGCGCGCCGCGGCGCGACGTAGGGTTCCAGCCGTGGACCTGGTTATCGAGGATGCCGTCATCGTCACGATGGCCCGCGGCGGGACCGCCGGGGCCATGCTGGTCCGGGACGGCCGGATCGCCGCGGTCGGCGACCCGGCGGAGGTCCGGGCGGCGGCCGGCCCGGTCACGGAGGTGGCCCGGCTGGACGGGGCCACCGTCGTTCCCGGGCTGATCGATGCGCACTGCCACGTCACCGACGTGGGCTATCTCGCGGCGGGCGCCGACTGCAGCCCGCAGGCTGCCCCCGACATCCCGGCCATCCAGGCCCGGCTGCGGGCGGCGGGCGCCGCCACCCCGGCGGGCTCGTGGGTGACCGGCAGCGGGTACGTGGAGTACCAGCTCCGCGAGGGCCGCCACCCCAGCCGGGCCGACCTGGATCAGGCGGTCCCGGACCGCCCGGCGGTGCTGTACCACACGTCGCTGCACGCCTGCGTGCTCAACAGCGCGGCGCTGCGAGCGGCCGGGTTCGCGGACGATCAGCCGGATCCGCCGGGCGGCGCGTTCGGCCGGGATCCCGACGGCCGCCTCGACGGGGTGGTCTTCGAGGGCCCCATGTTCGCGGTGTTCGAGCGGAACCTGCGGGAGGACATCACCCGGATGGGCGCCGCCGAGCGGGGCCGCCTGATGGAGCGGGCCGGCCAGCACCTGGCCTCGCTCGGCATCACCGCGGCCTGCGACGCGGACCTGCGGCGTGACACGTTCGCCGCGTTCGCCGCGGCGGACCAGGCCGGGGCGCTGCACCAGCGGATCTACGGCCTGGTCGTGCACGACCAGGTGGACTGGCTGCTCGGCGAGGGCCTGCAGGGCCGGGACTCCGGGCGGCTGGCCACCGAGGCCGTGAAGATCTGGGCCGACGGCGGGATGAGCAGCCGCACCGCGGCCATCCACGGCACCTACCCGGTCCCGCCGCACGGCTCGGGGATCCTGTTCTTCACCCGGGACGAGCTGACCGCGATGATCCGTGAGTTCGACGCCCGCGGGTTCCAGGTCGCCGTGCACGCCCAGGGCGACCGGGCTATCGAGACCGTGCTGGACGCCTACGCGGCAGTGCTCACAGGCACGGGGCTCACAGGCACGGGGCTCACAGGCACGGGGCTGGCCGGCCTCCCCCGGGGGCCCGGCAGGCCCGGGGCGGAATCCCCGGCGGCACCGGATCGAGCACGGCGGGGCCATGTACCCGGCGCTGACCGCCCGGGCCGCCGAGCTCGGCATCGTGCTCGTCAGCCAGCCCGGGTTCCTGTCCGCGCTCGGCGACGGGTTCGCCGCGGCCTTCCCCGGCCACGGCGACCAGCTCTACGCGTTCGGGTCGTGGCGGCGCGCGGGCCTCACCGTGGCCGGGTCCTCCGACGCCCCGGTCATCAGCGCCGCCCCGCTGCTCGGCCTGCGCGACGCGGTGACCCGCCGCACCGCCGGCGGCCAGGTGCTCGGGCCGGGCGAGCGGCTCACCGCGCGGCAGGCGCTCGCGCTGTATACGACCGAGGCTGCCGCGGCGATGCACCGGGAAGCCGAGATCGGCTCGCTCGAGCCGGGCAAGCTGGCTGACTTCGTGGTGCTGGCCGACAACCCGCTCACCGCAGGCCCGGAGCGGATCGCCGACATCCCGGTGCTGGCCACGGTGGTGGACGGGATCCCGACCTATCAGCCGGGGGACGTCCTGGTTCCCGGGCGCTGACCGCCGGGCGAACGGACCGTTGGAGCAAATCAAGGCCGGCCAGCACCGCGGTCAGGCGCCCCGGCGGTGCCGCCGCGGGTCAGGGCCACCGGGTTGACCACCCGGTCGAACAGGTCCTCGCTGACCCCGTTGGCCAGCGCTGCCTGCCGGAGGGTCAGGTCGTGGTCGATGGCGTAGTGCGCGATGACCGACGCCTGGTCGTAGCCGATCACCGGGGACAGGGCGGTGACCATCATGACCGAGCGCTCGATGTTCGCGGTCAGCGTGGCCTGGTTGAGCTGGGTGCCCTCGATCATGAACTCGCGCAGGTGGTCGCACATGTCGGCCATGATCAGCGCCGAGTGCAGGTAGTTGCTGATGACGATGGGGCGGAACGCGTTCAGCTCGAAGTTGCCCTCGGCGCCGCCCATGCTCACGGCCACGTCGGAGGCCATGACCTGGATCGCGACCATCAGCATGGCCTCGGCCTGGGTCGGGTTGACCTTGCCCGGCATGATCGAGCTGCCGGGCTCGTTGGCGGGCAGGATCAGCTCACCGAGCCCGGTCCGCGGGCCCGAGCCCAGCCAGCGCAGGTCATTGGCGATCTTGTACAGGCTGACGGCTGCCGCCTTCAGCCCGCCGTGCGCCCTGACCATCCGGTCCAGGGTGGCCTGGGCGGTGAACTTGTTGCCCGCGGTCACGTACGGCGCGCCGGTCATCGCGGCGATCTCCGCGGCGGCCTCGGCACCGAAGCCGGCCGGCGCGTTCAGCCCGGTGCCGACCGCGGTCCCGCCCATGGCCAGCGGCAGCAGGCCGTGCGTGACGTGCTCGACCTCCGCGATCGCGTCGTCCAGCGCGCCCGCGTACCCCGACCATTCCTGGCCCACGGTCAGCGGGGTGGCGTCCTCGAGATGGGTCCGGCCGATCTTGACGATGCCGGCCCACTTCTCCGCGTTGGCCGCGATGGCGTCGCGCAGCCGGCGCAGCGCGGGGATGGTCCGCCCGGTGGCCATGGCGTAGGCCGCGATGTGCATGGCGGCCGGGAACGTGTCGTTGCTCGACTGGGCCATGTTGACGTGATCGTTGGGGTGAACCGGCCGCTGGGAGCCGAGCGTGCCGCCGACTAGCTGGATGCACCGGTTGGCGATGACCTCGTTCACGTTCATGTTGGAGTGGGTGCCCGAGCCGGTCTGGAACACGTGCAGCGGGAACTCGCGGTCCAGCTCGCCCCGGATGATCTCGTCGCAGACCCGCTGGATGAGCCGGCCCATCCACTCCGGCAGCCGGCCGGACCGGGTGTTCACCAGGGCCGCCGCCTTCTTGACGTAGCCGTAGGCGTGGTAGACCTCGGCCGGCATCCGGTCATGGCCCACGCTGAAGTGCTCCAGGCTCCGCTGGGTCTGGGCGCCCCAGTAGTGGCCGGCCGGCACCCGCACCTCGCCGAGGCTGTCGAACTCGGCCCGCGTCCCGGTCGCGTCGAGCCCGACGGGCAGATCGAGAATCTCCGGGACCCCATCACCACCGTTCGCCGTCACCACCATCTCCTGTCCAGTCAGGTTACCGCTCAGCTGCGATCCAGCCGGGGAAAGGCCATCTGCTCCAGCAGCAGCCGCACGGCCGCCGCTACCGGGATCGCCACCAGGGCGCCGATGATGCCCAGCAGCGAGCCCCCGATCAGCACGGCCACCAGTGTCACGGTGGCCGGCACCTGCACCGTGCGGCCCATCACCCGCGGCACGATGAAGTAGTCCTCGGCCAGCTTGTAGACGATCATGAATGCGAGCGTGGCGATCGCGATCGGAACGGACACGGTCAGCGCGACCAGGACGACCGCCGCCCCGCCGATGTAGGAACCGACGATCGGGATCAGGTCGGCCAGCGCCACGAACATGGCCAGCAGGAACGGGTAGGGGATGCCCCACGCGAGCATCCAGGCCGCCGTGCCCACTCCGATGATCAGCGAGGTGACGACGTTGCCCAGCACGTAGCCGCCGACCTTGGCGAAGATCTCGTCGCCGATCAGGATGGCCCGCGGGCGGCGGGACTGAGGCACCATCCGGTAGCCGAACATCTTGATCCGCGGCAGGCCGCCCAGGAAATACACGCTGAGCACGGCGACCAGCAGCGTCGAGGACACCGCGCTGATCACCGCTTCCCCCACTCCCAGCACCCCGCCGACCAGCGAACTGCCGTGGTCGGAGATCAGCGTGGACAGCCGCTGCTCGACGTGGTATTTCGCGTTGAGCTTGCCGAGCCCGGAGTTGTGGTTCTGCAACTCCCTGGCATAGTGGGGCAGCTCGTGCACGAGCGCCGTCGCCTCGCCCGTGATCCGCGGGATAGCCAGGGCCAGGAACGCGGCGGCGATGCCGAGCACGCCCGCGAGCACGATGACCACCCCGGCCCACCGGGGGACCCGGTGCCGGTTCAGCCAGCTGACGATGGGATCCAGCCCCGCCGCCACGAACAGGGCCAGGAAGACCAGGACCAGGATCGACCCGGCGTGGATGACGGCCTCGATGACGCCGGCGGTAACGGCCACCCCGGCCGCGCCGACCGCCCCGACGAAGAACGGTGACCGCCGGTTCATCGGCCTTCCGGGCCGCCCCAGCCCCCCGGTCTCCCCGGCGATGGCGGCGGCCCGCTCGACCGCTTCCTCCATCGTGTCTCCGGTGGCCGCGCCGGGCGGAGACGCGCTGGCCTCCCGGGGGAGATCGCGGGCACCCGGGCCGGGACCGCCTCCGGACGCCGGCCGGGCACGCTGCCCGGCCGCTGCGCGGCCCCCCCAGGCCGTTCGGTCAGTAGCTGACGTATTTCTCACTGTCTGGTTCTCACGGTCTGAGGATCGTTATCTGCCTGTGCTGCCCCCGCGCCGGGCCGCACGCCCAGCCGGCGAGGACCGTGCGGCCCCGCTGCTACCCGTAATCCCGGTGTTTAGTCGTGCAGCGATATAAACCTGCCCCGGTCAGGCCACGGTCACCCTTTGCCCGGGTTGAACATCTGGAGCGGGTCGAGGGCCTGGCGGACCGCGTCCTGCAGGGCGAGGGCTCCCGGGTCGAGTTCGCGGCGCATCCCGTCCCGTTTCAGCAGCCCGACCCCGTGCTCGCCGGTCACCGTCCCCCCCAGCGCGATCGCCGCGTCGAGGAACTCCTCGAACGCGGCCTGGGCCGCGAGCCGCGCGGCCTCGTCACCCGGCGGCGTGACGATCAGCGGGTGCAGGTTCCCGTCCCCGGCGTGGGCGATCGTGGAGATCTGCACGCCGTGCCGGGCCGCGATCGCCTCGATCTGGGCCAGCATGGCCGGAACCCGGGACCTCGGGACGCAGACATCTTCGGTGAGCACCGGGCCCAGCCGCTCGAACGCCGGGTAGGCCAGCCGCCGGGCCGCGAACAGGGCCTCGGCCTCCTCGTCGTCGGTGGACTGGGCGACCCACCGGGCGCCCGCGCCGGTCATGGCCGCGGCGAGCCCATCGGACTCGGCCGCGCCCGAGTCCCCCTGGGTGTCCACCCGGGCCAGCAGCAGCGCCGCCGCATCGGCCTCCAGGCCCAGGTGCTTCCAGTCCTCGACCGCGGTGAGGCAGGCCCGGTCGAGCAGCTCGAGGACGGACGGAGCCAGCCCGCGCCGGGTGATCTGGGCCACCGCCTCACCCGCGCTGACCAGGTCACCGAACGCGCCGACGACGGTCCGCGGCGTGCCGGCCAGCGCGGGCCGCAGCCGCAGGGTCACCTCGGTGACCACGCCGAGCGTGCCCTCCGATCCGACGAACAGGCCCACCAGGTCCAGGCCGGCCACCCCCTTGGTGGTGCGGCGGCCGAGCCGGACCACGTCGCCGTAGGCCACCGGTCGGTCCACCACCGGTCCGCCCACCACCGGTCCGCCCACCACGGGCCCGCCGACCACGGCGCGCAGGCCGAGCACGTAGTCACGGGTCACGCCGTACTTCAGGCAGCACAGGCCGCCCGCGTTGGTGGCGACGTTGCCGCCGATCGTGGACCAGGGCGCGCTGGCCGGGTCCGGCGGGTACCACAGGCCCTGCCCGGCCACAGCCGCCTTCACGTCGTCGTTGACCGCGCCGGGCTGGACGACGCAGAGCAGGTTGTCCCGGTCGATCTCGACCACCTGGTTCATCCGGGACAGATCCAGGACGACGCAGCCGTCGACCGCGTTGGCGCCGCCGGACAGCCCGGTGCCGGCGCCGCGCGGCACGACGGCCGCGCCCAGCTCGGCACAGATCCGCACGACCTGCTGGACTTCGGCTTCCGAGCGGGCCCGCACCCCGGCCGCCGCCCGGCCGACCGGCGCCCACGCGGCGTCGTCGTGGGACATGGCCGCGAGGACATCGGGATCGGAGACGATGCGGTCGCCGGGCAGGGCCCGGCTCAGCACCTCGGCCAGCAGGCCGCCGGCCTGCGCCGCCGCGCCATCGCCAGGCCGGCCCGTACCGCCCGCAGTCCGCGCTGACTTCACCTAACGACTTTACCGGCCGGCTGACGACCGGCCCACCTGCGGCGTTCGCGGTCGGTAAGAACTGCTTGGGCGCATTGCGCCCCGGGCGGCCGGCGGCCCTCCTACTCTGATAACGCACGTGCCCTTGGAGCGGGAAATCGCCGGGAGCGGGTCACCACACGGAGCGGGACACCATGTGGAGCGGGCCACCTCACGAAGGGCCAGAACGTGTTCCACCAAGGGAATCTCGCACGCCGCGTTCCATCAGCGGGCGCCGCCTTGATCCTGGCGGTGGCCGGACTGCTCGCCGGGGCCCCCGGCGCTTCTGCGGCCCCGATCGCCGGGCCCTCGACCCCGACCGCGTTCACCGCACCCACCTACACCTGCACCATCACCTCCGGAGCCCACACCCTGAGCCGGATGGCCCGGATCCCTATCCAGCTGCGGGCCGCCGGGCCGGGCACGGTGGGCTCGACGGACACCGTCACGCTCTCGTCGCCGGGCACCGCGCTGGGCGGGCCGTTCCCGGCGGGCACCTCCTCGGTCGCCTTCAGCGGGGCACTCCCGGTGATGGGCGCGCAAACCGACAGCGTCCCGCTGGCCGGGCCGATGACCGACACCGGTAACGCCATGTTCAGCCTGAGCGGACAGCTGATGCTGAACACGGCGGGCCTGGACCACATCCTGCCGCCCTCCCGGTTCACCGTCACCATCCACGCGGCCAGCGTCATCTCGGTGGTGGTGACCTGCGTCCTGGTGACCACCCTGACCACGACCATGCCGTCGGCGGTCTCCGTGCAGGTCACCCGGACCACCGCGAGCACCGCACTGGCGGCGGGAGCCACCCCGGCCGCGGGGGCCACCCCGGCCGGCGCACCCGACACCGGGGGCGGCGGCAGCCTGCGCCACGCCGGGGACCTCGGCGGGCTCGCCGCGGGCGGCGCGGTGCTGCTGGCGGGCCTGGGGATCACGCTGGCCGGGATGCGCCGGCGCCGGCCCCGCTGGCCGGCCTGATCCGGCCGATCTGACCCGATCTGACCTGGCCGGATCAGGCCTTAGCAGGCCTGATCCGGCCGATCCGGC
Source organism: uncultured Actinomycetes bacterium (assembly GCA_963841695.1). Classification (GTDB taxonomy): domain Bacteria; phylum Actinomycetota; class Actinomycetes; order Streptosporangiales; family Streptosporangiaceae; genus RYN-230. The sequence continues at coordinate 255,869 of CAWJDQ010000004.1, read as the reverse complement.
CCAGGAGGTGACGGACCGCATGATCGTTCCCCGCCGTTCGCGGCGGCACTGGCCCACCCGGACCTACTACGAGGAAGGCCGCTACCGCCGGCGCTCCCCCTGGTCGTCCTGGGCATCGGGCTGATCATCGGGGGCGCCCTGGTGGCCGTCCGCTCGCTGGCCGACGGCGGCCGGCTCACCGGCGCCGCTCTCGGGATCCCCGCCGCGGTGGGCACGTCCGTCCCGCTTCCCGGGACCGCCCCCATCGCCGCGCCGCTGGCGCGGTCCGCCCCGGTGCGGATCGAGATCCCCGCCCTGCGGGTGTCCGCCCCGGTCATGCGGCTCGGCGTGGCCGCCAACGGCAGCGTCCAGGTACCGCCGCTGGAGAATCACAACCTGGCCGGCTGGTACGACCGCAGCGTCACGCCCGGGCAGCGCGGCTCGTCGGTCATCCTGGGTCACGTGGACTCGTTCACCGGCACCTCGGTGTTCTTCTCCATCAAGGCGCTGCACCAGGGGAACATCGTCAACGTCGTCCGGGCCAACGGGTCCACGGCGGTCTTCACCGTCGATGGGGTGCAGAAGGTGGTCAAGTCAGGCTTCCCGACCTCGGAGGTCTACGGGAACGTCAGCTTCCCCAGCCTCCGCCTGGTCACCTGCGGCGGGCCATTCGACACCACGACCCGCCAGTACCTCGACAACATCGTCGTCTACGCCCACCTGGTCAGGAGCCTGCGCTAGGACACCCGCTACCGGCCGGGCTGGCTCAGCCCGCCGGGGCGCGGGTAGGCAAAGGGGGAGGTCCCGTCCCGCTTCCAGCCTGCCCGCCAGTCGGCGTAGACCGGGGAGAAGACCGCGCAGCCCAGCCAGATCCCCGCGACCACCTGGGCCCACGCCACCAGGGCGAGGACCACGCCGAAGGAGCCGAAGTAGCGCCCGTTGTCGGTGATCCAGTAGCCGAGCACGAACTCGGAGACGGTCACCGCGACCATGTAGACCACCGCGACCAGCAGCGCCCCCGGCAGCAGGAACCGCAGGCTGATCGTGCGGTGCAGCAGCAGCCAGGGCGTCCAGAGCCAGAAGGCCACCAGGACCACGAGGCCGACCGGGCTGGCCAGCACCCAGCCCAGCGACGAGACCAGCGACTCTTCGGTCACCTGCAGGCCCAGCAGGAGCGTGGAGACCACGAACCAGAGCGCGAAGCGCCACCGGTCGGCGAGCGAGCGGACCTCGATCCGCCAGGCGCGGGCGTAGACACCCTGGACGATCTTCCCGAGGCCGAGCCCGAAGATGAGAAAGCCCAGCAGGCCGATGACCGTGGCGGCCGCGGCGTTGCTGGCCTCGCTCCCGAAGGCTGAGGTCACCAGCCGGGCGGCGGGGGCATGGATGTGCAGGCGGTAGATCAGATGCTGGGCGATGCCGTTACCTGACCCGGCCGACAGATCGGACAGGGCGTAGATGGCCAGCAGCGCGGGCACGGCCGACAGGAATGTGCCCAGGACCAGTGCTTCGGCGGAGTTTTCCGTCAACTCCGCGTAGCGCAGGACACACCCCAGGACGAGACTGCCGAGCCGGCCACCCGCCCGGCGCTCCAGCCACCGCTCGCCCCGGTGCACCAGCCGCCTGCCCCGTAGTCTTCCGGAATCCGCTGGCCTGCCAGTCATGGGAAGGCCCTCCCGCCGGGCGTGACTGAACACGGACGACCGGGGCCCACGCCGCCCCGGCCGTTACGTGATGTAATCACATTGTTGCTCCCCGTGACGCCAGCTCGCGGAGGCGGATCATGTGCACGAGAACCTTCTGGTCGGGAAACGGCGTCGCCAAGGTCGTCTCGCGCACCATGGACTGGGCGGTCAGCGATGAGCCGCTGCTCTGGGCGGTGCCCGCGGGCACGCGGCGGACCGCGGGCGGGCTGGCCTGGCAGTCACGATTCGGTGTGGTGGGGGTGAGCATGTGGGGGGCCGGGACGACCGACGCGGTGAATTCCGCCGGGCTCGCCGCGCACTTGCTGTACCAGGGGTCAGCCGGCTTCGCACCGGCGGGCAGCCCCGGCGCGGTCCCCAATCTGCTGTGGGCGCAATGGGTCCTCGACCAGCACGCGACGGTGGCGGAGGCCGTATCGGCCCTGGCCGAGGCCTCCGTGGTGTCCGTTCCGGTCCGGGGCCAGGAACTCGGCTGTCACCTGGCCCTGGAGGACGCCGGCGGGGACTGCGCGGTCGTGGAGCCGGCCGACGGACAACTGCGGATCCACCATTCCCGCGACTACCAGGTGGTGGCCAATGAGCCGCCGTTCAGCGAGCAGCAGGCCAACCTGCGCCGGTACCGCCCTTTCGGTGGCGACCAGCCGGTGCCGGGCGGTATCGAGTCGGCCGACCGTTTCGTCCGGGCCTCGTACTTCCTGCACTACCTGCCCGAGCCGCGTGATACCGCGGAGGCCGTGGCCGGCGTGGTCAGCATCGCCGGCACGGTGTCCTGCCCGCCTGGCGCCCCGTATGAGGACTTCGGCGTCTACCCCACCTGGTGGATATCGGCCATCGACCTCACCAACCTGACCTACTACTTCTGGTCGCGGACGAGCCCGGCCCTGATCTGGGTCGAGCTTCCCCGCCTCGACCTGCGCACCGGAACCCCGGTCCGGGCCGTTGACCCGGGCGACCCCGGCCTGGCCGGAGAGGTGTCCGGCCGCCTGCTGCCCACCGCGCTCAGCTACTGAGCGGCGCCCGGCCAGCTACCGGACGGTGCGCGGCCGGCGGGTGTCACCGGTCCCGGTGACGGGATGGTCCCCGGCCAGGCCGACGGGCGGCTGACCGGGCGCTGCGGGAGCACCATCCACACGCCGACCATGAGCAGCGCCACCACGAACGCGCAGTAGACCCAGAACGCCGGCGTGAGACCGGCGCTGATGCTGAGCCCGGCCGCCGCGGCCTGCGCCGGGGCGATGCCGAAGCTGGCCGCGGACACCGGCTCGGCGACCTGGATCAGGGCCGAGATCGCCTGCGCGACCATGGGGATGGCCGCCCCGGCGAGCAGCACCGCCCCCAGCCGGACCGGGCGCCACAGGGCGGCGACGAGCACCACCGCCACGAGCGTGACCATGACCGCGACATCGCCCACGATGACCGGGGCGGGGTTCGCGAAGGCGTTCCCCGCGGTCAGGGACTGCGACGCGCCGGCCGCTGTCCGCAGCGTGTAGCTGTCCCAGGACGGGGCGAAGGCGACCGCGGCCCCGATCGCGGCGAGGGCCGCGATCGTCAGCGTCACGGCCGGGCCTATCTGGCGGCCATCGAGCTTGCGCGGCGCGTCAGCCGAGCGGAGCCGGAAAGCCATCACCGAGCCGGCCGCGCAGGCCAGCCAGCCCGCGAGCCCGAGCACCAGCCCCGGGCCCAGCACGTGCCCGCCTGCGGAGAGGACCGTGCCGAGGTCGGCGAAGAAGAAGCCGAACGTGACGATGCTCATGCCCAGCGCGAGCAGGGCGCCCATCCGCTGCCGGGTCCCCCCGGACAGGATGAGCAGCGCGCTGGCGGCCCAGGCGGCCAGGTAGATCACGTGCGGCACCAGCTCGGGCGGCTCCTGGGCGAGGCTCGTCCCGGACAGGTAGGCGGGGAAGAGGCCCGCCACCCCGCAGGCGACCCCGGTCACCAGCACGATGGCCGCGCTGAGCGGCCCGGCGGAGCGGATCCCCGGCCAGGACCACCGGGTCCGGGCTGCGGGGACAGCGCCAGCCGGCGGAGCGGTGGCGGGGCTGGCCGGCGCCCCGAGATGGGTGATGGTGCCCGGAGCCTCGACGGCGTTGAACCGCGACCACGCCGCGGACCAGCCCGCGGGCGTCTCCGGCCATTGCTCCAGGGGCTGATCCAGCGGCCCGCCCGCGGGCCAGATCGCGTAGCCATGCTGTCCCTGGCCGAGCTGGTAGCCCGCTCCCCTGTACCAGATCGCGCCGTTCTCCCGCACCGTGCCAGCCTCCCTGCTCAGCATCCTGACCCTCGGCACCAGGGTAAGGAGAAGACCTGAAGATCGGCTGGACGATGGGTCAGCCGTTCCTGACCATGGGCTCAGGGAGCAGGCCTGGCTCGCGCGGGTGCCGCCGCGCGGGGCGCTGCCGCCGGGGCGCGGCAGGCCGCGCCGAACGGGACAAGAACAACCCTATGACCAGCAGCAGGATGATCGCCGCCGTCGCCCCGAGAGACAGCGCGAAGCCCACGCGGAACCCCGGCGGCCGGTAGCTCCAGGTCACGACACCCTGCCCGGCCGGGACGTTGACCGCCTGGACGAGTCCATCGCGGTGCACGGCCAGGGCGGCCGGCGGGCCGCGGCGGGGATGCCAGGCGGCGCTCCACCCGGCCGTGGCCGCCACCGACCGGATGACCCGGACACCGTGAGAGGAGGAGACCGCGGCCTTCGCCGGGCTCGCGGCCGGACCGGCGAGCCGCCGCACCGACGCACCCGAGGCGGACCGGCCGGGGAGCGCCTGGAGGCTGAGCGGGCCGTGGGCGAAGCGGTCCACGAAGACCGCGAACGAGCCGTCCTGACCCGCGTACCCCCACTGCGGGGGGATCAGGGCGTTCTGCAGTTGCCCGTTGGCCACGAATACCTGCCCGCGGGCGTCGGACACGGACGCCGGACCGAGCCGGACCGGCTGCCCGCCGGCCTGGGCGACCACGGCGACGCTGGTCAGCGGGCGGGGCAGGCTGATCATCAGCCGGCTGGCCCCCGCGGCGGTCGCGCGGAACCAGCGGGTGGACCCGTGGGCGGTACGAAGCCCGATCTGGGTGCCCTGGGCCGCGTCCTGCCGGGCGTCCGAGTCCGGCACCTCGAGCCGCTTCACGCTGAGCGGGGTGGCGAAGTACCAGGTGGCCTGCTGGTGCGCGGCGACGTCACGCCGGCCGGTACCCGGCGGCCCGGGGGCCGCAGCGGATCCCGTGGCCGCAGTGGCCAGGTAGGCGGGCAGGGTGAGCAGGATGGACGTGTCGAGCTGGCCGAGGACGCCGGCCCGGACCGCCGCGGGGTTGAGCACGTCCTGCCCCTCGCCGGTGGCCCGGTGTGACCCGGTGGCCGAGGCGTAGAAGCCGGAGACGAGCGAGGAATACCCCTGGACCGACGGCGTGCCGGTCATCACGTTGAGATCGGGCGCGCCGAGCAGGGACAGGCCCTGCGCGTCGATCTGGCCCGGGTCATACACGGCGAACCGCCCCGGATAGCCCAGCGTCCCCACCGGACGCACCGCGGCCGCGCGGGTGCGTGACCGGGCCGGCCCGCTCCCCTGGCCGGGCGGCGCGCTTGGCTGGCCGGCGGCCCCGCTGGCGGTGCTGGCGGTGCCGGCGCTGGCGGCGCTCGCGGCGCTGGCGCCCAGGCCGGGCCCGACCGCCACCACGCCGAGCAGCGTGAACACGACCAGATCAGCCAGCACGAAGCTGCCCAGCCAGCGTGCGCGCGGCCCCGGCCGGAGGCGACGGCCGACGGTCACGAACGCGATCGCGCCCACGCCCAGCAGCGCGTACGGGATGAGCCACGGCTTGAGCGCGCCGTCGAGGCCGACCGCGCCCGGGCTGACCCGCAGCCAGTCCAGCAGGCCCGCACCCCAGGACAGGCCGAGGGCGACGACGGTGATCACCGCGAGCGGCGGAAGGACGGCGAGCACCGTCTCCAGGCGCGGCCCGCGGCGGCCCCGGAGCCGGAGGAAGCGCCGGCTGCCCTCGCTGAACGGGTGGTCGGCCCAGTACGCGAGGAGCACGGCCAGCGCCAGGTCCGCGATGAGGATGTTCCGGCTCTGCAGCCGCTGGCTGCCGAACAGCGGCACGTGCGCGAGGAGGTCCCCGGCCGGGATGTTCCCGCCGAGCGCGAGCACGATCCCGACCAGGGCCAGCAGGTGCCACACGAGCCACTCCGGCGGCCGCGGCCGCAGCCGGACCCGGCCGAGCAGGGCGAGCGCGGCGACCAGCGGCAGGATCCCGACGTAGCCGGTGACCTCGGCCAGGTTGTAGTTCGCGAGGAACGCGGGCTGGCCGAACGAGCCGGACCCGCCCAGCAGATCCGGGACCAGCATCAGCAGCAGCCACCGGTGCGGGAGCGAGCCCGAATTGAACAGGGCCACCGAGCTCACGCCCCGCTGGGACGTGGCCACCACGGACAGGCCGGGGATCCACTGGACCGCGCCCAGGCAGGCGCCCAGCGCCAGCCCGGCCGCGACCGAGAGGGCCGCCGGGCCGAAGCGGCGGCCGAGGCGGGCGACCTGCCAGACCGCGTAGACCAGGATGACCACGCCGGCGTCGTCGATGGCCCGTGGCTCACCGGCCAGGATGGTCAGGCCGAACGCGCCGGCCAGGGCCCCGATCCAGGCCAGCCGGGAGGACGCGGTCCGTGACCTGGTGAGCTGGAGAATGCACAGCAGCTGCACGGGCACCCAGCTCATGCCGGCCACCAGCCCGAAGTGGGCGACCTGGGCCGACATGGCCCCGGCGAAGGCGAACGAGAGCGCACCGAGCACGGCCGGCAGGCAGGCCAGGCGGCAGGCGCGCAGGAAAGCGAACATCCCCAGCCCGGCCGTGGCCCAGGTCAGGATCATGTTCAGGGTCCACGCAGCCACCGGGGGCAAGACGGCGAACAGGAACGTGAACGGGTACGCGGCCCCCGCGTTCCAGCCGGCCAGCAACGGCGCGCCGCTCCAGATAAAGGGGTCATAGAGCGGCAGGTGGCCGCTGCGGATCTCGTGCCCGGCGAGCACGCGCAGCGGGAAGTTCTGGGTGAGGTCGTCGCCGGGCAGCACGGGATGCCCGAGCAGCGCGGGAACCCCGTAGACCAGCACGGGCAGCACGATGAGCAGGGCAATGGCCACGACGTCGCCGGGCCAGCGCCGGGCGGTGCGCAGACCGGAGGCCTGGAAGGTTCTCGCTATGGATATGAGTGACAGCGCGGGCCCCAACATGAGCGACTCTGGAGGCAATGAGCTGCCAGGGTATCGGGGATCACCTCGCTGACCTGCCAGGCCCCGCCATCTCGGGGAAGGGCTGCCCGCCGACGTCCGCCTGCCCGTGGGCCACCAGCCAGGCCAGGGCCTCGTGCAGGGCCTCGAGCGTGCTGAAGCGCGGCGCGTAGCCGAGCACCTCGCGGGCCCGGGCGATGCTGGCGGTGATGCTGCGCAGCGTGTGCTCGCGGGTGGCCTCCGCGGGCCCCAGGCCGGCCCGGAGCTGGAACTCCGGCCAGTCCACGAACTCCAGCACCGGCTCGCGGCCGAACCACCGTGCGACGCCGGCGGCCAGGCCGCGCAGGGTCATCGCCTGCTCGGCCACGACGTGGAAGCTGGCCCCGATGGCCGCGGGCCGGGTCAGGGCCCGTTCGAAGGCCTGCGCCACGTCGTCGGCGTGCACGTGATGCAGGACGCCCAGCCCATGGTCGGGCAGCGCGAGCGGCAGGCCGGTGGCCAGGCTGGTCCAGACGCCCGGGTCCAGGTTCCCGGCAGGCGTGATCACCGGCCAGCCTGGCCCGCTGATGTGCCCCGGGTGCAGCACCACCGCCGGGACGCCGCCCGCCAGCGTCTCGCGGTGCAGCAGCGCCTCGATCTCCGCCTTGCCCGTGCCGTAGTCGCCGTACGCGGTGCGGGGCTCATCCTCGGTGACGGGCACCCGCAGCGCGGGCCCGTGCACCCAGATCGTCCCGCAGTGCAGCAGCAGCGGGCGGGACGGGCGCAGCGCCTCGACGAGCTGCCGCGCCGAGGCCGGGGTGAAGCAGACCAGGTCGGCGACCACGTCGGGGCGCAGCTCCGCGACCCGCCCGCCGAAGGTTCCCTGGGCGTCCTCGGCGTCCCGGTCCACCGCGACCCGGGTGACGCGGGCCCACTCAGGAGCCGGATGATACGGCTCACGCAGGCCCCGGCTCAGGGCGATGACCTCGTGACCGCCCCGCACCAGCCGGGGCACCAGGTAGCTGCCGATGTGCCCGGTAGCGCCGATGACCAGCACGCGACTCATCCAGGATCCTCCCCAGGCAGGCCGATCTCCCTATCCTGCCGAACCGGGTGCGGTTCCGCGCGGATGGCCGGCAGCATCAGCTTTTCCCGGGCGGCGGTGATCGGACGGCCAGGGTCGCGCGTCTCATCCCTGTAGGCCAGTAATCCAGGCTTCCCCTGCGTCTGTAGAAACGCTCATGGCAGCTGCGGCTGGTGCCCAGGCGGCTCAGCCGCGGCGCAGTGTGCCGGGAAGCAAGGTCGGCGGCTGCTCAGGCACGCCGGGCACAAGACGCGGAGACTCGTCATGAATGCTCATACGTCGGCGCCGGCCCAGTCCCCGGCGAGCACGCTGGTGGCCGGGCGGACCGCTGCCCGCCGGCGGGTCCAGCCCGCCGGGTGGCACGTGCCCGGCGGGTGGCCGCTGCTGCCGGTACTCATCGTCCAGACGCTGCTGTCGCTCCGGCTGGTCCGGGCGGACACGGCCTACCAGGACGAGGCCCTGGATCTGTGGGCCGGCCACCTGCAGTGGGCGAGCTGGCTGCACGGCACGGCCATCCCGCCGTTCCCCTACTACTTCTCCGGCGCGCCGGTGATCTACCCGCCGCTGGGCGCGATCGCGGACCACGTGGCCGGCCTGGCCGGGGCCCGGATCCTGTCCCTGGCCTTCATGCTCGCGGCGACCACGTTGCTGTGGAGCGCGGCGCGGCCGCGGTACGGGCGGCGGGCCGCGTTCTTCGCCGCCGCGCTGTTCGCCGTGCTCGGCCCGACGCTGCACCTCGGCGCGTTCGCCACCTACGACGCCCTGTCCCTGTCCCTCGTCGCGCTGGCGGCCTGGTGCGTGCTGCGGGCCGGGGAGCGGGGTGAGGTGCCAGGCCGGATGATCGCGGCGGGCGCGGCCCTGGCCCTGGCCAACGCCACCTCGTACTCCACGATCCTGTTCGACGTCGTGGTCCCGGTGATCGCGGTCCTGGCCGCGTCGCCGGCCGCGGGCGGCCGGGTCGCGCTCCGGCGCGTCGCCATCCTGCTGACCACGGTGATCGCGTGCCTGGGCGCGGGGCTGCTGATCGGCGGGAGCAGCTACCTGACCGGGTTCAAGTCGACCATCCTGACCCCGGTGGCGCACACGAACTCGCCCCTGTCCGTACTGTCCAGCTCCTGGTACTGGGCGGGCCTGCTGGTCGTCCTGGCCGTGGCGGGCGTGGTCTTCAGCAGGGTGCGGCGGGAGGGACGGGCGCAGACCTGGCTGCTGGCCGTCCTGACCGCCGCCGCGATCCTGGCCGGCCGAGCAGGCCTGGCTGCACACGGCGGCGCTGCTGAACGAGCACGTGGGCGTGGGAGCCTGGTTCGCGGCTATCGCCGCGGGCTACGCCGTGGACCGGTTCATCGCGGCCGCGCCGGCCGGGCGGGAGCAGGTGTTCACGAGCGCGACCTGCGTGATCGCGCTGGTGTTTCCGGTGTGGCTGGGCGCGGTGCAGTCGTGGTCGTTCGCGACCAGCTGGCCCAACGCGACCGCGTTCATCGCGGTCCTGCGGCCGCTGGCCGCGCACGGCCACGGGCGGATGCTCGTGGAGGACCCGTCGGTCGCCAAGTACTACCTGCCGTCCGGGCGGGAGTGGCGGCGCTGGTCCAGCACCCGCACCATCACCCTGCCGTCCGGCGCCAGCACGGGGGACCCGGCCGCCACGGCGGGCATCCTCGCGGCGGGCAACGCCAGGACCTTCGCCAGGTACATCGCCCGGGGCTACTTCTCCTACGTGGCCCTCAACTTCACCGACACCACGGCCCTGGACCACGCCCTGGCCACCGAGCTGCACCGCAACCCCAGGTACCACACCATCCAGGTGGTCCCCTACGGCACCGAGATCAAGCCGGTCGGCCTGGGCACGTATGTGATCTGGAAATACCAGCCGCGCCGGTAACCCCGCTGCGGGCTCAGCGCGACCACCGACCGCGCGCGGTTTGCTCCCGGCGCCGCGCGCCTGCCTCCCCGGGACCTGGCCGCGGAGTGACCGGGCGGTCAGTCATGCAGGACGGCCGTGTGATGGCAGAAGTGGACCCGGTCGGCGCCTAGCGCATGCATCCGGGCCAGTGAGCCCCGCCACGCGGCGAAGTCCGCCGCCTGCCCGTCCGGCAGGCCGGTCCCGTCCGGGCCGGGCGGCGGGCGGTACTGGCGCGCCGTGTACGCCGCGTCGCCGGTCAGCAGGTCGGCCGAGCCGTCCCCGGTGCGGACCACGACGGACTGGTGGCCTGCCGTGTGGCCCGGCGTGGTGATGACCGACACCCCCGGCAGGATCTCGGCGTCGCCGTCCAGCAGCTCGAACGACGCGTTCATGAAGCCCAGCCAACCCGCAGCTCCGGCGCCTCACGCTGCGCACGGGCCAGCTCGGCCCGCTGGACGTAGACGGGCGCGTGCGCGAAGACCGCATTCTGGCCGCAGTGATCGAAGTGCAGGTGGGTGTTGATGACCAGGCCGAACCCGTGCACGGGCCATTCCCCGCCGCCGGGCCCGCGCAGCGCGGCCAGGTGCAGCCGCCTGATCTCCAGGGTCACGAGTTCTCCAGGGTCACGCTGGGCGGCCGGGGTCGCCGGCGAGGGTGGCGAGCACCAGGCCGGCCACGGCCGCCATCCCGGCCGCGTTGGGGTGGTAGGGCGCCCCGCCGCGCAGCGAGAGGTGGAAGCGGCGGGTCCAGGGCGTGGCCGACCAGGCGTGATGACCGGCGGAGGCGGCTGACGCCGCCACGTACTCAGCACCGGCGGCCTCGGCCGCCGCCCGGGTGGTCGCGGCCAGCCGGGCGGCGATGGCGCGTCCCCAGTCCGCGATCGCGGCGGGTGGCGGGCCCGGGTGGCCGTCGTCCGGCGGCAGGATGGTCAGGTAGTCAACGAACAGCACCCGGCAGCCCGGGGCCCGGTCCGCCACGCCGCGGGCGATGGCCTGCAGATTGGGCCGAAGGCCGGCGAAACGCTCGCCGGTGGCGGCGGGATCGCCGAAGCTGCCGGCCTGGGCCCGGACCCGCGGCAGGTGCCGCAGCGGCCAGGGCAGGCTGGCCAGGGTAAGCCGGGGCAGGTAGCCCACGTCGTTGCCGCCCGCGGTGAGGGTGACCAGGCGGGTGCCCGGCGTGACCGCGTCGAGCTGGGCGGCCTGGCCGCGGGCCGAGGGCCGGATGATGTCGTCGGTGGTCGCGCCGGAGTAGGTCACGTCGTGCAGGTCGAGCCCGAGTGACCGGGCCACCAGGTGGGCATAGTTGCTGGCCGACCGGCCGGCCCGGCGGGGGCTGCCGGGCGCCCGGGGCGGGATGCCCGGCCCGGCCCCGAACGAGCTGCCCATCGCGACGTACCGGCTCCCGGCCGGGATGTCCGCCATCCGGTCCTCCCCAGGTAACACCGGCCGAGGGCCGCCCGCGCCGGGTACGTGGTCTCAGCCTCCCCTGACCGCGGCCAGGAAGTCCAGCCACGCGGATCCGGATCCCGGCCGAAGCCGGGCCGTCCGGATCACCGTTCGTCTCCATAACCGCCCTGGCCGGCCCGCAGCCCGCTAATGTCACCTCCGGCAAAAGCAGAAACCGGGGGCTGAGCAGCAGGGGGTGGCCCGATGGGCCAGCAGCGTGGATGGGGGGTGCGCCAGGGACGGGGCAGGCCGGCGGGCCGGATCAGACTGGCCCGCGCGGCGATCGGCATCGCGGTGATCAGCGCCGTGGCCGGGTGCGGCAGCTCCGGGAGGCCGGCCAGCGGCGGCGGCACGGCGGCCACCCAGGCCGCGACTGGCTCCGCCCCGGCCAGCTCAGCGGCGGCGAGCCCGTCGGGCCGGGCCGGGACCGCCTCCGCGGTGGCCTTCACCCCCATCGTCGAGCCGTTCGACCCCGGTCACCCGGCCCAGGACAAGGGCGCCCCGGCCAGCTGCAACGGCCAGTCGTCCACGCTGGCCATCGAGCGGTGCCTGGAAGCCAAGACCGAGGACGCGGACGCGGCGATCGACGCGGTGCAGCTGGCCCGGTTCCAGAAGGGGGTGACGGCCCAGCAGGCGGCTATCTCCGCCAGCGACAGCGCCTGGCTCGCGGCCCGCCAGCCGGTGTGCGACAAGGCCTACCACTCCGGCGGGACCGTGGACGGGATCAACGTGGCCGGCTGCCTGCTCGGCGAGAGCACGGCCCGGCTGGACGCGCTGAAGGGGATCACGCCGCGGGAGGCGGTGCTCAAGTCCACGGACAACACCGATCCCAGCGCGCTGTCCTGGTACACCACGCCGGAGGGCTCACGCGTGGCGATGGTCAACACGCAGGGGGACAGCAGCGGCGGGGCGATCATCGCGTGGGTGGTCATCGGCGGCGCGGACGGTTTCGTCGTCAACCCGGGCCAGTTCTCCTACCAGGACGGGTCCTTCACCGACGCGGGGAAGGTCGAGGCCCCTAACCCGGCTGGGCACCGGGTGTCACCGGGTGCCGAGTACCAGTTCGACATCGACTACACCCGCCTGTCCGCCGACCCGCACGCCAGTAAGGGCACCGGGGGCTGGGTTTACGCGCCGGGCACGCCGGTCGCGATCTGGCGCTAGCGGGCCGCCGGGCCCGCCCGGCCAGTCGTGGGTGCGGGGCCAGGGCTGACCGTGGCGGCCGGCCGGGACTAGCCACTTTGACGAAGTGCCAGGACGGACGGGTGGCCAGGCTGGGTCTAATGCCGCAGCGATGCCGGCCCCATCGCCGTCGGCGGCAGGGGCAGAGGAGGCACACCATGACTATCGCCCTCCCACCGGGCGCGGGCACCGGCCCGGCTGCGCTGACCGACGAGGAACTGCGGAATTTCGTGGCCGGTCCGCTGGCCGGCTGCGCCGATACCAGTCTCGATCCAGACGAGTGGTTTCCCATCGCCGCCAAAGCCGCCCGGGCACGCATTGAAGCGGTCCGGGCACTGGCCGTATGTGCAGCGTGCCCGGTACGGGGCGAGTGCCTCGAATTGTCGCTCCGGACGTGGAACGGCGCGGGCCAGCATGGCATTTGGGGCGGACTAGTAGAAGCCGACCGTAATGCCCTGCGCCGTGAGTGGCAGCGCGGGGCTCCGGTGACCGCACTGCTTTCCCGCCTGACCCGGCCTCGCCGGCCAGGCCGCATGCTGCCGTCCGCCCGGCCGCGCCAGGGTTAACCGCGGATTACCGAAACGGAAGCGCAGGGCAAATGGCTGGGCTGGGTAATGGACGCGCACGCCCCCTATCGCGCCGGGAACGGCCGGGAACGCATTTCCGCGACGGCAGCCAGGCTCTCTCATTACCCAGCCTTTACTCGAAAAGCCGCGCCGATCAGGGCAGGCACGGGCGGGAGAGGGCACAAGGCGGCTCCTGGTTCCTTGTTTCGTGTCTGGGTTGATGTTTAAACTTGGTCCTTTACGCGGCTCCACGATGGACCAGCAGAGGGCCTGGGGACGCCACAGCAGCGCAGGGACGGCTGTCTTGTTACGCCGTGACATGTGGCGACTGACTTCGGGGACCGAACGATGCGCGGTCGGGACAGGGAAAGGGACGCGGTGCTCGGCATGCTCCGGGCGGCCGAGGCGGGGCGCGGCGGGATACTGCTCGTCGAGGGCGAGCCGGGAATCGGCAAGACCCGCTTCCTCGAAGAATCGGCGGCCGCGGCCGCGGCCCGGGGGTTCACCCTGACCTCTGGCCAGGCAGATACCCAGCGGGCACGCGGCCTGCTGATGCCCGTCGCGGAGGAACTGCTGATGGCGGCGGGCCGGAAGGGCGGCTCGGCGGACGGCGGCGGCCCGTGGCGGAGCCGGCGGGCAGCCGGCCGACGGGGGTCCCGGCGCCACGCAGGGCCGGAAACCCGCTCGCCGCCGCGGACCGCCAGATGCTGGCCGTGCTGGACGATCTGGACTGCGCCGACCGCGCGATGCTCTGGGGGCTGCGGGGCCTGGCCCGGCAGCCACCGGCCCGGCCCCCGCTCTGGTTCCTGGGCCGGAGCACCGCGAGCGCTTACAGCGACGCCCAGTGGCTGTTCAACCACCTGGAGCGGGCGGGAGCCACCCGGATGCGGCTCGGCCCGCTCGGCGGGGCGGCCGTGGCTGACCTGGTAGCCGAGGTCCTCGACGCGGCGCCGGATGAGGAGATCCTGGCCCTGGTGGCCGGGGCAGGCGGTAATCCCCTGCTGCTGACGGAGCTGCTGGCCGGCCTGCGGGACGAGGGCAAGGTCCGGACGCACGCGGGGGCGGCCCGGCTGGTGTCCGGCCAGCTGCCGCAGCGGCTCCTGGGCGTCGTTCAGCGCTGGGTCACCGCGCTCGGCCAGCGCGCCCGGCAGATCCTCACGGTCGGCGCCGTGCTGGGCCGGTCCTTCCGCCTGGACGAGGTCGCCGCGCTCCTCGGCGAAACGCCCGCGCGCCTGCTGCCGGACATTGAGGCCGCGATCGGGCCGGCCTGCTCGCGGCCACCCCGGAGACACTGACGTTCGACCGGGAGCTGGTGTGGCGGGCGCTCGCCGAGAGCGTGCCCCGGCCGGCCCGGCAGGCGCTGCACCGGCAGATCGGCCAGCTGCTGCTCGACCAGGGCGGCCCGGTGACCGAGGCGGCCAGCCACCTGGTCAGCGCGGGCCGGCCAGCCACCGCCGCCGCGCTGGCCCGGCTGGACTGCGCAGCCCGGTCGCTCCTGCTGCCCGCCCCGCAGACGGCCGCCGACGTGGCCGTCAAGACGCTGATGCTGTCACAGCCCGCGGACCGCGACTGGTTCGCGCGGATCATCACCGCCGTGCAGGCCCTGGCCGCCGCCGGACGGCTGACCGAAGCGGAGGGATGCGCGCAGTCCGCCCTGTCCGGGCCGGTGCCCCGGCCACGACCTGCGGAGGTGCGGCTCCGCTCGCTCCTGTCGGCCGTGCGGTTCTGCAGCGGCCGGCCCGCCGAGGCCATCTCCGCGGCCCAGGACCTGCTCGGCGAGCCCGGGCTCAGTCACGAGGCCCGGGACGAGGCCGAGATCACCCTGCTGCTGGGCTGGTCCGCGCTGGGGGTGGACCTCGAGGGGGCAGCCCTGCGGGCCGAGGCCATCCTGGCCCGGCCCGCCGCGGACGAGCCGAGGCTGGGCGCCGCGCTGCTGGTCCGCGCCCTGCTCGCCTGGCGCGACGGCCAGCTGACCGCGGCCCTGGACGGCGTGCGCGAGGTGGGCCGGATGACCGGCAGCACCGTCCCGCTGATGTGCCGCAGGATAGCGCCGCTGCTGCTGGGCAGCATGCTCGTGTCCCTCGGACAGCTGGACCAGGCAGACGAAGTCATCGGCGCGCTGAGCACGACGGCCGCCGCGGCCGATGCGGGCAGGCGCGACGCGGGCACGGAGATCCTGGCGGCCGGCCTGGCGCTCTCCGCCGGGCGCCCGGCGGAGGCGGCGGCAGGCGCCGAGCTGGGCCTCCAGCTGGCCACCGCGCAGGGAAGCCAGCTGCTGAGCGCCTACGGCCTGGCCGTGCTGGCCACGGCGGCGCTGCGCGGCGGCGACCTCGCCGCCGCCGTCCAGCACGTGCACAGTTTCGAGGACCGGCTGACCCGGCACGGGCCCGGCTACGGGCGGACCCGCTGCCTGCTGGTCGCGGCTCAGCTCGCCGAAGCACGCCAGGAGACGGACGCCGCGGCGGAGCTGGCGGGCCGCCTGTACTCGCGCCTGCCACACGACCCCAGCGTGCTGCTCGGCGACCTGACTGCGGCCAGCTGGCTGGTCCGGTTCGCGCTGGCCCAGGGCGACCGGGAACACGCTGCGGCCGCGGGCGCGGCCGCGGGCCGGCTGGCCACGGCCAATCCAGGCTTCGGCGGCGTGGTGGCGGCGGCCGCGCACGCACGCGGCCTGCTGGATCAGGACGCCGGGGCCCTGCGCTGCGCCGCCGAGGGCAGTCCCGATCCGTGGGCCCGGGCGTCGGCCGCGGAGGACCTCGGGATCCTGCTGATCGGGCGGCACGACTTCGGGGAGGCCGGACGCTGGCTCGAGGACGCGCTGGCCGGCTACGACCAGACGGCCGCGCTGCGCGACGGCAGGCGGGTCCGGCGCCGGCTGCGGCGCATCGGCATCCGGCGCCGGCACTTCACCCACGCCAAGCGCCCGAAAACGGGCTGGACGAGCCTGACCGACACCGAGCACGCCGTTTCTGACCTGGTCGCCAAGGGCCTGACCAACCAGCAGATCGCCAGCGAGATGTTCCTCAGCACGCACACCGTGGCGTTCCATCTCCGCCAGGTCTTCCGCAAGCTGGACATCAGCTCGCGCGTCGACCTGGCCCGGGTATTCACCGAGCAGGCCCGGCTGGCCGCGGATGGGACCGGTCCGCCGGGGAACGGGCGGCTCGGGATACAGCGAGCCTGGTGAATGGCCGGTGATCGCCAGGACG
Organism: uncultured Actinomycetes bacterium; assembly: GCA_963841695.1. Classification (GTDB taxonomy): domain Bacteria; phylum Actinomycetota; class Actinomycetes; order Streptosporangiales; family Streptosporangiaceae; genus RYN-230. Next base: position 239,606 of record CAWJDQ010000004.1, on the reverse strand, counting down.
GCCAGTCACGGGAACGCCATGGGCAGCTACCGGTACGCGGCGGCCGCAGACACCTGGCACTGGTCCGACGCGGTCTACGCCATCCACGGCTTCCACCGTGGCGAGGTCGTTCCGACCACGGCGCTCCTGCTGAGCCACGCCCATGCGGCCGACCGGCGGCGCGCCGAGCAGCTGCTCCGGGCTTCCCTGCGCGATGGCAGGCTGTTCAGCCTGCTGTACCGCATCATCGACGCGGCAGGGCAGCTTCACTGGGCCCTGATCGCTGGCGAGGGCACCGCGGACGGCGCCGGCGCCGTGACCGGCCTCCGCGGCTACCTCATCGACGTGACCGAGCCGCAGGCCCGGGCCAGATCCCGGGAGGTGGCCAGCGGCCTGCGCAAGGCCATGGCCTCGCGGGCCACGATCGAGCAGGCCAAGGGGGCGCTGATGCTGGTGTACGGGCTGGACGCTGAGGCAGCGTTCAGCTTGCTCAGCTGGCAGTCCCAGCGGTCGAACATCAAGCTCCGCGACCTGGCCGAGCGGCTGGTGGGGGCCGTCGGGGGTGACGCCCTCGCCTCGGCGGCCATCCGGCAGCGGCTGGACGAGATCGTCTACAGCCTGCCTGCCGGGCCCCCGGCCCCCAGCCTGCCCGAGGACGGCCTGCTCACGGTGCGGCAGGAAATCGTAGACGGCGCGGTGGTGCTGCATCTGCGCGGCGAGATCGACATGGCCACCGGCCCGCTTCTCGATGAGCACCTGACTCGCGCCGTCGCGGCCGCCGCCCCCCCAGCGCCGCTCGTGGTCAACCTCGCCCAGGTGCAGCACCTCGGCTCGGTGGGGGTGGCCCTGCTGACCGCCTGTCACCAGCGCTGCCAGGCCGCGGGCATCCCGCTACGGGTCGTGGCGGGCAACGGCCCGATCGCCAGCATCCTGTCGATGATCCCGGCCGGGCTGGACATTCACGACCAGGTCGCGGCGGCGCTGGCGCGCGGCACCATCGGCCCCGCAGGCCGGCCGCTCCCCGGGCTCCCGGATGAGCGTGCCAGGCCACGGCGCAGCTGAACCCATGGATCCCGGCCGGATGACGAGGACGCACGACTGGTCCGGGACGCCACTCGGCCCGCGGGAGACGTGGCCGGCCAGCCTGAGCACGGCCGCCGGCATCTGCACGGCCTCCCGGCTGCCCATGGCGATCTTCTGGGGACGAGAGTTCCGGCTGCTCCACAACGATGCCTGCCGGTCCATCCTGGGTGATAAGCATCCATGCTCGCTGGGCAGGCCGGCCGAGCAGGCCTGGGCGGAGATGTGGCCCACGATCGGGCCGGCGCTCACCGGCGTGCTCCGCACCGGGACGCCCGCCTGCTGCGAGGACCAGCTGCTGATGCTGAAGCGGACCGGCTACCCGGAGGAGCGGTACTTCACCTTTTCCTACAGCCCGATCAAGGGGCCAGGCGACCGGATCGGCGGCGTGTTCTGTGCCGCCACCGAGACGACCGCCCGCGTGCTGGCCGGGCGCCGCCGGGCCACCCTGCACCGGCTCGGCTCCGTCCCGGTGGCGGAGATGCCCGCTGCGGGTGAAGCGTGCCGGGCGGCGATGCTCGTCCTGGCCGGCAACCCGGCCGACGTGCCGTTCGCCGTGACCTACCTGGCCGGGCCGGGTCGTGGGAGTCCCGCGCTGGCCGGCTCCACCGGGTTCGCGTCCCCCGAGGCGCTCGCCGACTTCACCGTCCGCACGGCGCTGCAGGACGAGATCAGCCGGGTGCTCTGCACCCAGGAACCGCGGGTGCTCGCCGGACTGGGGCAGCAGGGGGCCGTGGCCGGCGACGCGCCGCCCGAGGCCGCGGTCCTGCTGCCGATCACGGCCGCCACTGGCCGGGCGGCCGGCGTGCTGTGCTGCGGGGTCAGCCCGTACCGCCCCCTCGATGAGGAGTACCAGGCCTTCTTCGACCTCACGGCGCGCCAGCTCGGCAAGCTGGTCACCGCCCAGCCGGATTTCCCCCGAACCGGGCCGGGGGCCGCCCGGCCGGCCGCGCTCACCGGCCCGGGGCGGGATTCCGCCGTGCAGCTGTCCCGGCTCGGCCGACCCGAGTCACGCTTCTGCCGCGCCCTAATCGACACGATGAAGGAAGGATTCTTCGTCTGCGACGAGGAGGGGGTCGTCCTGGAGGTGAATGAGTCCTTCGGCGAGATCCTCGGCTACGGCCCGGAGGACCTGCCCTTCTCCCCGCCCTACCCATGGCAGCCCGATCCCGTCCAGCAGCCGGAGCTCAAGCAGGTGTTCGACGCCGTGATCCGGGACGCGCGGGGCACCGACGGCGCCGAGTACGCCTGCCCGATCCGGCGCCCGGACGGGCGGGTGGGGTGGGTCGCGGCCACCGTGCGTTCCCTCCCCGCCTGGGCCGGCCACGGCCGGGTCTTCCTCGGCACGGTCCGCGACGTGACCGCTGAGCGCGAAGCGGGTGACCGCGAGGCGGCGGCGGCCAGGCTGGCCTCGGGCCTGGCCGGTGCGGCCGACATTGGCGAGGTGCTCCGGGCCGGCCTGGCCGAACTGCGCCAGGCTTTCGGGGCCTCCCGGGCGGTCGCCGGGGTCTGGCCCCCGCACGCCGCGGTGTCCGTGGTCGGGGTGCCGGAGGTCGGCAGCTGGCCGGCGCTGGACGACGCCGCCCGCAGCGGGCTGGAGACGGCACGCTCGCAGCCGGCCCCGCACATGCTGACCGAAGTGGGCGGTGACGGGTCGGCCGCGTGCGTGGCCACCCGGCTGGACGTCGGCCGCGGCGAGGCGGCGATCTGGCTGGATCGCGGCACCCGCGGCCGGCTGAGCTTCCAGGACCGGGTGCTGTTCGGCCTGCTGTCCGCGCATCTGGGCCATGCGCTGGCCCGCGCCATCCACTACGAGCAGGCCCGTGACCTCGCGCTGGCCCTGCAGCACTCTCTCCTCGGCCAGCAGGACCTGCCCGCCGGGTTCGGGGTGCGCTACGAGCCCGCGATGCGCCCGGTGGAGGTGGGTGGGGACTGGTACGACGTGGCTCGGCTCGACGACGGCCGCCTCGGGATCGTGGTCGGTGACTGCGTGGGCCGCGGGCTCGGCGCAGCCGTGATCATGAGCCAGCTGCGCAGCGGCTGCCGGGCGCTGCTGCTCCGCAACCACGGGCCGGCGCGGGTCATCACCGACCTAGACAAGTTCGCGGAGGGGCTCACCGGGGCGCTGGCCAGCACGGTGTTCTGCGCCATCATCGACGCGGCCGCGGGGACCATCACCTACAGCAGCGCGGGGCATCCTCCCGCGCTGCTGGCCCATCCTGACGACCGTGAGCCGGAACTGCTGGACCAGGCCACCTCGGTCCCGCTCGCCGCACCGGCCGGCCAGGTGCGCACCGAGGCGACCGCCCGGCTGCGGCCCGGCTCCGCGCTGCTGCTGTACACCGATGGCCTGGTCGGGCGCCAGGAGCGGCTGGACCTGGGCATCCGCAGGGCGGGGCAGGCCCTGCGGCGGTACGCGGGCCGCACACCGGATGAGCTGGCCGACCGGGTCCTGCGGGGCCTGGTCCCCGCGGGGGGCTCCGGCGACGACGTGCTGGTGCTCACCTACCGGCACCCGCCTGCGCGGCTGGTGCTGACCCTGCCCGCGGTGCCGGCCAGCCTGGCCAGCATGCGGCGGAGCCTGCGGCGGTGGCTGGCCGCGGCGGCCGTGCAGCCGGTGGTGGCCAGCCAGGTGACACTGGCGGCCAGCGAAGCCTGCAGCAACGCGATCGAGCACGCCTACGGGAGCGATCCCGCGGAAGAGGTCCGGCTCACCGCGGAGCTCAGCGGCCCGCGCCTGGAGATCACCGTGGCCGACGGCAGCACCTGGAAGTCCGCCACCGCGAACGGCAACGGGCGCGGCCACGGCCTGCCCATGATGAGGACGTTCATGGACCACGTCGTGATCAAGCCGAGCGCCCGGGGGACCACCGTCCGGATGAGCCGGACCGTCCGCTGAGGCCCGCGCGGTCAGCTCCGCGCGGAAATCCTGACCGGCTCCGCGGGCGAGCACCAGCTGTCGCAGGGCCGGGCGGCCGGCCGGGGGGCGGGCGCGGTGCCGAAGGAGCGCAGGACGACGGCGAACGCCACCCCGACGGCTACGGCGGCCAGGCCCGAGATGTAGGCACTCGCATCGACCAGGCCGACGGCCAGGGAGATGAGGCCGGTAAGGACCGCAGGCAGCCCCAGGCCGACGTAGGCGGCCACGAAGAACGTGGAGACCACGGCGGCCCGGTGCCGCGGCGCGGCGAGCCGGTTCAGCTCGCTGAGCCCGCCGCGGAAGATGAACCCCACCGCCACCCCGCCCGCGAGCGTACCCAGCACGAACGGCCACAGGGCCTTGGCGAACAGCGCGGACTCGAGCGCGGCCAGGCACACGAGCAGCAACGGCAGCCCCACGCACAGGCTGCGGCGGCTCGCCATCGCGGCCGAGACGGCCTGGCTGACCGCGGCGGTCACGAAGATCAGGAACGACGCGCCCCCGATGAGCGCCAGGTTGTGCACACCGAGGATCCCGTGCAGGAACGTCGGCACCAGGCTGCTGAACAGCCCCAGCACGGTGAACGCCGCGAATACCCCCAGACCCGCGCCGATCAGGGCGGTGCGGACCTCCGGCGGGGCGGCGAGACGCGGCCGGAAGCTGATCACCCGGTCCGGACTGCGGACCGTCTCCGGGATGAGCAGCAGGGCGGCCAGCGCGACCGCGCAGATACCCAGGTAGGTCCAGAACACACTGTGCAGGGGCATGGCCACGTACTCGGCGAACAGGCCGGCGATCAGCGGCCCGAGACCCAGCCCGGTCATGTTGCTTCCGGACGCCACGACGGCGGCGGCACGATGGTCATCCTGGGGCTGCAACTCAGCCAATGCAGCCGTGGCGGTCCCCGTGACCAGGCCCGCGGCCGCTCCGCTCAGCACGCGGGCCCCAATCAGCCACCAGATCCCGGACGCGGCCAGGAACAGGCCGGTGCTCACCGCCGCACACGCCACGGCGAGGGCCAGCACCTTCCGCCGCCCGACGTGGTCGCTCAGGTCCCCCAGGGCGACCAGCGCGAACAGCGTGCCGAGGACGTAGGCGGCGAAGACCACGGTCACGCCGAGGGGGCCGAAGCCCATGGCCCGCTCGTACAGCGTGTACAGCGGGACGGGCAGCGTGCCACCCAGCATCACCAGGACCAGCACCGCCGCAGTGACCACATAGCCACGGCGCCTGGCCACGGCGGCTGGGGTGTCCATATGTCCCTCCAGGCGGCAGCGACCCAGGGCAGATAGCTCCCGCACAGTCACGCTAGCCCGGCCAGCCGCCTGCCAGTATCCCCCGGTCAGCTACTCAGGATTGACCGTCCTGGGCGGCTGGTGCGGCGCTTCGCGGGTCTGGAGGAGGCGCGACGGGGGGCGGGGGGCAGCCCGGCCTGGAGGGTCACGCAGTCCGCGCCGCTGTGCGTGCGCACCACGGCCCAGTGTGCGGCGATCATGGCCAGCACCTTGTGGTTGCCGGGCAGGACGTCCATGCTGAGCGACGTCACGCCGCGGGCCCGCGCCTGGCCGATCAGGGACCGGACCAGGGCCGAGCCCACCCCATGCCCCTGCCACGCGTCGGCCACCACCACGCCGATCTCGGTCACCGGGCCGCCCGGCGTCCCGGGCCGGTCCGCCGCCATGGCGTGCCCGATGATGACGCCGCCGGCCACGGCGATCAGCGCATGGGTGCCGCCCGCCCGCGCGCCCGGATCCGTGCCGCCCGCCCGCCCGCCCTGGCCGCAGGCCAGGCGGACCAGGGCCGGAGTCGGCCGGACCGGCGCGAAGAACCTCTGGACCCGGGTGCGCAGGGACAGCCCGGCGAAGAAGCCGGTGAGCGCGGCCAGGTCGGCGGGCTCCGGCGGCCGGATCGTGGCGGTGACGCGGGCGGGAGGCTCGTCCTCCTGGGTTCGGTTCACAGACCCAGCATGGGCACGACTTGCTGAGTCTGTCAACCAGACTTAGCCTGGGATCATGGAACGGACCCGGATGATGGACTACGACCCGGCCAACTGCGCGATCGGCGCCACGGTGGCGATCATCGGGGAGCGGTCAACGTTCCTCGTGCTGCGCGAGGCGTTCAACGGCGTGCACCGGTTCGCTGACATGCAGCGCCGGACCGGGATCCCCCGGCAGGTGCTCAGCGACCGGCTGGCCCGGCTGGCCGGCGAGGGACTGCTGCGCAAGGTCCCGTACCAGGACAGCGGCCAGCGCAGCCGGCACGAGTACCGGCTGACCGCGAAGGGCCTGGACCTGTACCCGGTGCTGGTCGGGCTGATGCGGTGGGGCGACCGGTACGCGGCCGGGCCGGCCGGGCCGCCGGTCGTGCTCCGCCACCGTGACTGCGGGCAGCCCGTGCGGCTGCAGCTGTCCTGCGAGGCCGGGCACATCCTGGACTCCGCGCGCGAGGTCACCCCGGTCCCCGGCCCGGGAGCCCGCAAGATCGCCTGACCCGATTCGGCCGGCACGCGTTCTGGGCGGTCGCGCTCCGGCCCGGCCGGGGCTGCTGCCGGCCCCGGTAGACGCGGCTTTCCGGGCGTGCTTATGGTGGCGAGAGGCAGTGATGTCGCGGGGCGGCTATCCCAGCGGCACTGCTGGACGATCGTTGCTCCGGCCCCCCGGTAGCGATCCGGCACAGCCACACGCCGCTTATCGGGAGATCTCATGGCCCAGCCAGTCGCCTCGCCGGCCCCCATCGCCGACCGGCGCTGGCTGATCCTGGTCGTGGTGGCGGTGGCCCAGCTGATGGTGGTGCTGGATTCCACGGTCGTGAACATCGCGCTGCCGTCGGCCCAGCGTTCGCTCGGGTTCCCGAACAGCGACCGGCAATGGGTGATCACGGCCTACGCCCTGGCCTTCGGCAGCCTGCTGCTGGTCGGCGGCCGGCTGGGCGATATGTACAGCCGCAAGTGGGTCTTCATCACGGGCCTGGCCGGATTCGCCGTCTCCTCGGCCATCGGCGGCGCCGCCGTTTCGTTCGAGATGCTGGTGGCGGCCCGGACGCTGCAGGGCGCGTTCGGCGCCATCCTCGCGCCGTCCGCGCTCGGCACCCTGGTCAGCACCTTCCAGGACCCGCGCGAGCGGGGGCGGGCCTTCGGTGTCTTCGGCTCGGTGGCAGCCGGCGGCGGCGGCGTGGGCCTGATCCTCGGCGGGGTGCTCACCCAGTACCTGTCCTGGCGCTGGACGCTGTACATCAACCTGTTCTTTGCCGCCCTCGCCGTGACCGGCGCCCTGGCGTTCATGCGGAGCAGCCGACCCGCCACCCGGCCGCGGATGGACTGGCCCGGGGCGGTACTGGCCTGCGCCGGGCTGTTCCTTATCGTGTTCGGCTTCTCCCACGCCGAGACCGGCGGCTGGACCGCTCCGCTGACCATCGGCTCCCTGGTCTTCGGCGTCCTCCTGCTGGCCGGGTTCGTCGTCGCCGAGCAGCGGTCCAGCCACCCGCTGCTGCCGCTGCGGGTGATCCTGGACCGCACCCGGGGCGGCTCTTACGTCGCGGTCGGCCTGTCGGGAATCGCGATCTTCGGTGTTTTCCTGTTCCTCACCTACTACCTGCAGGAAGTCAAGGGCTACAGCCCGGTGACCAGCGGGCTGGCTTTCCTGCCGATGATCGGCTGCATCCTGGTCAGCTCCAATGTCTCCAGCATCGTGACCCTGCCCCGGTTCGGGCCGCGCGTCCTGATCACGACCGGCATGTTGTGCGGCACCGCCGCGATGAGCTACCTGACCCAGCTCACCGTGACCTCGAGTTACCTGGTCGGCATCCTGCCCGCCCTGATCATCATGGGCCTGGGCTTCGGCATGATCTTCGCCCCGGCCATTAACACGGCCACGGCTGGCGTCCAGCGCCAGGACTCAGGCGTGGCCTCCGCGCTGGTCAACACCATGCAGCAGGTCGGCGGGTCGATCGGGACGTCCGCGCTGAGCACCATCGCGCTGACCGCGGCGGCCAGCTACCTCGTCGCGCACCACACGGGGCCGCTGGCGCCGGCGACTGCGGCCACCCACGGTTACACCGTAGCCTTCGCGGTGTCCGCAGGCATCTTCGGTCTTGGCGTGATCCTCGCGATCACCCTGCTCCCATCCCGGCAGCGCCTGGCCGAACTCCGGGCTGCCGCCGCAACCGCGGCGGAAGCTCCGCCCCCCGCACCCGCACCCGCACCCGCACCCGCCGGCGCCCCCGCACCCGCCGCCGTGGCGCACGCTGCGGCGCCCGCGTCCGGCCTCGGGCCCCAGCCTGAGACGCACGTGATGCACGCGATTCCGGTAGCCCTGCTGTGCTGCTCTCCGGTGATAAACCCGCAGGCCAGACCGGGTGCGCGGCCGGGAACCTGACCGGGACGGACTCGTCGGCCAGGTCATGAACCAGAGGCCTGACCAGGCCCAGGATCAGCGCCCGTCAGCACGTCGTCTAGTAGGGTGGCGCGTGCGCAGGAGGGCGCTGCCGGGTCCGCGGGAAGGACTGAGTCCACCTTCCGGCTTGCCGATTGCCCTGCTGTGGCCTCTTCCCCGGCCTGACACGCGGACCGCAGGCGTGGAGGGAGACGCCATGTCCCAGCCGCTGCCCGAACGCCCGGATCTGCGCCAGCTTCGCCGCCAGGCCAAGGAGCTGCGCGACAGCGCACGCGCGGGCGGCACGGCCGCGCTTGAGCGGATCGCCCGCTCGGTTGCGGCCCGCGACCCGGCCGCGGTCACGCTGGCCACCGCCCAGCTGACCATCGCACGCGAACACGGCTTCCCCAGCTGGCCCACCCTGAAGGCGGAGGTCGATGCCCGCGCGGGGCGGCGGTCCCCGCACGTCTCGGCGTTCCTGACCGCCAGCGTGACGGGCCGGACGCGGGAGGCGGCCCGGCTAGTGGCCGGTGACCCCCGGATCGGGCAGGCCAGCGTGTTCGCCGCCGCGGCGCTGGGCGAGGCAGGGCTGGTCGGTGAGTTCATCGCCACTGACCCCACCCTGGCCGTGAGCCTGGATGACGACCGTGGCTGGCCGCCGCTGCTGTATGCGTGCTACTCACACTGGCACCGGATCGACCCCGCCCGGGCGGCCGGGCTCACCGCGGTGACCCACGTGCTGCTAGACGCTGGGGCCAGCCCAGCCACCACCGACGCAGGCCACGGCCGGCGCTCCGCCCTGGGCGGCTCGGTGGCCGTGAACAATCCGGCCATCACCGGGCTGCTGCTCGACCGCGGCGCGCCGGCTGACGATGGTGATGCGCTGTACCAGGCGGCCACCTACCCCGACTGCGCGTGCCTGGAACTGCTGCTCAGCCACGGCGCGGCGGTCGCGGCCACCTGGGCGGTGGACGCGGCGGCCAGCGCAGGCAACCCGTCCGCCCTGCGCCTGCTGCTGGATGCGGCGGCCCGCGCCGAGCCCGCCGAGGTGGCTGCCCTGGCCACCCGCGCGCTCTCACCGGCGGCCGGCCACGGCCCGGCCGAGGCCGTCGAGGCGCTGCTCGGCGCCGGCGCCGACCCAGACGTGGCCGACCCTGACGATGGGCTGACCCCGCTGCGGCGCGCGATCCGGGGCGGCCACCAGGCCGCGGCCTCCGCCCTGGCCAGCCACGGCGCACGCGACGAGGTCACCGACGCCGACCGGCTGCTTGGTGCCTGCATGCGAGCCGACCGGGCCGAAGCAGAGCGGCTGGTGGCCACGCATCCCGGGCTCGCCGAACGCCTGGCCGCCGACGAGCCCGGCGTGCTGCCCGGCGCGGCCTGCGGCGCCCCGGCCGGCGCGGTGCGCCTCCTGGTCGGCCTCGGTCTTCCTCCGGATGCCCGCAACCACTGGGGTGAGACGGCGCTGCACACCGCGGCCTACGCCGGCCGCGCCTGCACGGTCCGGTACCTGCTCCGCCTCGGCGCCGAACTCGACGCCCGGGATGAGCGGTTCGACGGGACGCCGCTCGCGTACGCCACCGTGGGCAGCGGGGAAAGCACGGACCGGCAGGGGGACTGGCCAGCCACAGTGCGCGTGCTGCTCAACGCCGGTGCCTCCCGCGAGGAAGTCTGGCTGGCGGGCAAGCCGCCCAGCGGCGAGGTCGCCGAGGTGCTGCGCGAATACGGCGTCCAGCCCGACAGCGAGGCCGGGCCGGGCGACGGCGGGCAACGCCCACAGCCGGCCAGCGGGCCGGCCGGGCCGCCCGCCCCGGACCTGATGCACGAGATCGCGGAACAGCTCACCGAGGCGTACCACTCGCGCGACATGGAACTGCTGGCGTCGCTGCTCGATCCCGCGGTCCAGTGGGGCAGCAGCGGGCCGGACGGCTGCCACACGAGAGAGCAGGTGCTCGCCTGGTACGCCGCGGCGGCGCACGACACCCGCGCCAGCGTGACCAGCGCCGAAGTGACGGGCGACACGATCGTTCTCGCGGTCGCCCTCACCAGTCCCGCCGCCGGCCCGCGCCCCCGGCCGCCGCAGCATGTCCGCCAGGCGTTCAAGGTCTCCGGCGGCGCCATCATCCAGATCACCGGCTTTCCCGTGTCATCCCCGGGCACCTGAGCCACAGGGGGCTTACCTACGGAGTGACCTGCCTGCCGGCGCCAGCCGGAGCCGCGCCCTACGCGGGCGCGCGGGCGCTGGCCATGACCCGGCGCATCAGGCCGAAGGTTTCCAGCGAGCGCACGCCCTCGTCGCGGAAGGACGCGAGCGCCGGGTCGCCGCCGGGATCAAGGGCCGCGGCCTCCTGCCACATGGCCCGCTCGCCAGCCCGCCAGCCGGGCGTTCCCGAACCTGCACGGTGGCGGCCAGATCCCCCACCCGGAAATCCGCCGGGCGGCCCAGCCGCACAGCGGACTCGCGGGCCTGGCGCACCGCCTCGGCCGAGAAATCCACCCCGACCAGCCGCGCCCCGGTCCGGGTGGCTATCTCCAGGCCATAGCCCCCGCGGCCGCACGCGAGATCCAGCAGCGTGTCGCCGGGAGACAGCCGCAGCGCCGCAGCCACCTCGCCGAGCCCCGCCCAGCCGAGCAGGCTGGTGGACAGCAGGTGCGGCGGCAGGCCCAGATGGCGCTGCTTGACCTCGTCCTTGGCGGGCGAGCCGGCCATATCGGCGTACCAGCCGTCGAAGTACTGCGCCGAGGGCGGTGGTGGCGTCTGCACCAGGCCAGTATGCCGGGACCGCGAGGTCCCGCATCGGGACCACATGATCTCGCGGAGGCAGGTGGCGACGAGGTCCGAAGCGGCCACCGGCCGGATCTCCCCGGCCTCCTGCGCTGCGCCACGCTGGCCTCCTGGCCCGCTTGACAGTCAGTTGACGCAGGGAATGCCGTCCTTGGGGGCGATCACCGCGCCACCCTGCGGCCCGGTGGTGGGAATGACCGTCGCGGCGGGCTGCGGCTGGCTGCCCGCCAGGGCGCCGGGCAGCGCGGCGCTGGCCCCGAGCAGGATCTGCACCTGCCCGGGCGGGATCGACGAGGTGGGCACGGCGGTGACCCCGAACAACCGGGCGAGCGCGGCCGCGTTCGCCGACGCGCCGGTGCCGTAGCTGACCGAGGTGACCGCGCGGGCGGCCGTGTTCCCGACCGTCCCCGCCCGGTAGCCGGCCTTGACCAGCGCCGCGGAGACGCGCCCGGCCAGGCCGGTGGTGTGACCGCCGTTGAGCACGTCCACGGTGGTCGCGGCGGCTGAGGGCTTGACGGGCGCGGGCGCGTGGTGCCGGGCGGGCCGCGGGACAGGCTTCGGGAAGAAGGCCGCGTGCACGATGGCCTGGATCTGAGGCACGCTGACCGCGTTCGCGTCCTGCCCGTCGATGGTCGCGTAGCCCTTGATGGGCAGCGTGCGGAAAACGAGATTCCCGCTGGTCAGGCCCCGCATCTGGGCCGCGAAGTCGAGCAGGTTCCAGCCCGCGTCGGTGATCACGTACTGCTTGGCCACCGACAGCAGGGCCGACACCTTGGTCAGGTCACTGAGCACTCCCTCGGTCCGCAGCTGATGCATGACGGAGTCGATGAACGCCTGCTGGCGGTGGGTACGGTCCAGGTCACCGTTGGGCAGGCCGTCCCGCTGGCGGACGAACGACAGCGCCTGGGCAGCGTCCAGATGCTGGTAGCCCTTATGGAAGTTCGCGCCGGACTTGGGGTCGCGGACCGCGTGGTTCAGGCAGACTTCCACGCCGCCGAAGACCTTCGCGAGCTCGTAGAAACCGTCCAGGTTGACCTCGGCAAAGTGGTTGACGCGCACCCCGGTGAGCTTCTCGACCGTGGCCACGGCGGCCCGTCGCCCGGCTTCGTTGCCGAGGAACGCGAGCTGGTCCTGCCCCATGTCCGGGTACTGCTGCCGTAGCTTCGCCTGCTCGAAGTACATGCTCACGCCGTACGCCTGGTCGATCTTGCCCACCTGCTGCGGCCCGACCGTGCCAGCGAAATTCACCCAGTCATCTCGCGGGATGGAGAAGCCGACCGCCTTCTTGCCACCCGCGAATACGTGGATAAGGATAAGCGTGTTGGTGTCATTTCCCCCGGTGCCGTTTGCCACTGCTTGGGCATTTCCCGCATGCAGCTTTGCCAAGATGCTCGCGGGCAGGATATTCCCGTTCCAGTCCCGGCGGCTTTCCAGCCCCATCAGCAAGATGTTTTGCGCACCCACCGAAGGCCCGCTGGCGATGGCGTGCGACCCGCCGATACTGCCCACGTCGCGGACCACCTCATAGGACACCCCACTGGCCAGCAAGACCAGGGCCGCCAGGACACAGGTGGCGAAGTACCAGGTCCGGGCGGCGGGCCCAGGCGGCGGCCCGGTCCGGTTCGGGCCGCCGGGCGTCCCGGGCCGCGCTCCCCCGCGGCCGGGCCCCACTCCGGGGGCCCGCGCCGGGCTACTCTGTTTCTGCTGAGACGACACCCTGCTGCGCATCGCCCCCCCGGGCTGGCTTGCTACCATTGCGGCGAAGGTTACCCCTGCTCTTCCGTCAGTAAAACAACCCCGGCCGAACCTTTAGGGAAAGATGCTGGATTCACCCGGGCACAAGGCGGGATCCGGCCCGCGATATGGCAGCGGGCCGGGGCCCAGCGCAACGTCGCGCGGGCCCGATCAGCGGGCGCCGGGGGCCGCAGCCCCCGGGCGCGGGACCGGCTCGCGCGGGCCCGCCCGCGGGCCGCAGGCGCCGCCCCGCGGACCGCTGCCCTGGTGGGGAACCCGGCCCGGTCGGCTAGGGGTCGCGTTGGTCATCGGCGGGGCCGCGGCCGGCCTGCTGATCACCGTGCTGGCCGGCCGCGAGCCCGGCGTCGTGCTCGGCCTCTTCCTGCTCGCCGGGACGGCGGCCGGGGCCCTGGCCGTGCGCCCCCGGGCCGCCTACCTGATCATCCCGGTGCCGCCGCTGGCCTATGCCGTCGCGGCCGTCCTGGCCGGGCTGATCCACGACCACGCCACCGACACCTCCCATACCGCCCTGGCTCTCGGCGCCGCGCAGTGGATCGCCAGCGGGTTTCTCGCCATGAGCGCCGCCACGCTGCTGGCCATCGTGGTGGCCGCGGTCCGGTGGGCGGCGGACCGCTGGGCGGCGGACCGGCCGCGCGGGCCGGGGCCGCGCCCCCCGCTGAGCCGCTTACTCGGCGCTGCGGTGCCTGAGCTCCCCGGAGGGCTGAGCCCCGGGCGATGACCGGGGCTCAGCCGACGAGGAACAGCAGCCCGAAGCCGCCCACCAGCACGGCGACGGCCGCGCCGGCGAGCGCCAGCCAGCCGGAGATGACCTGCTCCCCCATGATCTGCGGATCGCGGGCCAGCCGGACCAGCAGGATCAGGCCGACCGGGGTCCCGAACCCGCCGATCACGCTGGCCGCCACCAGCATGCCGATGACCGGGATCCGGGCCAGCGTCACGGCCAGCGCCAGGCCCGTCAACGCCACCAGGACTCCGTAGAAGCCCCGGGCGCCGCTGATCCTCTCGGACAGCCCTCGGCGCCAGCCGAAGTGGACGCCGACCACGTACGCGGTCGTGGCCAGCAGCACGGGCAGGGCGACGACCGCGGAGATCACCAGCCCGGCGGCGAACAGCCTCGCGGCCAGCGGGCCGGCCAGCGGGCGCAGGGCCCGGGCGGCCTGCTGCGCGGAGGTGACGTCCTGGTGGTGCCGGCCGAGCGTGGCCGCGGACGCGATGAGCATGAACCACAAGGTCACCGCCGTGAAGACGGAACCGATGAGGGCTCCCGCCCTGGCCCTTCGCAGCCCGCCGCCTCCCGGGGCGCCGGGCTCTTCCACCCCGCGGCCGATGGTCTCCCAGACGTAGACATAGCTGGTCAAGGTGGTTCCGAGCAGGGCCAGGCCGCCGGCCAGCTCATCGCGGCCCAGCGACAGCGCGGGGACCAGGCTGGCCCGCAGGACGTGCGGCCAGTCCGGATGGGCCAGGATGGCGGCCGCCCCGAACGCGGCGAAGCCCAGCAGCAGGTACCGCAGCACGGCCACCACCTGCTCGTACTTGCCGATGAGCAGCAGGGCCGCCAGCGCCGCCCCGAGCGGTATCACCAGCCACCGGGAGCTCAGGCCGGCCAGCAGGCCCAGGCGGGCCGCGCCGGCCTGCAGGTCGGCGGCGATCGTGACCAGGTTGACCGCCACGACCGACACCAGCAGGACCGCGGACACGCCCCGGCCGTAGCGCCGCAGCGTCAGTGACTGAAGGTCGTCCCGGGCCACGGCCCCGACCTGGGCGGCGATCGTCATGACCACCCCGAGCAGCGGCGCGACGAGCAGCGCCACCCAGGACAGCGCATAGCCCGTCTGGGCGCCGACCACCACCGCGGTGCCGACGTTGGTGGGGTCGTTGTCCGAGGCGGCCGAGACCACCTCCGGGCCGATGCTCCGCAGCAGTCCCGGCTCCCGGCGCGTTCCCCCTGGATGGCGCCTGTGCAAGCTGGGTCCCCCGTCATATTCAGTAAGTTGCGCAATAACGCAAACTACACTGGCGCCAGCTACTCCGGCTCTGTCCCCGTTCCCGGCCCCCGCCCGGGGACGCCACCCCCGAGGAGAGCGATGAGCGAACCGGCGCCCGGATGGTCCCGCGTTCCCGGGCCAGCGCCCGCGCAGCCGCGGCCCCCTGGCGGGTGGCCCGTCCAGCCCCCGGTGCGGTCCGGAGGCGGCGCTGGCCGCCGCCTGCGGCAGCCGCGAGGCCGCCGGCCGCGGCTACGGACCGTTATGGTGATCCTCGCAGCCGTCGTGGCGCTCCTGCTGGCCGGGGTAGCCGCCCTGTATTTCGACCTGAACTCGAAGCTGAACCGGTCGGTCACGCTCCCGGCCTACACCGGGGCGTCCGCGGGCCAGAACTGGCTGATCGCCGGCTCGGACAGCCGGCAGGGCCTCAGCGCCCGGCAGATCGTCCGCCTGCACGTCGGGCGGGACTTCGGCACCGAGAACTCCGACTCCCTGATGCTCCTGCACCTCGGCGGCGGCCGGCCGGTCCTGCTCAGCATCCCGCGGGACTCCTACGTGCCGATCCCCGGTTTCGGTGACAACAAGATCAACGCGGCTCTCGGCTTCGGCGGGCCGGCGCTGCTCGTCCGGACCGTGGAGAACGTCACCGGGCTGCGCATCAACCACTACATGGGAATTGGGTTCGGCGGGCTGGTCCACGTGGTGAACCAGGTGGGCGGGGTGCGCATGTGCCTACCGGCGGCGCTGCACGACACCGACTCTGGCGTCAACCTGTCCAGGGGCTGCCACAATCTGGACGGGGCGCAGGCGCTGGCCTTCGTCCGGGACCGGCATTCGTTCGCCGACGAGGACCTGCAGCGGATCCAGGACCAGCGGGCGTTCCTCAAGGCCCTGCTCAAGAAGGCGACCAGCCCGAGCGTGTACCTGAACCCGGTGACCGCGCTGCGGTTCGGCTCCAGCGCGGCTAGCTCCATCTCCGTGGACCGGGGCACGCAGCTCTACGACCTGGTCAAGGTGGCGTTCGCGCTGCGCAACCCGCAGACCGGCACGGTCCCGGTGGCCAACGCGAACTTCCTCACCGCCAACGCGGGTGACGCGCTGCTGTGGAACCGGGCTGAGGCGGTGCAGCTGTTCGGCGCGCTGAAGAACGGCCAGCCGGTGCCGGCCCACCTGCTGAGCGGGACCACCGTCGGCTGACCGGACGGCAGGCGGCGGCCCGGCCCCTCAGAGCCAGGGCGCGCGGAACTTGCCGTAGGCGGCCCGGGTGACCAGCAGCAGCGCGAAGTAGCCCGCCAGCACGCCGGCGAGCAGCGGGAAGAACCCGGCGGGCGGGGCGCGCATGGCCAGCGGGCCGGCCAGCGGCGACAGCGGCAGGACCAGCCCGGTAGCGGCGAGGGCGGTCAGGCCGGCCAGCACCGGCCACGGCGGGCGCCGGCGGGCGGAAGGCCCGGTCCGGCTGCGCAGGACGAGCACGGTGAGGGCCTGGCTCAGCAGGTTCTCGGTGAACCATCCGGCCCGGAAGGCGGCCCGCGCGGCCGGTCCGTGAGCGCCGCCGCCCAGGTGCCGCAGGACCAGGAAGGTGGCCAGGTCGGCCAGGGTGTTGACCAGGCCGAAGCAGAGGGCGAACCGGGCCAGGTCCCGCTGGTCGAAGGTGCGGGGCCGGGTCAGCGAGGGCTCCTCGACGCGGTCGAAGGCGATCGTGAGCTGGGAGAGGTCGAAGCACAGGTTCTGCACGAGGACCTGCAGCGGCAGCATGGGCAGGAAGGGCAGGACGATGGTGGCGGCCACCATGGACGCCACGTTCCCGACGTTAGCCGAAATCGTGATCTTGAGATATTTGATGATATTGCCGAAGGCCAGCCGGGACTGGGCCACCGCATCGCTCAGCCCGGTCAGGTCCTGGCGCGCCAGGATGACCTCCGCTGATTCGCGGGCCAGGTCCGCGCCGGATTCCACGCAAATGCCCACGTCGGACTCGCGGAGGGCCGCGGCGTCGTTGACCCCGTCGCCGAGGTAGCCGACGGTGTGGCCGGCGGCGCGCAGGGCCCGGACCAGGCGGGCCTTCTGGTCCGGCGTGACCCGGGCGAACACCGTCCCGGCCGCGGCCACCCCGGCCAGCGCGTCGTCCGCCAGCCGGTCGATGTCCGCGCCGTCCACGACGGTCCCGGGGCTGAGGCCGGCCTCGCGGCAGACGTGGGCCGCCAGCCGGGGGTGGTCGCCGGTGATGACCTTGAGGCCGATGCCGCGGGCGGCCAGCTGGCGCACGGCTTCCGGCACCGACGGCCGGGGCGGGTCCCGGAAGCCGACGAAGCCGGCCAGCGTGAGCCCTGACTCGGCTGCGGGCTGGCAGCGGCCGGGCCTCGCGGCCCGCTCGGCGGAGGCCACCGCCAGCACCCGGGCCCCGCCGCCGGCGTAGCGGCCGGCCAGCTCGATCAGGCGGGCCCGCTCGCCCGGGCCGAGGGGCCTGGCGCCGGCGCTGGACTGGACCTGGCTGCAGCGGCCGAGCACGTCGGCGGGCGCGCCCTTGGTGATGACCAGATCGCCGCCGGGCAGGCCGGCGGCCGGAGCGGGGAGGGGCGCAGCACGACCGTGGCGCAGCGCACCGCCGGGTCGAACGGCGCGACCGCGACGGCGCTGACGTCGTCGCCGGTGAGCAGGCCCGCCCCGGCCGCGTGCTTGAGCAGGGCCTCGTCCAGCGGGCTGCAGACCGGGCCGCCGGGGCCCTCCACGCACCAGTAGCTGTTCAGCGTGGCCAGCCGGAGCGCCCCGGGACCGGGCTGGCCGTCGGGGTCCACGGTGAAGTCCAGGTCCGGATGGCCACCAGTGAGGGTGCCGGTCTTGTCGGTACACAGCAGGTCCATGGCTCCGAGGTTGTGGATCGCGGGCAGCCGCTTGACGATCACGCCCCGCCGCGCCATCGCGCGGGCCCCGCGGGTGAGCGCGGTCGTGATGACGACCGGCATCATCTCCGGGGTCAGGCCGACGGCGATCGAGACCAGGAAGAGAACGGTCCCGGCCCGCGGGCCCCCGGCCACGCCGGTGACCGCGAGTACCAGGCCGAGGCTGATCGCCATGAACCGGATGAGGGTCCAGGACACCCGCTTCATCCCGGACTCGAAGCTGGTCTCCGGTCGCCGTGCCCCGGAGCCTGGCTGGCCCGGACCTGGCTGGCCCGGACCTGGCTGGCCCGGACCCGGCTGGCCGGCGGCGAGGTACGTGCGGTGCCCGGTGGCCACCACCACGCCCGTCCCGGAACCGCCGGCCACGCTGCTGCCGGCCAGGCACAGCCACGGGCAGTCCAGCGGCGCCGTCCCGTCCCACCGGCCGTCCGCCTCCTTGGCCACGGGCAGGGACTCGCCGGTCAGCAGGGCCTGGCTGACGGCCAGCCCGGCTGACCGGAGTAGGCGCAGATCGGCGGGGACCATGTCGCCAGGCGCGAGGCGGACGATGTCACCCGGCACGATCTGGTCCACCGGGACCTCCCGCTCGGCCGGGCCGGCCGCCGGGCTGGCCCGCCGGACCACCGTGGCCGTGACGGCGACCAGGTCATTCAGGGCGGCGGCGGCCCGGCCGCCCCGGCGCTCCTGGCGGAGCCTGATCAGGACGCTGAGGATGACCAGCACGCTGATGACCGCCGCGCTGTCGCCGCTGCCGACGCCCACCGACACCGCAACCAGCCCCAGCAGCAGCAGGACAAAGGGGTCGCGGCCCGCGCGGGCCAGCTGAGCGGCCCAGCCGGGCGGGGGGTCCCCGACCGGGAGGTTGTCCCCCGCGGCGGCCAGCCGCTCCTGGGCGTCGTCCTCGGCCAGGCCGCGCGGCGAGGCTTCCAGCTGCCGCAGAACCTGCAGCAGCGGCAGTCCCTGCGCCATCACCAGGCGCATCGGATCAGGCGCTCTGGCCACGGGCCCGCCCGGGGCTAGCCTGCTCACCGCCCAGGCTGTCGGCCATCTGGCGGACCATCTCCACCAGGCGGGCATCCGCCAGGAGGTAGACCTGGCGGCGGCCCTCCCGCCTCGCGGCCACCAGCCCGGCCAGCTTCAGCTTGGCCAGGTGCTGGCTGACCGCGGGCAGGCTGCCCCCGGTCAGGTCGGCGAGCGTCCCCACGTCACGCTCCCCGCCCGCCAGCAGCCACACGATGTGAAACCGCATCGTCGAGGCCAGCAGCGCGAACGTGGCCGCGGCGCGCTGCAGTACCTCGGGCGGCAGTACCCCGGGCGGCGGGCGCTCGCCGCCGTCGCGGCCAGCCACGCTCTGGGCCACGTTTCTCCTCCCCCATCCCGGACCGGACCTGATTCAGCCTGGCATGAAAGAGGAAAGTTCGCCGACCGCGCAGCCGAACCGGCTGACCCCCGGGAGCGGAACGTCGCGCGGTCAGCGGGCCAGCGGCTGGTGCTGACCAGAACGCGGACTGGGACCACCGGATCAGCCCTCGGCCAGGAGGCAACGGCGCTAGTGGTTCAGCTCGCCCATTGCGCGGTCCACTCGCCGGCCACCTGGCCGGTGGTGACGTTGAGCCGGTTCCAGGTGTTGATCGCGGCGATGTGGGTGACCAGGGCGCCCAGCGCTGGCTCGTCGTAGTGTTTGGCCGCCTGGTCCCAGATCTCGCCGGGGACCGGGTCAGCCCGGTCAGCCAGCCGGGTGGCGGCCTCGGCGAGCGCCAGGGCGGCCCGCTCGGGCTCGGTGAAGTAAGGGGTGTCCCGCCAGGCCGCCAGGGTAGCCAGGCGCTCGCTGGTCTCGCCGGCCTTGGCGGCCGCGCGGGCGTGCATGTCGAGACAGACGGCACAGCCGTTGATCTGGCTGGCCCGCAGGCAGACCAGGTTGATCGTGGCCTCGGGCAGGCCAGCCTGGCTCGCGGCCTGGTTTGCTGCCCTGGTCAGGGCCTGCAGCGCCTCCATGACGCCGGGCACGGACATGGAAGGGCTGGTGATACGAGACTGCATCGGTTCTCCCTTGGTCACATCGGAAGCGGTCACCCTTGATGACCCGCGGTGAGCCGGGAACGTGACCGATGGCGGGCTGCTATGGGAAACAGCCGGCTGGCCTCCTGACTGGCCCCACCCACCGCATGCTGCGGCCCGGCGGGGTGAACGCGAGCAGGCAGGCCCAGCCAGCCACCTGCAGCCTAGGATGACCAGCACCGCGCCTGAACGGCCGCGGGGGCGCCGATACGGAAGCTGAGGCCCGATGGGACAGTGCGCAGACCCGGCCAGCTTGCCCCCGGCCGCCCCGGCGTCACCGGCCGGCGACGCCCTGCCGCACGGGTGCCGCCTGCAGCAGGGCGCGCCCGGGTTCCGCTGCCCCACCCGGCTGAAGACGGCCGCGGTCCCGGTCGCATGGTGACGGACCCCCGCCCTGTGGGCGTGGTCGGGGCGGGTCTCGTCGGCCTGGCCGTGGCCCGGCAGCTGGCCCTGTCGCACGTTCCCGTGGTGGTCTTCGAGAAGGAGACCGCCGTCGCGCAGCACCAGTCAGGCCATAACTCGGGGGTCGTGCACGCCGGGATCTACTACCTGCCCGGCTCGGCGAAGGCGACGCTGTGCCGGCGCGGCGTCGAGTTGCTCAGCCGCTACTGCGCGGACCGCGGGCTGCCCTGGGACGCCCGCGGGAAGCTGGTCGTGGCCCGGGACGACGCCGAGACGGCGAAGCTGCGGGAGATCGAGCGCCGCGCGGCCGCGAACGGCGTCCCGGGCGTGCGCTGGCTGGACGGGCCGGGCATCCGGGAGCTGGAACCCGAGATCGCCGGCCAGGCCGCGCTGCTGTCGCCGACGACCGCCATCGTCGATTACCCCGCCATCGCCCGCTCGTTCGCCGCCGACGTCACCGCGCACGGCGGTCAGGTGCTGACCAGCACCCCGGTCACCGGGGTGCGCCGCCGGTCCGCCGACGAGGCGGAGGTCCGCACCCCCGGTAGCACCTACCGGCTGTCCCGGCTGGTGATCTGCGCCGGCCTGCAGGCCGACCTGCTGGCCACCGCGGCCGGCGACGAGGCCGCGCCGGAGATCATTCCCTTCCGGGGCGAGTACCTCCGGCTCCGGCCGCACGCCCGCGACCGGGTCCGGCACCTGATCTATCCGGTGCCCGATCCCGCCTACCCGTTCCTCGGCGTCCACCTGACCCCGCGCATCGACGGCGAGGCGGACATCGGCCCGAACGCGGTGCTCGCCCTGGCCCGGGAGGGCTACCGCCGCCGGGACGTGACCGGGGACCAGCTGACCCGGCTGGCCCGGTCCGCCGCCTTCCGCCGGCTGGCCCGGGGTAACTGGCGGGCGGGCCTGCGCGAACTGCGCGGGTCGCTGTCGCGGCAGGCCTTCCTCGCCGAGGCCCGCACGTACCTGCCCTGGGTGGGACCGGGCGACGTGATGGCCGCGCCAGCCGGGGTGCGCGCGCAGGCGGTCGATCCCGACGGGTCACTCGTGGACGACTTCCGCATTCACCAGGTCGGCCCGGTGACCTCCGTCCGCAACGCGCCCTCCCCTGCCGCCACCGCGTCCCTGGCCATCGCCGAGCGCATCGTCAGCGGGCTGTCGCTCCCCCTCGGTGCCAGCGCGGGGGCCCGGCCCCCGGGAAGCCAGGGTTAGTTCCGGTACAGGAAAGCACCCATTCCGGTGCACGGTTGATTCACCGGGGAGCGGCTGTGGCTGAACGGCCGCCGGGAGGAAGCGTTCAGTTGCTCCGCCGGGGAGGGCGCACCTTACTAATGAGCTGAGAATAGCTTCTTAGCCAGCGCAGAATCGCGGTCAGACTCGCTGGGCAGCGCCAGGGAAACGGGCTGCCGGGCCCTGGGACCCCATTCATGGCCGTCGCAGAATAATAGTTAAGGAGCGGTAAAGCATGGCGGCCCAGCATGAGGAGCATGCATACCACTGACTCGTCACCCCGGACCCGGCCGCGGGCCCAGAGTGCACTGGTACACCGGCAGGTCCAGGTCGAGATCGTTATCCCGGTCCGGAATGAGGAACGCGACCTCGGGCCGGCCGTCCGGCGGCTGCGCGCCCACCTTGATGACAGTTTTCCCTTTCCGGTCCGTATCACTATCGCCGACAATGGGAGCACCGACGGCACCTGGGCGGATGCCCGGGAACTGGCGGCGGAATTCCCCTTGGTGCGCGCGGCCCGCATTGAGCGGCCCGGGCGGGGCGGGGCGCTGCGCTCGATCTGGTCGGGCAGCGACGCGGACGTCCTCGCCTACATGGACGTGGACCTGTCCACCGACCTCAACGCGCTGCTGCCGCTGGTCGCGCCCCTGGTGTCCGGGCACAGTGACGTGGCGATCGGGACCCGGCTGGCGCGCGGCGCGCGGGTGATCCGCGGCCCGAAGCGCGAGATCATCTCCCGCTGCTACAACCTGCTGCTGCACGCCTGCCTCGGCACCCGCTTCTCCGACGCCCAGTGCGGGTTCAAGGCGATCCGCGCCGACGCGGCCCGCGCGCTGCTGCCGCTGACCACGGACACGGGCTGGTTCTTCGACACGGAACTGCTCGTGCTGGCCGAGCGGGCCGGGCTGCGCATCCACGAGGTCCCGGTGGACTGGATCGACGACCCGGACTCGCGGGTCAACGTCGTGGCCACGGCCCTGGGCGACCTGCGCGGCATCGCGCGGCTGGCCGCCGGCCTGGCCCGGGGCACGATCCAGGTCCCGCCGCTGCGCAGCCCGCAGTTGCGGATGCCGGACCGCGGCCCCGGCCGCGGGCCGGGCACGCCGCGCCGCCGGCTCTCCGGCCAGCTGGTCAGTTTCGTGCTGATCGGGATGGCCAGCACGGCGGCCTATGTGCTGCTCTACCTGCTGCTGCGCGGGGCGATGGCGGCGCAGGCCGCCAACGCCGTCAGCCTGCTGCTGACCGCGGTGGCCAACACCGCCGTCAACCGGCGGGTCACGTTCGGCATCCGCGGCCGGCAGCACGCCGGCCGGGACCAGGTGCGGGGCCTGATCGCGTTCGCCATCGGCCTCGCGCTCACCTCGGGCGCGCTGGCCGCCCTGCACGCCAGCGCCCCCGGGGCCAGCCGGTCCGCCGAGCTGACCGTGCTGGTGGCGGCCAACCTCACGGCCACGCTGGTGCGCTTCGGCCTGTACCGGACCTGGGTCTTCCGCCATCCGCGGCCCGGCTCGCCACCAGGCGGCGGAGGGCCGGCCCGCCCGGTGGCGGCGGAGGGTGACTTCGCCGAGGCGGACTCCCGGTGAGGGCCGCCTCGGCCCCGGCCCGCCCCGTCCGGCCCGCGCAGCGGCCCGGCCCGCGCAGCTGGCCAGCCCGGCTGCTGCGGGGACGCCCCGGCGACCCGGCCTGGGCCCGGCCCGCGCTGCTCGGCCTGCTGCTGGCCACGGCCGTGCTCTACCTGGCCGGGCTGAGCCGCAGCGGCTACGCCAACGAGTTCTACGCCGCGGCCGTCCAGGCCGGCACCAAGAGCTGGAAGGCGTTCCTGTTCGGCTCGCTGGACTCCAGCAACTTCATCACCGTGGACAAGACCCCGGCGTCGCTGTGGGTGATGGAACTGTCCGGCCGGGTCTTCGGCTTCAGCTCGTGGAGCCTGCTGGTGCCCCAGGCCCTGGAAGGCGTGGCCGCCGTCGGTGTGCTGTACGCGACGGTCCGCCGGTGGTTCGGGCCCGCGGCGGCGATCATCGCCGGGGCAGCGCTGGCCGTGACCCCGGTGGCCACCCTGATGTTCCGGTTCGATAACCCGGACGCGCTGCTGGTGCTGGTCATGACGCTCGCGGCGTACGCCATCACCCGGGCCGTCGAATCAGGCCTGACCCGCTGGGTCGCGCTGACCGGGGCGCTGCTCGGCCTGGGGTACCTGACCAAGATGCTGCAGGCGTTCCTGGTGCTGCCCGCGTTCGCGCTGGTCTACCTCTGGGCGGGCCTGCCGTCTCGGCCGGCGGCTGTGGCAGCTGCTGGTGGGGCTCGCTGCCCTGGTCGCCGCCGCGGGCTGGTGGGTCGCGATCGACCTGCTGACCCCGGCCGCCAGCCGGCCGTACGTCGGCGGGTCGACGGACAACAACATCCTCCAGCTCACGTTCGGCTACAACGGCGTCGGCCGGCTCACCGGCAGCGGCGGGGGCGCGCCAGGCGGCGGGGCCGGCGGGGGGCTGTTCGGCGGCGCGACCGGGATCACCCGGCTGTTCGAGTCGGACATGGGCAGCCAGATCAGCTGGCTGCTGCCGGCGGCCCTGATCGCCCTGGCCGCGCTGGTATGGCTGTCCTGGCGGTCCCCGCGGACCGGCCGGACCCGGGCCGCCGCCCTGCTCTGGGGCGGCTGGCTGGTGGTGACCGGCCTGGTGTTCAGCTTTATGTCCGGCATCATCCATCCCTACTACACGGTGGCTCTCGCCCCGGCGATCGCCGCGCTGGCAGGCATCGGCGCGGTCGCGCTGTGGCGGATCCGCAGCACCTGGGCCGCCCGCCTCACCCTGGCCGGCTCGCTGCTGGTCACCGCGGCCTGGGCCTGGGTCCTGCTCGACCGGAGTCCTGGCTGGTACCCATGGCTCCGGGTGGTCATTGCGGTCGCCGCGGCCGGCGCGGCGGCGGTGATCCTGGCCGGGCCCGCCGCCCGGGCCGTTACCGCCCGCGGCCGCACGGCGCTGGCCATCGCGCCGCTGTCCCTGGCCCTGATCGCCGGCCTGGGCGGCCCGCTGGCCTACAGCATCGACACGGCGGCGACCGCGCACGGCGGGTCGATCCCGACGGCCGGCCCGTCCGTGGCCGGGTCCGCCGGCGGACCCGGCGGGGCGGGAGGATCCGGGTTCGGCGGTCCCGGCGGATCCGGCCACTCCGGCACGAGGCGATCGGGCGCCAGGCCCTCAGGCACCGGCCGGCCGGGCACACTAGGGGCCGGCACAGTACGGTCCGGCACGGGGCGGCCCGGCTCGGGCGCGTTCCCGGGATCGGCGGGCAACTCCCGGGCGGCCCAGCATTCCTCCGGTGCCGCGGCGCCCGCCGGCGAGGCGGGGTCCGCAGGCCGGCCGTCCGGCACCGCGCCCGGCGGGGCCGGCGGCACGGGCAGCGTCAGCCGCGCCCTGTCCCGGCTGCTCGAGTCCGGTGCCCCCGGCTACCGGTGGTCCGCGGCCACGGTCGGCTCGAGCAGCGCGGCCTCGCTGGAGCTGAGCAGCAACGGGGTCCCGGTCATGGCGATCGGCGGCTTCACCGGCAGCGATCCGGCCCCGACCCTGGCCCAGTTCGAGAAGCTCGTCTCCGCTCACGAGATCCACTACTTCGTGACCAGCGGATCCGGGGGGTCGGGCGGCCCCGGCGGCGGTGGTTCCGGCTTTGGGGCGCAGATCACCGCCTGGGTGAAGGCACACTTCACCGGAAAAACCGTTGGAGGAATGACGGTGTATGACCTGACGACCCCGGCTGCGCGCTCCTGAGGTTCGGCCAGCACCCTGAGATCGGTCAGTCGAAGTTGTTCTTGCGGCCCTCGCGGACGTAGTTGACCGTTGACCGGATGTGCTGCTCGCCATGAACGGCGCGCTTCTTGGCGATGTGGCCGAACATCTGGATCCCGAATCCGCCGTCGAGGTCGCTCACGATCCGCTGCTTCCAGGGGCGCCGGACGATCTGGGTGGTGAGCCGCCGGGTGGTCCTCGGCTGGGTCATGATGTGGTCGGCGATCTGGTAGGCGCGGGTGACCAGCTCATCGCGGGGCAGCACCTCGTTGACCATGCCCCAGTCCAGGGCCTGCTGCGCGCTGATCGCCTCGCCGGTGAGCAGGGCGTAGGCCGCCCGCTTGACCCCGAGCAGTTCCTGGAAGGCGTTGTGGATGCCGTCGGCGGGCACCGAGCCGATGTCGTAGTGCAGGTCGAAGAGGGTGGCATCGTCCGCGGCCAGGGTGAGGTCGCACATCAGCACGATCTCGGTGTGGAAGCCGGACCCGTTGAGCAGGCCGATGGTGGGGATCTCCAGGTCGTTGATCAGGGCACTGACGTTGATCCGGCCGTCCTTGTAGGCGTACTCGTAAGCCCAGTACTCCATGTCGGCCTCCTCAAGGGCGAAGCCCTCAGGATCGGAGGTCATCATGAACTCCTCGCCCGATCCGGTGAGGATCAGCACCTCGTTCTCCGGGTCCGCGCCCACCACCTTCAGCATCTGGCCGAGCGAGCGGTGGTTCTGCACGCTGAGCTGGATGGGGCCACCCAGCGTGTGCGCGGCCACGAGCAGGACGCCGTCCTCGCGGCGTTCCATCCGGTAGAAGTCCTTGAACGCCTCCCGGTACTCCTCGAAGCGCGGGGCCGGCACGAACTCCTGTAGTGACATGGTCATTCCTCCGACGTGGGGTGGGCAGGGGGGCTGGTCAGGGCGGCGTCACTCAGGGCCGCGCCGCGGGCCTGCTGGTCGTAGAGCGACAGGAAGTCCTCGGCGCCCAGCCCGGTGCCGATGGCGGACTGGATGAGCTGATAGACCGTGGCCCCCACCGGCATCGGCACCTCCAGCGACCGCGCGGCGTCCAGCCCGAGATCGAAGTCCTTGCGCAGCAGCTCGGTGGTGAAGGTCGGGGTCCAGTCCCGCCGGACGAGGTCACCGGTGCGCTTGCGCACCCAGTCGGAGGCCAGCACCGTGCCGCCCAGGAACTCCAGGAACGCGGCCCGGTCGGTCCCGCCCTTCTCGGCCAGGCTGGTCACCTCGACCAGGGCCTGGACCATCATCCCGAGGTAGAGGTTGGCGCACAGTTTCACGAGCCGGCTCTGCTCGTCCTCGCCCGCGTGCACGGCTAGCTTGGCCATTTCCTCCAGGACCGGCCGGACCTCGTCGAACACCCCGGCCGGGCCGGACGCGACGATGCAGGCGCCCCCTTCGGCGACCACGTGGGCGTTGCCGCTGACCGGGGCGGCCAGGAAGCCCACGCCCGCATCGTTCGCGGCGGCGCGCACGGCCGCCGAGGCGTCGGCGGACACGGTCGAGCAGTCCACGATCGTGCCCGGCCTGCGGTCCCCGCTGAGCAGCCCGCGCTCCCCGCACACCACGTCATGCAGGTCGCCCGGGGCAGACACGGTGATGAACACGATGTCGCAGCCACCCAGGTCGGTAATCCGCTCGACGGCCCGTGCTCCCCGGGCCACCAGCGGCCCGGTCTTGGACGCCGTCCGGTTCCACACCGAGACCCGCTCACCCGCGTCGATCAGGCGGCCCGCCATGGCCGAGCCCATCCGGCCAGTGCCGAGCCAGCCGAGATGGCGGGCGCTGGTCGTCATAGGGGCTCCTCGGCGGGTCGCTGGATGAAGGGTCAGACGGGCGAGTACTCGCCGCTCTCGGCGGCGGCGGCCGGCGCGTCCGGTACGGGCCCGGGCAGGCCGAGCGCCGACCAGATCGCCTCGATGAGCGCCTGGGTGGACAGGCCGTACTTGCTGAACAGGTACGGGGCAGTCAGCGATCCTTCCGCAAACGTGTCGCGCAGCCCGACCCGGCGCAAGGGCCGGCCGAGCCCGGCCTCGGCGAGGGTCTCGGCCACGGCCGAGCCGAGGCCGCCGGTGACCAGATGGTTCTCCGCCGTGACCACGATCCGCGCCCGGGCGGCCGCCATCTCGACGGTGGCGGTGTCCAGGGGCTTGATGGTCGGCACGTTGACGACCGAGACGGACACCCCGTGCTCGCCGAGGGCCCGGGCCGCGGCCAGCGCGGCGGCGAGCATCATGCCGCTGGCGAACAGTGCTACATCGGACCGGGCCACATCGGACCGGGCCACGCCGGGCCGGGCCACGCCGGGCCGGGCCACGCCGGGCCGGGCCACGCCGGGCCGGGCCACGCCGGGCCGGGCCACGCCGGTGCCGGGCCGGGCGCCCCGCGCAGCACCTCAGCCTGGCCGAGCCGCAGCAGATGATCGTCATCGAAGATGACCGGGATCTCGCCGCGCTTGAGCCGGACGTACACCGGGCCCGGCACGTCCACCACGGCCGCGGCTACCTGGCGGACCTCGACCGCGTCGGCGACATCCAGCACGGTCATGTTCGGCAGCGTCCGCATCAGCGCGACGTCATCGATGGCCTGATGACTCGGGCCGCCTGGCGTCGACACCCCGGGCATGAACCCGATGATGCGGACGGGCAGGCCCGGGTAGGCGATGGCGTTAGCGATCTGGTCGAAGGGGCGCCGGGTGGCGAACACCCCGAACGTGTGCACGAACGGGATGTAGCCGCAGCGGGCCAGCGCGCCGGCCATGCTCATCATGTTCGCCTCGGCCATGCCCGCGTGGATGAAGCGCTCCGGGAGTTCCTCCTGGAACAGGTTGACCTCGCACTGCCGGGTCAGGTCGCCGCTGAGGCACAGCACCTCGTCCCGGCGGCGGGCCAGCTCGACCAGGGCCCGGCCGTAGGGCTTGATCTCGGTGGGGTACGGCGGCTCACGCACGGAGGGCCTCCAGCCGGCCGGTGAGTTCCGCGGCCGCGGCCGCGGCCAGCCCGGGCGGGAGCTTGATGAAGTGCCCGTCTGCGTCGGGCGGCAGGCAGTCCAGGCCGTGTCCGGTCGACGTGCGGCAGACCAGCACGCTCGGCCGGTCGTCGTGCGCGGCGGCCTCAGCGAGCGCGGCGGACAGCGCGTCCAGGTCGTGACCGTCGAGGTCCTGCGCGTGCCACCCGAACGCCGACCACTTCG
The DNA here is from genome assembly GCA_963841695.1 of uncultured Actinomycetes bacterium. Lineage (GTDB taxonomy): Bacteria > Actinomycetota > Actinomycetes > Streptosporangiales > Streptosporangiaceae > RYN-230. The sequence goes on along the minus strand of CAWJDQ010000004.1, from coordinate 211,161 downwards.
CGCCGATGGGGTCGAGCGTGGTGATGGTGTTGACCGGGCCGTCCACCTGGGAGTTGTTGGCGTCGAGGAGCACCACCAGCCGGTCGAGATGGTGGTGGGCGGCGAACAGGGCCGCCTCCCAGACCTGCCCCTCCTCCAGTTCCCCGTCGCTGACCATGGTGAAGATCCGCGCGTCGGAGCCGCGCAGCCGGTCGGCCAGGGCGAACCCGAGCGCGGCGGAGAGCCCCTGGCCGAGCGAGCCGCAGGTGTAGTCCATGACGGGCGAGCGCTCGGTGCCGATGGCCTCGACCGGCGAGCCGTTCTGGCCGTAGGCCGCCACCGCCTCCTCATCCAGCAGTCCCAGTTCGGCGGCAGCCGCGAACGGGCCGATGACGTAGTGCCCCGGCGAGCACACGAGCCGGTCCAGCCCGGGGCGGGCGGCGCCGAAGACGGCGGCGACCTGCTCGGCGGACGACAGGGCCTGGCCGAGGTAGCCGAACCCCTGGGCGGCGACCATCCGGACGGCCCGCAGGCGGATGGTCAGGGCCAGTTCGCGCAGGTCCGGCACGGTCCAGTGGGTTCCGGGAGCGGAGATGGGCCCCGTCGCACCGGGCACGGTCGCACTCATCGGAACCTTCTTTGCACACAAGTGGTCAAGTGGCTAAGCCACAATGATGAGCAGGGCCCGGGTGTGGTGTCAACCGGGCCCTGGTGAGGCTGGCGGCCCGGGGCGGGACCAGTGGCTCCGGTGAGGCCAGCGGCCCGGGTGAGGACAGCGGCCCGGGGCGGGCCAGCGACCCCGGGTGAGGCCGGCGGCCTGGGGCGGGGCCAGCCGGCTGGGACGGGCCAGCACGGTCAGGCACGGCGGAGGTGCTCGAGCATCACCTGGTGGTGGGCGGCCACGGCCCGGGCCGCGGCGTCCGGATCGCGGTTCAGGACCGCGGCGGCGATGGGCTCATGCAGCGCCAGGTGCTGCTGCGGACTGGTGTCACGCAGCCAGTCCGGCACGGATTCGGTGTCCACCCAGCGCCGGTACTCGAACGACAGGACCGCCGTGTGGACGCTCTCGTAGATCGCGGCCAGGTAGAGGTTTCCCGCGGAACGGACGATGGTCGCGTGGAACACGGTGTCGGCGGCGATCCACTCCGAAGCGCGCCGCGCCGAGTCCCCGAGGCGCCCGAGCGCCGCCCGGATCGCGTCGGCCTCGGCCGGGGTCAGTTCCGGGGTCCGGCTCGCGGCTTCCCGGGCGCCGAGGGTCTCCAGCCACAGCCGCAGCTGCATGAGATCGGTGAGGGAACGCTGGTCAAGGTCGAGCATGAGGTTGACGGACGCGGTCACCATCGTCTCGGGACGCCGCACGACGTACGCGCCGGACCCACGGCGGATCTCCACCAGCCCCATCAGCGACAGGGCACGCAGCGCCTGATTGACGGTCGGCCGGCTGGCCCCGAACCGCTCAGCCAGGTCACGTTCTGGGGGAAGCCGGGCACCCTGGGCAATGTCCTCGCTGATGATGAGCCGCCGGATACGCTCGGCGAGATCGTCGGACAGCCGCGTCACGGCGAGCGGCCCGGTCGGGGGCAACTCGACGGGATCTGGCCTGCGCCGCCGGGCAGCCGGTCGTCGGGACGGCTCGGCCACCGCGTCCTCCCAGCTCGTCAGGGCGGTCCGGCCCGCCACGAGTTGACAGTACCCCGCCGCTCCCCCGCCACCCGGTCACCAGCCCGGCCGGGTCTCGCTGGCGGCCCAGCCGAGCCGGGATGTTTCTCCACGATCAGCGGCGCATCGTCGGAGCACGCCACTGACACGGCTGGTAAACGTGCCCCGCGACCGGTCAACGACGTCCCGGCCGGCACCCGTTAGCGTCCTGGGAGAGGGCTGTCGAGGGTGAGCCAGCCGCCGGGGTGGGTGAAATGGAGGGTGCCGTTGGGGTCGCCGGTGATGATCCAGCCGAGGATGTGGATGAAGTAGTGGTGGTGGACGTGGCAGAACAGGGCCAGGTCCGCCAGGCTGGTGGCACCGCCAGCGCTCCAGGGGCGGATATGGTGGGCGGTCGCCCAGGCGGCCAGCGCCCCGCATTCGGTCCACCGGCAGCCCTGGTCCCGGGCTTCCAGCGCGCGGCGCAGGCCGGGGGGTTCGGTGCGGGCCGTGCGGCCGACGTCGAGGGGCAGTCCATCGGCCCAGCGCAGTGCGCTGATCTGGGCGCCGCAGCACAGGGCCAGGACTTGCCGGGCGGTCAGCATGCTGCCATGCCCGGTCCGCCCCGGGGGCGCCCCGGTGATCAGGCTGGGGGAAGGACGGGTGATCAGGCCGGGAGACGCCCCACTGACCAGACCGGGAGACGCCCCGGTGACCAGGCCGGCAGACGCCCCGGTGACCGGGACGGGCGGTGCGGCCAGGCCGGATGCGGGGCCTGCGGTGGCCAGGCCGGATGCCGGGCCCGCGGTGGCCACGCCGGATACCGGGCCCGCACCGGAGGCCCCGGCTGCCTGGGCGGCTGCGTGGGCGAGGGTTTCGTCCCTCACCAGCACCGTGATGTGCGGCGCGGCGCCATGCCGCTCCGGGGCGCGGCCGCCGTCCAGGGCGGCCTTGCAGGCTGCGACCAGCCCGTCCATCCGCCGCTGCGCCGCCGTCCGGGAGTCCAGCTTCCCTCCTGGCGGGCTGAACGCCTCCGCCGCGGTCCGCACGATCTCATACGACACCGCGTCACCGCACGATCCCGACAGCACCCCGGTCTGATCCAGGGTGAGCCCGAACGACAGGTGGCGCCTGTCCCAGCGGCGCTGCTCCCGCTCCTCCGCCGCCCCCGGATCCACGCGGTACGCGACCTCGCCGGCGAACTGCCGGAACCGGGCTGTGTCCAGCCCGGGGGCGTGCTCCAGGAGGACTTGCTCTACGTGACCCGCCGCGTCGCCGAGCCCGGTGGCCGTCTGGACGATGACCTGGGCCTGATCGAAGGAGATCTCCCCGGCGTGCAGGGCCTTCTCCGTGGCCTCCAGTCCCCGCAACCCCCGCCCGGTAGCCACGACCGCACCGGCACGCCCAGGTGCCAGGCCGCAGCGCGTCCGCAGGAACGCCGACGCGGACTTGTGCCCGGCCTCCGCGGCGCCGCCAGTAGCGTCCAGGGTGCCGGCCAGCCGGGCCAGCTGTCCTTGTGCCTGGCTGATGAACCCGGCCAGATCGGTGATCTGGCCCATCAGCGAGGCCGCATCCAGCGCGGCAGGATCGAGGCGGGCCAGCTCGGCCAGCGCCGCGTCCCGGGCAGACTGCTCAGGTAAACACATATTCGAATCATCGCACCCGCCACCGACAAAACCGGCTCCCTGATGCGGAACCGGGGCCTGACGCCGACCCAGCGGCGGCAGGTGAGCGGGACGCCCCGGGACGCTCCCCGGTGGCCGAGAACGGCTCCCCGGTGGCCGTTAACGAACGTCTAGGTCATTCGGCCGCCGCCGGGGTGGCGGGCCGCGCCTTAGCTTCCTCGGCTTCCTTCTCGGCCCGTTCGGCGGCGTTGCCGGACAGCCACTTGAGCAAGGCCGGCAGCAGGATCGTCGGGAACACCAGCGGCAGGAGCAGCAGCTGCAGCCAGTCCCACAGCGTGTTGCCCTGGTAGCCCGTCCAGCTCCAGCGCCAGGCGTAGCCGCCGATGAGGGTCACGATCCAGCCGATGACCAGGAAGGCAATGACCCCTTTCTCGTGCAGGCGCAGCGACCGGCCCGCCGCTGGCCAGGCTCGGACGCTGATCAGGGCGGCAGGCAGCACGATCAGCTCGAACCAGCTCCACAGCGTGTTGCCCGGAAAGCCGGTCCAGGGCAGCGGGAACAGGTAGCCCACCAGCACGAACGCGGCAAAGGCCACGATGGCCAGGGCGTAGACGCCGCGCCTGGCCCGGCTTATGTGATCCGCGTGCTGGATCCAGATGGGCAGGGTGCCGAAGACCACCGGCAGCAGCAGGAGATGCAGCCAGTCCCAGAGCTGATCGTTGGCCGGGAACCCGGTCCACTGCCATTTCTGGACGTAGCCGCCCCAGAGCGCGACCAAGGTGGCCACCGCGAGCGCGGCCGTGCCGTATTTCTTCACCCGCTCGTCCCGGATGAGCTTGCGCAGGGCGCCCGCGGAGGCGGCTTCGCCCGCGGCCCCGGCCGCGCGGCTCGCCACGGCCTCGGGCGACGGGGCCCAGGGCAGGCCGAGCTCATCCAGCCTGGCCGCCAGCCGCTCGTGCATCAGCGCACCGGCCACAGTCGCGGCGTCAGCCTCGGCCCCATAGGCCGGCGTGTCCAGCTGCACGAGGGCGTTCAGGCCCAGGAGCTCGTCCGGCTCGACAGTGATGGTCAGGACAGCCACGCAGTTCCCCCCGCACGAACCCTCGCCACCCGAGGGTGATCATGAACAGGGTGACGCAGCGGGCGGCGGGTTCGCAAGGTGACATTGGCGCCCATTCATGCTCATTCGTGACTAACACGGCCGCCGGGCCAGGAACTGCGGCCGGGTGGCCTGCTGACCGGCGCGGGGCACCTCCGTCGCCGCGGCCTCATCCCCCGCCGGCTGCCCCAGTGCCTGGCCAGCCGTCCGGGTCGCCGTCCTAGGCTGTGCACCATGTCGCTATCCCCTGAAGCCCACGCCCCCCAGACGTCCGGCCGCCCCGAGCTGACCGCGGTCCGCGGCCCGGTGACCTGGTCGCCGGTTGGCAGCTACGAGGACATCCGCCTGGACGTCAGCGAGGACGGCATCGCCAAGGTGACGATCTGCCGTCCCGAGGTCCGCAACGCCTTCCGGCCGCAGACGCTGATCGAGATCTCCGATGCGCTCGTGATTGCCCGGGAAGACCCCCAGATCGGGGTGATCATCCTCACCGGTGAGGGCCCGGACGCGTTCTGCTCCGGAGGAGACCAGCGGGTCCGGGGGGACACCGGCTACCTCACTGATCCTGGCCAGCCGGGTGCGGTCGGCCGCTTCCACGTCACCGATCTGCAGATCCAGATCCGCCGGCTGCCCAAGCCGGTCATCGCCATGGTGGCCGGCTACGCCATCGGCGGCGGGCACGTGCTGCACCTGATCTGCGATCTGACCATCGCCGCGGATAACGCCCGGTTCGGCCAGGTGGGTCCGAAGGTCGGCTCGTTCGACGGCGGCTACGGCGCGGCCCTGCTGGCCGAGCTGGTCGGGCCGAAGAAGGCCAAGGAGATCTGGTTTCTGTGCTTCCAGTACGACGCGCAGGAAGCCCTGGCCATGGGCCTGGTCAACACCGTGGTGCCCCTCGCCGACCTGGAGGCCGAGACGGTGGCCTGGAGCCGGCGGATGCTGCAGATGTCGCCGTTCGCGCTGCGCCTGATGAAGGCTAGCTTCCACGCTGCCGAAGACGGCATGGCCGGGATCCAGCAGCTGGCCCACGACGCGAACCTGCTGTTCTACGGCACCGAGGAGGCCCGCGAGGGCCGGGAGGCGTTCAAGGCCAAGCGCCGTCCTGAGTTCGAGCGCTTCCCCCGCCGCCCCTGACCCAGGGCGACACAGGTGGCTAGGCTGCCCGGCATGCCGACGGAGGATTTGCCGGTCGCGGAGTTCGCCTTCCCGGGGCCGCTTCGGGATCAGCTCGTCGCCGCGATCCTGGCCGGCACCAAGACCACCACGACCGGGCTGGTTGCGGACTACGAGCATGAGCACGAGGAGCTGCCCAACCCGGGCTTGCGGCAGGTCGTCGTGGATTCCGGCGGGGCGCCGGTGGCCGTGATCGAGACGACCGCGGTGCGGGTGATGCGGCTGGCCGAGGTTGACCTGGCTCATGCGCTCGGCGAAGGGGAGGGGTACGCCTCGGTCGAGCAGTGGCGGGCCGGTCACGAGCGGTTCTGGCATTCAGCTGAGGTCCGCGGGGCCCTGGATGACCCGGAATTCACCGTCAGCGACGACACCCTGGTAGTGACCGTGGCGTTCCGGCTGGTGCCGACCTGACCAATGCCGCACGGCGGGCCCGGCGCCCGGCGGCTCAGCCCGGGCTTGATCCGAGGATCTCGCGGGTGCGCCGGGCGACGGCCCCGCAGATCGTCGTCCCGGTTCCGGGCGAACGCGCAGTAGGCCAGGTGGGTCAGGCCGATGTGCAGCTCATAGCAGCGCAGCCGCTCGTCGAACCGGGGAACCTCGACGCCGGTGGCCTGGTAATGCCGGCGGATGACCGACCGGAAGTCGATCGCGGCCAGCCCCGGATGCCAGGGCGCCCAGAAGGTGAACCAGGCGATTTCGTAGAGGAAGTCGCCGTAGGCACAGCATGCCCAGTCAAAGACCGCGCAGAGCCGGGATCCGTCCGCGGACACCAGGACGTTGCGGTTGAGCAGGTCGCCGTGCACCACGTGGCGGATCTGCGGGCAGGCCGGCAGCAGCGCGCCGAACTCGCGTTGCCCGGTAGCGAAGAGCTCGGCGAGCCCGGCTTGCCGGTCCAGGACCGCTTTCCAGCCCGAAACCCGGTCCCCCGGACGGTCGGCGAGCCCGGACCAGAGCCACTCCTGCCAGCCCGCTGCGCCGCCGGTCAGTGCCGCCGTCCGGGCTGAACCGGGTGCTGGCAGCCGCCGGAGCGCGTCCAGCCCGCGCAGCAGCGCGGGCAGAAGCCGGCGCCAGCGGGGTTCGTCAAGAGTCTCCAGGAACACGCCGGAGCACCGCTGCGAGATCGCGTACGCACCGCCCAGCCCGCGGCCGGTCTCCAGGACCTCAGGAACCGGCAGGTCCGGCCCGGCGAAGGCCATCGCCTGCCGATCCCGGGCGAAGTCCTCCCCGTACTGGCCGAACCGGGCGACGAGATCACGCCCGTCCAGCCGGAAGGAGAACGCCCGGGACCAGTCGCCCCCGCCGAGCTCGCAGACGTCGCGCGCCCGGCCCGCGTACCGCTGTGCGAGGAACCCGGCCACGTCGTCGAGCAGGACGGGCTGGCCGTTCATGTCACCGGTCCCAGGTCCCGCCGAATCCGCATGTCACCAGCACATCCCGGCAGGCGGCCAGCCGGCAAACAGTTTTCGCCGCCGGCGGCAGGGCACGGGCGCGGGCCCGGGATGCGGCTACCGGGCGCCACCGCCGACGGCGGCGGGGCGCGGGGAACAGCTACCGGGAGCGGGTTGCAGGCGCGGCCAGGAGCGACCCCGGGAGCGCCGGATCGGCGGCCCGGCTCAGCGCCGGTGCCCGTGCTGGCGGGCGATGACGTCCAGCACTTCAGTGGCCCTGGCCTTGTCGCCGCGGATGGCTTGCAGCTCGGCCGCGGGCAGCCGGGTGGCCAGGGTCCACGGATTCCGTTCCCGCCGGCCGTCAACCTTGGTGAGCCGGTAGAACACCTGCCCGTCCGAACGCATGATCCACTCCCAGGACATCGCCGCAAGCTCGCTGGCGGAACGACTGCTGACCTGGGCGATTACCTTCGGTGAAAGCAATGCCATGCGAAAAAGCCCTCTCGCCGGGTGACCCCTGGGCGGAAGTCCCGGTTTCCCGGGCCGGTCACGTTGCTCTGGCCCGACAGAGGCTATCGCGTCATCGTGCAAAGGATTGCAGGCTCGGCCAAGGTGTCGTGAACATCACACTAGGCCACCCCAAACGACGCAATTCGAAGGCCCGCAGGCCCCTGAACGCCATCGGGGACCCAAAAACGGGGCATCAAACGGGATCATGCCGCACCCTCCGGGCGCCAGCGGGAGCCCGGAGGCGGCCCGGGCCGCCCGCGAGAGGGAATTGCTGCAAGCGTTTGCTTCCGCCCCGGGAGGCCGCCCCGGCGAGGCCATCCCACGAGGCCGCCGGGAGGCCTGCCGGCCAGGCCCGCTCCCGGGTCGGCCCTGGTGCCTATGCCTGGGGGCCTAAGCCGCCGGTGACGTGTGGCCTCAGGGCAGATTCGCGGCGGGGGCGCGATCCGTAGCGTTCGGGTCGTCAGGGACGGCCCAGGAGAGGACGCATCGTGATCGAGATTAACGGCTTGACCAAGCGCTACGGGGACAAGACCGCGGTCGACGGGCTGAGCTTCGTGGTGGAGCCCGGGGTGGTCACGGGATTCCTCGGCCCGAACGGCGCGGGGAAATCGACGACCATGCGGGTGATCGCCGGCCTGGACCGGCCGACGAGCGGCACGGTCCGGGTCAACGGCAAGCATTACCCGGACTGCGCCGCTCCCCTGGGCGAGCTGGGCATCCTGCTGGACGCGAGGTCCGTCCACCCCGGCCTGTCGGCACGGAACAACCTGCTGGCGCTGGCCCGGACGGCCGGCATCGGACGCCGGCGGGTGGACGAGGTCATCGAGCTCGCCGGCCTGGCCGAGGTCGCGGGCGCGCGGGCCGGCGGGTTCTCCCTCGGCATGGGCCAGCGCCTCGGCGTGGCTGCGGCGCTGCTCGGCCAGCCGCAGACGGTGGTCCTGGACGAGCCGGTCAACGGCCTGGACCCGGACGGGGTGCGCTGGATCCGGCTGCTGCTCAGGTCGCTCGCGGATGAGGGGCGGACGGTCTTCGTTTCGTCGCACCTGATGAGCGAGATGGCGCAGACGGCTACCCGGCTGGTCATCGTGGGGCGGGGCGCTCATCGCCGAGACCAGCGTCGAGGATTTCATCGGCCGCGCCGCAGTGGGCGACGTGCTGGTGCGCACACCGGAAGCCACCGGCCTGGGCCAGGTGCTCACCGGCCCCGGGGTCACCGTCACCAGCGACGGCACCGACGTGCTGCGGGTGTCCGGCGCCACCGCCGAGCAGATCGGCACGGCGGCGTGGCAGGCACACGTCCCGGTTTTCGAGCTCACGCCCACCAGGGCGTCACTAGAGGAGGCATTCATGCAGGTCACGCAGGACAGCGTGGAGTATCACGCCGGAGCGGCACGATGAACGCCGCGCTCGCGCCCGCTCGGGCGCAGGCCAGCACGGCGGCCGTGGTGGCCGGGCCGGTCACCCAGGCGCGCGTCGTCCGCTCGGAGTGGGTGAAGCTGCGGGCGCTGCGCTCGACCTGGTTCTGCCTGCTGGGCACCGTCCTGCTGATCGTCGGGGTGGGCGCCGTGTTCGCGGGCGGGAAGCCGTACCAGGTATCAGCGGCGCATCCCGCCGCCGATGCCGTGTCGGTCAGCCTGTTCGGCATCCTGGTGGCCCAGCTGGTCATCGGCGCGCTCGGCGTGCTCGTGTTCAGCGGCGAATACGGGACCGGGATGATCCGCGCGTCGCTGGCGGTGGTGCCCTCCCGGCTGCCGGTGCTCTGGGCGAAGCTGATCGTGCTGGCCGGGCTGCTGCTCCCGGTAACGCTGCTGGCCGCCCTGGCCGAGTTCTTCCTGGCCACGGCCATCCAGTCGGCCCGCGGGGCGTCGGCGATCTCGCTGGCCGATCCGGGCGTGCTGCGGACCGTGGTCGGCGCGTCGTTGTACCTCACGGTCGCTGCCCTCATCGGCCTGGCCCTGGGCAGCTTGCTCAGGAAGACCGCCGTCGGCCTGTCGGTGTTCGCTGCGGTGTTCTTCGTCGGGCCGATCGTCGTGCCGCACCTGCCGCAGGCGGTCGCGGGTATCGCGCCCTACCTGCCGTCCAGCGCTGGCAGCGCGCTGTGGGGCCAGCCGCTGGCCGCGCACCCGCTCAGTCCCTGGACAGGATTCGCCGTGCTGTGCGGGTACGCGGTGGTGCTGATCGGGCTGGCGGCCTGGCAGCTGCGCCGCCAGGACGCGTGAACTAGGTGGATGCGGCGTGAACGGGGAGGATGCAGGTATGTCCTTCTGGAAGCCGGCCGAGGATCCAGGAACGCGACGGCTGCGTTCCTGGGTCTTCGACGTCGGCTGCGCGCTGTTCGCCTTCGCGGCGTCCTTCGCGCGTTTTTCGTTCGCCCAGACCGCGCACCCGCCGCACCTGCGGCTGGCGGCCGCCCTGATCGCGGGCGTGCTGACCGCCGGGGCGCTGCCGCTGCGCCGGGTCTGGCCCGGCCCGGTGTTCGCCTGGACCGTCCTGGTCACCGCGGTCCTGGCGGAGTGGCCGATCCGGGGGGCGCTGTATCCGGTCGCGCTGGCGATCAGCCTGTACACCGTGGCCGCGCTCACCCGCCGGGCGGAGGCGCTCGCCGCCGGGGTGCTCGCCGCCGCGGCCGTCCTCCCGGCGGCCGGCCAGGCCGGCTGGCACGTCGGCTGGCTGCCCGCCCTCTACGAGATCGCCGCGACCGCGGCCGTCCTCCTGCTGGGCCTGTACGTGGGCACCCGCCGGGCCTACCTGGCCGCGCTGCGTGACCGCGCGCAGCGCCTGGAACGCGAACGCGACCAGAACAGCGAGCTGGCCGCGGCCGTGGAGCGGGCCCGCATCGCCCGCGAGATGCACGACAGTGTGGCCCATCACCTCACCATGATCGTGGCCCTGTCCGACGGCGCGCTGCGGGCGGTGACCCGCGCCCCCGACGAGGCGTCGGACGCGATCCAGGACGTGTCGAGCACGGCCCGGGAGGCGCTGTCGGAGACCCGCCGCCTGCTCGGCGTGCTGCGCGCCGACGCCGGGGACCATCCGCGGCGGCCGCTGCCGGGCCTGGCCGACCTGGACGACCTGCTGGCCCGGGTCCGCGCGGCTGGCCTGCCGGTGCGGTACGAGCGCACCGGCGGGCCCGCGGCCACGCCGCCCGGCATCCAGCTAGCCGTGTACCGGCTGGTCCAGGAAGCCCTGACCAACACCATGAAGCACGGCGGCCCCGGCGTCACCGCGGCGGTCCGGCTCCAGCTCACCCCGGCCGAGGTCCGGGTGGACGTTGACGACGACGGCACCGGCGGCGCCGGCGGCGCCGCCGTGCCCGGCGGCGGCCTGACCGGGATGCGCGAGCGGGTCAGCGCGTTCGGCGGCGACCTGGACTGCGGCCCGCGCGACCCGCGCGGCTGGCGGGTCACCGCCCTCCTCCGCCTCGACCCGGGCGGCGCATCATGATCACCGTGCTCCTGGTCGACGACCACTCGCTGATGCGGAAGGGTTTCCGCCTCATCCTCGACGCCGAAGCCGGCATCGAGGTGGCTGGCGAGGCCGCCGACGGGAAGGTCGCGGTGTCGATGTGCTCCGCGCTGCGTCCCGACGTCGTGCTCATGGACGTGCGCATGCCCGGCCGGGACGGCATCGAGGCCACCCGGGACATCGTGGCCGCCGGGCTGCCGTCGAAAGTGCTGATCCTGACCACCTTCGACCTCGACGACTACGTGTACGCCGGGCTGCGCGCCGGGGCCAGCGGCTTCCTGCTCAAGGACACCCAGCCCGACGACCTGGTCGCCGCGATCCGCACCATCGCCGGGGGCGACGCCGTCCTGGCGCCGACCGCCACCACGCGCCTCATCCGCCAGTTCGCCATCACGCCGCAGCCCGGGCCGCCGGACGGACGGCCCGCCGCCCGGATACGGCAGGCCCTCACCGGCCGCGAGCAGGACGTCTTCTCCGCCATGGCCGCGGGCCTGTCCAACGGGGAGATCGCCGCCCGCCTGCAGCTGTCCGAGGGCACCGTGAAGATCCACGTCGGCCGGATACTGGCCAAGCTCGGCCTGCGGGACCGGGTCCAGGCGGTCGTCCTCGCCTACGAGTCCCGGCTGATCACCCCCGGCGCCCACCCGCCGGGCCAGCCGGGCCGGTGAGCCGCCTCAGCGCTGGTCAGCCGGCCCCTCCGGCGTCCGCATCCGCCAGCTGGCGGGCCACGTCGGGCGCCAGGCCGGCCAGGCTGCCGGCGCCGAGGTCGCCGTGCCTGACCTGGACCGTCTTCAGGAAGCGCTGCTGGCCCATGGTCAGGCCGATGAAGTAGCCCAGTTCGACGAGCTCAGGCTCAGAGAAATGCTTGTGCAGCTCCGACCAGAGATCGTCATCGGCGCTGCCGGGATCCCAGGCGATCGCCTCGGCCCAGCGCAGCGCGGCCCGCTGGCGATCGTCGTAGCGGCCCGACCGGCGGAAGTCGATGATCTCGTCGTAGTCGTCCTCGGTAGCGCCCTGCTCGGCCGCGATATGCGACCGCTGGCCCGCGCAGTAGCCGCATTCGAGTGACTTCGCCACGTAGACCCGGGCGAGTTCCTTGATCCGGTGATCAAGGACGCCCTCCCGGAACACCTGCTGCCAGGACGCGGCGAAGGTCCGCAGGACGGCCGGCACGTGCGCCCGGAGGGCCTGGCTCTCCAGCCGCGGCGTGCCGTACGTGCGGGACTCCTCCAGGATGGCCGCCAGCTCCGGGTCGGTGACCGTGTCCGGCTCGACATAACTGATACGGGGCATCTCAGCCACCTCCTGGCAATCGGTTGCCACAACTCTGCGCCGCTGATCGGCCGTATGTCAAGGCACCTGCCGGGGCGTAGCCTGGCATTCGATTGCCACGCCGGGGTAGCCTGGGCGGATGACAGCCCGCCCGGCCACCGCCGGCCCGGCCACCGGCCGGCCGACCATCCGGGATGTCGCCGAACTGGCGGGAGTGCATCCGGGCACCGCCTCGCGGGCGCTCGACCCGCGCCGCGAGGGCCGGATCTCGGCCCCGACCGCGGAGCGCGTCCGGTCGGCCGCCCGGCGCCTCGGGTACGTGCCTGACCCTAGCGCCCGGACCCTGCGCGCGCGGCGCAGCGCCGTCGTCGGCGTGGTGCTCCCCGACCTGGCCAACCCGGTCTTCCCGCCGATCGTCCAGGGGATCGAGGACGCGCTGGCGGAAGCCGGGTACGTCGCGCTGGTCGCGAACACCGGCAACGACCCGGGCCGGGAACGTGACCGCGTCGCCGCCCTGCAGGCCCGCCGCTGCGACGGCTACATCGTGGCCTCCGCGACCCTGGACGGGACGGCGGTCAGCCGGCTGACCGCGGCGGCCGACCCGGTCGTCCTGGTCAACCGCGAGACGGGCGATCTGGACCTGCCCGCGGTCAGCAGCGACGACCGGGCCGGGATGCAGGCCGCCACCGCGCACCTGGCCGGCCTCGGCCACCAGGTGATCGCCCACCTGACCGGGCCGCCCAACCTCTCGGTCGTGCAGACCCGGGCCGACGCGTTCCTGGCCTGCGCCGCCCACCTCGGGCTCGACCGGGACCAGCTGATCGTCCGGCATTGCCCCACCCTCACCGCCGCTGACGCCCGGGACGCGGCCCTGGACCTGCTGGCCGAGGTCCCGGGCGTCACCGCCATCCTGGCCGGCAACGACCTGATGGCCCTGGGCTGCTACGCGGCCGCCCAGCAGGCTGGCCGGCCGTGCCCGGCCAGCCTCTCGATCGTCGGTTACAACGACATGCCGTCCGTGGAATGGTGGCGCCCGGCCCTGACCACCGTCCGTATCCCGCAATACGACATCGGCTACGAGGCAGCCCGGCTCCTGCTGGAGCGATTCGGCCGCCCGGGCTCCCCCGGTACCGGCCCGGCCGCCAAGCACGTCCTGATGGCCACGTCGCTGATCATCAGATCGTCCACGGCCGTCGCTCCCTAGCCCTGCGCCCTTAACGGGGGACGAGCCTGGTCGTCGTGGACCGGGCGGCGGGGCTGGTGACCGAGTCGGTGATGCTCTTCGCGTACCGCCGGTACTTGGCCCGGTAGGCCGCGTCGATCTGGTCGTCGAGGCCGTGATCGGCCGCCTCGAACGCCACGTCCCGGTCCACGCCCCCGGCCCTGACGTGGCCTTCCTGGCGGACCTGCGTGCCACGGAACCAGGCCGCGGAGGGCCCGTTCACGGAGCGGACGTACAGGTCGCCGGCCAGCGGGACGACCCAGATCGTCCGCGGACCGCTCAGCGTGCCGTCCCGCCGGGTCGAGGCGATCTGCAGTTCCTCCGCCTGCCCGACCCGGCTGAGCTCGTCGTTCGTCCAGTCGGTCATGGTCGCGCCTCCTGGTGATCACTTCACGGACGGATCGTTAGAGAATCTCCAACGGTCTTACCCGGGCTGGTGCTGTTCCCGTCCCGGCGCGGTCGCGGCCATGCCACCGGCGTGACCGGCCCCCCACCAGCCGGTAGCGCGGGCTAATGAACTGGCCCGGGCCCGGGCTGCCAGCGCCACCAGGCGGGATGGACCGCGAACAGGCGGGACGGGCGCACCGGCCGGGCGGCCAGTTCCGCGCGCGGCCGGAGCGTGAGGCCAGCCGGGACCGGTTCCCACCAGGGCTCACGTCCCAGCAGCAGGCTGAACAGCTCGGGTGGCCGGGCGGCGGGCCCCAGGATCATCTCCGCCGGCGCCGGACCGTCCGGCTGCTGCCAGCGGAAGTCAGCGGACAGCCGCAGCTGGTGCCGCACGTTGGGCAGGGCCGCGTGCGGCGTCAGGCAGTGAAAGATGAGCACATCACCTGCCTGGTAGTCGGTGGTGGCCCAGCCCCGCTCGGTGCCCGCCAGCAGGCGCGGCAGGCGCGGCCGGTCCCGGTGACCGCCGGGCCGCACGGCCAGGCCGCCGAGCGCGCTCGGCACGTCGGTCAGCGGCAGCCAGGTGGTCAGCATGTCCTGCACGCCCGAGGCGGCGTAGTCGCAGTGCACGTACCGGCCGCGGGTCCGCTGCGCCGCCGTCTCCGGCGGCACCGCGCGCAGCACCTTCACCGGGTAGGAGAAGGCCGCCGGGCCCAGGATGTCACGAACCGTTTCCCGCAGCGGCGCCAGGTACGGCAGCGCGTTGAACGCCACGCTCGTCACCGCCGCGCGGTACGCCGGATCGGCCAGCGCCTCGCGCGGCCCGGCGGCCGGGCCCAGGCGCACTGACCCGGCCCCGGTCCAGCCTCCCGCGTGCAGCGTCGCGGCGACCATCTCCCCCGCCGCGCGAACCTGCCCGGCGGGCAGCAGACCGCGCAGGAACACGTACCCCTCCGTGGCCAGCCGCGCGGTCAGCGCGCCCGGATCACCGGCCAGGGGGCGGGAATCCACCAGTTGCTGCACGGGCTCACGCTAACCCCGCCGTCTGGGAATCCGCCTGGAGGCAGCTGGGGATGCGGGAAGCTGGCCGGGCCAGGCCGCTACAGGACCCCGATCTCGTGCGCCCGCGCGATGGCCTCCTGGCGGGTGGAGACACCCAGTTTCTGGTAGGCGGCCCGGGTGTGGCTCTTGACCGTGTTCGGCGACAGGCAGAGTTCCCCGGCGATCTCGCGGAGCGACAAGGTGCGCCGGAGCAGCCTCAGCACGGTCATTTCGCGCTCGGTGAGCGGTGCGGCAGCCCCGCCCCGCAGGGGACGGCGGAGCTGGCGTTCGAGCCGGTGCAGCCGGTCCCACTGAGCCTGCGCGCCGTCCGGGCAGGTGCCCAGCAGTTGCCTGGCCTCGCCGGCGAGTGCCGCCGCTGCGGGACGCTCGCCCAGGTCGTTGCGCACCAGGGCCAGCCGGATCAGGCTGTCGATGACGGGCCAGGGCGTGAGCTCGGCCCATTGCCGGCGGATCCGGAGGGCGTGCTCAAACTCGGTGCGCGCCTGCGCGGTCCGTCCCTGTGCGGCGCAGACCGCGCCCGCGGCCGTGCAGACGCTGGAACCCTGCTGGGTCTCGGCGAGATCGCTGTCTCCCACCAGCTGGCGCGCGCTGTGCACCAGCTCCTGGGCCCGCCTGCCCTGGCCTTGCTCGGCCCGCACCACGGCCAGCAGCGAGAGGGCCGCCACCCGGGCCGACGGGAGCGACGCGGCGCTGGCGAGCGCCTCGGTCAGCGGGGCGGCCGCCGCGTCCGGCTCGCCCGACAGGTACAGCGCTGACCCGAGCGCCGTCCTGGCCAGCGCATACCAGGGCGACCAGGGGTTGCTCTCCAGGTCGGCCGCTGTGCGCGCCGAGTCGCGCATCACCTCGATGCCGTCGAATCCGAAGCAGCCCCGCAGCAGCGCGGCTGAGGACCGGGGCGACCGGATGCCGTCCGGCAGCGGACCGCTCTCCTCCGCGGACTCGAGCACCGGGAGCCAGCGCCGCACCGGCTGCAGGTCACCGGTGAGGGCCGCGCACCACGCCGCGCAGTGCGCCGCCAGCGGGTCGGCGCCTATCTGGTCATCGCCCAGCCCGCGCAGCCAGCCGCGGACCGTGCTGACCCGGCCGATGTCCATGTAGGCGGGCCAGTGATCCGCGATGAGGCTGGCCGCTGCGCCGACGTCCCGGGCGGCCAGCGCGTGATCGATCGCCTCCTCCGCGGACCCCGACTGCCGGTGCCAGGCGCTCGCGCGCCGGTGCAGCGCGGGCACGATGGCGGGCTCGGTCCTGGCCAGCTGACCGAGAAGCACCTGCGCGAACAGGTGATGGAAGCGGTACCACCGGCGGTGGTCATCGAGTGGCACCAGGAAGAGGTTGTCACGCTCGATGATGTCGATGATCTCCGCGGCGTTGGCCGACCCGGTGACCGCGTCGCACAGCGGTGCGCAGAACCGGCCCAGGATGGCGGTCCGCGTCATGAACTGCCGGATCTGCCCGGGCTGGCGGGCCAGTACCTCTTCGGCCAGGAAGTCGACGATGAACCGGTTGCTGCCGGTGAACTGGCGGACGAAGCCGGCGGGCGAGGGATGCCCGCGCAGCGAAAGCGCCGCCAGGTAGACGCCGCCGGGCCACCCCTCGGTGCGTTCGACCAGCTCGGCCACGTCGGATCCGGGCAGATCAACACCGGCCACCGTGCGCACCAGGGCGGCGGCCTGCGCGGTCGTGAACCGCAGCTCGGGCGCCCGGACCTCCGTTATCTTCCCGGCCGCCCGCAGCCGGGCCAGCCGCAGCGGCGGGTCAGCCCGGGTCACCAGCACGAGCTGGGCCGTGGCCGGGAGGTGCGCCAGGAAGGCGGCGACCTGGCCGTGGCAGCCGTGATCGCGGATCACGTGATAGTCGTCCAGCACGATAACCACCCGGGCCGCGAGCGCAGCGAGCTGGTGGCCAGGGCCGGCAGCACGGTCCCGGGGATGTCCGGTACCGGGGCCCGGAGGGCCCGCAGGATGTCCTGGCCGTCGAACTGCGGGCAGGCCCGCAGCGCGGACACGACGTGCAGCCACAGCCGGGCCGGGTCATCGTCGCCACGGTCCAGCGAGACCCAGGCAAACGGCCGGTCCTCGGCCGGGCTGGCCGCCCACTGGGCCACCGTGATGGTCTTGCCGAAACCTGCGGGCGCGGCCACCAGCACCAGCCTGGACGACGAGCACCCCGCCAGGTAGCCGACGAGATCCCCGCGCTGCATCCACTCCTGGCGAAGCGCGGGAGCATGCAGCTTCGTTTCGATCAGCGCGTTGACACTCGCCCGCGGGACAGCCCTGGGGTGGTCGGCCACAGACCTACCTGCCTTGATGTAGCCAGCTTTAGCCTGGTTTGCCTCTACCCACCCCTGAGTGCGGGGATACCTGTGCACACCGGCCTAGCGCGGGGGAGCTTGCCCGCAGGACCGGCTCAGTCGGTACCGGATTCCATCGCGGCGCGGTCGAGGAACTCGTCGTCGGTGTCCACTTCGCCGCGCGAGGCGATGGCCTCGGCCCCGCCCTGCGGCATCTCCCCGACCAGACCGCTGGGGGCGGCGGCCCCGATCAGCTGGACGTGCGCGGCGCCGATCATGCCCAGGCCGGCGTACTGCTCGAGCTTGGCGCGCGAGTCAGCGATGTCCAGGTTGCGCATGGTGAGCTGGCCGATCCGGTCCAGCGGGCCGAACGCTGAGTCCTCCGTGCGCTCCATGGACAGCTTGTCGGGGTGGTAGCTGAACGCCGGGCCGGTGCTGTCCACGATCGAGTAGTCCTCCCCGCGGCGCAGCCGCAGCGTGACCTCGCCGGTGACCGCGGAGCCCACCCACCGCTGCAGTGATTCGCGCAGCATCAGCGCCTGCGGGTCCAGCCAGCGGCCTTCGTACATCAGCCGGCCCAGCCTGCGGCCCTCAGCGTGGTAGTTCGCGATGGTCTCCTCGTTGTGGATCGCGTTGACCAGCCGCTCGTACACCACGTGCAGCAGGGCCATGCCCGGCGCCTCGTAGATGCCCCGGCTCTTGGCCTCGATGATCCGGTTCTCGATCTGGTCCGACATGCCCAGCCCGTGCCGCCCGCCGATCGCGTTGGCCTCCATCAGCAGGTCGACCGGCGTCGCGAACTCCGTTCCGTTGATGGTGACCGGCAGGCCCTGCTCGAACCCGACCGTGACCTCCTCGGGCACGACCTCGACCGCCGGGTCCCAGAACCGCACGCCCATGATCGGCTCGACCGTCTCGATCCCGGTGTCGAGGTGCTCCAGGGTCTTGGCCTCGTGGGTGGCCCCCCAGATGTTCGCGTCGGTCGAGTAGGCCTTCTCGGCGCTGTCGCGGTACGGCAGGTCGTGGGCGAGGAGCCAGGCGCTCATCTCCCGCCGGCCGCCGAGCTCGCTGACGAACGCCGCGTCGAGCCACGGCTTGTAGATGCGCAGGCTCGGGTTGGCCAGCAGCCCGTACCGGTAGAACCGCTCGATGTCGTTGCCCTTGAAGGTCGAGCCGTCGCCCCAGATCTGGACGTCATCCTCCAGCATGGCCCGGACCAGCAGCGTGCCGGTGACCGCGCGGCCCAGCGGGGTGGTGTTGAAGTACGACCGGCCACCGGAGCGGATGTGGAATGCCCCGCAGGTCAGCGCGGCCAGCCCCTCCTCCACCAGGGCAGGGCGGCAGTCCACCAGCCGGGCGATCTCGGCGCCGTACAGCTTGGCCCGCCCGGGGACCGACCCGATGTCGGGCTCGTCGTACTGCCCGATGTCAGCGGTGTACGTGCACGGCACCGCCCCTTTGTCGCGCATCCAGGAGACCGCGACCGACGTATCGAGCCCGCCGGAGAAAGCGATGCCGATGCGCTCGCCGATGGGCAGGGAAGTTATCACCTTGGACACCTGCGAAATTATGCCGCCCCATGCATGATTATGCAACCCGCCAGCTCCGGCCCGGCGCCCGGCGCAGGCACGTACCCGCGCGGTTGGCCGCCAGCGGTGGCGGGATGCTGGCCAGCGTGGTTGTCTCGTGACGACGACGGGAGCGCGATGAGCGGCGACGAGGCGGCCGGGGTGGTCTTTCCCCTCTCCGCGGCCGGACGCAGGAGCACGTCAGCACTGGGCAGCGCCGTGGTCGCTGACGCGCTGCGCCCGGTTAACCCGGTCGGGGCCCTGGATGCGGAACAGGACACGAACTGGCGCACCGGCTACCTCGTGCATTTCCGCCGGCTCGTCGAAGCCGGGCTGGCCTCCAGGGACGCCGCGGTGTCGGTGGCCCGCGACGGGCTGGAATCGGTGCACCGCCGGATGCGCGTCGCGCACGCCGACGGCACGGAGACCGGGCTCGGCCCGCTGCTCTCCGCGCCCGGCCACCAGCGGCTGACCGCGGTCACGGTGCCCGGCACCGGGCAGGCCGACGACGGCCTGGTGCTGCCGTACCACGGCGACCTGCTGCGCGGCGACGCCCTGCTGCGGAGGCTGGAGGCGTGGGTGGACAGCGGCGTGATCGAGCCGTCCTGCGCCGATGCGGTCCGGACGGTCGCGCAGCACCCGGAGTGGCTGTCCCTGCCCGGCCGCACGATCGCGGTCCTCGGCGCAGGCGCCGAGGTGGGCCCGCTGTCCCCCCTGCTGGGCTGGGGTGCCCGGGTGATCGCCGTGGACCTGGCCCGGCCCGCTATCTGGGAGCGCGTGCTGGACACCGCGCGGTGCAGCGGCGGGACCCTCCTGGTCCCGGTGCTGCACCAGCAGGCGGGCCAGCGCGAGCCCGGGGGCGGGAGCCAGGCCCTCGTGCAGCGGGCCGGCCTCGACCTGACGCGCGACGTCCCCACCGTGGCCGACTGGCTGGCCGGCCTGGACGGCCCGCTGGTGCTGGGCAACTACGTCTACGCGGACGGCGCGGCCAACGTGCGCCTGTCCGCCGCGGTCGACGCGCTGACCGTGCGGCTGCTGGCCGGGCGGGACGATGTCACGCTCGCGTTCCTGGCCACGCCGACCGACGTGTTCGCGGTCCCGGCGGAAGCCGTCGCGCAGTCGGTCCACGCGTACGCGACCCGTTCACGGGCCGCGAAGCTGGCCGGCCGGCCGCTGCGGTCGCTGTCCGGCGGGCGGCTGCTCCGCCGCGCCTACCAGCCCGGCGCTGACCCGGGCATCAACGACAGCCTGATACCGCAGCAAGGCCCGAATTACGCGCTCGCCAAGCGGGTGCACCGCTGGCGGGCCACCGTGGCCCGGGAATCCGGCGCGGCCGTGTCGATGAACGTCGCCCCGCCGACCCGGACCAGGTCCGTGCTGAAGAACCGGGTGCTGGCGGCGGCGTACGCCGGGGCCCACCGGTTCGGCGTCGAGGTCTTCGAACCTGCCACCTGCAAGGTGCTCATGGCCGCCCTGCTCGTCCACGACGTGCAGGCCGGCGGCGGCCCGGCGCAGGCGTATCCCTGGCAGGACGAGGCGCGCGCCGCCGCGCACGGTGGCCTGTGGCGCATCGCGTACGCCCCGCGCAGCGCGCTCGGGCTGGCCGCGGCCCTGGGCTACAGCCGGGCCAGGAAATGACCCCGCCGCCCGGGCGGAGCCGGGCGGCGTCACCGTGAGTAACGAAAGCTGCACCCCTGATCAGCGCCGGGGAGACCGCTCGGTAGAGTCGGCGGAAAGCCACCCGCCACTCGCGGCGGGCAAGGAGCGCAGATGACTAGCCACACTGAGCCTGCTGATCACGAGCACCACCCGGGCGACGGGTGCGAGACCGTCCAGCATGACGACCACCTGGACCACGTGCACGGCGGCGAGCGCCATCCGGAGCAGGCGCTGCACGCCAGCCACGAGGGCACGCACTCTGCGGGAGACGGGTGCGAGGTGGCCGCCCACGGTGATCACGTCAACCACCTGCACGACGGCCATCGTCACGTCCAGCACGGCGACCACGTGCACGAGCACTGACCCGGGGGCCGCGGCCGGATCCGGAGAACATGATGCCCCGGCGGGGCGTCACCCGGGACGGGTGAGCAGCGCCGGGCGGCCAGGCCCGGCCCGACGCCACCGGGCCGGGACAAACCGGGCCCCGGCCGGTCCCGCTGACCAGGAGAAGCCGCTGGCCCGGGGCACGAAACCGGCCTCCCCCGGCCATCCGGTCCGGGAAACGCCGCGGTCTCGCCCGTGACGGGTGATGCCGGTGATCCGAGGCCGCCGCACGCTGGACAGGCCCTGGCACGGCGGCCTGGAGGCAGGCCGCTACGCCAACTTCCCCGGCGTAGGAGGCCGAATGTCACTCGCGGTTGTCTCATCGTCGTATCCGCTGCTGAACATCTTCTGGACGATCCTCGAGGTCTTCCTCTGGGTGGTCTGGTTCTGGGTCCTGATCACCGTCTTCATCGACATCTTCCGCAGCCGTGATCTGTCCGGCGGGGCCAAGGCCCTCTGGTTCGTGTTCGTGCTGCTCATCCCCCTGATCGGGGTGCTGTGCTACCTGATCGTCCGCGGCGGCGCCATGCACGAGCGGGAGGTGTGGTAGGCCGAGCGGCCGGCCCTGGGCAGCTATCCCGGGCGGTGATCGTCAGCTGCGCCCGCGGACGCTCTCGGCCGTGAACGACGGAACGGAGCGGACCAGCAGGAAGAACAGCGGAATCAGGGAGATCAGCAGGACCCAGACGATGGTGCCCGGCACTGCTATCTTCACCCAGACGCTGGCCGGGCTCCAGTCCCGGGCCGATGAGCTGGCCACCAGGCTGGCGAACATCACGCTGAGAATGGTGTAGACCAGGGTGGAGTATGTGGCCGGCCCGAGCTGCCTGGGCTGCTTATTCCCTTTTTCCTCGCTGCTGTCCACTTCCAGCTTCTGGGTGTACAGGTTACGCCATCCCGTGGATAGCCTTTTCCAGCTCTTCCAGAATCGGTTACTGGAATCGGGATGCACGGATGTGATAATTACCGCCAGGACAGCCAGGAAGCCGATAGCGAAAGCATAGATCCGGAGGAAGAGCTTGGCGTATCCGGGGACGCCGTCGCCCAGGACTGAGTACAGGAAGTTCCACGAGGTCATGAAGAAGGCAGTCAGCACGACGAGCGCCACTCCGCCGCGCAGGACGTTGAAGAGCGTGTCGAGCAATTGTTTCGATTCGGGGATTTCGCCGGTCGGGATGTACTCAGCCATCAGCAGCGCGAATCCGGCGATGATGGCCACCGCCCCCAGCCCGAGCAGCCCGGCGGCGAGCATCGCCTCGGTCCACGCCCGCCGGCAGGTGTGATCGCCGGTGACCAGCCCGAACAGGTAGGAATCGAGGGCCAGGGCCACGAACGCCGCAAACAGGAAGCTCAGCGCACGCACCTGGCCGAAGCCCGCGGGCCCGCGGGTCAGCACCAGAATGATGGCGTTGAGCAGGAAGCCTGCCAGTACGCCGGCGAGTGTCGCGTTCGGCGTCGCCGACGTCACCGCGGACCAGCGGCCGACCGAGCAGCCCATATCCAGTGCCCCCCACCCGACGCCGGGCAGGACGCGTCCTGCCGGTCAGCCTGGCGACCGTCGCCGCCAAGATTGAGACGCCCGACGGCGCGCCGCGGGTTACGTCCGGCCGCCCCGGCGCGCCAGGCGCTGGCCGCCTAGCCGGTCAGCGCCTGGTACACCAGCGGGCGCAACTGCGACCGGATCGGGTACGTGCTGGAGGGAAGCAGCTGGGTGTAGAACGAGACGGTCAGCTCTTCGGCCGGGTCGATCCAGAACGCGGTGCTCGCCGCGCCGCCCCAGGACAGCTCACCGGCGGAGCAGAGCGACCTTGCCCGGCACCGGGTCGATGACCACAGCGAAGCCAAGCCCGAAGCCCACGCCGCGGAACGGGGACTCGGCGTACAGCGGCCTGCCGAACGGTCTCCAGGTCCAGCGCCGCCGGGCAGGTGGTTGCGGCTCATGTAGCCGACCGTGCGCGGGCTGAGCAGCCGCACTGCCGTCCAGTTCCCCGGCCGGGCTGTCCGCGCCGGTGCAGCAGCATCTGGGTGAACCTGTGGTAGTCGGCCGCGGTCGAGACCAGGCCGCCGCCGCCGCTGAGCATCGCCGGCGCGCTGTGCGCGCGCCCTCGCCCAGGGCGTCCAGCCGGACCGCCTTGCCGGCCGGCTCCCGGCGTGTACAGGGCGGCCAGCCGGCGGCAGCTCGTCTCGGCGAGCGTGAGAAGCCGTGTCGGTCATGCCGAGCGGGCCGAAGTATCCGGCTCGGCGAAGAACTCGTCGAGCGCGCTGCCCGGACACCACCTCGACCACCCGGCCGAGCACGTCGGTCGCCACCGAGTAGTTCCACTCCGTGCCCGGCTGGAAGAGCAGCGGGACGCCCGCCCAGACGTCGCAGGCCTGGGCCAGGTCCGCCCCGGCGGGCGCGGACCATTCGAACCCGGCGGCCCGGTACATGGCGTCCACCGGGTGCACCCGGTGGAACCCGTAGGTGAGGCCGGCGGTGCGCGTGAGCAGGTGCCAGATCTGCACCGGCTCGGTCGCCGGGCACCGTGACCTGCCGCTGGTCAGAGCCGCCGGTGTAGACGCTGACGCCGGCGAACGAGGGGATGAACTTGCTGACCGGGTCGGTCAGCTCGAAGGCGCCCTCCTCGTACAGCATCATCGCCGCCACCGAGGTGACCGGCTTGGTCATCGAGTAGAGGCGCCCCACCGTGTCCGGCCCGGCAGGCCCGCATCCAGGCCCACCTCGCCCGGCTCGACCTCGGTCTTGAGCTCGCTCATCGCCTTACCTCCCCGGGCACCCGGCCCGGGTCAGAGCCTGCCTCATCGCGCGTCCCGCCCGCCAGAGCCCGCCAGAGCAGGCCGCATCGCCGTGTGATGATGTCCGGGTGACCGACGAGATTCTCGCTGACCAGGTTGACTACTATCGCCGCCGGGCGGCCGAGTACGACGCGACCGCATACGGCGACGTCGCGGCGGCCCGGGCCCGTATCGCCCGGCTGGTCGCGGAGATGCGGCCGACCGGGCGCGTGCTGGAGATCGCGTGCGGGACCGGCTTGTGGACGGAGGCGCTGGCGGGGTGGGCTGACACGGTGACGGCCATCGATGCCGCGCCCGAGGCGGTGGCGATCGCCCGTGACCGGGTGCCGTCGGCCAGGGTCAGCTTCGAGGTGGCCGACGTGTTCTCGTGGGACCCGGCTACCCGGTTCGACGTGATCTTCTTCTCGGCGTGGCTCTCGCACGTGCCGGCCAGCCGGTTCGGGCCGTTCTGGCAGTTGCTGGAGAGCCTGCTGGCCGGGAACGGACGGGTGCTGTTCATCGACGAGCACGTCGATGAACAGGGGAAAGAGGCCTATGTGGCGGGCCGGGATGAGGTCATCGAGCGACGGCTCCGCGACGGCAGCACGTTCCGCGTGATCAAGAACTTCGTGGACCCGGCCGAGCTGGAACCCCGCCTGCGCCGGCTGGGCTGGGAGGCCGTGATCCGCCGGGACGGCAGCGACTGGGTCTACGGCGAGGCACGTCCCGCGAGATAGCACGGCTGGCGCCCTCTGGCCCGCTGCGGCTCACCCAGTCCCGGTCCGCTGGAGCAGCTCGCTGTGACATCGGCGGTCTCGCTGGCCGGCGGAGGGCTGACGTGGACCGGGACGCCGTAGCGGGAAAAGGTGATCGTGGCCGTCGCGGTGCCGGCGGCCGCGCCGGTGCTGGCGGCGGGAACGGGAATCCGGTACCGGATCTGGCGGACCAGATGATGGGCGTCAACCCAACCTGGACCGGGAGGTGGAGGCCCGGAGAGCCCCGGCTTCCTGCCGGAAGGCCCGGCGGCCTTCGCGCCGAGCCTGGCCTGGCTCACCTGTTGAGGTTCAGGCTCAGCCACGGCTTGTGCCCCGGCACCTGGCCCCGCTCGGCCGCGGGCACCCGAACGTATTCCGTCTCGCCGCCCGCACCATGTGATGCTGCCGCCGCTGGGGACATTCAAGCTGACCCGGAAACTGCTGGCCGTGAAGTCCACGTCGCCGGACCCGCTGACCGACGCGTGCTGCGCAGACCCGGCTGAGTTCTTCACCGAGACGGTCTCCGCGAGCCGGAACGCCGCCGTCTTCTGCTGGTGCTCGCCGTGTACGCAGCCTGCACCGCGTGGGCGGTGCCAGCCGGCTGGGTACCGGCCGCCGGCGGCCGCAGCCTGCGATCCGCCCGACCCGCAGGCCGCCAGGCCGACCGCGGCGAGCACGCCCGACCCGCCGATTACCGCGCTGCGCAGTCCGCGTGCCATGGTCACCGCTCCTTCCGTCCGGGCCCTGCTACCCCGCGGCGTGCGGCGAAACCAGGGCCGCCTCGGGGCCGGCCGGACGCGCTCCAGCACGCCGGCATCGCCGCTGATCTCCAGGCCATCCCCGGCCACCTCGGCGGCGGTGCGCTGGCCGGCGAACAGGGCCAGGATGAGCTGCGGTTCGCCGCGCAGGACCAGATCCGGGGCGGCGGCCGCACCGAGCCGGGTGGTGACCGAGCCACCGGAGACCTCGATAACCACGGGGTCGCCGCAGGTGCGCAGCTCGATCGACACCGGCGGCCCGCCCGGGTCCCGGTCGTGCAGGAACAACGAGGCCGGGAACGCGAACCAGTGACCCCGGAACTGGTCGCCGGGGACAGGCTGGCTCATGTACCTGACCCCCCACCGGCCGAGGGCGTCGAGCACCGGCTGCAACTCCGCGCCGGTCTCGGTCAGGTGGAACACGGTCGTGGCGACCGGGGGCGGGGCGTCCTCCCGCCGGATCAGGCCCGCCGACTCGAGCTCACGGATCCGGTCCGAGAGGAGGTTGGTCGCAATTCCAGGCAACCCGTTCTTCAGGTCGGTGTACCGGCACGCGCCGCGGATCAGGAGCTCCCGGACGATCAGCAGGGTCCACCGGTCGCCGGCGACATCCAGCGCCTTGGCGATCGAGCAGTACTGGCCGTAGGTACGCATAAGCCGAGGTTAACCGACATCTGGTTGATTTTAAAGTTCAAGAGCTTGACTTTTTAAACCTATCCGCAGAGTATTTCAACCATGCAGCCGCGGGCGCGGCGCGCCGAACCGGGATCCGAGGGCCCCCGCCCTGGCGGCCCGCTCACCCTGGGGAGGGACCCATGTCCAACCTGCAGCCGCTCCTCGAGCGCAACCGCGCCTTCGCCGCCAGCGGCGCTCACGCCGGGCTGGCCATCCTGCCCCGCCAGCAGGTGTTCCTCGTCACCTGCCTGGACCCGCGCGTCAACCCGGCCGCTTTCCTGGGGCTCCAGCTCGGGGACGCTCCGGTGATCCGCAACGCCGGTGGCCGGGTCACGGAGGCGGTCATCAACGACATCGCGTTCATCAGCTCGCTGGCCCGGACGATGAACCCGGACGGCCCGCTGTTCGAGGTGGCCGTCGTGCAGCACACCGGCTGCGGCACGGGATTCCTGGCCGACGCCGCCTTCCGGTCCGCCTTCGCCGCGCGCACCGGCCTGGACGAGGCCGCGCTCGCCGCCGAGGCGGTCGTCAACCCGGCGGCCACCGTCCGCGCCGACGTGCACCGGCTGCTGTGCTCGCCCCGGGTGCTACCGCAGGTCAGCGTCTCGGGCCACGTCTACGATCTGCAGACCGGGCTGGTGACCACCATCGTCGGCGCCACCATGATCTGATCCGGCGCCCGATCGTGCCGCCGGCCCGGCCGGTGCGCCCGGCGCGGCCCGGTCAGGCCCGGGCGTCCGGCCACGGCAGCCGGACGCCCAGGCGGGAGGATCAGGCGAGGTCGAACCGGTCGAGGTTCATCACCTTGTCCCACGCCGCGACGAAGTCGCGCGACGAACTTCTCCTTCGCGTCGTCGCTGGCGTAGACCTCCGCGAGCGCGCGCAGCTCGGAGTTCGACCCGAAGACGAGGTCGGCCCGGCTGCCGGTCCACTTGACCTCGCCCGTGGCGCGCGTCGCGGCCCTCGAACGTGTTCGCGTCCCCGGACGCCGCCTGCCACGTCGTGCCCATGTCGAGCAGGTTGACGAAGAAGTCGTTGGTCAGCGACCCGGGGGTGGCGGTGAAGACGCCGAGCGGCGACTGCTGGTAGTTCGCGCCCAGCACGCGGAGGCCGCCGACGAGGACCGTCATCTCGGGGGCGCTCAGGGTCAGCAGGTTCGCCCGGTCGAGCAGCAGGTACTCGGCCGGCAGCCGGTTGCCCTTCCCGAGGTAGTTGCGGAACCCGTCGGCGCGTCGGCTCGAGCGCGGCGAACGACTCCACGTCGGTCTGCTCCTGCGACGCGTCCGCGCGGCCCGGCGTGAACGGGACCTCGACGTCGAAGCCGGCGTTCCTGGGCGGCCTGCTCGACGGCCGCGCCGCCGGCCAGCACGATCAGGTCGGCGAGCGAGACCTGCTTGCCGCCGGTCTGGGCGGCGTTGAAGGCCTGCCTGGATCCCCTCCAGGGTGCGCAGCACCGTCGCCAGCTGGTCCGGGTCGTTGACCTCCCACCCGCTCTGCGGCTCGAGGCGGATGCGCGCGCCGTTGGCGCCGCCGCGCTTGTCGCTGCCGCGGAAGGACGAGGCCGACGCCCACGCGGTGGACACCAGCTGGGACACCGGCAGGCCCGAGGCGAGGACCTGGCCCTTGAGGGAGGCGATGTCCTCGGCGTCGATGAGCTCGTGCGTCACCGCGGGGATGGGGTCCTGCCACAGCAGCGTCTCGGCCGGGACCTCCGGGCCGAGGTAGCGCACGACCGGGCCCATGTCGCGGTGGGTCAGCTTGAACCAGGCCCGGGCGAAGGCGTCCGCGAACTCGGCCGGGTGCTCCAGGAAGCGCCGCGTGATCTGCTCGTAGACCGGGTCCGCGCGCAGCGAGAGGTCGGTCGTCAGCATCGTCGGCGGGTGGCTCTTGGACGGGTCGTGAGCGTCGGGGACGGTACCCGCGCCCGCGCCGTCCTTCGGCTTCCACTGGTGCGCGCCGGCCGGGCTCTTGGTCAGCTCCCACTCGTAGCCGTACAGGGTCTCGAGGAAGCTGTTGTCCCACGTCACCGGCGTGCGCGTCCAGGTAACCTCGAGACCGCTGGTGATCGCGTCGCCGCCCTTGCCGGTGCCGTAGGTGCTCTTCCAGCCCAGGCCCTGCTGCTCGAGCGGGGCGGCCTCGGGGTCGGGGCCGACGTTGTCGTCCGGGCCTGCGCCGTGGGTCTTGCCGAACGTGTGACCGCCGGCGATCAGGGCGACCGTCTCCTCGTCGTTCATCGCCATCCGGCGGAACGTCTCGCGGATGTCGCGGGCCGCGGCGAGCGGGTCCGGGTTGCCGTTCGGGCCCTCGCGGATTGACGTAGATGAGACCCATCTGGACCGCGCCGAGCGGCTCCTCGAGCTCCCGGTCGCCGGTGTAGCGCTCGTCGTCGAGCCAGGTGGTCTCGGGACCCCAGTAGACGTCCTCGTCCGGCTCCCAGACGTCCGCGCGGCCACCGCCGAAGCCGAAGGTCTTGAAGCCCATCGACTCCAGGGCGACGTTGCCGGTGAGGACGATCAGGTCGGCCCACGAGATCTTCTGGCCGTACTTCTTCTTGACCGGCCACAGCAGCCGGCGGGCCTTGTCCAGGCTGACGTTGTCCGGCCAGCTGTTGAGCGGGGCGAAGCGCTGCTGGCCGGCCCCGGCGCCGCCGCGGCCGTCGCTGATGCGGTAGGTGCCCGCGCTGTGCCACGCCATCCGGATCATCAGCGGGCCGTAGTTGCCGAAGTCAGCCGGCCACCAGTCCTGCGAGGTGGTCAGCACCTCCGCGATGTCCCGCTTCACGGCCGCCGAGGTCGAGGGTCTTGAACGCCTCGGCGTAGTTGAACTCCTCGCCGAGCGGGTTGGCCACGGCCGGGTTCTTGGCCAGGATCTTCAGGTTGAGCCGGTTCGGCCACCAGTCACGGTTGGCGTCACCCATGGTGGGGTGCGTGCGGCCGGGCACGACCGGGCATTCCCCCCGCTCTCCGGGGTCGCGTCTTCGGTGACTACTGGATCATGGTTCTCGGACATGGGAATCCTTCCGGACTAGGGCGGATCACGGTGCTCAGGAACTGCGGGCGGTGGAACAGCCGGGGCACAGGCCCCAGTAGATGACCTGGGCCTCGTCGATCGCGAAGCCATGGTCGTCGGACGCGGTCAGGCACGGCGCCTCGCCGACCGCGCAGTCGACGTCAGCGACGGCACCGCACGACCGGCACACGACGTGGTGGTGGTTGTCCCCGACGCGCCCCTCGAACCGGGCCGGGCTGCCGGCCGGCTCGATGCGGCGCACGAGTCCCGCCGCGGTGAGCGCGTGCAGGGCGTCATACACGGCCTGCAGGGAGACGTGGCCGATGCGATCGCGCACCCCGGAGGCGATCGCCTCGACGCCGAGGTGATCACCGTCCCGGACGGTCTCGAGCAGCGCGACGCGGGCGGCCGTCACCCGCAGGCCGGCCCCGCGCAACTCCTCGGCGGTGGTCGGACTCTGGGATGCGGTCATGCCGCCAACCTACGCGCATAAAGGCGAATGATTCAAGAAAACGAATCATGCAAGTCTTGCTGCCGCGTCACCCGGCGCTGCCCCGGCCCGGTTTCATGTACCGGTCGAGGAAGGCGATCACCCCGTCCACCGCGCGCTCCTGGATCTGGTCAGGGCGGGCGGCCCGGCCGGCCGTGACCGGGAAGAGGTAGCCGTGCAGCGGGTGATCCCAGGACACCCACGTGGCGTCCTCGCCGGCCTCGTCGAGGAGCTCGTAGCTGAGCCGGAAGATCCCCTGGAGATGGTCGCTGTCCCGGCCCATGACCAGGATCGGCACGTCGATCGCGGCGATGCGCTCCCGGGCCACCGGGAGGTTGGTGCGGGCCCGGACCCAGGCCGGGTCCTGCATCTGCATCTCCTCGATGTCCCGCAGCCCGGTCTCGGGCTGACGGGTGCGGCGTCGTCCAGCCTGAGGTCGAGGAACTCGTGGTTGGCCGGCTCGCTGGCCACGCCGGCCCGCAGCATCCCCGGGTACCGGAAGGCCAGCTTGAACAGCATCTCACCCGCGTGGCTGACCCCGATGTGGCCGAGGCTGCCCGCGTCCACCTGCGGGTGCTGGCGGACGTGCCCGAGGATGGCGAGCTCATCCTCGAACTCCAGCGGCGAGCGGTTCATGACCTCCATGCCCTGGCGCCCATCGACCATGAGCGGGCCCCCGCGGTTGAAGCCGAGGTCGACCTCCGTGCGGTAGCGCCCCCACCCGCAGGCGTACCCGGCGGCGAGCAGGCGCTCCATGATGTACGGGCGGGTGTGCACCCACTGGCGCAGCCAGCCGATCCCGCCCCCTCCGTTGCCGTAGGCGAGGAAGACGAACGGGAACCGCCCCTCGTCGGCCGGCGTCCGGAGCACGTAGGGCACGTACAGGCCGTCGCGTGACTCGGCCAGGTAGTAGGCCGCGGGGCGGGTGGACCCCTCGACGTCTTCCACCAGGACCGGCTGGCCGGTGCTCCACCGCCCGCCGGTCACGCCGCACCGCGGCTCATGATCGTCTCCGCACGCGGGCATCATACGCGGCCCGGGCCAGGATCAGCGCAGCGCCAGCCTGATCTCCCGGGGGACGGACAGCGTCCCCGCCTGCCAGTCCAGGTCACCCGCCAGCCGCGCCCGGGGGAACGTCCCGAAGAACGCCTCCAGCGCGACCGAGAACCAGACGCGGGCCAGCGCGGCCCCGGGACAGAAGTGCGGCCCTGCGCCGAACGGGATGCCCGGTGAGACCGGCCCGTCGTGCGCCGCGGCGATCAGCGACGGGAGCACGGTGGTGCCCCGGGTGATGGGCCGTCCGCCGAGCCACGTGTCGGTCAGGGCGATGCGCGGGAGGGCGACGGGGAACATCGTGCGCGTGCTCAGCAGCTCCCCCGCCACCGACGCCCAGGTGCGCTCCCCCCGCGTGCACGCGGCGACGACGTCCGGCCGCTGGGCGAGCTCGGCGATGGCGACGGCCAGGATGGGCAGCATCGCGCCGAACCCGTTGGAGACCGTGCCGGTGACGTGGGCGACCTGGGCGGCCGTGTGGCCGTCCAGGGCCCGGGCGAGCTTCGTGGTTAATCCCCCGCGGGGCCGGGCCACGGCGCGGGTGTAGTAGCCGTACAGGTCATCCCAGGCCGCGGCCACCGTATCGACGGCGCCGGGGCCGGGCACGACGGCGAACGCGACGCGGGAGGCCTCGAGGATCCGGTCCCAGTCCGCCGGGGGTGTCCCCCATGGCCGCGCTGACCGCGGTGGCGCTGAACGGCTCGGCGAACCCGGTGAGGGCGTCCGCGGTCGCGCGGCCGCGCAGCGAGCTGGCCAGGCTGCGGGCCAGCGCCCCGACGACCGGCCGGGTCGCTTCCGCGGCGCGGCGGGTGAACAGCCCGGCGATCCGCCGCCGGTACGAGCGCAGCCGCAGCCCGTCCATGTTCAGCAGGCCACCGTCGGGGGATTGCATTTCCGCGCCGGTCAGCGGGCAGCCGCGCAGCCTGCCCGTCGCGGTCACGGCGGCCATGCCGAAATTCCCGGTGCTGGACAGGACGCGGATGACGTCGGGGCGCCGCCGCAGGACGAGCATGGGCGGGCCGCCCGCGGGACGGACGGCGTAGTCGTGGCCGCTGGCGCGGAGGACGGGTGGCGGCCCTCCGTCCGGCTGCGAATCAAAACGGAGGACGGGCGGGTGGCCAACGGTGGTGACGGTCACGGTGACTCCTTCGGGCCGGCTCGGGCAGGGGCCTCCCCGCCCGCCTCCTAGCGTCGGAGGCCGGCCCGGACGGTTTCCTTGCATTCCGCTTGCAGCCCGCCCAGGCGCCGGCCCGGCGTGCGGATGCGGTGACCTCTGCTGGCCCGGCCGGGGTCAGCGGAACAGCGCGCTGTAGGCGTTGAGGGCAGGCTGGCCGCCGAGGTGCGCGTACAGGACGGTGGAGCCGGGGCTGATCTGGCCGGTGCGGACGAGGTCGATCAGCCCGGCCATGGACTTGCCCTCGTAGACCGGGTCGATGATCATGCCTTCCAGGCGGCCGGTGAGCCGGATCGCGTCGAGGGTGGACCGGACGGGGATGCCGTAGTAGTCGCCGGCCCAGCCGGGCAGCACGCTGATCTCGTCCTCGCGCAGGTCGCGGCCGAGGCCGATCAGTTCCGCGGTCGCCCGCGCGATCTTCGCCACCTGGGCCCGGGTCTCGTCCAGCTTCGCCGAGGCGTCGATGCCGATCACCCGGCGCGGCCGGTCCTGGCCGGCGAACCCCGCGATCATCCCCGCCTGGGTCCACCCGGTGACGCTGCACACCACGATGGTGTCGAAGAAGATCCCCAGGTCACGTTCCTGCTGCTGGACTTCGCAGGCCCAGTTCGCGAAGCCCAGGCCGCCGAGCGGGTGGTCCGAGGCCCCGGCCGGGATGGGGTACGGGGTCCCGCCGCCGGCGCGGACCTCGTCCAGCGCCTGCTCCCAGCTGGATTTGACGCCGATCCCGAACCCGGCGTCGACGAGCCGCACGTCGGCGCCCATGATCCGGGACAGCAGGATGTTGCCGACCCGGTCGTTCAGCGGGTCCGGCCAGTCGACCCAGCTTTCCTGGACCAGCACAGCCCGCAGGCCCAGCCGGGCCGCGACCGCGGCCACCTGCCGGGTGTGGTTGGACTGCACCCCGCCGATCGACACCAGCGTGTCCGCGCCCTGCGCCAGTGCGTCGGGCACCAGGTACTCCAGCTTGCGGACCTTGTTGCCCCCGTAGGCCAGCCCGGAGTTGCAGTCCTCCCGCTTCGCCCAGATCGAGGCCCCGCCCAGCTCCTCCGACAGCCGGTCCAGCGGATGCACCGGGCTCGGGCCGAACATCAGCGGATACCGCGGGAAGTCATCCAGCGCCATCCGGCCTCCTCACGCCTGGTGCGGCCCCCGGATGAGCTTACCGGGGCAGCCGCCGGGCGGGCCAGGCCCGTCAGGGTGCCTGGCAGGCCCCCGCCGGGGACGGACGCGTGTCACAGCGGCACACCGAACCCTGCGCCCTGGCGGGCGCCGCCCCGGCCCGGATCCGCGTCCGCGTCCCGGCCGACCGGATCCAGGGCCGGATCCCGGGGTGCTCGGCCCGCCCGAATTCGCCGAGGCCGCGGGCACGCTCGTGGCGCGGCTCAGCGCGGCCCTCCCCGGCGCCGGCGGCAGTTCTGCCCCGCGACCCCGCCGGCCGGCCAGCCGCAGTTTTCCCCGAACGGACCGTTGGGGGAAAGAGGACAGTAACCGGCCTGCCCGCCGGGCGGCTGCCCGCCGGCCGCCGCCCGGGCGCAGCGACTGGCTTACAGCCCGGGGTACGCGCGGTCCGGGTTGTGCTCGGACAGCTCCGACGGCGGCCCGATGATGGCCCGGTCCGGCTGGCCGATGACCTCCTTGTCCTTGCCCTCGTAGTCGAGCCTCGCCAGCACGTGCCGGATCGCCTCGAGCCGGGCGCGCTTCTTGTCGTTGCTCTTGACCACCGTCCACGGAGCCTCGGCCGTGTCGGTGTAGAAGAACATCGCTTCCTTCGCCTCGGTGTACCCCTCCCACTTGTCCAGTGACTCGATGTCCATCGGGCTGAGCTTCCACTGGCGTACCGGGTCGACCCGGCGGATGACGAACCGGGTGCGCTGCTCGGCGCGGGTCACCGAGAACCAGAACTTCGTCAGGTTCAGGCCGGAGCGGATCAGCATCCGCTCGAACTCCGGTGCCTCCCGCATGAACTCCTCGTATTCCGCCTGCGTGCAGAAGCCCATCACCCGCTCCACGCCCGCGCGGTTGTACCAGGACCGGTCGAACATGACGATCTCGCCCGCGGCGGGCAGGTGCGGCACGTAGCGCTGCAGGTACCACTGGCTCCGTTCCCGCTCGCTCGGCTTGGCCAGCGCCACCACCTGCGCGCCGCGGGGGTTCAGGTGCTCGGTGAACCGCTTGATCGTGCCGCCCTTGCCCGCCGCGTCGCGGCCCTCGAACACGATCACCAGGCGCTGCCCGGTGGCCTTCACCCAGTTCTGCAGCTTGACCAGCTCGATCTGCAGCGGGCGCTTCTCGTACTCGTACTGATGCCGCGACATCCGCTCGCGGTAGGGGTAATCCTCGCGCCAGGTATCGACCGTCCGGCCGTCGGGCCAGCGCAGGACCGGATCGTCGTGCTCGTCGTCGTCATCCACCGTCAGGCCGGCCAGGAGATCGGAGTTCGATTCCCAGTCCTCCGGCAGCGCGTTGAAGTCATTGGCGGTGTCGCTGGTCATGTCAGTAGCACAGCACATCCGGGTCGCCGGGTCACCAGCAGGTGGCCCGCGTGCTGAGCGGGA
This sequence comes from uncultured Actinomycetes bacterium, assembly GCA_963841695.1. Classification (GTDB taxonomy): domain Bacteria; phylum Actinomycetota; class Actinomycetes; order Streptosporangiales; family Streptosporangiaceae; genus RYN-230. The sequence goes on along the minus strand of CAWJDQ010000004.1, from coordinate 177,196 downwards.
AACCGCCGGCGACCGCGGCGGCTACCGGCGCCAGCCGAGGACGCCGCCAGCCTGGACGGCAGGCGGGCCGAAGAGCCTGATCGAGGCCCGTCCCAGCCGCGACCCGCGGCGGGTGACCACGACGATGGCGACGGGGCGCATTGTGGCCAGGTTGGCCGCGACCTCCGCCCTGGGCGGCGCGCGCAGCCCCGTCTTGCCCTTCCACAGGTCATTGAGATACGTGCTCGTCGCGCTCTTCCCGCCCCGGCACGACCTGGCCTTTCCCGCCGGGTTCGGCGCGATGCAGTAGCCGCCGACCAGCGAGCCGGGCAGGTTCGTGTCCGCCTGCCAGTGCATCATCTCCGGGTTGGCCGGGACGACCAGCACGCTGTCGGCGGGGGTGAGCCGCAGCAGGCCGAGGGCCGTGGTCCAGCCGGCCGGGACGGGTGCGGGCCGGGCCGCCTGGAACGGCAGCGGGACCAGCGGCAGCACCGCGAGGACGGCGACCGCGCCGGCCGCCCAGCGCCACCAGCGGTTCCGCACCGCCGCGCGGGCCAGGTCCAGCGAGAACGCGAGCACGGCGGCCGCGGCCCCGTCCGCGAGAATGGCGAACCGGCTGGCCAGCATCTGGTTCGCCACCGGCAGGTGCTGCAGGTAGTGCCAGGGCAGCAGCACCCCCGGGTACTGGAACCCGCCCGCCCGGATGGTCTGGCCGCCGAGGCTGAAGATCTCCAGCAGCGCGAACGTCACCGCCGCGGCGCGGACCCGGCGGTCCCGCCAGAAGCAGACCGTCGCGATCAGCAGCACGGCCAGCAGCGGCCAGCCCAGGTAGGCCACGTACTCCCCGGCGGCGAGAGGTGGGCGGCCAGGGCGCTGGCAAAAGCCCGGGAGTGGAAGAGCACGCCGCCGGGCGCGGTGACGAAGTTGCCGAGGTGGTTCTTGTAGTAGGCGACCTTCCACGGGCTGCCGTGCTCGGTGAGCGGGCCGTGGAACTGCACCCACAGCGGGTACCCGCAGGCCAGCAGCGCCACCACGGCCGCCGGCCCAGGCCGGCCACGGTCCCCCTGAGGCGCCCGGGCACCAGCCGCGGCTGGCTGGCCGCCAGCACGGCCACGATGATCACGGCCGCCACGGCCGTCTCGGCCAGCGTCTCCTCGGCGATGAACACCTGGGCGGCCACCAGCAGGCCGAGCCAGATGCCGCCGCGCACCGCGTGACCGCGGCCGGTCACGATCCGTAGCAGCGCGTCGACGATCAGCGGCGGCAGCACGACGAAAATGAGATGGTAATGGCCGCCGGCCTCCATCCGCAGCGCCGGGGAGAAGCCGTAGAGCGCTCCGCCCAGCGCCGCCGCGGAGAGGCTGGCCCCCCAGCGGCGCAGGACCACGAACAGGCTGGCCGCCGAGCCCGCGAAGGCCAGGGTCAGCAGGACGGTCAGCGTGACCTGCGGGCCGGCCAGCAGCGTCACCGGGGCCAGCAGCACCCCGGGCAGCAGCAGCGGGGTGTTCCACATCAGGTTGATCCCGCGCGGTGCGTTGAGCGCGGTCGTGACCAGCGCCGGGAGATGCCCGTGGGCGACCGCGGTCGCGTCGTAGCGGAGGAACCAGGCGAACAGGTCAACGTCGTCGGAGACGCCGTTGGCCGCGATCACCTGCGCGCGGCTGGCCGGGCCGGCCCACAGCCGCCAGGTGAGCACCAGGGCGGCGGCGAGGTAGCAGCCCAGGACGAGCGAGGCCGCCAGGCGCGGGCGCGGGATGGCGCGGGCCCCGGTCCGGGCCCCTGCGGAATCCACGATCGTCTCAGCCATCAATGCCGTGAGTGTAGTGGACCGTCCCGGAGCGTAGTGGACCGTCCCGCGGCTACCGCTGCGACCCGATCGTGAGCACGTGCCAGAAGGGCGCCGTCGCGAGCCAGGCGATCGTGACCACGACCAGGATCTCCAGCGCGTGCGCGCTGCCGGTGATCAGCCCGGAGAGACCAGCCAGGACCGCGATCGCGCCCAGCCCGGTGGCGATCCGCCGGAAGACCGTGCCCAGCCGAGGCTGAGGTCTCGTATACAGGTCGCCGCCCCCGACGACCGCGCAGCCGATGCCGAGGACCATGACCACGGCGGAGGTGGCCCACGCGCTGGAGAGCAGCAGCAGGCGGCGCCGCCCAGATACGCCGCGTAGGTGACGACGATCACCGCGATGGCGCCGAACGACACCGCGTCCCGCCAGGTCAGTCCCATGATCAGCACCTCCCTCACGGTCCGGTGCAGGGCTGCTGTGCAGGGTGCAGGGCTACCGTCCAGTCTGCGCCCCCGGGGGCGCGCCTGGGTAGCGTCCGCCGCCCCCGGGCGGGGCGGGGCCAGCCCGCTCCCTTGCGTACAGTGGCTGTACTTCTCCTGCATGCGACGGAAGGGACGGGCCCGCCCGTGGGTCACGCGGCTACCCAGCACGCCGGTTCTGGCGGCCTGACAGCGACCGAGCACCGGCTGGACAATGGTCTGCGCCTGGTGCTGTCCGAGGACCACCTGACTCCGGTCGCGGCAGTCTGCCTCTGGTATGACGTCGGCTCGCGGCAGGAGGTGGCCGGCCACACCGGCCTGGCCCACCTGTTCGAGCACCTCATGTTCCAGGGGTCGGCGCAGGTCAGGGGAAACGGCCACTTCGAGCTGATCCAGGGCGCAGGCGGTTCGCTCAACGGCTCGACGAGCTTCGAGCGCACCAACTACTTCGAGACCATGCCCGCGCACCAGCTGGAGCTGGCGCTCTGGCTGGAGGCGGACCGGATGGGCTCGCTGCTGGCCGCGCTCGACGAGGAGTCGCTGGAGAACCAGCGTGACGTGGTCAAGAACGAGCGCCGGCAGCGCTACGACAACGTGCCCTACGGCACGGCGTTCGAGCGGATGACCGCGCTGGCCTACCCCGAGGGCCACCCGTACCACCACACGCCCATTGGCTCCATGGCCGATCTGGACGCGGTGACGCTGGACGATGCGCGGGCGTTCTTCCGCGCGAACTACGCGCCGAACAACGCGGTCCTGGCGGTCGTCGGCGACATCGACCCGGAGCAGACCCGGCGCTGGGTGCAGAAGTACTTCGGCTCCATCCCGTCCCACGACGGCAAGGCGCCGCCGCGCGACGGCACGCTGCCCGACATCGTCGGCGCGGAGCTGCGGGTGGAGGTCCCGGAGGAGGTCCCGGCGCGCGCGCTGATGGCCGCCTACCGGCTGCCGCGCGACGGCACGCGTGAGTGCGACGCGGCCGACGTGGCGCTCACCGTGCTCGGCGACGGCATGTCGTCCCGGCTCTATAACCGGCTGGTGCGGCGCGACCGCAGCGCGATCAGCGCCGGCTTCGGGCTGCTGCGGCTGGCTGGTGCCCCCTCGCTGGGCTGGCTGGACGTGAAGGCCTCGGGAGACGCCGGAATCCCGCAGATCGAGGCCGCCGTGGACGAGGAGCTGGCCCGGCTGGGCGCGCGAGCCGCCGACGGCCGGGGAGCTGGAGCGGGCGCAGGCCCTGCTGGAACGCGGCTGGCTGGACCAGCTCAGCACGGTCGCCGGCCGGGCCGACGCACTGTGCCGGTACACGGTGCTCTTCGGTGACCCCCAGCTCGCGTTCACCGCGATCAACCAGATCCTGGACATCACCGCCGAGGAGGTCCGGGCGATCGCCGCGGCGCGGCTCCGCCCCGATAACCGCGCCGTGCTGGTGTACGACCAGGTGACCCCGAAGACGCGCCGGCGCGCGCCGGCAGCTGACGAGCCGAGGAGACGGAGCCGGACGCAGTGACCGACGCCGCCGTGACCATGGACTTCCACCCGCAGCCGGCCGCCGGGCAGGCGAAGCCCTGGGCGTTCCCCGCGCCGGAGCGCGGCGGCCTCGGCAACGGGCTGACCGTGCTGCGCTGCCACCGGCCCGGGCAGCAGGTGGTGGCCGTGGAGATCTGCCTGGACGTGCCGCTCGACGTCGGAGCCCGACGGGCTCGACGGGATCGCCACGATCATGGTGGATGCGCTGTCCCGAGGGCACCAGCCAGCACACCGCCGAGGAGTTCGCCGCCGAGCTGGAGCGCTGCGGCGCGACCCTCGACGCGGGCGCCGACTACCTGGGCGCGCGCGTCTCGCTGGAGGTTCCCGTCTCCCGCCTGGCCCGGGCGCTCGGCCTGCTCGCCGAGGCGCTGCAGGCGCCCGCGTTCGCGGCCAGCGAGGTCGAGCGGCTGGTGCGCAACCGTCTCGACGAGATTCCGCTCGAGCTGGCCAACCCCGCCCGGCGGGCCGCCCGGCAGCTCTCGCCGGAGCTGTTCCCGGCGTCCGCCCGGCTGTCCCGGCCGCGCAAGGGCACCGAGGACACCGTCGCGCGGATCGACGCGGCGGGGGTGCGCGCGCTTTACCAGGCGCACGTGCGGCCCGCCACCGCGACCGCGGTCGATCGTGGGCGACCTGACCGGTGCCGACCTGGACGCGGTGCTGGCCGGCACGCTCGGCGAATGGACCGGCGACCGGCCGCCGACCCGGTGCCCACGCCGCCGGTGACCGCCGACGACACCGGCCGCGTGGTGATCGTGGACCGGCCCGGTGCCGTCCAGACCCAGCTGCTCATCGGGCGGATCGGCCCGGACCGGCACGACCCGGCATGGCCGGCCCTGCTGCTCGGCACCTACTGCCTGGGCGGCACGCTCACCTCGCGGCTGGACCGGGTGCTGCGCGAGGAGAAGGGCTACACCTACGGGGTACGCGCCTTCGAGCAGGTGCTGCGGTCACCGCGGCCCGCCGCGGGCGGCGTGACCGGTGCGTCAGTGCTCGCCATCAGCGGTTCCGTGGACACGGCGTCCACCGGCCCCGCGCTGGATGACCTGTGGACGGTGCTGCGCACCCTGGCCGCCGGACGGCCTGACCGAGGCGGAGCGCGATACCGCGGTGCAGAACCTGGTGGGGGTCGCCCCGCTGGAGTACCAGCGGGCGGCGGCGGTCGCCGGCACGCTGGCGGACCAGGTGGAGCAGCACCTGCCGGACGACTACCAGGCGCAGCTGTACGCCCGCCTGGCCGAGACGGGCACCGCCGAGGCCACCGCCGCGGTCATCGCGGCGTTCCCGGAGAACCGCCTGGTCACGATCCTGGTCGGCGACGCGTCCCAGATCAGGGCCCCGGTAGCGGACCTCGGCATCGGCGAGGTCAAGGTGGTCGAGGGCTGACCGGCCGCTCCGCGGGTCAGGCCCGGGCGGCCCGCGGCCAGCCCGCCACCTGGGAACCCGCGGCTGGCCCGCCCTCAGCGCAGGCGCAGCCCGGCGATGAGGAGTCCGACCATGCGGCGCGCGTCGTAGCGGGGGTCGCTGTCCGCGCCGATACAGAGATTGCCGACGCCGCGCATCAGCTCGAAGGCGTCCACGTCGGGGCGAATCTCGCCCGCTGCGGCCGCGGCGTCGAGCAGCCGGGCGCACACGGGCACCAGGCGGTCGAGGAAATAGGCGTGCAGGGTCTCGAAGGCGGCATCGTCAGATTGCAGCGCCTCGGCCAGGCCGTGCTTGGTGACCAGGAAATCGACGAAGAGGCTGATCCACCGCGCCAGGGCGGCGTGCGGGGTGTCGCTGTTCGCCAGCAGGGCCGGCCCGGCCTCGGCGCAGGCCTCGACCTGGTGCCGGTAGACGGCGACGATGAGATCGGCCCGCGTCGGGAAGTGGCGGTAGATCGTGCCCAGGCCGACGCCGGCCTGGGCCGCGATATCGCGCACGGGCGCGTCAACGCCGGACGTCACGAACGCCGCGGCCGCCGCGTCCAGCAGCGTCGCCTCGTTACGCCGGGCGTCGGCCCGCTTCCGCCGGGCTGGCGACCCTGATCCGCTCTCGGTGCCGCCCACTGCGCCGCGACCCCCCTTCCTGACCTGGCATCCTCCCCGGACTTGGCATGCGGAACAACGTTCCGTATGCTAGTTACCGGAACAAGGATCCGTTTGTCCAGGATGCCAGAGCAGGCGCGAACCAACACCAGGCCACGGGGGCCAACCCCGGGTGAGGAGCAACTGCCCATGCCGCACGCACCCCGGCCCCGGTTCGGGATCGCGACCGCCCCGCAGCAGGTCGACTACCACGACATCCTGCGGGTCTGGCGCGAGGCGGACACCATCCCGCAGATCGAGCACGCGTGGCTGTTCGATCACCTCATGCCGATCGGCGGCGACCCGGGCGGACCGATTCTCGAAGGCTGGACACTGCTCTCGGCCCTCGCCGCCCAGACCCAGCGGCTGCGCCTGGGCCTGCTCGTGACCAGCAACCGCTTCCGCCCGCCCGCGATGCTGGCCAAGATCGCCACGACCGTCGACATCGTCTCCGGCGGCCGGCTCGACTTCGGCATCGGCGCCGGCTCACGGCCCAGCCTCCCGATGGCCCGGCGCGAGTATGACGCGCACGGCCTGCCGTACCACGACGCCGCCTACGCCGTGGGGAGCCTCGCCGAGGCGTGCACGGTGATCCGGCGGTTGTGGACCGAGCCCGAACCGTTCGACTTCCAGGGCAGCCTACGTCCGCCTCACCGGGGCGTTCGGCAACCCCAAGCCCGTCCAGCGCCCGCACCCGCCGATCCTTATCGGCGGACGCTCGGCCTCCGTGCTGCGGGTGGCCGCCGAGCACGCCGACCTGTGGAACATCCCCGGCGGCGACATCGACGACGTCATCCGCCGCAGCGCGCTGCTGGACCGCTACTGCGCCGAGATCGGCCGCGACCCCGCCTCGGTCATCCGCTCGATCCACCTGCCGGTCTCCTACGACCAGCCCGGCCTCACCCGGGACGCGATCGGCGACCGCGATCAACGCCGGCTTCCGGCACATCGTTCTCGGCCTGCCCGCGCCGTAGCCCGCCAACGTCGCCCGGTGGGTCACCGACGAGCTCATCACCACGCCGGCCGGGTAGCGGCCGCGCTAACCCGCCTCCGCCGACGATTTCTCCCAGGTGTTTGTCTTCCGCTCCGATCCTGCCCCGGGAGCGGGGTGGTCAGGGTCCGGCCGGGTGCTGCTGGTCGCCGACGAGATGGAATTCCACCCGGTACAGCAGCGTGTCGTCGGCGATGGGACCCGCGTGGGCCGCCCGCTGGCGCAAGGATTCCCGGTCTCGTTCCCCGGACTGGCGGACGTCGGCCGGCGTGATAGCAGCAAAGGGCACCAGGTCCACGGAGTCCACCTCGATCTGCGCCGGGCCGACCCGGTAACGGCCTCCGGGCCTGACCTTAGGCCGCCGCCAGAGGCGGAAGGACACGGTGATGCCGCCCGCTATGACCTCGTCGCGCAGGTCCCGGCTGAACTCCATGGGCCGATGTTAGGTGCCCGGCTGCGGGGTCAGCGCGGGCCGTGGCTGCCGCCGCTAGCGCCAGATCTTGCTGATCAGCCAGAACGTGGTTCCCGTGCCCGCGCCGTAGGCGAGATGGGCACTCAGGTCACCGGCCAGCGTCTTGACGTCGTACTCCCAGATCGGCTTGTAGAGCCCGCCTGCCGGGAGGAGGACGTAATCGCCAGCCCAGACCACCGCGCCCAGCGGCACCCCGTAGAAGGCCCTCGGCCGGTGCAGGGACCCGGCCAGGATCCCGTAGAGCGCCCCCCAGCTGGATCCGTAGGACCAGTGCATGACGGTGCTGACCGGCCCGGCCCACCGATCCGGGAGTTCGCGCTGCGTGAACCCCTCGATCAGGCGCTTGCCGACCTGCCCGGGGTCAGGCGCGTGGTCCCAGCTGTCAACCTGCGGGAATTCCCACGCGAGCGGGTTGTCCTTACCGCCTGTGCGCCGGTACTTGGCGTAATTCACCGCGTCCAGGCAGACCGTCCCCACCACCCCGGCCAGGAGGCCGCCCACGACGGCGCCGAGTGGTGTCATGCCGTGCTTTCCAGTGCCCATCCCGGGTCCAATCGCCGTCTCGGTGCTTTAGTTCCGCGCCAGCCAGGCTAGCGCCGCCGTGGTCAGGGCCTCGGTGCCGGTCCGCAGGCAGGACATGTGCATGACCCGACCACTCCGGTCCCGCCGATGCCGGCCAGGATCACCCCGGGACTGCCCATAACCCCGCCCCTTTACTCGACGTCCAGGTCCCGCAGATTGGTCTTGGCCAGCTCGACCAGTTCCTTGCCCTCGCCGGACAGGACGGTCCTGGTTGCGTACAGCGTGAAGCCCTTGACCTCGCCGTAGGTCAGCTTGGGCGGCAGCGAGAGCTCGTGGCGCTCGGTGCGGACGTTAACCAGGGCCGCGCCGTCATGACGCAGCGCGGCACCCAGCGCGTCCGCCAGGTCGCCGGCCTTCTCCACCCGCACGCCGAACAGCCCGGCGGCCTGGGCGATCCCGGCGAAGTCGGGGTTGTCCAGGTCGGTGCCGTAGGTGACGATCCCGGCCGCCTTCATCTCCAGCTCCACGAAGGACAGCGCGCCGTTGTTGAACACCACGACCTTCACCGGCAGGTGCTGCTGGCGGAGCGTGAGGAGCTCGCCGAGCAGCATGGCCAGCCCGCCGTCGCCGGACAGCGAGATCACCTGCCGGCCCGGCTGGGCCGCCTGCGCCCCGATGGCCTGCGGGAGCGCGTTGGCCATCGACCCGTGATTGAACGAGCCGATCAGCCGGCGCGCACCATTCATCCGCACGTACCGGGCCGTCCAGATGCACGGCGTGCCCACATCCGCGGTGAAGATCGCGTCGGCCGCGGCGAGCCGGTCGACCGTGGCCGCCACGAACTGCGGATGCAGCGGGGACCCGCCCGCCGGCTCTGGGCCAGCTTGTCCAGCCGGGAGCGGGCGCGCCGGTAATGGGCGGTCATCCGGTCCAGGTGCCGGGCGTCGGATTTGGCCGTGAGCAGCGGCAGCAGCGCCTCGATGGTGTCCTTGACCGTCCCCACGAGCGGGATGTCAACCGGCACCCGGCGGCCGATGTTCTCCCCCCGCACGTTGACCTGGATGACCGGGACACCCTCGGGCAGGAACTGGCGGTACGGGAAGTCGGTGCCGAGCATGACCAGCGCATCGCAGTGCTCCATGGCCCGGTAGCCCGAGCCGAACCCGATCAGCCCGGTCATCCCCACGTCAAAGCGGTTGTCGTACTCCACGAACTCCTTGCCGCGCATGGCGTGCACAATCGGCGCCTGCAGGGCGCCCGCGAACTCCATGAGCTGGCCGTGCGCGCCCGCGCACCCGGCCCCGGCCAGGATGGTCACCCGGCTCGCGTTGTTCAGTACCCCGGCCGCGGCCGCGAGCGGGGCCTCGCCCGGCCGGATCACCGTGGCCGCCTTGCGCACCGGGGTCATCCTGGCCCCGGACGGGACGTCGGCGAAGAACACCTCGCCCGGGATGACCACGACCGCGACCCCGCCGCGCTCCAGCGCCGCGCGCATCGCGCTCTCCATGACGTGCGGGATCTGCTCGGGGATGCTGGCCAGCTCGCAGTACACGCTGCACTCGCGGAACAGCTCCTGCGGATGCGTCTCCTGGAAGTACTGCAGGCCGATCTCGACCCGCGGGATGTGCGCCGCGACCGCCAGCACCGGTACCCGGCTCCGGTTGGCGTCGTACAGGCCGTTGATCAGGTGCAGGTTGCCCGGCCCGCAACTGCCCGCGCACACCGCCAGCTCACCGGTCAGCGCTGCCTCCGCGCCGGCCGCGAACCCGGCCGCCTCCTCGTGACGCACGTGCTCCCAGGTGATGCCGCCATCCCGGCGTAGCGCATCGGTGAACCCGTTCAGGGAGTCGCCGGGAATCCCGTATACCCGGCGCACCCCGGAGCTTTTCAACGACGCCACCATCGCGTCAGCCACACTGGAAGCCACCGCCTGCTCCTCTCCACGCCGGCTCGCGGGACGTGCCCGCGGCCGCACCGAACCGCGCCGGGGGATGGAGTACGTGAGCAGCGGGCAGGAGTGCTCACGCCGGGAACTGAGTCGGGGGCCCCCGGCAGGCTCCGACGAGCTCCGGCCAGGTCTTACCAGCGTGAGGCGGCCAATAACAGGCTGATCACGCCGGCCGGGGAGCGTGTCATGCCAAATCAGGCTAACAACGGCAGGAAAGAATAAGAAGCCGGCCCCGGCACTGATCTGTCCCCCGCGGGCAACTCCACCCGGCGATGCCGCGTGAGCTGGCGGAGCGTGCCCCGCTGGGTAAAGTGGCGGCGATCGATGCACGGGCCGGAGCCCGGACGGAGGCGCTGGACCCAGCGCCGGCAGCTACGAGGGGATGGCCAGCATGACCGAGAACGAGCCGACCGGGGCAACGCCACCCGGAACGGAAGCGGCCCTGCCCGGGCAGGAAGAGCCGGGCACCTCCGGATCCCCCGACGATGCCGGGTACCTCACGGAGACCGGCGAGGCCGCCGGCGAGGACGGCTCGGTCGTTCCGATCATCGGTGGCCTGCCCGCCGCCGAGGGTTCGGCCTGGGATATCGGCGCCCCGCGGGACGAGCGCGGTGCGGGCCTGGCTGACGAGCAGACCAGCCGGGCGGACCGGGCCAGCGACGAGGACCCCCGCAGCAGCTGAATCACCGCCGGGCTGGCCGCCTTAGCGCTTACGGCCTGCTCCTCCCCACATGGCTGACCGGGTCCCGGCGCCGGTCCCGGATCCGGGCCGCCATTCCTGGACCGCCACGACGCCCGGTTCGATCAGCTCCAGGCCGTCGAAGAAGCGCGCGACCTCGGCGTGGCTGCGATGGCGCTGTGTCTCATGCGCCAGCCGGTTGTACCGCTTCGCCGCCTCAGCCATCTGCTCCGGCTCAATGTCCGAGGCCACCTGAGACAGCGCCAGGTAGCTCCCGGCCGCGGTGGCGGCCATCAGCCGGCTGACGATCCCGTACGGGTCGTCCTGGTCACCGATCAGGTGCAAGATGGCGATCAGCAGCACGGCCACCGGGCGGGAAAAATCCAGGGTCTGTGCTGCCTGCTCGAGGATCGTGTCCGGGGCGCGCAGGTCCGCGTCGATGTAGCCGATCGCGCCGCCCGCCGACCGGGCGAGCAGCGCCCGGGCGTGCGCGAGCACGACTGGGTCGTAGTCCACGTAGACCACGCGGCAGCCGGGCGCCGCCGCCTGCGCAACCTCGTGCGTGTTGCCCGCGGCGGGAATGCCCGTGCCGATGTCAAGGAACTGCGTGATCCCGGCCTCCGCGGCCAGGAACCGCACCACACGGGCCAGGAAGGCCCGGTTGGCGCGAACCGAGCTGACGATCCCCGGATAGGCCGCGATCACCGCATCGCCAGCCGCGCGGTCCGCGGGGTAGTTGTCCTGGCCGCCCAGCCAGTAGTTATGCACCCGGGCGCTGTGCGCCACGCTGGTGTCAAAGTCAGGCCGGCCGCCCGCCGGACCGTCACCGCCGTGCATGCCCGCCACCGGCTCCATATCGCGGGGACATCAGCACGCCTTCCGGTCAATGGCCAACGACGCGAATATAGTCCCAGAAACGTTCGCCCGGGGGAATATCACGGCCGGCAAGTTCGTGCTTAAGAAGGGCTCAAGCGGCAAGTACCATGTCAATCTCCTGGCTCGCAACGGGCAGGTGATTGCGACGGGTGAGGCCTATGAGCGCCTGTTCCCGGCCCTACCCCGGCTTCCGGCCCACACCGGCCCACAGGGCCAGCGTCCGGTCCGTGCCGATGCCAGGCCGCCACTGGTGGACCTGGACCAGCCCGGGCTCGACGAGTTCCAGCCCGGCGAAGAACCTCATGACCTCGGCGTGGCTGCGGCCGGTGTACTGCTGGTAGCTGAGCTGGTTGACACGGGCCTGGAGGTCGGTCACCTTGTCTGGCTCGATGTCCGAGGCGGGGTGGGAGATGGCCAGGTAGCTGCCTGCCGGGACCGCAGCCATGATCCGGGCCATGATCGCGTGCGGGTCGTCGTCGTCGCTGATCGCGTGCAGGGTCAGGAGGCTGACCACCGCGACCGGCCTGGAGAAGTCCAGCGTGCGTACGGCCTGCTCCAGAACCGTGTCCGGATGGCGCGCGTCGGCGTCGATGTAGTCGGTGGCGCCGTGCGGGCCGCTGGCCAGCAGGGCGCGGGCATGAGCCAGGACGACCGGGTCGTAGTCGACGTAGACGACCCGGCTGTCGGGGGCCACCTCCTGCGCCACCTGGTGGGTATTGCCCGCAGCCGGGATGCCTGTGCCAATGTCGAGAAACTGGCGGATCCCGGCCTCACCGGCCAGGAAGCGCACGACCCGGCCCAGGAACGCCCGGTTGGCCCGGGCCAGCTCGACCATCGTGGGATAGGCTGCGATCAGCGCGTCGCCGGCCTTTCGGTCGGCGGCGTAGTTGTCTTTCCCGCCCAGCAGGTAATCATAGATCCGGGCGTGGTGCGCGATGCTGGTGTCGAAGGCCGGGCGCTCATGGTCCATTCAGCTTCGCCTCATCCCGTCCGCTGCGGTATCCCGGGTGCCATTTCTGATGACCGACACGGTAGCGCGTGCCTGGCCGGGGTGGCCGGCCGGCACCGGCACCGGCGCCGTGCCCGGGGCGGCGTCTTCGGGGCCGGGCCTGATGATCAGGCTGCAGGCTCGCCCGAAGGCGCCGCGGAGGGCTGCTGAGTTGGGATCCGGCGGCTGGCGAATAGTGCGATCAGCGCGATGACGGCGAGCACTGACAATGACGCACGCAACCCGGCGATGCGGGCTTTCTCGTTTTCTTTGACGATGGCGTCGGCAGTTTGCCGGGGCACACCAGCCTTATCGAGCTGGGCCGTCAGGTCCTGGTCGGATATGAACGGGATACCTGCGGCCAGTTTCACCTGCGCCTGGGAGGCGAGATCTTTGGGGACGGCGGGGTTGTCCTGGATGCCGCCCAGGAACGACGCGGTCAGCGCCGAGATGAGTACGGCGCCGGCCAGTGCGGTCCCGATGGACGCACCCAGGTTGGTCACCGTGTTCTGGACTCCGCCGACTTCACCGCTTTGCTCGTCGGCCACCGACGACACCGTGACGCTGCCCAGTTGCGAGGCCAGCGCGCCAATGCCCAGGCCCGCGAGGAGCATCGGCCAGGTCACGATGTCGGGCCCGGCACCCACCTCAAGCGCGGCCACCATGATCACGATGGCGGCGAACAGCGCCAGGAACCCGATCCGGACCACGCGGCGTGGTGACGCGTGCGGGAAGACCTTGGGCACACCCACCGCGGCCAGCAGCAGCGTGACGGACAGCGGCAGCAGCCGGACACCAGTCGCGATCGCCGACAATCCGAGCGCCACCGACAGGAACAACGGCACGGCGAAGAACAGGCCGGACTGCAGGAGGTACTGGAAAAAGAACGCCGTCAGCCCGCCCCGCATGATCGGGTTCCGCAGCATCGCCGGATCAACCAGCACGGCGGCGCCGTGGGCCAGACGGTGATTCTCCCACCACAAGAAGATCCGCAGCACCACCCCGCCGCCCAGGACCAGCCAGATCACCGGGGACAGCCCCAGCCACTCCGGAGCACCGGCCTTGGGCTGGATGAAACCCCACGTCCCGGAGCGCAGGATTCCGTACACGATCAGGCCGAGGCCGAGCGCGGACAACACGGTACCCACGACGTCGAGCCGGGCACCTTCCTCGGCCGGGGTGTCGGCTATGCGGCGGGTCAGCCCCAAAATGATCAGCACCACGAGCACCTCGCCGACGAACACCCACCGCCAGGAGGCGTAGGTGGTAAGCAGGCCGCCGATCAGCGGCCCGGCCGCCACCGCAATCGCGCCGGCCGACGCGACGAGCCCGTACGCGCGCGGGCGCTGAGCACGAGCGAAGTTCGATGCGACCAGTGCGACGATGGCCGGCATGATCAGCGCGGCACCAACGCCTTCCAGGACTGACCATCCCACGATCAGCACGCCGAGGTTGCCCGCGAGTGCGGTGATCAGCGACCCGCACCCGTAGATCACGCAGCCAATGGCGAAGGCCCGCTTACGGCCCAGGATCTGGCCGAGCTTGCCGCCCGTGATCATGAGCGCAGCCATCACCAGCGTGTAGAAGGTAATCGCGGTCTGGATCCCGGTCACGGTCGTGCCGACGTCCTTGGCCACCGTCGCGATCGACACGTTCATGACCGAACTGTCGAGCGTCATCAGGAACTGCGCCGAGGCGAGCGTCAGCAAGACCATCCCGGCCGCCGCAGGCGCGTGTTCCGCGGCGCGGCCCGCTCCGGCGGCCTGACTTACACCCATACGGCCAGCTCAATCCAGGCGAAGGGACAACCAAGCCGCTACCGTCGCACTTGCCGGGCGGCCGGCACATCACCCATCCCAGGTGACGCAGCCGTGCTGTGCTTCTGCGCCCCGGGCATCGCCGCCCGGCCGTCACGAGCAGGCCGACTCGAAGCAGGCCCCCGTCGATGTGCAGGATCTCTCCGGTGACGTACGGCGCTGACTCCAGGTACAGGATGCCGTCCACGACGTCACTGACCTGGCCAACGCGGCCGAGCGGGGGTAGCTTCCCGGTCAGCGCCGCAGGCGCGTAGGACTCGGCCGGCTGCAGGGGGGTCTGGATGATGCCTGGCGCGACGGCGTTGACCCGGATACCGCGGGAGGCGTACTCGACGGCCAGCGACCGGGTGACCGCGGCCAGGCCGCCCTTGGTCAGCGCGGCCAGCGCGGTGGGCTCCACGGAGTCAGCGCGGTCCGCGATGCTGGCGCTGATGTTGACGACATGGCCGCCGTGCTGCTTCAGCATCTGGCGGATCGCGCGCTGGGTCAGCCAGAAGAATCCGGCCAGGTTGACGCCGGTGACCAGCGCGTAGTCCTCGGCGGTGTAGTCGGTGAATGGCTTGGACACGAAGACGCCTGCGTTGTTGACCAGGGTGTCAACGCGCCCGAACCGATCAAGTGCCTGGCTGATGATCTGGTCGGCGGTGCCCTGCCCGGAGATGTCGCCCTTGACCGTGAGGACGTCCGGGTCGTTCGGACGGCTTGATGTTGAGAGAATTCGCCACGACCGCCCAGCGTCGCTGCCGGTATCCCTCGACCAGGCCGGCGCCGATCCCCTGCGAGGCGCCCGTCACGATGGCCACCTTCTGCCCGGTTTCGCCCACGGCTTCTCCGTTCTCGCGTGCTCGTGCCCCGGGTGACCGGGCTCAGCCAGGCAGGTCCTCCGGGCGCTTCGCGGCCAGCTTGCCGTGCAGCAGGCCGGTGAACTGGCCGACTTCGATGAGATACCCGTCCGGGTCCCGCATGTAGCAGCGGAGCTCGGCCACGCGGTCGATGGGCGGCGTGACGAACTCGGCCCCCTTCTCCTTCCAGGCCTCGTAACAGGCCTGGATATCAGCGACCCGCAGGTTCAGGAAAATCGAGGTGGTGTCACCAGGCTGGTAGTCCACCACCGAGATGCCTGGCTTGTCGGGAGTGGGCGGCCCGCCTGGGTTCATGATGATCCACGAGTTGGACAGCCGGACGATGCACGGGTTCTCGTCCAGGACGACCGTGCCGCCCAGGACACGCGAGTAGAAGTCCCGCGACCGCGCGACACTCCGGACGGTGATGAACAGGCTCGCCAGGAGTCCCTCGTCGGGCGAGGGAAGATTGGCGAAGTCGATGCGGGGCGCGGGTTCTGTCACGGTTGCTCCATTCCGGCGGCAGCAGGGGCAGCGGCTCGGTTACAGGCGGGAGGTGAGCTCGGCCACGATGTCCGCCGCTGACTGTGGCTGTCTCGCGAGTGCGACGCTCTGCCCGGCCCACATCGAGAGCGCTTCGATGTCACCGGTGGTCCCGGCCATCGGCGGCGCTGGCTCGTAACGGACGATTGCCTCGCCGGAGGCGAAGTGCGCGATCACGTCGCCTGCTCCTGGCCGCTGCGCGAGCGGGGGGCGGCCTGCGGCTTCCCACGCGTCGGCGGTTGAGTTGCGGAGCGCACGGTGCGGAGAGTCGGGCCACCCGACCGAGTACAGGTTGGGGTACCGCTGCGGCGTCGGTCTCGGCCGCGGCTATCAGCCGGCGCCGGTAGTCCTCGTGGATCGGCATCTCCTCGGCCAGCAGGAACCGCGTGCCCAGCCAGGCGGCCTGGGCGCCGAGGGCGAGCACCGCGGCGACGCCGCGGGCGTCACCGATCCCGCCCGCCGCGATCACCGGCACCGGCGCCACCGCGTCCACCACGGCGGGCACCAGCGGAAGGGTCGCGACGGTACCCCATACGTGGCCG
Organism: uncultured Actinomycetes bacterium; assembly: GCA_963841695.1. Taxonomy (GTDB): domain Bacteria; phylum Actinomycetota; class Actinomycetes; order Streptosporangiales; family Streptosporangiaceae; genus RYN-230. The sequence continues at coordinate 161,138 of CAWJDQ010000004.1, read as the reverse complement.
CCGGCCTCCCAGCCCTGCGCGACGATCACGTCCACCCCGGACGCGACGGCCCGCCGTGCCTCCTCGGCAGTGCCGACCGTGTGCAGGACAATGCCCCCGGCGTCGTGGACCTGCTTGATGTAGCCGCTGGGATCACCCATGAAAAACGAGACGATCCGCAAGCCGGCCTTGAGGGCCTGGTCAAGCCGGCGGTGACGATCTTCGGTGAGAACGAGGTTGCCGCAAAACGGCCGCGCGGTCAGCGCCGCCGTCTCCCGGACCACCGCTCCGACGTCATCGGACCACGTCAGCGTCAGCATGCCGAGCCCGCCGGCGTTCGAAACCGCCGCGGCCAGCCCGGGAACCGCGACCATCGGCGCCAGGACAATCGGCTGCTCAATCCCGAGCAGCTCGCACAGGGGCGTGGTCAACGGCCGTCAGCCCTTCGTTCCGCTGTCGTCATACGACGTCGGCGTCGCCCCGGGGGACCGCCGGTCCCAGCCGTGAAACTTCGAGTAGTCGCCGGCGTCCCAGGCTTCACGGAGCCCCGGGGTACTCAGGTCCCAGTCCGGGCGGATCTCGGCCGTAGCGGCACGCAGGTCATTCCACAGGTCGTAGAACGACGGGCGGCCCCAGAACCAGTAGCCGTTATAGACACGGTGAATGACCAGCCCCGGCTTGAGCACCAGGGTGTGCGGGATCATGGGATTGTGCTCGGGGTCGGTGTACTCGGCGATATCCAGGTCCTGCTGGACGGTCCGGCCCGGATCAGACAGGAAGGTCCACTGGGCGCCCACCGACGCGCGGAACTCTTGCAGGGTGTGATGGTCGTCGGTGGCGATAGTAGCGATCTGGGTGTAGGCCACCGCGATCTTCGAGTAGTTGGCCGCCAGCTCAAGGTGCTGCTGGTGCTCCTTCGGGCAGTAGTTGCCCCGCGCCAGGGTCAGGATGAGCGGATCGCGGCCCTGAAGCTCGCTGAGCGTAGCGCACCGTGCCAACGTGGTCCGGCAGGGAGTAATCGGGGAAGATGCCGCCAGGTCTGATATCAGGACGCATTGGATGACTACCTCTCACAGCCTCGACTGCCCAGCCGCCACGGTGCGGCACCCAGCACGATAGCCGGGAACCCGGAAGCCATGACGATGGCCGATCATGCGTGACCCGTTTGCCTCCGTTGCTGCCTCTCGTTGATGGCATCACGATGACACGCGAGGCGCACGATCACCCCCGTGGAAAGCCCTGGCCTGCACCCTGGTTGGCACGATTCAGGGCTCGCCCGGTGAGCCTGCCTGGGCCTGCCCGCGCGGGTGAGGGCTGGCGGTCGCGGGCGGGCCAGGGAGCCGGCCAGGGATCCCACCGGCGCGACAGGTCACGCCGGAGCGAGACAGTGGGTCTTAACGGCCTCAGGTGAGTCCGTCACGGAGTCCGGGAGGTTCACGACCATGAGCACCCATCAACCCGATCAGGCCGTCTTCAGGCCGGCTCTGCCCGAGGACATCGGCTGGGAGCCGTTCCCGCCGTTCCCGCCGTCGGCCCGTCTCGCCGTCGTGGTGGGCCATCCCGCAGAGCCCGCTCCGTACGTGGTCCGGGTCAAACTGCCGTCCGGCGTCAGGCTGATGCCGCACAGGCACCACGAGGATCGGGTCTACACGGTCATGTCCGGCGTGTTCTACATCGGCCTGGGCGAACGGTTCGACAGCGGGAAACTGGAGGCGTACCCGCCGGGTGCCGTCATCGTCCTGCCCGGCGGTACGCCTCATTTCCACTGGGCTAAATCCGGTGAGTATGTCACCCAGGTGACGGCGATCGGGCCGATCAGCCTCGAATACGTCAACCCCGAAGACGACCCCCGGAACAAGTGAGCCATGTCCAGGTGACACGCGAGAACGTTCAGAGTGGAGCCCGTCCCTCACAGTGAGATCAGCTCCGGTACGCGCTGGGGCGCGAGTTTTAGTGCTCGGCCCGGAAGGTGTCCCGCACCTCGCGGGCTGCGTAGTAGACCAGAACGTATCCGGCGGCCGGGTCAGCCCACCACCAGCCCAGTGCGGCGTTGAGGACCAGGCCGAGCAGGACCGCTGTGGCCAGGATCCCGTTGACCAGCGTGACCCGGCCCTCAGTCCGCAGCACCGGGTTGTCCAGTGCCCGCCCGGTCCGGGCCTTGCCGGCCGCCAGCAGGAACATCGCTGCGGCGGTGACCGCGGTCCAGATGATGCCGAGCAGGGAGTGCCGCGGGTGATAGCCAGCGGCCAGCACCACGGTGGATTGCACCAGCAGGTAGACGGCGAGCGTGCCGAAGGCGTAGCCGATCAGCCGCAGGGCCTGGCGCTGGCGGTGCTCGCCGCTGCCCGACAGTTCCCAGATCACCACCGCGGAGGCGGCGATCTCGATCAGCGAATCGAGGCCGAATCCGGCCAGCGCCACCGAGCGGGCCGAGATCGCCGCGATGGACAGCACGACGATCCCGGCCACGTTCCAGCCGAGCGTCGCGTACTCCAGCGCGAAGCCGCGACGCAGCATGGCGTGGCGGGCCGGATCGTCCATGAGGGCCACCGGTAGAGTCTGCCAGCGCCCACCGGCCGTCACCCAGGCCCATAACCTTCTGTTGCCGAACTATTAAGGCCCCGGAGACACGGGGTTCCCTGGGTGGCCTGTTTCCCAAAACATACCCCTGGGGGTATAGTGAGGCCGAAGGCTCGATGACGAGCCTGCCGACTGCCGATGGGGGCGGGTCATGGCGCGTGTGGTGGTTCTCGGAGCCGGGATCTCGGGGCACACCGCTGCCCTGCATCTGCGGCGGTTGCTGGGCCCGGACCACGAGGTGGTGGTCGTGTCCCCCAATGCGGACTGGAACTGGATTCCGTCGAACATCTGGGTCGGGGTAGGCAGAATGTCCCCTGAGAAGGTGACGTTCCCCCTGGCCCCGGTGTACCGGCGGCAGGGCATCGGATTCCATCAGGCCAGGGCGGTCGCGATCTGGCCTGAGGGGGAGGGTGCCAGCGGGCAGCCCGCGGTGGACATGGTCTCTACCCTCCCCGGCCGGTCCGGGGAGCAGATCCGGCTCAGTTACGACTACCTGGTCAACGCGACCGGGCCCAAGCTGAACTTCGCCGCCACCCCCGGCCTCGGACCAGACGGCAACTCACTCTCGGTGTGCACGCCCGGGCATGCCCAGCAGGCTGCGCAGGCCCTGGACGAGGTGATCGGGAAGCTGAGGGCGGGGCAGCGGCAGACCCTGGTCATCGGGGTGGGCCACGGGATGTGCACCTGTGAGGGCGCGGCGTTCGAGTACGCGTTCAACGTCGAGCATGAGCTGCGCACCCGCGGGCTGCGGGACCTGGCCGACGTGATCTACCTCAGTAATGAGTACGAGCTGGGCGACTTCGGCGTCGGCGGGATGGTGTTCGAGCAGCAGGGCTTCCTGTCCTCGAGCCAGATCTGGACTGAGTCGCTGTTTCGCGAGCGCGGGATGAAGGCGATCCTGCGCGCGCACGTCGAGCGGGTCGAGCCGGGCAAGATCTACTACGAGACCCTCGACGGCACCCGGGACGCGCTCGCCTTCGACTTCGCCATGCTGCTGCCGCCGTTCCGGGGCGCGGACCTGAAGGCCTATAACGGGGCCGGCACGGACATCACCGCCGACCTGTTCGCGCCCAGCGGCTTCCTGAAGGTTGACGCGGACTACACCCCGAAACCGGCCGGCGAGTGGCGCGCCGAGGACTGGCCCCAGACTTACCAGTCGCCGCGGTACGCCAACGTGTTCGGGATCGGCATCGCGTTCGCCCCGCCGCACGCAATCTCCACCCCGCGCAGCAGCCCCAACGGCACGGTGATCTCCCCGGCACCACCACGCACCGGCATGCCGTCCGCGGTGATGGGCCGCCAGGTGGCCCGCAGCATCGCCGGCATGATCCGCCATGGCACCACCCAGCCTGCCCACACTGCGTCGATGGCAGCGATGGGAGCCGCCTGCATCGCCTCCGCCGGGGCGGGCATCCGCACCGGCACCGCCGCGGCGATGACGATGTATCCCGTCGTCCCGGACTACACCCGCTTCCCGGTCCACGGGCGCAGCGTCAAAGACACCTACGGGGAGATCGGCCTGGCCGCCCACTGGGTGAAGCACCTGCTCCACTTCGTTTTCATCTACAAGGCCAAGGCCCGCCCGGGCTGGGCATTCCTGCCCGAATGAACCGCCTGCCGGACCAGCAGCCTGCCCGTCCCCGACCGCTGATCCGCAACGAAGCCACGAAAGGATCCCGATGAGCACCTCCGCCGAGCGGATCGCCGCAGCCCCGCTGCCCACCCGCCGCACGCTGCGCAGGCGCGGCTCGATCCCGCGGCAGCTGTGGCGTTTCGGGCAGATCAACCTCCGCATGCTCCGCATGGTGCGCAGAGCCCATTAACCGCAGGCCCAGATCGTTAAGCCGAGCTGCACGCGGGCCGTCGCGAACACCTGGACCACCCTTACCGGGAGGCGAAAGCTGGCGGCAGGCCGTCGCGCGCCGGCCGGTTCCTCACTGACCTGCCGCTGCGCTGGAACGGGCAGCGGATCCTCGTCATCGGTCACGTCGCCACCCGATGGGCCCTGGACCACTTCATCAGCGGCGTCCCACTGGAAGACCTCGCTGAACAGGACTTCGCCTGGCAGGAAGGGTGGGAGTACCCGCTCAGCTAGCCCGAGTACACCGCGGCCAGCCCCACGCAGAATTACCGGTCAACGATCTGGCTGGCTGGCTGATACCCGAGGCAGGCGGCCGGGAGCGGAAACCAGCGCAGCGTCTCGAAGTCCTGGCCGAGTCCGGTCGGGCCGTCGTCAAGAACGGCGGTACGTGCCGCGAGCAGTTCCCGGGCCTGGCGGAGATACTCCGGGAACGCGTCCTCACCCGCCTGCGCGTGGCGCCGCGGGTACGTCATCTCCCCCGCCGGGCCGTAGTGCAGGTCCGTCAGCCGCAGCAGGGTCTGCCGGTCCTGGCCGGCGTGCCGCCACAGGCCGGTGCGCGGGTCGAACGAGTAGTCCGGGAGCAGCCGGTAGCCCTCCGCCGCCACCAGGTTGACCGCGTCCGCGATGAAATCAGCCGCGGCGGGGGAGATGAAGTAGTTGAGGTTGACCCGGGTCCAGCCGGGTTTCACCCCATCGCATCCGTGCCCGATTTCCTCGCGGAGGGCATGCGAGCGGGCCGCGCCTATGGCGAGGAGCCGGTGCCCGTAAGGTCCCGCGCAGGAGCACCCCCCTCGGGCCTGGATGCCGAAGAGGTCGTTGAGCAGCGCGACGACGAAGTTGTGGTGCAGGTAACGCCCGCCGCCGTGACGGAGCCGGAACGACACCACCGCCAGCCGGCTGGCCTGGTGACTGCCCAGGATCTCGATGCGGGGGTTGCCTTCCCACCGGTGCAGGACGCGGCGCCAGAGCCGCTCCTCACGCGCGGCGATCAGGTCCGTGCCGATGGCTTGCTTGAGCCCGAACACCAGGCCGGCCCGGATCGACTCGACGATGGCCGGGGTGCCGCCCTCCTCGCGGGCCACCGGGTCATCGAGATAACGGTGGCCGACGGGGTTGACGAACGCGACGGTGCCGCCCCCGGGCACGGTCGGCACGGCGTTACGGACCAGTTCCCGGCGCACCACCAGGATGCCGGGCGTCTGCGGGCCGCCGGGAAATTTGTGCGGGGACAGGAAGACCGCGTCCTTGCGGTCGCCCGCGCCGGGCGCGGACGGTGCCACGCGGATCGGTACGTAGGGCCCGGCCGCGGCGTAGTCCCAGAAGGACAGCGCGCCGTGAGCGTGCAGCAGCCTGCTGACCGCGTCCGTGTCGGTGAGGATCCCGGTCACATTGGAGGCGGCGGAGAAACTGCCGATGCGCAGCGGGCGGCCGGCGAACCTGACGAGCTGGCGCTCCAGGTCGGCCAGGTCGATGTGCCCGTCGGGGTCCTCGGCGATGACCACGACGTCGGCAATCGACTCCCGCCAGGGCAGCTCGTTGGAATGATGCTCGTACGGTCCCAGGAAAACCACCGGCCGCCCGGACTCGGGGATGCGGGCGGAGAGCCCATACCGCTCATCCAGCCCCGCCGGGATACGCAGTTCCAGTACGCCGATCAGTTTGCTCACGGCTGCCGTGGCCCCCGATCCGCAGAAGATGACCAGGTGGTCGTCTGTGCCGCCGACCGCGTCGCGGATCATCCGCCGCGCGTCCGCACGCAGCCGGGAGGTCTGCAAGCCGGTTCCCGAGCTCTCGGTGTGCGTGTTCGCGTACCGCGGCAGCACCGCGTCGCGGATGAAGTCCTCGATGAAGTCCAGCGACCGCCCCGACGCCGTGTAGTCCGCATAGGTGACCCGCCGGGGCCCGAACGGCCCGTCCATCAGTTCGCCGTCACCGATGATCCCCCGCCGAACGCGCTCCAGCAGCGGTGACGTAGGCAGTTCCGTCGCCATCACGTCCCTCCCTGTCTCGCCGGATGTCCCCATCATACCCCCAGGGGTATTATGGGTGTCCGGGTACCGCCCGGCGGGCAGCGCTACGCGGTCGCTGCGGCCACGCTGGCCGGCGCCCGGGCGCCGGGGTACGCGCTGCCCAGGCTGAGCTGATAGCCGGTCCGCGCCGAGAACTCGGCGACCAGGGAGAACCGGTCTCCCCGGATCAGGGTGTGCCGCCACTCCACGGGTCTGCCCCCGGCGTGCCCCAGCCGGTCGATGGCGAGCGCCGCCACGGCGGGCGGGATCTGCAGGAGGCGCTGCTCCGCCGCCGTGGGCATCACCGCGCGGATATGCTCCCTCCCGCCCTGGAGCCGGACCCCGGCCCGGGCGGCCAGCTCGTCGTACAGACCGGTGTGCGTGAAATCCGCCTCCAGCAGCGGCGCCGCAATGTCGGCGGGCAGCCAGACCGTATCGAGGGCCAGCGGCTCGCCTCCGGCGAGGCGGAGCCGCTCCAGGCGGAACAGCGGCGTGGACGCCTCCAGTCCGAGCCGGTCGGCGATCACCCCGTCAGCGCGCAGGTCGCGGGCCCGCACGACGCTGGCCTGGCGCAGGCCCGCCGCCTCCACCGAGGCGAACAGCGAGTACAACGCGCCCAGCGGCTGGGTGATCGGCTCCTGCCCGGCTAGCCGGGGACGCCGTCCCCGCTCAGCCACGATGGTCCCGTCGGCCCGGAGTTGGCGCAGGGCGGCGCGGACGGTGTGCCGGCTGACCTGGTACTCCCGCACCAGGTCCAGCTCACCGGGGAACGAGTGATCGAAGGCGCCAGCGGCCAGCCGCCGCCGCAGGTCGTCACGGAGCTGGGCCCACAGCGGCAGCGGGCTGCCGCGGTCCACAGGCTGCGGGCCTGCCATCCGCTGGCCTCCCGGTCGCATCACCGCACCTCCTGACCTGGACGGGAACAATCGCGTCGGCTGGGACGCAGTACGCCCAAACGTCCGGACACCACGGAACGTATCAGCCGCAGCTCGCACGACCACGCCAGCCTGAAGCCGGGCCCCGCTGCGACAGAGTCTTGTTTCCATGTACGAATGACCGTACATTAAGCGGACCGAGGATGCCCGGACCGGTATCTGGGCCCGGAAGGATCGCGATCATGCTCGAAGTGGTCTCCATCGAAACGCCGTCCCTCGGCGATCGCAGCTATCTGGCCCACGACGGCGACACGGCTCTCGTCATCGACCCGCAGCGGGACATCGACCGGATCACCGGCCTGGCCGCCCGCCTGGGTGTCCGGATCACCCACGTCGCCGAGACCCATATCCACAATGACTACGTCACCGGGGGGCTGGCGCTCGCCCGGACGGCCGGGGCGAGCTATCTCGTCAACGCGGCCGACCCGGTCCGCTTCGACCGGACGCCGGTCCGCGACGGTGATGACCTGGAGGTGGGGGCCGCGATGCGGCTGAGGGTGCTGGCGACGCCCGGGCACACCTTCACCCACCTCTCCTACGTCCTGGAGTCGGATGGCGCGGCGGTCAGGGTGTTCACCGGGGGGTCGCTGCTCTACGGCTCGACCGGCCGCCCGGACCTGCTGGGGCCCGCGCACACCGTGACTCTGGCCCGCGCACAGTACGCCTCGGCCCACCGCCTGGCGCGCGAACTGCCCGAGGCAACGGAGATTTTCCCCACCCACGGGTTCGGCAGCTTCTGCGCCGCCACCCAGGCGCAGGCCCGGTCCTCGACCATCGGGCGGGAGAAGCAGTTCAATCCCGCGCTCACCGCCAGTGAGCAGATGTACGTGGACACGCTGCTCGCCGGGCTAGATGCCTGGCCCGCGTACTACGCGCAGATGGGCCCGGCCAACATCGCCGGGCCGGGCCGCCCGGACCTGTCCCCGCCCCGCCGGGCTGACGCCGCACAGATCCGCCGCCGGATCCAGGCCGGCGAGTGGGTGGTCGACCTGCGCGACCGGGTCGCGTTCGCCGCCGGGTTCGTCCCCGGCTCGTTCAGCTTCCCCCGCGATGGCAGCTTCGCCACCTACCTCGGCTGGGCGATCCCCTGGGGGACGCCGGTGACCCTGCTCGGGGAGACACCGGAGCAGGTCAGCCAGGCCCAGCGGGAACTGGTCCGGATCGGCATCGACCGCCCGGCCGCCGCCGCAACCGGCGGCCCGCGGGACTGGGCCGGCGATGAGCCGCTGGGCACGCTGCGGCTGGTGAAATTCGGTGAACTCGCCGCGGCCAGCGAGGCGGCCACAGCCCGCCCGGCGGACGGCGGGCCTGGCGGCCGCATGGTCGTGCTCGACGTCCGCCGCCGGCTGGAATGGGACGAGGGCCATATCGCGGGCGCAGTGCATATTCCCTTTAGCGAGCTGCCCGGACGGCTCGGCGAGGTGCCGCCCGGCGAGGTCTGGGTGCACTGCCACAGCGGCTACCGCGCCATCGTGGCGGCCTCCATGCTCGCCGCCGACGGCCGCGACGTGATCAGCATCAACGACGAATTCAGCAGCGCCGAAACCTCCGGCCTGGCCATCGCACGACCCTGACCGCGCATGGTCCGGCCGGCGCTAGCTCACGCCGAGGGATTCCCCCGGGGTCTCCGCAGCCAGCGCAGGTGCTCGCAGTCGCCCTCCAGTTGCAGCCGCCGCCACAAGATAGCGGTCGGGGAGATCTGGCTGGCGTGCAGCAGGGCGGCACGGCGCTGCCTGGCCCGGTTGACCCGGATGCACAGGTCCATCCGGCCTGCGGCTGCCCCGAGAACGCCCCGCCCGTCTCTTCCCGGAGCCGGCCGGCGACGGTGTCCTGGAGCGCCCAGGCCAGCACGGGCAGGCCGGCTGCGGGCGCCGCTCGCACGGCCGCACGCGTCGCGGCCTGGTGATCAGGATGGCCGGTGATGCCGGTGTCATCGAAGACCAGCAGGCCTTCCGCGCCGCACCGCGCGGCCAGCCGGGTGACGTGCTCAGCCAGCTCGTCTGGGTCCACCCCGGCCAGCTGGCCATCGGGATAGTTGAGCAGGGTGACGGTGGCGATCCCCAGCTCGGCGGCAGCCTGGCGGAGTTCCCGGTCCCGCGCCTCGCCGAGTTCGGTGTCGTTCTCGTTCAGCGTGGAAGCCTCGCCATGCGTGAAGCACAGCACATGGACGGAGGCACCGCCCGCGGCGAAGCTGTCTGCTATCGCGCCCAGGCCGAATGTCTCGTCGTCCGGGTGCGCCACGACGGCCAGCACCTGTCGCCAGTCCGGCAGCACCCGCCCGGGCCGGGAGACGCCTGGCGCCCGGCCTGCCCGCACCCGCCCGGATCGTCCTGGAGCCCCGTCCATGAGCCGCATGGCTCTCATCGCACAACCTCCTGAAAATACCCCCCTGGGTATATGGGCAGGATAGCCTGCCCGGGCCGCGGCGCCACGGACGTACGCCTCTATCGGGCAGCAACATACGGGGGCGGGTATCCTGGGGTAGATCGCTAAGGAGACAGTGTGAAGATCGATGACGACGCGGTGGGCCAGGTGCTGAACCGGCTCCGCCGCGCCCAGGGCCAGCTGGCCGGGGTCATTTCCATGATCGAGTCCGGGCGGGACTGCACCGAGGTGGTCACCCAGCTGGCGGCGGTGTCCCGGGCCCTGGACCGGGCGGGCTTCAAGATCGTGGCCAGCGGCATGCGCCAGTGCCTGACCGCCGAGGACGGCGAGTCCCCGATGACCGAGGAGCAGATGGAGAAAATGTTCCTCACCCTCTCCTGACCGGTGTGGTACGCGCTGACGCGGGCCAGGCCCTGGCCGGGGCGACCGGCCCGCAGACTGCGGCCCGGCTTCACTCGGCGGTCAGCGCCGGGTCGCGGCTGAGCGGGGACCGGCCGCGCAGGGCCGCGATGAGCGCGGCGAGGGTGGCGGCGCCGGCCAGGAAGAGCGCCGCCACGTCGTACCCGGCATCTGCGCCGCGGGCGGTGGCTTCACCGCCGCCCGCGCCCATGGTGTAAGCCAGGCCGGCCAGGGCCAGGCCGAGGGAGGTACCCAGCCCCCGGGTCATGTTGAGGACCCCGCTGGCCATGCCGGACTGGTGGGCGGGAGCGGCGCCCATGATGGCCGCATTGTTCGGCGGCGTGAAAGCACCGAGCCCGATACCCGTCACCGCCAGGACCCCGAGAAACAGTCCCGGATGATCTTTGATGGCGGGGCTGATGGCGAGTGCCGCGGCGGCGAGCGCCATGCCGCCGATCGTGAGCGGCCGGGCACCGATCCGGTCGGCCAGCCGCCCGGCGAACGGGGCGGTGACCGCCAGGCCCAGGGGCAGCACCAGAAGCTGCAGGCCGGCCGCGCCCGGCAGCTGATGCCGCGCGATCTCCAGGAAGAACGGCACGACCGTGAGGGCGCCGAAGAGCACCAGGTAGGACAGCAGCCCGCTGGCGATCCCGGCACTGAACGGAATCCGGCTGAACAGGCTGAGGTCGATCATGGGCGCGCCGGTCTTTCGTCTCGCGCAGCAGGAACACGGCCAGCAGCACGCCGCTGGCCCCCAGCAGCCCGACGATCAGCGGGGATGACCAGCCGTACCGGTGGCCATAAGAGACGGCGAGGAGCAGCGCCGACACAGCCGGGAGGAAGACGCCGAGGCCGGCCCAGTCGAAGGGCCGTCGGCGGGCCAGGTTACGGCTCCGGGGGATGAGCAGCCAGGCCAGGACGGTCCCGGCCAGGCCAATGGGCACGTTGACGAAGAAGATCAGCCGCCAGCCGCCGAGCGCGATGAGCAGCCCGCCGGCCGCGGGGCCAAGCGCCAGGCCGAGCGCCTGCGCCGCGCCCTGGATGCCGATGGCCCGGCCCAGCTGGCGCCGGGGGATGGCGCCCGTGATGATCGCGACGCTGTTGGCCTGGAACATGGCCGCGCCGACGCCCTGCAGCGCCCGGAAGCCGATGAGGGCGAGCAGGCTGGGGGCGAATCCGCACAAGGCAGATCCGAGCACGAAGATCACGAACCCGTACGTGTAGAGGAGCTTGCGGCCGAACATGTCGGCGTAGCGCCCCACCGCGGGCAGCAGCCCGATGAGCACCAGCAGGTAGGCCTGGCCCACCCACTGCACGTCGGCGAGCGAGGCGCCGAAATCGTGCCTCAAAGTGGGGAAGGCCAGGGTGACGATGCTGGCATCGAGCTGGCCCATGAAAGCGCCGATGCACACGGTGGCGACCACGAGCCAGGGGGCTCTCGGCCAGTTGCGGACCGCCTCGGGCCGGCGGGGCTCCACCACCAGCCGGGACAGTCCGCGGGGGACTCCCCCGCCACCCCGCCTGGGGACGTTACCCAGCCGCTGCCTCGCACAAGTTCCGCTGCCTCCCCAGACCCGGCAGGCTTGCAGGAAGACCTGGGGTCACCAGTTCTGACGCTAGCGCCGGCCACCGAGACGGCCTAGCCGGTGATTGCTTGGGAACCCATAAGGCCCGCTTATCGCCGGCGAGGACGGCGGCCACGCCAGGGCGGCCGGGTACCCGGGCGGCTGGGTCAGGAGACCGCGACGTTGAGCAGGCGCCTGGCCAGCGGGGCCAGTGGCTGGGCCCCGGGCCATACCGCCCGCAGCGACCGGGTCAGCGAAATACCGTCGGTGCGCACGGCGAGCAGGCGGCCGGTGTCCAGATCCGCCGCGACGGCCAGGGCGCTCAGTACCGCGGGGCCCTCGCCACGGCGGGCGGCGGCCAGGATCGCCGCGGTCGAGCCCAGCTCCAGCCGGGAATGCAGCCCGCCGCACGAGCGCAGCGCATCCTCCAGGACCTCCCGGGTCCCCGACCCGGGCTCACGGACGATCAGCTCAGCGGCCGCCAGTTCCGGGCCCGTCACCGGGGATTGCCGCTCGGCCCAGGGGTGCGCCGGGTCCACCACCACCACCAGATGGTCGCTGCGGACCACGACCGTCGTCATCCCGTCCAGCCCGGTCTCGTGTCCTTCCACGAATCCCACGTCAGCACGGCCATCCCGGACCCGGGCCAGCACCTTCGCCGAGTTGGTCACCTCCACGGCGAGGATCACCTCGGGGGATTCGCGGTGCAGCGCCGCGAGCCAGCCCGGGAGCAGATGCTCAGCCACCGTGAGCGAAGCCGCGACGCGCAGGTGCGAGCTCTCCTCGGCCACGACGGCCGCCACCCCGGCCATCATCGCCGCTGCCTCGCTGAGGACCCGGCGGGCCAGGGTCGCCACCCGCTCGCCAGCCGGCGTGAGCCGGGTCCCGGCGGGGCTGCGCTGCAGCAAGACGACGCCCAGCCTGCGCTCCAGCTGGCTCATCCGCATGCTGACCGCGGGCTGTGACATACGGTGACGGCTGGCCGCCTGGCCCAGGCTGCCCAGCTCGGCGATCGAATCCAGGAGATCCAGGGCAATGAGGTCGGGCGTGGCCGGCGGCAGCATGGCCCCAGGCTAACGTCAGCCGCGCCAGCCGGAGCCGCTGGCCCCCAACGGTTGCTTATGGGGGCATCGGCAGCATGGCCTGCTCGGCCCGCCCGCTGAGTTCCCGTAGCGCGACCGCCGTGGCGGCGGACCGTTCCCGCCACCAGGCGCACGGGTCCGCGGGCACGGCGGGCCGCCGCCCGTGCCGCCCGGACCAGGCTGCGGCGTGCTCAGCCAGCCAGTGCAGCGTCGCCGCGGGATCCTGCTCGAGCATCGCCTTCAGCGCGAAGCGCCGCTCACCCCGGCGCAGCCCCAGGCCCAGCTGGCCTGCCGCGGCCGCCACGTCACGGTGGGCGAGGATGAAACCGGTCCGCAACGGCACCGACAGCGCGTCCAGCAGCTCAGCGCGCGAGGCATCCGCGCTGATGCCCGCCGGGGCGGTCCGCAACGCCAGCGGCGCGGCGGCGGCGGGCGCGCTGGTGGCCGCTTCCCGGGTCAGGGCCCGCAGCAGCAGCCGGGCCCACGGCCCGGCGCGGGTTTCCTGCTCGCCCGCGGCGTCCAGGTAGCCGGGCGCCCAGGACCACAGGTGCTCCCACAGCACTGCGGTCCGGATGTGATCGAGCCGCTCCGCGGGTCCGCCGGGCCCGGGCGGCCTCGGCTGCCTCGCCGAGCTCCGCGTAGAGCGCGAGGATGACGCCGAGATGATCCGCGTCACTGGGCGGCGTCAGGCCCAGGGTCCGCCATACACCCTCGATGCGGTCCGCGCCCTCGCCGCCCAGCTTGCCTTCCCCGCCCAGGTGGATGGAGGCGTAGGGCGGCAGGGACAGCACGAACAGGCCGGTGTACTCGGCGGCGGTCCAGGCGGGCAGCCTGAGCGCGGCGGCGGCGTGGCCGGTGGCCGCAGGCGGCCCGAGCGCGAGTGCGCCGAGGGCCCGCAGCAGCTCCCATCGGCCCGCACCTGGCCCGCCGCCCTCGCGGCCCGCCGGGGAGATGCTGGTCATGTCCGGATCCGCGGGAGCATGAACGCGTCCGCGGACGGCTTGAGCGGGCGCATCAGCCACCCGGGCCGGCGCTGGCCGTCGGGCGACACGGCGGCCGGCCGGGTCGCGGCCATCCACTCCCGGTACACCTGGCTGGCCCGGGCGGTGTCCACGCAGATATCCCCGGCCGAGTCGCCGGACGCGGCGGGGCGCACCCGGACCGCCTGATGCCAGCAGTGCATGCCGGAGATCGGGTCAGGGTGCACGCGGAATGTGAGGTTCTGGTGCACGCCGATGTCGGTCCACCAGATCCGCTGCGTGTCCGGATCGGCTGACTGATACGGCGCCGACGCGTCGGCCTGGCGGCGCATGGCCCAGCCGATCGTCGTCGCGCTGCAGGGCGACGGTGGCCATCATGCCGCCGGAGCTGACCGGGCTGGCCGTCAGCTTCCACCGGCCCATGTGGTGGCTGCAGGCGACGACGCCGGGCCGGATGCCCTCCGTCACCCATGCCTTGACGACAAAGTAGCCGATCTCGGTCTCCACCCGGACGAGATCGCCGGTACGGCGGATCCGCAGCCCGCCGCGTCGCTCGGGTTGATCCACAACGGATTGGTGTGCGCGAGCTCGTCGAGCCACTTCGCAGTTGCGCCGCGCGTGTGGATCTGCGTCGGGCAGCCGGAAGGTCGGAGAGCAGCACCATCTGGTCCCCGGCCAGCTTGCCGGGGTGCACGTGGCTGCTGATGTAGCCGGGCAGCGCGTGCTCGGGCCATCCCCACGCCGCGAGCGTCGAGGACTAGAACTCGAGCCTGCCGCGACGGCGTCGGGAATCCGCGCAGGATCGACCCCGTCGACCTGCACGCCGACCGGGCGGCGTCCCTCCGCGTCGGGCTCGGGGCGCCGGACGGGACGATGTTCGGCGCGTGCGGGCTTCGGGGCGGCGCGTGTAGACGCGGCCGGTCGGCGTGACCGCGTGTCGCTCAGCTCCGCGGCGGCACCGGCTGCTCGTGCCGCGCCCCGACCTTGCGCGCGATCTCGAACGCGCCGTACCGGCGCATGAACGCGAGCGGCGTCAGGCCCTCGGCCGCGGCCCGCTCGGGCAGGCCGGGAACGGAGTGCTCGAACATCTACCCGTAGTACTCGTCCACGGTCAGCTTCTCGCCGGGCCGCGCCCGCGATTCGAAGTACTGGCGGATGCCCGAGCGCGCCGTCCGGGTCGATGCGCCACGACAGCTCGATCCAGAACTCGTTCTCCTCCCACACTTCGCCCGGGTTGACCTCGCGGGTGTCGGTGAAGGTCTCGCCGAGCCGTTCGCGGGCCGCGCGCAGCACCGGCTGGCGGAACCCGATCCACTGCGCCGTCGTACTGCTCGTACGAGTGGATGTCGTGCCGTTCGCGACCCGTGCCCCATCGGCAGGACGTAGTCCGCGAAGTACGCGGACTCGTTCCAGGTGGGCGTCAGCGCGACGAAGCAGCCGACCTTGCCGGCGTCGGTGAGCACCTCCATCCAGGACAAGCCGTCCGGGTTGGTCCACACCGGGTTGTAGACGCGGATGAAATAGGTGTCCAGCCGGCCGCGGCCTCTCTTGCAGGAAATGCGGCAGCAGGAACGACATCTCGTTCTGGGCCAGCGGGAATTCCACCGGCCACGACAGGTCCTTCCAGCACTTCGGGTGCGGCGGCACGTGGATCGGCCGGGGCACGAACTTGTTCCACGCGTTGGGGTACGTGCCGCCCTCGGTGGCGACCGCCCCGAGCAGCGCGTAGATCAGGAACAGGGTCCGCGACACCTGCCAGCCGCCGAGGTTGCCCGGCGGCGGCCGAGCGCCACGAGTGGCAGCGAAAGCCGCGTCCCGGCGCCGGCGACGACCTCGGCGACCTCGGCGCAGCACCGCGGCGTCGATCCCGGACTTCGCCGCGGCGAACTCGAACGTGAACCCGGCGTACAGCCCGGCGAGCACCTCCTCGAACGCCTCGAACGTGCGCGGCAGGCCGGGGCGGCATTCGGTGCAGGTATTCCTCCCAGTTCCACCAGCGGCGGACGAACTCCCGGTTGTAGCGGCCGGTCTGGATCAGGTGGCTGGCGATGGCCAGGTTGATCGCGGCCTCGCTGCCGGGCTGCGGGCGACAGCCAGTAGTCGGCGTGCGTGGCGGTGTTGGACAGCCGGGTGTCCAGCACGATGACCTTGGCCCCGTTCTCCCGGGCCTCGGTGATCCGCTGGGCGTGCGGGTTGAAGTAGTGCCCGGCCTCGAGGTGCGCGCTGATCAGGTAGATGACCGTCGGCGTTCGCGTGGTCGGGGCTGGGCCGGTCGATGCCCATCCAGAACTGGAACCCGGTCCGGCCGCCGCTGGAGCAGACGTTGGTGTGGGAGTTGTGGCCGTCCACGCCCCAGCTGGCCAGCACCCGCTCGGTGTAGCCGTCCTCGCCGGGGCGGCCCACGTGGACCATGATCTCGTTCTGCCGCTCCTCGGCGAGCGCGGCGCGGATGCCGCGCGGCGATGTCGTCGAGCGCCTCGTCCCAGCTGATCCGCTCCCATTTCCCCTCGCCGCGCTCGCCCGGCGCGCTTCAGCGGGTACAGGATCCGGTCGGGGTCGGTGACCTGGTTGATCGTCGCCGGCCCCTTCGCGCAGTTGCGGCCGCGCGAGCCCGGGTGTTCGGGATTGCCCTCGAACTTGCGGACCTGGCAGGTCTCGCCGGTCGACGTAGGCCAGCAGTCCGCACGCGGACTCGCAGTTGAAGCACGTCGTCGGCACCAGCATCTAGTGCCGCTCCTCCCGCGCTCGGCCAGGCCCGCGAGTCCAGCTCGACCCAGTCGTCCCAGCGCTCCTTCGGCGGGAACGCGGCCAGTGCACCCGGCTGGCCCCGGGTAGAACGTCTCGCCCGCGGGCTTCCGCGCTGGCCCGATCGGCCGCTGACCAGCGCGGCACCGAGCGCGTCGAGGTTCGCGTTGCGGAGACTTGCGGCACGGGGCAGTGTCCCCTCTAGGCCAGCGGCACGGACTGGCCGGCCTGCACGTACGCGTGCTCGTAGGCCAGCAGCCCGGCCAGCGCGAGCGGGCGCGGCCGCCACGCCCGATCCACGGCGCGGCGACCGCGACGGCGACCAGCGCCAAGCCCGGCCAGAAGAAGCCGCGCGTACCGGCCCCGGGTCATCGCCGCGGCCGCCAGGTGCGCGTGCGCGGTCGGGTGGGTCAGCGTGATCTCGCCCAGCGACCAGCAGCACGTGCGCGCGCTGCGGCCGCGCCGAGCAGCGACCTCCGCAGCGGTCACCGCGCGGCGCCGGGCCGAGCCAGGCCGCGAACGGCACGATCGCGGCCGCGCCGGCCAGCACCGCCTGCACGGCCAGGTGCGGCGGCCAGCAGCGGGCTCTGCCACAGGTCGCGCGCCTTGGCCTGGGCGAACAGGTACGCGGTGTAGCACGCGCGGCCGCGAGCGCGAGCGGCAGCGCCGAAGCCCGCCGCGACCTGGCGCGTGACCGCGCGAGCCGGCCAGCGAGCCGAGCAGGTAGACAGCGCGACCGCGGCGCCGTAGCCGCCGATGATGAACGACCCGCGCACCAGCCAGCTCCGCCAGTGATGCCGGGTGAAGATCAGGTAGAAGCGCCGCGGGTGCTCGAGGTCCCAGATCAGCAGGACCCCGGTCATGGCCGAGGAAGCGCCAGCGCCACGACCGGGCGCCGCCCAGCGGGCCAGCGGGTCGTCCAGGACAGCCGCCGGCCAGCGACCAGGATCAGCGGGACCGCGAGCCCGCCCGCGGCGAGGCCCTTCGTCCAGGTGTAGAGGCTGACCCGCCAGCCCCACGGCGCGTGGTGGCGACATGTCGTAGGACAGCAGCGCCGCCGCGCGGAGTTCCGGCGGCCCGGGATGGCCGCCGAGACGTGCCCGGATCGCTCGCCGCCCTGGGTGGCCCAGGCGTACAGGCCGCCGTCCGGGCCGCCGGGCGGCCAGCGGATCGAGCGTCGCCTGATGCGCGCCCTTGTAGAACAAGCCCGGCCGGGTGCCCTTCTCCGGGCGGCGCACCGTGACCGGCTCGCGGTTGATGATCTGCGCCACCTTGGAGGCCGGGTCGTTCAGGTCGCCGACCAGGATGCGCCTCGGTCGGGCAGACCGTCGACGCAGGCCGGCTCGAGCCCGACGTCGAGCCGGTGCGCGCACAGGTTGCACTTCTCCGCCGAGTGGTCCTCGGGATTGATGAAGATCGCGTCGTACGGGCACGCCGCGATGCAGGCCTTGCAGCCGATGCAGATCGACTTGTCGAAATCGACGATCCCGTCGGGCCGGCGGTACATCGCCTCGGTCGGGCACGCGGCCACGCACGGCGCGTCCGCGCACTGATTGCACCGGGTCACCTGGAAGGCCCGGCGGGCCTGCGGGAACGTCCCGACGTCGACCGACTTGACGTAGGTCCGGGTCACCCCGAGCGGCACCTCGTTCTCGCTCTTGCACGCCGTCGTGCAGGCGTGGCAGCCGATGCACCGGTCCTGGTCGAGCACCTTCACCCACCGCTCGGGCGGCCCAGGGGGGACGGTCATGCTCTGACCGTAAAGTCGCCGGGCTGGGCGACGTAGTACCGAAAACATGAGGGGCCCCTAAGCCCCGCTTATGCCCTGGCGTTCGGCGCCGGCCGCGGC
The DNA here is from genome assembly GCA_963841695.1 of uncultured Actinomycetes bacterium. Lineage (GTDB taxonomy): Bacteria > Actinomycetota > Actinomycetes > Streptosporangiales > Streptosporangiaceae > RYN-230. The sequence goes on along the minus strand of CAWJDQ010000004.1, from coordinate 142,769 downwards.
CCAGCGGGCGTCCGCGGATTCCGGGACGGCCGCCGCTACAGGCCGAGCGTTCCCACCACCGACCTCGCGCAGGCTCCGCCGTCCTCGATGGCCAGGTCGATCGCTGCGGGCACGCCGAGGTTCGCGGCCAGCAGGCGCCGGACGCCAGGGACCGCGTCCGGGCTGCCGGAGCCCGGCCCGCAGCGTGATACAGATCTTCCAGCCGCCGGGCGGCTGAGCTCAGCAGCCCGGGAGCGTAGTCCCAGTCACCGCGCCCAGGGCCGGTCCAGGATCATCAGCCGGACGGCGGCCGCGGGATGGTCGCGGCCAGCAGGTTGTCCAGCAGGACGAGGTTGCCCGGCCGACTTGGCCATCTTCCGCCGTCCAGGTGACGGTGCCGACGTGCAGCCAGCCGCGGGCGTACGGCCGGACGCCGGTGAATGCCTCGGCCATCGCCGCGTGGTAGGCGTGGTGCGGGAAGCGAAGGTCGCTTCCCGCCTGCGTGAATGTCCACGCCGACGCCGAACACGGACAGGGCCATGGCGGCGCACTCGGCGTGCCACCCTGGCCGCCCCGGTCCCCACGGCGATTCCCAGGCTGGGTGACCTGGCTCGCTGGCCTGCCACACCGCTGCGTCCAGCGGGTCATCCTTGCCGGGGTCGTCCGGCCGGCCGCCGTACTCGGCGGACAGCCGGACCGCGCGGCGGCCCGGTCCAGGCCCGCGGCCTGGACGGCCGTTTCGCCGCGGAAGTAGACGCTGCCCCGGCTGGTAGGCGGCCCCGGTGGCCAGCAGCCCCGCGGCCAGCCTGATCACCTGCCCGACATAGCGGTGGGCGCGCGGCTCGTGCTGCACGGCACGCACGCCCAGCGCGGCCATGTCCCGCTCGAAGTGAAACTGCTGGACCGCCGCGAAGGCATCAAAGGGCGCGCCGGCCCGCTGCGCCGCCGCGTCCAGGACGTCGTCGACGTCGGTGATGTTCCGGCAGATCTCGGGCTCAATGCCGAGCAGGCGCAGGGTGCGGCAGAGCGTGTCTATCCAGACGAACGTGGCCGCGTGCCCCAGGTGCGTCACGTCGTACGGCGTGATCCCGCAGGCGTAGATCCGGGCCCGGTCCAGCATCGGCACCTGCGGCCGGCGATGGCCAGGCCCGCCATCCCGGCGGAGACGCAGCGGCGGCGGCATGGATGGTGGCTCATGGATCTAGTGTCGGGCACGCCGGCCGCGCGCATCATCGGGACCGGCGCAGGAAACTGAGCCGGGACGGACGCGACTCGCGTGGCGGGCAGCCGCACCTGTCCTTCGCCGGGACGCGGGACATTACCGCGTCGACGTGGCGTCCGCAGCCTTGCCAGGTCGTCTTGCCGCAACGCCCGCACTGTGCCGGTGAGCACATGACCCATCACCCTTTGCTAGTTCTCTTGCCCTGGAGTAGGGCTCTCGCCTGTGCGGTGAACTATACCCTAGGGGGTATGTTGCGCTGGTGATTAGGCGGATGTTCGTCACCCCGGCGCAGGACCAAGGCCTCTCCCCCGGCCAGCCATCTCCAGCGAAGATGATCTTGTGAAGCGAATCGTGATCCTCGGCGGGGGAACCGGTGGCACGCTGACCGCCAACCGGCTGCGGCGGCTCTACGCCCCGAGACGACGCCGAGATCATCGTGGTCGACCAGGACGACGGCCACGTGTACCAGCCCGGGCTGCTGTTCGTGCCGTTCGGCCTGGCCGACCTGAGACACATCGTCCGCCCGCGGCAGCGCCAGCTCCACGCCGGGATCTCCTTCCGCCAGGCCGGGGTCGACCGCGTCGACGTCGACGCCGACCGGGTGCACCTCGACGACGGGACAGCGCTCGGCTACGACGTGCTCGTGGTCGCCACCGGCGCCGCGCTGCTGCCCGAGGAGACCGAGGGCTCACCGGTCCCGGGTGGATGGAGCGAGGTCTTCACCTTCTACACGCCAGAGGGCGCCGCCGCGCTGCGCCGGCGCGCTCGAGCGGTTCAACGGCGGACGGCTCGTCGTCAACGTCGTCGACATGCCGATCAAGTGCCCGGTCGCGCCGCTGGAGTTCTGCTTCCTCGCCGACTGTTACTTCCGCGAGCGCGGTATCCGCGACCGGGTGGAGCTGACCTACGTGACGCCGCTCGACGGCGCGTTCACCAAGCCGGTCGCGTCAACCGGCAGCTGAGCGGGCTGCTCGCCGACAAGGGCATCGAGCTGGTGACCGAGTTCAACACCGGCGAGGTCGAGCGGGCCACGGCGGGCCGCCTCGTCTCCTACGACGGGCGCGAGGTGGACTTCGACCTGGCCGTCGTCATCCCGCTGCACGGCGGCGCCGCCTACGTCGGCCGCTCCCCGGGCCTCGGCGACGAGCTCGGCTTCGTCCCGGCCGACGAGCACACGCTGCAGGCCACGGCCCAGCCCAACGTCTTCGCCATCGGCGACGCCGCCGACGTGCCGACGTCCAAGGCGGGTTCGGTCACCCACTTCGAGGGCGAGCGTGCTGGTCGGCAACATCCGCCGGTTCCTCGCCGGCCAGCCGCTGACGCCGCGCTTCGACGGCCACACCAACTGCTTCATCGAGACCGGCTTCGGCAAGGCGCTGCTGATCGACTTCAACTACGACACCGAGCCGCTGACCGGCCACTACCCCGAGCCGGATCGGCCTGCCGCTGCTAGCGAGTCCCGCCTGAACCACCTCGGCAAGCTCTGCTTCCAGCGGTTCTACTGGCACAGCCTGCTGCCGGGCCGCGACATCCCCGGCATCAGCTCGGCCATGCCCGTCCGCGGCAAGACCCATCCGCCGGATGCCCGCCGCGCACCGAGTCGACATCCAGGAGGTGCTGACCATGCCCACCGCCACCTACGCCGGCCACAGACGTCGACGTCAACGACGAGGGGTTCCTCGTCGAACCCCGCCAGTGGACCGAGGACATGGCCCCGCAGATCGCCAGGGCCGCAGGGCATCGAGGAACTGACCGACGCAGCACTGGCAGGTCATCAGGTTCATGCGGGCCGAGTACCAGGCCAAGGGAACCGGCCCCACCGTCCGCGTCCTCGGCAAGACCTCCGGCGTGTCGCATCAAGGAGCTCTACCAGCTCTTCCCGAAGGGCCCGGCCAAGACCGCCGCCAAGATCGCCGGGATCCCCAAGCCACGCGGCTGCATCTGACCACCGAGAGGACGGTCCTGTCATGGACGCCACCATCGAGAAAGTCTCGATCATCGTCTCCAAAGGCTCCCTGGAGGGCATCTACCCGGCGCTGATCATGGCCAACGGAGCACGCGCCGAGGGCATCGAGGCCAACCTGTTCTTCACCTTCTTCGGCCTCGACGCGATCAACAGGAAGCGCCACGAGCACATCAAGATGGCCACGGTCGGCAACCCCGGCCTGCACCTCGCCACCCTGGCCGGGGCCCTGCCCGGGATGCCCGCGGCTGATGACCGCACTACCTGAACGCAAGATGGAGAAGCTCGACATCCCACCGATCCCGGAGTTCATCGAGATGATCGCCGACACCGGGGCCGGCCTGTACGGCTGCCAGGCGTCCTGCGACCTGTTCGGGATCACCAACGACGACCTCATCGAGCAGGTCAAGGACATCATCACCGTCGGCGAGTTCTACGCCCTGGCCGCGGGTGGCGCAGATCATCTTCACCTGAGCAGCGGCGCGGCCGTACCGGGGTGCGCATAATGCGTTGCCGCCCCCGATCGCCACGATCAGGATGGCGTCATGGGCGAGCGATTCGTGATCGAGCGGGATGGATGCGATCTGGCCGGTGAGCGCTGGCCGGGCGACGGCCAGGTCGTGGTGTTGCTGCACGAGGGAGTCGCCGACCGGCGCGGCTGGCGGCAGGTGGCCCAGCGCCTGGCGCCGCGGGTGACGGTGGTGGCCTATGACCGGCGCGGCTACGGTGAGTCCGCCGTGAGCACATCCCCGTTTACGCACGTCGGTGACCTGCTGGCCGTCCTGGACCGGGAGGGGGCCGGGCGGGCGTGGCTGGCCGGCGCCTCAGCCGGCGGCGGCCTGGCGCTGGATGCCGCGCTGCTCGCGCCGGACCGGGTCGCGGGCCTGGTGCTGATGGGGACGGCGGTGAGCGGCGCGCCGGAACCCGCGCTGGACCCGGGCACCCAGCGGTTCGACGCGCTGCTGGATGCGGCGGGCGCCGCCGGGAACCTCGACGAGGTCAACCGGCTGGAGACCTGGCTGTGGCTGGATGGGCCGTCGTCACCGGAGGGCCGGGTCGGCGGCGAGGCGAGGGCGCTGGCTGCCGACATGAACGCCATCATCCTGCGCAACGGCGCACGGGAAGACGAGGGCGGCAGCGGCGCGGACGCGTGGCGCCGCCTGGCCGAGGTCCGGGTCCCGGTCACGGTCGCCTGTGGCCAGCTTGACGCCCCGTTCCTGCTGGCCCGCAGCCGCCAGCTGGCCGGCCAGCTGCCGGAAGGCCGCTATCGCGAGCTGCCCGGGGTCGCGCACCAGCCGTACCTGGAGCAGCCCGGCCAGGTCGCTGACCTGGTACTCGCCGCACTCGGCCGAGGCTGAGTGCTGGCCTCCCGGGGGCAGCAGACGGGCTGGGTCATGCTGTATTCATGCTGAGCCGGGAGGCATCCATGGTGATCCGGGAGGCGACAGCGGCGGACTGGGCCGCCATCTGGCCGATCCTGCACACGGTGGGCACCGCAGGCGAGACGCTCACCTGGGATCCGGGGACAACCGAGGCGCGCGCACGGGCCAGCTGGATGCGGGACCCGCCCGGGCGCACCGTCGTCGCCGTTGACGGCGAAGGACGCGTGATCGGCACCGCGAGTACTCATCCCAACCACTCCGGCCCCGGGGCGCACGTGGCCAACGCCGGTTTCGTGGTCCACCCGGCGCGGCGGCACGAGGGCGCAGGCCGGGCGCTGTGCCGCCACGTCCTTGACCAGGCCCGCGCCGACGGTTACCGGGCCATGCAATTCAATGCCGTGGTCGAGACCAACACCGCGGCGATCCGGCTGTGGCGCTCCTTCGGCTTCCGGGTGCTGGCCACCGTGCCGGAGGCGTTTCACCATCCGGTGCACGGATACGTCGGCCTGCACATCATGCACAGAACCATTTGAGAGCTGCCCCAGTCACGGTCTTCGGCGATCGCCACCGTCACGGGCTGTTCCACCGCGCCTCGGCCCAGAGCGTGCCGCCGTCTTGCTGCTGCTCGATGGCGACCCCCTCGCCGGCCGGAGGCAGCCGGACGACCGCGCCGGTATCGGCGACGAAGCTGACGGCGATTCCGGCGGTCACCGCGGCCAGGGTGATCCGCGCCTGGCTGCGCGCGGCGGTCAGGATCGCGATGGCAGCGTCGGTGATCACCCGCCGGGCCGGGCCGGGCACCTGCGGCAGCGGCCCGGCCGTCTCGATCTCGACGGCCACCCCGCGCCGCTCAGCCACGTCGGCACTTGCGTGCAGTTCGTGCACCAGCGATCCGGGTACTTCATCGCCCTCGGCCAGCAGCCGGCGCAGCCGGGCCGCCTGGACCGCGCACCTGATGTGCACCTGCGCGTCGCCCGGGTCAGCCGTCCCCGCGGCCAGCTCGGTGACCAGCGGGATGGCGCTTTCCTGCAGCGCCAGCCAGCGGGCGTGCCGGGCGGCCCGGATGATCTCCGCGGTGGCGGCCCGCTCGCGCGCGGCGTGCTCACTCCGCGCCGCTGCGGCGGCCTGGCCGGCGGCGATATCCAGCGCCTTGACTCCGGCGAAGACGGCCACCTGGGCGCCGGTTGACCAGGCCAGCAGGGCGAGGAACCCGGCCAGGTTGGCCCGGTGCAGCCCGTCCCACATCTGCACGCCCAGGATGGCCAGGGCCTCAGCGGCGAGGAACCAGGCCAGCTCCGCGAACCGGCGGCGGTGCAGCACGAGCACGCCCGTCCAGCCGGCACTCCCCCACGCCCAGTTGACCGCCAGCATCTGGCCGGCCGGACTGGCCGCCGCCGCTGCCGTGCTGGCGGCCAGCGCGATCACGGCCACCGTCCAGGCTGGGCGCCAGCCGGGCGGTCCGCGCAGCACGAGGACCGACCCGGCGGTGATCGCCAGTGCCATGACCAGCCACATGGCGCACTGGAAGGCGAACGAGCCGTAGGCCGACCGGTTATGCAGCAGCTGCCCGCCCGCTCCCGCCAGATGCCAGCCCGCGACCAGGAAGACCACCGCGATGGTGAAGGCCCGCTGGTAGCGGCCGGACAGCACCGCCGTCGGCTGCAGGGCGGTCACGCCGGCCAGCTCACGGTGACGGTCGTGCCCGCGCCGGGACGGCTGGCGATCGCGGCCCGGCCGCCGGCCGCCAGCATCCGCCCGGTGATCGACTCGCGGATGCCCCGGCGGGATGGGGCGGTGGCGGCCGGGTCGAACCCGCGACCGCGGTCAATGATCTTGACGACCACCCAGCCCGGACCGCCAGTGACGGTCACCTCCGCCTGGCCGGTTCCCGCGTGCCGCTCGACGTTGCGCAGCGCCTCGCCGACGCAGGCGACGAGCTGATCCGCGACCGGAGACGGCAGCGTGACCGGAACGAGCTTCAGCCGCACGGCCAGGTCATCGGTGCGGGCCGCGGCCCGCTCCAGCTTCGGTCTCAGGTCGGTCAGCGGCGCCGGCCCGCCCGGCACGGCCAGGGCGTCCGCGAACCCTTGCAGCACGCTCAGGTCCCGGGTTGCCTGCGCGGTCAGCCCCGCGGACCGCCCGGGAAAGGCGCCGGCCGCGACCATGGTCAGCGTCGACAGGACGGTGTCGTGCAGCTGGCGGTGCTGCTCCCGCTCGTCAGCGCGCCGCGCCTCCTCGGCCCGGATCTGCCGCTCGGTCTCCAGGCCGGCGGCGACGACCGCGTCCGCTTGCCGGGCGCCGCCGCGGATCACCGCCACCAGCCCGGCGGCGACGATCGTCTCCACCACCAACAGCCAGGCATCGGCCGGGTGGCCGGTGCCGAGCCCGTAGGCGATGACCACGACCGCGGCCCCGGACAGCCCGAGCCACGGCCGCAGCGCGATCTGCAGCATGTACACCGACGTGCAGGCCAGCGGGAGCATCCAGGTCGTGCTGTCCTTGATCAGCACGGCCGGGACCAGGTGCTGCTGCGACAGCGCCAGCGCCGAGATGACCGCGGCGTCGGCCAGTACCACGATCGTCGTCAATCCGGACTGCCGGACCCGCCAGGTGAAGAAGGCTGACCACAAGCACAGCGCGGTCAGCGACACGCCCAGCCACCAGCCGGAGGACTGCTGGCTGGCGGCCAGCACGGCTACCGCGGTGAACAGGACCGCGCCGCCGAGGCGCAGCGCGATCGCATACCAGCCAGCCAGCCGGTGCAGGGCCTGGTCGGATGGCCCTGCCACCCGCGGGCGGTGTGCCCGCCTGCGGCCGGCCGCGGGGGGCTGGATCTGCCCCGCGACTGACTCAGCTGCCGCTCCCACCGGACCAGTATGCGGCAGGACGGCCTGGTGTGGCCGCGACCCGGCGGTGGTCATCCCGGTTTGTCCCAGCGCAGGGTGTAGCGGAAGAACATGCGCCGCCTGAGGGTGGCGCCCGGGAGGCAGGTTCTGGCCGCTGCGGTGATCTCGGCCAGGGTGGTGGCAGGATCCCTGACCGGCATGGCCGGCTGGCCCGCCGCGGGCCGGTCAGCTACCTGGCCCGCCGCGGGGCCGTCAGCCGGGCGGGCGGGCCGGGGATGCTTGATCAGGCCCATGACCGGGTTCAGCGCCGCTGAGATCAGGTCGGCCGCCAGATCGGCCGGCGAGTTCACCCGGGCCAGGCCGACCACGAGCAGGCGGCCGCCGGGGGCCAGCAGCCCGGGGATCCGGGCCAGGGTGTCCTCGAGGTCGAGATGGTGCAGCACCGCCACCATCGTGATCAGGTCAGCCCCGCCGTCACCGGCCGCCGAGGCGAACTCCCGGAAGCCGCACCAGCGGATGGTCACCGCCGGGTCGCGGGCCAGGCGCGCGCTGGCGGCGGCCGCCATGGCCTCATCGGCGTCGATCCCGGTAACGCCGGTGAAGTGCGGGGCCAGCTTCCCGGCCAGCACCCCCATCCCGCAGCCCACGTTCACGGCGGCCCGGCGGCGGGCGGGCAGGTTACCCAGGATCCAGCCGTGGAAGTGCTCATTATGATTCCACGGGTGGCGCGCGTTGACCTGGGCCAGCCATCGCCGGGCACGCTCCAGCACCGGATTCGCGCTGTCCCGGACATCCATGCCAGGCAGTCTCCCAGGGCACCTGTGCCGGGACGTTACTCCTCGCCGATGTCGGCCAGGCTCTGGCGCAGTTCGGTGATCAGCGGATCACCCTCGGGCAAGAGGCGCTGCAGGCGGTCGGCCGTGTCGCGGAGCAGGGCGCGGGCGTCGCCATAGCGCCCGAGCTGGCGGTACACCTGGGCCAGCCCCGCACGGCATCGCAGCGTGTCCGGGTGACGCGGGCCCAGTACCCGCTCGAACCCGGCCCTCGCCTGCTCGCAGGCCAGCTCCGCCGCCGCCGGCTTGCCCGTCTGCTGGTAGGCGGCGCCGAGGTTGTTCCGCGCCGTAAGGGTGTCCAGGTCATCGGGCCCGAGGACGCGTTCCCGGTCCGCGACCACCCGCTTGTAGGCCGCGACGGCCTCTTTGGCCCGGCCGCTGGCCAGGTAAGCGTCGGCCAGGCCGTGACGCGTCGTCATCGTCTGCGGGTGCCGGGCTCCCTGGACCCGCTCCCGGTCGGCCAGCGTGCGCCGGTACAGGGTGATGGCGTCGGAGTACTGGCCCGCAGCCACGTAGGCGGCGGCGAGCTCGTCCCGCGCGCCGAGCGTGCCGGCATGCCCGGGCCCGCAGACCTGCTCGAATTGGGCCGCCGCGCGGTCAAGGACGGTGATCGCCGCCGGGACCTGGAGCGCCGCCACGAGGGCGTGGCCCAGGCGGCGCCGCGCCTCGATCACGTCACGGTGATCCGGCCCGAGCTTGTGGGTCAGGCTGTCCAGGACCCACTGGAACCACGGGATGGCGTCGGCCGCGCGCCCGGCCGCCAGGTAGGCGTCGGCCAGCCGCCGGCCGACCAGCAACGTATCCGGGTGCTCGCCGCCGAGCAAGCGGCCGCTCGTCGTGGCCAGGTCGGACCAGTGGTCCACCGCAGGTTCGGTCAAGCGGGCGCGGTCCAGGCTGTCCCCCGCCCGCAGCAGCACACGAGGGCAGCCGCCGTCCCACAGCCGGTCTCCGGTGATCTGCCGGAGGGTCGCCACGCACGATCGCAGGCCGGAGGCAGGCCAGCCAGGCTGCTCCTGTTCCGGCCAGGCCTGGAGCAGCGCGTCCGCGACTGAACGCGCCGCCTGATCCCGCAGGCTTTCGGGCATCGCGGCCCGCAGCGCCCCCTGCAGCACGGGGCTGATCCGGACGGTCGGCGGCTCGGTCACCGGTTCGACGGTCAGCAGGCCTGGCTGTTCCAGCGCGGCCAGCACCGCAAGGGCGCTCTCGCCGCTGGCCGGGACGTCGCCGCCGCCTCCCAGGAAATCAGCGGCCGCAGGAGCCGTGAGGATGGTTTCGGGAATGCCGTGCCCGTCCAGCAGGGCGACCAGGGCCAGCAGCAACTGAGCCGATCGGCCCGGCGCGAGCTGGCCCGACCGCCCCAGCGAGAACGTCCAGGTCACCGCCGCTGCTGGCGGCCGTGCGCTGGACGATTCCGCCAGCTGCTCCCTCCTGCGCACGAAATCAGCCCGGTACTCGCGGCACGACAGCGGGGTGCTGGCGATCACCGCGCTGGCCTGGGCCAGCGCGACCGGCTCCAAGTCCAGGTCCTGAGCCAGCTCGATCACACCATGCCGCTTGTCCGGGTCGGCCGCCAGGCGTCCGCTGAGATAGCTGATGGCCTCACGCAGGCTGAACGGCCCGAGCGGCACGATCCGCATGCCGCTGGGGACGGCCGCAGCCTCGGCGGAGGTCACCAGCACCCGGCCAGCCGGGCCGGCCGGCCACAGACCATCCAGGTTCGCCGGGCCGGACAGGTCGTCGAGTACCACCAGCCATGAATGGCTGGTCTCACCCAGCCAGCTGAGGAACTGGACCGCGACTGACTCACCGCTGCTCGCCTGGCCCCGGCCGGTCACGACGGCCGTCGCGGCGGCGTAGCCGGACAGCACCGAGGCCCGGCTCGTGGCCCCGATCCAGACCAGCAGGTCCAGACCGCCTGATTGCCACAGCGACTCGGCGAAGGCTGCGGCGAGCTGGGTCTTACCCGACGACCTCAGCCAGTCCGGCGCGCCGGGAGCCGCCGGAGGGCCGGGGCCGGTAGCCGGGGCCCCCGCCCGATGGGGGACGAGCGCCACCGCGGCCCCGGCCGGCAGCGCGGCCGCCAGGCCCGGGGACGTCTCCGGCCTGGTACTAAACCCGTCGGCCAGCTCCGGCACCGTCCCGGACCGGATAGGCCACGACGGTGGGCCGGGGGCCGCGCCGCTCATGGCGGGCTGCCCGCGGCCCGCGGTATGCGGGCCGCGCGGGCGGGGGCGCTCTTCCGGCTGGCTGAGCAGGTCATGTTAAGGAGCACCATCCGTCCACCGGCGGCCTGGCGGACCCCAGGCCGGTGGCCCTAGCCTGCCAACTAGCAGGGCAGATAGGCAATCCCCTGCCACACCGAGGCCGCTTGACACCTTGCAGCCGTGGGATGTCTAGACCGCCTTCCGGGCCGACCGGGCCGACCGGGCCCGCCAGGCCCCGGGCTGGTATCCGGCAGCGGCCGACCCGGCGGCGGCCTGGCTCACTGGTGCACCATCCTTGTGTCGGTGGCCGTGAGGCTGCTGATGCACCCGAGGTGCCGCCAGGCCACCGCCCTGCTCGCTTGACACAGCTGATGTCCACTGTGAGTTCTGCGGGGCCTGGCGGTTACCCGGGACGTGCCGACCGTCGACAGGGCTGTGCGCCTCCGAGCGCCGATCAGTGAGCGAACCGGCAGCCGCGTCCCGGCACCGCATGAGGGTGCCTCCCCACTGGGTCTAGCAGCGAGGAGGCAGAGTTGCAGTCTGCCAGAAACACCCTGCCCGAAGAACCACCCGGCGACGTGACGTCCGGGATCGACTGGGCCCGTGATGATCACGCCGTGTCCGTTGTCAACGCCAAAGGCCGGGAGATCCGCCGGTGCTCGGTTGAGCACAGCGCCGCTGGCCTGCGTGAGCTGATCGCGGTGCTGGCCCGTCATGGCGCCCGGGAGGCCGCGATCGAGCGCCCTGACGGCCCGGTGGTTGACGCCCTGCTCGGCGCGGGGATCACGGTGGTGGTGATCAGCCCGAACCAGATCAAGAACCTGCGCGGCCGGTACGGCTCGGCCGGCAATAAAGACGACCGGTTCGACGCCTACGTCCTGGCCGACACGCTGCGCACCGACCGCGCCCGGCTGGCGCCCCTGACCCCCGACAGCCCGGCCACCGTGACCTTGCGCCGCGCCTGCCGGGCCCGCAAGGACCTCGTCTGCCACCGGGTCGCCGTCGCCAACCAGCTGCGCGCCCACCTGCGCAACGCCTTCCCCGGCGCAGCCGGGCTGTTCGCCGAGATCGACTCCCCGATCAGCCTGCGCTTCCTGGCCCGCTTCAGCACCCAGGACCGCGCGGACTGGCTCTCGCCCCGCCGCCTGGCGGCCTGGCTGGCCAGCGTGGGCTACTGCGGCGGCACGGCTCCCGCCGTCCTGCACGCCCGCCTGGCTGCCGCGCCCCGCGGCGCCACCGGTGACGACGGCGCCGCGCAAGCCCACGTCACCGCAGCCCTGCACGCGGTCCTGACCACCCTCGCCGAACAGATCAAGGCCCTGTCCGAGCAGATCGCCGAGCAGCTCACCCTGCACGCCGACGCGCACATCTTCACCTCGCTGCCCCGCTCCGGCACCGTCCGCGCCGCCCGGCTCCTCGCCGAGATCGGCGACTGCCGCGCCCGCTTCCCTGCCCCCGAAGCCCTCGCCTGCCTCGCCGGCGCCGCACCCTCCACCCGGCAATCGGGCAAGCTCCGCGCCGTCAGCTTCCGCTGGTCGTGTGACAAACAGCTCCGCGACGCCGTCACCGACTTCGCCGGCGACTCCCGCCGCGCCAGCCCCTGGGCCACCGACCTCTACAACCGCGCCCGCGCCCGCGGCCACGACCACCCCCACGCCGTCCGCATCCTCGCCCGCGCCTGGCTGTTCGTCATCTGGCACTGCTGGCAAAACCAGACCGCCTACGACCCCGCCAGGCACCGCGCACTCCAGACCCTGCTCAACCAAGATCAACAAGCCGCAGCTTGACACAGGGCTACTCACAGCGAGTCCGGGTCAACCACGAGCACGGGCGCGGTCCTGGAGAGCGTTTCCTTGCGGAAGAAGGCGGGGGCGGTCACGCGCATGAAGACAAAGCCGATCACTCCCGCCAGTGCGGCCAGCGCGGCGATGATGAAGACCCCGCCGATCTGCCAGTGCAGGACGGGCAGAGTCCACGTCGTATAGCTGTTTGACGCGACCCAGTCGCTCTGCAGGCTGTAGAAGCCGGCCGCGTACATGATCAGGCCGCCCAGCCCAGGCAGGATGCCGCGCATCCACAGATTCCAGGCGCTGCTGGTCAGCGTGGCCCGGTAGTACCAGACACAGGAGAACGCCGTCAGCCCGTAGTAGAACGCGATGTAGAGGCCAATCGCGGTGACCGCGTCAGCGATCGGGTTCCCGCCGGAGATAAAGTTCAGCGGGATGTACAGGATGATCGAGATCACGCCCATCACGAGGGTGGACACCGTCGGGGTCAGGTACCTGGGGTGGATCTTGGCGTAGGACTCGGGCAGCGCGCCGTAGGCGGCCATCGACAGCGTCGTGCGTGCCGTCGGCAAGATCGTGGTCTGGGTCGAGGCGGCGGCCGAGCTGAGCACCATGAGGATCAGGAGCCGGGACAAGACCGTGCCGAGCCCGGAGCTGCCGAAGATCGCGCCCCCGGTGACCGACAGCACGTCGAACTGGTGCGCCGGATTCATCAGCCCGACACCCTTGCTGCCGATGCCGGCGAACGCCTGTACGGAGACGATCACGATCACGTACGTGACGAGCAGCAGGACCGTCGAGATGATCGCTGCCCGGCCCGGCGTCCGGGACTTGTTCGCGGTCTCCTCGTTCACCGACAAGGCGGTGTCCCAGCCCCAGTAGATGAACAGCATCAAGATGATCCCGGACACAAAGGCCGAGACGGGCAGGTGCGAGGGCGACAGCCAGCTGAAGCTTGGATGCAGCGACCCGGGCGGCGGGTGACTGCCCAGCACCCGGACCAGCGCCGTGACCGACATGATCAGCAGCAAGATGATCTCGATGGACAGCAGCGCCTTCTGGAAGTTGGCCGAGACCTCGATGCCGCGGTAGCAGATGTAGGTCATCGCGACGATCCACAAAATGCCGACCAGCAGCACCCAGCCGCCGGAGGCGTTGCTGCCGATCGAGCTGTTCGGCCCCTGGAAGAGGAAGAACACGTACTGCCCGGCCACCTGGGCCAGGCTGGCCATGACCAGGATGTCGGCCGCCACGACGCCCCAGCCGCCGGCCCAGCCGGTTTTCGGCCCGAACGCCCGGGTGGCCCAGATGAACGTGGTCCCGCAGTCAGGATCGGCCTTGTTCAGCTCGCTGAAGCCAATCGAGCACAGCAGCATCGGCACGAACGCCAACACGGCGACCAGCGGGGACTTCAGCCCGACGGCGGCCACCACGAAGAACAGCGTCGCGGCCAGGCTGTAGGCCGGGGCGGTCGAGGCCACGCCCATGACCACGCTGGATACCAGGCCAAGAGCGCCTGTCTTGAGGCCCTTATCCCTGGGCTCCTCTACTGGCCGCAGTCCAGGTCGGAAGATGGCCATGGCCCACCCACCCCCATCGTCCGGTGATTACGCCTGGTCGTGCCGGGAACACGCAAGCGCGGGACGATTCAGGCTACTTCGGGGCGGCGGAGAACGGACGGGAATCCGGACATTCCGGCCGGACGGCACCGCTCTCCGCTGCGGACAGACGGTGCTCCCTCAGGACACCGCCTCAGCGAGCAGCCCGACCTGCTCCAGGCTCGACGAGGCGGGCACGAAGATGAGCTCGTCGCAGCCGGCCTCAGCGAACGCGGCGGCGTAGCCCTGCACCATCTGCGGGCTCACCGCCGCGCCTGCCGCGATCTGGCCGGCGATGTCGCCCAGGAAGGCGTAGTAGTGGCCGAGATAGCCGTCGGCCAGCGCGCGGGCGTCCGGGCCCAGCGCGAAGTAAGCCAGCGACAGCTTGCGCGGCGTGCCCTCCCGGCCCTCGTCCTGCCACGCCTGGTCAACCGCCGCCGCAGCCTGGGCGAACATCTCCGGGGTGCCGCCGCCCATGATCCACCCGCCAGCCAGGCGGGCCACCCGGCGGAAGCTGGCCTGCGTCGAGCCGCCCAGGATCAGCTCGGGGCCACCCGGCCGGGCTGGCGGCGGCCCGATCGGGCCGCTTCCGTCCCGCCCGCCACCTGCCCAGATGCGCTGCATCTCGGCCAGCTGCTCGTCGAAGCGCCGCCCCCGCCCGGCCATGGTCAGCCCGCTCGCGGCGAAGTCGTCCTCCCGGCCGCCGATGCCCAGGCCCAGCACCAGCCGGCCACCCGAGATGCGGTCGAGCGAGGCCGCCTGCTTGGCGAACAGCGCCGTGTTCGTGTGCAGCGGCGCCAGCAGGACCGACGTCGTCAGCCGGATCCGGCTGGTGACGGCGGCCGCCGCGGCCAGCGCGATCAGCTCCTCATAGTTCGGGTACACGAGCCGGCCGATCGTGCCGAGGGTGCTGAAGCCAGCCTCGTCAGCCCGCCGGGCCCAGTTGACGAGGGTCCTGCCTTCGGTGTCCGGGACTGCGTTCGGCAGGCCGATCCCGACCTCCATGCTGAACCTCCATCGCTCGATCGCTCGGTCCAGGACCGACAGTAACCGTGCCGCCGCCCAGCCCGGCCACCGGGCCGCTAGGCGAGGCCGAGCTGCTGCCGTCCAGACCTGACCCGCCGGCCGCTGGCTGGTGGCCGTTTCCAGGCAACCGTCACCTGACCTCTGGCATCATCGAATACGTGACCGTCGGCCTCGAGCACCTCGCGCGAACTGCGTACGAAGCCCACCGCGCCGCCAACCCGGCGGTTATCCCGCCGTGGGAAGACAGCACGGAGCAGGAGCAGCAAGCGTGGAAGGCCGCCGTGTCCGCCGTCGCCGGGCAGACCGGCGTCACCCTCGCCGATGCCACCCCGGCCCAGTCCCTGGTCGTTCAGGCCGGAGACCAGCAGCACACGTTCCGTACCAGCTTCACGGCCGGGCGCCGGGGCACGCTCGTCATCAACGATGACTTCGCGTCCACCCATCACGCCCGCTTCCGGACCGCGCACGGCCTGTGGTACGTCGAAGACATGGGGTCTAGGAACGGCACCTGGCTCAACGGGCGCCGGATCCACGCACCCCAGCTGCTGAAGAAAGGCGACAAGGTCAAAATTGGCCACGCCGTCGTCACCGTGGTCACGACCTGAGCCAGGCGCGGTGTCCAGCCCCGGTCGATCCGTTGGAGAACGAGGTCTGATTCGTCACGGACCGGGGTAGCGGCCAGCTAGACATCCCGCGTCGCCGCGGAGGAAGACCCGGTGTGGCCGCCGCGATCGCGACGACGGCACCGGTATGGTCCAGGTGTGCGCCGCAGGGAGGTCGGGATGCGCGCTTTTGCGGTGCAGAGCTTCGGCCAGCCTGCGTCGGTCCAGGATCTGCCCGTTCCCGCCGCCGATGGCGCGGTGCTCATCCGCGTGCGGTTCGCGGGAGTCAATCCGCTGGACGGTAACCTGCTCGGACGGCTGACCGCCGCCTCGTCGTATCCGTTTGTCGTGGGCATTGATTTCGCCGGCGTGGCCGAGCGCGTCCCGGCTGGTGACCACGGCCTGCGGGCCGGCGATCGTGTCTTCGGCATGGCGCGGGCGCGCGGCTCGTATGCCGAGTACACCGCGGTCGCCCCGGCGGCCAGGCTGGAGCCGCTGGCCCCTATCCCCGACGGGGTAGCCGATGAGCAGGCCGCCGCGCTGCCCATTCCGGCGGTCACGGCGCTCAGGACGGTTGACCTGCTCGAGGTCGCCGCGGGCCAGCACGTCGTGGTGATGGGCGCGACCGGCGGGGTCGGCGGCTACGCGGTGCAGATGGCGCGTTCCCGCGGCGCGCACGTCATCGCGACCGTCCGCGGCGACGACGGGGAGGCTGGCCGTCTGGGCGCCGGGGAGGTGTACGACAGCCGGGCCGTGGACGTGATCGATGCGCTGCGCGCCGCTCACCCCGACGGCGTTGACGCCGTCCTTGATCTGGTCAGCGGCCCGGACGCCATCCGGCGCGACGCTGAGGTCATCCGGCCCGGGGGGCGCCTGGTCTCGACCATCTTCGCGGCGGACGAAGCCTGGTTCGCCGAGCGGCAGATCACGGCGCACAACCACGCCTCCAACGCGAATCCCCTCAGCTCACCCCAGGGGCTGGCTACCGTCGCGCAGATGCTCGCCGACGGCACGATTACCGCGCGCATCCGCTCCACCGTTGACCTGGATACCGCCGGGCAGGTACTGGAAGAGCTCCGCCGTGGCGGCCTGCGCGGCAAGGCCATCATCCGCCTGTAGCAGCTATGTCGGCCGGAGTGGCCCGACACTAGTGTGGAGAGCCTGATCGCCAGCGGCGACGGGAGGGCTGTGGACCGCGAGGGGTTGCGAGTCGTGCCCGAGGCCGCACCCGTCGTCGAAGCGGGAAGCGCCCAGCCGTCCGGGCCAGCCGCGCCGTCCGGGCCAGCCGCGCCGTCCGGGACGACACCAGGTGATCGTGGTAAGGCCGCTGGCAGGCGGGGGACGTTCCGCGCGCTGCGTTCGCGGCCGTTCCGGCTGTACTTCGCGGGTCAGGTCGCCTCGGCCAGCGGAACCTTCGTGCAGCAGACCGCTATCGGCTGGCTGGTCCTGCGGCTGACCGGCTCAGCGGCGGAACTGGGCCTGGTGCTGGCGGTAGGCGGCGTGCCGTCGCTGCTGTTCGGCCCGTGGGGCGGGACGGTCGCCGACCGGGTCAACCTGCGCAAGCTGCTGATCGGCACCCAGACGGCCTATGGTGTGCTGGCCGGCCTGCCGTGGGCCCTGGCGGTCGCCGGGAAGGCGTCCGTGGCGGCGATCGTCGCGATCAGCGTGGCCGGCGGTGTCGTGCAGATCGTTGACTCCCCCGCCCGGCAGGCATTCGTTGGTGCCCTGGTGATGCCGGACGACCTGTCCAGTGCGGTCAGCCTCAACGGCGTCGTCATGAACAGCGCCCGGGTGGTCGGCCCGGCCGTGGCGGGCGTCCTGATCCTCACGATCGGCACGACACCGTGTTTCGCGGTCAATGCCCTGTCCTACCTGGCCGTGATCGCCGCGCTGGTGGTGCTGCGCCCGCTGCGGCCCGGCGTGCGAGGGCGGCGCGCGGCCAGCGGCGTCCGCGAGGGCCTGCGGTACGCGGCCAGCCGCCAGCAGCTGTGGCTGCCGCTCGTCATGATGGCGCTGGTCGGGCTGCTGGCCTTCAATTTCCCGGTCATCTTGCCCGTGCTGGCGAGGCAGACGTTCCATGGCGACGGCGGCACCTACGGGCTGCTGTCCACCATGCTCAGCATCGGCTCGGTCGCCGGCTCGCTCGGCGTGGGCTTCATCCACCATCCCCGCCGGCCGTACCTGATGACCGCCGCGCTGGCCTTCGGCGTCTTCCTCGCGGCGACCGCCGGGGCGCCGGATGTCGCCGTCGCCTGCCTGACGCTCCTGGCGACCGGGGCGGCCGCCTTCTCCTTCGTGACCCTGTGCTCAACCACGCTGCAGCTGCACTCGTCGCCGGCCTACCGCGGGCGGATCATGGCGCTGTGGGTGTACGTCTACATCGGAACCACCCCGGTCGGCAGCCTCATCACCGGGGCGATCATCTCGGCGGCCGGGGTACGGGCCGCCCTGCTGACCGGCGCCGCGGCATGCCTGGTCGCGGCAGCCATCGCCGCCCGGGTCCACACCCCGCCGCATCCGGACGCGGCGCTGACCGATCTGGGGGTGAGCGTTGGCTAGGTCACGCGAAGGGACGCACGATCATGTCGTCCTCGCCTCGGCCGACAGCGAGGCGTTCACCTCACTGCGGCGGCGGTCAACGTCGCGGAGCGACCGGTACAAGATGGGCAAAGAACTCCGGCAGCAGGTTCCGCGCAAGACGCTGGGTGACTGGACCGCGCCCGCAGGCCTGCCGACCCGGTGCGGCTGATCATGGAGTCGCATGTCGGCCGGCTGGACTGGCTGATTCCCGTGCGGGTGGGCCGGATGGCCGCCTCGCCCTACGGATTCATGCGCGGGGCCGCGATCGTGATGGCCGAGGACGTGGCCCGGTTGCCGGCCACCGGCATCACCCCGGTCATCTGCGGTGACGCGCATCTGGGTAACTTCGGCTTCTACGCCTCACCAGAGCGGGACCTGGTCATCGACCTGAACGATTTCGACGAGGCGCATCCGGGCGGATGGGAGTGGGATCTTCGGCGGCTGGTCGCCAGCATCTGGGTGGCCGGCCGCCAGAATGGCGCCAGCGAGCAGAAATGCGAAGCGGCGGTCCTGCGATGTGTCGCCGGATACTGCGAGGAGGTCCGGGATCTGGCCTCCACGGCGCTGCTGGCCCGGTCCTACCAGCGCCTCGACGTTGACCACCTGCGTGAGAGCACGAAGGACAAGTCGTTGCGGGCCGAAATCAAGCAGGCCGTGGCCCGCGCGCGCCGCAGAACCAGCGACCGGGCGCTCCCGAGGTTCACCAGCGAACGGGACGGGAAACGGCGCATCGTGGAAGACTTCCCGCTGGTCGCCCGGCTGAGCTACGCCGAGGCCGACCAGGTCGCGCGGGGGCTGGATGAGTATCTGGCCACCTTGGCCCCTCACTGGCGGCGGGCTCTGGGTGGATACACGCTGGTGGATATCGCGCACAAGGTGGTGGGGGTCGGCAGCGTCGGGCTGCGGGCGTTCGTGGCGCTGCTCGAGGGCAGCAGCCCGGACGACGTGTTGTTCTTGCAGCTGAAGCAGGCGCGGCGGTCGGTCCTGGCCCCGTACGTCCACGGCGAGTCGGCCTGGCACGCCCACCAGGGGCAGCGGGTGGTCGAGTACCAGCAGGCGCTGCAGACGGTGAGTGACCCCCTGCTCGGCTGGGCCACGGTGGACGGGCGCCAGTACTACGTGCGCCAGTTCAGGAACATGAAGGGGACCGTGGCCCTGGACTCGATCGACGGCGCGGCCCTGGCCGACTACGCCGCGATCGTCGGGCACCTGCTCGCCAAAGGCCATGCCCGCACGAGCGGCGCGTCCATGATCGTCGGTTACGCCGGCTCCTCCGGCCATCTCGACCGGGCGATGGCCCGGTTCGCGCGGCTGTACGCCGACCAGACAGAGGCGGACCATGCCTCCCTGGTGAAGGCTGCCGACCGCGGCGTCCTGCCCATCGAGCGCGGCGTGTGAACCGCTGGCCAGCCGGATCCGGCCAGCAAGGCCTGCCTCGCCAGCGGGACAGGCACCAGCCGCGCCGGGCTTCAGCCGGCCTGGGGGGCGTGGCTCGCGGTGAAGGCCAGGAGGGGCACGGCGGTGCGCGGCGGATCCTCGAGGTTGGGTGAGTGCCCGGCACCGGGCAGCATCTCGACTGCCGCGCCGGGCACGGTGCGGTACTCAGCGGCGGACGAGGAACGCCACCTGCGATCGTCCTCGCCGAAGATCACCAGCAGTGGCTTGCCGAGGATCGCCAGCCGTTCGGGGAGTGCCTGCTCCTCCAGGTAGGCGCGGACCGCCTGCGATGTCGCGGCGAACACGCGGAGGTTCATGCCGCGCATCTCGTTCACGAACGGCTGGGGGATCTCGTAGCCCGCGCTGAACGCGGAGCTCATGATCTGGCGGAGCTGCGTGTCCGTCAGATCCGGCCACTGCGCCGGGCCGATGGCGATCTCGTCGGCGATGTAGGCGGCCATGCGGGGGCCGGTATTGATGAGCGCGAGCGCGGTCACCAGGCCGGGTCGCTGCTCGGCGAGGGCGGCGGCCACCAGCCCGCCGCTGGAATGGCCGACGACGATGGCCTGCCCGACGCCGAGCCGGTCCAGTGCCGCACCGGCCCGGCGGGCCTGGTCCGGGACCGTGTAGCTGGCACCGTCCGGTGTGGCTGACCGGCCGCACCCGAGCAGGTCGATCCGGATGACGTGATGAGATCCGGTCAGCAGCGGAACCATCGGGTCCCACGTGCGCAGCGACGCGGCGGTCCCGTGGATGAGCAGGAGTGCGGGGGCGTCGCGGGGGCCGTCCTGGCGCACGTGGATCTCGCCGTCGTCCAGCGGCAGGGCCGACTCCTCGGTGGCCTGGGCGGGCCAGCCCGGCGTGTCGTGGGAAGCAGTCATACGCGGACTATCGCCGCTGGCGCGCACCGGTGGCTTGGACAAATGTTCCGGCCGGCCGGACGGACGGCCTGCACAGCGGTCAGGTCACCGGGCCGGTGGGGGACGTCACCAGCAACCGCCGGGTCGTGTCCAGCCCCCAGGCGTCGAGCTGGCGCAACCCGTCCCCTGAGGATCGCAGCCCGCCGAACCGCTCCACCACGGCAGCCCAGTCCGCCCGCCGCTCCACCCCGGGCCGGGCCATCAGGCAGTCGGGGTCGTTGACCCAGAACCGGCCCTGCTGCCAGGCCCGCGCGATCGTGTTCCGGGTCGCGGCACGCTGTGACGGCTTGGACGGGTTCCCGTCTGCGGCGTCGTAGCTGGCCGCGATATCCGGCCCGACCCGCATGGCGTCCACCAGCCCGACCGAGGGCAGGATCGGCGCCCCGCAGCCCAGCAGCAGCGCCTCCGGCCCGATCGCCGCCCGGATCAGCCGCAACCCCTGCCGGTACGCCTGCACCCCCGTCACGTCCTGGTGACGGCGTCCCTCGTACGCTCCCGCATACATGAAGTCGATCTTGAAGTAGTCGATCCCCCAGCTGCGCATGGTGGCCAGTACCCGGGACAGGTAAGCCGCGGCGTCCGGGTGGGTCAGGTCCAGTGCGGTGCACTCCTGGCCGCACACGTTCCCGGCGAACACGGGCACGCCAGTACCCTCGTCCCGCACCACCCAGCCGGGGTGCTCGCGCAGCAGCCCGCTGGAGCGGCCCACCAGCATCGGCGCGATCCAGATCCCCGCGCGGCGCCCCGACGCCCGGATCCGGGCCACCAGGCCGGGCAGGTCGGCGAACCGGCCCGACGGGACCAGCCAGTCCCCCGGCGCGGCCTGGTAGCCGTCGTCGATCTGCACCACCCCGGCCGGCACGCTCAGGTCATCCATCGCCTCCAGGTTGGCCAGGATGTCCTCCTCGGTGACCGCCGCGTAGTACTGGTACCAGGAGCACCACACCGGCGGCACCGGCCGGAGGCCGCCGGGCTCCAGCCCGGCCGCGGCCGCGAACTCCCCGGCCCACCGGCCCAGCGCCCCGTCCAGGCCGCCGTCCCCCGCATCGGTCCGCTCGCTGACCGGCCCGTCGGCGGACACGATGAGCCCGCCGCCGGTGGCGCGCGCCTGGATCACCGGTACCGCGTGCTCGGTGGTGACGGCCGCGAATATCCGCAACGGTCCTCCCGCACCACTGTCCACAGCCAGCAGACCGGATCCCTGGTGTACTCCTGCCGGAGGGGCTGCGGCGTACTGGCAGTCGATAGCCAGCGACTCCGGTGAAGTCACCCGGAGGGGCGATGTCGTCGCCGGCAGCGGCGTGACCACGCTCCACGACTGCCAGCCCTCGGCGTAGACGGTGCTTCGCCCCAGCTCGGCCGGGACCCAGGCGACATCCCGCAGTGCGGGCCGGGTCACGTGGCGCCGGCCCGCGCGGGCGGGCCGGCGGCCCGGGCCGCTGCCCGGGGCGCTGCCCGGGGCGTACAGCCAGCACAGCGCCCGGTGGCCGGGCGCGGTCACCACGTCCGGGGGGCGGGTCTCGCACACCGGCATCGCGTGCGGGCAGCGGCCCCGGAACCGGCAGCCCTGGCCCAGCGCCGCCTCCCGCATCTCGGCGTCGCGGGTGGCCCGGGCGGTCTGCCGCTGGCGCCGGGCGGCGGCCAGGGCCGCACGGGACGCGGACGGGTCGGGCGCGGCGCTGGCCAGGATCTGCGTGTACGGATGGGCCGGGCTGAGGATGACCGAGTCGCTCGGGCCGTGCTCGACGATCTCACCCCGGTACATCACCATGATCTCGGCGGAGAAATGCCGGGCGGTGGCCAGGTCGTGGGTGACGTACAGCATGGCCAGGTTCCGGTCCCGCTTCAGCCGGTCCAGCAGGTTCAGGATCTCCAGCCGGATCGACACGTCGAGCATGGACACCGGCTCGTCGGCGAGCAGCACGCCGGGGTCGGTGGCCAGGGCCCGGGCGATGGCGACCCGCTGGCGCTGGCCGCCGGACAGCTCGTGCGGGTGCTTGGCGGCGACCTCCTCGGGCGGGGTCAGGTTCACCGAGACGAGCAGGTCGTGCACGGCCCGGTCCAGGCCCTCACCCCGGGGGTGCTCCGGGCGCAGCAGCAGCGGCCGGGTCAGGTGATGGCGGACGGTGTGCATGGGGTTGAGCGAGGCGAACGGGTCCTGGAAGATCAGCTGCACCTCGTGCCGGTAGGCGCGCAGCGCCCGGCCGCGCCGGGCCGCGGGCCGGCCGTCCAGCCGGATGTCCCCGGCCGCCCGCTTCTGCAGCTGGGCGACGGCCCGGACCACGGTGGACTTGCCGCTGCCGCTCTCCCCCACCAGGGCCAGGGTCTGCCCGGCCCGGAGGGTGAACGACAGGTTGTCCACCGCCCGGAAGCGGGACCCGCCCCGCTGCCCGAACTCGACGGTCAGGCCGGAGACCTCCAGCAGGCTCATGCCTCACCCCCGCTGGTGTCCGCGGCCCCGACCGGGTACGCGCCCCTCGCCTCCGCCCCGGCCGGGCCGCCCGGTCCGGGGCCGTTCGGTGCCGGGCCGTTCGGTTCCGGGCCGTTCGCCTCGTCGCGGGACGTCCCGCCCAGCGCGGGCGGGGGCCCGCCCGGGCACTGGCCGGGATCATGCAGATGGCAGGCGACCTGCCAGCCGGCGGCCCGGGGGCCCAGGCCCGCCCGGCCGGCCGGCGGCGCAGCACGGGGTGGACGTCCGCGCACGGCCCGAACGCGTGGTCGCAGCGGGGCAGGAACGGGCAGCCGGGAAGGTCGTCCCGGAGATCCGGCGGGCTGCCGGGCACCCCGCGCAGCTCACGCCGCACGCCGTGCAGGTCCGGGAACGACCGGAGCAGGCCCAGCGTGTAGGGGTGCGCCGGGGCCGCGCCGACGAGTTCGGACGGGGCGCGCTCGATCACCTCCCCGGCGTACATGACCGCCAGCCGGTCACTGACCTCCAGCAGCAGGGACAGGTCGTGGGTGATGAAGATGACGCTGAAGCCGAGTTCCTCGCGGAGCCGCTCGATCTCGTCCAGGATCTCCCGCTGGACCACCACGTCCAGGGCGGTGGTCGGCTCGTCCATGATGACGATCTCGGGCTCCAGCGCCAGGGCCATCGCGATCATGACCCGCTGCCGCATGCCGCCGGACAGCTCGTGCGCGAAGCCGCGGATCCGGCCGGGGTCGATCCCGACCATGTCCAGCAGTTCCCGGGCCCGGGCCCGGCGGGCGGCCCGGTCGGTGTGCGGGCGGTGCGCCTCGAAGAGGTCGTCGAACTGACGGGCCAGGCTGGTCACCGGGTTGAGCGCGTTCATCGCGCTCTGGAACACCATCGCGATCGTGTTCCACCGGAACCGGCGCAGGTCCTCCCCCTGCAGGGCCAGCACGTCGACGGGGACGCCGTCCGCCGGGGTAGAACGCGATCGACCCGCTGGTCTGGCGGGCAGGTGGCTTGAGCATCCGGGTCAGCGCGTAGGCCAGCGTGGACTTGCCGCAGCCGCTCTCCCCGGCGATGCCGAGCACCTCGCCGCGGCGCAGCTCGATCGTGACGTCCCGGACGGCGCGGGTCGGCCGCCGCCCGGCGTACTCCACGCTGAGGTGCTCGGCCCGGAGCACGACGTCCGGGCGCCCCGCGGAGGCGGGCGGCGGGCTGCTGGTCATCTCGCTCACCCCTTGCTCCGCCGGGCCCGGCCCGGCCGGGATGGGCGGTAGACCCGCAGCCGCGGGTTGAGCAGCTCGTCCAGGCTGAAGTTGATCAGCGCCAGGCCCATGCCGAGCAGCGCGACACACAATCCGGGCGGGATGATCCACCACCAGGCGCCAATCTGCAGCGCCTCGTCGCTGTAGGCAATATTCAGCATGTTCCCCCAGGTGAGAAGGGTCGGGTCACCAAGCCCGATGAAGGCCAGCGCCGCCTGGGTGAGGATCGCGAAGATCATCCCGAAGATGAACTGGGACACGATGATGGGCAGCTCGTTGGGCAGGATCTCGGCGGACACGATGCGCCACATCCGCTCGCCGGACGCCCGGGCCGCGAGCACGTACTCCCGGTTGCGCACCGACAGCGTCTGCGCGCGCAGCACCCGGGCCGAGGCGGCCCAGCTGGTCAGGGCGATGATCACGATCAGCGGCACGATCCCGTCCGAGTGGATGTAGGCCAGGATCACGATGACCAGCGGCAGCGTCGGGATGACCAGGACGATGTTGGAGACCAGGGACAGCCCCTCGTCGACGATCCCGCCCGCGAAGCCGCCGCCGATGCCGATGACGACCGAGACCAGCGTGGCCAGCAGCGCCGCGCCGACGCCTATCTCCAGCGAGGCCCGGGTGCTGACGACGAGCTGGGCGAAGACGTTCTGCCCGGTCTGGGTGGTGCCCAGCCAGTAGTGCGCGGACGGCGCCGCGTACTGCGGGCCGCCGATCTGGTTCGCGTCCGGGAAGAAGAACGGCCCGATGACGGCGAGCAGCACGAAGAACCCGACGATGGCCGTCCCGGCCAGCAGGCGGGGCGAGCGGAACGCCTCGGCCAGCCGGCGGCCCAGCCGGTTTCTGTCCAGTCCGGCGGCGGCCGGGCCGGAACCGGCCGCGGACGGCCCCGTTGCCGTGGCGGTGATGTTCGGGGCGGTCACCGGGCGATCCTGGTTCGCGGGTCGATGAATCCGTTCAGCAGGTTGACCGCGAGGTTCGCGGCCAGCACGGCCAGGGTGATCACCAGGAAGATCCCTTGCATCAGCGGGTAATCGTCGTTGGCCACCGCGGTCACCAGCTTGAAGCCGATGCCGGGGTAGGAGAACACGTACTCCATGGCGATCGCGCCACTGACCACGAAGCCGAGTGAGATCGCGAATCCGGAGATGCTGGGCAGCACCGCGTTGCGCGCGGCGTAGCCGATCATGATCCGGGTGGGCTTGAGGCCCTTGGCCTCGGCCGCCACCACGTAGTCGTCGGACAGCGTGGAGACCATCATGTTGCGCATGCCCAGCAGCCACCCGCCCACCGAGGTGACGATGATGCTGAGCGCGGGCAGGATGGCATGCTGCACGGCCGAGATCAGGAACGGCAGGTTCAGGCCCACGACCAGGGTGGAGTTGGCGTTGTAGCCACCGCTCGCGGGCAGGATGTGGAAGACGTTGGTGGCGAAGACGTACACCAGGATCAGCCCGAACCAGAAGTACGGCATGGCGGTGAGCAACGTCGTGGACGGGATGATCGCGTCAAGCTTGGACCCGCGCTTCCAGCCGGCCAGCGCGCCCAGCGCGATGCCCAGCACGAAGCTGATCACCGTGGCCGTGCCGACCAGGATCAGCGTCCAGAAGATGGAGCTCCCGATCTCCGAGGCGACAGTGGTGGGGAACTGCGTCACCGACAGGCCGAGCCGCAGATGGGCCACGCTGTCCACGTACTGCCAGTACTTCTCGACAATGTTCCCGGTGCCCAGGCCGAGCAGCTTCTCCAGGACCCGGGTCTCGCTGGGCGGGGTCGGGCCGGACTGCTGCATCCGGGCGATCAGGATCTCGACCGGGTTGCCGGGGATGAGCCGCGGCAGCAGGAAGTTGATGGTCAGCGCCACCCAGGCGGCCACCAGGTAGAAGCTGAGCTTGCGGGCGACGAAGCGCAACTGGGCTCCCTTCCGACGCTCGGCCGGCTGGGGGACCAGGTGCGTTCCCCCAGCCGGCCGTGATCACTTCGCCGGGGCCAGGCGGGCGGCTACCCACCCGATGTCCGGCTGGATGTACACGGCGGGGGCCGCATAGGGGTCAGACAGCGTCGGGTAGCCAGACACCTGGTTCCCGTTGAACTCGATCTCATCCTGCTGATTGAACAGCGGGATGTCCGGGAGCTGCGCGGCGAACGTCTGCTCGATCTTGGAGAAGTCCTGATTCTGGGCCGACTTGTTGTCGGTAGCCGCGATGGCCGACAGCGCGGAGTCAACACTGGCGTTGTGGTAGCGGTTGTAGTCGCCGACGGAGTCGGACTGCCCGAGCGGCGGGGCGACCGCGCTGTCCAGCAGCGAGTAGTAGTAGGAGTACGGGTCCGGTGTGTAGCCGAAGTTGTCCATCAGCAGCTCGAAGTTGCCGGTGGACTGGTCGCTGATGAACGTGGCGTAGGCCGGCTGGGCGATGGTCAGGTTGATCCCGGCCGCCTTCAGCTCACTCTGGATGATCTCCAGGTCGCTGAGGTAGTCGGTGTACCCGGAGACCATGTCCACGGTGAGGTTGAGCGGTGTCTTGATGCCGGCGCTGGTGAGGATGCTCTTGGCCTTGGCCGCGTCCGGGCTGCCGAACGACGCGCCCGACAGCGACGGGCTCTGCTGCGCCTTGTAGTTCGGCAGGATCAGCGCCTCCGGGTTGGTCGCCGACGCGTAGCCGTTGTACACGGTGTCGCTGATGTACGAGCGGTTGATGGCCGCGCTGATCGCCTGCCGGACGGCGAGGCTGGTCGTCGGGCCCTTGGCCATGTTCGGCACCAGGAACGCGGTGGACAGCGGGATGTCGCTCACCGCGTACCTGGGGTTCTTGTCCAGGTAAAGCTTCTTGATGTCCGGGATGTAGCTGCCCGCCCAGTCGATCGTGCCGTTCTCGATGGCCGCGTCCGAGGACGTGTTGCTGTCGTAGGACAGGAACCGGATCGTCTTGAACTTCGGCAGCCCGGCCACGTAGTAGTGCGGGTTCGCGGTCATCGTCATGGTCTCGCCCGAGACACTGGACACCTCGTAGGCACCGGTGCCGACCGGGTGGGTGTTGAGGCTGGTGGTAATGGCCTTCGCCGACTGCGACTGCCAGATGTGCTCGGGCAGGATCTCCACCCGTCCCAGTGCGTAGTACGCGTCCGAGTAGGCCGGCTTGGTGAAGTTGATCTTCACGCCGTAGGTCCCGTCGGCCGCGGCGGTGGCCAGCGGCAGCCCGAACTTGTTGATCGCGGTGTTGTGCTGGGCCAGGTTGAACGTGTAGACCACGTCAGCGCTGGTGAATGGCTTGCCATCGGTCCACTTCACACCGTGGCGAAGCTGGACGGTGACCGTCCTGCCCCCGTTGGACCAGGCGTAGCTGGTGCCCAGCCAGGGCCTGATCTCGCCCGACTTCGCCGTGTCGAAGAAGAACAGCGGCTCGTAGATCATGCCGTTGGTCGGGTCCTCGGCGTTGGGCGAGAACATGTTGAAGTCGTCGGCGAACGTCCCCGCGGACCCGGTGGTGACCGTCAGCACGCCACTGGCGCCCGACGTCTTGGCGGTGCCGCTGCTGCTGCCTCCGCAGGCCGCCAGCAGACCCACCGCCACCATTGTGGCGCCGGCGGCAATACCGCGAACGCGCCAGGGTCTCGACAACATTGGTGATTCCCTCTTTTCTTTTGCCGTTGGCTTCCAATCGTGCTGGAATACCACGTGGCGCATCCCCGGCCGCTGTGCGCGCGCACGGGCGCGGGTAGTCGCCGACGCTGAACCGGCGTCATTGCCTGGTTATGTGTTCGGGGGCCCGGCGCGGCAGGCTGCCGTTGCACCGGGGTAGTCAGCGTTGCGACTGAGCGAAGCACTATACCGGTTAAGTGTCAACCCTTCCGGAGCCGGGGCGCAGGCGCGATGCCGTATCGTTAGCGTCGCTATCACGGGCCAGGCTGGTCACGCCGTGGCGCGACCGCAGCCCCCTCACCCGCGGCGGGGCCGCCGGGCCGGGGCGGGGGACGGCATGACCGGCTGTTTCCCGCAGCTAGGAAGCGGGCCGGGCGCCGATCCGGCGGGGCGCGCCCGTGCTGCCGCGGACCGTGAGCACCGGCGCGGGCGCCTCGTGGTTGCGCACGTCGGCGCCGGCCGCGGCCTGGGCCAGCGCCCGCGCGGCGTGGGCCCCGTAGGCGGACACGTCCCGGGTCAGCGCAGTCAGCGGCGGGTGGACGACCTGGCAGAACACGGAGTCGTCCCAGGCCACGATGGACAGTTCGGCGGGCACCTCGACGCCCTCCTGCTGGGCGGCACCCAGGCCGGACACCGCCATCAGGTCGTTGTCGTACACGATCGCGGTGGGCGGGGCCGGGTCCCGGAGCAGGCGGATCGTGGCTGCGGCCCCGTTCTCGCCGGTGTAGTCCCCCTCCACCAGCACGGCGTCCACCCCCACCGCCTGGGCAGCCGCACGGAAGGCGTCGGTCCGGATCTTCGTGTGCCAGAGCCGGGGGATACCGGTAACCCGCGCGATCCGCTGGTGCCCGGCCCCGGCCAGGTACTCGACCACGGCCCGGGTGGCGGCCGCGTCGTCCTGCCAGACGGCGGGCAGCGACCCGGCGCCTGCGGGGTCGCCGATGACGACGGCGGGCATCCGCAGTTCTTCCAGGACCGCCACCCGCCGGTCGCCGACCTGGAGGTTGACCAGGAAGACGCCGTCCACCCGCCGCTGCGCCCACCAGGAGCGGTACATGGCGATCTCGGCGCCCTGGTCCTCGGCCATGGTGAACAGGAGCGGGGTGTGGTCCAGCGACAGCTCGGCCTGGATACCCGACATGAGCTGGGTGAAGAACGGCTCCACGCCGAGGGTGCGGGCGGGCCGGTCGATGACCAGGCCGAACGCGCCCGCGCGCCCGTCGGACAGGGCCCGGGCCGCGCTGTTGGGCTGGAAGCCGATCTCGTCCGCGATGGCCAGGATCCGCTCCCGGGTGGCGGCGGACACGCCAGGCTGCCCGTTCAGGGCGAAAGACACCGCCGCCTTGGTCACCCCGGCCCGGCGCGCGATGTCCGCGATGGTCGGACGCTTCACCCGATTCCTCCCGGCGATGCCGCCTGCCCGGCACTGCGGGTTCCGGCTCCCGCGCTGGCCAGTGTGGCTCCCGCGCTGGCCAGTGTAACGACCGGCCTGCCCTGAGTCAGTGCCGCAGGGCCGCACCGAAGCCCGCACTTAATCCCCGTTGACACTTAACCGGTATAGTGCTTCGATCGCCTTGGCTCTCGGTGCGTATCCCCCATCCCGGCCGGAGAGAGGAGCCTTCCGCATGCACAGGAACGCCGCCAGACTTATGTCCGGGGGACGGCCGGCCAGTTGGCTCGGAGTCAACTTCTGGTCCCGGACGGGCGGCCCGCTGATGTGGCGGAACTACGACCCCGAGGCCATCCGGGCCGAATTGCAGGTGCTGAGGGCGAACGGCCTGTCCATGACCCGGTCGTTCTTTTACTGGCCCGATTTCATGCCCGAGCCGTACCGGATCGACGAGGACATGGCGGCCAGGTTCGGCGACTTCCTGGACCGGCACGCGGAGGCCGGGCTGACCACCGTACCCACGTTCCTGGTGGGCCACATGTCCGGGGAGAACTGGGACCCGGCCTGGCGGGCCGGACGTGATCTGTACTCCGACGTCTGGATGGTGGCCCGCGAGGCGTGGTTCGCCGCCGAGATGGTCCGCCGGTTCGCCGGGCACGAGGCGGTCTGCGGCTGGCTCGTGTCCAACGAGATGCCGATCTACGGCGGCGCCGCGCCCCGGGAGACCATCGCCGCCTGGGCCCAGATCATCATCACCGCGGTCCGCTCGGCCGGCGGCACCCAGCCTGTTTCGCTCGGCGACGGCGCCTGGGGCATCGAGGTCAGCGGGCGCGACAACGGGTTCTCCGTCGCGGACAGCGCACGCCAGTGCGACTTCCTCGGCCCGCACGTCTACCCGGTCGGCGACGACCTGGTCCGCCAGCACTACGCCGCGGCCTGGGCCTGCGAGCTGGCCGCGACCTACGCCGCGCCCGTGATCCTGGAGGAGTTCGGGGTCAGCTCGGACTTCGTGTCCGACGCCAGCGCGGCCCACTACTACCGGCAGGTGCTGCACAATTCGCTGCTGGCCGGCGCGACCGGCTGGATCGCCTGGAACAACACCGACTACGACGACCTGGCCGGCCAGGATCCCTACCGCCACCACGCGTTCGAGATGCACTTCGGCCTGACCGACGCGCAGGGCACGGCCAAGCCCCAGCTGGGCGAGATGGCAGCCTTCGGCGAGACGCTGCGCCGGGTCGGCATCGGGGACTGCCAGCGGGCCGGCAGCGACGCGGCGCTGGTCGTCCCCTCCTACCTCGACACCGTCTACCCGTTCACCGTCGAGGAGGACCGTACCTACCTCGCCACGGTGCTGCGCCAGGCCTACGTCTCCGCCCGGCTGGCTGACCTCCCCCCGGCGCTCACCCGGGAGAGCACCGGGATAGGCGGCGACGCCCGGCTGTACCTGGTGCCCTCGGCCAAGCAGCTGCTCACTCCCACCTGGCATCAGCTGGAGGAGCTGGCCGAGGGCGGGGCGGTCGTCTACGTCTCCTACTCGCCGGGCGCCCACGGCGTGCACGCCGGCCCCTGGTACGCCCGGCTGAACGGGATGTTCGGGGTGCAGCACCAGCTGGGCTACGGCGCACCGGCCCGGGCCGGGGACGAGCCGGTCACGCTCACCCTGGTGCAGGACTTCGGGACGCTCCCGCAGGGTCACCGGCTGCGTTTCGCCGCGGCCGGCCGCGGGCCGGCCGCAGCTACCTGCCGGTCCGGCCGGACGGCGCCGAGGTGCTCGCGGTGGATGCCCAGGACCGTCCCGCGCTCCTGGTCCGC
Source organism: uncultured Actinomycetes bacterium (assembly GCA_963841695.1). Taxonomy (GTDB): domain Bacteria; phylum Actinomycetota; class Actinomycetes; order Streptosporangiales; family Streptosporangiaceae; genus RYN-230. Next base: position 111,861 of record CAWJDQ010000004.1, on the reverse strand, counting down.
CGGGCGGGGACGGGGGCCCTGATCCTGTGCACGTATCCCATCGAGTACATGGCCGCCGTCACCCCGGGCGCCAACCCGGACGCGACCAGCACGCTGTACGACGCGCTCGCGATCTACGCGGGGGTGCGCCGGCCGGTGACCGTGGATGACCCCCGGGTTGCCGCCGACGTGCTGGTCCGCGCGGACGGGGCCCGCTTCGCCTGGCTGGTCAGCCACGCGGCGGAGCCGGTCACGATCAAGCCGCAGCTCAGCTCGGGGTCGCGGCTGTGCGACCTGGACGGTGCGCCCGCCAGCGAGGCCATCACGCTGGCCCCGTTCGGCGTCAGCGTGTTCGGCCTGGAGCCCGCCGGGCGGCCTTAGCCGCCGTGGCCATCGCCGTGGCGTGCGCGCTGTCTGCGTAGGTCCGGGAGCCCGGTCTGCGTGGGTCAGGCCGGCGGGGTCTCCGTGCGTCCGGGAGCCCCGGTCTGCGTGGGTTCGGGGCGGTCTCCTAGCTGGTCTCGAGGACGACCATGGATTCAGCCGGCAGGGTAATGCCGCGGGCCGGCGCCCCGGCGCCCAGGCTGGCCTGGGTGATGGTGGAATTGGTGGCGTTCTGCCCGGCGGCGCTGTAGGTCCAGGTGTGCAGCGGTCCGGCCAGCGGCCGGGCCGGGTGGAAGGTGACCGTCTCGGCGCTGCTCGTGCTGGTGTTCAGGAAGGCGACCGCCCGCTTCCCACTCGGCAGCAGCGACTGGTAGGCCAGCACATCCGCGGGATCCGAGGTGCCCATGGTGGCGAGCCGGGCCCCGGGCTGGGCCAGCACGGAGGCCAGCAGGTAGCCGTAGTACGGGGTCTCCGGGGCGGGTGGCGAGCCGGAGGTGAACATCCCATAGTCGGGGCTCGTGCAGCTGGAGCCGGTGTTGCCGTAGTTGTTCATGTCCCACCAGTCCACGCTCTGCGCCCCGGCCGCCAGCCAGGACAGCACGTCCCCGGCGGCGAACAGCGCGCCGGTGGGAGTGCAGACCGTGGTCGTCTCGTTGTTCGACACGCCGGTCTCTCCGATCACCACCCGGGCCCGCGGGTCATAGGTGTCCAGTTCACTTCGGATACCCCGATACAGCGAGGGCACGGACATCAGCGACTGGAGCACCTGCTGGTCGGTCGGGTTACTGCCGCCGGTGGCGCCCGAGAAGTAGAACGGGTAGTAGTGCGCGTTGACGAAGCTGACGTACCCGTGGTCCGCGCCCAGCACGGTGTTGTTCCACTCGGCGTTGTCCGGCACCTGCGCGCCGGCCACGTCGCTGCCGAACGCCCACGGCACGCCGATCTGCGCCGCCGGGTCAGCCTGCTTCATGGCCTGGAAGAACGGCCGCGCATCGGTGGCGTAGGAGGTGGCCAGCGTCTGGGTGCCCGCCGCGTCGCCCTGGGTCACCTGCGGGCAGGTCGGGTTCTCGTAGACGCCGTTCACCTCGGAGTAGGTGTTGGGCGTGTAGCCCTGGTAGTTCTCCGGCGCCCCGGCCAGCCAGTTGTTCACCTCCCAGCAGCCATACGTCTCGTTGCCCACCTCCCACAGTGCTACACCGTCGCCGGGGGTGGCCCGGGCGTGGCTGACCCAGGCGGCGGCCTCGGCCGGGGTGCCTGATCCGTAGTTGACCGTCACGAAGCTCTCCGCCCCGATGGCCTTGGCCTGGGTGGAGAACTGGTCGAAGCCGAGCGAGTCGCTGGTCGCGCAGCCGGTGCTGGTCACCGTGAAGGGCGCGGTGGTGTCGTAGGGCAGGCAGTTCTGGATGTTTGAATTGGTCTGCCAGTCGTAGTAATCCGCATAGGAGCCGCCGCCGTAGCGGAGCATGCCGATACCTGCCGTCTTCAGCAGCGGCTGGATGACGTTCAGGCCGCCGTCGGCTGAGGTGTCGGCCGCGTAGATAAAGTCCCAGGGCGCGACGTTGAGGCCGAGGGCGGCCGCGGTCACTAACCGGCCGGGTGCGCCCGGCTGGGTACCCGCATCCGCCACCGCCGTGGGTGCGGCCGCGACCAGGGCAGCCACGCCGACGCAGACCGCGCTTCGCCTGCCGCGCCGGGCCAGGGCCGGGCGGCGCCAGAAATTGCCTGAATGCGTAATCATGGCCACTCCCGTGAGAGCCGAAGTTAGCACGATACTTTACCGGTTTAGCCAAACAATTCAAGGTTTGGCTGCGGACCAGGATCGGCCGTAGAACGCCGTGGCCGTTCATAGCGGTTGTACACGGCGGCGAGGGGCCGAGGAGGGCCTGCAGAGGCCGCCTTATCCCTGATCGTCACTCGCCCGCCATCGGCGGCGGTAATAGACCTGGTCACGCCGCGTGAGTACGGACGGGTTCCCGGCTGCTGGCGGGGGGTAGCCGGGCTGCTGGGTGACTGGCTCACGGGGAACCCACAGGGGCTGCGTCGGCGGTTCCAGGTCCTGGGCCGGCGGATCCGGGTCCTGGAGATGTGGTTCCGGGTCCCGGACGGGCGGTTCCGGGTCCTGGAGATGCGGTTCCGGGTCCCGGACCGGCGGAGCCAGGTCCCGGACGGGCGGATCCGGGTCCCGGACCGGCGGAACCAGGACCTGGAGAGTCCGCGCTGGCACACTCGCTGCCCGCGCCGGGAGCGGCTCCGGCGCGCCGGCCGGGCCGTCGGCGGCCACCTCTGGCTCGCTGTGCGGCGGCATGGCGCGCGTGGTCGTCAGGCCGAGCAGGAGCACGACGCTTCCGCACCCGGTCAGCAGCAGCCAGGCCGGGCGGCTCGCGGACGCGAACTCCGTCCGCACCGGCCCGTGCAGGTTCGCGTTCAGTAATGCGCCGCTGATGGCCACGCCGAGCGCCTGCCCCATCTGGCGGCTGGCGGAAGCGATGCCGGAGGCCAGGCCAGCCTGGCCGGGCGGCATGGCCGAGACCGCTGCGGTGCTGACCTGACCGTTGACCATGCCCAGGCCGATGCCGAACACCATGAAGGTCGCGATGAGGTAGAACTCTCCGGAGGACGCGGTCAGCCGCGACATCGCGGCCATGCTCAGGGCCAGGGCGGCTCCGCCCACCGTCAGCGGCACCCGCAGGCCGTGAGCGGCCGCCAGCCGTGCCGCCAGCAGCGGGCAGACGGCCATCGCCGCGGCCGCGGGCAGCATGTGCAAGCCGGCGTCCAGCGCCGGCAGGCCCCGGGTGTCCTGCAGGTAGAGCGTGCCCAGGAAGAGGAAGCCGCCCAGGCAGCCGAACGCGCAGATGCCGGTCAGTACCGCTCCGGTGAACGGCACGTTGCGAAAGTAGCGGGGATCGATCAGGGGGTCTTTCCTGTGCAGATCCCACAGGACCAGGACCACGAGCGCCACGCCTGCCACCCCGAAGAGACCGCGGATCGCGGGCTCGCGCCAGTCAGTCCGCGCGCCCTCGATGATCGCGTAGATCAGGGATCCGAGCATGACGATCACCAGGACCTGGGCGACCAGGTCAGGCCGGCGCTGGACGCCGGACCGCGATTCCGGGATGCACCGGGAGACTAGGGCGATGGCGGCCAGCCCCACAGGCACGTTGACCCAGAAAATGCTCCGCCAGCCGGCCGTGCCGGTCAGTATTCCCCCGAGGACCGGCCCGAGCGCCATGCTCACACCGAACATGCTTATCCAGATCCCGATCGCCCAGGCCCGCTCGGCCCTTCCCTTGAAGACACTGGAGATAATGGATACCGCGACGGGGTTGAGCATTGACCCGCCGATCGCCTGCAATACGCGGAATGCGATCAGCCACCCAAGGCTGGGTGCCAGGGAGCACAGTGCCGAACTGACCGTGAATACGGTCAGCCCGGTCCGGAAGACCCGGCGGCGGCCGAAGCGGTCGGCAGTGGCACCCGCCAGCATCACCAGACTGGCCAGGACCATCGTGTAACCGTTGACGATCCACTGCAGCCCGGAAACCGAAGCGTTCAGCCCCCTGGCGATCGTGGGCAGCGCGACGTTCACGATCGTGTTGTCCAGGCCGACGATGAACAGACTCAGGCAACAGGTGGCAAGAATTAGCTGACGGCGCCCAGGGCTAACCTGGCGTGCGCGCGTACCCCGGCCATGACGTGCCATGGTTAACTAGAGTCACCCCACTCACCTGACTCACAGGTCTGCAGGTATGGCACTATAAGTGGTTCGCGCACCATCTGCCACATCGATAATTTGATTGAACGCCAACCCGGCGTCCGTTCCGATACTGGCCAGGTGGCGTCATCAGCGTGCTCCCCGTCAGGAACCCGCCCCGGCCAGGAAGCCTTTCCTGGCTGACGAGCCAAAAGTCCAGCCGAGACAGCGGCAGAATTGTTTGAGCTGACTGCAGATTGCAGCGCTCCGCGGCGTATTGCAGCGGGATTGCAGTGCGCGGCTGAGCGGGTCACGGCCCGGCCCGCCCGCACGCTGTGATGCGGGCCGGGTTCCCGTTATCGGGTACACCGTAGCCACGCGTGACCGGTTCTGTCCCGGGCCAGCGAGCCGGGCCGTTCGGGGCACGCCCCGAGAACTTGCATCCAACCAGTGTTGTATAGTGCAATAGTTTACGCGACAGGGCGGGCAGCGGAATCCGGGGTGAATCAGTGTGGCGGACGATGCTGCGGCGAGGCCGGCCGCGCCGACTCCGGGCGTCGTCGATGCGGTGCTGAGCGCGAGCCGGGCGCTGATCTCGGTGGCCACGAAGTCGCTGGGCGCGGCGGCGGAGGAGATCACCATCACCCAGTACCGCGCCCTGGTGGTGCTGGCCTCCCGCGGCCCGCAGCGGCTCGGGGACCTGGCCGGCGCCCTGGAGATTGCCCCGTCCACCGTGGGACGGATGTCTGACCGCCTGGTCAGCAAGCGTCTTATCCGCCGGCACCGGGCCCAGGCCGACCGGCGGGTGGTGCAGGTGTCCCTGACTCCGCTGGGCCAGCAGGTCGTCGATGAGACTACCTCCCGCCGGCGCACGCTCATCAGCGAGATTCTCGGCGTTCTCCCGCCTGCCCGGCACCAGGCCGTGGCCGAAGCGCTGCAGGCGTTCGCTGACGCGGCCGGCGATGTACCAGACAGCCGCTGGCCTGACCGCGAACCCGGCACCGCATCCAGCACCCGGCCGGCACCGGGACAGAACCGGCTTAGCGCCACGACCGAGAGGCCATCATGACCGGCAACGCATCGAGTACCGCGACCGCGGCACCGCCATGGGCCGCGCGGATGGCCGGCTGGCTCCGGGGCTCCCGCTCGGGGCTGTTCAGCATCGCCCTCGTCGTCGGCGCAGGGGCCGGGCTGGGCGCGGTCGCGTTCCGGTACCTGATCTACTTCTTCACCTGGCTGGTCACCGGGCACGTCCAGTTCGGCCAGCAGGGCTACGTGGGCAGCAGCCACCTGCCCTGGCTCGGACTGGGCTTCTTCGTGGTCATCCCGGTCATCGGCGGCATCATCTACGGCCCGCTGATCTACCGCTACGCCCGCGAGGCCCGCGGGCATGGCGTGCCCGAGGTGATGCTGGCCGTCGCCGAGAACGGCGGCCGGATCCGCCCGCAGGTCAGCGCCGTCAAAGCGGTCGCCTCGGCCATCTGCATCGGCGTCGGCGGCTCGGTCGGCCGGGAAGGCCCGATCGTGCAGATCGGCTCGGCCCTGGCCTCGGGCCTGGGCCAGTGGGTCAAGATGCCGGAGAACAGGCTCCGGATCCTGGTCGCCTGCGGCGCCGCCGGCGGGATCTCGGCGACCTTCAACGCCCCCATCACCGGCGTCTTCTTCGGCGTGGAGATCATCCTGCGCGAGTTCTCCATCGACTCACTGTTCACCGTGATGCTCTCGGCGATGATCGCGGACGCGGTCGCCATCCCGTTCCTGGGCGACAAGCCGTTCCTGTCCGGCTTCCCCTCCGGGATCGCCCTGCACCACCCCCGCAACTACCTCCTGGTCGCAGTCCTGGCGGTGGTCGCCGCCCTCATCGGGCTGCTGTTCAAGGCCGTCGTGTACAAGATCGAAGACCTCTGGGATGTCGCCTGGAAGAACCGGCCGGAGTGGGCCCGGCCCGCGATCGGCGGGATCGCCCTCGGGCTCATCCTGCTGGCCCTGCCCCAGATGTACGGCGTCGGCTACCCGGTCATGTACAAGGCCATCGCCGGGAACTATGTCCTGTGGTTCCTGCTCGTGCTGGCCGCCGGGAAGATCATCGCCTGCAGCATGACGCTCGGCATCGGCGGATCCGGCGGGATCTTCGCGCCCTCGCTGTTCATCGGCGTGACCTCCGGCATGGCCTTCGGCGAGATCGCCGACCACGTGTTCGGCCCGGGCGCCGGCCAGCCCGCCCTCTACGCGGTCGTGGCCATGGGCGCGGTGTTCACCTCCGCCGCCCGCGCTCCCCTCACCTCCCTGGCCAGCGTGGTCGAGCTCACCGGCGACTTCACCCTCACGCTGCCGGTCATGCTGGCCGTGGCCATCGCCTCCACCGTCTCCCGGATGCTCAGCTACGGCACCATCTACACCACCAAGCTGCTGCGCCGCGGTATCGACGTCAACCAGGCCGCACCCTGGCGCGCGTTCGGCGACCTGAAGGTCAGCGAGGCCATGCAGAAACTGGGCACGCCACTGCCCGTGCCAGACGGTCAGCCCGGCGCGGGCGGCGGCAAGAGTCCCGGCCCGGCCCCGCTGCCCGGGCCGGTGACTCACACGCGCGACCCGCAAGTTCTTTTCGCTAACGAGTCCGTGGCTCAGGCCCTGCGCCAGCTTGAGGTCTACGGCCAGGACGGCCTGCCCGTGCTGTCCCCCGACGGCCAGCAGGTCCAGGGCTGGGTCACCAACGCCAGCGTGCTGCGGTCCATCGCCCACCGGATCGACGCGTCGGGGCAGCAGGCACCGCAGGGCCAGCCGGCCGCCGGGCAGGCGGTCGCCGACCCGGACCCGGCCCTCCGCGAGCCGCCCACCCCGCTGCCCGGCTACCAGGTCCTCGAAGTCACCATCCCCGAAGGCTCCCCCGCCGCCGGCCAGCCGCTCGGGACGGTTACCTGGCCCCCCGGATGGACCCCGGTCTCCGCCCTGCGCCAGCGGCAGCTGGGAACTCCCGACCCGGGCCTGGTTCTCAGCCCCGGGGACCGCATCAACCTGCTCGTGGCCAGCCCGCCGCCGTCCAGCCCGCCGCTGTCCAGCCCACAGCCGCCCGGCCCAGCCCGGGACGGCCAGGCGACGAAGAGCCCGGCAGCGGCCCCGCCAGGAAGCCACGCAGGCCAGGGCTAACCGGGAGCTGGCCGGCGAGCCTCCCGCCAGCCCTCGCTAAAGCCCGGCAGCCTCCACGCTGAGGTGACGCAAGCCGGCCCGCCTGGCCGCCCGGAGGAGGCTGCTCAGCCTGGACTATGCTCCCGCCGGGCGCTGCCGGCCGGGGCGGCCTGCGGCGCAGCAGCCAAGGCGGTCCATGCGGCCGCAGCCATGGCCGCGTAGCACAAGATGATCAAGGGGATGACCGCCGCCGGGTCCCACACCGCCGCCGTCACGGCCAGCAGCGCCAGCATGATCAGCAGCGTGGGCGCGACTGAGCGGTACCATCAGCCACGGTTCCCGGCCGCAGCAGGAGCGGCTACCCCGGGCGGGGCCCAGCTGGGCTTGTCTGATTCGCCCGGCAGGTCAGCGGTCAGTTCCTGCAGCTCGCCCCAGGTCTGCGCGGCGTATGCGGCGCCCGCCCGGTCACGGATGCCCGCGAGATCCAGGCGGCCGGCCACATACGCGTCACGGAGCATGGCCACGACGGACTCACGATCGTCATCCGAGGCGCGGATTCCGTTCTTGCTCAGCATTCCTGGCCCTTTCTGCGGGTACTCAACCACCTAGCGCCTGGCCTATCGCGCACGACGCTCAGGTACACAGTTGCCGCAGGTCAATCGCGGGCTGGCGGGGCAGATGGGCGAGACCCGCCGGGCTCGCCGGCATCTCGCGGGCTGGGCCCTGACCTGGCGGGGGCGGTCCCGGGCCGGGCATCCTCTGCCCCGGCTCTGGCTTCAGCCTCGGCCTCGGCCTTGGCCTTGGCCTTGGCCTCAGCCTTGGCCTTGGCCTTGGCCTTGGCTTAAGTAAGCCTGTCCCTCGGCGACGTCCGCGCCCAGGCCACGGGTCTTGTACGTGTTGTACAACGGCCAGCCAGCGAAAATGCAGAAGACCACGGCCGCGAGGCCGACAGCGATCCACACCACGTAGGTCACGACAGTTACCTCCTCAACGTCGCCGGGCAGCAGGCCTGCTACCCGGCGCACCGGACGTGCGGCGGCGGCGTGCATGGTGGTCCGGGGCGGTGCCCAGGATGCGCTGGTGTAGATAGCCGGTCGCGTGGGCGAGCAGCCGGGACACGTGCATCTGCGAGATCCCGAGCCGCTCGCCGATCTGGCTCTGGGTCATCTCGCTGTAGAAGCGCATCAGCAGGACCCGCTGCTCCCGGCGGGGCAGCTCGTGCCAGTGGGCCTCGATCGCCTGCATCATCAGGGTGCGTTCCACCGCGGGGTCCTCCTGGCCCAGCACATCGGCCAGGCTGGTGCCCTCGGGCTGGCCGGCCAGCGGCGCGTCCAGCGAGCACGGCTGCATGAGCAGGCGCGCCTGCCGGGCGTCACGGATGGCGTCTTCCCCGACCCCCAGGTGCTCCGCCAGGTCGGCGTCGGCGGGAGGGTGGCCGAGCCGCTGGGTCAGCTGCGGCGCGGCCGACCGCATCCCCAGCAGCAGTTCCTGCACTGGCCGCTCGATGTGCGCGTGCCAGCGCTTGTCCCGGAAGTGACGCTTGATCTCCCCGGTGATGCACGGCTGCGCGTACGCCCCCAGGCTGCGCCCGACGCCCGGATCGAAGTTGTTGATCGCCTTCATCAGCCCCACGTACCCCACCTGGACCAGGTCCTCCGTCGGCTCCGGGCTGCCCCGGTACCGGTTCGCGCAAGCCTGGACCAGTCCGCGGTACCGGGCCACGAGCACCTCGCACGCGGAGGTTCGCAGGGCGCTCGTGGCCGGCTGCGACCAGATGATGCGCAGGAGATCCTCGTCACCGAGTTTGGCCAGCTTGTGGGAGGGCCAGGTGCCCGCAGGTAGCTCACCGCCCACTTGCGAACGACAAGACTTGTAGTTCCCAAGACTTTCCACAATGAAATGTTCTCATATGTCACGCGCCGCGCTGAGCCGGGGTCCCCGAGCGGATCGGGGCGGGCCCGGAACGAACCCGGCGGCTGGCGCTCGCGCCCGGGCAGCGGCAGGCAGCCGGGGACGCCGGCCGGGGCGACCACGGCAGCCTGACCCTCCGTGCCCCGCACCTGACCATCCGCAGCGGTCATGCGGCAGGCTCACCCGGCCTGCGGGTCCGACCGCACAATCCCGGCTGACTACGCTCGTCGGTATGGGAAAACCGTCCGGGGCGGACGAGAAGCCGGCTGAGCAGGTGGCCGTGCTGCAAGCTCTGACCCGTGTGCTAGCCGGGATCGCGCTCCGGAGCATGGACGCGCTACATGGTGCCGTGACCCTGCCCCAGTTCCGGATGCTCTCGGTACTGGCCGAGGGCCCTCCGGCCCGCTCATCAGCGGTCGCCCGCGCACTCGGCCTGGACGCCTCCTCGGTCACCCGGCTCGCCGACCGGCTCGTGGCCGTCGGCTACGTAACCCGGGGCAGCGACCCCGGTCACCGGAGCGTGGTGACCCTCCAGCTAACTCCCGAGGGCAAGCATCTGGTGGCCCAGGTCGAGAGCTGGCGGCAAGCCGAGCTGACCAGGATCATTAGCCGGCTCACCCCGCGCGACAGGATCCTGGTAACCACCACACTGCGCCAGATCGTGGACGCCGCAGGAGAGGGGTACGGTCTCGCCCTTGATCCCTCCGTGCCCGTGTAAGCCGCGGCCGCAGGCCAGGACCGCTGCGACGGGAACGGGAGTCCGGCGGAAGCTGTCATGCGGACCGGTTCCGTGATCGCCCGGCGTTAGCGACTGTGCTGGCTGGCGAGTACTTCCCGGTGGTCTTCGTTCCCGGGGGAGTTCGCCGGAGCGTCTGGCCTAGGTGAGACGCTGCGCGGGTCTCCCACGTGAATGCCGCCGCGGACGTCGCCGGGCTTGCGGTCGGTCCTGTGCGGCTTGGACGGCCTGCCTCCCACAGCGAAGATGAAGACTTCCATGGCGGCCAGTGCGGTCATCAGGAGGATTGCCATCACGATGATGCCTGCTGCCGACATTGAGCTCACTTCGGTCACCCTTGTTCTGGTCGGAGGACGGTTCGCAGCGTGGCCTGCCGTCCGCGGATACCCTGGCGCAGCTGATGGTCAGGGCGGATCTTGGCTGGCGGCCACCTGCGGGTGAGCCCGTATGCACTTGCGGCACCGGCCAGGAGCAGCACCGCGACCGGAATAGCTGCCCAGAGAAAGATGGCCCAGAACCGAATCCATGATGGCGGTGCCTCCTTGGGGTGGGCCGGCGCCTGTCGCGCCAGTTTCCGCCGGCCCCAGCCCTCACCCGCAGCTACCGGTATCCGGGCCGCGAGTCGCCGACGCGGCGCCCACCCCGGCGCACAGGCTTGGCTTGAGCAAGTCTTGCTTTATACAATAGTTACGGCTTAGAACATTAGCAACTGCGCAGGCGCTGCCCGCCTGGCCACGGCCGCTGCGGGCCCGCACTACGGCCGCTACCAGGCCGGAAAGATTTCCAACTGGCCCGGGCGGGGCTGGTCGGGCAGCGGCGTGTACTGCTCACCGTGCAGCACGGCGAACTCGACACCGAAGCTGGCCCCCGCGCTGGGCGAGGTCGGGCGGATAGTCACGCCTGGCTGGTGGGCCAGTACCAGCAGCGTGCTGCCGTCAGCGTTCGTCCACAGCACGGCCTGTTCCTGCTGTGGCCACCGCCGGATGAACCGCCAGCGGCCGAGTACCGCGACCACCTTCCCGGTCCGCGCGGAAAATTCGGTGAAGGCGAACTCCGAGGTCAGCGGGTGCATGGACTGGGTGACCGTGGCGACCACAATCTTGCTGCCGTCCGGCGTGAGCAGGGCGCCGAACGTGACGCTGTTGTTCACCGCCCGGCCGTGGCTGAACCGGCGGCTCGTCGCGTTACCCGTCCAGTTCAGGCTCAGGGCCAGCCGGCTGGCCGCCAGGCTGCTGCCCGGCGCGGTGGTGTCCAGCAGCCGGACTCGGTACTGGCCGCCGATCAGCCGCGGAAAGGCCAGCGTGCTGTCGTCCGCCGCCCAGGACAGCGCCGAGCCGGTGCCACCCAGGCTCTCGGCGATCGGCTGGGCGCCCGGCCAGGTCCAGACGCGCTGAGCCCCCGTGGCCAGCGTGTCCACCTGGATCTCTGGGCCGGGCCGGGGCCCGCCGGTCCGGATGGCCACCGCGAGCTTGCGGCCATCCGGGGTGAGCGCCAGGCCGGAGAGATCCGCATCGGCCGGCAGCGCGGGGAAAGACAGTGGGTTCAGCGCCGAAACCTGGCCTGATGAGCTGATCCGCAACTGGTAGAAGCGGATCGGGCCGACCTGGCTGAGGTACCCGAGGTTCCCTTCGATCTGGACCGCCGCCGTCCGCTGAGCGGCCAGCACGTAGCGGCCCACGCCGGAGGCGGCGGCCACCATGGTGAACACGCTGCCCGGGGGCGGGGTGATCTTGGCCACGACCCGGCCGGTGGCGGTGGCGCGGATCTGCGCCTTCTGCCGCGCGGCCTGCTTGAGCCGGGCGAGCCGCCGGCTGCGGCCGGTGTCGGGCAGCACGATGTAATACGGCGGGGCACTGGCCAGCAGCGCGTTCTGCCCGGTCCGGTGCGGGCTGGACCGGTCCAGGCCGCCGGTGAGGGTGAGTGTGGCGGCCACTACGGCAGCCACCGCGGCGGCCGCCGCCAGCGGGGTGAGCCAGGGCGGCCAGCCCCGCCAGCCGCGCGCCAGCCGGCCGCGCCCATCCCCCTCAGTCAGGCGCAGCGGCGGGACATCCAGCGGGTTTATATCCTCCGCGGTCTCCCGCAGGGCCCGGCGGACCCAGTCTTCCGGCGTGCTCATGACGGTTCCTCCAGCATGCGGCCCAGTGCCCCCAGGGCCCGGTGCGCTGTGGACCGGACGGTGCTCGGTCCGATGCCCATCGCCGCGGCGATCTCCTGCTCGGACAGGTCCAGGTAGAAGCGGAGCACCAGCACCTCGCGTTGCCGCGGGGGCAGCTGGCGGAGCGCGTGCAGGACCGACTGGCGCTGCTCCGCGGACAGCACCGCCGATTCCGCGGACACCGCGGGCAGCACCCCATCCGCCAGCCCCGCGTCCGCCAGCCCGGCGGACGCCACGGCCGGGGCCCGGCTGAGGCGGCGCAGCTGCGAGCGGCAGCCGTTCAGCACCGACGACCGCACGTAGGGTAGCGCCTTGCCGGGATCGGACAGCTTCTCCCAGCGCCGGTACAGACCGACGAACGCCTCCTGCACCACGTCTTCGGCTGCCTGCCGCTCGCTGAGCAGCAGATAGGCGAACCGGATCAGCCCCAGCGCATGGGCCTGATACAGCGCGGTCACTAAGCTTGCCGTTTAACCTGCGCGTTCGCGTCGTGCCTTGAGCGTGGGTTCCCTCTTGGTCTTTTTTCCCACGTCATAGCGGGTGGCAGGGCGGCGGTTCCTCGACCCCGGTGGGCGTCCGGGGCCGGGCTTGCCGGGTTTTGGTGCGCTGGCCGGCTGGGCGGCGGCCGCGCGGATGTTCCGGAATCCCCGGCGCACGCGGGCCGGGGTCAGCCGCCCGTGGGGGGCGGGGCGTTCCCAGGGCAGGCGCAGATCCTCAGCGAGCGGCCGGGCGAGACGGAGCTGGGTATGGGCGGTGATGATCAGCCAGGTCCAGCGGTCCGCGGCGTGCGGGTCACGGATCTTCGGGGCGGTCCACCCGAGGACCTGCTTGAACAGCCTGAAGGTGTGCTCAAGATCGAAACGGCGCAAGAAGGCCTGCCATAGCCGGTCCACGTCAGCGGGCGGGGCGCCGGTGACTGAGCACCACAGCCAGAGAGGCTTGGGGGTACGGTCGCCGGGCAGGTGATCGACCTGCAGGCGGATCAGGGTTCCTGCGATGACGGGCAGCGGGCCGTCGTGGTCCAGCCAGGCGGAGCGGTGGGTGAGCCGCGGGTGCAGCCGGTCCCAGGCTTGCGCCACGGCGGTGCCGTACCGGGCGGTCGCCGTCGTGGTGGTAACCGGCGGCTGCGGCCAGGTGGCCGGCGGCGAGGGCGAACTCGCTGCCGTGCCTGCGGGGCCGGCCCTGTGTCCCGGGCTGCCGCGGCGGCACGGGGAAGTGCAGTACCCGGTCGCTGCGCAGCCGGCCCAGTATCTCCACGGGCAGGTCGGCGAGGCTGCAGGCCAGGCGCATGGGGTCATACCCGGCGTCGAAGATGATCAGGATGGGCGGGTCACCCTCGCTCTGGTGCCCAGCCTCGATCAGCCGGGTGACGACACCGCGGACCTGGGCGGCGGTCACCTCGGCCACGTCGTCACCGGGGCCCAGCCGGACGGCGTCCAGCACCGCGGTCCACGACGTGCGGCCTGGCTCCAGCGCGGCGATGACTGAGTACGGCCAGCCGGGGATCATCTGCGCCTGGCCTTTCCCCCGGCCATAGACATGGCAGAACAGCCGGTCCGGGCTGGTGGCCGCGCCGGGCCGCAGCCAGTTACTCACATCCACGGCCAGCATCAGCCGCCCATCCGCCGCCCGCGGTAACGGCAACCCGGCCAGCGACCGCCTCAGCCGGGCGATGTCGATCCGGCCCTGGCCCACCGCGTCATACAAGGCGCCGTGACCGCGCCGGTGCTCCGGAGTCAGCGACAGCCCTGGCAGTACCCTGACCGGCCCATCCGCGCACAGCACCGCATCGGCGAGCTCGCAGAGCTCATCGGCGCGGGCAGTCAGGCAGGCATGGAAATCGCGGCGGAACTGCGACAGCACGGCGAGTGGCCCGGCACCGGCATCCTCTGGCAAGCTATCCATCACGGCCTTCGCTGGTGATCATTGTCCTTTGGCGAGAACAAATGATCATGCGGAGGCCGTACTCACGCACCGCGACACGCCGGGCAGACCGGGCCAAGATCCGCGAAAACCCTGGACGTCAGCCCGGGCAGGTTAAACGACAAGCTAAGGTGTCCGCATCCGGCAGCGGCTGCGGCCCGCGCTGGGTCCGCCGGCCCGCGCGGCCGGGGTGCGCTGCAGCATCGGAGTCCATATCTCATATGACCCCGGCCGCGTCCATCCGCTGCTTCCGGGCGGCAGAAATTTTGCCCGATCGGCTAGCTGAGCCGACCAGCCGATCTGCGGCGGAACCGGCGGAGGGGCTGCCCGGCGGATGCCTGCCGACCGGTCGATGCGTGATCTGGGTCGCTACCCGGAGCGGGGAGTGACCGGCGCTGGATCCTGCCCTAGGGCCAACTGCCGGCAGGCCAGCATTAGCATTTCCGCCATTTCCGTCTTTTGAGGCGGGGTGGGTCGTTTGCCGGGCGCTTGGCATTCGGCTTGATAGACGTCGCCAAGGGCGCTGATCGCGGCGACGGGGTCGCTCTCGCACGCCGCCACGGACAGTTTCTTCGCGTTCGCCCGCAAGTATCTCCGCCGCCAGGCGCGGCCCCGGGTCACCGCAGATTCGGATGCGGACTGCTTCAGTTCGTTGAACGTATCGCATTACCCGGATTGCCCTGATGAAGGCTTCGCAACCCAGCTCGTGATCCTCTTGCCGGGGCTGACCTTTGGTTTTCGTGTGGTGCAGCGGCCCTCCGCACCGGGCGCAGCGTATCAACCGGATCGTCGCAGCACGTCTCTCCGGCGGCACTGGTGCCGGCCACGAGTACTGCATGCTGCCACCGCCTCTGCTAGGTAACCCTGACCACGAGGATAGAGCCTGGATCTGCGGTGGTGCTGGACGGCAGCCATCGATGCGTGGTTCCGCTGGACTTCGCGGCCAGCAGACGACCACCACGACCACTCCCCCGCCCCCCAGGGCGGAGAGGCTTCCCGGGGCAATTCGAAACTATTGACGATTCCTCCGGCCAGTTGATCGGGGTCACGACCGCCCCGCTATGACGGGTCCGGCCTCGGTTCCCGTCCCTGACGGGGCCGGTTCGGTGCGGTTCTGGGTGCCGTGCAGGAACACCGAGGTGACGAGCGCTGCGGTTTTCTCGACACCGGCCTGGTCCTCGGCCGCCCTGCGGGCTGCGCCCTGGAGCAGCTGGCCGAGCACGAAGCCGAGTTCGCCGATCGTGAGGTCGGTGCGGAAGGTTCCGTCGTCGATGCCGCGGCGCAGCAGCGCCTCGATCATCACCCCGATCTGCTGTTCCGCGGGGCTGGCCGGGCTGGTCCTCATGGGTCCAATGACCGCCGCGTACTTGCTGCCGGCCGCGGCGATCAGGCGCACGAGCCGGGCGATGGCCTCGGGCACGGGGACGGCGTCCAGGTCAGCCTGGGCGAGCCGGGTGATGGTCGCGTCGAACGCGTACGTGGCCAGGGCCTCCAGGAGCCGGTCCCGGGTGGGGAAGTAGCGGTACAAGGTGGCCCGGGCCACGCCGGCCGCCGCGGCGATGTCGGCCATGCTGGGCGGCTCTCCGCCTCGCGCTAGCAGGTCCGCGGCCACGTCGAGGATCGCCCCGGCGACCCGGTCCTGGATAACTGCGCTTCTCGCCATGAGCCACAGTTTACATCATTGACTCGATGCTATACAGTCGCACCCAGTTATGAGACATTGATGTCTTATTAGAAGACCACTGCGTCTGAGGACAGGGGACTGACATGGCTTCGATGGCTCGCTGGTGCTTCCAGCGCCGCAAGTGGGTGCTCGCCGGATGGCTGATGCTGCTGGTAATCGTGACGGTAGGCGGCCGGGCGGCCGGGTCGGCGTACTCCGACGCCCTGACCCTGCCCGGGACCGGCTCCACCACCGCGCTCAACCTGCTGGAAAAGGCGTTCCCCGGGCACGCCGGGGACCAGGACACGATCGTCTGGCGGGCCAGCGGAGGAACCGTGCGCACCCCGGCCGTCCGCGCCGAGATCACCGCCATGCTCGGCAGGGTCGCCGCCGCCCCGGCGGTGGCCTCGGTGATCAGCCCGTACTCTGCCCGCGGCGCAGGCCAGGTCAGCCGTAACGGCACCATCGCGTACGCGACCGTGGTCTTCGACGCCCCCCAGTCCAGCCTGCCCGTGCCCGACGTCACCCGCGTCGTCCACCTCGCCGAGGCGGCCCGCGCGCCTGGCGTCCAGGTCGACATCGGCGGCCCGGCGGTCGAGAACGCGCTGCGGCCCTCGGTCGGCATCAGCGCGGGCGTCGGGGTGCTGGCCGCCGCGATCGTCCTGTTCATCGCGTTCGGGTCGCTGCTGGCCATGCTGCTGCCCCTGATTATCGCGATCGCCGCGCTTGTCCCGGGCCTGATGACCGCCGGGCTGCTGTCCCACGTGGTGAGCATTCCCTCGGCCGGCCCGACGCTGGGCATCCTGATCGGGCTCGGCGTCGGCATCGACTACGCGCTGTTCATCGTCACCCGGCACCGGAACAACCTCAAGGCCGGGATGTCCGCCCAGGACGCCGCGGTCCGCGCGCTGAACACCTCCGGGCGCGCGGTCTTGTTCGCCGGGACCACCGTGTGCATCGCCCTGCTCGGGATGCTGGTGCTGCGCATCAGCTACATCTCCGGCCTCGGCATCGCCGCCGCCGTGACCGTCCTGTTCACGGTGGCCGCCGCCACCACCCTGCTGCCCGCCCTGCTCGGCTTCCTGGGCCTGCGGGTGCTGTCCCGCAAGGAACGCCGCCGGCTGGCCGCCAGCGGGCCCGCGCCCGACGGCGCCCCCGGAGCGTGGACGCGGCTGGCCGCCTTCGTGCAGCGCCACCCCGCCCCGCTGGCCATCGCGGCCGCCGCCGTGATGCTCATCCTGGCCATCCCGGTGCTCTCACTGCGGCTGGGCTCCTCCGACGCCGCTAACGACCCGGCCTCCACCACCACCCACCAGGCCTACGAACTGCTCGCCGACGGGTTCGGCCCCGGCTTCAACGGCCCCCTGCAGCTGGTCGGCACGACCACCTCCCCCGCGGACACCGCGGCGTTCACCCGGCTGGCCGCCACGCTCAAGACCGAGCCCGGGATCGCCGAGGTCGCCGCGCCCGTCCCCGGCAAGGGCGCCTCGCTGATCAGCGTGATACCCGCCACCTCACCCGAGGCCAAGGCCACCAGCACCCTGATCAGCCAGCTGCGCGACAGCGTGATCCCCGCCGCCGAGCACGGCACCACCATGCGCGTCTACGTCGGCGGGGTCACCGCCATCAACGGCGACTTCGCCACCATCATCGCCCCCAAACTGCTGATCTTCATCGGGGTCATCCTCATCCTCGGGTTCGCGCTGCTGATGCTGGCCTTCCGCAGCCTGCTCATCCCCGCAGTCGCCGCCGTGATGAACCTGCTCGCCGCCGCCGCGTCCTTCGGCGTGCTCGTCGCCGTCTTCCAGTACGGCTGGGGCCTGCGGCTGCTCAACCTCGGCCAGGCCGGCCCCATCGAATCCTTCCTGCCCGTCCTCATGCTCGCCGTCCTGTTCGGCCTGTCCATGGACTATGAGGTATTCCTGGTCTCCCGGATCCGCGAGGAATGGGCCGCCACGGCAAGACAACCACCGGGCCGTGCGGACCGGCCAGGCCACCACCGGCCGGGTCATCATCGCCGCCGCCACCATCATGATCCTGGTGTTCAGCGCGTTCATCCTCTCCGGCCAGCAGGCCATCGGCGAGATCGGCATCGGCCTGGCCGCCGCGGTCCTGCTCGACGCCTTCCTCCTGCGCACCCTCCTCGTCCCCGCCCTCATGCACCTGACCGGACGCGCGAACTGGTGGCTGCCCGGCTGGCTGGACCGCGCTCTCCCGCACCTGTCCATCGAACCCTCCACCCAGCCGCCCGCCCCGCCCAGCCCCGCGCCCGCGCAGGTCACCAGCGAGGCAGCCCACTGATGGCCGCCAGCCGGCCGCGACCAACTCGCCGCCAGCCATGTCGCCGGGCAACCGCGCAACAGTCCCCGGACCACCCACAAGCGCAGCAGCGGAACCCGTGACAATTAGCCTGAACCCGCCAGCCCGGCTGGGCAGCCCGGGCCGGGCGTCATACGGGGCGGCCCGCCACTCCAGGTGCAGATGCCGGCTGGCGGGTGGCGGGTCAGCTTCCGGACACCACACGGCGGCCGGACAGTCATTGGGCACTACACCGCGGTCCGCTGCACCGCAGGTCCAGTATCGCTGACCCAGCACCTGCGACCGGTCACGTCACGGCTGGCACCGTGGTGATCCGCGGCTGGCGCCAACGTGGCCCGCAGCCTGAGCCAGGGGCCCACGGCCGGACTGGTCAGCACCTGGCAGTTCATTGTCTGGCCGGTCAATCGCGATATAGCTTGGTTTTATGGACGAGCGGGCGCACGAGGACGTCGCTGCAGCGGCAGCCGTGCATACCGAACTTGGCCGAGCGTACGACGGGGCTGTGGCCGAGGGGTTGGTCGAGAGGATCAGCTCGGAGATCGACAAGCAAGTAGACGCCAGGCTGGCAGAGCATGGCATCCAGTCCAGCGGGGCCGCCTGGGCTAACGTTGCTATGGGCTTGGGCTCGGTCGGGCTGGGCATCGGCGCCACCGCTGTGACGCTGCATGCCTACTCAGTCAGCGGAGTCGCACCGAAGGCATCCATCAATCTTGGGCCCTTGCATGGATCGGTGATGACCACCACCAGCTCGGTGAGCACCGGCCAGCTTATCTTGGTCGCGCTGATCTGGGCCGCCATTGCGGTCATCAACATTGCGTACGCTCGCCGCCAGCCCCGCCGGTCCTGACCGCGGCCACCTCGGAGAGCAGCCTCGCGGTCCCGGGCGCTCTTGCCTGATGGCAGCGGGAACGCCGTTCCTGGGACAATGCGGCTCGTGGCGGGAGACCAGGAGTGCGTGAGCTGTGCCAGTAATGCGCGGGCAGATCTGCCTGTACGAGAGCGGATCTACCTGGGCCCGCGATGGCGCGTTGCCCACGCATTCGGCACGTCGCTGCCCGGCTGGCTGGTGCTCGTCCCGCGGCGTCATACCGTCGCGCTCGATGACCTCACCGCCGGCGAAGCAGCGGATCTGGGACCACTGCTCAAAGCCGTCAGCTCCGCACTGCGGGATGTGGTCGGCTGCCGCAAGACCTACGTCGCGCTGTTCGCCGAAGCGGAAGGCTTTGAGCACCTTCACTTCCACATGATCCCCCGCCAGCCCGGCCTGGAGGCTGACCTGCGCGGTCCGCGCGTGTTCGGGCTGCTCGGCGGCGATCCCGCCAGCTATGTACCTGAGACAGTAATGGACGAGGTAGCAGGCAGGCTCAGCCAGGCGCTGCACTGACTCACCTGACGCTGGCTTGATGATTCTGGCCAGTCCCAGGGCACGTCGGAGGTCAGGTGGTGGCCGGCGCGCTCGGCCCGCGTGTTAGGGACCGAGGTCCCACAGCAGACGGTAGTACCTGGTGCGTTCAGTATCGGGGGGGACACCGTAGGCGTCCAGGAGCAGGCGATCCCAGCCGGGGCCGTAGTTCCATTCGGTGCTCCAGGTGGCGACGGCGAGGTCAGCCCACCGGTCGGCAATGCCCAGCTCGCCGAGGTCCACGTGGCCGGACCAGCGGCCATCTGCGCTCAGCAGGGTATTAGGGGCACAGCTATCACCGTGGCAGACCACCAGGTGGTCGGGCACCGGGATATCAGCCAGCAACTCAAGCGCCCGGCTGATCCCCAGGGGCTGGTGGTCCTCGTGCCACACGGCCGGGCTGATGCGCCCCTCGCGAGCCCGGGCGTGGGTTCCGGCGAGCCGGTCTTCCGCGCTCCACGAGAACGGGCACGCTGCTACGGGAAGAGCATCGTGCATCGCGCGCAGTCCCTCTCCGATCGCGGTCACGGCGATCCGGGGCTCCGCCTTCCACCGGGCGTCGACCGCGCTGCGGCCGGGAAGCGCGGCGGTCACGATCCATGACCCGGCCGCATCGCGGCCCTGCGACAGGAGCCGCGGCACCGGAGTGAAGGGCGACGCCCACAGCAGCCGGATCGCTTCTTCGCCCAGGTCGATGCCGCTGGACGCCGGGGTCCATTTCACGAAGCAGCGATCCGGGCCGGCACCGACTTCATAGGTCAGCCCGCCTGCCTCGTTCTCCCACACCAGACGCGTCACCCGGCCCTTAGCCACTGCCCCCACTGCCGCCGGTGTCGGTGGCTCTGCGTTTGGGGTTTCGGGTGGCAGGCACATTTAGGCGCGCTGAGCAGCTTCTCGATCTCTTCGATGGCCTGGGCGTCGTCCTGGTAGCGGACCGCGTGGGGGCCCGATCCCGCGCGCCGTCCACGCACCGGTCCGCATCGTCGAGGAATACCATCTCCCCAGCGCGGACATCAAGACGTGCGCAGATCAGGGCGTAGATCCGTGGTCCCGGCGGTTGGGGGGCCCGCAGTGTCATCCCCCAAGTTGAACCGCTTGACGAAGAGCGAGCGCTCAGGGAGAGTAAGTCCACGGCGGCGGCCGGTCGCCGAGCCGTGGAACATCCGCCCCAGTCGGGTTCCATTGGCGAAGGGGATTCGCCCTCTCGGTCGTCCATGTCACAGGCCATCTTCCAACACCGCGTCGCTGGGGGACGAAGGTGTCATGGGGAGGCTTGTCCATGACCAGGGACGCCAGCTTCAAGAAGGTTGTCCGGCGCCACGCCGAGGAGACTGGGCAGCGCTACACCGAAGCGCTGACGGGTCTCGAGGGTCTCGGGGCACGGATGAACCACGAGCCCATTGCTGAGGAGCTTCTCGGCCATCTCCGGGATCGCTATGGCATTGACCCGGTCGCGGCGACGAAACTCAGTGTGCACAAGACCTACGTCTTCCGCATCGACCGCAATGGCGGCGGCCCGTGGGTCGCCCGCGCGTTTCCCCCGCTCGGCCGCGTGCCGGCGTTGAGGGCGACGCCGCGATCCTGCGATTCCTGGAGCAGCAGGACTTTCCCGCGGAGCGCCTGGCGGTCGATGATGCGGTATCTGACTTCGATGGCAGTGCGGTCCTCGTGACTCGGTTCGTCGAAGGCGTCCAGCTCCCCGACGGGGCCGCGAAGTTCGCCATGATGGGTGAGCTGCTCGGACGGCTGCACGCGCTGCCGTACGAGGATTCCGTCAGCCGCCCGGGTGGAGCGAGTGGTGAGGACCCGAGCCGCGAGGGCGCGCCGCGTCAGGACCTGCTGGCTGCCCTGTCGTTTCTCGACGCCGTCGACGCGTTGGTCCCGGCCGCCGAGCGCGAGCGATTCGAGCAGCTCCGCGACCAAGTGCGCTCGGCCGACGACGGTCACGGCCTTCCGGAAGGCTTGCTCCACGGAAATCTCCTCCACGCCCCCGATCACGCTGTCCTGAGCGAGCAAGGACCAGTCGCGATCAACTGGAAAGCGTCCGGCCGCGGACCGCGCCTCGCCGATTTCGCTTACCTGGTGTGGGGCACGGGCTCGTGGAACCCACGTCGGCCGAACCAGGAGCGCATCGACGCTGCCGTCAACGCCTACCGCCGGAACGTCGAGCCGACCGACGACGAACTCGCCCGGCTCGAGGCGGTCATGTACGTCCGGACCCTCTACCTCGTCTGTTTCGGCTACCGACGCGCCCGCACCAACGGCCGCCGATTCGACGAGTGGGGCTTCATCGAACCACCCGGGTACTACAGCTCCACCGCAGCCGCAGTCCAAGCCGCGTTCCGCCGGTAGGTCGTCGGTGCGGCATCGGAACGACGGTGGTTCGCCAGCGGCGCGCCGGAGTGCTCGCGCGAATGCGCCCATAGAGATCCCGGAGGACACCTTCGAGCGGGTCCGCACGCTATGCCTGGCGCTGCCCGAGGTGACATGCGGGTCGACGGTTCACTCACCAGAACGAGATCGACGGCGCACTCGTTCGACATCCGCCGGAGGTCGTTCTGCTTGCTCGTGGCACGGGAGGACCCGGCCGGCAAGCCCGTCCCGCTGCTCGTGTTGCGTGCCGATCCAGACGAACGCGAGGCGCTGCTGTCCATTGGCCACCCGTTCTTCGCCTCACGAGCCGGCCGTGATCGCATCGGGGTGGTGCTCAGCGACGACACCGTCTGGGAGGAGATCCGTGAGCTCGTGACCGACAGCTACCGGATCCTCGCGCCGAAGAAGCTCACCGCACTGCTCGACTAGCAACGCAGTCAATGACCCAGCGCGCGCCGGGCAGGTTTCAGGCGACTACAGAAAGTAACTATTGTCGAACACGCGCACGAAACGGTTACAGGTGCACTATGCAGCATGCATCCGGTCAGCCAGGCCCTAGAACCCGGGGCCTTGTCGCCTGGCGCCACCTCTCCCCCGCCTCCGGCCCACGCAGCAGCCCGGCTCTCCCACAAACACCCCGCCCGGCACGCCGGCGGTATACATCAACTTCCCCTTCTAGCCGATGAGCGGGCCCGTCGTTCTGCCCGCCCGCCGGGAATCCCGTTGTGCGTGGCCGGCATCGGATGCCATCTGGCGGCAGGCCAATTTTGAGGTGGCCTCCTTGCCGACT
This sequence comes from uncultured Actinomycetes bacterium, assembly GCA_963841695.1. Lineage (GTDB taxonomy): Bacteria > Actinomycetota > Actinomycetes > Streptosporangiales > Streptosporangiaceae > RYN-230. Next base: position 89,412 of record CAWJDQ010000004.1, on the reverse strand, counting down.
GGTACCGCGTGCAGGCCGTAGTCGCATGGCGGTGGAGCGGCACAGAACAACCGGTTGCGTGCCGGGCGGCGCACCCCTGGGCTGACTCGCCCGGGTCCGGTGACGTAACGTCGTTGGGGTCACCTCTCCAACCCCGAGGAGGACCCCATGCCTGGTCCCACCGTCGTCCTCGTCCACGGCGCCTTCGCCGACGCATCCGGGTTCGCGGGAGTGATCCGCGAGCTCGAGAGCGCCGGCCACACGGCGCTCGCCCCGCCGAACCCGTTGCGAGGCGTCGCCTTCGACGCCAGCGTCGTCAGCGACGTGGTCAAGGCCATCGACGGCCCGGTCGTGCTGGTCGGGCATTCCTACGGAGGCGCCGTGATCACCCAGGCGTCCGCCGGCCTGGAGAACGTGACCGGCCTGGTCTTTCTCGCGGCGTTCGGGCTGGAGGTGGGTGAGAGCTGCGCGAGCGTTCAGCAGCCGTTCCCGCCGCCTCTGCTCGCCAAGACGGCCGCCCCGACCCCCTACGACGCGCCCGGCGCCGCGGGCGGTCCCGACCTGTACGTCCAGAAGGACGGGTTCCGGGAGACGTTCTGCGCCGACGTGCCGGTGGACATGGCCGACGTCATGTTCGCGACCCAGCGCCCGCTCGCGGTCGCGGCGCTCAACGAGAACGCCACCGCGGCGGGCTGGAAGAGCAAGCCGTCCTGGTTCCTGGTCTCCGAGCACGACAACGCGATCTCGCCGGACGCGGAACGGTTCATGGCGCAGCGGATGGGCGCCACGACCGACACCATTGACGGCTCGCACACCGCCTTCATCGCGAAGCCGGTCGCGGTGGCCACGTTCGTCCGGCAGGCGCTGCGGTGACCTCATAGACCGAGATGTGGTCCTGGCTCGCCCTGGTGAACGGGCCGCGGGCCCAGCCCTGGTAGCGCTCCTGCAGCCGCAGGCGCCCAGCCCGACCATCAGGTCCAGTTCACTCGCCTGGCAGTAGCGCAGCTATAGCGGCCGCAGCGTGGTGCTAGCGCGTCGAACGTCACTCGCTGGTAGGTGACGGCCTGCGCCACCGGGTCGTCGGTCGGGAACTCCATCTCGACCGAATCCTCGGTCGGGGCGCGGGTGGCGACCGAACCTATGGTCTCGCGTTCGCCAGGCCTGTGCCGAGCGACGCCTGTCGCGCTCTTCTGGCGCCGACCGGGCGGCTTTCAGAGTTGCCGTGGTCTATAGATGTCGGAGCGGTGCCCGATGGCCATGACGTTGACCCGGCGGTGCTGGCCGTCGATACGGTAGATCACCCGGTAATCGCCCCGCCAGGCGCTGTGCAGCCCCTCGGGCCCGGGCTTGAGCGGCCCGCCGGCGCCGTTCACGCGATCGCGAAGCCGTCTTGGCTCACTTGCCAGCGATCAAGCGCAGTGCGTCGTCCCTGGTCAGCACGGGCGCGTCGGCGGCGCTGAGTTCAGCCAGCGCCTCGCGGATGTCGTCCAGGAGCGCTGAGCTGCCTATGACGTCCAGGGTCTCCTCCAACGACTCCAGATCTTCCACGCTGATGACCACGGCAGCGCGATGGTATGGCTGGCCCAGCTGGGCCCGCACACCGGCTATGCCGCGGGCGTGCTCGGCCCGATCATCCTGGCCGGAATCGGCGTGGGCCTGGTGATCGCGCCGGCGATCAACGCCGGCACTTTCGGCGTGGCCCCCCAGGACGCGGGAGTCGCCTCCGCGACCGTCACCGTCGGCCAGCAGCTCGGCGCCTCGGTCGGTACGTCGCTGCTGAACACCATCTTCGCCGCCACCGTCACCTCCTACCTCGCCGCACACCTCGCCGCGGCCCGGCTCATCGGCCGCCAGGCCCTGACGGGGCTGACGCTGGCACATGGCTACGACACCGCGTTCTGGCGGACCGCCGGCATCTTCGCCGCCGGCGCCGTCATCGCCGGCGTCCTGCTCCGCTCCGGGCCGCTGGTTCCAACGCCCGCGTCGCCCCCGGCAGCTGGCGCCGAGCCCTCACCGCCGCTCCTCTGCTGCTCTTATTGATGAACATCGGCCAAGTGCGCGTACTGATCACCCAATCAAGATCGCCAAATAGCCCGAACTGGAAGCGGTGAGCCGGATCTCTACGCCATGGCATTCACCCGAACACACACTCATCGGCGAAGTCGGAGGTAGCCCGTGGCGGGGTCAGCTCTTCCTGTTCCGCCGTACGATGCGGTAGTGGCTGATGCTGCCGCCGATGATAGCGCTGGCGAATACTGCATAGAACATCACCACGTACCACTGGCGGTAGCCGTGCAGGGCGATCAGCGGGCCCCAGACGAAGGCAGCCACGATAGCCGTAATGTACGCACCGAGGATCCTGGTTTTGATGGTGCTCACGATTACTCCTACCGGGAATGTGCTGCTCATGACGCGCGAGCTGCGACTAGGAGCCGATGAATGGCCTGCTGGCCGGCTGGTGCCGCCGGCGCTGCGGCCCGGACACGATGCAGATCGGGGTGCTGTTCCGGGCGGAACGCCAGGCTGTGATCGTGAGGACGGCCGGGGCCAGCCAGAACAGCACCTTGTCCACGCGGCGGGGGGCGATCTCCTCCTTGAGCGCCAACTTGTTCGCGTCCGCGTATGACTGGAGTAGCCCGAATGGCCCAGCGCGGCTCGGGCCGGGCCGATTCTGCATCCGACCTGGGAGTCGGCGCTCGGCCAGCGGCTGCCACGGTCATCGCCTATTCTCCGGCGCTAGCGGCAGGCGCCGCAGCCGGTCCTGCTCTAGCTCGGTGATCTCGCGCTCCCGGCCGGCGCCCAGCTTCATGTTCTGGATCTTGTCGTGCAGCTTCACGATCGCGTCCAGCAGCATCTCCGGGCGCGGCGGGCAGCCGGGCAGGTAGATGTCCACCGGCACGACGTGATCCACGCCCTGGACGATCGCGTAGTTGTTGAACCTGCCGCCGCTGGAGGCGCACACGCCCATCGAGATGACCCACTTGGGGTCGGCCATCTGGTCGTAGATCTGCCGGAGCACCGGCGCCATCTTCTGGCTGACCCGGCCGGCCACGATCATCAGGTCCGCCTGGCGCGGGGTGCCGGAGAGGCGCTCCATGCCGAACCGGGCCAGGTCGTGCCGGGGGCCGGCGGTCTGCATCAGCTCGATCGCGCAGCAGGCCAGTCCGAAGGTGGCGGGCCACGCTGAGTGGGCCCGGGTGTACCCGGCGAGTTTCTCCACGGTGGTCAGCAGGACCCCGGCCGGCAGGTGCTCTTCCCATCCCAGGGCGCTCACTTCCGATCCGCGGTCTGTTTCCTGAGCGGGAATGGCCGTGTGCTCGTCACATCCCAAGTCTCAGCCGGCCAACTAGCCACAACCTTGCCGCGAACTTGCGGCGTGACTTGCAGTGCTAGCCACCACCATCGCCGCCGCCCGCATCCAGTCCGCATGGCAGCTGGCAGATGTGCTATTGCGCAGGGGAACTACTGCCTGGAACTCATTTCACGCAGGCGCCTCGTGGCGGCTTCCCGCCATGGCTGCACACGCGCCTGCTCGGCTATGGCGAGCGCGTGCCGGTAGTGCCCTTCCGCCCCGGCAAGGCCGAGGTAGCGTGCGATGTCGCCGAGAATCTCGGCCGCTGGCCAGAGGGGAGTGGACGACTCGGCCCCTGACGGCTGCGCGGCGAAAGGCAGCAGTGCCTGGTAAGCGGATTCGGCGCGCTCACGGTCATCGAGGGCGACGGCGAGCAGGCCGCGGACACTGGTCCTGAACAGCCAGAGGAAATCCTTGGAGATCGGGCGTGGCTGTCCGGCCGCAACACGAGCGTGCGCGGCGCGGCCGCAGGAGGCGAGAGCGAGCGCGCAGGGCTCCGCCCACATCACATCTGCTCCGGGGATGTCGCACAACTGCTCGAGTTCGCCGGCCATGTCGCCGACCCGGTCCTGCATGACCAGCAGGGAGAACCGGCCCAGGGCGCTCATCCCAACCGCTAGCCACGGCAGCCCGAGCCGGTCAAGCGCGGCTGCCGCTTGCTGGTAGAGCTCTGCGGCACCGGTCAGGTTGCCGTCCAGCGCCGCCCGCAGCGCGCGGTAGGTGCTGGCTCCAGCGGCGACCGTCGGAAGGTCGTGCGGGCGGCGATGTACGCGGCCTGGCCTGCGTGCCGGTCCGCCACGGCGAAGTCGGCGGCGCCACAGCTGGCCACCATCATCGTCAGGTGGGCCAAAGCCTCAGCGGTCACGGGTTTGCCCGGCGGCGCGAGCAGCTCCGCGCCCAGCGCCTGCCGCTCAGTCAGCCCGTCATGGCGGAAGGTCTGGAAGTAGCGTCCGCTGATGGCCATCATCAGCACATCTGCGTCGCCGAGCCGCCGGGCCATCTGCACGGCGTCGGCGGAGGCCTGGTAGCCGCGCTCGGACTCGGCGCCTTCCAGTTCGAAGGCCAGCGTGGTGAGCAGGCGGCTGCGCAGCGGCCCGTCGCCGCATGGCAGGCTGGCCAGCGTCTGCTCGACCGTCGCGACCAGCTCATCGTCGGTCGCGGTGTATTCGTGTGAGAACCAGCATCTGGGTACGTCGAACGCGGTGACCACCCGGGCGACCAGGACCGGATCACCGAGCGGCAGCGCCGCGCGAACAGCCTCCTTCCGTAGGGAACGAGCGCGGGCCACCTGACCGGTATGGGCCAGCGCGCTGACCAGGCCCAGCACCACATCCAGCCTGTCCCGCGGCGCGGCGCCGATGATCTGATCGAAGCACGCGAGGGCCTGCTCCCACAGCCGGACCGCCTCATGGTAGGCGAACCGCTGGCCGGCCTGCTCGGCGGCGAGCCCCCAGTACCGGGCCGCCCTGGCCGGGTCGGTGCCCGCCTCGGCGAAGTGGTAAGCGAGGGCGGCCACCTGGTCGGGATGGTGATCTTCGATCGCCTGGGCGGCTCGTGCGTGTATCCGGGAGCGGCGCAGCCGGGACAGGCTGTAATAGAGGGTGTCGCGGACCAGGGCGTGCGCGAACCTGATACGGCCGCGGCGGCTCGGTCAGCAGTCCGCTGAGCAGCCCGGCCTCGACGGCGTCCAGCAGCGCGTGCTCACCGATGCCGGCCACGTCGCCGAGCACGACGGCGTCGGTCTCGGTGACGAGCACCGCCGCCTGGCCAAGCACCGTCTGAGCGGTGGCCGGAAGCCTGCCGATCCGGCGGTGCAGCACCTCGCGGACCCCGGCGGGCACCTCCGTGACCGCGGCCGACTCGCCTTCGGAGTCCAGCAGTCGCGCGGTCTCCTTGATGAAGAACGGGTTGCCGCCGGTGCGGTCGGCGATGGCCCGCGCCGTCGCCTGGCTGACGGCGCGGGTGCATGTCGCCTTGATCAGCTCACCCGTGGCGGCCGCGTCCAGTCCGCGCAGCGTGACCCGGACCGGTTCGCGTCCGGCCAGTGCCGCCAGGCAGTCAGCCAGCCGCTCGCCTGCCTCGGCGGGACGGTAGGTGGCCAGCACAAGGCACCTGCTGGCGGTCAGGCCCGCGCCGACGTCCGTGAGGATGGCCAGCGTCTCGCTATCGGCCCGGTGCAGGTCGTCGAGTATCACCAGCAGCGGCGCGGCGCGGCTGACCGTATCCAGGTAGCGGCTGATGGCCTGATGCAGGCTGAACCTCGCGGCGGCCATATCCGCACCGGGTGCCGGGGTGTCAGTCAGCAACGCGGCCAGCGCCTGCGGTTCGGCGGGCGGAGCGGCGCTGGCCAGGCGCCGGAGGGCTTCGGCCCAGGGCCAGCCTGGCGGTGCACCTTCATGCTCGGGGCACCGCCCGACGGTCACTCTCCAGCCCTGGGCATGAAGGCGCTGGCTTACCCAGTCGCTCAGGGCGGTCTTGCCCGCCCCGGCATCACCGGTCACTAGCATGATCTGCGGTCGGCCCGAGGCGGCCCCGGCCGCCGCATCCATGGCCAGCGCCAGATCAGCGTCCCTGCCCACGTAGGCCGCCGCAGCGCGGAGCGCCCGATCCCCACGCGCCGGGACGGAGGCGGCTGCCGGGACGGCTGGCGGCGCGACCGCCGGGACGGCCAGGTGGGGCGCCTGCGCGAGGATGTCACCCTCCAGCTCGCGGAGCAGGCGGCCAGGATCGACACCGAGCTCTTCGGCCAGCCGGGCCCGGGCCCGCCGCAGCGCCGCGAGCGCGTCCCCCTGGCGCCCGGACTGGTACAACGCCAGCGCGAGCAGCCGCCATGACTCTTCACGCATCGGGTGCTCGTTGACCAGATGGTCCAAGTCGGCGACTATCTGCGCCGCGCAGCCGAGCCGCAGCGCCGCATCAGCGTTTTTTTCGGTAGCGGCCAGGCGCAGTTCCTCGAGCCGGGACGCTTCCAGGTCCGCCCACGGCAGCCCGCCGAACTCCTGGAAGGCCGGACCGCGCCAGGCCGCCAGCGCGGCCGAGAGCCTGGCGCGCACGGCCGCGACATCGCCGAGCCCAGCGGCCCGGTGCACCTCGTCCTCGAAGGCCCAGGCATCGACCGCCTCAGGATCCAGCCGCAGAGCGTACCCGGGCGGGGAAGCGACCAGGACACCTGCGCGCGCCCAGGCCGCACGGCTGGGCTCCAGCGCCCGGCGCAGGTGAGAAATATGCGACTGCACAGCGGCCAGCGCCCGGGGCGGGGCCTCGCCGGCGTACAGATCCTCGATGAGCCGGTCAGCGGAAACCACCCGGCCATGCGCCGCGACCAGCCCCGCCAGCACACAGCGCCGCCGCGGGCCGCCGACACCGACCGGAGCGCCGTCGACGGTGACCTCGAGCGGCCCAAGCACCCCAACCCCGATCACGTTCACCTCGCTCGCAACCTGGTCAATCCAAGCATTGCTATGCGCCGTCGGCTAGCGATCCTTGGTCGCTAAACAGGCTGCGTGAACTGGCCTCGTCCCATCTGCTGGTCCCAGCACCGCGGACGGAGTGCATCGGCCCGACTGGTGACATCTTGAAACGCCACGAAAGAGCTCCCCGGCGCCGCCCCTAGCCACAGCAGACGTTGATGCTCGTCATGCGGCCGCCGATGGGATGATCTTGCCCTCAGAATGCCCCCCCACGGGCGGGCTGCTCACCGGTTAACAGTTCGGAAAGTATCTCTGACCGGGTGGACCTGAGCGGGCTCGAACCGCTGACCTCTTGCGTGCCATCTGGCGGCGGCACGTCCACCCGCGTGACCCTGTGCAGGTCACCGTCCTCCCGCGTCCCCGCAAGTCCGCCCACGTCCGGGTGCGTTGCTGTACTTCCGTGCTGTACCGATGCCATCCCCGGCGGGGGCACCCGCCGCGGGTCGCAAATGAGGCTCTGACCAGCGTCAACCCGCCACGCCAGGTTACAGGTACATCCTCCGGCGTGCATCCGGTCGAGCAGGCTCCGGAAGCCGGGCCACCGCTCCCCCGCACTCTCTCCCCGGGCAGTAGCCTGACCCGCCGACAAAACACCCGGACGCGCCTGGAGGGTTACACATCAACTTCCGCTTCTGCCGATGAGAGCAAGCATCACGGTGACCCATGGCGATCCCGCGAGCGCACTACACGCGCGCAGCTGCCTGCGACCAAGCCCTCAAAGCCGAGCTGAGGAGCCTGGAGTCAGAGTCCGACTGCCTTAGCGCCGTAGACCGCCTGGCTGTATGTGAAGTCGTCGCCGTAGGGAGAGTCAAGCTGCTGCACCATGCTGCTGTAGCTGAATCCGCCCTGCTGCATGTAGCCCTTGGCAGCCTCGACCGCCTGCTGGTCCCAGTTGACCTTGATGTGGTTCACCGCAAACTTCGCTACGGACTTGGGGAAGCCGTTACCGAACGACGAGTCAAGCTGCTGGATCAGGCCCAGCCGCGAGAAACCACCCGTCTGCAGGTACTGGTCGGCTGCCTCGATGGCCTGCTGCTGCTCCGGGGTGTACTGCGGAGCAGCAGGAGCGGCTGAGCTTGGTGTCGTGGCAGCCGGGCTTGGTGCCTGCGACGAGGCGGCGGACCCCGGCGAGCTGGCCGCAGCAGTGTTGTCCTTCCCCGAGTTGGCCACCGAGGCGATGATGATGATGAGGACGATCGCGCCAGCGATTGCCAGGATCGTTTTCCTGACCCGGTGCCGCTTCCTCGGGGAAGGTTGTGGTGGCCCGTAGCCAGGCGGCGCACCGTGGCGCGGTGGCGGTCCTTGCTGGTACTGGCCACCCGGCTGCTGCCACTGCGACTGCTGACCATAGCCCGGTGGCGGTTCCTGCTGGTACTGGCCACCCGGCTGCTGCCACTGCGACTGCTGACCATAGCCCGGTGGCGGTTCCTGCTGGTACTGGCCACCCGGCCGCTGGGCGGCAAGTGATCAGGGTGCTGCTGATCCGTCATGAGAGTTTCTCCCCCCTTGTCCGGTACGCGATCATCCAGACGTCTGAGTACGTCATTCAGACGCACTGCGTGGCCGGTTCGTTTACTGACGACGGGCACGGTCGTGATCTTGACCGCGACGATGGGCGGTCCGTCCGTCATCGCTCCCTCTTGAGATACGCCGCGGAGCGCCTCTCGGCCTGACGTCGTACCCGGCTATGTAACGCGTTGGCGGATCGTTACCAGCCAGAACGCACTCATCTGCCGCAGACGGTGCGTCGCAACCGTGGGCCGAAGGCCGAGGCACTTAACTTGCTAGACATCATCGGTTGCGGCACTTCGCGGCTGCCTCGGGAGTGCGGTGTGCCACCGGGCAGGTGCCATGCCGGTACACCGGCGAACGTCCTGTGCGCCGTTGCTTTCGCTTCCGGCCAGACCTCAGCGAAGTCGCGACCGACCGCTCCACCCCGTAGATCGCGTTATCGACTGGGTGCATCGCCCGCGTAGCCTTCTTCACGGCCTTCGGCGTGGCAGCCCGCTTCACCGTGCGTACCGGGTGAACAGCCCTGCGAACGCTACGAGGCACGAGCAGCCTGGACAGAAATCCCACCTTCCGGCCCTCCCCAGAAAACGGACGCCAGGCGCCGCAGCGCCCTGTTACGCAGACGCCTCAACGTGCCAGGAGGTTGACGTGGCCGCGCGGGAAGCGGAAACCCAGAGTCAGCCGTACTCTCATGCCGCTCCTGGCTCGGCCCGAGAGGTCGGGCGGTCAGTTTCCGTCTGGGATCTCGGTCCGCTGAAAGGGAGCAGAGCCGATGAGCAGGCCGGGCCGATGGAGCAGGTGAGCGGGCGGAGCCGCGAGGGGGTTGCGGGGATGATCATGAGTACCCGCATGTCTCCTGCGCAACCTGGTTATCCGGCTCGGTCCGGAGGTACAGCCGTGTGCTCTTTCCGGGAGGCCTGCCCGTTGCGCGGATCTTCCTCGAGCATGTGCTCGTGGGCGAGCCAGTCGTCGCGGATCTCGTCCCAGAGCTTTTTGATCCCGCGGTTGTAGGTCGTCCTGACGGCAATGCTGCCGGCGGACCCGATGATTACCCATGCATATAGCCAGCCGGGCAAGGGAAGTTTCCTGCGGCCGAGCCAGGCGATGTAGAGCAGGGTGGCGGCGCTGGTGTAAGCGCGGACACCGAAGCCGCGACGGACCTGGTAACTCTCGGTCCAGCTGCCGCTGGCGCACATGTTGGCAATGATCTCGCAGTTGTGGCCGATGAGATTATAGGGCAGGCCGGGCTGAAGATTGAGCAGGAACTCGGCGCGGGCGATAACCTTCCACGGCTCGTCTGCGGCGGGGTGGTGGCCGGTGAACCAGCTTTCGTATCCGTGTCGGACCACGACGGCGGTGCCGCCTTGCTCGAAGTCAGCGAGGGTGACTGCGTCGATGCGAGTGCTGTGCTTGTCCCGCAGGCTGGCGCCGTTGCCGAACTGGATGACTCGGTCGTCGCTGATGTAGACGCCGTGGTGGTAGTAGATGCCGCGCCGCACCTGCAGGTGCGCGCCCGGCGAGAACCGGTTCATGACTGAACGCTACCTGTCCGCCGCAGCTAGCCGGATGAGCTGAAGCGCCTAGCCGCTCGGCCCGCCGGAGATCTCCGGCAGGCCGACTCATCGGCGGCTCGGCTGGCGCACCAATCCCGTCAGTCGCCCGGCATCTGGTGCCATCCGGACATCCGCTTCTGCCGCGCAGCGGGCATGGGCTGGCGGCCAAGCCCGGTCTACTTCCGCAGGCTTCTCGAACCCTCGCGGGATGACCGGACTCTGGCCCTTACCGCCAGGTCGGCCAGCCGCTGACACCGTAGTTGCAGCCAGGCCGAAGAGCAACCCGAGTACCTGACCGCGAGGCCGTCGATCACCATGCAATCCGGGCCGGAAGCGGTGCTCGGATGACCAGGGCGCTCCGAAGGCCGGCTTACGGTCTGTTTGCCGGGTGCCCTCGTCTTCTCAGCTCGCGTATCGCCGCGGCGATGCGGATCTGGAGATCGGTCGCTGGGCGGAGGACGAGGGGGTCCCCGTCGATTGGCTCGCCCCGCGTTCTGGTTGCCGCGCGCGCCGCGGCGTCGTGGATCAGTGCATACCGGGCCGGAGCTGGCCGTGGCACGGTACGGGTGAGCAGCTCTCCCAGATCATGGGCGTGTGCGACCCGCGCTCCCATGGGATGCGGGCGCCCGGCACTCGTGACCCGCGCGAGCAGCCCGTGATGCCGCTCGGGGTCGTTGAGCGCGTCGGGACAGAACCTCAGCAGAATCGTCTTGATAATCGACGTGTGATCCAAGACCGTATGTGATATCGCGCGTGGCTCGACCCACGGCGAGACGACCAGCGCCGGTACCCGCGGCCCGTAGCGGCCGAACACCTGCGGGTCGTCGTCCGGCGCGCCGGGCGGCGCGACGTGATCGAAGAAGCCGCCATGCTCGTCATAGGAGATGACCAGCAGCGTTTTCTCCCACTGCGGGCTGGCGGCCAGCGCATGGTAGACGGCAAGCACCAGCTCCTGGCCATCCTTGATGTCCGCCGGTGCATGGTCGTCATTGGGCTGGAAGCCGACGGGGTTGAAGTTGCTGAAGTTCGGATCGATCCAGGCCACCGACGGCAGAGTGCCCCGGGCGGCGTCCTCGAGAAAGCTCGCCGCATCAGCGTCGACCCTCTCGAGCCTGGTTTTCCAGTTCATTTTGGTCCTGCTGAAGAACGCGAACCTGTCGTGGTGGCCGAGCGCATAGTGGGCGTCGGCGAAACGCAAGGTGCCCGCCGCTTCGAACGAATACCAGCGCCACGAGATGCCATGGGCGTCCAGATGCCGCACAAACGACGGCTGGTCGTACAGCGGGGGAAGGTTGTGCGGCAGGTCATCGCGGCTGCCCGCGGCCCGGCCGCAAATCGCGTACAGCCGGTTCGGCCAGGTCGCTCCGGGAACCGAGCTGAACCACCGATCGCACACCGCGAACTCGCGCGCCAGGTGGTCGTAGACCGGGACATCGTCAGCGTTGTAGTAACCCATCACCCGGCCCGGATCCCCATCCCGGACACCGCGGCGCGCGAGCGTATCGGCGAAGCTCGTGACGAAGCCGTTCATCGCGCCGCCACCGGCCTGCAGGTTGACCGAGTTGGCGGAATGATCGGGATCATCCGCGATCGCCGTGCTGCCGAGATGGTGGACGGGATAGCAGCGCCCGCCGTACTCGTTGGCGAACTCCCTCCGCAAACCGTTGACATCGCCGCGGCCGCCCTCAAGGGACAGGTACCCGAGCATGTGATCAAACGAGCGGTTCTCGAGCATCAAAACGACGATGTGGTTGACCTTCTCCAGGTTGGCCATGCCGACCTCCTCATCGACCACACATGTGCGTATGTTAACCAGGACCTGGCGGCTTGCGGGCGCGCTGGCCTCCCAGCTCGGGAGCGTGACCGTCTCATCGGTGCCTGATGAGCAAAGCGGCGAAGTCGGCGGGTCCAGAACACCGTTTCAGATCTGAAGCACCTCGGCGTACAGAGCGATCTGCGCTCAGCATGAGCTGAGGGCCACTTGCTCACCTTGCGTGACGACTCCTGGGCCGGCCCGATAGAAGCAGTCCAAGCAGACTCGGTCGGCTAGATGTGCCAGTTGGGTTCGATTTGCCTGCCTCAGCTTTCACATCTGGCTTAACCTCTGCGGTCCAGTCCGTGCCTCGCGGAGGGCCCACGAAAGCCCGACAAGTCCTTCCTCCGAGGGGTTCCCCACTGGAAGCCCAGGGCGTCAGGCTCGCGCCCGGCTTTGTAGGTCTGCTCGCTGGTCAGGTCCGGTTGTCCGCCTGGCGGGACAGGAAGGCGTCCGCGGCCTCGTCAACGCGTCGGGCGACCGCCGAGCTTGATGCGGAGCATGTTCCTTAACGCCCCTCCGCCGGTGCCGGTCGGGTGGTGGTCATGGGTGATACCACTGGACTAGCTGGCAGGTGGCAGCCCCCCGCGGGAATGGTGGCGTTGCCGAGGCTGCTGCCGTTGCCCTGGGTATCAGTCCCTGAGTATTCAGCCCATGTGAGCGACTGCCCCGTGGTCAGAAATGTCTCTGTCACGCTTTCCTGGTCCGAGCCTAGTTCAGCCCCTGCGCTATAGAAGACGACTGCGAACCCCGCGATGTCCGCGGTGTTCGCCGAATTATTGGTCAGCCCAAGTTGATAGCCGGGGGTCGCGGGGTAATAGGTGCCCTGGATGGTCTGATTCTGGGGAGCGCCGACCACGAAGACCGCGCCCTGGCCGCCCAGGAGAGAGCCCACAACGCAGGTACTGGCGACGCTGGCGGCGGTGGATACCGGAAGCTGTCAACCTCAATGAGGCACGGCTGGCTGGCTTTTACTGAGTGGCGGCTTCTTTCTGCTCGGGCGGGTTGATCCAGGCGCTGACAGGTAGTTCCGGCGGGGCTGGCGGGTGGCGGACGAAGCGCCCGGGATGCTGGAGGTAGGCGGCGGTCAGGACGTCGGCGCGTGCGGCCTGGATCGCTGCGGCGTGGCCGCGGTGAACGTCGGCGGCGGTGTGCAGGCCGGGCCCGCCGTGGCTGTGCTCGTCGTTATACCAGCGGAAGAAGTGCAGGCAGTGCGCCCGGGCGTCTTCGGTAGAGGCGAACCTCGCAAGGAAGCCGGGCCGGTATTTCAGGGTCTTGAACTGCGCTTCTGAGTACGGGTTGTCGTTGCTCACATGGGGCCGGGAGTGGGACCGGGTGACGCCGAGATCGGCGAGCAGCAGCGCGACCGGCTTCGAGGTCATCGAGGAGCCGCGGTCCGCGTGGATGGCCAGCTGGCCGCGGGCGATGTCCTTCTTCGCGCAGGTCCCGGCGATGAGCTTCTCCGCCAGGACGGCGGACTCGCGGGTGGCGGCCATCCAGCCGACCGCATACCGGCTGCAGATGCCGATGATCACGTAGAGGTGGTAGTACGTCCATTTCGCCGGGCCGTGCAGCTTGGTGATGTCCCAGGACCAGACCTGGTTCGGGGCGGCCGCGGCCAGTCCGGGCTTGACCGCGGCGGGATGGGTGGCCTGCGCGGCGTTCCCGGCTCTCGCCGGCTGCGCCCAGCAGCCGGCAGAAGGTGGATACCGACCCGAGGTAGGTGCCCTCGTCCAGCAAGATCGCCCAGATCCCGGCCGGGGCAAGGTCAGCGAACCGGTCGCCGTGCAGCATGGCCAGGATGGCCTGGCGCTCGCCAGTGGCCAGCGCCCGCGGCTGGCGCCGGTCACGGTGCGGCACGGGCACCCGCGGAGGCAGGGCCGCGCTCACCCGGTGCCGCCGGTACTAGCTGGCCTGCGCCACGCCCGTCACCGTGCACGCCGCACGAGTACCGATCCTCGGCGCCAGCAGGGCGATGGCCTGGCCGGTCACGACGTCGGCCCGGGCCCGGTGTCCGCGCCCTCGGAGATCGTCTCCAAGAGCGCCTGCAGTTTTGACTGGACATCCACCACGAAGCGGGCCCTGGCCAGCTCCTGCTCCAGCCGGGCCTTCTCTTTGGTCAGCCGGGCGATCTGCGCGTCCCGCGGGTCAGCCGCCGGCCGGCCGCGGGGCCGGTCCAGGCCGGCCAGGCTGCCGGCGTCCCGGGCCCGCCGCCACTCGATGACGTGGCTGGAGTACAGGCCCTCCCGCCGCAGGACCGCGCCCTTCTCACCTGCCGGCGCCGCGTCATACTCGGCCACCACGTCCAGCTTGTACTGGGCGGTGAACCTGCGACGCCGTGCCCGCTCAGGCACCTCCGGATCCGGGCGCTCATCAGCCACCCGTCCAGCATCGCCGGTCACCCGCACAGGGCCGACCTCAGTCACAGTCATCTCGGGAATTGTCTCCACCCCGCCCTCGGGGGAGTCAGTAATTACTAGACGAGCGGGTGCCTTACATCAGGTTGGCAGAGAGGGTACAGGCGAGGGTGCGGGGGTGTAGTGACTGGCGGCGGAGCGAATTTGACCACGCGCGCCGTCTTGCTGACAGCCCGGTGAGCACTGACGGCTGCGATCTTGGTCACAGCCAAGATCCCACCGCCTGCGATTACGAGGACCGCGGCCACGCACAACCCAGCCAGGCGCCACCGTTTGCGCGGGCGGGGAAACTGAGATGAGGGACTGGTCATGACGCGTCGTACTTGCAGTAGCCGTTGACGTGACCCATGTCCGGGATGATCATCCAGTTCATTTCAGGTACATCCATGGGTACTTCTGCGACGCGGCCGACCCAGAGCCGGTTGACCGCCTAGGCGTATGCGCGGGAGTCCAGGGCCAACAATGCGCTCTGCTGGAACGACCACGCCGTCTCAAGAGCCCACTGCAGACTTTCCAAATCTTGAATGCATGTCCTGGACAGGGACGATCAAAGCTGGATTAGCCCAGGCGCCGGTCCAGGGACGACGACGGCCTCAAGGTCACGCAGCGTGGTCAAATACCACATCAGAAGCGCGTGCAGTTCCGCCGATCTGGGTGCGAGTCCTGGTTGGCTAGTTGGCCATCGATCGCGCGCTCAGACGGGCATTCTGTGCCCTCGCGGGTTACTTTCCGCGGTGTCAGAGCAGGCCGGTGAGGGCGTCGTAGAGCAGGTAGAGGTTCAGGCCGGTGATGATGATGGTGGTCAGGACCATCAGGGCGCTGGTCAGGCGCCGGTTGACCATGTCGGTCATGGTCTGCTGGTCCCTGGTGATGAGCAGCAGGGGGATGAGGGCGAAGGGGATGCCGAAGGACAGGACGATCTGGGAGTAGACCAGCGCCTGGGTGGTGTTGACGGCGAGGGCGAGGATCACCAGCGAGGGAATCATCGTCAGGGCGCGGCGGGCCAGCAGCGGGATGCGCCAGTTCATGAAGCCGGCCATGACGACCTGGCCGGCGTAGGTGCCGACGCTGGAGGAGGACAGGCCCGAGGCCATCAGGGCCACGCCGAAGGCCAGCGCGGCGCCGCCGCCGACCAGGGTGGCGAGGTGGGCGTGGACGGGCCCGAGGTCGCTGATGCCGGTCAGGCCGGGCTTGTGGAACAGGGCGGCGGCGATGCACAGCATGGCCAGGTTGACCAGCCCGGCGAGGCCCAGGCCGATGACGCAGTCCCATTTGTTGTAGGCCAGCAGGGTGCGGCGTTGCTGGGGCCCGGCCGCGTGGACCCGGCCGGTGTGCAGGGCTGAGTGCAGGTAGACCACGTGCGGCATGACGGTCGCGCCGATGATCGCGACGGTCAGGCCGAGGGTGTCCGCGCCGCCCAGGCGCGGCACCAGGCCCTCGGCGAGCTGTCCGTAATGCTGGCCGCCGACGGCGAGGAACAGGTACACGAAGCCGAGCCCGACCAGTCCCAGCAGGGCGATGATCGCCAGCTCGAAGCGCCGGTAGCCGCGCTGTTCCAGGCCCAGGATGACGAAGGCGACGACCGCGGTGATCAGGCCGGCCGGGAATAGCGGGACGCCGAAGAGCAGGTTGATGCCGACTGCGGCGCCGACGAACTCGGCGAGGTCGGTGGCCATCGCGACGACCTCGGCCTGCAGCCAGAGCACCATGTTGGCCCGCCGGCCGAACCGTGTCCCGGCATAGTTCGGGCAGGCTGCGGCCGGTGGACAGCCCGGCCTTGGAGGTGAGGTACTGCACCAGGATGGCCATCAGGTCGGCCATCACGATCACCCAGACCAGCTCGTAGCCATGCTCGGCGCCGCCGGCGAAGTTGGTGGCGAAGTTCCCCGGGTCGACGTAGGCGACCGAGGCCACGAACGCCGGGCCCAGCAGCGCCGCCGCCGCACGCAGCCGGCCCCGGGCCTGCACCTGCCGCAGCGTGACCTGGCCGCGGGCGCCGGCCTCGGTGACGGTCACGGCAGGACCACGCCATGCACCAGATGGGCCAGCGGCGTTCCCATGGCGCGGCGCTGGCCGCCGGTCTCGACCCACAGCGGCCCGCCGAACGGCTCCCGCTGCAGCACCCGCAGCACTACCCCGGGCCGCACGCCCAGGCTGGCCAGGTACTGCAGCGCCGCGCTGTCCTCGTCGCTGACCCGGTCCACCCGGAAGCGCGCGCCCACGGCGACGCCGGCGAGCGCTGGCGACCACTCCTCGACGTGCTCCCCGGAGGGCTGCGGGATCGGGTCGCCGTGCGGATCCCGCCGCGGATGCCCGAGCGCCGCGTCGATCCGGTCGATCAGCAGGCCGCTGACCGCGTGCTGCAGCGCTTCGGCCTCGTCGTGCACTTCATCCCAGCTCATCCCGGCGGCCTGCACCAGGAAGGTCTCGATCAGCCGGTGCCGCCGGACCATATCGCGGGCATGACACTGGCCGTGCTCGCTCAGCGTGATGCCGCCGCTGCCCGATGCGGCCAGCAAGCCCGCCGCGCCGAGCCGGCGCAGCATCGCCGATACCGAGGGCGCAGCGACTCCCAGCCGGGCCGCCACATCAGAGGTCGAGACGGGCGGGGCCTTGAAGCTCAGCAGGTAGATGGCCCGCAGGTATTTTCCCATCGCCTCCGAACGCGCCGCATCACAGCACGAGGACCCGCGCCCGGCCGCTGCTGCCATCATGCGGGTAACCTAACATGCCTGGAAGCGGATATCTAATCTCACGATTAGACACGTCTAATTAATCTATCCGGGAAGCCGTTCCCGCCCGCGGCGGCTCTGGCCCGCGACCAGGCCCGCCGCGTCACGGCGGCGCGCGCTGGCCCCGCCGATGCCATGGAAACCGGGCCTGAATCAGCAGCAGCCCTTTCCCCGCCAGGCGCCGCGGCCCTCGCCAACAGCGACCGCGGCGACCGCGAGACCAGCGCACCCGTCCAGCCACCACCAGCCGAACGCGGCATTGGCAGCCAGGCCGACAAGACAGCAGCCGCCAGGACGGCGCAGAGCAGGTTCTGCGTGCCTTCCCCGGCCGTCGCGGCGGACCCCAGCCGCGCGGCAAGCCCCTGCTTGACGCGGCCAAGCGGCGGCATCACCACGACGCTCAGCGCGGTCACCACGATGCCCGCGGCGCTGGCTCCCGGTCGGTGGCCGGCCAGCAGGCCATACAGCGAATCGGCGGCGACGTAAGGCGCAAGCAGCCAGAATGACACCGCCACCCCGCGCTGCGCCCGGTGCTCGGCCTCCTCCGAGTGAACACGGGTGCCGGTGAACCGCCAGATCACGATGACACTGGCCAGCCCCTCGACCCCGCTGGACAACGCCCAGCCGACCAGGGCGGCCGAGCCAGCGCCCAGGCCAGCGCCCAGCCCGACGGCGGCTTCCCCGGTCATCCACATCAGGCTCACCCACGACAGCAGGCGCGCCCCGCGGGCCGCGCTCAGCCTCTGCGGGGCGCGACCGGGCCCCGGCACCGGAGCCTGGTGAGCCGCCAGCCCGGTCGGCGGAACGCAGCAGTCATCAGCGCCGGCACCAGCGGGAATGCCGGCCTGGCTCACCGTGCGCTAGCCAAGCCATAGTCGGGGCACAGCGTCACCTGCGCACCGCTCGCTGCCAACAGTTGCTCCGCCGAGGCCAGCAGACCAGCCAGTTCCGGCCGCGCCAGAAAATAGAACGACTGACGGCCCACCGGGCGCCAGTCGACCAGGCCGCAGCCACGCAAGCATGACAAGTGCCCCGACACCGTCGACTGGGCCAGCCCCAGCCGCCTAGTCAGATCGACCACCCGCTGCTCGCCCTCGGCCAGGCAGCCGATGATAGCCAGCCGGGTCGGGTCGGCGAGGCCGCGGAACAAGCAGACCACGGCCGTGACGCCAACCCTCGTATCGCGATCTAGCGTTGTCATCGGCATGCGCCGATCATAGCTTCCGCCGAGGCAACCGCCAGAACCGGACGATCTGCGCCCGAAACAAGCTGGGACACCCGGACCAGATGAGTGGCGCGTATTCGGCGATATGCGTGTGCTCCTGGCCTGTCTTCAGGGCAGGCGCACGTCAGGCCACATGCGGTGTCTGGCTGAGCCCGGAACTAGCCGCTGAGGTCCGCGTGCGTAGTCAGTTGGTTTGTCACTGGCTCTTCGGACCTCACCGGAATGTGAGACCCATAGAAGGGCGCACCGCACCACAACCCATTTTGCGCGGCATTGTTGCGGTCTGGCGATCACGACTGCCTGCCCAGACCCGCAACCCTTACCCCGGGCAAGGTCGGCTCTCTGACCTGTCGGGCGGCGCGCCGACGCCTTCTCTTCCGTGCCACGATTACGTGCTGGCCCCACGGCCAGTCGCGAACTTGAAGCGGTCCAGACCCAAGCGATCCAAGTCCGCGGAGTAAAAAGCTTAGATTCATGGGTCATGATGGCATATGCCAGTGGCATGTGCCAAAATCGCCGAGGGCTTTGAAGCTTCATGACTGCGCACCGCCGATGGCCGGACGTGTTTCAACAGCCTATAAACGCCTGGTCGCCGGCAGAGTTGGGCCTGTGAGACCTCGATCCGATGCAGACCCCCGTCGCCATACCCGTCCGACGCGCCGACACGACCGCGTCAAGTTGACGAAACGGGGCGTCGTCCTTACGTTGCTAGCGCGGCATATGCCAAGGCCTTTACGCGCACGCTGTCACTCACGATGTGGGGCCACGCCTCCGGGTGCCCCCGAGCTGGACGGATCTGTGCCGAGTGGTTTGCCAAGAGGTGGCGAGGTGCCGTGGCAACTGTGAATCCGACCGTCCGCCAGCGTGAGCTGGGTATTCGCCTGCGCGAGCTGCGCAACGCCAAGGCTCTCACGGTGGAGGAAGTGGCCGCGCGGCTGCTGTGCTCGGCGACCAAGATCAGCCGGGCGGAGACCGGGGCGCGGCGCCCGACGCTCCGCGATGTCCGTGACCTCTGCGGCATCTACGAGGTCGATGAGGACACCGCGGCCGAGCTCATGGAGCTGGCCCGGCAGGCGCGTGAGCCGGGCTGGTGGATGCAGTACGACGACCTCAAGATCACGCCGTTCATCGGCATGGAGCAGGAAGCCACGTCGATCACCTGCTTCGGGATGTATTTCGTGCCTGCCCTGCTGCAGACCGAGGACTATGCCCGGGAGATGATCAGGGGCATCGCGCCGAAGATCGAGCCAGATGTCCTGGCCCAGCGGGTGGAGGCGCGGATGATGCGCCAGAGGCTGCTGGAGCAGCCCCGGCCCGTCCGGTACCGGGCGATCCTCGATGAGGCTGTCCTGCATCGCCAGGTCGGCGGCCCGGCGGTGATGAAGGCCCAGCTGGAGAAAATGCTGAGGCTGATTCAGGAAGAGCGGGCCACCGTCCAGGTAATTCCCTATGAAGTTGGTGCCTACGCGGCTGTGGACAGTAATTTCGACTACCTGGAATTCAGTGGCTCGGCGCTGCCCGGGCTCGTTTTCGTTGAAACCCTCGTGAGCCACCTCTACCAGCAGCGTCCCGCGGAGATTGATCGGTACACCGAGGCACTGGAATATCTTTTCGCGCATTTGGCATGAAGTCTGAGTAAGTGAATGACTGAGTAAGTTGAAGGGGGTGAAGGCCACGGCAGACACGGACCTACGCGACATAATCATGAATGGCGCAATGTTGGTGGGTGCCCGGCCTCGGCACTACCCTTATCGCTCTCGTGGCGCAGCCTCATTTGTTCGTGGTACTCAGCGCAGGAATCCTGGCCTGTGTCGGAGTCATCGCTGTTCGTCAGATATTCCGTACACGCAAACGAAGGTCGCCGCTTATCGTGAAGGTCAAGGACACACCGCAATGGCAGGGAGTGAATGGCCAAATCAGAGTAATCGCTACGGAAGTCGAGCTTACGAACAGGACCCGTGATGCCATCCGAATCGAAGAGTGCGAGTTCGCCTACGAGGGCTCCGCCGGAATCCTCGAGAAGGTCCAGCTCAGCCGAACCCAGGCGCTGGCCTTTGACGATATTTCCCGGAAGTACTATCCGCAGCTGAAAGGCTTCGCCGAAGTGCCGCCACATAAATCAATATCCGGTTGGTACGTAGCGCCGGTCCGTCGCAACCCGGTGGGCGGTACCCCCAAATGTGTTATAACCGTCAAAGACACCATCGGCAATCTATACTACGCGACTATCCCCGCGCAGAAGCCGCAAGTTTATTTGGCCTAGCGAAGGCGATCCGCGGTGTCCGCCAGGACGGTGCCTTCCCATCACCTGCACAGGCTCCCAGGGACACGGAGTAGACAGTTCAGGTTCGACGCTGGTTCTGCCCGTCTCGATACGGCGGACCTTGGAGGCGGACCAGTCGAGGCGTTCGGCGACTTCCCACCAGCCAGACCCGAACATCTGCCGGGGCGCCGCAGATCGGGCAAGTCCACGCAGCGTAGCGCTCTTATTTCATCGCGATAGGCGCCCAGGCCTGGTATCGCGAGGCTTACCGCAGCTGAAGGGATGTAAGGGCGGACGCGCAACCCAATTTGCAGGCAACGCATGCGGTCACCCTCACGCGAGCTGAGCCTGACTCAGACTGAAGCTCGCTAACACCATTCTGCCCCTCAAAGTGCCCCTCAAAATGACCTCCCTGAGACGGCCCAGCCGCATGATCACTCTGACCGATCGAAAATTCGATTACTCGGACAGGAGCATAACCAGGGACGGGACTCCCCATCCATCAACTACTTAGAGTGATCGCGCTGCAGACTCTTCGGCAACCAGCGAACGACCAGATCGAGCGATACAGGAGTGATCATCTCGTTAAATACACAGGTGATCATCGCAAATATTTCGATCCGATTTGCGGCGCGCGCGGGGGTAACCGCGGATCACGTCATGGCCGTCGGGCGGTTGCCCGTTCTCTCGGCCTGTTAGCCTCGATCTTTTCGCGTCCGTGATGCGGTGGCCTAAGGCGCTGGCCGTGGTTGATTTCAGGATCTGGTCGCGCCTGGCTGCCCGGCTGTCGCGCCGGGTGGACGGGGTTCCACGGGCCCCTGGTGTGCTCCTTCCTGATCGCAGTTGCTGTTCCGGCTGGTCAGCCGGACGGGAGGGCCTGCAGGCGGCGATCGCGGCGGTGATCTGGCCGGCCCATGGCCAGCGTTCGGCGAGCCGCAGCCGGAGCCGGCGGCTCCCGCGTGCCAGCCATCCGGCGATCGCGAGCAAGCGCAGCCGGAGCCGTTTCGGTTCCCAGCGGCGGGCCTTGCCGGCCAGGGCGAGCATCTGCGTCCAGGCCACCAGCTCGCAGGCCAGGGCGACGATCTCGCACCAGACCTGGTTCTGGGCGAACCCCTTGAGAGGAAGGTTGCGCAGCCCGGTGTCCTTGGCGCAGCGTATGCGGTCCTCGCACCGTGCCCGCCTGCGGTGCCGCAGTTCCAGGTCAGCGAGCTGGCCTTTGTTCGCGTCGGTGGCGAAGGCGGTGAACCGGTGCCCGTCGATGTCAGTGAAGCGCAGCTGCGCGCCCGGGTGCGGGCGCTCTTTCCGGACGATCACGCGCATGCCGGATGGCCAGTCCTCGAGGTCCAGCAGGCCGGTTATGTCCGCGACCCACGCTCCTTCCCGGACCTGCTCGCCGCCGTCATAAGCCGGCGTCCACCCGGATGGGGGGACCTTCAGGATCGCGGTCTGCATATCCTCGGTGATGGTCATGCCGACGGAATAGCGCAGCCGCCGCGACGGGGCGGTCAGCCACTTCAGGAACTCGTGCGTCCTGCCGCCGGAGTCGGCCCGGACCAGTACCTTGCACCGCAGGCGGCGGGGCAGCTGGGCGAGCGCGAGCCGGGTAACCTCGATGTGGTCGGCGGCGGTGTTGGAGCCGGCGTTCCCGGGGCGGAGCGCGATGGCCAGCGGCTCCCCGTTCCCCGCCTCGCCGTGGTCGGCCCAGGCGGTCATCGGGTGGAAGCCGAAGGTCTTCTTCCAGGTCGGTGCGGCCTGCTCCTTGTCTGAGTGCGCGGTGACGATCGTCGCGTCCAGGTCCACGGTGACCATGCCGCCCGGGGGCAGCGTCCCCGGCCAGCGCCCAGGCCCGCTCCCGGGCCGCCGCTTGGGCGGCGCGGATCGCCTTCAGCGCCCGCGGGGCGTCGGTGGCCAGGCCGTGACCAGCCGGGAGACCACCGGGTCCGACGCGACCGGCCCGGCCAGTCCGGGCTGCTCGCGCAACACCGCCATATCAGCAAGGCAGTCGCCGCCGAGCGCGACCGACGCCGCGAGGTCCGCGATGATCTTCCCCGGATCGTGGACTGTACGCGGCGCCCGCCACCGCTCCAGCGCTGCTGACAGGCCGCGGCCCAGCCCGATCACCCGCAGCGTCTCCCATAGCAGGACGCCCCGGCCTGGGACACCAGGCCAGAGGCGTTTTTTCATGAAACAAACGCCCAGGGCTCACCCGGGCGAAGCCCGGGGCTCACCCGGGCGAAGCCCGGGCTAGGCGGCGTCGACGCTTGCGGCGAAGTCAAGAATGGCCTTCGCCAGCTCGTCCGGGGCCTCCATGGCGGCGTAGTGGCCCACGCCGTCGAGTGACACCGAGCTGACTCCGGCCGGCGCGGCCCGGGACATGGTGCCGGCCGTGAAGGAGCCTCCGCCTGCGCCGACCGCGAGTACGGGCGCAGTCAGCCCGGGCGTCTGCGCGAGAGCCTTGATTTCGGGGCCCTCCCGCAGCATCGACTGATACAGGCCGGCCGCTCCGCGCCAGCCGCCGGGGCGCGAGTAGGTGCGGGCGAACTCGTCGATGTCGGCGCCGGTGATCGCTCCCGGGGTCGCGCTCATGGCCGGGAACGCGAATTGCCCCAGGAACTCGCGCTCGCGGCCGGCGAGCAGCATCTCGGGGATGCCGGGCGCGGCGAGAACGCCGATGTACCAGGTGCCCCCGTGGGTGACGTCGGCCAGCATCTCCAGGCCGAACCCGGGCAGCCCCATCTCGATCGCGGTGAGACTGAGCACGTCCTGCGGATGCGCGGCCGCCAGGCGGAAGACCGTCGCCCCGCTGATGTCCTGCCCGGTGAGGTGAACCGGGCCGACATTGAGCTGCCCGATGAGAAGGTGCAGGTCTTCGGCCGACGTCGTGCTGTCGTACTCGCCCGGCTCGTTGCCCGAGTCACCGAAGCCGCGCAGGTCGACGGCGAAGACGCGGTGGCTGGCCGCGAGCAGCGGGATGAGCTTCCGGAAGGCCCACCAGGTCTCGGGAAACCCGTGGACCAGCAGGACCGGAGATCCGCTGGTCCCCGCCGCGACGTAGTGCAGCCTGGTCCCGTTGACGTCGGCATAGTTGTGCGTGATCCCCGGCAGCTCGGGACCAGCTGGCGCGACGTCCATGTCTTCTCCTTGCTTAGACAACCTGGATGTCATTGACTCTAGCCAACCTGGTTGTCATTGTCCAATCGCTGCCGTAGCCTTCTGCCATGTCCCGCGCTGGCGCCGATCTCGCCCTGCTCCTGCTCGGAGGCTTCCGCTCACTGGCGGACGGCGCGACAGCCGAGCTGGCCCGCCGCGGCCACGAGGATGTGCGTCCCGTCCATGACTTCGCGATGCGGGCCATCGCTGCCGGCGCCGGCAACGCCTCAGAACTCGGCCGCAGCCTGTCCGTGTCCAAGCAGGCAGCGGCGAAAACTATCGCAGTGCTGCAGGAGCGCGGATACGTGACACGCGACACAGACCCCCGCCACGCCCGCCGCATGCGCCTTCAGGTCACCCCGCTCGGCTTCGAGGTGCTGCGCCAGGGTGAGGCGATCTTCGATGAGCTGCGCGATCAATGGGAGCGGCAGATCGGCTCCGCCCAGCTCGAGAGCCTTGAGACGCACCTGGCAGCGCTGGTCGGCGATCAGCCCGTGCGCTTCGACACAGCCGGCTGGATGTCGCGGGACCTCGGCCAGCCGGCCTAGATGAACTGGCCCGTCCGGCTTCAGCGGGCTCGGGCGATGAAGGATCTCCATGCCCTGCCCGATCAGCGCAGGCCATCACCAGGCCAGTGAGGATCTTCCCCGGGTCCTGCACCGCCCGCGGGGCGCACCACCGGGCCAGCCCAGCGGACAGGACCGCTCCCAGCCCGGGTGACCTGGGCGGCTTCCAGCAGGAGTAACGCCCCGGCCTGGGACACGACCCCACGGCCGTCAGCAGACACGGTGATCTCGGGGTGGCACGCGGTCTTCTTCACCCGGGAGGTGTCCTTCGCCTCGGCGCGGACAGGACCTTCGACAAGGCCCATCCTCCCAGGCCAAAGGCATTTTTACGTGCAAACGATCAAGGCTGGCCAATCACCGGCGAAAGCCCGAGGTTAGCTCGCCCCGCGGGTCCGGGGCCGCCGCCCACGCAGCCGATCGCTGAGCTCGCGGGCAATCTCCCGGTCGGCGTCCCGCTGGGCGATTGCCTGCCGCTTGTCAAAGGACCGCCGACCGCGCGCCAGGGCGATCTCCACCTTCACCCAGCCGCCGGCGAAGTACAGCGACAGCGGCACGAGCGCGACGCCGGCGTCGCCCAGCCTCCCGATGATCTTGTCGATCTCGCTGCGGTGCAGGAGCAGTTTGCGGGTACGCCGGGGCTGATGGAAGGCGCGGGTGCCGTGGCGGCCGTATGCGTGCTCGGGGATGTGCAGGCCGTGCAGCATCAGCTCGCCGCCCTCTTCCTGGACGAACGCGCCAGCCAGCGACGCATGGCCGGCGCGCAGGGACTTCACCTCGTTACCGATCAGGACTATCCCGGCCTCGTAGGTCCTGAGGATCGTGTAGTCGCGCCGGGCCCGCCTGTTCGAGGCGATGAGCCTACGGCCTATTTCCCTGGTCGCGGTGACCCCCCTCGT
The DNA here is from genome assembly GCA_963841695.1 of uncultured Actinomycetes bacterium. Classification (GTDB taxonomy): domain Bacteria; phylum Actinomycetota; class Actinomycetes; order Streptosporangiales; family Streptosporangiaceae; genus RYN-230. The sequence goes on along the minus strand of CAWJDQ010000004.1, from coordinate 64,484 downwards.
CATCCGGCCGGTCCACCCAGCGGCGCAGGGCACGGAGCAGCGCATGCAAGTCTGGTCGACTACCAGCAGCGCCGACAACCACGCCAAGCACATCCGCCATGCCATCTCGCGTCACTGATCCAGGGCTTCGTGTACGGACTCCACCCCCGCTGACGGATGCTGCGAGAGCTGCGCTGTTGCACACGCCGTGAGATCCGGGCCGGTCGATCATGCTGAGCCGCGGCGGCCGGATCTGCATCCTGAGCATCTACATCTGCCGCTGGGAGCATCGCATGCGAGGTGCGGCGCCAGCCGGCCCGGGTGCGCTCGCCTAGATGACCTATGCGAAGGGTTCAGTGGTCAAACGCGACGAGTGAGCGTTTGACGGGCTGGCCGGTCCGGTCGTTGTGCCAGATCGCGGCGGTCAGGGCGAGGATGCGCTGCAGGACCCTGACCATGACGCCTTCTGGAGTGTGGCCGCCGTGTTGTTCCAGGTCGAGCTGGCCTTTGAAGGTGTCGTTGATGGATTCGATTACCTGGCGCAGCGGTTTGAAGAACCGGGTGCCTGCCCGTTCCGGTTCGCCCTTGCGGGCCGGGCGGAGCAGGCAGATGCCGTCATCGGCCAGGACGGCTTCGAAGTTGTGCCCGTAGTAGTTCTTGTCCGCGATGATGATCTGCCGGTCCCGGCAGGCGGTCAGGGCCGGGTCGGCCAGGATATCCAGCAGCACCTGGCGCTCATCAGCCTTGGCGCCGGCCAGCGCGAAGCCCACGGGCAGCCCCTGCAGGGTGCACAGCAGGTGCAGGCGCAGCCCCCAGAAGTAACGCGAATGGCTGGCGCAGTACCCGTATTCAGCCCATCCGGCCAGGTCAGACCGCCTGGCCGTTTCCCGGGACCGGCCGCATTCCACCGGGGTGGAATCGGCCACCCAGACGTCATCGGTCCACAGGCTGGTATCGGCCGCGAGCATCCTGATCAGCGTGGTGATCAGCCCGGCGGCGGCGCGCAGCCGCCGGTTATAGCCGCTCTGGCCCGGCAGGTAGCGGAACAGGTGCCCCAGGTGCGCGTGGGTGTGCCGGACCCAGCGGGCCTCGGAGGTGTATCCCAGCAGGGCCTGCATGACCGCCAGGGTGACCAGCTCAGCATCAGGCAGCCGGGGCTGCAGGCCGATCGCCGGCCGCCAGGGCGCCAGGTCCGGAAACTGCCTCAGCAGGTCATCGGTTCTCACATAGAGTGCGGTCGCGAGGGTGTCCACGTCATCATTCGTCACACAATGATCATGGACGCCCTCGCTTCATGACCGCAGCTCATCCCTTCGCATAGGTCATCTAGAGTCGCGATGTGTCAAATCACGAGACGAAGGTCTACGTGTCGGCGGCGCTCAACCTGTTCGATATTGCCGACCGTGAGGAGTACCTGGCCTACTCACGCCGGTCAGCTCGCGAGGTCGCCCAGCACGGAGGGCGCGTGCTGGCCCTGGGCCGGTTCCGGGAGAGCGCGGCAGGCGACATCGCTCCCCGGCAGGTGCTCATCCTCGTCGAATGGGAGTCCAGGGCAGCCTTCGAGAGCTACCGCCAGGACCCGGCGCTGGCCACCCTGCACCCGCACCGGGAACGAGGCACCTCGGCGTACGTGTGGCACCTATTCGACCGACTGGACGACCTGCGGCCGCTCCTTCGCCCATAACCGGACCGCAGAAATACGCCCTCATGCCGCCGGCAGAGTGAGAGTGCGTCTGCAGGCCAAGAATCCAACGTGTCGTCGATGCGGTCAGCCTGCTGATCTCCTGGCAATCAGCGTGGTAGAAGCGACCTGCTGGATACCTTCGTGCGCGGCCAGGAGGCCGAGATGGAGCAGCAGGCCACAGACCCGCTGGGCACCGACGTTGCAGTCACGCACATCCTGGTAGTCGACGACCCAGTACGCTCACGGGACTTCTGGGTGAATGTGCTGGGCGCGGAACTGTTTCGCGAGTATGGCGGAACCAGCGTCGTGCTGCGGTTCGCTGGGACCTGGCTGCTCCTGGTAAGCGGCGGCGGCCCGACGGCCGACAAACCTGCCGTGGTGTTCGCACCGCCCCACGATCCTGACCAGGTGAGTCATGCCATGACGCTGCGGGTGACCGACTGCCACGCCGTCTATGCCGCGTTGCTGTCACGCGGAGCAGTGTTCCTCACCCCGCCGCATGACTGGGGCTCGGAGATCCGCTGCTTTCTGCGGGACCCCGATGGCCACCTGGTCGAGATCAGCCAGTCAACAAGCACATGACGGCGGCAGAAGCGGATATTGCTACCGGAGTGTGAACTACCAGGGTAGGATTACTCTCGTGAAGGTTGACAAGCTGAGCATCTCATTCGATCCGGAGCTTGGGGACGCTGTGCGATCGGCCGCAGCCCAGGCAGGCAAGCCTTTGTCATCCTGGCTCGCGGAGGCAGCCGCGAGCAAGCTACGGGCTGAAGCACTAGCCGAGTTCCTCGATGGCTGGGAGGCCGAGCACGGGGTCCTGACTGCTCAGGAACTGGCCCGCGCCGAACGTGAACTCCGCATGGCTGGCGCCGACACCCCCGCGTGAGCGCACTGATCCTGGACGCAGGCGCACTGGCCGCCGTCGACCGTGGCGATCGCGCGATGATGGCCCGCCTGCGTGTGGCTCAGCAACATGGCGCACCGTTGCGCAGCAACGCCATGGTCATCGCCCAGGCCTGGCGTGACCGCCAAGGCCGCCAGGCCGTCTTGGCCCAGTTGCTGCGCGCGGTCGATGTCCGCGCGGTCAGTCCCCAGGACGGCCGGCAAGCCGGTGTGCTGCTGGGCCTGACTGGCACCAGCGACCCGGTTGACGCAACCGTCGTATTGCTGGCCAGTGCGGGCGACCGGATCTTGACCAGCGATCCGGGAGATCTGGCACCGCTCGCAGAAGCGGCCGCGAACCGCGCCATTATCGTCGCTTGCTGACCACCCCACCACACTATTCGCGGGCATTATGCGGGTGATCGCGGAGTTCGTGACACGCCGGCAGAGACCATTTGGCTTTGGGGACGCATCTCGGCAGAGGGGCGACTCGTCAAGCCGGTTGCGGAGCCCGCGATCTCTATATGACCGGTGCCCACGCCCCAAGCGACCACCACTCCCCCGGCTGCACCAGGTACCAGATGACGGTTCCCGCGGCCCGCAGGGAGTTCGGTGCTCTCGGAAGCCGCCTTGCCGTAGCCAGTGACCTCTTGAACGTCGCGAAAGCGCTGTTGGTCCAGGTGGCGACACAATCTCTGCGTGACCGCTGGTCAGACGGCCTGCTCCCGGCGGATCTTGCCCCTCAAAATGCCCCTCAAGGGGGAAACGCTCATCGGTTCCGCGTTCGAAAGTATGCTCCTGACCTGGGTGGAGCTAAGCGGGCTCGAACCGCTGACCTCTTGCATGCCATGGGGAATGCTGACGTTCAATACCGGCAAATGCTAACCAGAGATGACCCGAGCGGCCAGATGCCGCACGGACCGCGCCCACAACGACGGTCGGATCACGGTCAAAGGATCTTGAAACTATGCGGAATCACATGATCACAAGCCGTTTGGCTCCGCGGACTCCGTAACGGACGCATGCCCCTCTTCCACGCCGCCAGCGGTAACCGCGGAGTCCGCGCCTCATAATAATGACAGCTGCCAAGGCCGCCCGCTTGTACGATCGCCCGGCGTATCCTCAATTGCCGCTGGCGGAGTACGTTCGATGCGTGAGCCGAATCGAACATCTCGCCCGCACGTACTGGTTCGACCTGCTCATCGCGCTGCTGGCGATCGTGGCGATGCTTGACGTGGTGCTCGGACGCGGCTCGTCCGGAGCTCCGACAACGACGCTGTGGTTCTGCCTTCCCGCGCTTGCGATCCTGGTGTTACCCGTATTCGCGCGGCGATGGTTTCCGTTTGCCGGCCCGACGGCGTACTGGCTTTTGGCCGCGGGAATCTCGTTCGTCGACCCGCTGCTGATCCCGTACCCCGAGTCCCTCTTCCTGATGGGGCTGGCGGTCGCATTCCTGCTCGGGAACCTTCGGGACGTCCGGCGGGCCAGCCTCGGACTGGCGATCGTGGTCGGCGCTGCGGCGACCCTCGTCTACAACATCCCCGGGCACTCGGTCGAGGAGCTCGTCTTCATTCCCGTCGACTTCGCCGTCGCCTGGGTTGCAGGCCTTGCCGTCCGCGCGCGGGCCGAGCGGGCCGAGGTGGCGGAGTCACGTGCGACACAGGCCGAGCACGCGGTGTTCGAGGAGCGCGTGCGGATCGCGCGGGAGCTGCATGACGTCGTCGCCCACCACGTGAGCATGATGGGCGTCCAGGCCGGCGCTGCCCGCGTCGTGATCGACCGTGACCGCATCAAGGCCAAGGAGTCGTTGACCGCGATCGAGGTCTCGAGCCGACAGGCGGTGGGGGAGCTGCACCGCCTGCTCGGATTCCTGCGGCAGGCCGGCGACCAGGACGATCTGGGTCCGCGCCCTGGCCTGAGCCAGCTTCCGCGGCTGGCGGCGAGCATGAGTGAGTCCGAGCTCGCTGTCGCGGTCAGCATCGAAGGGGAGGAACGCTCGTTGGCGCCGATGATCGGCGTGTCGGCGTACCGCATCGTGCAGGAAGCTCTGACTAACACCCTCAAGCACGCGGCGGCGTCGCGCGCCGACGTGCGCGTGCGGTACTGGCCCGACGAGCTCGAGGTCGAGATCATCGACGACGGCCGCGGCTCGACGGCGCTATCAGGGACGAGCCCGGGCGGCCTGGGGTTGATCGGCATGCGCGAGCGTGCCGCCCTGCACGGCGGCCAACTCACGGCGGGCCGGCATCCGGCGGCGGGTTCGCCGTGCGCGTCAAGCTGCCCACCTCGGAGGGTGCGCTGTGAGCATCATCCGTGTGCTGCTGGCCGATGACCAGGCGATGGTTCGCGCCGGCTTCCGGATGATCCTCGAGTCCGATCCCGAGATCGAGGTGGTCGGCGAGGCGGCGAACGGCGAGCAGGCCACGGCCAGCACCCGGCGCCTGCGGCCCGACATCGTGTTGATGGACATCCAGATGCCCGACGGTGACGGACTCGAGGCCACGCGGCGGATTACCGAAGACGGCGAGCTGCACAGTCGTGTGGTGATCCTCACCACGTTCGAGCGTGACGAGTACGTGTTCGAGGCCCTGCGGTCGGGCGCCAGCGGCTTCCTGCTCAAGAACGCCCCACCCGAGGAGCTCCTGCACGCGGTGCACGTCGTGACTGCCGGCGAGGCTCTGCTCGCCCCGTCGGTCACGCGGCGCATCATCGAGCAGTTCGCACGCCGGCCGGTCAGGCCGGAGCTCGGCAGGCGGCTGGACGCCTTGACACAGCGCGAGCGCGAGGTGCTGACGATGCTGGCGTGCGGTAAGAGCAACGCCGAGCTGGCCGCCGAGCTGTTCGTCACCGAGGGCACGATCAAGACCCACGTCTCCAGCCTGCTCGCGAAGCTCGGGCTCCGTGACCGCGTTCAGGCCGTCGTCCTCGCGTACGAGAGCGGACTGGTCACGCCCGGCGCGTAGACGCGGCTCTGTCCTTCGACAGAGGCGCGAGCGGCAAAGATATGCGCTGAGGAGGAGCGCAGACGCGCCCTGCGGGCGATGACAGGCGCAGGCGGCGATCCCAGGCTGAGCCCCAGGTAACTTGCGCCGACCTGAGGAAGCAGTGATGACCGCACCACACGCCGTACTGAAGAAGTTCCCCCGCTCGGAAAGCCGAAGAGCCCGGGCCTGGCCGCCGTCGAGATCCGCGATCTCTCCAAGCACTTCGGCCCCGCGACCACGGTCCGCGCACAGGACCCGGTCCAGTTGACCGGCGCGCTCGAGCGTCGCGGTCACCGCGTCAACGGCGACGGTGACGTGCTGAACGTCCTCGGCGCCACCCCGGAAGAGGTCGGCGAAATCGCTGGCCACGAGCAGCTGGCCGTGCTCGGCCTGGCCCCCCGAACGCGCTCCCTCGAAGAAGCGTTCATCGCCCTCACCGGCGTGCAGTCATGACCGCGCTCCTGCGAGCCGAGCCGCCCAAATCCCCCCCATCCCGGTCATTCACCTGGGCACGAATCACTGCCCTGCTGGTGACCATCGTCCTATTGACGGGACTTACCTACCTGCGAGTCTCGTCCAGCCCGGAAACGGTCGCGGTCCCGCAGGGGGCGCACGCCGGCCAGCTGACCATGCACCCGTGCACCTTTCCCACCGAGAACGGCGCCTACCGGGCCGACTGCGGAACGCTCGTCGTGCCCGAGAACCGGGCGGACCCCCGGTCGCGGCTGATCGCATTGCCGGTGACCCAGATCCTGGCTCGCTCATCGCACCCGCTGGCGCCAATCTTCCATCTCAACGGCGGCCCTGGCATAACCAACATGACGTTCCCCCAAGCGAGCCGCCTGGCCGCCCAGCACGATGTCGTCATGGTCGGCTACCGCGGCGTCGACGGTTCTTCGGCGCTGAACTGTCCCGAGGTGACGGCGGCGCTGGAGAACTCCGCGGACTTCCTCGGCAAAGCGTCGCTGAGCGCGTACTCCCAGGCCTTCGCCTCGTGCGCGAAGCGGCTTGAGCGATCCGGCGTTGACCTCGCCGGCTACACGATGGCGGAGCAGGCCGCTGACATCGACGCCGCTCGCGTCGCGCTCGGCTACAAGCGCATCGACCTGCTCAGTGACAGCGCCGGGACCCGTCTCGCGATGATCTACGCGTGGCGGTACCCGAACAGTGTCGACCGCTCGGTGATGATCGGGGTCAACCCGCCCGGGAACTTCCTGTACAGCGGAGCCGAGATCGATCAGGGAATCGAGCGTTACTCGGCGCTGTGCGCGAAGCAGCCTTCCTGCCGCGCCCGCACCGGAAACCTCGCCGCGAGCATGCAGCACACGGCGGCACACATGCCGAGCCGGTGGTACTTCCTGCCGATCAAGCCGGGCAACGTCCGGGTCGGGACGTTCCTCGGGCTCACCGATGCGACCGCGGCGATGTCGGAACTGTCCGGGCCGACGACCCTCAACTCGTGGATCTCCGCCGCGCACGGCGACCCGAGCGGCCTGTGGTTTCTCTCGCTGATGTCCGGTCTCGTCTTCCCCCAGTCGTTCACCTGGGGCGAGTTTGCGAGCATCGGGGTGGCCGACGCGCACCCCGCCGAGCGCTATTTCAGCTCCGGCGCTGACCGGGGCTCGATCATCGGCAATCCCTTCACGGACTTCTTGTGGGGGGCAGGAGGCATGGCGCACGCCTGGCCGGCCAACCCGGGCGAGAACCAGTACACCAGCGTGCAGAACTCGAACGTCCCGACGCTGCTCATCAGCGGAACGCTCGACTTCGAAACGCCGGCCCAGAACGCCACGAAGGAGCTGCTGCCGCACCTCCGCAACGGGCACCAGGTCATCCTGTCCGGGCTCGGGCACGCGGAAGACTTCTGGTACTACGAGCCGAAAGCCAGCACGCAACTGCTGACCACGTTCTACGCCACCGGCCAGGTTGACACGTCCCGCTACACCCCGAACAAGGTCAGCTTCGCCACACCGTCCACGCAGGCAGGGATTGCCAAGGACCTCCTTGCGACAATGATCGGCTTCGCTCTCCTGGCTGCCCTGTCGCTGCTCTGGGTAGCGCGCCGGGTACGCAAGCACGGTGCCGCAGGGCGCATGACCAGCCTCGCGACCCGCACCATCCTCACGGTCGTGCTCGGGCTCGGCGGCTGGTTCGGAGCAGCCCTAGTCGTCCTGACGGTCTGGCCCGCGCTGTCCCTGTCCAGCGAACTGCTCGGGATTCTCGCCATCAGCGTGCCGATCGCGCTGGGCCTCTACCTGGCCTGGACTCACCGCGACTGGGACCGCGCCACCAAGTCACTCGGGCTCCTGGCCGCAATCGCCGGCGCCCTGCTCGGAGGGTGGTTCGGGTTCACCGCGGTATCCGGGCTGTTCGCGCTGGTCACCACCACGATCGGAGCTGCTGCAGGAGGCAACCTCGCCCTGACCGCCGTTAGCCTCTTCCGCGAACGGTCCGCGCGCGGCCATGGCAACGACCCCGCCGCAACCTACGCCGGAGCGCCCGCTCCGGTCAGCCCCGCAGCTCACGCGGGGCACCATGGCGACGCCCACCACGGCTCCGCACGTCCATGACCTCCACCGTACGGCTCTCACCGGGCCGCCGCTGGGCAGCTTTCGCCGCCCTGGCCGGTATGCCACGACTCGTCCTGGCCTCAGCGGCACGGCAGTCTCGCCTCGGGCCCCGGGCGCAGGCTTCCGCAAAGACGGCAGCGAGCGAAAGAAGGAAACCCATGTCAGCGAAAACCACCGGGCGAACAGTAGGAGTCCTGCTCCTGCTGGCCTACGCCGTGTACCTGGCCGGCGGAGCCCTGGCCGGCGCTGGCCCAGCCAGCACGGTCGTGCTAACGCATATCGCCGGCCATCAGCTGCAGATCTCGGCCGGAGCCCTGCTGATGCTGGCCAACTCCGCCGCCGTCATCGGCGTCGGCGTACTGATCTTCCCCATCCTGAAACGGCACCACCAGAACTCCGCCTACGGCTACCTGACCGCCCAGGTGGCCCAAGGGCTGATGCTGGCCGTGGGAATCGTCTTCCTGCTGCTCCGCATACCGCTCGCCCAGCAATACACCAGCGCCCACGGCGCGCCGGCGGTCCCGGCGCTGGCGCAGGTCGCGCAGGAAGCCAACCACTACTCCTTCTGGATCGGCATGCTCGCCGTGGGCGCCGGCGGCCTGCTGCTCTGCCACGTCCTGCTGAAAGAAAACCTCGTGCCCAGGTTCCTGGCCGCCTATGGGCTGGCCGGATACGCCATCTTCCTGGCCGGAGCGATCCTCGAGATCCTCGGCCACAACGCCTGCGTGGCCCTGTCCATCCCCGGTGGCCTGTTCGAAATCACCTTCGGCGTCCTGCTCATCGCGAAAGGTTTCCCCGAAGCGCAGAGCAGTGACTACGAAGGCCTGACCCGCAATGCCCCGCCTGCCAGGACAACATCATCGAAAGCGCCCACACCCTGACGCGGTAGGGACGGCCGGGCTCAGCCTCCGATGCTGCTGAGCCCGGCCGTCGGCGGTGGGCCAACTATGGCTGAAACGCGTGGGGCTGGTTCTGCCGGTCGCCTGGCCGGCGTAGCTCGAGGCTCAGTGTGTAGCACACTTCGTCTGTGCCCGGGACCGGGCCAGTGAGGTGGAATCCCTGCCGTTCAAGCAGGCGGCGGGAAGCGGTGTTCTTCACACCGGTAACCGCGGTCAGCCGGCGGATTCCGGGCACCTTCGCCAGGCGCTGGACGAAAGCAGCCACGGCGGCGGTGCCCATGCCCTTGCCTCGCGTGGATGGGGCGAGGCTGTAGCCGATCTCAACGCAGCCCTCGCTGTCGGGCGGGCCGTGGGTCCCCAGATCGCCGAGGACCCGTTCATCAGCGCGGCGGACGATGAGCCAGACGGTCGGCAGGACGGCGGCCGCGCCGGAGTCGATGTCGCGGATGGCGACGCCCATGGCCTGGGGGATCCTGTCGTGCAGCGCTCCCGGCTCGAACATGCGCGTGATCGGCCCGCCCGCGAGCACCTCTTCCGCGATGCGGCGAGTGACCGGCTGGAGCAGCACATCTCCGGCATCGATGGCCCACTGCCGCTGCCAGTCAGCGGAGCCCGGAACGGCTCGCTGTGTCATGTCCGGCTTCCTCCCAGGCCATTGCCTGCCTGACAGACCCTAGCCAGCCGCAGCGCCCGCGACCGTCGATTCCGTTGCCTGGCACCCGATCAGACGCCGGCAGGCCGAGGGTCACATCGCGTCCGCGCGTGCACCGTGTAGCTCAGCGGCCGGCACGACCCCAGCCTCGTCTTGCTGATGCCAGCCACAGAATCGCGATCACCGGCATGTTCAACGCACACCACGCACGAGCCAGGCTGAGCTGTGATCAGGAACCAATCCGTGCGTGTCGCCTGCCACGCAGCATGGGACCACCCTGAGGGGTTTTCTGCCACGAGCATGGGACCACCCGGTTGCCAGTGATGGGACCACCCGGCGCGTCGGCTTGGGGGTCTTGATCACTTCCGGTACGCGGTTCCTCCAGGTCGATCGACTTGGGGGTTCGGGGGATGGCATTCCGGGAGGTTGCCGTGACTGAGATCCGCGAGGTGCTGCGCGCATGGCTGGCCGGGGCAGGGCTGCGCCGGGTGGCTGAGCAGGCGGGGGTGGACCGCAAGACCGCCCGCCGGTATGTGCAGGCCGCGGTGGAGGCGGGCCTGGCCCGCGACGGCGGGCTGGCGCAGCTGACCGATGAGCTGGTCGGCCAGGTCGCGCAGGCGGTCCGCCCGGTGCGGCCGGGCGGGCACGGCCAGGCGTGGGAGCAGCTGGAGGCCGTGCCGGGCCGAGATCGAGGCGCAGGTGAAGGCAGGCCTGTCGGTGGTCAAGATCGGGGTGCTGCTGGAGCGCCGCGGCGTCGCGGTGCCGTACCGGACGCTGCACCGGTTCTGCGTGGAGCGGTGCGGGTTCGGCAAGACCGCAGCCACGGTCCGGGTTGCCGACGGGGAGCCCGGGATGGAGTGCCAGCTCGACTTCGGCTACCTGGGCCTGCTGGCCGACCCGGTGACCGGGCGGCAGCGGAAGGTGCACGCGCTGATCTTCACCGCCGTGCTATTCGCGGCACATGTTCGTCTGGCTGAGCTTCACCCAGACCCTGGCCGCGTTCATCGCGGGCTGCGAGGCCGCGTGGACGTTCTTCGGGGGCGTGTTCAAGGTCCTGGTTCCCGATAATGCCGCGGCGATCGTCGCGGACGCGGACGCGGTGAATCCCCGGTTCACCGCCGGGCTGGCTGGACTATGCCCAGCATTGCGGCTTCGCCACCGACGCCGCCCGGGTCCGGTCCCCGAAGGACAAGCCACGGGTGGAGCGGGCATGTGCAGTATGTGCGCGGGAACTTCTTCGCCGGCGAGCACTTCACCGGCCTGGCCGATGCTCAGGCGGCCGCTGAGGCCTGGTGCCGGGACGTGGCCGGGATGCGGATCCACGGCACCATCGCCGCCCGCCCCGCGGAGGTGTTCGCCGAGCACGAGGCGGTGCGCTGCTGCCGCTAGCCTGCCCTATGACGTGCCGGTGTTCACGCAGGTGAAGGTGCACCGCGACTTCCACGTCGAGGTCGGCCGGGCCCTGTATTCGGCGCCGAAGGAATACCTGGGCTGCCGCCTGGACGCCCGCGCCGACTCGGCGCTGGTCAAGCTGTTTCACCGCGGCCAGCTGGTCAAGACCCACCCGCGCCAGCAGCCCGGCCGGCGGGTCACCGACCCGGCCGACCTGCCCGCGGAGAAGACTACCTACGCGATGCGGGATGTCGCCTCGCTGGCCACGCGGCCCGCCGGCACGGCGATGCCGTCGGGGTCTATGCCGAGCGGCTGCTGGACACCGACCTGCCGTGGACGAAGATGCGGCAGGTCTACCGGCTGCTCGGCCTGGTCCGCCGCTACGGCCCCGGCCCGGTCGACACCGCCTGCGGCCGGGCGCTCGACCTCGACGTCGTCAGCGTCACCAAGATCGCCTCGATGCTGGAGAAGGCCACCGAGAACACGCCCCCGCCGCCGCGCCCGGCGGCGGCGCGACCGCCCGGTTCGCCCGCGACCCGGCCGAATACCGGCCCGTGCAGCTGACGCTCATCCCCGGCGGGAAGGAGACCACCGAGCCGGTGACCACGACCATGCGCGACGCGGTCAGCCCGGACCTGCGCACCACGCTGCGGGCGCTCAAGCTCGGGCAGATGCTCGACACCCTGCCCGACCGGCTCACCCTGGCCCGGCAGCAGAAAATGGCCCACGCCGACTTCCTCGAGCTCGTCCTCGCCGACGAGGTCACCCGCCGCGAAGCCAAGTCCGCCGGCCTGCGCGCCCGCGCCGCCGGGCTGGACCCACGGATGCGGCTGGACACCTGGGACGAGACCGCCGCCGTCCGCTACGACCGGCAGCTGTGGAACGAGCTGGTCAGCCTGCGGTTCCTCGACGGCCCGCACGGCGCCCTGATCTGGGGCCCGTCGGGGTCGGCAAGACCCACCTGGCCTGCGCGCTCGGGCACATCGCCGTCCGGCGGCGCCGCACCGTGCACGATGGCCAGCGCCGCGAAGCTGTTCAAGCGGCTCAAGGCCGCCCGGCTCGACAACAGCCTCGACGCCGAGATGCGCCGCCTCGCCGGAGTCGAGCTGCTGATCCTCGACGACTTCGCGCTCCAGCCGCTGGACGCCACCGAGACCGCCGACTTCTACCAGCTCTGCGTCGAACGCCACCAGCGCGCCTCGACCGTGGTCACCTCCAACCGCACCGCCGAGGAATGGCTGGCCATGATGGCCGACCCGCTGCTCGCCCAGTCCGCCGTCGACCGGCTCGCCTCCACCGCCCACGAACTGATCATCGAAGGAGAGTCCTACCGGCGCCGCCAGAAACCAGCAATCAGCCACCCCAACGGCGAGTCCGTTGACGAGCAGAAAGGAAACCACCATGATCACTCATGACCCAAGGTGGTCCCTTCCTCGTGGCAACACCCTGGTCCCATCACGCTGGCAAGCGACAGTGCGGCTCAGTGCCAACTACCTATGCCCAGAACGACGGTCAGATGACGGTCGGACGATCTTGGAAGGTACTCGGACGGGCTTCGAATCATGCCCTGACCTGCAATTTCTTGTGGAGCTAAGCGGGCTCGAACCGCTGACCTCTTGCATGCCATCTGGCGGCAGCACGTCCACCCGCGTCCATCCCTGCAGGTCACCGTCCTCCCGCGTCCCCGCAAGTCCCCCCGCGTCCGGGTGAGTTGCTGTACTTTCCTGCTGTACTCCGCTCCCCTCCTTTCGGTTCCGCTCGCGCCCTGCCGATCCACCAGAGGGGCCCTGGTCTCCTGGCTCCAGGATAGTGTCCTACTGCTGTGCTACCGTAGCCATATGGCTGTCCGCAAAAAGCGCTCCATCTCCCTGCCCCCCGACCTGGACGCGGAAATCGCCGCCGCCGCCGAGCACGCCGGGATGACCTACAGCTCCTGGCTCGCGGCCACCGCCCGCAAGGAATTCACCATCCGGGCCTGCCTGGCCGCCGTAGCCCAGTTCGAGGACGAGCACGGCGCCTTCACCCCCGGCGAACTCGCTGATGCCGACCAGTGGGCCGCCGAGGCCTCCGAGCGAGCCAGCCAAACCGGCACCAGCACCCGGCGGCGCAGCGCCTGATGGGCGTCACCTACGACACCGGCGCCCTGGTCGCCGCTGACCGCGGCGAGCGCCGCCAGTGGGCCCGCCACCGCGCCCTGCTCAACCGCCGCGAAGTCCCCGTCGTCCCCGCCCCGGTCCTGGCCCAGGCCTGGCGCGGCGGCAGCCGCCAGGCCCTGCTATCCCGCCTCCTGACCGGCTGCGACACCGAAACCCTGGACGACACCCGGGCCCGCGCCACCGGCGCACTCGCCGCCCGCGCGGCCACCAGCGACATCGTTGACGCCTGCGTTGTCGAGGGAGCCTTGCGCCGCCGCGACCTGATCATCAGCTCCGACCCCCGCGACCTCCAGGCCATCGCCGCCGCCATCAGCCGCCACCTCGAAATCGACCACCCCTGACCGCAACTCTCCCCGGCCAGCCGTGTCACCAGACCACCGGAACCGGGCCCACTCCTTCACCGCAGCACGCGGGTATGGCCAGGCGCAAAAAGGGGCTGTCAATTTTTTGGCTCTGTCGCATTTTCGGTGGTGACAGCGTGCCAGGCTAGGCCACGATGAGTCATATGTGGCATGGTCAAGCGCGTGTGACATCAATGAGCTTAAGGGGATCGTGTTCTCTGGATTGTCGTCCCTGGTCATCGAGGATGTGACGGACCAGGATGGCGTAATCGTGGTCCGGGCGCGGACGGCGGGCGGACCTGTGGCGTGCCCGCGATGCGGCGGCCCCACTGGCCATCTGCACGGATATTGCGGGCGGACGCTAGCTGACGTGCCCGCAGACGGGCGGCCGGTGGTGGTGCGGGTCCGGGTGCGGCGGATGCGGTGCCCGGTCCCGGACTGCCCGGCCCAGACGTTCCGCGAGCAGGTCCCGGGCGTGCTGGACCGCTACCAGCGGCGCACCACCCGGCTGACCGGCCAGGCCGGCGCGGTCGCCCGCCGGTTAGCGGGCCGCCAGGCCGGGCTGCTGGCGGCGCTGGGCAGTCCCGCTGTCGCGGCACACCACCCTGCGGGTGCTGCTGCGGCTTCCGCTGCCTGAGGTCCGTGTGCCGCGGGTGCTGGGCGTCGATGACTTCGCCTTACGCCGCGTTCACGCGTACGCGACCGTGCTGATCGACGCTGAGACCGGGCAGCGGGTCGATGTCCTGGCCGACCGCACGGCTGAGGTGCTGGAGACATGGCTGCGCGGGCATCCGGGTGCCGAGGTGGTGTGCCAGGACGAGTCGGGTGCTTACGCCGTTGAGCCGATCCGCCGGGCGCTGCCCGGCGCGGTCCAGGCCGGTGACCGCTCTCCTAGCAAGACTGGGTATACCACGGATGTCCGAAGCAGCCGCTACGGCGCGGGGATGGAGTCGCGCGGTTCGGTGTGCTCGGTTGCCTCGTCGGCCTCGACCGAGAGGTTGGGCAGGACGCGATCGAGCCATGCCGGCATGGCCCAGTTTTCGGGGCCGATGAGGTGCATGGTGGCAGGGACCAGCAGGCTGCGGATGACCAAGGCGTCGACGAGGACGGAAAAGGCGAGGCCGAAGCCGAACTCTTGGAGGACGCGCTGGTCGTCGAGGATGAACGAGCCGAAGACCATGATCATGATGGCGGCGGCCGCGGCGATGATCCGGCCGCTCTTGGCCTTGTCCGGCGGTGACGGCCTGGTTGTTGCGCACGACCGCCCTTGATCGTTCAGGCCTGACTGGCTGTCGGCCGTGGTCGGTGTGGAGGCGGCGACGCCATTCCTCTTGCATGCGGCTGACTCAGGTACACCTCGTAGTCCATGGACAGCCCGAAGAGGACCGAGAACATGAGCACCGGGATAAACGCGTCGACCGGGCCGGTGCCTGTCAGGCCGAGTAGCGAGCGCACCCCATCCCCAGTTGAACACGGCGTTCATGGCCCCGAGGGCGGCGCCGACCGACAGGAGGTTCATGACCGACGCCACCAGGGGGATCAGGATGCTGCGGAACACGGCGATGAGCAGGAGGAAGGCGAGGATGACGACGATGGCGATGAACAGCGGGAGCTTCTCTGCTCAGCACGTGGGAGAAGTCGATGTTGGTGGCGGTCGACGCCGCCGACGTGGACGCTGCAGGGTTGTGCCTTGCTTCGGCTTGGGGGATGACGTCGTGGCGGAGGGTCGTTCACCAGGGTGACGGTCTGTGTCGCCTGGGGGCTCGTGGTCGGGTAAACGGTGGCCAGGATGGCTTTCCCGTTGGGCGAGGTGACTGGGCGGGGTCACCGATGCCGACCCCAGCGGTGTGGGCGGCCGTGGTTAGGAGGCGGTCGAAGGCGGCGACGTCGGCCGGCGAGGACACCTGGCCGACGAGCTGGAGCGGACCGTTGAACCCGGGCCCGAAGCCGGTGGGCAAGGGCAGTGTACGCCTGGTGGGTGGTCGAGCGTGGTCGGGTCGGTGCTGGCGTCGGACGAGCCGAGCCGCAGGCCGAAGATGGGCAGGGCGATGATGAGCACGACGGCGACGACACGCCGAGGGCGACGAACGCTTTGCGGACCTCGACGAACTTCGCCCACCGGAACCAGAAGCCGGGCTGGCCGTGGTCGAGATCCGGCCCGGCGGCGGTCAACGTCCGGCGTTCCCGGCGGGAGAGGACTTTCGGTCCCGAGGAACCCGAGCATGGCCGGCAGGAAGGTGAGCGACATCGCCATGGTCAGGGCCACTGCGATAGCGGCTGAGACCGACAGCCCGTAAAGGAAGGTGACGCCCGAGGGCGAACTGGCCGAGCAGGGCGATGCACACTGTGATCCCGGCGAAGAGCACGGCGCGGCCCGACGTGTTGACGGCTTGGGCTACGGCGTCCTCGTAGGACAGCCCGGCCTTTACCGCGCTGCGATGGCGGCTGATGATGAACAGCCCGTAGTCGACGCCCGACACCGAGGCCGATGAGGACGGCGAGATCGGTGGACACGCTGGCCACGTCGAAGATGTGGGTGAGCAGACCGATGATCGACGATGCCGATGACCAGGGCGACGATGGCCGTCAACAGCGGCATCAATGAAGAGAACAGCGCGCCGCCGAACACGACTAGCAAGATGATCAGGGCGGCGATCACACCGACGCCCTTCGGACAGCCCGGCCCCCGACCTCTCCGAGCTCTCGATGGACTGGCCAGCTGAGGGAGATGCGGACATTCGACCCATCCGCGGACTCGGCCGCCGCGACGAGGTTCTTGGCGTCGGTCTTGGTGACCTTGGTGGACTGCATCTTCCAGGTCGACGTTGGCGAACGCGACGGTCGCCGTCCCGGCTGATCTGCGATGCGCCCTCCTTGGAGTACGGGCTGGCGACAGATTCCACGCCGGGCACCCGGGCCGCCTTGGCCAGTGCTTCGGTCACCGCGGCTCATCACCCTCGGCGACTGCCAGCGTGGACCCACGGGCTGGTCTGGATCACGATCTGGTCGCCCTCGCCTGATGCCGACGGGAAGTTGCTTGGTCAGCAACGACACCGCCGCCTGCGGAGTCGGTGTTCGGCAGGTTGAAGTTCGAGTTGAAGTCGCCGCCGATCGCCTGGCTCAACCCGAGTGTGACGATCAAGGCCAGCAGCCATCCGGCGACGACTCCCCTTCGATGCTGGACACACCAACGAGCCAATCCGATCATGGGCGAAACCTCCCGGGGGTAAGGCGCCTGGACCTTGGGTCCTGTCCTCGGCACGGAAGCCGGGCGGCGCGCAGATCTCTTCTGGGCAAATGACGAACGGGGTTCGCTGACCGTCGATCCGGCCGCGAGAAACGGTCAAACCTTGAGGGGTCGCGTGGCCCCTATCCGACGGCGGGTAGGGGTATCCCGTTTGCTGTTGCAGGGTTAGCTGCGATCAGAACGAAGGCGATAACACACGCTTCGGTCCCATTGTTAACCCAATTGTGGATGGTTCCCCGTTGGACGAGCGCGTCTCCGGCGTCTAGCCGTACGGTGTCATTGTCGAGCTCCACGTCGATTGACCCGGCCATTACGATCGCGTAGTCAATTGAGTTCGTGCGATGCTTCCGCGGGGTTACCCCTGGCGCGTACTCCACGATCCTGAAGACGGTACCGTCACTTTCGGCGGTCTGAACCTGCCGCAGCCCGGCGTCAGAGGTATCAAGGTTGTCGACGGGAAACCCTTGCGTCGTCCACATGACGCGTGATGCTGCCCCGGCGCGGTCCTCCTGTCGAGGACCTGCGGTAGCACTAGCCTGCTCAACCAGCATCAGGGACGAGTCATACAGAACCGATGACTTTCCCTCCGGCGTGTTTCCAGTTACCACCCGGCGACATTCATACGTCACGGTGTTACCTCTCTTTGGGTTTTGACATGGGAAGGCGAGCTCTGCGTCACGATCTGGCTGTCTCCGGCGGCCCTGCTCCCACCCGCAGGGCCGAGCTGGCGGCAGCAACCTGCCCGGGGCCGTGAAAGGTATCATTCGGCCGATCAGACCCCCGGCGTGAGTCACTCGCCGGCTCCGACTTAGCAGCGCGATCAGAACCGAATGGGGATGAGCGCATGAGCTGCAAATAGGAGGGTCACTTCCGCCGTCGACGGGCCTTCAGACGCTGCCATAGGCCGAATAGCCGGGCCGGCAATGTCTGCTGAGCATCACGGTCCTCGCCGCCGACCGCAGAGTCGGCGCGAGCAGGCGGCACGGGCTCACAGCGTGTCGTCGAGCCAGTCCAGACTGCGTGCGACGAGCAGGCTCTTGGCTCCGCCCTGGCAGTGGGAGCCCGCCCCTTCCGCATCGGTGAAGTTGACGAGAGTCGCCGGCGCGTTGAGGTGGGCCATGAGCTCTTCGGGCTGGCCGCGCAGGAACTCGTCGGACTCGCCGCGTCCGACGAACACAGGGCAGGCGATCTGCTCAGCGATGCCGTCGCGCAGGTTGTACTCGACGACGCTTCTGAGGAACGCCGCCGGCGTGTCTGACCCGAACGACCACATCCCGTTGCGCATGCCCCAGCGAGCCGTGGTGTTCCTGGCCATCAAGCGCTCGATTTCCTCGTCCAGCTGCTCGTCGGACTCCGTCTGCAGCCTCAGCACGGCGTCGGGGCCGAGGATCCCCCGTGCGACGGTGCCGCCGAAGTCGTAGACGCCGTCGATGCACAGCAGAGCGCGGATCCGCGGCTCGTAGGCCGCGGCGCGCGGAGCGAGCTGTCCGCCCATGCTGTTGCCGGTGAGCGCGATCCGGCTGGGATCGATGCCTGGCTGCTGCTCTGCCCAGTCGATCACCGGCCCGACCACGGTCTCCCACTCCGGACGGAACACGAGCCCGTCGCGGTAGCGCGGACCAGGCTGGCCGGGCCCGTCGAACGCAAGGACGGCGTAGCCGCGCTCCTGGGCACCGCGCGCGCCGACGAGGTACATCTCCTCGGCCGTGCCGTCGTAGCCGGTGTGGATGATCAGCAGCGGGCGCGGGCCGGCCGCGGCCGGGGTGTAGAGGTACCCGTTGAGCGTCGTGCCCTCGAACGGGATCTCGACCGGTTCGATCGAGGCGTCCATCAATGCCGTGGCGTCACGGAAGCACTGAACGTGGCGGCTGTGGAGCGATTCGCCGTCGGGGTCGGGCTTGCGGTCGCGGGTGAAGAACTCGGCGCTGCGCCAGTAGGTCGCGGCGCGCATCAGGCCGTCACGCGCGCTCACCGGGTGACCGTTGGCGAGCTCGGCGCGTGCCTCTTCCTCAACTCGCTCGGCGGTAGCCGCCCATTCGCGCTTCCAGCTGTCGTAATCGCTTGCAACGATCCGTTCCGCGGTTGTGACGGTCTCGTTGAAATCGGCGCCTCCGTAGAAAATTGAACCGAAGACCCGCTGGGTCTGAAACCAGAAAACAACGTCGTCTTGAAACAGAAGTGAACCCATATCGTGCTCCTTGGCGTTAGAAATGTGACAGGTGTTGGAAACCTTGCGGTCGCGGCGGGTGTCCCGGCGGACGAACCACTGGGCCGGCGCCTGACAACCTGAATGGGGTCTGACGGGACTTGTCAGGGTCGAGGAATGTCGAAGCAATTGAGAAGCGTGCAGATGGTCAGATACCTTCCGATGAGCAGGGCAATGTCAACCATCCCTCGTTTGCCGAATGCCCTTTCCATCTCCTCATACACGGTCGCACCGATGAGATGCTGCGACGTCAATTCCAGCGTGTACCTCTGGGCAAGCCGCTCCCTCTCGGCGAGGCCGTCCGCAAGCTCCCCGTTCTCAAGCGCCCGAATCGTTTCATCCGAAAACCCTGCCTGGCGAGCCAATGCGGCGTGCGCGTAAAGTTCATAGGCTGATCGCCAGACTGAACCAACGCTGAGGATCACGACCTCCCGGACTCTCGCGTCCAGCGACGTTGACCGCGCCTCAGTGCCCTCGAAGTCAAGAAAGCCCATCCCTGCGGCAGGGCTGTACAGGAGAGGGTTGAAAGGCCCGATGAGCCTCCCGTCGTCGGTCATGCCCCGGAAGCCGTGACTCGTGGCCCAAGGGACCTGATTTGTCCGCAACCTCTGGTAGATCTCCTTCTGCTCGTCTGCAAGATCATCCCGCGCAAGCAAGGGGATACGGCCGCCCAACTGCACAGGTGCCGGCGTGTCAGTGCTGCTCATCGAAACCCTTCTTGTGTCGAAGACTTCCCCGGGCCCATTTCGGGAGCGGTGGACACCGGCCTTTGTGGGTCAGCCCGTAGCGGACGTCCAGGACTGAATGTCCCTGGCCAGCGCACGTCGGGTGTCTTTGGCCAGCGCGGATGCTGCGGGATTAGCGCCGGGACGACTGGCGCCCGGGCGTAGCGGTTCGGTTATCCCTGGATGGCGCTTCCTCAGCGTGGCGACGGTGACGGATCAGGCCGACCACCATCCACACGAGAAACAGGCCGCCGAGAATCGCAAAGATATAGCGGCCAGACTCGAAATTGACGATGATGAGCACGATGCCGATCAGGCCCCGTAGGAGGGCCCCTTTGATGGTGGCGGGCCTCTTGAGCATTTCATGTCCCCTTATTTGCTTAGGAATGACTGCGCTTTTGTGCTGCGCGAGAACGATTGCGGAACCTAATGGGTGGAAGGCGGCCCGTTCTCGGAGGACCCCCCCGTTCTCGGAGGACCCCATGGCCACATCATGACTGCTCTCAGTACCGGTAGCCCTAGGGAGACTCCCTAGTTCTCGGAGACACACAATCTCTGGGGAGTCTCCCTAGGGCTCTGGGTGCTCCGGTCCTTCAATCTGGTTGATATGCAGATCATCGTGGAGATCTCCGAAGGCAAGGACGGACGAGCCGTAGGGACGGTGAGGGCCGAAGGGCAATCCCAGGCCCGTCCTTTCTCGGGAAACCTCGAGTTCCTGGCCCTGATCGAGAGCCTCTATCAGGTCAGCGCCAAAACGACCGGTCAACAGGCCGGCACAACCGAGAAGGTCTCGTCATGGTGACTATTCAGGCCCCCGGCGTCAGCCGTGACGACTGAGGTGCGCTCAGTGTGCCGTCTGCGGCGCTGTCGGCATCCACGGGTCCCCGTTGGACAACCTGTGACGAAACTTCAGGACAGGACCGGGCGTGCAGAAGCGCCGGCGAAGTCGGCTCTCTTTCGGACGCTGGTGATGAGCGGGATGGTTCAGGCGGCGGACTGCTGAGGGCTGGGGGGTTCGGGGGTGCCGGGGGGGCGGGCGGCCGTCGCCGGGCGGGATCAGGGTGACCTGGCAGCCGAGCCGGGCCAGGGCCTGCTGGTGGTGGCGGATGAGGTGCTCGTGGCTGCGGCGGTCGCGCTGGTCGTAGTAGTCCTCGCCGGTCTCGGCGTAGTCCTGGCCGCGGGTCATGACTGCCCAGGCGATGCAGATCAGGGTGTGCGCGACGGCGAGCGCGGCCTTTTTCTCGTGACCCCGGCCGAACCGCCGGGCCAGGCGGCGGAACCGGGCGCCCGGCCGGGTGCGGGTGCGGGCGGTGGCCCAGGCCGACTCGACCATGGCCGTGCGCAGGTGCCGGCTGCCGGGGCGGGCGGCGGCCCTCTTGCGCTTGCCGGCGGACTCGTTGTCGCCGGGCGCCAGCCCTGCCCAGGCGGCCAGCCGGGCACTGCTGGCAAACCGGGTCATGTCTCCGCCGGTCTCGGCGATGATCACCTCGGCGGTGCGCTGCCCGATTCCCGGGATCGTGACCAGGCGGGCGGTCAGCGCGGCGAACGGCGCGACCGCGGCGGCGCCCAGCTGATCGAGGACGGCGACCTGGCCGGTGAGGCGGTCGTAGGCGTCCAGGTGCGGGCGGCACATCTGCGCGTGCCCGCCAGTGAACCGGCCGTCGCAGGCCATCTGCAGGTCATCGATCTTGCGGCGCAGCACGCCCCTGGCCAGGTCCGCCAGCCGCCCTGGGTCGCGCTCGCCGGCGATCAGCGCCTCGATCATCTCCCGGCCGGACTTGCCCAGCAGGTCGCTGGCCACCGAGTCGATCTTGATGCCGGCGTCCTCCAGCACCTTGGCCAGCCGCTGGCCCTCGCTGGTCCGCTGCTCGATCAGCCGCTTGCGGTACCGCGTGCGCTGCCGCAGCGCCGCCACCTCGGCCACCGGGATGCGGCTGGGCCGCAGCAGCCCGTGCTCATGCAGCTCAGCGATCCACTGGCAGTCCTTCAGGTCCGTCTTGCAGCCTGGCACGTTGCTCATGTGCGCCGCGTTGCACACGAACACCTCGATCGTCCCGGCCGCGGCCAGCGCGTGGTACACCGGCCACCAGTAGACCCCCGTGCTTTCCATCGCGGCGTCGGTGACGCCCAGCTCCGCCAGGCAGGCCGCCATCTTCCGCAGCGACCGCCAGAACGTCTTGAAGCTCCTGGTGACCACCTTCCGCTCACCCGGCGCCTGGCCCGGCAGCCTGACCGCGACCCAGATCACCTTCTTGCGCACATCGATCCCGGCGACGCGCGGATGGACGATATCCATCGCCGCCTCCCTTCGGCCCTCCGGATACTGGATACGGGCGCGCCGCCCGCGGAGCCCGCGACAAGATCGAGATCCTGTGACGCGCGCTCGCAGCAGCAATCCGGGGTACCTACCGGGCAGGCTCCAGCGTCAGTCTCTGTAACAGGCACGCAGCACCAAGGTTGAACGACGTCAGCGGGCGGCGCAGCATCAAGTTTCATCCATCCGCGGGCGTCACGACAGTGACATGAAGTCTCTGTAAGGCGTCGAGACGATTGACGCCTTGCTTGGCGGCGGTCGAGAGGTAGCTCCGGAAGGCCAGGAAGTGCTCGGCACCCTCGGTGCTCCTGAAGCCCACCCGGCTTATCACAGGCTGGTACGACCACAAGCGCCTCTACCGCCTGTCCCCGGACCTGATCGCCTATGTCTCCCGGGTGACTGACGAACGGCTGGCTGCGGCGCATCCGCCGGCGACGAGCGCCAGCTCGTAGTCGGGAGCCGCGCCAGGCCAAAGGATCGCCTCCGGGGATCGCCAGCGCAACGGCCGATGGACACCGCTACCGTTTAGGGATGGCCACGGTCGAAAGGCCTGGATCTACAGGTCAGCTGGTCGGCAGGAGCGCTGAGCGCGAGGCGATCGCTCGCGCCCTCGACGAGATGGGGTCGGGAAATCCCCGGGTGGTGTGGGTGGAGGGGGACGCCGGCTTGGGGAAGACGGCGCTCGTCCGGCATGTCGTGGCACACCTTCCTGCGGGGATGCAGGCTGGCGCACGCCGAGGCAGACGAGCTCGCTGGCGGGCGACCCTTCGAGCTCGCCCGCCAGCTCGGGTCCACGTCTGCCGAGAGCTTCGCTGCGGGCATGGAGATCCTCGAAGCTTGGTCGCAACTCGGCAAGATGACGGGCCGGTCGTGGTCGTGGTTGAAGACCTGCACTGGGCCGATAGCGCGTCATCCAAGGCGCTGCTCTCGGCCGTGCAGCGGCTCGACAAGGATCGGGTCGTCGTGCTCGTCACGACGCGACCGGGACCGCACGACGGGTGGGAGCGTCTCCGTTCCGATCCCGAACGATGCCTCACCATCACCTTGGCCCCTTTCGACGTTGAAGAAGTCGAGCTGTTCGCATCATCCGTGGGGATCGATCTGACTCCTTATCAGGCTGAGCGGCTCCGTTCCCACACCGGGGGCCACCCGTTGTACCTACGGACCCTCCTCGCCGAACTGAACCCCGCGGATCTCCAGCGGCCCGATGGAGATCTTCCTGCGCCGCGGTCGCTGACTTCGTCGGTGACGGCGCGCCTCTCCGAATCACCAGAGTCAGCGCGCGCCCTTGTTGCTGCCATGGCCGTCATCAACCAGCGCGCGCCGCTGATGATGGTCGCCCGTCTGGCGGGCGTCGGTTCCCCGGTCGAGCCGTTCGAGGAGCTCTTGGGCACCGGCTTCGTCCGTTGGGATCCGCGGGAGCCGGGCGCTCCCGTTGAGTTCGTCCATCCGCTCTACCGCCAGGCGGTCTACGACGATCTCTCACCGAGCCGCCGCCGTGACCTTCACCACGCCGCTGCCCAGGGCACCAGCCCGGCTCTGGCGCTCGCTCATCGGGTGGCCGCCGCCGACGGGGCAGACGAGACGCTGGCGGGCGAGCTCGAGACGAAGGCGCGACACGAACTGGAGACGGGGAACAAGCTCGAGGCCGGGCGAACCTTCCAGTGGGCTTCGTCGCTCAGCGTCGATTCTGCGGAGGCGCAGCGCAGGCTGGTGCAGGCCGCCTTGGCCTATGTCAATGCCGGTCAGCTGGGCCGTGCCGAAGCCCTTCGATCCAACATCGAGTCGTTCGAAGACGGGCCGGGCCGCAGCCTGGTGTTGGGGCTGCTCGAGTGGGACCAAGGCCACGCAGAAGATGCCCGGCAGTGGCTCGAGCGAGTGGTCGACGAGGAGGACGCAGATGGACTCGATGCGCAGACCATGACCGCGCGTGCGTGGGCCGAGCTGGCGGAGATCCACATCACCCTGGGCCAGGGACCTGAGGCCGCTCGTGCCGCCGCTCAGGCACTCGCGCTGTCATCTCCGCACACCTCAGCCGAGCGTCTGGCCAGCATCCACGCCGCCCTCGCCGAAGGGCACATGCACGGGGCGGCGTCGGGTCTGGCTCGCCTGCGCCAGCGCCTGCCTCAACCGGCCGCCGACGTGCCCGGAGTCGCAGTGGACGTGTTGGTTGTCCGAGCCACCCTTGCCCTGCTGGCCGGTCAGATCCAAGCGGCCCTGGTCGACCTGCGTGCCGTGGTCGCGCTCACACAGCGAGGCTTCATTCCGGTTCGAGCTCGCCCGTACCCACCGGCAGCTGGGTAGCGCACTGCTGACGACGGGTGAGTGGGACGAAGCACTCGTGCAGGCCCGGACCGGGTTGGGCATCGCCGCCGATGATCATCGCGGCGTCGAGGAAGCGGCGTGCCACGGGCTGATCGCCACGATCCTGGCCTACCGTGGCAACGCCGAACGCGCTGAGGCGCACGTGACTGCGGCGGCAGAGTCCGCGGCGCGCCTCGGTGCAGTCGAAGGCGTCGGGATGGCCCGCGTCGCCACCGCCGCCTTGGGCCTGGCAAGCGGCCAACCCGAGCAGGGTCATCGAGGCTCTCGATCCCCTGGTCGCCGTGGCACCGATGCTGGCCGCCTTGACCTTCTGGCCATCCCAGGCCACGGCACTGATCGAGACCGGCCAGCTTGAACGTGCCCAGGCCTCCATCGACGGGCTCGAATCGGCGGCGGCGGCCCGGGGTCTCGACATGGCTGCCCGGCTCCTCGGGTTGCGGGCCCGATTGGCCAGGGCCCGGGGCGAGCTCGACCAGGCGAACGAGTTGTTCACGCTCGCGCTGGACCGGTTCGGCCCCAATGACCCGTTCCTCGAGAGGACCCTGTTGCTCCATGCGCACGGCCAGCTGCAACTGGATCGAGGTGAACGGAACCAAGCAGTGGCGACCCTTCACACCGCGCAGCAGGCATTGCTGTCCGTCGCCGCCGAGCCGTTCGCCAGCCGGGTGGAGTCCGATCTCAAGCGCGCCGGAGCCCGCTCCACCCGGAGGTCAGCCAGATCCTCGCTCGAGCTGACCGACCGTGAGCATGACGTGGCCGTGCTCGTGGCGAAGGGGTATTCCAACCCTGAGGCGGCATCGGAGCTCTACGTGAGCCGGAAGGCAATCGAGTATCACCTTCGGAACATCTACGGAAAGCTCGGCATCGCATCGCGCCGTGAGCTGCGCGGCCTCGATTTCTAGCCAGCGCAGCTCGATCTTTTGCATTGCCGCTCGCAATTCCAAGTCTGGGTCGCGCGTGCGGCTGCAGCTTCAGTTTAAAGAACTGATCATGGATGCCGTGATCCGTCAAAGCGATCCGTGACGCAGGATTTGTGGTAGGTGCCATTCCGGCGGCCGTCACTGGTCGGTGGGCA
Source organism: uncultured Actinomycetes bacterium (assembly GCA_963841695.1). GTDB lineage: Bacteria > Actinomycetota > Actinomycetes > Streptosporangiales > Streptosporangiaceae > RYN-230. Next base: position 39,053 of record CAWJDQ010000004.1, on the reverse strand, counting down.
GCGCGGCGACGGCGGTCTCGACGTCTTCCTGGCTGGGCAGGGTGTAGAGCCGGGTGGTTTCCAGATCGTTGTGGCCCATCAGGTCGGCGACCAGGACGATGGCGGCGCGGCAGCGGATCAGGTTGGTGCCGTAGGTGTGGCGGATGCTGTCTACCAGCGGGACGTCACGCATCTTGCCGCCCTTGCCGGAGCGGACGCTGATCAGGCCTTGCGGGCGGACAGGCGACCTAATGGCCGTCGGCGGGCCACGCCCCCGTGCGCCGCGTCGCGCCTGGTTCCTCACGTGGTGCGCCAGCGCGCCGGCAGGCGCGCTGGCGCACCACGGCGCCCGACGGCGCAGCTCACCAGTGGGGCCCAGCATCGGACTGACACTCTCGGCGCGACGCGCAGAGCCCGTGCCCCGAGCCCACCGTCAGCGGCCGCGCGGCGCGCTGGCCTGCGGGGCGCGGTTCGTGGGAGTCAACCGGACCGCCAGCGCGGCCAGCCACTTGCAAATGCGGCAACAGTAACTTGCAGGAATGGCCCTTCGGGAGCGCCGGTTGGTGATCAGGTAGCAAAAGTCACGGGACCGACGAGACTGGGATTGCCCAGGTGACAGGCTGACCAAGGCCGGTTCAGCGCCTGGAATCCGGTGTTCTGCCAGCGGCCTTAGCGGGGGACGGTGCCCGATCCGAACACACGTACGGCGGCCAACCGGCCGCCGTTGCTGTACTTTCCTGCTGTACTGCCTGTTCGATCTGTTCGAATTTCGCTTCTGACCAGTGGAGCTAAGCGGGCTCGAACCGCTGACCTCTTGCATGCCATGAACCACCGGCGTGGTTACCGACGCCGCCACACGCTGCGCCAACTGCCCAAACGCTAACTCACGCCAACTGCGCCTGACCCAGGCTAACGCCCGCCGACGGCAATCTGCCCCTCCAGATGATCATGCGAAGGCCGGACTGGGGCTAGCTGGAAGACTGTCGAACATGGGTTCCCTCGCTGGCCATGAGCTGGAGCCGAAGCCATCCTCCACGACGTCCTCAGCCGGAATCCGCCGCGAATAGGCACCGCGCCTGGACCCAGGAGGGGTCGGCGACGATCGTTACACTGGACACATGGGCCAGCCCCTAGCCGAACCGCCGCACCTGCCACCCGCCACCGAGCAGCAGGTCCGTTCCCGTGCCGCCGAACTGGTCGAACTCGCCCTCCAGCACGGGATCACGCACCTGGCGTTCGCCTCCCCCGGGCGGCTCCGCGGTCATGTCGCCGACGACCGCGACCTGTTCGACATGTTCGAATTCCAGCGCAACGCCACCGACCTCCTCGGCGCCGAGATCACCGTGTACTCCGACGGGGCACTGCGCAACGACCACGTCAGCCCCGACCTGACCGCCGCCACTCCCCTGTGAGCCCAGACGCCCGGCCCGACCGGCACGCACTCCTGGAGCTTCAGGGATTATTAGCCCAAATCGGCGCCCTGCGCGGCGAAGGTGGCGCTGACAGGTTCACCACCGATGCCCGCTACCGGTGGATACTGCACCGGCTGTGGATCGCCGCCGGGAACGAAGCTCTGGCGTACACCAGGCGACCGGCCAGGCAGTCCGCGCCGACCGCACCTGGGCCAACCTCTACGACCTGCGCAACCACCTCGCCCACTCCCGGCTCCCCGACATTGATGAAAGCCTCGTCCGCCGCTTCACCTGGGCCCGGCTCGACTCCCTCCAGGCCACCACGCACCACCACCTGCGCACACGGCCATGAGGCACTCAGCGGCTCTCCCCTAATCAGGTACGGGGAGGTAAGTCAAGGGGTCGGCAAAGTCATTTGGCGATGGGCTCGTAGCTGGCGACACGCCGGTGATGGCGGGTAAGAGTGCGGGCACGTCCCCTGGGGTGATCATGGCGGTTCTCACGCCAGCCAGATCGCTCCAGAGGGGCCATGCCTGCGCCGCCATCATCACCGATTGAACCTGCTCTCGGCCACCTGGTTCAGCTGGCCGCGGACGCCACCGGAGAACAGCCAAGGTTACTTGGGGTGCTGGCCAGGGTCGCTGATCCGCGGCGCCGCCGGGGACAGCCGTCCGCGGTACCGGGAGTCAATCTTGTGGCTGCGGTCAATCTGGTGGCTGGAAGGCGGAAGGCTGAGCCGACCCTAGATGCGTTGCGTCGGCAGGCGGTCACGACTTCCCGGTTGTCGCCGGGCGGGAACTGGGCCGCGGATTGTGGGACGTGGCCAGCGGAGTCCCGGCCACCGCGCAGTGTCGCTGAAGAGACGGCGGGAGTTCCTTCGCTACGGTTGCGGTGTCCGCTCCGGGTCGGCTCAGCGCGTCGTCACGGATCGTGGTCAAGGCGAGCAGCGCGGCCGCGAAGGACGCCCCAGCGGCGATGGTCATGGCGACGGGGAAGCCGGCTGCCAGCTTGGCGGGGTCGTAGAAGTCAGCGCCGGAAAGCCCTGCGGCAAGGGGAAGAGCCGCGACCGCGATCATCTGGCCGAGGCGGGAGAGTGCGTTGTTGACGGCGGAAGCGATCCCGGAGTGGCGCGCATCGACGCTCGCCAGCACAGTCGCGGTGATGGGGGTGATCAGCGCACCGAGACCGGCCCCGAATACGGCCAGCGAAGGCAGCACCGTGGCAAAGTAGCTGTCGCCGGGGTGGATCCGTGCCATCAGCAGCAGTCCCGCGCCGGTCAGGACGGCTCCGGCGGTCAGCGGAATCCGCGGGCCGATGCGCTGGGTGATCGCCCCTGATGGACGGGAGAGGATCAGCAGCAGGATGGTGATCGGCAGCGTCGCGGCCCCCGCCTGAAGGGCGGTGTAGCCGAGGCTGACCTGCAGGAACGCGACGAACAGGAAGATCACGCCACCGAGCGCCGCATAAGTCACCAGGGCGAGCACGGTGGCACTGGCGAACTGGCGGGAGCGAAACAAGTCCAGCGGAAGCATCGGGTGGCTGCTGCGCCGCTCCACGATGGCAAAGGCGCCCGCGGCGGCCAGGCTGACCGCCGCCGCGGTAACCACCGCAGGAGTCAGGCCTCCGGAGGCCTGGATCAGCGCGAAGCACAAACCGGCGATGGCCAGCGTGGCCAGCGCAGCACCGGGCAGATCAAGGCCTCTGGCCCGCGTGGCATCCCGGGACTCTGGCACTCGGGCAACCGCGGCGACGATGACGAACGCTCCCACCGGCAGATTGATCAGGAAGACCGCACGCCATGACAGTGCATCGGTCAGGTAGCCGCCGACGGGCGGCCCGACCGCGGCCGCGACCGCGGTCAGGCCTGCCCACGCGCCAATCGCCCGGGTCCGGTCATCGGGATGAAAAACCGCGTCGATGATGGCCAGGCTCCCTGGGGTGAGCAGAGCCCCGCCCACACCTTGCACAAACCGGGCGGCGACCAGCAGTTGAATTGTCGGGGCGGCCGCGCACAGCGCCGACGCGGCCACGAAAGCCCCCACCCCCAGAGTGAACACGCGGCGCCGGCCATACAGGTCGCTGAGCGAACCGGCTGGCAGGATAAGCGCCGCGAGGGTGAGCACATAACCGTTCAGCGTCCACTGCAGCCCCGCGATGCCCCCGCCGAGATCACGGCCGATCGACGGCAACGCCACGTTGACAACCGTCGCTTCCAGCAGCACCATCGCCTCGCCCAGCACCGCCACCGCGAGCACCCAGCGACCCGCAGCCGAAGCGAGCCGCACCGAGCCAGGGCCGCCACCCTCACTCCCCACCGGCTGCCCCCTTCCTGGCGGTCCCGCTAGCCTGCGTGCCTCCCCTCCGACCTGATCGTCTCAGCTCCCGCGATCGCCGGCGGCTGAGCCCGTACCAGGCCTGGGTGACTCGATGAAAGAGCCCGATACCTGAACCTGGGCGGCCGTGGCCCAGTTCGGGCCGCCTGCGCCGGAACCCCCGCAGCTGCATATCGTTGCTGGCCGCCGGCTTGATCAACAAGACCGTCCGGCCTCCGTGCTGATGAAGAAGATCCACCGTCAGGACGCCGCCGAGATGAGGTACCCCAGACCAGCGGCCCGGATCAAGGAGGTACCGTCGGCTGGCCGGCCAGGCGCCTCCCGGCGCCGGGTAGATCACACACCCATCATGATCGCGGCAGCCGCACCTCTACGCGGCCACCAGGGCTATTGTCATTCACTTTGTGTGAGACCGAGGGCTGCGATGGTCCGGGCTGGGTTGCACGGTGAAGCCGCATAGCCGCAAGGCGGCGATGCCGGTGTCGCGGACGGCGGCGATGACCTAGGCGGATGATCCGGAGCGGAGCCGCTGGGCGTCTTCGGGCGGTGGTGGCCGGGTCGCCAAGCTCGGCTGCACGATATTCGGGCCCGGCCAGCGAGAAACTTCGGCGGTGAGCCAAACCGCGTCGTCGTTTGTTGCTACTTACTCTCCGAGCGAATCTTTTGGGGAGGTCACAGGTGAACGATCCGCACCGGGACGCCGGCGCACCAGCCTTCACCGCCAGCCATGATCCTGGCTGCGACGATGCTGGGTTGCTGCGCAGGATCAGCCAGGGCGACGAGGATGCGATGGCCTCGTTCTACCGTGCGCACGGCCGGGTCGTGCTCGCGCAAGTTCTGCTGGTGACCGGTGAGCGCGTGCTCGCCGAGGAGATCGTGCAGGACACGATGCTCGCCGTCTGGCGCGGCGCGGGCTCCTTCCGGGGCGAGTCGTCAGTGCGGCCCTGGGTGATCGCCATCGCCCGCCGGCAGACCCGGGACCGGCTGCGAGGCCGCCGGCTGCGGGTCGTGGGCGACGCATTCCTGGCTGATCAGCCGGGTTCGGGCCCGGGACCGGAGATGACGGCCCTGGACCGCGCGGAACTGGCCGAGGTGATGGTTGCGATCCGGGACCTCGCACCACCCCACCGCGAGGTACTGGGGCTTGCCTTCGGCTCCGGGCTCAGCCTCCCCGAGGTCGCCGGCGTGCTGGAGATCCCGGCCGGGACCGTGAAGACCCGCCTCACCGCCGCGCGCGCCGCGCTCAGCCGGATACTGAACGAGAAAGGCCAGAACCGATGAACACAGACCCTGCTGGCACTCGCTCCCCCCATCTGGACCTAGGCGACCTGATCGCCGAGGTCAGCGGCCAGGCGATAGATGACCGGGCCCGGGAACACCTCACGAGCTGCGAGCACTGCCGCGTCGAAGCGAACCGCTGGAACCTGGTCGCCGACGGGGTCCGCGGCCTGGCGGTCGCGGCGCCGGAGACGGCACCGCCTGCCAGGCCGCAGCGCACCGGGCGGCCCGTACTGGCGCGTGCCGTGCGGCGCGCCCTGCTGGTGGCCGGCAGCGCGGCGGCCGCGCTCGTCCTCTTCGTCGGGGTGGGCTCTGTGACCGGACTAGTGCAGGTGCATTTGGGCGGGGGCGCGCCCGGGACCGGCACGGTCCTCACCGCGGTCAGCGGGTGCACCGGGCTCGAGCTGGCCACCGGGACGCTCGAGCAGGTGAACGGCAGCAGCCTGGTCATCAAGACGGCCAGCGGCCAGCCGGTGACCGTGGCCACGACGGCATCCACGCTTGTGGACATGACCGGAACGCTGCCGGGCGACATCACGGACGGGGCGTCAGTCTCTGTGTTCGGCCCCAGTTCTGGCGGGACGATCGCGGCCGTCGCCGTCACCCTCGGGCCGGGGGCCAACGCGAAGGGTACCGCCGCCGGCTTCGTCACTGTCCGGGGGACCGTATCAGACGCGAGCCCCGCCGGCTTCACCGTCGTGACGTCTACCGGAACCCGGGTCCCGGTGACCACCTCCGGCGACACGCTGGTCTCAGTACGCTACGCCAGCCTGGGCCAGGTGCAGGCCGACGCCACCATCTATGCCGTTGGCAACGCCGGACCGGACGGGACGCTGTCGGCAAAAGCGGTGGCAGCGGTCTCGCAGCTCCCGCCAGGCAGGAACGTCAGCGCGCACCCCAACGGGCACGCACGCGACTGCTCGCCCAGCTCGATCGCCGAGGCGCTCTCCTTCGGCGGCCGATCCGCCACACCCCGATGATGGCTGGCACCGCCACCCACGCGGCGCCAGCCACCGCATGCACGAATAGGGCGCATTGCTTATCCCAGCGGGAAGCCGAGCTCGCTGACGTTGACCGCCTCACCGGCGGCGCTCGATCTGCTGGCCGCGAGCCCGATCGCCATGCTGCGCAGGCCGTCGGCATAGCCGGCGCAATGCTGCAACAGGCCGAGCCCGCCGGGACGGAACACGGCATCGATGCGCCGGGCAGCGCACGACCGGTCCGGCGGCCAGGCAGGCACCGACTTCGGCGAACTCAGCCAGTCAGGACCACCGCCCTCGGTCTCACAAACTGAAAATGACCACAGCCCTGATGCCGGTCACCTGCCCGACCTGCGGCAACAACCCCGCGGTCACGAACTACAGCTGCCGTATCAGGGCTGCACCTGTCCGCTGTCCGGCCACGTCCCCACCTGGCCGAGCACGACGCGGTCATGAACGCGGCCTGGATAGCCAGCGGCGTCTATGACGTCCACGATGAACTCCACATCACCGACTGAGGGCCAGCGACGGCTTGTCCCGCGCAGCCCTTCTGGCCAGCGCACTGTCATTCATCACGAACGGACCGTTCGGGATAATGGGTGCAGTCCGGGCTATGAGTCACCCGGCTGATCCGGCCGCCCACCGGGCAGACCCGCTATCTTGCCGCCGCTCGCCCGTCAGGGTACTTTCTGCCTCAGCCTCGGCACTCCCCCATCGCTCTTTTCTGACTCCCGACGGCGGGTCGGCCTGGACGCGGAGCGCAGCTCCACGCCAGGCAGCCGACGCCAGTGCAGCGCCGCTGCGCGCAGCGCCACCTCGACGTCGAGCCGGTGAGCGGCCAGGGGCTGGCCGCACAGTTCCTCGGCCTTGCGGACCCGGTAGTGCACGGTGTTTTTGTGCAGATGCAGCCGTGTGGCGGCCTGCGTGTAGCTGCCGTCGCAGTCCAGGAAGACCCGGACCGTGTCCCGCAGCTGCCGCGCACCCGGATCGTCAGCGGCGAGGGGGCCCAGCACCCGCCCGATCCAGCTCTGTAGGTCGTCAGAACGGTCGGTGAGCAGCGCGGCCACGGCGACGTCGTCGAAGTCCACCACCCTGAGATCACGGTCCTCGGCCGTCTCGGCGACCGCCCGGGCCCGGATCGCCTCGCGCAGCGAGGTCCGAAAGCCGGCCAGGCCGGATCCCTGCGCACCCAGCGCTATCCGCAGCCCATCCGGGCCGCAGGCCAGGCTTTTGTGCAGGAGTGCGACGTCGAGCACGCACGGTGCCGGGTGGGTGACCCACGCCCACAGCGTCCGCTCATCGGCGAGCATCGTCAGGGGCATCGCCCGGCCGGAGACCTCTTGGAGCAGGCGGGCGGCGGCCCGCAACGCTCCTGGTGGCCCGGGAACGTCTGCGGATAGCCAGGCGACGGCCGCCCGGTGCCAGCCCGCGACTGGTACTCCGAGCAACTGGCGCGCTGACTCCTCGGGGAGGCTGTCCGACTCGAGGACCAGGCGGATCTGCGCCGCCCGGGCCGCCCCGGTGCGGCTATCCCAGCGGCGCCGCTCCGTCTCGTAGATCCCGATCAGGCCCTCGATGACCTGGTCGATGTAGCTGTTCAGCCGCCGGGACAGCTCCGACATCGCGCCCAGCGCCAGATGTGTCGGCACCCCGTCGAGCCGGTCCAGGGCCGCGATGCTCCATTCCAGGAACCGATGCTCGCCGAGGCGGTAGGCCCGCAGCAGCGCTTCGAGCGACAGGTTGTGCTGGGCGAACCGGCGGGCATATTCCGCCGCGGCGGCCGGCACGGTGATCTGCTCGATCGGAATGGAGTGGGCGAGCATGCCAGCGATCGCGATGAGGTTGGACGACGTGCTCGCGACCATCAGCTGGCGGACCGTCTCGTCGTGGCGGAACTCGGGGATGACCTCCACGAACCAGTCGGTCATCTCCGCGGTGCCGGCGGGAAGTTCCGTCTCGATGGCGCGCGCGATGTCGGCGATGACCGCGTTGACGTCGGCGTACATAAACCGACAGTAACTCCCCCGGACCGCCGCCGGAAGATTGTGGTGCCGTCACAACGGCCCGGCGGAGGTTGGGTTCTCCGGTCCATGGCCAGGTTCAGGGCTCGTTCCTAGTGTCTGTTTCACAACGCGCGGGATCCGCAGAGAGGAACGAGAACCATGGGCTTCAAGACAGGGGACTTCCCCCGGGTCGATCCAGAGACCTTCCTCGTCGAACCACTGTTCGAACGAACGAAGACCCTCGCGCTGCACTGGGTGGAGTACGGTTTCGGGTCTCCGCGGATGATCCACACGATCTACGTGGTCAAGGTGCTCGTCCTGTACGTCATCGGCGGCGCGGTGCTGGCCACGGAGACGTCTGGGGTGGGCCACTTCTGGGACGTCGCGGCCTGGTGGAACCAGCCGGTCGTCTACCAGAAGCTCGTCTTGTGGACGATCCTGCTGGAGGCGGTCGGCGTCGCGGGGTCCTGGGGTCCGCTGGCCGGGAAGTTCAAGCCCATGACGGGCAGCGTCCTGTTCTGGGCCCGCCCGGGCACGATCCGGCTGCGGCCATGGAGGCGGGTGCCGCTCACGGACGGTGACCGCCGGACCGTTCTCGACGTTGCGCTTTACGTGGCCTTCCTGGCCTCGTTGCTGACCGCCATCCTGCTGCCTGGCGCCCGCAGCGCCTCGCTGTCCGCGGCGCTGCCGCACAACACCTCCGGGCTGGTCAGCCCCGCGCTGCTGATCGCGCCGATCGCGCTGTACGTGCTGTGCGGCCTGCGCGACAAGACGGTCTTCCTCGCGGCCCGCGGTGAGCAGTACCTGCCCGCGCTGGTGTTCTTCGCTTCCTGCCGTTCGTGAACATGATCATCGCGGCCGAAGCTGCTGATCTGCGTGGTGTGGATTGGCGCGGGCGTGTCGAAACTGGGCTCGCACTTCACCAACGTCGTCCCGCCGATGGTGTCGAACAGCCCGTGCGTACCCGCGAAGTGGTTCAAGCGCGCGTTCTACCGGGACTTCCCGCGCGACATCCGCCCGTCGCGGCTCGCCACGCTACTGGCGCACGCCGGCGGCACGACCGTCGAGGTCATCACGCCGCTGGTGCTGCTGTTCTCCACGAACCGTTATCTCACGATCGCCGGCGTGGTGCTGATGGTGGTGTTCCACCTGTTCATCACCTCGACCTTCCCGCTGGCGGTGCCCCTGGAGTGGAACGTCCTGTTCGGCTACCTGGCGGTGTTCCTGTTCCTCGGTTTTCCCGCCTGGCACGGCTACGGCGTCACCGGCATGACCCCCGCCTGGCTGGCCATCGTGATCGCCGCCGCGTTGCTGGCCTTCCCGGTCCTGGGAAACCTGCGCCCGGATCTGGTGTCCTTCCTGCCCTCGATGCGGCAGTACGCAGGCAACTGGGCCTCGGCGCTGTGGGCGTTCGCGCCCGGGGCGGAGGACAAGCTCAACACGCTGCCGCACCGGCCCACCACCAACCAGCTCACCCAGCTGCAGGCCATGGGCTACCCGCCCGCCGTCGCCGAGGTCACGATGCAGCAGACGATCGGGTGGCGATCGATGCACAGCCAGGGCCGCGGGCTGTTCTCCGTGCTCGCCAAGAACCTTCCCGACCTCGACTCGCGCACCGTCCGCGAAGCGGAGTTCGGCTGCAACTCGCTGATCGGCTTCAATTTCGGCGACGGCCACCTGCACAACGAGGACCTCATCAGCGCGGTGCAGAAGCGGGTCGGCTTCGCGCCGGGCGAGTGGGTCGTCGTGTGGGTCGAATCCCAGCCGATCCACCAGAAGGTCCAGCGCTACAAGGTGATCGACGCTGCCCTCGGGGTGATCGAGCGCGGCTACTGGAACGTCGCCGACGCTGTCCGCGAGCAGCCCTGGCTGCCGAACGGGCCGATCCCGCTGACCGTCACCTGGACGCGGGCCCAGCAGGACCCCGACGCCCCGGCCGAGCCCCGCCCCCTCGGCGAGGCCGCGGCCGCAATCCCGGCCTGACCCGGCGCACAGGACAGGAGAGAGGACCCATGAGCACCGCAACCGTCGTCGGCAGCGGCCCGAACGGGCTCGCCGCCGCCGCGGTCCTGGCCCGGGCGGGTGTCAACGTCACGGTCCTGGAGGCCGCCGACGAGATCGGCGGCGGAACCCGTACCGCCGAGGCGATCCTCCCGGGCCTGCTGCACGACCACTGCTCGGCCGTGCACCCCATGGCCGCTGGCTCGCCCGTCCTGCGCGACCTCGGGCTACGACCGCTACGGGCTGCGCTGGCGGCGGCCCGAGATCGACTGTGTGCATCCGCTCGACGACGGCACCGCCGGTGTCCTGCGCCGTTCGGTCAACGCCACCGCTGCCGGGTTCGGGCCGGACGGGCGCCGCTGGCGCGCGCTGGTCGCGGGCCCGGCCCGGGACTACGACGCGCTCAGCGAGGACATCCTCCGCCCGCTGCTGCGCGTGCCACGGCATCCGCTGCGGCTGGCCCGCTTCGGCGTCCCCGCCCTGCTGCCCGCGGTGGCGCTGGCCCGGGCGTTCCGCACCGAGCAGGCGCGGGCGCTGTGGCTGGGGGTGGCGGCCCACGCGTTCCGGCCGCTGGACCAGCCACTGTCGTCGGCGATCGGACTCGGCATCCTCACCGCCGGTCACCGGCACGGGTGGGCAGTGGCGGAGGGCGGCTCGCGCGCCATCACCGACGCGCTGGCCGCGCTGCTGCTCGACCTGGGCGGGAAGATCGAGACCGGAGTGCGGGTCGCGGGTGGCGTCGCAGCTGCCGCCCTCCGACGTCGTGCTGTGGGACGTCGCGCCGACCGTGCTGGCCGACGTCCTGGCCGACCGGCTGCCGCCGCGCGTCGCCCGCGCCTACCGCCGATTCCGGTACGGGCCGGCCGCCTTCAAGGTGGACTTCGCGGTCTCCGGCGGCGTGCCGTGGCGGGCGGAGGCGGCCCGCCGGGCCGGGACGGTCCATCTCGGCGGCTCCGCCGCGGAGGTCGCCGCGGCGGAACGCGCCGTGCACGCCGGGCGGCTGCCGCGAACGGCCGTTCGTGCTGGTCGGGCAGCAGTACCTGGCGGACCCGACACGGTCGGCAGGCGACGTGCACCCGGTCTGGGCGTACGCGCACGTGCCTCGCGGATACGACGGCGACGCCACGGAGGCGATCACCGCTCAGATCGAGAGGTTCGCGCCCGGCTTCCGCGAACGTGTGGTCGGCACGTCGGCGGAAACGCCGGCCGGGTTCGCCGCGGGCAACCCCAACTTCGTCGGCGGCAACATCCTCACCGGCGCCAAGGACGCCCGGCAGCTGGTCTTCGGGCCGCGCACCACCTGGCAGCCCTACGACGCAGGCGTTCCCGGCCACTTCATCTGCTCGGCGGCGACCCCGCCGGGGCCGGGTGCGCACGGCATGTGCGGGGCGCACGCCGCAGCCCGCGCGCTGCGCCATCTCTCCGGCCAGCCGGGTTAGCCCCTTGACGGCGGAAATGACCGCCTGACCAGTAGGGTCTCCCCGTGCAGCGACCACGACACAGGTCAGCCTGGCTCCTTGCTGTGGCGGTGACAGCCGGGGTCATCGCGGCCGCCCTCGTGGCCGTGTTCGGCGACTGGCGCTACGCCCCGGCGGCCGGCTGGGATGTGGCCGCGCTGGTGTTCTGCGCCCGGACCTGGACGACGATCTGGCCGATGCCGGCCAGCGAGACGCTGGATCACGCGACCGACGAAGATCCCAGCCGGCCCGTCAGCGATGTGGTCATCATCGGCGCCAGCGTGGCCAGCCTGGCCGCCGTGGGGGTCGTGCTGGTCCATGCTCATTCGCTGAAGTTCCCGGCCCAGGCCCTGCTGGCCGGGCTGAGCCTGGCCAGCGTGGCGGTGTCCTGGCTCACCCTGCACACCGTCTTCACGCTGCGGTACGCCCGGCTGTACTACAGCCCGCCCGATGGTGGCATCGACTTCAACCAGGCCGACCCGCCGCAGTACCGCGATTTCGCCTACGTGGCCCTAACTATCGGCATGACCTCCCAGGTGTCCGACACCAGCCTGAAGAGCACGGCGATGCGGTCGACCGCCATCCGGCACGCCCTGATGTCCTACTTCTTCGGCGCGGTCATCCTGGCTACGGTCATCAACTTGATCGCGGGACTCGGCACGGGCGGCGGCCTGGGCCGCTGAGCTGACCGTGCGTCTGCCGTCAGCCTCCCACGTAGGACACGGCCATGGCGATGACGGACCCGGCCTGCCGAGGAAGGTCAGCGTCAGGATGCTGCGTGACAGCCAGCCACTTCGCGCGGCGCCCACGGCCTGGCGATCCGCCGCGATGCGGTTGATGATCCAGATGAGCGGGACCGCCGCGACGCCGTTGAACACCGCGGCGAAGACCAGGAAGTGATCGGGTTGACGCCCAGGAAGTTGAGGCACAAGCCAATCACCATGGACCGCGATCACCCCATAGAAGTACCGCCCGAGCTATAGGTCTTGAGCGCTGCTGACTTCGACACCCGGGACAAGGCGCCATCGTTGCGGAAGATCCGCAGCGGCTGGCGGGCCCGGGGTTCCCGTAGCGGCCGGTCGGCGTTGAACAGCAATCGCTCCATGGCCGGATGCAGGAACGCGTTGAGCAGGCTCGACCAGGTGCGGCGGACATCATCGGGGTCGGCGGCGAGTTCCCAGGAGAACAGGAGGGGGACCGCGCCGAGCAGATGACACGGATAGAGCCTGAGCGGCACTCCCTTCACGCGCGCCTCGCCGTCCTGGCCGTCCGCGCCGCTCACCGCGACGACCAGGCGCCTGGCTCCCCGCGCGCACAGGTCGTTTACCTGCGCGAGCAGCTCACGGCTCAGCGCCTCGTCATCAGCGCCGAGACTGACCGTGCCCCAGCCGTCGCCGACCAGGGCCGCCAGCAGGTCCTCCTGGGCCTGGGTGGCCGCCAGGCCTTCGACCAGCGTCGGGCCGGTGACTAGCAGGCCCAGCTTGGACCCGGCCCCCTGCACCAGGGCATTAGTGCCCTGGGTGGTGGAATACCGGATGCAGTCGGTGGACTGCAGCAGCGCCGCCAGCTGCGGTTGCCCGTAGGCCAGCTCGGACACCCTGGCCAGGCCGTCAAACAGGCACCGGCTCAGGTCGTAAGGAGTCGTCAGGGTCTTGGTGTAGCGCACATCGTCGCCATCGACGAGGCAGAAGTCGGTCAGCGTGCCGCCGTTGTCGATATTTATCAGCCGTGTGTTGCCTCCGCGTCCCCTCCGGCTTTGCCCGGCTGGCGCGATCGCCTATCGGCCTGGCGGGTGCCTTGTCGCTGCTGGTGACGGCAGCGTAAAGAGAACCGGGGGCGAGGGCCATCGTGACGCGCGCACGAGGTTCGGTCCTGCTCACGGGCCGCCAGGACAACAGCACCGGGGCCTCGGGCCGCCGGCTGTGGTCCCGGCACCACACCGGGGCGGGGGTTCGTGGTGCGCGCACGATGGCAAGGCCGCACCGGGCTTCTAGCGTCGGAGCAGGACGGAAGGGGACGTCGTGACAGCAGCCACCATCCCAGACGAGAGAGCATTGCGGGATCCCGCTGGGCCCTGCATCGCGGACGAGCGCCAGGAGTTGGACAACGCCGACTTCGCCGACCGGGTTACCGCGGTCGCGGCCGTGTTCGCGGCGGCCGGGCTAGGCCGCGGCGGAGTGCTGGCCATCATGCTGCCCAACCGGGTCGAACTGGTCACCAGCATGTTCGCCGCCTGGCGGCTCGGAGCTGCCGTAACCCCGGTCAACCCCGCGCTGACCGCGCAGGAGGCCCGCTACCAGATCGATGACGCGGGCGCCGCCCTGGCCGTCACGGACGATGCGGGGGCAGCGATGCTGCGTGACGGCCCGTACCGGGTCATTGGGCTCGATGCGGTCCGGGCCCCGATCTCGCCGCAGACGCCGCCTGCCCTCGTGACCGATCCGGGCGCGCTGGCCTTGCTGATCTACACCAGCGGCACGACAGGGCGGCCCAAGGGCGTCAGGCTGGACCACGCCAACATCAGCGCGACGGCGAAGCTCATCGTCAACTGGTTCGAGATGACTGCCGACACCCGAGGCCTCCTGATCCTGCCACTGTTCCACGTGAACGGGATCATGGTCAGCGTGGTGTCACCGCTGCTGGCAGGCGGCTCCACCTTCATTGCCGAGCGGTTCCACGTGGCCAGCTTCTGGGCGACGGTCGAGCAGGTCAGGCCTACCTTTTTCTCAGCGGTCCCCACGATCTACGCCCTGCTGGTGTCCCGGCCGGGGACACAGCCCGACACCGGGAGCCTGCGCTTTGCCATCTGCGGGGCCGCCCCCATGCCGAGCCGGCTGATCGGCGAGTTCGAGGAGCGGTTCGGTGTTCCCGTCGTGGAAGGTTACGGCCTGTCCGAGTGCACGGTGGCCTGCACGCTGAATCCGCTGCGCGGCGTCCGCAAGGCTGGCAGTGTCGGGCTGCCACTGCCTGGGATCGACGTCGCCGTGGTGGACCAGGTTGACCAGTCCCTGCCCCGCGGGCAGATCGGGGAAGTGGTCGTCCGGGGACCCAATGTCATGCGTGGCTACCTGGGCAGGCCGGATGAGACGGCGCACATCCTGCGCGGCGGCTGGCTGCACACCGGTGATGTCGGCCGGTTCGATGACGACGGCTACCTCACCCTGGTCAACCGGGTCAAGGACCTGATCATCCGGGGCGGGGAGAATATCTACCCGAAGGAGATTGAGGACATCCTCCACGCCCACGGCGCGGTGCTCGAGGCCGCGGTCGTTGCGCAGCCCGATCCGGTCTTCGGCGAGCAGCCCGTGGCCTTCGTGGCTCTTCGCCAGGGCTCTGTCGTCGAGCCCGAGGAGCTCATCGAGCACTGCCGGCTATCCCTGGCCCGGTACAAGGTTCCCCGTGCCGTCCACATCGAGGAAACTCTGCCCAAGAACGCCGTCGGGAAGATCGCCAAACCAGTGCTCCGCGAGCGCCTGAAGCGGCAGGACCCAGCGGAGGGAAGGCCCGCATGACCGTCTGCCGGCGGCATCGCGCTCAGCACGTCTTGCCGCAACTGGTGACTTCTTGGAGCTCGCGAAAGACCTGCCGGTCCGGTTGGTGACACGATCCCTGCGTCATCGCTGGTCAGGCGGCCAGCTTCCGGTGGATCTTGCCCCTCCGAATGCCCCTCGAGGACGAACACTCACCGGTTTAACGTTCGAATTATGTGTCTGACCTAGGTGGAGCTAAGCGGGCTCGAACCGCTGACCTCTTGCATGCCATGGGGAATGCTGACGTTCAGTACCGGCAAATGCTAGCCAGAGATGACCCGTGCGGCTCGATGCCGCACGGACCGCGCCCAGAACGACGGTCGGATCACGGTCAAAAGATCTTGAACCTATGCGAGATCACATGATCCCAAGCTGTTCAGCTCCACGGGCCCCTAATGGATGCAACCTGCAGTGATCACGGTACGTAACAAATAAGGAGAACGCCTCTGTATTGACATTCACGCAGAACGCCGACTATATGCCGTGCATCGAGTGAACGTCTGGTGCGATCGGATTGCACAGAACGCCTTGTTCTGGGTCGTCACGACTGCGAGACGGTTTGGAGCTCGCCGGGTTTGATGCACACCTGAGCCTGTGCGGCTTTCAGCCCATGAAGGTCTCGACGGCTCGGATGAATCTCGCTGCGTCCTGGAACCAGAAGGCGTGGCCGGCATCGTCGAAGAGAAGCAGCTTCGCGCCGGGCACGCTGCGGGCCAGGAGCCGGGCGTTGGCCGGCCCGGTGTCCTGATCCAGGGTTCCGTCGGCGACCAGCGTGGGCACCCGAAGATCTCCCACCAGATGGCCCGCTGCGTCCTGTCCTGCCAGCCATCGCTCAGCTGCGAGGTACTGGCTGTGAAATGTGGCGGCGGGTACCCCGTAGGAGCCGGGGTACTGCTGGATGGTTTTGAGGTAAGCCCTGGCTGCGGCGGCTTGATTCTTCGGGAAGAGCTGGGCTACTAGCTCTGCGGAGTTCAGGCCGAATATTGTGGCAGAGGGCGGGAGGGGCAGTGCCTTCCCGGTCCCTGCTGCGGTAGCGGCCAGGATAAGCCGGCTGACCTGAGCCGGATGGCTGACAGCCAGAGCCTGCGCGATCATGCCTCCCATTGACCATCCGAGCACAGCCGGGTGGCGCAGCCGAAGCGCGGAGATCAGGGCGCTCGTCTGGCTGGCCATGGCCGTGATGCTCAGCGGAGCCGGCGCCGGGACCGCAGAGGTCCGGCCGACCCCGGCGTTGTCGAAAACCACAACTTCGTGATGGGCGGCCAGGGCGTCGACGAAACCCGGCGGCCAGTCGTCCATGGATGCATCCGCTCCCATGATGAGCAGCAGCGCGGGCCCGCTGCCCAGCTCGCGGTACGCGACGGTCCCGTCAATGGTGCGGACGACGCTGGTGGGTACAGTCAGTACATCCGGGCCGTTGCCAGACCCAAGTACATCCGGGCTGCCGCCGGACCCGCATCCTGCCAGAGCCGCCGCCGCGCAGGACACCGCCAGCATCCAGCTGACCGGGAACCTCATGTGCTCCGCCCGGGCCGGCATCATGACTACCTATTTCCCGGGCGAGCAGCTCTGGCCGGCATCGTGACTCCTGCATGCGGCGATTGCCTGACACACTCAAGATATATCTCGTTCAGGCGGATGACAAGACATATCTTCTAAGGTCCTGACATGCCGGTGCGCGAGTGGCCACTGGCCAGCCACGAAGTAATCGCGCGGACTATCGCGGCCTCGACGGCGTGCACCAGACTGACTGTCAGTGCCGAGGTCGGCGCAGGCGAGAGCACTCCAAGGACATCAAGATCTCGAACTGCTAGGCGGGCAGCCATGGGCCTCGCTGGTGCGCCAGCCAGTGCAGCACCTGGCTGCGGGTGACGGCACCGCGGGGCACCCACGGTGCGGGCAGCTCACCCTCGGCGGCGAGCACGCGCGCGACCGGGCGGCTGCGCTCCAATATGTCGGCCGTCAGCCCGCACCGGGTGGCGTCTGGGTCAACGCCCCACAGCTGGGCCGCGTTCAGGCCGAGTACCTTGGCCTTGATGGCATCGGTCAGCGCTGGGTAGCCGTACCGTTCCTGGAATTCGGCGGAGATCTGGAACGCGCGGAACGCCATGATCTGGGTCTGCGGCGGCCCGTACCAGACGCTGTCGGTGCCCCATAGCAGCCGGTCTTCACCCAGCCGGGACAGCAGCTTGCCCAGGGCGTGCGCGGCCTGCACCGGGTAGGGCAGCAGATACCGCCACATGGCGGCCATATCGGCCCAGACATTGCTGTTCGGCGGCACGTCATACTTGTCCAGCGCCGTCAGCAGCGAGTCCACGCCCACCGGGTCAGCCGGGTTATATGGGCCCTCGGTATGGTACGGGGTCCAGGCCGAGTGGTAGACCACGAACTGCATGCCGGGGAACTGGCGGGACACCGCGACCACGTCGCGGGGATGGTTCCACGCGGTCTGCAGGTTCAGGTAGGGCAGCGGCAGCCCTTTGTGCGCGCAGAGCACGTTGACGCCCAGATCATGGGCGTGCTGCACAACCGGCAAGCCCACCTTCGGGTCGTCCAGGTCATAGCCGTGTCCGCCCGGCCCCCAGGCGGTGTACACCTTGAACGCCGACAGCCGCCGGGTGGCCGCCGTCTGGGTCATGCCCTCCAGCCGGGCCGGCAGCGAGCCGAAGTTCGGGGTCACCACGTTCTGCAGCAGCAGCCGGCTGGCCCCGGCGCGGGTCAGCGAGGCGGCCAGCTGCCAGGTCTCGTCCGCGTCGTTGAACGGCAGCGGGTCGTTGTCCGCGTCCGTGCTCGGCAGGTCGCTCAGCACCGCCATCGTGGTGTCGCTGGCCAGGAACATGTCATGCAGGTAGGCGGCCCGGTCCACGCAGGTCAGCGGGTTGGCTGCAGTACAGTCGGCCGGCACCAGCTCAAGAACCAGCTTCAGCGTGTTCGGGGCGGTCTGCCGCCACGGCAGCGACGGCATCACGTGATGGGTATGCACGTCGAAAATGAACTCGCCCCTGCTGCCCAGCGCTGCCTCACAGCCGTGCAGCTCCTCCGGCGGCGGTATCTGATAACGACCCCCGAGGCCTGCCACCGTGCCGCCGCTGCACGCCGCCAGGTTCACCGTCGCCAGTAACGCGGCCATGCCCCCGGCGGTCTGCAGGAACATCCGGCGGTCCATGCCCAGCGCATCCGCGGCACTAACCGCCCGGCCGATCACCGCGCGGGCCAGGCCGATATCAGCCGCGCTGGCCGCGCCCGGCATGAACTCGCCGTTCGACACCGGCCCCAGCACCAGCGGCAGCCGGATGTCCTCCTCACCGCCCACGTTCGGATTATCTCACTTCGCGCCCGCGGTGCGGCCCGCGTGCGCACAGCCTGGAAGGTTGCCGGCTGGCGGCCACACGCTCGATGACTTCTTCGCGAGATTCCCGAGATCACCGGGTACAGCAGCGGCCAGATGATCCGGCCAGTAGGCAGAAGACCAGAATCCCCTGATCCGCCCCCGGCGGCTGACGCCCGTCAACCGACCAGCATGCGCACCGAACGGCCGCTCGGCGAGTGTTCTCCCTGCTTCCTGCATCACTGAATGTGATGCCGCCAATCGACGTAGCCCGCTTCAGACTGTCGACTCGATGCGTCGTGACTGCTCTGGAAGCCGCCGAGCACAAGGGGCAGCGAAAGGAGCTGCCCAGTCCGGGTTCGCCCGATTCAGGCGGTGCGGCGGGTGAGGTCAGCTGGGTCCAACTCGACTGCGAAAGGCCTGGTGATCCGGCCCGGGGTCCCGGCAACGAGGGTGGTGCGTGTGACATACCGGCCGTGGCTCAGGGAGCAGGCCACAATCCTCGGCGTGTCATGCAGCTCCACCCGCCAGTAGACAGGGATTCCTGCGTCCGCGTACATGACCGGCTTGACCGCCCGGTCTATCGACACCGTCGACGGAGACACAACCTCCACCACGGCCAGGACAGCCTCGCAGGGAGTCCTGGTAGCCGTCTCACCGACTACTCCGCCGGCCACCACCACGACGTCGGGGACCAGGAGCTTTCCGCCGGGCAGGGCCACGTTCACCGCTTCAAGCACCTCGGCATCGGCACCCGCGGCGATAGCCGCCTGGGCCAGAGCGCGGTGCAACCGGTAGGACGCCCGCTGATGGCCCACGCCCGGCGGCGGGCTCACAACAAGAACCCCACCCTCGAAGACCTCGAAACGTGCATGATCACCAGCATCCTGCAGCGCCTCAACATCATCGGCTGTCCACGGCCCGGTATGGTCTGCCAGCGCGACGCTCATGATTCCACCTCCCGCCGTCATCCAGTCTGACATCTACACAGGCCCGGCGGAACGCGCCAGCGCATCCAGCGTGTAGCCCAGCCGACGACACGGTCCGGGCCCTCGCCTCGCTGATGCGAGCCACAGAATCGCGATCATCGACATGTTCAACGCACACCACGCACGAGCCAGGCTGAGCTGTCATCAGGAACCAATCCGTGCGGCTCAGTGCCAACTACCTATGCCCAGAACGACGGTCAGATGACGGTCGGACGATCTTGGAAGGTACCCGGACGGACCTCAAAACATGCCCTGACCTGCAATTTCTTGTGGAGCTAAGCGGGCTCGAACCGCTGACCTCTTGCATGCCATGCCGACCGAATTCGTCTGCCGGGATCGCGAGAAGTCTGGTCCCCGCACTTCAGGCCACATGCAGTGTGTGGCTGGGTCCGGTACGGGCCGCAGAGGTTTGGGTGCGTAGTCACTTGGTTTGTCACTGGCTTTCCGGGCCTCACCAAGGAGGTCGCAGTCGGCCGCGAGGGCGGTGAACACGTGGCGGCGCGCAGATCGGGGCTTCCGGGCGCGGTTGATTAGCCTTGAGTGTCGGGATCGCCGGTAAGCAGAGTGAGGGGCACACGGGGTTAACCAGGTGTGAGCCAGGAGCAGACGGAGTTCGCCGAGTTCTTCGAGTCCAGCTGGGACCCCTGCCTGCGGGCGGTGCTCGCCGTGGTCGGCAGCCCGCAGCAGGCCGAGGACCAGGTGGCCGAGGCATTCGCACGTGCCTGGCGGGCGTGGCGGAAGGTCAGCCGCCATCCCGCCCCGCGTGCGTGGGTGGTCCGGACCGCGCTCAACACCGGGACAACATGGTGGCACCGCCGCGCTCGCGAGCTGCCCCTGGCTGACTACGACGCCATGGTTCCCGGCGGCCAGGACGGTGGCCTCGACGCTGCCGTCCTCGGTGCGCTGCGGAGCCTGCCTCGCCGGCAGCGCGAGGTAATCGCGCTGCGGGTCTTCCTGGACATGGACACCGACCAGATCGCGGCGCAGCTGGGCATCGCGCCCGCGACGGTACGGGTCCACCTGGCCAGGGCAACCGCGGCACTGCGTCAGGAACTCAGCCCGGCAAGGACCCAGGAGGTTGACCAATGACTGGCAACGATGCGATGAGCGACAGCGACGTACTGCGAACGGTGAGCGATTCGGTGTCCGCGATACCTGTGGCCGGCAGGCCGCCGGTAGCGCAGATCACGCACAGGAGCCGGGCCCAGCGGCGCCGGTGGTTGCTCCCGGCCGCCGGAGCGCTGGTAACGGCAGGCGCAGCGGCGGCGGCCGTGACCGTGGCGATGCCCGCCAGCCACCAGCCGCAGATCCGGCTGGACGCATGGACGGTCAGCAAGCAGGCCAACGGCAACATCCAGGTGACCATCAACCAGCTCCAGGACCCGTCCGGGCTGCAGAGCACACTCCGCGCCGATGGCGTGCCCGCCAGCGTGACCTTCGGCCAGCAGAATCCTGCCTGCCAGCACTACCCGCAGTCCAGCCCCGGGCTGCTGAAGCAGATCCTCGGCATCCCAGCACCGGGCCAGTACCAGGGCCCGGCTGGTGCCTATGTCTTCGACATCGACCCTTCCGCGCTGCCTGGCGGCGCCGGAGCGGCGATCACCGTGATCCGCGATTCCGGTTCCGGCGCGAAGTTCATCGTGAAGCAGGACATCGTCCACACCAGCCCAGGATGCACCGGCAGCTAGCCAGGCCGTCCCGGTGACCGGCGATGGCCGACGCTCGGCCGCCGGCCATCGCCCCCTCCGATCAGGCCCAGCTCGGTCGGCGCCGGCGGTAGCCCAGCTGATGCCCTCCCGCGCCGATCGGCCTGTTCAGGCGTCGCAACGACGGCCACCACGCCGGCCAAGTTTGCTGCGCAAATCGGCGGCTCGGCAGGCGCGGCTCCCGGGTTCGCTGCCCGTACAGGCCTCGTCAGCGGTGATCGGGGAACCCCGCATAAGTATGCGCTGCACCCGGCCTGGCAAATGCACGGTGCTGTAGCCGCGATGAGGTAAACCGATACCTTCGAAGGCACAGCATCGACTGGCAGGATGGCCTGCTCCCGACTGGTCCGGGCCGAAGCATTGTCGTCGGCCGGGACGATCGTCGTGGTGCTGGGGACTGTCAGGCGGTTAGTGGCGGCACGATATTGCTCCACCAGGATGCGCCCGGGAGGCGCGCCTTGGTAATGGAGGCTTCGATCGGGAGCACTCGCTCTAGCGCAAGGGTCAGGGTCAAGCCATGGGCGGCCGTGGCGTCCAAGGACAGAGATCGCCAGAAAGACGGCTCTCTCCACCTTCTGAGGGTCCCCAGGCCTGGTATCGCGAGACGTCACCGTGCTGAGGAGTTGCCAGGCCGGACGGGCAAACTTTGCAGGCAACGCATACGGTCAGCCTTTGAAATCTCCCCGTTAGGGGACATACCGGGCATGTTCCAAGTGACTAGAGATAGTCACTTTTTCTCGAACATGTGCGCGGAAAAACGTGGAGCTAAGCGGGCTCGAACCGCTGACCTCTTGCATGCCATCCGGCGGCAGGACGTCCACCCGCGTCTATCCGTGCAGGTCACCGTCCTCCCGCGTCCCCGCACGTCCGCACGCGTCCGGGTGAGTTGCTGTACTTCCGTGCTGTACCGCTGCCATCCCCGCCAGGAGCACCAGTCGTGCCTCAGATGAAGTCCTGACCAGCGCCAACTCCGTGCACCAAGTTACAGGTACGCCGTCCGGCGTGCATCCGGCCGAGCAGGCCCCAGAAGTCGGGCCCTCGCCACTCTCCCGCGACTCCCCCAGCTACGGGCTCAGGCAGTAGCCCGACTCGCCGACAAACGCCCAGCCGGGCACACCGAGGGTGAGACAGCAACTTCCGCTTCTAGCCGAATAGCGGGCGTTGCCTATGCACGTGTTTATGCACAGGCGTGCATAACCTTCCATGTTCACCAAGTGCGCTTACGTCGCAGCAGTAATTGCTGGGTAACTTTTTCATGTAGACGAATAGAGCCAGATCGCCGACTATTTGCTCGTCGGTGGAACGCCTGCGACTGTTTGCACGCTCAGATTATCCCGTTCGGCGTGTCGGCTACGGTCGCAGGCACGGTTGCTGTGACGTCCCGAACGGGCGACTGCGCCTTGCCCATCTCCGCGGTGGGCCTATCTCCTCAGGTGCGTAGCTCGATCACAAAGGGTAATCACGCGACGTGCGGCAGCACCGCTGTCCAAGAGGGAGATCGGGGAGAGATGTCTGCGAGAACGAGAAGCGCGGAACCCGGCGGTATCACCCAGGGTAACGACCAGATGCCAGCGACAGGGAGTGATCCCGGCCGCTGCGGGGCAGGGCTGGGCGCTGACGGGGGAGCCGTGGCCTGGCAGTAGCGGGCGCCGGGGATCCGTCCCAGGCCGTTGACAAGCTACGGGTCACCTATTTGTGTGAGAGAGGGCGGGTGCGCACGGCCCGAACATGGGTGATACGACCCCCAGAGATGGCGCTGGCACAACCTGGGAGAGTGGATATGGCTGGCATTGTGCTGCGCGGACGGTCCGAGCCGATGACGACGGCCCTGGGCCTGCTGCGCAGGGTCATTCAGACCGGCCAGGGCAGCGGCCTGGTTGTCACGGGGGAGGCGGGAATTGGCAAATCGGCGCTGGTCTCGGTCGTGCTGCGGGAGGCCGCGCGCCTGGGGGTGGTGTGCGGGTTGGTCCGGGCTGACCGGATCGGCCGGGTTGTGCCCGGGGGGCCGCTGCTGACGGCGCTGCGGGGTGGGCTGGATCCGGTCTTGTCGGCGGAAGCGTTCGCGCCGCTCGAGCCGCTGGCCAGCCAGCCACTGCTGCTCCGGGACGCGGTGGCCAATGCCCTGGAGCGGGTGAGTGCGGAGCGCGCGGTTCTCGTGGCAGCCGACGACGTCCAATGGCTGGATGATCTGAACGCCTTCCTTCTCCGCTCGCTGCCGGGACGGCTGGCCGGTTCGTCCGTCTCCTGGCTGCTCACGTCGCGGTCTAGTAGACTCCCGCTCCTGGATGGGCTGACCGACGATCCGGCCGGTGATCCTCCCTTCACCCACGTTGAGCTGGGTCCGTTGGCAGCCAGCGACATCATTGCCCTCGCCGGTGACCATCTCGGGACCGTTCCCAGTAGCGCTACCCGGCAGATGCTGGAGCGGTCCGGAGGGAACCCGTTCCTAGCGGTTCAGGTGATATCTGGCTTGCTCAGCGCGCAGGTACAAGGCAGCGACCCGGGCGACATCCCCGGCGAGCTCGTCCGGGCGGTACGGCGGCTGCTGCGGACCCTCCCATCGCAGGCCGTGGATCTGGTCCGGCTGGCGGCCGTCTTCGGTGAGCCGCTGCCCATCGATGACGCGGCCGAACTGCTCGATGGCGTGTCGGCCCGGGCTGTGGCCGAAGCCGCCGATGAGGCGATCGAAGCGGGCTTGCTGAGCAGTGAGCATGGTGCGCTGTTGTTCCGTCACGGTCTGGTCCGCGAGTCGGTGTACGCTGACCTGCCGGAACGGACCCGCCAGTTCATTCATCTGACCTGCGCCCAGCACCTGAGGGATGTCGGCTGTGACGCGCTGACGGTGGCGGCCCATGCGCGGGCGGCGATCAAGCCCGGTGATGAGAGGGTAGCGCTGCTGCTGGCCGACGCCGCGGGCGACGCGGTACCGGCGCTGCCCAAGACGGCCGCCGAGTTGATGCTGACCGCTCATTCGGCGCTGCGGCCCGGGCAGCCCAGCTGGCTGGCCGTGGGTGAGCGCTGCGTGGAGTTGCTGAGCCTGGTCCAGCGGTGCACGGACGCGCTGGCTGTGGCCGACCAGTTGCTGGCTTACCTCGACGACGACGAGTCGGCCGGGCGCCTTGAGGTGGCCTTGTCGCGCGCGATGTGGCTGACGAGCCGATGGGCGGAGGCGGAGAAGCGTTGCCGGGACACGCTGGAGCGGCCCGGGCTGTCGCCTGCGCTGCGGGCCCGGCTCGAGGCGCTGCACGCGCTGTCGCTGTCGCGGGTGGGATCTCCGGCCCGGGCCCAGCCAGTGGCCGAGCGGGCGTTGGTGACATCGGCGGTGGCGGCGGACCGGACGGGCCGGCTGTTCGCGTTGCACGCACTCGCGGAGACCGCGAGGAACGCCGGGGATCACCGGACATCATTGTCGTACTTCCGGCAACTGCGCGCCGAGGACGAGCCGGCCTATGTCGCGCAGGAGATCATGGCGTTGCAGCACCTGGACCGCTACTCACACGCCGAGACGCTGCTAGCGCAGGCGTGGCAGCAGGCCGGCCACGACAGCGCGACGGTCTTGCCGTCGTTGCTGTACGCGCAAATCTGGCAGGACTATAACCTGGCCCGGCTCGACGCCGCCGAGGCGGCGGCCCGCACGCTGATGACGCTGGGCCGGGAACTCGGTAGCCGGGTCTGCCAGCTGGAGTCCGCTTCGGTCTTGGTCGCGGCCGCCCTGGTCCGCGGCGATGTTCAGCAGGCGCGCAGGCGAGGGTCACTGGGCGGGCAGGCTGATTCCGCAGACCTGGCGCACGTCCCGGTCCTGGTGCTGGTCCGCGGCTGGCTGATGGCCGAGGAAGGTGATCCCGCGCTCGCGGTGAAGCTCCTGACCCCGCTGCTGGAGTCTGCGCCAGGAGAACTGGATCCCTGGCCGTGGAAGCCGGGCTGGATGCGGACGCTGGCCCGCATCGGTCTGGCCGCTGGCGATACGGGCTTTACTGGGCGGGCCGTGGAACTGGCTGAGGAGGGAGCGCGGCGCAACCCGAACGTGGCCACGTTCGAAGCGATCGCGCTGGGCCTACGGGGACTAGTTGACGAAGACCTTGACCGGCTAGCGCTGGCCGCGGACGTCGCGGCGCGCAGCCCGCGCCCGCTGGTACGCGCCGGTGTGTTCGAGGACTACGGCCGGGCGTTGCTGCGTGCCGGTGACCTCGGCGCTGCCGGGGACCGCCTGGATCCGGCGTGGGCCCTGTACGACGAGGCAGGCGCGGACGGCGCCCGGTGCGAGGTACAGCGGATGATGCGCGCCGCCGGGATCCGCCGGTCGTGGTGGACGGCCGCTGATCCGCGGCCGACGGCGGGCTGGGCTGCGCTGACCGAAACCGAGATGCGGGTGGCCAGGCTGATCAGCGAAGGCCACACAAACAAGTCCGCAGCCGCGCAGCTGAACGTCTCTGTCAACACCGTCGGAACGCACCTGCGGTCGGTGTTCACCAAGCTCGACGTGCGCTCGCGGGTCCAGCTGACCAACCTGGTGAACGCCCGCCAGCCGGCCTGAGGTTCCGGAGGAGCCGGAAGGGACCGCGGGCCGGCTACGCAGGCTGGTAGAAGTGATCGGCGCCGACCTGGCCGGCCAGGCGCCTGCCCATTTCCGCAGAGAACGCGACCACGGCGCCGAGCGGCCGATGATGGATTGCGACGCTGGCGAAAAGCCCGCTGTCGTCCAGGCGCAGGACGGTCACCCCGGCGACGGGCTGGCCCAGGGCGGTTGCTGTCCAGTCTAGGTAGGCGCGTCCGTCGCGTTCCGCGTCGCTGATGAACGTCAGCGTGTTATAGATGCTGGCGGCGGTCCGCAGAGTCGTCCATACTGCCTGCCGACCCCGGATGGGCCGGGCAAAAATACTTCCTTCCAGCACCACGTCAGCGCGGACGATCGAGGCGAAGGCCGCGCCGCTCGGATCGGTGAACGACTCACTCCACCGCTGCCTGTGGTTCGGCTGGTTCATCAAGATGGCCCCCAGGCTCCCGTCGCTGAAAACGGTCTCGCGGCCTCAACTGGCCAGCGCCTTCTTGATGAACCTGGCCACGCGCACCGGCTGGGCCATGAAGGCCGTGTGCGATCCTCTGATCGAATCCGTGGTCGCCCTCATCCGCTCAGCCATGAACCGTTCCGCGTCCGGCGGGATGGCGTTGTCCTGCTCAGAGACCAGGTACCAGCAGGGGTGCGCTCGCCATCCCGCCGCTGTCGCCTTCTCGGTAAGGGCGGCAAGCGAAAGCGGGCGCTGCGTGGCGAACAGGACGTCGGCGACGTTGACCGGGACGTCAGCGCAGAACGCCTCGCGGAACTGCTCCTTTCTGATGTAAAGGTCCGGTCCCTGCGGGGACCCAGGCGCATCGTACGACGTGGGGTAAGAGGCAGCCGCGAGCATCGACGGCGGAAACGGCTCCTGCACACTGGCGCAACTCTCGCCCGCTTCCAGGCCGAACGCGGCCA
This sequence comes from uncultured Actinomycetes bacterium, assembly GCA_963841695.1. Taxonomy (GTDB): domain Bacteria; phylum Actinomycetota; class Actinomycetes; order Streptosporangiales; family Streptosporangiaceae; genus RYN-230. The sequence goes on along the minus strand of CAWJDQ010000004.1, from coordinate 12,587 downwards.
GGTAGACCAACCCGGACACATTGTCCAGGCCAGCGGACACCTGCGTGATCACCGCCCCGCCATAGGAGTGCCCCACGAGAATGGCAGGACCTTGGACGGCCCTCACCACCTTGCCGATAGCCGCGGCGTCGAAGGCCAGGCTGCGCAGGGGATTCGGCGGCGCTACGACGTCATACCCGGCCGTCGCCAGCTCACGGATAATGCCACTGAAACCGGACGCGTCCGCGAATGCCCCGTGAATAAGAACCACAGTAGGCGTCGTCGGTTCGGTCACGATCACACGATCCTTCCGGAAACATCAGGGCTGGCCAGCCGAGTCCGCTGAGCCCAAGGCCTCACCCACCCTCACAGCGCCTGGTGCTGCCTGTCGCTCATGCATTCAGGTGAGCCCCGCCAGGCAGCAGATCACGGATTCGCGTGATGGTGCGGAATCCCTGGGCAGCGGTTCGCTGGTCAGGCGCGGATCTCCGCTCCGCACAATTTGACGAACCCATCAAGGGAGGAACCGTGATTCCTCAGTCCAAGCCGAGCATTGTGTTCGCCCACGGGATCTGGGCCGACGGTTCGTGCTTCAGCAAGGTGATTCCAGCCCTCCAGGCGGAGGGCCACGAGGTGATCGCCAGCCAGCACAGCCTCGACACACTCGACGGTGACGTCGAGACTGTGCGCCGGGCGCTGGGCCGGGTGAGCAGCCCGGCTATCCTGGTCGGTCATTCCTATGGCGGGAGCGTGATCACCGCGGCGGGGACCGACGAACGGGTCGCCGGGCTGGTCTACATTGCCGCGCTCGCGCCGGACGAGGGCGAGACCTCACAACTCATGCAGGACCAGTTCCCGGTCACCGACGTCTTCTCGTACATCGACGTCGTCGATGGGCGGATCTGGATGCGCCCCGAAGGGGTGGCAGCTTTCGCCGGCGACCTGCCGGAGGACGAGCAGCAGCTCGTCTGGGCGACGCACATCCCGCCGGACGCCAACCTGTTCAACGCCACGGTGGCTGCCGCCGCCTGGCGGTCGAAGCCGAGCTGGTACATCGTGGCCGGCAACGACCGCACGGTCCAGCCGGAGCTGGAGCGAGCCGCGGCCAAGCGGATGGGCGCCAAGACCTACGAGGTCGAGAGCAGCCACGTGGCCATGCTGTCCAGCCCCCGCTTCGTGCTCGATGTCATCCGCACCGCCGCGGCAGGAGTCTGACCATGCGCCGGATAATCATCGCTGCCGTGCTGGCCATCGCCGCGCTGCTCATCCCGGTGAGCCAGCTCCCCGCGGCGGGCACCAGCCGAGGGCCAGCCGCTGGCCACGGCCCGAAGCCCAGCATCGTGCTGGTGCACGGGGCCTGGGCGGACAGCTCCAGCTGGGACGCGGTCGCCAGCCGGCTCCAGCGCGACGGATACACCGTCTACGTGCCGCCCAACCCGCTGCTCGGCCTGACTTATGACGCCGCGTTCATCCGCGACTTCTTGCACACCATCTCCGGGCCCATCATCCTGGTCGGCCACTCCTACGGCGGCGCCGTCATCACCAACGCCGCCACCGGAGACAGCCAGGTCAAGGCCCTGGTCTACGTGGACGCCTTCGCGCCCGCGCAAGGGCAGACCATCGGCCAGCTGGTCAGCGCCCACCCCGGCTCGTGCGTGCTGCCCGCAGCCAACGTTTCCGCCCAGCCCTACCCCGGTGCCCCCACCGGCGCCGCCGCCGTCTACATCAAGCAGAGCGTGTTCGGATCCTGCATGGCCAACGGCCTGCCCATTGCCCAGGCACGGGTGCTCGCGGCCACGCAGCGGCCGCTCACCTCCCTCGCCCTGACCCAGAAGTCGGGCCCACCGGCCTGGAAAACCATCCCGTCCTGGGCCGTGATCGGCACCGCCGACCACGCCATTCCGCCGGCCGAGCTGCTGTCCATGGCCCGCCAGGCGCACGCTCACATCACCATGGCGCCCGGCGCGCCACACCTGTCCATGATCTACGACCCGGGCCTGGTCACCGCCGTGATCCTCAAGGCAGTCCGGGCCACCAGCTGACCACCTCGCCCCGCGAGCACTTGCTCAATGCCCCGAAGGAGCACCCCGCCATGCCCATGATTGACGTTTATGCGACGGCTGGAACATTCGCCGACAAGCACCAGCTCGCCGTTGACCTGGCTACTGCGGTCATGACCATCGAGCAGGTGCCCGACATCCCAATGTTCCGGCAGAACACCGCGGCCTTTATCCACGAATTGCCCTCGGGCAGCGTGTCCAACGTTGACGGCGAGGACAGCTACCTACGGATCCAGGTGCTCACCAACGCAGGCGCGCTGAACCGCGCCAAGCAACTCGCCGTCGTCGAGCGGCTGACCGCCATAGCTGCCGATGCCGCCGGCGCCCCGGCGCTGGCCAGCCGGACCTGGGTGCTTCTCACCGAGGCCCCGGACGGGGGCTGGGGCCTCGGCGGGCACGCGAACACAAACAACGAACTGGTGGCTGCCGCCCGGGCGCAGCTAGCCAGCCTGAAGGCAGCCACGCCCGGAGAAACACGCACCACCCAGAAAGTGGCCCGAGACCCGACGGCCCGCCGAGCCGAAGACGGGGAAGCGATATGACAGCATCGGCCAAGGCGACACGCTGAGCTGCGCGTGTGACATCAAGCCCCCTGTCCCGCGAGAAGGACCGCTACTCCACGCTGTCCGCTTTGACCCCTTCGACTACACCGGCATTGCCAACCACGCCGACGCAATCGTCGGCGCTCTGCGGAGCGGAAGGCGGTCTCTGGCAGGTGGCGGCGACCGCACAGACCTCCTGAAAGGACCAATGGCCATGGATGGTGCAAACGCTCTGATGCGCACGCTAGTCGAATCGGGGATAACCACCTTGTTCACCAACCCGGGAACGACCGAGCTGCACCTGGTAGAGGCAGCGGAGGCGACTCCCGGCCTGAGATCAGTCCTGGCCCTGTTCGAAGGAGTCGCCAGCGGGGCCGCCGACGGCTACGGCCGCATCGCCGGGCGGCCCGCCGCCACGCTGGTGCATCTGGGACCCGGTCAGGGCAATGCCTGGGCCAACTTCCACAACGCCCGCCGTGCGCACACGCCGATTGTCAGCCTGATCGGCGACCACGCCACCTACCACAAGCGCTTCGATCCGCCGCTGAAGTCCGACATCGCCGCCGTCGCGCGCGCACTCGACAGCGCAGTCCGCACGCCGCGGATCGCCGAGCAGGTCAGTTCCTGCGCCGCGTCGGCGGTGGCCGACGCGGCGTCGGCACCCGGGCGCATCTCCACCGTCATCATGCCCGCGGACGTGTCCTGGTCGCCGACCGACACGATGGTCGCCCCGGTGCCGCCGTCACCGGCCAGTATCGTGCCCGGGGAGCGCATTGAGCGGATCGCCGCCCTGGCCGGCCGGAGCGCACAGACGGTGCTGCTGCTCGGCGGGGCTGCCTGCCGTGAGCAGGGTCTGCAGGCGGCGAGCCGCATCGCTGCGGCAACCGGAATCCTGGTTTTCACCGAGACGTCCCCCGCCCGGCTCGAGCACGGCGCTGGCCTGCCCGGCTTCCCGCGGCTGGGGTTCTATCCCGAGCAGGCCGTGGCACAGCTCAAGGGCGCCAGCCACGTCCTGCTGGCCGGGGTGCACGAGCCGGTGGTGATGGGCTTCGCCTATCTGGGCCAGCCGAGCTCACCGGTACCCGCTGACGCCGCCATGGTCACGCTCGCGGCCCCGGGCGAAGACACCGCCCGCGCGCTCACCGACCTGGCCGCGATCGTCGCGCCCGGCACGGCCGCGACGGTAGCGGCCGCAGCGCGTCCCGCGATGCCATCCGGGCCGCTCACCCTGCAGTCGTGGCCACAGGTACTAGGAGCGCTCCTGCCCGAGCACGCCATCATCGTCAACGAGACGATCAGCTCCGGCCAGGCGGTCCCCGCCGCGACCGCGGGCGCCCCACGCCACGACCTGCTCAGTCTCACCGGAACCGCGATGGGAATGGGGCTGCCCCTGGCGGCCGGCGCCGCGATCGCCGCGCCAGACCGGCCGGTCATCCTCCTCGACGGCGACGGATCCGCGATGTACACGATCTCCGCCCTGTGGACACACGCCCGCGAACACCTCAACATCACAACGATCATCCTCAAGAACAGTTCCTACGGCATCCTCCGCGAGGAATGGAAACACCTCCAGGAACCAGGCCAGAACGAGCTGCACGACAGCCCGCTGATCAACCTCGGCGGAGCACCGCTCGACTTCACCGGACTGGCCCAATCCATGGGCGTCCCCGCGGCGCACGCCGACACGTCCGAAGAACTCGCCAAGCACCTGACACGGGCACTGACCGAGCCCGGACCCCACCTGATCGAGGCCGTCGTTCCCGCCATCGTCTGAGGATCCGATCCGAGCCTGCACTGAACCGCCCCGCCCGGCTATGTACCGGGTTGTTCCGCTCAGCGCGCGATCAGCGCTTCCGATCGACTGTTCTGTACAGCGTTGCGGCCGACACTGACCAACGCAGATCCACGCCAGATCGGCGGGTCGGCGCGCAGTCCGCCCGCGTCCGGGTGAGTTGCTGTACTTCCGTGCTGTACAGGTGCCATCCGCGCCGGGGGCACGGTCCTGGTCCCAGATAGAGCCCTGACCGGCGTCAACCGTCTATGCCGGGCTACAGAGCTGGGTCGTTCGGTGTGCATCCGGTAAAACAGGCCCCCGCGGCCGACCCCTTCAACTCTCTGGGCAATCTCTCCCCCGCTTCCGGCGCAGACAGCAGCCCGGACTCGCCGACAGACACCCCGGCCAGACGCGCCCGACGTTGCACATCAACTTCCCCTTCTAGCCGATGTGCGGGCGCAGGCGTGTAGGCGTTCTTCTTCGCTCGTGCCTCCCCACACGCCGTGGTCTTGCCTGGTGTCCAGCGCGAACGCCAGGCACTGCTGCCGGACCGGGCAGCCAGCGCAGATCGTCTTCGCCTGGGTGGCCTGGTCAAGGGAGGGGCCCGACCGGGAGACCGGGAAGAACAGTTCAGGATCAGCACCGCGGCATGCGGCCAGCAGCCGCCAGTCCCGGCCGGGGGTGGTGACCGTCTGGGCGCTCAGCGGCCCGGGTGAGGTCGTCATATCCGGGTGTGATCGCTAGGTAGGCGTGCTGCCGGCCCGCAGGACCCGGCCGTAGAGGGCGACAGCCGCCACACCCCCGGCTACCGGCGCGGCGAGGTATGCCCACCAGTCGGTGAACTGGCCCGCGAGGATCATCGGCCCGATCGCCCGGGCCGGGTTGACGCCCGCGCCGCTGACCGGCCCGCTGATCACGATGGCCACCGCGAGCGCGGCGCCGATGGCCACCGCGGCGACGCCCCGCGGGACCCGGGTGTCGGTGGCGACCGCCACGACCACCAGGACCAGCACGAAGGTGACGATGGCTTCGGCCGCGAGCACCCGCCCCGCCGAGACCCCGGGGGCCGGGACGGTGGCGCCGAGGTGGGCGATCGACCGGGCATGGTCCCCGTACAAGCCCCAGGTGACCGCGGCCGCGGTGATTGCTCCGGTGAACTGGGCGATGACGTAGGCAGGGGCGTAGGCCCAGGGGAAGCGCCTGCTGATAGCCAGCCCGAGCGTGACCGCGGGGTTGAGGTGGGCACCCGAGATGTGGCCGAGGCTGGCGACTGCGATGGCCAGCGCCAGGCCGCCGGCCACGGGCACGGCTAGGGACCCGTAGGGTGGCCCGGCTACCGGCCGGGACAAGGCTGCCGCGACGGCGGCGCTGGTGATGGCCAGGACCAGCACGAACGTGCCGGCCGCCTCGGCCGTGACCGCGCGGGCCGGGTTGCCCTCAAGCTGATGGCCGTGCAGCAACACGACCCGGTTACCGCCGGCGGTCCGCTGCGCGGGCCGGAGGCTCATGCTGGCTGCTTTCATGATCACCACTCCGCCGATAGCGGGCTAAAGCCGGAAAGGACGATGTGCTCGTGGCGCGGCTCGGCGGGACCTGTGCATTCCGGGCCGTCCGCGGCTGCGCTAAGGCGTTGTGCGGGACCGGTGTGCCGCGGGTGCGGCGGCCGGTATGCCGGCCGCGTGGTGCAGGAAGGCGAGGACTTCGGTGTCCAGCCGCCCGGCGACCTGGGAGGCGGCGGCGTCACCGTAGGGCGCGATCGCGCTGGCCACGGTGTCGTAGGCCACCTGGGTTCCCCCGCCCGGCAGCTCCTGGATGAGGATGGTGACCGGGGCGTAGGAGCCGGCCGCGGGCAGGTGGCGGGTCATCTGCCCCATAGTGACCGGGTTACCGGCGATCAGCCGGACCAGGCGCCGCCCCGCCTGGTCGCGGGCCTGCGGGTCGAGGGCCAGCACGGTGTCAAGGTCGAGGTGCAGGAACCGCATCAGGCCAGCGCTGCCCTGCGCCTGCCGGACCAGCGCGGTGAACTCCGCATAGGAGGTGCTCGCCGCCAGCGTGGCGAACAGTGCCCCGATGTCGGGCTGGCTGATGCCGTCGTAGATGCCATCCAAGACGACCGGGAACGGCCGTTCGCTGGTCAGCACGTGGCGGCGCACGGGTATGTCGAGCACCTGCTCGGATGCCACCGGTTTCTCCCTGTGATCTCCCTGCTTCTGAGCCCTGCCCGCCCGGCCGGGGAGCAGGGGCCCAGAAAGCGGCGCGGGTTCAGATGGCTGCAGCGGCGGTGCGGATGACGTCGAGGACGTTGCCGGGCTGCGACAGCATGGGGCAGTGGCTGCTGTCGAACTCGTAGGTGGTGGCGCCCATCCGCTTGGCGGCGGCCCGCTCGAGGTCGGGGTGGACGGCCTGGTCGTTTTTGCCCACGATGTACCAGCTCGGCTTGGTCCTCCACGCGACGCCGGGGACGTTGTGGCTGAACAGCTCGACGGACGGGGGCCAGGCGGTCGCCCAGACGACCTTCTGCTCTTCCTCGGGCAGGTCGCCGCAGAAGCAGGCCGCGCCGCCGGGCAGCATCCACACCCGCCCGTCGGCCACCTCGATCTGGCCGAACGCCGGCGTCTTGGGGAACTTGTCCTGCTCGGTCTGGGAGGTCTCGGTCTCGTCCGGGCCCAGGGCGTTGATGTACACCAGCCCGGCCACCCGCTCGTCGGTGCCCGCGGCGGTGATGACGGCGCCGCCGTAGGAGTGGCCGACCAGCAGGATCCGGTCGTGGACCCGGTTGAAGGTGCGGATCGTCGCAGCGACGTCGGCCTCGTTGGTGTCCAGGCCGTACTGCGCGCAGATCACCTCGTATCCCTCCGCCTGAAGCGGCGGGAGCAGCTTGTTGAAGCACGACCCATCGGCCCAGATCCCGTGACAGAACACAATGCTCGGCTTGGTCGGCGTAGACATGGCTTCCTCCTGAACTGTGTTGGCGACGGCTCCAGTCGGGGGAGCCGCACAGACACCAGCCTGGCCAGACGGGCAACAGCAATCCCTCACACGTTCAGGTGAGCCGAGACCCATTCGTCGATCGGCGACTCGGGCGCTGACCCCGCTGTCTGACCGGACCAGCGCTTGGCGCTTTCGGTTGCGGTTCCGGCAGCGGTCGCGGCAACACGACGGGTGTCAGGTGGCGGCGATGAACCTGTTAATGGCCGCGGCGACCTCGGCGGGTTGCTCTTCGGCAACCCAGTGTCCGCTGTCGCCGATGATGCTGGTAACCACGTCGTGGGCGCCCACTTCGCCCAAGCCGGTCGCCACTTCGGGCAACACGGTGGCGTGACAGTACTCGGCGAACGCCAGCCGGATCGGGGGGGCCACGGTGCCGGTGTGGCGCTCGTTGCTGGCAATGTCGAGCGGGATCGCCCGGAACAGGGCGAAGCCCGCAGCCAGGCGCTGGGGACCGTCGTATCCATGTACGTACATGGCCACGTCGGCATCGCTGATCGCGTCCGGGTGCGCGGCGAACCGGTCGATGTGGTTGCGGAAGTAGCGGTGCTCCCGGCCGGTGACCAATAGTTCCGCCAGGCCGGTGGCGCCCTGCATGGTCTGGTGGAATCCGATGTGCCAGAACGCCGAGGAGGTGAACAGGTCCTCGCAACCGCCTACTCCTGCGATCGGGGTATCCAGCACCATGATCCCGCGAACCTGCGCAGGGTAGCGGCGCAGGTATGCGTAGGCGACTTGAGCCCCCATGCCGTGGCCCACGACCAGTGGGCGCTGGATACCGCGCTGGCTGAGGGTGGCGTGAAGATCTCCGCTGATTGACCACTTGTCGAACTGGCCGGTCGCCGGCTCTGAGGAGCCGATGCCGGGCAGGTCGTAGGCCAGCGTGTGGCAGTCCGGAGTGAGCAGCGGTGTCACATGCCGCCACGCGTACGATGTCTGCGGCCACCCGTGCAGCAGGACCAGCGGGATCATCCCGCTGCCGTGCTCGACCACACCCAGCCGTCGGGGTGGCGCCTCCCGGCGGTTGGCATCGTCCCGCCCTGCGCCGCTCCAGCCGTGATCGCTGACCACGTTCCGGACTATAGCCAGACCGACGTGCCCGGCGCCCTCACCAATTCAGGTGAGGCATGGAGAGTCGCCCAGGCTGCGCGCGCCCGAGCCCGACCCCGACGGACGGTCCGGATAAACTGCGATGATCAGTCCCACGGCCTGGAGCAGGGTCAGAGACTACGATGGCAGCCGTACCGCACTTGCCGCTGCGCGGACGAGACGCGCAGATGGCTGCCATCGACCGTCACCTAGCAGGGGTGGCCTCCGGTACCAGTGCCGTAATGATCATCGAGGGCGGGGCGGGGCTCGGGAAGACCACGCTGCTGCGCGCGGCCCTGGCCAGCGCCAACGGCCAGGGCTTTCGCACCGGGCATGGCACAGCCGATCCAATCGAAGCCGTGGTTGACCTTGCGCCGCTGACCGAGGCCCTGTTCGACGGCGACCCGCCGCTGCTGGACCGTGTCGCACTCCCGGACACGCACGCGTCGCCTGAGCAACGCTTCTGGCTACTGCACGACATCGAGGGGCTGCTCGAGCGGGCGGCCTTGGACGGACCCGTCCTGCTCTGCCTGGACGACCTGCAGTGGGCCGACAACGGTACAGCCGCCGCCCTACGCTCGCTTCCCCATCGGCTAGCGGACCTCCCGGTGGTGTGGCTCCTCGCCACCCGCCCAGCCCAGGGCTCGCTTCAGCTCCTGGCCGCCCTGGCGCAGCTCAATGCGGCCGGCGCTGAGGTACTGCGTCTCGGGCCGCTGGACGAGACCGCGGTCGCGCGTGTCGCGCGAGACATCCTTGACGCGGAACCGGACACCGACCTGCTGCGCGCGGCGGGACAGGCGCACGGCAACCCGTTCCTGCTCGTCGAATTTGTCCGGGGCCTCAAGGAAGAGGGCATCGTCGTAGTTGAGTCTGGCCGGGCCACGCTCGCTGATGAGCGGCTTCCGGCCCGCGTCGGGGAAGACATGCGGCGCCGGGCTACGAGAATGCCCGGCCCGGCCGAACGGGTCGCCACGTGCGGAGCCTCGCTGGGCCGGCGGTTCTCGGTCATGGACCTGGCCGCCGCCAGCGAACTGTCCGTACCGGAGCTGGTCGTGCCGATCCGCGAGCTTGTCGATGCGGACATCCTGGCCGAGTCCGGCGAACGGCTTGCCTTCCGGCACGACCTGATCCGCGAGGCGGTACGGGCCAGTGTTTCCCCGGCGGTACGCCGCGCGCTGGACCGCCACGGCGCGCAGATGATGCTCGCCCAGGGAGCGCTGCCTGTCGAGGTTGCGACGCAGCTGGCCGGCAGCGCCGAATTCGGCGACGAGATGGCGATCGCGACCCTGCTCGACGCGGTGGAGGCGCTCAGTACCACGGACCCGGCCGCTGCCGCGGATCTTGCCCAGCGGGCACTGCGGCTCACCCCCGCGCATCATCCGCTCCGGGGCCCATTGGTATCCCGCCGTGCCGTGTCGCTGTTCGCAGCAGGAGCTGCGCGGGAGGCTAAGTTGTTCGCCGACACCGCGCTGCGTCAGGCCCTGCCGCCGGAGCAGGAGGCCGAGGTCCGGCTGAGTATTGCCAGCATGTTCAGCCTGTCGCCAGACGTGCGCGCAGATAACGCCCGCTACGCGCTGACTCTGCCGGGCCTGTCGGCAGACCAGCGAGCATGGCCGGCGGCTCTGTTGCTGCATAACCTTGCCGTCGCTGGCCGCGGTGACGAAGCAGTTCGCGCAGTCTCAGGCCTGTCCGAGCTAGTCCACGCAAGTGATAGCCGCGAGGCACGGTTCGGCTTCGAGCTGGGGCATGCGGCCTTGGACTACCAGCTATTCGACTTCGAGTCAGCGCTGGGCCGACTGGACGTCGCCGACCGGATAGGTACCGCAGCAAACGTCAGCCAGCAGCTTGCTCACTATTTCCGGTGCTGGCCGCTGGCGGCGCTGGACCGGTTCGACGAAGCCCGCGCCGTGGCCGACGCAGGTATCGCCAGCGCCACCCGGGACCGGCAGAACTGGGCCCTGCATATCTTCGAGACCTGGAGAGGTCTTCAGGAGCTCCAGGCCGGACGGCTGCCAGACGCGGCGGTAGCACTTGAGGGGAGGTTCAGCGTTGACGAAGCCGGCGGGGTCCTAGGCATCATCGACGCGGCCAATGTGGTTGCCCTTGGCCGCATCCATATCCACGCCGGGGACCAGCGCGCCGCTCGCGAGGTCGCGCAGATCTGCGGCGTAATGCTGGAGACGACTGCACCGGGTAGCCGCCGCCACGCTGCCTGGTTCCTGGCCCGCCAGGCGATGGCTCTCGGATCTCCCGCCGACGCGCATCGGTGGCTATGCGCACTGGGTGTTGACGAGCGGTTGTCGATCTTCCCCTTGTTTCCTCACGACCCGGCCGATGACCCTGAAATCGTCCGAATCGCCTTGGCCTCCAGCGACGATGAACTCGCTGCCCAGGTGGTCGGCATGACCGAACGCTGCCACCGGCTCAACCCGTCCGTGCGTTCACTTCAGGCGGCCGCCGCGCAGGTCCGAGGGCTGGCAGACCATGCGACGTGCCAGCTCGAAGCGGCGGCCGAGCTGTACCGGACCGCCTCGCGCCCGCTCGCTCTGGCCTCCGCGCTGGAGGATCTCGGCCAGGCCCGAGTTGACGACGGCGCCACGAGCGACGCCATCGCCGCGTTCGGCGAGGCTCTAACGATCACCGTCGAGATCGGCGCGTCGTGGGACGCGGCTCGGATCCGACGCCGGCTACGCCGCCTCGGCGTTCGCAGACGGGTCCAGCTGCCGCGGACCCCACGGACAGGGTGGCGGCTCTGACCCCAGCGGAACTCCAGATCGCTCGGCTGGTCACCCAGGGCAAGACCAACCGGGAGATTGCGGAGCACCTGTTCGTCTCACCGCATACTGTGAGCGCCCACCTTCGTCATATTTTCGACAAGTTGGGAGTCAAGTCTCGGGTCCAACTGACTAGCGTCGCCGACGGCCGCGCGGATTAGACATCGCACGAACAGGCGATGCGCTGCGGTTCGGTCCCTGCCAGGCTCACCAACAGGAACGCCGTTTCCTGAGGTGGTGCCATGCGATCAGGACCGTTGCGAGGGCGTAGCGAGCCGATGGCCAGTGCGCTGTCGGCGCTACGTGGTGCCTCCCAGCACGGAACCAGTGCCAGTGTGCTGATCTCCGGCCCGTCCGGTATCGGCAAGACCGCCCTGCTCGCGGAGATCTGTCGGCAAGCCGCCCGCATGAACATCCGAATTGGCTGGAGTAAGTGCGACCCGATTGAGCAGGTCTGGCCCGGGGCCCCGGTGATCGCCGTGTTGCGCGCCGGGCGGGACCCGCTGACCACGGCGGAACAGTACGAGCAGATCGCCGGCCTGGTCACCGAACCGCTGCTGCTCGCCGACCGCCTCGCATCCCGCCTGGAAGACCTCGCCGCCGTCCATCCGCTGCTTATCGCGATCGATGACCTGCAGTGGGCCGACCGGGTCAGCCGGTTCCTCCTGCGCAGCCTGCTGTCGCGGCTGGTCGGCCTGCCCGTGGTGTGGATGTTCGCCAGCCGCGATAACCCCATCGGGATCGATCTGGCCGGCCACGACAACGTCCGCCTCGAGCACGTCCAGCTTGCGCCGCTGACCACGCAGGATCTGGCGGCGATGGCGCGGGATCGGCTCGGGCGGGTCCCGGACGAGCGGACCCGCCGCTACCTGGACGCCGCTGGCGGAAACCCCTTCCTGGCCACTCAGATCATCGACAGCCTGGCCCGCTCGGCCGCAGGCGGTGAACCCGACGGCGCGGCCGGCGGGTTCGCCGCGGCGATGGCGCGCCGGCTCGCCGATCTCCCAGCTCGGCACGCGAGCTGGTGGAGCTGGCCGCGGCCGCCGGCCGCTGCCAGTAGGCGACGCGTTCGCGCTGATGCCCAGCCTGGGCACCTGTGACGGTAACGACGGTCTCACCGGGGCCGTCGAATCCGGGCTGATCACCGTGTCCGCGGACGCCCTGACCTTCCGCCACGACCTGGTGCGGGAGACGGTCTACGCCATCCTCGCCACCAGTCGTGCCCGTCAGCTGCACGCACGACTAGCCGAATACCACCTGAGCGTGCTCAGTGAGCCGCTGGTCGCCGCCTCGCACGCCCGGCTGGCGGCGGCGACCGGTGACCTCACCAGTGCCCTGATCCTGGTCTCGGCGGCGGAAACCCTGGCCCGCACCAGCGCGG
>CAWJDQ010000003.1:0-565193 GCA_963841695.1 uncultured Actinomycetes bacterium | reverse complement strand
GTCATCGCTGATGCGGTCGCCCTGATCGTGCTCCTGTGCCACGCGGGGATGCGACCTGCGGCGCGCCAGATTCAGGGTGCCGCCGTGCTGGCGGTGATTGCCGTTCTCGCCATCACCGGGCTGCGCTCACAGCAGGGAAGGACTCTCTCCGCGCAAGGCGCCACCATCGGGAACCGTGTAAGCACCTTGGGGGCGGGACTGGAAGACCTGCGCGCTCAGCCCGGCCAGGAGGGTCCCGGACTCGTAGCGCAGGCCGCGAGCAGGCTGGACGGGGTGGCTTTCGCGGCCGGCGTTCTGCAGTCCGAGAGTTTCGGCGGCCGCGGCTCAGTTCCATCTACGTGCCCGGATCTTTGCTGATCGCGGTGCCGAGTTCCTTCTGGCCGTCGAACTCGCGCACGGGACCGCCGTGGATCCAGTGCCAGCCGAGGTTACCGGACTTTGGCCTGCAGCGATCAATTTCTTGCCGGGGCTCGCGGGGATGTACGTAGGCTTCCTCGCTCTGCCATGGCTGATCGCCCTCATGGCTTTCCTGGGAGTTCTTGCTGGATGGGGTGACGCGCCTCCTGCGGAAGCTTTCCCCGGCCCGGTTCGCGATGCTCGGCAGCGCGGTCCTCGCGGCACTGAGCTACGAGGAGGGTCTGCAGGGGATGGCGGGTGACCTTGCGGGACGGCTGCGCGGTGGCGCTTGCGCTGGCGGCCGTGCAGGCTGTCCGGAGGGGCGCCTTCGTACGGGGATGGCGCGGGGCGGTCACGGCTTCTCCACTTCCCGCCGTACGCCCTCAAGCCCTTCCAGATCGGCGCCATCCTTAAAGGCCTGCAACTCCGCGGCGACAATCATCCCGGGGGACAGTCCTGGCGGCATTCGGGGCCGCACGGTCACCGCCAGATGGGTGCGGACGGCCAACGCGGTGCCGAGGAGTTTCGTTTTGATGCAGACGCCGTGGTGGGTGGTGAAAATCTATCTGGAACCGCTATTCTCATTGCCATGAGCAAGGTGGGGAATTCGCTTATTCGACTGCTTGGCCCACGTTCGCTACTCTTTATGGGTGACACGCTCGTGCTGGATCGCTGGAAGTGGCTTATCTCCCCGTTCCCGCCTAGCCCGGCATCGCTTATCGATGTGGGATGCGGAAACGGGTGGCCTGTCCTCAATTGCGGTCGGCTGGGCTACCAGACGATGGGGGTCGGATGGGATGGCCCGGATCTGGAGCGGGCGCGGAGGCGGGCGGCTTTTTTCGGTAGCAGTTCGCAGTTCGAGGTCCAGGATGTCCGCGACCTGTCCGTCCGATATGACCTGAAAGAAAAATTTGACATCGCAACCTGCTTCGAGACCATCGAGCACATCATGGACGACGAGCAAATGATGCGGTCCCTGGCCGAGGTGCTCCGCCCAGGCGGTAAACTATTCGTTACTTCGCCAAACCAGAATTATATACCTATGGACGACGGTGATACGGGCCCATTCAGCGAAGTCGAAGACGGGGGGCACGTGCGCAAGGGCTACACGCCTGAACGTCTTGGTTCCCTGGCGGATAAAGCCGGGCTGACGGTGACAGAAATAGCTTATTGTTCAGGTTGGTCAAGTCAGAAGGTCACAACGGCTTTGCGCGCTTTCGGTCGCCAGGTCGGGGACGGGCCGGCCTGGGCTCTCACGTTTCCCTTGCGCATGGCTCCAGCTGTGCTAGACAGGCCGGGCCGACGTTACCCGGCGTACTCGATCTGCATGGTTGCCACCAAACGTTGAGCTCTCGGCGCAGGCGTTCAAGGCAGACCAGGTGTCCTGAGACGAGGACTGGCTCCGGATGGAGGCCGCGACGGCGAAGTCAGCGACTCTGGCGGAGCCTCGGGGGCCCGTGCCTCGCCGGGGTTACCAGTGCGCCAGGGCGACGAAGCCCGGTGCTGTATAGAGTCGATTCATCGTAAGCCAGTCCGGGCTGGGCAGATGCACAGTCAGACCCAGGACCGCGGCGCCCTCAGCTCGAATTCGGCGCACATAGCAGGAAGAATGTATAAATTTACCGATGGCCGTGCGCCCGGTTCGCTGTGTGTCATGACTAGGACGCCGTTAGGAAGGACCACCCGGCGCCCCGCCCACGTCTTGGCCAACAACAGACAGCAGCCACGCGTTCAACGCGGCGATGGCCCAGTTCTCCGACCAGCGGCTATGGGGAGCTAGGGCGGTGAGGCCAGCCCGCTCGGCCGGAGCGCGGTCCACGACCGACCACACGGGAGCGTCCCACCGGCGGGCCGCCCTAAGTACTGGCGCCAATGTCCGTGGCCATGAGAAAGTCCCCGGGTGTGGCCAGGTCTAGGTCCCCGCTGGTGGCCAGTTAAAAGTCCCCATCCCTCGCGTGTCGTCCGGGAGTCTTGGGCCCCGGGCGGTGACGGTGGCGGTGCCATCCAGTCACCGCACCGCCCGGGGGGCTTTGAGTGAAGTCTGCGAGGGAACGCATGGACATCATCGCTGCCTATCGTGAGGCAGGCACGTACCGTGGGGCCGCGTCGATCGCGGGGACCACGCACAAGACCGTGAAGCGGGTCATCGCGCGGCACGAGGCCGGCGGCGCCGCGCCGCCGCGGGTGCCGCGGGGCCACAACTACGACGGCGTGGCCGCCCTGGTCGCGGAGCGGGTGGAGCAGGACGGCGGGGCGGATCTCGGCGAAGCGGCTGCTGCCGGCCGCCCGGGCGGCGGGGTATGGCGGGTCGGACCGGAACTTCCGCCGCCTGGTCGCGGAGTGCAAGCAGGCGTGGCGGCGCGAGCATCACCGGGGCCGCCGCCCGGCGGTGTGGTCGCCGGGTGAGCACCTGGTCATCGACTGGGGCGTGCTGGCTGGGCTGCATGTGTTCTGCGCGGTGCTGGCCTGGTCACGGTTCCGGTTCGTGCGGTTCGCCCGCGACGAGCGCGCCGCTACGACGCTGGCGCTGCTGGCGGAGTGCTTCGAGGTGCTGGGCGGGGTGCCGGGCAAGGTCCTGGCCGACCGGATGGGCTGCCTGAAAGGCGGCGTCGTCGCCAACGTCGTGGTGCCCACCGGGCAGTATGTCCGCTTCGCTGGCCACTACGGGTTCCGGCCGGACTTCTGCCAGGCCGCAGACCCCGAGTCGAAGGGGATCGTGGAGAACCTGGTCGGCTATGCCAAGAGCGATCTGATGATCCCGCAGGCGCCGTTCGGCGATCTCGCCGCCGCGAACGCGCGCGGCCGCGGCGTGGTGCGCCGAGGTCAACGGCGCGGCTCATAGCGAGATCTGCGCGGTGCCCGCGGAGCGGCTGGTGACCGAGCGGGAGCTGCTGGCCCCGCTGCCGTCGCTGCGCGCGGCTACCGGGCGGCTGGTGACCCGCAAGGTGGACCGGCTGTCGTGCGTGCGGTTCGGCTCGGCCCGCTACTCGGTGCCGGTGCGGCTCATCGGTGAGCAGGTCGGGCTGCGCACTGATGACGGGCGGCTGCTGGTCATCATGACCGCCGCCGGGGAGGTCGCCGCCGAGCATGTCCTGGTCGCGCCGGGTGAGGCGTCGGTCCGTGATGAGCACTACGGCGGGCCGCGGCCCGCGCCGCGGCGGGCGGTGCGGCCCGAAGACCGCGGCGGAGAAGGAGTTCTGCGCGCTCGGCCCGGTCGCCGAGGCGTTCATCACCGGCGCCGCCGCGGCGGGCGGCCACCCGGCTGGGCAGCGAGCTGGCCGAGCTGAACACCCTGCGCGCCGCCCACGGCGCAGCAGGCGTTCCTCGCCGCGCTGGACCGGGCGGTGGCGTTCGGCCGGTGGCGCGCCGCCGACGTGCGGTCCATCCTCGCCGCCGGGGCCGGGACAGCCGCAGCCCGCGGCCCGCCGGGGACGCGCTCGCGCCCGGCCTGCCCGCCGTCCCGGTCCGCCCGCTGGCCGACTACGCCATCGGGAGCCTGTCGTGACCGCCGCCGCGCCGCCGCCGCTGGCCCCGGACCTGGCCGCCGGGCTGCGGCGGCTCAAGCTCGCCGCGATGCGCCGCCTCGCCCCCGAGCTGCTGATCACCGCGAAGACCCAGCGGTGGGCACCCGAGGAGCTGCTGCGCACCCTGGTCGAGGCCGAGATCACCGCCCGGGAGGCCTCCAACGCCCGGACCCGGCTGAAGCACGCCGCGTTCCCGGTGACCAAGACCCTGGAGGACTTCGACCGCACCGCGTCCTCGATCCCCGGCGCGACCCTGGACTACCTCGCCTCGCTGGAATGGGTCACCGCCCGCGAGAACCTGTGCCTGGTCGGCCCGGCCGGCACCGGCAAGAGCCACCTGCTCGTCGCGCTCGGCGCCGCCGCGGTGCAGGCCGGGCACAAGGTCCGCTACCTCACCGCCGCCGACCTGGCCGAGACCCTCTACCGCGGCCTGGCCGACAACTCCGTCGGCAAGATCATCGACACCCTGCTCCGCAACGACCTGATCATCATCGACGAAGTCGGCTTCGCACCCCTGGACGACACCGGCGCCCAGCTGCTGTTCCGCCTCGTCGCCGCCGCCTACGAACGCCGCTCCCTGGGCATCGCCTCCCACTGGCCCTTCGAGTCGTGGGGCCGGTTCCTGCCCGAGCACACCACCGCCGTCAGCCTGCTCGACCGGCTGCTGCACCACGCCAGCGTCGTCGTCACCGACGGCGACTCCTACCGCATGCGCGAAGCCAGAGCCAAAGGAGGAACCAGCCGAAGAAGAACTAACCAACCCGAGGGGTGGGGACTTTTACCTGGCCACCAGCGGGGACCGCAACCTGGCCGTTGACACCCAAGGGCCCTGACATCCACTGCCGCATTGGAACTTCGAAACCTTGCTTGCGTTTGGCAGCTAGCCTCTGCAGGTAGGCGTCGTTAAGGGCAGTGCCCAGTGCATGCTTACCGGTCGATGCACCTATCCGTGACGCTGTGCTGAGCGAGGCGGCGAACACGTCGCTGTCCACGAAGGGAACTCGCAATTCCACCGGAGGAAGCCATCGAGAAACTGTCCGCATCCGGGAGCAACATGGCCTGCAAGTACATGGACACCTCAGCCGCGACCATGATGCAGAAGATCTGGGAAGCGCGACGTGACCAGACTCTCCTCAGCCACATCAGTATGGCAAGCGCTACCGGTTAGGTCGGTAGACCAATGGTGCGGACGAATACCTCCGTTGGAGATGGGAAAGACCCCAGCCTTCGCGTGGGCCATCGGTGGCAAGCAAGGCTTTGAGTTTCGAGCGGTTGGCGATCCCGGCCTGAGCTAGCACGCCGCCATCTGATGTCTTCGCTGGCCCAGGGAAGACGCCCAGTTTTCGCAACAGGGCAGGTATCTCAGCAGCCGGAAGTGTGCGTAGCCGCCGGTTGCCTCGTCGCCGCCCAGCCCGGATAGGGCGACCTTAAACCGGCTTCGCGAACCGCGGCGGACACTACATAGGTATTTAGGCCATCGATGCTTGGAC
The DNA here is from genome assembly GCA_963841695.1 of uncultured Actinomycetes bacterium. Taxonomy (GTDB): domain Bacteria; phylum Actinomycetota; class Actinomycetes; order Streptosporangiales; family Streptosporangiaceae; genus RYN-230. The sequence goes on along the minus strand of CAWJDQ010000003.1, from coordinate 559,783 downwards.
GTTGCATAGCACGAAAAAGCCCTCTACGTCCGGGTTGAAGGGTGGCCCGGACCCGTCTGAAGTGGTGTCCGTAGTCGGACGCAGTCTCCGCTGCAACATGGCTCTCGTTGACGGTCCCCGCGGTGACGACAGTAAGGCATTCCAATTGACGGCCGAGGCGATGGCTTACCGCAGCGATCGCCGCGGAATCAACGCCCCCGGACAGGAGCAGCGCACTAGGAACATCGGCCCCGAGATGCAAGGCAATCGACTCTTCCAATGCTGACTTCAAGCTCCCGGCTCCCTGCGGGTACCAAGCGGGCCGTGAGGAAGGATGGCCTCCACGTCACCATGACCATCTGGCCGGAAGGCCGCAACGCTGTTAGGCGGTAGCCCGTTGATACCTACGAATGGAGATTGGTCCGCTCGCATGGCCCCCAGGTGCAAGTACTGGGCGACTGCTCCCTGGTCGATAGAAGGGCTCCCGGCCAACTTCCCAGCGGTCTTAACTTCCGACGAGAATAGGATACCTGGCGGGATTATCCGCCAATATAGAGGCTTGATGCCGAAAGGATCGCGAGACAGGTATAGGATATCCTGCCAAGTATCCACTAGTGCGATCGCGAACATGCCCCGGAGTTCGGCCAGTGCGCTCACCCCAGCTTCGCCCATAGCTGAGGTATATCTCCCCATCGCAAAACGTCTCGGACATTCAGGCCGAAACGGTCAACAAGCTGTCGGTGATTGTATATCTCTCCGTTGAATACACAATGGTATCGCCCATCTTCAGATACGAATGGCTGATTACCCGATGGGCCGGGATCCTGGATCGCCAGGCGAGTATTCCCAAGGATAAATCGGCCTACTTGAGTGACTACGCGATGGTCCGGTCCGCGATGAATTTGCGCGTCGTTGAGAGCATGAACCCAGGTCAAGGTGCTGCCCGCAGCTGTGACGGACCCCCCAGAAATTCCGCACATCGCCAGTCCGTCCTGTCGATTTTCTTCCCGGTTTCGCATATCGATCACGCGTGGGCCCGGCCGGACACCTATCCTGGCCGAGCCAGCGTACTACATAATTAATCTGTCAGGGTAGTCTCCAATTAATCGCCGTTCACTCTTCTCGCCGAGAAAAAGCGATCTGCGACGCAACGTCTATCTTCAGGGTCTTAAGGTTGTTATAGGAAATTTATGGCAATAACAGGACTCAACGCTCGACTCCTCCTCTGGGGTCCCGGCAGCTAGTTGAGTCTTGCCGGAGGATAAGCGTCCTGTTCCGCGCCATGGTGCTGCTATCCTGATGTACTTGCCGGTCCGCTGACGTAATCTAATGTCAAGAGAGATTGTTGGCGACAGCGGAAAGAGTTCAACGTGTCGGAAGCCCGAATCTCGCTCTGGGAGCCTTGGTGACGAAGCGGTCACCTGAGATAATCCTTCTCATGCGTGCCGGAGTGCCTGGTGGCTATAGCATCGAGCGCTTGTTTGGGAGCCTCTCGCCGGCTCTGGCTGAGCGATTCCGCGTCAGGATTGTGCACGTGCCGTGCCTGAGCAGGGGGGTGATCCGTTGCATCCGTAATCTTATCTTCACCGCGCGACTGCGGGCGGACGTTATTCACGTCACGGGTGACATCCACTACTGTGCGCTCGCGGTACGACGGCAGCGATGTGTCCTGACAGTCCATGACCTGTGTTCCTTGCGACGGCTTACCGGATTGCGCCGACGCGTCTTCTCGGTCTTGTGGTATAAGATGCCGCTCCGGTGGGCGCGATACGTGACCGCCATCTCGGATGAGACCAAGAAGCAACTCGAAGGGGAGTTTCCGGCAGTACGCGGCAAGGTCGCACTCGTGCCCAACTGCGTTGACGAGGTATTTGAAGCCACCTTCCACCGCAATGGGACGGCGAGTGAGATCCCGCAGGTTCTGCAGGTCGGGACGGCGCCGAATAAGAACCTAGAACGCGTCGTGCGGGCATGTTCCGGTCTTCCGCTGCGGTTGCGGATCATCGGGAGGTTGAGCGCACAGCAGCGCGCGATTCTTGAGTTGTCGGACGTCGCTTGGTCGTGCGTGGCGGACTTGTCTGCCGAAGCCCTCCTGCGCGAATACTGCGACAGTACCGCCCTGATCTTCGTCTCGACTTATGAGGGCTTCGGACTTCCCATCGTAGAGGCACAGGCCGCTGGGATTCCGGTTATCACATCCACGGTTGCACCAATGGCGGAGACATCGGGGGGCGCGGCCCTCCTTGTTGACCCACATAGCGAACCGGATATTCGAGCGGCCCTCGTCGAGTTGTTGTCATCCGCGGAGTCAGTACAGAAACTGCGCGCGGCGGGGAAGCGTAATGCGGAGAGATTTAGCGTAACCGCTGTGGCCCGGGAGTATGCCGATGTTTATTGTCGTGCCCTGGCTCAATCGGCTCTGGTGACCAAGGATCCCGGGAGCTGCTCATAAGGCCTGTGGCCCTCTATCTCCCTGCGCGGTTATCGACACATATACCATTAAGAAGTTGCCTTATGCGATCAGTATACGTGTGGCCGTCGAGAACATCTGTTGGTCGTGGGGGTCGCTCGTCGGGATGCGATCGCAGTATTGATTCCAATTCCTGCCTGCTACTGAAAAGCACAGTCCGGCCGTCGGATCTGAGGAATCTAAGGTGATCATCCGTGCGGGGGGCGACCGTGTTCCCCCGGCGCCTACTAGCTCAAAGGTTCGCATGTTATGTGAACTAGCATTCTGCTGACGCAATAGATTCAGGTTCCACCTCGCCTCGCCCGCGATCTGGCTGAATGCGATCCCCCGCACGGGGGGCCTTATATCCAAGCCTTCGAGCTGTGGCCATCCAGTCCCGAAGACTAGGGGCCGCAACGCGGCGAGGCTGCGCAGGCAGGAGACCCGTTCCCGGGTAGCCGTGCCGATAAACACGATGCGGTCTGCGGCGATACCCTGACCAGGGCTAGGTGGCATCAGAGCGGATCCCACGCGAAGGGGATGACGATCACCCGCCGGGCGGCTGCACTCAGACGGTCTGCGACATCCTGGGCCCAGGTGACGTAGTAGTCGTACGCACTGATGGTCTGGGGGATGCCCGCACCACGGTTAGAGAGAGCGCTGTCAAACGGACTGTCTGGGTTCCAGCATGCTACTGGGCCACGAAGTCGGGTTCGGAGGTAGTTGACCGATGAGTGGTCCAGCAAGGGACCCTTGACGACGAGGGTGAGGTCGGCAGGGCCGCGGCCCGCCAGGTCGTCCACGCGTTGGGTGAATGCCCGCCGGAACCCGCCCGCGAGGCGGGGACAACGGAACAGCGCGGGGGTGAGCCATGCTGGCTTGTACTGGCCTAGGTCCAGTGCGTCAACGTAGCAACCGTTCGCGTGGAAACCAGCTATCAAAGAGTTCCTCAGCCCGGCCTGGGTGGGCTCTCCCACTATCACTATCCGGCGCAGCGCGTGGGTCACCGCCCTAGCACCGTATTAACCGCTGTCTCGATCCCCCGGGCGGTGGCAGCGATCCCATACTCGTGAGACCTGCGCTGGGCTGCTGAGCGCCGTGTGGTCAGGGCGCCCGCCACGCATGCCTGGGTCAGTACAGCCGCCAAGGCCTGGATATCTGCGGCGGGATAGACCCAGCCAATGTCCGGGGAGACCAAGTCGATGGAGCATCCGACGGCGTCGGTCACGATGGGCACGGCTCCTGCGGCCATGGCCTCATTGACGGCTAGACCCCAGGGCTCACGGTCAGATGGAAGGACGAACACGTCGGCAGCCCCGTACCACTCAGCGATCGCGGTCTGATTCACGAAACCAAGGACTCGCATCCAGGGTCGGGTCAAAGCAAGATCGGCTATATCGTCGAACAGGGGCCCATCGCCTATCATGATGAGGTTCAGTGGCTGTTGCATTCGATCGGCTGCCATCACCACATCGGCCGGGCGCTTCCATGGCTGCAATTTGGCTGCGAACAATGCCACCGGCAGTTGCGGGTCAAGTCCCAGGGATTCCAGCATCAGTCGCCGCCGACTCCGGCCGCCGCCCCGGCCCTGGCGAACCGCTCGGTGTCTATGGAGTAGGGGGCAAAGAATACCTGGGTGCTCCTGACCCCGTATGACGTATAAAACTGCATGTTGTGCGTCCCGATGGCGAGACATGCCCCCGCGTGACGAATAAGGGGTCTGATCAGCGCCTTCTTCAGCATGAGTCGGCCGCGTGGGGCATCCGCGCATCAGGCCGCGACTCACCTCTCAGCAGGTACGGTATCCCGAGGCCTAGGGCCGCGGTATAGGCAAGCCAATGTGAGAGTGAGCTGTAGCCGTGCACCAGGATGGCATCGAGGCGTGAGTAACGGATGAGCGCGGGCAGAGAGGGATTGAACAGGCCCCAAGGACTGCCAGGGCAGGTCTAAGGCTGCGGTTGGGCACCAAGACGTGCTCGTAACCTCCGAGGAGGGGTACGTCGTATTTCACCGTCCGGCCAAAACCCGGGTCGAAAGACTCATTAAGGCCGTGGCGAGTCAGGTAGAAAACCAGTGGCTCGATCGACGAAGAGGCAGCCAGCTGCCGGTACAGAGGTACCTGATATTGGATGGGATGGCTGACGACGATGCCCAGTCTGGCCCGGCTCATGACGTCCGGGCCCCGTCCATCCCGGAATACCTTCACCAGTTGATGACCGTATTGGTCCCACCCTCCGAGACTCTCCACCTTGCGGCGAGGGGCGGCGGCGCCCATGTCCGCGAGTTGTCCTTGTCAGACAACAGGGTATAAATAGCCTCGGCGAGGGATCCGTGCATCAGAAGGGCCGGCACGACCAATCCCCTCCACCCCGTTCGTGACCAGCTCCCGGCTCCGGTCGCCTCGGTGGCGATGACCGGCAGCCCGCAGGCCATGCCTGGGCGATCACCAGCCCGAACCCGTCTCAACCGAGGCCGCCGAACACGAGCCCGCCGCAACTCCTCGATGACCCGGTCGCGGCCGACCCGTCCCGTGGCCCGTATGCCGGGCTCGTCTAGCCGGAGCCGCGCCCCCCACCCAGGCGAACTGGCCCCACCAGCGTCAGGGTTCGCGTTTTTATTGTGCAGCAGGCGGAACGCCCTGACAAGTGTGGTGTCCCTTGCCGAGGCCTACGGCGGCCACCGAAACGATGGCTCCGTGCCGGTGCCCCACGCCCGCGGTGAGAAAGCCGAGACATCGACCCCGTAGGGGACCTTCACCACGCGACTGGGTCGATGCCCTGCCGGAGGAAGGACCGCCGGGCGGGCTCGGAGGGGACCAGGATACGGTTGACGAGTTCGTACTCCCGGAGCTCCCTGTCCACCAGGAACGGGTCAAATTCGAGTGGCGAGACGCCGGTGCGGTGTGCCTCCTCGTCGAGTACCCGTTTCTGCTCGAGGATGTGCCACGAACCGCGGCACAGAAAGTGGCGGCGCCGCGGGCCGATGCCCGGCCAGCGTGTCGGTCGCGAAACTAGACAGCGCATTGACCACAGACGGCTCACCAGCTGGGAACGTGACCACCGGTCGAAATCACGCACTACGAGCCTGTTCAGCCAGGGATCCGCGCCCGGAAAGGTGCGGCTGGCAATCCTTCGGGCTGCGGTCCACTGCAAGCGGCTACGGACCACTTCCCCGGGTAGGCCGATGCGGCCGCGTGGCACGCCGGTGACCATGCGCTCCAGCACGCCTTGCCTGTGCAGTTGTCGTGCCTGGTCGGCCATGTGGAAGGGGTAGGCGCTGACAACCGTGACTCGCAGATCCGGGCTCATGATGTGCTCCGCGGGCGGTGGCGGCCTACTGCCCTAGGAGCCAGCCGTACAAGTGCTGCGCATCGAACTACGAGCGATTTCGTGACTGGCCAGGTGGGGATCATCAGCGATCGGATCCCGCAGTCAGTTGAGCGCCTGATGGCGGTAACGGCGAACGCGGCCACCGAGGCGTAGCCGAGCAGAGAGGCGAGGGCGGCGCCCACAATCCCGTAGTCATGCAGCAGCAGTGGGAGTGCCCCCAGTGTCACTGCCGCTCCAGTCAGTTCGGCTGCCAGGACGATGGCTGGGCGCCCGAGGCCCTGAAGCCCATTCTCCGCGATCCCGGACCAGGCCAGGATGGCGCCGGCGGGCACCAGGATCAGCGCAGCTGGGACAGCGCCAGAAAAGCGGGCCCCGAAGACCACGGGCAGGCCGAGGGTGCGAGCGCCACGAAGGCCGCAGAGGTCGCTATCGCGACGAGGGTTCCACCCTGCAGTGCGGTACTCAGCAAGTGTGCTTGCCGCGTGGGTTCGCGCTCCGCCGAGACGTGCGGGAACAACACGGATCCCACAGCCGCCAGGAGGGGCGCGACCGCGCCGCTCCACGCCACCGCGACCACGTACAGCCCCAGCGACCGGGGGGAGAAAGGCAATGATCAGTAGCTGGTCGAGCCGGAGGTTTATGGTCTGCGGCAGTGAGGTCAGCGCCGAGGGAAGCCCGAATCGCAATAGCTTCGGCGCATCCTGAAATCCGGCTTCGCGGGCCCGCGCAGCTTCCTGACCACAACCGGCAGGAAAGGGAGACGGCACAGAAATATGGCAGCCAGGTACCACATGGATAGCGGAACGGGACTGGGGGAACCAAGGAACCAGGACCCGAGGAGAATTCCCGCCCAGGTCAGCCCCGGAGCAATCCGAAAGAGGTTCCATGGGGTGAATGCCTGTACCCCGAGAAGTGCACCATGCGGAATGCCGGTAACCGCGAATGCAACTCCCACCAAGAGAAATATCCGTGCGGCTGAGACAATTTCTGGGCGCTGCGCGGAGAGCAGGTAGGGCAGGGCGAACCAGGATGCAGCACCTATAACAAGGGCGGAGAGGACGCCGATACTGGCGGCAGTTGATGTGATCTGTCTGCCACGCTCGGGTTGCCGCGCAATGAAATAAATAACCGCGGAGTCGAGCCCCAGCATAGCCAGGGTCCCTAGCAGCAGTGGCCACGTCTGGATCGCCGTCAGTTCGCCCTCGCCAGCAGGGCCCAGGAGCCGGGCGGCCAATACTCCAGTCACGACCGCCAGGCCCGCCAGGCCTAGGTTGGTGGATGCTGTCCAGCGGAAAGACCGGCCTGGGCCTGCTGGATGGTGACGACTTGGGGCTCTTCGGGCCCGGGGACGGCATCGTCTTTCGCTACCGGGTCCCCGGCGGGAGATGGTGCTGCTTTCATGCCGCTTGGTCGCCGCCCATTAGGCGATACTCCGATGGGACTGGCGCGATTCAGCGGCGAATGCGGCGGTAGTGGCCTCGTACCAGGCGTGATAGAAGCAGAAGCGAAGCCCGGCCGCACCGTCGAGAGCCCAGCCGGACGATGTACATGTAGATAAAGAGCGCCACCGGCTTGGCCTGGACGGAAGGGAAGATCACGTCCTTGAGCAGCGGCCGCATCAGCGGCCGGGTGTCGGTGTAATCACGGTGCCGGATTCTGCGCATCCGCTCGCCGGAGCTTGGCGCCGCCCGCGGCGCTCCGCCTCCAGTTGCGCGTAACGCACGTGCTTGTGCAGCCAGGCCGCGAGACCCTTGAGGTCCTCATCCACGATGTCGTTGCGCAGCCGGTGGACTGGGCCGTCGCACACAGCCCGTTCGCCGACCAGGCTCCCGTCGTACTTCGTGTATCGCCGGTCGACAGCCGGACGACCACGGAGCCGCTGTACCAGCCGCAGTGGCGGATCCAGGTGCCCTGGAAGACGAGCCGGAGGCGATGCGCGAATGCGGCGCACGCGGGCGACCGCAGTTGCGTCGCGATCTCGCTCGCGAGTTGCGGGGAAACCCACTCGTCCGCGTCCACGAAATAGACCCAGTCATGCCGGAGCAGGGGGAGTCGGAGCGCGAATTCCGCTGCGCAGAGAAGCCGAGCCAGGCTGTTCAGCACGTCAGCCCCGCACAGCGAGCGATCGCCACGGTGTCATCCGTCGAGCCGGAGTCCACCACCACCACCTGGTCAGCCCACGCCACCGAAGCCAGGCAACGGCGGATGTTCGGCTCCTCGTCCCGGGTCAGTACGACGACGCTGACCGGGACGCTCCCGTGGCGGGATCGTCCCCGGCGCGGTACGGCCGCAGTGCCGAGTCTGGTCATCGGGCGGCCCCAGCAGCCAGTCGAAATAGGCATCAGGATCGAACGGCGCGGGATCGGGCGCGACGTCAGTGGTCAGCGCGAGCTGACGGCGGCCGCAGCGACTCGGGGTCACCGGGGGTGAATCCGCACAGGGCCGGGCCGCGCGATTTCCCGGTTCTGCGGCGTGTCGCGGGCGATGACCGGCTGGCCGTTGACCCGCGCCTCGGCGAGCGGGTAGCCGAACGACTCGATGCCCGGTCGGAAAGTAGATGGCCCGGCTGCGCGCCCACAGCTGGCGCAGGTCGTCGCTGAGCCAGGCGCCCGACCAGCTCGATCCGCGGATGGCCAGCGAGGGGCGCGGGCACCTCGCTGCGTCCGGCGGTGACGCGCATCCGTGACCGACGGATCGCCGCCTGATCCGAGCGCGGCGAGCAGCTCGGTGAGCCGGTCGGCCATCTGCTTGTACGGGAGAACAGCACCGGGCACAGGATGGCAGGTTCGCGCGGAAGCTCGCGGGATGGCGTCGGCGGAGACCGGGTGCAGGCCGGCACGACCAGCTGGTCCGCGAGGTCGCGGCAGGATCCGGGTGACCCGCTCGGCCATGGCCGTCGAGGGCGCGACGAGCACATCGGACCGCCGGGCGGCCAGGCGCACGACCAGCCGCCTCGCGCGCGGCTGGCCGCGCAGCGTGCGGGTCCAGGCTGGGCCGTCTCGCTGTCGGTCAGGAAGTGCAGGGCATTGCGCAGCAGTGTCCACCGCTCGCCGCCGGGCGTGACGAAGCTGACGTTGTTGAGCGCCACCCGCCGGCCCGCGCCGGCCGGTCATCTCCCGCCGCAGCAGCCAGGCCGGGTCGACGCTGCGCGCCGCGCCGATGACCTTGATGTCCTGCGCGCCCGGTGCGGGCTCGAGGTAGCGGTCGAGCTCCACCCTGAACCGCGCGGCGCCGCCCTCTGTGCCCCGGCGACGTCCACGGTCACCGGTCGCGGTCACGGTCGCCCGTTCCCGTCAGCCGGTCGCCGCGTGGGCCGCTGGAAGGTGAGGGCAGGCGCAGGGGCGCGTGGGCTCGCCGGCCGCCGGGCTGGGCAGTGAGCAGGCCGCCTGCGCGGCGGCGGTCCGCCACCACCGCCCGGGTGCCGCTGCCGCGAGATCTCGCAGGTAGGTCAGATAGCGGCCGAGCCTTGGCCAGCGCCGTGCCCGCAGCGCGCGCCGCGGCAGCCGCGGGCCGCCGGGCCGCCAGCCACTCCAGCCAGCGGACCGGGTGGGCGGGATCGGGGACGGTGCACAGCATCACCCCACCCGGCCGCAGCACCCGGGCGCATTCGCGCGAGCACCGCAGCGGGCGAGTCGACGTACTCCAGCACGCTCGCCGCGACGACCGCGTCGAACGTCGCCGCCGCGAACGGCAGCGTGCGCCAGTCCGGCGTCAGCCGCACCCAGCTCGACCGAGCCGTGCGGGTCGCTGGCGGCCGCGCGGGCCAGCATGTTCGCCGAGATGTCGCAGCCGGTGACCCGCAGTCCGGCCGCCGCCAGATGCCGGGCCAGTTCGCCGGTGCCGCAGCCGAGGTCGAGCACCCGGCCGCCAGCGCGGACGTGGTAACCGACCGCGTCAGCGAGCTGCGTCAGCCGCCCGGCCAGCCGGCCGTCGCGGAGCGTACTTCGCCGGCCAGCTCGCCGCCTTCTCGTCGAACAGCCGCCTGCACCTGCTCCGGGTGCGCCGTCGCCTGGTCAGTCACGGCCGCCCGCCCCCGCGCGGCCTGGATCGTGGCGCGCATCGTGGCCAGCATGGCCTCGGTCGGCAGGGCCGGGCCGCCCGCGATCGCCTGCCGGAACGCGGCGGCCTCGGCGTGATGCCCCTTGTCCTGGCGGCCCTTCCACACCGTCTTGCCGTCCGGCCTGAACCGAGCGGAAGTCGTCGATGACCACCCGGCGTGACCCGGCCTGGATCTCGATCCATTCCTTGCCGGCCACGGGCGCGGCGCTGCCGTAGGCGATCGCGGCCAGGGACCCGTCCGCGAACCGCAGCGAGACCACGGCGTCGTCCCGTGCTGGCCCCCCGGGCCGCCGCCGCCCGGCAGGCCGGTCACGTCCTCGATCGGCGCACCGACCAGCGCCTGCGCCGTGTCCACGAAATGGCACACCTCGCCGAGCAGGCGGCCGCCCTGCCGCCGGTCGTGATACCAGTGCCCGTCCGGCACCGGCCCGGCGGCGACCCGGTACACGACGAGCTTGGGCGTCGTGGTCCCGGCCAGCGCGCGCTGCGCGGCCAGCACGGCCGGGGACCAGCGCCGGTTGAAGCCGATCGCGAGCTGGCGCCGGACTCCCGCCACGCCTTCTCGACCGCGTCCAGCTCATCCTCGGTCAGCGCCAGCGGCTTCTCGCACCACACGTGCCGCCCGGCGGTCAGCGCCCGCGCGGCCAGATCCGCGTGCGTGTCGTGCGGGGTGGCGATCACCACGGCCTCGACGTCCGGGTCGTCGAGCAGCGGCATCCGCGCCTGGCACCGCCTTCTCGAAGCCGTGCCGCTCCGCGGCCCGGCGGGCGGTCAGCCCGCTGGCGGAGGCCACGGCGACGAAACGATCGAATCCCGCAGCCCGGAAGGCGGGCAGCAGCGTACCGGTGGAGAACGCGCCCGCCCCGGCCCAGCCGATCCCGGGCGACGGGCTCACCGGCGGGGCGTCCTTGAGCCGGACGACGCCGTCGCTGCGTCCGAGCCGGCCGTCGGCCGGCCCTCGCGCGTCGCCTCCGGATAGGTCAGCCGGATGGCCAGGTAGGGTTCGGTGCGCCGCTCGATCAGCTGGTACGCGGCGTCCGCCTCGGCGATGCCGAAGGTGTGCGTGACCAGGTCCGCGACCTGGAGCCGGCCGCCGGCCAGCAAGTCGAGGACCGCCTCGAAGTTGCGGCCCTCGGTCCAGCGCACCTGCCCGGCCGGGAAGTCCACGCCCCACGCCTCGTAGGAGGGTTCGTACCGGCCCGGGCCCGTACGAGCGGGCGAACCGCAGCGACAGCTCCCGCTCGTAGAACGGGGTCCGGTCGAGCTGGAGCCCGACGTCGCCCACGATGACCACCGCGGCCCGGTCGCGGCAGAGCGCGGGCACCCGCATCACCGCGTCCGAGGACCGGCCCGCCGCGCAGACCAGCACCGCGTCGGCGCCCCGGCCCCGGGACCAGCTGAGCACCTGGCTCGGTGGTGGCGTCGCCGCGCTCGTCCAGGGCCAGCACCCCGGAGCCGGCCGCGATCTGCCGCGGCGTGCCCGGCGGGGTCGATCCCGGCGACGTCGCAGCCGGCCGCGATGGCCAGCCGGGCGGCCAGCTGCCCGATCAGCCCGAGCCCCAGCACCACGACCTTCGACCCGGGACCTACCTCGGCCAGCCGCAGGCCATGCAGGGCGATCGCGGCGATCGTGGTGAACGCGGCGTCCCCGGCGGGCACGCCGTCCGGGACCGCGGCGCACAGCAGGCCCGGCACGGCCTGATACTCCGCATGGTTGGCCTTGCCCGCGCCGCCGGTCGCGACCAGCTGACCCGGTCCGTATCCCGGTGACCGCTGATCCCGCCTCCAGCACGATGCCGGCCGCCGAGTAACCGAGCGGCAGGTCCTGGGCCAGCCGGCTGCGGACCGCCTGCCGGGTCGCGCCGAACCCGTCGGCCCGGGCCTTGCGGACCACCTGGCGGACCAGGTCCGGCCGGGCGCGGGCCTTGGCCAGCAGGCTGGACTGGGCCAGCGCGGTCACGGCCCGCTCGGTCCCGGGGAGATCACCGACGCGACCGTGCGGACCAGCACCTCGGTCGGCGCCGGGGACCGGGCGGGGCACGTCGAGCACCTCGACGGGGCCGCCCGCCAGTGGCTGCACGATCTGCTTCAAAAGGCCTCCGTGTGGCGCAGCTCAATGAGAATTGCGCAACTTAACTAAAACGCACCAGAAGTCCAGAATGCGCCGTCAGGCAAGCGCGATTCTCTATGCTACACCGGCCATGAACTGCAGATGTGCCGGTATTCATGCGAGACTGCAGGCGTTAAAATTCCGTGACCAGATCAATAGGTCCAGGATTATAAAGAGCCGGGGGGCTAGAAATTGAAATATCCGGAGTAGAGCGCTATTACCGATTCTGGCCCGGGAGGCGAGCGGGCGGACTGCACCGCAAGGCAACCGGTGTTCCGTCGGTGGGCCGGACATCCGCAGCGAGCGTCGCAACCGTCACCCTGGGCGCTATTGCCGGGGTCCTCGTGGGCCGGCTGCTGGCCCCCACGAGCGAGGTGTCTACGCCATCGCGACCGTGGCTCCGACTTTCATCGGCGTCGTCGGCACGCTCGGCGTCGAGGAGGCGATCGTCTACGTCGCCGGCCGTACCCATGACCGCCGCAGAACCGGGGACCTTATCTGGGGGAGCCTGCTCATCGCGCTGGCTCTCGGCTCAATCGCCAGCGCCGTGTCCATCGGGTTCCAGCTTCTCTTCTTCTGGAGCCCGGCGCTTGGCGTGTCGAAGGTTCTGTTCATCGCCTTCGCCTGCCAGCCCCTGCTGTACGTGATGACCCAGTGCTCGGTGGCTCATCTGCGGGCTCAGTGCCGCTATACCACGTGGAACATATTCCGGGTGACGGTCCCGATCGTCTACCTGGCCGGGCTGGTCCTCGTCATCGCGCTCGGCTCCCTGACCGTCAACGCCGCGATCCTGTGCCTGCTCACCGGGAACGTTGTCTTGCTTATCGTGTCCACGCTCTCGATTTGCCTTGCGCACTCCCCGTCAACATCCCGGGCCGAAATAGCGCAACTGCTCTCGCTGGGGTGGAAGAACCACCTGATCACCATACAGACCTTGGCGAACCAGAACCTGGACCAGGTGTTCCTGGCGGCCATGGTGCCCGCGGCGCAGCTCGGGCGGTATTCCATTGCCGTGACGTACGCCTCCGCGGGGTTCTCACTGGGCCAGGCCCCCGCCCTCCAGATGTACGCCCACTTCAGCAGGCAAGGGAATCCTGATCGGACCGCCTACCGGCAACTCATAAAGAGGACGATGCTCCTGCTTACCTGTATCTGCGTGGGCACGGCCGTATTGGCGCCATTCTTCATCCCCATCGTATTCGGCAAGAGCTACGACATGGCGGTTCCGCCGGCGCTTATCCTGATATTTAGTGCGCCTCTGCTGTCCCTCGGCGCGATGTTCTCAGCGATCTGGAAGTCCGCCGGTCGGCCACTGACCGCGGCCAAGGGGCAGGGCCTCGGCCTTCTGCTCACGGTCGTGACCCTGCCAGCAGCCATCATTTACCTCGGCATCGATGGGGCAGCGGTCGTCTCAATCGTAGTTTATTGTGTCGTGGCCGTGTGGCTCTGGCGGAGTGACCCTTTCGCGGGACTCTGTGCCGCGCGGAATCTTCCGGAATGGTCAGAATCCGTGACTCAAGAAGCAGTGCTTAGCCCTGAGTGAGGCTAGGCATAGCGAATCACTCTCTGCTAGAGGTTAGAGACACATGCTAACGGTTGCCTGGGATCGGCTTTGGACGACCTTCGTGATTTGGCTTGCGATTATGGGAACCCTTGAGGTCGTCCGCCTCCAGCGGGTAAACCGGCTTCCCTGGTGGGCTATACAAGGACCGCTGGTTGCCTGGGGCGCACTTACATTGGTCCCGTGGTTCATAGCGCTGAGGTCTGGTTTCTGGCAGGTTGCCCCGAAGCCTTCGGCCACCATACCGCTTACCCTTCCTGCCACCTATGGCTTCAACCTCCTAGCCCTCATCGGGCTTGCGGTCGGGGTTGCGCCCTTCGCCGTCGCTGGCCGACGGGCCACGGGTGAACAAGATGCCCGGATCATGGTGGCGCCGGTCAAAGCGGTCATCGTGATTACGCTACTGGCCGCAGCCTATGTCATCTCGCTCCCGTCATGGTCCAATCTTTGGTCCTTGTCCTCGACTTCGAGCGACGACCTTTATTCAAGCACTGATGGCTCTTTCCTGACCTTGAGCCTGGTCGCACTGGTGGTGATAGCAATAAGCTACATAGCGGACCAGCGGAGAGTTAGCTGGGTAGCGATCGTGCTCTACCTCGCCCTGATCGTGATGACGGTGGGAAGCGCTCATCGGTATCTTGTCATGATCCTCAATCTTGTCCTACCTGTTTCTGCGCCGCCCTAACCGACGTGCCGGTGGCACTCCCTTGCAGTGGCTCGTCCTCTTCATGCTTGGCGCCACGATGGTCTGGCTCATCGGATTCTCCGGGCTGGGGCAGTTGAGCATCCTTCGCTCCGGGATGACGGCATCCAGTCCTTCCGTGTATACGGAGAAGACCCTCGCGTCGCTCGACGTCATCAGTTCCGCCGAGTACGTTCTGGAATCTGGTGTCCAGCCCGGTGAGTTGCACGGGGCGTCCTATCTTGCTCTCCCCTCGGAGCTCATACCCCGCTTGTTGCTGGGCTCCCGGCCGACTCCGCCCGCACTCGTGCCGGAACAATACTTGTTCGGGATGAAGAGCGGTGCTAGTGCCCCGCTGTGGATGGAAGGCGTGCTGAATCTGGGCGCGGCCGGCGAGTTCGTCTCGATGGTCGCCTTCGCCGGATTGTGGGGCCTGCTCCTCCGGCGGGCGATGTCTTCGCGAAGAGCCGGCTGGGCAGGGCCGTGGCCTCGATAGGGCCGATATGGATTCTGTTCGCTTACCAAGCCCTGAGCAGGATACTCATGAGCGGAGTCATACATCTCTTGGTCGGCGTCATCCTCGGGCTCTTGCTCTGGAGCTGGATGCAGGTCGAAGCGGACTCCCCGGGGGAAGCGGCAACGCGGATAGCAACCTTATCGTCGCAGACGGAGGCCGCACTGCCGACGGGCAGTCCGGGGACCGCACAAAACCGGGCCTGGTCCTTTGATTCCCCGGGGTGATGCTATACATTCGGCACGTGATCATCGCAGCACTGCATACTCCGTGCCACGATAACGTCTCATAGGACGTTGATGATGGATTCTGACATAGGCCGGAATAACGACACGAGCGAGAGCTCAGCCGAGGCTCCCGCTGCGTTTCCGCCTCCGACCGTAATGATCTTTACCCGGTCCTATCCTCCGGCATATCACCGGGGTGGTCCCGCCCGGAGCCTGCACGCCCTCGTGGCAGCCCTGGAGGAAGAGTTCGGCTTCTCCGTAGTTACCTCTGCCTTCGATGACCCGGCTGCCGCTCCGATGAGTACCGTGGAGTCCGACCATTGGTGCAAAGTTGGCTACGCGAGCGTCTGGTACGAATCCAGGCGCCGGATGTCACCTCGTAAGATCGCCATGCTGCTACGAGGGGTCCGGCCAGAGCTTGTATACCTGAATAGCCTCTTCGACTTTCACTTCGCGATCCTGCCGTTGCTTACTCTGCGCACCGTATGTCGATCAGTTCCGATCCTGCTGGCCCCTCGGGGTGAGCTGTCATCCGGAGCGCTGCGCTTGAAGAATACGAAGAAGCGCGCCTTCATCGCTGCATTCAGGCTGCTCGGGCTCCATAAGTCTCTTACTTGGCACGCGTCAACTGATCAAGAGAAGGATGACATTGAGAGGGCTTTTGGCCCCAGCGTGCGGAGCCACATTGCGATCAACCTTAGAACCGGCCTTCTTCACGATGTCAATAAAAGGGCCCAGATCTCGAGGCAAGATGATACGGAGCGGGCCGACTCGCTAGTTTTTTTCTCACGGATAACCCCTAAGAAGAATCTCGCCATGCTACTGAGGGCCATGCCGCTAGTTAAGAGGGACGTGCATCTATCCATTGCCGGGCCTATCGCGGATGCGAGATACTGGAAACATTGCCTCAAGTTGATCAAGGATATGCCGGCGCCGGGATCGGTGAGCTATGCGGGGGTGATCCGCCCGATCAGGTCGTATCCTTCCTTGAGCGATTCAACCTGTTTGTTCTTCCCACCCTCGGGGAAAATTTTGGCCATGTTGTGCTCGAGTCCCTCGCCGCGGGAACGCCAGTAATCATCGGCAGTAACGCGCCCTGGAGCCAGGTGGCGAGTTCGGGGGCAGGATGGGTGTGCGATCCGGGCGACCCGAAGGCGATCGCCGAGCTGATTGATAGGTTTCTTTCCCTGGACCCGGACGAGCGTCGCCGTATGCGTGCGGCTGCTCATGAACTCGCCTCCGAGTTTCTGCGTAGGTCAGGTAGCGTGACCGCCAACCGGTCAATGTTCCGTGCCCTCACGTCGAGGGAGTCCCCGCGAAGATCTTCGCCACCGGACGTGACCACTCTCAAAGGCTCCGCGGCCAGACCCTAGACAGCTGACGGAGTTACAGTGTGAGTGACGATCTGAAGGTCACGGTCCTCAGCCCTTACCCGCCCCATACGCACCTGGCTCTTCAGCTCCACCGGGCGCAGATACTGGAGCGCCTGGTCACGGCCGTTCCGCGGAGCGGGGTCGGAGTGCCCAGGGACCTGGTCCGGAGCCGCCTGCGCTGGAGCACCGTTCACCGCGCCGCGCGACATGCTGAGCTGCGATCCGCTCGAACGCTCAGGCGCCAGGTCGTCCGCGACTTCGATCGGTGGGCTGCCGCCCAGATCGGTGAGCCGCGCATGGTCATCGGGCGCGCCGGAGAGGCAACTGACACGTTGTCGCTGGCATCCGCTCGCGGCAGCACGGTGCTCTGTCACCGCGGGTAATTTCACGTACTCGAGCAACAGCGCCTCGTGGACCAGGAAGCAGACCGGATCGGCGTTCCGCGAGCACATTTCGATTCGTTCCAGATGGAGCGGGAGCTGCGCGAGTACCAGCTAGCCGACCGGATCATGGTTTCGTCCGGGGTGGCCCGGCAGTCCTTCATCCGGCAAGGCATCGATGCGGCACGTGTGGTGAGCGTTCCGCCTGGCGTTGATATCTCCATGTTCTCGCCCCCCGCCGAGGCGCCGTGCCCCGGCGCCATTGTCTCGGTGGCCACGGTGGGTCTCCGGAAGGGGCAGTACCACCTGGTCGGGGCATTTCAACGGCTGCACACCCGCCACGCGAGCCTGACCCTCGTGGGTAGCGTCCTGCCCGGCTGGGACAAGCGGCTTCACCTGAGCCAGCCTGGGCTGCGAACCACCGGCCACCTGAGCCGCCGCCGGGTAGTCGAAGAACTCAGGCGTGCGTCAGTGTTCGTTCTCGCCTCGGTCGAGGACGGCTTCGGGCTGGTCTTGGCCCAGGCGATGGCCTGCGGGCTGCCGGTTATCGCCACGGAGGCTACCGGCATCCGGGATCTCATCACCGACGGGGTTGAGGGGTTCGTGGTCCAGGCCCCGCCGGATGCTCAGTCCCTGGCCGAGGCCCTGGATACCCTGCTGTCCGACCGCGAGCGCGCACAGGCCATGGGTGCGGCTGGGCGGCGTAAAGTCGAGTCCTTCGGCGGATGGGACCGCTATGGCCGCCAGCTCGTCGGGGCGTGCCGCGAGGCGTGGTCCGGGCACTGCCCCAGTCCACGGTAGTTCTGCTTCACCTGGTCCCCCCGATCGGTGTCGCGCCGCTCACGGCCGCGTGCGCGGGGCCGTCGCGAGCCCGGGCCCGCGGACCTGCTGCCAGCTCGTGCTGATCTGCACCGGCAGCCCGTGCTGACCCGGCAGACCAGCACGGGCGCCTCGACGGTCCGGGCGAACCCCTCGGCGACCTGGCCCGTCTCAGCGGCGAGCGTCATGGGCCCGGTCGCGCTGACGATCACCCGGAACTCACCGGCAGGCGTGGTCACCACGGCGCCCGCGCCGGCCAGCCGCAGCCCGGCCCCGGGCGCGAGGTGCCAGCGCAGCACGAGCGCGTGCTGCCCGCGCCCGGTGACGTAGTCCTCGACCCGCAGCCCGGCTTCGGTCAGCAGCCAGCGGCGCCGGTGGATGGGCCGGCCGGGCAGCTGCCGGTATCCGTCGTGGGCGGCCTCGATGGTCAGCACGCCGCCGTGCGCGATGCAGCGTCGCCAGCTCCGTGACCCGGGCCCGCCGGGCGGCCCGGAACGCTCCCCACACCTCGGTCGAGTCGGCTGCCGTCCACCTCGAGCGTGTTGTGCGCCGCGGTGGACCGTTCGTAACTGCGGACCGGGCCCGGCGCGTAGGTGGACGTGCCGGTGTCAACCAGGAGCGGGACTCCGCCCACGTAGACCAGGCAGCTCAGCGTGTCCGCGTGGGCGTGGGCGGGCAGTTCCTCCGGGCAGGGTGCGCCGACGTCGGCCAGCAGGCGCCAGCCGCCCGCCGCGGCCCGGACGAGGCCTGTGTCGGGCAGCACCAGCAGCGGATCGGCCGGAGGCAGCGGCGGGCCGCAGGGCGGCGATGAGCTCGGCGCTGACCGGGTAGCCGTCGTTGAGCAGCGGGACCTGCCCGTCCGGGGCCAGCACGCAGCTCAGCCAGTGGCGCATCCGGCCGATCGCGTCCACCAGTTCCGGGCCGGGCTCCTGGCCGGCCGACCGGAGCAGCTCGGCCACGTCGATCAGGTCCGCCAGGACCTGGCAGTGATACGCCGGCGCCCGCTCGTAGTGGCCCCCGTCCGGCAGGACCTGGACCGCGAGCTGGCTGGTCAGCCGGTCCAGTGCGTGGCCCAGCTGCCGGCTGTCGCCGAAGAACACCGCGAGCCCCGCGAGCGCCTTGAGGTTCTTGATCAGGTGGTTGCCGCCGACGTCGGTCTCCAGGTGCCGGCGCAGGAACCCCGCGTGGGCGGACAGGCTGGCCACGAACGCGTCCTCGATGGGGCTCCCCGCGACCAGGTCACGGTGCAGGCCGCAGAAGGACCAGGCCCGCAGGGCGGCCGGATAGGGCAGCCAGGCGTCTCCGCGGCCCGCCCGGACCTGCCGCCTGCCAGGACCGCCACATCGCCGCGAACCAGGCCCGGGCATCGGCCCGGTCCGGCTCGGACGCCAGCCGCCAGGCCCAGTCCCAGTAGTGCAGGTGGAACCGCCAGAGGGCGGGTGCGTCCGCCTGCTTCCAGTCCGCCTGGTCCCAGTCGGCCCGGGTCCAGTGGGCCTCGGTCCAGTCCGCGTCCGACGGGTCACCCTGGTCGCCGCCATCGTCAGCCAGGTGCATCGGCGCGGCCAGCGTCCTGGTCATGCCGAGCAGGTCGATGCGTCCCTGGCGCAGCAGCCGGAACTCGGGCCAATTCCGCCACAGCCGCGCGTCGAGCGGGCTGAACCGGGCGGGCCAGCCGGCCGCCGCCGCCGGGTCAGGGCCCGCCATCAGCCAGTAGCGGACGGGGGGAAAGCGGCGTAGCGCGGTGCGCTGGGCGCGAAGCCGGGCGCGCTGCGTGATCTGGCTGGGCTGCAGGTGCGCTGCGGTGCGCGCCAGCAGCGCGAGGTTGCCGTTAGTCACGTGGCAGAGCTCCCGGGCCAGTCCCAGGGCCCGGGCCTCGGCGAGGATGCCCTCGGCGAACGGGCGGGGCGCGTACCCCAGGTCCCGGGCCGCGTCGTCGATACTGAACGCCTTGTCTTCGGCCAGCCGCTGGAGCTGTTCCGCGCGGATCCGCGGCCGGGCGGCGAGCAGTTCGTAGCCGCGGGCCGCGGCGACCAGGGGACTCAGCGGCACCGGCACGAACCGGGTCCGGCTGCCGACCGCCTGTGCCGCGGCGTGCAGCAGCTCCGCGAAGCTGAGCGGCTCCGGGCCGGCGATGTCGTAGGTGGTGCCGGCGGATGCGGGCCGCTCCGCCGCGCTCAGCACCGCGTCGGCCACGTCGGCCACGTGGACCGGCTGCTGGAGATGGCGGCCACCGCCCGGCACCGGCAGCACCGGCACCCGGGACAGCAGCACGAGCAGCCGGGACAGGTTCCGGTCGCCCGGCGCGCCGTAGATCATGGTGGGGCGCAGGATCGTCCACTTCAGCCCGGACTCCCGGATCTGTTCCTCGGCCTCCAGCCGGACGGCCCGCGACCGGGCCGGGAGTCTGGTGGTCACCGCCGTGGTGGACAGGAAAACGGCGCGGTCGAGGCCGGCCGCCCGGGCGCGGCCACGATGGCCGGTGCGTGCCCGAAGCCCAGCGAGGCAATATTCAGCAGCGAGGAGCACTGCGCGGCACCGAATACGTCCGGCAGCCCGGCCGGATCATCGAAGTCGCCAGTCAGCGGCTCGGCGCCGTGCTTCGTCACGGCCGCGGCCGCCGTCTGCGCTGCGGGCCAAGGCCACCACCTCGTGCCCGCGCCGCCTGGCCTCGTCCAGGACGTACCCGCCGAGGAAACCGCTGCCCCCGGTGACCAGCAGCCTCACCGCGGGCCGCCCGCGAAGTCCAGGATCTTGCGGTACTCGCGGGCCAGCGCCGCGCGGTCGTAGCACTGCTCGACGTGAGCCCGGCCGGCCCGGCCCATGGCCTGGCGCCGCTGCGGGCTGATGGCCAGCTCACGGATCGCGTCGGCCAGCGCCACGCTGTCCTCCGGCGGCACCACCACCGCGCCCGCCTCGCGCAGGATCTGCGCGGCCTCGCCAGTGACCGAGCCGATAACGGCTTTTCCGGCCGCCAGGTACTCGAACATCTTGGACGGGATGAACGTCGCGAACAGCGGCACGTCCCGCAGCGGGACCAGGCAGATGTCGGCCGCGGCCAGCAGGGCCGGGACGTCCTCGTGCGGCACCCCGGGACGCAGGGTCACGTTCCGCAGGCCGAGGCGGGTGACCTTCTGCTGCAGCCGTGCCTTGTCCGCGCCCTCGCCGACGAACGCGAAGTGGACCGGGTGGGCGGCCAGTCGCGCGGCGGCGTCGGCGATCCCGGGCAGGCCCTGGGAGATCCCGTGCGTGCCCAGGTAGAGCACCAGGCAGTCGCCCGGGGACGCGCCCAGGGTGGCGCGCACGGCGGGATCGGGCCGGGTGGCGGGATCGAACCGGCCGGGAGAGGTCCCGTTGCGGATCGTATGGATCTTTCCCGGCGGGACGCCGCGGCTGATCAGGTTGGCCCGGAAGCCCTCGCTCACCACGACGATCTCGTCCGCGGCCGCGTAGGCCGCGAGTTCCAGGCGCTCCAGCAGGCCGATGACCCGGCGGTTGGTCAGCACGCCGAGTTCGGTGAAGATGGCCGGCCACAGGTCGCGGATCTCGACCACCAGCCTGGCCCGCTTCAGCCGGGCCAGCAGCCACGCGGAGCCGATGGAAAAGAAGGTCGGCGAGGAGACCACGACGACGTCGGCGCGCCCGCTGGCCGTGGCGCCCAGGAGCACGCTGCTGACCATGAAGCTCAGGTGGCCGAGGGTCTTGCGGACGATGCCCTCGTTGGGCGTGGCGTACAGCCAGGTCCGCAGGACCCGG
This sequence comes from uncultured Actinomycetes bacterium, assembly GCA_963841695.1. Classification (GTDB taxonomy): domain Bacteria; phylum Actinomycetota; class Actinomycetes; order Streptosporangiales; family Streptosporangiaceae; genus RYN-230. Next base: position 538,548 of record CAWJDQ010000003.1, on the reverse strand, counting down.
TAGCCGTCGCGCCGCTCCCGGCGCCGCAGGGCGCCCCGGTACTCCGGCGGGATCACGCCGGTCGGGTGGTTGGGCATCCCGGTGAGCACGGTCACCTGGTCCCCGTCCGCGGCCCAGGTCGCGGCCAGCGCGGACAGCCGGGCCTGGGGTGCTCCCGTCTCGGGCGGAAAGTAGTGCGTGACGATGAGAATGCGCACCTCAGCCCGGCTCCCTCTGGAGCTCGGGCTCCGCGGAAGCGGCGCGCGGCCGGGGCCGCGTCCGGGAGTTCGCCGTGACCCGGCTTGCGGCGCCAGGCCGGGATGCCCGAACAGGGCGGGTGAACCGAGGTATGCCGCCAGCACGGCGAGCGCGGCCAGGTCACAGCCCAGCCGCAGGGCGAGGTTCCCGGTCAGGCTCACGGCGCCGAGCAGGGAGACCAGGATCGTGGTCGCCGCGGTCACCAGCGTCACTTCCTGGTGTGTCCAGCCCACGTCGCACCAGCGCTGGTAGATGTGCGTGCGGTGCGCCTCGGTCCAGCGCTCCCCGGCCCGGACCCGCCGCTGCAGGGTCCAGGCCGTGTCCGCCAGGTAGAGCGCCAGCGGCCCGAGCGCTGCCTCGGGCGGCACGCCGTGGATGACCGCCGTGACCGCCAGCACGCGCCAGCGCGGCGCCGAGCGCATAGCTGCCGACGTCACCCAGGAACACCCGGGCGCGGACCGCGTTCCAGGGCAGGAAGGCCAGGGCGCCCACGGCGACCGCGAGGCCCATCGCGACCAGGAATGGGTCCTGGCGCCACTGCCCGAAACAGGCGTAGGCCACGCCCGCGATCACGGCGTGCGCACCGGAGATCCCGTTGACCCCGTCCATGAAGTTGAAGGCGTTCACGAAGCCCATCAGCCACACCGCGGTGAGCGAGACCGAGCGCGGCCAGCAGGCCCGCGGGCAGGTGCAGAGGAGTGATGAGCAGGGCGGCAATCCCGGCGCTGCCGACGCACTGCAGGACCAGGCGCCGGATAGCGGTCAGACCGCGCAGATCATCGACGAAGCCCAGGGCCCCGAAAAAGCCGACCGCCGCGCCGAACGGGACGGCCGCCGCCCCGCGGATCAGGGCCACGGCCACCAGAAGCCCGACCACGATCGGCAGACCGCCACCACGCGGCGTCGGAATGGTGTGCGACGAGCGGAGGCCCGGGATATCTATGGCGGCCAGTCGGCGCAGCAGCGGGATGGTCAGCGGCTCAGCCACGATGACGACAATGCCGCAGCACACGACGGCCCGCGTGATCTCGTCCCCCCACACAGAGTGGATGCTACCGGCCTATGTGCTTTCTGTAATCAGCCGATCACTATAAGTTGGAGAAGATTGCCAGTGCCGAATCGGGACATTTCCTGAACTTGAGCTGCCTATTTGGGCCGGTTGACCGCGTCGTCCCGTCCTCGGGCTCACGTCGCCATTGGCCTGAACCGGGACCAGTGACGCATCGGGGGCATAGGACCCGTAGCCGTATCCGTAGCCGTACCCGCTGCCGTACCCGCTCTGCTTGGTCACCTCGTTGAGGACGATGCCCACCACGGGCGACTTGGCCTGAGCGAATCGCTCCGCCGCGCGCTGCAGTTCCCCCCGCCTGGTCTGCCCGGCCGCGACCACCAGCAGCGTGCCGTCGGCGTACTTCGAGAGCACCAGGGCGTCCGTGACGGGCAGCACCGGCGGGCTGTCCACCAGGACCAGGTCGAAGTTCTCCCGGAGCGCGGCGAAGATCTCCCTGGCCCTCGGCCCGTCGAGCAGTTCCGCCGGGTTCGGCGGGACGGGGCCAGCGCCGAGCACCCACAGGCAGTCATACCCCGGGACCTGCTGCAGGGCCTGCTCCAGGGTCTGCTGCCCGAGCAGGACCGTGGACAGCCCGGACTGCTCCTCGATCCCGAAGAACTGGCCCAGGCGCGGCCGGCGCAGGTCGCACGACACCAGGGCCACCCGCTCCCCGGCCTGGGCGAACACCGCCCCCAGGTTGGCCAGCGTGGACGTCTTCCCCTCCGCGGCGGCCGGGCTGGTCACCAGCAGGGTGCGCAGCTCGCGGGCCTGCCGGGTGAACTGGAGTGAGGTCCGCAGCGATCGGTAGGCCTCGGCGGCCGGCGAGGTGGGCTCCGCGCTGGAGGCGATCACGGCCCGGTTCCGCTTCCGCCAGGAGTTCACCATCGGGACCATCGCGATGGCCGGGGCTCCGCCGGACCGCTCGGCCGCTTCCTTGGAGGTCAGCGTGTCGTCGAGGCTGTCCCGCAGGAAGGCGGCCCCCAGGCCCAGCATCAGCCCGGCGGCCAGCCCGAGCAGAGCGTCCTGGGCCGGCTTCGGCGAACTGGGCGAGGTGGGGGCGTGGGCCGGGGTGACGAACTCGACCCCGCTCGTGGCGGCGGCCCCGTTGACCTGAAGCTGGGCCACCTCTTCCTTGAGCACGGCCTGCTGGTTGACCAGCGCGCTGACCTGGGTGGCGGCGTTCGCCCGGTTCTGCAGCGACCTGATTTGCTTACCGAGGGAATTGATCTGCTGACGTAGCGTCGTCGAGGCGGTGGTCAGGTTCCCGATGGCCGTCGTCTGGGTCTGCTTGACGAACGCGCTGGCGTAGGTGTTGGCGATGAGCGCCGCCCGGGCCGGGGTGGAACTGACGGCGGTCAGCGCGATCACGTTCGTCTGGGCCACCTCGGACGCGGCAATGGAGGGGGCGCTGCCCAGCTTGGCGCGGACGAGGGCGACCACCGGCGCGCTCGTGGCGAGCTGCAGGTCCGTCTGCACGTCCGTGGTGGTCACCTCCTGCGGCGCGCTGCCCAGGCTGATGCCCTGCCCGGACCGACTGCACCAGCAGCTGCGCGGTGGCCGAGTACTGCTTGGGCTGCCGCAACGACAGGGCCAGGCTGGCGGCCAGCCCCAGCAGGGCCAGCGACGATCACCCACCACTTCCGCCGGCGCAGGACCACGAAATAGGTGCGCAGAGTGGCTCCGTTGCCGGACTCAGCCATCAGGTGTTTCTCCCCCGGGTTAGGACATCTCCGGACTCTTGGCCGAGCCCTATGCGACAGTGAGTGTACTACCGCTCACATTAAGTGATTGCTTGTCGGAGTAGTTGGAGAGGACAAAGTGCGCCAACCAACATCAGTCGCCACGACTGCCGTTCTGGTGTTGTGCTCCGCCAATCAATGCCGGTCGCCCATGGCCGAGGCGCTGCTTGCTCGCGGCTGGCCGCGGCACTGCCATCGGGGACGGCCGCGGTGGCGGTGCGCTCGGCCGGCTTGCTCACGAGGGCCTGCTCCAGGAGGGAGAACCTGCCGCCCGAGGCGGTCGCCGCGCTGGCCGCCCACGGCCTCGACGTCTCCGGACACCGGAGCCGCCGCGTCACCGCAGGCCGATCTCGCCGGGCGGACCTGGTGCTGGGCATGGCCCGCGAGCATGTCCGGCACGCGGTCGTCATGGCGCCGGAAACCTGGCCCCGCGCGTTCACGCTGAAGGAACTGCTCCGCCGCGGCGAGGCCACCGGGCCAGGGGGCCAGGCGAGCCGCTGGCGGACTGGCTGGCCCGGGTACACGAGGGCCGGGAGCGCGCGGCGCTGCTCGGGGACTCGCCCGGCCGACGACGTAGCCGACCCGGTGGGCGGCCCGCCGCAGGCCTACGCGGACACGGCGGCCCTGCTCGACGAGCTGATGGGCCGGCTGGCCGGGCTCTGCTGGGGGCTACCGGCGGACCGCCTGCCGGGGGAGCGGTGGTCCCGTGTCGGCGGAGTTCCAGCCGTCCGCACACTCGGCCAGCGCCTCGCGCAGCTCGGCCGGGCAGGCCGTCGGGTCCAGCCGGCTGAGCCGCTCCGGGGCGAGCTGTGTCACCTGGGCGTGGCGGATCAGCGGATGGTGCGGCCGGTCGTCCACCTCACCCCGCCCGAGCAGGTCCTCGGTCAGCTTCTCGCCCGGCCGCAGCCCGGTGAAGACGATGTCCACCGGGTGCGGCGCGCCGGCGGCCAGCCTGCGGGCGATGTCGGCGATCCGCACCGGCTCGCCCATGTCGAGCACCAGGACCTCGCCGCTGCTCCCGATGACGGCCGCCTGCAGGACGAGCTGGACCGCCTCGTCCACGGTCATGAAGTACCGGGTCACCTCGGGATGGGTCACGGTGACCGGGCCGCCCGCGTCCACCTGGGCGGACAGGGCGGTGAGCACCGAGCCCCGGCTGCCCAGCACGTTGCCGAACCGGACGCTCAGGTAGCTGCCGTCGCGCCTGGCCGGCCATGTGCGCGGTGAGCCGTTCGGCGATCCGCTTGGAGTAGCCGAGCACGCTCACCGGGTCGGCGGCCTTGTCCGTGGAGATGTTGACGAACGACTCGACCCCGCAGGCGGCCGCCGCCTCCAGGACGTTCCGGGTGCCGAACACGTTGCTCTTCACCGCCTCGGCCGGGTAGCGCTCGAGCAGCGGAAGATGCTTGAGCGCCGCCGCGTGGAAGACGATCTGCGGGCCGGAACTGCTCGAACACCTCCCGGACCCGGTGCGGATCACGGATGTCGGCCAGGATCGTCTCGTCGGAGTCCAGCAGCGCCCGGCCGTGCAGCGCGAGCTGGACCGCGTGCAGCGCGGACTCGTCCCGGTCCAGCATGATCAGCTCGGCCGGGCCGAACCGGTCCAGTTGCCGGCACAGTTCCGAGCCGATGGATCCCCCGGCCCCGGTGACCAGGATGCGCTTGCCCGCGAAGTGCCCGGCGACCGCGGCCACGTCGGTCCGCACCGGCCGGCGGCCCAGCAGGTCGCTGATCCTCGGGTCGCGCACGCCCTCGATGCGGGCGTTGCCGGTGAGCAGTTCGGTGACCGACGGGACCACCTTCGGGGACGAGCCCGCACCGCTCCGCCTGGGCGGTCAGGTCCCGGATCGCCGTGCCGCTGGCCCGCGCGATCGCGATGACCAGCACTGTGGCCCCGGTGCTGGCGGCCACCTCGGCCATCCGGGTCCGGTCGCCGAGGACCTGGATGCCCTGAATGCGCAGCCGCCGCTTGGCCGGGTCGTCATCGAGGATGGCGACCGGCCGGTACGCAGAGTGCGGCTCGCGCTTCAGCCGCCAGATCAGCATCGAGCCCGCCTCACCGGCGCCGAAGACGATGACGTTCACGGTGGCCGCCGCCGAGCGGCGGGCGCGCTGGCGGACGGCGAAGAGTACGTACCGGGCTCCGAGCATGGCGAGCAAGCGCGAACATGGTGCTCCCCGCGACCGCCTGCAGCGCCGCGTGCTGCCCGCTGATCAGCCTGGGGCTGATCACCACCAGGAAGAGCGCCATCACGCAGGCCGCCATGCCGACGCCCATGACCTCGTCCAGGCTGCCCCGCTGGTACCGACCTCGGTAGAGGCCGGCCAGCAGGCCCGCCGCGGCCGACAGCAGGCAGATCGTGGCCATGTCCCTGGTGAACGTGAAAGCGGTAAATGGTATCCCGGTCTGGTCGCGCGTCATCCAGGCCGCCGCCAGCAGCCCGCAATTCCAGGAAACTGCGTCATAAGCACACTCAAACGCGACGCGGAGCCATCGCTGACCTGAAAGAGCACGCCTCTGACTGGCCAGAGCCCGCCCAATCTGAAGCCTGGGCGAATCGTTGCCCACCGCCTCGTTGCTCACGAATCCCCCTAATCGTGTCAGCGACCTGCCGGTCCTATTCCGCTGGCCGGCGACCCAGAGCGTGAGATACATTACTCCCTGTAATTTCATATGTACCTTGGGTAGTAGGCAGGTGCCGCTAATCCTGGACGGCGGCCCAGTTCGGAAGCATCGAGTGACCGCGCCTGGCAGGGACCGCCATAGTGCGTGGCCATAAAAAGGGGGACAAGCAGTCATGTCCGATATGCCCAGCCGGAATACTCCGGATGACAGGATTGTCATCGGCGCGGGGCAGAGCGCAGGCCCGGAACAGGACCAGCCTCCCCGGCGCAGGCGGCGCAAATTGCGCATTGCGCTCGTGACGATGGCCTCGTTCGTGGTGCTGGTCGGCACGGTCGCGGCCGGCGGTTACGCCTACGTCAACCACCTGGCCGACAGCATCCAGCGGATCCCGGTGAAATTCGCCAGGCTCGATGCGGCGACCGCCTCTTCGAGCTACGGCGGCGCGATGACTGTGCTGATCACGGGCGCTGGCATTGGCCCGACCGGCACCCATGCGGTGCCACAGGACTCCAGCAGTGGGCTGATCATGCTGCTGCACGTGGATGCCACGGGATACTCGGGCGGCGTAGTGTCTATCCCGCCGCAGTCCATCGTCGCCGTTCCCGGGCATGGCCGGACACAGCTCGAGAACGCGCTGAAGTTCGGCGGCCCAGATCTGCTCGTACGCACGGTGGAAAACCTGACTCATGTCCAGATCGACCACTACGCCCGGATCGATTTTGCCCGCGTAGACGCGACCGTCAACGCCCTCGGCGGAGTCAATGTCACGCTGCCGGATGTGACGAGCAGTTTCGGTCACCATTTCCATCTGGGCGTCAATCATCTCGATGGGCTCGAAGCCCTGGATTATGCCCGTGAGCCATTGCTCAGTGAGGAAGGCCGGGTACTGCGCCAGCAGAGCCTGATGCGGGCCGTGATCCGCAAGATCGAGTTCCGGCACCTGCTGTCCAACCCGCTGACCATGTACCGCGTCCTGCACGCGCTGATCAGGATGCTCACCGCTGGACAGCAACTTCACCACTTCCGAGATCGAGCACCTGGCCCGCGAAGTGAAGGACCTGACCGGCTCGACCGACTACGTCACCGCGCCGGTGCACGTACGGGCGGGGCAAGTACATCTGGACGCCCGCATCGCCCGCCAGCTCTGGGCGGCGATCAGGCAGGACTCGATCTCGGCCTTCGCCAAGCGCTACCCGTTCACGGTGACGCCCGCCGCCCCGCGCTAGACGATGTCCATCAGTCTGCGCATCGTCGTAGCGTCGCTGGCCGTCCTCGTCGCCCTGCTCGGTGTGACGACGGCTGGCTACGTCTACATCAACCATGTGGCGGCCGGCATGGCCCGGGTTCCGGTGATGTTCGTCGTCCGCCCCTCCCAGACCCCGGCCGCGCCCCGCTGAGTCCAAGGGGTCACCGGCAGCCGGAATCGTCTCGCCCTCTCACTCGTGAGCCAGGCGAACACGTTGCCGCCCGTTAACGGCGTGAACGGCGCCTAAGACCGGCCTCAGTTCGCCCAATCCGAAGGTCAGGCGAAACGTTGTCTACCGCCTCGTTGCTGACGAATACACCTAATCGAGTCAGCAACGTGCCGGTGGCACCCACGCTGGCCAGCGATCCCGAGCGTGAGATACATTACTCTCTGTTATTCCATAAGCACGTTGGGTAGCAGGCCAGGTCCTAATGCTCGATGGTGGCCCAGTTCGGAAAGTACCGAGTGGCTGCGCTGCTGGAGGGACCGCCATAGTGCGTGGCCATAAAAGGGGGACAAGCAGCGATGTCTGATATACCCAGCCGGAATACCCCGGATGACCCGATTATTATCGGCGCCGACCAGGGTGCAGGCGCGGAACAGGAGCAGCCTCTCCGCCGCAGGCGGCGTGGCTTGCGGATCGCACTGGTGACGATGGCCTCGTTCGTGGTGCTGATTGGCGCAGTCGCGGTCGGCGGTTACGCGTACGTCAATCACCTGGCCAGTGGCATCCAGCGGATCCCGGTGAAATTCGCGAAGCTGGACGCGGCGACCGGCGCCTCCTCGAATTACGGCGGCGCGATGACCGTGCTCATTACCGGCGCGGGAATCGGACCCACCGGCGCGCCGGCCCCGGTCCGGGCCGTCAACCAGTGGCCTGATCATGCTGCTGCACGTCGATGCCACGGGATATTCGGGCGGGGTGGTATCCATCCCGCCGCAGTCCATCGTCCGGATTCCCGGCCACGGCCGCACGGAGATCCAGGACGCCCTGAAGTTCGGGGGACCCACTCTGCTCGTCCGCACGGTCGAAAACCTGACCCATGTGCAGATCGACCACTACGCCCGGATCGATTTCGCCCACGTGAACCGCACCGTCGATGCCCTCGGCGGGGTCAATGTCACTCTTCCGGACCAGACGACCAGTTTCGGGCACGTGTTCCATGTGGGTGTCAATCGCCTGAACGGGCTCACCGCCCTCTATTACGCGCGGCAGCGGTCCCTGACCCAGGAAGGCCGGGTGCTGCGTCAGTCGAGCCTGATGCGGGCGGTGATCCGCAAGATCGAGTATGCGCATCTGCTGTCCAACCCGCTGACCGCCGTCCGCGTTCTCCGCGCGCTGATCAGCATGCTGACCGTGGACAGCAATTTCACAAATGCCGAGATCGCGCACCTGGCCAAGGAAGTCCGCGACCTGACCGGCTCCACTGACTACGTCACCGCCCCCGTGCATATGAGGGCGGGGCAGGTGTATCTCGACCGGGTCATCAGCCGCCAGCTCTGGGCCGCCATCAGGCAGGACTCCATCTCGGCGTTCGCGAAGCGCTACCCGTTCACGGTGACGCCCGCTGCGCCGCAGTAGACGATGTCCATCCGGCTGCGCATCGTCGTAGCGTCGCTGGCCGTCCTCGTCGCCTTTCTCGGCATGACGGTGGCTGGCTACGTGTACATCAACCATGTGGCCGCGGGCATCGGCCGGGTTCCGGTGATGTTCGGCAGGACGCCTGGCCGCCAGCCCGGCACAAACCCAGGCCGCGCCCCGCTGAGTCCCAAGCGGCAGGTGACTGCCGGTGACGGCGCTCCAGCGCCGTCACCGGCAGTCGGCTCTGGCCGCCTTCTCACTCCAGGCGGGTGACGCGGGCTGCCCAGCACGCCCCTAGGGTGCCCCCAGTAGGGACGGGTCGCTGAGCAGGGCGTCGCGGGTCCCGGCGCACAATGGGTGGGAGGAAGCAGGAGGGTACGTGACCATGGAGATTTGCTCCTATGTTGCGCTCGGGGACAGTTTCACCGAGGGGCTCGACGATCTGACCGCCGCCGACGGCGGCTACCGGGGCTGGGCGGACCGCTTCGCCGAGCACGCCGCCGCCCTCCAGCCGGGATTGCGCTACGCGAACCTGGCCGTGCGCGGGAAGACCCTGGGCGCAGATCGCGGAACAGCAGGTCCCGCAGGCCATCGCGTTCCGGCCGGACCTGGTCAGCATCGCCGCGGGCGGCAACGACATGCTCCGCCCGAGTGCCGACCCGGACGCGCTGGCCGAGTCCTTCGACGAGGTGATCCGGGCCCTGCAGCAGGCGGGCTGCCCGGTGCTCATGTTCACCGGCTTCGATCCCCGGTTCCCGGTCCTGCGGCTGATCCGCGGCAAGGTCGCGGCCTTCAACATGCACTTGCGGGCCATCGCCGACCGGCACGGGTGCCACGTGGTTGACCTGTGGTCGATGAACGTCTTGCGCGATCCGCGCGCCTGGAGCGCCGACCGGCTGCACCTCACGTCCGACGGTCACCGCCGGGTGGCCCTGCGGACCTGCGAGGTCATGGGCGTCCCGGTGGATGAGGACTGGCGCGAGCCGTGGCCGCCGCTGGGCCTCCCGCCCCGGTCCCCGGCGGCCAGCTGGCTGACCGCGCGGCGGATGGATGCCCACTGGGCCCGGGTCCATGCCGCGCCCTGGCTCACCCGGCGGATCCGCGGCCGCTCGTCGGGCGACGGGATCCTGCCCAAGCGCCCGCAGCTGCTGCCGCTCGGCGACGCGTCAGCCGCCGCGGCCTGCCTCGACCTCTAGGCTGGCCGTCGGGAGTCGCCGTCCCGCCGCGATCTGGCCGAAGCGCTAGAAAGTCCTCTCGCCTCGATCATGCCCGTCTCGGCCGTTTCAGCCCGTCGGCTAGGACCAGGGGAAGGAAGATGCGGTTGACGATCTCGACCAGCGTGTCGTCCGGTACGGGGGAGCGGTTCATGATGACGTCGTGCCGGACCAGGTCGAGCGGGAGCGAGGCGATCCGGGGGCTGAGACGGTCAGCCTCGATCTCGCCGCGAGCGACAGCGCGGTCCAGGACGATCTGCATGGCGGTCGGCTCGCCGGCGAGCGCTCGTTCTCGCAGTACCGCTGCGGGCATCCCGGTCTCGCTGAAATAGTCGGCGATCAGGAAGCTGAAGACCCCTGCGACTTCGCCGACCCGGCCGGACGCATGCCGGAGCAGCGCGAGGACGTCGTCTCGAAGCGTCCCGGTATCGGGAATGTCGACGGCAGCGAGCTTCGTTTGGTGCCGGATGGCGGCCCCCGCCAGCTCGGGACGGTTCGGCCATCGCCGGTAGAGCACGGCCCGGCTGGTCTTCGCCCGGGTGGCGACGCCCTCCATCGTGAAGGCGCTGTAGCCCATCGCGGTCAGCTCGGCCCACGCTGCGTCCAGGAGCGCGCTCTCTAGCTGGGCTCCCCGACGCCGCGTCGGCGGGCCTGGCGTGCGCCCCGAGTCTGCCCGGCCGGTCGCCGTCACCTTCGCCGGCATCACCCCTCCTAAGAGTCACTTGTGTCTCGTATCCGGTCACTGTACCGTAAGGACTGTAAGAGTCATTGCCGTATCTAACGCTGGTGAGAGGGCGCTGTGGCCGCGTTGACCGACAACGAACCGCTGGACCCGGCGTTGATCAAGCTGGCGGTGATCCTGCTCGTCGGGGTGGTCATGGTCGCGTTCGACACGACCATCGTCAACGTGGCGATCGACGAGATAGCCCGCGGCCTGCACACGTCGGTCTCGACCGCCAGCTGGACCATCAGCGCTTACGTGCTTGCCCTCGGCGTGGTGGTTCCCGTCGCCGCCTGGGCCAGCGAACGGTTCGGTGCCAAGCAGATCTGGATGGGAGCGCTGGCCCTGTTCATGGTCGGCTCGATCCTGTCGAGCGTGGCGTGGAACATCGACGCGCTGATCGCCTTCCGGGTCCTGCAGGGCATCGGTGGTGGCCTGATGCTGCCCATCTTGCAGAACCTGCTGGTCGAGGCCGCCGGCGGACGCAAGCTCGGGCACATCATGGCCGTGATCAGCCTCCCCACGCTGTTCGGGCCGATCCTCGGACCAGTCGTCGGCGGCCTGATTATCAGCCACTTCTCGTGGCGGTGGATTTTCTGGGTCAATGTCCCGTTCTCCGTCGCCGGCCTCGTGCTGGCCTGGAGAGGCCTGAAGCGCGGCATCCCGCACAAGGAGGCGTACCTCGACACGACCGGCCTTGCCCTGCTCTCACCTGGTCTCGCCGCGATCCTCTTCGGGATCACTCAAGCCGGCATCAAGGCGGGCCTCGATCACGCCATCGTGCTCGTGCCCCTCGCCGCCGGTGTCGCGCTGCTCGGTGTCTTCGCGCTCCACGCCCTACATACTCGCCGCCCGCCGCTGGTGGACCTGCGACTGTTCACGGTGCGGTCCCTCTCGGCCTCGACCGCGTTGATGTTCCTCTCCGGCTTCGGCGTCTACGGGGCGCTGTTGCTCCTGCCCCTCTACTACCAGCAGGTGCGCGGCCAAAGCGCGCTCTACGCCGGCCTCCTGCTTGCGCCACAGGGCCTCGGGATGCTGCTCACCAGGAGCAAGGCAGGCTCCCTCACTGACCGCATCGGCGCCCGGCCTATCGTGCTCGCCGGCGTCGTGCTCACCATGGCCGGGACGGTTGCCTACACCCAGGTGGGCGTCCACACCAACGAGATACTCCTCGGCCTCAGCCTCGTCGTGCGAGGTGCCGGCCTCGGCGCCGTGACCATTCCCGTCATGGCCGCTGCGTACCTTGGGCTACGACCCGAGCAGATACCCCACGCAAGCAGTGTCACCCGGATCGCGCAGCAGCTCGGCGGTGCGTTCGGCACCGCCGTCCTCGCCATGATCCTCGCCACCCAGCTCCACGCCCACCAGGCCGCGGGCCTCGCGGGTCAGGCCGCCGCTTTCGCCGGCACGTTCTGGTGGTCACTTGGCTTCACGGCCATCGCCATCATTCCCGCCCTCGCACTACCACACCAGCACAAGCGCCCATCCATCCCCAGTCCGAGCAGCACCCCGCCCAGCTTCACCGGCCACGTATGACCGCCGACTGAAGGCAGGTATCTGCGTCCGCCGGGCCGATCGGTGGGCGCCGGACGCTGATGGCTTTCACGCAGTTCGGCGAGGCCGCGGCCTAGGCTCCGGCCGACCAGGCTCCGGCCGACCAGGCTCCGCGTCAGCGGGGCCCGTAGCCTCGGCCCTATGAACGTTCTCTTCATCACGAGCGTGTCGGTGGTCGCCGCCGACCCGCCGCAGAGCCGCAAGCTGTTCGTGGACACCCTCGGCCTGCCGCTGCAGAAGTACGACGCTGAGGAGTATTACGCCAGTGACCGCATCGCCGGCAGCAAGCACTTCGGCGTCTGGCCGCTCTCGCAGGCGGCCGAGGCGTGTTTCGGCACGCCGGAGTGGCCCGCTGGCCGGGTGGTCCCTCAGGCCTCCATCGAATTCGAGGTCGAGGACGCAGCCGCCGTCGCGGCGGCGGCCAGTGAGCTTCAGCGCGACGGCTTCGACCTGCTGCGTCCGGCGCGCACCGAGCCGTGGGGACAGACGGTGACCCGGCTGCTGACCGAGGATGGCCTGATCGTCGGCATCTCCTACGCCCCCACGCTGCATGACGAAAAGGATGCCTAAGCGTCCCGGCTCCCATGAAGCGGGCATTATCCGCCCATTATCCGCTCGGGCCCGTCCGCAGCAGCAGGTCAAATGACTTTGAGTAGTCGGCCTGCTACTCTCTGCTCTAGGTGCTGGGGAGGCAAAAGTAGTTCCTGGGATTGAGAGTGGAGATCGTGATCATGCCGCGCGTAATGGGCTTCCGGGTACCACGGACACTGGCCGCCGTAGTTACCGGGGGTGCGATGCTGGCCATCGCCAATCTCGGGCAACTTCCGGCTCAGGCCGAATTCAGTCCTCCTTTGCCCGCTTCACCCTCCCCCGGGGGATACGTCAGCGTCGTGACCAGCCAGACCGTTGGCCCGTCCGGTGGCGTCATCGGGACGGTCGGCGTAGACGGTTTCCGGGTTCGGCTCAGCGTGCCGCGAGGCGCTTTTTCGACGCGGGTTCAGGTCACCATCGCCGCGCCCAACGTCCTCGATATCGGTAGTGCGGGTCATCCGCACTACCGCGCGGTCGGTGGCGTGGGTGTGCTCCTCCAGGTCAACGGCACGATCTACACCGGACGGTTCAGCGCACCGCTCACGCTGACCGTTTCCGGGCGGCATATCCCGGTGGGCAGCCGCGTGGCGGTGTGGACGGGCAGGCGTTTCGCCTTCATGAGGTCTCGCGAGAGCCACAACCGCGAGGTCATTGCCTTCCGCCGCGGCGCCGAACAGGACTTCGCGGTTCTGGCGCCACTGCGAGTCGCCCTCGAGAGCCACGCAACCGGGCTGTCCCGGGGTAGGTCCCCCGCGGCCATGGACGCGGGCGAGGCTGTCCTGACGAGCGTATTCCTGAGCCCCGCCGGTCAATCTCCCCGGGCGATCGGTGTGCTGGCCCCCCGGTAGTCCGCAGCAGGGTGGCTGGCGGCGGGCCGCCGCTGAGCGTACCCGGCCGGACTGGTGAGAACCGGGCCCGCGCGGCCTTTTAACCCCCCGATAGTGCGTGAGCTCGGAAGGAAAACAGGACATGCCAGGCTCGGCGCGCCGCACGACAGCGGTGATCGGACTCACGGCAGCGGTGCTCGCCATCGCAGCCTGCTCAGGAAACACCTCCCCGGCGGTGAAAGGCGCGGCCGCCGTCAGGATCCTGCCGCAGCGCATCCTGGACGCCCCCAGGAGCCTGATCGCCGCGGCCGAGCCGCAGCCCGACGGCCTGATGTGGACGCTGGCCGGATCGGCGACCACCGGCTTGTTTGAGCTGAACTCATCGACCGGCCAGGTCAAGGGCAGCTTCTCGGTCAGCGGCTCCGCCCGCGGGGTGGCCGAGTCCTCCGCCGGGGTCATCGCCCTGGCGCTGGCCACCCCCCGCACCGGCGCACTGGAATTGCTGAGCGGTCGGTCCGGGAAGCCCATCACCACGGTGCCGCTGCCTGCCCCGGCCCGCCAGGTCGTGGTGGGCAGCGACGGCCAGACGTTCTACGTGCTGACCGCAACGGCTACCACGGCCAGCGTGACGATCGTGGGTTCCGCCGGACGGGTCCAGCGGACGCTCCCCATGCCGTCCGACGCTGTCTCGGTGGTGCCAGACGGTCAGCAGCCGGACATCTATGCCCTGGAGGGCACCGGGCTGGTGGACGAGATCAGCATTTCCACCGGCCAGGTCGTGTCCAAATTCCGGGTCGGCAACGCGGGCACCTCGATTGCCATCAGCCCGGACGGCGGCATGCTCTACGTCCTGAAGAACGCGGGCACCGCGTCGAATGTCGCCGTCGTGAGTACCGACACCGAGAGCGTGCGCGAGGTTCTGCCCGCCCCGCGCAACTGTGCCGAAGTGCTCGTGTCCCCGGGCGGGGGACAGCTCTACGAGGTGGTGGGCACCGCTGAGTACGGCAACATCCAGGTCTACGCGATCTAGCCCGGCGCGGGTCGCGAGGCCATGAGTATCGCAGCGGGACGCCACCGATCCCTGCGCCCCCGGGCCACCGCCGGCCCTCGGCTGCCCGCTGCCCCGCCCGGGCTGGAAGCCGACCCCGCGGACTGGACCGGGCGGGCGCTCCGGACGCTAGCCGCCGTGATGGTCGTTACCTGGTCGTTCCGGCTGTCTGGGTATCTGACGTTCGCGTCGTGGCTGGCCATCCCCGTCGCCCTGCTGGGGCTGACCGGGCTCCTGTCCATCGTGGCGGCCTGGCTTCCGGAGCCGGTGCTGGGCCGCCGCCGCCAGCGCCAGGTCGATCTGGCCGTCCTGCTCGCGGTCGTGGCCGCGCTGGCCATCTGGAGCTACTTCCAGGTCTACCTGGCCCCGGATTACGGGACCGACGAGATCGCGTTCGACCAGTACGCCGCGCAACTGGCGCTGCACGGGATCAACCCGTACCTGCACTCCATGGCCGCGGCCTTCCCGCTCTTCCACGTCTCGCCGAACGGCTACACGTTCCTGCTGACCGGGCGTCCGGTGACGACGCTGTCCTACCCGGCGCTCTCCTTCGAGGCGTACCTGCCACTGCTCGCGCTCGGCATCACCACCCAGACCGCGGTGTGGGTTAACGTGGCGGCCTGGGCCATCGGCGCCATAGTCCTCTACGCGGTACTGCCGAGGAGGCTGGCGCCGCTGGCCGCGGTCGTAGTCAGCCTCGACGTGTTCACCGCCTACGCCGTCGGCGGGATTACCGACGCCCTGTTCGTGCCCCTGCTGATCGGGGCGGCGGCCGGGTGGGACCGGTTCGCCTGGACGCGCGGGCCCGCCGCCTGGCGGGGGCCCATCCTCCTGGGGCTCGCCATGGCGGTCAAGCAGACTCCGTGGCTGATCGTCCCGTTCGTGGTGACTGGAATCGTGCTGGAATCGCGGCGACTGCACGGGTGGGCCCAGGCGGCCCGTGACGGCCTTCGCTACGCGGGCATCGCCGTCGCGGCGTTCCTCGTGCCTAACCTGCCGTACCTGCTGGCTTCCCCCGGAGCATGGCTGAACGGGGTCCTCACCCCGGTTCTGGCGCCGACCGTGCCAGCGGGCCAGGGCCTGATCAGCCTCAGCCTCTCACTCCCGGTCGGCGGTGGGTCACTGCGCGCCTACACCGCCGCCACCCTCGTCGTCATGGCCGGAATCCTCGCCTGCTACCTGGCGGCCTACCCGGTCCTGAAGCCGGCCGCCTTCATCCTCCCGTCGATCGCGCTGTTCTTTGCCGCCCGGTCCTCCGGCAGTTACCTGGTCATGCTCATCCCGGCGGCGGTGGCCGCCGCGGTGACCACGCAGCGCCCGCCGCTCTCGGCCTGCTGGCGGAAGTGGAAATGGGTGGTGGGTGGCGCCGCGGCGTCCTGCGCCCTGGCCGTCTTCGCCGCGCTGGCCGATCCCAGCCCGCTGGTCATGTCCATCCGGTCAGTGCGCACGACCGGCCAGCTGGCCACCGTGGAACAGCTGACCATCGCGGTCACGAACAACTCCGCCCGCCGCGTCCGGCCGGTCTTCACCATCGAGGAAGGCGTGACGATGACCGCCTTCTGGCGCCGCGTGGGCGGCCCCCTGGCGCTCGCCCCGCACCAGACGGCCGACTACACGATCCAGGCCCCGAGCTATTTCGCCATGCCGTCGATCGCCAACGGGTTTCAGGTCCTGGCCTTCTCGCCCGCCCCGGCCACGGTGAGCCGGACGGGAGCCTATGTAGCGAGCTTGTGGCGGGTGGTATTGCAGCCTGCCTCGATTGATCGCCCCGTCGCGCGCGGGCATGTGATCACGGTGCACGCCGAGATCGTCAACCGGCTCGACCAGCCGATGCGGGTCGCAAACGTGCCGGTCTACCTCGGCCAGGTCATTTATTCTCAGGACGGCCAGCAGTTCAGCCAGGCCGTCATCAACAACGGCTACCGCGGCCAGACGCCCGTCGAGGCGCAGACCAACGCGCAGGGCGTGGCCACCTTCACCATCACGTCCCCGGTCCAGACGTCCGATCCGGTCTACTTCGAGGCCAACCTGGTCAGGTCCGCCTCGTCCTACCCCTACGGCTACTCCCCGATCCTCGCGGTCCGGTTCCGCCGCTGAGCCGGGCACCCTGGCCGGGCCCCTGACCGGGCGCCCTGGCCGGGCAGCTAGGGCGCCAGGTCGGCCAGCACGTCGTCGATCCGGTCCAGCGCGGCGCCGATCCACGGGAGCGCCGCAGGGTCATCGGACATCAGCGCCTGCTCCCGCTGCTCGTCGGTCTCGCCGTAGAGCATCGCGGTGGCCACCCGCATCCGCAGCGCGGCCGGCTCCTCGCCGAACGCGCTGGCGGGCAGCACGCCCATGCCGTAGCGGTGCAGCAGGTGCGTGGCCAGGTCGGCGCCGTTGCTGATGCCGCGCGTGGTGCGCAGGTGCTCCCGCCAGGGCGCGAAGTCGGGGTAGAGGTAGAACGCCGCCTGCGGGGCGGGCACGAGCAGCCCGGCGGCGGCGAACCGGTCGGCCACCGCCACCGCCACGTCCGCGTGCAGGACCCGGCTGCGGGCCACCCGCTCGGTGAGCTCGGCGGGCTCGTCGAAGGCGAGGCCCGCGGCCTGCTGGATCGGCAGCGAGGGGGCGGACCAGATCTCGCTGCCGATGCCGACCAGCCGGTCCCGCAGGGCCAGCCCGATCCCGCTGCCCGGCAGCCGCGCCACGCCGATCCGCCAGCCGCCCAGGGCCAGGCTCTTGCTGAGCGCGGTGGTGACCACGGTCCGCTCCGGCGCGAACAGCACCGGGCTGGCGAAGGCCTGGTCCGGGTCATGCACCAGGTCGCGGTAGATCTCGTCCGAGATGATGATCAGGTCGTGCTCGGCGGCCACCCGGCACAGGGCGTGCACGCTGGCCGGGCGGGCCAGCCTGCCGGTCGGGTTGTCCGGCAGCGTCAGCACCACGGCACCGATCCGGCGGCCTGCCTGCTGCGCCGCGGTCACCGTGGCGGCTAGTCCCGCGGCGTCGCAGACGCCTCCCTCGCCCGGCGGCACCGGCACGAAGTGCGGCCGCACCCCGAGCATGCTGGCCTGGGCGGCGTAGCTGACCCAGCTGGGCTGGGGTACCGCGACGTCCGCGCCGATGGCCAGCAGCAACCCGAACAGCAGCGCCTTGCTGCCCGGGCCGCAGACCACGCTGGCCGGGCCGGTGGGCGTGCCGCGGCGGGTCCAGTAGCCGGCTGCGGCCTCCCGCAGCTCAGGCAGGCCGGCCACCGGGCCGTAGGTGTTACCCGCGCTCGCCTGGGCCAGCGCCTGGATGAGCAGGGGGTGCGCGGGCAGCCCGGCCTCGCCGAACGCGAGCGGCAGCACGGTCTCGCCGGCCCGCCGCTTGCGGGCCAGGGTCTCGTTCGCGGCCAGCGTGGCCGATACCGGGATGGGCGCCAGGGCCAGCCGGGACCGGGGAGCCGCGGCGGGGAAGGGAGTGACCGGGGCGGGGCACGGAGTGACCGGGGCGGAGACGGGAGCCGGCGCGATCGCCACCTTGGGACCGGCGGGCGGCGGTGGCGCGATGGTGCTGGAAGGTTTAGCGGGCAGGGCGGATGGCATGGCTGCGCCAGCCATGGACATGGCTTTCGACTCCTAGATTCGGGGATGAGGCACCCATTCGGGGCAATTCGGGCGCCCCATTGCGCCACTCAGCGAGCTGCGATGAGCCAGGCCTTTCGGGCGGGTCTGGCCACTCTGACCAGCATGCCTTCAGGAATGCATTAGGACAAGCTTCTATCTCTGTTGTGGAGGGTAAGTTGAACTTATGCTGGATTTGCACCGGCTGCGGTTGCTCAAAGAATTCGCCGGCCGGGGGACGATCGCGGCCACCGCGGCCGCCCTCGGGTACACCCCGTCGGCGGTGTCGCAGCAACTAGCCGCCCTCGAACGCGAGGCGGGCGTGATCCTGCTCGACCGGACCGCGCGGTCCGCCGAGCTCACCGACGCCGGCGTCCGGCTCGCCGCGCACGCCGAGCGGATCCTGGCCCAGGTGGAAGAGGCCGAGGCGGACCTGTCCGCGCAGGAGCGCGAGCCCACCGGCCGGGTCTCGGTGGCCGCCTTCCCCACCGCCGCCGCGGCCTTCGCGCCCGCGCTGGCCCGCAGCCTGCGGGCGCATCCCGGGCTGACCCTCCTGCTCCGGCAGACCCAGAAGGACGAGGGGCTGAGCTCGGTCCGCTGGGGCGAGGTCGAGGTGGCCCTGGTCGACGACTGGACCGGCCGTCTCACCAGCACCGGCGCGGGCGTGCTGCAGTTCTACCCCCTGGTGCGCGACCCGCTGGTGCTGGTCGTCGCCCCGCGGCCACCCGCTCGCGAATCCGGCCGAGCCGGTGGACCTGCGCCGGCTCAGCGAGACCAGCCGGTGGATGGCCGCCCCCGCGGGCGAGCCGTCCCGCCAGGCCGTGGACCGGCTGCTCGCCGCCGCGGGCGGCGCACCCGCCATGCCCTGGGAGTTCGAGGGCCTGGGCACCATCCTGTCCCTGGTGTCCCGCGGGATCGGGGTGGCCGCCGTGCCGCGGCTGGCCCTGGCCGCGGGGGAGGGCCGGGTCGTGGTGCGGGACCTGCCCGGGTCGGACGCGGCCCGCGACGTCTACGCGGTGGCCCGGACGGCCAGCGTCCGCCGTCCCTCGGTGGCGGTCATCCTGGCCGCCCTGCACGACGGCGCCAAGCACCTGTCCGCCCGCGGCGCCCAGCCCCGGACCCGTCCCGGCTCCCGCCCTCGCCGACCCCGACCAGCCCTAGCGAGACGGCCGGGGGATGGGCACGGACTACCCGGAGGGCCTGCTGGCCCGCGAGCCGGCGCCGCCGTACGAGGGGGAGGGCCGGTTTGCCCTCTGGCACTTCAGCGAGGATCCGTCCCTGGGCCGGTTCCGGCCGCGCAGCCCGGCCACGGATCCCGGCCTGCGGCCGCTGGTCTGGGCGGTCGATACCCGTCACGCGCCGATGTTCTGGTTCCCCCGGGACTGCCCGCGGGGCTGCATCTGGCCGGGGCCTGCCACCACGCCTGAGGATCGTGAACGGTTCTTCGGCCAGAGCGCCGGGACCCGGCTGCACGTCGTCGAGACCGGCTGGCTGGAGCGCATCCGGGCGGCCCGGCTTTACGCATACCAATTGCCCGCCGAGGGGTTCCGGCCGCATGAGGTAGGCGGCTATTGGGTCGCCGAGGAGCCGGTGGAAGCCATCGGCCGGGTGGTCATTGATGATCTCCTGGCCAGGCACGCCAGCGCCCGGATCGAGCTACGTGATCACGCCGTCGATCTGGCCATTCTGGCGGCGCGTGGCCGGCTCGACCGTCGAGTACAGCGGCTCCCGCCTGCGCAACGCCGCCCCGCACCCCGATCAGTTCGGCTAGCCAGCCGGTTCACGGTGGCCCGGATTGCCGGCCGCCACCACATCCTGCGTCATCCCGATGGACACGGGACCGGTCCATCACGGCCGCGATGTGGCCAGCTGGCGCAGGCTTACAGTAGGCCTTATGACGGACGAGGTGCCGCAGCTGGGGACAGGCGGTGAGGCGTCCGCTGCCGGCTTGCGGGCGTCACATGCGGACCGGGATCGGGTCGTCGAGCTGCTGGAGGTGGCGGCAGTTGACGGCCGGCTGACCCCCGGGGAACTCGATGAGCGGCTCGAGGCGGCCTTGACGGCACGCACCCGCGGTGAGCTCGCGGGGCTGACTACCGACCTGACCGCCGCCTCAGGCTCGACCGCGGGCTCGGCGCCCCAGCCGAGGGATCTCGTCCGGATCGAATGCCACAGCAGCAGCAGCACACGTGCTGGCCGCTGGCTCGTACCGGACCGGATGGAGGTGCGGGTCTCCGAAGGCGCGGTGACGCTGGATTTCACCGAGGCCGTGATCTCGCAGCCCTCCCTCGTGATCGACGCTGATGTGAGCAGCGGCCGGCTGACCCTGGTGACTAAGCCCGGCATTGCCGTCGACACCGACGACGTGGCGGCGGACAGCAGCTACGTGACGGTCCGGGCACCCCGCGATCCCGAAGTGCCCGTCATCTTGCGGATCCAGGTGCTGGGCAAGGTCAGCGGCGGGCACATCACCGCCCGCCCGCCGCGCCGCGCCTTCCGGCGGCGGCCGCGGCGGGATCCATGACCCAGACGCCTGCCCGTTCCCGGCCGCTGCGCTGAACAGCGGCTAGGGGTTCGGCTGGCTGGCGGGCTGGATGTTCTGATTGATGTGGAAGATGTTGCCGGGGTCGTAGCGGCGCTTGATCTGAGCGAGCCGACGGTAGTTGCCGCGGTAGGCGGCCTTGACCCGATCCTGGCCCTCGTTCATCAGGAAGTTGACGTAAGCCCCGCCAGCTGAGGTGGGGTGGAGTTCCTGCCAGTAGTCGCGTGCCCATTGCGAGATGAGGCCGGCGTTGGCGGGATCGGGGTCGACGCCGACGATGACACCGGCCCAGCCGCCGTCGCGGTAGGCGAAGGCGGTGGCATCCTCGGGGACCCGGGCGGCAGCGCCGTCGATGGGGTACATGTGCATGGTGGAGTGGCCGGTGGGCAGCTGCGCGCCGTACTTGACATGCACGTCGATGGCCGCGTCGGAGATCTCCTTGAAGAAGTCGGCCCGCCAGTACCATTGCAGCCCCGCAGGGTAGAGGGGGTCGAACGCGCTCTGCAGCACGGTGAACGGCATGGCCTGCAGGCCGACCACCAGCGGCGAGCCGAACGTCCTGACCGGCTCGAGCACCTCGTCGGCCCGGTCGTGCGAGCCCGGTGTAGCACCAGACGATGCCGCAGGCCTGGCGGCCCCAGAGCTCCTCCGGGAACGGCGGCGCGGGCGGGATGGTCAGCAGCGCGATCCAGCCGTTCAGCTCCTCCGGCAGCGATGGCACCAGCTCCCGGTACCAGCGCATCACCTCGGGGGTGTCGGCGATGTCGTACAGCACCGGGCCGCCGATGATCGTGCCGTGATCGCCGATGTCGTGGCAGCGGAAGGTGAACGAGGTGACGATGCCGAAGTTCCCGCCGCCGCCGCGCAGCGCCCAGAACAGGTCGGGGTGGGAGTCCTCGCTGGCGGTCACGAAGGTTCCGTCCGCCAGGACCACGTCGGCGGCCAGCAGGTTGTCGACCGTGAGGCCGAAGCGCCGGGACAGGTAGCCGATGCCGCCGCCGAGCGTGAGGCCAGCCACCCCGGTGGACGCGATGAACCCGGAGGGGGTGGCCATGCCGAAGCACACCGTTGCGTGGTCGACGTCTCCCCAGGTGCATCCGGCGTCGGCGCGGACCGTGTGGTTCTCTGGGCTGACCGTGGTGCTGCGCAGCAGCGACAAGTCGATGACCAGCGCGTCATCCCATACTCCCAGGCCAGCCGCGTTGTGGGCGCCGCCGCGGACGGCCAGGTCGACGCCGTGCTCGCGCGCCGAACCTGACGCAGGTGATGACATCAGCCACGTCGCGGCAACGCGCGATCGCGGCTGGCCGCTTGTCGATCATGGCGTTGTAGACGGCGCGGGAGGCGTCGTAGCCGGGTTCTCCCGGCGTGATCAGTTCGCCCCGCATGGCGGCGGCCAGATCCTGGTACGGCGCGGCCGTGCGGGTAGGTGCAGTGGTCATGAGAGCCCCCCTGGGCAGGTCGCTGTGAACCTTGCTCCCGCCGAACATAGGCCCGGCGGCGTTCGCAGAACGTTCGCGTGGGTGCCCTGGTCAGCCGGTCCGGGAGAACGCCCGGCGCGGGCGGCCGAACGCCTCGCCCGGCCAGGTCTTGCTCGCAGCGGCGCAGCAGCTCGATGCTGCCGTGAGCCGAGGCCATCTGGGCTGCCGAGCGCAGGCGCGCGACGGCGGCCTGTTCGCCGTCATAGGCGGCCCGCATCCGCATGACTTCCGGCAGCCACCACACGTCGTCGTGCGCGTGCCCGGTGGCGATCGCCGCATCGAGAGCGGACCTCGCCTGGTCTGGGCGGTGCGTCCGCGCGAACACGTCGGCGATCAGTGACAGCCAGTACGGCATGCGCGCGAGCGAGCCCTGCGCCCTGAGGTTGCTGATGCCCTGCCTGGCCAGGTCGATACCCGAGCCGTCTGCCCGGGACCAGCCGTCGAGCACCAGTGCCCATTCCCGGTAGTAGGCGAAGCCGTACCGATCGCACAGCCCGCGCAGCTCGGCGACGGCTTCCTCCAGCTCGCGCGTGTCGTGGCGCATCTGGTGGGTGATGCTGCCGTAGGCCAGGGCCACGGCGAGGCTGTACGGGTGGTCGATGGCCCGGGCCAGCTCGATAGCCTCCTGGCAGCTCGACAGCGCCTCGTTGCTGTGGCCAAGCAGCCAGTGGGCGTGCGCGGACCAGGCCATGCCGTGCACGTCCGGCCGGGTGCCGACGCTCAGCGAGAGGGCACCACGGGCCCACTTGGCGGCCAGTTCCAGGTGACGGATGGCCTCCGCCGGCATCCCGAGGCTCACGGCCGACCCGCCAACGCCGAAGTGCGCCAGGGCGCTCAGCTCGGACTCGGGTTCCACCAGGGCCAGGGCGCGCAGGGCCAGCTGGTAAGCGTCGGAGGTATGCCCCTGGACGAACCGCGACGCCCACAGCGCGACCAGGCCGTTGACGACCGAGTCTTTGCGGCCCAGAGCTTCCGCCAGGGCAATGGAGCGCTCAAGCGTCCGCTGCAGTTCCGGCGACGAATAGCCGTGCATGGCGTTCAGCGGTGCCGACATCTGCTCCAGGACCGCGAGCTCGCGAGAATCCCGGTCCCGCCCGGCGGGCATGCCTTCGATGATCGCCAGCGCCGTCTCGTGCAGCCGGACCGCCTCCGCGTGGGCGAACATGCCCGCCGCGACGTCGGCGGCCCGCCGGCAGTACTCCACCGCCCGCTCCGGGCGCCCGCCCCGGGAATACTGGTCGGCGAGCTGGGCCGCGACCGCGTCCCTATCCTCGGCGTGCAGCAGTTCCAGGCCCTGGGCGATGCGGCGGTGCAGCAGCCACCGCTTGGGGGGGCTGACTGCTGCGTAAGCTGTCTCGCGGAGCAGGTCGTGGGAGAAGTCGTATCCGTCCCGGAACTCCCGCAAGATCCTCAGCCGCCACAGCTCATCGACCGCGGCCACCACCTCATCGGCATCGAGGTCGCTCGCCTCGGTGAGCAGGTCGAGGGAGAAGTTCGTCCCGACCGCGGCCGCCAGGCCGGCTACCTCCCTGGCCGCGCCGGTTGCCCCGCCGAGCCGCTTGCGCAGCACCGCCGACAGATCACCGGGCGGCAGCGGCGTGCTGGGCAGGTCGGCGCGGCTGCGCACCGCCTCGATGACGAACAGCGGGAAGCCTCCCGTGGTCGCGTGCAACAGGTCCGCGTCGGTTTCGGTGAGGGGCTCCGCGGAAACTGCCCGGGCGAGCCGTGCCGTGCCGGCGGCCTCCAGGGGGGTGAGGGAAAGCTCGGCCAGCAGCCCGGTGGCCCGCATCGCGGACGATCCAGTCCGCCAGGTCAGGGGGGTCGCCGCGGCCGTCGCTGCGAGCCGTGCCGGCCACCATCAGCTGGGCGTCGTCCGGCCGGGTCAGGCAGAACGTGACGAAGGCCAGCGTCTCCTGGTCACACCACTGCATGTTGTCCAGGACCAGCAGCAGCGGCCGCCCGACCGCATGCAGCGCCCGCGCCAGGCCCTCGAAGAACCGGTGCCGCTGCCAGGCGTCCGCCATCGCCCTCGCGCCGCTCCCCTGACCCCCGGCCGGGACCAGCCTGCCGACTTCGGCCCGCCAGGCGGGGTCGAGGGTCGCCACTGCCGACTGGACCGCCGGGTTGCGCAGCCAGTCCGCCACCGGTGCCAGCGCCAGGCGGCCCGAGGCCCCGAAGCATCTCGTGCCCGCGACCACCGCACCGTGCGCCTGCGCTATCGCAGCCACCTCGGCCACCAGGCGGGTCTTCCCCACCCCGGCGCCCCCGCGGACCAGCGCGATGCCGGGCTTCCCCGCCGCCGCAGCCCGCCACACCTCCTCGAGCATGCCCAGCTCGGCAGACCGGCCGACCAGCGGGACCGCCACCGGCCCGGTGCGGCCAGGCGCACGGTCGGCGGCGGCCTCCGGTCCTTCTGGCGGACGCGCGTGGGCGATCAGCCGCTGGAACGCCTGGCGCGTGGCCACGTCCGGGACGACGCCCAGCTCACGCTCCAGCACCGAGGCGCAGTGGTGGTAGGTGCTGATCGCACCCGCCCGGTCGCCCAGGTCGGCCTGCAGTTGCATCAGCGTGCGGTAGCCGGCCTCCTCCAGCGGTTCCAGCTGGAGGCGGCGCCGCACGGCATCCACCGCCCGGAGCAGGTCACCGGCCCGGATCTGCGCCGCACAGACCAGATCGCACAAGTCCACGCACTGGCGCTTGAGTTCCGCCCTGGCCTCGAGCAGCCAGTCGTCGTACGCGCCCGGCAGCAGGTCGCCCCGGTATTCGGCCACCGCCGCAGCGGCGTGCTCCAGCGCATCCTCCTCCTCACCCGCCGCCGCGGCCGCCAGGGCAGCTTTCCGCTCGGTGGCGAAGATGCGCAGGTCAACCCGGCACGTCCCGGCGTCAGACCAGCACAGGTCCCGTGGAGTTACGGCCAGCGAGGGGTCATCCCCCAGGATCTGCCGCAAGTAGTGCAACTCACGGCGCAGGTTGGTCAGTGCCTGAGCGTCGGTCGAGTCGGGCCAGAACAAGGCGGCGATCCTCTGCCGCGCCTGGGGTGATCCGGCGTGGAACGCGAGAAACGCGACCAGCGCAACGGCGCGTGACGACCGGCTACGGACGCTGCCGAACTGGTCGTCGGCTATTGCCTGTTCCCCCAGCACAGACAGGCGCATCCACACATGGTCTCGCGAACGCGCCAGAAAGCGCCAGTCACGGTCGGCGATCATCGCGAGCGGTTGGATCCCGCCCTGACCACCGCGCTGGGCCTGGCCGTGGGTCAGTTTTGGGCAGTGGGACGGATGGTGATGTCCCCGATCTCCACGTCGTCGGGCTGCTCGATCGCGAACGCGATGGCCCGCGCCACCGCGTCCGGGCCGATGCCGAGCGCCGCCATCGCGCTCCGTGCCTGTTCGCGGACGTCGGGGTCGGCAATGTAGTTGACGAGTTCGGTGCGCACGTAGCCGGGCGAGATCGAGGTGGTGCGCAGGACGCCGTCGGTGGACTCCTGGCGCAGCGCCTCCAGCAGCGTGCGGACCGCGTTCTTGGTGCCGGCATAGACCGCCTGGCCCGGGACGATCTTCAGGCCCGAGGTCGATACGGTGGTCACGAAATGCCCGCGTCCCTGGCGGCGGAACACCGGCAGCGCGGCGGCGATCCCGTGCAGCACGCCGCGCAGGTTGACGTCGATCATCGCGTCCCAGCTGTTGACGTCAAGCTCTGCGACAGGGCCGGTCCGGGCGATCCCGGCGTTACTGACCAGGACGTCGAGGCGCTCGAACCGCCCGACCGCCGTGGCGACCAGTTGCTCGAGGTCGGTGCGCCGGGTGACGTCCACGGCCAGCACCTCGGCGCGGCCGCCCGAGGCGCGGATTTGCCCGGCCAGTGCCTCCAGCCGGCCGGTGCGCCGGGCGCCGAGCACGACCGCCGCGCCCCGGCCAGCGAGTTCCAGCGCGGTCGCCTGGCCGATGCCGCTGCTCGCCCCGGTGATGGCGACGACCTTGCCGTCGACTCCGCTCACCTACGTACCTCCTGCTCTAAGCTGACAGTTGTCCGGTTACCGCTGCCCACTTTACCGGACAACTGTCCGGTCGCTTCCTGCGGCGTGAAAGGGGGGAGTGTGCCCGCTCGTGCGCGCCGCTCGGACGCGGTCGCCAACCGGGAGCGCATCGTCGCCGCCGCGCGGGCCGCCCTGATCGACTCCAACGGCGCGTTCGAGGATCTCAAGCTGCACCTGGTCGCCAAGGCCGCGGACGTCGGGCAGGGCACGCTCTACCGGCACTTCCCGGCCCGCGAGCACCTGCTGGCCGAGGTGTACCGGCAGGAGCTCGGCGAACTGGTTGACGCCGTGCCGCCGCTGCTCGCCGGGTACCCCCCGCTGGACGCGCTGATCCGGTGGCTGGACCGGCTGATCGAGTACGCGCGGGTCAAACGCGGGGTCATGGCGGCCATCGAGGCGTCGGCGTGGCAGGACCTGTACGCCGGCCAGCACAGCCGGCTCGATGAGGCCCTCACGACATTGCTCGACCGGGGCAAGGCCGCAGGCGAGGTACGCGATGAGATCGACGCTACCGATGTGATCCTGTTGCTCGGTGCGCTGTCGCGGGTACCCGCGGCGGAGTGGGACGCCCGGGCCCGCACGCTGGTCGCGGTCATCGTCAACGGCCTGCGCCGCCGCTGAGCCTCACTCCGGGTAAGCCGTCATCTCGGCAGGCACCCGCCAGCAAGTCATAACCACACACTTAGTTCCCCGGGGGCTGCTAGGCCTGTGATCAGACCGGCCATCCGCAGCCGCCTGTGTCCTACCCTGACCGAATGGCGACTCAATCCGACAGCCCATCTCCAGGGAGGCACCTGGGCCAGGCAACGACTTGGGGCGCAAGCAGGGACATCATCTGGGAAGGCTTCGCTAACGCCAGGGACCTAGGTGGTCTCCCGACCCGGGACGGCCGGGTTACCCGGTTCGGGGCGTACATCCGGTCGGGTGATCTGCGATTCGTCACGGATACGGGCTGGCGGATGGCTCGCGAGGCCAGTGTGCGTGCGATTATCGACCTGCGCAACGACGATGAGATCCGTCCGCACACCGGACGGCAGTTGACCCGGGCAGCGGGATCGGCCCAGTTCGCAGTACCCACGCCCGCCGCATCGCCGCCGCCTTGGCTGAACCGGGTCGAGGTCGCCCTCGATGACATCGCTGACACCGGATTCTGGCAGTTCCTCAACCGTGAACGGCTCAATGGCACACCGTTGTATTTTCGGCCATTTCTTGACCGCAAGCCTGAACGCTGTGCCGCCGCCGTCACCGCGCTCGCCAGCGCCACGCCCGGTGGGGTCATCTTCCACTGCGGCGCGGGCCGGGACCGCACCGGCCTGGTTACCCTGCTCCTGCTGGCGCTGGCAGACGTCGAACCCGACGCCATCGCCAACGACTACGAGCTATCCGCGAAGCCCCTCAAGGATCTGTTCACGGCGATGGGCCAGCAAGACCAGGCACCCATCATTGAAGCAGCCCTGGCGGAACGAGGCACCACCGCGCGCGACGCCATCCTCGCTACCCTCCACGGCTTCGACGCGGAGACCTACCTGGTGACAGCCGGCGTCAGCCCGGCCGATCTTGCCACTGCCCGCCATCGGCTCCTTGAATAAGGAGGCCACCTACGGAGCGGGAAGCGCAGGCCGGCACCTCTGCAAACGGTGGCGGCACGTGTCCGTCTCTAGACCAGACCGCGCGGCCAGCAACACCAGCGCCACCTCGCGGCGGAACTGGCCCAGTGGCAGGCCCTCAACCCTGCCGCCCGGTCGGTTCTGCGGGAGTATCCCGAGCTGGCCGGGACCGGCCCGTACCCGGGACCTGCTGGCCCCGCATACTGGGCCGTGGCCGCGGCTGCGCGACGTCCTGGACGCCGACATCGCCCGCCAGCTGGCCCAGGCCGGCCTGGCCGCCACCCCTGAACGACCTGGACCCGAGAATCTCCTACCACCAGGGCATCTTGCGCTGCGCCATGGAACAAGGACTTGACGACCCCTTCTGACGCTTAGCGCACCCCTGGCAACACCTGACCTATCAGCCTGGCCGGGGGCCCTTCATGGAGATGTACTGGTGTGACTACGTAGAGTGGAACTCAGGGGGGATCATGAGGAAGACAGTCACAGCCGTGTCCGTGGCGCTGGGCATGGCCCTGGGCAGCCTCGGAATCAGCGCGGCTGTTCCAGCATCAGCCAGCAGCAGCCGGACCTACGTCTATGCGCTGGGGATGGGGGGCCTGTGGCAGGGGCCAGCCATCCGTCCAGGGCAGATAACGTTCGGTGCCCTCTACGACGTAGCACGCTTGTCGTGGTCCAGTTGGTCATCGGGTACTGCCTACGGCCGGGGGCATTACTACGGGTTCGGCTCGTATGAGGCCAACGTCAAGCTTGACGACGTCAAGGTTCACCACGGGCGCCGGTATTTCTCCTGGATCAAGATCGCTGAGCATGGCCACAAGACGCGCTACCTCAAGTACTCGGGTGGTCTCTGGTACACGAGGTAGTGCAGGCTGAAGTCGCCGTGCCAGCCAGCGAGCGCACAACCTAGCTGAGGATGCGGGCATAACCCCGCGTACAAGTCATAACCACATACTTAGGGCGGAGACTTGCCTGACCTCCTCGGAGGTTCCCCTTCCGGTCTTGTGGGGGGCCGCAGGTGTGCTGGGCGCCTGTGGTGTCGGATGCGATCGCTCTGCGACCTCGACCCAGCGAGCAGTCCAAGGGATTCGGCGTCCAACAGGATGACGGGGGGAGTAGGACAGGGCAGCAGGCCGCTTCCTCGGTCATCATCCACCCGCCCGAGTTGACAGATCAGATAACACATGCCTATCATAGTGATATCAGTTTCCGGCAAGGCGCGGACACCGAACGTCCGGCCGCCGCCAGCTCGCTGGACATGTGAGCAGCGACGACTGAGCGCCCGCATCGCGGTGCGCCACCCCGAACAGGGAAAGGTCGTCGTCATGAAACACGTAAGGACCTACACGGCATATAGCATCGGCTGTGTTATCGCATGGGCCATCCTTCTCCCTGCCGTAGCGGCTTTGGACAGCAAAGACATCCTGCGCACCGTCATGGTGCTCTGCGGGGGATGGTGGATCGGGTGGATCTCGGCCACCATAGCCAGGGCCGTATACCCACCCGCAAGATGGCGGAAGCCGCCGACGGCGTCGCCGACAGGCTGAGAGCCATCACTTACCTGCGCTAACCGCTGCCAGCACTGCCGCCATCGCGGCAGTGCTGGCAGCGGATGTAAATCCGTCCGCGTAGACACGCCGTGAGTCGGACTTCCGTAACCCAGTTGACCACGTGTCTTCGGCATGTAGCGCCCCACTCGCTGCGGGCGGGCAGACAGCAGAGCTACGTCAGCAAGGCAAGGGGCCGATACGGCCTGGCTTACGGGGTAGCCCACTGCACGAAGGTCCATCGCGGTAGTCGCGCCACGATGTCACCGCCGCGGACACGCCTGACTGGCTCCGCCGCCTGTGGGTCAGGCCGCTGTACGCGGCGTGCCGGGGCCTGTTGTCGGCGCGGCTCCGCCGGTCCGGCTGCTGGTGACGGTTCCGGGGGGAGCGGAGATGTTGACCGAGCTGATGGTGCCCGCGACGGCGGCGTTGACGAGGTCCCGGACGGCTGGCGGCGCGGCAGCGAGCGTTTGCTCGGCGCGGCGCGCGGCACGATAGTCCCCGGGGTTCATGAGGGACACAACGAGCCAGTCGCCCTCTTCGTCGGGAGTGGTGCGGCGGTAGATGACGATAGGAGCGTCGGGGTCTTCCGGTTCGGTAGCGAGGAAGGGCTCCGCTGTTGGTGCGCCGGGGATGTTGAGCCGCTGGCCGGGTCTGCTGGGGATACCGTGGATGGCTGCGTTTACTGCCTGGGCTTGGGCGGGAGGCAATTTTTCGAGTGCGGCACGGGCGGCGGTGGTGAGCCAGATGTCGGCCATGGTCATCACGTTATGTCCTGCGCGGACTGCGTGCCACTGCCGGACGGCGACCATGGCCCGGCGGTTCCGGCTGTTGAGGTGGCGCGGGCTTGGGCGTTGACTTCCTGACGGAGGGTGGCTACTTCGTCTTGCGCGTGCTTCAGGTCGAGCCGGATCCCGGCGATGCCGAATCCGGCGACGTCAGGGAGGATCAGCGCCCCAGCGATGATGATCGGCCCGAGCCAGTCCTTGATGTCCAGGGGTATCCCAGCGGCCCAGCAGCACAGCCCGAGGATGAGGAGCAGGGCCCAGCGCAATACCGGCGCCGGCGGTTTCGTAAGGTCCAGGCTAGTAATCCTGCGCCAGGCCCGCACGACGGGTTCTGCGCTCTCGCGAGGCACAGCGGACACTGGCACTGGCCGTCGTCGATGGCGACCGTCTCCGTCATGACCGATAAGTTACAGCGGAGGTCAGGGCTTCGCGCACCGTCGCGCACGTGCAGCCAAGCCCTCATGTCTGCCGCTGCAACCAGAGTCCGTCGTGCAAGCGATAACCACACAGGTTGGCCGACGTGTTGCCGCAGTGCTGCTGCCCTTGAGGCTTGCTGAACGCCTCGTGCGGCCCGGCCGGAGGCCGCGATAGCCCTCTATCCGTCGTCCTGCCCAGCATGGCGCGAGGACTGGTGCCGGTAGAGAGTCGGCAGTACGCGCAGGTCTTTCGGGCGGCCAGCCGACTCCTTAGACCGGATCACGTCGGCGAGGTCAGCGACGACGACTTCCACCTCTCCTACGCGCAGGCGGTGCGCGTTGATCACAAGCTGGGCGTAGCCGCCGGCGAAGCCGGACGGATGGAAGGAGATGTCGAATTCACCGTCAGGGCAGATCAGATTCCACACCTCGGCCGCTGCCAGGGACGTGGCATCGTGGCTGAAGGGCAGCCCGCCGGGTTCCCCCTCGGTCCGGATCCGCGCGCCAAGCTCCTTTAGCGCCAGCGACAGGCGGGCCAGGTTCTCGTGACCTGCCTCCGGTGTGAGATCGATGTCTCTAGTCGCTGCTATTGGCGCCTGCTGCGCGATAGCGGCGAAGGCCCCGATGACGACGTATCGCACTTGGTGCCGGTTAAGCGCAGAGACTATGGCCGCAGCGTCCAGTTCCGGCTCATCGGCACCTTCATGCTCGCTCACGCCACATCCTCTGCTGGGGTCGCCTGGCGCCAGGTCTGAAGCTGCCGATCACGACGGAGCCGCTCGGCTTCGGAGCGGCTTTCCTCCAGCTCGGCCAGTATGTCGTCATGCGGGTCGTAGGCGGCCAGATGCAGGCGGAGGTCGAACCCGGCTGCGTGCAGCAGCCTCAGAAGGGTAGTCAGGGTGGGCTGCCGCTGGTCGCGCTCATACGCCGAGATCATGCTGACCGGGACTCCGGCCCGTTCGGCCAGTTCCCGCTGGCTCATAGCAGCCTTGAGCCGGGCCAGTTGCAGAAGCGCCGAAGACGGCGACGGCAGCTCTCCCCCATCATACGCTTGTGTCATAACACGATCGTATGACCCGACATGATGCAGCCCTAATCAGGCCCGCAGGAGGGCGGGTCAACGCAATCACGATGAGAAGTCCGGCTATGAGCACCGATGAGCTGAGCCCTGAACAAGAAGAACAACTTGTTAGCGAGGTGCTTCGCGAGCGCGGCGGCATCGACCCGGGCAGGCTGGGGTCGGTTGTGGATCTGGCGGCGCTGGGCCTGGTGAACAGCGCATGGCGGAACACGTGCGTTGAGGACTGGCACGCCGAGGGCCGTATTCACGACGGCGACATGATGCGGATCAACAGCCAGATGACCTGGCGTTCTCGCGGCATCATCCGCCGCTGGATGACCGAGACCGGACTCATCGCCGATGGACCGCTTTCGGCGCTTGAGAGTGTCCCTGCCGAGTCCGTTGAATGGCTCGCGATCCGGGTGTTCCGGTGGCTGGTGAATCCGGGCCGGAAGCTGGCTACTGGAGCAACGCTGGCCGAGCTTGCTAATGACGACCTGGGACAGTACGAAGATGACGCCGATCTGCGGCTAGGAGGATTCGCCAAGCAGATCGCGGACCGGGGAGCCCAGTTTGGCTTTGCACGGACCGCTGCCCACGGCGCAGTCGCGTGCTCGCACTGGTGGGGTCATCCGCGCTGGCCGCACCTCGTGGACAGGCTGCTGCTTGCCCTGGACGATCCAGCCGACGATCACTGGGGACAGGGCGGAGAGTTCAGGAGCCGCCTACTGCCCGAGCCGCCCATCGTGGCGGATCGAAAGCTGCTTCGACAGGTTTTGCGTTTCCACCCCTGGGATCTCAGCCCGGAGTCGGCGGCGTGGCTGGTCAGTGCCGGTATCGGCTATCTCCGATCGTAGGGCTGCCAGCCCCGGATGCGTGGTCTAGCCGACCGCAGGTTCTAGCTGGACGCAGCGAGCATGGCCGGATCACGAGGCAGCAGGGGGCCTCCGCGTCTCGCACGAACAGAACAAATCCGTGTGAAGCAGAGGTCAAACCACGGCCTGAGCATGCCGGCGAGCAGCATGAGACGGGCCTGGCGCAGGTGTGGGTAGCGCCACATTCCAGAAAGATTCCAGGCTCACTTGCCGATCTCCTCGGCCACGAAGGTTCCGTGCCCGCTCGAGCCGATAACCAGCCCCTCGCGCTTCAGGATCCGCAAGGCTTTGACGACCGTCGCGGTCGCCACGCCGTGTTCCTGCGACAGCTGCATGATCGTCGGCAGCCGAGATCCCGGAGCGCGCTCCCCCGACTGGATCTGCGCGCGGAGCAGTCCCGCGAGCTGCTGGCTCAACGGCGACGGCGCATCACGCTGCAACGACATGCGCCTAGATGTAGTTCACTCCATCTAACAAGATCAAGACGCAACTAGCCGCAACTAGATGTAGCTAGCTACACTTAGCTTCATGAATGATGACACTGGCACGAGGCAGTCCGGAAGTCATTCCGGGGCGCAGGTAGCGCCCGGCTTTGATCCGGGGGTGGCGCATCCGGCGCGGGTGTACAACGTCTGGCTGGGCGGCAAGGACCATTACGCGCCGGACCGTGAGGCGGCCCGGCGGGTCCTCGAGTGTCCGGCCGCAGGTGGTGGCGGGCGCCCGGGCCAACCGGCAGTTCCTCGGCCGGGTGGTCCGGTACTTGGCCGGGCGGCAGGGGATCAGCCAGTTCCTGGACATCGGCACCGGGTTACCGGCCCCGGACAACACCCATCAGGTGGCCCAGTCCCTCGACCCGGCGGCCCGGGTCGTCTACGCCGACAACGACCCGGTCGTCCTCGCTCACGCCCGCGCCCTGCTGACCAGCAACTCCCACGGGACGTGCGACTACCTCGACGCCGACCTGCACGACCCGGCCGCCGTCCTGGCCGGGGCCGCCCGCACGCTGGACCTCGGCCGGCCCGCGGAGCTGCTGCTGCTGGCCGTGCTGCATTTCCTGCCCGACGCCGACGACCCGGCCGGGATCCTTGCCACGCTGGCCGCGGGCCTGGCGCCGGGCAGCTTCGTGGCCATCAGTCACCTGACCGGCGATCTCGCGCCCGCCGCCGTCGCCTCGGGCGTCGCGGCCTACAACGAGGCCGTGCCCGGCGGGATCACCGCCCGGTCCCACGCCCAGGTCAGCGCGCTGCTCGGTGGCCTGTCCCTGGTCCCGCCGGGCGTGGTGCCGGTCAGCGAGTGGCGCCCGGAGCCCGGCACGGTCCGCCAGCCTGCCGACCTCTACGCCGCCCTGGCCGCCACGAGTCCCGGCCGTTACCAGTTCGGCTTTTTGCCCGCCGCGGGGCAAAAATTCGAACCACTAACGGATCCGTCCGGCCCCCCCTCCGCCCCCGCCGGGGACCTGGCCCGGCTACCGCCGGCGGCCCGGCCGCCGACGACCCCGGCGGCCCGGCCGCCGACGTCACCGGCGCGGGGCGCGGATCCCGGCCCGGAGGAGAGCCTGCAGCGGATGCTGGTGATCACCGGCCTGCTCACCGCGGCCGGGCTGACCGCCTGCCTCAACGCCCGCCGCGATATCCCCGGCATCACCGCCTGGCTGCCCCGGCCCGGCGGCCGGGACATCAAGATCACCCTCGATGAGGACGGCTACGTCGAGCTCCGCTTCCGGACCGGGGCCAGCACCACCCCGGGCCAGCTCACCACCACGCTGACCCGCGCGATCGGCGTCATCACCGCGCTGCCCGGCCCGTGAGCGGTCCGGCGGCGGCGCTGCGGCTCAGGAGGGCTCGGCGTACCCGTGGGTGTAGGCGTAGCGGGTGGCCTGGGCGCGGTCCCGGGAGCCGGTCTTGGCGAAGATCCGGTTGACGTGCGTCTTGACCGTCGCCTCGCTGACGAACAGGGCCCGGGCGATCCCCCGGTTGGACTGCCCGGCCGCGATGAGCCGGAGCACCTCGGCTTCGCGCGGGGTGAGGTCGCTGTCGTCACGTGACCCGCCCGGCGGGCTGGCCGCCGCCGGGCCGCGGGCCGCGGCGGCCAGCAGCCGCTGCTGCACCGCCGGGTCGAGCACGGCCTGGCCCGCCGCGGCGGCCAGCACGGCCCGCCCGATCTCCGCCCGGGTCGCGTCCTTGGTCAGGTAGCCGAGCGCACCGGCCTGCAGCGCGCCGATGATCGATTCATCGTCGGCGTACGTGGTGAGCACGACGACCCGCGTGCCCGGGTGCCCGGCGGTGATGCGGCGCGTCGCCGTGACGCCGTCGGTGCCGGGCATGTTCAGGTCCATGAGCACGACCTGCGGATGCACCGCCGCCACCAGGTCGGCCGCGGCGTCGCCGTTCGCCGCCTGGCCGGCCACGACGATGCCGGGCAGCGTGCCGAGCAGCAGGACCAGGCCCTCGCGCACCGCGGACTGGTCGTCCGCGACGATCACGGTCACCGGGCCGTCCGCAGGCCCGGGGCTCACGCCGGGATCTTCAGGCATACCCGCCACTCCCCGTCCGCCGGCCCGGCGGTCAGCGTGCCGCCGCCCAGCGCGGCTCGTTCCCGCAGGCCGGTGAGCCCGTACCCGGCGCCCGACGCGGCGAGCGGCCCGCAGGCCGCCGCCGCGGGCAGCGGATTGACCACCTCGACCGCGATCTGCGCCGGCGAGAACTCCAGGCCGAGCCGGACCGGCTCCCCGGGCGCGTGCTTGCGCGCGTTGGTCAGGGCCTCCTGCGCCGTCCGGTACGCGGCCAGGCCGCCTCGGCAGCGACCGGCCGCGGTGAGCCGGTGACCGTGACGTCGACGGCCGCGTCCCCGGCGGCGCGGTACTCCGCGGCCAGCGCCGACAGCTGATCGGCCAGCGGGGCCGCGTCATCCCGCAGGGCCAGGATCGCGCGGCGCGCGTCGGCCAGGCCCTCCCGGGTGATGGCACTGGCCCGGCCGATGCATTCGACGGCCTGGCTAGCTCGGGGCTCCCCGGGGGCAGGGCGCCCAGCAGTCCCTCGGCGGCCTCCAGGTTCACCGACACCGCGGCGAGCGAGTGGGCCAGCACGTCGTGGATTTCCCGGGCGATCCTGGCCCGCTCGTCGAGCGCGGCGGCCCGGGTCTCGGCGGTCCGGGCCCGGCGGGTCTCCGCCAGCATCTGCTCCGCCTGCTCGGCCCGGAGCAGGTAGGCGCGCCGGGTCAGCCCGAACGCCCACAAGCCGATGAACGCGAGCGAGAACCCGAGCAGCGCCTCGATCGGCGCTCCGGTGACCAGCCCGGTGACCAGGAAGGCGGCCACGGTCTCCGCGGTGAGGGCCAGCGAGATTTCCGGGCTCAGCCGGGTGCCGGCCGTGGACGTGACCAGGCAGCCGACGGCGGCCGCCGTGCCCAGCGGGGACAGCCCCGCGAGGGCCCCGCCCGCGGCGGCCGTCACGGCCAGGGCCGCGACCGCCAGCGGCACCCGGTGGCGCAGCAGCAGCCAGGCGACCCAGCTGACCACGGACAGGCCGAGGGTGACGGCGACCGCCGTGCCCTGGGCGTCGGCGCCCAGGTGCGGCTTGGCCAGCGGCACCGTGACCACGACCACCACCATCACCAGGATCTGGACGCTGAGCAGTACCGGCGGCGCGTCGGTGATGCTGGTGGCCGTGGCCGGGCCCCGGGCCGCGCTGAGGGAGCGAAGCACGCCCCAAACGTATCCGGCCTGCCCGCCGACCGGCATCGCCACGGGGGTGGACTACGGGTGGACCAGGCCGGCTCCACCCGCCTCCACCCGTCCGGTCCACCGAGACCGGCGGTGGCCTGCACCCAGCCTGGACCCGGTGTCGAACCGCAGGCCGGCGCGGGCGGGGCTCCGCTCCTAGCGTCATCACCGGCAGCGCAACACCCGAAGCGCCCGAGCAAGGAGTTACCGTGAACGCCAGCGTCCTGATCCCCAACCTCGCCATCCTCATCGTGGTGCTGATCTCCGACCTGGGCACCCGCAAGATCACCCGGATGCGGCTGCTCCGGCCGTTCATCACCGCGGCGGCCATCATCCCGTTCTTCTTCAAGGGCGTCGCCACCTCCGGGAGCGGCCTCGTGCTGGAAGCGGCCGCCGCGGCGGCGGGCCTGGCCCTGGGCGTGCTGGCCGCGAGCCTGATGCGCGTCTCCTACGACGAGCAGGCGGGCCGGGCCCGCAGCCAGGCCGGGTGGCCCTACGCCCTGCTCTGGATCGCGGTCGTCGCGGGCCGCATCTACTTCGCCTACGGCTCGACCCACATCTTCGGGGCGCAGCTCGGGCACTGGATGCTGGCCAACCAGATCACGGTCAACGCGCTCACCGACGGCCTGATCTTCCTGTCCGTGGCCATGCTGCTGGGCCGCACCGGAAGCCTGGCCGCCCGGGCCCGGCAGATGCGCAGCCGGCTGGCCGTCCGCCCGTCCGTCCCGGTGACCCGCGTCCCGGTCGGGAAGTAAGAGCAGGGCTGACCCACCCGCGGGGGCACGCGCCCCGCCGGCCGACACCGGCCGGCGGGGCGCGGTCACGCATCGGGGCTATCGCCGCGTGACCGGGCGGCAGATGATGTGCTCATGATCAAGCAGGCCTACGACCGGGACTCGGTCCGCCGGTACGTCGAAGCCGTCCGCGGGGTCCTGGGCTCTGACCAGCTGCGGGCGGCCACCGCGGCCGCCGCGCAGGCCCTCCCCGGCGACGGTGACCCGCAGGCCAAGGTCAGCGCCGCGCTCCCGGCGGTCAGCCCGGCGGACCTCTCATCGCCAGCCGCGGCGGCGCCCTTCATGGCCCGCGACCCGGTGGTCAGCCTGGTGCAGAGCGCCGTGGAGGAGGCGCTCCGGGAGCAGGGCGTGCCCGACCAGCCGCCCGCCGGCCGCGGCCTGTGGGCGAGGATCGTGCTCGCGGTCGAGGCGTTCCGCCACCGCGGGAACTTCTCGCCCGATGACCCGGACTGGGTGATCAAGATTGCCGAATCGACGCTGGCCCGCCTGGCCCAGGGCAACCACCCGTTCAATCCCCGGCCGGCCGAGCACCCGATCAGCGACTCGGCGCGGCTGGTCGTGGTGGGGGACTGGGGGACCGGGCTGCCCCGGGCCCAGGCGGTGGCCAGGTACATGGCCGGGGAGGTCGCCGGCGCCCTGGCGCTTGGGCGGCAGGCGCACGTCATCCACCTGGGCGACATTTACTACTCCGGCCTGCCCAGCGAGATACGGGCGCATGTGCTCGACTACTGGCCGGTGACCCCCGAGCAGGCCCGGGCCGGGGTGACGTCCTGGTCGCTGAACGGCAATCACGATATGTACAGCGGTGGCTTCGGCTACTTCGAGACCCTGCTGGGCGACCCGCGGTTCGCCGCCCAGCATTCGGCCGACGGCGCGCCGGCCAGTTTCTTCCATCTCGCCGCACCGTCGTGGGACTTCGCCGCCCTGGACACGTCCTGGGATCAGGACGTCCTGTCCAAAGGCGCCTGCGGAGTGCTCGAAGACCCGCAAGCGGGTTTCGTTGCGGAAATAGCCCAGGCTTCGGGGCGCAAGCTGGTGCTGCTGAGCCACCACCAGCTGGTGTCCGTGTACGACCCGGAAGACCTCGGCCCGGTGCTGCCCGCCAAGCTCGGCCCGGTCCTGGACCGCGGGCGGGTGACCGCGTGGTGGTGGGGGCACGAGCACCGGTGCATGGGTTTCGAGGCCAGCCGGGGCGTCGGGTCCCCGCGCTGCGTGGGCCACGGTGGCGTGCCGGTCCTGCAGACGTACGCGCCCGGCGACCCGGTCAAGCCGCCCGGGGCGTGGCAGGCGGCGGGCTTCCTGGAGGACTCGGCCGGGGCCCGCTGGGCCCGGTTCGGGTTCGCCGTGCTGGACCTGGACGGCGGGCAGATGCAGGTCCGCTACCTCGATGACCAGGGGTCCGAGATCAGGACCGAGGTCATCCAGTGCAGCCGGCTGATACCCTGCTAGCCGATATGTGCTAGCATAGGTACATGTCGCTCAAGCGAACGAACGTCTATGCCGATGCCGAGGATCTCGCCTTGATCAAGGAGATCGCCGCCCGGCGCGGGGTGTCTGAAGCACAGATCATCAGGGAGGGGATCCATCTGGCCGCCCTGAGTAACCGGGTATGGGACGGCCCGTTCGACTGGCCCACCTTCGAGGGGACCGGGGAACCGGCGACTGGCGATGACGTCACCGAAGCGGTCGCCCGGGGTGCTGAGGGACGGTGATCGTGGTCGCGGACACGTCAGGCATCATCGCGGCGTCCGACCGGAATGCTGGCGAGTCCGCAGCCTGCCGGGGGATCTTGCAGGAAGCCGGAACAGTGGTCCTGTCACCCATGGTGCTCACCGAGGTTGATCATCTGGCCAAAGCACGCTTCGGGTCGCGGGCGCGGACCTCAATCATCGACTTCATCGTCGGTCAACTCCGGCAGGCACGCTTTCAGATCCCGGAGACTGGCCTGGACACGCTGACCGCTGCCCGTTCGGTCCAGCAGCAGTACGCGGGGCTGGACCTGGATCTGGCCGATGCGGTGAACGTGGTGCTGGCCGGCCGGTACCGGACGGATGCGGTACTCACGCTGGACCGGCGCGACTTCCGCGCGATCAGCCCGCTCACCCCGCATAAGTGGTTCCGCCTGCTGCCCGACGACCTCTAGTTCGGCGTGCCAGCACGGGCCGCCCGCTGACCCGCCACCACCAGGCTTTCTACCGGCGGCCCGGCATGGCGGCAGGAAAGTTCCGCTGGAGGAAGGTCAGCAGGCCTTCCCGGACAATGCAGGCGATAACGACCCGCGATGCCGAAGCGTGGCTCAGCTCAGGCACGCTGCCCTCCTCGTCAGTCGCGCAGTCAGGCGTCGCGCTCGATGGGGCAGCTCATGCACCGCGGGCCGCCCCGGCCCCGGCCCAGCTCGCTGCCGGGCACCGGCACCACCTCGACCCCGTTCTCCTCCAGGTAGGTGTTGGTGGTGACGTTGCGGTCGTAGGCGACGACCACGCCGGGCTCGATGGCCAGCACATTGCAGCCGTCGTCCCACTGCTCGCGCTGCGCGGCCGCCGGATCCTGGCTGGCGGTCAGCACCGTGATGCCAGGCAGGCCCAGCGCGGCCGCGATCGCGGTGTGCATGTCCTCCGGCGGATGGTCGGTGACCTTCAGCTCGCGGGCGCTGGCCCCCGGCTCGACCGTGTATGACGGCAGCATGCCCAGGTCCAGGTACTTGGTGAACACGCCGTAGTCGCACATGGTCATCACGGTGTCCAGGTGCATGAACGCCCGGGCCTTCGGCATGTCGATGGCGACCAGGCAGCGCGCCGCCCCGGCCGAGAACAGCCGGTGCGCCAGCATCTCGACCGCCTGCGGGGTGGTCCGCTCGCTCATCCCGGCCAGCACCGCACCGTTGCCGATGACCAGGATGTCGCC
Source organism: uncultured Actinomycetes bacterium (assembly GCA_963841695.1). Taxonomy (GTDB): domain Bacteria; phylum Actinomycetota; class Actinomycetes; order Streptosporangiales; family Streptosporangiaceae; genus RYN-230. Next base: position 498,754 of record CAWJDQ010000003.1, on the reverse strand, counting down.
GCCTTCGATGGTGGCCGGGGCGGCGTCCGCGCCGTGATACCAGACCTCGAAGCTGTCCCGGGCGAACATCGGGTGCCAGCGGTAGATGGCCTCGTCGTTGACGGTTTCCCGCATCCGGGCCGGCATGGCCATCGCGTTCACCGAGACCCCGCCGTAGATCCAGGACGAGGTGTCGCGCTGGTAGAGCAGGTTGGGCAGCGGGGCCAGCACGAAGCTGCCGGCGTCCAGGGAGTGGAACGCGATGCTCTTCGGCTCCGGGGTCAGCTCCAGGATCTCCTGCTTGGTGATCCCCCCGGTCAGCGCCTGGGCCAGCACCGGGGACGGCAGCCCCTCCACCGCGCCCCGCAGCGCGGCGCAGGCCAGCGGCCCGTTCAGCCGGGAGTCGAAGACCCGGTCCATGATGTAGTCCCGGGCCTGCGCGATCTCCAGCGTCTGGCTCAGCAGATCCCCGTAGTAGTGCACGATCACCCCCCGGGCCAGCAGCGCCCCGGCGAACTCGTCGTGCTCGGCCTGGGCCCGCTCGGCCCACAGCACGCCGTCGAACAGGAGCTCGCTGGCGTTGTCCGGAGTGAGCCGCTTGAGCTCCAGCTCGGGGCGGTGCAGCACGACCTGGCGAAGCCGGCCGACCTCCGAGTCAACGTGGAACATGGGCTCTCCGTTCGGCGGGTGGTGCTGGTGGGGCCATCATGTCCGGTTAGGCTCCCCGCGTGGACCTAGACCTTGACCTTTCCCAGGATGGGGCGGCGCTGACCGCGGCCCTGGTAGATATACCCTCGGTCAGCGGCGACGAGGAACGCCTGGCCAGCCTGATCGACGCCGCGCTGCGCCACCTCCCGCACCTGGACCTGTACCGGGACGGCAACGCCATGGTGGCCCGGACCACGCTGGGACGGCCCGAGCGGGTGGTGCTGGCCGGGCACATCGACACGGTGCCGATCGCCGATAACGTCCCGTCCCGCCGGGAGGGGGAGCTGCTGTATGGCTGCGGCAGCTGCGACATGAAGTCCGGCGTCGCGGTCCAGCTGCGCCTGGCGGCGTCCCTGCCCGCGCCGAACCGGGACGTGACCTACGTGTTCTACGACGGCGAGGAGGTCGAGGCCGAGCGCAACGGCCTGCTCCGGCTGTCCCGCAACTCCCCGGATCTCCTCGACGGTGACCTGGCCGTCCTGCTCGAGCCGACCGACGCCATCATCGAGGGCGGCTGTCAGGGCACGCTGCGGGCTGAGGTCCGCGCCACCGGCGAGCGCGCGCACAGCGCCAGATCCTGGAACGGCACTAACGCTATTCACGCGGCCGCGCCCATCCTGCAGGTGCTGCGCGATTACGTGGCCCGCGAACCCGAGGTCGAGGGCCTGAGGTACCACGAGGGGCTCAACGCGGTCTATATCAGCGGGGGAGTGGCAGGCAACGTCATCCCGGACGAGTGCGTGGTCACCGTGAACCACCGGTTCGCCCCGGACCGCTCGGTGCAGCAGGCCCAGGACTACGTGCGGGACATCTTCGCGGGCTGGGACGTGACCTTCACCGACTGGGCGGCGGGAGCCCGGCCGGGCCTGACCGACCCGGCCGCGGCCACGCTGCTCGCGGCGGTGGGCGGGACCCCGCGGGCCAAGTTCGGCTGGACCGACGTGGCCCAGTTCGCGGAACTCGGGATGCCGGCGGTCAACTACGGTCCCGGGGACCCGGAGATCGCGCACTCCCGCGGCGAGCACGTGCCGGTCGCGCAGATCGCCGAGGTGGAGTCGCGGCTGCGGGCCTGGCTGACGAGCTGACCGGCCCCCTCATCGGGCCCGTTGAGCCGGTTACTTGACCGGACCGCTGATCAGGGTCAGGGACGAGGTGTGGCTCTGCTTGTTGGAGCCAACCCAGGTCAGCGAGATCGTCGCGCCCGGCTTGTACTTGAGCATGACGCCGGTCAGGCCGGTGGCGGTGGTCACCGACTGGCCGCTGACCCCGGTGATCACGTCACCGGCCCGCACGCCCGCCTGGTAGGCCGGGGTGCCCTGGTAGACGTCGCAGACCAGGGCGCCGGACTGGGCCGGGACCTGGTAGCTGGCCCCGAGGCCGCTCTGCGCCAGGCAGGCCTGGGCGTCGCTGACCGAGTCCACGCCCACGCCCATGAAGCCCTTCGGCCCGATCAGGATCTGCGGGCTGGCGCTGCCCGCGGCGATCTTCCTGGCGATGGACAGCGCCCGGTTGATGGGGATCGAGTACCCCTGCGACGTGCCCGCCCCGCCCAGCGACTGGCTGAGAGCGGCGGTGTCCATGCCGATCACCTGGCCGGCCGCGTCGGACAGCGGGCCGCCCGAGTCGCCCTCCGCGATCGGCGCGTTGGTCTGCAGCATGTTGTGCAGCGTCTCGGTGTTCGCGCCGCTGCCCGAGTCGCTCGCGGTGATGGTCCGGCCCAGCGCGGTGATGGTCCCCTGGGTCACGGTCGGGCTGCCGCCCGTGCCGCCGGCGTTCCCGATGGCCACGACCGCGGTGCCCAGGGCGACCTTGGACGAGTTGCCCACCTGCACCGTCTTCAGCCCGGAGGCGCCCTGCAGCTTGATCAGGGCCACGTCGTCGGTCGGGTCCACCCCGATGACCGTGGCCTGGTACTTCTTCCCGCTCAGCACGGTCGTCGCGGTGAGGTGGGTAGAGCCTTCCACCACGTGGTTGTTGGTCAGCACCAGGCCGCTGGACGAGAGGATCATGCCGGTCCCGGCGGCCGCGCCGTCCTCGTACTTGAGCGTGGAGTTGACGTCCACCACGCCCGGCTCGACCTTGCTGGCCACCGAGCCCTCGTTGATGTTGGTGGTGTTGGCACCGCCGGCCGCGTTGCGGTTCGGCGAGGGGATCTGCTGGGAGGAGACGTTGCCCGCCGACTGCGAGTTGTGGTTCAGCGCCACCACGGCGCCCGCCCCGACTCCCGCGGCCAGCGCCGCCACCACCACGTAGACCAGGGCCCGGACCCCGCGATGGCGGCGTGGCGGTTCGGGCTCCTGGCCGTAGCCGATGACGTCGCCCGAGCCCCAGCCGCCGCCGGTCCCGCCGGGCGGCGGGCCCCACGGGCCCTGGCCGCCGTAGCCGCCGGACTGGCCGTACCCACCTGACTCGCCGTACCCACCGGGCTGCCCGTAGCCGCCCGGTGTCCCGTACCCGCCGGGCTGGCCCGGGTCGCCGGTCTGGCCCATCGGGTTCGTCTGGCCATAGCCGCCGGCCTGGCCGTACCCGCCGGCCTGGCCGTACCCGCCGGCCTGGCCGTACCCGCCGGCCTGGCCGTAGCCGGGCTGGCCGTAGCCGGGCTGGCCGAACGCGGCGGTGGGCTGGCTGTGCCCGGGCTGGCCGTAGCCCGGCTGCCCGTACGCCGGCTGCCCGTAGGTGGGCTGGACCTGGCTCGGCGGGCCGTAACCAGGCGGGCCGTAGCCGGGCGCGGCCGGCTGGCCGCCACCGGGGTGCCCGGAGCCGGGGTGCCCGGAGCCGGGCGGGCCGTACCCGCCAGGCTGGCCTGCTGCGCCGGGCTGGCCGGCTGCGTCCGGCAGGCTGCGTCCGGGCCGGGCGCGCTGTCACCGCCGAAGCCCAGGCCCGCCAGGCCCTGCCCGGCAGCGTGCGGCTGGTGAAGTTCCGGGCCGGACAGGTTCTGCCCCGCGGGGTCCGGGGTCTGGGTACCGGACCGCTCGTCGCCCTCGGCCGGGATTATCCAGGTCCCGTCCGCCGCGGCGGGGCTGTCCTCAGCCAGGTTCCCGGCAGCGCCCGGTTCCTCACCGGCGGGCCGGTCCGGCTGGTCCCCGGCCGGGATGGGTGACCATGCACCCAGGTACTCCGGCGGCTGGTCCCCACTCCGGTCCTGACCTTCTTGCATCCGTATCACCTTTGCCCGGAAGTCAGCCTACGTTGCGTCGTTGCCCGGTGAGCGGCCGGGCTCGTGGCCGGCCGTTCTCAGGCAGCCTCCAGTAAGCACCATGAGCCTGAACGTCACCTGAAGATGGCCTGAGGATTCTGCAGCCCGGCGTTACCCCTTACTTCCCGCATACGGACGCTTTAACTTGTCCTGAATGCTCGGCGAGCGGGCCCACCCGCAGCCCCCGGCGGGCGCAGTCGTCCAGCAGCCAGGGCAGCGCGCCCAGGGCGACGGCGGCGGTGCCGGGCGGGGCGGCGGCGTCCGAATCGTGCAGCAGCACCGTCCCCCCGCCGTCCAGGGTGGTGGCCAGGGTGGCCTGCACTGAGCCGGGCGTGGCCCCCCGGGCCCATTCCCGTCCCCAGGTACTCCACAGGATCGGCCGCAGCCCGAGGCGGCGGGCGGCGAGCAGCGCGCCGGCGCTGAGCACCCCGTACGGCGGGCGGTACAGCCGGGGCACGGCGCCGGTGGCCGCCGTGATCGTGTCGCGGGCCCGGGCCAGGTCACCGTGCATAGCCCGCGGCCCGCGCACCGTGGCGTAGCGATGGTCCCAGCCGTGCACGCCGATCTCGTGCCCGGCCGCGGCGATCTCCGCGGCCAGCTGGGGAGCGGCCTGGACCATGGGGCCGAGCAGGAAGAAGGTCGCGTGCACCCGGCGGGCGGCCAGCGTGGCCAGGAAACGCGGCGTGAAACGCGGGTCCGGGCCGTCGTCGAAGGTCAGCGCCACGTGATCGGCCGGTCCGAGGCCCGCCAGCCCCGGGAACAGCCGCCGGACCGGGGCCAGCCCGGTCAGGCCGGGAGCGCCCTGGGCGACCGCCAGGACCGCGCCCCCGGCCAGGGCCGCCCGGGCCAGCGTCCTGCTCAACCGGCGAGATGCGGCGGGCTGGCCTTCAGCCCGGTCGCGGTGATCGCCTTGCCGAGGATCCCGTCGATGGTCGCCCGCTGCCGGTTCAGGTCGTTGGTGTCCCGCCGCAGCGCCGCCGCGTACAGCTGCCGCTTGGCGGCGTTATGCGCGCCCAGCTCGTCCGCCACGTCGTTCTGCACCCGCTGGGCGTACGGGAACGCCCAGGTGACCAGGTCGTTGACCGCGGTGTCCAGGTGGAATCCAGCCAGCGACTCGGTCACCTGGTACTGGGTGAGGTCGTCGATCTGCATGTTGTTGGCGGGTGAGCAGTTGCTCGCGCCGTAGCGGGCGACCTGGATCGCATCCTGGACGTTCTTGGTCGAGTTCGCGCCGGCGTTGATCAGGTGCAGGGCGTTGAGCGACTCACCGACCCCGCCCGAGCAGGACTCGATGTCGGTATTCATGTCGGTCAGGAAGCCCTTGAGGTCGCCGGCCTGCTGGGACTGGCTGGGCTTGTGCACCAGCGCGACCAGGACGATGCCCACCACGATCAGCGCGCTGGCCAGCAGCAGCCACCGGGGAGTCTTCCGGTGCGGTGCCCACCGGCTGGTGCGGATGGGGACATACGGCGGGTCGGTGCGGGTCGGTGCGTCCACGCGGCTCAGCTCCGTGCGCTCTGCTTGGTCATGGTGGGCTTGGTCATGGTGGCTACCCCGCTGCGCAGCTCGGTCAGCGTCACCGGGTCGATGATCCGCTTGACGATGCGGTGCTGCGCGTTGAGGAAGAAGGTCTGCGGCAGCGCCGTCACCCCGTACGAGAGCGCCATGGTCATCGGGGCCGGGTCGGACGCGACCGGGTAGGCCACCCCCATCTTCCGGGCGAAGGCCAGTCCCGCCGAGCTGCTGTCGTTGACGTCGATCCCGACGATCGTGACGCGGCCGTGCTGGCTGCGGTAGAACCGGGCGATCAGCGGGGTCTCGTGCTGGCACGGCGTGCACCAGGACGCGAAGAAGTTCAGGATGAGCGGGTGGCCCGCGTACTGGGCCAGGGAGATGTGCTGGCCCGGGTGCCCGAGCGCGGCCAGGGAGAAGGCGGCAGCGCGGGGCGGGGGCCCGTGCCTGGCCGGGCCGCCGCCCGAGGTGGCGCCGATCGCGACCAGCGCGATCACCACCGCCAGCACCGAGGCCGACCAGATGAGGGCCAGCTTGCGCCACCGGCTGAGCCCGCTGAACCAGCCGCGCACGCCGCGGCCGGGTGGCGTGGGCGGGCCCGCGCTCACCTCGTCGTGGTGCCGCGTGCCACTCGCGGAGTCCTGGGTCATCGGTTCCTGCTTGGCCATGGATTGTCCTTCAGCGTCCGGTCCGGCGCGGGCTCCGTGGATTCGCTGGCCCAGGTCAGCGGGAGCACGGGATACAGCGTCCCGGCGCTGACCGGGGCCGGCAGGACCAGCTCGAACTCGCTGCCCACGCCGGGGGTACTGCGCACGCGCACGTCCCCGCCGTGTGCGTGGGCCACCGCCCGGACCAGCGACAGGCCCAGGCCGGTGCCCTTGGACCCGGTGCCGGTGGTCCCGGCCGCGGCGGCGCCGCCCGGCGGCGAGCCGGTGCGGAAACGGTCGAAGATGTGCTCGAGCTCGCTGGGTGCGATCCCCGTACCGGTGTCCGCGACGATCATACGCACGGGCAGTCCCGGGGCGTTCACCAGCACCGAAAGCTGGATCATGTCGCCGTTGCGGGTGTGCCGGACGGCGTTTTCCAGCAGCGCGTCCACGGCGAGGCCGAGCCGTTCCCGGTCGGCGGGGATGGTGACCTCGTCGAGCCGGCCGACCTGCCACCGCCGGTCCGCCGTCGGGCGCCAGCGCCGGATGACGTCCATCGTGAGCCCGTCCAGGGCCACCGGCTCCGGCCGGAGGAAGTCCGGGTCCTCGGAGGCCGCGATGACCAGCAGCCGCTCACCGAGCCTGCGCAGCCGGGTCAGCTCGCCCACCACGACCTGGATGTCGCGCCGCTCGGCCCGGTCGGTGAGTTCCTGGGCCAGCAGCTCGGCGTGGCCGAGCGCGATCGTGATGGGCGTGCGCAGCTGGTGCGAGGCGTCCTGCAGGAACCGGCGCTGGGTGGCCAGCAGCCGGCCGTTCTCGTCGCTGACCAGGTCCCGCTCGTGGTCCGCGTCCAGCCGGCGCTGCGCATGCCAGACCATCAGCCAGAACATCATGGCCAGCAGGGGGACCTCGTTGAGCTCGTCCACGGACTGGGTGCCGCGGTAGACGTCCCAGCCGATCGCGGCGAACGTGGTCACCATGACCACGCCGAGCACCCACAGCGTCGGGCGGGTGGCCCAGACCCGGAAGCCGTACAGCAGGGTCAGGCTGATCCAGATGAAATGGAACGGGATCGTCTCCCAGTGCTGGAAAACCAGGATGCAGAGCAGGTTGACCACGGAGAACGCCGCCCACGCCACGTCCACCCAGGCCACCCGCCACGGCCAGCTGAAGCCGCCGCGGGCCCGGGCCGCCCGGGCGGTGGCCCGGCGGCGGGCGTCCCGGGTCAGGGCCAGCCCGGCCGGCAGCGAATGCCACAGGCCGGCCGGGAGCGGGGCGCGGGGCCGAGCCGGCGGCCCTCGCCCGGGCCCGGCTCCAGTGGCCCGAGCGGGCCCAGCGGCAGTCCGTCCAGGGGCGCCGGGTCCAGCGGGACCCCGGCCGGTGACGGCTCGGGGGCCAGGGCGCTCACCGGCGCGTGCTGCCGCAGCCGCATCGGGTCCCCTCCCTGAGCCCAGTGGCCATGGCCGGCCGGGCCGGGCCATCCCGTCTCTACGCGGTGAGCTGGTATCCCTCACCACGCACCGTCTTGATCAGGTCGAAACCGAGTTTCGAGCGCAGGCGGCGGACGCAGACGTCGACCACGTTGGAACCGGGATCGAAGTCGTATCCCCACACGGTGGCGAGTAGCTGCCCTTTGGGCACCGACTGGCCGACGTGCTCCATCAGCTCGCGGAGCAGCAGGAACTCCAGGCGGGTGAGCGGGACCGGGCCATGACCGATGTTGGCTTCCAGCCGGCCGAAGTCCAGCACGAGCTCTCCTGCCCTCAGCACCTCGTTCAGGGGGTGCCCGTCATCCCGCAGCCTGACCCGCACCCGGGCCAGCAGCTCGGCCAGGGAGAACGGCTTGGTCAGGTAGTCCTGCGCCCCCAACTCCAGGCAATCCACCTTAGTGGTGACGTCCGCGAGGCAGGACAGCACCAGCACCGCTTGGTCCGGCCGGTCGCGGCGCAGCCGGGCGAGGATCTCCCGCCCGTCCATGTCCGGCATGACCAGATCCAGGATGACCAGGTCGTAATCGCCGACGGTGGCCTGGCTGAGGCCTTCTTTACCCGATCCGGCGAAATCGATTGCATAGCCCGCCGCCGCCAGGGCGCGCGCGATGAACTCGCGGATCTGCGGCTCGTCATCGACCACGAGGAGCCGCGCTGCCGTGGGATACCTCCCCGGCAGGGGACCCGTCTTCGCAGGTGGGTTACGTTGCATGGTCAGTGTGGGCGACACGTCAGCGCGGCGCGGTGGCAGGCCACCGCCTGGACGATCCCCTCAGGCGAGGATGTACCGCCAGGAGGGTTGCGGTCAACCCTAGAGGGGGAAAGCAAACCATTGCAGCACTTGCTCTGAGGTCTGAGGTGTTGCTGGGACCGCGAGCGGTAACAATGAGTCTGAAGATGACCACCTAATGTAATCAGAATGCCCATGGGGCCCTGACACCGCCGGGGTGAGATGCCCTGTTCATGACAATTTCGTCATTCAATGCCTGTCGAGTTGCCGTGGCGAGGCGATCGATCGCAAGATCAGGGACCAGACGAGACCTCCGGCCCGCAAGTTCTGGGGACATTGCGGCCGGCCCAGTCGTGTGCGCGAGGCGCCGCGAAGAAGCGAGGTGGTGACTGGTGTCTCTGCCGGCCCGTATCGTGACCCTGCTGGTGGCGTTCGCCATCGTGGTCGCCGGTGCGGTCTTCATCGTCCTCCACTACCTGGGCAGCAGCCTCGCAGTGGTGAACTACTCGCCCGAGGCGTCCGGCGGCGCGGTCAACGTGGTCCTGCAGGAAGACCCGCAGAACACGGTGAGCTCGCGGCCGGACTGGGTCAGCTACTTCGTCCAGGACCCGAAGACCAAGGCCTGGGTGCACACCACGCTGTTCCAGGTGCCGGCCAACACCCGGGTGAACATGACGATCCTGGGCTACGACGGCTGCACCCCACTGCGCAACAACTTCTGGAGCAAGATCCAGGGGACGATGGGCAACTCGATGACCGTGCAGCAGTTCAAGACCGTCGGGCAGCCCCTGGGGGCGGCCAAGCGGTACTCGGTCCTGAACTCCTGGTCCAACTGCAGCGTCGGGCACACGTTCGCCATCCCCAGCCTGCACGTGTTCGTGCCGATCGCCTCGCCGAACACCGCGCTGTTCAACAGCAGCGCGTGCTCGAACTCGCCGTGCACCTCGGGTCCGCATTCGATGGTCAAGTTCAGCTTCATGACCCCGAAGCACGGGGGCACCTTCCGCTGGCAGTGCTTCGTCCCCTGCGGCGGCGGGTTCCTGGATGGCAACGGCGGCCCGATGCAGACGCTCGGTTTCATGATGGGCAACATGGAGGTGGCAGCCTGATGGCCGAGTCCCAGGCCCCGGCGGCCCCCGGCCAGGCCGACGGCAGGCAAGGGCCGAACCACGGTCTGCGGATCTTCCTGATCTGGATCGTGCTGGCGCTGGCCGCCGACCTCGTCATCTGGTTCGTCTGGTACCCGCACCTGCCGCCGGGCCGGATGTCGTCGTCGGCTAGCGACCAGCAGTTCGACATCGCCGTGCTGGGCCTGGCCGCCGCGCCGGTCATGCTCTTCGTGTGGACCTACTTCGTCTACACGCTGATCAACTGGCGGCACCGGGCCGGTGACGACGAGGACGGGCCGCCGCTGTTCGGGCACACCGGCATCCAGGCCACCTGGATTGGCGGGACCGCGGTCATCGTGCTGGCCGCGTTCGTGTTCGGCACCGTGGAGCTGATCGCCCCGGCCGGCGCCGGGGCAGGCGAGGGGCCGTCGCCGGTCTGGAAGCCGTCCGGCAGCAACTACCTCCAGGTTCAGGTCATCGGCCAGCAGTGGCAGTTCACCTTCCGCTACCCGCAGTTCGGCGGGATGGAGACCACCCAGCTGGTGCTCCCGGACAACCGACCGGTCGCGTTCCACGTGACGTCGCTGGACGTGATCCACAGCTTCTGGGCCTACCAGCTCGGCGTGAAAGCCGACGCCAACCCAGGGGTGGACAACGTGGCCTACACCACCCCCAAGCAGATCGGCGGGTTCACCGTCCGCTGCAGCGAGCTGTGCGGGATCTGGCACGGGGCCATGTTCGACTACGGCCGGGTCACCACTCCCACGGCCTTCCAGGTGTGGGCGAGGACGAACGAGGCGGTGCAGCGGCACAATGGCCTGCTGGCCGCGCTGCCGCCCTACTCGCTGACCTACGATCCCACCGTGATCCCGCAGCTCGGCAAGGTCCTGGTCAAGCTGGGGATCACCGGCGCGGCCGGCTTCTACTACCCGCCGTCTGACCCGGTGACGCCGTGACCGCCGGACCAGCGGCCGGCAGGTCGTTCATCCACCCTGAGATGCCGGAAACGGATCCCCAGGCCAACACTGCGATGAAGGGGTGACCGGATGTCCATCGAGATAGAGCCGGAGAAGGGCGCGCAGGAGCCAGCCGGATCCGGACCGGTCGGCCCGCGCCTGGCCCGGCCCTGGTGGATGCGCCCGGCCATGCACACCGGGATCATCGGCGCCATCATCGGCTACTTCCTCGGCCACTGGCTGGGCAACTTCCTGTCCTGGGACTACGCCCGGAACTCGCTGTCGGACATGAACGACTTCCCGCTCGTCCTGGGCTACGTGATCGCCGTGGTCGGCTGGCTGGCCGGGCTGGGCGTGTTCAACGACCTCGGCCGGCAGATCCTCGGCAAGCCCGTCCCGGTGGCCGAGGAGGAAGAGGAAGCCTTCGGCGGGGTGGCCCGGTACTTCCGGTACTCGCTGGACCACAAGGTGGTCGGCGTCCAGTACCTGGTCGGGATGATCATCTACTTCTGCACCGCGGGCCTGTTCGCGATGGCGATCCGGACCGAGCTGCTGTCGCCGACGTACCACATCATGAGTGCCTCCACGTACCTGATGGTGGTCGGCGAGCACGGCACGATGATGATGATGCTGATGTCGTCGGTGGTGCTCGGCCCGTTCGGCAACTTCCTGATGCCGCTGATGATCGGGTCCAAGCGGATGGCGTTCCCCCGGCTGGAGGCGCTGTCGTTCTGGCTGACGCCGGCGGCGTTCATCATCCTGCTGTCCAGCGTGCTGATGGGCGGGTTCCCCACCGGCTGGACCGGCTACGCGCCGCTGAGCGTCCAGGCCACCCAGGGGATGGACTCCTACGCGGTCGCCTTCGGCCTGATGGGGATCTCGATCATCCTGGCCGGGTTCAACATCATCGTCACCGTGATCAACTACCGGGCGCCCGGGATGCGGTGGAGCCGGCTGCCGATGTTCGTCTGGTCCATGGTCACCGTCTCGTTCCTGATGGTTCTGGCCACCCCGGTCCTGGTCGGCGGCCTGTACCTGCTGATCCTCGACCGGACGGTGGAGACCGCGAACTACGTGAACACCCTGGGCGGCAGCAGCTACCTCTACGAGAACCTGTTCTGGTTCTTCGGGCACCCGGAGGTCTACATCCTGGCCTTGCCCGGGTTCGGGATCGTGTCGGAGCTCATCCCGGTGTTCTGCCGTAAACCGCTCTTCGGCTACCGGGTGGCCGGCGCTGGCATGATCGGGGTGGCCCTGCTCAGCTTCTTCGTCTGGCAGCACCACCTGTTCGTGAGCGGCATCAACCCGGAGATGCGCCCGCTGTTCATGCTGACCACCGAGCTCATCTCGATCCCGACCGGGTTCATCTACCTGGTCGCGATGGGCACGTTCTGGAAGGCCAAGATGCGGCTTACGGTGCCGATGTGCTTCGCGCTGGCGCTGTACTTCAACTTCCTGATCGGCGGTATCTCCGGGGTGTTCCTGTCCGACGTCCCGGCGGACACCACCGAGCACGGCAGCTTCTTCGTGATGGCGCACTTCCACTACACGATCATGGGCGGCATCATCTTCGCCTTCTTCGGTGCCTGCTACTACTGGCTGCCGAAGATGATCGGCATCAAGCTGAACCAGAAGCTGGGGTATATCCACTTCTGGACCATGTTCATCTTCTTCAACTCGACCTTCCTGCCGCTGTTCGCGGTGGGCATGCTGGGCCAGCCGCGCCGCGTGTTCGAGTACGCGCGGAACCTGGAGGGCCTGAACGACTGGGTGTCGATCTCCTCGTTCCTGCTCGGCGGCTCGATCCTGGTCTTCGTGATCAACTTCATCTGGTCCACCGTGATCGTCCGGGAGCGTGAGGTGGGGAACCCGTGGAACTCGCGCGGCCTGGAATGGCAGGTCTCCTCGCCCCCGCCACCCGGCAACTTCGAGCACATCCCGGTGGTGCTGTCCGGTCCTTATGACTACGGGGTGAAGGACGCCCCGCCGGTCGCGGACCTGAACCCGCCGGTGGGCGTGGTCAGTGCCTCGTACGCGAGTGCCGGGACGGCCAGCACCGGAGTGGAGGCATAGCCATGGCTGAGCAGACCACGCAGCCGCCGAACGAGCTGGACCGGGCGGCCGAGGAAGCCGGTTTTTACCACGAGGCGGCGCTCAACGCGGCCTGGACCGGCTCGCGGTTCGCGGTCGGCGGGCTGGGCTTCCTCTACGGGTGTTTCGCGTTCGCCTACTTCTACCTGCGGTCGATCAACTCCTCGGGCCGGTGGAAGGGCTCGGGATTCCACGCCCCGCAGATGGGCTACGGCGTGACGATCCTGGTCCTGGTCCTGCTCAGCGCCGTCGTCCAGTACGTGGGGCTGGCCCGGATCAAGGCCGGCGCCAAGAGCGCCTGGCAGGCCGCGGCCCTGGTGGCGCTGCTGCTGGGGCTCGCCGCGGTGGCCCTGCAGATCGTCCAGCTGCTGACCGTGCCCTTCCAGCCCGGCAGTTCAGGCTTCTCCAGCGTATTCACCGACACCTACCCGGTCCTGCTGGTCAGCTGGCTCGCGGCGATGATCTGGCTCGAGATCCTGGTCATGCGGGTCCGCCCGCTCACGTCCATCTCCTTCGTCGAGCAGCCGCCCACCTACGCCGAGGCGTTCGCGGTGCAGCGGTTCCAGTCGTCGCTCAGCTCGTTCACGCTGATCTGGAACTTCATCGCGATCGTTACGCTGTTCTTCTTCCTGCTGTTCTACGTGCTCTGAACGGAAAGGAGCGGCCCGCCCGGAGAGGCTCACGTTCGCGTCAGCCGCGCGGCCCACCACCGTCATGAACCTGGTTGTCTCGCACTGGTCGGCCAACGTGGCGGTCCTCGCCGTGGGCCTGGCCGTCCTGGTCGTGCACGTGGCCGGGCTGCTGGGGCTGCGCGGCGACGCGCGCCGGGGCGGGTCCGCGCTGCCGGACGGCCTGCGCCGCGAGACCATCGCGTTCTACTCCGGGCTGCTCCTCGCGGCCCTGGCCCTGCTCTCGCCGCTGGGTTACTGGTCGGGAAGGTTCATCTGGCTCCGGGTGCTCCAGGACATCCTGCTCGGGGTCTACGCCCCGCCGCTGATCGTGCTGGGCGCGCCGTGGCTGGTGCTGTGGCGCGGCCTCGGGCGCACGCCGCGGCCCCGGGAGACGCTGGCCAGCCAGGGGGCGGCCGGACCCGTGACACCCCGGCTGCGCAGCTGGCCGGTCGCGGTGACCGCCCTGTTCCTCGTGGTCTGGTGTGGCTGGTACATCCCCGCGCTGTTCGACGCGGGCCTGCATCACCCGGTGGTGCTCGCGGTCCAGGTGGTTACCACCATGGGCGCGGCCGTGCTGTTCTGGCTGCAGCTCATCGGCTCCCGCCCGTTCAGCCCGCAGTTCGGGCCGCTGTACCGGGTGTTCCTGCTCTCGGGGGTCGTCCTGGTCGGGACGATCCTGGGCATGGTGCTCAGCTTCGGGGCCAATGTCCTTTACCCCGCGTATCTGGGGGTAGGGAGTCACCATCTGCTCAGTCTGGTTTTCGATCAGCAGGCAGGTGGTTCGGAGCTATGGGTCCTGGTCCTGGTGCCCTACATGATCGCGGGAATCGCGCTCCTGGTGCAGTGGCTGAACGACGAGGAGTCGGAAGCTCTCACGCTCGGCCTGAACCGGATTCTCCGGCCGTCCAAGTCCACCTGGCCCACCCGGACCGGATGGAGATGATCAGTTTGGCTCCCAGCAGGAGGATAGAGTGCACAGCGTGATCGAGGCGGTTTCGGTGAGCTATTACCCGGTAGGCGCGCAGGTCATGACCCTGGTCCTGCCGCTGGGTTTCTTCATCGTCGTGATGACGGCGCTGTACTTCGTCTTCACCAGGCCGCACACCATCCCGGGCCGCCGGCCCATCGCCGGGGCCCGCCCCGTCGCGCCGGCCGGGCCGGGCCGGGCGGAGTCGCTCGCGGCGGCGACCGGCCTGCCCACCGCGACCGCGTCGGGCGCGGCCGAGCCGCTGGCCGAGCGGGGCACCCCGCCCGCGGTCGGCGTGCGCACCGAGGACGCGATGAAGGAGGCCGCCGCTGAGGCGGCCAGAGAGGCGCGGGATAAGGTGTCCGGCGAGGCCGCCTCGGACGACGCGGCCTTCGGCGGCTCGCGAACGGACGAGACGGGCTCAACGGACAAGACGGAGGACCAGGAGTGACCCCAGCGACCGACGCGCTGCCTGCCATTGCGGGGCGCCGCCCCGCCCGGGTGGTCGCCCGGTCGCTTTTCGCGCTCACCAAGCCCCGGATCATCGAGCTCCTGCTGGTCACCACGATCCCGACCATGCTGCTCGCGCAGCGCGGCCTGCCCTCGATCCGGGTGCTCCTGGTCACCCTGGTCGCCGGGGCCTGCGCGGCGGGCAGCGCGAACACGATCAACTGCTACATCGACCGCGACATCGACGCGATCATGCGGCGCACCTCCCGGCGGCCGCTGAACGGCAGGGGCCGCGAGGCCGCGGTGATCAAGCCGGCCGAGGCGCTGGTGTTCGGCATCCTGCTCGGCGCGCTGTCCACGGTCCTGCTCGGCCTGCTGGTCAACTGGCTGTCCGCGGCGCTCGCGGATGCCGCGATCTTGTTCTACGTGTTCGTCTACACGCTCGGCCTGAAGCGCCGGACCCCGTCCAACATCGTCATCGGCGGCGCGGCCGGCTGCTTCCCGGTGCTGATCGGCTGGTCCGCCGTGACCGGCCGGGTCAGCCTGCCCGCGGTCGTCCTGTTCGCCGTGATCTTCTTCTGGACGCCGCCGCACTTCTGGGCGCTGGCCATGAAGTTCCGCGACGACTACGCCGCGGCCCGGGTGCCCATGCTGCCGGTGGTGGCCACGCCCGCCGTGGTGGCCCGGAAGATCCTCATGTACTCCTACGTGATGGTGCTGGCCACCCTGGCCCTCGCGCCCTACGCGGGCTGGCTGTACACGGTCGCGGCCGTCGGGCTGGGAGGCTGGTTCCTGGCCGAGGCCCACCGGCTGCACCACCGGGTGGCCGCGATCACGTACGACGACGCGCCCGCGCCTGGGCCCGGCCCGGCCAGCCCCCGGGAGCAGCGGCGCCAGCCCGGCCGCGGGCGGGGGCGTCGCCGTGGCCACGCCCGTGCTGGTGGAAACCCTGCCGGTGGACACCCAGACCGCTCCGGCGGCCGGGGAGACCAGCGCCAGCGGCGTGACCGAGGGCGCGTGCGCGGGCCTGGCCCAGCCCAGCGCCAACCCGGCGCCGATGCGCCTGTTCCACCTGTCGATCGCCTACCTGACCCTGCTGTTCGCGGTCATCGCGGTCACGGCGCTGCTCCCCTGGGGGACTTGGTAGGAGCGGAGCCGTCCGGCCGCCCGCTGGCCGCCCGGGGCAGCAGCACCACGGCCCGCAGCCCCGGTCCCGCGTCCTCCAGCCAGGCGGACCCGCCGTGGGCCTGCGCGGTGGCCCGCACGATGGCCAGCCCGAGCCCCGCGCCGCCCGCCTCGTCGCCGTCCCGGCTGCGGTCCGCCTCGAGCCGGGTGAACCGGCCGAAGGCCCGCTCCCGCTCCGCGGCCGGGATGCCCGGCCCGTCGTCGGCGACCGAGAGCCGGGCGCTCGGCCCGGCCGTGCCCACCGAGACCGCGACCTGCGTTCGCGCGTACCGCGCGGCGTTGTCGATCAGGTTGCTGAGCATCCGGTGCAGCCCGTCGGGATCCCCGGTCACCTCGGCCGGCCCGGTCCCGGCCAGCCGGACCGGGACCCGTGCGTCGGCGTACCGGCTGACCTCTTCCTGGACCAGGCCGGCCAGGTCCACCCGGCGGTGCGCCGGGCGCCGCGTCTCCCGTTCGTCCAGCCGGGCCAGGGCCAGCAGGTCCTCCGCCAGCCGGGCCAGCCGGAGGGTGTCCGCGAGCACGTCGCTGGCGGTCTCCCGCCAGTCCTGGCTGTCCGGGTGGTCCAGCGCCACCTCCAGCTGGGCCCGGATGCTGGCGATCGGGCTGCGCAGCTCGTGCGCGGTGTCGGAGATCAGCCCGCGCTGCCGGTCCTGGGCCGCGCCGAGCTGGCTGAGCATGTCGTTCAGGGTCAGCGCCAGGTTGCGCACCTCGTCGCGGGCCTCGGGCACCGGCAGGGCCCGCGGGCGGCCGGTCCGGGTGACGTCCTGGGCGCCCCGGCGCAGCTCGGTGACCGGCCGCAGGGTGGACCCGGCGATCAGCCAGCTCGCCCCGGCCAGCAGGGCCAGCAGCAGCGGGGTGCCGATGACCAGCGCCCGGGTCAGCGTGGCCAGGCTCTCGCCCACCTGGTTGTAGGCGACCGCGGCGATGACGGTCCCGCCGTCCGCGGTGGCCGCGGTGGCCACCCGGACCGTGTCGGGCAGCCCGTACGGACGGCCGTTGAGGAACACGGCCCGGCCGTCCCGGGCGTTGGCCGCCGCGACGGCCGGCGGCAGCAGCGGGACGAGGCGGTCCGCGTCCGGCGACACGTTCACGATCCGACCGTTAGAGCTGAGAACCTGCACGGTGATGGTGCCGGGGACTACCGGGACCGGGTCTGGCAGCCGGTGCGCATCGGACAGCGCGGCGACCTCCCGCGCGCCCTGCCGGGCCGAGTTGTCCAGGCTGCGGATCAGCGAGACCCGCAGCGCGCTGCTGAGCAGCACCGCGGCTGCCGCCAGGGCCAGGGCCAGCCCGGCGGTGGAGGCCAGGGTGACCCGGGCCCGCAGGCTGCGCCGCCGCCACCAGCGGCCTGGCCCGCCGCCCCGGGAGCCTGCGCACGCCTACTCACCCGGCCCGGGCGCGAAGCCGGCCAGCAGGGCCCGGACGGCCCGGCCGACGCTCTTCCGGGCCGCGGCCGGATCGGCCGAGCCGGCGATCAGCATGCTGCCCCGGACCAGCGCCCCCAGCAGCAGCCGGGCGACCGTGCCGGGGTCTCCGGCGTGCAGCCGGCCCGCGGCGCCCGCGGCCTGCAGGGCCGCGACGATGGCCGGCACCGCGTACTGCTCGTCGAGTTCGGTGAAGCGGGCCAGCCCGAGCACGGCGGGTGCGTCGGTGACGATGATGCGCTGCACGTCCGGTTCCAGCACCGCGTCCAGGAAGGCGTCGAAGCCCCGGGCCAGCGCGTCGGGCTCCCCGGCGCCCCCGGCGGCTCCGGCGGTCCCGGCCCCCCCGGCGGCTCCGGCGGCCGCGCTCGCGGAGGCCAGCATGAGCTCCCCGTGCACGGCCAGGAAGACCGTCTCGAACAGGGCGGTCTTGGTCGGGAAGTGGTGGTACAGCGCCCCGGTGGTCACCCGGGCCGCCCGGCTCAGGTCGTCCACGGACGTGGCGGCGAAGCCGCGCTCGCCGAACAGCCGCCGGCCCGCGTCAACCAGCGCGGACCGGGTCTGGGCCACCTGCTCGGCGCGCAGCGACGCCGGGCCCGGGCCCGGCGAATCCGTACCAGGTGAACGCAGCTCAGCCACGTCCTCTGTATAGCCCGTCCGTCCCTCCCCTGTGCCCATACGTGCCTTCACATAGTGTCCCTATGTTAAATAACGATCTTATCCAGGTCCTCTAGCTCCCGCGCGGGCTGCTCCGATCAGCAGTTCGATTTTGACCCCCTATCGGGGGTCTGATCTTAACTGCTGATGGTTATCCACAGGCTGGCCCGGTCAGCCCCGGGGGCGTCCGCCCAGTGAGCTGGGGTCCGGGCGGCGTGCAGCGGGTGCGGTCCTTCCGTTTCACGGTGGAGCCAATCCGGCTGACAAGTCAGCAGGCCGGTCAGGCGAGGGTGGAGCGTTGCCGGCGACGCGTCCTCATCAGGTGGATCGGCGGCAGCAAGTGAGCGGCGAGACCGACGACGACCAGCAGTATGGCGACTCCGAGCGGAAGAGCGAACCCCTTGGTGTGCAGCCAGCCGCCGCGTGCAGGGCGTGGCCCGGGCAGGCAGCTGACCCGCCGAGCGCGGCCACGAGGCCGAAGAAAAGAGCTATCAGGCCGGCGAGCGGGACGAAGGTGGCGATGAGCTTGTCGCGCTGGCTCCATGTCGGGGAGGGCCACAGGATCAGCATCCCGGCGATCCAGCCCAGCCCGCTCGCGACTGGGCCGAAGATGATCAGCCACGGCGCCCATGCGTCCCAGCGACGGCTGCCCGGAGGCGGTGCGCCTGCCTCGGCAGCGATTGCAGCGGGGTCGCCGACACTTGTCGAGGAGGGTCCGGACACTTGCCGTGTCGCCGGGATCGAGCTCGGCCCGCTCCTCTTCGATGTGCTCGTGCACTTCGGCGAGGATCTCCTGCCTCCGGGAGGCCTCGACGCCCTGCAGCGCTGCGTCCAGCTGCGCCAGATAGCGCCGGACAAGCTTGTCGGCCTCGCCGGCCGATTGTCGGGTAGTCATTCCGGGCTCCCTTCGTCGAGAATCTCATCGACGGCGTCGCGAAAAACCCGCCACTGTTTCGTGAAGGTGGCGAGGGCCAGTTCTCCGTCGGTGGTGAGGCGGTAGTAGCGGCGCGGCGGGCCGGCGTTTGACTCCTGCCACGACGTCTCGACCAGGCCGTTGCGCCGCAGGCGGGCGAGCAGTGGGTAGAGCGTCCCTTCGCTGCGGATGATCCGCCCCCGTGCCGTAAGCTCGCGCGCCAGCTCGACTCCGTACTTTTCCCCGCTGGTGAGCAGGGCCAGGACGCACTGCTCGGCCACGCCCTTGCGAACCTGGCCCAGCCAGTTAACGTCGTCGCCAGGTTCCATGTATTGCATGGTACCCTGCATGGATAGGAAGGTCAAAGGAACGACGCGGCGCCTGACGAGGTCCGGCGGCCTGCGGCCGCGGCGGGCGGGTGGTCAGCCGCCGTCTGCTGCGAGGCGGTAGCCCGCCCCGCGCACTGTCTGCAGCGCGCCGCGGCCGAACGGCGCGTCGATCTTGCGCCGCACGTAGCCCGCGTAGACCTCGACCACGTTGAGGTCCAGCGAGTCGTAACTGTCCCAGACGTGCTCCAGCAGGTCCGTCTTGGCCACCACCTGCCCGGCCCGCCGCATCAGGTACTCCAGCAGGGCGAACTCCCGCGCGGTCAGGTCGATGTCGGCCTCCCCGCGGCGGACCCGCCGGCTGGCCGGGTCCAGGGACAGGTCACCCGCCCGCAGCTGCGCGGGCCGGGGGATTGCGCCCCGCCGGAGCAGGGCCCGCAGCCGGGCCGCCAGCACCACGTAGGAAAACGGCTTGGTCAGGTAGTCGTCGGCGCCCAGATCCAGCCCGTCGGCCTGGTCGTACTCACCATCCTTGGCGGACAGGATGAGGATCGGCACCCAGTTCTCCTCGGCGCGCAGCTGCTGGCAGACCCGGTACCCGGAGATCTTGGGCAGCATCAGGTCGAGCACCACGGCGTCGTACCCGCCTTCGCGCGCGGCGTGCAGGCCGTCCTCGCCGTTGTGGGCCAGGTCCACCGCGAAGCCCTCGGCGGCCAGCCCGCGCCGGACGGCCGCGGCCAGCCTTCGTTCGTCCTCCACGACGAGCACCCGCACGCCCACGAGGTTACCCGGTGGGGTCACGCTCACTCGGCTGGCTTCAGGCGTTCGCGTGACCCAGGAGAACACCGCACCGGCCGCTCGCCCGGGCCTGCGGCCCAGGCTCGCCGGCCGGTCTGGATCACGCTCACAGGGTTCGCTCAGGCACCGTGCGCCATGATGGGGGAAGGCGGGGGAGATAAGGGAACCGCGCCTCCCGGACAGGGGGACTGCGGCTCACGCCGGGCCGGTGACGGCCACGAACGAGCCCGGGCGGCCAACCCGCACGGGGACGAGTGAGGTTGTGCGATGAACACGCTGCCGACGTTTTCCCGTCGTGCCAGGTGGGCGGTGCCCGCGGGTGCCGTGGCCCTGGCGGCCGCGGTGGCCGCCGGTTCCATGATCAGCAGCGCCCAGGCGTCACCTGAGCTGCCGTCGCGGACACCCGCGCAGCTGCTGGCCTCGGTGGCCGGCCAGGACACCCCGCTGCCCGCGCTGACCGGGACCGTGGTGGAAACGGCGTCGCTCGGCATCCCGCAGCTGCCCGGCAGTAGCGACCCTAACTCCACCATGGCGCTGCTGGCCGGGTCGCACACGATCAAGGTCTGGTACGCCAACCCCCAGCACATCCGCCTCGCGGTGCCGGTGCAGATGAGCGAAACCGACCTGATCCGCAACGGCCGCGAGGCCTGGGTCTGGCAGAGCAGCTCGAACACGGTGACGCGGATCCAGTTGCCTGCCCGGGCCGCTAAGGACGCCAAGCGCCAGGCGGTCACGCCGTCGCAGGTCCCGCTTACCCCGCAGCAGGCCGCCACCCAGGCCCTCAAGGCCGTCGGGCCGAGCACCCGGGTCAGCGTCGAGCGTAACGTGACCGTGGCCGGCCAGGCCGCGTACCAGCTGGTGCTGTCGCCCAAGTCCAGCGGCTCGCTGATCGGCCGGGTCGCCATCGCCATCGACGCGACCCGGAACGTCCCGCTGCGGGTCCAGGTCTTCGCCCGGGGCGCGGCCAGCCCGGCGTTCCAGGTCGGCTACACCTCGATCTCGTTCGTCAAGCCGGCCGCCGCCAACTTCAGCTTCACCGCCCCGCCTGGTGCCAAGGTCAAGGTGGTCACCCCGTCCGCCACATCCACGAAGATGCCGGCCAAGGGCAGCCAGGCCAGCGGCGAGCCCCAGGTGATCGGCAAGGACTGGCTGTCGGTGGCGGTGCTCCCCGCGTCCGGGCTGGCCGGTCTGATGGGGGCGGGCAGCGCGTCGAGCGTGGCCGGCTCGGCCGCGCAGTCGGCGGCGGGCAGCCCCGCGGGCGGCCCGGCGGGCAGCAGCGGTGAGGACGCCGCAGTCGCGGCCGCGCTGCTGAAGTCGGCCACCCCGGTGCACGGCGCGTGGGGCAGCGGCAAGCTGCTGCACACCAGCCTGGTGTCGGTGCTGATGACCAGCAACGGTCACGTGCTGGTCGGCGCGGTCACCCCGGCGGTCCTCGAGAGCGCCGCGGCCCAGGTCAAGTGAGCACGGTTACGTGAGCACGGGTCAGGCGAGTTCGGGTCCGGTGGACGCCGCGCAGGCCGACGCCGCGCAGGCCGACGCCGCGCAGGTTAACGCCGCGGGAGTGGACGCCCCGGAAGTGGATGCGGCGCAGGCGGGCTCCGCCGGGGCGGCTGGCCAGGAGGCCGCCCCGGGGGCGGACTCCCCGGCGATCGTCACCGCGGGCCTGACCAAGCGGTTCCGGAGCGGCCAGCTGGCGGTGGACGGCATCGACATGCTGGTGCCCCGGGGCAGCGTCTACGGCTTCCTCGGCCCCAACGGGTCCGGCAAGACCACCACGATCCGCATGCTCCTCGGGCTGGTTTATCCCACCCAGGGCAGCCACATGCTGCTCGGGGTGCCGATGCCCGCAGGCACCGTCCGGGTCCTGCCCCGGGTCGGGTCGCTGGTCGAGGGCCCCGCGTTCTACCCGCAGCTGTCCGGCTGGGACAACCTGGCCCGGGTGGACGCGGCTGACCGGACCGCCGACCCGCGCACCGCGCAGCAGCGGATCACCACGGCCCTGGACCGGGTCGGCCTGCTCGCCGCGAAGAAGAAGCACTACCGGGCCTACTCGCTCGGCATGAAGCAGCGGCTGGCCATCGCGGCCAGCCTGCTCCAGCCGCGGGAGCTGATCATCCTGGACGAGCCCACCAACGGGCTCGACCCCCAGGGCACCCGCGAGGTGCGCGGGCTGATCCGGGAGATCGCCACCGACGGCATCACCGTCCTGGTGTCCTCGCACCTGCTGGCCGAGGTCGAGCAGATCTGCACCCAGGTGGGGGTGATGCGGACCGGGAAGCTGGTCTTCCAGGGTTCACTGGAGGAGCTGCGGGCCCGCGGCTCAGCCCGGATCCGGGTCACCACCACCGATCCCGCGCGGGCCGCCGAGGTCCTCGGCAAGCTGGGACTGGCCGACGTGACCGCCGCCGAGGGGGAGGCGTCCGCCGCGCTCGGTGACCAGGCGCCCGAGCAGGTCACCCGCGAGCTGGTCTACGCGGGCGTCCCGGTGGCCGGGCTGGACACGCCGCGGCCCAATCTCGAGGACCTGTTCGTGGGGCTCACCGGGGAGGGATTCGATGTCGACGGCTGAGCTGTCCGCTCCCCGCGGGGGTGCCCCGGCGGGCGCGGGCGGCGGGGCGCTGGCCGCGCACGCCCAGCCCCGCAACGGGGTCCGGACCTGGCTGCGGTTGCTGGGCTCGGAGCTGCGCCTGATGTTCCGGCGCTGGCGCAACCTGGCCCTGCTCGGCGTGCTCGTGATCCTGCCCATCGTCCTGGCCATCGGGTTGCGGGTGTCGATGCCGCACGGTGGCGGCGGGGGCGGCAGCGGCCCGGCCGCCTCGTTCTTCGCCCAGCTGGCCGGCAACGGGGTGTTCCTGTCCTTCCTGGCCCTGACCATCCTGCTCACCCTGGTCCTGCCGCTGGTGATCGCGGTCGTGGCCGGCGACTCGATCGCGGGCGAGGCGGGCCTGGGCACGCTCCGCTACCTGCTCACCGTGCCGGCCGGCCGGACCCGCCTGCTCTCCGTCAAGTACGTGGCCGTGGTCATCTTCGGGCTGGCCGCGTGCCTGCTGGTGTCGGCGGTATCGCTGATCATGGGCGCGATCCTGTTCCCGATCGGGCCGGTGACGCTCTTGTCGGGGACGACCGTGTCCCTCGCGGACGGCCTGCTCCGGCTGCTCTACGTCACGCTGTACGTGGCCGCCGGGATGGCCGCGCTGGCTGCGATCGGCCTGGCCATCTCGACCCTGACCGAGCACCCGATCGGCGCGATCGCGGCCGTCCTAGTGCTCGCGGTGGCCAGCGAGGTGGCCGACAATGTGGCCCAGTTCGCGGTGATCCACCCGTACCTGCCGACCCACTTCTGGCTGTCGTTCGACTCGCTGCTGCGCACGCCCATCGACACCGGCACCTTGCTGCACGGGCTGCTGTCCTTCGCCGCCTACATCGTGATCTTCGGCTCGATCGCCTGGGCCCGCTTCACCAGCGCCGACGTGACCAGCTGAGCCCGTACCCGCGCTGAGCCGTTACCCGCTGAGCGGTCGGCCGCCAGGTCAGGGCCAGGACGGCGCGGCCCAGGCCTTCGACTCGAGACTCCCGTTCACCGCGGCCTGGGCGACGTCGGTGAGCCGGAGGTTGTGGTGACGCGCGTAGTTCCGCATCCGGCCGAAGGCCTCGGCCAGGCCGATTCCCGCGCGCTCGGAGATCACGCCCTTGGCCTGCTCGATCACGATGCGGCTGGTCAGTGCGGAGGACAGTTGCTCGTTCAGCTGCTGGGCCTCGGTGCTGGCCCGGTGCTGGAGGATGCTGAGGGTGGCGAGGTCGGCGAAGGCCCGGGCCACGATGATGTCCGCCTCCTCGATGGGGGCCGTGCTGGTGCTGAGCAGGTTGAGCGCGCCGAGGGTCACCTCACGCAGCCGCAGCGGCAGGGCCAGCGCCGACTGGAAACCGGCCTGGACGGCGGCCGCCGAGAACGACGGCCAGCGGCCGGACCCACCCCGCAGGCCCTCCTGGTTAACCCGTTCGCCGCTGCGGAAGGCGTCGAGGCAGGGACCTTCCTCCTCCTGCAGCTCAAAAAGTTCTAGCAGGCGCATGGCCTCGCTGGAGGAGGCGACCAGCCCGAGGCCGCCGGCCGGGGAGGCCAGCATCACCCCGGCGGCGGAGACGCCGAGGAGGTTGACGCAGCGAGCCGTGAGCCCAGTCAGCAGATCGACGACGTCGTAGTCATCCACCAGGGTGTCAGCCATCTCGACCAGGGACCGGACCACGTCAGATTCGCGGGTCATTCCCCTCCTCCTTTCGCTGCGGAGCACTGTCTTCGCGGGGGCACTGTCGCTGCGGGCACTGTCGCTGCGGGCACTGTCTCTGCGGGGCACGCCCGGGGTCAGGGCGGGTCATCGAGCCGGAGCCGGTGGGCGATCACGTCCTGGGCGACCTCGGCGAGGAGCCGGTCGCGGCTGTAGGCGAACGCCCGCAGGCGGATGAGCGCTTCGGTGACGCTGATGCCCTCCTGAATCGAGACTACGCCTGCCGCGTTGTGTACGGCGAAGTGAAAGTCGGCCCCAGTCTCCAGGTCTTTGGCCACCGTGCCGTCCGGCGCCCCGGCCTGGGTTTCCACCACCCAGCGGGCGGTCACGTCGGCCAGCACCAGGGCGTCAGCGTGCTGTTCCCCCTCGAGCGGGCCGGGCCGCGTGCGGTACAGGTTGAGCGCCCCGAGCCGCACGGTGCCGACTCGCAGCGGGAAGCCGAACACGGCCCGCACGCCCGCCTGCAGGGCGGGCGGGGTGAACGCGAGCCACCGGGCGGTCTCGGGGTCCGCCAGGTCCGGCTCGGACACCACCGCGGCCTGATGGTAGGCGTCCACGCAGGGACCCTCACCCAGCGTGTACTGCAACTCCTCGATCAGCTGGCTGACGTCATCACTCACACACAGCGACCCGGTGGGGATGTCGCCGGACATGAGCATGACCCCGGCGCCGTCCACCCCGGCGATCCGGGGGCCCACCGCGCACAGCCGGGGGGCCGCCCACGTGCTCTCCCCGTCCGAGAGCTGGGCCAGTATCCTGCGCAGCCTCTCACCGGGCATGTCCGCCACCCGGTCCTGGGCCGCGATGATGCGCGGCGCCGCTAGATACTCCCACCTGCGCTCCTTCGGCTGAGGAAGGAAAGCGCCGGGGACCCGGACTCAACGCCCTTCCGGGCCCGGACCTGCGGGCCGCGCGGCTCACGTTACGCCTCACCGCTCGTCACCAGGGTTCGAACAGGATGTCCCGCAGGTCCCTGATGGCGCGGTCCAGTTCGTCGGTGGCGTGCCAGATCTTGCTGGCCGCGAGGTGATCGCCCGCCATCCCGCGGTCACCGAGCAGGCCCAGCGCGCCCTGCAGATCCAGTCCCGCGGCGAAGATCCGGCGGACCACGACATCGTTCATTTTCCGGGCCAGCCGGTCCCGGTCGTGGTCACTGCGGGGCGGCGGTGAACCCCGGGGTGGCGACGAGTCCAGGGTACTGGGCGTCCTGGTCAACGCCAGGGCAGTGGGCAGGCCCGAGGTTCTATCCATCGCTCAGCTTCCTTGTGTGCACTAGCCAGGAACTGGCCGTGCCACCGGGGTCCGGAGCGACGCGGTCGGCAGCGCCCGTGTTCCGGATGCGGCTGGTACGGGCGTCTTGTCACGACAGTACGCCCGTGTCCTGGTCCCGGATAGCTGCCCGGGCTGACGGTCTCAGCCGGGGCCGCCCTGCTGCCCTGGCCCGGGAGCACCCGTGCCGAGGGCCCGGCCGGGCCCGAGCGGGCGCAGGTCAGCGCCGAACTCGTAGCACAGCGGGCTGGCGGTCGGCACGTTCAGCCGGGCGACCTCCCCGGCGGACAGCCCCTCGAGGTGCTTGACCAGCGCCCGCAGCGTGTTGCCGTGCGAGACCACCAGCACGCACCGGCCGGCGCGCAGGTCCGGGATGATCACGTCGTACCAGTACGGCAGCAGCCGCGCGGTCACGTCCTTCAGCGACTCCGTCCGCGGCCGGATGTCGGCGGGGACGGCCGCGTACCGGGCGTCGGCGAACTGCGAGTACTCCGCCCCGGCGGCCAGCGCCGGCGGGGCCGCGTCGTAGGACCGGCGCCAGCGCATGAACTGCTCCTCGCCGACCTCCGCCCGGACGGCGGCCTTGCTGCGGCCCTGCAGGGCGCCGTAGTGGTTGGAGTTGAGCCGCCAGGACCGGCGGACCGGGATCCAGTCCAGGTCGCACTCGGCCAGGGCCAGGTCGGCGGTGCGGATGGCCCTCCGCTGGACCGAGGTATGCACGAAGGCCGGCCGCGCCCCGTGCCGGGCGAGCAGCCGGCCGGCGCGCACCGCTTCCCGTTCCCCGGCCGGGCTCAGGGCTACGTTGACCCAGCCGGTGAACCGGTCGCTCGCGTTCCACTCGCTTTCCCCGTGGCGCAAGATCACCAGCCGGTACGGGCAGGCGGGGGACTGCTCTGCTCCCAACGTCAGCCCTTGAGCCCGGGGAAGTCTTCTTCCCAGAACTCCCGGGTGCCGCGCGGCCCCGGGCTGGCCGCGGATGGGCTGGCCGCGGACGGGCTGGCCGCGGACGGGCTGGCCGCGGATGGGGCGCCGCCCGGCGGCCCGAGCCGGTCCGTTTCCTGGCTGCGCAGTTCCACCCGGCGGATCTTGCCGGAGATCGTCTTGGGCAGCTCGCTGAACTCCAGCCGGCGGATCCGCTTGTACGGGGCCAGCCGCTGCCGGGCGTAGCCGAGGATCGCGACCGCGGTCTCCGGTGACGGCTCGAACCCGGCCGCCAGCGTGACGTACGCCTTGGGTACCGCGAACCGCATCGGGTCCGGCGAGGGCACCACGGCCGCCTCGGCCACCGCCTCGTGCTCGATCAGCACGCTTTCCAGCTCGAACGGCGAGATCCGGTAGTCCGACGCCTTGAACACGTCGTCGGTCCGCCCGATGTAGGTCAGGTACCCGTCGGCGTCCCGGCTGGCCACGTCCCCGGTGTGGTAGTAGCCGCCGCGCATGGCCTCGGCCGCCCGTTCCGCGTCGCCGCGGTAGCCGGTCATCAGGCCGAGCGGCCGCCGGGCCAGGTCCAGGCAGATCTCGCCTTCCTCAGCCGGCTCGCCGGTCAGCGGGTCGACCAGGGCCACCGTGTACCCGGGCAGCGGCCGGCCCATCGAGCCCGGCCGCAGCGGCTGCCCCGGCGGGTTGCCCACCTGGGCGGTCGTCTCGGTCTGCCCGTACCCGTCCCGTACCGTGATGCCCCAGGCCCGCCGGACCTGGTCGATCACCTCCGGGTTCAGCGGCTCGCCCGCGGCCACGCACTCGCGCAGCGTGCTGACGTCACAGGTGCTCAGGTCGGCCTGGATGAGCATCCGCCACACGGTGGGCGGCGCGCAGAACGTGCTCACGCCGCAGTCGCCGATCGCGTCCATCAGCGCCTGGGCGGAAAACCGCTCGTAGCCGAGCATCAGCACGGTGGCTCCCGCGTTCCACGGCGCGTACACGTTGCTCCAGGCGTGCTTGGCCCAGCCCGGGGAGGAGATGTTCAGGTGCACGTCGCCGGGCTGCAGCCCGATCCAGTACATGGTGGACAGGTGGCCGGCCGGGTAGGAGGCGTGCGTATGCTCCACCAGCTTGGGCTGGGCCGTGGTCCCGGACGTGAAATACAGCAACAACGGATCGGCCGCGTAAGTCGGCCCGTCCGGCTCGAAGTGGCTGCCGGCCGCGGCCGCCTCCGCGTAGCCGTGCCAGCCCCCGGGCGGGGCCGCCCCCGGGGTCGTGCTCACGGCGACCCGCGTCCAGTCTCCCCCGACCTCCGCGAACCGCGGCGTGTGCCCGTACTCGGTGATCACGTGCCGCACGTCGCCGCGGACCACCCGGTCGGCCAGGTCCTCCGGGCCGAGCAGCGTGCTGGCCGGGATGATCACCACGCCGAGCTTCATCGCGGCCAGGATGATCTCCCACAGCGGCGCGATGTTGCCCAGCATGAGCAGCAGCCGGTCGCCCCGCCGGGCGCCGAGGCCGCGCAGCCAGTTGGCCACCTGATTGGAGCGGGCGGCCATCTCGCCGTAGCTGATCCGGGCGGCGGCGTCCCCGTCGGCCACGATGCGCAGCGCGTCCCGGTCCGGGTGCTCGGCCGCGATCACGTCGAACCAGTCCAGGGCCCAGTTGAACTCGTCCAGTTGCGGCCAGGTGAACCCGGCCCGCGCGGCCGGGTAGTCCTCCCGGTGGCGCAGCAGCAGGTCCCGGGCGTCGCGGAAGGTGTGCGTCGGTGAGTACACGTCGGTCATGAGGTCATCGTGGCAGGTGGGTCAGGCCGATGGGAATGCTCCCTGTGCCCCCCATCTGCCGCCGCCCCGCCCGGTCCCGCGAGACACACTGGCCCCTCTCGTCCACTTTTCCCGCGAACGGTGCGCCGAATCGGACAAAACACCCCCGAAAAGTGCACCAGACGCGGGAAATGTCGACCCTGCCCCTGACCAGGGTGACCCACGGTGCTGGTGGTGCGAGCTGGCGGGCGGGCCCAGTGCACGTCCCCAGTGCGGCCCAGGCGCCGTCCGGCCGGCGGTTCGCTCCGCCAGCCGGGGCCCCATGAGTATCTTTGCCGGGTGGTCCCCGCCAGCTATCTCGACTTCTTCAGCGCTTGCGCCACGGTGGCGGGGGCGCTGATCGGGCTGCTGTTCGTGGCCATCTCGATTTCCCCGGCGAAGCTGTCGGGCCCGGGCGCTGAGAATGATCATCAGCTCAAGGCGGCCATGGCTTTCTCGGCCCTGGTGAACACGCTGGTCATCTCGCTCGTGACCCTCCTGCCTGGAGCCAACCTCAGCCTGACGGTCGTCATCGTGGCCGGTGTCGGGCTGTCCTCGACGGCCGGCCTGATCATCCTGCTATTGCGGGACACCAGGCTGCGGGTCCGGGTGGACCAGCTGATCCTGCCGGCTGTCCTGCTCGTGCTGTACGGCCTTCAGCTGGCCGACGGCATCCAGCTCGGCGGGTCGCCCCGGGATGCGGGGTATTTCAGCAACCTGGGCGGACTGTGCATTGGCTTCTTTGGCTTCGCCATCGCGCGGGCCTGGGCGCTGGTGGGCGCCCGCGACTCCAGCCTCCTCGCCGCCGTGCTGGAGGTGGCGCGCCGGCCCGGCGGCCCGGTCACCAGCTCTGCTGCGCACAGCGGTGAGACCGAAGAAGCGGCAGAACCGGCGGGCCGGGAGAACCTGGACTAGGTTTCCCGCTTGCCGGTGGCAACTTCTTTGGCCCGCGTTGTATATGAGGTTTCCGATCATCCGCCTGCATTAAGGGACAATTTGCGCTTATTGATGCAATCTAGGTTTTGGCGCAAGAATTAGACTCCGCGGTGTGGGGTTAGGGAAACACGCTCGCCGCATGCCGCCGGCCCGGCCCGGTCCACTTTCCGCGGGAAGGCGGCCCCCGCGGCGGCTGCGGGGCGGCCGGCCAGCGGCGGTGCCGGGCAGGCGGCAGCGGGGCCGGGCTGGCCGCGCACCTGGGGAGGACGTGTGAGCGCCTCCAGCGGGGCCGAGCTCCAGCACCCGGTCACCATCGCCGACGAGCAGGCCGGGCTCAACGCGGCTATCGCGGCGGCGGTGACCCGGTGCGTGGGCTCGATGCCCGCCTTGTACGCCGTGCTGATCTTCGTCGCCGGGTGGATGGCGCTGGCGACCTGGGGCCCTTTGCGCCGGGTAGATCCGTATCCGTTTGCCTTCCTGCTGTTCCTGGACAATGTCGTGCAGCTCGTGCTGTGCTCGGTGATCCTGGTTGGCCAGCGGGTGCTGGGCAAGGCCGCTGACGACAGGGCGGTGCAGACGTACAAGAATGCCGAGGCGATCTTCGCGCAGGTCGCGGACCTTCAGGAACACCTTGACCGGCATGACCGGGTGCTCAGCCGCGGGGTCAGCTTGCTGGAGTCGAGCCCGCACCCCTGGATCGAGCGGCACCGGGTGCAGCCGCCACCCCAGGCCATCGACCAGGTGGTGAGCGTCAATGGCCGGATCGCGGCCTGGCTGACGAAGCGGCTGGGCAGCATGTGGACTTTCTACATTTCCGGCTTGACCCAGGTGGTCTGGATTGGCCTGGCCGAGGCAGGCGTGCAGCGGTTTGATCCTTATCCATTCGCCTTCATGACGTTCCTGTCTACCTTGGCCCAGCTCATTTTCATGATGGTGATCATGGTTGGGCAGGACGTCCTGGGGCGGGCCGCCGACCGCCGTTCTGAGCAGACATTCCTGGACGCCGGGGCGATCCTGCACGAGTGCCGGCGGATGAAGGCGCGCCTCACGGCGCAGGACCGCGTCATTGAAAGCCTCAGCGGCTATACGGCCACCCAGGTCACCGAGCAGCTGGCCCAGGCCATCCACGGCGCCTACCTCCGCGCCAGGCACGCAGCGTCACTGGAGGGCGCCAGCGGCGAAGGCGCGGCCCCCGGCCGCCGGGAGTCGCTGCGCCCGTGGGAAGAGCTGCCGGAGATCCTCAAGGAGTCCAACCGCGCCCAGGCGCGCCAGGTCGGCGAGAAGCTGGCCGTGATCGGCTGTCTCACGGTCCCGGTTTTCGACCCGGCACTCACCTTCGCGTTCGCGGAGGAGGAGGTGCAGCTGCTGGCCCGGCTGGAGCACGAGCGCTGGATAGCAGAGCGGATGGCTCAGGCATCGCGGCCAGGGCCTGGAACGGACGGCCGCAGTCATCCCGACCTGGTGTCCTGGGAGCAGTTGCCGGATGAGGCGCGGGCCAAGGACGTGGCCGCCGTGCGGAGCATCCCGGCCATCCTGGCTAGCGTGGGCTTCCAGGTGCTGCGCCTTGGCGCGGCGCAGGATGGCCCAGCACAGGGGGACTTCACCGCCGAACAGTGGGCGATCTTGCAGCAGGCGATGATGGCGGCCGGCCTGCTGGTCTCGTTCGCGGAGGGAACCGTCGATGACCGCGACATCGTCGCGCTGACCAGAGAGCTGAGGCGGGCCAGCATCTCCCATCCACGGCGCTTCATCCGTGAGCTCACGGCGGCATCGGCCGTCAGCACAGGGCCGCGAGCCGACGCCAGGTACGCCGATTACGAGCCTGCCGCGTTGGCGGTGATCCACTCGGCCACGGCCATCGTCGCTGAGCGGGCGCCTGCGGAACTGCCCGGCTTCCGTGCGTTCCTGGCCGAGATGGCCAGGGTGGTCGCCGACGCGGGCCACGAGGGCGGGTTCTCCGGGGCAGGCGCCCGGCAGCGGACGCCCGCCCAGGTCGCAGCCATGCAGGCGGTCAGCAAGGCGGCCCGCCTTGCGGGCTGATCCAGCACCGCCCCGGCCGGTGCAGCGGACGGAGGCCGGCGGTCTCCGGGGAGATTCTTCCTGATGCTTCCGGAGGCGGGAGTGGCTGGTGCCGAGGGCGATTCTGATTGACGCCGGCGGGGTCCTCATCCCCGACTACTGGCCTGCCGCCGCCGCTGACTGGGCGGGCCGGCTCGGGATTTCTGCCCCCGCGTTCCTGCACGCCGTGTTCAGCGGCAGCGACCAGGGGGTGCTCGTCGGCCGGGTCAGTGAGGCAGCGTGGTGGCAGGTCGTGGCCGGGCGCCTGCAGATCGGCCCGGCCCGCCTCGCTGAGCTCCAGGCCGACCTGGCCAGCCGGGAATCGTGGGATGCGGCGCTGCTGGCCTGCCTGGCCCGGGCCCGCCGCCGGGCCAGCATCGTCATCGTCAGCAACGCGTGGCCGGACCTGCGCGCACGCATGTCGGAGGCCGGGGTGCTCGACGCCGCTGACCATGTGGTCCTGTCCTGCGAGGTGGGGCAGGCCAAACCCGATCCCGGCTTGTACCGTGCCGCACTCCGGCGGGCCGGGGCGGAAGCAGGCGACGTGCTGCTCGTGGACGACACGCCCGGTCACGTGGCCGCGGCTGAGGCGCTCGGCATGGCCGGGCACGTGCACCTGAACACCCCCGGCACCATGGACCGGATCCGCCGATTTGCCGGTTCACCAGCACCTGACGCCGCCTAGATTCCGGTGGGCGGCCGGGCGGGCCGGGCGGCCGGGACCGGGCGACCCGGAGCCTGCCCGCCGCGCCGGGCTACCGTGCGGCGGCTGTCGCCCCCGCACGGTAGCGTTCCGGACGTGGCCCCCGGTGAAAAGCTCGCGCAGGCTGGCCCGCGGCCTGGTCCAGCCCCGGCCAAGATGGACGCCCGGGTGCTGCCTGCCGTGCCTGAGCTGCTGGCCGCGGCCGTGGCCGGGATCGGCGGGGCCGAGCGGCCGGGGCAGGTCGCGATGGCTGAGGCGGTGGAGCGGTCCATCCGGTCCGGTGAGCACCTCGCGGTCCAGGCCGGCACCGGGACCGGCAAGTCGCTGGCCTACCTGGTGCCCGCGATCGCGCACGCTCTGGCCAGCGGCAGCGCCGTGGTGGTGGCCACCGCCACCATTGCCCTGCAGCGCCAGCTGATCGACCGGGACCTGCCGCGGCTGGCTGCGACGCTCAAGCTGGCCCTGGGCCGGGAACCGGACTTCGCCATCCTCAAGGGCCGCCGCAACTACCTCTGCCTGCACCGGCTGAAGTCGGGGGCTCCCGAGGATCCCCGCGACGTGCTCTTCGACCGGGGCACCACGTCCGCCGTGGGCCAGCAGGTCGAGCGGCTGCACGAGTGGGCCAGCGAGACCGCCACCGGTGACCGTGACGAGCTCGTGCCCGGCGTGGACGACCGGGCCTGGCGCCAGGTGTCGGTCAGCGCCCGCGAATGCCTCGGCGCCCAGCGCTGCCCGTTCGGCCGCGAGTGTCACGCGGAGCAGGCCCGGGCCACTGCGGGGAAAGCCAGCATCGTGGTCACCAACCACGCGCTGCTCGCGATCGACGCGCTGGAATCGTTCCCGGTCCTGCCCGAGCACGACGTCGTCATCATCGACGAGGCCCATGATCTGGTGAACCGGGTCACCAGCGCCGCGAGCGGGGAATTGTCCGCGACCGGGGTGGACGCGGCGGCGCGCCGGGTCGGGCGGCTGCTCTCCGCGGATGCGGCAGCGCGGCTGCGGGAGGCGGGCGAGGCCGCGGCCCGGGCCTTCGCGGAGTCCCGGGACGGCCGCCTCGACCTGCTCGATCAGGACCTGGCCAGCGCGCTGGCCATGGTGCGGGACGCCGCCGCAGGCTGTGCCACGGAGATCCGGTCGAGCGCCAGGCAGGCCGGCGAGGACCCGGACCAGCCCGCAGATCAGCTGGCCGCGACCCGCGCGGCGCTGGCTTCGCTGGACGACCTTCGGGGAACGGCGGACCGGATCCTGGCCTCGTTCGTCCCGGACCTGACCTCGCGGACCGACGTGGTCTGGATGGACCGGCCGATGGTCGAGGACCCGCGCCGTCCGGCCACGCTGCGGGTGGCCCCGTTGCAGGTCGGCGCGCTGCTCGCGGAGCGCCTGTTCCGCCGTCAGACCGTGGTGCTGACCTCGGCGACGCTAGCTCTGGGCGGCTCGTTCGAGCCGCTGGCCCGGCAGTGGGGGCTGCCGCCGCCCGGAACTGAGCCGCCCGCGACTGCGCCGGCCACCACCGGGCCGTCGGCAGCCGGGCCGTCGGCAGCCGGGCCGCCCGGGAGTGGACCGGCTCCGGGAGACACCCCGCCAGGCCGCCCGGATCCGGCCGTCTCGGGGGAGTCTGATCCGGGGACCGATGGTCCGGGGACCGATGGTCCGGGGGAGTCGCCGGCCGAGCCGGCCCCGCACGGCCTGGCCTGGTCCGGCCTGGACGTCGGCTCGCCGTTCGACCACCCGCGCCGCGGCATCCTGTACGTTGCCCGGCACCTGCCCCCGCCCGGCCGGGACGGGCTCCCGCCGGCCTACCTGACCGAGCTGAGCGAGCTGATCACCGCGGCGGGCGGCCGCACGCTCGGCCTGTTCTCGTCCATGCGCGCGGCCCGGCAGGCCGCGCTGGAGCTCCGCGGCTCGCTCAGCGTGCCACTGTTCTGCCAGGGCGACGACGCCACCGGCCAGCTGGTCCGGCAGTTCGCCGAGGACGAGGCGAGCTGCCTGTTCGGCACCCTGTCGCTGTGGCAGGGCGTGGACGTCCCCGGCCCGGCGCTGCAACTGGTGGTCATCGACCGGATCCCGTTCCCGAGGCCGGACGACCCGCTGGCCTCGGCCCGGCAGCGAGTGGTGGCGGCCCGCGGCGGCAACGGCTTCATGGCCATCGCCGTCTCCCATGCCGCGCTGCTGCTGGCCCAGGGGGCTGGGCGGCTGCTGCGCACCATGGACGACCGGGGCATGGTGGCGATCCTCGATCCGCGGCTGGCCACCATGCGGTACGGGGGCTTCCTGCGCGCGTCGCTCCCGCCGTTCTGGGCCACCACGGACCCCGCGGTGGCCCGGGAAGCGCTGCGCCGCCTGGCCGCCCAGAACCCGGCGGCCCAGGACCCGGCCGTCCAGAGCTCCTGACGCTGCCGTGGGGAACGAGCCGAGAGCGTGTCTGGTGGATCAGGCCCGATGAGTTCTGCCATCCCGCGCGGTCTCGTAGGCATGGAGACTCTGCTTCCGGTCGGCGACGTCGAGCTGTGCGTTAACACCGTCGGCTCGCCGACCGACATTCCACTGCTGCTGATCGGCACCACGGTCGCCACCTGGGACGACGCGCTCGTCGAGCGGCTCACCGGCCGGTTCGTCATCCGCTATGACCTGCGGGACACCGGCCGATCGACCACCGTCAACCCCGACTCGCCCGGCTACACGCTGCGCGACCTCGTCACCGACGCCGCCGGTGTACTCGACGGGCTCGGCATCGCCCGCGCGCACGTCGTGGGCATCGCGGCCGGCGGTTTCATCGCGCAGCTCCTGGCGCTGGACCACCCGTCGCGGGTCGCCTCGCTCGTGCTGGCCGGCACCCGCCCGGTCGCGCCGGGCCCCGTGGACGACGACCTGCCCGAGCACTCCCCGGCGATCATGGCCTACTTCGGCAGCGCTCCACCGGTCGACTGGACCGACCGCACGTCGATCCTGGACGGTGCGGTGGCCGCGGCCCGCGTGTTCTCCGGCTCGCCACAGTTCGACGCCGCCGAGGCCCGCGTCCACGCGGCCGGTGTTCTCGATCGCTGCGGTCCGCACCCGGCGTCGGCGCGCAACGGCCTGCTGAGCGCGGTGTTCTCGAAGCTGGACTGCACCCCACGCTGGCGCGAACGGCTCCCGGAGATCACCGCACCGACACTGGTCGTGCACGGCGCAGCCGACCCGTTCTTCCCGGTGGGCAACGCGAAGGCGCTGGCCGGGGAGATCCCCGGCGCGACCCTGCTGGTCCTCGACGGGGTCGGCGCGGAGCTCCCCAGCCGGGCACACGCGGAGGTGGCCACGGCGGTGCTCGCGCACACGACGCAGTAGCCCGGTGGGCGCCCGGCACCGCTCGCCGAGCCGATCCGAGCCGCGATGAGTCCGGCGTCCTACTGTCGAACCCGTTACCGAGGAGGGCTTCTGATGCGCAGCGTGACCTATTCGATGGGCGTCTCACTGGACGGCTACATCGCCGGGCCGGACGGCGGCTTGGACTGGACGGCGCCCGACGAGGAGGTCTTCCGCTTCGTCACCGACGAGATACGGCAGGTCGGCGTCCACCTGCTGGGACGAAGGCTGTACGAGACCATGCTCTACTGGGAGACCGCCGACTCCGATCCATCGCTCGACGACGCAATGCTCGAGTGGGCCGCGCTCTGGAAGCCGCTCCCCAAGGTGGTGTTCTCCACCACGCTGCCGGCGGTGCAGGGCCATGCCCGGCTGGCCTCCGGCGGCCTGGCGGAGGAGATCCAGCGGTTGCGAGCCGAGCCGGCGGAGGGCGACATCGCGATCGGCGGCGCGACTCTCGCCGCCGAGGCGGCCGCGCTGGGCCTGATCGACGAGTACCGGGCCAGGGTCTACCCGGTGCTGGTGGGCGGGGGCATCCCGTACTTTCCCCAGGTCGAGGACCGGGTGGATCTCAAACTCGCCGAGACCCGCACCTTCGGCTCGGGAGTCGTCTACCTCCGCTACCGCGTGGCGCGCTGACCGGCTTTCCTCCCGGCAACAGGGCAGACGGTGCCGGTTACGGCCCTAGCCAGCCGCTGGCCGCAGCCCCTGGCAGACCACCGTGATGACCGGCTCCAGTGCGGCGGCGTCCGCGGCGTCCCGGGCGAGGCAGCCGGCGAGCAGCGCTTTCACGTCCGGATAGCCGACGTCCGGGCGCACGTCCCCGGCCTGCTGCGCCCGGGCCAGCATCGCGCCCAGCCGGCCGGATACGTCGAACCCGGCCGCTACCCCGGCCGCGTCCAGGTCATAGCCGGCCCCGGCCAGTGCCTCAGCCAGCCCGCGGTTCGCCACCCCCTCGCCGGCGACCAGCGCGAAGAACGCGAAGAACGCGGCGCCTGCCGCGCGGGTGGCCGCCAGCTCATCGGCCTGCTGGGTGAGGTATTGCATCCGGTCCAGGAGGATCGCCGCGAACAGGTCCTCCTTGGTGGGGAAGTGGCGGCTGACGGTGCCGGTGCCCACCCCGGCCCGGCGGGCGATTTCATGCACCGGCACGGACAGGCCCTCGGCCGCGAACACCTCGGCGGCCACGGCCAGCACCCGGGCCCGGTTCCGCCGCGCATCCGCCCGCAGCGCCCGTCCCGTCCCCGCTGCCTGGTCATCCGCCACGCACTACCTCCGCACGCTGAGACCGCCGCCCCTACGCCACCGCCGGCCCAGGGGGACCGCCGGCCATCGGGGACCGCAGCCCCATGGAACACCACCGGCGGCGGCCCGGGGCCGCGGCCCGTTGACAACCGGGACGCCCGTCCCGTATCTTCCAAATAACCGGGAGACACGTCCCGATTATAGCCAGAACCAGCGTCCCGATCAGCCGCCGCCCCGTGCGCCCGCCCGCCCGGCGCACGGCCTGGCCGCGACACGGAACGGAGGCAGCATCGTGAACCGGTGGACTGAGGACCGGGTGCCCGGCCAGCAGGGCCGCACCGTGGTGATCACCGGCGGCAACACAGGGCTCGGGTTCGAGGCGGCCCGGGTGCTCGCCCAGGCCGGCGCAGTGGTCGTGCTGGCCTGCCGCGATCCGGCCCGGGGTGCGGCCGCCGCGGCCCGCATCCGCGCCCTGGCCCCCCGGGCCCGGGTGGACCTGGTCCGGCTCGACCTGGCCTCGCTCGCGTCGGTGCGGGAGGCCGCAGGCCGGCTCCGGGCCACCTACCCCGCCATCGACCTTCTGATCAATAACGCGGGCGGGCTGAACCCCCGTTACCAGCGCACCGAGGACGGGTTCGAGCGCACCCTGGCCACCAACCACCTCGGCCCGTTCGCGCTGACCGGGCTGGTCCTGGACCGGCTGTTGCCGGTGCCCGGCTCGCGGGTCGTCACGGTCAGCAGCATCGGCCACCGGCGCGGGGTGATCGATTTCGATGATCTTCAGGCTGACCGTGGCTACCGCTTCCAGCACGCGTACTTCCAGTCCAAGCTGGCCAACCTGCTGTTCACC
This sequence comes from uncultured Actinomycetes bacterium, assembly GCA_963841695.1. Taxonomy (GTDB): domain Bacteria; phylum Actinomycetota; class Actinomycetes; order Streptosporangiales; family Streptosporangiaceae; genus RYN-230. The sequence continues at coordinate 461,536 of CAWJDQ010000003.1, read as the reverse complement.
TACGAGCTCCAGGCCCGGCTGGCCGCGGCCGCGGCGGTCACGATCGCGGTGGCGGCCCACCCCGGCAACGCGCGCACCGAGTTCGGCCGGGACATGTCCCGCGCGGCCCGGGTGGCGATGAGCCCCCGGCTGCGGGCGCTGACCTGGTGGCTGATGCAGAGCCCGCAGGTCGGCGCCCTGGCCACGGTGCGCGCCGCGACCGACCCGGAGGCCCGCGGCGGGGACTACTACGGGCCGCCCGGCCGGGCCCAGTTCACCGGCCATCCGGTCCGGGTGGAGTCCTCCCCGCGCTCGCACGACCCGGCGGCGGCGGCCCGCCTCTGGCACGAATCCGAGCGCCTGACCGGCATCAGCTACCCGATCGGGGCGGTCAGCCCGGGCCGGGGATGAGGCCGGCCTGCTGCCGGGCCTGTTCCTGGCCAGCCTCCCGCGCTGACCGCCGGCCCCCGGCCACCCTGAACCGGGTGCCATGTAACCTGTAGCAATCCCGGCCTAGCTCTTGGTGATAAACAGGGGCATAGCGGGAGAAGCTGGGCGCACGGTACCGGGGGGAACGTGGCGGCAGGCGAGGAGCGCGGCTACGACGCCTTCATTTCCTACAGCCACCGGCTCGACGCCGACATCACCGCCCGGCTGCAGACCGAGCTGCAGCGCTTCGCCAAGCCCTGGTACCGGGTGCGCGCGCTGCACCTGTTCCGGGACCAGACCAGCCTGGCCGCCTCACCGCACCTGTGGACCACGATCGAGGAGGCGCTGGCCGACTGCGGCTGGCTGATCCTCATCGCCTCCCCGGAGTCGGCGCAGTCCAGCTGGGTGGCCCGGGAAATCGCCTGGTGGCGGGCGCACCGGCCGATGAATCACGTGCTGATCGCGGTGACCCGGGGCGAGCTGGTCTGGGACGAGGCCGCGGGCGACCTGGACTGGTCCGCCACGACCGCGCTGTCCAAGGAGGCCCTCGGGCACGGGTTCGCCCAGGAACCGCGCTGGGTGGACCTGCGCTGGGCCCGGGACTCCGCGGACAGCCTCCGCTCCGCGGACCCCCGCCTGCAGGACGCCGTGGCCGACCTGGCCGCGGCGATCCGGCAGGTGCCCAAGGACACCCTGATCGGGGAGCACATCCGGCACCGCCGCCGGACCGTGCAGGCGGCCGTCGCCGTCGCGGCCGCCCTGGTGGTCCTGCTGGCCTTCTCGCTGACCGCGGCGTTCATCGCCAAGGCCCAGCAGGACCGCGCCGACCAGGAGAACACCGTGGCCACCGCGGGCCTGCTGGCGTCCACCGCGGTCTCGCTGACGAGCTCGCAGCCGGACCTCGCGCAGCTGTTCGCGGTCCAGGCCTACCGGCTCGACCCCGGGAACCCGCAGACCCGCGCGGCCCTGTTCACCACGGTGCAGGCCGACCCGCAGGTGCAGCGTTTCCTCCAGGCACCGGGACCGGTGTCGGCTCTTTCCGTTTCCCCTAACGGTCGTATCGTCGTGGCCGGGACCAGGAACGGCTGGGTCCGCGGCTGGAACCTGTCCACGTTCCGGGCGGTCACCTACGGCCGGATGACCGGGCCCGTGACCGCGGTGGCGGCCAGCGCGGACGGGACCACGGTCGCCGCCGCGACCAGCCTGGCCGCGAGGACGTGGACGGGCGGCCGGGTGATCGCCTCCCGGGCCGCGCCGGCCGGAACCCGGTTCACCGCGGCCGGGGTATCGCCGTCCGGCCGGTACGCCGCGTTCGCCGCCTTCCCCGACCTGGACGTGCTGAGCACCACGGGCCGGTCCTGGCGGCAGGCCCGGCTGCGCGGCTTCGGCACCGGGCAACGGGGCCGCCCGCCGCTGGTCACGAACCTCGCCGTGCCCAGCAACACCGAACTGGTCGCGCTGGACGGGCGGTGGGGCTCCTGGCGGCGGCTCGCCCTGCCCGGGCTGACCGCGACCGGCTCGGCCCGCGACACGTTCGGGCTGTCCCGCTACCCCGCCTACACCTACGCGCTGTCGCCGTCCGGCAGGCTGTTCACGCACAGCTACGTGGCGGCCGGGTCAAGCCTGCGGGTGCTGAGCACCCGGGGGTCCCGGCCGGGCCGACGCCCGGCCCGGCGGGCGGCTGGCCCTGGCCCTGGCCATCAGCCAGGACGGCCGGTGGATCGCGTCCGAGGACGCCACCGGCATCCACGTGTCCCGGATCACCCGGCTCACCCAGCCGGCCCCGTCACCGCAGTCCTACCCGGGTGCCGAACCGCTGTTCAGCACGTCCCTGGCCTTCGCCGGCCGCAGCGACACCCGGCTGGTCTCCGCCTCCGGGAACCTGCTCACGGTGTGGAACCTCAGGCAGTATTCGCGCATCGGCCGGGCGGCCCCGGTGCTCATGCCGTGGCGGTGCGGCCGGGTCTGCCCCGGCCCGCGGCTGTCGATCCAGCCCGGCGGCCAGGCTGCCGCGCTGACCGACAGCAACGGGGACCTGCTGCTGCGCGCGGGCCTCGGCCCGTCGTTCGGGAAGATCACCACCCTGGCCACGGGCGGGACCGAGGAGTTCGGGCTGCCGCTGTGGAGCCGGACCGGGAACCGGCTCTACGTGTTCGGCCGGACGGTGTCGGTCGTCACCGCCGGGGGGACCGGGCGTGCCGCGGCGATCAGGAAGGACCCTGACCCGCCGCAGGACCTGGCGCTGTCCGCGGGCGGGCGCCGCCTGGTCGCGGTGGGCGCGGCCGGGACGGTCCGGATCGGCCCGCTCCCGGCCGGTCCCGGCGGCGGGCCGGCCCGGCCGGGACCGTGGTCCAGGGGCCGCCCGGCATCCGGCCGAACGCGGGGCTGTACCAGCGCCAGGCCGCGGTCAACCCCTCCGGGACCCGGGCGGCCGTCATCGACCAGTCCGACCAGGAGGTCTACGTCATCAACCTGAGGACCAGGCGGATCTGGCGCATCCCCGGGGTCAGGGCCTACGAGCTGGCCTACTCCGGCCCGCACCTGGTGCTCCAGCGAGAGAACGGCCGCATCGACCTGCGCGACGCGGACGGCACGCGGGTCATCCGGTCCGTCCTGGGCGGGACGCCGTGGAATTACGGGAACGTCGCGGTCAGCCCGGGCCCCGCCGGCCGGGTCCTGGTGGCCGGGGAGCGGGCCGACGGCCGCGGCATCCTCGCCGACCTGGGATCGGGCCACCTGCTGGGGGTGTTCCCCATCACCAAGGCCTCGCCGTACCAGCAGACCACGATGGCGTTCACCCCCGGGGGGCGCAGCCTGGTCACGGTGACCGAGGGCAACAGCCGCTCCGACCAGGGCGTGCTCACCCAGCTCAGCCTGGTTCCGGCCCAGTGGCTCAAGGTCGCCTGCGCCACCTCCGGGCACAGCCTGACGCCCGCGCAGTGGCGCACCTACATCTCCGCAACCCCGCCGTCCGAGCTGGGGTGCGCCCGATGACCTGGCCGCAGCCGGAGGCCGGCCCGGCGGCCAGTCGATGGCCGCCCGACGGCGAGGGCCGGCTGCCCTTCTCGCTGCGCATCGGGGTGACCGGGCACCGCCAGCTCAGCGACCCGGCGGCGCTGGTCCCGGCCATCCGGGCCGCGATCGCGGGGGTCATCGAGCGGTTCCTGGGTCCCGAGGCCGAGCCGCCCCTGCTGGTCATCTCCGCGCTGGCCGAGGGGGCCGACCGGCTAGTGGCGGCCGAGGTGCTCGCCGGGCCGGACGCCACGCTGGAGGCCGTGCTGCCGCTGCCGCCCGCGGAGTACCTGGCCGACTTCACCGCCGAAGAATCGAAAGCCGAGTTCACCGGGCTGCTCCGCCGCGCGGGCGCGGTCTGGCTGGCCCGGCCCGGGAGCAGCCGCGACGAGTCCTACGAGCGGGCCGGCCGCCACGTGGTGGACCGGGCCGACGTGCTCATCGCGCTGTGGGACGGGGAGCCGCCGCGCGGCCGCGGCGGTACCGCCACCGTCGTGGCCTACGCCCGCGAGCGTGGCGTCCCGGTGGCGTGGGTGCCGACGTCAGGACCGGCCGACCCGGTCTACTGGTATGACCACGAGCGGGCCGCGGGCGTGGCGGAGGCCGCGCGGGAGTTCCGCCAGTGCAACGAGGCCGAGATCGGGGAGTTCGCCAGCCGGGCGCACACGGAACGGGAGCGGCTGCTGCCCGGGCCGGCCGATCCGCTCGCGCCGGCCTGCACCAGCGTGGCCAGCTGGATCATCCCGTACTTCGTCCGGGCGGACGTCCTGGCCACCCGGCTGGAGCGGGTGTTCCGGCTGACCAACTGGACCATGTTCCTGGCCGCCGCGGCCGCGGTCTTCGTCGTTGCCGTGCAGGTCACCGTCTGGCCCCAGCTCAACCGGATCGCCGCGGCGGAGGTGGTCCTGCTCCTGCTGCTGGTCGCCGCGCCCCTGGTCAGCCGGCGGCTGCGGGTGCTGGACCGGTGGATCTCCTACCGTTTCCTGGCCGAGCGGCTGCGCTCGACCTACTTCCTGGCCCTGGCCGGGACGGGGGACCAGAGCGGGCCGGGGGAGCGGCGCGAGCGGCCCGCGTACGTGGCGGACCCGACCGAGGTGTGGATCCAGCGGGCGATCGAGGAGATCATGGCCCGACGCCCGGAGGTGGGCCTCGGCCCCGCCGACGTCGCGCCGTTGCGCGCGTACCTCCGCGAGCGGTGGATCGGGGCGCAGATCCGCTACCACGAGAGCACCGCCAAGCGCCAGGGAGCCTGGGATTCCCGGCTGTTCGCGGCCACCGGGGTGCTGTTCCTGATCACCGCGATCGCCGCGTTCCTGCACCTGCTGGGCTGGGGTGAGCACCACGGGGAGGCGAGCGAGTTCGGGCTGCTGCTGATCGTCTTGTCCATCTGCGTGCCGGCCATCGGCGCCGCCGTGCACGGGATCCGGACCCAGTCCGAGTTCCGCCGTCACTGCCAGCGCTACCAGCGCATGGCCGGGCTGCTGCGCCAGCTGGACGCCGACCTGAGCCGGGCTGATTCGATCACGGCGATCCACGAGGTCGCGGCGGACGCCGAGAACCTGATGCGCGCGGAGAACAGCGACTGGTTCGGGGTCATGCGCTTCCACGACGTCGAGCTGATCACCTTAGCCCCGCCAGCCCAGCCAGCCCCGCTAGTTACGATCTTCCGTTCGTGATCTAACGATTGCTGTTGCCCCAGCAACAGCAATCGTTAGATCACGAAGGCGGTGAGGGACTTCAGGCGCGGGTGAGGACGACCTTGAGGGCGCCGGTGTCAGCCGCCCGGCCGAAGACGTCATACGCCTGGTCGAACTCGTTCAGCCCGAAGTGGTGGGTGATGAACTTCGACGCGTCGAGCTGATGACTGGTCACCAGGCGCAGCAGCGTGGCGGTGGAGTAGGCGTCCACCAGCCCCGTGGTGATCGTGATGTTCTTGATCCACAGATCTTCCAGGTGCAGCGTGGCGGGCTCGCCGTGCACGCCGATGTTGGCGATCCGGCCACCCGGCCGGGCCAGCCTGGCGGCCAGCTCGAAGGTCGCGGGCACGCCCACCGCCTCGATGGCGACGTCGGCGCCCAGCCCGTCGGTCAGCAGCCTGACTACTTCCTCCGGGTCCTGGCCCGCGTTGTTGACCGTGACATCCGCCCCGAAGAGCTTCGCGGCCTCCAGCCGGGCGTCGGCCAGGTCGATGGACACGATGTGGCTCGGGCTGAACAGCCGGGCACCCATGATCGCGGAGAGCCCGATCGGGCCGGCCCCGACGATCGCGACCACGTCACCGGGCCGCACGCCGCCGTTCAGCACGCCGACCTCGTAGGCGGTGGGCAGGATGTCCGCCAGCATCAGGATGTCCTCGTCGGTGGCCCCGGCCGGGACGGGATAGGTCGAGGCGTCGGCGAACGGCACCCGGACGTACTCGGCCTGGGTCCCGTCGATCTTGTGGCCGAGGATCCAGCCGCCACCCCCGAGGCACTGGCCGGCATGCCCCTCGCGGCAGAACCGGCAGGTGCCGCACGCGGAGATGCAGGAGACCAGGACCCGGTCCCCGGCCTTGACCGTCTTGACTCCGCTGCCCACGGACTCGACGGTGCCCACGGCCTCGTGACCGAGGATCCGGCCGTCCGTGACCGCCGGGACGTCCCCCTTGAGGATGTGCAGGTCCGTACCGCAGATTGTGGTGGCGTTGACGCGCACGATCGCGTCGGTGTCGGCATTGACGTCCGGCTTCGGTACGTCTTCCCAGGCCTTTTGCCCAGGGCCGTGATAGACAAGCGCTCGCATGACCATCTCCCGGTGTACGCCCGGGTCCGGGTCCGCTGACCCACCCGGGTCTGTCCCCACGGTGCCGCGCCAGGCGGCTGTCCGGCAGGGCCGAAGGCCCCACCGGGCCGGGCGAACGTCCCGGGCCCCGGCGGGCTGCGCGGCCCCCGGAAATATCTTGGGGACGGCGTACGCTTTAGGTCACGCAGGAGAACATGCGAAGGCGGTCGCACTGCACGGTCTGATGCTCAGGTCCGCCGGTCATCGCGGTGCGGTAGGGCCGAATGTGTCCCAGCCTGGTGATCGTTCGGAAAGTGTCCTACCCGTGCGCCAATGCGTGACGATATTTGCTGGCTGCCCCGGACCTCGGCGGTCATATTTTTGGAATTTCTAGAGCCGAGGCTGGCATGGAAGCAATTTTTCCCCGCGAACGATTTTTCCGGGGGGCTCAACCGGGCACGGGTACCGTGCACCGGTTCGACTCCGACCCGGCCGGGCCCACCGAACAGGATAAATAAGCTGAGTAAACGGCCGCCCACGCCTACCCCGACACCGAAGCCCACCCCCCGCTGGCCGATCTGGGTCCTGCTGGGCGGCCTGGTGCTCGGGGCTCTCCTCCTCTTCCACCCGGGTTTCAAGAGCTCGACGACCCAGGCCTTCAGCTACAGCGGTTTCGTCGGCGAAGTGACGGCGAATAAGGTCGCCACCGCGACGATCAGCTCGACCGGGGTGGTGACCGGCACGCTGCATAACGGCACCAACTACAGCTCCCAGATCCCCACCGCGCTGAACGATAACGCCCTTTCCCCGCTCCTGCTCAAGCACAAGGTCCAGGTCACCGGGACCAGTTCGAGCTCCTACTCCGTGCTGGACTTGCTTTTCTCGTTGTGGCCGCTGCTGCTCCTGGCGGGCGTCTTCATCTGGTTCGCCCGGCGCGGCCGTAAGCAGATGGGCGGGATCATGAGCTTTGGCCGGTCAAAGGCCAAGCTCTACGACGAGGAGCGGCCTTCGACGCGTTTTTCCGACATTGCCGGTTACGAGGGCTCCAAGGCCGAGGTCATGGAAGTCGTCGACTACCTGAAGCACCCGCAGCGCTACGCGCGGGCGGGCGCGGTCGGCCCCAAGGGCGTGCTGATGGTGGGCCCGCCCGGAACCGGGAAGACGCTGCTGGCCAAGGCGGTCGCCGGCGAGGCGGGTGTCCCGTTCTTCGCGCTCAGCGGGTCGAGCTTCGTCGAGATGTTCGTCGGGGTCGGCGCGTCACGGGTACGGGATCTTTTCAACGATGCGCGCAAGCACGCGCCCTCCATCATCTTCATCGATGAGATCGACGCCATCGGCGGCCGCCGCGGTCCCGGCGGGTTCGGCTCGAACGACGAGCGCGAGCAGACCCTCAACCAGCTGCTGTCCGACATGGACGGTTTCGAGCCCGGCGCCAGCGTGGTGGTCATGGGCGCGACCAACCGCGCGGAGATCCTCGACACCGCGCTGCTGCGGCCCGGCCGCTTCGACCGGATGGTGGACATTCCCCTGCCCAACCAGCAGGAGCGGACGGCGATCCTGGCCATCCACGGGCGGGGCAAGAAACTCGGGCCCGACGTGGACCTGTCCGTGGTGTCCCGGGGTACCCCCGGGTTCTCGGGCGCCGATCTCGCCAACCTGGTGAACGAGGCGGCGATCAACGCCGTCCGGGACGGGCGCGATGTCCTGGCCGCCGCCGACTTCGCCGCGGCGCGGGACCGCCTGCTGATCGGCCGGCGGGACGGGTCCAACGCGCTGCTGCCCGAGGAGAAGCACTCCGTCGCCGTGCACGAGGCCGGGCACGCTCTCGTGGCTGTGCTGTCTGAGCACGCCGACCCGGTCGCGAAGGTCACCATCCTGCCCCGGGGCGCGGCGCTCGGGGTGACCGAGCAGCTGCCGGAGGCCGAACGTCACCTGTACCGCCAGAGCTACCTCACCGATACCCTCGCGGTGCGTCTCGGCGGCCGGGCCGCGGAGATCGTCGTCCTCGGGGAGCCCTCGACCGGGGCCGCGAATGACCTCGCGGGCGCCACCGACCTGGCCACCCGCATGGTGCGGGAGTGGGGCTTCTCGACCGAGGTGGGACCGATCGGCTACGGGCCGGAAGGGCCCAGCCGGGACAACCCGTTCGCCGGCCGTCCGTACGCCGAGGAGACGCAGCGGTCCATCGACCGGGAAGTGGCCACGCTGCTCCGCGAGGCCGAAACCCGGGCGACCACACTGCTGCGCACGCACCTGGACAGCCTGCGCCGGGTGGTCGATCTCCTGCTCGAACGGGAGACCATCGACGGCTCGGACCTGGCCGCCATCGTCGGGGTGCGGGAACGCCACGCGCAGCCGGCCATGGTGTGGGCCCCGCAGGCGGTCGCGATGACCCCGGCTGGGACGGATCAGAACGGAACCGGCGCAGTCAACGGGAAGACCCCGCCGCTCAGCTGAGCCAGATCAGCTGAGCACTGATCAGCTGAAGACCACCCCAGCGCGGTGCGTGCGGCGCCGGGCGCCGCACGCACCGCGCTGGGGGGTGCCGGGTGGGCGACTGGGTTACAGGACGTCGTGGCCGGGGTGCGGCTCGGCCGGGACCGCGGCGCGCTGGGCGGGGATACTGCCCAGCCGGCCCGCCTGGAAGTCCTCGAACGCCTGGACCAGTTCATCCCGGGTATTCATCACAAACGGCCCGTACGCCGCGACCGGCTCGCGGATGGGCTGCCCGCCGAGGACCAGGATGTCCAGCTCGTGGCCGGGCCCCTCCTGGGTCCGCGCGGCCTCCACGGTCAGCGCCTCACCCGCGCCGAACACCGCGAGCTGGCCGGTCCGGACGCCGCGGTGATCGGGGCCGACCGCGCCGGAGCCGCCCAGCACGTAGACCAGCGCGTTGAAGTCGCTGCGCCAGGGCAGCCGCAGCCGGGCGCCGGGCTGCAGGGTCACGTGCAGCAGGCTGATCGGCGTGTGGGTGACGCCAGGGCCGGGGTGGCCGGCCAGGTCGCCGGCGATGACCCGGATCAGCGCCCCGCCGTCGGGCGAGGACAGCAGCGACACCTGCTGGGCCCGGATGTCCTGGTAGCGCGGGGCGGTCATCTTGAGCCGCCGGGGCAGGTTGACCCAGAGCTGGAAGCCATGGAACAGGCCTCCGCTCACGACCAGCTCCTCGGGGGGCTCCTCGATGTGCAGGATGCCGCCGCCCGCGGTCATCCACTGGGTGTCGCCGTTGGTGATCAGGCCGCCGCCGCCGTTGGAGTCCTGGTGCCGGAACACGCCGTCGATGATGTACGTGACGGTCTCGAAGCCGCGGTGCGGGTGCCAGGGCGTGCCCTTGGGCTCCCCCGGCGCGTACTCCACCTCGCCCATCTGGTCCATGTGGATGAACGGGTCCAGCTGCCCGAGGTCAACGCCGGCGAAGGCCCGGCGGACCGGGAAACCCTCGCCCTCGAAGCCGGACGGGGCGGTGGTCACCGACACGACCGGCCGCTCGGCCGCGGTGGCGGCGTCGGGCTCGGGGACGCGGGGCAGCACCAGAATGTCGTCTACGGTCACCGCTGGCATGACATCTCCTCTGTTGAGCCTGCTCGGCCAGCCTAAAACGGCCAGCCTGGAAATAGCCTGTGCGCGCCCCGGTCGATGCTCTTCCAGCCTGCCGCGGCCCGCACTACGCCTAACGGTAGTTGATCGCTCAACATTCCCGCCGGTGGGTGAGCGGCCGGTGGCGGCTGTCCTGGGGCCCGCGGACGCCCGGGCCAGGCCGGGGGAGCCGGGCGGGTGGTTCTCGTTGCGGCGACTGAACGGGCAGGGCAGCGGGCGCGCGGGCCGGCGCGGCGCCGGCCACGGCGGGCGGGGGCCGGGTTAGGGGAGTTTCCAGTCGATGCCGCCGGCGCCCTGCTCCTCCAGCAGCGCGCTGGCCCGGCTGAACGGGCGGGAGCCGAAGAACCCCCGGTCGGCGGAGTTCGGGCTGGGATGCGGCGACTCGATCAGCGGCACCCCGCCGAGCAGCGGGGCCAGGTTCCGCGCGTCGCGGCCCCAGAGGATCGCCACCAGCGGTGACGGCCGCGCGGCCAGGGCCCGGATGGCCTGATCGGTGACCTCCTCCCAGCCCTGGCCGCGGTGTGAGCCGGGCTGGCGGGGCTGCACGGTGAGCACCCGGTTCAGCAGCAGCACGCCGCGCTCGGTCCACGGGGTGAGATCCCCGCTGGTCGGCGCCGGGTAGCCGAGGTCCGCCGTGTACTCGCGGAAGATGTTGATCAGGCTGGGCGGCAGGCGGCGCACCTCCGGCGCGACCGAGAAGCTCAGCCCGACCGGGTTCCCCGGGGTCGGGTACGGATCCTGGCCGACGATCAGCACCCGCACGTCGGCGAAGGGTTGCTGGAACGCGCGGAGCACCCGGTCACCCGGGGGCAGGTAACGGCGTCCCGCGGCGACCTCGGCCCGCAGGAAGTCCCCCATCGCGCTGATCTGGTCCGCCACCGGGGCCAGGGCCTCAGCCCAGCCCGCCTCGACGATCTCGCCTAGCTCTCGGCCTGCCACGCAGGACACTCTAGGGCTCGCGGCCCGGCGCGGGGTGCAGGCCACGCGATCCGTGCTCGAACAAGTATTTGATTCATGACGTATGCTCGGCTGCATGGAGACTGGCCTGCAGGGATCCCTGCTCGACCTGGGTGACGAGCCTGCCGGGACCACTCGGGGCGTCGGTGCGCCGGACCGCGCTCGGCCGCGGTGCCTGGGTGGACTTCCGGCCCGGCTGGATGGCGGGCGCCGGCGTCCTGTTCGACCGGCTGCGCGAGGCGGTGCCGTGGCGGGAGGAACGGCGCCGGATGTATGACCGGGTGGTCGAGGTGCCCCGGCTGCTCTGCTTCTACGCCGAGGGGGAAGCCCTGCCCGACCCGGCCCTGACCGCGGCCCGCCAGGCGCTTGACCGGCACTACCGGCCGGACCTGGGGGAGCCCCTCTGCACCGCGGGCCTCTGCCTCTACCGGGACGGCCGGGACAGCGTGGCCTGGCACGGCGACCGGATCGGCCGGGGGGCCACGGAGGACACGGTGGTGGCCATCCTGTCCCTGGGGGCGCCGCGGGCCCTGCAGCTGCGGCCCCGCGGCGGCGGCCCGTCCCTGCGCTACGACCTCGGCCACGGTGACCTGCTGGTTATGGGCGGCAGCTGCCAGCGCACCTGGGAGCACGCGGTGCCGAAGACGGCCCGGGCCACCGGCCCGCGGATCAGCGTCCAGTTCCGGCCGCGCGGGGTCCGCTGAGCCGGCGGCGGAGCCGGGCATCGGGTCGGCGGGCCGGGTACCGGACCAGGTACCAGTCCGGGTCAGGATGTGAACTCGGCTTCCAGTTGGGCCAGGCCGGCGTCAACCGAGGCGAAGACGGAGTCCAGATCGATTTGGCCTCGATTCACCCGGCCGAGGCGAGTGGGGCGCCAACGGTGGTGCCCGTGCTTTCGGTGCCCCATGGACGCAGCCGCTCTCGTTATGTGCCTGACCCGTAGCGCCGGGAACGACCGCAGGGTTAGCATCGTTCACCATGCCGTCCGCCGCCCTTCAGGCATGGGCCACGTCGCGAACGGAGCGCATCGACCGCCTTCGTGAGGCCCACGCCGCTTATGGTCGGGGGCGAGGGCGGCGGTGGAAAACCGAAGAACTGAATCATGCGCTGGTTCTGCGCCTGGCCAGCGAATTCCAGGGGTTCACCCGGGATCTGCACAACGAATCGGTGATCTTCATCGCCCGGACCGTGGCGCCCACGCCAGCCATCGAAGTGGTATTGCGCATTCCGTACACAGCCAACCGCAAGCTCGATTACGGGAACGCTGGGCCGGGCAACCTTGGAACTGACTTCGCTCTACTGGGTGTGCAGATCTGGGCGGATCTACGTACGCACTACCCCGTCCGGGCACCTGAATGGAGCAAGAAGCTTGAGGCCCTGAACACGGCACGGAACGGCATCGCCCACGACGATGCCTCGAAACGGGCGAAGGTCAAGGGTGACGGCTGGCCGATGACCCTGAGCTCCGTTGACCGGTGGAAGTCAGCCCTTGACGGGCTGGCCAAAGGGATGGACCGTGTGGTTGGCGAGTACCTTGAAAGTATGTTCGGGGTACCACCATGGTGAGGGAGGCGCACATGAGCACGCTGCCTGGTGTCGGCACCCATGTTCGTGTGCCGTGGGGTCTGGGCACCGCCGAGGGTGAGGTTGTTGACGCCTACGAGTCGGGCATCGGTGCGCAGGTGGTGGTGGCTGTCCGCATCGAGGGGGCCGACGACATCCTGACGGTCACCTTCCCGGTGAAGCTCGTGGAGATCGCCGAATCCGCATAATTTGCTCTTGCGCGGTGCCCGTTGTCTTCGTTCATCCGGCTGCCCGGGCCAATGCTGGTACACAGTTTGCCAGGAGACGCCGAACATGTCGCCGATCTGCTCAACGGTGTGCTCTCTGTAGAGACAGCCGGGGCGGCTAGCCGGGTGATGAAGCGCGGCGGCCGTCGGTGTGCCCGCGGTGCTCAGGGCTCAGGTGTTCACCGGGAACAAGATCGGCTACGTCTAGGGGACCGGCTGGCTGCACCTGTCCTGCGTACTGAATCTCATGCAGGGGGGAGGCAAATGGCAGCTGATGTCATCCCGAGGCAGATGACTCTGGGCCGGATGGTTCCTGCTCGTCGATACTCGGCAGGTCACCCCGAGCGGTTTTCTGCGCGTCTTCCGTGCCCATGGTCAGGGTTTCGGCTTCGAGTGTCTTCCATCGCTCGACGGCGGTCTCTATCTCGCTGATTTCTGTTTCTTCGAGGACCCGGGTTCCTTCGCCGTCCACGACGGCGATCTGGACGGGAAGCCCGACACCACCGGGTGATACCTCGCAGGTCGTCTGGATCGCCCTGTAGGCAACCCTTGCGCCTTGCTCCACGGTCAGTGGGTTCGACAGATAGTGGGCCATCAGCCCATGGGCCACCCTCGCGAACGGGCCGCCGCTGCCGATGGCGTAGAAACCGAATTTGGTGTGCCAGTTCACTTGGCCGTCCTCGGCAAACTCCAGCAGCCACGTCGTCGAGTTCGCGTAGCCGGCGACCAGGAAGCTGGTCTGGAAGTTCGGGGCTATCGCCCCGGGCGGGAAGGGGGTCGAGGCCAGAGCGCTCTCGTAACACGCCCGCATCGTTCTGTGTATCGCGGCGGTCAGGCTGCTCCGCAGTGCCGTGAGGTTAGGTTCGGCGAATGCGATGGGTGGGCCGCCTGTTTTCGCGTTCGGCTTGTCGATGCCGCTCAGCGCGTGGCCGACTTCTTCGATGACATAGACGGAGCCGGACGCGGTCCAGACGACCGGGCACGTATCCAGTTTGAAGATCTTGGTCACGGTGTGGGCTGTCTGGGGGTCGCTGGCCATGCTGTCGGACGCCACCAGGACGCCGTCCTTGCAGACGAGGCCGATCGCTACGGTCATCCGTCAGCCAGAGAACCGTGACTGGGTGGCGAATTCCGGGTACGCCGCGTACACCTCTCGGAGCAGCTGGGTGAACGACTTCTGCGTCACGTAGGCGCGGACAGATTTTATGAACGCCTGTTCGGGGCCGCTGAGGTCCGCCCAGACCTTCCGCGCCTGCGCGTCGCCTGTGGATGTGGTTCTGTAGCGACCATAACGGCTGCCGGGGGCCTCCTCGACCTCCAGCAGGCCCTCGTACTGCAACTTGCCGATATCCGACGCCAGCTGGGACGAGTACGGTCCCCAGTTGTAGGGCTGGTAGTCGTAGAGCTTTGCCCAGTCCGGGCTGCCCCGCTGAACCAGAAGGAAGATCGCTTTCTGCATCCGGATTCGGTCAAGCGGGTAGTGCTCGCCAGGGCTCCCGGCAAGCTCACTCATGATCGCCAGTGGCAGGTCGCGTCGCCGATCCAAGGCTCCTCCTGCTCGGAGGATCGCACCATCAGCGGGCAGGATGCAACTCGGGGGGCCGTGCCGGCGATTCAGGTAAAGGCCGCGTCAGCGCAGCTCACTCTGGCAAGGTTGGCTAGCTCCGCCCGGTCGCGGCTCACGGGGGTCGGCCCAGCCAGCCGTTGATCTGGTCCCGCAGGTCCACGGGGTCCTCGGCGCGGAGTACCACGGGCGGGCTGGTCAGCAGCTTCCGCGCGTAGACCAGGCCGGCAATCCCGCGCCAGACCTCCCAGCGCGGGAACTCTGCCTGCACGGTCTCTAAAGTCAACACTGCTGGCCGCTGCTGGCCGTCAGCCATTGCTGCTGTCCCCTTCCACTGTTGATGTTCCGGCCGCTCAGCAGCATCGTAGCAATAGAGGTTTATAGACGTCCAGTGACGTAGTATGACGCCCCTGACGGTAAGTAGTCAACGCACGTCAATTAGCGTCGTCAAGGTGGAAGATCTTGACCACGACTCGCCTCTCCCGCTCTTCGAGCAACTGGCGGACCTGCTGAGGCGGCAGATCGATGACGGCACGCTCACGGTCCGGCTGCCGTCTGAGGCTGCGCTGGTCCAGGAGTTCGGTATCAGCCGGGGTACCGCGCACCGCGCGGTCATGATCCTGGTTGGAGCGGGGTACGTGCGGATCAGCCGGGGCAAGGGCACGTTCGTGAACCCGCCAACCGAACGCCGGAATCTGTAAAGGGAATTCCGACGGGTGAGTTCCCGCCAGCCGCACCCTCCCGGCTGAAACGTCAGAGCGGGAAGCCCGCTTCCAGCTGGGCCAGCCCCTCGTCAACCGAGGCGAAGACGACGTCCAGGTCGATCTCGCCCCGTTCCAGGACCGGCAGCGTGGTGGCCAGGATCACCCCGAAGATCGCCCCGGCCAGCGCCCGCACCGCGGTGTCATCGGGTTTCCGCCCGCTCCGGCTGGCCAGGATGGCCGCGGTCACGTCGATGGTCCGGGCGAACTCGTCCAGCGCCCGGGCCCGGATCTCCGGCACGGCCAGGGTCAGCTCGGTGGTCTGCCGGAACCGCTCCCGCTCTTCCGCGGTGAAGCCGGCCCGGGCGGCGGCCACCGCGGCCCGGACCGCGGCCAGCGGGCTCAGCCCGGGGGGCTGGGCCTCCAGCGCGTGCATGGTCAGCACGTCGAGATCGTCCTGCAGGACCACGTCTTCCTTGGTCGGGAAGTACCGGTAGAACGTCGCCGGGGACACCTCGGCGGCCTCGGCGATCTGCTCGACCCGGGTGGCGGTGTAGCCCTGCTCGCGGAACAGCCGCAATGCGTGCTCCCGGATGGAGGCCCGCGTCCTGGCCTTCTTGCGTTCCCGCAGCCCAGGCTGGCCAGAGTCGTGGGGCCCAGAGTCGTGGGGCCCGGCGTCGTGGGGTTCAGCGTCGTGCGTGCTCATGGCCCTGATCCTGCCTGCCCGGGTCCGGTGGCGCGAGCGGGGCGCCGGACCCGGCGGCTGCGGAGGGGCCCGGGCCGCCCGCCGGGCGGCCGCCCGCCTGGGCCCGGCGGGGCAGGAAGGCCAGCGCGAGCAGGGCGCTGAGCCCGGCGATGGCCGCGCATACCGCCAGCATGACGTCCAGGCCGTGCGCGAACGCGGCGCGCACCGAGGCCAGCAGGGCCGCCGAGTGCAGCGCGGCCGCCGCGCTCACCCCGGCCGCCACGCTGGTCCGCACCGTGGCGGCGGCCACGGCCGGAAGGCCGCCCAGGTCGAGGTGGCTGCGGTAGGCGGACAGCAGGATGGTGCCCAGCACCGCGACCCCGATCGTGGCCCCCACCTGGCGCATCGCGGTGATGAGCGCCGACCCGGATCCGCTCCGCTCGACGGACAGGGCGCCCAGCGCGGCGTTCATCGCGGCCGGCATGGCCAGCCCCAGGCCCAGCCCGGCCACCGCGTACCAGGTCGCGGTGAACACCGACCCGCTGGCCGCGCTGGTGGTGGCGCCCACGGCCAGGCCGCCGCCCATCACCACGAAGCCCGCGGTCACCAGGGCCTTGGGGCCGACCAGGGGATCACCCGCGGGACGGCCGTCCGGGCCCTTGGGCGCCGTCTGCAGCCGGGTGCCGCCGATCATGCCGATCACCATGCCGCCGATCAGCGGCAGCATCCGCAAGCCGGTGGCGAAGGAGTCCAGGCCGCGGACTTCCTGGAAGTACTGCGGCATCGCGAACAGGATGCCGAACATCGCGAACGAGACGAACGTGGTCAGGATCGTGCCCCAGGTGAAGCCGCGCGAGCGGAACAGCTCCAGCTGGACCAGCGGCTGGCCGTGCCGCCCGGCCCGCCGCTCCCAGGCCACGAAGCCGGCCAGCACCGCCAGGCCCGCCAGGACCGGGCCCAGGGCGGCCGGGTCGCTCCAGCCGCTCTCGCCGGCCTTGATGCAGCCGTAGGTCACCCCGGCCAGCCCCACGCTGGACAGGGCGATGCCGGGAAGGTCGATCCGGGTGCCCCGGGCCCCGTGCGATTCCGGCATCAGGAAGGCCACCGCGACCAGGGCGAGCACCACCACCGGCACGTTGATCAGGAAGACCGAGCCCCACCAGAAGTTGTCCAGCAGCCAGCCGCCCAGCAGCGGGCCGACCGGGAAGGCGATGAACGTCGCGCCCATCACCACCGCGATGGCCCGGGGCTGCTCGGCCGGCGTGAACAGCACGGGCAGCACGGCGATCGACATCGGGAGGATGACCGCGGCCCCGAGGCCGAGCGCGGCGCGGGCCGCGATCAGCTCGGCCGGGGACCCGGCGAACGCGCACGCGGCCGAGCTGGCGCCGAACACCACCAGGGCGATCAGCAGCATCTTCTTGCGCCCGAACCGGTCGCCGAGCAGCCCGGCGGGCAGCAGGGCCGCGGCCAGCACCAGGCTGTATGACGCCGAGAACCACTGCAGGTCCGTGGTGGACGCGTGCAGCTGGGTGGACAGGACCGGCAGGGCGAGGTTGAGCACGGTCAGGTCGAGCCCGACGACCAGGACGCTGGCCGAGATGGCCACCAGCGCCCACCACCGGCGGGCATCGGCGCCGCCCAGGCGGCAGGCGCGCGGGGTCGGCGCGCGGCTGGCATCTGCACTCATGAGTCACCGTCCCGGGGGGAGCCCGCCAGTCTGAGAGCGGGCCTTAAAAGAAAGCTACTCTCAGATTAGAGCAGCTGTCAAGACGCGGCCGGGCGCAGCGTCCGTTAGCGGAGCGGGGGCCGGGCCCTGGCTAGCCGAGCACGGCGCGGACCTGGCGGGCGATCTCGATGTCCTCCCGCGAGGTGATCACCAGCGTGGCGGCGGCCGCCCCGGCCGCGCTGATGTCGGCGTCCGCCGACGCGGCCTGATTGCGCGGCTCGTCGAGGAGCACGCCCAGGAAGGCGGGCGCCGCGCGGGCCCGGATGAGGGGCTGGTGCTCCCCGATCCCGCCGGTGAACACCAGCGCGTCCAGGCCGTCCAGGGCCGCGGCCATGCCGGCGATCAGCTGCCGCAGCCGGTGCAGGTAGACGTCCAGGGCCAGGACCGCGGCCGGGTCGCCGGCGGCCGCGGCCCGGGTCACGTCCCGCATGTCGGCCGAGCCGGCCAGCCCGGCCAGCCCGGAGCGATGCTCCAGCCCGTCCGCCAGCTCGTCCAGCGTCAGGCCCCCGTCGCGGAGCAGCCAGAGCAGCAGGCCCGGATCGGTGTTCCCCGCGCGGGTCGCCATCACCAGGCCTTCCAGCGGGGTGAAGCCCATCGTGGTGTCCACGCTGCGGCCGTAGGCCACGGCGGCCAGCGAGGCGCCCGCACCCAGATGGCAGGACACGATCCGGAGCTGCTCCGGGACCGTGCCCAGCAGTTCCGCGGCCCGCCGGGTCGCGTAGCCGTGGGACAGGCCGTGGAACCCGTAGCGGCGCAGCCCGAACCGGTCCCGCCAGGCGGCGGGCAGGGCGTAGGTGCTGGCCGCGGCGGGCATCCGGGCGTGGAACGCGGTGTCGAAGCAGGCCACCGCGGGCACCCCGGGCAGCAGCGCGGACACGACGTCGATGCCGCCCAGGGCCCGGGGCTGGTGCAGCGGGGCCAGGTCGGTGGCGCCCTCGATGGCCCGGCGGACCTTGGCGTCGATGACCGCGGGCGCCTCCAGCAGCGGGCCGCCGTGCACGATGCGGTGGCCGACGGCACCGACCCCGGACAGTCCGCTGAGGAACGACGTGAGGGCCGCCGGGGGCTCGTCAGTGTCCCAGTGCTCCACCTCGGTCGCGGCCAGGACCTGGTCCGCCGGGTCCAGCAGGCTGAGCTTGAGGCTGCTCGACCCGGCGTTGACGACGAGGACGTCCATCAGGCCGGGAAGGACCCGGGCCAGGTCCAGTCCCGGATCTCCGGCATGTCCTCGCCGTGTTCGCGGATGTAGGCGTGGTGCCGGGTGCGGGCGTCGGTCATCTGCTGGCGCAGCCAGGCGGCCCGGTCGCTGAGCCCGGGCACCCGGTCGATGACGTCCATCACCAGGTGGAAGCGGTCCATGTCGTTCATGACCACCATGTCGAAGGGCGTGGTGGTGGTGCCCTCCTCCTTGTAGCCGCGGACGTGGATGTTGTGGTGGCCGTCACGCTGGTAGGTGAGCCGGTGGATCAGCCACGGGTAGCCGTGGTAGGCGAAGATGACCGGCCGGTCGGTGGTGAACAGCGCGTTGAACTCGGCGTCGTTCATCCCGTGCGGATGCTCGGTCGCGGGCTCCAGCCGCATCAGGTCCACCACGTTGACCACCCGGATCCGCAGGTCGGGGAGGTGTGCCCGGAGGATGCTGGTCGCGGCCAGCACCTCCATGGTCGGCACGTCACCGGCGCAGGCCAGCACGACGTCGGGCTCCTCGCCGTCGCTGTCGTTGCTGGCCCACTCCCAGATCCCGGCGCCCCGGGTGCAGTGCAGGACGGCGGCGTCCATGTCCAGCCAGTCGTGGCAGGGCTGCTTGCCCGCCACGACCACGTTCACGTAGTCCCGGCTGCGCAGGCAGTGGTCACCCACCGACAGCAGCGTGTTGGTGTCCGGGGGCAGGTACACCCGGACGACCTCGGCCTTCTTGTTGATCACGTGATCGATGAAGCCGGGATCCTGGTGGCTGAACCCGTTGTGGTCCTGCCGCCACACGTGCGAGGTGAGCAGGTAGTTCAGCGACGCGATGGGCCGCCGCCAGGGCAGCCCGCGGCTGACCTTCAGCCACTTGGCGTGCTGGTTGAACATCGAGTCCACGATGTGGATGAACGCCTCGTAGCAGGAGAACAGGCCGTGCCGGCCGGTCAGCAGGTAGCCCTCCAGCCAGCCCTGGCAGGTGGTCTCGGACAGGATCTCCATCACCCGGCCGTCCGCGGCCAGGTGCTCGTCCACCGGCAGCGTGGCCTCTTCCCAGGTCTTGTCCGTGACCTCGAGCAGCGCGTCCAGCCGGTTCGACTGCGTCTCGTCCGGCCCGACCACCCGGAAGTTCTGCGCCGTCGCGTTGAGCCGGGCCACGTCGCGGAGCATGTAGCCGAGCACCCGGGTCGGCTCCGACATCGTGGCCCCGGGCTGGCCGACCGGGACCGCGTAGTCGCGGAAGTCGGGCAGGTCCAGGTCGCGCAGCAGCAGGCCGCCGTTGGCGTGCGGGTTGGAGCCCATCCGCCGCTCGCCGGACGGGACGAAGCCGAGGATCTCCCCGCGCGGCCGGCCGTCGCCGTCGAACAGCTCGTCCGGGCGGTAGGACCGCATCCAGTCCTCGAGCTGGCGCAGGTGCGC
This sequence comes from uncultured Actinomycetes bacterium, assembly GCA_963841695.1. Lineage (GTDB taxonomy): Bacteria > Actinomycetota > Actinomycetes > Streptosporangiales > Streptosporangiaceae > RYN-230. The sequence goes on along the minus strand of CAWJDQ010000003.1, from coordinate 441,729 downwards.
CGGGTTGGTGCGCACCTCGGCCAGCGGCACCTGGTGCGCCCGCCAGGTCCCCTCCACCGGGCGCCCGTCCACCACCGCCGGGCCGGTCCAGCCCTTGGGGGTGCGCATGACGATCATCGGCCACCGCTCGCGGGTGCCGCTGCCGTCCGGCTGTCCCCGGCCGGGCTGGCGGCGCTCCCGTGCGAGCGGGCCTCGCCCTGGATCTCCCGGATCCGGCGATGACGTCGTCCAGCGCGGCGGCCATCTCGGCGTGCATGGCCTGCGGGTCGGACCCGGTCGACGAACACCGGCGCGTAGCCGTAGCCGCGCAGCAGCGCATCCAGCTCCGGCTCGGGGATCCGGGCCAGGACCGTGGGGTTGGCGATCTTCCAGCCGTTCAGGTGCAGGATCGGCAGCACCGCCCCGTCCCGGGCCGGGTCCAGGAACTTGCCGGAATGCCAGCTGGTGGCCAGCGGCCCGGTCTCCGCCTCGCCGTCGCCGATCACGCAGGCCACGATCAGGTCCGGGTTGTCGAACGCGGCGCCGTGCGCGTGGGACAGGGAGTAGCCCAGCTCGCCGCCCTCGTGGATGGAACCGGGCGTCTCCGGGGCGACGTGGCTGGGCACCCCGCCCGGGAACGAGAACTGGCGGAACAGCCGGCCCATCCCGGTCAGGTCCCGCGGGATGCTCGGGTAGATCTCGCTGTAGCTGCCGTCCAGCCAGGTGCTCGGCGATCGCGGCCGGGCCGCCGTGGCCAGGGCCGATCACGTACATCATGTCCAGGCCGTGGGTGACGATCGCCCGGTTCAGGTGCGCCCAGAGGAAGTTCAGCCCCGGCGTGGTGCCCCAGTGGCCGAGCAGCCGCGGCTTGATGTGCTCCGGCCGCAGCGGCTCGGCCAGCATGGGGTTGGCCATCAGGTAGATCTGCCCGACGGACAGGTAGTTCGCGGCGCGCCAGTATCCGTCGAGGGCCTGCAGCTGATCGGTGCTGAGCTCCGGCCTGGTGGTGACCGTCATCGTGGTGGGGGCTCCCTAGGGGCGTTTGCGGACGGGCAGCTGCCGGAGGAACGGGTCGGCCAGCCCGTGGCTGGTGACCCGGATCCGGGCGTCTACCGCGGTGACCCCGTCGGGCCGGGCGATCACCGGGTTGAGGTCGAGCTCGGCGACCTGCGGCAGGTCCGCGGCGAGCTGGGAGATCCGGAGCAGGGCGTCCCGCAGCGCGGCCAGGTCAGCGGGCGGCTGGCCGCGGTGCCCGAGCAGCAGCGGCGCGGCCCGGATCGAGTGGATCAGGTCCTCGGCGTCGGCGGTGGTCAGCGGGGCGAGCCGCGCGGCATGATCGCCGAGGACCTCGGTGGCCACCCCGCCCAGGCCGAACACGACCAGCGGACCGAAGACCGGCTCCTGGACGACCCCGATGATGAGCTCGGTGCCGCCGCTGATCATGGGCTGGACGAGCACGCCGGACAAGGTGCCCGCGAACTGCCCCGCCAGCCGGGCGAACCCGTCACGGGCCGCGTCGGGGTCACCGAGGCCGAGCAGCACGGCCCCGGCGTCGCTCTTATGCACCAGCCCGGGCACCTCGGCCTTGAGGGCCACCGGGCCGCCCAGGTCGGCGGCGGCGGCCGCCGCCTCGTCCGCGGTGGTCACCAGCCGGGACTCCACCAACGGCAGCTGGTAGCAGCGCAGCAGCCGGTCCGTCTCGGCGGCGGGCAGCCAGCCGCCGCCCGGCACCCGGTCCAGGAACGAGGCGATCAGCGCCCGCGCCTCGGCGGTCTGGATCCCGCCGAGCTCCGGGACCGTGTCCGCGGGCCGGGACCGCCAGGAGCCGTACCGCGCGGCCCGGCGAGGGCCCGGGCCGCGGACTCCGGGTAGGCGTATGCGGGAAGCGCGTGGCCGCCCGGGGCAGCGTCCGGGCTGCGCAGCACCTGGACCGACTCGGGCTGGTCCAGCACGACCGCGGCCAGCGGCACCGGCAGCCGGGCCGCGCAGAGCGCCGGGATCAGGTCCGAGGCCGCGGTCGGCACGACCAGGGCGATGACGCCGTCCACGCCGATATCGCCGGCCACCGTGGCCAGGGCGGCGCCGAAGGCGTCGGCGCTGACCGCGGCGGTGGTGTCCACCGGGCCGCCGAGCGCCGCGCCGGGCGGCAGGATCCCGGCCAGCTGCGCCTGGGCGGTGTGACTGGGCGTCGCGACCGACAGGCCGGCCTCGACGCACGCGTCCGCGGTCAGCACGCCCGCGCCGCCGGCGTTAGAGATGACGGCGATCCGGCGGCCGGCGGGCACCGGCTGGGAGGCGAGCAGCACGGCCGCCTCCAGCAGCTCACCGAAGCTGGTGGTGGCGATGATGCCCGCCTGCTCGAACAGGGCCTGCCGGGTGATCAGCGGCGCGGCGGCCGCGGCGGTGTGCGAGGCAGCCGCGCGCTGGCCCGGCGCGGACCGGCCGGCGTGCACGGTGAGCACCGGCATGGTGGCGCTGACCCGGGCCGCGGTGCGGGCGAACTTGCGCGGGTTGCCGAACGACTCCAGGTACAGCACGGCGAGCCGGGTGGTGTCGTCTTCCGCCCACCACTGGAGCATGTCGTTCCCGGACACGTCGAGCTTGTCGCCGACGGACGCGAAGGAGGAGATGCCGATGCCCAGCCGGGAAAAGTGCTCGAGCAGGGCCACCCCCACGCCACCGGACTGGACGACCAGGCCGGCCGGCCCGGCGCGGGATGGTGCACGGCGAACGTGGCGTCCAGTCCGAGACCCGGCACGGCCACCCCGAAGCAGTTCGGGCCGACCAGCCGCATGCCCCAGCGGCGGCAGGTGTCCAGCAGGCGGTCGGACTGGGCCGAGGTCAGCCCGGAGGTGATCACCACCAGTGACCGGGCTCCCCGCTTGCCGCATTCCTCGGCCACGCCGAGCACGGCGTCGGCGGGCACCGTCACCACGGCCAGGTCGGGGGCCTCCGGCAGCGCGGCCGGGGTCGCGGCGCTGGGGATGCCGTCGATGTCGCTGACGTGCGGGTTGACCGCGTACAGGGCGCCCTCGAACCCGGCGTCGCGGATGTTGAGCACAATGGACCGGCCGATCGAGCCGGGCCGGTGCCCGGCGCCGATCACCGCGACCGAGCGGGGCGCGAGCAGCGGCTCCAGGCTGGCCACCTCGGCCTGCTGCTCCCGGCCCGCGACCGCGTCCAGGTACGGGCTGGCCTCGCTGAGCCCGGCGCTGTGCGGGATCGGCATGCTCAGCTCGACCACCCCGTCGTCCAGCCGCCGGGTCACGGCTCAGCCCGGCGTCGGCGAACACCCGCAGCATGGCGGTGTTCTCCGCCAGCGTGGAGGCGGTGAAGACCCGCACCCCCTGCTCCCGGGCCAGCGACACCAGGTGCTCGAGCAGCAGGGTGGCGACGCCGCGCCGGTGCATCCGGTCGGCCACCGCGAACGCGACCTCCGCGACCTCCGGGTCGCCCTCCGGCTCGTAGCTGGCCACTCCCACCAGCTCGTCGCCCAGGAAGCCGAGCAGCGCGCCGTGCGCTGGCCCGTCCTCCCGGCACACCCGGCGTGCCTCCTGCTCGGCGGCCTGCCGGCTCATGCTGAAGAAACGCAGGTAGAGGTTGTCGGGCGACATGGCCTCGTGCAGCTGCCGGACGGCGTCGAGGTCGCCCGGGCGCGCAGGCCGGATGGTAATCGTGGTGCCGTCCGCCAGCAGGGCATACGAGCACCCCGCTTCGGTGAGCGCGGTCACTCTGATTCTCCTGTTCTTGGCGGGGACTCTCGGGCCAGCGTGGCCTGTCCGCGGGGATCGGCATAAGGGCCGAAGGTCCCGCAGCGGCAGGCATCATCGCCGGGGCGCTGCTGCCGGGCCCGTCGTTCCCGGGCGCGCGGTTCGCCTGCGGGCAGCGCGCCGCGTCATCGCCGGGCGATCTCATCATCGCCCAGGGCCCGCGCTGACGCCACGACCGGCCGGTGAATTCTTCCCGGCGGCCGGCCGCAGGTCAGGGTAGTTCTGGTCAGCCGTCGCCGGGCAGCTCCCCGGACAGCCAGGCCGGGGGCGACGTTATAGGTCAGGTCGCCAGGCCGGAAACGGAGCTCGGCGTAGCTGAAATCCCCGCCCGGCAGATGCCAGATGGCCGAGCCGCGGGTCGGCAGCCAGCGGCCGCCCGCCTGGCGGCAGCCCTGCACCGGGGTGGTCCAGCGCACCCGGGCCAGACCGCCGGGCAGGTCGCACCAGCGGTCCTGGGTGCTGAAGTCAACCGGCGCGCCGCGGTCGTCGAGGAACACCCGCGCGCAGACGCGGTGGCCGGCGTCGCGGAGGGTCAGGTCGAAGCAGCGGTCGCCCGCCGCGGTCCAGGTGACCGGCAGATTCAGCAGCAGGCCCGGGGCACAGAAGACCGCGTCGTTCAGGTAGGTGACGAGCTCGCTGACGTCGTATTCCGGGCCGGTGCCGCCGGCCAGGTGCACCAGGCCGAGCAGCGTGCCCCGCACGCTGCCCCGCCCGTTCAGGTAGGCGTCCCGGGCGCTCATCGGCAGCGGTCCGCCGATCCGCAGCCGGAAGACCCGGGCGACCTCCAGGCCGGAGTTGAACTGCCAGGCCTGGCAGGGCAGCCACGGCCAGCCGGGCCGCAGCCGGAACCGGCCCGTGCAGTGGGCCAGGAAGGACCAGTCGGCCGGCCGCCCGGTCACGCCCATGAACCGCAGGTACTGCTGGGCGGGGGCGGGCAGCCCCGCCAGCTGGCGCGCGCCGACCGGCCCGGCCGGGGCGGGCCCCCCGGGCAGGCCTGGTGCCCCGGGCAGGCCAGGGGGGCTGTCCAGGCCCAGTGCCGCGACGTCGCCGGCCAGCTTCTGGCGCAACCGGGCCGCGGGCCGCGGGAGCGTCGCCCGCGCGGGCACCGGCACGGCCGGCGTGGTGTCAGGTGCGGCCATGGCTCGTGCTCATGCTCGCGTGCATCCCCCGGCCGGCTTGGCGTGCACCAGCCTCATGTAGGGCCCGGGGAAGACCAGTGCGATGTGCCCGTCGGCGAGCCAGCGGACCACGTAAGGCGGCGCCCCGTCGGCACCCTGCAGGCTGATGATCAGGCACTCGCGCTGCCCGTCCGGGTCCTCGGTAACCAGGCGGTCACCGACCTCAGCCTTCATCGTCGTCCCCCTCTCGACCTGCATGAGCGGCATCGGTCTCCCTCTCCGGGGCCAGGCGGGACAGTTCCGCCTTCTCATTCAGCATGGGTCCTGACTGCCACCCGGGGCACCGGGCCGATGTCCCTGGCCCGCAGGCCGTTCGCCCTGAGCTCCCGGGGCCCCCGAGGTGCGCCCTTTACCTGCGCCGATGACCAACGTCCCGGCGGCTCGGCGCCAACGTCCCTTCCAGCGGCGGGCGAGCGACCGTGAAGATCCAGTCGCACGGCCATCAGCGCCCCCCGGAGGGGCCACAGCGAAGGGGGACCCGTGAGCGAGCTGGACCTCGCGCGGTGGCAGTTCGGGATCACCACCGTTTACCACTTCATCTTCGTGCCGCTGACGCTCGGGCTCTCGCTGCTCGTGGCCGGCCTGCAGACGGCGTGGATGGTCAAGAAGGATCCCGAGTACCTGCGGATGACCAAGTTCTTCGGGACCCTCTTCCTGATCAACTTCGCGGTCGGCGTGGTCACCGGGATCGTCCAGGAGTTCCAGTTCGGGATGAACTGGTCGGCTTACTCCCGCTTCGTCGGTGACGTGTTCGGCGCGCCGCTGGCCATGGAGGGCCTGCTGGCGTTCTTCGCCGAATCCACGTTCCTCGGGCTGTGGATCTTCGGCTGGGGCCGGCTCTCGCCCCGGGTGCACCTGGCGATGATCTGGCTGGCCGCGCTGGGCAGCAACCTGTCCGCCTACTTCATCCTGGCCGCGAACTCCTGGATGCAGCACCCGGTCGGCTACCGGATCAACCCGGTGACCCACCGGGCCGAGCTGACCAGCATCTGGAAGGTCCTGACCAACTCCACCGTGCTCGCGGCCCTGCCGCACGTGTTCTTCGCCGGCCTGGTGACGGCCGGGGTGTTCATCGTCGCGGCCAGCGCCTGGCACCTGGCCCGGCGCTCGGGCGCGACCGTCCGCGACACCGAGCTGTTCCGCCGGGCCATGCGGCTCGGCCTGGTGGTGACCCTGGTCGCCGGGATCGCCACCGCGGCCACCGGCGACATCCAGGCCCGGCTGATGGACTCCCAGCAGCCGATGAAGATGGCGGCCGCGGAAGCCCTGTACAGCACGTCCTCGTCGGCCTCGTTCTCGCTGTTCACGGTGGGCACGCTGAACGGTAACCAGCAGCTGTGGGGGGTCCGGGTGCCCTACCTGCTGTCCCTGATCGCCACCCTGGATCCGCACGGCACGGTGCAGGGCATCAACAACGTCCAGCGCGCCTACGAGAAGAAGTACGGCCCCGGCGACTACAAGCCCTACATCCCGGTGACCTACTGGTCGTTCCGCCTGATGATCGGGTTCGGCACGCTGGCCGCGCTGTTCAGCCTGGCCGGGCTGTGGCTGACCCGGCGGCGCCGGATCCCGCGGAGCCGCTGGTTCTACCGGGCGGCCATCGCCGCGGTCGCCACCCCGTTCCTGGCCAGCACCATGGGCTGGATCTTCACCGAGATGGGCCGGCAACCGTGGACGGTGTTCGGCGTGCTGCAGACGTCGCAGAGCGTGTCGCCGGGCGTCTCGGCCTGGACCGTGCTGACGTCCCTGCTGGTGTTCACCCTGCTGTACGGGGGGCTGGGCGCGGTGGCCGGCTGGCTGATGATCCGGTCGATCAAGGCCGGGCCGCCCGGGGAATCGGATACGCCCGGGACCGGGACCGGAACCGGCGAGCCCGTGCCCGCCTTCACCTACTAGCCGTGATCTGCGGAGACTGACATGGCTCTCACCACTGTGTGGTTCATCCTCATCGCCGTCCTGTGGATCGGGTACTTCGTCCTGGAAGGCTTCGACTTCGGGGTCGGCATCCTGCTGCCCTTCCTGGGCCGCGACGACCCCGACCGGCGGGCGATGATCAACACCATCGGCCCGGTGTGGGACGGCAACGAGGTGTGGCTGCTGACCGCGGGCGGCGCGACGTTCGCGGCGTTCCCGCTCTGGTACGCGTCCCTGTTCAGCGGCTTCTACCTGGCTCTGCTGCTGATCCTGGTGGCGCTGATCGTCCGCGGCGTGTCCTTCGAGTTCCGCGGCAAAGTCGGCACGCGCGGCTGGCGGCGCGGCTGGGACACGGCCATCTTCTCGGGATCGGCGCTGGCCGCGCTACTGTGGGGCGTGGCCTTCGCCAACATCGTCCGCGGCGTTCCGATGAACGCCCGGCACGTGGTCACCGGCAACCTGCTGACCCTGCTGAACCCCTACGCGCTGCTCGGCGGCCTGGCCACGCTGACCCTGTTCACCCTGCACGGCGCGATCTTCCTGTCCCTGCGGACCACGGGCGACCTGCGCGCCCGGGCCCGCAAGGCGGCGGTGCGGGTCGCGGCCGCCGCCGTTCCGGTAGCCGCCGGGTTCCTGGTGGCCACCCAGGTGGCGCACGGCCGCCTGGCCACCGACCTCACGGCGGCCGTGGCCGCGGTGGCCCTGCTGGCCGCGGTGGCGGCGATCGCCAGGGGCCGGGAGGGCTGGGCCTTCGCGGGCACCGCGATCACCCTGGTGCTGGCCGTGGTGACGCTGTTCGGCGACCTGTGGCCCGATGTGCTGCCCTCCACCACCGCCGCAGCGTACAGCCTCACCGTTCACAATGCGTCATCATCACATTACACTCTGACCGTCATGACCTGGGTCGCCTTGATCTTCACCCCGGTGGTGCTGGCCTATCAGGCCTGGACCTACTGGGTGTTCCGGCACCGGATCCAGGGCACGCCCGTGCCTGCCCTGCTGCCGCCCAGGCGCCCGGCCGACTCACCTCCGCCGACCCCCGCCGACTCACCTCCCGCCGACTCACCTCCCGCCGACTCACCTCCCGCCGGGCCGCCTCCCGCCGGGCCGCCTGCCGCCGGGCCGCCGGCGGCGACACCCTCGCCCAGCGGCCTATGAGGCCGGTCGATCCGCGGCTGCTCCGGCACGCGGCTGCCGCCCGCGGGTACCTGGTGCTCACCGTCCTGCTGGGGCTGGCCGCCACCGCGCTGATCCTGGCCCAGGCGGGCCTGCTGGCCCGGGCCCTGGCCGCGCCGGCCACGGGGATCGGCGTGGCCGCCCTGGCCGGGACGCTCGGGGTGCTGCTGGCCGTGCTGGCCGCCCGGGCGGTGACCGCCTACGGCGGGGAACTGGCCGCGCTGCGCGCCGCGGCGGCGGTCAAGTCGCAGCTGCGCCGCAAGCTCACCGCGCACGTGCTGCGGCTCGGACCGGCCTGGCTCGGCGGCCAGCAGGCCGGCGAGATCACCACCGTGTCCACCAAGGGCCTGGACGCGCTCGACGCCTACTTCGCCCGGTTCCTGCCCCAGCTGGTGCTGGCCTTCCTGGTGCCGGTGGCGGTGCTGGTCCGGGTGGGGCTGGCCGACTGGATCTCGGCGGTGGTGATCGCGGTCACGCTGCCGCTCGTCCCGATCTTCATGGTGCTGATCGGCCTGCAGACCCGGGCCCAGACCGGTCACCAGTGGCAGCTGCTGGCCCGCCTCGGCGGGCACTTCCTGGACGTGGTCGAGGGGCTGCCCACGCTCAAGCTGTTCGGCCGGGCCAAAGCCCAGGCCGCGGTGATCGGGGAGGTCACCGACGCGCACCGGCACGCGACCATGCGCACGCTGCGGGTCGCGTTCCTGTCCGCGTTCGTGCTGGAGCTGACCGCGGCCGTGGCGACCGCGCTGGTCGCGACCGAGGTGGGGCTGCGGCTGCTGAGCGGGCACCTGTCCTACCAGACCGCGCTGCTGGTCCTGCTGCTCACCCCCGAGGCGTACCTGCCGCTGCGCGCGGTCGGCATGCAGTTCCACGCGAGCATGGAGGGGGTGACCGCGGCGGGCCGCGCCTGCGAGATCCTCGAGACCCCGCTCCCGCAGGGAGCCGCACCGCTGACCGCACCGGCCGGGCGCGGGCTGGGGTCCGGCCCGCCCGCCCCCGCTGACCTGCGCCGCGACTTTATTTTCCTCAACGGAACCTCGCTGGTGTACCCGGGCCGGGCCGCGCCAGCGCTGGACCGGGTGTCTGTGGTGATCCGGCCCGGTGAGCGGATCGCGGTCACCGGGGCGAGTGGCGCGGGCAAGAGCTCGCTGCTGGCCCTGCTGCTGCGGTTCGCCTCGCCGACCGGGGGGCGGATCGAGGCCGGCCCGGACGGGGGGCCGGCCGACCGATATCACCGCGTTCGACCTGGCCGCGTGGCGCCGGCAGATCGCCTGGGTGCCGCAGCACCCCTACCTGTTCGACGGCACGGTAGCCAGCAACATCGCCCTCGGCCGCCCGGACGCGTCCCCGGCGGACATCGCGCACGCGGCCACCCTGGCGGGAGCGGCCGGGTTCATCGGGTCGCTGCCCGGTGACTACGCCACACCGCTGGGCGAGCGCGGGGCGCGGCTGTCCGCGGGGCAGCGGCAGCGGATCGCGCTGGCCCGGGCGTTCCTGCAGGACGCGCCCCTGCTGCTGCTCGACGAGCCCGCGGCGCACCTGGACCCGCTCACCGCCCGGATGATCACCGACACCATCGAGCAGCTGATGGCCGGGCGGACCGTGGTCCTGATCACCCACGGGCCGGGCTGGGCGGGCGGCGCCGACCGGACCCTGACCCTGGACCAGGGCCGGCTGGTGCTGGCCGCGGGCTGCTTCGGCACTATCGACGGCGGGCGCCCGCTGGTGGCGACGTCATGACCGCGCTCCCGTCGCCCGTATCGTCCCCGGGCGAGCCGGTCCTGTCCAGGGGCGGGCGCCCGCTGCTGCGGCTGCTGCGGATGGCCCGGCCGCTGCGCGGTGAGCTGGTGCTGGGGGTGCTGGCGGGCGCCTTGTCCACCGGCTGCGCCGTGGCGCTGCTCGGCACGTCCGGATTCCTGCTGGCCCGCGCGGCCCAGCATCCCAACGTGGTGGCCATCACCGTGGCCATTGTCGCGGTGCAGGCGTTCTCCCTGGGGCGGGGCGTGTTCCGCTACGTCGAGCGGCTCGCCTCGCACGACGCGGCCTTCCGGGTGCTGGCCGACGTGCGGGTCCGCGTCTACCAGCGGCTGGAGCGGCTGGCCCCGGCCGGTCTGCGCGAGTTCCGGTCCGGTGACCTGGTGGCCCGGCTGGTCAGTGACGTGGACGCCACCCAGGACCTGTTCATCCGCGGGATCGCGCCCCCGCTGACCGCCTTCATCGTCGGCGCGGGCGCGGCCGCCGTGTGCCTGGCCATCCTGGCCCCGGCCGGCCTGGTGCTGGCGGCCGGGCTGCTGGTGGCCGGGCTGGCCGTGTCCTGGCTGGCCGCGGCCCGGGCCCGCCGGTCGGCGCGGCGCACCGCGCCCGCCCGCGGCGCGCTGAGCGCCCGGGTGACCGACCTGCTGGCCGGGGCGGCGGACCTGCACGCGTTCGGCGCCCAGGACGCCGCGCTGGCCCGGTCCGACGCGGCCGACCAGGAGCTGACCCGGCTGGCCCGGGCGTCGGCGGCCGGGGCCGCGCTGGGCAGCGGGCTGTCCCAGGCGGTGGCCGGGCTGACCCTCTGGGGGGTGCTCGTGCTGGGCGTGGCCGCGGTCGGCTCGGGCGCGATGAACCGGGTGCCGCTGGCCGTGATCACGCTGACCGCGCTGGCCTCCTTCGAGGCGGTGAACACGCTGCCCGCGGCGGCCATCGCGCTGGGCCACGCCCGGGCCAGCGCGGCCCGGGTGGGCGCGGTGCTGGACGCGCCGGACCCGGTGGCCGCCCCGGCCGCGCCCCGCCCGCTGCCGGGCGGCCCGCTGCGGGTCCGGCTGCGCGGCGCCCAGGTGCGGTACGAGCCGGACGGGCCGCTGGCCCTCGACGGCGTGGACCTCGACCTGGACGCCGGCCGGCGGGTGGCCCTGATCGGCCCGAGCGGGGCCGGCAAGTCCACGGTGGCCGCGCTGCTGCTGCGGTTCTGCGACCTGGCGGGCGGCTCGGCCACCCTGGGCGGCGCGGACCTGGCCAGCTACGACCCTGATGAGGTGCGCACCGTGATCACCGGCTGCGCCCAGGATCCTCATCTGTTCGACACGACCATCGCCGCCAACATCCGGCTGGCCCGCCCGGGAGCCAGCCATGACGAGGTGGCGGCGGCCGCCGGGCAGGCCCGGCTGCTGCCGTGGATCGGCTCCCTGCCGCAGGGCTGGGACACCCCGGTCGGGTCCCGCGGGGCCGCCGTCTCCGGCGGTGAGCGGCAGCGGATCGCGCTGGCCCGGGCGCTGCTGGCCGACCCGCCGCTGCTGATCCTGGACGAGCCCACCGCGCACCTGGACACCGGCAACCGGCGGGCGCTGACCGCGGATCTGCTGGCCGCGACCGCGCGGGCCACCGCCCGCGGCCGGGCCACCCTGCTCATCACGCACGAGATGGACGGGCTGGACCAGGTAGACGAGATCGTCGTGCTGGACGGCGGCCGGGTGGCCGAGCGGGGCACCCATCAGGAACTGCTCCAGGCGGGCGGCCTGTACCAGCGGATGTGGGTGGCGGCCCAGGTCAGGCCAGCAGCCGGAAGCCGTCCACCATGTCCGCCTGGATCGTGATGACATCGCCGTCGTCGCCCGCCACCCAGGGCTGGAGGAGCCGCCGGAAATGGTCGGCTTCCGCGCCCTCGGGGACCCGGGTCGCCCGGCCCACGATGATCACGCTCCAGCCGAGGTGGGTATCCGGGTCGATGAGGTCGGCCTCGTAGGCGACGACCATGCCGCTGTTGCTGCCCACCGCGGCCCCGATCGTGGTGCCGGCGTAGGCCCGGATGACCACCAGCTCGCCATCCACCACATGGTTGACCGGCCGGATAGCGGGCAGCGCCAGATGGCTGAAGACCAGCCGGCCCAGGGACACGGTGCGCAGCAGCCGCAGCGATTCCTCCCGCGGCAGCGCTTCCAGCTTCCGCGTCCCCGTCATGGTCATCGCACCTCCCGGGATGCGCCTGGCGGCCACGGTGGTGCCGGTCCCGTTCCCTGCCCGACACTCTGTCCCCGTCCAGGCCCGGGACGTAGGGGCAAAGGTCCCCTGCGGAGGTACCGCGGTCCTCGGCCGACGTACCCGGCCGCCGGAACGGGTAGCTCTACTGCAGACAGCCGGGGCGTTTCCGGGGGAGGACTGACCATGACCGGAGAACAGCAGGTCCGGGGACGCCGGCCGCGGCCAGCCCGCGGCCGGACCGCCGGATGCCGGTGTCGGCGTCCGCGCTCGCCGGGCACCAGTTCCTGCGCGGGATGACCGGGTCCCACCTCGGCCTGCTGGCCGGGGCGGCGTCGCTGGTCAACGTGCCCGCCGGGTACCGGTTCTTTGCCGCGGGCCGGATGCCGCATCAGTTCTGGCTGATCCGGGCGGGCCAGGTGGCGCTGGACCTGGACCTGCCCGGACGGCGGATCACGGTGGAAACGCTGGGCCGCGGCGAGATGGTCGGCCTGTCCTGGTTCCTGCCGCCCGGCCAGTGGCAGTTCGGCGCGGCCGCGACCCAGCCCACCGAGGCGTTCGAGTTCGACGCGGCCGCGGTCCTGCGCTGCTGCGACGAGGATCCGGCCTTCGGGTATGAGCTCACCCGGCGGGTGCTGGCTGCGGTGGCGCACCGCCTCCAGGCCACCCGGGCCAGGCTGCTGGAGGCCGCCGCCCAGTGAGCCTGGATGCCCGTGAGCCTGGAGGCCCGTGAACCCGGGTGCCGTGAACCGGGGCGCCGCTACGGCAGGAGTATCTCGCTGAGCCCGCGGGTCAGGTCCGCGCGGCCGTCGTCGCTGATCGTCTCCAGCACCCGGATCAGCGCGGCCCGCCGCTGGTCCCGGATCCAGCCGGTGAGCCGCTGGCCGGACTCGGTCAGCTGAAGCAGGATCTCCCGGCGGCTGGCCGCGGCGGGCACCCGGGCCACCAGCCCGGCCGCGACCAGGCGGTCGCAGAGCCGGCTGGTCGCGGAGGGGGAGGCACCCAGCACCCTGGCCAGGCCGGTCACGTTCAGGCTGTCCGCGGCCTCGATGGCGAGCAGCGCGCGGACCTGAGCGGGCGGGAGCATCGCCCCCAGCTCCTCGATGGCCCGCTGCCAGACTTCGAGCAGGACAGACAGCCCGGCTTCGGCCCGCTGCAGGTCCGCCGGAGCGGTCCCCGGGCACTCGGCCAGGTCCCGGTCCGGCCGGGCCGCGCCTGGCGGTACGGGGTTCAGCTGAACCGTGTCCTGGTTCATCAGCCTCCCGGGCCCGCCGGCGCAGCGTCCTGACCGCAGCGTCTGGTCGTGCGTATCGTACTTCGCCGGGACGGGGCCGCGGACGGGATCAGGGTTGTGGCTCGCCCGCGTACTCGGCGGGCGCCTGCCCGCTGACCCGGGTGACGATCTCGGCGGCCAGATCCCGGAGCTTCATCCGCCGGTTGTTCGAGGCCCGGCTGAGCATGGCGAAGGCCCGCTCGGCATCGACCTTCGACTCCGCCATGATGATCCCGATGGCCTGGTCGATGACCGCGCGGGAGCGGAGCGCCTGGTTGAGCTGGCCGGCCAGGTCACGGGCCTGGGCATACCGGGTCATGGTCACGATGGCGGCCGCGGCGGGCGCGATGAACAGCGAGACCAGCCCCTCATCGAGCTGGCTGAAGCCGTCGGTGTCGCGGCTGCTCAGGTTCAGCGCCCCGAGCCGCTGGTCACCGAGGCCGAGACCGGCGGCGAGGTAGCTGCGCAGTCCCATCTCCGTGGCCAGGCTGGTGAATTCCGGCCACTGCTGCTCCGCCTGGGGCAGGCTCCAGCGGCTGACCTGCTGGCGCCGGGCCGCGTCGAGGCAGGGGCCGTCGTGCAGGAGGTACTGGCGGCGGTCCAGTTCGCGCGTTTCCTCGTCGGTGGCGGCGATCGTGGCGGGCCGTCCCTGCTCATCCAGCACCGTCACGCTCGCTGCCGAGCAGCCCGGGACCAGCCGCAAGGCCAGCGCGAGGATGCTGGCCAGGGTGTCCTGCACTGACTCATCTTCGGCCAGCGTCCGGCTGAGCACCGTGAAGACCTCGATGAGGTCCTCGTACCGCTCACCAGGCGGCGAGGGAGGCTGTTGCTGCTCCACTGCGCATGTCCCCTGTCCGGCTGGCCGGGAGGCCAGGCATGTCCCCGCCGCAGGCTGCGGCGCAACCCTGTTATCTGCCTCCGCAGGCCGGCTTCAAACGTTTGCTAGCCCGGGGGGGCGCCTGGGGGCGCCCCCGGCCGGCGAGGCGGGGCCCCGCCGGAGGCGGGGTCTCTCCGAGCCGGTGACGCCGGGGGGTTCCGGGGGTCGCCCCCCCGGGCTAGCAGAGCCATGACGCTGCCTCCGCCTGCGTCATGACCTGGCCGCGCCTAGCGGGGATCCGGGCGGGCGCGGAGTTCGGCCAGCCGGCGCCGCGCGTCATCGGCCGGGAGGCCGGTGATCGCCGCGATTAGGTCCCAGCTCACGCCCAGCCGCTCGGCGGCGTCCAGCAGGTCGGCTTCGAGCGCGTCGAGGTGCAGCCGCAGGTTGCCGAGCAAGACCAGGCTGGCCCCGAGATCTACCGGCCCGGGGGGTAGCTCGGCCCCGTACCAGGCCGCCCGGCGGACCCGGGCCACCGCCCGGATGTCGCCCAGCGTGCGCACCAGCGACGGATCGGTGACGGGAGTCGCGTCCCGGGGGGAAAGCCGGAACCGTGCGGCGTCCAGCACCTCGCGGTCAGGGCTGGCGGGCCAGCCGGCGGCTGGCCCGGGCCGTTCGGCCGGGGGCGGGCCGGCCGGGGGCGGCCCGCCCGGTCTGGCCGGGCCTTCGTCCGGTTCGTAGGCCAGCACGGCGTCACTCCCACTGCTACCTGGGACAGAGATAGCCGCGCTGCTGGGCTACGTTCCTGAAGCACGTTCCGCCCGGAGCGGCGGACCGCGCGATGGAATTATGGTCACGGCGGCCGCCGCCGTCAACACGGGGGAAATCCCGGGGCGGCCGCCCGCGCAGCGCGGGCGGCCGCCCCGGGATCAGGTCACGCCCCGTTCAGGACTTGCCCGCGCTGGTGGTGCCGACCGGCCCGGACTTCCCGGCCGGCGGTGGCGGTGGCGGCGGGCCGTCACTGGCGGTCTCGGTTCCCCGGCGCCAGATCAGCCGGTGCACCGGGACCAGCCGGGGCACGTCGCGCAGGCCCGGGATGAACGGCACGGCCAGCAGGAGCAGGGTGGCCACGCCGGTCATGTAGATCGCGATCATGTCGATGTTGACGGAGTTGGTCCAGCCCGGCACCTGGTACCAGAGCGTGTACAGCCACAGCCACGGCTGGCCCGGGTAGCTGCCGGTCTCGTTCATCACGCCCCACTGCGCACCGGACAGGTGCAGCGCCGTGGCCTGGTTCACGAAGTAGGCGCCGTCCTCGATGAACAGCAGCGCCGGGGTGAGGTTGGTGCCGTAGAACGCCTGCTTGGACACCAGGCTGGCGTCCAGCGCTCCGCTGCGGGCGATGGTCAGCTCGTTGGCCAGCATGACCGGGACGGGCCCGTCGGCCGCGGCGGGCAGGACCGGCGCGCCACCCACGAACTTCACCTTGGTGACCGCGGCGGCGTAGGCATTGGCCCACTTGAGCTGCTGGGCCGGGGAAGCGGCGCGGTAGGTGGCCAGGGCGGCGGCCAGCGCCGGGTTCCCCGTCGTGGCCGTGGCCAGCGGCCGGAGCACGAAGTCCTGGGCGGCGTTGATCGGCTGGGTCACCCCGGTGATGTTCGCGGGCGCGAACAGCAGGCTCTGCGTGTTGCCGGTGACGTTGTTGTAGGGCGGCCCGTAGGTGGCCGTCTCGCTGGTGCCGTTGAGTTCGGTCGCCGACGTGGCCAGGAAGTCGGCGGGCGCGATCCTGCTCCAGGTCTGGATGGTCACCGACGGCACATCAGGCGAGGACAGCAGGGTGGCCAGGGCGACCGTGAGCACCAGGACGATGACCCCGGCCACGGTGCCTTCCTTGAGGATGTCGTAGCGGCGGGTCGAGCCGCGCCAGGGCGCCGCGTCCGCCTGGGCCAGGGCCCGGCGGCGCTGCCGGGGAGTGCCCCGGCCCGGCGCATGAATCCCGGCCGGCATCGGGTGCGACACGCCGCGCACCCGGACCAGCAGGACGTGCGCCCCGATAATGGCGATCAGGATGATCGGCACCAGCACGATGTGCCACATGAGCATCTGGCCGAAGTTCATCACGTTGAAGAACGCGCCGACGCCGACCGAGTTGAAGGCATCCTTGCCGCTGGTGGAAATCCACTGTGAGTCGAAATTCTGCTGGGACACATAGCCGGTGAAGCACTCGATGACCGACGCCACGAACGCGACGACCCCGGTGATCCAGGTCCAGGTCCGCTTGCCGCGCCAGGCCGCCATCCAGAACTTGCCCCACAAGTGGATGACCAGCAGGGCCATGAACAGTTCCACGCTCCACAGGTGCAGGCTGTTGAAGTAGTGGCCAACCGGGTTGTAGTGCCACCAGTCCGGGCCGCCCAGAGCCAGCCCGAAGCCCGACACGATCGCAACCCCCAGCGCGGCCAGGCTGCCCACGCCGAACACGTAGATCCAGGAGGCCACGTAGGCGGGCTGGCGGTCGGGCAGCAGCTTGCCGGGCGGCAGGATCCGGGTGGCGAAATGGCGGACCCGGTAGGTCCACATGCCCGCGTCCTCGTCGTCGGCCGCCGGGACCGCGTCCTCAGCCGGGCCGGGCGGTCCCGCCTCGGCCGGGGCCGGCGGATACGTGCGCCCCTTGGGGAACGGCAGCAGCAGCGCCGCGCCGAAGATGACCACCATGACCGCGATCAGGCACAGATTGGCGACCGACACGGTGAAGATGGACCAGTGCAGATAGGCGCCTGGGTGATCCAGGTTAATCGGGGCCGAAGCCAGATACGCGGGCGGTTTCATTGGGGTCTCCTAGTACAGGCCCAGCAAGCTAGTGACGCCCCAGAATGACCCCGCAGCACTGAGGCCGGACAGGGCTATCGGGCACCGGCCCCTGGGACTTTGGTCCCAGGCTGGTGAACCGCCCTGGTAAAACCGTTAGAGGAAACAAAAAACAGCCGCTGGCCGGGATCGGGATCCCGGCCAGGCGGCTGTGGGCGGGGCCGCTTACGCGGTCACGGCGCTGGCGTGCGCGGTCTTGGCCAGGACTTCGGTTTCGGCGGGGACGCGGCGCTCGTGCACCAGGCCGATCGCCGAGAGGATCAGCAGCAGGCCGGCGCCGATGAAGGAGGCGATGGCGCCGAACAGCGCGATCTGCCCGATCTGCCAGAAGCCGTAGGCCTCGAGCAGCATCGACCGCAGGGTGGTGCCGCGGAACACGGTCTGCACCAGGCCGGCCAGCGCGACGTTCTTGGGCTGGGCCAGTGATTCGGCGGACAGCTGGGAGTAGGTCTTGCCGTTGCCCATGAGCTGCAGGTGGCGGGCGATGAAGTAGTCGGCGTAGGTCTTGGCCTGCGCGCCGGTGGTCATGGTCTGGCCGGCGTAGGCGCCCATCGCGGCCCGGTTAGCGGGCGGCAGGATCTTGAATTCGGGGTTGCTGGTCGTCGGGAACACGATCTTCTGGGCCGACAGCTGGCTGGAAACCTGCCCGCCGGCGTAGGAGTGGCCCCACAGCAGCAGGACGCCTGCCACCAGGAGCACCGCGGCCAGGACGAGCCCTCCCACGCTGACCAGTGCATCGAAAGTCTTGCGGCGCATGATGATGCCTCCTTGCTGGGTACCAGGCCTGCCCGGCCCGGCGGTAGAACTCTTCGTCCCTCGCAGCTTCCCGCCGGGCGGGGGGAACCGGGCAGGGCCACGTGACCTGGCCCGGAAAGGACTTCAGTCACCGGCTGGGCGGGCCTTGGTCAGGACGCCGCGCGCGACGGTCAGTGGGTCCGCTTGGTCCACAGGGGCTCGACCGCTGACCATTCCGTGGCCCAGCCGGCCAGCCGGCGGCGGTCCAGCAGCCGCCTGATCAGCCAGCCCGCTGCGAGCAGGATGATGGCCAGGAGGGCCGGGGTGAGGGCGACGACCGCGATGACCCGGCTGGCGATCTGCCCCTGCCCGATCGGCGGGTAGACGAGCTGGCCGATGTCGTTGACCCAGATCCGCACCTGACGGCCGGCCCGGGTGCCCACGGCGGCCGGCACGTCGCCAGTGCGCTTCCGCCCGTCCGGGGCCGTCCAGGTGGCCCGCGTCCAGGTCAGCTCCGAGGCCGCGTAGAGCGGGTCGTCAGAATTGTGGGCGGCCTTGCGCAGCAGGACCGCCGGGACCACATGCTCCGCCGCGGCCTGGGCCCGCGCCGCGCGGACGGACGCGTCGTTGGTCAGGTGGCCCAGGCCCATGGCGGCCAGCGGGCTGGCGATCAGGAAGACCAGCACGAGCCCCAGCCGCACCCAGGCCTCAGCCCGGTCGCAGCCCCGGCGGAGCGGGTTGGCGTCCAGGCCAATCCGGCGGCCAAGCGCTGCGATCCCGCGCCCGAGCGTCCGCGTCACGCTCACCATCATCACCTCTGGCCGGACCGCCCTGAACCGCACCCCGGCTTTACCGGCCGCAGCTAACTCTCCGGGGCATCTCTTCCCCGCTCCCGGAGCGTTCCCGGCCAGATCACGAGGCCAGGAGAACGCCGAGCCACCACAGACAGCACAACGGCCAGGCGTTACCGTTGGTTCAGAGATTACGCGATTCCAATGTACGTCTCCGGGAGAACTTGGTGGAGCCGACCGATCCGCACCCGGCGCTGCCGCAGCTGCGCCTCGACGATCTGCTCACCGAGCTTCAGTCCCGGCTGCAGGCGGTGCTGGCCACCCGGGACCGGGTCTACACGCTGCTGGAAGCGGTCGTCGCCGTCGGCACCAACCTCGACCTGGAGATGGTGCTCAAGCAGATCGTCGAGGCGGCGATCACGCTGGTCCGGGCCCGGTACGGTGCCCTCGGGATCATCGGCGACGGCGGGAGCCTGGTCGAGTTCGTCCCGGTCGGCCTGGCCGACGAGCAGATCGCGGCCATCCATCACTGGCCGGAAGGCCGGGGTCTGCTCGGCGCGCTGATCACCGCCCCGCGCCCGCTGCGCCTGCCCGACATCTCGGCCAGCCCCCAGTCGAGCGGGTTCCCGGCCGGGCATCCGCCGATGCGCAGCTTCCTCGGCGTCCCGGTGCGGGTCCGGGACGAGGTCTACGGCAACCTCTACCTGACCGAGAAGGAAGGCGGCGCCGACTTCGACGAGGAGGACGAGGCGCTGCTCGTCGCCCTGGCCGCCGCCGCCGGGGTGGCCATCGACAACGCCAAGCTGTACGAGGAAGCCCGCCGCCAGCAGCGCTGGCTGCGGGCCAGCAGCGAGGTGAACAGGAGGCTGCTCTCCGGCGCCGTCCCCGACGACGTGCTGGCCCTGGTCACCCAGCAGGCGCTGGAGATGTCCGGCGCGGACCTGGTCGCGCTGGCGCTGCCCACCCCCGACCGCCAGCAGCTCGTCATCCAGCACGCGGCGGGGGCCGGCGCGGCGGGGGCCCTGGGGCTGGTGCTCCCGGTCAGCGGCTCGGTGTCCGGCGACGTGCTGTCCTCCGGTGAGCCGGTCACCCTGCACGACTTCGGCCACGACGAGCGGGTGGCCGGCGCGGCCCGGGAGCACATGCCGCTCGGGCCGGCCATCATCCTGCCGCTGGGCGCGCCCGGCGACGTCCGCGGCGTGTTCACCGTGGGCCGGGACACCGGCGCGATGCCGCTGGCCCCGGAGGCGGTGGAGATGGTCCAGACGTTCGCGGCGCAGGCGGGCATCGCGCTGGAACTCGCCGAGCACCGCGCGGACGCGGAGCGGCTGGCCATCCTGTCCGACCGCGACCGGATCGCCCGCGACTTGCACGACCTGGTCATCCAGCGGCTGTACGCCACCGGGATGTCACTGCAGGGCGCGATGCCGATCCTGGCCCGGCCCGAGGCGGCGACCCGGGTGAGCGGCGCGGTGGACGCCCTCGACGAGACGATCCGGGAGATCCGCTCGGCGATCTTCTCGCTCCAGTCGCGGGGCGAGGCCAAGCAGGCCGGCCTGCGGGCGCAGGTCCTCGAGGCAGTGGACCAGATGACCCCCGCACTCGGCTTCGCCCCGTCGCTCCGGCTGGTCGGGCCGCTCGACGAGGCCGTGCCCGCCGGCGCGGCCGAGCAGATGCTCAGCGCGCTCCGCGAGTCGCTGGCCAACGCGGCCCGGCACGCGGCCGCCAGCCGGGTGGACGTGACCGTCGAGGTCGGGTCCGAGCTGGTCCTGCGGGTCCGGGACGACGGCACCGGGATGGGCCCGACCACGCGGCGCAGCGGGCTGGCGAACATGGCCGAGCGCGCCGCCGACCTGGGCGGCAAGCTGGTCATCGAGGCGGCCGAGGGCGGCGGCACCCAGCTCGTCTGGCGGGTGCCGATCAGCTGAGCGCGCCGCGGCCCGGCGACTCGTGGCCGGGACGCTGCTGCTCGAAGACCCGGGTGGCGTAGGCGGCCGCCTGGGCGCGGCGCTGCAGGCCGAGCTTGGTGAACAGGGCGGAGACGTAGTTCTTGATGGTTTTCTCGGCCAGGAAGAGCCGGTCGCCGATCTGGCGGTTGGTGAGGCCCTCGCCGATCAGGGCCAGGATGCGGCGTTCCTGGTCGGTGAGGTCGGCGAGCGGGTCGTTGGCGGCGGCGTGGTCACGCATGCGGCGCATGACGCGGCTGGCGGCCTCGGCGTCGAGCAGGGACTGCCCGGAGGCGACCGTGCGGACCGCGCTGACCAGGTCGCTGCCGCGGATCTGCTTGAGGACGTAGCCCGCGGCGCCGGCCATGATGGCGTCGAACAGGGCTTCGTCGTCGGTGAAGCTGGTGAGCATGAGACAGGCGAGCTCGGGCATGGCTGACCGGAGGTCGCGGCAGACCGT
Source organism: uncultured Actinomycetes bacterium (assembly GCA_963841695.1). GTDB lineage: Bacteria > Actinomycetota > Actinomycetes > Streptosporangiales > Streptosporangiaceae > RYN-230. Next base: position 420,868 of record CAWJDQ010000003.1, on the reverse strand, counting down.
GACGCCGTCGCCGTCGGGAAGGCGGATGTCGAGGACGGCGACGTCGGGCCGGAGGGCGGGGACCCGGGCCAGGGCGGCGGCGGCGGTGCCGGCTTCCCCGATCACGGTGATGCCGGGTTCGGCCTCGAGCAGGTCACGGACGCCCCTCCGGACGATCTCATGATCATCAAGCAGGAACACCCGGATCCCCGGGCCGCCGGCCGCCTCACCCATCGATGGCATGCCTCTCCGCCAGGCCAGGCCTGCTCGGGGCAGCCTGGCTGCGCACCTGCGCATGTGTGATCGGGTCCAGCGTAAACCTGGGTCCCGCCGCGATGGCCGGAGGTCCCGTCCCGCGCGAGGCCGGGTACTTCTAGGCTGGGATGGGGAAGAACCGGGCAGGCGGCAGGAGGAGGACGGACGATGCCAGGCATCATCGTCGGGGTGGATGGCTCGGAACACTCCCTCAGCGCCCTGGACTGGGCCCTGGACGAGGCCGACCTCCGGAAAACCCCGCTGACCGTGCTCACCGTGAGCCCGGTCGTGGCGGGCATCTACGGTCCGGGGTACGCGCCCGCCGACTACTACCCCGCCGAAGAGGAAAGCCGGGCCCAGGCGGACAAGGCCACCCAGGAACTGGTGAACCGGGCGGTGGAGCGGCGCGGCGGGGCGCCGGCCGCGCCGGTCACCGTGCGCGCGCTCAGCGGCCTGGCCGCCGACGAGCTGATCAACGCGTCGCAGGACGCGGACCTGCTGGTGGTCGGGGCGCGCGGCGCGGGCGGATTCGCCCGGCTGGTGATGGGCTCGGTCAGCACCCAGGTCACCCACCACGCGCTGTGCCCGGTAGTGGTCGTGCCGGGAAACCGGAAGGATTGATCCATGCCACAGCCCCAGGGAGCCGAACTCGAAAAGGTCCGGGCCCGGCGGGAGGAATTGCGCCAGCGGTATCTGCACCCGCTCGGCGAGCGGCCCGCCACCCCGGTCCGCGGCGTCCACCATCTGGCGCTGATCTGCCGTGACGTCGAGCAGACCATCCGGTTCTACCAGGAGTTCCTCGGCTTCCCGCTGGTGGAACTGGTGGAAAACCGGGACTACCCGGGCTCCAGTCATTTCTTCTTCGACATCGGCAACAAGAACATGCTCGGTTTCTTCGACTTCCCCGGGCATGACCACCCCGCCTGGCAGGAGACCATTGGCGGGGTCCAGCACCTGGCCCTGTCCATCCCGCAGGAGCAGTACGACGCGGCCCGGACGAAGTTCGACGACGCCGGGATGGAATACACCGGGCCGGACCGCGGCATCGAGGAAAGCATGTACTTCCGTGACCCCAACGGCGTCGGGATCGAGCTCTACCGCGAGGACCTCGGCGAGTTCAATGGCCACCACCTGATCGACTGAGCCAGCCCCGGGTCAGCACCTTAGCTCGCGCCGGATGACCAGGCGCAGGCCGGACCAGACCGCGTCGATCGCGCAGACTTTGTTGTCCACCAGGCCGGTGGGCAGGGCGATCTCCCGCACCACGGTGTCGCTCATGTCCGTGGGCACCCGGGCGGCGCGTTTCGGCCAGGCGATCCACAGCCCGCAGGCCGGGGCCATGTGCTCGCGCAGCTCACCCAGCCCCGCGTCCAGGGCAGCGCGCCACGCGGTGAAGAACATGATCACGTCGTAGCGCAGGCCGGCGCCGGTGTCCGGATGGACCCGCACGCCCGCCTGCCCGGCCAGGCCCTCCGCGAACCCGGCCGGTGCGCCCAGCACGGCGACCGCCTGGCCGGGCCGGATGCCCAGCTTCACGGGCAGCGGGGTACCGGAGTACCCGGCGGGATCAGCCATGTCGTTGCCCCCTGCATCGGCCGGCGCCCCGGCGGCACCAGCGGCCCCGCTGCTCACGGTAGCGGCCGGCGGCCTTTACCGCGGCCCCTGCGTCGGCCCCGGTGGCCTGCGCAGGGGATGAACCGGGCCGGCCAGTCCTGGGCCGGGCGCTGGTGCGGGTGCGGCGTGCCGTCCGGCTCCTGGCTGGCCAGAGCGCCGCAAGCGGGGCATTTCCCGAGCCGGGCCTGCCGGTGCCGCGGCACCGCCAGCCGGTGGCCGTGGTCGCGGGCGTACGTCTCCAGGTAGTCGGCGGGGGTCCGGCGGCCCGCCGCGAGCGCCTGCCACGCCGCCTCGTCCAGCCGCCCGGCGCACTGCCAGTCGTTGTGCTCGTCCCGGCCGCGGACGCGGGTCAGCCGCCACCACACCGACCCGTCGGCACGTAACGTCCACTGCCATTCCAGGTCGGCAGAGGCTTCCTGGTTACGGGCGGGCAAGGTGACCACTTCGCGGGTCCAGAGCCAGCTCTTGCTGCGGTGTGTCATGGGCAGCCGTCCCAGGGGAGAACGCGTCACGATGATGTCCCCCCGCGACCGTCACGCCACCGAATGTAGCAGCGGGCCGCGGCCCGGCGCGGGCAGATCCGGGTCCCGCGCCGGTGGCCTGGCTAGCGGACCGCCAGTCCGGTGGCCGGGTCGAAGAAGTGCAGCTGCTCGACGTTGACGGCCAGCACCGCCGGGGCGTGCGGGCGGATCGCGGCCCGGGGATCGATCCGCGCGACCCCGCTGGCCGCGGCGGTGGCGACGATCTCGCCCTGGGACTCCACCTCCAGCCCCGGAGCCGCCAGGTCCGCGGCGGCCGGCTCCGTGCCACGCTCAGCTGGCCGCGCACCTCGGCTTCCTCCCGGACCCGGCGCGCGTCCAGGCGGAAGTGCACGAGCTGCTCGCTGCCGAGGACCTCGACGAGCTGGACGTCAACGGTGAGCCGGGTCCCCGGCTCCGCGGGGGCCCCGGCCGTGCCCGGGTCGGCCAGGCTCTCCGGGCGGATGCCGGCGATCACGGTCCCGCCCTGGAAGGCCGCGAGCCCGCCGACCCGCTTGAGCAGCGCCTGCGGCAACGACAGCCGCTGGCGGCCCAGCACGAGTTCGGCGGCCTCCCCGGCCATCTCCAGGCCCGCCTCGTACAGGTTCATCGCCGGCGAGCCCATGAACGTGGCCACGAAGATGTTGGCGGGCCGGTCGTAGAGTTCCCGCGGCACCCCGGACTGCTGCAGGACGCCGTCCCGCAGCACCGCGACCCGGTCGCCCATGGTCATGGCCTCGGTCTGGTCGTGGGTCACGTACAAGGTCGCGGCGCCGATCCGGCGGTGCACCCGCAGTACCTCAGCGCGCATCTGCACCCGGAGCTTCGCGTCCAGGTTGGACAGCGGCTCGTCCATCAGGAAGATGGCCGGCTCGACGGACGATGGCCCGGCCCATCGCCACCCGCTGCCGCTGGCCGCCGGACAGCTGCCGCGGCCTGCGGCCGAGCAGCGTGGTCAGGCCCAGGATGGACGCGGCCTCCCGGACCCGGCGATCCCGCTCCGCCTTCGGTATCTTCCGGTTCTCCAGCGCGAACCCGATGTTCTGGGCCACGGTCAGGTGCGGGTACAGCGCGTAGTTCTGGAACACCATGGCCACGTCCCGCTGGCGCGGCGACACGTCGTTGACGACCCGGTCGCCGAACCGCAGGGTGCCCGCGCTGATCTGCTCCAGGCCCGCCACCATGCGCAGCGCGGTTGTCTTGCCGCAGCCGGAGGGCCCGACCAGGACCATGAACTCGCCCGCGTCGACGTGCAGGTCCAGCCCCTGCACCGCGACGGTGCCGTCCGGGTAGACCTTGGTCAGGCCGTCCAGGGTCACGCTCTCAGGCACGGTCCCCCCTCAGTTCGCGATGCTGCCGAGCAGCAGCCCGCTGCGCCAGTACCGCTGCAGGATCAGGAACAGCACGATCAGCGGGATGATGGTGACCAGCCCGCCCATCACGACCAGCGGGAAGAGCTCGGCGTTGCCGCTGTTCTGGGCGCGCTCGGACCACAGGCCCAGGCCGACGGTCAGCGGGTACAGCTGGTTCTGGCTGAAGATGATCAGCGGCAGGAAGTAGTTGTTCCACACCGTCACCACGTTCAGCAGCAGCACGGTCATCAGGCCCGGCACCATCAGCGGCAGCGCCAGCCGGAAGAAGATCCGCAGCTCGCCGGCGCCGTCGATGCGGGCCGCGTCGATGAGCTCGCGGGGCACCGACACCTCGACGAACACCTGCATCAGGTACACGCCGACCGGGCTCACCATGCTGGGCAGGACCATGCCCCAGATCGAGTTGATCAGGTGCACCTTGGCGTAGGTCAGGTACAGCGGCAGGGTGATCGCCGTGATCGGCACCAGCAGGGCCGCGATCACCAGGTAGAACAGGACCCGGGAGCCACGGAAGTGGAACCGGGCGAAGCCGTAGCCGGCGCAGCGCGGCGAGCGCGGTGGCCCCGCCCCCGCCGACCACCGCGTACAGCACCGTGTTGCCGAACCACTGGATGTAGATCCCGTAGCCGTCCACGTTCTGGAACAGCAGGGCGAAGTTGCGGAAGAACACGAACGGCGAGGCGAACCAGAAGCCGAACGACTCGAAGATGTTGGCCTGGGTCTTGGTCGAGTTGATGACGATCCAGGCGATGGGGATCAGGGTGAAGATCGCGAACAGCACGCACAGCGTGGTGACCAGCGGTGACCGTGCCCCGGCGCAGGCCGTAGATACTCGATCGGGATGCTGTCCTCGTCGCCGTGGCGGCGCCGCGGTGGCGGCGGCGGGACCGCGGGGCCGGGTTCCGGTCCGGGCCGGACCACGGTAGTTGCGCTCATCAGACCTCACTCCTGCGGCGGCGGAAGAACAGCGAGCTGACCGAGATGACCACGATGACCACGCCGAGGATCACCGCGGCCGCCGCGGCCAGGTTGTACTGGCCGCCCGCGATCGCGGTGTTGTAGATGTACAGGGTCGGCGTGTAGTTGAACGAGATGGCCTGAGTCTCGAAGTACTGCAGGATCAGCGGCTCGGTGAACAGCTGCAGCGCGCCGATCGTGTTGAGGAAGACCAGCAGCACGATGGCCGGCCGGACCATCGGCAGCTTCACCCGCAGGATGATCTTCCACAGCGGCGTGTCGTCCAGGATGGCCGCCTCGATGACGTCCCGCGGCACCGACTTGAGCGCGGTGTACAGGATCACCATGTTGTAGCCGGTCCACTCCCAGATCACGATCACGATGATGGACGGGCAGGATGCAGGTTGCTGGAGAAGTAGTCGGTGCCGTGGAAGCCGAGCGCGTTGGCCAGGTGCACGAACGGGCCGAACTGCGGCTCCAGCAGGAACGACCACATCACCGCGCCGACCACCGCGGGCACCGCGAACGGGATGAAGAAGATCGTGCGGAACAGCGTCCCGCACTTGGCCACCCCGAGGTCGAAGATCGTCGCGAAGAAGAACGCGATGGCCAGCATGACCGGGATCTGGATCGCCGCGAAGATGATCACCCGGATCACGCCGGACCAGAACTCGCCCGACTGCAGGGTCTGGGTGTAGTTGGCCGCGCCGGTGAAGGTCGGTGCCGCCGATGATCCGGGTGGTGTACAGGCTGGTGTAGATCGCGTACCCGAGCGGGGCGAGCATGAAGAGCAGGAAGAACGACGCAGGAACGGCACGACGAACCAGAAGCCGCGGCGGTCCCGCCGGTGGCTCCACGCCGACTGCACCAGCAGGCTCCGCAGCGGGAGCGGGCGCCTGGGGCCCCGGTGACGGTGCCGTTCACGGTGGGTTCTCCTTTCGCGGCGGGGAAACGGCGTGCCGCGCCGGCGGGCGCCCTGCGGGGACGGCGCACGCCTGCCTGCGGTCGGCGGACGGTCAGCTGGACACGGTGAAGCCCTGCTCCTTGGCGTAGTTCACGAGCACGCTCTGGAAGTTGCGGAACGCCGGCTGCAGCGTCTCCTTGCCGTCCAGCACGCCGGCGAACACCGTGGCCGACTCGGTGAGCGCCTCGGTCATGAACGGCGGCCACGGCACGCCGTTGATGCTGCTGCGCGGCCGCGGTGAACGCCACGTCCGGGTGGGAGGAGCCGGAGATCGGGTCCGTGATGTCCTTGAACGACGGGTTGTTCGAGCAGCGGCACGTAGGTCGGGAACAGTGACGACGGCGCCGTCTTGGTGATGTTCCACGAGGCGGTCGTCGCCGTTCAGCCACTCGGCGAACTCCGCCGCCTGCGCCGGGTGCTTGCTCTGCGAGAACACCGGGTAAGTCGAGCCGCCCCAGTTCGCCGCCACGTCGGCGCCGGCGGTCCACTGCGGCAGCGGCGCGGCCCGCCAGTCGCCCAGCGACTGCTTGGCGTCCGGCGCGAAGTACGACGGGCCCCAGGCCGAGCTGAGCCAGCTGGCGTCGATGCCCTTGTCCATGTCGGCGAAGGAGGTGGCGGACACGTCCGTGGTGCCGTTGACCTCGTGCGCGCGACAGCAGCTTCTGCCAGTAGGCGGCGAACTTCATCTGGGCCGGGCCGGTCCAGTTGATGGTCGACCTTGCTGCCGCCGGTGTAGGTGAACGGCCACGCGTTGTCCTGCGCCATCAGGCTCATGACCCACTGCAGGTCGGTGGCGGAGAAGTTCGTCATGTAGGCGGACGGGTCGTCCTTGTGCAGGGTGGCCGCGTCGGTCGCGAACTGGGCCCAGGTGGTCGGCGGGGTGATGTGGTACTTGGCCAGCAGCTCGGAGTTGTAGTAGAAGGCCATCGGGCCGGCGTCGCCGGGCATGGCGTAGACCGCCGAGCCCTGGCTGACCTCCTCCCAGGCCCACGGCACGAAGTCGCTCTTGTACTTGTTCGCGCCGTACGGGACCAGGTTGACCACGTTATGGGTGACCTCGAACGACGGCAGCTCGTCGAACTCGACCTCGGCCACGTCGGGCGCGCCGGAGCCCGGCCTTGAGCGCGTCGGCGATCTTCACGTACTCCGGGTCGCCCGCGCCGACGTCCTCCTGGGTGACGCAGATCGACGGGTGGGTCTTGTTGAACTCGGTGACCGCCCGGCCCAGCCCGGGCACCCAGGCCCAGAACGTGATCTTCGTTGCGCGAAGAACTTTGCAGGAGCCGCCCGCCTCGAGCGTGGCGCTGGAGCTCGCGCTCGCGCTGGCGCTCGGACGAGCCGGCGGCGGCGGAGCGGTGCCGCTGCTGCCGCCGCAGCGCGGCCAGCAGGGAGAGCGCCGCGGCGCCGGCCAGGCCGGCGGCGGTGCGTCCTGCGATGCGTCGTGCCCCCGGGGCGTGGGGCCAGGTGAGTCGGGAGGTGAAAGGCATCTTCGGCAGAACTCCTCAGGGTGCGCTGTGCTGATTTCTCGGGGGTGTCCGGGCGGCCGCGGGCGCTGCCCGGCCGGGTCAGCCGCCGGTCGTCGCCGCCTCGATCACGGTGAATGACTGCGGTGGCAGGGTGAGGGCGAGCGTCGGGCCTTTCGGGGTGTCCGACCCTTCCTCCAGGTGCGCGCCCTCGACATCGGGCAGGACGCGGGACTGCCGGCCCGCGTTCCGCGGTGACGGTCGTGATCTGGGCGTCGCCGTCGAACGCCAGGTCGCGCAGCACGACCTCGATGGTTTCCGGCTCGTCCGGGTTGCGGTTCACCAGCGTCAGCGCGATCCGGCCCCGGTCGGCGCGACACGGTCGCGGCCGCGTCGACCATGGCGAACGGGCCCAGGTCGGCGACCCGGTGCGGCCACCGGCTCGTGGTGGCTGTCCGGCAGCAGCGGGCTGACCGTGGGAGCCGTTAACGTGCACGTCGACCGCGACGTCCAGCGCGGCCCGGGCGTGCAGCAGCACCGGGTAGTAGATCGGCTGGACGGCGACCGCGTCGGCGGTGGTGACGATCGGCGCGATCGCGTTCACCATCTGGGCCAGGTTCGCGATCCGCACCCAGTCGCAGTTCCGGATGAAGATGTTCAGGTAGGTGGCCACGGCCAGCGCGTCGGCGAAGGTGTACCGCTCCTCCAGCGTGCCGTCGTCGGTGCGGAACCAGACGTTCCACTCGTCGTAGGCGATCCGCGGCGGCCGGGCGATCTTCTTCACGTACGCGACCCGCTCGATCAGCGCCCGGGCGCACCGGATCGCCCGCTCCGCCTGGTGCGGCTGCAGCACGTTGGTCCAGTAGTCGTCGGAGCCGGTGTAGATGTGCAGCGAGTGGTAGTCGACCAGCGGGGCCAGCCCGTCGATGACCACCCGGTCCCAGTCGTTCCAGCCGTTCATCCCGCAGCTGACCAGCTTGGCCTGCGGGTCCAGCATCCTGATCGCCCGGGCCCACCGGGTCGCGTCGCGCACGTACTCCTCGGCGGACACCGCGCCGACCTGCCAGTCGCCGTACATCTCGTTGCCCAGGCCCCAGTAGCGGACGCCGTAGGGCTCGGCGTGGCCGTTTCCCGGCGGCGCTGCGCCCAGTCGGTGTCGCCCGGCGCCGTTGCAGTACTCGACCCAGGCCAGCGCCTCCTCCAGGGTGCCGGTGCCCATGTTCAGGCAGACGTAGGGCTCGGTGCCGAGCTGCGGCGCAGTAGGCCATGAACTCGTCGGTGCCGAACCGGTTGGACTCCTCGCCGCCCCAGGCCAGCTCGGGCCGGCGCGGCCGCTCGTCCTTCGGCCCGATGCCGTCGGCCCAGTGGTAGTTGCTGACGAAGTTGCCGCCCGGCCAGCGCAGCACGCCCATGCCGCAGCTCGCGGAGCAGGCCGAGCACGTCGGTGCGGAAGCCGCGCGCGTCGGCCAGCGGCGAGCCCTCGTCGTACAGGCCGCCGTAGATGCAGCGGCCCAGGTGCTCGACGAACCCGCCGAACACGTTCCGGTCCACGGAGCCGAGCTGGCGGGCGGGGTCCACCACGATCCGGGTCACGAATCCTCCTTCTGCTTCGCGCGGTGCGCCGGGCTGGCGCCGGGTGAGGTGACGTCGGGCGGGCTGCCGCTGGCGGCCCGGCCGCCGCAGGAGTCGCGGACGATCAGCTCGACCGGCAGCCGCACCGGCCGACTCCGGCGCCGGCTCGCCGGCGATGCTGCGCAGCAGCAGTTCCACGGCCTCCCGGCCGGTCTCCGCGAACGGCACCCGCAGCGACGACAGCGACGGCGTGAGGTACTCGGCGAACGGCATGTCGTCGCAGCTGACCACGGCCACGTCCGCGGGACCCGGCGGCCGGCCGCGGCCAGCGCGGACAGCACGCCGATGGCCATCGTGTCGCTGTGCACGAAGATCGCGGTCATCCGCGGGCCGCGCTCCAGCAGCAGCCGGGTGGCGGCGGCCGCGGTGCCCGGCGTCCAGTCCGCCTCCACGGCCAGGTCCTCGTCCGGCTCGATCCCGGCCGCGCGCAGCGCGTCCTCGTAGCCGTGCAGCCTGCTGCGCACCACCTGGCGGCGGAACGGCCCGGTGACCGTCCCGATCGTGGTGTGGCCCGAGCCGGATCAGGTGCTCGGTCGCGACCGGGCGCCCGCCCGGTGGTTCGACCCGACCAGCGGGACCCCGCCGCCCGGCACGTGGTGCAGGCTGACCGCGGGCACGTACCGCCGGAGCATCTCGGCCACCTCGAGGTCCCCCTCGAGCTGCGGGCGCGGCCGCGATCACGCCGTCCACCCGGCGGTCGATGAGCATCCGGACCACGGCGGCGCCGTCCTCGCCGCCCTCGGCGAGGTTGCCCGACCAGCACGGCGTGCCCGTGGCCCCGGGCGGTCCGCTCGGCGGCCACCGCGAACTGCGACAGCGCGCCGTCGGTGATGTCCCCGGCCACCAGGCCGATGGTCGCGGTGGACTGCTGCACCAGGCTGCGGGCGACGGTGTTCGGCCGGTACCCGAGGCTCTCCGCCACCGCGATGATCCGGGCCGCGGTCTCGGCCGAGACCCGCACGTTCCCGCCGTTGAGCACCTTGCTCGCGGTCTGGAAGCTGACCCCGGCCCGGGCCGCGACTTCCTTGATCGAGACATACCGACGCGCCATTACGTCCTGCCGTGACCTGGTTCGCTCCTCTGAACGAACGTTCGCCTAGAAGGTAGATTTTCCGGCGTACCGCCGGTCAAGACACGGTTCGATTACTTTTATCCGGAGTCACCGCACGTGGGCGCACTGTGAGCGGCTGACGGGGGGTGTCACGCGGGTGCGGCGGAGGGCGGCCGACTGAGACTATCATCGCGACAATACGCCCAAAAGGGCTTATTTCGCGCGCGAACGTTCGCGCCGCTGGGAACGTGTGACGTCCGGCCGGGCGGCTCAGCCTCCCGCCTGCATGCAGGCGCGGAGCCTGGTCAGCCCACCCCGGATACGGGCTTTGACCGTGCCCAGCGGAATCCCCAGCAAGGCCGCGATCTCGGCGTGAGCATATCCACCGTAAAAGGCCAGGACCACCGCCTGCAGCTGCGACGTGCTCAGGCTGCCCAGGCAGTGGCGCAACTGCTCGCGGTCGAGGATTTCCTCCACCGCTTCGCTGACCCCATCCCACGGCACAGTGGCAGGCCAATTCCGCTGCTCGCGGGCCGAGCGGGCGGTCGTGGAGCGGACCCGGTCGATGGCCCGGCGGCGGGCGATGGTCAGCGCCCAGGCCACCGCGCTGCCCCGGCTGGAGTCGTAGCGGATGGCGGTGCGCCACATTTCGAAGAAGACCTCCTGGGTGACCTCCTCCGCCTGGGCGGGCTCGGGGACCATGGTCCGGACGAGCCGCTGGATCGGGCCGGTCAGCTCGGCGAAGACGAGACTGAACGCGTCGTCGTCGCCGGTCCCGGCTGCGGCCAGCAGCCCGTCCACGTCTTCGGCCGGGCGGGGCCCGGGATCCGCCCCGGACGTCTCGCGCTCTCTGGTGCTCACGGGCGATGGTTCGGCGTCGACCCGGTTTCCGGATGGGTCAGGTGCCGCCGCTGGCGGCCGGCCAGTCCCGTCCCCGGCCCCGCCAGCCAGAAAGCCAGGGTCCGATCCGATCTGGCGGGCCGCGGGCTCCGAAGTAAGGGAGTCAGCATGATCAGCACCCAGGAGGGGACCGGGATGTTCGGCAAGAACTACGTGCGTGACCTGATCGACCGGAGCGCGGAGAATCCGGCCGACCGGCGGCGATTTCTCAAGAGTGCGAGCGCCGCGGGGCTGGGGGTGGTGGGCGCGGCCGCGGTCGCGTCGGTCGCCGGGCCGGCCCTGGCCGCTTCAGCCAGCGACGACTCGAACGCGATCTCGGACGGGGCGATTCTCAACTTCGCGCTGAACCTGGAGTACCTGGAGGCGGAGTTCTACTCCAACGCGGTCTACGGGCACGGGCTGCCGGAGAAGCTGACCTACGGCCAGGGACGGCGCGGCCCGGTGGAGGGCGGCCGGGAGGTCCCGTTCAAGAGCCGCAACGTCCGCGGGTTCGCCACCGAGATCGCCCGGGACGAATGGAGCACGTCGCGTTCCTGCGCAGTGCCCTGGGATCGGCGGCCGTCGCCCGGCCCGACGATCAACATCAAGACCAGCTTCACCGCCGCCGCGACCGCGGCCGGGCTGATCAAGGCGGGGCAGACCTTCGACGTGTACGCCAGCGAGGACAACTTCCTGCTCGGCGCGTTCATCTTCGAGGACGTCGGCGTGACCGCCTACAAGGGCGCCGCCCCGCTGATCAGCAACAAGACCTACCTCGGCGCGGCCGCGGGCATCCTGGCCGTCGAGGCCTACCACGCAGCGAACATCCGCACCGTGCTGTACAACCGGGGACTGGCTAAGGCCGCCGACGCGATCTCCGCCGCGCGCGACAGCCTCGACGGGCCGAGTCACGATGACCAGGGCATCACGCTCAATGGCCAGGCCAACATTGTCCCGGCCGACAGCAACGGGCTGGCGTTCAGCCGCACCCCCGGGCAGGTCCTCAACGTGGTCTACCTGACCCCCAAGCAGGCGAGGTCCGGCGGCTTCTACCCCGATGGCGTTAACGGCCAGCTGAACACCAGCAGCTGACCGGGGCCAGCCGACCGAAAGCTGCTGGCCCGCTGGGGCGGAACGCGATACCGGGCCCGTCCCAGCGGCCAGCAGGGCCCAGGCGGCCAGCAGGGCCCAGGCGGCCAGCAGCCCGGGGGTCAGACCTGGACGAACTCGATGCCGGCCAGCTGGCAGAACACCTTCCAGTCCGCCGCGTGGTGGCCCAGGTTCATCACCTCGTGGTGCGGGCCGCCCGCGGCCAGCCAGCCGTTCAGGCAGGCCCGGACGCCCGACGCCGGCCGGAACTGGCCGTAGGGCATCTCCAGCGCGGGAAGTTCCTGGCTGTCCAGGTTCTCGCCCTCCGCGCAGACCAGCCGGAACCGCGTCCCCTCCAGCGACACCAGGGTGGCCAGCGTGGCCGGGCCAGGCTGCAGCTGGAACAGGAACGTGGGCGGGTCGGCCAGCCGCCCGATCCCCAGCGGCCGCTTGATCAGCTTGACCGGCTTGTCCTCGCGGGCCACCTTCCAGTTGCCCTCGCCCATGTGGCTCTGCAGGATCGAGTCCGACGGGAAGTCCATCGCGTACATCTCGGTGAAGTGCGCGTCGCCGATGAGCTGATGCCCGGCGTAGACCATGCAGGCGGTCAGCACGTCGCCCTCGGCCGCGTAGCCGAAGCCCTTGGCCATCAGCGACGAGGCCGCGGCCAGCGGCAGCCGGCTGAACCGCCCGTCGTCGCCGATCGCGTCGAAGTGCGCGGTGTACGCGCCGAACCCGCGGTCGATCAGGATCTGCTCGATGGCCACCTGCATCCGGGCGTGGTCGGCCCGCTCCTCGGCGGACAGCCGGGGATCGATCTCGAAGTTCTCGTCCTCGAACGCGATGACCTCGTTCGCCTGGGCGTCCGTGACGGCCAGCATGCCGCGGTACATGTCGCCCTGCGCGACCGCGAGGATTTCCGGGCCGAGCGACCGGACCAGTGCGGACTCGTCCACCCGGATGTCGCCCATGTCGTTCATGGCGTAGCCGAAGATGGCCGTCTTCAGCGACTTCCACCGGGTCACCGCGGCCGCCGCGCGGGCCCACCGGCGCACGTCCTCACGGAACGAGTCACTCTTCCAGTCGTCGGTGAGCACCGCGAACCGCTTGCCCCCGCGCACCATCGCGTTCGCGGTGTCCTGGGCGCCGTGCACGCCCTGGTTGTAGGTCATGTCGTCCATGTCCCAGGCCGGGGTGACGTTCGGCTCGGGCTGGATGTTGGCCAGCAGTACCGGGAGCTGAGTCTCCGACAGCAGCCGGGCCACCCGCATCGCGGGCCCGTAGGTAAGCATCACGACCATGAGCCCGTCGAGGTCAGACGCCTCGAACTCGCGCATGGCGCGCTCCGCGTCCGCCCGGTACTTGATCGGCTTGCTCGGGATGAACTCGCCGACGTCGGCCAGGTGGGCCGCGAGTTCCGCCGCGTAGCCCTCCTGCCGCTGGGCAATGCCCGGGATCATGTCGTCGTAGAGATCCTGCATGATCCCCAGGATCCCGATACGCGGCTTGCGTTCGCTCATCACATTCCTTTCGGCCGCTGGCCATATTCCTGCGTGTACCGCCGGTGCAGCGCGTCCACCTGGTCCGGCGCCAGCGGCGTGAGCTCGCCGTAGGCCCGGGCCAGGTGCACGGTGCGGGCAGCGTCCTCGCACATCACGGCGGCCTTGACTGCGTCCCGCGCGGTCCGGCCGATGGTGAAGACCCCGTGGCTGCGCATCAGCACGGCGGGGGAGCGGTGGCCGGTCAGGGTGCTCACGATGCCGCGGCCGATCTCGTCGCTGCCGATCAGCGCGAACGGCCCGAGCGGGATCTCCCCGCCGAACTCGTCGGCCATCGCCGTGATCACGCACGGCACGGCCTCACCCCGGGCCGCCCACGCCGTGGCGTAGGTGGAGTGGGTGTGCACCACCCCGCCCACCTCAGGCATGTGCCGGTAGACGTAGGCGTGGGTCGCGGTGTCGCTGGACGGGCTGAAGCCGTCGTCCACGGCGTTGCCGTCGAGGTCGCACAGGACCATGGACTCAGGGGTCAGGTCGGCGTAGGCGACGCCGCTCGGCTTGATCACCATCAGGTCGTCACCGCCGGGGCCCACCCCGGCCACCCGGGCGGAGATGTTGCCCGAGGTCCAGGCGATCAGGTTGTTCTGCACGAGCGCGGCGTGCAGGGCGCACACCTGCTCGCGGGCGAGGGTGATCGCCGCGGGGTCGGTGGTCATCGCTGGCTGCCCTCCGGGCTCGAGGTCTCCTCATGGCCGGGCCCGGCAGCATGGCCGGGCCCGGCAGCATGGCCGGGCCCGGTGGCGAGCACGCGGTCGCGCAGCGCCCGCAGCCGGTGCATGACCTCGTTGGGACCGCGGCCGAAGTAGTCGTGCAGCCGCACGTACTCGGCGTACAGGTCGTCGTAGACGTCGGCGCTGGCCGGGCGGGGCGTGTACACCGCGTCCTGCTTGCCGCCCATGGCCGCGGCGGCGGCAGGCACGTCCGGATAGGCCTCCGCCGCCACCGCGGCGTGGATGGCCGAGCCGAGCGCGGAGCCCTGGCCGGACGAGATGACGCTGAGCGGCCGCCGCAGCACGTCCGCGTAGACCTGCATCACGAACGGGTCCTTGAGCAGGCCGCCGGCCACCACGAACTCGGTGACCTCCGCCCCGGACGAGGAGAACGCGTCGACGATCACCCGGGTGCCGAAAGCGGTCGATTCCACCAGGGCGCGGTAGATGTCGGGCGGCCGGGTGGCCAGGGTCAGGCCCACGATGAGGCCGGACAGCTGGACGTCGACCAGCACCGAGCGGTTCCCGTTGAGCCAGTCCAGGGCGATCAGCCCGTGCGCGCCGGTCGGCTGGCTGGCGGCGTCCGCCGACAGCAGCTCGAACAGGGACAGGCCGCGCCGGTCGGCCTCGTCCCGGTAGCTGGCCGGGACCGCGTGATCGAGGAACCAGGCGAAGATGTCCCCCACCCCGCTCTGCCCGGCCTCGTAGCCGTACCGGCCGGCCACGATGCCGCCGTCCACCACCCCGCACATGCCGGGCACTTCGGCCAGCGTCTCCGAGCTCATCACGTGACACGTCGAGGTACCCATGATGGCCACCATCTGACCAGGCCCGATGGCGTTGGCCGCGGGCGGGGTCACGTGCGCGTCCACGTTGCCCACGGCCACGGCGATGCCCTCGGGCAGCCCCGTCCAGCCGGCCGCCTCGGCGGTCAGCCCGCCCGCCCGGGTGCCCAGCGCCGACACCGGGTGGGCCAGCTTGTCCTCGGCGAAGCTGGCGAACGCCGGGTTCAGCGCGCCGAGGAAGTCCGCCGAGGGGTAGTGGCCGTCCTGGTAGATGCCCTTGTAACCGGCGGTGCAGGCGTTGCGGGTCTCCGCCCCGCAGAGCTGCCAGATGATCCAGTCGGCCGCCTCGATCCAGCGGTCGGCCTGCTGGTAGATGTCCGGATCCTCCTCCAGCAGCTGCAGGCCCTTGGCGAACTGCCACTCCGACGAGATCTTGCCGCCGTACCGGCCGATCCACGGCTCGCCCCGCTCGTGGGCCAGCGCGTTGATCCGGTCCGCCTGGGGCTGGGCCGCGTGGTGCTTCCACAGCTTGGGGTACGCGTGCGGGCGGCCCTCCAGCCCGGCCACCTGGCACAGCGGGGTGCCGTCGCGCCGGGCAGGCAGCACGGTGCAGGCGGTGAAGTCGGTGCCGATGCCGATCACCTGGGCCGGGTCGATGCCGGCCGCCCGCACCGCGGCGGGCACCGCCTCGCGCAGCACGTCCCGGTAATCCTCCGGGTCCTGCAGGGCCCAGTCCGGCGGCAGCGGCTCGCCGGTCGCGGCCAGCGTGCTGTCCATGACCGCGTGCCGGTAGGGGCAGACCTCGGTACCGACCTCGGCGCCGTCGCTGACCCGCACCACCACGGCGCGGCCGGACAGCGTGCCGAAGTCCACTCCGACGACGTAGCCCGCCTGGTGGCCGCCGGGCCCGTCGTCACTGTCGTGAGCGCTAACAGTCATCATTGTCCTGTTCTGCCTGCTCGGCCTGTTTAGCTGGGGGATGTCCCGCCGGGAGCCTGCCCGGGGGAGGCCTGCCGCGGCCCGGTCAGGTCGCGGGGGGTGCGGCGCTGGACCGGACCACGAACTCGGGGATGACCGGCTCGGCGGGCGGGGCGGCGTCACGATCGAAGATCAGCCCGACCAGCGAGTCCAGCGCCCGCCGGCCCAGCTCGCCGAAATCCTGCCGCACCGTGGTCAGTGGGGGGAAGAAGTAGGCGGCCTCGGGGATATCGTCGAACCCGACCACGCTGATGTCTTCGGGGACCCGCCGCCCCTGTTCTGCCAGGGCGCGGAGCAGCCCCAGCGCCATGTGGTCGTTGGCGCAGAGGACCGCGGTCACGCGGTCGTCCCGGGCGATCTGCTGGCCGATCTCGTACCCGGAGGCCGCGGACCAGTCGCCGGCGACCAGGTCCGGCTCGGCGGCCCCCGCCTCGCGCAGCGCCTGCCGCCACCCCTCCACCCTCGCCTCGGCGTCGAGCCAGGAGGGCGGTCCGCTCAGGTGGTGCACGGTCCGGTGGCCCAGGCCCAGCAGGTGCCGGGTGGCCAGCGCGGCTCCCGCGGCGTTGTCCACGGCGACCGAGTGCAGCGGCATGGCCGTCCGGCAGCCCACCGCGACGAGCGGGATGTCCGACGGGCAGTCGGCCAGCGCCTCCACCGCGGAGATCTGCGCGGTGATGACGATGATTCCCTCCACGCCCTGCCCGACGAAACGCTCCACCGCGTCCAGCACCGAGCGCCGGTCCAGGGTCGGGGTGCTGGCGATGGACACGAAGTAGGTGTCCTGGGCGGCCCGCTCAATGCCGTACAGCATGGAGGCCGGCCCGTACAGGGTGGTGTCGAAGCTGATCACGCCGAGGGTGTGGGTGCGCCGGGTGACCAGGGTCCGGGCCGCGGCGTTCGGCCGGTAGCCGAGCTCGCTGATCGCGGCCAGCACCAGCTCCCTGGTCTGCGGACGGACGTTGGGATGGTCGTTCAGGACCCGGGACACGGTCTGATGGGAAACGCCGGCCAGCTGGGCGACGTCGGTCATGACCGGCGGGCGGTTGCGCCCGCGATCGGCTAGTGCCACGTACCGCCTCCTTCCGCCGTCTCGTCCCGCCGTCCGGGGCGCCGCTGCCTCGACCCGTCCGGATTCCGCCGGCCAGTTCTGCGTGCTGTTCTGTTGTCCGGGCGCTGCCCGCGCACCGCCCGCGTGCTCACCACCCCGGGGCCGTCTGCCGCCCCGGCGTGGCGACGGCCCGGCGTGGCGCCGGGCCGGACTCTGTCCCGCCCTACCGTATTCGTCCCTGGCCAGACTCAATAGCCACAGATAACACCTTGTGTACCCACTTGCTAGATACAAGTATGCGGAATCCGGTTCCCTGCCCGGTGGGATTGTGACCGCTAACATCGCCGCAGGTCAAGCTGGCTGCCAGGCCGGGCGCGGGGCCGGGCGGGGCCGCGGGCGCACCGGCGGCCCGGGGCGGGGCCCGGCCCGGGCCGCTCATGACGCCCCGGCGCCGGTCGAGCCCCGCTCGACCAGCCGGCAGGGCACGGAGTGCGGGCCGTGCGTGGGCTCGCCGTTGATGGCCAGCAGCAGGTGTTCCGCGGCCACCCGGCCGATGTCTTCCAGGCACATGTCCACGCTCGTCAGCGGGGGATCGGCGCCGAGCACCATCGGGCTCCAGTTGTCGAAGCCGACCAGGGCGATGTCCTCGGGGACCCGGCAGCCGAGCAGCCGCAGGGTGTCGGAGACGCCCCGGGCGATCTGGTCGCTGCCGCAGAAGATCGCCTCGACCCCGGACGGGGAACCCAGGACGACCCGGGCCGCCTCCCGTCCCCAGGCCTCGCTCCACTCCCCGTACAGCACGTCGTGGGCGCTGAAGTCCAGGCCCGCGCCGGCCAGGCCGTCGCAGAAGCCCCGCGCCCGCTTCCGGGCCGCGAGGAACCGCTCCGGGCCGGTGATGTGGCCGAACCGCCGGCGCCCCAGGCCCAGCAAGTGCTCGGCCGCCAGGCGCCCGCCGCCGGTGTCGTCGGGCAGGATCGCGGGCTCGTCGCTGTCCATGGACTGGGTCATCGCGTACACGACGGGGATGCCCAGGCCCAGGCCGATGCTGGGCCGCGGCTCGATCCGCCGCCCGGCCACGATCAGGCCGTCCACCCGGCGGGACAGCAGCATGTCCAGGTACTGCCGCTCCCGGTCCGGGTCGTCCCTCGTGTCACACATGAACACCGAGATCTGGCCGGCCCCGAGGGCGTCCTCGGCGCCCAGCATGACCGGGATGCTGAACCGGCCGAAACTGTCCGTGGTGATCACGCCGACCGTGTAGGTCCGCCCGGCGAGCAGGCCGCGGGCCAGCTGGTTGGGGGCGAAGCCGAGCTCGCGGGCGGCGTCCGCCACCCGGTCCCTGGTCTCGGCCCGCAGTTTGCCCTGGCCGTTGAGGGCCTTGGACGCGGTCCCGATGGAGACCCCCGCCCGCGCCGCGACGTCCCGGATCGTCACCCGCCGGGTGCGCGCGTCCGGCCCGGGACCCGCATCCGCCGGGGCGCGGGGGTCCGCCGGGGCGCGGGCGTCCGCCGCCGCGCGGGCCGCTGGCCCGCGGCGCGTTCCTGGCCTGGCCTCGGCCTCCGGGCCGGGCGGCGGTTCGGGAGGAGGCAAAGGGTTGCTCCGTCATCCTGCACGGCAGCACCCGCCGTGATACGTAACCAAAACGGGACTATACAGGCTTGACGCCCGTGAGTACGACTCCTACCTTGCTAGGGAAAACCTATTCCTTAGCGGTGTGATCCTGCACACGGCAGCCGGCCCGGCGGGTCACGCCGGGCCGGTGGCCGTCCGGGTGCCCGGTCGCCCCGTCCCGGGAGGTGGAGCAGCCCACGTGTCGAGCGTCGATGATTTTCCCCCCGCCCGCGGGCCCGCCGCGCCCAGCCCTGGCGCCGCGGTCGCGCACCAGCCGCTCGGCGGCCAGGACGTCCGGCTGGACCGCGGCCTGCTGCACGACTGGCAGCAACGCAACGCCGCGGCCAGCCTGCCGCTGGCCCTGCGCCAGCTCGAGGCGGCGGGCAACCTCGCCAACCTCCGCCTGGCCATCGCCGGGGGCACGGACGGATACCGGGGCCCGGTGTTCATGGACTCCGACCTCTACAAGGTGCTGGAGGCGGTCGGCTGGGAACTGGGCCGGACCGCCGACCAGGAGCTGGCCAGCTTCCTGGCCGAGGCCACCGCGCTGCTGGAAAAGGCCCAGCAGCCGGACGGCTACCTGAACTCCTATATGCAGGTGACCGGCCGGCCCCGGTACAGCTTCCTGGCCTCGAGTCATGAGCTGTACTGCGCTGGCCACCTGATCCAGGCGGCTATCGCCTGCCAGCGCGGCGCGGGAGACCCCAGCCTGCTCCGGGTGGCCCGGCGGTTCGCGGACCACCTGGTGGACCACTTCCTCGGCCGGGAGGCGGGCATCGACGGCCACCCGGTCGTGGAGACCGCCCTCGCGGAGCTCTACCGCGAGACCGGGCACGAACCGTACCTGCGGCTGGCCGGCCAGTTCATCGAGCAGCGGGGCCACGGGCTGATCGGGGACTCCGGCTTCGGCCGCCGTTACCTGCAGGATCACGAGCCGGTCCGGCAGACCACGACCGAGGTGGGGCACGTGGTCCGCGCCCTGTACCTGGAGGCCGGCGTCGCGGACGTGGCCGCGGAGACCGGCGACGCGGAGCTGCTCCAGACGTCGCTGGCCCGGTGGGCCGACATGGTGGCGGCCAAGACCTACCTCACCGGCGGGAACGGGTCCCGGCACGAGGGCGAGAGCTTCGGGGACCGTTTCGAGCTGCCCCCGGACCGGGCCTACAACGAGACGTGCGCGGCCATCGCCAGCTTCCAGTGGGCCTGGCGGCTGCTGCTGGCCACCGGCGACAGCGCGTACGCCGACCTGATGGAGCGCGTCCTGTATAACGGCTTCGCCGCGTCCACGGCCACCGACGGGACGCGGTTCTTCTACGTCAACCCGCTGCAGCGCCGCCCGGACCACTTCGAGAAGGACGACCCGGGCCGCCGCCGGGAGTGGTTCAGCTGCGCGTGCTGCCCGCCGAACATCATGCGCACGATGGCCTCGCTCCAGCACTACCTGGCCACCACCAGCGCTGGCGCGCTGTACCTGCACCAGTTCACCGGCGCGACCCTCAGCGCCCCGCTGGCCGGCGGCGTCCTGACGGTCGAGATGATCACTGACTATCCCTGGTCCGGCGGGGTGGAGGTGCGGGTCACGGGCGCCCCGCCGCAGGACTGCGGGCTGGCCCTGCGCGTCCCGGCGTGGAGCGCGCCGCCCGCTTTGCTCCTCAACGAGGACCTCGCTCCGGGCCATCCCGAACCGGGTTACCTCGTCCTGCGCCGCCGGTGGCACCCGGGTGACGTGCTCCGCTTCCAGCTCGACACCTCGCCGCGGCTGACCTACCCCGACCCGCGGGTGGACGCGGTCCGCGGCTGTACCGCGATCGAGCGGGGCCCGCTCGTCTACTGCCTCGAGCAGGCTGACCAGCCTGCCGGGACGGACCTGGCCGACCTCGCCCTCATCCCCGGCGAGCTCCGCGGCACCGCCGCTACCCGGCCCGGGGTCGGCGAGACGGTCCTGGTCGAGGCGGCGGCGGCCACCGCGGCGGACGCCGTCACCGTCACCGCCCTCCCCTACTTCCAGTGGGACAACCGGGACGGCGGGCCCATGCGGGTCTGGATCCCGGCGGCCATAACCGCAGACAAGCCGTGAACCCTCCGATAACCCCAACCCCTGAGACGTGACTTTCCTCAACGAGGAGGCAGTGACATGCAATGGCGTCCTAAGCAGAAGCCGCTGGTGTTCGCCGTGGTGGGAGCCGTCGCGCTGCTGTCCGCGGCCTGCGGCGGCTCGTCCGGCTCGACCAGCTCGCAGTCCGTGAAGACGTTCGGCGTGAACGCCACCGGCACGGTGCACTTCTGGGCCCGCCAGGCCACCGACGGCCCGGCCAAGGCCCTGGTCGCGGGCTTCAACGCGACCCACAAGAACCTGAAGGTGGTGCTGCACCTGACGCCGCCCAACGACGACACCAGCCAGCTGGCCACCGCGATCCGGGCCGGCTCGGTGCCAGACGTGGTCGGCCTGAACGACATCGACGTGCCGACCTTCAGTCATGAGAACGCTCTCATGAACCTCACCAAGTACGTCAACGCCCTGCCCTACAAGAGCTCGCTCAGCCCGGGGCACCTCCAGCTGGCCACGATCAACGGCCAGTACTACGGGCTGCCCTACCTGGCTGACCTCTCGGTCCTCTGGTACAACAAGACGCTGTTCAAGAAGGCCGGGCTGAACCCGAACGACCCGCCGACCAGCTACGCGCAGATCGTCACGGACGCCAAGAAGATCAGCGCGCTCGGGCACGGGATCTCCGGCTTCTCGTTCGCGGGCGACTGCCAGGGCTGCCTCGGCTTCACCATGCTGCCGTCGCTGTGGGCGGCCGGCCAGCACCTGATCAGCGGCCCGCTCGGGAACCAGAAGGCCAACGTCGCGAACGACGCCCCGCTCAAGACCATGCTCACCGACTACCGGGAACTGTGGGCCCAGCACCTCGTGCCGGCCGCCGACCAGACCCAGAACGGCCTGACCTGGGGCGCCGACTTCGAGGCCGGCAAGGTCGGCATCCTGCCCGGTGACTACGGCATCGCGGCCAAGTTCACCACCAAGGCGCAGCAGGCCGAGTTCGCCGACGCGCCGCTGCCCGCGGTGAACGGCGGGGCCTACAGCACCTTCGACGGCGGTGACGACTTCGTCATCCCGGCCGGCGCGCCCAACGCCTCCGGGGCCTGGGAGTTCATCAAGTGGGCGCTGGAGCCCGCCCAGCAGCAGAAGTACCCGTCCGAGGGCATGACGCCGATCCGCAGCGACATCCTCACCCCGGCGTTCGCCTCGGCCAACCCCTACGACGCGGTGGCCCTGCGGGCGCTGGCCAAGGGCTCGGTCGAGTACAGCCTGGCCTACGACGCGGTCTTCAACGAGCCGGGGTCGCCCTGGTTCAAGATGTTCGAGGAGGCCGTGTACAACGGCAACGTCAGCGGCGCTTTGTCCTCAGGCCAATCCGGAATCCAGAGCACCCTGGCGAGTGTGAAGGGCTGAGTCGAATCGTGTCAGGCCAAGTCAGTGCCCCGCCGTCGGAACAGCAGGCCCGCCGGCGGGGCGGCCTGACCCACAGTTGGCTGCCCCGCGGCGGACCCGCCGCCGGGCGCCCCGCTGCGGGTGGGCCCGCGCCGCGGCGGCGCTCCACCGCCGCCTCCCGCCGCACCACCCGTACCGGCCTGTTGCTGATCTCCCCGGCGCTGCTGTTCGTCACGGCCTTCGCGCTGATCCCGCTCGGCTTCGGGGTCTACATCTCGCTGACGAACTGGCCGCTGGTCGGCCCGTACCACTTCATCGGGCTGTCCAACTACACCGCGCTGGTGCACAACTCGGTGTTCCTCCAGTCGATCCGGTTCACGCTGGAATACACCGGGATCGTCACGGTGCCGATCCTGGTCTTCGGCTACGCGCTGGCCGTGTTCGTCCGGGCCAACCGCCCGGGCAGCACGGTGTTCCGCACGATGATCTTCCTGCCGTACATCGTCGGGCTGGTCGCGGAGAGCTTCATGGCCGTGGTCGAGCTCCAGCCGGACTCCGGCACGGTCAACTTCGTGCTGGCCAAGTTCGGCATCGTGAAAGCGTCCACCGCCTGGCTGGTGCACACCGGGCTGGCGCTGACCGCGATCAGCGTGCTGGTCATCTGGTTCGCCTCCGGGCTGACCATGATGCTGCTGATGGCGGGCATGCAGGGCGTCCCGGTCGAGCTGTACGAGTCGGCCCGGGTGGACGGGGCGTCCTGGTGGAGCGCGGAGCGGCGGATCACGATCCCGCTGATGCGCCGGTCGATCGCGCTCAGCCTGATCATCTCGGTGGTCTACTCGTTCCTGGCCTTCAACCAGTTCTTCATCATGACCGACGGCGGGCCGGGGACCAGCACCGAGTCGGTGGTGATGGCCATCTACCAGACCGCCTTCGCCGACTTCAACGTCGGCCTGGCCAGCGCGATGTCCATCGTGCTGATCATCGTGGTCGGTCTGATCACCTTCATCCAGTTCCGGTACCTGCAAGGAGACGCTGACTGATGGCTGCCGCATCCCGCGACTGGCCGGCCCGGCGGCGCAGTCCCGCACGCCGCCGCAGCGGGCTGGCCTGGTACCTGATCGCGGGCGTGGCGATCAGTGCCGTGTTCGTGCTGCCGCTGCTCTGGGAGGTGTTCCGGTCGCTGCAGCCGGAATCCGCGGTCAGCAACCCGCCGTCCGCGGCCAGCTTCTCGCACCTGACCTTCGGCAACTACACGACGCTGCTGTCCGGCCAGGACGACATCCTGCGCAACGTGATCAACAGCCTGATCGTGGCCGTGATCACCGCGATCCTGACCTCGCTGGTGGCGCTGCTGGCCGGGTACGGCTTCGCGCTGTTCCGGTTCCGCTACTCAGGCCTCGCGTTCGGCGTGGTGCTGCTCGCTTTCATGATCCCGTTCCAGGCGGTGCTCACCCCGCTGTTCCTGGAACTGCACTTCCTGCACCTGCTGAACAGCCTCCTCGGGCTGGCGCTGTTCTACACCACGTTCAACCTGCCGATCGGCGTGTTCGTGATGCGGAACAGCTTCCTCCAGGTGCCCGGCGAGATGGTGGACGCGGCGCAGATCGACGGCGCGTCGGTGCTGCGCACCCTGGCCTCGGTGTACCGCCCGCTGGTCATGCCGGGCATCGCCACCACGGCGCTGTTCGCGTTCCTGTTCTCCTGGACCGAGTTCCTCGGCGCGCTCAGCTTCCTGACCAACGACAGCCTGTTCACCCTGCCGGTCGCGCTGAGCAACGTGGAGACCGGGACCTACGGGTCGGTCAACTACGGCCTGCTGCTGGCCGGCGCGGTGATCGCGATGATCCCGTGCATCGTGGTCTACGTGGCCCTGCAGCGGTTCTACGTCCGCGGCCTGGTCTCCGGCGCCCTCAAAGGCTGACCCCCCGCCCCGGGCCCCCCGCTCCGGGCCCCGGCCCCTGCCGCACGCGCCACTTCAGCCTCGTGAACCACATCAGTCCCAGACCAAGTTCGTGATCATGGGATTGCTGTTGCTATAACCACACCAATCCCATGATCACGACGCCGGTCGGGGGCTGGCGTGGCTGGAGAGTCAGAAGGTGAAGCCGCCGGGACGGCCGTTGCGGTCGGCGATCAGCCCGGCCAGGGTGGCGATGGCGATCTCCGGCGGCGTGCGGGAGCCGATGTTGAGCCCGATCGGGCGGTGCACCCGGGCGATGTCGGCGTCGGTCACGCCCAGGTCGGCCAGCGCCTCGATGTGGGGTCCCTGGTGCCGGGGGTTGCCCATGATCCCGACCCAGCGAGCCGGGCTGGCCAGCGCGTCGCGCAGCACGACCCCTAGCTCGGGCCGGTGATGGTCGGTCACCACGACGTCCGCGCCGGGGTCCAGGTACTTCGTCGCGTCGCCGGTCACTTCGTAGCCCGCCCTCGGCACGCGGGCGGCGGCGTCGGGGTCCGGTTCCAGCAGCACCACGCGGTAGCCCGCGTCGCTGGCGTACCGCAGCAGGTAGTCGGCGACGGGCGAGGCGAACGCCGCGATCAGGGTCCGGTCGCTCCCCGGCTCAGTGCCGTGACCATGGGCGACCTCACAGGCCGCGCTCTCATCCAGGCTGTCCTGCTCGTTTCCCATACTGCCGAGCTTGCCACGGGGGGCCACGCTTTGGCGACGCCCCGCCGGGGCAGATACCGGGGCAGGCCGGTGGCCATGATCACGAGAGGCCAGATCCCAGAAAGGACAGTGAGCATGCAGCTCAGCGCGCGTAATCAGATCAGGGCGACCGTCACCAGCATCACAGCCGGTGAGGCCACCGCCAATGTTGTCCTGGACGCGAACGGCGTCCGGCTGGTCGCGTCCATCACCGTGGAGGCGGCTCGCGAGCTCGGCCTGGCCGAGGGCCGTGCGGTGCTGGCGGTGATCAAGGCGTCCGACGTTATCGTCGCGGTCCCGGACTGACCGCCTCCTGGCCGGCGCCGGCCGCCGTCACCTCCCGGGACTGCCGGGGACCCCGGGTCAGGGCCTGCTGGATCAGCGAGACGACCAGCGCCACGCTGACCGTGGAGGCGACCGCGGTGGCGAGGTTCGCCCCCACCATGTGCCTGGTGGTGGAGATACCGGCGAAGTAGGCGGGCGGGATGAACGCCATGAACGCGCACCCGGTCATGCAGAGCACGAGGACCGCGCCGTCCCGGTGCCAGGCCCGGGGCCGCGCCCGGATACAGCGCGATGAGGCCGATCGCCGCCATGGCGATCCACAGCGGAACGTACAGCCACAGCCCCAGGCCGGCCGGGAGCTGGTGCATCAGCCAGGTGACCGCGATCACCCGGGATTCATAGGCGCCCTTGGGGTGCCCGGCCGAGACCGGGTAGTCGCCCAGCGTGGTGACCCGGAACTGCTGCGCGAAAACCGCGGCCGACTGTCCCACGCTCAGGATGTAGCGGGGATGGGTCAGCAGGTAGTGGACGATGTTCTGGTCAGTCAGCTTGTCCACGTAGCGGGGGTAGAGCGGGCTCAGCCGGATCGAGGTCTTGTCCCAGTAGTAGTCGCCCGCGTACTTAGCCCACCTGACCGGCAGCCCGAGCGCGCGCAGCTGGGCGGGCGCGGTTGACCGTTTGGTCACGATGTCGGTGAAGATCATGTCCACGGCCTGGATGTGGTGCAGCCGCTGGCCGTAGCGGCTGGTGTAGTCCCAGAGCGCGTAGACGCCGGCCATCAGCGCCAGGGCCACGGCGACCAGGAGCCCCGCCTTGGCCTGCCGGTTGCGGAACCGGCGGAGTCCACGCCACGGTCCCCGGCTGGCGGCCAGCACCAGGGTGACGCAGATGGGCAGGGCCAGCACCAGGTACTGCTCTTTCGACAAGATCGCGAGGAATCCGCCGGATCCGGCCAGGACCAGGCCAAACACGGTCTGGCGCCAGTCCCGCCCCAGGTAGAGAACGCCGGCCGCGACCAGCAGCAGGCCGACCAGGGCGGCGGGCTCACTGAACGGGCTGGCGAACACGTCGAAGAAGGCCGAGTCGGCGATGATCAGCCAGACGGCCGCAGCCACCAGCAGTTGCGCCCACAGGCTGATCCGCAACCCGGTGGCCAGGCTGGCGATCGCGACCGCGGCGAGCACGCACATCAGCACGCCGAGCGCGATCAGGTTCAGGTCGCCGGGCAGCCCGAAGACCGGCGTCAGCACCCGGGCGATTTCCAGCGGCACGATTTCCGAGGACGGATAGGGCGCTTTCCCCACGCAACTAGGGCTCGTCAGGTACTCGAAGTAGGCGTACCGGAAGAAGGTGGGCAGACCGTGCGGGACGACCTTCACCAGGCCGAGCCCGCACATCAGGCGCGGACCGTCCCGGTTGTCCGCCTGGCCCACCGGCCCGGGCACCAGGAAGCGGATCAGGAGCAGCCCCAGCGAGCCACCGAAGATCGCGAGCCACCGGCCACTGGTGCCACGCAGGTAGCGCGTCACCCTGCGGGCCGGATGGTCCGCTGACCCCCCATCGGGTCTCTCGTGACCAGCCAGTTCATCGCCAGGCACCAGGTTGACCTTTCGGTGTTCTGACTACCGTGATCAATATTTCCGGCCCCGGTCCGGGCAGGCCGGGGAAGGCAATCTTTACTGTCGTTTTAGAATCTCGATTGCCGAGCTTGACATTTGCGCCGGAAATCATGTCCGGCCGGTCAATCCAAAGGCGGGTTATCCCCCTGGACAGTACTCCACGCCGACCAGGAATTCTATCCAGGCGACGTGTCCTAGCTGCGCTTTCATACGCAGGGCGGAGCCGTTTCCGTCCGGGGACGATCCATGATCAACCTCGTTTTCCGGGCTGACCCCGGCGAAGGCCAGTGATCATGAAGTGCCTCCCGGCGCTGATCGCGCTTACGGCGCGGCGGGCCGGAAGGTGTCCGCCAGGACCTTGAAGATGTGCCAGGTCTGGCCCCACTCGCTCTCCGGGGTAGACCAGTACAAGGCGTAGGCGTGGTGAGAGTTGGCCAGGACGTTGCGATTGAGAACATGGGTCAGAACGCCCTGCCGGTAGTAGGTGAATTCCCAGTCCGCGGCCTTTTCCGCCTGCGCATAGTGGACGGCCTCGAGGCGGATCCGGTGGTAGCCGGGATAGGTGGCTTCCCGGTTGGCCTCCTGCTGCTGCCAGTCCTTGAGCGGGTTGGGCTTGGGATGGTCGCTCTGGTCGATGAGCAGGAACTCCGCTCCCGACGGGGGCAGCAGATAGACGTAGTGGCCCCGGTGCGACACCCGCCAGCCGTTGGGCACGGCGATCGAGAAGCCGGTCGAATTGCGGAAGGCGTGGTAGCCAGCCGGGATAACGGCCGGGCCGAGCGTGCCCGATCCCGGGGCCGGCGTGGGCGCCGCCGAGGCCGGCGGTGGGCTGGCCGGGGCGGACGTGGCGCTCGGCCGGGGTGCGGCGGAGCGGGAGGCTGCCGGACGGCTCCGGGAGGAGGGCGGGTTCGGGGTGGCCAGAGCCGGATGATGGCTGGTCAGGATCATGGCCACGACCGCGCCGGCCACGAGCACCAGCGCCGCGGCCGCAGCCAGCATCCAGGAGAGCCTGGGCCGGCGTGGTGACGAGCCCGTCTGCGGGGGTTTCCGCGCGATCCCGGCCCGGCGGGGCAAGCCCGGGACCAGCCCGGCCCTCTCGTTGCCGGGTTCGGGCGCCACGTCCTGCGCCTCCGGCAGGGGGGCGGGGTCGGGTTCGCCGGGCAGCGCGTCCGGGTCGGGTTCGCCGGGCAGGGCGCCGGGGTCGGGCTCGTCCGCTGTCGCATCGGGTGCTGGCCCGGCGTCTGGGCCGGCGTCCCAGGGACGCAGCGTGCGCGTGTGCTCTGCGCTGTCCGCGCTGCCAGAGCGGGTGCGCCCGGGATCCGCGCCGGGGACCGGGTCGCGCGTCCACGCCGGGGTCGCATCGGACCCACCGGTCTCGGCGACCTGGCGCAGCATCTGCTCGGCCTCGGCCGGGCCTGGCCGCCGCGACGCCACGTGGTCCAGCAGCCCCCGGATCACCGGCCACAGCGCCCCCGCCCGGCTCGGCGGATCCGGATCCTCGTTCACCACCGCCATCAGCGTGGGCAGGGCCCCGGCGCGATCGTAGGCAGGCCGCCCCTCGACGAGGGCGTAGAGCGTCGCGCCGAGCGACCACAGATCGGACTCGGGGCCGCCCTGCTCACCGCGGGCCCGCTCCGGGGCGATGTACGACGGCGAGCCCACGAGCACGCCGGACGTCGTGAGGGCCGGGCTGTCCTGTGTCCGGGCGATCCCGAAGTCGGCCAGGACCGCCCGCCCGCCCGCGTCGATGAGCACGTTCCCGGGCTTGACGTCCCGGTGCATGATCCCCAGCGCGTGCGCGGCCCTTAAAGCCGCCAGCACCTGCAGCCCGACCAGGGCCGCCTGCTGCGCGGTCAGCGGGCCGTCCGCTTCCACCACGTCACGCAGCGACCGGGACCGGACCAGTTCCATGACGATCCACGGCCGCCCGTCGTCCTCGACGACGTCGTAGATGGTGACCACGTTCGGGTGACTCAGCCGGGCCGCGGTCCGCGCCTCATGCAGGGTCCGCTCCCGGAGCAGCTCGCGCTCATGCTCGGTCATGTCGGCGGGCGGGGAGACCTCCTTGACCGCCACCTGGCGGGACAGGAGAACGTCCTCGGCGAGCCACACCGTGCCCATCCCGCCGTTGCCGAGCGCCGAGAGCAGGCGGTACCGGCCCGCCACCATATGGCCAGTTGCAATCGGCGCTCCCACCGGTCGCGAGCTACCCGCTGTCCGGGAGTGAAACCCGCCTTTCCCGTGCCTTCATGATCTGGCTGGGAAGGGCGGCGGCCGGGGCGGTGCGTCCATCGCCTCAGTGCAGATGGACGAGGACCACGTCCTTGAGGACGATCATCACCAGCCCCAGCCCAGCCGCGACCGAGGTGATAGCCAGCAGTTGCCTGCCGCGCAGATCCGCGGCCCGGCCAGCCGCCCACGCATAGGCCGTGAGGAGCACGACCGCCACCACCAGCCCGACGGTGGCCGCGTTCGCCGGCGAGGCGCCGGCCAGCCGCGCCGGTATCAGCGCCAGCAGCGGAATGTAGGACGCGCTGACCATCGGCCAGGTGCCTGCCAGCGCCGAGCGGATGTCCGGCCACGTCGGCAGCCGTCCGGCCGCCAGCTGCTCGCCCAGGATCTCGGCATACTCCTCGGCCAGCCAGTACACCACCAGCGTGACCAGGATGGAGACGGACAGCGGAAGGGTGGGCACGTGATCACCGGCCGCGGCCAGGATGCTGGCCGTGATGATGGTGCCGTAGATGCCAGCGGCGTGACGTCGTCCGCGTCCTCGGGCTGACGCTCCGTCGTGGTCCCCGCGGCCAGCGATTTCCGTCAATAAGGTCCCTTCCCGGCAGTAATCATGGCATACCGGCCCGGTCGCGCTCCGCCGACCGGGCCGAGCCTAGAAAAGGCGGCGGTTGCTGCTCCGGGGGTCCTGGACGACATGCGGGGCGTAGCGGCCGGCCCGGGCGGTGCGCCGCCAGGGCCGGGCCCGGAACACGGCGACCTCGACGTCTTCCGCGGTGTCGTCCAGGTCGGCGACCACCACGGAGGGAGTCCCGTCCTGCGGGCCGCGGGCCAGCCATTGCCCCGCCGGGCCGATGAGACCTGACGGCGCGGCCGCCGCGTGCCGCGCGGGCACGGAGAAGCTGACCCAGTAACTATTGGCGGCCGCGTGCCCCTGGGCCTCGGTCGCGAACAGCGCCTCGTCCCCGGCGGCCCCGCCGGTTGTGGAGAAGAGCACACAGTCCACGCCGAGCCGCTCATAGTCGCTGAACAGCTCGGGGAAGTGGACCTCGATGCCCAGCAGGCACCCGAACCGCACGCCCTCGACGTCGAAGGTGAGCGAGGCCGAGCCGGGCGCGTACAGGTACGAGATCTTGGTCTCCGACAGCATGCGCTCGTCGTACCGCGTCACCACCTCGCCACGGCCGGAGATGACATACAGGCTGTTGTGCGGGCGGTGCGGCGGGGTGAGCCGGTGCACCGAGCCCAGGACGGTCCACAGGTTCAGGGCCCGGGCCAGCTCCGCTGTGGCGGCCAGTTCCTGCCGCAGGACGTCCCACTCGAAGCGGTCCCAGTCCGCGGGCCCGACCGTGTCCGGGCCGTCGGCGGACAGGATGCGCTTGTGCGGAGAGCAGGTGGCGCCCTCGGGGAAGTGGATCAGCCTGGCCCCCGCGTCGTGCGCCTCGTGCATCAGCTGCCGCACGCCCTGCCCGCTCGCCCGTAGTCCGGCGACGCTGCGGGGATCTTCACGGACGATGGGCTGCGCGACGGCCAGCCGGAGGCGTTTGGGTCCCGGCTGGGCCTGCGCCGCCGGGGACGGGCGGACGTGCTGCAGGGCAGCGGTGTAGGACTCGCCGGTCTTCCCGGCGCGGGCGCGCACGCGGCGCTTGAGATTCCGGTTCGCGGTCATCAGGGCCTTCCCAGCCCCGGACGGAGCCCCCCAGCAACCACGCCCGAGACGTCCGGCCACGATGACGACCTGAGTCAGCAGACCCTTTGCCCCCTACCAGGCCGTGCCGGGGACGGCCAGCGGAGGTTAGGCGTAGGCCACGCCGCTGTCATGGTCCCGTGGGCCGCCGCGCCCCGTCAACCGGTATCCGGCCAGCTCCCGGTGCGGCGGGGTGGGTCAGCTGGGCGGGTCAGCTGCTCAGCTGGGCGGGTCAGCTGGGCGGGGTCAGCAGGGCGGCGACGGCGGCGCGGAGCGGGGTGAGCCGGGCTTCGGCCCGGCGGCGGGCGCCGGCCAGGCCGGGCCCGGCCGGCTCGGTGACTTCCAGGTAGGCCTTGAGCTTGGGCTCGGTGCCGCTGGGCCGCAGCACCACCCGGGCGCCGTCCAGCCGGATGATCAGCGCGTCCGTGGGCGGCAGCGCCCCGCCCGGAGCCAGATCGGTCATCGCGCGGACCGGGGACCGGCCCAGCGTGGCCGGCGGCGCGGCCCGCAGCCCGGCCATGATCGCCCCGGGAGCGCGGGTGGCCAGCGTGAGCTGGGCGGTCAGGTGAACCCCGTGCGCGGTCTCCAGCGCATCCCAGCGGTCCAGCACCGACTGCCCGGCCGCCCGGGCCCGGGCGGCCAGGCCCAGCACCGCGAGCGCGGCGCTGATCCCGTCCTTGTCCCGCACCACATCGCCCACCGCGTAACCAAGCGCCTCTTCGTACCCGAATACGAAGTGCGTCCGCGGCCGCTCATCCGCGGCCCGGACGATCCACTTGAACCCGGTCAGCGTCTCCGCGTACTGCGCCCCGGCCGCGGCGGCGATCGTGGCCAGCAGCGACGACGACACCACCGTCGAGGCCATCAGCCGCTGCCCCGGATCAGCCTGCCCGGCGGTCGAATCGAGGACGAACTCGCCGAGCAGCGCGCCGACCTGGTCCCCGGTGAGCGTCCGCCAGCCGCCGGCCACCCCGGGATCCGGGACGGCCACTGCGAGCCGGTCGCCGTCCGGGTCGCTGGCCAGCACCAGATCGGCAGCCAGGTCCCGGGCGTCGGCCAGCGCCAGGTCGAGCACGCCGGGTTCCTCCGGGTTGGGGAAGGGCACCGTCGGGAAGTGCGGGTCCGGCTCGGCCTGCGCGGCCACCACGTGCGGGGCCGGGTACGCCGGCCCGCTCGAGGGCCCGGAGCATGAGCGGGCCCGCGACCCCGTGCAGCGGCGTGTAGACCACCCGCAGGTCCGGCCGGCCGCCGGGACGGGGCAGACCAGGGGAGGCGGCCAGGATCGCGTCCAGGTACGCCTGGGCGATCTCATCCCCGTGCCGGGTGACCAGCGGGCCATCGGGCGGTCCCAGCGGCACCCGGGACAGCGGGCCCAGGCCGCGGATCGCGGCCTCGATCTGGGCGTCCACCGGCGGCACGATCTGGGCGCCGTCGCCCAGGTAGAGCTTGTACCCGTTGTCCGCGGCCGGGTTGTGGCTGGCGGTGATCATCACGCCGGCCCCGGCGGCCAGGTGCCGGACCGCGAACGCGAGCAGCGGGGTGGGGCTGCGGCCGGGCAGCAGG
Organism: uncultured Actinomycetes bacterium; assembly: GCA_963841695.1. GTDB lineage: Bacteria > Actinomycetota > Actinomycetes > Streptosporangiales > Streptosporangiaceae > RYN-230. Next base: position 388,931 of record CAWJDQ010000003.1, on the reverse strand, counting down.
TGCACCGGGATGCCCGCCCCGGTCAGCACGGCCGTGGTTTCCTCGGCGAACCCGGCTGAGTGGTGCCGGGCGTCCCAGCCGAGCACCACCCCGGCTGCGGCCGCGTCCGGCCGGTACTGGCGGAGCCAGCCGGCCAGCCCCGCCGTCGCGGCCCGGACCACGGCCCGGTTCATCCGGTTCGGCCCGGCGCCCATCGCGCCGCGCAGGCCGGCGGTGCCGAACTCCAGCCGGCCGCGAACCGGCCGGCCAGGTCAGCGGCGGCCGCCCGGCCGGCCGGGTCGTCCCGCCGGGCCGCGTCGAGCAGATCCTGCAGTTCGGCCCGGTCCGCCAGGCTGGGATCGTCGGTGATCCAGGCCTCGGCCCGCCGCGCCAGATCCCCGGGGACTGGGTACCGGGGGAGCGGGTCCCCGGGGCCCGCGGCGCCGGGGACCGGGTCGCGGGGGGTGCGGTCGCCGGGGCTCATATGGTCCGCGGCAGCACCCGGGCCAGCAGGGCGCCCATCCGGCCCGCGGCGGCCTGCCCGGCCGCGACCACCTCGGCGTGATCGAGGCCGTGCGCGGCCAGGCCGGCCGCGGGGTTGGTGACCAGCGAGATGGCCAGCACCTCGGCGCCGAGGTGGCGGGCGGCGATCGCCTCCAGTGCGGTGGACATCCCGACCAGGTCCGCGCCGAGGCCGCGGAGCATGCGGATCTCGGCGGGCGTCTCATAGTGCGGCCCGGGCATGGCCGCGTACACCCCTGCGGCCAGGCTGGGATCGGCCTCCCGGGCCAGCGCCCGCAGCCGGGCCGAGTACAGGTCGGTGAGGTCGGTGAACCGGGACGGGTATCCCCCGGGCGGCCGGTCCGGCCCGGCGAGCGGGGAGCGGCCGGTGAGGTTGAGGTGGTCGCGGACCAGCACCGGCTGGCCCACCCGGTAGCCCGGGTCGATCCCGCCGGCCGCGTTGGTCAGCGCGACCACCCGGCAGCCCGCCGCGACCGCGGTGCGCACGCCGTGCACGACCACCCCCGGCGAATGCCCTTCGTACAGGTGCACCCGGCCGACCAGCACCAGCAGCCGCAGCCCGGGCGTGACCAGGGACAGCGCCAGGCCGGCGTGACCGGGCACGGTCGAGGGCGGGAAGCCGCCCAGGCTGGCCACGGGGACCTCGGTGACGGCCGCCCCCAGGCCGCGGGCCAGCGCCTCGGCGGCCGGGGACCAGCCGGACCCGAGGATCACGGCCACGTCGTGCGTGGGCTGGCCGGTCCGCTCGGCGAGCCGGGCCGCGCTCGCCGCCGCGTCGGCGTACGGGCCGCTGGCCGGGCCGTCCCCCGGTGCTGGCGGGCTGGTCATGCCCGCACGTACGGTTGGCCGTCGGCGGCTGGCGCCCGGACCTTGCCGACCAGGCCGGCCACGGCGACGATCGTGGCGACGTAGGGCAGCATGCCCAGCAGGAAGGGCGAGATCGGCACGGTGATGCTGCCCATGAAGCTCTGCAGGGCCTCGGTGAAGCCGAACAGCAGGGCCGCGGCGGTCGCGCCGAGCGGCGTCCACCGCCCGAAGATCATCGCGGCCAGGGCGATGTATCCCAGCCCGGAGGACATGTCCTTGCTGAACGTCCCGACCGACCCGATCGTCAGGTACGCGCCGCCGATCCCGGCCAGCATCCCGCCCATGATGAGGTTGCCGTACCTGATGCCGTTGACCTTGATCCCGACCGTGTCGGCGGCCGTCGGGTGCTCGCCCACCGCGCGGACCCGCAGCCCCCAGCGGGTGCTGAACAGGCCGACCTGGACCGCGATGATCGCCGCGTAGGTGATGTAGAGGAAGATCGTCGAGTCGAAGAAGATCGGCCCGACGATCGGGATGTCTGCCGAGTCCGGGGATCTTGACCGCGCTGAACGTGTTCGCGTTGTTGTAGGTGTTCGCGTGCGGCACCAGCAGCCGGTCGTACAGGTAGCCCGGTGAGCCCGCTGATCAGCAGGTTGAGCACCACGCCCAGGATGATCTGGTCCACCAGCCAGCGGATGGCGAACAGGGCCAGGATGAGCCCGACCAGGCCGCCCGCCAGCGAGCCGCTGATCAGCCCGAGCCAGAGGACCCCGACCGCGCTGGCCACCACCGCGGCGGTGAACGCGCCGAGCAGCAGCTGGCCCTCGATCGCGATGTTGATCACTCCGGAGCGCTCGCCCATGCAGCCGGCCAGGGCGCCGAGGATCAGCGGGATCGACGCGGTCAGCGTGTTCTGCAGCAAGCTGACCACGTTGACCGGGATGTCATTCGCCCAGCTGCCGGTGTCCGCCCAGCAGAGCAGGGAGATGACGAAGAACAGCAGGACCGCGCCGATGCCCAGCCGCCTGGCCCAGGCCGGCTCGTCGATCGCCGCCCGGGCCACCCCGATCAGGATCGAGAGGCCGCCGAGGACGTAGGACACCGGCGCCGCGGGCGCGTGGATGCTCGGCACCTGGAACGAGGAGGTGGGCAGCGAGAGCGCGAACGTCGCGTCGCCCTTGTGCGCGAAGAACCCGAACACCAGGATGTCGATGAGGCCGAACAGCACGAACACCGCGGCGGCGATCAGCCTCCGGTTGACGTTCACCACGGTGCGCACGGTCGTGACGGCGGCGAGGGCGCTCATCCGTTCCATCCCTTCGCGACCGCTTCCAGCCCGGTGGCCCGGGCCTGGCGGAGCCGGAACATCGCCGCGGATCAGCGGCGGCGCGGCCACGAACAGCACGATCAGCCCCTGGATGACCTCGGTGATGTCGACCGGGACCGACGTGGCGGCCTGCATGACCGTGCTGCCTGCGTCCAGGGCGCCGAACAGCAGCCCGGCCAGCACCACGCCGAGCGGCTTGGCCCGGCCGAGCAGCGCCACGGTGATGCCGTCGATGCCGTAGTTGCCATAGCTCTGGAAGTTGAGGCTGTAGAAGGTGCCCTGGATGGTCACCGCCCCGCTGAGCCCGGCCAGGCCCCCGGCCAGCAGCATGGCCAGGATCCAGGTCCGCCCCACGCTTATCCCGGCGGTCCGGGCCGCGTTCGGGTTCGCCCCGACCGTGCGGAACTGGAACCCCGTGGTGCTGCGGGCCAGCAGCCACCACATGCCGGCCGCGGCGGCCAGCGCGATCAGGAATCCCGACGCCGACCTGCGGCGGCGGGCCGCCGACGTGCGGCAGCTGGGCGTCGCTCGCGATCGTCGGGCTGATCAGGTTGGCCTGGTGCGGGAGCTGCAGCGCGGACGGCGTGCCGAGCAGGTAGGACAGCAGGTTGTACATCACGTAGTTGAGCATGATCGTGACGATCACCTCGTGCGCCCCGGTCCGGGCCTTGAGGTCGCCGACCAGCCAGCCCATCACCGCGCCCCCGGCGAACCCGCCGGCCAGGCAGACGATCACGTGGATGACCGGCGGCAGGCTGACCGCGAAGCCGAGGTAGGTGACGACGATCGCGCCGCCGATCCACTGGCTGGCCGCGCCGATGTTGAACAGGCCCGCCCGGAACGCGAGCGCCGACCGACAGCCCGGTGAGGATCAGCGGGGTGGCCTGGGACGCGGTCTGCGACAGCGGGTAGAAGATGGCGCCGACCGAACCGCCGTGGAACGCCGCCGCGATCGTGTGCGGGTTGAAGATCGCGCCCTCGAACATCGCCGAGTACGCGGCGGCGACCGATTGCCAGGCGGCGGAGATCGCGGCGCCCGGGGCGGCGAAGAAGCTGCCCCAGGCGTGCAGCACCGCGGTGTCGCTGAACGCGATGATCAGTCCGCCGACCACCAGGGCGGCGAAGATCGCCAGCGTCGGTGACGACCGCCGGGCTGCCCTGGGTGACCGCGTCCAGGACGATGTGGCTCAGGCCCTGGCCCTTCGGCGGCCCGGTGAGCCCGTCCGCCACGGCGGGCTCGGTGGTCACCGCCGGGCCGGCGCCGGGGCCGGGCGGGCCGGGGCGGTCCGGGCCGGGCTGCGCCGGGTCCGGGCCGGCGCCGGGGGGCGGGCCGCTGACGTTGTCGCTCATGCCGGGTCCGCCTGTCCGTCCGGGCCGTCGCCGGGCCCCGCGGGTGGCTCGTCCTCAGGGTCCGGGCCGCCGTCGGCCGGGTGGGTGGTCACCACCGGGTCCGTGCTCATCACCGGGGTCACCCCCAGCGCCGGGTTACCGGCCTCGGTGACCGCGGCCGGGGGCGGGCTCCCGCGGCGTCCCCGGCCGCCTCGTCCGGGCCGGCGGCGTCGCCCGCGCCCGCCATCAGCAGGCCGAGCTCCGCCACCGGCACGGTCGGCGGCCGGAACCCGGTGATCTTCCCCTCGTACATGACCGCGATCCGGTCGGCCAGGGCGTAGATCTCGTCCAGCTCGGACGAGACGATGATCACCGCGACGCCCTGGTCGCGCTCCTCGACGATCCGGCGGTGCACGAACTCGATCGACCCGACGTCCAGGCCGCGGGTCGGCTGGCTGGCCAGCAGCAGCCGGACCTCGCCTGCCCACCTCGCGGGCCAGGATCACCTTCTGCTGGTTCCCGCCGGACAGGGTGCCGACCGGGGTGTCGATCGACGACGTCCGGACGTCGAACTCCCCGACCAGGCTGGTCGCGTGCGCGCGGATGCGCCGGCAGGTCCATCGCGATGCCGCTTCGCGTACGGCGGCCGGTCGTAGGTGTCCAGGACGAGGTTGTCGGCGACCGAGAAGCTCGCCACCAGCCCGTCTTCCTGCCGGTCCTCGGGGATGTAGCCGATGCCGGCCCGCAGCCGGTCCCGGGGGCTGGCCCGGCTGATGTCCCGGGCGTCCAGGCGCACGGTCCCGGTGGCGGGCCGCAGCCCCATCAGCGCCTCGCACAGCTCGGTCTGCCCGTTGCCCTGCACGCCGGCGATGCCGAGGATCTCGCCGGCGCGGACCTGGAACGAGACGCGTCCACCGCGTTCCGGCTCGCGCCCGCCTCGTGCTGGCGTGCTCGGCCGGGACGGTCAGCTCGCTGACGTCCAGCACGACGTCGCCGGGCCGGGCCGGTTCCTTGCTGACCCGCAGCTCCACCGGCCGGCCGACCATCAGCGCGGCCAGCTCGGCGTCGGTGGCGGTCGGCGGCCGCTCGCCGACCACCTTGCCGCGCCGGATCACCGTGATGCGGTCGGCGATGGCCTGCACCTCCTTGAGCTTGTGCGAGATGAAGACGATGGACCGGCCGCCCGCGCGCAGCTCTCGCATGACCCGGAACAGGTCCTCGGTCTCGCCGGGAGTCAGCACCGCGGTCGGCTCGTCCAGGATCAGCACGCTGGCCTGGCGCAGCAGCGCCTTGATGATCTCCACCCGCTGCTGCACGCCGACCGGCAGGTCCTCGACCAGGGCGTCCGGGTTCACCTGCAGCCCGTACCGCTCGGACAGCTCCCGGACCTGGCGGCGGGCCCGCCGGCGGTCGAGCAGGCCCGAGCCGCGGGTGGGCTCCACGCCGAGCATGACGTTCTCCGCGACGGTGAACACCGGCACCAGCATGAAGTGCTGGTGCACCATGCCGATCCCGGCGCTGATCGCGTCCTTGGGCGACCGGATCGTGACGGTCTGGCCGTCGACGCAGGATCTCTCCCTCGTCGGGCTGGACCAGCCCGTAGAGGATGTTCATCAGCGTGGTCTTGCCGGCCCCGTTCTCGCCGAGCAGGCCGCGGATCTCGCCCGGGCGCAACCTTGAGGTCGATGTGGTCATTGGCCACGAGGCTGCCGAAGCGCTTCGTGATGCCGCGCAGCTCAAGTTCCACGCCCGTCCTCTGCTGGTGCTCCCGCCGCCGCCGGCTGCCGCCGCGCCGGTGCCGCCCGGCCGGCGCCGCGCCGGTCGCCAGTATGCGACCCAGGCTGGGCCGGCCGCGCGGCCCGGCCCAGCCCGGCCCGCCGGTTACACCGGGCTCTTGGTGGCCGGCACGATCTTGCCGCTGATGATCTCCTGCTTGATCGTGTTGATCTCGGACTGCAGGGTGGCCGGGACCTTGCTGGCGAAGTCGTGGTACGGGGCGAGCGTGACGCCGCCGTTCGCCAGCGTGCCGACGTAGGTGCCGCCCTTGAACGTGCCGTTGGCCGCCGACAGCACCGCCGTCTTCACCGCCGCCTGGATGCCCTTCTCCACGCTGGTGATGAAGTACTTGCAGTACTGCGCGGCGCTGACGCAGCCGTCGGTGTCCACCCACATCATGTTGACCTTCTGGCTGCCCGCGGCGTTGTCGGCGTCCTCGACCGCCTTGGCCGCACCCAGGCCCACCCCGCCCGCGACGGGGAAGATGATGTCCGCGCCCTCGGTGATGAACTGCTGGGTGATGGTCTGGCCCATGGTCAGGTTGGTGAAGCTGTTGGTGAACTCACCGCTCTGGGTCTTCTCGTTCCAGCCGAGCACCGTCACGTGCGTGTGGTGCTGGGAGTTGTAGTACTGCACGCCGTCCCAGAAGCCGTCCATGTAGATGGTCACGGTGGGCAGCTTCTCGCCGCCGAACGTGGCGACCTTCCCGGTCTTCGTCATGCCCGCGGCCAGGTAGCCGCCCAGGAACCCGTCCTGCACGGTGTTGAACACCAGGGAGTCGACGTTCTTCGGCGGCGTCGTGGCCTTCCCCGACGCGGCGGTCGGGCAGCTCGCGGACGCGAGGGCGCAGTCCACGATCGCGAACTTCGAGGACGCGTTGGAGCTGGCTGCCGTGCCGGTCGCGCCCGCCATCAGGAACCCGACGGTGACGATGATCCCGCACTTGCGGCCGATGAACGCCGAGATGTTCGGCGCGTAGTCCGCCGACGAGCTGGACTGCAGGTACTGGACGGCGATCTTGCTCGGCTCCGCGGCCTGGGCCTCCTGCATGCCCTGCCAGGACGAGGCGTTGAACGACTTGTCGTCGATGCCGCCGGTGTCGGTGACCATGCAGCCCTTGAACGACGCCGTGGACGCACTGCTGGTCGAGCTGCTGGGTGAGCTGCTGCCGGACGAGCCGCCTGATGAGCTGCTGCCGCACGCGGCCGCGAGCAGCGCCAGTACGCTGAGCGCCGCTGCCGCCGGGATGGTACGTCTCACGTAAACCTCCTGTTCGACGGGCCGCGTTCCGCGCTGACCGGGCGCTGCCCCCTCCGCCGCGACGCGGGTGGACCAGTTCGAAGATCCAGAACGCCCCGCTTTACGATGTCCGCAGGTTAGACCGGCCAGGGCATCCGTGGAAGCAGCGACGACGCGCCGCAGCCGTCCCGTTGCCAAATCGAAATGGCCCGTCCCCGGCTGTAACCACCCGTCCCCAGCCGCCCCGGCCGTGCCGCCGCGTCAGGGACGGCCACCCTGCCGGGCCTGGACGGATACCGGTAGCGCCGCCGGTACATTGGGGCGATGGATGAGAACCGGGCCCGACGGGTCGCTGACGCGCTGCGGGATCGTGGCATCGACGCGCACCTGGAGAACGCGGGCATCGACGTCTACGGGGTGCGCGTCGTGCTCCCGGACCGCCGCGAGGCGATCTGGGGCAACGAGGGCACCGCGTCCCTGGAGGCCGAGGTCCTGCTGGACGGGGACCTCGTCGGCTTCGTGCCCGAGATCCCTGGCTCGGAGGCTTTCGACGATGACCAGATCGTGGACATCATCGCCCGCGCCGACTACGACCAGCCCGAGGCGACCGAACGCCCTTCAGCGCCGCCGCCGGGCAAGCCGCTGATGCACGACGGCGGGCTGTTCCGCCGCTTCCGCGAGGGCTTCCGGTACGACTCCGAGTCCTGAGGCAGGACATGACGATCGACTGGGCGCGGCTCCGGGCCGCGGCCACGGACGTGGCCGGACGGGCCTACGCGCCGTATTCGCGGCTGCGGGTCGGCGCGGCCGGCCAGACCGGCGACGGGCGGGTCATCACCGGCTGCAACGTCGAGAACGCCTCGTTCGGGCTCACCCTGTGCGCCGAGTGCGGGCTGGTCAGCGCCCTGCACGCGACCGGGGGCGGCGCGCTCACGGCGGTCAGCGTGGTAGCCGGGGACGGCGAGCCGCTGGTGCCGTGCGGGCGGTGCCGCCAGCTGTTGCTGGAGGCGGGCGGCCCGGGCCTGCTGCTGGACACCACGGCCGGGCCCCGGGAACTGGGCGAGCTGCTGCCCGGCGCGTTCACCGGCACCGACCTCAGCGCCCGCCGCGACTGACCCCGCCGTGACTGACCGCGAGGCGGCCGCCGCCGACCACCACGCCGTTGACCTGATCCGGGCCAAGCGGGACGGGCAGCGGCTGGCCGACGCCCAGATCCGCTGGCTCTTCGGCCGCTACCTGGGCACCGGCCCCGGCGCCGTCCCGGACGAGCAGATGTCCGCGCTGCTCATGGCCATCTACTTCCAGGGCCTGGACCCGGCCGAGCTGCGCACCTGGACCGCGGCCATGATCGAGTCGGGGGAACGGCTGGACCTGTCCGGGCTCGGCCGCCCCACGGTGGACAAGCACTCCACCGGCGGCGTCGGCGACAAGGTGTCGCTGGTCCTGGCGCCGCTCGTGGCCAGCTGCGGAGCCGCGGTCCCGCAACTGTCCGGGCGGGGTCTTGGCCACACCGGAGGCACCCTGGACAAGCTGGAAGCGATCAGCGGGTGGCGGTCTTCGTTGCGGAACGAGGAGATGCGCGCGGTGCTGCAGACGGCCGGCTGCGTGATCTGCGCGGCCGGGCCCGGCCTGGCCCCGGCCGACCGCCGCCTCTACGCGCTGCGGGACGTGACCGGCACCGTGGAGTCGATCCCGCTGATCGCCAGCTCCATCATGTCCAAGAAGATCGCGGAGGGCACGGCGGCGCTGGTGCTGGACGTCAAGGTAGGCAGCGGCGCGTTCATGCGCGACGAGGCGCAGGCCCGGGAGCTGGCCCAGACCATGGTGACCCTCGGCGCGGAGCACGGCGTGGCCACCTCGGCCCTGCTGACCCGGATGGACACGCCGCTCGGCCGGGCCGTGGGCAACGCGGTCGAGGTCGAGGAGGCGGTGGCCACCCTGCGCGGCGAGGGGCCGCCAGACCTGGTCGAGGTGACCCTGGCGCTGGCCCGGGAGATGCTCCGGCTGGCCGGGATCGACGCCGACCCGGCCGCCGCGCTGGCCGACGGCCGCGCGCTGGACACCTACCGGGTGATGATCCGGGCCCAGGGCGGCGATCCCGACGCCCCGCTGCCCGCGGCCCGGTATTCCAGGCGGCGCTCCCCGCCCCCACCGGCGGCTGGCTGCGGGGGCTGGACGCCCGGGCGGTCGGGGTGGCCGCCTGGCGGCTCGGCGCCGGCCGCGCGGTCAAGGAGGACCCGGTCAGCCCGGCGGCCGGCGTCCGGTGCCTGGCCAAGCCGGGGGACCGGGTCGAGCGGGGGCAGCCGCTGCTGGAACTCCTGACCGACGACGAGTCCCGGTTCGGGCGGGCCGCCGCCGCGCTGGACGGCGGGGCCACGGTCGGCGAACAGCCGCCCGACGTGCCTTCGCTGGTCATCGATGGGGTGTGACAATGGGTGGCATGGCTCCCACATTCGAGGAGATCAGGGCCGTTCCCAAGGTTCTGCTGCACGACCACCTGGATGGCGGCCTGCGGGCCGGCACCGTGGTGGACCTGGCCCGTGAGATCGGTTACGACCGGCTGCCGTCCCAGGACGTGGCCGAGGTCGAGGCCTGGCTGCGCCGCGGCGCGAACCGCGGCCACCTGAAGTACTACCTGGACGCGTTCCAGCACACGGTCGCGGTGATGCAGACCCGGGACGCGCTGATCCGGGTGGCCGCCGAGTGCGCGGAGGATCTCGCCGCCGACGGGGTCGTGTACGCGGAAGTCCGGTTCGCCCCCGAGCTCCACGTGGCCGGGGGACTCACCCTGGAGCAGGTGGTCAGCGCGGTGCTGGAAGGCTTCCGGCTGGGCAGCGCCGGGCGGCGCATCACCGTGTACGCGCTGCTCACCGCCATGCGGACCGCCGCCCGCTCGCTGGAGATCGCCGAGATCGCGGTGCGGCACCGCGACGAGGGCGTGGTCGGGTTCGATATCGCCGGCGCCGAGGCGGGCAGCCCGCCCACCCGGCACCTGGACGCGTTCCAGTACGTGGCCCGGGAGAACTTCCACATCACGATCCACGCCGGGGAGGGCTTCGGGCTCCCGTCCATCTGGGAGGCGCTGCAGTGGTGCGGGGCCGAGCGCCTCGGCCACGGCGTCCGGATCGTGGACGACATCCGGATCACCGCCGACGGCACCGCCCAGCTGGGCCGCCTGGCCAGCTACGTCCGGGACCGGCGGACGCCGCTGGAGATGTGCCCGTCGTCGAACGTGCAGACCGGCGCGGCCCCGTCCATCGAGGCCCACCCCATCGGCCTGCTCCGCCAGCTGTCGTTCCGGGTCACCGTCAACACCGACAACCGGCTGATGAGCGGGGTGAGCCTGTCCTCGGAGTTCGCGCTGCTGGGCGAGGCGTTCGGGTACGGCTGGTCCGACTTCGAATGGCTCACGATCAACGCGATGAAGAGCGCGTTCGCGCACTTCGACGAGCGGCTGCAGATCATCAACACGGTGATCAAGCCGGGATTCGCCACCGCCCGCGCCACGAGCAACGCGGTGGTCCGGGTGCCCGGCCGCCGGTGAGGGAGATGACCGTGAGCGTAACGGAGAGCCCGGCGGCGCGGGCGCGGCGGCCCTGCTGAGCGTGCCCCGGCTGGCCGTGGGGTACCTCGGACGCCGCGCTGCGCCAGCTGCTGCACGGGCTGCCCGGCGTGGACCAGGTGGGCGCCGCGGCGCGCGCGGCCGCCCTGGCCACCCGGTCGGTCAAGAAGGACGCCAAGCTCTGGGCGCTGGACACCGCGGTCCGCATGGTCAACCTGACCACGCTGGAGGGCGCGGACACCCCGGGCAAGGTCCGCGGGCTGTGCGCCAAGGGCCGCCAGCCGGATCCCGCGGACCGCTCGGTGCCGCCGGTCGCGGCCATCTGCGTGTACCCGGACCTGGTCGCGGTGGCCCGGGCCAGCCTGGCCGGCAGCGGCGTGAAGGTCGCCTCCGTCGCCACCGCGTTCCCGTCCGGCCGGGCCTCGCTGGCGGTGAAACTGGCCGACGTGGCCGACGCGGTCGCGGCGGGCGCCGACGAGGTTGACATGGTCATCGACCGGGGCGCGTTCCTGGCCGGCCGGTACGGGCAGGTCGCCGAGGAGATCCGGGCGGTCCGCGAGGCCTGCGGCCCGGCGCGCCTCAAGGTCATCCTGGAGACCGGGGAGCTGGCCACGCTGGACAACGTGGCCCGGGCCTCGTGGCTGGCCATGCTGTCCGGGGCCGACTTCATCAAGACCTCGACCGGGAAGGTGTCGCCGGCCGCGACCCCGCCGGTCGCCCTGGTCATGCTGGGCGCCGTGGCCGACTTCGCGGGGGCCACCGGCCGCCGGGTCGGGGTGAAAGTGGCCGGCGGGGTGCGCACCGCCAAGGACGCCGTCCGCTACCTGGTCCTGGTCAAGGAGACCACCGGCCCGGCCTGGCTCACCCCGGCGCTGTTCCGGATCGGCGCCTCCAGCCTGCTCAACGACCTGCTCATGCAGCGCCGCAAGCAGCTCACCGGCGTCTACCCCAGCCCCGACTACTTCACCCTGGACTGAGCGGGCCCGGCGGTCCGCGGCGGCCCCATCAGGGCGTGATCGCGATGGCGTAAGGGTGCACTCCGACCTTGATGGGCGGGCCGGGCGTGTTGGTCCCGGTGGAGATGGGGATCACCGTGTCCGCTCCGAGGCAGACCACGTAGGCGGTGTTCCCGTCCGGCGTGAAGGCCACCGCAGTGGGTCCCGTGCCGACCTTGATTGGTTTTCCCGCGGTGTTCGTCACCGTCGAGATCGGGGTCACGGTGCCGGACTGGTAGTTCGTGACGTAGGCGGTCTTCCCGTCGGGGGCGATCGCGATGGCCTGGGGTGCGCCGCCGACCCTGATCGGCTTACCCGCAGTGTTCGTGGCGGTATCGATCGGTATCACCGAACCCCGGAAGGTGCCGTGCGCCACGACGTAGGCGGTCTTCCCATTCGGCGTGATCGCGATCGCATTGGGCCCGGGGCCCGCCTTGATTGGTTTTCCCGCGGTGTCGGTGGCCGTCGAGATCGGGGTCACGGTGTCCGAGCCGTCGTCGGCGACGTAGAGGGTCTGCCCGTCCGGAGTCATCGCCATCGCGGTGGGAAAGGTCCCGGCCCTGATCGGCTTCCCGCGGGGGGTGTTGGTGGCGGTGGTGATCGGTAGCACCGAGCCTTCAACTCCCTCGCTTGAGTCGAGGACGTAGGCGGTCCTCCCGTCCGGCGTGATGGCGATCGCCACCGGTCGGCTGCCGGTCCTGATGGGCTTTTCCGCGGTGTTGGTCGCCGTCGAAATCGGTGTCACCGTGTTCGAGACCACGTTGGCGACGTAGAGCGTTCTGCCGTCCGGCGTGATCGCGAGCGCGAACGGGCCCTTGCCGACCGTGATCGGCTTGCCGGCCCGGCCGGTGGCGGTGCTGATGGGCGTCACCGTGTGCCAGTTGACGTTGGCGGCGTAGACCGTGTTCCCGTCCCGGGTGATCGCGAGCCGCCGCGGGCCCGGGCCGGTCTGGATGGGGCGCCCGGGAGTGTTCGTGGCCGCCGAGATGGGCGTCACCGTGTCCTTATGATCGCTGCCCACGTAGAGGACCACCTGGTGCGTCCCCGTTCGCGGGCCCGTGGAGGGGCGGCTGAGCGTCCCCAGGCCGGCCGGGAGGGCGGCCGCGATCACCGCGGCGGCCGCCACGCCCGCCGTGGCGTTCCGGGCCCGGCGGCGGCGGCGCAGCGTGATACCGGCCTGCAGTGACCGGTGCACGACCTGGTCCCATCGGTGGCTCCTGGGCCAGAGCGCCGTCCAGTAGCCGGCGCAGCGAGGTCTCGTCCACGTCAGACATCCCTCGCCTCGTGCCGTTCGTCCAGCGAGTGACCGGGGGAGCCGTATTCGGCCGCGACGTCGTCCAGCATGGCCCGGAGTTTGCCCAGCGCCCGGGCGCTCTGGCTCTTGACGTTGCCCGGGGAGCAGCCCAGGATGGCCGCCACCTGGTCCACGCTCAGGTCGGCCCAGTAGCGCAGCACCACCACGGCCCGGCTCTTCGGCGGCAGGGTGGCCAGCGCGTTGAGCACTACTATCCGTGTCTCCGGGGCCGGCGACTGGACCTGGTGCTCCGGGATCCTGCTGCTGACAACCTCCTGATTGCGCCGCAGTCGCTTGTCGGCGAGGTAGCTGTTGACGAGGGTACGGGCGGCGTAAGCATGCTCGGCGTCCTGCCGCCTGATCTTGCGCCAGGAGACGAATACCTTCGCCAGCGTGGTCTGCACCAGATCTTCCGACGCATGCCAGTCGCCGCAGAGCAGGAACGCCATCCGCCGCAAGCGGGGCGACACCGCCGCCGCGAACTCGACGAATTCCTCCTCTGGCGTCACCTATCCCGCGCTCCTCCCGGGCGGCCGGCGGCTGGGACGGCATGCCGGCGCCCCCGAGCCGGCATGCCGACTTTTACAAAGATGCGCTGGGCACGGCATCAGGTTGCATGGCGGGCCGGATTATTTTTCCCGATTCAGCTGCCGTCGGGGTAGCCGCCGCGGTGCGACACCATCGGGTAGTGCGGCAGCGACCCGGCCGGGTCGGCGATCATGGCCTCGGTCAGCCGGAGGTAGGGCGGGTGCGCCCGCCAGCCGCCGGGGTCGGGCACCAGCCCGGCCGAGATCAGCGGGCCGTCACCCCCGCCGGGCTCGGCGTACAGCGCCCGCAGCGCCCCGGTCAGCCTGTCGATGACGCCGTCGCCGAACCGCGCCCGCCAGCCGCCGGCGATCGCGTCCGCCCGCCGGTGGTAGGCGGCCTGGGCCCGCTGGCCGCGCGGGGTGAGGCGGGCCACCCGGTTCCGGCCGCCCGCCGGGTCGGGCCCGGTCAGCGCGAGCCCGCCCTTTTCCAGCCGGCCCAGGGACACGCTGACCGCTTCCCGGGACACCCCGGCCCGGCGCGGCAGGTCGCGCACTGCGGCACCGTCCGCGCTCAGCACCCGCAGCGTGTTGGCGCTGACCGGGAGGGACAGCGCCGAGTCGCGCTCGTACTCGGCGCGGAAGCTCATCAGGGCCCGGGACAGCAGCGTGGGCAGGGCCGCGCCGGGCACCCGGTGCCCCGCTGCCAGGATGGGCGGGTTCGGGCCTGCCCCGTGCCGCTGGACCCCTGAGACGGGCAGGAACACCGGCCACTCGTCGCCGGCCGGGCCGACCACGGCCTGCAGCCCGCTGCTGAGCTGGCCGACCACGGCCTCGCCGAACCGGTCCCGCCAGCGCTGCTCGATCACGCCGGTCAGCGGCGCGCAGATGTCCTGGGCCAGGCGGCCCCACCGGGTCGGCCGGACGATCGCGTCCGGGCGGGACGGGGCCGCCCGGCCGCCGCCGGGGCCGGGCCCGACCGTCACGTACCCCCAGCGCTCCAGGCCGGCGAGGTTGACCAGCGGGACCAGGTCCGCCACGTCGCGCAGCGGCACCCCGTCCGCGGGCAGGAAGCGCAGGAAATTCGCCCACATGGTCAGCGACACCAGCCACGGGCCCCGGCCGGACCGGGCCGCGGGGCCCCAGGTCGTCCGGTGCGGGAGCTGGCGCTCCGCTGCGTTGTCGAACTCGATCGTGAACGCGACGAGGGCCTGGGACAGCACGGCCGAGACCCCAAGGTCCGCAACGAGGACCGTTGTCCCCCGGTCCCGCCGCCCGGGCTTTCCCGGCTGCCGGGCCGGTGCCGCCGGCGGGTTCCCGGAGGGGTCCGCCGCAGCGCGCCCGGGAGCGGGATGGGCACGGTCGTGGCCGTCGTCCAGGGTGGCCCGGACCAGCAGCGCCCTCGGCCGGTCCCCGTTCTCCTGCCCCGGACGTCCGGGCCGTGCTCGTCCGGGCCGGGCCCGTTCTGCCTGCGCTCGTTCTGCCTGCGCTTGTTCGGGCAGCGGGCGGCCGTGCGCGCGGAGCACCTCGCGCAGGTCGGAGACGTCCGCGGCCCAGCCGTGCCCGGCCAGCCAGCCGGCCGGGTCGGCCGGGGCCCGCGACTGCGACAACGTCGCCAGCCGCGTGTCCGCAAACTGGCCGGCGTCCCGGGTGGTCAGGGTCAGCCCGAGCCGGCTGCCCGGGGCCGAGAGCCCGGTGACCCCGGTCAGCAGCCGGTTCGCGTCCGCCGGGGACAGGTAGACGAGCAGGCCCTCGGCGATCCACGCGGTCGGCCGGGCCGGGTCCAGGCCCGCGGCGCGCAGCGCGGCCGGCCAGTCGTCGCGCAGGTCGCAGGGGACCACGACGCGCTCACAGGCGGGGACGGCGTGCGCCGCGGCGAGCACCTCGTCCTTCGGGCCGAGCACGCCGGGCGTGTCCACCTCGAAGCAGCGGGTGCCCGGCGGCCAGGGCAGCCGGAACGCCCTGGCGTCGAACCCGGCCCCGAGCAGCACGACCTGCCCGCAGCCGTGCTGGCTGGCCTCGGCCAGCAGGTCGTCGAGGAACACGGTACGGCCGACCACCCAGACCCGCAGCGCAGCCGCCCTCCGGTCCCCGGGAGGCGGGTCCGGGTCCAGCCCGGCCGCGGCCGCGAACACCGCGGCCAGCGGGTCGGCGAACAACCGGTCCGGCCGGGCGGTCTCGGCGGCCCGGATCGCGGCGATGGCCAGCCCGGTAGCGCCCACGCCGTCCAGCGCCAGCGTTCCGCGCGGCGGGGATGCCCCGGCCCGGTGGGCGGGCAGCGTGTCCCGCCCTGACCTGGGCTGGATCATCCGGCTGGTGGGCGGCTCGGCCACGACGTCCACTGTAGAGGGGCCGGGCGCCCCGCCGGGCCGCCCGCGGATGCCCGGCCGGGAGGATCGTGGACGTGACGAGGAGGAACCCAGCATGATCGTTTTCGCCCAGCTGAGTGACACGCATCTGGACGGCGGCCAGCCGCGCGCCGACCGGGCCCGCGCGGTCATGGCCAGCCTGGCCCGCGGCCGGGCCCCGCTGGACGCGGTGCTGGTCACCGGGGACATCGCCGACCACGGCCTGCCTGCCGAGTACGCGCAGGCCCGCTCGATCCTGACCGGGCCGTGGCCGGTGCTGTTCTGCCCGGGCAACCACGACGAGCGGGCCGCGTTCCGCCGCGGGCTGCTCGGCAGCGAGAGTGACCTGCCCATCAACCACGTCCACCGGATCCCCGGGGCCGTCATCGCCCTGTGCGACTCCACCATCCCCGGCCACGACGACGGGTACCTCACCGACGACACCCTGGCCTGGCTGGATACCGAACTCGGCGCGGACCCGGCCACCCCGGCCTTCGTGGTCTTCCACCATCAGCCGGTGCCGCTGTACACCGAGACCAGCGACGTGATCCGGCAGTCCGGCGAGGAGCGGCTGGCCGCCGTGCTCGGCCGGCATCCCCAGGTCGTCGCGGCGCTCTGCGGGCACGCGCACAGCGCGGCGGCGACCACGTTCGCGGGCCGGCCGCTGCTGGCCGCGCCGGGCGTGGTGTCGGCCAGCGCGCTGCCCTGGGAGGAGCGGGACCGCGCCGACTTCCAGGCGCCCCCGGCCGTCGCGTACCACGCCCTCGGCGACGACGGCCGCCTCACCACCCACTACCGCTCCATCACGGTCCGCTGACCCGGGCCCCGGCCGCCCGGCTTCCGCGGTGCCATGGCCCGGGGTCCACGCGGTGCCGATCCCAGGATCGTGGAGCGTTATGCGCCGCCGGCAGCGCACAACGCTCCACGATGACGGGGTTCCGGGGCGCCCGGGGAGCCGGGGTCAGCGCCAGACCGACACGGGGGCATCCGGCCGGGCTGGTGTGCCGGGCCGGGACGGCCGGACGGGCGGCAGGGGCGGCGGGGGCGGCGGGGGCGGCGCAGCGCGCGGGCCGGCCGGTGCGGCTGCGCCGGGCGCCGCCGCCGGGCCGGGCGGACCTATCTGGCCAGGCACGTTTGTGCCCGCCCGGTCGGTCGTGGGGTGCACGGAAAGCCCGGCCGTCTCGGTCAGGAACTGCCAGCCGCCCGCGTGGTCGCCATTCGGGTAAATGGCCGCCCGCACGGTGGCGATGAGCTTGGCCACCGCGAGTTCCAGGTTCTCCTGGGTGATCGTCATCGACGCGGTCACCCAGCCCTGGGCCAGTGAGGCGGTCAGGTCCACGCCGTCGATCGCCGGGTCGGTCTCCTCGATCTCGGCGAGCGCGTAGGCGAGCGCGTCGAAACGGGAGCCGTCGAGGGGACCGCCACCCTGGACTCTCATCTCGCCGTAGAACTTCATGTGCTGCGCCCCTTGCTCAACGGTCTTCCGGAGGATGCTAGCCCAAACCACCTGACCGCGAGCTAAGCGCGACGAAGCCGCCTCCGGGCGCCCGCTACGCCAGGGCGAGCTGGCCCCGGTTCATCACCGCGACCTTCGGGGACCGGCGGGCGATGGTGCTGTCGTGGGTCACCAGGACGATCGTGAGCCCGCGCTCAGCGGTCAGCTTCTCCAGCAGGGTGATGATCTCATCGCGGGTGCCCTCGTCCAGGTTGCCGGTCGGCTCGTCGGCCAGCAGCACCTTCGGGTCTTTGACCAGCGAGCGGGCGATCGCCACCCGCTGCTGCTGGCCGCCGGACAGCTCCGCGGGCAGATGCCGGGCCCGGTCGGCCAGCCCGACGGACTCCAGCGCCCCGGTCACCCGGCGGCTCCGTTCCCGGCTGCCCAGCCGCAGCGGGATCAGCGCCGCCTCCACGTTCTCGGCGGCGGACAGGGTGGGCATCAGGTTGAACGTCTGGAAGATGAAGCCGATCGAGGTGGCCCGGACCCGGGTCAGCTGGCCCTCCCGGAGCCGCGCCAGGTCCTGCCCGCCGAACTCGACGGTCCCGCGATCCGGCCGGTCCAGCCCGCCCAGCAGCTGGAGCAGGGTGGTCTTGCCGTGGCCGGTCCGGCCCTGGACGGTCAGCCATTCACCGTCGCCGATCCGCACCGACACGTCCCGCACGGCGGGGATGGCCTCGCGGCCCTTGTGGAAGGTCTTGCTGACCCCGGTCAGCGTGTACATGGTGCCTCCTGCCTGGCCGCCCGCGCCCGGGCGGCCTGCTCGATCGTCTACTCGACCCGGGCCAGCGCGGCGGCGGGCCGCAGCCGGGCGATCCGCCAGCTGCCGAAGCTGCCGGCGATCAGGCCGCCGGCCAGGGCCAGGATCACGGCCGCGGCGATCACGCCCAGGCTGACCGGCGCGGACATTGGCACCAGCACCGTGTGCGCCGCCGAGCCGGTCCCGGGCGTGCTCGACCCGGAGACCCCGCCCGGTCCGGCCGAGAAGAAGTGCGGCCCGGCCGGCGTGGGCAGGATCGCGGACAGCTTCGGGGCGGCCTGGGTGATGATCGCGGCGCCCGCCAGACCGAGCCCGGCCCCGGCCGCGCCGCCCACCAGGCCCAGGACCAGAGACTCGCCCATCACCTGGCTGATGATCCGGGTGCTCCGCCAGCCGAGCGCCTTGAGCGTGCCGAACTCGCGGACCCGCCGGGACACCGCGGCCACGGTGAGCAGGCTGGCCACCACCACGGCCGCGGCCAGTACCAGGACGGACAGCCAGCGGCCCAGGTCATTGGCCAGCTTCGCGGTGCTGGACAGGGAGCCGCTCACCTGGCTGGCCAGGCTGCCCGAGGTGGTCACGGTGGCCTTGGGCATCAGCCGGGAGATCTCCCTGGCCACGGCCGGCACTGCGGCGGCGCTGGAGGCGGCCACGTAGATGGAGTTCACCTGGCCGGTGAGCCGCTTGTTCTGGTCGCTGCGGGCCAGCGCCTGGGCGCGGGCCAGCGGGATGTAGGCGTCCGGCGGGCTGGCGCCCTGCGGCTGGGAGATGATGCCGACGATGGTGAAGCGGGTCTTGGCGATCGTGATCGTGCCGCCGGGCTTCAGCTTGTTCGCGGTCGCGTAGTTGGAGTCCACCACGGCCACGTCCGCGTGCGCGTCGGAGGCGGCCAGGTTCCGGCCCTGGGTGATCCGCCCCGCGCTGAGCGGGCCGAGCCCGGGATGGCCGGGATCCGTGCCGTCCACGCTGGTGAACCGGGGCTGGGGCAGCGTGCCCCCGCTGCCCACCGAGGCGGGGATGGTGATCTGGGTGTCGTTGAGGGTCAGGCCCCCGGCGGCCCCGGTGACCCCGTGCAGGGCGCGGACCGAGCCGACGTCGGAGGCCGGGATCGGACCGTACGAGGCGCTGACCAGGTTGTCCAGTGTGGTGGCACCGTGGTGGCAGGTGGTGCCGTGACAGACCTGGGAACCGCCCGGGCCGATGGAGATTCTGGTCCGGCCGCCGGGGGAGGCGGCGGCGGGCTTGGTGGTGACCGTGATGTCGGTGCCCACCCCGTAGAGCGAGCGGAGCACGCTGGCCTGAGCGGCGCGCACACCGGCCGCCGCGGCAGTCACCGTGATGACCAGGCCGATGCCCACGGCCAGGCCCAGCGCGATGACGATGGCCTGCCTCCTGCGCCGCCACAGCTCGCGCCGCAGGAACGTGACGAAGAACATGGGCTCTCCTCGTAGTGACGCCGGTGTATGCCGCAGGTCTACGCGGGCCCCGGTTGCGGAGCGGTGACACCGTGTGTCACCGCGCTGCAACCACCGCCGGGGCAGCGTGGAGTCCTCGGGCCGGCACGGTGGTGCCCCCCGATCACCGGCGGGAGGCGATGACTGATGCGGCGACCGGAGTGGCTGGGGCATCCGCTGGCCCTGGTCGCGGCGGGAGCGGTGGCGCTGGCCGCGGGGGCCGCCATCGCGGTGGCCGCGTTCGTGATCCTGGATCCGTCCCCGGCGGGCGGGAGCCCGGTGAGCGCGGCGTCCCCGTTTCCCGGGCATGGCGTTCCCGGGAACGGCGGGTCGCTGGGGGCCCTGCCGCCCCGCGGGGGAGCCGGGGGCCGCCGGGCCCTGCAGCTCATGGTCGCCGGCCGGGTCACGGCGGTGAGCAGCACGTCGATCACGCTCGCCGGGCAGGGCCACTCGATTACCGCCGCCCTGACCCGGGGTACCCGGATCACCGGGCGGAGCGACCGCGCGGCGGGGATCAAGGTCGGGGACACCGTGTCGGCTCAGATCAGCGAGACAGGGTCGCCCGCTGTCCTCGCCCTTCAGGATCCTGCCAGCGTTCCCTGAGCCCGCCCGGGGTTTCGTTGCGGAAAATCCGGGGGTGGCACCGGGGAAAGGAGCGCGCGATGCGCGTCCTGGTGGTGGAAGACGATCGCGAGCTGGCCGAGGCGATCGGCGTGGGGCTGCGCCGCGAGCGGATGGCCGTGGACCTCGCGCACGAGGGGAACGGCGCGCTGGAGCGGGCCCTGTGCACCGCGTACGACGTGATCGTCCTGGACCGGGACCTGCCTGGCCTGCACGGTGACGACGTATGCGCGGAACTGATCCGGGCCGGCTGCCGCAGCCGGGTGCTGATGCTGACGGCCGCGGCGGCGATCGGGGACCGGGTGGACGGGCTGGACCGGGGCGCTGATGATTACCTGCCCAAGCCGTTCGCGTTCGCCGAGCTGGTGGCCCGGATCCGGGCGCTGCTCCGGCGGGCCCAGCCGGCGCTCGCGCCGCTGCTGTGCCACGGCGATCTCATCCTCGACCCGGCCCGGCGCAGTGCCCGGCGGGCGGGGCGGCTCCTCGACCTCGGCCCCAAGGAGTTCGGCGTGCTGGAGGTCCTGCTCGCCGCGCAGGGCCGGGTGGTGCCGGCCGAGGAGCTGCTGGAGCGGGTCTGGGACGAGATGGCCGACCCGTTCACCAGCGCGGTCAAGGTGACGGTCAGCCGGCTGCGCCGCAAGCTGGGCGATCCGCCGGTGATCGGGACCGTGGCCCAGGCCGGTTACCGGATCTGAGGTGACTTCCGCCCTGCCCCGTCCGCCCTGGGGGACCGGGCGGCCCGGCTGGCCCGGCTGGCCCGGCTGCCGCGCCGCACCATCCGGCTGCGGCTGACCCTGCTGTACGGGGCGGCGTTCCTGATCTCCGGCGCGGCGCTGCTCGCGCTGACCAACCTGCTCGTGGCCACCAACCTGCCGATGGACGTGCACGTCATCTCGGGGACCACGGAGCCGGGGCAGCTGCCGCCGTCCCTGTCCGCCCTCCAGGCCCAGGCCGCCGGGCAGCGCAGCATGGCCCTGGGCGATCTGCTGGTCCAGTCGGGGGTGGCGCTGGCCATCATGACCGTGCTCTCGATCGGCCTGGGCTGGGTGGTGGCCGGGCGGGTGCTGCGCCCGTTGCGGACCATCACCGCGGCGGCCCAGCACACCTCGGCCAGCAACCTGCACCAGCGCCTGGCCCTGACCGGCCCTGACGATGAGCTGAAGGAGCTGGCCGACACCTTCGACGCGTTCCTCGCCCGGCTGGAAGGAGCGTTCGACGCGCAGCGGCAGTTCGTCGCCAACGCCTCGCATGAGCTGCGCACCCCGCTGGCCCGGCAGCGGACGCTGATCGAGGTGGCGCTGGCTGACCCGCAGCCCAGCATCGCCTCGCTGCAGGCGGTGTGCGGCCGCGCCCTGGCCGCCAGCGAGCAGCAGGAAGGGCTGATCGACGCGCTGCTCACGCTGGCCCATACCCAGCGGGGGCTGCGCGCCCGGGTGGCCATCGACGTCGCCGGCATCACCGCTGACGTGCTGCAGGCGCGCCGGGACGAGGCCTCCGGCGCGGGCCTCGAGGTGCGGGCGGATCTGCAGGCGGCACCGGCGGCGGGAGACCCGAGGCTGGCCGAGCGGCTGGTCGCCAACCTGGTCGGCAACGCGATCCGGCACAACGTGGCGGGGGGCTGGGTCAGCGCCAGCACCGGGATCAGGGCGGGCCGTGCGGTGCTCACCGTGGCCAACAGCGGCCCGGCGGTCCCGCCCGCCCAGGTCGGCCGGCTGTTCGAGCCGTTCCAGCGGCTGGGCGAGGACCGGGTCGGCAGCCAGGACGGCTCGGGTCTCGGGCTGTCCATCGTCAAGGCCGTCGCCGCGGCGCACGACGCCTGGGTGCACGCCCGGGCCCTGCCCGGCGGTGGCCTCGAGGTCCAGGTCCACTTCCCCGCCGCCGGCGCCGCGGTGGCGGAACGCGCGAGCTGACCCGCCCGGCTGGCCGGCCAGCCCGGGCTAGTCGAGCAGTTTCGCCGGGGTGATGGGCAGGTCGCGGACCCGGCGCCCGGTGGCGTGATACACGGCGTTGGCCACGGCCGCCGCCGTGCCCACGATGCCGATCTCCCCGATGCCCTTGGCGCCCATCGGGTTCAGGTGCGCGTCCCCCTCGTCGATCCAGGCCGCCTCGATGTCCTGCACGTCCGCGCAGGCGGCGATGTGGTACTGGGCCAGGTCGTGGTTGAGGAAGCTGCCGGACTCCTCGTCCATCACGGTCTGCTCCATCAGCGCCATGCCCAGTCCCATGGTCATGCCGCCGATGAACTGGGAGCGGGCCAGCGTCTCGTCGATGACCCGGCCGACCGCGAACACGCCCAGCAACCGCGGCACCCGTACTTCCCCGGTCAGCGGGTCCACCCGGACCTCGGCGAACTGGGCGCCGAACGCGTGCCGGGCGAAGCCGCTGTCGCCCCGCACGTCCTCCGTCGTGTCGGCGTGGCCGGTGCGGCCGTCCAACTCTGCTCGACTACGTCGTGCACGAGGGCGGTCAGCCTCCCGTCGCCATCCGCGCCGAGCCGGAGCCGCTGGATCGTCGGGGTCCGGTACCCGGTCACGTCGAACATCTGCTGGCGGGTCAGGGCCACCTTCACCGGGCGGCCGGGCGGCCCGCGCGGCGAGCGCGGCCAGGATCGCGTGCGGCCGGGTGGTGCCCTTGGACCCGAAGCCCCCGCCGACGTGCGGGGAGACGACCCGGACCCGCTCCGGAGGCAGGCCCAGGACCCGCGCGATCGTGTCCCGGTCGGCGGACGGCCCCTGGGTGGAGTCGTAGACGGTGAGCGTGCCGCCGGCGGGCCAGACCGCCATCGCGGCGTGCGGTTCCATCGGGTTGTTGTGCATCGCCGGGGTGGTGTACGTGACGTTGACCGTGGCCGCCGCGGCGGCCAGCCCGGCGGTCACGTCGCCCTTCTCGGTGTCCGTGGGGAAGTTGGGGTTGACGTGATCCGGCGCGTACCGGCGCGGGCGTCACCTTGTAGCCGTTGCGCGGCAGCGGCATGGCCTCGGCCAGTTCGGCGTCGGCGGCCCGGGTGAACTCCTCCGCCGTGGCCGGGGCCCCGGTCAGGGCCCGCTCGGCCCGGGTCGCCCGCCAGGGCACGTGCGCCACCCCGCCGAGGGCCAGCCGGCAGCCGCGGACCGTCCCGTCGCCGCCGACGTCCAGCGCGGCGGCCAGCGACACGAGCGCGAACGCGAACGAGGCGCGCTCACGCACCTTGCGGTACGTGGACCGGCCCGGCGGCGGTGACGGCAGCTCCACCGAGGTGATCAGGTCGCCGGGCCGCAGCACGGTGTCCCGGTCCGGCTGGTCGCCGGGCAGCCGGTGCAGCCCCGGCATCGCCACCACGCGGCTGCCGTCCGGGCCGGTGACGTGCACCCGGGCGTCCAGCGCGGCCAGCGCCACCGCCATGTCCGAGGGGTGGGTGGCCACGCACTGGGTGGCGGCGTTCAGCCCCGCGGAGTGCCCGAGGATGGCCAGGTTGCTGTGGTCACCGGCGACCGCCGGGCAGCCCGATCCGGGCTGCCGCTTGTTGCACGGCTTGGTCACATCCTGGAAGTAGGAGCACCGGGTGCGCTGCAGCAGGTTGCCGCCGACCGTGGCCATGTTCCGCACCTGGCCGGACGCCCCGGCCAGCACGGCCCGGGCCAGCGTCGGGTAGCGCTCGCGGACCAGCGGGTGGGCGGCCAGGTCGCTGTTGCGGACCGCGGCCCCGATCAGCAGGCCTTCCCGTCGATCGACTCGATCAGGTCACCGCCGAGCCGGCTGACGTCGACCAGGGAGTCGGGTTCCGCCACGCCGAGCCGCATCAGGTCGACCAGGTTCGTCCCGCCGCCGAGATACATGGTCCCCGGGCGGAAGCGGCCGACCGCGTCCCTGGCGTCGCGGGCCCGGGCGTAGCCTGAACGGCCTCACCGGGCCGTCCCGCCACCCGCCGCGGCGACATCGCCGACCGCCGCGACGATGTTCACGTAAGCCCCGCACCGGCACAGGTTCCCGCTCATCCGCTCCCGGATCTCCCCGGCGGTCAGCGCCGGGTCCCCGGTCAGGTCCTCGGTGACCGCGCTGGGCCCGGCCTCGCCGAGCATCCCGGCGGCCGAGCAGAGCTGCCCCGGGGTGCAGTACCCGCACTGGAACGCGTCCCGCTCGATGAACGCGGTCTGCAGCGGGTGCAGCGTCTCCCGGCCGGCCAGACCCTCCACCGTGGTGATGTCCAGGCCGTCCTGGGCGATGGCCAGGGCCAGGCAGGAGTTGGCCCGGCGGCCGTCGATGAGGACCGTGCACGCGCCGCACTGACCGTGATCACAGCCTTTTTTCGAGCCGGTCAGCCCGAGACGCTCCCGGAGCAGGTCAAGCAGCGACATGCGAGAGTCAACATTCAGCGAGTGTCGCGTGCCGTTTACGCGCAGAGTCATGTCGCCCATGGCAGGCTGCCCTACCCGTGGCCCACTTCCTTAATCGCCCAGGAGACGCACGGTGACCCACCTCGTGGACGGCAGGACGATCGCGGTGACGATGGCCACCGCGACCGCCGCGGCTGCTGACGTGCTGCGCAGCGGCGGGATCATCCCCACCCTGGCGGTGCTGGTCCCCACGGACGACGCGGGGGCCGCCTGGTACGTCCGGTCCATCCAGCGGGCCGCCGCCCGGACCGGCATCGCCTGCCAGGTCCACCGGATGGACGCCGCCGGATCGGCGCCGCCCCGCGCGGACCAGGTGGCGGCCCGCCTCACGGAGCTGTCCCTGGACCCGGCGGTACACGGGGTCATCTGCCAGACCCCGCTGCCGCCCGGCGTGAATCTGCCCAGCGTGGGCCAGGCGATCCCGCCCGCCAAGGACGTTAACGGGGCCAGCCCGGCCTCGCTGGGCGGGCTGGCGGCCGGGCTCCCGGGGGTCTTCGCCCCGGCCACCGCCGCGGCCATCCTGGTCATCCTGGAGCACGAACGGATCCCGCTGAGCGGCCGCCGCGCGGTCGTGGTCGGCCGGTCCACGGTGGTGGGCAAGCCCGCGGCGCTGCTGCTGCTCGCCCGGCACGCCACCGTCACCATCGCGCACTCCCGGACCCGGATCTCCAGGATGTCTGCCAGGAGGCGGACATCCTGGTCGCGGCGGCCGGCCAGCCGAAGCTGATCGGCGCGGAGCACGTCCGGCCCGGGGCCGTGGTGATCGACGTGGGCACGACCCCCACGGCCACCCCGGCCGCCTCGGGTTCCGCGGCTACCTCGGGTTCCGCGGGCACCTCGGGTTCCGCGGGCTCCGGGGGGCTGGCCGGCGACGTGGACGCCGCCGCCGTGACCGGCATCGCCGCGGTGCTCACCCCGGTGCCGGGCGGCGTCGGCCCGGTCACCACCGCCGTGCTGATGCAGCACACGCTCCAGGCCGCGGCCCGGGCCGCCGGGCCGGGCTAGGCGACCCGGCTGGAGCGTCTCGCGGTGACGGTCAGGTCCAGCTGGGCGGGCAGCGACGGGTTGCCGAGCGGCCGGCGGGCGTGGGTCAGGGCCCTGGTTTCGATGCGCTGCCGCAGCGCGGCGAAGTCGGCGGTTTCCTCCAGGGCCGCGGTGACGACGAGTTCGGGGTCGGCGGGGTCGCCGAGCAGCCGGGCCCGCGCCGGAGTTGACTCCCCGGTAGCTTTCGACCTCTTCTGCTACCGCCTCGGTCAGGGCCCGGGCGGCCAGGGTGGTGCGGCCCGCGGAACCGCTGCTCGGGCGTGATCGGCAGGTCACCGGCGCGGTCGGTGGAGAACAGCAGCGCGAGCAGCCAGCGCAGCGCGAGCAGCGCGAGGATCACCGCGGCCACTGCGGCGGCTGGCCACAGCCAGCCGCCCTGGGCGCCGATGAAGTGCCCGGTCGGGTTGGCGATCAGGGGGCTGTGCGGGGTGGCGGTCCCGAACGACGCCGATGGATGCGGCGCCGGCGCGAGCGCCGACGGCGATCAGCAGCAATGCCAGCAGCAACAGCAGGATGCGGTTGGTGCGGTCGGCGTGCATCAGCGGCTCCTGGGGGCGACCCGCACCGACACCGAGGGCTCGCGGCGGAGCTTCAGTGCGGTCAGGCGCTGGCGGGCGGCGGCCAGGATCGGGTCGCGCAGGCTCCGGGCGGCGGCTTTGTCCCGCGCTGCGGTGGTGGCCGCGACTGTGACCTTGCGGCGCTTCACCTTGACGGAGGCGCCCCGGACACCGTCGACGCCGGTGACGGCTGACCGGATGGCGGCGGCCAGGCCCCGGCGGGTGTAGGCGGTGTCAATACCGGCTGCGCCTGCCTGGGCGGGGTCCGCGGCCAGGCGTGACACCCGGGCTGGTTTCAGCTCGGCGATCAGCAGCACCAGCCCGAGCAGTATCAGCATCCGCGCAGACCACCCGGACGCTGCCCGCGTTCCAGGTGGTGCGCTCGGCCCAGTCATAGGCCGGGTGCCAGTCCACGACCGCCGGGCGGTGGCTCACCCGGTCGGCGATGACTTCGATGATCAGCAGCACGCCTGCGGCGATCAGCGCCAGGCTCAGCAGAGCGGCCAGGACGCGATTGGCATGTCTCATGTGTCTGTCCTCGCTCCCGTCAGTGAACCCGGGGCAGGCCCGGGAAGCCGGGTCGCCAGGTCGGTGACCGAGATGGATACCTCCGCTGACGGTCAGGCCGGTCAGCTCTCTGACGCGGCTGCGGACGTGCTCACGGACGGCGCTGGCTGACCTCGGGCACTGACGCGGGCCAGCGGACGCTGATCGACAGGTCCAGGATCACGGTCGAGCCGTCGACGTCGGCCGAGGCTTTCGGCAGCGCGGTCAGGCTCGTCGGCGTGCCCCCAAGGCGCGGCGCCGGTCACCGAGCGGCCCAGGACCCGGGGCGCTGCCGCGCCAGCATCGGGGATCTCGGCCGCGGCCCGGGCGGCCATCTTCTCCACGACCCGGTCGTTGATGCTGATCGTGCCCAGCTCGGTGCGCCCGGGCCGGGCAGCCGGGTACTGCGCGGGCAGGACGGCCGTGCCGGCCGTCATCGGCTGTCGCGCCGGCGCGACAGGTAGGGGCCGAGGTCCAGGTCGCCTTCCAGCACCTTCGCGACGACGAAGCCGATCGCGGCGAACAGCGCCACGATGAGCATCTGCCCGAAGCTGCCGAACGCCAGGGCCAGGCCGAGCGCGAGCCCGATCACGATGCCGAGAGTGGTACGTGTCATGTCATCTCACATTCACAAATCAACGAGGTCCTTACCTGACCCGCGGTGGCGGGCGGCGCCAGCCCATCCGGCGCATCAGCGCCGTCAGCAGGCTCACCAGCATCGGCGTGTCCGCGCACACCACCACCCGCGCGGGCGGTGCGGCGGCGAGCCGGTCATAGGCGGCGAGGCCGGCGGCGAAGGAACCGGCGGGTCGCCGCCCGGTCGGGGTGATGGGCGCGGATGAACTCGCGCCGGGCACGCGCGCCAGGACTGGCTCGTCGTCCACGAGCTCACCTCTTCGCCGTCCGCGCGCCAGCTGCCGGGCTCTGGCCGGATCGCCCGGAGCGTCGGCCAGGTCGGCCACGACGACATCTACCCGCCGCGGCGCGACCAGCCGCGCTGACAGCGGCCCGGACCTGGCGTGCCAGTCTCGCTGACCGGGACGCCCCACCGGCCGCGGACCGAGATCACCACATGATCGGGGGCCACCCGCACCCCCGCCACCTGCCGGCCCGGCAGGTAGGACACCACGCCGCCCCAGGCACCCGAGCACAGATCATCGACGGCCGGGCAGCCGCGGGCCGCCGCGGCGACGGCGTCAAGATCGACGCCGTCCACCACAGCCGCCTTCCGCGGACGGCTGCCCGCGGAGAGGGACGGAGCCCGGTCATGACACGCGCGAAGGCGCGTCATCCTGTCGTCGTCGCTGCCCGGGCAGGTAGAGGTCATCGACGTTGATGTTGACCTCCACGACGTCCAGGCCGGTCATCCGCTCCACGGCCTGCTTGACGTTGCGCTGGATGCTCCGGCCCAGATCAGCGATGCTGACGCCGTACTCCACGACGATGTCCAGGTCGATCGCGGCCTGGGTCTCCCCGACCTCCACGCCCACGCCCTGGGCGACGTTCGGGCCCGAGCTGCCCGGGATCCGCTCACGGACCGCGCCGAACGCGCGGCTGGTCGAGACGCCCATGGCGTGCACGCCGCTGATCTCGCGGCACGCAATCCCGGCGATCTTCTGCACGACGCCCTGGGCAACGCTGATCTTGCCATCATCGGTGGACATGCGCTCGGCGCGGAGCCGGGCTGGCCTCGCTGATCCTTGCGCCGGCTTGGCTGACGGTGCGGAGTTGGTCTGGGTCATCAGGGAAGCACTCTCTCTGTCGAGGCTGGGAAGCGGCGAGGGTACCGGCCGCGTCAAGCCGCACCCGGTCGTACTCGACCAGCTCTGCACTGTTAGACACACCCCAGCCGGAAACGTCGCACATCATTTCGCCGATCCCCGGGAAGCTAGACGCCGGCCAGCGAGGCCCGGTGGCGATGGCACGCGGCAGCGGCCGGATTTCTGGCGAGTCGTCAGGCACGGGAGGGAGCGTGGGAGCAGACGTCGACGACGGCTACCTCGTCCGGCGGGCCCAGGAAGGCTACGTCGACGCCTACGCCGAACTCGTCGACCGGCACGGCCAGCTGGCCTACCGGGTCGCGCTGCGGCTGCTGGGCAACCATCACGACGCTGAGGACGTCGCCCAGGAAGCGCTCGTCACGGCCTGGCAGCAGCTGCCCGGCTTCAAGGCGAATTCCAGCTTCTCCACCTGGCTGTACCAGATCGTCACCCGCCAGGCGCTGAACCGGATCACCCGGACGCGGACCACCGAGTCCCTCGACCTGCTGGGCGACGTCAGCGCCGCGGGCGACGAGCCCGGCCCGGCAGACGGAACGCGACCTGACCGTCGACGCTGTCACCGACGCCGTGACGGCCCTGCCGCCGCCGCAGCGGGTCGCGATCGTCCTGCACCATTTCGAGGGCCTGCCCAACGCGGAGATCGCCCGCATCACCGGAAGCACCATCCCGGCCGTCCGTAGCCACCTGTTCCGGGGCAGGCGCACACTGAGTAAGACGCTAGAGGAGTGGAGGTGAACGGGATGACCGATCCTGGCCAGCCAATCAGCGACGTCAGCCTGCTGCTCAGCGGCACGAACGCGCACCTCGCCTGCGGCGCCGACGTCGATGAACTGCTCGAGCAGGCCGCCGACGGGCACGCGGGCCAGCTCACCGACCACCAGCGCGACTGCCTGCACTGCCAGGCCGCGCTGAAGGAATTCGGCCGCGTCTGGGAACCCGTGCGCAGCCTCGCCGCGGAGCACGTCGCCGTTCCCGCCGCCCTGAAAACCGCGGTAGCCAGCCAGATCCGCAAGCTCGTCGCCGACGTCTGGTACACCCTCCACCTCAGCGACGGCGGAGCCATCCGCATCGCCGCCCGCGTGGTGGCCACGGATCGCCCGCGAGGCCGCCCGGGGCGTCGCTGGCGTCCGGGTCGCCTTCGGCCGCAGCACCCACAGCCGGATCGCCGGCCTCGCCGAGCGGGCCACCCTGACCCACCGGCACCCCAACGCAGCCGTCGGCGTCCTCGGCCGCACCGCCGTGGTCGATCTCGCCATCGCCGCCCAGTACGGGGACCAGGTGGACGCCATCGCCCGCGAAGTCCAGCACCGGGCCGTCGCCGAGCTGCGCGCCGAGGCCGGCCTCCAGGACGTCACCGTCAATGTCACCGTCGACGACGTCATCACCTGACCGGCCCCCGGGGCGGCGCTGCCGGGGCCGGCGCCGCACATCCGGCCGGTTCCGGCGGGGTAGGTTAACGCCATGGTCGCCACCTCGCCCCCGGCCACCCCGGACTGGGACTACGCCCCGGCGCCCGAGTCCGCGGACGTGGTGTCGATCGCCCCCCGCTACGGGCTCTTCGTCGGCGGCGAGTTCGTCCCGCCCCGGGACGGCGGGTACTTCAGCACGCTGAACCCGGCCACCGAGGAACCGCTGGCCGAGGTGGCCCAGGCCGGGGAGCAGGACGTGGACCGGGCGGTCGCCGCGGCCCGCGCGGCCTACGACGGGGCCTGGGGCGCCACGCCCGGCCGGGACCGGGCCAAGTACCTGTACCGGATCGCCCGGGTCCTGCAGGAACGGGCCCGCGAGTTCGCGGTGCTGGAGAGCCTGGACAACGGCAAGCCGATCCGGGAATCGCGGGACGTGGACATCCCGCTGGCCGCCGCGCACTTCTTCTACTACGCGGGCTGGGCGGACAAGCTGGAGCACGCCGGGTTCGGCCCGGACCCGCGGCCGCTCGGCGTCGCGGGCCAGGTCATCCCCTGGAACTTCCCGCTGCTCATGGCGGCCTGGAAGCTGGCCCCCGCGCTGGCGGCCGGCAACACCTGCGTGCTCAAGCCGGCCGAGACCACGCCGCTGACCGCGCTGCTGCTGGCCGAGGTCCTGCAGGAGGCGGGCCTGCCGCCCGGCACGGTGAACATCCTGACCGGCGACGGCGCCACCGGGCGGGCCCTGGTCGCGCACCCGGGGGTAGACAAGATCGCGTTCACCGGCTCGACCGAGGTCGGCAAGGAGATCCAGCGCGCGGTCGCGGGCACCGGCACGAGACTGACCCTGGAACTCGGCGGCAAGGCCGCCAACGTGGTCTTCGACGACGCCCCGCTGGACCAGGCGGTCGAGGGCATCGTCAACGGCATCTTCTTCAACCAGGGCCACGTCTGCTGCGCGGGCTCCCGGCTGCTGGTCCAGGAGTCGGTCGCGGACACGGTGCTGGACCGGCTCAAGCGGCGGCTGGCCACGCTGCGCCTGGGTGACCCGCTGGACAAGAACACCGACATCGGCGCGATCAACTCCCGGGCGCAGCTCGACAAGATCACCGAGCTGGCCGCGGCCGGCCAGCGGGAGGGCGCGGAGCGCTGGTCCCCGGCCTGTGCCCTGCCGGACCGGGGGTACTGGTTCCCGCCCACCGTGTTCAGCGGGGTCAGCCAGGCCCACCGGATCGCCCAGGAGGAGATCTTCGGGCCGGTGCTGTCCGTGCTCACGTTCCGCACCCCGGAGGAAGCGGTGGCCAAGGCGAACAACACCCCGTACGGGCTGTCCGCCGGGATCTGGACCGAGAAGGGCAGCCGGATCTTCTGGCTGGCGCAGCGCCTGCGGGCCGGCGTGATCTGGGCCAACACCTACAACCGGTTCGACCCGGCCAGCCCGTTCGGCGGGTACCAGGAGTCGGGGTTCGGCCGGGAAGGCGGGCGGCACGGGCTGGCCGGGTACCTCGATGCCTGACCGCCGCGCCCCGCGGGGAAAACCCGGAAAATCTTCCGCAACGAAAACCGCCCGCCCGGCTCCCTCATCCGCCGCCGGCGGGGATGGGGCGAAAACCGCCCGGCCGGCTCCCTCCGCCCGGGCCGGCGGGGAACGGGCGGCGCCCGGGGCCCCGGCCGCGGAGCGGCTGGCGGTCCGCAAGACCTACAAGCTGTTCATCGGCGGCGCGTTCCCCCGGTCGGAGTCGGGCCGGTCCTTCCCGGTCACGGCGCCGGACGGGACGCTGCTGGCGCACGCGGCGCTGGCTTCCCGCAAGGATGCCCGGGACGCCGTGGTCGCGGCCCGCAAGGCGTTCGGTGGCTGGTCCGGGGCGACGGCCTACCACCGCGGCCAGGTCCTGTACCGGGTGGCCGAGATGCTCGAAGGGCGCGCGGGGCAGTTCACCGACGAGGTCTTCGTTGCGGCGAATTATCGGGACCGGGACGGCGCGGCCCGCGACGTCGCGGCGGCCGTCGACCGGTGGGTCTGGTACGCGGGCTGGCCGGACAAGGTCGCGCAGGTCGCGGGGGGCGCCAACGCGGTGGCTGGCCCGTACTTCAACCTCAGCGTGCCCGAGCCGACCGGGGTCGTCGCGCTGGTCGCGCCGCCCGCGGCCGGGCTGCTCGGGCTGGTCAGCGTGCTCGCGCCGGTGATCGCCACCGGCAACACCGCGGTGCTCGCCGTCAGCGGGCCGGCCGTGCTGGCCGCGGTCAGCCTGGCCGAGGTGCTGGCCACCTCCGACGTCCCGGGCGGCGTGGTCAACCTGCTGACCGGCCGGCCGCCGGGCTCGCGCCGGTGCTCGCCGCGCACGCCGGCGTCAACGCGATCGACCTGACCGGCGCCGACCCGGGGGACCGGGCGGAGCTGGAGCGGCTCGCGGCCGGCAACGTCAAGCGGGTGCTCGCGGGCGGCCGGCCGAGAACTGGACGGCGCCGCCGGGCACCCGGCGGCTGCTGGCCTTCCTGGAGACCAAGACCGTCTGGCACCCGGTCGGCACCTGACGCTGCCCGTGTCCCAGTGCTGGGCCGCCTGCCCGGGCAGGCGGCCCAGCCTGGCCGCCTGGTTACGGCGAGCAGATCACGTAGGCGTCAGCCTGGTAGCTGCCACCCACGGCTGCCGCGTAGATGATCTTCCAGGACACTGGCTGCTGCCCGTTCTGCAGCTTCCCGCCCTGGGCGTTGAGCGGATATGACGAGACCAGGGCGGGCGTCGCCGTACCGTTGCCGCTGGCGCCGCCCCCGAGGGCAGTGTCCCCGCCCGGGCAGGTGGCCGTGGCCGTGATCCCGTTGGTGACCTGGGTCACCACGGTGGTGACGTCGGATCCAGCGTTCCACTTGATGGTGTGGCCGGTGTCCGACCACGTGCCGTCCACGCAGGTGTAGACCTCGCCGTTGACCAGGTCGATGTCGGTGTCGCCGTGGGTGCAGTAACCGCTGGGCGGGCCGTCGCTGGTGACCAGGCTCTTGCCGTTGGCCCCTGGGGCGCCCGTCGGTCCGGCCGGCCCCTCGGGACCGGGAGAGCCGGTGAGGCCGCGCGGCCCCGGCACGCCCCGTGGTCCCCGCGGCCCGGTCTTGTTCCAGGTGATGCCGGTGCTGCCCGGCTGGCAGCGGCCCGACTGAATCACCCTGAGCACCTTGGTCCGGTCGTTTACGCAGCCGTGGATGACCGTGGGATGCGGGTGGGCTGACACCGCGGCCAGCGCAATGCCGGTGCCCGCCAGCGGGATTGCGGCGGCCGCCGCGATCAAGCCGGCCACCCACCAGCGACGCCGCCTGCCCGGCCGGGCAGGCGCATTTTCCAGGTCCATATTCGCCACATTCCCCCTCGTGCTTAGGTGGCCCGCGGCGAAGTAAATCTGCGCTTATCTGCGCAGATTAGGATACAGGGAGAAGCGAGGCGGAGAAGACTCCGCGCGCCGGGCTCCGCGCCACGGACGTGGTCCTACGATGCGGGCTGACGCTAACACGGGAAAACGAGTTAATGGCCGCGCTGCCAAATATCTGCCCGCGCGGCACGCTCCGGGCGGCTGCGCGCTGCAGAATTGCCGGCCTTACTGCCTGATAAGGCATATTGGCCAAATAAGTCGCCTGACGCCAGGAAGATCCGCGGGGGGCAGCGCAGCGGCCGGTGCCTCGCCGGCTACCGAACCTAGCCGAGGTAGCTGCCGGGGGGCACCAGGGCGAGCCCGCACGCGTGACGGCCAGGCAGCCCGAGGCCGTCCCGCGTCTCGGTGTCCGCCGCGCAGGCGGTGAAGTGCCAGAACAACGCCACCTTGGCGACGCTGGGCGGGAAACTGATCGTCAGGCCGAACTCGGTGGCGGAGATCCGCCGCGGCTTGCTGATCTGCGGCCTGAGCGCTTTCAGCAGTGACCTGATGTGCGGGTTGGCCGGGGTCATCAGCTGCAGATCCGCCGCCGCGGTGGCCGGTCCCGGGGCGCCGTAGGGGTACCAGTGCTTCGAGATCTCCGTGCTCATCGCCGAGGCGGGCACGAAGACGTGCAACGGGATCGTGGCCCGGCAGAACGGGCTGCGGCAGGCCAGGGCCCCGCCCGCCAGGTCCCGGGTGACGTAGATGGTCACGGTCCGCGAACGGGCCACCGGCGCGGTCGCGCCCGCGCTGGGGAACAGCTCCACGTAGTAGCGCGTGGCCAGGGCCGGGATGACGGTGAACGCGTAGGCGGCCCCGCGGCCGGCCGCGGCCAGGACGGCCGACCCGGACCGGACCGGCGCGTGCCGGTAGGGGAACGGCTGGGCGAACAGCTCCGCGGTCTCGCCCCGGCGCAGGCCGCTGACCTCGCCGTGCACCTGGGCGCTCGCGTGCCGGCCCAGGTGGTATTCGACATACACGTCGCCGGTCACCGGTGCGAGCCCCGACGTCGCGGTGATCGGGATCGTGGCCAGCGGGCGGCTGAACAGGCCGCTGTACAGGGTGTGGGCCACGATCGCCGCCGCGGCCAGGACGAGGACGGCCGCGAGCGCGGCCAGCAGGCCACGGCGTGATCGCCTGCCGGGGGCCGGGGCGGGACGTCCGAACGCGGCGGGCGGGACCGGCGTCCGGGGAGCGGGCGCGGCGGGCCCGGGCGCGTCGTCCGCGCTGGTGGGCCGGGCGGGCCCAGACGGCGGGTGGACCGCGGCCGGGATGACTTCGGGCCCCGAGTCGTAGGGCGCGAGGCCGAACGCCGCGCGCAGCGCGTCGGCGAACTCGCGGCAGGTCGGGTACCGATCACCCGGGGCCTTGGCCAGCGCCCGGGCGAAGACCTGGTCCGCGGCGGGCGGCAGGTCCGGCCGCCGCGAGGTCAGCGCCGGCGGCGGCTGCCGGAGCTGCGCGTACATCAGCGCCGCGGGTTCATCCCGGCCCGGAACGGCGGCGCGCCGGTCAGCATCTCGAACGCCGAGCAGGCCAGCGCGTACTGGTCTGCCCGGCCGTCGGCCTGGTGGCCCTCGATCCGCTCCGGGGAGATGTAGTCCAGGGTGCCCATGAAATGCCCGGCGCCGGTCAGGCCGGCCGAGGTGGGCACGGTCCCCTTGCTCAGCCCGAAATCCGACAGGTACACGTGATCAGGCCGTCCGGGCCGGGTATCGAGCAGCATGTTCGCGGGCTTGACGTCGCGGTGCACCAGCCCGGCCGCGTGCGCGGCGTCCAGCGCCGAGGCCACCGGGGAGACGATCGCCGCCGCGCGGGGTGCCGAGAGCGGCCCGGTCCGGCGGACCAGGCTGTACACGTCCCCGCCGGGCACGAAACGCATCGCGATGAACAGCGCCGCCGTCCGCCTCGCCGGCCTCGAACACCGGGATGATGTGCGGGTCGTCGACCGCCGCCGCGGCCCGGGACTCGCGGATGAACCGCTGCCGGGACTCCCCGTTCCCGGCCAGCGCGGGGGCCAGGACCTTCAGCGCCACCAGCCGCTGCAGCCGCTCGTCCCGGGCCCGGAACACGACCGCCATCCCGCCCTGGCCGATCTGGTCTTCCAGCCGGTACCCGGCGATCCGCGAGCCCGCCGCTAAGCCGGCCGCCTCAGCCAGGAACCCGGGGCCGGCCTGCTGATCGCGCACCTCGCCTCCAGCGCTTGCGGGACGTCTGCCCGGTCCGGCCTCCGGTGAGCAGCCTGCTCACGGCGGAACCGGGAGACAGCCAGACGCCCGGGGCGGCCGTCCCGGGAAGGACCACCGTACCGGGACGTATCGGGCCGCGTCCGCGCTAAGGCCAGATCCCGCCGGGGAGCCAGATCCCGGCGACCCAGATCCCGGGGAGCCAGATCCCGGGGAGCCAGATCCCGCCGCCGGGACGTCAGATCTCGCCGAACAGGCGGTCGCCCGCGTCGCCCAGGCCGGGGACGATGTAGCCGCGCTCGTTCAGCCGCTCGTCCAGGGCCGCGGTGACCACCCGGACCGGCAGCGGCTCGTCGCCGGGGAACGCGGCCCTGATCCGCTCGATCCCTTCCGGCGCGGCGAGCAGGCACACCGCGGTGACCGAGGCCGCCGCCCGCTGGCCCAGCATGGTGAGCACGGTCTCCAGGGTCCCGCCCGTGGCCAGCATGGGATCCAGCACGAATACGTCGCGGCCGGCCAGGTCGGCCGGCAGCCGGTTGGCGTAGGTCGCGGCCACCAGCGATTCCTCGTCCCGGGCCAGCCCCACGAAGCCCACGTCCGCCGTGGGCAGCAGCCGGATCATGCCGTCCAGCATGCCGATCCCGGCCCGCAGCACCGGGACGACCAGCGGCACCGGCCGGGTCAGTTTCACCCCGCGGGCCTCGCCGACCGGGGTCTGCACCACCTCAGGCTGGACCCGGACCTCGCGGGTGGCCTCGTAGGCCAGCAGGGTGACGAGCTCGTCGGTGAGCCGCCGGAACGTGGGCGAGTCGGTGCGCACGTCGCGGAGCGTGGTGAGCTTGTGGGCGATGAGCGGGTGATCGACGACCAGAGTCTGCATGATCACTAGTCTGGCAGCGCCCGCCCGGCCGCGGGGCCAGGTGCGCCAGCCCGCCGGCCCGGGTGCGCCGGGCCGGGTACCCCGGTCAGCCGGCGCCCTCGTACCGGCGGAGCAGGGCCAGGTAGCCGTCCTCCAGCCCGGGCCGCAGCGGCTGCGCGGACGGCAGCGGCGGCGCAGGCGAGATCACCCGGTACACGGTGCGGTCCGGCAGCCGGACCGCGGACACCACGGCGGCGGCCTGCGGCGCGCTCAGCGGCCGGTCCGTCTGCACCCACCAGACCTGGCCGTCGGCCGCCCGGGCCAGTCCCGCCGCCTCCCCCTGGTAGATCACCCGCCCGCCGGCCAGCACCGCACAGCGGCGGCAGGTGCTCGACACGTCCGCCACATCGCGGGTGGCCAGCACCACCGTGCGCTGCCCGGCCTGGGACGCGAGCAGCATCCGCACCCGGGTCTGCTCCTGCGGGTCCAGGCCGGCGGTCGGCTCGTCCAGCAGCAGCACCGCGGGGTCGTTGAGGAGAGCCTGGGCCAGGCCGAGCCGCCGCCGCATCCCGCCCGAGTACCCGCCCGCCCGCCGGTCGGCCACCTCGTCCAGGCCGGCCAGGTGCAGCACCGCGTCCACCCGGCGGCGCCGCCGCCGCGAGTTGGACATGCCCTTCAGCGTCCCCGCGTAGTCGAGGAACCGCCGGCCGGTCAGCTCCGGGTACAGGCCCAGGTCCCGGGGCAGGTAGCCGAGCGTGGCCTGGAACCGCCGCCGGTCCCGCGGCCGGGTCAGGTCCCAGTCGCCGGCCTGGACCGACCCGCGGTCCGGCCTGCAGACGCCCGCCAGGATCCGCATCAGCGTGGTCTTCCCCGCGCCGTTGGGCCCCAGCAGCCCGAACATCCCCGGCGGGATGTCCAGGTCGAGACGGTCCAGGGCGGTGATCCCGCCCCGGTACGTCTTGCGGACCCCGCGCAGCGACACGTCCATCCTGCCCCCGGCCCTCAGCGGGCCCGGGCCCGGCGGGCCTCGGCGAGTTGCAGGACGAGGACGGCGGCCAGCGCCAGCGCCAGCAGCAGGCCGATGCTGGCTGCGGCCTGCGCCGCCGAGCGAGCGTCCCGCAGCAGGTAGGACAGCCCGGCCAGGCCGGGCAGGCCGCGGGCGAACAGGCCGCCAGCGGCGTAGCTGCCCAGCGGCAGCAGCGGCGTGGCCGCCAGCGTGGGCATCAGCCGGGGCGGCATCAGGTTGCCCCAGAACCAGTAGCCGGTGAACAGCACCTGGTAGACCGCCGGGGACAGGACCGCCGCGCCGGCCAGGGACAGGGCCGTGACGAAGATCAGCCCGGGCAGCAGCACGGCGGTGAACGCGGCCAGCCCCCAGCCCAGCGGCGCCGCGGAGCGCCGCTGCACCGCGATGACCAGCAGGACCACCAGCCAGCTGGCCAGGGCCTGGGTGCTCACCGCGGCGGCCGCGCCGAGGAACCGGCCCCACAGGCGGGCGCCCCGCCGGGACCCGGTCAACTCCAGCAGCTCGGCCAGGCCGAGCCGGCGGTCCCGCCCCGCCCGGCCCGCCAGGGCCAGCCCGGCGACCAGGGGCACGACCAGGTTGAAGTGGACAGCGTAGACCCCCACGTCGGCCCGGGCGGGCAGGATGAGCTGGGCGCTGAGCGGGATCCCGGCCAGCCGGGTGCCGGCGAT
The DNA here is from genome assembly GCA_963841695.1 of uncultured Actinomycetes bacterium. Lineage (GTDB taxonomy): Bacteria > Actinomycetota > Actinomycetes > Streptosporangiales > Streptosporangiaceae > RYN-230. The sequence goes on along the minus strand of CAWJDQ010000003.1, from coordinate 351,054 downwards.
CCCCGCGACCGCGATGGCCACCCACAGCCCCCACCTGCGGATCAGCATCCGGTATTCGCAGGCGGCCGAGCCGAGCAGCGCGGGCATGCTCAGCGCCCCGGGTCCGGGCGGGCGCCGGGCAGCTCGGGGATCCGGTGCAGCAGGCGCGCTGGCCGGCCCAGCAGCAGCCACCCGGCCACCGCCGCGACCGCCCCGATCAGCAGCAACGCCCCCCGGTTCAGCCAGTAGCCGGCCAGGTCCGGACCGGGGCGGCTGGTGGCGAACAGGTAGAACGGGCGCAGCGCGGGATGACCCGCGAAGCTCCGGGCCAGGCCCTCCTGGATGACCCAGACGAGCGCGGCCACGGCGGCCCCGATCCGGCCGTCCGCTGCGGCCGCCGCGGCGGCCGCCGCGATCGCGGTCAGCACAGCGGTGACCGTGACCCAGGCCAGCTCGGCCCGGGCCAGGCCGGGAGCCCAGAGCCCGCTCTCCGCCACGGCCGCCGCCGTGACCGCCGCGAACACCGAGGACCAGCCCGCGACCAGGGCCGCCCGGCGGAGCAGCGTGCGCCGGTAGGCGGCCGGGTAGCTCAGCTGCAGTTCCAGGGCCGGGTCGGTGCCGAGCAGCCGGGCCACCGCGACGGCCGTGCCGAGCGGCAGCACCCCCTCGACCAGGGAGGCCGCGAACGGGCCGGCCGGGTGGCCGGCCAGCCGGAGGGCCGCGATCACCGCGGCCCCGGAGCAGGCCAGCAGCGGGGCGATAGCGAAACTGGGCCGGCCCGCCAGGACCGCGTCCACCAGCCACCGGGGCCAGCTCCGGGAGCTCGGGCCGGGGACAGCGCGGGATGAGGTCACGGGCGGGGCGCAATCTGGGGAGGTGGCGGGCCGGTCACCGCAGCTTATGCGACATGCGCTCTACCTGCAGGAATGTGCGAAGGTGGACGCTATGCGGCGCTCAGGTGGACGCCAGGCCGCGGGCGGCGGGGAGATGTCACCGACAGTTCTTGCCCTGGCCACGGCACGGCCAGCGCGGCTGCCACGATCGCGTTGCATGGTGGCAGCGTGCGGATTGGGATCGTCACCGAGTCGTTCCCGCCTGAGGTCAACGGCGTGGCGCACAGCGTGCTCCGGGTCGCCGAGCATCTCGTGGCCCGGGGACATCAGCCTCTCGTCATCGCCCCGCAGCCAGCCGCGGGCCGGCGCCGCGGGGCAGCCGGCCAGCGGGTTCCCGGCGGACAGCCAGCACGGTTTCCCGGTGGTCCGGGTGCGCTCGGTGCCGTTCCCGGGGTACCGGAGCGTGCGGCTCGGCCTGGCCTCCCGGGCCATCCAGCGCGCGCTGCTCGGGCACCGGGCCGAAGTGGTCCACCTGGCCAGCCCGTTCTTTCTCGGCGCGCTGGGCAGCCGGTCGGCCCGGCGGCTGCGGCTGCCGGTGGTGGCCGTGTACCAGACCGACGTGCCGGGGTACGCGCGGGCCTACCACTGGGGCCGTCTCGCGGAAGCCACCGCGTGGCGCTGGCTGCGCGGCATCCACAACGCCGCCGACCGGACCCTCGCGCCGTCCACGGCCAGCGCCGAGCGGCTGGCCGCGCACGGGGTGCAGCGTATCTGGATGTGGGGGCGCGGCGTGGACGTCCAGCGATTCAGCCCGGCGGCCCGCAGCGACCCACTGCGCCAGTCCCTCGCCCCCGGGGGGGAGGTGCTGGCCGGGTACGTCGGCCGGCTGGCTCCGGAGAAGCAGGTCGACCTGCTCGCCGGGGTGGCCGCGCTGCCGGGAGTGCGCCTGATCATCGTCGGTAGCGGCCCGGCCGAGCCCCGGCTGCGCCGGCTCATGCCGTCCGCCGTCTTCCTCGGCCAGCACCGCGGTGAGCAGCTGGCCCGGATCTTCGCCAGCCTGGACGTGTTCGTGCACAGCGGCTGCCACGAGACGTTCGGCCAGACGATCCAGGAAGCGGCGGCCTCCGGCCTGCCGGTAGTGGCCCCGGCCGTGGGCGGCCCGGTCGACCTGGTCGACGACGGGGTCACCGGCTACCTGGTGCGGCCGGGCGACGCGGACGCGCTGACCGCGGCGACCTGGCGGCTGGCCGACGACCCGCCGGCCCGGGCGGCCATGGGCCGGGCGGGCCGGCAGCGGGTGCTGGCCCGCAGCTGGGCCGCGCTGGGGGACCAGCTGATCGACCACTACGCGGCGGTTCTGGGGGAGCGGTCCGGCGCGGCGGAAGGACCGGGGCCGGTCGGTCCGTTGGGGACGGTGCCGACGGCGGGGGCGCGGGCGGCTTAGCTGGCGGGCTCGCGGTTGAGCTGGCGAGTGGGTGGCTTAGCCGGCGAGCTGGCGGGCGACCAGCGCGATGCCGTGTCCCCAGGCGATCTGCTGGCGGGCGGGCAGATAGGCCGTGCCCGACCTGGTGTGGTCCACGGCCGGCGAGGCCAGGTAACGCTCCCGGCCCCGCGGGTCGATGAAGTAGACGGCCGAGGTGTGCTCCACGTCGGCGTCCGGGTTGGGGGCGTAGACCTGGATGTCGTAGCCGCGCCACACGGCCTTGAGCGCGGGCACCGGCCCGGTGAAGAAATGCCAGCCGGGAATGGTGTTCAGCGCCTGGGCCCGGGTGTACTCGGCCATGTCCTGGACCCGCGCGTGGTAGGCGTTCACGTTGACCGCGGCGAACACCACCTGGCTGGCCAGCGGGCCCAGGTCGTGGTACGCCTGCACGAACTCCGCCGACACGATCGGGCAGATGTCGGTGCAGTGCGGGTCCATGAACTGCAGCACTACCACCTTGCCGTGCAGGCTGGACAGGCTCAGCCGGTGGCCGTTCTGGTCGGTCAGGGTGAAGCCGGGGGCCCGGATCCCGGGCAGCGGGCTGAGCACCATCAGGTTGGCCAGGCTGGTGGACACGCTGGCCGGGATGCCGGACACCCGGTGCTGCGCGGCCAGCGGGCCGTGGTCCCGCCGGAAGACCAGGTAAGCAGGGATGGCCACGGCCGCGATCAGCAGCGCGGTGAGCGCGCTGGCCAGCACGAGAAGCCTCGGCAGGCCGCTGCGGTGCGGCCGGCCGCCGTCCCCGCCGGGCGGCCCCGCCGGCCGTCGCTCCGGAGGGCTCGAACTCACCGGGAAATGCCTCCTGCCTGGCCGTGGCCTGAGTCCGCCGCCACCCTGGCGGCTAGCGGCCGAGCCTATTGCCCGGCCCGCCCCGCCCGGATACCGCCGTGGGGTACCTCCGCCCTGGGGTGCTTCCGCGCGGCGGCAGGCGACGGTGGCCGTACGGCGAATGGAGGGTAATTGTTGCCGCCGGGCGCCGATACGGGCCAGGATGTCCCGTGTTGTCCGGCTATTCTGCAGGTGCTCTCGACTCGTGCTGAGGGGGTCAGGTGCCCGTTGACGTGCGGCCCGCGCGCCCCCAGCCGTTAGCGTCCCGGCCGTCCGGTCCTGGCCAGCCTGGTCCTGGCCAGCCCGGGGCCCGCGAGCGGCGGTGACCGGGCTGGCGGCTCGCGTGCCGGCGGTGACGGTGCTGGCCGTGACCGCGCTGGCGGCCATCGTGGCGGCCGGGCTGTCCGGCTGCAGCGCCCCGCCGGCGGCCGGGAACGTCATCACGGTGTCCCGGGGCGCGTGCGGCACGGGCTGGCGGCAGGTCACCGCCGGGATGCAGACCTTCCACGTCACCGATTCCTCCGCCGCCGGGGCCGAGGTCGACCTGGTCAACCCGGCCAGCGGCGCCATCTACGCGGAGGTGGCCGGGCTCGGCCCGGGCACCACCCGCCCGATGCGCGTGGACCTGGGCTCCGGCCGGTACGCGTTCCGCTGCCTGATCCAGGACGCGGGCCCGCTCACCGGGCCGGTGGTCAGGATCGGCGGGCACCGGAAGGGCGCGGCCGCCATCCTCCCGGTTACCACCGGCGACCTGGCCGGCCCGGCGCAGGCCTACCACGCCTACGTCAGCGCCGGGCTGGCCACGCTGGTCCGGCAGGTCGGCGTGCTGGCCGGGCGGATCCGCCCGGGCCACCTGAACGCGGCCCGGGCCGCGTGGCTCCCTGCCCACCTCACCTACGAGCGGCTGGGCGGAGCGTACGGCACGTTCGGCAACTACGACGCCGAGATCGACGGCCGCCCGGACGGCCTGCCCGACGGCGTGTCCGACCCGGCGTTCACCGGCTTCTACCGGATCGAGTACGGGCTGTGGCACGGGCAGAGCGCCCGGCAGCTGGCTGGCCCGGCGGCCACGCTGGACAGCGACGTGCGGGCCCTGCGCCGGTTCTGGCCCGGCATGCAGGTCGGCGTGCCCGACCTGGGCCTGAGCGCCCGACGAGGTCCTGCAGAACGCGCTGCAGTACCAGCTGAGCGGGCACGATGACTACGGCAGCGGGACCACGCTGGCCACGACCGCGGCCAACATCAGCGGGACCCGGGAACTGCTGGCCGTGCTGCATCCGCTGCTGGCCGCGCGCTACCCGGGCCTGCCCGCGGCCTACGCCGGGCTGGTGCGGCTGGACCGCCTGGTCACCACGGCCCGGCGGCCCGGCGGCCGCTGGACGCCGGTCAGCCAGCTCGGCACCAGCCAGCGGGAGCAGATCGACGCGGCCGCCGGCCAGGTCCTGGAGGAACTCGCCCCGATCGCGTCCATCACCGAGCCGCGGAGGTCATGATGCCCGCAGCTGACGACCCAGCCCGCGGCGAGCCCGCGCGGGAGGAGCCTGCGGCGTACCGGCCCGGGCCGGACGAAGGCCCCCATGACGCGGACGCGGGCGCGGACGCATGCCCGGCCCGGCCGCAGCGCCGCTCGTTCCTGCGCGGCGCACTCGGCGCCGGGCTCACCGGGGCCGTCGCCGGGGCCGCCGCGGGGGCCGGGGCCGGGTACGCCTATCGCTCGGCCCAGCCGGCCCCGGCCGGCCAGGACTTCAACACGAGCATGGTCGAGGGCCGGCTGCCCGCGGTGCCGTTCCACGGGCGGCACCAGGCGGGCATCCTGCCCAAGCCGCAGCGGCAGACGATCGTGGTCTCGTTCAACGTGACCGCCGGGGACCGGGGCGAGCTGACCGAGCTGCTGCGCACCCTGACCGCCCGGGCCCGCTTCCTCACCGCGGGCGGGACGCCGCCGCCGGTCGGCATCGGCGGCCCGCCGTCCGATTCCGGGGTACTCGGGCCCACGGTGGTCCCGGACGGCCTGACCGTGACGGTCGGAGCCGGTGCCACCCTGTTCGACGGCCGCTACGGGCTGGCCGCCCGCAAGCCCGCCGGCCTGACCGTGATGACCCCGTTCCCCAACGACGATCTGGATCCGGCGCAGTGCGGCGGGGACCTCAGCCTCCAGCTGAGCGCCGGCCATCAGGACACCGTGCTGCACGCGCTGCGCGACATCGCCCGGCACACCCGCGGCGGCATGCAGGTGCTGTGGCGCATCGACGGGTTCTCCAGCCCGGCCCGGCCGGCCGGCACGACGCCCCGGAACCTGCAGGGCTTCATGGACGGCATCGCCAACCCCGACACGAGCCGGGCCGAGGCCATGAACAACCTGGTCTGGGTCCAGCCCGCTACCCACCGCGAGCCCGCCTGGACCGCGCACGGCAGCTATCAGGTCATCCGGCTGATCAGGATGTTCGTCGAGTCCTGGGACCGGGTGGACATCATCGAGCAGGAGAACACGATCGGGCGGCGCCGGGACACCGGAGCCCCGCTGGACGCCACCATGGAGTTCGACCGGCCCGACTACACCCTGGACCCCGCCGGCGACGTCATCCCGCTCACCGCGCACATCCGGCTGGCCAACCCGCGGACCCGGCAGACGGAGCGCAACCGGATCCTGCGCCGCGCGCACAACTATGACCGCGGCATCGACGCCGTCGGTGACCTCGACATGGGCCTGATCTTCACCTGCTACCAGCAGGATCTCGCGCGGCAGTTCGTGACGGTGCAGACCCGGCTGATCGGCGAGCCGCTGGCCGGGTTCGTCAGCCCGTTCGGCGGCGGCTACTTCTTCGCGCTGCCGGGCGTGGCGGACCACCGCGACTACCTCGGCCGTGCCCTGCTGACCTGAGCGGGCGGATGCTGCTGTGGCCGGGGCGCGGGGCCCCGGCCACAGCCGCCTTCATCGTGCGGTCTAGCTCTTCTTGCCCTCGTTACCCCACCAGTTGTCGCCGCTGACGACGGCGCCGGTGGTCGGGTTGAGGATGACGGGCCGGTAGTGCGGCCTGACGTAGAAGTCAAGCAGGCCGCCTGGCGCATCCAGGCTGCCCGAGACCGAGTCGTAGGAGCCGGGGATGCGCTCCCCGTTCAGCCAGTTGTCCTCGATGAACTTCACCACCGAGGTGGTGTCGGTCACGTTGTTGCTGACGTAGTTGTCCCGCGTGTACGGCGAGATGACCACCATCGGCAGCCGCTGGCTGAACCCGCAGCGGCCGTTGGAGGTGCCGATCGTCACCGCGGCGCTGGTGCAGACGGCCGCGTCGATTGAGGAGTCGTGCGAACCGTTGATGATCTTCGAGGGCGCGTGGTCGTACCAGCCGTCGGAGTCGTCGTAGGTAATGACGATCGCGGTGGACGGCCACTCCTTGGACTGCTCGATCTGGTTGACCGTGTTGACGACGAACTTCTGCTCGTCGAGCGGTCCGGACTCACCGGGGTGGCCGCTCTCCTCGGTCGTGCCCTTGAGGTAGCTGACGGCCGGCATGTTGCCGTCCTTCAGCGTCTCGGCGAAGTCCGACAGGTCGTACAGGTGGTTGGCCTGGTCCGTGCGCCCGATCGCGGCCTCGGAGGTCGGCGGCAGGTGCGCCGGGTTGGCGGTGCTGGCGTTGAACTGGAACGGGTTCCAGTGCGGCGTGTACTCCGCCAGTTCGCTGCCGGCGATGTTCTCGCTCTCGGCGCCGCAGACCGCGCCGCCGCTGTTGGTCGAGGTCGGCGCGAAGCCGCCCTGGAACCAGCCCCAGGTGACGTGCCGGGCGTCCAGCAGGTTGCCGATGTTCTCGCCCGTCATCACGCCCTCCGGGCTGGTGGAGGTGTGATTGGAGTCCGAGCACTGGTCGTAGTACGGGTCGATGTCACCGTAGATGGTCCCGTACGAGGTGATCGCGCCGGTGTCCGCGGTCTTCGCCCCGGTCGTGGGGTCTGCCGCGTAGGCGTGAGTACTCAGGCCGGAACTCACGTCCACTGCACCCTCGGTCGACGGCCCGAACGTGGTGTCCCAGTTGTTGTCGCTCATCGCGTAGTTCTGGGCGTAGTTCCACAGCCCGGTGTCGGTGTTCCCGTCGTAGTAGTCCATGACGATGCCGGGAGGCCCGTAGTACTCGCCGGTGGTGGAGCAATCGTCCTGCTCGGTGTACTGGACGAACTTGTCCATCTTGCCGTTGTTGACGGCTTCCTGCTCCGGCGTGTAATCGTGATTCTGGTCGCAGGTCAGGGCCTCGGAATGGGTGAGCCGCTGCGGGTTGTACTCGTTCGGGTTGCTGGTCAGCAGTGGCCCGGTCGGGCCGGTCTTGGTGATCTTCGTGTACAGCCCGTTCACCGTGGGCGTGCCCGGCTTCGCGTGGAACGGCGTGCCGTCGCTGTTCGCCGCGTACGGGTACGTGCCGAAGTAGTGGTCGAACGACACGTTCTCGTCGAAGATGACGACGAGGTGCTTGATCGGTGTCGAGGTCCTGGTGTCGCGGTACAGGCTCGCGGACTGGGTCGCCGGGACGTGGTATCCCGGGTACTCCGTAGCGAGCCTGGACGCCAGCGTGGTGCTGCTCGCGCTCGCCGTCGTGGCCGCGATGGCTGCGCCCCCGCACAGGGCCACTGCCGCGCCTGCCGCGACGAACGGCCGGAGCCGTTTGCGCCGGATACGGGCAATTGGGCCTTCGCCCATGTCCACCCTCCTGGGTTCTGCCTAGCATGAGCGGCGTCCCTGGCCGAGCCGCCGCGGGGCGGCTACGCCCCGCGTCGCACCTTTTCACGCTGGATTGGCCGCTGAAGGCACCAGAAAATGACGAGAAGGGAAACGGGTAGTCAACAGTTCGCGACGCCGCCCATGGCAGTGCGCCGCGCCGGCGGGCGGCTACCCCCCGCGCCGGCCATCGGGTCCGCATCGGGCCGTCAGGTGAACAGCACGCGGCCGAAGTAGTCGCTGCTGTCCGCCACGCCGGGCAGCGCCAGGAAGTACCCTCCGCCGAACGGGGTGATGTAGTCGATCATCGGCTCGCCGGCCAGCCGGGTCTGCACCGTCTCGAACTGGCGCTTGATGTCCTGCTGGAAGCAGGTGAAGACCAGCCCCACGTCGAGGTTGCCGACCTGGTCGATCCCGCGGTCGTAGTTGTAGGCGCGGCGGAGGATCCGGCTGCTCGCGGTCTGCGGCGTTCGCGGGTTGGCCAGCCGCATGTGCGCGTTCAGCGGGATCACGTCGCCGCCCGGATCGAGTGCGTAGTCCGGTCTCGCGTAGATGCTGGTGGCGTCCAGCGGGAAGCCGCTGGCGCGGCGGCGCCCGATCATCTGTTCCTGCTCGACGATGTCCACCCGGTCCCAGAACTCGATGAGCATCCTGATCAGCCGGACCACGAAGTAGCTGCCGCCCGCGGTCCAGGCCGCGCTGGCTTGCCCCGGCTGAACCCAGACCAGGCTGTTCAGCTGCCCGGGGCTGCGGACGTCCGGGTTGGAGATGCCGTCCATGAACCCGAAGTTGTTGCGGGGGACCGTGCCGGCCGGGCGGGGCGGGCTGGCGAAGCCGTCGATCCGCCAGTTCACCTGCATGCCGCCCAGGGTGCTGCGGGTGATGTCCCGCAGCGCGTGCAGCACCGCGTCACGGTCGCCGGCGCTGAGCTGGAGAATCAGGTCGCCGCCGGTCTGCGCCGGGTCCAGGTCGTCGTTGGGGAACGACCGCATCGCCGTGAGCCGGGGCGGGAGCTTGCCGGCCAGGCCGTACCGGTCATCGAACAGGGTCGAGCCGACCCCGAACGTCACCGTGAGCCCGTCCGGCACGACCGTCGGGCCCAGCGTGCCGGAGTCCGCCGGCGGCCCGTTGATGCCGATGGCCGGCGGCGTGCCGCCCGCGGTCAGGAACCGCGCGCGGCTGGTCACCGTCCGGAAGAGTTCTTCCAGGTCGGTGCGGTTTTCGGCGGTGGCGTCGAAGGACACGACCGCGGTCGCCCGCTGCGGCTGCGGCAGGATGCCGGCCTGGTGCTGGCCGTGGAACGGCACCGCGGGCAGCGTCCCCGCCGCCAGGGCCCCGGCCGCGGAGGGGGGTTGCGGGGGTTGCGGCCGCGAGGCCCGGTAGGCGTACCCGCCGGCCGCGCCCGCGACGCCGCCGGCGACCACCCCGCCCGCGACGCCTCCGGCCATGCCGCGCAGGAACGACCGCCGCCCCGGCCCGGGCGGCGGGGCCTGGCGGCCGGGCATCGGCCGGGCAGGTTCGGACGGCCGGGCAGGTTCGGACGGCCGGGCAGGTTCGGACGGCCGGGCAGGTTCGGCGGGGCCGCTGGGCTCAGGAGGCACAGCGGACTCAGACGGTACCGCGGGCTGGGGCCCACTCGGCTCACCGGAGGCAGGCGGCTGGCCAGAAACAGGGGGCTCGGGCGGTTCAGAAGCCATGGTTCGTGTTCCTCGGCTCGGCGATCGAGGCGATCGGGGCGAGTTCCTGCAGCACCTGATCGCACGCGGCGTCGATCTGCTGACGGGCGCTGGTGGACAGGCCCGACACCGGAACCCACGATCCGTTCGGCAGGTGCTCCTTCTCCAGCAGGGCCTGAAGCTGGTCCAGCCCGGTGTAGACGGCGGGCAGCCCGGGGTAGCGCGCGGCGAGCAGGGGATGCAGCAGCGACAGCAGCACGCGCGTCGCGGTGATGTTGGCCGCGGTCGTGGCGAGCGTGGTGCCGCTGCCGTAGTCGTCATGCCCGGTGAGCTGGAACTGCAGCGCGTTCTCCAGGACCTCGTGGGTGCGCCGTCCCAGGTCGATCAGCGAGATCTGCTGCGATGGCCACCAGGCGACCAGCGCTTTCACGTCCTTGTCCAGCGTGCCGGCGACCGGGGCGAGTTCCGCCGCGGACTGCCCGTGCCAGAGCCCGTACTCCAGCCGGTAGAAGCCCGTCCAGCGCGGGCTGTTCACGCCCACGGCGTCGGCCCGGCCGTCGATCTCGGTGTCGAAGTTCCCGAACGCGCCGTAGGCCGCGCCCAGCGTCTCGTACTGCACGTGGGCGGTCAGCCAGTCGGCTTTCGCCGTCGCGAGGTGGCCGCCGCGGACCGCCGCGGCCAGCGTGCCGGTCTCCCGGGCCAGCACCTTCAGCGCGGCCCCGGTTTCGCCCTGGTACTTCTTGGCCAGCGGGATCAGCTCGTTAAAGGTGATCGGCAGGACCGCCGGGGCGCCCTTCGCGTCCCCGGTCACGGTGACCGTCGGGCCGGTGAGCGGGTTGAAGTCGGTGAATTCGCAGAGGAACGCGTACCTGCCGGACCCGACATCGAGGCTCATCGGGGTGGTGGTGCCGGGGCCGGAGTTCTCTATCTCGGCGTATTCGGCGCCGTTGGCCGGGTTGATCAGGTCGATCTCGGCGCCTGCGGTGCCCGTGTTGCGGATTTCGAACGTGTGCCAGCCGGGCCGTGCGAGCTGCCAGCGGCCCCCGCAGGCGCTCTCGGAGACCGAGATCAGCCGGGCGGACGTCTCGCGGCCGGCGCCGGCGTCGCTGGTCCCGCTCGCGCACGCGGCCAGCAGGCCGATGCAGAGAGCGCACAGGGCCAGGGACGCGACGGCCCTGGCCAGTGCGGGACGGTGACGAGGGGGATGGCGGCGCATACAGCCGGAACAATAAATGGTAATTGCCGCGGGCCGGGGGTTTCCGTGTCCTAGTCGGCAAAGGTTCACCCGGTTATCACCGTCCGTTCCACCAGCCCACGGTGGCGGCCAGCCGGCTCCCGGTGAAGTGGTCAGTCCCCGGCCACTGACCGGGGGCCTTCCCAGCCGGGCCGGGCGGTGGGCGATGGTGGCGTCACCACTCGACGAGGGTCCATACCTCCGGGCGCGGGGTGCCGCCGGTGTCCACCGAGGCGAAGCCCCGCGCGGCTTCCTTCAGGTGGGCCAGGGCCGCCTCGCGCTGGCCGGCCGCGTGCAGCAGGTCGGCCAGGTTGGTATGCAGCGCGGCGACCCGGTGCTGGTCACCCAGTTCGCGGCCGAGCGCCAGGGCCTCCTGGGCCAGCGGCAGGGCGTCGGCCGGCTGGCCGCTGTCGGCCAGCAGCCAGGCTCAGGTTGTTGAGCGCCGCCACCGCCGCCCCCGGGTCGGGCAGTCCGCGCGCGTGGTCCAGGCTTTCCCGCAGCCGCGCCGCGCCGGAGGCGGTGGCCCCGCGCCGTGCGTCGAGCATGCCCAGGACGTTCAGCGCCTGGGCGACAGCGGCCGGGTCTGCGGCCTGGCGGGCCGCGGCCAGCGCGCCCTCGGCCAGGGCGGCCGCGGCCTGCGCCGCGCCGCGCCGGTAGGCCAGCACCGCGCGGTCCGCCTCGATCCGGGCCCGGCGGCCCGGGTCCCCGGGACCCAGCAGCTCGAGGGCCAGGTCCAGATGGGCCTGGGCCAGGGCCCAGTCTCCCAGCCGGTGATGCACCTCGGCGAGCTTGTGCTCGACGGCCGCTGGCTCGGCCCCCGGGCCGTCGGCGGCGGATGGCCCGTCGATGGCTTCTGCGGTTCCCGGCCCCGCCTGCGGCCCGTCGAGGGCCGACGCCGCGGCCTCGAACTCGGCCAGCGCCTCCCGGTAGCGGCCCAGCACCGTGAGCACGTCCCCCAGCGCGACGGCCACCTCCGCCGGCGGGTAGCCCAGGGCTTCGGCCCGGCGCAGGTAGGTGTACTCCTCGGCGTGCGCGTACAGGTCGCGGGCCCGCCCGGCGGCCCGCCACCACCAGCCGGCCGCCTCGGCGTCCCGCCCGGCGCGCTGCAGATGCTCCGCGACAGCCGCGGCCCGGGTGGTCACCGGGTCCCGCTCGAACCGGCGGATGAGCGCGCCCGCGGCCCGGCTGTGCAGCAGCCTGCGCCGGGCCAGGGTCGAGGAGTCGTAGACGACTTCCCGCAACGCCTCGTACGGGAACTCATAGCGGGGCATGCCGCGGTCACCGGCCGGCGGTATCTCGGTGAGCAGGAACCGGCGGACCGCCTCGTCGAGCGCCTCTGCGGTCTCCGTCTCGCCCCGCCCGCTGACCGCGCGGAGCAGGTCCGCATCGCAGCCGCTGCCCAGGACGGCCGCGGTGGACAGCATCTGCACCGTCGGCTCGCTGGCCTCCTGCAGCCGCCTGCGCAGCAGTTCCCGGACCGAGGCGGGCGGCCACCAGCGCTCGCCGTCCTCGCCCGCCCCGGAGCGCAGTCCCTCCACGTACTCCCGGACCAGCATCGGCAATCCCCGGGTCTGGGCGAGCAGCCGGCCCACGTCCGCGTCCCGGACCCCTGAGCGCAGCAGCAGGTCACGGATCTGTTCCTCGCGCAACGGCGCGGGCTCGACCACGGTGCCCCGGCCGGCGTCGGCGGCCTCGCTGAGCGCGGCCCGCAGCCCGCGGAGCCGTTCCGCGTGCTCGGCGGAGCAGCTGATGACCAGCAGCAGCGGCCAGCCCGGCAGCCTGCGGACCAGGTAGGCCAGCAGGTCAAGGGACGGACCGTCGGCCCAGTGCGCGTCCTCGACCACGACCACGCCGGCCGGGCGCCTCGCCGGTCCCGGCGACGCCGCGGCCTGCAGCACCTCCCCGATCGCCGCGTACAGCCGGGTCAGCGCCATCGGGCTGTCCAGCGGCGCGGGGGTATCCGGGTAGTCCGCGGCCAGCCCGGGGCAGAGCCGGCCGGTCATGGCCGCGGTGTGCGCGGGCAGCCGGGCCGGCAGGTCCGGGGCGACCGACAGCGCGGTGCGCAGCAGATCGGCGGCGAGCACGAACGGGAGCTCGCTCTCCCCGTCGTGGCACCGCGCGGCCAGGACCACGCCCCCGGCCGCCTGCACCGCACCGCGGAACTCCGCCAGCAGTCGGGTCTTGCCGCAGCCGGCCGCCCCCACCACGGTGACGACCCGGCCCGCCGCCCCTACCCCCCGCCAGGCGGCGTGCAGCGCGCTGAGCTCGTCCTGCCGGCCGACCAGGGGCCAGCCAGCCGGGCCCCGCCCCGCGTCGGGGCGGCCCGGCGCCGGGGCCGCCCCGGCCGGCGCGGCCTGCTCCGGGGGGCGGGCCAGCCGCCCGGCCCGGACGTCGTCGTAGAGCCGGGTGGTCTCCGGCAGCGGCCGCACCGCCAGCTCGGTATCCAGGATCCGGACCAGCGCCCGGTATTGCCGCAAGGCGGCGGACCGCTGCCCCGTCCACGCCAGCAGCCGGATCAGCGCCTGGTACGCGGGCTCATGCAGCGGGTCAAGGGCCTGCCACCGCTGCGCGTGCGCTACCGCGCGATCCAGGTCGCCCGCAGCGGTGCAGGCCGTGACCAGCCGGTCCAGTACCGCCGCGAGCCGCTGGCGGAGCCGGTCCGCGGTCGCTGCCTGCCAGTCGTCGAACTCGGGGCAGTCCCGCAGCGTGAACCCGGCCAGGAAGTCATCCCGGTACAGCCGGGCCGCCCGGTCCAGGGAACCAGCGTCCGGCCCGGCGGCCAGGGCCTCGAAATCAGCCACGTCCACCTGGACCCGCCCTGGGTCCAGGGCCACCGCCGCCCGGGTGACCCGCAGGCCCGGCCCGGCCGCCGCCGCCGTCACCGACAGCGTGCGGCGCAGCGACGCCCGGGCCCGGGCCGCGTCCGCCTCCGGCCACAGCAGCGCGGCCAGGCGCTCCCGGCTCAGCTCGTGATCGTGCAGCGCCAGCAGGGCCAGCACGGCCGTGGCCTTGCGGGTGTCGAAGGTGACCGGCGCGCCGTCTCTGCACACCGAGGGCGCGCCCAGCAGGGCAAGGTCCAGCTCCGCCACGTCGTTCTCCCCCCACGCGGTCCCCGAACGACTGCCGGAAGCCACCGTAACGCAGCAGCGTGAAATTCTCTGCCCCCTCCTTACTTGCCGTAACGATCTCGTATCGCCATCTCCCTAAGCTGGCCCTGAGCTTGATAAGCGGGACGGACACGGAGCGTGCCATGGCACAAGGGCTGGAGCGGACCAGCGCCGGCGGCAAGGGGGGCGCCGCCGGCACCGTCGCCGAGGTGCCGGCCGCGGGCCCGGCGGGGGTCCCCGCCGGGCCCGGCGCGGGGCCGGCGCGGGCGGACCAGGCAGGTCCCCCCGGGACGGCCTCGCCGGCGCTGAACGGCGCCTCACCCGGCCTGCCGGTGACCGGCCGGCCGCGGGGCTGGCGCCGGGGCTGGCGGCGGGGCGGGACGGCCGCGGCGGGCGTGGCGCCGGTCCCGGTGCCGGGCCCGGTCCGGCCGGGCCCGGAGATCGACCTGGCGTCCAACGACCCGCTGGTCGGCTACCTGCTCAGCGCAGCCGGCGCGGTGGACATCCGGGGCCTCGAACTCGATTCACCCGCCCTGGCCGTGATGAAGGACGCGGGCGTGGTCCTCACCGTCCCGCTGATCTCCTCGGGCAGCCTGATCGGGGTGATCAGCCTGGGGCCGCGGCTGTCCGAACGGGACTATTCGTCGGAGGACCGGCGGCTGCTCAACGCGCTGGCCGGCTACGCGGCGCCGGCTATGCGGGTGGGCCAGCTGGTCCGCCAGCAGGAGGCCGAGGCCCGCCAGCGGGAGCGGATCGAGCAGGAGCTGAAGATCGCGCAGATCATCCAGCAGCAGTTCCTGCCGAAGAGCGTGCCCGACCTGCCCAGCTGGCACGTGGCCGCGTTCTACCGGCCGGCCCGCACCGTGGGCGGCGACTTCTACGACTTCATCCCGCTGCCCGACGGCCGCGTCATGTTCGTCGTCGGTGATGTCACCGACAAGGGGATTCCGGCCGCGCTGGTGATGGCCAGCACGCACGCCCTGCTGCGCGGGGCCGCGCCGCGGCTGATCTCGCCCGGGACGGTGCTCGCGCAGGTGAACGACCTGCTCTGCGCGGATATCCCGGCGCACATGTTCGTCACCTGCCTGGCCCTGGTCCTCGACCCGGTCAGCGGGGAAGCGGTGTTCGCCAACGCGGGACACGACGTGCCGTACGTGCGCACCGCCGACGGGGTGGCCGAGTTGCGCGCCCGGGGGATGCCCCTGGGACTGATGCCCGGGATGGATTACGAGGAAAAAGCCTTCAAGTTCCAGCCCGGCGACTGCGCCCTGCTGCACAGCGACGGGCTGGCCGAGGCGCACAGCCCGGACCGGGAGATGTTCGGCTTCCCCCGGGTCGCCGAGCTGGCCGGGCGGGGCGCGGCCGGTGAGGAACTGATCGACCTGTGCCTGACCGAGCTGGCCGCGTTCACCGGGCCGGAAGCCGAGCAGGAGGACGACATCACGCTGGTGTGCCTGGAACGGAGCATGTCCGCCCGGTACCTGGGGGGCGCCCGGTGACCTCGGTAGCGCAGCCGGCGCCGCGACGGCTCGCGTCGTTCGCGGTGGCCAGCGAGCCCGGCAACGAGCGCCTGGCGCTGGCCCGGGTGGCCGAGGCGGTGGCGGCCAGCGGCCTGCCGCCGGCCCGGCTGGAACGGCTGAAGACCGCCGTGGCCGAGGCCACCATGAACGCGATCGAGCACGGCAACCAGGGCCGCCCGGAAATCCCGGTGGACGTCGAGGTCGTCCAGGACGGCGACCGCATCGTCGTGGCCATCACCGACCTCGGCGGCGAGCACGCCCCGGGCGGCCCGGTGGAAGAGCCGGACCTGCTGCTCAAGCTGGAAGGCGAGCAGCGGGCGCGCGGGTGGGGGCTGTTCCTGATCCGGAACATGGTCGATGCCATGCAGGTGCGCACGGACGGCGCACGGCACACCATCCAGCTCACCATGTCGGCAGGCCCCGCCGCGGCGCCGGTCTCGCAGACCGGGGGATCCCCAGGAGGCGGCGATGAAGAAGACCTGTGAGGCAGCCGTGCACGCGGTGGGTGGCGCGGCCGTCATCGAGCTGACCGGCGAGGTGGACGGGGGCGCCGCAGGCGTCTTCAACGCCGCGTATGAGCAGGCGGTCGCCCTGGGGGAGCCAGGCACCGTGGTGCTGGACTTCGCCCGGGTCGGCTACATCAACTCCACCGGGATCGCGCTGATCGTCAGCGTGCTCGCCCGGGCCAGGTCGGAGCGGCGCAAGGTGGTCGCCAGCAGCCTCTCCGAGCACTACCGGGAGATCTTCGACATCACCCGGCTGTCAGATTTCATCGAGGTCTTCGGGGATCTCGACGCAGCGGTGAGTCAGCTGGCCGGCCCGGCCAGCTGACCAAGCAGGGTCACAGGGTCACAGGGTCACAAGGGGAGGGAACCGGGATGAATAGTCCCATGGTCACGATGGATGTCCGGCACATCGGCGACACGGTGGCGGTCTTGGACATCAAGGGTGAAGTCACGGCGGCCTGCGAGCCGGTGCTGATGTCGGCCTACGAGGCCGCCGGCGGCCTGGGCACCAGCGGCTCGTGCTCAACTTCGCCGGCCTGGAGTACATGAACAGCGGGGGCATCGGGATGCTCGTGACCTTGCTGGTCCGGGCCAACCGCCAGCGGCAGCAGCTGGCCGCCTACGGGCTCACCGACCACTACCGCGAGATCTTCGAGCTGACCCGCCTGGACGAGGCGATCAGCATCTACGACGACGAAGCATCGGCCCTGGTCGGTGCGGTGACCTGAGGAGGCCGACATGACTGAGGCAACAGGGCCGGAGCGGGTGCGTTCCGCCGAGCAGATCGAGCTGAGCGTCCGCGAGGCGGGCGCCAGCGTGGCGCCCCGAAACGACACGGGCCGCTGGGCGGCCAAGGTGGACCGGCTCGACGTGGTCCACCGGGACGGCGTTCGCGGCACCAACGTGGCCAGCCGCCGGCTGACCGGCCCGGTGCAGGGCTTCGGCAAGATGTGGCAGAAGACCTACCGGCTGACCGTCGGCGAGGCCACCTCGCCCGAGCAGGCGATCACGACCTGGAAGGCCCACTTCCCGGAGTTCTGGCCGAAGGGGAACCGGTTCGCCGGCGCGCTCACCGGCATCAGCCCCGGTGACGTGGCCCTGCTCGACCTGGCCATCGGCGGCGGCGTCAAGCTCTCCACCGGCGTCTTCGTGCTCTACGCGGACGAGGAGTCGTTCACCCTGATGACTCCGCAGGGGCACATGTTCGCCGGCTGGATCACGTTCTCCGCCGAAGGCGGCCCGGACGGGACGGTCGTGCAGGCCCAGGTGCTGATGCGGGCCAACGACCCCCTCTACGAGGTGGCCATGACGTTCGGCGGGCACCGCAAGGAAGACGTGTTCTGGGCCCAGACGCTGACCGCGCTCGGCCGCTACCTCGGCGCCGCCGACCTCGCCGTGACGACCCGCACCGTGTGCGTGGACAGCAGCCGGCAGTGGCGGCACGCCAGCAACGTCTGGCACAACTCCATGATCCGCAGCATGCTGCAGACCCTGGCCGCGCCGGTCACGGCGCTGCGCCGGCGCCGCGGCTGAGCACGCCGTCACCAGGGGGGACGAGGATGCCTGAGGCCGGCCATGCCTGAGCCTGACGCCGTAGTCGTGGGCAGCGGGCCGAACGGCCTGGCCGCCGCGGTCACGCTCAGCGCGGCCGGCCTGCGCGTCCTCGTCATCGAGGGCAGCCGCACGATCGGCGGGGGATGCCGCACCGAGGAACTCACCCTGCCGGGTTACCGGCACGATGTCTGCTCGGCCGCGCATCCCCTGGCCGTGGCCTCGTCGTTCTTCCGGCGTTTTGACCTGGCCGCCCGGGGCGTCCGGTTCGCCGGCTCCGACGTGGTGTTCGCCCAGCCGCTGGACGGCGGCCGCGCCGCGCTGGTCACCCGGTCCGTGGACGCTACCGCCGAACGCCTCGGCCATGACGCGGCCGCCTACCGCCGCCTGCTGGGCCCGCTGGTCCGGGACTGCGGCCCGCTGACCGACCTGCTGCTGTCCCCGATCCGGCGGCCGCCGTCCCACCTGTCCGCCGGGCTGGCCGTGTTCGGGCTGAACGGCCTGCGGTCGGCGGATGGCGTGACCCGCCGCTTCCGCACCCCCGAGGCGCGGGCCCTGTTCGCCGGCGCCGCCGCGCACGGGATGATGCCGCTCACCGCGCCGCCGACCGGCGCGGTCGGCCTCATGCTCACCACCCTGGCCCACGGGGTGGGCTGGCCGGTCGCCGAGGGCGGCAGCGCCCGGATCACCGACGCCATGGCCGAGGCGGTCGTCGCGGCGGGCGGGGCCATCGAGACCGGACGGTGGGTGCGCTCGCTGCGCGAGCTGCCCCCGGCCCGGGCCGTCCTGCTGGACGTCGCCCCGCGGGCGCTGCTGTCGATCGCCGGTGACCGGCTGCCGCCCCGGTACCGGGACGCCCTCCGGCGGTTCCGGTACGGCGCCGGGGTCTGCAAAGCCGACTTCGCCCTGTCCGGCCCGGTGCCGTGGGCCAACGAGGCGTGCCGCCAGGCCGGGACGCTGCACCTCGGCGGCACGTACGAGGAGATCGCGGCGGCCGAGCGGCAGGTCGCCGCCGGGCAGCACCCAGAGGCCCCGTACGTCCTGGTCACCCAGCCGGGCGTGACCGATCCGGGCCGGGCCCCCGCGGGCGGTCACACGCTCTGGACCTACTGCCACGTGCCCGCCGGCTCGGCGCTGGACATGACCGGCCGCATCGAGGCGCAGATCGAGCGGTTCGCGCCGGGCTTCCGGGACCTGATCCTGGCCCGGCACACGCTGACCGCGGCCGACGAGGAAGCGCAGAACCCGAACTACGTCGGCGGGGACATCGCGGCCGGCCTGCAGGACATCCGGCAGACCCTGTTCCGGCCGGCGGTCCGGTGGAACCCCTACCGCATCCCGGTCCCGGGCCTGTACCTGTGCTCCTCGTCCACCCCGCCGCTGCCCGGCGTGCACGGCCGCTGCGGCGAACTGGCGGCGCTGACCGCGCTGCGCGACGTGTTCGGCATCCGCCACCCGCCGGACCTGGGACCGTCCGCGCCGCGGCCCGCCGCGGCGCTGCGGGGTGCCCCGTGACGGCGGTCCCGGCGGCGGCCCGCATCCCGGCTGCCCGCCGGCCCCGGATCGTGGCCGGCCTGCTGGCCGGCCTGGTCGTCCTGCTCAGCGGTACCGTCTTCGCCGAGGCGGCGCTGGCCCAGCAGCGCTCGACGACCTCGTCCAGTGCGGGGACGGCCCTGATCGTGATGCTGTGGGTGATCGCGGCTGTCGGCCTGGTGGTGGCCTGGCATCAGCCCCGCAACGCGATCGGCTGGCTGATGCTCGCCGCGCCGGTCTTCCTGCTGCTGGTGTTCGCCAGCCAGAAGTATGTCCGCCAGGTCTACCGCCCGGGCCACCATGCCCTGCCGGTGCTGGGCCCGGTGGCGCTGGTCTTCGCCCAGCAGTTCTTCGCGTTCCTGGTCGTGTTCCCGCTCATCATCCTGCTGTTCCCGGACGGCCGCCTGCCGTCGGCCCGGTGGCGGTGGGTGCTGTGGCTGTACCTGGCGCTCACCCTGTCCTCGCCGCTGGTGGAGGCCGGGGTCACCGTCGAGGTCATCGCCCGCCACGCCATTCACGTGCTGCCCGACGACCAGCTCGCCCAGGTACAGAACCCGGCCGGCGGCCTGGCCTGGACGGATAACGTGGGCCTGCTGTTCTTCGCCGGGCTGGCCCTCGGCTGGATCGCAGCCCTGTCACGCCAGGTCATCAGCTGGCGGCGGTCCTCCGGGGAGCGCCGCCAGCAGCTGAAGTGGCTGATGAGCGGGGCTGCTGCGTGCGGCGTGTTCCTCATCGCCTCCGTCGCGACGAACTCCTCGTGGTGGGCGGTGCTGATGCTCGGGGCCGCCGCGCTGCCGGTCTCCATCGGGGTCGGGATCCTGAAGTACCGGCTGTACGACATCGACCGGATCATCTCCCGGACGCTGGCGTACACCCTGGTCACCGGCCTGCTGGTGGGTCTCTATGCGGGGCTCGTGCTGCTGGCCACCCAGGTGCTGGGGTTCGCCTCGACGTGGGCGGTGGCGGCGTCCACGCTGGCTGCCGCGGCGCTGTTCACCCCGGTGCGGCGCCGGGTGCAGCGGATCGTGGACCGGCGGTTCAACCGGGCCCGCTACGACGCCGACGCGGCCGTGGAGGCCTTCGCCACCCGGCTCGCGGGCGCCGTGGCGCTGCCTGAAGTCCGGGCCGATCTGCTCACCGTGATCGGCACCACGCTGCAGCCGGCCCACCTGGCCGTGTGGATCGGGCAGGACGAGCAGTGAACGCCGCACTGGCCGCCCGGAGGCCGCGGATTTCCCCGGCCGCGGCAGTCGGGGTGCTGGCCATCGTGCTGGGCCTGTGCACGGCAGCCATGGTGGCGCTCTCGGTGCTCTCCCACCAGGAATTCAACGGGCTGGTGGCCCTGGCCATCGGGCTGCCCAGCGGGGTTGTGGGCCTGCTCGTGGCGCGGCGCCAGCCCGCCAACCCGGTGGGCTGGCTGCTGATCGCGATAGCTGTCTGCATGATCGCCGGAACCGACGGGCCCGACTACGCGCTGCTGCGCTACCACCTCGGCTATCACCACCTTCCGCTCGGCGTGGCCGCGCTGCTGCTGGGCCAGGTGTGGGGCCCGGGCATCCAACTGCTCCCCCTGGTCGTCCTGCTGTTCCCGGACGGGAAACTGCCCTCGGCGTGGTGGCGCGGCGCGCTGTGGGCCTACGTCAGCGTCTACGCGCTCATGATCATCAGCCTCGCTGTGGCGACCGCCGCCGCAGTCACCGCGCACCCTCTCCAGGTGGACTCCAACGGCGGGCCGCGGGCCACGGACCAGCCGACGGGCTGGTACGCGCTGGTCTCGAACCTGCTGCTCCTGCTGGTCCTGCTGCTCAGCGTGGCCTTCATCGCCCGTCAGGTGCTCAGCTGGCGCCGGTCCTCAGGCGAGCGCCGGCAGCAGCTGAAGTGGCTGGCCAGCGGGGCGGCCCTGGTGGTGGTGAGCGCGGTCCTGGTCGGTTCCCACTCCGCGTTGCCCGCCGGGCCCGTGCGTTTCCTCAGTGGACTCGCCTGGTTCGGCTTCGCGGCGCTACCGGTGTCCATCGGGGTCGCGATCCTGAAGTACCGGCTGTACGACATCGACCGGATCATCTCCCGGACGCTGGCCTACGCGATCATCACCGGGCTGCTGGTCGGCGTCTACGCCGGGCTGGTGCTGCTGGCCACCCAGGTGCTGGGGTTCGCCTCGACGTGGGCGGTGGCCGCGTCCACGCTGGCCGCGGCGGCGCTGTTCACCCCGGTGCGGCGCCGGGTGCAGCGCCTCGTGGACCGGCGGTTCAACCGGGCCCGCTACGACGCCGACACGCTGATCGCTGCCTTCAGCGACCGGCTGAAGGACGCGCTGGGCCTGGACGCCGTGCGCGCGGACCTGGCCGAGGTCACCTGCCGTGCCCTCGAGCCCGCCCACGTCTCGGTGTGGATCCGGGACGGCGCGCAATGATCACGGCCCCGGGGGCGGGACGGTGGCGGCTGGTCTCGCCGTCGACGGCCCTGGTCAGCGGCGGCGTGGTGCTGGTGCTGATGGTGCTCGAGGTCCCGTTCGCCCGGCTGGCCCACCAGGGCCTGCTTTCCCATGGAGGTTCGGCACCGCTGACGGCGTCCGCGCCGTTCTGGGTGATCGGCCTCCTGCTGGCCTGGCGCAAGCCGCAGAACGTCATCGGCTGGCTCATCCTCGGCATAGCCGGTTTCGCCGCGCTGAGCGAGGACGCCAGCTTCTACGCCGTGGCCGATTACCGGCTGCGCGGCGGCGGGCTGCCCCTCGGCGGGCTGGCGATGCTGGCCCAGCTCGGCTGGGCGCCCGCCATCGCGTGCGTGGGCCTGATGGTCCTGCTGTTTCCTGACGGCCGGCTGCCCTCGGCGCGCTGGCACTGGGCGCTGTGGCCCTATCTGGCCGCCACGGCGCTGTGGATAGCCGGCGCCGTAGCCTTCACGGCTGGTGCGATCGTGGCTCATGATGTTCGCGTTAACCCGGCCGGGAACCTGCTGTCCCTGGATCACCCGTCCGGCCACGCCGCCTGGTGGGGGGTGGTGCAGAGCGTGTTCTTCGCCCTGCTCGCGATCAGCTGGCTGGCCTCGCTGACCGGACAGGTGCTGAGCTACCGGCGCTCATCCGGGGAACGCCGCCAGCAGCTCAAGTGGCTGCTGGCGGGGGCCGTCACCGCCCTGGTCGGCCTGCTCGCCTCATTCCAGCTGCTGAGCAATCTCGGGGTCACGAGCTGGGTGGTCAGTCTCGTCGCTGTGCTCGGCTGGCTTTCCTTCCCGGTCTGCATCGGCGTCGGCGTGCTGAAGTACCGGCTGTTCGACATCGACCGGCTGCTCTCCCGCACGCTCGGCTACGCCCTGCTCACCGGGCTCCTGATCGGCATCTACGCCGGTCTGGTGCTGGTGGCCACGCATGTGCTGGGGTTCGCCTCGACCTGGGCGGTGGCCGCCTCCACGCTGGCCGCGGCGGCCCTGTTCACCCCGCTGCGGCGGTGGGTGCAGCGGGCCGTGGACCGCCGGTTCAACCGGGCCCGCTACGACGCCGACCGGATGGTGGACGCGTTCGCGGCCCGGCTGAAGGACGCGGTGGACCTGGATGCGGTGCAGGCCGACCTGGCGGCCGTGGTGCGCACGGCCCTGGAGCCGGCCCAGGTCTCGGTCTGGATCAGCGGGGGAGCCGCACCGTGACCGGGAACGCCGCCGTGACCGCGCAGGGCGCCGGACCCGGGAAGGTCCGGCTGGCCTCCCCGCGCGCCGCCGTAATCCTGGCCAGCGTCGTCGTGGCGCTGATCGCGGCGGCCTTCCCGCTTGGCCACCTGGCTCACCTCGGCGTCAGCTCCGGCGGTAGTGAACTGGTGCTCGGCCCGGTTTTCGGCGTGATCGGGTTCATCGTGGCCTGGCGCAAGCCAGCTAACCCGCTCGGCTGGCTGCTGCTGGGGGCGGTGGCCTTCCTGGCTCTGACCGGGGATGCATCGGCGTACGCGGTGGCGGACTACCGGTGGCATCACGGCGCCCTGCCCCTCGGCTGGGTGGCGATGCTGCTCCAGCCGGCTGGGCGCCCGCGATCGCGCTGTTCGGGCTCAGCGTCCTGCTCTTCCCGGACGGGCGGCCGCCCGGCCGCCGCTGGCGCTGGTGGCTGTGGGGGTACCTGGCGGTTGCCACGGCGTGGATCGCGGGCACCATCATCATCACCGCCGGAGCGATCATCGCGCACAATATCCACGTCGACTCCGCCGGGGACCTGCAGGCCCTCAACCATCCGGCCGGCTCGGCTGCCTGGTGGGGCGCGGTGCAGAGCGTGTTCTTCCCGGTCCTGGGAGTGTGCTGGCTCGCCTCCCTGTGCGGCCAGGCGGTGAGCTACCGGCGTTCCTCGGGGGAGCGGCGGCTGCAGCTCAAGTGGCTGCTGGGCGGGTCGGCCATCGCCGCGGCGGGCGGGCTGGTGGCGGTCCCGCTGACGGACAGCCCCGACCGGGCCCTGAAGATTCTCGGCGGCATCGGCCTGATCGCGGTGCTGGCCCTGCCGGTGAGCATGGGTGTGGCCATCTTGAAGTACCGGCTGTATGACATCGACCGGATCCTGAGCCGGACGGTGGCGTACGCGATCATCACCGGGGTGCTGCTGGGGGTGTATGCGGGGCTGGTGCTGCTGGCCACGCAGGTGCTGGGGTTTGCCTCGACGTGGGCGGTGGCCGCGTCCACGCTGGCCGCGGCGGCGTTGTTCAGCCCGGTGCGCCGCCGGGTGCAGCGGGCGGTGGACCGGCGGTTCAACCGGGCCCGCTACGACGCGGACCGGACGGTGGTGATGTTCGCGGCCCGGCTGCAGGACGCGGTGGACCTGACCACGGTGCACGCCGACTTGCTGGCCACGGTGGGCACCTCGCTGCAGCCCGCCCACCTGTCAGTGTGGCTGGGGGAGGGTGACTCGTGAGCGCGCCGCAGAGCACAGGCCGGCTCCGCTTCGCCTCGCCGCGGACGGCCACCGCGGCGGGCGTGCTGGTGCTGGTCCTGATCGCCGCCCTGCCGGTCGTGGCCGTGCTCAGCGGCCAGGTCCACCAGTTCGGCGCGGGCACGCTGGAGGCCGTGTCCGGCCTGCTGGTGGTGATCCTCACGGTCGGCGCGGTGGGCCTGGTGGTGGCCCGGCACCAGCCGGGCAACCCGATCGGGTGGCTGCTGCTGGGCGCGGCCAACTGGATCCCGCTGACTATCGTCGCCGGGTCCTACGCGACGTACGTCTACCACTCCGGTCACCGCGGCATCCCGTTGCTGAGTCCGCTGGCGCTGGTCGTGGGCCAGCTGTTCACTCTGGTCGTCGCCGTGTTCCCGCTGGTGACGATGCTGTTCCCGGACGGGCGGCTGCCGTCCGCGAGGTGGCGCTGGGTCCTGGCGGCCTACCTGCTGGTCTGCCTGAGCCTGCCGGTGAGCGTCATCGTGGCGGCCCTGGCCGCGCCGCACCTGGACGTCCAGTCCAGTGGCCAGCTTGCCCCGGCGGACAGTCCCCCGTCCTGGGTGGCGCTCGTGTTCTTCGGCGCGGTCGTGCTGACCTGGCTGGCCGCGCTGGGGCGCCAGATCGGCAGCTGGCGGCGCGCGTCGGGGGAGCGGCGCGAGCAGCTGAAGTGGCTGCTGAGCGGGACCGTGGTCTGCGCGGTGCTGGGCGTCTGGGCCGTGGCCACCAACTCGGCCATCTGGGAGGTGGCGATCGTCGGCCTGGCGGCGCTGCCGCTCGGCATCGGCATCGGCATCCTCAAGTACCGGCTCTACGACATCGACCGGATCATCTCCCGGACGCTGGCCTACGCGATCATCACCGGGCTGCTGGTGGGCGTGTACGCCGGGCTGGTCCTGCTGGCCACCCAGGTGCTGGGGTTCGGCTCGACGTGGGCGGTGGCCGCGTCCACGCTGGCCGCCGCGGCCCTGTTCACCCCGGTCCGCCGCCGGGTCCAGCGGGTGGTGGACCGGCGGTTCAACCGGGCCCGCTACGACGCGGACGCGGCCGTGGGCGCCTTCGCCGCCCGGCTCAGTGGCGAGGTGGCCCTGGACGAGGTCCGCGCCGACCTGATGACGACCATGGTCAGCGCGCTGGAGCCTGCGCACGCGTCGGTCTGGCTGCAGATGCCCGGAGAATACCGGTGACCGCCGCCAGCGGGGCCGCCCGGACCAGGCCCGCCCGGACCAGGCCCGCCGCCCCGGCCGCGGCCTGGGTGCTGGGCGGGCTCACCCTGGCGATGATCGCCGCCGCGGTCCTGCTGACCGCGCTTACCGGTGACCTGGGGCCGTCGTCGGATGGCGCGGTCATCGCGCTGGCCGTGGCGTTCCTGGCGGTGGGCTTCGTGGTGGCCGTGCGCCTGCCGGCCAACCCCATCGGCTGGACACTGCTGGTCACGGGGATGGCCGCCGCCTTTACCATCGCCGCGGGGCTCTGCGTCCAGTACGGCGTCCAGCGCGACGCCGGCGTACTGCCTCTCTTGCGCGTTGTGATCTTTGCCGAGAATGCCTTCTGGGCGGTATCTCCCCTGGTGGGGATGACGGCGCTGCTGCTGTTCCCCGGAGGCCGGCTGTCCCGCGCTGGGCGCTGGGCGTTGCGCGCCTACGCCGTGGCCAGCGCGCTGGTCGTGCTCACCCAGGCCATCCCCGCCTGGTACCTGGCCACCCTGCCGGGCCTGCGCTTCGATGCCGCCGGGCAGGTCATCGCCCAGCACCCGGGAGGCGCCCTCGGGTTCTTCGCCTCCGGGCTGCCGGTGCTGGCGGTCGTCCCCTTCTGGCTGTCCTGGGTCGTCCGCCTGGTCATCGATTTCCGGCGCTCCGCCGGGGACGTGCGCCAGCAGTACAAGTGGTTCACCGCGGGAGCGGCGATCACCCTGGTCGGCCTGGTGACGATGACCGTGGCCGAGTCGGGCAACAACTCCTCCGCGGTGACCGGCGTGGTCGCCGTGATCGCGACCTACGCGATAGTCGCGTTCCCGCTCGGCATGGGCCTGGGCATCCTGCGGTACCGGCTGTATGAGATCGACCGGCTGGTCTCGCGTACGGTGGCGTACGCGCTGGTCACCGGCCTGCTGATCGGCGTGTATGCGGGCCTGGTGCTGCTGGCCACCCAGGTGCTCGGGTTTGCCTCGACGTGGGCGGTGGCCGCGTCGACGCTGGCCGCGGCGGCGTTGTTCACCCCGGTGCGCCGCCGGGTGCAGCGGGCGGTGGACCGGCGGTTCAACCGGGCCCGGTACGACGCGGACGCGGCGGTCACCGCGTTCGCGGGGCGCCTCCAGGACGCGGTCGAGCTGGACACGGTGCGCGCCGACCTGGTGACCTCGGTGGCCAACGCGCTGGAACCCGCGCACCTCACGGTCTGGCTGGACCCGCGCGGCCGGTAACCGTGCGGCAGCCGTCAGGCGGCCTGGCGGCGCAGCAGCAGCATCGCCGCGTCGTCGTCCAGCGCGTGCCCGACGTGCTGCAGCACATCCTCCTGCAGCCGGTCCAGGGCGCTGTCCGGGTCGGTGGCCTCGGCGTAGACCGCCCGGTCCGGCAGCGGGTAGAACTCGCCGGCCCGGTTCCGCGCCTCGCTGACCCCGTCCGTGTAGAACAGCATCTGGTCGTCCGGGGCGAACGGGACGGTGATCACCTCCCGCGGCCCGGTGCCCAGGCTGGCCAGGCCCAGCGGCAGGCTCGG
The DNA here is from genome assembly GCA_963841695.1 of uncultured Actinomycetes bacterium. Taxonomy (GTDB): domain Bacteria; phylum Actinomycetota; class Actinomycetes; order Streptosporangiales; family Streptosporangiaceae; genus RYN-230. The sequence goes on along the minus strand of CAWJDQ010000003.1, from coordinate 324,487 downwards.
GGCGGCCGATTCCACGAACCGGCCGGTGTGACCCGCGATCAGCAAGGGCGGAGGATGACCGCAGCTGAGCAGGTTGATCCGGGACCCGTCCGGGCTGACCTCGGCGAGGATGGCGGTGACGAACTGCTCGTCGGTCAGCTGGCGGGCCAGGCTGATCTCCAGCCGGTCCGCGATCGTGGGCAGGCTGACCGCCTCGTGCGCCACCTCACGGAACGAGCCGAGGACCGTGGCGGCGGTCTTGACCGCGACCAGCCCCTTGCCCTGGACGTCGCCGATGATCAGCCGCATCCCGGCCGTCCCGGTCACCACCTCGTAGAGGTCGCCGCCGATCCGCGCGTGGGAGGTCGCCGACATGTAGCGCACCGCCAGCCGGACGCTGCGCGTCACGCCGGGCACCGGGCCCAGCAGGACCTGCTGCGCGACCTCGGCGATGGCCCGGACCTCGGCCAGCTCGCGCTCCCGCCGCTGCCGCACCGTGCAGGCGATCACCGCGGCCGCGGTCACGCCGACCACCGTGGCCGAGTCGCGGGCGTAGGCACCCCAGGTGCTGATGATCTGGTCGGCGGCCAGCAGCGCGTCCAGGACGAGGGCCACCACCCCCGCGGCGACGGTCTTGCGCAGGCCGCCGGAGACCGCGGCGAAGGCCGGGCCCAGCGCCAGCAGCTGGAGCAGCCCGGAGTGCGGGCCGATGACCAGGCTGGCCGCCGTCACCGCGCCCATGATGAGGAACGGCAGCGCATCGAGCAGGCGATGCACGCTGGACCGGGTAACCGGCTCCACCCCCGTGGCCCGCGAATCGTGACCGGCCGCCCGACTCCGGCCGGTCACCCCCCCTGCTCCCTGAATGACCCCGTACGCCCCCGACAAACCACTCTCCCGTGATCCTCGGGCACCCCGGTGCCTGCCGCTGAGCTCGCCCGCTGATCTAGGTCCCCTGGGCAGGCTCGCCACGGCAAGGCAACGGAAATGCTACCAGTAGTGACGACCCGTATTCGATCATGCCGTAACAGATCGTACAGGCACTCTTATTACTCTTAGTAGATGGGTGGCTACTAAGAGATGAACAGGCGGCCCGTCCGAGGTCAGGCTGGACATGGCCGCCCGGGGCCAGGCCGGGTAGGGCCGACCGGGCGGGCGCGGCGGCCGGGCCCGGTGCGGCCCGCCCGGTGACGCGGGGTTACCCCACCGGAAACGGCTCCCGAGGCCCACAGGTTCACCGCCCGCGCACTGGGCGGGACCACCGTCCGGCGGCATCTTGACGCGGCCGGCCGGCGATGCCTGAATGAAGGCATCTTTCAACGCTTTCGACCACTTTCCATCAGATCCAATCACCATGCCCCCGTGGTCGGAGCGCCTGGACGACCCGCGAGGACGCGGGTCAGGAAGGGGTGCCGCCGTGCGCACAGCCCGTCCCAGAGGTTCGCGACCCAGAGGCTTGCCGCACCGGGGCTCGCGTCCCAGAGGCTTGCGGCGCCAGGGTTTACGGCACGCCGTGGTCCTGGCCACCGCGGCCCTGCTCGGCTCGGCGTTCTGCCTGGCGGCGGTCCCGCTGACCCAGGCCGCCGCGCAGACCGCCATCACCGTCAACGGGACCAGCGCCGGGCGGACCTTCGACGGGATCGGCGCGATCAGCGGCGGGGGCGGCAACTCGCGGCTGCTGACCGACTATCCCGCCGCTGAGCAGCAGCAGATCCTGGACTACCTGTTCAAGCCGGGCTACGGCGCCGACCTGCAGATCCTCAAGGTCGAGATCGGCGGGGACACCAACTCCACCGACGGCTCCGAATCGAGCATCGAGCACTCGTCCGGCTCGATCAACTGCAGCGCCGGATACAACTGGTGGCTGATGGAGCAGGCCAAGGCGCTCAACCCGGCCATCAAGCTCTACGGGCTGGCCTGGGGCGCGCCGGGGTGGGTCGGCAGCACCTTCTGGACCACCAGCACGATCAACTACCTGGTCAGCTGGCTGAACTGCGCGGCGTCGCACGGACTGGCCATCAACTACCTGGGCGGCTGGAACGAGCGCGGCTACGACATCTCCTGGTATGAGCAGCTGCGGTCCACCCTCAACGCCGACGGCTACTCGTCCGTGCAGATCGTCGGCGCGGACAGCGACTGGAGCATCGCCACCGACATCGCGGGCAACTCCGCCTTCGCCAGCGCGGTGGGCATCATCGGCGTCCACTACCCCTGCGCGGGCGGTGACGGCGGCAGCGCGGACACCTGCCCGGGCAACTCGACGGCCGAGGGCACCGGCAAGCCGCTGTGGGCCAGCGAGAACGGCTCCCAGGACTTCAACACCGGCGCCCCGGCGCTGATCCGCTCGATTACCCGCGGCTATATCGACGCCGACCTGACCGCCTACATCAACTGGCCGCTGATCGCCGCGATCTACCCCGACCTGCCCTACAACACCGACGGGCTGATCCTGGCCAACCAGCCCTGGTCCGGCGCGTACAGCGTGGGGGAGAATCTGTGGGCCACCGCCCAGGTCACCCAGTTCACCGCGCCCGGCTGGCAGTTCCTCAACTCCGGTTCCGGCTACCTGGGCGGGAGCGAGTCGAACGGCAGCTACGTGTCCCTCAAGTCCACCGACGGCACCGACTACTCCACGATCATCGAGACCACCACGGCCACCGCGGCGCAGACCGTCAACCTGACCGTGTCCGGCGGCCTGTCCACCGGCACCGTGCACGTGTGGGCCACCGACGTCAACACCCCCGGCTCGGGCCCCCAGTTCGCCCAGCAGGCGAGCATCACCCCGGTGAACGGCGCCTACTCGCTCACCGTCCAGCCCGGCTATATCTACACGCTGACCACCACCTCCGGCCAGGGCAAGGGCACCGCGGCCAGCCCGGGCCAGGGCACCCTGTCCCTGCCGTACTCCGACAGCTTCGACAGCGACACCGCAGGCCAGCAGCCGCCCTACCTGTCCCAGATGCAGGGCGCGTTCGAGGTCGAGCCCTGCACCGGCGGCCACTCGGGCCAGTGCCTCCAGCAGCAGGCCGCGGTCCAGCCGGTCGAGTGGGATAACAACGCCACCCCCTACACCATCGGCGGCAACCTGAGCTGGAGTAACTACACCGTCTCCGCCGATGCGCTGATGGAGCAGGCGGGCGGGGTCCAGCTGCTGGGCCGGGTAGGCACCCAGCAGGCCTTCTCGCCGGCCGACATCAACGATTACTACCTGCAGCTCAGCAACACCGGGGCGTGGTCCATTGTGCGCAACAGCACCAGCGGCACGCTCACCACGCTGGCCAGCGGCACGGTGACCGCACCCGGCACCGGCACCTGGCAGCACCTGGCCCTGACCTTCAACGGCAGCAGCATCTCGGCGGCCATCAACGGCACCACCGTGGCCACCGTCACGGACACCGCCTACGCCTCCGGGATGGTCGGCTTTGGCACGTCTGGCTATCAGACGGACCAGTTCGACAACTTGTCGGTCACCCTGGTCGGTTCGTCCACCCCGACCGGGCATATCATCGCGGGTGACGACACCTCCGAGTGTGCCGACGTCAATGGGGGCTCGGCGGCGAACGGCACGAAGGTGCAGATGTGGGACTGTGACAGCGATGCGTCTGCGGAGAACTGGACCATGGAGTCCAACGGCACGGTCGGGATCAACGGCAGCTGCCTGGACATCACTGGCGCCAACTACACCAACGGCACCCTGATCGAGGAGTGGACCTGTAACGGCGGCGCGAACCAGCAGTGGATCGCGGTGAACGGCGAACTGGTGAACCCGGCCTCCGGCAAATGCCTGGACGACCCGGCGTTCACCACCACGGAGGGCACCCAGCTCGACCTGTGGACCTGTAACGGCGGCAGCAACCAGCAGTGGTCGGTGCCCTGATGACCAGCGGCCCAGCCGTCCCGGGCTGACCGGCCCCGATGATCCCCGTCCCCCCGGTAACCCCCCCACCGGGGGGACGGGTCATCCGCTCTCCTGCTGCGCGTGCTGGTGGACCCGGTGCGCGCCGGCCTGCGCGGCCACGTCGTGCGGGTGATGATGCGGGGTCTGCGGCTGGCCGAGCTTGCCGGTGAACCCCGGCATCGCGATCCGGTACGCGCACGTGTCGCAGTTCATCCTGATGTCGCCGCGCAGCGCCTCGGTGCAGCGCTCGAGCACCAGCCCGGCCAGCTCGCCGCAGGCGCCGATCAGCCCGGCCACCCGCACGTCGAGGCCCGGGTGCTGCTCCGCGAACGCGGCCGCCTGGGCCGTGACCCGGTCCGGCAGCACCCCGGCGAACAGGAAGTACGGCGCGACCACGATCCGCTCCGCGCCGAGCCGCCGGGCCCGCTCCAGGGCGGCCGGCACCGACGGCGCGGCCAGCGAGACGAAGCTCAGCCCGACGTCGGCGTAGCCGCGTCCCTCCCAGAGCAGCCGGGCCACCTTGGCCACCTCGGCGTTGCCGTCCGGGTCGGTGGAACCCCGGCCGGCCAGCACGACATGCACCCCGGTCCGGGGTGCCCCGGCCAGCGCCGCGTCGATGCGCGCCGCCAGCACGTCCAGCAGTACCGGATGCGGGCCGAGCGGCCGCCCGTAGCGGTACCGCAGCCCGGGATGGCGCACCTGCTCCCGGGCCAGCGCGGCGGGGATGTCGCCCTTGCCGTGCCCGGCCGCGCTGAGCACCAGCGGGACGGCGACCAGCTCCGCGGGGCCGCTCCCGATCAGCCGGGTGACCGCCTCACCGACCGTCGGCGCGGCCAGTTCGATGAACCCGCCGTCCACGCCCCGCAGCCATCCCGCCGACTGGTCACGGACCCGCCCGATCAGCTGGCCGAACTGCGCCACCCCGCTGGCGTCGCGGGTACCGTGCCCGACGACCAGCAACAACGGTCCGTCCGTGGCCGATCCCGCCGCCGTCACCCGGCCTCCTCGTGGTACAGCAGGGCGTTGAGCGCGGCCGCGGCCACCGCGGCCCCGCCCTTCTCGCTCAGGTTGGTGAGGGCGGGGAGCCCGCTGGCCCGCAGCGCGGCCTTGGCCTCGGTGGCCCCCACGAACCCGACGGGCAGGCCGATGACCAGCGCGGGCCCGGCGTCCAGGGACAGCAGCTCGACCAGGGCCGTGGGGGCGGTGCCGATCACCCACACGGCGCCCGGGCCAGCGTCCTGGGCGGCCACGCGCGCCCCCGCGGCCGAGCGGGTCAGCCCGGTCCGGAGGGCCAGCGACCGGGCCCGCGGGTCACGGCTCCGGCAGATGACCTCGCGGCTGGTGATGCCGGCCGCGACCATCGCGCTGTCCGCGACCACCGGGGCCCCCCGGCGCAGCGCGGCCGCCCCGGCGGCCAGCGCCTCTTCCACGCACACCAGGTCGGTGAGGTAGTCGAGGTCGGCGCTGGCGTGCACCACCCGCTCGGTCACGGCCCGGGCCAGCGGGGCCAGCGCCCCGGTGTCCGCCCGGGCCCGCAAGATCGCGTACGACTCTTCCTCGATCGGATCGATGACGCGGCTCACTGGTCTCCCTCGTCGTTCATCACGTCGTCCCATTCAGCCAGGCTGATCACCCCGGCCGGGCAGATTTCGAGGCACTCGCCGCAGCCCGTGCACCGGCCGGGCAGCACCACGAGCGCCCGTCCGGCCGGCCGGATCGCGTGCTCCGGGCAGGTGAGCAGGCATGCACCACACCCCTGGCAGGCGCCGATGATCACGGCTGCCATGCGTACCCCCGCGGCGTCACCATGCGGCCCGCCACCATCTGCGTCGCCGAGCAGCCGACGAGCACCAGGCTCAGCATGTTGACGGCGGCCGTGTCCATTGTGCCCAGTGTGGTCACGCTGATGAGCTGGCCGGGACGGTTTGCGTTGCGGATAACGGCGGCGGGCGTGCTGGCCGGCCGGTGCGCGCCGAGCAGATCCAGCGCGGCGCGGAGCTGCCAGTCGCGGGCGCGGCTCCGCGGATTGTAGAAGGCGACCACGAAATCGCCCTCCGCGGCGGCGCGCACCCGGCGTTCGATCACTGTCCAGGGCGTGTTCAGGTCGGACAGCGAGATCACCGCGTGGTCGTGCCCGAGTGGCGCGCCGAGCAGGGCCGCGGCGGCCAGGCTCGCGGTGATGCCGGGCACGGTGACCACGTCGATGTCCTGGCCGGCCAGGCTGAGCGCCGGGCTGGCCATCGAGTACACGCCGGCGTCCCCGGAGCCGACCAGGGCCACGGCGCAGCCGCGCTGGGCTTCGGTCACCGCGGCCCGGGCCCGTTCCTCTTCGGCGCCGAGCCCCGAGGACAGCACCCGGGTGCCCGGCCGGAGCAGGTCGCGGACCTGGTCGAGGTACTGGTCCAGGCCGGCCACGACGGACGCCCGGCGCAGCTCGGCCACGGCCCGCGGCGGGAGCAGGTCCCGGGCCCCCGGCCCCAGCCCGACCAGGGCCAGCCGGCCGCGGGGCCGGATCCGGGCCACCGCCGCGGTCGCCCTGGCCGACTTGCGCTTGGCGGCCACGAGCACGTCGCCACGGGTCAGCGCGGCCGCCTCGGCCACGCTGGGGGTACCCACGGCGCGGCGGGCCGCGTCGCTCGGATTCGGGACCGCCACGGCCGCCAGCACGTCCGCCGGGTAGCTGACCAGCGGCCAGCCGCGCTGCGCCGCCGCCTGCGTGATCCCGGGCTCGGCCGCCTTGGCGTCCACCGTGGCCAGGGCGGCGACCGAGAGCGGCGACAGGCCTGCCCCGGCCAGGGTCGTGTCGATCAGCCCGAGCACCTCGGCCGCGCCGGCCCCCCGGCTCGCGCCCACCCCGACGGCCAGCGACGGCGGCCTGAGCACCACAGTCCGCCCGTCCCCCGGGACCACCCGGTCCGTGACCAGAACCCGCGTCCCCCGCCCGCCCCCGCCCTGCCCGGCCCCACCCACCCCAGCTCCACCCTGCCCCGCGCTACCCCGGCCAGCCCCACCCACCCCAGCCTCATCAGTCCCATAGATCCCATCAGCCTCTTCAGCCTCATCAGGATCGGCGGCGGGGGCGAGACGGACGTTGGGCGGGAACGCGGGCAGCGGCCAGGTGGCGTCGCTGTCCAGCCAGACCGGCTCGCCGTCCAGCATGGCCCGGCTGACCGCGGCGACCGCCCCTTCCGCCGGCCACCCCAGCGTGTCCAGGCCGGCCAGGCCGGCCGCGTCGGTGGCCGTGCTCAGCACCGGATCCGCGCCCAGCACCGCGGCGGCCCGGGCGGCCAGGTCGTTCGCGCCCGCTCCGTGGCCGCCCACGAGCGCGATCGCGTGCCGGGACGCCTCGTCCACGCACACCACCGCCGGGTCGGTGTGCTTGCTGGCCAGCAGCGGGGCGATCAGCCGGATGATCGCGCCGGCCGCCAGGAAGCAGACCAGCGCCTCACACTCGGCCCAGGCCCGCGGCAGCGCCGTCCCCGCGGGCCCGGGATAGTGGCGGGTCTCCCCGGGCCAGGCCCGGGCCAGCCGGTCCGCGGCGGCCCGTCCCGCGGCCGTCACCGCGATCAGCCCGATCACTCCGCCTCCCGCGGCCCGGCCTGGCCCCGGTTAGCCCAGAGGAGGAAAACCGGGTTCGCTGGGGCGAGGCGGTGGGTGCCGTCCGGCAGCGCGGACAGGTGGCTCACCTGCAGCAGGGTGCCTTCCACCCGGTAGCCCGCTTCCGTGAGCCCCGCCATGGCCGGCCCGGCCCGCTCCACCGCCGCCAGCGCCAGCACGATCCGGGCCGGTCGGCGGGCCGCCACCGCGCGGACGACCGGCAGGCCGCCGCCGCCCACGAACACCGCGTCCGGGTCGGGCAGCCCGTCCAGCGCCTCCGGTGCCGCGCCGCCCACCACCCGGACCTCGGCCCGGTGCCGCCGGGAGTTGGCCGCCACCCGGGCGCACTGCGCCGGGTCCCGGTCCACCGCGATCACCGCCGCGCCGAACCGGGCGCACTCCACCGCCACCGAGCCGGAGCCCGCGCCGACGTCCCACACCAGCACGCCGGGCCGGGGGCCGAGCCGGGCCAGCGCCAGCGCCCGCACCTCGGGTTTGGTCACCATCGAGTCCCGGTGCTCGAACGCCTCCCCGCCCAGTGCCCACCCGTCGCCGCCGGTGCCTGGCCACAGCGGCCAGCACCAGCCCGGTCCCGTCTCGCCGGGTCCCGTCTCGCCGCGGCCGCTGGATCCCGGCCCGCTGGATCCTGTGTGATTTGCGAGGTCCCTGAGGCAGTGGGGGTAGCAGCCCTCTTCGTGATCATGGGTTTGCTGTTGTCCTGACCCCAGCAATCCCATGATCACGGGCTGGTCGGCGGGGCGGAGACCCTCAGGTGGCTCACCCGTGGGGTCAGCGTTACCGGAGGGGTTGGCGGGGCCATCGGGCGAGCCGCCGCCTTCGTCGGCCACGGGGTCTGAGGCTTGTGTGGTTGGTGGGGGAGCTGGGACATGGGCGGCGAGGGACAGGACCACGTTGAGGGCGGGCCACTCGCGCTGGGCAGCTTCGACGGGGGTGCACGGGGTGCAGCGCTCGCCCGGGCCGCCCAGGTCCTCGGCCACCACCAGCCGGCGCGGCCACCCGGCCAGGGCCGCGCCGATCTCGGCCGGCCCCTGGCCCGGCCCGGTCAGCACGGCCACCTTGGGGTGCGCCCGGCAGACGTTGACCGCCGCGCGCAGCTCCCGGCCGTGCGCGCTCACCACCACCGCGTCGTCCCAGGGCAGCCCGGCGCGGGCGAAGGCCAGCGCCACACTGGAGGTCGCGGGCAGCACGACGCAGTCCAGGCCGCGTTCCCGCAGCGCGCGCACGATGCCGAAGAAGCCCGGATCCCCGGAGGCCAGCACGACGGCGTCGCCGTCGTGTGCCGCGAGCGCGTCCAGCGCCGGCCGCAACGGCCCGAGCGTGATGACCCGCGGCCTGGCCGAGGTCACCGCGGCGGACGCCTGGCCGCCGGGACCGATGCCCCCGGGACCGGATGCCCCGGGACCGGGTTCCCCGGCGGGCCAGCCGGCGGCGGCCAGGTGGCGCCGGCCGCCGACCAGCAGGGTGGCGCCGGCTATGGCGTCCGCCGCGCGGCGGCTGAGCGGGGATCCATCCAGCCCGATAACGGTGATCACGGTGAGCTCACCCACTCGGCCAGGCTGGCGCCGACCACCGTGCGCCCGGCGAAGTCCACCAGGGCGACGTCGGCATCCAGCCGGCCACCGGCCGCCCGGATGAGCACCGACCGGACCCGGCGGCACAGTTCGTCCCCGGCCGGGCGGAGCAGCCCTTCGCGGGCCCAGATCTCATAGGCGTGCCGGCCCGTGTTGGCCGCGGCGACCTCCGCGGCCACCTCGGCGGGCCGCCTGCGGCCGTGGTCACGTCGCCGAGCAGGCCCAGATCCACCGCGGACCGGGTGTAGTGGGTCATCAGCACGCCCGCGGCCAGCTTGGCCAGCTTGCCCGCCATGCCCACGAAGATCACCTGGTCCACCCCGGCGCCCGTGGCCCGGCGCAGCGCGGCGCCGGTGAAGTCGCCCACCTCCACGAAGCACACCTCGGGCAGGTCCGGCCGCAGGGCCATGGCCGCCTGCTCGGTCCGGCCGCCGGTGCACAGCACGACCGCCCGCTGGCCCTGGGCGGCCAGTACCGACACGGCCTGCTCCACGCTGGCCCGCCAGGACGCGGTGGAGAACGGCCGGACGATCCCGGTCGTGCCCAGGATCGAGATCCCGCCGAGGACGCCGAGCCTGGCGTTCGTGGTCTTGCGGGCCATCCGCTCCCCGCCGGGCACCGAGATGATCACCACCGCGCCCTGGGCGCTCAGGTCGGCCACCTCGGCGACCGCGCTGGTGATCATGGCCCGGGGCGTCGCGGTGATCGCCGGCTCGCCGACCTCGATGCCGAGCCCGGGCTTGGTGACCACGCCGACGCCTTCTCCGCCCTCCAGGGCGACCCCCGGCTCGGCCCGCCAGCGCACGGTGGCGGTGAGCTGCGCGCCGTGGGTCACGTCCGGGTCGTCACCGGCGTCCTTGACCACGACGGCCGTGCCCTGCTGAGCGGAGTAGGCGCAGGACCCGACCGGGAAGGCCACCCGCCGGCCGCTGGGCAGCGAGATCTCCACGCGGTGTTGCGGGGCCTGGTCGCGCAGGGCGGTGACCGCCGCCTTAGCCGCAGCCGAGGCGCACGTGCCGGTGGTCCACCCGGTCCGCAGCGCCCGGGGCCGGACCTTGGCCGTGCGCGGCAGGTCCGGCTCGCGCAGTTCGGGGAGCTGGGGTTCGTGAGGCTGCGCGGATTGATGGGAGCCGGCCGGGCCGCTCACGGGCCGGCTGTGGCCCTGGTCCGGCTCATTCACGAGCGGCCTCGCGCAGGGCGGTACGCGCGTCCGGGTCGGCCCGGCGGAAACCGTGGAAGTGACCGGGGTGATACAGCCGGGACCGGGTGCCGCGGGCGCCGAGGGCGGGCCCGACCAGGAACAGCGTGTGCTTCCAGAGCTTGCGGGCCCGGACCGTGCTGGCCAGCGTGCCGACTGTGCACTCCACCACGAGCTCGTCGGGCCAGGTCGCCCGGTAGGCCACGATCACCGGCGTGTCCGGCGGGTAGCCGCCGTCCAGCAGCTCGGCCTGAAGCTGGCCCGACCGGGCGGCGGACAGGAACACCGCCATGGTAGTGCCGTGCCGGGCCAGGTCGCTGATCTCCTCCCCGGGCGGCATCGGGGTCTTGCCGCCGCCCAGCCGGGTCAGCACCACTGACTGGGCGACCTCCGGGACGGTAAGTTCCCGGCCGGCCAGCGCGGCGACCGCGGCGTAGGCGCTGACCCCCGGGACGGTCTCGTGCGGCAAGCCGAGCTCGTCGCACAGGTGCCGCTGCTCCTGCACCGCGCCCCACAGGGCGGGATCCCCGGAATGGATCCGGGCCACCACCAGGCCGCCGTCCCGGGCCCGCTGGTACAGCGGCCGGACCCCCTCCAGCGGCAGTTGCGCCGAGTCGACCACCTCGGCCCCGGGCCTGGCGTGCTGGAGCACGTCCGGATGAACCAGGCTGGCCGCCCAGATCACCACGTCGGCCTGGCCGATCACCCGGGCGGCCCGCAGCGTGAGCAGGTCGGCGGCCCCCGGCCCGGCCCCCACGAACCAGACCTTCCCCCCGCCCGGGGCCTGCCCCGCCCGCTGGCCCGTGCCCGGCTCCGGGCGGTGGCCCGCGCCCTGGCCCGTGCCCGGCTCCGGGCCGGTCACCGAGGCGGTCACAGCTTCCCCCCGCGGATCGTCCGGCGGGCCGGCACCAGCAGCGTGGACAGGTAGGGCGCGGGCCCGGTCAGCGCCGCGGCCGGCCGGATGTCCTCGCCCGGCAGACCGAGGCTGGCGCCGTGCACCGCGCCGTCCAGACGGCCCGCCTCCCGGACCGCGGCCAGGACCTCGGGCAGGTGGCGCCCGCTTTTGTAGCCGACGACGGTGTCAAAGCTGGCCAGCGCGGCCCGGAAGGTCGCCACCCCCGCGGTCAGCGGGAGCAGGGCCAGGCTCTCCCGGCCCTCGCACAGCACGGTCCCGCTCCGGGCGGCCAGGTCCTGCATGGCGGTGATGCCCGGCACGGTCGCCGTGCTCAGCCCGGGCACCCGCGCGCGCACCCCGCTGGCCAGGTAGGTGAACGTGGAGTAGACGTTGGGGTCGCCGATCGTGGCGAACGCGACCAGCGACGCGCCCGCCCGGAACGCCTCGGCCGCCGTGTCCGCGGCCGCGTCCCAGGCCGCGACCCGGCGGCCCCGGTCCGCCCGCCCGGTGAGGGCGAAGGGGACCCGGCGGATCCGGTCGTGCCGCAGATGGGCGCGGACCGTGACCTCCGCCCGCCCGGGCCCCGGTTCCTCCGCCAGCACCGGGACCAGGACCAGGTCAGCCTCGTTCAGCACGCGAACCGCCTTGACCGTGACCAGGTCCGGGTCGCCGGGGCCGACGCCCACCCCGGCCAGCCGGGGGCCCGGGTCCGCGGCTGCGGTCATGCCGCGGCCGCCTCGACTAGCCGCCGCGCGAGCTGCGGGTAGCCCGCCCAGTGCAGGTGCAGATAGGACGCGTGCACAGCTCCCTTCACGAAACCCTCCGGCCGGTCCCCCACCATCCACGCAGGGTCCGGGGAGTGCGGGGGATCGACGGCCGTGCGGTGGAACTCGTGACCGCATACGGCCGCCCCGGGCGGCGCCACCACCGAGTCGGCCGCGGCCGTCGCATCCCGGTAGCCGAGGGTGAGCCGGGCGGTCATCCCGGCGGTGATGTCCAGCACCCCGCACATGGGCAGGCCGTCCAGCTCGCGGGCCAGGTAAAGCAGCCCGGCGCACTCTGCGACGACCGGCCTCCCGGCCCGGGCCAGCCGGGCCACGTCCGCGCGGAGCGGCTCGTTGGCGGCCAGGTCGGCCACGTGCACCTCGGGGAACCCGCCGCCGAGCACCAGCGCCGCGGTCCCGGGCGGCAGGGCCTCGTCGCGCAGCGGATCTACCCGGGCCACCTCGGCCCCGGCCGCGGTCAGCAGTTCGGCCGTTTCGGCGTAGCTGAAGCTGAACGCGGCCCCGCCGGCCACCGCCACCACTGGCCTGCGGCCCAGCCGGTCCGGCGGGCCTACGGGGCCCGTGGGCCGCCCGGTGCCTGTGCGGTGCTCATTGCCTGTGCGGTGCTCAGTGTCTGTGGGGTGATTGGCGTCTGTGGGCCTGGGGCTGGCGAGAGCCGCTTCCGGCGACCAGGGCGCCGCGGGCAGCGGCCCGGCGGACTCGGCCAGCCTGATCACCGCGGCCAGGTCCACGGCCCCGCCGAGCATCGCGCCCAGCCGGTCCATCGCCCGGCGGGCCGCCCCTTCCCGCTCGGCCACCGGGACGAGTCCCAGGTGCCGGGACGGGGCCGCGACCCCCTCGTCGCGCCGCAACGCGCCCAGCACCGGGACCCCCAGCTCGTCCAGGGCGGCCCGGAGGATCTCCTCGTGCCAGGCCGAGCCGACCCGGTTGAGGATCACCCCGCCCAGCCGGACCCGGGGGTCGTAGCCGGCGAAGCCGGCCACCAGCGCGGCGACCGACCGGCCCTGCGCCGCCGCGTCCACGACCAGCAGCACGGGCGCGTCCAGCAGCCGGGCCACGTGCGCGGTCAACCCGTGCGACGTGCGGCCCCGCCCGTCGAACAACCCCATCACCCCCTCCACCACGGCCAGGTCCGCCCCGGCCGCCCCGTGCGCGAACAGCGGCGCGATCAGGTCCTCGCCGCACAGCACCGGGTCGAGGTTGCGGCCGGGGCGCCCGGTGGCCAGCGCGTGGTAGCCGGGGTCGATGAAGTCGGGGCCGGCCTTGTGCCCGGAAACCGCCAGCCCGCGGGCCCGCAGCGCGGCCATCAGGCCGGTGGCCACGGTGGTCTTGCCCTGGCCCGAGGCGGGCGCCGCGACGACCAGCCGGGGCAGGCTCACCATTCGATGCCTCCCTGGCCCTTCTGGCCCGCGTCCATCGGGTGCTTGACCTTGGTCATCTCCACGACCAGGTCGGCCGCCGCGACCAGCCGCGGGTCGGCGTCCCGGCCGGTGATCACCACGTGCTGGCCGCCCGGCCGGGAGGCCAGGGTCCCGATCACGTCGCCGGTGTCAACCCAGCCCCACTTCATCGGGTAGGTGAACTCGTCGAGCACGTAGAAGCGGTAAGCCTCGGCGGCCAGGTCCCGCTTGACCTGGGCCCAGCCTTCCCGGGCGTCGGCGGCGTGGTCGGCCTCGCTGCCCGGCTTGCGGATCCAGGACCAGCCCTCGCCCATCTTGTGCCAGGTCACCGGCGCGCCCTGGCCGGTGTCGGCGTGCACCGCGCTGAGCGCGCGCAGGGCCGACTCCTCACCGGTCTTCCACTTCGCGCTCTTCACGAACTGGTACACCACGATCGGCCAGCCCTGGTTCCAGGCCCGCAGGGCCAGCCCGAACGCGGCCGTGGACTTGCCTTTCATCTCGCCGGTGTGCACCACGACCAGGGCGCGGCGCCGGCGCTGCCGGGTGGTGAGCCCGTCGTCCGGGACGCTGGCCGGCTGGCCCTGGGGCATCAGGCCACCTCCTGGTGGTGGGGCGGGAAGGTGAAGGCGCGGACCGAATCGGCCAGCGGGCCCGCGGCCAGTTCGTCCAGCCGCAGCAGGGTGCCGTCCAGGGCGCGGGCCAGCCCGGCCGCCAGGCCCAGCCGGATCGGTCCCGACTCACAGTCCACGACCACCGAGGTCACCCGGGCCGCGGCCAGCAGGCCGGCGGCCTGGTGAGCGGCGGCCACCGGGTCCGTGGTGCGGGGCGCGGGGCTGGAGGGGGCGGCGCTGGTGGCGCGGCCGTCGGTGACCACGACGAGCAGGGGGCGGCGGTCGGGGTCGCGGAGCCGTTCGGTGCGCAGCACCTCGTGCGCGCGCAGCAGCCCGGCGGCCAGCGGGGTGCGGCCGCCGGCCGGCAGCTCGGCCAGCCGGGCCGCGGCGGCCTCCACCGACGAGGTCGGCGGCAGCAGCACTCGCGCCGACGAGCCGCTGAACGTGAGCATGCCGACCTTGTCCCGGCGCTGGTAGGCGTCCAGCAGCAGGGACAGCACCGCGCCCTTGACCGCCCCCATCCGGGCCCGGGCCGCCATCGAGCCGCTGGCGTCCACCGCGAACAGAATGAGGTTGCCCTCGCGGCCCTCCCGGCGGCCCTCGCGCAGGTCCTCGCGCCGCAGCCGCAGCCCGCCCGGCCCGGACCGGCCCCGCTGGACCTGGTACGGCGCGGCGGCGGCCAGCGTGGCCGTCAGGTGCACCTGACGGACCGGCCCCGCAGGCCGCCGGGCCCCGGTGACCCGGCCGGTCTGCCCCCGGGCCCGCGAACGCCGGCCCGCCGCCCCCGCGCCGACCCCGGGCACCTCCAGCCGCCGGACCCGGAACGTGGCCCCCGGCGCGGCCGGCGCCGCCAGCTCCCGGCCCCCGGGACCGCCGTTGCTGCCGGGATGGGCGTGACTGCCGGTACTGAAGTTGTCAGAGGGGTGATTGGGAGTGGGCGCGCCGGGGCCGGAGCCGGGCGGTTCCGCGGTCGGCCCGCTGGGATCGGCGCCGGGCCCGGGACCGCTGTGACTGCCAGGACTGAAGTTGCCAGAGCTGCCATTGGGGGTGGAGGGGCCGCCGCCGGGTCCGGAGTCAGGATCCGGGCCGGGACCGGGGCCGGATCGGGACCACCGGGATCCGAACCGGGACCACCGGGATCCGAACCGGGGCCGGGGCCGGGGTTGTCGTCCGGGCCGGCGCCGCGGCCAGCGCCTCTTCCAGCTGCTGCTCATCGAGTTGCGGCGGGTCGAACGGCTGGCGCCGGCGGCGGTGCGGCAGTGCCAGCCGGGCGGCGGCCCGGATGTCCTCGGCGGTCACCTCCGCCCGGCCCTGCCAGGCGGCGTGGGCCATCGCGGCCCGGGCGGTGACCAGGTCGGCGCGCAGCCCGTCCACCCCGAACGCCGCGCACACCGACGCCACCTGGCGCAGCGCGCCGTCCGGCAGCACCACGCGGGGCAGCAAACGCCGCGCCGCCGCGATGCGGTCAGCCAGCCCCGACTCCTCAGCCCGCCAGCGGGCCGTGAACCCCTCCGGGTCGGCGTCGTAGTCCAGCCGGCGGCGCACCACCTCGGCCCGCGGCCCCGGGTCACGCGGCGCAGCCGCCTCGACGGTCAGCCCGAACCGGTCCAGGAGCTGCGGGCGGAGCTCGCCTTCCTCCGGGTTCATGGTGCCGACCAGCAGGAACCGGGCGGCGTGCCGCACGGACACGCCGTCGCGCTCCACGTAGCTGATCCCCAGCGCCGCCGCGTCCAGCAGCAGGTCGACCAGGTGGTCGTGCAGCAGGTTGACCTCGTCCACGTACAGCAGGCCCCGGTGCGCCGCGGCCAGCAGGCCCGGCTCGTACGCCTTGACCCCCTCGGTCAGCGCCCGCTCGATGTCCAGCGCGCCGAGCAGCCGGTCCTCGCTGGCGCCCACCGGCAGCTCGACCAGCCGGCAGGCCGGGTCCGCGCGGCAGCCCCCGCGTCGTGCGGGCCGTCCGGGCAGCCCGGATCGGGATCCGCCGGGCCGCAGGAGAACCGGCAGCCCGCGACCACGTCCACCGCCGGCAGCACCGCGGCCAGCGCCCGGACCATGGTCGACTTGGCGGTCCCCTTCTCGCCGCGGACCAGCACCCCGCCGACGGCCGGGGACACCGCGTTGAGCACCAGGGCCAGCCGCAGCTCGTCCATCCCGACCACCGCGGTGAACGGAAACCCGGTGCGCGCGCTCATTCGCCGTCCCCTTCCAGCTCGCCCTCGAGTTCCAGGTAGGCGGCCTTGAGCCGGTCCAGCACCCCGGGCGGCGGCGAGGCCCACAGGCCCCGGTCGGCCGCCTCGACCAGCCGCTCGGCGATGCCGCGCAACGCCCACGGGTTGGACGTCCGCATGAACTCGCTCACCCCGGCGTCGAACACGTACGCCTGGGCCAGCTGGGCATACATCCAGTCCTCGACGACCCCGGCGGTGGCGTCGTAGCCGAACAGGTAGTCCACGGTGGCGGCCAGCTCGAACGCGCCCTTGTAGCCATGCCGCGCCATGGCGGCGATCCAGCGCGGGTTGACCACCCGGGACCGGAACACCCGCCGGGTCTCCTGGGCCAGCGTCCGGGTCCGGACCTGGTCCGGCACGGCCGAGTCGCCGATGTAGGCGGCCGGCGCCCGGCCGGTCAGGTGCCGCACCATGGCCACCATCCCGCCGTGGAACTGAAAGTAGTCGTCGGAGTCGGCGATGTCGTGCTCGCGGGTGTCGGTGTTCTTGGCCGCGACCGCGATCCGCCGGAAGCTGGACTCCATGTCCGCCCGGGCCTCCCGGCCGTCCAGCCCGCGCCCGTACGCGTAGCCGCCCCACACCGCGTAGACCTCGGCCAGGTCCGCGTCGGTGCGCCAGTTCCGGGCGTCCATCAGCGGCAGCAGGCCCGCCCCGTACCCGCCGGGCCGCGACCCGAAGATCCGGGTGGTGGCCCGCCGGCGGTCCCCGTGCGCGGCCAGCTCCGCGCCGGTGTGCGCCCGCAGGTAGTTCGACTCCGGCGGCTCGTCCAGCCCGGCCACCGCGCAGATGGCCTCGTCCAGCAGGGCGATCACGTGCGGGAACGCGTCCCGGAAGAACCCCGAGATCCGCACGGTCACGTCGATCCGCGGGCGCCCTATTTTCTCCAACGGTTCTATCGCGAAACCCGTCACCCGCCTGGATGCATCGTCCCAGGTGGGTGCGCAGCCGATGAGCGCGAGCACCTCGGCGATGTCATCGCCCTGGGTGCGCATGGCCGAGGTGCCCCACACGGTCAGCCCCACCGCCCTGGGATACGTCCCGGTGTCCGCCAGGTGCCGGGCCAGCAGCGACTCCGCGAGGGCCGAGCCGGTGTCCCACGCGTTGCGGGACGGGATGGCCTTCGGGTCAACCGAGTAGAAGTTGCGGCCGGTGGGCAGCACGTTGACCAGCCCGCGGGTGGGGGAGCCGGACGGCCCGGCCGGGACGTACCGGCCGTCCAGCGCGCGCAGCAGGTGGGTCATCTCGTCGGTGGTCCGGGCCAGCCGGGGCACCACCTCGGTGGCCGCGAACTCCAGCACCGTGACCACGTCGGCCGGTGCGTCGCCGAGGATCTCACCGCAGACCAGGGCCGCCTTCCCGGGGTCCCAGCCGAGCGCGTCCAGCCCGGCGACCAGCCGGTGCGCGGCCTGCTCGACCAGGTCGACGGCGTCCGCCGAGGTGCGGGCCGGGCCCGCCGCCACGCGGGTCAGTGCGGGCGGGACGGCGACGGGCTGCGAGCGGTTTTCGTTGCGGAGAATTTCGTCCGGGAGGCCGGCCCACGCGGCGATCGCGCTGCGGAGCCCGGGCAGCGCGGCGGTGCGCCCGCCCCAGACCTGCGCGGCGCGCAGCACGGCCAGCACGGTGGCCACCCGCTGCTCGCCGTCCGGGGCGCGGCCCAGGATGTGCAGGCCGTCGCGGATCAGCGCGTCCTTGACCTCGCACAGGTAGCCGTCCACGTGCAGCACGAAGCGGTCGAAGTCCGCCTCGCCGGGCGCCTCGGCCAGCTCCAGGTCGTGGTGCAGTTCGGCGGCCCGGATCAGCTCCCAGATCTGGCTGCGCACCGTGGGCAGCTTGGCCGGGTCCAGCGCGCTGACCGTGGCGTACTCGTCCAGCAGCTGCTCCAGCCGGGCCAGGTCGCCGTAGCTGTCGGCGCGGGCCATCGGCGGGATCAGGTGGTCGATGATCGTGGCGTGCCCGCGCCGCTTGGCCTGGGTGCCCTCGCCGGGGTCGTTGACGATGAACGGGTAGACCAGCGGCAGGTTGCCGAGGACCGCGTCGGGCGCGCAGTCCGCGGACAGGCCCAGGCCCTTGCCGGGCAGCCACTCCAGCGTGCCGTGCTTGCCCAGGTGCACGACCGCGTCCGCGCGGAACGCGGTGGCCAGCCAGCGGTAGGCGGCCAGGTAATGATGCGAGGGCGGCAGGTCGGGGTCGTGGTAGATGGCCACCGGGTTCTCGCCGAACCCGCGCGGCGGCTGGACCATCACGATCACGTTCCCGAACCGCAGGCCGGCCAGCACGATGTCGCCGTGGTCGGTGTAGAGCCCGCCCGGCGGCTCGCCCCAGTGGTCCCGGACCGCGGCCTGCAGGGCCGCGGGCAGGGCGGCGAACCAGCCCGCGTAGTCCGCCGCCGGCACCCGCAGGGTCGCGGCCGCGAGCTGGGCGTCGGTCAGCCACTCGGTGTCCTGGGCGCCCGCCGCGATCAGCCGGTGGATCAGCGTGTCCCCGTCGTCGGGGAGCGGGTCGCCGGGGAGCGGGTCGCCGGGGGACCCGTCGCCGAGGTCGTAGCCGGCCTCGCGGAGCGCCTGCAGCAGGAGCACGGCCGAGGCCGGGGTGTCCAGCCCGACCGCGTTGCCGATCCGGGCGTTCTTGGTCGGGTAGGAGGACAGCATGATCGCGAGGCGCCGGGCGGCGGGCGGGACGTGCCGCAGCCGGGCGTGCGCCACCGCGATCCCGGCCACCCGGGCGGCCCGCTCCGGGTCGGCCGCGTAGACCGGCACCCCGTCCGGGCCGGCTTCCTTGAACGAGAACGGCACCGTGATCAGCCGGCCGTCGAACTCAGGCACCGCGACCTGCATGGCCGCGTCCATCGGGGTGAGCGCCGCGGCCGATTCCGCCCACGCCTTGCGGGGGGTGGTCAGGCACAGGGCCTGGATCACCGGCACGTCCAGGGCGGCCAGCGCGGCCACGTCCCAGGCGTCATCGTCGCCGCCCGCGGCCGCGTCCGACGCCACCGTGCCGCCCGCCGCGAGCACCGTGACGACGACCGCGTCCACCCCGCGGAGCAGGTCGTAGAACTCTTCCGGGGCGGCCCGCAGCGTGCCGCAGAACACCGGCACCGCGCTGGCGCCGCAGGCCTCGACCGCGTCGGCCAGCGTGTCCGCGAACGCGGTGTTCCCGGCGACCGCGTGCGAGCGGTAGAACACGATGCCGATGGCCGGCCGGCGCGGTGCCGGGCGCGCTGGCCGTGCCGGGCCGTAGGCCGGCAGCACCTCGGGGCGGCTCGAACTCCTCCCCGCTGAGCAGGACCGTCCCGGACAGGAACCGGGCCAGCTGGGCCAGGTTGCGCGGGCCGCCTTCGCGCAGGTAGGCCAGGGCCTGCGTGGCCACCCCGGCGGGCACCGTGGACAGCGACATCAGCTCCGCGTCCGGGGCCGGCTCGCCGCTGAGGACCACCACGGGCAGGCCGCTGGCCAGCACCGCGTCCAGGCCTTCCGGCCAGCTGCGGCGGCCGCCGAGCAGGCGCACCACCACGCAGAACGCGCCGTCGAGCAGCACGGGCAGGTCGGCCGGCCCGATACGGGCCGGGTTAGCCAGCCGCCACCGGATGCCGCCGGGTTCCGCGGCTTGCGCGGCCGGGGTGGCCTGGGCCGCCTGGGCGGCCAGCAGGTCGGTGTCGGAAGCCGAGATGAGGACGATGCCGGCTGACGGCAGCATCAACGGAGCCTTCCTCGGGGTAACCACGCCCCGGGACGAAGGATCGGCGGCCGCAGTTTCCTGGCTCCCGGATCGGCGCTTCCCTCAGCCTTCCCACCGCTGGGCGGCAGTGGCATCCGTGCGGGTCGCTCCCCGGTGACAGTGGCGGGACCGCGCCGGATTCACACCGGCTTCCTGCCCTGCCGTCGATGGACGGGAAAACCTCACCACACCCGTGCCTCCCGGTCAAGCGGACACGGGCGTGGTGAGATCAGCCCGGGTAAGTCAGCCGACTTCGATGGAGTCGGTGATGGAGTTGTACTCCTCCGCGGTGAGCTCCAGGCCCGCCGCGGCGATGTTGTCCGCCACGTGCTCCGGCGAGCCGCTCCCCGGGATCGGCAGGATCTGCGGGGAGTGGGCCAGCAGCCAGGCCAGGGCGACCTGCCGCTCGCTGACGCCCAGCCGCTTCGCGGCGGAGCGCACCGGGGCGAGCCGCTCGGTGTCCGGATCGGCGCCCACGGCAGGAACACCATCGCCTCCTGCGCGCACAGGTCCAGGACCGGCTCGGAGGAGCGGTCGTTCACGTTGTAGCGGTTCTGCACCGAGACGACCGGGAGGATCCGCTGCGCCTCCTCGACCTGCTCGGGGGTGAAGTTCGAGATCCCGACATGCCGGATCTTGCCCTCGGCCTTGAGCTCGGCGAAGGTGCCGAGGGAGTCGGCCAGCGGCACCTTCGGGTCCACCCGGTGGAACTGGTACAGCGGGATCTGCTCCAGCCTCAGCCGCCGCAGGCTGCCCTCGCACGCCTCGCGGATGTGATCCGGGTGGCCGTCCGCGTCCCAGCGGCCCGGGCCCGGCCGGACCAGGCCCGCCTTGGTCGCGATGACCAGATCGTCCGGGTACGGGTACAGGGTCTCGGCGATCAGGGTCTCGCTGACCTCCGGACCGTAGGAGTCAGCGGTGTCGATGAAGTTGACGTCCAGCTCCAGTGCCCGGCGCAGCGCCGCCTTGGCCTGCTCCCGGTCCGCTGGATCGCCCCAGATGCCCGTGCCGGTGATCCGCATCGCGCCGTAGCCCATCCGGTTAACCGTGAGGTCGCCGCCGATCTCGATGGTCCCGGCCGCGGCGGCCGTCGCCTTGCTCGCCATGAATCCTCCTCGCGCGTCAGCTCCAGCCTTTCAGTTCCGCGGGCGGATCGCACGGCGGGGTGGGCTATGGCGCCCCCGGGGGCCGCCCAGATCCCCGTTGGCTACGGAGAGTAAATGTACAATGCTCCGAGTAATCGGATTCCACCCGTCTGGTCTGAGACGAGGTCAGATGACCGCACCGGGGGCACGCCTGCTGGACCACGCTGACCTGGCCAGCCTGACCCAGGCCTGCGGGATCCCCCTGGGTTCCTACCGCCAGGCGCACGTGTCGGCCTGCGTGGCCCGCGCGCTGACCCGGCACGAGGCACCCAGCGTGGCGGGCCTGGCCCGGATGTGCCGGAGCGACCCGGCCGTCCGGGCCACGCTGCGGCGCAGCATCCTGGTCCCGGTCACCGGGCTGTTCCGCGACCCGGAGCAGTTCGAGCTGCTGGGCCGGCTGGTGCCAGCCCTGCTCGGGCCCCACGGCAGGTCCCGCAGCGGGCTCAGCGTCTGGTCGGCCGGCTGCTCGGACGGCTCGGAGCTGTACAGCGTGGTGCTCATGCTCCAGCGGCTCGGTGCGCTGGAGGGAAGCCGCCTGATCGGCTCGGACGTGTCCGGCGAGCGGGTCGACCTGGCCCGGCGGGGGGCGGTGGTCGGCGGCACGGTCCGCCGCGAAGCCTCCCCGGTGCTCCGCTGGGAGCGCCGTGACCTGCTCCGGGAGCCAGCGCCGCCGGGGGCATTCGACCTCGTGCTGTGCCGGAACGTGGCCATCTATTTCGCGCCGCCCGCCCAGCGGGCCGTGCACGCCAAGCTCGCCGGGGCGCTGCGCGGGGGCGGGCTGCTCATGCTCGGCCGCAGTGAGCGCCTGCTGCACCCGGAACACTTCGGCCTGAGCGCGGTGGCGTCCCACGTGTACCGGCGGGGGGAGGCCCGATGCGGGGCAGCCTGACCCAGCGGGCCCTGGTGGCCAGCCTGATCCTGGGGGCCCTGATCGTGGGCTGCCTCGCGGTCCTCGTGGTCGCCTTCGCCAGCCTGCAGACCGAGGAGCATCACGACGACCAGGCCGCCAGCGTGCTGGCCACCTCGCACGCGCCTCGAGGTGTCGGTGCTGAACCTGGAAACCGGGCTGCGCGGGTACCTGCTGAGCGGGCGGACGCTGTTCCTCCAGCCCTACCGGGCCGCCCTGGCCGTCTACCCGGGCCAGATCCGGCACCTCGACCAGCTCACCGCCGGGACCCCGGCCCTGCACGGCCGGGCGGTCCGGCTCGGGCCGGCGTGACCGGGTACGTGCGGGGCTGGACCACGCCGGTGATCGCGAAGAGCAGCTCCGACCTCCGGGCGGCCCAGCTGATGGAGGCCGGCGGCGGCGGCAAGCTCCGGGTGGACGCGCTGCGCAGGCAGTTCAGCACCCTGAACGACCAGGAGGCGGCGGTGGCCGCGAGCCAGCGCCGCGCCTCGGACCGGACCGGCGAGGTGACGTTCGCGCTCGGCTTCGCCGGCCTCGTGCTCGCGGCGCTGCTCATCGCGGGGCTGGCCATCGGGCTGCGCCGCGGGGTGGCCGTCCCGGTGAACCGGCTGGCGGGTGCGGTCAGCCTGGCTGCGCCGCGGGGACCTGTCGGCACGGGTCGCGGAACGGGGGGCGGCGGAGCTGGGCCAGCTGGCCATCGGGTTCAACGCCATGGCCGGGGAGCTCGAGGCGGCCCGGGACGAGGTCGAGAACCAGAACGCCGAGCTCCAGGGCCAGCAGGCAGAGCTGCACGACGCGCTGGCCTCGGTGGAGCGGGGCAAGGCGGAAGCCGAGACGCTGCACCACTTCGGCGAGCAACTCGCCGCGCAGACCCAGATCGAGGCGGTGGCCAAGGTCACCCTCCGGGAGATCGCCGATTACGCCCAGGCTCAGGTCGGCGCCGTCTACGTGCTCAACGAGCAAGCCGGGGCCATCACCTTCCGGGCCGCGCGGGGCGCCAGGGCGGGTGACTTCGTGCCGGAGCTCCCGCCCGGCGAGGGCCTGGCCGGGCGGGCCCTGGCCGAGCAGCGGGTGATCACGGTGCAGGCCCCGGAAACATCCATGCAGCTGCCCGGGCTGGTCAGCGACCGGCAGATCCGCTCCGAGGTCCACCTGCCGCTGCTGCACCGGGCCCGGGTCATCGGCGTGCTCAGCCTGGGCCGCTCCGCCGGCGAGGAGTTCACCCCGGCCGAGGTCGCCGTGCTGGCCGGGCTGGCCCAGAGCGCGGCGCTGGCCTGCGCGGAGGCCCTCAGCCTGCGGCGGCTGGAGATGGCGGCGGCCGAGCTGCAGACCCTGATGGACTCGACCGATGAGGGTATCTACCGCCGGGACCTCGACGGCCGGATCACCTTCATCAACCGCGCCGCGCTCGAACAGACCGGCTACACCGAGGCCGAGCTGCTCGGGCACAACGCCCACCAGGTGCTCCATCACAGCTACGAGGACGGCCGCCCGTACCCGGACGCAGAGTGCCCGCTCTCCCGCACGGTGCACGAGCAGGCCGGGTCGCGGTTCGCCGATGAGGTGTTCTGGCGCAAGGACGGCACCCCGTTTCCCATCGACTGCTCCGCTTTTCCGTTGTTCGAAGGGGGCGTGGTCAACGGTATCGTGGTCACCTTTCATGACGTCACGGACAGCAAGCAGGCCGCGCATCAGCTGGCCGCCCAGTACCGGACGGCGCGGATGCTGGCCGGAGCGGAGTCGCTGGGGGAGGCGCTGCCCCAGATGCTCGAGCTCTGCTGCGAGGAGCTTGGCTGGCAGATGGGCCTGACCTGGGTACCGGCCGAGGATGGCGGCGAGCTGTACTGCCGGGAAGCCTATGCGCGCGCGGGCTGGGAAGAGCAGCTGGCGGTGCTGAGCCACGAGACGGTGACCCCGGGACAGGGCGCGGTCGGCCAGGCCTGGCAACGGCGCCAGCATGTGTTCGTGCCCGGGTCGGCCTCCCGGGCCCTGCGGCCGGCGCCCGGGGACGGGCTGCCGCCCGGTGAGCTGGCGGTCGCGATCGTGCGGGACGGCGAGGTGGCCGGCGTGCTGCAGATGCTCGGCTCCGATCTGCCGTCCGATGACGGCCAGCCCGAGGCGATCGAGACCATCACGGCCCAGGTGTTCCAGTACGCGGAGCGCAAGCGGAGCGAGGCCGCCACCAACCGGGTGAAGGACCAGTTCGTGGCCACGGTCTCGCACGAGCTGCGGACGCCGCTGGCCGCGATGGACGGCTGGCTGCGCATCCTGCTCGACGGCGAGCCCGGCCCGCTGAACGAGGAGCAGCACCGCTTCCTGACCACGGTCAAGCGGAACAGCGACCGGCTGATGCGGCTGGTGGGTGACCTGCTGATGATCGGCCAGATGGACGCCGGGAGGTTCATGCTGGAGCTGGTCGACGTCGATATCGGGGAGCTGGCCGGTGAAACCCTCGCGCTGTTCGCCGGGACGGCGTCGGAGAAGGGGATCGAGCTGACCGTCGACGCCCAGCCGGGCGCCGTGGTCCATGGCGACCGGCTGCGGCTGGGCCAGCTGCTCAGCAACCTGGTGTCCAACGCGGTCAAGTTCACCCCCGAGGACGGCCGGATCTGGGTCCGGGTCGGGGAGCAGGACGGCATCTGCCGGATCGAGGTCACCGACAGCGGGGTCGGGATCCCGGCGGCGGAGCGGGTGCACCTGTTCGAGCGCTTCTACCGCGCGTCCACGGCCACCGGCACCGCCGGGTCCGGGCTCGGCCTGGCCATCAGCAAGGCCATCGCCGAGGCGCACGGCGGCACGATCCGGATCGCGGACTCCGGCGGCGGCGGCACCCGGTTCGTGGTGGAGATCCCGCTCCACGTGGCAGCGGAGGCGTCCCGGTGACCCAGGCCCAGGCCCAGTCGGCCACCATCCTGGTCGCCGACGACGAGCAGGACATCCGCGAGCTGGTCGCCTACCGGCTCAGCCGGTCCGGGTACACCATCATCGAGGCCCGGGACGGGGAGGAAGCGTTCCAGCTGGCCGCGGACCAGGTGCCGGACATGGCCGTGCTGGATGTGATGATGCCGCGGCTGAACGGATTCGAGCTCACCGAGCGGCTCCGGCAGAACCCGCCCACGCAGCGGCTGCCGATCCTGCTGATGAGTGCGAGCGTGCAGGAGGCAGACATCTCGCGCGGGTTCGCGGCCGGGGCGGACGGCTACCTGACCAAGCCGTTCACCCCGGACCAGCTACTGACCCGGGTCCGGGACGTGCTGAACCGCAGCTGCAGGCGCGGCCGGGGGGCGGGTGCTGGCCCGGACGGTGAGCTGCGGGGCGAGCAGCGTGGACCCGGGCACCGGCTGGCCATCCAGCATGGCCATCACCAGCCCGACCGCCTGCCGGCCCAGCTCGTCGGCCGGGATGCCGATCGACGTCAGCGGCGGGGTGGCCTGCCCGGCCAGGTCATCCGGGCACATCGCGAGCACCGAGAGGTCCTCGCCGATCCGCCGGCCCTCGGCGCGGAACGCGTCCAGCAGCGGGCCGAGGGCGGCCTCGTTGTGCACTACCACCCCGTCCAGCCCGGGGCGCTGCCCGAGCAGGCTGGCCACGGTGGCCCGGACCGCACTGGGCGCCGGGTCGCAGGGCCAGGTGGCCGCGTGCAGCCCGTGCGCCCGGGCCGCCCGCTCGAAGCCAGCCTGGGTGCGCTGGGCGAAGCCGGTACCCCGCCGGTACACCTCGGGCGGCGCGCCGATCAGCGCGACGTCACGGGAGCCGGCCGCGGCCAGGTGCTCGGCGGCAGCCTTCCCCGCCGCCTCGAAGTCCAGGTCGATACAGGTCAGGCCCGCGGGCTCGGCCGGGAAGCCGATCAGCACCGCGGCCAGCGGCAGGGCCCGGAGCAGCGGCAGCCGCACGTCGCGGGTTTCCACGTCCATCATGATGATCGCGTCCACCAGCGCGGCGGCGGCGACCCGTTGCAGGCCGGTCACGCCCTCGTCCCTGGTCAGCAGCAGCACGTCGTGGCCGTGCCCGCGGGCCGCGGTCACCACCGCGGTGGCCATCTGCATGAGGACCGGCACGTAACTGCCCGGACGCAGCGGCACGGCTAGCGCGATGACGTTGGGTCGGCTGCTGGCCGGGGCCCCGGCGGCCGCGGGCGGGCGGTAGCCGAGCGTGGTGATGCTGTCCAGCACGCGCCGCCGGGTCCGCTCCGAGATCGAGCGCTTGCCACTCAGCACGTAGGAGACGGTGCTCGGCGAGACGTCCGCGTGCCGCGCCACGTCAGAGAGCTTGACCAAGGTCCCATCCGGGGGAGCGCGCCGCTTTGACCACTGGATGGTAGCCCCCCGCGACGCCTGGCACAACGGAGAGTGACAGGAGCGGCCCGGGGCAGGGTCCCGCTCAGCCCCGCGCGAGCTGCTCCAGCCGCTCGTGCAGCTGCGGCAGGTAGGTCTCGGCCTCCGGTTTCATCAGTACGCTGCGCAGGATGCGGGCCCCGGCCGCGTCCTCCCGGACGGATCGGTGCCGGGCCAGGAAGGCGCCCGCGTCGGCGCGCAGCGTGCTGAGGAACACCGGATCGGGACCGGCCATCCCGGCCTGCAGGATCCGCTCCGAGGCCTGGTCGATCCGGGACAGCGCGGCCGGCTCGGTGACCGGGAAATAGCTGACGATGTCCAGCTCGGGCGGCTGGTACAGATCCAGGACGGCGGACTTCCCGATGAGCGCGGACCAGGCGAGCGCCGCCCGCCGCCCGGCGGCCAGCACCTGGCCCAGCCCGTCCGGGGTGAGCGGGAGCAGCCGGAACGTGAGCCAGAGCGCCGCGGCGGCCGCCCCGGCCCGCGAGCACTCGAGGCTGATCTCCCCGAGGTGCAGGTCCGCGGAGGTGAAGTAGGTGTACGGCGAGTCGTGCAGGTAGAACCGGGCCACCCCGGGGTCGCGGAACAGGACGGCGCCGCAACCGTACGGCTGCAGCCCATGCTTGTGCGGGTCCACCACCACCGAGTCGCACTCGGCGATGGCCCGCCACGGCGCGGCCGGCAGCTCCCCGGCGGCGCGGCCCTCGGCAGCGCGGTCCCCGGCGCCCTCCGTGCGGGCCAGCAGCGCGAAGAAGCCGCCGTAGGCCGCGTCCACGTGGATCCGGGCGCCGTGCTGCCGGCACAGGCCGAGGGCCTCGTGGATGGGGTCGATCGCGCCCAGCCCGGTGGTGCCCGCGGTCAGCACCACGGTGCCCACCCGGCCGGTGCGCAGCAGCTCCTCCAGGGCGTCGAGGTCCATCCGCCCGCGGCGGTCCACGGCGACCGGACGTCCCTCGATGCCCAGCAGGCCGCACATCCGGCTGTGCGTGTAGTGCGCGTCCGCGCTGAACGCGATGCCCCGGCCCGGATGCAGCTCGCGGGCCACGAACAGGGCCTCCAGGTTGGCGATGGTGCCGCTGGTGGTCAGGTGGCCCAGGTGGGTGCCGAAGCCGAACATGGCCGCGAGCTGCGCGGTCACCTCACGTTCCATCCGGGCGGTGGCCGGGCCGCCGTCCAGCGCGTGGTTGTTCGGGTTGATCAGCATCGCCGCGAGGTAGCCGGCCACCGCGGCCGGATGCGGGGGCTTGAGCATCTGCCCCGCGTAGCGCGGGTGGAAGAACGGGTAGTTGTCCGCCAGCCGGTCGGTGAACTCGGCGAACGCCGCCCCGAACTGCTCGTCGCTGACCTCCATCGAGGGATGCGGGGTGTACGGCCCGAACTCCGCCGCCCACTCCCGGTTGGCCGCGACCGCCTGTCCCACCCACCGTCCGAGATCCACCTCCGCAGCCTAGAGCCCCGCCCGCCCGCGCGCCGCCGCCGCCCGTCGCGCCGCCGCGACCCGGTCCCACCAGTCACACTGGCCCCTCTCGTCCACATATCACGCCGACGGTGCGCCAAACCGGACAAAACACCCCGGGAAAACGCACGTTCGGCGTGAAATGTTAACGTCCCCCAATGATCAATGTGACCCATGGTGCTGGTGCGGCGCAGGGACGGTGTGACTCGGTGGTCCGGGTCAGGCGCAGGGACGGTGTGACTCGGTGCGTCGGTCAGGCGGTGGGGTGCGGCGGCGGAGGTGGTCGAGCACGGCGGCGCCGGGCGGGGTGGTGAACCACCCGGCGTGGCCGAGGAGGTAGCCGTCGTAGGCCAGGTCCGCGTTCCCGGGCGAGCTGACCACCTGGGCGAAGTACTCGACCTCGGACAGGGCGTACTCGACGTGCACCACCGGGAACACCTCGGGCAGCGCCCTGGCCTCGGCCGCGGAGAGCGGGCGGACCGACTCGTAGCCGTCCAGGAGCGCGTCGATGGCGTCCAGGTCCGCCTCAGCCCCGGCCGGATCAGCCAGGTCGAGCCAGGACACCGTGGCCCGTTCCAGGGCCGTGGCCAGGTCGTGGACCGCGAAGGTCCGGTTGGCCAGCCCGAAGTCGAAGACGCCGGCCACCACGGCGTCGGGGCCGCCGGACGTCCAGGTCAGGTTGGACGGATGCCAGTCCCCGTGCCCCCACTGCCGGGGCAGCCCGGCCAGCAGCGGCGCGGCCCGGCGGATGGCGGGCAGCACATGCCGGGTGAGGTCGTCCGGCCAGGCCCGGCCGTCCAGGTATCCGGCCAGCCCGGGCCGCCGCCCGGCCAGCCAGTTGACCTCGCCGAGCGGGTCCGCCGCGAGGATGATCTCGCAGCCGCTGGTGAGCACGCCCGGAGCGCGGGCCGGCAGCGGAAGCGGTCCGCCGCCACGTGCAGCCGGGCCAGCGCCGCCCCGGCCGCCCGGGCGTGGCCGAGGCTGGCGTAGGGGGTCCAGGATTCCGCGTCCCGGTACAGATCGAGCCCGCCGGCCAGCTCATGCACCTCGTAGACGAAGTCACCGTATTGCGTCGCGGTCGAGCCGTCTGCGGCCCGCAGCACCGCGGGCGCCAGGAGGCCACGGGCCCGCAGGTGGGCGACGAACGCGTGCTCCACCGCGAGCTGCGCGGGCGTGCGCACCCGCAGGTGATGCCGCTTGACGAACAGGTCCGCGCCGCCCCGGCGGATCAGTCCCGCCGCCGACATGGGCCGCGGGCTGCGCCAGGTGATCATCTCGTCCCCGGCCAGGGCACCGGCGGGGGCCGGGAGGCCGGCGGCCAGGCGACGGGTGCCGGGCTGGGGGTAGCGGGCCAGCACCGTGCGCACCTCGGCGCTGGTCAGCGGGCTCCAGTCCGGCGCGACGAGCTCCTTGCCCATGCCGTGCACCAGGCCCGCGGGCGCGGGCAGCCCGATCACCCCGCTCACCGGGGCAGGCCCCCGGGGTCACGCTCAGGACTCCGGGCCGGCCGCCGGGCGCCCGGGGGTTCAGTTCCACCGGCGGCGGTGGTGCGGACGGGTGCCGGGTACCGGGGACGGATCCGTTGCGGAAAAAAGAGGGCCGCAGGGGGCCGGTACGCGCGGCGTGCGCAGTGGCCGGGGGCCACAGGATCCTCCCTACGCCGGCATTACCCGGTCAGGTTCAGACGGTCGATGGCGCGCGGCCCGGTGGGCCAGCCACCCTCTCAGCCCGGTCGGCCCGAGCTCCCGTGTGGTCGGTTGATGCTACCTCTAGCCCACGGGCCCTTGCTGCAGGCCGTCGCCGTGCTCGAGGATCTCCGCGGCCCCGCGGGCCACGCAGCGCAGCGGGTCGTCCACGACCACGACCGGGATCCCGGTGGCCGCCTCGATCCGGTCGGCCAGGCCCGGCATCAGCGCGCCGCCCCCGGCCAGCCGGATCTTCCCCCGGACCACGTCCTCGGCCAGGTTGGGCGGGATGTCGGAGAGCATCTCCTGCACGCAGTCCACGATCGCCGTGACGATGTGCTCCAGCGCCTGGGCCACCAGCCACCCGGGCACCTGCTCGACCCGCGGGGTGCGGCGCGCGGCGTCCACGCCCACGGTCTCCATCCGCCCGGTCGGCCCCCCGGCCAGGCCGAGCGTGGTCTTCAGGTTGCGGGCCGCGTTGCGGCCCAGCATCAGGCCGAGTTCGCCCTTGACCGCGGTCACGATGGCCTCGTCCATGGCGTTGCCGCCGAGCCGCAGCGACCGGGCGCGGACGATCTGGCCGCCCGCCACCACCGCGGACTCGGTGGTGCCGCCGCCCACGTCCACGATGAACGCCCCGGCGCCCCGGGCCAGGTCGATACCGGCGCCCGCCGCGGCCGCGACCGGCTCGTCCACCAGCTGCACCGTGCAGCGCGGCCGGATCACGCTCAGCGCGGCGGCCAGGGACCGCCGCTCCACCCAGGTGGCGCCGCCGGGCACGCACACGACCGCCGCGGTCCGCAGCAGCCCGCGGCGCAGCCTGGCCCGGCGCACGAAGCCCTGCAGCATGGCCGACGCCGCGTCGAGATCCGCGATCACCCCGTCGCGCAGCGGGTGCAGCACATCGATACCCTGCGGCTCCTTGTCGGCCAGGGCGTCAGCCGCCTCGCCCACGGCCGCGACCCTTCCGGTCGCCCGGTCCAGCGCGATGGCCGACGGCTCGTCGATGACCAGACCGCGGCCGGCGACAGAAACCAGGGTGTTGACCGTGCCCAGGTCGATCGCCACACCCGACCGGAACCGCATGTGAGCCGCCCTTGCCCCGAAACGCCGTCAGCTACCCCAAGTATCACGTCCCCCCCGGGGAACGCGAGGGCGGGTAGCCCGCAGGCCGCCCGCCAGCTAATGGAATCTAGCGGGCGGCACGCGGTCATGCAGGTTAAACGTGGCGGAAGCCCCAGCCCAGAATCTTCGTGGCATCGCTGAAGGCGACCGCGTCATCGTTGCGCGAGCTGTGCAGGACGACGCCGACGAGCACGTGGCCGTTCTCCTCGGCCTCGAACAGCAGGCACCAGCCGGCCGCGAGGGTGTTCCCGGTCTTGATCCCGATCGTGCCCGGGTAGGCCTTGAGCAGCAGGTTCGTGTTCTGCCACTGGTAGGCGTGGTGCCGCGGGGTCGCGGCCAGGGCGTAAGACTGCTGGTCCACGATGGAGCGGAACACCGGGTAGCGCATGGCCGCCTGGCCGAGCGTGAGCAGGTCGCGCGGGGTGGAGTAGGTGGACGTCTCGGTGGGCCAGGGCAGCCCGTCGAAGTTCGAGAAGTGGGTGTGGTCCAGGCCGATGCGTTGGGCGGCGGCGTTCATCTTGGCGATGAACGCGGTCCAGCCGGGCCCGTACGCCTTGGCCAGCGCGTAGGCGGCGTCACAGCCGGACGGCAGCAGCAGCGCCTCCAGCAGTTCCCGGGTGGTCAGGTAGTCCCCGGGGCGCAGGCCCGCGTTGCTGGCGTCGTATTTGCGGTCGTAGGCGAGCACGCCCTTGGGCACCTCGACCAGCCGGTGCAGGTCACCGGCCTGCAGCACCACGATCGCGGTCATCACCTTGGCGATGCTGCCCATCGGCCGCTCGGTGTTCATGCCCCGGCTCCACAGCACCGCGCCGGTGGCCGCGTTCTCCAGGGCGCCCCCCTTGGCCTGCACGCCGCGGGGCGCGCGGGCGAGCGCGGCGATGGCCGGGGCGGCGGGTGAGGCCGGGGCGGCAGGGGCTGCGGGGGAGGCCAGGGCGGCGGGCGCGGCGGGCGAGGCCGGGGCGGCTAGCGCGGCGGGGGAGGCCACGACCGGTGCCAGGAGCAGCGCCCCGGCCAGGGCGAGGGCGCTGACACGGGCAGGCAGGTGCATGGCACTCCTGTCGTAGAAACACCAGCCGGTGGGGGTGCCGGGCCCGGCGCCCGCCGCTGAAGTGCGCCGGCGCCGACCACGACCATTCGAAGCCTGGCAGCAACGCCCAGCCACATCAAGCCAATCCTGCGAGCGGTGGCCGAGTTGTGGCCGGGGCGGTACGGGACGTTCCGGTCTGGCCGGTATGTCGGGTCGGCGGGCCTGGGGCTAGCCGGCCAGGGGGTCAGCGGGCCGGGGGCGGGCGGCCTGGCGGGTCCGGTAGGCGGCCACGTTGACGCGGTTCGCGCACGCGGTACCGCAGAACCGGCGTGAGCGGTTCTTGGACAGGTTGACGTGCACGCGGTCGCAATCGTCCGCGGCGCAGCGGCGCAGCCGGTCCAGCTGCCCGGTCCGGATCACGTCGGTGAACGCCATCGCCGCGTCCACTGCCATCCGGTCGGCCAGCGGGGCGCTGGCGGACGTGGCGTGCAGGTGATAGTCCCAGCCGTCGTGCTTGACCAGTTGCGGCAGCGCGCCGGCCTCCCGCAGCAGGGCGTTGACCAGGGTGACGGCGTCGTCCTCGGACAGCTCCCAGAGCCGGGCCAGCCGGGGCCGCAGCCGCCGGACCGCGTCCAGCTCGGCCCGGTCGCGGGTCCGCTCACCGGTCCAGCGCCACTCGGTGACGAAGCGGTCGAGGGCCGCCTCGTCCGGCAGCTCCTGGGTGCCGCCGCGGCCGGTGTTGACCAGGGCCGCGGTCGCCGCCAGGGATACCTCGGTGTCATGGGCAAAAAGCACCTTGACCCCTTTCAGCTGCAGCGGCTAGTGTCACTAGTGTAAATGCTTTTTGCTTCTTACACTTGCCGCCTGGATCATCCCGAGGAGCATGGCCGTGACTTCCGCCCGGACCCGCGCCGCGTCCCAGGTCGCGACCGGTGCCGCGACCGGTACCGCGGCCCGTACCGCGCCCCGTCCCGGCGGCGCGGGGCTGTCCCTGGGCATCCTGTCCGCGGCGGCGTTCGGGACGTCCGGGGCGTTCGCCTCGTCGCTGATCGGTGCCGGGTGGAGCCCCGCCGCGGCGGTGCTGGCCCGGATCACCCTGGCCGCCCTGGTGCTCACCGTCCCCGCCCTGCTGCAACTGCGCGGCCGCTGGGCGCTGCTGCGCCGGGCCGCCCCGCGGGTGGCCGCCTACGGGCTGGCTGGCGTGGCCGGCTGCCAGCTGTTCTACTTCAACGCGGTGGCCCTGATGCCGGTGGGGGTGGCCCTGCTGCTCGAATACCTCGGCACCGTGCTGGTGGTCGGCTGGCTGTGGCTGCGGCACGCGCAGCGCCCCCGGCGGCTCACCGTGGCCGGTGCGGCCGCCTCGATCGCCGGGCTGATCCTGGTGCTGAACCTGACCGGGACCGCCGGGATCAATCCCCTCGGCCTGATGTGGGGGCTGCTCGCCGCCGTGGCCCTGGCGTGCTACTTCCTGCTGTCGGCCGCGACCGGCGGCGAGCAGTTGCCGCCCATCGTGCTGGCCTGGGCCGGGATGTGCGTGGGCGCCGTGGTGCTGGGCCTGTGCGGCGGGATCGGGGTGCTGCCCATGGCGGCCAGCACCCGCCCGGTGGACTTCCTCCATCACCAGGTCAGCTGGGTGGTGCCGGTGCTCGGGCTGTCGCTGGTGGCGGCGGTGATCGCGTACGTCGCCGGCATCGGCGCGGCGCGCCGGCTGGGGGCCAAGCTGGCCTCGTTCATCGGCATGGCCGAGGTCCTGTTCGCGATCGTGTTCGCCTGGCTGCTCCTTGGCCAGCTACCGGCCCCGGTGCAGTTCCTGGGCGGCGCGTTCATCCTCGCCGGGGTCACCCTGGTCCGGGTGGACGAACTGCGCGGCCCCGATCACGTCGTCCAGGAAGCTCAGCGTGGCCGCGGTGGTCGCCCGGCGCCACGCGAGCAGCGTGGCCTCGAAGCCGTCCCGCGGTGGCCGCTCGGCCTGGACCGCCCGGGCGATGGGTTCCAGGGCGGCCCGCTGCCGGCGGAGCAGATCCGCGGGATCGCGCCCGCTGCGGTCGAGCAGGGCCAGCTTGAGTAGCAGGTGGGAGCGGACGTCCCGGACATGCTCGACCGGGGTGTCCAGCCACTGGGTGGCCAGCCGCCGTCCTTCCGGGGTCACCGCGTAGAGGGTGCGCTGCGGGCCCCGGCCGGACTCCACCGCGTCCTGCGTCAGCAGGCCCGCGTCCAGCAGCCGGGTGATCGAGCGGTAGATGACCGGGCGGGGGATCTGCCAGATCCGGCCCAGGTCACCCTCGGGCGCGGTGAGCCGGGCGATGGCGAAGCCGTGCGCGGGCCGCTCGCTGAGTATCGCCAGGACGGTCCGTTCCGCCAGCGATAGTGATGGCCCCGCGGTCATGATCCCGAGCGTAGTGCGCGCGGTGCGGGGGGGGGCGCCACGGCGCGGCACGCCACGCGGGGCGGGGGTGCGCCGCGGCGCGGCACGCCGCAGGGGCGGCCGGCGGCCGGGGTGTCGCGGGAGTGCGGCCGGGAGCGCGGCCCGGCGGCCGGGTGTCGCGGGAGTGCGGCCGGGAGCGCGGCGGCCGGGAGCGCGGCGGCCGGGAGCGCGGCGGCCGGGAGCGCGGCGGCCGTGCCCCCCGAGGCGGGCGTGACGGCGGCGCCCGGCTTCGGTAGTCTCGTTGTGACTAGTAAGTCTCAGCCCGGAGGGCTGGCCATGTCCGCCGAGATGAACAGCATGGTCCCCGCGGTCCGCAGGCCTGCGCGGGCCCGGCCGGCCCGCTGGCCGGCCCGGCCGGCCCGGGCGGTCGTCGCGGTCCTGGCCGACGGGACCCCGGCCTTCGCCCCGATCGGCGAGGTGGTCGTCACCCATGCGCGGGTGGTCTGCCACCTGTGCGGCCGGGCGCTCCGGTCGGTGAGCGCCCACCTGCGGGTGCACGGCTACACCAAAGAGGCTTACTGCGCCGCCTTCGGGCTGGAGCGTGGCCAGTCGCTCGAGGGCCCGGATACCCGCAAGCTGCGGGCGGCCGCGCTCACCTCCCGCCTGGTATTTGACACGGCGTTCCGGGCGGGCAGCGCCGCCGGGCGGCAGCGGGCCCGCGCCGGGGAACTCACCCGGGACGCGGCCGCCGCGGCCACCGGCCGCCGCCATCCGGAGCAGCGCCGCCGCAAGGCGCGCCAGGCGCTGGCGGGCATCCCGGCCGCGAAAGTGGCCCAGGCCAACACCGAGCGGGCCAGCCGTCACATCGCGCAGGTCGCGGCGGAGGTGGCCGGGCGGCGCGGGTACCCCGACCTGGGCGCGTTTGTCCTGGCCCGGACGGCGGACGGGGCCAGCCTGGCGGCGATCAGCCGGGAGGCCGGGCTGCACAAGGACTGGCTGTCGCGCCATCTGGCGGACATCGCTCCCGCGGCGGCCGCGCGGGTGCCGGAGCAGCGCCCGGCGCGGCCGGACGCCCGCTGGGGACCCGCCCTGGACCGGCTGGGATTCCCCGACCTGGCCAGCTACCTGCGGGAGCGGCATGTCCGGCAGCACCGGACAGTCAACGCCATGGCCGCCGAGATGGGTGTGACCCACCATGCGGTGGAGTCCGCGCTGCGCCGGCACGGCCTGGCCCGGATCGCCCACGCGGCCGCCCGGCACGCGGCCAGCGAGCGGTCCGCCCAGGTGGCGGCCCGGCTCGGCTACGACACCCTCGGCCGCTACCTGCGCGAACGCCGGGCAGCCGGCTGGACGTGGCGGGCCATGGCCACCGAGTCGGGCCAGCCCGAATCATGGCTGCGCCGCCAGGCCGCCCGGGGGCCGGGCCGCTGATCCGGCCCCCGCTGGTCCCGGCCCCCGCAGCCGGCCCCCGCAGTCGGCCCCCGCTGATCCGGGGCCCCGCGCGGCCGGCTCAGAGCTGGGCCGTGACCGCCTTGACCTCGGTGTAGTTGTTCAGCACCTCGTGGCCCATCTCGCGGCCCCAGCCGGACTGCTTGTAGCCACCGAACGGCAGCGACGCGTCGAACACGTTGTAGCAGTTGATCCAGACCGTGCCGGCCCGGAGCTTCTTGGCCAGCGCGTGCGCCTTGGAGATGTCCCGGGTCCAGATGCCGGCCCGAGCCCGTAGTCACTGTCGTTGGCCTCGGCGGCGATCTGGTCCAGATCGCTGAAGGGCGCGGCCACCACGACCGGGCCGAAGATCTCCTCGCGGACGACCTTCATATCCGGGCGGGTGTTGGTGAGGACGGTCGGCTCGATGAAGTAGCCGCGGTCGCCATACCGGCCGCCGCCCGCGAGAGCCGTGGCCCCATCGGAGCGGCCCGACTCCAGGTAACCGCTGACCCGCTGGAACTGCTCGTCCGAGACCAGCGGGCCCATCTGGGTGCCCTGCTCCATACCCGAGCCGAGCTTGATGGACTTGGCGATCTCGGCCACACCGTCGATGACCTCTTCGTAGCGGCTCTGCTGGACGTACAGGCGCGAGCCCGCCACGCAGCACTGGCCGTGGTTGAAGAAGATGGCGTTCGCGGCACCCTCGATCGCGCCGTCCTCAGCGTCGTCGAACACGATGTTGGGGCTCTTGCCGCCGAGTTCCAGGGTGAGCTTCTTGAGGTTGGTGGCGCCGGCCGCCTGCACGATCAGCTTGCCTACCTCGGTGGACCCGGTGAAGGCCACCTTGTCCACGTCGTTGTGCGAGGCCAGCGCGGCGCCAGCCGTCTCCCCGAAGCCGGGCACCACGTTGACCACGCCATCGGGCACCCCGGCCTCGGCGATCAGCTCGGCCAGCCGCAGCGCGGTCAGCGGGGTCTGCTCGGCCGGCTTGAGCACCACGGTGTTGCCGGTGGCCAGGGCGGGACCGAGCTTCCAGGCGGCCATCAGCAGCGGGAAGTTCCAGGGGATGATCTGCCCGACCACGCCGAGCGGCTCGCGCAGCGTGTAGGAGTGGAAGTTGGCGCCGGGCATGTACGGCACCGAGATGTTGATCGTGTTGCCCTCGATCTTGGTGGCCCAGCCGGCCATGTAGTGGAAGAGGTCGGCGGCCAGCGGCACGTCCGCAGCCTGGGCCACGGCGAACGGCTTGCCGTTATCCAGCGACTCGAGCTGGGCAAGCTCGTCCGTGTGCTGGAGGATGAGGTCACCGATGCGCCAGATGATCCGGCCGCGCTCGGACGGGGTCATCCGGCTCCACGGGCCGGTCTCGAACGCCGCGCGCGCGGCCCGCACGGCCCGGTTGATGTCCTCCGCATCGCCTTCGGCGACCCGGGCCAGGGTCTCGCCGGTCGCCGGGTTGGGGGTCTCGAACGTCCTGCCCGACGCCGCGTCCGACCACTGGCCGTTGATGAATAGCTGACGCGGGGCGGCGATGAAGGCTTCTACGTTGCGGTCCAGGGTCACGCTCATGTGAATGCTCATCTCCCTTGCCGGCGCGGGAAAGGCGGCCGCCCCGTCGCGGCCAGCCTGCGGGAACCCGCGCGGGGCCCGGCCTGCGGCCGCGACCCCTCGGTAGTCTCAATGAGACTACATAGCAGGATCTCGCACAAGGGCGGGCGCGGCGCAGCCGGGAATCTTCATGATCCTGGGCGATTGGTGCGCTAGGGCAGCACCGATTGCCCAGGATCAAGAAGATCCGGGGCGCCCCGGCCGGGGCGCCCGCCTGCGACCGGGGGCGCCTGCGGTCGGTCAGGCTGATGGGCCGGGCGGGCCCAGGCCGGCCGGGGTGCTGCCGTCGCCGATGGCCACCTCGTCGAACCAGCCGCAGGGCGGATCGCCGGGCGGGCGGTCGAACCGGGTGACGTACGGCTTCAGGTTGACCACCGGGGTCCCGTCCAGCACGTCCACCCCGGCGAACTCGATGGCCTCCGCCGTGACCCCGACCAGCTGGATGAGGCTGAGCCCGAGGGGGTTGACCCGCCGGGGCCCGCGGGTGGCGAAGATGCCCATCTCCCGCTGCTGGCCGCGGAGCAGGTAGGGGACCTGCCTGAGCGGCGGCGGCAGGCCCGGGGTCCGGGGCCGGCCGCCCGGCTGGTGCAGCCAGGTCAGCAGCCAGGCGTAGCCGAAGCCGTCCAGCCCGGCGAGGCCGTCCCGGTAGGGCTCGGCGATCTCGATGGTGCCGCGCCCGCCGCGGTTCAGGGCGGCCTGGATCGGCGTGGTCTCCGGATCCGTGTGCGCGCTGCGGACCAGGCCGATGACCACCAGGGGCACGTTCGCCGCCGCCGCGGGCTGGTTCTGCTGCATGCCGCCATGCTGCCACGCACCCGGCCCGGGCCCGGATCGTGGCAGCATGGGCGGATGCGAGTGCTCCGCACCCCCGAGGACCGGTTCGCGGAACTGCCCGATTTCCCCTACCCCGCGCGCTACGCGCCGGTCGGCGGGGTGCGGCTGGCCTACGTGGAGGCGGGCCCGCCCGACGGCGAGCCGGTGCTGCTGCTGCACGGCGAGCCGAGCTGGTCGTTCCTGTACCGCACGGTGCTGGCGGTGCTGGCCGACGCGGGGTTCCGCGCGATCGCCCCGGATCTGGCCGGGTTCGGGCGGTCCGACAAGCCCGTGCACGTCAGCGAGCACAGCTACGCCCGGCACGTGGAGTGGATCCGCGCCCTCGCCTTCGACCGGCTGGACCTGCGCGGCGTCACGCTCGTCGGGCAGGACTGGGGTGGCCTCATCGGGCTGCGCCTGGTGGCCGAGCATCCGGGCCGCTTCGCCCGGGTGGTGGCGGCCAACACCGGGCTGCCCACCGGGGATCATCCGATGCCGGACGTCTGGCTGAGGTTCCGGGACGTCGTGCAGACCGCCCCGGCGCTCAGCGTGTCCCGGCTGGTGCAGTCGGGCTGCCAGACCCCGCTGCCGCCGGCCGTGCTGGCGGCCTACGACGCGCCGTTCCCCGACGAGAGCTTCGCCGCGGGCGTGCGGGCCATGCCCGGGCTGGTGCCCACCACCCCGGACGACCCGGCCTCGGCCGCCAACCGGGCCGCGTGGCAGCAGCTGTCCGCCTGGGACAAGCCGTTCCTGGTGGCGTTCAGCGACCGGGATCCGATCACCGGCGCGATGGCCCCCCTGCTGCGGGAGGCCATCCCGGGGGCCGCGGGCCTGGATCACCCGGTGCTCAAGGGCGCGGGCCACTTCCTTCAGGAAGACGCGGGCGAGCAACTCGGGCACCTGATCGCCGACTTCATCCGCTCCGCACCGGCGTCCGGCTGACCGGCCCCGCCCGCCCGATCCCGGCCTTTCCCTAACGGATTGTCCGGCCCTGCCCCGCGCCCCGGCCCGGGCGTATCCGGGCTTGTCCGGCCTTGTCCGGCCTTTAGCGGTCCGCCGCCGCCGCCGCGGCAGCCCTGTGAGAGTAGCGGCTGCATACCCAGGGCCCCTGTGGAGGACCGCTTTGATGATCAACCTGAGCTGCGAGAAGGCGGGCTGCGGGAAGCCGCTGCTGACCTGCCAGGCCTGCCGGGGCAGGCCGGGCAAGGAATGCCGGCACTGCAACACCACCGGAATCGTGTGCGCGGAGCATGACGGCCTCTGGAAAGGCCGCTGACCCGGGCCGCCGTCCTGGCCCGCCAGCCCAGCCCCGCCCACCCCGTCCCGCTAACCAGGCCCGCTACCCCAGGGAGTCTGCGTGAGCTTATTCACCAAGGAGCAGCGCCGCTCAGGGACCGGCGCCGGGCCGCCCGCCCTGGGTGCCGGGCTCGCGGTCACCAGCGCCCTGGATCCAGCGGGGTGCCTGCGGGCGCTCGGCCGGACCCTGCTGAGCTTCGGCGTGCCGGAGTACACCCACCTGCCCACCTTCACCGGCGCGAGCTGGGCCTGGACCGCGGATCCGGTCCGGGCCCCGGTTCCGCAGACCGTGATCATCTGCGCCGACCGTACCGGTGATGACCTGCTGGCCGCGTTCTGGCCGGAGAGCGGCGGCTCCCGGATCGGGCTGCTCCCGCTGACCGGCGGGGATGAGCAGGCGGGCTCGGCAGCTCGCTGCTCGCTGCCTGGCGGCTGCGCGACACCTCCCTGTCCGGGCCGGCCGGTCTGGAGGCCGGGCTGATCAGGCTCACCCCGCCCACCGTGCCGGGGGGCTACGCCGAGGAGATCGTGGCGGCGGCCGGGTACCGGACCAGCCGGCGCAACACGCAGATCGTGCTGCGGACCGCGGGCAGCCTGTTCCTGGCCCGGGCCCAGCAGTTCATCGAGCACCGGCAGCCGCGCGCGGCCCGGCGGTTCGTGCGGCGCCATTCGCTGCCCGAGCCGATGAACGCCCTGGCCCTGCAGGAGATCCTGGACGACCTGGCCGGGTCGGACCCCGGGCTGCTGCCTTTCCTGCAGTGGATGCCGGTCCGCACCCGGGCCCTGCTGCTGGAGTGCTGCCAGGATCGCGGGACCTTCTGGGGCGACCTGGACCGCTGACCGGTCCTTGCCTTGGCCGCAAGGACGCTTGTGGCCGGCGGCCGTCCGCGACAGGGTCGTGGCGGAGGTGTTTCTGGTGCACGATCAGCGCGATCAGCCTGAGCGGTTCGACGCGGCGTTCTGGGACGAGCGGTATCGTTCGGCCGGCGCCCTGTGGAGCGGGAATCCCAACCGCTACCTGGTCAGCGAGGTATCGGAGCTGCGTCCTGGGACCGCCCTGGACGCCGGGTGCGGCGAGGGGGCGGACGCCCTCTGGCTGGCCGCCCGGGGCTGGCGGGTCACCGGGACCGACGTGTCCGCGGTCGCGCTCGGCCGGGCCGCCCGTCATGCGGCGGAAGAGGGGCCGGCGATCGCGGGCCGGATCGACTGGGTGCGCACCGACCTGATCGGCTGGGACCCCGGCGTAGCCCGCTACGACCTGGTCTCCAGCCAGTACCTGCACCTGCCTCCCGGGGCCCGGGAGGCGCTGCTGCGCAGCCTCGCGGGCGCGGTGGCGCCGGGCGGCACGCTGCTCGTCGTCGGGCATCACCCCTCGGACCTGCAGACCACGATGCCGCGGCCGCCGATGCCCGAGCTGTTCTTCACCGGCGAGGACATCGTGCCCCTGCTCGACCCCGGGGACTGGACCGTCATCACGGACGCGGCGCCGCAGCGCTGCGCCCCGGACCCGGACGGCCGGCCCGTCATGATCAGGGACACGGTGTTCCGGGCTCGCCGCGGCGGCTAGAGTCCAGGCGGGTACGTGATCCAACGGGAGGGAGACCCGATGCCCACACGCACCGCGCGGACCGGCTGGACCGGAACGCTCGAAAACGGCTCTGGCCAGGTCGAGCTGACCAGCTCCGGACTCGGCACCTATGAGGTGTCCTTCCCGAAGCGGGCGGCGGAGGAGGCCGGGGGCTACACGAGCCCGGAGGAACTCATCGCGGCCGCCCACTCGGCGTGCTATGCGATGCAGCTGTCCGCCCTCATCGGCCAGGCCGGCGGCACGCCGCAGGCGCTGGACGTGCAGGCCGACGTGTCGCTCGGGCCCGACCCGGCGGGCGGCTTCCGGCTGACCGGGATCAAGCTCACCGTCCGGGGTGAGGTCGAGGGCCTGGACGCCGCCGGGTTCATCAAGGCGGCCGAGGCCGCGAAGGCCGGGTGCCCGGTCAGCAAGGCACTCACCGGCGTGGACATCACCCTCGACGCCCAGCTCGAGGGCTGACCCGCCGGTCAGCGGTTAACGGCTGCCCAGGTGGGCGGCCATGGCGTGCTCGACCAGGGTCACCAGGGTCGTCTTGGCCGATTTCCGGGTGCGCGCGTCGCACTGGATGACCGGCACGTGCCGGCTGACCGACAGCGCGTCCTGGATGTCGTCCACGCTGTGCGGGAACTCACCGTGGAACCCGTTGACGCCGACGATGAACGGCAGGTCGGCCGCCTCGAAGTAGTCGACGGCCGGGAACGAGTCGGCCAGCCGCCGGCTGTCGGCGAGGACCACGGCCCCGATGGCCCCTTCGATGAGGTCATCCCACATGAACCAGAAGCGCTGCTGGCCGGGCGTGCCGAACAGGTACAGCACCAGCCCGGCGTCGAGGGTGGCCCGCCCGAAGTCCATGGCCACCGTGGTGGTCGTCTTCGCCGGCACCGCGGACAGGTCGTCCAGGTCGCCGCTGGCCGACGTCATCACGGCTTCGGTGGTCAGCGGCGTGATCTCCGAGACCGCTCCCACGAAGGTGGTCTTGCCCACCCCGAAACCACCGGCAATAACGATCTTCACGGATGTCATCGCCACGGTCCCTGGATCACTCTGGACGGGCTGTGCGCTTGCGTAATCCACTGGGTACCCTTCCGCGCAGGTGAGTCGGGGCATCGATCCCTTCCGGGACTAACTGCCGATCGGGGGCCGCAGCGCGCTGCGGGGCTCGGGCGTGAGGGCGCGTCCGACCCGGTCCACGAGCAGCGCCATCTCGTAGGCCACCAGGCCCATGTCGCAGTCGTCGGACGCGAGCACGGCCAGGCTGGAACCGTCGCTGATCGCCATCACGAGCAGCACGCCCCGGCGCATCTCGACGATCGTCTGGGTGACCGGGCCGCCCTCGAACACCCGCGCCGCCCCCTGGGTGAGGCTGACCAGCCCCGAGGTCACCGCGGCGAGCTGGTCCGCCCGGTCCTTCGGGAACCCGTCGGAGAAGGCCAGCGGCAAGCCGTCGGCCGAGACCACGATGCCGTGGGACACCGCGGGCACCCGCTCGGCAAAATCGGTGATAAGCCAGTTCAGGTCCTGGACTGGCGACGTCAGCGGGCTCACGATTTCCCTTTCTGGGTGGCGTGACGAGGCACAGGGCGATGAGGCACAGCGTGATGAGGCACGGGGTCATGAGGCACGGTCGGCCTCGTCGCCGAGGTGCGGGTCGTCGCCCGGCGCGGTGCCGCGCGCTTTCCTGATTCCCTGCTGGAAGCTGGACAGCCGCTGCCGGGTCTGCGAGGGCGACCGGCCCGGCTCAGACTGCGCGGGGATGGCCACCGAGCCCGCCCCGCCGGGCACCAGGTTGGCCCGGGGGACCCGCTTGGGCAGCCCGGCCTCCGTGGTGTCCGCGAACACGGGGGCCCGCACCGCTTCCGCCGCCTGCCAGCCCGCGTCCGCGGGTGACGACCAGCCGGCCTCGTCCGCTACCGGCTCCGGGGCCGACCGGCCCACGGGGTGGCCGCCGCGGCGGAACCAGTCGGACTCCACGGCTTCGAAGATGGGCAGGCGGCTGTCCGGCCCGGCCGCCTGCGCGGCCGGGAGGACCACGTGATGAGCGGCCCGGAGGCGCCCCGGAGCGCCGGTTCCGGTGGTTCCCGGCCCGGTGGCTCCGGTTCCGGTGCTATCCGGCCCCGTGGTTCCAGGACCCGTGGTTCCGGGGCCCGCGCTTCCGGGGAGCCTGGTTCCGGCCCCGCTCCCGTTCGCCGCCGGAACCGGGAACGCCGCGGTCGCGTCCGGGCCGGTCCCGCTCCCGGCCCTGGCCGCCTCGTCGAACTTCGGGGGGAGGTCCGCGGCCCGCCGCGGGCGGTCCTGCCCCGTGGACCAGGTGGCCGGGGGTGGCCCGGCGGTTTCCTCGACGGCCAGTCCCGTGTCCATCCATGAGGTCGCGGCCGCCGGGCGCCCTTCACCGGGCGGGAGCAGATCCGGGACGGCCGCGGAGGCCTGCCGGGTGATCACCTCGTCGGGCAGCCACACCAGGGCGGTCAGGCCCCCCTTGGACCCGGGCCGGAGCCGGACATGGATCCCGTGCCGGGCGGCCAGCCGGGCCACCACGAACAGGCCCATCCGGCGGGAGACCGCGACGTCCACGACCGGCGGATTGTCCAGCCGCCAGTTGGCGTGCGCGATCTCCTCGCCGCCCATCCCGACGCCCTGGTCGGTGATGTCCAGCAGGACGCCGCCGCTGTTGAGCGAGTACCCGGACACGTGCACCAGGGTTTCCGAGGCGGAGAACGTGGTCGCGTTCTCGGCGAGCTCGGACAGCAGGTGAACGACGTCGTTGACGGCCTGCCCGCGGACCGAGAGGCCAGGCTGGATGTCCGGGACGACCCGCTCGTAGTGCTCGATCTCCGAGACCGCCGCCCGCAGGACGTTCACCAGCGCCACCGGCTCATTGCGCCGCTTGGACAGCTCGTGGCCCGCCAGGACCAGGAGGTTCTCCGAGTTGCGGCGCATCCGGGTGGCCAGGTGATCCATCTGGAACAGGTTGGCGAGCCGCTCGGAATCCTGCTCGCCCTGTTCCAGGTCGTCGATGAGGCGGATCTGGCGTTCCACCAGCGTCTGGCTGCGCCGGGAGAGGTTCACGAACATCGCGTTGATGTTGCCGCGCAGCGCCGCCTCGTTGGCCGCCAGCCGCACGGCCTCCTGGTGGACCTGGTCGAACGCCCGGGCCACCTCACCGATCTCGTCGGTGGAGTCCACATCGATGGGATCGACCTCCAGCGGCACCTCGCCGCCGCCGCTCATCAGCCGGACGGTCTCCGGCAGCCGCACCCCTGCCACCTCGAGTGCGCCGGACCGCAGCTGGTGCAGCGGCCGGGTCATGGAGCGGCCCAGGGCCAGGGTGAACAGCAGGGCCAGCGCCAGGACCAGGATCACCGCGAAGCCGCCGATCAGCGCGTCCGTGATCGCCTGGCCGCGGAGCGAGCCGCTCTGCGCGATGACCGAGGCCATCAGCCCCTGCTCCACCGCGTGCAGGCCGGCCACCAGGTACGCGGAACCGCTGGCCGCATCGGTGAAGGCCGGATTCTCCGACGACGAGCCGCCGTCGAGCGCCAGCGTGATGGCCTGCTGCACCTGCGCCTGCGCCTGGTCGGCCTGCGCGGAGGACAGATCGCTGTCGTAGAGATGGCGCTGGCTGCTGCTCGCGGTCAGGCTGAACTGGTCCAGGTCCGCCTGCTGCTCGGCCTGGGCGGCGTTGATGGCGGTGAGCTGGCCGGGCTGGAACTGGTTCGCGCCCACCAGGTCCGGCGTGAGCGCGGAGGTGAGGATGGCCTGCTCCTGGGAGACCTCCTCCTTGGTGGCGGAGATGAGCCCCACCACCCGGGCGGTGTCGGCCAGGGAGGCGTCGTTGCTGCCCGTGGCGATCTCGTCCTCCAGGGCGAGCAGCTGGTCGATCGTGGTGCCGTATTCCTGGATCACCGCCAGCGAGGGGATCTGGGTGCTGATCGCGACGCTGCGCAGGGCGGGGAGCCCGTCGATCGCGGTGACCGCGCCCCTGGCTTCCTGCTGCGCCACGGCGGGGAAGGACGGGCCGATGGCCGCGGCCCCGCTCCGCACCCGGGCCGCCAGCCGGTTGGTGGCCTGCCGGTCCCGCGCGAGCACGGCCCGCTGGGGCGCCCCAGCCGCGCCCGGTGAGCCGCGGCCACCACCGGCCGGGCCCATGGTGATGTACCTGACCGTGTCTTCCCGCTCCGTCTGCAGGGCCTGGATCAGGTTGGTGATCTCGCCGCCCAGCCGGGAGAACTGCTCGACCCGCTGATAGCCCACCGCGCTGCGCGCGGACGAGACCACGCTGGCCCCGCCGAGGAGCACGGCCGCCA
Organism: uncultured Actinomycetes bacterium; assembly: GCA_963841695.1. Taxonomy (GTDB): domain Bacteria; phylum Actinomycetota; class Actinomycetes; order Streptosporangiales; family Streptosporangiaceae; genus RYN-230. The sequence goes on along the minus strand of CAWJDQ010000003.1, from coordinate 279,506 downwards.
CCGTGGGCAGCAGGACCAGCAGCAGCAGGCGCGACCGGACCCGCCAGTTCTTCAGCGCGAAGGGGCGGGCCCTCGGGGCCGCGGGAACTGGGGGCGGGATGGCCGGGGGGACCACCGGGGCGTCCGGCGGGCCGTCGTCGTCCAGTGCTGGCTCGTCCCCGGAATAGGTGCGGCCCCGGTGCAGCGCCACGCCCAGCGGTGCCGTGAGCAGCGGTGCTGCCGTGAGCAGCGGCGCCGGGCGGCCGGCCTGGTCAGGGGCCGCGCTTCCTGCTCTCCCTCGCCTGGATCGCACAGTTTCTGCACCTCTCAACCCGGAAATGGCGGGTGCCTGCCGAGCCGCAGGCACCGATGTGGAACCAAAATGGCCGCTCCGGTCACTGGTCAACCATTCTGAGCACGGGACCCTGGCCGCAGAGTCAGGAAGCAACTCTAACGCGCACCGGGCCGTCCCACGCTAATTGTTACCACTGTTGTTAAACCTCGCCAACCGGGCGGACGAGTCTGCAGTAAATCGTGCCGAACTCGGCCCGCATGGCCGCGGGTGCGGCTAGCGTAAGCACCGAGTGCGGCATTATTACTACCTTTCTTCGGAAAGCCGGGAAGCTGCTATATCACTAAGGAAATTATCATTTCTATTCCGGTCCTTTATCGGGTTCACCGGACTATACGAGGAGGCTCCATGAGGCTTGTTCGGGTCTGCACCCGCGGCAGGCGGGCGTGGCTGGCCCGCCGGTCAGCCGCGGTGGCGGCATCCGCCTCGCTGGCGTTGCTCGCGACCGGGTGCCACGTGCCGGGAGCCTCGCCGGGCCAGCCGGCGGGCAGCCAGCAGATCACGGTGGCGGTCGTGCCCGGGTTCGCGAACGCGCCGCTGCAGGTGGCCGTCCAGGACGGGCTGTTCGCCCAGCACCACCTGGACGTGACGGTGCAGACCTACCAGACCCTCCAGCAGGCGTACGACGCGCTGACCAGCGGCCAGGCGGACGTCATCAGCGGCGACTACGCCGGGCTGCTGTACGCGCAGGCGCACGATTCCCGGATTCCGCTGCGGCTGATCGCGGACGGGTACGACGCCGTGCCGGGGGTGATGGAGGTGCTCACCCTGCCCGGTTCCGCGATCACCGCCCCGCAGGACCTGCAGGGCCAGGCGGTCGCCACGCCGCCGCGGGAACTCGCCCCGTTCTCGGCCGACGCCCCCTACAACGCCGAGACACTGACCGCCGAGGCCGTGCTGCAGAGTGACAGCGTGAGCCCGTCCAGTGTGCTGTGGCGGCCCATGCCCCAGGGGAACATGATTGCCGCCCTGCGCGACCACCAGGTCAGCGCGATCGTGGCCACCCAGCCGTACATCCTGCAAGCCGAAACCGAGCTCGGGGCCGTCGAGCTGTTCGACGTCTGCAGCGGGGTGACCGCCGACCTGCCCCTCTCGGGGTACTTCAGCACCGCGGCCTTCGCCCGCGGTCACCACACCGCCCTGGACGGCTTCCGGTCCGCGCTCACCGCGGCCAAGGCGAGCACGGGCCAGCTCGGCACCGTCCGGTCGGCGCTCGGCACCCTGCCGGGGATGTCCGCCCGGGAAGCCGCGCTGGTCACCATCGGGCAGTACCCGACGTTCCTGAGCGTCGGGCAGGTGCAGCGGGTCGCCGATCTCATGTACGGCACCGGGATGATCAGTACCACGATCCCGGTGAAGAGCATGGTGCTCCGCTGAGTTGTCCGGGGGGGCGACCCCCCTGGACCCCCCGCCATTCACCGGCTCGGCGAGGACCCGCCTGCGGCGCGCCGCTCTATCTGTCCGGGGGGGCGACCCCCCTGGACCCCCCGCCATTCACCGGCTCGGCGAGGACCCGCCTGCGGCGCGCCTCCCCTCGCCGGCGAATAGGCGCTGGCTGAGCGGGCCGCGCCTGCGGCGCGCCGCTCTGGTGGCTTGGCAGGCTGCACCCGCGTAGCCCCATCGCGCGCGCCTCCCTGGCCGGCGAATGGGCGCTGGGGCGGGAGGTGGCTAGGTTAGCTGGACCACTGCGGGCGGCGAGAACGGCGGAGGGCGGCGTCGGCGCTGCGCCGCCGCCGGGGCTGGCCCGGGTCCGGGAGCTGCCGCGCCGGGGGAGCAGCTTCCGCCTGGTGGCCGGCTCCCGGACCGCTGTGGGGTGCCCGCTGCGGAGGCAGCTGGCCGCCGGAGTGCCTGGTGCGCCGCGCGCTGCGCACCTGGGCTCCGATGAGGAACGCGGACACGAAAGCGGTGCCGATCCCGTCCAGGGCTAGCAATCCCCCCACCGGACCCCCGGTCAAGAGGGCCACGACGAGTGCCAGTGCCGCACAGAGGCCCGTGGCCATGATCGCGCGTTCGCCCGGCGTCAGGTTCCCGGGTGCCGGACGACTGGCCTTGGCCGGTCCGGGCCTGACCGGGGGCGGCGCTGTGGCCAGCCCGGCAGGGAGATCGGCGGTGATCAGGTCCAGCTCGGCGTAGGTGCGCGCCGCGAACGTCTGGCTGACCCTCGTGTCGAACTCATCCTTGGTCACCAGGCCGTGCACGTAGGCGGCCTTGAGCGTGCCGACCACGTGCTCGCGGTCGGCGTGCGACGCCCGCAGGCGGCCACGGCCGTGGTCTGCTGCCATCTCGTTCTCTGGCCCGGCCATCCCTCACCAGGCTAGCCTCTGCCAGGCCGATGACGATCACGCGGTGAAGGCGAAATGCTCAAAGTCGAAGTTGGATAGTGGCTGGCCGACCTTGCCCGCCGTGTACCCGGTTATCTTGTCGCTGTACGCATCGAGTACGTCGATGAAGGCGGGGATGATGTAACCGCCCTCGTTGAAGTCGAAGTTCTGCATCTGGTAGATGATTTCCTTGCGCAGCGACGGGCTGGCGGTCGCGTTGGCCTGGTTGTAAAGGCTCGTGTAGCCAGCATTGTCGGTGTGCGTCTCGTTGAAGGGCGACGCCTTCAGCATCGACTCCGCGACCTGAGCCAGGTACGGGTAATAGTTGTAGTAATCCTGGGCGAACGTCCACTTGAGATAGTTCGGGCCGAAGAAGGTCCCGGCCGGGACGTTGCTGAGATTGATCGTGACGCCGGCCGCCTTGGCCTGCGCGGCCAGCACCGTGGCCATCGCCACCGTGCCGGTGGCCACCGCCGAGGTGGTCAGGGTCACCGTGAGGCCGTCCTGGCCCGCCTTCTTCAGCAGGAACTTGGCTTGCTGGATGTCGCCCTGCGCGGCCCGGACCAGAGAGTGGTCGAAGTCAGGGTCGTACGGGGAGAAGAGATCGTTGGCAACCACCCCGTAGCCGTCCAGGGCCGAGTCGATCAGCTGCGGGCGGTCCACCAGCAGCCGCATGGCCTGACGGACGCGGACATCGTTGAAGGGCGGCTGGTCGACCCGCATCGTGAACGGGATGATCTCGCCGGAGTGTGACACGACCGTCTTGATGCCGCCGGTCGTGGCCAGGGAGGCGATCTGCGGCCCGTCGAGCGCGCCGGCTCCCTGGATGACGCCGGTACTCAGCGCGTCCTGCAGCGTGGTGTTGTCGCTGAAGTCGATGATGGTCAGCGTGTCCACGTAGGGCAGCCCCGGCTGCCAGTAATGCGGGTTGCGGGTGAAGACGCTGCGCTGGCCCGGCGTGAAGCTCTGGTACACGAACGCCCCGGTGCCGGCCGGCTTGGCCGGGTTGAACCCGACCGGGGCGATGTACAGGTTGTACCAGAAGGCGGCCAGTTGCTCCGCGAAGCTGGCGAAGGGCTTGGTCAGCTGGACCAGGACGGTGTGCGGGCCCAGGGCCTTGGTGCTGGCCAGGTCGATCGGGCCGAGCCCGAACTTCCCGGTGAAATCGTTGGAATAGACCCGCTGGAACGTGAACAGGACGTCGGACGCGGTGAAGTCCTTCCCGTCGTGGAAGGTCACGCCGGGACGCAGCTGGATGACCCACTGCGAGAGCGACCCCCGGTACGGGGTGATCGACTCGGCCAGCACGTACTCCACCTGGGCCTGGGCGTCCAGCTGGACCAGCGGCTGGTAGAGCGACTGCAGGCGGGAGGTGTCGATATAGGTGAGGCTCTTGTGCGGGTCGAGGGTGTCGGAACTGGAGCCGCCGGACAGGCCCAGCTTCAGGTTGCCGCCCCGCTTCAGGCTGCGGCTGGCCTGGTCGGCCCGCTGGGCCGTGGCCGGACTCGACGCGCCGCAGGCGGCCAGTAAGCTTCCGGTGCCCGCCACGGCGCCGGCGGCCGCAATCCCGCGCAGGAATTGGCGTCGCCCGAATTCTGCTCCCGGCCGCGGCGTGCTGCTCTGATCCGGTCGATCCACGGGAACCTACCTCCACGAAGTTCAGCATGGTAATGCTAAAGGTATTAAGAGGACATGATCGAATAGGCGCGTGGCGGCCCGGCGCGGCATGCGGGGCCAATCCTCCCGGTAAAGCGCCCTATACGGATTACTGGCCATAATGTCACAGGCCGAGTGGTCGCGCCACCCGCGCGAATACGCTCCGGCAGCGGCGGGTTACCCGGCAACAAGCAGCACCTTTCCGACGTGCTCGCGGCGCTCCAGGAAACGATGCGCCGAGGCGGCGTCACTGACGGGGAAGGTGGCGGCAATGGGCACGGTGATAGACCCGCGCCGGATGAGGTCCAAGGACGTGGCCAGGTCATCGGGAGGCGCCACGCGGAAGCCGATAATCCGCCAGCCGTTCCGGAACACGGGAATCAAGTCGAGCGGGACCACCTCGCCCGCGTGCGCACCGCAGATAACGAGCGTGCCTTCCTCGCGCAGCACCGACAGGTGGGCCGCGAACTGCTGGCCGCCCACGGTGTCCAGGACCGCGTCGAAGCGGCGGCCGCCGGCGGCCCGCAGCAGACCGGCGGCGAGATCGCGGTCCCCCCGGACGACGACCGCATCCGCGCCGAGCTCGGCGACCCGGGCGGCCTTGGCGGTCGTGCCGGCCGTCGCGATCACGGTCGCCCCGGCTAGTTTCGCGCACTGGACCAGGGCGCCCGCGACGCCGCCCGACGCCGACGGGACGAGCACCAGGTCGCCCGGCCGGACCAGGGCGAGACGGTTGACCATGTGCCAGGCGGTGCTGACCGCGCACTGCCCGGCGGCCATGGCCAGCAGGTCATCGGCGGGTTCCAGGGGCACCACCACCTCGGCCGGGACGCAGACCAGTTCGCCGTAGCCGCCCCACCGCGTGGTGCCGAAGATCTCGAAGGCCGCACACAGATCCGGCCGCCAGCGGGCGCACCGGGCGCAGCGGCCGCAGCTGAACTGCTGGAAGGCGGTGACGCGGTCGCCGGTCCGGAACGGGCCGCCGCGGTCGCCCGCGCCGACCACCGTGCCGGCGAATTCCGCCCCGAGGACCATGGGCAAATCGAACGGCCAGCGGGACGTCCCGGCGCGGGAGTCGAGGTCGGAGTGGTTGACCCCGCAGGCCTCCACCTGGATCAGGACGTCCCCCGGGCCGGTCTCGGGATCGGGGATGTCCGCGTACTGCATCGCTTCCGCGGGCCCGTATTCGTAGAACGCCGCCGCCTTCACCGCCCGCGACCTCCCCGTCCGCCGGGCCGGCCGGTACGCGACCGATCCCGGGGGATGAGCCCGGGAGCGGAAACCATTTTCCCGCTCGCGATTACGTAGTAACTACGCGGGTTCGCCATATCCGCCTGTCGCCGATAGTGGCCTACGGGAACGGCCGGCCGCATGTGCTGGCGGTGTTGTTTCGTCACATTCGTTGCACCAGTCACTGCGCTACCCCATGAATCACGATCAAAGCCTGACATGGGCGACCCCAAGCTCCATTGGCCTGACACGTATTTACTAAGAGAATTCGGAGGTAAAAGGTGCTGCCTTGGCCGGGCCGCCGGGCTGATCAAGCGAGGCTGCCCACCACCCGAGGTGGCGTTTCGAGGAGAATATCCCCGCGAAGAGTAAGATTCAGGCTGATTCCGGTAAATGGCGCATGGGGCATCTCGTGCTGGCGGGAAGGATGGGCACCGTGGCAGACGCCCGCGCGGTCCGGCCGCCCGAGCCGGGGCGGCCTGCGGGCTCCCTGCCCCCGGCCCGCCCGCCGGTGCCCAGCCTGCCCCGGACCCGCCCCGCTCACCCGGTCCGCAGTCTGCTCGCCCGGCGGGCCGCAGCCGGCCTGTTCACCTTGTGCGTCGTGTCCGTGCTGGTGTTCGCGGCCACCCAGGTCCTGCCGGGGAACGCCGCCAACGCCGTGCTCGGCCGCACCGCCGCCAGCAGCCCGGCCGCGCTGCACCGGCTGGAGGCCGCCCTGCACCTCAACCGGGGCCTGCTCGACCAGTACTGGCTGTGGTTCTCCGGCCTGGTCACCGGCAGGCTCGGCCACTCGCTGGTCAACGGGCAGCCGGTCTGGGGCTACGTGGCGCCCCGGCTGATCAATTCCGCCGTGCTGATGGTCGTGACCGGGGTGATCGGGGCCGTGGCGGGGGTCGCGCTCGGCGCGGCGGCCGCGCTCCGCCGGGACAGCTGGTTCGACCACATGAGCGCGGTCACCGCGCTGGCGGTGACCGCGCTGCCGGAGTTCGTGGTTGCGATCGGCCTGGTCATCCTGTTTTCCACGGTGGTCACGCACCTGCTGCCCGCGGTGTCCCTGCTGCCGCCGGGCAGATACGCCTGGAACGCCCCGCAGCTCCTGATCCTGCCGGTGGCCACCCTGGTCATCGTGATCGTGCCGTACATCCAGCGGATGACGCGGGCGGCGATGATCGAGGCCCTGGAGTCCGACTACGTGGAGATGGCCCGGCTCAAGGGCGTGCCGGGGTGGCGGGTCGTGCTGGTGCACGCCCTGCCCAACGCCACCGCGCCGGTGATCCAGGTCATCGGGCTGAACTTCCTGTACCTCGCGGGCGGGGTGGTCGTGGTGGAGTACGTCTTCGCCTTCCCCGGCATCGGCCAGGGGCTGGTCTACGCGGTCGAGAACCGGGACATCCCGGTGATCCAGTTCATCGTCGTGCTGCTGGCCGCGTTCTACGTGTTCATGAACATCGTGACCGACGTGATCGCGCTGCTGGTCACGCCACGGCACAGGATTCCCAGGTAGAGCGGGGGCCAGGGGACTCATGGCGGCTGGCTCAGGCACCGGGCGGATCCGCCGTCACCAGTGGGCCGCCGCGGCGGGCGCGGCGGTGCGCACCCCGCGCGGCGCCACCGGGCTGGGACTGGCCGGCTTCGTCGTGGCGGTCGCGGTCATCGGCCCGCTGGTCGCCCCGGAGTCGCCCGAGGCGCTGGTGACCTTGCCGTTCGCGAAGCCGTCCGGGCGGTATCCGCTGGGCGCCGACTTCCTCGGCCGTGACGTCCTGTCCCGGGTCCTGGACGGCGGCTGGCTGCTGCTGCTAATGGCCGTGTCGGCGACCGCGCTCGGGATCGCCGCCGGGGCGGCGGCCGGGATCAGCGCGGCCTATCTCCGCGGCCGCCCGGACGGGCTGATCATGCGGACCGTCGACGTGGTCCTGGCCTTTCCCCAGCTGGTCTTCGCGCTGCTGCTGCTGAGCATCCTGGGCCCCAAGCTATGGCTGATCGTGCTGGCCGTCGGCCTGACCCACGCTCCCGCTGTCGCCCGGGTGCTGCGGTCGGCCACGCTGGACGTCGCCGAGCGGGACTTCGTGAAAGTGGCCGAACTGCAGGGCATGCGCCCGCCTTCGGTCATGGCCAGGGAGATCCTGCCCAGCCTGAGCACCCCGCTGATGGTGGAGGCGGGGCTGCGGCTGACCTACTCGATCATCATCATCGCGGGCCTGGCCTTCCTGGGCTTCGGCCAGCCGCCGCCGTCCCCCAGCTGGGGGACCATGATCAACGAGAACCGGGCGGGCCTGGCCCTGGACCCGTGGGCCGTGATCATCCCGGCCCTGCTCATCGCCCTGCTCACCGTCGGCACCAACCTCCTGACCGATGCCGTCGGGCGGGCCGCGCTCGGCGTGGACCGCCGCCCCGAGGAAGCCGCCCTCATTGACGATCTTGGCGCCGCATGAGGCCGGGCGGGCGCCCGGCCACGGCCGGGCGGCCCAGAGTCGCCCGGGGAGCCGGAACCTTTCCGGCTCGAGGTCCGCGAGCTGGAGGTGCGGAGCGGGCGGCACGGGCCGCCCGTGGTCAGCGAGATCTCCTTCGCGGTCCGCCCCGGTGAGGTGCTCGGCCTGGTCGGTGAATCCGGGTCAGGGAAGACCACCGTCGCGCTCGCCCTGCTCGGGCACACCCGGCGGGGCCTGCGGGTGAGCGCGGGCGAGATCCGCCTGGACGGCACGGACCTGCTGCGGCTGCGTCCGGCCGGGCTGCGGCAGGCGCGCGGGGCCAGAGTCAGCTACGTGCCGCAGGACCCCTCCGCGGCGCTGAACCCGGCCCTGCGGATCGGTTACCAGCTCCGGGAGGCGCTGCGGGTGCACGCCGGTGCCCGCGAGGGCGCTGCGGGCCGGGTCCTGGAGGTTCTGCGCGAGGTACGCCTGGACGCGACCCCGGACCTGCTGCGGCGCTACCCGCACCAGCTCTCCGGCGGTCAGCAGCAGCGTGTCGCGCTGGCCATGGCCTTTTGCTGCCGTCCCTCGCTGATCGTGCTGGACGAGCCCACCACCGGCCTCGACGTCTCGACCCAGCGTCATATCCTGGAGACCGTCCGCGGCCTGTGCCAGGTCTACCGGGTCGCGGCCGTCTACGTGAGCCATGACCTGGCCGTGGTCAGCGAGCTGGCGGCCGGGGTGGCCGTGATGTACGCCGGCCGGATCGTCGAGGCCGGGCCCGCCGCCATCGTGTTCGCCCGCCCGCTGCACCCCTATACCCAGGGGCTGCTCGCCTCGGTTCCGGTGCCGGACGGGGGCCGCCCGCTGACCGGGATACCCGGCCAGCAGCCACCGCCCGGGAATCGCGGGCCGGGCTGCGCCTTCGCGCCCCGCTGCGGCATCGCGCTCGACCAGTGCCGGGCCCGGGTACCGGAGCCGGCGGCGCTGGCCGGGCGCACGGTGCGCTGCCTGCGGGCGGCCGAGTCCGGGGCGGCCCGGGCGGAGCCCCGCCCGGCCGCGGCCGCGGCGGACCCGCCGCCGGACACGGCGGTGCTCTCCGTCCGGGGCCTGGCGGCCCGGTACGGTCCGCTGCCGGTGCTGTCCGGCATCGACCTGGACGTGCCGCCGCAGGCGTGCGTGGCCGTGGTCGGCGAGTCCGGCTCCGGCAAGACGACGCTGGCCCGCTGCATCGTCGGGCTGCACCGGGACTGGACCGGCGAGATGACCCTGCACGGCGCCCCGCTGGCACGCAGCGCCCGGCAGCGCCCGGTGCCGGTGCTGCAGCAGATCCAGTGTGTCTTCCAGAACCCGTACACCTCCCTCAACCCGCGGAAGACGGTCGGCCAGATCGTGGCCGAGCCGCTGCAGCGGTTCCTGCATGTGCCCCGGGGCGAGCAGGCCGAGCGGGTGGTCAGCGTGCTGGAGGACGTTGCCCTCGGCGGGCGCTACCTGTCCCGGTATCCGGACCAGCTATCCGGGGGCGAGCGCCAGCGGGTCGCGATCGCCCGCGCGCTCGTCGCCGAGCCCAGCCTGCTGGTCTGCGACGAGGTCACCTCGGCGCTGGACGTCTCGGTGCAGGCCGTCGTGGTCGAACTGCTCCGCGCGGCCGCGGCCCGCCGGGGGCTGGCCATGCTGTTCATCACGCACAACCTCGCCCTGGTGCGGACCGTCGCGCAGGTCGCCGTGGTGCTCCGGCGGGGCGAGATCGTCGAGGCCGGTCCGGCCGGTCAGGTGCTCGCCGATCCGGGCACCCGCTACACCGCTCAGCTCATGGCCGATGTGCCCAGGCTCCGGTCATGAGGCGGCGGTGGGGGACAGGGATGGCGGGCGGAACGCGGCAAACGGATTGGTGACGACCAGGGTCCGGCGGGCGAACCGGTAGAGCGTGGCAGGCCTGCCCCCCAGAGCCGTCGGCCGGGCGGCCGCGGCGGTGGCCTCGATGACGCCCCGGCGGGTGAGCACCCGCTGCAGGTTGGTGGCCGCGACCGGATGGCCGAGCGAGGCGGCGTAGATGTCGCGCAGCTGGGCGATCGTGAAGGTCCCGGGGGCCAGCGCGAAGCCGATGTTGGTGTAGGACAGCTTGGCCCGCAGCCGGTCCCGGCCCGATTCGGCGATCGACCCGTGATCGAACGCGGTGGGCGGCAGGTCCCCGAGGAGGTGCCACGCGGTGTCCGCGGGGATGCGCGGCTCGACCTCGGCCGAGACCAGGGCCAGGTAGGCGGTGGCCAGGACGCGGCCACGGGGATCCCGCCCCGGGTCGCTCCGGGTTTCCAGCTGTTCCAGGTAGGCGACGTCGGTGAGGTCGACCTTGGTGGCCAGGTGCCTGACCACGGACGTGCCCAGGCGCTCGCCTGGCCCCAGCGGCCCCCCAGGCAGGGCCCACCGTCCCTCGAACGGCGCCGCGCCGCGCTGCCAGAGCAGTACGTGAAGACCGTTATGGCGGACTTGGAGGACTACGGCCAGCGCCTCGTGCCAGAACCGTTCCCCGGGCCAGGACGGCGTGGCGGGGTCGTCCGGCCCGGGCGGCCCGTCGTCCCGGGCCCGGCCAACCGGCGGGGGACGGCGGCCCGCGGTCCCGGGCGGCTGCGGCTCATCGTCTGGCACGTTCGCATCGTACCGAGCCGACCGGTTTTAGACTGTGAGGCGAAAAGGTTTTACACTATGAGTCTAAAACCTCCGGGGAGAGTGGGGCAGGTCATGACCAGCACACGGGCAGGCGGGGACTGGGCGGCGGAGGTCCGGCGGCTGGCGGCGCAGCGCGACGCCGTCATCCTCGCGCACAACTACCAGGCCGCCGAGATCCAGGACGTGGCCGATCACGTCGGCGACTCGCTCGCGCTCTCCCGGCTGGCCGCGGCGAGCACGGCGAGCGTGATCGTGTTCGCCGGCGTCTACTTCATGGCCGAGACGGCCAAGATCCTGGCCCCGGACCGGACGGTGCTGATCCCCGAACCGCGGGCCGGGTGCTCGCTGGCCGACACCATCACCGCGGGCCAGGTCCGGGACTGGAAGGCGGAGCATCCCGGGGCCGCGGTCGTCGCCTACGTGAACACCAGCGCGGAGGTCAAGGCCGAGTCCGAGCTGTGCTGCACCTCGGCCAACGCCGCGCAGATCGTGGCGTCCATCCCGGCGCACCGCGAGGTGCTGTTCCTGCCCGACCAGTTCCTCGGCGCCTACGTCCAGCGCGTCACCGGCCGGGCCAACATGCACATCTGGCTCGGCGAGTGCCACGTGCACGCCGGGATCAGCCCGGACGAGCTGCGCCGCAAGGCGGCCGCCGACCCGCGGGCGGAGCTGTTCATCCATCCGGAGTGCGGGTGCTCGACCGCCGCGCTGTGGCAGGCGGGGGAGGGTGACCTGCCCGCCGGGCGGACCCGGGTGCTGTCCACCGGCGGCATGCTCGACGCCGCCGGCCACGACCACGGCGGCCGCCGTGCTGGTGGCCACCGAGACCGGCATGCTGCACCAGCTGCGGCGGGCCAACCCGGCGGTGCGCTGGGAGCCGGTCAACCCCGATGCCACGTGCCGGTTCATGAAGATGACGACCCCGGCCACGCTGCTGCGCTGCCTGCGCGAGGGCGTGACGGAAGTGACCGTCGCCCCGGACGTGGCCCGCCGGGCCCGGCGGGCGGTGCAGGCCATGATCACGGCCGGGGGGCCGCCCGGCGGGCGCCGGCGGCCGGGGCAGCCGCCGGCCCGGCACCGGCCGGGGCACCCGCCGGCCCGGCACCGGCCGGGAGGGGCGCCCGGTGACCGGCCCGGAGCTGCGCCGGCTGCCCCGGTCCCCGGTGCGCTGGGAACGCCACGCGGACGTGGTGGTCGTCGGCTCCGGGGCGGCTGGCCTGGCCACGGCCCTGACCGCGGCCGGGCACGGCCGCCGCGTGCTGCTGATCAGCAAGGACGGCCTCGGCGCGGGCGCCACCCCGCTGGCCCAGGGGGGCCTGGCCGCGGCCATCGGTCCCGGGGACACCCCGGCCCTGCACGAGCGGGACACCCTCGACGCCGGGGCCGGCCTCTGCGATCCGGCCGCCGTGGCCACCCTGGCCGCCGAGGCCCCGGGGGAGATCGACCGGCTGGCCGGCCGGGGCGCCCGGCTGGAGCGGACCGCGCTGCACCTGGAGGGCGGGCACAGCCGCAGGCGGATCGTGAACGCCGGGGGCGACGCGATCGGCGCCGAGGTCCACCGGGTGCTCCGCGAGGCCGTGGCGGCCAGCCGCGTCCAGGTGCTGACCCATTGCGTGGCGCTGGACGTGCTGGCCGGCGACCGGGGCCGGGCCGGCGGGGTACTGGCCGGCGGGCTGCTGGCCGGCCTGGTCGGCGAGGGCGGGGCGCTCGAGGTGGGCACTGTGACCGCCCGCGCGGTGGTCCTGGCCACCGGCGGGTTCGGCCAGGCTTACGCGACGACCACCAACCCGGCCGGGGTGACCGGCGACGGCCTGGCGCTGGCCGCCCGCGCGGGCGCGGAACTCCGGGACGTGGAGTTCGTGCAGTTCCACCCGACGGTGCTGTGGCAGGAAGCGGCCCGGGGCCAGTGCCCGCTGATCACCGAGGCGCTGCGCGGGGCCGGCGCGGTGCTGGTCGACGCGGCGGGCCGGCCGGTGATGGCCGGGCGGCACCCGCTCGGTGATCTCGCCCCGCGGGACGTCGTGTCGTCGGCCATGCAGCAGCGGATGGCCGAAGGCGGCCAGCAGCGCGGAGACGGGCCGGGCGACCATCTCTGGCTGGACGCCACCGCGCTGGGCCGCGCCGTGCTGGAACGGGATTTCCCCACGGTGGCCGGCCTGTGCCGGGCGCGGGGGATCGACCCGGTCAGCGAGCCGATCCCGGTCGCGCCCGGGGCCCACTACGCCTGCGGCGGCATCCGGGCCAGCATGGACGGGCGGACCTCGGTCGCCGGGCTGTACGCCGTGGGGGAGGCCGCGTCGACCGGGGTGCACGGCGCGAACCGCCTCGCGTCCAACTCCCTGACCGAGGCCCTGGTCACCGGGCGGCGGGCCGGCCACCTGCTCGGGCGGGACCTGCCGGAACCGCCCGCCCGGCTCCGCCTGCCCGCGGCCGGCCCGGGGGTGGACCCCGCCGTGCGGCCGGCCCTGGCCGCGGCCATGTCCCGGCACGCCGGGGTGGCCCGCGATCGGGAGGGGCTGGAACGCCTCCGGCAGGCACTGGGGCGGGCCCGGCCCGCGGGCGCCGGGCTGGACCTGGCCACCGCCGAGGCAGCCAACCTGCACGCGGTCTCGGTCCTGGTCGCGACCGCCGCCCTGGCCCGGGCCGAGAGCCGGGGGTGCCATCGGTGGCGGGATGCGCCGCTGGCCGCCCCGGGCGGCCGGGCGCGCCACACGGTCATCCGCGTGGACGCGGGCCAGCACTGGTCCGCGGCCGTGCCCGCCGGGACGGGAGCCGCCCGGTGAGCGCGGTGCTCAGCGCACGGCTGGCCGCGGCAGGACTGGATCCCGAGGACACCTGGCGGCTGGCCCGCGCCGCGCTCGACGAGGATCTCCGCTACGGCCCGGACGTCACCTCGGCCGCGACCGCCGCGCCGGGCGCCGTGGCCGTGGCCGGGGTGGTGGCCCGGGGACCGGGCGTGCTGGCCGGCGTCCCGGTCGCGCTGGCCGTCCTCGACGCCGCCGGCCTGCCGGCCGGGGCCGCCGAGGTGCGGGGCGCGGACGGCGACCGTATCGCCCGGGGTGATGACGTGCTGCGGATCCGCGCGCCGCTGCGGGAACTGCTCGGCGCCGAGCGGACCCTGCTCAACTTCCTCACCCATCTGTCCGGGATCGCCACCGCGACGCGGGCGTGGGCGGACGCCCTGGCCGGCACGGGCTGCGCCGTGCGTGACACCCGGAAGACCACGCCGGGCCTGCGCGCGCTGGAGAAGTACGCCGTGCGGTGCGGCGGCGGCCTCAATCACCGGATGGGGCTGGGCGACGCCGCGCTGATCAAGGACAACCACGTGGCGGCGGCGGGCGGCGTGGCGGCGGCCATCGCGGCCGTGCGGGCGGCCGCGCCGGGCCTGCCGCTCGAGGTGGAGTGCGACACGCTGGCGCAGGTGCGGGCGGCGCTGGAGGCCGGCGCCGGGCTCCTCCTGCTCGACAACATGGGGCTGGCCGAACTGCGGGCCGCGGTGGCCCTGGCTGGCGGGTACCCGGCCGCCCGGCTGGAAGCCAGCGGCGGGCTGCGGCTGGCGGAAGCCCGGGCCGTGGCGGAGACGGGCGTCGACTTCGTCGCCGTCGGGGCGCTCACCCACTCCAGTCCCGCGCTCGACCTCGGGCTGGACCTGCTGGCCTGCTGAGCACCTCCGCGCCGCCGCGCCAGGATGAGGACGTAGCGCGCATACCGTAGCATTCTTCAATTTCCCCGGGCGGATTGGCTCGACTACTAATAACCATTGAATTAGTCGGTTATAGCCAGAATCGGATTCATGTCAGAAACTTCCCTTCCCGGACAGGATTACCAGCGTACGGTAGGTGCTCCAAAAGGCACCCAAGGGGAGGGGCTGCCCAATGTGGCGTTACGTCTCATTCGGCGCAGGTGTCGGTTCCCGGCCGCGGCGTGTCCGCCGGAAGAAAGGCCGGATCGCTGCGGCGGCGGCCGTCCTGGCGGCCGCCTTAGCGGGCACGTCGCTGACGGGTGTCCCGGCCGCGTCCGCGAGCCCGGGGGAGACCGTCATCGTCACCGGGACCGGGCTGCTGAACCCGGTGACCGCGGTGCTCGGCCTGGGCGGCACCATCCTGACCCAGTTCCACCTCATCAACGGGGTCGAGGCGCTGATCCCCGCGGCCCTGGAGCCGGTGCTGGCGGCCCTGCCGGGCATCACCGTGACCCCCGACCTGTCGGTGAGCGTGCAGTCCACGACGGAGTCCACCGGGCCGCATACCCCGTCGGACGTGTTCCTCCAGGAGACCGGGGCTGACCAGCTGGCCGCGCAGGGTGATACCGGCCAGGGGGTCACCGTCGCCGTGCTGGACACCGGGATCGACAGCCTGCCGGACTTCGCGGGCCGCTCGTCGGCGGGGTGGACCTGACCGGCGGGAACAACCCGTTCCAGGACAGCTACGGGCACGGCACCTTCGTGGCCGGGCTGATCGCCGGCGATGGGGCCTCCTCGAACGGGGAGTACTCAGGCGAGGCACCGGGGGCCAACCTGGTATCGATCAAGGTGGCCGGGGCGGACGGGATGACCAGCCTGAGCACCCTGATCGAGGGCCTGCAGTGGGCGGTCGATCACCAGAACGCCTACCGGATCAAGGTGCTCAACCTGTCCCTGGGCTACAAGTCCAGCCAGTCCACGGTCCTCAACCCGCTGGACCAGGCAGTCGAGGCGGTGTGGAACTCGGGCATCACGGTGGTGGCCTCGGCGGGCAACGCCGGGCCGTTCAACGGCACCATCCTGTCCCCGGGCGACGATCCGCTGGTGATCACCGCTGGCGCGCTGGACGACATGGCCACGCCGTCGACCGCCGACGACGAGATGACCGACTTCAGCAGCGTCGGGCCCACCTCACCCGACGGCTGGGTCAAGCCTGACCTCGTCACCTCCGGGCGGTCCGTGGTGAGCCTGGCCGCGCCGGGCTCGACGATCTACGACGACTACCCCTCAGCCCGGATCGGCGCGGCGAACTTCGTCGGCTCGGGGACCTCGTTCAGTGCCGCGATCACCAGCGGGGCGGCGGCGCTGGTCCTGGCGGACAACCCGGGTCTCACCCCCAATGAGGTCAAGGCGCGCCTGCTCGGCACCACCAACCCTGGCCCGGTCGGGAACCCGTTCGTCAACGGTCACGGGGCCCTGAACGCCTACGCGGCGGCCAACGCGGGCCCGATGGACTACAACCAGTCAGCCACAGGCCTGATCGGCGCGGTGCTGGGGGCCACGGTCTCCCTGTCGCCCAGCGGCTCCGCGGATACGTGGAACCCGAGCCTGTGGTCTGGGGTTACCTGGGACCACGGGGCCGCCGGAAGCCCACCGTGGACGGGCTGGGCGTGGAATGGCGCAGCCTGGAATGGCTGGGCCTGGAACGACGGTGGCTGGGCCGGGGCCGAGTGGAACGGCGAGGACTGGAGCGGCTGGGCCTGGAACGACGCGGGCTGGGCCGGATCGGCCTGGGCGGGGGCAGCCTGGAACGGCTCCGCCTGGAACAGTTCCGGCTGGAACTAATGGAAGCCCGGCGTCAGTGAGCCATGAAGATTCCCGGTGCTACCTGGGCCATTGTGGCTGTGTCGGTGGCGGGCGGGGTGACTACCCTGGCTGTCGCTGCATCCAGGCAACCCTTTCCGCCGCAAGCCGACACGAGCCAGTGGATTGTCGCCGGGTCGATGGGGGCTCTGGCCCTGGCCAGCTGGGTGTGGCCGGTCGTCGTGTACCGGGGTGGCGAGTCTGCGGCGTTCAGCATGGACGAGGGTTTCTTCGTCATCCTCGCCCTGCTTGTGTCCCCGCTGCTCACTCTGGGGACCCTGGCCCTGGCGACCGTCCTGGCCCAGGCGGTCCGCCGGCGTCCGCTGGTCAAGTCGGCCTTCAACGCCGGGCAGGTCGTGCTCGCGGCGGGCCTGGGGCTCGCGGTGAGCCGCAGCATCGCCCCGCCCTCGGGCGCGCTGACTGCGGGCCAGGTGGCTGCCATGGTCCCCGGGGTGGGGGCCTATTTCGTCGTCAACAGCGTCCTGGTCGCCTGGATCGTGCATTCCATGGGCACTCCCTGGGCTGAGTTCACCGACGATCTCCCGCTCCAGATGACTCTCGCTGGCGCGGGGGCCCTGGCCGGCGGGATCCTGGCCCTGGCCGTCCAGCCCCATCTCTGGGCGCTGTCCCTGGCCGTCCCGGGGCTGGTCCTGGAGCGGCACCTCATCAGTGCCCGGTTCGCGGCACTGCACGACCGGGGCCGGATGAAGGGACTGTACGAGGTCACCCTGGAGGCCAACCGGGGCCTGCGCCAGCAGGCCGTGATCGAGACCATCCGCGACGCTGCACGGCTGCTGCTCCGCAGCCCGGGAGCCCTGGTCACCTGCGACACGCCCGGCCCCGAGCAGCTGGCCGCGCCGATGACCGTGGCCGGTCGGCGGCAGTGGCTGGTCGCGTCGGGACGGCGGCGGGATGAGCCGTTCGATGAGGCTGACCAGGGCTTGCTGCGGGCCCTGGCTGCGGTGGGCAGCGGTGCGCTCAGCAACGCCGAGCTGTACCAGCAGGTCCACGTCGAGCGGGAGAGGCTCTCCTCGATCACGCTCAACATCGGGGAAGGTGTCTGCGCTATCGATGCGGCCGGGGAGCTGACGTTCGTCAACAGTGCCGCGGCCAGCCTGATCGAGCTGCCGTCACTCGACATCGCGATCGACGATCCGGTGGCTGAAGGTGCCCCCATGGCCCCCGATTTCCTGCTCGAGCCAGCCCGTGAGGCCATGCGGACGGGCCGGGCCGTCCGGGAGGATGACGCACGTTTCCGGGGCAAGAACGGCGGCACCATTCCCGTCGCCTACACGGCGTCGGCGGTTCTGAGTGACGGGGCGCCGTCGGGCGCGGTGATCACCTTCCGCGACATCACCGAGCGTAAGGCTTTCGAGGACGAGCTCCACCAGCACGCCCGCTACGACAGCCTCACCGGGCTGGCCAACCGGCGACTGCTGGTGGAGCGCCTGGATCAGGCGCTCCGGCGCTCGGCGCTGGACCGCAAGACGCACGCCCTGATCTTCGTCAACGTGGACCGCTTCAAGAGCATCAACGACAGCCTCGGCCACGTGACCGGCGACGGGTTCCTCGTCGCGATCGGGGCCCGGCTCAAGGCCACGGTGCGGAGTCACGATCTGCTGGCCCGTTTCGGCGGCGATGAGTTCGTGGTGCTGCTGGAGGACGTGGCCGAAGTGGAGGTAGCCGTCTCTGCTGCCCGGCGGATCTGCTCCGCCGTCCAGCAGCCCATCCTGCTACCGGACGGTAACGAGCTGGTCGCCAGTGTGTCGGTCGGCATAGCCCTGACCGAGCCGGGTAAGGGCGCCGACGACGTGCTCCGCAACGCCGACGTGGCCATGTACGAGGCCAAGGCCAAGACCGGAGGCGGCACCTACCGGGTGTTCGATCAGGCGTCCATGGGCACCCGCTCGTCGGAGCGACTCCAGATGGAGGCCGATCTGCGCAAGGGGATCGAGCGGGACGAGCTCGAGGTGTATTACCAGCCGTTCTACTCCCTCGATGAGGAACGCATCGTCGGCGCCGAGGCGCTGGTGCGGTGGCACCACCCGGTCAACGGCCTGATCACCCCCGAGAAGTTCATTCCGATGGCGGAGGAGACCGGGCTGATCCTGCCGTTGGGACGGTACGTGCTGGACCGGGCGTCCCAGCAGCTGTGCTTGATCCGGGCCAGGCTGGAAGTGGACCTGCCGATCAGCATCAACCTCTCGCCCCGCCAGTTCCAGGAGACCGGGTTGCTGGCCCAGGTGGCCGGGGTCCTGGAGGTGACTGGCCTACCGCCGGAACTACTCATCTTCGAGATCACGGAGAGCATGGTCATGGAGGACATCTCCAGTGCCCGCGAGGTCATGAAGAAGCTGAACGGGCTGGGGGTGCGCCTGGCCATCGACGACTTCGGCACCGGCCATTCCTCGCTCGCGTACCTCAAGCAGTTCCCGGTGCACGAGGTGAAGGTGGATCGCGCGTTCGTCCGCGGCGTGGCCGAGAGCCCGGTGGATTCGGCGATCGTCCGGGCCGTCATCAACCTGGCCAACGCCATGGGCATCGCCACGGTTGCCGAGGGCGTGGAGACCGAGAGCCAGGCCGCTGAGCTCAAGATGCTCGGCTGCCAGGTAGCGCAGGGTTTCTACTTCTCGCACCCGCTTCACGCCGATGCGTTCGACCAGCTTCTCACCCTCCACTTCGCCCCGGTTGCGGACATGCCCGGCGCATCCACCCGTGAGCGGGCTGAGCGGCAGGCCCCGCCCTTCCTTCACCTTTTATGAAAACGCTGGCGCAACTAACGGGGTTTTCGAGGTCAACCGGGATGGTGTAGCGACCTGCTGACCGGGCGTAGCGCCCGGTGCGGGCTGGCGGGAAAGGGCAGCGTGAACACCGGTTTGGCTCCTGGCCGGGCTGGCGCCGGGCAACGCGCAATTAGTACAATCTCCGCGTCGGACGCTGGTGTCGGGCCTGACCTTGAACGAGGCTGCCAGGCTGCCGGAGCGGCCGGGCCCAGGCGGGGGGACGCATGACCGAACTCGCCAATGGCGCGCACGAATCCGACACCCATCAGAAGGCCCTGCGCATCAACCTCGATCCCCGGTGGTACGGGACGGTGGCCGAGATCGGGGCCGGCCAGGAGGTCGTGCGCTGGTTCTTCCGGGTCGGCGGGGCCGCGGGCACGATCGCGAAGTCCATCTCCGCCTACGACATGGCCGTCAGCGATGCGGTCTACGGCAAGGCGGACCGGTACGTGTCCGCCGGGCGGCTGCAGGGCATGCTCGACAAGGAATTCCAGCTCAACGTCGAGCGGCTGGACGATGAGCGCGGTGACGAGAACTGCTTCTTCGCGTTTGCCGACACGGTGGTGGCGCGCAGCTTCCGTGGCGGCAACGAGTGCCACGGCTGGATGGGCGTGAAGTTCCAGGCCCAGCCGCGGGACGAGCCGAGCCAGATCGTGATGCACGTGCGGATGCTCGACGTCGAGGCCTGGCTGCAGCAGGAAGCGCTGGGGATCGTCGGCGTCAACCTGCTGTACGGGGCGTTCTTCCAGCACCACCAGCCGGACAAGCTCATCGAGAGCCTGCTCGACCGGCTCACCACGGGCCGGATCGAGATTGACATGATCCAGTTCCGCGGCATCGAGTTCCGCGGGGTGGACAACCGGCTGATGGCCCTCAAGCTGGTCCAGCTCGGCCTCAGCGGGGTGGCCATGTTCGGGCCCGACCGCGAGGTGCTGCAACCCAGCGAGGTGCTGCGCAAGAAGGCGATCCTGGTGGAACGGGGCAGCTTCCGGCCGCCGACCCACGTGAACCTGGACATGCTGGAAACGGCCCGGACCCGGTTCGAGGAAGACCCGGCGGTCACCGGCAAGCCCGTGCTGGCCCTCACCGAGATCACGATGCGCAACCTGCTCGCGGGTGGGGCGGACGTGGACCGGCGTGACTTCCTGGCCCGCGCCGAACTGCTCGCGGCCTGCGGCATGACGGTCCTGATCAGCAACTACTTCGACTATTACCGCCTGGCCGCCTACATCGCCGAGCGGACGAGCGAGCGGATCGGCATCGTCATGGGCGTGCCGAGCCTCATCGACCTGTTCGACGAGAGCAATCATGTGCAGCTGCCCGGCGGGATCCTGGAAAGCTTCGGGCGGCTGTTCAAGAACGACCTGAAGCTGTACGTCTACCCGCTGCAGCGGTCGCCGGAGGAGGAGCTCACCACCGTTAACGACATCCGGGTCCGGCCCGAGCTGCAGCCGCTGTACGACTATCTCGCGGGCCGGGGCAGTTTCGTCCACCTCGACAACTACAAGCCCGAGTTCCTGCCGATCTTCAGCCGGGACGTGCTCCGCCGGATCGCCGCGAACGACGATGCGTGGGAAGGCATGGTTCCTGCGGACGTCGCCGAGCTGATCAAGCGCCGCGCGTTCTTCGGCTACGTCAAGCCGGGCCGGTACCAGGACCCGGAGTGACGGCCGCGGCCGGGCCGGCGGTGTCCGGGTCGGCCGCGAACTCGCTCAGCGCCCGCGCCAGCGCATCACGGCTCTCCGGGGTCAGCGACTCGAGCACGTGGTCCAGGACGGCGCGGCGCTGCTCCTGCAGCTGGTCCACCAGGCGCCGGCCGGCGGCGGCCAGGGAGATCAGCACCGTGCCGCTGCCCGGAGCGCCGGGGCGGCGTCTGAGCAGCCCGGCCTGTTCCATGGACCCGCACGCCACGGTCGCCGCCCTCGCGGACGTGCCCAGGGCGCTGGCGAGCTGGCCGAGGCTCACCGGGCCCGCGCGCCCGGCGATGAGCAGGATCCGCAGGTGCTCCGGCGGTATCCCGCGGACCAGTTCCTCGATGGCACTGTGCCAGATTTCGAGGAGCACCGTGAACCCGGCTTCCGCGGCACGTCCGGGCCGGTGGCCGCCGCCGTCGCGGTCCACGAGTGCCAGCCGTCGGTTGCCCTCCATAATCCAGCAACGTATCCACTCGGGCTGGGCCGGCAGGAGGGACCATCGTCCTCTTCCGGGACGACGAAAGCCCGGCGCGCCCCGGGGCGTCTCTCCTGGCGGAATGATGACCACATTCAATACACACAGGCCGGGTGCGCCTGTGGACCTTCGGTTGATGCTTGACGGTGCGCCGCCAGGGACTCGAACCCCGAACCCGCAGATTAAGAGTCTGCTGCTCTGCCAGTTGAGCTAGCGGCGCGTCGTGCCGGGCCATGTTATGACGTGCCGGGCCGTACAGCAAACCGGGAGAGCCGGTGCCGGGTGGTGCCGCCCGGTGCGGGGGTGTACCGCGACATCCGAGCGAACATCGCTGCCAAAAGGTCTAGACCACTCGGGTCCGGACGTCCGGGCCTGGCCGGGTAAAGGTCTGGCCGGGTAAAGGTATAGACGCGATAGACGTAATAGCCGTTAGCCGTGTCCGGAGTCTGGCGGGAGCAGCCGGCACGGTCCGTGATCCCCGCTGGCAGGATTCCTGCCGACCCGCGCGTGCGCGGCGGTCCTGTCCCGGCGGAAGACCCTTGTGATCGGCCGGCAGGGACCGGGGGAGAGCTTCGGCGCTGCGCGGTGAGAAGTCATCACCAGATCACGGTGATTCGGTGCGGTCGGCCGGCTGCTGGCTGACCGTCAGCCGAAGGCAGCGGGCGCCGGCAGCCGATCCCGTCGCGGGCTGCCCGGCAGGGCGAATCACCGGGTCTAGGCGATGGTCGCTCACCTACCGGTCGGCGAACCTGGGTGCGTCACGCAAGACTCCACGGTGAAGGAGGGCGCATGGCCCTGGACAACGAGCAGATCGTCCGGAAGGCGTACCAGATTGCCGAGGACAAGGACATGGCAGGCTGGGCCGCGGCCTTCACCGTCGACGGCACCTTTACCGACGAGTCCATCGGTGTCACCTGGACCGGCCCGGACGAGTTGCCCGAGCAGGTTGAGAACTACGCGGGGGCCTTCCCAGACATGCACCGCGAGCTCTATCAGCTGTACGTCACCGGGAACATCGTGGTGGTCCAGCTCGCGCTCCAGGGGACCAACCTCGGGCCGCTGCGCCTGCCCGCCGGGACTCTGCCGCCGACGGGGAAGCGGATGGACGCGCCGTGCTGCGACGTCTTCGAACTACCCGGTGACAAGCTCAAGCGCTTCGGCGCTGCGCTCCAGCACTGACCGCCGGATCCGGCTAGAAAAAGGAGCTCTCTCATGACCAGCGCACCGGTACGTGACCCGCTCGCCGACCATTTCCTCACGCCGCAGAACTCGGCGTTCCTGTTCATCGACTACCAGCCCTCCCAACTGGCCACGATCCGCTCGATGGATCCCGCGCTCTTGCTGAAGAACGCCGTCTCCACGGTCAGGACCATCAAGACCTTCGAGGTCCCGGTCGTGCACTCGACCGTCAACGTCGCCAACGGCCAGGGCCCGACCCTGCCGGAACTCGCGGGCCTGCTGGCAGACGACAAGCCGCTCGACCGGACCACCGTCAACTCCTGGGAGGACATCGAATTCCTCCAGGCCGTCCGCGCCACCGGCCGCAGGAAGCTCATCATCTGCGCGCTGTGGACCGAGGTCTGCATGGCCTTCACCGCGCTGGATGCGCTGCACGAGGGGTATGAGGTCTACCCGGTCGTCGACGCGATCGCCGGCACCTCGCCCGAGGCCCACCGGGCCGGCCTTGAGCGGGTGACCCAGGCTGGCGGTCAGCCGGTCAGCTGGGTCTCGCTCGCCTGCGAACTTCAGCGCGACTGGGGTCGCCAGGCGACCGTCCCGGCGATCGTCAACATCGTCCTGACTGACCGCCTGACCAAGGAGTGATAGCACCGTGAGGTTACGGACCACCAAAACCATTCGAATGACCAGACCGTTGCCTCGCGTTCGCTGGCAACGATCGCCGTCCGCGGGATCAGCGGACGCAGTCTTCTGTCGCCGTGCCCATCGTTCTCAGCGCGCCGCGGTGATGGCCGAGTTGCAGAAGGCCCGCCTGCCCGGACGGGCCGCTCACCGGGCCCGCCCGCCTCGCTGGACCGGCCACCTGGCCCGCTCAGTACTTGTTCGCCACGAACAGATCCTGGGCCGGGAACTTCGTGAGGATCTCGGTGCCGTAGTCGGTGACCACGACCTCCTCCTCGATGCGCGCGGCGGATATGCCGTCGGAGGCCGGGCAGTACGTCTCCATCGCGAAGACCATGCCCGCCTCGAGCTCTAGCGGGTTCTCCAGCGAGTTGAGCCGGGAAATGATCGGCCGCTCGTGCAGGCCGAGGCCGAGGCCGTGGGCGAACTGCAGGCCGAAGGCGGCCAGCTCGTTCTCGAAGCCGAAGTCCTCCGCCCGGGGCAGCACCCGGGCCACGACGTCGGTGGAGACGCCGGGCTTGATGGCGGCGATCGCGGAGTCCATCCACTCCCGCGCCTGCTGGTAGGCGTCGCGCTGGCTGTCGGTCGCGCTGCCGACCCCGAAGGTGCGGTAGTAGCAGGTGCGGTAGCCGTTGAACGAGTGGATGATGTCGAAGAAGGCCTGGTCGCCGGGCCGGATGATGCGGTCGGTGAAGTTGTGCGGGTGCGGGTTGCACCGCTCGCCGGAGATCGAGTTGACCGCTTCCACCTGGTCGCTGCCGAGCTCGTAGAGCCGCTTGTTGGCCAGCGCGACGATCTCGTTCTCGCGCACGCCCGGCTTGAGCGCCTCGACGATGTCCTGGTAGACCCCGTTGACCATGGCCGCCGCCTGGTTGAGCAGCATGATCTCGTCCGGCGACTTGATGACCCGGGCGTCGAGCATGGACTGCTGGGCGTCGCGCACCGTGATGCCCTGGCGCTCCAGCTCGAACAGGAACGGGGGCTCGACGATGTCCAGGCCGAGCGGGGCGCCGGCCACGCCGGCCTCCGTGAGCAGCGACTTGATCTCGGTCACCGCGTCGCGCATCAGGCCCGCCTCGGGCGCGACCGCGCCGCGGAAGCCCAGGAACCCGGCCCGCCAGTTCTCGTCTGGCAGCCACTTCGAGTACAGCTTGTGATGCCGTACCGCCGAGCCGAAGTCCCACAGGATCGGGTCGCGGTCCCGCAGCAGCAGGGCATAGCGGATCATCTTGTCGCCGAGCGCGCCGCCGATCCAGGTCTGCGTCGCGTAGCGGATGTTGTAGAAGTCGAAGAGCAGGAAGGCGCCGCACTCGCTCGCCTCCAGGGCCGCCTGGGCCCGGGCCATGCGGTGGCCGCGCAGCCGGCCGAAGTTGACCCGCTCCTCGTAGTTGACCCCCATGTGGCCGGGGGCGCCGATGGGCCGCACGCCTGCTGGACGCTCAGTCAACCCGTCCTCCTTCGACCGCTAGCTCTCCGGCCGCTAGCTCCCCGGCCAGTAGCTGCAAACGATTGCGACTCTTCATTATCCGTCTCCCTGTCAAGTGCGCCATGCTGCGCCATGCGGAGCCTAGGGAACAGAGCCTTTCCGGTGCGGCGCTTCGCCCGACGAGGGGCTCGGGCGAGGGGCTCAGCCGAGGAGCCCAGCCGAGGAGCCCAGCCGAGGAGCCCAGCCGAGGAGCCCAGCCGAGGAGCCCAGCCGAGCAGCTCGCCCGACGAGCGGGCTCAGCCGGGCTCAGCCGAAGACCTCAGGCGAAGAGCTCGGGATGCTTCTCCAGTTCTAGTCGCGTGCGGCGGATGTGGGTCACCAGCGCCCGCTCGGCGTCGTCCGGGTCCTGCCTGCGGATGCAGTCCAGCAGCAGGCGGTGCTCCAGGTGCGTGACGCTCAGGCCGGCGGCGTGCGCCGCGAGCCTGGTGAACTCGCGCCGGTAGTGCTGGGTCGTGTTCCACATCCGGTGGATGATCTGCCACATCTCGCCCGACTGCGCGCCCGCGTAGCTGGCCAGGTGAAACTCCCGGTCGGCGCGCAGGAAGGCGTCGATCCCCGTCCCGGCCTCCATCTCGGCGACCAGGGCGCCGAGCCGGTTGACCACGGCGGCATCCAGGCGCGGCAGGCTGGTACGCAGCAGGAGCGGCTCCAGCCGCTCGCGGATGAGGTAGGTCTCGACGCACTCGCTGAGGCTCAGCCGGGTGACCCAGGCGCCCGAGTTGGCCACCAGGGTGACCAGCCCCTCGGAGTCGAGCATCCGCAGTGCCTCGCGCACCGGGATGCGGCTCGCGCCGGAGCGGGCCGCGACGTCTTCCTGCCTGATGCGCGTGCCCGGGAGGTAGCTGCCGCCCAGGATCGCGCTGCGGAGGCTGTCCGCGATCCGGTGGCTGGCCACGTTGTCCCGGTAGCCGGGCTCGGCACTCATCACTGCGCCGGGCGCCCGGGATGCCACAGCCTGACCGCGGCGTCCCGCTCGTACGCCTTCCCCCCGGGGAAGCTCACCAGCTCGAACTGCATGCCCCACGGGCTGAGGAAGTACTGCCAGCGCTGCCCGGCCGAGGCGTTGCGGCTGGCCACCGGGCCGGCCAGCAGCCGTACGCCCTTCGCGCGCAGGTAGCCGGCGGCCGCATCCATGTCGTCCACGTACAGGGCGACGTGGTGGCCGCCCAGGTCACTGTTGCGCGGCTGCGGGCGCTGGTCCGGGCGGGGCTCGTACTCGAACACCTCGAAGTTCAGGCCGAACCCGGCCCGGTAGAACCGGATCTCCCGTACGGCCGCGCGCGGGTTGACGTTGAGGTGATCGAGCATCCAGTCGTCGTCGTGCCGCATCTCGGGCAGCGAATACACGTAGTCGAAGCCCAGCACGCCGGTGAAGAAGGCGTGCGCCTGCTCCATGTCGGGAACGGTGATGCCGATGTGGTCGCCGCCACGCAGTCCGGGGATACCGGTGTCCATGGGTCCTCCTCGACCGGGTATGTATCCAATATTGCTGAACCTACGGCTTATTTCCACGGATCTTGCCAGATTAACTATTGATATGGATACATTTGCGCAGTAGCCTCCTGGCAGGCGGTCGGGACATCAGCCTCCTGGCAGGCGGTCGGGACATCGAGGGAGATGCGGATGCCACGCGAGAAGCGCCTCCACCCCGGGTCGGAGTGGACCGAGCTGAGCACGACGGCAGCGGACTGGAAGGCCGCCGACCCGGCGCTGCTCGCGACTATGCTCGGGCAGCTGCATCTCATCCGCGCCTTCGAGGAGACGGTCCTCGAGCTGGCCGGCGAGGGCCTCGTGCACGGCCCCGCGCACTCCAGCATCGGCCAGGAGGGCGGCGCGGTCGGCTCCATCGTGTCGCTGCGCTCGACCGACGCCGTGAACGGCTCCCACCGCGGCCACCACCAGTTCCTGGCCAAGGCCATCACGCACGTGACCAAGGGCGTGCTCGACCCGGCGGACCTCGTGCCGCCGGAGGTGCAGACCGTGCTGCAGCGCACGCTGGCCGAGATTCTCGGGCTCGCCCAGGGCTACTGCAGCGGGCGCGGCGGCTCCATGCACCTGCAGTGGTTCGAGGCCGGGGCGCTCGGCACCAACGCCATCGTCGGCGGCGGGGTGCCGATGGCGGCCGGCAACGCCTGGGCGCAGAAGCACTCCGGCACCGACGACCTCACCGTCACCTACTTCGGCGACGGCGCGGCGAACATCGGCTCGGTGCTGGAGAGCCTCAACCTCACGTCCGCGTGGGAGCTGCCGCTCTGCTTCTTCATCGAGAACAACCTCTACGCCGTCTCGACCACGGTCGAGGAGGCGACCGGGGAGCCCCGGCTGTCCGCGCGCGCGCTCGGTTTCGGCATCCCGGCCTGGCGGGTGGATGGCATGGACCCGCTGGCCGTGCACCTGGCCATGCAGCGAGCCCAGGAGCGGCTCCGGGCCGGCGCGGGCCCGGCCGTGATCGAGGCGGTCGTGTACCGCTTCTTTCACCAGAACGGTCCGTTCCCGGGCAGCGCCTTCGGCTACCGCACGAAGGAGGAGGAGGCCACGTGGCGCGCCCGGGACCCCCTCGACCGCGTCGCGAAGGAGATGACCCGGCTCGGCCTCCTCGACGAGGCGGGACTCGCGTCCGTCCGGGCGCAGGCCCAGCAGGCCATGACGCTGGCCGCCGGCGCGCTGGTCGAGCAGGACCCGGAGGCCCGGCCCGGCATCCGGCGCATCCGCCCGGAGCTGTGGCCCGACCCCGCCTTCGTGGACGTCGGTATCCGCGGCGACCTGACCGAGCTCGACGGTGCCCGCACGGTTGAGCAGGCCGGCTTCACCGGCCAGCTCAAGCGGGGCAAGTTCATTGAGGCCGTGGCCGGGGTCATGGACCGGCGGATGGCCGAGGACGGGCGCATCGTGGTCCTCGGCGAGGACGTGCACCGCCTGAACGGTGGCACGAACGGCGCCACCAAGGGCCTGGCCGCCAAGTATCCCGGCCGCGTGCTCGGGACTCCGATCAGCGAGAACGCCTTCGCCGGGCTCGGCGGCGGCCTCGCCCTCGACGGCCGGTTCCGCCCGGTCGTGGAGTTCATGTACCCCGACTTTCTCTGGGTCGCCGCCGACCAGGTGTTCAACCAGATCGGCAAGGCCCGGCACATGTTCGGCGGGCGTAACCCGGTGCCGCTCGTGCTGCGCACCAAGGTGGCCATGGGCTCCGGCTACGGTTCCCAGCACCTGATGGACCCCGCGGGCATCTTCGCGACGAGCCCCGGCTGGCGGATCATGGCCGCCTCGACCCCGTACGACTATGTGGGCCTGATGAACGCGGCGCTGGCCCTCGGCGACCCCGTGCTCATGCTCGAGCACGTCGATCTCTACACCGCCGAGGGCGAGATCCCCGTCGGTGACCTGGACTACCAGATCCCGTTCGGCCAGGCCGCCGTGCGGCGCGAGGGCGCGGACGTCACGGTGCTCACCTATCTCTCGATGGTGGAGCAGGCCCGGCTGGCGATCGAGCAGACCGGGATCGACGCCGAGCTCATCGACCTGCGCTTCCTCGACCGGGCCAGCCTGGACTGGGCGACCGTCGGCGCCAGCATCGAGAAGACGAACGCGGTGCTCATCGTGGAGCAGGGCGCGCAGGGCACCTCCTACGGGGGCTGGCTCGCCGACGAGATCCAGCGCCGCTTCTTCGACTGGCTGGACCAGCCCGTGCAGCGTGTGACGGGCTCGGAGGCCAGCCCGAGCATCTCCAGGGTGCTCGAGCGGGCCGCGATCGCCCGCAGCGAGGAAGTCGCCGCGGGCCTGGAGCGGGTGCGGGCCGGCTTCGGGAGGGCCGGCTGATGGCGTCGGTCGTGCGCATGCCGAGCGTGCTCGCGGGCGCGGCGGAGGCGGCCATCGCCACCTGGCTGGTAGGCCCGGGGGACACCGTCGCGGTGGGCGACCCGCTCGCGGAGATCGAGACCGAGAAGGCGGTCGTCGAGTACGGCGCGGAGGAGGCGGGAGTCGTCGGCCGGCTCGTGCTCGCCGCGGGCGAATCCGGCGAGATCGGCGCGCCCATCGCGGTGCTCGTCCGCGAGGGCGAGACGGACGCTGACATCGACGCCGCCCTGGGCGGCGCGCCCGCTGCCGCTGATCCGGTGCCCGCCCCGTCCGTGGCCCCGCCGGCTTCGCCCCTGACCCGGCCGCTCCCGCGGCCCCGGACGCAGTCGCTCCCTCCGCCCCGGACGCCCCCGCGGCGCCCCCCTCCGGCCCTCCTGGCCTGGCCCACCCGGCCGCCCGCCGGCCGTATGAGAGCCAGCCGGACCAGGCTGCCTCCCCGGCTGAGCCAGCCCGCCCGGCCCGGATCTTCGCCAGCCCCATCGTCCGCAGGATCGCCCGGCAGGAGGGCATCGACCTCGCCGCGATCGCGGGGTCGGGCCCGCACGGCCGGATCGTCCGCCGGGATCTCGAGCGGCTCGCCGCCCAGCGCCCGCCGCGGCGGGCGAGGCCCGCAACGGCGCCCAGCCGGCCGCGGCCCGCCGCCCGCCCCCCGCGGCCGCCGCCGGCCCCGCCGCCCGCGGCGGCCCAGCCCGCGGCGGCCCAGCCGGCCGCCGCCCTGGCCCCCGGCAGCACCCTGATCCCGCATACGCCGATCCGCCGGGCGATCGCGCGCCGCCTGACCGAGAGCAAGGCGACGACGCCGCACTTCTACCTGACCACGGACTGCGTGGTCGACGAGCTGCTCGCGCTGCGCGACCCAGGTCAACCAGACCGGCCCGGTGAAGGTCTCGGTCAACGACTTCGTCATCATGGCGGTCGCGGCGGCCTTCGGGGACGTGCCGGAGGCCAACGTCACCTGGACGGACGAGGGGCTGCTGGCGCACGCCTCGGTTGACGTGTCGATCGCCGTCGCGACCGACCGCGGACTGGTCACGCCCGTGCTGCGGGGCGTCGGGGCCAAGCGGCTCTCGGTGATCGCGGCGGAGGCGCGGGCGCTCGCGCAGCGCGCCCGGGACCGGCGGCTGCTCCAGCACGAGCTGGAGGGCGGCGTCTTCTCGGTCTCCAACCTCGGCATGTACGGCACGCTGGAGTTCTCCGCGATCATCAACCCGCCGCAGTCCGGCATCCTCGCGGTGGGCGCGGCGACCCCGCAGCCGGTCGTCGCCGACGGCGCGGTGACCGTGGCGACCGTCATGCGCTGCACGCTGTCGGTCGATCATCGCGCGATCGACGGAGCCCTCGCGGCCCGCTGGCTGGCGGCCTTCACGGCGCGGATGCGCAGCCCGCTGGGCATGATCATCTGAACCGACAGGAGCAGATCATGACCACCACGCCCGTTGCGGACACGCTCGGCTCACTCAGCCTCCCCGTGCCCACCGGCCTGTGGATCGGCGGCCGGGAGACCGGCGCGTCCGACGGCGGCCGCTTCGACGTGCTCGACCCGGCGACCGCCCGGCCGATCGCCCAGGTCGCCTCCGCGACGGTGCAGGACGGCCTGGCCGCGGTGGACGCGGCGGCGGCCGCCGCGGCCGGCTGGCGCGCCACCGCGCCGCGGGCCCGCGCCGAGATCCTCCGCAAGGCCTTCGAGCTCATGACCGAGCGCAGCGAGGAGCTGGCCAGGCTCATCACCCTGGAGAACGGCAAGGCGCTGCCGGACGCCCGCGGCGAGGTGGCGTACGCCGCCGAGTTCTTCCGCTGGTACTCCGAGGAGGCCGTCCGCATCCAGGGCTCGGTCGGGACCGCGCCGTCGGGCACCAACCGCATCCTGGTCATCCACCAGCCGGTCGGCGTGTGCCTGCTCATCACGCCGTGGAACTTCCCCGCGGCGATGGCCACCCGAAAGATCGGCCCGGCGCTGGCGGCCGGCTGCACGGTCATCCTCAAGCCGGCCTCCGAGACCCCGCTGACGGCGCTGGCGCATGGCGGCGATCCTGGCCGAGGCCGGGGTCCCGGGCGGCGTCGTCAACGTCATCCCGTCCCGCCGGTCCGGCGCGATCGCCTCGGCGCTGCTCGCCGACGAGCGGGTCCGCAAGCTGTCGTTCACCGGCTCGACGGAGGTCGGCCGCACCCTGCTGGCCGAGTCGGCCAAGACGGTGGTCAACGCCTCGATGGAACTCGGCGGCAACGCCCCGTTCCTCGTGCTGGCGGACGCCGACGTGGATGCCGCGGTCGCGGGCGCGATGATCGCGAAGCTCCGCAACGGCGGCGAGGCCTGCACGGCGGCGAACCGCTTTTACGTGCACCGCTCCGTGGCCGGCGAGTTCTCCGCCAAGCTCGCCGCGGAGTTTGCCAGGCTGGCCGTGGGCCCCGGCCTGACGGAGTCGACCCAGATCGGCCCGCTGGTCAATGCGGACTCCCGGGAGAAGGTCGTGAGCCTGGTGGACGGCGCGCTGGCCCAGGGCGCCGTGGCGCTCACCGGCGGGGCCGCCCCGGACGGCGAGGGCTTCTTCTACCCGCCGACCGTGCTCGCCGACGTCCCGGCCGCCGCCGACATCCTGACCGAGGAGATCTTCGGCCCGGTCGCCCCGATCGTGATCTTCGACGACGTGCAGGCGGCCATCACGGCCGCCAACCGGACCGAGTACGGCCTGGTCTCCTACGTGTACACGAACGACCTGGCCGAGGGGCTTCGGGTGAGCGAGGCGCTCGAGTCCGGCATGGTCGGCCTGAACCGCCCGGTCGTCTCCGACCCCGCGGCGCCGTTCGGCGGGGTCAAGCAGTCCGGCCTCGGCCGCGAGGGCGGGCACGAGGGCGTCCTCGACTACACGGAGAGCAAGTACATCGCGGTCAGCTGGTGAGCTGACCGCGCTGCCCGCCGCGGGCGCTCAGCCGCCCAGGAAGCGGCCGGCCAGCTGGGCCAGCCGCGACGGCCGGCCGCTGCGCGCCTCGGCCCGGTCGGCCAGGCTCATCACCTGCAGGCCGGCGTTGGCGCCGAGCCAGCGCAGCGGCTCGGTCTCCCAGGGCCGCGACCGGTGCCCGACCCAGGGCAGCCGGGTCAGCTCGGTGTCGTTCCCCAGCACCAGGTCGGCCAGGGTACGCCCGGCCAGGTTGGTGGTGGCCACGCCGTCGCCGACGTAGCCGCCGGCCCAGCCGAGGCCGGTGGCGCGATCCAGCCCGGCGGACGCGCACCAGTCCCGGGCCACCCCGAGCGGGCCGCCCCAGGTGTGCGTGACCTCGACCTCACCCAGGGCGGGGAACAGCTCCTGCAGGGTCTGCCGGAGCGCGCCGAACACGGCGGGCGAGCGGTCGAACTCGGGCCGCACCGCCGAGCCGAAGTGATAGGGCGCACCGCGGCCGCCGAAGGCCAGCCGCCCGTCCGCGGTCCGCTGCCCGTAGATGATCAGATGCCGCTAGTCGCCGAACGTCGGCCGGCTGGCCAGCCCGATCTGGGCCCAGACCGGTTCCGGCAGCGGCGCGGTCGCGATCATCAGCGAATACACCGGGGCGATCGCCCGGTGCAGGCCCGGCAGCTCCGGGGTGTAGCCCTCGGTGGCCCGGATCACGTACTGCGCCCGCACCGTCCCCGTGGTGTCCGCAGCCGCCCCGGCGCGATCTCGGTTACCGGCGTGCCCTCGAAGACGCTGGACCCCCGCGGCGGCGGACCGCGTCAGCCAGCCCGCGGGCCAGCCGGGCCGGGTGAATGGCCGCGCAGTGCGGGGTGAACGTGGCGCCGACCACCCCCTCCGCGGCGACCTGCTCCGCGGTCTCCGCCGCGGTCAGCAGCCGCACGTCGGCCTCGCCGAACCCGTAGGCCCGGGCCTCGTTGACGTAGTCCAGGGCCCGTTCCAGCTGTGCGGGCGAGCGGGCCAGCTGCAGCGTGCCGGCCTTGGCCCAGTGGCAGTCGATGCCCTCGGCCGCGACGACCCGGCCGACCTCGTCCACCGTGTCCTCCATGGCCCGGTACATGGCGATGGCCTGGTCCCGGCCCGCCATCCGGGCCAGCTTGGCCAGGGAGGCCGGGAAGTACGCGGAGCACCAGCCCCCGTTGCGGCCGGACGCCCCGAAGCCGGCGATCTCCCGCTCGCAGACCGCGATGCGCAGACCCGGGCTGGCGCTGGCCAGGTAGTACGCGGTCCACAGGCCGGTGAAGCCCGGCCCCGGCGATAGCCACGTTGACGTCGGCGTCGCCGGGCAGCGGGTCGCCGGACCGACAGGTCCCCGGGCACCGAGTCCAGCCAGTAAGACAGCGAACGGTACGGCATCCGCCCATCGTGGCACGCCAGGCCCGGTGCTCCGGCCGGCCTCCGCCGGGCGGCCCGGGGCCCGGCCCGTGGTGCAGAGCCGGCCTCGGGTGCGTAAGTACTCCGCGCGTCGGGCATCCTGAAGCCATGCCCGCTGACGTGCCCGCTCCCGTGCCTCCGGAGACCGTGCCTCCGGAGACCGTGCCTCCGGAGACCGTGCCTCCGGAGACCGTGCCCCCGGCCATGGTGCCCGCGGGGCCCGCCCTGCCGCCGCCCCGCCGTTCCCCCGGCCCGTACCGGGTCTGCCTGGTCTGCCTGGGCAACATCTGCCGCTCGCCCATGGCCGAGGTGGCGCTCCGCGCCGAACTGGACCGGGCGGGGCTGGCCGGGCTGGTCGAGGTGGACAGCGCGGGCACCGGCGACTGGCACCTGGGCGGGCCGATGGCCGGGCAGGCCGCGGCCGAGCTGGCCCGGCGCGGCTACGACGGGGCGGCGCACCGGGCCCGGAAGATCCGGCGGTCCTGGTTCGGCCAGCGGGACCTGGTGCTGGCCATGGACCTCAGCAACCTGGCCGACCTGCGCGCCCTGGCCCCGGACGCGGAGGCGGCCGGCCGGCTGATGCTGCTGCGGTCGTTCGACCCGGACCTGGCCGGCGGGGTGCTCAGCGACCCCTGGGACGGCGGGGTCCCTGACCCCTACGGCGGGCCGCAGGACGACTACGCGCAGGCCCTGGACCTGGTGCTGGGCGCGGTGCGGGGCCTGGTCGGGCGGCTGGCCGAGGTCGCCCAGGCCGTCCCCGCGGACGGCACGGGGGCATCATGAGCGGGCCCGCCGAAGACGCCGCCGCGGAGCGCGGAGCCGGCGACACCGGGACCGGGGACCCGGCCGCCGGGGACCCCGAGCCGGCCCCCGCCCCAAACTCGCCCGCCGGGTCCCCGAACTGGCCCAGCGGCTGGAGCGGATCACCGGCGCCGCGGTCCGCGAGATCCGCCCGGCCGGGTCCCAGCATCAGTGGGCCCACTACCAGGTCACGCTGGCGGACGGCCGGCTGGTCTTCGCCAAGGCCGCCCGCGAGGACCTGGGCGGCGTGTTCGAGGCCGAGGCGCGCGGGCTGCGCTGGCTGGCCGACGCCCGCGCCGTGCCGGTGCCCGGGGTCATCGGCTGGGATCCGGCCACGCTCGCCGTGGCCTGGCTGCCGGAGCAGGCCCCGGACGAGCACGCGGCCGAGCAGTTCGGCCGCGACCTGGCCGTGCTGCACGCGGCCGGGGCGGTACGGTTCGGCAGCCCGTGGCCGGGGTTCATCGCCACGCTGCCGCTGGGCGACCGGTCCGGTGACACGGTCACCGTGGCCGCCGAGGCGACCGTGCCCGGCCCGGTGATCGCCGGGGCCGGGGCGGCCAGCCCGGTCACGATGATCAGCGGCGCGGGCGACTGGGCCAGCTGGTACGCGGGCAAGCGGCTGCTGCCCTACCTGCGCCGGGCCGCCGGCACCGGGGCGCTGACCGGCGACGACACCCGCCTGGTCGAGGAGGTGATCAGCCGGATCGCCAGCCTGGCCGGGCCGCCCGAGCCGCCCAGCCGGATCCATGGCGACTGCTGGTCCGGCAACGTCCTGTGGTCCGGCGGGCGGGGCTGGCTGATCGACCCGGCCGCGCAGGGCGGCCACCGGGAGACTGACCTGGCCATGCTGGCCCTGTTCGGCGCGCCGCACCTGGACCGGATCGTGGGCGCCTACCAGGACGTGGCGCCGCTGGCCGGCGGCTGGCGCAACCGGGTCCCCCTGCACCAGCTGCACCCGCTGCTGGTGCACGCCTGCCTGTTCGGCCGGTCCTACCGCGAGCCCGTGCTGGCCGCCGCCCGGGCCGCCCTCGCCGCTGGCTGAGGGAGCTGCCCGGGTCGGACCGTTGCAGAGCGTCGGTTTGTTTCCGCAACGAGGACCTCACCCGGCCCGGTGACCCCGGCCGTGCCCGGGGCTGGCGGTGCACCCGCCCGCGGGCTCAGGCCGCGGGTCCCCCGACGTCCGCGCGGGAGGCGGCCGGGCGGCGGCATGGTCCTGGCTGTCCGGGCCGGTGCTGTCCGGCGCCGTGTCATCCTGGTCGGCGTCGTCCGGCTGGTCGTCGCGGGCCTCGGGGGCCAGCGGCAGCGTGATCCGGAACGTGGCGCCCCGCCCCGGCGCGGTCTGCAGCGCGACGGTGCCGTCGTGCGCGGCGACGAGCGCGGCCACGATGGCCAGGCCCAGGCCGGTGCCGCCGGCCGTCCTGGTCCGGGCCTGGTCGGCGCGGTAGAACCGCTCGAACACGTGCTCCGCCTGGTCCCGGCGCAGGCCCTGGCCCCGGTCGGCGACTTCGAGCACGACGGTGGGCACCGGGTCGCGCGGGCCGGCCAGCACCCGGACCGCGACCGGGGTGCCCTCGGGGGTGTGCACCAGCGCGTTGTTCATCAGGTTGCCGATGACCTGGCGGAGCCGGACCTCGTCGCCGAGGACCAGGAACGCGGCGCCCGACCCCACGTCGAGGGTGATCTGCCGGTCGGGGGCGATGATCCGGGCGTCCTGCACCGCGTCGGCGGCCAGCGTGAGCAGGTCCACCGGCCGGTGCTCGATCGGCCGCTGCTGGTCCAGCCGGGCCAGCAGCAGCATGTCCTCGACCAGCACCCCCATCCGGGCCGACTCCTGCTCGACCCGCTGCATGATCCGGTCCATGTCGGGCCGGGTGAGCTGGCCGTTGCTGCCCAGTGCCTGATCAGCAGGGCTGGTGCCCGGCTCGGAACCGCCCGCGTCCGCGCCGGCGCCCTCTGCGTCCTCCTGCAGGCCGCCCCGCTGCCGGTAGTACTCCGCGTAGCCGCGCATCGCGGTGAGCGGGGTGCGCAGCTCATGGCTGGCGTCCGCCACGAACTGGCGCATCCGCCCCTCCGAGCGCCGCGCGGCCGCCTCGGACCGGGTGCGGGCATCGAACGACGACTCGATCTGGGTGAGCATGGTGTTCAGCGACCGCCCCAGCTGGCCGACCTCGGTGTGCGGGTCCTGGTCCGGCACGCGGCGGGACAGGTCACCGGCCGCGATGGCCCGCGCGGTCTGCTCGATGTCCCTGAGCGGACGCAGGCTGGCCCGGACGATGGCCACGCCCACGATGGCCAGGGCTACCACGATGATCACGCTGACCAGCAGGTCGATCCGGGCTAGCCAGCCGACCGTGTTGTCGATGCTGGCCAGGCTGGCCCCCACCACCAGGATGACGTGCTGCGACGGGGTGGTCTGGCCGGTGTAGTTGTTGGTCAGGCTGACGTCCAGCTGCTTGGTGATGACCTGCCAGCTTCCGCTGCCAGAGGTGCGCCCCGACGGTGGCCAGCTGACCGGAGTTCGCGCTGAGCCAGGACGCGGTCGTGGGCACGTCCGGCCCGGGCAGGGCCTGGCCGGACCGCCCGATCGCCCCGAACGGGATGATCACCTGCCCCTGCGTGTTGAGCAGCTCCACCAGCACCGTGCCGTAGTCGCCGAACTCCCCGGAGCTCAGCCCGCCCCCGCCGCCGAACTGGCTACCGTATTTCAGCTGGGCGATCCGCCCGCTGTACACGTTCGCGACCTGGTTGCCGGACTGGGTCTGCAGGTAGTTGCTGAACACCGAGACGCTGGCCACGCTGATGATGGCCAGCGCGATGATGACCAGCGCGAGCACCGCGGTGATCATCTTGACCCGCAGCGGGGTACGCCCAGGCAGCCGCCGCAGGTCTTCCTGCCAGCGGCGCAGCCTCGACGTCGTCGTCATGGCCAATCAGCTACGAGGGCAGGCGCAGCACGTACCCGACCCCGCGCAGTGTGTGGATGAGCCGGGGCTCGGTGGTGTCCACCTTGCGGCGCAGCACGGACACGTACGACTCGACGATCCCGGTGTCCCCCCGGAAGTCGTAGTCCCACACGTGGTCGAGAATCTGCATCTTGGATAGCACCCGGTTGGCGTTGCTCATGAAGTAGCGCAGCAGCTTGAACTCGGTGGGGGAGAGCTGGACGTGCTGCCCGGCCCGCCACACCTCGTGGCTCTCCTCGTCCAGTTCCAGGTCGGCAAACTTCAGCCGGGGGGTGGGCTCGACCCCGTCCCCGTGCGTCCGGCGGAGCACCGCGCGGATCCGCGCGATGACCTCCTCCAGGCTAAACGGCTTCGTGACGTAGTCGTCCCCGCCCAGGGTGAGGCCGCGGACCTTGTCCTCCATGGCGTCCCGGGCGGTCAGGAAGACCACCGGGATCCGGGCGCCGCCGCCGCGCAGGCGGCGGACCACGTCGAACCCGTCCATATCGGGCAGCATCACGTCGAGCACGATGAGGTCGGGCCGGTGCCGCTGCGCGGCCTGGACCGCCTCGGTGCCGCCGGTCGCGGTGAGCACATCGAACCCGGCGTAGCGGAGGCTGGCGGACAGCAGCTCGAGGATGTTGGGCTCGTCCTCGACAACGAGTAGCCGGGCAGCCGGCTGGGCCCGTCCATTAGTCGACGGCATGGTCATAGCCTGCAGTTTCCGGCCTGAACCTGAGTATTTCCTGAAGGTGCCCTGGGGCTGGCCTGATGATCAGGCGAAACCCGGGTGGCCGTGGCGTCGGCGGCCGCGGTTCAGCCCGCGTCCCGGTCGCCCCAGCGGGTGATGGCGGCCGCGCGGGAGTCCGCGCCCAGCTTGGCGTAGATGCGGTTCACGTGATTCTTCACGGTCTTCTCGGCCAGCACGAGCTGGGCCGCGATCTCACGATTGGAGTGACCTTCGGCGATGAGCGTCATGATCTCGGCTTCCCGCAGGGACAGGCCGAGCGGGCGGGCCAAGCTGGGGATGCTGCCGGTCCTCATCGAACCTCCGGGCCACGGCTACCAGCGGTACAGGATGCGACGCATGGTATGGAGGCGCCCACACGCAGCGCAAGGGTCGATCCATGGCACAACTTGCACACGATTGCCGGACAGTCCTCCACCAGACTGCCCCGGCGGGCCCTCGCCGCCCCGGCCTGGCGCGGGTAATCAGGCGGCGGGGCCGACTTTCGAGCCCGTGATCAGGCTCTTCGGCACCGGCTGGTCATTCTTCATCGCGTCGAACAGGCGCAGCGCCTGCGTCCGGTTCCAGATCACCACGTCACCGACGGCCAGGTCAGGCTCGCTGCCGATGGGCACCGTGGTGGTCTCCGGGTGGCGCAGCGCGAACGCCACCTTGATCAGCTGGTAGAGCTGGGTTCCCTAGTCCACGGTCAGCGAGCTGGCCGCGCCGCTGGCGGCCGGGATCGAGGCGAACGGGTTGATCAGGTTGGCGGGGCTGGTCATCTTGGTCAGCAGCGCCTTCATGAACACCCGCTGGTCCTGCTCCCGCTGCAGGTCCTGGGTGGCGAACAGGTGCCGGGTCCGGACGAAGCCCAGCGCCTCCGCGCCGTCCAGGGTCTGGCAGCCCTTCTTCAGATGCAGGCCGGACGCCGGGTCGTCGATGTTCGACGGGATGCACATGCGCACCCCGCCCACCGCGTCCACCACGTGCACCAGCCCGCCGAAACCGATGCCCATGTAGTGGTTGATCTGCAGCCCGGTGGCGTTCTGCAGCGTCTCGGCCAGCAGCTTCGGGCCGCCGAACGAGAAGGCGGCGTTGATCTTGTTCATGCCGTACCCGGGAATGTCCACGTAGGAGTCGCGGGGCACGCTGACCAGCACGGGTGGCAGGCCGTTGGACGGCATGTGCAGGATCATGATGGTGTCGGACCGGGACCCGCTGATCGAGCTCGGCCCGGTGGCCAGCTGGCGCTCCTGCTTCCTGGTCAGGCCCTGGCGGCTGTCGACGCCGGTGATGAGCCAGTTCGTCCCGGCCGAGGCCGCGGGCCGGCCCGGGTAGTCGACCAGCACGTTGGCCCGGGTCAGCTTGGAGTTCAGGTAGAAGTACATGACCCCGCTAAACACTCCGGATCACGACGACGACCAGGGCGATGATGCCCAGGATCCGGCGCGGGCGCAGCCACCGCCGGCCCCGGCTGGTCGTCGCCCCCCGGCCGGCCGGGCCCCGGCCGGAGTAGCCCTGGCCTGATCCCGGCGGGCGGCTGCCCTGGTACTGCGGCGCGGGGCTGGCGCCGTGGCCGCTGCTCCCACTGCTCCCGCTGCTCCCGCCGTGCAGCGGAGGCTGCTCGGGCCAGGCGCCCCCCGGGCTCCGGTCGCCGGCCCCGCCGCGCCTGCTGGCCGCCGGACTCCCAGGCCGAGCCCCGGCTGCCGCGCGGCGCGGGATCGCGGAACCAGTCGTCAGGCGTGTCGCTCACGCGGACCCCTCCCACCAGATCGTCACCACGGACCGCCCGGAGGTCCCGAGGTCGACCCGGCTGGCCCAGGTACCCGGCCTCGCGGAGCACCGCCTCCACGTCGGCGGCGCGTTCGGGCGGCAGGCACAGCCGCCGCCTGGTGGTCTCCACCAGCTCACTCCCTGTCGCGTAATCGGCCTGAGCCGGACGATTCCATTCAGTGTGCCCTGCCCGCACACCCATCGCGGCCAGGATGGCCAGGACGTCGGCTGCGGCCGGGCCTTCCGGCCGCTCGAGCCCGTGGAAGATCAGCCACAGCGGGTTGAGCGAGATCAGCGGGTGCGCGGCGGTGAGTTCCACGACCACCTGCCGGCGGGCGTACCTGGTGAGCGCGTCGATGAACGGGGCCAGGTCCGGAACGTTGTACAGCACGTGGTGGCAGGTGACCAGGTCGGCGGGGGCCGCCTGATCCGCCACATCGGGCCAGCAGCCGGTCAGCAGGCGGGGCTCCAGGCCGGCGGCGCGGGCCCGGCTGTCCAGCCGGGCGAGCATCCCGTCGTCGGTGTCCACCGCGGTCAGCGCCGTGGTCCGGCTGGCCAGCGGCAGGCAGGCCGCCCCGGCCCCGGCGCCGACGTCGAGCACGCTCCCCGGCGGGTCGAGCGCGGCGCGTTCGCGGTCGTAGGAGGCCCCGCCCGGCGTCCGGCGCAGCCGGTCCGCGCGGCGGGCGAACACGTCGCGGGGCAGTACCCAGGGGGACTCGGCCACGGCCGAGGTGATGTGCTCGGGAATCGCCCAGCCGGCCAGGTCGTCCCGCCAGTTCTGCAGCAGGTCGCTCAGGGATGCTATGGGGACCTCCCGGGTCCGGTACGCCTCGCTATCCCGAACTCTGGCCGGGCGCCCGGCCGAAGTCCACCGCGGGCGGGGAAACCCCAGAAACCTGGCAATTTTTGCTCGTCAGGCCGGCTGCGCGGTCACCGGGCAGCCAGAAGGCCCGGCCGCTTCCAGCCGGACCTTCTGTTACTCCCATGGGGTGAGTGATGGGATTCGAACCCACGACATCCAGGACCACAACCTGGCGCTCTAACCAACTGAGCTACACCCACCATCGCCGGCGGCTGCATGAAGCATAGCGGCGCCGGGGAACAAGTCGGAACGGGATAGCTGACTAGGCGCCGGCCGGGCCGCCGTGCGGGTCACCGGCCGCGCCCGCCGCGCCGGCGGGACTCGCGTGCCCGGCCGGGGCGACGGCGTACCGGCTGGCGATCTCCCGTGCCGTGGCCGAATCCGGGCCCGGCGGCGGGACGAAGATCGCCTCACGGTAGTAGCGCAGCTCCTGGATGCTCTCCCGGATGTCGGCCAGCGCCCGGTGCCCGCCGTGCTTGGGCGGGCTGGCGAAGTACGCCCGCGGGTACCAGCGGCGGGCGAGTTCCTTGATGCTCGACACGTCCACCATCCGGTAGTGCAGGAAGGCGTCCAGTTCGGGCATGTCGCGGGCCAGGAAAGCGCGGTCGGTGGCGATGGAGTTGCCGCACAGCGGCACCTTCCGCGCGTCCGGGATGTGGCTGCGGACGTACCGCAGCACCTGCTCCTGCGCCTCGGCCAGCGTGACGCCCGCGCCCAGCTCCTCGATCAGGCCCGAGGTGGTGTGCATGTCGCGGACGACGGGCAGCATCCCGTCCACCGCCTCGGCGGGAGGTTTGATCACCAGGTCGACCCCCTCGTCGAGGACGGTAAGGTTACCGTCCGTAACCAGGCAGGCAATCTCGATGAGGGCGTCGCGGGCAAGGTCAAGCCCGGTCATCTCGCAGTCGATCCAGACGAGCCGGTCAGTCATCCCCCAAGACTAGAGCCTCGGCGAAGTTCCCTCACCAGGGTCCCCCGCCAGGTCAGCGCCATGGGCAGGCCCGCCAGCGCCCGGATGTGCTCGGGGACGCCGATGCCCGGGTCGAGCGTCGGGTCGGGCTGCTGCTCACCGAACGTGAGGACCGCAGGCAGCACCCCTGCCCAGACGTCTAGCCCGTAGTCCGCCGGGTCGTCACCCGGCGGACCGGTGCGCACCTTGACTGACGCCTCGGTGAGCGGGATCTCGAGCACCGCGGTGGCCGCCATTTCCTTGCGCGACGGCGGCCGGGCGGCCGCCCACCGCCCCGGCACCAGCTGCTCGGTGATGATCCGCAGCCCGTTCATCTGTTCCTCCTCGTCCCGGACCAGCCGGGCCGTCCCGAAGGCCACCGCGCAGCGGTAGTTCATCGAGTGGCTGAACACCGCCCGGGCACAGACGATCCCGTCCAGGTGCGTCACGGTGACGCAGACCTGCTGGCCGTCGGCGGCCAGCAGGCTCCGGTTGGCGGAGGACCCATGCAGGTAGAGCCGGTCGTCCTGGCGGCCGTACGCGGTCGGCAGCACGACCGGGACGCCGTCGTATGGACACGCCCAGGTGACAGACCAGGCCCGCGTCGAGCACCGCGTACAGATCCTGGCGGTCGGTCCGGGCGCGCTCCTTGTGCCGGTGCAAGGCGGTCCGCGGGGTGGCAGAGAGCGGAGTCTGAGTGTTCATGATGCACTACGGTACCGAGGAAGTGGACCGTTGACTGTAGCCACTTCACCGGAAGATCTGATGACCACTTCTGCGTCCACGCCGGGGCCGTCCCCCCGGCCGCCGGCTGCACGGCTGCCGGTGGAGCTGGCGGTGGCGGCGGACCGGCACGACTCATGGCCGCTCACCGGGCAGATCGCGGGCCAGCTGCGGGAGGCGCTCGCCGGCGGCCGGCTGGCCGCCGGCGAACGCCTGCCGTCCAGCCGGGCGCTGGCCGCGGCCCTGGGCGTGAGCCGGACCGTGGTGACCACGGCCTACTCCCAGCTGTTCGCGGAGGGCTGGCTGGAGGGACGGCACGGCTCGGGGACCTACGTGGCCCAGGGCACCGCGGGACCGCTTGCGCCGGCCCGGCCGGTCTCGGTCCCGCGGGCCCGGCCCCGACCGGACCCGCCTGCGGCTGACCGGGAGCCCGCGGTCAACCTGTCGCCCGGCGTCCCCTGGCAGGCCGGCATCGACCCGGCCGCGTGGCGCCGGGCCTGGCGTCACGCGGGCACCGAGCCGGTGGCCATCCAGCCCGATCCGCAGGGCCGGGCCAGCCTGCGCGAGGCCCTCACCGGCTATCTGCGGCGCAGCCGCGGCGTGCAGGCCACCGCGGACCAGATCCTGGTCACCCGGGGTGTGTCGGCCGGCCTCGGCCTGGTCGCCTCCGCCCTGCTCCGGCCGGGGGACCGGGTCGGCGTCGAGGAGCCCGGCTACCAGGCCGCCCGGGCGGTCTTCGCCTCCCGCGGCGCGCGGCTGGTGCCCTGCCGGGTGGACCGGGACGGCCTGGTGGTGGAGGAGCTGCCGGCGGCCTCCGGCTCGTCTACACCACGCCCGCGCACCAGTACCCGCTGGGCGGGCGGCTGCCGGTGCCGCGCCGCCAGGCGCTGGCCGCCTGGGCCCGGGCCACCGGAGCCCTGGTCCTCGAGGACGACTACGACGGTGAGTTCCGCTACGACGTCGCGCCGCTGCCCACCTTGTTCGGCCTCGACCCGGACGTCGTCATCTACCTGGGCACCACCAGCAAGACCCTCACCCCGGCGCTCGGCGCGGGCTGGCTGGCCGCGCGGCGGGACCTCATCCCGGTGCTCACGACGGCCGCGGC
The DNA here is from genome assembly GCA_963841695.1 of uncultured Actinomycetes bacterium. Lineage (GTDB taxonomy): Bacteria > Actinomycetota > Actinomycetes > Streptosporangiales > Streptosporangiaceae > RYN-230. The sequence continues at coordinate 236,994 of CAWJDQ010000003.1, read as the reverse complement.
CGACCTGGGGGAACGGGTGTCCGGACCGGTCCAGCACGCCGTCACCGAGCTGCTGACCAGCGGGGAACTGGAACGGCACGTGCGGCGGATGCGGCACGAGTACGCCCGCCGCCGCGCAGCGCTGGTGGCGATCCTGGGCGGGAGGCTCACCGGTGACACCGCCGGGATGCACATGGTGCTGGAGCTCCCGGCCGGCACGGCCCCGGCCGTGGCGGCGGCGGCCCGGGAACGCGGCGTCCAGCTGCCCACCCTGGACCGCTACTTCGCCGGGACGCCCACCCGGACGGGCCTGGTCGTCGGCTACGGCGCGGCGGACCTGGCCGCGGTCAGCCGCGGTGCCCAGGTCATCGCGGAGATCGTGGCCGCCGTGCCCCCCGGGACGCGCGGCGCCGCGGTGGCGGGCTGACCGCTGAGCGGCCCGGTCAGCCGCTCGGTGTTGATGGCCCCCGGACCGGCGCCACTGCAGCCGGGCACCTGGGAGGCGCCGAAATGACCACCCTGGGCCCAGGTGCGGCGGCGCTGCTGCCCGGGCCGCAGGGAGCCGGCCAGCGGCGCCGGCCGCCCGGCAGGCCAGCCGCGGGGCACGTGCCACGAGTCGAGCCAGCTGACGATCTCATGCACGCCTGCCATCGGGCCGTCGGTGAACGGAGCCCACGCGTGGCCGATCACGGCGATCTGGACGCAGAGCCGCCCCTCGTTGTTGACCCCGGCGAGACCGTCCCGGGCCGGGGGAGTGAGCGGCTCCATCGCGGGCGGCCCCATCGCGCCGGCCAGTTGCCGCAGCCCGCGGCCGTGCGTCCAGCCGACGTCCTGCGTCCAGTCCGCCCCATGGGTCCAGCTGCTGGCCGGTATCCAGTCCGGCTCCGGTGCCCGCTCCGGTTCGGGCGCCCACCCGTGGCTGCGGGCCCAGCCGGCCTGCTGCGTCCAGTCGCTGTTCCCGGCCCGGTCCTGGCCTTCTTTCCCCGGTCCCGGCCCACGGTCCGGGACCTCCGCCCAGCCGCAGCCGGTGCCCCAGCCGGGCTGGCCAGCGCCCGGGCCCGGACCCCAGCCTGCTGACCTGGGCCCCCAGCGAGGTCCGTCGGCCCAGCCGAGCGCCCGCCCGGCCCGGACCGCCGGAATGAGCTGGGCCAGGTCGCCTGAGTAGGGATTCCAGACCAGATGGGCCGGGCGGCCGAGTTCGATCAGGCGTTCCGCCGCGGCCCGGGCCGGCAGGGTCACCGGGTCGGCGTTCAGCACCAGCCAGACCACGCGCGGGGCGCCGCCTTTCAGGCGGCCGCCGTCAGCCTCCGCGGTGAGTCGCTCGGCCCCCGGCATCCACGCATCAGTCACTACGATCCTTCCGAGGGGTCTGGCCCTATGGCCGATGTGGCTCCCTTTAAGTACCTACGCCAGGGCAGCCCAATAGTCCAGAGGCCGGTGCGCAGCACGGCGGGCGGCCCTCGGCACGACCGCGGGACAGGAGTGAGGGCTGTGGCGGATGACGATGTCCCCGGGATCGATGACGTCCCGCGGCTCGGCCGGTGGCTGCACGAGAGCGGCATCACGGCGAGCGAGGCCCCGCTCCGGGTGCGGCTGATCGCGGGGGGCCGGTCCAACCTGACCTACCTGCTGGACCGGGGGGACGAGGCCGCCCGGCTCGTGCTGCGGCGGCCGCCGCTGGGCCACGTGCTGCCCACCGCGCACGACATGAGCCGGGAGTACCGGGTGCTCAGCGCGCTGGCGGGCACCGACGTCCCGGTGCCCGCCCCGGTGGCCCTGTACCCGGACGCCGACCTGATCGGGGCGCCGTTCTACCTGATGCCGTACGTGCCCGGCCTGGTGCTGCGCAGCGCCGAGGACGGCCAGCGGCTCACCCCGGCCCAGGCGCGGGAGCTGTCCGAGGGGTTCACGGACATGCTCGCCGCGATCCACGGCGTGGACCTGGCGGCCGCCGGGCTGGCCAGCTTCGGGCGGCCGGAGGGATACCTGGAGCGGCAGCTGTCCCGCTGGCAGCGGCAGTGGGAACTGTCCGCCACCCGGGAAGTACCCGGGTATGCCGAACTCACCCGGCGGCTGGCGGACGGCCTGCCCGCGCTGCCGCCCTCGGCCGGAACCCTGGTGCATGGTGACTACCGGCTGGACAACATGCTGGTCAGGCTGGACGCCGCGGCTGCGGCCCGGCCGGTCATCGCGGCCGTACTGGACTGGGAGATGTCCACCCTGGGCGACCCGCTGGCCGACCTCGGGCTGGCCCTCGTCTACTGGACGGAGCCGGGTGACGGCGACTCCCTGGACGTGGAGTGGGCCCCGGAGATCACCACCGGGCCGGGGTTCCTCAGCCGGGCGGAGATCGCGGGCCGGTACGCGGCGGCGACCGGGCGGGACGTCAGCGCGCTGGGCTTCTACATGGCCTTCGGCTGCTTCAAGCTCGCCGCGGTGCTCGAGGGCATCCACGCCAGGTTCTTGCTGAACCAGACGGTGGGCGAGGGGTTCGAGAAGGAGGGGGCCGCGGTCCCGTCGATCATCCAGCGGGCACACCGGCTGCTCGACGAGGGTGTCTGAGCCGGGCCGGTGAACTGGGCCCGGACAAGGAAATGAGGCCCGGCACCCCGCTCTTGCCGGACCTCATGTCCCGTCCCCGGGTAGTGGGCCCGGTGAAAACTCGCTCCGGGCCGACCGTGCCGGGGGGCTACCGTGAGGTCCGGCACCCCGCTCTGGCCGGACCTCACGCCCTGCTCTCCGGCTCGTGCCCGGGAGCGAACCTGCCGCCTCGAGCCTGGCCGGAGAAGTACCGTGAGGCCCGACGCCCCGCTCTCGTCGGGCCTCACAAGAAAGACGCGGGGCTCGCCAGGGGGGTTGTCATAAAGCCGTAAGAATTTTGGCGGGCCTCAGCGGGCTGGACTCAGGCCGGCCTATCGTGCCTGCTAGGTCCCGCAATTGGGGGAGCAGAGCCGCCGTGCGATCGCGCTGAAGAACACCTTGCTGATCTGCGCCGGGTTCGTGATGTCGTACGCCTGGCCGCTGGTGGCGCCGGCGATCTGCTGCAGGGTGTTGAAGTTGCCCGCGTTGCCGAACTTGATGATGATGATCTCGACCCGCCGTTTGGGGTTGTACAGGGTGCGCAGCTGGCTGATCAGTGCGGGAGCGGAGATGTCGCCTGGGGCGTTGTCCACTCCCGCCGTCATGACCAGGACCGCGTTGTCGTAGCGGGGCTGGTAGCTGCTCGTGACCTGCTTGAAGCCGGCCAGGATCGAGCCGTACAGGGCGGCCGGGGCGGGCACCGGTTTGGCCAGCCCTGTCTCCTGGGTGATCTGCTGCCGGCGGGTGATCAGGCCGAGCGGGGCCGGCAGCGGGCCGACCGAGACAAGTTGCTTGTACGGGAGCTTCCCGTCCAGGCCGTCGGCGAACGCCCAGACCCCCATCTGCGTGCCGTCCGGGAACTGGGCCAGGCCCAGGCCCGCCGCCTTGGCCAGCACCTGCTCCAGGGTGGGGCCGCCGGGGGCGACCGGGGTGCCCATCTGCTGCGACACGTCCAGCAGCACGAGGTCGCGCGAGCCGAGGCTGAGCCGCTGCCAGGCCTGCAGGCTGGTCTCCGCCTGGCCGCTGGCGGGCGCCGGGGAGGTGACCGGCTGCCCGGTGTCCAGGCCGTACTGGCCGATCCAGCCGGGCGCGCTCCCGGTCCCGGAGCGGAAGCCCTCGTAGCCCACGTAGGACGTCGCGTAGCTGGATCGCAGCGCGGTCTCGAAGGCCCGGGCCGCAGCCAGCTTGAGCGGGTTCGAGGTGGTGGTCACGTAGGGGTAGTCCAGCTCCGGTGAGCCCTGAACCGGGTAGCGGCCGGAGAGCGGGTCCTTCGGGTGGGACCGGTTGAACTGCGCGACCGCCTGCTCGGAGGCGATGGTGACGGGGCGCTCGTCCCGCGGCGGCTCGGCCAGGCTGGCCAGCGTGGCCAGTGCCCCGCTGCTGCCGGAGTCCCGGGTGACCTGGACGTTGAACACGAAGTCGGTGAACGCGGCGAGGACCTTCGGGCCGCTGCCGAGCACCTTCTGGAGCAGGCCCTGCAGCTGGATGAGCGTGGCCAGCCCGGCCGAGCTCTGCGCCGGGTCGGGAAATTCGACGTGCAGACCCAGCGCGCTGGGCGGCCCGCCGGCCCGCTGCGGCAGCAGGAACTGCCAGCCCACCTCGGTTCCGAAGGCCGGCATCTCGGCGGCCACCGAACGCGGCATCACGATCATGAGCGGGGACCGGGCCACCGTGAGCCCGGTGGGCTTCACCAGCTGCTCCCCGGCCGGGGAGCTGCGGGCCACGTCAACCCACAGGGAGGAATCCGGGATCCAGGCGTCGAACCCGGCGTGGCCGGACGGTGAGCTTCAGCCCGGATACCTCCGCGGCCGCGGTCGAGGGCTGCTCGCTGACCACGTGCACCACGGCGCAATGCCCGTGCACGTCATGGCGCTGGGCGTTGAACCACTTGCTCACGTGCTCGATCGCCGGGGCGACCTCGTCGGCCGCGGCCAGGTTGACCACCACCGGGTGATCCGTGCACGACGACCGGGACACGACCGCCTCCGCGCCGAACGCGACCAGCAGCGTCGCGGCGATCACGCCCGCCAGCGTCAGCGCGACCAGCGTGATCCGCCGCGGCCGCCGCCGCGGCTCACGGCTCTCCGGATGCCCGGTGACTCCAGCGTTCACGGCGTCCCTCGATCAGGAAATCCGTGGTACCCCACGGCGTTGGTGCACGACTTTATCGGGGCAATGCGGGACAGATCCGGCAGTTCCCTGGTTTGTAATGTGTCACCGTGGCTAGCCCCATCGAGGTACGCGACCCGGCCGATCCGCGGCTCGCCGACTATGTCTCGCTGACCGACTCCGCCCTGCGCATCAGTATGGAGTCGCGGGACGGAGTTTTCGTCGCGGAAGGCGAAAAGGTTATCCGCCGCGCCCTGGCCGCGGGGTTCGCGGCCCGGTCCCTGCTGGTCACGCGCAGCCGCCTGGCCCGGCTGGGCAGCCTGGCGCAGGAGTGCGCCGGCCCGGTGTACGTGGTGGCCGACGACGTCGCCCGCCAGCTCACCGGGTACCAGGTGCACCGCGGCGCGCTGGCCTCCATGGCCCGGCGTGAGCTGCCCGCGGTGGCCGGGGTGCTGGCCGGCGCGCGGCGCGTGGTGGTGCTCGAAGACCTGGTCGACCACGGCAACGTGGGGGCGATCTTCCGCTGCGCGGCGGCGTTCGGCACCGACGCGGTGATCTTGTCGCCGCGCTGCGCCGACCCGCTGTACCGGCGGGCGGTGAAGGTGTCCATGGGCGCGGTCTTCGCGATCCCGTACGCCCGGATGACCGACTGGTACGCCGGGCTGGCCCAGCTGCGCGAGGCGGGATTCCGGCTGCTCGCCCTGACCCCGGACCAGTCCGCGACGCCGATCGGCACCGCGCTGGGACCCGGGAGCCGGCCCGGCGAGCGGGTCGCGCTGCTGCTCGGCACGGAGGGCGACGGCCTGTCCTCGCACTGGCGGCACGAAGCCGACCTGGCCGTCTGCATCCCCATGGCCCCGGAGGCCAGGGCGGCCGGCGTGGACTCCCTCAACGTCGTCGCGGCCGCCGCCATCGCCTGTCACACCCTCACCCTCACCCCCGACCCCCTCCGGCCCTGACGGAGCAGACGACATTTCACGCCTGACGTGCGCCCCAGGGGGTGTTTTGTCCGATTACGGCGCACGTTGAGCGTGATATGTGGACGGGAGGGGCCAGTGTGACTCGCGGGACCGGGGCGGGGTGGGGTGGGGGGGTGGGGTTAGCCGGCGGGGGGGTGGGCGGCGGGAGGGTAGGCCGCGCGGAGGCGGCGCTCGGCAGCCGGGGGGCGCCGGCCCGGTCCAGGCCGAGCAGGGCCGCGCCCGCGATCGGCGGCACCTGCACCACGCTCGCCGTGGCGCCCGGCGCCTCGCCGGCCAGCCGCTCGGTGATCCAGCCGAGCAACTGCGGATCCCGGGCGGTGAGCATCCCGCCGCCCAGCACGACCGGGACCGCCGACCCGCTCAGGCCGAGCCGCCGGATCACCGTGCCCGCCATCGTGACGATCTCGCCGGCCAGCCGGCTGACCAGGTCGCAGGCCACCTGATCGCCCCGGCGGGCGGTGGCCAGCAGCAGCGGGGCCAGGGCCTGCAGGTCATCTTCGGAGATCTTGCCCAGGTGGATCGCCACCGCGACGTCGCGGACCTCGGGCACGCCGAAGTGGCCGGCCACCACCTCGCGCAGCGCGGTCTGCGGTCCCCGGCCGTCCTCGGCGCGGATCGCCCACCACAGCGCGGCCCGGCCCAGGCCGTACGCGCCGCCCCAGTCGCCGGTGATCCCGCCCAGCGCGAGGAACCCGGTGGTCCGCCCGTCCGGGGCCACGCCCACGCAGTTGATCCCGGCGCCGCAGGTCACCGCCACACCCCAGGGCCGGCCGCGGGGGGTGTCCCGGCCGGCCCGGAGGACCGCGAACGTGTCGTTGGCGACCTCGGTGGTCGTGCTCCACCCGGCCGCCGTGATCATGGCGGCCAGCCGTTCCTCTTCCTCGGGCAGGTCGGCGTTGGCCATGCAGGCCACGGTGTGCGCCGCCACCGGCCAGCCGCCCGGCAGGCCCGCGTCGAGGGCAGCCGCCCCGATCACCGCGCCGATCGCGGCCAGCACCGGCGGCGTGGGGAACGTGCGCACCCCGGGACCGCGGCCCGCGGCGAGCAGCGTCCCGTCCGCGGCCACCAGCGCGATATCGGTCTTGCTGTTCCCGCCGTCGATGGCCAGGACAGCAGGCAGATCTACGCTCACGGGCCCACGCTCGCTGGCGAGGCGGGGCCCGCCGCAGGCGGGTCTCTCCGAGCCGGCGATTCGCGGGGGGCTCCGGGGGGTCGTCCCCCGGGCCAGCACTGGCCCAGGGCAGGAAGGCCTGGTTCTCCGCGACGAGCCGGTCGGCCAGCCCGTCGGCCAGGTCGATCTGGCCGACCAGCGGATGGGCCAGCAGCGCGGCGCGGACCCGGTCCCGGCCGCCGCGCCGCGCGGCGTCCACGGCCAGTTCCTCGTACGCGGACACGTGCGCGACCAGCCCGCGCATCAGCGGCGGCAGCGGCGCCGCGGGCACCGGGCGGGCGCCGTCCGCCCCGATCACCGCGGGCACCTCGACCACCGCGCCGTCGTCCAGGAACGGGAACGTGCCCGCGTTCCGGACGTTGACCACCTGGGTGTCCCCGGTGTCGCTGACCAGCGAGGCGAGCAGGGCCACCGCCGCCTCGGAGTAGAACGCGCCGCCCCGCTCGGACAGCAGCGCGGGCTTGTGGTCCAGGGCCGGGTCGGCGTACATCTGCAGGAGTTCCCGCTCGATGGCCGCGACCTCCTCGGCCCGGGTCGGGCGGGCCCGCTCCTCGGCGACCACCGCGTCGTGCGCCCAGAAGTAGCGCAGGTAATAGGACGGCACCGCGCCGACGTCGTACAGCACCGACGCGGGCAGCCCGGTGTGCACGGCGATCTCCTCGCCGTGCGCCGCGATCAGCCCGGGCAGCCGGTCGGTGCCGTCCACCAGGACGGCCCGTTCCCAGGTCAGGTGGTTGAGGCCGACGTGATCCAGCCGGACCGCGGCGGGATCGGTGCCCAGCAGCCGGGCGAACAGCCGCTGGAACCCGATGGCCACGTTGCACAGGCCCACCGCGCGGTGCCCGGCGTCCAGCAGGGCGCGGGTCACGATGCCGACCGGGTTGGTGAAGTCGATGATCCAGGCGCCCGGGTCGGCCCGCTGCCGGGCCCGCTCCGCGATGTCCAGGACGATGGGGACCGTGCGCAGCGCCTTGGCCAGCCCGCCCGCGCCGGTAGTCTCCTGCCCGACGCAGCCGCAGTCCAGCGGCCAGGTCTCGTCCCGCTGCCGGGCGGCCTGCCCGCCGACCCGGAGCTGGAGCAGGACCGCGCCCGCCCCGTCGAGCCCGCTGTCCAGGTCGGCCGTCCAGCTGACCCGGGCCGGGTGCCCGTACGCGCGCATGATCCGGTCCGACACCGGCCCGACCACGGCCAGCCTGCTCTCGTCCGGGTCGATCAGGGTCAGCTCGGTCACCTTGAGCGCACCCGTCAGCCGGGCCACCCCGTCCACCAGCTCGGGCGTGTACGTCGACCCGCCGCCCACCACCGCCACCTTCATCAGAACGCCTTCACCTCCGCGCCGGACTGGGCCACGAAACACGCGGCCGCGTGCTGCGGGGCCAGCTCGGCCAGGTCCGGGGTGGCCTTGTGGCATTCGTCGATGGCCAGCGGGCAGCGCCAGCGGAACCGGCAGCCGGGCACCGGGTCGATGACCCGGGGCGGCTCGCCGCGGTCGGTTTCCGCGGTGACGTCCAGCGGGGCCCTCGGGTCCGGCACCGCGGACAGCAGCAGCTGGGTGTACGGGTGCCTCGGCGCCGCCAGCACCTCCTCCACCGGGCCGGACTCCGCGATCTGGCCCGCGTACATCACGATGAGCCGGTCGGCGATGTACCGCGCGCTGGCGATGTCGTGGGTGATGTACAGGATCGACACCCCTTCCTCGTCGCGCAGCCGGGCCATCAGGTTCAGCAGCCCGATCCGGATGGACACGTCCAGCATGGACACCGGTTCGTCGGCCAGGATCAGTTTCGGCCGCAGGGCCAGCGCCTGCGCGAAGCCGACCCGCTGCCGCTGGCCGCCGCTCAGCTCGTGCGGATAGCGCTGCAGCACCTCCGCGGCCGGGGTCAGCCCGACCACCTCGAAGACCCGCTCCGCCTCGGCACGGCGCTGCGCGGCGGAGAGCTCGGGCCGGTGCAGTTTGAGGCCGCGCAGGATGCCGTGCGAGATCCGCAGCACCGGGTTGATGGAGCTGAACGGGTCCTGGAACACCATCGGGACCAGACCCGTGTAGTGCAGGGTGCCGGCCCGGGAGCGCATCCGCGACACCGGCTGGCCCTCGAAGTAGATCTCGCCGCTGGTCGGCTTGTACAGCTTGGCCAGCAGCCGCGCGATGGTGCTCTTGCCGCTGCCGCTCTCCCCGGCGAGGGCGACGATTTCCCGCTCCCCGATGGCCAGGCTGACGTCATCCACCGCGTGCAGGGTCCGGCGGGACAGCGCGTTGCCGATCTTGAAGTGCTTGGTGAGTCCCGCGGTGCGCAGCAGTGGTGCCGCGCCATCCTGGGCCGGCCCGTCACGCATCGCCGCCGCCTTCCTCATGGCCCGCGCTCCCCGCGGCGCCGCCAGTGGCCACCCGGCTCACGCGGCTGGCGGGGGAGCCGGGCGCGAGGACCTCGTTGCGGGCACTATGCAGCAGGCAGCGGACCTGCACCCGGCCGGCCTGGTAGAGCGCGGGCGGCGTGGTCCGGCACTCGTCCATCACCTGGGGGCAGCGCGGCGCGAACCGGCAGCCCGCCGGGGGGCGCGCCAGGTCCGGCGGGCTGCCCGGGATGCCGGTCAGCGGCACCCGGGGCCCGCGGATCGACGGGAACGCCTCCAGCAGCCCGGTGCTGTAGGGGTGCAGCGGGGCGTCGAACACCTGCCGGGTCGGGCCGAACTCGGCCACCTGGCCCGCGTACATCACCATCAGCCGGTCGGAGAAGTGGCTGACCAGCGACATGTCGTGGGTGACGAAGATGATCGCGAAGCCGAGCCGCTGCTGCAGGTCCTTGATCTGCACCATCAGCGAGCGCTGCGCGACCACGTCCAGCGCCGAGGTCGGCTCGTCCATGATGACCAGGTCCGGGGTGAACAGCATGGCCATCGCGATCATGGACCGCTGCCGCATCCCGCCGGACAGCTGGTGCGGGTAGCTCTTCAGGTGCACCGGGTCGATGCCGACCATGCGGAGCACCTCGGCGGACCGGCCGGCGATCTCGGCCTTGGCCGTCACGCCGTGCGCCCGCATCGCGTCCCGGAACTGCGCGCCGATCGACTTGACCGGGTTGAGCGCGTTCATCGCGCTCTGCATGACCACGGACAGGTCCTTCCAGCGCACCGCGGCGAGCTGCTTGTCGGTCAGCCCGACCATGCTGCGGCCCCGGAACGTCACGCTGCCGCCGGTGACTTCGGCCGGCGGCACCAGCAGCTGGGCGATCGCGAACAGCATGGTTGACTTGCCGCAGCCGGACTCCCCGACGATGCCGATGAACTCGCCGGCCGCCAGGTCGAAGCTCACGTCCTCGACCGCGCGGACCGCGCCGCGCTCCATGAGGTAGTCGACGGTCAGGCCGCGGACCTCAAGGACAGGGCCCTCGAGGATCTGGTCAGGCACGGGTCACCCGCTTCCGTCGCACCGGCCGCAGCGCGGGGTTGCCGATCTCGTCGAAGGCGTAGTTGAGCAGGGCGAACGCGGCCCCGAGGGCGGCGATGCAGGCGCCCGGGGCGAGCGCCCACATGGGCTGGCCGGTCTGCAGCGCCGCGTTATTTTCCGCCCAGTAGAGCATCGTCCCCCAGCTCTGCGTGTTCGGGTCGCCCAGGCCGATGAACTGCAGGCTGGACGCGAACAGCACGGCGTACAGGGCGTTGGTCAGGAAGCTGGCCACGATCAGCGAGGTCATCGTGGGGATGACCTCGACCACGATGATGTAGATCCGCCGCTCGCCGCGGACCCGGGCCGCCTCCAGGAAGTCCCGGTGGCGCAGCGACAGCGCCTGCGACCGCAGCTGCCGCGCGGTGTAGGACCAGCTGGTCACCGTGATGACCAGGATGAGCACCAGCGTGCCGCCACCGTGCGCGTACCCGGCGATGATGATCAGCAGCGGGAACAGCGGGATGACCAGCAGGACGTCGGTGAGCAGGCTCAGCGTGCCGTCCCAGAGCCCGCCCAGGTAGGCCGCGGCCACGCCGATCAGGACCGCGATCCCGGTCGCGGCCAGGCCGACCACGAACGCGATGATCATCACGTTGCGGGTGCCCCAGACCAGCTGAGCCCACATGTCCTGGCCCTGCGCGGTGGTGCCGAGCAGGTGGGCGGTGGACAGGCCGAGCTTGGGAGTGTAAGCGTCCGCGCTGGGATTGTCGTGCGCGATCAGCCCCGGGAACAGCGCGGCGAACAGGAAGATGGCCAGCAGCACGGTGCCCGCGGTCGCCTTGCGGTTAGAGCGGATCGCGCGGGCCATCCGGGACAGCACATGGCTGGCCGGGGGCCGGGCCCGGCTGGTCCCGGTGGGGCCGGGCTCGGCGGCGGCCAGCTGGCCGGTGGCGTCAGGGGCGGTGGGCACCCCGGAGATCGGCAGGGACATGGCTACCCCGCCGTCCTGGTGCGCGGGTCGAGCAGCGCGGTGGCGATGTCGGCGACCAGGATGGCCAGCAGCACCGCCACGGTGATGAACAGGAACAGGGCCTGCTCCAGCGGGTAATCCTCGCCCTGCACGGCCTGCAGCAGCAGGTAGCCGACGCCCGGGTAGTTGAACACGTACTCGATGAGGATCGCGCCGCTGACCACGAAGCCCAGCGACATGGCGAAGCCGGTCAGGTTGGGCAGGATCGCGTTGCGGGCCGCGTAGTCCACCATGATCCGCCGTCCGGGCAGCCCCTTGGCCCGGGCCATCCGCACGTAGTCCTCGGCCAGGGTGGTGATCATCGTGTTCCGCATGGTCAGGATCCAGGTGCCGATCGTGGTGATCAGCAGGGCCATCGCGGGCAGGATCGCGTGCGACAGCACGTCCTGGAAGAAGGTCAGGTTCAGGCCGGGCGTGTCGGTGGAGACGTAGTAGCCGCCCTGGGTGGGCAGCCAGCCCAGGGTGACCCCGAACACCAGCACCAGCACCATGCCCATCCAGAAGTACGGGATCGCCGAGGTGATCACGAACACCGGCGGCAGGACGCTGTCCAGCCGTCCGCCACGGCGCCACGCGGACACGATGCCCAGCCCGGTGCCGAGCACGAAGGCCAGCACGGTGGTCACGCCGACCAGGCCCAGCGTCCACCAGATCGCGCCGCCGATCACCGAGGTCACCGACTCCGGGTAGAAGTCCAGGGACGGCCCGAAGTTGCCGGTGAACACCTGGTGCAGGTAGCTGACGTACTGCGCGGGCAGGCTCTTGTGCTCGTTGACCCCGAACAGGATCTCCAGGGCCTTCAGCGTGCCCGGGCCGAGCTGCCCGTGGAACTTGGACAGCATGGCCAGCGCCGGGTTCCCCGGCATCAGCCGGGGGAGCAGGAAGTTGAGGGTCAGCGCCGCCCACAGCGTGAGCACGAAGAACCCGAGGCGGCGCAGCGCGAACCTCAATCCGCTCTCCTCGTGATCATGATCTGCTCCTCATCATCTGGTCCGGGGATGCTGCGTGCCGGGTGGTGCGTGCCCGGGGGAGTGGCCCCCGGGCACGCACCCGGTCACTTCGCCCTGAGGTGGAGCAGCACCTGCTCCATGTCCGGGTAGGCGTACGCGGACGGCTGGGCGTAAGGGTTGCTCGGCGTGGGCCAGCCGGTCAGCGACGAGTCGTCGTACTGGTACCAGTCCACCGCCTGCGTCACCGGGATGATGGGCAGGTCGCCCAGCATGACCTGCTGGATCTGGTCCATGATCGAATGCTGCTCGGTGGTGCTGGTGGAGGCCGCGTACTGGGCGAACAGCTGGTCCGTGGCCGGGTTGCTGTACCGCTCGTAGTTGGTGGCCGCCGACTGCCCGATCGGGGCGCTGCCCGCCGAGTCCAGCCAGTCCTTCAGCTCGTAGTACGGGCTCGGGCCGAACGTCTGCTGATCGTAGTAGGCCAGCTGGTACTTGCCGTAGTACAGGTCGGCGTCGAAGTCGGTGTTGCTCAGGTTGTCCGGCGTCAGCTGGATGCCGACCGCCTTGAGGTTCTGCTGGATGACCTGCATCGACGCCACCCAGTCGGAGTAGTCGCCGATGTTGATGACGGTGAAGGAGAGCTTCTGGCCCTTGGAGTTGGCCATGATGCCGTCCGAGCCCATCTTGAACCCGGCGGAGGCCAGCAGCTGCTTCGCCTTGGCCGGGTCGTAGGAGTTGCCGTACTTGGCCAGCGCCGGCTGGTCCAGCCAGCTGGTGAACGTCGGGGTGACGATGCCGGCCTGGTTCGCGGGCGGCTCGTACCCGGATTCGCCGATCGAGGAGACCTTCGACCGGTCGATCGCGTACGACATGGCCTGGCGGACCTTGACGTTACCCAGCAGGGAGTTCTTCAGGTTCGGCACCAGCGAGACGTTCACCGTCGGCGGGAACCAGTAGTGGTAGTTGGGGCTCTTGGAGGTGTAGAAGTACTTGATCCCCGGGATGTACTGGGAACCCCACTGGGCCTGGCCGCTGGCCAGCTGGTCGTTGGCCGTGTTGTTGCTGGTGTACGCCGGGTACTCCACCTTGGTGACCTTGGGCAGGCCCGGCTGCCAGTAGTGCGGGTTGGCCGTGTAGGTGATGTTCGCCTTGGTGCACGGGTTCACCTTGTACGGGCCGGTGCCCACCGGGCTGGTGTCCGGGTAGGCGACCGGGTTCTTGATCTTCGACCAGATGGCCTCGGGCACGATCGGCGTCTGGCCGGCGATGTAGTAGAAGGCCGGCACCGCGGCCGTGCTTGAAGTCCATCGTCACCTGGTCCGAGCCGGTCTGGGTGACGCTGGACAGCACCGACCAGTCCCCGGTCAGGTCCAGGGCCGGGTACTTCTTGAGCAGGTTGAAGGTGTACACCACGTCTTTGGCGGACAACGGGGTGCCGTCGCTGAACTTGACGCCCTGGCGGATGGTGAACGTGAGCGACTTGTTGCCCGCGCCCCACTTCCAGGAGGTGGCCAGCATCGGCGTGGTCTTGCCGTTCTGCAGCGGGTTGACGTAGACCAGCGGCTCGTACACGAACCCCACCGACAGCAGGGTGTCCGAGCCGTTGAACGGGCTGAAGTCGCAGGTCCAGAGGGCACCGTTCTCGTTGGAGATGGTGACCACGTTCGTCGCCTGCTGGTGCTGCTGCCCCCGCCGGCGCCGGCGCTGCAGGCGGCCGCGAGCAGCGCCGGCCGTGACGAGGGCCCCGATGGCCTTGAGGCGTCTCATGACTGTAGCCTTTCGCTGTGTGGATAGGGAGGGTGGGTGACCGGGGCGCCGCCGAGGGCGCCATCTGCCCGGGCGGTGTCCGCCCGGGCGGTGCGGAAGGTGGCCTCGGCGCCGGCCGCTCCGCGGCCAGGGCCACCGCGCCGATCAGCGGCGCGTCAGCCGGGAAGCGGGCGGGCACGAGCTCGGGCGGGAACGGCGTGCCCGGCCTTGAGGGCCTGCTCCAGGCCTGGCCGCAGCCGCTCCCAGGACTGGACCATGCCGCCGCCCACCGCGATCCGGGCCGGGTTCACGCAGATCGCCAGGTTGACCACGTGGAAGGCCAGCTCGGTGACGAAGTCGCTGACCAGGCGATCCAGCCCGGGCTCCGCGGCGGCCGCGCCGAAGACGTCGGCGGCCGCCATCGACTCGGGAGCCCGGCGGGCCAGGGCCTGGCCGCTGATCATGTCCTCCAGCGGCACCCGGGCGCCGAGCGGGAGGCCGACGTCAGACAGGGCGCGGAGGTTATAGCCGATCTCGCCGGCCGCGCCGTTCGCGCCCGCGACGACCTGGCCGCCGATGACCAGGGCGGTGGACAGCCCGGTGCCCAGGTTCAGGTACACCGCCGGATCGCAGCCCGCCAGCGCGCCCCAGCGCACCTCGGCCTGGGCCGCCGCCTTGGCGTCGGTGGCCATCCGGATCGCCGCGCCGGGAAACGCGGCGCGCAGCTCCCGGCCGAGCGGGAGGTCATCCCAGCCGGAGATGGCGGGAGCCAGATCGACCCGGTCCTCGAACGGGATCCCGAAGGTGGAGACGCCGACGGCGGCCAGCTTGGCGCCTGGTGCCGCGCTGGCCAGCAGGTCCCGGGCGGCCTGCACGCCCCGGCCGAAACTGGCCCGGGCCCCGAGCTCGCCGCCGCTGCTGACCGTGGCCGAGCCGAGCCTCGTCCCGTCCAGGCGGCAGATCGCGACGGCGATCTTGGTGCCGCCGAAGTCAAGCCCCAGAATGACGGGGGACGGGAGCATGGCGCCTGCCTGGGAGAACTCAGCCGATATGGGTCCTTGCGCGAGATTGTTAGGACAGTATCCTAACTATCTAGGGGCCACAAGCCCGCTTTGTGAAGTTCGCGTGACCACCCTCCGGGCACCACCCGGGGGTGCCGCGGACCATCGTGGCGGCGGTCCGCGGCCGGAGCTGGCGCGAGTCCGCGGCTCGGGCTGGCCGCGGGACCGCGCGGGACCGCGCGGGACGGTCGGGCCGCCGGTGCGTGCTTGGTCGTGCTGGGCTGATCGTGCCGTCGGTACACGCATGGTCGGGCCGGGCTGGCGGGCGGTTTCTGCGCCAGTGCGGGAGGATGATACGGGAGGTGGCAGTGACAGTCACGTCGGCCGGTGGGCTGGATGGCGCAACGCCTGGCCTGGCCAGCTCGCTGTCCGCGGCCCGCCCCCCGCTCATCCGGGCCATGAACGAGCAGCTCCTGCTCGGCCACCTCCGCGACCTGGGCCCCATCTCCCGCGCGGACCTGGCCCGGCTGTCCGGGCTGTCCAAGCCGACCGTCTCGCTGGCGCTCGCCGCGGTCGAGCGGGCCGGCCTGGTGCGCGAGGCCGGGCAGCGGACCGGGGTGCCCGGGCGGTCCGCCCGGCTGTACGAGGTCCGCCCGGACGCCGGCTACGTGCTGGGCCTCGACATCGGGCACAAATACGTGCGAGGTGCCCTGGCCGACCTGGCCGGCGGCATCCTGGCGTCCTCGGCGATCCCGTCGCGGGCGTCCAGCGTCCGCGGCCGGGTCGGCGAGCTCATCCGGCTGGCCGACGAGTTGTGCGCGCACGCCCGGGTCCCGCGGCAGGCCGTCACCCAGACCGTCATCGGCAGCCCGGGCGTGTACGACCCGCGGCGCAACTCCATGGCCCTGACCGGCGGGCTGCCCGGCTGGGACCGGCCCGCGGTCCTGGCTGACCTGCGCGCCGCGTTCGGCCAGCACCTGGTGGTGGAGAACGACGTGGACGCCGCGGCGCTGGCCGAGCGCGGCCACGGGCACGGCCGCGAGGCGGACAGCTTCGCGTTCGTGTCGGTGGGCAGCGGGATCGGCATGGGCCTGGTCGTCGGGGGCCGGCTGCACCGGGGCATGCACGGCGTGGCCGGGGAGATCGCCTACCTGCCGATCTCCGGTGGCCTGGGCGCCGACGCCGGCGACGCCCGGCGCCGGGGGCCGCTGGAGGCAGCCGCCTCCGCCCCGGCCGTGGTCCGCGCCGCACGCCGGGCGGGCATGCGGGGCCAGGTCTCCGCGCGCCGGGTGTTCGAGGCCGCGGCGGCGGGGGACGAGCGGGCCGCCACGGTGGTCGCCGGGGAAGCCGAGCTCGTGGCCCGGGTGCTCTGCTGTGTGGTGACGATCGTCGACCCGGCCCTCATCGTGCTCGGCGGCGGCGTGGGCCAGGCCCCCGGCTTTGCGGCCGCGGTCACCCGCGAGCTGGAGCAGATCGCCCCGGTCATGCCGGAGGTCCGGGTCAGCGCGCTGGGCAGTGACGCGGTGGTGCACGGCTGCCTGGCGGCCGGGGCCGAGCTGGCCTGGAAGCAGCTCACCGCGACCCTGCCGGCCGCGCTGGTCCCGGACCCCGCCGTGCCCGCCCAGGCCCAGGCCCAGGCCATCAACGGCTGAGCCAGTCCGGCCGACGAGGCGGCCGGGCTACCGGGAGCGGGACGCGGCGAAGTAAGCGCTGGATATCTTCTGCCACAGCAGGATGACCGCTCCCAGGCCGGCCACCCAGGTCAGCAGGGAGACCGCGCGGCTCAGGGCGGGCTCGGCCTGGCGGAGGCCGACCAGCAGCGACAGCGTGTCCAGCCCGAAGAACACGGTGGCGGTGATCCGCGCCCAGTTCTTCCCGGCCTTGTTGGCCAGGGCCATCCAGACCCACAGCCCGATGCCGATCAGCCCGAAGGCCACGGCCAGCACGACCGCGGCCGTCTCCGCCGAATGCAGTTTGGTCGCCGAGAGCGTGGGGTCCGCGTTGTGGATCGCGGTGCGCAGGCTGCTGACCGTGGCCAGGGTCACGATCAGGCTGATCGCGCTGATCGCGGCGCCCACCCACATCAGCCGGACGGCGTTCTGGACCGGGGGTGGCGGCGTGGGCTGAACCGGCTGGGGTTCCGGTCCGCCCGTGGGATATGGCTCGTACATGAGGGCTCCTGGGGAATTCCCGGTGGGCGTGCCGAACGGCTAACCACAGGTCACCTGGCCGGCAGCGCACTGAGCTTAGCGGGGCGGGTCAGCCATGCCTAGGCCGGACACGCGCGGGATCACCGTGCCCGGCAGCAGCCCGTGCGACAGCGCAGCGGGCAGCGGCGCTGGTGCGACGGGGCCGTGATCAGGCGTCGGGGTGCAGCAGCGCCCAGACCACCTTGCCGCCGCCGTCGAGCAGGTGCCAGCCCCACCGGACGCAGCACGACTCGACCACGTTCAGCCCGCGGCCGTTCTCCGCCGTCGGCCCGGGGTCGCGCAGCACCGGGATGCCGGCTCCCGGATCGGTGACCATGCACATCACGTACGGGGCCTGGCCCAGCAGCCGCAACCGCACGGGGCTCTCGCCAGTAATCGGCGGCCCGGCAGGCACGCCGTGCCGCAGCGCGTTCGTCACGAGTTCCGAGACCACGAGGCCGGCCATGTCTGCGAGGTCATCGAGGCCCCAGTCACAAAGGACGGCGCGGGTGAAGTCGCGTCCCGTCTTGACTGACTCCGCCACGGGGCGCAGTCCGCAGGTCGCAGAGGGCTGAGAGGCGGCCAGCTCATCCAGGGTCGGAACCGGACGGTGCAGCGGGCTCGCGTAGCGCATCCCAGTGGGCTCCCCGGAGGAGAGGAGCCACTCATGGCCCACGCTCATGACCTCCGTCTTGACTGGCGAGGCCGCCCGGTGTGCGGTCATCGGGTTCCCGTCTGTCTCCTGGACACTTGTCGTGCGTGTGGCGCTCAAGCGCTATCATCGCCTAAGTACCTTGCAAGCGCAAGGGCGGATGCACGTGCAGATGAATGTGCGGGACGCACGTGCGGGCCGTTAGGAGGCCGCAACGGGAGGAGTTGCTGACGGATTCCTGAGCCGAAAACCAGGGGGGAAGGCGTGATCTCAGTTCAGCCGGGAAGCGGCCCGACGGTACTTCGGATCCTTCTCGGTTCACAGCTTCGGGGGCTGCGGGAGGCGAAGGGGATCACCCGCGAGGAAGCCGGGTACGCAATCCGCGCATCTGGCTCCAAGATCAGCCGCATGGAGCTCGGACGAGTCGGCTTCAAAGAGCGCGACGTTGTCGATTTGCTGGAGATGTACGGCGTCAGCGATGAGAGCGAACGAGTAAGCCTTGTGGCTCTCGCCAGAGAGGCGAATTCGCCTGGGTGGTGGCACAAATACGGGGATGTCCTGCCGGACTGGTTCCAGGTGTACGTGGGCCTGGAGGAAGCCGCGACGCTCATCCGGCTCTACGAGGTGCAGTTCGTTCCGGGCCTGCTCCAGACGGCAGACTACGCGCGGGCGGTCGTGGCCCTCGGCCTGCCGGGCGCTTCCGCCGAGGAAGTCGAGCGCCGGGTAAGCCTGCGAATTGCCCGGCAGGAACTGCTCCGTAAACGCGGCGGACCGCGGCTGTGGGCCGTGGTGGATGAAGCAGCGCTGCGGCGTCCGATTGGCGGCGGGGAGGTGATGCGGGCTCAGCTCGAGCGGCTGATCGAGGTGACTAAAGAACCCAACATCACACTCCAGGTAGTGCCATTCAGCTCCGGTGGCCACGCGGCCGAAGGCGGTGCGTTCACGATTCTCCGGTTCCCGGAGGTCGACCTTCCGGACGTGGTTTACGTCGAGCAGCTGACGAGCTCCCTATACCTGGATAAGCGCGACGACGTGGAACGGTACACCGAGGTTATGGAGCGCCTTAGTGTCGAGAGCGAGTCGCCTGAACACACCACGGAAATCCTGAGCGGA
Source organism: uncultured Actinomycetes bacterium (assembly GCA_963841695.1). Taxonomy (GTDB): domain Bacteria; phylum Actinomycetota; class Actinomycetes; order Streptosporangiales; family Streptosporangiaceae; genus RYN-230. Next base: position 218,109 of record CAWJDQ010000003.1, on the reverse strand, counting down.
ATGCTTAAGGAAGACGATAGATGAACACATACAACGGAATGCCTGCTACCGACTTGGTGCATGCTCGCTGGCGTAAGAGCAGCATCAGCAACTCGCAGGGGACCTGCGTTGAGCTGGCCCGCCTCACCGGAGGCGAGTACGCCGTGCGGAACTCACGCAACCCTGAAGGCCCGGCCCTCATCTACACGCGGGCTGAGATCGCCGCCCTGATCGAAGGTGTGAAGCGCGGCGAGTTCGACGATTTGCTGGTCTAGGACCAGGCCGTTTTCCCGCGGGTGACGCCAGGCCAAGGTGCGAGCCCGGGCCGCGGGCCATGGCCACCGGCCGCCGTGTTCCTGCGCGACACGGCGGCCGGTGCGTATATCTAGACCGGTCTCGCGAGGGCGGGCGGGGGTGCTGCTCCCCGGCGGCTAGAGTCCTCACGTGGCTCAGGTGCAGGAGGAGCTTGGCCCCGTCCAGCTGACCCGGCGGCTGCTGGTCTGGGAGATCGTCATCGTCTTCGCGCTCTCGCTCGGCGGGAGCGCGCTTTTTGCCGTCATCGACCTGATCGCGTCGCTGACGGCCAACCAGGCCCTCGGCAAGCAGCAGGCCCTGATCGTCGGCTCGCTCGCGCCGGGCCGCCCGTTGCTGGACCTCATCCTGCAACTGGCCAACCTGCTGATCGGGATCGCTCCCGTCGCGCTCGTCTGCTACCTGCTGGTCCGGGAGGGCACGACCCCGTCCGCCGCGATCGGCCTCGACGCCCGGGAACCCGGGCTTGACCTGGCCAAGGGCGCCATCCTGGCCGCGGTCATCGGCGGCTCCGGCCTCGCGCTCTACATCGCCGCGTTCAAGCTCGGGCTGGCTCTCAACGTGGTCCCGGAGAACCTGCCCGACGTCTGGTGGCGCATCCCGGTCCTGATCCTCTCGGCCGCCCGGGATGGCCTCCTCGAAGAGGTCCTGGTCATTGGCTACCTGCTGCGCCGCCTGGACCAGCTGGGCATGTCACCGGCCAAGGCGATCGCGGTGAGCGCCGTGGTGCGCGGCTCCTACCACCTCTACCAGGGCTTCGGCGGGTTCCTCGGCAACGCCGTGATGGGCGTGATCTTCGCGCTGCTCTACCGCCGGTGGAAGCGGGTCACCCCGCTGATCATCGCGCACACCCTGATCGACACCGGTGCGTTCGTCGGCTACGCCGTCCTGCACGGCCATGTGTCCTGGCTCCCCTGACCGCAGCCGGGGGACGGCCCGCCGCCAGGAGTCCCATCAGCGTCAATCGCCCCACCAGCGTCATTGGCCTGCCACCCGATCTCAGCCGGTTCATGATCGTGGAGCGTTGTGCACTGCCCGCGGCGCACAACGCTCCACGATCATGAACGGGGCGGGCCTGAGGGGGCCGCGGAGTCGGCGCGGTGCATTGGGCGTCCCAGCGACAAAAATGCACCGCGCCGATGGCGAGCCAGGGCTGGAGGATGGCGGCGATGGCGAGGCAGCCCCAGAGGTCTCAGCGGGGCAGGCTGGGAGCGGGATCAGCGGGCCAGGCTGGGGATGACCAGGGCGCCGGGCAGGTGGGCGACCGCCGCGCCCGGCAGGACCAGCTTGGACCGGCGCAGGCCGCTGCCGATCACCACCGCCGGGGCCGCGGCGACCCGGGCGTCGACCAGGACGGGCCAGTCCGCGGGCAGGCCCACCGGGGTGATCCCGCCGTACTCCATCCCGGTCTCCGCCACCGCCACGTCCATCGGCGCGAACGAGGCTTTCCGCACGTCCAGCTGGCGCCGGGCGGCTCCGTTGACGTCGGCCCGGGTGGTGGCCAGCACCACGCAGGCCGCGAACCGCGTCTCCCCGGCACGCCGCCCGCTGATCACCACGCAGTTGGCCGACTCGGCCGGGTCCACGCCGTAACGCTCGCAGAACGCCGCGGTGTCGGCCAGCGCGGGGTCGATCTCCGCGACCCCCGTCGCGTCGCCCGCCAGCGTGCCGCCCAGCGAGGCCAGCGCGCCGGCCACGGCGGGGGCCAGCAGGTCCGGGCGGTCGCTGGCCGGGACCACCTCGAGATCGCCCATGGTCATCTGCACCCGGCTATCCTGCCACCATGCCCGAGCCCGCCGCCGCGCCCGGGGGCGCCGCGCCCGGGGGCGCCGCGCCAGAGGCCGGCCCGCCCCGGGCCGCCGGGACTCCGTCCTCCGCCGAGCGGACCACCGCCTGCCTGCAACGGATCGCCGAGCTCAATCCCATGCTCGGCGCGGTCACCACGGTCAGCCCGGACGCCCCGGGCGAGGCGGCCGCCCGCGACCGGGAAGCCCGGCGCGGCCCGCTGCACGGCGTCCCCGTCCTGATCAAAGACAACATCGACGTCCGCGGCCTGCCCGCCACCGCGGGCTCTCCCGCGCTGGCCGACACCGGCGACCGCGGCGACGCGTTCCTGGTCACCCGGCTGCGCGAGGCGGGCGCGGTCATCCTCGGCAAGGCGAACCTGTCCGAGTGGGCCAACTTCCGCTCCTACCGGTCAACCAGCGGCTGGAGCACGCTGGGCGGCCAGACCGCCAACCCGCACGCCCTGGACCGCAACCCCTCGGGGTCCAGCTCCGGCTCAGCCGCGGCCGTGGCGGCCGAGCTGGCCCCGATGGCGGTCGGCACCGAGACCGACGGGTCGATCGTCTGCCCGGCGAGCGCCTGCGGGGTGGTCGGCATCAAGCCCACGCTGGGCCTGGTCAGCCGCTCCGGGATCGTGCCGGTCTCGGCGGCCCAGGACACCGCGGGCCCGATGGCCCGCACGGTCGCGGAGGCGGCCGCCCTGCTCGGCGTGCTGGCCGGCCCGGACCCGGCGGACCCGGTGACCGCCGCCGCGGCGGGCCGGCCGGACGACTACACGGCCTTCCTGGACGCCGGCGCGCTGGCCGGGGCCAGGCTCGGCGTGTGGCGCGACGGCTGCCCCGAGGCGGGCGACGCGATCATGGCCGTTCTCGACCAGGCCCTGATCGTGTTGCGGGATCTCGGCGCTACCCTGCTCGACCCCGTGGAACTCCCCGGGGTGGCGGGCGTCGGGGACCCGGAATGGTTTTCGTTGCTGCACGAATTCAAGTGCGACATCAACGGGTACCTGCGCGCACTGCCCGGCCATGCGCCGCGGTCGCTCGCGGAGCTCATCGACTTCAATATCCGCAACGGTCCGTCCGTACTCCCCCACTTCGGCCAGGAGATCTTCCTGCGGGCCGAGGCCACCAGCGGGGATCCGGCCGACCCGGCCGCGCGGGCCGCGCGTGAGGAGGCGGCCGGCCGGGCCCGGGCGGCGCTGGACGGGCCGCTGGCCGGCCACCGGCTGGACGCCATCGTCACGCTGACCGCGAACCCGGCGGGCCTGACCGACTACCTGCTCGGCGACCACGGGGTGTTCCATACCTCGGGGCCGTCCGCGGTGGCCGGTTACCCGGCCATCTCCGTGCCGGCGGGCCCGGTCCGCGGGCTGCCGGTGGGGCTGTCGTTCCTCGGCCCGGCGTGGAGCGAGCCCGCGCTGATCGCCCTGGCGTACGCGTTCGAGCAGGCGTCACCGGCGCTGAGCTGGCCGTCCCTCCAGGCCACCCGGCCAGCTACCACCGTGCCGGCCCCCGGTGGGCACGAGCGGTAGCCTGCGCTCATGGACTCCTGGCGTGGCGTAAGCGTTCCTGATTTGCCGGGGCGCGGCCCCGAGCCCCTGGTTTTCGACACGGCTTCCGGCGGGCTGGCCGTCGCCGCGGCCGGCCCGGACGCCACGCTGTACGCGTGCGGGATCACCCCGTACGACGCCACCCATATCGGGCACGCGGCCACGTACCTGGCCTGGGACCTGCTCGTGCGGGCCTGGCGCGACGCGGGTCACCACGTGACCTACGTGCAGAACGTGACGGACGTGGACGACCCGCTGCTGGAGCGGGCGGCCCGGGACGGCGAGGACTGGCGCGCGCTGGCCGACCGCGAGATCGACCGCTTCCGGGCCGACATGGCGGCGCTGCGGGTGCTGCCGCCCACCCGGCTGGTCGGCGCGGTCGAGGCCCTCGGGGTCATCGAGCGGTTCGCGGGGCGGCTCGCCGACCGGGGTGCCCTGTACCCCGTGGACGGGGATGAGTATTTCGCCCGGGCCAGTGACGGGGCCTTCGGCTCGGAGTCCGGCCTGGACCGGGACGAGATGCTGGTGCTGTTCGCCGAGCGCGGCGGTGATCCCGGCCGCCCGGGCAAGAAGGACCCGCTGGACGCGCTGGTCTGGCTGGCGGCCCGGCCGCACGAGCCGGCCTGGGCGTCCCGGTTCGGCCAGGGCAGGCCGGGCTGGCACGTGGAATGCGCGGCGATCGCCACCGAGTACCTGGGCACCACGTTCGACGTCCAGGCGGGCGGCAGCGACCTGATCTTCCCGCATCACGAGATGAGCGCCTCGCACGCCCGGGTGGCGCTGGAGCCGGACGCGTTCGCGCGGCGCTACGCCCACGCCGGGATGGTCCGGCTGGACGGCGAGAAGATGTCCAAGTCGCTCGGCAACCTGGTGTTCGTGTCCCGGCTGCTGGCCGACGGCCATGACCCGATGGCGGTACGGCTGGCCATCCTGGCTCATCATTACCGCGGCGACTGGGACTGGACGGACGCGGGCCTGGCCGCCGCGGAGGACCGCCTGGCCCGCTGGCGGGAGGCGGTGCGGGTGGCCCCGGCCGCGTCCCTTCCCGCTGCGGAGGCCCTGCTGGCCGCGGTGCGGGAGCGGCTGGCCGACGACCTCGACGCGCCGGGGGCCCTGGCGGCCGTGGACGGCTGGGCCGGCGACATGCTCGGCGCCGCCGGCCGGCGACGACGGGCCGGCGACGACGGGGCCGGGGACGCGGAGGGCTCCGGGGCGGCGGAACTGGTCCGGGACACCCTGGACGCCCTGCTCGGGGTCCTGCTCTAGGTGACCCCGGTCCTGGGCAGCCGCCTGCCCGGGCGGCGCCTTCTGCCGGGTACGGCCTGCTAGTCCCGCCGGTACTGGCCAGCCCGGCCGTACAGTGATATCGAAGAGCGATATCACTCGCCCTGCCTGCGTCCAGGAGTCACCGATGACTGATCTCCCCCCGGACCGACCCGGCTCACCGGGTCCTGCTGACCGGCCCGGACCGCCCGCGACGCCCGGGCCGCCGGAGCCGGGGCCCCCCGAGCCCGCCGGCCCGCCCGAGCCCGCCGGCCCGCCCGAGCCCGCCGGGCCGCCGGAGCCGGCCGGGCCTGCTCCGCCGGCCGGTCCCCCTGAGCCGTCCGGGCCGTCCGGGCCGCCTGGGCCGGCCGGTCCTCCCGGGACCGCGGTCTCCCCGGACGAGCTCGGGCCCTTCGTCCCGCCGGAATCTGCCGCCGACGCCATGGCCGAGGACGCCTCCCGGCTACTGGTCCAGGCCGTGGGGCAGCTGCCCGAGGCCGACCGCGACCGGGTCTATGCCTGGCTGCTGGGAACCGGGATCCGGCCGTCCCCGGCCGGGGTGCCGGGCCCGCTGGCCCGCCGGTTCGGCTGGGCCGTCGCCAGGCAGGCCGGGAGCAGTACGCAGACCCAGGAGTGGGGAGCCGCGGTGGTGGCCGAGCTGGTCCGGGGCTCGTCGTCGCCGGCCCAGCAGATGGTGCCGGTCCGGTTCTCGGCGGATCAGCACGCCCGGCTGCGGGCCTGGTGCACGGAGCACGGGTTCTCGATGGCGACCGTGATCCGTGGCCTGGTGGACCGGTTCCTGGAAAGCCAGCAGCCCGAGCGCGGCTAGGCCCCGACTTGGCCCGCCCGCCCGGCCGTCCCGGCGCGGGCGGGACGAGCTGGCCGGGGCTACCCGCGCGGGGTGATCTCCACCCGCCGCAGCGACTGCTGGCCCGGATCCAGTTCGACGGCCAGGGTGAGCCCGGCGTGCTCCCCGTCGAGCTGCACGACCGTGCTCGTGTGGCCGTTGCCGCCGCAGAACGCGCCCGGCCGGCACGATCCCGCCCAGGCGCTGGCCATCCGCAGCTGGCGCAGCAGCAGGCCGGTGTCGGGCAGCCCGGACACGGCCAGGTCGGCCGGCCAGGGGCGCAGGCCACCGGTCAGCGACGAGTTGAGCAGGTCGATGAGCGCCTGGGCCTGCCGCCAGAGCGGGGAGTCGCCCGCGGGCGGCACGGTGAGCGTCAGCGACTGGACCCGGGGCGGGTTCTCCGGCGTGAGCAGGATCTCGACCTGCGCCTCGCCGTGCTCGCCGCGGAGCCACCAGCGGCAGTGGGCGGGGGAGTCGAACTCCGGCGGCCGCGGCGGCAGCGGTGCCCCGAGGCGCTCCAGCATCCGGGCCATCTTCTCCCGGCGCCGGGGCAGCGGCTCGTCCAGCGCGACGTTGTCCGCGAAGAGCTGCCCGGCCACCTCGTCATCCCAGCGGGTCAGCAGCCGGGTGACCACCCGCTGGGCGGCCAGGGTCTCCGGCCACGGGCCGCCCGGCGCGGGCGCCGGGCCGCGGACCACCGGCCGCGGGCTGTTCCCGGCCAGTTCCCCGGCAGGCGCCGCCGTCCGGCCCGCTGCGGCTGCCCCGTTCCCGGCCGCTGCGCCCGCCCCGTTGCCCGGCCGCTGCCCCGTCTTCGGCCGCGGCGGCCCGCAGCACCTCCTCCATCAGCCGGGCGGCCAGCACCGAGGCGCCCGCGTAGGTGCTGTTGGCCAGCACGACGACGCCGAGGCCGGTCCCCGGGTGCCAGCGCATGTGGCTGCCGAAGCCCGGGTAACCGCCGCTGTGGTAGACCAGCCGTCCCCACGCGCTGGTCTCCTCGGTGAACAACCCGAACCCGTACCCGGCCTGGCTGCCCGCGGCAGGATCGCCTGGGAACCTCGGCTGGGCCCGCGGCAGGGTGACCGCGGGCTGCTGCATCTCGCGCCGGGTGGCCGGGTCCAGCGGGTGCGGATCGCCGCTCCGCGGCCCGCCCGGCGGGAAGGTGGCGGCAAAGCCATCGACCCAGCGGGCCAGATCGCGGACGCAGCTGAATACCCCGCCCATCGGCGCGAACGCACCGATCGGGGCCGGCGTGAGCTCTGTCCAGCCATCCGGGCTGCGGGCGTATCCGCGGGCCAGCCCGGCCGGGTCGAACTCCGCGGCCTCGAACCCGGTCCGGCCCAGCCCGAGCGGGCCGAGCACCCGGGCCCGCACGAAGTCCGGGTAGTCAGCCTGGGCCGCGGCCGCGATGACCCGGCCGAGCAGCGCGTAGCCCAGGTTGGAGTACTCGAAGCGGGTGCCCGGCGCCCAGGCCGGGCGCACCCCCCGGGCCAGCATTGCCGCGAAATCCGGCAGCGGGGTGCCCTGCTGCCGGTCACCCCACGGGTCATCGGTCGGGAAGCCCGCGGTCATGGTGAGCAGGTGCCGGACCGAGATGGCCGGTGAATCGGCCGTCACCCCGGGCTGGCCGCGCAGTTCCGGGACGAAATCGGTGACCGGATCGTCCAGCCGGAGCAGGCCGGCGTCACGCAGTGCCAGCACCGCCGAGGCGGTGAAGCTCTTGGTCATGGAGGCGATGCGGAACACTGTGTCCGCGTCGGGCGGCGGCCCGCCCAGCCACCGCTGGCCGGCGCCTGCCGCGTGCGCGAGGATCCCGCCCGCCACGATCCCGTACGCGATGCCTGGCTGGCCCTCACCCCGCTGGAAATTCCGGACGATCTCGTCGGCGGCCGCGGCGGCGCCGGGCGGGAGCCCGCGGGGGGCCGCGGCCGGTGCGGGGCCGGGCCCGGCTGGCTCGTCGGGCACGCCAGTCCTCCAGATCAACGGAGTCCCTCCAGATCAACGAACGGGTCCGGGCCGGGGACGCCCGGGCCCGGGAGACGCTGCCACGTAATATGTCACCCGGTCCGGCGCCGACGGCTGGCGGACCACCCTCGCCGAGGGCTGAGAGCCTCATTCGCCGCCTGCCCAGGGCCCCGCGGCGGCCGGTTAGCCGGCCGGGCAGACGTAGCGTCGAGGCGGAGAGTGGGTGCGGTGACTGCACGGGAGACCAACTGGGCGGGCAACATCGTCTACCGCGCCACCCGGGTGGCCCGGCCCCGCGGGGTCAGCGAAGCCCAGGATCTGGTCGCGGCCGGCGGTCAGGTGCGGGCGGTCGGCACCGGCCATTCGTTCAACCGGATCGCGGACACCCCGGGCGTGCTGATCTCGCTCGCGGACCTGCCCCCGGTGATCGACATCGAGCCGGGCGGGGCAGCGGTCACCGTGGCGGGCGCGATCCGCTACGGAGAACTCGCCAGGCGGCTGAACGCGGCCGGCTACGCCCTGCCCAGCATGGCGTCGCTGCCGCACTTGTCGGTGGCCGGGGCGGTCGCCACCGCGACCCACGGTTCGGGCGACACTCAGGGGAACCTGGCCACGACGGTGTCGGGGCTGGAGCTGATCACCGCCGACGGCACCCTGCGCACGCTGCGCCGCGACAGCGGCGGCGAGGAGTTCCGCGGGTCTGTGGTCGGGCTGGGGTCGCTCGGCCTGGTCACCGCCCTGACCCTGGACCTGGTCCCGGCGTTCAGCCTCCGCCAGTACGTCTACGAGGGCCTGCCCGGGGCCGTGCTGCGGAGCCATTTCGATGAGATCTTCGCCAGCGCGTACAGCGTCAGCGTGTTCACCAACTGGCGCGGTGACCGGCACGCCCAGCTCTGGCTCAAGGTCCGCCACGACGAGCCGGACGGCTGGCAGCCGGCCTTGCGGTGGATGGATGCGACGCTGGCCGACCGGCAGGTCCACCCGCTCCCGGGCGGCGACCCGGCCCACGCCACCCAGCAGCTGGGCGTGCCGGGGCCGTGGCACCAGCGGCTGCCCCATTTCCGGCCGGAGTTCACCCCCAGCAGCGGGGAGGAGCTGCAGTCCGAGTACCTCCTGCCGCGGCAGGTGGCGGCGGGCGCGTTCGACGCCCTGGCCAGCCTGGGCAGCCTGATGGCCCCGGTCCTGCAGATCGCGGAGGTCCGCACCGTCGCCCCGGACGACTTGTGGCTGAGCCCGAGTTTCCAGCGGGACACGGTCGCCCTGCACTTCACCTGGATCAAGGACACCGCGGCGGTAACGCCGGTGATCGCCGCGCTCGAACAGCTGCTCACCCCGCTCGGCGCCCGGCCGCACTGGGCGAAGCTGTTCGGCATGCCCCCGCATGTGGTCCGGGCCCTGTACCCGCGGTCAGCCAGCTTCCAGGACCTGCTGAGCCGCTGCGACCCGGCCGGCAAGTTCCGCAACGGCTTTATCGACAAGTACTTTCCGGCTGCGCACTGAGCCCGCCCGGGCGCCCGGCGGCGTCCGCGCGGGCGGGCCGCCTGGCGCTGCGGGCTGGCGCTGCAGGGTGGCGCTTCAGGGTGGCGCTTTAGGGTGGCGTCGGCTAGCTTCCGCTGGGCTTCGGCACGTGGCACGCGACCTTGGGGTTCACCCCGACGTAGTTCAGCGGTCCGGCCAGGATCGTCACGACGATGGTGCTGGCTTTCGTGCAGCTCGCGATGTTGCCGCTGTAGTAGTGCCGCTGAGCACCCGCGATAGCACCGATGATCAGCCAGATCACCAGCAGGGCCGAACCTAGGCGCACGGCTACCTCCAGTTAAGCGAGTTCCCTGGAGCGGGTCAGGCGCCGTCCAGATCCGGAAAATGTCCGGGCCAGCGTATCGCTCAAGTTCCCTCTCGTCCGCTCACGTCCCGATAGTGCATCCTTGTTGTGATACACGCCGTGCGCCCGGCCGCTGGCCGGTGCCCGGCCCGCGCGGTGCCGTTTGTCAAGTCGAATTCCCGTTCGGTGGACAAATGTGCGAACTTCCTGCCTGAAGTGCGGGATTATCAACAGAACGCCATTCTGGACTGGCCTCTGGATGGCCGCCCCGGCAGCCTGGCCGCATGGATAACACACCGTCTGTCTCAGGCTCCAGCACGTTCTCCCGTCAGCCCCGGGTCCGGGTCAGTTCCCCCGCTGACGTCCTGGCCGTCGTGCCGCACCTGCTCGGCTTCCATCCCGGCAAGAGCCTCGTGGTGATGGGAGTCGGCCGGCCACGCGCCCAGGTGCAGCTCGCCTTCCGCTACGACCTGCCCGACCCGCCGGACGCGGGGCACGCGGCGGACATCGCGGAGCACGCCGCCGAGGTGCTCCGGCACCGCCGGCTCACCTCCGTGATCGGCGTGGGCTACGGACCCGGCGCCCTGGTCACCCCGGTCACGGACGCCCTGGCGGCCGCCCTGCGGCAGGCCGGGCTGCGGTTACACGAGCTCATGCGGGTCGAGAACGGCCGTTACTGGTCCTACCTGTGCCAGAACCCCGACTGCTGTCCCGCGGATGGCGTGCCGTTCGACGTCCGGGCCAACCCCGCGTCGGCCGCCATGACCGTGGCCGGCCTGGTCGCCTACCCGGACCGGGCGGCGCTGGCTGGCACCCTCGCTCCGGTCACCGGCGCTGCGGCCCGGTCCATGGAGCGGGCCACCAGCCAGGCCCGGGACCGGGCGGCGGATCTCGCCGCGCAGGCGTCCTCATCCCCCGGCCCGGGCCGGGGCCAGGGGGCAAAGCTGCTGGTGGATGCGGGCCGGCGCGCCGTCCAGGAGGCCATCGCCACCTACCGGGCCGGCGGCCGCCTGGTGGCCGACGAGCCGGTGGCCTGGCTCACGGTGGCCCTGGCTCACCTCGCGGTCCGGGACGACGCCTGGGCGCGGATGGATCCCGGGTACCGGGCAGCGCACCTGCGCCTGTGGACCGACGTGGTCCGCCGGGCCACCCCGGCCTACCTCCCGGCGCCCGCGTCGCTGCTGGCCTTCACCGCCTGGCAGTCCGGCGAGGGAGCGCTGGCCAACATCGCGATCGACCGGGCGCTGGCCGCCGACCCGGGGTATTCGCTGGCCCAGTTGCTGCGGGACATCATGGACGCCGGCGTTCCGCCGTCGGCGGCGCGGATCCCGATGACGCCGGAGCAGGTCGCCGCCAGCTACGACCTGGCAGACCAGGCGGCCCCGGCGCGGACGGCTGGCCGGGTACGGGCGGGCGGCCGGAAAGCCCCCCGCAAGCAGCCGTCGAGGTAGCGGGGTTCAACACGAGGGCTACTGCAGGGTAAACTTCCCCCGCCGTTCGCCGGAGTCGGCCGGGAACTTGCCCACATGAGCCGCTGCGTTCGTCCTCAGTATCGAGGCCGGGCCTGCCTGAGCGAGGAGAGGCAGTGACTGACTCTAGCAGTAGCGGAACCAGGCCGCAGAGTAATCACGGCGGGCCCGTGGACGTGGATCCCGCCGGCGCGGACGGCGGCCGGCCGGGAGCCGCCGGGCCGTCCGGCACCGCTTTCACGGGGGCCCTGCCCGCGGGGGTGGCCCGGGCGCACGAGGCCGCGGTGGCCAGGATTCAGCGGGCCTACGCGGCGGTCCCGCCCGGCGCGAAGGTCAGGCTGGCCAAGCGGACCTCCAACCTGTTCCGGTTCCGCGATCAGGCGGCCGGGCCCCGGCCCGCTGAGCTGGACGTCTCCGCGTTCAGCCGGGTGCTGCACGTGGATCCCGGGTCCCGCACCGCCGTGGTGGGCGGCATGACCACCTACGAGGACCTGGTGGACGCGACGCTCCCGCACGGGCTGATGCCGTTCGTGGTGCCCCAGCTGAAGACGATCACGCTCGGCGGCGCGGTCACCGGCCTCGGCATCGAGTCCACCTCGCTGCGCCTGGGCATGCCGCACGAGTCGGTCCTGGCCCTGGAGATCCTCACCGGCGACGGCCAGGTGGTGACGGCCACCGCGGACAACGAGCACGCCGACCTGTTCCGCGGCTTCCCGAACTCCTACGGGACCCTCGGCTACGCCCTGTCGCTCACGATCGAGCTGGAGCCGGTGGCGCCGTTCGTGCACCTGCGGCACTTCGCCTTCGGCGACCCTGAGACGTGCATGGCGGCCATCGCGCAGATCGCGGCCGAGGGCAGCTACCAGGGGCACCGGGCCGACTTCCTCGACGGCACGGTGTTCAGCCTGGACGAGATGTACCTCACCGTGGCGGCGTTCAGCGACGTGGCCCCCTGGACCAGCGACTACACCGGCAGCCAGATCTACTACCAGTCGCTGCGCGGGCCCCGGGAGGACTTCCTCACGATCCGCGACTACCTGTGGCGCTGGGATACCGACTGGTTCTGGTGCTCCCGGCCGTTCGGGGTGCAGAACCCGGCGATCCGCAGGCTCTGGCCGCGGCGCTACCGCAGGTCCGACGTGTACCGCTCGCTGGTCGCCTTCGACCGGCGGCACGGCCTGTCCGGCAAGCTGGCCGCCCGGCGCGGGCAGCCACCGCGGGAGGACGTCATCCAGGACGTCGAGATCCCGGTCGGCCGGGGCGCCGAGTTCCTCCGGTTCTTCGCGGCCGGCGTCGGGATGAGCCCGGTCTGGCTGTGCCCGCTCCGGCTGCGCAGCGACCAGGCCTGGCCGCTCTACCCGCTGGCCCCCGGTGAGGTGTACGTGAACTTCGGCTTCTGGGGGACCGTCCCACTCCCGCCCGGCCGCTCGGACGGCTACCACAACCGGCTGGTGGAGGACGAGGTGGCCGCGCTCGGCGGGCACAAGGGCCTGTACTCGACGTCCTTCTACACCGAGGAGCAGTTCTGGGCGAGCTACAACGGGCCCGCCTACGCCGCGCTCAAGCAGCGCTACGACGGCGGCGGCCGGCTGGCCGGCCTGTACGAGAAGTGCGTGCGTGGCCAGTAAGCCGCGTACCCCGGGACCGGACGCGGTCAGCAGGACCTCAGTGAAGCCGGACGCGGCACGGCAGGGCAGGCAGCAGGAGGGATGGCAGGGATGGCGCTAGCGGACGTGTTCGAGAAGGTGGCGGGCCCCGACGCGCCCGTGGCGTTCGTGGCCTACGACGGGAGCCGGGCGGGCGCCCCGGACGCCCCGGTGCAGATCACCGTGCGCTCCCCGGTGGCGGTGTCTTACCTGGCCCAGGCCCCGGGCGCGCTCGGCCTGGCCCGCGCCTACGTGTCCGGGCACCTCGACGTCGAGGGCGACATGTACGACGCGCTGTCCCGGATGGTCCAGGCCCAGCAGGTGCATATCGATCTGGCCGAGCGGCTCCGCCTGCTCCAGGATCTGGGCGGCCCCCGGTTGCTGCTGCCGCGGATACCGCCGCCGCCCCAGGAGGTCAGGGTGAACCGCCGGTGGATCGCCGGGCGGCTGCACTCCAAGAAGCGCGACGCCACGGCCATCTCCCACCACTACGACGTGTCCAACACGTTCTACGAGTGGGTACTCGGCCCCTCGATGGCTTATACGTGCGCCTGCTACCCGCGTCCCGATGCCACCCTGGAGGAGGCCCAGGCCTACAAGCACGACCTGGTGGCCAGGAAGCTGGGACTGCGCCCCGGGATGCGGCTGCTGGATGTGGGGTGCGGCTGGGGCGGCATGGTCCGCCACGCGGCCCGGGAGTACGGCGTCAAGGCGCTCGGCGTGACCCTGTCCGCCCAGCAGGCCGCCTGGGGCCAGCAGGCCATCGAGAAGGAGGGGCTGGGCGGCCTGGCCGAGGTCCGCCACCTCGACTACCGCGACGTGCCCGAGGGGGAATTCGACGCGGTCAGCTCGATCGGGCTGACCGAGCACATCGGCCGGGCCCAGCTGCCGGACTACTTCTCCTTCCTGTACGGCAAGCTCCGGCCCGAGGGACGGCTGCTCAACCACTGCATCACCCGGCCGGACGACCGCCAGCCCGGCCGCGTGGTCGGCGGCTTCATCAACCGCTACGTGTTCCCCGACGGGGAGCTGGAAGGCCCGGGCTACCTGATCTCGCTCATCCACGACACGGGGTTCGAGGTGCGGCACGAGGAGAACCTGCGCGAGCACTACGCGAGGACCCTGGCCGGCTGGTGCGCCAACCTGGACGCGCACTGGGACGAGGCGGTGGCCGAGGTCGGTGAGGGCACCGCCCGGGTGTGGCGGCTCTACATGGCCGGCTCGCGGCTCGGGTTCGATCGCAACGTCGTCCAGCTGCACCAGGTGCTCGGGGTCCGGCTGGGCAGCGAGGGCCAGTCGGGCATGCCGTTGCGGCCCGACTGGGAGCCGCTGGCCCAGGTGTCCGCGCCCAGCTAGCCCGGGAGCCTGCCCGGTGGCCGGGGTCAGCCGGGCGGCCGGGCGGCCGGGTCGGCCGGGCGGTTGGCGGGTCCCGCAACCGGCCGGGCCGCGATGGCGGACAATGGCGGCATGGAAACAGCGCAGCCCGGGCCCGGCGGCCCGGTCCGTGACATCGTCCTGCTCGGCTCGACCGGCTCGATAGGGACCCAGGCCGCGGACATCGTGCGGCGCAATCCCGGCCGGTTCCGGCTGGCCGGGCTGGCCGCGGGCGGGGCCAGCCCCGGGCTGCTGGCGGCCCAGGCCCTCGAGTTCGGTGCCGAGGTGGTCGCGGTGGCCCGGGAGGACGCCGCGGGCGAGGTGCGTGACGCCCTGCGCGCCCAGGCCTCCGGGGGCGGCCACGCCCGCCCGCTGCCCAAGGTCCTCGCGGGCCCGGAGGCGGTGGCGGAGGTGGCCACCTGGCCCTGTGACGTCGTGCTGAACGCGGTCACCGGATCGGTCGGCCTGGCCGCCACCCTGGCCGCCCTCCAGGCCGGCCGGACGCTGGCGCTGGCCAATAAGGAATCCCTGATCGTCGGCGGCCCGCTGGTCGCGGGTACGGCGGCCCCCGGCCAGATCGTGCCGGTGGACTCCGAGCACTCGGCCATCGCGCAATGCCTGCGGGGCGGCCGGGCCAGTGAGGTGGGCCGCCTGGTGCTGACCGCGAGCGGCGGCCCCTTCCTCGGCCGGGGCCGGGCCGAGCTCGAGCACGTGACCCCGGCCCAGGCCCTGGCCCACCCGAACTGGAACATGGGCCCGGTCGTCACGATCAACTCGGCGACGCTGGTCAACAAGGGCCTGGAGCTGATCGAGGCGCACCTGCTGTTCGGCATCGGGTTCGACCGGATCGAGGTGGTGGTGCACCCGCAGTCGGTGATCCACTCCATGGTCGAGTTCACCGACGGCGCGACGATCGCCCAGGCCAGCCCGCCGGACATGCGGATCCCGATCGCGCTGGGGCTGGCCTGGCCGGACCGGGTCCCCGGCGCCGGGCCGGCCCTCGACTGGAGCCGCGCGCACACCTGGTCCTTCCAGCCGCTGGACCACGAGGCCTTCCCGGCCGTCGGCCTGGCCCGCGAGGCGGGCCGCACCGGCGGCACCGCCCCGGCCGTCTACAACGCGGCCAACGAGATCTGCGTGGAAGCCTTCCGGGCGGGCCGGATCGCGTTCCCCCGAATCGTGGACACGGTGGCGACGGTAGTCTCTGAGCATGAGAGTGCGGCCCGGGACGCGGTAACCCTGGAGGACGTGCTCGCCGCGGATCGCTGGGCACGGGTCCGTGCGCTGGAACTGACAGGCGGAGGACGAGGCAGCGTGCGCGAGGCCCGCGGTCGGACACGCAACGAGGGAGAGTCGGCCGGATGACCCTGCTCGGCTGGCTCATCTTCATCTTCGCCCTGCTCTTCTCGATCATGCTGCACGAGTTCGGGCACTTCGTCACCGCGAAGAAGTTCCGGATGAAGGTCACCCAATTCTTCGTGGGCTTCGGGCAGACCCTGTGGTCCGTGGTCCGGGGCGAGACCGAGTACGGCGTCAAGGCCATCCCGGCCGGCGGCTACGTCAAGATCGTCGGCATGACGGCCCTAGAGGATGTGGAGCCGGAGGACGAGGCCCGGTCCTTCCGCCGCAAGCCGCCCTGGCAGCGGATGATCGTGCTGGCCGCCGGGTCGTTCATGCACTTCGCGCTGGCCTTCGTGCTGCTGTTCATCCTGGCCGGGGGAATCGGCCTGGCCCACACCTCCAGTTCCTCCGCGATCGGGAGCATCGACCCGTGCGTGCCGCACAGCATCACCGCCACCAGTTGCGTCAAGTCCGATCCCGTGTCTCCCGCGGCCAAGGCAGGACTCCGGCCCGGTGACAAGATCATTGCGGTCGGGCATACGCGCGTGCACACCTGGACTCAGCTGAAGGCGGCGATCCTCGCGCAGCAGCCGGGCACCCCGGTGGCGGTCACCGTGCTGCGGGACGGCCACCTGGTCACCGTGCATCCCTCGCTGGCTGTGGTGCACGGCCTGAAGGGTTCCTTCCTCGGCATTACCGCGGCGGTGGTGTTCGCGACGGTGAACCCGGTCCGCGCGGTCACCTACGCGGGCTCGGAATTCGGCCAGATCGTGACCGGCTCGGTGCAGGCCCTGGGCAGCATCCCGAAGGCCATCCCCAAACTGTTCGCGAAGAACCGGAGCAGTACCGCGGGCGGCAACGTGACCAGCGTGGTCGGCGCGGGGGAGTACACCGGTGAGGCGTTCGCGGCCCAGGTCGGCTGGCAGACCAAGGTCTCGATCGTGCTGTTCATCGTCATCTCGCTGAACATCTTCGTCGGCCTGTTCAACCTGCTGCCGCTGCTCCCGCTGGACGGCGGGCACCTGGCCGTCGTCATCTACGAGCAGATCCGGTCCTGGATCGCCCGGCTCCGGCGCCGACCCGACCCCGGGCTGGTGGACATGCGCAAGCTTCTCCCGCTCAGCGTCGGGGTATTTGCCCTGCTGGTCGGGTTCGGCCTGCTGCTGATCATGGCGGACCTGGTGAACCCGGTCCACATACCCTCGTGAGGGTGATGCGGATCGCCAGGCCGGCCGGGATGCTTCCGTCCGGGACGGTGGTTGCTTTAACTGGTGCGAACGTGACGGACCTGGGTAACGCGACAACGGGACTCTTCGGCTAACACACCCTTTGGTCAGGACACAGTGAGGGATAAGGATCATGACGATTGATCTAGGCATGCCGCAGCCCGCGGTCGAGCCCCTGGCCCCGCGGCGGAAGTCGCGCCAGATCATGGTGGGCAAGGGCAAGCACGCGGTCGCGGTGGGCGGCGGGGCGCCGGTGTCGGTGCAGTCCATGTGCACCACGGTCACCGCGGACGTGAACGCCACCCTGCAGCAGATCGCGGAGCTGACCGCGTCGGGCTGCCAGATTGTCCGGGTCGCGGTGCCGTCGCAGGATGACGCGGACGCGCTGCCGGAAATTGCCCGCAAGTCGCAGATACCGGTGATCGCGGACATCCACTTCCAGCCGAAGTACGTGTTCGCCGCCATCGACGCGGGCTGCGGGGCAGTCCGCGTCAACCCCGGCAACATCAAGGCGTTCGACGACAAGGTCGCGGAGATCGCCCGCGCGGCGTCGGCGGCCGGGATCCCGATCAGGATCGGCGTGAACGCGGGCTCGCTCGACAAGCGCCTGCTGGCCAAGCACGGCCGGGCCACCGCCGCGGCCCTGGTGGAGTCGGCGCTGTGGGAGTGCTCCCTGTTCGAGGAGCACGGCTTCACCGATATCAAGATCTCCGTGAAGCACCACGACCCGGTGGTCATGATCGCCGCCTACCGGCAGCTGGCCCAGGCCTGTGACTACCCCCTGCACCTCGGCGTGACCGAGGCCGGCCCGGCCTTCCAGGGCACGGTCAAGTCCGCGGCCGCGTTCGGTGCGCTGCTCGCCGAGGGGATCGGGGACACCATCCGGGTGTCGCTGTCCGCGCCCCCGGTCGAGGAGGTCAAGGTGGGCACGGCGATCCTGGAGTCGCTCGGCCTGCGCGACCGGGGCCTGGAGATCGTGTCCTGCCCGTCCTGCGGCCGGGCCCAGGTTGACGTGTACACGCTGGCCGACCAGGTCACCGCAGGCCTCGAGGGGCTGGAGGTGCCGCTCCGCGTGGCGGTCATGGGCTGCGTCGTCAACGGCCCGGGCGAGGCCCGCGAAGCAGACCTGGGGGTCGCCTCCGGCAACGGCAAGGGTCAGATCTTCGTCAAGGGTGAGGTCATCAAGACCGTGCCCGAGTCGCAGATCGTGGAGACCCTCATCGAGGAGGCCATGAAGCTCGCCGAGAGCATGGCGGGCGACCTGCCGCCCGCCGCGCCCGAGGTCAGCGTCTCCTGACGGCAGCCCAGGAGGCTGGCCGCCGGCCCGCGGGCCGGTCGCCGGGGAGAGTCAGCCGCCGGCCCGCAGGCCGCCCGTCAGGGAGAGTCAGCCGCCGGCCAGCCGCGCCACCGCGTCGACCACGGTGGCGCGGCGGCGGCCGCGGTCCGGCGCGGCCTGGCCGAACTCCGGGTTCATCGAGGCCCAGGCGGTCGCCACCGACTGGACCAGCGCGAGCAGTTCGACCGGGGCGTACCGGCCGGGCAGCAGGCCCGTCCGCTGGGCCTGCGCCAGCTGGTCGAGGCGTGACTGGTTCGCGGCGACGACGGCCCGCAGCGGCGCCCCGTCCGGGCGCTCCAGCCGGTACCAGACGGACAGCCGCAGCGCGTCCGGGTGCGCCTCGAAGTAGTCGAACAGCCGCCCGGCGTACCCGGGCAGGTCGGCCGCGTCGAACGGCACCTGCTCCAGGTAACCGGAGACGTGGGCGGTGAAGGCCGCCTCGAAGAGCTGGTCCTTGTTGCCGAAGTAGGCGTAGATCATCGCCTTGTTGCAGCCTGCCTCGGCCGCGATGCGGTCAATCCGGGCGCCCGCGATACCGAAGGCCGCGAACTCCCCGGTCGCGGCGGCCAGCAGCCGCCTCCTGGTCCGGCCCGCGTCCCGCCTCATCGGCCCAGGCTAGCAACTAACCGTTCAGTTGACATACGGCTGCCCGGTGCGTTTCCATGGAGATATCTAACTAGTCAGTTACTAACCGTGCGCCCCGGAGGTGCCTATGACCAGGACCTGGCTGATCACCGGCAGTTCCCGTGGGCTGGGCCGGGAGCTGGCCCAGGCCGTCCTGGACGACGGGGACCAGGTGGTCGCCACCGCCCGCCGCCCCGGGCAGCTGGACGACCTCCTGGCCCGCTACGGCGGGCGGATCCGGGCGGTGGCCCTCGACGTCACCGACCAGGCGGCGGCGCGTGCGGCCGTCCAGCGGGCGGTCGATGAATTCGGGCGCCTTGACGTCGTGGTCAACAACGCGGGTTACGCCACCTCGGCGGCCATCGAGGATCTGCCGGACGGGGAGTTCCGGGCCCAGCTGGAGACCAACCTGTTCGGCGTGGTCCACGTGACCAGGGCGGCGCTGCCGGTGCTCCGCGCCCAGCGCTCGGGTCACCTCATCCAGGTGTCGTCCATCGGGGGCCGGGTCGGCGGTACCCCCGGGATGGGCGGCTACCAGACGGCCAAGTACGCCGTGGAAGGGTTCTCCGAGGTGCTCAGCAACGAGGTCCGGCCGCTGGGCATCAAGGTCACCATCGTGGAGCCCGGGGCGCTGCGTACCGACTGGGGCGGGTCGTCCATGCGCATGCTGCCGGTCAGCGCGGACTACGAGCCGACCGTGGGCGAGATTAACCGCTACCGCCGGGCGGTGGACGGCCAGCAGCCGGGTGACCCGGCCCGCGCCGCGAGGATCATCACCGAGATCGTCCGCCTGGACGATCCACCGCTCCGGCTGCTGCTCGGCTCGGACGCGCTCCGCATCGCCGGGGAATCCGCCCAGGCGCGGGCGGCGGAGACGGCGGCGTGGGCGGCGGTCAGCCGGTCCGCTGACTTCGCCTAGCCGGCTGGCCTGCTGGCCGGCGACTTCGCCTAGCCGGCTGGCCTGCTGGCCGGCTGACTTCGCCTAGCCGACTTGGCCATCGGACTCCGCGTCCGCGAGGACGAGCTCGCCCACGCGCTCCCGGAGCAGGGTCCGGGCCTCCTCATGCAGCAGTCCGTCGGTGATGAACGTGTCCACCTCGTCCAGGTCGGCGAACGAGCTCAGCCCGACGATGCCCCACTTCGTGTGATCCGCGACGACCGTCACCCGCCGGGCCGCCTGCACGAAGGCCCGGTTAGTCTCCGCCTCCGCCAGGTTGGGTGTGGTGAGGCCCGCGACCGGATCCATGCCATGACAGCCCAGGAAAAGCAGGTCCACGTGCAGGGACCGGATCGCGATGTCCGCGATCGGGCCGACCAGCGCGTCCGAGGGGGTGCGGACCCCGCCGGTGAGCACGACCTGCGGGGTCGCACCGAACGGGCCGGCGGCCTGCGGGGCGCCGAAGATGCTCGCGACCCGGACCGAGTTGGTCACGATCGTCAGCCCGGACACGTCCAGCAGCTGCTGGGCCAGGGCGAAGGTGGTGGTCCCCGCGGACAGCGCGATCGCGGTGCCGGGCGTGACCAGGTCCGCGGCGGACCGGGCGATGGCCTCCTTCTGCGGCTTTTCCAGCACCGACTTAGCCTCGAAGCCGGGCTCGTGGCTGCTGGGCGAGCCGGGCAGCACCGCCCCGCCGTGCACCTTCTCGATCAGCCCGGCCCGGGCCAGGGCTTCCAGATCGCGGCGGATCGTCATATCCGATACGCCGAGGCGCTGGGTGAGATCACTGACCCGGGCGCTGCCGGCCCGCCGGATGTCTTCCAGGATCAGCGATTGGCGATGTCTGGCGAGCATCCCTGGACCTTCCTTACCCCCGGGGGCGGGACTGAGGTGTGCGCTGCCGACCTGTGATGACGCCGGAACCGGATCTTTATATCTTGTGCGTTGACGATCGACTCTGTGTGTTTTAGCTTAAGGCTCCAACAAGGGGCGCGTCGTTCCCGATCTTGAACCGATTGAGAGCGCTAACCTGGGGGCGGATCGGGCCATCCGGGCGCCCGAATGTGGCTGAGCACCGGAGCTCCGCGGCCGCCCAGCCTCGGAACACGACAACGATTCGAGGACAGGCGATGCAGCGAAGGCGGCCCAGGCTCGGTGCTGGGCCCCAGCGTTCAGCGGAGCCCGCGGGGGGCCTGGGATCGCGGCGTTCCCCGCGCCCGGGAGCTGCCCCGCTTCGCGAAGCGGCCGGGCATCCATGGCGGCTTTCGCGGGCCGGTCCCCCGGGGGGCGGGCCACCCATCCGCTTTCCCGGTGCGCCGCGGCGTGGCGGCCCACCGAGCACTGAGGAACTTCTCCTGGAGGTAGATAGATGAACATCGACCCCAAGGTTGACGAGGCCATCGAGACCTTGAACATGAAAGATGGGCCCACCCGCCGGCGCTTGCTCGGCAGCGCCGGGATCGTCAGTGCCTCGGCGGCGGCGGCCGGCCTGCTGGCCGCCTGCGGCGGGTCCACCCCGTCCAGCAAGGCGGCCGCGAGCACGGCGGGCAACTTCCCGAAGACCCCGGCCTGGCAGTTCTGGTACGTGAACCACGTCACCACGAACCCGTTCTTCGTGCCCACCCAGTACGGCTTCGCGGACGCGGCGGCGCTACTCGGCCTGCCCACCCCCAAGTGGGGCGGCTCGCAGACCTCCCTGGCCTCGGAGATGGTGAGCTACTTCAACACGGCCATCGCCGCCAAGGCATCCGGGATCGCCTACGCGGGGATCGACGCCACGTCGTTCAAGACGCCGACCATGAACGCGATGAACGCGGGCATCCCGGTGATCAGCTACAACGCCGACGGCCTGATCAACAAGGGCGTCTCCGACATCGGCAGCAACCGGCTGGCCTACGTCGGCCAGGCGCTCTACATCTCCGGCCAGCAGCTGGGCACGAAGATCAAGTCGCTGGTCCCGGGCGGCGGGGACATCGTCATCTTCATCGCCACCCCCGGCTCCGGTAACATCCAGCCCCGCTACGACGGCGCGGTGTCCGTGCTCGGCAGCAGTTACACCGTGCACGAGGTGGCCACCGGGGCGGCCACCGGCCAGGAACTGTCGGCGGAGAAGGCCTTCCTGACCGGGCACAAGACGATCAAGGGCGCGTTCGCGGTGGACGCGGGCTCGACCGAGCTCCTCGGCCAGGCCCTGGGTGAGACCGGGCTGTCGAAAATCCCGAACGGCGGGTTCGACACCACGCCGACCACGCTGTCCAACCTGCAGTCCGGCAAGACCAACTTCACCATCTACCAGGACCCGTACCTGCAGGGCTTCCTGCCGACCCTGTACTTCTACCTGTACAACATCTCCGGCGGCACGATCAGCCCGTCCGACACCGACACCGGCCTGACCTTCATCACCAAGTCCAACGCGGCGCCGTACACCAAGAGCAGCCGGTTCCAGGGCTCGACCAGCGCGCAGAAGTACATCCCGCGCCCGTCTGGTGCGATCAGCAACCCGCCTGCCACCACCAGCACCTGATCGGGTTAGCTGGGTATTGTGCATATGGGGTGTTAACGTCGGCGGCAGGCACGCCAGGCCCAACACGCCTGGCGTGCCTGCCGCCGGTTAGCGCGGTCACCAGAAGGAACCGGAGGGCGAGATGAGCGGGATCACTGAGCGCAGCCCCCAGGCGGTAGCGCCGCCGCCCGGGCCGGCCCCGAGGAGCGCCAGGGCCGCTCCGCGCCGGGCTCAACGCGCTGGCCCGGCAGCGCGAGGCCACCGTCTTTGTCATCGCGGCGATCCTGCTGCTGTATTTCGGCATCAAGTACAACTCCACGTTCGTGAGCCAGACGAACCTGGCCAACCTGCTGTCGGAGACGGCTGCGCCGATCATCATCATCGCGATCGGCGAGGTGTTCCTGCTGATCTGCGGGGAGATCGACCTCTCGGTCGGCTTCGTCTACATGTTCTCCCCGTTCCTCATGCACTACCTGATCGACTTCTACGGGTGCCGGTGGTGCCGGCCATCATCATCTCGCTGATCATGGGCCTGGTCGTGGGCTGGGTGAACGGCTTCCTCACCGTCACCATGGGCCTGCCTTCCTTCATCACCACGCTCGGCACCGGCTTCATCCTGTGGGGCATCACCCTGACCACCTCGCACGCCTACCCGGCGAACATCCCCACGAAGGCGGTGGGCATCGGGCGCTGGATCGGCGCGGCGCCGTGGTCCCAGTTCATCTGGGCGGTGGTGCTCACGGCGATCTTCTACGTCGTGCTGACCAGGACCAAGTGGGGCCTGTACACCATCGCCACCGGCGGTAACCTGCTGGGGGCCCGGGAGTCCGGCATCAAGGTCGGCCGGATCAAGTACGGCAACTTCATGATCATCGGCGTGCTGGGGGCCCTGGTCGGCCTGCAGAACGCGTTCTACACCAAGACCATCGACCCGAGCGCCGGCGGCTATCAGCCGATGTTCTACGCGGTCACCGCGGCGGTCATCGGCGGCACCGCGATGCTCGGCGGCCAGGGCACCATCCTCGGCGCCTTCCTCGGCTCGATCGTGCTGGCCACCCTGCATCAACGGCCTCGACGTGGCCGGGATCAGCGCCAACCCGCTGAACATCATCTTCGGGCTGGCCATCCTGCTCTCCATGATCGCCAATGTCCGGCTGGCCCGGCTGCGAGCCGCAGGGAGGAACTGATGACGGCAGAGCCAACACCCACGGCCGACCGGCGCCGGTGGCCGACGGCAGCGGCGATGTGCTGCGGGTCGAGCACATCAGCAAGCGGTTCGGCGTGGTCCGCGCGCTGCACGACGTGAACCTGCACCTGGGCCAGGGCGAGGTGCTCGGGCTGCTCGGCGATAACGGGGCGGGCAAGTCCACCCTCATCAAGATCATGTGTGGTTTCCAGCCCCCGACCTCAGGCCGGATCATCCTGGAGGGCCAGGAAGTCACGTTCAAGTCGGTGGACCACGCCCGGTCCCTGGGTATCGACACCGTGTACCAGGATCTGGCCCTGATCAACGAGCTCACCGTTTACCACAACATGTTCCTGAACCGGGAGCGGACCCGCTGGTCGCTGCTGTCCAACCGGAGCATGCGCAAGACCGCCCAGGAGCAGCTCGACCGGATCGGGGTGAACATCCCCTCGGTCGATGCCGAGGTGGCCAAGCTGTCCGGTGGCCAGCGGCAGGCCATCGCGGTGGCCCGGGCGGTGACCTCGAACGCCAAGGTGCTGCTGCTCGACGAGCCCCTGGCGGCGATGGGCGCCAAGGAAGGGGCGATGATCCTGGAACTGGTCAAGGACCTGAAGAGCCAGGGCCAGGTCTCGATCATCATGATCATGCACAACTACGGCCAGGCCCTGGAAGTATGCGACCGGATCAACCTGCTGCAGCACGGCGAGATCACCTTCGACAAGCTGGCCAAGGACACCTCGGTGCAGGAACTGAACGACATCGTCATCGAGGAGTACCGGCGGGCCCTGCAGGAGCAGCAGCGGCAGAAGACCGCCTGACCCTGGTCGCCGCCCCGCCCGCGGCGGCCGGCCGGGGCCGGCCTGGCCTGCGCCACGGTGAGGCGCACCCGGCCGGGGCGGCGAAACGGGGCCGCCGCATCGGGCAAGATGACTGTCATGCCAACGCGCCGCCAGATGCACCGGACCCGCCGGGCGAGACCGCCCCGTCCCGCCCGCCGGGCCTCGCTGGTGGCCGCGGGCCTCGGTGCCGTGCTCATCGCGATGGCGGGCTGCACGGCGTCGGGCGGGGCCACGGCCGGTCCATCCGCCTCCCCGGCCGCCTCCGCCTCCGGTTCCGGTCCGGCCGGCCCGGGACCTCGGCGCTGCGCTGGCACTCCTGCTCCGTCGGGGGGGCCGGGGTGCAGTGCGCCAGCCTCCGGGTGCCGCTGGACTACGCCCGCCCCGGCGGCCGGAAGATCACCCTGGCGCTCTCCCGGGTGCCGGCCACCGCGCCCGCGCAGCCAGCAGCAGGGCGACTTGCTGGTCAACCCGGGCGGCCCGGGCGGCAGCGGGCTCGGCCTGGCGCCGTTCGTCGCGGACGGGCTCAACCCCTCAGGTGGCCGCCGACTACAACATCATCGGCTTCGACCCGCGCGGGGTGGGCTCCAGCGTTCCCGCCCTGAGCTGCGACCCCTCCTTCTTCTCCGGGCTGCGGCCCGACTACATCCCGGCCACGGCCGCCGCGGAGCAGGTTCTCATCAACCGGGCCAAGAGCTACGCCGCGGACTGCGAGAAGCGCTACGGCTGGCTGCTGCCGTACATGACGTCCGAGGACGTGGCCCGGGACATGAACTCCATCCGGGCTGCACTCGGCGTCCCGACCATCAACTACTTCGGATACTCCTACGGGACGTATCTGGGCCAGGTGTACGCCACGCTGTTCCCGCACCGGCTGCGCCGCATGGTCCTGGACAGCACGGTAGACCCCGACGGGGCGTGGTACGCCGACAACATTGCCCAGGACTACGCGTTCGAGGGCCGGATGAAGGCGTTCTTCGCCTGGGTCGCGGCCAACCACGCCGCGTACGGGCTGGGCACCACCCCGGCCGCCGTGGATCAGGCCTGGTACCGGGCCCGGGCCCGGCTCCAGGCCCACCCGGTCGAGGGCCGGATCGGCGCAGACGATTTCGACGACACGTTCCTCGAAGGCGGGTACAGCAACTCGCTGTGGCCGGGCCTGGCCTCGGCGCTGGCCGCGTACCTGCACAGTGGCGCCACCGCCCAGCTGGTCAGCGAGTACCAGCAGCAGGGCGTGCAGCCAGAAAACGAGTTCGCGGTCTATAACGCCGTGGAGTGCAGCGACGTGAACTGGCCGCGGAACTGGGCCAAGTGGAACTCCGATACCCGCCAGGTGTACCGCACCGCGCCGTTCGAGGCCTGGGACAACGCGTGGTTCAACGCCTCCTGCGCGTTCTGGCCGGTGCGCGGGCCGGCGCACCCGCTGCACATCAAGGGGGCGGGCCTGCCGGGCATCCTGATGCTCCAGGGCACCCTGGACGCGGCCACCCCCTACGCGGGCGCGCAGGTCGCGCACCGGCTGCTGCCCAGCGCCCGGATGGTGGTGGTGGAAGGCGGGGGGAACCACGGCCAGTCCCTCGCTCAGCCACCCAACACCTGCGTCAACGGTTACCTGAACCGTTACCTGGCCACGGGTGCGCTGCCTAGCCGCCCGGGCCTGGTCAACGCCACCTGCCCGGCCCTGCCGCCGCCCTCCCCGGCCAGCTGACCCGGCCTGGGGGGCATTCCTCGTGACGGACCGATACGCTGGGAGGGTGCTGCGCACCAAGGCGTCGCGGTCCTCATCGTTGCGCCTGCTCAACGACCGGGATCGCGACGACGTGCTCGAGCTGTGCGACCGCGACCCGGTGGTGAACGTGTTCGTCAGTTCCCGGGTCCACGAGGCAGGCCTCGATCCGGTCCGGCTCGGCGGGCAGATGTGGGGTTTCGTGCCGGGCGGCAAGCTTACGTCGGCCTGCTACGCGGGGGCCAACCTGGTCCCGGTCGGCGCGACGCCCGCCGCCGCGACCGCCTTTGCCGGCCGGGCCCGGCTCCAGGGCAGGCGCTGCTCGTCCATCGTGGGCCCGGCGGAAGCCGTCGGGCAGATGTGGGAGCTGCTGCGGCCCTACTGGGGCCAGCCCCGGGAGATCCGCGAAGCCCAGCCGGTCATGGCGATCTCCGGGCCGCCCCGGGTGGCCCCCGACCCTGAGCTCCGCCGGGTCCGGTCCAGTGAGCTGGACGTGCTGCTGCCCGCCTCGGTGGCCATGTTCACCGAGGAAGTCGGGGTATCCCCGCTCGGTCCGGACGGCGGGGCCGCCTACCGGGCCCGGGTGGCTGAGCTGATCGCGCTCGGGCGGGCGTTCGCCCGGATCGAGGACGGCCGCGTCATGTTCAAGGCCGAGGTCGGGGCCGTCACCCCGCACGCCTGCCAGGTGCAGGGGGTATGGGTGCGGCCGGACCTCAGGGGCCAGGGGCTCGCGGTGGCCGGGATGGCCGCGGTGGTGCAGGAGGCGCTCCGGTCCATCGCGCCCGTGGTCTCGCTGTACGTGAATGATTTCAACGCGCCGGCCCGCGCCGTGTACCGCAAAGTAGGTTTCGCCGAAGTGGCCACCCTCACCTCCATCCTCTTCTGACGGGACGCCGAGCGCAGGATGGCCGCGGACCTGCCGGAAGACGGGGTTGAGCGGCGCAGCTTCCTGAGCCATGGGAGCGGGCGTGCCACAGGAGCGTCCGCTCAGCCACCGCTGATCGGCCGGCGAGGGGAGGCGTGTCCTCGCCGAGCCCGGCAGATGGCGGGGGGCTTCGGGGGGTCGTCCCCCCGGGCTAACAGTGGCCGGAGGGGACGGGCATGCCGACGGCGGCCCGCCCCCCCGGTCCCCCTGTCGCCGTCTCGCCCGTAGCCCGAACATCCCCTCCCGGCGAGATCTGGGTCGTACGCTAGACCGCATACATCGCACTAAGTTCGCAATGAGCGGATAGGGCCATCTCGTGACTGAGCCGCAGCTCGCGGCGGGCCGTGCTGCCGCCGGGCGTTACCTGCGCGAATTACTGCTGCGCCCCGGCCGGTACCGCCAGCTCTGGGAGTCTCACGCTCAGCGGTCACGGCCCGACACGATCAATCACCTGGCCGTGGCCGATGTGCTCGCGCAGCACCTGTGGGATTCCCCCCGCGCCGCAGGCCATTCCGATGTGCTGCCCCATCAGCTCAAGGACACCGTGGGCCGCGCGCTATCCGGGCGGCTGCTGAGCCGTTCCACGCTGGACCTGTTCATGGCCGCGTTCGGGTTCTCCAGCCAGGAGCAGGAGCGGCTGTGGCGGCTGTGGCGCGGCACCGGCCGGATCACCGTGCTGGCCGGCCCGCGGGCCATGCGCTCCGGCGCGGCCGCGGAGGTGGCCGGGGTGCTCGGCCCCCGGCGGCACCAGACCGTCTCCCTGCATGATCATGTCTACAGCGACGCCGAGGGCAGGCTGGTGCGGACCCGGACCCTCCAGGTCGTCGAGGCGCTCGCCGACGGCCTCGACCGCATCCCGTACCTGTACGACACGAACGCGGTCACGCTGGAACTCGGGCAGGGATGCGCCGGTGCGCCCGGGCCGGTCCGGCGGATCGGCGAGCTCTACGGCACCGACATCTGCCTGGCCCGCTCGCTCGGCCTGGGCGAGACGGCCACCCTGGAGTACTGGACCTCCTATCACTACGACGCAAAGCCCGTCGATCCCGACGAGTGCCAGTACCGCCGGGCGGTGATGAACACGCTGGAAAACTTCGACATGCGCATCCAGTTCCACCCGGATCAGCTGCCGGATGCGGTGTGGTGGGCGGTCTGGGACGGGGTGGAAGGCCAGGTGCTGGAGCAGGAGCAGGTCACCCCGGACAGCCAGCATTCGGTGCACCGGTACCTGCGGTCCCTGGAGCGGTCGGTGGTGGGCTTCCACTGGCGCTGGGAGCCGGCCGGCGTCATGCCCTAGCATCGGCAGCGTGTCTGATGCGCAGAAGGCGGTGATCGCCGGCGGCGAGGCCGCCCGGGACAGCGCCGCGAGCCTGGCCCACGCCGACGACGACGTCATCAACCAGGCGCTACGGGAAATGGCCGGGCGGCTCACCGAGCGGGCTCCGGAGATCCTCGCGGCCAACGCCGGGGACATGGCCGACGGGGAGGCCGCGGGCCTGGGCCAGGGACTGCTGGACCGGCTCCGCCTCGACCCGGGCCGGATGCAGG
Organism: uncultured Actinomycetes bacterium; assembly: GCA_963841695.1. Taxonomy (GTDB): domain Bacteria; phylum Actinomycetota; class Actinomycetes; order Streptosporangiales; family Streptosporangiaceae; genus RYN-230. The sequence goes on along the minus strand of CAWJDQ010000003.1, from coordinate 189,913 downwards.
AGATGGCCCGCCAGATCGGGCTGCTGGCCGACGCGCCGTTCCCGCCCGCCCTGACCGCGCTGGGCGACCTGCCCGGCGGCCCGTCCGGGGGCCGGCTGCGGCTGGCCGAGCGGCGGGTGCCGGTCGGGGTGATCGGCGCGAATTTCGAGGCCCGGCCCAACGTGACCATCGACATCGCCTCCCAGCTGCTCAAGTCCCGCAACGCCGGGCGTGCTGCGCACCGGCGGCGCTGCGCTGCGGTCCGCCGCGGCTCTCGCCGACCACGTGATCGCTCCCGCAGCAGAGGCCGCCGGGCCTGGATCCGCGGGTGGTGCAGCTGGTCCGGTCGGCGGACCGGGAAGCCGCTGTCGAGCTGGTCCGCCAGCCGGGACTGATCCCGCTGGTCATCCTGCGCGGCAGCGGGGAGACGACGCGCAGCCTGGCCGCCGAGGCCGCCCGGGCGGGGGTGCGCACCCTCGCCCACGCCGACGGGGGCGGCGTGCTCTACCTGGACCGGGCCGCTGACCCGGCGCTAGCCGCCGAGATCGTCACCACGAGCCTGGACCGGCTCGGGGTGTGCAACCGGCTGAATCTCCTGCTGATCTGCGCACCGGCGTGGGACCAGCTGCTCGATGCGGTGCTCGGGCCGGTCCGCGCGCTCGGCATCACGCCCTCGCTGCCGCCGCATGACCACCCGCTCGGCCACGAGTGGGCCCTGGACAGCGGCCACGAGGCCACCCTGACCATCGCCCCGGCGGACAGCCCGGCGGCCGCCGCCGGCCTGGCCAACGACTGCACGTCCGGCCTCGCGGCCGGCATCGTCACCGCCGATCCCGCCGCGGCCCGCGAGTTCCTGGACGCCTACCGGGGGACCGGCGCGTTCTGGAACGCCACCACCCGGCTGCTCGACGGGTTCAAGCTGCGTGGCGTGCCCGAGACGGGCATCAACGTGGACCACGTGCCCGGGCCGCGCGGCCCGGTCACCTTCCACGATCTGTGCCTCCGGCAGTACGTGGTCGTCCCGGCCTGACCGGCGGGGCCTGGCATGCGGGCCTGAATCCCCGACCTGCGGCGGGTTACGCGGCAGTAGCCGCCGGGCGCGGCGGCGGTTATCCTGACCGGGCTATCGGCCACCGCCAGCGGGCGACCGGCCGGGGTGGTGCGCTAGGGACACGGCCTAACCCGGCGCCGGGGCCGGGTCTGCCGTGCGTGACGACGGAGGCGCTGGTGAGCGGGTGCAGCCGGTCAACCGGGCCCCGCGATCAGGCCGCCCTGCTCGAGGTCAGCGGGCTCACCAAGAGCTTCGGCCCGCTCACCGTGCTCCGGGACATCAGCCTCCGGGTCGGCCACGGTGAGATCGTCGCCGTGGCGGGCGGGAACGGCGCAGGCAAGTCCACCCTGATCGGGACCATCGCCGGGGTGCTCGACGCCGACGCGGGCCAGGTGCGGTTCGCCGGGCGGCCCATGCCGTCCCGGCCCGCCCAGGTCCGCCGGGCCGGGGTCGAGACCGTCTGGCAGGAGCACGGGCTCTGCGACGACCTGGACGCGGTGGCCAACATCTTCCTCGGCCGCCCGGGCCGCTGGGTGGTCCCGGAGTCGGCCCTGCGGGTCCAGGCCGCCGCGCTGCTGGGCCGGGTCGGGGCCCGTGACCTGCGCCTGGACGTGCCGCTCCGGGTCCTGTCCCGGGGCCAGCGGCAACTGGTCGCGGTGGCCCGCGCGCTGCTCACGCCGCCCCGCCTGCTGGTCATGGACGAGCCGACCGCCTCGCTGGGCGTGGCCGAGACCGCGCTGGTGGAATCGATCCTGCGGGAAGCCCGCGAGGCGGGCGCGAGCGTGCTGCTGGCCACGCACGACCTGGAACAGGTGTTCACGCTGGCCGACCGGATCGTCGTGCTGCGGGACGGCGCCGCGGTCGCCGATGTGGCCCCGGTGGAAGTGCAGCGCAGCGACGTGGTCGCGCTGATGTCGGGAGTCGAGGCCGACTCCATCGCCAGCCGCCAGATCAGGCGGCTGCAGAGCCTGGCCGACCAGCTGTCCGAGGCCGAGCCAGCCGCCTCGCTCCCGCTGATCGTGTCGGCCATGGCCGGGGCCCTCGAGGTGGACATGCTCTGCGTGCACCTGCTGGAGACCAGCGGGGAGCAGCCGGTGCTGCGCCGCCTCGCCGCGACCGGGCTGCCCGCGGAACTGCTGGAGCTGAACGCGGCCCTGCCGGTCGGGGCGGCAGGCGGGCCCGCCGGCCTGGCCGCGGCCCGCGGCACCGTGGTGGTCGCGGACGACCTGCAAGCCCGGGCCCCCTGGCCGGCGGGCACGGCCGTCGCCGCCGCGTCGGGTGTGCGGAGTGCCTGGGCCGCCCCCATCCTGGGCAGCGACGGCGTGCTGGGCACCGTGTCCGGCTACGCCACCTCCCCGGGCCACCCGGCCCCCGAGCGGCTCGAGCTGGCCACCATCTACCTGCGCTACGCGGCGTCCGCCATCGAGCGGGAGCGGCTGCTGACCGAGGTGTCCCGGCGCAACCGGGTGCTGGAATCACTCCGCGGGCTGCTGGAGAGCCTGGCCGGGCCGGAGCGGCTGCAAGGTGGCCTGGAGATCTCGCTGCTGGCCCTGCTGGACGGGCTCGGCGCGGACACCGTGGCGGTGATGGCCGCCGACGGGCCGGCCCCGGGCTGCCGCTGCGTCGCGGGGGAGACCGGGGAAGGGGCCGGGCCCGGGCTCGCCGCCGCGGCCTCGGCCGTGCTGTCCGCGGGGGAGGACATCCCGGCCCGGCGGGTGACGCCCGCGCTGGCCGCGGGCTCGCTCCGGCTGCCCGGCCAGCGCGGGGCGCTGGTCGCCCGCTGGAACCCGGGCAAGACCGTCACCGAGGACGCCCTGGAGTTGCTCGACGACGCCAGCCGGTCACTGGCCCTGGCCATGGAACGGGAATCGCTGGAGACCGCCCGCCGCGAGGCGGCGGCGCTGCGCCGGTCGCAGGGTATCCAGCGGGACATGCTCTCCTCGCTCAGCCATGAACTGCGCACCCCGCTGACCGCCATCCGCGGCTACGCCTCCACCCTGTGCCAGCCCGACCTGACTTGGAACCCCGAAGCCACGCGGCGGTTCCTGGGCTCGATCGCCGCAGAGTCGGCCCGGATGGAGCGCCTGGTCGGTGACCTGCTCGATTCGACCGCGATCGAGTCCGGCGTGCTGCGGCTCCAGCACGACTGGTGCGACCTGGCGCTGGTCGTCTCCGCGGCCGCGAACTGCCTGTCCCGGGGGCCCGCGGCGCGGATCCACGTCACCGGCGACATCGAGCCGGTCTGGGCCGACCACGACCGGCTGGAGCAGGTATTCGTCAACCTGCTGGAGAACGCGGCCAGCCACGGCGCGTCGCCGCGGGGCACGGACGTCACCGTCCGGGCCAGCGGCTCACCAGGCTGGGCCGAGGTCGAGATCACCGACTACGGAGCGGGCATCCCGGCCGGGCTGGCTGGGAAGATCTTCGAGCCGCGGGTCCGGGGCACCACCGAGGTGGCGGGTACCGGGCTGGGGCTGCCCATCGCACGGGGGATCGTCGAAGCGCACGGCGGCACCCTCGTGGTGGCGCCGGCGGGCCCCGGGGCGTCCTTCGTGGTCGCGCTCCCGGCAGATCCGCCACCCGGGTCCACCGGCGAGCCGGCCGGGGCATCCTGGAACGTGGTGGAGGAACCGGAGGAACAACGTGGTGGCTGATAAGACGGTCGTCCTCATCGTGGAGGACGACCAGAACATCGTTGACCTGGTCCGGTCCAACCTCTCCGCCCGCGGCCACGACGTGATCGTGTCCAAGGACGGGACCGGGGTCAGGGAGACCCTGCAGGCGCGGGGCCTCGACGTCGTGCTCCTGGACCTGATGCTGCCCGGGCGTGACGGTTTCGAGCTGTGCCGGGAGATCCGGGAGCTGTCCGGGGTCGGCATCATCGTCCTGTCCGCCCGCCGGGCCGAGACCGACAAGGTCCGCGCGCTCAACCTGGGTGCCGACGACTACATGACCAAGCCGTTCGGCATCGAGGAACTCCTGGCCCGGATCAACGCGACGCTGCGGCGCAGCAAGCCGTCCGCCGACGGGCGGCCGGAACCGGGCGTCGTGCGGATCGGGGACGTCGAGATCGACCTGGAGCGCCGGCGCGTCACCAAGGGCGGTGGCCTGGTGCACCTGACCCCGACTGAGTACGCGCTGCTCCGCCAGTTCGCGGTCCGGCCCGGGGAACTGCTCACCCACGCGACGCTGCTGCGCCGGGTCTGGGGGCCCGGCTACGAGACGCAGACCGAGTACACCCGGGTGTACGTCGGGCGGCTGCGGGCCAAGCTCGAGCGGGACGGTGATCAGCCGCTGTTCATCACCGAGCCGCGTTCCGGCTACCGGTTCGCCACGGCATGAGCAGGGCCCCCGCCCGGCGCCCCCGCCCGCGGGGCCGGCCATGAGCGCGCCCCGCGCGGGACGGCTGGCCTCCGCGCTGCTGGCCACCCTGGCCGCGGCCGGCCTGGCGGCCGGGAGCTTAACCGGCTGCGGCCGTCCCCCGGCGCCCCGGTCGGCGGCCGCCGAGGATGAGGTGATCCCCTCGGTCTCAGCCGGGTCCTTCACCACGGACTTCTCGGTCATGCGCAGGCTGAGGCCGCTCAGCCGGCTTGGCACCGGGAAGGTCGGGGTCCTGCTGCCGGACACCACGACCTCGCCGCGGTACACCGAATTCGACGCGCCCTACCTGGCCCGCGCGCTGCTGGCGGCCGGGCTGAACCGCAGCCAGTTCATCATCACCAACGCCCAGGGCAGCGACGCCACCGAGCAGGCGCAGGCGGAGTCAGACATGACCCAGGGCGCCACCGTGCTGCTGCTGGACCCCATCGACTCCGGGGTGGGCGCGTCGATCGAGTCGGCGGCCGCCTCGCTCGGCGTCAAGGTGGTCGACTACGACCGGATGACGCTCGGCGGCACCCGGGCCTTCTACGTGAGCTTCGACAACGTCGCGGTAGGCGCCCTGATGGCCCGCGGGCTGGTGAGCTGCATCCGGGCCTGGCATGTGCGCCACCCGGACGTGCTGGTGATGCGCGGGGCGCCGACGGATAACAACGCCACCCTGTTCGCCCGCGGCTACGACCGGGTGCTCCGGCCGTACTTCGCCTCCGGCCGGTACGCCGATGCGGGGCAGCCGCCCGGCAGCTGGGACCCCACCACCGCGCAGACCACCTTCGAGGAGCAGTACACCGCGAACGACAAGATCACCGCGGTGCTCACCCCGAACGACGACACGGCCAGCGCGGTCATCTCGTACCTGAAGACGCTGAACACCCCGCCCCGCAGCGTCCCCACCACCGGGCAGGACGCGACCCCGGCCGGGCTGGCCAACATCCTGTCCGGCTACCAGTGCGGCACCGTGTACAAGCCGATCTACCTCGAAGCGCAGGCGGCCGTGGCGCTCGCGGTGTACCTGAGGGCCGGCCTGGTCCCGCCGGCCAGCCTGGTCAACGGCACCACCTTCGACCCGACCAGCCGGGTACGGGTGCCGTCGGTGCTGCTCAAGCCGGTGTGGGTGACCGCGGCCAGCATGGCGGCCACCGTGCTCAGGGACCGGTTCGTATCGGCCGCGCAGCTCTGCGCGGGCGCCCTGCGGCCCGCGTGCCGCCGGGCCGGGATCACGGGCTGACCACGGATGGCCCGGGCGGACATCACGGTCCCGCGCCGCAAGGCGGCGGCCTGGCTATCGCCCGGCGAGAGCGGTGCCATCTCGGTGATCACCGGGCTGGTCGTGATCGCGGTCGTCTTCCAGTCGCTGAACGGGCACTTCCTGTCCCCGGTTAACTTGACCGACCTGCTGGTCCAGGGCGCGGTGTTCATGCTGCTCGGCATGAGCGAGGTGTTCGCGCTCCTGCTCGGCGACATCGACCTGTCGATCGGCTTCGTGTCCGGGATTGGCGGCGTGATCACCGCCGAACTGCTCATCGGGTCCCGCGACTGGCCGTGGTGGGCGGCGGTCATCACCGCCCTGCTGGTCACCACGGCCATCGGCGCGCTGCAGGGCACCCTGATCGCCCGGCTCCGGCTGCCCTCGTTCGTGGTCACCCTGGCCGGCCTGCTGGCCTGCCAGGGGGTGATGATCTGGATCCTCGGTTCCGGCGGGACCCTGCCCATCTCGGACAACGTCATCAACGACCTGGCCAACGGCTGCCTCACCCCGACGGCCAGCTGGCTGCTCATGGCGGCCATCGTCGCCGCGTTCGCGGTCATCACCATCCGGCGCGACGCCGAGCGGCGGGCGGGGGGCGCGGCGGGCCCCCCGGCCAGCCGCACCGCCGCCAAGGTCGGGGCCGCGGCGGCGGCCGGGCTCGCGATCGTGGCCGTGTGCGACACCAACCGCGGCGTGCTCAGCCCGGTCCGCGGCGTGCCGTGGGTCGTGCTCATCGTCCTGGGCGTCCTGTTCGCCTGGTCCTTCCTGCTCAACCGGACCCGGTTCGGCCGGGACGCGCACGCGATCGGCAGCAACGCGGAAGCCGCCCGGCGGGCCGGGGTCAGCCTGGCCGGGATCCGGACCGTGTCCTTTGCCCTGGCCGGCCTGACCGCCGGGGTGGGCGGCATCGTCTACGCCTCCGGGCTGCGCTCGGTGTCGTCCGGCACGGACGGCGCCACGCTGGTGCTGTACGCGGTGGCGGCCGCGGTGATCGGCGGGACCAGCCTGTTCGGCGGCCGGGGCAAGCCGCTGGACGGGGTGCTCGGCGGTCTCGTCATCGCGGCCATCTACAACGGCATCTACCTGCTCGGGATGAGCGCCGCGGCGCAGGACCTGATCTTCGCCCTGGTGCTGCTGGCGGCGGTGAGCGCGGACGTGCTGGCCCGCCGGGGCCAGGCCAGCCGGCGGGCCTGACGCTGGCCCGGCCGGACCGGGGCCTGCCGGAAAACGGGGTGACCGGCCGGCCCCGGCGTTGCTAAGATTCTGGGCTCTTGTGCCCACCCCCACGCCATCGAGGTGATCAGCCATGCCCCCGGCCAGCGGGACGCAGCACGACCCGCCGCCTGACCCCCCGGCCCTGGCGCCCGGCCCCGGGGCCGCCCGACAGGACGGCGCCCGAGCCGATCCGGTCCTCGTTGCGGAACGTGAATACCTCAGCCAGTCGCGGCGGTTCCTCCGGCTGATGCGCGAGGACGTGCTCGCGCTCCGGGCCCTGGGCGGTGACCCCGTCTCCGAGCAGTACCTGAAAGCCGACCTGTACCGGCGGGCGGAAGCGCTGAGCGACCTGCCGGACACGCCGCTGTTCTTCGGCCGGCTGGACTACCTCCCGGGCGCGGACGGTGGCGAGTTCGCGGGCGAGCGGTTCCACGTCGGCCGGCGGCACGTGCACGACCCGGACGGCCATCCGGTCGTGGTCGACTGGCGGGCCCCGGTGTCGCGCCCGTTCTACCGGGCCAGCCCGGCCGACCCGATGGGGCTGGCGCTGCGCCGCCGGTTCGGCTTCTCCGGCGGGGAGCTCACCGCGCACGAAGACGAGGTGCTCGCCGGGGGCCCGGGCGCCGATCCGCGCCGCGCCGCGCCGGAGGCCGCGGTCAGCCGCATCCTCATCGAGGAGATCGAGCGGCCGCGGTCCGGGCCGATGCGCGACATCGTGGCCACCATTGCCCCGGACCAGGACGACATCGTCCGGGCCGGCCCCGAGCACACCCTGTGCGTGCAGGGCGCACCCGGGACCGGGAAGACCGCGGTCGGCCTGCACCGGATCGCCTACCTGCTGTACGCCCACCCCGGCCGGATGACCCGGGGCGGGGTCCTGGTCATCGGGCCGAACCGCGCCTTCCTGTCCTATATCCGTAACGTGCTGCCTGCCCTGGGCGAGGTGGACGTCAGCCAGACGACCCTGGCCGACTTGATGGCCCGGGTGCCGGTCCGGGCCCGCGACACCGACCGGACCGCGCAGGTCAAGGGCGACGCCCGGATGGCCGAGGTGCTGCGCCGGGCGCTCTGGGCCGGACTGCGCGACCCCGCCGAGGCGGTCGTGGTGGTCCGCGGCTCCCGGCGGTGGCGGGTCGGCCCTGGCGAGCTAGGCGAGCTCGCCGGGGAACTGCGTGACCGCGGTGTCCGCTACGCGGCCGGCCGGGACATGCTGGGCCACCGGATCGCGCACGTCATCCTGACCCGGATGGAGGCCGCCGGGGAGACGTGCGACGACCGGACCCACGAGGCGGTGCGGCGGACCCGGCCAGTGCGCGCCGCGGTGGACGCGGTCTGGCCGCGGGCTGACCCGGTGCGGCTGGTGCTGCGGCTGCTGTCCGACCGGGAGTTGCTGGCCCGGTCCGCGGCGGGCCTGCTGGACGAGGGCGAGCAGGAGGCCATCCGCTGGGATCCGGCGCCCCGCGGGCCGGCCTCGGCCCGCTGGACCCCGGCCGACGCGGTCCTGGTCGACGAGGCCGCGGACCTGATCGAGCGGACCCCGAGCCTGGCCCACGTGGTCCTGGACGAGGCGCAGGACCTGTCCCCGATGGAGTGCCGGGCGATCGGCCGCCGGTGCGCGACCGGATCGGCCACCGTGCTCGGCGACCTGGCCCAGGGCACCGCGCCGGCGGCGGCCGGCAGCTGGCCCGGGCTGCTCGCCCATCTCGGCAAGCCCGGCGCCGAGGTGCGGGTGCTGGAGATCGGGTACCGGGTGCCCAGGCAGATCCTGGACTACGCCAACCAGTTGCTCGGCGTGCTCGCCCCCGGCCTGGCCCCCGCCCGGTCGCTGCGCCAGGACCCGGGCGCGCTGACCGTCCGGCACGCCCCCGCCGGGTCGCTGCCCGGCGTCCTGGCCGCCGCCTGCGCCGCCGCCCAGGGCGACGCGGGCTCCACCGCGGTGATCGCCGCCGACGACCAGGCGGCCGCCCTGTCCCGTACCCTCAGCGCGGCCGGGATCGGGCACAGCGTGCTCGACGGGTCCGTGGACGGACTGGCCAGCGGGGGCATCCTGATCGTGCCGGTCACCCTGGCCAAAGGGCTGGAATTCGACCACGTCATCGTGGTCGAGCCGGGCCGGATTGCCGCGGCGGAGGCCCGTGGCCTGCACCGGCTCTACGTCGCGCTGACCCGGGCGGTGTCCCGGCTCACCGTGCTGCACGCCGAGCCGCTGCCCGCGCTGCTGGGCTAGCCCGGGGCCCGGCCCGGGAGGATCCCTACTGGTCCTTGATGACCTGGGTGACCAGCCGGGCGGAGTCCGCGAAGGACAGCGCGGTGGCGCGCAGGTGGTTGAAGAACATGTTGTAGCGGTCCACTTCCTCGACGTTCTCCACGTAGAGGGCGCTGGTCAGGTCCTCCAGGTAGACGACGTCCGGGTCGGCCCGCTCGGGGAAGGCCAGGATGACGAACGGTCGTCCCATGGCCGGGTGCGCCCCGGCCCCGAACGGCAGCACCTGGATGGCGACGTTCGGCAGGGCGCTCATCTCCAGCAGGTGCTCGAGCTGCAGCCGCATCAGCCCCGACCCTCCGACCCGGCGGTGCAGGGCGGCCTCATCGAGCACCGCCCACAGCTGCGGCGGCTCCTCGCTGAGCAGGGTGGGCTGGCGGGCCATCCGGACCGCGACGTTGCGCTCCACTGCCTCCGGGGCCACGTCCACCGCGCCCGCGGCGATGACCGCGCGGGCGTAGTCCTCGGTCTGCAGCAGTCCCGGGATCAGCGTGACCTCGTAGATCCGGATCTCCGAGGCTGCGCTCTCCAGCCCGATGTACGTGGCGAACCGCGGCTCGATGGCGTCGCTGTACGCGTGCCACCAGCCCTTCTGCCGCGATTCGCGGGCGAGTTGGACCAGGCTGTCCTGTTGCGGGCCGGGCACGCCGTAAAGCTGCAGCATGTCGCGGACGTCCCGGGGTGAGACAGATACCCGGCCGGTCTCGATCCGGCTGATTTTGGACGTCGAGCACTCCAGATGCTCGGCAACTTCCTCACAGGTCAGGCCGGCCGCATCGCGGAACCGGCGCAGCTCCAGCGCGAGCCGGCGACGCCGGACCGTGGGGCTCTGCTGAGTGGCCGTGGGATCTCCTCTGTCCGGTATAGCCCTTGCCCTCAGTGTGGCATCTGTGGCAGGGCCGCTGTGCCGGTTAGCCTGAGCGGGGCCCGTTCTCGGTGAGACGAGCCCTCACCTGGGCATAAGAGGTTCCGGCGGGCTGTCTGGTGCGCCCTGTTTCTGGTGTATTCGTCGCACGGCCGCCTGCGGATTGGGTGCCGGGCCGCCGGCGCGCCGGCTAACGTGCGCCGCGGAACGTGCGAAGTCCTGAATGCATATTGCAAACAGCAATCACAGGCGGCATCCTGTTCTAGGAACTCTTCGCTGTCGTCTGATTACTTAGAGGTGATTTGGATGGTCATGGGAACTCCGCAGGTGAGTTCCCTGTCGCCGCCGGACCAGGCCTACCTGGACCAGCTGGACAGGTTGGCGCCCGTGCTGGCCAGGCGCGGGATGACCACGAATCTCATGGCGCCGGCGGGCCGGGTGCCGAGCCTGCGCGTGGTCAATCCGGCCGCACCGGCCCTGGCCGAGGATGTCTACGCCGGTTGCTGCGAGGACGGCAGCTGGTGGTACTGGTGGTCCTGGGCCGAGCGGATCGCGGCCGCCACCGAGCTGGAGCGTGCGGCGGAGCGGGTCGCGCACGTGCTGTCCGCGCCGCACGGCAGCTGAGTACCGCGCGGGGCCGGTGACCGGGGGATCCACCCGGAGCTGGCGTCGCGGGCTGGCGCTGCGCAATTACGGCGAGGCTGAGGGCCGGGTGGTCGGCGGGCCGGAACCGGCGGGCAGCCCGGGAAACGCCGCCGTCCGGCCCAGCCAGGTGGTGGCGCGCAGCGCGCAGGTCCGGGCCTGCGCCGCCGCCCCAGGCCCGCAACCGCGTGTTCTCCAGGGCGACGATGCCGAGGTAGGCCGCGGCGACCTGGTTTTCCAGATAGCCCGCGAGCGAGATCGCGGCCCGGGCGCCGTGCACCGGGAAGGGCAGCTGATAGGCAGGCTGTGCCGCGGCCGGCTGGACACCGAGTGCGCGAAGCATGGCTTCCAGCTGGTCCCGGGCGACCTCGTGCTGGGTCCAGTCCCGCAGCGCCAGGTTCCGGGCCGCGGTGCCCAGCTGCGCACCGGCCACCCCATAGCCGTAGATGGCCGCGTTCTCCGCGGCCAGCGCGGCCTGCAGCGCCGGGGCGGTGTGCCCCGTGTCAGTGCGCCCCGTATGAGTGCGCCCCGTGGCGGTGTACTCCCCGGCGGTGTACTCCCGGGCGGTGTACTCCGTGGCGGCGCCGGTGCGGCCGCTCCCCGTGGCGGCAGGATCCGGGCGGACGGTCATCCGGTCGCCCCGTGCGCCCGGAGCAGCAGGGCGTGACTGGCCTCGGAGGCCGCGATGCTGGCCATCAGCTGGGCGAGGGCCGGGGGAGCCAGGGCCAGCCGGCCCGCCAGCGAGCTGGCCGCCTCGGTCTCGGCCGCCTCGAGGGCGGCGAGCGTGGCCGACGAGGCGGATCCCGGGGCTGCCGCGCCGGAGGACGACGGCGAGGACTGCGGGGTGGCGCGGGGGCTGGCGCGGCTCGATGAGCATCGACGTGAGCCGGGCCAGGTGCTCGCGGTGCTGGGCGAGCAGCGGGCCGAGCGTCCCGGCGAGTCCCGGCGACCCGGCCATGGCCGTCCGGTACCGGGCGATCAGCGCCTCCTCCGTGCCGATCGCGCCGTGCAGCACGGCCACGTCGCGCCCGGGTTTCGGGAGCGTGCCGAGCCCGCCCACGCCCTTGCAGCCCGCCGCGACCAGCGGCACCGACATCACGGTCGCGGCGAGCACGCTGCGCCGTCTCAGGTCTGCCCGCACCGCTCCTCCAGTCCCTGTCCCCGGGTGCTCACGCTGAGCGTAGGGGCAGCGGCCCGGTGCCCGCGGCGCGCCACCCCCCGATGGGTATCCCGGCCTTCCGGGCGGGCCGCCGGGCCGCTGGCCGCGCGGCAAATCTCAACTGCAGGGCGAGCCAGGGCGCGGACAGGACGAGACCCGGCGCGGGACGGTTAGGCTAGATCGCGCCAGACAACAGCACAGGTCGCGGACGAGGAGGTCGTGATGCGTGGTGAATCCCGTCACGTACCGTCACGCCCGCGTTCCGCTGGCCGTGCGGAGGGCGCTGCCGACAGCGCGCGACTGACCCGGGTGCTCGAGCCCGTCGTCCGGTCGGCAGGCCTGGACCTGGAGTCGCTGAAGGTGGCCGCGGCGGCCGGCGCCGCTTGCTCCGCGTCGTGGTGGACGCCGACCGCCGCCCGAGCCTGGATGACATCGCGGAGCTGAGCCGGTCGCTGTCCAAGGAACTGGACGACTCGGGAGTGATGGGCGAGGCCGCGTACACCCTGGAGGTCAGCTCGCCGGGGGTGGACCGCCCGCTCACCGAGCCACGGCACTGGCGCCGCGCCCGGGGCCGGCTGGTGCGCGTCCCGCTGGCCACCGGAGCGCCGGGCTACCCGGGCACGATCGAGGGCCGGGTGATCACTGCCGGAGCGGACGGCGTGGTCCTGGAGACCGCTGGCCAGCCGCGCGAGTTCGGGTACCGGGAGCTGGGACCCGGCCAGGTGCAGGTCGAGTTTGGCGGCGGGGGCGCCGCCCACGACGAGCCGGGGGACGAGGGGGAGCCCGATGGACATTGACTTGAGCGTCCTGCGCAGCCTGGAAAGCGAGAAGGACATCTCGATGGATCTGGCCATTAAGGCCATCGAGGATGCGCTGCTGCGGGCCTACCAATCCACCGCGGGCGCGGCGCCCACCGCGCGGGTGGAGATCGACCGCGGTAGTGGCCATGTCACCGTCTGGGCCACTGAGCCCGCCGAGGACGGAGGGGCGGGCCGTGAGTACGACGACACCCCGGATGGCTTCGGCCGGATCGCCGCGACCACCGCCCGGCAGGTGATCCTGCAGCGGCTGCGGGACGCCGAGGACGAGCTCACCTTCGGCGAATACGCCGGCCGGGAGGGCGACATCGTGGCGGGCGTCATCCAGCAGGGCAAGGACCCGCGGGCGGTGCTCGTCGACCTGGGCAAGATCGAGGCCATCCTGCCGCCGACCGAACAGGTCCCCGGAGAGCGCTACGCCCACGGCGAACGGTTGCGCTGCTACGTGCTGCACGTGCGCAAGGGGTACCGCGGACCCTCGATCACGTTGTCCCGCACCCACCCGAACCTGGTGAAAAAACTGTTCGCGCTGGAGGTGCCCGAGATCGCCTCGGGGGCGGTGGACATCGTGGCCATCGCGCGCGAGGCCGGCCACCGGACGAAGATCGCGGTCAGCTCGCACCAGCCGGGGGTGAACGCCAAGGGGGCCTGCATCGGGCCGATGGGCAGCCGCGTGCGCAACGTGATGACCGAACTGCACGGGGAGAAGATCGACATCGTCAACTTCTCCGACGAGTCGTCCCAGTTCGTGGCCAACGCGCTGTCCCCGGCCCGGGTGCTGCGGGTCAACGTGGTGGACGCGCAGGCCAGAGTGGCCCAGGTGATCGTGCCGGATTACCAGTTGTCGCTGGCCATCGGCAAAGAGGGGCAGAACGCGCGCCTGGCGGCCCGGCTCACCGGGTGGAAGATCGATATCCAGCCGGACAACCCGTCCGGCGCGGCCAGCGCGCCGCCGCGGGCCCGCCCGCCCGCCGCCGCGGAGCCGGCTGCCGCGGAGCCGGCCGCCGCGGAGCCGGCCGCCGCGAGGGCCCGGCTGCCGCGAGGCCAGGCCGTGGCGGAGCCGCGGCTGCCGCAGAGCCGGCCGGGCCGCCGCCGGCCGGGCCCGAGCCGGACAGTCCGGAGCCTGGCCGTGCGGAGCCGGGTGGCGAGACCGGCCCGGAGCCGGGCGCGCAGGGAACTGTGCGCGGTGGCGCCGACGCGCCGGCGAGGTAAGCTTGCATCGACAATGGCCAAACGGTCCCCGCGGTTGGTGCGTTCCGCGCCTGCGATTCGCACCTGCGTAGGCTGCAGGGTCCGAGCGGCCAAGTCTGACCTGCTGCGTCTGGTGGCGGTCCGGGGTGACATCGTCCCTGATCCGCAGGCGCGGCTGCCCGGCCGGGGCGCGTATCTGCATCCCAGCCAGGAATGCTTCGAGCTCGCACAGCGCCGCAGGGCACTACCGCGGGCGCTGCGCCAGCCGGCGCCACTTGAGGCCGGCCCGCTCGAGGCCTACCTGGCGGGGCGGTATGGTACGGGCTCTCACGGGCAGCCGGATGAGTCCCCAGGACTCACCCGGCCGGGTGGGACGGTCGAAGCTAAAACGGCAGCAGTGCCGGGAAAGCGGGATCAGTTGTGATGAGCGCGCGATGAGAACTCGGCGATGAGAACCAGAAGCTGAGGCCGTCCGGAGCACGCGCTGCCCCGGATCGGCCACGATGGCCCGGCGTTGCCGGGCCGACAGAGGGAGCGCAGTGGCGAAGGTCCGGGTATACGAGCTCGCGAAGGAGTTCGGGGTAGAGAGCAAGGCCGTCATGGCCAAGCTCCAGGAAATGGGCGAGTTCGTCCGTTCGGCGTCATCCACCATCGAGGCGCCCGTAGTTCGCAGACTTAAAGACGAGTTCGGCTCGCAGGGTCCCAAGGCCCAGGGCCGAAGGTCGCAGGGTCAGGGTGCGCCGGCGCCCGGCCGGCCGGCTGACGGCAACGGCGGGCGCCCGGTGCCCCGGCCCGGCCCGGCCCGCCCGCAGGCACCCGCCGCGGAGGCCGGCCCCGAGGTCAGTGCCGGCCCGCAGGCCAGTTCCAGCCCGGCGGCGGCCAGCCCAGCGGCCGCGAGCGCGGCCGCGGCCAGCCCGGAGGCACCCGCCGCAGGCGAGGCCACCCGGCCGGCCAGCGCGGGCCCCAGCGGCCCTGCCCCGGCTGCGCCCCGGGCCCCGGTTCCCCCGGTGCCCTCCGACGGCGGCGCGCCCGCCCGGCAGGCCCAGACCGGCCGCGGCCCGGTGCCCGGGCCCCGGCCCGCTGCCCCGCGCCCTGGTGGCTCCGGGCCCGGTGGCTCCGGGGCGAGCGGGACCGGCGCAGGACAGGCCGGCCCTGGCCAGGGCGCGGCCCGGCCTGGTGCCCCCCGGCCCGGTGGCCGCGGCGGCCCGCGTCCCGGCCCGCGTCCCGGTAACAACCCGTATGCCCCGGTCGCCTCCGGCATGGGCTCGGCCCCGCGTGGTGCGCCACCCCGGCCGGGTCAGCCCGCTCCCGGCAGCGCCGGTCCCGCGTCGCCTGGCCAGGGTGGTCCCCGTCCGGGCGGTCCCCGTCCGGCGGGCCCGCGCGGCCCGGGCGGCCCAGGCCGGCCCAGCCCGGCGGACATGGCCCGTCCCGGCGGCCCGCGTCCCAGCCCGAGCAGCATGCCGCCGCGGCCCGCCCGTGGCGGTCCTGGTGGCGGTCCCGGCGGTCCTGGCCGTGGCGGTCCTGGTGGCGGCGCCGGTGCGGGCCGCCCGGGTGGCGGCGGCCGTGGCGGTCCCGGCACGGGTGCGCCCCGTCCCGGTGGCGGTGGCGGCGGCGCTGGCCCGCGTCCCGGGATGACGGGCGGGCGCCCGGGTGGTGGCGGCGGCCGTGGCCGCAGCGGCACCCAGGGTGCGTTCGGGCGGCCCGGTGGCCGCCCCTCGCGGGCCAGCAAGTCGCGCAAGGCGCGCCGTCAGGAATTCGACAACATGCAGGCGCCGGCGATTGGCGGCGTGTCGATCCCGCGCGGCAACGGCCAGGTGATCCGGCTGTCCCGCGGTGCGTCGCTGAGCGACTTCGCCGACAAGATCGGGGTCAACCCGGCCTCGCTGGTGCAGGTGCTGTTCCACCTGGGCGAGATGGTCACCGCCACGCAGTCGGTGAACGACGAGACGCTGCAGCTGCTCGGCGCCGAGCTCAACTACAACGTCCAGGTGGTCTCCCCGGAGGAAGAGGACCGGGAGCTGCTGGAGTCGTTCGACATCGAGTTCGGTGAGGACGAGGGCGGCGAGGAAGCCCTGGTCGCCCGGCCGCCGGTGGTGACCGTCATGGGTCACGTCGACCACGGCAAGACCAAGCTCCTCGACGCGATCCGGCACACCAACGTGGCGGCCCGCGAAGCGGGCGGGATCACCCAGCACATCGGTGCCTACCAGGTCACCACGGAGGTCGACGGCCAGGAGCGCAAGATCACCTTCATCGACACCCCGGGTCACGAGGCGTTCACCGCCATGCGGGCCCGCGGCGCGGAGACCACCGACCTGGTGGTGCTCGTGGTCGCGGCCGACGACGGCGTGAAGCCGCAGACGACGGAGGCGCTCAACCACGCCCAGGCGGCGGGAGTGCCGATCGTGGTGGCGGTCAACAAGATCGACAAGGAGGGGGCGGACCCGCAGCGGGTGCGTTCCCAGCTCACCGAGTACGACCTGGTCGCCGAGGAGTTCGGCGGCACCACGCTGTTCGTGGACGTCTCCGCCCGGGAGGGCATCGGCATCGAGGAACTGCTCGAGGCGGTCGTCCTGACCGCGGACGCCGAGCTGGACCTGCGGGCCAACCCGGAGCAGCAGGGCCAGGGCGTGGCCATCGAGGCGCACCTGGACCGTGGCCGCGGCCCGGTGGCGACCGTGCTGGTCCAGCGCGGCACGCTGCACGTCGGCGACTCCATCGTCGCGGGTGAGGCGTTCGGGCGGGTCCGGGCGCTGCTCGACGAGAACGGCGCCTCGGTGCCGGACGCCCGCCCGTCGCGGCCGGTGCTGGTGCTCGGCCTGACCGCCGTGCCAGACGCCGGGGACAGCTTCCTGGTGGTCAACGACGACCGGGTGGCCCGGCAGATCGCCGAACGCCGCGAGGCGCGCGAGCGCAACGCCATGTTCGCCCAGCGGCGGCCGCGGGTCACGCTGGAAGACCTGGAGTCCGCGCTCAAGTCCGGCGAGCGGGAAGAGCTCCTGCTCATCATCAAGGGCGACGTCTCCGGGTCGGTCGAGGCCCTCGAGGACGCGCTGCTCAAGATCGATGTCGGCGAGGAAGTGAACCTGCGGGTCATCGGCCGCGGCGTCGGCGCCATCACCCAGGACGACGTCAACCTGGCCATCGCGTCCGAGGCCGTGATCGTCGGCTTCAACGTCCGGCCCGCCGGGCCGGGCCGGGGAACTGGCCCAGCGCGAGGGCGTGGACATCCGCTACTACTCGGTCATCTACCAGGCGATCGAGGAGATCGAGGCGGCCCTCAAGGGCATGCTCAAGCCCGAGTTCGAGGAGGCCCAGCTCGGCACCGCCGAGATCCGGGAGGTCTTCCGGGTGCCCCGGGTGGGCAACGTGGCGGGCTGCCTGGTCCGCTCCGGCACCATCAACCGCGGCGGCAAGGCCCGGCTGATCCGCGACGGGGTGGTGATCTCCGACAACCTGACCGTGGAATCGCTGCGCCGGTTCAAGGAAGACGCGACCGAGGTCCGCGAGGGCTACGAATGCGGTATCGGCATCGGGTACAGCGACATCCGGGTCGAGGACGTGATCGAGACCTTCGAGATGCGGGAGAAGCCGCGGGCCTAGGAGCGGTGCGCCCGGTCCCGGCCACGGCCGGAACCGGGCGCCCACGGCCAGGAAGGGCGCCGTGTACCTGGGCGCCCTGACGCTGGACCTGCTGCTGGGTGACGTGCGTTCGCTCAAGCAGAAGAGGTCGGTGGTGTCCTCGGTCGTGGCCGAGGTGCGCCGCCGCTATCCCGGCGTTGCGGTGGCCGAGAGCGGGCACACCGACCTGCACCGCCGGGCGGAGATCGGGGTGGCGGTAGTGTCCTCCACGGCCGCTCACGCCGTCGAGGTCCTCGAGGCCTGCGAGCGCCTGGTGGCGTCGCGACCCGATATCGAACTGCTGTCCGCGCGGCAACGGCTGCTGACCGAGGAGGAGTGAGCTACCCATGGTGGATCAAGCCCGGGCCCGGAAGCTCTCCGACCGGATCGCCCAGATCGTGGCGGAAATGCTGGAGCGGCGGATCAAGGATCCCCGGCTCGGCTTCGTCACGGTGACCGAGGCCCGGCTCACCGGCGACCTGCGCGAAGCCACCGTCTTCTACACGGTCTACGGATCGGCCGAGGAACGGTCCGCCACCGCGGCCGCGCTGGCCAGCGCGACCGGGGTGATCCGGTCCGAGGTCGGTCACCAGACCGGGCTGAAGCACACCCCCTCCCTGACGTTCGTGGCCGACACGCTCCCGGAGGGGGCCCGGCACATGGACGATCTCGTGGCCCGGGCCCGCGAGGCGGACGCCCGGCTGGCCGTGGTGCGCGAGGGAGCGGTACCGGCCGGCGACCCGGATCCGTACCGCGAGCCGCCCGGGGCGGCCGCGGCGGCACCGGCGACGACCTCGACGAGGACGACCTGGACCAGGATGACCTGGACCAGGACGCCGGAACGTCCGCCACGGGCGATCCCGGCGCGGGATACTCACCGACGTGACTGCCCCGCCGAGCCAGGCTGACCAAGAATCCCAGCAGGCCAAGGCTCTGGCGCTGCTCGACGCGGCGGACGAGGTATGCCTGGCCTGCCACGTGCGCCCGGACGCGGACGCGCTCGGGTCCATGCTGGCGGTGGCGTACGCGCTGCGCGCCCCGGGCCGCCGCCCGCAGCGCGTCGTCGCCTCGTTCGGCGACGAGCCGTTCGAGGTCCCGGACATCCTCCGCTTCCTGCCCGGGCTCAGCCTGCTCAGCCCGCCGGACAGCTACCCGCACCGTCCCGAGCTGATGGTCACCTTCGACGCCGGCAGCATCGACCGGCTGGGCATCCTGGCCGGCCACGCCTCGCGGGCCGGCCAGCTGATCGTGGTTGACCACCACGTCTCCAACACCCGGTTCGGCACCGTCAACCTGATCGACCCCGGAGCGGCCGCCACCGCGATGCTCGCGCTGGACCTGATCGACGCGGCCGGGGTCCGGCTGACCCGGGACATCGCGTCCGGCCTCTACGCCGGGCTGGTCGCCGACACCGGCTCCTTCAAGTACTCCGCGACCACGCCCGCCGTGCACCAGGCCGCCGCGCGGCTGCTCGGCACCGGGATAGAGCCGGGCACCGTGGCCCGCGAACTGTGGGACCGGGCCCCGTTCGGCTACCTGGGCCTGCTCTCCGCGGTGCTCGGCCGGGCGGTGCTGGAGCCGGACGCGGCCGGCGGCCTCGGCCTGGTGTGGACGTCAGTCAGCCGGGCCGACCGGGCCGCGCATGGCCTGTCCCTGGACGCGGTCGAAGCCGTCATCGACGTGGTGCGCCGCACCGACGAGGCGGAGGTGGCCATCGTGCTCAAGCAGTCCGATGACGGGCAGTGGCAGGCCTCCGCACGGTCCAAGGGCAAGGTGGACGTGGGCCGCGCCTGCGCCAGCCTGGGCGGCGGCGGGCACCGTAACGCGGCCGGCGTCACGCTGGGCGGCAGTGCCGACGAGGCCATCGCACGGCTGCGCGGGCGGCTGGCGGAAAGCAGCTAGGCCAGTGGCCCGGGACACCCGGGGGAACGCGGCCAGCGGGCTCATCGTGGTCGACAAGCCCGGCGGCCTGACCTCCCATGACGTGGTGGCGCGGATCCGCCGGCTGGCCGGCACCCGCCGGGTCGGGCACGCTGGCACCCTCGATCCGATGGCGACCGGGGTGCTCGTCGTCGGTGTGGAGAAGGCGACCCGGCTGCTCGGCCACCTCAGCCTGACCGACAAGGAGTACCAGGCCACGATCCGGCTGGGCCAGGCCACCGACTCGGGCGACGCGGAGGGGATCATCACCTCGGGCGCCGGCGGGCCAGCTGACCCTGGCCCAGGTGCAGGCGGCTGCGGCGACGCTGACCGGGGAGATCCAGCAGGTGCCCCCCGCGGTCAGCGCGATCAAGGTCGGCGGCCGGCGGGCCTACCAGCTGGCCCGCGAGGGAGCCCCGCCGGTGCTCGAGCCGCGGCCGGTGACCGTGTGGTCCTTCACCGTCCGGGGCGTCCGCCCCGCCCCGGCTGGCCTGCTGGATGCCGACGCCGAGGTGCGCTGCTCCAGCGGCACCTACATCCGCGCGCTGGCCCGCGACATGGGCGAAGCCCTGGGCGTGGGCGGGCACCTGACCAGGCTGCGGCGGACCCGGGTGGGCCCGTACGATCTCAGCGCCGCGCACACCCTGGACGAGCTCGCTGACCAGCTGACCGTGCTGCCGCTGGCCGAGGCCGCGGCGGCGGCCTTCCCGGTCCGCGAGCTCACCGGGGAGCAGGCCCGCTCCCTCTCGCACGGCGGGCGGCTGCCGGGCCTGGGCGGGCAGGCCGGCCCGGTGGCCGCGTTCGGGCCCGACGGCACGCTCATCGCCCTGATCCAGGAAAAAGACGGCGTGGCCCGCCCGCTCGCCGTGTTCGTTCCCTAACGGACTGACCGGCGGCTGACTGGCGCCTGGCTGGCCGCCGCACGGCCTGACCGCCAGGGCCGGCGGGCAGCGGCGGTCCCTGATCACGCGGCCCCGTCCGGCAGAATGGCAGTTGCGGGCAGCCGGCTCGCGGGAGGAGACCGTAATGCCGCACACCAGCGATACCCGGATCCTGGGCTACGAGCCGTTGCTCTCGCCCGCGGCGCTGCTGGAGGAACTGCCGCTCGGGGCCGCCGAGGCGGAGATGGTCGAACGGTCCCGCGCCGACGTGCGCGCCGTGCTGGACGGCGCGGACGACCGCCTCCTCGTGGTGGCGGGCCCCTGCTCGGTGCACGACCCGGCCGCCGGGCTGGACTACGCCGGCCGGCTGGCCGCGCTGCGGGCGTCGCTGGCCGATGAGCTGCTGGTGGTGATGCGGGTCTACTTCGAGAAGCCGCGCACGGTGACCGGCTGGAAGGGGCTGATCAACGACCCCGGCATGGACGGCACCCATGACGTGCACCGGGGCCTGCGGATGGCCCGCCGGTTCCTGCTCGACGTGGTCTCCCTCGGCCTGCCGGTGGCCTGCGAGTGGCTGGACCCGATCACCCCGCAGTACATCGCCGACGCCGTGGCGTGGGGCGCGATCGGCGCCCGGACCACGGAGAGCCAGGTGCACCGCCAGCTCGCCTCGGGCCTGTCCATGCCGATCGGGTTCAAGAACGGCACCGACGGCGACGTGAAGGTGGCGGTGGACGCCTGCCGGGCCGCGGCCGCGGGGCACACGTTCTTCGGCGTCACCCGGGCCGGCGCGGCCGCGGTGGTCACCACCGCGGGGAACCCGGACTGCCACGTGATCTTGCGGGGCGGCCGGCCGGGACCCAACTACGAACCAGGGCCGGTGCGCGAGGCGCTCGGCATGGTCACCCAGGCCGGGCTGGCCCGCCGGGTGATGGTGGACGCCAGCCACGGCAACAGCGGCAAGGACTACCGGCGCCAGCCGGTCGTGGCCGGGGTGCTCGCCGACCAGATCGGCGCGGGCGAGCCGGGCATCGTGGGCATCATGCTGGAAAGCTTCCTGCAGCCCGGCCGGCAGGAGCCCGGGGACCCGGCCACGCTGGCCTACGGGCAGAGCGTCACCGACGCGTGCATCGACGTTGACGCCACCGCCGAGGTGCTGCGCGGGCTGGCCGCCGCGGTCCGGCGCCGCCGGGCCGCCACGCCGCCGCGGGCGGTGGCCGGGTCCGCCGCCGCGCCGGCCCCTAGGCTTGGGGGTACGCAGACCCGCCGCGGCCACCCGCGTCGAGCATCGAAGGAGCAGCACCGTGCAGCGCTGGCAGGGCCTGGATGACGTGCCGGGAGACTGGGGCTCCTCGGTCGTCACCATCGGGGTGTTCGACGGCGTGCATCTCGGGCACCAGCGCATCGTGGGCCGGGCCGCGGAGGCCGCGGCCCGGCTGGACCTGCCCGTGGCCGTGGTCACCTTCGACCCGCACCCGATCGAGGTGGTCCGGCCCGGCTCGCATCCCCCGCTGCTGACCAGCGTCCGCCGCCGGGTCCAGCTGCTGGGCGGCGAGGGCAGCGACGCGGTCTGCGTCCTGCCGTTCACCCTCGACTTCTCCCGGCTGGGGCCGGACGAGTTCGTCCGGGCCGTGCTCGCCGACCGGCTGCACGCGCGCTGGGTGGTGGTGGGGGAGAACTTCCGGTTCGGCCACCGGGCCGCCGGCGACGTGCCGCTGCTGGCCGAGCTGGGGGAGAAATACGACTTCGGGGCGGAAGGCGTGCCGCTGCTGGCCGAGCACGGGGTCACGATCTCCTCCAGCGGGATCCGGGACCTGCTGAACCAGGGGGACGTGACCGGCGCGGCCGGGGATCTGGGCCGCCCGCACCGGGTGGAGGGCGTCGTGGTGCGCGGCCAGCAGCGCGGCCGGGCGCTCGGCTTCCCGACGGCCAACCTCGAGACCGCCCCGTACACCGCCGTGCCCGCCGACGGCGTGTACGCGGGCTGGCTGGCCAGCCTGGACGCCGAGGGCCAGGAGGAGCAGCGCTGGCCCGCCGCGATCTCCGTGGGCACCAACCCGACGTTCGACGGCCGGGAACGCACCGTGGAGGCCTACGCGCTGGACCGGGACGATCTGGACCTGTACGGCGTGCACGTGGCGGTGGACTTCGTGGCGCGGCTGCGGGGGATGGTCCGGTTCGACTCCGCGGGCGCGCTCAGCGAGCAGATGCACCGCGACGTTGACGAGGCCCGTGACCTGCTCGGCGGCACGTCCTGACGGCGCTCCCGGGACCCCGGACGGGGTGCCGGGGCGACCCGGCGTTTACTGACCGGCCCGCGTGATACCGTTAGGTAACGGCCGGCGTGTTCCGGCCTGGTTAGCTGCACCCTCAAGTGGCTGGCCGAGGGGCTTCCCCGCACTTCCAGTTCTTTCTGGGCCGCGCTGAGCCCCGCCCGTAACCTTGCGACAAAGATAGGAAAGCCACGTGCCGCTGGACACAGGCGTGAAGAAGGAGATCATCGCGGACAACGCGACCAATGAGGGTGACACCGGCTCGCCGGAAGTCCAGGTTGCACTGCTGACGCGACGGATCAATGACCTGACCGAGCACCTCAAGGTGCACAAGCACGATCACCACAGCCGCCGCGGCCTGCTGCTGCTGGTCGGGCGCCGCCGGCGCCTGCTGCAGTACCTCAGCCGCACGGACATCGAGCGCTACCGTGCGCTCATCAGCAAGCTGGGCCTGCGCAGGTAGGTCCGCGACAACTCAAGAACGACTTCCCGCGGCCCCCGATCCCGGAGCGCTCAGGGCGCCAGGACCGGTCCTCGGTAGTGGTTCTCGGGTCGGTGCGTAACCCGCAAGGGTCCGGCACCGGGCCGAGGGCTTCGATCGAAGACCGGGCCGGCCGCTGGCCGGGCCAGATGGAACGGACTGGACAGCTCACGCCACCTGGCGCGGGCCCAGAGCACCGGCCGGACGGCGCCAGCCACGTGTACCGGCGGCGGGCGGAGCGGGACCTCAGTCAAGGAGGTCTCACCCATGGAGGGTGTGTTTACCGCCGAAGCCGTTATCGATAACGGATCCTTCGGCACCCATACGATCAAGTTCGAGACGGGCAGGCTGGCCAGGCTGGCCGCGGGCTCCGCCACCGCGACGATGGACGACGAGACCGTCATCCTGTCCGCGACGACGGCGGGCAGGCACCCCAAGGAGGGGCTGGACTTCTTCCCGCTCACCGTGGACGTCGAGGAGCGGATGTACGCGATCGGCCGCATCCCCGGCTCCTTCTTCCGCCGGGAAGGCCGTCCGTCCGAGGACGCGATTCTCACCTGCCGGCTGATCGACCGGCCGCTGCGTCCCTCGTTCGTCAAGGGCCTGCGCAACGAGGTCCAGGTCGTCGAGACGATCCTCGCGCTGAACCCCGAGCACCTCTACGACGTGGTCGCCATCAACGCTGCGTCCCTGTCCACCATGCTGGCCGGCCTGCCTTTCTCGGGGCCGATCGCGGGGGTGCGGGTCGCCCTGATCAAGGGCCAGTGGGTCGCGTTCCCCACCCACGAGCAGCTGAACGACGCCACCTTCGACATGGTGGTCGCGGGCCGGATGCTGCCGGACGGTGACATCGCGATCATGATGGTCGAGGCGGAGTCCACCACCGGCACCATCGGGATGCTGGCCGACCCCTCCAGCGGCGCGGTCGCGCCCACCGAGGAGACCGTGCCGGAAGGGCTGGAGGCGGCCAAGCCGTTCCTCAAGCTCCTCTGCGAGGCCCAGCAGCGGGTCGCCGACCAGGCCGCCAAGCCGACCGCCGAGTTCCCGGTGTTCGCGGATTACCAGCCGGACGTCTACGACGCCGTGGCGGCGGAGGTCTCCGGCGAGCTGGCCCGGGTGCTCACCATCGCGGGCAAGCAGGAGCGCGAGAACGAGACCGACCGGGTCAAGGCGCTCGCCCAGGAGAAGCTGAGCCACTTCGAGGGCCGCGAGAAGGAGATCAGCGCCGCGTTCCGCGCGCTGACCAAGAAGCTGGTCCGGGAGCGCATCATCCGGGACGGCGTCCGCATCGACGGCCGGGGCCTGACCGACATCCGCCTGCTGTCCGCCGAGGCGCACGTGCTGCCCCGGGTGCACGGCTCGGCGCTGTTCGAGCGCGGTGAGACGCAGATCCTCGGCGTCACCACGCTGAACATGCTCCGGATGGAGCAGATGATCGACACGCTCAACCCGGAGCGCACCAAGCGGTACATGCACAACTACAACATGCCGCCGTACTCCACCGGGGAGACCGGCCGGGTCGGGTCGCCGAAGCGGCGCGAGATCGGCCACGGCGCGCTGGCTGAGCGGGCCGTGCTGCCCGTCCTGCCGAGCCGCGAGGAGTTCCCGTACGCGATCCGCCAGGTTTCCGAGGCGATCGGGTCCAACGGGTCCACGTCGATGGGCTCCGTGTGCGCGTCCACCATGTCCCTGCTCGACGCCGGCGTCCCGCTGCGGGACATGGTGTCCGGCATCGCGATGGGCCTGATCCATGAGGGCGGCGAGTACGTCACGCTCACCGACATCCTGGGTGCCGAGGACGCGTTCGGCGACATGGACTTCAAGGTGGCCGGCACCAAGGACATCATCACCGCGCTCCAGCTCGACACCAAGCTGGACGGGATCCCGGCCGCCGTGCTCGGCGCGGCGCTGCGCCAGGCCCGCGGGGCCCGGCTGACCATCCTGGATGTCATGCGCGAGGCGATCGATGCCCCGGGCGAGATGAGCCCGCAGGCACCCCGGATCATCACGATCAGGGTCCCGGTGGACAAGATCGGCGAGGTCATCGGGCCCAAGGGCAAGATGATCAACTCGATCCAGGAGGACACCGGCGCCGAGATCACCATCGAGGACGACGGCACCATCTACATCGGCGCCACCGACGGCCCGTCCGCCGAGGCCGCGCGGACGACGATCAACGCGATCGCCAACCCGCACATGCCCGAGGTGGGCGAGCGGTTCCTCGGGACCGTGGTCAAGACCACCACGTTCGGCGCGTTCATCTCCCTGCTGCCGGGCAAGGACGGCCTGCTGCACATCACCCAGCTGCGCAAGCTGCACGGCGGGGCCCGGATCGACAACGTTGACGACGTGGTGAAGGTCGGCGACAAGATCCAGGTGGAGATCCGCGAGATCGACGACCGCGGCAAGCTGTCCCTGGTGCCCGTCGAGGTGGTCGAGCGTGAGGCGGCCGCCGGGAACGGCGACGGCTCGTCCGGCCCGGGTGACTCCGGCCCGGACGACCGGGCCCCCGCGGGCCAGGGCGCTGGCGGCGATACCCACCGCACCCGGCACCGCGAGCGCCGGCACAGCAACAACTCGTGAGCAGCCCGGACGGGGGCCCTGAGCGGCTCGAGGACGGCCCAGGCACCGTCCGGCGCACGGTGCTGCCGGGCGGGCTCCGGGTCATCACCGAGGCCCTGCCGTCGGTCCGCTCGGTCGCGTTCGGCATCTGGGCGGGGGTGGGGTCCTGTGACGAGGATCCCCCCCGCGCCGGGGCCACCCACTACCTGGAGCACCTGCTGTTCAAGGGCACCAGGCAGCGGACCGCGCTGGAGATCTCGGCCGCGATGGACGCGGTCGGCGGCGAGCTGAACGCGTTCACCGGCAAGGAGTACACCTGCTACTACGCGCGGGTGCTGGACGCGGACCTGCCGCTGGCCGTCGACGTGCTGTCCGACATGGTGAGCAATTCGCTCATCGAGCCGAAGGACGTTGACGCCGAGCGCGGCGTGATCCTCGAAGAGATCGCCATGAACGACGACGATCCCTCCGACACGGTGCACGAGGCGTTCGTCGGCCAGCTGTTCGGTGACACCCCGCTCGGCCGGCCGATCCTCGGCACCGTTGACTCCATCAACGCCATCACGCGGGATCAGGTCGCCGGTTACTACCAGTCCCGGTACACCCCGGACCACCTGGTGGTCGCCGCGGCCGGAAGCCTCGACCACGACCTGGTGGTCGAGCACGCGCGGCGCGAGTTCGCCCACGTGCTCACGGGCGAGGCGCGCCCGGCGGGGCCCCGGCTGGCCACCCCCGGGGGGCCGCCGGCCGTGGCCGGCGCGGTGCCGGACGATCCGTCCCGCGGCGTGAAGCTGGTCTCGCGCGGGATCGAGCAGGCCAACCTGATCCTCGGCTGCGAGGGGCTGAGCCGGACCGACGACCGGCGGTTCGCGCTGGGCGTGCTCAACGCGGCTCTCGGCGGCGGGATGTCGTCGCGGCTGTTCCAGGAAGTGCGCGAGCAGCGCGGGCTGGCCTACTCGGTCTACAGCTTCACCTCCCAGCACGCCGACACCGGCATCTGGGGCGTGTACGTCGGCTGCCTGCCGTCCAAGGCTGACGAGGTGCTGTCGATCTGCCGGGACGAGATCGCCAAGGTGGTGTCCGGCGGCCTGTCCGACGCGGAACTCGACCGCGGCAAGGGCCAGGTCCGCGGCTCGATGGTGCTCGGCCTGGAGGACCCGTCCTCGCGGATGAGCAGGCTGGGCAAGTCCGACCTGGTGTACCCGCGGCTGGAGCCGGTGGACGAGATCCTGGCCTCGATCGGGGCGGTCTCGCACGAGGCGGTGCGCAGCGTGGCCGAGGAGATCCTGACCCGGCCCAAGGTGCTGGCCGTGGTCGGCCCCTACGACGACGACGCGCCGTTCGTCAACGCGCTCGCCTAGGCGCCGGCGCGATGATCAAGGTCGGTGTGCTCGGGGCCCGGGGCCGGATGGGCCGCGAAGTCGGCCGGGCGCTGGCCGCTGCAGACGATCTCGAGCTCGCAGCCGAAGTGGACGCCGGTGACCCCCTCGACGGCCTGGCGGGCTGCGCGGTCGTGGTCGACTTCACCCACCCGGGCGTGGTCCTGGACAACCTGCGCTGGTGCATCGGCCACGGCCTGGACGTGGTGGTCGGCACCTCCGGGTTCGACGAGGCCCGGCTGGCCCAGGTCCGGGCCTGGCTCGCAGACGCGCCCTCGGTGCGGGTCCTGATCGCGGCCAACTTCTCGGTCGGCGCGGTGCTGATGATGCGGTTCGCGGCCCAGGCCGCCCGGTTCTTCGACTCGGCCGAGATCATCGAGTTGCACCACGCGGGCAAGATGGACGCCCCCTCCGGAACCGCGTCCCGGACCGCGTCGATGATCGCCGCGGCCCGCTCGGCCGCTGGCCTGGGCCCGTCGCCCGACGCGACGACCACCGCCGCCCCGGGGGCCCGGGGAGCCGAGGTGGACGGGGTACGCGTGCATTCGGTCCGGCTGGCCGGGCTGGTCGCCCACCAGGAGGTCCTGCTCGGCGGGCACGGCGAGACGCTGACCATCCGGCATGACTCGCTCGACCGGGCCTCGTTCATGCCGGGCGTGCTGCTCGGCGTGCGCGGGCTGGGCTCCCTGCCACCGGGGCTGACCTTCGGACTCGAGCCGCTCCTCGGCCTGTAGCGGTGTCGGCGGGGCGGGGTAGCCTGCCACCATGTGCCGCAGCATCAAGACCCTGCGCCCGCCCTACGCCGAGCAGGTGACCGACGAGGACGTGCGGGCCGCAGCCCGTCAGTACGTCAAGAAGATCAGCGGGTTCCAGCGCCCGGCCAAGCACAATGCCGACGCGTTCGAGCAGGCGGTTGACGCCGTGGCCCGGGCGACGCAGGTCCTTCTCGCCCAGCTTGAGATACGGTAAAAGGACGGCAGGCGTGGCTGCGCGGGCCGAGTCCACCGGGGGGCGGGCATGCTGAGAACGATCCTGAACGTGATCTGGCTGATCCTGTGCGGTTTCTGGATGGCGATCCTCTACGCGCTGGCCGGGCTGGTCTGCTTCGTCCTGTTCTTCCTGGTGGTGACCATCCCGCTGGGGATCGCGGCCTTCCGCATCGCCGGTGACGTGCTGTGGCCGTTCGGCCGGTCGATCGAGGTGCGCCGCGACGCCGGAGTGGGCTCCCTGATCGGCAACGTGATCTGGATCGTGCTGTTCGGCTGGTGGCTGGCCCTGGGGCACCTGATGACCGGCATCGCCCTGTGCCTCACCATCATCGGCATCCCGCTCGGCCTGGCCAACTTCAAGATCATCCCGATCTCGCTGGTGCCGCTGGGCGTCGAGATCGTCCCGTCCGGCCAGCTCTACCCGGGCTACAGCAGCTGACCTCCCCTGCCCATCCGGGCGGGCCGGCCTGCTCTAGGGTTGAGGTATGCAGCTTCGCGTACTCGGCCAGACCGGGGTCAAGGTCAGCCCGCTCTGCCTCGGGGCCATGATGTTCGGCGCCTGGGGCAATCCCGACCACGACGACTCGGTCCGGATCATCAACCGGGCCCTCGACGCCGGGATCAACTTCATCGACACCGCGGACGTCTACTCGGCCGGTGAGTCCGAGGAGATCGTGGCCAAGGCGCTGGCCGGCACCCGGCGCGAGAACGTCGTGCTGGCCACCAAGGCGAACGGGCCGATGGGCCAGGACCCCAACCAGCGCGGCAACTCACGCCGCTGGCTGGTCCGCGAGTGCGAGAACAGCCTGCGCCGGCTCGGCACCGACTACATCGACCTGTACCAGATCCACCGGCCCGACCCCAGCACGGACATCGACGAGACGCTGGGCGCGCTCAGCGACCTGATCCGGGCCGGGAAGATCTGCTACGCGGGCAGTTCCACGTTCCCGGCCGCCCAGATCGTCGAGGCCCAGTGGACCGCCGAGCGCCGCGGCCGGGAACGGTTCGTCTGCGAGCAGCCGCCCTACTCGATCCTGGTCCGCGGGATCGAGGCCGAGGTGCTGCCAGTCTGCCAGCAGTACGGGATGGGCGTGATTCCGTGGAGCCCGCTCGCGGGCGGCTGGCTCACCGGCCGGTACCGCAAGGGCGCCGACGTCCCGGTCAGCCGCCGGGCGGAGCGGATACCGCAGCGCTACGACATGAGCCTGCCCGGCAACCAGACCAAGCTGGAGGCGGCCGAGCAGCTCGCCGTGCTGGCCGAGGCGTCCGGCCTGAGCCTGATCCAGCTGGCCATCGCCTTCGTGCTGGCCCACCCGGCGGTCACCGCGCCGATCATCGGGCCGCGCACGATGGAGCAGCTAGAGAGCCAGCTCGCCGCGGCCGACGTGACGCTCAGCCCCGACGTGCTGGACCGGATCGACGAGATCGTGCCGCCGGGCACCAACCTCAACCCCCCGGACCGCGGCTACGAGCCCCCGTCCCTCACCGACCCCGCCCGCCGCCGGCGGTCCGCCAGCTAACCAGCCACTCCAGCCCCATTAGCCCTCATTCGCTGAGATGATCATGGGATTGCTGTTGCCCTGGCCACAGCAATCCCATGATCACAAACTGGGGCTGGCCACCGGAGAGGGCCGGTCCAGGGGAGGGCGGTCACCGGGTTCACGGCAGGCGGCCAGCGGGATCAGGCGGCCAGCGGGATCAGGCAGTAGCCGTGCTGGCGGCGTCCTCGAGGCCCAGTTCGGTGATGGACGTCTCGCGCATCTTGAACTTCTGCATCTTGCCGGTCACGGTCATCGGGAACTCGCCGGTGATCCGCAGGTACCGGGGGACCTTGAAGTGCGCGATCTGGCCCCGGCAGTAGTCCCGCAGCTCGCCCTCGGTCAGTGCCTCACCGGGCCGCAGCTTGACCCAGGCGCAGATCTCCTCGCCGTAGCGGGGGTCGGGCACCCCGATCACCTGCACGTCCTCGATCGCCGGGTGGCCGTACAGGAACTCCTCGATCTCCCGCGGGTACACGTTCTCGCCGCCCCGGATGATCATGTCCTTGATCCGGCCGACGATGTTCAGGTACCCGGCGTCGTCCATCACGGCCAGGTCGCCGGTGTGCATCCAGCGGGCCTGGTCGATCACGCCCGCGGTCTGCTCCGGGTCGTCCCAGTAGCCGAGCATCACCGAGTAGCCGCGGGTGCACATCTCCCCGGTCACCCCGCGGGGCACCGCCAGCCCGGTCTCCGGGTCCACGATCTTCACCTCGACGTGCGGGTGCACCCGGCCCACCGTGGACACCCGGCGCTCCATGTCATCATCGGCCGTGGTCTGGGCGGACACCGGGGACGTCTCGGTCATCCCGTAGCAGATCGTCACCTCGGTCATGTGCATCTCGCTGACCACCCGCTTCATCACCTCGACCGGGCACGGCGATCCGGCCATGATCCCGGTCCGGAGCGTGGACAGGTCATAGGACGCGAAATCGGGCAGCGCCAGCTCGGCGATGAACATGGTCGGCACGCCGTACAGCGACGTGCACCGTTCCGCCACCACGGCCCGCAGGCTCGCCGCCGGATCGAACCCGGGGGCGGGGATGACGATCGCCGCCCCGTGAGTGGTGCAGGCCAGGTTGCCCAGCACCATGCCGAAGCAGTGGTAGAACGGCACCGGGATGCAGACCCGGTCCGCCTCGGTGTACCGGCAGCCCTCCCCGATGAAGAACCCGTTGTTCAGGATGTTGTGGTGGGACAGCGTGGCGCCCTTCGGGAAGCCCGTGGTGCCGCTGGTGTACTGGATATTGATCGGGTCGTCGAAGCCCAGCACCGCCTCCCGCTCGGCCAGCTGGTCCCCGCCGCCGGCGATCGGCATGGCCCCGACCACGGACAGCTCGTCCCAGTCCACCGAGCCCAGGTAGATCACCCGCGCGCAGCTCAGGAAGATCCCCGCTGACCTCCTCGATCATGGCCCGGTAGTCGCTGGTCTTGAACGACTCCGCGCTGACCAGCAGCCGTACCCCGGACTGGCGCAGCACGTAGCCCAGCTCGTGACTGCGGTACGCCGGGTTGATGTTGACCAGGATCGCGCCCGACCTTGGCCGTGGCGTACTGCAGCAGCACCCACTCCGGGCAGTTCGGCGCCCAGATGCCCACCCGGTCGCCGGCCTTCACCCCGGCCGCGATCAGGCCCCGGGCCAGCGTGTCGGTGTCCGCGTCGAGCTCGCGCGTACGTCCAGCGCCGTCCGGACGGCACATCGACCAGCGCTTCCCGGTCGCCGTGCGCGGCCGCGATGCGCCTCAGGTTCGCGCCGATGGTCTCGCCGAGCAGCGGCTGCGGCGAAGTTCCGTGACTGTAGGACAGCGGTGCTGGGCTGGTCATGACATCCTCCGACGTTGGATGCCACCATAATTCCCGGTCCGGAGCCCGATGGGAACGATCACCCACCGGTGCGCCGTCCGGCCGGTGCCGGGTGGGTGCCCTGCGGCCGGACGCTCGCGGTCGGGGCGTCTGGCGGGGTTACTGTCGAGTTGGGGCCGGGCGGCTGCCCGTGCGCACGCCGCGCACGCCGCCGCTCCCGCCCCCGGGAGTAGCCATGGGGTCGTGGATTGTCTGGCTGGTCCTCGCCGCCGTGCTGGGCGTCGCCGAGGTCATGACGACCACGCTGGCTTTCGGGCTGATCGCGGTCGGCGCCCTGGTGGCCGCCGCCGTCGGCGGCGCCGGGCTGGGCCTGCCCGTCCAGCTGGGCGCGTTCGCCGTGGCCGCCGCGGCCGGGCTCGGCGTCGTCCGCCCGATCGCGATCCGGCACATCAAGCAGCCGCCGTTGCTGCGCACCGGGACGTCGGCCCTGGTCGGGCGGTCCGCCAAGGTCGTCGAGGAAGTCACCGACGACGGCGGGCGGGTCCGCATCGGCGGCGAGCTATGGACCGCCCGCCCTTACGACGAGTCCCAGGTCATCCCCGTGGGCTCGACCGTTGACGTCTTCGCGATCGAGGGCGCCACCGCACTCGTGCACCCGCGGGAGTAGACATGGAAATAGCTGCGCTCGTCGCCGCCGTGGTGGTCGTGTCCTCTCATCCTCCTCACGGTGGGCAAGACCGTCCGGATCGTGCCGCAGGCCCGGGCCCGCAACGTCGAGCGGTTCGGCCGGTACCGCAAGACCCTGGAACCCGGGATGAACTTCATCCTCCCGTTCGTGGACCGGGTCAAGCCCCTCATCGACCTGCGCGAGCAGGTGGTGGCCTTCAGGGGCCAGCCGGTCATCACCGAGGACAACCTGGTGGTGAGCATCGACACGGTGCTGTTCTTCCAGGTCACCGACCCCCGGGCGGCGGACTACGAGATCGTCAACTACATCCAGGCCATCGAGCAGATCACCGCGACCATGCTGCGCAGCGTGATCGGGAACATGGACCTGGAGCAGACGCTGACCTCCCGGGACCAGATCAACATGCGGCTGCGCGGGGTGCTGGACGACGCCTCAGGCAAGTGGGGCCTGCGGGTCACCCGGGTGGAGATCAAGGCCATCGACCCGCCCAAGAGCGTCATCGACGCGATGGAGAAGCAGATGCGGGCCGAGCGGGAGAAGCGGGCCGCGGTGCTCACCGCCGAGGGTGTCCGTCAGTCCAAGATCCTTACCGCCGAAGGCGAGAAGCAGAGCAGCATCCTGCGGGCCGAGGGGGAGCGGCAGGGCCAGATCCTCCGGGCCGAGGGCCAGGCGCAGGCGATCGGCACCGTGTTCCAGGCCGTGCACGACGGTGACGCCGACCCCAAGGTGCTCGCGTACCAGTACCTGCAGACGCTGCCGCAGCTGGCCCAGGCGCAGGGAAACACGTTCTGGGTCATCCCGAGTGAGGTGACCACGGCGCTCAAGACGCTCAGCGGCGCCTTCGGCGGGAACGGGGAGGGGACGGGCGCCGGGCCAGGCGCCACGCCCCCGGCGGTGGCTGCCCCGGCGGTGGCTGCCCCGGCGGTGGCCGCCCTCCGGCCGCTGAGTCGCCGGCCGGGGGCCGCCGCGCGAGCCGCCGGCCGTGGAGCGCAGCCGTGGAGCCGCCAGCGCCGGCCACCGTGCCGCCTACCCACAACGGTGCTGTGGATAACCATTAGCAGTTCGATGTTTACCCCCGATTGGGGGTCAAAATCGAACTGCTAATCGACGGCGGCCTCCGGGGCCGCGCCACGCCGGTGTCCGGAGCCGGGAAGAGCCGCCCCCGGGGAGCCGCCGGAGCCCGGGGAGTTGCCGGATCAGAGGCGGATGGCCAGGCCGATGGTCAGCAGCGCGCCAAACGCGAGCTGGAACCGCCCCGTCCGGCCGAGCGCGCCGATCAGGGCCGGCCCGGTCGCCCCGTGCCGCACCGTGCGGACCGGGGCCACGGCCAGCGGGAGCGCCGCGAAGGCCAGCAACGCCAGCGGCCGCGCCGCCGCCATGGCCGCGGCGATCACGAACGGGCCGAGCATGCAGGCCACGTACAGGGTGCGGGTCCGGGCGTCGCCCAGGATCACGGCCAGGGTGCGCTTGCCCGACACGGTGTCCGAGGGGATGTCGCGGAGGTTGTTGATCACCAGCAGCGCGCAGGCCAGCAACCCCACCGGCAGCGCGGCGGCCAGGGCCAGCCACGGCAGCGAGTCCATCTCCACGAACGCGGTCCCGGCCACCGCGGCCAGCCCGAAGAACGCGAACACCGCGATCTCGCCCAGGCCGTGGTACCCGTACGGATGGCGGCCCCCGGTGTAGGTCCAGGCCGCCACGACGGCCGCCGCACCCACCAGGATCAGCCACCAGGAGGTCACCGCGGCCAGGACCAGGCCGGCCACGCAGGCCACCGCGAAGCAGCCGAGGGCCGCGTCCCGGACCTGCCGGGGCGCCGCCACCCCGGCGGCCACCAGCCGGACCGGGCCGACCCGCACCTCGTCAGTGCCGCGGATCCCGTCGCTGTAGTCGTTCGCGTAGTTGACCCCGACCTGCAGCGCGAGCGCGACGACCAGCGCCAGGACCCCGCGCCACAGCGAGAAGTGGCCGTAGCCGAAGGCGACCCCGGACCCCACCACGACCGGGACGACCGCGGCGGGGAGGGTCCGCGGCCGCGCCCCGGAGGCCCAGTCCCGTGCTGAGGCCACTAGGGCCGGACCCGGGGGATCGCCTGCCGGACTCGTGCGGTCACTGGCCAGCCCCGGGAGCGGCCCCGGCGCCCGCTCCGGCGCCCGCTCCGGCACCCGCCGCGGCCGAGCCCAGGCGGCTGATGTCCCGCACCGCGCCGGTGGACGCGGAGGTGGCCAGGGCCGCGTAGACCCGCAGCGCCTCGCTGACCGGCCGGTCCCGGTCGGCGGCCCGGTAGCCGCCCAGCGCCGCGAGGATCCGCTCGCGGCGGGCGGCCAGGTCCGCCTCGGGCACGGCCAGCTCCAGCGACCGGGCCGGGATGTCGATCTCCACCGTGTCGCCGTCCTCGGCCAGCGCGATCGCGCCGCCCGCCGCGGCCTCGGGCGCCGCGTGGCAGATGGACAGCCCGGAGGTGCCGCCGGAGAACCGGCCGTCGGTGACCAGGGCGCAGGCCCGGCCGAGGCCCTTTCCCTTGAGGAAGCTGGTCGGGTACAGCATCTCCTGCATGCCGGGCCCGCCGCTGGGTCCCTCGTACCGGATGAGCACCACGTCGCCCGCCTCGACCTTGCCGCCCAGGATCCCGTCGACCGCCTGCCTCCTGGCTCTCGAACACCTTGGCTGGGCCGGAGAAGCGCCATAGTTCCTCGGGCACGCCGGCGGTCTTCACGATCGCGCCTTCCGGGGCCAGGTTGCCGTAGAGCACGGCCAGGCCGCCGTCCCGGGTGTAGGCGTGCGGCACGTCGCGGATGCAGCCGTTCTCGCGGTCCTCGTCCAGGCTGGCCCAGCGGGTGTCCTGGGAGAAGGGCTTGATCGTGCGGACGCCGCCGGGGGCGGCGTGGAACAGCTCGACGGCCTCGCCGGTGACCGACTCCGAGCGCACGTCCCAGGCGTCCAGGAACTCCCCGAGCGAGGAGCTGTGCACGGTGTGCACCCCCGGGTTGAGCAGGCCGCCGCGGTTCAGCTCGCCCAGGATGGCCGGGATGCCGCCCGCCCGGTGCACGTCCTCGACGTGGTAGCGCTCGCTGCTGGGCGCGACCTTGCACAGGCACGGCACCCGGCGGGACAGCTCGTCGATCTCCTTGAGCCCGAAGCCGACCCGCGCCTCGTGCGCCGCGGCCAGCAGGTGCAGGATCGTGTTGGTCGACCCGCCCATGGCCACGTCCAGCGCCATCGCGTTCTCGAACGCGTCCCGGCTGGCGATCGATCTCGGCAGCGCGGACTCATCGTCGCCTTCGTAGTAGCGCTGGGCCAGCTCGACGACCAGCTGGCCGGCCCGCTCGAACAGCGCGCGGCGGGCCGTGTGCGTGGCCAGCGTGGTGCCGTTGCCCGGCAGGGCCAGCCCGAT
This sequence comes from uncultured Actinomycetes bacterium, assembly GCA_963841695.1. Classification (GTDB taxonomy): domain Bacteria; phylum Actinomycetota; class Actinomycetes; order Streptosporangiales; family Streptosporangiaceae; genus RYN-230. Next base: position 154,573 of record CAWJDQ010000003.1, on the reverse strand, counting down.
CGCCTCGGTCAGGCAGTTCATCGAGTTCGCGGTGAACATCCCGGAGCACGAGCCGCAGGTCGGGCACGCGGCCTCCTCCATCTCGGCCAGGGTCTCGTCGGACACGCCCGGGTCAGCCGCGGCGATCATGGGGTTGATCAGGTCCAGCTTGCGGGGATCGCCGGAGGCGGTCACCTCGCCCGGCCGGGCCCGCCCGGCCTCCATCGGGCCGCCGGACACGAACACGGTGGGGATGTTCAGCCGCAGCGCGGCCATCAGCATGCCTGGCGTGATCTTGTCGCAGTTGGAGATGCAGACCAGGGCGTCCGCGCAGTGCGCGTTGACCATGTACTCGACCGAGTCGGCGATCAGCTCCCGGCTGGGCAGGGAGTAGAGCATCCCGCCGTGGCCCATGGCGATCCCGTCGTCCACCGCGATCGTGTTGAACTCCCGGGGGACCGCGCCGGCCGCCTTCACCGCGTCGGAGACCACCTGGCCGACCTCGCGCAGGTGCACGTGGCCCGGGACGAACTCGGTGAAGCTGTTGGCCACGGCCACGATCGGCTTGCCGATGTCCTCGCCCGCTACCCCGCTCGCGCGCATCAGCGCGCGCGCCCCGACCATGTTCCTGCCGTGGGTGACCGTCCGGGACCGAAGCGGTGGCATGACCTGCTCCCCTCAAGGGTGTGGAGCCTTCAGCGTACCGGCGACGGCGTCTCCCCGGGGGCGTCTGCCCGGCAGGCTAACGGGGCGGCAGGGCGGCCGCGGCGGCCGCGTGGATGCGCTCGATCTCCTCGTGGGTCAGCCGCTGCTCACGGCGGGCCCGCGCCTGGGCCCGCAGGTACTTGCGGAGCCGCCGCCCGCTGAACACGTCCACGCCGCTGATCCGGGCCACGGTCCACGGCACGGTGGGCCCGTAGATGACCATGGCCGGGCGGATCCGCTGCTTGTGCCCCAGGCTCTCGCTGATCAGCCGGCCCGCCGTGGCCGCCTCCAGCTGGGCGTGCTTCAGGCGGCTGGTCTGGCTGTAGGGGCCGTGGTAGAGGTGGCCGCCCTGGGTGGCCCGCAGCGGCAGCCGGCGGTCCCAGCGCTCGGAGTCCACCGCGAACACCCCGGCCGGCCCGACGATCAGGTGATCGATGATGCAGTTGGTGCCGGGGATGGCCCGGGCGTTCAGGGTCAGGTAGCCGGACCGGCGGGCCCACAGCAGCCGCCGCCGGGTGCGCCGCTGCGCGGAGGTGACCCGGACCGCGGCCGGGATGACCGCGGTGGTCCGCGAGCGGTGCACGGTGTCCAGGATCGCGACGATAGCCGCGGCGGTCAGGCCGAGACGCCAGTCGACCAGGAAGCCCGCCACCACGCCGGCCGCGGCGGCCATGACCGCCCGGCGGATCCAGATCGGCATCCGGGGGTCCGCCGCGAAACTGGACAGCGGATGCTCGTCGGCCGGATGGCGGTCACCCGCGGTGACGATGCCCCCGTCGGAGTCGTTCGGCCTCCCCGGGCCGCCCGCTCCACCCCCGGGACCCGCCCGGTCTGCCGGATCCGGTCCGCCTGCGGAATCCGCGCCCGCCGAATCCGCGCCCGCCGAATCCAGGTCCGCGGGATCCGCGTCATCGGGCAGGTCCGGGGCGGTGTCGCCGTCCGGCAGGCCGGCAGCGGCGGACTCCGGGTCACCGGGGCCCGCCGGCCCTGGCGCAGCCCCGGACGTGCCCGGCCGCGTCATCCGATCCACGGGTCAGAGCGTAACCGATGCAATCCGTGGCCGTGTGGGAGCATCCCGTGACACACCGTGAACGCGCCGAACCTGGCTTCTGGACCCGGGCAAAACGGGGGACTACGGTGCGAAATCGTGAGCGACATCCATGACCTGACCGTGACCGAGCTGGCCGCCGCCATCCGCCGGGGCGAGCTGTCCCCCGTCCAGATAACCGCCCACTACCTGGACCGCACCGAGCGGCTGAACGCCGGGGTGGGAGCCTTCTTCACGGTCACCGCGGACCTGGCCATGAGCCAGGCCGCCGACGCGGAGAAAGCGATGGCCCAGGCGGCCAGCCCTGGCGAGCTGCCCCCGCTGACCGGGATCCCGATCCCGGTTAAGGACCTGAACATGGTGGCCGGGGTCCGCCAGACTCTGGGCTCCGCCGTCTACGCCGACAACATCCCGGCCTCCGACGATCACGTCAGCGCGGCGCTGCGGGCCGCCGGGGCAGTGATGACGGGGAAGACCGCCACCCCCGAGTTCGGCCTGCCGTGCTACACCGAGACGGCGGTCGGGCCGCCGGCCCGGACGCCCTGGGACCTGAGCCGGTCGGCGGGCGGGTCGAGCGGCGGCGCGGCGGCCGCCGTGGCGGCGGGCCTGGCCCCGGCGGCCCAGGGCAGCGACGGCGGGGGGTCGATCCGGATCCCGTCCAGCGTCTGCGGCCTGTTCGGGCTGAAACCGTCCCGCGGCCGGATCTCCAACGCCCCGCTGGTCCCGGACCTGGCCGGGCTGGGCACCGAGGGCCCGCTGGCCCGGTCGGTGGCCGACGCGGCGCTGCTGCTGGACGTGATGACCGGCAACCAGCCCGGCGACATGTACACGCTGCCGCCGCTGCCGCCGGGGGAGAGCTTCCTGGCCTGCGCCGGGCGCCCGCCCGGCCGGCTGCGCATCGGCCGGACCCTGCAGCACCCGATCGAGGGCGCGGCCGTGCACCCGGACTGCGTGGCCGCGTATGAGGACGCCAGCGCGCTGCTGGCCAGCCTGGGGCACGAGGTCGAGGACATGGCCATGCCGTTCGGCCCGGACGCGGTGCCCGCATTCGAGACGCTCTGGTACGCGATGGCCACGCTGGCCCCGGTCGATCCGGCCCGGGCGGACCGGCTGCTGCCGTTCACCGCGTACATGCGCCGGCGTGGCCAGGAGACCCCGGCCAGCGACCTGATCTTCGCCCAGGCGTACCTGCAGCTCGTGGTCCGCCAGGCGCTCGCCGTGCTGAACCGCTACGACGCGGTGCTGATGCCGACGCTGGCGTCCCCGCCGGTGCCGGTGGGCTACTTCGAGGAAGTGCCGCCGCCGGAGAACTTCGAGCGGCAGAAGGCCTTCACCCCGTTCACCGCGCTGTTCAACCTGTCCGGGCAGCCGGCCGTCAGCCTGCCGCTGTCCTGGAACGCGGCCGGGCTGCCGATCGGCGTGATGCTGGCCGGGCGGATGGCGGAGGAAGGCACGCTGATCTCGCTGTCGGCCCAGCTGGAGGAGGCGCGGCCGTGGCGGGATCGCCATCCGGCCCTGTGGTGAAGGCCCTGTGGTGAAGGCCCCGTGGTGATGGCCCTGCGGTGATGGCCTGGTGGTGAGGCGCTCATGGCAGGCAGGGGGCTACTCGCAGGTAAGGCCGCCGGATAGAGTCCGGTGCGGTGATCAGATGACCCTGGAACAACGGCGCTCCAGGATCGCGTGGCGGGTGCTCCGCGTGGCGATCCCCCTGGTGGCGTCCGCCGCCCTGCTCGGCGTGCTGGCCCTGGGCTACGCCACGGTGCCCGCGCTGGGGCCGGCCCTGGACCCCGGCCGCGGGGTGTGGACCTCGGCCAGCGGCGGCGAGCTGCCGCGTTCGGGGACGCTCAGCCTGCCGGGCCTGGACCACCCGGTCCAGGTCTGGTTCACCAGCCACGGCGTGCCCTCGGTCCGGGCGTCCAGCCAGCATGACCTGTTCCTGGCCGAGGGGTATCTGCACGCCCGGTTCCGGCTGGCCGAGATGGACCTGGAACGGCGGCTCGGCGAGGGCCGGCTGGCCCAGCTGGCGGGCCCGTCCGCGCTGGGCTCGGACAAGTTCGAGCTGCGTCTCGGCCTGCTCCGCACGGCCGAGCAGGAGTGGGCCCAGATGCCCCGGTCCAGCCCAGCCGCGCAGGCCCTGCTGGCCTACGCCCGGGGGGTGAACGACGACCTGGCCCAGCTGCGCCGCGACCGGCAGTGGCCCGCCCTGTTCTCGCTGGCCGGGGTGTACCCGGGCGACTGGACGCCGGTGGACAGCCTGGTCATCCAGGGCGATCTGACCCAGCAGCTGGACTTCACCACCACCCCGCTGGACTACGCGCTGCTGGAGCACACGCTCGGCGCGAAGCGGACCATGGCCTGGTTCCCGGTCCTGCCGCCGAACCAGCAGCACCCGTACGACCCCGGTCCCTACCGGAAGGCCGGCCTCGCCCCGCTCGCGGCCGGAACGTCAACGTCAAATACCTCCGCAACGAAAACCGCCCGCCGCGCTCCCGCAGCCGGCCGCGCCGCCGCCGGGGTCACCGCCGCCGGCCTGCCCGACGCCGCGGTGACCGCGGCGTCCGCGCTGCTCGCCCAGGTCAACGCCCTGCCGGCCGGGCAGGTGCACGCCTACCCGGACAGCAACGCGTGGGCGGCCAACGGCCCGGCCGTGGCGGGCGGCCGGTCCATGCTGGCCGGGGATCCGCACCTGCCGCAGACCATCCCGTCCGTCTGGTACCAGGACGCGCTGTCAGCCCCCGGGTACACGGTGAGCGGGGTCAGCGTGCCCGGCCTGCCCGGGGTCCTGCTCGGCCACAACCAGCACATCGCCTGGTCCCTCACCGACACCCAGAACCAGGCGACGCTGTTCTACACCGAGCGGACCAGCAAGTCCCGGCCCGGCCAGTACTTCTGGGACGGCGCGTGGCGGCGGATGCGGCAGGTGCACTACACGATCGCGGTCCGCGGCGCGGCGGCGGTGCCGCTCACGGTGGACCTCACCGTGCACGGGCCGGTGATGACCCAGGCCGGGCAGACCACCTCGGTGGACTGGATGGGCAACGTGCCCTCGCCCGACCTGGCCGTGATGCTGGCCGTGAATCAGGCCCACGACTGGGCCCAGTTCCGCGCGGCGCTGGCCAACTGGCGGGCGCCCTCGCAGAACTTCGTGTACGCCGACGACCGGGGCAACATCGGCGCGATCTCCGCTGGGTACTACCCGGTGGTCCGCCGTGGCCAGCCCTGGCTGCCGATGCCCGGCACCGGGGCGGACGACGTGGCCGGGGTGATCCCTTATTCGGCGATCCCGCAGGCCTACGACCCGCCCGGGCACGTGCTGGCCACGGCGAACCAGCGTCCCGTCGGGCCGTCCTACCCGTACTACATCGGGACTTCGGCCAACTTCTTCGACCCGGGCTACCGGGCCAGCCAGATCTACGCGTCGCTGACGGGCCGCCACCGGATGACCCCGGCCTCGTTCGCGGCCGTGCAGACCAGCCTGACCGACCCGCTGGCCCGGCGCATCCTGCCCCGGCTGCTCGGGGCGCTGCGCCAGCCCGGGGCGCGGCTGACCGCCCGGCAGCGGCAGGCCGCCCGGCTGCTGGAGGGCTGGAACGGGGCGATGACCACGAGTTCGGCGGCCGCGTCGGTGTGGTGGACGTTCTGGACGGACTACCTGACCGCGGTCTTCCAGCCGTGGTGGCACACCGCGGCGGTGCCGGTGCACAAGGACCGGGCCGGGCTGAAGATCTCGCCGGACCAGGCCAGTCTGGACGAGGTCCTGGAGACCTGGACGCTCAGTGACCCAGGCAACGCCGCGTTCACCGGGCCCGGCGGGCCGCACCGCACCGCCCCGCGGGTGATGCGGGCGGCGTTCGCGACCGCGGTGGCCCACCTGTCGGCCCGGCTGGGCGGCACCCCGTCGGCGTGGGCCTGGGGGCGGCTGCACAGCAGGCAGTTCCCGTCGCTGACCCAGGCGGACGCGCTCGGCTACGGCCCCCGCGCGGCGGGCGGGGATCCGTGGACGGTGGACGCCGCCGACGGCGGCCTGGTGGCCCGCCAGGGACCGAGCTGGCGGATGATCGTGGCCTGGACCGGTCCCGGCACGGGAACGGGCGAGGGCATTTACCCTGGCGGCCAGAGTGAGAACCCGGCCTCACCGTGGTATGAGGATCAGGTGGCTGACTGGTGGAACGGGCGCTACCTGCCGATGCCGCCGCCGGGATCAACGGCGGGGGTGATCCGGTGGACGCTGCGCCCATGACGCCGCTGGCCGCGGCCCGGGCGGTCCCGGCCGGGGAGGCTGGCCGTGTCTGACCTGAACCGGCTGGGCAAGCGGGGCGCGTACCGGCTGGGGCGGCTCGGTGCCCCCGCACCCGCCCCCGCCGGGCCGCCGGCCCCGCACTACCCGTCGTGGATCCCGGGCCACCGGGGGCCCGGCCCGCTCTGGCTGCTGGGCAGCGTGGCCGCCGCGGTCCTGATTGGGCTGGGGGCGGCGGCGGGCTGGTGGTTCCTGCCGTTCGTGGCCGGCCTGGCCGGCGGGGCCGCGGCCCGCTACGGCCGCTGGCGGCTGCGGGTCGCGCTGCCCGCCGCGGCGGCCGTGGCCGCGGTGGGCTGGGCCCTCCCGCTCGGCTGGCAGGCCCTGCACGGGGCCCCGGTCCGCGCGACCGCGCGGGTGGTCGCGGCGCTGGCCGGGCTGCCGCCGCACGCGTGGGTGGCGATCGTGGCCACGCTGCTGGTCGCGGTGCTCCAGGCCCTGGCCGGCCTGTGGCTGACCTGGGCCCTGATTCCCAGGCAGTAGCGCCCGGGGACCGTTGCGGGCCGGTTTGTCCACCCGTTACGCGGCAAAATCGGCGCAGAACGAGGTAACCAGGGCCATAAGGGTTGTGCGCCGCGCCCCCGGATGGCCCGATCATTGAAGGGTGACGAGCGACGAGACGAGACGGCGGGCCGCGGCGCAGGGGGTGGCTACCAGCTACCGGGACTGGCACGGGCGGCAGGTCGAGGTGAGCCAGCAGACGCTCGACGCCATCCTGGACGCGCTGGGCGAACCCCCGGCCGGGCCGGGGCCGGCCGCGCCCGAGCCAGGGCTGGCCCTGCCTGATCGGGCGGAGCCGGACCTGGACGCCGGGCCCGTGGTCCCCGGGCCAGCGGAGCGGACCTGGGGCTTCGCGGTCCAGCTCTACTCGCTGCGCTCCCGCCAGTCGTGGGGGCACGGGGACCTGGGCGACCTGGCCGACCTGGCCGCGTGGAGCGCCACGGACCTGGGGGCGGGGTTCATCCTGATCAACCCGCTGCACGCGGGTGAGCCGCTGCCACCGCTGAGCCAGTCTCCCTACCTGCCGATGAGCCGGCGCTTCACCAGCCCGCTGTACCTGCGGATCGAGGACATTCCCGAGTACGCCAAGCTCACCGCCGGGGACCGGGTCCGGATCGACTCGCTGGCCGCGCCGCTGCGGGCCCGCAACGCGACCAGCGAGCTGCTCGACCGGGACCAGGTCTGGCGGGCCAAGCGGACCGCGCTGCAGATCATCCACCGGCAGCCGATGACCGCCCAGCGCCGCGCCGAGTTCGACGCCTACCGGCGCCGTGAGGGCGCGCCGCTGGAGGACTGGGGCCTGTGGTGCGCGCTGGCCGAGATTCACGGGCCGGACTGGCGGGCCTGGCCGCAGCCGCTGCGCGCGGTGGGCTCGGCTGAGGTGGCCGCCGAGCGGACCCGGCTGGCCGGCCAGGCCCTGTTCCACACCTGGCTGCAGTGGCTCGCGGACGGCCAGCTGACCGCGGCCCAGGAGGCCGCGCGGGCCGCCGGGATGTCCATCGGCATCATCCGGGACCTTGCGGTCGGCTGCCACCCGGGCGGCGCCGACGCCTGGACCTGGCGGGACGTCATGGTCCCCGGGGTCAGCGTGGGCGCCCCGCCGGATGAGTTCAACCAGCGCGGCCAGGACTGGAACCAGCCCCCCTGGCACCCGCAGCGGCTGGCCGGCCAGGACTACGCGCCGCTGGCGGACCTGATGCACGCGGCCCTGCGGCACGCCGGCGGCCTGCGCGTCGATCACGTGATGAGCCTGTTCCGGCTCTGGTGGGTGCCCGCCGGGATGGGGCCGGACCAGGGCACCTACGTGCGGTACGACCACCGGGCCATGGTCGGCGTGCTGGCCGGCCAGGCCGTCGCGGCCGGGGCGCTGGCCATCGGCGAGGATCTCGGCACGGTGGACCCGTGGATCCGGGAGTACCTGGCCGACCAGGGGGTGCTCGGCACCGCGATGCTCTGGTTCGAGCGCGGCCCGGACGGGGCGCCGCTTCCGCCGGGCAAGTGGCGGCGGCACTGCCTGGCCATGGTCGGCACGCATGATGTGCCGCCGATCGCGGCGTTCGTGACCGGGGAGCAGGTGGAGCTGCGTTCCCGGCTCGGCCTGCTCACCCGCTCCTACCGGGAAGAAAGCGACGAGTCCGACGCCGTGGTGCGCGCCTGGCAGCAGGCGCTGGAGGCGGAGGGGCTGCTGCCGCCCGGCGGCCGCCCCACCCCGGCCGAGTTCACCGTGGCCTGCTACGCGTTCCTGGCCCGTACCCCGGCCCTGCTCGTCGGGGTGTCCCTGGCCGACGCGGTCGGGGACCGGCGGCCGCAGAACATCCCCGGCACCACGGACGAGTACCCGAACTGGCGGGTCCCGCTGTGTGACGGTGAGGGCCGCGCGGTGTCCCTGGATGACCTGGCCGACTCCCGTACGGTGCGCGCGGTGGCCCGGGCGGTCTCCAGCCTCCCGTGAGCAGCGGCGGCCGCCCGGCCCTCTGGCGGGACCGGGGCTTCGGCGTGTTCCTCATGGCGCAGACCCTGTCGGTGGCCGGGGACTCGTTCGCGCTCATCGCCGTCCCGCTGCTGGTGCTGCGGGCGACCGGATCGGTCGCGCAGATGGGCCTGCTCACCGGGGCGGCCGGGGCCGCGGCGGTGGTGGCCGGCGTCTTCGCCGGGATCCTGGCCGACCGGCTCGACCGCTGGATCCTGATGGCCGCCTGCGACCTGGCCCGGATGATCCTCTACGGGCTCATCCCGCTGGTCTGGGCGGTGCACCCGGAGGTCTGGCTGCTGTACGTGATCCTGCCGGTGTGCGCCGCGATCGGGATGGTCTTCCAGGTGGGCTACGTGACGGTGGTTCCGGCCCTGTCCGGCCCGGCCCGGATCACCGAGGCCAACGGGCTGCTCTACGCGGCCCAGTCGGCGGCCGCCGTCGCGGGTCCGCTCCTCGCGGGGCTGATCTCGGCGGTGCTCGGCCCCGCGAACGCGATAGCGGTCGACGCGGCCAGCTTCGCGGTGTCTGCCGTCGGCGTGCTCGTGGTCCGGCACGGCCTGGCCTCGCGCCGCGAGGAAAGGGCGGACTCCGCTGCGCCCGACGTGCCGGGGCCCAGTTCCCCCGGCGCCGCTGGTCCCTGGCGGGAGTTCCTGGCCGGGGCACGGTTCCTGTGGCAGAACCCCGTGCTGCGCAGCCTGACCGTCCTGCTGACGTTCTTTATCTTTGCCACCCAGGGCCTGCCCGACGTGCTCATCTACTACCTGAAGCACGATCTGGGCCAAGGGGACGGCGTAGTCGGGCTGGTCCTGGGCGTCGCTGCCCTCGGCACCGTCGCCGGCGCCCTCCTGGTGGCCCCAATCCGCCGCAGGCTGGGCTTCGGCACCACCTGGACTGGCGCTGTGATGCTGAGCGCACTGGCCATCGCCGGACTCGGCGCGACCGGCAGTGTCCCGCCCACCGCCGTGCTGGCCGCCCTCTACCTGGGCTGTGCCAGCGTGGCCGGCATCTGCTCCATGTCGCTGCGCCAAGAGGTGACCCCGGACCGCCTGCTCGGCCGGGTCACCGCCGCCTTCTGGACCATCCACTTCTCGCTAGGCCCAATCGGGGCTGCCCTGCTCACCTGGTCCGCCGGCCACTACGGCGTCCTGCCCGCCTGCCTGGCCAGCGGCGCACTGTGCTTTTTCATCGGCACGATCGGCCTGCTCACTCCGATCCGGCGCCGCGCCACGCGGCCCGGCGCGACCGTAGTCGAGACCTGACCGGGGCGTCCCGGGTGCCGGGTTTTCCCGGGCCCGCCGTTACCCCTCCTGGCCCCCCGCTAAGCCTCCGCGCGGTCGCGGATCTGGCAGCGCAGCGCCCGCTCGACGCCGTCCCGGCCCTCGAGGAGCAGCCGGTGCAGAGCGGCCGGCGGGTCGGCCTCGGCGATAAAGGCGTCGGTGAGCTCCACCGTATGCTCGGAGATCTGGGTCAGCGGGTAGGCGTTGGTGGTGAACCACTGGGCCATGTCGCTGCTCCAGTTCTGCCACACCTCGCCGACCACCTCGAAGTACCGGGTGGCGTACGGCGCCAGGAGCTCCGCCTGGTCAGGATCGCTGAAGCCGTTCAGCGTGGCGCGGAACACGGCGTTCGGCAGCGTGCCGCTGACGATGGCCGCCCACGCCGCCTCCTTGGCCGCGGGCTCCGGGATCGCGGCCCGGCAGGTGGCGGCCCGCCGCTCGCCCGCGTCGGTGGGGTCGCGGCGCAGCTCGGCGTCGATCTCGGCCGGTCCCGCGGCCCCCCGGCTGGCCAGCCGGTGCAGCAGCCGCCAGCGCAGCTCGGTGTCCACGACCAGGCTGTCCATGTACGCCGTACCGTCCAGCAGGCCGGTCAGCAGGGCCAGGTCGCTGCGCGAGGTGGCCAGGGCGGCGAACGCCTGGACATAGGCGAGCTGGCGGTCCGAGCCCGGCGTGGCCCGCTCGGCCAGGCCGAGCAGCGCGCCGGCAGCCTCGTTGATCCCGCGCGCCCGCCAGGCCGGGTCGGTGAACCGGCGCAGCGCCGAGCTGGCCTGGCGCAGCAAGGTCTGCACGACGGAGATGTCGTCGGCGTGCTCCACCCCGGTCGTGACGAGCTGGACGTAGCGCCGCGCGGCCATCTCCGCGTCCCGGCACATGTCCCACGCGGCGGCCCAGCAGAGCGCGGCGGGCAGCGACTCGGTGAACTCCCCGATGCTGGTCATGAGCGTGCCGAGGGAACGGCTGTCCAGCCGCATCTTCGCGTAGGTCAGGTCGTCGTCGTTGACCAGCACCAGATCCGGCTGGCGCTGGCCGGCCAGCGCGGCCAGCACCGTGCGCTCGCCCGCGATGTCCGCCTCGATCCGGCAGCGCCGGGTCAGCCCGTCGTCGGTCCGGTCGTAGAGACCGACCGCGATCCGGTGCAGGCGGAGCTCGGGATGGCTGGCGGGCGCGGTCTGCACCACCGCGAACTCGCTGATCCGGCCGCTGGAGTCGAGGTCGTAGTCCGGGCGCAGGGTGTTCACCCCGGCCGTTTCGAGCCACTGCTTGGACCAGCCGGACAGTTCCCGCCCGGACGACTCCTGCAGGGCGCCCAGCAGGTCGCTGAGGGTGGCGTTCCCCCAGGCGTGCTCCCCGAAGTAGCGCCGCACCCCGGCCAGGAACTGGTCCCGCCCGACGTAGGCGACGAGCTGCTTGAGCACGGACGCGCCCTTGGCGTAGGTGATCCCGTCGAAGTTGACCTCGACCGCGGCGATGTCCGGGATGTCCGCGGCGATCGGGTGCGTGGACGGCAGCTGGTCCTGCTGGTAGGCCCAGGCCTTGTGCAGCTGGCAGAACGTGGTCCACGCGTTGCGCCACCGGGTCGCCTCGGCCTGGGCCAGGGCTGAGGCCCAGGTCGCGAACGACTCGTTCAGCCACAGGTCGTCCCACCAGCGCATGGTGACCAGGTCACCGAACCACATGTGCGCCATCTCGTGCAGGATCGTGTCGCCGCGCAGCTCGCGGGCGAAGTCGGTGACCCGGGAACGGAACACGTAGTCCTCGAGGAACGTCACGCAGCCGGCGTTCTCCATCGCGCCCGCCTTGAACTCCGGCACGAAGACCTGGTCGTATTTGCCGAACGCGTACCGCACCCCGAACGCGTGATGGAAGAAGTCGAAGCCCTGCCGGGTCACCTCGAAGATTTCCTCCGGGTCCAGGTACCCGGCCAGCGACCGGCGGCAGTAGATGCCCAGCGGGATGCCGTCGTGCTCGCTCGTGACCTGGTAGTAGGGGCCGGCCATGATCGCGGTGATGTACGCGGACATCACCGGCGACGGCGGGAAGTGCCAGCGCCTCGCGTCCCCGGCCACCGGGTCGCCGCTCACGTCGGCGGCCATGTTCGACAGGACCAGCCAGTCCTCCGGGGCGATCACGGTGAACTCGAAGGAGGCCTTCAGGTCCGGCTGGTCGAAGCAGGCGTAGATCCGGTGCGCGTCGTAGGTCTCCAGGTCGGAGTAGAGGTACACGCCCCCGTCCGAGGGGTCGGTGAAGCGGTGCAGGCCCTCGCCGCTGCGCGAGTAGGCGCACTCGGCCACGACCCGGAGCTCGTTGACGGCCTGCAGCCCGTCCAGCGCGATCCGGTTGCCGTCGAACGCGCGGACGCTGACCGGATCGCCGTTCAGGACGATCTCCCGGACCGCCGGGGCAGTCAGCTCGATGAAGGTGGCCGCCTCCGGGGTGGCGGCGTGGAACCGCACGGTGCTGGTCGACAGGAAGGTGTCCCCGCCGCCGGTCAGATCCAGTTCCACCTGATAAGAGCCGACGTCCAGGAGCTGCCGCCGGTCCCGCGCTTCCTCGCGGGTGAGATTGTTCGCCACGTAGCTGGCACCTTTCCATGTCCACGACGTCCGGTGTCCACGTTCCCACCGTCCGCAGTTCATCCTGGCCGCCGCCCCGGCATTTTCCCACGCCCGGTAGCGGAATGCGGTCGGGCGCCGGCCGGTTGCAGGCTAGGTGGGGAGCGGCGGCGTCCCGGCGTCTGGCCCCCCGTTCCCCGGTGAAGCCTGATCAACTGGCCAGCGCATGGTCTGGCCCCGCCCCGACGAGAAGGAGCCCCATGGCCGAGCAGGAGCCTACCCCGGTCGATTTCTGGTTTGACCCGCTGTGTCCGTGGGCGTGGATCGCGTCCCGCTGGATGCTCGAGGTGGAGCAGGTCCGGCCCGTTCAGGTCCGCTGGCACGTGATGAGCCTCGCGGTGCTGAACGAGGGCAAGGAAGACCTGCCCGAGCGGTACCAGGAGCTGATGAAGCAGGCGTGGGGCCCGGTGCGGGTCGCGATCGCCGCCGAGCAGAAGTACGGGCCGGACGTGCTCGGCCCGCTCTACACCGCGCTCGGCAACCGGTTCCACCTGGAGAAGGCGCCCAAGGACCGGGCGACGATCGAGGCCGCGCTCGCCGAGGCCGGGCTGCCGGCCGAGCTGGCCGACGCGATGGATTCCACCGAATACGACGAGGCGGTCCGGGCCTCCCACGCGGAAGGCATCGACCGGGTGGGGTACGAGGTCGGCACCCCGGTGATCTCGGTGAACGGCACCTCCGTCTTCGGGCCGGTGGTCTCCCCGATCCCGCGCGGTGAGGCGGCCGCGAAGCTCTGGGACGGCGTGCTGCTGGTGACCCAGACCGACGGCTTCTTCGAGCTCAAGCGCAGCCGCACGCGCGACCCGATCTTCGACTAGCCGCCGTCTGGGCCGGCCCGTACCCCGTCTTTGCGGCCGGGTGCGGGCTGGCGGCCCTGGTTCTGACAGACTGGCCCCGTGCGCGTCTACTTGGGATCTGACCACGCCGGATACGAGCTCAAGGCGGCCCTGATCAGATGGCTGGGCGAAGCCGGCCACCAGGCTGTCGACTGCGGTCCGGCCAGCTTTAACCCGCAGGACGACTACCCGGTCTACGTAATGCGGGCGGCCAGCGCGGTCGCCGCGGATCCCGACAGCCTGGGCATCGTGATCGGCGGGTCGGGGAACGGCGAGCAGATCGCGGCCAACAAGGTCCGCGGGATCCGGGCGGCGATCGCCTGGACTCAGGAGACCGCGCGGCTGGCCCGGCTGCACAACGACGCCAACGTCCTCAGCCTCGGCGCCCGGATGTACCCCATCCCGGACGCGGTCAGCTTCGCCCAGGTGTTCGTGGAGACCGCGTTCTCCGGCGAACCCCGGCACGCCCGCCGCCTGCAGATGATCGCCGACTACGAGAAGACCGGCGAACTCCCCCCCGAACCCCCGGCCAGCTAACCGGGCCAGCTCACCGGGCCAGCTAACCGGGCCGGCTCAGCGGCCGCCGCGCCTGCGCGTCCGGTGCCGCTTGCCCCGCCCCCGCCCGGAGTCGCCGTTCTGGCCCGCGGGCTTCGGCTTCTTCGGCGTCCTGGCCTGCCCGCCGCTGGCTTGGCCGTGCCGGTCCGCGACGGTGTGCCCTGGGCGGCTGCAGGCGGGGGGGCTGCGGCCGGGGATGCGGAGGCCCGGGGTCGTGCTGGCGGGGCTGGCGGCGGCGCCTCGGGCGTGCTCCCTGGCCCCGGCCCGGTCCGGGCCGGCTCCGCCTCGGGCCTGGCTCCGCCTGGGACGGCTCCGGCCGGCGACGGCTCAGGCCGGGGTCGCCGCGGCCGGACCGACGTCCCCCCGGAGGTAGACCGCTCCGCAGCAGCTTCCTGCTCGGCCCGGGGCCGGGACACGTCCCTGGCCCGCATGGCCGAATCCAGCGTGATCTTCATCCCCGGCATCGGCAGCCTCCACCGCCTACCGTTTCCACCCAGTCCCGAATCAGTCGTGCGATCCCCCCTCAATCCCGGCCAGCCCGGCCGGCGACCCGGCCGTGGGCGTGGGTGACGCCCACTTTTCCCGCGCAGCGTGCCGGTTTCCGGGGTGTTTTGTCCGGTTCGGCGCACGTCCGGCGTGATATGTAGACGGGAGGGGTCAGTGTGACTCGCGGGGCTCAGGAACCAGTGTGGGGCGGCCGGGCTTGGGAGAACGGGAAGGTTGCGTGGCCTGGGCCGGGCTCGGCCGCCCAGCGAGACCCCTCAGCCTCAGCCGACCCACCAGTGCCTCAGCAGCGCGCGCTGGGCCTCAGAAGATCGTGGGGCACCACGGGGCCGGGTCCCAGCCCAAGGCGGCCGACAGGGCAGCCAGCGCCCCGCCGCGGACCTCCGTGGCCAGCCCGGCCCGGGCCAGGGTCCCGAGCGAGGTGCCGCCCAGGTAGGCCGCGCCCAGCGTGGCCGCGGGCAGCACGACGTCCGGAGCCGCCGAAGTCCGCTCGCACTCCGCCGTCCCCGCGCCCGGCGTGGTCCCGGCACCGGCCAGGACCGGCCCGGAGCCCCGTACCCGCCACCGCCCCGCGTTCCACGGGCACATCTCGTCGGTGACCTCGATGACCACGTCGACCGGGGCCGCGTAGCGCCGCGCGGTGAGGGCCGCGGGCAGGTCGATGATCCTCACCCAGAGCCCGTCACTGACCTGGGGACGGGCTCGCCGGGGGTCGGCCAGCAGGTGCAGCAGCGGGTCGTCGGCCGGCCGCAGCCGGGCCGTCACCTCACTGACCAGGTCGCGGCTGAGCAGGTCCGACCAGAGCGTCGCGGTGGCGGCCGGGTCGGCCGCCACCAGTTCCCGGATGTCCAGCACGGAGTCGGGCAGGAACGTGTCCTCGTCCCACCGGCCCCGGCCGGTGTACAGCGCGTAGCCACGGGGGCCGGTGTCGTCTTCGGCGAGCACGCAGCGCAACGGCACGGACCCGGGCTGACCTTCGTCCGGGTCCGCCACGATCCGGTTCCACCAGGCTTCGCTCCGGACGAAGAAACCCGGCTGGCCAGGCAGCAGCGTGTCGTAGACCTTGGCCAGTTCGGCCAGGGCCGCCTGTGGCTCGGTGATCCGCAGCTGCAGGCCCGGGTCCGCGGGAGCCTGGGCGCTGAGCACGCCCTCGCCGTGCCGGATCGTGAAGCCCGCGTGCCAGGAGGCGCGGCCGTAGCCGAAACGGCCGTAGATCCGGGCATCCGAGGCCCACAGCACCGCGAGCGGCTCACCCCGCTCGTGGATGTCGTCGATCTGCCGGCGCATCAGGCTGGACAGGATGCCGCGCCGGCGGTGCGTGGGCATGACCGCGATCCAGGTCACGCCCGCGGCGGAGGCCACCGCCCCCGGCACGGTCAGCCGGAAGGTCCACGCGCCGGCGCTGGCCACGGGGGTCGGGCCGTCGAACGCGGCCAGCGTGCGGTCCAGTTCGAGGCGGTCCAGCATCTCGGCCCGGTGCCGCTGGCTGGGCGGGCTGTCGTGGAAGGCGTGCTCGTTCGTGCGGTGGAAGGCGTCGAACTCATGCTCTCCGACCGCCCTGATCGGGAAGTGCGCTGCCATGACCGCATTCCTACCTGGTCCGGCCGGGGCGGCGCCAATCAGTTTGGGAGCGTGCCAGACCAGTGAGGCGGCGGATACAGTTCGCCCATCATGGTTTCCCGGCCACTCACCCGTTCTGCCCGGCTTGCCCGATCGGTGGGGGCCGGGGTGGCCGGCCAGGTCCGGCGCCAGTTCATCACCCGGAACCGCCGGATGGCCTTCGTGCTGACCATCGCCACGCTGGCCATCGGGGTGGCGGCGGTGCACCTGTCGGAATGGTGGTTCTCGCCGGGACTGATGATCCTGCCCGTGCTGGCGGGCGGGCTGCTGCTCTGGCCCCGGGCCCTGCGGATCCTTTTCGGCCTGGTCGCGGTCATGCTGATCTACGACACGCTGCACCGGCGGGCCGGGGCCGGCATCATCGCGACGATCGTGGTCACCGCGCTGTTCGCGGATGCGCTGGCCCGGACCCGGTGGAAGCTCGGCGTGCAGGGGCTGCGCGGGGACCGGATGCTGATCGAGCTGCGGGACCGGATCCGGGCGCAGGCCCGGCTGCCCGAGCTGCCCGCCGGCTGGCAGTCCGCCGCCGTGCTCCGGCCGGCCGGGGGCTCCTCGTTCGGCGGCGATTTCCTGGTGTCGTCCTGCGACGGCAAGACGCTGGAGGTCGCGCTCGTCGACGTGTCCGGCAAGGGGGTGGACGCCGGGACCCGGGCGCTGCTGCTCTCCGGGGCCTTCGGTGGCCTGCTGGGCTCGGTGCCGCAGGGGGAGTTCCTCGGTGCGTGCAACTCCTACCTGCGCCGCGGGCCGGCCGTGGAGGGTTTCGTCACCGCCGTGCACCTGGCGCTGGACCTGGCCACCGGCGAGTACATGCTGGCCTCGGCGGGGCACCCGCCGCCTGCCCAGTTCGACGCGGGCAGCGGCACCTGGAAGGTGACCCAGGCGCGCGGCATCGTGCTGGGCGTGGTCCCGGATCCGCGGGCCACGCCGGTGCACGGTGCCCTGCGCTCCGGGGACGCGCTGATGCTGTACACCGACGGCCTGGTCGAGGCACCCGGCCGGGATATCGACGCGGGCACCGACCGGCTGCTGGGCGAGGCCACCCGGCTGGTGGCCTCCGGTTTCCGGAACGCCGCGACCGAGCTGGTCCGCGTGGTCAAGGCCGGCGGGGGCGGATCCGACGACTGCGCGCTGGTCCTCATCTGGCGCACGTGACCCGGCCGGCCGGGCTGACCGGCCACGGTCAGTCCGTGAGTGGACTGTCTCATCCGCCGGGGGCGGGCTGGGCCGCGGCCGGGGCCGGGGCACCGGCCGGGGCGGCCCGGGCTGCCCCGGCGGCGCGCTCGGAACGGTCCCGGAACACCTGGAGGGCGTGCTCGACCAGGGCGATCAGCGCGTCCCGGCAGGACGCCCGCTGCCGCGCGTCACACAGCACCACCGGCACCCCGGGATCCAGGTCCAGCGCCTTCCTGACCGTCTCGGCGCGGTACCGGCGCGCCCCGTCGAAGCAGTTCACGCCCACCACGAACGGGATGCCGCGCTGCTCGAAGTAGTCCACGGACGGGAAGCAGTCCGACAGCCGCCGGGTGTCGGCCATCACGATCGCCCCCAGCGCGCCGCGGGCCAGCTCGTCCCACATGAACCAGAACCGTTCCTGGCCGGGGGTGCCGAACAGGTAGATGACCAGGTTCTCGCGGATGGTGATCCGGCCGAAGTCCAGGGCCACGGTGGTGGTGCTCTTCCGCTCGACCCCGTCGAGCCGGTCCACCGCGGCACCCGGCTCGCTCAGCGGCTCCTCGGTGCGCAGCGGCCGGATCTCGGTCAGCGACCCGACCAGCGTGGTCTTGCCCACCCCGAAGCCACCCGCGATGAGGATCTTGATGGTGACCGGCATGTGTCCCATGCGCCCAGGCTGGTCAGAGGCGGCGTAGGCCATCGACGACCTCCTTGAGGACCTGCACGTCAGGCAGCCGGGCCGGCGGGATGGGGTTATGAATCGCGACCAGGGACCGTTCCCGCAGATCGCCGAGCAGGATCCGGATCACGCCCAGCGGCAGGTCGAGATCGGACGCGATTTCCGCCACCGAGGTGGGCAGCCGGCAGAGCCGGAGCACCGCGAGGTGCTCCGGGTCCAGGGACAACGGATCGAGCTGGACGCCGCGCACCGCCGTGATGATCGCGATCAGGTCGAGGGTCTCCCCGCTGGCCCGGGTCCGGCCCCGGATGAGCGCGTACGGCCGTACGACCGGGCCGGCTTCCTCGTCCAGCCAGTGATCGTCGGGCGACGGCATGCCCGGGTCAGTCCGTGACCTCCCCGGCCGTGCCCGGCCGGGGGTTCACCGACAGGTGCTGGCCCACCCGCTTCACCAGGATCGCCATCTCGTAGGCGACCAGCCCCGCGTCCGCGCTGGCCGGGCTCAGCACCGCGAGGCAGCTGCCCTCACCGGCCGAGGTCACGAACAGGAAGGCCGTGTCCATCTCCACGATGGTCTGCCGGACGTACCCGCCGCCGAAGTGACGGCCGGCTCCCCGGGCCAGGCTCTGGAACCCGGACGCCACGGCGGACAGGTGCTCCGCGTCCTCCCGGGTCAGCGCGCTCGACGCGGCGATGGCCAGCCCGTCGCGGGACAGGATGACCGCCTTGTCCACGTCGGGCACCCGCACTACCAGGTCATCAAGCAGCCAGTCGAGGTCGCTCGGCGACCCGGCCCCCACGCCTTTCTCTTGCTCTGCCGCGCTCATCTTCTCCCCTTGCCCTCACTCATCACCCTGAGGGCCGGCCTCCCCGGCCTCCGGGGGACTGGGCTCCGCCGGGGGCTGGGTGCCGGTCATCGCGTCCGTGGTCTTCTCGTGCGGGTCGAACAGCGAACGTCCGCGTTCCCAGCCCTGCTGGATGGCGGTGATCGTGCTCCGCGCCTCTTCGGGTGAGCGTTCCTCCGCCGGCGGTCCCGCCGCGGCGCCCCCGTTCGCGGCGGGCCGCCGCTGCAGCGTGTCCTCCCGCAGCTGGGGAGCCAGGCTGGCCTGGCGCACCCGGCGGGGCAGCGCGTCCGTGTCCGCGAAGTCCGCGTCCCCGTGGTCGAGGTCGTGCTGGTCGGGGGAGCCCGCGTGGACCGGGTCGCTGGCCGGCGGCCAGCCCCGGTCGTCGCCGTAGTCCGCGAGCCCGTGGTCCGGGAGCCCGTGGTCCGCGAGCCCGTGGTCCGCGAGCCCGTGGTCCGCGAGCCCGCGGAAACCGTTCCGCCCGTGGCCGCGGTCGGCACTCGCGCCGTTGCCGCCGTTCCCGCCCCATGCGTTCGCCTGCTCCGGGCCGGCCCAGTCGTCCGCCGCGGCCTGGGCGGCCCACGGATCGGTTCCGCTGTCGGCCGGCCAGCGCTCGGCCGGGTCGTCCGGGGCGGCCGCGGTGACCCCGCTGAGCACGGGCTTCCCGGCGGCCCCGGCGATGTCCTCGGTGATGGCGGCGAAGGCGCCGGTGTCCTCCCGGGCCGCGTGCCGGCCAGACAGCTGCACTCCGGGGCCCGGGTCCGTCCCGTTCTGCTGGACGGTCTCCTCGGAGACGACCAGGGTGTTGGGGATGAGGACGATCGCGGTCGTCCCGCCGTAGGGGGAGCCGCGCAGGGAGATCCGGATGTTGTGCTTGCGGGCCAGCTGGCTGGCCACGAACAGGCCGAGCTGGTCACTGCCGGACAGGTCGAACGGCGGCGGGTTCTCCAGCAGCTCGTTGAGTTCGGCCCGCCGCTCCTCGCTCAGCCCGAGCCCGCGGTCCTCGATCTCCACCGCGAACCCGCGCCCGACCACATCGCCGCTGATCAGCACCGGGGTGTTCGGCGGGGAGAAGACGACGGCGTTCTCCGCGAGCTCCGCGATCATGTGGATGACGTCGGCGACGGCCGGGCCGTTGATGGCCGCCCGGGTGTTCGCGGCGACCTTGATCCGGGTGTAGTCCTCGACCTCGGCCACGGCCGCCCGGAGCACGTCGACGAACGGGACGGGGCGGCGCCAGGACCGGGCCGGCGCGTCGCCGGACAGGATGATCAGGCTCTCCGCGTGCCGTCGCATGCGGGTGGTGAGGTGGTCGATGCGGAACAGGTCCTCGAGTTCCTCCGGCTCCTTGGCCCGCCGCTCCATCGCGTCGAGCAGGGCCAGCTGGCGGTGCAGCAGCGACTGGCTGCGCCGGGCCAGGTTCCGGAAGATGTCGCTGATGCCCTGGCGCAGCCGGGCCTGGCCCACGGCTGCTTCGACGGCGGTCTGCTGGACCGCGGCGAACGCCTCCTGGACCTGGCCGATCTCGTCCGATCGGGCGGGCAGCTCGGGAGCCTCGGCGGAGACGTCCACGTCCTGGCCGTCGGCGAGCCGGTTCACCACGTCGGGCAGCCGCTTGTTCGCCAGCTCCAGCGCGGAATCACGCAGCGTGGCCAGCTCGCGGATCAGGCCCCGGCCGATCACGAACGACACGATGATCGACAGGATCACCGCGAGCAGGCCCAGACCGCCCGCCAGGATGAGCTCCAGGTAGGTGGCGTCGGAGTTGGTCGTCGCCTGCGCGGTGATCGCGTTCGACGCCTGGGTCCCGGCCCGGGACAGGCCCGCCGCCACCCCGCCGACCGCCGCCTCCCACTGCTGCGGCTGGACCGGGGGCGGGCTGCCGGTGCGCGTGTCGCTCATCAGCGTGTTCTCCAGCCCGGTCAGCGCGGTGGTCGCCTGCGGGCTGATGTCATGCGTGTAATAGCTGCGGTACCGCGGCTGAAGGTCAGGCAGGGTCTGGCTGAACAGCGCCCGCCGGGCCCCGACCAGCTGGGTGAACTGCTCCCGGTCGGCGGCGGGGAACGACCGCGCGGCCAGGTCGCCCGAGATGATCGCGCTCTCCTGCAGCATGAGGTCCTCGGCCCGGCCCATCCGGATGAAGTCCTCGGCCTGGGTGACCAGCGTGGCGTTGGTCTGCTCCAGGACCGCCTGGTCGAGGACCGCGTAGGCGTCGGACACCATGGCGTCGTACTCGCCGAGGGCCCTGGACTTGCTGATGATCTGCGAGCGCACCTGGGCGCGCAGCGCGGGCAGGCCTTTGATGTCGGTCAGCAGGGTGGCGATGGCCCGCTTCTCCGGCGCGGTCGCGTTGTTCATCGTGCCCGGCGAGTTCAGCGCCGTCCGCAGGGCCGAGGCCGCGGCGGTGGTCCTGGTCTGCTGGACCTGGAGCGCGGCCAGATTGTCGCCGGTCGGGCTGGACAGGTATACGTACGCGAGCGGGCGCTCCGCATCAAGCTGGCCCAGGAACGCCCCGGTGGGCGTGCCGGTAACGGACTTGATCGTGCTGGCCTCGGAAAGGGTGAGGGCCCCCCGCGCGGTCAGGAACGTCGCGAACACGTACAGCGCGATCAGGGATAGCACCGGGACAAGGACTAGCAGGAAGATCCGCTGGCGTATGGACCGGAGACGCAGCAACCCCATGGCTCAGGCCTCGAAGTGTGAGTGGAACGGATTAGTGACCACATAGCTACGAAGGAGCTTCGGAGACCCCCCCGAAGTTTTTGAGCGTAGCAGTCAGTAATGTCCTTTACCGGGAAAATAGATGATCGGTCCAGGTTGAGGGTATTTATCCATATTTGGGCGAAACGCAGTGTGGTAGTGAGCCGGATGAGATCACCGGGAGGCCGGCGCGCCACGGTGTCCGCCGCCGGGCGGCCCCCGTTCCCTGCGGGAGGTCACCCCGCCGGGCTAGCGGCCGGTCCGCGCACCCGGCCAGCCGGGGCGGCCCGGGCCCCCTTCGGCCCGGCTCCCGGGTCCGCGAATATGACATTGATGTCAGTGAATGGGGACGAGTCCGCGCGAGGGCCCGGGCAAAGACGGCCGCCCCGGCTGGCGCTGCAGCGTCGCGTATAGATTGCGTTCGGTAACCTGGCCTGGCAAGAGGGCCGACGGCAGGCCGGGTGCCGCTGATATCGCTGACATGAATCCAATTCGTAACGCAGTCGAAACATATCCTGGTCGCCGCCACAATACCGAGATCATGCCTCTGAACTGGGATAATGCCCTGCTGGAGAGCCGGGCCGGGTACGCCGGCAAAACCCGGGAAAGTCAGCTAGGCCGTGCGTTGCTAATGGCCCACGCATTGTGATAGACAGCCTTCGGCCTGCCCCGGGTGGGTGGCTCCGGCGCGGCCGGGCATAATGAGACTGTGCTGTTAGGTGAAGGCCGCGTTGAACGAGCGGGGTCTCATCCGGACGATCAACGACACCCGTGTCAGGTGACGTCCATGTCATTGTTTGCATTTGTATGGCGAGTGTGCGGTGATAGGTGCTGTGAGCCAGGGGGTAACACGATTGGGTGAACCACGCGGCACAGCGGTGGTTTTCCCGTCGGCGGAAGCCATCGGGTCCGCTGCGGCTGCCCAGGCATCGGGCGAGAACTTCCCGGTAGCACTGCGGCTGCTGCCGGGCCGGTACCGGCGGCACCTGGCGGCCGTCTACGGTTTCGCCCGGGCCGTCGACGACATGGGCGACGAGGCACCCCCCGGTGAGCGGGCCCAGCTCCTGGACGCCCTGGAAGCCGACCTCGGTCGGCTTTACCAGTTCCAGGACCCCGCCCTGCGGGAGGGGCCAGCCCCGGCGGGGACGGCCGGGTCGGCCCCGCAGATCGGGGTGGTCCGCGCGCTGGCCACGGTGGTCGGGGACTGCGCGATCCCGCAGCAGGCGTTCGCGGACCTGATCCGGGCTAACCGGCAGGACCAGGTGGTGAGCCGGTACCCGGCCTTCACCGACCTGGCCGATTACTGCAAGCTCTCGGCCAACCCGGTGGGCCGGATCGTGCTGCACGTGTTCGGGGCGGCGACCCCGGAGCGGATGATTCTCTCCGACCGGGTCTGCACCGCGCTCCAGCTCGCCGAGCACTGGCAGGACGTGGCGGAGGACTTCCGGGCCGGCCGTATCTACCTGCCCGCCGAGGACATGCAGCGGTTCGGCTGCACCGACAGTGACCTCGCGGCCCCCTCGGCCGGACCACAGCTCAGGGCCCTGATGGCGTTCGAGGTGGAGCGGGCGGGCCAGCTTCTCGACGAAGGCGCCCCGCTGGTGGGGAATTTGCGCGGGTCTGCCCGGGTTGCCGTGGCCGGTTACGTGGCCGGCGGGCGAGCCGCCCTGGCCGCGATCACCGAAGCCGGACATGATGTGCTGCGCGCGACGCACACGCCGCGCCGGGGCCGCCTGGCCAGGGAGATGCTGAGGGCTTATGCAACCGGGAGGTGACGCGATGGACGTGCCGATGGCCTACCGGCACTGTGAGGAAATCACCTGGTCCCAGGCGCGCAACTTCTCCTACGGCATCCGGCTGCTCCCGCCGGCCAAGCGGCGGGCCCTGGCTGCCGTTTACGCGTTCGCCCGGCGCATCGACGACATCGGCGACGGCACCCTGGACCCGGCCGACAAGCTCACCGCGCTGGCCGACGCCCGGGCCAGCGTCATGGCCCTGGCCCGCGGGGACGGGGCGCCCGGCGACCCGGTGCTCGTCGCCCTCGCCGACGCGGGCCGCCGGTTTCCCGTCCCGCTGGAGGCGTTCGGCGAGCTGATCGACGGGTGCGAGGCCGACGTCCGGGGCACGAGCTACCCGACCTTCGACGACCTGCGGAACTACTGCCGGTGCGTGGCGGGCTCGATCGGGCGGCTGTCGCTCGGCGTGTTCGGCACCCGGGACGTGGCCGCGGCCGCGCCGCTGGCGGACGCGCTCGGCGTGGCCCTGCAGCTCACCAACATCCTGCGCGACATCCGCGAGGACTACCGGGACGGGCGGGTCTACCTGCCCGCCGAGGACTTCAAGCGGTTCGGCACCGAGTTGCGGCCCAACGGCTCCGGCTGGCCGGCCGCTGACCCGAAGCTGGTGGACCTGGTGACGTTCGAGGCGGAGCGGGCGCGCGACTGGTACGCGCGCGGGCTGCAGCTGATGCCGATGCTGGACCGGCGCAGCGCCGCCTGCACCGGCGCCATGGCCGGGATCTACTTCCGGCTGCTGGAGAACATCGCCGCCGCCCCGGAACTCGTGCTGCAGCGCCGGGTCTCCCTGTCCCCCGGCCAGAAGGCCATGGTGGCCGTGAAGTCACTGGCCGGCACGGCGCTGCGGGTCGGCGGGCCCCAGCCGCCCCGGCCTGCCAGCCCGGCGGGAGCGCCCCGGTGAGCCCCGATCCGGTGCGCCCGGTGAGCCCGGGCGGGGACCGCCCCGGGCGGCACGTGGTGGTGGTCGGCGGGGGGCTGGCCGGGATCACCGCCGCGCTCGCGCTGCGTGAGGCGGGTCACCGGGTGACGCTGCTGGAGTCCCGGCCCAGGCTGGGCGGGGCGACCTGCTCGTTCACCCGGGGCGGCCTGGTCGTCGACAACGGCCAGCACGTGTTCCTCGGCTGCTGCACCGCCTACCGGGAGCTCATCGACCGGCTCGGGATGACCGGCTCGGTGTCGCTGCAGGATCGCTTCGACGTCGCCGTGCTCGGCCCGCACGGCCAGGCCCGGCTGCGCCGGACCCGGCTCCCCGGCCCGCTGCACATGGGCCAGGCCCTGGTGAGCTACCCGCTGCTGTCGCCTGCCGAGCGGCTGCGGGTGACCCGCGCGGCGCTCGCCATGCGCTTCCTCAGCCCGGCCCGGCCCGGCCTCGACGCCCAGCGCCTGGGGGACTGGCTGGCGGCACACGGGCAGAGCGAGCGCGCCCGGCGGGTGCTCTGGGACCTGTTCACCGTCTCCGCGCTGAACGTGGCGGGGGACGAGGCCAACCTGTCCCTGGCGGCCACGGTGGTGCGGACCGCGCTGCTCGGTGCCCGCGACGCGGCGGACATCGGCACGCCCGCCATCCCGCTCGGTGACCTGCACGGCCAGGCCGCCGCGCGGCGGCTGGACCAGCTTGGCGCCAGCGTCCGGCTCGGGGCGAAGGTCGCCTCGGTCCAGCCCCTGGCCAGCGGGGGTTTCCGGGTCCAGCTGGCCGACCGCGGGGTGAGCGACACGGCGCCCAGCGCGGACATCGCCGCAGACGGGGTGGTCCTGGCGGTGCCGCCCGAGGCCGCCGCCCGGTTGCTGCCGGCCGGCGCGGCCGGTCCCGGCCCGGGCCCGGAGCGCTGGCGCGAGCTGGGCGCGTCCCCGATCGTCAACGTGCACGTGCTCTACGACCGGCCGGTGACCCGGCTGCCGTTCGCGGCGGCGGTGGACTCGCCGGTGCAGTGGGTCTTCGACCGGACCGGGCCCTCAGGGCTGTCCTCCGGGCAGTACCTGGCCGTCTCCGTGTCGGCCGCGGATGACGTCGTGGACACCCCCGCGGCCCAGTTGCGGGACCAGTTCGTCCCCGCGCTGGAGGAGATCTTCCCCGCCGCGCGCGACGCGCGGATCGCTGACTTCTTCGTCACCAGGGAACGCCGGGCCACGTTCCGGCAGGAGCCCGGCTGTGGCGAGAAACGCCCGGGAGCTGCGACCAGGCGGCCAGGCCTGGTACTCGCGGGCGCGTGGACCGATACCGGGTGGCCCGACACGATGGAGGGTGCGGTGCGAAGCGGACTGAGCGCAGCGCGGGAGCTGCGGCGAAATATGACCCAATCAGGCTACGGAGTTCCGGCCGCCACCCGCGCGGCCGAGGTCGCCGGGGCCGCGTCGTGACCGCCGTGATGCCCGCGGGCGTGGAAACGGCCCGCGATCTGGTCGGCCCGGCGATCGCCGCCGCGGTGGACCGGCTCAGCCCCGAGGTCGCTGCCGTGGCCGCCTACCATCTGGGCCTGGACGGCAGCGGGGCGGGCAAGGCACTCCGCCCGGCGCTGGCGCTGCTGTCGGCCCGGGCGGCCGGGGCGCCGCCGGACCGCGGCGTGCCCGCCGCGGTCGCGGTGGAACTCGTGCACAACTTCTCCCTGCTGCACGACGACATCATGGACGGCGACACCGAACGCCGGCACCGGCCGACCGCCTGGACCGTGCACGGGGTCGGGGCGGCCATCCTGGCCGGCGACGCGCTGCTCGCGCTGGCGCAGGACATCCTGCTCGAGGACACCGCGGCCCAGGGCATCTGGGCCGCGCGCTGCCTGTCCGCCGCGGTCCTCAGGCTGATCGCCGGACAGGGCGCCGATCTGGCGTTCGAGCAGCGCAACGACGTGAACCTGGCCGAGTGCCTGACCATGGCCGGGGACAAGACCGCGGCGCTGATGGCCTGCGCGTGCAGCATCGGCGCGATCCACGTCGGCGCGCCGCCCGGGCTGGCCATGGGCCTGGCCGGGTTCGGTGCGCACGCCGGGCTGGCCTTCCAGCTGACCGACGACCTGCTCGGCATCTGGGGCGCCCCCGAGGTGACCGGCAAGCCGGTCCGCGCGGACCTGCGGGCCAGGAAGAAGTCACTTCCGGTGGTAGCGGCGCTGACCAGCGGATCCGCGGCCGCGGAGGAACTGGCCGGGCTGCTGGCCGGGACCGAGGCGCTGAGCGAGGACGACCTGGTGCGGGCGGCCCGCCTCGTGGAGGAGGCGGGCGGCAAGGACTGGACCGAGAACGAGGCCGCGGCGCAGCTGGCCGCGGCGGAGAACTGCCTGACCGAGACCGACATGCCCGACGGGGTGCGTGCCGAGTTCGCGGGCATCGCTGAGTTCATCACGGCGCGCCAATGGTGAGCAGCCCGTGCTGCGGAACCGGTGGTGAGCCAGCCGTGCTGAGCCATCTGCGCTCAGGGATGAGCGGTGAGGTGGCGGCGATCAGGAGATTGACAGGTTGACCGCTGGTGTGGGCCGTCAGTGCTGAGGGCCCAGCGGTGCTGACGAGGGTCAGCGCCGGCACGTGTCTGGGGCCTCGTGTGACTGGTGGGCCGGGTGCTAGTGCGGGGCAGTGTGTTGAAGGCGAGGTGAGACGATGACAGTGACGCACGCGCGATCTGGCAGTCCCTCCGCACTCTCCGGTGCGGAGGCCACGCTGGCCCGTGCCCGCGACCACCTGCTCGGCCTCCAGCATGAGCAGGGCTGGTGGCAGGGGGAGCTGGAGACCAACGTCACGATGGACGCGGAGGATCTCCTGCTCCGTGAGTTCCTCGGTATCCGCACGGAGGAGGAGACGGCCGCCGCCGCCCGGTGGATCGCCTCGCAGCAGCGGGCCGACGGAACCTGGGCCAACTTCTTCGGCGGCCCCGGTGACCTGTCCACCACCGTCGAGGCCTACGTCGCCCTGCGGCTGGCCGGGCATCTGCCCAGCGCACCGCACATGTCCAGGGCCGCCGAGTGGATCAGGTCGCGCGGCGGCATCCCCGCCACCCGGGTGTTTACCCGGATCTGGCTGGCGCTCTTCGGCCAGTGGTCCTGGGATGACCTGCCGGTGATGCCTCCCGAAATGGTGTACCTGCCCACCTGGTTCCCGCTTAATGTGTACGACTGGGCCTGCTGGGCGCGGCAGACGATTGTGCCGCTGACCGTGGTGGGCTCGCTCCGCCCGGTCCGGTCCCTCCCCTTCGGCCTGGACGAGATCCGGGCGCCTGGCCAGGATGAGCCAGGTGGCCGGGCCCGCAAGTCGGCTCAGGCCGCGGACCGGACCGGTTGGGAGCTCGCCTTCGGCGGGCTCGACCGGGTGCTGCACGTGCTCGAGCGCCGTGGCCAGCGGACCCGGCCGGTGCGGGCGATGCGCCGCGCGGCGCTGCGTCGCTGCGCCGACTGGATCATCGCCCGGCAGGAGCAGGACGGCTGCTGGGGCGGGATCCAGCCGCCCTGGGTGTACTCCCTGATCGCCCTGCACCTGCTGGGCTACGGGCTGCAGCACCCGGTGATCAGGCGCGGGCTGGCCGGGCTGGACCGGTTCACGATCTATGAGGATTCACCGGACGGCCCGGTGCGCAGGCTCGAGGCCTGCCAGTCACCGGTGTGGGACACGGTCCTGGCGGTCGTCGCGCTGGCCGACGCGGGCCTGCCGCCCGAGCACCCGGCCCTGACCAGGGCGGCCGACTGGCTGCTCGACGAGGAAATACCCGGCCCCGGGGACTGGCAGGTACGCCGTCCCTGGCTGGAGCCCGGCGGGTGGGCGTTCGAGTTCGACAACGACGGGTACCCCGACATCGACGACACCGCCGAAGCCCTGCTGGCGCTCCGCCGCACCGCCCAGGGAAAGCCACCAGAGCGCCACGCAGCACCGGGCCAGCCAGCACCGGGCCAGCCAGCACCGGGCGGGCCGTCCCGGCACCCCGCCATCGGGCGCGGGCTGCGCTGGATCACCGGCATGCAGTCCGCCGACGGCGGGTGGGGTGCCTTCGACGCGGACAACACCTCCACCCTGGTGACCAAGCTGCCGTTCTGCGACTTCGGGGCGGTCGTTGACCCGCCCTCGGCCGACGTGACCGCCCACGTGGTGGAGGCGCTGGCCGCGGAGGGCCTGGCCGGCAGCCGGGCCGCCCGCCGGGGCGTGGTGTGGCTGCTGCGGGCCCAGGAGCAGGACGGTTCCTGGTTCGGCCGCTGGGGGGCCAACTACGTGTACGGCACCGGCGCGGTGGTACCGGCGCTGGTCGCGGCGGGGGTGCCGCCGTCCAAGCCGGTCATCCAGCGGGCGGTCCGCTGGCTGGAAGACCACCAGAACCCGGACGGCGGCTGGGGCGAGGACATGCGCTCCTACGACGACCCGCAGCTGGCCGGGCACGGCACGTCCACCGCGTCGCAGACCGCGTGGGCCCTGCTGGCCCTGCTCGCCGCGGGCCCGCCGGGCCCGGCCGCCGAGGCCGGGGTCCGCTGGCTCGCCGAGCACCAGCGCGCCGACGGCACCTGGGACGAGCCGGAGTACACCGGCACCGGCTTCCCCGGCGACTTCTACATCAACTACCACCTGTACCGGCTGGTGTTCCCGGTGTCCGCGCTGGGCCGGTACCTGGCGGCGCGGTCATGACCCGGCTCCAGGTGGCCAGCGGGCGGGCCCGCCGCCACCCGGTCACCGGCTCCGGGCTGCTGGTCTGCGCCCCGCTGCGGCTGGAGGCCCGGGCGGTCCGGCGCGGGCTGCGCGATGCGGGCCTGGACGCGGGCCAGGTCGTGGGCCAGGTCGTGGCGACCGGGTACGGGCCGCGCCGGGCCGGCGCCCGGGAGGCCGCGCTGCGCCAGCAGCCGTTCGCCGCCCTGGCGGTGGCGGGCACGGGCGGTGGCCTGGCCGCGGACCTGCGGCCCGGCGACCTCGTGGTGGCCAGCGAGGTCACCGATGGCCACCGCGTCATCCCGTGCGCGTCGGCGGCGCTGCTGGCGGGCGAACTGCGCCGGGCAGGCCTCCGGGTCCGGGTCGGCCGGGTCCGCACCGTGGACCACCTGGTCCATGGGGCCGAGCGGGAACGGCTAGCCGCGACCGGGGTCCTCGTTGCGGATATGGAATCGGCCGTGCTGGCCCGCGCGGCGGGCGGCAGGCCGCTGGCGGTGGTCCGGGCCGTCTCCGATACGCCAGACCGTCCCCTGGTCAGTCCCGGCGGGCTGGGCGGCGGGCTGGCCGCGCTGCGGTCGCTGCGCGCGGCCGGGCCCGCGCTGGCCCGGTGGGCCGCGGCGGTCGGCGAACGGCAGGTGCTGCTGGCCGGGCCCCGCTCGTTCTGCGCCGGGGTGGAGCGGGCCATCGAGATCGTGGAGCGGGCCCTGGACCAGCAGGGGGCACCGGTCTACGTGCGCAAGCAGATCGTGCACAACTCGCACGTGGTGGCCGGGCTGGAAGAGCGCGGGGCGATCTTCGTGGACGAGCTCAGCGAGGTGCCGGACGGCGCCAGCGTGGTCTTCTCCGCGCACGGCGTGTCCCCGGCGGTCCGGGCCGAGGCCGATCGCCGGGGCCTGACCACGGTTGACGCCACCTGCCCGCTCGTGGCCAAGGTGCACGCCGAGGCGCGCAGGTTCGCCTCGGACGGCTACCTGGTCGCGCTGATCGGGCACGAGGGGCACGAGGAGGTCGAGGGCACCCTCGGCGAGGCCCCGGAGTCCGTGGCCCTGGTCCAGACGGCCGCGGACGTCGGTGGCGCTGCAGCCGCCCGACCCGGGCAAGGTGGCTTACCTCATGCAGACCACGCTGGCCGCGGACGAGGCCGCGGACATCGCCGAGGCGCTGCGTGAGCGGTTCCCGGCGGCCCGCGCGCCCGGCAGCGACGACATCTGCTACGCGACCACCAACCGGCAGCGCGCGGCCCGCGCCGTGGCCGCCGAATCCGACCTGGTGCTGGTGGCCGGCTCGGCGAACTCATCGAACTCTGTGCGGCTGGTGGAGACCGCGCAGCGGGCGGGTACCACCGCCTACCTGATCGACGGCCCGTCCGACATCGAGCTGAGCTGGCTGGCCGGGGTGTCCACGGTCGGCCTGACCGCGGGCGCGTCCGCGCCCCCGGCGGTCGTCCAGGACATCATCACCGCGCTGGGCGGCCTCGGCGCTGTCGAGGTCAGCGAGCGCGTGATCACTACTGAGAACATCCGATTCAGCCTGCCCAAGGAGGTTAGGCAGTCATGAGCGTGTCCCTGCGCCAGAGCCTGCGTATCGGCTCGTACCTGATGCGCCAGAAGCTGACCGGAAACAAGAAGTTCCCGCTGCTGGTCGAGCTGGAGCCGCTGTTCGCGTGCAACCTGAAGTGCGCGGGCTGCGGGAAGATCCAGCAGCCGCACACCCTGCTCAAGCAGCGGATGCCGGTCGAGCAGGCCCTCGCGGCGATCGAGGAGTGCGGCGCGCCCGATGGTGTCCATCGCCGGCGGCGAGCCGCTGATGCACCCGCAGATCGACGAGCTGGTCGCCGAGCTGGTCAAGCGCAAGAAGTTCGTGTTCCTGTGCACGAACGCGCTGCTGCTGCCCAAGAAGATCGACAAGTTCACGCCCTCGCCGTACTTCGCCTGGGTGGTGCACATCGACGGGCTGCGCGAGCGGCACGACGAGTCGGTCTGCAAGGAGGGCGTGTTCGACGACGCGGTCGCGGCGATCAAGGACGCGAAGCAGCGGGGGTTCAAGGTCAACACGAACACCACCGTCTTCAACACCGACACCCCGCAGACCGTCATCGATGTGCTCAACTACCTCAACGACGACCTGGGTATCGACGAGATGCAGATCTCGCCGGCCTACGCCTACGAGAAGGCGCCCGACCAGGACCACTTCCTGGGGGTCACCGAGACCAGGGAACTGTTCCGCAAGGCGTTCGACCACGGGAACCGCAAGCGCTGGCGCCTCAACCACACGCCGCTGTTCCTGGACTTCCTCGAGGGCAAGGCCGACTTCGGCTGCACCGCCTGGGGGATCCCGTCCTACTCGCTGCTCGGCTGGCAGAAGCCCTGCTACCTGATGGCGGACGGGTACGTGAAAACGTACAAGGAGCTGATCGAGACCACCGACTGGGACGCCTACGGCCGGGGCAAGGACCCGCGCTGCGCGAACTGCATGGCGCACTGCGGGTACGAGCCGTCGGCGGTGCTGGCCACCATGGGATCGCTGCGGGAGACGATCCGCGCCGGCCGGGGCAGCTAGCCGGACCGGGCAGCCGGATGAGGCCCGGGCCGCCGGATAAAGGTAAAGGCGGCCGGGTTTAGGTCACGGCTCAGCCTAGTTTTTCCTGGGGTATCACCAAAGGCGCAGCTGACCGCGAAGGCGGCAACGCGGGCTCACGTAGGGTGTTGGAAATTCGGCGCAATTCCGGCCGTCCGCGGGCCCGGCGGGCCGGCCCGCCCCTTTGGTGAGGACAACGAATTGTCGGGTTCAGCGCGCCCGGCCGTCATCGACGGTCAGGGCGGAACGGGCAGCGCTGGGGCGGCCCGCCGGCCGGGACCGCCCCGCTCCCGGCCCGGCCTGGCTGCCGCTGATCCCGGCCGTCCTCACCCTGCTGATCGGCCTGTACAAGATCCAGGGACCGTCGTTCACCCGGGATGAGACCTCCACCCTGGCGGCGGTGCACCGGAGTTTCCCCCAGCTGGTGCGGATGCTCGGCAACGTCGACGTGGTGCACGGCGCGTACTACTCGCTGATCTGGGTGGTCGTGCGCATCGGCGGGTCCGGCGAGTTCGCGGTGCGGCTGCCGTCCGCGCTGGCGATGGCCGTCGCGGCGGCCTTCGTCACCGCCCTGGGCAGGCGGCTGGTGTCCTGGTGGGCCGGGCTGGCCTCGGGGCTGGCCTTCGCGGTGCTACCCTGGTCAGCTGGTTCGCCGAGACGGCCCGCGAAGGCGCGGTCTCGCGACGGCGGCCACGCGTAGCCAGCTACTGCCTGGTCGGGGTGCTCCAGGCGGAGCCGCCCGGTGGCGCTGGCTGACCGGCTACGGCGCGGCGCTGGCCGCCCTCGGCCTCGCCAACCTGTTCGGCCTGCTGCTCCTCGTCGCGCACGCGGTCACGCTGGCCTGCCTGCGCGGGCGCTACCGGATCGACCGGCGGCTGGTCCTGGGCTGGCTGGCGGCGGTCGTCGCGGCCCTGATCGCGGTCAGCCCGGTGGCGGTGGCCGGCTACGGGCAGTTGCACCAGATCCACTGGCTCAAGCCGCCCGGGCTCGGCAGTGTGCTGAGCGTGCAGCGCATCATCGGGCAGTCGTCCTGGCTGTTCCTGCTCGCGGTGGTGGTCTGCCTGGCCGGGGTGGCCGTCAGCGCGTCACGCGGGGCGGTCCCGGCTGCCGCGGGACTGGCCCGCCGGGCTGATCGCCCTGCTGCCTGCCCTGGCTGGTCCTGCCCCCGGTGATCCTGCTGACCGCCTCGCTGGCGCATCCCGTCTACACCTACCGCTACATCGTGTACTGCATTCCGGCCGCCGCGCTGCTGATCGGGGCGGCCCTGGCCGCGCTCGGCCGGTACGCGGGGCCGGTGGCGCTCGTCCTCCTCCTGGTGGCCGGGCTGCACGTCCAGCTCGTCCAGCGCCGCGCCGACGGGCACGGCGATCAACATCCGCGCCGCCGACCGCGTCGTGGCCCGGCACGAGGAACCGGGAGACGCGCTGCTCAACATCAGCGCGCAGAGCGGCCCGCGGAAAGGTTCCGGCGAGCGCACCCTGGAGGGGGCCTACCCGTACGGGATGGCCCGGCTGCGGGACGTCAGCGCAGGCGTGTCCCCGCAGCAGTCCGGCACCCTGGGCGGCACCTAC
This sequence comes from uncultured Actinomycetes bacterium, assembly GCA_963841695.1. GTDB lineage: Bacteria > Actinomycetota > Actinomycetes > Streptosporangiales > Streptosporangiaceae > RYN-230. Next base: position 121,725 of record CAWJDQ010000003.1, on the reverse strand, counting down.
GCGTCCGCCTCGGTGATCCGGCAGCGGCTGGCCGGGGTCAGGCGGCTGTGGGTCGTGGAGTGGACGACGCCCCGGCCGGTGAAGGTCCTGCACGGCCTGGGCTTCACGGTGGTCCGCCGCTGGGACCTGAAGGGCCTGCGGCTGCGGCTGTTCGTCCGGCGCGGCCGGTCCTAGTCCTGCGGGTCCCAGCCCGCGGGTCCCCGCCCGCGGGGCCCAGCCGTAACCAGATCGAGCCCGGGAATAGGGCGATCCTGCAGACAGCCTCCAGCGACCATTCAGGAATGACCGCCAGGATCTACTCGCACGCAGAGCAGCGTCAGCTGCGCCGGTGCAGCTCACCGCGGGTAGCTCACCCGTGCGCATTTCCTGGATCAGTCCCGGCCCGCGTGGTTATGCGGCCGTTCCCGGAGGAGTCTCCATGTTCTTCACCTATCTCCGGCGCGAGCTGCGCCGGAGGATGCGCCAGGCGATTTTCATCGCCCTCGGCCTGGCCCTGGGGATCGGTTTGGTGATCACCGTGATCGCGGCCTCCTCGGGCGTCAAGGACGCCCAGGCCACGGTGCTGCACTCGCTGTACGGGGTGGGGACCGACATCACGGTCACCCAGACCCCCGCGGCGGGCTCGGGCGGCCCGACCGGGTTCGGTTTCCGGGGCCGGCTGGGCAGCGGGACCCGGCCCGCGTCCGGCACGAAGATCGACATTGACAACCTGACCAGCATCGGCCAGGGAACACTGGCCGCGTCGTCGGTGACCAGCATCGGGAAGCTGCAGCACGTGGCCGGGGCCGCGGGGGCGCTCAGCCTCACCGACGCCGTGATCACCGGCAAGATCCCGGCCATCAACAGCTCCGGCGGGACGGGCGGCGGCGGCTTCGGCGGCGGTGGCGGTGGTGGTGGCGGCGGCGGCGTTCTTCCGCGGCAACTTCAACTCCAGCTCGTTCACGGTCAGCGGGGTCGACCTGACCACCGGCGCGCTCGGGCCGCTCAGCTCGGCCAAGCTCACCTCCGGCCGCACGTTCGCGTCCGCCGACGCCACCTCGAACGTGGCCGTGGTCAACTCCGACTACGCGACCCAGAAGAAGCTGAAGGTCGGCTCGACCATCACCGTCGCCAAGACCAGCTTCAAGGTGGTGGGCATCGCCAGCGCGCGGCAGCAGCGCCTCCGACGTGTACATCCCGCTGGCCCGGGCGCAGGCGCTGGCCAGCCTGAAGGGCAAGGTGAACACGATCTACGTGGCCGCGGACAGCGCCTCGAACATCAGCGGCGTGGCCAAGGAGATCTCCGCCAGCTGCCCAAGGCCACCGTGACCACCTCCAGCAGCCTGGCCAGTGAGGTGACCGGCTCGCTGTCCAACGCGTCCAGCCTGGCCAACAACCTCGGCAAGTGGCTGGCCATCGCGGTGCTGGTCGCCGCGTTCCTGCTGGCCAGCCTGCTGACCATGGCCGCGGTCGCCCGCCGGGTCCGCGAGTTCGGCACGCTCAAGGCGCTCGGCTGGCGGAGCCGGCGGATCGTCGGCCAGGTGATGGGCGAGTCGATCGCCATCGGCATCGTCGGCGGCGTGGTCGGGGTCGCGCTCGGCTTCGCCGGGGCCACCCTGGTCACCAAGCTGACGTCACCGCTGAGCGCGTCGCTGCCCCAGACGACCGGCTCAGCCACCCCCGGCGGCGCCCGGACCTTCGGCGGCGGCCCCGGGGGGCGGCTTCGGCGGGGCCGGCGCGGCCGGGCGGCTTCTTCGGCCGGGCGGCCACCGACGCGCACAGCGTGGCGGTGCACCTGACCGCGCCGGTAACCCTCGGCGCCATCGTCCTCGCGGTGGTGCTGGCCATGGCCGGCGGCCTCATCGCCGGCGGCTTCGGCGGCTGGCGGGCCGCCCGGCTGCGCCCGGCCGCGGCACTGTCCAGGGTCGAATGAGCGGGGCCGAGAGAGCCGGACGGAGAGGGAAACCATGTACAAGCTGACGGGCGTGACCAAGAAATACCAGAAGGGCCGGATGACGGTCGATGCGCTGGCGGGCGTGGACCTGGTCATCGAGGACGGTGAGTGGCTGGCCATCCAGGGACCGACCGGTCACGGGAAGACCACGCTGCTGCAGGTCCTCGGCGGGCTGGACCGGCCGACCTCGGGCATCGTGGAATTCGACGGGCAGGACCTCGCCGCCCTGCGGGAGACCCAGGTCACCAAGGTCCGCGCGGCCTCGATGGGGTTCATCTTCCAGACCTTCAACCTGATCCCCACGCTGAACGCGCTGGAGAACGTGGAGGTCGCCCTGGTGCCGCTGGGCATCGGGGCCGCCGAGCGGCGGGCCCGGGCCACCGCGGCGCTGGAGAACGTGGCCCTGGGCGAGCGGATCCGGCACCTCCCCTCGGAACTGTCCGGCGGCCAGCAGCAGCGGGTGGCCATCGCCCGGGCCCTGGTCAAGGAGCCCAAGGTGCTGCTGGCCGACGAGCCGACCGGCAACCTGGACGAGGGAACGCGGGACGACATCATGGGCCTGCTGGAGAAGCTGTGGCAGGACACCGGGCTCACCCTCATCCTGGTCACCCACGACAGCTCGGTCGCCCGCCGCGCCCAGCGGATCGGGATCATGCAGAACGGCAAGCTGTCGATCAGGCAGGACACCCGGGGCGCCGCGACCTAGCCGGGCGCTGCGGCCGGGATCGCCTGCTCGCACCAGACGATCTTGCCTTCCGGGGTCCGCCGCGCGCCCCAGCGCTGCGCGATCTGGCTGACCACCTCCAGGCCGCGGCCGTTCTCCTCATCCCGGCCGGCGTGGCGCAGCCGGGGGAGGGCGGCCGAGGCGTCGAGCACCTCGCAGACCAGCGATCCCTCCAGCACCATCCGCAGCGTGACCTCGCCGGTGGCGTGCCGGATGGCGTTCGTGACCAGCTCCGAGACCAGCAGCTCGGTGGTGGGCACGAGCTCGGCCAGGTTCCACCGCTGCAGCGGCTCGCGGATCAGGCAGCGGGCCCGGGCCGCCGAGGTGAGCTCGGCGGGCAGGGTCCAGGCGGCGTGGTGATCAGCCGGGATCCGGCTGAGCCTGGCGATCAGGATCGCGATGTCGTCGCGCTGCTGGTGGGCGTAGACCCCGGCCAGCGCCGCCCGGCACAGGTCGTCGAGCGAGGCGGCGGCGGCCTCCCCGTCGAACACCTCACGCAGGAAGTTCAGCCCGTCGTCGATGTCCCGCTGCCGGTCCTCGACCAGGCCGTCGGTGTACAGGACAAGCAGGCTGCCGTCCTCGATCTGGAACGTGCGGCTCTCGATCGGAAGCTCACCCACGCCGAGCGGCGGGGCCGGGCTGGTGTCGAGGAACTCGCCGGTCCCGTCCGGCCGGACCAGCAGCGGCGGCAGGTGCCCGGCGGAGGCGATCTCGCAGCTCCCGGTCACCGCGTCGTACAGGGCGTAGGCGCAGGTCGCGAAGTGCGGTTCCCGTTCGCCGAGCGAGGTCATCAGCTCGTTGAGCTGCTGCAGCGAGTCGGCGGGCGCCAGTTCCAGGGTGGCCAGGGTGTGGATCGCGGTGCGCAGGCGGCCCATGGTCACCGCCGCGCGGACGCCGTGCCCGGCCACGTCGCCGACCACCAGCGCGGCCCGCGCGCCGGGCAGCGCGATCGACTCATACCAGTCCCCGCCGACCTCGATCAGCTTGCTGCCCGGCAGGTAGCGGTGCTGCACATCCACCGACGAGGGCGCGGACAGCCCGGTCGGCAGCAGGCTGCGCTGCAGGGTCAGCGCCGTGGTGCGCTCCCGGTTGTACTGCCGGGCGTTGTCGATGAAGATCGCCGCCCGGGACGCGAACTCCATCCCGATCTCGGAGTCGTAGTCGTCGAACGGCCGGTAGCCCGACTTGCGGGTGCAGACGAAAAAGCCGAGTGAAATGTCCTTGGTGGCCAGCGGCAGCAGCAGCATGGACGACTCGGACAGCAGGCCGGCCACGGGCCGCCGCAGCCACGACTCCGCGATGCTGACGGCCGCCTCGTGGTCCAGCATGGTGACCCGGACCGGCTTTCCCGTGTCCATGCACTCCACGTAGGGGGTGCCCGGCGGGTAGAGCAGGACTTCCCCGGTGGGGAACGCGGCGTCCCAGCCGGGGGAGCCGTCGTCGGTGGCCACCGCGAGACGGCGGAGCAGCTGCGAGCCATCCGGCGGATTGACCGGGAACTCATCCCCGGCCGCCACGTTCTCCAGCACGAGCAGGCCCGCCGCCGTGCAGAAGTGCGGCACCAGGATGTTAATCAGGCCCCGGGCCACCTGGTCGAGGTCCAGCGTCGCGCCGATCTGCCGGAACGTGTCGTCCAGCAGCGAGTGGCGCATGAGCGCCGGGTCCACGAACCGCTCGTGCTGGGCAGGCGGCATCTTCAGGACGGCCAGCGCCGCCAGCCCAGGAGTCTCCCCGTGCATGGGCTGCACGCTGGCGACCGTCTCCACCCGGCGTCCTTCCCGGGTGCCGATCGGCAGCACGACGGTCGCCTCCCGGCCGGCCCGGACCGCGTCCATCAGGATGGCCAGGGCCGACTCGGCCGTGGAGGGGGTGGCGATCAGGTCACCCAGGTGCGCGCCGACCAGCTCGGCCGAATCCAGCGGGAGGATATCCGGGGCATTCCGGTCATGCTGCATGACCCGTCCGGTCTCATCAATGCCCAGGATGAGCGTCCGCACGGAGACGTTGGACAGAAGCGCTGTGATCTTCCCCACCGTACCCGAAATCGCGTTTAGTGTCCCTGGCTGGTGTGCTCGTTCCGATCCGTGCACTAATCGCTTAAGTTATGCCCCATTGAAGGCGCGCGGACCACCTGTTTGCCCGCAGTCGTTCCGGGATACGCGTGGGACCCGCCACCGGTGAGGAGGACACGTGCCGGACGCGCGGCCTGGCCGGGTCATCGTGGTGGGGGCAGGGCCCACCGGGCTGGCGCTGGCCGCCGAGCTGGCCCTGGCGGGCGTGCCCTGCCTGGTCCTCGAGCGGCGCAGCGGGCCGCGCGCCGATTCCCGGGCCATCTGCCTGCACGCGCGCACCCTGGAGGTGCTCGACCTGCGCGGCCAGGCGGGCAGCTTCACCGAGGCCGGGCTGGCCGTCCCGTCCTTCCCGCTCGGGCCCAGGGGCGCCGCGATCAGCTTCAGCAGGCTCGATTCGGACTTCCCCTACCTGCTGGACATGCCGCAGAGCCAGGTCGAGACGCTGCTCGCCGCCCGGGCGACCGGACTCGGCGCCGAGATCCGGTGGTCAGCGCGGGTCACCGGAATCGAGCAGGACGCCGGGGAGGTGCAGGTGACGCTGGCCGATGGCGGGGCCGAGCGGGCGGCCTACCTGGTCGGCTGCGACGGGATCCGCAGCCTCACCCGCCAGGCCGCGGGCGTGCCCTTCCCGGGTGCCCCCAACCCGGGCTCGGTCCTGCTCGCGGACCTGTTCCTGGACGGCCTGCCGATGACGGACGCCTACGGCGACCTGTCCGACCGCGGGATGCTGCTGGTCTTCCCGTTCCGGGACGGCTCGTGCCGGGTGGTGCTGTATGACTACGCGCGCGCGGAGGTGCCGGTGACCGAGCCGGTCACCCTCGACGAGGTGCGCGGCAGCCTGGCCCGGATCGCCGGCCGGGATTTCGGGCCCCGCGACATGGGGTGGTCCGGGCGGTACCGCAGCGAGAGCCGCCAGGCCCCGGCCTACCGCAGCGGGCGGATCTTCCTGGCCGGAGACGCCGCGCACACGCACTCGCCCGCGGGCGCGCAGGGGATGAACACCGGCCTCCAGGACGCAGTCAACCTGGGCTGGAAACTGGCCGCGGCCACGGGCGGCTGGGCGCCGGACTGGCTGCTCGGCACCTACCACGCGGAGCGTCATCCGGTCGGCGCCGCCGTGCTGACCCTGGCCGGCCGGCAGTTCCGGCTGAACACGGCCCGCACCGTGCCCCGCCGGGCGCTGCGCTGGGCCGTGCACCGGGTGGTGGCCCCGCTGCCCCCGGTCCAGGGCCGGCTCGCCCGCAGTTACTCGGGGCTGGCCATCCGGTACCCGGCGGTCAGCCCGCCGCCGCGCCGGCCCTCCCCACCGGCTGGCCGGCGCCCGGCTGCCGCGCGGCCGGGTGACCAGAACGGACGGCACCACGGCCCGGCTCTACGACTTGTTCCATAACGGTCTGTTCGTACTCCTCGACGCGGCCGCGCCGGCGGGGAACGGCGGGCCCGCCCAGGACGGGGCGGTGGCGGAGGGGACCACCCGGGATGCGGGGCCCCATGCGGCCGGGAACGGCCTGCCTGGCCAGGTCCGGCAGGTCCGGTACACCCACTGCGCCGGGGCCCGGCTGCCTGCCGCCGCCTTAGTGAGGCCGGACGGCTACGTGGCCTGGGCCAGCGACGAGCCGGACCCGCAGGCCCGGGCCCGGGCCGCGCAGGCCGCGGCCCGCTGGTGGTGCGGTTCCGGCTGAGCCAGGACGCACAGCGCCGAGGCCCGCGGAGTGGTGACTCCGCGGGCCTCGGCGCTTAGGCGCTGGTGTGCGGTCGCCTCTCGGCGAGTGGCACAACGCGGCTCCAGCCGAACGGTATTCCGCGAAGGCAGATGAGTTGCGGCCCGGGGGACACGAACACACCAGCGATGGTTAAGAACGCGGGCCCCCGGCCGGCTATTCCACCGGCCCCAGATTTTTCTCCCGGGCCGGATTTCCCCCGCCGCCCCGCCCCCGCTGGCTCCGCACCCGGCCTGCCGGAGGGTCCGGCCCGGGCCCGCGGGGCGTGGCGCTGGCAGTATGGAGCGGTGACTGAGCCTGCTCATGCGGCCGCGCTGGATGCTCTCGAGACGGGGTACCGGCAGGTGACCGACGTGGTCACCGGGCTCGGCCCGGCGGAGCTGATGCGGCCCACCGGCTGCGCCGGCTGGGCCGTGACCGACGTGCTGTATCACCAGCTGCTCGACGCGCAGCGAGCGCTGGTGGCCTTCGCCACCCCGGCCCCGGAGCTGGCCGACCGGGACGACGTGACGTACTGGGCCGAGTTCGCGCCGCAGGCCGGCCAGGCCGGGGAGCGGGCCCGGGCCGCGGCGGCGGCGCACGCCCGGTTCGTCCGCGTCGCGGCCTCCGCCTACCCGCCCGGGACCCTGGCCCGGGCGTGGTCCGAGACGGCGGCGGCGGTCTGCCGGGCGGCCCGGGCCTGCCCGGCCGGGGCGGTCGCCACGCAGGGGCACGTGCTGAGGCCGGCGGACTTCACCGCCACCCTGGCCGTGGAAAGCGCGGTGCATTACCTCGACCTCACCGCGGCGCTGCCGTCCGCGCCGCCGCCCGACCCGGCCCCCCTGGCCCTGGTCCGGCGGGTGCTGGAGGGGCTGCTCGGCAGCCCGCTGCCGGGCCGCTGGGATGACGCCAGCGCCGCGGTGAAGGGCACCGGGCGGGTTCCGCTGACCGGCGAGGACCGGGCGCAGCTCGGGCCGCTGGCCGGGCGTGTCCCGCTGTTCACCTGACGCCGCCCGCCCGGCCGCGGATTCAGAGGGTTCTGGCGACCCGGAAAGCCCGGTGAGACAGTTCACAGGTCTAGTGTGTGAAGTCATCAACCGGGGTGATTTGAGGAGTTGCGGGTGCCTGGGGACGCCTCCCTGATCGGCAGTATCGGCGTCCTGGTGATCGCGACGCGCGGGCAGGCGGGGCCAGGTGAGGTACTGCTCAGGATCCGGGGCGGCACGGAGGCCTACATCGCCTGGTCGGCTGAGCCGCTCGCCAGGGGCCAGACCGTGCTGGTCATCGAATCGCGTGGCCACCGGGCCGTTGACGTGAGCGAGTGGACCGATCCGCTCAACCCCTTCCCTGAACCCTTACCGCACAGTGCTGTCTGAAGGAGTTCGATCATGCTTGGCTACCGCGTCCCTGCACCCGACGAGGCCATGCTCGTTTCCGGCGGCCGCCACGGCCGCAACGGCGCCCCGTTCCGGGTGGTGACCGGGCACGGCGCGTTCATCGCCCCGTTCTTCCGGAAGGTCCGGTACCTGACCCTGGCCATGAACGAGGCCGAGGTGGCCGAGCAGTGCGTCACCAGGCAGGGCATCACGCTCAACGTGCGCTCGGTGATCGCGTTCAAGGTCGGCAACGACGAGGAGAGCATCATCAACGCCGGCCAGCGCTTCCTGTCCGACCAGGACCAGATGTCCACGCTCACCGGCCGCATCTTCGCCGGGCACCTCCGCTCGATCATCGGGTCGATGACCGTCGAGGAGATCGTGACCGAGCGCCAGAAGCTGGCCACCGAGGTGCTGGACGGCTCCAAGGCGGAGATGGTCGAAGATCGGCCTGACCGTGGACTCGCTGCAGATCCAGTCCATCGACGACCTGAACTCGGGCTACATCGACGCGATGGCCGCCCCGCACAACGCGGCGATCCAGCGCCAGGCGCAGATCGCGCAGGCCCAGGCCAACCAGGCCGCCGCGCAGGCGGAGCAGGAGTCGCAGCGCAAGCAGGCCGAGTACGCCCGGCAGACCGCCGTGGTCCAGGCCCAGTACAAGGCCGAGATCGACAAGGCCCAGGCCGAGGCGGCGCAGGCCGGGCCGCTCATGCAGGCCCAGACTCAGATCGGGGTCATCAACGCCCAGTCGGAACTGGCGCAGCGCCAGGCCGAGCTGCGCCAGCGCCAGCTCGTGGCCGAGGTGGTCAAGCCGGCCGAGGCGGAGGCCGAGAAGGCGCGGATCCTGGCCAAGGCCGACGCGGAGCGGATGCGGATCCAGGCCGAGGCCGCGGCGTCCAACAACCGCGTCGCCCTGGACCGGATGCTCATCGACCAGCTGCCGCAGATCGTCAAGGAAGCGGCGGGCGGCCTGGCCGGCGCGAACGTCAACGTGCTCAACGGGGCGGACGGGCTCAGCGAGATCGCGGCCGGCCTGGTCGGCCAGGGGCTGACCATCCTGGACTCGATCAAGAAGAACCTGGCCACCGGGCCGGAGGCCACCGCGCGCAGCGCGAGTGGCGCGTCCGGACAGCCAGCAACGGGCACGCCCGGGCTGACCGCCGGACACCCAGCAGGACCGGGCCGCGACCGGGAACCGATCCGCCGGGCGCCCGGTGGCGGCCGCCGCGGCGGTGTGCCAGGCTGGGCGGATGCCGATCCTGGCCGGTGCCGCCGCGGCGGCCGCTCTCGCCTGGGCGTACCTGCTCGCCGCGCACGGCGGGTACTGGCGCACCGGCCAGCGGCTGCCTCCCGGCGCCCGCGACCGGTCGCGCGGCCCGGCCCGGTGGCCGAGCGTGGTCGCGGTCGTGCCGGCCCGGGACGAGGCCGCCATGCTGCCGGTCACCCTGCCGGGCCTGCTCGCCCAGGATTACCCGGGGGAGTTCTCGGTGGTGCTGGTGGACGACGCCAGCACCGACGGCACCGCCGCCACCGCCGCCGCGCTCGCCGCGGGCAGCGGCCGCGGGCTGCAGGTCACGGCGGCGGGGGAGCCGCCGCCCGGGTGGGCAGGCAAGGTCCACGCGATGGCCCAGGGCCTGCGCGCCGCCGGGGACAGCGACTACGTCCTGTTCACTGACGCCGACATCGGGTACGCGCCGGATGCCCTGGCCACGCTGGTCCGCGGCGCCGTTGCGGACGATCGGGTGCTGGTCTCCCAGATGGCGCTGCTGCGCGCGGAGTCGCGGTGGGAGCGGGTCATTGTCCCGGCGTTCGTCTACTTCTTCGCGCAGCTGTACCCGTTCCGGCGGGTGAACCGGCCGTCCGCGCGGACCGCGGCCGCGGCCGGCGGCTGCATGCTGGTCCGCCGGGACGCGCTGCGGGCGGCGGGCGGCCTGGACCCCATCCGCGGCGCGCGCATCGACGACGTGGCCCTGGGCCGGCTGCTGAAGCGACCGCCGTCCGGGGCCCGGATCTGGCTGGGCTTCACCACCGCGGTGCGCAGCCTGCGGCCGTACCCCCGGCTGGCCACCCTCTGGGACATGATCGCCCGCAGCGCCTACACCCAGCTGCGGTATTCGCCGGGCCTGCTGGTGCTGACCCTGGCCGGCCTGCTGTGGCTGTACGCGCTGCCGCCGGTGGCCGCGGTGGCCGGGCTGGCCAGCGCTGGCCGCAGGCGGGCGGCGCCGCGGCGGGCTGGACCGCGGTGGCCGGGCTAGCCGGGTGGGCCGGCGATGACCGCCAGCTTCCTGCCCGCGCTCCGGCTGTACCGGCTCGGCTGGTGGCGGGCACCCGTGCTGCCCCTCGTGGCGGTGCTTTACGCCATCATGACCGCTGATTCCGCCCGGCGGCACTATGGCGGACGTGGCGGCGAATGGAAGGGCCGGACCGTGAGCCCCGCCGCGCGGGCAGAGCCGCAATAAATCGCCCTAAGACCGAATCCTTAATCACCACAAATTTCCAGCCGGTCCGCTTGCCACGCCTAAAAGGCATGAGTGACAGATCGGAATGGATCGCTTCCCCGGCAGCCCTCTAGACTCATTCCCCGCACCGTCCAGATGAACCTGTGACATGCTTCATGTTGCACAAGGTGAGTAGACACACTACTCGTGGTAAGGTCACTGCTGGACTCGGCGGGGCGGGCAGTCAGCGTTTATCGCAGACCACTATGAGGCAAGTCCGGGGCCGGTCCCAGAATTACCGCCTCTCCTCCGAAATTCTTATCCGGCCCGGTAATCATCAAGGGAAGGGAAGTATCGATGCGTAGACGCATCACCCGGACGCTCGTTGCCGCTGCGGCGGCAGGCGTCACGGTCGAGCACCCTCGGCTTTACCGCCGCGGGCGCTGCGAGCGCGGCCGTGTCCAGCAAGGCGCAGCCGGCGCACCATCGGAACCACCATCGGCACGACGAGCTCGGCCGGGTACGAGGCGAGCGGGCGGGACTTCCGCTACATCTCCTCGACGCATCACGGTGCCGGACACCGATTTCCTGACCGGGATCTACCCGCAGGAGTACATCCAGCTCTCCAACGGGTCCTCACCCAGCCGGCGGCGGTGACCAGTACACCCGGGCCGGGATCGAGTCCTGCGTCGTGGCGCAGTCGTTCGGCTACCCGTCCTGCCCGACCGGGGACTGGATGTCGTACGTCGAGGCGTTCAGCAACTCGCTGAACGGCCCGTACTTCGCGCACTACTCGCTGCTGTCCGGCGTGTACCAGGGCGACGGCGTCAACTTCAGCATCTACTACGACGAGGCGGCAACGAGCTCAGCTTCGTCATCACCCCGCCGTCCACCTCGGGTCACTGCCGCAGTACTACAAGACCCAGGCGTACGGGGCGATCTTCGAGCTACGCGGCGCGCTGGATGACTTCACCGACAGCACCGGCACGCCGATCGCGCTGCCGTTCTTCCTGCACGCGTTCAGGATCAACCAGTTCCTGCAGGGTGCCATCACCACCGAGAACGGCCTCAGGGGCTCCTTCGTCGGCCCGTGGACGACCAGCATGGTCGAGGCCACGAGCAACGGCCTGACCTACCCGTCGGGTACGGTCCGGACCTCACCGTCCGCGCTGTGGTCGGACGGCCTGTCCGCCAACGGCGCGGTCCGTCCGTACGACGCCTTCGGCGTCTGGGCGCGGTAATCCCAGTCACCATCACCGGGCTGCTGCCCAGGGACTCATCTCACTGCTGCTGCCCGGGCAGCGGTTCTTCCTGGCAGTCTGCTTGGCCGATAGACATCCGTGTCATGGAGTAATCATTAGAGTACGCAGAGTAGGGAAGTGATACGGGAGGGGCGGCCAGGGCCAACCTGAAAACCAATTACGGGGGCAATCCGGACACAGGTCCTGCTACCGCCCGCCCAGACCAAACCGGACTGCTCCCGGGCGTCACAGGAGGGAACCTACCGATGCGAAGCCGCATCATGAGAACACTCGTCGCCGCCGCGGCAGCGGGCGCGACCGCTACGACCCTCGGCCTTGCCGCCGCGGGCGCCGCGAACGCGGCCGTGAGCCATCCGGCCCGGGCCCAGATGGCCCATCGGGACGCGTCGGCGACGATCGGGACCACCAGCCAGGCCGGCTACGAGGCGAGCGGGCGGGACTTCCGCTACATCTCCTCCACGCTGACCGTGCCGGACACCGATTTCCTGACCGGCATCTACCCGCAGGAGTACATCCAGCTGTCCAACGGCTCGCTCGGCCTCGGGTGACCAGTACGTTCGGGCGGGCATCGAGTCCTGCGTCGTGGCGCAGTCGTTCGGTTACACGTCCTGCCCGACCGGGGACTGGACATCGTACGTGGAGGCGTTCAACAACTCGCTGAGCGGCCCGTACTTCTCGCACTACGCGCTGCTGTCCGGCGTGTCCCAGGGCGACGGGGTCAACTTCAGCATCTACTACTACCAGGGTGGCAACGAGCTGTCGTTCGTGATCACCCCGCCGTCCACGTCGGGTCCGGCGCAGTACTACAAGACGCGGGCTTACGGCCCGATCTTCGATCACGCCGCGGCGGTGGATGACTTCACCGACAGCACCGGCATGCCGATCCCGCTGCCGTCTTCCTGCACGCGTTCCGGATCAACCAGTTCCTGCAGGGCGCGCTGACCACCTACAGCGGCGCCCGGGGCTCGTTCGTGGGCCCGTGGGACGACCAGCGAGGTCGTGGCCACCAGCAACGGCCTGCTGCCTCCGTCCGGGACCACCCGGGTCTCGCCGTCCAGCCTGTGGTCGGACGGCCTGACCGCCAACGGGGCCGTGCGTCCGTACGACGCCTTCGGCGTCTGGGCGCGGTAGTCCCAGCATCATCAGGGCAGTGGCCCGGGCGGGCACGCCGGCCCGGGCCACTGTGTGCCCGGCGGCGGGTGTCCGTGTGCCCGGCGGGCGTGCCCGCCTGGCAGGCGCACCGGCGGGTCCCGGTGGAGATCACCGGGACCCGCCCCTGCCTCCCCTGCTTCGGCCTCCCCGCGTGACGGGGCGGGGACTTGCTGGGGCTGAAGGGCCTGACGGGGCCAGGGTGGCGTGCCCCGCTGCGTGATCATGGGATTGCTGTGCCTGCAACGACAGTAATCCCATGATCACGAAGCCCGGCCGGCGCTTCGGGGCTGATGGGACGGGTGGGGCCAGACCGGTTGACGACCTTGACAACAGATACTGTCTTGACAAGTTTTATTGTCGGTAGGACCATGGGGCCGTGGATGACGTCGCGGTGATTGCGGACCCGGCGGCCGCCGAAGCCTCGCTGGACCCGGTCCGGGCCCGGCTGCTGGCCGCGCTGGCCGAGCCGGGGTCCGCGACCACGCTGGCCGCCCGGACCGGGCTGGCCCGGCAGAAGGTCAACTACCACCTTCGCGCCCTCGAACGGCATGGCCTGGTGGAGCTGGTCGAGGAGCGCCGCCGGGGCAACTGCACCGAGCGCGTGCTCCGCGCGACGGCCGCGTCGTACGTGATCTCCCCGGCCGCGCTGGCCGCGGTGGCGCCCGACCCGGCGCGGGCCCCGGATCAGCTGTCCGCGTGGTGGCTGCTCTCGCTGGCCGCCCGGCTGGTCCGGGAGGCCGGCGAGCTGATCACCAGGTCCCGGGCGGCCGGGCGGCCGGTGGCCACGTTCGCGATCGACAGCGAGATCCGGTTCGCCTCCGCCGCGGACCGGGCCGCGTTCGCCCGCGAGCTCAGCGGCGCGGTGAAAGACCTGGCCGCCCGGTATCACGACCAGAGCGCGGCGGGCGGCCGGGAGCACCGCCTGGTCGTCGCGCTGCACCCGAGCATCACCCGGGCAGCACCCGGCGAGGCAGGAGCACATCATGGCGCGTGAATTCGAGATCCGGCGCGAAGTCGAGCTGCCGGCCACCCCGGAACAGGTCTGGGCCGCGGTCGCCACCGGCGCGGGCACCGCCTCCTGGCTGTTCCCGACCGGGGAGGGGGAGCCGCATGAGGTCGGCGAGGCCTGGGCCGGGCACACCGTGACCGCGCTCGACCCGCCGCGTCACTTCGCCGTCGCGGCTCAGGGCCCGGACGGCACCGTGGTCAACGCGCTGGAGTACCTCATCGAGGCGCGGGACGGCGGCACCGCGGTGCTGCGCTACGTGCACAGCGGCATCCTCACCGGCGACTGGGACAGCCAGTACGACGCCACGGGCCAGCACACCGACTTCTACCTGCACACGCTCGGCCAGTACCTGCGGTACTTCGACGGCCGCCCGGTCACCTACGTGGCGGCCGAGGGCCCGGCGGCGTCGAAGGCGCCGGGAGCCTTCGACACGCTCCGCCGCGCGCTCGGCCTGGCCGGGCCCGGCACGGTCGGCGACCCGGTGCGGCTGGCCCTGCCCGGGCTGGGCCCGCTGGAGGGCGTGGTCGATTACGCGACCCCGAACTTCCTGGGCGTGCGCACCGCCGACGGCCTCTACCGCTTCTACGGCCGCAACGCGTTCGGCATGCCGGTCAGCCTGGCCCACCACCTGTTCGCGGCGTCCGCAGGGCAGCAGGGGGACCGGCAGCAGGGGGACCGGGAGAAGGCGGAGCTGGCGTGGCGCACTTGGCTCGACGGCCAGTACGCGTAAGCATGGGACGGTGCCAGGGCCGGACATACAGTACGTGCGCTTCCGGAGCCGCTACCCCAACCGGGACGGGTTCCACGTCGGGGTCTTCGGGCTGGTCAACGTGCTGGGGCGGCACGGCATGCTCGGCCCGGCCGAGGAGACGTTCCGCCGCGAGAACAACGCCTGGTTTAACGCGGCCTACCCCGACCCAGCCACCCTCGACCCGTCCGTCTACGACCAGCAGCTCAACCCGGGCGCGGCCGCCTGGTTCAAGCCGACGGCGACCACCCTGCTGCGCCGGATCGACGGGTACCTGGCCATCCTCTGCGCCCACGCCGTGGCGTGGCAGAAGGTCGCCTCGCCCGATCCCGGCCGGGTGGTCTACGAAGACGACTTCCATGTGGTGGCGGTCCCCCGGGCGGGGTGTTCGCTGCGGGTGGTGCAGAGCGGGCCGTAGCGCGCGCCCCCCGCGAGCCGCCGGGCTGCCCGCCGGCCCGGGCGCTCGTTTTTCCGCAACGGCCGTGGCCCGTCACTCCGGCTGCTCGGCGGCCGCGTGCGGCCGGCCGGGCCGCCCGGCCTGCTCGTGGGCCGGCCAGGCGGGGCGTGTTGCTGAGGCGGCCGTCGGATCCGCCGGCCCCCGGCCCGGGCCGGGAGCCCCGGGGCCCGGGCTGCCGGGGTCGCGCCGGGCCCGGAGGAGTTCCAGGCCGATCGGGATGAGCGAGACGATGACGATCACGGCGATGATCGGCAGCAGGTAGGTGTCGATGCTGGGGATCGTGCTGCCCAGCGCGTAGCCGGCCAGCGTGACCCCGGCCGACCAGATCACGCCGCCGGCGACCTGCCAGAGGGTGAAGGCCCGGGCCGGCACGCCGAGCGCCCCGGCCATCGGGTTGAGCACGGTCCGCACCGCCGGGATGAACCGGCCCAGCACGATGGCCTTGCCGTAGCCGTACCGGGCCAGCAGGTGCCCGGCGCGCTCGGTGCCCTGGCGCAGGAAACGGTTGCGGCTGCGGCCGAGCAGGGGGCGGCCACCGCGCCCGATGAAGTAGCCGGTCTGCGCGCCGAGCAGCGCGCCGCCGATCGCGGCCAGGATCACCACCGGCAGCGACAGGTGCACCGGGTGCGAGCCGCTGGTGCACAGCAGCCCGGCGGTGAACAGCAGCGAGTCACCCGGCAGGAAGAAGCCGATGAGCAGCCCGGTCTCGGCGAACAGCGCGAGGAAGACGCCGAAGGCGCCGAGGCTGGCCAGTACCGACGTCGAGCTCAGTGGGTTGAGCGCGGCCACGACGTGCGCACCCTGGGACAGCATTCCGCGGGTCTCCTTTTCCGGCCGGCTGGTGCCGCGCAGCTACCCATAACGGCGGGCCGCAGTACGGCCCGCGTCCCAAGAACTGGTTAAGGAACGCGGAGCAGCCGCCGCGCCCGGCGCGCCGCCGCCCGGAACCGGGCCCTGGACGGTAAGTTGCCGGGGTTCCGGGCGTCAGGTGACCCGGGATCCGGGTGGAAGGGGCCCGGTTCACGGCGCGAGGGCTACGGCAGGTGACCGGCCCTCGGCTGGATTTTGGCTGACCACTTCCTCCAGAGTGCGTGGACGGGGGGTCGTGGGCGTGCCACACTTCGGGGACGGTTGTTGAGTCGGCCGCGCCACCGGGGCTGGCTGTTTGCGGGTCCAGATCCCGGGAAGTCGGTCAATCGATCCCGGAGGGGGGCCGAACATGGCTGGTGAAGATCGTTCGATCGTTTCCCTTGCGAATCCGGCCGTGCAGTCCTGCTGGTTGTGCGGGACGAGGTTGCCGGCCCGCGAGATGGTGGCGGACGGCGGGAGCGCGTGTCCCGACCTGCGGTGGTACTGCGCGGACACCCGCCGCTGCACGGAACGCTGGACGTCGCGCTGGTCCACGGGCGTGGGCTCGGTGCGTGGCCATGCTGGCCCGCCACACGCTGGCCAGGAGCGCAGCGCGGTTCCGAGCCAGGGGTCCGGTGCCGTCCTGGGCCAGGGCCGGGGTGCGGTCCCCGACCCGAGGGGCAGGCAGCTGGCCGGCTTAGCCGACCATTGAGCGTCCCCGCCCGTACGTCCCGCTAGCACGCTGGCGGCGGGTCCCGTGCGCCGGGCCAGGGTCAGCCGCCGGCCATGGCCCCCACGATCAGGTACGGTTCCGCCCCGGTGCTGACTTCCGCCGGCAGCGGCTCGTCGGGCGCCTCGTGGGACAGGTCCTCCTGGCCCGCAAAGAACCGGACCAGGGCGCGCCGCCGCCCGCTGCCCCGGTCGCGGATGGTGCCGCGCAGCACCGGATAGCTGGCTTCCAGCGCGTCGAGCACGGAGCGCTGCGTGACCGGGCCCGCGACGTCGAGTTTCACCTCGCCGTCGATACGCGCCAGGGCACGCAGGTGCGCGGGCAGCACCACCCGGATCATGGCAGCGTCTGCACTTCCACCGAGAGCACGGCGGGCAGGTCGCGGACGATCGGCGCCCAGCTGTCCCCGGCGTCGGCGGACGCGTAGACCTGGCCGCCGGTGGTGCCGAAGTACACGCCGCACGAGTCCAGCGAATCGACGGCCATCGCGTCCCGCAGCACGTTCACGTAGCAGTGCTCCTGCGGCAGGCCCCGGGTCAGCGGCTCCCAGTCGTCCCCGCCGGTGCGGCTGCGGTACACGCGCAGCTTCCCCTCCGGCGGGAAGTGGTGGGAGTCGCTGGTAATCGGGACCACGTAGACGGTGTCGGGCTCGTGCGCGTGCACGTCGATCGGGAAACCGAAGTCGGTGGGCAGGTTCCCGCTGACCTCATGCCAGGAGTCCCCGCCGTCGTCGCTGCGCATGACGTCCCAGTGCTTCTGCATGTACAGCACGGCCGGACGCGCCGGGTGCATGGCCAGCCGGTGCACGCAGTGGCCGATCTCGGCCTGCGGGTCCGGGATGCCCTCGGAGTGCAGGCCGTGGTTCACCGGCCGCCACGTCTCGCCCGCGTCGTCGGACCGGAACGCGCCCGCCGCCGAGATCGCGGTGAACATCCGCCCCGGCGCGGACGCGTCGAGGATGATCGTGTGCAGGCACATCCCGCCCGCCCCCGGCTGCCAGGACGGCCCCGTCCGGTGGCCGCGCAGCCCGGGCAGTTCCTGCCAGTGCTGGCCGCCGTCGGTGGACCGGAACAGGCCCGCGTCCTCCACCCCGGCGTAGACCGTATCCGGGTCGCCGAGCGACGGCTCGAGGTGCCAGACCCGGGCGAACTCCCAGGGGTGCGGTGTCCCGTCGTACCACTGGTGCGTCCCGGCGGGCCCGTCGTAACTGAACTCGCTGCCCGCCGGGGACCAGGTCTGGCCGCCGTCCTCGGACCGCTGGATGACCTGCCCGAACCACCCGCTGGACTGGGACGCGTACATCCGGTCCGGGTCCGCGGGTGACCCCTTGACGTGGTAGATCTCCCAGCCGGGGAAGTGCGGCCCGCTGACCGCCCAGTCCTCCCGCCTGCCGTCCGAGGTCAGGACGAAAGCGCCCTTCCGGGTCCCGACCAGTACCCGTACGCTGCTCACCCGGTTCTCCCTTCGTACCTGGTCCGGCACCGCATCCTGCGGGTCGCGCCCGGCCGGGGGCTGGGCCAGGCCCGCGCGCTGGTACCGGAGTATCACGCTGCCCCGACACTTCAGACGGCCGCCGCGCCGGGGACTAACCGGCCGGCGGCGGACTGGCTGGCTGGTGGTCGCGGGCCGCTGCCTGTGGTCCGCGGTTTCGTGGCGCTGACCTGCTAACTTGGCCGTGAACCGACGGGGGTGGACGCTGCCGTGCCTAGCCGTGAGGACGACGCCCAATGGAACACCAGGCGGTGATCACGGACCAGATCGAGCACGCCCGGAAGGTCGGGCGGGTCCTGCAGTGGCTGGGCTGGGCGGTCGCCTGCCTGGGGGTCGCCGGCCTGGCGGTGTTCTCGGTGTTCTGGGCCCTGGGCGATCTCAGTGCCGAGCAGGCCGCGAGCCTGCTGATCGGCACCGCGCTGGCCTCGGTCCTGTCCGGCGCGGCCGCGTACGGGTCCGGCGTCAACGTCGGGCTGGGCGCGGAGCGGCTGGATCTGGCGGTCCGGGCCGCTGGCCGGTCCGGGGGCTAGGCCAGCAGGCCGGCCAGGGTATCGCGGACGTCCTTCCCGCCGGGCGTGCCCGGCACCAGCGTGCCGTGGTCGCCGGGATCGCGGTGGAACACGTGCAGCCGGCCGTCGTGCCGGGCCAGGACCAGATCGGTGCTGTCGCCCGCGATCTCGGCCGATCCGTCGGTGGTGTACGGGGTGACGGTCACCAGCGCCGACCGCTCCGACGCGGCGAGCACCCGGTCGATGTCGCCGTCTCCCGGGCGGCGGTCCGCGGGGCCCGCGTCCGCCCGCGGCCCGCGCGGCAGGAGGGCCTCGAGCAGGCCGAAGGCTTCGTCGAGGGTGTACAGGCCGAGCTCATGGACGCCGAGCGCGTCAATCCGGACCACCAGGCAGATCCGCTCGGGCTGGGGGAGGAGCAGGATCCGCCACGGCTCGCCCGGTTCCGTGCCGCTGGCCCGCGCGTCCAGGACCAGGCGCGCCCGCTGCTGGAACGCCACCGCGATGCCCAGGTCCCCGCGGACCTGGACCTGATCTCCGGGCGGCCCGGCCACGAGGAGCTGGCGGGCCGCGAGCGAGCGGACCGCCTCGGGGTTAATAGCGGTCCAGCATATTTCCCCAGGCCGGTTGCCCGCCGGGCGGGCGGGCCTGGAGGGCAGGCGGGACCCGCCGTCCACGGTGATCTGGCCGCCGAGCGGGCTTGCTAGGTATAGTTCAACGGTATATAAAGTTGACATGGCGCAGCGGGCGATGCAGGAAGCGACGTTCCTGATCCTGACCGCGCTGGCCACGGGCAGCCAGCATGGCTACGCGATCATCACCGATGTCCAGCAGATCTCGGGCGGCCGGGTCCGGCTGCGCGCGGGGACTCTCTATACCGCGCTGGATCGCCTCCGGGCCGGCGAGATGATCGCGGTGGACCGGGAAGAGATCGTGGAGAACCGGCTGCGCCGGTACTACCGGCTGACTCCCAGGGGCTCGCAGACGCTGGCCGCCGAGGCGGCCCGGCTGCAGGCCAACGCCACCGCGGCGCTGACCAGGCTGGACCTGGCCGGGGGAACGGCATGACGGATTCCGCCGGCCTGGAGCAGGGATACCGGCGGCTGCTGCGCTGGTATCCACGGGCGTTCCGCCGCGAGCATGCGGACGAGATGATCGCCGTGCTGATGGCGGGCGCGCCGGAGGGCCAGCGGCGGCCCCGGCTGGCGGAGTCCGCCGACCTGCTGTGGAGTGCGCTGAAGATGCGCCTCCACGGCCCGGGGCCGGCCGCCAGGAGCGGGCCCTGGACCGACGCACTGGCCCTGTTCAGCCTGGCCGCGCCGCTGTTCCTGCTGCTGGCCGACGTGCTGGCCGTGGGGCTGCCCTACCGGCTGCGCCCGCTCGCCCGGGTCCGCTTCCTGCGGGCGTTCAGCAGCCATCCCGAGATCGGTGGGCTTGGCCTGCTGCACCGGCCCATCTTCGACGTCACGGTCGGCCTGGGCGTCATGGTCGCGATTCTCGTGCTGGCGGGGCAGCGGAGGATGACGCTGACCGTGCTGGCCGCCTCGGTCGTCTACTGGGTCACCGCGCGGCAGATGATTCCCTGGGTGCCCTACCCACTGCAGTTGCTCACGGCGGGCGGCTACCTGCTGGAGGCGGCGGCGCTCATCGCCTCGCCCGGGCCGCGGCGCGGACGCCAGCTCATGAACTGGCGCTACGGGGTGGTCCTGCTGGCCGGAGCGGCCGCAGTCCAGCTGTCCATCTTCGAGTACGACGCGAGGGGGAATCCCCTTGTCCTGGGGGGTGCCCCGCCGACCCGGCCGACGGTGTACCTGATCAGCAGCCTCGTACTGGCCGCGGCCGCGGTGACCCTCGCGCTGGCCTGGAAACTGAGCCCGTATTTCCTGCTGCTCCTCGCGGTGATGTGCTACCCCTACGCGGCGGAGCTGGCCTTCTCCCCGACGAGCAGCGGCGCTGATCTGCTCGGCAACCCCAGCCCCGCCCACCTGGCCGTGCTGTTCCTCCCGCCGGTGCTCTTCGCCTGCGGAACGGTGCTCGCGGCCGTCACTCCCCGCCGGTTCCGCCTGCTGCCGTCCTGAGACCAGGTAACCCGGGCCCGGGGCCGCGCCCGACGAGGGGGCTGCGGCGTTCGATCAGCACCACGTCGCGCCAGCGGCCATGATGCTGGCCGATTCGCTCGCGCGTGCCCACGGTGCGGAACCCTGCCGCGCGGTGGAGCGCGGCGCTGGCCGCGTTCTCCGGGAAGATCCCGCTCTGGATGGTCCAGATTCCGGCGGCCTCCGTCGAGCGGATCAGGGTGTCCAGCAGGCGCCGGCCGACACCCTGCCCGCGGGCGCCCGGGTGCACGTAGACCGAGTGCTCAACCACTCCGCTATAGACGCAGCGGCCGGATACGGCGCAGACCGCGACCCAGCCGGCAATGTCGCCCCCAGCAGCGGCGACGTAGCGGTGACCGGGCAGTTTCGCCGCGGTGAACTGCTCCCAGGTCGGGGCCTGCGTCTCGAAGGTGGCGTTGCCCTCGTCGATGCCCGCCTGGTAGATCGCGAGGACGCCGGCGGCGTGTTCCGCGAGCATCGGCTCGATCCTCATGCCGCCGGGCCGCCGGCCTGCGGGAGCGGGATCGGCGAGGTCCCGCCCATGACCAGGTCGGCGGCTGTGGGGAAGCTGTTCACGCATTCCTCGTTGATCCGGTAGAGGCGGGCAGTGCCCCGGTTCTCGGCCAGCACGAACCCGACCGCGGCCAGCTGGCGGAGATGCTCGGACACCGTGGACTGGCCCACGGGCACGGCCGCGACGATCTCCTTGACCGTGAGCGGCCTGCTGCTGCGGGCCAGCAGCCAGACCACCTGCACCCGGGTGCTGTCAGCCAGCGCCCGGAACCAGGCCGCATAGGTGTCAGCGACCTCGCGAGCGAGCGGTTCGGCAGAATTCATCGTTAACTGACGATAAAGCGCTGAACGAGCGCGGGCAAGCCCGCGGGCACCGGGACTATCCCCGTTACCGTGGCGGGACGCCCAGCAGGGCCCCGAGGCCGGCCAGGGCCTGCGCCCGGACGCGGTAGTACACCCACACGCCGCGCTTGTCCCGGTCGACCAGGCCGGCGTCGTGCAGCACCTTCATGTGATGACTGATCGTCGGCTGGGACAACTCGAACGCCGCGTTCAGGTCGCAGATGCAGGCCTCCCCGCCCTCGTGCGAGGCGACCAGGGACAGCAGGCGCAGCCGCACCGGGTCGGCCAGCGCCTTCAGCAGCGGCGCGACCTGCTCGGCCTGCTCCGCCGACAGCGGCTGGGACGTGAGCGGCGAGCAGCAGGCCGCGGTCTCCGCCGGGCTGATGGCCGTCAGGGAATCAGGCACACAGCTATATTGACTCCCGCCGATGTCCGGGGGCAAGCTGGCCATAGCTCGGATATAGACAGTCATCAATCTCTTGCCGGGAGGTCCCGTGTCCCGTCGGCGGTGCCTGGCCGTGACGGTGGCCGCTGCCGTCTGCCTGGTGACCGGCGGCCTGATGGCAGGCTGCTCGTCCGGAACCAGCCCGGGTCCCGCTGCCGTGTCCGCGGCGCCCTTGCCTCCTAGCCCGCGGACCGCGTCTGCCCTGCTGAAGATCGCCACCCTGTTCAACGACGAGTACGACCGCGGCGACTACGGCCCGGTCTACGCCCGCTGGGATGCGCGCAGCCAGGCCATCATCACCAGGGCCCAGTATGTCCAGCGGCATAAGGCCTGCCCGAGTGCGCCGCACGCCGCGGCCCAGGTCGAGAGCGCCACCCCGGGCCCGCACGGGGCGTGGCTGGTGGATTACCAGATCGATGGCCAGCGGCTGACCGACTACTGGTTCTACGTCCACCGCCGGTGGGTCTTTGACCTCGTGCTGAGCAACCCGGACTCGGTCAGGCTCTACCGGATGACCCCGCAGCACTACGCGGCCGCGACCGGCTGCTCTCGCGGGTGACTGGCGCTGCGGTCCGCCGGGCCGGGGACGCGGACCGGCCGGCGGTCGCCCGGCTGCGCCGCGAATGGACGGCAGAGCAGGACGGTGACCGCGGGGACCCGGGTTTCGAGGAGAGATTCGCAGCCTGGTGGGCGCGGGAATCGCCGCGCCGGATCACCTGGCTGGCTGAGGCGGATCACCGCCCGGTCGGCATGATGAACCTGGCCGTCTTCGAGCGGATGCCGCGCCCCGGGCGCGCCCCCAGCCGCTGGGGGTACCTCGGCAACGCGTTCGTCCTCGCCCCGTACCGCAATCAGGGCATCGGCGGCCAGTTGCTCGACGCGCTGCTCGGGTACGCCAGCGAGCACAGTTTCGCCCGCGTCGTGCTGAGCCCGGCCGGCCGGGCCGTCCCGTTCTACCGGCGCGCCGGATTCGGGGGCGCCGACGTCCTGATGGTCTGGACGCCGCCCCGCCACGATTAGCGCGGGCCCCGCGCGGTAGAGGGGAACCATGTTCGAGGGATTCACGCTGGAGCGGATCGACGTCGGCGACGCGGAACTGCGCGTCCGCCACGGGGGCTCGGGTCCGGCGGTCCTGCTGCTGCACGGCCACCCGCGCACCCATGTGACCTGGCACAAGGTCGCACCGGTGCTGGCGGAACAGTTCACCGTCGTATGCCCGGACCTGCGCGGCTACGGCGAGTCCGCCAAGCCGCCGACCACCCCGGATCATGCTCCGTACTCCAAGCGGGCCATGGCCGGTGATTGCGTGGCCCTGATGCGGGCGCTCGGGCATCAGCGATTCGGCGTCGCCGGGCATGACCGGGGCACGTATGTCGCCCAGCGGCTGGCTCTGGATCACCCCCACCTGGTCAGCCGCCTGTGCCTGATGGAGGGGATACCGATCGGGGAGGCGCTGGCCCGCTGCGACGCGAAATTCGCGGCCCGCTGGTACCACTGGTTCTTCCTCGGCCAGACCGGCAAGCCCGCCGAGCGGTTGATCAGCGCCGATCCTGACGCCTGGTATGCCGGCACGGCGGAGTACATGGGCCAGGAAGCCTTCGAGGATTACCGCCGCGCGATCCACGACCCGGCCACGGTGCATGCCATGGTCGAGGACTACCGTGCAGGCCTCGGCATCGACCGGGACCACGATGAGGCGGACCGGCGGGCAGGCAGGCGGATCAGCTGCCCCACGCTGTTCCTGTGGGCCGCGCAGGACGACATGGAAGACCTCTACGGCGATCCGCTGGCTATCTGGCGCGACTGGGCCGACGACGTACGCGGCTGGTCGATCGACTGCGGCCATCACATCGCCGAGGAGGCTCCCGCCAAGCTTGCCGCGGACCTGACTAAGTTCTTCGCCGCGTCCGGTGAGCAGGATGGGTTCCGGGCGGGCTCTGAGCCCGCATCCGCTGGCGCCGGTCAGGCCCCGATCGGCGTGAGGACGAACACGGGAATGGTCCGGTCGGTCTTCTTCTGGTACTCCGCGTAGTCCGGATACGCGGCCACCGCGCGGTCCCACCAGGTGTCCCGTTCCGCGCCCTGGGCCTCCCGGGCCTGATAGTCCCGCCTGACCGCGCCGTCCTGGAGTTCCACGTGCGGGTTCGCGGTCAGGTTGTAGTACCAGACGGGGTGGCTGGGCGCGCCGCCCAGCGACGCGACGACGGCGTACTCGCCGCCGTGCTCGACCCGCATCAGCGGGGTCTTGCGCACCTTCCCGCTCTTCGCCCCCAGTGAGGTCAGGATGATCACCGGCAGGCCGTTCATGTCCGTTCCCTGGGTGCCGCCCGAGCTCTCGTAGAGGTCAACCTGGTCGCGGGCCCACTGCGCGGCGCTGGGCTCGTAGTCACCGGTAAGAGGCATATCAGCACAATCCAATCAGCTGGCTCGCGGGCGCCCACGAGTCTAGGGCTCTGCTGGCGAGCCCGTTCCCGGGGGGCTCCCTGCCGTTCCGGCTCAGCCGGCCATGCCGTCCAGCTCGGCCAGGTCCTCCCCGGACAGCACCAGTGCACCGCCGGAGACGTTCCCGCGCAGATGCGCGAGGGTTAACGTACCCGGGATGAGCAGGATGTTGGGGGAGCGGTGCAGCAGCCACGCCAGCGCGACGGCCATCGGGGTGGCGCCGAGGCGGGTGGCGACCGTGTTCAGTTCCGCGGACTGGAGCGGGGAGAAGCCGCCGAGCGGGAAGTAGGGCACGTACGCGATGCCCTGCGCGGCGAGCGAGTCGACGAGGTCGTCATCGCCCCGGCGGGCAACGTTGTAGAAGTTCTGCACGCATACGACCGGCGCGATGGACTGGGCCTCGGCGATCTGCTCCGCGTTGACGGTGCTCAGACCGAGCTGCCTGATCAGTCCCTCCTGCCGCAGTTCCGCCAGAGCGGTGAAAGGCTCGGCGATCGAGCCCGGCTCAGGCGAGTGACCGTCGTCTCCGCCGCCGACCCGCAAGTTGACGACGTCGAGGACGTCGAGGCCCAGGTTGTCCAGGTTGGCCTGCACGCCCTGGCGGAGTTCGCCCGGAGAACGCGCGTGCAGCCAGCCGCCCGCCGCGTCCCGTACCGCCCCGACCTTGGTGACGATGTGCAGCGACCCGGGGTAGGGGGACAAGGCTTCCCTGATGATCTGGTTGGTGATGTGCGGGCCATAGAAGTCGCTGGTGTCGATGTGCGTGATACCCAGCTCCACGGCCTCGCGCAGCACGGCGATCGCGGCGTCCCGGTCCTTGGGCGGCCCGAAGACCCCGGGACCAGCCAGCTGCATGGCGCCGTAGCCCATGCGGGTGACGGTCAGGCCCTCGGCCATGGTGAACGTCCCGCCGGGAAGTGTCTTCGCTGACATGAGAATGCCGCTCCTCGTTTCGTGGTCGCCGCCGCGGTCCCGGCCGGTACGGCCAGCCCGCGACGGCCTCAGTACGTGCTGACTCCACCCTGCACGCAGTGGCCCCGCGCAGGCAGAGTCCCGGTGATCCTGGGAGCAGCAGGGACAGCCAGCCCGGTTGCCGCGCGGTTACTGTCAAAGATGTGAACGAGACGAATCTGCTCGGCGACTACCTGCGGGCGCGGCGCGAGCTTATCCAGCCCGAGACGGCTGGCCTGCGGCCCACCGGGGTCCGCCGCGTCGCGGGGCTGCGGCGTGAAGAGGTCGCGATGCTCGCCGGGATCAGCTCCGACTACTACCTGCGGCTCGAGCAGGGCCGGGACCGGAACCCCTCGATCCAGGTCCTCGAGGCGCTGGCCCGGGTCCTGGACCTTGATCAGGCGGCCACCGACTACCTGGTCAGCCTGGCCACGCCGCGGCCCCGCCGGCCGCGGCGCCGCCCCCGGCGCGAGACCGTTCCGGAAGGAATCCGCCAGCTGCTCGGCGTCCTCGGCATGCCCGCCTTCGTGGAGGGCCGTTACTTCGATGTCCTCGCGGCCAACCGCCTGGCCCGCGCGCTGTCGCCCAACCTGCAGGAGGGGCGGAACCGGCTCCGCGACGTGTTTCTCGATCCCGGGGAGCAGGCCCTGTTCCCCGACTGGCACCAGGCCACAGCCCGGCTGGTGGCCGGCTTCCGCGAGTCGGTCGGCACCGACACCGACGACCCCCGTTTCGTCCAGCTCGTCGGCGAACTGTCCCTGTCCAGCGAACGGTTCCGCCAGCTCTGGGCCCGGCACGACGTCCAGGCCCGCCAGGGCATGCCGGTGCTCCTGCGTCACCCCCAGGTCGGGGAGCTCACCCTCCGCCGCGAGAAGCTCATCATCGCCGGTGCCGAGGGCCAGCTGCTCGCTGTCTACCACGTCCAGCCCGGGACGGGCAGCGCCGAGAAGCTCGGCCTGCTCGCGTCGCTGGCCAGCCCGGCCGCTACGCCCGCGCACGATGCGATCCCGGCAGATCCGCCGCCGCGGCCTGAGCGTCCCGGAGCGGCCGGTTAGCCCGGCCGTGCCGCCGGTGACCATGATTTGACCTTGCCCCTGGGGCCAGGCCGAGCCTGATTCCGCCGGGCAACCTGTCCGGTATGAGGAGGGCACCAGTGGAGCTGATGACCAGCGGGGCATTCGCCCGGGCGTCCCGGCTTTCGCGCAAGGCGCTTCGCCTGTACGACGAGCTGGGCCTGCTGTGCCCGGTCCGGGTCGATCCGGTGTCGCAGTACCGCTTCTACGCCCCCGCTCAGCTGGAGCAGGCCAGGCTGGTGGCCTGGCTGCGCCGCCTGGGCATGCCGCTGGCCTCGATCCGCGCCGTGAGCACGCTGCCATCGGTGCAGGCTGCCGCCGAACTGGCCGCGTATTGGGCGCAGATCGAGGCGGAGACGGCGGCCCGGCGTCAGCTCGCTTCCTTCCTCATCGGGTATCTGTCCGGAAAGGACACGGTCATGCCTGACGCTCAGGGCAAGCTTGCCGTCCGCTACGCGGTGCAGTCCGATATCGGCCTGCACCGCCAGGACAATGAGGACGCGGTCTATGGAGGACCCAGACTGCTCGCGGTCGCCGACGGGATGGGAGGCCATGCCGCCGGCGAGGTGGCGAGCGCAGCGGTCATCGAGGCGCTGCGCCCGCTGGATACCCAGGTACCGGCCGGTGAACTGCTCAACGCGCTCGATCATGCGGTCCGCCGGGCTAACAGCGCCTTGAGTGACATCGTCAAGGCCGACCCGTCCCTGCGGGGCATGGGCACGACACTGACGGCCCTGCTGTGGTCAGGCTCCCAGCTGGGGCTCGTGCACATCGGTGACTCACGCGCCTATCTCGTCCGCGACGGCGAGATGTTCCAGATCACCCAGGATCACACGCTGGTGCAGTCCTTGCTGGACGACGGCAAGATCACGGCCGAGGAAGTCGCCTCCCACCCCCAGCGCTTCATGCTGCTCCGGGCGCTGGACGGGGGCAACTCAGAGCCTGACCTCCAGTTGCGCGAGGCCCGGCCTGGCGACCGGTACCTGCTCTGCTCCGACGGCCTGCATCAGGTCGTCCCCGCGGATGTGCTGGCGCGGGTCCTGCTCACGGTCAGTGATCCGGATCAGGCGGCGGCGGATCTGATCGCGCTGGCCATCGAGGGCGGCGGCCCCGACAACGTCAGCTGCATTGTCGCCGACGTGGTGGCCCTGGACGAGCCGGCCCAGGTCCTCGGCGCCGGCGGATCTTCGTGAGTGAGGCCCGCTGGCCCGCTGGCCCGCTGGCCTGCAGGTGGGCGCGGGTGCCGCGGGACTGTCAGTGACCACCGGGTGCGCCGGCTACCGCGATGACCGGCGCGGGCCGGGAACGGGTGTCCTGGCGGGCTTCGGAGAGAATCAGGCCCTGGCCGGTGCCGCCATCGTGCTCATCCTCGGATGGCCGGCCATCCCGCGCTGGCCGCGGCGGCAACTGCCCGCGAGGGCGCTTCTCGTGCCACGAGTCGAGCATCAGGGTCCCAGCTACCGGCGCGGCAATAAGAACGCCAAGCACGCCTGCGACCAGCAGCAGGAAGGTATTGGTGGACAAACCGGCCAGTATGGACCCCGCGGCTCCCACCAGGACCACGCACGCACCCCACTTGAGGACGTTGCTCACCGGCGGCTGGCCCTGCGCCGGGGCTGGGTCGGCCGGCGGGCCGATTCTGGTCGGCCCGTCCGGGAGGTCAGCGGTGCGCGCGGCTATGTCCGCGTAGGTCCGCGACGCGAACGTCTGACTCACCCGCAGGTCAAACTCCTCCTTGGTGAGCCGTCCCTGCACGAATGCGGCCTTGAGGGTGTCGATCACCTGCTCGCGGTCGGCGTGCGAGGCCCGCAGGTGACCGCGGCCTGACCCGGCTGCGTTCTCGTCCCCTGGCCCTGTCATCACCGGCGCCTCTCCATGAGCGCATCGCAAGAAGAGCCTAACCCCGCGGTCCTCAGGCGGCCATCCTCAGACCTGGTGATCCGTGGCCCGGCTGGCCGTCGCGCCGGGCTGATCTGCGGTGGCCTTCAGGCGTGCGGACGGCCCCGCGGCCGGCCAGCTAACGGGCTGCGGAAAAATTCCGCCGGGAGTTTTCTCTACCTAGGTAGATCCAGAGGTCTACCTAGGTAGAGTTTCGCGCCATGGCTCCTCGTTCCCGATTCTCCGCCCAGACACTGTCCGTGCTGGCTTCGCTCGAGGCGGAGCCCGTCGACTGGCGGCATGGCTACCTGCTGGCCAGGGAGACCGGGCTGCGCTCGGGCACGCTGTACCCGATCCTGATCCGGCTGGCTGAGCAGGGCCTGGTCGAGGCGTGCTGGGAGGACGGGCAGCCCGCCGGGCGCCCGCGGCGGCATCTGTACCGGCTCAGTTCTGATGGCCTGGCCGCCGCGAGGGCGGCCCTGGCCGAAGCGGCACCGGTGAAGCCGCGTGCCGCCGCGGCGGGCCAGGCGGGCCGCGGCGGCTGGCGGAGGGGGCGTGATGGAGCGGGTCACGCGGGTGCTGGCTGGTCACCCGGGAGGTCTTGATGCGGGTCATCCGGGTGCTGGCGTTCGCCGCCGGGGCGGCGGGCGTGGTGTGGGCTGGCTGGCCGGGAAGCTCGTCGGACTCGGCCGTGCTCCTGAACCGGATGTACGTCGTGGTCACCGTGGTGCTGCTGGCCGGGCTGCCGGTAGCGGTCCGCCGGTACGCCGGGCCGGTCAGTCCCGGCTGGGCGCCGCGCGGGTGGCCGGGTACGCGCTGGTCCTCGCGCTGGTCGCCGCGAAGACCGTGAAGGACCGCGACGGCAGCAGGCTGGGCGCCTACTTCGCGCTCGTTCCCGGCATCTGGGCCATGGAGATCCTGCTCCTGCTGGTCATTGCCGCTTATGTGGCCGGGCTGCTGATCCTGACCTCCCAGCGCGCGTGGTTCACCCGCCGGATCCTGCCGATCGGGATCGGGTTTGGCGCGGCCACCGCCGGTGTGCTGTACGCGCTCGCCCCCCTCGGCGTGAACATCAGCCTGAAGTGGTGGGGGCTGGTCGCGCTGTCGCTGCCCCTGGCCACGGGGTTTCTGGCCGCGCGATTGTCCGCCCGGGACACGCGGCGGGCAGCGCTGCACCCGACCGGGCAGGCCTGCCTGGCCGCGAGTTGCGCCATGGCGGCGGCTGCCCTGCTGCTGGCCGTGCTCACCTCGGTCACGATCGCGCTGTTCCCGCAGCACGTGCCGCTCCAATTCCCTCCGCCACCGCCCGGCGGCGGGTGCGAAACCTGCAACCCGAACCAGGTCGTGATCCCGCCGGGCCTCCGGCACGAGTACTGGGTGGAACTCAGCGTCGGCCAGGCAGACATGGCGCCGCTGGCCGCGCTCATGATCGCGCCGTTCTTCGGCGCCTGGCTCGGCATTCTCGGCGGGGGACTCGCCCGTACATCGCCCGGCACCCGCCGCCGTGGTGGCAGCGGCCCGCAGCCCGACGCGCTGCCTCAGCGGCCTGCCGGCCTCATGGCCTCCGACGCCGACCGCGAGAAGGTGGCCGGCGTGCTCAGGGCCGGGTTCGCGGGTGGCCGGCTGACCAAGGAGGAGCTGGACCTGCGGCTGGGCCAGACGCTCGCCGCACGGACTTACGCCGGCCTGGCCGCGCTCACCGCTGACCTCCCCGCCGGGCGGCCCAGCGACGTGCCGGTGCGCATGCCCGTCCGGGCGCACCCCCGGCCGCCGGCGGACAGGGCAGTCGTGTGGGGCGCATTCGGTTTGATCACCCCAGCCCTGCTGGCGCCCATTTTTCTGTCGTCCCCAGGCTCGCCCCCTGCCGGTAACCATCACGTCGGGCTCATCCTTTTCATGGTCGCCGTGGTCTATTTCACGGCCTGGCTGCTGGTCGGGGCGCAGATGCTCCGCTGCTGGCCCCGGCAGCGCTCCCGCCCGGGAGCCGGCCAGGATCTCACGGAGCCGAGTTCGCCAGCCCTGGGTGAATGACCGCGGGGGCCGGTGCCCCCGGGCCGCCCGCGAAACCACAAGGGGTAGTTCAGAGGTCGAGGACCAGGTCGTCGCGTGGCTGTGAGCAGCAGATCAGTATGCTGCCGTCCGCAGGGTCATCGACCGGGTCGGGGGCATAGCGGACTGTTCCGGACATGACCGCTGTCTCGCAGGTGTGGCACACTCCGATTCGGCATGACCAGCGCACCGGGACGTCGCAGGCTTCGGCGAACTCAAGCAGGCTGGCATAGCCGGGATCCCAGTGCGCGTTCAGCTCACTGCGCGTGAATGCGACCAGGGGGCCGCTGCCTGGCTGGCCGGCGGGCGGGTGCGGCCGGCGGGCCGCCGCGGGCGCGATGCCGGGTGTCTGCGCGGGCCCGGCGCCGAAGACCTCGGTGCGGATGCGGGCAGCCTGGATACCGGCCGCAGCCAGCGCAGCGGACACATCCGCCATGAACGCGGGGGGTCCGCACAGGTAGGCATCGGCGTCGCGGGGCAGGTCCAGGGCGGCCAGGACCGGCGCCGACAGGCGTCCCGCCGTGTCGTAGTCGCGGCCCTGGATGTCATCCAGGGCCCGGGCTGCTGTAGCAGATGTGCCGGTGCGCGCTGGGAAGCGCGGCCAGCAGGGCGCGGGATTCGGCCGCGAACGGCTCATCGGCGCGGCGGCGCGCGCCGTGCAGCCACCAGATGTCCCGGCTGGACCGGGCAGCGGCCAGCGCGTGCAGCATGGCCAGCACCGGTGTCGCGCCGACACCCGCGCTGATCAGCAGAACCGGCGCCTGGCCCGGGCGCAGGGTGAAGGTGCCGCGCGGCGCGGCCGCCTCCAGCAGGTCACCCGCCCGCACCCGGGTGTGCAGGAACTGGCTGCCGGCGCCGTGTTCCTCCCGCTTGACACTGATGCGGTAGTCGCGGGCGCCCGGGGGTCCCGACAGCGAGTAGCTGCGCAGCAGCGGCCGCCCGGCGGGGTCAGGGTGCAGGCGCAGGGTCAGGAACTGCCCGGGCAGGGCGGCCGGCACGCTCCCGCCCCCGGGATCGGCCAGGTGCACCGAGATCACCGTCTCGCTCTCCCGGCCGATTCCGGTCACGGCGAGCGGCCGGAACCCGGGCCACGCCGGCGGCGGGCTCGCTTCGGTCAGGCCCGCGTTGCCGGCGGCCTGCCCGGGCTGGTCGAGCATCTCCTGGAACGAGGCTTTCCACCCGCCGCTGAGCGCCGGGATACGCAGCGCGCGCAGCACCTGCTGCCGGGGATGCCCGGGCAGGTACAGCAGGGCGTCCATCTCCGCGACCGTCATGCCTTCCGGGCCGGAGGCAAGCTTGATGATCTCCTGCCCGGCCTGCACCGCGCCCTCGGTCAGCACGCGGAAATAGAACCCGGGCCGGTGATGGGAAACCAGCAGCGCGGGCATCTGGGGATCATCCATCCGGATACCCACCCGGAAGCAGGTGACCCGCGGCTGGGTCACCTCGAAAATCGCGTCGCCGATCCGGTACCGGTCGCCGATGCACACCTGATCGTCGGCCAGTCCCTGCACGGTGAAGTTCTCCCCGAACTGCCCGTACTCGAAGTCATCCCGGCCCAGCTGTTCCTGCCAGTACTGGTAGGACTCGATCTGGTAGACGAACACCGCCCGCTGCTCGCCGCCGTGCCCGGCCAGATCACCCTGCCCGTCACCGTCGATATTGAGCCGCCGCACCATCCGCGGCCCGGTGACCGGCTTCTTCCACACCGCCGTGTGCACCGTCCTGCCGTGCCAGGTCACGTCCTGCGGCATCCCCACATTGACCGACAGCAGAGCGCCGGCCCGCTGCCCCGAAGTCACCATCAGCTCACCTTCTCACGCAAGCGGCCCTCCAGGGCGCACCGCCGGGTCCGGCCGCGGCGTGCCGCCCGGCGGCCGGGAGTGCGCCGGTGGTGGTTTCGTCTGCGCGCTGGTACTCCCGTTCACGGTCGCGCTCAGGGCGGTTCGCTCGCGCCCTTGACGCCCCTGGCCGGCACCCTGGCCCGGGGCCGGGCCGACGGGACCAGGCGATGGCCGGGGTATCTACGGGCGCGACCGGCGGTACTGAGCGGCGACGGTGAAGGCCACGCGTTACCCCGTGCCGACCCAGCCGTCCGGACCGCCTCCCGGCAGGCACTGGAAGCCCGCCGACCGCGGGGAGACCGACACTGAGCACGCCATCTGCGCTACGGCGATGCGGCAGGCTCAGGTAACGCTGAACCGACGGGGCAACTGCCGCCACTACGTCCTCAGACGGCAACGAGGCCAACGGCTCCAAGCGCAGGATGTACCGGCACAGGGCCAGGCCGAGCAACTGCGCCACGATAAAGGCGCCACGCTCGCCCGCCCGCTCATCGCCCAGGTCGGCAATCGGCTCGGTGATCAGCTGGCTGAGTACGGCCTGGAGTTGCCCGGCGACGGTCTCGCTGGTGACGGCGGTCCGCATCAGGGCGATCAGCTCGTCATCGCGGGCGGGATCCTCCCACCGGCTGATGAAATGACGGACCAGCAACTCGCCCCGGCGGCTGGCCGGGACCGCGCCCAGGTCCGGGACCTGCAGATCCATGGTGACGGCCGCCGTGAACAACCCCGCCTTGGACCGGAAGTAGCGCATGACCATCGACGCGTCGATGCCGGCCTGCGCGGCGACGGCCCGGATGGTGGTCCCTTCGTATCCGCGTGCCGCGAACATCGCCCGGGCGGCACCGAGGATGGCCCGGCGGGTGCCCTCGGACCGCGGCCCGCCGGTCCCGGGCACCGGGCCGGCCTGGCTCGCGGCCGCTGCCGCCGCACGGCTGATGTTCATCACGGTGCCCCAGTTTATCCTGCGCCAACGTATGTTGGCCAACATTTGTTGACAACAATGAGAGCTGTGCCTAAAGTTGTGCCAACGCCCGTTGGCATTTCAGGGGAGGACGCAGGTGGCGGCAAGACGCCCAGATGACGGCCGCGGGTCCCGGCCCAGTACCGCGCGCTTGCGGGCTTCATCGTGGCCAGCGCGGCCCTCGTCGCGATCTTCGTCGCGCTGACCCTCAGCGTTTTCCACAAGCCGACTCCGCATGACCTTCCTGTCGGCATCGCCGGTTCCGCTGCGGTGACCCGCCAGGTCGAGCACGCCCTAGACAGCGCGGCCCCGGGGGCTTTCCGCTTCCGCGGCTACCGCAGCGGGGCCAGCGCAACAACGGGGATCGCGCAACGCGAGGTCGATGGCGCGCTGGTCGCTTCCGGCGCGAGCTGGCGGCTGCTGGTCACACAGGCCGGGGACACCGCGCCTGAGCAGGCCCTTAGCGGGGCCTTCGCCGCCGTGGCGGCACGGTCCGGACGTCACCTCGTAGTGTCGGACGTTGTCCCGCCCGGGGCCAGTGACACCGAGGGACTCTCCTCCTGGTTCGTCGTGCTCAGCGTGCTGATCCCCAGCCTGGCAGCAGGCTCGGCGTCGGCGATGGCATTCCGCCGCTCCCGGCGCGCTTGGTCTGTCGCCGCCCCCGTGGCCGCGGCTGTCGTCATCGGGGCAGTCGCCGCGGCGATCGCGGATGGCCTCGCCGGCCTGGGCAACTATGCAGCGATCGCCGGCATTATTGCGCTGTTCTCGCTGGCCGTGGCAGCCCCCACCGCCGTACTGGCGCGCATCTGGCCGCCCCTGGTCGCCCTGGCCGTCGTGGCGTTCATCGTGGCCGGGATCCCGGCCAGCGGCGGTCCGGCCAACCTGGCCAGCTTCACCCCCGCCTTCCTGCGCGTCCTTAGCCCTGTCCTGCCGCTGGGGATAGCGGCCAGCAGCGTCCGCAACGTCGTCTACTTCGGCGGTCATGCCACCAGTCCGTACATCTGGACCCTGGCCGCCTGGGCGCTGGCCGGCATGGCCGGCCTGATCCTGGTCACAGCGCTCCGACGCCCTGCGCCTGCACTCACCCAGCCCGGCCTGCCCCCACTCGCGGCGGCCGGACCGCTGTCCGGCCGGACAGCCCGCGCCGCCGTGCCCGGCAGCCCTGATTCCGGTGCGGCCCAGTCCGCGACGCTGGTCGTCGGCTTCGATGACTCCGAGCCCGCCCGGCGGGCGCTCATCTGGAGCGCGGACCTCCTCAGGACCCGCCCCGGCACCCTGCACGTCGTCTATGCCGACCACGTGCTCATCGACAGCGACCTGTCCGGATTCGGCCGCCCGGAGATGGACGATGCCCGGGACGAGAAAGCCGCCAGCGCGGCTCAGGGCGCTTCGGAGATCGCCGCCGCGGCAGGCACGTCATACACGTTCGAGCGCCGCCAGGAATCGCCCGCAGACGCGATTCTTCACGCCGCCAGTATTCACGCCGCTGCGGAGCCCGCCAGCACACTCGTTATCGTGGCCGGCCGCTCTCATCATGCCGCGCACCACGTCATTGGCTCGGTCCCGGTCCGGCTGCTGCACGAGTCGCCGTACCCGGTCCTCACCATTGCCTGACCAGTGCTCATGCGGGTAACCGCCTGCGCGTTGCTCCGATGGGTGACCGTGAGCGTCCCGGCCTTACCAGCCGATCGGGCACGCCGCGGGCACGTCCGCGCCGCCGGTCAGCCGCTGGCGGCTCATCTATCAAAGTGATATCATTTTATGTGTGATCAGGTGGCCGGCGCCACAGCCAACGGGAGGTATCCCGATGAACGCCTCCAATGACAACACCGCTCCGAGAGGTCTGCGCGGGTGGTGGGCATCTCCCCCGCGCTCCGGGATGAGCCGCCTGATCGCGCCACCGGTGTACCGCCACCTCCGTGGCTTCGCAGGCGTGTGCGTGGCCACTGGCATCGTCTATATCGGCCTGGCCGTCGTTACCCTCGTGGGGGGTTCCTTTACCGCGGCGGCTATCGGGTGGGCGGCGTTCTGGCTGGTGCTGGCGGCGCTGAGCTTCGCGGTCCGCCACTGGCTCCTGACCATCGTCCGCTCCGGAAGTCCCGCCTCCTAGACTCTCCGCTTCCCCGCAGGCGCCCAAACCTTGCGGGGCCGGGGAGGACGGCTGAGCCCACGCCGCGTTGATCCACTAGCACGCCACCAGGGAGCGGGCGAAGGGAATCGAACCCTCATGACCAGCTTGGAAGGCTGGGGCTCTACCATTGAGCTACGCCCGCGGGCCGCGCCGTTGCCGCGGGGTCAGCCGGGCCTGCACGTCATCACGGGTAGCGTACCGGCTTCTCCGGTCGGCCGGGCCATCGGATGGGTCCGCCCCTCGACCCCGTCCCTCCACTCGGGCTGGACATGTAGGCTACGGTCGGCTTAGCGGGATGTGGCGCAGCTTGGTTAGCGCGCCTGCTTTGGGAGCAGGAGGCCGCGAGTTCGAATCTCGCCATCCCGACCAAACATGCAGGTTCGGACTTCGATCACTACCGCCCCGCGCCGGTAGGGCATCATCTGCAGCCGGTAGATGGCCGCGACCCGGTCGGCGATCTCCCGGGTGTACACGATATTGTTGGCGGCCGATGCCTGGGCAGGACCACTCATGCTCAGCGCGGATCTGGCTGATCTGAGCGTCTCCCGGCCGCCTGCGCACTAGACGGGGTCTCGGCTACCGCCAGCTACGGCAAAGTGTGATATTTCATCACTTCTGGCCGGGCAGCGGCCCGGACGTCGGAGTCCCCGGCCTGGACTCGGTCTGGGCGGGACCTCGGCGCTTCAATTCCCGTGACGGGAACCTCTGCACACGCTGCGGCGCGTTCATCTCCGCCGCGCTCGACGCGGGGGTGCTGCGCGACATGCAGAAGCCGCCTCGCACGCCGGGGTCTGCGGGTGGCCCCGCAGCCGGCGTCGGACGATCCAGGAAACCTCGTCCGGGCCGAAGCTGTCGGAAGGGCGGCGGCGGCAGCCCGCAGCTGGTGGCCTGCACTGTCTCATAACCCACACGGCCGCGGTATCGCCGCAGGCCTGGGCCTCTTTCGCGTAGGTCCGGGCCTGCGGTTTGCGTGCGCTGGGGCAGTGCCGCCTGGGCAGGGCCCTACCCCTGGGCGAAAAGTTTCCCTATCACCGATAGGGTCTTGAAATCCTATCGGCGATAGGTTAATCTCCTATCATCGATAGGAACTAGGCAGGAGGACCGAGATGATCCCGATCGTGGCCCGCGGACTGGCAGACGGCCGGCACCAGGAGCCGCTCGCCGAGGCGGAACGTCACCGGCTGATCGCGGCACTGCCCGCCGGGCCCGGCACGCTCCAGCGGTTTGCCCTCCGGGTGGCCTGCGGGGGACGGCGGCCAGCGGTGGCCCCCGGGTCGGCGGCGCTCCTGCCGCGGTCATACCGGCCGTCGGCGACCTGACCGGCTCGCCATGGCGGACTCGGTCGCGAAGCGCCGTGAAGAGAAGATCGCCGGGATCGTCGCGTGCGCCTGGACGCTGGCGCAGGAGGACGGGATCGCCGGAGTGTCGCTGCACGGCCTGGCGCGGGCGGTCGGTATGCGGCAGCCCTCGCTGTACGTGTACTTCGACTCCAAGCACGCGCTGTACGACGCGATGTTCGCCGACGGCAACCGGCAGCTCCTCGAGCGCCTGGACGCCGTGACGTTCTCCCCGGAGCCCCGCGAGGCGCTCAAGCAGTGGCTGCACACGTTCGCGGCGTTCGGGAGTGAGAACGCCGAGCTCTACCAGCTGCTGTTCCACCGGCCCATCCCCGGCTTCGCGCCCTCGCCGCAGTCGTACGCGCTGGCCGGGAAGGTACTCGGCGATGCGTACACGCTGATGCGGGCGGCCGGGGTGACAGAGCAGGGCGACATGGACTGCATCGTCGCCATCACCGCGGGCGTCACCGACGCCCAGATCAGCAACGATCCCGGTGGCGACCGCTGGCTTCGCCATCTCAGCCGTCTCGTCGACCTGCTGGCCGACGATGCCATCGCAAGGGGGAGGACCCGATGAACACTGACCGCATCGGCCGCGCAGAAGCCCGCCGCCTCGCCGAGGACGAGTTCCGCCGCTTCGCGGAACTGACCGCCGCGCTCACGCCCGAGGAGTGGGCGATGCCCACCGACTGCACCGCGTGGGACGTCCGCAAGATCGCGCTGCACGTGCTCGGGTCGGCCGACGCGCAGGCCTCGGTGGGCGAGTTCGCGCACCAGCTGCGCCGGGGGCTGCCGCTGAACAAGCAGATCGACTCGCACCACTGGGTCAACGGCCTGAACGAGCTGCAGGTCCGCGAGCGTGAGCACCTGTCCAACGCGGAGCTCGTCGGGCAGCTGAAGACCGTCGGACCGAAGGCGGTCAAGGGCCGCTGGGGGACCCCGGCCCCGATGCGGTTCGCCCCGCTGCCGTTCGGTCCGCCCATTGGCTGGCGGCCGCTGAAGTACCTGCTCGACGTGGGGTTCACCCGCGACGTGTGGTGCCACCGCATCGACATCTGCGCCGCGACAGGCAGGCCGATGGACCTCAAGCCGGACCACGACGGCCGGCTGGTCGCCGACATCGTCGCCGAATGGGCCCAGATCCACGACCAGTCGTTCGACCTGGTGCTTGACGGGCCAGGCGGGACCTTCCGCAACGGCCGCGACGGCGAGCACGTCGAGATCGGCGCCATCGACTTCATCCGCACGCTCGCCAGCCGCCGGCCGGGCAGTGGCGTGCTCAGCAACCCCCTGCCCCTGTAATCCCGTTTCACCGGCACACCACCGCCACATCATCACCAGGAGGAAATCATGGCCACCGTCATCATGCAGAAGTGGGACGGCATCACGCCCAACCAGTACGACGCGCTCCGCCAGACTGTCGGCTGGGACCGCGACGTGCCCGCCGGCATGCGCTTTCACGTCGCCTCGTTCGGCGACGGCGGACTGTGCATGACCGACGTGTGGGACAGCGAGGAGCTGTTCGGCACGTTCGTCCAGACCCGGATCCTGCCCGGGCTCAGCCAGCTCGGCATCGCCGGGATGCCGGACGTGATCACCCAGGCCGCGCACGAGGTCACCGCCGTAGACGGCACCTGACCAGGAACGTGGCGGTGCCGGGCCAGCCCCGGCACCGCCACGGTTACCCATCCCGCGGGCGCCGCCCATCCAGGGACCGGACAGCCATCCCTGCGGCTCGACGGCGCCGGGCCCTGCGTCACAGATACCCCATCCCACCAGCCCGGAGGACCCGATGAGAAGAAACGGCAGCCGGGTGGCTCCCAAGACCGTTTGGCCGTGCGCTGAGCTAGCGGCATCGATCGCTAAGTACTGGCCGGCCCGCTGCTGGCCGTAGGCCAGGGTCCCGGCCAGGGACTTACACGGACGCGACGCCCCGGCCCCGAGCGTGACCCTGAGACCAGTGCCGGCCTGCCGATGGCCAGAGGGGCCGGCCGCGATCAGTTCCGGGCGGTAGCGAAACAGCACCCAGACGGCACCGTGGGCGTGGACGGGCTCGACCTGAATGTGCCCGACGGGAAGCTCGCCTGGCTGGCCGTGACGCGACCGGGAGAACCGGCGCGCCCGAGGAGAATGGAGAAAGGGTCATGAGTCTTATCGACGAGGCGCTGACTGCCAATGCAACCATCGCCGGCGACTACGACGCCGGCCGGGGGAAGCCGCCGGCGCCCCGGATCGCGATCGTCACCTGTGCCGATCCCCGGCTGACCGGCATCGTGCAGATGCTGGGTCTCGCCGATGGCGATGCCGACATGATCAGGAACTTCGGCACCGTGATCGATGACGACTCGGTCCGGTCGCTCGTCCTCTCGACCAGGCTGCTGGGCAGCCGGGAGATAATGATCATCAATCACACCGACTGCGGCATGCTCAGGTTCACCGACAGCGAGATGGAGGACCGGCTCCGCAAGGAGACGGGGCGGGCGCCGATTGCGCCGGCCAAGTTCTACAGCTTCACCGACGCCGAGGCGAACACCAAGGAGCAGATCCAGAAGGCCAGGTCACATCCATGGATCTCGCCGGACGTCCCAGTCAGGGGCTTCGTCTATGACGTCAGCACCGGGCGGCTCAGCGAGGTGTTCCCGGACCGGGAGACCGTCGCTGGCTAGTCAGGGCTGCATGAGACTCCAGGCCTTCGCTGCCCGCGCGGATAGATCCCGGCCGCCAGAGCGCCATCCACGCCGTATCAGACGGGCAGCCCGTGTCAAAGGAGATGCCGACGTGCCGAGCCCGGCGATGCAGGACTTGATCGACGCCTTCCGGAACCAGCAGAAGGCCAGTGCCAGCCAGCCCCCGCCAACGCTGGAAGAGCGCCGCGCCGCGTTCGCCCCCGCCGGCCGTGTTCACCCGGTGCCTGACGATGTGCTGGTGCGGGGGGTGACCGCGGGCGGGGTGCCAGCCCACTGGCTGGCCGCCCCGGGAACCGACACCGGCCGGGTGCTCCTGTTCCTGCACGGCGGAGGTTACGA
Organism: uncultured Actinomycetes bacterium; assembly: GCA_963841695.1. Lineage (GTDB taxonomy): Bacteria > Actinomycetota > Actinomycetes > Streptosporangiales > Streptosporangiaceae > RYN-230. The sequence goes on along the minus strand of CAWJDQ010000003.1, from coordinate 82,187 downwards.
GCTCGGGTCGCTTCGCAGCGACGGCGAGCTGGCCGCCCGGCTGGGACGGGCCAGCGGGATGCGGGTGCTGTTCCCTGAGTATCGCCTGGCCCCCGAGCATCCCTTCCCCGCTGCCATCGACGACGTTCTGGCCGCATGGCGCTGGCTGCGCACCCGCCAGGGCCTGAGCGCACGGTCAATAGCGGTGGCGGGTGACTCGGCCGGCGGAGGACTGGCCGTCGCCCTGCTGGTGGCCGCGCGGGACGCCGGGGAGGCCGTGCCCGCGGCCGCCGCACTGATGTCCCCGACGGTGGATCTGACCAGCTCGGGGCCCTCGATGGCCGAGCGCGCCGATCAGGATCCGATCTCCACCCCCGCCATGCTCCGTCAGTTCGCCGCCGGCTACCTGGCCGGGGCTGACCCTAAGACGCCCCTGGCGTCGCCGCTGTTCGCCTCGCTGGCCGGGCTCCCACCACTGCTTATCCAGGTCGGCACGGCCGACCTGCTGCTCAGCGATTCCGAACGCCTGGCCGCAGCAGCCGCCAACGCCGGCGTGGACGTCACCCTGGAGATCGGCCAGGGCCTGCCCCACGTGTACCAGATCCTGCCCGGCACCCCCGAGGCAGCCGCGGCCACCGGGCAGATCGGGAAGTTCCTGCGGGCCCGGGTTCGCTAAACCTGTACACCGCCGGCTGATCGAGCGGATGATGGCGCCGACGGGTGGCCGCGGCGCGCTGCGGGCGGCGCTGGGGTGATCACCGGGCGGGCAAAATCGTGCCCGGCCGAGGTAAGCGTTTCCGGTCAGTGACGGGTTAACGGGTGTGAGCCAAGACGACGTCGAGTTCGCCTCCGCGCGCGGCGCATGTGATGTTGGCCAGGCGCCGCAGGTCATGGTGGCGGCGGATGGTGTTTCGCGGACTTTCGGCGGCGGCCCTACGGCTGTGCACGCCCTGCGGGGGGTGTCGTTCACGGTGGGCCGGGGTCAGCTCACGGCGTTGCGGGGGCGGTCGGGCTCGGGCAAGACCACGCTGCTGAACATCATCGGCGGCCTGGACAGCCCGACGGCGGGCCGGGTGCAGGTGGATGGCCGCGAGGTGAGCCGGATGACCGAGCGGGAGCGGCTGGCGCTGCGGCGGGACACGGTCGCCTTCATCTTCCAGTCCTTCGGGCTCATCCCGATGCTGTCCGCAGCGGAGAACGTGGGGATTCCGCTGCGCATCGCGGGCGTGCGGCCGGGCGAGCGCCGGGAGCGGGTCGCGGCCATGCTGGCGCTGACCGGCTTGTCCAGCCATGCTGCGCACCGGCCGGGTGAGCTGTCCGGGGGCCAGCAGCAGCGGGTGGCCATCGCCCGGGCGCTGGCTGGCCGGCCAGGCCTGCTGATCGCTGACGAGCCCACCAGCCAGCTTGATCTGGAGACCGGCCGGGAGATCATGAAGCTGCTGCTGAGCGTGGTGCGCTCGGAGGGGATCACCGCCCTGGTCGCCACGCACGACGAGGCGCTCATCGACCTGGCCGACAGTGTCATTGTGCTGCAGGACGGCCACATCGTGACCGGGCAGCAGGCCCTGGCCGGGGACACCGGAACCCGGGCTAGAGATGGGTAAGCAGCCACCCATGCCCGAGCCTGATGACGGCAGCCCGGGACCGGACCGGAACTGGTCCGTGCCTGGTCTGGGCATCTCCTTCCTCGCCCGCCGGGCCAGATCCTCGTGGCTGCTGCTGGGCTGCGTCGCGGTTATGGTCCTGCTCGCCACCGGGCTGGCCGCCGTGCTCTGGACGTTCGCCGCCGCGGTGATCCCGCCCGGGGCGCAGAGCATCCTCGCCGCCCCGCAGGGCCGGGTGATCGGGCTCAGCGGCGTGGTGGGCGGCGCCGGGCAGGCGGCCACCGACGCACGCCAGGTCCGTGCCGCGCTGCGCAAGGCGTGGCCGGGGATCGGTTACCAGATAGGAAGCGCGCTGTGGGCGAGCCCGATCACGCTTTCGCCGCCCCCGGCCGTCCGCGCCGAGCCGAGCCCGGTTCTGGGACTTCCGCCCCCGGTCGACTGGCAGATCCAGGTCGCGGCGCTGGCCGGGATCAGCGCCCAGACGACCCTGACTGCCGGGACATGGCCAGGTCCGCCGCATCCCGGCCAGCCGCTCCCGGTGGCGCTGCCGGTAGCCGTGGCCAGCCGGCTGCACGTGACGCCGGGCTCGGTGCTGAAAGCCGCCCTCCGGTCTGGCCCGGCCGCGGCCGGGCTGCGCGTCACCGGCCTGTTCCGGCCCAAGAACCCGGCGTCGCCGTACTGGACGCTGGACCAGCTGCCCTCCTCGGGGGCCTCCGCCAGTGCCATCTCAGGGGTCGGCACCACCGTCATCCCGGGGGTCGGCACCCCGGGTTCCCTCGTCACCTACGGCCCCGCGGTGGTGAGCCCCGCGGCGTTCAGCGGCGGCATCACCGCGAGCCAGGCCTCGTGGTTCGTGCTTCCGCCGGCGCCGGTCATGGCCCGGCAGAACATCGGCGCGCTGGCCGGCCGCACCAGCCAGGTGGTGACGAAGCTGACCACCTTGATCCTCCCGTCCGGGCTTCAGGTGACCACGCGCCTGCCGCAGCTCCTGGGCGGCATCGCCAGCAACATCGTGCTGGCCAGGTCGCTGTTCACGATCGCCGCGCTGGAGTTGCTGCTGGTCTCCGCCGCGGGACTGGTGCTGGCCGCCCGGCTGCTGGCCAGTCTTCGGGACCAGGAGTCTGCGCTGCTGCGGGCACGCGGCGCCACCAGGTGGCAGCTGACGCGGCCGGTGCTGGCCGAGGCTCTGGTCATCGGCGCCGTGGCCGGCGTCGTCGGCGTGCTGGCCGGTGTTCGCCTCGCCGGCGTGCTGGCCAGCGCGGGCCACCTGCGCCTGGACAGCTACCAGGCCAGCCGGATCAGCCCGCTGGCGTGGCTGTCGGCACTGGTCATGCTGGCGCTGTGCGTCGCGGTGATGGCCTGGCCGGCGCTGCGCGCCGGGACCCCCGATGCGGCCAGGATCCGCCAGGGCCGGCAGGCCCGGCTCGCGGGCGTCGCCTGGGCAGGCGGGGATCTGGCCGTGGTGGCGCTCGCGGCGCTCGCGGTGTGGCAACTGCGCGGCTATTCGGCGGTCGCGCATCCGGCGGCGGGGTCACTCGGGATCGATCCCGTGGTCGCCGTGGCTCCCGCGCTCGCACTGGCCGCAGTCGCGCTCGTGCCGCTCCGTGCCCTTCCGCTGCTGGCCAGGCTGGCCGACGGGGCCACCGAGCGCGGCAGGCGGCTGGCCGCGGCCATGGTGAGCTGGGAGATCGGCAGGCGGCCGATCCGCCAGGCGGGACCGGTCCTGCTCGTCGTCGTCGCGACGGCCACCACCACGCTGGCGCTGGCGGGGTGGGCGAGCTGGCAGCGGTCGGCAGCGGACCAGGCCGCGTTCGCGGTGGGCTCGGACGTGCAGGTGGACACCACGGACGGGATACCGCTGGACCCCAGGGCGATCATCGGGGAGCCCGGTGTCACCGCCGCGACGCCGGCCAGCATCGCCAGCATCGGCCACGGAGGCCAGCTGATCGCCCTGGGCGCGGCCACGGCGGGCAGGACGATCATGCTCCGCCCCGATCTGTCGCCGGTCCCGCTGAGCTCGCTGTGGCGGAGCATCACCCCGCGGCGGCTGCCCGGGCTGCCGCTCCCCGGCCGGCCAGACCGGCTGCAGATCCTCGCGACGCTCGGGGCGGCCCGGGGCACCAGCGCGGCGGCGATCCGCAGGGAACTCGGCTCCGCCACCGTGACCGCCTCGGTCCAGGATGCCGACGGCGTCAGCTACGCGCTGCCCGGCGGGGTACTGCCCGCCGACGGCCAACGGCATACCCTGGTCGTCCCGCTGCCAGGCCCGCGGCGGGCCAGCTACCCGCTGCGGCTGCTCGGCCTCTCCCTCACCTATGTCCTGCCGCTGTACCACCCGGCGAGGCCGTCGGCCGCCCCCACCGCCAGCCTCAGCCTCTTCTCCCTCGCGGTGGCCGACACGGCGAGCGGCCCGTTCGGCCGGCCGTTCCGCGACGGTGCCGCCCTGGCGGCGTGGCAGGCCGCGGGATCCTCGCCGTACGTGCCGACCGGGCCGCCGGGCGTGTTCCAGACCTCGCCGTCAGCCGACGGTACACGGCCAGCGGTCCTGGCCTGGCACGGCGTCCCCGGGGAAGCCGGCAACTCACGTTCACTATCGGACACGATCCGTCGGTCGCGATCATGAACAACGAGCTCCTCGCTCCCCAGAACATCATCGGGGTGGTCGGGATCACGGTGCCGCCGCCGTCCCAGATCGTCCCGGCCATCGCCACCAGCGGTTACCTGGCGGCTGGCCGGCTGCATACCGGATCCACGGTCTCGGTCCCGGTCGGCGGATCCTCGGTCCCGGTCCGGATCGTGGCCTCGGTGGCCCGGTTCCCGACGGTGTTCGGGCCGAACCGGGCGCTGATTGCCGACCTCGGGACGGTCAGCGACGTGCTCGCCGCCAGCCAGGGGGCGCCCTTGCCGGTCAGCCGGGTGTGGCTGCGCACCCGGGGCGGCCGGGTACCGCACCTGCCGGCCGGGGTCTCCACCGCCGACCGCGCCCGCCAGCAGGCGGCCCTGCTGCACAATCCGCTGCTGAAGGCGCCCCGGCAGGTCATGCTGGCTATCGGGGCGGCGGCGCTACTGCTTGGCGTGCTCGGATTCTCGGTCAGCGTCGCAGCCAGCCTCCGCACGCGGCGGACCCAGAGCGCCGTGCTGGCCGCGCTGGGTGTGGGCCGGCGAGCCCAGGCCGGTCAGCTGTGCCTGGAGCAGTTCGCGCTCAGCGTTCCGGCCGCGGCCGTGGGCCTGCTCGCCGGTATCGGCCTGGCGCGGCTGCTGGTGCCGGCCATCACGCTCAGCACTGGCGCGACGAACCCGGTGCCGCCGGCCCTGGCCGTGGTGCCGCTCGGCCAGGCCGCTGCCCTGGCCCTGGTCACCGCGGCCCTGCCGGTCGCCGCCGCTGCCCTGTCCGTCGCACGCAGGCCGGACCCGGCCGTGCAGTTGCGCGCGGAGGCGAGATGAGGACGCCGTGGCGGCGGCTGCGCGCCGCCTGGATCACGCTGACCGGCACCGGGGCCGCCGCCAGCGTCGCGTTCGGCCTGCTCGTGTTCGCCTCGGTGCTGGCCAGCCTGGCGATTCCACGGGACAGCACCGCCTTGCGCACCGGGGCGCTGCGGCACACGGTCGCGGCGTCGCCGCTGGACAGCTCCGTCCTCGGGTCGATCGGCCTGCTGACGGCATCGGGTGCGTTCAGCCTGAGCGCGGGCGTGAGCCCGGGCCCCGAGATGACCGCGATCGGCGCGCGCCTGCGGTCGCGCCTGGCCGCGATCGGGATGCCGGTAGCCAGCGACCCGCCGCCCTGGTCTGGCCTGACCTCAGGCTACGGACCGGTCACCGGCGCGGCCCGCGCCGCCGGGCGCGGGCAGCCGCAGTTCGAGGTGACCTACCGCACGGCGTTGCCCCGCTACAGCCATGTCGTGGCCGGGCGCCTGCCGTCCCCCCGCCAGAGGGCCGTGGTGCAAGCCGTGGTGACCACCGCCACCGCGGCCAGGTTCGGCCTGCGGGTCGGCACCCGGCTGAGCATGGGCCCGACGGTGCGGCTGGTGATCACGGGGATCATCCGGCCGGTGCACCCGGCGGCCGACTTCTGGACTGACGATCCCGCGGTGGCCCGGCCGACGCTGATCGCGGGCACGTCGTCCGGGCCCGCGCACTGGGCCGGGGCGCTGTTCATCGGCGCCGGCGGGCTCCCGCTGGCCGTGTCCGGCCTCAACGAGAGCCTCATGCTGCTCACCTGGGTGGTCCCAGCCGACCTCGGCCGGCTCACCGCGGACCAGGTGAGCGCGGTGCAGGCGGGGATCAATGGCCTGAACTCCACCGGGCTGGTGCTCAGCAGCGGTGGCGCAGCCAACTTGCGCCCGGGCCAGCAAACGTGCCCGACGGCCTGTCCGTCCACGGTCCCGCCGGTCGCGGTGACGGTCAACTCGCAGATCCCGGCCATCCTGGCCCCGTTCGCCGCCGCGGACAGTGCCGTGGCTCCGGTGCTCGGGCTGCTGTACGTCAGCCTGGCCGTGATGGGCGCGGTGGTGGTGCTGCTCGGCGCCCGGCTGGTGGCGCAGCGCCGCGCCGCCGAGTTCACGCTGATGCGAGCGCGCGGCGCTGCGCTGCGCCAGCTTGCCTGGCTGGTCTTGCGGGCCAGCGCAGTCATCGCCGTGGCCGCCGGGGCACTGGCCGCGGCGCTGGCCATCCTGCTGACCCCCGGCGGCGGCAATCGCGTGAGCTGGTGGCTGGCTGGCGTCACGATCGCGGTGACGCTGGCCGGGCCGGCGGCGATGAGCGTGCTCCCGCAGCGGGTGGCGGCTCCGGCCCCCGGCAGGCCAGCCAGCCGGCTGAGCGGGCGGGCGCGCGCAGTCCGGCGGGTCGTGCTCGAGGCGGCGCTGGTCGCCGCGGCGATCGGCGGGCTCATCGTGCTGCGGAAGCAGGGCCTGTCCAGCGGGAACCCGTCCCTGTACCCGAGCGCGGCGCCCGTGCTCCTCGCCATCCCGGTGGCCGTCATCGTGCTGCGCTGCTACCCGCCCGCCGCCCGCGTGCTGGCCCGGCTCGCGGGCCGTTCGCGCGGGGTGGCCGCGTTCGTCGGGCTGGCGCGGGCCACCCGTACGCCGCCCGGCGCCGCCTTGCCGGCCTTCGCCCTGGTGCTGGTGCTCACCATGGTGGCGTTCCCCGCCATGATCAGCGCTTCGGTGACCCGTGGCCAGGTGGCCGAATCCTGGCGGCAGGTAGGCGCCGACGCGGTCATCGAAGCTCCCGTCCGCGGGGTAATCCCCGCGGTGCTGCAGCGCCAGATTGCCTCCCTGCCGGGAGTTGCCTCCACCGCGACCGGGGTGGTCAGTGCCGCGGCGCTGCCGGCCAGCGGGCAGGAGCTGACCGCGGTGTTCGTCAGCCCGGCCCGGTATGCGGCAGTGACCGGCCAGGCGCCGGGCGTGCGGTTCCCGGTGGCCGCGCTGTCGGGGACCGCCGCGCACGGTGCCGCGGCCGTGCCGGGGGCCGCCAACGCCGCCGCCGCCCAGCTCATCGGCGCGGCACCGGCCCAGCTCGTCCTGGACAGCACCCAGACCATGACGATCCGGGTGGCCGGCCGGATCGGCGGTGTCCCCGGCGTCGGTGCCGACGCCGTCGTGGTGCTGCCCCTGCGGGCGCTCGGGTCACCCGCGCCCGCGCCGAACCTCATGCTGGTGAACGGTTCCGGGCTGGATGCTGCCCAGTTGCGCGCGGACGTCCGCCGCGAGCTGCCGGGCGGGTCGGTAATGCTGCGCTCCGCGGCCCTCGCCGCGATCACCGGAGCGCCGGTACCTCAGGCGGCGCAGGTGGCCCTCGCGCAGGGGATGGCCGCGGCGGCTGGGTTCGGCGCACTGGTCCTGGTGCTGTCGCTGCTGCTCGGCGCGCGAACCCGGGACATGACGCTGGCCCGGATGGCGACGATGGGGCTGCGGCGCTGGCAGGCTCAGCTCATGCTGGTGGCCGAGATGCTCCCCGAGGTGGTAGCCGCCGCCATCGGGGGTGCCGCCTGCGCCTGGCTGCTGGTGCCGCTGATCGGGCCGTCGGTGAACCTGGCCGCCTTCACCCAGGCCGGCCCGGGCGTCACGGTGGTTTCCGCCCCATTCCCGCTGGCCGCCGCGGCCATCGGGCTGGTGCTGGCCTCGCTGCTCGTCCTGGCCGCCCAGGCCGTGATCACCTACCGCCGCGGCAGCGCCCGGGCGCTGCGGATCGAAGATTGAAGGAGCCCAGGCCGATGACCGAGTCCGGCAGCACCGCCCCAGCACCCCCCGGGGATGGCAGGCCTACCGGGGGTATGTCGCAGGATCAGCCCCTCAGCGGCGCGGACGGGATGATCGTGTGTGACCGGCTGGTCCGGATCTACTCCGGGGACGGCATTGAGGTGCAGGCTTTGCAGGGGCTGGACCTGCTGATTGAAGCGGGGGAGCTGACCGCGCTGATCGGCGCGGCGGGCAGCGGGAAGTCCACGCTGATGAATATCCTCGCCGGGCTGGACACGCCGACGGCGGGGGCGGTGTGGGTGGCCGGCCGCAACCTGGGCGCGATGACGGCCGCGGCGCGGCTGGCCTACCGGCGGGGCGTCGTCGGCTTCATCTGGCAGCAGACGTCGCGGAACCTGCTGCCCTACCTCACGGCCCGGCAGAATGTGCTGCTGCCGATGCGGCTCAGCCGGCGTGGCCGCCGGGAGCGGCTGCGCCGCGCCAGCGTGCTGCTGGAGACGCTCGGCATCGCGTACTGCGCGGACCGGACCCCGGACCGGCTGTCGGGTGGTGAGCAGCAGCGGGCCGCCATCGCTACCGCGCTGGCCAACGAGCCGGAGGTGCTGCTGGCCGACGAGCCCACCGGCGAGCTGGACTCCTCGACCGCCCAGGATGTGTTTTCCGCCCTGCAGACCGCTAACACCGGGCTTGGGGTCACGGTGCTGGTGGTCACCCACGACCCGGCCGTGTCCGCGCAGGTCCGCCGGACGCTCGCGATCCGGGACGGGCGGACGAGCAGCGAGACGATCCGGCGCGCGGCCACCGACGAGCACGGCGAGACTGCGCTGCACGCGCGGGAGTACGCGACGCTGGACCGCGCGGGCCGCATTCAGCTCCCCCGCGAGATGACCACGCGCCTGCGCATGCGGAACCGGGTCCAGCTGGAGGAAGAGCCCGACCACATCGGCATCTGGCCGGACCAGGCCGCCGATCAGGAACGGGACTAGCGCACACCGAATTCGTCAGCACCCAGGTCATAGACCCGGAAAGTGCCTGCCCGGTCATCGCCGCCCCGGCACGCCCAGCGGTTACCTCGGCGGTTCGACGTAACGGCGCTGCTCAGTCACCTCGGCCGCACCCCGCTCGCGCCGACGCATGGCCATCAGGCCGATGGCGACGCACAGCCCCGCCACCCCGCCGATCATCAAGATCACGCCGATAACCTGCAAGTTGACGTTCTTGGGCGTCCAGGTGACAGCGAAGCGGAGGATCGCACCGATGATGATCAGTGCCGCGCTTCCGCCGATAGTCACAGGCGCCTACCTCCCAGGTCATGCGACCCGCAGCCGGGTCGCCGCGCCCTAGCCGGCGGGAGTTCATGCGGCTGGGTCGCTTCTGTCTCCTGGGTGGACTATGGCCGCCCGGCGGCCGGCCTACCTCACCCTCTGCGGGTGAGGTGTTCCCGGCGCTCCCCGCCCGGGCCATCCGCAAGACGGGCGATCCGGGCTCCGGCGGATCCCGCCTGCGGGGCCCAGAGCCGGACACGCCCGGACACAGTGGCCGCCCGTCCGGCCGCCGCGGGCCGGGTCCCGGAGGTCCTGGCTGGTCTTTCACCCGGTACGGGGGAGGCGACCAGGGGGCCGGGTCAGCGACGGTGATCTCGCCTGCCGCCGAGGGGCACCCGCAACCGGGGGGCACAGGTGCCCGCGGCGGCAGGCTTCCAAGCGCTCCTGGCCAGGAGCTGGAGGTGGCCAGTGTCAGATGGTGGCGATAGCGCGGCGCAGGATGGGCTGACGACCCCCGGCGCTGGTTCTCCTGGCGCTGGTTCACTCGGCCCGGACGAACGGGCTGAGCTGGAACGGCTGCGCGCCGAGGTCGCGGTCCTGCGCTCGCACCCGCCCCGGCCTGGGGCCACCTCTGGCGGCCAGGCGGGGCGGCGCCACCGGCCCGGCTGGCGCGGCCCGGTCGCGACCGTGCTGATCGTCCTGGGCTGTGTCCTCGCCCCCGTCTCTGTGCTCGCGGTCTGGACCGCCAACCAGGTGTCGGACACCGGCCGCTACGTGCAGAACGTGGCCCCGCTCATCCATGAGCCCGCGATCCAGGGTGCGCTGACCGACAAGATCACGAACGAGATCAACGCCCAGATCCACGTGCAGGCCCTGACCAACCAGGCGGCCGCGACCCTGAAGAGCAAGGGCCTGCCCCGGGTCGGCACGTTGCTGCAGACGTTCTCCGGCTCGCTCGCGGGCGCGGTGGGTGGTTTCATCCATACCCAGGTCGCCAAGATCGTGGCGAGCCCGCAGGTGGCGACCTTGTGGGTGCGGGTGAACCGGACCGTCCACGCCGAACTGGTCAAGGCCCTGTCCGGACAAGGCGGCGGGGCCATCACGATCAGCAATGGCCAGGTCGTGCTGAACCTCGGGCCGTTCATCGACATCGTCAAGAAGGACCTGGCCGCGCGGGGATTCACGCTGGTCAACAGCATTCCGGCGGTCAACCCCACGTTCGCCCTGTTCTCCGCCAAGGAACTCGTCAAGGCCCAGAGTGGCTACCGGGCCCTCAACGACCTGAAGATCGTCCTGCCCATCCTGACCCTGGTGCTGCTGGCCGCCGGGATCTACATCGCGCGCAGTCACCGCCGGGCGCTGATCGGCGCCGGGCTGGGCCTGGCCGCGTCCATGGCGCTGCTCGGCGTGGCGCTGGCCATCGCGCGCAGTATCTACCTGAACAGCGTGCCGAGCAGCGTGCTGCCGAGCAACGCGGCCGCGGTCCTGTACGACACGCTGATCCGCTTCATCAAGGACGGGCTGCGGACGCTGCTGGTCGTCGGCCTGATCGTGGCCATCGCCGCGTTCTTCACCGGCCCGTCGGTCACCGCGGTCCGGACCCGCGGCGCGTTCAGCGGCGGGCTGGGCTGGCTGCGGGCCAGCGGCGAGCGCGCCGGGCTGCGCACCGGGCCAGTGGGCCAGTGGACGTACCGGCACCGGACCGGGCTGCGCATCGGCGCGGTGGCCCTGTTCGCCGTGATCTTCGTGTTCTGGGGGCGCCCCACCGCCATGGTCGCCGTGGTCCTCGCCATCCTGCTGCTCGTGGTCCTCGGTCTCATTGAGCTGATCGGCAGGCCTCCGGTGACGACCGCGGCCCGGCCGCAGGCCGCCGGCCAGCACGGCGGCTGAACCCGTGCTGCCCGGGGCGGGCGGCCGGCCGGTCCTGGCCGCTGTTGTGCCGCGGGCTTGTTCCTGGCCCGGCGCAAGTCCAAGCTGAAGGCGGGAGCGGGGTCGCGCGACCCGGCCCGGGAGGGGAGGGGATCGTGGCACGGCTGATGGCCAACTCCGCCCCCTGCGGCGCGTTCCTGGCCCGCATCCTGGTCTTCGCGCCGTCAATGACGACGAAGGGCTGAACCCGGTGGACCCATTCCAAGGCTTGCGCTCGGTGGGCAAGCGCATTACCGACCCGGTCGAGGCGCTGGCCGAGAAGACCGCCGAGCGGGTGATCGACCTGGTGGTCCGGACCCTGGACGTCAACGCCCTGGTGCAGCGGGTGGACCCGGACGCCATCCTGGACCGGGTGGACGTCAACAAGCTGGTGGACCGGGTAGACGTCAACGGCCTGGTGGACCGGTTGGACGTGGACCGGCTGGTGGATCAGGTCGACGTGGACAGGATCCTGGACCGGGTCGACGTGGACCGGCTGCTGGGCAAGGTGGATCTCGACCAGGTGCTGGCCCGGGTGGACGTGGACGCGGTCGCGGACCGGATCGACGTGAACAGCATCGCCCAGCGCATCGACCTCGACGCGCTGGCCCTGCACACCGATCTCGGCGCGATGATTGCCCGCTCGTCGGGCGGCGTCGCGAGCGGCGCGCTGGACGTGCTCCGCAGCCAGGCGGTGGGCCTGGACGAATGGATGGCCCGCTGGGTCGCCAGGCTGCTCCGGCGCGACCGCCCCGCGCAGCGGCCGCATTTCGCGGGCGGGGTCACCAGGTTCGTCGCCTACGTGGTGGACCTGGGGGCCAGCACGGGAGTGTTCATGCTGGCCCTGGCGGCGATCTCGTTCGCGGCCAGCATCATCACCGGGCACGCCATCTCCTGGAACCGGAACGATCTGCCGGTCGCGATCCTGTACGTGGCCTGGGAGTTCCTTTACTTCGCGTACTCCTGGGGCGCGGGCGGCAAGACCCTGGGCATGGCGCTGCTCGGGGTCAAGGTGGTGGCGGCCGACGGTACCGTGGCCGGCCCGCGCCGCGCGACGGTGCGCACCCTGGCCTTCCCGCTGAGCTTCCTGCTCTGCGGGCTCGGCTTCGCCGGTATTTTTCTGCAACGAGATCGCCGGGCCCTGCACGATCTGATCGCCGGGACAGCAGTGGTGTACGCCTGGGATGCCCGCGCGGCCCGGCTCAGGTTCCTGGAGCGGGATGCCCCGGAAGATCCGGGGGGATCCGGGGCACCTGGGACGTTTCACCTGCCTGGGGTGATGCCTGCCGATAGCGGCCTGGGAAGCGTGGAAACCGGCCACAACGGTCGAGGGGAGCACGACCTCCGTTCACCGGCACGGCCGGACCGCTAGTGGTCCCTGCCTTGCCACGTCACCGAGGGAGTGGACACGACATGAGTGATACGCAAGCGGATCGGACACCAGGAACGGATCGGACCGCCGGCTACCGGGGCACGCGCGCGGCGGCCCAGCCCACCGGCTGGGTCGGCTGGGTCATCTTCGCCGGCATCGTGATGATCGTCGAGGGTGCGTTCCACATCATCGACGGCCTGGTCGCTCTCTTCGAGCGGAGCTACTACCTGGTCACCAGCAGCCACCTGGCCCTGCACGTCGGCTATCTGGGGTGGGGCTGGGCGCACATGGTGCTCGGCGTGCTGTTCGTGCTGGTCGGCTTCGGGGTGCTGGCCGGGCAGACCTGGGCGCGTGTCGTCGGCATCGCCCTCGCGGTGATCAGCGCCATCATCAACCTGGCGTTCATCGCCGCCTACCCGGTCTGGGGCGTGATCCTCATCGCCCTGGACATCGTGATCATCTACGCGCTGGCCATGCACGGCCGGGAGCTGAAAGAAGTCGGCTGACCCCGGGGCAGTCCTGACTGGCCGGCTGCAATCCGGATCGGCCGGGCGGGCGGCGGGGACCGGGTCTGACCCCCCGGTCCCATTCCGCCCGCCCCGGCGCAGTCCCGTGCCCCGCCCGCGCACCGCGCCCGGCGGGTTGAGCCGGATCAGGCCGGCCGCCGAGGACTTCTTCGCCCGGGACGGGCCGGGGCTGGCCGGGACGGCCCGCGCCGGGCTCGACGGCCCCGCCCCTGCCGGGCTGGCTGGGACGGCCCGCGGCTGGCCGGGAACAGGCTGGCCGGAACCAGGCGGCGGGAGCGCCGCCTGCGGGCTGGTGTGGCGGCCCGCGGCCCGGTCTGACCAGCGGAACCCGGCCACCAGCCGGGCCACCAGGGTGGCCAGGAACATCTGGCCGATCATGGCCTCCAGCACGGCGATCGCCCGGCCCCCGTCGCCGGCCGCGGTGAAGTCCCCGTACCCCAGGGTGGTCAGCGTGGTGAAGCTGAAGTACTGGAACGTCTTGGTGGTCTCTTCCCTGGCCCCGTGGGCGAAGAACGGCGGGTGGGGGCTGAACTTCCACATCGCGACGTAGATCGCGGCGAAGATGAGCCCGATCATCATGTAGGCGCTCAGCACGCCGAAGATGCTCTGCTCTGTGATCTGCGGCTGGGACAGTACCTGCCGCACGATGAAGAACACCGCCAGTGTCAGGATCAGGGCCGTCCACAGGCTGGCCAGCGCGCCGCCGTCACCCTGGTTATCGACCAGCTGGAGAGTGACCGACACGACGGAGCCGAGTAGCAGGCCCACCGCGATGAGCCGCACGGTCATGCGCTGCAGTCGGCCGCTGCGCAGCGCGATCAGCACCACGGCCAGGAACAGCACCACCTGGACGGCGCTGACCAGCCCGGCCACCGTGAACGCGGACAGCACGTAGGTGACGATCAGGATCAGCAGCAGACTGCCGTATTTCGGCCCGGACCCCGGGTCCTTGTGAAGCAGCCTGAGCGGCCCCGCCGGGATCGTCATGGCCGCCAGCCTAGGGGGCCCCGCGCCGCTTCCCGCCTCACCCCCGCGGGGTGGCGCGCGCCGGCCGGATGCGCGCGAACGTCAGACCCGGGGGAAACCCGCGCAGACCGGGAAACCCGCGAACGTAACGACCCGCAAGCCCGTGACGGCCCGCCGCCACGACCCACCGAGAGGAATCGGAACCATGACCATCCCAGTCAATGCCGACGTGGACCCGGGCACCCGGGACGCACTGTCCGGTCTGGCCCTGGGCGACATCGAGGTCCTCGGCGAGGCGCTCGAGCTGCGCGAGGCCTCGCAGGAAAACAGCGGGCTGGATGCCCGCACCTTCGGCCTGGTCAAGATCGCGGCCCTGGTCGCCCTGGACGCGCCACCCGCTTCGTATCTGTGGCAGGTCTCGAACGCGCTGGATGCCGGGGCTTCGCCGGCGGAGATCCTGGGGGTGCTGCGCGCGGTCGCCCCGCAGGTCGGCGGCCCGAAGGTCGTCGCGGCGGCCCCCGAAATCATGGTCGCGCTCGGGCTTGCCCTGCCCGCGGGCGACGTCTAGAACACACCCGAGGAGACAGACATGTTCATGAGGAGACGTCCGTTGCTGCGCGCGGCGGTAGTCGGCGGTGGCGCGTACGTGGCGGGCAAGAGGGTGGCGCAGAACTCGGCGGATCGATCCGCGCAGGAAGCTGACCAGAACGACCGGATCAGCAACCTTGAACAGCAGCAGGGTGGTGCGCAGCAAGACGCGGCGCCAGCGGCCGCGCCCGGCGGCCAGCCCGATACCCCGATCTCCGAACAGCTCAAGCAGCTCACTGCGCTGCACGAGGATGGCTCGCTGACCGACGACGAGTTCGCCGCGGCCAAGCGGAAGCTGCTCGGCATCTGACGTCCCCGGAACCGGGCCCATGCCGCTGGTACGGGTGCTGAGCCGGGCCAGCATGATCCTGGTCAATTACTGCGCTGCAGCAACAGTAATTGACCAGGATCATGGCGGGCCCGCGCTCAGCTGGCCGGGGTGCCCTGGCCGTGCAGGGCGTCCTGCAGGTCGGCCTCGCCCTCCTTGGACAGGGACGACTTGAGCACGGTGCCGCCGTACTGGGCGAGCGCCGCGGTGGCCTTGTCCGGCGTCACCTTCTCCACCATCAGGAACAGCGCCGAGGTGCCGGGCGTGAGCATGCCGCGGACCTGGTCCTGGAACTCGCGGTCGATCCCCGACTTGGTGATCTTCCCCATGAGGGCGCCCATCCCGGCGCCGATGGCCAGGCCGAAGAACGGGATGAAGAACAGCAGGCCGAACAGCAGCCCCCAGAACATTCCCCAGGTCGCGCCGGCCCCGACCGGATGGTGGCTGGTGTGCACGTGGAACTTGCCCTCTTTGTCGCGGACGATCACCGCGATGGCGTCGGGCTCGATGATGAGGTCCTTGGCCAGCCGGCGGGCCTCGTCCGCGGCCAGCTCCGCGGTCTGCTCGTCCGGGTAACCAATGGCGATCAGGTCAGACATGGCGTCCTTTCCCCTTTACAGATTGGCTGTGGCGCACCCAGTTCACCGCCGCGCGCGGCGGGGCGGCTCCACCCGCAGCGGGTGAAGCAGGCGCGGCTGCGCCGGGCCGCCGGGCGGACTCCGGGTGGGTCACCGGGCTACCTCAGGGGTTCGCGTGACCCAGGAGAACCCCGCACCGGCCGCACGCCGGGGCCTGGCGGGCCAGGCTCGCTCGCCGGTCTGGGTGGTCACGCTCAGAGGTCGATGATCTCGGCTTGCGTCTCCAGCTCGGTCCGTATCCGGCCCACAGCCAGCCCGGGTCCGGGCTGAGCGGCATAGGCCGCGAGCACGGCGCTGCGGAAGCTCCCGTGAATGGTGTCCCGGCCGAGTTGCTGGACTACCCCGGCGTCGGCCAGGCAATCGGCCAGCCCGCGCGTGCTGGCCGCCAGCCGCAGCCTGGTGCCGATCGCGGTCAGCCGCTGATGCACCAGCAGGATCGCCGCGCAGGTCTCCGGCTCGAGAGTGGCGGCGACACCGAGGTCCAGGACCACGGTGCCGACCGGGCAGCCGCAGAGCAGCACCCGGCGCAGGACGGCGTCCGCCAGGGCGTTGCCCCGGCAGCCCTCCAGGGAGGTGGTCACGCCCAGGTACGGGATCTGGGCCCGGGCCCGCCGGGCCGCGGCCCGGCTGCGCAGCCATCCTGCCGCCCGTGCGCCAGGCTTCCCCGCATACCGGCCGAGCCGGCGCCCGGGTGCTTCCGGCGCGAGAAGCGGCATGAAAAACGGACGGCTCATTTGGTCAGGCCTCCGGGACCGGTGTGCGTTCCAGCAGCCGCCAGCCCGGGGTATCCGGCACCGGCCCGGGGTGGCCGCGATCTAGGGTGGCTGCGGACGACGCGCGGCACATCACCCAGACCGGGCGAACTGCCCGTTCTGGGTAAGAGCCCGGGCCGTCATGATCAGGGCGATGTGCGAGCCGGCCAGCGGATGGTTGCCCGCGAACCGCCTGCGCAGCGGGTCGTACCCCTCGGCTAGCAGCCCGACGTCGTTGCGCAGCCCGAGCAGGGCCGTGTAGATGCGGCGGGCCTGCTCCGGCTGTCCCGCCGCGGCGAGCGCCTGCGCCAGCCAGAACGAGCCGGGCAGGTACCCGGCCTCCCCGGGCGGGAGGCCGTCCGCGTCGGCCGGCGGCGGGGCCTGATAACGCAGCAGCACGCCGCTGTCGTCCAGCTCGCGGCGGATGGCCTGGAGCGTCCCGGCCATCCGGGGATCGGCGGGCGACAGGAATCCGAGCAGCGGCAGACGAAGCAGGCTGGCGTCCACCCCCGCCGAGCCGTAGTGCTGAGTGAACGTGTTCCGGTCCGCGTCGTAGCCGCGTTCCAGCACATCGGCGTGGACTGCGGCGCGCAGCCGCCGCCAGCGCCCGGCCGGCCCGCGCTCCCCGAACGCCTCGATCATCCTGACGGCCGAGTCCGCGGCGGCCCAGATCATCGCCTTGGTGTGGACGAACTGGCGGGCGGCCCGCGCATCTCCCAGATCCCGGCGTCCGGCTCCCGCCAGCGCGACTCGAGGAACGCCAGGGTGTCCTGGCCCTCGCCCGGGTCGCGCGCCCCGGGAGCATCCGCGGCGAGCGGCAGTCCGGCCGCCCGCCCGGTCAGCCGGGCCCGCAGCACGTCCCCGAAGGTGCCGAGTCGCGGCATCGCCGCGGCGGCGTTGCCGATCCGCACCGGCTGGGCGTTCTCGTAGCCGGGCAGCCAGTGGGCCTCGATCTCCGGCATCCGCCGCTCGCCGGCCACCCGGTACACCGGCTGCACCTGCCCCACCGGGCCGCCGACGGCGTGGCCGACCCAGTCCAGCAGGCCGGCCGCCTCCTGATCGGCGCCGCACGCCAGGAAGGCGTCCACGGCGTCGGCTGCGTCGCGAACCCAGCAGTAGCGGTAGTCCCAGTTGCGCATCCCGCAGGTCTGCTGGGGGAGCGAGGTGGTCGGCGCGGCGAGCAGCCCGCCGGTCGGCGCGTAGCTGAGCGCCTTGAGCGTGATGAGTGAGCGGATCACCGCGTCCTGGCCCTCGCCCGCGCCCTCGTCCACCCGGCGCAGGCCCGCCACCCAGCGCCGCCACCAGCCGTCGGTCTGCTCGACCAGGGCACTCGCGGGCGGCGGGGCCGGCGCCCGCCAGTGCGATGGCCGCCAGACCGCCGCCACCGGCACCCGGTCCCCCTCGCCGACCGAGAAGCGGGCGACCAGATCCGCGTCGTGTGTGCGCACCTCGAGGGGGCTGAACACCCACAGCGACTGCGCGCCGGCCACGATCCGCCGGGCCGCGTCCTGCTGGCGGACGCGGGGGAGGGTCTGCCCGTACTCGAAGCGCGCGGCGAGCGTCATCCGCATGTCGACCCGCCCGGCCACTCCTTCGACCAGCCGGATCAGCACCGGGTCGCCAGCCCGCGGCGGCATGCAGTCGATCAGCCGGACCACCCCGGACGCGGTGCTGAACTCGGTCTCCAGGACCAGGGTGCCGGGCCGGTAGCGGCGGCGGACCCGGGTGATCTCGCGGGCCGGGGCGATCTGCCAGTACCCGTACCGCTCCCCGCCCAGCAACGCGGCGAAGCAGGCCTCCGAGTCGAAGCGCGGCAGGCACATCCAGTCGATGGAACCGTCCCGGCTCACCAGCGCGGCGGACTGCAGGTCACCGATCAGGGCGTAATCCTCGATCGGTCGGGACATCCGCAGGCCTCCGGTGACGAGGCCGCTCCACCCTGCGGGCGGCTCTCTCGATGGCTGTTTCGCTGGCCGGGTGGGTACGTCCTCTATGCAGATTCGCGGGCCGGGCCGGGGGACGTCGTCATCCCCCGGGGGTGATGCGACCCGCACCGCCAGCGGCCATCGTGAGTCGGATAAGGCCGGTGCATGCCTCGCGCGGTCATGAACACGGGGCCTACCCGGGTTCGCGGTCAGGGAGGACAGGAGCTCATGGCAGAGGCACAGAGCAAGGCGTCAGGGAGCAAGACAAGGACGGCTAGGGGCACCGGCACCCGGGCGGCCAACGGCAAGGCGGCCGGCAGCAAGCCGGCGCAGGCCACGGCCCCCAGGAGTGCGGCCAGCAAGACTGCGGCCAGCAAGACTGCGGCCAGCAAGACTGCGGCCAGCCAGGCCACCGCGGCCCGGCCGGGCACCGCCCGCCCGGCGGCCCGCCGGGGCGCCGCGGCGAGCCGGGGCGGCACCGGCACGAGCCGGGCCGCCAGCACGAGCAAGTCCACCGGGACCCGGGCGCCGGCCGCCCCAGCGTCCCGCAGCACCGCCACGTCCCGCAGCACCGCCACGTCCCGGAGCACCGCCGCGTCCCGCGGCACGGCGTCCCGGACCACGGCGTCCCGGACCACGGCGTCCCGGACCACGGCGTCCCGGACCACGGGGCGGGCGGCCCCGCGGGCCACTACGCGGCCGGCCGCACGGAGCACGGCGGCGCGTACTGCCGCGGCCGCGAACGGCGCCGCCACCTCGGTACCCGCCGGGGTCCCCGAGGCGGCGCGCCGCAGCGTGGTCCAGCCCCGCAGCGCGACGACCGGTCTCGAGGCGCCGAAACAGCATCTGACCCCGGCCGAACGCCGGGTCCGCGGCAAGGCGGCGCGGGCCGAGGTGCCGCGCGAAAGCCACGCGCAGTGGGAGCCGCCGGCCGACCGGCCCGACCCGGTCGCGCTGCTGGAGTCGCAGGGCGCCTCGCGGGTCCCCGACCTGGTCCCGGTGCGGTACGGCCGGATGATGGAGACCCCGTTCACCTACTTCCGCGGTGCGGCGCTGCCCATGGCCAGCGACCTGGCCGCCACCCCGGCTACCGGCCTGATCGTGCAGGCGTGCGGGGACGCGCACCTGTCCAACTTCGGCCTGTTCGGCTCGCCCGAGCGCCGGCTGGTCTTCGACGTCAACGACTTCGACGAGACGCTGCCCGCGCCCTGGGAGTGGGACGTGAAGCGGCTGGCCGCCAGCCTGGAGGTGGCCGCGCGGGAGAACGGGTTCAGCGACAAGGACCGCAGGAAGATCGTGATCGCCACGGTCCGGCGCTACCGGCAGGTCATGCGGACCCTGTCCGGGGAAGGCAACCTGGACGTCTGGTACACGATGGTGGACATCGACGAGTTCCGGTCCCGGTTCGACGGGATGCTCAAGCAGGGCCAGCGCAAGGCCCTCGACAAGGGGCTGGCCAAGGCCCGGACCCGGGACAGCATGCAGGAGCTGGCCAAGCTGACCCAGCTGGAGGACGGGCAGCCGCGGATCATCTCCGACCCGCCGGTCATCGTGCCCCTCCGCGACCTGCTCGGGGAGCTGGCCGGGGCGGTCTACATCGAGAAGGAGCTGCGCGGCCTGATCGCGAAGTACCGGCGGACGCTGCAGCCCGACCGCCGGGTGCTGCTCGAGCAGTTCGAGTTCACCGACATGGCCCGCAAGGTGGTCGGCGTGGGCAGCGTGGGCACCCGCTGCTGGATCATCCTGATGCTCGGCCGCGACGAGTCCGACCCGCTCTTCCTCCAGGTCAAGGAGGCCGAGGAGTCCGTGCTCGCCCGGTTCGCCGGGGCCAGCCGGTACGGCCACCAGGGCGAGCGGGTGGTGAACGGCCAGCGGCTCATGCAGGCGACCAGCGACATCTTCCTGGGCTGGCAGCGGGTCAGCGGGCTGGACGGCCAGACCCGCGACTTCTACGTCCGGCAGCTGCGGGACTGGAAGTTCTCGGTGGACATCGCCACCATGATCCCGCGCGGGCTGCGGCTGTACGGCGAGCTGTGCGGGCTGACCCTGGCCCGGGCGCACGCCCGGTCCGGCGACGAGGTCGCCATCGCCGCCTACCTGGGCGCGTCGGACGCGTTCGAGAACGCGATCGCGGACTTCTCGGCCGCATACGCCGACCAGAACGAGCGCGACTTCCAGGCCTTCACCGCAGCCATCGCCGCGGGCCGCCTGGTCGCCGAACGCGGCGTGTAGCCCGGGGCCGGTCAGCGCCGGATGCTCCCCGCCGGGTCGGTGCAGTGCGGCACCGACCCGGCGGGCGCGCAGTTGTCCGGGTGGTCACGGCAGCGGGACACGGTCATCGTGGCGCCCCCGTTGTAGATCGCGCCGCCATCCGCGCCTGGTTCCCGGTGAAGGCGGCGCCGGTCACGGTGAGCGTCGTGAAGGGCGAACTGGCGATGGCCACCCCGTTGCCGGTGCGTGGCGTGATGGCCCTGGATGAGCAGGTTCCCGGTAATGGCGGGCAGGGCCGTGGTCAGGTGGTAGACGCAGTCACGGGCCAGATCCAGGGTCTGTCCGCTGACGGCACTGCTGACCGCGGTGGCCAGCGCGGCAGCGCGGCACAGGACGTGCACATCGGCTCGCGCCGTGGCCGTGACCGCCGTGGTCACGGCGGCCCGGCCGGCGGCCTGGGTGATTTTCTCGCGCATGGACGGTGGCGTTCCCCTCCTGTCTGGTGGCTGCGGATGTGGATCAGGGGCCAGGTTCCCGGCGGGGAACCTGGCCCCTGAGTGGGGGGAGGGGGACCTACAGGGGGCTGGTGGCGGTGGTCACGCGGCAGAGCAGTGCGGGGCTGGCGTGCGACGGGAGACATGGGGTGCCGGTGGACGCGGTGCGCAGGGCCGGGCGCACCGTCTGGTCGAGGCGCAGCCCGGCCACAACCTTCGCCCCGGCCGCCGTGAGACGACCACCGTGGTGGGCTGGCACGTACCGCAGCGGCCCGGGTCGCGACGGGCCGCCGCGCCCTCGGCCGGGCGGCGGCCCGAGGCCGCTCGCTGCGGCGCAGCCCGAGACGGACTGCGCGGGCGCACAATTGTCCGGCTGATTTTCCAGCAGGGCTGTCTGCGAGACGACGGCGGTGGCGCGGTCCGCGCTGTCGTTAAAGATTCCGCCGCCGTCACCGCCGGCCACGTTCCCGTCGATCGAGCCCCCGGCGACGCTGAGCGGCCCGGTGAACTGAAGCGTCCCGAGCCCGTTATAGATCGCGCCGCCGTCCGAGCCCGCCGTGTTCCGGTCCAGGGTGGGGTCGTCCAGCACCGTGTTGTAGCCCGCGTACAGGCCACCGCCGCTGGCCGTGGCGCTGTTCCGGATGAACTGGTCGCCGGTCAGGGTCGCGTACCAGTCCTGGTCGATCGCGCCGCCCTGGGTGGCGCGGTTCGCGGTGAACGTGCTGCCGGTCACGGTGAGGCCGTCGTAGTTGTAGAGAGCCCCGCCGGTCTGGGCCCGGTTGGCGGTGAACGCCGAGCCGGTCACCGTGAGCGTGGCGCTGGACGGGTCGAAGACAGTGACGGCCCCCCCGGTCGTGGCGCGGTTGCCGGTGAACGTGCTGCCGGTCAGCGTAACGTCGGCGTCGTCGTACAGGCCGCCGCCCCCGTACGTGGCGGTGTTATCCGTGAACACGCAGCCCGCTATCGTCTGGTTGCCGCCCTGGACGAATACCGCGCCGCCCTGCGCTGCGCTGTTACCGGTGAAGATGTTATTGGTCAGCTTCGCGTTCCACTCGGCGGCGATGGCTCCCCCGTATTTGCCGGTGTTACCGGTGAACGTGGCGCCGGTCACGCTGAGCCTCGTCTCATAGGACGTGCTGATGGCCGTGGTGTTCCCGGCGAATGTCCCGCCTTTGATGGAGACGGCGCCGCTGGCCAGAAAGATGCCGGGGGCGCCGTTGAGGACGTTCAGGCCGGTGATGGCCACGGTGTTAGCGGCATAGGAGGGGGGGCCGCCCACCGTCAGGAGGGTGAAGCCAGCCGGGCTGGCGGACGCGCTGGGCGCGATCGTGGCGTCGTTGCCCCGGATCGTGAGATTCCGGGTGATAGCGGGCAGCGGGGCGGTGAGCCGGTAGCGGCACCCGGCCGCCAGGGCCAGGGTTCCGCCGCTGCTGGCGGTGCTGATGGCCGTGCTCAGGGCGCTGGCACTGCACGGCACGCGGGTCGCGGCACGCGGCGCGGCGAGTGCGCTCTGGGCCGCCCAGATGGGGGCGGTCAGCAGGCCGGCCGTCACGATTCCGGTGGCCGCCCGCATCAACCTGCCGTGCATGTATCGCCACTCCATCAGCATCAGACAAGGCTGCCGCGAACGCTTTCGCCCGCCGCCGGTGAACTCTTTTGTAGCAGCAAAGAGTGGTCATCAGGCGGATGAATCTGAGGACGGCTGGAGGCAATTAAAAATGGTCTAGACAATCGCACGATGTCTTTCTGCCGTAATTCAGTGTCATAGGACGAATAATATTGCGGGCCGGCCGCGGGCAGCGGGAGCGGGGCCCTGCGGCAGCGGGAACGGGGCCCTGCGGCAGCGGGACCGGCGGGGGCAGCGGGAACGCGGGCCGGCGGCCCGGCGGACGGCGGCCCGGGCCCGGGTTCCGCCCACCGGAGACCGCGCGGCGGGCCCGGGACCACGCCGCGGCGGGGCCGCCGTCCGCCGTCCGCCGGGCCGCCCGCCGCGGAGCCGGCGGCCGGCGGGCGTCCCCCGCGGCCGCGTGTGGCGGCCTGGCTGGGTGGGCAGGATAGCGGCGGGGACGCAGGGGGAACTGGGGAGGCTGGGTGCTCCACGTGCGCGTGGTCAGCCCCGAGGAGCTGACGCCGCGACTGGTGGCCGCGCTGACCGCCGAGCCAGGGGTCCGCAACCTGGTGGTGCTGCTGGGCGCGGCCAAGAGCCCGGACGGCGACGCGGTGCAGTTCGACCTGCTCAACGAGTCGGCCAACCCGGTGCTGCGGCAGCTGCGCGGGCTGCATCGCGGTGGCCGGGGTTCGGTGACGGTCGGCGAGGCGGACGTGGCCCTGGGCGGGCCGCGCAACGCCACCGAGACCCGGCGCTACGCCCGCCAGGAGCGGATCCCGGTCTGGGACATGGTGGAGGGCACGATCCGGGCCGGCGCCACCTACCCGCCGAGCTTCTACGTCCTGCTGGTCGCCGCGGCGCTGATCGCGGCCGTGGGCATCCTGACCAACTCGCAGATCCTCGTGGTCGGGGCCATGGTGGTCGGCCCGGAGTACTCCGCGATCATCGCCGCCGCGCTCGGCTGCAGCCAGCGGGACTGGCCGCTGGTCCGCGAGTCGCTCACCGCGCTGGGCCGGGGGTTCCTGGCCGCGGTGATCGCGGCCTTCCTGTTCGC
This sequence comes from uncultured Actinomycetes bacterium, assembly GCA_963841695.1. GTDB lineage: Bacteria > Actinomycetota > Actinomycetes > Streptosporangiales > Streptosporangiaceae > RYN-230. The sequence continues at coordinate 58,770 of CAWJDQ010000003.1, read as the reverse complement.
GCTGGCTATCCGGGCGGCCGGGGTGGCCCCGGCGGCGTTCCGGCACGGGGTGCGGCCGGTGGCGGAGCTGATCAACTCACCCAACATCTTCTCCGTCATCGTGGCCGTCCTGGCCGGGGTGGTCGGGGTCGTCTCCCTGACTGAAGCCCGCGCCAACGCGCTGATCGGCGTGTTCATCTCGATCACCACGCTCCCGGCGGCCGCGTCGATCGGCCTGTCGGTCGCGTTCGGGAGCTGGCACGACGCGGCCGGCTCGCTCTACCAGCTGCTGCTGAACGTGGTGATCCTGATCGCGGTCGGCGCGGCCGGGCTCAGCGCCCAGCGGGGCCTGTGGCACCGGCTGGCCGGGCCGGAGGAGGGCGCTACAGGATGGCGATGGGATTGACCGGCGATCCGGTCCCGGCGTGCAGCCGCAGCGGTGCGATGACGCACAGGAACGACCAGCGGCCCGCCTGCTCGCAGGCCGGGACCAGCTCACCGAACTGCAGGTAATCCAGCAGGTGCACGCCCAGCGCGTTGATGGCCAGCACGTGCACGGGGAACTCCACCGGGTCGGCGGCGTCGCCGGCCGCGTCGTTGTTGCTGTCGCTGCCGAGCAGCGCGACCTTCCGCTCGGCGACGAATTCCATCGCGGTCGGGTGCAGGCCGGCCCGGACGCGGGCCGCGTCCCACGGGCCCAGCTCCTGGCGCCGCCGCCGGTGCCCGACCCGGACGAACAGCAGGTCCCCCTGGCCCACCCGGACCTGCTGCGCCTGCTCGGCGGCGACCAGGTCGTCGGTGGTCACACAGTCACCCGGCTCCAGCCAGGGCACGCCGCGCAGCCGCGGGATGTCCAGCAGCACGCCCCGGCCGACCACGCCGTCCCCGGCCACCTCGATGGACAGCTCGCTGGCCCCGCTGGAGCTGACGGTGCTGGCCGGCACCCCGTTGTACAGGGTGCCGTCGTAGATCACGTGGCACAGCGCGTCCATGTGACTGTCCGCGTTCCCGTGCACGTTCATCTCGATCCGGTCCGTGGCGAACGACAGCCCGGTGGGCTTCGCGTCGTCGGCGGTCCCGGTCATCGGGTGATGGGCCGGATCGGGGTTGTCGTCGGTGACCTGGTCGTCGACCGGGGCTTCCAGGCTGACCGTGCGGCCCAGCCGGACCTCGCCCATGGCCGCGAGTACTCCGGCCGGGGTGAGGTAGTTAAGGGCCCCGCGGCGGTCCTCCGGCCCCCAGGGCCGGCTGGCCCGCAGCCGGTCATACAGTGCACGGAAGTCCGCCTCGGTCATGACAGGCTGAGCGCGGCGGTTCGGAGTACTGCGGTCAGGCATCAGACCCCCAGGTGCAGGAACAGGAAAGAGGCTCATGGCCCACGAGCGGCTGGTAGCGGTGAGCTACCCGGCAGACGGCGAATTCACCTCGATTAACGCCGAGGTTCTCGGCGACCTGGCCACCCTGAGCTACACCGACGGCAGGCCGGCCGAGGAACGGTCGGACGTGCTGCGCCAGGCCGAGGCGCTGATCGGCCTGCGGCTCAGCCACGAGGTGCCCGCCGGGACGCTGCAGAGCACCCCCCGGCTGCGGTTCATCCAGCTGCTGTCGGCCGGCCTGGACAGCGTGGACTTCGACGCCATCGCCCCGGACATCATGGTGGCCGGGAACGTGGGCGCGTACGCGCACCCCATCGCCGAGCACGTCCTGGCCATGACGCTCAGCCTGGCCAAGCGGCTCCCGCAGGAGAACGCGGCGCTGGCTCGCGGCGAGTGGAACCGCGGTGAGGGGGACCGCGCCGTCCCCAACGCCACCCTGGACGGCGCGGTGTGCGCGATCCTCGGCTTCGGCGGGATCGGCCAGGCCACCGCCCGGCTGATGCGGGCCTTCGGGGCCCGGATCCAGGCCATCAACAGCAGCGGCCGCACCGACCAGCCGGTCGAGTTCTGCGGCACCCTGGACGACCTGGACCGGGTGCTGGCCGCCGCGGACGTGCTGGTCATCGCCATCCCGCTGACCGCGGGCACGCGGGGGCTGATCGGCGCCCGCGCGCTCGGCCTGATGAAGTCCAGCGCGATCCTGGTCAACGTGGCCCGCGGCCCGATCGTGGACGAGCAGGCCCTGTACGAGCACCTGAAGGCCACCCCGGGTTTCTCGGCGGGCATCGACGCCTGGTGGGACGAGCCGCGCGGCGGCGCGCCGTTCCGCACCCGGTATCCGTTCTTCGAGCTGCCCAACCTGCTCGGCTCGCCGCACAACTCCGGGGACGTGCCGGGGATCATGTACTACGCCGCGCGGCAGGCGGCCGGGAACGTCCGCCGCTACCTGCTCGGCGATGCGGTCAGCGGCGTCGCCCGGCGGGAGGACTACGCGAAGCTGCCCTAGCCCGGCAGGCCCGGCGCGGCTCACTGAGCGCCGGCGGCGGGTTTCCCCGGCTCCGCGGATCCGGCCGGATCCGGCGGCGCCGGCGGGCCGGCGGTCTTCGTTGCGGAAATAAGCTGCTCAGTGCCGGACCCGTAGACGTCGCGGAGCACACCGACATCGCGGCTGGTGAACGTGCGCTCGCGGCGCAGGTCCCGGGCGAACGCGAACCACCAGGACGCCAGGGCGCCGAACCGGTTGCGGAAGCCGGTCATGAACCCGATGTGAATGAACAGCCACGCCCACCAGCCCAGGGGGCCGGCCAGGTGCAGCCGGCCCACCGAGACCACCGCGTTCCCGCGTGACACGTAGGCGGCCGAGCCGAGGTCGCGGTAGCGGAACGCCTTGCCCGGCGGCTGGCCGGCCAGCTCGCGGCGGATCCGCCGCGCCGCGTACAGCCCGGCCTGCATGGCCACCTCGGCCACCCCGGGCAGCCCGTCGCGGTTCATCATGTCACCGGCCACCGTGATCTCCGGGTGGCCCGGGAGGGTCAGGTCCGGCTGGACGAGGATCCGGCCGGACCGGTCCTGCTGCGCCCCGGTCGCGGTGGCGACCGCGGTGGCCAGCGGCGGCGCCTCGACGCCGGCCGTCCACAACACGGTGCCGACGTCGTGCCGGGTCACCTGGCCGTCCGGGCCGCGCACCGTCAGGCCGGTCAGGTTGACCTTGGTCACGATCGACTGCATGTGCTGCTCGACCCCGAGCTTGCGCAGCGCCTGGGCGGCCTTGGCCGACAGCGCCGGGCCGAACGAGGCCAGCGGGGCCGGCCCGCCGTCGAACAGCAGCACCCGGGCGTCCTCGGGGACGATCCGGCGGAACTCCGACCGCAGCGTCCGGGTGGCCAGCTCACGGATCTGCCCGGCCAGCTCCACCCCGGTCGGCCCGCCGCCGACCAGCGCGAACGTCAGCCAGCGCCGGGCCTCGTCATGGGTCGGCGCGCTCTCCGCCATCTCGAACGCGCCGAACACCCGGCGGCGGATCGTCAGCGCGTCGGCGATCGACTTCATCCCCGGCGCGTACAGCCCGAACTCGTCGTGCCCGAAATACGACTGCTGCACCCCGGCCGCGACGATCAGGTAGTCGTAGCCGAACTCCAGCGCCTGGCCGAGCGGCCGCCTGGCGTGCACCTGGCGGGCCGCCGGGTCGATGCCGGTGACCTCGGCCATCACGCACTCGACGTTGGCGTGCTTGCGGAGCACCTCGCGCAGCGGGGCGGCGATCTTGCCCTCGGACAGGATCCCGGTCGCGCACTGGTAGAGCAGCGGCTGGAACAGGTGATGCTCCGCGCGGTCGATCAGGGTGACCGAGACCGGGGCCCGGCGCAGCGCCCGGACCGCGAACAGCCCGGCGAAACCGCCGCCGACGATCACGACCCTGCGCCGGGCGTCCTCGGTCATCCGCTCATCCCGTCAGCCACCGGTCATCAGGCCGGGTTGAGCCACAGGTCCCGGGCCGGCAGCAGCCGGTCGGCTTCCTTGGGTCCCCAGGTGCCCTTGGCGTACGGGTGGGCCGGGACCGCGTCGCCCAGGATCGGGTCCACCACCCGCCACGCGGCCTCGACCGTGCTCTGCTCGGCGAACAGCCAGCGGTCCCCGTCCAGCGCCGCGCCGATGAGCCGGTCGTAGGGCCGCATGTCCTCGCCGGGCCGCTCGGCGAACGTCAGCTCCTGCACGGCGGGCTCCCAGCCGGCCCCGGGCTTCTTGCCCGCCAGGCCGACCCCGACCGCGGTCTCCGGCCAGACCCGGAACCGCAGCGTGTTGTTGTCGGGCAGCGGGTCCAGGCCGAACACGTCGTAAGGGGCCCGCTGGAAGCGGACCGTGACCTCGGTCGCGGTGACCGGCAGGCACTTGCCCGCGCGGATCAGTACCGGGACCCCGGCCCAGCGCCACGAGTTGACCATCAGCCGGATCGCGGTGAACGTCTCCACGGTCGAGTGCGGGTTCACCCCGGTCACGCTGGTGTACCCCTCGTACTGGCCGCGGACCGTCTCCTCCGGGGTCAGCGGCCGGATGGCGGAGATCAGCCGGGCCTTGGAGTCCCGCCAGGTAGACAGGCCCTGCCCGTCCGGCGGGTCGGCCAGCACGGTCGCCAGCACCTGGAGCATGTGGTTCTGGATCACGTCCCGGGTGGCGCCGGTCCGGTCGTAGAACGCGCCCCGGTCGGAGACGTCGAACGCCTCGGCCATCGTGATCTGGACGCTCTCCACGTAGGTGCGGTTGAGCAGTGGCTCGATGACCGCGTTGGCGAACCGGACGAACAGCAGGTTCTCCACCGGGTCCAGGCCCAGCCAGTGGTCCACCCGGTAGATCGAGTCCTCCGGGAAGTACTGGTGCATCAGCGTGTTGAGCTTGATCGCGCTGTCCAGGTCGGTGCCGAACGGCTTCTCGACCATGATCCGGTTGCCCTTGGCCCGGCCGGCAGTCGCGATCCCCTGCGCGATCCGGCCGAACAGCACCGGCGGCACCTCGAGGTAGAACAGGATCTGCTGGCCAGCGCCGACCGCGTCCGACATGGCGTGGTACGTGGCGTCGTCGCCCAGGTCCCCGTCCACGTAGCGGAGCAGCCCGAGCATCTTGGTGGCAGCCGGGCTGGCCGGGTCCATCTGGTTCAGCTTGAGCGAGGCGACCGCGTAGTCGCGGAACTGCTCCAGCCCCCAGCCGTTCTTGGCCACCCCGATCACGGGCACGTCCAGCACCCCGCGGTCCACCAGCCCGACCAGGGCCGGGAACGTTTCCAGCTTCGCGAGGTCGCCGGTCGCGCCGAAAATGACCAGGGCGTCAACCTGGTCTGCTGTTACTGCCATCTGGGCTCCTTGAGGTCCTGGTTACTACTGCAGCGCAGGCGCCGTCCGCGGGCATCGCCTGGCGCGGGTGAAGGTCCGGCGCCACCCTAGCCCGGGTCGCCCGGCGTCCGGCGCATGGCCGCCGCCGTGGCGGGTCAGTCGCCCTGGCGGGTCAGTCGCCCTGGCGGGTCAGTCGCCCTGGCGGGTCAGTCGCCGTGGCGGGTCAGTCGCGCGGGCGGCCGGCGGACCACGTAGTAGGTCCAGGCCTGAGCACCGCAGCACCGTGCTGATGTGCTCAGGAAGCTGATGTGCTCAGGAAGCTGCGGGTGCTCAGGAGAGCGGTGCGGCGTGCTCCTGGGTGCCGTTCCGCCACGCGGTCGTGCCGGCGGCCGTCGCGGCCCTGGCCCGGTGCCAGTGGTGGCGGGCCAGCTCGGTGGGCGGCACCTCCTGGCGGTTCGCCCAGTCACGTACGGCCGCGGCCAGGCAGGAGCCGCTGACCACGAGGCCGGCCAGGCCCAGCACGCCGCCGAGCCCGATGAGCACACCGCCCACGATCAGCGGCCTGCCGTTCAGCCGGAACGCGCGCTCAGGGTTGCTGCTGTTCGTCATGGCCGACACAGTGCCCGGCGCCGGATCGGCGGGCTTCATCCTCGCCGGGTGATTGCCGCCGGCCCGCCCGATCCAGGGGGCTCACCCCGCGAAGGCGAGGTGACCGGCGCTGCGAACCGTCATAGTGGAATGGTGACCGAACGCTATGACGTGATCATCATCGGGACCGGGGCCGGCGGGGGCACGCTGGCGCACACCCTCGCCTCGTCGGGCAAGAAGATCCTGCTGCTGGAGCGCGGCGATTTCCTGCCCCGCGAAATGGACAACTGGAACCCGAAGCCCGTGTTCGTGGACGGCAAGTACATCACCCACGACACCTGGTACGACGCGGACGGGAAGCCATTCCAGCCGCAGGTGCATTACTACGTCGGCGGGGCCACCAAGATGTACGGGGCCGCGCTGTACCGGTTGCGGCCCGCGGACTTCGGCGAGATCAAGCACATCGACGGGCTCTCACCCGCCTGGCCGCTCAGCTACGACGAGTTCGAGCCCTGGTACACCAAGGCCGAGTGGCTGTACCAGGTGCACGGGGCGCACGGCGAGGACCCCACCGAGGGCGCCTGGTCGAAGCAGTACCCCTGGCCCGCGGTCACCCACGAACCGCGGATCCAGCAGCTCGCCAACGACCTGCAGGCCGGCGGGTACCAGCCGTTCCACGCGCCGTGCGGGATCCTGCTGAACGAGGCCCATCGCGCGGCCAGCATCTGCATCCGGTGCGCCTGGTGCGACGGCTACCCGTGCCTGGTGCACGCGAAGTCCGACGCCGAGGACATCGCGGTCCGCCCGGTCATGGACCTGCCCAACGTGACGCTGCTGACTGGCGCCGAGGTCCTCACCCTGGAGACGGGCTCCGGCGGGCGGGTCGTCACCGGCGTGGTGGTCTCCCGGGGCGGCCAGCGTGAGGTCTACCAGGGCGACATCGTGGTGCTGTCGGCCGGCGCGACGAATAGCGCGAAGATCCTGCTCCGCTCGGCCAGCGACGAGCACCCCGACGGCCTGGCCAACGGATCCGGCCAGGTGGGCCGGAACTACATGTTCCACAACAGCATCGCCATGGTGGCCCTGGGCAAGGAGCGCAACGACACCGTCTACCAGAAGACGCTGGCGGTGAACGACTTCTACCTGGCCGGCGACGGCCGGGACTGGCCGCTGGGCAACATCCAGATGCTGGGCAAGTCCAACGCGGAGGCGATGAAGGGCGAGGAGCCGAAGCTGACCAAGCTGGCCCCGCACTGGAGCCTGGAAGAGGTGGCGGCGCACGCCGTGGACCTCTGGCTGACCACCGAGGACCTGCCCAAGCCGGACAACCGGGTCACGGTGGACTCCGGCGGGAACGTGCACCTGGCCTACACCCAGACCAACGCGGCCGAGACGTCCGGGCTGTACCAGGAGGTCAAGACCATGCTGAACCACGTCGGCCTGGCCGCCCACCACATCCTGGACAAGAACTACTACATGAAGATGAACGTCCCGCTGGCCGGCGTGGCCCACCAGTCCGGCACCTGCCGGTTCGGCACTGACCCGGGCAGCTCGGTGCTGGACGTCAACTGCAAGGCCCACGAGCTCGACAACCTGTACGTGGTGGACACCAGCTTCTTCCCGAGCATCGGGGCGGTGAACCCGGGGCTCACGGCGATGGCCAACGCCATCCGGGTCGGCGAGCACCTCACGGAGCGGCTGAGCTGAGGCCAGGACGGCGGCCCGTCATGCGCACCAGTCAGGGTGAATAACCCATGGCGGGTGATGACGCGGGTGCGGGCGGGCGGCAGCGTGACCCGCATGAGGGCTGGATTGGTGGGCGCGTGCCTCGCCGCCGCGGCCGCGCTGCTGGCAGCGGGCTGCTCGTCCGGCGGGGGCACCGCCGCGAGCAGCGCGTCACCCAGCCCTTCCCCGAGCGCTTCCGCAGTCATCTGCCCGGATGTGGCGGCACTGCGCTCGGCCGTGGCCCAGGTCGGGCATCTGTCGGTCAGCAGCAACGCGCTGGACAAGCTCAAGACCGATGTGACCCAGATCCGGGCGGATGTGGCCAGGCTGCACGCAGACGCCGGAGACCAGTGGAAAGCGCAGATCGACGCGCTGAATTCGGCCCTGGTGAAGCTGGAGATGACGCTGAAGAACATCAGCCATCAGCCGAGCGCCACGGCCGCCGCGACCGCGGTCTCCACCCAGCTGGCCGCCGTCACCACCAAGGCCGCCGACCTGCTGCACACGGCGAGCATCCGCTGCCCGGCCCCCTCAGCCACCCCCTCGGCGTGACCCCGGCCCCGTCGCCGCTCCAGCCCCTCCCCGCGATCCTGGCCCCCCGCCAGCACGGTCATCACCATGACCTACCGAGGAGGGGCACCATGGCCCGCTACCCCAACATCAGCGACCACGGGCTGATCGGCGACCTGCAGACCGCCGCCCTGGTCACCACCGACGGCACGGTGGACTGGTTCTGCTGCCCGCGGTTCGACTCGCCGAGCGTGTTCGGGTCGCTGCTGGACGCCGATAAGGGCGGTTACTTCCGGGTGGCCCCGGACCGGGACGACTACGTCAGCCGGCAGCTCTACTTCCCCGACACCGCCATCCTGATCACCCGGTTCATGACGCCGGACGGGGTGGGTGAGGTCACCGACTTCATGCCGGTCACCGGGAACCGGGCCACCAGCCACCACCGGCTGGTCCGGCTGCTGCGGGTGGTCCGCGGCACGATGCGGTTCGTGATCGACGTCAAGCCCCGCTTCGACTACGGCCGCCAGGAGCACTCGCTGGAACTCGCCGAGGAAGGGGCGATCTTCCGCACCGACCAGCTGGAACTGACCCTGCACTCGGTCACCACCGCCGGCATTTCCCCGCGCGAGCTCGGCGCGGAGACCGAACGGCTCGGCAATGACCTGCGGATCCGCCGCACCCTGAAGGAAGGCGAGACCGCGGGGATGGTGCTGGAGTCCGACGGCGGCCGCCCGCGGCGCCTGCCGGACGGGGAACTGGAGCGGCTGTCCGACGAGACCGCCGAGTTCTGGCGCGGCTGGCTGCGCAAATCCACCTATACCGGGCGGTGGCGGGAGATGGTGACCCGCTCGGCCATGACCCTCAAGCTGATGACCTACGCCCCGACCGGGGCGCTGGTGGCCGCCCCCACCGCCGGGCTGCCCGAGCAGGTCGGCGGCGAGCGCAACTGGGACTACCGCTACACCTGGATCAGGGACGCCTCGTTCTCGGTGCACGCGCTGCTCGGGCTGGGGTACGCGGAGGAGGCGGCGGCCTTCGGGGTCTGGGTCCGGGACCGGCTGGTCGAGCACCGCGGCAGCAACGGCGACTGCCCGCTGCGGATCATGTACCGGGTGGACGGGTCCTCGGACCTTACCGAGGAGGCCCTCGACCACTGGGAGGGCTGGCGCGGCTCCCGGCCGGTCCGGATCGGCAACGGCGCGTCCGGCCAGCTCCAGCTGGACATCTTCGGCGAGGCCATGGACGCGTTCGCGCAGGCCGACGAGCACGGGCTGCAGGCCGCGCACGTGGGCTGGACCGCGATGGTGAACATGATGGACTGGCTGTGCGAGCACTGGGACCAGCCCGAGGAAGGCATCTGGGAGACCCGGGGCGGGCGCAAGGACTTCACCTACGGGCGCTTCCAGTGCTGGGTGGCGCTGGACCGGGCGATCCGCCTCGCGGAGCGCCGCGGCCGCCCCGCGGACATCCAGCGCTGGCGGTCGGAGCGCGACCGCATCTACCGGCAGGTCATGGAGCGCGGCTGGAACCCCAAGGAACGGGCCTTTGTCCAGCATTACGGCACCGACGTGCTGGACTCCTCGCTGCTGCTGATGCCGCTGATGGGGTTCGTCTCGCCGTTCGACCCCATGTGGCTGGACACGCTGGAGGCCATGGACCACAAGCTGGTCTCCGACAGCCTGGTGTACCGCTACGACCCCAGCGCCTCACCCGACGGCCTGCGCGGGCACGAGGGCACCTTCTCGCTGTGCACGTTCTGGTGGGTGGACGCGCTGGCCCGGTCGGGGCGCATCGAGGAGGCGGCGCTGATCTTCGAGAAGATGCACACCTACGCGAACCACCTCGGGCTGTACTCCGAGGAGATCGGGCTCACCGGCGAGCAGCTCGGCAACTTCCCGCAGGCGTTCAGCCACCTGTCGCTGATCAACGCCGCGATCAACCTCGACTACCAGCTGGATCACGGGGTGGGTGAAGTGGCGCCGGCGCTGTCCCGGATCCGCCGGATCCCGGCCACCGGCCTGCGCTGAGCCCCTCGCCCGGCCGGGTGGCGGCCCTCACCCGGCCCCGTCCCGGGGCCCACCCGTGACGGGTGAGGCTCCGGTTCCGGCTGGCCGCAATCATGGGTTAACGGGAGCCGGAAGGCGGCGCGGTTGATACCAGGCGGCCCCGGGTATGACCCGCAAAGGCGTCTGACCTGCGCATTCACCCCAAGGGATGAGGATGGCTAGCGAGGGTGCCGTAGGTGTGGGGGTCTCGGGGGGGAATTCCATGACAAGCACCATGAACGGGGCGGGGCCGTCGCACGCGCCCGGGCCAGCCGACGCCATGCCAGCGGACGCCATGCCAGCCGACGCCATGCCAGCCGACGCTGGGCCGTCCGGTGCCGGGCCGGCGGGCGCCGGGCGGGCGGGCGCCGGGCAGGCCGATGCGGGGCAGGCCGGCGTCGCCGGGGCGGGCGCGCCGCGCGTGCGCCAGCGCAGCGGGCCGGCCCGGCCCCACGGCAGCGCCGCCCCGGCCGCGGCGGGCACTGCGGCCGGCCTGGAGGCTGCGGCCGGCCTGGAGGCTGCGGCCGGCCAGCCGCGCCCGCGGTTCCTGGAGGGCAAGCTGCAGATTCCCCAGCCCCATTTCCCGGTGCTGCGCCGGCGGCGGATCACCGGCCTGCTCGACCAGGCGGCGCGGAACCGGGTGACGCTGGTCTCCGGGCCGGCCGGGGCCGGGAAAACCGTGGCCTGCGCCACCTGGGCGGCCGCGCCGCCGCAGGCCCGCCGGGTGGTCTGGCTCACGCTGGACGCCGAGGACCAGCAGTCCTGGTTCTGGGCCTACGTCTGCGCCGGGCTGGGCAGGCTGCGGTCCATCCCGGCCGAATCGCTGCGCTCGCTGGAAGACGTGTCGCCGGACGGGTTCCCGTTGCGGCTGGTCGAAGCGGCGCAGACGTTCACCGAGCCAGTCATCCTGGTCCTGGATGACATCCACGAGCTGACCGACCCGGCCGTGCTGGGCGGGATCGATCTGCTCATCCGGCACGCTCCGGCCACCCTGCGGCTGGTCCTGTCCGCCCGGCAGCCGCCCGCGCTCCAGCTGGCCCGGCTGCGGGTGGCCGGCGAGCTGGCCGACATCGGCGGCCACGACCTGGCCTGCACCAGCGACGAAGCCGACGCCTACTTCTCCATGCTGGGCCTGGACGTCGAGCCCGGGGCCCGGGACGCGCTGCTGCGCCGCACCCAGGGCTGGATGGCCGGCTTGCGGCTGGCGGCCATGCGGGCCCGGGCCGACCCGGAACCCGGCGCGAAGATCACCGACCTGGCCGGCGACGAGCCGATCGTGACCGACTACCTGTGGGACGAGGTGCTGGTCAAGCAGGCCCCGGCCACGCGCATGTTCCTGCTCCGGACCTGCATCGCCGGCCAGGTGTCCGGCGACCTGGCCGACGCGCTGACCGGGCAGTCCGGCAGTGCCCGCACGCTGGACCGGCTGAGCCGGGAAAACAGCTTCGTGGACGTGGTTGACCGCGAGCGCGGCGAGTACGCCTACCATCCGCTGCTCCGTCAGGTGCTCACCGCCCAGCTGCACCGGGAGATCCCGCACGAGATCCCGGTGCTGCTGCGCCGGGCGGCCCGCTGGTACGCGGCGCATGACCAGCCGATCGCCTCGGTGCGCTGCGCGGCTGAGGCGGAGGACTGGGACTACGCGGCGCAGACCCTGGCCGAGGCCGGGGCCGGGGTGGCCAGCCCCGGGTCGGTCGCCGACCTGGAGAGCGTGCTGTCCCTGTTCCCGGCGGACCGCTCCGCCGACGACCCGGCGGTCGCCGCCGCGTGGGCCGCGGCCCGGCTCTGGGACGGCGACCGGGACGGGGCCGCCGCGTACCTGGACAGCGGGGACCGGGCGCTGCGCCGCGCGGTCCCGGCCATGCAGCGGATCATGGAGCCCACCCTGGCCGCGCTGCGGGTCATGCTGGCCGGCGGCCGGACCGATCCGGATCCGGCCCTGCTGGCCGGGGCCCGCGGGCTGGCCGAGCGGGCCCAGGCGGCCGCCAGCACCCAGCCCGAGCACCGCGCCGTGGGGCTGCTGTGGTTCGCGCTGGGCGTGGCCCGGCTGCGCCGCTGGGAGCTCCGGCAGGCCCGGCACGCGCTCCGGCACGCCGACCGGCAGCTCGCCGCGGGCAACCTGGCCGTGCTCCAGGCCCGGGCGCGGGCCTGGCGGGCGCTGGCCGAGGCCTGGTACGGCGACCTCACCGCGGCCCGCCGGTCCGCCGCCGACGTGCTGGCCGGCCAGGGCGTGACCGAGGCCGGGCTGCCGGACGCGGGCCGGGCCGAGCTGGGCGCGTGGACCACGGGCTGGGACGCCGTGGCCGGGGGCGGGGCCGCCAGCGGGACCGCCGCCGACCCCGGGACGGCCGGCGGCGGCGAGGGGACCGGCCAGGCCCAGGCCGCCGAGCTGGCGGCCCTGGCCCAGGCGCTGGTCAGCCTGCGCCGCGACGACCTGTCTACCGCGCAGCGGCTGCTGGAGGGCATCGACTCCCAGCTGACCGGCCAGTTCCCGGGGGAGCCGTCGGTCAGCGCGGTCACGGCCCTGATCCGGGCCCGGGTGCTGCTCGCCGACGGCGACGCCACCGCGGCCACCGCGCTGCTGGCCCGGCTGCGCGAGACGTGGGGGCCCGCCCACCCGGCCCTGGCCGACGTGCTGACCATCGCCGAGGGCGAGGTGGCGCTGCGGGTCGGCAACACCGGCCGGGCCCGCGCCGTCCTGCTGCTGGTCGAGGAGGGCGAGCATTTCGACCGGGCCGACGGCCGGCTGCTGCGCGGCGGCCTGCTGATCGCCGAGGGCGACTTCAAGACCGCGCTGGAGGCGGTGGAGCCGTGCCTGGACGGCGCGGCCGACGGGGTGACGCTGCAGGAACAGATCTCCGGGCTGCTGATCGCGGCGGCCGCCCAGCGCCGCCTGGGGTCCAGCGACGAGGCCGCCGGGCTGCTGGAACAGGCGCTGGCGCTGGCCGAGCCGGACGGCGCGTACCGGGCCTTCCTGGACGGGGGAGCCTCGGTCCGCTCGGCGATGACCGTGCTGATCCCGCCGACCAGCCGTCACGCCGGCTTCGCCGGGCGCATCCTGGAGCGGTTCGACGCCCAGGCGCCCCGGGCGGCGGGCCCGGCGGACGCGGTCAGCGTGCCGCTCACCGACAGTGAGCGGGCCGTGCTGCGCTTCCTTCCCTCGCACATGACCAACGAGGAGATCTCCCAGGCCCTGTTCCTGTCCATCAACACGGTCAAGACCCACCTGCGCTCGGCCTACCGGAAGCTGGGGGTCAGCTCCCGCCGCGAGGCCATCGCCCGGGGCCGCCGGCTGGGCTGCTCTAACCCGCCGCCTGGGCCCGCACGTGCTCTAACGGATTGTCCGGAGCCGCGGGGACAATCCGTTAGAGCACCTAGGTCCGTGCGCTTACGCGAGTCCGGCCTTGGCGACGTGCCGCATCGACAGCGCCATCACGGCCAGCATCACCCCGTAGGCGAGCAGCCAGATGCCCATCACCCAGAGCAGGATGGTCAGCGAGATCGTGGGCCAGAACATCACGATCAGCCCGGCGGCCAGGCTCAGCGCGCCGGTGACCGCCCGCAGCCCGCGCCCGGTCCCGGGGCCGGAGGTGGCGGCCACGCTGAGATCCACGATCCCGTGCAGGGTCCAGAACACCCCGACGATGAACGCCAGCAGGACCACGGTGACCGAGATGTGCCGCAGGCAGTAGAGCCCGGCCAGGGCGGCCAGCAGGCCGATGATCACGTAGGCCGCCCGCATGGCGCCGCTGGCGTCCTGCGCGGTGAAGCCGTGGATGAGCCGGAAGATGCCGGTGACCAGCAGCGCCGCGCCGAGCAGCGCGGCCACGACGATGACCGTCGCCTTGGGCCAGACCAGCAGGATCAGCCCGACCGCGAACGTGACCACCGCGACCAGCATGATCACCTGCCAGCCCTGGGCCCAGGCCGCGGCCGCCTGCCGCTCCTGCAGCCCCGGCCCGGACGATCCCGCGCCGTACGCGGCGGGCTCGCCGTCCGGGCCCGGCTGGGCGTGCCGGCCGGGCCCCGCGTGCTGAGCTGTCATAGCGCCTCCTAAGTTCCCGTGCGCCACTACAGTCACCAGCGTGCGCGGCTGCGGGCGGGCCGGGCACCACCCGCGCCGGGTGAAGCAGGGGTAAAGGCGGCACAGCGGGCACCGGGCCGCTCGTCTGCGCCTAATAGCCCTCGCGCGGGCCACTAGACTGAACGCCCGTAGCCGTAGCGGCTGCGCTGGGTCGCGCGTCACCGCGTACAAGGCGCGGCGGGGGCGGCCAGGCAGGGGACTCAGGGCGCAGCAGCGCAGCCCACACCGAGCGCATGGATCAGGGAGTGACGGCGACGTGAAGACCGACGTCGAGGAGCTTGGCCCCACGCGGGTGAAGCTGACCATCGAAGTTCCGTTCGAGGAGCTGAAGGGCAGCCTCGACAAGGCCTACCGCGAGGTTGCCCGGCAGGTACGGGTGCCCGGCTTCCGGCCCGGCCGGGTGCCGCCGCGCATCATCGACCAGCGGTTCGGCCGCGGCATGGTGCTGGAGCAGGCGGTCAATGAGGCGGTGCCGCAGCTGTACGGCCAGGCCCTGCAGGAAAACGACGTGTTCGCGCTCGGCCAGCCGGACCTGGAGATCACCAAGCTCGACGACGGCAAGGAGCTGGCCTTCACCGCCGAGGTGGACGTGCGGCCCAAGTTCGACATCCCCGATCTCCAGGGCCTGCCGGTGACCGTGGACACCGCCGTGGTCACCCCGGACGAGGTCGAGGAGTACATCGGCGGCCTCCGCGAGCGGTTCGCCTCGCTCAAGGGCGTCGACCGGCCGGTCGAGGACGGGGACTTCACCTCGATCGACCTGTCCGCCTCGGTGGACGGCGAGCCGGTCGAGGATGCCCAGGTCAGCGGCTACTCCTACCAGGTGGGCAGCGGGTCGCTGCTGGAGGGCCTGGACGACGCGCTGACCGGGATGTCGGCCGGTGAGTCCACGACGTTCAGCGCCGAGCTGGTCGGCGGGGAGCACGGCGGCGAGCGGGCCGACGTGACCGTGACCGTGCACAGCGTCAAGGTCAAGGAGCTTCCCGAGCTGGACGACGAGTTCGCCCAGTCGGCCAGCGAGTACGACACGCTCGGCGAGTTCCGCGCCGGGACCCGGGCCCAGCTGGAGACCATGAAGCGGATGCAGCAGGTCGGCCAGGCGCGGGAACGCGCGCTGGACGCGGTGCTCAACCGGGTCGAGATCCCGCTGCCGGACAGCATGGTCGACAGCGAGGCCCAGATGCGGCGGGAGTCGCTCGACGAGCAGCTGGAGCGGGCCGGCACCAGCATGGATGACTACCTGGCCACGTCCGGCCAGACCGCCGAGCAGCTCGAGACCGACCTCAACGACAGCGCGCGGCGCTCGGTGAAGGCCGGGTTCGTGCTGGACCAGCTGGCCCGGACCGAAGAGCTGAACATCGAGCAGGACGAGCTGAACTCGTTCGTCATCGAGCAGGCCTACCGGATGGGCGTCCAGCCCGACCGGCTGGCCCAGGAACTGGCCGACCGGGGGCAGATCGGCTCGGTGATCACCGAGGTGCTGCGGGGCAAGGCGCTCACCCTGATCACCGAGCGGGCGACCGTGACCGACGAGGCCGGCCAGCCGGTGGACATCGAGGCGGCCATGCGGCCGGACCAGGATGAGGACGCCGACGGCGCCGAGGCCGGCGCGGCCGACGACAGCGTGGCTGAGGCCAGTGCGGCTGACGATGGTGCGGCTGACGACGGGGTGGCTGAGGCCAGTGCGGCTGAGGACGAGACCCCGGCGGCTGAGGCCGGTGCGGCGGAGGATGGCCACGAGGGCGCCGCGGCCGAGGACGAGCCAGGCGGCGTCACCGCGTGACCCGGCCGGGGGGAAGTGGCTGACCAGGGCCCGCCGCGGATGCTGGCCAGCCCGCATTCCGGGGGTGACGGCCTGCGCCGACAGCGAACAGGGCTGGGGCGCGGACGATCTGAGCCTGGCCGGGAGTTATCGTCCAAGTCAATGACGCAGAAACGTGAGCGGAAATGGAGAGCAGAGTGACGCCTCCGGCCTTCGAGGACCCGGCAGGGATCCTGGCGCGCACCGCGGAAGCGGCCCCGCCGCTGATTACCGAACAGATATTCAACCGGCTGCTCCGGCACCGGATCATCTTCCTCGGCCAGCAGGTTGACGAGGACATCGCCAACCGGATGTGCGCCGAGATGGTGCTGCTCGCGTCCGAGGACGACAAGCGCGACATCAGCATCTACATCAACTCGCCGGGCGGCTCCGTCTACGCGGGCCTGGCCATCTACGACGTGATGCAGTACGTGCCGAACGACATCGCCACCTACGCGATGGGCATGGCCGCGTCCATGGGCCAGTTCCTGCTGTCCGCCGGGACCCCCGGCAAGCGCTACGCGCTGCCGCACGCCAGTGTCCTCATGCACCAGCCGTCCGGCGGCATCGGCGGGACGGCGTCGGACATCAGGATCCAGGCCGAGCAGATGATCTACATCAAGCGCACGCTGGCCGAGCGCACGGCCTTCCACACCGGGCAGACCGTCGAGCAGATCGAGAAGGACGCCGACCGGGACCGCTGGTTCACCGCGGAGCAGGCCAAGGAGTACGGCTTCGTGGACCACGTGATCCGCAGCGCGGTGGAAGTCCCGTCCGAAGGGCCGGTCTCATGAATCGCCACCCCGGACCCGCCGGACATGGAGCGGAGGAGCCGCAAGTGAGTACAGCCAACGGCGGCCTGGCCGGGCCGCGGCACCTGGTGCCGGGATCGGCGGAATCCCGCTATGTCCTGCCCTCGTTCGTGGAGCGCACGTCGTACGGCGTCAAGGAGATGAACCCGTACAACAAGCTCTTCGAGGAGCGGATCATCTTCCTCGGCGTGCAGATCGACGACGCCTCCGCCAACGACGTCATCGCGCAGCTGATCGCGCTGGAGTCGCTGGACCCGGACCGCGACATCACGATGTACATCAACTCGCCCGGCGGGTCGGTGACCTCGATGATGGCGATCTACGACACGATGCAGTTCGTCCAGCCTGAGCTGCAGACGGTCTGCATCGGCCAGGCGGCGTCGGGAGCGGCGGTGCTGCTCGCCGCGGGCACCAAGGGCAAGCGGCTGGCCCTGCCGAACGCGCGCATCCTGCTGCACCAGCCGGCCACCGAGGGCGGCTACGGGCAGTCCAGTGACCTGGAGATCCAGGCCCAGGAGATCCTCCGGATGCGGTCCTCGATGGAGCACATCGTCGCCGTGCACACCGGCCGGACCGAGGAGCAGGTCCGCCAGGACATTGAGCGGGACAAGTTCTTCACCGCCGAAGAGGCCAAGGAATACGGTCTGGTGGATGAAGTTCTGTCCAGCCTGAAGCGGCGGAGCGAGGTAGGGTCGTCCTAACCAGGAGGATTCGTCCTCCGGGCCGGACGGCACCGGGGTCCAGCTCTCGCGGCAGGGGCCCCGGAGGCGGTACCGTCAGAACTAGAAGGTCGGCCTGCGGGCACCAAGCGGTCCGGGGCAAAGACGATCGTGGTGGCACGGCGGAATGCCGCCGTCAGCCCCGAGGCTGGGGCGGACGGCCCCAGGTAAAGGAGTAGCTGGGTGGCTCGCATCGGCGATGGTGGTGACCTGCTGAAGTGCTCTTTCTGCGGGAAGAGTCAAAAGCAAGTCAAGAAGCTCATCGCCGGACCCGGCGTGTACATCTGCGACGAGTGCATCGACCTGTGCAACGAGATCATCGAAGAGGAACTGGCCGAGCCGTCCGAGCTCAAATGGGACAGCCTGCCCAAGCCGCGGGAGATCTACGAGTTCCTCGACGCGTACGTGATCGGGCAGGAGAAGGCCAAGAAGGCCCTGTCCGTGGCGGTGTACAACCACTACAAGCGGGTCCAGTCCGGCGGTGACACCCGGCCCGGCGAGGACGGCGTCGAGCTGGCCAAGTCGAACATCCTGCTGCTCGGCCCGACCGGCTCGGGCAAGACCCTGCTGGCCCAGACGCTGGCCCGGCTGCTCAACGTCCCGTTCGCGATCGCCGACGCCACCGCGCTCACCGAGGCGGGCTACGTGGGCGAGGATGTCGAGAACATCCTGCTCAAGCTGATCCAGGCGGCCGAGTACGACGTGAAGAAGGCCGAGACCGGGATCATCTACATCGACGAGATCGACAAGATCGCCCGCAAGAGCGAGAACCCCTCCATCACCCGGGACGTCTCGGGGGAGGGCGTGCAGCAGGCGCTGCTGAAGATCCTCGAGGGCACCACGGCCTCGGTGCCGCCGCAGGGCGGCCGCAAGCACCCGCATCAGGAATTCATCCAGATCGACACGACCAACGTCCTGTTCATCTGCGGCGGGTCCTTCTCCGGGCTGGAGAAGATCATCGAGCAGCGGGTCGGCAAGAGCGGCATGGGCTTCGGCGCGGTGCTGCGGGTCAAGAACGACCGGGCCTCCGGCGACGCGTTCGCCGACGTCATGCCGGAGGACCTGCTCAAGTTCGGGATGATCCCGGAGTTCGTGGGACGGCTGCCGGTCATCACCAGCGTGCACAACCTGGACCGGGACGCGCTGATCCAGATCCTGACCGAGCCGCGGAACGCGCTGGTCAAGCAGTACCGGCGGCTGTTCGAGCTGGACGGCGTGGACCTGGAGTTCACCGACGACGCGCTGGAAGCCGTGGCCGACCAGGCCATCCTGCGCGGCACCGGGGCGCGCGGCCTGCGCGCCATCCTCGAGGAAGTGCTGATGTCGGTGATGTACGAGGTGCCGAGCCGCAAGGACGTCGAGCGCGTGGTGATCACCGGGCCGGTGGTGCTGGAGCACGTGAACCCCACCCTGGTGCCCCGCGACGTGGCCCGCCGCACCCCGCGGGAAAAGTCGGCCTAACCAGGAGCAGCCCGGCCCCGGGTGCCCGGCCGCCGGGCCCGGCCCCCGTGGTCGGTCACCGTGCGCAGGCGGCGTTGCCTGCGGCACTAGACTCGGCTGTCGTGAGTGCAGATCTGAGCCAGCAGCGAGCCGAACTCCCGCCGCAGTACGCGCCGGGCGAGGTAGAGGACCGCCTGTACGACTCGTGGGATTCCCGCGGGCTGATGCACGCGGAGGCCAAGGACGCCAGCCCGGAGCACCCGGCCTTCTGCATCGTGATCCCCCCGCCGAACGTCACCGGCGTCGCTGCACATCGGCCACGCGCTCAACCACACGCTGATCGACGCGCTGATCCGGCGGCGCCGGATGCAGGGCTACACCACGCTGTGGGTGCCCGGCATGGACCACGCCGGCATCGCCACCCAGAACGTGGTGGAGCGGGAACTGGCCAAGGAGGGCCTGAGCCGCCACGACCTGGGCCGCGAGGCGTTCGTGGAGCGGGTCTGGCAGTGGAAGGCCGAGTCCGGCGGGAAGATCCTCGGCCAGATGCGCCGGCTCGGCGACAGCGTGGACTGGTCCCGCGAGCGGTTCACCATGGACGAGGGCCTGTCCCGCGCCGTGCAGACCATCTTCAAGCGGCTGTTCGACGACGGCCTCATCTACCGCGCCGAGCGGATCATCAACTGGTGCCCGCGCTGCCTCACCGCGCTGTCCGACATCGAGGTGGACCACAGCGACGAGGACGGCGAACTGGTCTCGATCCGGTACGGGGACGGCGACGACTCGGTCGTGGTCGCGACCACCCGGGCCGAGACCATGCTGGGTGACACCGCGGTGGCCGTGCACCCTGACGACGCCCGGTACGCCCACCTGGTCGGCCGGGAGGTGCGGCTGCCGCTGTCCGGCCGGCGCATCCCGGTGGTCGCGGACCCGCACGTGGACCCGGAGTTCGGCACCGGCGCGGTCAAGGTGACCCCGGCGCACGACCCGGACGACTTCGAGATCGGCCGCCGCCACGGGCTGCCCAGCCTCACCATCATGGACGAGCACGGCGCGGTCACCGCGCCCGGCCCGTTCCAGGGCCTGGACCGGTTCGAGGCCCGGCCCGCGGTGGTCGCCGCGCTGCGCGAGGACGGCCGGATCGTGGCCGAGGTCCGGCCCTACGTGCACGCGGTGGGCCACTGCAGCCGGTGCGGCACGGTGGTCGAGCCCCGGCTGTCCCTGCAGTGGTTCGTCAAGGTCGGCCCGCTGGCCAAGGCGGCCGGCGACGCGGTCCGCGACGGCCGGGTCGGCATCCACCCGGCCGAGCTGGCGCCCCGCTACTTCGACTGGGTCGACGACATGCACGACTGGTGCATCAGCCGCCAGCTGTGGTGGGGGCACCGCATCCCGGTCTGGTACGGGCCGGCCGGCGAGGTCGTCTGCGTCGGCCCCGGCGAGGACCCGCCGTCCGGCGAGGGCTGGCGGCAGGACCCCGACGTGCTCGACACCTGGTTCTCCTCGGCGCTGTGGCCGTTCTCCACGCTGGGCTGGCCGGACGACACCGCGGACCTGGCCGTCTTCTACCCGACCAGCGTCCTGGTCACCGCCTACGACATCCTGTTCTTCTGGGTGGCCCGGATGATGATGTTCGGCCTCTACGCCATGTCGCAGCGCGAGCCTGGCCCAGGCGGTCCCGTTCCGGGACATCGCGCTGCACGGCCTGGTGCGCGACCAGTACGGCAAGAAGATGTCCAAGTCGCTGGGCAACACGGTGGACCCGCTGGACTGGATCGACCGGTTCGGCGCCGACGCCACCCGGTTCACCCTGGCCCGCGGGGCCAGCCCGGGCAGCGACGTGGCGGTCAGCGAGGAATGGGTCACCGGGTCCCGGAACTTCTGCAACAAGCTGTGGAACGCGACCCGGTTCGCGCTGCTCAACGGCGCGACCGTGCCGGCCGCGCTGCCCGATCCGCGGCAGATGCCCACCGCGGCCCGCTGGATCCTGTCCCGGCTGGCCACCGTCACCGGCGAGGTGGACGCGCTCTTCGAGCAGTATGAGTTCGGCAAGGTGTGCGAGCTGCTGTACCACTTCGCCTGGGACGAGGTCTGCGACTGGTACCTGGAGCTGGCCAAGCCCGCACTGTCCGGGTCTGACCCGGCCGCGGCCCGGGTCACCCGGGAGGTGCTCGGCTACGTGCTGGACCGGCTGCTGAAGCTGCTCCACCCGGTCATGCCGTTCGTCACCGAGGAACTGTGGACCGCGCTCACCGGCGGCGACAGCATCATGATCGCCCCCTGGCCCGGGGAGCGCCCGGGGTCTGGTGGCGCGGGGTCCGGTGGCGCAGGGTCCGGCGGCGCAGGGTCCGGTAGCGCGGTGGCTCCGGCGTTCCGGGACACCGCCGCCGAGGCCGAGATCGGCTCGCTGATGCGGCTGGTCACCGAGGTCCGCCGGTTCCGCTCCGACCAGGGACTGCGCCCGGGCCAGCAGGTGCCCGCGGTGCTGGCCGGGATCGAGGGCACCCGCCTCGCGCCGCACGAGACCAGCATCCGGTCGCTGCTGCGGCTGACCGCACCCGGCGACCGGCTTCGCGGCCACCGCGTCCGTGCTGGCCGAGGGCATCACCGTGGAACTGGACACCGCCGCCGGGATCGACGTGGCCGCGGAGCGCCGCCGCCTGGACAAGGACCTCGCCGCCGCCCGCAAAGAGGCCGACCAGGCCGAGCGCAAGCTGGCCAACGAGTCCTTCCTGGCCAAGGCGCCCGGCTGACGTGGTGGCCAAGACCAGGGAACGGCTCGACGCGGCGCACGCCGACATCGAGCGGCTCAGCGGCCGGCTGGCCGCCCTGCCCGCGGGGGAGAACGGTTGAGCATCGCCAGCGAACTGCGCGAGGCGGAGGCCGAGATCCTCGCGCGGCGTCCTGAGCACGCCATCGAGCCGACGCTGGACCGGATGGCCGCCCTCGTCTCGATCCTCGGCGACCCGCAGCGCTCCTATCCCGTCGTCCACATCACCGGCACGAACGGCAAGACCTCCACCGCCCGCATGATCGAGAGCCTGCTGCGCGCGCGGGGCCTGCGGACCGGCCTGTTCACCAGCCCGCACCTGTCCTCCATCCGGGAACGGATCATGGTGGACGGCCAGCCGGTCTCCGCCGAGACCTTCGTGGCCGCCTACGACGAGCTGGCGCCCTACCTGGCCATGGTGGACGGGCAGCAGGCCACCCAGCTGTCCTTCTTCGAGGTGCTGACCGGCCTGGCCTTCGCCATCTTCGCCGACGTCCCGGTGGACGTCGCGGTCATCGAGGTCGGGCTGGGCGGCACCTGGGACGCGACGAACATCGCGGACGGCGCCGTGGCCGTGGTCACCCCGATCTCCCTCGACCACACCGCCTACCTGGGCGGCACCGTCGAGGAGATCGCGGCGGACAAGGCCGGGATCATCAAGCCGGGCGCGGTGGCCGTGCTGGCCCAGCAGCCGCTGCCCGCTGCGGAGGCCCTGCTGCGCCGGGTGGTCACGGTCGGCGCCAGCGTGGTCCGCGAGGGCCTGGAGTTCGGGGTGCTCAACCGGGATCTCGCCGTCGGCGGCCAGCGGCTGGACCTGCGCGGGCTGCGCGGTGACTACACCGACATCGTGCTGCCGCTGTTCGGGGCCTACCAGGCCGGCAACGCGGCCGTCGCGCTGGCCGCGGTGGAGGCCTTCGCGGGCGGGGCACCCCTGCCCGGGCAGTCGCTGGACGCGCAGGCGCCCGACGACGACGGCTCCCCGGACGAGGCCTGGACCGGCTCGGGCGAGGCGGAGGCAGGCCCGGGCGAGGCGGAGGCAGGCCCGGGCGAGGCGGAGGCAGGCCCGGGCGAGGCGGAGGCAGGCCTGGGCGGGGCGGACGACGAGGACGCACCCGGCAGCCGTCCGGGCCGGTCCGGGTCCAGCCTGGACGGCACGGAGCCGTCTGGGGGGCGCTGGGCAGGATCTGGTCCGCGCGGCGTTCGCGCAGGTCACGTCCCCGGGCCGGCTCGAGGTGGTCCGCCGCAGCCCGGTCGTCATCCTGGACGCGGCGCACAACCCGGCGGGCATGGAAGCCGCGATGGAGGCCGTCACCGAGGCGTTCACGTTCGCCGCGCTGATCGGGGTGCTCGCGGTCAGCGCGGACAAGGACGTGGCCGGGATCCTCGACCAGATGGAGCCGGTGATCTCCGAGCTGGTGGTCACCCGGAATTCCTCCGACCGCTCGATGGACCCGGACAAGCTCGCCGAGCTGGCCGCCTCGGTGTTCGGCCCGGAGCGGGTGCACGCCGCCCGGCGGCTGGACGACGCCCTGGAGATCGCGGTGGGCCTGGCCGACGAGGCGTCCGGTGACGAAGGCCTGACCCGGACCGGGGTGCTGGTCACCGGCTCGGTCGTGACGGCCGGGGACGCGCGGGTCCTGCTCGGCCCGGACCACCGCGATCAGGACTACCCGGGTTCAGATGACGGCGATCTCGGACCGCGTGGGATCCGGACGAGGGTGAGGCGGCCGCGCAGGAATGAGAAGGCTGTGCGCCACCGTGCTGGTGATGGAGGCCATCGTGATCGGCCTGGCCATCCCGGTGGCCATCACCATCGGGCACGCCCCGCCCCGGGCCGCCGGGTACGCCGGCGGCGCCCTGGCGCTGGCCGCCGTGCTGCTGGCCGGGGTGGTCGGCCGCCCGGGCTGCAGGCGGCGCTGGTGGCCGGCAGCGTGCTCCAGCTTCTGGTCATCGCGGCCGGGGTGCTGGTCCCGGTGATGTACGCGCTCGGCGCCATCTTCGCCGGGTTCTGGGTGCTGGCTATCTGGATGGGGCGACGCTACGAGTCGTCCTGAGCGGCGCCCGCCAGATCAGCCGGGTCTCGCCGCTCGCCGCGGATTCCGTCGTCACCGTGCCGCCGACCTGGTGGGCCCAGGCACGCAGCACCGGCAGGGCAGGCCCGTCACCGGCGGCCCGGTTGACCCACCGGGTGCCGTCGTCGGTGATGGTCAGCGTGACCGCCTCGTAGTCCGCGGCTACGGCCACGGCGACCTGGGTGGCGCGGGCGCAGGTGCCGCTGCGGGCCAGCCCCTCACGCAACGCCCCTAGCAACTGCCCGGCGGCTCGCGGGGGGACCGCGGTGTCCAGCGGGCCTTCCAGGGTCACCTCGGGCACCATACCGAGCCACGGGGTCAGCTCCCGGGACACGTCGAGGATGCCGCGCCGCAGGCCATGGGCGGGCGTCCCGTGCACCGGGTCAAAGATGGACTGGCGGAGCAGCCGGATGGACTCGTCCAGGTCCTGCACCACCTGGTTGACCCGGCAGGCCACCTCAGGCCGGCCACCGAGCAGCCCGACCATGCCCTGCAGGGACAGGCCCGACGCGAACAGCCGCTGCACCACCGTGTCGTGCAGGCTGCTGGCGATGCGGTCCCGGTCGGCCAGGATGCTCATCTCCCGCAGCCGTTCCTGCATCAGCGCCGCCTGCTGCCGGGACCGGCGGATCCGGGCGCGCAGGCCGTGCCCGGCCAGCACGATCATCGCGGCCAGCGCCGCCCAGGAGATCATCCGGCGGATGAGCTCCGCCGGGTCCGTGCCGCCGTCCAGCAGGGACTCGGCCAGCACCACGGCCAGGGCCGCCACGCTCACGCACACCGATTCCCAGGCGCGGTGGTAGAGCGCGGTCCAGACGATGGGGCTGAGCAGAATGAGCATGATCCCGGAGGATGTGCCGCCCGCTGCCTGGGTCAGCGGGAACGCCGACGCCGTGTACAGCAGCGGGACGGCCACGACGCACCAGGCCGGGAGCCGGTCCCAGGGGACCAGCACGACGAGCGCGGCGGTGGCGGCCAGGATCAGGACGCTGATGAGCGCGTCCGGGAGGGACGCCGGGCCGGGCGGCAGCGTCAGGCTGGCCTCGGCCAGGATCGCAAGCGCGGCGAACGGCGCGATCCGGGCCAGCAGCCCGTCCCTCCGCAGCGGCCGGCCGAGTTGTCGGCCAGCGGATCGGCCGGACCCGCGGCATCGGTGGCCAGGTCGGCGGGACCTGGGGCATCGGAAGTCAGGCCGGCCGGGCCCGCCGCATCGGTGGTCAGGTCCGCCGGACCGGCGGCATCGGTGGCCAGGTCTGCGGCACCGGGACCGTCCGCCAGCAGGCCGGCCAGACCGGGGCTGTCCATCAGCAGGTGTGCGCGTGCGGCGCCGTCCGCGAGCAGGCCCGCAGGGCGGGCGCCGTCCGCGAGCGGGCTCGTAGGGCGGGCGCCGTCCGCGAGCGGGCTCGCCGGACGGGGGCCGTCCGCCAGGACATCTGCGGAGCGGGGATCTGCGGTGCTCTTACCTATCTGGTCTTCCACCGTTCATCTGCTCTTCGTCAGCTTCCCCCGGGGGCCGGTGGCGGACGGTCCGCAGCGGCCTGATGGCGCACCCGCGATACCCCAGGCTGCCGCGCAGCCAGCGCGCCGCGGACCGCCGTTGACGCTCCCCATGAGCTTGCCTCAGCAGGCAGTGATCTGTCCAGGGGCGCCTGTCCGGTCCGTCTGTCCAGGTCAAGGCCTTATCGGCGGCTTTCCTGAATGATCAGTCAGGCGAGTGGGCAGTAAACCCGCCGTGCGGTGGGGCAGTTACGTTAGATTCGGCGGCTATGCCCGCGTTGGCTAGCGGGCGCCGGCGTGACGGGGGCTGGGCCGGAGGGACCGCACGTGCTGCGGAGGCCCGGGCTGGTGCTGCGGCAACGGTAAGATCTGGCCGCGGCGGGATTGCCCTCGATCACTCCGGGATCGGCACCGTTGCCACCGGCTAAGAGGAGCAAAGCATTGATTGAACGTACCCTTGTCCTGGTCAAACCCGATGGCGTACGCCGCGGGCTGATCGGGGAGGTCCTGTCCCGGATTGAGCGCAAGGGCCTGCAGATCGCGGCGATGGACATGCGCGTGATCACGCGGGAAACGGCGGAAACTCACTACGGGGAGCACGTCGGCAGGCCCTTCTTCCCCTCACTCATCGTCTTCATCACGTCGGGGCCGCTGGTCGCGATGGTCGTGCAGGGTCCCCGGGCCATCGAGGCGTTCCGCGGGCTGGCCGGCGCGACCGATCCGGTGGAGGCCGGCGCGGGCACTATCCGCGGGGATCACGCGTTGGATGTGCAGCAGAACATCGTGCACGGATCCGACTCGTCGGACTCAGCGGAACGGGAAATCAAGATCTTCTTTCCCGACCTCGTTTAGGCAGGCCGGCGCTGGTCGATGAAGGACAAGGAGCGGCTCGGGCTCGGCAGGGTGTGAGCCGCGGCAAATAGACCACAGATCATCCAGCAGACCCTTTTTGGAAGGTTCTCGTTCCTGATGAGTAACGCGCTGGCGTTTCTGGGCCGTGACATGGCGGTCGATCTGGGCACTGCGAACACCCTGGTGTACGTCCGGGGCCGCGGCATCGTGCTCAACGAACCCTCCGTGGTGGCGCTCAATACCAACACGGGCCAGATCGTCGCCGTCGGGGTCGAGGCCAAACGGATGATCGGGCGGACGCCCGGCAACATCGTGGCCGTGCGCCCGCTCAAGGACGGGGTGATCGCCGACTTCGACGTGACCGAGCGGATGCTGCGCTACTTCATCCAGAAGGTGCACCGCCGCCGGCACCTGGCCAAGCCGCGGGTGGTCGTGGCCGTGCCCAGCGGCATCACCGGGGTGGAGCAGAGCGCGGTCAAGGAGGCCGGCCACCAGGCCGGCGCCCGCCGGGTCTACATCATCGAGGAGCCGATGGCCGCGGCGATCGGGGCCGGCCTCCCGGTCAACGAGCCCACCGGGAACATGGTGGTGGACATCGGCGGGGGCACCACCGAGGTGGCCGTGATCTCGCTGGGCGGGATCGTCACCTCCCAGTCCATCCGGGTGGCCGGGGACGAGCTGGACCAGGCGATCATCACCTTCGGCAAGAAGGAGTACTCGCTCATGCTCGGCGACCGCACCGCCGAGGAGATCAAGATGGCGCTGGGGTCCGCCTACCCGTCCGTGGACGAGCCGCACGCCGAGATCCGCGGCCGTGACCTGGTCAGCGGGCTGCCCAAGACCATCGTGATCTCGGCGGAGGAGATCCGCCGGGCCATCGAGGAGCCCGTCGCGCTGATCGTGGACACGGTCAAGACCACGCTGGACAAGTGCCCGCCCGAGCTGGCCGGTGACGTGATGGACCGGGGTATCGCGCTGACCGGCGGGGGAGCTCTGCTGCGCGGGCTGGCCGACCGGCTGCGCGAGGAAACCGGCATGCCCGTACATGTCGCCGACAATCCACTCGATTCGGTGGTGCTGGGCACCGGCAAGTGCGTGGAAGATTTCGATACCCTGCGCCAGGTTCTTGTCCCGGAGTCCCGGCGCTGACCTCGAGCGGGCAGTATGGGGGGCCGCGGCAGCGGCCGCTGACAGGGGCATGGCCGGCGGCTTGACGAGGAGACCTGGTGCACGACACCCGGCGAACCCGCATCGTTCTGGGGGTGCTGCTGGCGGCCGCGCTCGCGCTGATCACGATCGACTACCGGGGCGGCGCGGGCGCGCCGCTCGGCGGGCTGCGCTCGCTGGGCGGCAGCGTATTCGGCTCGGTGGAGCGGGCCACCAACCAGGTGACCCGGCCGGTCGCTGACTTCACGGACGGGCTCACCGGCTCCGGCTCACAGGGCAAGATTGACGCCCTCCAGCGGCAGGTGGTTGAGCTGCGCGCCCAGCTCAACCAGCAGAAGCTGAGCAAGTACGACGAGCGCCAGCTGAGCCAGCTGCTCCAGCTGGCCGGCCGCGGCCGGTACCGGATCGTGCCCGCAGGCGTCATCGCGGCGGGCGCGGCCTACGACGACTCGGTCACCATCGACGCCGGGCGGGTGGATGGTATCAAGCCCGACGAGACCGTGCTGAACGGGCAGGGCCTGGTCGGCACCGTCACGTCGGTCAGCTCGACCACCTCGACCGTGCTGCTGGCCACCGACGCCAGCGTGACCGTCGGCGTCCGGCTGGCGGGCACCGGGCAGATCGGCGTGGTGAGCGGAACCGGCAAGAGCATGAGCGGCAGCGGCCTGCTGCGGCTCCAGGTGTTTGACGTCAACGCGATCCTGCACCCAGGCCAGCAGCTGGTTACCTTCGGCTCGGTGGGCGGCCGGCCCTACGTGCCCGGGGTGCCGGTCGGGGTGATCACCAAACTGGAGGGCACCAGCAGCTCGCTGACCAAGGAGGCGCTGGTCCGCCCCTTCGCCGACGACACCGCGCTGGGTGTGGTCGGCGTGGTGATCGTCCCGCCGCGGACCGACCCGAGGTTCTCCGTGCTGCCGCCGGCGCCCACCCCGGCCCCGAAGGTCACCGTCACGGTGACCGCGTCGCCCGGTGCCAGCTCGCCCGGTGCCCCGGCGACGCCTACGCCCGGCGCCACCGGATCGGGAGGCTGACATGCGGCGCGCGGTGTTGTCCGCCGGGCTGCTGCTGCTCGCGATCCTGATCCAGCTGACCGTGCTCGACAACCTGAGCCTGCCCGGGGGAGCCGGACCGGATCTGGTGCTGGTCGTCCTGGTCGCCGTGGCCCTGACCGGCGGCCCCATGGAAGGCATGCTGGGCGGCTTCTGCGCTGGTCTGGCCCTGGATGTGGCGCCGCCCGCCACCCACCTGGTGGGCCAGTACGCGCTGGTGTTCTGCCTGGTCGGGTACGCCGCCGGGCGGGTGGGCAGGCACCTCGAGGAGTCCGTCTGGGTGCCGATCGGCGTGGTCGCCCTCGGGTCTGCCGTCGGGGAGCTGCTCTTTGCCCTGACCGGGATGATCTTCGGCAACCTGGACATCACCTGGTCTGCGGTCGGCCACGTGCTGCCCGCGTCGGTCGTCTACGACGTGCTGCTCAGCCCCTTCGTGCTCTACGCCGTCGTCCGGGCCAGGACCCTGGTCACCCCCGCGTCGGCCGTCCAGGGCCTGGCCAGCTTCCCCGGCGGCTCAGCCGGCCAGCTGCTCGGGGCGCCCGGTCTGGCGGGCGCCACGGCCCTGTTCTCTGGCTCCGGCGCCGTGCTGCGCGACAGCGGCACCGGGCGCGCCCCGCGGCTGAAGGCCCGGGCCCTGCGGGCCGGGTCCACCCAGGGCGGCTCAGCCAGCGGCGTGCGCCCGGCCCGGCCCCGCCCGGCGCGGCCGGTCCACCTGAAGTTCAGCGGCGGTGGGTCCGCCCTGTCCAGCGCGGGTGCCACGGCTGCCCGGGCGGCCCAGGGGCTGCCGTCCCGGCCGGTGCGCCTGCACCTGGGCACCAGGCATCGGTTCAGCCAGCACCGGGGATCCCGGCCGGGGGCGGCGGGGTCGCCGGGCCACTGGCAGCGGGGCGGCGGGATTCCCGCCAGCGCGTTCAGCCGGGGCGGCCGCCCGCTGGGCGATGGCGCGGGCGGCCGGGCGCTCCGGCCGTCCCGGGGGCCGCGGCTGCGCGGCGGGGTCATGCCGGGCGGATCGGCCAGCGGCGCGCGGGCCGTGCGGCTCGGCCTCCGCCCCGCCCGGCCGGTCCGGCTGCGGCTGGGCGCGGGCCGGCGCCGGGATGGGGCCATCGGCGGCTCGGTCCTCGGCCGCCGCGGCCGCGGCGCCGGCCGGGCCGGGAAGCCGCACACTCCCCGGTTCCGCGGGACCAAGGCGGGCGCCCTGAGCGGCCGCCGGGCCCCGGCCAGTGCCCTGAACGGCCGCCGCGCGTTCGGCCGGCGCCGGTCACTGTGGCGGATCTTCGGCAAGCGGTCAGGAGGGATTTCCCGATGATTCCGGCGTCACGGCGGCGCCTCGTCGTGCTCTACGCGATCGTCGCCGCGCTGCTGATCTCCCTCGGCGGGCGGCTGTGGTACCTGCAGGTCATGAACGGCCACAGCTACGTGCAGCTCGCCGCCCAGGACCAGACCCAGACGGTGATCACGCCCTCGGTCCGCGGCCAGATCCTGGACGATGCGGGCCTGCCCATGGTGGATAACACCAGCTCCCTGGTCGTCACGGTGAACATCATGGACCTGGCGGCCCAGAGCGACGGCGGCGCAGCCGTGCTGCGCAGGCTGGCCCCCCTGCTCGCCATGTCCGACAAGCTGCTCACCGAGAAAGTCCGGCTGTGCAACGCGCACGTGTCCCAGCCATGCTGGACGGGCTCCCCATACCAGCCCGTCCCGGTGGCGCAGCACGTCCCGGAGGCCACCGCGGTCGAGATCATGCAGGATCACGCCCGGTTCCCCGGGGTGAGCGCCGGCGTGGAGCCGCTGGCCCACTACCCGGCACCGGACGGCGCCAACCCGGCTCAGGTCCTGGGCTACCTGGGCCCGATCAACACCCAGCAGATGAAGAAGCAGCACCTGCCGACGACCGGCTTTTCCGGTGAGGAGCTGGTCGGCCAGGCCGGGCTGGAGGCGGAGTACAACTCGCAACTGGAGGGCACTCCGGGCGAGAATGTGATCTCGGTGAACAACGCCGGCCAGCAACTCGGGACGGTCAAGACCGTCGCTCCCAAAGCCGGTGATGACCTCGTGACCAGCATCAACGCGCGGCTGCAGGGAGACGTGCAGAACGTCCTGGACAACGCCATCACCAAGGTGCGGCAGGAGGGTAACCCGGGCGCCACGACCGGCGCCGCGCTGGTGATGACCACCTCCGGGCGGGTGGTCGCGATGGTCAGCGCGCCGACCTACGACCCGAGCGTGTGGAACGGGGGGATCTCCGAGGGGGAGTACCAGCGGCTGATCGGCAAGGCCGACAGCGAGCCGATCCTGAACCGGGTGACCCAGGGCGAGTACGCCCCCGGTTCGACGTTCAAGGTCACCTCCACGGCCGCCGCCGTGAAGGCCGGTTACAGCCTGGACAGCACCTACAACTGCCCGGCCACCTACAACATCGGCGGCCGCTCGTTCGCCAACGACGGGGAGCCCAACCTGGGCCCGATCAGCCTGCACCAGGCCCTGGTGATCTCCTGTGACACGGTCTTCTACGAGCTGGCCTACCAGATTTACCTGGGCGACCACACCAAGGACAACGTGGTGACCAGCCCGAAGGTGCCGACCCAGGAAATGCAGAAAATGGAACTTGCCTGGGGATTCGGCAAAGCCCCCGGAATCGACCTGCCCGAACAGGGCTCGGGCACCATCCCGACCCGGGAATGGCTGTACTACTTCTGGAAACAAGAGGCGCACACGGGCCAGGACTGGTGCAAATACGGCCGGGCAAATGGGTCCTACGTGCAGCAAATCGAATACCAGGACTGCCATTACGGCAACGTCTGGGAACCGGGCGAGGCGGCCATCGCCGCCATCGGCCAGGGCTACGTGGCCGTCACCCCGCTGCAGCTCGCCGACGCCTACGCGGCCCTGGCCAACGGCGGCAAGCTGTACAGCCCCCGGATCGGCGCGGCGATCGTCAGCCCCACCGGCCAGGTGGTCCAGAAGATCAAGCCGAAGCTGATCCGCCGCCTGCCGGTGGCCGGCAGCACCCTGGCCTACATCCGCAACGCGCTGGCCGACGTGACGACCGGAGCGGGCACCGCGGCGGGCGCGTTCAGCGGATTCCCGCGCAACCAGGTCTGCGTGGCCGGCAAGACGGGTACGGCTGAGGTGTTCAACAGCTCTGTGACCTCGGTGTTCGCCTCGTTCGCACCATGCAGCAACCCGAAATACGTGGTGGTGGTCATGATCCCGGACTCGAACTACGGGGCTGAGGTGGCCGCCCCCGCGGTCCGGCAGATCTACGACGACATCTACGGGCTCGAGGGGCACAAGGCCGCGCTGCCGGGCGGGAACCTGCCGCCCACGCTGCCCAAGATCTCCGCGGACGGCGCGATTACCGCCCCCGCGGGTTACGGGGGGTCCTGATGAGTCTGGGCACGCGGGACTACTCCTCGCCCCGGACCCCCAGCTTCGGCCAGAAGCGCCGGTCCCCGCTGCTCCGGGTGGTGGCCAAGGACTCGCCGCTGCGCCGGTACGACTGGGTGCTGCTGGTCGTGGTGGTGGCGCTCAGCCTGATCGGCACGCTGCTGGTCTACTCGGCCACCCAGCCGAGCGCGGACCCGCGCAGCTACCTGATCAAGCAGCTGATCAACGTGGCACTCGGGGTGATCCTGCTGGTCGTGGTCAGCCTGCTGGACTACCGGCAGATCCGGCTGCTCGCCCCGTTCGTCTACGTGGCTTCCGTGCTGGGCCTGCTCGCGGTGCTCACCCCGCTGGGCACCACCGTGAGCGGGGCCAAGGCCTGGATCAACCTGCCCGCCGGTTTCCAGGTGGAGCCCTCGGAGTTCGCCAAGATCGGGCTGGTCCTGGTCATCGCCGTCGTGTTCGGCGAGCTACGGGACGGCGGCCGGATCCCCAGCCCGAAGCACGCCGCCCTGGTGCTCGCGCTCGCGCTGGTCCCGGTAGCGCTGGTGGAACGCGAGCCCGCCCTGGGCGTGGTCATCCTGCTGCTGCTGATTACGGCCGGCATGATCGCGCTGTCCGGGCTGCGGCTGCGCTGGGTCGCGGGCATGACGGCGGCGGCGGTGCTCGCCGTGGTGGCGGTGTTCAAGCTGCACCTGCTGCGCGGCTACCAGCTGGACCGGCTGACCGCGTTCCTGCATCCCGCGGCGGACCCGAGCGGCATCGGGTACGAGACGATCCACTCCAAGATCATGATCGGTTCCGGGGGGTTGCTGGGTACCGGCCTGCTGCACGGGCCGCTGGTCACCGCCAGCTTCGTGCCCAACCAGCAGACCGACTTCATCTTCAGCGTCGCGGGGGAGGAAGTCGGCTTCGCCGGCTGCGCCGTGATCATCTTCTTGCTGGCCGTGCTGATCTTCCGCGCGCTGCGCATCGCCTCCCGGGCCGACGACCAGTTCGGCCTGCTGGCCGCCTCCGGCATCGCGCTGTGGTTCGGCCTGCAGGCGTTCATCAACATCGGCATGACCATCGGGATCATGCCGGTGACCGGCCTCCCGCTGCCGTTCGTGTCCTACGGCGGGTCCGCGATGTTCGCGGACATGATCGCGATAGGCGTGCTCCAGTCCGTGCACCGCCGCCACCACGTGTTCGGATGAGAGGAGGGGCCCGGGGGCTCGGGCTCGCGGGTTAGCACCGCGCCACCGTCCCTCCGGGGCAGCAGACCACCTAAGCTGTCAGAATGCCTGTGGAA
Source organism: uncultured Actinomycetes bacterium (assembly GCA_963841695.1). Classification (GTDB taxonomy): domain Bacteria; phylum Actinomycetota; class Actinomycetes; order Streptosporangiales; family Streptosporangiaceae; genus RYN-230. The sequence continues at coordinate 25,788 of CAWJDQ010000003.1, read as the reverse complement.
TCGGTCTACCCCCGCCTGGAGCCGCTGCTGGCCCAGGTGCGCAAGCCGATCCAGTACGTCGGCGGCGAACTGAACTCCGTGGTCCGTGACTGGGACGGCGCGCTGGTCCGCTGGGCGCTGATGTATCCGGACGCCTACGAGGTCGGCGTGCCCAACCAGGGCATCCAGATCCTGTACGAGGTGCTGAACGAGTGCGACGGCGTGCTCGCCGAGCGCACCTACAGCGTCTGGCCGGACCTGGAAGGCCTGATGCGCCAGCACGGGATCCCGCAGTTCACCGTGGACGGCCACCGGCCGGTGGCCGCCTTCGACGTGCTCGGCGTCAGCTTCGCCACCGAGCTGTGCTACACGAACCTGCTGTCCGCCCTCGACCTGGCCGGCATCCCGCTCTCGGCGGCCGACCGGGACGACCGGCACCCGCTGGTGCTGGCCGGCGGGCACGCGGCGTTCAACCCGGAGCCGGTCGCGGAGTTCCTGGACGGGGCGGTGCTCGGCGACGGTGAGCAGGCCGTGCTGACCATCTCCGGGCTGATCAGGGACTGGAAGCAGGCCGGGCAGCCGGGCGGCCGGGACGGCCTGCTGGCCCGCCTGGCCACCGAGGGTGGCGTCTACGTGCCCCGTTTCTACGACGTGGACTACCTGCCGGACGGGCGGATCAGGCGGGTCGCGCCGAATCGCAGCGGGGTCCCGTTCACCGTCCCCAAGCACACCGTGATGGACCTGGACGAGTGGCCGTACCCGCGCAAGCCGCTGGTCCCCGTGGCCGAGTCCGTGCACGAGCGGTTCAGCGTGGAGATCTTCCGCGGCTGCACCCGGGGCTGCCGGTTCTGCCAGGCCGGGATGATCACCCGGCCGGTGCGTGAGCGCAGCGTCACCACGGTGGGCGACATGGTCGAGTGCGGGCTGGCCGAGAGCGGCTTCAGCGAGGTCGGCCTGCTCTCCCTGTCCAGCGCCGACCACAGCGAGATCAACGAGATCGTCACCGGGCTGGCGGACCGCTACGAGGGCAGTGCGACCGGGCTGTCCCTCCCGTCCACCCGGGTCAACGCGTTCAACATCACCCTGGCCAACGAGCTCAGCCGGAACGGCAAGCGGTCCGGGCTGACCTTCGCCCCCGAGGGCGGCTCCGAGCGGATCCGCAAAGTGATCAACAAGATGGTCACCGAGGACGACCTGATCCGCACGGTCAGCACCGCCTACGCCAACGGCTGGCGGCAGGTGAAGCTCTACTTCATGTGCGGCCTGCCCACCGAGACGGATGACGACGTGCTGGCCATCGCCGAACTGGCCCGCCGGGTCATCCAGGCCGGGCGGGAAGCCTCGGGCCGCAAGGACATCCGGTGCACCGTGTCCATCGGTGGTTTCGTGCCCAAGCCGCATACCCCGTTTCAGTGGGCGGCCCAGTGTGACCACGAGACCGTGGACCACCGGCTGCGGCAGCTGGGCGCGGCGCTGCGGGCCGACCGCACCTACGGGCGCTCCGTCGGCTACCGCTACCACGACGGCCAGCCGTCGATCGTCGAGGGCCTGCTGTCCCGGGGCGACCGGCGGGTGGCCAAGGTGATCAGGGCAGCCTGGGAGGACGGGGCCCGGTTCGACGGGTGGAGCGAGTATTTCTCGTTCCAGCGCTGGATGCGCTCCGCGGAGCGGGCGCTGGCCGCCGAGCCAGTCGATGTGGCCTGGTACACGACCCGGGAACGCGAGTACAGCGAGGTCCTCCCGTGGGATCACCTGGACGCTGGCCTGGACCGGGACTGGCTCTGGCAGGACTGGCAGGAGGCCGTCGATCCGGCCGGTGCCGGCGAGGTCGAGGACTGCCGCTGGACTCCCTGCTACGACTGCGGCGTATGCCCCACCATGGGCACCGAAATCCAGACCGGCCCCACGGGGCGCACGCTGCTGCCGCTGACCGTAGCCAGCGGCGCGGCGGGCGGCAGCGGCAGCGCCGGAGGCGTCGCTTAGATGGCAGCGTCCGGTTCCCCGGCCCCGCCGCCCGGCGCCCGGCCCCGTCGGCCGTCCGACGGACCGACACGCGGCGTTGATCAGCCAGCCGTCGTCCAGCGGCTTATCGTCCGGTACGCTAAAAGAAGCAGGATGCGATTCGCCAGTCACAGAGATATCGCGCGGGCGGTTGAGCGCGGGGTACGCCGGGCAGCACTGCCCATCGCGTACTCGGCGGGATTTACGCCCCATCCGAAGATCTCTTACGCTGGCGCGGCCCCGACGGGGACGGCGAGTGAAGCTGAGTACCTGGAGCTTTCGCTGACGGCAGCGTGTGCCGTCTCGGAAGTCCGGGACCGGCTCAATGCGGCCCTGCCGGACGGGATTGATGTGATAGACGTGACCGAGGAAGCCGGTTCCCTGGGCGCCATGACGTTCGAGGCGTCCGGATGGGAAGTGGCCCTCCCCGGGATCGGGCGAGATGAGGCTGCCGCGGCGGCCGAGACGTTCCTCGCTCAGGACAGCGTGGAGGTCGAGCGCCTGACCAGCAAGGGAATGCGGCGCATGGACGCGCGCGCCGCAGTGGTCACGTTGCAGGCCGACTGGTGCCCCGCCGATGAGCGGAACGCCGGGTATGCGATACTTCGAATGGTTGTTCGGCACCTGACACCTGCCGTGCGACCCGATGACATCCTGACTGCACTTCGCCGTGTGGCTGGGCTGGTGCCTTCGTCACCGTCGCTGGTGACCCGGCTGGTCCAAGGACCGCTGGTGGCAGTAGCTGCCGAAGCCGGGCCCGCAGGGCAGCACGTGCCCGCCGGGCCCGCCGAGGATCGGGAGTCCCCTGGGACGGCACCCCTGTCGCATGGGGTACCGCCGCTCGGGTCCCAGCCCCTCGGACAGGGCACGGCGCAGGAACATGTTGAGACAACGCGCCTGGGAGCGCGGTCGGCCACGCTGGCTGGCCCGGTCCCCGTGAGCGCGTACGACCAGCTCCCGCGCGGCGCGGAGGGTTCCCAGCGAACCCACGCGCCCGGGAGCCTGACGGGAGATAGCCCGGATGCTCGAAACCGAGCTGAACGATTCACAGCAGAACGAGACAGCGCGCGACGGTGATAGTGACGGAAGTACGGCGCCGCCTGGTCTAACCGGGACGGCTAGCGCCAGCGACGCCACCGCCGATGCTCAGGAGCCGGCCGCGCGCCGCACCCGCAGGCCCCGCCGGGCCGCGACCCGGGACGCCAGCCCGCCGAGGCCGAGGCCCCGCCGCCGCCCGCCACGGTGCCGCCCGCCACGGTGCCGCCCGCCACGGTGCCGCCGGTGAGCGAACCCGCTCCCACGGTGGCCTCCTCACCTGCGGCGACCCCGGTCGTCCCGGCGGCGGCCGCCGCACCCGGCGGGTCCGGGTCGGTGCCGCAGGCCACGTTCCAGCCGCCGCCGGTCATCTTCCAGCCGCCGGCCGCCGGCGAGCCCGCCGCTGACCGCGGCCGGGTGCGGGACGAGCCAGCTGCTGAGGACACCGGGCCGGATGAGCCGTCCGGCGACGATGCCGCCGAGGGAACATCGCGCCGGCGCCGCCGCCGGAGCGGCCGGTCCCGGGGACATGACGCGGACGGTGAGGCCCCCGGCGAGGACGCCGAGGACGGGGACGCTGCCCCGGCCAGGTCCGGGCGCGAGCCGGCCGAGCGCGGCGGCAAGTCCGCGTCGGCCAGGCACGCCGACGGCCAGGGTGGCCAGGGCAAGCAGGCCCAGGGCAAGCAGGCCCAGGCTAAGCAGGCCGAGGGCAAGCAGGCAGACGGTAAGCCGGGCGGCCCGGAGGACCGGGCCGGCAGCGGGGATGCGGACGACGATGGCGAGGACGGTGGTACCCGTCGTCGTCGCCGCCGTCGCCGCCGCGGTGCGGGCTCCGACGGGGAGGCCGCCGCCGACGATCCGCCGAACACCGTCGTGCACGTGCGGGTCCCGCGCCCGCAGACCGCCGACGAGCCCGTGTCCGTCAGCGACGTCCGGTCCGTCCGCGGTTCGACCCGCCTGGAGGCCAAGCGCCAGCGGCGGCGCGAGGGCCGCGAGTCCGGCCGGCGGCGCCCGCCGGTCATCACCGAGGCTGAGTTCCTGGCCCGGCGCGAGTCCGTGGACCGCGTCATGGTCGTCCGGCAGCAGAATGACCGGACCCAGATCGCCGTGCTCGAGGACGGCGTGCTCGTCGAGCACTACGTGGACAACAACACGCATCAGTCCATGGTCGGCAATGTGTACCTGGGCAAGGTCCAGAACGTGCTGCCTTCCATGGAGGCGGCCTTCGTGGACGTGGGCAAGGGCCGCAACGCGGTCCTGTACGCGGGCGAGGTCAACTTCGACGCCAGCGGGCTGGAGGGCGACTCCAAGCGGATCGAGTCGGCGCTCAAGTCCGGCCAGTCCGTCCTGGTCCAGGTGACCAAGGACCCGGTCGGGCACAAGGGTGCCCGGCTGACCAGCCAGGTGAGCCTGCCCGGCCGCTACCTGGTGTACGTCCCGGGCGGCTCCATGATGGGCATCAGCCGCAAGCTCCCGGACAAGGAGCGCACCCGGCTGAAGCAGATCCTCAAGCAGGTCATGCCAGACGGCGCCGGCGTGATCGTGCGCACCGCCGCGGAAGGCGCGACCGAGGAGGAACTGTCCCGGGACGTGGCCCGGCTGGCCGCGCAGTGGGAAGCCATCGAGCAGAAGTCCAAGACCGCCAACGCGCCTGACCTGCTCTACAGCGAGCCCGACCTGACCATCCGGGTGGTCCGGGACATCTTCAACGAGGACTTCGCGTCGCTGGTGGTGGCCGGGGACGAAGGCTGGGATCTCGTCCACGAATACGTCCAGTACGTCGCGCCGCACCTGGCGGAGCGGCTCACCCACTGGGCGGACGACGACGAGGATGTGTTCGCCCGGTACCGGATCGACGAGCAGCTGGCCAAGGCGCTGGAGCGCAAGGTCTGGCTGCCCAGCGGCGGGTCGCTCGTCATCGATAACACCGAGGCGATGACGGTCATCGACGTCAACACCGGGAAGTTCACCGGCCAGGGCGGCAACCTGGAAGAGACCGTCACCCGGAACAACCTCGAGGCCGCGGAAGAGATCGTCCGGCAGCTCCGGCTGCGGGATGTCGGCGGCATCATCGTGATCGACTTCATCGACATGGTCCTGGAGAGCAACCGCGAGCTGGTTCTGCGCCGGATGCTGGAATGCCTGGCCCGGGACCGGACCAAGCACCAGGTCGCCGAGGTCACCTCGCTCGGCCTGGTCCAGATGACCCGCAAGCGGGTCGGGGCCGGGCTGCTCGAGGCGTTCTCCGAGCCCTGCGACTGCTGCAACGGCCGCGGCCGGATCATCTCCCTGGACCTGACCGAGCCGGCAGGCACCGGCCAGCGCGGCCGGTCAGGTGGCGATGACGGGCGCCAGTCTGGTGGCGGCCGCCAGGACCGGAACGGCCGCGCGGACCGCAACGGCCAGCCGGACCGGGGCGGCCGGGGCGACCGGAACGGCCAGGACAAGAACGGACGGGGCGGCCGGAACGGCCAGCCGGACCGCAACGGCCAGCCGGACCAGGACCAGCCGGCCGCGGATCAGGGTGCGGCCGGGCCCGCGGACGCCGCCGACGCGGCCGTCAGTGACCCCGCGGCCGCGGTGCTGGTCGGCGGCGGAACCGGCGAGCGCCAGGGCGGCCGCCGCCGGCGGCGCTCGGGTGGCCCCGGAGCGAGCCGCGCCCAGGAGGTGCCCGCCGCCGGGTCAGCTCCCGGCCCGGAAGCGGCGGTGCCCACGGCCGAGGTGCCGCCTGCCGCTGAGGTGCCGCCTGCCGCTGAGGTGCCGCCTGCCGCTGAGGTGAGCCCAGCGCAGGAAGAGGCGCTGACCCCGGCCGACGCGGCCTCGGCGGTGTCCTCGTGGCCCGCCGGCGACCCCCTGCCAGCGGCGGACAGCCCGCCCGCGCCGGACTCCCTGCCTGAAGGGGCAACCTCACCCGGGTCGGACGCCCTGCCCGAGGTGGCTACATCGTCTGTGGCGGACTCCCTGCCTGCGGCGGACAGCCCGCCCGCGGCCGGCCCGGCGGACGGGAACGGCCCGGCCGCTGGCGAGCGGACCGCGGACGGCGAGAGCCCCGCGGATGAGGGCCCGGTCGGCGCGGACGAGGAGCACCCGCCTTTCTGATAACCTGAGTGGTCGGTGCACATAGCGGTTCGGGGTCTCACGGCCCCACGCTCCGTGTGCGAGGCAGGCCCCCGTCCGGTGCCCGCCCAGTGCAGGCGCTAGTCACGTACTAGCCACTGCAGCGGGTGGCACGGTGGGTCCGCGCCAGGCAGAACCCCGGACCAGGCCATGCGGCCTGGCCCGCCCTGACGAGAGAGAGCGGCCCAGGCCGCATGAGGCCGCGGCCTAGCCGCGAAGGCAGAGAGCGAGTTCTCGGTGTACGCGATCGTGCGCTGCGGTGGCAGGCAGGAGAAAGCGGCGGTGGACGACGTACTCACCGTCAACACGCTGGCTGGTGATGTCGGTTCCAGCGTCACGCTGACCGCGTTGCTCGTCGTCGATGACGGCAAGGTCGTCAGCGATGCAGCCGAGCTTGACCGCTACGAGGTCACGGCCGAGATCCTGGGCCCGGTGGCCGGACCCAAGATCAACATGATCCACTACAAGAACAAGACCGGGTACCGGCGGCGTCTCGGTCACCGCCAGCACTACACCCAGCTGAAGATCACCGGCATCGGTGCGGCCAAGAGCAGTGCGGCCAAGAGCGGTGCCGCGAAGAGCAGTGCCGCGAAGAAGAGGAGCTGAGCTGACGTGGCACACAAGAAGGGCGCGTCCTCCAGCCGGAACGGCCGTGACTCGGCGGCGCAGCGTCTCGGCGTCAAGCGCTTCGGCGGCCAGCAGGTCAACGCGGGCGAGATCATCGTCCGGCAGCGCGGTACGCACTTCCACCCCGGGCCGGGTGTCGGCCGCGGCGGTGACGACACCTTGTTCGCGCTGGTCGCGGGCAAGGTCACCTTCGGCAGCGTGCGCCGCCGCCGTGCGGTGAGCGTGATCGCGGGCGAGCCGGGTGACTCCCCGGCGGCGGAATAAGGTCCGCCAGAAGCGATCTCATCGAGCGTAAGCATCAGGGGCGGGCCGGTGACGGTCCGCCCCTGATGCATGTGAGCAGCACGACCCGGTCCCGGTAGCGGCGGCCGGGCGGGTAAGAACCCCGGGAGGAGGGGCAGTGGCAGAGTTCGCGGATCGGGCAGTCCTGCGCATCAAGGCGGGTAACGGCGGGCACGGCTGCGCCTCCGTCCACCGGGAGAAGTTCAAGCCGCTAGGCGGCCCCGACGGGGGCAACGGCGGCCGCGGCGGCAACGTCGTCCTCGAGGTCCACCCCAGCGTGGCCACCCTGCTCGACTTCCACCGCCGCCCGGTCCGCAAGGCCGGCAACGGCACGCAAGGGTCCGGGTCCAACCGGAACGGCGCGGCCGGCGCGGACCTGGTGATCCGGGTACCGAACGGCACCGTGGTCAGCACCGAGGACGGCGAGGTCCTCGCCGACCTGATCGGGGCGGGCACCCGGTTCGTGGCCGCGGAGGGCGGCCACGGCGGGCTCGGCAACGCGGCCCTGTCCTCGATGAAGCGCAAGGCCCCCGGGTTCGCGCTACGCGGCGAGCCAGGCGCGGAGTGTTCCCTGGTCCTGGAGCTGAAGACGGTCGCCGACGCGGGACTGGTCGGCTTCCCCAACGCCGGCAAGTCCTCGCTGATCGGCGCGCTATCCGCGGCGAAGCCGAAGGTCGGCGACTACCCGTTCACCACGCTGACCCCGCACCTGGGCGTGGTGGAGGCGGGCGACGTCCAGTTCGTGGCGGCGGACGTGCCCGGCCTGATCCCCGGGGCCAGCCAGGGCAAGGGCCTGGGCCTGGACTTCCTCCGGCACGTGGAGCGCTGCCTGGTGCTGGTGCACGTGCTGGACTGCACGGCCGCGGAGACCAGCGGGGACCCGGGCCGGGATCCGGTCGCTGACTTCGACGTGATCGAGGCCGAACTCGACGCCTACCAGGCGGTCACCGGCTCGGACCTGCGGGACCGGCCGCGGATGGTGGTCCTGAACAAGATCGACGTGCCTGCCGCCCGGGAGGTGGCCGGGCAGGCGCAGCCAGTGCTGGCCGCCCGCGGGCTGCCGGTGTACCAGGTCTCCGCGGCCACCAGGGAAGGGGTCCGCGAACTGGCGTTCGCGCTGGCCGCCGTGGTCGCCGAGGTCCGCGCGGCGGCCCCGGCCGAGGAACCGACCCGGCGGGTGATCCGCCCGCAGCCCGCCGCCGGCCCGGAGTTCGTGATCGAGCGGGCCGGACAGAACGCGTTCCTGGTCCGCGGCGACAAGCCGTGGCGCTGGGTCCAGCAGACCGACTTCGCCAACGAGGAGGCGGTCGGTTACCTCGCCGACCGGCTGGCCAAGCTCGGGGTCGAGCAAGCCCTGGCCGAGGCCGGCGCCGAGGACGGCGCCGAGGTGATGATCGGCAACGGGGACGAGGCCGTGGTGTTCGACTGGGATCCCGACGTCCCCGCGGGTCAGGGCGGCCGCGGCCCGCGTGGCACCGACCGCCGCCTCGCCCCGTGACGGCATGGCCGCGGCTCCCGGGCCGCCACCTCGCCCCGGGACAGCGTTCGTGATCATGGGTTTGGTGTTGCTATAGCAACACCAAACCCATGATCACGAGGCCCTGCCCGTGAGGCGCGGGGCTAGTGAGGTTTGTGTGAGCTGTGTGGTTGGAGGGGTGACGTGGCGGGGCTAGGCGACCGGGCTGCTGCGGGTGACCGGCGCGCTGGGAGTGACCGGGAGGCGGCGGGGGAGGAGGCCGGCGGGACAGCGTGGCCGGGGATCGCGGACGCCAGCCCGGTCGTGGTCAAGGTGGGCTCCTCGTCGCTGACGACGCCGCGGGGCGGGATCGACGAGGAGCGGATCGCGGCCCTGGCCGACGCGCTCGCGGCCCGGGCACACGGCGGCAGCCAGGTCGTGCTGGTCTCCTCCGGCGCCATCGCGGCCGGGCTGGCCCCGCTGGGGCTGCCGCGCCGGCCCGTGACCTGGCCACCCAGCAGGCCGCGGCGAGCGTGGGACAGGGCCTGCTGGTCGCCCGGTACACCGCGGCCTTCGGCCGGCACGGGGTCCGCACCGGCCAGGTGCTGCTGAGTGCCGATGACCTGATGCGCCGCGCGCACTACCGGAACGCCCAGCGCACGCTGAGCCGGCTCCTCGAACTAGGGATCCTGCCCATCGTCAACGAGAACGACACGGTGGCCACCGACGAGATCCGGTTCGGCGACAACGACCGGCTGGCCGCACTGGTCGCGCACGTGGTCCGGGCCGGGGCGCTGATCCTGCTGTCCGACGTGGACGCCCTGTACGACACCGACCCGCGGCAGCCCGGCGCCCGCCGGATCACCGAGGTGCGCAGCCGGGCCGACCTGGCCGGAGTCACCCTGGGCCGGGCCGGAGCAGGCGGCACCCCGGGGGCCCCAGCCCCGGCCGGTCCCGGCCGGGTCGGCACCGGCGGGATGGTGACCAAGGTGGACGCGGCGATGATCGCGACCGAGGCGGGCATCCCGACCGTGGTGGCCAGCGCCGCCGCGGCGCGGGAGGTGCTGGCGGGCCAGCCGCGGGGAACGTACTTCGCGCCCGGCGCCCGGCGGCCGCCCCGGGCCCGCCAGTTGTGGCTGGCCCACGCGGCCGCCAGCCACGGCCGGCTGCTGCTGGACGAGGGTGCGGCCCAGGCCATCGAGAGCGGCCGCGCGTCGTTGCTGCCCGCCGGGATCACCGGGGTGCAGGGCGGGTTCGACGCGGGCGACCCGGTGGACCTGTGCGCGCCGGATGGCCGGGTGATCGCCCGCGGCCTGGTCAACTACGACGCGTCTGAGATCCCGGCCATGATGGGCCGCTCCACGCACGACCTGGCCGCTCAGCGGGGCCCCGGGTACGAGCGCGAGATCGTGCACCGCGACGACCTCGTGCTGCTCAGGCCCTCCCGCTGATTGTCCGGCCGCTGAGCGGCCTCAGTCGTCGCTGCCGCCGTTACCGCGCTGACCGAAGATGTTCCCGAACAGCGACTGGCCGGTTCCGACGGCGGTCTCCGCGACCCCCTTGACCAGCCCGATGAACGGATCCGAGCTCCGATTCCAGGAATCCTGGTAGGACTTGGCCGCGGCCACGAATTCGTCCTGCACCGAGGCGTCCCCGTCGTCCTCACGGCGCGGGTAGTTGCCGGCCAGGATCGCCTCGTACTCGCCCTCGGCCACCCAGCGGTCCAGCTCGGCGAAGCGCACCACCGCGAACGGGTGCGTCGTGCCCAGCATCTGGAGCATCTTGAGGAAGCCTTCCCGTACGTCCGGGACGGCGTCGTACTCGTGGGCCTGCTTGAGGAACTCGTCGGCGCTGAGCTCGGAGATCCGCGCGCCGCCCGCGATCTTCATCAGGGCCCGGCGCCCAGCCCCCGGGTCCTGGCTGGCCAGCAGGCCGGCCCGGTCACAGGACAGCTCGGACTTGCGGTACCACTCCTCCAGCCCGGCGATGATCACCTTCAGGCCGATGTAGCCGATGGCGAACCAGGCCAGCCGGGCCGCCAGCGAGGTCAGCACGTACAGCATGGTCCGGTACACCGCGTGCCCGGACAGCACGTGGCCGAGCTCATGCCCGATCACGAAGCGGTGCTCCTCCGCGTCCAGCAGGTCAACCAGGCCGGTCGTGATGACGATGAACGGCTTGTCAGAGCCCAGCGTCATCGCGTTCGGCATCGGGTCCTGGGTGATGAAGAGCTCAGGCACCTCGGGCAGGTCCAGGATGGCGGCGCCATCCAGCAGGAGCTGGTACAGGTGCGGGTACTGCTCGTTCGAGGCCCGTACCGAGCTGGCCAGGAACATCAGCCTTAGGTTCCGGTCGCTGAACAGCGAGGCCAGACGCTTCAGCAGCGCGTCGAAGCCGGTGAGTTTACGCAGCGCTACCAGCGCCGTCCGGTCAGCGGGGTGCTCGTAGGCACGCGAGCTGATCCCGGGAAGACGGACGCGGGCACGATCCGGCACAGTCGTCATGCAGCCATGCTAGGCCGTATCCGGAGCCGCGCCGGCAGGCCTACCTCCACCACTGTGACGCAGGCCGGCGTGGGCCGTGATCAGCCTGATTCCCCGTCCACCAGCACCCGGGCCCGGCTGTGATCAGGCGAAACGGCCCCGGCCGGGCGGCGGCGCAGCGGCCAGAACGCCGCGGCCAGCAGCACCAGCAGCGGGCCCGAGTTGGGGTCCGTGCCCTGCCCGGTCGCCAGCGCGCCGAAGTTCTCGCCGAGCACCCAGATCGCCACGGCCACGAGCACGCTGAGCAGCAGGGCGGCCCGCGTGGTGGCGGGCCAGAAAATTCCTGAACCCGCCGCAACGAAGACCACCGCGAGGCCGATGCTGAGGGCCAGGCCATGGTCACCGGCGGCGCTGGCCAGGCCACGGTCCAGCGCGGCGATCCAGCCAGGTTCCCCGGACGCCAGGCCGGTGAACGTGGCCCGGAACGCGTCCGGCGCACGGTTCGCGGCCTGCAGGATGAAGTAGCCGAAACTACCCCACAGCACCAGCCAGGCGGCCCGGGCCCCGGCCAGGCCGAGCGGGCTGCCTGCGGCGACCGGCCCGTCCGCCCGCCGGCCCGCCATCACCGGCCAGGCCAGCACGGCCAGCAGCGCGTACAGGATCACCGCCCCCGGCGCGCCGGTGAGCGGGCTGGCCGAGCCGCTGAGCACGCCACCCAGGCCCTCGCCGAACCACCAGACGCCGAGCGCCCAGACGATGCTGGCGGCCAGCGCCGCCCGGACCGTGGGCCGCCACAGCAGCGCGGCGCCGAGCAGCAGCTGGGTGACGGCGAACGCGGCGTCCCAGGCGGCCGGGGCGTGCAGGACCAGCCGGGTGAAGGCCAGGGCCGGGGCGCTGACCCCGGCCGGGCTGCCCATGTAGGCGGGCATGAGGATCTGGTTCACGAAGCCCCGGCCGAACATGAACGGCTGGAGCTGCAGCGCCCCGTCGGCTAGCCACAGCCCACCAAGTGCCATCTGGATCCCGCGCCGCAGTCCGGTGGAGTCCCGGTCCGCGGCCCAGGCCCGCAGGCCGGGGGAGGCGGCGTCCCGGCGGACCAGGGTCGGCTGGGCCGAGGCGGGCAGGAACATGGTGGCGAAGGCCAGCGCCGATCCGGCGGCGGTGACCCACAGGCCCGGGCCGGCCTGACCGGCCACCATCGAGTCGGTGCTCAGCGACCGCAGGCTGGCCGCGAGCTGGAGGAGCAGGAAACCGGAGAAGCCGGTGGCCAGGAACCCGCCGAGGCCGATCACCCAGCGGGACCACCGGCCGCCGCGCAGGAGATGCGCGATCCCGGCCAGCGCGATGACCGCCCCGGCGGCCGCCAGGATCCGCCCGTTGCTGCCGCGCACCCCGGGGATGCCGATCAGCCCGGCGAACGTGGTGACCCAGGGCAGGAGCGCACCGGTGATCATGACGGCCCCGGCGGCCAGGCCGCTGAGCCCGACGGCCCCGCGCCAGCTGCGCAGCTCGCGGACCCGGGTGGCGGCGGTCCGGGCCGGCTCCCGGACCGCCCCCATGGGCTGGTTAACCATGCGTGACACCTTTCATGCGGAACGTGAAGGGTAGACGAGGGCAGGGACGGGTCGGCAGTCCGATGGCGCTGGCCGCGCCCAGGGGTCAGGCACGGCCAGCGCCGGCTCGCTGCTACCTGAGCACGGAGAAGTACAGGAACAGGTTGGTCGGGATGTTCCCGGTGATCGTCGAGCTCTTCGCGCGCTGCAGGTACTGCAGCTCGTGCGCGCTCTTGCCCCGGACCAGCTTGTTCCAGGTACTCAGGCTCTTGACGCCGACGATGTCCACGTTCCACCACTCAGACTGGTGGCTGTTCGCGGTGGCCACGATGTGGCTGTGCGCCGGGAGCGTCAGGTTGCCCGTGCCGCTGCCCAGCACCGACGTCAGGTCGATGGTGTGCGGGTGGTCGATGCAGGTACCCGCCGGGCACTGCAGGGTCCGCTTCGGCGGGGTGAAGCCGAGCGGCACGATGACGTACAGCGGGTCGAAGCTGCTGGCCGGGGTCTGGGTGTAGTTCGTCCCGCCCTCGCACTTCGACGAGGCCGTGCTGGCCGGCGGCTGCTTACAGGTGAAGTTCTTGCTGTAGTAGAACTTCACCGTGCGCCCGTTGTACCAGCCGTTGGTGAAGCCCCGGGCCGCGTGGGACGAGGTCATCCCGGACATCCCGGTCATGCTCGACGAGGGTGACGAGGTTGACGCGAAGGCTGTCCCGGACGCCAGAGCCAGGCCCCCGACGAGCAGGCCGGCCAGGCCGGTCCCCGCTTTGCGGGTGCCCAGCATTCTGAGCCGTTTCGTACCGATCATGAAAGCTTCCTCCAGGGAAGACTGGACACACCCCCGTGGTGGGTCCGCTGCCAGGGACTTCGGCACCCTCCCGGTCAGCGGATTGGTCCCGGCCAGTCAAAACGTAGTCAAAGAATTACGCTGAGTAGTGACACTCGGCGGAAACCTCCGGTTATGGCAAGCTGGTCAGGCCGCTGTGACCCTCGGTGGGTGACCGTGCACGAAACCCGTTCAGGAGAAGGACGATGATGTTCGAGCCTGACGCCGAGTCCATGCCTGCCGAGTGGCGCGCCGAACTCCAGCAGGAACGGCTCCGGGCCCTGGTGGACCGGCTGCTGGCCGTCGATGGGGTTCAGGCGGAACGTCTCCGGTCGGCCGGGGTCACCGCGGGTAGCGCTCTGGGTCTAGGTGACCTGCCCCGGCTCCCGATGACCGAGAAGCAGGATTTGTGGGACGCGTACCCGTTGCGGATGCTCGGGGTGGAGCGCAGCGAGGTGGTCGCGTTCCACGGCTCAAGTGGCACGGCCGGGCGTCCCACCCTGGTCGGCTATACCCGGGCTGACCTGCGGCTGTGGGCCCGGATGTGCGCGCGGGCGCTGGTCGCCGCGGGCGCGGGGCCAGCCAGCGTGATCCATAACGCGTACGGGTACGGGCTGTTCACCGGCGGGCTGGGCATCCACCAGGGCGCGATCGAGCTGGGCGCCGCGGTGGTGCCCGCGTCCGGCGGGATGACGCCCCGGCAGGTCACGCTCATCCGGGACCTGCGGCCCGACATCCTGACCTGCACCCCCTCGTACGCCATCCGGCTGGGTGAGGCGCTGGCCGACGCCGGGCTGCGGCCCGGGCGCGGGCTGGCCCTGCGGGCCGGCCTCTTCGGGGCCGAGCCGTGGTCCCCGCAGCTGCGGGCCCGGATCGAGGAACTGCTCGGGCTGCGGGCGCTGGACATCTACGGGCTGTCTGAGGTGATCGGGCCCGGGGTGGCCGCCGAGTGCGCCGAGGCGGCGGACGGGCTGCACGTCAACGAGGATCACTTCCTGGTCGAGGCGGTGGACCCGGTGACCGCCGTGCCGGTGCCCGACGGGACCCCGGGGGAGCTGGTGTTCTCCAGCCTGACCCGGCAAGCGCTGCCGCTGCTGCGCTACCGGACCGGCGACATCGCCGCGCTGCGCCGGGGCACCTGCCCCTGCGGGCGCACCCTGGTCAGGATGAGCCGGGTCACCGGGCGCCGGGATGACATGCTGGTCATCCGGGGGGTGAACCTGTACCCCAGCGAGGTGGAGCGGGTGCTGCTCGAGGACACCACGCTCAGCCCCGACTACTTGCTGGTACTGGACGAGCGGGCCGCCCAGCCGGACCTGGTCGCGCTCTGCGAGTACCGGCTGGAAGGGCGGCGCCCGGGCGGGGCGGAGCTCGAGGCCCGGCTGCGTGACGCGCTGGGCGTGCGGATCACCGTCCGGCTGGTGACCGCCGGGACGGTGCCGCGCACCGAGGTCGGCAAGGCAGTGCGGGTGGTCCGGTGGGCCGGGGGCGAGCCGCCCGTCCCCGGGCTCGGCTGACGTCCGCACCCGGGCCGGCCGGGGCGCCGGTTAGAGTCACGTCATGAACGATGGTGAGTCTGACGTGCCCGGTCCGCGACCCCGCCGGGCCCCGCGGCTGGGGGTGATGGGCGGCACCTTCGACCCGGTCCACCACGGTCACCTGGTCGCCGCCAGCGAGGTGGCGCACGCCTTCGGCCTCGATGAGGTGGTGTTCGTGCCCACCGGCCAGCCGTGGCAGAAGGACGACCGGAAGGTCTCGCCGTCTGAGGACCGTTATCTGATGACGGTCATCGCGACCGCGTCCAACCCGCGGTTCTCGGTCAGCCGGGTGGACATCGACCGGCCCGGGGCCACCTACACCATCGACACGCTGCGCGAGCTGCGGGCGATCCGCGGCGAGGAAGCCGAGTTCTTCTTCATCACCGGCGCGGATGCGCTGTCCAAGATGATGTCCTGGCAGGACGCGGCCGACCTGTTCAAGCTGGCTCATTTCGTCGGCTGTACCCGCCCCGGGCACCAGCTGTCCAGCGCCGGGCTGCCGAGTGACCAGGTCAGCCTCATCGAGATCCCGGCCCTGTCCATCTCCTCGACCGAGTGCAGGCAGCGGGTCGAGGCGGGTGAGCCGGTCTGGTACCTGGTCCCGGACGGGGTGGTGCAGTACATCGCCAAGCGCGGCCTGTACTGCGACGGGGACGGGACCGCGTGCGGGCCCGGGGGAGGCGTCACTCCGGCCGGGTGATGCCCAGGCCCTGCGGCCGGCGTCTCCTGGGAACGGAGAGCCGAACCATGCCCGCAGAGGAGCACACATGGGGTTGACTGAGTACAAGCCGGGCACCGCGTTCCCGGGGGTCATCGGCCGGACCGCCGATCAGTCGTCGCCCGCCTGGCCGCAGCCCGTGCGGGCCACGCCCGGCGCGCCGAACGTGATGATCATCGTGCTGGACGACACCGGGTTCGGCCAGCTCGGCTGCTACGGCAGCCCCATCGCCACCCCGAACTTCGACGCGCTGGCCGCGGGCGGCCTGCTCTACACCAACATGCACACCACGGCGCTGTGTTCACCGTCCCGCTCGTGCATCATCACCGGGCGCAACCACCACGCCAACGCGATGGCGGCCATCAATGAGATCGCCACCGGCTATCCCGGATACAACGGCCGCGTCCCGTTCGAGAACGGGTTCCTGCCTGAGATGCTGCTGCCGCACGGCTACAGCACCTTCATGATCGGCAAGTACCACCTGCTGCCGTCGGAGTTCGAGTCCGCGGTCGGCCCGTTCGACCGGTGGCCGCTCGGCCGGGGGTTCGAGCGCTTCTACGGGTTCCTGGGCGGCGACACCAGCCAGTGGTATCCGGACCTGGTCTACGACAACCACCAGGTCGAGCCGCCAGCCGGCCCCGAGGAGGGCTACCATCTCAACGCCGACCTGGCTGAGAAGGCCATCCAGTTCCTGGCCGACGCCGCGCAGGTCGCCCCGGACAAGCCGTTCTACCTGCACTACTGCCCGGGTGCCACGCACGCCCCGCACCATGTGCCGCGGGAGTGGGCCGACCGGTACGCGGGCCAGTTCGACGACGGCTGGGACGCCTACCGGGAGCGGGTCTTCGCCCGGCAGAAGGAGCTCGGCATCATGCCGGCTGACGTGGAGCTGTCCCGGCACGACCCGGACGTGCCTGCCTGGGAATCGCTGTCCCCGGACACCCGCCGGCTGGCCGCCCGGATGATGGAGGTGTTCGCGGGCTTCCTGTCGCACACCGATCATCACCTGGGCCGGGTCCTGGACTTCCTGAAGGAGACCGGCCAGTTCGATAACACCCTGATCATGCTGGTCTCGGACAACGGCGCGAGCGCCGAGGGCGGGGTGGCGGGCACCACCAACGAGCTTCAGTTCTTCAACAACGCCCCGGAGACGCTGGAAGAGAGCCTGCACTCGATCAACGAGCTGGGCGGCCCGGACACGTTCAACCACTACCCGTGGGGCTGGACCTGGGCGGGCAATACCCCGTTCCGCCGGTGGAAGCGGGAGACCTACCGGGGCGGTACGAGTGACCCGTTCCTGGTGCACTGGCCGGCCGGGATCGCGGCGCGGGGCGAGGTGCGCACCCAGTACGCGCACATCATCGACATCGTGCCGACCGTGCTGGACGTGCTGGGGGTGGACGCCCCCGAGGCGATCAAGGGGGTCGCCCAGTCCCCGATCCACGGAGTCAGCTTCGCGCAGACGTTCGCCGACGCGGCCGCCCCCAGCCGCCGCAGCACCCAATACTTCGAGATGTTCGGGCACCGGGCCATCGATTACCAGGGCTGGCGGGCGGTGTGCCCGTGGCCCGGCCCGTCGTTTGCCGAGGCGGGCCAGGGCTTCGGCGTGCCGATCACCGCGGAGGCGCTGACCGACCTGGACGCCCACCACTGGGAGCTCTACCACGTCGCCGAGGACCCGACCGAGAACCACAACGTGGCCGGACAGCACCCCGACCGGCTGATTGAGATGATCGCCCAGTGGTACGTGGAGGCGGGCAAGTACGACGTGCTGCCCATCGACGGTAGCGCCGCCGCGCGGCTCATGGTGGAGCGGCCGCAGATCGCGGTCCCGCGCGAGCGGTACGTGTACCGTCCGCACACCCAGACCGTGCCGGCCTGGGTGTCGCCGCGGCTGCTGAACCGGGCGCACAGCCTCACGGCGGACGTGACCATCCCGGCGGATGGGGACCCTGCGGGGCGGGGCACCGAGGGGGTTCTGCTGTGCCAGGGAACCAGCGCAGGCGGGTGGAGCATGTACCTGCTGGACGGCGTGCTGCACTACGCGCACAACTACGTGCGGCGGGAGGTGTACCGGGTGTCCGCGGTGGACCCCGTGCCGCCGGGGCGGCACGAGCTCCGCTTCGAGTTCGAGCCCACCGGGGCGCCGGACTTCATGGCGGGCCGGGGTGCCCCCGGGCGGGCCCAGCTCTACGTGGACGGCCGCCTGGACGGCCAGGCCGAATTCCCGGTGACCACGCCGATCGGGCTGAATCCGGGCGGTCTGACCTGCGGGGCCAACCCCGGGTCGCCGGTGGCTCCGGACTACCGGTCCCCGTTCCGGTTCACCGGGACGCTGCACACGGTGACCGTAGACGTGTCCGGCGACCTGATCACGGACACCGAGGGTGAGATGCGGATGGCGATGATGCGGCAGTGAGCCGGCCAGGCGCCATGGTGCCTGAGCCTGGCGTGCGGACTTTGTCGGCGGGCCGGGTTAGGCTGAATTGCCGCACTGCCCCGCGAGCCTGGGGCGTGAGAGGCTAGGGGGAAGGTCCCCGGCTGAGGAGGACGAATACCACACGTGACTGCCACCACCAGGGCCGTTGAGCTTGCGGAGATAGCCGCTGCGGCCGCGGCCGACAAGCTCGCCAGCGACATCATCGCCTACGACGTGAGTGAGCAGCTCGTCATCACCGACGTGTTCCTGCTCGCTTCCGCGGCCAACGACCGCCAGGTCAGGGCGATCGTCGAGGCGGTCGAGGAGGCCTTGCGCAAAGCCGGGGCCCGCCCGGTCCGCCGTGAGGGCGAGCGGGAAGGCCGCTGGGTGCTGCTGGACTATCTGGACATTGTGGTCCACGTGCAGCACGCCGAGGAGCGCACGTTTTACGCGCTGGAACGGCTGTGGAAGGACTGCCCGCAGATTCCGCTGCCCGAGACGGTGTCGGTCGGCGGGACGCCTCCCGGCGGGCCATCCGCCGGGAACGTGCGCTGACCGACCAGCTCAGCGGATCCTGGGCCTGCCCGGCCGGGCGGCTGGCCCGGCCGGACAGCCGGCCCGGTCGGCGGCGGGCCCGCAGTAGAGTCTGCCCGGCGGCGACGTCAGCGCGGGCACGGCGGACAGGCACGCAGGAGAGGGCGGAATGAGCTCTGAGTCAGTGCCGGGCCCCGACTCCCGGGTCCGGCTGGTGTTGTGGCGGCATGGGCAGACCCCCTGGAACATCCAGGGCCGCTTCCAGGGCCAGACCGACATCCAGCTGGATGAGGTCGGCGTGGAACAGGCCGAGCGGGCAGCCCGGCTGCTGGCCGCGCTGCGGCCGGACGTGATCATCTCATCGGACCTGAGCCGGGCCCTGGCCACGGCGGCGCCGCTGGCCCGCCTGACCGGGCTGAGCGTGACCACCGACAAGGACTTGCGGGAACGCCACGGCGGGGTCTGGGAAGGCCTGACCGACGTGGAGATCCGGACCCGCTACCCGGAGGAGCACGCCCGCTGGTCGCCGCCGGAAGGCGAGTCCTCGGCGACCGTCGCGGACCGCGCCGGATCGGCGATGGAGCGGATCGCCGACAGCCTCCAGCCGGGTTCTCTCGCGGTCGTGGTCAGCCACGGGGCAGCGATCAGGCTGGGCGCCGGCCGTCTCCTCGGCCTGCCCGAGGACCTCTGGGGCGTGATCGGGCCGCTGGCCAACTGCGCCTGGTCGGTCGTGTCCCGCCGGCACCGGCGCTGGCGGCTGGTCGAGCACAACGCCGGCACGCTGCCAGAGCCGGTACTCAGCGACGACCGCTGACGTCCCGGGTGTCCATGATGTTCGGGCGCGCCCGGGGAACCGGTATGCTAACTCCGGTCCGCGTGCCCGGCACGCGGGCGATGCCGGGGCTATAGCTCAGTTGGTAGAGCGCTTGCATGGCATGCAAGAGGTCAGCGGTTCGAGCCCGCTTAGCTCCACAAGAAGGACCAGGTCAGGGCATGAATTGAGCGCTGCCCGAGCACATTCCAAGATCGTCCGACCGTCATCTGACCGTGGGCCTGGACACCTGTTGATGGCACTGGGCGGTATGGACTGGCCCGCGATGACCGAGCGGACGAGCCCGCTCGGGCGGGATGTTGAACATGCGGGGGGCCTGCCCAAGGTGGCAGCCGCGCAGAGGAAGGGCGTGCTGTGACTGAGCACAGTCTGCTGGGCGCGGATGCGGAGACGGACTTGGTCACTGGTGGCGTCCCGGCCGGGGAACGCGATATCGATATCGATATCGATGTCGTGCTGGTGACTGGTGCGGGCGCGAGTCGTGCGTTCGGCGTGAATGGGAAGCCGATGCCCCTCATGGGTGACTGGTCGGACCACCTCGTTCGCGAGCTCGGTTCGAGGATCGGCTACCGGGAAGCCACTGGCCTCAAGAACGGCATGTCGGGTGAGGCGTTCGAGGCCCGGCTCGGCAAGTTCCTGCAGGACGTCGAGGCGTTCCAGCGCATCGGTGACCTGCTTGATGCGAGCGTCCGGTTCCAGGACTTCGGTGCAGGCACGCAGATCATGTCGGCCCAGGGCGTCATGGACCAGTGGCACAGTCAGGCAGTCCACCACTTCGGTGAGATCACCGGGCTGATCCACAAGTCGCTGTATGAGTTGTTTGCCGATGCGGCAGTCGACCTTGATGGCGCGGCACAGGCATATCAGGGGCTCTTTCACTCACTGGGCCTGAGTGGACCCGATACCCGGCTGGTGTACGCCACCACGAACTACGACACGATCGGCGAGCACGCGATCTCCCGGTCCGGCGGCTTCCCCGACTGGGGCCAGCCGCCCACCCTTGAGCAGGGAAACCAAACCCAGCTGGCGATAACGGGACTGTTGTCCGGCCTGTCTCGCTACGTCCCAGTACTGCACCTGCATGGACGGGTTGGCTGGTTCCGTCGCACTGACGGCACGGTCTACGCGGCTAACGTCACCCGGCACCAGGTGGGCTTCGGGATACGGTCGTGATGCTGCCCGACCCGGACAAGGTGTACGACAAGGACGACGTCATCATCGCCATGTGGCGGGAGTTCTCGGAAGCGCTGGCCCGGGCCAGGCGCGTGTTCATCCTCGGCCACTCTCTCAACGACCAGCACCTGCTGCGGGCGCTGGTCCAGAACGTGCAGCCCCTTGACCGCATCGCGGTCAGCGTTCTCGCCGACGAGCAGGATCACGCTCAGCCGGACAGGTCAGCGGGTCCGGTGGTCGCCAAGATCACCCAGGTGCTGGGGAACGCGGCGATCATCCCGATGCGCTTCGGCGGCGGGCTCGACGAAGGGTCTGTGGGTATCCGCACGTGGACGGAAAAGCTCGCCGGGAACAACTGGATCTAGGGATCGGTGGCCCGGGCTAAGCCGTCACTTCGTCAGCGGCGTGTTCTGGCCGTGAGGAACGCTGACTCGAGTGGAGTTGACGGTCAGGTCCGATTTCGCCTACTCAGTGTTGTGATGAGAGTAACCTTGCGTGACATGGCTGGTCATCAGGTGATGTCGTTCGCCAACGGGCTCAGCGCGAAGCTCGCGGCCCGATCCCGGCATGTGTGCGTCTTCCTCGGGGCCGGCGCTTCGTGCGCATGTGGGCTGCCCGATGTATCCGGGCTGCAAGCACTGGTGGTCGACGGACTGGTCTGGTGATCGCCGTGCTGCGTTCGAACGCCAGTTGGCTGGGAGGAACCTGGAGCAGGCGCTGAGCCGGTTGCGGCGCATCGCGGCGTTGCTGGACGGCACGGCCGGTCAGGTCGATGATCTTACCGCGCCGGGAAGCGGCTGACCTTGACCGTGCAGGTATGCCAGCTTATCGTCGGAGCCCTTGAATTGGCTGACGCGGATCTTGCGCCGATGCTCCGGTTCGCCGCATGGGTAGCCCGCGCGGACTACCACTGGCCGGTTGAGTTGTTTACCGTCAACTACGACCTGCTGCTTGAGACGGCGTTGGAGTCACTTGGAGTTTCTTACTTCGATGGCTTCACTGGCGCGCTACGCGCACGGTTCCGCACCGAACTCGTCGAGGCTACTGCCGGGGACACCGACGACTGGCTACCTTCCTTCCTCGTCCGGCTCTGGAAGCTACATGGCTCGGTGCACTGGGCCTGGGAGAGCGGGCGCAAGACGGAGGTCGTTCGCTTGGGCGCCCCGGTGACCGACAGCGAGCCCGCAGCGATCTACCCATCTGACGCAAAGTATGACCAATCACGGCGCGTGCCGTTCATGGTGCTCCAGGACCGGTTCCGCAGGGCGCTGCACCAGCCCGAGACCCTCATGCTGATCAGCGGCTACTCGTTTGGCGACGACCACCTCAACGAGATGCTGTTCGACGCCGTCCGCCGTCGGCCGCGCTCAGAACTGGTTGCGTTCTGCTTTGGCGAGATCCCAGAGATCTTGATCACGCACGCTACAGTAACGCCAAATCTGCAGGTCGTTGCCGCGGCATGAAGCTATTCTCGGTGGCATAAGAGCCGACTGGGAACCGCCTAAGGACGCTCCCCCGATCTGTGGGGTGACGATGGGATGGCGCTCGGCAACTTCGCAACCTCGCCAGCTTCCTGGCGCGCAGTTCGCCGCCCCAGGGTGAGCTAGAGGCACAGCTGAGCGAGTTGCTGGCCAAAGCGGCAGCGAATGCCGGTGGGTGAGCACGACCCGACCCGGATCGGGCGGGTACGTCATGTGCTCGGTGCACAGGTCACCGTTGCGCTCGATGACGATATGGCCGGCGTGGCTCCTATCTTCCGAGGGCGCCTCCAGCCGGTTGGCCAGATCGGCTCGATCGTGCGTTTGCCTCAGGGTCTGGTCGATCTTGTAGGGCAGGTGAGCCTGCTCGGCATTGCGGAACTGGCCGGCAAGCAACTCCCAGTGGATGTTGTTCAGACCGGCGAGCGCTGGCTGCAGGTTCAGCTCCTAGGTGAGATCGACCGCGCGACTGAACGCTTCCAGCGCGGAGTCGGAGCTTACCCAGGGCTAGATGATCCGGTACACTTTGCCACTGCCGATGACCTGCGGGCCGTGTTCCCGCCAGAAGGTGACGACCGTCTTCGCATTGGATGCCTGGCAGCCGCCGAGGACGTTCCGGTATGCCTTGGACGTCGGGCGGCTGGTGATCCGCCATGCCGCGGTGGTGGGTTCCACAGGGGCGGGCAAGACGAGTACAGTCGCGACGCTGCTGCAGCGACTCGCCCGAGGCGGCTGGCCAGCGGCCAACATCGTTGTTATCGATCCGCACGGCGAGTACGCCAGCGCGCTTGGCCCGGACGCAGCCGTCAGCTCCGTTCTCGCCTAGGCGACGCCCGCCTGCAGGTTCCTTACTGGGCGCTGCCCGCAGAGGACATCATGCGAGTTTTCGCTGGCTCGCACAGGCGGTGCAACAACAAGGAACCGGTTTGATGAGCTCGTCACCCAGGCCCGCCGGGATTTCGCCGCCGAGCGACTTGGCTGACGCTCGACCCGCCGCCGTGACCGCCGACACGCCGATCCCGTTCGATCTGCGCGCGGATCTGGCACCAGTTGGACTGGGAGAACAACGAAACCGGATGACGTGGCAAAGGACCCGGACACGGCCTGTGAAGTCAGACCCGGGGAAGCCGCCACACTCACCCCGGCGTCCTTCACTCCTTACGGGCAAGGCGGTGCCGCCCCGTTCAAGGGACCGCTTCATGGCACCATGGCTCAACCCCCGAGATTGCTGCGTCTGGGCCTGCTCGACCCTCGGCTGGCGTTCTTCCAAGAGCCGCAGGGAGATCCCGAGGGACCGACCCGCTGATCGGAGTCATGGCGTCCTGGCTTGGCGGGCAGCTCCCGTTTCGGTACTCGACTTCAGCGGAGTACCCGCACATGCCAGCGAGCTGGCCATCGGAGTGGTGCTCAACCTGCTGTTCGAGGCAGCTGTGCGTACCGTCCGCTGAGGGCCCCGGGTATCGGGCGCCCCCGGCCGGTGCTCATCGTCCTTGAAGAGGCCCACCGCTACCTCGGCGAGCCGCAGCAGCAATGACCCGCGGCGCGGCCAACCGAATAGCCCGGGAAGGACGCAAGTACGGCATTGGACTCCTGCTGATCACTCAGCGTCCGTCCGAACTGCCTGACACGGCGCTCGCCCAATGCGGCAGCCTTGTTCTCTACGGCTGACGAACTCCGCCGATCAGGCCGAAGATTCGCGCCGCACTTCCTGACAGCGTCAGCGGACTAGCTGCGGTACTGCCCTCGCTGCGCACGGGCGAGGCCGTGATTACTGGCGAAGCGCTGATCTTCCCGCTCGCGCTCTTGTAGATCCCCCTAGCCCGCTACCGGCCGCTGAAGACCCGTCGCTCGCGTCTTGGCGTCATCCGGCCACGGTGCCTGATCTCGAGCCTGCGATTGCCGCCTGGCGAGGCGCCTACGATAGTCAGTCGTGATCGACTGGATCCCTGTGGACGGATCGAGCCGCGATCGTGGCCGAGGCCTACGATCCCGAGACCGAAACCATCCTCGTACGGTTTCCTGATGGCACTGAGTGGTCCTACTCGGCATGCCCGCCAGCAGTCTGGGAGGAGTTCACTGCGCCCGGCCAGTCCCGGGGCCAGTACATCGCTCGGGTCCTTGACGCCAAGCCAAATGCTCGCTGGAACGGCTGACTGTAAGGCTGGCTTTCAGGGGACGTGTCCGATCTGTAGATCCGATCTATAAAAGGGTGCTGAGGAATGAGCCTTCCTAGCTCTCAGGTTGTAGGCGCTCTGTTCCCTCATTTAGCTGATCAAGAGGAAGGGCGAGGGTGTGTTCGTGGCAGGCTTGCGAAGCATGTGCCCTTGCACGGCAAAAGACTTGAAATTGAATCCCGCACCTCTACGCAACGTTCTGGCGTTGCTTTGGCGAATTAATCCTTGATCAGGGATGGAGTGAAATCATGTCATCAGGATGGCGGCGGATCAGCCATGATCTTAAGAATCGGCGATATATTGATGCCTATAGTGCTGCCTTTGTGGCCTTTGCTCTGGCGGTCCTTTCGCTCGTAGGTGATATTGTGCCGGATCAGTTGCGCTGGGCGGCCCTTCTTGCTGGTGTGGGGCTTCTGGTACTAAGGATCACGATTCCGGACGCTTCGCGAAGTAGCATCGATGAGCTCCTAAGCGACAGGTTCGCGTTCGACGCCAACCCGCTCACGGACCGGCTGAAGAATGCCAAGGAAATATGGATCTTCGCCCCAACTGCCGTCAACCTGCTCTCCGCACACAACTGTGAGGTCCTGCGGACAGGGCCCTTGGATAGGCCTGACGGCGTCGTACGAGTCGTGGTGCTCGACCCCGCCAACGATGCGGCGGTAGAGCTAGCAACCCATCAGCTAGATGATTCCCTTGATTACCCTGTTCAGGGTTTCGTGTGCGTCTCTGCAGACCACAACTCACTTGCTTGGCGCCATGGCCGCATGGCACGTTAACGGCAGTTTTGAGTATCGTTTGCTGGACTACAACCCTGGTTTTAGTCTTGTCGCCATTGATCCCAGCGCGCGGGATGGCCGGTTGATCGTGGAATTCCATGGCTTCCATAACGAGGCGACCTCTTCCCGGATGCATATGGAACTCGCCCGCCAGCAATCCGATCACTGGTACGCCTACTGGTCTGAGCAGTTCAACCGAATCTGGGAAGCGGCCGCTTGACGGGCGGCGAAATCCAGTGCCCGGGTTCGGCGAGCTAATCAACTGCGGGTCGTCAACCCGAGAAGGATCTCGCTAGGCTCTGACTCCTGGGGAGCGCCTGGGCTCAACATTATGGACGCTCCAGTACCATTGGTGGCTATGTGGCGAACATATTGGCCCATCGCTCGAGCGCAGACGGGCCAACAAAAGCGTCAGTCACGTCCGGTGGACTACGCCTATCGCCAGCCCACGTACACGCTCGACAATGCTCGTATCTGGATTCACTGGAACGATAGCATTGCCCTTGAACTGCGTGGCGACCAAACTTGTAACCGTTAGGTCGGTGACCGGAACGCTATAGCCCATAAGCACCAGTTCCTCAGCATCTTGCAAAGCCTCGGCAGCCTGAGACCACTGAGCTGCCAGGAGGCGATTCTTATAAAATGGGCTCTTTGTCGCGGCAGGAGGAACCAGCATCGGCAATTTGTCCGCTACCAGGAGGTTTCCTCCAGGTGGCCCAAGCTGGCTCGATGCCCTCGCCGAAGCTACCGGTCCGACCAGTCTGGTAGCTGTAGAGAATTGTTTGCC
>CAWJDQ010000002.1:0-906095 GCA_963841695.1 uncultured Actinomycetes bacterium | reverse complement strand
CTGCCGTCACCGTCACCACCAGGCCGTCAGTTAGGCCAGGTATAAAGGGAGGAGGCGCCTGGTATTCAGCCCGCTAGTGCCGCGTCAGGCTACGTTCGCCCGGTTGACGATCCGGCGTAGCCGCTCGTCGTAGGCGTGGTTGTTGCGCCAGATGATGTACCGGCGGATCATGCTGGCCTGCTCTTTGTGGCTGGCGTGGTCAGTGCCGTCGAGTGCGAAGTACCGCAGCGCCGTGAACTGGGCCTCGACCCGGTTTAACCACGACGAGTTCGTCGGCGTATAGGCGATCTCGACGTTGTTCGCCGTCGCCCAGGCGCCGACCCGGCCGTCTCTGGCGGTGCTCAGGTGGGGGCTGAAGTTGTCACAGACGATCGCGATCCGGGTGGCGGCCGGGTAGAGGGAGCGCAGGTAGCGGCAGAACTCCAGGAACCGGCCCCGGGTCTTGCGTGGCTTGACGTGCCCGGACAGCTTGTTCTCGCCCAGCTCATAGGCAGCAAACAGGTGCCGCACGCCCTCGGTGCGGGTGTAGGTGGCACGCATCCGCGGCCGCGGCTCCCGGCCCGGCTCAGCGTTTTTCCCGCTGACCGCAGCCCACTGCCGGCCCGGCCGGGGCTGCAGGTTCAAAGGCCCGAACTCATCCACGCAGAAGACCACCTCCGGCTCGCCGGGATCGGGGACGACCTCGCCGTCAGCAATCGCATACAGATGCTCGATGCGGGCTTTCTTCGCCTCGTAGTCCGGGTCCTTCGAGGCCTTCCAGGTTTTCAGGCGTTGAAAGGTGACGCCTTCCTCGCGGAGCAGCGTGCGCAGGCCCTCGTGGCTGATGTCGTCGACCACCCCCTCAGCGACCAGGAACTCCGCCAGCTTCGAGAGGCTCCAGGCCGAGAACGGCATGCCATGCTCAGCCGGCCTGGACTTGGCGGTCTTCTTGATCTCGCGGCGCTGCGGCAAGGTGAACTTCGGCGGACGCCCGCCCTTGTACTTCGGGTAGAGCGAGCCGAACCCGTCGGCGTTGAAGTTGCGGATCACATCGCGGATCCGGTCCTCGCTGGTGAACGCCACCTTCGCGATCGCGGCGGCGTCCATGCCCTGAGCTGACAGCAGCACCATCTGCGCCCGCCGCCACGTCACTACCGACCCAGTTCCCCGGCGCACGATCCGTACCAGCCGCCGGCCCTCATCATCATCGATCTCACGCACCCGCAGCCGTTCCGTCACCAGCCCAGTCTGCAAGACCGCCCTGCCCGGAACCGCCCCACACCCCGGGGACCTCGTCCTCCCCAGGACGCTTCCCAGCTCACACGCTCAAAAGGCGGCGAAGCAAAGGCAGGTAAGAAGGGTCAGCGAACCTGAGCCCATCAAGCTGCCCCTCTTCGAACCAGCCGATGGCGTCATGCTCTTCTGGCTGCAGGTTCGACACGGTCCCCCGCCAGCGCCACGAGACCCACACAGTCAGGTCCAAACCAGCCTGCGGGACGACCCGGTGCAACACAGGGCCGCCATCGACGCCCTCAAGCCCGGCCCCCAGCTCCTCGGCCACCTCCCGCCGGAGCGCATCCTCGGGCCGCTCGCCAGGCTCGACGTGACCACCGGGGAAGTCCCACACATCCGGAAACCACCGCCGGCCCGGGGATCGGTGACACAGCAGCAACTGGTCCCCCCGACGCAAGATCACGGCAACAACGTGGTGATCCTCCATCGCCTGAGTATCCCGCAGACGGGGCAAAGGTTGTCAGACGCGGCACTAGCTAGTTGCGCATATACCGCGCTCGAACCAGCCGACAGAATGTGACACACTCCGCCGGGAATGGCTCAACGACGTGGCGGCAGCAGCGTTACTTTCCCGGGAAATTCGCGGGTAAATGACAACGCCATTACGTCGGCCGCGGTTAAGATGAGTGTATTACCTAGTCTTTACCGAAAACGCGGCTGGGGCCTTGTTCTGCTCATGATGTAATGATTTTATGGACTTTATGCGACTTCACGATTGAGCAGGACGTGACCGGCCGGGTAGCCAGCCAAGAGCAGGGCACGGGGAGCTACCGCTACGCAGTGGCTGAGGGCAGCTGGCAGTGGTCCGACGGCGTGTACGCCATCCACGGCTTTCGCCGTGGCGAGGTGGTCCCCAGCACGGCCCTGCTGCTGGCCCATGCCCACTCGGCCGACCGGCGCCAGGCCGCCCAGCTGCTCGAGTCCTGCCTGCGCAACGGCGAGCTGTTCAGCTTGCTGTACCGGCTCATCGATGCCTCCGGCCAGCTCCGGCGGGCGCTGATCGTCGGCGAAGGCATCTTCGGTGGCCGGAGACAGGTCACCGGGCTGCGCGGCTACCTGATCGACGTGACTGAGCCGCAGAGCCGGGCCCGATCCCGGGAAGTGACGAGCACAGTGCGGAAGGCGATCGCCGGGCGGGCGGTGATCGAGCAGGCCAAGGGCGCCTTGACGCTGATCTACGGCCTAGACGCCGAGGCGGCGTTCGCGCTGCTCAGCTGGCAGTCACAGCACGCCAACATCAAGCTGCGCGAGCTGGCCGAACGGCTGGTGGCCGCAGTCGGGGGCGACGGCAGCGCCACGGCGGCCATCCGGCAGCGCTTCGACGAAATCGTTTACAGCCTGCCGGCCGGGCCGGCCCGGCCGCCGGGCCGGCGGCCAGGGACCGGTTCGCGGTGGGACAGGAAAGCCTGAGTGGTGCGCTCCTGCTCCGGCTGCGGGGCGAGATCGACATGTCCGCCGGGTCGCGGCTGGACCACTGCCTTGCCGCGGCCGTGGCGGCCGCGGCCGCCACCGTGCCCGCACCGCTGGTAGTTGACCTGTCCGGCGTGCAGTACCTCGGCTCGGTCGGGGTGGCCCTGCTGTCCTATTATCACCGGCGCTGCCAGGAGGCGGGCATTCCGCTCCGGATCGTGGTCGGTACCGGGCCCGCGGCCAGCGCCCTGGCCATGATCCCGGCCGGGCTCGAGCTGCACGCGCGGGTGGCGGACGCGCTCGCCTCAGGGAGCCAGCATGGCTTACCCCGCCTACCTCAGGGAGATGATCAGCCGCTACGACTGGGCCGCTAACTGTTGCGGATGAGCTGCGACGTGCGCTGACCCAGCCACCGGCCGATGTTCTACTCAATCGGGCGATTTAAACCGCGGGGCGCGGCGGCCAGCGTTGAATCATGTTGCATGTCCGGCTCAATCTGATCACCGCGGACCCGATCCGGCTGGGTGATTCCGTCAAGTTCGTGGAAAACGAGGTCCGGCCCGTGGTCGAGAGCCAGCCCGGCAACCTGGGCATGGCCCTGACGCTGAATCCGGATATCGGTGTGGCCATCCTCGAATCGTTCTGGGTGTCCGGTGACGCGCTGCGGGCCAGCGAACGGATGGCCGCGCCCAACCGGGCCGCCGCGGTCCGGCGGGCGTCCGGCACCGTCGCCGTCGAGCGGTACAGCGTGCCGGTGTTCGAACGCGAGGCGCCCCTGCGCAGTGGCGAGGGCGTCCGGGTCACCCGGCTTGACGTGCAGCCGGACGCGGTCGAAGACACCGTGGCCGCGTTCGGCGACGTGACGGTGCCCTGGCTGGCGGACACCGAGGGGTTCTGTAGCACGCTGCTGTTCATCGACCGGACCTCCGGGCGCTCGGTCGTCGAGACGGTGTGGCGGGACCCGGAAGCGCTCGCGGCTAGCCGGAGCGCCGCCGCCGCGATCCGGGTGAACACGGTCCGGACCACCAAGGGCGTGATCCGCTCGGTCGAGGAATACCAGCTGGTGTTCAGCTCTGCGCGGAGGTGTTGACTGGCAGCCCGGGCGAGCGCGAGCTCTCGCACGGCGGACCGCGCCGCCGCGCGGCTGGAGCTCAGCCAGCCCCGCGGTGGCGGTTGCGGTGAGCGGCCCGGCCGCACGCGGCTCAGCATCCGCGCTACGACCAGCAGCCAGGTGCCGGTAGCCGCGAGGAACAACGCGGCCCTGGCGGCCAGGCACTGCGCCGCGGGCGGCCAGCATCTTGGGGCGGCCCACATGGTCGCTCAGGTCACCCGGCGCTACCAGCGCGGCCCGGGTGCCCACTACGCAAGCGGCGAAGACCGCCGTGCCCCCCAGCGGGGCCGGAACCGAGGTGCCGCTCGGACCGCAGGTACAGCGGGACGGGCAGCGTCCCGCCCAGCATGATGGCCAGCAGCACAGCCGCGGCCAGGAGGTTAGCCCCGCCCCCGGGCCCGCGCCGCGCTGCCATCGGACGGCTGGCCCATAATCGGCCGACGCGCCCCGCGGTTGCCCGGGCGGCCGGGGGCCGGATGATGCCCGAACCGGCAGCGGGCGTCAGGCAATGGAGGGGTCCGGCGGGGCCAGACGATCTGCGGCGCTGGCACGGGACCGGATGACCGCGGCGCCGTGGCCGCCGTGCGGCCGGCCTGACCGGCGTGGCCAGATGCCCCTCCAGCAGCACGGCTCCCCAGACACCCGCCCCGACGAGGGCGGCTATGACGACGACGATGGCCATCGCGACCCTCCAGCGGAGACGGGTCACTCGCTATCGGTTCACGCTAGCCAGAACGGCGGCCCGGTTCATCACCCGTTCGGCTAGCGTCCGCGGCCGCTAGCCGAACGGGTGGTGTAGTCGCCAGCCAGGCTGCCCAGGATGGCCACATGGTAACGATCCTCGCCACGGTCGTACTGGTCGTGGTGGGCGCGCTCATCGGTGAACTGCTGGACCTGAACTCACCGGCCGGGCCTAGCCGCCGATGACTGCCGCGGTCGGCCGGCGGGTGGACGACGAAGGGCTGCCGCTGCCGCCGCCGGTGCACGGAAAGGCCGCGCGCTGGGTGCTCCGGATGCCGGCCTACGGCGAGGGGGTCATGTTCCTCGCGATCGCGGTGGCGTTGCTGGCTATCGCCGTGGTGGTTTTCGTCCGCGGACTGCAGATCTGGTGCTCCCGCCCCGGCGTGGTCCTCGCGCTCTCCGTGGCGCTGGTCCTGGTCCGGCGCTTTCCCCCGGCTGGACCGCGCGTGACCGGCCAGGAGTCCTACCGCCGCCACGATCTCCAGTCAGATGCGCAGCAGAACCACGTTCGACCAGGCTATCGCCACCTTCGCGGACAGGTACGCCGAGCAGGTGACCTGCGACTGCGACGCGCTCGCGGCGGCTGTCCGGTCCGGGCGCGTCGCCGCGGCGCATAAGCCGGCCTGATTGCCGCCGGTTCGCCGTCACTGCGGCGCTTACCTGCAGCGTTGACCGGGTAAGGCGTAGATTGTTCTAGGTTAGGCACCCGAGACCCAGCATGCCGCGCCCATCGCAGCGGCGCGCCGAACTCTACCGGCTCTAGGCGCAGGGCTCCCACCCACCACTGCGTGCCCGAACACGCTCCTCCGAGGTGGACCCCATGACGAAAACAGTGCCGCTAGGCCTGCTCGGCCTGCATGTCCCGCGTGGCACGCACATCTGCTCCTTTTTCCGGGGCGCCCAGGGCCGGGACGAGATCGTCCTGCCGTTCCTGGCCGAGGGCATCCGGTCGCAAGACAAATGCCTCTGCATCCTCGATTCGATTGACCCGCCCGACGTGCTGGCCCGGCTCAGCCAGCAGGTCGACGTCGGATCGTCGGTCGAGACCGGGCAACTCGAACTGGCCACTCCAGCCAACGCCTACCTGCGCTCGGGCACGTTCTCGGCCGAGGGCATGCTCGACTACTGGCAGGCGGCGGAAGAGACTCAGGCCGAGGAAGGCTTCTGCCTGACCCGCGCGACCGGGGAGATGCCCTCGGTGCTGAACCAGCCCGCGGGCCGGTCCGAGTTCTTCCGCTACGAGTCCAAGCTCAACGAGGTCATCCCGAACTACGCACAGGTGATCTTGTGCCTATACGACCTGGACCGGTTCGGCGCCGAGGTGCTGATGGATACGCTGCGCACCCACCCCCGGGTGGTGGTGGACGGGATGGTGCACGAGAACCCGTACTACATCGAGCCGGGCAAGTTCCTCACCCCTCAGGGGTAGCGCTCGTGGTGTCGGGCGGCGACCCTGACCGTATTGGGGCTCTCCGCGACCAACTGTCCGACCTGCGTAGCCTGCTCGTGCTGTCCATGCTGTTGACCCGGCAGGACGACGAGGCTGAGATCCTGCACCTGGTGGCCAGCACGGTCGAGTCCCTCGGGCCGTGCAGGACAGAGCGCATTTTCCTGGACGGGCGCTGGGCCGAGGTCCGGATACCGGCGCACGAGCCGGTCAGCCGAGGTCTCCCGGACGGCAAGTGGCTGCAGCAGGATGGGCCGGTGCGGCTGACCGGCGTGCCCTGGTCGTGGGCCTACCCGATGTCGATCCCGCGCGGCCCGTCGGGTTACCTGGTGGTCGGGGCCGAGCAGGAACCAAGCGGGGCGCAGCGGTTCCTGCTCGGGGTGCTGGCCCAGCACGCCGGGGTGGCGCTGGCCAACGCCCGGCTGCATACCCGCGAGCGGGAGCAGGCGGAGCAGTTGCGGGTCACCAACCTGGCCCTGCGGCGCACCATGGAGATCCACGACACGCTGACCCAGGTGGCTCTGGACGGCCGGGGCCAGGTTGGGATCGCCCAGGCCGTGCACGACCTGACCGGCTACCCGGTAGCCATCGAGGACCGGTTCGGCAACCTGCGGGCCTGGGCCGGCCCGGGCCGCCCGGAGAGTTACCCCAAGGACACCCCGGATCGCCGGGATCGGCTGCTCCGCCGCGCGATGGCGGCGCCCGGCCCGATCCGGGACGGGGAGCGGCTGTTCTCGGTGGCCCGGCTGAACGGGGCGGCCACCGGTGTGCTGGTGCTGCACGATCCGGTCGGCACGGCCGAGAAGGTAGAGCGGGTGGCCATCGAGCACGCCACCACGGTGCTGGCCATGGAACTTGTCCGGCTGCGTGCCCAGGCTGAGGCGGAGACCCGGCTGCGCAGCGACCTGGCGGTCGAGCTGGTCGAGGGCGCGGAGCGGCCCAGGGCGCTCAACCGGGCCCAGGCCCTCGGCTATGACCTAGGCCGCCCGCACCGGGTGGTGGTGGTCGAAGGTGGCCGGGACGACGACCAGGCGGACGGGTTCTTCCAGGCCGTGCGCCGGGCTGCCCGGGACACCCGGCTGGGGTCGCTGCTCGCCCCCCGGCCCGGCGAAGTGGTCATCCTGGCCGACGCTGAGGTGCCGTGGCCGAGGCTCCGGGCCGCCGTGCTCACCGAGTGGCACGGCGACGGCTGCCGGATCGGCGTCGGCAGCCGCCGCAGCAAGCTAGACGAGTTTCCGCTGTCCTACCAGGAAGCGCAGCTGGCGCTGAAGATGCAGCTGGCCGCAGGCGGTCCTGACCAGGTGACGGTGTTCGACGATCTCGGCGTGTACCAGATGCTGGCCACCGCGCAGAACCCGGCCGCGGTGGACCGCTTCGTGCACGACTGGCTGAGCGTCCTGATTAACTACGACGCCAGCCACGGCGCGCAGCTGGTGCTGACCCTGAGTGAATACCTGGAGTGTGGCGGTAGCTACGACGCCACGGCCAAGGCGCTGCTGGTACACCGCAACACGCTGAAGTACCGGCTCCGCCGCATCCGCGAGATATCCGGCCATGACCTGGGCTGCCCTGATACCCAGTTCAACCTCCAGCTGGCCACCCGCGCCTGGCGCACCGTGCAGGCGCTGCGCGGGCCGTGAAGGGCGTGGCCGAGCCTGCTGTCCCGCCGGGACAGTGGGTTGGTCCAGACGGGACGGTGTGCCGCGGGTCGCACTCCCCGAAGCTGGCCTCAGGCCCGCGAAAAGAGGATGTCATGACCCGCGCCGAGCTGGAACTCAACTCCTACGTTCATCATCTGGAAGAACACCTGCGGCTGACCGTCTTCGGCTGCGGCGTGGCCGACGCGGAGGCCGCCGTGCTGCTGGTCCGGGGCGCGCTGGCTGCGGGCGACCGGGCCAGGGCCGCGGAACTCGCCGCGGCCACCGTCCGGCTGACCTCACGCTGGCCGGACGACCGGGACATGGCGGCGGCGGCCGCCCACGTCCGGGGGCTGGTCGAGCAAGATCCGGCGGCGCTGGAATCGGCCGGGCAGCGGTACTCGACCCCGCTGGGCCGGGCTTGGGCGGCCGAAGACGCCGGGGTGGCGCGGGCCCAGCGCGGCGATCAGGCGGCGGCGGTGGCACGGCTGCACGACGCTTATGACCGCTACCAGCAGCTGGGCGCCACAGACAGCGTGGCCCGCGTCCGGGCCCGGTTGCGGGCGGCCGGCGTCCGGCTGCAGCCCGGCCGCCGGTCCGGCCGGCCCGCCTTTGGCTGGGGCAGCCTGACCGACACCGAGCAGCGCATCGCTCACCTGGTGGCCGATGGGCTGACCAACCGCCAGATCGCCAGGCACATGTTCCTCAGCAGCCACACGGTCGCGTTCCACCTGCGCCGCATCTTCTGCAAGCTCGACGTCGTCTCCCGGGCCCAGCTGGCCGGCCTGGCGGCGGACCAGGACCGGGCGGTGGACTGACCCGCACAAGCCTCGCGGAGGTCTCCCTCCTCACCTTTAGCGGGATTGAGGATCCGTCGTGGTGGGCGAGAGAGCAAAGCTGGGGCAAAGCCTGCGGTCCGGGGAGGCGAAGAGCGGTGACTGTTGTGGTTGGGGTTGATGGGTCGGGAGGCTCCAGGGCGGCCTTGCGGCAGGCGGCGCAGGAGGCCCAGTGGCGGAACGTGCCGCTGGTCGTGGTGGCCGCCTACGAACCGCCACTGCCCGTGCCCTCCGGTGGGTATCCGGTGGCCGCTATGCACACGGAGACGGAAAACCGGGCGGCGACCGAGTCAACCTTGCGGGACACGGTCAAGGATGAGCTTGGCGATCAGGCCGGGCACGTTGACATGCGGGTTTCCGCCGGGGTGGCGGGCCGCATCATCGTCGAAACCGCCCGTGAGACGTATGCCCAGCTCGTCGTCCTGGCCACCGCCCCGGCCAGATCGGTGGTGCCCGGAACGGTCAGCCATCACGTTCTCACCAAGGCCGAATGCCCCGTCATGGTCGTTCCCCAGGGAGATGCGGGACATCCATCATGAGCACCCTCACGACAGCGCAGCAGCCCATCCGCAGCACGATCCCAGCCCGCCTGGACCGGCTGCGCTGGTCGCCGTTCCACACCCGCCTGGTGCTGGGTCTAGGCACCGCCTGGGTTCTGGATGGCCTGTCCATCACGATCGCCAGCTCGGTCGCCAGTAAGCTGACCCAGCGCACTACCCTGGGCCTGTCCACCACGCAGGCCGCGTCGATCGGCACCCTGTACCTGGTCGGCGAGGTAATCGGCGCGCTGGTGTTCGGCAGGATGTCCGACAAGCTCGGGCGCCGCAAGCTGTTCATGTGGACGCTGGCCGTGTTCCTGGTCGGCACCAGCCTGACCGCGCTCACCCCGAAGGGGACGGGGTGGATTGTCTATCTCTATGCGACCCGGATCATCGCTGGCCTGGGCATCGGTGGTGAGTACTCGGCGATCAACTCAGCGATCGACGAGATGATGCCGGCCCGCTACCGCGGCCGCACCGACGTCTGGATCAACGGCACGTACTGGCTCGGCGCGATCATGGGCACGTTCGTCACGTTCCTGCTGCTGAACTCGCTGCGGACCAGCATCGGCTGGCGGATCGCGTTCCTGGTCGGTCCGGCCTTGGCCATCGTCATCCTGTACGTCCGGCGCAACCTGCCGGAAAGCCCGCGGTGGCTGATCACGCACGGGCTGGTGCGGGCGGCCGAGGAGGAGATGCGGCGCATCGAGGATGTCGCGGCCCGGGACGGCCAGCAACTTCTCCCGGTCCCGGAGAGCGCCGCCATCATCATCCGGCCGCAGAAGCGATACGGGTACCTGACGCTGCTGCGGGTCGCCTTCCGCCGGTATCCGCAGCGGGCCATCCTGGGCGCGACGCTGATGATCACTCAGTCGTTCCTGTACAACGCCATCTTCTTCACCTACGCCCTGGTGCTGACGAAGTTCTACCACGTCAGCAACGACGCCGTTCCGCTGTACGGCCTGGCGTTCGCGGTCGGCAACCTGGCCGGCCCACTGCTGCTCGGGCACCTGTTCGACAGCCTGGGCCGGAAGAAGATGATCTCGGGCACGTACCTGATCTCCGGGGTGATGCTGACCGTCAGCGCCTGGCTGTTCGACGCGGGCGTGCTGCACGCGGCAGGCCAGACGTTCATCTGGATCGTGGTGTTCTTCTTCGCCTCGGCGGGGGCCAGCGCCGGCTACCTGACCGTGAGTGAGATCTTCCCGATCGAAATCCGGGCCGAGGCCCTGGCCGTGTTCTTCGCCATCGCCCAGATCGTCGGCGCAATCGGGCCCGTGTTCTACGGCTGGCTGATCGGCAACGGCCAGAGCCGGACCGGCCTCACCATCGGCTACCTCGTCGGCGGCGGCATAATGATCATCGGCGGGCTGGTCGAGATCGCCTTCGGCATCGACGCACAGGGCAAACCACTGGAGGAGGTCGCCGTGCCGCTCTCCGAGGTCAACGCCCGTGCCCGGTGGTTACGGGCCCGGGACTGTGGCTGTTCCCACCACCTCGTGCATGGCTGACGCCAGTCAGGGAAATGGGCCAGGCTTGACGAGCTTTCGTGCGGTCTCCGGGTCCGAGGGGCCGAGGCCGAACGCCGCGATACCCCCGGCCGGGAAGGCGGGCGGTCATCGTGCTGCCCTGCGGTACCGGGCGAGCACGGCGGCGCCGGCCTGCCCGGCCGACAGGCACTCCAGGTGCGCGGGGGGCCGCCGGCGGGGAAGAGTCGCTCGCCGGTGCCGAGGATGGTGGGGAAGGTCAGCAGCCGGTACTCATCGATCAGGTCCCGGGCCATCAACGCGCGCACGACGCTCAGGCTGCCGATGATGATCACATCGCGCTGCTCGCGCTGCACGGCGCCGGCGATGTCGCCGCTGATGACCTGGGAGTTCGACCACGCCGACAGGTCGGTCAGCGTGCGGGAGGCGACCCGTTTCGGGGCGGCGTTCATCCGCGCGGAGAACGGGTCGTCGCGTCCCGGCCACAGCCGCGAGAACAACTGCCAGGTGGTCCGCCCCAGCAGCATGACCCCGTGGTCCAGGACGCTGCCGAGCCGGAACTTGTCCCCGGCGACCGTCTCGGGGCCGTGCCGGAACGCCCAGCCGCCGGCCGGCGTGCCGTCGGATCCGTCGGGGTCGGACACGACCCCGTCCAGGGTGATGAACTGAACGACGATGACGCTCACGATGAGTTTCCCTTCAGCCGATGCTCACCCGTACGTACCGGCGGCACCGGCCCGGCTCATCGCGGCCGGCGGGATTGCGCCCGGGAAATCTGCGCGGGCAGGTCAAACGCCTCGAACACGCGCGGATCGGCGAACACGACGTTGCATGCGATCCGGCCGCCGGTGACCGTGAGGACCTGGAGCGTGTGCAGCCGGTGCCCGCCGCCGGGCTCTGGCGCGTACGCAGCGAGCGCGGGCTGGCCGTTGGCGGTGAGCTGCCGCATGACCCAGCCCGGCCCGCGCGCCTGGAACACGCGGTGCATGAACAGGCCGTAGTCGCGGCGGCCCCGGTACCACAACGGCACCGGCGGCATCTCCAGGACCGCCTCATCGGCGAGCAGCCGCACCAGGGCCGGGACATCGGCGGCCTCGAACGCCCGCACGTACCGTCCGATCACCGCGCGCACCCCGGGATCGTCCGGTTCAGTGACCTCGCCTGCGTCGGGCGCCTGCGCGAGGGCAGCGCGGGCCCGCTGCAGGGCGCTGTTGACCGCGCTGACCGTGGTCCCGAGCTGCACGGCCACCTCGGCGGCACTGAACTGGAGTACCTCGCGGAGCACGAGCACGGCCCGCTGCCGGGGTGGCAGGAGCTGCATCGCCGCCACCAGCGCGAGCCGCACGTCCGCCCGGGTCTCCGTGTCGTATCGCGCGTCGGGAAACGGCTGCAGCCAGGGGATGCCGAAGTCCGGCGTGAGCGGCGCCCCGGGGTCGTCGCCCGGCGCGCCCAGCCCGGACGGCAACGGCCGCCGCGGGCGCCCCTTCAGCGCGGTAAGGCAGACGTTGGCGGCGATCCGGTACAGCCAGGTCCGTACGGACGCCCGGGTGCGGTCGTAGCGGTCGCGGGCCGTCCACGCCCGCAGCATCGTCTCCTGCACCAGGTCCTCGGCCTCGTGGAACGAGCCCACCATCCGGTAGCAGAACACCACCAGCTCACCCCGGTACGGCTCGAACTCCACCGGCCTATCATGGCGCGCGCACGGCGGCGTGGCCCGGCCAGGCCGCGTCGTGGCCACGGCGGCCGGCCTCAGGGACGGGGGGCTGGGTACTCCAGGTTGACCAGCCTGGCCAGCTCGGCCAGCGTGATCTCGAACATCGGCTCGGCGTCGGCCAGGGCGAAATGCAGGTGGCCGAACACCTCCAGGCTGACCATCCCGTACAAGCGGACCCAGCAGCGCAGGAAGGTCAGCCCGGCGCCGAGCGGCAGGTCCACGCCGAGCCCGTCCCGGTACCCGGCCAGCTGCGCGCGCAGGGCGGGGTCGATCTCCTCGTCATCCGGGATGGGGAACGGCTGCTTACGCCACAGCTCGTAGAAGAGCGCGAAGAACACCCCGCTGAATCTGGCCGCGCACTCGGCGACCACATCGTCGTGGGCGGCCTCCAGAGTCGGCAGCGGGCTGCCGAACAGCATCCCGAACTCCGCCTTGTGCCCCAGCCCCCAGCGGCGGAACTCGCGGCAGGCCGCGATCATCTTGTCCGTCATGCCGTCCCCGGCGGCCTCGATCGCCTCCTCGATCCCGGCGCCTATCTCGCTGAAGATGTCCCCGACCACGTGCCGGATCAGGTCCTCGTGGCTGCCGAAGTACCGGTACAGCGCCGGGGCGGTCATGCCCATCTCCCGGGCGATGGCGCGCAGCGTGACCGCCTCCGGGCCTTGCGTCACCAGGATCTGGCGGGCGGTCTGCTTGATCTCCGCGGTCGTCTCCGCGCGGACGCGATCGCGCCTGCTCAGCGTCTCGGCCACGGGCCCTCCTGACTCTCCGGCCGGGGCTTTCCTGAGAGCCCGGCTGGCACCAGGGTAACCGCGAGGTTAACAGTCTTGACAGTCGTAAACGGCGTATGCAAGGTTAACGCTATTAGCAGTTTACGGTGTTCACGGATGTGATCCCTGGTAGCAGCTTAGGTGCCGGAGGGCCCGATGTTCGAGTCATGGGGGCGCGTGGTCTACGCGCGGCGGCGGCTGGTCCTCGTTCTCGCCGGGATCGCGGTCGCGGCCGCCGCGGTCTGGGGGACGGGGGTGTTCGGCGCCCTGCAGTCCGCGGGGGGCTTCACCGCCCCCGGCAGCCAGAGCCAGCAGGAAAGCGACCTCGCCACCCGGGCCTTCGGCCGCGACACCGCAGACGTCGTGGTGCTGTACTCCAGCCCCCGGCTCACCGTGCGCGACGCCGCCTTCCGGGCGGCCGTGACCAGGACCCTGGCCGCGCTGCCCCGCCGCGACGTGCGGTCGGCCGTGACCTACTGGTCCGCCCGCTCACCCCAGTTCGCCGGCGCGGGCGGCCACGTCACCTACGCCGTCCTGGAACTCGCCGGCGGCACGGACTCGGCCCGGACCACGAACTACCAGGCGATCGAGGGACGGCTGTCCGCGCCGGGCCTGTCCACTGAGGTGGGCGGCCAGGTGCCCACCATGTCGGCGATCAACAAGCAGGTCACCTCGGACATCAGCCGCGCTGAGGGCATCTCCCTGCCCGTGCTGCTCATCCTGCTGCTGGCGATCTTCGGCAGCCTGGCCGCGGCCAGCCTGCCCCTGGCCATCGGCGGCCTCGCCATCCTGGGCTCCTTCACCGCGCTCCGGCTGCTGACCCTGGTGACCGGCGTGTCCGTCTACTCCATCAACATCACCACGATCCTCGGCCTGGGCCTGGCCATCGACTATGGCCTGTTCATGGTGAGCCGGTTCCGCGAGGAACTGCACCGGCAGGACAGCACCGCGGACGCGGTGGCCGCCACCGTCGCCACCGCGGGCCGCACCGTGGCGGTCTCCGGCATCACCGTGGCCGCCGCGCTGGCCAGCCTGATGCTGTTCCCGGAGACGTTCCTGCGCTCGATGGGCTATGGGGGGGTGGCCACCGTCGGCGTGGACATGCTCGCCGCGCTGACCGTGCTGCCCGCGCTGCTCGGCGTGCTCGGCCCCCGGGTGAACGCGTTGCGGGTGCGGCGCCGCGTGCTGCGCCCGCCCCCCGGCGAGCAGAGCGGGGCCTGGTACCGGATCGCCCGCAGCGTGATGCGCCGGCCCGTGGCCTACGTGGTGGTGATCCTGCTGGTGCTGCTGACCCTGGCGGCCCCGTTCCGGTCGATCACCTGGGGCGGCACCGACGCGCGGGCCCTGCCCGCGGGCGCCCCGGCCCGGGTGGTCACCGAGGCGCTGAACCGTGACTTCCCCGGCAACCCGTCCAGCCCCATCGAGGTGCTCACCCGGCTGCCCGGCCGGGCCACCGCCCCGGCCCAGCGATCGGCGCTGGCCGGCTACGTGCGCCGCCTGGACCGGGTGCCCGGGGTCTCGTCGGCCGTGCTGACCGGGGTGCGGGGCGACATCGCCCGGGTGGACCTGCGGTACGCCGCCGATCCGTACTCGGCCGCGGCGCGGGACATCGTGACGGCGGCCCGGGCGGTGCCGCCACCGGCTGGCGGTCACGCCTACGTGGGCGGCGTGACCGCGCAGCTGGTGGACGAACTGTCCAGCCTGGGCCACACGCTGCCCTGGATGGCACTCGTCATATGCCTGGCCACGTTCGTGCTGCTGTTCCTGGCGTTCGGCTCGGTGGTCCTGCCGCTCAAGGCCATCGTGATGAACGTGCTGTCCCTGTCGGCCACGTTCGGCGTGGTCGTCTGGATCTTCCAGGAGGGGCACCTGTCCGGGCTGCTGCGCTTCACCCCGACCGGCACCATCGACCCGTCCATGCCCATCCTGATGCTGGCCATCATCTTCGGGCTGTCCATGGACTACGAGGTGTTCCTGCTCTCCCGGATCCGCGAGCGGTACGACGTGACCGGGGACAACACCGCCGCGGTGGCCAGCGGCCTGCAGCGGACCGGGGGCCTGATCACGAGCCTCGCGTTCCTGCTGGTGATCGTGGTCGGCGCGTTCTCCGCGTCCGGGATCACGTTCATCAAGCTGATGGGCGTGGGCATGATCGTCGCCCTAGTGGTTAACGCCACCATCGTCCGGGTGCTGCTGGTCCCCGCGACCATGCGGCTGCTGGGCCGCGCGAACTGGTGGGCGCCAGGCCCGCTGC
The DNA here is from genome assembly GCA_963841695.1 of uncultured Actinomycetes bacterium. Taxonomy (GTDB): domain Bacteria; phylum Actinomycetota; class Actinomycetes; order Streptosporangiales; family Streptosporangiaceae; genus RYN-230. The sequence goes on along the minus strand of CAWJDQ010000002.1, from coordinate 890,877 downwards.
GCCGCGTCTACCGCACGTACGGGATCCGGGAGGAGGAAGCCGCGCCGCCCGCGGCCGAGCCCGCCCGGGCCTGAGGTCAGCCTGCCGCGGCGGCCAGCACCAGGGGCAGCACACCGGGCGCCCCCGCCTCGCGGAGCAGCCTGGCCGCCACGGTCATGGTCCAGCCGCTGTCGATGCGGTCGTCGATGGCCAGCACCGGGCCGCCGAGTGAGGTCACCGCGCCGGCCAGCGGCGCGGGGACCCGCAGCTCCCGCCAGATCGCCTGGAGCCGCTGCGGGCTGTTGAACTGCCGCGGCCCCGGGCCGTTCCCCGCGTACTCCAGGGAGCCCAGCCACGGCAGCCGCCCGATCTCCGCGATCCGCTCGCCCAGGCTGGAGATGAGCCGGGGCCGGGTCCGGCTGGGCAGGGTGACCACCCCGGCCGGGCGCTGCGCCCAGTCCCACGCGGCCAGGACCTGGACCAGCGCGGCGACGAGATCGTCGGGGACCGGGCCGTCCGCGTCCGGAGCACCGGGGTCGTCCAGCAGGGCGCGCAGCCGGGGCCCCCAGCCCAGGCCGGTGAGGCGGCCCAGCGCCCGGCCGGTATCGGCCGACAACCCCGCCGGGATCTTGCCCGCCACGTCCACCCCCAGGCCTTTCATGCCTGGTGGCCACATCCGGCGCGGGCTGATGTCGATACCGGGCCGGAGCAGCCGGGCCCGCGCCAGCTCGGCCCCTTCCGCGGACACCTCGGCAGGCCAGGAGTGGCCGGTGCAGTTGTCGCACCGGCCGCAGGGCTCGGCCGCGGGATCGTCCAGCTGCTGGCGCAGGTACTCCAGCCGGCAGCCCGGGGTGCGCAGGTAGCCGAGCATCGCCTGCTGCTCCCGGTGGCGCTCCGCGGCCACGGTCGCGTAGCGCTCGGCGTCGTAGGCCCACGGCTGCCCGGTGGCGACCCAGCCGCCGCTGACCTTGCGCACCGCGCCGTCCACGTCCAGGACCTTGAGCATCATCTCCAGCCGGGCCCGGCTCAGGTCGACCCGGGTCTCCAGCGCCCCCGACGACAGCGGGCCGGCCGCCTCGCCGAGCGCGCCGAGCGTGGCCCGGACCAGCGGCTCGGGCGGGAAGGCCAGCGAGGCGAAATAGGCCCAGATATCGCGGTCCTCCGGCCCGGGCAGCAGGACCACGTCGGCCCGGGGCACGGCCCGGCCCGCCCGGCCGATCTGCTGGTAGTAGGCGACCGGGGACTGCGGCGCGCCCAGGTGCACCACGAAGCCCAGGTCGGGCTTGTCGAACCCCATGCCCAGGGCGCTGGTCGCGACCAGCGCCTTGAGCTCCCCGTCGAGCAGGGCACGCTCGGCGGCCAGCCGCTGCTCCTGCTCGTCCCGGCCGGTGTAGGGCAGAACCTCGTGGCCCCGGTCGCGGAGGAAGGCCGCGGTCTCGTGGGCCGCGGCGACGGTGAGCGTGTAGATGATGCCCGACCCCGGCAGCTCGCCCAGGTGCTCGGCCAGCCAGCCCAGGCGCTGCTGCGCGGCACGCAACTCCACCACGGCCAGGCACAGGCTCTCCCGGTCCAGCGGGCCGCGCAGCACCAGCGCCTCGCCGTCGGCCCCGCTGGCCAGCTGCTCGGCCACGTCCCGGGTGACCCGGGCGTTCGCCGTCGCCGTGGTGGCGAGCACCGGGACGCCGGCGGGCAGGTTCTCCAGCACGGTACGGAGCCGGCGGTAGTCAGGCCGGAAGTCATGGCCCCAGTCGGAGATGCAGTGCGCCTCGTCCACGACCAGCATGCCCGCGGTGGCGGCGAGCTTGGGCAGGACCGCGTCGCGGAAGCCGGGGTTGTTGAGCCGCTCCGGGCTGACCAGGAGCAGGTCCACGGACCCCGCGGCGATCTCCGCGTAGATCTCGTCCCAGTCGGCCATGTTGGCTGAGTTGACGGTCCGGGCCCGCAGCCCGGCCCGGGCCGCCGCCTCGATCTGGTTGCGCATCAGGGCAAGCAGCGGCGAGATGATGATGGTCGGCCCCATGTCCCGGGCCCGGAGCAGCGCCGTGGTGACGAAGTACACGGCCGACTTGCCCCACCCGGTGCGCTGCACGACCAGCGCCCGGCGCCGGTCGCGGGCCAGGGCCTGGATCGCGGTCCACTGATCCTCGCGGAGCCGCGCGGACGGCCCGGCGAGCGCGCGGAGGCAGCGCTCCGCCTCCTCGCGGAGGCCAGGGCCGGGCGCCGGGGAGCCAGGGCCCGGCACCGGCGGGCCAGGGTCGGAAACCATGACTCCTTGGTATCAGGCGCCAGCGACAGCTCCGGCGTGCCGCGCCCGGCGCGGGTCTTGTCCGCGCCCGCTGCCGGGGCGTTTCCCGGCTCGCGGGGGCCGCCGCGGGCGCACTGCCAGGCACTTCGTGCGCTGCATCCGCCGCGCCGTGGAATACTCGGCGCTAGACATCGGATGTGTGGGATGTCGAGACGAGCGGGCCCGGGCAGCGGCCCAGTGGGCAGCCGGGTACGGAGGACGGCTGTGGCGCTGACCGACGAGGCCATCGAGAAGATCAAAGCCATGATCGTCTCGGGCACCCTGCGGGCCGGGGACCGGCTGCCCCGGGAAGCGGACCTGGCCGCTGAGCTCGGACTGTCCCGCAGTTCGCTGCGTGAGGCGGTCAAGGCGCTGTCGCTGATGAACATCCTGGACGTGCGGCGCGGCGACGGCACCTACGTGACCAGCCTGCAGCCGCCGCTGCTGCTCGAGGCGCTCAGCTTCATCGTGGACTTCCACCGGGACCGGACCGTGCTGGACTTCCTCCAGGTGCGGCGGATCCTGGAGCCGGAGGCCGCGGCGATGGCCGCGGACCGGATCTCGGCGGCCGAGGTCGCCGGGCTGCACGACCTGCTGGACAGCCTGGGCCCGGATCCTGAGGTCGAGGACCTGGTCGCCAACGACCTGGAATTCCACCACCGGATCTCGGCCTGCTCGGGGAACAGCGTGCTCACCTCACTGCTCGATTCGCTGTCCGGGCCGACGTCGCGGGCCCGGGTCTGGCGCGGCCTGACCCAGGAGGGGTCGACCCAGCGGACGCTCGCCGAGCACCGGGCCATCGTGGACGCGCTGAGTTCGCACGATCCGGAGGTCGCCCGGTCCTGGTCCACCGTGCACGTCGCCAGCGCGCAGCAGTGGCTGGCGTCAGTCTTGTGAATCCCCCGGGACGTGCGGGCCGCAGGCCCTCGCGGCCCAGGCCGGGCCACAGCTGGCCGGGGACTTCGCAGTCCATCCGATCTCTGGTCGCGGTGCCGACCCTGGGCGGCGTCCCGGCCCGCACCGTCCACCGCCCGCGCGATGCCGCGGCCCAGGGGCCGGACGGCGGACATTCGGCTCATGACATGTCACCTGGCCAGCAGCAGGCCAGGCGGCACCTTACTTCGCTATGCTGCATCTACCGGACCTGACGGCAGCCCCCCGCCCTGCAGTCGAGCGCGCGTCTCGATGGCGCGCGCCAAAGGCATAGTTCCTGTGGCCCGAGGAGGTCGCTGATGATCGCTGCCGGGTTAATGCGCGCTCTGGCGCGCAGCCCAATCTGGCCTCTGGCGATCGCCGGGGTGGCTGCTGCCCCGGTGTGCGTGGCGGCTGTCTTCCTGGCGGCCCCGGCCCTGGCCGGATCCACGACCGGGGCCCGGGTGGTGACCAACTGCGGCGGCGGGGTGTCCGCCGTCACCGTGCGGCGGCCGGCCGGCTTCAACGCGCTGACCGCGACCCCGGCCCAGCTCGTCGCCAACGACCTGCCGCTCCGGCCGGCCGGCCGGGTCCAGCTCGCCGCCTGGCGGAGGTTCGTCACCGGGGGAGTGCGGGCGGCCCAGACCACATGCACCTTCGCCCCGGTGACCCCGGCCAGCGCGCCCCGGTCGATCGTGGGCGACGTCCAGCCCGCCGACTCCATCGTGGGCGATGCGCAGCCGGCGGGCTCGCAGTCGATCGTGGGCGATGCGCAGCCCGCTAACTCGCAGTCGATCGTGGGGGACGTCCAGCCCGCCGACTCCATCGTGGGCGATGCGCAGCAGGCGGGCTCGCAGTCGATCGTGGGCGACGCCCAGCCCGCTGGGTCCCAGTCGATCGTGGGCGACGCGCAGCCAGGCTGACTCCATCGTGGGAGACGCCAGTCCGGTGCTCGGCACCCTGGCGCCCCCGGCCACGTCGCCGCGGCCCAGCCCGGGCGGCAACCGGGCCAGCGCCGCCACCCGGTCAGTGGTCTCCGGCACCTGGCGGGTGACCCGGGTGCGGAAGGACCCGGCCGCGGCTACCTCGTCCTGGGCCGGTATCGGGCTCGGCCGCGCCGGTGACCCGCTCATCCAGGCGGGCTCGGCAGCGGGCGGCTATTTCGGCCCGTACCTCTGGTGGCGGATGGTCCCGCAGCGGCCGAACGAGCAGCGGATAAGCCTGGACACCGCGCCAGGTGACACGGTGTACGTGCGTATCCAGGTGCTCCGCGGCCGGGCCACGGTGACCATCCGGGACGAGACCACCGGCGCGGGCGGGACGTACGTGCTGAGGTTCTAACCTGGCCGGTCGCTCTCACTGGCCGGTGCGGGCATCAGCACCGGGTGCTGCTGGCTGACCAGGGCCAGCAGCACCACCGCGTCTGTCCAGGCCAGCGGTGCGACCGAGGCGGGCTGGCCGCGGGAGTTCACCTGCTCCGGCAGCTCGCCCAGCCGGGTGCGGTGGGCGGCCAGCCAGCGCAGGATCCGGCCGGCCGCCTGGCGCTGGCCCGCGGCCGCGTCGTACAGCGCGAAGAACGCGGTCTCGGGCGTCCAGGCCAGCGTCCGGTTCCCGGGCCAGCCGCTGCCCGGCAGCACGCCGCCGCCGGGCAGCGCGACGGAGTTCTCGGTACGGCGCACGGCCCGGGCCACCGCGGGGCTGGCCGCCGCGAACGGCGGCCCGAGGAAGGTCACCGCCGAGTCGGTGCCGGTATCGCTGAACGGCAGCCGGTGATACCCGTAAGCCCCGAAGTCCGTGCCGATCGCCCGGGCCAGCCGGGAGGCCGCGACGCCCCATCGGCGGGCCTGGCTGGCGTCGCCGCGGAGGCCGGCCAGGTCGGCGGCGGCCCGCAGGCCAGCCTGCAGGGCGGCCGCGCTGGCCAGGGTGACCTGCACCGAATCTTCCCAGTAGTCCATGGACGCGGCCGGCAGCCCGGCCGCCGACAGTGACCGGCTGGCCGCGTCCGCGGCGCCCGTCACCATCGGCCACAGGCTGGCCAGCGCGGCCCGGTGATGGCTCCCGGGCGCGGTGTACCACGCCCAGACCGCCCAGGGCACCCAGCCGACCGCGTCCAGCTCGGCCGGCCGCCCGTCCCGCACCGGCCCGGAACCGTCTGGCCAGTACCGGGCGGCCCATGTGCCGTCGCGGGACTGCACCCGCCGCAGGAACTCCAGGACCCGCAGCGACTCCGCGGCATGGCCGGTGGCCGCCAGGGCGGCTGCGGCCCAGCTGGCGTCGCGCGGCCAGGTGTAGGCCCAGCCGGGGGGCCAGCCGGCCAGCACCGCCCCATCGGGCCGGGTCAGCAGGCGCAGGTCCAGCAGGGCCCGGGTGGCCATGGACCGCTCGGCGGCGGTTGTGCCGGGAATGATGCCGGCGGCCAGCCAGGCCCGGCTGGCGGCGAGAGCGGCGGGCGCGCACGACGGGGCGGCCCCCCGCAGCACGCTCGTGCCGGCCAGGTAGCGGGCGCGGGATCCGGCCGGTACGGCGGCCACCCGCCCGGGCAGGCACGCACGCTGCGCGATGCCCTCGCTCAGCAGGGGCGGGACCGCCGGGCCCGGCCGGGCCGCGATCAGCACCGTCGCCGCGGCCAGCGCCAGCGCGCCGGCCGCGATCGTGACCCCCGGTCTGCGCACCGGTAGCACGCTACGCGTTCAGCCTGGGACCATGGGCCGATGAGCGGCGACATCACCCAGCTGAAGGCCTGCCTCAACGGGAAGCGCAGCCAGGCAGAGTTCCCCGCGGTGCCGGTCACCCCCGCAGAACTGGCCCGGGACGCGGCGGCCGCCGTGGCCGCCGGGGCCGAGGCCGTCCATCTGCACGCGCGGGGCGCACACGGCGCCGAGTCAGTGCGGGCCGCAGACGTCGGCGCGGCGGTGGCGGCGATCCGCGCGGCCTGCCCGGCTACCCCGGTAGGCGTGTCCACCGGGCTGTGGATCACGCGCGGGGACGCGGCGGCGCGGCAGGCGGCGATCGCGGACTGGGCCGGGCTGGCTGCCGGGGCACGGCCCGATTTCGCCTCCGTCAACGTCAGCGAGGAGGGCTGGGCAGGCGTGGTCCGCTCGCTCGGCGCCGCCGGGATCGCGGCGGAGGCGGGCGTCTGGTCAGTGGCCGACGTCCAGCGGCTGGCCCGCGCCCTCGGGGAGGGCGGGCTGGCGCAGCCGCCGTTGCGGATCCTGGTGGAAGTGATGGGCGAGCCGGCCGGGGCCGCGCCGCGGGTGGCCACCCAGATCCTGGGCGCGCTCGACGGCGGCGCGCTGCGCGGGGTCCCGCGGCTGCTGCACGGTGAGGAGGAGGGCTGCTGGCCGCTGGTGGCGCAGGCCGCCCGGGAGGGGCTGCCCACCCGGATCGGCCTGGAGGACACCACGGCCGGCCCGGACGGCGAGCCGGTCAGCGGCAACGCCGAGCTGGTCCGGCTGGCCCTGGAGGTGCGGGCCGCGCAGCGGCACGGCCGGCGGCCGTAACGGCCGAGCGGCGGAAGGGGCAGGCCCGGGCCGAGCAGTTCACGGTACCGGCCGAACACGGCCGGGTCATCGCCGTCGTCCGGCCGCATCACGTGCGCCGCTTCCACGGGCACGGCCGCCAGCACCGGCTCCATTACCTGGTCCACGGTGACCAGCCCCCGCCGGAGGTTCAGGTGGACGAGGGCCGCACGGGGACTGACGTTGGTGCTGTGCGAGTAGTTGGCCTCGGCGAGCAGGACCCGGCCGCCGTGGTCGGCCGCGCCCAGCGCGGCCAGGAGGGGCGGGTGGATCAACGGAAAACGCAGCATCGCGCCAGTGTCGCAAAACCAGCGTCTCGTCCCGGCTCACCGGGCGGCCAGGATCAGCTTGCGCAGGGCGGTGCCGGGCTGCACCAGGATGGCGTTGCTGACCGTCGTGCCGTTCAGCTTCACCGTCGGGGTGGAATCGATGCCGCTCTTGATGATCCGCTCGCTGAGCGGCACGCCGAGCGGGGCGTATCTCTGGGACGACACGCACTGCGTGAACGACCGGCTGGTCAGGCCGATCTTGCGGCCCAGCGCGAGGAGCAGGCTGATGGGGAAGCCGCCTGGGGTCCGCTCGCCGGGCTGGTTGGCGTAGAGCAGGTTGTGGTACTCCAGCCACGATCCGGCCGGCACGCACTGCGCGGCCGCCCAGGCCCGCACCGAGTTGTCCTGGGCCGGCTGCTCACCCAGGAAGATGGTGAACGGGTGATAGATGACCCGGACCGTCCCCTGATCGGCCAGCTTCTGCACCTGCGGCCCGTTCGCCTGCTCGAACTCGTCGCAGATCGGGCACTGGAAGTCCTCGTAGATGTCCAGCACTGGCGTGCTCACCGACGGCCGGGACATGGTCACGCTGTGGTCCGGATTCTTGGTGACCGGCGCGAACGGGCCGTTATAGGCGGCGCCCCGCACCGTGGCCGGGCTCGTCCCGGTGGTCTGGCCGGGCCGGGCCACCAGGATGACGATGACCGCGATCACGAGCGCGCCAAGCACGCTGCCCGCCACGATCAGCACCCGGTTGCGCTGGCGGCGCCGGGCCTGCCGGTCCCGTTCCCGCCGGATGCGTTCCCGGGCTGATCCGCTCATTACGTCCCGGGCGGCCCGCTGCACGCCGGGCAGAGCCCGAACAATTCCACGGTGTGGTCCACCGCGGTGAACCCCGCCTGGGCCGCGACCTGCTCGGCCCAGCGTTCCACCGCCCGGCCCTCGACCTCGACGCTGGTCCCGCAGGAGCGGCAGATGAGGTGATGATGGTGGGCGTTGCTCTCGCACCGGCGGTACAGCGTCTCGCCGCTGGCGTCCCGGATCGTGTCAACCTGGCCGTCCTCGCTCAGCACCTGCAGGTGACGGTAGACGGTGGTCAGGCCGATGTGCTCGCCGCGCTGGCGCAGCTCGGCGTGGATCTGCTGGGCGCTGCAGAACCCGGGCAGCCCGCCCAGGACCGCCGACAGTGCCTCAGCCTGCCGGGTCCCGCGCACCCGGGTGCCGCCCGAGCGCACGCTTAGCAGGCACCGGCGTCATCACACCCGCACACTAGCAGCCGGAACACCGTGCTCCCCGGTCCTGGCCCGGCCGCCCCGCGCCGCCCCCGGGCCGGGCCGGGCGCTGCCCGCGCAGCGCGGCCCAGCCCGGCCGGCCGCGTAGCAGACCGCGCCGAACGCACCCACGAAGAACCCGACCGGCCAGTTCGTGTCGTAGGCGGCGGCGATCGACGCCCAGACCACGACGATCGCGATGACGACGGACAGCGCCAGCGCGGGCATCGGCTTGCTGGTCAGCGACCGGGCCGCGGCGGGCGGCCCGATCATCAGGCTGAAGATCAGCAGGGCCCCGACGACGGGCAGCGTCATGCTGGTGGCCAGCGCCACCACCACGAGGAACAGTGTCTCCATCCGGGCCGGCCGGACGCCGCGCGCCTCGGCCAGCTCGGGCATCACCGAGGAGAGCAGCAGGGGCCGGAACATCACCAGGATGGCGGCCACGCACAGCCGCGCCCAGCACCGCGATGGGGGCTATCTCGCTGGCGCTGACCCCGAGCACCTCGCCGAACAGGAGCGAATAGATCTCCGGGGCGTACTCCACGCTGAAGCTGAGGAACAGCGCGCCCAGGCCGAGCATGACCACCAGCGCCAGCGCGGTCGCCACGTCGCGGCGCCCGCGGCGGCTCAGCCAGCCGATGCCCAGCGCGCCGACGAGGGAGGCCACGGCCAGGCCGATGAGCGTGTTGATCCCCGAGCAGGCTGGCTCCGGCCGCGCCGGCGAACGCGCCCTGCGGGACCGCGTCCGCCACGAACGCCTGGCCGCGGAGCACGATGAAGAAGCCGACCACGCCCGCGACCACCGCGACGATGGTCGCCACCACCCAGGTGTCGGTCATGAAGCTGGAGAACACGGGGCTATCCCTGCGCCTGGGCCCCGGCCGCCGCGGCCGCCCGGCGGGACCGGGGGCCGGGCTGGCGGAGGACCAGGTAGAACAGCAGGACCAGCGTCACCACGAAGAAGCTGACCGGCCAGCCGTGCTGCCCCGGCGGCCAGTAGAAGCTGTCGTAGGCGAGCAGCACGCCGAGCCAGGTGGCGGCCAGGCCGATCAGCGCCGCCCAGACCATGGCCAGGCCTGGCCGGCTGGTCAGCCGCAGGCCGGTGCGGCAGGCCCGATCAGCAGGGCCGTGCTGAGGATCGTCCCGATCGTCATCGCGGACAACGACACGGCGACCGCGATGGCGGTCAGGCAGAGCAGGCCGACCAGGCGCACCGGGATCCCGCGCACGACCGGCAGCTCGGTGCTGAGGGAGCTGAGCAGCAGCGGGCGGTAGAGCACCGTCACGATGCCCAGCGCGAGGACGCTGAGCACCACGATCACCGGCACGATCGAGCTGCTGATCGTGAACATGGACCCGAACAGGATGGTGATCGTCGCGCCCGTAGTGTTGCTGTGCGTGGTGTCCCAGTACAGGAACAGCGCGGCCAGGCCCAGGCCAGCACCGCGGACGATGCCAGTCGCCAGGTCGCGGCCCCGCGGCCGGCGGATGCCGATCATGTCCATCATGCCTGCGGCCAGCACGCCGACGCCCGACGAAGCCCCACAGCGGGCTGATCCCGATCAGGTACGAGGCCGACCCGCCGGTCACGCTGATGTCGGCCAGCGCGTGCCCGGCGTAGGACTGGCCGCGGATGACCGCGAACGAGCCGACCACCGCCGGATACCACCGCCACTACCCCGCCTGCGAGCAGCGCGATGTGCACCGGCGCGCTGGCGAAGAAGCCAGGCTCGATGATCGCGTGAAGGAACTGGCTCACTGTGTGGTCACATGCTCCACTTCGACGTCCGGATGCTGGCCGTCCGGGTGCGGGGCGGCGGCCGGATGCGGCGCCGGGTCCGGCGGCGGGGCAGTCAGCCCGTCGCCGCGCCCGGCGACCACGAGAATCCGGTCGTGCACGTGGATGACGTCCACGTGCTGCCCGTACAGGCTGCTGAGGACGTCGGGCCGGACGACCTCCTCGGTGGTCCCGCTGGCGGCCCGCCCGGCTGCCATGTACACGATCCGGTCCATCACCGGGAGCAGCGGGTTCATCTCGTGGGCCGAGATCAGCACTGCGATCTGCTGCTCCCTGGCCACCCGGGCCAGCAGCGCCACCACACCCTGCTCGCTGGCGATGTCCAGGTTGGCTAGCGGCTCGTCCAGCAGCAGCAGCCGGGCCGGCTGATCAGCGCGTGCGCGATCAGCACCCGCTGCTGCTCGCCGCCGGACAGGTTGCCGACCCGGGCATCACCGAACCGGTCCGCGCCCACCGCGGTGAGCATCTCGTCGACCCGCTTGCGGCGGCCCGCGGACGGCAGCGGGATGCCGAGCCGCTGTCCGTCCAGTCCCAGCCCGACCAGGTCCCGGGCACGCAGCGGCATGTCAGGGTCGAGCAGGATCTTCTGCGGCACGTAACCGATCATCGACGTGCGCCGCGACCGGGGCTGGCCCGCCACCCGCACGGTGCCCGCGGACGGCGCTTGCAGGCCGAGGATGACCTTGAGCAGGGTCGTCTTGCCGGCCCCGTTGGAGCCGATCAGCCCGGCGAACTCACCCTGGCGCAGGCTGAACCCGACGTCGTGCAGGATCTCCCGGCCGGAGAGCCAGACACTGACCCCCTCGACCGTGAGGACCTCGTCCGGGGCACCGGCCTGCGGGCCGGGTGCTCACGGCACCAGCCTCTGCGTGGAGACCCCGCTGGTCACGGCCCTGGACAGCGCGTGCACTTCGGCCACCATCCAGGACTGGTAGGTGTACCCCGGCGTCGGCATGGTCTCGTACACGCCGACCACCGGGATGCCTGCCTTGTGCGCCGCGGCCAGGAAGGACTCGGTCAGGGAGTCGGTCACCTGCTGGTTGTACACGAAGACCTTCACCTTGTGCTGGGCGAACAGGCTGTCCTGCAGGGACACGTACTGCGGGGAGGGATCCACCCCGTTCATGATGTCGGCCTGGAAGGCGAACGGCGTGAGGTTCCGGGTGCCCGCGGCCTGCAGCATGTAGTCACCGACTGGTTCGGTGGTGGCCACCGGGGTGCCCGGGTGGGCCTTCTTGAACTGGGCAATCGCCTGGTACCAGGGCTGCAGCGACTTCTCGAACGCGGCGGCATGGGCCGAGAAGTACGCGGCGTGCGCGGGCTGCAGGGCCGACAGGTCCTTGGCGATCTCCCTGGCCACGGCCGGCATCGTGGTCGGTTTGTACCACAGGTGCGGGTTGGGCGTGCTGTCCGGCAGGCCGAGCAGCTGCTGGACGTCGACGACCTTGCGGCTGGAGCTCGGTGTCGCCGCCTCGATCTTGTTCATGTACGTGTCGTAGCCCACGCCGTTCTGCACGACCAGCTGAGCCTGGCTTACCTCCCGGGCCACGCTCGCGCTGGCCTCGAACGTGTGCGGGTCGGTGTTCGGGTTGCTCTCGATGGCACTGACGTGCACGTACTTGCCGCCGACCTGGCTGATGACGTTGGCGTACTCGTTCTCCGCCCCCACGGCGGTGATAGTGGCACTGGAATCGGCCGCCGGGGAGCTGGACGAGCACGCGGTGGCCAGCGCGGCCGTCGCGACGGTGACGGCCGCCAGGAGGACGGTCCGGGAGGCTGCGGGCCAGGGCGCGGGCATGGGGTGTCGGTCTCCAGTCTCGGTGCTGGGTGCTGGGTGCTGGGTGCTGGGTGCTGGGTGCTGGGTGCTGGGTGCGGGGAAGGTCCCCCGTTGATGAAAACGATAACCGTTATGACTTCCGTGCGCAACACGGCCCCGGATCCTTGACCGGTCACCCCGGGGCGGCGCAGACTCCTGGTGAAAATGAAAACCATATTTATCAACAGGCAGGAGTCAGGCATGTCCCTTGTCGTATCCCCAGAGCTGCTGGACCAGGCTCGCCTCGGCGAAGTCGCTGACGCCGCGTTCGTCGCCACCGTGCGCACCTCGCTGCCGTACGCCTACGACCTGATCGCCAGCCTGGCCGCCGGGCTCCACCGGCGCGACACCGCGTTCACCGACAACCGGGTCCCGCCGCCGGGTGAGGCCGAGCGCGGGCAGCTGCTGCGCGCCCTGGCTAGCGACTCGATCCGGGGCAGCCTGGAACGTCACTTCGGCATCCAGCTCGCGTTCCAGAACTGCCACCGGGCCGCCGCGTTCCGGCCCGGTGATCACGGTCCGGCCTACCAGGCGTTCATCTCGCCCCGGGCCCAGCTGCTCAACCAGTCGCCCGCCCTGCGCAACTGCTGACCGGCAGGCCGGGCGGAGCCTGCGGCGGGCCGCTGTCATGGGCAGGCCCGCCGCAGGCCCAAGATGGGAGCATGGCCAGCCGACTCAAGAACGCCACCAGCCCGTACCTGCTGCAGCACGCGGACAACCCGGTCGACTGGTGGCCGTGGTCCGACGCGGCCTTCGCCGCCGCGCGCGAGCGCGACGTCCCGGTCCTGCTGTCGGTGGGGTACTCGGCGTGCCACTGGTGCCACGTGATGGCGCACGAGTCCTTCGAGGATCCGCAGACCGCTGCGCTGATGAACGAGAACCTGGTCGCGATCAAGGTGGACCGGGAGGAACGCCCGGACGTGGACGCGGTCTACATGACCGCGACCCAGGCCATGACCGGCCAGGGTGGCTGGCCGATGACCGTGTTCATGACGCCGGACCGGGATCCGTTCTTCTGCGGCACCTATTTCCCCCGCGAGCATTTCCGGCGTCTGGTCCTCGGGGTGGCCAAGGCGTGGCGGGAGGACCGCGACAACGTGACCAGCCAGGCCCGGCAGATCTCCGCGGCGCTGGCCGAGCGGGCCGCGCCGTTGCGGGGGCCGGGGATCGGCCCGGCCGGGGCCGCGCCGGGCGCGGGCGCGGCAGAGGTCCTGGCGGAGGTCTGCGATCAGGGCGTCGCCACGCTGGCCGACAGCTACGACGCGGCCGCGCGGCGGGTTCGGCGGCGCGCCCAAGTTCCCGCCGTCCATGGTGCTCGAATTCCTGCTCCGCCAGGGGGAGAGCGCGCGACAGCGCAACGGCGAGTCGTCCCCGAGGGCGTTGCGGATGGTCGAGGGGACCGCCGAGGGCGATGGCCCGCGGGGGCCTGTACGACCAGCTCGCCGGGGGTTTCGCCCGGTACAGCGTGGACGCCGGCTGGGTCGTGCCGCATTTCGAGAAGATGCTTTACGACAACGCGCTGCTGGCCCGGGTCTACGCGCACCTGTGGCGGCGGACCGGGTCGGAGCTGGCCCGCCGGGTGGCCCGCGGGACCTGCGCCTGGATGATCGCCGAGCTGGGCACGCCGGAGGGCGGCTTCGCGTCGGCGCTCGACGCGGACAGTGACGGCGCGGAAGGCCTGTTCTACACCTGGACACCCGACGAGCTGTCCGCGGCCCTCGGGGCGGAGGACGGGCAGTACGCCGCGGCGGCGTTCGGGGTGACCGGCGGCCGGCACCTTCGACCACGGCCGGTCGGTGCTGCAGCGGCGGGCCGAGCCCGGCGGACCCGGCCCGCTTCGGCCGGGTCCGGGCGGCCCTGCTGGCCGCGCGCGGGGCGCGCGTCCGCCCGGGCCGCGACGACAAGGTGGTCGCGGCCTGGAACGGGCTGGCCATCGCGGCGCTGGCCGAGACCGGCCTGCTGCTCGGCGAGCCGGCCTTCGTGGCCGCGGCCCAGGGCGCGGCGGAACTGCTGGCCCGGGTGCACCGGTCCGGCGGCGGGCTGGCCCGCACGTCCCGGGACGGCGTGGCCTCCGGCAGCGCCGGGGTGCTGGAGGATTACGCGTGCGTGGCCGAGGGCCTGCTGGCCCTGTCCGGGGTGACCGGCGAGGCGCGCTGGGTGTCCTTTGCCGGGGACCTGCTGGGCACGGCGCTGGCCCGGTTCGGCGACGGGAGCGGCGGGTTCTACGACACCGCGGACGACGGGGAAGCGCTGGTCTACCGGCCCGCGGATCCCGCGGACGGCCCTACCCCGTCCGGCACCTTCGCCGCGGCCGGGGCCCTGCTCAGCTACTCCGCGCTGACCGGGTCGGCGCTGCACCGGGAAGCCGCGGCGGCCGCGCTGGGGCTGCTGGGGCCGATCGCGGCGCGGTTCCCGCGGGCCGCCGGCTCGGGCCTGGCCGTCGCCGAGGCGCTGATCTCCGGGCCCGCCGAGATCGCGATCGTCGGCCCGGCGGACGACCCGCGGACCGCCGCGCTGCAGCTCACCGCGCTGGAGGCCGCCCCGCCGGGCGCCGTGCTCGCCCTCGGCGACGGGGAACCGGGGGACCGGTCATCCCCTTGCTCGAGGCCGCGCGGCCTGGTCAGCGGGGCCCCGGCGGCCTACGTCTGCCGGGGCTTCGCCTGCCTGGCCCCGGTGACCGACCCGGCCGCGCTGCGCGCCGTGCTCCGCGGTGATTAGCCCGGCGCTGGCGAGCCACCGGTGGCGGCCGCGTAAATGGAACCGGAAATTTCGCCGGGACGGGTCCTGCCGCCCGCGGCTGGCCTGCGTATTCGCCGGGACGGGCAGGCGGGCGAGGGAGACGGCCGCCGCCCCCGCGGTATGCCGGGCGGCGCATGGGTATAGACGCCCTCGTGACTCCTGCTCCGGCAGCAGCGGCACGAGGTGGTGCCCGGCTGCGTTCTGGCGTGCGCCGCTACGGCGGTGTGCTGCTGGCGCTGGTGGCCCTGGCCGGGACCGCTGCGGGACGGGTATCGGTGCCGGTGCCCGGAGCGCAGTCCGCGGGAGGCGCGCGCACCGCCACGGCGACGACCACGGGCGCGACGGCGCCGCGGAAGCTCCTCCGGGCGGATGTGATGGTGGTGGCACAGCACGCGCTCCCGGCCCGGGACGTGGCCCGGGTGCCCGGCTGCGCGGCGTCCAGGCGGCCCGGGCGGTCGACGCGGCCCGGGTCCGGGTCAACGGCACGTTCGCGGCGATGCTCGGGGTCGACCCGGCCACGTTCCGCGCGTTCGCCGCCGGGCCGACCGCCGCGGCCAGCCCGCTGTGGAGCAACGTGGCGAAAGGCGGCGATCGCCGTCTCGTACACGATGGGCAAGCAGGACAAGCTGCCGCTGGGCGGGACGGTCACGGTGGCCGGCCGGACGCTGCGGTCGCTGCGCGTCGCCGGGTTCGGCACGGTCGGCATCGGCGGGGTCGACGCGGTCGTCTCCGCGGGCCGTCGCCCGCGCGCTCGGCTTCCCGGCGGGCAACGCGATCGTGGTGAGCGCCCCGGACGACCGGGCTGGCCGCGCTGGTCGCGCGAGATCAAGAAGCGCGGATGCCGCACGGGGCCGTGGTCGAGCCGCTGGTCGCTACCACGGCCCGCGGCACCCCGGCCGCCGCGGCCGGCCGGGTCGTCGCGGCCGCCGGGACCGCGGCCAGCGCCCGGCCACGGGCAGCCGGCGCTGACCGCGGGCGGAGCTCATCGCCATGCTCAAGGCCGCGGCCAGCCGGGTCGGCATGCCCGTACGTCTGGGGCGGCGCCGGGCCGACGACGTTCGACTGCTCCGGGCTGGTGCAGTGGTCGTTCGCCCAGGCCGGGGTGGTCATGCCGCGGGTGGCCGCGGACCAGGCCCGGACCGGGCCCGCAGATACCGTTCAGCCAGCCCGGCCGGGTGACCTGCTCTTCTACCACACCGATCCCGACCGCCCCGGACTACATCTCGCACGTGGCCATCTACCTGGGCAACGGGCATGATGATCCAGGCGCCCGAGCCCGGCGATGGACGTCGAGCTCGTGCCCGGTGGACGCTGGGCAGCGAGTTCGCCGGGGCGGTGCGGGTCTCCCCGGCCTCGCCGCGCAGGTCGCCGCCTCCCCGGTCGGCTGACCCGCGCCGCCTTGCCCCGGCTCCGCGGGCCGCGTCCGCCCTGCGCCGCGAGTGACCGCGTGCCGCGTGCCAGCCTGCGCCCTCAGAGCCGCGCTCGCAAGCTTGCAGCGTCGATGCATGTAATTATCATTACATGAGTACATGAGAAGCAGGCGAAGGCGCCGTCCCGGGCGAGGAAGCTGCGCGGGCTGGTTCACCGGCCGCCTGCCCGCCGGCTGGTTCACCGAGACGCCTGAGGTCCTCGTCGACCGGGAAGAGATCACCGTGGTCGGCCCCCTCGGCGACCTGGACGTGGCGGCGGATGCTCACCGCGGCCGCGCGGGCGGCAGCGGCGGACGGGCGGACCCGCCGGTTCCGCGAGGAAACCCGGGAGCACCGGATCGAGATCGCCCGCGAGGCCGAGCACAAGTTCGGCCGCAAGGTCTCCTGGGGCGTGATCTGCGGCGGCCGGAAGGTGATGTTCACCACATTGTCGGTTCCGGTGATGACCCGGCTGCGCCAGTCCGAGCGCCGGGTGCTCGACACGCTGGTGGACGCGGGCGTGGCCCGCAGCCGCAGCGACGCACTGGCCTGGTGCGTGCGGCTGGTCGGCGAGCACGAGGACTCCTGGCTCGGCCAGCTGCGCGAGGCACTGCGCCGGGTCGAGGAGGTCCGGGCGGAAGGTCCCCAGTCCTGACCGGGCCGCGAACCTGCTGGTCACCTTGCGACTGACCGCGCCGCACCAAGAGCAGTGCGCACTTTGGTGAACAAGGTGTAACGATTTGTCGTAACGTCGCTACTTTCTGTTTAGATGGCTTTCAGGCCGAGGTGCATCGCCGGGTGGGCCGGTCGCGTCACGAGCCCGCCCCGGTGGTGACATCCTTGATACGGGCAGGCCATGCCCATCGGCCGGTGGCTAGCGGCGGAAGTAGGTTCGGATGGGGCTGCGCGAGGCTCGTACGGGACTCCGCGATCTCGTCTACCGCGTGTACGAGCGCCGGCTGGAAGCATCGCTGTCTGGCCACGACGTGCCGCGGCACGTCGGGGTGATCCTCGACGGCAACCGCCGGTGGGCCCGCCTGGCGGGTTTCACCGACGTCAGCAATGGCCACCAGAAGGGCGCCGACCACATCTTCGAGCTGCTTGGCTGGTGCCGTCAGGCCCAGGTCGAGGTGGTCACCCTCTGGCTGCTCGCCACCGACAACCTGTCCCGGCCCGCCGCCGAGCTGGAACCGCTGCTGAAGATCATTGAAAGCACCGTCCGGGCCCTGGCCGAGGCGGGCTGGCACGTGAAGCCGGTCGGCGCGCTCGACCTGCTCCCGGCGGAGACGGCGCAGGTGCTCAAGGACGCGGGGGAGGCCACCGCCGGTTATCCCGGCCTGCTGGTCAACGTGGCCATCGGGTACGGCGGGCGCCGGGAGATCGCCGACGCGGTCCGCTCCCTGCTGCAGGATCACGCGACCAAGGGCACCACGATCGAGGAACTCGCCGGGGTCCTGGACGTGGAGCACATCGCCGAGCACCTCTACACGGCCGGGCAGCCCGACCCCGACCTGGTCATCCGGACGTCCGGGGAACAACGGCTGAGCGGGTTCCTGCTCTGGCAGAGCGCTCACTCGGAGTTCTACTTCTGCGACGCCTACTGGCCGGACTTCCGCCGGGTGGACTTCCTCCGCGCGCTGCGCTCGTACGCGGCCCGCCAGCGCAGGTTCGGCTCGTAAACCCGTCCTAAACCTGGTCCGGCGTGGTGTGTGACACTCCGCCTGGGTCTTCCAGGGATCGCGCCGCCCGGGTACCTTTCAATCAGGTGGGCGGTGCCTAGCCGTCCCCCCGGGAAGGCCCTCGACATCCTCGAGCTTCGTGTCCTGGCACGCAGGCGAGACGAGCGAAGGGCCGGGACCTGGCCCTTCGAGGGCCTGTCCCGGTCCTGGAGACACTTCTGTGTCCGAGCGTGGCGCCTGATCAGGCGCCCAGGGGAGAACGAGTGGCCAGTTCTTCTGCCCGCCGCGAATCGCGGCCCAGCAATGCCCGCACTGACAGGGACGGTGGGGCTCCCGGGGTACCCGGAAGCCGCCGGTTCAGCTACGTGCTGGACACCAGCGTCCTGCTCGCCGACCCGGCCGCGATCAGCCGGTTCGCCGAGCACCGCGTGATCCTGCCCATCGTCGTCATCACCGAGCTGGAGGCCAAGCGCCATCACCCCGAACTGGGCTACTTCGCCCGTCAGGCCCTCCGGCACCTGGATGACCTGCGGATCGAATTCGGCAGGCTGGATGCCGACCTGCCGATCGGTGACGAGGGCGGAACCGTCCGGGTCGAGCTGAACCACTCCGATCCCCAGGTCCTTCCCCCGGGGTTCCGGCTCGGCGACAACGACACGCGGATCCTGTCCGTCGCGCGCAGTCTCGAGGCTGAGGGCGAAGACGTGGTCCTGGTCAGCAAGGATCTGCCGCTCCGGGTCAAGGCGGCCTCGATCGGGCTGACCGCCCAGGAGTACCGGGCCGAGCTGCCGGCCGATTCCGGCTGGACCGGCATGACCGAGCTCGACGTGACCGCGGACGATATCCAGGAGCTCTACGACACCGGCAAGCTGGACTGCGAGCAGGCGCGCGAGCTGCCCTGCCACACGGGGCTGGTGCTGGCCGCCGCTGGATGCAGTGCCCTGGGCCGGGTACTGCCGGACAAATCGGTTCGGCTGGTGCGCGGCGACCGGGAGGCGTTCGGCCTGCACGGCCGCAGCGCCGAGCAGCGCGTCGCGCTCGACCTGCTGCTCGACCCCGACGTCGGGATCGTCTCGCTCGGCGGCCGGGCCGGCACCGGCAAGTCCGCCCTCGCCCTGTGCGCGGGCCTGGAGGCGGCGATGGAACGCCGCCAGCACCGCAAGGTGGTGGTGTTCCGGCCGCTGTACGCGGTGGGCGGCCAGGAGCTCGGGTACCTGCCCGGCTCCGAGGCGGACAAGATGAACCCGTGGGCCCAGGCGGTCTACGACACCCTGTCCGCGGTCACCTCACAGGACGTGATCGACGAGGTGCTGGCCCGCGACATGTTCGAGGTGCTGCCGCTCACCCATATCCGGGGCCGCTCGCTGCACGACTCGTTCGTCATCGTGGACGAGGCCCAGTCCCTGGAGCAGAGCGTCCTGCTGACCGTGCTGTCCCGGATCGGCTCGGGGTCGCGGGTCGTGCTCACCCACGACATCGCCCAGCGTGACAACCTGCGGGTCGGCCTGGCACGACGGCGTGGTGGCGGTCATCGAGAAGCTCAAGGGCCATCCGCTGTTCGCCCATGTGACGCTGGTCCGGTCGGAACGGTCCCCGATCGCGGCACTCGTCACCGAGATGCTGGAGGACTCGGGTTTGTAACACCCCGGGTAGCGAGAGGCCCCGGGAAGTCGGCAGACTACTCCCCATGGTTTTCGACTTGTCGGAGCTTCTCGCTGCCCGGCACGGGGAGGGCTACGCCCTCGCCAGCCAGCACCTGAACCCCCAGCTGCCCCGGATGCTGCACGCCATCGGCTTCGACCGCGTCTACGAGCGCGCCGAGGGTGCCTACCTGTACGACTCCGACGGGCCAGGCCTACGCCGACTTCCTGGCCGGATTCGGGGTGTTCGCGCTGGGCCGCAACCACCCCGTGGTGCGCAAGGCCCTGCACGACATGCTGGACGCCGAGCTGGCCGACCTGGTCCAGTTCGACAGCCCCGCTGCTGCCCGGCCTGCTCGGCGAGCAGCTGCTGGCCAAGGCGCCCGGCCTGGACCGGGTGTACTTCTGCAACAGCGGCACCGAGGCGGTGGAAGCGGCGCTGAAGTTCGCCCGCTACGCGACCGGGCGGCAGCGGATCATCTACTGCGATCACGCCTACCACGGGCTCACCGATCGGCTCGCTGTCCATCAACGGCTCAGCGGAGTTCCGCAAGGGCTTCGGCCCGCTGCTGCCGGACACGATGATCCCGTTCGGTGACCTGGACGCACTGGAAGCCGAGCTGCGCCGGGGCGACGTGGCCGGGTTCATCATCGAGCCGGTCCAGGGCAAGGGCGTGCGGTGGCCCCGCCGGGCTTCCTGGCCGCGGCCCGGGCCCTGCTGCACGAGCACGGCGCTCTGCTGATCTGCGACGAGGTGCAGTCCGGCATCGGCCGCACCGGCCGGTTCTTCGCCTACCAGCACGATGACGTCGAGCCGGACATCGTGACCGTGGCCAAGGCGCTCTCCGGCGGGTTTGTCCCGGTTGGCGCCACGCTGGCCAAGGAATGGATCTTCGACAAGGTCTACTCGTCGATCGACCGGGTGCTGGTGCACGACTCCACGTTCGGCTCCAACGCGGCCGCGATGACGGCCGGCCTGGCCTCACTGGCGGTCATCGAGGACGAGAAGCTGGTGGAGAACGCCGAGCAGACCGGCGCCCTGCTCTCCGAGGCCCTGCAGTTGCTGGTGGACAAGTACGAGCTGCTGGCCGAGGTGCGCGGGCGCGGTCTGATGATCGGCCTGGAGTTCGGCCGCCCGAAGGCCTCCGGCTCCCGGGCGGCCTGGAACATGCTCCAGGCCGCCCGGCACGGCCTGTTCGCGCAGACGGTGGTGGTCGCGCTGTTCCAGCGGCACCGCATCCTGACCCAGGTCGCGGCGGACCACATGGAAGTGATCAAGCTGCTGCCGCCGCTGACCATCGGGGAAACGAGGTGGACCTGTTCCGGGACGCGTTCGTCGAGGTGATGGACGACGCCAGCCGGGGCAGCGGCCTGATCTGGGACTTCGGCCAGACCCTGGTCAAGCAGGCGGTCAGCGCCCGCCGTCACTGAGCAGGACTTCGGCGATGCTGAGGTCCCCGGGATACGTGATCTTGATGTTCCGCTCACTGCCCGGCACCACCGCTACCGGCACGTCCGGCAGGTAGCGCAGCACCACCCCGCAGTCGTCGGTCGCGGTGAGGTCGGCGAAGGCCGGGTCGGCCAGGGCCAGCTCGTGCGCGGTGCGGATCACCGACAGCCGGAACCCCTGCGGGGTCTGGCAGCGGCGCAGCGTGTCGCGGTGCGGCATCCCGGTCATCAGGCCGTCCGCGACCTCCACGATCGTGTCGGAGGTCGGAACCGCCACCCCGACCGCCTGGTAGCTGCCCAGGGCGCGCACGCAGCCCGCGATCGTGGCCTGGTCGAGCAGCGGGCGGGCAGCGTCGTGGAACAGCACGTTGGCCTCGCCCGGGCCCAGCGCGGCGATCGCCCGCCGGGTTCGACTCGGGCCGGGTCTGCCCGCCCTCGATGATCCCGGTCACCTTGCGGTAGCCGCCCAGGGTCAGCAGTTCGCGGACCTGGCCCGCGTGCCCGGGTGCCATCACCACCAGCGTGGCGTCCACGCCGGGCGCCTGGTCGAACGCGGCGACCGAATGCTCCAGCAGGGCCCGACCGGCCAGCGGGAGCAGCTGCTTGGGGAGCGCGGCGCCGAATCGCACCCCCGACCCGGCCGCCAGCACCACAGCCACCGTTCGCATGAGCGGACTCTACCCGGGTACGACAGGCAAGGGTTACCCGCGGAACGCGGCACGAGCTGATGGGCCACCGAGCCGGGTGGCGGGTCACCTGGCGTCCTGATGTCATGGGGCTGGCCAGGTCGCCCTGGGCCATCCTGAGCAGCGGAGAGGGACATGACGGTAACCACGGCCGTGGTGGTGCTGCCCCGGCGCGTGGCCGTCTGGGCCAGCCGCCGGGCCGTGGCCCGCACCTCCGTGACCGGCATCGAGCTGGCCTGTGCCCTGTGCGCCGCGGTGTGGTTCAGCGCGGGGACCCCGCTCACCGCGCTGGCCGGCGGCCTGGCGCTGGCCGGCGGCTACCTGGCCCGGCGGGTGGGCGGGCAGCTCACCGTGGGCGCGTTCGACGGGTGGCTGGCCGGCGTCTGCGCGCTAGCCGGCGAGCTGGCGGTCTACGCGGGACTGGCCGCGGGCGCGGCCCCCGGGCAGAACCGGGTCTGGGCCCTGGCCACCGCGGCGGCGATCCTGCTCGGGATGCGGAAGGGCGCCCGGCTGATCCGGCCGCACCCTCCCGCGGCCCCGGCGCGGCCCGAGCCTCCGCCCGCCGCAGAACGCCCGGGACCCGGGCGGGCCCTGGCGCTCGCGGCCGCGCGGCTGCTAGGGCTGCCCGCCGGGGTGCGGGCCGTGGTGATCACCGTGACTGCCGCGCTGTACGGCACCCGGACAGCCCTGCTCGTCCTGACCTGGGCCGGGGCGGTCGCGCTGGCGTGGACGATCGCCGGACCGCGGGCGGGGAACGGCCCGGCGCGGACGGCGAGCCGCCCCGAGGCCGCGCTCCGTCCGGCCGACGTCGTCACCGCGCGGGACGACGGGCCGCTGGCCCGTTTCGCGGGCGCCATCGTGCGCGGCCAGCTGGTGCCCCTGCCGCCTGCCGTGGCCGGGCTGACCGCGACCGTCCTGCTCGCCACGCTGGGCCTGCATGACCTGGCCGGCCTGGTCCTGCTGACCCCGGTGGCCGCGATGCTGCTCGCCGCGCCGGGTTCCGCGCATCCGCACGACGGGCCGCTGGACTGGCTCACGCCCCTGGTCATCCAGGCCGGTCAGTACGTCTACCTGGCCGCACTCGGCTTCGCCAAGGGCGTGCCCGGCCCGCTGGTGTTCGCGCTGACCGGGCTGCTCGCGCTCCGCCAGCTGGACACCGCCTACCGGGCCCGCCATCCGATGCCCGCGGGCGACCCGCGCAGCGGGATTGGCTGGGAAGGCCGGATGCTGGTGGGCGGGGTCGGCGCGATGCTCGGCGTGGCCACGCTCAGCTACCTGGCCCTGACCGTGTACCTGCTCTGGCAGCTGAGCTCGGGCAGCCTGGCCAGCTGGCTGGCGGTGCGGGCCCGTCCCCGAGGTGTTCACCGGCCCAGGCTGGGCAGCAGTGCTCCGGGGTGCCTGCCCAGCGCCGAAGGGGCGGAAGGCTAGGATCATCCCGTGGAGGGTGTATCTCTATGCTCGTGCTCAGACGAGGGTCGCTGCACTACGGCGGGCCCGGCCTGGGATGGCAGTCGCCGCTAACCATCCCCCGCCGCTGGCTGGCCGCGATCTTCGCTGCCTGCGCGCTGTTCGCCGCGGGCATGGGCGTGTTCAGCTCGGATAACCTGCACCGTCTCTGGGGAGTGTTCGGCACCGCCGCTTATGTGCTGGCCGTCGTGATCATGCTGGCCTGGCGGTCGTCGCGGGCGGTGGACCTGGCCCTGCTCGTGGGGGTCGGCGGAGCGCTGATCGCGCCGATGTCGCTGCTGGCCGAGCAGGGCCGGTGGCAGCCTGAGGTGGGCGTGATCGCCCGCGGGGCCCAGCTGCTGGTCCAGCACGGTTCCCCGTACGAGAGCCAGGCGGTGGTCTCCGCCTCGCATGACCCCAACATCTACAACCCCTACCTGCCCGTCATGGCGATCTTCGGGCTGCCGCGGGCGCTGTTCGGGCCCGGGCTGGTGACCGACCCGCGGATCTGGTTCACGCTGGGCTTTGTGGTCGTGTTCGCGGCCGCCCTGGCCGTCGCGGGGGCCCGGGACGTGCTGCGCTGGACCGCGCTCATCACGGCCACCCCCGTGATCGCGTTCTCGCTGACGGTGGGGGGTACCGACGTTCCCGTCCTCGCGTTGCTGTGCCTCGGGCTCGCGCTGCTCTGGCGGCGGCCGTCGCCGCTGCTGGCCGGGCTGGTACTGGGCGTCGCCGCGGCCACCAAGGCGACCGCGTGGCCGGCCTGATCGTGGCCGCGACCATGCTCCTGGTCCGGGACGGCCGGCGGGCCACGACCCGGTTCCTCCTGGCCGCCATCGCCGCGGCGGCCGCTATCATCGGGCCGGTCGCCGCGGTCTGGCCGCACGCTCTGGTGGAGAACACCATTCTGTTCCCGCTCGGGCTGGCCAAGGTCAAATCGCAGGCCGCCAGCCCGCTGCCCGGGCACGTGCT
This sequence comes from uncultured Actinomycetes bacterium, assembly GCA_963841695.1. Lineage (GTDB taxonomy): Bacteria > Actinomycetota > Actinomycetes > Streptosporangiales > Streptosporangiaceae > RYN-230. Next base: position 867,007 of record CAWJDQ010000002.1, on the reverse strand, counting down.
GGCCGACACCGGGCCGGTCGGGCACAAGATCGCCGTGGTGCTGCTCTGCCTCGCGGGCCTGGGGGTACTGGTCTCCCTGGTCGTCCGGCCCCCGCGGAACGTGCCGTCCGCGACCTGGCGGCTCATCATCGGCCTGGTGCTCATGTTCGTCCTGGCCCCGGCGACCAGGTTCGGCTACTTCATGTACCCCCTGGGCCTGTGGGCCTGGCTGGTGGTGTCGCAGCAGGGCGTGCGGTGGCTGCGGCCGGAGGGCCGTCCCGATGAGGGCAGCCCGGGGGGCCAGCCGCCGCACGGCGGCCTGGCGGAGCCCTCCAACGCCTGACCGGAGGGCAGTGCCCCGGTCAGCCCCCCGGCAGCGGGGTGTCGGGGCCGGCGAAGGCCGCCGAGTCCTGGCAGATGTTCGTGCTCGCGGTGATGCCCCCGTAGCTCTTGGCCAGATGGCCCAGGGACTTGGCGGGGGACTTGGTGCCCGGGTCCTTGGCCGTGCTCAGCCCGGTGAAGGTCGATCCGAGGATCAGGGTCAGTGACCCGGGGCCCAGCGCCGTGTCCTTCTGCACGACCACCGAGCCGAGCCGGGCCTTGAGCGTGTTGACCTCGGGCAGCTGGGCCGCGGAGGAGTACTGGATCACGCTGCTGGTGTAGCTGTAGTTCGCGGCCGACCCGGTGCCGGTCACGGTGAAGCCCTTAGCGGCCAGGGCCGTGGCGGTGGTGCCGGCCACGCCGCTGACGCCGGACCCGTTCAGCACCTGCACGTGCACTGCGGCCGGGCTGACCGTGGGTGCGGCCGTGGCGGCCTGGCCGTGGGTCTTCCCCTTGGCCGCGGCCTTGCCGTTGGCAGGCAGGCTGCGGTCGGCCTCGATGGCCCGGAACATCCGGTCCGCCTGAGGCTGCTCCCAGGACAGCTCGGCGGTGGGATCGCCGACGTACGGGACCACGGGGACGGTCACCAGCTGCACCGAACTCGAGCTCAGGCTCTTCATGCTGTCCGCGATGCGCAGCATCGTGGGCACATCCAGTCCGCTGTCGGTGGTCAGGGACTTCGCCGCATCACGGACCACGCTGAAGATCCGGCTGGGCTGGGCGAGCAGGTTGGTCGCCTTGAGCTTCTGCATGACCGCGGCCAGGAAGTACTGCTGGCGCTGGATGCGCTGGGTGTCAGAGCCCTCGCCGATGTTCTCCCGGAGCCGGACGAAGGCCAGCGCCTGCGCCCCGTTGACGACGTGCTTGCCCGCCGACAGGTGCAGCCTGGACTGCGGGTTGTCGATAGCGAACGGCAGGCAGACCGGCACGCCGCCGACGTCGTTGACGATGGACTGGAAGCCGGAGAAGTTCACTTCCACGAAATGCTGGATGCGGATCCCGGTTTCCTGCTCGAGGGTCTTCCACAGGCACGGGGCTCCGCCCGCGGAGAAGGTCGCGTTGAGCCGCTCCACCTCACCGGGCTGCGCGCTCTGGCCCGTGTGGCCCTGCCCATCGTTGGAGCAGGCCAGGACGGGGACCATCGAGTCGCGCGGGAAGCTGATGATGTCAGCCCGGGTGTGCCCGGGTGCGATGTGCAGCAGCATCGAGGTGTCCGAGCGTGAACCCAGGACGTCCGCTCCGAACTTGTTGCCCAGGCCTGCCCGCGAGTCGGAACCGATGATCAGGATGTTCAGGCCGGCGGTGTAGGGCGGCCGCTTACCCAGCATCGCCGCGGTGACCTTCTCGTGGTGGATGCTGCCCACGACGGTTCGGTACTGCGCATACGCCGCCAGCGAGGTAGCCACGACCACGATCGTCACGACGATGGCGGCCGCGCCGAGCACCGTGCGGCGGCTGGGGCGCCGCCACCGCGACCCTCCCCGGGCCTGCTGGCTCCCGCCGGAGCCGCCGCCGCGGCCGGCCTGGCTGGCGGCTCAGGTGCCTCCCCGGGGCCATAGAGCGCTAGCTGGCAGTCGGTGTCACCGCGGGAATCGGGCAGGGCCGGCGTCCCGGCGCCTGGCCGGACACCGAGATACCGCCCCCGGACTCGTCCATGTCGTCGTAGCGGGTCATCGCTCCTCGGGGCCTGGGCTGTGGCGTGCGCGGATACGCGCGAGGGTGGGGGTGTCCCCCCATTGTTAACCGAACAGCTACCGCATGGGGCGCCAATGGGATGAATCGGTCACCTCGCCTTCCGCGGTAATGTCGGCCCCCCGGCCTAAAGTGGAACGCGTGCGCCCGGAAGCCCCTCAGGCCGGCCCAGTAGCCGACAGCAGCGAGCCTGCCGCCACGGTCAGGCTGGGCCGCCGGGCGCCCTGGGGCGACTGGTGCTTCGCCCAGCTCACGGTGCTGCCGGTGCTGCTCGCACTGGCCTGGCTGCTGCCCGGCGCGGCGCTGCTCATGGCGGGCCGGCTGCGCCCGGCCCCGCTGCTGCTCATCTCCGCGCCGCTGGCCGTGGTCCTGGTCGCCGCGGTGGCCCGCCGGCTGCCCGGCCCGCGGCTGGTTCCGGCACCCGCAGGCGGCCGGGCCACCCCGGCCTGGGCCGGCTGGTGGGGCCTGGCCGGCACGATCGCCGCGGCGGCCGGGTTCGGGGCCTGGCAGATCCGGCTCAACTCGCCGCAGATCATCGTCTCGCGCCAGCCCGGTGCGGCCTTCCAGCTCAGCTACTGGATCGCGGGCCACGGTTCGCTGCCCATCCCGGACTCGCTGCGCGACTTCGGCGGCGCGCACCCCGGCCTGGCCTTCGCCAGCACCGGCCTGGCCGTCTCGCACGGGGGCCTGGGACCGCAGTTCGCGCCGGGCCTGGCGATCGTGACGGCCGGTGGCTGGTGGATCCACGGCATGTCCACGGCCGTCCTGGCCAGCCCGGTGCTCGGCGCGCTCGCGGTGCTCACCTTCGGCGGCCTGGCCGGGCGGCTCGCGGGCCCGCAGTGGGCCCCGCCGGCGGCCCTGATCCTCGCCGTCACCCTGCCCGAGCAGTACACCAGCCGTTCGGCGTTCACCGAGCCCCTGGCCCAGTTGCTGCTGCTCGGCGGGCTGTGCCTGGTGGCCGACGCACTGCGGGCGCGGTCCGGCCCGGGCTGGATGGCCGGCTACCCGGGCTGGCTGCGCTGGCCGGCCTGGCTCTCGCCCAGCATGGCCGCGGCCGCACTGGGCGGGCTGGCCCTGGGGCTGGCTGCGCTGGCCTCGCTGAATGTGCTGCCGGACCTGATCCCGGTCATCCCCTTCACCGGGCTGCTGCTCGCGGCCCGGCGGCCGCAGGCACTCCCGCTGGGCCTCGGCGTGCTCGCCGGCGCGGGGTACGCGCTCGCCGTCTGCGCGGTCGCCGCGCCGGCCGACGCTCGCCGCCCCCGGCTTCCCGGTCTGGCCGGCCAGCCTGATCGCGCTGGTGGTCGCGGCCGTGACGGTGGCCGGCGTGGCCGTCGCCGGCTGGCCGGCGGCCCGGGCCCGGGCCAGCCGGGTGGCCCGGGGCGCGCTCCGCTGGCGGGCGCCGGAGGCGGCCGCCGTGCTGGTGGCGGCGGCGCTCATCGCCTTCCTGGTGCGGCCCTCGGTGCAGACCGCGCACTGGCGGCCGGGGCCGGGCACCGCCGGGTACATCGGCGCCCTGCAGAAGCTCCTCGGCCTTCCCGTCCAGCCGACCCGCTCGTACGCGGAAGACAGCCTGTACTGGGTGATCTGGTACATCGGGATCCCGGCGCTGCTCCTCGGCGGATTCGGCCTGGCCCTGCTCGCGCGGCGGTGCGCGCGCGCCCTGCTCCGGTGGGCCGACGAGGACGGCCTGGCCTGGGCTTGGGGACTGCCGCTCGCCCTCTTCACCTGGACCACGGTGAACGTGCTCTGGGCACCGCGGACCGTGCCCGACCAGCCGTGGGCGAGCCGGACCCTGGTGCCGATGGTGCTGCCCGGTTTCATCCTGTCCGCGGTGTGGGTCGCGGCCTGGCTGGACCGCCGGGCCAGGAACCGTGGCGCCGGCCGGGTCGCCGTGACCGTGGCGGCCGCGTGCTTCGTCCTGGCCATGGCGGTCCCGACCGCCGTGACCACGTTCGGCTTCAGCCTGACCGGCTCGGCCGGCCAGTCCGGGCCCACGGCCACCGGGCTGGGGGTCAAGCGGACCGGCGCGGGTCAGGCGGCCGCCGTGCAGGGGTTGTGCGGCGCCATGAGCGCGCGGATGTCGGTCGTGTTCCTCGACCAGCTGGCCGCGAGTGAGTTCGCCCAGGCGGTCAGGGGCATGTGCGGCGTCCCGGCTGCGGTGCTGGCGGGCGCGCCGGCCGGACAGGTCCAGTCGGTGATCCGGGGCATCGCGGGCACGGGCCGCGAGCCTGTCCTGCTGGCCACCCGGCCCAGCGAGCTCACCCGCTACGGGGCGAGCCCCCGCCGGGTGGTGGACCTGGCCACCACCCAGGACGCGCACGACCTGACCCAGCCGCCGGTGACCACCTGGCCGATCACGTACCGGCTGTGGATGTTGACGCAGGGCGGCGCGGTACCGGGCACCTAGCCGGCCCGCGGCCGCCCGCAGGCGGTGCCTGCCCCGCGTGCGGGGTCCCCTCCTGATTCGCGGCACGCTCACCTCACCTCGTAGCCGAACATACGTTCGAACAGATTGCGACTTCACATCAGCATCGCACATGTGTTCTAATGGCCGCCAGGCCTCAACCGATCCGGGCTGGGGCCCCCGCAGGGGCAACTGAGGGTCCCCACCGTCCCCGGCCGCGGCCAGCGGCCGGGGGTCCGTCGTCGCTCTCGGCTACCTCACGATCACCCACCTGATGGGGCGGGTCCCGGGCCGGTCATGAGCTCCCGGGATCGGCCCGGTACGGCCGCACGCTAGAGGTGAGACAGTGACCATGCACTTTGAAGACATAATCCGCCAGAACAGCCAGCGGCTCGCCGACCTGAAGAAAACCACCGAGGAACTGCAGCGAGAGCTGTCCGAAGCCCGGGTGTCCCTGGAACGCGAGCTCGCCCGGTCCGCTCATGGCTACGGGCCCGCCGAGCACGGGCCTGCTGAGTACGGGCCTGCTGAGCACGCTGGCCCGCATTACGCACCGGACAGCCTGCCCTTTTACTCACCGGACGATCCGCCTTTCGTCGGTGAAAAGCCGCTGTATGAGCCGGACGAGCGGGCTGATGACCTCAACGCACCCGCGGACGCTTTTAGCGGGCCGGACGCCCAGGATCAGGCCTCGGATCCGACGGTGGGAATCGTCAATCACGGACGGCAGAGCGCCTATCGCCGCGGCGTTTCCCGGCGCACCACCGTGGCCATCACGGCGGCCGCGGCCGTCCTGGCCACTGTCCTGGCCGTCATCATCTCCAGTGGCGGGGCGTCGTGGCCGGCCAGCGTGGCTACCGTCCAGGCGGAAGTGGCCAAGGCGTGCCAAAACCCGGATGTGGTGTCCGAGCCGGGCCAGGTCAACTTCGCCTGCGCGAACGCCACCCGGCAGATCCTCTGGGTCTTCGCGCTGTTGACCAGCGACGATAATCCCCACTTCGCGGACACCAAGACCGGCCGGCAGGGCCTTGAGCCCATCACGCCGAGCCAGGGCGGCGCGGTCGCCGCCTCGCTGAACCTGCACCACCCCTACGACCCGGCTGACCCGATCGACAGCATCGCGGTAGCCGCCCGGGCCATTAACGACATCATCGGCGGCGCCACCCTGACCGGAACCAACGGCAATCCCGTGGTCCAGCCGGGATTGGAAAGCAATTCGCAGAACTGCCTGCGCTACACCGGGTCTGGTCTGGTTACGTCCCGGCAGGGATTTCCTGATCTGTGTGCCCGTGCGGTGACCAGCCCCCAAGGTCAGGCCGCGCTGGTCTCCGACGTTTATCGCAAATGGATCGTCGGGGCCTCAAGCGGGGCGGCTGACGACGCTGCGGTGTTGTTCACGAACGCGGATAACCCGGGGAATGCGCAAGTTCAGGCGATCTTGCGGCAGCTGGGCAACGAGACCCTGGCCGCCTGACATGACCGCTCCTGGAAGGACCGTTTCCCAGCTGGCCCTCGCCGACATGGCGATCACGGAATTAGCGGGTGCCCGGGAACAGCCGCGCCCGGCTCCGGCCTGGACGCCCTATCCGCACGGAAGAGGTGAACTCGTTGCCTTCGGCAGGCCGGCCGCGGTGGCAGCAGATGACGGCGCTGGTCAGTCTCAGCGTGGGCGGGGCCATCACCGGGTTCTCGTTTGTCCCGAAGGCGGCCGCCGACATCAGCTCGCCGACCAGCATGCCGCTGAACCTCGTCGCACTGCGGCAGTCGGTGCGGGCCGCCCAGCCGGACCGGGCGGCACCCAGCCACGACGCGATGCTCCGGGCCGCGATCGTGCACGTGGCCGACTACTACCTGACGATGGCCCAGAGCAAGACGCCGGCCGAGATGGAGGCGATTATCTGGCAGCACGACAGTCTCGACGGCGCCGACCATGGCGAATCGTGCGCGGCGTTCGCCAGCCTCACCCTGGAACTCGGCGCCCAGGTGGTGGGCCGGCAGAGCTGGGTCTCCGGCGGGGGTTCCTATCCGTGGCCCCTGCACAGCTGGGCGGACGTGCGGGTGGAGGAGAACCCCGCGTCGCCCCGCATCATCTCCATCCAGCAGGACGCCGAGGCCCAGCACCGGTGGCACCCGCTGGGAGATGGTTACCGCCCGCTGCCGGGGGACTGGGTGCTGTTCGACGGCCACGTCGAGGTGGTCACCCAGGACACCGGGGGGGTCCTGCACACCGTGGGCGGGGATTCGCTGCCCAATTTCTCGGTCAACGCGCACGAATACCCGGAGCCGCTGTCCGCCGCGGGTGTCGTCGGGTTCGTTGACAACGGGGTGCTGCCCGGTGACCCCCAGGCGGCGGGGGGGCAGGCGCACGGACGGGGCCGCCCGGCGGGGCACTCGCCCGGGTCCGGGGGGAAGGCGGCGCAGGCCCCCCGCCAGCACCCCGGCGCCGGACACGGGTCCTCCGGGACGCCGGACGAACCGGCCGCCATTCCGGGGGCGGTGCCGGCGCCCGCCGCCCGGGCCGCGACCGAGCCCGCGATTCCTGGCCTGGTGCCCGCGCAAAGGACCGGGTCGGCGGACAACGGGCCGGCCGGCAACGCGGCAGCGGCTCCGGCAGTGCAGGCGGGCCGCGAGCGCGAGAAGACGCCTGCCGCTGGCGAGCAGCTGCCGCTGGGCGGGACCGCGATTCCGGGGATCACTACCGACGCCCTGGCCGGTAAGCACGGCGGCACGTACCGCAGGCACCACCCGTCACCGGTGCGCACGGCCGTCGCCGAGACGCAGGCCCAGCAGGCCTTCATCAGCGAGGTCGCGCCAGGAGCCGTCGCCGCGCAGCGCCGCTACGGGGTTCCGGCCGCGGTGACCATCGCCCAGGCCATCGACGAGTCGGGATGGGGCCAGAGTGAGCTGGCCGCCCAGGACCACAACCTGTTCGGGATCAAGGGCACCGGCCCGGCCGGCAGCGTGCCGCTGCCCACGCAGGAGGACGTGAACGGGCAGCCGGTGAGCACGTCGGCGTCCTTCCGGGTCTACCACAACGTCGCCGAGAGCATCGAGGACCACGGCAGGCTGCTGGCCCAGAGCGGCTACTACCAGCAGGCCATGGCGGAGCGGCAGCACCCGGATAAGTTCGCGGCCGCGCTGACCGGCGTGTACGCAACCAACCCCGACTACGGGGCGAACCTGATCAGCCTCATGCGGCGGTACGACCTCTACCGCTATGGCCCGGCTGGCCACGGCCAGCCGGGCCCCAGGGCGGCAGCGGCTGAGCCCGGTGGGGCGACCATCCCGGGGGTCCCCGCGACTGCGCCGGCCACGCCGGCGGGAACGGCCAGCACGCCGCCCGCCCGCCCGCGCCCGGCCCCATCGGCCACCGGGACCCCGGCCCCGGCCGCGACTCCGACGGCTGGGCGGACGGGGACGCCGGCCCCGGCTCCGACGGCTGGGCGGACGGGGACGCCGGCCCCGGCTCCGACGGCTGGGCGGACGGGGACGCCGGCCCCGAATCCGACGGCGAGTCCGACGGGCACCCAGTCCCCGGCCCCCATGGCGAGTCCCACGGGCACCCGGAGCCCGGGCTCCACCGCGGTCCCGGCCCGGACCGGGACCGCGGGCTCGCCCCGGACCACCCGGACCGGGACACCGACTCCGGCCGGGGCTCCGGACCCAGCCCGAGCCGCCAGCCCGCAGCCGGACCGCACCGGTACTACGCACTCGGCGGGCAGCGGCAGCGCACGGCCGGCCCCGGTGGTGGCGCCATCCTCGCCAGCACCGAGCCGCTCGGGCCCGCCCGCCCGGTCCCCGGCGCCGGGCACCCCCGGCGCGTCCATCCCCGGCCTGTCCACCCCGCAGTCGTCCAGTGCCCAGGCATCCACCCCGCAGTCGTCCCGCGCCCAGTCGTCCCGCGCCCAGTCGTCCCGCGCCCAGGCGTCCATCCCCGGTGTGTCGACCCAGTCCGAGTCCGCGCGCCGGCTGACCCGGGCTCAGGCCGCGCCCCGCGCTGCCGCGACCCCACGGGCCCCGGCCACCCCCCGCGCTGCGGCGGCTCCACGCGCTGCGGCGACGCGGCATGCCTCGGCGACTCCCCGCTCGGCGGCCCCGGCCCGGGCCACCCTGCTCAGCGCCCGCCGCTACCAGCCGCACATGCCGCGGTCGGTGCTCAACTCGTTCGTGGAAAGCGCCAAGGCGCCGCTGCTCGCCCAGGAGACCACCTACCGGGATGTGGCCAGCTTCCGGGGGATCAGCTGGCAGTTGCTGGCCGCGTGCGACTGGATGCAGTGCGACGCCCGGCCCCGGCGCTCCCCCGTCTACGGCGAACGGCTCGGCACCGTCAACGCGGACGGCACCGTCTACACGCAGCGGTCCGCGGCGCTCGCCCGGTGTGCGGACGACCTGGTCCGGCTGGCTGGCACGGTGTACGGCATCGACCTCACCCGGGGCCGCGACCTGTCCGTGCGGGACCTGGCCAACGCGTTCGCGGCCTTCCGGTGGGGTGGCCTGCTCAAGGCGCACGACTGCTCGGCGCTGGAGTTTCCGTACGCGGTCGCCGGCCTGACCGAGCATCACCTGGGCATGCGCTGGCCCAGGATCACCGCTCCAGGGACCGGCGACCGGCCGGGTAGCCGTTTCCGCCGCCCCTTCGGGGCGGTCCCCATCGTCCTCGGCCTCGAGTACCCGGCGACCGTGTAGCGAGCCGCCATCGTCATGCCCAGCATTGCCGCCGCCCTGGCCAACGAACCGGAAAGAAGGTGGACCGCATGGTCCGCATCCTGCTCGTCCTGCTGAACCTGCTCACCGCGCGCGGACCGGGGCGCCCCGTCCTGGCCGGCTGGGGCCGGCCGCACCCCGGCTGGCCGGGGTGACCGGTCCCGCGGCCGCGCCGGCAGGCTCGCCCGCCGCCCCGCCAGGCTGGCCGGCTGCCCCGGACGGCTCCCCGGCCGGCCAGGCTGGCGGCCGGCGGTCCCGGGCACGCCGCCGCCCGGCCCCCCCGCGCCGCCGCCCGGGCGGCGGCGGAGGCGGATCATCGGGGCCGGAGTGCTCATCCTGGCCGGGCTGATCTTCCGCAAGGCCATCGCGTCGCTGGCCCTGGCCGCGCTGTCCGCCGCCCTGCACCTGGTCGGCCTCAATGTGCACCTGCCCAGCGTGCGGTTCGCCTGGCCCTGGCAGGTCGTCACCGCCGGGACCACCACCAACACCGATCTGGGCCCCTGGGTGCTGCAGAAGATCGAGGGCATCTCCCAGCCGGCCCTCGGACAGGCGAACTTCGACTTCTACTTCACCCGCAAGGTCTCCAAGAACATCGGGCCCTGGCCGTGCTGGTACGCCAGCACGTTCTACGCGGTCGGGCACGCGTCGGCCACGGTGGACCTCAACCCGGGCCCGGCCTGGTGGGCGCCCGCGGCCGGGCACTACCGGCTCCAGGTGCTCAGCCGTCCCGCGGGCGGCAAGCCCGGCCACGTCACGGTGACCATGGTGCTGCCGCAGCCGCGGCTGCCGCAGACGGTGCACGACATCACGATCGACGACATCCCGTCGCATCCGATCGACACCCAGCACAGCTGGACCTACCCGGGCTTCGGCTGCGGGATGGTGCTGCGGCCCCAGTTCTCCGACTCGGTGCTGTACCCGCAGGCGCAGCAGATCGCGTTCTACAAGGCCACGCACGCGCCCGGGGTGACCCGCCCGCTGATCGGCAGCGCGGAGAACGAGGCGACGCAGACCATCCGCGGCAGCTTCATCCAGCCGACGCTGAACGCGCTGGGGTACACGCTGGACCGGTTCACGCTCGACTGGGCGGATCCCGCGGGTAAGTAGGTACTGCACCACGTAAGAACTGCATCCGGTGGGCCCTATCCTGTCCGTCGTGCACCGCCCCGCGTGGCTGGCCGCCGTTAGCTGCGGCCTCGCCCTCACCGTGGCCCTGGCCGGGTGCGGCCTGTCCGGCTCCGCCAGCCCGCCCACCTCGGCCGGGCGCACGGGCGCCCAGCAGGCCGCCACCCGCGGATCCTCGCCGTCGCCGGGCCCGGCCCCCAGCCCCGCGCCGACACCCTGCGCCCGGGCCACCCCGCGCGGTTTCCCGTGCGTCATGCGGGACCGCATCGAGGAGGTCAAGGACTACCTCCGCGGCCTGCCGGGCTCCCTCGGCATGGTCCTCGACGACCGGGCCACCGGGGCCGTCTGGCGCAGCGGCAACGCCGGCACCCAGTACCCGGCCGCGTCCACCATCAAGCTGGCCATGATTACCGACCTCCTGCTCCGCAACCGCGCGGGCCGCATCCATCTGACCCGCGCCGACTGGGCTGACATCCACGGCGCGCTGTACACCAGCAACGACAACGACGCCAAGGCCCTGTGGTATCGCTACGAAGACGCCAGCTTCATCGACCGCATCCTGGCCTTCGGCATGACCAGGACCAACTTCACCAACGCCGTCTACTGGGGCAACATAGACACCACCCCGCAGGCCCTCGACCGCCTGATGAATTACGTCCTCACTCAAGCGCCCGCCAGCATCCGCGACTATCTCGTCAACCGGCTTCAGCACGTCAGCGCCCTGGACCAGCAGTGGGGCGTGTGGGGCGCCGGGCCGCAGAACCACCCCGGCAACAAGGACGGCTGGGAACAGGATCCGAGCCCTTACGGGCTCTGGATCACCAACACGGTCGGGTTCGCCGGCCCGCATCAGCAGTACACCCTGGCCATCATGTACAACCTGGAGAGCTATGACGAGAGCGGCAGCAGCGGATTCAGGTTCGGTACCAACAAGCTGACCCAGATCGCCGCCCTGCTCTTCCAGGGCCAGCACACCGCCGCCCCGCACCCGCTGCCCTCCGCCGTGCCGTAACCGGCCGGCCTCCGGGGCTCCGGCGGCCACCGCCGGTACTCTGACCTGGTGAATGGCCTCGGGGGCACCCGGCGTGCGATGAGGCGGGGTGTGCTGGGAGCCGGGATCCTGGCCGGCGGGATCGGCCTGGCGGTGGGCGGCTGCGGGAGCCCCGCGCACGTGGCCGCCGCAGCCGGCCAGCAGCGCCCGGCCACCCCCACCCCCAGCGGCAGCGTGACCGCGTCGCCGGCCGCCCGGCAGGCCGCGCCATCGCCGGGTCCGGCATCGCCTGGCGCCTCCCGGGCCGCTGCCCAGCCGACGGTGATCCCGGTGCCGCCGCCGCCCGGCCGGCTGCCCCAGACCCGCACCCTGCCCAGCGCGCGCACCCGGGAGTTCCGGGCGGAGATGACCGACCTGTGGGCCGCCGTGGTGACCGGCCAGGCCCGCCTGGCCACCCAGGCGTTCTTCCCGCTCGCCGCCTACACCCAGGTCAAGGCCATCGCTGACCCGGCGGCGGACTGGCACAGCCGGCTGCTCGGGGACTTCCGGCTCGACGTGGCCGCCGCGCATCACTTCCTGGGGCCCGGCGCCCGGCACGCCATCCTGGCCCGGGTCATCGTCCCTTCGGCCGAGGCAGCCTGGATCAACCCCGGGGCCTGCTTTAACGGCATGGGCTACTGGCACGTGGGCGGCGCGCGGCTGGTCTACCGGCTGCACGGCCGGATCCGCTCGATCGGGATCGCGTCGCTCATCTCCTGGCGGGGCCGGTGGTACGTGGTGCACTTCGGCGCCGTGCTGCGGGCCGGGGACAGCGGCGTCGTGGACGCCCCGGCGGCCGGGCCGGGCGTACCCGGTCCGGCCGGCGGCTGCTGACCCCCGGTCCCGGCGCATTCCGGCGGTGACTTTCGCCCCGCCCGCGGGTCTACCGGGCACGGACTCCGCCACGCAGGGGGGAAGCCATGACCGCCGCCGACGATTTCACCCGCGCCGCCCAGGAGTTCCGGGCCGAGCTGCTGGTGCACTGCTACCGCATGCTGGGCTCGGCCGACGAGGCCGAGGACGTGGTGCAGGAGACCTACCTGCGGGCCTGGCGCGGGTACGCCGGGTTCCAGGGCCGCTCCTCGGTGCGGACCTGGCTGTACCGGATCGCCACCAACGCCTGCCTGACCGCGATCGAGCGCCGCGGCCGGCGGCCGCTGCCGTCCGGGGTCGGCGGGCCGGCCGAGGACCCGCGTGCCCCGGTGCGGCCAGCCCCGGACGTGCCCTGGCTGCAGCCCATGCCCGGGGCGTGGCTGGGGGAGACGCCCGATGACCCGGCGGCCGTGGCCGCGGCCCGGGCGGGCACCCGGCTGGCGCTGGTCGCGGCCTGGCAGTACCTGCCCGCCCGGCAGCGGGCGTTCCTCATCCTCCGCGACGTGCTGGGGTGGCCCGCCACCGACGTCGCGGACCTGCTCGGGACCAGCACCACCGCGGTCAACAGCGGGCTGCGCCGGGCCCGGGCCCTGGTCGCGCGCACCCGGCCGGCCCAGGACGACGTGGCCGAGCCCGCCGGCCGCCGCGAGCAGGTCCTGCTCGACCGGTTCGCCGCCGCGTTCGAGGACGCCGACGTGCCCGCGCTGGCCGCGCTGCTCCGCGACGACGTCGTACTCGAGATGCCCCCCTGGCCGGCCTGGTTCACCGGCCGCGGCGCGGTGTTGACTTTCGTTGCGGAAAAAATCCTGACCACGAGCGGGCGGTTCCGCTTGCGGCCGGCCCGGGCCAACGGCCAGCCGGCTTTCGCCACCTACCAGCGGGAAGCCAGCGGGCGGTACCGGGCGCACGCGGTGCAGGTGCTGTCGCTGGCCCCGGGCGGGATCGCGCGGCTGGACATCTTCCTCGACCCCGGCCTGTTCCGGGTGTTCGGCCTGCCCGTGGAGCTGGGCGATCCGGGAGCGGGCGGGGCGGCGATTCCGGCGCCTGCCGCTGGTCTATCTGGGTAGGCGGCCGCACGGGGCGGCCGCGGACCCCAGGGAGTAGCTCATGACCAGGACAGACCTGACCGGCCGCAGCGCGGTGGTCACCGGGGCCAGCCGCGGGTTCGGCCGGGCCATCGCCACCGCGCTGGCCGGGGCCGGGGCGGCGGTCGCGGGCGTGGCCCGGGACCGGGCCGCGCTGGACGACCTGCACGCCGAGCTGGGCGACTCATTCACCCCGGTGACCGCGGACGCGGCTGACCCCGTCGTGGCCGGGCAGCTCATCGACGCCTATCAGCCCAGCCTGCTGGTCCTCAACGCAGGCGCTGCCCCGCTGGCCCGCCCCATTCAGCGGCACACCTGGTCGACGTTCAGCCGGAACTGGGACGTTAACGTCCGGCAGGTCTTCGGATGGACCCGGGAGGCGCTGCTGGCCCCGCTCGGCCCGGGCAGCCTGGTCGTCGCGCTGTCCAGCGGGGCCGCGGTCCGCGGGTCACCGCTGAGCGGCGGCTACGCCGGGGCCAAGGCCACGATCCGGTTCATCACCGCGTACGCCGCGTCGGAAGCCGAGCGGGACGGGCTCGGCATCCAGTTCGTCTCGCTGCTGCCCCAGCTGACACCGGCCACCCAGCTGGGCGCCGCCGCCGTCGCCGCCTACGCGGCGCGGGAGGGCCTGGAGGTCGCGGCGTACCTGGACCGGGCCGGGGCGGCCGTCCGCACCGAGCAGGCCGGCCAGGCGGTCCTCGATCTGGCCGCCGCGGGCGGGCCCGGCCCGGGTGCGTACCTGCTCACCGCCGCGGGTCTCACCCCGGCACCCTGACCGGGGCTCCCTGACCCCCGGCTCGTCCCGGCTGGGCCGCCGTCCCGGCTGGACCGCCGTCCCGGCTGGGCCGCCGGCCTGGGCCGGTCCTGGCTGCTCTTAGGCTGGGCGGATGCCGACCCGGGACGAGGCGCGTGCAGTCCGGCGGGTTCCGCGACCCCGGATCCTGGCCGGGCTGCTGCTCGCGGCGGGCGTGGCGGTATCCGGGTGCGCCGGGACATCCGGCGCGGCGCCGTCCCCGTCGGCGGCTCCGCCGGGCCATCGGACCGTATCCGCGCCCGGCTCCCCGGCCGCCAGCCGGTCCGCGGCGGCGCCGCTGTCCTGCGCGGACCGGATGCTGGCCCGGATGACCCTGGCCCAGCGGGTCGGGCAGCTGTTCATCGTGGGGCTGGCCGGCAGCAAGCTGGATAACGCCACGGCGGAGGCGATCCGCGCCTATCACTTCGGCTCGGTCAGCTTCATCGCCACCGACACCGCGGGCGTGGCCGGGATCGGGGCGGTGACCCGGGCCGTTCAGTCGCTCTCGTCGGCCCAGGCGACCGGCGGGGCCAGGTTCTTCGTGGCCGCCAACCAGGAAGGCGGCGAGGTCCAGGCGCTGCAAGGCCCGGGCTTCACCACGATGCCCAGCGCCCTGGCCCAGGGGGCGCTGCCCCCCGCACAGTTGCAGGGCCTGGCCCAGACCTGGGGTTACGAGCTGCGCGCCGCGGGCGTCAACCTCAACTTCGCCCCGGTCATGGACGTCGTGCCTGCTGCGGACGTCAGCCAGAACGCCCCCATCGGGGAGCTGATGCGGGAGTACGGCCACACCGCGGCCGTGGTGGCCAGCCACGGGGTCGCGTTCATCCGCGGCATGACCGCCGCGGGCGAGGCCACCACGGCCAAGCACTTCCCCGGGCTCGGCCGGGTGCGGGGGAACACCGACTTCAGCGCCGACGTGGTCAACACGGTCACCACGATCGACGACCCGTACCTGCAGACGTTCCAGCAGGCGATCGACGCGGGCGTGCCGCTGGTGATGGTGGCACTGGCCACCTACACCCGGATCGACCCGCATCACCTCGCGGTCTTCTCGCCGGTCGTGATGCGCACCATGCTGCGTGACCGGATGCACTTCGGCGGCGTGATCATCTCCGATGACCTGGGCGCGGCCCAGGCGGTGGCCAGCGTGCCGCCGGCCAGCCGGGCGGTCCAGTTCATCGCCGCGGGCGGGGACCTGGTGACGTCGAAGTACGTGGGCACCGCGGAGGTCATGGCCCGGGCCGTGCTGGCCCGGGCCATGAGCTCACGCCGGTTCCGGGCCGAGGTCAACGCGGCCGCCGGGTACGTGCTCGCCGCCAAGCAGCGGTTCAGCCTGCTGCCCTGCTGACACCGCCGGCGGCCCCAGCCCGCCGGGATGTATCAGGCGCTGTTCTCCTCGCTCCGAATCAGTGTCGGCCGGGAACCGGGGCCGCACATCGGGAGGGGAGCAGTCATGGGGAATCTGCCTGCCGCCGCGGGCGACATTCTGGCCGTGTGGACTGGCCAGAGGCTAGTGCAGGACCTCATCCGGGTGGGCGAGGCGCTGCAGGGTAAGCCAGCGGTCGCCAATCATGTGGTCATCCTCACCCACCAGGACACGGTGGGCCGGTGGATCGGCATCCAGGGCCAGCCCGGCGGCGTCGGGCCGGTCGACTGCACGCCGTTCCTGTCCGACGCCAGGACCATGTCCAACCACGATGAGCCCAAGCCAGCCGATCATGGCCAGCTGGCCAGCTTCCTGGCCAGCGCGGCTAAATCCCTCGGTATCGCCTACGACTGGGTCGGCATCGCCGAGGACACGCTGGACGCCTGCCACGTGGAAGATCTCTCGGTGCTCATCGATCCGCTGTGGCGCTGGCCTGCCCAGCACAACCTGCTGCCAGGCCACGTGGTCTGCTCCAGCCTGGCCGCGATGCTGTACGACCTGCCCTCGGTTAGCTGGGCACATCCGGATCTCGGTGACGAACGCGAATGCGAGCCCGCCGACTGGTGGCGATGGTCCGAAGCCCGCGCCTGGACGGCTTCCCCGGCAGGGTACCTGACCTGACCTGACCTGACCTGACCTGACCGGATCAGGCCGGATCAGGCCGGATCAGGGCGCGGGCGGATCGCCGCGCCCGCCGCCCGGGCCACCGGGCGCGCGGACAGGATGCTCTGGCCGCTGGCCAGCGGGGTGACCCCGTCAGCTGCCAGCCGGCCGAGGCGAGCAGCTGCTGGTACTGGCCCCGGCTGCGCTCACGGCCCCCGCTCATCACCAGCATGTACAGGCTCAGCAGTTCCGGCATGACCGGGCCCGGCTCATCACCGAGGACCGCTTCGACGATCAGCAGCCGGGCGTTTGCCGGGGCCGCGCGGCGGCAGCTGCCCAGGATGCGGACCGCGGCCGCGTCGTCCCAGTCGTGCAGCACGTGGCACAGGACGTAGACGTCGCCGCCGGGCGGGACGCTGGCCAGGAAGTCCCCGGCGACGAACTCGATGCGCTCGCCCGCGGGCGCCGCGGCCGTGACTTCCGCCTGGTCGAGCACCATCCCCAGGGCCTGGGGAGCGGTGCTGAGCAGGGCCCGCAGCAGCGTGCCGTGCCCGCCCCCCACATCCACGATGAGCCGGCTGTCCGTGACGCCGGCCGCCGCCGCCACCTGCCCGGCGATCATCGCGGACACTCCGCTCATCGCCCCGGCGAACGCGGCCCCCTCGTCAGGGTGGTCACGGTAGTAGTCCCAGATGGGCTTCCCCAGCGCCGCCTCCGCGCCCGGCTGCCCGCGGATCGCCTCGGTGAGGTGCTCCAGCGGGCGTACCTGCCCGGGTGCCGAGAGCATCAGCACGAAATCCCGCAGCGACCCGGGCCCGGTGCGCAGGCACGCGCCGGCCGCGGTCGTGGCGACGGATTCCCGCCGGGGAGCGCTCCAGCAGCCCCAGCGCGATGGCGGCGCGCACTAGCCGGTCCAGCAGATCCGCGTCCGTGCCGGTGGCCGCGGCCAGGTCGGCGACGGTGCGCGGCCCGTCCGCGAGGTGGTCAGCGATGTCTAACCGGGCCAGCGCGCCGAGGATGTGCGTCCAGGCCGCGCCGTGGGCCATCTCGAGTATCCGGGTGGCGGGGGAGCTCATGCGGTGCACGGTAGCCGCTCCAGCCGGCGAGCGTCATCTACCGTCCGGGGTAGAACTTCCCGCCGCTAATCCACGGAGTGGACGAGATCGATGGCCCGGCCGAGGTTGTCCAGCCGTGCGGCCAGGGTGTCGCCGGCCGGGTAGAGGCGTACGGTGTCGACTCCGGTGTCGCGCCATGTCGCCAGCCGGTTGCGCACCATGTCCTCGGTGCCGATCAGCGTGGTAGCGAGGACCATCTCGTCTGTGACCAGGCGGGCGGCCCCGTCGCGGTCGCCGGCCAGCCAGCGCTCGCGGACTGCGGCGGCCACTTCCGCCCAGCCCTGCCGGCTGTAAGCGTCGTTGTAGAAGTTGCTGGTGGCCGAGCCCATCCCGCCCAGGGAGAAGGCCAGCTCCTTCTTGCGGCTGGCCACGGCCTGCGCCAGGCCGGCCTCGTCCACCAGGTTGACCTCGGCGCCCTGGCAGATGTCCAGGTCGGCCCGGGTCCGCCCGGCCCGGGCCAGGCCGGCGTCCAGATGGCTGAAGTAGGCGGCGGCGCCCTCGGGCACAAAGCTCGTGCCCAGCCAGCCGTCGGCGATCTCGCCGGTCAGCTCCAGCATCTTCGGCGACAGCGTGGCCAGGTAGACCGGCATGGACACCGGCGGCAGGCTGACCCGCATCGGCCGGCCCGTCCCCGCCGGGCAGCGGGATGCGGTACTGGCTCCCGGAGAAGCTGATCTTCTCGCCGGCGAACACGGCTCGCGCGATCTCGACGGTCTCCCGCATCCGGGCCAGCGGATGGGCGAACGGGACGCCGTGCAGGCCCTCCATCACTTGGGGCCCGGAGACCCCCAGCCCGAGCAGGAACCTGCCCCCAGACAGGTGGGCCAGCGTCATCGCGGTCTGCGCGATCGTGACCGGCGAGCGGGTGCCGACCTGGATAACCCCCGAGCCCAGCAGCATCGTCTGGGTGTGCGCCGCCAGATATCCCAGCAGGGACGGCGCGTCGGTGCCCCAGGCCTCCGCCACCCAGCAGACGTCCAGGCCCAGTTTCTCGGCCTCGCGCACGAACTCGGTGATCTCGGCCCAGTTCCCGCCGGAGCCCTCGATGGTGGTCGCGGTCCGCATCAGGCGCTGCCTCGGCCAGTTCCTTGATGGCGGCCAGGTTGCGGTGAAGCCGGACTCGAACTCCCGCAGCCGCACGAAGACGATCTTCTGCTCCTTCTCCGGCATCGCGTCGATGGCCAGGTTCAGGCCAGAGCGGGCCGGGCCCATCTGCGCCCACTGCTCCAGCACCGTGCCCGTCCCGTCCGGCCGCAGGGTGAACCGCCAGGTGGACCAGGGATGGCCAGGTTCTCCCACGGCCCACGCGAACCGCGGCGGATTGTCGCATTCGATGATCGTGCTGACCGTCTCCCAGCTGCCCAGAGCTGGTTGGCGTTGCGGCCGCAGGAAACGGTGGCCGACGGCTGGGCCGCTCACCCCGTCCAGCCACTCCACCTCCTGCAGCTCGGTGCTCAGCCCCGCCATCAGGTAGATGTCGCTGACCAGGGCCCACACCTGCTCGGGCGGGGCCTCGATGTAGGTCTCCACGGCCACGGTCGGGCGGTCCGCGTACACCTGTCCCGTCCACTCCATGACGTCCAGCTTCCTCCGCCCGGCCTCGTTCGGGTAGCCGGGTGAGCTGGCCCGTCAGTCCGGCCGGGTGGCCATCCGGGCCCGCCGCCCGGTGGCCGGGCGGCGGGCCCGGACGCACCGGGCGGCTGCCCGCGCTAGACCGCGACGCCTTTCCTGGCCATGAAGAACAGGCTCGGCCCGAACGACAGCGGTGCGAGCGGGACCTGCATGGCGTACTCGGCCGCCAGCATGAGCCGTTCCGGCATCAGTCGCTTGAGCGCGGGCTGGCGGAGGTTGGACACCGACAGGACCCGCTCGACCTGGAGGCCGCAGGCCGCCAGCTGGCGGGCAATGGCGGCGGGATGGTGGTTGACGAAAGGAATGCTCCCGCTGGCCCTCTTGGCCGCGGACCGGACATCGACCGGCGTGGCCGGGATTTTCTGGCCGCTGCGCCAGTACCGGACCCGGTTGACCGCGTGCTTGACGTTGGCCGCCTCGATGATCGCGTGCCCGCCGGGCCGGAGTATCCGGGCGACCTCGGAAAGCTCCCGTGACGGATCCGGCAGGTGGTGCAGGACGCGCACCATGACGGCCAGATCGACGCTGGCCGGTTCGAAGTCCAGGTGGGCCGCGTCGGTGAGCCGGGTCTCGATCGCCGGATGAGCCTCCAGATACCGCTCGGCGACCTCCAGCTGGCGGTAACTCGGGTCGGCCAGGGTCACCCGGTCGGCATAGTCGCGGAGAACGATGGACAGCCGGCCGTAGCCGCCCCCGACGTCCACCGCGTGGCCGAACCGGCGGCCCTGCAGCAGCCGGGACAAGGCCATCACCTCGGCGCGGTGCTCGTAGCTGCGCGCCGTCCAATAGCTCAGGTAATCGACATCCGTGTCGTACTGGCTGGGAACGGCATTCTTTTCCTTACCTGGCGCTATCGCGCTAATGCTCATTGTTTCCCCCGTTTGCCGCGGTACAGCAGCCTGCGCCGGAATTCTTTCCGCGCGGCCGGTACGCGCCCTCCCGGTCGCTGATACCCGGCCGCTTTCCAGGTAAAACGGCAGGCCGGGCCCGCAGAAGCCAACCTGGGTAAAAAGGGATGAGATTGGTGCCGGTAATGTCGCACATCGCCGGGCACCAGGACAAAATCGCCGGGCATCCGGGCACCTGAGACCGGGTCGGCGGTCCTGGCCGGAGGCGCGTGTTATCCCGGCGAACGGATGAGCTGCGCGGCCAGGTCGCCGGGGTGGGACAGGGCAGCCAGGTGGCCGCCGGGAACCACGTGCACGTCGAGCCCCAGCCGCTCCCTGGCCACGCGGCGCTGGAACTCCAGCGGGAAGAACCGGTCGTCACGCCCGGAGATCACCCGGGTGGGCACGTCCGGCCAGCGGTCGATGGCACAGGGCTGGCCGAACGCGATGCCGGCCTCCGGGCGCCCGGAGGCCTGACCCGAGGTGAGCAGCTCAGCGGGCAGGTCGTGCAGGAAGTAGGTGGCCAGGTCGAATTCGGCGGGGTACCCGCCGTCCCGGGCCGCGGCGACCCGGGCTTCTTCCGAGCCGGTGTTGCCCCACCACTGCCCGGGTGTCTCGCCGGGCCGCGGGATCATGGCGTTGACCAGGACCAGCCGCCCCACCGGTACGCGGGCGCACACCATCGGCGCGGTGAAGGCGCCCATCGACTGGGCCACCAGCACCACGCCTCGCCGGCCGCCGATGGCCGCCAGGACCAGATCGGCGTAGCCGGGCAGCCCCGTGGACTCGTCGTCACCGGGTAGCTCGACGGCGATGGCCTGATGACCATGGGCCTCCAGCAGCGGGACGGCGCGATGCCAGTACGACGCGGTGCCCCCGGCCCCGGGGATCAGCACGAACGTACTCACCAGCAGCTCCTTTGCCCTCGACGCCAGGCTCGATGCCAGCCGCGACGCCAGGCTCGATGTCAGCTGGTATGACGAGGCAGGGGGCGGGACTCACCGGCCGGACGGCTGGGGGTGCCCGGCGGTGAAGCGCCCCGGGCCGAACGCCGCGAGCTCCGCCGCGGGGCCGCTCCCACCCAGTTCGGCGGTGATCAGCCCGGCCAGGTGCGCGCCGAGGGTGACGCCGCTGTGAGTCACCGCCACGTACACGCCCTGGACGCCGGGCAGCCAGCCCACGATGGACTGGCCATCCGCGGGCATGGGGCGCACGCACACCCGGTACCCGGTCACGGCGGCGCGGTCGAGCCCGCTGGTCACCCGGCGCGCGCGGTCCAGCAGTTCACCGGCCCAGCGCCGCAGTTCCCGGTCGGGCGTGTGCAGGTCCACCCGCGCGTCCGGTGCTTCCAGGTGCACCAGCCCGCCGGCGTGCGGCCGCAGGTATACCTCCGGGGCGTGCACCACGCGGGTCGGGCCGCCGCCCGCCACCGGGCCAGCTTGGACCACCAGCCCGGGTGCCGTGGCACCCGGCTCCGCCCACGGGACCAGCGGGATCGGGCCGACCGCACCGGCCATCGCCGCCAGCCGGGGAACCTGCGTGCCCGCGCAGCACACCACGACGTCCGCGGATATCACCTGGCCGGCCGCGGTCCGCACCGCCCAGCCGCCGCCGCGGGCCCCCAGGCCGGTCACCTGGCCGGCCGCCCCGGTCAGCAGCCTGGCCCCGTGCCCGGCGGCCCGGTCCAGCCAGGTCGCCCACCATCGCCTCGGTGAGCAGGTACCCCTCGGCCGGAAACCAGGCGACCTCGGGCCCCGGGCGGGGCAGCCGCAGCGACGGCTCCAGCCCCGCCGCTTCCGCCGGGCTGACCAGGCGGGCCGGGTACCCCCACGCGGTGAGCCTGCGCACCCGCGCGGCCAGTTCCGCGCGCCCGCGCGCGGAACTGGCCCACTCGAGGTTCCCGGCGGGCCGGTACCACGCGGCGCCACCCAGGCGGCCGGCCAGCTGTTCCCAGGCGCGCATCCCCGCGTGATTCAGGTCGTGGTACCCGCGGGGCGCCTTGTCGTTGGAGTTCAGCCAGGCGAAGCTGGACCTGGTCGCCCCCTGGCCGGGCTGGTCCTGCTCCAGCAGCGTCACCTGGCCGCCCGCCTCGGCGAGCCGGGCGGCCAGGCACACGCCGAGCACCCCGGCCCCGGCCACCACGCACCTGCGCGGCGCCCCCGCACCCGCACCCGCACCGGGCATCCGTCACTCCCTCCGGCTGGCTTCACGGCTCATGCACGGAACCTCCACGCCATCACGCCCGGATGATCGAGGCAACCGGCACTGGCGGATCGGGGCGACGGGAACGGTGAGTTCCGGGCAGGTGCGCCGTCTACCGGGGGAGGCCCGGCCACCTACCGGGCAGGCCCGGCCACCTACCGGGGCAGGCCCCGCCACCCGGGCCCGGCCGTCCGGGGCCGCGGCCCAGGCGCGCACGACTGGAGGAGACGACGATGCGACTGACCCTGCACACCTTCCTGACCCTGGACGGCATCATGCAGGCGCCGGGCGGCCCGGACGAGGACCGCACCGGCGGCTTCGAGCACGGCGGCTGGTCGTTCCCGTACGGCGACCAGGACTTCGGCGCGGCCGTGAGCGGCTGGTTCGCCCAGGCCGACGCGTTCCTGCTGGGCCGCGCGACGTATGAGATCTTCGCGGCGTACTGGCCGCGGGTCACCGACCCGGGCGACCCTGTCGCCAGCAGGCTCAACGCGCTGCCGAAATTCGTGGCCTCCACGACCCTGGACACCGTCGGATGGCAGAACTCGTCGCTGCTCGGCGGGGACGTCGCCGCCGAGGTGGCCAAGCTCAGGGAACGGCCGGGACGCGAGCTGCAGGTGCACGGCAGCGGCCAGCTGGCCCAGACGCTCATCGAGCATGACCTGGTGGACGAGTACCGGCTGCTGTACTTTCCGGTGCATCTCGGCTCGGGGAAGAAGCTGTTCCGCGATGGCGCCCGGGCGGCCGCGCTGCGGCTGCTCAGCGCCACGACCACCAGCACCGGTGTGATCATCGCGACCTACGAGCCCGCCGGGCCGGCCCGGTACGGTTCGTACGCCGCCGACCCGCCGGCCCGGCGTGACCGCCGGCCCCGCGCCCGGCCCGGCGTGACCGCCGGCCCCGCGCCCGGTTACGTCCAGGCGTCCGGCAGCCGGTAGAAGCCGTCGAGCGCCTGGCGGGCGGCCTCGTCGTCGGCGACCGAGGCGTCCCAGCGGACTTCCCGGTCGTCGGCCGCCACGGTGAAGTCGAAGAAGCCGCAGCAGGCCTTCTCCCGGCGGGCCAGGTCACGGACCCAGTCCTCGACCCCGGGGTCAGCGCGGAACCGGAACCTGATGCCGGCCGCGGTCCGGCTGCGCCCGGCCAGATACTGACCGAACAAGCGCCGGTACTCGGCCATCCGCTCGGCGAACGCGCCCGGCGTGCCGCCCAGATCGCAGGCCACAGGCGGCGCTGGCGGGGGGCGATCAGACTTATCCATGGCTGGCTCCGCAGGGGGTGAGACGCCGCAGCGGCACGGCTGGCCAGACCACCGTAAAGTCTGGACTTAGGTCCAGAGTCAAGGAGCCGCCGTGCACATCGGGCAGGTCGCGTCGGAGGCCGGGGTCAGCGTCGACACCGTCCGGTTCTACGAGCGCCGGGGCGTGCTGCCGCCCGCTCCGCGCACGGCATCGGGGTACCGCGTCTTCACCGAGGCCGCGGTGAGCCGGATCAGGCTGGCCCGCAGCCTGCAGGATCTGGGCCTGACCCTGGACGAGATCATCGGCGCGCTGCAGGCGCAGCGCGACGGGCAGGCGCAGCGCGACGGGCAGGCGACCTGCGAATCCGAGCGCTGGCGGCTGCGCGCCGCGCTGGACCGCATCGAGGCTAGGCTCGCCGACCTCACCCGGCGGCAAGCCGAGGTCCGCAGCGCACTCGCCGCGTGTGAGGCCGGTTCCTGCGGGCTGCTCACTGGCTAGGGTGGGGCCGTGAAACCGGGGACCGCCCGCCGGGCGCTGGCCGCGTCCGGCGCTGTCGCGTTACTCAGTTCGTGCTCGCCGGCGGCGGCCCCTGCTCAGCCGCCCAGCCCGCCGCCGCCCGCCACCGTGGCGGCGTTCCCGTCTGCCGTCCCGGCGCGATCGCTGAAGCCGCCCGGCTGCAGCGTGGCCGTGGCCCCGGCGCGCCCGCTGGCCGGGGTCCGGCCGGTGATGACGCCGGTCCCGCCCGGGCCGTTCGGGGTGATCACCTCACCGGACGGGCGGTGGATCTTCGTCAGCGACAGCCGCGGGGTCACCGTGCTGCGCGCAGGTCCGGTGGCGGGCGCGCCCGCGGTGGTGCGTTCCGTGCCGCTGCCCGGTGGCCAGCCGGGCCTCGGCGAGGCGCTGACCCCCGACGGGCGTTACCTGCTGGTGGCGGCGTCGGGCGAGACCGCCGTGCTCGATGTGGCCCGGCTGGAGTCCGGCTCGGCCCGGGCCGTCGCCGGGAGCCTGCCCGCACCCGGCGGGGCCATCGAGGTGGCCACGTCCCGGGAGGGCCGTTTCGTGTTTACCGCGCTGGAGGACACCGGCGCCGTTCAGGTATCGGACCTGGCCCGGGCCCTGTCGGCGGGTTTCCGGGCCGGGGGTGTCACGGTCGGGCGGGTGCCGGCCGCCCGGGCGCCGGTGGGGGAGGCGGTCTCGCCGGATGGCCGCTGGCTGTACGTGACCAGCGAAGCCCGGCCCTCGGCGGCGCCGCCGCACCTCCGCGCCGCCAGTCGGCTATGTCCCGGCGACCCGGACGATGTGCCCGGGGTGGTGCGGGTCGTCGGCGTCGCCACGGCCGAGCACGATCCGCCCGCGGCCGTCCGGGCCACGGCCGGGGCGGGCGCCAGCCCGGTCCGGGTAGCGCTCTCGCCGGGCGGCGCGGTCGCCTGGGTCACCGCGCGGGGCAGCGACGCGCTGCTTGGCTTCGCCACGTCCCGGCTCGCCGCCGGCCGGCTGGCGCTGATCGCCGATGTGCGGGTGGGCTCGGCCCCGGTCGGCGTGGTCCTGGTCGACGGGGGCCGGCTGGCGGTGGTCGCCGACTCCAACCGGTTCGCCGGCCGCGGCAGCCAGTGGCTCAGCGTGGTCAGTGTCCAGGACGCGCTGCTCGGCCGGCCCTGGTGGGGCAGATTCAGGCCGGGGGCTTCCCCCGGCAGTCCAGCGGCCAGCTGGAGAGCATCCCGGTGGCCGCCCTGGTCAGGGCGGCCCGGCCTTAAACTCCGGCCCGGCCTTAAACTCCGGCCCGGCCTGAACAGCGCCGCCCGGCCTGAGCGCTGCCGGCCGCGGCCGCTGTGATCATCGCGACTCTTCCCGGTGCTGCCCCTCTACCGCTTGGCCGCTAAACTGCATACAGTTTGTCGGGATGGATGGCTCACCGGGAGGGGCAGACGGCCGTGAATCAGCAGGAGCACGAGGAGATCGCCGAGCTGTTGCTGGAGGTGTACGCCAGCCGCGAGCCGGCCGAGCCGCTGACCGCGAAGTTCGCCGGGCTCACCGTCGAGGACGCCTACGAGATCCAGTTGCTCCAGGTGCGCCGCTGGCTGGCCGGGGGAGCGCGGGTCAAGGGGCACAAGGTCGGCCTGACCTCAGCGGCCATGCAGCGCCAGCTCGGCGTGGACCAGCCCGACTACGGGCATCTGCTGGACCGCATGTTCTGGCTGGAGTACGAGCCGATCCCGGTCTCCCGGTTCCTGCAGCCCCGGGTCGAGCCGGAGATGGCGTTCGTCCTGGGCCGCCCGCTGCGCGGGCCCGGGGTGACGGTGGCCGAGGCGATCGCCGCGGTGGACTTCGTGCTGCCCGCGCTGGAGCTGATCGACTCCCGGATCCGGGACTGGAAGATCGGGCTGGCCGACACCATCGCGGACAACGCCTCGTCCGGGGGCGTGGTGCTGGGCAGCCACCCGTCCCCGCTGGGCGCCGTGGACCTGCGGCTGGCCGGCTGCACCCTGCACAAGAACGGGGAGCTGGCCGGGACGGGCGCGGGCGGCGCGGTGCTCGGCTCACCGCTCTCCTCCCTGGTCTGGCTGGCCAACACGGTCGGGGCCCGGGGCGTGGTGCTGGAGGCGGGGCAGGTCATCCTGCCCGGCTCGGTGACCGCCGCGGTGCCCGTCGGCGCGCACGACACCGTGACCGCGACCTTCGCCGGCCTGGGCAGCGTGACCGCCCGGTTCTCGCCGGGTGAGGGGACGGCGCACGAGTGAGCGGGGCCGGGATGGGCAAGGCGACGGCGGCGATCGTGGGACCCGGCAACATCGGCACCGACCTGCTGGCCAAACTGCAGCGCAGTGAGCATGTCGACGTCCGGTACATGGTCGGGGTTGACCCGGCCTCCGAGGGCCTGGAACGGGCGCGCCGGCTGGGGGTGGAGGTGACCGCCGGGGGCGTGGACTGGCTGCTGGGCCAGGCGGTGCTGCCGGACCTGGTCTTCGAGGCAACGTCGGCACGGGCGCATCTGGCCCACGCGCCGCGGTACGCGGAGGCGGGCATCCAGGCGGTGGACCTGACGCCGGCCGCGGTCGGCCCCATGGTGTGCCCGCCGGTCAACCTGGGTGAGCACCTGGGCGCACCGAACCTGAACATGATCACCTGCGGCGGCCAGGCCACGATCCCGATGGTCCGAGCGGTCTCGGCGGTCACCCCGGTGCCGTACGCCGAGATCGTCGCGTCGATCGCGTCCCGGTCGGCCGGGCCGGGGACCCGGGCCAACATCGATGAGTTCACGGTCACCACGGCGCGGGCCATCGAGTCGGTCGGCGGAGCGGGGCGCGGCAAGGCGGTCATCATCCTGAACCCGGTCGACCCGCCGATGATCATGCGGGACACCGTGTTCTGCGCGATCAGCCCGGACGCCGACACCGGCGCCATCACCGCCTCGGTGACGGCGATGGCGGCCGAGGTGGCCCGGTACGTGCCGGGCTACACGCTGCGGGCGGAGCCGCAGTTCGACCCGCCCGCGCCGGGCTGGGACGGCCTGGCCCGGGTCGCGGTGTTCCTGGAGGTCCGCGGGCACGGGGACTACCTGCCCCCGTGGGCCGGGAACCTGGACATCATGACCGCCGCCGCCGCGCGGGTCGGTGACGTCCTCGCCGCCGCGGACCGGACCGGGGTGACCGCATGACCCGCGACCTGCGCATCACCGACTCCACCCTGCGGGACGGCTCGCACGCGATGGCGCACCGCTTCACCGAGGGCCAGGTCCGCCAGGTGGTCGCGGCGCTGGACGCGGCCGGGGTGGAGGTCATCGAGGTCACCCACGGCGACGGGCTGGGCGGCTCGTCGTTCAACTACGGCTTCTCCGCGGTGGACGACATCCGGCTGGTCGCCGCGGCCGCCGGCGAAGCCACCGCCGCGAAGATCGCCGTGCTGCTGCTGCCCGGCCTGGGCACCGTGGACGACCTCCGGGCGGCGCGGGAGGCGGGCGCGTCCGTGGCCCGGATCGCGACCCACTGCACCGAGGCGGACGTGTCCATCCAGCACTTCGCGGCCGCGCGGGACCTGGGCATGGAGACGGTCGGCTTCCTCATGCTCGCCCACCGGCTCGACCCCGCCGCGCTGGCCGGGCAGGCCCGGATCATGGTCGATGCGGGCGCGGAATGCGTCTACGTGGTCGATTCGGCCGGGGCCATGGTGCTGGCCGACGCGCAAGAACGGGTCCGCGCCCTGGTCGCCGGGATCGGCCGGGACGCGCAGGTGGGCTTCCACGGCCACCAGAACCTGTCCCTGGGGGTGGCCAACTCCGTGCTCGCCTACCAGGAGGGCGCGACCCAGATCGACGGGGCGCTGTGCGCGCTCGGCGCCGGGGCCGGCAACGCGCCCACCGAGGTGCTCGCGGCCACGTTCGACCGGCTCGGCATCCGCACCGGGGTCGACGTGCCGGGCGTGCTGGCCGCCGCCGAGGACGTGCTGCGGCCGCTCATCCCCCGGCTGCCGTCGATGGACCGCTCCTCCATCGTCCAGGGCTACGCGGGCGTGTACTCCTCGTTCCTGCTGCACGCCCAGCGGGCCGCGGAGCGCTACGGCGTCCCCGCCCACGTGCTCCTGCAGCGGGCCGGCGAGGCCGGCTACGTCGGCGGCCAGGAAGACATGATCATCGACATCGCGCTGCAGGTGCAGCGGGAACGTGAGACCACGGGAGCCGCAGGATGAACGACTGGACGGTGGACTCGGCGGCTACGGCGCTGCTGGCGGCCGAGGATGCCCGGGCCGAGCGGGAGCCGCTCACCGACGGGTGGCCCGGCCTGGACCTGGCCACCGGGTACGCGGTGCAGGACGAGACGCTGCGCCGCCGGCTGGCCCGCGGCGAGCGGCTGGCCGGCCTCAAGCTGGGGCTGACCAGCCGGGCCAAGCAGCAGCGGATGGGGATCGCCACGCCGCTGACCGCGTGGCTGACCGACGCCATGGTGCTGCCCGCCGGGGCGGCCGTGCCCCGGGACCGGCTGATCCACCCGCGGGCCGAGCCGGAGATCGTGTTCGTGATGCGGGACCGGCTGGCCGGCCCGGGGGTCACCGCGGCCACCGCGCTGGCCGCGGTCGGCTCGGTGCACGGCGGCGTGGAGATCATCGACAGCCGGTACCGCGACTTCCGGTTCACGCTGCCCGACGTGGCGGCCGACAACGCCTCGGCCGGCTGCTTCGTGACCGGCCCGGTCGGGATACCGCCGGGCGCCCTGGACCTGGCCCTCGAGGCGTGCCTGCTGGAGGTGGACGGCCAGGTGGTGGACTCGGCGGCGGGCGCGGCCGTGCAGGGCCATCCGGCCGAGGCGCTCGCCCTGGCCGCCAACGACCTGGGCCGCCGGGGGCTGGCCATCGAGCCCGGCTGGATCGTGCTCACCGGCGGCATGACCGACGCCGTCCCGGTGCCGGCGGCACCTCCGTCGCCGTCCACTTCACCCACCTGGGCTCGGTCTACCTCCCCGCCTGAGGACCCGCACGAAAGCAGCCCCACCAGCCCCCCGGGTGTAGTGGTCCTCTACGTGATCAACCGATTGGTGCTGCTGGGGCAGCACCAATCGGTTGATCACGATCGGCCCGAGATACTCAAGGGGCAGATGGAGCCAGAAGTAACGCCTGGGAGTGGGGGGACGGCGGCATCAGGGGGAAGGGCCGGGGCTCCCGGCGTGATCATGGGATCACTGTTGCCATGGCAACAGTGATCCCATGATCACGAACCGGGCCAGCGCGCTCAGGGGGCTGAGGGGGCGGGAGTGACCGCTGGGGCGGCTGCGGGCACGATGTTGGCGTTGATCCGGAACAGGTTCTCCGGGTCGTACCGGGCCTTGACCCGGCCCAGCCGGGCGTACTTGTCCTCGCCGAAAGCCTCGACCACCCGGTCCATCTCGTCGAAGTTGAGCATGTTGACGTAGACCCCCCGGCCGGTCCACGGCTTCAGGCCGCTGACCGCGTCCCGGGTCAGCTGGATAAACTCGCCGTCCCGGGCCGGGTCGTCCCAGCGCATGGCGAAGTTCAGCCACAGCAGGTAGCCGCGGTTCGAGAACGCCGTGGCGTCCTCGGGCACGTCGCCGATGGCCCCGCCGAGGCCGATGATCTCGACCTCGCCCTCCATCGGCATGTCCTTCCAGAAGTCCACCAGCCGGTCGATCGCCTCGCCGGCCAGGTCGGCCACGTGCGCCTCCTTGGTGTAGTAGCGGTGCCCGTCCTCGAACTCCACGTCGATCAGGTGCTGCACGGCGCCCGCGAACGGCAGCACGGTCGAGGCCTTGACCAGGGACTCGCCCACGTCGCACAGCCGGTCGATCATCTCCTCGCCGGCCGGGTCCCCGGCGTCGTCCAGCCACATCGAGAACAGCATGACCACCCGGCGGCCGACCAGTTCCGCCGGGACGAAGGGCAGCGCGGGCATGTCGTGCTTGAGCGCCGCGTGCCAGCCGACGTTGCGCGGCAGCGTCGGCACGATCGCCGCGTACTCGCGCAGGGCCGCGGCCGCGTGCTCCTCGTCGTACAGGGACACCCCGATCCGCATCATCGGGCCGAAGTCGTGCGCCGCGAACGTGAACCGGGTGACGATGCCGAAGTTCCCGCCGCCGCCCTGCAGCGCCCAGAACAGGTCCGGGTGGGAGTCCGCGGAGACCTCGATGACCTCGCCGCTGGCCAGCACGAGCTCGAGCGAGACGAACTGGTCGCAGGTCAGGCCGTGCTTCCGGGAGAACCAGCCGATGCCGCCGCCCAGGGCCAGCCCGCCGGCCCCGGTCTCGGACATGATGCCGGCCGGGACGACCAGCGCGTGCGGCGCGGTGGCCGCGTCCACGGTGCCCAGCAGGGAGCCGCCCCCGGCGTGCACCAGCTTGCGCCCGGCGTCCACGGTGACCTCGCGGAGCCCGCTCAGGTCGATGGTCAGGCCGCCCTCGGACATGCCCTTGCCCGCCACGTTGTGGCCGCCGCAGCGGACCGAGGGCGGCAGGCCGTGCTCGCGGGCCACGGTCACGGCGGCCACCACGTCGGCGGTGCTGGTGCAGCGCAGGATCAGCCCGGGCCTGCGGTCCACCATCGCGTTCCAGACCTGGCGGGTCTCCTCGTACTCGGCGTGGTCCGGGCCGATGATGTCGCCCTTGAACTGCCCGGCCAGCTGCTCGGTGATCCGCTGCCGCAGCGCGGCATCCACGAGCCCGGCGCTCATGCCTTCACCGCCGGATTCTCGGCCAGCCGCCGCATCGCGTTCAGCGTGGCCGCCACGGCCTTGAGGTAGTCCCCGGTCATCGACTCGGCGTACTCCTGCTCGGCGGCCGAGCCGCCCTCGACCCCGGCCACGACCAGCGCGAAGCTGAACCGCAGCTGCAGGCCCTGCGGCGTGTCCTCGATCTCGTTGGCGATGGTGCCGAGCACCGGCCCGGCGATCCGGGTGAACACCACCCGGTGCGGCTGCTCCAGCGTGATCCGCTCGGTGAAGCGCTCGCCGCGGAAGTCGATGTCCCGGTCGAACACCGTGTCCCCGTACCGGTCCGTGACCTCGCAGAAGGTCATGCTGGGCACGAACGGCAGCGCGTTGTTGGCCTTGAGCACGAGGCCGTCCCAGACCGCGGCGCGGTCCAGGTGCGGCTCGCCCGGCACGTTGACCGGCAGCTGATGGGTAACGAAGATCACGATGTTCCTCCCGCAGGATCGATCACGGTGTTTTCCAGGGTGCCGAGGCCGTCGATGGTGACCCGGACGACGTCGCCGCCCCGCAGGTACAGGCCGCGGCCCGCGCCGACGCCGGACGGCGTCCCGGTCGCGATGACGTCCCCCGGCTCGAGCGTGACCACCTCGCTGGCCGCCGAGACCAGCCCGGCCGCCGGGCAGACCATGTCCGAGGTGGACTCGTCCTGCTGCAGTTCGTCGTTCACCCACAGCCGCAGCCGCAGGTCCTGCGGATCGGGCACCTGGAAGGCGGGGGTGATGCCCGGTCCCAGCGGCAGGGAGCTGTCCATGGACTTGGCGGCGAACCAGTCGTAGGTGAACGCCTCGGCCGGGACCGCCGAGCGGCGGTGCCGCCCGCGGGCGGTCACGTCGTTGGCCACGCAGTAGCCGGCCACGTGGGCCAGCGCCCCGGCCGCCGGGATGTCCCGGCCGCCGATGCCGATGACCACGGCCAGCTCCGCCTCCCAGTCGTACCGGGCCTCGTCCGGGGAGCGGACCACGATCGGGTCGTGCGGGCCGACGATGGAGGTACTGGGGGCCTTGAGGAAGAAGAACGGCCGCCATCCCCCGGCGGGGATCTCGCCGCCCATCTCCTGCATGTGACGGCGGTAGTTGACGCCCGCGCAGATCACCTTGCGGGGCCAGCGCAGCGGGGGGAGCAGCGCGTCGTACTCGACCGCCGGGGCGCCGTCGGTGTCCAGGCCGCGCAGCACGCCCTCGGCCTGGGCCCAGTCCTCGACCAGCTCCAGCAGCGTGGTCCAGCGCTTCAGGTCCGGGGGCGCCACGAGGGTCCCGTCGTCCCGGAGGATGGCGACGCCAGGGTTTTCGTTGCGGAGGTAGGTAACGAGGGACCAGGTCATGAAGGCCCTTCCTGACTCAGGGTGGATGCGCCGGAAATCTGGTCGTGCACGCACGCGATGTCGAGGTCGCCCCAGCCGTCGGCGAGCGCCTTGTCGAAGACTTCCTTGGCCGCGCTGAACACCGGGGCGGCCAGGCCCGCCTCGGCCGCGGAGGCCTCGATCTGCTCCAGGATCGGATGCAGGGTGGACACCGGGCCGGGTGCCGGGGTCCAGGCCCGGTCGCGCATCAGCGGGCCGCGCTGCTTCCAGATGGCCGACTCGGCGATCGAGCCGTCCAGGGTGGCCTGCACCAGATCGAGGTCCAGGCCACTGCGCCGGGCCAGCGCCATCGCCTCGGCCGCGGCCACCGTGTGCACGGCCAGCAGCAGGTTGGCGATGTACTTCATCCGCGCGCCGGTGCCGAACTCGCCGGTGTAGACCCAGGGGCCGGACACCGCGTCCAGCACCGGGGCGACCCGGTCCACGCTGGCCTGGTCCCCGGACGCGAACGTGGTGGCCCGGCGCGGGGCGACCATGCCCGGGCTGCCGCTGACCGGGCTGTCCAGCAGGTCCCCGCCACGGGCCCGGACCGCGTCCCGGAGCCGGGTCTTGCGCCCGATGTCGATCGTGCTCATCTCGATGTGCACGGTGCCCGGCCGCAGCGCGGTGAGCGTGCCGGCCGGGCCGCCGATGACCTCCTCGACGGCGGCGGCGTCCGGGAGGATGGAGAGCAGGACGTCGGCCTGGGCGGCGACCTCGGCGGCCGACCCGGCCACGGTGCCGCCCGCGGCCGCCAGTTCGGGGGACCCGGTCCGGCGGTAGCCGGTGACCTCGAAGCCGCGCTCCATGAGGTTGCGGGCGATGGGCAGCCCCATCTTGCCCAGGCCTATCAGCCCGACTCGCTGCATCGCCGCCTCCTTGCGGTCCGCTGCCGTTATCGCCAGTCGTAGGTCGCGGTGCCCAGCGAGAGCCGGACGCCGATGCTGCCCTCGTTCAGCCGCCACCGGTGCACGGTGAACGTCCGAAGACCTGCGAGCACAAACGGATCTTTCGCGGCGATCGATTCGGCATCGCCGGCGTCCGCGGCCCGCAGCACGGTCACCCCCGAGCCGGGGCCGGTCCCCGGGCCGGACAGCAGCGGGCCGGACAGGAACAGGACGCCGTCCCGCTCCAGGCCCAGCAGCCAGGCGACGTGCCCGGGGGCGGTGGCGTCGATGTCCGCCTGGCTGGTGCCGGGCCCGGGCGTGGACAGGATGAGCCAGTAGTCCCGGCCGAGCAGCCCGGACCGCTCCGCTGGCGTCGCACCCTGACCGTTCACCCTTCAAACTGTATGCAGTTCTGCGGGAAGGTTCAAGGCTTCCGGTTAAACTGCATACACTTTGTGGGTCGATGGCGGCCGGGGCTAGTGGCCCCGGGCCAGGTCAGCGGCCAGGCTGGCGACGAACTCGGGCCGCTCCTCGGCTGCCCAGTGCCCGCAGCGGTCGATGACGCCCCCCTCGGCGCCCGGCGCGACGGCCTGGACCGACGCGAGGGTTGCGGCGCCCAGGCAGGCCTCGCCGCCGTAGCCGCGCACCGGGATGGCCAGCGGCGTCTTGGCCCGGGCCGCGACCTGGTCCGCGCTGGTGAAGAAGTCCTGGTAGACGGCCAGGCCCGCGCGCAGGGCGCCGACCTGGCTGATGGCGGCCACGTACTCGTCCAGGTCGCCCTCGGTGATGGCGGACGGGTCGTAGGCGAAGTGCTCGAAGAACCAGCGCAGGTAGGGCCGTTCCTTCCCCTGGATCAGCAGCTCGGGCAGGTCCGGGACGGACTGGAAGCCCATGTGCCACAGGAAGTTGCCGCCCGGCTGCGGCCCCATGGCCTGCTCCATGACCCCGACGCCGGGCAGCGCCATCTCGACGATGCCCAGCGCCGAGACCTGCCCCGGCGAGGCCGCCGCGTAGACGTACCCGAACACCGCCCCCCAGTCATGGCCGATGACGGTCACGTCGCGCAGCCCCAGGTGATCACCGAGCGCGGCGAGATCGGCGGCCATGGTCTCCGCGTCGTAGCCGGCGGCGGGTTTGCCCGAATAGCCGAAGCCGCGCAGGTCCGGCGCGATCACGGTGAAGTCGCCGGCCAGCCGGTTCATCACGTGGCGCCACTCGTACCAGGTCTGCGGCCAGCCGTGCAGCAGCATCACCGGCCGGCCCTGGCCGGCCCGCACGTAGTGCAGCCGGGTCCCGTTGACCTGGGCGGTGTGATGTTCGAGGGCATGCGCGGTGGTCATGACGGTGTCCTTTCGGGCCAGGTCCTGGCGGGCCGGCGGTCAGAGGTCAGGGGCCAGAGGTCAGGGGCAGGGAGGCCGGGGGCCTGGGAGGCCGGGGGCCTGGGAGTCAGCCGGTCCCGAAGACGGCGGCCGCGGCCTCCTGCCACGCCGGGTCGGACACGTCGATCAGGGTCGGGTTACCGTCACACCACTGGAAGGTGTGCTTGAGCCTGCTGATCTTCCAGCCCCCGGCGGTCCGCCGGAAGGAGTTCTCGTACCAGCCGTACTGGGTGTACTGGTCGTCGCCGTAGCGGTTGGGCAGGCGGTGGCGTGAGACGTGGTAGAAGACGCCGTCGGCCTGGTCACCGCGGAGCGTGATGTGGAAGTTCGAGTACTGGTGCATGACCACCAGCCGTTCCAGGCAGGCGCTGGCGAACCGGGCCCAGACCTTCGGCGTCGTGGTGGCGGGCGGCCGCCCGGTGAGGTCGCCGAAATCCACCTCGAACGGGTCGGTCAGCGTCGCCGCGTACATCTCCCAGTCGTGGGTGTCCAGGCCGCGGCCGAAGCGCAGCATGACGTCGCTGATCTGCTGCCGGTCCCACAACTCCCGCACCATGTCCTCGGCCGACGGAGTCTGGCTGGGGGTGGGCGGAGTGCCTGGCCACGTCATGTTCGCTGTCCCCTCGTTGGGCCCGCTGTCCGGCTGCGTTAAACTGTATGCAGTTTGACTGGAGCGATCAAGACTCGGAACGGGGAAGTGTATGCAGCTTCCGGCAGATCGGGGAGAATAGCTGCCATGCCCCGTGCCGCCCAGGTCCCCGACATCCGCAAGGTCGACCTCCCCGAAGCCCGCCAGGCCATCCCGCACGTGCACGCCTACCTCCGCGAGTGCATCCTCGACGGCACGCTGACGCCCGGCACGAAGCTGTCCCAGGTGAGCCTGGCGCGGCAGCTCGGCATCAGCCGCACTCCGCTGCGTGAAGTGCTGCGGATGCTGCAGGAGGAGGGCCTGGTCGAGATCGAGCCGAACCAGCGGACCCGGGTCGCCGGCCTGGACCCGCAGGAACTCGACGACGTCTACGCGAGCCGGATCCTGCTGGAGACGCTGGCCCTGTCCATGACCATCGGCCACTTCGGCGCGGCGTCCCGCAAGGAGGCCAAGCGGCTGCTGACGGCCATGCGGCGGGCGGGCCGGACCGGGGACTTCGGCACCTGGTTCGCCGCGCACGCCGACTACCACCGGCTGGTCACCGCGGGGGCGGGGGACGCGCTGCAGCGTCAGTTGCAGGCCTTTGCCGACCGGACCACCCGGTACATCCGGATCTACCAGCTCTCTGATCCGGGCAGCTGGCAGGTGCCGGGCGACGTGGAACACGCGCAGATCCTGGAGACCCTGATCACCGGGGACGAGCAGGGCGCGCTCAGCGGGATGGCGCATCACCTGGAGCGCACCGCCCTGCGGGTGCTCACCGACTGCGCGCCGGAGTACGTGCCGGTCGCGGTGCCGCACGCGGTCGCGCTGATCGACCGCGAGCCGGCCGCCGCGCGGGTGGCCTCCTGAGCGCCCGCGCGGCGGTTAAGCGCTGAGGAACGGCTGGACGACCGCCAGGAAGTCGGCCGTTTTCTCGATCATGGCCCAGTGCCCGCATCCTGACAGCACGTGCAGCCGTGAGTCGGGCAGCAGGTCGACCAGCTGGGCGGAGGAGACCCGCCACGGCACCACCTGGTCGTCGCGGCCGTGCACCAGCAGCACGGGGGCGGTGATGGCCGCGAGCTCGGTCCCGGACAGGGCCAGGTCGTCCACCCACCGCTGGCGCGGCCCGGGGAACATGGCCGCCCACGAATCGCGCACCGCCGGGCTGAGGCTGGCCTGGTAGCGCAGCTCGATCAGCTCGTCCGTGATCAGCCCGCGGTCGTGCGCGAACAGGCCGATGACCTCGCGCATCTGGGCCACCCCGGGGGTGTAGGCCCACACGGTATTCAGCCCGGCGGGCAGGGCCATGGCCACGCCCATCGAGCCCATCAGCACCATGCGCCGGACCGCGGCCGGGCGCGCGGCGGCCAGGGACAGGGCGATCGCGCCGCCCATCGAGTTGCCGATGACGTCGACCGGGCCGGTG
Organism: uncultured Actinomycetes bacterium; assembly: GCA_963841695.1. GTDB lineage: Bacteria > Actinomycetota > Actinomycetes > Streptosporangiales > Streptosporangiaceae > RYN-230. Next base: position 830,963 of record CAWJDQ010000002.1, on the reverse strand, counting down.
CCCAGCGCGTCGAGCAGGGCCAGGGCGTGCTCCGTCCACGCTGCCCGGCCGTAGGTGCGCGGCTCGCCGGTGGCGGTGCCCCCGAAGCCGAGCTGGTCCGGGGCGATCACCCGGCGGTCCTGGCTCAGCGCCGGGATCACCGGGCGCCAGTTCGCGGTGGCGGTGACGCCCGGGCCCGACCCGTGCAGCAGCAGCACCGGCGGGGCCTGCGCGCCGGCCGGGGTTCCGGTGTCGATCACCGCGGTGGGCACGCCCGCCACGTCGATCTGGCTGGCCGTCAGGGTGGTCGCGGTCATGAGGCCCTTCCCGTGCTGACCGGTTCCGTGCTGACCGGTTCCGTGCTGACCGGTTCCGTGCTGGCGGGTTCCGTGCTGGCGAGCTGGGGCTGGGACGTGGCCCGGCGCACCGGCCCCAGCCACATGTCGATGGAGCCGGGCTCGTCCGGGTCGAAGGTGCGCGGCCGCCAGGCCGCGTCGTCCTCGATCCGGCGCACCCCGAAGGAGTACTCGTAGGTGAAGCCCTCGGGACCGAGGAAGTACAGGAACACCGCGGTGGACTGGGGGTGGCGCCCCGGGCCCATCTCGATCTCGACCCCGTGCTCCACCAGGAAGTGCCAGTTCCGGAACACGTCGTCGATGGTGGCCACCTGGAAGTTCATGTGGCACAGCCCGGGCCGCTCGCCGCGGAACACGGCCAGCTTGTGGTGCACCGGGTCGATCCGGAGCAGGCACGCGGCGTCGCCGATCCAGTCCGAGACCCGCGCGTTGAACCGGGTGCTCCAGAACCGGTAGGCCTCGTGCACGTCCGGTGCGTCCAGGCACAGGTGGCCGAACTCGGTGATCCCGGCCGGCCGGGTGAACGCGACCGGCCGGGTGATCGTCTCCTGCTGGCTGACCAGTTCCAGCCGGTTGCCGAACGGGTCGTCGAACGCGATGAACTCCCGGACCCGCCGGGACCGCGCCGCCACCGGATCGCCGCGCCGTACCCGGAATCCCGCGCGCTCCAGTTCGGTCTCGGCCGCGGCGAGCGCGTCCGAGTCGGCCACGGCGAAGCCCGAGGAGATCACCCCGGAGGGTCCCTCGACCAGTGCGAGGCAGTGCTGCCGGTGATCAGCGCGCAGGTGCGCGACGCCGGCCTCGGCCGGTGCGGCCAGTTCCAGGCCGACGATGCCGGTCGCGAACCGGACGGCCTCGCCCAGGTTGGCGACCCCGGACCGGACGTAGGCGATGTCAGTGAGCGTGATCATCGGCGGCTCAGGCGTAGACCGGGGTGACGTCGATGTAGATCTGCCAGTCGCGGACCAGGTCCCCCTGGTAGACGAGGATGTCCGCGTTCGGCACGGTGACGGTCTTGCCGTCCTTGCGCCGGTACTCGACGTCGATCTGCGCGATCACGGTGTCCCCGGCCTCGTACACGTTCCTGATGTGGTGGGTCAGGCCGTCGATCGAGGAGAAGAAGCCCGCTACCGCCTCCCGGACCGCGGCCCGCCCGGTGACCGGGTCGGCGTTCGCGAAGCGGAAGGTCGCGTCGGGGGTGAGGTGGGCGACGAACTTGTCTGGATCGAACGCGTCGATGTCCGCGAAGACCTGGGCCACGTCCCGGCTCATGATGCTCTCCCTCGTTGGAGACTGGCGGGCGGCCCGGCCGGCCTTCGGGGGCAGGCGGGCGGCGCCCGGCCGAAAGTGTATGCAGTTCAAAGTGTATGCAGTTTGTCGGGGAAAAGGCAATGGCCGGATCGGCTCCAGGGTCGATCCGGCGGCCTGGGCCGCCGGGCCGGAACGGGTCAGGCCTCGGGTTCCCGGTTGGCCAGGAACTCCGGCGGCGGCGGAGCGCCCCACAGGTGCGGGGGAACCTCCCAGTCGCTGGCCACCCAGCAGTCGTCGATCTGGTCGATGTCGGAAAACCACTCGATCCAGGAGCCCCACGGGTCCGGGTTGTAGTGGAAGAAGTTCGAGCCGATCGTGTGACGGCCCAGGCCCCAGCCTGCCTCGCGCCCCTGGGCGCGCATCCGGTCGGCGCCGATCGCGATCGCGTCGATGGAGGGCACCTCGAAGCTGGCGTGGTGGAACCCGCGGTGGGTACTGGCGATGAAGCCGAAGATGTGGTGATCGCCCGGGCCCGCGTTGAGGAACGTGACCAGGCCCTTGATCCGGTCGCTGACCCGCAGGCCGAGGACCTGGGTGTAGAAGTCGGTCATCTGCTGGGGCTGGGCGGTGAACAGCAGCGTGTGCCCGAGCCGCTGGGGCAGCACGTCCCCGGTGGCCTTCAGCCACTGGGCGACGCCGATCCGTTGCCGGCTGCCGCCCACGTTGAACAGCACCTCGTCGGCGGGCCGGGCCGGGGCCGGGGCCTCGTCGAGGAGCTGCACAGCGGTGCCGTCCGGGTCGCGGATCCACAGGCCGTCCTCGGTCGCCCCCGGCGGGGGCTCGATGACCGGCGTGCCCGCGCGGTCCAGGGCCTCGCGGACCGAGTCGAGCGTGCCCGGGCTCAGCGTGAACGAGACGTGGTGCAGCCGCTTGGCGGGCGCCTGGACGAGCCGGATCTGCTCCTGGTCGCGGCCGGGACAGTGGGCCACCAGCGATCCGTCCTTCTCGCCGGTCTCCAGGCCGAAGTCCTGCAGGAACCCGTCGGCCACCGCGAGATCCGGCACTTCCAGCGCGTAGTGATGCAGCCCTGAGATCACGGCGCTTCCCCTTCCTCGTTAAACTGCATACAGTTTTGCAGAGATGCGGGCCGATGTGAAGGCCGGGCGGCGGCCGGGAGGAGCAGGCGGTGGTCCCACCGGACAATCCGCGGGGTGAGGTCGCCCGGGCCGGGCGCGTGCTGGCCGCGCTCGGGCTGGTCACCGCCTACGGGCACGTGTCCGCCCGCGCCGGGACGGCGATGCTCATCACGCCAGCGGCCGATCTGGCCACGGTCACCGGGGCCGCCGTGGTCGAGGTGCCGCTCGGCGCGGGGGCGCTGCCCCCGGGCGCGCCCGCCGAAGCCTGGGTGCATCTGGCCCTCTACCGGGCCCGCCCGGACGCCGGCGCGATCGCCCGGGCCCAGCCGCCCGCGGCCTTCGCGGCGGCGGCCGTGACGCCGTTCCTGCCCGCCGTGCACGGCCAGGCGGCCTGGCTCGGGGCGTCCGTTCCGGTGCACGACAGTGCGCTGCTGCTCCGGTCGGCCGACCTGGCCGCCCAGGCCGCCGGCCGCCTGCCCGAGGGCGAGGCGCTGCTGCTGCGCGGGAACGGCGCCGTCACCGTGGGCGCGACGCCTGGCATCGCGGTGGCCCGCATGTGGCTGCTGTCCGCGTCCTGCGACGCCTTCCTCGCCGCCCGCCCGGCCGGGCCGGTGCAGTCGCTGTCGGCCGGGGAGATCACGTCATGGCGGGCGGTCCAGGACGAGCTGCTGCCCCGGCTGTGGCAGCATCTGAGCCGCCGGGTCGGGGAGTCCGGCAGTTAGCCGCATGCCGCAGGGCCCAGGTCCAGGCAGCACCGGGTCCGGATCGCCTTAGGCCCCGAGGGCCCCCGGGCCCGATAGTCCTCGGACCCGATAGTCCTCGGACCCGATAGTCCTAGGTCCAGATCGCACTGGGCAGCCCGTCGCTGAACGTCTCGGGCGGGTCCGGCCGGCGCCGCGCGATGCCCTGGCTGACCCGCCGGGCGGTCCAGGCCGCGGCGGCCGCGTCGAGCACGTCGTCCACGCCCGCCTGCTCCCCGGGCCGCCCCAGGTCCCGGGCCAGGGTGAGGCCGGCCCGGGCGAGCAGGGCCCGGCGCGCTTCCGCCCCCGCCCAGGTGGACTTGCGGGCCGCCAGCGGCGCCCCGGCCATCTCGGCGAAGCTCAGCTCCGGATGGGCCTCCACCACCTGGGCCGCTGGCGGGCTGGGGCCCCGGAGCCAGCCGTCCACGTCCAGGATCTTGGCTCCCAGCGCGAACGCCTGGCGGGAGATGCCCTCCCCGGCCAGCCGCCGGTTCGCGGCCAGGGCGGCCGGGAAGTCGCCGGCCTGCACCGCCTCGCGAACCGGCGTGATGAACAGGGACGGCCAGCGCCGCCCGAGCGCCTCCCGCGCCAGCTGGTCACCGCGCCGCCGCCCGCTATCGGCCAGCCCGATGGGGATGTCGATCGCGATGACCCGCAGCGGCCCGCCCGCGGCGGCCTGCGCGGCGAGCTCCCGGATGGTCGCCGCGGCGTAGGGCTGCCCGGCCTGCTGACCCCCGGGCGGCGGGTCCCCGGCGGGCAGGGCGATCCCGATCCAGCCGGCCCGGCAGGCGTCCACGCCGAGCACCCGTGCGCTGCTCATCCCGCTATGGTCCCCGCTGGCGGCGGCCCGGGCGGCGGCGAGGGCGGAACCGGAGCACGAGATGCCGGCTATTCGTCGACGGAGTGTAGTCAGAATGATACTTTCGGTTATCGAGCTGCCTGCGCCCCCACCCCGGCCCCCCGCGCTGCACGGCTGACCTCCGCATGACCATGATCTTCCGGCGTGCGGTCATGCGGGCGGCTGAGGGCCACGCGAACGAGGAGGACATCACGCATGAGCCCGCCGCCGCGGACCGGCCAGCCTGCCCCGTTCCGTCACCCCGGGATCCGGGTCCGGAAGATGGTCGCGGCCACCCTCGGCACCCTGGCCGCGTTCGCGGCCATGGCGCTCGGCCCGGCCGGGGTGGCGCAGGCCGCCTCCCCGTGGCCGGCCTGCCGTGAATCCCCGGTGCGGTCGCCGGCCCCGGGTTCCGCGGCGGCGACCGTGACGCTGCGTGCGGGGATGCTGCATCCGGGGATGCTGCGTCCGGGGATGCGGGGCGCCGCGGTCCGCCAGCTCCAGCTGCGGCTGGCCCAGTTGCATTATTACCCCGGGCCGGTCAACGGCCGGTTCGGCACCGACACGCTCGAGGCCGTCTGGGCGTTCAAGGAAGTGCAGGGGCTGCCGACGGCGGCCGGGGCCGACGACGTCGATGCGGCCATGCAGCAGGCCCTGGCCAGCCCCCGGCCGCCGCAGGTGCTCGTGCCTGGCGGCGGCCGCTCGCGCATCGAGGTCAGCCTGCCCCGGGAAGTGCTGGTCCTGTACGCGCACGGCCAGGTCCAGCTGATCAGTCACATCTCGGCGGGCGGGGGCTACTACTACCGCTGCCCCGGCGGCGGGACCTGCGGGCCTGACCCCGGACGGGAACTACCGGGCGCACTGGTTCGCCAGCGGATGGCTGCACGTCCCGCTGGGCCGGATGTACAACCCGGTGTTCTTCATCGGCGCGAACTTCGCCATTCACGGCGACATCCCCATCCCGCTCCAGCCGGCCTCGCACGGCTGCGTACGGGTGCCCGTGGACGTGGCCAACGTGCTGTACAAGCAGATCAGGATCAGCCCGGACCGTGGCACGCCCATCTATATCCGGGGCCACGCGCCCGGCACGTTAGCCCCGGAGCGGCGGGCCGGCCGCAGCACCCCGGCCACCCCGGCCACCCCGGCCCCGCGGGCCACCGGCAGCCCCGCGCTCATCAACGTCCCCGTGGTCGCCGGACCGGTGCTGCCGCGCTGACCACCCCCGCGGGTCCGGCCGGCGCAGCCGCGGTGCGCGCTCTCCGGCCTGGTGAGGGCCGTGGGCGCGGCCCGGGTACTGCGGTCAGGTGACGAGTTCGCTGGCTAAGGCAGTTCGCGGTTCCCCTGTGCCGGGACCTGGAGTCTTGGCCCAGTGGTGTGCGCGCCCAGCGCCAGCCCGACTCCGAGCAGGCTGGCGAGCGTCTTCATGACTTCCAGATCCGGCTCGCCCAGTGAATCCGCGTGCGGGGCGTCCAGGGTCAGGATGCCGGCCGGGGACTCACCCGCCATTACCACGGTGGCGATAATCGTCTGATAGCTCCGGCGGTGCGGAAATTTCACCGGAAGGTCGGCGGCATCCACGTCTCGTACCAGCAACGCGTCGCGCTCGCGAAGCAGACGGAACATATGCTGGCCGACAGGGTCATCGAAACTATTCCTGAAGATGGCGCGCCCGGCATCCTGTTTTCCTTCATAGCCTGCATAGCAGGCGCACTCCATGACGTCGCCCTTGACGGCGAAAAAGATGCTTCTCCGGAGTTCGTCACGCTCACGGTGGTCAATCGCTGCGGCCACAGTCGCCTGGGTCAGGCTTCCGATGAGCGGGGCTTCCGCCGCGCCCGGCGGCACCGCGGTGATCTTCCCGAGGCAATACAGCACCGGCGACAAGCGCGCCCGCAACCCGCTGATAACCAGGGCCTCCGCGTTGTTCTGCGCCTCGGTGGCCCGGCGGTCGGCCTCCTCCCTGCTGAGCAGGGCGCGCTCACGTTCCCCGACTGCGCGTTCCCTGGCGATGTCTCCGGCCCGGAGAAACCGTATGTCGATGAACCGGTTGATGGCCGTGACGCTGACCAGAATGATGGCGCAGACAACGCCGAGGACAAGGTTGCGGAGGTGCCCGCCTCCGCCCTCGTTCGCCAGGACCCCGAACACGGAGCCGCCAATGGTGGCCGCCAGTGCCAGGGCGGCCAGGCCGAAAACCTCAGCCCGGCTGGTCCGCGATGCCATCTGCGTTGCTTTCGCTCGGGCAGCCCGCAAGGAACTGGCAGTTCATTCTCGTCCGGATACCTCGACCAGCACATTATCGCTTTCCTGGCTACCTTGAGCGATAGTCGGCCACGGCATTACCGGGCAACTCTATTGTCTATAGTTATAGGCAACGATAAAAAGGCCGGCTCAGGTGACGCGCCGGTTCCGGGAAGTCGCTGCGCGCGTTACCGGGGCTGCGGCCCGGCCCACTGCCACTTCGGCACCGCGCGCAGCGGATGAAGCTCCGCATCGGTCCGGGCCCGGGAGTTCTGCATGGCCACCTGGGAGCCGAACTCCGCGTGCGAGCGCAGCGCCTCGCGGAACGGGGGGTCCGCGGGCAGTCCGGCGGCATCCGCGGCGGCCAGGTAGAGCTCGACGAACCGCCGCCGCTGGGGCTCGGTGATCTGAAGTCCCCGGTGCACGTCGATCAGGTGCGCGAAGCCCAGCTTCCGGGTGAAGTCGTCGGGGCCGCCGAACGACTCAGCCTCGAAGGCGGTCAGGTGATCCACGTGCTCCGGCTGGCCCGTGCCGAACAGGGGCTGCAGCAGCGGGTCGGCGAGCACGCTGGTGTAGAAGACATCCACGAAGTGGCGCAGGGCCGGGGTCCCGCCGGCGTGCTGGAATATCGTCTCCATGTTTACATAATTACACCTGGCCGCGTCCACCGGCCAGAGGCCTGCCGGATGACCCGGGTTTGCGGGGGCTGGCGCGGGTACGTCAGGGTGACCCGTCGATGCACCATCCCGCGGAAAGTCGGTCACATGGGCAAGGTTCTGCTGATCATCCTGTGCTTCTTCCTCCCGTTCCTGGCCGTGCTCATCCACGAGGGGCTGACCCGGCGGGTGCTCTGGGCCTTCCTGCTGCAGTTGCTGGGGCACATCCCCGGCGTGATCTACGGCATCTACGTGGTGACCACCGACTGAGGCGACGGCGCGGGACCGGGCGCACGCCTGCCCCGGCGGCTCCGGCGGGCGGGCTCAGCCGAGCGTCGAGTGGACCACCCGCGGGTGCCCCGAGCTGTGGAAGAAGATGCCGGGATACGGCCGGGTCCAGAAGACGGCGCTCGGGTTGCCGTGCAGGGCCGAGTCCTTGATGGTCAGCCAGCCGGTGTTGTTGTCGCTGACGAAGAAGATGGCCCCGCCGCCCTCACGGGCGTGGTTATCGCGGATGATCGTGCCCTCGACCTTGACCGAGTATTTATCCCCGTCGGTGTACATGGCCCCGCCGCTGCCGCCCCCGGGGGTCCCGGCACTGGCCGGGTTCGCCCCGTAGCCGATGGCCCGGTTGTTCGTCATCAGGCTGTTGAGCACCACCCAGGACACGCCGATGCTGCTGAGGGCGCCGCCGTTGGAGCACCGCCCGCCCGAGAACGTGTCGCTGGTGATGAACACGGGACGGTCGCGGTACTGGGCCAGCGCGCGGATCGCGGCGCCGCCCAGGTCCGGGCCGGACTGGTAGCAGCGGTTGTCCAGGAACCGGGAATTGACCACCTTGAGCTGGCCACCCAGGTCGAACAGGGCACCGCCGCCCCCGCCGCCGTACTGGATGGCCTGGCTCTCCCGGACCTGGGAGTTGCCGTTCCTCAGCGTGATGTTCTGCAGGGTCAGCTGCGGCCACGGCTGGTCATAGCAGTCGGAGGTGGTGATCGTCTGCTTCGGGTCGCAGGTGTTCATGTACAGGATCTGGCGCTGGCCGGCGCCGCTGAGCGTGACCAGCCCGCCGCCGTCCAGCACGACCTGGTGGCTGGTGTTCCTGACCTTGGCCGTGGCGGTCATGGTGATGGTGACCGGCTTGGGGCCGCAGCTGAAGGTGATGATGCCGCCGCGGGCCACCGCCCTGACCACGGCGGCGGAGGTACAGCTGGCTGCCTGGCCGTTCCCGATGACCTGGGCGGGCTGGCTCGTGTTCACCGCGGCGGCGGCCCGCGGGACGGCGGCGTGGCCGCCGGTGTTGCCGAAGTCCGGCAGGCGGTGGGCGCGGCCCTGGGCGGCGGCCGTGCTGGTCGCCGAGGCCGGCGCGAGGATCATGCCCAGGCCGGCGATCGCGAGCGCGGCGGCGGCCGGAACCGCCAGCACGCACCGGCCGAAACTACCCATGGGGCGCATGGCGCCTCATGCTAGCCCTGATGCTCAGGGTTAAAGTGGGAAATGGGATGGCGCTGGTCGTAGCGGCGGAAGCCGGGCAGCAGGACGGCCAGCACGGCCGCGCCGGCGATGCAGGCCAGGCCGCCGGACACGATCGAGAATTCCGTGGACACCAGGGTGGCCACGGTTCCGGCCTCCACGTCGCCGAGCCGTGGCCCGCCGGTGACCACGGCGATCTGGACGGCGGAGATCCGGCTCCGGAACTCCTCCGAGGCCGAGGTCTGCAGGATCGTCGAGCGGAGCACGGCCGAGATCACGTCGGCCCAGCCGGCCACCGCGAGCAGGGCCAGCGCCGCCCACAGCACGTGCACCAGCCCGAACGCGGCGATCGCGGCACCCCATACGACGACGGCCACGATCACGGCCCAGGCCTGGCGGTGCAGCCGGGCCAGCCAGCCGGTGGTGAGCGCGCCGGCCAGGGCGCCCGCGGCCGGCGCGGCGTACAGATAACCGAGCGTGCGGGCCCCGCCGTGGAAGACCGAGACGGCTAGCGCCGGGAACAGCGCCCGGGGCATGCCGAACACCATCGCGTTGACGTCGATCAGGTAGGCGCCCTGCATGGCCTGCCGCCGGCGCAGGTAGCGCAGGCCCTCCAGGACGGCGCCGAGGCCGGGCCGCCCGGCTCCGGGGGCAGGCGGGATGGCGGGCAGGCGCGCCGCGGCCAGCGCGGTGAGCAGGTAGATGACGGCGGTGGTGGCGTAGACCCAGGGCAGGTGCACGGCATCGATCAGCAGCCCGGCCAGGGCCGGCCCGATCACCAGGCCCACCTGGTCGACGACCTGGGTGGACGCGTAGGCGGCCACCAGGTGCCGGGGTGCCACGAGCGCGGGCACCGCGGCGTTGCTGGCCGTCGAGGCAGCCCCGGCCAGCGCGGCCGAGGCGGCGCTGACCAGGTAGAGCGCGAGCAGCGACGGGTGCGCGGCCACCGCGTTGGCGGCCAGGCCACCGGTGGTCAGCGCGAGCAGCACCGACGTGACCAGCAGGATGAGCCGCCGGTCGAAGGCGTCGCCGAGCGAGCCGCCGATCAGCGCCCCGGCGATCAACGGGACCAGCTGGGCCAGGCTGACCAGCCCCACCTGGAGCGAGGACCGGGTCAGCGCGTACACCTGGAACGGGATCGCCACCGCGGTCAGCTGGCTGCCGAACACCTCCACGAACTGGCCTGCGAACAGCAGGCGGAAGCCGCGGGATTCACGCAACGGGCCGAGATCGAGCAGGATCCGGTTCGGCACGGGACCATGATGCCTGGCCAGGGCGGGCTGCGGCGGAGCGGGCCCCGGCGGACCGGGCCGCGCCGGGCTGCTGGTCAGCCGGGGCCGTGGGTCGCGACTAGCCCAGCAGCCGGCCGGTCGCGGGGTCGGGCTGGCCGTCGAAGTACTGGCCGAGGACCTGCGTGAACAGCCGCGCCGCCGGGCCCTCCGGGTCGGCCCGCAGGAACAGGGTCATGGACGACCGGAGCTTCTGCGCGTCCAGGCGGCCGAAGATCTGCTCCGCGCTGCGCCCGGTGACCTCGGTCAGGACACGGGCGGCCTCGGCCAGCCGCGGGCCCAGCACCGGATGGCGCAGGTAGGCCCGGGCCTCGCCGGGCGAGGAGATCGCGAACTCCTGCGCGGTCGGGCTGCGCCCCAGGCCGGCGATCTGCGGGAACACGAACCATATCCAGTGGCCCACCTTGCGCCCGGCCCGCAGTTCCGCGACCGCCCCGCCGTAGGTCCCGCCGGCGTCCTGGGCGGCCACGAACCGCGCCAGCCGGTAGGGGTCGGGATAACCCGGATCATCTGCTGTCACGGAAACCATATTAGCCACGCTCAGGGAAAGTTATTCGGAGCAGTCCGGCAGGCGGATTGGTGTGATCCTAATAACGCTGCAGAATGCGAGATTTAATTCGCGTTACCCAATCTGAAAGTGCGCCGGGCCCGAATTCCCCCGTGATGATGAAAGAAAAGGCTCAGCGTGCGCGGCGCCTCCTCGGGGCCACCGCGATCGGCGCCCTGACCGGGCTGCTGGCCGTGGCGGCCGCGATCGGCGTGGCCCAGCTGGTGGCCGGCCTCACCGGGTCCGCGGGGGAACCGGTGATCGCGGTCGGCAGCGCGGCCATCGACCTGACCCCGGTTCCGGTCAAGGATTTCGCGATCCAGCATTTCGGCAGCCACGACAAGATGGTCCTGCTGACCGGGATCTACGTGGTACTCGCGCTTTTTGCCATGCTTATCGGGATCCTGGCCCGCCGCCGGCTGGCTTACGGGCTGGCCGGGCTGGCGGTGTTCGCCGCCCTGGGCGTCGCGGCCGTCCTGACCAGGCCCGTGTCCGGCCTGGCCGACGCGCTGCCCACGCTCGCAGGCGTGGCCGCCGGCGCGCTCGTCCTGCTCCTGCTGGTCCGCGCCGCCGGTGGCCTCGCCGGCGCCCCGGCCGTACGGCGCGCCGGGAACCTTGCCTCCGCAACGGACCCGGCCGTGGTCCCGCCCCGCCCGGGTGTCCGGCCAGGCGGGAATCTGCCGCCTGCGCCGGATGCGCCCGGCCGCCGGAGGTTCCTGCTCACCGCGGCCGGGGCGGCCGCCATCGCCGTCGCGGGGGGCGGGGCCGGCCAGGCGCTGCTGTCCCGGTTCAACGTGACCGCGGCCCGCTCCGCGCTCAGGTTCCCCCGCCCGGCGGTCACTGGGCCGGTGCCGCCGGCCGGCGCGGAGCTCAGCGTCCCGGGAATCAGCCCGTTCACCACCGCCAACGGGAGCTTCTACCGGGTGGACACCGCGCTCACCCTGCCCCAGGTCGCGCCGGAGCAGTGGCGGCTCCGGGTGCACGGCATGGTCAACCGGGAGCTGGACCTCACCTTCGACGAGCTGCTGAAGCGGCCCCTCACCGAGGCGGACATCACCCTGGCCTGCGTGTCCAACCAGGTCGGCGGCCCGTACGTGGGCAACGCCCGGTGGCTGGGGGCCAGCCTCGCGGCCCTGCTGCGGGAGGCGGGGGTCCGTCGCGGCGCCGACCAGATCCTCAGCACCTCGGCGGACGGCTGGACCTGCGGCACCCCGATCGAGACCGTCATGGACGGCCGGAACGCGCTGCTCGCGGTGGGCATGAACGGCCAGCCGCTGCCGGTCGCGCACGGCTTCCCGGCCCGGATGATGGTCCCCGGCCTGTACGGCTACGTGTCCGGCACCAAGTGGCTGGTGGACCTGGAGATCACCACGTTCGCGCAGAAGTCCTACTGGGTGCAGCGCGGCTACTCGACCCGCGGCCCGATCAAGACCGAGTCGCGGATCGACGTGCCCAAGCCGCTGGCCCAGGTCAAGGCGGGCCGGACCCCGGTGGCCGGGGTGGCCTGGGCCCCGCACCGGGGCATCGACGCGGTGCAGGTCCGGGCGGACAACGGCCCCTGGCACGAGGCCCGGCTCGCGGCCGTGCCCGGCATCGACACGTGGCGGCAGTGGGTGTGGGAGTGGGACGCCCCCCAGGGGCTGCACACGCTCCAGGTCCGGGCGACCGACGGCACCCACGCCACGCAGCCCTCCCGGCGGGTGCCCATCTTCCCTAACGGCGCCACCGGCTGGGACACGGTCACGGTGACCGTCACCTAGCCGCGCCCCTGACCACATCCCCAGATGTTCCGTTCACCCACCCAAGAGGAGTCCAGAAATGAAGTACAAGGTCCCGGCCATTGCTATCGTGTCCGCCGGTCTCGCGCTCGGGGCCGCCGCGTGCGGCTCCAGCGGCAACTCGGCGAGCTCGGGGTCGAGCACGCCGTCCTCGTCGTCGTCTTCCGCGTCGGCCATGCCCACCCAGTCCGCGCAGACCGCCTCGAAGCCGTTCGGCCCGGCCTGCTCGGCGGTCCCGTCCTCCGGGTCCGGCAGCTTCCAGGGCATGTCCACCGCCCCGGTGGCCACCGCCGCATCGAACAACCCGGTGCTGACCACCCTGGTCACCGCGGTCAAGAAGGCCAGCCTGGTGGACACGCTCAACTCGGCCAAGGGCATCACCGTGTTCGCGCCGGACAACAGCGCGTTCGCCGCGATCCCGTCGGCCACGCTGACCAAGGTGCTCGCGAACAAGGCCGAGCTGACCAAGATCCTCACCTACCACGTGGTCGGCGGGAAGGTCACCACCGGTGACTTCGCGATGGGCAGCAAGGAGAAGACCCTGGAGGGCGGGAAGGTGACCCTGGGCAAGATGGGGTCCACCTACACCGTCAACGGCGCGAAGGTCGTGTGCGGTGGCGTGACCACCTCCAACGCCACCGTCTACATCATCAGCTCCGTGCTCATGCCCAAGTCCTGACCAGGAGCCGATCAGGCGGGGCCGGGCCCGGGCGGGCCCGGCCCCGCCGCGCGTCCCCGGTGCCCCGCCCGGGCGGCAGGCCCCGACATGTCACGCCGGACGTGCGCCCATACCGGGCAAATCACCCATCCTCGCGCACGTCCGGCGTGACATGTGGCCCAGCCATGATCACCCAGCCATGATCAATGTGACTGGTGGGGTGCGTGGTACCGGGTCCGGCGTTCGCCGGGGACGGGGCTAACGCTGGTGGGCGAAGTCCTTGGTCCGGATCGTCGCCAGGGCGACCACCCCGGACACCAGCGCGATGATCGCCGCGACCAGCAGGATCTGGTTCAGGCCGGTGGTGAAGGCGCCCCGGGTGATCGTGCCCACCGTCTGGCGGAACTGCGCGGGCAGTTTGGTGATCAGGGTGCCGATCTCCCCGGACTGCACGGCGCTGGCGATCTTCGGCCCCTGATGGGACAGGGCGGGCACCGCGGCGACCCGGGCCCGGACCTCGTCGGCCACCTTGTTGGAGAACAGCGTGCCCAGCAGCGCGATCCCGGTGGCGATGCCGACCTGCCGGAACGTGGAGTTGATGCCCGAGGCCATGCCCGCCTGCTGCGGCTGGACCACGCCGACCGCGGTCGAGGCCAGCGGCGGGTTGACCAGGCCGACGCCGACCCCGCCCACGATCATCCCGGGGATGAGATGGGTCCAGGTCGAGCCGGCGTTGAGCCCGCGCATCAGCAGCAGGCCCACCCCGATCAGGAGCAGACCGGGCGCGATGAGCCAGCGGATCGGCACCTTGGACGTCAGCCGCCGGCCACCGTGGCGCTGACCAGGATGGCGCCGGACAGGAACATGACCCGGACCCCGGTGCCCAGCGCCGAGTAGCCCAGGATGTCCTGCAGGTAGAGCACGATGTAGAGCAGCATCGCGAAGATCGAGGCGCTCAGGCCGAAGGCCGCCACGCTGCCACCGGTGAACGTCGGCAGCCGGAACAGGGCCAGGTCGAACATCGGGTGCGCGATGCGCTGCTCGACGAGGACGAAGGCCACCAGCAGCACCGCCGCGGCGATCAGGCAGCCCAGCACGAGGCCGTTGGTGAACGACCGCTGGTTGGACTCGATCAGCCCGTAGACCAGGAGGGCCAGCGCGGCCGTGAAGATCACGAAGCCCGCCCAGTCGGGCAGGCTGGCCTGAGGCGCCCGGGACTCCGAGACCCGCAGCACCGAGATAATCAGGGCGATCACGCCGATCGGGGCGTTGACGAAGAAGATCCACCGCCAGGACAGGCCGGAGGTCAGCAGGCCGCCGAGCAGCGGCCCGATCGCCACGGCCAGGCCGGTCACCGCGCCCCAGACCCCGAACGCGGTGCCCCGGTCGCGGCCGCGGAACGCGTCCGCGAGCAGCGCCAGCGAGACCGCGAACATGATCGCCCCGCCGACACCCTGCAGCCCGCGGGAGAGCTGGAGCATCAGCGTGCTGGTCGCGAAGCCGCACAGCACCGAGGCGCCGGTGAACACGACCAGGCCGATCAGGTACATCAGGCGCCGGCCGAACATGTCGGCCAGGCTGCCCGCGGTGAGCAGGAACGCGGCCAGGGTCAGCGCGTAGGCGTCCACCACCCACTGCAGGTCGGAAAAGCTCGCGTGCAGGGCACGCTGGATGTCCGGCAGCGCGACGTTCACGATCGTGATGTCCAGCAGCAGCATGAACGTGCCGAGGCAGACCGCGACCAGCGTCCACCACTTGTTGCCGCGCTGGGTGGGCTCCCCGCCACGGGGACCCGGCTGGGTGCGCTGGGTCTGGTCCTGGCCGGACAGATCGGCGTGGGCTTCGGTCACGAACGTTCCCCCGGGGCTTGGTAATCCATCGACGCTGGCGACGGTGCCAGGCTGGGTATCAGGTAAAGCGGACCCTGCCCACGATACGGGGCTCCGTCACTCCCCGGCTTTCGCGGGTCAGGGCCTGACGGGTTGCTGCGTGTACCGATCCGAGCCGCACCGGGGGCAGTGCCCGTACGCCGCGTCCACGGCGCTGACCGCCTCACTGGCCGCGATCTCCGGGTCGCTGTCGGACGCGATGAGGGGTCCGCGCGGCATGACACTGAACGCGGCGATTCCCCGCCTCCGCCGGGCGGCCGACCGGGGTATCCGCCAGGCGTAGCCGCAGTCGGTGCAGGTCCGCTCGAACTCGCGCGCCTGCCAGGGAAGCCGCATGGGCCCATTGTCCACCGCGCCCGGTATCCGCGCGAGCGCCGCCGGCGCCCGGCACGTTTTGCGGATGTCCGGGGGGATACTGGGGGTATGCCCCACCGGCAGCAGGGCGGGAGCGGGCAGGCCGTCCGGGCAGATGTTGATTCGGGCGTGGCCGAGCTCGTGGCCGACGCCGACCGGCCGCGGGCCTGGACGCTGCGGGTCGATGGCATCCCGCAATCGCACGTGGACCTGGACGATCCGCTGTACCTGGAGTTCGAGTACATGCGGCGGCTCGGGCACCTGGCTGATCTGGCCGCGCCCGCCGGGGAGCCCCTGCGGGTGCTGCACCTCGGCGGGGGAGGGCTGACCCTGGCCCGGTACGTGGCGGCGGCGCGGCCCGGATCCAGCCAGCTGGCCGTTGACTCGGACGGTGCCCTGGTGAACCTGGTCCGGCGGCTGCTGCCGCTGGACCAGCCGGCCCGGCACGCCGGTTCCGGGCGGCGCGCCCCCGGGCAGGCCGGTGGCGGGGGACGCGGCGGTGAGCGCCCCCGGGCCGGTCGGATCCGCGTCCGGGTCGGCGATGCCCGGGCCGTCCTGGCCCAGGTCCCGGCCGGCTCGTTTGACCTGGTCATCGCGGACCTGTTCAGCGGGGCCCGCACCCCGGCGCACGGGACCACGGTCGAGTTCGCGGCCGCCGCGGCCGCCGCGCTCTCGCCCGCCGGGATCTTCGCCGCCAACCTGGGGGACGGCCCGCCGCTCGCGCACGCCCGGGCCCGGGTCGCCACCGTGCGCGCCGTGTTCCCGCACGCCGTCCTGATCGCCGACCCGGCCGTGCTGCGCGGCCGCCGGTTCGGCAACCTGGTGCTGGCCGCCGCCCGGCACGAACTCCCGGTCGCCGCGCTGACCCGGCGGACGGCCGGGCGACCCGTTCCCCGGCCGGCTGATCGGCGGCGGGGAACTCGACCGGTTCGCGTCCGGGGCCGGGCCGGTCACGGACGCGCTGGCCGTGCCCGCCCCCGCCCCGCCGCTGGACCTGTTCGACCTCAGGCCGTGAGGGCGCTCCGCTGGCCCGGAGGGCTAGGGGCGGGGGCCGGTGACCGGGTTGGCCAGCTCGCCGATCCCGGTGATCTCGATACTCACCTTGTCGCCCGGCTCCAGGTAGACCGGGGGTTTCATGCCCAGCGCCACCCCGGACGGCGTGCCGGTCGCGATGATGTCGCCCGGCTGCAGGGTGATCCCGGCGGAGATGTGGGCGATGAGCTCGGGCACGCCGGTGATCATCTGGGCGCAGCTCGCGTCCTGCCGGACCTCGCCGTTGACCAGGGTGCGCAGGCTCATGTCGCGGACCGGCGGCGCGGCCGCCGCGTCGAGGACAACCGGGCCGAGCGGGGCGAACGTGTCCAGCGCCTTGCCCCGGATCCACTGCGGCTCGGCGCCCTGCAGGTCCCGCGCGGAGACATCGTTGATGATCGTGTAGCCGCCGACGTAGCCGAGGGCGTCCGCGGCCGTGACGCTCGCGGCCCGCTGGCCGATGATCACGGCCAGCTCGCCCTCGTAGTCGAGTTCGGAGGTGATGACCGGGCGGACGATCGGGTCGCCGTGGCCGACCAGGCAGTTGGGGAACTTGGCGAACAGGACGATCCGCTCCGGGCGTTCCATCCGGCTCTCGGTGATGTGATCGGCGTAGTTGAGCCCGACGCAGATGATCTTGCTGGGACGGAGCACCGGCGGTGCGTAACGGGCCCCGGACGGGTCCACGCTGGCCGCGGCGCCCGGCGCCAGCTCGCGCAGCTGCCCGAGGGCGGCAGGGCCCCGGGCGAACAGCTCGCCCACGTCGTGCAGCCCGGCGAGGTCAGGCGCGCCGCCAGCGGCCGCGATCTCCTCCACCGCGGCGAACCCGTCCGCCACCGCGACGTGCAGAGAAGGAAGGCCGCGTCGCCCCGGTACAGTGCCGCCAGTTTCACCGGATGCTCTCCGTTTCCCGCCGCCGCATGGGCAGCCGAATAGGTACGTGCGGGCTGGAATCGACTACGACGATAGCAACGCGCGTCCGTCCAGGTCAGGCAGGGGCGACGCACTGCCCGGCGGCCAGCCCGCGCTGGAAGCCCGCGATCGTCTCGCGGACCCCGGCGGCCAGCGGGACGTTCGGGACGTCGCCGACCGCGTCATGAATCGCCGGGCCGGCCAGCACCGAGGGCACCGGGAGGGGGTTGGGCTCCCAGGTGATGAGGCCGCCCGCCCCCGGCAGGATCTCCTCGATGAGGCTGGCCAGCGCGGGGACGCCGATCCGGTGGCCCGGCACGTTGAGACTGACCGCCTCACCCGAGCCCGCCGCCGCGCGGGCCGCCGCGATGAAGGCGCGGGCGCAGTCCGGTGCGTAGGTGAGCAGCATGCTGCCGCTGAACTTGATCCGGAACGGCACGCCCGCCGCCGCGGCGAGCATGGCCTTGGTCGGGTCGGAGGTCATGCCCTGGTCCCGGCCGAGACCGTAGACGATGAACGGGCGGAGGGCGATGGACCCGATCCCGTGCCCGGTCGCGTAGACCGACGCGGTCCCCTCGTTGGCCGCCTTGTACACGCCGTAGAACGAGTCGGGGAGCAGCGGTGAGTTGTCCGCGACGACCCCGGCGGGGTGCCGGTCCGGCGTCCCGAAGACCGCGGCCGAGCTGGCCAGGGCCAGCCCGACGTGGCCGCCCGCGGCACGGATGGCCTCGAACACATTGACCGTCCCGACCACGTTGACCAGGGCGCCGAGCGGCGGGTCCGCGGCGCAGAACGGGAGCTGCAGGCCGGCCAGGTGGACCACGTGGGTGATGCCACGGTCGGCGACCATGGCCGTGACGTCGCGGCCACTGGTCACATCGAGCGGGGCGAACTCAGGCGCCCCGGCGGCGGCATGGCCGTCCCGTCCCTGCGACACGAGCTCGAAACGGCGCAGGTCCCGGCTCAGGTCGGTGGCCAGCACCGGCACGCCCTCGTCGAGCAGCAACCGGACCACCCACGCGCCGATGCAGCCGCCGGCGCCGGTGACCAGGAATTTCTCGGGTGACACTGGCATACGAACCGACCTCCGGTTGCTCTCGGGCGGCGACGGCCCGGGGCCGGGCGGCCCCGGACAGTTTGCCCGGGTAAGGCAGTGATCATTGCTCTAAGCTTGACTGATGACCGGGACCGTACCCCTCCGCGAGCCGGCCGGGCCGGGCCTGGCGCGCGGCCCGGGCGGGGGCCGGGCGGTGACCGCCTACAGCCCCGGGTCGTGGAGTGAGCTGTTCCTGGCGGCGGCCGGGGCCACCGCCGCACTCAGCGGCCTGATCTTCGTCGGGCTCAGCGTCAACATCAGGACCGTGCTGGAGACGGAGAAGCGCGAGGGAGGCAACTTCCTGTCCAGCCGCGGCCTGGAGGCGCTCGCCGCGCTGCTCATCGTCCTGGTCATCAGCCTGATCGGGCTGGTCCCGGGCATCCCGCGCGGAGTGCTGGCCGCGTTCATCCTGCTGACCGCGGTGGGCAGCGTCACCTCCCCGGTCCGGGCGCTGGTGGCCAGCCGCCGGCAGGCCGCACTCCACGTCACCACCGTGGTCCGCCTGATCGCCGCGGCCGGGCTGACCGTCACCCTGCTGCTGGCCGGGGTCACGCTCGCGACTGGTCACGGGGGCGGTCTGTACTGGCTGCCCGCCGCGTTCGTCCTGGCCATCGCCATCGCCGCGATCAATGCCTGGGTGCTCCTGGTCGAGGTGCTGCGCTGAGGGAGGCGGTTACGGCGGGCCGGGCTGCTGATCGCCGACCGGATCCGTGCCGGGGGACGGGCCCAGCGGGTTATCGCCGGCCGACCGGGTCTTGAGCTCCCGCCCGATCAGGGCGACCAGGTCGGGATGTGCGCTCAGGCCCCACAGCACCTCCGGCGGGATCCCGAGCCGGCGGGCGGCCTGGGACACCACCGGCTGGCTCATGCCCAGCGCCTGGGCCAGGCCCTCGTCACGGGCGAACGTGGGCGGCAGGTCATCGAGGGACAGGTCGGCGGGCCGGTGGAACAGGCCGTCCGGCCCGGGCAGCCAGGCCTCGGCCGCCGCGGCCAGGCCGATCGACGACCGGACCGTGTCCCGGGTGGCGTCGGCGAACTGCTCGCGCACGGACTTCTCGACCACCCCGCCGACCAGCCGCCGGTTGGGCGCCAGCAGGACGTTCCACACGTACTCGGCCCGGGCGTGACCGGGGTGCCGCAGCGCGAACTCCAGCCCGTCGATCCGCGCGTCCGGGTCGAACCCGTCCACGCCCCGCTCGTGCCGGGCGAACCCGGCCACGATCAGCACGTGCCCGAGCGGCCCCGGCGCCCGGGCCTGCACGTCGACCTGGCCGCGGACCCCCATCCCGCGGAGCTGGACGAGCCAGGGCCCGTAGGCGTCGGCGGCGAACCAGGCCTCCGGGTTCCCGTCCAGGTAGATCTCCAGGTCCCGGGTCCGCTGGTACAGCGCGGGCGGCGGCATCAGCCGCTGCTGCCCGGAAGCGGCGTTCTCGCCGATGAGGAACGCGGTCTGGCGCAGTTGCTCCAGCAGCCGGGTCCGGCGTCCGGCGTCCGCCTCGTCCATGGCCCGCATGATGCAGTCCAGGTCCGCGGCGTGCTGGGCCCGGTCCAGGGCGGCGACCCCGCGCGGGCTCCCGCCCGGCTGGCCGTCGTCGCCGTCGCCCGCCAGCCGGGCGTACCGGGGCAGGATGACCTCCAGCACCTCGGCCACGATGTCCGGCTCGGTGAACTTCAGCGCCTCCAGGAAGGCCCGGGCCGCGGGCACGTCCGCGACCGCGCGGCGCACGGTCGGGAACCCGGTCCCGGCCGGTCCCGGCTCATAGTCGGCGGGCAGGTACGCCGCGGGGCGGCCGGCCGCGTCGAAGGGCTCGACCTGGCGGCCGTCCTCGAGCCGGATGACCGGCCGCGTGCGCGCCAGGCCGGCCGACTCACCCGGGACCCGCGGCTCGCGCCACAGGTCCGGCTCAGCCTGCAGGAACCCGTACAGCCGGGCGATCCACTCGTCGGGCTGGGCCTCGAGGAAGCGGCCGGTGGCCCTGGTGACGAGGTCCGCGGGGGTGACCTCACCGACCCCGATCTCCGCACGCAGGTAGCGGCGCAGTGGGCGGGCGTGGTCTTCGTTGCGGGGAAGCTGGGCGAAGGCGAGCGGGAGGTCCGTCTGGAACAGCGCCCCGAGCTGGCCGGGGTCCAGGAGCTCGCGCAGCCCCCCGGTGCTGGCCAGCTTCAGGTTCGGCGCCACGGCGTAGCCGCCGCCGGCCGCGGGGATGAGTTCCTCGCTGGCCAGCGCCGTGCGCACCGCGTCGAACAGCGGCCACAGCATCGAGCCGGGCGGGAAGCGCGCCGGGTCGAGGGGGAGCGCCGCGAGGACCGCCACCGTGAGCAGCCCGCGGTCGCGCAGGTCCCGCAGCACGTTGACGAGCAGGGTGGCGGTCGCGCGGACCAGGGCCTGGTTCGCCGGGTCGTCGCCCGGGACGTTGTCGCGCGCGGGCGTGGTCCGGTACGGGCCCTGGATCAGGAAGCCGAGGAACGTCTCCTTCTGCGTCGGGAAGAACACGACCAGCGGGGAGCTATCCAGGCCGGTGAGCCGGGGCTCGCGGCGGGAGGTGTCGGCGCGGAACGCGAGCTCGACCCGCTGGCCGGCGTGGCCCAGGTCGTCCAGCGGGCGCTCCCAGACGAACCAGTCCTCCGCCCGGCCGCGGCCGGCCTGGCTCCGGGTGAGCGTGACCTGCCGGGCCGCCAGCCCCGGCGACGCCGGGGGGCGCGGCTGCGTCCGGCGCTCGATGACCGTGCCGGTCACCCCCGTGCCGGTCACCCCCGTGCCGGTGAGCCCCGTGCCGGTGAGCCCGCCGCCGTGGGCCCGCAGCCGGGTGATGTTCCGCAGGAACAGCAGGGTGGCCGGGTCGATCCGGTTCAGCGCGGCCGAGATCTCCCGGGCGGCGGTGGCCGCGGGCACTGTCTCGTGGTCGAACGGGAAGACGAACAGGGTTTCCCCGCCGTCCGCGGGCCCGGGATCCACGGCGGACGGCCGGACGTAGTGGTCGATCCGGAAGTGCTCGGCGCCGCTGTGCACCTGCGGCGTCCGGGTGTACGCGTACACCGACTTGAAGCCGATCCCGAACTGCCCGATCTTGGTGAGGTCGCCGGGCTTGCTGCTCTGCGCGACCCCGCAGACGCCGCGCACGTCGGCCTCGGTGAACGGCCGGCCGTCGTGCCTGACCTCCAGCCGGTCGGCGAACAGCCCGAAGGCCAGCTGGGTGGCGCCCGCATCCTCGGCGTTCTGGATCAGCTCGAAGATGAAGTGGGTGCGCTCGCTGTACAGGTGCCCGAGCAGGTCCAGCACGGCGGTGTCCCAGCCGTACCGGGCGACGTTCTCGTCGCGGATCTGCCCGTAGTCCGCTGGCACCGCTGGCCTCCGTCCGCCCGTCCGCCGCGTGTCAGCGGGGCTGACCCCATGCTGCCACGGCGGACGCCCCGCCCCGGACGGCCCGCACCCGACGGGGGTGCGGGCCGGCGGCGTCAGCGGGTGAACGGCTCGAACGCGTGGCTGAAGTACCAGGCCGGCTGGGCGATCCCCGAGCAGGTGCCCGCCCCCTTGGTGCCGGGGCATCCGCCGTTGTCGCGCTGCAGCGCCCAGAACGACAGGGCGGCGATTCCCTCGCGCTGCGCCCAGTGCAGCACCGTGGCCGCGTCGGCCTGGGTGAACGTCTCGTCCGGGCCGTAGTCGTCGATGCCGGGCATCTCGGTGACGCCGACCATGGGCCAGAGCCGGGCCGGGCTGGCGCCCGGGTAGAGCGACTGGAGCTGGCCGGCCAGCCCCGCGGCGGCGGTCTCGGTGTCGGTCGCCATCTCCTGGGCGGTCCCGTAGTAGTAGTCGAACGTCATGATGTTGACCACGCTGACCCGGGCGCCGTCGGCGACCGCGTTCTGCAGGACGGCCAGGCCCGCGGGCGTCAGCCCGGTGGCGAACGTGGGCAGCGTGTAGGAGAACTGGATGCTCCGGTGGTGCGCGGCGGCCCAGGCCTCGGTCTGCGCGATCGCCTCGTTGCGGCGGTTGATGCCCGCGTGTTCGCCCCGTACTTCGAGACCTACGACAGGGCCGCTGCCGCCGTACCCCCCGGGTGGATCAGAACCGGTGCCGGGTGTGGCTGAACGTGCCCTTGCTGAAGGCCAGGATCTTGGCGGGCGCCACCGTGTACACCAGCACCGGGTCGTCACTGCCCCGGTGATGGAAGGCCCCGTCGCGGATCTCGTACTGCCAGCGCGCGTCCCATTTGGTGGTCCAGGCCGCGGCGAGCCGTTCCAGGGTGTCCTCGTCGGTGATGGGGATGGCGTCTCCCTCGACCACGACGTCGAGGCCCCCCTCCCAGCCGTTGCATCCGGTGGTCAGGACCACGTGCGGGTTGGCGCTCAGGTTGATGGCCTTCTGCTCGGCGTGGCCGGTGCAGAAGGACAGGGCCCCGCTGTGCCACACGGCCACCAGCGGGGTGACGTGCGGCCGTCCGTCGGCCCGGACGGTGGAGATCCAGAACAGCTCGGCGGTCTCCAGCGCCTCGCGGGTGGCGTCCCAGCTGGTCGCGCCGGCGGCCGGATCGCTGAAGCGCTGGTCCAGGGTGGTCTCGGGGGTGGTCATCTGGCCGCTCTCTCCCGGGGTCTGCGGTGCTTACCGGTTAAGGACGGATGAGCGCCCGGCAATTCATCTGCGGCGTCAGGGACGGCGGGCGACGGCGCCCAGGATCATCGAGCTCTGCTCCGCCGCCGCGGCGGGCGGGGGGTCCGTCCGCCAGGTCGCGCAGTCCACGATGCCCGGCGGCACCAGGTCCAGGCCATCGAACCAGGCCGTGATGTCCGCCCAGGAGTGGGCGTAGATCCGGGAGCCATCCTGGGCGTTGTAGGTGCTGGCGAACTCCTGGCCGGCCCGGCCCTTGCCGAATCCCACCGAGATGATCAGGTAGGAGCCGGGCGCCAGGGACCGGGCGAAGCGGTCCACCACGCCGTGCGCGGTCACGGTGTCCAGGAAGTGCAGCACGCAGCACAAGATGACGCAGGCGGGCACGTCCAGGCTGAACCCGGCGCGGCGGATGTTCGCGTGACTGAGTATCGCGTCCGGATCGCGCATGTCCCCGCCGACCGCCACGACTTCGCGGCTGCCCGCGGCCAGCAGGGCCTGCGAATGGGCCACCGCCACCGGGTCGCAGTCGACGTAGGCCACCCTGGCGTCCGGGGCGACGGCCCGGGCTGCCTCGTGCGTGGCCAGCCACAGCGGTGCCGCGCCTTCCGCCTGGACCGGCGACGTGGGCAGCCCTGAGCCGATGTCCAGGAACTGGCGCACGCCCTGCCCCGTGACGTAGCTGAGGGCCCGGGTCTGGAACTTCTTGTTGTCCAGGGCCTGGTCAGCAACGTTGGGGCGCTGTTGCCGGATGGCCTCGGCCGCTTCCCGGTCCGCCTCGAAGTTGTCCTTGCCGCCCAGCCAGTAGTCGTACATCCGGGCAATATTCGGCCTGGTCACGTCCAGGGGAATCATGAGAGCCCCGCTTTCTGCCGCGGTCTGCCGAGGGAGATGCCCGGAACGCCCAGGGTAACCGGACCCAACCGGATTATCCTCGACGCGCAGGGGTCAGCGTCCCGGCACGGGGTACCGGCGGAGGACAAGGATCCAGCGGGGACAGGGTTCCGGCAGCGGACACGGTTCCGGTGGAGGACAAGAAGGAGTAGCGCCATGACCGACAGCCCGGAGACCTCCCCGCACCCGGCCATCCCGCCCGACGACCCGTCGCGCCGGCTGGCCGTCGCCCGGCCGGACAGCGACCAGTCCCTGCCGCACGTGGGGCTGGTGGGTGACACCTACACCATCCTGCTCACCGGCGAGGACACCGCGG
Source organism: uncultured Actinomycetes bacterium (assembly GCA_963841695.1). Taxonomy (GTDB): domain Bacteria; phylum Actinomycetota; class Actinomycetes; order Streptosporangiales; family Streptosporangiaceae; genus RYN-230. The sequence goes on along the minus strand of CAWJDQ010000002.1, from coordinate 806,925 downwards.
GCCGGTACACCCTCATCGACATGCTCGTGCCGCCCGGCGGCGGGCCGCCGCCGCACCGTCATGACTTCGAGGAGATGTTCAGCGTGCTGGAGGGCGAGGTCGAGCTCACCTTCCGGGGCGAACGGTCCGTGGCCCGGGCCGGCGAGACCGTCAACGTGCCGGCCAACGCCCCGCACGCGTTCAGGAACGCGTCCGGCCGTCCCGCGCGGCTGCTGTGCATGTGCTCGCCGTCCGGGCAGGAGGAGTTCTTCCTCGAGGTCGGCCAGACGGTGGCCAGCCGGACCGAGCCGCCGCCCGGGCTGGACAGCGCCGCGCAAGCGGCCTTCATCGCCAGATCGCAGGCCCTGGCGCCGCGGTACCGCACCGAGCTGCTGCCGCCGGAGCGCTGAATCAGTGCGCGGCCGGGGTGATCGACTGGGCGTGGTGGAAAACGTTGCGCGGGTCCCAGTGCGCCTTGACCGCCTGCAGCTCGGGATAGCCGGCCTTGTAGTACAGCGCCGGCCAGGTGGGCGGCAGGTCAACGTCGGGATAGTTGATGAAACAGCCGTCGGTGACCCGGTTGGACACGGGGACACCGCCGCTCGCCGCGTACACGCGGGCGTAGAACTGGTTGATCCAGCGCAGGTTGGCCTCGTCGTCCTCGGGTGAGGTCCAGTACGTCTGGTACTGCAGCTTCATGACCGAGGATCGCTGCGCCACGGCGGTGGCGTCGGCCGGCGGCACGTTGACCTGGCACCCGTAGGAGTCAACCTGCAGCAGGGCCTGCGGATTGGCGTAGTGAACGTCGGTCAGCGCGCCGTAGATGGCCCGGATCTGGTCCTCGGGGAACGCGGTCTTCAGGTACGCGGACTTGTATTTGCCGCGCTGATTCGGCCCGGACCCGTTGAGCGTCTGGGTGGCCTGGAGCCAGGGAAGAGTCTCCATCGTCGTCGTCCCGCCCGGAACGCCGTGGCCGATCTGGGCGAGGAACGAGGGCAGCAGGCCGAACGCGGGCCCGGCCGCCTGGGTGATCATCGAGATCTGGCCCGCCGAGCGGTGGAACAGTTTGAGCAAGGAAAACAGGCCCGCAAAGGGGCTCGACGGCGAGCTGCGGGCTTCCATGAAACGCCCGTAATTGCGCAGCAGGGTGGCGAAGCCCCGGGCAGTCAGGCCGGACCACGGCCAGGTCGTGGTGGCCAGCCGCACCTGGACGGGCGGGTTGGGCAGCCGGGTGAAGTAGTACGCGGTGACGATGCCGAAGTTGCCCCCGCCGCCGCCGGTGTGCGCCCACAGCAGCCGCCCGGTCTGCGGATCGTCTTTCCGGGCCCGGACCAGCCGGGCCCGGCCGCGCCGGTTGAACGCAGACCACGTCCACCCCGGCCAGGTAGTCCACGGTCAGGCCGTGCAGCCTGGACAGCAGCCCGTACCCGCCGCCCACGATGTGGCCGCCTGCCCCCACCGAGTAACAGGAGCCGCCGGGCAGGCTGAGGTTAAAGTCCTTGAACAGGGTCTCGTAGACGTTCCAGAGGGTGGCGCCGCCGTCAACGCGCACCCGGCAGGCCGGGTCCAGGCGCACGCCCTGCATCCCGCTCAGGTCGATGATGACGCCGCCGTCGTTCCCGGACGAGAAGTTCTCGTAGCAGTGCCCGCCGCCGCGCACGGTGATGCGCAGCCCCGCGTCGTACGCCCGCTGGACGGCCGCCACGGTCTCGCCCGGGCTGCCGACCACCTGGATGTACGCGGGGGAACCGACCCACCGCCGGTTGAAGCCCATGCGCATGGTGGCATACCGGGGGTCGGCGGGGTAGATCGGCCGCAGTCCGCGCCGGGCAGGCCCGGCGGGCAGCCCGTGCCCGGCAGTCCCGGCGGGACCCGCCGGGTGGTGACGGCCCAGCACGGTCCCGGGGAGGGTGAGCGCGCCCGCACCGGCCAGCAGGCCCCCGCCGACGGAGAGGAATCCCCGTCTTCCGAGGGGACTGGGCTCGCTACCGGGTCCGGGTCGCCGGCCGGGCGCCTGCATCGCCGCCGCTCCTCCGCTGTGAATTCAACTCGGCTGTGGATTCAACGCGCTGGTCCGGCGCCTGAGCTGCGCTCCGGGTTTACGATCAGGCGATTATGGCCCGCGGCCAGCCTTCAGGCGATCACCAAATAACCCGGGCCAGTCTGGCTAGGGTGGTGACATAGCGCGTTACTTTCCGCGCCTGGGTCCGGCGTGCTGGCCTGGGCCACGGCGCTGCCGCAGGGCCGCTCGGCCGCAGGGCCGCTTTGGAGCGAGGCCGATCCGCTTCGCGAGGGGATGATGGTGGCATGGCGCTTGATCTCAGCAGCCTGGACCTCAGCGAGATCGCCGAGGCATTGGCCGATCAGACCGACTACGAACACCGGTGGCTGATCAACCCGGAAACCGGGGAAGTGGTTTTCTGGACCTCCGACACCGGGATCGACGGCCAGACCCCGGTTGATCTCGAGGAACTGGACCTGATCTGCATCGATCCGCGGCCGTCCTACGTCTGGTACCAGGACATGGCCGACTTCGCTGAGCAGGTCAGCGACGAGCAGGCGGCCCGCAGGCTGGCCCGGGCCATCGAGGGCAAAGGGGCCTTCCGCCGGTTCAAGGACGAGCTCCACCAGGAGTCCCCGGAGCTGCTGCCCGCGTGGGACGCCTTCCGCGCCGCCCGGGCCCGCTGCCGGGCGGTTGAGTGGCTCGCCGACAACTCACTGGTCAACGGCGACGCGGCCCTGCGGTTCCTGGACGAGCACCGCGAGCCCAGCGTGCCCTGAGCCAGATCACCCGGGGACGGGTTTGCCCGCCTGATGACGATGGGTATCTAGACGATCGCTCAGAGTTATCAAGTGGCCACGGGACGCCAGCTGTCCGGGCCGGGCAGACCGGAGAAACCATGATCAGGCCAGTCGCCGCCGCCGCGGGCCGCCCGAAGATCGCCCGGAGAGCGGTACTGGCCTCGGGAGCCACGCTCGGCGCCGGGCTGGCCGCGTCCGGGCCGCTGCTGCCCGCCGCCGCGGCGGCCCGCCAGGTCCACGCCGCCGCGGCCCGCCAGGTCCACGCCGCCGCGGCGGCCCAGGCCTCCGCCGCCGAGAACCCGCTGGTCTTCTTCGCTGATCCGAGCATGAACCTCCAGTCGCTGTTCACGCTGGGGGCGGCGGGCTACGGGGCCGCTGAGTACGGGGAGGTGGCCACCGCCTTTACCGGCGTGCACCACGGCGGCGACACCTATGACGCCTACTACCGGGCCTTCCGCTCGATGGGGCAGCTGGTCAGCGGGTTCGGCCAGGAAGCCCTGGGCCGCCGCAACCGCCCGGCCGCCACCGGGGCGTTCCTGCGCGCGGCCAGTTACCTGGCCAACCCGCTGTACTTCGCGATCGGCACCAGCCACCCGCGGCGGTCGCAGGCGGCGGCCTACCGGGCGATGAACGACGCCTGGGTGCGGGCCGCGGGGCTGCTCAGCCCGGCCGCGGAGCGGGTGCAGATTCCCTACGGCCGGTCCAGCATGCCGGGCTGGCTGCTGCGGCCGCCCGGCGCCGCCGCTGGGACCAGGCGGCCCACCGTCATCCTCAACAACGGCAACGACGCGCAGAACATCGGCCTGTACGTCTACGGCGCCGCCGAGGCGGTCGCGCTGGGCTATAACGCGCTCATCTTCGAGGGTCCCGGCCAGGGCTCCATGCTCTTCCTGCGGGGCATCCCGTTCCGCCCCGACTGGGAAGCGGTCATCACCCCGATCGTCAACTACCTGCAGGCCCGCCCGGACGTGGACGCCGACCGCATCGCGCTGATCGGCTGGAGCCAGGGCGGGGCCCTGTGCGCCCGGGCAGGCGCCTTCGAGCACCGGCTCGCCGCGCTGGTCCTGGACCCCGGCGTGGCCAACTTCATGGCCGCGTTCCCCCTGCCGAAGGAACTCGTGGCCCTGGCCCTGTCGGGGCACGACGCCGCGGCCAACGCGGAATGGGCGAAGATCTTCCCCAGGCTCCCGCTCAGCACCCAGTTCCTGTTCACCAAGTCCAGCTACCCGTTCCTGCAGCCGACCTTCGCCACGCTGATCCAGGCCCTGGCCAGGTACGAAACCGCGACCTACCTGCCGAAGATCACCACGCCGACCCTGGTCAATCAGTACGTGGGGGACCCGAGTTTCGCCGGCCAGGGCGCCCAGGTGATGAAGCTGCTCCGGTGCCCCAGGACGCTGCACACGTTCACCCCGGCTTCGGGATCCCAGCTGCACTGCGCCCCGATGGCCCCGCAGCGCCGCAACCAGGTGATCTTCGACTGGCTGGGCGGGATCCTCTAGCCACCCGGTCCCGGTCCCGGGACGCGGCTGCCGCGGAGCCTGCCTGCCGGCCCGGCACGTTGCTTCTCCAACGGTCCGTCCGGCCACCCGGGCCGGGCCGCGCGACCCGGTCAGTGGCTGGCGTGCGCTCCGGCCCCGCCGTTGCCCGGCCTGGTCACCAGGGCGATCGCCGCCCCGGCCAGCGCGACCACCGCGGCCACCAGGAAGGCCGCGTGCATCCCGCTCACGAACGTGTCGTGGCTGATCTGGGTGATCAGGCTGGCGGCGCGCGGTGGCGTGCTCCCGGTCACCGGCGCCACCCCGACCGAGACGGCACTCTTCACCCCGGCCAGCTGGGCCGGGGCCAGCGCAGGCAGGCGCGCGGCGGACCAGCGGGCGGGCAGCAGGCTGCTGACGGTGGCGGTCATCACCGCGCCCAGCACGGCGGTGCCGAGGGTGCCGCCGAGCTGCATCGCGGTGGACTGCAGCCCGCTGGCCACGCCGGCCAGCTCGACCGGCGCGTTGCCGACGATGACGTCGGTCGCGCCCACGATCACCGGGGACAGGCCCAGGCCGAGCAGCACGAACCAGACGATCGTGTCGTCCGGGCTGTAGGCGGCGGTCAGCCGGGACAGGCCGAACAGGGCGACGGCGGCCATCAGCATCCCGGTCATCATCGGGATCCGCGGGCCCGCCCGGGTGATCACCGCCCCGGCGAGCGGGGAGCCGACGATCAGCATCGCGGTCATCGGCAGCAGGTGCACGCCCGCCTGGACCGGGTCGAGGCCGTGCACGTTCTCCAGGTAGAAGGTCATGAAGAACATGGCCCCGAACAGGGCGAACATCAGCAGGATGACCAGCACGACGCCGGCCGACAGCGACGAGGACCGGAAGAGCCGCAGCGGCAGCAGCGGCTGGCGGGTGCGGGACTCGCGGAGCACGAACAGCAGCCCGAACGCCGCGGCGGCGCCGAGGAACCCCAGCGTCCGGGCCGAGCCCCAGCCGTAGCTGGACCCCTTGATCAGTCCCCAGATGAGCAGGAAGAGCGCGGCGGAGAGGGTGACGGTACCCGGGATGTCGAACGAGCTGGCCGCCGCCGACGAGGGGGTCTCCCGGAGCACGAGCAGGCTCATGATCAGGGCGGCCGCGCCGACCGGGACGTTGACGTAGAAGCAGGACTCCCAGCTGATGTGCTGCACCAATAGCCCGCCCACGATCGGCCCGGCCGCCGTGGACGCGCCGATGACCGCGCCCCAGATGCCGATGGCCCAGTTCAGCCTCTCGATCGGGAACGTCGCCCGGAGCAGGGCCAGGGCGGTCGGCTGCAGCATCGCGCCGAACACCCCCTGCAGCACCCGGAACCCGATGACCAGGCCGATGCTGCCGGCGATGGTCCCGGACAGCCCGATGGCCGCGGAACTGAGCGCGAAGCCGGTCACGCCGGTGAGGAACACCTTCTTGTGCCCGAACCGGTCACCGAACTTGCCGATGGTGATCAGGCTGACCGCGAGGGCGAGCAGGTAGGCGTTGGTGACCCACTGGATGCCGGCCAGGGACGCGTGCAGGTGGGACTGGATGGCCGGGTTGGCCACCGCCACGATGGTGCCGTCCAGGGGCGACCATCATCACGCCCAGCGCGACCGTGAGCAGGGTCAGCGTCTGGTTGCCGCGCAGCGCCGGGCGCCCGCGGCCCGGCTGCCGCGCAGCGGCGGTCGCGGCGGTCGCGGCGGTCGCGGTGCCCGCCGCTGTCTCCATCTCCATGGGTCCGTCTCTTCCCGGGGCCCGAGCCCGGGCCCCTGGCCGCTCGCATCGATCGTCATACGGTGCCAGATGTCAGTACATGACAATATACGCCGGCCTGGGTACGATAAGACGAGGAGGTACCTGTGGCGCAGATCACGCCGCCCGCGGCCGCGGTGCCGCTGGCGGGGGAGCCGGGCCTGGCCGGCCCCGGGGCGGGCCGGCGGCAGCGCAAGAAGCAGCGCACCCGGGACGCCCTGATCGAGGCGGCGATGGAACTCTTCGCGGCCCAGGGTTACGACCACACCGCGGTGCACGAGATCACCGACGCGGTGGATGTCTCGGAGCGGACCTTCTTCCGGTACTTCGCCAGCAAGGAAGACCTGGTGCTGTCGTTCGTCCGGGACGGGGCGACGGCCTTCGCCGAGGCGCTGGCGGCCCGCCCCCCGCAGGAGGAACCGCTCATCGCCGCCCGGCAGGCGTTCCAGATCTCACTCGGCCAGCTCTCCGGCCGGGCCGGGGAGGCGGCGTCCTACCTGTCGGTGATGGGGCTGATCGATACCACGCCCGCGCTGCTGGCCGCCTACCTGCGCTACGTCCACGACCACGACGACGAGGTCATCCGGGTGCTGGCCGAGCGGGAGGGCGTCGACCCGGCCGCCGACCGGCGGCCCCGGCTGCTCGCGACCATGATCGGCGCGATGGTGTTCCTGGCCAACCGGGACTGGCAGGCGGGGGAGAACCACAGCGCGGAGGCGATGTCCGCGGCCTTCGACGCCTACGCCGACGAGGTCATCCCCGCCCTGACCGGGCACTGGACCGCCCGGTAAGGCCGGCGGGTCAGGGTTTGCGGCCCACGCCCACCAGGGCCCAGAACTTGCCGGGGTCCTCGGGGACGTCGTCCGGGGAGCCTGGCCGCCACTGCGGGATATAGACCAGGCCGGGATCGACGAGCTCGAAGCCATCGAAGAAGCGCAGGATGTCGGCGCGCGAGCGCATGCGTATGCCGGTGGAGACGCTGCGGTTGTACACCTTCTCGGCGGCCTGGGCCACCGCGGGCCTGCTCTCCGTGGTGGCGTGGGCCAGCACGAGGTAGCTGCCCGGGCGCGAGCGCGTCGCGCAGCCGGGCCACGATCCGCCAGGGATCCGTCGGCGTCGTCGATGAAATGCAGGACCATGACGAGCAGCAGCCCGGTCGGCTGGCCGAAGTCGATCAGCCGCTGGACGGCGGGGTCGCCGAGGATCTTTTCCTGGTCGCGCAGGTCGGCCTGGATGACCGCGGCGTTCTCATTCCCGGCCAGCATGGCCTTGCTGTGCGCGATCGCGACCGGGTCGATGTCGGCGTAGACCACCCGCGCACCCGGGCTGGCCTGCTGGGCGACCTCGTGCACGTTGCCCTGGGTCGGAATGCCGGAGCCGATGTCGAGGAACTGGCCGATTCCGGCCGCGGCCAGGAACCGCACCGCCCGGCCGAGGAACTCCCGGTTGGCCCGGGCGCCCGCCCGGGCGTTGGGCTCGACCGCCAGGATCGCGCGGGCGAGGTCCTGGTCGGCCAGGAAGTTGTGGGTGCCGCCCAGCCAGTAGTCGTAGACCCGGGCGGTGTTCGCCCGCTTCATGTCGACGCCCGGCGGTACCCAGTCCGGCTCGCCGGCCATCCCGCCTCCGTGTTCCTCCCGGCCCCCGCGCCCGCGGCGCCTGCCTGGGAGATCGTCGTCGTGGTTCTGCTCCGCCCCGCAGGTCGTCCTGCTGATATTGCGATACATTTCTTTTTTGCACGATATCGCAGGGTGCGGGCAATGATTGCCGGTACCGCGTGGCCGCGGACGGGGAATGGCCCGCGGCCATTGCCGGACAGGCCGGTGCGAGGGGCGGGTACTGGCCGGCGAGGACTGGTGCAGAGACCGGTGGCAGCACAGATGGCCGGGGAGCACGGGCCGCCGCTGCCCCGGCGGCGCGGACCGGACCTGGCGGGCCTGGCCGCGTTCACCCTGGATGCCGGGGGGCGGGTGACCTCCTGGCCGATGTCCGCGGAACGGCTGTTCGGGCATCCGGCGCCGGCGGTGGCCGGGCACGACATCTGCGACGTGCTGATGACCGGTCCCGGGCAGCGCGAGCTGGCCGGCGAGGCGCTGGCCGAGGTCGCGGCGGGCCGGGTCTGGACCGCGACCGTCAGCATGGCTTTCGCGGGCGGCAGCGGCCCGGTCGCCCTGCGCTGGGAGCCGCTCGGCGGCCCGGGGGCCGGGGTGCTGGTGATCGGCCAGCATGTCTCGCCGGCCATCGGCGCCGGCTGGCTGCGGGAGGCGGCCGACCGGATCGGCACCACACTCGACCTTCCCCGCACCGCACGTGAGGTCGCCGACGTCGCGGTGCCCGCGTTCGCCGACGTCAGTCTCCATTTTCGTGTTCGAGCGGCTGCTCGCCGCCGATGAGCCCGTGTCGCCCCAGTCGGGGCACGGCGCGGTGGTCCGGCGGCTGGTGACCCGGCTGGCCGGGCCAGCCCACGGCGGTCACCGACAGCGTGCTGCGCCCCGGTGAGGTGCTGGTCTTCGACGATGACTCACCCAGCTTCCAGGCCATGCACAGGCGCAGCCCGGTCCTGTTCGACCACCTGGACGAGGAGAGCGCCGAGCGGGTCGCCCGCCGCCCCGGCGGCCGGGATCTCGCGTCCAGCTACGCATCGTTCCTGTCCGTGCCCCTGGTGGCCCGGGGGGTGGTGCTCGGGTGCGCGACGTTCGGGCGGGCGCCGCAGAGCCCGGACTTCGGGCCCGCGGACATCGCCGCGGCGGGCGAACTCGCCTCCCGGGCGGCGGTCTGCATCGACAACGCCCGCCTGTACCACCGGGAGCGGCGCACCGCGTTCGCGCTGCAGCGGGGCCTGCTCCCCGGCGAGCCGCAGGTCCCGCCGGGCATGGAGGTCGCGCACCGCTACCTGCCGGTGGGCGCCAGCATGGTGGGCGGGGACTGGCACGACATCGTGGCGCTGCCCGGCGGCCGGGTGGCGCTGGTCGTCGGGGACGCGATGGGGCATGGCCCGGAGGCGGCGGCCGTGATGGTGCAGCTGCGCACGGCCACGCACCTGCTGGCCGGACTGGACGTGCCGCCCGGTGAGGTGCTGGCCAGGCTGGACGCGCTGGCCGCCGGGCATGCCCGCCTCGCCGTACGCCACCTGTGTCTGCGCCGTGATCGACACCTCGGCCAGCACGTGCGTGATCGCCGGCGCCGGGCACCCGCCCCCCGTGCTCGCGCTGCCGGGCGGCGCCACCGAGGTGCTGACCGTGCCGGCCGGGCTTCCCCTCGGCCTCAGCACCGGCGCGTTCGAGACGGCGCGAGGTCAGCCTGCCGCCCGGGGCCACCCTCGCGCTGTACACCGACGGGCTGGCCGAAAGCCGTACCCGGGCGCTGGATGACGGCATCGGCGCGCTCCGCGACGCGCTCGGCTCCGCCCTGGAGCAGCCCGGCGCGTCGCTGGACAGCGCCTGTGAGGTCACCACCCAGGCGCTGCGCCAGCGCGGCGAGGATGACATCACCCTCGTCCTGGCCCGGATCCGTCCCTGAGCGGTCGCGCGGCCGGCTGGCGAGTAGGTGCAGGCCTACCAGGTCTGTGGGTGCCGGTCCATGGCGCGCCGCCCGCCCTCAGTCCACGATGGTCAGGCAGGCAGGCGCGGCGAGCGGGAGGGTGATGCCTGTGGTGGACGGCCGCCCGGTGACTTCCCCGGGTGACGCGGGTGACGCGGCCCCGGGTGACGCGGCCCCGGGTGACGCGGCCCCGGTGGCCGGCCGCCGGCGCCGGGTCGCGGCCCGCACCCGGCTGGACTTCTGGTTCGACGCGATCCTGCTGCTCGGGTTCACGCTGGCCTACAGTTACGGATTCACCGGGATCGGGATCCATGAATGGCTGGGCATCGGGCTCGGACTGGCCCTGCTGCTCCACCTGACCCTGCACTGGGACTGGGTGACCCGCACCACGGGCAGGCTGCTGCGCCCGCGCGGACCCGACAAGGTCATCTGGCTGGTCAACCTGGCGCTGCTGGCCGCCATGACCCTGTGCGTGGCCTCCGGCCTGCTGATCTCCCGGGTGGCGCTGCCTGACCTGGGCATCACCCCGCTGGGCGAGCCGTTCTGGGCCAGGCTGCACGTTCTCACCGCGGAGGTAACCCTCGGGCTGGTTCCGGTTCATGTCGCGCTGCGCTGGAGATGGATCGCCAGGGTCGGGCGCAGGCTGCTGAGCTGGCCGGCGGCCGGCGGCCCGGGTGAGATTCCTGCGGCAGCTGGCGGCGGCGGCGCTGGCCGTCGCGGTGGTCGTGCTCCTCGGCCTGACCTGGCACCACCTCGCGCCGGGCAGCCTGGGCGACGGTCCGCACGGCCCGGGCCCGACGGTGGCGCCGGGCACCCACCTCCCGGCCCGGCCGCCGGGCGGCGTGGTCGTCCGCGACGGCCGGGTGATCCTCGGCGCGCGAGGCCCGCGCACCCGGGGCGGGCCGATGAGCCTGGGGCTCGGTTCGATGCTGGACCCGGTGGACCTGCCCGTCCTGCGGCACACCGTCGTCATCGAGGCCGCCGTGATCGCGGCCGTGGTGATCATCGACGTCGCCCGCCGGCGGTGGCGCCGGGCCCGGCGCGCGAGGCCCGCGCGGACAGGGCCCGGGCCGGCAGGGCCCGGGCCGACAGGGCCCGTGCGGACACAGCACTGAGCCAGCCGAAGCCGATGATGATGCTGGCCCGCTGGGCCAGCCCGGCCCGATTCACCAGCCGCGGGGACTGCCCGAAGCCCGCGCCGGCCACGACCATGGTGGCCGGCATGGTGACGGCGGTGCCCGCGCTGTAGAGCCCGAACCCGCGCTGGCCGGCCCGCGAGGCTCGCCAGCCGCAGGCCAGCGCGGCGGCGGGCAGGCCGGCGAAGACGGGGATCGCGGCCAGATTGTGCGCGAGGCCGGCGGGGCTGGGTTCCGCGGGCGCGTCAGGGGTGCCCGGCGGGTAACCGCTGACCGGATCGGTGGTGAACACGGCCGCGCCGATGAGCCCCGCGCCGGCCGCGCCGATCAGCGCCGGCACCGCCCGGCGGCCGGTCACGGGATCGCCGGCCCGCGCCAGGCCTGCGGCGCTGGCCAGGAACAACGTGCCGGTCACGGCGAAGTTCGCGGCCTGGGTCCAGCCGCCCGGCCCGAGCGCGAGCGAGCTCACCGGATGCCGCCCGGGCCGGTAGCCGTCCCGGGTGGCCCCCTCGGCCAGGAACGCGGCGACGAAGAGCGGGCCGGCGATTACCCCGCAGCGCAGCAGGCCGCGGGTCCACCGGGCCTGCTGACTGGCGGTCCTCACCCGGGCAGCGTAACGAGCCCCAGCCGCCCCCGCGGGATAGCGCGTCTTGACCGGTCGTGTTATTTTCTGACCATGCGGTCAGAAGTTGAGCCAGCTGGTCCAGCCAGGGACCGGACCTTCATCGAGACCGCACGCCGGGCGCAGATCATGGTGGCCGCCATCGACACCATCGCCGAGCTGGGTTACGGCCAGGCATCCCTGGCCCGTATCGCCGAGCGGGCAGGTACCAGCAAGGGGGTGATCTGCTACCACTTCGAGGGCAAGGACGACCTCATCAGGGAACTGGTCTCCGAGCTGATCGAGAAGGGCCGGGCGTACCTGGTCCCCCGGCTCGAGGCCGAGCCGACCGGCGCGGGCATGCTCAGGACCTACATCGAGGCCCAGCTCGCCTTCATGCGCGAGCACCGTAACCACGTGGTCGCGATCGTCGAGATCGCCCTCAACGCCCGGGGTGCCGACGGCCGCCCGCTCTACGACTTCTCGATCCGCGACGCCGGGGTGGCCGCGCTCCGGCGGCTGCTCATCCACTTCCAGCGCACCGGCGCGTTCCGGGCCGACTTTGACCCGCAGGTCATGGCGATGGCTATCCGCGCCGCCCTCGACGCCGTGTCACCGCAGCTCGCCCGCGATCCCGGATTCGACGTCGGGCACCATGCCCGCGAGCTAGCGGACCTGTTCCATATCGCCACCCGGCCCGGGGAGCCAGTGAGCGGCGCGTCACCCATAACGTAGCCAGGAGGAAGCGATGAGGCCCTACTACGACACCAACCACGTCGCCGGTCTGCTGATCCTTATTGTCATCCTGGCCTGGGGAGCGATGGAACTCAGCGAGGCCTCCCAGGGCCTGGCCGCACGGAAAGGTGCGATCACGATTGGCCGGCGAAGCCTCTGGGCCGCCACGGTGGCCGGCGCGATCGCCGCCACGAACGTCGTGCTGTACCTCGCCCCGCGTCTCGTCCCGCAGGCCACGATACGGCCGGGCGCCGTAGCCTTCGCTGCCGGCCTGGTGATCCTGATCGCCGGGCTGGTGCTGCGCGGGTGGTCATTCAAGGCGCTGGGCCAGTACTTCACGTTCATCGTGATGGTCAGCTCCGACCAGCAGGTGGTCGCCAACGGCCCCTATCGACTGCTGCGCCATCCCAGCTATACCGGAATCCTGCTGGCCTCGGCCGGTCTCGGCCTGGCCTCCGCGAACTGGGCCGGCCTGGCTGGTGTGCTCGTGGTGCCGTTGACCCTGATCCTGTGGCGCATCCACGTCGAGGAGAACGCGCTGCTCGCCACCCTCGGCGACGGGTACCGGAGCTACGCCTCGCAACGTAAGCGCCTCGTCCCGCTCGTCTGGTGACCGGCGCGGCGGGCGGTGATTACCGGCGGCGGCCGACCCCGCAGTAGAGCCAGCGTGAGCCGTCGCTGTCGGACAGGGCCAGGTCCTCAGCACCCCAGTCCCCGGCGTAGTCGAGCTGGCTCCCGCCGTCCGGGTGCCGCGGCGACACGAGGTCCAGGCCGGCGAACAGGCGTTCCACGTCGCGTCTGGAACGAAAGTGCATCTGCTCGGTGGCGTGGTCGAAGACCCGGCGGAACTCGGCCACGGCCCGGGGCGGCTTGTGGTCATCGCTCAGGTGCGACAGGGACAGGTAGCTGCCGGGAGCCAGGGCGCCGGTGTAGCGGGCCAGCAGCCCCCAGGGGTCGGACTCGTCGCCCACGAAATGGACCACCGCGGTCATCAGCAGCCCGGCCGGCTGGCTGAAGTCGATCAGCGCCCGCAGGTCCGGGTGGGCCAGGACGGCATCCGGGTCGCGGAGGTCAGCCAGGATGACCCGGACCGTGTCCTCGTCATCCAGCATGGCCGTGGCGTGCTCACGGACCATCGGGTCGTTGTCCACGTAGACCACCCGGCACGCGGGGTCGACCTGATGGACCACCTCGTGCGTGTTGCCGACCGTCGGCAGCCCGGAGCCGATGTCGATGAACTGGCGGACGCCGCGCTCGGCTATCCACTTCGCCGCCCGCTGGTGAAAACCGCGGTTGGCCCACGCGCAATCGCGCAGTTCGGGCACCAGGGCGGTGATCCGCTCGGCGGCGTCCCGGTCGACCTGGAAATTGTTCTGGCCGCCTAACAAGTAGTCGTAGATCCGGGCCGGCGCCGCCCGGTCCGGGACAGCCTGCTGCGCGGCACGATGGACTTCGCTCATAACCCCCCCTGGGCGTCTGGCGACCAGCTGTGAAGCACAAAAACCGATCCCCAGGAGACCGAGTCTACGCGTGCGGGGCGGGGGGGCCGGAACGGACCGTGCGGCCCCCCCGGTGAACCACGTCCGGCCCGCGGCCCGCGGCACTCACAGGTACTCCCGCTTTCGCATCCACACCAGCGCGACCCAGCCCCAGATGGGCGGCAGGTACGAGGTGAACAGGCGCTGGATGAAGACCGCGGCGGTGGCGTCGGCCTCGGAGACACCCGCCGCGGTGAGGCCGAGGATCAAGCCCGCCTCGACCACTCCCATGCCGCCTGGGGACGGCGAGACCCCTCCGATGATCCCGGCCAGCGTGATGACCACGATCAGGGTGGGCAGCCGCAGGTGGTCATCGAAGGCCCGCAGCGAAACGGACAGGGCCATGGCCACCACCAGTTCCTGCGCAAACGAGCCTCCCACCAGCAGCACGAGCTTGCGCGGGGAGCTGGCCACTTCTTTGAGGTTGCGCCAGATGTCGCGCGCCTTAGGGCGCAGCTTGCTGGCCGCCAGCCGGCGGAGCCGGGGCACGGCCAGGGCGAGCCCGGCGACCAGAGCGACCAGCACGACGACGGCCAGGATGATCCAGACCAGTTTCGAGTCCCCGCCCGACTGGGGGGTGGCCTCGAGGTCGAGGGACCCCCAGGCGAACGGCAGCGACACGAGGAACAGCACCGCGATCGCGATCCAGCTGGAGGTAGCCATGATGGCGCCCGAGCTGAGCGCCACCGACGCGTCGTAACCCTGCCGCTGGAAAAAGCGCACCCGGGTGGCGAAGACGGCCGCTGTCCCGCCGGCCAGCGCGCTGAAGGAGTTGGCGACCTCGACCGCCACCACCCGGCCGAACGGGAGGGCCCCGGCGACGCTGCCGACTCCCTCCAGGGCCGACGCCACAAAGGCCAGCTGGGCCAGGACGAACGCCAGGATGACCCAGAGCCAGTGAGCGCCGAGCACGGTGTCGAAGGACTTGGAGACGTCGATGAGCACGCCGACCAGGGCCCAGCCGCCGATGAGCGTGCCGACCACCATGATCAACGTCGGCCAGCTCACCCGGCGGGGCTCCACCAGCTTGGGCACGTCGATCGACTTGGCCTGCGCGGCGCGTTGCCGGACATCCTCCAGCAGCGCACGCTGGCTCCGCAGCGGGCGGCTGAGCGCGGGGTCCAGGCCAGCCCGGTGGAGATGCTGCAGCGCGCCGGCCAGCGTTTCCGCATCCAGGCACCTGGCCGCGCTGGCCGCGGCCCGTTCCGCGCCGACCGCCACGGCCGTCGCCGCAATGGCCCCGGCCATGTCGCGATCGAGCTGGTACAGCGACGCGTTCGACGTGGCGTTGCGGAAGTCCGCCAGCACGAGGGTCTCCGCTGCCGGGTCGGTCAGCAGCACGTCGCCACTCATCGCGCCGTGCGCGATGCGCGCCCGCCGGAGGGCCAGCAGATGGCGGTAGAGGCCATCCAGGGTGGCGTCGCTGATACTGGCGGCATCCGCATCCGACAGCGTCGACCCGTACGGCAAACTCGAGACGAGCAGGGCGTCCCCGGATGACCCGGCCGTGCCTGCCTCCAGGATCCCCGGCACGGCCACGCCGGCCTGGCCCGCCCGCATGGTGAGATAAGCCTCGTGTTCCACCTGCTGAAGGCGGGTCAGCGTGAGGCTCGGCCCGGAGTCCCGGTAGAACAGGAACCGGCCCACCTTGGTGAGCAGCTTGGCGTCGGCGGCGTCCCGGCCGTAGACCGCGATACCGATGCGCCCGCCGGGGGAATCTCCCTGATCCAGCACGGTTCCCTGGTACTTCGCCACCCCCCAGACCTGCCGTTGCGCCGGCCGCAGGGTCCCCGGGCGGATGCCGAGCTCGCCGAGCAGCGCGCGCACATCCTCAATCGAGGGCAGCCCGAGCGGCGACCCGAAGACCAGCCTGACCACCGCGGTGGCGCCCCAGCCGATGGCCAGGCTGCCGAGGACATTGACCGGCAGCCCGTGACCTCCGGCCGCTGAGGCCATCGCCACCAGGGCAATGAAAATCTCGATCAGGCGCTGCACGCCCCGGGCCAGATACGGCAGCGCGGCGGTCGCCACGGCCATGAAGAGGGCGATCTGCAGGACCGGGAAACGCATGATGTAGCCGTGGATCACGATTCCCGGTGGCCGGCCGCCCCTGCTCCCGAGGACCACGGTGAGGATCCCGCTCACCACCGCGGCGATGACCGCACTCAGCGCGATATCCCGGGCGACCAGCCAGCGGCGCGCGACCAGGGCCAGGGCCAGCAGCAGGATCGTGACGCCGATCCCGCCCGCGTCGTACACCACCGTCACCAGCCAGGTGATGCTGCGCGGCGGCGGATGAATGACCTGGCTGATGGCCCGGTCGATGCGGGAGTCATAGTGGATGACCAGGATGCAGCACGCCAGGGCGAGGGCGGCCGCGGCCAGCCGCGCCCCGTCACTCCCGCGGCGCCGCCGCTGGCCGTCGCCGACCGGAGCGAACAACAGCGAGCGCCAGCCCTGCACCAGATCCGGCCTGGGAAGCACACCCGCAGGCGCCACGAGGTTTTCCCCCATACAGGACCCACTGCCCTTCACGCGTGCCGCGCCGGCCGCCTCAGGCTGAGAGTACCGGTGAGAGCCCCGGGAGCGGCAGGCCGGAAAGGACCAGTTGCCGCGGGAACCGGCCCGCGGCCCGGGACAGGAAGCGGTGGCGGCCACAATGGCCGCCACCGCGCCTGCCTCCTGTGCGCCTGAGTCCCAGAGCGGCGGCGATTGCTCTGGTGGCCGTCATTTTTGCCGCGGGCCTCCGGTCAGATACACCTTCTTCGGGGGCGGATAGACGGCCCGGGCGATCGTGGCCGAGAGCCACCCGATGCACCACCCGAAGAAGATCGCGAAGATATAGCCCAGAGCCACTTTCTTCTCAATGAAGCCGAGGATCGCCCAGATCACTGCCCAGGCGATGAAGGTCCCGATGCTGTACGCCGTGTAAGTGTTCATGCGTCGTGAGGTTTTGCGGTGGATCCAGGTTAGAAAACCACTGCCGGCTGAAGCGTCCATGGAGCCCTCCTCAGGCTCGCAAAACTGATATCACTATGATAGGTACGTGTTATCAGCTACGTCAAGCCAGGGCGGGCGGAACGACATCGCAGGACCGGCCAAGCCCAGGCCGGTGCGGCCCGGTGCCCGGGTTCCGGTGCCCGGCGCCCGGGCGATCCTGCCGGCGGGCGCTGTTCGCCGGGGAAGACTACGAGGAGGGCGCTGCGAGTCCCGGCCCTCCGGCTGCAGGCCAGCCTGGCGCCGCCCACGCGGGCGGGCCTGCCCGTCGCCGGGTCCCGGGGCCGGAACGGCAGCGTTCCAGGGCAGGCCTTTCCCATCCCGTTACGGGCCGCCGGGGAGTGATTACGGAGCCGGGTTAGTGGGACGCCTGGTAGTCACGGAAGATGGCGGCCGGGACGCGGCCCCGGTCGGAAATCTTCATCCCGGAGGCCTTGGCCCAGTTACGGACGGCAGCGGTGTCGGCCCCGGAGCCTGCCCGGTTCCCGTTTCCGCGGGGGCCGGCCGGGCGGTGGTCGCCCGGGCATTCGATACATATTCTGCCGCGGCCTGACTGAGACCCTTATAATCCTTCGGGCAAAGGTCTATCTCATACGTCGCGCCGTCCAGCCCAATCGTGCGGGTCTGGATGTCCTTTGCCTTGCCGCAGACATCACAGGTGAGCGTTACTTGAGTCAGGGTAGCCATCGTTCCTTTATCCCAGCCTAATCCAGTGGTGATCTGAGAGTAAGCGGTCCGGGTACGTGCCCCGGACGCGGGGCAGGCGTACCCGGAAACCCCAACATTGTGCGGATGCCGCGGAGTCGGTGGCATTGTCCGCTTTGACGGTGCACCAGCCTGCCCCTCCCGCCCCGACGGCCCGGCCCGGCTCGGCCCGGGGGGCACCGGCCGCCGGCCGGCACCAGGCGGCCGGCCGCCCGCGATCGGCGCCACGCCCGTCCTCTGCGGTGCCCGGGTGGACACGTGCTTAAATACCTACTAATTTGATCATCAAGAAGGGAAACCGTCTCGCGGTGACCAGCCAACTCGTCCTGAGCCGGCCGGGCCCGCCGGGCTGGCCGCCGGCCGGCCTAGCTGAGGCCTCGCCAAGGAGTACCCGATGATCCTGGCCGACCAGGTGATTCCGGTCATCGCCGGGAATGAGCCCGGCCGCCTGATCCCGCACGATTGCGGTGCCGGAGCCGCAGGGACGATGATGAACGGGCCCGGTCCCGGCGTTGCCTGCCGGAACCTGAGCGAAGTGCTAAACGCAGCGCGGCAGGCACGGCGCTGGCGGTAGCAGAAACCAGAGAACGGAAACTCGGAGGAGAAACATGGCTCTCGCGATTGGGGACACCGCCCCGGACTTCACGGCCGAGACGACTGAGGGGCCGATCAACTTCCATGAGTGGATCGGTGACTCGTGGGCGGTCCTGTTCTCGCACCCGAAGGACTTCACGCCCGTCTGCACGACCGAGCTCGGCTATATGGCCAAGATCAAGCCCGAGTTTGACCGGCGGAACGTGAAGATCATCGGTCTCTCGGTTGACCCGACGGGAAAGCACGAGCAGTGGGCGAGCGATATCCAGGAGACACAGGGAGTCGCGCCTAACTATCCCATCATCGCCGATAGCGATTTCAACGTCTCGAAGCTGTACGGGATGCTGCCGGCCAGCACCACGGGCGACCCGGCGAACCGGACGCCAGCCGATAACCAGACGGTGCGCAACGTCTTCGTCGTCGGCCCGGACAAGAAGGTGAAGCTGATCCTCATCTACCCGATGACCACCGGCCGCAACTTCGACGAGGTTCTCCGGGTGATCGACTCGCTCCAGCTGACGGCCAAGCACCGGGTCGCCACGCCGGTCAACTGGAAGCCGGGTGAGGATGTGATCATCTCCGGGTCGGTTTCCGATGACGAGGCCAAGACGATCTACCCGGAGGGCTGGAAGGCGCCCCGGCCCTACATCCGCATCGTGCCCCAGCCGAGCTGAGCACCGGACGACGACGAGACCACCCCGCCGCGCCCGCCGGGCCGGCTGGCTAGGGGGTGTCTTCGGCGGCGGCCAGGAGCCGGCGGGCTGAGGCTTCGTCGGCTGGGGCAACCAGCACGCGAACCCCCTGGGCCTGCAGGGCCGGCTCCTGGCCGCCGGCATCGTCTGCCGACACGGCCGCCCGGACGTCGTTATTGCGCAGCATGCCGACGATCAGTTCCGCCTCAGTGCGGCTGGTCACCACCGCCACGGGCACCGTCGCCGCGCCAGGCGGGCCGCAATACTCCGGCGAGTGGTCGGCCGTCCCGCCCTGATCTGCGGTCACCCCGGGCTCAGTCCCAGGACGCGGGCCGCGTTGTCTTTCAGGATCAGCGGCCGGACCTCGTCTTTGATGTCGAGGGCTGCGAAGTCCTTCATCCACCGGTCCGGGGTCAGCACCGGATAGTCGGACCCGAACATGACCTTGTGCTTGAGCAGGCCGCTGGCGGCCCGGACCAGCTGCGGCGGGAAGTACTTCGGCGACCAGCCGGACAGGTCGATAAACACGTTCGCCTTGTGCGTGGCGACCGAGATCGCCGCATCCTGCCACGGCACTGACGGGTGCGCCATGATGACGGTCAGTTCCGGGTGATCGGCCGCGACGTCGTCGAGCAGCATCGGGTCGGAGTACCGGAGCTTGATCCCGCGCCCGCCCGGCAGGCCAGCACCGATCCCGGTCTGCCCGGTGTGGAACACGACCGGTATCCCCAGGCCGGCCGCTGCCTCATACAACGGTGAGACGGACGGATCGTTAGGGAGAAAACCCTGCAGTGAGGGGTGCAGCTTCAGTCCGCGGGCCCCGGCCGCCACCAGTTCCCGGAGCGCACTGACGGCCGCGGCCCCGTCGTGCGGATCGACGGACGCGAACGGGATGAGGACGTCGGCGTGGTGGGCGGCCTGCTCGACGATCTCCCGGCTGGACAGGGCCGGGTGCCCGGTCGCGGTGTGCGCGTCCACGGTGAACACGACCGCGGCCATGTCCCGGGACCGGTAGTACTCCGCGACCCGGTCCAGGGTCGGGGTGCGGTCGGCGCCGGCCCGGAAGTAGGCCGCGGACGCTTCGAGCAGCTCGTCGTCGAGGGAAAAGCAGCCGTGCCGGTCGGCCTCGATGTGCACGTGCGTGTCGATCGCGGTCACGCGGGCGAGGTCGATGCTCATCGCGGGAGCTCCCTTCCAGATACCCGCAGGAATCCTGTTGATCGCATTGTGCTGATCGACGGGATTCCTGTCCGCCCGGACCGCCCGGCCATGCCCCGGAGGGGCGGCCGCCAGGCGGCTGCTAACCGCGCAGGAAGTCCAGCTCAGGTGGGCACGACGTAGGGGAAGGTGCTGGCGCGCTGGGCCGCGGTGACGGCGAGGGTGAGCCCGGAGGGGATGGCGGTGCCAGCGACCAGGGACAGCATGGCCTCGGGGGCGTTGTCGGCCATGGTCCGGCCGTTGAACCCGGTGAAGCTGTAGACCGCCGGGGTGCCGACCACGTAGGGCAGGACGTCGGGGAACAGCTTCCGGGCCACGGCCCGGCCATAGCTGGCGGGGTCGCCGGCGGTCCCGCTGGCCGCCACCACGGCGGCGACCTGCTCGCCGAGGTAGGTGGCTGCGGCGCTGACGTCTTCGGATGGGTGGCGGGTGTTGGCCGGGTTGGTGAAGTCGGTGTCGGTCGGCCAGAAGATGGGCCACATCATCGGGTGCCCGGCGCGGTTGATCTGCCGCCAGCCACCCGCGTCGGTGGCCAGCTTGGTGGCGCACCACACGCCGGTGCGGGCACCGGGCCGCAGCCGCGGGTGGGAGTGCGGGACCTCCAGCACGATCGATTCGACGTGGGAGCCGGCGAAGCTGTTCTTGGCCTGCCCGGGCGTCCAGCCGGTCAGGTCGGGCGCCGTCCCCTTGGCCACCGCCGCGTCGATGATGGCGAGCAGCGACAGGTCGATGTAGAACGAATCCGCCGTCCGCCCGGCCCAGATCCGGGTGCCGGCGGCGCTGGCCGTCTCGCCGGTCCGGCCCTCCAGCAGCAGATCGCCGTCCGCGGAGTCCTCGCGCGCCTGAGGGCCGGTGAGGGCGTGCAGCCGCAGCGCCTGCCGTCCGTCCGCATCCGGCTCGCCGAAGGACACCCGGTACGTCAGGTCCTCGAAGTCAGCCCCGTCGAAGTGCACCTTGACCTCGTAGCGTGCCTCCGGGTGGAAGCCGGGCTCGGAGTAAAGACCGTTCACGTTGGAGTTGACGTCCAGCACGAACACCGTGCTGCCCTCGCCCGGGAACACGTACAGATCGTCGATGAAAAGCTGGCCCGTCTGAGCCGCCAGCGGCGTATCGAGGTGGTGTGACATGCCCTGGGTCCTCCCTGAGGTGTGAGTGCCTGCCGATCTGCCCGGGCAGGCGCGCCGGGGGCACCCGCCGGTCAGGACCGGCGCCGTGCCTCCATCAGGCGCAGGATGAGCGGGGTGAAGATCAGCTGCATGGCCAGTTCCATCTTCCCGCCCGGGATGACGATGATGTTTGGCCGGGACATGAACGAGTCGTGCAGCATCGACAGCAGGTAGGGAAAGTCGATGCCTTTCGGGTTGGCGAACCGGATGACGACAAAGCTCTCGTCTGCGCTCGGGATGTGCCGGGCGATGAACGGATTCGACGTGTCCACGGTCGGGACGCGCTGGAAGTTCACGTGCGTGCGGGAGAACTGGGGGCAGATGTACTTCACGTAGTCCGGCATGCGCCGCAGCACCGTGTCGACGACGTCCTCGCTGGTGTAGCCGCGGGTGCCCTGGTCGCGGTGCAGCTTCTGGATCCACTCGAGGTTGATGATCGGGACCACCCCGACCAGCAGGTCAGCGTGCTGGGCGACGTCCGCCTTTTCGCTGACCGCGGCACCGTGCAGCCCCTCGTAGTAGAGCAGGTCGCTGCCGGGGTCGACCTCTGCCCACGGCGTGAAGGTCCCGGGCGGCTGGCCGAAGGGCTTGGCCTCCTGTGCGTCGTGCAGGTACTTGCGGACCTGGCCGCGGCCGTCCTCGCCGTACTCGCGGAACAGGGTCTCGAGCTCTTCGAGCAGGTTCGCCTCGGGGGAGAAATGGCAGAAGTGGTGGTTGCCTTCCCGGTCGGCGTCCGCGGTGGCCGCCTTCATCTGCTCCCGGTCGTACCGGTGGAACGAGTCGCCTTCGACGATCGTCGCGTTGATCTGCTCACGCAGGAAAATGTGCTGGAAGGTCCGGGTCACCGAGGTTGTGCCCGCGCCGGACGACCCGGTGATGACCACGATCGGATGCTTGGCTGACACCAGTCCTCCTGCGCTCAGGGGATCCGGAACAGGGAACGGCTGTTGAAGAGCGAGTCATCGAAGGCCGGTCCCTGCGCGCTGGCCTGGTCGCGGTGATAGCGCTCGATCCGCTCGACCTCGTTCCTGGATCCGAGGATCAGCGGCAGGCGCTGGTGCAGGCTCGCGGGCTGGACATCCAGGACGCGCTCGCGTCCGGTGGTGGCGCCCCCGCCGGCCTGCTCGACGATGAAGGAGATCGGATTGCACTCATACAGCAGCCGCAGCCGTCCCGACCGGGCTGGTTCCTTGCTGTCCTTGGGGTACAGGAAGACGCCGCCCCGGGTCAGGATGCGGTAGGTCTCCGCGACCAGCGAGGCGATCCAGCGCATGTTGAAGTCCCGGCCCCGCGGTCCGCTGCTGCCCGCCAGGCACTCGTGGATGTAGCGGCGTACCGGCGGCTCCCAGAAGCGCTCGTTGGAGGCGTTGATCGCGAACTCGCCGCAGTCTTCGGGGATGCGCAGCCGTGGGTGAGTGAGCACGAAGGCCCCGATGTCGCGATCGAGCGTGAACCCGTCGACGCCGTCGCCGGTGGTGAGGATCAGCATGGTGGACGGCCCGTACAGGGCGAAGCCGGCACACACCTGAGCCGTGCCCGGCTGCAGGAAGTGCTGGGCCCGTGGCTCCGCTCCCGGGTCGGGACTGCGCAGGATCGAGAAGATCGTGCCCACCGAGATGTTGGCGTCAATGTTGCTGGAGCCGTCGAGCGGGTCGAACACCAGCAGGTACTTCCCGCGCCGCCCGGCTGGCACGACGGGGCAGATGTCTTCCATCTCCTCGGACGCCATCGCGGCCAGGTGCCCGGTCCATTCCGTCTCGCCCAGCATGACCTCATTGCTGATGAGGTCCAGCTTCTTCTGCACCTCGCCCTGGACGTTCTCCATCCCCGCGCTGCCCAGCGTGCCGGCCAGCGCACCGCGGCTGACCTGGTTACTGATGATCTTCACGGCCGTCGCCACGGCATTGAGCAGCCCGGAGAAGTCACCGGTCGAACCGGGATGACGGTGTTCGCACTCGATGGTGTAACGGGTCAGTGTCTTGCGTTCCTCGCGCATGGCTGCTCAGGCCCTCACTGCCGTGGTGACCGGCCCCTTCGCCGCTTCGCTGGCTAGCAAGGCCGACCTCCTATCCCGCCACGCTCGTGACCTCAGTCACCCTCTCGCAGGCTATGAAGACACTTCCATGATCGCCTCACCCGGCAGAGGGGTCAGCCGGGTGAACCAGCCCACCCGTGACCTCCCCCGGAAGGCTCTCACCCCGATCATCGGCCAGGTCCGGGGACACGGGCTACTGCCAATGGTCGGCCAGGCGGGGGACCTTGTACCCGGGCGTGGCCACCGCCGCGCGCGCCCTGACCTTCGAGGTCAGCGGTCGGGGTGCGCCTGGGGCGCGGCCCAGTCGTCGAGTCCCAGCAGGCGCCGGCCCAGCAGGCCGAGCGACGCCGGCTCACCCCGCTGCTCCTCGATGCGGCGCGGGTCACCGGGAAAGGCATCGCCGTCTGGGGGCGCGCAGGTGGACCAGGACTTGATGCGCTTGCGCCGCTCCGCCTCGCGCTGCTCTCCGGCCGGGGGCAGCGGGTTCATGGCGAGGTACTGGGCCAGCCGGGGGCGCTGGGCGGAGTTCCTGCCGTTTCCGTGCAAGAGCGTCGTCTTCCAGATCACCAGGTCGCCGGCGGCCAGGGGAACCTTGACGATGGGATGCTCGCCGATGTCCGGGGAACGGGGGACCGGGCCGGTCCCGGGCCATTCGTCGAGGAAATGCTGCTGGTCGCGGTAGATGGACGGGACGCATTGGAAGCCACCCATGTCCGGCGAGGTATCCGCAAGAGCGAGGACCCCTTGCAGGAGGAATGGGATGTCCGGATACCGGTTGATATCGGTGTCCCAGTGGATGAAGCCAGGCTGGTCGTAGCCGGGCTGGTCGGGCCGGACCGGCGGCTTGAACGCGACCCGGTCGATGGTGACCCACAATTCGCCCGTGCGGTGCAGGTCGCGGAAAATCCCGTGGACCGCCGGGTGCTGCCGGATGTCCCACATCGACTGGTAGTGGTACATCTCGACCATTCCTGGCCGGGGCCGGATGATGGCCGGCTGGTACCAGGTGGCGGGGTCGCCGGCGGTGGCACCGGCGTGGCGCCAGATGTCGTCCACGACAGCGTCGAGGATCGAGGGGGGCAGGCCGGTCGGCACGACGACGTACCCGTCCGCGTCCAGGGCGCTGCGACGAGGTTCGTGTGCGGCTGGCCCGGCTGCGCTCTCGGTCACCTGCCTTCTCCCTCCCTCACTGCGTGCTGCGTTTGATCCACCCCCCAGCATGCCCCGGGACCGGAGCCAGCGGACACGACGGCGACCTGCCGGGCCGGTGAGCGGGTCAGCCCGCCTGGTCAGCCCGCCTGGTCAGCCCGCCTGGTCAGCCGAGCGACGCGCTCGCTGCCCGCAGTTCGTTCAAGGCCGCCAGGGTGTAGTACGCGAGTTCGTTCTCGGCCTCACGATCGCCCTCGGACCACTCGGAGTAGCCCCGCTTGAACGCGAGGAGTCCCAGTTCGGCCGCGAGATGTGCTGTCGGGTCGGGCACGCCGCGGGCGATGAGGGCGGTGGTCATGGCGGCCGCGAGGCCGACGCTCTTGAGGGCGTCCCGTTCCTGGAGTTCGGCGCTGGCGGCGACGGCCGCCTTCATGCGGGGGCCGAGTTCGCGGTTCATCGGGCCCATCGCGCTCGATACGCGCTCGAGACCGGCCGCGACCGCCTCGAGCGGGCTGGCCCCGGCGGGCGCCCCGGCGATCCCGTCGGACAGCAGCTGGCTTAGCGTCTCCTGCCCGGCCCTCAGGATGTCGCGCTTGTCCGGGAAGTACCGGAAGAAGGTGCTTTTCGTGACCCCGGCGCGCTCGGCGATCTGCGTCACCGTCGTGGCGTCGTAGCCCTGCTCGGTGAACAAGTCGACGGCCGCCACGACGAGTCGTTCGCGCGCCCCTGGTTCCCACCGAGTCATGTTCCCCATATTAGTGATGGGACGACTGTTCCATCACTCCTGATAGGGTGATAAGACAAGAGTCCCATCACTTCGGGGAGAGCTCCATGTACGTCTTCGTCACCGGTGGCACCGGCCTGATCGGTTCCGCCGTCGTCGCCGAACTCCTCGGCCACGGCCACACCGTCCTCGCGCTCGCCCGCTCCGATGCGTCCGCGCTGGCCCTCAAGTCGGCCGGCGCCGAGACGCTACGGGGGGATCTCGCCGACCTGAACAGCCTCCGCGCCGGCGCCGCTCAGGCCGACGGCGTGATCCACCTCGCGTTCGGCAACGACTTCAGCAGTGCCGGCGCCCTCGCCCAGTCGGTCGCCGAGGAGAGCGCCGCTCTCGCGACCCTGGGCGGGGAGCTTCTCGGCAGTGACCGCCCCCTGATCAGGGTCTCGGGTACGCCGCCCATCCCGGGCCGCGTCTCCACCGAAACCGACCCGTTGCCGACCGACGGCCCGGTCGGCGGCCGCGCCCGCTCGGTCATGGCCGTCCTGGACCTGGCCTCCCGTGGAGTCCGCAGCAGCGCGGTGCGAATGCCACGCACGGTCCACAACGAGGGCAAGGGCGGCTTCGCCGGCCTGCTGACCGAGATCGCGCGCCGGACCGGAGTGTCCGGCTACCCGGGCGACGGCACCCAGCGCTGGCCGGCCGTGCACGCACTCGACGCCGCAGTCCTCTTCCGGCTGGCCCTGGAGCTGGCACCGGCCGGGACCTCCTGGCACGCCGTGGCCGACGAGGGCGATGCGGTGCGTGACATCGCCGCAGTCATCGGCCGGCGGCTGGGCCTGCCAGTCGAGACGGTGCCACCGGAGACCTACGGCCCCCTCGGCCCGATCTTCGCCACCGACCAGCCCTCCTCCAGTACCCACACCCGGAAGGTGCTCGGCTGGGAGCCGGCTCACCCGGGCCTTCTGGAAGACCTGGCGTGCATCCAGCCCTGACTGGCGGCCGGGAAGCCGCGGCCGGCGCTCACGCTGGCCCCGGGACACTGTGGTCACGGTCGCGGGATGATTCTGGCCGAGGGGCGCGTTCAGCATAGAGGACACGACATATCGTGTGTTTGGGCAGGCGTGGGCCGCTGGCGGGCTCAGGGCCTTGAGAGGTGAGTGTGATGACCGGTTGGTACGCAGAGCGGACGCCGGACAGGTCGGCCAAGGCCATGATCGCCATGACGCTGCTCGCGCTGTTGCTGGTGACGGCCGTGCCGGTGGCCCTGCTGGCCGCAGTGATCATGATGATCCTGGGATACGTCGTCGGCGGGCTCGCGCTGTTCGGCGGCACGGTCCTCGCCGCCGCTCTCGCGGTCGCGCTCGCGGGCCTGAACGGGATGCGGCACCTGCGCAAGCTGATGTCCGGGAGCAGCTTCCGCGTCGTGCGGCTGGACGGCAGCCAGTACACCGACGTCGCCGAGCCAGAGGGCGACCACCACACCAACCTTGTGCAGCTGGACCGCAGCGAGTACACCGAAGTTCGCTGACCTGGCCCTCCCCTTTTTCGCTGACCTGGCCGTCCCCCTTATTGCGTGCATCCGGGCCGGATATCCGGCGCTGTCGGCAGAGTCCGCCGGTGGCCCGGTACAGCGCCTGGGCGGGGTCGTGCCCACAATCCGGGAAGTCATCATGTAGTGCCCGGATGATCACATCGTCAAGCCTCGGCCTTCGTCTGGACGAGGCAAGGCCGGTCGATCATGTAAAAGTGCCTTTGAACTGGGAGGATTTGGCTTGGCTAAGGTCCGTCCGCATCAGTCCCAAAGGCACTTTCCGGGTGCTTCGGCAGCGGGCCGGAAGGTGTAGAAATGAGGGAGTAACTCGACGGCGAGGAGTCTGGCGTGGCGGAGCTGCAGCTGGAGGGCGGCGACCTGGTGCTTCACCTATCGGGTACGGAGAAGGCCGAGGCAGTCCACGGCGACCTTCGTGTGCCGCTGTCGGCGATTCGCGGTGTCGAGGTGCTCGACGACGCCCACAGCTGGACCGGGATCGGGGTCGGGTTCAAGGTCGGGATGCGTGTCCCCGGCGTCGCCACTGTGGCCACGGTCCGCGGCCATGGCGAGAAGGTGTTCGTCGCAGTCCACGGCGACACGCCCCGCGGCGTGCGGGTGCGCTTGGAGGGTGCCCCCTGGGATGAGTGGATCGTCGGCTGCGCAGATCCCGAAGCCGTCGCCGCCGCCGTGGCGCCAGCGAGCTGAGCCGTCATTGCAGTGAAGTAGAGAATTGTGGTACCCCCCTGAGCCGGCCAGACTCTCGCCGGCCCGGGTTCGGCCAGGTATTCAGCCGGCACAGGCCGGGCCTGCCAACTGGCCGGCAGCCAGGCGCCAGGCGCCGGGAGCCGCTGGCCATCCTCGCACCCCACCCCAGTCCAGCACAGGCGGCCGGCATGCGAATCTGCCGCGTAAAGCGTTCCGCCTCTGGTCAAGATGGTTGCTGCGGTTGGGAGTGCGGGTGCCGCCACCCGGGGAACGCTTGACGCGGACTCTGCTGGCCCGCAGTGCTGCCCAGCGCCGGTGCCTGCCAGCCAGGCGGGAGCGACGTGGGTGTATCAGATGCGCCGGTGAATGCTCTTTCCCGGCAAAGGACCCGTTGCGGCCCGCGGCATGTGGTCCGGCAGGTGCCCGGCCAACTGCGGGGGCGTGCTGCTGCCAGGTGCCCGTCCCGCGCGCCGCAGCGGGCATCGACTGAACAGGGGGAGCAGTGGATACCGGCACGATCTTCATGGACTGCCCGGCATACATGGATGAGCATGGAGTGGTGAGATGCGGGCTTCCGGCTGGGGTGGAGCACCTGCATGCCGTCTGGTCATCGGATGGGCCGCTGGAAAGCGCCCGAATCCGTTGCCCATGTGACCACTGGTTCAACGGCCCAGTAGAGTCGCTGACCTGGGACAAGGCTACGAGCGCAGCCGTTCCGGCTGCGGCGGCCGGCTCGGGGGCGGGATACCGCTTCCGGCCAGCGCGGAAAGGCAGGCCCCGGTTAGTTCCTGCTGGATCAATCACCGCCCGTCAAACGTCCCCATCTGCCGCCGGCAGCGTGGGTTTTCCTGCCGCAGATGTGTCCACTGGACGTAAGACCAACTGCCTGCTGGACAGGTCCCGCTGAGCGAAGATAGGTTGCCAGCGTCAACTCCTCCTCGGCTGCCGCTATCTGGCAGATTGCTACCCAGGAGTTCTTTTAATGTCAGATCTTGATCCTCTCTTCGCGAATGAAAATCTGCGTAAATCGCTTGTGCGAGCAGACGACATCGAGGCGTGGGCGGTGAGGCTGTATGCTGTCGAGACACTGGATGGCCGTCTCAGCGATCTGGGGCCGCCTCGCGCTGCGTCGCCTGGCTTTATTGTCGCTAAGGCGCTGCGGCTGCACGACGCGAGTGATCGCAGCATCGTGCTGACGATTGGCGGAGTCCGCCAGATCATCTTCTTCACCGGTATCACTAAGACCGAAGTTCTCCCAGCCAAGCTAAACAACGTGCTCACCAATCTGCCGATGGGGATCGGCTACGCGTTCGCGTGGATAGAGTCGCTGGTCATCCGCGCAGTTAATCCGCACAACGCCCGGTTGGGCAAGGAAGCAGCTCAGGCATGGTGCTCCGTCCTAGAGGGCAGGGCAGATCCTCGGGCCCTTCCGCTTCTCTATGACACTATCCAGGAATCCGGTTAAGCTTGGCTGAGGAAATGTAGCTGGGCTTAACGGACAGGCTTCCTATCGTTATGCGTTTTATGACTGGGCACTCGTAAAGCAGGCAAGCACGGTCCCGGGAACGTCCTCATCTGCCGCGTTCCGTGCGTGTGCCAGCCCCGGACGGCGGCGGTGCCGCCGTCCGGGGCTATCGGATGCGCGCGGGCGCCAGGTGATGGTCTGGGTGACCGTAAAGACCGGGTGATAGTCGTGGAACTGCGACGGGCCAGATTAGGTCGGGCGACTCGCTGGAGGGGTTATGGAATTTTGGGCAGGTATCTTGATCGGGTTCGTGCTGTCAGTCCTGCTGACGGCTGGGTTCTGGGGCCTGACCATCAAGATCCTCACCCCGAAGCTTGAAGCCTATGATCCCCGCGGACAGGTCGGCGGTCCGCTCAAGCTGGTGGAGATCAAGCGTCACGACGGCGTCTGGTCATATCAGTTCAATGTCGGGAACTCCGGCCGTCGCTAACCTTCCTCGGCCCACGCGTAGTAACGTTCAATACCAAAGTAACCGGCTTTCAGGCCCGTAAGCTCCCTCCTGAACGCCAGTCGGAAGCGCGCACTGGCAAGATTCGCCTCAGCGAGCTCATGGCGCTGGGCAATAACTCTCTTGTGAGTGTCACCATCTACGCGTACGACTATTTCAGTGGATCACGCAACGTTTTCACCGGTGCTATCGCGAGAGCCGAGGACATACACACGGCGGCGGTTCCATGACAATCAAATATTTTGCCTATGGAAGCAACATGGCCGCTGAGGTTATGGAGGGCCTGTGCCCGAGGAGCCGCTTCCTGGGTGTGGCGCGTCTGGACGGTTACCGGCTTGCGTTCACCCGCAGGTCAATCAGGACCGGAACAGGTGTCGCCGACGTCATCCCCGCACGGGACGAAACCGTCTGGGGAGCGTTGTATGAGATCGAGGACGACGAGCTCACAGCGATCGACCGGAAGGAAGGATACGGCTGGGCGTACACACGGGTCGCGTGCCCTGTTCTGCTGGAGGCAGGCGGCCAAGGTCAGGGGGCGGTGGTCTACACCGTCCGTGTCAAAGAGCCAGCACAGGTCCTACCGTCCCGCCAGTACCTCGACCGTCTGATCGCGGCCGCGCATGAGCGCAGGCTGCCGGATGCCTACGTCGAGAAGCTTGAAACGATGGCTCCTTGCTGAGCGCGCGGACCAGGGGCGGAGTCAGCGAGAAAACTCCCGACGCACTGTCATAGCCGCGCCGCGCGTGGTGGCTCGTGGTCATGAGCCGTCGTGCTGGAGCGACAGCATCAGAAGGCGCGGGTCCTTCGACCGCTGCCCGCACCTTGGAGCCTGCCCGGGGCAGCTGCGGGAAAGATCCCGAAGAACAGTCAGGCCCAGCCCGGCGACACCATTCAAGTCACCGGGTTAAAACCCCATGCCCTCTCGACGGTGGCGGCCCTCATGGGTGCCGCGGTGGGCACGGTGAGGTCTGGCTGCCGTCGGCCTAATCTTGGCGGGTGAACGCGCACAGGGCCGAGGGTGTCCTGCTCACCGGGGTCTACGGGTCGGGCAAGAGTTCGGTCGCCGAGGAGATCGCCTATCTGCTCGAGCAGCGAGGCGAACGGTACGCGCTGCTCGACCTGGACTATCTGAGCTGGGCAGGCACAGGCGCCGATGATCGCGTGTCCGAATTTGGGTTGATGCTGCAGAACCTGGCAGCGGTAGCGGCGAACTACCGGCGGGCCGGGATCGGGGTCTTCGTGCTCGCCTACTTTGTCCGCAGTCCCGGCGAGGTACAGGCTGTGCGGGACGCGCTGGGACTGCCACTGCGGGTCGCCCGCCTGACGGTTCCGCTGCCGGTTATCGAACGGCGGCTGGCGGTTGATGTAAGCAGCGGCCGCCGCGACGATCTGCGCGAGGCGGCATCATCGATCGCGGCCTCGGCAGGCACTGGCGTCGAGGATGTGGCCATCAGTAACGACCGTCCCCTCGGCGTCGTAGCGCGGGATGTGATGACCTTCCTCAGATGGCTCTAGGCCGCGGATAACCCCCTCGCACACATACCGCTCGTAGGCTGCTGAGGATGAAGCGGATCCTGCTGACCGGAATGTCAGGAACCGGCAAGTCGAGCGTTATCCGCGCACTGGCAGACCTTGGATACAAGGCCATCGACACGGACGACGGCTGGTGCGAGCCGCTGCCGGACGGCCGCCAAAGATGGCGGGAGGATGCCATCGCTGCCCTCCTGGCCACGGAAGACGCCGACGTGCTGTTCCTGGCCGGCTGCGAGGAAAACCAGGTCCGGTTCCATCCGCAGTTCGATCGCATCATCCTGCTCAGCGCGCCGATCAAGACCATGCTGCAGCGACTGGGAGCCCGGACCAGCAACCCGTACGGCAAGGCGCCCGGCGACCTCAACCGCGTCATCAGCGACACCCAGAACATCGAGCCTTTGCTACGGCAGGCAGCCGATCACGAGATCTCAACAGCCGTGCCACTCCACGACGTGGTAACAGGCATCCTGCGTCTCGTCGGCGAGTGAGGCCGGCGGCTGGAGCTGTGCGCACCCTGCGGTTACGGTGGTGGTGTGCGGGGTGTGCCGTGGTGGGGCGTGATCTCGTCGGCCGCGGCCCCGGTACTGATGGTGACCGGATGGACGCTGGCCGCCGGGCTGCAGGGGCGGCCCTTTGACCCCGTGGCCCAGACAGTCAGCGCGCTGGCCGCGCCGGGCGCGGCCGACCGGTGGGTGATGACGCTGACATTCCTGGTGGTGGGTGCCTGCGATTTCGTGACCGGGCTTGCGCTCCGCCCGGCCAGAGCGGCGGGGCGGCTGATCCTGATGGCCGGGGCCGTGGCGGGCCTGCTGGTGGCGGCGAACCCGGAGCAGCCCGGGACCAGCTTTCCGCTGCCGCACATGATCTGGGCCGCCCTAGGGTGCGCCGCTCTGGTGGCCTGGCCGGCGGGGGCATGGCGGCGCGGGCCCTCGGTGCCGTGGGCTCTGCGGCCGGGCGTATCCGCCGCTGCCGTGGCGGTGCTGCTGGCCCTGCTGGCCTGGTTCGGCACGGAGCTGATCACCGGGGGCGGGCAGGCGCCTGGCCGAGCGCGTCTTTGGCGCCGCGCAGGCGCTGTGGCCGCTAGCGGTGGTCGCGTCCTGCCGCCGGGCCGCCCGGAAAGGTACCAGGCTCAGCGGTAGGCCAGCCCTGAATCAGCCAGACGCGCGCCCCGCGGTCGGCGCGTGAAGACCGGCTTCGGCTTGCCCGGCGGCCGTGTGGCTGAGCGTCCCTGCTACCAGGCGTAGTTCTCCGGGGCTGGCCGGTAGCCGGGAAAGATGCTGTCGAGGCGTTCCAGCACCTTGTCCTCGAGCTTGAGTGACACCGCGCGCTGTGCATCCTCCAGTTGCCCGGCCGTACGCGGGCCGATGATCGGCCCGGTTACCCCGTCCTGGTGCAGCAGCCAGGCGAGCGCGACGCTGCCCGGTTCCTCGCCGATCTCATCGCACAGGTTCTCGTAGGCCTCGATCTGCTCGCGGCTGCGCTCGACGGTCTCCTGCGCCCGGCCCGACAGGCGGCGGCGCCCTTCGCGCTCCTTCTTGAGCACTCCGCCGAGCAGGCCGCCGTGCAGCGGGGACCAGGGGATCACGCCGACGCCATAGGAGATCGCCGCGGGCAGGACCTCAAGCTCAATGTCGCGGGTCATCAAGTTGTAGATGGACTGCTCGCTGACCAGGCCGAAGAAGTCACGTGCCGCCGCGGCGTCGTTGGCCTGCGCGATATGCCAGCCCGCGAAATTGGACGACCCGGCATAAAGGATCTTGCCCTGAGCGACCAGGACCTCCATCGCCTGCCAGATCTCGTCCCACGGCGTATCCCGGTCAACGTGGTGCATCTGGTACAGGTCGAGGTAGTCGGTCCGCAGGCGGCGCAGCGAGGCGTCGCACGCGCGCCGGATGTTGAGCGCGGAAAGCCTGTCCTCATTGGGCCAGTCACCCATCGCCCCGTACAGCTTGGTAGCCAGCACGGTGCGCTCGCGGCGCCCGCCGCCAGACGCGAACCAGTCACCGATGATCTCCTCGGTCCAGCCCGGATGCGACTGGTCGTTGTTGGCGACCTGGCCAGGCGGGCTGAACGCGCCGCCGTACCGGTTCGCGGTGTCGAAGAAGTTGATGCCAAGGTCGTGCGCCCGGTCCATGATCGCGTGCGCATCCGCGGGCTGGGTCAGGGGACCGAAGTTCATCGTGCCCAGGCACAGGCGGCTGACGCGGAGACCGGAACGGCCAAGATGGGCGTAATCCATAGGGCCAGTTTTTCATGCCCGCGCCTGACCGGAACGCCGGGCCTAGGGTGCGCGGCACCGGGATCCTGACCGCCGCACCCGGTTGCCGTGGCCGCAGGCGGGTCCGATACTCGCGGCCATGGATGGTGTGGTGATCCGCGCGGCGAGGGCCGGTGACGCGCCGTTCCTGGAGGACATGCTCGTCGAGGCGGCGAACACGCCCAGTCACCTCGGCCGGAGCCGGGCAGAAACGCTGGCCGACCCGGCGGTCGCGCGCTACGTCCAGGGATGGCCACGGGCTACCGATCTGGGCGCGGTGGCCGTAGAGACCGGGCGGCCCGTCGGCGCGGCATGGCTGCGGTTCTTCACCGAGGCCGACCCGGCCTACGGCTTCGTGAGCGCCGACATTCCCGAATTGGCGATCGGTGTCGTGGCCGATTCGCGGGGTCACGGCGTAGGGCGGGCGCTGTTGCGTGCACTGGCCGGCCTGGCCCGGCAGCGCGGCCTGGAGCACATCAGCCTGAGCGTGGAACGTGCTAACCCGGCCGCCGCGCTCTATTACGCGGAGGGCTACCGGGTGCTCGAAAGCCGCGAACTTGCCGACACCATGCTGCTCGATCTGCGGTCGTCCGGAGTCGTTCCACGTCGCAGCTCATTTCCCATTTAGGCATAGTGAGCTCGAAACCTTCAGCCTGGCTGGGAGATCGATGCTGAGACGATCACGCCGTCTATCACTGTGTATGTTCCGCCATAAGTCCTCAGGGTGCCGTTTTGCAGTGTCGAGACGAAATGCACATGGACGACGGTGCCGTTGTCGGCAATCACGCTGAGGAGAGTGACGTGCGCAGTCGTGGCATACCCGGCCACCCAGTTGCGGTAGGTAGTGCCCGCGATGTCAACACCGCCCAGGTTCCACGCATCTGCGAAGTCGCGGTTGTTGATCTCCTGGTAGAACTGCCTGACTATGGCTGGCGCCGTCGGAGATGAGCCGTACGTCGCGGGCGGGATCCCGAAGTCGTTGGCGACCTTCGTCATCCCGGCTATCCAGATGGCATATGCCTGGCCGGTGCTACCCTGGTTGAGCGCAATCGCCAGTGCCTCGCCGTCCCCGATTAGGGCGCCGATATCCCGGCCGTTCGCTGTCGATGACAGTCCCGGGTTCGATGGGAACAGCTTGCCGAGCGAGGCGCCGAACTGGCCTACCGTATCCGCTTCCGCAATCGTGTTCGTGTTCTTCCCGACAGTTGCACTGAACGTCGTATAGATCGCTCCTACCTGCGCGGCCAGGCTGTGTGCGGGGGGAGGTGTGGCGGGCCCGGTGCTGCTGGCCTGCGTAGGTACCTGGCTTGGCCTGGCTGGCCGGGAGGCTGCCGGCGGTGCGGACCTCGCATGCGAGGCAGGCTTGACGCCCGTGTTGCTTCCTATCGCGGTCAGCACACTGACGATGATCAGGGTGACGATGGCAGCCGCCGCCGTTACTACTGCAGCCAGTGGCCACGGCCGTTTCCGCCATGGGCGCTTGGCCGGCGGCAGGCTGGGCGGCGGAATTGTCGGATGACCGGTACCCGGAACCATTGTGCTCATGGTCAGTCCTTTTTCCCGGGAGTTTCTCTCTGCAATTTCGAATTATCATGATTGCGGGTCGTTCCAGTAGAGGCT
Source organism: uncultured Actinomycetes bacterium (assembly GCA_963841695.1). Taxonomy (GTDB): domain Bacteria; phylum Actinomycetota; class Actinomycetes; order Streptosporangiales; family Streptosporangiaceae; genus RYN-230. Next base: position 772,441 of record CAWJDQ010000002.1, on the reverse strand, counting down.
TAGATCGCCCAAATGCCAGGTCATACGTCCCCGGTTAAGCGATCTGGCCGCCGAGGAGCGCACGGTCACCTCGCGCGACCAACCTCCGGTCAGCAGCACCGCCTGCTCCCGCAGGCGCTGGCGTCGCGACGCGGCTGGGAGCCAAGGCGTGCTGGCTTGACCACTGGCAGGCGGATGGCCAGAATCAGCCCTGGCGATGGGGCTCGCCCGGAACGCGGCGGCGGCCGCTGACGGTCCCTGGTTTCTGGTAACCGACGTGAGAGGTTGCTGATGGCCAGGGTGAGCGAGGACGACGTCCTGCTGCTGTGGCGGGCGGTGCGCGCGTTCCGGTCCGGGGCCCGGCCGAGATGCGCGCCGCGCCGCGCCGCGGCCAGCGATTGCCCGCTGTATCACTGCTGTCCCCGCTGGCACGGGCAGCCAGACGACCGGACCGCCAGCCTCACCGAAACGGCCGAGCAGACTGAGCGCAGGCAGGATGCCTGGCCGTGCAGCACGCTGCTCGGCGCGCTCGGGCCTGGCGTGACCCGGATCGGGCCCTGATGCGGCACTGGCGGGCTGCGGCCCGCGGAGGGTCGTGACGGTGACCGGCTCCCAGGAGTGGCACATCCTCACCTACCGGGCGCCAGGTGAGCCCACGCGGCTGAGGGCCGCGGTCTGGCGGCGGCTGAAGACAGCGGGCGCGGTATACCTGGCCAGCTCGGTGGCCGCGCTGCCGGCCTCGCCGGCCGCGGAACGGCTGCTGCGACGCCTGCGGGCCGAGATCACGGCGATGGGCGGCTCGGCCCAGCTGCTGCTGGCCCAGGCCGTAGGCGGAGAGCCGGAGATGATCCGGCAGTTCTGCATGGCCCGGGATGAGGAGTATGCACAGGTCATCGGGGCTTGTGAGAACTTGCGGCACGAGATCGGATCCTGGGCCGCAGCAGGCCGCTGCACCGTCGCCGAACTGGACCGGGCGGACAGGCAATTCGCCAGGCTGGTCCGGCGGCACGCGGACGTCGTGGCGAAGGATGCGTTCGGTGCCGTCCAGGCGCAATCGGCCGGCGCGGCGCTGGCCCGGCTCCAGGACGCGCTCGATAGTTTCGCTGCGTCCGTGACCGGCGCGGGCAGGCTGAAAGCATGACGCGTCAGCCGCCCGGGCCGGTGCCGGGGTGCCGCAACAAGACTTCGCGGGCGACATCCTCCAGCGGCGCCCACGCCGGCGCGTCAAGCCCGTTCCCGATCCCTCCCCGCGGCAGCCAGTACAGCCGGGAGACCCTTCCCGACCATGACGCGGAGTATGAGGACGCCATAGGCAGCGTGTGCCTGCGGACCAGCAGGATGAACGGGAGCGCGGCGAATTGGGCGACGATCGCGAACGCGACGACCAGCCCGAGCAAGCCGGAGCCGCTGACCGCGATGGCCACCCCGCAGAAGACCGGTACCAGCGGGGCAGAGACGGTCCCCGCCTGTGAAAAGAGACGGTCCCCGCCTGTGAAAGTGGAAAGCCATCACCCGGGAAGTCAGCGAAGCCTGCCGCTAGCTAGCGGCCTGGGCAGAGAGAATTTCGGCGGCTCGTTCCGCCTAGTCCCCGGCGGGCGCGGCCATCGGCCCGGGGCTGCCTTCTGCCTGGTCGTTACCGGGCTCCCCGGCGTGCCACCGCTTTGGCGCCGGCCGCAGCCCGGCGCCGACCGCTGCATCAAGGTCCGCCCCGCAGGCTAGCGCCGCCGCCAGAGCGCCGGCGAAGGCGTCGCCTGCCCCGGTGGTGTCTACGACCTTCTCCGCGGGCACCGCGGGAAGCAGTCGTGCGCCGGAAGCGTCGGCGACGGCCGCGCCAGCCGGCCCGAGCGTGATGACGGCAGAGGCCGGCCCCAGCCGGAGCAATTCCCTGGCCGCGCCCGGCGCGTCGCCGCCGAGGCTGTCCGCGTGCAGCAGGAACGCTGCCTCATGCTCGTTGACCAGGATCGGGTCGAGGCCGCTGAGCAGCTCAGCTGGCACCGGCTGCGCGGGCGTAAGTGTCACGACCGGCCGCAGCCCCGTCTCGGCCGCCAGCCGGGCCGCGGCAAGCACCGCGCCGAGCGGAATCTCCAGCAGCGACAGCAGCACGCTGGCGGTCGACACTGCTGGCCAGGCCTCCGCGACGGCTGCGCTGTCCACGAACGCGTTGGCTCCCGGATCCAGCACGATGGTGTTCTCACCGTCGGGGGTGACGGTGATAAAAGCGGCTCCGGTGCTGACGCTGTCCACGGTTCGCACCGCCTCGGTATTCACGCCGCAACTGCGCAGGTCTTCAACCATCCGGATCCCCGCAGAGTCGTCGCCGACGGCCCCTACCATCGCCACTCTCGCGCCGGCTGCCGCCGCCGCGACCGCCTGGTTCGCGCCCTTGCCGCCGGGCAGTCGCCGGACGTGCTCCGCCGTGACGGTCTCTCCGGGCCGGATACTGCGGCCGACCTGCAAAATCACATCCTCGTTGATGGAGCCGACGACAACGACGGACCTGGGTTCAGCTGCATTCATGCGTGCATGGTGGCACGGGCGGAGGCGCCGCCGGGACCCCGCCAGTGTCCGGCCTTACTGCGGCTGCCGGTCTCACGTCCCGGCGAGGATGGCGTGCCGGGCCAGCCGGTGGCTGCGGCTCGGAGGGGTAGGGTCGGCGATGATGGAGATCATCCGTAAAGACGTGATCGTGGTGGGCCTGGGGGGCTTCGGGTCTGCGGCGTTGTGGCGGCTCGCGGAGCGCGGAGCGAAAGTCGCTGGCCTGGAACGGCACGGCATCGGGCATCATCTCGGTTCCTCGCATGGCGCGACGAGGTTGTTCCGGGTCGCCTGCCAGGAGCATCCGGGCCTGGCCGCGGTGGCACTGAAGTCGCTGGAGCTGTGGACCGGGCTGGGGAACGCGACCGGGGAGTGCCTGATCCGCCAGACGGGCTGCCTGAGTGTGGGATCGCCGGGAAGCCTGCCGGTACGGGGCACGCTCGCGGCCGCCGCTGCTGCCGGGGTGCCTGTTGCGGAACTCGGTCACGAGGAACTGGTGGCACGGCAGCCGCAGTACGCGGGCCTGGCGGCTGATGATGTGGCGGTGTGGGATCCGGGCGCGGGGATCTGTTATCCCGAGCGCAACGTCAGAGCGCAGGCCAGCGCCGCGCGGCGGCTCGGTGCGGAGGTTTACCCGCACACGATGGTCACCAGCATCGAGCCCGGCCCGGATGGGGTGACCGTGCGTACCTCTACCACCGAGTTCCGGGCGCCGCAGGTGGTGGTCGCGGCCGGCGCGTGGCTCGGGGGACTCGTGGCCGGCCTGACACTGGCCCCGCAGCGGACGCCGCTGTACTGGTTCCGGTCCCGCGATCCCCGGTCGGCGGACTTCGCCCTGGACCGGTTCCCCGCGTTCATCTGGGAGCGCCCCGGCGGCGGCTTGTGGGGACATGGATCGGCTGAGGACTTCGGGATCAAGATCGGCCTGGAAAACCTCGGCCGAAGCCCCGGCGGCAGCGCCGGCCTCGACCCGGAGGAGATGGACCGCTACATCCACCTGGACACCGACATCGACGAGCTGGCCTCGGCCATAACGGCGGCCTTCCCCGGCCTTGACCCCCGGCCCGCGAAGGTCATCCCATGCGTGATCACGGACTCCCCCGACGGGCAATTCCTGGTCGGCCGGCTGCCCGGCGAGCCCCGCGTGGTCGTGGCCGGCGGGGACAGCGGTCACGGCTTCAAGCACGCGGCGGGCCTTGGTGAGCTGCTGGCCCAGATCGTGACGGGTGAGCCCGCCTACTGCGAGACCAGCTTCCTTGACCCGGCGCGGTTCGGCTGACCGCAGCGTGCCCGGCTCGCCGGAACGGCCTGGCACGGGACGGCCTGGGCCGGGGCGCGCGGCAATCACGCGGGGAGAGCGCGGCAGCGCCGACTCCACTCGGGGAGCGCGCGGCAGCGCTGACTCGGTGCGGCCGAAAGGCTGCGCGGCCACTGGTCCGGGCGCCAGATCCCCGCGGGGCAGCGGCCTACGCTGGGAGCGTGAGCGAGAAACTGCCCACCGTGGCCCAGGCCCGGATGGCGGCGGTCCGGTCCAGCGGCACCTGGGGGTCCGCGCTGACCGCAGAGGAATTCGCCGCCATCCGCAGCGTGGGCTTCGAACCCGTCGGGCAGGTGTTCGGCGCGGCCGTCTACAGCGCCGGGGGGACCACTGCGTATACCTGCCCCGGGGCGCAGAGACTGCCCGGCGACGGGTTGGCGCCCCAGGCTGGGACTCAGCTGTCCGGGCGGGGCGCCCCGGGGTCGTTCGGTCCGCTCGTGGAGACGATGGACCTGGCGCGGCACACAGCTGTCGGCCGGATGATGACCGAGTGCGCCGGGCTTGGCGGGCATGGGGTGGTCGGGGTCCGGCTCTCCCGGGGGCCGTTTTCCCTCGGTGGGCCGCGGTTCACGGCCCTCGGCACCGCCGTCCGGGCGCCGGGCACCGCGGACGGGCCGCCGGTGCCGTTCACCGGTGAGGTGTCCGGGCAGGATTTCGCCAAGCTGATCATGGCGGGCTGGGTGCCCGCGGGGCTCGTGCTCGGCATCTCGATCGGGTCGCGGCACGACGACCGGAAGACCGCCCGACAGGCGCGCTGGGGCTCGGGCAACGCCGAGGTCGCCGGCTGGACCGAGCTGGTCAGCCGGTCGCGGCAGGACGCCAGGCATCAGCTGGAACATGACGTCCAGCGGCTCGGCGCCGAGGGCGTGGTGATCGCCACGATGGACATGCAGGTGCGGGAACGGGACTGCCCGGAAACTGTCGGCCGCCGCGACCACATCGTGGAGGCAACCCTTATCGGCACCGCCGTCGCCAGGTTCTCCCGTGCCCGGCAGCGTCCTGACGGTCCGCCCCTGGCCATCATGTCGCTCGACCCACAGCGGCGCCAGGCTGGCAGGGTCCCGATATAGGTGCTTCGCGGACACCCACGCAAGCCGTCGCCCAGGTCAGAGCCGCGCCGGGAGGCCCGGTTCGGTCACGACGCCTTCCTCGTGCCTCACGTAACCTTCCAGTCCGGTGGCTTTGGCGGGTGCGGTGCGGTTTTCCCTCACCGTTGTGCCGCATGGTCGATGCCGGGACTGGTGTGCCAGCGGCCGTAACGGTGCCGGTACAGGAAGTAGGCCGGCGGTCCGGCGCACAACGGAAGCCAGTAGGAGGCGAGCCGGTAGGCCAGCGTGGCCAGGAGCGCGTCACCACCGTGCACGCCGGCCAGGATCAGCAGGCCGGTCAGACTGGCCTCGACCAGGCCGAGGCCGCCCGGGGTGACCGGCACGAGCTCGATAATGTTGGCGGCCGCGTAGGCCAGCAGCACCAGGGCGTGCTGGGGGTGGGTGCCGGTGGCGCGCAGGGCGGCCAGCAGGCAGCCGAAATCGAACCCGAGCCGGCCGACGGTCAGCAGGAGGGCCTGCCACCATTTGTGGCCCAAGACCGCCCTGATCGTGTCGCGTTCGGACAGCAGTCGCGTGTCCAGGCCGGTCAGCGGCGGGCGGCGGCCGCGGGTGACCCGGTTCCGCAGCGCCTGAGCGGCGCGGCCGACCGCCGCCAGCGGCCGGTCGGTTTTCAGCAGGACTGCGCCGACGATGGCAAGCAGGCAGAACATCCCGAGTCCAAGCAGCGCGGTATGCGCGAGCCCAGGGCTGACGGCCGTGCCGGCCAGCACGGCGGGCAGCACGACCACGGGCATCCCCAGCAGCGCGCCCACCTCCAGCAGTGAGAACGCGGTCAGGGCGCCCGCCGCGGCGTCCGTGTCGAACCCGGCATGCGAGAGCATCTCGAACTGGAGCCCGGCCCCGGCCGCGGCGCCGCCCGGCAGGATGCCGGACACCGAGTTGCCGGTCAGTCCGGCAGTGACCACGGAAAACCACTGGCGTGTCTGCAGGGCCAGCCGCTGCAAGGCGAAGGTGCAGGTAAAGGAGGCCACCTCGGCGGCCAGAGCGACAGCCACCCAGACCGGGTCCAGCGTGCGCAGGCGGGGCCAGGACGCCAGCACCCGGGTCAGGCTCGGCAGTAGTAGGTAGATGGCCAGGCCAGCTGCCGCGAGGGCCACTGCCCTGGTGATCATGGTCTTCCGGCTCAGCGGCCACGACCGGGATGACCGGTGGGATGCGTCCCCCGCAACAGGCGGCCGCGGCCGGTCGGGATGCGAATCGTGGCTGGTCACGCGGAGCCTCCGAATTCACCGCCGAAGACAGCGCCAGCGGGTATGACTGCGGCAATCCTCTCAGAATGGGCGGTAACTCGGCGTGCTTCGATGCCGCCAGGTGTGCCCGCAACGACGGCGAGGGATCCACACGCCGCTGCCCAGGATGGCGATGACCGCCGCGGCCACCGCTGGCGCCCGCCAGCCGTCGGCGGGCTGATCCGAGCGGCCTGGCGGTCCACGCATTCCCGGGCGCAACGCCCGGCCCGGTCCTGTTAGCGTGGCGATGTGAGCGCCGCGCCCGGGCCGGCCACGACTCCGCCGGTCACCCAGAATCGGGAGTTCTGGGTCCTCATGGCGTACGCCGCCGCCCTCGGCGTGTTCGGCGGCCTCGCCGGCCTGGGTTTCCTGTGGGTGATCAAGTCGGGGGGCAACTGGTACTCCGATTCCAGTCCGGGCTGGTTCGGCGGGCACTGGTGGTGGGTGGCGGTCACCACGGCGGCCGGCGTCGTGGTTGGCCTGCTGCGGCGGCTGACCCGGCTGCCCGAGGAGGTTCCCGGCTTGTTCGACGACCTGAAAGCCGGGCAGGTCACCCCGCGACTAATGCCAGGGACTGTAGCCGTCTCGATCGTGTCACTGATCGGTGGCGCCAGCGTTGGCCCGGAAAAGGTGCTGGGCACCGTAGGCGGCGGCGCGGGCGACTGGATCGCCCGGCGAAGACGCCTGGGTGAAGAGGACTCCCAGGTGACCACCCAGGCCGGCATCGCCGGCATCTATGGTGGCCTGTTCTCCAGTCCGGTGATCGTGGTGATGCTGGTCCTGGAGGTCGCCCGCCCCGGCGGGCGCCAGTTCAGCAAGGCCCTGATCGCGGACATCGTGGCGGCGAGCATCTCCTTCGGGATCTACTTCGCCATCGCCGGTGCCGTGTTCCTGGGCGTCTACCAGGTCCCGCGGTACACGTTCGAGGACTGGCAGCTACTCGCTGCCATCCCCTTTGGCCTGTTCGCGGCCCTGGTCACGATCCTGACCACTGGGGTGATCATGCTGGTGTCGCGGCTGCTCGGCCGGCTGAAGGTCCGGGCCATCGCGAAATCAGCGCTGGGCGGCACGCTATTCGGCATCGTCGGCGTGGCCCTCCCGCTGACCATGTTCTCGGGCGCCGACCAGCTCAGGTCCGTGCTGAAAGGGGCCGGGACCCTGGGCCTGGGCCTGTGCATCGCGATCCTGGTCGCCAAGATGCTCACTTACGCGGTCAGCCAGGGCAGCGGATTCGTGGGCGGCCCCATCTTCCCGGCGCTGTTCATCGGCGGAACCGCCGGGGTCATCGTGCACCAGGCCATCCCTGGCGTTCCGCTGGGGCTGGCGTTCAGCTGCCTGCTCCCGGCCGTGCTGGGGACGCTCGCGGCGGCGCCGTTCGCGATGGTGCTGCTGGCCGCGTTCATGACCCGGGTGGGGCCGCTGCAGACCCCACCCATCCTGATCGCCGTGGTCACCGCCTTCCTCGCCGTAGAAGGGGTGAAATACTTCCTGGCAGGCCGCACGCAGGCACATGGACCCGGATGAGAAGAACGACGGCGACCGGTCGCCGTGGAAGCGGGAAACGGCGGCCAGGCAACGCGGCTGCAGCCTGGCCCCAGGGCCACTCCTCGATGATCGGAAACGGGTGAGAGACTGGCCATAGGGCTGCCCACCCCGTTGGTCAGGCGATCCTGGCTGGGCCTGGGTGGTGATGACATCCTCGAGTCCCCGGAGGAACATCGTGAACTTCATCGTCTGGATTGTCATCGCGCTCGCCGCCATTGTCTTCCTGATCTTCGCAGGGTGGCCGCTGTACGGCACGTACCGGACCCGGCGGCAGGGGGCGGACGTCCGCGAAGGGCAGGAATACCTCAAGGCCAAGGAAGAATGGCAAGAAGCCGAGGCTGATCACGAGGAGGCGGCGGCGCCTGCCCCGCCGGCCGGCGGTGGGCCGGCCTTCGCGCCGGGTGACACACCGCTCAGGTCCGGCACCGACCCTGTCGGCGAGCCCGGAACCCAGCCGCGGCCTACAGACAGCGACCCGCGTTAGCGCCGTGTCGGCGTGAGGATCGTCCCGCGGGGCGGGCGGTGGTAGACCACTGTCATGGGTCACGGCAGGCTTCCCCTCGATGAGCAGCTAGCTGGCTTGCGCGTGGTTCTGACGCGCAACCCCACGCTGGTGGAGGTGCTCACCAGGGCAGCGGTGCTGGCTCTTCCGGACTGGTACCTGGTCGCGGGATGCCTGTATCAGACGGTGTGGAACGTCGTCACCGGCCAGCCGCCCGAGTCAGGCATTCTCGACTACGACCTGGCCTACTACGACAGCTCGGACCTGTCCTGGCCCGCCGAGGACGCGGTCATCCAGGAAGGCCGCAGGCTTTTCGCTGACCTGCCCGCCCCGGTCCAGATCCGCAATCAGGCGCGCGTGCACCTGTGGTACGAGCAGAAATTCGGCGTCCCGTGCCCGCCGCACGCCTGCACCGAGGCGGCGATCGACACCTACGAGGCCACCACCGCCTGCCTGGGCCTGCGCCTCGAGCCCGGGGGCCACTGGCGCATCTACGCCCCGCACGGGCTGGGGGACGTGTTCGGCCTCGTCGCCCGCCCCAACCCGGTGCTGGCTCCCCGCCACGTCTACCAGGCCAAGACCACCCGGTGGCAGCAGCAATGGCCGTCGCTGACCGTCCTGCCCTGGCCTGCGCACGCGGACGACACCGCGACCTCATGAAAGTTGCCCAGCAGGTCCGAGGAGGTCCGCGCTCCCGGAAGGAATACCTGCTTCTGCCGCTGCGAGCGCTACGGTACTGGCAGCAGACCAGCTCAGGGGGGACAGATGACGGACACCGAGGGGCAGATCAGCCGCCTCCTGCACGAGGCGGGCGAGACTCACCACAGGGTCTTCCGGATAGTAGACGGAGCCGACGACGACTGGGCCAGCTGGTATGCGGACTGGCTCATCAAGCTCTCCGAGCTGCCCGCGCTGCTGGGAGTCACGCCCGTCCGCAGCGAACTCGTCTACCTGCTCGTTTCCCTCGACAAGGAATACGCCGCCAGATCGCCAGGCCAGCCCTGGGAGGACTACTACGCCTCGAAAGTGCTCGGTCACTTTAAATCGTTAGGCCATTAGGCACGCCGCAGGAGGATCATTCGACGCCTCGCCGGAACGTCCTCCTGCTCACCCGCTACGTCAACGCCACGACGTGGGCGGCATGTCGGGTTGCTGGTGGAGGGCCGGGTGCCCTTCGGGATGTATACCGAGATACTTAGCCGGCACAAGGGCCCAGATGTTGTCCTTGGAAGGAGTGTCGCCGGCCAGGTATACCAGTGCGCCGGACTCTATACTTGTGGCCGTCAGGTACTTGCTATAGAGCAGGTTCTGGACTACCTGTTCACCTTCACTATCCAGAGTAGGCCGGAATTCCTCGGCCTTAACACCCACGACGCAGCTTTCACCATAGATCACGTTGGCACCGATCGTCGTAGCGTCCAGACAGTTGCCGTCTCCGTTTTCGAGCCAGTACCAACTAGTGCCGCCAACGGCGCCCTGGAATACGAACGAGCAGCGGTTTCCTGAAGCTACCGTCAGAACGGGCGCGTCATGCCCGGTCCCAGCGATCTGGTAGCCATGGCCATCGTCATCGACGATATAAAAGGGATCCGTGCTCGACGCGGGATTGACCGAAGCGCCGGCGCGGGCCGCCGGGAGAGTGTTCGCAGGGGCGCACGATCAATGCCATGGCAATCATGACGATGCGCTTACGGGTAAGGAGGGCGGTCGGCTTTGTTGACCTCGATGATTCAGCGGCGGGGGCCCGGGAGGAAGCGGCCCGAAAGCCATGATCATCGCACCCACCCATCCCGCGCCGGTCGGTGCGCCGGCGCCGGCCAGTGCGCCGGACACCGCCAGCGCAGCGGGGAGATAGACGGGGAAATGACATTTGTCATCCCGAGCCGGTGAGGCGCGGCACTACGCGGCGGGACGCGGCCAGGCCACGCTGGTGGCCATGGTTCATCACAACGCTCAGGCCGGGGGGATCGTCCTGTCCCGGCTGTCCAGGTCATACGGCCAGGTGCACGCGGTGCGGTCGATCGATCTGACGATCGCTGCCGGCGAGACGGTCGCGCTGCTTGGCCCGAACGGCGCGGGCAAGACGACGACGATCGACATGATGCTCGGCCTGACCCGCCCCGATGCCGGGACGGTCTCGGTGTTTGGCCGGCCACCTGCGGCGGCCGTGGGCGCGGGCTGGGTGGGCGGCATGCTGCAAACCGGGTCGCTGCTGGAGCATCTCAAGGTCCGCGAGCTGGTCAGCTTGATGGCCTCGTACTATCCGCACCCGCTGGCTGTCGCCGACGTGCTCAGGCTGACGGGGGCGGACGAGTTCGCGGGCCAGCTGACCACGAAGCTGTCGGGCGGGCAGGCCCAGCGGGTGCGCTTTGCCGCCGCGCTGGTCGGCGATCCCGACCTGCTGGTGCTGGACGAGCCCACCGCAGGGATCGACGTCGCGGGCAGACACGAATTCTGGCAGGCCATGCGCGCGGTCGCCGGGCACGGCAAGACGGTGCTGTTCGCGACCCATTACCTAGAAGAGGCGGACGCGTACGCCGACCGGATCGTGCTGATGGCCCGGGGACGCATTATCGCCGACGGCCCCGCGACCGAGATCAAGGCGCGGACGGGCGCCCACATGATCAGGGCAACGCTGTCAGGCGGCGACCCGGCGGTGCTGGGCGCGCTCCCGGGCGTTGTGAGCGCGGAGCGGCACGGCGACGCGGTGCTGCTGTCCTGCTCGGACGCTGACACCGCGCTGCGGGCACTGCTGGGATCGTTCCCCGCGGCGCGGGACATCGAGGTTCGCGGGGGCAGCCTCGAGGAGGCGTTCCTGGAACTGACCGCAGACGAGGAGACGGCCAGTGCCGTCAGCGCAGACGCGACCGCGGGCGCGGGCGCCCTAGGAGAAGCACGATGAGCAGCGTCACCCACTTCAGGTATGAGATCGTCCGCACGTTCCGCAACCACATCTTCTACGCCGTGACCCTGGCCCTGCCGCTGGTGCTGTTCTACGCGGTCGCCTCGGGCCAGCGCAGCGCGACCCAGGACGGCGTCAGCTTCCCGCTGTACTTCATGACCGCGATGGCGGTGTACGGGGCAATGTTCGCGGCGGTCTCGCCGGGGGCACGGATCGCGCGCGACCGGTCCGGGGGGTGGACCCGACAGGTGCGGATCACGCCGCTGCGGGCCCGCACCGACATCGCCGCCAAGGTCGTCACTGCCTACCTGATCGCGCTGCCCAGCGTGGTGCTGGTGTTCCTGGCCGGGGCGTCGCTCGGGGTGCGGCTGGACGCGACGCAATGGCTGGAGCTCGGCGGGCTGCTGCTGGCTGGGCTGACGCCGTTCATCGCCCTGGGCATCATGCTGGGGTACCTGCTGCGCGCCGACGCGCTGACGCCGGCCATGGGCGGTGTGGTGGTCTTGTTCGCGCTCGTCGGCGGCGTGTACGGGTTCCAGCTCGCGCATTCCGGGCCGCTGTTCGACGTCATGAAGGCGGTACCGTCCTACTGGCTGGTGCAGGCGGGCAAGACCGCGCTTGGCAGCGGCAGCTGGCCCGCCGAGGGCTGGATCGTGATCGCTGCCTGGACCGCGATCCTCGTCGCGGCTGCCGCGCTCGCCTACCGGCGCCCGCCGGCCCGGGGCTGACCACAATGGGCCAGTCCCCGGTACCGTGGATAAATGTGAGCGATGAGGTCACGCGGCACAGCGAGGCTGAGGCCGAATGGGTGGCGGCTCAGTCCAGGTGGACGCGAAGCTGGCGAAGGGCCGCCCTGCTGTCGATCCCTCTCGTCTACCTGATCTTCGTGGTCGTCTCGGTCCGGCAGAACTCGTCCGGCACCGCTGCGGTCGTCGGCTACACCCTGCTGGCCACGTTTGCCGCGTGCTGGCTGGTCACGCCCGCCGTGCTGTCGCCAGACACGAGCCGGCGGCGGTTCTGGGTCTGGTACGCCTTCCTGGTGGCGCTGGCAGTGGCCGAACTGCCGTTCGCCCGCGCGGCGGGTTTCGTCCTGTTCGTGTTCATCACGCTGCTCACCGTGGCGCGCCTCGGTGCCCGCTCGGTCCCGTTTGTGGCCGTGATGTCGCTGGCGGCGCTGCTGGTCCCGGTCGCGGTCGGGTCCTGGCACGTCAGCCTGGCCAAGTCGTTCGGCGACGTCACCCCCGTCGCGATCCCGGTCGTCGCGATCACGATGGCCGCGGTGATGCAGGTGGTGCGCGCCAATCAGGTGCTCGCCGAGACCCGCGCTGAGCTGGCGCGGCTGGCCGCGGAGAACGAGCGGATCCGGATCGCCCGTGACTTGCACGACCTGCTCGGCCACTCGCTGACCACAATCACGGTTAAAGCCGGCCTGGCGCGCCGGCTCGGGCCGACCAACCCCGCCGGGGCTGTGGACCAGATCACCGAGGTCGAGGACCTGTGCCGACGGGTGCTCGCCGACGTCCGGGCCGCGGTGTCCGGCTACCGCGAGGTCACCCTGGCCAGCGAACTCGCCCGCGGAGGTGAGCTGCTGCGAGTCTCCGGGATCACCGCCGACCTCCCCACGGCCACCGACGTTGCGGATCCAGCCCACCAGGAGCTGTTCGGCTGGGCTGTGCGGGAGGGGCTGACCAACGTGATCCGCCACTCGCGGGCCCGTTCATGTGCGGTACGGGTATCGGCTTCCTGCGTCGAGATCCTCGACGATGGTCACGGATCTGCCGCCCCTCACGGGAACGGGCTGCGCGGGCTGCGGGAACGGGCAGCGGCCGCTGGCGGTGGCGTGGACGCCGGCCCGGTGCAGCCCGCGGGCTGGCGGCTGCGGGTCTGGGTGCCCGCGGCGGACGCGCCGCCCGCCGCCGACGGGACCGCCCCGGCAGCTCGCGACACCGTCAGCGCGGCCGGAAAGAGCCTGCTCCCGGCTGCGGAAGGACGCTGACGTTGATCCGGCTGCTGCTCGCCGACGACCAGGAGCTCATCCGCACTGCGCTCGCCGTGATGCTCGCGCTGGAAGAGGACTTCGAGGTCGTCGCGTCGGTTGGCCGCGGCGACGAGGTAGCTGCCGCGGCCAGAGAACACCACCCGGACGTGGCGCTGCTCGACATCCAGATGCCCGGGCTCGACGGCCTGGCTGCCGCGGGAGTGCTCGCGCACGCAGCGCCGCAGTGCCGGTCGGTCATCCTCACCACCTTCGGCCGCCCCGGCTATCTCCGCCGGGCGATGGAGTCAGGGGCCAGCGGTTTCGTGGTCAAGGACGCCCCGCCCGAGCAGCTTGCCGCCGCGATCCGCCGGGTCGCGGCAGGAGAGCGCGTTGTTGACCCGGCGCTGGCCGCCGAGTCGCTGGCCGCCGGGGCGTCCCCGCTGACGGCCCGGGAACGTGACGTCCTGGTCACCGCCAGACCGGGAGCAACCGTTTCGGAGATCGCCGGGAAGCTGTTCCTGTCCGAGGGGACGGTCCGCAACTACCTGTCCGCCGCGATCGCCAAGACCGGGACGCGCAACCGTTCCGAGGCGGTGCGGCTAGCTGAGGAACGAGGCTGGCTCTGACTCCGGGGCTTTCCAGCCAACGTGCACACCTGCACCACTAGTGCTCCCGGCAACTGATAGCCGGCCCTCGTTCTGGTCCGGCCGGCATTGGGCGATGACGGCCCGGGCCAGAACTGTGGCCGGGGTGGAACCTGCGACCTCAGGAACGCGCCTACCGCCGCCGCCAGGTCAAGGATCCGGTTGTCCTCCCAGTCCGGACAGTTCCCGACGGTCTGCGGCGGTCGGTAATGCCGCCGCCGGACGCGTCAGCCATCTCGGCCAGCGCCCGCAGATAGTCATCAACCTCGTCATCCGGGGTCTTCGGCACCGTGGCGAGCACCCGGCCGGTTGTTGGCCAGTATGTGCGGCGAGAGCCACAGCGCGAACTCCGCAGCATCATTGACCACGCCCAGGCAGTCCGCGCTCGGGTTCCCTGAAGTCGGCGAAGGTGACGGCCAGCTGCGGAACGGGGACTCCCCAACAGCCACGGCCAGGACGAGCGCGTTCACGTCGAACACGACCGGCACCGCCGCCGGCCCCGGCCCGCTCACTGCCCCGGCGTCCCGCCCTTGTAGGCCCGGCGGATATTCCCCAGCAGTGACTCATAATCCTGACCCGACGCTGCGGCCCGCTCGGCGTTGCAGGCCTGGAGCTGACGCAGGCGCTCTGCCCTGGCCAGCGACTCCATCACCGGCAGCGTCGCCGCAGGTACGCCGACCGGTTCCCGTGCCCGAAATGCTCCACCGGGCGAGCCAGCCGCTCCTGGTCCTCGTCCGCCACCGCGAACCCGACCGTCGAACTAGGCATACGCTCGTTGTGCTTAGGCTGCACCTCAGGATGCAATCCATAGTATGCGGCTGGCGCTTCTCTAAATCGCCAAAGGCGCCACCAAACCGTTGCACGCTCTGCTGATACGGATCAGGTTGGCTTTCGGGTGAACTCGTCGAGTTCGATGCGGGCCAACTGACAGACCGCACGTAGCTGGGCGCGGACGTCCCCGGGTACGGCGTGGATGTGATTGGCGCCGAAACGCTGCAGGAAGTCGCCTGCGTCGGCGTCTAGCCGGGCAAACGCGTGCGGCCATTCGTAGGTGGAAGCGCGCATCATCCGTTCGTTGGTCTCGTCGTCGTAGGTTTCCAGGTCGCCCAGCATCAGCTGTAGCCGGTACCGGCCATCGAGGCGGGACAGCCGGGCCAGTGTCATCTGCCCCGGCGCGGCCAGGTGGTGCACCGAGGCGCCCCCGGCCGGGAAGAAGAAGACCTCTGGGTACAGGTGCACCCGGGCCAGGTTCTCGGCCGGGTCCGCGCTGCGCGCGGCGAACCAGGTGGCGTGCTGGCCGGAGTTGCACAGATCCCAGACGTCGCGGTCGGCGTGGTAGTGCCTGATGTCGGCGAACAGTACGGGGGAAGCGGTGAGGAGCTTGAGGATGTGCATGGTCAGCGCCCCGTCCATGTCGGATTCGGTGGCGCAGACGTGGGTCTGCTTGGGGCCGTCCCAGTCGTAAGGGTCGTTGAGGAACGCCTCGGTGATATCCATGGTGGCGAAGTGCTCGGTGAGTTCCGGCTGTCCCTTGATTCCGCTGAAGTCCAGATTTCGCTCGTCGATCAGTTCGCGCATGGCGTAGTAGCTGCGGATCTGCCGTTCCAGCAGCTCCGGGGTGAGCCGGTCACCGTCGTAGTGCACCGCGGCCGCGTTTTTCTCCAGCCAGCCGCGGGCGGCAGCCGCCTGGGAGGCGGGTACCTTCCCGGCGCGCACGACCAGTTCCCACTGGTCGATCTCCTCGACATCGATGCCGAACTCGCGGATCCAGGTCTCGGTCGAGGCCACTGCGGTGTTCATCCCCATGGGCCGCCCGCCGATCCGGCCGAACGTGGATCCGCGCAGCGCGCCAACGGCCCGTGAGGCGTCTGCCAGGACGCTGACCTGGCCGATTAGCTGGGTGTCTGGCTCACCCCACATCCGGTCGTGGGTTCGCGCTATCTGGTCCAGCGCTCCGCCGGCCGCCAGCATGCCTACCATCCCGGGCTGGACCGGGTCGATATTGGAGATCAGCAGCAATGGGGACCTGGTGGCGTCGGCGGCGAGCATGGTGAAGTGCGGGAAGGCCCAGACCGCATAGTG
This sequence comes from uncultured Actinomycetes bacterium, assembly GCA_963841695.1. Taxonomy (GTDB): domain Bacteria; phylum Actinomycetota; class Actinomycetes; order Streptosporangiales; family Streptosporangiaceae; genus RYN-230. The sequence continues at coordinate 756,618 of CAWJDQ010000002.1, read as the reverse complement.
GAAGATGGTCAGGTCCACCCCGGCAGCTGCCACCTCCCTGGCCAGCCGGTTGGCCAGAACGTTGGAAGTCACCGGCTCACTGGCCCGGACTACGTCGTGGCCGGCCGCCGTCAGGGCGGCGGACAGGCGGTCCTCGGCGGCGCGGACGAAGGCGGTGGTGTCATCGTGCACATACGGACGTCCGTCTGACATGCTGAGCAGCCCGATGCGGGCCATGGTGTCCTCCCTGGTGGTCAGGCCCGGCCGGCTGAGCCGAAGGCCGTCATCCGCTCCGCGATCAGGTCCCGCATAGCCAGCCGCCCTGCGCGCAGGTAGCTGGCTGGGTCCACCGCCTCGGCGTCGGCCGCCAGCGTCTTGCGGACCGCCGCGGTGAACGCGAGGTGCGAGTCCATGCCCTGGTTGATCTTCCTGATGCCCGCGGCCACTGCGCGGACCTTGTCCGCCATCGACACGCCCCAGGAGTCAGGCAGCGTGCCGCCGAACGCATTCACCTCGGCGACCAGCTCCCGGGGCAGGCTGGAGGACCCGTGCATGACCAGGTGCACGCCGGGTACCCGGCGGTGGATGTCGTCGATCAGGTCCAGCCGGAGTACGTCCGGACCGGGCTCGTGGTCGAACTTGTACGCGCCGTGTGAGGTGCCGATGGCGACCGCGAGCGCGTCCACCCCGGTCGAGGTGACGAATTCGGCCGCCTGCCCCGGATCGGCTAGCACGATCTCCTTAGTGTTCGCGGTGCCTTCGCCGCCGCCGATGGTGCCGAGCTCGCCCTCCACCGATATCCCGGCAGGATGCGCGAGCTCGGTGACCTCCCGGGTCACCGCGATGTTGTCGGCCAGTGAGGCTGGTGTCTGGCCGTCCGCTGCCAGGCTGCCGTCGATCATGACACTGGTGAACCCGGCGTCGATCGCCCGGCGGCAGGTCGCTGGGTCAGGCCCGTGGTCCAGGTGGAGGGTCACGGGCACGTCGGGATACTGGCCGATCAGCTGGCGGAGTGCCTGCCACCAGACTGCTTCGCTGGAGTAGGGGCTGCACCCGGCCAGGGTCTGCACGATGACCGGCGACCGGGCGGCGGCTGCCGCCTCAAGCACCGCGTCGGCCTGGACGAGGTCGGACACGTTGAATGCGCCGACAGCGTACTGGCCGGCTTCGGCCCGGTCGAGTACCTGGCGCAAGGTCAGGAGAGTCACAGGTGGTCACCTTTCTGCCAGCTCCGGGCGTGAGGCCGAAGCCGGCCTGGTGGTTACAGGGGTGAGGTCAGGCCAAGCCCGGCGTAGTCCAGCACGTGCGGCTGCCCTAGGCAGAGCGCGGCGTGCTGCACGCGGGCTGCGCTTTCCACCGCCACGCTGCACTTGAATGCGGTAGTCAGGTCCGCGCCGACGGTCATCAGGCCATGGTTGCCCCAGACCACCGCGTTCAGGTCGCCGAGGACCTTAACCATCGCCTCACCGAATTCGGTGCTGTTGCTCGGCATGAAAGGCATGATCGGCACCGCGCCGCGAGAGTAGATGATCATGTTGATCAGCACGCCCTCGATGGGCCGGCCGAGCACCCCGAAGACGTTGGCATAGGTAGGCTCCGTGTGGACCACGGCGTTGACATCCATCCGGTGCCGGTAGACGACGCAGTGCACGTCGGTCTCAGAGGACGGCTCATGGTCTCCCTCGACCCGGTGGCCGTCCGCGTTGACCACGACAATGTCGTCGGCGGTCATCCGGTCATAGTCCACGTCGGTCGGGGTGATCGCGATCAGGCCGCTGGATGGCACCCGCACGCTGATGTTGCCCTGCGTGTTGAAGTTCAGCCCGTACTCCATTGACCGGCGGCAGTAGTCGAGGATGTCCTGCTTGATGCGCCTGTCCACATGGCTCATGCGTTGTCTCCCGTAGGGAAGTGATAGATGGGTCGGAGGGCTGGATAGAGAAGTGCGTAGCGCTGCCGCTGGCGCTGGTACCAGCGCCTGGTGCCGGGATCGGGCACCACCCAGTCCGGTGGCCCGAGGCCGGCTCCCGCCGCGCCGAGTGCTGGGTAGAGGCCGGTTGCCGCCCCGGCGACCATGGCTGCGCCGCGGGCGGTGGCGTGGCCGCGGACCACCCCGAGCGGCAGGCCGGCTGCGGACGCTCTCACCTGGATCGGGCCCGGCTGCCCCGCGATCCCCGGGCGGCCCGTGGCCTGGCCCGGGCCCGGGTTGACAGAGCCTGAGGTCCCTCCGCCGCTTACGCGCAGTTCCCTGATACGGATCCCGGCCGAGGACAGCGCCTGCACGGTGCGGGCTGCCTCGAAGCCGGACGCCTCGAGCAGTGCGCGCAGGAGCTCACCGCGCGAGGTGCCGTGTGAGAGCCCGATGAAGGCGCCACGGGAGAGCGGGTCGTTCTCAGCCGTGCCGCTCCCGCCGAGGTGCGGGAGCGCGAGCACCCGGGACGGCTCGGCGGGGATGGAGCTGACGAGCTGGCTGAGCGGGCCGTCGGCTGCGGGCGGACACACGAGATCGGCCAGCCAGTCCAGGCTGGCGCCGCCCGAGGGGATGCCCGCCAGCACGACCCACTGGTCGCAAGCATGCGGCCGGTACATCGCGAAGCTGCTGTCGGCTAGCTCAGCCGGCCATCCCCGCACGGTGACCGTGAGGCACTCGCTCGTGCCGAGGGACAACGCCGCCTGGCCCGCCTCGGTCGCGCCCGATCCCCACAGGGCGCACGCCTGATCGTGAGCCCCGGCCACCACCACGGGAGGATCTGCGAATCCGAGGTCCCAGGCGATATCGCGGGGCATCTGGCCAAGCTCGGTGCCGACGGGCACGGGTCGCGGCATCCAGTGCTCGGGGATGCCCGCCGCCTCCAGGATCTCGGCCGACCACTTGCCCTGGCGGCCGTCGAAGGCCATGGTCCGGGCGGCCATGGTGTAGTCGATGGCGGGCTCGACCCCCAGCCGCGAGGCGATCAAGTCGCCCAGGCAGTGGACGCCCGCGGTAGCCCGCCACACCTGGGGCTCACGCCGCAGCCAGGCGATCTTCCCCACGGAGAACATGGGGTGGGGCGGCTGCCCGGTGATCGCCCGGATCCGGTCCAGGCCGACTGCCCCGCAGATCGAGGCCGTTTCGGCTACGGCCCGCATGTCGACGGCGATGGGCGCCATGGCGAGGACCCGGCCATCCGCCGCGACGGGGACCACGGTCTCTCCCTGGACCGCGATCGCGACCGCCCGCGGGCCCTGCGTGAGCTGGGCGTTGACCTTGCGTAGGCAGCCGACGACGGCCGCCCACACCTCATCCGCGCTGATCTCGGCCCAGTCGGGGGCGGGCGCAGTGACAGGGTAGGCAGATGTCGCCGCGGCCACCTCGGCCAGGTTCGCATCGTAGGCCGCGACCCGGCAGCCGCTGGTTCCCACGTCCACGCCGAGAACGGTCTCCCTCATCCCTTGACCGCCCCCTCCAGCAGGCCCGCCACGAACCAGCGCTGCACCGCGACGAACAGCAGGATCAGGGGGGCAGCGACGAAGGTGAGGATGGCGAACAGTGCTCCTGGGTTCCCCAGGTACACCCCGCTGTACTGCTGCGGGATCAGCGGCAGGGTCATCATCTGGTTCTGGGTCATCACGGTCAGTGCGAGGAAGAACTCGTTCCACCCGGTGACGAACTGCCAGACCGCGACGAAGATCAGCGAGGGGCGCAGCATCGGCAGCACGACCCGGGTGAGGAACTTCCACAGGCCAGCGCCGTCGATCACCGCGGCCTCGAAAACGTCCTTGGGCAGGTCCTGCATGAAGCCGGCCAGCACGACAACCGCGAAGGGAATGCCCAGCGCGGCGTACGGCATGATCAGGCCCAGGTAGTTGTTGATCCACCCGAACTGTTTCAGCAGTGCGCCGAGCGGGACGACCAGCGAGCTGAGCGGCACCATGAGCGTGATCAGGATTGCCGCGAACATGGCCCGGGAGTAACGCAGCCTGAGCACCGTCGAGGCGAACGCGAACATCGCTCCGGCCGCGACCACGATCAGGGTGGAGATCGCGGTGACGATCACGGAGTTCAGCAGATACCGCGGGATCGGGTTGTCCGAGAAGACCTGCGCATAGTTGGCCCCGGTGACATGCGTGGTGATGATGGCCGGGTTGAACACGTCGGCCGGGGTGCGCAGCGAGACGCTGACCATGTACACGATCGGCAGCAGCCAGATGATGGCCACGACGGACAGCAGGATGATCACGACGCTGGGCTTTACCCTGAGCCATAGCCGCCGGCCGGAGCGGGTCCTCCGGGGGAGCCGTGCCGTGGCCGCTGGGGCCGGGACTTCATGCGCGCGGAGGGACGTTGCTGTGGCGCCGGCCACCTGCCTGGTCATCGGCCGGTAACCGTCAGCCGGGTGCCGAACACGCCGATCTGCATGACCGTCGCACCGAAGGCGATGAGCAGGGTGATGACGGACAGCGCTGAAGCGTAGCCGGTCTGGTCGAGGATGAAGCCGGTCCGGAAGATCTGGGTACCGAATATCTCGCTGGCGTGATCCGGGCCGCCCTCGGTCGTCAGGTAGACGAGCGGGAAGGTCTGCAGCGTGCCGATGATGCCCAGCAAGATCAGGCTCTTGGTCACCGGCGAAAGCAGGGGAACCAGGATCCGGGTGACGTACCTGCGGCCAGTTACCCCGTCCACCATGGCTGCGTCCTTGATCTCGCCCGGCACCCGGTGCAGGCCGACGATGTAAAGCAGCATCGAGAACCCGGTGAACTCCCAGATGTTGATGATGATGACCGCGTAGATGGCGGTGGATGCCCCGCCGAGCAGGCTGCTCGACATCGTGATGCCAAGGTGGCCGAGGACGTCCTGCAGCGGCCCGTACTCCGGAGCGTAAATCTGCTCCCAGACGATCGCGATGACGGATGCGCTGGTGACCAGCGGCACCAGGAACGCGGTGCGCAGCACCGCCTTTGACCGCCCGGCGTACGTCTCGATGAAGTAGGCCAGCGTGCCGCCTACTACCATCTGGACAGTGATCGTGAGCACACCCCACAGCAGCATGTTCTTGGCCGCGGTCCAGAACACCGGGTCGTGCAGCACAGCGGAGAAGTTCGCCAGGGGGCCGGTGCCCCGGCTCGCGGTGTCGTGCACGGTAATCGAGGCCTGCAGCACCGAGAAGATCGGAAAGCCGATGAACACGGCGAAGAACAACAGCGCCGGGACGAGGAAGAGATAGGCCCGGCGTTTGCTGCCAAGCAGCCACGCGACGCCCTGCGGGCGGGCGGGCGCCGCCTGGCGGCGCACAACCCCAACTGTGCTCACTGTGCACGACCTTTCTGCACGCGAACCTGCAGCGCACTGACGTTGGCCAGGGCTGGATGACGCCCTGCCGGGGGCCTCGGGGTGCCGCCCGGCAGGGCGCCCGGCTCAGCCGCCGCTGCTGCGCTGTGCGCTTTCGACCGAGGCCAGGGCCTGGGCCGCGGATTGCTTGCCGGAGGCCACCCCGGCGAGCGCGTTGTCGAGGGCATTCTCGACCACGGGGGAGGTGAAGCGCTGGTTGACTGCGGTCGGCAGGAGGGTGTTGAACTGGCCGTACATCGTCCTGACGTTCGGCCCGATGTTGCTGGGCAGCGAGATCCCCTTGAACGCGGGCAGGTCGTTGATGTCAGTGAGAGCGGCCTGGCCGGCCTGGCCATCGATGAGGCTGGCCAGGAACTTCCACGCCTCCGGGTTCTTGGCGCCGGTCTTGGTCAGCCCGTAACCCACGTTGACGCCACCCACCACGGCGCCTGGCTTGCTGCTGGAGTTGATCGCCGGGAACTGGAAGAAGCCGAACGCCTTCAGGTCATCCACCAGCGGCGGATGCGGGGTCAGTTCGGACTCCTGCAGCCACCATGAGCCGAGGGCCATCATGCCGACGCGACCTGCCGCGAAGAGCTGCGCACCGGTTGGGTAGGCCTGCGCGCCCAGCGCGCCAGGCTGGAACACGCCCGAGGTGAACAGGGTGTGCCAGGTGTTCATCGCCGTCACGAGGTCAGGCGCCGTCCACGGCACTTTGCCGGCCTGGGCCTGATCGGTGATGCCCTTGCTGAGCTGGTTGGCGAGCATCAGGAAGACGTTCTCGTTCTGCCACGCGCCGGCCGCGCCCTGGTACATCGGGATGTAGCCGGCTGCCTTGATCTTCTTCGCGTCCGCGATGAGCTCGGCCATCGTGGTCGGCACCGAGATGTGCAGCTTGGCGAAAATTTGCTTGTTGTACCAGATGGCCAGGACCTGCGACTCGTCCGGGATGATGTAGGCGTTGTTGTTCCCGGCGGGGTTGCCCATCCGCATCTGCTCAAGGTCCACCGGGTAGATCTTCTGCTCCCAGGAACTGCCCCAGGTCTTGGCGGCCAGCGTGTTCACGGGCGTGAGGTCCGCCCGGTACTGCTGGGTCAGGGAACCCGGCTGCAGGCCGATGATGTCAGGCAGAGTGCCGCTTTTCGCTGCCGCCTTCAGCGCGGTGATGAACTGCGGGTCGTAGTTGTAATACGTGTAGTTGACGGTGACGCCAGGGTGCGCCTTCTCGTAGGCCTTGATTGCCTTCTGCATGGTTGACTCGACGAACCATGACCACACGGTCACCGTCTTGCCGCCGCTGGAACTGCTCGCGGTACTGCCTCCGCTGCTGACGCAGCCGGCCACCAGCATGGCGCAGGACAGCGCCGACGCTGCCAACGCCCAACGAAGCCTCATCGAACCTCCTGTAAGTACCCCATCCCCGAACTCGATGTTCGGCACCTTACACTTAAGCTTTCGCTACCTTACGTTTTGCTTTCGTGTTGGTGTCGGATAGCTTGTCATGGGATTATGAGCCAGCGCAAGACCTTGAGTGCTGACCAGGACGGTGTGATGACGACGACTCTCTCCATCGAGGAACGCGCCCGCACCATCGAGCGCCTGATCTGGGAGAAGGACCGGGTCTCCGTGGAGGAACTCGCACTGCTGTTCGGAACCTCGGCGGTGACCATACGCCAGGACCTCAGCGCCCTCGAGGGGGCGGGCCGGGTCAAGCGGGTACGCGGAGGCGCGGTCAGGCCCGACAGCGCCGATTGGCGCGCCTTCGACTTCCGGGCCCGGCAACAGCAGAAAGAAAAAGAGGCGATCGCCGACCGTGCCGCAGCGCTGGTCCAGGACGGCGACGCGCTCATGCTGGACTGCGGCACGACCACCTACTACCTCGCCCGGCGACTGCGCGGCAGGCAGAACCTTATCGTCTTCACCAACGGGCTGCGCATCGCCCAGGCCCTGTCGGAGAACCCCAGCACCACGGTGATCATGCCGGGCGGCACGGTCCATGCGACCGCACAGTCCCTGGTCGGAAGCTTCCCGGAGACACTGAACGGGCTAGGCCGGATGCAGCGGGTCTTCTTCGGCCCGTGGGCGGTGAGCGCAGAGCAGGGATACCTGGACATCAACGCCGGCGAGGCTGACATGAAACGAAAGATGATCGAAAGCTGCGATCAAGCAGTGGCGCTCTTCGACTCGACCAGGGCAAGCCACTTTGCTTTCATCCCGTTCGCGCCGCTGGAGCAGGTCCATATGAGCATCACCGACTCCGGCCTCCCCGCGTCCCTCGCAGACGCCATGAAAACGGCCGGCCAGGAGATCATCGTCGTGGACCCGGATAGGGCCAGCATCCCGTGAGCGAGGGTGCCGGCGTCGGCCCGTGTGAGGCGCGGGTGCCGTCAGGCAAGGCTGCTTACGGACAGGAGCATGCATGAAGGCCGTAGTAGTCCCCACGCCCGGAACATGGTCAGTGGAAGAGGTACCGGTGCCTAAGCCGGGGCCCGGGGAGGTGCTCATCCAGGTCAAGGCGGCGGGGATCTGCGGCACCGACCTTCACATCCTGGCCGGCCACTTCCCGCCTGCCCCGTACCCCATCACTCCCGGCCACGAGTTCGCAGGAGTCGTCGCCGAGACGGGACCCGGTGTCGCAGGGATTGCTGTCGCAGACCGCGTTGCGGTTGATCCGTCACTTTTCTGCGGCCGATGCCGCTATTGTCACGCCGGCCGTGGGAACTTGTGCACCCGATGGGGAGCCATCGGGGACACCGTGAACGGCGCCTTTGCTGAGTATGTTGTTGTACCCGAACAAAACGCTTACCCGTTGCCGGGCGGGCTCGGCTTTGCTGCAGGCGCGCTCGTAGAACCCACCTCGTGTGTAGTTCACGGGCTGCATCGACTGGCCATGCGGCCGGGCTCGGACCTGCTCATCGTCGGGGGCGGAACGATCGGCCTGTCGCTGCTGCAGGCGGCGAAACAGTCCGGCGGCACCGTTGTCGACGTGGTGGACACCGACCCCTCACGTCTTGAGCGAGCCACCGCTTTTGGTGCGGACCACGTTGGAGCCGTCGTTCCCGATCTGGTAGCTCAGCGCGGCCACGGATATGACTACGCCATCGACGCAACTGGCGTACCGGCTGCAGCACAGTCGGCGCTGGCCGCCCTGGACCGGGGAGGCACGCTGCTGATCTTCGGCGTTGCTCCCGAGGAAGGGCAGATCACGGTGTCCCCATTCACCACGTACCACCACGAGCACACGATCCTCGGCTCCATGGCGGTGCTCAACTCCTTCGGCCCCGCGCTCGCCATGCTGACCGCGGGCGTCATTGATCCCGGCCGCATGATCACTCACAGCTTCCCGCTGGAGGAGTTTGGCGCGGCGCTCGCGGCGATGCGGGGTCGGCAAGGCCTCAAGGTCCAGGTCGCCTTCGCCTAGCTGGTACGGCAGCGACACTTCGTGATCTTGCCGCGTGTCGGTCCCGACCGGAGCGCGGCCACCGCAGGATGGCTCGGATGGCGGGCCTGCGGGCCGCGGCGGCTGGACCTATCGCTGAGGGGGGATGACAAGCGTGGCGGTGCCCGAAAGCACTCCTGAAAGGCTATTTTCGGCGAAGGAGCCGACCTTCAGTGCCGAGAAGGTATACGTCAGCCCCGTGCCGAACCGACGCTCGTCCCTCCCGGCACGGATGGAAAGCCTGAGCACGGGCACGCTGGCGGCCGCGCTTTGATCCCGGAATATCCCGTCGAGCAGCGGCAGCGAGGACGTGGTGAAGCCGAGGTGCAGAGGGGCACGCGGCGCCGCCCGGGAGAACTGGACGGCCGTCACGGCAGCCGAGGAGGCCGCCGTCATTCCCGTTGCGGGCGTATTGACGTAGACCGTCGTGGCCTGCGCAGGGGAGCTGCCTGCGAAGGGGCCGATGCGCCGCAGCCCACCCGGCGTGCTGATGACGTGTCTCGCAGCGGGAAGCGTCAGCGAGACCGTGCCCGTGGGCGTGCCGGACGGATGCTCCCGGAAGGACGTGACGGCGGCGGCGCCGAATGTCTGCACGGACTCGGTCGTCGGCCGGCCGCCCAGGCCCGGCGCGCGGAAGGCGAGGCTGATGTGCGAGATCCGCCCGCCGTCCGCGGCCGCCCGCAGGACCTCGCCGAGCAGCACGAGCGAGGATGTGTCGAAGCTGAGCCTGAGCCCGGCCTGCGCCGACCGGTTCGACAGGTGCACCGAAGTGATGGAGTAGTACGCGCGCGTGGCCCCGGAGGTGGCCGAGCCCAACTTCAGGTAGACCTGGGTGCCCGCCGAGCCGGCCAGCGACTGCGGGGACACGGCTCGATGCACCGTCGTGGTCTGCAGCAATGGCACGGGGGCCAGGAACGCGCTCGTCACTCCCCCGGCGCAGAGGGCGGCCAGGGTGGCGCTGAGGCGGGCCGGGGGACCTGAGCCCAGCGTCCCCGGCGGCGATCCGCGCGCCGGCGCCGCTTCTCGAAGCGGCGCCGGTACTCGGAGCCCGGGTTTCCCTGCGCCCAGAGATTCCATACCGACGCGATCGGGGCCGCAGAGGTACACGCGTAGCCTGGATGAAGATAATGAAGATGAGCAGCCAGGGCCCGTGCCGCAAGGCGGCGAGGAGCCCGGCGGAGACGTACAGGGCGACGGCCAGGGTCGTCTCCACCCGGGCTCAGCCGGAGCGCCGTGCGGATGCGTGCGGCGGCCGCCGGCCTTCGAGGTCCGCAGGAACACCCCGTCTCGCCGGGCCAGCCCTTCGATGCAGCCGAGGGCGATGACCCAGGCGACCGAGAGGCTGATGACGAGCGACAGCAGCGCCCGGCGATACGACATGGTCGTCCAGAGCCGCAGCGTACACATCATGCAGACAGTGGCGATGATGATGAGCGACAGCGGCAGGAGCGACCGGGCGCCGTCCATCGGGGAAACGGCGAAGCCGGAATGCGTGACCAGCAGACCCGGTGATCACCAGCAGCAGCAGGCTGAAGGCCAGCATGAGCAGGTCCCGGAACCACCCGAGCGACGCCATCAGGTAGTCGCGGCGCTGTGCGCTGGTGAGGTGGTTGTCGGGAGAGCGGTCCCACGGCATCAGGCTGCGCCAGTGCAGCCGCAGGATCTGCATGGCGCCGAAGCACCAGCGGTGCCGCTGGGTGAGCATCCCGGCGAAGCTGGGCGGCACGACGCCCCGGCCGAAGCAGCGCGGGATGTACAGCCCGGACCAGCCGTCCCTGAGTCACCCGGAGCGAGGCCTCGGTGTCCTCGCAGATGCACCATTCGTTCCACCCGCCGACGGCGGTCAGCGCGCTGCGCCGGAACAGCCCCATCGTGCCCACGAACGGGACCGTGTCACGCTCGTTGCGCGAGGACATGACCGACAGGTAGAAGGCCTGGAAGGAGTCCACGCAGGCGGTGTAGTAGGCGCTGCCCTCGATAGTCGCGGTTGCCCTCGAAGGTCTGCACGAAGCCGAGGTTCGGGTCGGAGAAGTACGGGGCGGTCTCGCGCAGGTAGTGCGGCTGGACGATGTCGTCGGCGTCGACCAGGCCGATGATCTCGGCGCGCGGGTCGGTGTAGCGGCGCAGCGCGAGGTTGCAGGCGCCCGCCTTGTAGCCGGGCCAGGGGGCGACGTGGACGAACCGGACCCGCTCCCGGTCCCGGCAGTACTCCTCCACCGGCTCCCACACGGCCGGATCCGAGGTGTTGTTGTCGATGACGACCACCTCGAAGTTCGGGTAGTCGATCCGCTCGACCGCCTTGATCGTCTCGATCAGCAGCTCGGGAGGCTCGTTGTAGGCCGGGATGTGCAGCGACACGAAGGGCTGATAGCCGGGGTCGGCCTTGGGCAGCGGCCGGGCCCGGCGTGCGCGGCACAAGCACGTCGCTCGCGTAGTTGATGTTCGAGATCCACACGACGAACGCGGCCACGTCGAGCAGGATCACCAGGGAAGCCGTCAGCGTCTCGAGGATCGAGTGCGTGGCGACGACCGCGATGAAGGCCGCGTAGACGATGAAGGCGAAGGACGCCGCGAGGTACGAGGCGTAGAAGACCTGGCCAACGAAGTTGGTGTCCGGCTGGAGGGCCATGACCACGACCGAGGTGACGACGAGCAGGCAGGCGGCCGTCTCGAGGCCGCCGAACGGCAGCGCCCCACAGTTCGTGGGTGACCACGCAGGCGACGGCCGAGATGGCTATCGCCCCTACCCCGCCGACGAAGACCTCGGTGATCCTCGAGCCCGTCCAGCGAAACCGGGTGCCAAACCCGCGCGCCGGGCTCAGCACGAGCATGGTGGACAAGATCAGCTGGACAAAGGAGAGATAGAAAAGATCGTAGAGATTGAATTTGAGCAGCATCCTAAGTTGCCCCCCTCGCGTTCACGCCGCTGGCCGGCCCGGGTCGTCCGGTACCTGGGTGCAGGCACACGGTGCGAACCAGGCCCGGCTCGGTGCCGGGTGGCGTGCGGGATCACAGCTTGCGCAAGAACACATGGCCTTGGCGCGCCACGATGGCGATCGCGGCGCCGACGATGGACGACTTGGGGATGGGCCCGAAGACCCGCGAGTCACAGGCGCCTGACCGTTGGTCGCCCAGCACGTAGTACTGGTCCCGGGCGAGCGTGGTACTGGGGATCGGCCTCGAGCCGACCTGGCCGGAGCGGCGGTCATACCAGCCCCGTTCGCGAAGCGGCCGCCCATCGACGAAGACCGTGTCGTCGATGGACCAGATTGTCTGGCCGGGCAGCGCGATGACCCGGAGCACGAGGTCTGCACTGCCGCCCCCGACGGTGCAGGGCAGGAACCGCGGGGGCCGCAGGACGACGATCTGGCCGCGGTGGACGGGGCCCGCGAGGAGACCGGATTTCACGACGAGGATCCGGTCGCCCGGTTGCAGGGTGGGCGACATCGCCGCCCCGGGCACCGAGAAGGGCTGGACGACGACAGCCTGGAGCAGCCAGGCGGTGAGCGCCACCACGGTAACGAGGACCGCCGCCTTGACCAGGAGCGGGCCGCGGCGGCGAGGACGCCGGCGCTGGCGCTCCGGTCGTGTTGGCGCCGTGGGAACGTAGCCGGTCGGATCGAGGCTCAGGCCACGCAAGCGGTAGTCGAGTTCTTGCGGTGACCGGACGGCGGTCGCCCGCGGGGCGGCATCGCCCCGGGTGTGCCGGCCGGGGCCGGCGGCGGGGCTGAAGGCCGAGCCGTCCGGATGTCCGTCGGTCATGACGGCCGGGAGATCGTCGAAGGGGGACGGGCTCATCGTGAGACCTGTCTGCGGCCGGCGGAAACCAGGAACCGCTGTACCCCTTCGGTCTCGCCCTGGTCAAGTTCGCCGAAGATGACGCCAAAGTGGGTTCCGGCCCTGATGCTGCGGTTCCAGCTGATCCGGCCCGCCCCCCCGAGGCAGATCCGCGAGCCGGCCACCTCTGCTTCGAGCAGAAACGGGCCGTCGAGCGGGGTCCCGGGGGCGAGCATCGGGGACGCGTCCGGCAGCACGCAGCGCACCCCGCCCTCGCTCAGATCGACGAGGGCGGCGGAAATGGTGCCGTACCCGCACAGGATGTGGGCCCGGCCGTCGACGCGCACCCGGACATGGTGACGGCGCTCCGCCGCGGCACCGCTGGCGACCTGGCTGCGGCCATTGGCGGCCGGCCCATAGAAGTCCGCGCCGGGACCTCCTCCCGCGAACGGCCCGCCGTGCCCGTTCCCCAGCGCGGTCGCGGCAGCCCCGGCGCCGACCTTCGCTTGGGACGATCGCACCCGACGGAGGCGACGGGCCGACACGCGCCGCCTCCGGACGGAGTCGAGGCCGAAGGCATGCCGCTCGACGGGCGACAGGTCGGACCAGTTCGACGGCATGCGCCGGATGAAGGACAGTGCGCCCTCGGCGGGCTCGGCGCGGATCTGCCTGCCCCAGCCCGCCGCCACCGAGACTGCCTGGGCGAAGCTCACCCGCAGAGCGATCGGATCGTAGGGCAGATCGAACAGGCCCGGGTCGTCGAGCCAGTCGGGGCAGCCGGCGGTGATCGCCTGGGCGACGTCCGGCCAGCGCACTCTGGCCAGCAGGTACGGAGCAGCGCGGTCGGCCAGCACGAGGTAAGTCACCTCGCCCGGGTCAGCGGTCACGGTCACTCTCAGCGACTCGGTGACCCGAGCGCGAGGGCCCGCCCTGGCGTGTCGGGGCGGTTTCATGCCGGGGCACAGGCCCATCCGGGCCACGCGACGGGCGTGGCCGCCCCGCTGCTACGACAAGAACCATGTCCAGGTCCCCCCTCAGGCATGCGGCAACTCTCCCCAGCTGCCGAACGGGAACGCTAGCATGGCATTTCGGCGGACCGATCTCACTTCATCCCATTTCATGGGGCGTTAACGCAAAGTTGACATTCGTCCGTCAGCCGGCGATTGCGACGCGCAGAAGAGTTCGGCCAGGATCTCCGGAGGCGCGGTCCGACTGGACCCCGGCGGGGTCTCCCAGGCAGGACCTACGCTCCAGCGGGAGACACGACCTGCGCTCCGGCGGGCTTTAGGGCAAAGTGGCAACCCGGGGGGCAAGCAAGATCACCGCCATCAGGGTGACTACCGTTCCTGCGAATCTCGACCGCACGGGCCCTGAGGAGGCGTGAACAGGCATGACCCCGACCCCGAACCTCGCCGACCGGCTCCGGCACCGCCCCTTCGTCCTGATTGCGGCCCTCGTCCTGGGCGCTGCGCTCGCGGTGGGCGCCGCCTGGTTGTCGGCTAGCGGCACCCCGGACTCCGCCAGCCGGGCGTCCTCACCGGGCCAGCCGGATTTCGGGCCGAACGTCTACGTCTTCAGCCCGAGGACGCCGCAGAGCCGCATCCAGGCCAGGGTCAACTGGATCGCCCGCCAGCAGGCCGACGACCAGTTCGGTACCCGGCGGTACGCGCTGTTGTTCGAACCGGGCACCTACGGCTTCGGCCGCGGACCCGCTATTCCTCCAGGTTGGCTACTACACCAGCGTGGCCGGCCTTGGGCCTTCCCCCGGCGGCGTCGTCATTAACGGCGCCATTGATTCCTTCAACCGGTGCTTCCCGTCTACCGGCGTTACCAGCAACTGCACCGCGCTGGACAACTTCTGGCGCTCGCTGTCGAACCTGACGATCAGACTTCCCGGCGCCGCCGAGTGGCGCACCGTGCCAGCACACGGCCGAATTCTGGGCGGCGTCCCAGGCGTCACCCGTGCGGCGGGTCGATTCAACGGGTTCACCTCGCTGACGGACTACTGCTCGAAACCCGGTTACTCCAGCGGCGGCTTCATCGCCGACTCGAAGTTCTCCGGCCGCCCCGTGCTCAACGGCAGCCAGCAGCAGTTCCTCGTCCGGAACAGCACTCTGGACGGCTGGAGCAACGACGTGTGGAACCAGGTCTTCAGCGGTGACGTAGGGGCCCCCGCGCAGAATTTCGGCTCGGGCGGGCAGTACACGACCCTGGCGGCCAGCCCGGTCACCGCGGAAGCGCCCTTCCTGCAGGTGAACTCCAGCGGAAACTACAGCGTATTCGTTCCGGCGGTGCAGCATGACTCGGTGGGACCGTCGTGGACCGGCCGCCGGGCGCTGGGCACCGCCATCCCGCTCCAGCGGTTCTTCATCGCCACCCCTGGCGACTCGGTGGCGATGATCAATGCGGCGCTGGCCCGGGGGCAGGACCTGATCCTCACCCCCGGTGTCTACCATCTGGGCCAGACCATCGAGGTCACCCGGCCGGACACGGTGGTGATCGGGCCTCGGCTTCCCCACCCTGGTGCCAGCGAACGGCATCGTCGCGATGCGGGTAGCCAGCGTTCCAGGGGTGAAGCTGTCCGGGATGATCTTCGATGCCGGGCCGGTGAATTCCCCGGTCCTGCTGCAGGTGGGCAGCCGGCCGCGGACCGGGCCAGCGGACCCGGCAGACCCGACCGTGGTGCAGGACGTGTTCTTCCGCATCGGCGGCGCCACGAAGGGCCGGGCGGCCACCAGCCTCGTGGTCGAACAGTTCCCAGGTGATCCTCGACGACATCTGGGCCTGGCGGGCCGACCACGGCAACGGGGTCGGCTGGACCGACAACGTCGGGGACACCGGCGTGGTCGTCAACGGGGACCATGTGACCGCCTATGGGCTGTTCGTCGAGCACTACGAGAAGTACGAGGTGATCTGGAACGGGGCAAGACGGCACGGACATCTTCTTCCAGAACGAGATGCCCTACGATCCACCCAGCCAGGCCGCCTGGATGGCCAATACCACGGACCCATGGCTATCCCGCGTTCCTGATCACTCATCAGGCAGTCGGCTTCCAGGGTTACGGCATGGGCAGTTACAGCTTCTTTAACCAGGGCGTGCCGGTCTTCGCCACCAACGCATTCGAGATCGTTAATACCCCCCGCAGCGAGCTCCACGATCTGTTCACGGTTTTCCTCAGCACAGCGGGTTTCGGCGGTATTGATCACGTGGTGAACGGCACCGGCCGGTCTTCGACGGCTGCGAACCCCGATGCCCCAGTGGACGTGGTCAGCTATCCGCCACCCACTGGGTTATCTGCCAATCGCTGCCAGTCTTCATCGTCCGCACCTGACCGACGGGCCCTGGTGCGGTCGTGGTGTATGGGCTTTTTGTGATGTCGTTTTATGCCCACAGCCAGCCTTCGAGGTATCTGAAGGTGGTGTTCACATCATCGACGTGCAGATTATGCCCGGCGTTTAGCTGTATGCGCACCTCGTAGCCTGCGGCGCGCAATAGTTGCAGCGGGGCGGCACGCAGGAGTGCTGAGTCGCCGCCGTAAAGGACCATGGAGGGCCTGTCGGCGGGCTCCAACTGGAATGGGGACTTGGCTGCCATGATCGCGAGAGATCGCAGCATCGCACGATCCCACTGCTCGCGAGCCTGGAGCACCCTGCGGAGGTTGCCGGTGCCCCAGGCGGGGTTGAGTGCCCTGAGCTCATCCAGGGAGTAGACAGAGCCGTCCGGATGCTCACCGACATTCGCGCGCATGAAGGTGCTGTCGTGCATGGTTTCGGGAATGAACCAGGCAGGGTCGAGATAAACAGCCCGGTACGGTCGCAGTTCCCTGACTGCGGCCAGCAGCACCCGGCCACCAAATGAATGAGCGGCCACGGCATCCAGTCCGCGCGGGATGGATTCGATGACATCGCCGGCGAAGTCTTCGATGCGGTACGAGCAGGCGCGTGCACTCTGGCCGTGGCCGCGCAGGTCAACGCCCAGCACGGTGCAGTCATGGTTCGTGAGCCGCCCGATGAGGTCGTGGAAAATCTGGTGGCTGCCACTAAGCCCGTGCAACAGGGCCACCGTTGAGGACCCGTTGCCATAGCTGGCGACGTGCAGCCGCATCGGTCGGAGCGCCTTCCCGGTCAGTTTGCCCACACCTGCCGGGACGTCTGAATCGTCCGGCCGCTCCCCAGGCATTCGCTAAGTGCAAGGGACAGGTACTGGTCCTCACATGCGGTGGGCAAGGAGTAGAATTCGGTACCCGAAGCGACATATTCTGCCATTTTTGCCAGGCAGGTGGCGATCGCTATTTCCTCGTCGGGCAATGGTGAAAGCCCGAAGGGATTGACGTAGCACGCGTCCCCGTTGAACGTGATCGAGCGAAGACCCAGTCCCTCCAGGCTGGTCCCACGGCCGGTCTCGTCCCTGCGCAGGTACGACAGGGTGGGCTGATCATCCCTGCCGAGGTAGGAGAGCCTTTTTCCCCTGAGTTCGCCACGGTCGCCGCGGATGGTGACGCCTCCCGTCCTGATGCGCGAGAAGTACTGCTCGGATGAGAAGTCATAGATGCCGAGCCGTGAGCCCAGTTCGACCGTCGCGACTGACTCCGTCTCAGTGACTTCGCCCGGGGGGATTAGGCCATCACGCCCGGCCTGAGCAGCGGCGGGATGGCTGGTGGTCACCCCGCGGACCACCGCCGGCTCGTAAGCGCTCGCGAGAAAGAGACGCATGAGGCTGAGCGCGTGATATCCGTGCGCGACCGAGATCCGGGCCGAATAAGGAGTGCCGATGATCCCGGAGCGCACCAGGGCGAGTTGCGCGGCGTGCATGGGCTGGTACTGGTACTGCTCCGCGACCTGGACTCGTCCCGTGGTGCCGATCTCTTCATACAGGCTGATCAATCGGTCCAGGTCCGGGGCGGGCGGCGTCTCCAGCAACACCGGAACATTCCGGCTGGCCAGTTCCATCGTGGCAATAGGCGCCGCCGTGGGGGGGACTGAGACCACGGCGAAGTCGATGCTGGCCTCCTCTACCATCGCGGAGGTGTCCGGGTAAGCGGGGACGAGCCACCGCTGCTCTATCTCCGCCGCGCGTGCCGCGTCCCGCACGACGATCCCGGAGACTGCGAAGTGTGCCGGGAGGGCGCGTGCGACGCGGAGGTAGAACTCTGAGCGCCACCCTGCCCCGACGATCCCGAACGTCGCGGGCGCCCGGCTGGCCAACGGTGCATTACTCATTCGCCGTTGTCCTCCAGTTCAGTTGTCTCCCGTCTCGCCCGCCACCCTGGCCGTCGTAGGGTGAGCCCGGCTGCCAGCCGGAGGGTTCCGGTGCCACGAACTCGCTGAGCGGCAAGGTGACGTTGCAGCCTAGCCGTGCGGAAAGATACGCGGCTTCGCAGACTTCCAGCGCGGCCACCGAACGCTCTGCACCCGCGTAATCCCGGGCGCCGGTTGCGATCATCCCGGCCAGGTCATGCAGGTACCTGGCGTGCCCGATCAGGGCGGGCTCAGGCGGCAGGCCCGGATGCTCATCGCCTGCCGATGCCGAGATCATCTGGAAGCCAGGATCCCAGCCGCAGAACTCGGCGACGCCGCCCGTGCCGACGAAGCGGAATACGGCTTCCTTCCGTGCATGCGAGGTAGGCAGGTAATCGCCGGAGTTTACGAGTATCCGGGTCCCGGCGGTGGTCCTGGCCAGAACAGCGCTCTCGGTCTCCACTTGCAGGCCGTCTCGGTAGGTACGGGTGGTTGAGTTGACGGCCGCCAGTACGTCCGATACCTCCTCGCCGTCGAGCACCGACAACGTGTAGTGCAGCCAGTGGATTCCGGCGTTGATCAGGTCCCAGCCGCGCGACTCGATCCCGACCATCTTGATCTGCCCGATGTCACCAGCCTGTAGGCGCCGTTTCACTTCCAGTGGGGTACCTCTGGTCAGTAGCCCATGGGGCACGACCACGGGAAGCCCCAGCATCTTCACCGCGCCCAGCAGCCGCCGGGCCCCGGCAGCGTCGTGGCTCAGCGGCTTCTCGAGCAGCAAGCCCCGCACGGGGGTCTCCACGGCCTGGAGGGCAATTTGCTCGTGGGTGGAGGCATAGGTCGAGACGCAGATTACGTCGGCCGGGCACTCCGAGAACATGTCCGCGGCGTGTTCGAAGGTCCGGATCCCGGGAAACCTGGTCGCCACAGCCTTCCGGGCGTCCGGCCGGATGTCCGCCACGCTCACGAGTTGGTACTCGTTAAGTGTGGCGAGCGCGTCAATGCTCAGCCAGCCCCCAGTCCCGGCGCCTACGACGCTCGCGGTCAGCCTGCCCGTCCTGGCCGGGCCAGTGCTCTCTCCGGGTGTCACTGCCGTGCCTCCTCTGTAGCACCGGTACGGGTTTTCCTGCGAGTGCGGATCGCGCTGGCGTCCTCCGGCCGCACCGGACGGAACCGGTGCGGCCGGAGGATCAGGGCTCAGCCGCCAGAGCCGAGCGCCTGGTTGGCGGCCGAGGCCGCTGCCGACACGGAGGACTGGACCGGCGAGGTGCCGAGGAAGGCCGGCCCGAGGTCGTTGGTGGCCTCGGTGATGGCCTGCTTGCCGCCGGGTGAGATCGGGTACGTCACCGTCCTGCCCTTGGCCTCGGTCAGGAAGGGCTGCATATCGAGGCCCTTTTGCTTCCAGTAGTTCAGGTACGTGGAGTCGAGGCTCTCGATGGCCGGCCAGACATAACCACCGGAGCCCATGATCTTCTCGGAGGCTGCCGAGCCCAGCCATTGCTCGAGCTCCCATGCCTGCTGGGGGTGGGGCGTGCGGGTGCTGATGGCGTCGACCAGGCCGTTGAACACGCTCGCGCGTCCCTGGGGACCGGCGGGCAGCATCATGACCCCCACGGGGAACTTGACAGCCTGCGTGATCGGCAGCGTGTTCCAGTCGCCCTCCTCGACCATGGCCACTTTCCCCCGGGCGAAGAGCGTGATGTCCTGCGAACTGCTGCTCTCGCCGTTGGCGCCGAGTTCTGACGCAGGAACCGCCACGTGGTACTTGGTCAGCAGGTCAGTGAGGAAGCTGAAGGTAGAAACGCCGGCTGACGTGTTGAAGTTGACCGTCTTGCCGTAACTCTTCGGCAGGAAGCCCGACCCGTTCATCGCCAGGTAGTTGTCCCAGCCGATCTGGATCGAGTTGGCCATCGCGATCCCGTAGGTCGAGACATTGCTTGCGTTGAATCCCGGTTGCGTCGCGTTCTTGCCGCTGGAGTTGACCGTCGCTTCCTGAAGGAGCTTCAGGAAGGGGCTGGATCCGGTCGGGCTCCAGGTCAGGCTGGCCGGGACCGTGATGTGATGCTTTGCGAAATATGCCTTGTTGTAGAAGATCCCGATAGTGTCCCAGTCTTTCGGGAGGCCGTATAGTGCGCCGTCGTGCTCATGCAAGCTGACGAGGCCAGGATAGTACTGCGCCAGGTTGATGTGGTATTTCTTGACGTCAGGCATAATGTTCGTCATGATCCCGTCCTGGATCCAGGTGGGGATCTCTGGGGTGTCAACCCAGAAGACGTCCGGGCCGCTGCCGCCGGTAAAGTCCGTGGTGATCTTGGCTGCGTACTGTGGGTACGGGATCTGCTCCACGGTGACCGAGATGTTGGGGTGGAGCTTCTCGAACTGGGCGATTGAGGCCTTGTAGCCCACCTCCTCGTGCGGGTCCCAGAGGGCATAGGTCAGGTGCACCTTCCCCCCTGAGCTGCCCGCCGTGCCTGAACTGCTGCAGGCGGTGACCGCAAGAGCAGTGCTGGCGAGCAGTGCGAGGCCGAGCGTGCCCCTTCTTCTGCCCCATCTACTTCTGTTCCGCTTTTTCCCTGGCGAGAATCTCATTTTGCTTCCTTCTGCATCTCGTGCCTGCCGGGCAAGCCTGGCGAGGATCTACCTAAGTCCGCCGGTCAGCTGGATTGACCGGACTATCTGGCGCTGGAATATTGCAAACAGGATGAGAAGCGGCGCGAGTGTGATCATTGCCCCGGCCATCAGCAGGTTCCATTGGGTACCCAGATTCGACTGCAGCGCGGCCACCCCGACGGTGAGCACCCGCAGCCCATTGGAGTTCGTGGCGATCAGTGGCCACAGGAAGTTGTTCCATCCGAAGACGAAGGCGATGACCGCCACGGTCGTGATGATGGGCCTGGCTAGCGGCACGGCGATCCGCGTGAGCACCCGGAACTCGCTGCAGCCGTCGATCCGCGCGGAGTCGAAGAGTTCCCTCGGGATAGTCAGGAAGAATTGCCGCATCAGGAAAATCGTGTAAGGGGTTCCGAAGACATAGGGCAGGAAGAGAGCCATGTAGGTATTGAGCAGATGGAACTGGCGCATGATCACGAACAGCGGGATGATGGTGACGACATTCGGCACCATGAGCGTGGTCAGGTACACCCAGAAGATGGCCTCCCGGCCGGGGAATTCCAGGCGGGCGAACGCGTACGCGGCCATGACGGAGAAGACGACCTGGCCGACGGTGATGATCACCGCCACGCCGGCGGTGTTAGCCAGGAAGCGGAGAAAGTCGTCCTGGACGAGTACCTGGCGGAAGTAGGTGAAGGTGACGTGGGACGGCGGTATCCAGGGAGCCTCGGTGAACAGCGTATTCAGTGGCTTCATCGCCGCGAAGAGGACCAGCACGTAAGGGAAAATGAAGATCACGGCCCCGGCCGTCAGGACCAGGTAGAAGAGGGTCAGGCGGGCACTGCGTGCCCAGCCCCGGCGCGCCGGGCGGACCGGCGGAACCTGGGCGGGTGCGGCCTCGGTCTCCACGTCGCCAATCCGGGTATCAGCTGAAGTCATATGTCGTCCGCCTGCGCAGGTAGCGGTACTGAAGGATCGTGAAGACCAGGATCAGCAGGAAGAGCACGATCGCCATGGCCGAGGCCGCCCCGATGTGGAAGTAGACAAAGGCGTTCTGGTAGATCTCGTAGTTGATGACGCCGGTGGAGTTGCCCGGCCCGCCCTGGGTCATCACGTAGACCGCGTCAAAAAT
This sequence comes from uncultured Actinomycetes bacterium, assembly GCA_963841695.1. Classification (GTDB taxonomy): domain Bacteria; phylum Actinomycetota; class Actinomycetes; order Streptosporangiales; family Streptosporangiaceae; genus RYN-230. Next base: position 735,135 of record CAWJDQ010000002.1, on the reverse strand, counting down.
CTGAAACGACCCGATGACGTTCGTGATCAGCACGAAGAGCAGAGTGGGCGTGAGGAGGGGCAGGCTGATACGGAAAAATTGCCTGAACTTGGAGGCACCATCGAGACTCGCCGCCTCGTAGAGCTGTTTAGGGATCGCCCCGAGCCCGGCGGCGAAGAAAAGCATGTTGTAGCCGGCGTATTGCCACACGTTGACCCCGGCGATGACCGGGAGCGCCCAGTGCGGCGAGGAGAGCCACTGCGGCCCGTGGATCCCAACCGTGGCGAGAATCTGGTTAACCGCGCCCAGGCTCGGGTCAAAGATCCAGGTCCACACGATCCCGAGCGCGACCGGGGTGGCCAGGTACGGGATGACGTAGAGCGTCCGGAAGAAGCCCATCCCCGGGAGCTTGCGGGTGAGCAGCATCGCCAGCAGCAGGGACAGGACCGTCTGCAGCGGTATGTTGAGCAGGACGTACAGCGCCGTGATGAACAGGGCGTGAACGACCTGGTACTGGCTGAACAGTTCCCGGTAGTTCGCCAGGCCGACGAACGTGGGCGGGCTGATCAGGTTCCAGTCGAGGAAGCTGAGCCCGATCACGAGGAGCACCGGAATCACCAGGAAGAAGACCACCCCGATCGCGCTGGGGAGCAGGAAGCCATATCCCGTCGTGGCTATCCGGAGATCATGGAGCCGCCGGTGACCAGGAGGTGTCTGCCGGCTGGCGAGCGCGGTGGACAGGCTCACGGCGCGGCGAGCCGGGAGAACGGGACGCGGGACCGCCTAGCCGCATCGAGCAGGCCGACGTCGTGGGGCGTCCAGTTTCGGAAGTGCACCGTCGCTCTTCCCCCTGTAGATCCTTACGGCGGAGGTACTTAATTAATTTTGTGAATTATGAATCCCGGCTGGCTGGCTGTCAAGAGAGTTCGTCCCGGGGGCTGGACGGGGCCCCTGCCGGCCCGCCCGGCCTCGAGGCGGCCGTGCGCTGCTCTTGCCTGGATTAAGGCATCTGAGCTGCCTGTCTTCCGGCCCCGGCCGACCGCAGGGACCGTCTCCGGGTGACGGACCGAGGGGCGAGCCGGGCGGCGCTGAGGAGCAGAACGCCGCTCTTGCGCGATGACGATCGTCCTGACATCCTTCATCAAAGAAACTAATATGCGGCCGGGACGGCCGCCCGGATTCCGCCAAGTTCGGGAACCCGAGAGGCGTTTGAGTGGAGCGATGCAGGATCACGAGTCCGCCCTCACCGAGAGCCAGGACCAGCGCCGCGCTGACAGGACACCCCGGGGCCCGGGTGTGCCTGCTGAACGCGGGATGCCGGACCGGAGAGCAGGCGTCCGGCCGGAACCAACGGGTCAGCATCTGGTGGGCAGGGTCGGCGGTACCGGCCTGGCGCTGCTCAACCACCCGGGACGACTGCCTAGCGCATGCTGGGTCGGCGTCATCGAACCGGGGTTGACCGCCGAGGACGTATGCGGTCTGGCGGCTCCTGGCCTGTCCCTCTTGCCGGAGCACGCGCAGGGCTGGTACGGACGTCCCGGGCTGGCGGGCCATCGCGGCACCGGCGAGCGGGGGGCCTGGTCGTCCTGGTTCGTCCCGCAACTCGTCGAGGCGTCGGATGCCGGTGCCCTTATCGAAGCCGTGGACAGCCAGGCAGAACTTGCGCTCCGCACAGAGGTCGAAGCGGTCGGCGGCAAGATGATCCGGGTCCGCCACACGCTGACCAACCAGGCTCCAGCGCCGTACGTGCTCGACGCCCTGGATGTGATGGTGCCGCTGCCGGACCGGGCCGTGGAATCACTCGACTTCACCGGCCGCTGGGCCCGTGAGCGCGTGCCGCAGCGCCGGCCTATCACGGACGGCGCGTGGATGAGGGAAAACCGCCGCGGCAAGACGGGACATGACTCTCCCACCGTCCTCGTGGCGGGCACCGCAGGCTTCGGTTTCGGCTCCGGCGAGGTCTGGGGAGTCCATATCGCGTGGAGTGGGAATAGCACCTACCGGCTCGAGCAGGTGCCACGCGGCAAGCAAACGCCCACCCGGACTGTCATCGGCGGTGGCGAGCTTCTCCTGCCTGGCGAGGTGATCCTCAGCCACGGTGAGGCGTACGCCTCGCCGTGGGTCTATGTCGGAGCCTCAGACCATGGACTCGATGGCCTGGCCGAACGATTCCACCGTTACATCCGCTCACGGCCAGCCCACCCGGCCACGCCCCGCCCCGTCACCCTCAACGTGTGGGAAGCGGTCTACTTCGAGCATGACCTCGGCCAGCTGAAAGAGCTAGCTGAACGCGCCGCGCAGATCGGCGTCGAACGCTACGTCCTCGATGACGGCTGGTTCAGCGCCCGCCGCGATGAGCACTCCGGACTCGGGGACTGGACCATATCCGCCGATGTCTGGCCGGACGGCCTCGCTCCGCTGGCGGACTACGTGCATACACTCGGCATGCAGTTCGGCCTGTGGTTCGAACCAGAGATGGTGAACGTCAACTCAGAGCTCTTCCAGGCCCATCCGGACTGGATCCTGGCCACCGGCGGGCGGATTCCCCCGAGGAACGATCGCAGCAAGTGCTGGATCTGGCTCAGCCGGGCGCATACCAGCACGTCCTGGAGCAGGTGTCCACGGTGCTGTCCTCGTGCCCGATCGAGTACGTGAAGTGGGATCACAATCGTGACTTCATCGACGCGGGATCCGGCGCGGCCAACGGCCGCCCGGGCACTCACTCGCAGACGCTTGCCTTCTACCGGCTCCTTGACGAGCTGCGCTCACGGCACCCGCACGTCGAGTGGGAGAGTTGCGCTTCAGGTGGTGGTCGCGTGGACCTGGCCGTGCTGGACCGCGTGGAAAGGATCTGGACGTCCGATCAGAATGACGCCCTCGCCCGCCAGGCGATCCAGCGCTGGACGGCACAGCTTGTGCCGCCAGAGTACCTGGGGGCCCACGTTTCGGCGCCGCGCTCGCATCAGACTCACCGGGTGCTGCCGCTGGATTTCCGGGCCGGGACCGCCTTCTTCGGCCACTTCGGAATCGAGTGGGACCTCACCGCAGCCACCGAAGCCGAACTGAGCCGGCTGGAGGGATGGATAACGCTGCACAAAAGATTTCGGCGCCTCCTCCACAGCGGCAGAGTTTTCCGGGTCAACCAGGCCACTGAGGCAGTTTGGGTGCACGGTGTCGTATCACCCAGCCGCGATCAGGCCATTGTCGCGTGCGTTCAACTTGATGAACAGCTGCATGAACCTCCGGCCATACGAGTCCCCGGTCTCCTCCCCGGGGTAAGCTATTCAGTAGAGCGACTGAGTGCGGGGAGAAACCCATGGCCTCCGTACTCAGTGCCAGCGTCCGCGGTCAATAGCGCAGCCCTGGCCAGCGTCGGCTTGCCTGGGCCGGGGCCGGCTCCGCTTTCAGTACTGCTCCTTCACCTGCGGACTTCAGGGCCCTCCCGTTGACCGGTGTGGTGAGCGGACACATCACGCGACCGGCCTGACGCGCCCGTCCCACCGGAGGCCGAGGTCAATGTGCCGCTGAATTGCGACGACGGCAGCCCCGCGTGCCCAGGCTGAGAAACCCAGGGGGCGAACCACCATCTGGGCTCGCGCCGGCAACTCGCATGCTTGCGCAATCGCGGAGTCGATGGAACCCGCGGCAAGCTCAAAGATCGCATCGGCCTCACCAGAGAGGATGATCAACTCGACGTCCAGGATGTTGTTTACCTGGCCGACGAGTGTCCCGACCGCGCGCCCGGCGTCCTCGAAGACCCGCTTGGCCAGCGGATGCCCGGCCCGCGCCAGATCGGCCCCTTCCGCCAGTGACATGTCCGGACGGCCCAGGGCGGTGCCAATGGCTCTCGTCATGGCCGGAATCGTCGCGAACGCCGAAGCGCAACCCCGGTGACCAAGCTCACACAGGGGACCCCGATCGTCGATCGGGAAATGAGTCAGGCTGCCCGCGGAACCTCTGAACCCCTGGATCACCTGGTCATGCAGCACGATGGCGCAGCCTATCCCGGCACCGGCCGTGACCATGGCGAAGTCGCTGACACCTCTCGCCGCGCCAAACCAGTGCTCGGCTGCCGCGAGTGCCCGCACATCGTTGGCCAGCACCACCGGCAGCCCCACACGCTCTTCCACCAACGTGGCCAGCGGGATGTCATCCCATCCCAGAAACTGTGAGTAGTGGACGCGCGTATCGATCGGCTGGTTTCTGCCCGCCAGCCCTATGCCTATACCGGCTATGCCGGGATGCTGCGCGGCGAGCCCCATGGCGACGTCAGTGATCTCGCCGAGTACATAGTCAACCTCAGTGCTGAGCAGAGGCCTGGAGAGCTCGACACGCACAGCCGAGGCGAGATCGACCAGCACAGTGAAGAGTGTGTCGCTGGTGAGCTTCATCCCGATGAAGAACGCTCGCTCAGGGACGACCTCAAGCGGAAGAGATGGGCGGCCCATATTGCCGCCTAGCGCGGCCGGCCGCTCACGTATATATCCGGCGTCCAGCAGAGGGCGGGCAATCTTGGTCAAACTCGGCGGCGACAGTGAAAGCCGGCGCGCGAGTTCAGCCCGGGCCAGCGGGCCATGGATTATGACGTCTGTCAGGGCCACACGAGCTGACTGCGTGAGTCCGAGATCCTGACCCCACGATGCCCTCGTCACATTTTTATTCTACCTGCCGGAACCTTAGAAACTGAGCGATCCCGTGGCTGCGTGAGCCAGATCCCCGTAGCCCTCCCTCGGTGAAATAGAGAGGTCAAGGCAGACCAGATCCGGACGCCCGGGCCGCGCCCATCCTCCCGGGCCGAGTTGTGGTACCTAACGGCTGAGATTGGATAGGCACCGAAGCCGTCCGACGTGGTGTCCGCGGTCAACTGCCAGGCGCGCTAGGAACCGCACCGCATGGGCGTCGCTGCGCACCGGCGCCCTGCTGGAAGACATTGCTGTTCAGCACGGACTCGCCGGCTGGCGGCCCGGCCGCGAGTACCGTCCGCGATGCCGTTCTGTGGATCTGGGCCGCTCGGTGTCATGTTCCGGGGCCCATCCCGCCAACGGGCCGCCAACGGACATTAAGAAAGCCTGGCCGCCATCTCCGGCGACCAGGCCCCTGACCTGCAACTACATGGTAGCGGGGGCAGGATTTGAACCTGCGACCTCTGGGTTATGAGCCCAGCGAGCTACCGAACTGCTCCACCCCGCGTCGGTGTTCCTTCACTTTATGGGCAACCGCGGGCGGAGGCAAATCGGCGGCTCCCGCTGCCACCGGCCGGGTATCGCGGGCCCGCAACGGTTCCCCGCACGCCGAGCACACCACCTGGGCGGCCAGTGCCTCGCCGCACGTGTGCTCCAGCACCAGCGGCGGCCCGCCGTCCCCGGCCAGGTAGGTGTCGCCCCAGCGCATCAGCGTCACGATGACCGGGTACAGGTCCCGGCCGGCGGCGGTCAGGTGGTACTCGAACCGGGCCGGGTGCCCGGAGTACTGCCGCCGCTCCAGGATCCCGGCGCCGGTCAGGGTGCGCAGCCGCGCGGCCAGTGTGTCCCGCGGCGCCCCGGTGCGCCGGACCATCTCATCGAAGCGGCGGTCGCCCAGGAAGACCTCGCGCACCGCGAGCAGGGCCCACTTTTCCCCCACGATGTCGAGGGTGCGGGCTACTGAGCACGCCCGGGGCTGGCTGGCGGCCTGCTTCATGCGCCCAGCGTACCCAGTTGGTCCGGATTCTGGACGGACCTGGCCTGCAGGCGCTGGGCCCGCTGGTGCACGACCAGCCGCTGGATGCCCAGGCTCACCGCCAGGTAGAGCACGATGGTCGCGTCGCCGACGTTGTCGCGGCCGTGCCCGGCGACCAGGGCGTCGTAGCCCAGGTGGGCGGCCAGCGCCACGACCCACAGCGACGCGGTCACCCAGCTGCCCCGGGACCAGGGCTGGCCGTCCTTCAGCCAGATGCGGACCGTGGCGGCGCGCAGCACACCGAACACCGCGGCCAGCGCCAGGCTGCCCAGCAGCGCGGCGTAGGTCACCGCGCCGGGGTGATGGCGGGTCATGAACTGGTAGGCCTCGATCAGGCCGATGACCCCGATGACCGCGGCCAGCCGCAGCCCGGACGCGTTGACCGGGCGGGTGCGGAGCTGTCGGTAGATCAGCAGGGCCAGGACGATGACACCGATGATGACGTCGGCGATCACGGCTAACTCCCCGGGAGGGTGCAGGCCCAGCGGGCTGGGCTCGGGAGGCAGGGACGCACCGTGCACCCCCCTGTAGTGCACGGTGCGCTTCTCACGCTAGGCCGCCGCGGCCCCGTGCCCGTAGGCACGCTGTCCTGGCCCGGGCATGACAAATGTCATGACCGGCGGCGCCCGGCCGGCCCACGCACACCCCGCGCCGCGCCTCCGCCCGCGCGCGCCCCGTCTGCGGGCCGCCCCGGGTCCTCTTTTTCCGCAACGAAGACCGCCCTCGCGGTCCGTCCCCGCCGCCCGGATCCAGGCCTGGACGCGCTCGCGACCTGGATCGCGCTCTTCCGGCGCCGGGGCAACCACCGGGGCTCGCCACCTGGCCGGCCGCGGCTGGGCGGCTGGGGTATCACGTGTCGATGGTGGGGTGGATGAGCCAGACGTTTGGTTCCCGGTAGGTGCCGCGGTCGGCTGCCCGGTCGATGTGGACGGTGGCCAGGCCCTCGGGGAAGACGTAGTCGCCTGACTCGGGAAAGGCCAGGTCGGTCCAGGATTCCCAGTCTGCGACGGTGCCGGTGATGCGCAGCGAGCGTGGCAGGGGTGTGGCGACCCGGGCGCCTAGCCGCTCGTGGGTCCGTATCCATGGGTCGAGTAGTTGCCCGTCTGGCCGCCGCCACCGGACGTAGTTCTCCATGGGGGTGAGGGGATAGCGGTGCTTCCACGAGGGGCGGACCGGCGCGATCAGATGGCGGAGCCCGTTCTGCTGGGCAAGGTTCCGCATGCTCGCCAGGACCTCGGCCGCGAGCCCGCGGCCGCGGGCGTCCGGGGAGATCTCAGCGGCCAGCGCGCAGAGGGCACTCACCGGGGCATGCGAGCGGTGCTGCGTGAAGATCTGCTCGATCGCCTGGTCGATACCGCCGGGCAGCGCATCGTCCTGGCCGTTCCAGGCGAGGGGGCCGGTCAGGCCCCGCGCCGCCACCGAGCCGGCTTCATCGTCGTAAAGGACGAACTGGAACTGGGGGAGTTCCTCGTCAAGCAGCCCCCACCACTGGTTGAGGACATCGCCGTGCAGGTTGTACTCGGGCCAGACCGCCGGTGCGTCGTTGCTGATCTTCCACAGGTCTGGCCGTTCCGCCGCCGTCCGCATCGTGATCATCGCTCACCCTCCGGCCTGCACTGGCCAAGTATTCTGGGGCAACGACCCCTCAGCGACAATCCTGCCCCTCGATGGCAGGGAGAAGATCGGGGCCAGGACGGTGCTGACGTGAGCCCCTCGGCCGGCCGGGACCCATCAGCCCGGCGCCGGGCGCCGGGCTGATGCCTTACCTCCTTGCGGTCACGCGGTGGGACGGAGCCAGACACCGAGGTTCTGGCCGTTGTTCCACAGCACATTCGGGCTGATCACCATCGCGCCGGACGCGGTGCCGGTCGTGGTGTCCACGATCTCCGTCGTGGTCCACGGACCAGTCAGGGTGCCGCGCACCCCGGTGTAGGTAGTCGCCCTGGAACCGCTCAGCACCTGCAGCCTGGTGCTCGTCTTCGGCGCGCTCACCGTGGCGTTGTACACGACGCCGGCCACCTCAGCGGCCGTGAAGACCGGCGCACCCTCGGACGGCACCCGCAGGGTCTGGCTGGTCCTCTGGGTGAGGTCGCTCGCGGTGTAGAACACGTGCCCGGCCCGGTCGTAGTAGATGCTGAGCCGGAGCAGGTCTCCTACCTTGGGGCTGACTCCGGCCAGCACGCCGCCGCCCATGCCGAACGGCGGGACACCCTCGCTGAAGGCGACGGAGTCGGGGCCGCCGCCCGACCGCACGGCCAGGTACCGCGGGACCGCGCCTTTGCCGCCCAGCACGACCTCGGCGTACCCGGCGTTGCCGCGGGGCGTGGGCACCGGGGGCACCTTCACCGTGGTCGCGATGAACCGGAACCACCGGCCGCCGCCGGTGACGAACCCGGCCTGGCTGGTGGTGTAGATGGGGTCCGCGGAGTGGGCCCGGGCTGCGGCTGTGCTGGCCGCGCCCGGCCCGGCGAGCCCCACCGCGAGAATTGCTGCCCCGCCCGCGGCCGCTACCGCGGACAGTGCGTGGACGATGTGCCTTCGCATGGCGAAGACCCCCTACGGCCGGGGGTGAAAAACATTCCGTGACGCGGGGCGGTGACTTCGTGGTCTACCCCGGCCCTACCCGAAAGATCCAGCCCTGCTGGCCGCTGGCCCCGCCGGCGGGCATTCCGCCCGTCATTTACCAGTATATGGCGCCGGCCGATGCGGGAACCTGGCCAAGCCTTCCCTTTTCGGCCCGGTGCACCTAATGAGTGACTAATGACTGCCGATTAAGGCCATTCGGCCTGCTTGCCTGCAGTATCCAGATTGGCCCGGCGGTGGCTGAAGGAGGATCTGGAGGCGGCCGGACCCGGGACCACCGATGACTTTTGCGGGCCAGGCCGGTCTACCCCGGCGTACACCACCGGACCCCGGACTGGAGACCTGCCATGACCGCTCCCGCGCACGCCGGCCGCATGCTGCTCGTGAACATCCCCGTGGCGGACATCGAGCGCAGCAAGGCGTTCTTCGCGCGGCTCGGGTTCAGCTACCACCCGATGTTCACCGGCGAGACCGCCGCCTGCATGCTGGTCGGCGAGCAAGCCTGCGTCATGCTGCTCAGCCACGAGACGTTCGCGCAGTTCGCGAAGCTGCCGATGGCCGATCCCAGCACGCACACGCTGGCGCTGTACTGCTTCAGCGTGCCAGCGCGCGATGAGGTCAACACGGTCGCTGAGGCTGCGCTCGCCGCGGGTGGCACCGAGGCGGATGGCCCCGAGGACCACGGCTTCATGTACTCACGCAGCTTCTTCGACCTCGACGGCCACGGCTGGCAGGTCATGTGGATGGATCCGGCGGCGGCGCAGCAGGGCCCCGGGGAGTTCGCGGCCTCCAGGCAGGCCCCCGGCGCCCCGGCCTGACCCGTCACCACGTCCGCCCGTGTGCCGGGCGGCCGCTCGATGTAAGCGCCCTCCGCGGGGCTCACCGGGCGCTCCGCGCGGGCCGGAACACGTCGCGCAGCGTCCGGGCCAGCAGGGCGGGCTCGGCGACCGCCGGGAAGTGCCCGCCCCGGTCGTGCTCGGCCCAGGCCGTGACCCGGAAGTACCGCTCGGCCAGCTCGCGGGGGGGCTTGGGGAACGGGACCCGCTCGCCGCCGAAGATGCTGACCGCGGTGGGCACGTCCGGGGGATCCCCGGCCGGCAGGGCGGCGGCCGGGTGGTGCGCGTACGCCCAGTAGGGCAGCAACGACGAGGTGATAGTGCCGGTCGCCCAGTACAGGGTCAGCGTGCCGAGCAGCAGGTCCCGGGCGAACGCGGGCTGGCCGTCACCGGTGACCGCGCTCCAGGCCGTGACCTTCTCGCCGATCCAGGCGGCCAGGCCGGCCGGGGAATCCTGCAGCGCGGCGCCGAGCGTGGACGGCTTGGTGGCGTGCTCGTGGGCGTACCCGCCCTCCTCCGCCGCCCAGGCCCCGGCCTCGGCCACGAACGTTTCCTCCGCGGGACTCCACGGCCGCGGCGGCGCGGCCAGCCCCGGGGTGGCCAGGTGGATGCCCGCGACCGACCCGGGAAAGTCCCGGGCCAGCCACGCGGTGATCCCGGCGCCGAGGTCGCTGCCGTGCGCGGCGAACCGGGGATAGCCCAGGCCCTCGGTCATCAGCCGGTGCCAGAGGCCGGCCACCGCTTCCGCGCTGAGCCCGCCGGGCGGCGGGGCGGCGGAGAAGCCGAACCCGGGCAGCGAGGGCACCACCACGGTGAACGCGTCGGCCGGATCGCCGCCGTCCGCGGCCGGGTCGGCCAGCAGCGGGATCAGGTCCAGGTACTCGCAGAACGAGCCGGGCCAGCCGTGGGTCAGCAGCAGCGGCAGCGGGTCCGGGCCCCGGCCGGGCACCTGCACCAGGTGGATCAGCTGCCCGCCCACGGCCGCTTCCCGGTGGGTCAGCCGGTCCAGCCGGGCCTGGAAGGCACCGGTGTCGAACGACTGCCAGTCCGCCAGCAGCCCGGCCAGCCAGGACCGGGGCACCCCGCGGGCCCAGCCGTCGCCGTCCGCCGGGGCCAGCCGGGTCCGGCGCAGCCGTCCCCGCAGGTCATCAACCGCGTCACCGGCCAGGGTGACCCGGATCTCCCGGGTCGTGCACACGTCACCCATCCGGCCAGCATGGCAGGCCGCCCGCCGCGGCTCCAGCCCGCCGCCCCAGCCCACCGTGCCGCCCGGGGCAGGCAGCGGCCCCGGGCGCTGCCTGGCGCCCGGGGCCGCGGGGACATGCGGGCCGGTCAGGTGTCGGTGGCGGCGTCCTGGGGGTCGAGGGACTCCGGGGACACCGTGGTCCGGGCCGGATCCGGCTGGTCCAGGACCTCGGCGGACACCGTGCCGCCCGGGACCGCGGCCGCGGGCCCGTCCGGGGACGTCGCGCCCGCGGGCGCCTCCGGCCACTGCTTCAGCTCCACCTGGGGGATGAGCCAGGAGGCGAGGAAGGCCAGCGCGGCGATCGGCACCGCCACCAGGAACACGGTCTGGATCGACTCCGCGTAGCCCGCCACGAAGCCCGCGTGCACCGCGGCGGGCAGCTTGCCCAGCAGGGCCGGGGTGGCGTCCGCGGCGCTGAAGCCGGACGGCAGCCTCACCCCGTGCAAGTGCTTGGCCAGGTTCCCGACCAGCACGTTGGCGAAGATGGCGCCGAAGATCGCGGTGCCGAACGATCCGCCGATGGAGCGGAAGAACGTGGCGCCGGAGGTGGCGACGCCCAGTTCGCTGTGCGGCACCCCGTTCTGCACGATGATGACCAGCACCTGCATCACGCTGCCGATGCCCAGGCCGAGGACCAGCATGTAGACCGCGTCCAGGAACGTGGACGTGTGTACGCCCATCAGGTGGAGCAGGAACAGGCCGATGGTCATCAGGGCCGTGCCGGCGATCGGGAAGAAGCGGTACCGGCCGGTCCGGGAGATGATCTGGCCGGAGCCAATCGACATGATCAGCAGCCCGGCCATCAACGGCAGCAGGTACACCCCGGAGATGGTGGGCGAGATGCCCCGCACGACCTGGAAGAACGCGGGCAGGTAGGTGATCGCCCCGAACATCGCGAACCCGACGATGAACCCGACGACGCTGGTTGTTGAGAAGGTGCGCAGCTTGAACAGGTGCAGCGGCAGGACGGGCTCGGCGGCGCGGCGCTCGACCAGCACGAACAGGCCGATGAACACGACCCCGGCCACGCCCAGGATGTAGATGGGCGCGGACTTCCAGGGGTAGGTGGTACCGCCCAGGCTGGTCAGCAGGATCAGCGACGTGGCGGCTAGCGACAGGACCAGGGTGCCGAGGTAGTCGATGACGTGGTGCACCCGGGTCAGCGTGCCCGGCACCTGGCTGGCCACCACGACCAGCGCGACCAGGCCGATCGGGACGTTGATGTAGAAGATCCAGCGCCAGGTCAGGTTGTCCACGAACACCCCGCCCAGCAGCGGCCCGACCACGCTGGCCAGCCCGAACACCGCCCCGAACAGGCCCACGTAACGGCCCCGCTCGCGCGGGGAGACGATGTCCCCGACGATGGCCTGCGCCCCGACCATCAGCCCGCCACTGCCCAGGCCCTGGACCGCGCGGAACGCGATCAGCTCGAACATCGAGTGGCTGAGGCCGGACAGGATCGAGCCGATCAGGAAGATCACGATGGCGGCCTGGAAGAAAATCTTCCGCCCGTACTGGTCGCCCAGCTTGCCCCACAGTGGCGTGGACACGGTGGTGGCCAGCAGGTAGGCGGTGATCACCCAGGCGATGTGTGATCCGCCCTTCAGGTCACCGACGATGGTCGGCAGCGCGGTGGACACGATGGTCTGGTCCAGCGCGGCCAGCAGCATGCCGAGCATCAGCGCGCCGATGATCAGGAAGATCCGGCGCCGGCTGAGCCCGGGCAGCGCGCTGCCAGGGTCCACCGCGGTGCTGTCTGCGGATGTCATTCCTCGTCCTTTCCGGGCGCCGCCGTCCTGCTGACGGGGCGCAGTGAGCAGTGTTCAGGAAGTCCGTCGGCCAGCGCCTGGAACGCCCGGTCGGTGAGCTGGTCCAGCGGCTCCGCGCCGCCGGAGCTGGCCCAGAAGACCGTGGTCGCGCGGATCACTCCGCTCGCCACGCAGGCCAGCAGGGCCGGGTACGGGTCGCGGGCGGGATCGGTGCCGAGCCGCTCCGCGAGCGCCTCGGCCAGGGCACTCTCGATGTTCGCCATGTGCGCGGACTGGGCCGCCCGCAGATGCGGGTCCGCCCGGACGATCTTCATCCGCCGCAGCATGGCCTGCGGGTCACCGCCGCCCAGCTCGCTGAGTTCGTGCGTGGCGGCCCGGGCCTCGGCCACCAGGACGCCGCGCAGCGCGGTCAGCGCGGATACTCCCGGCGCCTGCTGCAGGACCCGCTCGCGCAGCGCCGCGACCCGCTCGGGGTCCGCCCCGAACAGCGCGGCTTCCTTGGACGGGAAGTAGTTGAAGAACGTCCGCGGCGACACGTCCGCCGCTTCGGCGATGTCTTCCACCGTGACGTGCACGAACCCCCGCTGGGCGACGAGTTCGAGCGCGTGCAGGCGAAGCGACCGGCGGGTGGCGAGCTTCTTGCGCTCGCGCAGTGAGGTCTGCGGTTCCGCCGCCGGGGCGGTATCGGCCAGGGTCATGTTGCGCTCTCTGAAAGCTGGTAACGCATCGAATGTTGCGGTCAGGTCAACATTACAGTCCGCGCAAAAATTCCGGGCCCCGGGGGCTTCGCTGGCCGGGCCGGCCAGTGTGGCGCACGGCTCAACAACCGCCGGGGCACCCTCGGCCGAATACCGGGTGTCACCCCCCATGCGAGACTCGAGGGTATGTCCACTTCACTTCGTTGCCTGGTCACGGGCTCATCCGGGTATATCGGCGGCCGGCTGGTGCCGGAGCTGCTGGCCGCTGGCCATCAGGTCCGGTGCATGGCCCGCGATCCCGGGAAGCTGCGCGACCGGCCGTGGACCGCGGACGTGGAGATCGCCGAGGCAGACGTCATGGACGCCGGGGCGGTCCGGCGGGCGCTGCAGGACGTGGACATCGCCTACTACCTGATCCACTCCCTCGGCACCGGCGTCTCGTTCGAGCAGCGGGACCGGGAAGCGGCCGGGCGGTTCGCCGAAGCCGCCGCCGACGCAGGCGTGCGGCGCGTCATCTACCTGGGCGGGATCGTGTCCGGCCCGGCCGGGGACCTGTCGCCGCACCTGCGCTCCCGCGGCGAGGTGGGCGACATCCTGCTGCGCAGCGGGGTGCCGACCGCCGCGCTGCAGGCCGCCGTGATCATCGGCAGCGGGTCGGCGTCGTTCGAGATGCTCAGGTACCTGACGGAGCGGCTGCCGGTCATGGTCACCCCGAAGTGGGTGAAGACCCGGATCCAGCCGATCGCGGTCAGCGACGTGCTCCGCTACCTGGTGGGCTGCGCGTCGCTGCCGCCCGGCGTGAACCGCCGGTTCGATATCGGCGGCCCGGACATCCTCACCTACGCCGAGATGATGCGGCGGTACACCGAGGCGGCCGGGCTGCGGCCGCGGGTGCTGCTCCCGGTGCCGCTGCTCACCCCGCGGCTGTCGTCGCTGTGGGTCGGCCTGGTCACGCCGGTTCCATCCGGGCTGGCCATGCCCCTGGTGGAATCGCTGCGCAACGAGGTGGTGTGCGCCGAGCACGACATCGCGGAGTACGTCCCCGACCCGCCGGACGGCCTGCTGCCCATCGGCGAGGCCCTCACCCTGGCCCTGCGGCACACCCGCGAGGGAGACGTGTCCACCCGCTGGTCTTCCGCGGGCACCCCCGGCGCGCCCAGCGACCCGCTGCCCAGCGACCCGGCCTGGGCGGGCGGATCCCTGTACGTGGACGACCGGAGCAGCGTGGTCCGGGCCTCGCCCGAGGCGCTCTGGCGGGTCATCGAGGGCATCGGCGGCGAAACCGGCTGGTATTCCTTCCCGCTGGCCTGGGCGGTGCGCGGGCTGATGGACCGGCTGGCCGGCGGGGTCGGGCTGCGCCGTGGCCGCCGCGATCCGAGGCACCTGCTCATCGGGGACGCGCTGGACTTCTGGCGGGTCGAGGCCATCACGCCGGGGTCGCTGCTCCGGCTGCGCGCCGAGATGAAGCTGCCCGGCCTCGCCTGGCTGGAACTCTCGGTCGGCCAGGATGACCAGGGCCGGACCGTGTACCACCAGCGGGCCATCTTCCAGCCGCGCGGCGCGGCCGGCATCGCCTACTGGCGGTCGATCTCCCCGTTCCACGGCGCCGTGTTCGGCGGCATGGTCCGCAACATCGCCCAGGCCGCCGGGCAGGTCAGCCCCTGGGGAGTCGCCGCCGCGGAAAACGCCGGGCAGGGTCAGCCGCGGTAGCCCCTCCCGGGGAACGGCGCCGGGCCGGCGAAGCGGCGGCGACCGGGTGTCCCGCGGCGTCATGCCCGCGGGAACACCCGGTCGCAGCGCACTGGGCTGCGCTGGTCAGGTGGTGGTCGTCCGGCCGCGCCGGGTCAGCGCGTCCACCGTGACCGCCGCGATCAGCACGACCGCCGTCCACATCAGCTGGGCCGGCGCCGACAGGCCCAGCAGCAGCAGCCCGTTGGCGATCACGCCGACCACGAGGCCGCCCAGCAGTGCGTCCAGCATCTTGCCCCGCCCGCCGAACAGGCTGGTCCCGCCGATGACCGCCGCCGCCACGGCGTTCAGCACGTTCGCCCCGCCGTTGACCCCGCTGGAGATCGAGCCCAGGTAGGAGGAGTAGATGATGCCGGTGATGCCGGCGGTCACCCCGCAGAGCACGAACGCGATGACGCGGATCCGGTTGGTGTTGACGCCCGCCCGCCGGGCCGCCTCGGCGTTGCCGCCGATCGCGTAGATGTAACGGCCGAACCGGGTGCGGCCGAGCAGCGTCGTGTACACGACCAGGATGCCCAGCACGACCAGCACGACCCAGGGCAGCCCGCGCACGGCCAGGAACAGCGTGCCGCGGTTGCTGTTGCCCACCAGCACCACCACGATGCCCGCCACCGCGATCGCGGCCGACCTTCAGCAGCGTGATGGACAGCGGCGGGGCGACCAGCCCATTGGCGCGCCGGCGGTGATCTCGCAGGTACATCATCAGCCCGGCCAGTGCCACCAGCACGATCATGACGATCCAGCTGGCAGCCGGCGCTGAGCGCACCGGCCTCGATGTCGTTGAGGACGTTGTTGTTCAGCCGGATCACGCCGCCGTTGCCGATGCTCCCGGTCGAGTCGATCAGGAACAGCAGCGCGCCGGACAGGACCAGGTAGCCGGCCAGCGTGACCACGAACGAGGGCAGCCGCAGCCGGGTGATGATCAGGCCCTGCACCGCCCCGTAGATGCCGCAGGCCGCGAGGGCGGCCAGGATCGCGACCCACCAGGGATAGCTCGTTGGCCACCATCCACAGGGCGATGACCGCGCCGCAGGCCGCGGTGTAGCCGGCCGCCAGGTCGATCTCGCCGAGCAGCAGCACGAACACCTCGGCCATGCCGAGGGTGATGATGAACGCGGACTGGGTCATCAGGTTGACCAGGTTGCCCGCGGACAGGAACGCGGAGCTCTTGATCTGGAAGAAGATGACGATCGCGATCAGGCCGATGATGACCGGCAGCGCGCCGCTCTCGCCGCTGCGGATCTGCTTGAACCAGAGCCGCAGGTACTCGCCCACCGAATTGGCCATCAGTTCCGGCTGAGGCGCCCGTGCTGACCGCGAGGTCGGCCGGCGTGTTCTCCAGGTTCTCGGCGGGGATCTCGCCCTGCTCGGGTGCGGGATTCGTGGAAGTCACTGGTCAGCCCTCCCGGCCGGTGTCGGGGATGCGGGCACCGTTGTCCGCACGGCCGGTCCGGTGCGAGGCCCCGGTGGTCATCAGGTCCACCGTCGAGGCCGTGTCGTAGTCGGCCGCCGGTCCGGTCGAGACCAGGCGGCCCAGGTACAGCACGGCCAGCCGGTCCGCGACCTGGAACACGTCGGGCAGGTTGTGCGAGACCACGATGCACCCCGATGCCCGCGCCCGGCCAGGCGGCCGATGAGGTCCAGCACCAGGGCGGTCTGGGATACCCCCAGGGCCGCCGTCGGCTCGTCCATGATCACGAGCTTCGCGTCGAGCATCACGGCCTTGGCCACCGCCACGGCCTGGCGCTGTCCTCCGGACAGCGACCCGACCGGCTGGCGGATGTTGCGGACCGTGGTGACCCGCAGGTCGCTCAGGGTCTGCTTGGCCGTTGTCTCCATCGAGACCTCGTCCAGCAGCAGATGCCGCCGGACCTCGTGGCCGAGCAGCATGTTCTCCACGATGTCGAGATTGTCGCACAGTGCGAGGTCCTGGTACACGGTGGCGATCCCGGCGTCGGTGGCGTCCCGCGGGGTGCGGAAGTTCACCCGCTTCCCCTGCCAGATGAGCTCCCCGTGCGAGGGTTCCCAGATCCCCGAGATGGTCTTGATCAGGGTTGACTTGCCGGCCCCGTTGTCGCCGACCAGGGCAGTAACCTGCCCGGCCGGGATATCGAGGTCGATCCCGCTGAGCGCCTGCACCGGGCCGAAGTTCTTCCCGATGCCGCGCAGCTGCAGTAGCGGCCCGTCCATGGCTTGAGTTCCTTCACTGGTACCGGACGAAGCCCGGCCCGCGGTCGCGGGCCGGGCTGCGTCTGCCGAGCTACCTGTCACTGCTGGTGCCCCGGTGGGCCGATCCGACCTCGCCGTCAGCCCGAGATCCCGGCGGCCTTGCACTCCGAGGCGTACTTGCCCGCGCAGAGCTGGGACGGCGGGCACGAACTTGTCCGCGATCACGGTCGAGTTCATGTTGGCGGTGGTGACCCATTCCGGCGTGAGCAGCACCGAGGCTACGGCCTTCTTGGTGGTCGGGTCCATAGAGCTGCCGTTCACCAGGGTGGACGGCGGGGTGATGCCCGCCCGGACGTACATGGCCAGCGCGGCGGCGGCCTGGGCCTCCAGGTAGATGGGCTTGTACACGGTGCCGCACTGGTAGCCGGCCAGGATGTTCTGCAGGCCGGTCAGCGTGGCGTCCTGGCCGGTGGTCGGGAACGTCTTGGGCTTGATGCCCTTGTCCTGCAGGTAATGGATGATCGGCGCGCCGTTCTCGTCGTTCGGGATCAGTGCGGCGTTGATGTTCGGGTGCGCGGTGTACTGCTGCTGGAACTCACTCAGCGCGGTGTCCGGGGTCCAGGTTCCCGGCGGGTTGCTGACGTCCTTCCAGCCACCCGAGCTGAACTTGGGGGCCAGCACCGCGTCGTAGCCCTGCGCGAACAGCGTCGCGTTGTTGTCGGTGGGCGCGCCCTTCATCACGATGACATCGGGCTTCTTGACCCCCCAGGCGGACACGCAGCTGATCAGGCTCTGCCCGAGCAGCTTGCCGACCTGGACGTTGTTGAAGCTGACGTAGTACTTGCGGGTCCCGCCGAGGGTCAGCCGGTCGTAGTCGATGACCGCGACGCCGTGCGCCTTGGCGTAGGACTCGATTTTCGCGCCGACGCCGGAGTCGAGCGGGTCCACGATCAGCACGCTGGCGCCCTTGGTGATGGCCGTCTGGGCGTCGCTGAACTGGGTCGCGTCGCTGCCCAGCGCGTTCTGGACGGTGAACTGCGACTTCTTGAGGCCCGCTCTGGTCAGGGACTCGGTCAGGTACGGCGCGTCGAATTCCACGTAGCGGGTGGACGAGACGGTATCGGGCAGGATCACGGCGACGTTGCCCTTGCCCTTGGCCGCGAGCGGCTTGAGCGTGGTCATGGCGGAGAACGAGTTGTTGATCTGGCTGAGCGAGAGCTTCGGCGCCGTGAAGCTGCTGCCGCTGCCCGAGGAACCGGACGGTGAGCTGCTGCCGCAAGCGGCGATGAGGAGGGCCGCGCTGCCGGCCACGGCGGTCAGCGCGACTTTCTTGGAAACTGGATACAACGGAACCACCTCGCTGTGGGCGGGGACATGTCGGGGCGGGCGAGCCAGCGACAAAGCACCGGACGGCACGCCCCCATCTATCTGGGAAAACAGTAGGACGACAGGGATAAACAGGGCCGTAAACATTTCTGTAACGTCGTGAAAAAAGCATTAACAACATTCGGGTCCCGGATATAGTTATCGCTCACATTCGAATCTGTGTCTGACGCGAGATCCGCCCGAGACCGGGCCGAGATCAGCGCGATGTAAAGGCTGGGTAAAGTACAGCGGCGGGGCGGCCGCGGCGCCGCCGGCTCAGTCGGCGGCGATCCGGTAGCCGGCCCGCGGCTGGGTGAGGATCACCGGCTCGCTCTGATCCGTCTCGAGCTTGGCGCGCAGCCGGCGGATATAGACCCGCACGTACTCGGTCTCGGTTTCGTAGCCGCGGCCCCAGACCCGGCGCAGCAGGTGCGCGTGGGTCAGCAGTTTCCCGCGGTTGATGGCCAGCTCGCGCAGCAGCGCGAACTCGGTCGGGGTGAGATGGACCGCCACCCCGTCCCGGCGGACCTGCTGGCTGGCCAGATCGATCTCCACCTGGCCGATGGTGATCACGGGCGGGATGCTCTGCGGGGCGGTCTCGGGGGGCCGGGTGCGGCGGAGGGTGGCGGTGATCCGGGCGAGCAGTTCCTCGATACTGAACGGCTTGGTCAGGTAGTCGTCCGCGCCCATGTTCAGCGCGGTGACCTTGTCCCGTTCGCCGCCGCGGGCGGAGACCACGATGATGGCCACCGGCGACCGTTCCCGGATCAGCTGGCACAGCTCGAACCCGTCGATCTCGGGGAGCATGAGATCGAGCAGCACGATGTCGGGTTCCTCGGTTTCCAGCAGGTTGAGCGCGCGCAGCCCGTTGACGGAGACCACGGTGTCGAACCCCCGCACGGAGAGGTTGGACCGGATCAGGTCCACGATGTTCGGGTCGTCCTCGACCACCAGGGCCCGCGTGGTCCCGGCCTGCTTGTGCATCTCAGCTGGCTCCCCTCGCCGCGGCCGGCGCGGTGCCGCCCGCCGTCCCGGTCTCTGGCCGGCCGCCCGGGGCTGCGGTGTCCGGGGCCGGGTGCTCGGGGTTTTCCACGGGCAGGTAAATCCGGAAGCAGGTGCCCGGGCCCGGCTGGGCCAGCTCTATCCGGCCGCCGTGGGCCTCGACGATGCCCCGGGCGATGGACAGCCCCAGGCCGGACCCGGAACTGGGGGAGCGATGGCGGCGCATCGGCTCGAACGGGGCCGCCGCGACGTCAGCGGGCATCCCGGGCCCGTTGTCGGTCACGCTCACCAGCACGGTATCGGGGCCCTCCAGGCTCGCCGTGACCGCCACGCGGGTACCTGGCGGGTTATGGCCGACCGCGTTGGCCAGCAGGTTCACGAACACCTGCTCCAGCCGATCGTGGTCAGCCCAGATGGCGGGCAGGCCGGGCGCGCACCGCACGCCGACCAGCAGCGCGCCGGAAGGCGGCAGGCACGCGATCGCGGCGTCGAGCACCAGGGATATGTCGCACCAGTCGGGCTGGAGCTGGAGGACGCCGGACTCGATCGCGGAAAAGCGCAGCAGGTCGTCCACGAGGCGGCCGAGCCGGGACGACTCGGCCGCGATCCGGGTCAGGAAGCGCTGCTCGGAGTCCTGATCCCAGCTCACGTCGGTCTGCAGCAGGCTGGAGGCGTAGCCCCGGATCGCGGTGAGCGGGGTGCGGAGCTCATGGCTCAGCCGGGACAGGAAGCCGCGCTGCAGTTCGCGTGACCGGCGAAGCGCGGACGTCTCCTGGTTGGCGAACCAGGCTTCTTCCCGTTCCAGCGCCAGCCGCAGCGAGTGGGCGGCGTCTTCCAGCAGGGCCGCGGAGTCCGCGGGCAGCGGGCTCTCGTGCCAGCGGGCGACCAGCGCGGCCTGCCCGCCGGGCGCCGGGAAGGCCACCGAGAGCAGCCGCTCGTCGCCATCCCGGCTGGGCTGCGCGGCCACGTCCTGGCCGGGCCGGCTGAGCGCCGACCCGGCGGCCTGCAGGGCGGCCAGGCTCGCGGTCGCGGGCGGGCCGTCCGCCGGCCCGCGGCCCGCGGCCCCGCCCGGGTCGTCGAGGAGGGCGGCCGCCCGGCAGGCAGGTGCCGCGCCGGGCGGCTGGACGATCAGGGCCACCTCGTCGGCCTCCAGGCCCCGGCGGAGCAGCTGGAGGGCGATGGCCAGCCCGTCGGCGACGGGTGTCGGGCCGGCCAGGGTCTCCAGCATCTCCCGGATGGTCTCGAGCACCCGGTTGCGCGAGGTGACCTCGTCGAGCAGCCGGTCCCGTTCGATGGCGCCCGCCGCGTACCCGGCGTACAGGGTGGCCAGGTCGAGGTCGTCGCGCTGCGGCTTGCCCGCGGTGGCCCGGAACACGGTGATGACGCCCAGGATCCCGCCCGGGCCCAGCACCGGGACCGACCACGAGCTGGCCACCTTCGCCGACCTGGCCTCCGGGGCGAAAGCCCGCCAGGCCGCTCCGACCTGAACGTCTTCCTGGATGACCGGGCACTGCGCGGCCGCGGCCAGCCCGACGGGACCGCCGGCCGGGCCCAGCGGCAGCTCGGACCAGGCGGACAGCAGCGGCGGCGCCAGGCCCAGGGAGGCCGCGCACACCAGCCTGGACCCGGTCAGCAGGTGGATGGACAGCCGCTCGCTGCCCAGCGCGGCGCCCAGCGCGGACAGGATGAGGGACAGGCTGGACGACGGGTCCGCCGACACGAGCCGGTCGGTGAGGCCGTGCAGGCGGGTCAGCTGCCGCCGCGCCGAGGCGTCCACCTCCTGGCCGGACAGCAGGGCCACCACATCCCCGGGATGGACCTCGCTGGGGGCCACCTCGGCGATGAGCCTGCCGTACCGCAGCACCCCGATCCGGTCCGCCAGCCGGAACATCTGGCTGATGTCGTGACAGGCCAGGATGATCGTGGTGCCCTGCGCGCGGACCCGCGCGATCAGGTCCTCCACCAGGGCTGATTCCTGCACGCCCAGCGAGGCGGTCGGCTCGTCGAGCAGGAGCAGCCGCGGCCGGTGTGCCATGGCGCGGACCACCGCGACCAGCTGGCGCTGGCCACCGGACAGGGACCGGACCGAGCGTTCCGGGTCGTGCAGCGGCACGCCCAGCTCCCCGAGGATGGCCGCGGCGTCGCTGCGCATCCGGATCGCGGAGAACAGCTGGCGGCGGTGCTCACGGCCGAGCATCACGTTCGAGGCGATGTCCAGGTTGTCGCACAGGGCCAGGTCCTGCCAGACCACCGAGATGCCCTGGCGCTTCGCGCCCTGCGGATCGGGCGGCACCGGCCGCCCGTCCAGCGCGATCACGCCCGAGGTCGGGGCGATGTCCCCGGCGATGCACCGGATCAGGGTGCTCTTGCCCGCGCCGTTCTCACCGGCCAGGGCGACGAGCTCACCGGCGCGGACGGTCAGATCCACCCCGTCCAGGGCCGTCAGCGGCCCGTAACGGACCCGGAGCCCGGACACGGCGAGCTGCACGGGCGCCCGTGTCCCCGGGACGCGCGGCTCCGGTACTAGCGGCGCGGGCGCTGGCTGCACGGGCGCACCAGAGGCCGGCTGGGGGCGGTCATGGGTACATTCTCGCCGACATCGCCGCTGCTCACTACCTATCGGGACATCACCCGCTGATCGGGCGCCACCGGACTGCCGGGCCACCTGGCGCCGGGCGCTTGACTCCGTACCGGAGTACGCCCACGGCAGCAGCGACGACTGCCTGGCCCTGCTGGCAGGCGACGGGCATGATCAGGTACGGATCATGCTGCTGCCCACGGTTCTCCTGGTGCTGGTGATGAGAACGCTCGTTGATGGGCATGAACACCGTCGTGTCCTACTCTGCCCTCTCGCATCTCGAATGCTCCCGCTGCGCCGCCCGGTACGACGCCGGCCAGGTGCAGGGCACCTGCTCCTGCGGGTCGCCCCTGCTGGCCCGCTACGACATCCAGCGAGTCGGCGCGCAACTCAGCCGCGAGGACATCGCGGCCCGGCCGCCCGACCTGTGGCGTTATCACGAGCTGCTGCCGGTGACCGGTGCCGGCCGGGTGGCGAGCCTGGGCGAGGGCATGACCCCGCTGCTGGCGCTGCCCCGGCTGGGCCAGGCGCTCGGCGTGCCCCGGCTCTGGATGAAGGACGAGGGGCTCACCCCCACCGGCACCTTCAAAGCCCGCGGCGCGGCCGTGGGGGTGTCCCGGGCCGCTGAGCTCGGCGTCACCGGCGTGGCCATGCCCACCAACGGCAACGCGGGCGCGGCCTGGGCGGCCTACGCGGCCCGGGCGGGCCTGCGCAGCCTCATCGTGATGCCCGCCGCGGCGCCGCCGGTCACCCACGCCGAGTGCGCGGCGGCTGGCGCGGAGCTGTACCTGGTGGACGGGCTCATCGGGGACGCGGGCGCGATGATCGCCGCGGCGCTGCCCGGCCGCCCTGGCTACCAGGACGTGTCCACCCTCCGCGAGCCCTACCGGCTGGAGGGCAAGAAGACGATGGGTTACGAGATCGCCGAGCAGCTCGGCTGGCGGCTGCCCGACGTGATCGTCTACCCGGCCGGGGGCGGGGTGGGCATCATCGGCATCCACAAGGCGCTGCGGGAACTGCGTGAGCTCGGCTGGGTCGACGGCCAGCTGCCCCGGCTGGTCGCGGTGCAGGCCAGCGGCTGCGCCCCGATCGTGGCGGCGTTCGCCAGCGGCGCCGCCGAGAGCCAGCCCTGGCCGGACGCCCGCACGGTCGCGTTCGGCATCACGGTCCCCAAGGCGCTCGGCGATTTCCTGGTGCTCGACGCGGTGCGGGGGACCGGGGGGACCGCCGTCGCGGTGGACGACGAGGCACTGCTCGCCGACCAGCGCGAGATCGCCCGGCTGGAGGGCAGCCTGATCTGTCCCGAGGGGGCCGCCTGTGTCACGGCCGTCCGGCAGCTCCGTGAGTCCGGCTGGCTGGCCGCCAGCGACGAGGTGGTCGTGCTGAACACCGGCAGCGGGCTGATCTACCCGGACCTGGTGGCCGTGGACCTGCCGGTGCTGGCGCCGGGTGCGCCGCTGCCGGTGCCGGCCGTGCCGCCGCTGCTGCACGCGGAGTGAGCATGCGGGCAGGAATCCGGCCGGGGGATGTGTGCCCGGGCCACCGCGGGGAAGCTGGCGGTTACGGGCTCTCGGCTACGGGAGGTAGTTGCCCATGACTTACGGCGGCAGCGTCGCGCTCATCGTGATCGGCGCGATTTTGAAGTTTGCCATCAGCTACTCGCCAGCGTCGGTAAACCTGCAGCTCATCGGAGTGATCTTGATGATCGCGGGCGCCGTCGGCCTGATCGTCTCGCTGGTGTGGATGTTCGGGCGCCGGCGCCGGACGGTGACCACGACCAGGACCCCCACCGCGACCGAGGTGTACGAGGAGCGCCGCTACACCGAGCCACCGCTCTAACCCGTCCGCAGCGCCAGGCCAGGCCAGCCCCCGGGACGGATCATGGTCCCGGGGGCGCCTTATGTCCGCCCCCGCCGGGTAGGTAGTCCCTGGTCATCGGAGGGTCGCCAGATAGAATTCAAGATCCACGACGCGGCTCAGCCGGGGAGAGAGCATGGCGCGTTCCATCTGGTCGGGGTTCCTGAGTTTCGGGCTGGTGAACGTCCCTGTGGGGCTGTACCCGGCCACCGCGGACCAGACGATCCACTTCAACCAGCTGCACAAGGGCACCTCGCACCGGATCCGGTACAAAAAGGTCGACGAGGTCACCGGGGACGAGGTCGCGACCCAGGACATCGTCAACGGGTTCCCGCTGGGCGGCGGCGAGTACGTCGTGGTCACCCGGGACGAGCTGAAAGAGGCGGCCCCGGGCAAATCGGAGACCATCGAGATCAGCGACTTCGTGGAGCTGGACGAGATCGACCCGGTGCACTTCCGGCAGACCTACTACCTTGCCCCGCGCGGCAAGGGCGCGGACCGTGCCTACGCGCTGCTCCGGCAGGCCATGCACGAGACCGGCAAGGTGGGCATCGCCACCATGGTCCTGCGGGACAAGGAACACCTGGTGGCCGTCCGTCCCGGGGACGACGTGCTGGTCCTGGAGACCATGTACTTCGCCGACGAGATCCGCTCGCCCCGGGAGGAACTGGAGACCCTGCCCGAGGACGCCAGTTTCGCCGGGCGTGAGCTGGAGGTGGCCAAGAGGCTGGTCGAGTCGCTCACCGTGCCCTGGGAGCCCGCGGACTACCACAACACCTACCGGTCCCGGGTCGAGGAGCTGATCGAGCACAAGCGGGAAGGCGAGGCGGTGGTGTTCGAGGCGGAGCGGCCCAAGTCGAACGTCATCGACCTGATGGCGGCCCTGGAGGCGTCCGTCGCGAAGATGGGCCCGGCTGCGGCCGGCGGCGAGACCGGCGATTCCGGGACCAGCACCCGGGGACCTGGTTCCCGCCCGCCTGGCTCCGGCCGGCCCGCGGCGTCCGCGCCGCCGGACCTGAGCGCGCTGTCCAAGGCGGACCTGCTGGCCCGGGCCGCGGAACTGGGCGTCCCCGGCCGCTCGAAGATGTCCAAGCCGGACCTGATCAAGGCGATCCAGGCGGCCGGCCGCCCGAAGCGGGGCGCACGGAAGATTTCCTGAGGAATCTGCGCCCGGCCGGCCCGGCGCGCTGCGACTGTCGGCTGGCGGTGATAGAGCAGACTCGGAAGGAGCCGTGATGCCCGAGTCAGCTGTGATCATCGAAGTGTGCGCCGAGTGCCAGCAGGACCTGGAGCACTGCCACGGGACCGCGATCGTGCACCTGGATGGCGCCGCGGACTGCTCGGACGACCCGGATTGCCGGCTGGCCGCCGAGCTGCACGGGTTCGTGATCTCCTGCGCTGAGGCAGACGGCTGCTGCGACGGTGCCGGGGACGCGCGGGATCTGGGCGCGGAGCGGGCCGCCGCGTCCTGACCGCCCTGGCCGTCAGCCCGTATAGTTTGCGGATGGTCACTCTGCACGCGTTTGCCCGCCCTGGCCGGGCGGCCCGGCCGGGGCGCAGGCCCGCCTGCGCCCGTAGCCGGGCCGGTCACCGGGAGGGGCGCGATGGCGGCGGATGAGACGTCCGGCCCGGCGGCCGGCGGCCCTGCGGGGACGCTCGATTTTGACACCAGCGTGGCCCACCCCGCGCGGATCTGGGACTACTTCCTCGGCGGCAAGGACAACTTCGCTGCCGACCGGGTGGCCGGCGAGGGCGTCCTCGAGGTCATGCCCACCATGGCGATGGTCGCCCGGGCGGGCCGCGCGTTCCTCGCGGCCGCCGTGCACTACCTGGCCACCAGCGGGGGCATCAGCCAGTTCCTCGACATCGGGACGGGGCTGCCCACCGCGAACAACACCCATGAGGTGGCCCAGCGGGCCAACCAGCAGGCGCGGATCGTCTACGTGGACAACGACCCGATCGTGCTGGCCCACGCCCGCGCGCTGCTGACCAGCGGGCCCGACGGGCGAACCGCCTACGTTGACGCCGACCTCCGGGACACCGAGCAGATCCTGGCCCAGGCGGCGCGGACGCTGGACTTCAGCCAGCCGGTCGCGGTGATGCTGCTGGCCGTGCTCCACTTCGTGCCGGACGCCGACGAGCCGTACACGATCACCTCACGGCTGATCGACGCCCTGCCGTCCGGCAGCTACCTGGCCCTGTCCCATGCCTCCAGCGACATCGAGACCGGGCTGGTCGCGGCGGGGACCGAGCGCTACAACCAGCGGTCCGCGGTCCCGATCACGCCCCGCAGCCGGGCCCAGGTGGCCCGGTTCTTCGACGGCATGGACCTCATCGACCCTGGCGTGGTGCCGCTGGGGCACTGGCACCCGGGACCCCAGCAGCCGTTCGGCTCAGCCCGCCTGCCCACCTACTGCGCGGTAGGCCGCAAGCCCTAGGCCGCTGATCCCGCCCGCCAGCCCCGGGTTACGGCACCGCGGAGGCCTGTGGGGTGGGCGCCGCGGTGTGGTGGCCCTGGAACAGGATCGACGCGATCTGGGTCAGTTTGTTGGTGCCGTACTTGAACCCGGCGTCCCCGACCCCGCCGAAACCCTCCAGGTTGTACATGATCGCCATCGTGTACTCCTGGTCCGGGCCCGCGAACCCCACGGTGTTGGTGATCCAGATGTTGCCGTCCTGCTCCCAGCCGTCCTTGTTGCCCGGGTGGTTCTCCGGGCCCGCGCCCCACACGCCCCACTGCTGGTCGAGCGCGGCCACATGCTGGAGCCGGTAGACCAGGTAATTCCGCACGTTGGCCGGGGCGTCCTTGAGCACGTAATTCATCAGGTTGTCCAGGTCCTCGGGCGTGCAGTACATGAAGCCCCAGTTGGGTACCGAGGAGGTGAACCGGGCGCCGGTCATGCCGAACTTCTGGATCCGGCCCAGGAAGCTGCCGTCCTCGTACTTGTTCCACAGGTAGTTGGCGTCGTCGTCGTTGCTGGTGTACAGCGCCTGGAACATCGCCTCCCGGTCGGCGCTGGTCAGGCTGATGCTGCCGGCGTCCTGGCGCAGCAGGATGTCCGTCATCATGGCCAGCTTCATCGTGGACGCGGCCGGGTACGCGACGTCAGCGTTGGCGTTCTCCCAGGTCGCCCCGTTCTGCCGGTCGTAGATCACGATGCCGATGGACCCGGGCAGATGCCGCATGTAGCCGCGGATCTCCTTGATCCGGTTCCGCATGATGCACGGGAAGCCAGGCGCGTTCCGGGCGCACACCGTGGGCGTCGGGCTGGGGCTCGGGCTGGGCGAAGCGCTCGCCTGCCCGGACGCGCTGCCCGTGGGCGAGGCCGCCGAATGCTGGCTGGCGGGCGTGAACGTGCTGCAGCCCGCCACGGCCAGAATGACGAGAAGTGAGCCCGACACTACGGGGAGCCACGCGCGGCGACGCGTCCTGGCGACCGACGAATGCATGCCCGACAGGATACGAGCGACTGGGCAGTGGGCGGCGGCCTGACGTCCTCTCGGGCGCGCCTGTTGTCAATTCTTGACGCCCCGTCCCCGCAATCCGGGGGCAGCGGCGCCCGCCCCGGACCGCCCGCCCGGGACCGGCCGCCCCGGACCGCCCGCCCGGGACCGGCCGCCCCGGACCGCCCGCCCGGGACCGGCCGGTCAGGCCGGGTGCTCCTGCTCGTCGCCCGCCCACTCGGTGTGGAACGTGCCCGGCTTGTCCACCCGGTGATAGGTATGCGCGCCGAAGTTGTCCCGCAGGGCCTGGATCAGCGCGGCGGGCAGCCGGTCCCGGCGCAGGCCGTCGTAGTACGCCAGCGACGAGGAGAACGCCGGGGAGGGGATGCCCGCCGTGGCGGCCTGCGCCACCACCCGCCGCCAGCTGTCCACCCCGTCCCGCACGGCCGCCACGAAGTAGGGCGCGACCAGCAGGCTCGGCAGTTCCGCGTGCTCGTCGTAGGCCTCGCGGATCCGGTCCAGGAAGCGGGCCCGGATGATGCAGCCGCCGCGCCAGATGGTCGCCATCATGCCCCGGTCGATGCCCCAGCCGTACTCCTCGCTGCCCGCGCCGATGTGGTCGAAGCCCTGGGCGTAGGCGACCACCTTGGACGCGTACAGCGCGCGGCGGACGTCCTCCACGAACGCGTCCCGGTCGCTGACCTGGTGGCGACACCGCGGTGCCGAACGCTTCGCGGGCGGCTTCGCGCTGGTCCGCGTGACCGGACAGGGCCCGGGCGAACGTGGCCTCGGCGATGCCGGTGATCGGGATGCCCAGATCCAGCGCGTTCTGCACCGTCCACCGGCCGGTGCCCTTCTGCTCGGCCTGGTCGAGCACGACGTCCACGAACGGCTGCCCGGTCCCGGCGTCGCGGTGCGCGAGCACCTGCGCGGTGATCTGGATCAGGAACGAGTCCAGGTCGCCCTCGTTCCAGGTGCGGAAGATGTCCGCGATCTCGGCCGGGGAGGCCCCCAGGCCCGCCCGCAGCAGGTCGTAGGCCTCGGCGATGAGCTGCATGTCCGCGTACTCGATGCCGTTGTGCACCATCTTGACGAAGTGACCGGCGCCGTCCGGGCCCACATGCGTGCAGCACGGGACGCCGTCCACCTGCGCGGCGATCGACTCGAACATCGGGCCGATCCGGTCGTAGGACTCCTTGGACCCGCCGGGCATGATGCTCGGCCCGTTCAGCGCCCCTTCCTCGCCGCCGGAGACGCCGCAGCCGACGTAGTGCAGGTCCCGCTCGCGCAGGGCGGCCTCGCGCCGCCGGGTGTCCATGAAGTGCGCGTTGCCGCAGTCGATGACGATGTCCCCCGGCTCCAGCAGCGGAACCAGTTCGTCGATCACCGCGTCGGTGGCCTCGCCCGCCTTGACCATGATGATGATCGCCCGCGGCCGGCTGAGGCTGGCCACGAACTCCTCCATCGACTCGGCGGGCACAAACGTGCCCTCGTCGCCATGCTCCTTGACCAGGCTGCGGGTCCGCTCCGGCGAGCGGTTGTGCAACGCCACCGCGTAACCGCGGCGGGCCAGGTTGCGGGCCAGGTTGCGGCCCATCACCGCCAGGCCCGTCACGCCGATGTCTGCGCTGCCCTGCTGTGTCATGCGTG
Source organism: uncultured Actinomycetes bacterium (assembly GCA_963841695.1). Lineage (GTDB taxonomy): Bacteria > Actinomycetota > Actinomycetes > Streptosporangiales > Streptosporangiaceae > RYN-230. Next base: position 706,492 of record CAWJDQ010000002.1, on the reverse strand, counting down.
GCTCCTCGGAAGTCTCGTCCCCGGTTCGGGAGGGTAGCCCGTCAGCCGCGGGCGCCGGCCCGGCCCGGGTTTTGGCACGTGCCGCCCAGGGCGGCCATGCCGTCCTTAGACGACACTACCCAGGCCCGCGGCGCCAACCGGGGGAGTCCCGGGACAGCCGGCGGTGCCTCCTCCGGGGGTCCTGGGGGCTGCCCCCGCTCCGCGGGCTGGCGCCGGTCCTGCCCCCATCTCCGCTCGCGGCGAGCCTATTAATGGCTAGACCACTAGCCTGGGTGGTTTCTTTTCCGGTCATTCAGCGGCAAATTCTGCGTGCCGCGGTTTAGCCGGGACACTGTATTCCGCGACCCGGTTATTTCCTTCCCCGAACTGGGCAGGCAGCTGATAACGTGCGGCCCGGAGTCCTGGAACCGGCAATACCATCCGCGGCGTGCGGCCGGATCTGACTTTTCCGTTGGCAGGCAAGGAGAATGAGAAAATGCTCGTTAAGCGTGTGCGTGCCATGGCCGGTCCCGTGCTCGCTGTCGCGGCGGCGGCCGGCCTGATCGCCGGCTCCACCCCGGCGCTGGCGATGGCGGCGCCCGCCCTCGTGACCGTGCCTTGCCAGGTCAGCGCCCTGACGGCCGACCTGGCCGCCGCGAGCAGCGGCGAGACCCTCCGGCTGGCCCCTGCCTGCCGGTACGTCCTGACCGCCGCCCTGCCGGAGGTCAGGGAGAACCTCACCATCCTGGGCGAAGGGGCCACTCTCGAGCGAAGTTACGCGCCCGGCACCCCGGACTTCACGATTCTCGCGGTGTGGTCGGGGAATGTGGACATCCAGCGGCTGAACTTCCGTAATGGGGACTCGGAGTCTGGCGGCGCCATCGACAACGGTGGGGTCACGGTGGAGGCCTCGACCGTCGTGACCGTGAGCGGCGGCACGTTCAGTGACAATACCGCAGACTTTGGCGGCGCTATCTTCGACAACACCGGGGCTACCCTGATGGTGAAGGGTGCCATCTTCGAGGATAATTCGAGTGGTATCTTCAATAGCGTTAACGTTGACCCCGATATTGGCGACATCACTGTGCTGAAGGTGACGGCTAGCTCCTTCGCGGGCAATGGATACGGCATTGACAACGGCGGCAACGCGACGGTAGCCAGGAGTACCTTCACCGCCAACACTTCAGGCATCTACAACGAAACTGGCGGGCAGCTGGCCGTGACGGACTCTGATTTCAGCCAGAACAGCCGGAGCGGCCTGCTCAACGAGGGTGAGGCCACGGTCACCGGCAGCAGCTTCGTCCGGAACAGCGCGCCGTACACGGGCGGCGGGATCGACAACACCAGTGAGGGGCCCACCGATCTCACCGTGACCGGGACCTCCTTCACCGGCAACCGTGCCGGGGCAGGCGGGGGCGGTCTCTACAACTACGATTCCGCGCAGGTGACCCGGGATACGTTCACGGGCAATACCGCCCCGGTCGGCGGCGGCATGGAAAACGCGTGGTCCGCGGTCGTCGCTGATTCCACCTTCCACGGGAACAGTGCGGGTTCGGATGGCGGCGGGCTGTACAACGACTGCGAGGCGACGGTGTCCGGCAGCACCTTCACGGATAACCAGGCCAGCTCGGACGGTGGCGCTATCGACACCACCTACACCCCCCTGGCCGAGTGCTTCGCCGCCACGTTCGTGCACCTCACAGGCGGCCAGGTCCGCCACAACACCGCCGGGGCAGACGGCGGGGGCATCTTCAACTCCGGTGACTCGGGCGTCTCGCTGTCCGGCACGGTGGTGACCGGCAACCATCCGGACAACTGCGTCCCGCTGGGCTCAGTGCCCGGCTGCACCGGCTGACCCAGGCGGCGGGCCGCCCGCTGAGACAGGCGGCGGGCCTGCCCGCTGGGACGGGCGGGCCCGCCCGGCGGGACCAGCCGCGAGGGCCCGGGGGTGCGGCAGGCTAGCGTGACGGGCGTGGCCATTCGTGAGCAACGTCCGGCGCCGTCCGCGGCCAGGGCTCCCGTGTTCCGCGCCGATCCCGCGCAGGGCCGGGTGTTCACCGCCACCCGGTCGGTGCGCAGCACCGACGTGACCCCGGCGGGCCTGCTGCGGCTCGACGCGCTGGCCCGCTATCTCCAGCAGGCCGCCGAAGACGATGTCGCTGACGCGGGCTGGGACGGGTCGTACTTCTGGCTGGTCCGCCGCGTGGCCCTGGCTATCCGCGGGTATCCCGCGCACCGGGAGCGAATTTCGTTGCGGACTTTCTGCTCGGCCACGGGCCCGCGGTGGGCCGAGCGCACGACGACGGTGCGCGCGGCGGGCGGGGATCTTATCCAGTCCACCGCGATCTGGGCCGCGGTCTCCGCGCGGGACGGGCGCCCGGTCCCGCTGGGCGAGTCGTTCCACCGGGTCTACGGGCCGTCCACGGCGGGCCGGCAGGTCTCGGCGCGGCTGTCCCACCCGGGGGTGCCCGGGTCCGCGGCGGGCCGGTCCTGGCCGCTGCGCGCCGCGGACTTCGACACCGCGGGCCACGTCAACAACGCCATCCACTGGGCCGCCGTGGAGGACGAGCTGGCCGGGCTGGGCTGGCTGCCCGGCCACGCCGAGCTCGAATACCACCGGCCCATCCTGCCCGGCGCCGAGCCGGAGCTGGTCACCAGCACCGGACCCGGTGAGCTGCGGGCCTGGCTGCGGCAGGGCCCGCAGCGGCTGGCCTCCGCCTGGCTTACCGCCGCAGGAACGCGCTGACCACGGCGGCGAACCCGGCCGGGTCCTGCCAGCAGAGCAGGTGCCCCAGCCCGGGGAAGGTCACCAGCTGGGCCCCGGGAATCCGGCGCGCAGCAGCCGTGCGTTGCGCGGATCGACCACGGTGTCCGCCGTGCCGTGCAGGACCAGCGTGTGCGCGGTGATCCGGGTCTCGCGCAGCTGGCCGGCGTAGCTGGCACCCGCGGCCGCCTGGGCCATCCACGCCCGGGGCGGGGCCGGGCGGGAGCCCTGCAGCTTCACCAGGCGGCGGACGAGGTCGGGGTGGCAGGCCGCGTCGCCGGGCGACAAGGCGTTCTCGGCGTGCCGCCGGGCCGCCTCGCCTGGTGACATCGCGCGGGACGCCGCGAGCAGGGCCACGGACGCGGCCGGCATGGGATACGCGAACGGCCAGCCTGGCGAGGTGGACGCCAGCACCAGGCCGTCCACCCGGTCCGGGTAGCTGACCGCCAGTTCCTGGGCCACCATCCCGCCCAGGCTCATGCCCAGCACGTGCGCCCGCCGGATCCCCGCGTCATCCAGGACCGCGACGACGTCGGCGGCCATGTCGGCGACACCGAACGGGGCGCCGGGCGGGTCGCTGCGGCCGCTGCCCCGGTTGTCCACCAGCACCAGGCGGAACCGCCGCCGCAGCCGGCGGCGCACCGGCTGCCAGCCCGAGCGATCGAAGCCCAGGCCCTGGATCAGCACCAGCCACGGCCGCCACCAGGCCCAGCGGCCGCGCAGCTCGTAGGCGATGCGCAGGCTGCCGGGCCGGGCGAACCGGGTCCGGTGCGGTCCTTCGATCCGGTGCACATCGCCTCCCGGGCGGGTTGGCGGGCCTGCCAGCCGGGGCGGCTAGCGGGCGCGGCAGCAGACGACCAGGAACACCGCGGCGTAGCTGGGGGCGCCCGCGGCCACGCTGAGCGATTGAGCACCTCGTGGGGGTCACGGAGATATTACTCATGGGTAGCGTACTGCGGCGGGTGCGCCCCGGGTCCCCGGATGCCCTGTGATACCTCACACATGCTGGAACTCCAGCACCCGGTAGGGCATCACCCCGGGCAGCGCAGTGTCCCGGACCAGCTCATAGCCCTCCGGGCCGAGCAGCGCCTGGTGCTCCGCGCGGGTGCGCTCCCGCCCGCCCAGCACCATCATCATGATCAGGTCCATCAGGTGGGCGAGGGACGGCTCGGGCCCGTCCGGGAGCACCCAGTCGATCACCATGAGCGCGCCGCCGGGGCGGCTCGCGCGATGGCAGTTGCGGACGATCGTGCGCGCGTGCTCGTCGTCCCAGTTGTGCAGGATCTGGCTGAGCACGTACAGGTCGCCGCCCGGCGGGACCTCGCGCAGGAAGTCGCCGGCCACGATCTCGGCCCGCCCGCCGACTCCCGCCCCGGCCAGGTACCCGGGGGCCTCGGCCAGCGCCTCGGCCCGGTCCATCAGCACCCCGCTGGCGTCCGGCCGGGCGCGGAGCAGGTAGGCCAGCAGGGTCCCGCGGCTGCCGCCCACGTCCACGATCCGGCCCGACGCCAGCGGCCGGAACCCGGCCTGGGTGAGCTGGTCCACCATCATCGCGGTGACCCGGCCCATGGCCCGGGCGAACCAGGCGGCTTCCTCCGGATGCTGGCCGTAGTACTCATAGATCCCGCCGGGACCGGCCGGGTTCACGGGGTCGGGGCTGCGCACGACCTCCTCCAGGCGCCCGGCGCTCCGCCAGTGCGGCGGCCCCAGGAACCCGATCGCGATGCTCCGGGCGGAGCCGTCCGCGGCGGTGCGCAGCAGGTCGGCGGCCGGGGTCAGTGCGTACCGTCCCGCGTGGTCTTTGCGGACCAGGCCGTAGACGGCCGCCGCGGACAGCAGCCGGGACAGCGCATCCGGGGCGGCACCCACCCGGGCCGCGAGCTGGCTGGCGGTCAGCGGGCCGCTGGCCAGCTCGTCCGGGACGGCTAACCGGGCCAGCACGGTGACGACCTGGGCGGTCATCATGCCCTCGATCAGCAGGCCGAGCGGGCGGCTGGCCTCACCGAGCTGCGGGGCGTAGAGGGACATATCCCCGGGCGCGAGGGTCCCGGGCGCGGCGGGCGCGGTGGGGGTGACGGGCGCGGGGGGCGCCGGGGCGGGGGGCTCGGGTGCGGCGTCCTCAGGCAAGGCGGGACTCCCCTCAGCGGCCGGATGAAGGCGCGCGGAATGGACCGGAAAATGGTGTTCCCTGGCCTAGTCCACACGCCGGGACGGTGCTTGTAAATGGCCTCCGCCGGCCCGGGCGGCCGGGCGGCCTGGCGGCGCGAGTTCCGGCGGCTGCAGCCGGGTCCCGGACTTGGCCCGCGCTTTACACTAGAGACAGACGGTCCGATGATCCGGTGGCGTGGCGGAAGAGCGGCGCAGCGGGCTCGGTGGGCCGGGAGGCGAACCATGACGTCCGGGGTCAGCGTGATCGATGCGTGGGCGGGCGCCGCGTCCGCATCGAATGCCTTCAGCATTACCGACGCGGTCGTGATCTTCGTGGTGGTCATCGCCTTGCTGGCGCTGGGCGTGGCCCTGCTGGGACGGCGGACCCGGCTGCTGGTCAGCCGGCCCCGGCTGCGCACCGCGCACAGCCGGCGGGTCCGGCGGGCCGCCCTCGAGGACGTCGAGGAGATCGAGCGGAACGCCCGGCTGTACGGCCGTCCGGTCCGCGGGGCGGCCCGGCGCCGGGAAGAGGACGACGACCTCTAGGGCCGCCCCCGGCCCGCGCCTAGCGCCGGCCCCGCACGCCACGCCGTACGCGGCGGACCGCGACGCCGCGCCAGAGCAGCCAGCCGATCGCGCCCAGCACCACCAGGCCGCCGACCACGATGCCCGCCAGGGCGCCGCCGGACAGCCCGCTGCCCGCTGCGGCGGAGCCGCTGGCGTGGGCGGACGTGCTGGCCTTCGCGGTCGGGGCGGCGGCGGGCCGGCTGGCCGGAGCGCTGGTGACCCGGAACGCGACCACCCGCTCGGCGGCCGGGGCGAGCAGCAGGCCGGCTCCGACGGCCGGGGTGGGGAAGTGATTCGCCACCTTGCCGATCGCGGCCTGCTGCCGGACCTGCCCGGTCTTCGGGTCGAGGCCGTACAGGGTGCCTTCCTGGCTGATCGTCCAGACCAGCCCCCCGGCCACGATCGGCGGCCCGCCGCCGGTCCCGGTTTTCCACAGCAGCCGCAGGCCCGGCGGCGACGCGGTCGCGCGGACCGCCACGAGGCCAGCCAGACAGGGCAGGTACACGGTGTCGCCGGCCGACGCGTCGCCGCCGTCGACGTCCTCGGTGCACGCCGGGCCCAGCGAGGCCAGCTGCCCGCCGATGCCGCCGAGATGCGCGCGGTTAAGCAGGTAGGCGATGCGGGACTTCCCGGCGATCAGCACCCGCCCGCCGGGCAGCAGGACCGGCTCGGTGGACATGTCGAGATCGTGGGAGTTGTTCACCGGCCAGTCGCTCGGCGCGAAGTACTGCAGCAGCTTCATCGAGGGCGACAGCTCGAGTACCGAGTCGCTGTCGTCGTAGCCGCGCGCGGCGTTGTACACCGAGCCGTTGCCGGCGCTGACCCAGACGTCGCCGCTGGCGTCCACGGCCGGGGCGCCCCCGCCCATCCAGATCGCGCCCTGCGAGTCGCCGGCCTTCGCGTCCACGGTGAACATGGCGGGCTGGCCGCCGGTTTCCGGGACGGCCACCACCCGTCCGCGGTAGCTGGCGCAGTCCCCGTCGTTGCCGCCGAACCCGAACACCACCCGGCCGCCGGCCAGGGCCAGCCCGGTGCGCTGCAGCAGCGCCGCGGTGTCCACCCCGGGCGGGTCCACATCCCGGGTCATCTCGACCTGCCCGGTGGCCGTGCTCAGGCCGGCCAGCACGTGGGCCGGCCGGCCGTGCACCTCCTCGTCGGCCACCACGAAGATCTCGGCCCGGGCCGGGTCGATGACCGGTGTGCCGGTGATCCCGACGGTCGGCGCGATGTCACCGCAGGGCAGCGAGCTGGCCGGCACCGGGGTGGCCAGGTGCCGGGACCAGGCCACCGCCCCGGTCGCGGCGGACAGCGCGTACACCGTGTCGTCCTCGGTGGCCACGTAGACCCGGCCCGCCGACACCAGCGGCTCGCCGTAGATCTCGCCGCCCAGCGCGGGCGAAGTCCACGCCCGGGACGTGGTGTCCGCCGCCCCCGCTGTCGCGGCCACGCCGTGGCCGGCCGGGTCGCCGTGATACACGGTCCAGGACCCGGAGCCCGGCGCGGAACTGGGGGAGGAGCTGGGACTGGGCGTGGCGGTGGTGGCCGCGCCAGCCGATCCGGCCGCGACTATCCAGGCCGCGGCGGTCAGGCCAGCGAGCCACCCGGCCGTCCGCACCGCCAGGCTGCTGCGCATCGTCACAGGGTAGCGACGGGCCAGCGTGCTCAGCCGGGCCCGGCGGCCCCGCCGTCCGGGTGGCAGCCGGTATTCGCGTCCGGCGGCACGTCAAGGGCCGGATTACGATTAAAGAACCCGAATGGCTTGAGCCAGAACGACACCGTGTCCACCGGCATGACCGGCCAGTCCTCCGGCCGGGTGATGTGGTGGATGCCGAACACGTACCAGAGCACCACGTCGGCGTTCTCGATCGGCCGGTTCTGCGCGGTCCAGACGGGCAGCCCGGTATCGTCCGCGCTCTGCGTCGGGAAGTCGCCGCAGGGCCAGCGCTCGTCCGGGTGGTACGGGGTGACCCACAGGGTGTGCTCGATCACCCCGGCGCGCCGCACCACGGGGGACGACGGGTCCAGCAACGCCGGGAACGACCCGCCGGGCACCAGCTTGTAGCCGGTGGGGGCGCCGAGTGAGTTCGGGGTGCCGGTGCTCACCACCTTCCAGCCCCGCTGGGCCTGCCAGTCGTAGTCCTGCTTGCCTTCCGCCTCGGTGCGCAGCGGGGTCTGGCGCAGCAGCAGGCCGAGCCGGTACGGGTCGTCCGGGCCGGGCGGGGCTGGCTGCGAGTCGACCGCGTAGACCGTGTTGGCCGGGCCGTCCACGTCGAGGTCCAGCCGGGCCACGATGAAGTGCTGGTGGAAGGGGGCGTAGGTGCGCTCGTCAACCACCGTGCCGTACGGCGGCGGCTGGCCGCCGGGGAAGTTCGAGGTGACCATGACCCCGGTCGCCCGGACCTCGCACTCGATATTGCCGTCCTGGTAGAAGCGCCAGTACACGAGGTACTCGTAGTTGGCCACGGTGACGTGGAAGGACACCACCAGCCGCCGGGCCCGGCGGACCTCGGGGCCGAATTCGTGGTCCACGTGCTTCCACAGCACGCCGTTGTCTTCCTCGTGGATGCAGATCGCGTGCGGGATGAGCCGCGGCTCGCCCGCCGAGTCGTGCACGACCGCGTCGAGGTAGCTGATCTCGCCCAGGCAGTCGCAGCCCCGCTCGAGCGAGGTGGTCATGAAGCCGAGTCCCCACTCGCCGATGTCGAACGCGGTCCGCCGGAAGTGGTCGGGGGTCGGGTCCCGGTAGGGCACCACCATCTCCGCGAACGAGAGCCGGTGCGCCACCGCCCGCAGCCGCCCGGCGTCGCGGAACCCGACCGTGTGCAGCACCAGGCCCTCGCGGTAGTTGAAGCCGAGCCGCAGCTCCCAGTTCTGCCAGCGCAGCAGGTGCCCGTCCAGCTCGAACGAGACCCCCTCAGGCTGGCTGATCTCCAGCGGGGCCACCTCGCGCAGCGGCATCGGGATCAGTTTCGGCAGGTACTCGCCCATCACCTGGGGCAGCTCACCGGAGTCCCCGTCGTCCTCGATCTCCAGCAGGACCATCTGGTTGAGGTCCACGATGGGATGCAGCCCGCTGAGGTGGTGCGCGTAGGGATTGCCCTGCTCACTGCCGCGGCACCAGACGTCTGCCCAGCCCAGCCGGCGGCCACGGTAGCGTGGCGGCACCAGGTCCGCGCCAAACGCCCAGAGATCAGTGAGGATGCGAGAACGATCAGTGATGCCGCGCCGGGCGAGCGCCGCGGCCAGCGCCGGGTCGCTGCGCAGCATCTCGTCGCATTCGTGCCACTCGTCCAGGGTGATGTTCGGCTGCTGTCCGGGGAGCGGCTCCCAGGCGGTCACCGAGCCGGCGTCCAGCGACACCACCGCCCGGTAGGCATGGCCGTCGTCCCGGTTCCAGCACACGGCCAGCGCCTCGCGGGCCGGCGCCTCGCGGGCCGGCGCCCGGGGGCGGCCCGCCCTCCGCGAGCGTGGCCACGGTGTCCTTGGGCGGCTCGCGCAGTTCGATCGAGGCGATCCGCCACCGCCCGCCGACCCCGCGGTCGCGCCGCAGCGCCGAGGCGGCCTGGCGGAACTCCTCCGCGGTCAGCGGGTCGAGCGGGTGCCGGGCCTGCCCGGGCTGTTCCAGGGTGCTCACCAGTTGCCTCCTCGTCTGCGCTCAGCCAGTCTGGCCCGGCCCGGTAACGTGATTCCCCCCGGGGCTGCCTCTTGATCCAGCCTGGGCAGACCTCCTTGGCCGGCGGCGTGGCCGGTCCGGTCGGGTTCGACCTCGACCTGACCCTGATCGACTCCCAGCCGGCGATCCTGGCCGCGTGGGCGGAGGTGGCCCGGGAGACCGGGACCCCCATCGATCTGGACTCGGTGACCCGGCGGCTGGGGATCAAGCTCGAGGACGAAGCGCCGTACTGGTTCCCGGCCGCGGAATGCGAGGCCGCCGTGGCCACCTACCGGCGGCACTATGTCCGGCTGGCCTCCGAGCTGACCGCGCCGCTGCCCGGGGCGGCCGAGGCCCTCGCGGCCGTCCGGCGGGCCGGCGAGCGGGCCATCATCATTACCGCCAAGCACCCGATCTCGGTCGGCCCCAGCCTGGCCGCCGCCCGGCTGGAAGCCGACGACCTGTACACGCACGTGTACGGGCCGGAAAAGGCCGCCGTGCTGACCAAGGTCGGCGCGGCCGCCTACGTCGGTGACGCCCCGGCCGACATGGGCGCCGCGACCGCAGCGGGTGCGCACGCGGTCGGGGTGGCGACCGGATCGTTCGGCCCCGCGGACCTGCGGGGGGCCGGGGCCGAGGTGGTCCTGGACTCGCTGCACGACTTCCCGGCCTGGTACGCCGCCCTCCGCGCCGCGCAGGGCTGACCGCGGCCGGGCGTGGCCCAGGCGGCCGGGGCGCCGGATGCGGCGGGGGCTGAGGCGGGCCGCCCGCACCGCCGTACGGTCCGTCCCCCGGGGACCAAGGGCCCTGGGACCCCGGCAGACCGCGGGCCATGCTGGCCTCATCCTGACCGCAGAACCCGGAGAGGCAGTGCGGCGATGACGGTCCCCGCTCAGATGAGGCACCCGGCGCTACCGCGGCCCGCGGTGGACTTCGGCCAGCGGCCCATGCTGGTGTTCTGGGAGACCACCGGCGCCTGCCTGCTGGCCTGCCGGCACTGCCGCGCCAGCGCCACCACCCAGCCCCCGCCCGGGGAGCTCAGTGCGGCGGAGGGCCGGGCCCTCATCGACCAGGTAGCCGGCTTCGGGCGGCCCTACCCGATCCTGGTCTTCACCGGCGGTGACTGCCTGCTCCGGCCCGACCTGTTCGACCTGGCCGGCTACGCGACCGCGCTGGGCGTCCCGGTCTGCCTGTCCCCGTCGGTCACCCCGCTGCTCACCCCGGCCATGATCGAGCGGATCGCGGGCTGCGGGGCCCGGGCCGTGTCGGTCAGCCTGGACGGGGCCTGCGCCGCCACCCACGACGGCATACGCGGCATCCCGGGGCACTTCACGCAGACCGTCCAGGCCATCCGGGACCTCGTGGCCGCCGGACTGACCGTCCAGGTCAACACCACCGTGATGAACCGCAACGTGGTGGAGCTGCCCCGGATCGCCGCGCTGCTGGCGGAGACCGGCGCGCACATGTGGGAGGTGTTCTTCCTGGTCCAGGTGGGCCGGGGGGTCAGCACCGCCGCTCTTTCCGCCGCCGGGCACGAGGACGTCTGCCACTTCCTGTACGACGCCTCCCGCCACGGGTTCGTGGTCCGCACCGTGGAAGCCCCGTTCTTCCGCCGGGTGGTGGCCGCCCGCCGGGCCGGCCAGCCTGCGCCGCGCAGCACGCTCTACACCCGGCTGTCCGGCGAGCTCGGGGACCTGCTCGGGCCCCCGGGGCGGCCACCGAGCGCCCACACCGCACCGACCCGGGACGGCAAGGGCATCGTGTTCATCGCGCACGACGGCGAGGTGTACCCGGCCGGGTTCCTGCCCCTCAGCGTGGGCAGCATCCGCGAGCGCCCGCTGCGGGACATCTACACCGGGAACCCGGTGCTGCGCGCGATCCGGGCGGCCCAGTTCACCGGGCGCTGCGGCCAGTGCGAGTACGCGGACCTGTGCGGCGGGTCCCGGGCCCGGGCCTACGCCGCGTCCGGCGACCCGCTCGGCGAGGACCCAGCCTGTCCCTACCAGCCCGCCGCCCGCTGATGGGCGGGCCGCCGGCCGTCCCGGGACGCTGGCCGGTGCTCATCCAGGGCGGGATGGGCGTGGCCGTCTCCGGCTGGCGGCTGGCCCGTGCGGTGGCCGCGACCGGTCAGCTCGGCGTGGTGTCCGGGGTGGCGCTGGACGCCGTCCTGGCCCGCCGGCTGCAGCGCGGCGACCCCGGGGAGACGCCCGCCATGCCCTGGGTGAGCTTCCGATCCCCGGCGTGGCCGACCGCATCCTGCGGCGCTACTTCGTGCCGGGCGGGATCCCGCCCGGGCAGCCGTTCCGGCCCGTCCCCCGGCTGGGGCTGCGCCCGAACCCGGCGGGCACCGAGCTCACCGTGGCCGGCAACTTCGTCGAGGTGCACCTGGCCAAGGAAGGCCAGCACGGCCCGGTGGGCGTCAACTACCTGGAGAAGGTCCAGCTGGCCACCCCGGCGGCGGCCTACGGCGCCATGCTGGCCGGAGTCGACTACGTGCTGATGGGCGCGGGTATCCCGGCCGGGATCCCGGGCCTGCTCGACGCGCTGGCCGCGGGCGGCCTGGGCGAGGCGAGCGTGACCGTCTCGGGCGCGGACGCCGGGGCCCGGCACGTGGCCCGGATCGACCCGGCCGCACTCCACGGGGCGGGCCAGCACGGGCCGGCCAGCACGGGGCGGGGCCGCGCCCTGCCCCGGCCCGTCTTCCTGGCCATCGTCTCCTCCTCGGTGCTGGCCCAGTACCTGTGCCGCCACCCGGCGACGGCGCCGGACGGCTTCGTGCTGGAGGGGCCGAGCGCGGGCGGGCACAGCGCCCCGCCCCGCGGGCGGCTCCAGCTCGATGACACCGGCCAGCCGGTGTACGGCCCGCGGGACGAGATCGACCTGGCCAAGGTCGCCGCGCTCGGGCTGCCCTTCTGGCTGGCGGGCGGCCAGGCCGCCGCCGGGCGGCTCGCCGCGGCCCAGGCGGCGGGCGCGCACGGCATCCAGGTCGGCACCGCGTTCGCGCTGTGCCGGGATTCCGGCCTCGAGCCCCGGTTCCGCGCCCAGCTCATCGAGCAGGCGCTGGCCGGCACGCTGGCCGTGCGCAACGAGCCTGCGGTCTCCCCGGCGGGGTTCCCGTTCAAGGTCGCCGCACTGCCGGGAACCCTCGGTGACGACGAGGTCTACGCCGCCCGGCCCCGGGTGTGTGATCTCGGCTACCTGCGGGTGCCCTACCAGCGGCCGGGCGGGCGGGTCGGCTACCGCTGCCCGGCTGAGCCGGTCAGCGTCTACGTTCGCAAGGGCGGCGCGGCCGGGGACACGGCCGGCCGCCGGTGCCTGTGCAACGGGTTGCTAGCCACGGTGGGCCTCGCGCAGCGTACCGCCGCGGGAGCCGCCGAGCCCGCCGTGCTCACGCTGGGCCAGGATCTCGCGTTCCTGCCCGCGCTGGTGGCGGCGGCCGGTCCCGGCTTCGGCGCCGCGGATGTGGTCGCCTACCTGCTGCAGGCCGCGCACGTGCCGGCCCCGGGCTGAGCCGCGGCGCGGCGGCCACGGCCAGCGGGCCGGGCCGGGCAGGCCCGGTAGCCTGTCCGGCGTGCTGGAACCGGTGAGCGTCACCCGGTACGTGACCCCGCTGCGTGAGGGGGGATCGCTGCCTGCCCTGGTCGAGGCGGACAACCTCGGCACCTACGTGCTGAAGTTCCGCGGCGCCGGCCAGGGGCCCAGGCGCTGGTCGCGGAGATCGTCGGCGGCGAGCTCGCCCGGCGGCTCGGCCTGCGCACCCCCGAGCTGGTGCTCGCCAGCCTGGATCCGCGGATCGCCGCCACCGAGCCCGACCCGGAGATCCAGGACCTGCTGCGGGCCAGCGAGGGCCTGAACGTGGGGGTGGACTTCCTGCCCGGGTCGGCCGGCTTCGATCCCGCGGGCTGGGCGGTGGACCCGGAGTTCGCCAGCAGCGTGCTGTGGTTCGACGCGCTGATCCAGAACGTGGACCGGACCTGGCGCAACCCGAACCTGCTGGTCTGGCACGGCAGCATCTGGCTGATCGACCACGGATCGGCGCTGTACTTCCAGCACAACTGGCCAGCGGCCCGCCCGCTGGCGCCGTTCGACGCCCGCGACCACGTGCTGCGCCGCGACGCGACCCAGCTTCCCGCCGCGCACCAGGCCCTGGCCCCGCGGATCACCGCCGCGCTGCTGGACGAGGTGCTGGCCCTGGTGCCCGCCGGGTGGTTCGGCGACGGGCGGCCCGCGGACTACGCCGTGCACCTGCTGGAACGCGCCCCCCAGGTGCTGGAGGTGATCCGCTGATGGACACCGGCGCCGAACCCTTCGAGTACGCGCTGATCCGGGTCGTGCCGAGGGTGGAACGGGGGGAGGCGATGAATGCCGGGGTGATCCTCTACTGCCAGCAGCGCCGCTTCCTCGGCTGCCGGATTTTCCTCAACGAAGACCGTCTCCGGGCCCTCGACCCGGCCACGGACATGACGGCGGTGGCGGCGGCCCTGGGCGCCCTGGAGGAGCGCTGCCGTCCTGGCCCGGACGCGGAGCAGCCGCCGGGGGTGCGGTTCCGCTGGCTGACCGCCACGCGCAGCACGATCGTGCAGCCGGGCCCGGTGCACAGCGGCCTGACCGCCGACCCGGCGGCGGAACTGGACCGGCTCTTCAACGACCTGGTCCGCTGACCTCCGGCCGCTGACCTCCGGCCGCTGACCTCCGGCCGCTGACCTCCGGCCGCTGACCCCGGACCTGCTGGCTGCGGCCGCAGGCCGGGTCTGCTGCCTTCCGAACAGATGGCCGCTGACCTTGCCGGGTCCGGCCGCCAGGCGGCTGGTCCGTGTGTAGCCGCAGCCGGCGCGGGCAGCGGTACCTGGACGCCGAGCACGCCCGGGCCCTGGCCATGCCTGAGCCCCCGGCCTGGGCCTTCCCCGGCCGGCGGTCCCGGGCCCCGCGAAAATCGGGCCGCCGCCGGGGATTACCCCAGCCGCTCATGATGTTAGTTTTGATTAAGCAACTATTCACCGGACACGCTACTGCCCGGGACGAGACTGCCGGGCCGCAGGGCACGCGCCCGGGAAAAACCGTTAGGGAAGGGAAGGCATGCGGGCCTCCTCAGCTGAGCCGGGTAACTCTGCGCAGCTCAACGGCCATCCTCAGCCGAACGGCCAGCACGCGGCGGGCGGCACTCACAGTGGCCACGGGCACCTGAGCCACCACGGGCACCACGAATCACCCAGCCGCGGGCTCCTCCACCGTGGCGCCGGCCGGGCGGACCAGCCACCCGGCCCGCGCTACAAGTGGATCACCCTGTCGAACACCACGCTCGGCGTGCTGATGGCGACCATCAACGCCTCGATCATGCTGATCGCGCTGCCGGACATCTTCCGCGGCATCGGGGTCAACCCGCTGCAGCCGGGCAACACCAGCCTGCTGCTGTGGATGATCATGGGCTACCTGGTGGTCACCGCCGTGCTGGTGGTCAGCTTCGGCCGCCTCGGCGACATGGTCGGCCGGGTCCGGATCTACAACCTCGGCTTCGCCGTGTTCAGCGTGTTCTCGATCCTGCTCGCGGTGACCTGGCTGCAGGGGACGCCTGCCGCGTTGTGGATCATCGGGATGCGCGTCCTGCAAGGCGTCGGCGGGGCCATGCTGATGGCCAACTCCAGCGCCCTGCTCACCGACGCGTTCCCGACCAACCAGCGGGGCCTGGCCCTGGGCCTGAACCAGGTGGCCGCGATCGCGGGCTCCTTCATCGGGCTCATCCTCGGCGGCCTGCTCGGCCCGGTGGAGTGGCGGCTGGTCTTCCTGGTGTCGGTGCCGTTCGGCGTGTTCGGCACGTTCTGGGCCTACCTGAAGCTCCGCGAGCTCGGCGAGCGCCGCCCGGCCCGGATCGACTGGTGGGGCAACATCACGTTCGCCATCGGCCTGATCGCCGTGCTGGTCGGGATCACCTACGGCATCCAGCCCTACGGGGGCCACACGATGGGCTGGACCAGCCCGTTCGTGCTCTCGGCCATCATCGGCGGCCTGGCCGTGCTGGTGCTCTTCTGCTTCGTGGAGACCAGGGTCGAGCAGCCCATGTTCCGGCTGCCCCTGTTCCGGATCCGGGCCTTCACCGCCGGGAACCTGGCCAGCCTGCTGTCCGGCCTCGGCCGGGGCGGCCTGATGTTCGTGCTGATCATCTGGCTGCAGGGCATCTACCTGCCGCGGCACGGCTACAGCTTCAGCCAGACCCCGCTGTGGGCCGGGATCTTCATGCTCCCGCTCACGATCGGCTTCCTGATCGCCGGGCCGGTGTCCGGCTATCTGTCCGACCGCTTCGGCGCCCGCCCGTTCGCGACCGGCGGCATGGTGGTGGCCGCGGCCTCGTTCCTGCTGCTGGAACTGCTGCCGATCAACTTCACCTACTGGCAGTTCGCGATGATCCTGCTGCTCAACGGGCTGGGCATGGGGCTGTTCGCCTCGCCGAACCGGGCCGGGATCATGAACAGCCTGCCGCGGGAGAGCCGCGGGGTGGGCGCGGGGATGAGCGCCACGTTCCAGAACTCGGCCATGGTGCTGTCCATCGGCATCTTCTTCACGCTGATCATCCTGGGCCTGGCCGGGTCGCTGCCCGCCGCGCTCGACCACGGCCTGGTCGCCCAGGGCGTGTCGCACGCTGACGCGGCCCGGGTCGCCGCCCTGCCGCCGGTCTCGGTCTTGTTCGCCGCGCTGCTCGGCTACAACCCGGTGCAGACCCTGCTCGGCCCGGCCATCTCCAAGCTGCCGGCCAGCCACGCCGCCTACCTGACCGGGCGGGGCTTCTTCCCGGCCCTGATCTCGCCCGCGTTCTCCAACGGCCTGTCCGTCGCCTTCGACTTCGCGATCGCGGCCTGCCTCGTCGCCGCCGTGGCCTCGTTGCTGCGGGGCAAGCGGTACGTGCACGAGGAGCACGGGCCGGGCGCGGAGTCCGCCCCGGCGCCGGCGGCCGGTCCTGCTGACCCGGCGGCCGCCGAGGCGGCGTCGGCCGAGCCGGTCACGGCCGAGCCGGCCGCGGGGCAGCACGCGCAGGCCGGGGCGGCGTCCGCCGGCCAGGGGGCCGCGCGGCGCTGACCACCACCCCCAGGTCCGCGGCACGGGGGCTGATCGTCACCGTGACCGCGTCAGGGCCGGGCCCCGGGCATCACCCCCCGCCTGGGGCCCGGCCGTGTGGCTGCCCGGAGCGGGCTTAAGGTCCCGCCGGTTCGTGTCCCCCCGGCACCGCGCAGGAACGGAATGGTGTGATTGAGGAGGAACGCGCGCCAGAGCGGCCGCGGGAAGGGGCAGATCATGCGGATCGCCGAGGACGTCACCAAGCTGACGGGGAACACGCCGCTGGTCCGGCTGCAGCGGGTGACCGACGGGGCCGCGGCGCCGGTGGTGGCGAAGCTGGAGTTCTTCAACCCGGCCAACAGCGTCAAGGACCGCATCGGTGTGGCCATGATCGACGCGGCCGAGCGGGACGGGCTGATCGGGCCGGACACCATCGTCCTGGAGCCGACCAGCGGCAACACGGGCATCGCGCTGGCCATGGTCTGCGCCGCCCGCGGTTACCGCTGCCTGCTGACCATGCCGGAGACGATGAGCCGGGAGCGTCGCCAGCTGCTCCGCGCACTCGGTGCCGACCTGCTGCTCACCCCCGGCCCGGACGGCATGCCCGGTGCCATCGCCAAGGCCGAGGAACTGGCCAAGAGCGATCAGCGGTACTTCATGCCGCAGCAGTTCGAGAACCCGGCCAACCCGGCGATCCACCGCGCCACCACCGCCGAGGAGGTCTGGCGGGACACCGACGGCGGCGTGGACATCTTCGTGGCGGGCGTGGGCACCGGCGGCACCATCACCGGCGTCGGCGAGGTCCTCAAGGAGCGCAAGCCGTCGGTGCGGATCGTCGCGGTCGAGCCGGCCGCGTCACCGGTGCTGTCCGGGGGCCCGAAGGGCCCGCACCCGATCCAGGGCATCGGGGCCGGCTTCGTCCCGGATGTCCTCGACACCGCCGTGATCGACGAGATCCTCCCGGTGGGTAACGAGGACGCGATCAGCATGGCCCGCCGGCTGGCCCGGGAAGAGGGGCTGCTGGTCGGTATCTCGTCGGGGGCGGCAGTCTGGGCCGCGGTCCAGGTCGCGCACCGGCCGGAGAACGCCGGCCAGCTGATCGTGGTCGTGGTTCCCGACTTCGGGGAGCGCTACCTGAGCACCCCGCTGTTCGCCGACCTGGGTGACTAGCGGTGCTCGCTGAGCTGCGCGCGGACCTGCGGGCCGCCCGGGAGCGGGATCCGGCCGCGCGCAGCACCGCGGAACTGGTGCTGTGCTATCCGGGGCTGCACGCCGTCTGGGGACACCGGGCCAGCAGCTGGCTGTGGCGGCACGGCCGGACCCTGCTGGCCCGGATGTGCTCTGCTCTCACCCGGATGCTGACCGGGGTGGACATCCACCCTGCCGCGGTGCTCGGGCCCGGGCTGTTCATCGACCACGCCACCGGCGTGGTGATCGGGGAGACCGCCGAGGTGGGCCGGGACGTGACCATCTACCACGGGGTCACGCTCGGCGGCACCAGCCTGGACCGCGGGAAGCGGCACCCCACGGTGGGGGACCGGGTCACCATCGGGGCCGGCGCCAAGGTGCTGGGCCCGATCACGGTCGGCCACGACAGCCGGATCGGCGCGAACGCCGTCGTCGTCAAGCCGGTCCCGCCGGACTCGGTCGTGGTCGGCGTGCCCGGCCAGGTGATCATGCGCAGGCAGGCGCGGGCCGCGACCGCCCCGGTGGATCTCGACAACGCCGTGCTGCCCGACCTGGTGGGGGTCAGCCTGCGCGCCCTGCACGACCGGATCGAGCAGCTGGAATCACGGCTCGACGGGGCTGCCCCGCCGGTCCCGGCCAGCCCTCGCCCGGGCAGCCCTCGCCCGGGCAGCCCTCGCCCGGCCGGCACTGAGGTCTGGTACGAGCAGGACTTCTCGATCTGACCACCGCCGTTTCCTGTGGATAACCATCAGCAGTTAAGATCCGACCCCCTATCGGGGGTAAAACTCGAACTGGTAATCAATGGCGGCGGCCGGCGGCCACTGCTCGCGGGGCTTGCTCTAGCGTGGGAGCGAATGCGGGCAGCACCTTCGTGGGGACGTGATGGCGGACGAGAGCGGCGTGGACCTGGACGGCACCCGGGCCCTGGTCACCGGCGGGACCAGCGGTATCGGCCTGGCCATGGCCGGCGCACTGGCGCGGGCCGGCGCCGCGGTCGTGATCACCAGCCGGTCGGCGGAGCGGGCCGCGCAGGCCGCGGCGGGGCTGCCCGGCGCTCTCGGTGTCGCCGCGGACGCCGCCGACGAGGTGTCCGTCGCCCGTGCGGCCGACCAGGCCTGGTCACGGCTCGGCGGCATCGACCTCTTGGTCAACAACGCGGGCCTGGGCATGCGGACGGTCAACCCCCGGTTCATGGCGGAGCCCCAGGGCTTCTGGGACGTACCGCCTGACGGGTTCCGTGCGGTGATCGACGTGAACCTCACCGGCTACTTCCTGATGGCCAGGGAACTCACGCCGAGGATGCTGGCCGCGGGGGCCGGGCGGATCGTCAACATCTCGATGAACCACACCACGATGAACCGCCGCGGCTTCGTGCCGTACGGGCCGTCCCGGGCGGGGGCCGAGGCGCTGTCCCGGATCATGGCGGCCGACCTGGCCAGCACCCCGATCCGGGTCAACATGCTGCTGCCGGGCGGCGCCACCGAGACCGGCATGCTGCCCCCCGGTGGCCGTCCCGCCGGGCTCAGCTTGATCGACCCCGCCGTGATGGGACCCCCGATCGTCTGGCTGGCCTCGCCGCAGGCGCGTGACGTGCACGACGAGCGCATTGTCGCCACCGATTTCCAGGGATGGCTGGCCCGCCGCGCCTAGTAGGCGCGGCCGAAGATGAGGCGCTTGCCGTAGGCGGAGGGCTGACCGCACCGGATGCAGGTCCCCTGCTCCGGCTCGCCGTCGGCCGGGATGACGCGCGGCGTGGCGGACGTGGCGGCCTTGATGTCGTCCTCGCACTCGGGCTGGCCGCAGTGCAGGGCCCGGGCCCAGCCGGTCGCGACCGCCGCCACGAACTCGTCCCAGGTGTTCACCGTGACGGTCCGCTGATCGCGGAACTCGGTCGCCCGCTGCAGCAGCAGGTCCTGGAAGGCAGTCAGCTCGGAGCTGAGCCGGGCCGGGGCTGAGTCCAGCGGGACCGGCGTCTTGCCCTGGCCGAGCCGGGTGGCCATCAGCGCCGTGCCCGCGGCCAGGTCCCGCGGCCCGAGCTCCAGCCGGATCGGGACGCCGCGCATCTCCCAGTCGTTGAACTTGAACCCTGAGGAGAGCTGCGGCCGGTCGTCCACGTGCGTGCGGATGCCGGCGTCACGCAGCCGGGCGGCCAGCTCCCGGGCGGGCGGCAGCACCTGGTCGGCCTGCTCGCCGCGGCCGATCGGGACGATCACCACCTGATAGGGAGCGAGCAGCGGCGGCAGGATGAGGCCCTTGTCGTCCCCGTGCGTCATGATCACTCCGCCGATCATGCGGGCGCTCATGCCCCACGAGGTGGTGTGGCACAGCTCCAGCTCGCCGCTCTCCGCGGCGAACTGGATGTTGAAGGCCTGGGCGAAGTTCGTGCCCATGTAGTGCGAGGTGCCGGACTGCAGCGCCCGCCCGTCGCGCATCATCGCCTCGACCGTGTAGGTCCGCCTGGCGCCGGGGAACCGCTCGCCTGCCGTCTTCTCGCCCGCGATCACCGGCATGGCGGCCACGTTCCTGGACACCTGCTCGTAGAGGTCGAGCGCGAGCAGGGTCTCCCGCATGGCGTCCGCCTCATCGGCGTGCGCGGTATGACCCTCCTGCCACAGGAACTCGGTGGTGCGCAGGAACATCCGCGGCCGCAGCTCCCAGCGGACCACGTTCGCCCACTGGTTGAGCAGCATCGGCAGGTCCCGGTGCGAGCTGATCCACTTGGCCATCATCTCGCCGATGATCGTCTCCGAGGTCGGCCGGATGATCAGCGGCTCCTCGAGCTCCTTGCCGCCGGCGTGGGTGACGACCGCCAGCTCCGGCGCGAAGCCCTCGACGTGCTCGGCCTCGCGCTGCAGGTAGCTCTCCGGGATCAGCAGCGGGAAGTAGGCATTGACGTGACCGGTCTCCTTGATCCGCCGGTCGATGTCGGCCTGCAGCAGCTCCCACATCCGGTACCCGTACGGGCGGATCACCATCGTGCCCCGGACCGGGCCGCGGTCGACCAGCTCGGCCTTGAAGACGACCTCGTTGTACCAGGCGGAGAAGTCCTCGCTCTGCGGGGTTACTCCGCGTCCATCGTGCGCCACATCCCGAGGATAGGGGTTCACGCCCGCTGGCACGCCCTGGTTTTCGCCTGCTCCGGCTGGTCCGTGCGTTCCGCGCGCCGCCGCGCCCGTGGATCCTGGTAGGCCGTCCCGCCCGGGCGCCGGATCCCCGGCCACTAGGGTACGAGGATGGCGCTGGCACCTGGGCTGCTCTCGTTCGTGCAGATCGTCGTCGCGGACACCGACACGGCGCTGGCGCTGGGCAGTGGTGACGTGCCCGTGCTGGGCACTCCCCGGCTGCTCGCGCTCGCCGAAGCGGCGGCGGTGGCCGCCATCGGGCCGAGCCTGGAATCCGGCCGGACCTCGGTCGGCACGGCGGCCGCCCTGGAGCACAAACGGCCCAGCCCGGTCGGGGCCGAGGTCGTGGTCGAGGCCGAACTGACCGAGGTGGACGGCCGCCGACTCGTTTTCAGGTTCATCGCCAGGCAGAAGCCGGCCGCCGGATCGCCAGACGAGGAAGGCGCCGTCGTCGGCGCGGGGACCCTGGAGCGGGTGCTGGTGGACAAGGACCAGTTCGTCAGCCGGACCCAGCACGAGTGACCCGGGGGCGACGGCACGGTCTGGCCTCCATCGCGGCTGAAGCCGATGTCGCGCCCGCCTTTCCCGGTAATGCGGAGTTCCCGGCGATCCACCCCGTAGGTCCCTGACGGTGGTGCTGACCTGGTGCGCCATCAGGCGCGGAGGCTGCTGACGGCGGCCGGGCCTTCCGGCCCTTGCGCAGAACTGCGCCAGGGCGTGTCCTTAGGGACAGGGGGTGAATCGTCAGTTGGGCAGCATCTCCAGGACCCTGGGTATCGGCGCCGCCGCGGCGCTCGCGGCGGGGCTGGCTGCGTGCGGTGCCAGCGGCGGCAGCGGCCGCCCCGCCGCGGCGGCCCCGGCCAGCCCGGCCGCCGTCCCGGTGCGGGTGCAGCCGGACGCCGTGGGCTGGTCCGGGATGGTCCAGCGTCCGGTCCGCATCTACGTGGGCATGGGCGGGGCGCCGGTCGTCCGGCAACTGGCCTGGCGGGACTGGGGTGCCGCCCGGACGTCGGCGGAAGGCCAGCTCGACCTCTACTGGCCGCAGTCCGGCCCGATCTCCGGGTGGCACCCGACCACGTACCCGGTCACGGTCCGGCTGCAGGACGTCAGCACGCACGACGGCCAGCGGTCGTACCGGAAGATGGCAGACTTCTACGTCAACCGCCGGGGTATCACCAGAGTGCTCTACTTCACGTTCTACGTTCTGCCGGGCGGATCGGTCCCCGGCTGGAACCCCGGCCAGGCCAGGTACAGCCCGGGGGCGATCACCGAGAGCCGGGCGGCAAGGAAATTCTGAACGCGGGGCTGACCCGAGGCCAGAACGGCCAGGAACTGGCCTGAGGCCAGGACGGCCAGGAACCGGAAGCGCCCGGACGGTATCCGGCCTGCCCTGAGCATGGAGGTGTGCGCGTGTCCCTGACGCTGCTTGACTGGCGCCGCCGGGTCGCCCGGCTGTATGCGGAGGTCCGCGGCGAGCCCGACATCGCCGCCGCGCATGACCATTGGCGCCGGGCTCGTGATGACCTGCTCCGCATCCATCCGGACTCGCCCGTCCCCCGGCCAGGACGCCGGGACTACCCGGGTGCGCCGGTCGCGCCCTACGATCCGCGGCTGCGTTTCGACGTCACCATCGACACCGATGTGCCACCGAGGCACCTGGAGGTCGCCACCGGCTCCGACGGGGTCGCCCGGTTTGACCGTTTCGGGTGTGCCCACCTGCCCGGAGGCGGTGACCTGGATGTGTGGTGGCTCGGCTCCTACGGAGGCGGGGTCTTCATTCCGGTCAAGGACGGGACGGCCGGGACGGCGACCTACGGCGGGGGCCGGTACCTCATCGACACGGCCAAGGGGGCAGATCTCGGCGGCGAGGACGGCCGGCTGGTCCTCGATTTCAACTTCGCCTACAACCCGTCGTGTGCGTACGACCCAGCCTGGGCCTGCCCGCTGCCGCCAGCAGGCAACACGCTCAGCCGCCCGCTGCTGGCGGGCGAGCTCATGCCGCCCCGGGCCGGAGACGGACCGGGGTAACGGATCCCGGCACTAGCCGAAGTGACCCCAGTGCGTGGCGATGAGGAGCAGCAGGCCGGCCAGCGCGAGGGCTATCCCCGCGACGATCGTGCGCCAGGTGCCCAGCTTGACCGCCGCGACCAGCCAGATCCCGGCGAACAGGATGAGCAGGAACCCGACTTCCGCCAGGCGTCGGCCGGTGTGGTGCCCCATGGCTATGAGGTGCATGCCCGGCATTCTTCCCGCCCCGCTCCGCCCGTGTCGAGACATGGTGAAGCTGTGACCCGCGGTCCCGGATCATTCCGGTCCCGGGCTCAGCCCGGTAGCAGTTCCAGTTCGCCGGAGTCGATCCGGGCGGTGATCGTCCGGGCCGAGTCGGCGGCTTGCGGGATGCCCGCGTGCAGGTAGCCCGAGGTGACCTGCTGGCTGAGCCGGTAGCTGACCGTGGCCGGGAGGTGCAGCGTGGCCTGCGCCGAGACGAGCGTGACGCTGACCCCGTGGGGCGCGGACGCGAAGCTGGCGCTCAGGTGGCCCGAGGTGATCACCGCGGTCAGCGTCGGCGAGCGGAGCCCGGTGGCGCTGATGTCCACGCTGCGCACGCGGACCGACAGCGGGCCGGCCACGCCGGTCACGATCACCTGGCCGGACGGCTGGCTCAGCACGATCCCGCAGCGCCGCGGCACGACGAGCCGCAGGTTCCCGGTGCAGGGGCTCTCCGCGGCGCACCGGTAGGCCAGGTACAGCACGCCGTGGGAGAGCCGGGGCCCATGCACCATCACCGCGGCGCGGCCGGTCCAGTTCACCGGCCCGGACAGCGTCACCCGGCCGGTCCGGACGGCGTCGATGCGCAGCTTCCCGGGCGGTCCCTGGAGATCCACGGTACGCACCGAGTCCGCCGCGACCGAGACCATGCGGGTCGCGCTGGCCCCATTCCCGCGCGTCCGGGCCGCCGCGGCGAGCGCGAGGGTGAGCAGCAGGACGGCCACGACGGCCAGCACGAACACCGGGGCGCGCCACGGCCACCGGGACGGCGCCGCGGCGCCGCCGGCACCTAACCCGCCGGGCGGGGGAGTAACGGCCACGTGCCCAGAGTGCCCCAATCGGGCCGGCTAATGCACGCGGTCCGCGGTTTAGTTCGCCGATCTTGGGTACCTGGCGGCCGTTCCAGGCGAAAAGCGGCGGTCACGGGTGAGTTGCCCGCACTGCCGATGCCTAGTCAGCCGCATCAGTGACGGAAGGACTGCCCTCATGCTGGGGTTCGTCGCAGCCATTCTCTTTGCCATTGCCTTCATCATTAACGCCGCGAACGTCTCCATCAGTAACGCTATCTTCTCGCCGACCAGCCTCATGCTCCTCGGCCTGGTCTGCCTGGCCCTGCACCTGTCCGGCGTGGGCACCAGCTGGAAGTACCGGCGCTGACCAGCCGGGCCGGCCCGCGGGCCGGCCCGCGTCCTGGTCACCGGGTACCTGGCCCCGCCGCTGGTTACCGGGCGGGGCCCGGTACGGGGCAGTGACCGAGTCACGGCAGGATGACATGCGTGGATCCAGCAGACATCCCCCCGGCGCTGCGCGCGGCGATGCAGGGTGAGGTGGACGAATCCTCCCGCCGCCGCGCCGAGTACTCCAGCGACGCCTCGAACTACCGGGTGGTGCCGCAGGTAGTGGCCTTCCCCCGGGATGTCGGCGACCTCCTGGCCGTGGCGGAGGTGTCCCGCCGCACCGGGACGCCGCTGACCACCCGCGGGGCCGGCACGTCCATCGCGGGTAACGCGGTCGGGCCGGGGATCGTCCTGGACACCTCGCGCCACCTCCACCGGATCCTGGACCTCGACCCGGAGGCCCGCACCGCGCGGGTCGAACCGGGGGTGGTCCTGGCCAGCCTCCAGGCGGCCGCGGCCCCGCACGGGCTGCGCTTCGGCCCTGACCCTTCCACCCAGTCCCGGGCCACGCTGGGCGGCATGATCGGCAACAACGCGTGCGGCGCCCACGCCCTGGCCTACGGCCGGACCGCGGACAACGTGCTCGAGCTGGACGTCGTGGACGGCACCGGGCGGCGCTTCACGGCCGCGGCCGGCCTGGATCCCGTGCCCGGCCTGGACAAGCTGGTCGCGGCCAACCTGGCCCTGCTGCGCACCGAGTTCGGGCGGCTGCGCCGCCAGGTGTCCGGCTACTCCCTGGAGCACCTGCTCCCGGAAAACGGGGCCAGCCTGGCGCGCACGCTGGCCGGCACCGAGGGCACCGTGGTCACCGTGCTGGGCGCCACGGTGCGGCTGGTGCCGGTCGCCCGGGCCCACGCGCTGGTCGTGCTCGGCTACCCGGACGTGGCCGACGCGGCTGACGCAGTGCCCGCCATCCTGGCGCACGCCCCGCTGGCCATCGAGGGCCTGGACGCCCGGATGGTGGACGTGGTGCGCCGCCGCAAGGGCTCCTCCCGCGTGCCGGAGCTTCCCCCGGGTGAGGCCTGGCTGATGGTGGAGATGGGCGCGGACTCCGCCGCGGAGGCGGTGTCCCTGGCCGGGGCCATGGTGGCCGGCGCCGGCGCGCTCGCCGCCGCGGTGATCCCGGCCGGGCCGGAAGCCTCGGCGATCTGGCGGATCCGGGAGGACGGCGCCGGCCTGGGGAGCCGGACACCCGGCGGCCAGCAGGCCTGGCCCGGCTGGGAGGACGCGGCGGTGCAGCCCGCCCGGCTCGGGGCCTACCTGCGTGAGTTCCGCACGCTGCTCGGCGCCTACCAGCTGGACGGGCTGCTCTACGGGCACTTCGGGGACGGCTGCATCCATGTCCGGATCGACTTCCCGCTCGACCGGCCGGGCGGTGCCCGGGTCATGCGCGAGTTCCTGACCGAGGCCGCGCACCTGGTGACCGCGCATGGCGGGTCGCTGTCGGGGGAGCACGGCGACGGCCGGGCCCGGAGCGAATTGCTGCCCGTGATGTACTCCGCCGACGCGCTGGCCGCGTTCGGCGCGTTCAAGCACCTGCTGGACCCGGCCGACCTGCTCAACCCGGGCGTGCTGGTCCGGCCCCGGCCGCTCGACGCCGACCTGCGCCGCCCGGCGGCGCTCCCGCTGCCCCGCCAGGCGGGCTTCGCGTTCACCGAGGACGACGGTGACCTGACCGCGGCGGTGCACCGCTGCGTGGGAGTGGGCAAGTGCCGGGCCGACTCCTCCGGGTCAGGCGGCTTCATGTGCCCCTCCTACCTGGCCACCCGGGATGAGAAGGATTCCACCCGGGGCCGGGCCCGGGTGCTGCAGGAGATGGCCAACGGCACCCTGGTCTCCGGCGGCTGGACCTCGCCCGAGGTGCGGGACTCCCTGGACCTGTGCCTGTCCTGCAAGGCCTGCTCGGCGGACTGCCCGGCCGGGATAGACATGGCCCGGTACAAGTCCGAGGTCGCCTACCGGGCCTACCGGCGGCGGCTGCGGCCCCGCTCGCACTACGCGCTGGGCCAGCTGCCCCGCTGGGCCCGGCTGGCCGGGGCCGCGCCCGGGCTGGTCAACGCCCTGCTGCGGATCAGGCCGCTGGCCACGGCGGTGCTCGCTGCGGGCGGGATGGACACCCGGCGGGCCATCCCGTCGTTCGCCCCGGTCCCGTTCCGCCGCTCGGCTGCCCGCCGCTTGGCGGCCGGGCGCCCGGGCGCCCCGGCCCCGGCCGCGGGCGCCCCGCAGCGCCCGGTCGTGCTGTGGGCCGACTCGTTCAGCGACGCCTTCGACCCCGGGGTGCCGGAGGCCGCGTGCACCGTGCTCGGCCAGGCCGGCTACCAGGTCATCATCCCCGGGCGTTCCGCGTGCTGCGGCCTGACCTGGATCAGCACCGGCCAGCTGGACGGGGCGCGGCGCCGGCTGCGCGCGTTGCTCGACGTCCTCGGCCCGTACGCGGAGGCCGGGATCCCCATCGTGGGCCTGGAACCCTCCTGCACCGCCGTGCTCCGCTCCGACCTGGAAGACCTGTTCCCCGGCGACCCCCGGGCCGCCGCCGTGGCCACGGCGACCCGCACGCTCGCCGAGTTGCTCACCGCGCCGCCCCCGGCCGGCCCGGGACCGCAGTGGGCCCCGCCGGACCTGAGCGGGACTGAGATCATCGCCCAGCCGCACTGCCACCACTACTCGGTGATGGGCTACGGCCCCGATCAGGCGCTGCTGGCCGCGGCCGGGGCCACGGTCACCACGCTGGCCGGCTGCTGCGGCCTGGCCGGGAACTTCGGCATGGAAAAGGGTCACTACGAGGTCTCCGCGGCTGTCGCGGACCTGGCCCTGCTGCCCGCGCTGCGCGGCGCCGCGGCCCGGCACGGTCTTCCTGGCCGACGGGTTCTCCTGCCGCACCCAGGCGGACCAGCTCGGCGGGGTCCGGGGCCAGCACCTGGCCCAGATCCTGGCCGCCCGGCCGCACGTCCGGTCACGCCGGTCAGGAATGACGCGAGAGGACCGTTAGGGAAAACCGGGCGCTCCGCGTGCACGGTGCCGCCGGCGGGCGCCCGGGTTACCGGGCCGGGGTCCCCGGGCTGGGCACCGCCCGCGGCGCCGTCGTTCCCCCGGTGGGCCGGGGCCCTGCTGACTGGGGCCATGATGGACCGATGAGCAGTCCCCGCGACACCGCGCTGGATGTGATCGCGTTTATCGACGAGTCGCCCTCGCCTTACCATGCCACGGCCGAGGCCTGCCGCAGGCTGGCCGCGGCGGGCTTCGACGAGGTCCCGCTGGACGGGGACTGGCCAGCGGGTGCCGGCCGTTACGTCACCGTGGACGGCGGGTCGCTGTTCGCGTGGGTGGTGCCCGGAGAAAGCCCGCCGCACGCGGCGTTCCGGCTGCTGGGGGCGCATACTGACAGCCCGGCGCTGCGGGTCAAGCCGCGTCCGGACACCGGCCAGGCTGGCGTACGCCAGCTCGGCGTCGAGGTCTACGGGGGAGCGGTACGCAACTCCTGGCTCGACCGCGACCTGGGCCTGGCCGGGCGCGTGGTGGTGATTACCCCGGATGGCCCGCAGGTCCGGCTGCTCCGGGTGCACCGCCCGGTGCTGCGGGTGCCGCAGCTCGCCATTCACCTGGACCGGGAGCTGAACACCGACGGGCTGAAGCTGGACCCGCAGAAGCACCTGGTGCCGATCTGGTCGCTCGGCGACCCGGATCCGGGCGGGTTCGCCCGGTTTCTCGCCGCCGAGGTGGGTGTCCCGGCCGGGGACGTGCTCAGCCACGACGTGGTGACCTACGACCTGGCGGGCGGAACGCTGGCCGGGGCCGGGGAAGAGTTCGTGAGCTCCGGCCGGCTGGACGACCTGGCCTGCACCCACGCGGCCGTGACCGCGCTGGGCGGAATCGCCGGCCATCCGGCGGCCGGGCACATCAGCGCGCTGGTGCTGTTCGATAACGAGGAGGCAGGCAGCGAGTCGGCCACCGGCGCGCGGGGCGCCTGGCTGGGCAGGCAGCTGGAGCGCTCGGTGCTCGCCCGCGGCGGCGGGCGCGACGACTTCCTGCGGGCGGTCGCGGGCTCGCTGCACGTCTCGGCGGACATGACGCACGCGACGCACCCCAACTACCCCGACCGGCACGAGCCGGAGCACCAGATCGCGCTGAACGGCGGCCCGGTCGTGAAGGTGAGCGCCAACCTCCGCTACGCCACGACCGCGCCGACGCACGCCGCGTTCCTGCTCGCCGCGCGGCAGCGGCGTGCCGGTCCAGTACTTCGTCAATCGCAGCGGCGTGCCCAGCGGCTCCACGATCGGGCCCATCGTGGCCGCCGGGCTGGCCATGCCCACCGTCAACGTCGGCAACCCGGCGCTGGCCATGCACTCGGCCCGCGAGCTCTGCGGCTCGCAGGACCCGGCGATGCTGATCGCGGCGCTGCAGGCCTTCCTCGTGCCCGCCTAGCTCACGGACCAGCCTGGGGCCGGAACCGGCGGCGGCGGAACTGTCAGACCCCGCGGATAGCCTGCCGGCATGGACTGGAAACTTGAGCTCGTCCCCATCCCGGTGACCGACGTCAACCGGGCCAAGGCGTTCTACGTGGACCAGGTCGGCTTCCATGCTGACCACGACCACCAGGTCACCGGCACGCTGCGATTCGTTCAGCTCACTCCCCCCGGTTCAGCGTGCTCCATCGTGATGGGCACCGGCATCACCGAGATGGCGCCTGGCTCGCAGAAGGGCGTGCAAGTCGTCGTCGCGGACGTCGAGACGGCCCGCGCAGAACTTTTCGCCCGCGGCGTGCAGGCCAGTGACGTTGACGTCCAGCCGTGGGGCTCGTTCGTGACCTTCAGCGACCCTGACGGCAACTCATGGGCGTTGCAGCAGCTGCCCAGCCGCCCGTAGTCCCGCTGGCGGCGGGCAGGATCGCGGTCGCCGTCAGGAGCATGGGCGGCGTCCCCGGCCCCGGCGGGGACGCCGTCTTGCTCACCCGATAGGTTTCCTGGTCCAGTTGGCCGGGTTGGCGCCGAGCAGCCGCAGGTGGTCCCGGAACAGGCTGGCTAGGCCGATGGGAGGGTGAGCGCCGAACTCGCTGATGAACAGGGCCAAGCCGTCGGCGTTGGCCGCGCACAGGTCCTGGCTGGAGGGTGCAGGCGGCTTGGTGGGTCACGACCACTCGGTAACCGTTGATGATCTCGGGGCCCGACGTTCGGCAGAAGTTTTGTGGGAGGTGGCGGGGTCGATGTCCGAAAAGTAGGGCAGGTCCGTCTGGTATTCCAGGCCGCCGTCGGCGCCAAGATTGGGGGTACCCGTGCTCAGCGCAAACCGGCTGGCCCGGAGCATCCGGGCGTCCGGCACGTAGTAAACGCTGCCCACCCGCCACCGGCTGGGCAGGCGGGTCAGCTGGGCCGGGAACACCAGCGGCGGCGTGGCCGCGCCGTACCGGACGTGGTCGGCTATCTTGACCGCGTCCCGTTTGGCCGCCTCGTCGTGGCCGTGCTCGGCTTCGTGGCATTCGCCATGGGGAGCAGCAGCCCCGCCCAGCCGCCGTGGGCGTATTGCCACACCAGATACGAGTCGGGCCAACGGATGCGCGGTGGCGCTGCAGGGAGCGGGAGGCCGCTGATCGGTGCGGGCCCGGCCCAGAATGCGCGGTGGCCCCCGACGGCTGGGGCGCGCCCGGTGATCCGCGCGGTGAGGCCCTCCAAGGCCGGGGTCAAGCATTTCAGCTCCCTGGCCGCGACGTACTCGGTGTACTCGGCGTCCCGGCTGCGGCTCACCACCGGCCGCCACGCCTCATGTGCTCCACAGTCCCTAGAGGCACGCGGCACCGCCTTCGGTTGTCACCCGCAGCCGGATTTTTCCGTCCACCCGCACAGCTGTCCAGCTAGAGCGGGGTTCCGGTCCTCCCCGGCCCGGCGGTGCTCGCGCCGGAACGGCCACGAGAACTGCTCCGGCGAACCCGCACCGCGCCCCTCCCGGCAGAGCCGCCGTCCCGGCTTGCCCCTCTGCTATTCAGTGTTACTATGTACTGGTAGTAAGTATCACTGAGTAGCTCAGGAGAAGGTGCTCCACGGGCATGCAAGTGACGGAGATGCTCACGGGGACGCTGGAGGGCATCGTCCCCGCCGCCGCGGAAGGTGTACGCCCCTCAACCCTCAGGGACAGGAACATCTCGGGGGAATTCTGGCGGACCTGGAGTTTCCTCACGCAGCGGCTCGAGCAGCTCCGCGAAGCCAGCGGGAACGAAGGGATATCCCGATGACAACACAGCCGGCCCAGGCGATCCACGTGCGGGGTCTGGAGAAGTCGTACCCGAAGCTGCGCGTGCTGCGCGGCGTGGACTTCGACGTGGCGCGGGGCAGCATCTTCGCCCTGCTCGGCTCCAACGGCGCAGGCAAGACCACGGTCGTGAAAATCCTGTCCACGCTGCTCAAGCCCGACGCGGGGACGGCCACCGTCGATGGCTTCGACGTCGCCCGGCAACCGGCGAACGTGCGGGAGTCCATCAGCCTCACCGGGCAGTTCGCGGCCGTGGACGAAACCCTCACCGGGCGCGAGAACCTCGTGCTGATGGCCCGGCTGCGGCACCTGAAGGACGCCGGCCAGATCGCGGCTGACCTGCTGGCCCGCTTCCAGCTCACCGACGCGGCGGAGCGAAGGGTGTCGACGTATTCCGGCGGCATGCGCCGCCGCCTGGACATCGCCATGAGCCTCATCGGGAATCCGCCGGTGATCTTCCTGGACGAGCCGACCACCGGGCTCGACCCTCAGTCGCGCGTCGAAGTGTGGAACAGCGTCAAAGAACTCGCCGGGCAGGGCACGACGGTGCTGCTCACCACGCAGTACCTGGACGAGGCCGAACAGCTCGCCGACCGGATCGCGATCCTCCACCAGGGACGGATCATCGCGAACGGCACCCTCGCCGAGCTAAAACAGCTCCTCCCGCCCGCCAAAGTCGAGTACGTCGAGAAACAGCCGACCCTCGAGGACATCTTCCTCGCCATCATCGGCAGCGACGGCACCGGCAGCAGCGACGGCGCGGCGAGCCACGCCGGCACGGACAACTAAGGAGGAACGATGACCACGCACTTCTTCGGCGACACCACCGTCCTGACTGGGCGGTCCATGCGCCACATCACGCGCAGCATGGACACCATCATCACGGTCTCGATCATGCCGATCGCCCTCTTGCTGCTGTTCGTTTACGTGTTCGGCGGCGCGATCCACGCCGGGTCGGGAAAGTACGTGAACTACCTGCTGCCCGGAATCCTGCTGATCACGATCGCGATGGGCATCTCCTACGCCGCGGTCCGGCTCTTCACGGATATGGAAAGCGGGATCTTCGAGCGATTCCAGTCCATGCCGATCGCACGGTCGAGCGTGCTGTGGGCGCACGTGCTGACCTCCGTGGTTTCCAACCTGATCTCGCTCGTGCTCGTCGTGCTCGTCGCCATCCTCATGGGATTCCGCTCCGGCGCGGGAGCGCTGGCCTGGCTGGCCGTCGCCGGCATCCTCGTCCTGTTCACCCTGGCGCTGACCTGGATCGCCGTCATCGCCGGCCTGTCCGCGAAGACCGCGGAGGGCGCGGGCGCCTTCGCCTACCCGATCATCTTCCTGCCGTTCATCAGCTCGGCCTTCGTGCCCACCCGCACCATGCCCGGCCCGGTGCGCGCCTTCGCCGAGAACCAGCCCGTGACGTCCATCGTCAACACGATCCGCGACCTGCTCGCCCGGCCAGCCCGTCAGCACCGGCATCTGGATCGCCCTCGCCTGGTGCCTCGGCGTCCTCATCGTCGCGTACATCCTCGCCATGGCCACCTACCACCGCAAGCTCGCCTAAGCGGCTGTCTCCGCGGACAGCCGGAGAGCCGTCTGCTGTCCAGCGTGCAGTTGGCTGGCACCTGCGGGGCCAGGGCCCTGGCCCGGCCGGCCGCTAGCGGATGCGGGCGCCCCGGGCGCGCAGCAGCACGAGCGTGCCCAGGCAGGCCGCCGCGAGCAGGGCGAACGGGACCAGGTCGGAGGTGGCCTGGGCCAGTATCCCGCTGGCCGCCGCGCCGACCGCCTGGCCGCCGGCCCAGGCCAGGTTGGCCAGCCCGAAGGCCAGGCCCTGGTTCAGGTTCAGCCGGTGCGCGCCGTCGCTGAGCAGCGCCGAGGCCGGGGTGAACAGCGTCCCGTAGCGCGGGCATGCCCACGATCAGCACCGCGATCAGCACCGGCGCCGGGGCCAGCCAGGGCGCCAGCAGGCTCACCAGCACGGCCACGCACAGTGAGATCTGGATGGGCACCAGCGCGCCGCGCCGGTCGGACAGCCGCCCGGCCAGCGGGGACAGGCCCGACTCGATGGCCGCGGCGGCCAGGAACGTGCCCCCGATGACCAGCGTGGTCGCGCCCAGCTGGCCCAGGCGCAGCGGCACCAGCACGTCCACGACGCCGAACGCCAGGCCGGCCAGCAGGGTCAGCCACATGCCCGCGCCGACCTGGCGGTCGCGCACGCGGGCAGCGCGGCCCGCAGCCCCTGCGGCTCGGCGCGGCGCGGGGCGGGCACCAGGAAGGCCACCACCATCAGGGCGGCCCCGGCCACCGCGGCCGCGGCGAAGGCCGGCCCGGTCCCGACCTGGCCGGCGACCGCCCCGACCACCGGGCCGAACAGCGCGCCGACCACCGCGGCGCCCAGGCCGGTGCCGAGCAGCTCACCGCGCCGCTCGGCCGGGGCGGCGGTGGCGATCCAGGCCATGGCCGCGGCCCAGGTGCACGCCCCGCCCAGGCCCTGCACGAACCGGGCCGCGTCCAGCACCGGGGCGGCCGTGGCGAAGCCGAAGACCAGCGTGGACACGCTCATCAGGGCCAGCCCGAGCAGCACCACCACCCGGTCGCCCAGGCGGGCGGTGAGCACCCCGCCGGGCAGCGCGCCGACCAGGGTGCCCAGCGGGTAGGCGGCGACCAGGATCCCCGCCCCCGCCTTGGACAGCCCGGCGGAGTGCGTGTAGTGCGGCAGCAGCGGGGTCAGCGCGGTGAAGAAGACCGTGTCCACCAGGACCAGCGCGCACAGGAAGCCGAGCAGTACCCGCAGCCGCGGCGAGAGCTTGGGCCGGGTGAGGACGGGTGGCGCAGAGGTCATGCCCGCTTCATGCCGTGCTCACGCCATCTACCCGATCTGCCGCGCCGCTGCGGCCGCCGCTGTAGCCCTGCGGGGGGCCAGCGCCAGGCCCCGGCCTCCCGGACCTGGACTGTACCTTCAGTCAGCCCTCGCTGGCCAGTTGATTAAGCCACCGCTGGCTGGCCCGGGCCACCCGGGGCGGCACCGACAGCTCGTTGAGCAGGTCGGTAGCCGCGGCCATCTCGTGCTCGCGCCGCCGGGCGTGCTGGTAGCTGCCCTGCTCCAGCCGGGCCAGCGTGCCGGCGTCCGCCGCCGCCAGTTCGGCCGCGATGTGCTCGCGCAGCCAGTCCTCGCAGCCGGCCGCCCGGGCCGCGAGCAGGGCCTCGATGGCCGCCGCGGCCATCCCCTTGTAAAACACGCTGCGCAGCAGCTTCCGGGTGGCCGCCGCCCCGGCCGGCCCGGGCAGCACGCTCACCGTGGCCCCGCGGCCGCCGAGCAGGCGGGCCACGGCCTGCGCGGCCGGGCCGGACACCGTCATCGGGACCCCCAGTCCCCGCCCCGGCACCGGGGCCATGATGGCGATGTCCGCGAACGGCACCCCGGCCTGCTCCGCGGTGATGGCCAGATCCTGCTTGAGGCCGGCGGACGCGGTGTTGGCGTCGGCGTACACGCTCGCCTCGCCCAGCCCGGGCAGCGCCTGGGCCAGCGCCTTCTCCGCCTCGCCCGCCGTGGTCAGGCTCAGCACCAGGTCGGCGCCCTGGCAGGCGTCCGCGTCGCTGGTGGCCGCGGTCACGCCAGGCGGCGCGGGCACGGCCGGGTCGTAGCCGCGCACCCGGGCCCCGGCGGCCACCAGGTCCCGGGCGATCGTGCCGCCCGCCTCGCCGAGCCCGAGCACCGCCACGGTCAGCGCGGCCGGCGCCGTCCCGGCGCTCACCGGGCGCTCCCGGGCACGTCCACCGGCGGGGTCCCGTGCGTGTGGAAGCTGTCGATGGTCTTCAGCCCCCACGCCTGGCCCTTGGCCCGTTCCGCGCGGGACCAGGAGATGGGCCGCCAGTCCGGGGCGAGCACCAGCCGCGCGCCCGCGTTGCACAGCTCGATCCGGTTCCCGCCCGGCTCGTACACATACAGGAAGAACGTCTGCTGGATCGCGTGCTTGTGCGGCCCGGTCTCGATGTGGATGCCCGCCTCCAGCATCACGTCAGCCGCCCGGAGGATGTCCTCGCGCTGGTCGGCCGCGAACGCCACGTGGTGCAGCCGGCCGGTGCTGCCCGTCCAGTCCGACGTGTACACCAGGTCGTAACTCTTGTCCCCGACGTGATACCAGACCGCGGACGGCACCCCATCGTCCATAACGATTTGTTCGGTCAGCTCGGCTCCCAGCACGCCGGGCAGGAACGTGGTGACCGCCGGGATGTCGGCGGCCAGGTAGTTGACGTGATCCAGGCGCCGCACGTTGGCGCCGCGGCCGGGGAACGGCGCGGCCTGGTTCTTCAGCGCGGGACGCTGCCCCTCGGGCGCCTCGTACCACTCGCTCTCCCAGTAGATCCCGAACTCGTGC
This sequence comes from uncultured Actinomycetes bacterium, assembly GCA_963841695.1. Lineage (GTDB taxonomy): Bacteria > Actinomycetota > Actinomycetes > Streptosporangiales > Streptosporangiaceae > RYN-230. The sequence continues at coordinate 671,963 of CAWJDQ010000002.1, read as the reverse complement.
CCGTCGGGGTCGGTGAAGCGGTACGTCGGCCCGATTCCCTGCTCGCCGTCGGCCCAGCCGAGGCCGAGCCCGGCCGCCTCGATGGCCCGGACCCGGCGGTCCAGCGCCTCCGGGCCGGCCGCCCGCAGCCAGGTCCGGCCGATGCCCGGGGCGGGCGCGTCCACCACGCAGACCGTGAACCGCTCGTAGTCGTCCCAGGTGCGCACGTAGGTGCGGGTTCCCTCGCGGGCGACCTCGGACAGGCCCATCAGCCGGACGAAGAAATCCACGGTCTCGGCCGGGACCTGGGTGCGGAGCTCCACCGCCGACACGTGGGCGATGTCACGGCTGCGCTGCGGGGACATGGCGCGATTACCTCCGGGACTTCTGCGGGCTGGCCCCGTGGTGACGGGCACTGCCGCCGCGGGCCTGCTCCTCGGCGAGGCTGCTCAGGGACTCGATGACGCTGGTGATGTGGTCCCGCATGGCCGCCTCGGCGGCGGCCGGATCCCGGGCCACGATGGCCGCCACGATCTGCTCGTGCTGGGCCAGCGACACGGCGGGCCGCCCCGGGATCAGGGCCAGGGTGAACTGGTGGCGGACCAGCTGGGCGCGGAGCCGCTCGATCATGCTGGTCGCGGTGCCGTGCGCGGCGATGGCGCGGATCCGCGCGTGCAGCCGCGCGTTGGTGTCGCTGTACCGGACCAGCTCGGCCGCCTGCACCGCGGCCCGCATCTCCGCGACGATGTCCGCCAGCTCGGCCGCCTGGGCCGGGCTGACCCGCTCCGCGGCCCGGGCCGCGGTCAGCCCCTCCAGCAGCCGCCGGACCTCGGTGATCTCGATCGCCTCGCTGAGCGGGATGGCCCGCACCCGGGCGCCCCGGTGCCGCTGCACATCCACCAGGCCCTCGCTGGCCAGCACCGGGATCGCGGCCCGCACCGCGAACCGGCTGCAGCCGAACCGCTCGCACAGGTCGATCTCGACCAGGCGCTGCCCGGCCGCGAACTCGCCCGCCAGGATCGCGTCCCGCAGTGCCTCCAGCACGGCCCCCTCGTCGGCCACGCTCACGTCCCCCTGTGGTCGGGCGGGCCGTGGCGGCCCGCAGGTAGGTCACGCCGAGCCGCTCCAGCACCGGCCGCAGCTCGTAGCGGTCCAGGCCCAGCTCCCCCCGGGCGAAGGCGTCCCGGGCCGCATCCTCCCGCTCGGCGCGCCGCCGCCCGTCCACTGCGACCTGGGCGGCCTGCGCGCGGGGGACGCAGACCACGCCGTCGTCGTCCGCGACCACCGCATCTCCCGGCGTGACCAGGGTGCCGCCGATGCTGACCGGCATGTTCACCGCGCCGGCGATCGCCTTGCCGGTGCCCTGCGCGCTGACGAACTGGGACCAGACGGGAAAGCGGGCCGCGGTGATCGCGGCGACGTCCCGCACGCCGGTGGTGGTGACCAGCCCGTGTGCGCCGCGGGCGGCGAGTGACGTGGTGATCAGCTCCCCGACGAACCCGTCGCTGGACGGGGACACGGTCGTGACGATCAGCAGATCCCCCGGGCGGGCCTGCTCCACGGCCGCATGCAGCATCAGGTTGTCGCCCGGCCCGCAGAGAACCGTCAGTGCGGTCCCGGCGGCGCGGGCGCCTGCCCAGGCCGGCCGCAGGAAGGTGCCGAGCAGCCCGGTCTTCCCGGCGGCCTCGTGCACGGTGGCCACGCCGAGCTCACCCAGCTCGGCCACCACCGCAGGGTCTGCGCGGGGCGGGTCCACGATCACCACGGGTTTCACGACAGCACCCCGCTCACCTGGGGAAAGACTCGCTGGTAGGCCTCGGCGTAGTGGATCGAGGCCGGGCCGCCGTTGCGCCTCGCCTGCACCCCGCGCCGCTCGGCCAGGTCCTCGTAGTAGCGCACCAGGTGCTCCTGGGATCCCATCGCGGCCATGGCCCGCTGCTTGAGGTCGAACACCGGGGTGATGTCCACCAGCACGTCCGGCCGGAACTCGCACATCTCCGGCTGGTGGGGCTCGAAGCGGAACACCGGCGGCGCGCCGAGCACCGGGTGGGCCGACGGCCGTCCCTGGGCCTGGGCCACCATCCGGGCCCGCAGGGTCAGGTCGGCGGCCCGCGGATGGTCGTAGTTATAGGGGTCAACCCGCGAATGGGTGAGGATCGTCCCGGGCTGCAGCTCGCGCATCAGGTCCGCCAGCTGCAGCACCAGTTCCTGGGTGTCCGGCAGGGGGTAGTCTCCCTGGTCCAGGAAATGCATGCTGGCTCCCAGCACCTGGCCGGCCGACTCAGCCTCGGCCCGGCGGATCTCCTTCACCCGGTCCACGGTCATGCCTGGCTGCTTCCATGCGCCCGGTGACTCGCCGTGCTCCCCGTAGGACAGGCACACCACATGCGCCTCGCCGAAGGCGGCGGTGACGACCGCGATGTACCCGGCGGCCCGCCACACGAAGTCGGCCGCGTGGGCGCTCACGACCAGCAGCCGCCCGAACCCGTCCGTGGTGGTCACGCCGCGCCCCCCGGCTGGCTGGCGTCCCGCGCCGCCGCCCCGGCCAGCAGCCGGCTATTGGACACGATCATGGTGGTGATCTCCTCGTCGGTGAAGCCCGCGGCCCGCAGCGCGTCGGCCATCAGCGGCAGGCCGTCCTCGACCGGGGGGTTGCCCGGCTGGCCGAGGTCGGTGGTGATGATGGTGTGCTCCGCCCCGGTGGCCCGGATGTTGCCGGCCATCCGGTCCCAGTCGTACTTGCCGGTGTACGGCGTGGTGAAGCAGCGTTCCAGGAACGCGCCCTGGCTGGCCAGGGCTTGCTGGTCGGCCAGGCTCATGTCCTGCTGCGGGAACTCCGGGTGGGTGGCGATGACGTGCCGGACACCGGCCTCGAACGCGGCCTCGGCCACCACGCGGCTCTCGTAGGCGGACAGGTGGCCGGTGGCCACCACGAGCTGATGCCGGGCGGCCAGCCGGAGCACCTCCCGGGTGGCCGGCCGCGGCCGGCCCGTCCCGTCCAGGACGTCCACCACGGGCACCTCGATGCCCTGGGCGTCCAGGTCGCGCTGCAGGGCCAGCCACATCGGCGGGGTCGCGCCCGGAGGCAGGTCGGCGTGCTTGGCCCGGTGGTTCGCGGCGTCGAGGGTCGGCATCCACAGGATCCGGGCGCCCTCGCGGGCGGCGATCTCGACCGCGATCGGGTTGAGCCCGCCCACCGAGGCGTTCAGGGTCAGGGCGCCGAGGACCCGGACCTCGCCGCCCAGGGCCTCGTTGAGCACCGCGGCGCGTTCCGCGGTCGGGACGTAGTGCGACTTCAGCGCGAATCCGGCCAGTCCCACGTCCCAGCACCGGCGGGCCAGCTGCAGGTCGGTGACCTGGCGGCGCATCACGTCGGGCTCCACGTGCACGTGCAGGTCGTACGCGCCGCGGACCAGCAGGCGGGCCCACTCGCTGGGCTTGGTGGAGGTCAGCACCGACGATCAAGCCGCCTTTACGGTAAAAATTGGCCACAAAATCCGCAGACAATCATCGCTACCGTAGGGGGACCCGGGCGGCCGGTCAAGGGATCTGGCGGGTCCGGCCGGGTTAGGCGCTGAGCTGGACCTGGCGGAGGAACTCGGCGTTGGACGCGGTGCCGCGGGTGCGGTCGAGCAGCAGCTGGATAGCCTGCTGCGGCTCGAGGTCGGCGAGGACCCGGCGCAGCTTGGCCGTCACGTCGTGCTCGTCCGGCGTCATGAGCAGGTCGTCCCGGCGGGTACTGGACGGCCCGACGTCGATCGCGGGGAAGATGCGCTTCTCGGCCAGGTCGCGGCGCAGCCGCAGCTCCATGTTCCCGGTGCCCTTGAACTCCTCGAAGAACACGTCGTCCATCCGCGATCCGGTGTCCACCAGGGCGGTGCACAGCAGGGTCAGCGAACCGCCGTCCTCGACGTTGCGGGCGGCACCGAGGAACTTCCGCGGCGGGTACAGCGCCCCGACGGCCACGCCGCCTTGCAGGATACGGCTGCTGGACGGGGCGGCGAGGTTGTAGGCCCGGCCGAGCCGGGTGATGGAGTCGAGCAGCACGACCACGTCGCGGCCCATCTCGACCAGCCGCTTGGCCCGCTCGATGGCCAGCTCGGCCACCTGGATGTGCTCTTCGGCCGCCTGGTCGAAGGTCGAGTAGACGACCTCACCGCGGACTGAGCGCCGCAGGTCGGTCACTTCCTCGGGACGCTCCCCGACCAGCAGCATCATCAGGTGCACTTCGGGATGGTTCGCGGCCACCGCGTCCGCGATGGCCTGCAGGACCATGGTCTTGCCGGCCTTGGGCGGCGACACGATGAGGCCGCGCTGCCCCTTGCCGATCGGGGCGACCAGGTCGATGATCCGGCCGGTGGGGGAGTTCCCCGGCGCGGCGGCGTGCTCCAGGTGCAGCCGCTCCTGCGGGTGCAGCGGGGTCAGCTTGGCGAACTCGGGGCGCTGCGCCGCCAGTTGCGGATCGGCCCCGTTGACGGCGGTGACGCTGGCCAGGACCGGATTCTGGTCACGCCGGGCCCGGCTGGCCCGGCTGTCCCGGTTGCCCGGTGCCTGCGCCGGCCGGGGCGCCCGGGCGGTGCCTTCCACGGCGTCTCCCTTGCGCAGGCCGTACTGCTGCACCTGGGCCTGGGTCAGCGCGACATCGTCCGGGCCGCGCTGGTAGCCGGCCCGGCGCAGGAACGCCCGGCCGTCGGTGATGTCCAGCAGGCCCGAGACCGGCTCCGGGGGGCCCTCCTGAACCGGCGCCGCGGGCGACTGCGGCCTGGCCTTAGTGGGTTGCCCAGCCGCCTGGGTCCGCTTCCGGGCCGGGCGCTGGGATGGGTTTTTCGTGGTCCGCGGCGCCGCCGCGGGCTGGGTGAGGATTGCGGTCATACAGAGAATTCCTTTCGGAGGGCGGCCTGAATGCAGGCACGCCGGAAAAAGGCGCCGGATGGCGCCGCGGAAAGGCGCACGTGTGCGGGCCGGGAAGACCGGGGTCGGCCTCGATCATGCTGGCGCCGGAATAGCCCGGCGCCCGGACCTTGACCGTGTCCTGGGAAGACGGAGCCGTAGACCCCTCTCGCGGCTGATTTTTACCAGCCGGATCGGCTCGTCAGATGAGTTAGCTGGTCTCGCCTGAGTTCGCTGGGCCCGAGTTAGCTAGACCCGAGTTAGCTAGACCTGGCACACACGCCCTGTAGGCGGAATTGACATCGCCTACTTCGACCATACAGCACAACACCGCGGGGTGGCCAGATAATCCCCCGGCGGTTCGCCGCTACCGCCGGGCCAGCGAGCCGGGGATTAGCTAGCAGGGGATTAGCTAGCAGGAGATTAGCTAGCAGGGAGCGGGGCGCTCTGGTACTCAGCGGCCGGGTTGGACCGGGCGAGAACGTAGCCGACCAGGGTGATCAGCACGTTCTTGACGGATTCCCGGTCCCGTGCGTCACAGAGCACCACGGGCACCTCCGGATCGAGGTCGAGCGCGATCCGCACGTCGTCGGTGTCGTAGGGCGGCGCGTCGTCGAAGCAGTTGACCGCCACCACGAACGGGGTGCCATGCCGCTCGAAGTAGTCCACCGAGCCGAAGCAGTCGGCCAGTCGCCGGGTGTCGGCCAGCACCACCGCGCCCAGTGCGCCGTAGGCCAGCTCATCCCACATGAACCAGAATCGCTCCTGGCCGGGCGTGCCGAATAGGTACAGGGCCAGGTCGGCCCGGAACGTGATCCGGCCGAAATCCATCGCGACCGTGGTCGTGGTCTTGCCTTGCACTCCGCTGATGTCGTCAACGCCGACGCTCCGGTCGCTGAGCGTTTCCTCGGTCCGCAGCGGCCGGATCTCACTGATGGCGCTGACCAGCGTGGTCTTGCCGACGCCGAATCCGCCAGCGATGAGGATCTTGGCTGTAGTGGGCGCCGCCGGCGCACCGGCGGCCGGATCAGAGTGCGTGTAGTCCATCCAGGACGTCCCTCAGTAGACGCTCGTTAGTGACCGGCCCCCGGGGCGTGGCCCGGATCCGGATAATCCCGTGCCCGCGCAGGTCGCTGAGCAGGACCCGGACCACGCCGACCGGCAGGTCGAGGTCAGACGCCAGATCGACCACGGTCATGGGCTCCTGGCACCGGGCGAGGATCTGCCGGTGCTCGGGGCTCAGCCGGACGCCGGCTGGCACCTGCGCGTTGCTCACCGCCTCCACAACGTCGATCAGCCCCACGGAAGTCCCGTCCGCGGCCACAGTCCGGCCCTTGGTGACCGCGTACGGCCGGACCACCGGGCCGGCCTCCTGGTCCAGCCACCGCTCGTTGGGGGCGATCATGACCCGCTCACCCCCCGGCCGGTTCATGGTCGGGGGATCTCGGCCGGGCCGTCAGGTGCCTGCCCATGCGGCGGACCAGCATGGCCATCTCGTAGGCCAGGACGGCGACGTCGGCGTCCGCCGAGCTGAGCGCGGCCACGCAGGTGCCCTGCCCCGCCGCCATGACGAGCAGGAAGGCAGACTCCATCTCGATGATGGTCTGCCTGACCTCCCCGCCCCCGAAATGATGCCCGGCCCCGCGGGCCAGGCTTTGCACCCCCGCGGCCAGGGCGGACAGGTGATCGCCGTCCTCGCGGCTCATGGTCTGCGACGTCGCTACCACCAGGCCGTCCCGGGACAGGATGACGGCCTGGTGCACGTGCTCCACCCGGCTGACGAGGTTGTCCAGGAGCCAGCTCAGCTGGCCCGTCGTGCCTTCCCCGGTCATCAGGGAGCCTCGCCGTCCGCCAGCTCGCGGGCTCCGCCGGCTCCGCCGGGGCCGCCGGCCCCCCGCCTGGCCACAGGTCCGGGCTGTCCGGGCTGTCCGGGCTGTCCGGGCTGTCCGCCGGATTATCCAGATCATCCAGCCGGCCCCGCTGCCAGCCCTGCTGCAACGCGGAGATCAGGTCGCGGTTCTCCTCCGGTGAACGGTCCGCCGTGTCCGCCGCGGGGCGGGCGTCCGCGCGTGTCCCGTCCTGGGCGCCGTCCCGCAGTTGCGGGGCCAGGTGGGCCTGGCGGACCCGGCGCGGCAGGCCGCGGTGCGTCGCCGCGGGGGCCGGGTCCCGGCGGGGCAGCGGCGGGGCCTGCGCGGGCCCGGCGGCCGGTGCCCAGGGGCCGGGGACCGCGGGCGGTGCCCAGCGCGGCTGCCAGGCGGGGAGATCCGGGCCGGGACTGGCCGGCGGCGGGACCGGCCCGGGCTGCTGCCGGCCGGTGACGCCGAACGCGGAAGCCCGCCCAGGATTCAGGGCCGGGCCGGCCGGGACCGCCGGGTGGCCGGGAACGCGCCGGCCCCCGCCTGGGCCCAGCCTGGCCCCGGGCCCTGCCCGTCCGGGCCCTGCCCGGCCGGGCCCTGCCCGGCACCCTGCCCCGCCCAGGCCGGCCCGGGACTCGCCCCCGCCCCGGCCGTCTCCGCGGCCCGCACGATGATGCTGTACGGCATCAGCACGATGGCCGTCGTGCCGCCGTACGGGGATCCGCGCAGCGAGACCCTGATCCGGTGCCGGGCGGCCAGCTGGCCGACCACGAACAGCCCGAGCTGGTCGCTGTTGGCCAGGTCGAACTCGGGCGGGCTGGCCAGGCGCTGGTTGATGTCGGCGAGTTCCCCGGCGGACAGTCCGAGCCCGCGATCCTCGATCTCGACCGCGAAGCCGCTCCCGACGGCGTCGGCCCGGATCTCGACCCGGGTGGCGGGCGGGGAGAAGGTGGTCGCGTTCTCGATCAGCTCGGCGACCAGGTGGATCATGTCGTTGACCGCGGGCCCCGCCACGGCATCCGCCGAGTCCGTGGCCACATCGACCCGCACGTAGTCCTCGACCTCGGCGATCGCGGCGCGCAGCACGTCGACGACCGGCACGGGCTCGCGCCAGCCGCGGCCGGGCGTCGCGCCGGACAGGATGATCAGGCCCTCGGCGTGCCAGGCGCATGCGGGTGGTCAGATGGTCCAGGCGGAAGAGATCGGCCAGCACGGCGGGGTCGCTGGTGGCGCGCTCCATCGAGTCGAGCATGCCGAGCTGGCGGTGCAGCAGCGACTGGTTGCGCAGGGACAGGTTGAGGAAGACCTGATTGACCCCCTTACGCAGGTTGGCCTGCCCCACCGCGGCCTGTACCGCGGTCCGCTGCACGGTGGCAAAGGCCTGGCCGACCCGGGCGATCTCGGTGATCGTGCCCGGCGGCGGGGGTGGCGATTCGGCGTCCACGTCCACTTCCTCGCCCTTGCGCAGCCGCTCCACCACGTCGGGCAGCCGCCGGCCCGCCATGCCCTCGGCCGTGTCGTGCAGGGTGGTCAGCTCGCCATTGAGGCGCCGGCCGTAACGCAGCAGCACGAAGATGGACAGCAGCACAGCCACCAGGCCGGCCCCGCCGGCGAGGGCGGCCTCGAGCACCAGCCTGTTGCTGCAGCCAGGCTGGCCATGGCGGCCAGCGGCGGCCCGTCCTGGATCTGGGCTTTCTGCAGCCCGTCCAGGAAGGCCCGGGACACCGACTGCCAGGTCCCGATGTTCACCGGGATCGGGCCCTTGCTGCCGATGCTCCCGGCGATCCGGTTCTCCAGCGCCGCGAGCTGATGATGCAGCGGCGAGTGGTAGACCCGCTCCCACGGGGCACCCAGCTGCGGGTCGAACTCGCCGAGCGCGCTGCCGAGGAGCAGCCGCTGGTTCGCCACCGCGTTCGCGAACAGCTGCCGTTCGCTGGTGGTCATCTGGCCGTGCGCACCGGCTGCCCCGCCGACCAGGGCAGCCTCCCGGCTGGCGTACTCCAGTCCCTGGGCGGCGTCCATGCTGGCGTCCGTCTGCCGGTCCACCGACAGGTTGGTGTTGACCTGTTCCGACGCTGAGTAGACCGCGAAGACCGCGTCCATGATGGCGCTGTAGGCCTGGAACGCCACGGCGGGGCTGAGGGTCTCGGCGTCAACCGAGGCCCGGATCCGCGGCAGCCTGGACAGCAGCCGCACCAGGCTGGCCTGGGCGGGCCCTTCCGAACCCGGACGCAGGCCCGCGGTCTGCTGCAGCATGCGGAGGTAGGCCGTGACCGCGGCGTCGGTGCGGTGCCGGCTGGCGGCCAGCTGGGCCGCGGAGGGACGGGGGTCGGTGCTCAGCCAGGTGAACGTCCGCAGGCGCTCCTGCGACACCTGGTTCACCAGATTGTCGGTCGGGGTGGAGCTCAGCGCGATCAGCCGGTTGTAGTCGTGCTCGTGCAGCGCGCTGCTGAGCGTGATGCTCGCGGCGAAGGCCCACAGCGCCACCAGCGAGACCAGGGGGATGATGAGCAGGGCCGCCAGCGTGCGCCGCATGGGCCGGGTGCGCGGTGGCCGCGGCGGGCCCGCCGTGTCACTGGCTGGCGACGCCAGCCCGTCCGGTAGAGACCGCGCTTCCCCGTCGATCGCGCTCTGCACCATGCGCCTCCTGCGCCGTTGCCCGCTGGCCGGCTCGCATCCAGGGAAAATGGCTTCGGCGGAGCGTAACACCAGAACTACGCCGGTTAGCACGCAAAGCCAAATATGCCCGCCCGGTCCGGCGAATGGCGGCCGCCCGCGTCGGCCGGGCCAGGCCCGCCTGCCCGGCCTGCGGCGATGTGCGGCCGCTGCGGCCGTGCGGTGGGGAAGGGCGGCCCCGGGTACCCTGCCATTATTAATCGCCCGCCATCAGGCCATTGATGCCCGGAGGAGCCCGCCGTGGCGATCTCGCAGCAGCGCCGGGGCCGGTCCATCGCGATGACGCCGGCTGAGCTCGATGAGTTCCTGGCCCAGGCGCGCACCTGCCGGGTCGCGACCCTGGCCCCGGACGGCCCGCACGTTGTCCCGCTCTGGTTCGTGTGGACCGGCGGGGCGCTGTGGCTGAGCTCGGTGGTGCGCAGCCAGCGGTGGGCCGACCTGATCCGCGATCCGCGGGTGGCGGTCGTGGTCGACGCGGGCGAGGAGTACCAGGAACTGCGCGGCGCGGAGATCAAGGGGACCGCCGGGCCGGTCGGCGAGGTGCCGCGGCACGGCGGGCACGACGCCGGGCTGGCCGCGCCGGAACTGCTGTTCGCCCGCAAATACCTGGGTGCCGACGAGATGCTGCACGACGGGCGGCATGGCTGGCTGCGGATCACGCCGGGCAAGATCACAAGCTGGGACTTCCGCAAGCTCCCGGCCGACCGGGCGCACCCCGGCCGCTGACCCGGCCGGCTAGGCGAGCGTCTCGTCCAGCGGGGTCCGGCCGGGCTGCGGGGTATTTTCGGAGATCCACGCGTCGATCCGGGCCCACCAGTCGTAGAGCCACCGGACCTGGGCCTCATGATCGGCGTCCCGGGGCACCGCGGCGGCAGGCACCCGCCACCACCGGGCCTCGACCACGTGATCCATCGGCAGGCTCCGCCAGACGTCACCCATGCTGGCCAGCTGGTCCAGCCCGGCGTGCCCGACGAAGATCACATCGGCCCGGGGACAGGCGGCCAGGGCCGCGAGGGCCCCGCCGGGCCGGGGAGGCAGCAGATGCGGCATGTCCCGGGCGCGGGCCGCCAGGTCCGCCCGGCCCTGCCGTTCCAGCCGCCGGATGCCGCGCCGCCACCGCCCCGGTGTCCAGTTACCGCCCTCAGGGAAGATCACGAGTGCGCCGTCGTCGCCGAGCCCCGCCGCCAGCCGCCTGATCTGCTCGGTGTAGATCTTGCCGCCGGCCCGGTGGGGGGAGATGAACACGTTGGGCACCCGGTTGGTCACCACGTCCAGCCCGGGGTCCAGCTGCAGCGCGGCCTTCATGACGATCCGCGGCCGCCGGTGGTAGACGTTGAGCAGGTGATGCACGAGCAGCAGCGAGTCGCCGGGTCCGGCGTGCCGGCTGAGCACGATGACGGGCCCGGCCAGCCGGGCGGCCTGCTCCCCGGCGGTCCGTTCCGGCTCGTGCACCTCGATGCGCAGGCCCAGGGTGCTCTCGGCCGCGCCGTACAGCCGCCCCAGGTACCACTGCATGATCGCGTAATGGCGGCTCTGGTACGGCTCGGTCCGCAGCCGGCCGCCGAAACCGCTGGTGATCCACAGGGCCAGGCACATGAACAGCGCGGCGGTCTCCGCCACCAGCCAGAGGAGCGCGAAGCTGAGCAGCCGCAGAGCTCGCAGGCGGCCCAGCCGGGACTGCGTTCCCGCCTGGCCCGTCACCGGATCCGGCGCCTGGCCGGGCGCGGCCGGGCGACGCCCCCGCGCCAGCCCGAACGCCACCGCCAGCAGGGCGAGCGGGGGGAACAGCACGACCACCGCGACCGCGATCACGATCAGCAGCGGGGCCAGCACGACCCGGCGGACCAGCCTGGGTGGGACCATGCCGGCTCCTCCCGTCGCCGATGGCCGGGTCAGCCCCCGGCCAGCCTGGCGAGATAACTCGCGGACGCGAGGTAAGCCTGCTCGATCCGCACCCCGACCTTAGCCCGGTCGCGGTACTTGAGCTGGGAAAGATCGGGCGGGCGCGGATCGCCGCCGGACGGCAGCACGTGTACCGTCACCGAGCTGGGCAGCGCGGACATCTCCTCGTGGAACCGGTGCCGGCGGGCGATCTCGAACGCCACCAGGCCCACCTGCCAGGGACGGCGCGGCACGGACAGCGGCCGTTCGATCCGGCCCACGTGCAGGACGTAGACTGTGCGGGCGCCCAGCGCGATGGCCCGGCCGACCGGGATGGAGTCGACCAGCCCGCCGTCGAAGTAGTGCTCGCCGTCCACCTCCACCGGGGGGAGCAGCCCCGGCACCGCGCAGGAGGCCAGCACGGCGGGCACGATCGGCCCGGTGGAGAACCAGCGGGCGCTGGCCCGCTCGATGCTGGCCGCGACGCAGTGGAACGGCAGCTCGAGATCGGCGAAGTCCTTCCCCGGCAGGACGCCGTCCAGCATGCGCTGCAGCGGCTCGATGGAATGCAGGTGGGTGCCGGACCGGGCCAGCCGGGCCAGCCGCCCCCAGACGCTCTCGCTGAACGCCTGGCGGAGTTCGTCGCCCTGCCACAGGTCGGCGAGCCGCGCGGCCGCCCCCGCGGGGTCCGCGGCCACCAGCGCGCCGTTGATCGCGCCGACCGAGGTTCCCACCACCACATCGGGCCGGATGCCTGCCTCGGACAAGGCGCGGAGCATGCCAACCTCGTGCGCGCCGAGGATCCCGCCGCCGCCGAGTACGAATGCCGTCTGCACGCGCCCAGCCTCCCCTTCGTCACCGGCCCCAAACCCGCTACCAGGACGGTGCCGGCTACCCGCCGGTGGCGTCGTCCCAGGTCCGGGACGCCCTACCCGGGCCGCCGGGGGTGGTTTGCGGTCGCGCGTGGCGAGCAGGGGACTATGGACCGACATGTACGGAGGAAGCATGACACCTGCGCCAGGCGGGCTCCGCGCCGCCCGCGGGACGGCGCTGGCCGGGCCGACGAGCTCGGGCGAGCGGGTGTTCGCGGCGTGTCCCGAGCAGGTCAGCGCGGCCCGGCGGTTCGTGGCCCGGTTCCTGGCGGGCGCGCCCGTGGCCGACGACGCGGTCCTGTGTGTCTCCGAGCTGGCGGGCAACTGCGTCAGCCACTCGCTGAGCGGCCATCTGGGCGGGACCTTCACCGTCCGCGTGGAGCTGTATGACGGCGACTACCTGTGGCTGGAGGTCACCGACCAGGGTGGACCCTGGCGCCCGGTCGTCCCGGACGGCCGGGTACACGGGCTGGAGATCGTGCGCCGGCTGGCCAGTGACTCCGGCGTGGCCGGCAGCTTGTTCACCGGCTGGGAAGCCTGGGCCAGGCTGGACTGGCCCGGCTGCGGGGGCCAGCCAGCCGCAGGTGCCCGCCGGCCGGAGGTATGAGCCGGCCGCGGCTGCCAGCCGGCCGGAGCTATCGAGCCTGGCCGGGCCCGCTAGCTGCCGGTCTGCGGGCCGTACCGCTGCTCGGCCTCCCGCACATCCGGCAGCCCGATGAAGTCCAGGAAATCCCCGAATCCCGGCAGCTCGTCCAGGGCCCCGGCCGGGGTGCCGGACCGGGCGATCTCGCCCAGCACCCGGCGCATTCCCGCGGTCGCCGCGAGCAGGGTGCTGATCGGGAAGATGACGATCCGGTAGCCGAGTTCCCGCAGCCGGTCCAGGGCGATCGGCGGGGTCTTGCCGCCCTCCGCCCAGTTGAACAGCAGCGGTACGCCCGGGAACGCCCGGGCCGCCTCGGCGGCCTCCTCCTCGGACACGACCGCCTCGATGAACAGGGCGTCGGCCCCCGCCTCGCGGTATTGCCGGGCCCGGTCCAGGGCCTGCTCCAGGCCCTCCACCGCCCGGGCGTCGGTCCGGGCGATGATCACGAAGTCCGGCCGGGTCCGGGCGTCCACCGCGGCCCGGATTTTCTGGGCCATCTCCCGGGCCGGGATGACCTGCTTCCCGTCCATGTGGCCGCACTTCTTCGGGGCTACCTGATCCTCCAGGTGGATCCCGGCCACGCCGGACGCCTCGTACGCGCCCACGGTCCGGATCACGTTCAGCGGGTTGCCGTACCCGGTGTCGGCGTCGGAGATCACCGGGATGTCCACGCAGTCCGCGATCCGCCGGGCGTTGTCCACCATCTCGGTCATGGTCAGCAGGCCCACGTCGGGGCGGCCGAGCAGCGCCGCCGACGTGCCGAACCCGGTCATGTACACCGCGGGGAAGCCGGCCTCTTCCACCAGCCGCGCGGCCAGCGGGTCGAACGCGCCCGGGGCCACGATGGTCTCGCCCGACTCCAGCAGCGCCCGCAGCCGGGCCGGCCCGCCGGGGCGCGGGGTCAGCCGCCCCGTCACCGGGCGGCCCGCAGCACCAGTGCCCGCAGCACAGGCGCCCCCACCCCCGGCGCCCGCACCAGCAGGGCGCGCGCGGCGAGGCGGACCGCCCAGCCCTCAGCCACCGCTCTTGCGGCGGAACGCGCGCTTGCTCTGGGCGGGTCCGTGGGCATTCTGGACCTTGCCGCCGTCCCGCGCGGATTGCCGCGCGTTCAGGTCCGCCTGCTTGCCTCGCTTGCGGTCCAGCGCCTCGCGGAACTTGCGCTTCACGTCGTCCTCAGGACCCTCGGGTCCCGGCGCGGCGTCAGCCATGCCAACCTCCTGCCTCCGGCGGCCGCGTCGCCCGCGGCCGCTCCTGCGGTCGCGGCCGCCTGCCCCGCAGCCCCCATCCAGCCACACCTGCCCAGCAGTACCTGCCGCGGGCGCCTGCCCGGCGACGGGTATCTCCCCAGCCTAAGCGGTCCGGAATCACCCGGGGCCACGATGACCCGGCCGGGACATCACCGGCCGCAAACCAGTTGCGCAGCCCGGCCCCGGATGGTCCTCTGCGGGGATGGATGACGCCGCGCTGCGCGCCGTGTTTGATGAGCAGGTCCGCCGCCGCACCCGCCCCGACGCGCCCGGGGCCCGTGCCGAGGCGGCCGGCGCCCTCGTCCGCGCGGTCGCCCGCGACGCTGACGGCTGGTCCGGCGTCACCTGGTCGGACCTGGCTGACCCGGCCGCCGCGGACCAGGCCATCGCGGCGCAGATCCGCTACTTCGCCGGGCTCGGCCGGCCGTTCGAGTGGAAGCTCTACGACTACGATCAGCCCCCGGACCTGGGTGGCCGGCTCACGGCGGCCGGGTTCGTGCCCGACGAGGAGGAGGCCGTGATGGTCGCGGAGGTCACCGGCGCGCCCAGGGAGGTCACGCTGCCGCCGGGAGTCAGCCTGCAGCCGGTGACCAGCGAGGCCGGGGTAGAACTGGTCGTCCGGATCCACGAACGGGTCTTCGGCGGGGACCCGTCTCGCCTGCACCGCGCCCTGCTGGGCCAGTTCCGCGAGCACCCCGGCGACCTGGCCATGGTCGTGGCCATGGCCGGGACCGAGCCGGTCTGTTCCGCCCGGGTGGATTTCCCGCCGGGCACGGACTTCGCCGGCCTGTGGGGCGGCGGGACCCTGCCCGCCTGGCGGGGCCGCGGCATCTACCGCGCGCTGGTGGCCTACCGGGCCGGGCTGGCCGCCCGCCGCGGCTACCGCTACCTGAACGTGGACGCCTCGGCCGGCAGCGAGCCGATCCTGCGGCGGCTGGGCTTCCGCTGCCTGGCCCGGACCACGCCCTACCAGTGGGCCCCGCGGGAACCCGCGTGACCACCAGCGGGGTGGCCGTGGTCACCGGGGCCGGTTCCGGGCTGGGCCGCGAGATCACCCGGGCGCTGCTGGCGGCCGGCTGGCAGGTGGCCGCCGCCGGCCGCCGGGAAGATGCGCTGCACGAGGCCGTCTCGGCGCCGGGCCTCCTGTCCTCCGCCACCAGCGCCGCCCTGCCGGTGGTCACCGACGTCACCGACGCGGTTTCCGTTGCGGCGCTTTTTGACACCGTGCGCGGCCGGTGGGGACGCGTTCACCTGCTGGTGAACAACGCGGGGATGTTCGGGCCGGGCGGCGCGGTGGACGAGGTCTCGCTGGAGGACTGGCAGCGGGCCGTCGATACCAACCTGACCGGGGCGTTCCTGTGCGCGCAGCAGGCCGTCCGGTTGATGAAGGCGCAGGATCCGGGCGGCGGCCGCATCATCAACAACGGGTCCATCTCGGCGCACGTGCCCCGGCCGAAGAGCGTGGCCTACACCGCCACCAAGCACGCGATGACCGGGCTGACCAGGTCGATCTCGCTGGACGGCCGGGAGTTCGGCATCGCCTGCGGCCAGATCGACATCGGGAACGCCGCGACGGAGATGACCCGGCGGATGTCGCACGGGGTGCTGCAGGCGGACGGGTCCCTGGCCTCGGAGCCCACCTTCGGCGCGGAGCACGTGGCGGCGGCCGTCCTGTACATGGCCGGGCTGCCGCTGGACGCGAACGTTCAGTTCCTCACCATCACCGCGACGACCATGCCGTACATCGGCCGGGGCTGAGCGCGCCGCCGCGCGGCCCGGGGAGCCGGGGTAGCCCGGCGCCGGGCCGGTCGTTTCATTTATCGTGGAGCGTTTTGGCTCGCGGGCGGCGCAAAACGCTCCACGATCAGACGTCAGCCCGGTAGAAGAAGTTGAGGTAGGAGGGGGACGGCGTGGGGCCGAGCTGATCCTGGGAGCCGTACATGCTGGAGCCGTACGGGTGCTCCGCCGGTGAGCTCGTCCGGAACAGGCACAGCGGCTCAGCGGGCGAACCGGGCGCGGACCAGGCGGGGCAGCACGGCCGGGCCGCTGACCGGCTGGAACCGGTCCGACGCCGCCCGGAGGGCCTGGTCCTCCTCCTCGCTGAGGTCGATATCGGCCGCGGCCACGTTGCTCTCCAGCTGCTGAACGCTGGACGCCCCCGGGATCGCGGTCACCGCCGGGCTGCGGATCGCCCAGGCCAGCGCGATCTGGGCCGGGGTGGCCGCGTGCGCGTCCGCCACCTCCCGCAGCACCCCGATCAGCTCGCTGGCCCGCTCCAGGTTCTCCGGCAGGAACAGCGGATTCGCGCCGCGGACCCGGTTGGCGGGCCGGTGGTCCCGGTCGAACCGCCCGGACAGCAGCCCCTGGGCCAGCGGGCTGAACGCGATGATCACCCGGTTCTGGGCCTCGGCGTAGGGCAGCAGGTCACGTTCGGGCGCCCGGTCCACCAGGTTGTACCGGACCTGGTTGCTGAGCACCGGGCCGCCCAGCGCCGCCTCGGCGGCCCGCCAGCGGTCCAGTGAATAGTTGCTCACCCCTACCTCACCCACCAGGCCGACCCGCTGGAGGGCCCGCATGCCGCGCATGGCCCGGGCGTCCTTGACCACCGGGTTCGGCTGGTGCATCTGGTACAGGTCCAGGTGGCGGGCGCCGAGCCGGTTCGCGCTGGCCACGGCCCGCTGTTCCACCACCGGGGCCAGCGGCAGCACCGGGAGGATCTTCGTGGCCAGGAAGACCGAGTTCAGGTCCTCACCCAGGGCCTGGCCGAGGATCTTCTCGCTGCGCCCATAGCCGTAGATCTCGGCGGTGTCGAAGAGGGTCACCCCCAGGTCGAGGGCGCGGCGCACGATCGCGTGCGCCTCCTTCTCGGCGTACGGATCGCCGTACCCCCACTCCTTCGAGCCGAACTGCCAGGTGCCCAGGCCGATCTTGGAAATCTGCTTGGCGGTGCCAGCGGTGAGGTAGCGCATCATCCCAGTCTCCGCCACCCGGTCGCGGCCCGCTCGCGGAGGGCGGATTCCCGGCGCCCGGGCACGCAGCATTGAAGGCGGCGACGTCACACGACGTGCGCGGCGATGACGCGGGCGCACTCCAGGGACTCGGCGTGGCTGGTGTCAACCTCGATGTCGTAGACGACGCCCTGGTGCACCGTCTCCGCCTGCGAGGCAGCCATCCCTGTCACCCGGTCACCCCGGGCGATCTCGCGTCCGATAGCGATCCCCGGATCACAGCGCACCCCGGCCCACAGCACCTCAAGGCCGGACAGATATGCACGGGTACGTTCCTGGGCAGCGCCCCCGGCGAGGAACACGTCATCCATGATGATCCGCGCGCCGGCCCGGGCCATTGCGGCGACGCCGGTCATCCAGGCCGCCTCGGTCTCGCGGAAGCCGTCGCCGGCCACGACCTCGCCCTGCTGCCCGAACGCGATGCCGGTGCCCGAATCCGTCAGCGACGGCGGCAGCGCGTCGAGGAGGTCGTCGACGCCGAGGCGGATCCACGGCTGGGGCAGGATCGCTTGCAGGCACCGGGCGATCCCGGATTTGCCTGAGCTGGAACCACCGTTGAGCACGATGACCTGGGTCGTCACTTGGCCGGCCCGCCTCCTGGAGTGATCGGTTCCATCTCGCGGGCCCGCCGTCGGCCGCGGTGACCGCACAGTCCCGCGCCGGCAGGTTATCCCAGCCACCTCGCCCGGGCTGGTAGCGCGATGCACCACCAGGCCGCGCGCTTTACCTGGCTGAACTCAGCCCCCCTGCATTTTCGTCGCCCACCCGGGCCTGGTTCCGGGGCGCCGTGTTGTCGGTACCGGGGCTTAGCCTGGCCGCGTGACAGGAGAGCATGGGGCCCCCGAGGAGCGCTTCGAGGATCTGGTCGGTGAGCTGCTCGGATGCCCAGGCGTGACCCCGCCCGGCGGCGGGAGTGGCTTCGGCCGCAGCGCGCTGCGCTGGGAGAAGAAGATCTTCGCGATGCTGGTCCGGGGGCGGCTGGTGGTGAAGCTGCCGGCGCCGCGGGTCGGCGCGCTGGTCGCCGGCGGCGACGGGGTGCCCTTCGATGCGAACAAGGGCACGCCGATGAGGGAGTGGTTCAGCCTGGACCCGGAGTCGGAGCTGGCCTGGGTGCCGCTGGCCCGGGAAGCACTGGACTTCGCCCGGGCCGGCGGCGCGGCGGCCTAGCGAGTCTGGTCCAGCGAACCTGGCCCAGCAAGCCTGGCCCGGGGAGCCTGGCCCAGCAAGCCTGGCCCGGGGAGCCTGCGGAAAGCCTGCGTCCCGGGTGTCCATCCAGGCAGCAGCCGTTCGTCCTTAATCGTGGAGTCGGCGAACCGCGCCGGCGAGACCTGAGGGAGCAGCTCATGCCTGTGTATATCGCGCTGACCTACACCCCGGACGTGGACTGGACGAGCCCGGAGTTCGCCGGCGAGATGCAGGAGTGGAACGAGTTCGGCCAGGCCGCCGCGGCCGTGATCCGGGGCGGCAATGCCCTCTACCCGACCGCCACCGCGACCACCGTGCGGACCCGCGGGGGCAAGGGCGGCGACGTGATCACGACCGACGGGCCGTACGCCGAGACCAAGGAGGCCCTGACCGGCTTCTACCTGCTGGACTGCGCCGACCTGGACGAGGCCGTGAAGCTGGCCGCGCAGATGCCGGCCGCCTGGAACGGTGCGGTGGAAGTCCGCCCGGTCATCCAGTTCTGAGCGCGGGCGCCCAGGACTAAGGGCCCAGTACCGGATGCCCAGACCCGGACACCCAGCGGGCGGGGCGGGGGCGCCTGCCGGCGACGCGCTATCCCGCCTGGTCCGCGAGGAGGGGACCGGCGTGCTGGCCACGCTGATCCGCGTCCTGGGCCAGGTGGACCTGGCCCAGGACGCGGCGCAGGACGCCGTGGTCCGCGCGCTGGAAACCTGGCCCCGCGACGGGGTGCCGGACAATCCGCGGGCCTGGCTGCTGGTTACCGCGAAACGCCGGGCCGTAGACATCATCCGCCGGGAGGCGCGGCGGGACGTGAAGGAGACGGAGGCGATGATGTTCGCCGACCCCGCTCCCGGCGCCGCTGAGCCCCCCGGGGTCATCCGGGACGACCTGCTCCGGCTGGTCTTCACCTGCTGTCACCCGGCGCTGAGCCTGGAAGCGCAGGTGGCCCTGGCCCTGCGCACGCTCGGCGGGCTGTCCACCGCCGAGGTGGCCCGCAGCCTGCTGGTCCCCGAGGCGACCATGGCCAAGCGGCTGTCCCGGGCCAAGCAGAAGATCGCCCGGGCCGGGATTCCCTACCGGGTCCCGGCGCCCAGCGAGCTGCCTGGCCGGCTGGCCGGCGTCGCGGCCACCGTCTACCTGATCTTCAACGAGGGATACGCCGCGGGGACCGGCGCCGACCTGATCCGGGCCGCGCTGGCCGACGAGGCGATCCGGCTGGCCCGCCTGCTGGCCGGCCTGATGCCGGATGAGCCGACCGTGCTCGGGCTGCTGGCCCTGCTGGTGCTGACCGACGCGCGGCGGGCGGCCCGGCTGGACCGCGACGGGGGGCCGGTCCTGCTGGCTGAGCAGGATCGCAGCACGTGGGACCAGGAGGCGGTCCGGGAGGGGGTGGAGCTGGTCGGCCGCGCGCTGCGGCGCACCCCGGACCGTCCCGACCTGTACGTGGTGCAGGCGGCCATCGCCGCGTGCCACACGCTGGCCCCGTCCTACGCCGAGACCAACTGGGACGCGGTGATCTCCTGGTACGACGTGCTGCCCGGACTGGCCGGCTACCCGTGGCCCGGCTGAACCGGGCCGCCGCGGTGGCGGAGCGGGACGGCCCGGGAACGGGGCTGGCCCTGGTGGACGCCATCGACGGCCTGGCCGGGTACCCGTGGTGGCACGCCACCCGGGCGGAGCTCCTGCACCGGCTGGGCCGGCCCGCCGAGGCCCGCGGGGCCTACCAGCGGGCGCTCGCCCTGGGCCTGAGCGACCCGCAGGCCGCGCACCTGCGCGGCCGCATGTCCCAGCTGCCCCCGCACTAACCCCGTCCCCGGCGCACTGGGTGGTAGTCAGTTCGTGATCAAACGTTTGGTGTGGTTATAGCAACACCAAACGTTTGATCACGAACGGGGAGACCGGACCACATGGAACACAGGTAACATCAGCCACTCAGGTCGCGGAGTCTGCGGCCAGCGGGAGCGCCGCGGGGCCGCCGTGTTCGCCGGCGGCGGGCGTGCCGGCGGGCGTGCC
Organism: uncultured Actinomycetes bacterium; assembly: GCA_963841695.1. Classification (GTDB taxonomy): domain Bacteria; phylum Actinomycetota; class Actinomycetes; order Streptosporangiales; family Streptosporangiaceae; genus RYN-230. The sequence goes on along the minus strand of CAWJDQ010000002.1, from coordinate 651,713 downwards.
GCCGGCGGGCGTGCCACGGACGGCGGGCGCAGGGCCGGGGCGGATGATGGGGGTATGGATCCTGCGGGTGTGGTCACCGGAGGGCAGGCCGGGTATTCCGGGGTCTGCCCGTTCACCGTGGATAAGCCGGTCATGCGGCAGCGGTGGGAACGGCTGACGTTCCTGCACTGGTCCTACGACCCGGCGGTGGTGCAGCGGCTGCTCCCCGACGGCCTCACGGTGGACACCTTCGGCGGGGCGGCCTGGGTGGGGCTGGTCCCGTTCTTCATGCGGGTGCACACGGCGGCCGATCGAGGCGCCCCCTGGGTCTCGAACTTCTGCGAGACCAACGTGCGCACCTACGCCGTGGACCGCGAGGGCCAGGCCGGCATCTGGTTCCTGTCGCTGGACGCCGCGCGGTTCGGGGCCGTCGCGGTGGCCCGGGCCAGCTACCGGCTGCCGTACTTCTGGTCCTCGATGCGGCTCACCGGGCCGCCCGAAGGGCGGGAGATCAGCTACTCCTGCCAGCGCCGCATCCCGGGCCCGCGCACGGCGACCAGCCAGGTGCGGGTCCGCCCGGGCGCCCGGTACCAGCCTGCCGAGCTGGGGGACCGGGACCATTTCCTGACCGCCCGCTGGGTGCTGTTCAGCGTGCTCGCCGGGCACCCGTTGTTCGCCCGGGCCGAGCACCAGCCGTGGCCGCTGCACCGTGCCGAGGTGCTCACCCTCGACGACAGCCTGATGAGCGCGGCGGGCCTGCCCGCTCCCCGCGGCGAGCCGCTGGCGCACTACTCGCCGGGCGTCGACGTCCGTATCGGGCGGCCAGAAAGGTACCGCGAGCCCGCCCGGACCTAGGCCGGCTGGCCGTCCACGGTCATCTCCACCCGGTCCGGGTAGAAGCACATCAGGCCGGCGATCTGCGCGGCCTCCGGGATCGGCGTCTCATAGCTCCACACCAGGTCGCTGTAGACCTCGCCGCCGACCTCGGCCGACCAGTACGACGCCTCGCCCTTGAACGGGCAGGTCGTGTGCAAGTCCGTGGCCCGCAGCAGGTCGGTGCGCACGTCGCCGCGCGGCAGGTAGTACCGGGTCGGCAGGCCCGTCTCGTCCAGCAGCACCGGCTGGTCAGTCTCGGCGATCTTCTCGCCGCCGACAGTGACGACGACGTGCGTGGTCGCTGGGGTCGTGGTGATCGTGTGCCCTTTAGCCATACCGGGTGAACCCCGTGGCGCCAGCGCTGATTCCGGCGCGGCGGGATTAAGCGGCGGGATTTAACAGGTAGGACCAGCCAGCCCCACGCATCCCCCGGGAACGGGGACAATGGCAGCGGGAGGTGGACGGTGCGGATCGGCATCCTGGGCCCGCTGGAGGTGCGGGACGAGGCTGGCCAGCCCGTGCGGCTGGCGGGCCCGCGGCTGCGTGCCCTGCTGATCCGGCTGGCCCTGGATCCGGGGCGTACGGTCGCGGCGGACCGGCTGGCCGGCGACCTGTGGGGCGGCGACGGTCCCGGCGAGGCCGGCCCGGCAGACTCGGGCAACGCCCTCCAGGCGCTGGTGTCCCGCCTGCGGCACGCGGCCGGGCCCGGCATCATCGAGCATCAGGCGGGCGGCTACCGGCTGGCCGTGGATCCCGCTGGCGTTGACGCGAGCCGGTTCGAGGAACTGGTCGGCGCGGGCCGCGCGGCCCTGGCCGCCGCCCAGCCCGCGGCCGGCGCGGCGCTGCTGCATCAGGGCCTGGGCCTGTGGCGTGGCCCGGCGCTGGTGGACGTGGCGGACGCCGCGTTCGCCGCGGGGCCCGTGGCCCGGCTGGAAGAACTCCGGCTGGCCGCGACGGAGGACCGGATCGAGGCCGACCTGGCCCTCGGCCGGGGCGCGGAACTCGCGCCCGAGGCCGAGGAACTCGCCACCGCGCACCCCCTCCGGGAGCGGCTGCGGGGCCAGCTGATGCGCGTGCTGTACCTGGCCGGGCGGCAGGGCGACGCGCTCGCGGTGTACGAGGACACCCGGCGGCTGCTGGCCGAGCGGCTCGGCGTGGACCCGTCCCCGGCGCTGGCCGCCGTGCACCTGGCCATCCTGCGCGCCGACCCGGCCCTCGGGGCGCCGCCGGGAAACGGGGCCGGCCCGGCCCCAGGCCCGCCCGTCCCCTCCACCGCCGCCTCGCCATCGCCCCCCGCCGCGTCCGCCGCAGGCCTGCCGCAGCCGCCGGTTCGCACCAGCAACCTGCCTGCCCAGCTGACCAGCTTCGTGGGCCGGGACGACGAGCTGAACCGGGTCAGCAAACTCCTCGGCGAATCCCGCCTGGTCATCCTCACCGGGCCCGGCGGCGCGGGAAAGACCCGGCTGGCCATCGAGGCCTCGGCCCGGCTGGCGGACCACATGCCGGACGGCGTCTGGTTCGTCCCGCTGGCGCCGGTCGGCGACGCGCTGGACGTGCCGCAGGCCGTGCTGTCCGCGATCGGCGCGCCGGAAGCGATGTGGGTCGCCGACGCGGACCCGGTCCGGGTGGTCGTGCCCCAGCTGGACCGGCTGGCCGACATGCTGGCCACCCGGCAGCTGGTCCTGGTCCTGGACAACTGCGAGCACCTGATCGGCGCGGTGGCCCGGCTGGCCGGGCGGGTGCTCGCCGAGGCGCCGGGGGTCCGCATCCTGGCCACCAGCCGGGAACCGCTGGGCGTGACCGGGGAGGTCCTCTGCCCGGTGCCGTCGCTGCCGCTGCCGCCGGACGGCGCGACCCCCGCGGAGGCCCTGGAGTACGGGTCGGTGCGGCTGCTGGCCGAGCGGGGCGCCGCCGTCCGGCCGGGGTTCACCCTCGACGAGGTGAGCGCGGAGCCGGTCGTCAGGATCTGCCGGGCGCTGGACGGCAACCCGCTGGCCATCGAGCTGGCCGCGGCGCGGCTCCGGTCGCTGACCGCGGCGCAGGTGGCCAGCCGGCTCGACGACCGGTTCAGCCTGCTCACCGCGGGCAGCCGGACCGCGCTGCCGCGGCACCAGACGCTGCGGGCCATCGTGGACTGGAGCTGGGACCTGCTGAACGAGGCCGAGCGCACGGTCCTGCGCCGTCTGTCGGTGTTCAGCGGCGGCGCCACGCCCGCCGCGGCCGAGCAAGTCTGCGGGCCGGCCGGCGGCGCGGGCGGCCTGATCGATGTGGTCGCCTCCCTGGTGGACAAGTCGCTGGTCACGGCGACCGGCGAGGCCGAGGTGCGGTACCGGCTGCTGGAAACCGTGCGGGCCTACGCCGCGGAGCGGCTGGCCGAGGCCGGGGAAGAGGAGGAGGTCCGGGCGGCGCACGCCCGCTACTTCCTCGATCTGGCCGAGCAGGGCGAACCGGAACTGCGCGGCCCCGCGCAGCTGGACTGGCTGGCCCGGCTGTCCGCCGAGCACGACAACTTCGCGGCGGCGCTGCGCTACGCGATCGCGGCCCGGGACGTCGCCGTGGCGCTCCGGTTCATCACCGCCCTGTCCTGGTTCTGGCTGATGCGCGACTACGAGGCCGAAGCCGGGGAGTGGGCGGCCGCCGTGCATGAGATCGCCGGGGACGAGGTGCCAGCTGGCCTGGCTGACGGGTACGCGATCTGCCACGTCATGACGGCGATGAGCGCCGCGGACGCAGGCCAGCCACCGGACGTCCCGGTGATGGACACCCTGCGTGCGGCGATGTCGGTGGCCAGCCCGGGCACCCGTCACCCCCTGCTGGTGCTGGCCGGCCCCATGCTCGCCTTCTTCGGCGGGGACCCGGACGGCGGGCTCCGGGAACTGCGCGCGCTGGGTGAGGATCGCGACCCGTGGGTCCGGGCGGCCGCGCTGGCGGCCAGCGGTCATCTGGCCCTGAACCGCGGGCAACTCGATGCGTCCGCGGCCGACCTGGGCCGGGCGTACGCGGACTTCACGTCCATCGGCGACCGGTGGGGGCTGATCGTCGCCCTGACCGGCCTGAGTGAGGTCGCGATGGCCCACAACGACCCGGACGAGGCGGTGCGGGTCCTCGAGGAGGCTCGCGGGCTCGCCGCCGCCGGACTGCACGGGAACTTCGCCGACATGATGCTGGTCAAGCTGGGCCAGGCCCGGGCCAGGCAGGGCGATATCGACGCGGCCCGCGCCGACCTGGAGCGCGCCGTTCGCCTGGCCGAACGGATCGGCGAAGGCGACGACCAGGCGGCCGGCGTACCTGGAACTCGCCGAGCTGGCCCGGCGGACCGCCGAGCCGGGCCGGGCCGCGGAGCTGGTCCAGCGGGCTCTGCAGATCACCGAGGCGAACCCGCGGCGGCCCGGCATGGCCGCGATCGCCGCGACGGCTTACGGCAAGCTTGGCTGCCTGGCCGAGCAAGGAGGCGACCTGACCGCGGCGGCCCGCTGGCACGCGAAGGCCATCGGCCAGGTCGCCGAGGGCGACGAGGTCTTCACGCCCGGCCATCCCGCCGTCGCCGCGGTGGTCGAGGGGCTGGCCGCGCTGGCGGCCGCGAGGGGCGAGCCCGCCCGGGCCGCCGAGCTGCTCGGCCTCGCCCACACCCTGCACGGCTTCCGGGACATGGGCAGCCTGGACGTGGCCCGCACCGCGGCGGCCGCGGCCGCCGCGCTCGGCGGCGCGGGATTCGACGCGGCCTACGCGACCGGCCAGCGCCTCACCCGCGCCGACGCCGTGGCGCTGGTTCCCTGACCGGCTTCCCGGCCCGGGGCGCCACGGCGTCGCCGTCCCGCCAGCCCAGACCGCCCGCCAGCCCAGACCGCCCGCCAGCCCAGACCGCCCGCCAGCCCAGACCGCCCGGCGGCCCAGCCCCGCCCGCGGCTCACACCCGGCGGCGGTACATCCGCATGGCCAGCGGGAAGGCCACCACCACGATGCCGGCCGCCCAGGCCAGCGCGTACATCGCGTGACTGGCCACCGGGCCGCCCACGGTCAGCCCGCGCACCGCGTCCGCCAGCGAGGTGACCGGGTTGACCTTGACCCACGCCTGCAGCCAGCCCGGCATGCTCGCGGTGCTGGGCATCAGGATGCTGCTGCCGAACACCAGCGGCATGATGAAGATGAACGCGATCCCCTGCACGGTCTCCGGGGACGGCGCGACCAGCCCGATGAGCACCGAGATCCAGCACACCGCCAGGTAGAACACGTAGGCCAGGGCGAACGCGGCCAGCACCGGGAGCACCCCGGTGTGGAAGCGGAACCCGAGCAGCGAGCCGAACCCGGTCAGCACCACCATCACCACGCAGAACCGGGCCGTGTCGCCGAGCACCGCGCCGACCAGTGGTGCGGACCGGGCGATCGGCAGGCTGCGGAACCGGTCGAACACGCCCTTGTGGATGTCCTCGCACAATGCGGTGCCGAGCCCCATGGTCGCGAACACGGCCATCTGCGCGACCAGCCCGGGGAGCAGCAGCTCCAGGTAGGCGTGGGTGCTGCCGCTCAGCGCGCCCCCGAAAACGAAGAGGAACAGCACCAGGAACACGATCGGCATCAGCACGACGTCCAGCAGCTTCTCCGGCGAGTGCTTGAGCTGGGTCACGTTGCGCCAGGCCAGGGTGAGCGAATGGGCCAGGGCCTGGCCGCCGCTGATCCGGCGGCGGAGCGGCCTGGCGGGCGGGGCCACGGCCGTGGCCGGTACCTCCAGCGTGGTCATGCCGCCCTCCCCTCATCGTCGATCAGCGACTCGTCGGGACCGTTCTCCGCGTGGTGACCGGTCAGGGTGAAGAACACCTCGTCCAGGCTGGGCAGCCGGAACGCCAGCTCGGCGGCCATCAGGCCGGCCTCGTCCATCCGGCGCACCACGGCCGGCAGCAGGGCCGGGTTACTGGCGGGCGCGGTGACCAGGCCGGTCTCCTCGCTGATCTCCGGGGCGGTCCCGGTCAGGTCCGCGACGATCGCGGCCACCCGCCCGGTCTCGGTGCGGTCCGTCGCCCGGACCACCAGGGTCTGCCCGCCGGTCCGCGACTTCAGTTCGGCCGGCGAGCCGTCCGCGACCACCAGGCCGCGGTCGATCACCGCGATCCGGTCGGCCAGCTCGTCCGCCTCCTCCAGGTACTGCGTGGTGAGCAGCACGGTGGCGCCGCCCGCGACCACGCCGCGGATGGTCTCCCACACCTGGCTGCGGGCCCGCGGGTCCAGCCCGGTGGTCGGCTCGTCCAGGAACAGCACCTGGGGCTCCCCGACCAGGCTGGCCGCCAGGTCCAGGCGGCGGCGCATGCCGCCGGAATAGGTCTTGGCCGCCCGGCCGGCCGCGCCGGTCAGGTCGAAGCGTTCCAGCAGGTCCGCCGCGCGGGCCCGGGCCGTGGCCCGGCTGAAGCCCAGCAGGCGGCCGATCATCACCAGGTTCTCGGTGCCGGTCAGCTCGTCGTCCACCGACGCGAACTGCCCGGTCAGGGCGATCAGCTGGCGGACCTGCACCGCCTCGGTGACCACGTCATACCCGCAGACCCGGGCCCGCCCGGAATCGGCTTTCAGCAACGTGGCCAGCACCCGTACCGCCGTGGTCTTGCCTGCCCCATTGGGGCCGAGCAGGGCCAGGACGGTGCCGGGCCCGGCCGCGAGATCGACGCCGCGCAGCGCCTCTGTCCGCCCGAAGCGCTTCGTCAGCGCTTCGGCCTCGATCGTGTCGGTCATGGGCCTTCCCCGTGATAGCCGTTAGGTGACTGTCTCTGCTCACTGTCGCCGATGGCGCTGACAGGTCACGGCCAGCTCACTGACAGGCGGCTGGCCGGGCGCTGACCGGGCGGTCCGCTGGCTCAGCCGGGGGTCAGCAGCCGGATCGGCGCCCCGCTCTGCCAGGCCGCGATGTCCTCGACCGCTTCCTCGTACCAGTAGCGCATAGTGCGGGCGGTCACGTACCCGAGGTGCGGGGTCAGCACGGTCCGCGGCGCCTGCCGGAGCGGGTCGCCGGCGGGCAGCGGCTCGGTGTCGTACACGTCCAGGCCCGCGCCCGCGATCCAGCCTTCGTGCAGCGCGCGGAGCAGGGCCGCCGTGTCGATGATCGGCCCGCGCGACGTGTTCACCAGGTAGCCGGTCGGCTTCATGCTCCGCAGCTCAGGTTCGGCGATGAGGCCACGGGTCCGGTCGGACAGCAGCAAGTGGACGCTGACCACGTCGGCGGCGCCGAACAGGCCGGCCTTGCTGACCGCGCGCACGCCCGCCTCGGCGGCGACGGCCGGGTCCAGGTTCTGGCTCCAGGCGATCACCTCCATGCCGAAGGCCTGCCCGATACGCGCCATCTGCCGGCCGATACGGCCCAGGCCGGCCAGGCCCAGGGTGGCGCCGAGCAGGTCGCTGCCCACGGTGTGCTGCCAGCCGCCGCGGCGCATGCCGGCCGCCTCCTCCGGCAGGTGCCGGACCAGCGACAGGATGAGGGCCCAGGCCAGCTCCGCCGTGTTCGCGCTGGGCGGCCCGCTGGTCCCGGAGACGATCACCTGGTGCTCGGCGGCGGCCTGCAGATCGATCGCGGCGTTACGCAGGCCGGTGGTGATCAGCAGCTTCAGGTCAGGGAGCCGGCCAAAGAGCTCGCGATCGAACCGGGTCCGCTCCCGCATGGCCACGACCACCTCCGCGCCGCCGAGCGCGTCCACGAGGTGGTCGCCGTCCAGATGCTCGCGGACGGCCACCCATTCCGCCCCGGCCGGGCGGCCCGCCAGCGAGTACTGCTCCACCAGGCCCTGGTAGTCGTCCAGGGCCACCACACGTACGGTCACGCCGCCTCCCGATCGCCTGCCGAAGTCCTGCCCCGGGCCCAGGATGTCAGGACGGCCCTGGCTGCCTGGCGGGGACGCCCGGTGGACCGGGTGCCAGGCCGATCAAGGCTGTTGCTGGCGGGGCGGCCCGGTTATGTTGACCTGAAAGGCAGAGTGGCCCGGGACGCCGACCCGGAAAGGGGGCGCCGCATGCCCCATGAACCATTGGGTGCCGGCGTCACATTCGGGCTGGCCTGCCTATCGGCGAGCGTGTTCCTGGTGTTGCGCTGCGAAGGCAAGGGACGGGCGTTCGGCCCGCACAGCCGGTGGTGGGCCGTCTCGGTGATCGCCCTGACCAGCGTGCTGTCCACCGCCGCCGCCTATCTCACCGTGACCGCGGCCCATCACCTTCCGAAGGCCTTTCTCGGCCTCGGCATCCTCATTCCGAGTTCGCTGTGGCTCGGCGAGATACGCCAGGGCAGCGCCGAGCGCCGGAATGCTTACCGGGATGCCTCGACCCTGTGGCTGACCTGGCTGCTCGCCCGGATGCACGAAGCCATGGCCGAGGACAGGACGGTCTGGTGCGAGGCCCACGTGGATCCGCACTGGGAAACCGACGAACTGCTGCACGCGGCCCGTTTCTACCACGACTATCTCGAGCAGCGGCTCTCACCCGAGGCCCGCAGGCGGGCCCGGCTGCGCTCGCTGCTGCACAACATCGAGGCCCGGCTGGACCTCGCGCGGTTCATCGAGACCGGAGCGGCGCGGGCCAAGGTCACCGCGGCGCTGAACGCGTCACGGCTGGCCCAGGAGGCGCGCTACCGGCGGAGCCTCGACGACCTCGGCCGGCTGGCCGCGCTGCTGCGCCACGAGGCCCAGCGCGACGTCGCCCGGATGCTCACCGTGGCCTACAACGCCGGCCTTCACCGGCTGGCCCGGTACAGCCGGAGTCAGGGCCCGGCCATGGCCTCTGGCCCGCGGATCGCCTCGCCGCGGCCGCACCCTTGAACGTTCCCTAACGAAAACCGGCCCGGCCCGGCGCCACGCCGCGAGACGGGCGGGCGGGGCAGATCAGCCCTGGTCGGCGCCGAGCAGCCCGGTATCTTCGACCGGGTGCAGGCTGATCTCGAACCGCGCCCCGAGCGCGTCCATGACCGAGGACAGCGTGCGCAGGGTGAGGTTGTCCTCGCCGGAGAGGATCTGGCTCACCCGCCCCGGGGATACCGACATGGACTGAGCCAGGTCGGCGCGGGACACCTTGTGCTCGCTCATGTACCAGGTGACCTCGTCCACGAACGTGCGGACCAGGTCCGTTCCGCTGGTCCCGGCTCCAGGGTCCCCGTCGTCGCTGGACGCGGTCCCGGCCCGGGCCCGCGTCCCGGCCGCGCCACGCCCGGGAGACCGCGATGAACGTCGAAGGACCATGGCGATCTCCCTGGCTAGGCTCTCCGGCTCCCTGCCATGTTAGCTAAAGCTAAATGTTTAGGCAAGGCTAAACGGGAGTTATCCGGTCCGCCGGTGCCCCGAGGCCGGAGCCCGGTGGCGGGCCGGAACCCGGGCAGGCCGGGCCGTGCGCCCGCGGGTGTGGCCCGCAGCGGCAGCGGAACCCCGTCCGGAACGACCGTATACTTCCACGGTAGACGCCAGAGATAGCCATGACCACAGCGGACAAGCCGAAACCAGCCCCGATCTCGTCAGTGCCGCGTGACACCGGCCGCGAGCGGGTCGGCCGTGCGGCGTACGAGTTGTTCAGCAAGGACGGGGTCCGCGCGGTCGGCGTGGACGCGATCATCGAGCACGCTGGCACCGCCAAGATGACGCTGTACCGGAATTTCCCGTCCAAAGACGACCTGGTGATCGACTTCCTGCAGCGCCGCGAGCGGTTGTGGACCCGCGAATGGCTGGTGGCGGAAAGCCAGCGCCGGGGCGCGACGCCACGTGAGCAACTGCTCGCGATCTTCGACGTGTTCGCAGAATGGTTCGCCCGGCCCGACTTCGAGGGCTGCTCCTTCCTGACCACGATGATCGAGGTCAGCGACGGGGAAAGCCCGATCCGCCAGGCCGCGGTCCGGCACCTGGCCAATATCCGGGGGTATCTGGGGCGGCTCGCGGCCGGGGCGGGCGTCACCGACCCCGACTCCTTCGCGCGGAAATGGCACATCCTCATGAAGGGCAGCATCATGGCGGCCCACGAGGGCGACCGCCAGGCCGCTGCCCGGGCCCGCGAGATGGGGGAGCTGCTCCTCAAGGAGTACGGCCTCTAGCCGTCCCGGCCGCTGACTGCGGCATCATCCTGCCCGCGCGTCCCCGAGAGCGTGCGCGACACCATCTGCCCGGTCCCGCGCCCGCGCCCAGTCCCGCGCCCGGTCCCGCCTGGTCCCGCGCGCCTGGTCCCGCGCCTGGTCCCGCCTGGTCCCGCGCGCCCGGTCCCGCGCCTGGTCCCGCGCCTGGTCCCGCGCGCCCGGTGCCGGTCCCACGGGTCACAGTGGCCACATCCGCCCACTTCTCCTACGGAGCGTGCGCCGAAACGGACAAAACGACCCGGAAAATCGCACGTTGCGTAGGAAAGGTCGGCGCCCCGACCGTGATCGGTGTGGCTATCAGGCCGGTGGTACAGCGTTCCGATCCTCGGCTGGGCGCCGGGGTCCATGGACGGTGCGTTCCCCGGCGGTGGTGTCTGCCATTTGGCCGTCAATCGCGCGCTGTGGCCCGTGGAGCGCGCACTGCCGTGGGTGATTGGCGGGTGGCGGTTTTCGTTGCGGCGATTTTTGCCTTTCCTATTGACCGCGCCCCAGGGCAGGTCTAGCGTAACGGCATAACTAATAGGAAAGTTTCCTAATAGTTATGCCCAGTCTCCTTGCCCCGACTCAGGGAGGACGCGTGCCCCGATCCCCGTTCCACCCGCCCGGCCGACTGGCCCGGGCGCACCTCGCCCGGCGGCCCGCGGCGGCCGCCATCGGGGCGGCCGCGGCTGGCCTGCTGGCCAGCGGCGTCGCCGCCGCCATGCTGACCGGCCCGGCGCAGGCCGCGCCCGCCGCCCAGGTCGCTGGTTCAGCCGCCGCGCTGTCCGCGAACTGGTACGAATCGGCACCGTATTACAGCACGCTGGACTCCAGCGCGCCGGATCTCGGCACGGTGATGTCCGCGACCGGCCAGAAGGCGTTCGACATGGCCTTCATCCTGGCCAACGGGAGCTCGTGCTCGCCGTCCTGGGACGGGACCGACCCGGTCTCGTCCGATACCCAGGTAGCCAGCGTCATCAACGAGGTCCGCTCCGACGGCGGCGATGTCATCGTGTCCGCCGGCGGTTACAACGGCACCAAGCTGGGCCAGGTGTGCAGCTCGGCGGCCGCGACTGCCGCCGCGTACCAGCAGGTGATCACGACGTACGGGTTGCATGCCTTCGACTTCGACCTGGAGGAGCCGGAGATCGAGAACTCGACGGCCATCTCCTACGAACTCGGCGCCGCGCAGATCCTCCAGCAGGAGGACCCGGGGCTGTTCATCTCCATCACCATGCCCTCCACCACGACCGGCGCCAACTATTTCGGGCAGCAGTTGCTGGACGAGGCCAAGAGCCTGGGCTTCACCCCCAACGACTACACGATCATGCCGTTCGACGGTGGCTTCAGCGGCGGATCCTCGCAGGTCACTGCGCTCCAGGACTTCAACGCCCAGTTGGTGAGCACGTTTGGCTGGTCCAGCGCGCAGGCGTACGCGCACGAGGGGTTCTCGGGGATGAACGGCCGCACCGACACGGGTGAGTACTTCTACCAGAGCGATTTCCAGACCGTGCTCAACTTCGCGGAGAGTTCCGGGATGAGCCGGTTCACCTTCTGGTCGGTCAACCGCGACCGCGAGTGCAACCCTCCGGACAACAACGACGTCACCTCCAGCGACTGCAGCAGCGTGACGCAGAATCCGTGGGACTTCACCGCGTACACAGTCGCGTTCGCCGACAACACGTCGGCGTCGTCGCCGACCCCCACGCCCACTCCGACCACGTCGTCACCCACCCCCACGCCGACCCCCACGACCAGTTCGGGCGGCTGCTCCGCGGGGGGCCTGGGCGTCGAACCAGGCGTACGTGTCCGGCGACGTGGTGTCCTACGGCGGCAGCGAGTGGACCGCCAACCAGTGGAATTACGACGAGGTTCCGGGCGGCGCAGCAGGCGCCTGGACCAACGACGGCCCCTGCTGAGGCGGTGGCGCCGGGCAGCCCGTGCGCGCCGCCCGGCGCCACCCTCAGCCATTCCGGCGGCATCCCATCTCCCGCTGTCCGGCGGATCATTCTTCGTCATTACCCGGTGTCCCCGGTGACTGGGGGTCCGGTGATTGGCCGGTGTCGGCTTGAGCGTGTTCCCGGCGGGTGCGGGCTTCGGCGGTCGGGTCGGGTGTCGTGCCGGGCGACGCCGGATCCTCGCTGGAGCAGTTGGTTATGACCACGAGGATCACCACGTTCGGTATCGATGAGCCGGTCATTGCTTACCTACTGCGGCCCACACCACTTTCCCGCTGGCGTGCTCCGGCTGGAACGCTCCCCAGTCCTCGCTGACGGCTTCGATCAGCCAGAGTCCGCGTCCTCCTTCGGACTCAGGGTCCAGTTCCTGCCGCGTCGGCATCCGGTTGTTGCCGTCCCAGACCTGCACGACCACGGTTCGGTAGTCCGACAGGAGCCACAACCGGACCGGCGGCATCCCGGCTGACCACCGGCCCCCGAACCTGCTTCCGACTAATCCCTGCGAAGCCCGGACCCCGTTAGTCACCAACTCCGAGACGACCAGCTCGGCTGAGTCGGCCAGCTCCCGCAGCCCCCACTCAGCCAGCACCAGCCTCGTGTGCCCACGTGCACACGGCACCGCGGTGGGCAGGACCCCCAGCTCTAAGTACGACTCCAGCGGCCAGGCAGAAACGGCAGCCGTCCGTTGGCTGCTCATGGCACTGGGAAGGCGAACCGGCGCGGGAGCGGTGCTCGGCTACTCATGGCGCGTTCCCTCCACTCATGGGTCAGGGACTGTGCAACGCTGTCCGAGTCATCATGCCTCTGCTTACAAGATGATGCAACGTTGCATAAGCATGAATACGAACGCTCGGAGGGCCTGTCATGCCGGGTAAGCGCCAGACTCCAACCGTCCGCCTCCGCCGCCTAGCCGCTGAACTGCGGTCGTTACGCGCTACGTCGGGTCTCACGCGGGAGACGGTGGTAGAGCGGACCGGTATAAACGCCGCCACGCTTTACCGCATCGAGCATGGCCGCGTCCGGCCACAGACCCGTACGCTGCGCACCCTGCTCGATCTCTACGGCGCGGGGGAGGATCAACAGGCCGAACTTGTTGCCTTGCTCCGTGATGCACGGCAGCGAGGCTGGTTGCACGCCTTCCAGTCGGAGTTGCCTGAGCACTACACGACCTACATCGGCTTCGAGGGTGAAGCGCACAGCGTGTGGAACTACGAATCACTGTTCGTGCCGGGTCTGCTGCAGACCGAAGACTACGCGCGTGCCGTGATCCGGGGCGGTCTGCCGTACGCAAGCCGCGACGAGGTTGAGCGCAGGGTCGAAGTGCGCATGGAGCGGCAGGCAGTCCTGCGCAACGACAACCCGCTCAACTTGTGGAGCATCGTTGACGAAGCCGCGCTCCGGCGCCAGGTCGGTGGCCCGGAAGTCATGCAGGGGCAGTTCCAGTACCTCATGGAGCTATCTGACCTCCCGCACGTCACGTTCCAGGTCATTCCGTTCGATGCTGGCGCGCACCCAGGTATGCCAGGCTCGTTCATCGTCTTGCAGTTCGACGAGGCGGCAATCCCCGACGTCATCTACGTCGACACCATGGCGGGGGAGCTGTTTCTCGAAGAAGAGGCAGATGTCCGCCGGTATAAACTCGTCTTCGAGCATCTCCGTGCAGTGGCCGCCAGCCCGGAGGCATCCCTGTCGCTGGTGACGTCCGCCATCACGGGGAGGTGAGGGAGGCGGAACTGCATGGGCGAACTGGACCTGACATGTGCTCAGTGGTCCAAGAGCAGCTACAGCAGCGCCAACGGTGCATGTGTCGAGGTAGCCAAGAACCTGCCCGGGGTCGTGGCAGTACGAGACTCCAAGGACCCCGACGGCCCGAGGCTGCTCATCTCATCCGATGGCTGGCGAACCTTCGTGAGCAGTGTAAAGGGCGGGAATTTTAACATTCAGTCGATTCGCTAAGCACGCGTGACCTCCGTGGTCGGCGGAAGCGGCGATCCTGAGCATTTCGGCCGACACCTCCAAGCTGGAGCCGCGGGTCATTGCTCGCTTTCATTACGCATATCTTCCCGACGCATTCCCTCGGCCGCCGCCTCGGCAAGGAACCTATACTGCGCGTGGCTCAGTTCGCCGCGATCATACGCCGCGACAACATCGTCGAAGGATCCAGATATGTCTGGTTCGGGATCCTGCTGAGCGATGGCCGCGTGCTCTAGGTAAGTCTGCGGTTCGCGTGTCCTTGTTCTTGGCCAGGATCGTTCACGGAATCGCTGCGCCACTTCTTCCAGGGTCGTCGCACCATTACGGAATGCGGCGATAAGGTCATTTACTTCACTGCTCATTAGAACCTCTCAGGATGACTGCTCAAGTTGTGTGTCTTTTCCTGGCCTAGTTCGATGATTTCCGCGGGACGGCCGTCTACTGAGTTATCATAAGTAGACCAACTGTCGAGGCTTCCCTTCATCGATTCGTAAATCTTTCTGTTCTTGCTTCCCCATTGTGAGTCGGCCTGGTTCTTGACAATCTCTGGCGGGACATACCTTCCACCTAGGCCCCTTCCGGCGCGCCACTCATCGTGTCCCTCTCGATGCCTCCATTCGGTCCGACTAATACTAGTTTCGACTGAGATGTCTACGAAGAGTCCATCGACTTGGGCGTAGTTAGCCTTGCGCAGATCATCGATCCGACCTGCTGTGCTTGTTTCGGATGACATGGTGATGTCCCAGATCAGGTTCTTGCCGTCAGCTTGCGCTCGGTGCGCCAGTCGCTTAGCTAGGTGCGACGACTCTTCATGTGCCAGATCGGAAGCTTCCATGGGGGAGAGGCCATCTATCTCAGGAATCATCCCACGACGGGCCAACTCTTCTTTGATATTGTCTGGATTGATCATCAAGTACTGCGACAGGTCAATGCCGGCATGTTGCGTTAAGACGGTTGTCTTCCCTGCACCCCCTAGGCCCCCAGCCACGATAGCTTTGAAGTCACAAGGGACGTCCGCTGCCCTCGCGTAGAGATCTTCGATGATCGCATCATGCAGGCGCTCACGCTCTTCTAACCAGACCTCTCCTGCCCCGTTGATGGTGTATGCACAATCGGTATTTAGGTTCTGCTCATACGCTTTGCTTAGGCCGTCTCGGACCTCGGTGATGTGCTCTGCCCACTCCCTGTCAGTCAAAGAGCACGTTTCGTCGTCGATGGGCCTGCCGCCGTCCGATTCAGGTGCTGCCCCGTTTCCTAGAGACGGAGTCGACATATTTGGCTCGTAAGGCGGGGCATCTGGGCCTGATGCCTTGTCGGATTCTTGGATTGGATCGTGATCGTGCGGGTCGTTCGAGGGATCTCCTGTCGAGTAGTTTCCGTACTCGGCGGCTGTGTCAGGCTGGATTCCTGTCTCTTCCGATGGCTCTTCCTGCCTTTTACCTCCTTCGGGGTCATCAACTCGGGCGTCGCCGGGCGGGCGGAAATCTTCTGTTTTTGACGAATCATCTTCGGCGGACGGCGACGCTTCCTCCTTATCCCTCGGATTTTCCTGGCCCATCGAGTCTCTCTGGTCCGCAGAGTCGGAGTTGCGCGGTGTGGCCACGCCAGGCGGGGGAATCTTGTCGGCGTGCTCCTTGCGCGTGCGTGGATCCTTCGGCTCGGCGTCACCTGCCACGAACTCTGTGTGCTCCTGCGATCGCGCGTCCTGTATCTCATCGCCTGTGCGCCTTATGTCATCCGACGGGTCCGGGTGGCGGTCAACGCCCACTTCTCACCTCCTGGTGCCGCTGTCGCTCCGTAGGTAGTCCAGGGGCCAGCGGCAGTCGTGGAGCTGGGTGAGCGCCTCGGAGAGGCGCTGCTCCCAGTCCTCGTCAGTAGTTTTCGCGCCGACTGCCGTTTCCAGGCCAGTCGGCCGTGCGGTCCCGAACGCGATCCGCCGCACGTCGGCAGGGTTGCGCTGGTCCGTGTCGTACCAGCGCTGAACCACGCCGATCTGGCGGGCGCAGGTCTCGCCGGGGATGCTCCGCCCGGTGGCTGCTTCCCAGTCGGCTGTCTGGGGATGCGGGCCAGAGCCTGGGGATTTGCGGTCCAGGGTTTTCAGGTCGTCCAGGATCAGGGCCCAGCGAAAGGCCGGGGCCAGCCACTCCGGCTCCGGGAAGACGCATTCACGTCCCCCGTCCGTGATCCACCTGCGGAGGGCCGCGGCGATGTGGGAGGCCAGCTCGTCCGGGCTGACCCGCGCGGAGAAGGTGCTGGCTCGTGCGGCTACCGCGGCGTCCACCGCGTGCGATACGGCGCAGTCCCGGCTGCGCGCGTCCGCGGCCAGGGCGGCGATCCCCCGGGCCAGCTCACTGCCGGGGACGGGAGCCGGCATCAGCCACCCGGTCACGTGGGCCAGCACCGCCACTTCGGCCCACAAGACCAGCCCGGGCTGGTCCCCGAGCACGCGCTGGGCGGCCCGCATCTCGCGCAGCGTGCAAGGGCTGGCCCGGCAACCCGGGCCGCAGGTGGCCGAGCGCGGTGATACCAGGCAGGCCGGGGACGCGGTGACCGGGGCGGCGGCGGCTTCCCGGGCCGTGCCGTCCGGCATCGCGGCCAGCACGGGATAATCCATGCCGTCGGTGAACACCGCCGCCTGACCCGGCGGCAGCGTGACCAGGTACCTGGACTGGGCGTCCGTCATATTCATGGTCGCCCCCACCGCCTCGCGGTCGTCGGCCGCCGGCAGGCGGTGCACGATCTTGACCGCGGTGTTCTTGACCGCGTCGGGGATGATCTTGGCGGGTATCTGCTCCGCGATGATCAGGCCCTCGCCGTACGCACGGATCTCCGCGAGCAGCCCGGCGAACATCTCCACCGCGTGCGCGGTCGCTCCGGACCCGCCGTGGAATTCCTCCGGTCGGCGCAGCAGCCGGTGGGCTTCCTCGAACACCGACACATGGCGCAGCCCCGGGGCAGCGCCCGGCTCACCGGCGCGAGCCTGCATGCGGAGATACTCCGTCAGCTGGATCAGCACCGTGCCCATCAGGAACGCCTTGTCGCGGTCGTCGCCGACGTCCTCGATCTCGAACACGACGTTGCGGCCCATCAGTGTGCCGAAGTCGATCGGGTGGCCGCCCTCGAAGAAACGTCCGGTGGTGCCCAGCCGCAGGCTGGAGAGGCGGACCGTGATGAAGCCACGCACGTTGTCGGTGATCTCACGGCCGTAGCCGATCTCGGACACGATCCGGCCGGCGGCGTCCTGCAGATCACCCAGCGTGGGATAGCGGGGGCGGACCCCGGGCGTGACCGGCTCACCCAGCGCCAGGTCCCAGCCGGCCTCTTCGTACACCCGGGTGACCGCTGCCGACAGCACCTGCGGGAACGGCTCGTCGGCGGCGAACGAGGCCAGGAACAGCGCCCGGACCAGGTCGGCGTGGGTCTGCAGGGGAAAACGCCGGCCTGCGGAGTCGGCGGCCGGCGCAAGGGGATTGATTCCCGCGGCGACCTGGTCCGCATCGCCCGGGCGGATGCGCACCACCCCGCCGCCCGACCCAGTCAGCCGCGCGCCCATCAGCCGGTATTCGGCCTTGGCCGGCTCGACGACCAGCCAGGGAAGCCCCGTGCCGGACGCCGCCTCCAGCAGCGCCCGCACGGTCTGTGACTTCCCCGCCCCGGTGGCACCGCAGACGAACACGTGCCGGTTCAGCGAGGCCCCGGGGACCGACAGGTTCCCGGCCGGGACGCCGCTGCGGTCCAGCACGGTGCCCAGCCGCAGCGACAGCGGCGAGCCTTCCGGAGGCGGTTCCGGGGTCACGTCAAACTCCGGGCGGAGGGTCAGCCGCACGCCAGGCACCTCGACCTCGGGCACCCGGGCCAGGCTCGCCAGCAGCAGGGTGCTGCCCGGGAAGGGGAACGCCGCAGTCGAATCCGTCCGGGCTGGCGCGGGCGCGCCGGGCGGGGCGCTGAGGAGTTCGCCGATCGGATCCGTTGCGGAAAAAGAAGGGGCCAGCGTGTACGGAAGGCCGGCCAGGTCTGCCGATGCGCAGAACAGGCCGGCGACGCGGGCCGCGGTTTCGGGGGTGGCCGCGCCGGCCAGCACGTGCACCTGCCACAGGCCCGCGGACAGGGCCTGGCGCAACTCGGTGTGGCGCTGGTCGAGGCGGCGGGCCTGGACGGCCTTTTCCGGGTCCCGGTCGGCCACGGCCGCCGCTAACCGCTGCTTGCCGGCGACCTGGGCGGCGTAGTCCGTGATCTCGGCAGGGGCCAGGGGGTCGGCGAGGACCAGCCAGCCGAAGGGGCCATCCCAGGCCGCCAGCAGGCACTCCTCGAGCGACGCGCGGCCGGGCTGGGGGGCGCCCCAGTCGCTGCGGTCGCCGGGGTCGCCGCGGTCGCTGGCGAGGAGGCCGTCGGCGATCCCGCCGATCCGGGTCCAGCAGGGCAGGGCATTCATCGCGGCGGCCAGGCCGCCCGGTGCGATGGCCCGGCCCCGCGCGCCAGCCGGCAGGGCCAGCGAGACTTCGGCGTCCGCGGGGGAGGGGCGGCCGGCGGCGCTCGCGGGGGAGGGCCTGCCGGCGGGGACGGCTAAGCTCGCGGCGCTCCGGGCCGGGTGCGCGCTGCCGCGCAGGGCCGACCCGGCGACCAGCACCTCGACCGGGCCGCCCGCGACGGCCCGGACCCAGCCCAGGGCGACGGGGCCTGCGTCTGCGTGCGGGCTGATCCCGGCGTGATAGGCGGCGGCCAGGGCGGCGGCGCGTTGCGGGCGGCCGGTGTCGCGGTCGGCGGTGTGGCGCGGGTCGGCGGCGGTCTCGGGTGGGCGCCGGGGGATCTGGGTCACCCGGCAGGCATCGAGATCAGACAGCCGCTGCCACGCCGTCCCCGCCATCGAGGTCCCCAGGGTTGGTCCGCCGGGCGCGTGCTGCGCCCTGCGTCTCAGCGTAATCAGACGGGCAACAATTTGTGGCGGGAGATCCCGGATCCGTGGCGTTTGCCTGACTGAGCGTGGCAGGCGGCGGCTCCTGGATCTGGGCCACTCTCTGGGTCTGGGCTGGCCCTAGGCGCGTGCTGGCCGCTAGGCGTGTGCTGGCCGCTCGGCGACGGGGTTGACGGCAGGGTGGTCGCGGATGGGGACCTGGCTCAGCGCCTCGAGGTAGGTCTCCGCCCAGTAGGCCACGTCATGCTCCATGACCCGCCGGCGCATCGAGCGCATCCGGCGCCGCGCTTCCGCGGGGGAAACCGTCGCGGCCCGGACGATGGCGTCCTTCAGCCCTTCGATGTCGTGCGGGTTGACGATGTACGCACCGCTCAGCTCGTCCGCCGCCCCGGTGAACTCACTCAGGACCAGGGCGCCCGTGTCGTCGAAACGGCAGGCCACGTACTCCTTGGCGACCAGGTTCATCCCGTCCCGCAGCGGGGTCACCAGCATCACATCGGCGGCCAGGTAGTACGCGACGAGCTCATCTTTCGGATAGGACTGGTGCAGGTAGTGGATCGGCGGGTTGCCCACTTCCCCGTAATCACCGTTGATCCGGCCCACCGTCACCTCGACCTCGTCTCGCAGGTGGCGGTAGGACTCGACGCGTTCCCGGCTGGGGCTGGCGATCTGGACCAGCACTGCCCCGGGCGGCCCCAGGCGCCCCTCGTCGAGGACCTCGCCGTAGGCCTTGAGGCGGTGCAGGATGCCCTTGGTGTAGTCGAGCCGGTCGATGCCGAGCAGGACGACGTCCGGCTTGCCCAGGGCCTCACGGATGGCCTGGGACCGGGCCTGCACGTCTGGGCGCCGGGCGATCTCTTCGATGGCCGCCGAGTCGATTGAGATGGGGAACGCCGCGGCCCGCACATCGCGTCCGCTCACGAAGTTGTCCTGGGCGACGCGCTGGCGCCGCGCGCCACGGGTGGCGTGGTCGGCATGCGTGTCGTCGAACCCGGCGTCCGGCACCCGGACCAGCGAACCGCGGGTGGCCAGGCCCGCCGACCGGCGGCAGGCGCGCAGGAAGTTGGTGGCGTCGCTGTGACGCTGGAAGCCGACCAGGTCGGAGCCGAGCAGGCCGCGGACGATCTGCCGCCGCCAGGGGAGCTGGGCGAAGATCTCGTAACCGGGAAAGGGAATGTGGTTGAAATAGCCGATACGCACGTCGGCCCGCAGCGCGCGCAGCATCCCCGGCACGAGCTGGAGCTGGTAGTCGTGCACCCACACGGTCGCGCCGTGGGCGGCCTGGGCGGCGACGACCTCGGCGTACCGGCGGTTCACCCGCACGTACGCGTCCCACCACTCGCGGCGGAACTCGGGCTGGGCGATGACGTCGTGGTAGAGCGGCCAGAGCGTGCCATTGCAGAAGCCCTCGTAGTAGTCGGCCACTTCTTCGTCCGACAGGCCGACGCTGACTAGGTGCACGCCGTCGGTGTCGAACGGCTCCGGTGCTTCGCCCGCCGCGCCCGGCCAGCCCACCCAGGCCCCGTCGGCGGCGCGCATCACCGGCTCGAGCGCCGTCACCAGCCCCCCGGGGCTGGGCCGCCATTCTGTCTCGCCGTCCGGGCCCTCGACCCGGTCCACGGGCAGTCGGCTGGCCGCCACCACGAAGTCGTAGTCGCCGTATGGAGCCGTGGTCCCATCCTCCTTGCGGCCGGGCCCGTGCTGCGCTGGCCCGTGCTCTCCTGACCCGTGCTGGCCGGTGGCCGGTGTGGCCCGTGCCCTCCTGACCCGTGCTGGCCGGTGGCCGGTGCTGGCCGGTGCTGGTTGACCAGGGCGGGTGATCTCACACCAGCTGTTTCCCCGGCTGGCGGCACGAAACAAATCCTATCTGGTGGCCTGCCGGGCGTGATGGCGGCGGCGGCCCGGGGCGGCGGTGGCCGGAGAGGGTGCCGGGGCGGCTCGGGGGTGATGGACGACCTTCACGTGGTCGGCGCACCAAAACGGACAAAACTCCCCGGGAAAAGCACACCAACCGCGCGAATGGTGGCGGGGCCGCCGCGTCGCCGCGACTTTTCCCGCGTGCCGTGCGCCCAGACCGGACAAATCGCCCGCTATAACGCACGTCACGCGGGATATGTCGTTGCAGACCATGATCAATGTTGGTGGGGAGGCAGGTGGGAACGAGGTGCTGAGGGGTGTGGCCCGGGTCGCCGGGGTCCGGCGCCGGGGGAGGTGCGCCCGCGTCGGGGGTAGGCCCGCGCCGGTGCCGCCTGCCCCGGCGGGGCCGGCCCGGGTCGGCGCCGTCTGCCCGCCTGAGGAGCCCGCCTGCGCCATCAGCGTCAATCAGCGGGGCAGGGTGCTCATCCCTTCGCGGACGCGTTCCGCCGTCGCGTCGAGTTCGTCGCGCGCGGGGGTGCGCGGCCGGGCGTTGAGCCGGAAGCCGTCCCCGGGGGTGCGGGGGATCAGGTGCAGGTGCACGTGGAAGACCTCCTGGCCCGCGGCCACCCCGTCCGCCAGGAAGAGGTTCACGCCCTCGCAAGGGACCGCGCTGTTCCGCAACCCCCGGGCCAGCTGGTGGGCCACCCCGAACACGCGGGTCCCCAGGTGCTCGTCGAGGACCTCCAGATTGGCGGCGTGCACCCGCGGCACGACCAGGAGGTGCCCGGGGGTCAGCGGCCGAACATCCATGAAGGCGACCACATGCTCGTCCTCATAGACACGGCTCGCCGCCAGGTGGCCGCCGATGATGCCGCAGAACACGCACGCCTGCGCCGGGGTGGATGTCATGCCGCTAGTGTGCCGGACCAGCGGCACAGCCGGGCGGCACAGCCGGGCGGCACAGCCGGGCGGCACAGCCGGGCGGCACGCCCGGACCAGGGGCAGGACCAGCGGCATGACCAGGGATGGGGACGATCAGGTGGACGGACGGGCGGTCCTGGTGACCGGGGCCGGGCGGGGTATCGGGGCTGCCGTGGCGCAGGCGTTCGCGGCCCAGGGTGACCGCGTCGCGGTGCACTACGGCCGCTCGGCCGGGCCGGCCGCTCGAGGTGCTGGCCGCCCTCCCCGGCCACGGGCACCTGCTGCTGCAGGCCGACCTGGCCGACCCGGACGCGGTACGCAGCCTGGTTGATCAGGCCGCGGAGGCGCTGGGCGGCCTCGACGTGCTGGTGAACAACGCGGGGATCTACGCCGCGCAGCCGGTCACCGAGGGGACGTACGAGGAGTGGCAGGCGGCCTGGCAGGACACGCTGGCGGTGAACCTGACCGCGGCCGCGAACGCGACCTGGTGCGCGGTCCGGCACATGATCCCGGCGGGTGGCGGCCGGATCATCAACGTCTCATCCCGCGGCGCCTTCCGTGGTGAGCCCGACCATCCGGCCTACGCGGCGAGCAAGGCCGGGCTGAACGCGCTCGGCCAGTCGCTGGCCCGCGCCCTGGGGTCACACGGCATCGCGATCACCACCGTGGCGCCCGGGTTCGTGGCCACAGACATGGCGGCCAGCAGCCTGGCCGGGCCCGGCGGCGACGAGATCCGCGGGCAGAGCCCGTTCGGCCGGGTGGCCGAGGCCGCTGAGATCGCCGCCGCCGTGCTGTACCTGGCGTCCGCCGGGGCCGAGTGGGCCAGCGGGGCGATCCTCGACCTCAACGGCGCGTCCTACCTGAGGTCGTAGCGTCCGGGCTCAGGGCTTGCGGCCAGCCCCGCACCAGATCGTCACGTCCGGCGGGGCTGGCTCACCGGCCTCGGGGCGCCACTGCGGCGGCTCGACCAGGCCGGGGTCCAGCAGCTCAAGCCCGCCGAAGAAGCGGCTTACCTGATCATGATCGCGCACCGTGGCCTTCGGGCCCATCAGCCGCTGGTTCATCCGCCGGGTCATCTCGGCCACCGCATCAGGCCGGATGTCGCTGGCCGGGTGGGACAGGACCAGGTAGCTGCCTTCGGGCAGCCCGGCGAGCAGCGTCCTGACCACCTCGTGCGGCTCATCGGTGTCCGGGATGAGGTGCAGGATGAGCACCAACAGCAGGGCGACCGGGCGGCTCAGGTCAAGCGTGCGGGCCGCGGCCTTCAGGATCACTAACGGATCGCGCAGGTCAGCATCCACGTAGTCGCAGCTGCCTGCCGGGCCGCTGACCATCATGGCGCGGGCGTGGGCGAGCACGATCGGATCGTTGTCGACGTAGACCACACGGGCGGCCGGATCGGCCGACTGCGCGACCTCGTGGGTGTTCGGGGCGGAGGGCAGGCCGGCGCCGATGTCCAGGAACTGGCGCACGCCGCGCTCGCGGGCCAGGAAGCGGACCGAGCGGGCCAGGAACGCCCGGTTGGCCCGGGCGTCATCGACGATCCCGGGACTGGCTGCGATCGCTTCGTCCGCGGCGTCCCGGTCGGCGGCGAAGTTGTCCTTTCCGCCCAGCCAATAGTCGTACACGCGGGCCGAATGCGCGCGCCGGATGTCTACCTGGGCGGTCTTATCGCGGCCTGAAGCCGACCTTTGCAGCCATTGGCCTGCCACCCAGTACTCCATTACCTGTCGTCGCGCCGCCTGAAGCGCAGCATAACGGGGCCAGCCCCGGCAAATAAGACCCAGAGACGCGGAAACAGCGGAGGCGGCCCCGCCTGGCTGGCCCCGCCCGGCTGCCGCACAAGCCACAGCCGGACCGGACAATGAACGTCTCCCGGTATACGATCGTGCGAACCAGGCCGGGGGCCGCGAGGCGGCGGCGGGAGTCCCGGGCCCGGCGACGCAGACGGCCGCCTGCCCGGCGGCGCGGACGGCCGCGGACCGCGGCCCGCTCGGCCGGGTCAGCTGGCCCCGCAGTGGCAGGATGGCCGCCCTGGAGGACGACCGCAGCGGATGAAGATGCCCCGCCCCCTCATCAACGATCCCGGCCTGGCCTCGCTGAAGAGCGCGGCGCGGGCGGGCATCGTGATGCCGGCCGTCTTCGCCTTCGCCGACAAGGTGATCGGCCAGCCGCAGACCGCCCTGTTCGCGGCGTTCGGGTCGCTGGGGATGCTGGTGTTCGTCTCGTTCGCCGGGTCGGTCCGGAGCCGGTTCACCGCCTACCTGTCGCTCGGCGTCGGCGGGGTGGTCCTGGTCACGCTGGGCACGGCGTGCTCGGGCAACGCGTGGCTGGCCGCCGGGGCCATGGCGGTGGTCGGGTTCCTGATCCTGTTCTCCGGGGTGATCAACGGCTACTTCGCGGCCGGGGGAACTGCCGCGGTCCTGGTCTTCGTGCTGTCGGTCACGGTGCCCGCGCCCGTCTCGCAGATCCCGTGGCGGCTGGCCGGCTGGGGCCTGGCCGCCGGGGTCGGCCTCCTGGCCGTGATGCTGATCTGGCCGCCCCGCGAGCGGGCCACGCTGCGGGCGGAGGCGGCCCGCGGATGCCTGGATCTCGCGGCCGTGGCGGATTCCGTCTGCTCTGGCCAGCCGGCCGAGGCCACGGCCCTGGCCGCGGCCCGGACATCGATCAGCGGCCTGCGCGGCCGCCTGACCGCCACCCCGCACCGGCCGACCGGGCCGACCCGCCCGACAGCCGCCCTGGCGGCCCTCATCGATGAACTGAGCTGGCTGCTGCAGTCGCTGGAGATCCTGGCCGGATCCCCGGTGGGCGAGCTGTGCGTGGCCGAGAACACCGCCGCGATCCGCGAGGTCGCGGCGGTGCTCCGGGCCTGCGCCGCGGAGCTGGACGGCCACCCGGAGCTATCCGGCCGTGACCAGGCCGGGAGGCAGCCGGTCCAGCGGCTCGAGCGCGCCCGCGAGACCGCGTCCCAGCTCCTGGCCCGGCGCGTCGCCCAACTGCCGCACATCCCGGACGAGCAGGCCCTGCAAGACCAGGTAGACCGCGGGTTCCGGGTGCACACGATCTCCTACACCGCGCAGCAGATCGCCGCGTACGCGCGCGCGGCCAGCCCGCATCCCGGCGGACCGCCCCTCGACGGTCTGCCCGACCTGGCCGGGTTGGCGGCCGCGGCCCGGTCGGCCGCCGCGGACCCGGGCGCCGACGCGCTGACCGGCGAGGTCCTGCCGTCGCACCGCTGGAACGGCTGGATACGTTCCTGGCTGACCAGCGCCGAAGGCTTCACCGTGACCCACGCCGACTACCGATCGGTCTGGTTCCGCAACAGCGTCCGCGGCGCGGTCGGCCTGGCCATCGCGGTGTTCATCGCCCAGAAATCCGGTCTCCAGCATTCGTTCTGGGTCGTGCTGGGCACCCTGTCGGTGCTGCGCTCCAACGCGCTGGGCACCGGCCGGTCGGTGATCAGCGCGCTGGCCGGGACGGCCGTGGGCATCGTCGTCGGGGCGGCGATCCTGATCCCGCTGAACGGCCACAGCGTCGTGCTGTGGGGGATCCTCCCGGTCGCGGTGGCGCTGGGGGCTTACGCGCCCCGGGTGATCTCGTTCGCGGCGGGCCAGGCCGCGTTCACCGTGGCCGTCCTGGTCCTGTTCAACATCATCCAGCCCACCGGGTGGAAGGTGGGCATCCTGCGGATCGAGGACGTCGCGGTCGGCTTCGCGATCAGCCTGGGCGTGGGGCTGGTGTTCTGGCCCCGCGGCGCGACCACGCTGCTCCGGCAGAACCTGGCCGCGGCCTACTCACGGACCGCGGACTACGTGGCGGCCATGGTGGAGCAGCTCAGCGGGCTGGACGGCGGCGCGAACCCGTTGCGGGCCGAACTGGCCGCGACCACGGCGATCCACCGGCTCGACGACTCCTACAGCCAGTACCTGACCGAGCGGTCCGCCCAGCGGGTTGACCCGGAGCGGGTCAGCCGCATGGTCGGCGGGGTGGCCAAGGTGCTGCGCGCCGGCGAGTCGCTGGCCGACCTGAACGCGCTGGCCGACGGCCCTCCCGTGCTGGGCCAGGCCTGCCCGGGCCAGGACGGCCCGGGCCAGGACGGGTCCGGCCAGGACGGGTCCGGCCAGGCCCTGCGGCCGGACGGCAACGTGCCCCGGACCCAGTTGCCGGTCAGCCTGGCGGGCGCCCCCGGGAACGGGTCCCGCAAACCCTGCGCGGAGGACCTGGAGCAGAACGTGCTGGCCTTGCGGGCCTGGTACGTCACGCTCGGCGACTCGCTGGTCAACGGCACGGCCGTGCCCCCGCCCGAGCAGCGCGACCTGGCGGCCCGTAAGCGCCTGCTGCACTGCACCCGGGAGGCGATCGGCCGCGGCCAGCCTGCGGTCGCCCGCAGCGCGCTGCTGGTCCTGTGGGCCAGCGAGCACCTCGACATGCTGTGGCGGCTCGAGGAGCGCCTGGGCCGCTCCCAGGACGCGGGACCGCAGGCCGCAGACCGCCCGGCGGAAACGCCGGCCGCGGCCCCCGCCGAGTAAGCCCGGAAGTTCTTTCCGCAACGAAAACCGGCCCCGTCCGGTCCCCCCGCCCCCGCCTGGGCCGCCGGGGCTCAGCTGGGCCGGGTGGTGCGCAGCCGGATCGTGACGTCCAGGCTGCGCAGGCTGGCCAGCATGTCGCCGGGGTATTCGGTGCCGATGTCGGTCAGCACGTAGCCGAGGTCGTCCCGGGTGCCCAGGAGCTGGCCCTCGATGTTGGCGCCGTGCTCGGCGAGCAGCTGGTTGATGCTGGCCAGCACGCCGGGCACGTTGCGGTGCAGGTGCACCAGGCGGTGCGTGCCCGGGGTGTGCGGCAGCGCGATCGGCGGCAGGTTCACGCTCAGCGAGGTGGTGCCGCAGCTGACGTAGTCGTGCACCTTCCCGGCCACGAACTCGCCGATGTCCTGCTGCGCCTCCTCGGTGGAGCCGCCCACGTGCGGGGTGAGGATCACGTTGGGCAGGCCGCGCAGGTCTGACTGGAACTCCTCGCCGCGGCTGCGCGGCTCCTGCGGGAACACGTCCACGGCCGCGCCGGCCAGATGCCCGGACTCGATGCCGCGGCGCAGCGCGGCGTGATCCACCACGAAGCCGCGGGACAGGTTCAGGAACAGGCTGCCCGGCTTCATGGCGGCGAACTCCGCCTCGCCGAACAGGCCGCTGTTCCCGGGCCGGCCGTCCACGTGCAGGGTGACCGCGTCGGAGATCTCCAGCAGCTCGTCCATCGTGCCGCAGCGCTGCGCGTTGCCCAGGGCCAGCTTGTCCGCGGTGTCGTAGAAGTACACGGTCATGCCCAGGCTCTCGGCGAGCACCGAGAGCTGGCCGCCGATGTTGCCGTAACCGACGATGCCCAGGCGGCGCCCGCGCACCTCGTGGCTGCCCGCCGCGGACTTGTCCCACAGGCCCGCGTGCATCTGCGCGTTCTTGTCGGTCAGCCGCCGGGTCAGCGCGATGATCTCGGCCAGGACCAGCTCCACCACGCTGCGGGTGTTCGAGAACGGGGCGTTGAACACCGCGATGCCCCGCCGGGACGCCGCGGCCAGGTCGATCTGGTTGACCCCGATGCAGAACGCGCCGACCGCCAGCAGGTTCGGCGCGGCGTCCAGCACCCGGTCGGTGACGTGCGTGCCGGACCGGATGCCGAGCACCTGGACATCGCGGATCGCGCCGGCCAGCTCGTCCTCGGTCAGTGCGCCGGCCCGGGTCTCGACCTGGTAGCCGGCCTTGGTCAGCCGGGCAGCCGCGTCGGGGTGAATGTTCTCCAGCAGCAGGACACGTCCGTGCCCATCCGTGCGGTCCAGCGTCAACACCCTTCCAGCTTCGTCGGCCAGCCCGCGCTTCGGCCGCGGTGCTTCGTCAGCAAACGCCGCTCACCAGCCTAATCGCCCCCCCGGGGTGCCCGGGCCGGCCGCAGGGCCGGGCGGGTCAGGCCTCGGTGAGGCGGCGGGCGACGGTCGCGGCGTGGCCCGGATCCAGGAGCAGCGTGTAGTGGTTCGCGCCGGGCACGGTCTCCACCGTCAGCATCGGGGCCTGCGCCGTCCAGAACGCGCAGAGTTCCGGCGGCTGCATCCCGGGCGGCTGGCCGAACATGCCCGCGGGCGCGGTGAGCAGCCGGACCGGGCGGGCCAGCCCGCGCAGCGCGGCGCCCAGCCGCTCGCCGCTGCCCAGCAGCTCGCGGCCGTCCGCCCGGGCCGCCCGCTCGGACACCCGGGAGCGGAGCACCCCGTCCTCGCCGGTCAGGTCGTAGCGCAGGTAATCCTCGAGGTAGCCGCTCCAGGCATCCTTCATGGCCGGGTGGGCCCGCCAGAAGTCGAAGTACGCCTCGACGTTGGGATAGGTCTCGCGCAGCCGGGCCAGCGCCGGCCCCAGGCCCGCGTCCAGCAGGGCGTCCAGGTCTGCGCCGTCCGGGACCGGCAGCGGCAGCCCGCCGTCGGCCAGCAGCAGGCCTGCGAACGTGCCCGGCGCCTGGTCGGCGAGGAGCAGGGCCAGGTAGGCGCCGAGCGAGTGCCCGGCCAGGACCGGCTGCTCCAGGCCCAGGTGGGCGACGGCGGCCAGCACATCCTCGGCGTGCCGGCCGAACCCGTACGGGCCGGGCAGGTCCGCGCTGTGCCCGCGGCCGCGCAGGTCCACGGCGAACAGGGACCATTCGGTCGGCAGCGCTTCGGCGACTGGCTCCCAGGCGGCCGCGGACGCGGTGATGCCGTGCAGGGCCACCGCGTGACGCGGGCCGCGGCCCCAGCGCAGCACCCGCAGGGTGCCATCCGGCAGCGGGATGTCGAGTTCTTCGGGGTCGGTGTGCACGGCGCCTCCTCGCGGTTCCGGCTCCACGGTACTGGCGGTTACGGTACTGGCGGTTGCGGCAAGTTCAGGGCCCGGCCCGGCCTCGCTCGCTACGGTGACAGCGCCGGCCCGGCATGGACGGGACCGCCCGGGAACCCGGCGAGCCGGGCGTGGGCGGGCCAGGACCCGGCGGGCAGGGAGTGGGAACGTGACTGCGTCGTTTGCGACCGCCTTGCTCGGCTGGAAGCCCAGCGGCAAGAACAAGCTCGGCTGGGCCCTGGTGCCGAACTTCGCGGATGTGGACAGCGCCGAGTCGATGCGCATCGCGGCCGGGGTGCTCGATCAGCTGGCCGTGCCCCGGGACACCGTCTCCGACGTGCCCAAGGACCCGGGCGGCCCGCTGGAGCAGGCGGTCTGTGACCACCTGGGCTGGGTGCTGCAGCGCAAGGACCCCGAGCGGGGCTGGCGGATCGAGCGCGGCGCCGTGATCACGCGGTTCGACCAGTAC
Organism: uncultured Actinomycetes bacterium; assembly: GCA_963841695.1. Lineage (GTDB taxonomy): Bacteria > Actinomycetota > Actinomycetes > Streptosporangiales > Streptosporangiaceae > RYN-230. Next base: position 622,867 of record CAWJDQ010000002.1, on the reverse strand, counting down.
GCGCACCTGTCCGAGGTGGACGCGCTGGTCCGGGCCAACCCCCAGCTGCGGGTCACGGTCGGCACCGACTACCTGATCAGGCCGGACGTGACGGTGTCGCTGGCCCGGGTGCGGACCGCGTCGGGGCTGCCCGCGCTGCACGCGGCGGTGTCCTGCAAGTGGACGATCCGGTCCGACCGGGTGCAGAACATCCGGCATGAGTGCCTGCAGATGATCCGGCACCGCCGGGGGCGGCAGCCGCACCTGGTCACGGTCACCGCGGAACCGCTGCCGACCCGGCTGGCGTCCATCGCCCGCGGCACCGGGGAGGTGGACGCCGTGTACCACATCGCCTACGACGCGATGGCGGCCAGCGTGGCCGCCGCCGCGAATGCCGAGCAGGCGGACGCGTGGCACGAGGTGACCGGGCAGCGCCGGGTGCTGAGTTATGAGCTGCTGGTGGACACGCTGGCCTCCTGGTGACGGCGTGGGACAACCGAACTGACGGTGCCTGCGGGCACAATCAGCCGGAGGATGAGGGCTGGAGGCGCGGTTCTGGTGGCACGGGTCTGGTCGCACGGGTCTGGTCGCACGGTGGAAGAGGGGCAGACAGTGGGTGAGCTGACCTCCCTGGAGATCTGCGCCGGGGCCGGCGGCCAGGCCCTGGGCCTGGAGCAGGCCGGGTTCACCCACGAGGCCGTGGTCGAGCTGGACGACGCCGCCTGCGAGACGCTGCGCCGCAACCGGGGCGACGCGTGGAAGGTCATCGAGGACGACGTGGCCAACGTGGACGGCCGGGGGTTCGCCGGCGTCGACCTGTTCTCGGGCGGCGTGCCCTGCCCGCCGTTCTCCATCGCCGGCAAGCAGCTCGGCCGCGACGACGAGCGGGACCTGTTCCCGCAGGCGCTGCGGCTGGTCGAGGAGGCCGGGCCGCGCGCGGTGCTGCTGGAGAACGTGCGGGGCCTGGCCGCCCGCCGGTTCGACGGCTACCGGACCCAGGTCCTGCAGCGGCTGCACGACCTGGGCTACCAGACCTGGTGGGACGTGGTGCAGGCCAGCCAGCACGGGGTGCCGCAGCTGCGGCCGCGGTTCGTGCTGGTCGCGGTGCGGCAGCCGTGGGCGTCCTGGTTCCGGTGGCCCGAGGCGGCCGCCGGGCCGCCGCCCACCGTGGGCGAGATGGTGGCCGACCTGATGGGCGCCCGGGGCTGGCCGGGCGCGGCGGACTGGGCCCGGGCGGCCCGCGGGATCGCCCCCACCATCGTCGGCGGCAGCAAGAAGCACGGCGGCCCGGACCTGGGCCCCACCCGGGCCCGTGAGGCGTGGAAAGGCCTCGGCGTGGACGGGCTGGGCATCGGCGACGAGGCCCCCGGGCCCTCGTTCCCGGTGGGTCAGCGGCCCAAGCTGACCGTCCGGATGGTGGCCCGGCTGCAGGGCTTCCCGGACTCGTGGGAGTTCTCCGGCCGGAAAACCGCCGCCTACCGGCAGGTGGGGAACGCGTTCCCGCCGCCGGTGGCCCGGGCCCTCGGCGAGGCCATCCGGGACGCGCTCACCCACGCCGACCCGGGCCCGGCCGACGCCGGCCACCACGCCAGCCCCGGCCCCGGCTGAGAGCTCAGCCCCACGCCCGGGCGGCCCGGGCGCTCCAGTACGCGCCCGGCGTTTCGGCGACCTCCAGGGCCGGCAGGCCGTGCACGGCCAGCGCGGCCAGGTTCGCGGTGAGCTGCCCGCGGGTGACCGCGCCGGAGAGCACCACGGACGCCCAGGGGTTGGCCAGGGCGGCGGACAGCGCGATGGCGTCCTCGGTGACGCCGCGGGCCGTGGCGGCGGCCGTCACCGCCGCGGGCGGGCGGCCCGACGGGGTCAGCCGCCCGTTGGCGACGGCTTCCTTGACCAGGATCGCCCAGCCTGCGGACGCGGCCTCGGCCGCGGCGGGGCCCACAGACGGCTCCAGCAGATTCCAGGTCACCTGCGCCGCGGTGAACAGGTGCTGCCCGCTCACGGTGAGGTCGAGCGCCCGGCGGATCGTGTCGCCCTGGTACGGCCCGCTGGTCGTCAGTCCGATGAGCACGCCCCCGGCGCGCAGCCGGGCCAGGGCCGCCAGCAGCCCGGGGTCGGTGAACACCGCGGAGTCAGGCATCGCCGAGTGCACCTGGTACAGCGCGAGCCGGTCACCCAGGATGGCCCGGCTCTCCGCCAGCTGGGTGGTGAACATGGCCAGCGAATGTTCCTTGACCTCATGCAGATCAGCGTCAAGCTGCCAGCCGCCGGTGTAGCGGTAGCCCCATTTCGAGCCGACGACCACGTCAGGATGATCACGCCCGGCCAGCCAGCCGCCCAGGAATTCCTCGGCCCGGCCGTAGGACCGGGCCGTATCGACGTACCTGATCCCCGCCGCGTACGCCGCGTCCAGCATCGAGAAGGTCTGCGCCCGCAGGCCGTCCACGCTCCGGTCGGGCAGGTCATCCGCCCGGCCGCCGGTGATGTACGCCGGGCGCCCCAGGGCGGCCAGCCCGAGCCCGATCCGCGAGACCACCGGGCCGCCGGCCGTGAGTCTGGTCCGGGGCATGCGCTCCTGGCCCCAGCCGTCGCTGGTCATGTCCGTCACCGTACCGGGCGCCGGGCCGCGCCCTCCAGCGCCGCGGGGCAATCCGCCGGCCGCGGGCCGGTGACGGTCCGCCGCAGGGCGGGGCTATCCGGGCGGGGCTAGACGGCGGTGAAGCCGCCGTTGACGCTGATGATGGCGCCGTGGATGTTGGCGGCGTCGTCGCTGGCCAGGAACACGGCGGTGGCGCCGATCTGGGCCGGGGTGCTGTAGCCCCGGGACGGCAGCGTGGCGATCAGCGGGTCCAGGAAGCCCCGGTGGGCCTGGGTGATGTCGGTCAGCGTGGGCCCGGGGGCGATGGCATTCACCCGGATGCCGGCCGGGCCGTACTCGGCGGCCAGGGCCCGGGTCAGGCCGTGCACCGCGGACTTCGTGGCGCTGTACAGCGCCGTCCTGGCCATCCCGGCGATCCCGTTGATGGAACCCATGTTGATGATCACGCCGCCGCGCCCGGCCATGGCCGGGACCAGGGCGGCGGTGAGCAGGATCGGCGCCTTGACGCTGACCGCGAGGGCCGCGTCGATCATGGCCTCGGTGGTGTCCGTGGCGGCCGTCTGCCCGACCAGGTAGGCCGCGTTGTTGACCAGGATGTCGAGGGGGCCGCCGGCGAGTTCCGCCGCGCGGGCCGCCAGCGGGGTGATGACGGGCGCGCCGCCGGCCAGGTCGGCGGCCACGAAGCTGGCCGCGCCGCCCGCGCTGGTGATCCCGGCCACCACGGCGGCCCCGCGGGCCGCGTCCCGGCCATGGATGATCACGTGCGCGCCCGCGCCCGCCATGGCCTGCGCGACGCCCTGGCCGATCCCGCTGGTGGCCCCGGTGACCAGGGCGGTCCGGCCCTTAAGCTCAGCGTTCACGGCAGGTCTCCCGGAGAAATGGACTGTATAGTTCAAACAGCGGGAACTGTATGGCCGGAAAAGTGGACCGTCAAGTCCACTCGATGCTCGTGCCAGATTGGACCGTACGGGCGCCCGCTGGCCGGGCGAGGCGGGCTGGGCGGGCGGGACGGCAGAGCCGGATGCGGAGGACGTGGATGGGGTGTGACGCTGACCCGGAAGGGGCTGGCCACCCGGCAGCGGATCGTGGCCGGGGCGGCCGGGCTGTTCCGGGCGCGCGGGGTGACGGGAACGTCCCTGGATGACGTGTGCGAGGCCACCAGCACGAGCAAGAGCCAGCTGTTCCACTACTTCCCGGACGGGCGCACCCAGCTGCTCGCCGCGGTCGCCCAGCACGAGGCGGACCGGGTCCTCGATGACCAGCGGCCCGAGCTCGACCAGCTGACCTCCTGGCGAGCCTGGCAGGCCTGGCGGGACCGGGTCGTCGAGCGCTACCGGGCGCAGGGCCAGTCGTGCCCGCTGGCCGTGCTCACCTCGCAGCTCGGGCCGGGCTCCCCGGAGCACCAGGAGGTGGTGGTCGGGCTGTTCCGCCGGTGGCAGCACAAGATCGCCGACGGGATCCGCAGCATGCAGGCCAGCGGCCAGATCGGCCCTGCGGTGGACGCCGACCGGCGCGCGGCCGCGCTGCTGGCCGGCCTCCAGGGGGGAGTGCTGATCATGCTGGCTACCGGGGAGATCTCGCACCTCGAAGTGGCGCTGGACGAGGGGATCGGCGCGTTGCGCGGGACGCAGCGGGCGGCCCTGGACGGGGCCGGAACGTGAGCGGGCTGCGCTCCCGGGTCCGGCGCTTCCTGCAGAAGCCCGGATCAGCCACCCTGGCCGGCTACGAGGAGCTCCTGCCCGGCATCGCCGCCCGGGAGGAGGCCCTGCGCGGCCTCGACGACGCCGGGCTGACCGCGGCGGCCATCGCGGCCACGGACGACGCCGGGATCTGCGCGCTGGGCCGGGAGGCGGCCCGCCGCGCGCTGGGGGAGCGCCCGTTCGACGTCCAGCTGCTCGGCACGCTGGCCCTGCTGTCCGGCCAGGTCGCCGAGATGGCGACCGGGGAGGGCAAGACGCTGTCCGGGGCGCTGGCCGCCGCCGGTTACGTCCGGCGCGGGCACCGGGTGCAGGTCATGTCGGTCAACGACTACCTGGCCCGGCGGGACGCGGAGTGGATGGGCCCGGTGTACGGCCTGCTCGGCGTCAGCGTCGGGTGGGTCACCCAGGCGTCCACTCCCGGGGAACGGCGGCAGGCCTACGCCGCCGACGTCTGCTACGGCTCGGCCAGCGAGATCGGCTTCGACGTGCTCCGCGACCGGCTGGCCACCAGCGTCGCCGACCTGGTCACCGCCGAGCCCGACGTGATCCTCATCGACGAGGCTGACTCGGTGCTGGTGGACGAGGCGCTGGTGCCGCTGGTGCTGGCAGGCTCGTCCGGGCCGGCCGATTCCGGGCGGGAGATGGCCGGGATCGCCGGGCGGCTGCTGCCCCGGCTGCACTACGAGGTGGACGACGAGCACCGCAACGTGTTCCTCACCGACGCGGGCGCCCGCGTCGCGGAGCAGGCCCTGGGCGGGATCAACCTGTACGCCGAGCAGAACCTGGACGTGCTCACCCAGCTCAACGTGGCGCTGCACGCCCGGGCCCTGCTCCAGCGGGATGTGGACTACATCGTCCGGGACGACCGGATCCAGCTGATCAGTGCCTCGCGGGGCCGGGTGGCCCGGCGGCAGCGCTGGCCGGACGGCCTGCACGCGGCGGTCGAGGCCAAGGAGGGACTGCGGGCCAGCGAGAGCGGCCAGATCCTGGACAGCATCACGATCCAGGCCCTGGTCCGGCGCTACCCGGTGACCTGCGGGATGACCGGTACCGCGGTGGCGGTGGGCGAGCAGCTGCGGGAGTTCTACGGGATGGAGATCGCGGTCATCCCGCCGAACCTGCCCTGCGTGCGCGAGGACGAGCCGGACCGGCTCTACCGGACCGCCGCGGACAAGGAGGACGCCGTCGTCCGCCAGGTGGCCGACACGCACGCGACCGGCCGCCCGGTCCTGATCGGCACGCTGGACGTGGCGGAATCCGAGCGGCTGGCGGAGCGGATGGGCCAGGTCGGGCTGTCCTGCGTGGTGCTGAACGCCAAGAACGACGCGCACGAGGCCGCGATCGTGGCCGAGGCGGGCGCCCGGGACGCGATCACGGTCTCCACCCAGATGGCCGGCCGGGGCACCGACATCCGGCTCGGCGGCAGCCACGGCGACCGTGACGGGGTGGCCGCCCTGGGCGGCCTGCTGGTGATCGGCATGGGCCGGCACGCCAGCAGCCGCCTCGACGATCAGCTCCGCGGCCGGTCCGGCCGCCAGGGCGACCCGGGCGGCTCGGTGTTCTTCCTGAGCATGGAGGACGAGCTGATCACCACCTGCGTGCCGGACGCCCCGCCGGTGGACGCCGGGCCGGACGGCGAGGTCACCGACCCGAAGGCGCACTGGACGGTCGGTCACGCCCAGCGGGTCGCCGAGGGGGTGCACCTGCAGATCCACCGGGACACCTGGCGCTACAACACGCTGCTCGAGGACCAGCGGCGCACCGTGCTGCAGCACCGCGGCGAGCTGCTGCGGACCGATATCGCGCTGCGCACGCTGGCCGGGGCGTTCCCGGAGCGGGCGGCCGAGTTGCGCGAGACCGTCCCCGAGGAGGTGCTCACCGACGCGGCCCGGCAGATCAGCCTGGCCCAGCTGGACCATGCCTGGGCCGAGTACCTGGCCCAGGCGGCCGAGCTGCGGGAAGGCATCAACCTGCGGGCGCTCGGGCACGGGCCGAACCCGTTCGGCGGGTCGCTGAACCCGGCGCAGGAGTACAACCGCGAGATGAGCCGGCTGTTCGGCCAGTTCCGGGACGACGTCACCGCGCTGACCGGGCACGCGTTCCAGACCGTCACGATTACCGCGGACGGGGCCGACCTGGCCGGCGGCGGGCTGGCCCGGCCCAGCGCCACCTGGACCTACGTGGTGCAGGACAACCCGTTCGGTACCGATTTCGGCCGGGCGGTGAAGTCGATCAGCCGTCTGCTCGGGGGCCGCTGACTGGCCCAGGCACCAGCACGGTCCGGGTGCCCCTCATGATCAACTCTCACCTTTCCCGTGCGACGTGCGTCCTGGCGGGTGATATGTCCGATCCCGGCGCACGCTGCGCGGGAAAGGTGCTCCCGCGCCCGGGCCGGGGCCGGCCGCGGTGCCCCAGTTACCGGGGTGCGGACCGGTCGCGGATCTCGGCGAGCAGGCCCGCCGCGCGGGCGGCGGTCAGGCCGGGGTTCACGATGCAGGCCCGCAGCGCGAACGCACCGTCCACGGTGGTGCCGGCCAGGAACGCGCGGCCGCCCAGCTGGACCGCCCTGAGCACGGCCTGGTTGTGCCGGTCCAGGCCAGCAGGGTCCAGGCCAGCCGGGTCCAGGCCAGCAGGGTCCAGGCCGGCGGGCCGGTGCCGGAAGCAGACCACGCTGAGCCCGCTGGCCAGCAGCTCGAAGTCCGCCGACTCCGCGATGGCGCGGCGCAGTTCCGCCGCGGCGGCGAGGTCGGCGGCGATCAGCCGCCGGTAGCCGTCCCGGCCCAGGTGGCGCAGCTGCATCCAGACCTTCAGCGCCCGGAACGGGCGGGTCTGCTCGAGCCCGTACTCGGAGAACCACACCGGGCCGCCGGGCCCGTCCTCGTCCCCGTCGGTCCGCAGGTAAGCGGGCACCAGGCTGAACGTGTCCCGGGCCGCGGCGCCGTCCCGGACTAGCACCAGGCCGGCGTCCACCGGGGCGTACAGCCATTTGTGCGCGTCCACGGCGAGACTGTCCGCCCGGGCCAGCCCGTCGCGGGCCGCGCGATACCCGTCCAGCAGCAGGATCGGCGGGGCCCCGTAGGCGCCGTCCACGTGCAGCCAGAGGCCGTGCCGCGCGCACACCGCGGCGATCTCGCCGAGCGGGTCGATCGCGCCGGTGTTCGTGGTGCCCGCCGTGGCCACCACCGCCACCGCGAGTTTCCCGGCCGCCTGGCCGGCCTGCACCAGCCGCTCCAGCTCGTCCGGGCGCATCCGGTGGTCCGGGTCCGAGGGCACCACCTGGATCGAGCCCGAGCCGAGCCCGAGCACCTCGGCCGCCTTCGTGACGCAGCTGTGGCTCTCGGTGCCCGCGTACAGCACCAGGCGCCCCGCCAGCCCGCCCAGCCCGTCGCGGCGGTCGTCGGCGCCGGCCCGGGCCGCGGCCCGGTGCCGGGCCACCGCGAGCGCGGTCAGCGTCGCGGCCGAGCCGCCGCTCACCAGCTGGCCGGAGTACCCGGCGGGCCAGCCGAGCAGTTCGGCGAACCAGCGCAGAACCTGGTGCTCCAGGTGCACGGCCGCATGGTTGCCGCCCGCCACGCTGGGGTCCATGGCCGCGGCGAGCGCCTCGGCCAGCACCCCTAGCGGATGCGGGGGCGAGTTGACCCAGGCCGCGAAGCCGGGATGCCCGTTGCCGAAGGGGTAGGGGGCGACGTGCGCGGAGAAGTCCGCCAGTACGGCCTCGGCGGGCTCGCCCTGCTCGGCCCACTCGCCGGCGCGCATGGCCTCGACCAGGGCGCGGGGCGGCGGCTGGTAGGCCGGGCCGGCGGGCAGCCCGGTCAGGTAGTCGGCGACCAGGTCAGCCACCTGGTGGCTGACCCGGCGGAGCTGCGCCGCGTCCCAGAACGTGGGCGGCCCGGAGGACTGCTCCCCCGGCAGGCGGCGTCCGGCGGCGTCCGGCGGCGGCTGGCTCCGGCCCGGCCCGGCTGGGTCTGGCCCGGCCCGGCTGGGTCTGGCGGGCCTGCGGTGGTCCGGCCCGGGTCTGGCGGGCCCGGGGCCGGGCCGGTCATGGCCGGGGGGCCAGCCGCTGCAGCACCTCCGGGACCGGGCCGGGGTGCACGACGCCGAGCCGCTGGGTGGCCCTGGTCATCGCCACGTACAGGTCGCTCAGGCCGCGCGGCGACTCGCCCAGGATCTGGGCCGGGTCGGCGATCAGCACCGAATCGAACTCCAGCCCCTTGGCCTGGCTCACGGTCAGCACGACCACCTGCTCGTCCAGGTCCGGGCCATCCGGGTCGGCCGCGCCGCCCGGAGGGGCACCGTCCGGTCCCGCACCGCCTGGTCCCGCACCGCCTGGGCTCGGCCCGCCGGGGCGGTGGCCGTTCGCGCCCGCCCGCAGGGCGGCCGCCACCGCCTCGGTGACCTCGCCGGCCAGGGCCGGCGGGACCAGCACCGCGACGTTACCGCCCCCGCCGTTCGCGGCCTCGCTGGCTGCTGCCGCCGCCACCTGGTAGGCCAGCTCGTCCGGCTTGACCTCCTGGTGCCAGGGCACGGTTCCCGTCTCCCGCACCGACATCGGCACGTCGAAGTCCGGGTCGATCTTGGCCAGCACGTCCGCGGCCACCGCCATGATCTCCGCCGGGGTGCGGTAGTTGATCGTCAGCCGGTCCAGCCGCCAGCGGTTGCCCAGGTGCGGGGTGAGCACCTGGTCCCAGGACGTCGCGCTGGCCGGGTTGGCGGACTGGGCGATGTCGCCGGCGATCGTCATCGACCGGCTCGGGCAGCGGCGCATCAGCATCCGCCAGGCCATCTCCGACAGCTCCTGCGCCTCATCCACCACGATGTGACCGAACGCCCAGGTCCGGTCGGCCGCGGCCCGCTCCGCGGTGGTGAGGTAGCTCAGCTCCTCGTGCAGGCCGGCCAGCCGGTCCGCGTTCAGCAGGTCGTAGGCCATCAGGATTTCCGGGTCGTCCTCCAGGTCGCGGGAGACGATGTCCAGCACGCCCTGGGCGTAGGCGACCTGCTGCTGGCGCTCCTGGCGGGCCCGCCTGCGGGCCGCCCGGTCGTCCTCGCCGAGCAGTTCGGCTGCCTCGTCGAGCAGCGGCACATCCGCGGGGGTCCAGCCGCCCCGGGGATCGCGGCGCAGCAGGTCCCGCTCGGCCGCGGACAGCCGGGGCGCGGCCGCGGCCAGCCGGCGCGGTGACGCGAACAGCTCATCCAGCAGCCGCTGCGGGGTCAGCACCGGCCACAGCCGGGTGATCGCGGCCCGGACCTGAGGATCCTCGCGCAGCTCAGCCCGGATGTCCTCGGTGTCGGCCGCCCCCAGCACCGTGCTGTCGGTGGCCGGGACCTCTTCGCCGAGGATCTCCGCGACCAGCTTGTCGGCGTCCCGCAGCCCGGCGGTGAACTTGCTGGTGACCTGCTGCACCAGGGCGTTCATGATCTCCCGGACGAAGATCGGCCGGGCCTGGTTGTGCGGCCGGCGAGATCGCCGGGCGCGTTCCCGGGCCTGCTGCACGGTCTTGCGGTCCAGCCGCAGGACCTCACGCTCGAAGGTGATCTCGAGCGGCTCGGCGGGCAGTTCCTCCCGGTCCCGCACCGCGGCCGCGAGCACGCCGGCCATGGCGGGCAGGCCCTTGATCTCCGCGGTCTCCGGCGGTTCCTGGCGCCGCGCGCTGATCCCCGGGTACAGGTCGCTGATGGTGGACATCACCACCCCGGTCTCGCCCAGCGAGGGCAGCACGTGCCCGATGTAGCGCAGGAACGTCGGGTTGGGCCCCACGATCAGCACGCCCCGCCGGGACAACTGCTCCCGGTAGGTGTAGAGCAGGTAGGCGGCCCGGTGCAGGGCCACCGCGGTCTTGCCGGTGCCGGGTGCGCCCTGGACGACCGTCACGCCGTTGTGCGGCGAGCGGATGATCAGGTCCTGCTCGGCCTGGATGGTCTCCACGATGTCCGACATCCGGCCGGTCCGGGTGGCCGACAGCGCCGCGATCAGGGCCGCTTCCCCGGTCAGCCCGGCCTGCCCAGCCGCCTGGTCCTGGCCGGCGTCGCCGTCCGGGCCGATGTCCAGGACTTCGTCATCCACCCCGGTTACTTTGCGCTGGCGGGTCCGGATGTGCCGGCGCCGCAGGACCCCCTCGGGGGTAAAAGCGGTGGCGATATAGAACGGGCGGGCCGCGGGGGCGCGCCAGTCCACCAGCAGTGCCTCATAATCGGCGTCGTCATCGAGAAGGCCGATCCGGCCGATATAGCGCCGGTCGCCCTCAGCCAGGTCCAGCCGGCCAAAGCACAGCCCGTTCTCGGCCGCATCGAGCTGGGTGATCCGCTGGGAGTACATCTCGACGAAAGCGTCGCGTTCTGACATGGCCGCGGGGGTCCCGCCGGTCTCCAGCAACACCTTGGACAACCGGCCTGAGGCGCGGTCCCGGAGGTTGTCGAGCCTGCCATAGAGCATGGAGATGTATTCCTGCTCCTGGTCAGTATCTCCGTTTGACAACCGTACTCCCTTTACTTTATAATGCGGCCTATTCGGGCCCCATTAAAACCGTCTAGGTTAAAACTCTAGGCGGTTTTCTTTTCTTCCCGGCCCGGGAACTTAGCCCGCTCCCGCGCGCAATTCCGGCCCGAGCACGTCCATCAGCAGGCCGTCGTGGAATCGCCCGTCCCGGCCGCGCTCGTACTCACGGAGCACGCCCACCCGGCGGAAGCCGACCTTCTCGTAGCAGCGGATGGCCCGGTCGTTGGCGGCCGCGGGGTCGATGGTCAGCCGGTGATGCCCGCGCTGCTCGCACAGGAACCTGGCCAGCAGGGCCACGGCCTCCGTGCCGAAGCCCTGTCCCTGGCCCCGGGCGCCCAGGTAGATGTCGATGCTGGCGTGACGGTACATCGGGTCATTCTCCTCGTGATACTCCACCCCGCCAATGACCTGGCCGGCCGCCTCGACCACGAGCAGCACGCACTCGTCCTCGCCGCGCAGCTTGGCGGCGACCAGGCTGGCCGGCTCCGGGTCACCCCACCAGCAGGCCACCTCAGGCTCGGCCATGATCGCGCACAGGACCGGCACGTCCCGCTGGTCTCCCGGGCGCAGCCGGACCCGCGGTCCGGCCAGCTCGGGGCGCGGCCCGCCGCGGTCCCCGGCAGTGCCCATCGTCGCCCTCCTCCCGCGGCGGCCCGGCTGCCGGCAGTATGCCGCCCGTCGCTGACATCTTGCCCCGGCCGGCATGCCCGCGGGCCGTCCGGGGAAGGGCGCAGGTGAGACGCTCCGTGGGGAGCGCCGCAGCGGGGAGCGCGGGTCAGTGCGGGATCAGCCACCGGAGGGTGAGCCGGGCCAGCCGGGGCAGCCGGGGCCGTGGGTGCTCCATGTCGACCTGGACCAGTTCATCGCCGCGGTCGAGATCCTCAGGCATCCCGAGCTGCGCGGCCAGCCGGTCGTGGTGGGCGGAGACGGCGACCCGGCCAAGCGCGGCGTGGTCAGCACCGCCTCCTATGAGGCGCGGGAGTACGGGGTGCATTCCGGCCTGCCGCTGCGGACCGCGGCGCGCCGCTGCCCCGGCGCCGTGTTCCTGCCGGTGGACCGGGACGAATACGAGGCGGCCTCGGCCACGGTCATGGCCACGCTGCGCGAGTTCGGGGCCATCACCGAGGTGATGGGCTGGGACGAGGCGTTCGTGGCGGTGGAGACCGCCGACCCGGAAGGGTTCGCGCGGGACATCGCGGCCGGCATCCGGGCCGCCACCCAGCTCGACGCCACGGTCGGGATCGGGCAGAACAAGCTGCAGGCCAAGCTGGCGACCGGGTTCGGCAAGCCCGCCGGGGTGTTCCGGCTGACCGGCGAGACCTGGTTCGAGGTGCTGGGCGGCCGCCCCACGGACGCACTGTGGGGGATCGGGGCCAAGACCGCCCGGCGGCTGACCGGGCTGGGCATCCACACCGTCAGCGACCTGGCCGGCGCCGATCCGGACGCGCTGGCCGCGGAGTTCGGCCCGGCGACCGGGCCGTGGCTGGTCCGGCTGGCCCGCGGCGAGGATCACTCACCGGTGTCCAGCGCCCCGTACGTGCCCCGGTCCCGCGGCCGGGAGATCACCTTCCAGGCCGACCTGGACGACTGGGACCAGGTTCGCGCCGAGGTGGTCCGGCTCGCGGAGCGGGTCTCCGCCGACGTCGCGGCGGAAGGCCGGCCCGCGGGTCGGGTGGTGGTCAAGGTCCGGTACGCGCCGTTCTTCACGTCGAGTCATTCCCGGGCGCTGCCGGGCCCGACGGCCGACCCGGACGCCATCCGGGCAGCGGCGCTCGGCGCGCTGGAGCGGTTCACCGACCGGCGCCCGGTCCGGCTGCTCGGCGTCCGCGCGGAGTTCGCCGGCTGACGCCGCGGGTCCAGGGGTGCGGCCACGGCCGGAGGCCGCGGCCGGGACTCAGGCCTTCCCGCGGCCCCGCGAGGCCAGGATGATCTGCGTGACGTCGTACCGGCTCAGCCCCAGCTTGCCGGCGATCTCGTCCGGCCGCAGCCCCTGCTGGTTGTACAGGACAGCCAGGCGGCGCTGCGACGCGGTCCCGGGCAGCCGCGGCTGGCGCGGGGCGGGGGTGGTCCGGGCCGGGCCGGGCTTGGTCCCGGCCGGCTTGACCCCGCGCGCCGTCCCCGGCTGTCCGGTCCCCGTCCCGGCCGGGCCGGGACGCGCCGTCCCCGGCTGGGCGGGCCGGGCCGTCCCCGGCGGGCCGGGAGCTGGCTCCGGCTGGCCGAACGTGCCCCGCCGCTGGTCGTGATACTTGCCCTGGGCCAGCTCGGCCCGGGTGTCCTCGTCCAGCAGCAGGTACTGCTCGGCCGACTTGTTGACCCCCACGGCCACCATGGTCAGGCCCTTGAGGTTCTTCGCCTGGCACTCAGGCTTCATGCAGTAGTTGTATTTCTCAGCCCGCTCGGGATGCAGTTCATCCCCGCAGGTGATGCAGGTCTTCAGAGGTGATTCAGTACTAGACATCCGTTATCTGAAACCGTGGGGAGCGCGGTGATGTTCCCCCGTGCCGGGTAGCGTGGGCCGCGATCCGGGTGGTGAGGACGGGGAGGGCACGTGGGCGACGGGCAGCGCGACCTGCTGGCGCTGATGCCGTTCGCGGCCACCCTGGGCATCGAGCTGGACGCGGCCTCCGCGGCGGAGGTCCGGGGTCATCTGGACTGGTCGCCGGAGCGGTGCACGGCCGGGGGCATCCTGCACGGCGGCGTGCTGATGGCGCTGGCGGACAGCCTGGGCGGGATCTGCGCGCACCTGAACCTGCCGCCGGGCGCGCGGACCGCCACGATCAGCTCCAGCACGGTGTTCCTGCGCGGCATCCAGGCCGGGGTGGTCACGGCCGTGGCCCGGCCGCTGCACGCCGGGCGGGCCGTGATCGTGGTCCAGACGGACCTGACCGATGACGGCGGCCAGCTCGCGGCGCAGGTCACCCAGACGCAGGCGGTCCGGGCCGGGACCGGAGGGTAGCGGCCGGCTCACCGGGCGGGGCCCGCCCGGTCGCGCTCGTGGGCGTCGGCCCGGCGGCCCGCGGGCTTCCGCGCGCCCGGTGCGGCACCCGGGGTCGGGTCGGGCCGGTCCTGCAGCCCGGAGAGCAGGTCCTCCACCCGGACCTTGAACCGGATGACCGGCTGGCGGAGCCGCCGCTCCCGCCGGGCCGCCCGGGCCCGCTTGCGCGGGCGGCGCTGATAACGCCACCGGGCCCAGGGTGAGCCGGGCCGGGCCAGCCGGATGGCGCCCACGATGAGCAGCGGGAACAGGAACAAACCGAACAGGCCCGTCCATATCTTCCCCTTGAGCAGCGTGATCGCGGCCAGGGTGAAGGTCACCAGGACGCTCACCGTGAGGGTGACGACCGCCTCCCAGGCGCTCGTGTGCCGGTCGGTGGGGCTCGGGATGATCGACGGGACGATCCCCAGCAGCAGCAGGAAGGTCACCCCGGCGGCCACGAACACCGCGTCCACGGACAGCCGCCCGGCGCTGGTCCAGTACACGTCGCGCAGGTGCAGGATGAGCGCGAACTCGTCAAGGACCAGGGCGGCCCCGAGCCCGAAGAGCGCGGCCGCGCCCGCCCGCCAGTTCAGCGAGCCGCCGGGGGCCACGATGCCGGTGACCCCGCCGATGAGCATGAACACCACCCCGAACACCATGTGGTGCACGTGCAGGTTGCCGGGAGTGACGTTCCCGGGCCACCAGCGGACCTGCGCGCGGATCAGCCGCACCGACAGCCGGATGAACCCGAATCCGGCCACGAACGCGCAGAAGAAGCAGAACAGCGGCAGCCGCCCCGTCTGCTCGATATTGCTGGTGAACCAGCTGGACATGTTGCCCCCACCAGCCGGGCCGTCGTTGGGTGCGCGCGCGCACTGCATGGTAGTCAGGCACGGCTCCCGCACACGCTGCTTTCAGCCTGCTCAGCAGCGGCGCTGGGTAAACGCGCTCCCCGTGACCCGGCTTCGGGTCACGGGGAGCGCCGGACCGCTGGCTGGACCGCTGGCCGCGGGCCGCTGACGGCGGGCCGGGGTCAGCGCACCGCGTCCGGCGGGGGTACCGGGTGGTCCAGCCGGACGCGCTCGACGATGGCCGCCTCGACGCTCTCGCCCATCGCGGCACCGGCCAGCGCGAGGTTCCCGGCCCGCTCGCCGCGGTACACCACCGCGACCACGATCCCGCCGACGATGAGCCAGCCCAGCACGATGAACGGCGCGAGCGAGACGGGCCAGGCCGGGAGCGGGACCACCGAGTAGTACACGACGACGCCGAGGGCGACGATCCCGACAATCGGGACGATCAGGTGCTTGGCCCAGCTGAACTCGTCGCGGTGCTCCCGCCGGTAGAACACGAACAGCCCGATGTTGGACACCACGTAGACGAACGCCAGCGCGAACGTGAACCAGGTGCCGGTCACGTTGTAGACGTTCGCCACGCCGATGGCCAGCGGCAGGACCAGGCCGAGCAGGATGTTGACGCCGGTCTGGACCAGGATCGCGTTGGTCGGCGTCTGGAACCGGGAGTGGATCTTCGTCAGCGCCGTCGGCAGCGCCTTGGCCCGCGCCATGCCGTACAGGAACCGGGTGGACGCGTTCGTGCACGCGATGGACACCGCGATGGCCGAGTTGAACAGCGCGAACAGCACCACCAGCCAGCCGTCACCCCAGTACTTCTTGCCCAGCACGAACGAGGGCAGCACCGGCGAGCTGGCGAACGAGCCGAGCCGGCTGGTGCCCCAGCCGGTGATCTGCCCCCAGGAGACCACGACCAGGAAGATGCCCAGGATGACGATGGAGCCCATCACGGCGCGCGGGATGTTCCGCCTGGGGTTGAGGCTTTCCTCGGCCAGCGGGGCCGCCGCGTCCCAGCCGGTGATGGCGAAGATGGCGAACACCACGCCGAGGAACAGCCCGTGTGCGTTTCCCAGATGCCCGGCCGTGGTCAGCCAGTGCAGGTTCAGGCCGCCCGGCCCGGGGCTGGCCAGCCCCCACACCCCGAGCGCGAGGACGATGATGGCCTCGATGATGCCCAGCACGATGATCAGCTTCACGGACAGCTCCACCCCGCGCCACGCCGTCCAGGCCACCAGCACGATGAGGAAGATCATGAACCACCACCACTCGAAGGTGATCCCGTACTCCGCCTTGAGCGTGGACTGCAGGGTGGAGCCCATGAAGGATCCCACCTGGGCGATGACCACCGGGTAGAACAGCAGGTACACCCAGGCCACCAGGAACCCCGCGCGCCCGCCCAGGGACCGGGAGACGAACGTGTAGTAGCTGCCGGTCGAGGACAGATGCCGGCTGAACTGGGCCAGCACGTACCCGAGCAGCAGGGCGATGATGAACGCGCCCAGGTAGGCCAGGGGAGCGCCCACGCCGGCGTTGGCCACGATGAACGGGACCGTGAACAGCCCCGCGATGGCCGGGGCGATCGAGGTCACGCTCTGCATGAGCACGCCGGGCAGCGTGACCACGCCCGCCTTGAGGCGGTTCCCGGATGGTTCGGTGACGGCCGTTCCCGCGCTATCGGGGCCGCCGGATGAATGCGCCATTGTCAGTGCCCTCCCATGCTGTTGAGCCAGTTAGCCAACTCACCTAGCCAGCGCCTGCGCCGGTGCCTGCGCCCCTGCCTGCGTCCGTGCTTGCGACCTGCCTGTTACTGCGCCTGCGGGCGCACGAACTCCTCGTACGCGTCCTCGGGTTTCGCGGATCCGTGCACGACGGCCGCGACCGCGCGGAGCATCGCCTCGGGGTAATCGCTCTGGAAAATGTTGCGGCCCATGTCCACCCCGGCCGCGCCTGCTTCCACGGCCTGGTAGGCCATGGCCAGCGCGTCCAGCTCGGGCAGCTTCTTCCCGCCCGCCATGACCAGCGGCACCGGGCAGGCCGCCGCGACCGTGTCGAAGTCCTGCGGCGCAGTAGTAGGTCTTGACGAAGTGGGCGCCGAGCTCGGCGCAGATGCGCGTGGCCAGCCGCAGGTAGCGGGCGTCCCGGGTCAGTTCCTTGCCGACCGCGGTGACGGCGAGCACGGGGATGCCGTAGCGCTGCCCCTGCGTCCACCAGCCGGGTCATGTTGTGCACCGACTGGGTCTCGAACTCGCCGCCGATGAAGACCTGGACGGCGACGGCGCAGGCGTTGATCCGGGCGGCGTCCTCCATGCTCACCGCGATCTGCTCGTCGGACAGCTCCCGCAGGATGCTGGGGCCGCCGCTGGCCCGCAGCACGATAGGCGCGCCCGAGGCCGGCGGGACCGTGGAGCGGACCATGCCCCGGGTGGTCATCAGCGCGTCGGCGTAGCGGCAGCAGCGGGCACGATGGACAGGTCCACCCGCTCCAGGCCGGTGGTGGGTCCCTGGAAGTAGCCGTGGTCGATGGCGAGCATCACGGTCCGGCTGGTGGCCGGCCGGAAGATCCGGGCCAGCCGGCTCTGCATGCCCCAGTCCAGGCTGCCGCAGCCCTTGAGCGGGAACACGCTGGCGGGCGCGGGTACCGAGGGCTGGAAGCGGGCGCCGCTGGTGGCATCGTCGGTGTCGGCCATGGCTGCTTTCTCCTGGGGTGGTGCTGGTAGGTCGGCATCGGGCGTGGTCGGGGTCGGGGTCAGGGGGCCAGGGCCCCCGGTCAGGCGCCTGCGGCCCGCCAGAGCGGGCTGAGCAGGCCGTCTTCGGATATGCCGAGCATCCGCGCGTAGATCTCGCGCCAGGCGGGGTACCGCTCGTCGTAACAGGCCGCGGCGCCGGGGTCCGGGTTCGTAGCTGGCGCCCCGGCGGCGCAGTTCCGGGCGCAGTTCGTCGAGGCTGGCGTAGCTGCCCGCGCCGAGCCCCGCGCACAGTGCCGCGCCGAGCGCGCTGCTCTCGGTGACCACGGGCACGTGCACCGGCACGCCGAGCACGTCGGCCATGATCTGCGGCCAGAGCCGCCCCTTGGCCGCGCCGCCGGTGAACGTGACCTCGCTGAACCGCAGCCCGGTCAGCCCGGTGATGATGTCCCGGTGGCCCGCGGGCCACGTACGCGGCGGCCTCCTCGATGGCCCGCACGCAGGCGCCCCGGCCGCTGGCCGCCGGATTGCCCAGGTCGAAGCCGGCGAACGACGGGCTGGCGTGCACCCAGCGCCGCGCGTTCATCAGGTTCGACATGATCGCGATCACGCCGCCGGATCCCGGCGGGACCTGCGCGGCCGCCTCCTCCATGACCGCGTACGGGTCCACGCCGCGGCGGCGGGCCAGCGCGACCTCCGGGTCGCAGAACGCGTCGCGGAACCAGCGCATGCTCATGCCGCAGTAGAAGCCGATCCCTTCGAGCATCCATTCGCCCGGCGTGACGTGGCAGAGCGTGCGCAGCCGCGCCTGCGGGTCGATGAGCGGCTCGCGGAGCAGCACCGTGTTCTGCCAGAACGTGCCGGCCACCACCGTGTACTCGCCGCGGGTCGCCCCGGCGCCCGAGCAGGCCCAGCTGGGTGTCGCCGCCCCCGGCCACCACCGGGGTGCCCGCCCGCAGCCCGGTCTGCCCGGCGGCCGCCGCGGTGTTACCTCGCCGACCACCGTGCCGGGGTCCACCACGGGCGGCAGCACGTCCGCGGGCAGGCCGCAGAGCGCCGGGTATCGACGCCGACCAGGTCCGCTGGGCGAGCGTGAACATCCCCGAGCTGGACCCGCAGGATGGCTCGGTGACCTGCGGCCCCGCACAGCCGGTAGACGATCCAGTCGCTGAGCATGCCCAGGCCGCCGGCCGCGTCCAGGATGTCCGGGCGGTGCCGGGCCAGCCACCGCAGCCGCGCCGGGGTGGTGATGGACACCCAGTCGCCCGCCTCGGCGTAGATCTTCTCGGCGGCGCCCTCGCGGATCAGGTCCGCGGCCTCGTCCGCGGACCGGCTGTCCACGTTGGGGCAGGCCCAGATCTCCCGGCCGGCCCGGTCGTAGAGGACCACGCCCTCGCGCATGCTGGTGGCGGCGACCGCCGCGACGTCCGGCGCCGGCGGCGCCCGGCGTCCCGCAGCGCGTCCTGCACGCAGGCGGCGATCGCCCGCCAGCCGGACTCCACGTCGAAGTCCTGGCCGCCCGGTACCCCGGCCGGCTCCGGGTGGGCCCACTCGCGCACCGACACCGCGGCCTGCTGGCCGGCCTCGGTGAACAGCACGGCGCGGCAGCTCCCGGTGCCCGCGTCGATGGCCAGCAGGTAGCGGCTCGTCATGTCACTGCGCTTCCGGCGTGCAGGACCTGCGGGTTCACCACGTCCGCCGGGACCCGCCCGGCGACCAGGCTGGCCACCGCGGCGACCGCGCGGCGCGCGCCCCGGGCCAGCGTCTCCGCCGTAGCCCCGCCGATGTGCGGGGTGACGAGCACGTTCGGCGCGGCCAGCAGCGGGTGGCGGGTGGCCGGGCTCCGGCCGTTCCAGGACATCCAGTGCCGCGCCCGCGACAGATTCCTGTCTCCAGCGCCTCGCTCAGCGCGCTCTCGTCCACCAGCGACTCGCGGGCGGTGTTGATGAAACAGGCCCCGGGCCGCATCCGGGCGAACGCGGCGCGGGAGAACATGTGCCGGTTCTCCGGGGTGGCCCGGGCGTGCAGCGACACGATGTCGGACCGGGCCAGCAGGGTGTCCAGCGGCACCAGGCTCGACGCCGCCGGGAGCCTCGGTGATCAGCGGGTCGTAGGCCGAGGACGGTGAAGCCGAGCGCCCGCGCCCGCGCCGCCACCTCCCGGCCCACCCGGCCCAGGCCGACCAGCCCGAGCGTGACGCTGGCGGCCTCCCGGCCGAAGAACTCGCTCCCCTCGAACACCGACTCGGCGAAGGCGCCCCGGCGCAGCAGGTCGGAACTGGCCCGCGGCACCACCCGGATGAGCAGCAGCGCGAACGCGATCGTGAGCTCGGCGACCGCCTCGGCGTTCTTGCCCGGGGTGTTGACCACCGGGATGCCGCGGTCGGTCGCCGCGGCCACGTCGACGTTCACCGGCCCGCCGCGGGCGCAGCAGACCAGCCGCAGCCGGGCGGCGTCGAGCACCTCGGAGCTGACCGGCGCGCCGTGCACGATGAGCACGTCGTGCCCGGCCACGGCCCGGGCGATGTCGGCCGGATCGCCGACGTACTCGCGCAGCCGGCGCTCCGACTCGGTGCGCGGCGGCGCGAATGCCACCCCCTCGATCTGCATCGAGGTCACCTCCACCTCGTCGCCGAGCCGCGCCAGCGGCTCGGCGTAGGCGGACGAGGGCATGTACGGATCGCCGACGACCAGGACCCGCACCGGGTCCGGCCTGCAGGAACGCGGCCCGCGGGACTGTGCCGCTCGGGACCATGGTTCACGGGAAGACGTACGTGGGCTCGAGGTCGATCGCGTGCCCGCTGCCCGATTCGAGCACGAACTTGAGCAGCGGGGACGTGTCCAGGTAGTAGAACTCGATGGACTCCCCGATCCGCCCGCCCATCAGGATTTCCGCGCCCCGCTCGCGCCAGTGCTCCTTCAGCGCCTCGCTGTCCTCGGCCGAGTGCTTCATGCAGGCGATGTGCTGCACGCCCTCGCCGTGGGTGTCCAGGAACTCCTGGTAGATGCTGGGGCCGCTGACCGGCTGGATGAGCTCGAAGCCGAGCCCGTTCACGGACGTCTCGGCGCCGATCATGCGGAATTCCGTCTTCTCCCCGCGCACCACGGTGTCGTGCAGCAGCGGCGGCTTGTAGTCGAACACGCTCCACGGGCCCCAGCCGAGGTTCTCGGTGTAGGACCGCAGGGCGGATTCCATGTCGGCCACGACCACCGCGATCTGGGTGATCGTCATCGGGACCGGGGGCGCCACGATGCGCGCGCCGTTACTGCCTGCCATCTGCTACCTCCTGGATCAGGCCCGCGGGTACGGGGTGGAGCAATGCCTGGGTCATCAGCTCGAGGTTGCCCGCGGGGCTGCGGGCCGCTGAAGATCGCGCTGCCGCTCACCAGCACGTCGATGTCCCAGCCGGCCATCTCGGCCGCGTTGGCCAGGCTGACCCCGCCGTCCACGCCGACCAGCACGTCGGCGCCGGCCTGCGGCGGCCAGTTCGCGGACGGCCGCGACGCGTCGGCGGGTGTTGGCCGCCGGGGCCTGGCCGGACCAGCCGGGGTTGACCGCGAGCACCAGGATCAGGTCGGCCAGTTCGAGCACCGGCTCGACCGCCTGGACCGGGGTGCCCGGGTTCAGCGCGACGCCGCGCAGGAAGGACCGGGGCTCCCCGGCCAGCTGCGTCATCTCCTGCAGGGTGCGGTGCAGGTGGCGGGTGGCCTCGGCGTGCACGGTGATGACCGCCGCCCCAGCCGCCGCGATGTCGGGCACCAGCCGGCGTGGCTCCTCGACCATCAGGTGCGCGTCCACCGGCAGCCCGGCTGAGGCGACCGCGGCCACGAACGCCGGGCCCACGGTGAGCTGAGGGCAGAACGCGCCGTCCATCACGTCCACGTGCGCCCAGGCGGCCGTGCCGCGGAGAATCTCCAGTTCCGCGCCGAGCCGGGTCAGGTCGGCGGTGATCACTCCGGCGCTCAGGCGGGGAACGGTCACGACGGGCCCGCCTCCCTCAGCCAGATGGAGCATCCGCTCAACTAGTGCACATCTGCTCGCGTGGAAGAAGTATCAGCCTGTATGGGACCCTTGGCAAGGCCCTGACCGGGAATTTCCTGTTCTGAGGTGATGTGCGGGAGGGCGGCCAGCCGCGGGGACGGCTGCGGGGGACGGCTGCGGGGACAGCTCAGCCCCGCTGCAGCTCCAGCAGGCGCAGCGCGACCAGCTCGTTGGTCACCAGGACGTCGAGGAACCCGCCGCGCAGCGCCCCGAGGATGGCCTCGGCCTTGTGCAGCCCGCCGGCCACGCCCACGACCTTCGGGATAGAAGCCAGGTCGGACAGCTCGATGCCGATCCGCCGCTCGTGAATGGGCAGGCTGACCACGGTGCCGTTCGCGTCGAAGAACTGGCCCAGGATGTCACCGACCACGCCGCGGTCGCGGAGCTGCTGCGCGTCGGCGGCCTCCAGGTATCCCATCTGGACGATGGTCGCGTCGGCCGCCGGGGTGCCCACCCCGACGATGGCCTGATCCACGTCACACGCCTGCTTGAGCACCTGCTGGATGGCGGGCTCCGCCTTGAGCGCCGCGGCCAGCCGGGGGGTGGACGCCACGATCGGCGTGGGGATGATGCTGGCCGTGGTGGCTTCCGGGTCGGTTGCGCCCTCGCCTTTGGAGGACAGGATGGTCTGCAGGTAGCCGTCCACCCCGCCGGTCAGCGTGACCATGTGCACCGGGCCGACGGCCCCGAAGTTGACCGAGGCGATGACCCTTGACACGGTCTCGCCCCAGCCGACGCCGAGGGTGCCCCCCGGGCGCAGGTGAGTCCCCATGAACTGCGCCCCGCCCAGTCCCAGCCGGGCGTTGAGCAGGTGATGGTCGGCGGGTTCCCGGTCGTGGTCCGGAACCACCAGCGCCTCGGTCAGGCTGAACGTGCGCCGCAGCTGGCTGCTCACCTCGAACGCGTCGAGATGCTCCGCGTTGAGGTTGATGGACACCAGGCCGACCTTGCGGGCCCGGTCCAGCATCCGCCCGACAGAAGCCCGGGAGACCGACAGCCGGCGTGCGATCTCGTCCTGGGTCAGCTCGTCCTTGTAGTAGAACCAGGCCACCCGGAGCAGCAGTTCCTCCGCCCGGCCGACTTGCCCTCGCCCGCGTTACTCACGGTCGATCACCTGGCCGCCGTCCAGCGGGATGACCGCGCCAGTCAGGAACGCCGCCACCGGGCTGAGCAGCAGCACGATCCACTGGGCCACCTCCTCGGGGCGGCCGATCCGGCCCAGCGGCACCTGGCTGCCCAGCCAGCGGTAGGCCTCATCCAGGTCGTCCGCCCAGGTCGCGTGGATGGGCGTGTCGATAGGGCCGGGCGCGATGGCGTTGATCCGCATCCCGAGCGGGGCCAGTTCCCCGGCCAGGGTGCGGGTCAGGTAGTCCAGCGCCGACTTCGTCATCCCGTACACGGACTGGCCCACCCGGTGCAGCGTGCCCGACGACGAGCTGATGTTCACCACGGACCGGACCGGGGACTCGCGCAGCGCCGGCAGGACGGCCTGGATCAGGAAGAACGGCGCCCGGATGTTCGTGGCCAGGTGCTCATCGAAGCCGCCGGTGTCCCAGTCGGCCAGCGGCTTATGCCGGACCACGGCCGCGTTGTTGACCAGCCCGTCGATCCGGCCGTAGCGGGCGGCGGCGGCGTCGGCGATGCGCCGCGGGCTGGCCGGGTCGGCCAGGTCGGCGGGCACGCACAGCGCGTCCCCGCCCGCCGAGCAACTTTCGCGGCCACCTCATCCAGCGGCGGCAGGCGCCGCCCGACCAGGACCACCTGCGCCCCGGCCCGGCCCAGCAGGACGGCGGTGGCGGCGCCGATGCCGCTTCCCGCGCCGGTCACGATGACCGCCGCGCCGGCCAGCCCGCTGTTACCCAGCACGAGGTCGGCCGGGACTGCCGCGGCAAGTTGAGGCAGCGCTGACATTCAGTCTCCCGGGAGTTGATCCGATGATTTCCGCAGCCTGCGCATTCGTCAAGCGCGTGAGCGTTCGCTCAGTACGACTCGCCGGGCCACCCGGCCAGCCCGTGATGGCCGGGACCGCGCGGGATTACCGGCCAGACGTCTATCACCACGCCGTCGCGGATCACGTGGAAGGCGTCGTAGTAGTTGACCGTGCTCGGCGAGTACCCCGGCACCAGGGTGACCGGGTCGCCCACGGCCAGCGCCGAGCCCCCGTCCGCGCCGAAGATGCCGTGTTCCTCGTCGAACCGGACGACCGGGTGGTCATGGCCGATGATCGTCACGTCGGCCGGGGCCGCGACCGACTTGGACCCCGCGTCCACGATCACCTGGCCGCTCTGCCTGCTGATCACGCTGGCCTGGATGGTGAGCGAGTGCTCGAACCCCGGGACCATCTGCCCGTGATAGTTGTCCATGACCACGTAGGTGCCGGCCTGGATCTCGGTGATCCCGGGGAACCCGGCCGTCCACTGCCAGGTAGCCACCCCGCCCGCGGACCGGATCGGGCAGCCGATCCCGTCGGCCTCCAGCCGGTCCGCGACGCCGGTGAAGAAGGTCATCGCGGCCTGCTGCCGCTGGTGGCGCACCTCGTCGTCGATGGTCAGCGAGCAGTGCCCCTCATAGCCGGTGATGCCCTCCAGGCGCAGCCCGGGAAGCTCGGTGATCCGCCGGGCCAGCGCCAGGGCGTCGTCCGCGCTGTCCGCGCCGCAGCGGCCCATCCCGGTGTCCACCTCGATCATCACCCCGAGCGCGGACCCTGCCCGGCCCGCCGCGGCGGACAGGGCGGCCGCGTTCGGCGCCTCGTCCACCGCGACCAGGACCCGGTGGGTGGCGGCCAGTTCGGCGAGCACCCTGATCTTGTCCGGATGGGCCACGGTGTTGACCACGAACAGGTCGTCCATCCCGGCGTCGGCGAGCACCACCGCCTCCCACACGGTGGCCATGGACAGCCCGGCCGCGCCGCCTGGACCTGGCGCCAGGCCAGGTCCGGGCTCTTGTGCGTCTTGTAATGCGGCCGGATCGTGGTGCTGCCCATCTCCCGCAGCGCGGCGGCCATCCGGTCGATGTTGCGCTGCGCCGCGTCCAGGTCGAGCACCAGGGCCGGGGTGATCAGCGCCTCCCGCGGCCGGCCCACGGCCCCGCCGTATTGCCGCCTGACCTGCTCCCGCGCCCGGGCCAGCAGGGGAGAGTCGTCCAGCATCGCAGTACGTGCCACGGTCCGGCCTTCCTACAGTTCGGCGTTCACGACGAAGCCGCCGTCCACCAGCAGCGTCGCGGAGGTTACGTAGCTGGCGTCGGGCGAGAGCAGGTAGGCGATGGTGGCCGCCAGCTCGCCGGGCTGGGCGGGCCGGTGCAGCGCGATCCGCTCGGTGTAGTACCGCACGGCGTCCGGGTCGTCCATCATCGGGGCGCTCATGTCGGTCTGCACCCAGCCCGGCTCGACCGCGTTGACCCGGATGCCGTGCTCGCCGAGGTTGGCGCCCAGCGCCTTGGCCAGCATGCTGATCGCGCCCTTGGTCCCGCAGTAGGCGGTCTGGTACGGCGCGCCGACGTGGGCCGAGATCGAGCTCACGCAGCAGATCGCCCCGCCGTGCCCCTCGCGGATCATCTGCTTGGCGGCCTCGGTGCACACCACCCAGGTGCCGCGCACGTTGGTCTCGAACAGCCGGTCGAAGTCCGCGACGCTGGTCTCGTCCCACTTCATGAACGGGTTGATGGCCGCGTTGGACACCACGTAATCCAGCCGCCCCCCGCGCTCGGCCACGGCCCGCACCATGGCCGTGACCTGCTCCGGGTCACGCATGTCGGCCACCACCGGGAACCCGGTGCCGCCCGCGCCGGTGATCTGCCGCAGGGTCGGCCCCGGGTCGTCCCCGGGCCGCTGGTTCACGCCCACGACGGCGCCCTCGGCGGCCAGCCGGACCGCGGCCGCCTGCCCGATCCCCGTAGTCGCCCCGGTGACCAGCGCGACCTTGCCCTCGAAACGGCGCTCCATGACTCACGTCCTCGCTGCTGCGGCCCGGCTTACCGGTCAGGCCTGGCTCAGAAGATGGCGATCGGATTCCACGGCGACCCGGTCGCGCCGGGCAGCCGCAACGGCAGGCCGACCACCATGAACTCGTCCCGCCCCTCCTCCGCGCAGGCCCGGGCCAGGTCCTCGAGCTGCAGGCTGTCCGCGGCGAACATCCCCATCGCGGTGATCTGCAGCGGGTGGATCGGGTACAGGATGCCCTCGACGTGGCTGGGTACCGTCTCCCCGTCGCCGTCCGGCAGGAACGCCGCGATCCGGCGCTCGTGCATCCACGGGATCGTGTCCACGTGCAGGCCGGCCTTGCCCTCCCCGGCGGGCGGGTAGCCGTTGTCCCACGCGCCGGCCTTGAGCCGGCGCCGGTGGTGGCCGGTCCGGAAGACCAGGATGTCGCCCTCGCCGAGCCGTACCCCCTGGGCCTGCTCGGCCGCCTCCAGTTCGGCCCGGGTCACCGCCTCGCCCGGTTCCAGCCACTTCACCCCGCGGAGCCGGGGGATATCGAGCAGCACGCCCCGGCCGACCAGCCCGGTGCCGTACACGGTCACGTCCAGCCCGGCGGCGCCCCGGGTGGTCATCACCTCCAGCGCGGGCCGCCCGTTGTAGACCTGGCCCCGGTAGGCGATGTGGCACAGCGCGTCCATGTGGGTGTGGCAGTCACCGTGGAAGGCCAGCCCCAGGTAGTCGGTGGCGAACGTGAGGCTGCCCGAGCCGATGTCGATGTCGTGCCCCTGGACCACGTGGTGGGTGACGGGGCTGGGGTTGTCCGGCCCGGCCGTGGTGTTCATCGGGATCGACATCGACACCTGCCGCCCGGACCGGACCAGGGCCGCCGCGGCGCGCACGTGCCCGGGGGTGAGGTAGTTGAGCGTGCCCCGCTCGTCGCCGGGCCCCCAGCGGCCCCAGTTCTTGACCGCCTCGAAGATCTCCTCGAACTCGGCCAGGGTGACCGGGGCGGGACGGGTCAGCGTCGTCACGGAATCGCTCACATCCTGTCTGCGGCCGGGGTGCTTCCGGCCGGGGTCTCTGCGGCCGGGGTGTCGGGGGCCGGGGTGTCGGGGGCAGGAACCAGGCTCGCCACCCGGTCCTCGAACTCGCTGAGCGCGGCCGCCCCCTGCAGCGCGCCGATCTCCAGGTCGTACCGGCGCGTCTCGCCCGGCTCGAGCCACTGCAGCTCGCCGCGCTGCCGCGCGTCCGCCCGGCCCGCGTCCCGGTTCGTGCTCGGCTCCAAGCCCAGCGCGTAGGTCCCCTCGCCCAGCATCCGCCACACCGTGTGGTGCGGCAGCTGGCTGAGCCGGAACACCTGGTAGACCCCGAGCCCCCGGGCCCGGTTCAGCAACCCGACGGGCACGGTCCCGGCCGGCTCGGCGATGAGCTCGTGCTCGAAGCAGGCCTCCGTGGCCCCGGGAACCGGGGCCGACATGACCTGGTACCCGTCGACCGGCACGCCGTAGTCCGTGGTGGTCCGGCGGCTCGGGACCACGAGTTCCGCGCCCTCGTCCAGCACCGGGAAGCCGGCGTTGCAGTGGTAGAGGAACATGTGCGAGGTCCGCGTGGGCCCGGCGTTCTCCACCTCGTCATGGATGGTGAACACGGCGATTCGCCGACCCGGGCCTCGATCCGCCGCCGCAGCACGAGGCTGCTCGCCGAACACCGCGGACTGCAGGACCTCACCCTCGGCCCACAGCACGCACTCGTCGCCGTCCCACCGCTCGCCGTACCCGGCCAGCCGCGCGGGCAGCCCGCCGGCCCGCCCGTGCAGCCCGTAGCTGACCGACGGCTGGATGTGCGGCTGGTTGAAGTGCACGGCGGTGTCCTCGGCCGGCACCAGCGTGTGGTCGAGCCCGCAGGTCACGACCATGCCGCCGCCCCAGGCGCGGAACCAGCCCCACCCGTCCGGCTCGTAGTACCAGGGCCCGATGACCCCGGCCGCCGGACAGCCAGCTCAGCGGCTGCCCGGCCAGCTCGCACCGGCCCGACGTCGAAGCAGCGGTCGACCAGCACCTCGAAGGCGAACCCGGTGCCGGTGCGGAATTCCAGCACCCGGACCCCGCGGCCCTGGCCATCACCGAGCGTGACCAGCCGTACTCCCGCGACCTGCTCCAGGCGCCCGACGCGGCGCAGCAACCCGGCCCGCGGGTAGCCGGTGCCGAACAGCTCAGGCATGTCGTTAGCCATCCTCACCAGGGCGAAAACCCAAGTTCTCCCAATTGTGGGCAAATGTCAAGGTGCTGAGCGTTCGCTCACGGAAGGCGGGGAGGCGCCCGGGCGGGCCGGGCGTTGCCCGGGTACGGGCCCCGGCGCATGATAGATCGGTACGGCCGCCGGGGGGCGCGGCCGGCACCGGGGGAGGCCATGCAGCGGCACGTCCGCCGTGCGCTGGCGGCGCTGGGGATTCTGGCGGCCGTGCTGATCACGCTGAGTGCGGGCAGCGCTACAGCCGTAACCAGGGCGCCCGGGACCAGCAACGCCACGGGGACCAGCAGCGCCACCGGGACCGGCAGCGCCACGGGGACCAGCAGCGCCACCGGGACCAGCAGCGCCACCGGGACCAGCCCGGCCCACCCCCGGACCGTGGTCACGTTCACCTGGGGCGGCGGCCTCGCGGACCAGATGGGCGCGCTGCCGGTCTTCCGGCAGTACCGGATGCACGCCACGTTCTACGTGCCGTCCGGCCTGGTCTGCCTGCCGGGGACCAGCCCCGGCTGCGCGCGCTCGCCCTACCTGACGCTGGCCGACGTGCACCAGATCGCCGCGGACGGCAACGAGATCGGCGGCCTGTCCGTGCAGCACGTCCCGCTGACCGGGATGCCCGCCGCCGGAGGCCCAGCGGGAGATCTGCGACGACCGGGTCAACCTGACCCGCTGGGGTTTCCGCGTCACCGACTTCGCCTATCCGTTCGCGGAGGTCAACCGCACTCTCCAGGCCCTCGCGCGGCGCTGCGGCTACAACTCCGGGCTGGGCACCGGGCAGCTGCGCGGCGCCGGCCTGTGCCAGTACTGTGCCTGGGCGGAGACCGTCCCGCCGCAGGACCCCTACCTGCTGCGCGCGCCGATCGAGGTGTCCTCGGTCGGCACCAGCTGGACCCCGGCCACGTTCGAGAACATCGTGACCGGCGCCCAGCAGCACGGCGGCGGCTGGATCATCTTCACCATCCACGACGTCTGCGCCCGGACCTGCGCGCTGGGCGTGACCCGGCCCGAGCTGAGCAGCGTGCTCGGCTGGCTGTCCCGGCAGGCCGGCCACGGGATCAGCGTGCGCACCGTCCGCCAGGTGATCGGCGGCCCCGTCCGGCCCGCGGTGGCCGGCCCGGCTCCGGCCCGCATCCCGCCACCGGGGGTGGCCAACTCCCGGCTGTCCGCGGTCACCGCGGGCGGCGTCCCGGCCTGCTTCCAGGCTGGCCGCTACGGCACCAACCACGCCACCTTCCGCTACCGCCCCGGGCCGGCCCGGGCGGGGCCGGGGCCGAGCTCATTTCCCTGACGCAACGAAAATCTGGCACGGCGCAGCTCGTGCCCACGATGGATCTGGGCGCGTGCGCGCCGGCGGTGACCGCGGGGCGCAGCTACACGCTGGGCGCCTGGTACAAGTCGAGCGGGCCGGTGGTGTTCAACGCCTACTACCGGACGGCCCAGGGCACCTGGAAATTCTGGGTGACCAGCCCGCCGCTGGCCGCCTCCCGGGACTGGACCCCGGGAACGTGGACGGCGCCCGCCCTCCCGTCCGGGGCGACCGCGCTCAGCTTCGGCCTGGCCCTGCGCGGGGACGGCACGCTGTCCACGACCCGCTACAGCCTGGTGCCGGTCCGCTACACCAGCACCCGGCTGATCGTGTTCGCCGTGGTGGTCGCGGTCCTGCTCGTCGGGGCCGTGGCCATCCGCAGGCTGCGCCGCCGCGGCCTGCCGGGACCTGGCCCGGGCTGACCCGGCGCCTCTCCCGTCCGCGGCGGACGATCTCCGCTCCGGGGAATCCCGCTTGGCTCAGGACCGGCGAGGCCGCAGACTAGTCCCATGCGTGGTCGCCTGGGGGCTCTGCTGGACGGGGCAGGCTGGTCCATCGGCCTGGCCGCCGCACTGTTCGCGTTCGCGCTGCTTTTCCTGGCGCTGGAGTTCCAGACACCCGACATCGTGCTGTGGACGGGCCACCATGTGCTCGGGACCGAGCAAGGTGGCCTGGTGACGTTCCGGTGGCATGGCCAGCTCTACACGGTCGATACCTCCGGAGACGGCTCGGCCAAAGGCGTGGGGGTCTATTTCAATCCCGGTGATCCGTCGGCGGCCATGGTCAACAACGTCCCTGACCGGCTGCTCGCGGGGTTGCTGTTCGGGGTGCCGGTGCTCGGCGGGGTAGCCGTGCTCCTGGCGGGCCTGACCCGGAAGCGGCGCTGGGCCCGCCGGCAGCGCCGGACGGCCGCGTCCTACGGGACCGGCCTGGACCAGGACTTCGTGGCCAGGCAGCTGAAGCAGCGCGGCATCCAGCAGTAAGCCCGTCCCCGCCGCCGGGCGGGCCGGGCTGTCTTGCCCCGCGCTGGCCGGGTCAGCCGCGGGTGAACCGGAACGCGGTCTGGTAGCTCCGCTCCTCGCCGTGGCCGAGCCAGATCATCGAGCCGTCCTCGCGGGCGGCCGCGTCGCCGGCCACGTGGTGGGTGGAGGGTTCCAGCCCGACGGCGTAGCTGCCCTCGCGCAGGTTCAGCCACTCGAAGAAGGCCGGGAACGCGGCCGGGTCGTAGTCCAGCTCGAAGGCCCGGCCCCGGTCCGGGTTGACCACCCGGACCCGCTGCCGCCCGTCCGGGTCGGGGGTGAGCGCGTGCTCGTACACCTGCTCGGCGAACCCGGGCTGCGGGCCCGGGAAGACCAGGTGGGACACGCCCTGCTCGGCCACGCTGTCGCTGCGCCACAAGGTCCGCGCGATAGGGGCGTCGAACCTGGCCCCCTCGTCCAGCAGCGGCCAGCCCACGTTGACGTGGTAGAGGAACATGTGCGGGGTCGGGTCGAAGCCCGCGTTGCGGACCCGATCGGCCAGCCGGATCTCGCGGCCGCCCAGGTCGGCCTCGATCCGCCGGTGCAGCACCAGGTTCTCGGCGAAGATCGCGGCCTGGTGGATTTCGCCCTCGGCCCACAGCACGCACCGGTCGCCCTCCCACCGCTCGCCGTAGCCGGTGAGCCGGGCCGGGATGTTGGCCACCCGGCCGTGCAGCCCGGGCCGGACTTTCTGCCGCGGCGGATAGTGGTACTGCTCCGCGCCGACCTCCCCGCCGAACAGGGTGTGATCCAGCCCGGCCGTGACCACCAGCCCGGACATGCTGCGCAGCCAGGAGAGCCCGTCCTCGTCGTCGTGCTCGTGCAGCCCGGGGTGCCGGAAGCCGGTCGCCGACCGCCAGCCGACGCTCAGGTCGTCGAACTCGGCCAGGCCGATGTCCATGGCCCGGTTGACCAGCACGTCGAAGCGCAGGCCCCCGCCGGTGCGGAACTCCAGCACCCGGATCCCGCGCTCGCTGCCGTCGTCGAGCACCACGGCCCGCACGCCGCCCGCGGCGGCCAGGTCACCGGTGACCCGTTCGAGGACCGGGCGGGCCGGCCAGGGCCGCCCGCCAGACGTGGTTGCGGTCGTCACGACATCACCCATCCACCGTTGACTTCGATCGTCTGGCCGGTGACGAACGACGCGTCGGGGCCGGCCAGGAAGGAGACCACCGCGGCCAGCTCGTCCGGGGAGCCGCGGCGTTTCAGTGACTGCTGATCCAGGACGTGCTGGCTGTACGCGGCCGGGTCATCGTAAATCTGCTCGGCCGCGGTCGGGAACGCGCCAGGCGAGACCGCGTTCACCCGGATGCCGGACGGCCCGAGCTCGCGGGCCAGGGCCCGGGTCAGCGCGGCTGCTGCCCCCTTGGTCGCCACGTAAGACGCCAGGTTGGCCCAGCCGCCGTGCATGGTGATGGACGCGATGTTCACGATCGCGCCCGC
This sequence comes from uncultured Actinomycetes bacterium, assembly GCA_963841695.1. Classification (GTDB taxonomy): domain Bacteria; phylum Actinomycetota; class Actinomycetes; order Streptosporangiales; family Streptosporangiaceae; genus RYN-230. Next base: position 591,606 of record CAWJDQ010000002.1, on the reverse strand, counting down.
GCCCGCGGCCTGCATCTGCCGGGCCGCGGACTGCGCGCAGAGCCAGTAGCCGCGCTGGTTGACCGCGTGCACGTCGTCGTACTCGCCGAGCGTGATATCCAGGAACGGCGTCGTGGGGTAGATGGCCGCGTTGTTGACCAGGACGGCCGCCGGGCCGGGGCCGGCCGCCACCGCGCCGAAGAAGCCGGCCACCGCGGCCGCGTCGCGCAGGTCCAGCGGCCAGGCGTGCGCCTCGCCGCCCTCGGCCCGGACCGCCGCTCGGGTCTCATCCAGGCCCTGGCCGTCCACGTCGGTCACCGCGACCACGTGCCCGTCGGCGGCGAGCCGCCGCGCTATGGCCCGGCCGAGCGAGCCGCCCGCCCCGGTCACCACCGCCACCGGCCTGCCGGTTGCGTTCACGCGGGCCTCCTTTCTCCGCCGGCCCGGTCCCGGCCAGCCTCGTCCCTGGCCGCCGCGAACAGCTCGTTGACCCGCCGGACCAGCCCGGCGTGCGGCTCACCGGCCAGCAGGCCCTCACGCAGCACGGCCGAGGCCGCGGCCTGGAACTCCGGGTAGCCCGCGAACCGCGGCCGCACCCACGCCTGCTCCACGGTGGCCAGCGTGGCGCGGTAGAACCCGCCGCCCGCCGCGTCGGCGCCCGGGTTCTCCCAGGCCTGCCGGGCCGAGCTCTGCCCGCCGAGCTCGGCGTAGAGCCCGACCTGCACCTCGGCCGAGAGCAGGGCCCTGATCACGGCCGCGGCCGCGCCGAGCTCGACCGCGGACCGGGTGATGGCCACCCCGGTGCCGCCCAGCACGCTGCCGATCCCGCCCGGGCCCGCCGGGGCGTCGAACGCGGCCAGCCGGGCTGACCCGGGCTCGCCGGCCAGCGGGCGCTGGTAGGTCACGTACCCGTACACCAGCGGGCAGTAGGCCGGGCCGCCGCGGGCGGCCATCGCGTCGAGCACGCCGATCGGGTTGCGCTGGGACAGCTCCCGGTCGGCGTGGCCCAGCAGGTCCGCCAGGACCTCGAGCGCGGCGGTGCCCGCCCTTTCGTGCACAAACGGTCCGTCCCCGGCCGCTGACCCCGGCCCGGCTGGCCCGGGCCGGGCCGGTGCGGCGGCGGGTGGTGACCCGGCCGCCACGCAGATCGCGCTGAACATCAGCAGCGCGTGCGGGCCGCCCAGGCACAGCGTGGTGGGGTGCTCACGGGCGGCCTGCCGGGCCTGCGCCCAGCTGGCGGGCCGCGCCGCCATCAGGTCCGGCCGGGCCACCGCCACCTGGGCGGCGGCGTCCAGCGGCAGGGCCCACGGCCGGCCGTCCAGCACGTAACTGTCGTACGAGGCGCCGGCTGAGGCGGCCCGCCAGGCGGCCAGCTCCGGCCCGGCGAACACCTCGTCCAGCGGCAGCAGCGCGCCGTCCCGGACCGCCTCGCCCAGCCCGGGATGGTCCACGACCAGCAGGTCGAAATCGTCGGCCAGGGTGCGCAGCGGCCGGGACTCGAACCCCTCCAGCGGCTGCCGCTGCCAGCGGACCGCCACGTCCGGTCCCAGCGTCCCGGCCAGCGCGTCCAGCACCAGGTAGCCGCGCGGGTGATCCCAGGTCAGCCCCGTCAGCCGGACCGTCATGACTGGCCCCCCGGCCCGGCGGCCGTCCCGGGCGCGGCCACCACGCCGTCCGCGGCCAGCCGGCCGGCCGTGTCGCCGTCGTAGCCCAGCTCGGCCAGGATCTCCCGGGTCTGCTCCCCGGCCAGCGGCGCGCCGCGGTACACCTGCGGCGGGGTGGCGCTGAACCGGTACGGGAAGCCGGGCGTGGTCACCCGCCCCTCGGTGGGGTGGTCGTAGCTGACCAGTGACCCGTTGTGCTGCACCTGCGGGTCGGCCAGCACGTCCGCGTAGTCGTACACCGGGCCGGCCCACAGGCCGACCGCGTCGAACTCGGCCAGCCACTCGGCCGTGGTCCGGGCCGGCAGCCGGGACCGGACCAGGGCGGTGATCTCGTCCCGCCGGGTGTGCCCGTCCACGTCGTCGTCCATCCCGGCGAACTCGGGGATGCCGAGCACCTCGCCGAGCTGGGCCAGCGGCGGGAAGGCCAGCGCCAGGTAGCCGTCCGCGGTCGCGAACGTGCCGTACGGGGCCCGGATGTAGGTGTGCCCGTGCACCTCGGCGCCACGGTGCTGCGGGATTCCGCCCACGGTAAAGATGGACAGCTCCTGGGCCTGCACCGCGATCGCGGAGTCCAGCATGTTGACCGTGACCAGCTGCCCCTCGCCGGTGCGCTCCCGGTGCAGCAGGCCGGCCAGGGCGCCCTCGAACGCGCCGTACCCGGTGATCGCGTCCACCGCGTAGGTGCCCGCGGGCGCGGGCGGGTCGCAGGCCCGGCCGACGTTGAGCATCGCCCCGCTCATCGCCTGCAGCAGCATGTCCTGGCCGGGCCGGTTGGTGTACGGGCCGGTCTCGCCGTACCCGGAGATCGACACGTACACGATGTCCGGGCGCACCGCGCGGATGGACTCGTAGTCCATGCCCAGCCGCTCGGCCACCCCGGGGCGGTAGTTCTGCAGGAACACCTCGCTGCGCCGGGCCAGCTCCAGCACGATCTGGCGGCCCTCGGCCGACTTCAGGTTGACCGCCAGGCTGCGCTTGTTCCGGTTCAGCGACAGGAACGAGGCGTTGATCTGGTGGCCGGCCGCACCCCCGGCCGGGGTGTGCCGCTGCCACTCGCCGGTGACCGGCTCGACCTTGACCACGTCCGCGCCCAGGTCGCCCAGGCGCATCGCGGCCAGCGGGCCGGCCATGGCGATGGTCAGGTCGATGACCCGGTAGCCGGACAGGATGCCCATCTGATCTCCTTAGCGGGGCCGGGCTGGCGGGCCCGGAGCACTCATCTGGCCCGGACCGCTCATCTGGCCCTGAAGACCGGCGGCCGGCGCTCGGCAAAGGCGGCCCGGCCCTCCGCGGCGTCCTCGGTGGCGAAGCAGACCGTCTGCAGCTGGCGCTCGTAGTCGATGGCCCGGCCGAGCGGCATCTCGAACGCGGCACGCAGGTCCTTCTTCGCGGTCTCCGCGGCGATCGGGGCCCGGCTGGCGATGGTGGCCGCCAGTTCCCGGGCCCGGCCGGGGAGTTCCCCCGCCGGGAGCACCTCGCTGACCAGGCCCCAGCGCAGCGCGGTGGCGGAGTCGATGGGGTCGCCGGTGAGCAGCATGACCGCGGCGTTGCCCGGGCCGATGCTGTGCGCCAGCAGCGCGGACATCCCGCCGCCGCCGATCCAGCCCAGCTTGATCTCCGGGGCCGCGAACGTCGCCGGCCCGGCGGCCAGCCGGATGTCGCAGCCCAGGGCCAGCTCCAGGCCGCCGCCGAGGGCGTACCCGTTCACCGCGGCGATGACCGGCTTGCGCAGCGTCCGGATCGCGTCGCAGTAATCCGGCCGGTTCCCGAACTGCCACGGGGTCGCGTAGTCGTCCAGCCCGGCGATGTCGCTGCCGGCGCAGAACGCCCGCCCGGTGCCGGCCAGCACGACCGCGCGCACCTCCGGGTCGCTGTTCAGCCGGGCCACGTGCCCGGCCAGCGCCTCGGTCATCGGCGGGGTGAACGCGTTGAGCTTGGCGGGCCGGTCGATGGTGAGCTCGGCGACGTGATCGCGCACGTCCAGCCGCACCTCCCCGGGGACAGGCGTCATGTCTGCGCTCCTTCGCTCTGCTCGCGGACCAGGTCCGCGCGGGCGCCCTCGACGATCTCGCGCATGGCCGCCTCCGCCTTGCGGTGGTAGCCGCGCTGGATGGCCTCGGCCACCTGCTGGTGGATGGGCAGCGTCTCGCGGTTGTGCGCGACCGAGTGGGTGTGCAGCGGGCGGATCGCGCCCAGCGCCACGCTGACCACGTCGTGGATGTACAGCAGCAGGTCGTTGCGGCAGGCCGCGAACACGGCCCGGTGGAAGGCCAGGTCGGCCGCGACGAACTCGTCCGGCGACTCGACCGTGGCCCACAGCGCGGCCATGGCCGCGGCGATCACGCCGCGCTGGGCGGCGCTGGCTGACTCCGCGGCCAGCCGGGCCGCCCCCGGCTCCAGCGCGACCCGCAGGTCGGCCAGGGCCCGGATGTCGGCCGGGCTGGGGTCCTCGGAGTACCGCCAGCGCAGCACGTCCGGGTCGAGCAGGTTCCACGATTCCCGCGGCCGGACCCGGGTCCCGGCGCTGGTGCGGCTCTCCAGCAGTCCCTTGCCGGCCAGCACCTTCACCCCCTCGCGCAGCGCCGAGCGGCCCACCTCGTAGCGGCTGACCAGCTCGTCCTCGGTGGGCACCGGGCTGCCCGGGCCGAGCTCGCCGCGCACGATCGCCGCCCCCAGCGCGTGCACCACCTGGGCGTGCCGGGCCTGGCCGGGGTAGGCGGCGGTCACGGCGGCCCTCCGTTCCTGGTCAGCGTCTTCTGGTGAGGCGGGCAGGTCAGCGGGGTGCTGGCCCGTCCGACGGTACGTTCCCGCGCCCCGGACGTCAACCGGTTCATCAGATGAAGTCTTTCATTGGTCTGATGAACCGTTGACGTGGCCGGCCCTCCGCCGTACGCTGCCGGAGGGCGGCCCGGGCGGGGCCGCCGGACCGGGCGGAGGGAGTCCCGTGCAGCTGATCAGGTACCGCGAGGGCGACGGCGTCCCGCAGGTCGGGGTGCTCGACGGTGACCAGGTTCACCCCCTCCCGGGCGTGGCGACCATGGCCGAGCTGCTGGCCCGGCCGCTCACCTGGATCCGCGGCGCGTGCGAGACCGTCCTGGCTGACGCGGCCGGGGGGACCGGCCGGGAACAGGACCCGTTGCGGAGAATTACGGTGCTGGCGCCCGTGGACGGGGCCACCGAGGTGTGGGCCGCCGGGGTGACCTACGAACGCAGCATGCACGCGCGGGTCCAGGAGAGCCTCGACTCGGCCGACATCTACGACCGGGTGTACACCGCGCCGCGGCCGGAGCTGTTCTTCAAGTCCGCCGCGTGGCGGGTCGCCGGTCCCGGTGACCGGGTCAGCGCCCGCGCCGACTCGCAGGTAGACGTGCCCGAGCCGGAACTCGCCGCCGTGCTCAACGCCGGCGGCGAGGTGGTCGGCTACACGATCTGCAACGACGTGAGCTCCCGGTCGATCGAGGGGGAGAACCCGCTCTACCTGCCGCAGGCCAAGATCTACCTGGGCGGCTGCGCGGCCGGCCCGGGGATCCGGCCGGCCTGGGAGGTCCCGGACCCGTACGGGCTCACCATCGAGATGACCATCCGCCGGGACGGCCAGGCCGCCTGGGCTGGCCAGGCCAGCACGGCCGGGCTGCGCCGCACGGTGACCGAGCTGGCCGCGTTCCTGTTCCGCGAGGACGAGTTCCCGGCGGGCGTGGTCCTGTCCACCGGCACGTCCCTGGTCCCCGACCTGCCGTTCACGCTGCAGCCGGGCGACGAGGTCCGCATCTCGATCTCGGAGCTCGGCGAGCTGGTCAACCCCGTCGTCCGGGGCAAGGCCGCCCTCCGCGCCTGACCCGCCCGCCGCCCCTGACCCGCCCGCCGCCCCCCGGCGCGCCGACCATGATCCTGGGCGATTGGTGCTGTTCTAGCGCACGAATTGCCCAGGATCATGAAAGCCCTCTGAGACCCGGACCAGGAGGCCTCCCCCAGGCGTGCGGGGTCAGGGCTCCAGGTGGCCGGTGTCGTTGTAGACGCGCAGGATCCACCGCTCCGGGGTGATGACCAGCCGGGAGATCGACGCGTTGTCCGCGCCGAGGAACGCGAACGGCCGCGACCGGGTGGCCATGGCCAGCAGCACGGCGATCACGCCCCCGTGCACCACGACCGCGACCCGCTGGTCCGGGTGCGCCGCGGCGATCCGCCTGATCGCGCCGCCGGTCCGGGCGGCGAAGGCGTCGGCGGGCTCGGCACCGGGGATCACGTCCCACCGTTCCTCCGCCCACATCCGCTGGGCGATCGGGTGGTTGTCGGCGACCATCTTGCGGAACCGGCCCGCCTCCCACTCGCCCAGGTGGACCTCACGCAGGTCCGGCTCGACCCGCGGGGCCAGCCCGAGCCGCTTGGCCAGCGGCGCCGCGGTCTGCGCCGTGCGGCGCAGCGACGTCACGTAGATGGCGTCGATGGGCTGCCTGGCCAGCCGCTCGGCCAGCCGCTCTGCCTGCTCGCGCCCGTTCTCCGAGAGTTCCGGGTCGGCGTGCCCGCCCATCAGCGGGAACGGCTTGTCCATATACGCGGCCTCGGACTCGCCGTGCCGGAGGATCAGGATGTCGGTCGCCCCGGGCGGCGGGCGGAACCGGGCCTGCCGGTACGCGGTCGCGCCCGGGTGGGCTTCGCGGCCCGCGCCGGCAGGCGCAGGTACCGGGTCGGCCGGCTCAGGCTCGGCCGGCTCAGCGCCGGCCGGGCCGGCCCAGGCTCGGCCGGGCCAGTGCCGGCCGGGGCGGGCCCGGCGCCGCCGGGCAGGGATTCGGGACGTGACTCACGCTCAGGCATCACCACGTCGGCAGGGTAGCCCGGCGGGCTGTGCCGCTCACGACCCAGGGCGCTTCCCGGCCAGGCCCGGGGAGATCCCGCTATTGTGCGATGCGGCCGGTGCGGCTCGCCGCCAGGGCGTTCCTGGCATCCGTGCCCGTGGCCGCCAGCCCGGTGCCGGGCGGTTCCCCGGCCGGGCCGCGGCCGGGGGAGGGCTGATGGCTCGGGAGGGCTGATGGCTCCTGCAGAGTACGACTTCATCATCGTCGGCGGCGGCTCGGCAGGCAGCGCCCTGGCCAACCGGCTGTCCGCCGATCCCGGCCACCCGGGTGCTCGTGCTGGAGGCTGGGCGGCCGGACTACCGCTGGGACGTGTTCATCCACATGCCGGCCGCGCTGACCTTCCCGATCGGCAACCGGTTCTACGACTGGGGGTATGAGTCCGAGCCCGAGCCGTACCTGAACGGCCGCCGCATCTACCACGCCCGCGGCAAGGTGCTCGGCGGGTCCAGCAGCATCAACGGGATGATCTTCCAGCGCGGCAACCCGCTGGACTACCAGCGCTGGGCCGCCGACCCGGGCATGGCGGACTGGGACTACGCGCACTGCCTGCCGTACTTCAAGAGGATGGAGACCTGCCTGGCCGGGGCCGACGAGTACCGGGGCGGCGACGGCCCGCTGGTGCTGGAGCGCGGGCCGGCCACCAGCCCGCTGTTCCCGGCGTTCTTCGCGGCCGTGCAGCAGGCCGGCTACCCGCTCACCGACGACGTGAACGGCTACCGGCAGGAGGGCTTCGCCGCGTTCGACCGCAACATCCACCGGGGCCGGCGGCTCAGCGCGGCCCGGGCCTACCTGCACCCGGTGATGAGCCGCCCCAACCTGGAGGTCGACCACGCCGCGCCTTCGTGACCAAGATCCTGTTCGAGGGGAAGCGGGCGGTCGGCGTCGAGTACACCGAGGGCGGCCCCGCGCGGGCCGGGCGCGGCAGGGCCCGGCGGTCCGCGGGCGAGATCATCCTGTGCGGCGGCGCGATCAACACGCCGCAGCTGCTCCAGCTGTCCGGCGTCGGCGCCGGCCGGGCCTGCTGCAGCGGGCTCGGCGTCGACCTGGTCGCCGACCTGCCCGGGGTGGGCGAGAACCTGCAGGACCACCTGGAGGTCTACGTCCAGTACGGGTCCAAGCTGCCGGTGTCGGTGGCCCCGGCGCTGAAGCTGCGCAACCGGCCCGATGGTCGGCGCGCAAGTGGCTGTTCCTGCGCAGCGGCCCGGGCGCCACCAACCACTTCGAGGGCGGCGGGTTCATCCGCAGCAACGACGAGGTCGCCTACCCCAACCTCATGTACCACTTCCTGCCCATCGCGATCCGCTACGACGGCTCGTCGCCGGCTGGCGGGCACGGCTACCAGGTGCACGTCGGGCCGATGTACTCCGACTCCCGCGGCTCGGTCAAGATCACCTCCCGCGACCCCGCGGTCCACCCGGCGCTGCGGTTCAACTACCTGTCCACCCCGACCGACCGCCGGGAGTGGGCCGAGGCCATCCGGGTCACCCGCACCATCCTGAACCAGCCCGCGTTCGACGAGTACAACGCCGGCGAGCTGTCCCCGGGCCCGGAGGTCGCGACCGACGAGCAGATCCTGGACTGGGTCCGCCGCGACGCCGAGACCGCGCTGCACCCGTCGTGCACGGCCAGGATGGGCACCGGCGCCGACGCGGTCACCGACCCGGCCGTCGATGCGGGTGCACGGGCTGGACGGGCTGCGGGTCGTGGACGCCTCGGTGATGCCGTACATCACCAACGGCAACATCTACGCCCCGGTGATGATGATCGCGGAGAAGGCCGCCGACCTGATCCTGGGCAACACCCCGCTGCCCCCGGAGCCCGTCCCGTTCTACCGGCACCAGCCGCGGCAGCCGGCCGACCGAGGCCCGGACTGACCCGGGCTCCCGGGATCCCCGCGGGCTGCGCGCCGACGCGCCGCTGCTGGACGCCTGGCTGCGGTTCACCGCCGCAGGCCGAGGCCGGCGAGCTCGACCCCGATGAGCGTGCCCGGGCACAAGCAGCGCCGCGATCTCACCGGCGACGTGACCGCGGGTGACGCGCCGCTGTACGGCGGGCTGGACGCCATCAAGCACGCGGACGAGCTGCTGGCCGAGGCGGAGCGGCGGGCCGCGCAGCTGTGGGGCGCCGACTGGTGCCGGTTCTCGGTGGCCGGCTCGACGCACGGCAACCAGGCCCTGGCCCTGGCCGTCGGCGAGCCGGGCCAGGCCGATCGTGGTCACCCGGGCGCTGCACCGCTCGCTGCTGCTCGGCCTGGTGCTGGCCGGCCTGGACCCGGTGTGGGTGCTGCCCGGGGTGGACCCGGCCACCGGGCTGCCCGGCCCGGTCCCGGTCGGCGCGGTCCGCGACGCGCTGGCCCGCCACCCGGACGCCTGCGCGGTGTTCCTCGGCGACCCGTCCTACGTCGGCACCACCGGCGACCTGGCCGGCCACGCGGCGGCCGCGCACGAGGCGGGGGTGCCGCTGCTGGTCGACGCGGCCTGGGCCGCGCACCTCGGCTTCCACCCGGCGCTGCCGCCGCACGCGCTGGCGGCGGGCGCGGACGCCATGGTGACCAGCGCACACAAGGTGCTGCCCGCCTACACGCAGGGCGCGCTGGTGCTGGCCCGGACGGGCCGCCCGGGCCCGGCTGGCCTGGACCCGGCCCGCCTGGACCGGCCCGCCCGGACCCTGCCCGCCTGGACCCTGCCCGCCTTGACCGGGCGTTCGAGGCGACGCACACGACCAGCCCGGCGGGCGCGATCATGGCCAGCATCGACGCGGCCCGGGCGCTGCTGGCCCGCGACGGCGAGGAGCTGTGCGCCCGGCTGCTGCGGGTGGTCGGCGGCCGCGAGGGACCGGCTGCGCCGAGGTGCCCGGCCTGGACGTGCTGGACGGCCCGGGAGTGGAGCCGGCCAAGCTGGTCGTCCTGCTCGCCGGGACCGGCGCGCACGGCCACGCGGTGGAGGCGGACCTCATCGCCGCCGGGCATGCCGGTGGAGATGGCCGACCGGGACACGATCATCCCGATCGTCACCCTGGCCGACGACGAGGCCGCCGTGGCCCGCTTCACCGCCACCCTCGCGGCCATCGATCGAGGCGCACCGCGGGCCGCCCCGGCGGCCGGTGCCGGCCGCGTCGTGGACGGTCATCCCGGACGTGGCGATGCCGCCGCGGCGAGGCCTTTTTTTGCCGCAACGAAACCCGCTCCGCCGCCGGGGCCGTGGGCCGGGTGAGCGCGCGAACTGGTGGCGCCCTATCCACCGGGCGTGCCGGTGCTGGCCCCGGGCGAGGTGATCACCGCGGCGGCCCTCGGCGCGCTGCGCGCGGCCCGGGCCGACGGCAGCCGGATCGCCTACGCCGCCGACCCCACCCTGGCCACGTTCCAGGTCCTCGCCCAGCCGTAACACCCTGGCTGGCCGGGCAGGCGAGCGTCCCGCGGCCGCGATCGCCCCGGCCGCCGGCGGTGCGGATCAGGACTGCGCGGCTCGCTTGCGCTCCCCCTCGGGGGCGCCGGTGAGGAAGTCGATGAGCCCGAACGGTGCGCGGTCGCCGAGGCAGAGGTCCAGGATCAGGTACGCGTCCGCGGCTTCGGACTCGCTGCGCGGGAACAGCGCTTGCTCGTACGCGGTGAGGGCCGCGTCGATGTCGCCGGGGTGCGCGGCGATCGCCTTGCCGAGCTCGGCGCCGTCGAGCATGGCCAGGTTCGCGCCCTCGCCGGCCGGCGGCATCAGGTGCGCGGCATCACCGAGGAGCGTCACCCCGGGCACCCGGTCCCATCGGTGCCCGTTCGGGAGGGCGTAGATCATGCGCGGGATCGGCGCGGTGTCGCCGTCGGTGATCAGCGCGGTGAGCTCCGGCGCCCACCCGTCGAACTCGGCCGCGACCCGGGCGGTCGCGGCCGCGGCGTCGGTGAAGTCGATGCCGGCGATCCACTCGGCGGTGCGGTTCAGCTCGACGTACGTGTGCAGGATGCCCCCTGCCTCGCGGTGCGCGACGATCCCCTGTCCCGGGGTGAGCGCGTACATGGCGCCAGCGCCGACCGCTTCAGCCGTCGCGGCGTGCCGCTCGTCGGCGTCGTATAGGTAGGTCTCGATGAACGACGTCCCGACGTACCCGGGCTGGGCGTCGGAGAGCAGCGGGCGGATCTTCGACCAGGCGCCGTCGGCACCGACCAGGAGGCTGGTGGTCACGGCCGGCCCGGCGGCGAAGGCCAGCTCGTCCAGGCCGTCGCCGAGGGGCCGGACGCCGGTGACCTTGCGTCCCCACTGGATCATCTCGCCGGGCAGGGAGTCGACCAGGATCCGGCGCAGGTCGCCGCGGAGCACCTCGGGACGCCCGGCCGTGCCGTCGTCGGGCTCGTCGAGCAGCACCGCGCCGTGCTGGTCGAGCATCCGCGTCGCCTCGCCGCCCTGGTGGATGATCGCGCGGAACTCGTCGGTGAGGCCGGCCGCTTCGAGTGCGAGCTGCCCGTTGTGCTCGTGGATGTCGAGCTGGCCGCCCTGCGTGCGGGCCGCCGCCGAGGGCTCCGCCTCGTAGATCGTCGCGGGGATGCCGTGGACGTGCAGGACGCGCGCCAGGGTGAGGCCGCCGAGGCCCGCGCCGACGATCGTGACTGGTGCCGTCATCATGTTTCCCTTCAGAAGCTGATTGGAACGCTGTTCCACAAATCCATTTTGGAACAGTGTTCCAGCTGTGTCAAGATGATGCTCATGGCGACCAGGGCGCAGCGGACCGAACGGCGCACGGACGCGCTCTCGAAGGAGCGAATCGTCGAGGCCGCGATCGAGATCCTCGACGCCGAGGGCGAGAGCGCGCTGACCTTCCGCGCGCTCGCGGCGCGGCTGGCCACCGGCAGCGGGGCGATCTACTGGCACGTCGCCAGCAAGAACGAGCTGCTCGCGGCGGCCACCGACGACGTCATCGCCCGGGTCATGACCGGGGTGGTCACGCGGCGCGGAGCCGCGGGAGGCGATCCGCGCCATCGCCCTCGGGGTGTTCGACGCGATCGACGCCCACCCCTGGGTGGGCGCCCAGCTCTCCCGTGAGCCGTGGCAGTCCGCGGTGCTGCAGATCTTCGAAGGCGTCGGCGGGCAGCTCCAGGCGCTCGGCGTCCCCGGGCGGGCGCAGTTCGACTGCGCGTCCGCGCTCGTGAACTACGTTCTCGGCCTCGCCGGGCAGTACGCCGCGGGCGCCCGCCTCCTCCCGCGCGACACGGATCGGTCGGCCTTCCTGGCGACCGTCGCCGCACGGTGGGCGCAGCTCGACCCCGCGGAGTACCCGTTCGTGCATCAGGTGGCGGCGCAGCTGCCCGAGCACGACGACCGCGAGCAGTTCCTGGCCGGCATCGACCTCATCCTGGCCGGCATCGGAACCGTCCGATAGGCGGTCTGGCCCATTGTGGGCCGCGCTGGCGCGGCCTAGCCTGGGCCGATGAATCGTGGGCGTGGAAGGATCGGCGCGGGGCGCGCGGCGGCGGCCCTGACCGCGGCCAGCCTCGCGGCGGGGGCGTTCTGCGGGGCGGCCGGGCCGGCCAGCGGATCGGTGCGGGCCCCCGCACCCGCGGGCTCGCAGGTGGCCAGGATCTGCGCCGAGCCGTCCTCGGGCGCGGTGCTCACCACCGGGTCGCACCGTAGGCCGGCCGGGGCGCCGGCCGCCGCGATCCGGGTGGACCAGGTCGGTTACCCGTCCGGGGCGGCCAAGCTGGCCGAGATCATGACCAAGTCCCGCCCGGCCGGCCCGCTCCGCTGGGTGCTGGTCCGGGCCGGGTCCTGCACGGTGGCCGCCGCCGGGCTGGCCCGGCCAGGACCTCGGGGCCTGGAGCGCGCGCTACGGCTGGGTGTGGGCCGCCCGGTTCACCGGGGTCCGCGCGCCGGGCCGGTACCGGCTCGGGATCCTGGGCGACGCGTCGGCGGCCTCGCCCTGGTTCACGATCGGCCCGGCCGCGCAGCTCTACGCGCGCCCGCTGGCCAACGCGCTGTACTTCTACGAGAACGAGCGGGACGGCCCCGACTTCATTCACACTGCGCTGCGCACCGCGCCGGGCCACCTCAACGACCTCAGCGCGATGACCTACCGCAGCCCCGCCGGTCAACGGGAACGGCGACTTCCACGGCAGCCTGGCCAGGTACGCCACCGGGGTGCGGATCAACGCGTCCGGCGGCTGGTTCGACGCCGGGGACTACCTGCACTTCGTGGAGACCACCAGCTACACCGAGGCCGTCCTGCTGCAGGGCATCGCCTCGTTCCCGGGGCAGATGGGGGCCGGCGCGGGATCCTCCGGCGCGGACTTTACCGGCGAGGCCCGGTTCGGCCTGGACTTCCTGCAGCGGATGTGGGACCAGCGGACCAGGACGCTGTACTACCAGGTCGGCACCGGCGAGGCGAACAACTACTACTTCGGCGATCACGACATCTGGCGGCTGCCCCAGGCCGACGATGACTACCACGGCACGAACCCGCGCTACACCTACATCCGGCATCCCCCGGTGTTCCGGGCCGGGAAGCCCGGGGCGCCGATCAGCCCGAACCTGGCCGGCCGGCTGGCCGCCGACTTCGCCCTCTGCTATCAGGTGTTCCGCAGGTCCGACCCGGGGTACGCGGGCACCTGCCTGCGCGAGGCCGAGACCGTGTACGCCCAGGCGGGCACGCACTGGAAGGGCCAGCTGCTCACCGCGCTGCCGTGGGACTTCTACCCGGAGACCAGCTGGCACGACGACATGATGCTCGGCGCGACCGAGCTGGCCCGGGCCCTGCAGGACGCCCGTGCTCCCCAGGAAGCCCGTGCTCCCCGGGACAATGGCCCGGCCGCCCTGCCGGCCTGTCCGGTGCGGTCATCCGCGACCTACCTGCGGGACGCGGCCGGCTGGGCCCGCGAGTGGGTGCGCAGCAAGCAGGCCCTGTCCGACACGCTGAACCTGTACGACGTGAGCGCGCTGGCCGACTACGAGCTCGACCTGGCCCTGGCCCGCCAGCCGGTGCGGGGCCTGGCCATCACCCGGGCCCAGCTCGTGGGCAACCTGCGCGGGCAGATCGAGAAGGGGATCACCACTGCCGCGCGGGACCCGTTCGGCTTCGGCTTCGCCTGGGACCAGTGGGACACCACCACGCACGGCGCCGGGCTGACCATCATGGCCGACGAGTACGACGCGCTGGCTGGCCGGCCCGTCTACGCCGCCTGGGCGCAGCGCTGGCTGGACGACATCCTGGGCAGCAACGCGTGGGGGGTCTCGCTCATCGTCGGGGACGGGACCGTGTTCCCGGACTGCATGCAGCACCAGGTCGCGAACCTGGCCGGGTCGCTCGACGGGCAGCCCCCGGTGCTGGACGGGGCGGCGGTGGAGGGCCCGAACTCGTTCGCGGCCACCGGCACCGTGCCGCACATGCGGCTGTGCGCCGCCAACGCCCCGGGTGACGTCCCGTACGCGGCCTACGACGGGCAGCGGGCCGTGTTCGCCGACAACGTGCAGTCCTACTCGACCGTGGAGCCCGCGATCGACCTCACCGCCCTGACCCCGCTGGCCTTCGCCTGGCAGCAGCAGGACACGGCCCGCGCCGGCGGCCGCTAGCGCGGTCCTGGCCGTGCTGGCGAGCCCCGGGGTGAAGCCGGTGGGATACCGTGGGCCTGGCGGAACGGAGACCGCATGACGGCAATGGAGGACGGGGCGGCCAGCCCGGCCCGGCGGCAGATCGGCGTGCTGGTCGCGGTGGCGGCGCTGGTGTATGCGGCCGATGTGATCAGCAAGGTGATCGTCGTGGCCACGCTCACCGAGAACCGGCCCGTCCGGGTGATCGGCTCGCTGCTGCGGCTGGACTACCTCCGCAATCCCGGGGCCGCCTTCTCGCTCGGCGCGGACGGCTACACGGTCGTGTTCACGCTGATCGCGGCGGCGGTGATCGTCGCGATCTTGCGGATAGCCCGGTCGCTGGCCAGCCGCCCCTGGGCCGTCGCCTTCGGCCTGCTGCTCGGCGGCGCGCTGGGCAACCTGACCGACCGGATGTTCCGCAGCCCCGGGCCGCTGCGGGGCTGGGTGGTCGACTTCATCCAGCTGCCGCACTGGCCGGTGTTCAACCTGGCCGACTCGGCGATCTGCTGCGGCGGGGCGCTCATGGTCCTGCTCACCCTGCTCGGCCTGCGCCCGGACGGTCAGGTCGAGCGCCGGTCCCGCGGTGGCCACGCCGGGGCCGGTGAGCCCGGGGCTGGCGAGCCCGGGGCCGGTGAACCCCGGGGCGGCGCCGGGGCGGAAGCTGCCCGCTGAGCTCTATCTACTGAGCTCTATCTACTGAGCTCTGTCTACTGAGCTCTATCCGCTGAGTCGGGGCCCCGGGTAGAGGATCGTCTTCGGCTCGGTGAAGGTCTCCATCGCGAACCGGCCGCCGACCCAGCCGCGCCCGCTCACCGACCCGGACCGCCCGCCGAACGGCAGGTGGGATTCCCACAGGTTGGTGGAGGCGTTGACGTTCACCCAGCCGGCCCGGGCCTGCTCCGCGAAGGCCAGGCCCCGCTCCAGGTCGCCGGTGAACACCGCCGCGGTCAGCCCGAACGGTGCGGAGTTGGTCAGCTCCAGCGCCTGCGCCGCGGACGTCACCTCGACGATCGGCACCACCGGGCCGAACGTCTCCTCGGTGGCGATCAGCATGTCCGCCGTCACCCCGTCCAGGACGGTCGGCTCCGCGTAGAGCGGGGTGGGGAAGCCCGGGGCGCGCTGGCCCCCATGGCACAGCTTGGCGCCCCGGCTGACCGCGTCGGCCACGTGCCGGTCGAACTTGGCCGCGGTGGCCTCGTTGTTCAGCGGGCCCATCGTGGTCGCCGGATCGAACGGGTCACCCAGCCGGACCCGGTCCGCGGTCGCCGCCACCACCCACTCGGTGAACTCCGCGCGGACCGCGGCGTGCACCAGGAACCGCTCGCCGGCCGTGCAGCTCTGGCCCGCGCACAGGTACGCGGCCTCCAGCGCGGCGTCGGCGGCCAGGTCCAGGTCCGCGTCCTCCAGGATCACCATCGGGCCGTTGCCGCCCAGCTCGAGCAGCTGGGTCTTGCCGGCCGCGCGGGCCGCGACCAGGCCGCCGGTGGCCACCGACCCGATGAAACCCACGGCCGCCACCCCCGGATGCCCGGCCAGCGCATCCCCGGCCACCGGCCCCGGTCCGGGCAGGAAGCTGAACACCCCCGGCGGCGTGCCCTCCGCCGCGATGATCCCGGCCAGCACGGCGCAGCACGCGCTGGTGCTCGGGGCGGGCACCCAGACCACGGCGTTGCCGGCCGCCAGCGCGGGCGCGAAGAGTTCCGCCCCCATCGTGTACGGCCAGTTCCACGGGCTGATCACGCCGACCACGCCGAGCGGCACCCGGGCAGTGATCACCCGGCGCCCGGCCGACACCGATGGCGGGAACGCCCCGTCCAGCCGCCGCACGTCCGCGGCCGCCATCCGGAAGTACCCGGCCAGCTCGTCGACCTCGTCGTAGGCCTCGGCCGCCAGCGGCTTCCCCTGGTCCAGGGTGAGCACCCGGGCCAGCTCCTCGCGCCGGCCGAGGATGGCCCCGGCGACCCGCTCGCACCAGGCCGCCCGGTCGAACGGTGACCGGGCCGCCCAGTCCGGCCAGGCCCGGGCCGCCGCCCGGACCGCATCGTCCACGTCCGCGGCCCCGGCCACCGCCACCGAGGCGAACGTCTCCCCGGTCGCCGGGCTGACCGCCGCGTCCGCGGGCGTGCGCCCGGCTCGCCACTGACCGCCGATACACAGCAGATACTCGTTCATGTGCGCTCTCCTGACCGACCGCCAGCCATTCTCCACGTCCACCCCGCCCGCCGCCCCGGCCCCCCGCGGCCGCGGCGGTCAGCAGTCCGCGCAGAGCCGTCCCAGCTCGTGCAGCTTGTCCGGCGGCATGCGGTAGGCCTGCCCGGAGACCGACACCGCGGCCACGCAGCCGCCGCCCGGGCCGAACACCGGGGCGGCCACCGCGACCAGCTCATCCTCTAGTTCCGCAACGGCGGTGGCGAAGCCGTCCCGCCGGATCCGGGCCAGCTCCGCCGCCAGCGCGGCCCGGCTGGTGATGGTGTGCCCGGTGTACCGCTCCAGGCGGGCCGGGGCCGGGAGGGCGCCGAACGCCAGCAGCACCTTGCCGTTCGCCACCGCGTGCGGCCGGGTGCGGCGGCCGACCCAGCCGCCCGAGCTGCTCAGGATGAAGGTGCTCGGCACCTCGGCCACGTTCAGCACGTCCGGCCCGGCCGGCACCGCGAGGTTGATGGTCTCGCCGGTCAGCTGGGAGAGCTTCTCCATCGCGGGCTGCATGGTGGCCACGATGTCGGCGCTGCGCAGGGCCACGGTGCCCAGCCGGATGATCTCGACACCGAGCCGGTACCGCCTGCCCGACCGGGCCAGGAAACCGGCCCGCTCCAGGGTGGCGGCCAGCCGGGACGCGGTGGACTTGTGCACGCCCAGCGCTTCGGCGATCTCTGTCACACTGAGTTCTGGCCGGCTTTCGTCGAAGCCGGCCAGCAGCGTCAGCACGCGCTCGGCCGACTGGTAGGTTGCTCCCCCCGCAACCACGCTCTTGGTCACGCAACCAGAATGACCAATTTGCCCGTTCTGCGTCAACTGCCGTCCCGGGCCGCTCATGGCATACTCACTGTCGAGTTGCACCGGAATTCGCGTGGTCGGGTTCTGCCGGATTGCGCTGGGCCGCCCGCTATCCGCGGCGGGTGCCCCCGAGGGACGAGAGCAGGCGCGGGCATGGCCGAACCCGTTGACGAGCCCACTGTCGGATCCGTCCACGATCCGCTGCCCGAGGCGCTGGGACTGGCCCGGGCCGCCGCCGAGGCCGGGCTGGGCCTGAAGCTCCTCGGCGGGCTGGCGGTCCGGGTGCTCTGCCCGGATTTCCCGCCACGGCTGCGCCGCGACCAGGACATCGACTTCGCGTGCCTGGCCAAGGGCCGCAAGGACGTGGCGGCCTGGCTGGACGACCATGGCTGTGTCCCGGACCGCCGGTTCAACAACCTCAACGGTGACCGGCAGATGTACTTCAACGCCCCCTCTGGCCGGCCTATCGACGTGATGGTGGACCGGCTGACCATGTGCCACACGCTGGACTTCCGGCCGTCGTTCGGGCGGCTCCCGCTCACCGTCGACTCGGTGGACGTGCTGCTGTCCAAGCTGCAGATCATCGAGCTCAACGAGAAGGACGCGCGGGATATCTTCCACCTGCTGGCCGGGCTGCCGATCGGTGAGGGCGCCCCGCCGATGATTGACACCGGGCGGTTCGGCAAGGTGCTGGGCGCGGACTGGGGCTGGTGGCGGACGGTCACCGAGAACCTGGCCAAGCTGCCCGCCCTGCTGGCCGAGAAGCCCGGGCTGGCTGCGCCCGCGCCGCGGTACGACCCGCTCGCCCAGGCGCGGCAGTTGCTGGACATCGCCGAGACGACCCCGAAAGGGGTCAAGTGGAAGCTCCGGGCGAACGTCGGCGACCGGGTCCGCTGGTACGAGCTCCCCGAGGAAGTCGCCCACTAGCAGCACGCTTTCCGTGATGCGGCCTAAATTAGCTTCCTCCTGCTTGACGCCGGTTTCGGCAGGATGCTAGACGTTGCACAGAACGCACGGGCGTTGCGCACCGCGCCGGTGAACGTTGCACGTGTGGACCAGGAAGGCGTGGTGTTCGCATGAGGGTCTTCTTCGCCACCGACATCCACGGCTCCGAGGTGTGCTGGCGGAAGTTCCTGAACGCCGCGGCGTTCTACAAGGCCGACCTGGTCGTCCTGGGCGGTGACGTCACCGGCAAGGTCATGGTGCCGGTCGTCTCCCACAACGGCTACTGGCAGGCGACGGTCCGCGGCGAAACCATCCGCATGGAGACCAAGGCCGAGCTCGAAGAGGTAGAGAAGAAGATCCGTAACGCCGGGCACTACCCGGCCCTGGTCAGCCCCGATGAACTGCAGGTCCTGAGCGACGAGGAGGGCGCGGTGGACCGGCGGTTCAGCGCCGAGATGACCCGCTCGCTGGACCGGTGGCTGGACATGGCCGACGGGAAGCTCGGCGGCGGCAACATCCCGTGCATCCTGAATGGCGGCAACGACGACATCTGGGAGATCGACGACATCATCGAGGCGTCGCCGAGCGTCACCTTCGGCGAGGCCAAGTCCCTCGACCTCGATGGCTTCCACCTGGTGTCGATGGGCTGGACCAACCCGACCCCGTGGAACACATTCCGCGAGGCTCCCGAGGAACAGCTCAAGGAAAAGATTGACGCGGTAGTCAGCCAGATCCCGGACATGGAACGGGCCATCTTTAATTTCCACGCCCCGCCCTACGGGACCGGCCTGGACGAGGCGCCCGCACTCGACGAGACGTTGCGGCCGACGCATGGCGGGGCGGTCATGAAGCCGGTGGGATCGACCGCCGTGCGCGACGCGATTAACGCCTATCAGCCAATGCTCTCGGTGCACGGGCACATCCACGAGAGCCGTGGCATCAAACGCATGGGCCGGACGCTGGCCATCAATCCCGGCAGTGTTTACGGTGACGGCGTCCTGCAGGGTGCCGTACTCGAGCTGAACGCCAAGAAGGGGAAGGTCACTAAGTACCTTCTGGTAAATGGCTGAAACCGGCCGGCTGGTCAGTGCCTGAGCAATAGGCTGGCCAAGCCACCCCCCAAAAGGCCCCCAACCGGGAGATCAGCATGGCAACTGACGCAATTGGCGGCGAGACCCCGACCCTGTTCCTACGCAAAGCCACCGGGCTGGTCCGTGGCTGGTCCGTCCGGGACTCGATCATTTACGCCTGCCTGGCGACCAACTTCGTCACGCTGGGACTCTACGAGTTCACCTTCGCCGGGCCCGCTTTTCCCAAGGGCCAGTTCATTACCGCGACCCTGATTTCAGGTGTCTGGGTCTCGTTCCTGGTCATCGCCTACGCGGGCCTGGTGGTCACCATCCCGCGGGCGGGTGGTGACTACGTCTGGCAGAGCCGGATCCTGGGCAGTGGCATCGGCTTCGTCCTGGCCGCCACCGGCTGGTGGTTCATTCTCTGGCTCTGGGCGCCCATCTACGGCAACATCCTCTCGGTCCAGCTATTCGAGCCGCTGTGGGCCACGCTGAAATGGACCTGGCCCGCGGGCGGTGCCGCCTGGTTCGGCACCAACAACGGGATCTTCATCGTCACGCTCATCACGATCGCCCTGGCCGGGGTGCTGGTCTCGCTCGGGATGGCCGGGTACGCGAAGATCCAGCGCTGGTTCTTCCTCGGCGGCATGGTCGGCTTCGCCGTCGTGGTGGTGCTGCTCCTGGTCAACTCGCATGCGAGCTTCGTGAGCTCGTTCAACCTCGAGGGCCAGAAGCTGTTCGGCGTGCACAACGCGTACCAGCACACCAACATCGCGGCGCGCAAGGCCGGGTACACCACGTCGCCGTTCAGCTTCGGCCCGCTCGGGCCGACGATGCTGCTCGTGCCGGCCTTCATGTTCTTCCTGCTGTGGCCGAACTGGGGGACCACCCTCTACGGCGAGATCCGCGGCGCGAGCGACTTCCGCCGGGTGTTCAGCGGCATGTTCGCCGGCCTGTGGATCACGGTCATCCTGACGGTCATCTTCTTCCTGCTGGTGGCCAAGACCATCGGCTGGGACTTCTACCAGAACCTCAACTCGCTCGACTACAACCTGACGCCTACCTTCGGCATCTGGCCGTACCCGTTCATGTTCGCGGGCTGGCTGGTGCACAACACGGCGTTCCAGGTCGTGCTGATCCTCGTGCTGAGCCTGTGGTTCTTCGCCTGGGTCGGCACGCTGTTCCTGTCCTCGACCCGGGTCATCTTCGCGGCCGCGTTCGACCGGGTGCTCCCGGACCGGGCCGCCGAGGTCTCCGAGCGGCGCAAGGTCCCGGTGTGGTCGCTGATCCTGATGCTGCTCCCGGCGGCCGGGCTGGCCGCGGTCTACGCCTACTCGACCACGTTCCGGTCCTACACGCTGGACGCCACCCTGGTCATCGCGGTCACCTACCTGGGCAGCGCCATCGCCGTGGTGCTGCTGCCGTTCATCAAGCCCGATCTGTGGCGGGCCTCGCCGGCCAGCCGGATCAAGCTGCTCGGCGTGCCGATCGTCCCGGTGGCCGGGGTCGTCACGATCGCCCTGCTCGTCTTCAACCTCTACGAGTGGCTCAGTAACGACAACTACTTCGTCAACAGTCACGACTCGCTCATTTACATGGGCGCCATGTACGTGCTGGCCATCGTGATCTACGTGATCGCCCGGGTCGTGCGCAGCAGGCAGGGCATCGACCTGAGACTGATCAACAAGGAGATTCCCGTCGAATAAGCATGGCGCTGAAGCAAGGCACGACCTGAGTGGAGTGCCCGGCCCCGCCGCCAGAATCGCCGGTGGCGGGGCCGAGGCAACCCCGCCCCCAGCGGGGGACGGAACGCGATACGGATGGGCAGGAAATCAACGGCATGAATGACACACCCGCCCGCGGGAGTGCGGTGATCGTGGGCGCCGGGATCGTCGGCAACAGCCTGGCCTGCCACCTGGCCCGGCTCGGCTGGCGGGACCTCGTCCTGGTGGACAAGGGCCCGATGCCCAACCCGGGCGGCTCGACCGGGCACGCGTCCAACTTCATCTTCCCGATCGAGTACTCCAAGATGATGATGGAGCTGACCCGGGACAGCACCGAGCAGTACCAGGAGCTCGGGGTGTTCACCCAGAGCGGCGGCATCGAGGTCGCCCGGACCCAGGCCCGGATGGACGAGCTGCGCCGGCGCTGCACCGCGGCCAAGGCCTGGGGCATCCCGGCCCAGATGGTCTCGCCCGCCGAGGTCGCGAAGCTGGTGCCGTACCTGGATGAGTCCGTGATCCTGGGCGGGGCGTCCTTTCCCACCGTGGGCGTGGTCGATTCGCTGCGGGCCGGCACACTGATGCGGGAGGAGGCCCAGCGGTCCGGCGCGCTCCAGGTGCTGGCGGGCGCCGAGGTGCTCGGCATCGACACCACGGGGCGGGGCCGCAACGGCCGGCCGAAGATCACCTCGGTGCGCACCACCGCGGGGGAGATCGAGACCAGCATCTGCGTGGTCTGCTGCGGGGTATGGAGCCCGCGCATCGCCCGGATGGCCGGCGCCCAGATCCCGCTCACCCCGATCGTGCACCAGATGATCAGCGTCGGCCCGATCGCGCTGTTCGCCGGGACCCAGGGCGAGATCGCCTACCCGATCGTGCGCGACGTGGACACCAACATGTACGAGCGCCAGCACGGCGGTGACATGGAGGTGGGCTCCTACGCCCACCGGCCGATCATCGTCCCCCCGGACGACATCCCGTCCATCGAGGAATCCGCGCTGTCCCCGACCGAGCTGCCGTTCACCGCGGACGACTTCGACCCGCAGCTGGCCGAGGCGCTCGAACTGATGCCGGAGCTGCTGGGCGACGAGAAGGCGGGCATCCGGTACGCGATCAACGGCCTGATCTCGATGACCCCGGACGGCCACCCGCTGCTCGGCCCGGCGCCCGAGGTGGACGGGCTGTGGTCGGCCGCGGCCAGCTGGATCAAGGAGGGACCGGGCGTCGGCCGGGCCGTGGCCGAGTGGATGAGCGGCCAGGTCCCGTCCGTCGACGTGGACGAGGCCAACCTCGCCCGGTTCTACCCGAGCCAGCGCACCGTGGCGCACGTGCAGGCGCGGGCCCGGGAGGGCTTCAACAAGATGTACGGGATCGTGCACCCGGCCGAGCAGTGGGAGTCCGGCCGCCCGGTCCGGGTCAGCCCGGCCTACGACCGGGAACGCGACCTGGGGGCGGTCTTTTTCGAGACCGCCGGCTGGGAACGGCCGCACTGGTACGCGTCCAACGAGCCGCTGCTGGAGCGGTACACGGGACGGCTGATGCCCCGGGACGCCGAATGGGACGCCCGCTGGTGGTCACCCATCATCAACGCCGAGCACCTGGCCATGCGGGACGCCTGCGGGCTCGTCGACCTGTCCGCGTTCGCGATCTTCGACGTCACCGGGCCGTCCGCGCTGGACGTGGTGCAGTCGCTGGCCGTCGCGCAGCTCGACGTGGCTCCGGGCCGGGTGGTGTACACCTCGCTGCTGGACGAGCGGGGCGGGTTCAAGGCTGACCTGACCATCATGCGGCTCGGCGCGGAGCGGTTCCGGGTGGTGACCGGCGGCGCGACCGGCCAGTCCGACCAGGCCTGGTTCGCGGAACACCTGCCTGCCGACGGCACCGCCGCGCTCGCCGACCTGACCTCCGCCCAGGCCACGCTCGGCCTGTGGGGGCCGCGGGCGCGCGACGTGCTGCAGTCCGTCACCCGCGACGACGTGAGCCACCCCGGATTCCCGTTCGGCACCTGCCGGGAGGTGGAGATCGCCGGGCTGTCCGTGCTGGCCTCACGCATCTCCTACGTGGGGGAGCTCGGCTGGGAACTGCACGTGCCCATCGAGCAGGGCGGAAAGCTGTGGGACACGCTCTGGGCGGCGGGCACCCCGCACGGGCTGGTGCCGGTCGGCATCGGCGTGTACGGCACCACCGGCCGGCTGGAAAAGGGCTACCGGGCCTTCGGCAACGAGCTGACCGCGGACTACACCCTGGTCGAGGCGGGGATGACCCGCCCGAAGGTGAAGGCCCAGCCGTTCGTCGGCCGGGACGCGTATCTGGCCCAGCGGTCCGGGCCGCCCGCCGCGGTGCTGTGCACGCTCACCGTGGACGACCACACCGCGCCCGCCGGCCCGGGCCGCTTTATGCTCGGCGGCGAGCCCATCCTGACGGCCGCGGGCGAGCGGCTCGTCGATGCGAAGGGCCGGCCCTCGTACGTGACCAGCGCCGGGTCCGGCCCGTCGGTGGGCCGGCACCTGCTGCTGGCCTACCTGCCCCCCGCCCAGGCCAGCGTGGGTACCCGGCTCCAGGTCGAATGCTTCGGGGACGCGTACCCGGTGACCGTGGCGGTGGCCGGGTCCACCCCCCTGTTCGACCCGGACAACGCGCGGATCCGGAGCTGACCGCCGGTGGAGATCGCGGTCTGCGTGAAACGGGTTCCCCAGGTCGGCGGCCGCATCGTGGTCACCCCGGACGGGCAGGACGTGGACACCCGGATGTCCGGGTTCGCCATCAGCCCGCACGAGGAATGCGCGGTGGAGGAGGCCGTCCAGATCACCGAGCGGCTGGGCGGCACGGTGTCGGTCCTGACCCTGGGGCCGGCCGAGGCGGCCGAGCAGCTGCGGGACACGCTCGCTCTCGGCGCCCACCGGGCTGTCCTGCTGGAGGACGGCGGCCATGAGTGGGATCCGGCCGGCACCGCCGCCGCGATCGTGGCCGAGGCACGCCGCCGGGCCGCCGGGGGACCGGGCTACGACCTGCTGCTGCTGGGCAACGAGGCGGCCGACACCGGCGACTACCAGGTCGGGATCCGGGTCGCGCACGGGCTCGGCTGGCCGTGCGCCACCGGCATCAAGCACCTGGAGATCAGCGGGGACGGGGTACGCGCCCGCCGGGAGTACCGCGGCCACGAGGAAACGTTCGAGTTCCGGCTGCCCGCGGTGATCACCGTCCGGGAAGGCATCAACCTGCCCCGCTACCCGTCGCTGCCGGGACGGCTGCGGGCCAAGCGGGCCGCGATCGAGCAGTACCAGCCGCAGTGGCAGCCCGGGGGACTGCGCACGCGGGCGCTCCGGGTCCCGGACCAGCCGCAGCAGCAGGCCACGGTGCTGGGCACCGGGACGGACGCGGTGCCTGCCCTGGTCCGGCTGCTGGACGAGCTGGGGGTCCTGAAATGAGCGTGCGGGCATGACCGTGATCTGCCTGGTCGAACTGGACGAGGCCGGGGTGACGGACGCGTCGCTGCGGGCCCTGACCTTCGCCCGGTCGCTGGCGGCCGGCGGCCCGGCGGGCCCGGGCGGGACGGGCCCGGTCCTGGCCGCGGTGGCGTTCGGGCCGGCCGACCGGGTCCCGGCCGGACTGCTCGGCCGCTACGGCGCGACCGAGATCTACGCCGTCGAGCCGGCCGCCCTGGACGGCTACGCCCCGCAGGCCTGGGCGCGGACCCTGGAGGGCCTGCTCGGCGTGACCGTGGCCGGCGCGGTGGTGGCGGCGGGCACCGACCGCGGCAGCGAGGTGCTGGCCTATCTCGGCGCGCTGACCGGGCAGCCGATGGCCGCGAACGTCATCGCGGCCACCCCGGCCGCGGACGGCACGCTGGAGATATCCCGGCAGCGCTGGGCCGGTCTGCTCATCGAGGACGCCACCCTGCAGGGGACGCCCGCCCTGCTCACCGTGGCCACCGATGCCGTCCAGCCAGCCGAGGCGGTCCCCGCCGCTGACCCGGCTGACCCGCCCGTCCGGGTGCACGAGCCCGACCTGCTCCCGGCGGACCTGCAGGTCCGGGCGGCCGTGTCGGCCGGCCGGGCAGGCGGGGTGTCGCTGGCCACCGCCCGGGTGGTGGTCGGCGGCGGCCGGGGGGTTGGCGGGCCGGACGGCTTTGCCCCGCTGGAGGAGCTGGCTGGCCTGCTCGGCGGGGTGGTGGGGGTGTCCCGCGTGGTCACCAGCCAGGGCTGGCGCCCGCACACCCAGCAGGTCGGGCAGACCGGGACGAAGATCACCCCCGAGCTCTACCTGGCCTGCGGGATCAGCGGGGCGATCCAGCACATGGCGGGCTGCGCCAGCGCGAAGCACATCGTGGTGATCAACACCGATCCGTCGGCGCCGATCCTGTCCCGGGCCGACTACGCGGTGATCGGCGACCTGTCCGAGGTCATCCCCGCCCTGGTCGCGGCCCTCAAGGACCGGGCCTGAAGCAGCGGGGCTGACGGAGGGGCGTGGCGGGCTGGACCCGCCGGTGTTCACCGGCGGGTCCAGCCTCCGGCAGGTCAGTCCGCGGGACCGGCCGGGTCCGGGGGTCAGGTTCGCTGGGCGGCCTCAAGGTTTTCCCGCACCGCGCGGGTCAGCGGGTGATCATGGCCCAGGGCCTGCTCGCAGTCGGCCAGCGTGCGCTCGAACACCTCGATCGCCTCAGACAGCCGCAGCGCGGCGTGATAGGCGGACGCCAGGTTCGCCCGGGAGGTCAGCGTGGACTGGTGGGTCGGGCCGAGCACCCGCTCGCACGCGGCCAGGGTCTGCTCGTACAGCGGGAGCGCGTCCTTGAGCCGGCCCGCCGAGTGATAGGCGTTGGCCAGGTTGCCGCGGGCCGTCATGGTGTCCATGTCGTCGGTCCCCTGGGCCAGTTCCCGGTCGGCCAGGGTCCGCTCGTACACCGGGATGGCGTCCTTGACCCGGCGGGCGGCGAGATAGGCGTTGGCCAGGTTTCCCCGGGCGGTCATGGTGTCCGGGTGATAGCTGCCCAGCACCCGTTCCCGGTCGCTGAGCACCCGCTCGTACTGGGGCAGGGCGTGCTTCATCCGCCCGGCGGTCCGGTAGGCGTAGGCCAGGTCGGCGCGGGCGGCCATGCTGTCCGGATGGTCCGGGCCCTGCGCCTGCTCCCGGTTGACCAGGATCCGCTCGTACACCGGCACGGCCTGCTTGAGCTGCCCCACCGTGTGGTACGCCTGGGCCAGCCCGGCCCGGGCGGCCAGCGTGTCCGGGTGCGCGGGGCCCAGCCCCCGCTCCAGGTCGGTCAGGGTCTGCTCGTACACCGGCAGCGCGTGCTCGGGCTGGCCCGCGGCCAGGTACGCGCCAGCCAGGTCGCCTCGCGCGGTCAGCGTGTCCGGGTGCCGGGCGCCCAGCACCCATTCGCGGTCCGCGACCACCCGCTCGTACATCGGCAGGGCCTCGGTGTGCCGTCCCGCGGCGGCGTAGGCCCGCGCGAGATGGCCGCATGAGGCCAGCGTGTCGGGATGGTCTTTGCCCAGGATCCGCTGCCGCTCGGCGAGCGTCCGCTGGTGCACGCCGATCGCGTCCTCCAGCCGTCCCGCCGCCTCGTAGGCCGAGGCCAGGCCGTCGCGGCAGAGGAAGGCCTGGCTGTGATCGGGACCGAGCGCCCGGATACTGGTGGCCAGCATCTCCTGCCAGTAGGCGAGGCCCGGGCCGCTGATCTCGTCGCTGTCCAGGCTCCGGCCCGCCTGCATCATGACCGGGTGCGTCTGCGGGGCCCAGAGCAGATCGCCGCTGCACTCGCGCAGGCTGATCGTGCAGTCCCGCAGGGCCTGGGCCAGGCGCGGGGGAACCGCGTCCGCCGGCCAGGACTGCAGCAGCGCGTCGGCGGCGCAGCGGACGGCCTCCTCGAACTCCGGGGCCGGGATGATCCCCCGGGTCATGGCCTGGATCGCCGGGTGCACCTGGACGGTCCGCGTGGTGCTGGCCGGGTTGATCGTGACCAGCCCGGCCCGGGCGAGGGCGTGCACCGCGTCGCGGGCCTGGGCGGGCTCGGCCGGCATGGCGGGGTGGCCGGTCAGGTAGCCGCAGGCGGCCAGGCTGGTGAACACGACACCCGGGATGCCGGCCGGGTCGAGCAGGGCGGCCAGCACCAGGGCGGGCCGGGCGAAGCCTGCGGGCGGGATCTGGTCGGCCAGGTCCATGGCCAGCGACCAGGTCACGCCGGCGTGGCCGAGCCCGGCGTAGTCCAGCTCCCGGCGGCCGGGCTCCGGGCCGGGCTGCGCCGGGCTGTCCCAGGCACCGCTGGCCCGCACGCTGGCGCTGCTCATCCGCCGTTCCCGGTCGTGGTACCAGCCCCGGTAGTCGCGGCAGCTGGCCCCGGTGCAGATCAGGGCGGCCGTGGCGTGCGCCAGTGCGAGCGGATGACAGTCCAGGTCGGCGGCCAGGTCCAGGGCCTCGGTCCGCTGGCCGGGGTCGGTGGCCAGCCGTGCGCTCAGGTAGGCCAGGGCCTCGCGGCTGCTGAACCCGGGGACGGGCGCGATCCTCCGGTTCGGCGCGGCCAGCGTGTCGTCGCGGCGGGCCGTGACCACGACCCGCCCGTCGGGCCCGGCCGGCCACAGGCCATCCAGGTCGGCCGGATCCGCCAGGTCGTCGAGGACCACCAGCCAGCGGCGCTCGGTGCTGGACAGCCAGGCCAGGAAGCGCTGCGCGCCGGTCATCAGGTCGTCGTCCGGGTCGGCGGCGCCCAGGTCCGCGAGGGTCAGCGCGTAGCCGGTCTGGATGGCGTTCCGGGTGCTGGCCTTCACCCAGACCAGCAGGTCCACCGCGCGGCTATCCCAGAGCTGATGCGCCAGCGCCGCGGCCAGCTGGGTTTTGCCTGTACCGCCGGAGGCGGCCAGGGAGGGCGGGCCGCCGGCGGCGGCCAGGGACGCATCGTCACCCGAGGTGGGGAGATACGCGCCACTGCCGGAGTCAGGATTTGTCCGCGGCGGGGGCCCAGGAACGAGAATTAACGTGTCCCCGGGATCCAGCTTGCCGATCCGGCCCAGGCCCGTCTCCGGGCGCGTGCTGTGGCAGTCAGCCAGGGGCGGGACCGGGCCGCAGCGCAGCGGCCAGTCCACTAGGCGGGCCGGGGTGAGGGCCATCGGGGTCCCGGCCGCCTCGTTGTCGTGGTGTGGCTGTCCACCGTCTGCTCCCACCCGCATCCCGACATCTAAGGTGATCCGTTGCAGTCGATCGAAACAGTTGCACAAGACAGCCTATGACGGCGCAGCCCGCTGTGGACAGCGTTCTGTAGGCATAAGGGAACGCATCGCGGCCGGCGCTGCGTGACCAGCCGGCGGCCCGGTCCGGGTCGCTCAGATGGCTAGCTGGCCGTGATCCGGGCCGGCCAGCCGCCGCAGCAATTGCGCCCGCCATTCTTCTGTCTGCCTGACCTGGTTGAAGGTGAACAGGTGCAGCCCGGCCACGGCTGCCCCGGGTGCGGTCAAGGCCGGTCCGGTCCGGTCCAGCAACCGCTCCGGGCTGTAGCCACCGGGCAGGCCGAGGCGCAGAAACCAGTCCGTATGCCCGGCGAGGAACCGGGTGGACTCGGCCACGCCGGCCCGGGCCGCCATGCGCAGCAGCCTCGCCCGGTCCACCGGACCCGCCAGTCCCACGTAGAGCGGGAGCGTGACGCCGCGCGCCCGGATCCGGGTTACCCACTTGCGCAGCACGGCCGGATCGAAGCAGAGGTTGCTCACGATGTACGACGAGTGATGCCGCTTATCCCACATGGCCTGCACGGTGATGTCGTCATCGATGCGCGGGTGGCTCTCCGGGTAGCCGGTGATCCCGACGCGGGCGAACGGGCGGCCCATCTCGGTCAGCCGGGTGAGCAGCGGCAGGGCACTGTCGAACCGGCCGGCCGGGGGATCGGCGTCCCCCGCGGGCACGAACACGTCGTCCACCCCGCAGGCGAGCAGCCGGGTCACGATGGCGTCCAGGTGCGCGTCGTCCACCACCAGCCGCGCGGACAGGTGCGGCACCACCCGGTAGCCCCGGGCCGCCAGCCGCTCGGTCAGGTCCAGCGTGGCGTCCAGTCCCTTGGCTGGGGACGCGGTCACGGTCACGGTCATGCCCGGCGGGACCCAGTCCGCCACGGCCTGCTCGACCGACCCGGACGGGAAGACCTCGTAGCGCGGCTGCGCCAGCAGCGCCACCGCGCTCGTCAGCCCGCCGCGCACCGGTCCGCCTCGGCAGCGGGATTTCCTGGGGCTTGCGGGGCCGCTGTGACCGGTGGGGTCACCTGGGTGGCGGCATCGGCGGCCCCGCGTTCGTGATCAAACGATTGGTGTTGTCCTGGCCCCACCAATCGTTTGATCACGACGCCGCCTGCCCCGCCAGCCGTGGTCGGTGGGGCAGAGGATGGCAGTGGGGCAGGAGGTGAACCCGCCGCAGCGAGCGGGTCCGGTACCGAGACGGGGGCGACCGCTGCGGGAGAGCCTGCCGGTGCGGGGGAGCCGGCGGTTGCGGGGGAGGCGGCCAGGAGATGCTCCAGCTCGCGTTCCAGGCGGGCCGTGCCGGTATCGACCACGGTGAGCGGCAGGCCGAACCGGGCCGCCACCGCCTCCGCCTCGGCGGCCAGCGCCGGGTCCCGGGACTGGGCCAGCCACACCACCCGGCGATAGTGGCCGAAGTAGTCCGGCCACAGCTCGGGGTAGCGGTCCAGGCCGAGTTCGGCCAGCACCGTCCGGCGGAAACTGCGGACCAGGAAATCGGTCAGCACGTACGTGCCGGGCTCCGCCTCGAACAGCGCCGCCATCTGGTCCGGGCCGGCCAGCAGGTCGTAGCAGTGCAGCCCGGGCAGCCGGCGCAGGCCCAGCCGGCCGGACAGCTCGTCCAGCGCCCCGTACGTGCCGCAGTCGGCGTACCCGATCGCCACCGGCAGGCCGCGGGCCTGCGCCGCCACGGCCAGCCGCTCGACCTCGGGGGCGATCGCCGCCGGCCGGTTGTGCAGCAGGGCGGGCAGGCAGTGCAGTTCCACCGGCCAGCCCCGGCGGGCGGCGATGTCCCGGATGGGGCCGCCGAGCGCCCCGCACGCGATGACCACCGCCCGGGGTGAGTGCGGCCCCCGCTTCCCCTGGAGCTCCTGATGTTCCTGGGGCTGGTGGGGCTGATGAATCTGGTGGGCGTGGTGGAGCTGATGGGGCTGGTGGGGCTGATGGGGGTGGGGCGGCTGAGGGCTGGGGGGGCCGGGGCGGCCGAGGGCTGGGGGGCCGGGGCGGGGCGGGTCAGCCGGGGAAGGCCAGCTGGTCGACGAAACGGTCGTTGAAGTCGGCGCGGTCGGACAGCTCGACATACCTCACCTCTTCCAGCAGGGCCAGCCCGCCCGCCCGTTCGCGGACGCTGAGCAGGGCCATCTTGGCTCCCTCACCCGCCACGTTCCCCGCGCTGACCACCCGGAGCACCGGGATGTCCGGCACCAGGCCGAGCCGGATCGCGTTGGCGGGGGACAGGTAGCTGCCGAACGAGCCGGCCAGCAGCACCTGCTGGATGTCGCCCGGCTCCAGCCCGGCCTCCTCCAGCAGGATGCGCCACCCGGTGGCGATGGCCGCCTTGGCGAACTGCAGCTCGCGGACGTCCCGCTGGGACAGGTACACCGACCGGGACACGTTGCCCGGCTCACCCAGCCAGTGCAGCACGAACACCCGCTCCGCGCCGAGCTGGGTCAGCCGGCCCGCCAGGCCCGGGGCCAGCTCCGCGGCCCGCTCCTGGGGGACCAGCCGCCCGGAGGAGTCGAGCAGGCCCAGCCGGACCAGCCCGGTGACCGCGTCCACCAGCCCCGACCCGCACAGGCCGGCTCGGCGTCCCCGATGACCTTGAGGTCCAGGTGGTCCGGGGTCATCGTGACCACCTCGATGGCCCCGTCCGCGGCGCGCATCCCGCACCGGATGGCCGCCCCCTCGAAGGCCGGCCCGGCGGGCGCGGCCGTGGCCAGCAGCCAGTCCCGGCTGCCCAGCACGATCTCGCAGTTCGTGCCGATGTCGATGAACAGCCGGGTCCGGGCGTCCCGGTCCATCCCCGAGGCCAGCAGCCCGGCCGTGATGTCGCCGCCCACGTAGGCGCCGAACGGCGGGAACACCACGGCCCGGGCCCGGGGATGCGACGGCACGCCCAGGTCGGCCGCGAGCACCTCGGGCAGCAGGCGGGTGGCCAGGATGAACGGGGCCACGCCCAGCGGCTCCGGGTCGATGCCCAGCACGATGTGGGTCATGGTGGCGTTGCCGGCCAGTGCCACCTCGTACACCTCGGCCGGGTCGATCCCGCCCGCCGCGCACGCCTCGGCGGCCAGCTCGGCCAGGGTCTGCTGGGCCAGCGCGGTCAGCCGGGCCAGCGCGGCGGGGTCCATCATCGTGGCGCTGATCCGGGTGATCACGTCCGCCCCGAACGGCTGCTGCTGGTTCAGCGCCGAGGCCACCGCGACCGGCGTGCCGGTGGACAGGTCGAGCAGGGTGGCCACCACCGTGGTCGTGCCCAGGTCGAAGGCGATGCCGAACAGCCGTCCCGAGGTGTCCCCGGGCTGCACGTCGATCAGCACGTCGTCCACGATCACGGCGGTGACCTTGTAATCCGCGGCGCGCAGCACCCGGCCGGCCACCCGCACCGCGTGCAGGTCCACGCGCAGCTCCAGGTCGTCCAGGCCGGCCAGGATCCGCTCGACGTCGCTGCGCTGGTCGGCCAGGGTCGGCTCGTCCAGCTCCAGGTACCGCTTCTGCACCGCGGGCCGCAGGATGACCTGCCGGCCGACCCCGACCGTGGCCGCCTTCGGGCGGGTGACCAGCGGGGGAACCTCGATCCGCGCGTCGCCGGCGGCCAGCACCCGGCAGGCCAGCCGCCAGCCGTCCCGCAGCTCGCCAGGGGAGAACGCCCGGATGTCCAGCGCCGACGGCGCCGCCGCCCCGTCCAGCATCCGGATCTTGCACTTCTTGCACGTCCCGTGGCCGCCGCAGGTCGAGTCGATGGCAATGCCGTTCCAGCTCGCGGCGTCGAACACGCTCACCCCGGCGGGCACCCGGACCTGGCGGCCGCTGGGCTCGAACCGCAGGTCGACGCGGACCGGGCCGGCCGCGGCCGGGTCCGCGCCCGGGGGGAGCGGGGGGTGATGGTTTTCGTTGCGGCGAATTGACGGCTGCGTGCTGCCTCCCGCAGGAGCCGGGCCGGGCGGCACCATGGTCACGCCTGGGCCTGCTGGGCCTGGGCCTGCGCGGCTTGCTGGGCGCGGTGCGCGGCGATCCACGCCGCGCCCCAGGGGTCACGGTCGCTGAGCAGGTCGGCGGCCTGCACGGCGCGGACGATCTGCGGCGCCCGGGCGTCCAGGATCGCGCTGGTCAGCCCGGAGTGGATGGCCATGGGCAGGAACGCCGCGCCGAGCGCGTGCCGGTCCGGCATGCCGAACGACACGTTGGACGCGCCGAGCGTGGTGTTCACCCCGAACTCCTCGCGCAGCAGCGAGATCGTCTCCATGGTCTTGACGACCAGGGAGGTGTCCGCGCCGACCGGCATGGCCAGCGGGTCGATCACGATGTCCTCGGCCGGGATGCCGAACCGGCCGGTCGCCACGTCGATGATCTTGCGGGCCAGGTCGAGGCGCTTGCGCGGGTCCTCGGGGATCTCCTCCTCGTCGTTGGGGAGCGCGATGACCGCGGCGCCGTACTTCTTCACCAGCGGGAGAATGGCCTCCAGCCGCTCGTCCTCGGCGGTCACCGAGTTCACCAGCGCCTTGCCCTGGTAGGCGGCCAGGCCCGCGTCGAGCACCTCGATGATCGACGAGTCGATGCACAGCGGCAGGTCGGTCAGCCCCTGGATGAGCTTGACCGCGGCCACCATCAGCTCGGCCTCGTCGGCCAGCGGCGCGCCCATGTTGACGTCCAGGACCATGGCCCCGCCCGCCACCTGCTGCGCCACGTCGATCTCGATCCGGGACAGGTCACCGCGGCGCAGCTGCTCCTGGAAGAGCTTGCGGCCGGTCGGGTTGATCCGCTCGCCGATGATGCAGAACGGGTGCTGCGGGCTGATCGTGACCGTCTTGCTGGCCGACCTGAGGACGGTTTCCATGGGCGTGCTCCCTAGGCCGGGGTCATCGCGCGGCGCTGCTGCAGCAGCTCCTTGGCCCGGACCACCGCGGCCGACGCGTCCGCCGCGTACCCGTCCGCGCCGACCACGTCCGCGTACTCCTGGGTGACCGGCGCGCCGCCCACCATCACGATGACCTGATCGCGCAGCCCGGCCTTCTGCAGCGCGTTGATGTTCGCCTTGAACATGGGCATGGTGGTGGTCAGGAACGCGGAGAAGCCCACGATGTCCGGCTTGTGCTGCTGGATCGCGGCGATGAACTTCTCCGGCGCGACCTGCACGCCCAGGTCGATGACCTGGAACCCGGCGCCCTCGAACATGATGTTGACCAGGTTCTTGCCGATGTCGTGCACGTCAC
This sequence comes from uncultured Actinomycetes bacterium, assembly GCA_963841695.1. GTDB lineage: Bacteria > Actinomycetota > Actinomycetes > Streptosporangiales > Streptosporangiaceae > RYN-230. The sequence goes on along the minus strand of CAWJDQ010000002.1, from coordinate 558,388 downwards.
CCTTGACCGTGCCCATCACGATCGTGCCGATGGACTCGGCCCCGGTCTCGGCCAGCAGCGGGCGGAGGATCTCCAGGGCGCCCGCCATGGCCTTGCCGGCGATCAGCATCTCCGGGACGAAGAAGTCGCCGCGCTCGAACCGGGCGCCCACCTCTTCCAGCGAGGGGATCAGCGCCTCGTAGAGCAGGGTCTCCGGGCCGAGGCCCATCTCCAGGCCGGCGTTGGTCAGGCTGAGCACCTCGGGCGCGTTGCCTACCAGGGTGAAGTCATAAAGCTGGCGGAGCAGCTCCTCCTGCGTCACGAGGCACCTTCTCTCTATCGCCTGGCGGGGGATTTCACGTGCTGGGGTCCGGGATCGCGGGACGGCCCGGGGTCAGGCCGGGGGCCGTCGCCGGGCGGGCGGTGGCCGAGGGCCGCGGACAGGCCGCGGGCCTGGGTCACGCATTGTGCGGCCACCGCGGGGATCCGGGCCGGCGTGAGACGGCTGGCCGGCGCGGTCACCGACAGGGCGCCCACCACCACCGCGCCGTCCCGGAACACGGGGGCGGCCACCGCGACCAGCCCCGGTTCCAGTTCCTCGTCGGTGACCGCGTAGCCGTCCCGGCGGACCTGGCCCAGGTGGTCCTGGAGCGCGGCCCGGCTGGTCAGGGTCTGGCCGGTGCGGGCCTCCAGCCGGCCGGGCGGCAGTTGCGCCGCGCCGTAGGCCAGCAGCACCTTGCCCAGCGCGGCACAGTGCAGCGGCACCGGGCGGCCGACCCAGTTGGTGCCGCCGATCAGGTACCTGCTGTCCACCTGGGCGATCTGCTCGACCTGGCCGTCGCGGGCCACGCCCAGGTTCACGGTCTCGCCGGTCTGCCCGCCGAGCCGGTCCAGGAACGGCCGGGCCACCTCCACCAGGCCGGCCTCGGCGCCGCCACGCCAGGCGTACCGGACGAACACGTCGCCCGGCCGGAACCGGCCGTCGTCGTCGCGGCGGACCAGCCCGCCGCGCTCCAGCGCGTCCAGCAGCCGCGAGGTAGTGCTCTTGGCCAGCCCGGTGGCCGCGGCGAGCTCGGTGAACGTGACCGAGTCCGGCGCGTGCACGACCTCGGTGACCAGGCGGGCCGCCCGGTCCACCGCCTGCGTGCCGGTGGGAGTGGCCACTGCTGCCTCCCGCCTGCCCGGCGATCGCCTGCCGGGCTGCCCGCTGCGCCTGCCCATGAGGTCCATGCTTGCCAGGTCCGAGCCCATGAGTTCCATGTTACGGAACTCTGTTCTACTATGTGATGTTACGTAGCGGTGCCAGGGAGGGTCAAGACGGGCCGGAGGTGGCGATGTTCCGCAACACGATGCCGCGCTACGAGATCCTCTCCCCGGACGCCATCGGCGTGCTGGACCGGGGATGGCGGCGCATCGTCTCGCAGATCGGCGTGCAGTTCGCCAAGCCCGAGGCGCTGGAGCTGTTCCGCCGGGCGGGCCAGAAGGTGGAGGACGAGGTCGTGTTCCTCGACCCGGACTTCGTGCTCGAACAGGTGGCCAAGGCGCCGCGGGAGTTCGGCATCCAGGCCCGCAACCCGGCCAACAGCGTGCACATCGGCGGCGACGAGATGGTGTTCGGCGGGGTCTACGGCTGCCCGTTCGTCCGCGAGGGTGACGTCCGGCGGGACGCGACCATGGACGACTTCCGCCGGCTGAGCATGCTGGCCCAGTCCTTCCCCCAGCTGGACACGGCCGGGGGAGTGATCTGCGAGCCGAACGACACCCCGCTCGACTCGCGGCACCTGGACATGATCTACGCGCTGCAGACGGTGACCGACAAGATCTACATGGGCAACGTGGTGTCCGGGCCCAACGCGGCCGACACGATCGCGATGACCGAGATCCTGTTCGGCGGCGGCGAGGGCCGGGAGAAAGGCCGCGCGTCGATCGAGCAGACGCCGGCCACCATCTCGCTGATCAACTGCAACTCCCCGCTGCGCTGGGACGACCGGATGCTGGACGCGCAGTTCGAGTACTGCGCCGCGAACCAGCCGGTGGTGCTCACCCCGTTCCTGCTCATGGGCGCGATGTCGCCGGTGTCGATCCCGGCCGCGCTGGTCCAGCAGCTGGCCGAGGCGCTGTCCGGCATCGCGCTGGCCCAGCTCATCCGGCCCGGCTGCCCGGTCGTGTTCGGCTCGTTCCTGTCCAACATCGACATGCAGTCCGGCTCGCCCAGTTTCGGCACCCCGGAGTCGGCCATCGGCCTGCTGTGCACCGGCCAGCTGGCCCGCCACTACGGGCTGCCGTTCCGCACCGGCGGCGGCCTCAACTCCAGCCAGACCGCGGACGCGCAGGCGGCGTACGAGTCGCTGATGACGCTGCTGCCCACGTTCCTGGCCGGCACCAACTTCGTCATGCACGCGGCCGGGTGGCTGGAAGGCGGCCTGGTCAGCTGCTACGAGAAGTTCATCATCGACATCGAGCTGCTGCGCATGCTGCGCGTCGAGTTCACCCCGCTGGAGATCGACGAGGAGTCCCTGGCCTTCGGCGCGCACGAGGAGGTCGGGCACGGCGGCCACTTCCTCGGGGCCCAGCACACGATGGAGCGGTTCCGGGAGTGCTTCTACCGGCCGCTGGTCTCGTCCACGGCCAACTACGAGCGGTGGGTGCGGCTCGGGGCCAAGGACGCCACGGAGCGGGCCGGGGAGATCTGCGCGAAGACGTTGGCGGACTACGAGGCGCCGCCGCTGGACAGCGCGATCCGCGCCGAACTCGAGGAGTTCGTGACGCGGCGGCGGGCGGAACTCGGCGACTGACGGGGTCACCGCCGGCGGCTGCGCCGGGCGGGTGGCCGGCGGCTAGCATGTGGCCGTGACTGACTCAGGGATCGACCGTCAGGCCACCGGGGCGCAGGCGGTGGGCCTGGCCACGGTGGTGACCGGTGCGACAGCGGCCGGCACGGTGCTGGACACCTGGTTCCCCGCGCCGGAACTGAGCCCGGCCACGGAGGCGGCCGGCACCGTCCGGCTGTCCGGGGCCGAGGCGGCCGGGGTGCTCGGGCCCGACGTGGCCGGCCTGCTCGGCCCGGACGAGGCCCGGGGGGTCGAGGTCGTCGCGGTCCGCACCACGATCGGCCGCCTGGCCGCGCCCCCGGCCGACGCGCACGACGGGTACCTGCGGCTGCACCTGCTGTCCGCCCGGCTGGTCGGCCCGCGCGGCTGCAACATGGACGGCATCTTCGGGGTGCTGGCCAACGTGGTGTGGACCAGCCACGGGCCCTGCCCGGTGCCGGACTTCGAGGCCACCCGGCTGCGGCTGCGCCGCCGCGGCCCGGTCACCGTGTACGGGGTCGACAAGTTCCCCCGCATGGTGGACTACGTGCTGCCGGCCGGGGTGCGGATCGCCGACGCGGACCGGGTCCGGCTCGGCGCGCACCTGGCCGAGGGGACCACGGTCATGCACGAGGGCTTCGTCAACTACAACGCGGGCACCCTCGGCACGTCGATGGTGGAAGGCCGGATCTCGGCCGGCGTGGTGGTCGGGGACGGCTCCGACGTGGGCGGCGGCGCGTCCATCATGGGCACGCTGTCCGGCGGCGGCAAGGAGACGATCTCGGTCGGCGAACGGTGCCTGATCGGGGCGAACGCCGGTATCGGTATCTCCCTCGGCGACGACTGCGTGGTGGAGGCCGGGCTGTACGTGACGGCGGGCACCAAGGTCCGGCTGCCCGGCGGGCAGGTGGTCAAGGCCCGGGAGCTGTCCGGCCGGCCGGGGCTGCTGTGGCTGCGCGACTCGCAGACCGGCGCGGTCCGGGTCACCGAGCGCGCCGGGCACGGCATCGCCCTGAACGCCGCGCTGCACGCGAACGCCTGACGGCCCGGGAAAGGACACCATGCGGCTGGCCACGTGGAACGTCAACTCGGTGCAGGCCCGGCTGCCCCGGCTGCTCGGCTGGCTGGAGGAGACCCGGCCGGACGTGCTCTGCCTGCAGGAGACCAAGGCCGCCGACGCCGGCTTCCCGGTGGGGGAGGTCGGGGAACTCGGCTACGAGGCCGCGCTGTACGGCAGCGGACGGTGGAACGGGGTCGCGATCTTGTCCCGGGCCGGCCTGGACGACGTGCGCCGCGGCTTTCCCGGCGAGCCGGGCTTCCCTGACCCGGAGGCCCGGGCTATCTCGGCTACCTGCGCGGGCTGCCGGGTGTGGTCGGTCTACGTACCCAACGGCCGCGCCCTGGACAGTCCGCACCTGGCCTACAAACTGTCCTGGCTCGCGGCCCTGCGGGACGCCCTCGCCGCCGAGCTCAGCCCGGACGGGGCCAAGACGCGGCTCGCCGTGTGCGGGGACTTCAACATCGCCCCCCGCAACGAGGACGTGTGGGACCCGGCCGCGTTCACCGGCTCCACCCACGTCACCCCGGAGGAACGGGCCGCCCTGGCCGGCCTGCTGGACCTCGGGCTCACCGATGTCCCCGCCCGGGCGCTCAAGGGCGAGCCGTTCACCTACTGGGACTACCGGGCCGGAATGTTCCACAAGGGCATGGGCATGCGCATCGACCTGGTCCTGGCCAGCGGCCCGGTGGCGGCATCGGTCAAGGACGCCTACGTGGACCGTGAGGCCCGCAAGGGCAAGGGGCCGTCCGACCACGCCCCGATCGTGGTGGACCTGGATCTGCCCGCCGCCGTCTGACCAGCGCCTAAGCTGGGCGTTCATGGTCGCCCTGGTCTGGTTCCGGCGGGATCTCCGCGTGCACGACCATCCGGCGCTGTGCGCGGCGCTGGCCGCGCACGAGAAGATCGTGCCGGTGTTCTGCCTGGACGACCGGCTGCTGCACGGGCGGCATGCGTCCGGGCCGCGGACCGCGTTCCTGCTGGAGAGCCTGACTGACCTGGATGGCCAGCTCGCGGCCCGCGGTGCACGCCTGGTCATCCGGCACGGGCCCCCGGAGCAGGAACTGCCCGCGCTGGCCAGGGAAACCGGGGCCACCGAGGTGCACCTGAGCGGCGACCCCAGCCCGCATGAGACCATCCGGGGCCGCCGGGTCCGGGCCGCGCTGGAGCAGGCCGGCGTCACCGGGCACGCCCATCCGGGGGTCAGCGTGGTGGACGACGTCCGCGCCATCCGGACCGGGCAGGGCCGCCCCTACACCGTGTTCACGCCGTTCTACCGAACCTGGGACCGGCTCACCCGGCGCGCGGTCCTGGACCCTCCCCCACGCATCGACCCGCCCGCGACGACCCGGCCTGGCCGGGTGCCCTCGCTGGCCAGCCTCGGCCTGGAGCAGGAGGTGCCCGAGCCGCCCCGGGCGGGGAGAGCGCCGGGCTGGCCAGGCTGGCGGAGTTCCTGGACGGCGCGGTGCGCGACTACGACTCCGGCCGTGACCAGGCCGGTGCCGACGCCTCGTCCCGGCTGTCTCCGTACCTGCGGTTCGGCTGCCTGTCGCCGCGCGCGGTGGAAGACCAGCTGCCCGCCGGGACAGGCGCCGGGGCCGAGGGCGCGGCAGCGTTCCGGCGCCAGCTCTGCTGGCGTGACTTCTACCAGCATGTGCTGGTGAACCACCCGGAGAACTCCCGGCAGGAATTCCAGCCCCGCTACCGCGGCACGCTGGCCTGGGCGGGCGGCGACGCCGATTTCACCGCCTGGACCGAGGGCCGGACCGGGTTCCCGCTGGTGGACGCGGGGATGCGGCAGTTGCGCCGGGAAGGCTGGATGCACAACCGGGTGCGGCTGCTGGCCGGCTCGTTCCTGACCAAGGATCTGGGCATCGACTGGCGCCGTGGCGAGGACTGGTTCATGCGACTGCTCCTGGACGGCGACCAGGCCAGCAACAACGGTAACTGGCAGTGGATCGCGTCGGTCGGGGTGGATCCGCAGCCCGCGTTCCGGCGCATCTACAACCCCTCGCTCCAGCAGGAGCGGTTCGATCCGGACGGCCGGTACGTCCGCCGCTACGTGCCGGAGCTGGCCCGGGTTCCGGACGAGTTCCTGGCCGAGCCGTGGCGCATGCCCGAGCAGGAGCAGGACCGGGCGGGCTGCCGGATCGGCCGGGACTACCCCGGGCCGATCGTGGATCACAAGCAGGCGCGGCAGGCCGCGCTGGACCGTTACCGGGACGCGGCCGCCGGGTCCTGACCGGCGCGGCGGCAGTCCGGGTGAGCGGGTCAGGGGCGGCCGGCCGCAACCTGGTAACCGGCTTCGGCGACGGCGGCGCTCAGTGCGCGGGCAGCGGGCAGCGGCTCGCCGGTGACCCGTACGTCCCCGGTGTCCAGGTTCACGTCCACCCCGGTCACCCCGGCCAGGGCGCCGATTTCCCCGCTGACTGCCTTGACGCAGTGAGCGCAGGTCATGCCCGTCACGGTGATCACGGCTGAATCCATCGCTGCGTCCTCACTGGCTCGTGCCCGGCGAAACGGCTGGCGTACCGGGATCAGCATGGACCCCCCGGTGATCCGGCCGCGAGGCGGCCCGCCCCGGCTGACGTGGCCGGCGAATCCGCCCATCCGCAGCCGCGCCCGGACCGAACGTCCTAGAGGCGTCCTGGAGGCGGAGAAATCCCCGGAAAGTTGTTGGCACCGGGCCGGACGAGAACTCCTAACTGTGCTGGCGCCGTCCCGGGCCGGCCTGAGGAGGGGACGCGGCATGGACTCGCTGACCAAGGGATCAGGCATCGCGGTGAGCGCACTCATCGCCGCGACCGCCAGCGTCGTGCTGCTGCTGCCCGGGCACCCGCGGACCGGTTCCTGGCAGAGCACGGGCACGTCCGGCGGGGTCATGGTGGCCTCCGCGGCCGCCACGTCAGCGCCGAGTCCGCCCCAGCCGGGCGGACGGCTCCCGGCGGCCAGCATGCCCGCCCCGGCCCGCCCGGCGGCCAGCTCGCACCCGGCCTGCCGGTCCACCGGGGTGCCCGGCGGCCGGGGCCGCCCCGGCCTGAGCGGCCCAGGGCGCCGGGGCCGCCAGCCTGCGCAGGCCAGACCCGGATCGTGTCGTTCCCCGCGAGAGCACCGTCACCAGGAGGCTCCCGGGCGGTTAGCCATGTACCGCGGAATCCGCCCGGAGCTGCCCCGGTGAGTTCTACCGTGATGCCATGCTCGACCGCGAGATCGTGGCCGCCATCGTGGCAGGCGACCCAGCGGGACTTGAAGCCGCCTATGACCGCTACGCGCCGAGCCTGTATGCCTACTGCCAGTCCCTGCTCACCCAGCCCGCCGACGCGGCCGACACGGTCCAGGACACGTTCATCATCGCGGCGGGGAAGCTGTCCGCACTCCGCGATCAGGACCGGCTGCGGCCCTGGCTGTACGCGGTGGCCCGGAACGAGTGCCGCCGCCGGCTCCGGTCCGCGGGCAGCGCCGCCCCGCTCGACGAGGCGGCCGGGGTGACCGACGAGACGCCCGACCTCGGGACCGGCCTGGAACAGGCGGAGCTCCACGAGCTGGTCTGGTCGGCGCTGGCCGGACTCACCCCCACCGAGCGGGAGATCATCGAGCTGAACCTGGGGCACGAGCTGGCCGGCGCCGACCTGGCCGACGCGCTCGGCGTCCCCCGCAACCAGGCCCACGCGATGGCCTCGCGGGCCCGGGCTCACTTCGAGGCGGCGCTCGGCGTGCTCCTGGTGGCCCGCTCCGGCCGGGAAGCCTGCCCCGAGCTGGCCGGGATCCTCGAGGGGTGGGACGGGCGGCTCACCGTGCTGCTCCGCAAGCGCGTCGGGCGGCACATCCGGCGCTGCGCCGTCTGCGGGGACCGGCAGCGCCGCGAGCTCAGCCCGGTCGCGCTGCTGAGCATGCTGCCGGTGGCCGCGCTGCCGGCCGCGCTGCGCCACCAGGTGCTCGGCCTGATCACGGACGGCTCACCCGGGGCCGTGGCCCAGCGGCTGGCCGTCGGCCAGCGGGTGGGACCACTCGGGCCCGGGGGCTTCCCCCAGCCGCTCGACCCGCCCTCCCCGGTCCGGCTGCGCCACCTGGCCCACCGGCCCGCGGCCCACGGGGCCGCGTATGCGCGCGGCGGCGCGGCCGTCGGGGGCGCCGCGATCGTCGGCGGAGTCCTGGTCGGCGGCGGCCTGCTGCATCACTCCGGCCCGGCCCGGCCGCCGGGCGCCGCGGCGGCGGTACCCGCCAGCAGCGCGCCCGCCGCGGGCCCGGGCCCGTCGTCCTCGTCGGGGGCGGGCGGCGCCGGGGACGGGGCCACCTCGCCCGGGCCGGAGGTACTGCGCACCGGGAAGGACGGCGCCAGCACCGCTCCGGCCGGGACGGGTTCCCCCGCCGGGCCGGGGGCCCCGGCGACCTCCGCCACCCCGTCGCCCGCGATCTCCGCCGCGGTCACGGGCACCCTGACCGTGTCACCCGCGAGCCTGGGCCTCAAGCTGTCCCTTAGCGGCCTGTGGACCGGGACGCTGACCCTCACCGCCCATGGCGGGCCGGTGTCCGGCTACCACGTCACGGTTCCCGCGCCCTTGCTCCAGGACCTCACGCTCAGCCAGGTGTCCGGGTCGCTGGCGGCCGGGCAGAGCGTCCACATCACGGTGACCGCCGTCGGGGCCGCCCTGTTCTCCACCGCCCTGCTGACCGTGAGTCCGGGCGGGCTCAGCGTCCCGGTCACCTACCAGCTGCTCGGCTAGGCACGGGACCGCCGCCGGGACCGCTGACCAGGCCCCCCTGACCAGGGCCGCTGACCGGGGCGGCTGACCGGGGCGGACGGGAAAATCGGGGCAGCCGGTTCGGCCTGATTCGGCCGGAGTCAATCCGAAAACTCCCGCCAGGCCATAGCGTTGATCGCATGCGTGACGGGGACTTGGTGGCGGCAGTCGTGGCGGGCGATCCCGCGGCGCTGGCGGCTGCCTACGATCAGTTCGCTCCGGCGTTGTACGGCTATTGCCGGTCGCTGCTGAGGGACCCGGCTGACGCGGCGGGAGCGGTCCGGGACACCTTCGTGGTGGCCGAGGCGAAGCTGCCGCTGCTGCGTGACCCGAGCCGGCTGCGGCCCTGGCTGTACGCGGTGGCCCGGAACGAGTGCCGGCGCCGCCTGCACGGCGACGGCGCCGCCATCCCGCTTACCCAGGACGAGTTCAGCGACGGTGAGGTGACCGCGGATCTCGGGCTGGCCCTGGTGGAGGCGCAGCAGCGGGAGATGGTGTCGTCGGCGCTGGCCGGGCTGGACCCGGCGGACCGGGAAATCGTCGAGCTGAGCCTGCGGCACGAGTTCTACGGCGCGGACCTGGCGGACGCGCTGGGGGTGCCGCGCAACCAGGCCCACGCCCTGACCACCCGGGCGCGGACCCGTTTCGAGACCGCGCTGAGCGCGCTCATGGTGGCCCGTTCCAGCATGGGGTCGTGCCAGGAACTGTCCTGGATCCTGGGGGACTGGGACGGGGACCTGACCACGCCGCTGCGCAAGCAGGTCCGGCGGCACATCAGCACCTGCGAGATCTGCGGCGAGCACGGCCGGCGCCAGGTGAACCCGCTGGCCTTGCTCGGCGTGCTGCCCGAGCCCGTCCTGCCGGAGAGCCTGCAGCACGAGGCGCTCAGCCTGCTCGCGGACACCTCTCCCGGCGCAGCCCGGGAGCGGGCGGACATCGCGGACCGGGCCGAGCCGTTCACCCGGTCCGGCTTCCCCGTGCCGCTGGACCCGCTGGCGTCCCGCCGCGGGCCGGCCGCGTTCGTGCCCGCCGCCGGGGTGCTGGTGGCGGTGTTCGCCATGTTCGGCGGCGGGGCGATGCTCGTGGCGAGCACGCTGCATCACGCACCGCCCCCGGTCAGCTCCGCGGTCGCGCCCGCCATCCCGTCCGCGCAGGCGGCACCCGCGGTGAACACCCCCAAGCCGTCCCGTTCCGGGCACAAGAAGGCCCACGGCAAGCACAGCTCCGACTTGGGCGGCACCGTGTCCTACACGCCCGGGACCGGGGAGTCCGGGGCGTCGTCCAAGCCGGCCAGCCACCCGTCCTCGGCCACGCCCACGAAGTCCAAGCACACCACCCCGCCAGCCAGCACCCCCCCGGCGTCCCCGTCCTCGTCGGCCTCGTCCTCGTCGCCGTCGCCCACGGGCCCGTCGCCGACGCCCACGTCATCCGGTGACGGCAACTCCAGCGGCCTGCTCGGCACCATCATCGGCTGGCTGTAAGCAGCCCCTGCTGTCCGCTTACGATGCACATCGCCGGTTCAGGAGACGGTGGGGACGCCCGCGTCGGCGCGCAGCAGGGCGGCGGCCATCCGCAGCGAGACGAGCTTGCCGAACGCCGCCTCCCGGGGCAGGTACTTCATCCCGCAGTCCGGCGCCAGCACGATCCGCTCAGCGGGCACGTACTTCAGGGCCCGGCGGGCCCGGGCGACGATCTCGGCCGGGTTCTCCACGGTCTCGTCACCCAGGTTGAGCACGCCCAGGATGATCGTCTTGCCGTCCAGGTGGGTGAGTATCTCGCAGTCCAGCCCGGACTGCGCGGTCTCGACCGAGACCTGGTCGCAGACGCAATCGGCCAACTCGGGCAGGAACGAGTAGCCCGACGGCCGCTCGTGGATGATCGCCGCGTAGCCGAAGCACAGGTGCACGGCGGTCGTCCCGGTGATGCCGTCCAGGGCCCGGTTGATCACCCGGACGCCGTACTTGCGGGCCTCGTCCGGGCGGGCCTGCAGGTACGGCTCGTCGAGCTGAACGATGTCCGCGCCCGCCCGGAACAGGTCCGCGACTTCCTGGTTGACTGCCTCGGCGTAGCCGAGGGCGAGGTCCTCGGTGCTGGTGTAGTAGTCGTTCTGGGCCTGCTGGGCCATGGTGAACGGCCCCGGCACGGTGATCTTGACGGTCCGGCCGGTGGTGGCCCGCAGGAACTCCACGTCTCCCACCTCGACCGGGTGCCGGCGGTGGATCGGGCCGGTCACCCGGGGCACCGGATTCGGCTCGCCGCTGCGGTCCAGCGCCGTGCCGGGATGGTCGATGTCCACCCCGTCGAGGGCCGTGGCGAACCGGTTTGAGTAGCTCTCCCGGCGGATCTCCCCGTCGGTGATGATGTCCAGGCCGGCCCGTTCCTGGGCCCGGATGGCCAGTTCGGTCGCGTCGCGCTGGGCCTGGTCCAGGTACTCCGGGGCGACCCGCCACAGTTCGGTCGCGCGGACCCGGGGCGGGAACCGGCCACGGAGCCGGGCGCGGTCGATAAGCCAGTCCGGCTGCGGGTAACTGCCGACCAGGGAGGTGGGGAAGAGCATGACAGTCACAATGTCAGATTGACCGCCGCCGCGCAGCCCCGCCGCCGCGCAGCCCCGCCGCCGCGCAGCCCGCCCGCCCCGCCCGGCTACCTCCCCGGGTCCCGGCCTACCCGGCCCACGGGAGGATCTCAGGCCGGCCGGCGACCTCGGTGCTGACCAGCCGCCGGGTCACGCTCAGCGGGCCGAGGCCGGACAGTGCCTCGGTCACCCGCGCGGCCAGCCCGGGAGCGGCGGCGGTGGACTCGGCCAGCCCGACGGCCGAGACGCCCGCCAGCCAGGACGGGATGATCTCGGTGACGTCCGCGATCACGTTGGCCTTGGCCCGGTTCGACCGGGCCAGGGCGGTCAGGTGCCGGGTGTCCGGGTCGTCCTCGGTGCCCAGCACCAGGACCAGGTCGCTGGACGCGGCCACGGTCCGGACGGTCTCGGCCCGGTCGGAGGCCGCGTAGCAGAACCCGTCCGGATCCGGGCCGCGCAGGGCCGGGAACCGGGACCGGAGGGCCGCGGTCGCGATCGGGGTGTCCTCCACCGGGACGCCGGGCACGAGCACGTACGAGACCCGCCGCGGGTCCGCGACCTGGACTGCGCCCGCCCCGACCCGTGTTTCGGCCAGGATGGCGTGGTCCGGGGCCTCGCCCAGGATCGCGGGCAGGACCGCGAGGCCCGACTGGCCGATCAGGACCACCTGATCACCGCGCTCCGCGAACCGGCGGGCCTCGGCCTGCACCCCGCCCACCAGCGGGCAGGTCGCGTCGATCATGTCCAGGCCGCGCTCGGCAGCCTCGGTGCGCACCCCGGGGGCGACGCCGTGCGCCGGGATCAGCACCGCGGCGCCGCTGGGCACGTCATCCAGGGAGCGGGCGAAGACCGCGCCGTTCTTTTCCAGGTCGGCGGAGGCCTGCGGGCTGGCCATGAGCTGCCCGCACACGTACACCGGGCCCCGGGCCAGGGCCTGCCGGGTCGCCTCGAGGGCCCGCCGCGCGCCCGGGCACCAGGGGCTGACCGCGCTGAGCAGGCGCCTGGTCGCGCCGACCCCGGCCCACTCCTCGACCGCGCTGCGGGCGGCGGCCATCGCCACGCCGTCCACGCTGCTGGCCGCGGCGCCGATGGCGGTGGCCGTGCCGTCGTTGTGCAGCACGGTGGTGACGAACAGGGCTGCGCCGTCATCCGCCTGGGATGCGTCGCCGGACCGGGGCACCGGCGCGTACCGGACCCGCACCCCCCGGCGGTACAGCAGGCCGCCGACCAGGGGCGCGGCCGGGCAGGTCAGCGTGCCATGCGCGGGGTCGCCGATCTCCGTGGCCACCAGCACCTCGCCCGGGGCCACCACGGTTCCGGGTGCCAGGCATTCGCGTGCACTCGATCGGCTCATGGACGCGTATCCCCCTGATGTCGCCGGGCGGCGGCGCGATCGGCGCTGGCCGGCGCGCATCCGCCCGCCGGTCACGATGGCCGGCCACCCCGGTGATGCGGCTGGCCGGGCCGTAGCGTCCGCTGTCGTCCCCGTTTCCTCGCGGATCAGTCTAGTGATGGTGAAGCCGGAGCGTGTGTACCTGGTCACGCGCCGTGTCGGACATGGCGCGTGCGGCTCAAAAGGCTATAGGTTACTATCTCAATCGGAATTAAATGATTTAGGAGCTCAAGGGGATTTAGTAGCTCAGGGGGGATTCAGGGCCCAGGGGATGGGCCTGGGCGGGCCCCTGGGTGTGGGAGGGTTTGCCCGGTTCCGTACCGCGGGCATCGGGGGAGTACAGAAGATGAGCAGGGCCCCATGGGGTACCGCACGCCGTACGGATCAGGGGCACACCAACCAGAGAGGATTGGCGTCATGACCGCTACTGACGAGGTGCTGGCTAACAACGAGCGTTACGCGGAATCTTTCACCGGCGCGCTGCCGCTTCCGCCGTCCAGGCAGCTCGCCGTGGTGGCCTGCATGGACGCGCGGCTGAACGTCTACGACATCCTCGGCCTCAAGGACGGCGAGGCCCATGTGATCCGTAACGCGGGCGGGGTGGTCACCGACGACGAGATCCGCTCGCTCACGATCAGCCAGCGGCTGCTCGGCACGCAGGAGATCATCCTCATCCATCACACCGACTGCGGGATGCTCACCTTCACCGACGACGACTTCAAGGCCAGCATCCAGAAGGACACCGGCATCAAGCCTGAATGGGCGGCGGAGGCCTTCCCCGATCTCGACGACGACGTGCGCCAGTCCATCGCGCGGATCAAGGCCAGCCCGTTCATCCCGCACAAGGACTCGGTCCGCGGCTTCGTCTTCGACGTGGCGACCGGCAGGCTCCGCGAAGTGGCCTAGCCTGCCGGGCGGCAGCAGGGTCAGGAGTCGGAGGAGTCGGCCCGGCCCTGCTGTTCCGCCAGGAACTGCTCGAACTGGGCGCCGATCTCATCGGCAGATGGCAGCTGCTCGGAGCCCTCGAGCAGGCCGCCGCGCTCGGCGCCCTCGGCGAACGCGTCGTACTGGCGTTCCAGGGCCTGCACGACTTCCATGATCTCCTCGGAACCCTCGACCTGCCGCCGGATCTCCTCGTCCGTCTCGCGGGCCGCCTCCCGCAGCGCCTCGTCGGGCAGTTGCAGGCCGGTCGCGCGGGACACCGAGCCGAGCAGGGTGATCGCGGCCGACGGGTAGGCCGCCTGGGCCAGGTAGTGCGGCACGTGCACGGCGAAGCCCACGGCCGCGCGGTCTTCCTCGCCCAGCCGCATCTCCAGCAGCGCCGCCACGCTGCCCGGAACCTGCAGGCGGTCCACCAGCGGCGGGTACCCCGTGGTCAGGCCGGACGTGGTGGCGTGGGCGGTCACGCCCAGCGGGCGGGTGTGCGGCGCGCCCATCGGGATGCCGTGGAAACCGACCACCAGCCGGACCCCCAGCCGGGCGGCCACGTCCCGGACCGCCTGGGTGAAGCTCTCCCACTCGTGGTCCGGTTCCGGTCCGGTGAGCAGCAGGAACTGGCTCCCGGCCGTGTCCGTGAGCAGATGCATGGCCAGCTCGGGTGCCTCGTAGGCCTCCCAGTGGTCCCGGGAGAAGATCATCGGCGGCCGCCGGGACCGGTAGTCGATCAGCCGGTCCACGTCGAACCGGGCGATCTCCTCGTGTTCCAGCGTGCTCAGCAAATGGGCGGACAGCAGCTTGCCCGCCGCCCCAGCGTCGATGAACCCGTCGAGGTAGTGCAGCATCACTGCCCCGTCCAGTACCGGCGCGTCAGGGCTGACCTCGTAGAGGTCTCCCGGATCTCGCACCACGCTCACAGCCCTTCCAGGGTGTCAGTCAGTCTGCCCGCTACCGGTTCCAACCATGAGCGGCCGGTCATCCATCCCGTTAAAGGCGATCCCTGTACCCACGCTACCGTGTGCCTACTTCGGCATAGCGGTTCATTCCCGGCCCGGGCGGCGTCCAGCAGCCGCCGGGGCGCCCTGGCTGGCCGCTGTCCCCCGGTCAGTCGCCGTCGGCCTCCGCCGACCCGGTCAGCCGGAGCTTACGCTGCGCCCGCTGGTAGAACGTGGTCCGGCCGAGCCGCACCACATGCGCCGCGTCCTGCACCGTGGTCACCACCACGGTGTCGCCGGGATGCACGTACCCCTCGACGTTACCGTCTGCCTCCACGGCCAGCTCACCGCTGCGCGGCAGCACGGTCAGCGTGAGTTTCTCGGCCGCCGCCAGGAACAGCGCCCGGTTGAACGCCGAGTGCGGCGCGGCCGGGGTGACCAGCAGTCCCTCGACGTTCGGCGACACGATCGGCCCGCCCGCGGAGAAGTTGTAGGCGGTGGACCCGGTGGGCGTGGACACGATGACCGCGTCGGCCGCGTAGCGCACGAACGGGTGCGCTTCCACCGTCAGCTCGACCACGGCCGAGCCGCCGCGCCCGGGGATGCGGGCCAGGTCCACGTCGTTGAACGCGACCGTCTGCCGGCCGAGGAATTCCGCCCGGACCGCGGACCGCGTTTCCACGGTGAACCGGTGCTCGTCGATGGCGCCGAGGGCCCGGCCCATCTCCGGGGGGTCGATTTCGGCCAGGAACCCGAGCCGGCCCACGTTGACCCCGAGCACCGGCGTCGGCGTGCCGCACGCGATGCGCAGCGCCCGCAGCATGGTGCCGTCACCCCCCAGGCTGACCACGAGATCGGCGCGCTGCGCCAGGTCCTGCGGGCCGACGGCCTCGACCGGGCCGGGTACCCGGCCGGCCTCCTCTTTCAGGGCGAGCACCGTGACCTGGCGCCCGCTGGCCCAGGCCAGCAGCGCGAACATGGCCGAGTTGCAGTCCCGCCCGGGATGCAGCACCACCCCTACCGTGTTGACCAGGCCCACGGGCCCGCCTCCTCAGGTCGTGATCAGGCTGCGCGCCCGGGCGGCGCGGACCGCGTCGGACAGCGTGCCGATGTCGTAGGCGCCGTAGTGGCGCTTGCCGTTGATGAAAAACGTGGGCGTGCCGGACACCGCGGACAAGTCGGCCGAGTCCACGTCCGCGGCCACCCGCGCCGCCCCCGCGTGCTTGCGCAGGTCGTCGGCGAACCGGGCGGTGTTGAGACCGAGGTCGGCGGCGTACTGGATCAGGTCCCGCGCGGTGAGCGCGCCCTGATGCTCCATCAGCAGGTCATGCATGTCCCAGAACTTGCCCTGCCGGTCGGCCGCCTCGGCGCCCTCCGCGGCCAGCTGGGCGTGCGGGTGGACGTCGTTCAGCGGCAGGTGCCGGAACACGTACCGGACGTCGCCGAAGTCGGCCAGCAGTTCCCGGACGATCGGCTCGGCCTGGCCGCAGTAGGGGCATTCGAAGTCGCCGTACTCCACCACGGTGACCGGGGCCTCCTCCGGCCCGCGGATGTGATCGCGGCCCGCGTTGACCGGGACGGCCAGGTCGGTGAGGGTGGTGGAGGTGCCGAGCAGGGCGCGTATCTTCAGCCGCTTGGGCAGCAGCCGGGTGACCCGGAAGACCGTCCAGGTGAGCACGGACGCGCAGAACGCCGCGGACAGGATCCCCAGCTTCGCCTCGGCCAGCAGGGTGCCGTGGAAGGCGAGTGAGGCGATCAGCAGCGCCACGGTGAACCCGATGCCCGCGATCGCGCCCGCGCCCATCACGGCCGCCCAGCCCACCGGCGGCTGGATCCGGCCCCGGCTGAGCCGGGTGACGAGCCAGGCGGCTGCGGTGGTGCCCACCGGCTTGCCTACTACGTAGCCGATCAGGATGCCCAGCGTGACGGGGGACGCATAGGCCCGGGAAAGCAGCCCCACGCTCACCATGACCCCGGCGTTGGCCAGGGCGAACAGCGGCACGATCAGGTAGCTCGACCAGGGGTGGTACAGCTGCTGGAGCCGCTCGTTGGGGGAGATGGCCAGGGACACGCCGTCGCGGGCCTCGCGGGCGAGCTGCGGGGTGGGCTGCTCGCGGAACATCCGGAACAGGTCGCTGGCCCGCTCCAGGTCGCCGCGCGCGGCGGGACGGGCGTACGAGAGCAGGCCCATGACCAGCCCCACCACCACCGGGTCCACGCCGGACTTGAAGAACGCGACCCAGGCCGCCGCGCCGAGCAGGAAGTAGGCCTGCCCGAACCGCACGCCCGCGGCCCGGATGGCTGCCACCGCGGCCAGGATGCCTACCCCCGCCAGCAGCGCGGGCAGCTCCAGCCGCGCGCTGTAAAAAATTGCGATAACGGCCAGTCCGACCAGATCATCCACCACCGAGAAGGTGAGCAGGTACGTGCGGACCCGGTCGGGCAGCCAGGAACCGACCAGGGCCAGCATGCCCAGCGCGAATGCGGTGTCGGTGGACATGGACGCGCCCCAGCCGCGGGCCCCCGGACCGCCCGCGTTGGCCGCCAGGTAGATGGCGACCGGGACGATCATCCCGCCCAGGCCGATCACCAGCGGCAGCGTCAGCCGCCTCCGCTCACGCAGCTCGCCCATGTCGAACTCGCGCCGGGCCTCCAGGCCGACCACCAGGAAGAAGAACGTCATCAGGCCGGAGTTCACCCAGCCGTGCAGGTCGTCGGACAGGCCCGTGGCGCCCAGGCTCACCGACAGCCGGGTGGACCAGAACGAGTCGTAACTGCCGCCCGCGACGTTCGCCCAGACCAGCGCGCCCACCGTCGCGGCCAGCAGGATCGCGGCGCTCCCGGTCTCCGTGCGCAGGAACTGGCGCAGCGGGGTCTCCAGGTTCCGGGCCCACGCGGTCCGCCCGGACAGGGCGGAGGGCGCCGGCTGGGATTCCGTCATGACCGGATTCTCCCAGGCCCCGGGCGACGGCCGCGCGGGGCTCAGCCTTCCGGGCCGCCGGCGATCTCGTCCTCGTCCTCGTCCGTCAGGTGGACGGCCGCTTCCTCGGCGCCCGCACCGCCCCCGTCGATGCCCACGTCCTCGGCGACCAGGTCCGGCTCGGTGTCCGGGTGGGCGCCCTCGTCCTCGGCGACCAGCCGGGCCCGCGGCTGGGGCTCGTCGTAGGCTTCCGGGCCCTCCCGGGGCAGGTCGCCCTCGGCGGCGGGGTCGGGGTCGGCGTAGGGGTCCGGCTCCGGGTCCTCCTCGGCGAGGAGCTGATCGAGCGATTCACCCTGGCGCTCCTCGGCCAGCGTGTCGCCGAACCGCTCACCAGCCGACCACTTGTCGGCGGGCTCGACGCCCGGGTCCAGTGGGTCGTCGTACGGATCCTCGCTGTCCTCCAGGGTGTCGGAGGAGTCCAGGACCCCGTCGTCCTCGAAGTCGGTGTCCTCGAGCCCGTCCGTGCCGCGGCTGTCGCCGCGCTCGTAATCGCCGGTGCCGCCACCGTAGGTAAATTCGGAACTGCCGTCGCCGGGATCGGCGGAGGGCTCATACGTCTCTTCGGCCATGTGCCCAGGCTAGCGACAATGATCGCCGGGCCGGACGGGACCGGCCCGGTGGCCGGCTCAGTCCCGGTGTGCTGCCTTGTACTCCGCCCACCGGCCGAGCACGGCCGGCAGCTCCTTGCTGACGAAATCGAAGTACATCGCCGACTCGGCGAGCCGTTCCCCGGCGGGCGTGGTCACGCCGAGCACCTCGGCCCCGTCGCGCATCGCGTCCGACCAGCGCATCATGATCCGGTCCCGGGCCCGGAGGACCTCGTGCCAGACGTTGTCCGGCATCCGGTACACGTGACGCCGGGAACCGGCCTCCGTTTCCCGGCTGACCAGGCCGACCTGGACCAGGTACCGCACGCCCCCCGAGATGGCGGCCGGGCTGACCTGGAGGACCCCGGCGAGCTCGTCCGCGGTGAGGCTGCTGGTGTCCGCGGCCAGCAGCGCGACGAAGATCCTGGACGGCATCCGCGGCATGCCCGCGTCGGTGAGCAGCGAGGCGAGGCGCTGCATGAACTGCCGCACGGCCGCGTCGTCCCGCGTCTCCCGGGGATCCCGCGCCTGCCGGGGATCCCGGGGTTCCCGGGGTCGCTGAGCCTGCCGGGGCTCCCGGGCTTCCTGGGGTCGCTGAGCCTGCCGGGGCTCCCGGGCTTCCCGTGGGTCCTGCGCCTGCGGCGCCTCCCGCACTGGCTGTCACCCCTTCCGAGGGCCGTCACTGCCGTCAGTTTACTAGATACATAACTTTCATGATTTTGTGAATTTGATGCTAGGCTGGGGGTGTGACCGCGGTGATCGAGGTAGCCAGTCTGAGCAAGTCGTTCGGCCGGACGCGCGCGCTGGACGGACTTGACCTCACGGTGGCCGCCGGTGAGGTGCACGGCTTCCTGGGCCCTAACGGGTCGGGCAAGACCACCACCATCCGGGTGCTGCTCGGCCTGATCCGGGCGGGCGGGGGAACCGCCCGGCTGCTGGGCGGGGATCCCTGGCGCGAGGCGACCACGCTGCACCGGCGGCTCGCCTACGTGCCCGGCGATGTCACCCTGTGGCCGGACCTGTCCGGCGGGGAGGTCATCGACCTGCTCGCCCGGCTCCGCGGTGGTCTCGATGAGCAGCGCAAGGCTGTCCTGCTGGAGAAGTTCGAGCTTGACCCGGCCACGAAGAGCCGGTCCTACTCCAAGGGAAACCGGCAGAAGGTGGCGCTGATCGCCGCGCTCTCCTCCGGGGCCGAGCTGCTCATCCTGGACGAGCCGACCTCGGGGCTGGACCCGCTGATGGAGGCCACGTTCCGCGAGTGCGTGGACGAGGAACGGGCGGCGGGACGGACCGTGCTGCTGTCCAGCCACCTCCTGTCCGAGGTGGAGGCGCTCTGCGACCGCGTGACGATCATCCGGGCGGGCCGCACGGTGGACTCCGGTGCCCTGGCTGACCTGCGGCACCTGTCCCGTACCTCGGTGCGCGCCGAGCTGGACCGGCCCCCCGACGGGCTGGCCAGCCTGCCCGGGCTGCACGATCTGGAGGTCGCCGGCCACCGGGTCAGCGCCCAGGTGGACAACAGCGCGCTCGGTGAGCTGCTCACGCGGCTGGCCGCGGCGGGGGTGCGCAGCCTGGTCAGCCAGCCCCCCTCGCTGGAGGAGCTGTTCCTGCGGCACTACACGGACCCGTCATGACCACGGTGGCCGCCCGCACGCGGCGCCCCGGGGACCAGGCGTCCGGGCGCGGTCCGGCCGGGCTGACCGGGACGGCCGCGCTGATCTGGCTCAGCCTGCGCCGCGACCGCATCATCCTGCTGGTCTGGCTGTACGTGTTCGCCGGCAGCGTCGGCAGCACCGGGTACAGCTTCCGGCACCTGTACACGAGCCTGGCCGAACGCCTCGCGCTCATCGCCAGCGTCGGGCACGACGCCTCGGTCCTCGCGCTGACCGGCCCGGTGTACGGGAGCAGTCCGGGTTCGCTGGTCGCCTGGAAGGTCCTGGTCCCCGCAGCCGTGGGCGCGGCGCTGATGGGGATCTTCACCGTGGTCCGGCACACCCGCGATGATGAAGAACAGGGGCGCCTCGAACTGGTGGGCGCCGCGGCGGTCGGCCGTCAGGCACCCCTGGCCGCCGGCCTGGCGGTGGCGTTCGGCAGCACCCTGCTGCTGATCCCGCTCATCGCCCTCGTCCAGGTCATCCTGGGCTACCCGCTGGCCGGCTCGCTGGCCCTGGGGGCGGCGGTGGGGCTGACCGGCTGCGTGTTCGCGGGCGTCGCCGCGGTCTGCGCCCAGCTGACGGTCAGCGCCCGGACGGCCCGCGGGATGGCCGCCGGCGTGCTCGGGGCGGCGTACCTCCTCCGCGCGGTGAGCGACTCGGCGTCCGGGCTGTCCTGGCTGGGCTGGGCCTCGCCGCTGGGCTGGGCCGAGCAGATGCAGGTGTACGCGCATCCCCGCTGGGCCGTGGGCCTGGTGTTCGTGGTGAGTGCGGCCGCCCTGGCCGGGTGGGCCGCGCGGCTGGCGAGCCGCCGCGACCTAGGCGCCGGCCTGCTGCCCGCCCGGGCCGGCCCGCGGCGGCCCGCTGGCTGCGCAGCCCGCTCGCGCTGGCCTGGCGCCTGCAGCGCGGTGCCCTGCTCGGCTGGGCGGCCGGATTCGCGGTGGCTGGCGCGCTGTTCGGGTCGGTGGCCCAGGGGATCGGCCCGCTGCTCGACACCAGCTCCCAGGCCCGGCAGATATTCATCCGGCTGGGCGGGCACCGCGGGCTGGTCGATGCCTACCTCGCGGCGGTGCTCGCGCTGCTGGGGGTGATCGCCGCGGCGTATGCGGTAGCGGGCGTCCTCCGGCTGCACACCGAGGAAAGCGAGCGCCGGGCGGAGCCGGTGCTGGCGGCCCCGGTCGGGCGGACCCGCTGGGCGGCCGGTCAGCTGGCCGTCGCCGCCGTGGGCAGCGCGGGGCTGCTGCTGGTCGGGGGCCTGGCCATGGCGCTGGGGGCCGGGCTGACCTCGGGCGGCCTGGCCGCCCAGCTGCCGCGGCTGGCCGGAGCGGGGCTCGCCCAGGTTCCGGCGGCCTGGGTGCTGGCCGGCCTGGCCCTGGCCCTGTACGGCCTGGTGCCCCGGGCCGCGGTGGCCGGGGCGTGGACCGCGCTGGGCCTGGCGGCCGTCATCGTGCTGATCGGGCCGGAGATCCGGCTGCCCCAGGGCGTGCTGGACGTGTCGCCGTTCAGTCACATCCCCAAGCTGCCCGGGGCGCCCGTCACGGTGGCGCCGCTGGCCTGGCTGGTGGGCGTGGCGGCGGTGCTGGTCCTGGCCGGAGTGGCGGGACTGCGCCGCCGCGATCTCCTGTGACCGGGTGGCCGGGGGCACGGCACAAGGTGGCCGGGGGCACGGCACAAGGAATGGGGCCCCTCCGAGTATGAGTCGGAGGGGCCCCACCTGGCTGCGTCCCGCCGGGGCTGCCGGTTGCCCGGCTTCCTGGCGTTCTGCCGCCGACCACCTGGCCTGGGAAGCAGCAACTGAAATGCCGGTTGCCCGGCTTTCCTGTCGCCCGGGTTTCCCCGGCGTCCCGGGAGTTTCCTCCCGGAAGGGCTTCCGCCTTGGCGGTGAATGAATTTCTACTCTCGGAGGGGAACTGGCGCAAGAGTTTCCGGGCAGTAATTTCGAGTTTTTTCCTGCTATCCGAGAAATCCACAAGAAGGCGCGTGTTATCCCCCGGGAAAGGTGGCTGTCCACCGCGCTATCCACAGCGTGGTCCACAGTCTGGCGGGCGGACGGCCGGCGGACGGCGGCCCCGCCGCGGGCGTGGTCCCGGGCCCGCCGCGCGGTCTCCGGCGGGCGAACCCGGGCCCGGCCGCCGGGGGCATATGGGCGGGAATGCCGGACACGCAGCAAGGCCCCTCCACGTATGAGGTGGAGGGGCCTCGCCGCGGCCATCCAGCCGGGCTGCCGATTGCTCGGCTGCCGGGGTGCTGTCCGGCCAGGCCACCGGGGGCGGGAAATCAGCCCAGAGGGCCGGTTTCCCGGCTCTCCTGGGCACCCTTCCAGTCGTTCCGGTTACCCGGGCGGCCGGAGTGCGGGGGGCCCGCTGATCTCCATATGTGGTGGTGCGGAATTTCTACCGCCTGGCGCAGAGTGGCACAAGGACTTCCGGCCAGGAATTTGCGTTTTTTATCGTTATGAACAGCTTTTCCACAACAGGGGCCGGGTTATCCCCTGAGTCCGGCCGGCTGTCCACCAGGTCATCCACAGCCCGGTCCACAGCCACCGTCACCGGGCACGGACCCGGGCCCGGAACGTGGGTCAGTCGGCGGGGCGGGAGAGGGGCCGCGGCGGCCTGGCTTGCTCATCCGCGTGGTCAGTGCCAGCCGGCCCAGGGGGGCCAGCCGGCCCAGGAGGGCTGGCCAGCCCAGGAGGGCTGGCCGGTGCAGGAGGACCAGCCGGGACAGCGGAGCTGGCCGGGATGGGGGAGCCGGCTGGGGCGGGGAGCCGGCCGGAGCGGTTCCGTTGCGGCCTGGGGTGTGGTCCTCGGGGGCGCGGCGGCGCAGCAGGCTGCCCAGCAAGGCGAGGCCCAGCGCCCCCGCGGGCGGCAGCGTCACCAGGGCGGGCAGCTGGTAGCGCCAGGAGAACTCGAACAGGTCGGAGGCAAGCAGGACCGCCACGGCCGAGCCGAAGAACAGCAGGCAGGCCAGGGCGAGCTGGCGCTGGTGGGCGGACAGGAATCCGCGCTTCCAGGCCCTGGCCAGGCTGTCGCCCAGCGCTATCACCGCCCCGGCCAGGCCCGCCAGGGTGGCGAGCGCGAGCAGCGGCCCGGGCGTGTAGCCGCCGTGCAGCTGGTAACCGCGCAGGAACGAGGCCAGCGGCCGGGCCACCGTGGCCTGCCCGCCCATGCTGGCGGGCAGCGGCCGGACATGCACCGGGCCGCCGCTGGCTTCGTAGTGCAGGCCCAGCATGATGGTGTGATCGCGGCTGAGGAAGATGCTGCTGCCGTAGGTCGGGTAGCTGGTCTGGAACTGCCAGCGGGAAATAGGCGTGTCCCCGGTGCTGGTCACCCGGTGCAGCTCGAACAGCCGGGCCGCGTCGCCGAGCACCCCCGCCACCACCCGCAGCGGCTGCTGGGTGATCACCCGGTGCTCGAAGTTCCCGACCACCTCACCGTGGGTCATCCCGGCCGGCGCCACGTAGGTGCGGTCGGGAGAGGCGTCGCTGTGCACCAGCCCGTCCGGGCCGAGCCGGATGGCCAGCGCCCGCGGCGGGCAGAGCGCCCGCTCGTAACCGGGCAGCTTCAGCGTCGCGCAGTCCGCGCTCTCGGCCAGCCGCCCGTAGATGGTGCTCCCCGCGGCGGGGGCGAGCGAGAACTGATGAGCGACCACGTACTCACGCAGCGAGAACCCGGCGATGGGAACGGCGAACGCCACGCACAGCACGACCGCGCCGAGCACCTTGCGCCGCCAGCCCGGGACCACGATCAGCAGGTAGACCAGCGCGGGGACGACCAGGATCTGGCCGACCTGGGCCACCGGCGCGCTGGCGCCCAGGGCCAGGCCGCCCGCTGCGATCAGCCACGGTCCCGGCACCGCCCGCCAGAGCAGCAGCGCCAGCCCGGCGACGATCAGGGCCTCGAACCAGACATCCGGCATGATGGTCTGCTCGATCTGCACCTGGTAGGCGTCGAGCAGGATGGGCGCGGCCGCCAGCGCGGCCAGCCAGCGCGGCGCGCCGCGGCGCAGCAGCACCAGGTACAGGGCGACGGCGATGGCCAGGCCGAGAAGGTGCTGGACGACCGTGACCGTGTCGAGGTTCCCCCCGGCCAGCAGCACCTTGAGGATCACGTTGTAGCCGAGCGGGTCGTTGCCGGGCCAGGCGCCGAACAGGTACTTCAGGCTGTCGATGTAGAGCAGGGCGGGCTGGTAGGCGGCCAGCGACAGGCCGCGCAGGACCAGCCCGGCCAGCAGCAGGGCCGCAATCAGCCAGTGCCGCCGCAGGGTCGCGGCGGCCCCGCCCGGGCCGCGCCGGGCGCCGTGAGCCCGCTCGGCCCGGCCGGCTGCGGCGCCGTCAGCGGGCCCGTCTCCCCCGGCCGGCCCGAGCCCGCGGTGGTTGGCATTCGCATGACGGACATCCCGGTAGGTGGGCGGCGCTGACGTAGAAGGCTATCCGAGGTCCCTGGGCACCGGGCCCAGTCCGCGGTCAGGGATGAATTTTCTTGCCTTCGCTAAGCATTGCCGTGAACGTGGCGATACGCCGCGCCCGGGTCTCGGGGCGCTTGGCGTCCGCGATGCGGTAGAGGATCGCGTACCGGTTGGCCCGGTCCAGGCGCTCGAAGAACGCGCGGGCGGCGTCGTTGCCGTCCAGTGCGCGGGCGAGATCCTCGGGGACGGCCGCGGCGGACTGCGATTCGTAGGCGGCGGCCCAGCGGCCGTCCGCCTGGGCCCGCTCCACCTCCCGCAGCCCGGCCGGCCTCATCCGGCCGGCCTCGATCAGGGTGGTGACCTGCTCGGTGTTGATCCGCGACCACTTGCTGCCGGCCCGGCGCGGGGTGAAACGCTGCAGCCAGTACTCGTCGTCGAGACGGCCCTTCTGGCCGTCGATCCAGCCGTGGCAGAGCGCGACGCTGAGCGCGTCGGCGTAGCAGACCCCGGGACAGCCCGAACCCTTCTTGGGGATCTTCAGCCACAGGCCGGCCGAGTCCGCGTGATGCTCGGTGAGCCAGGCGTCCCACTCGGCGGCGGACCCGGGGGCCAGCACCGGAAGCCCGTCGTCAGGCATAGGAACATTGAACCACGTGTTCGACTCCACTGGAGTCAGTTGTAGTTTCGCAAGTAACGAAGCCACCCCCCGAGGGAGTCGTGACAGAGCCAGTCGCCAGAGGGCCAGTCGTGAGCGGGCCAAGCCGCCGCCGCCGGCTACTGATCCTCGCCATCTGCTGCATGAGCCTGGTCATCGTGGGGCTCGACAACACGATCGTGAACGTCGCGCTGCCGTCCATCCAGCGGGACCTGCACGCGTCGGTGTCCGGGCTGCAGTGGGTGGTGGACGCCTACACGCTGGTGCTGGCCAGCCTCCTGGTGCTGTCCGGCTCGACTGCGGACCGGCTGGGACGGCGCAGCACGTTCCAGGCCGGGCTGGCCACGTTCACCATCGGCTCGCTGCTGTGCAGCCTCGCGCCGAGCCTGGGCTGGCTGGTGGCGTTCCGGATGGTGCAGGCGGTGGGCGGCTCGATGCTCAACCCGGTGGCCATGTCCATCATCGTGAACACCTTCACCGACCGGAAGGAGCGGGCCCGGGCCATCGGCGTCTGGGGCGCGGCGGTGGGTGTCAGCCTGGCCCTCGGGCCGGTGGTGGGCGGCCTGCTGATCGCCTCGGTGGGCTGGCGGGGGATCTTCTGGGTGAACATCCCGATCGGGGTGGCGGCCATCGCGCTGACCGCCTTGTTCGTGCCGGAGTCGAAGGCGCCGCATCCGCGGCGGCTGGACCCGGTCGGCCAGCTGCTGGTGATCGTGACGCTGGCCTCGCTGGTCTACGGGATCATCGAGGGGCCAGAGCACGGCTGGGGCTCGCCGGAGATCATCGGCTGCTTCGCCGTGTTCGCGGTGGCCCTGGGGGCCCTGATCACGTACGAGCCACGGCGCCGCGAACCGCTGCTGGATCTCAGGTTCTTCCGCAGCGCGCCGTTCTCCGGGGCCACGGTGATCGCGGTCAGCGCGTTCGCCGCGCTGGGCGGCTTCCTCTTCCTCAACACGCTCTACCTGCAGGACGTGCGCGGCTACACGGCGCTGCACGCCGGGCTGCTCACGCTGCCGCTGGCCGCGGTCACGGTGATCTTCGCGCCGCTGTCCGGCCGGATGGTCGGCCAGCGCGGCCCGCGGATCCCGCTGATCGTCGCGGGGATCTGCATGTCCGGCGGCGCCCTCATGCTGACCGGCCTGACCGCGCAGCAGTCCACCGGCTGGCTGCTCGTCTCCTATCTGATCTTCGGCATCGGCTTCGGCGTGGTGAACGCCCCGATCACCAACACCGCGGTGTCCGGGATGCCGCGCACGCAGGCTGGGGTCGCGGCGGCCATCGCCTCGACCAGCCGGCAGGTGGGTCAGTCGCTCGGGGTGGCGGTGGTGGGCTCCGCGGTGACCTCGATCATGGTCGGCCCGATGCGCACCGGCTTCACCACCGCGAGCCACGTGGGCTGGTGGATCATCACCGGCTGCGGGCTGGTCGTGCTCACCGTGGGCCTGCTCACCAGTGGGCGGTGGGCGCGGCAGACCGCCACCCGGACCGCGGACCGGCTGATGTCGGAAGAGGAGCCGGTCCCGGTCGGGTGACCGCCCCCGGCCGGGTGACCTGGCCCTCAGGTGACCGCGCCCGGGTCAGCGGGCCGGCAGGCTGATCAGGGAGAACATGGCGCCCTGATCGTCGGCGACCACGGCGATCCGCCCGAACGGCGAGTCCCGCGGCGGCTCGATGACCCGGCCGCCGGCATCGGCCGCGGTGGCCGCGGCCGCGTCGGTGTCGGCGGCCGCGAAGTACGTCTCCCAGTGCGCGGGAACCCCGGCGGGCACGCCGGCGCCCAGTTGGCCGATCCCGCCGACCTCGGTGCCGTTGATCTTCAGCGTGGCGTAGCGGAAGCCGTCGCCGCTCATGTCGCCGAACTCGTAACCGAACACGGCCTGGTAGAAGGCCTGGTTCTGGTCGTAGGCGCGGCTGAGGTTCTCGTTCCAGCACAGCGAGCCCGGCTCGTTGGCCACGCCGACCCCGGTGTGCGCCCGGGCCTGCCACACGCCGAAGACCGCGCCACCCGGGTCGGCCGCCACCGCCATCCGGCCGACGTCCATCACGTCCATCGGCTCCATGAACGTCTGCCCTCCGGCCGCCTTGATCCGCCTGGCCGTCTCGTCGAGGTCGCCGGAGGCGAGATAGGTGGTCCAGGCGGCCGGCGTGCCGGGCGGCCCCTGCGTCGGGCCGATGCCCGCCACCGGCCGGCCGTCCATCAGGCACATGGCGTAGCCGCCAGCCTCGGGCGGCCCGGCCTGGATGTCCCAGCCGAACAGGCGCGCGTAGAAGGCGCTGGCCCGGGCGATGTCGCCGACCCCGAGATCGATCCAGCAGGGTGTGCCCGCCGGCCAGGCGGTGTCCCGAATGACCATGATTCCCCCAGGTGGTGAGGCCGGCGCGTCCCTGCGGCCGGCTGCAGGGTCAGCCTAGGAGAGCCCGGGGCGGCGCGCACCCTGGCTAGCCGGCCCGGCCGCTCCCGCGACCGGCCGGCGGCCACGGCCCGGTGGCGGGGCAGGCCCGGTGGCAGGGCAGGGCCGGTGGCAGACAGGCCCGGTGGCAGACAGGCCCGGTGGCAGACAGGCCCGGTGGCAGACAGGGCCGGTGGTAGACAGGGATCGTGCAGACATGGGACGCGATCAGAGCGCGCAGGAACGTCCGCAGCTACACCAGCCAGCCCGTCGACCGGGCGGACCTCGACCGGATCCTGGAGGCCGGCCGCCGCGCCCCCTCGGCGCGGAACTGGCAGCCGTGGGATTTCGTGGTCGTCACCGGGCGCGGCGAGCTGACCGAGCTGGCCCGGGTGTGGCGGGGTGCCGGGCACGTGGCCCAGTCCGCCGCGACCATCGCCCTGGTCGCGCCGGTCCTGGAGGACGAGCTCCGGCGCGAGGGCCTGCGGTATGACCTGGGCCAGGCCACGATGAACATCATGCTCGAGGCGGCCGACCTCGGCATCGGCAGCGGGCACGCGTCCGTGGCCGACCAGGACCTGGCCCGCCAGCTGCTGGGCTTCCCCGGCGACCGGTTCCTGGCCTACCTGATCGCGCTGGGCTACCCGGCGGACCGGCCGCTGGCGCCGATCGCCCGGCCGGACCGGCGCCCGTTCGAGGAGGTCGTGCACTGGGGCCGCTGGTAGCCCCGGACGGGGGCCCGGTTACGGCTCCGACGGGAAGCAGTAGGAGTCGCTGGACGCGTCGCCGCCCTGCAGCCGCACCTGGTGGGTGCGGCGGCCGCGGAACGCCTCGCCCTCGGGGAAGAACCGCTCATCGAAGGCCAGCCCGCCACCCGGGGTGACGTCCAGCTTGGCCATCCAGGCGCCCACGCCGCCGGGGTAGAACTGGTCGTCCCAGGCGCCGTACAGCGAGTTCGTGAAGTAGACGCGGTGGCCGTCCCGGCTTACCTCGACCATCTGCGGCCCGCCGCTCAGCGGCTGGTCCGGCCGGGCCGGATGGGCCGTGCGCCCGACGATCCCGCCGATCCGCACCGATCCGGTCTCCACCGGGTGCAGCGGGTCGCTCACGCTGAACTGCTTGAGCTCGCCGGTGCCCCAGCACGACACGTACAGGAACTGGTCATCGACGGACAGGTTGATGTCCGTGACCAGGGGCGGCACCGCGCCGAAGCCCTGCAGCAGCGGTGGCAGCTGCTCGGCGGGAGCGGGCTCGGCCGGGATGGTGATCACCTTGGTCGCGGCCCATTCGCCGTTCTCCTCGTGCCACATCCAGATCGAGGCGGACAGGTCCTCGACGCTGACCACCACCCCCACGAAGCCGTACTTCTTGGTCGGGTCGTGTGCCGGCCGCAGCTCCAGCACGATCTGATGCTCGTCACCGAGGTCGACGGTCTGGGTGAGCGTGCGGGTCCGCATATCCCAGAAGTGCAGCCGGTGGCCGTATTTGCGGCCGAGCAGCAGCTCGGGCACGATGCCGTTCTCGATCATGGACGGGGTGCCCCACTCGGAGGTGATGGCCACGTCGGCCATGACGTGCCACCACACGTCGTAGGCGAGGAACTGGTCCCCGCGGTCGGCTTCCCAGGGCCCGAGCACGTCGAACGTGTTCTGGTCCAGCAGCGTGATCCCGCCGGGGCCCTCGTCCCGGTAACCGCCCAGGCAGGAGACGAACACGGCGCCCGGGCCGCAGTGCACGGTGTGCGGCCGCGAGTACCCGGCCAGCTTGCCGACCTCGTCGGCCTCGAGCACCTTGGTGACCGTGGGGGAGCTGGGGTCCGGCCCGGTGTCCAGGATGTGCACCCGGGACGACCGGATGCCCGGGACGACGAGGTAGCGGCGGCCGCCGTGGTCGTGGCCCCCGCCCGGGTGCAGTGCGCTGGAGCAGGCGTTCCACCCGAAGTGATGCAGCTCGTCGCCGAGATGCGGCAGCTCGGTGAACCCGACCACGGTTCCGTACCGGCCGGAGCCGGGGTCCACGTCCAGCACGGCGATCGCGTCGGGCTGGTCGGCCGGCCGGGAGAACGTCGCGACGTAGGCCAGTTTCTCGGGCGGGGCCTCGGCGGCGTCCCGTGGCGTGCGGTAGAACGTCGGGTCGTGGTGATGCTCATCTGCCATAGCTGAGATCCTTCACGGTTGGTCCGTGGCGGGCCGCGGCGTGCCGCCCGCTCAGTACATCAGCCAGAGGCCGCTGATGACCAGCGCGGCCAGGGCCACCAGGGCGAACAGGGCCACCCAGACTCCGCCGGGCACCCCGGTGAGCGCCGCCAGCTGGTCCGCGTCGGACCGGGAGGCCCGGCCCCGCCGGCGGGAGCGCTGCAGCTCCAGGACCGGCCGGATACCCCCGATCAGCAGGAACCAGGCCATCGCGTACCCGAACCCCGCCTGCAGCAGGGACGAGCCCCGCCAGGTGACCAGGGCCACGGCGGCGGCTACCGTGACCGTGGCGAGGATCCCGTACGCGTTGCGCACCATCAGGGTCAGGGCGGCCAGCAGGACCAGGCTGAGCAGCAGCGCGGCCACCAGGTGCCCGGTGGCGAGCAGGGCGGCCGCGCCCAGCCCGAGCAGCGGGGGAGCCAGGTACCCGGCCGCGGCGGTGGCCACGATGCCCGGGCCGGACGCGTTGCCCGCGGACACGGTGAGCCCGGCCGTGCTGCGGTGGACCCGCACCCCGTCGAGCCGGCGGCCCACGGCCAGCGCGACCAGCGCGTGGCCGCCCTCGTGGGCGATGGTGACCGCGGTGCGCGTCACTGGCCAGGCCCGGCGCCATCCGACCAGGATCAGCGCGGCCAGGGCGGTGCCC
Source organism: uncultured Actinomycetes bacterium (assembly GCA_963841695.1). GTDB lineage: Bacteria > Actinomycetota > Actinomycetes > Streptosporangiales > Streptosporangiaceae > RYN-230. Next base: position 528,452 of record CAWJDQ010000002.1, on the reverse strand, counting down.
AGCACCAGCAGCCGGGGCGGCAGCGGCTCGGCGGTGACCGCCTCGTGCCACAGCTGGCTGAGCGAGGTGGGGTGCACCCTCGCCATCCTGCCAGCCGCACCGGGCCGCCCGGGCCCGTTAAGCGGTCAATTCAGCGCATCCGCAGCCAGTTCCCAGGGCCCGGCGCTGGCCGGCGGCCGGGGCTCCGCGGCCGGGCAGGCTCACCGGCGCGCCGGGCTCAGCGGCGGGACAGGCGGTCGATCTGGGTGACCTCCTCCGGGGTGAGCGAGAAGCTCAGCACGTCGAAGTTGGCCGCGATCCGCTCCGGCCGGGCGGACTTCGGGATCACCGCGATGCCGTGCTCGATGTGCCAGCGCAGCACGACCTGGGCCGGGGTTACCCCGTGCCGTGCGGCGATCGCGGTCAGCACCGGGTGGCCCAGGTCCGTGCCCTTGAGCGGGCTGTAGCCCTCCAGGGTCACTCCCCGCTCGCGGCTGTCCTCCAGGACGGCCTCGTCGTACTGGGCCGGGCTCCACGGGATCTGGTTGACGGCCGGGGCCTCCCCGGTGGCCTGGATCAGGGTGTCGATCTGCGCGATCGAGTAGTTACTCACCCCGATTGCCCGGGCCAGGCCCTGGTCGCGGAGGGCCAGGAACTCGCGCCACACCGGGCAGAGCGCGCGGGCGGGCGGCGGCCAGTGCACCAGCCACAGGTCGACGTAGCTGGTCCCGAGGGCGCGCAGGCTGGCGCTCAGCGTCTTGCGCTCGTGCCCCGCCTTGCCCGGCGGGAGCTTGGTGGTGATGAACACCTCGCCCCGGTCCAGGCCGCTGTCCCGCAGCGCGTGACCCACCTCGGCCTCGTTCCCGTACATGGTGGCCGTATCGAGGTGGCGGTACCCCACCCGGAGTGCGGTGAGGATGGCCTCGTACGCCGGCGGAGCCGCGCAGCCGCCACGTGCCGAAGCCGAGCATCGGCATGCGGACGCCGCCGGGCAGTTCGGCAGAGGGGATTTCTGGCGCCTTCATATGGGGACATTCTGCCCAGCGGAGGCCGTCCTGACGCGGCGTGCGTCAGGTGATCGGCGTCCCGGTCCGGGCGGTGAGGTCGGCAAACAGCTCGCTCAGCCGCTTGGTCACCGGTCCCGGCGACCCCGATCCAACAGGGCGGCCGTCCAGCCGGACGACCGGGGTGAGGCCGCCCATGGTGCCGGTCACGAACACCTCGTCGGCCGTGTAGAACTGGGTGAGGCTGAAGTCGCCGGCCGCGTGCGGGATGCCCGCGCCGGCGGCGAGTTCCAGGACGGCCGCCCGGGTGATGCCCTCCGGGCAGGCGGCCGCGGTGGGCGTGCCCAGCCGCCCGGCGGCCACCAGGAACAGGTGCGTCGCGTTGGTCTCGGCCACGAAGCCACGGCTGTCCAGCATGACCGCGTCGTCCGCGCCCGCCACGTTCGCCTCGATCTTGGCCATGATCGAGGAGAGCAGGTTGCTGTGGTGGATCTTGGGGTCCAGCACGTCCGGCGGCGGCCGGCGCACGCTCGAGGTGATTAGGGTGATCCCGGACTGGTCGTACACCGGGTCCTTGTGCTCGGCCAGCACGATCAGGGTGGGCCCGGACTGGTTGAGCCGGGGATCCATGCCGCTGGTGATCTTCACGCCGCGGGTGAGGGTGAGCCGGATGTGCACCCCGTCGGTCATCCCGTTCGCGCGCAGGGTCCGGCGGATCTCCCCGGTGATCTCCTCGTCCGGGGGACCCCGGTGAACGCCAGCGCGGCCGCGGAGCGCCGCAGCCGGGCCAGGTGCTCGCCGAGCCGGAAGATCCGGCCCTGGTAGAGCCGCAACCCTTCCCACACCGCGTCGCCGCCCTGCACCGCCGAGTCGAACGGGCTGATCGCGGCCTGGTCGCGGTGCGACAGCACCCCGGCCACGCTGACGATGAGGTCACGGTTGCGCTCGTCAAAGGTCTGCAGCACGGCAACCCTCCGGAGTGGGTGCGGGATCCCCGGCGCCGCCACCGGTCAGGCGGCAGGCCCGCAGCCGCTGGTAGAACGGCTCGCACTGGGCGGCCAGCGCCAGCAGCCTCGGCGGCAGGGCCTGGCCGGGTGGGTGGTAGGGGCCGAAGCCGGTTGACCGCCACACCGAGCCGTACCAGTGCGGGGCCCAGACCCCGTCGGTGTCGCGCGGGCCCGCGGGCCAGGACAGCATGGCCGTGGTGAACGGGACGTCCAGCGCCGAGCACAGCGCCCGCAGCACCGCCTCCGGGTGTTCCAGCAGGTCACGTGCGTCGATCACCGGGCCACCGAACCGCTCGAAGATCTCTGCCTGCTGCCAGAGGCCGAGGTCGTCCAGGGTGGGCGTGCCGCGCACCCGGGCGTAGGAGGCCAGCAGCTCGCGCGGGTCGCGGATCAGGAACGCGTGCCGCAGCGGCGCGAGCGCGTCCCGGTCCACCTCCGGCAGCAGGTGGTGGGTCATGTGCTTGGCGTAGTGCACGGTGCGGCCCGCGGGCAGGGGCGCGGTGGTCAGCTGGCGGAGCACCGTCGGCCAGTCGGCCGGCTGGCTGGCGATGACCTGCTCCCGGCCCGGGTGGTCGAGCCCGGTGCGGTCCAGGTAGAAGGCGTACAGCGGCTCGTCGGCGACCACGGTGTCCGGGCGGTTCTCCCAGGCCCGCATCAGCGCGGTGGACACCGTGCGCGGCCCGGACCACATCGCGATGCGGACCGGTTCACTGGCCATGGCTCCCCGGCCTGCCGTCAGCGGGCGAACTGGGCGGACTCGGCGCCGATCGTGGTGTCCTCGCCGTGCCCGGTGTGCACCACGGTCTCCGGCGGCAGGTCCATCAGCCGGCCGGTGATGGACCGGATGATCACGTCGTGGTTCGAGTACGAGCGGCCGGTCGCCCCCGGGCCGCCGTGGAACAGGGTGTCCCCGGAGAACACCACCCGCAGGGCGGGCGCGTACAGGCACACGCTGCCCGGCGAGTGGCCGGGGGTGTGCAGCACCCGCAGCGGGGTGGCCGCGATGTCCATGACCTCCTCGTCGGCCAGGTCGCCGTCGGGCAGCGTGCCGGGGTAGATCATCCGCCACAGCACCTGATCGGCGGGGTGCATCAGGATGGGTGCCCCGGTCGCCTCGGCGACCTGCGGCGCGGCGTCGATGTGGTCGTTGTGCCCGTGGGTGCAGACGATCGCGGACAGCCGGCGCCCGCCCACCGCGGCCAGGATCGCGTCCGGGTCGTGCGCCGCGTCGATGACCAGGACCTCGTGCTCGTCGCCGATCAGCCACACGTTGTTGTCCACCGCGAAGTCCTGGCCGTCCAGCGAGAACGTGCCCGACGTGACGATCTTGCTGACCTCAGCGGTCACGGCAGCGTCACCACGCTCCGCAGGACCTCACCGCGCTCCATCTTCGCGAAGGCCTCCTCGACCGCGTCCAGCGCGATTGTTTCACTAACGAACTTATCGAGCGGCAGCCTGCCCTCCAGGTACAGGTCGATGAGGACCGGGAAGTCCCGCTCCGGGAGGCAGTCGCCGTACCAAGACGAGCTTGAAGTGCGCCTCCGCGGCCGAACACGTCCAGCAGCGGCAGCCCGATCCGCATGTCCGGGGTCGGGACGCCGACCAGGACCACGGTCCCGGCCAGGTCCCGGGCGTAGAACGCCTGCTGGTAGGTCTCCGGGCGGCCGATCGCCTCGATGACCACGTCCGCGCCGTTCCCCCCGGTCAGCGCCCGGATCCCGTCGACCGGGTCGGTTTCCCGCGAGTTGATCACGTGCGTGGCCCCGAACTGCCGGGCCCACTCCAGCTTCCGCGCGTCGATGTCCACCGCGATGATCGTCCGCGCCCCGTTCAGCCGGGCCCCGAGCACGGCCGCGTCGCCCACCCCGCCGCAGCCGATCACGGCCACCGAGTCGCCCCGGACCACGGGGGCGGTGTTGATGGCCGCGCCCAGGCCGGCCATCACCCCGCAGCCGAGCAGGCCGGCCACCTCGGGCCGGGCGGCCGGGTTGACCTTCGTGCACTGGCCCGCGGCGACCAGCGTCTTGTCCGCGAACGCGCCGATGCCCAGCGCGGGGGACAGGACGGTGCCGTCGGCCAGGGTCATCTTCTGCCGGGCGTTGTGCGTGCTGAAGCAGTACCAGGGCCAGCCCCGCCGGCAGGCGCGGCACTCCCCGCAGACCGCGCGCCAGTTCAGGATGACGAAGTCGCCGGGGGCCACGTGGGTGACGCCGTCACCGACCGCCTCGACCACGCCCGCGGCCTCGTGCCCGAGCAGGTAGGGGTAGTCGTTCCCGATGCCGCCTTCCCGGTAGTGCAGGTCGGTGTGGCAGACGCCGCAGGCCTGGACGCCGACCAGGGCCTCACCCGGCCCGGGATCGGGGACCAGGATCGTGGTGAGCTCGACTTTGGCGCCCTTAGCTGGGGCGACGACGCCCCGCACTTCGTGTGTCATCCGACCATCGTGCCGAACGGGGGCGCGCAGCGGAAGGCCGGGGCCGGCTCGCGGGCTTCCGCGCGTTGCGACATCCGTCAGCCGACCGATGTTTCGGGCCGCCGGGCCGGCCATCGTGTCCTGGAGAACGGCGTCACATGCCGGACCCTTGACCCGACCAGGCTCGGCAAGGAACACAGATGAACAAGTTGGCGCCCGTCCGCGCGACGGTCCAGCGCCCGTACCGCATCTCCCTTCCCGCAGGACCCGAAGCAGCGGCCGAAGCCCGCCGCCACGTCTGGGCGATCATCCACGCATGGGACATCCCCATTGACGCCTACGGCGCGGCTCTGCTCGCCAGCGAACTGGTCACCAACGCCATGAGGCAGGACACGGATGGGCACGAGGCGGTTCAGTTGATGATCAGCTGGGTTGACGGCCAGTTCCGGGTGGAAGTGCACGAAGGACCGCGGTCCGATCCGGCGCCAGTGCCGGGGGACCCGCGGCCGGACGCGGACACCCGGCTGGGCCTCACCCTGGTCCGCAACGCACGGAGGCGTTACCTGCGCTTCCGCTACTGGCCCGAGCAGGCCCGGCAAGGACACAGATGACCATGATGGCGCCAGTCCGCGTGATAGTGGAGCGCCCGTACCGAATCTCATTGCTGGCCGGCCCGGCCGCAGCCGGGCAAGCCCGCCGCCACGTCCAGGCGATCATCGCGGCCTGGGACGTCCCGGCGGACGCCTACACCGCGGCCCTGCTGACCAGCGAACTAGTCACCAACGCCATCCAGCACGCCGCGGACGAGCACGAGGCCATCGAGCTGGTGATCAGCTGGGCCGACGGCATGCTGCGGGTGGAAGTGCACGACGGGTCGCGGCAGGCCCGGCCCCGGTGCACGCGCTGCCGTACGCCGAAGCCGGCCGGGGCCTCATGCTGCTGGACAGCCTGTCCACCACCTGGGGCTACCGCGAGACAGTCCGGGGGAAGGCGGTCTACTTCACGCTCGCCCCCTGAGCCTCGTCCTGGATCCGGCCGGTCCCCCCAGGCTGGATCCAGGACGAGACGGGCTGAGCCCGGCCCCGCGGGGCGGCCGCGGCGCAGCCCCAAGGGACCGCCATGAAGGCTGAGCTGGCGGGCTCAGCCGCAGGAGCCGTCGTCGGCTGAGCCCAGGCGCGGGGCTCAGCCGGCGACGGCGCGGCGGTCCGTGACCTCGCGGGCGATGTCGATCCGGGACCGTACGCTGAGCTTGCCCAGGATGTGCGAGACGTGGGTGGCCACGGTCCGGTGGGACAGGAACAGCCGGGCGGCGATCTGCGGGTTGGTCAGGCCCTCGGCCACCAGCGCCGCGATCTTGGCCTCGGCCGGCGTCAGGCTCTCCCAGCCGTGGTGGACCCGCTGGTGCTTGACCCGCGGGGCCCGCCGGATGCCGTATTTCCGGAACCGGGCCTGCAGCCGGGCCACATCCCGGCTCGCGCCCAGGGACGAGTAAAGGTCGATCGCCCGGCTGAACGCGGCCCGGGCCGGGGCCCGTTCACCCTTGTCCAGCAGCGCCCCCGCTGCTGCCTCCAGCGCCTTCGCGCGGGGAAGCGGCCGGCCGGCGTCATCGTAACGGTCCGCAGCCCGGAGCAGCCGGGTGGCGTCCCGGTCAACCAGGCCCCGGCAGTGCAGCGCGTTCGCCTGACGGTGCGGGATCTCCGTGTCATCGGCCATGGCCGCCGCCCGGTCCGCGAAGGTCCGCGCGGTGGCTGCGTCGCCGATGGTCGTAGCTAGCCGGACCCCATCGGCGAGCAGAACCTCTACCTCGTCAACTTCCTCGGCGTCGTCCGCGAACCCGGTCAGCACGTCGAGCGCCTCGGTCAGCGCGCCTTCCTGCTCGAATGCCTCGCTGCGGGCCAGCGCGAGCGTGCCGACCACCCGGTTCCCGATCCGCCGGGCGTGCGGGGCGGCCGCGGCCAGGTGACGCCGCGCGGCCGCGGTTTCACCGCGGTGGAAGCAGATAACCGCGGCGACGCCGTGGTCGCAGCAGGCCATCCCCGGGTCCTTGCCGACTTCCTCGGCCACGCCCACCTCGACCAGGGCGTCGTCCCAGTGGCCAGTGTGGAACAGCAACTGGCCCAGGCAGCTCTGCGCCTGGGCACGCCGCACCATGAGGCCCGCCTGGTCGGCCAGCCGCCGCGCCTGGCGGGCAGAGGCAAACGCTCCGTCGTACTTATCGAGGTCGCCCAGCGTGATGGCCTTGTTCACCTGCAGGAGCAGCCGCAGGTCGGTCAGGGCAGGATCCGCCTGGGTCACCGCCAGCGCCCGGTCGAACAACGGCAGCGCGTCGGTCATCCGCCCTTGCATCATCGCCTCGAGAATCAGCACATGCAGGGCCCAGCCGATGGCCCAGTTGTCGCAGGCTTCGGTCGCCACCGCGAGAGCACCCGCGGCCACCTGCCCTGCCATCTCTACCTGGCCGAGGTTCCGGTGTGTTCGGGCTACGGCTACCAGCAGCCGGGCGCGGTTGCGAGCAGAGATCCCGGGATGAGCCAGTGCCTGGTTCAGCGTGGCGAGGGATTCCGGGAACCGGCCGGCCAGCGTCCGGCACTGAGCCAGCGTCCAGTGCAGGTTGACGACGAGATCGGGATCGACGGTCGAGGCGAGCCCCTGGTGGGCGACCCGCTCCGCCTCGGCCGCGCTGCCGACCCGATAGAGAGCGTCCGCGAGCCGGCACACCAGGCTGTCGTGGCGGGCAAAGCCGGCTGGTGATCTCACCACGGCCTGCCGGAGGAGTTCGGCAGCGGCCCGCGGGGCCTGGCCGACCAGCAGCGGCGCTGTCCGCTCCAGCCAGCGCAGGATCCATTCGTCCAGCGGCTCCGTGGGGGCGGCTGGCCCGCCGATGGCCGGCAGCAACTGCCGGGCTACCCGGTCGGGCGGCGCGCCTGCCTCGGCGAGCGCCCGGCCGGCGTCACGATGCCAGGCCGCCCGCACCGGGGCCGGGATTTCGTCGTACAGGGCCGCGCGGATCATCGGGTGCCGGAACGCGAGGCCGGTGCCGGACTCGACTAGGACGCCGGCGGCCAGGGCCCCGTCCACCGCCGGCAGGAGATCCGCGATCCCCCGGCCGAGCACGACGGCCAGGTCCGGGACGGCAAAGTCCACGCCCAGCAAGGCGGCGGCGCGCAGGACCTCCCGGACTGAGGACGGGACGAAACAGAGCCGGTCCGCGATGGCGGCGGACAGGGAGCCCGGCACGCGGTCACCCGTCAGTTCCGCTGCCCCGCCAGGGGAGATGCTCAGGCTGGAGCTACGGGCCAGCGCGTCCACTAGTTCGGTGAGGTAGAGCGGGTTCCCGGCGGCGCCGTCGGCGAGCCGCAACAGCTCGTCGCCAGGCTTGCCGCCCGCCAGCCTCTCGACCAGCTCGGTGACCGAGTCCTCGGGAAGGGCGTCCAGCTGGAGACGCACCGTGAGATCCGGTGTGTGCCGGAGGGCCAGCAGATCCTCCCGCTGGGGCACCGGACGCATCATCCCGACCAGCAGCAGCGGCAGGTGCCGGGCCGACCGGCACAGCCGCTCCCAGAGCATGACGCTGGCCTGATCAGCCCATTGCAGGTCGTCGACGACCAGGACCGTAGGGCGCGACATGCACAGCTCATTCACGAGCGCGAGCAACTGCTCGGCTAGCACACTGGGCACATCCTCAGTGCGGACCGACGCGACTTCGCCGCGGAGCAGCCCCACGATGGCTTCCTGCCGGGGGTTAGCCGAGGTCTCCCGGACCCGCAGCCCGTCCAGGATGGGCAGTAGCGGCAGCGCCTGACCCAGTTCGTCGCCGGAGCCCCAGAACACCTGGCAGCCGCGGTCCACCGCGGCCGCGCAAGCCGCCTGCACGAGCGTGGATTTGCCGATGCCCGGCTCGCCCTCGATCAAGACGGCCTTGCCGTGCCCCGCGGTCGCGTCAACCGCGCAGCTGATAAGCCGGGCGAGTTCGTGGTCCCGGCCGACCAAATGATCAGCTAAGCCTGGATCGGGCACGAGGTGGATCGTACCTCCGGAATTAGGGCATAACAAGCGCTTTCGCCCAGGTAAACGGTGGTATAAGAAGATCTTGATCGGCTCAGCAAGGGATCATGCGCATGACGCTGCGGATCTTAGTTCTTACGTGATGTGAGCAGTTTGCAATTTGCAGTGCCAATTGCAGTGCGTTTTGCTGTGCAATTTACTAGCCTAGTTAGTTGTTTATAGCCGACAGGCCAGGTTGTATTAAATTCGCCCTGGGAATAAAGACTGGTTTAAGGCTCAAGGACGCGATCAATAGCCTTTTAAAAATCTTTCCACTTTTTCTGAATTTCGATAGACAGGCAGGTCAGACTCGCGGTAGCTTGGTTTTGCCGAGCCGCGCGCGTGAGGTTATCCACAAGGGCCGCCCATTTCGGGAAAACACCCGTGGGCATTATCTTATGGAGGCGCCATGCGTATCGCGCAGGCTTTCGCCATAAAATCCACCTTACCTCTCTGCCTGGCCGGCGTACTCCTTTCCGGGTCAGCTCTAGCGGTGCAATCCGTCATTACAAGCGTTAATTCTGTTCCTGCAGCGTCTGGTGTGGCCCACGGTGCACATTTGGCCATGTCTTACGACGGCTCGCGCAGCAACATGTCTTATGACTGACGCCTCCGATGGCTCAGCCGTAACCCCCGCCATATACTTAGCAACCTAATATTCCCTTCGCGCCGGGAATGCATGTTCACCCTCCGAGGCACCTGCCGCGGGGGGTGAGTGCTTTCTCAGGCCAGGATCTGGCCGCGCCGGATGATCAGGCGGGGATGGTGCAGCACATCCGGATGAGCCACCGGGTCCTCGGCGAAAACGACCAGGTCAGCGGGGGCGCCGTCGCTCACCCCGGGCAGGTCGAGCCAGTCCCGGGCGGTCCAGCTGGCCGCGCCCACCGCGGCTTCCCGGGGCAGGCCCGCGCTGATCAGCCGCTCCACTTCCTCGGCGACCGCCCCGCACGGGTGGGTGTCGGTGCCGGCCAGCACCGTGACTCCCGCCTCGTACGCGGCCCGGGCGGTCGGCGGCAGGCCTGCCCAGCCGCTCAGGAACCAGTCGCGGCGGGGCCCCGGGGGGCGGGCCCGCACCCGGAAGGCGGAGGCCGCGAGCGCGTTGAGGGTGGGCACCAGGGCGGTCCCCTGGGCGGCCATCCGGTCCAGCAGGCCCGGGTCGAGGTGCATGCCGTGCTCCAGGCTGTCCACCCCGGCGGCCACCGCGTGGGCGCAGCCCGCGGCGGTCTGGCAGTGCACGGACACCTTCCCGCCCATCGCGTGCACCGCGCTCGTCACCTGACAGAGCACATCCAGCGGAACCGGCGGCTCATCCCAGGCCCAGTCCCCGATGATCTTGCACCAGCCGGCCGCGGGGGAGGTGCCGGCCGCGGGGGAGGTGCCGGCCGCGGGGGAGGTGCCGGCCGCGGGGGAGGTGCCGGCGGCGGGGGAGGCGGCGGACCCGGGGGCGGCGCCGGCTCCCGGGGTGGCTGCGGCGGGGGTGGCCGCGGCCGCCGGGATGGCAGCCGCCGCGGCCTCCCGCGACGCGATGGCCTCCTGCACGGCCGCCGCGGCGAGGTCCGCCTCGCTGACGTGCCGCCCCCAGTCCGGGAAGAAACGGCCCGGGGTGGCCAGCCACGGGCCGGCCGAGCGGACCCGGGGCAGGCCGTCCGCGTCGTGCGCCCAGCCCGGGATGCGGGCGGCGGATCCGGGGGCGCGGATCGCCAGCACGCCCGCGGCGGCGTGCCCGGCGAGGTCCTTCCGCAGCACCGATTCGTCGAACGGGTCGCCGGGCCGCTCGGCTCCGGGGTGGGTGTGCACGTTGACCAGCCCGGGCAGCAGCCAGCCGCCGTCGGCCACCGTGCTGGCGTCCGCCGTGGGATCCTCGCGGAGCACCCCGCCGTCGATCCACAGGGAGCGTTCTTCGCGCTCCGGGAGGAGGATTCCGCGTACATGCAGCACCATGGGCCGTGTCTACCAGCCCGGGCCAGGCGGGGGCCAGTCCCCGGGCCCGCGCCGCGTTGGGCGCACGGGCGCGGCGCCGGGGGCCCTGGCCGGGGTGCACGGGCGCGGCCCCCTGACCCGGCCCCGGTTACCCGGGGGCAGACGGCATTTTGGATACAGGCGCCGATATGCTAAATGCCATGGGGAGAGCATCGTGACGGCGGCGGCCCAGTCGGCTGGGCCGCCCGCGTTCATCAGCCCGGTGGCCCGGCCGGTGCCGCTGCGCCAGTCGGTGTACGAAGCCCTGGTCGAGCTGGTGGTCGGCGGCCGCCTCGGCCCCGGCCAGCACCTGGTCGAGACCGAGCTGGCCCGGCAGCTCGGGGTGAGCCGCCAGCCGGTCCGCGAGGCGCTGCACCGGCTGGAGGCCGAGGGGTGGGTTGACCTGCGGCCGAACCAGGGCGCCTTCGTGCACGTCCCCACCGATCACGAGGTTGACGAGCTGCTCGACGTGCGGGAGCTGCTCGAGGTGCAGACGGCCCGGCTGGCCGCGCGCTCGGCGTCGCCCGCCGGGATAGCCCGGCTGCGGGCGATCTGGTACGAGGGGCTGGACGCGGTCGAGTCCGGGGAGACCGAGCGCGTCGTGGCGGCCAACAACGAGTTCCACGCCGCGCTGGCCCGGGTGGCCGGCAACACCGTGCTGGCCGACCTGGCCCGCATCGTCAGCCGCCGGGTCCGCTGGTACTACCGGCAGGTCGCACCGCTGCGCGGGCAGGAGTCGTGGGCCGAGCACCGGGAGCTCATCGACGCCGTCGAGGCGGGCGACGAGGAGCGGGCGGCGGAGATCGCCCGCCAGCACACCGAGGGGACCCGCTCGGCCTACCACCAGCCCCCGCAGCCTGCCGCCCGCTAGCCCGGATCCCCGTGCTGGCTGAGACCCACGTGCCGGCTGAGACCCACGTGCTGGCGAACACCCTCAGGGCAGGCGGACCACGCTGACCGGGTCAGGAGCGTAAGGATCCGCCGCGTTGTCGATCAGCTCGATCTCGGCGCGGTCGGACATGATGTGGTACGTCCCGTCGGCCAGGTACTCCCGGATGACGGTCACCGTCCCGTCCGCGTGCGTGTAGCGCTCCTCTGCCCAGCCGTCCCCCGCGTGCTTCTCCGCGTGCACCGCGGGCTCGTCCCGCCACTCGAACCGGTACGGCGCGAGCGGGAGCCTCAGCTCGAACGGGTAGCTGCCGGGCATGCCGGGTTCCCTCCCAGGAGAGTGTGATCGCGGCGGGCCCGCGCGGGCCCGCCGCGATCACCGTAACGACCGGGCGGGTGCTCAGGCGATGGCCGGCCTGGTCTTCTGGGCCTCCTCGTCGGCCGGGGACCGGACGGCCCGCTCCATCTGGGCCGGGGTGGGCGGCTTGCAGAGGACCGCGACCGTCAGCGCGGCCAGCGCCCCGAGCGCGGCCCCGAAGAAGAAGCCGAACGCCCAGTGGAAGCTGGCCGTCCCGTACAGGGTGCCGGTCATGATCAAGGCCGCCACGCCGCCGGCGAAGCTGCCGCCGAGGGCCTTGAACGCGTAGATGGAGCCGTAGTTGATCGCGTTGTTGGTCTCGCCGTAGTAGTCCGCCACCATGGCCGCGGTCATCGGGAAGTTGGCCCCGGACAGGCCGCCCGAGATGACCGCGCAGATGACGAACAGCACCGCGTTGTGCTCCTCGCCCGCCCAGAGCGCGAGCAACTGGAAGACCACGTTCCCCGAGTACGCGTAGATCATCGTTTTCCGGCGGCCGATGAACTCGGAGATAAAGCCGTAGATCGGCCGGCAGATGCCGTCCGCCAGCGAGAAGCCGGCGAACCCGACCACCGCCGCGGCCGTCCCCAGGTTCATCGCCTGCGCGAACGAGTAGTAGTACGCCACCCCGAACAGGGAGCAGCCGATGTACAGGGCGTACTGGATGCCGATCCATTTGGCCTGCGGGGTGCGCCACATCTGGCCGCCGTCGTAGTGCCGCAGCGCGGGCGGGTTGTTACGCAGGTCCCGGGTGCTGTGCTTGTGCCAGTTGAGCGGGTCGATCTCCTTCGGCCACCAGTTCTTCGGCGGGTCCTTCAGGTAGACCCCGGCCAGGCAGATGCCGACGGTCATGATGAGGCCCTGGACGAGGATGTAGGTCTTCAGCGTGTGCGCGCTCATCGAGGCGGTCGCCCCGCCACCGCTGCTCGCGGCGCCGATGATGAAGATGAACGGGACCGCACCGTAGGCCCAGCCGCCATTGACGAAGCCGGTGCGCCAGCCCTTCTTCTCCGGGTACCACTTGGCCACGATGTTGATGCAGCTGGAGTAGACCATCCCCGAGCCGATACCGCCCAGCACCGCGTAGCCGAGGTAGGCCTCCCAGATCGAGGTGGACTCAGCCAGGATGCCGTACCCCACGATGCCGCAGACCAGGCCGCCGATGATGGTGGCCCACCGGACACTGAGGATGCCGTGGTTGCGCATGTACCCGGTGAAGATCTGCACGAACGATTCGAAGATGACGAAGAACGAGAAGGCCCAGAACACCGGCCCTGGGCCCCAGTGGTGCACCCTGGCCAGCGAGCCGTTCAGCGCGCCCCAGGTGTACTCCAGCAGCCCGGCCAGGCACATGGCCAGCCAGGCCGCCATGATCGGGACCCACCGGCCGTGGCCGAGGACGTCCCGGGGTGTCTCGCCGACCCGGAAGACCCGGCCGGTGGCGTTGGTTAGTACTTGATAGTTGGCTTGTCCGGTGGTTGCGCCCATGGGTCGCACCGATACCTCTCGCAGGAGACGGTGGTGGCTCGATTACCGGCCCGGCGGACGCCGGGGCGGGCTGCTCGACGCGGCCGGCTGCTCCCGGAATGCCCGTGTTACGGGATGCCCGTGTTACGGAATGCCCGTGTTACGGAATGGGAGCGGCGCCGCGGAGGTTGCTATCGATCTCGGCTGGTTTCGCTCCGGGTTGCGCCCCGGAGTCCAGGCCGGATAGAGGGCAGGGGCGTCGCGGGGGGTGTGTAAGCGGTCCGCGCGGCGCCCTTGGTCCTTTGCGCCGCCGGGGGGCCGCGTGACCTCCCCGGGCGGGATCCTCGTTGATCCGCCATCCGCGCCTCCAGGTCCGGGTCCGCGGGCCGCGCTGCGCCGCCGGGGCGGCGCGCGCCGCGGCCCCTAGGTCTCCAGTCCCAGCGCCCGGAACAGGGCGCTGCGTTCGGGGCCGTCGGCCGCGGCCGCGTACAGCTCGTCCAGGCCCCAGCCTGCTTCGTCGAGCAGCCCGGCGGCCTGGTCGAACAGCGGTGACCGCTGGTCGGCCGGCACGTTCTCGATGACCAGGTGGCGGACCACCTGGACGACGGCCGCGCGGAGCAGCTCGCGGCGCCCGCCGGACGGCCGGGCCACGCCGGGCATCAGGGGGATGATCCTGGCGTCCGGGCCGGGCGTCAGCGGCCCGCCGGGGCCGCTCACGGCGGGTCCCCGGGGGCGCCAGGCCGCCTGGGCCCGGCCGCCTCAGCCAGCCCGGCCGCCCCGGGCAGCCCGGTCGTCTCGGCCAGCTCAGTCAGCTCCGCCAGCTCGGCGCGCAGCCGCTCCGCCTCGCCGGGGCGGCTCAGGTCGATGACGCCCACCGGGGAGAACGCCCGGCCGGCCGGGCGGCCGTCGGCCCGCGGGGCCGGCGTGCGCTCGACGAACACCTCGAACCGCGGGCTGGCCGCCCGCGGCCCGACCGACAGCACATAGCTGAGCACCGCCCGCCGGTCAGGCAGGTAGCGCTGCTGGTGACCGTGGTCGAAGCTGATCTGCCACTGGGCAGGCATGGGGCACTCCTCTGCTAGCCCGGGGGGACGACCCCCCGGAACCCCTCGCGCGTCGCCGGCTCGGGGAGGACACGCCTGCGGCGCGCCTCGCCTCGCCAGCGGTTCAGGCGCCGACTCCCCGGTTCAGCGGCATCGAATAGCTCTCTTCCTTCAGCCGGGCGTGCCGGGCCGGGTCCTCACCCTCGCGCAGCTCGGCGGGGACGTCCATGCCCATGTCCTGCCAGTTCAGGTTGGCGGCCCGCTGGGTGGCCGCGATGTGCTCGGGCAGCATGTGCCCGAACCGGCCCTGCATGGCCAGGTAGTCGGTGACCGGGCGCTGCACCGGCGGGTGGAAGTAGTGGTAGGTCCGCTCCTCGGGGTCGTACTCCCAGACCGGGAACAGGCCGGCCTCCACCACCCGGCGGCCGAGCTCGACCGTCATCGAGGTCTGGTAGACCCAGCCCTTCTGGCAGGGCGTGTAGCAGTGCATGAACGCGGCCCCGCGCCGGTTCAGGCCCTTGCGGGTCTTGTTCATCAGGTCGACCGGGTAGCCGACCGTGGTGGTGGCCACGTAGCAGTGCGGGTGCCCCTCGGCCATCATCCTGGCCAGGTTCTTGGGCGGCAGCTGCTTGCCCGCCGCGTTCGCCTTGCCGAACGGGGTGAACGTGGTCAGTCCCGCGTACGGCGTGGTCGGCGAGACCTGGATGCCCGTGTTGGCGTAGCACTCGTTGTCGTAGCAGATGAACAGCGCGTCGTGGTTGCGGTACAGCGCGCCGGAGATCGAGCCCAGCCCGATGTCCGCGGCGCTGCCGTCGCCCGCCATCACGATGATGTTCGGGTACGGGCCCGGGTGGCGGCCCTTGCGGATCATCGCCTCGTAGCCCGCGGCCATGCCCGAGGTGAACGAGCCGCCGCTGGCGATCGGGGTGTGCGCCCACGGCACCGTGTACGGCGTGCACAGGTAGGTCGAGTTGGCCACGTACATGCAGCCGGTCGGCCCGGCCACCACGGTGTCCTGGCCGGCCGCCTTGAGCACCCAGCGGTACTCGATGGCCGGCCCGCAGCCCGCGCAGGTCCGGTGCCCGGCCTGGTAGGGATCCTCGCCGGGCAGGTCGGGCAGGTAGTGCCGGTCGCGCCCTTCCTCATCGTCGAGCGCGTCGCCGCGGCCGCCCTCGTCCAGCAAGGGCAGGTGCTGGCGGGTCACTTCGTACGCCATCAGAACGCTCCTCGCGAGTCGCGGTTGATCATCAGTCCTCGAATCCGACCCAGTGCGCGGCCTTCTCCACGCCGCCGCGCCCGACGGCCTGGGCCAGCTTGCCGGCCATCCACTCGAACTCGGCGGTGGGCACGGTCTCGCCGCCCAGCCCGGCCATGAACGAGGTGATGAGCGGCCGGTTCGCCGCGTAGTACATGGCCGCGGTCACGTCCGGGGCCAGGATCCCGCCGTAGGTCGGGCCGCCCAGGCCGAGGTTGGTCTCCACCACCCCCACGGCCTTCACCCCGCGCAGCGCGCGGCGCAGGTCGTCGCCAGGGAACGGCCGGATCCACAGCAGCCGGGCCATCCCGATCTTCACGCCCTGCTCGCGGAGCCGGTTGATCGCGGCCCGGCAGGTCACCGAGTGGCCGCCGGAGATCACGATCGCGATCTCCGCGTCGTCCAGCCGGTACTCCTCCACGAAATGCGGGTACTGGCGGCCGAACACCCGGGCGAACTCGTCGGTCTTCTCCCGGATGATGGGGATCGCGTCCTCCATCGCCCGGGCCCGCTCCAGCTGCAGCGGCGGGCCCTGGGACGGGTGGATCTGCGGCCCGTGTGACACCGGCTGGCGGGGGTCGAGCGGGAACGGCAGCCGGTACGGCGGCAGGAACGTGTCCACCTGCTCGGCGCTGGGCATCTCGACCTCGCCCGCGATGTGCGAGACGAAGTAGCCGTCCTGCACGACCATCTGCGGCAGCAGCACCCGGGGGTCCTCGCCGATCGCGTAGGCCAGCAGGCTCTTGTCGAACTCCTCCTGCGGGGTGGCGGCCCAGCCCATCAGCCAGCCCATGTCCCGGGTGCACAGCGCGTCGGTGTGCTCCGACCCGAAGTCGCCGGGCGGGTCCAGGGTGCGGTCGGCGATCGACATCTGGATCGGGATCCGGGCCCCGGAGATGATCGAGTACATCTCGTAGGCGTAGGTCACGCCCACCCCGGAGGACCCGGTGAACGCCCGCGCCCCGCACGACCCCGCGCCGAACGCCGCGGACAGCTGGGCATGCTCCCCGTCGGCGTGGATATACTCGGCGTCCAGGATCCCGTCCGCGATGAACTGGGCCAGGTTCATCATGATCGCCGTGTACGGGCCGGATCGCGTAGGCGGTGATCACGTCCACGTTGGCGTACAGCGCGGCGTACGCCGCGGCCGCGCAGCCGTTCAGCCGCTTGCGCGTGCCGGCCAGCTCGCTGAGCCGCGCCTCGCCGGCCGGGGTCCGCAGGCCCGGGCCGTACGCGGGCCGCTGGCCCCAGGCCCCTTCGACATGCACCGTGGTCATGGCCGCTCCCCGTCGTGGTCCTCGTTGCGGAGATTTTGGGGTGTGACGTTCTGGGTCTGGCCGTTCGGCGGGTGGCCGTTCGGTGCGGGCCCGCCGCCCGGCAGGGGCTGGCGCCGGGCCGCGTCGTACTCGGCGATCGTGTCCTCGATCAGCTGCTTGGTGAACGCCGATTGCTCCGCGTGCGCGCCGTCGTAGGGGGCGAACGCGGTCTCCATCCGGGTCACGTCCCCGGGCCGTCGAAGTCCATCTCGGGCACCTTCTCCAGGCAGCCGGTCGGGCACTCCTGCACGCAGACCAGGCAGCCCTTGCAGTACGTGGTGCGGATCGAGTAGTGCCCGTTCTCCCGCGCGTCGCGCAGCACGCTGACGTCCGGGCAGACGATGTAGCAGTTGTCGCAGCCGTTGCATACCCCGCAGCTCATGCACCGGTCGGACTCGGCGACGGCCTGCTCCTCGCTGTAGGCCAGGGTGACCTCGACCTTCTGGCTGCGGCGCCGCTCGGCCGCGGGGGTCAGCGGCACCTCGATCCGGGGCGCGTGCCGGAAGTACGCCGAGTTCAGGCCCTCGTACGGCATGATCGTCGGGTCCGGATCGGCCTCGAGGGCCTGGGCGGTGAGCAGCCGGTCGATGTCCCGGGCGGCACGCTTGCCGTCGCCGAGCGCGTCCACCACCATCGACGGCCCGCGCATGACGTCGCCGCCGACCAGAATGTTGCCCTCCACCCGGCCGTGCTCGTCCGCGGTGATGATGCCGCTGGCGTCGCTCAGGTGGTCCGGCAGCCACTCCAGCTGCTGGACCTGCCCGATGGCGACAGGATGGTGTCGCAGATGACCTCGCGTTCGGTGCCCGGGATCAGCTCGGGGCGGACCGCGCCGCCGTCGTCGCGGGCCAGCCGGGCGTCGCAGAGCACCGCCCCGGTGACGTGCCCGTCCTGGGTGAGGACGCGGACCAGCGAGGTGCCGGGCGACAGCAGCACGCCCTCCTCCCGGGCCTGCTCCAGGTCCTCCGCGACGATCAGCAGCTCTTCTTCGCATCTCCAACGACACGATCGTGGCCGCGCCCCCGCCCAGCCTGATCGCCGACCGGGCGGCGTCCGAGGCGGTATTGCCGCCGCCGACGACCAGCACCTCGCGGCCGACCTGCACGGGGCGCCCCAGCCCGGCCTCGCGCAGGAACTCCAGGCCGCCGCCGACGCCGCGGGCCTGGATCCCCTCGACCGGCAGCCGCTTGCCCACGTCCTGGCCGAGGGCCAGGAACGCCGCGGGGTAGTCGCGGAGCTCGTCCCAGCTGATGTCCTGCCCGGCCCGGATGCCGGTGCGGATCTCGATGCCGCCCAGGGACAGCAGCTTGGCGATCTCGGCGTCCAGGACTTCCTCGGGCAGGTGCCAGTGCGGGATCCCGGCCCGGAGCATCCCGCCCGGCTTGTCCAGCGCCTCGAAGATCACGCTGCTGTAGCCGCAGGCGGCGCAGGTGATAGGCGGCCGCCAGGCCGGCCGGGCCGGAGCCGACGATCGCGATCGTGGTCCCGTTGAGTGGCGGGAGCGTCTCCTTGATCGGCTCCTCGGGCAGGTTCAGCCCGTAGTCACCGAGGAAGCGCTCCACGCTGCGGATGCCGATCGGCTCGTCGTGCTCGGCCCGGTTGCAGGCCGTCTCGCATGGGTGGTAGCAGACCCGGCCGGTCACCGACGGCATCGGGTTGTCTTCCATGATCGTCAGATAGCCGTCGAGGTAGCGCTCGTGCTTCACGAAGTCCAGGTACTTCTGGATCTGCTCGCCGGTCGGGCAGGCGTTGTTGCACGGCGGGGTCTTGTCCTTATAGACCGGCCGGAAGAACCGGAAGTTGCCGGTGGGGAAGAGCCGCTGGCCCTCCTTCTCGGTCGGGGGCGGGGTCACGCCCGCGATAGGCAGCTGCAGATGCGGCGGGATCCGGGTGCCGCGGACGGACATGGGGCCTCCTGGCGGGTGGCGCTACGGATAGTTCGCGGGTTCGGGTTAGGAGGTGCGGGCCGGTTCGGCGGGACCCGGTGCGGCGGGACCCGGTGCGGCGGGACTCGGGTCGGCGTGGGCGAACTCGATGACCCGGTAGCTCGCGACGCCGCGGAACATCGCGTCGCGGTCCGCGACCTGCTCGGCGACCCCGTCCAGCGGCAGCACGCCGGTGGCGGCGGCCAGCGCGCCGATCAGCGGTGCGGCGATGCCCATCCCGATAGCCAGGCGCTCTTCCGCGCCCTCGGTGGACATCCGGTCGTAGGCCAGCTCGCCCAGATCGCGGACGAACATCCACGGGCTGCTGCCCCGCTGGTCGGCCAGGCCGACCGCGTCTACGACCACGAGCTTGGCCAGCTTGGCCCGCATCGAGTCGGGCAGGAACTTCAGCAGGTACTCGGGGTCGCGGGCGGAGTTGATCACCAGGACCCCGGTGCCGTCTGGCGTGCCGCGCAGGAAGTTGACCGCCTTGACGATCGTCTCCTCGACGAGCACGACCCAGTCGGGCCGCGGATTCTCGTACACGAACCGGTCCACGATGGGGGAGTCACCGAACCGGGCGTACCTGCGGACCAGGCAGTTGGTGCGGTCCGGGTCGTCTACGTAGTCGCTGACGTTGTCGGCGTAGAAGCCGAGCGCCCGGGCCGCGGCCGCGATGCACGAGGAGACGTCACGCGCCTCCTTGTCCATGATGATGCCCCGGGACCAGACCGTGAGCTCGTGATACACGACGCGCCACTCCTTAGCGAACAGAGCCTAACATTGTATACCGTCGTCAGGATACTGACATGCTGCGACGCGGGCGGGGGTGAGTCAAGGGGTAGCGGGCGGCGGGTTTCGCCGAACTGGTGGTTAACGATCTACGGCGGCCTGGGGCCGGCCTCGCGGGGGACGAGCGCGCCGGATCCTGTGGCGGGCGTCGCTGGCATGGCTCATGATGGGGTGACTCCCGGTCCGGCAAGATCACGTCACTGGCACGGCAAGGGGACACATGAGCGACCAGGACCCGCAGCAACCGCCGCGCGGGCGGCGGGCGCGTGGGTCCGCCGATCCCGACCCCGGGTACGCCGTTGACCAGGCCCGGCCCGGGTATCCGCCGTCGCAGTACCCCGGGATGGTGCCGGGGCAGCGCCGGCAGGCGGCTCCCGAGGGTTCGCGCGGATTCCGGGAGTACCCGGCGCCGCCGGGTAGCCGGGGCACGCTCACGGGAGACCCCGCCCGTGGCTCCGGACGGCCCGCGCCCATGGCCGGGCCAGTGCGCGGCTACGGTCCGCGTCCGTCTGCGGGGGAGTCGTCACCCGGGTACGGACGGCCGGGTGCCCCCGGGGAGTCGTCGCCCAGGTACGGGCAGGCGGGTGTGCCCGAGGAGTCCTCATCACCTGGCTATGGCCGGTCCCGGCCCCCGGGTGGGGCGGCGAACGGTTCTGCGCGGCCGGCCCCCGCGAGCGAGCCGGCCCGCGGCCGCCGGCGGGCCCCGGGCGCCCCGGACACAGCGGCCAGTTACCGGCGTCCGGCCACCCCGGATTCCGCGGGCGGTTACGGCCGGCCCGCCGTGCCGGGTGAGGCGACGGGTTATGGTCGGCCCGCCGTGCCGGGTGAGGCGACGGGTCACGGGTGGCCCGCGGCGCCGGGTGAGGCGACGGGCTACGGTCGGCCTGCCGCGCCGGGTGAGGCGACGGGCTACGGCCGGGCTGCCGCGCCGGCCGAGGCAGGCCGCAGCCGGCGCCGCGCGGGTGCCCCGGATGAGGGCACCCGCGGCTACCGGCCCGATCCCGGACGGGCCTGGGACGATCCCGGGCGGCTGGGCCGGGCTGGTCCCCCCGCTGACGGGCCCGGCGGCGCGGGTGACTTCCACCCCGACCGCGGCGCCCGAGGTGGCGAGCCCGCGGGCCCGACGCGCCGCGTCGCCGAGACGGACGCGCCAGACGAGGCGGCACGCCGGGGGCGGAGACGCCGCGGCGAGCAGGTTGGTGACACGGACACACCAGTCCAGGCGCCGGACGCCGGCCGGGGACGCCGCGCTGACCGCCGCGGGCGGGAGGCCGCCGACCAGATCGTGGAAGGCCGCGTGGTCCCCGGGACCACTGCCGGCCCGGCCCGGAGCGAGTTCCACGGCCGCAGCGACTTCCTGGTGCCCGGCCCGGACGACAGCCCCGGCCGGAACGGCCACTCCGCGGGCAACGGCCGCGGCCAGGGGCGTGGCCTGTTCGGCAGGCGCAGCCACGATGCCGACCCCGAGCCTGATCATGACGGCGGGGCGAGGACCGCCCGGGCCAGCTTCCCGGCTGCCCCGCCCCGGCCGGCCCCGCCCGAGCGCGCGGCGCCTGAGTGGGCTGGGCCTGAGCGGGCCGGGCCTGAGCGGGCCAGGCCCGAGAGAGCCGGGCCTGAGCGGGCTGGGCCTGAGTGGGCTGGGCCTGAGCGGGCCGGCCGCGATGTCCGGTCCGGTCCGGGCGGGCCGGTTCCGGGTGATCGTTCGGTGCCGCCGGGACGGCTGGCCCCGGCTGGTCGTCCCGTCCCGCCCGGACCGCAGGAAACGGGCGGCTACCTCAGCGCCCCGCCGGGTCAGGCCCGTGCCGCTCGTTCACCCGAGGCCCCAAGGCCCAGCCGCCCGAGTCCGGTCGCAGATCCGGCCGCGGGTCCGGCTACCGGGGAGACACCCGAGGCCGGCTGGTCCTCCGCGCCGCGCCGCGGGCGCCGTCACCGTCCCGAACCTGGGCCCGAGGCCCAGGCCCGCCTGGAACCGCCGGTCATGGACCGGCCGGCGGAACGGACCGGCCCGCGCCGCCACGGCCGGCCATCCGGCGATACCGGGGCCGACGAGAGGAGCATCCCGCCGGCCGGTCCCGGGCAGGTTCCCGGTCCCAGCCGCGCGGCCGGGACTCGTACCACGTCCGGGCACAGCGTGCCCGGCTGGACTGACTCCGGTCCCCTCCCGTCCGGGCGGACGTCCCCCGAGCCGGCTGGTGCGGGCCGCCGCGCCGTCGCGGGCTTCGTTGCGGATCCTGAATTTGACTTTCACGACCGGCGGGCCGCAAACCCCCAGCCCACGGGCCGGACCGCCGCCCGCCCCGCGCCTGCCTCCCGGCCGCCTGCAGATCCGCGGGGCCCGGACGAGGTGGCCCCGGGGCGGCAGTCCCGGGGCCGGACCGCCCTGCGGGAGGCGCCCCCGGAGCGGGACGAGGCAGCCCCGGGGGCCGGGCGGAGCGCGCGGCCGGCCCGGGCAGCCCGGTCCGGGCGGCGTCCGGGCCAGGGCCGCAACTGGAAGCTCATGATCGGGGGCGGGCTGGCGGTCGTCCTGGCCGCCGCGGCGGTCGCGGTGGGGTGGGGGATGCTCGGCGGCAACGGGCCCGCGCACGTGCTGACCACACCGGGCAAGCTGGGAGCGTACGTCCGGCGGCCGCAGCTCGAGAAGCAGATGAACGCGGCCCAGCTGCAGCGGGAAGTCGTCGCCAAGAGCGCGGGCCAGGCCAGCCACGTCGTCTCGGCGGTCTACGAGGACGGCACCAGCGCCACCAGCAGCCAGCCACCGCAGATGATCCTGTTCATCGGCGGCAACCTGACCGGGGTCTCGGCCAGTGGCTTCATCGCCAGCTTCACCCAGCAGTCCAAGGGCGCCTTCGTGACCAGCGCCGGATCGCTCGGCGGGTCGGCGGCCTGCGTCAACGCCCAGGCCAGTGTGCCGGGCAGCGTCGCACTATGCACCTGGGCCGACAACGACACGTTCGGGGTGGTCGCCTCGCCCACGATGACCGCCACCCGGCTGGCCGCGCAGTTGCGGGCGATCCGGCCGATGGTCGAGCACGTCGCCAGGTAGGGCCTGCGGGGGCAGGGCCTGGCGGGGCTTGCGGGCCGGGCCGGCCAGGGCTTGCGGGCAGGGGCCGCGGGTTAGCTGGCCGCGTCCTTGCCCTGCGGGCGGGGCCGCCGGAGCGAGAACCGGACGATCCCGATGGCCAGGGCCGCGGCCAGCACGACCAGGCCCACGAGTTCGCCGCCGATGAGGCGGGTGCTGAACGGGAAGGTCGCCGCCGCGTCGGTGACCCGGACGCCACGAGCGCTGGGAAGCACGGCTGAGTAGGGGCTGGGGCTTGGTTGCGGCGACACGGTGGGGAAGAGGCCGCCGGGCGAGCCCGCGGAGGTCGTCGGCCCGGGCAGTTCGGGGAGCGTGGCGCCCTGGGTAGTGGTTAGCGGGACCGCGGGCAGGACCCCGGGGGGCAGCGTGGCGCCGAGGCCCGAGCCGGACGAGGTGTCCGTGGGCGTCGGTGACGGGGACGAGTGGGCCGACGACGGTTTCGCGGTGATCTTGATCGCTGCGTCCGCGGCCGGCGGGGCGGTCGCGTCGCTGGCCTTGGCCGTGGCGGAGAGGCTGATGTCCTTGCCCGCGGCGGTGCTGCCGGGCACCGCCGCGGTGGCCTGGAGCTCATCCGACCGGCCCTTGGCGATCCCGCCCACCTTGCAGGTGCTCCCGCTGGCCGTGGGGCACACGGAGAACTTGGGCGTCACGTCCTTGCTGGCGGCTTTGCTGCTGATGGTCACGGTCACGCTGCTCGCCGCGCCGCCCGCGGGCCACACCCAGATCGCGTAGCTGGCCGTCCCGCCCGGATGCACGCCCGACTTGGTCGTGATGGCCTGGACCTCCAGGCAGAGCTGGACCGAGGGGCTGCTGCCGGTGGGGCTGGGACTCGGGGAGGGGCTGGCCGACTTGGAGGTGGTCGGGGTGGGGGTGGCCGAGGCCGAGGTGGAGGTGGTCGGAGTCGGGGTGGGGGTGGCCGAGGACTTGCTGCTCGGGGTGGCGGACGCGCTGGCCGTCGCCTTGGGGGTGGCGGTGGCGGTGGCGCTCGGGGTGGCTTTCGCGGTGGCGGTGGGGGTAGCCGTGGCTTTCGCGCTGGGGGTGGCGGTGGCTTTCGCGGTGGCGGTGGCTTTGGTGGAGGCCGACGGGGACGGAGAGCTGCTGCTGGACGTGGTGGCCTTCGGCTGGCTGGTCTTGGGGGCCTTGGACGCCGAGGTGAGGGCGGCGTCCAGGACCAGAGCCGTCTGGCCGGCCGGGACGCTGCGGGCCGCGGAGGTAGCGGCCGGCGGCTGGCCGCACACGTTAGGAGCGGCCGCCAGCACTGTGCTGACGTCCGCGGCGCTCACCGTACTGGCCTCGGCCGCCATGCTGCCGCCGAGCAGACCCCCCATGATGCTGGAAGAGACGACGGCCGCGCCCGCCACGATGCCGAACGCTGCAGATCCGGATCGGGCAGATTTCATGGCCGCGCCTTCATCGCCATGGTCATCTTCGTCGAGACCTCGCGTGTCCTCTGACTGATCAGATCGCCCGTGCTCGTCGCCCTTGCTAGTCCTCCGTGCTCGGAAACCCATTCCCTGCTGCTGGAGTTCAACACCTGCGCTCCGGTGGACCAGGCGTGAACATCGGGGCCAGCCTGCCTCATCGCCAGAATATTCGTGGGGGCAAGGGCTGCGGATTGGTATGTCATGAGTCGTACCGTTATTTCCCCTGCGGGGTGAGACCTGGCGAAGGGTCGCCGGGGGAGGCTCCCGGGAGGCTCCCGCGGGGTCAGCCGGTCACGCCAGCAAGCTGATCGACCAGCGTGGTCAGGCGCGCTTGCTGGTAGTCCGGGCGGAGCCAGGCGGGCACGGGTGAGGGTGGCGATGCCGTGCAGAGCGCTCCAGGCCACCTCGGTCAGGGTGTCAGGGTCACGCTCGCCGGCCAGTGGCGTGACAGCTTCCACAAGTTCGGCAAAGGCGGCTTGCAACTCGCGGGGCGCCTCGGGCCGGCCGAAGTGCAGCTCGGTGCTGAGGGTGAACATGGCGTCGTAGAGGGCCGGATGCTCCAGGGCGAAGCCGACATAGGCCCCGGCGAGTTCTCGTAGCGCGGCTACGGGGGAACCGGCGGCCTCCCGCGCGCGTCGCAGGATGAGGCGCAGTTCAGCGAATCCCTCGACGGCGACCGCCTCGATGATGTCCCCTTTGCCAGCGAAGTGGCTGTAAAGAACCGGCTGGCTGTATTCGATCCGGTCGGCCAGCCGGCGGGTGGTGACGGCGTCCCAGCCCTCGGCTTCCGCCAGCTGGCGGGCGGCCGTGATGATGGCCTGGCGCCGCTGGGCCCGGTCGCGCTGCTGGCGCTCGGTGACGGTCATGGCAGCCACTATAGCATCGCTAGGCGAGCTAGCGCCGCTAGACATGTCGTTGCTAGCAGTGCTAGCGTCGCTAGAAAGTCGCTAGAAGTTGGTAGGAAAAGAAGGGGCCTCTCCCATGACCACTGACCACCAGCAGCTCGCTGAGCGCTACCTGGCCATGCTCAACCAGCACGACCCCGACGCCGTCGAGGGCTTCGTGGCCGTCGGCTACATCAACCACAATCCCTTCGTCGAAGATGGCCGCGAAGCCAACCGCGCCTTCTGGGCCGCCTTCTTCACCGCGTTCCCAGACCTCACCGCCACCATGGACGACCTGATCCAGGCGGATGACCGGGTGGCCGGGCGCTTCACCTATCGGGCCACCCACCGCGGGCCGTTCTACGGCATTCCCCCTACCGGCCGGCCGATCGAGATGCGGTCGATCGACATCTGGCGGGTTCAGGGCGGCGAGTTCGCCGAACACTGGGACGAACTCAACCTGCTCGAGGTGTTCCAGCAGCTTGGCGTTATCCCCCCGGTGGACCTGGCCGCCCCGGAAGTCACCTCATGACCGTCCTCGCTCAGCTGCTCATCGCCGCGGCCCTGGTATCCACCGCCGTCATCTTCGGCACCGACGTCTTCGCGGCGATCGTGCTCCGGCCTGCCCTCGCCTGCGTAGATGACCGCACCTGACCGGCGCAACCGGCTACATGCATGACTACGCCGACCGGCGCCTCCCCGTGCCTGGTGCCATAGGGCTGGCCGCCACGGTCTTGGGCGCTGCCATGGCGGCCCTGGCCGGGCACCCCGGCGCCGTCGTGGCCGGCGGCGCGGCAGTGCTGGCCATGGCCGGTTGGCTGCTCATCTACCGGGGCGTCAGCTCCACCGGGGCGTCAGCTCTACCGGAGCGTCAGCGCCCCCATCAACCGCCGGCTCACTGCCGCCGCCCGCGACGGACGCGTCCCGGGTGACGCACGGGCCCCGCAGCGGCACTGGGACCACGTCATCAACGCCCGGGCGGTGCTGCAGACCGTGGTGGTCGCGGCCCTCTGCGCCGCGCTCATCCTGTCCTGATCGCATCCTGACGGAAAGGTTGGCTCGGGGACGGTCCCGTCGGCCCGGGGGACGGTCCCGTCGGCCCGGTCCCGTCGGCCCGGTCCCGTCGGCCCGGTCCCGTCGGCCCGGTCCCGTCGGCCCGGTCCCGCATCCCGGGGTCGCCCGCCAGCACCATGAGGAGAACATGGTGTCTGGGATAGAGGTGAAGACGCCAGGACAGGTGAAGACGCTAGGACGGCGGAGTGCGGTAGGACGGCAGGAGTGCGGTAGGCTCTCCAAGGCCCGGAGCGGGTAACTTGGTCTGGGACGCGCAGCCACGGTGTATCACCGCTGTGCAAGACCTGAGCTGGCCGCCGCTAGGTGCGAAAGCCCAGGTCAGACAAGTAAATACAGGCCCCCTTAGCTCAGTCGGCAGAGCGTCTCCATGGTAAGGAGAAGGTCTACGGTTCGATTCCGTAAGGGGGCTCCGCTGGTCAGGGACGTTTTTCGTTCGTGTAACCGGGGACCTCTTTTCGGGGTTTTCTAGCGCCGGGATAAGGTCTGCTCCCGGGTCTTCATATGTATGTCCAGTTCAGGGCCGGGTTGAAGCGAGGTGCTGACAGGCTGTGGCGTGCAGCCGGGGGCACTGTGGGGGGCAAGATCAGTTCCGGGCTGTGGTCCTGACGGCCGCGGAACGCGGGTAGGCCTTCACCGGCTGCGGGCTGTCGCTTGAGCTGCTTGCTGGCTGGCTATGCTCTGGCTGGCCACCGCCCGGGATCACACTGCCGGGCGCTCACGGGCCGCCAGGGGTATCGGCGCCCACCGGCACCTGACAGGCATGGCGGGTCAGCGGGAAGTGGTCGCCGTGCTGCAGATGCGTCGGCTACAGGGATCGGGGGCTGCTACCGGCGGTTCCCCGGACCACTTGCTGTCTCGTGAGGTAGCTGGTTCCGGGCTTGGCGCAGGGGTCCGTGCTACTGGTACCGCGCCGTGTGCCGCGTTACTGGGTGAGGGTGGTGTCGGCGATCTCTCCGCGGAAGTAGTCGGGGTAGCCGGTGGTTCCGTTTTGCTTGTAGTGGGGTTCGGCGGGCCAGTTGCCGCCGGTGTAGCCGGCGCCGATGGTGAGGTTGCCGGGGTTGGCCGTGGTGAGGTTGATGGTGCCGCTGAGGGTGCCCTGGAGTTGCCCGTCGAGGTACAGGGACTGCCGCTGGTGGCGGTGAGGACGGCGTGGTGCCACAGGCCGTCGTCCACGACGGTGGTGGAGGCGATGGGTGTGGTGGTGCCGTTGGGCCATTGGGCGTGGAGTTTGCCGTCCGTGCCGATGTAGAGCACGGGGTGTAGTTGCCGGTGTTGGTGGCGCCGGCGGACAGGGCCTGGTTTTGCAGAGAGGCCAGGACGCCGTCAGGGGTGGTGGTCTGGAACCAGATCGAGATGCTGGGGGTGGTGTCGGTGGCGGGGGGCGGGGTGAGGTAGCCGGTCTGGCCGTCGAGGGTGATGTCGGTGCTGAAGTAGTCGTCATCGGCCCAGGCGGCGCCGCCGTTGAGGGTGGCTGTGGCGCCGGTGATGCTGTCGGTCGCGGTGGTGGCGGTGGAGGTCTGGGCTAGGGGGCTGCCGTCGGTCAGGGACCAGTCATCGGAAGGTGTGGCCGGGTTGGAGCCGGTGGTTTCCTTGCTCAGGC
This sequence comes from uncultured Actinomycetes bacterium, assembly GCA_963841695.1. GTDB lineage: Bacteria > Actinomycetota > Actinomycetes > Streptosporangiales > Streptosporangiaceae > RYN-230. The sequence goes on along the minus strand of CAWJDQ010000002.1, from coordinate 500,941 downwards.
TGGCGCCCGTGAGGGTGTAGGCGGTGAGGATCTTGCCGGCCTTGGTCCATAGTTCGGTAGCCCCGGCGTTGCTGATGTCGGCGGAGACCAGGCCGGGGGGGCTGGTTCCCCAGGGGTCGCTCAGCTGGGTCCAGTTGCCGCTGCCGATGACGGCGGTGGCGGACTGGGTGGGGTTAGCCGATTCGTAGAGCGCGCCGGTGGCGGTGTCCAGGGCGAACAGGATGGTGGCGGCGGGGTTGCCGCCGGGCTGGGCGGTGGCGAGGGTGTAGTTGTTCCAGCCGCTGGCGCCGTCAGGTGCCTGGGTGGACAGGGTGGTGTTCCAGGTATAGCCACCCGGGGCGGCACAGCCCGTGCAAAGACCGTTGGTGTACAGGTCGAGCTCATAACCGTTAGCGGAGTCGCCGGTGACGCCGATCAGGTCGTCGGTGCCGGTGCCCAGCTCGCTGGCGCTGCCGGCCGCTACGAGCTGGGTCGGGTCGTCACCGTTGGCCAGGCTTTGCATCAGGTCGGCGGTGATAAGGGTGGCATGCTCGGTGTCCGGGGTAAGGGAGGAACTGTTGCCGTTACCGGCGATCATCTCCGCGTTGCCGGAGGCGGGGTAGTAGGCCATGACGTCCTGGACGCCGTCGCCGGTGAAGTCGCCGTGCAGGACGGCTGCGCCAGCCCAGTCACCGGGGCCGTCGGTGCCGGGACTGATCGCCGTGCCGAGGCTGCCAATGTCGATGGGCGATCCGAGGGTGCCGTTACCGGTTCCCGGAGACAGCCACAGGCTGGGTTTGGCGCCGGTACCGGTGGTGAGCACGTCGGGGTAGCTGGCGTTCGTGAAGTAGCCGTCGGGGTAGGGCTGCTGGGGCGGGGTGCCGGTGAGTGTGATTGTGGCGGCTTCGCCAGGATCGCGAGGGGCTCGCCGTTCCCGGCTAACGCCGTGGTCGCCGAAGGCGGCCAGGGGGTGGAAACCGCAGGTAGGACTTTGTCACGGGCTCACGGTCGAAGGTCTCGATCAGCCTGGTGTAGACGGTGTCCCGGACTCAGCCTGGAACCGGACCGCAACAGTCCCAGCCCCCGGGCTGGCAGCCTCGTGAAGGACTGTTGGCGGGTAAGCATGCTGGCTCACGGAACTGACCGGGAGGCTCTGACGCCCCTCGCCGCACCGAGGAGGCACAAGACGAGAAAGACTCCCACGCCGCCGAAGACGCAGGCCCCGAACAGGTGCCTGGGCAGGACGGCGGCGAGGACACCGCCGGCCGCCAGGACGGCACCGCCTGCCCCTGCCAAAGCCGCAGCGGCCTTGTTGGCAGTTTCGAAGGCCGCGTCGCTGCGCATCGTGGATGGTGTCCGTACCCCGACGGCCCCATTGCGCGGCAGACGCCCTTGCCACCCTCGGATAGCCACCCACACGATGATGAGCCCGGCGAGCACCTCGACAATTGCCGGGACGAGCATCGCGGCCACCTCCACTCCGCCCTCGGTAATCCGTTTCCTGCCCCGGGTCGGGCCCGGCCAGGGCGCCAGCATCACCAGGTATGGAAATAGTCCCAACCATGGAAATGATAGCATAGGCGGGGTGAAATGCGCAGAGCTGCTGCTCCACCCGGCACGGCTGCGGATCATCGGTGCCTTCCTCGGCGACCGGAAGCTGACCACCGCGGACCTCCGGACAGAGCTCCCCGACGTGCCGCCCACCAGCCTGTACCGGCATCTCGGCCACCTGATCGATGCAGGCGTGCTGGACGTCGTGTCCGAGCGCCGCGTGCGCGGCACCATCGAGCGCACCTACGTCCTGCGGGCAGCACCCTCGGTGCCATCCGAGGACCTGGCCTCGTGGACGCCCGATGACCACCGGCGTGCCTTCTACGGCTACGTCGCGGCCCTCCTCGCCGATTTCGACCGCTACCTCGACCAGGAACACATCGACCTGCGGCGCGACGGGGCCGGTGACCGCATGGCCGGCATGTGGATGACCGACGAGGAGCTGAACGAACTGACCCGGGGGTTCCTGAGCCTGCTCCAGCCATACATGGCCAACCCGGCCACGCCGGGCCGGAGGCGGCGGATCCTCCGCACCATCGTGCTAGCGGCACCCGATTCCCCTCCGACGGAAGACCAGAACGGCAGCTCCACGCGGCCGCCGACCCCGGTTGGGTGATTGCCCGGGAATAACGACGCCGCTTGCTAAGGCCGCGTCTTGCGGTAGGCGGCACTGGTCAGGGCGATGAGGTGGTCCACGACCACCGAGGCATGCGCGGAGTAGCGTTCCTCGCGCTGGATCCGGTAGGTCGCGTACCCGGCTGGACGCGCGCTATCGTCCCGGCGCAGGTGGAACTGCGTTCCGGGCGGCGCGCCGTGGCCGGTCAGGTCATGCCACCTGCCGGGGTAGGTGCGCACGTCGCCCACCTGGCCGGGGGGGGGCTGCTCGTGGACAGCGGGGAGCGGTTCCCGCGCCGTCGGCGCGTCGATGCGCGCCATGGGCCAGCCGCCAGGAGCTTCCCGGGGTGGCGGGTCCGTACCCGAACCGGCCGTAGATGCCCGCCTCGCTGGCCCCCAGGCCCGCCAGCGGAACTCCCCGCGCGTGCAGGTCGTCAAGCTGGGATGGCATCAGCGCCCGCAGGACGCCGCGCCGTCGGCGCAGCGGGGGCGCCGCGACGTAAGACACCCCGGCCATCGGCACATGCACCTGGCCCGGCACGGACGGCTTCTTGTCCGGCTCAGCCACGGCGCCGATTCTCATCGCGGATCCAGGTCTGCGGCAAAGACCCGCTGCAGCATGTGCCAGTCCTGCGGGTACTCCCGGATCCCCTGCTCGAAGACCTTCGCCAGCTGCTGGGTCATCACCTGGATCTTCCTTGCGATCCCCGGTCTCGGGCACCGGGATCTCTTCGTAGATGTGGGCGCCCCAGTCGCTGTTCCCCTCGAACCAGGTGGCGACCGGCATCAGCGCCGCGCCAGTGTGCACAGCCATCACGGCGGCGGCCCACGATGCACATCAGCCGCCCAGCCCGCAACCGCCGGGCCAGGATGGCGAACGAGCTCACCCCTTCGGTCAGCGGGAGCATTTCCATGCCGAGAGCCTCGCGGTACTTCACGAACGCCTGGTAGACCGATTCCGGCTTCAGCCGCACGGCCACCGCGGTGATCCCCCCGGCGCCGCGCAGGTTGATCCAGGCGGCGGCATGATCGACGTTCCCCATGTGCGGCAGCGCGAAGATCACCCCGCGGCCCAGCTTCATGTGGGCGAAGGCGGCCTGTTCTCCCGGGCCTTCGATGTGCGTGCCGGACAGGACCGCTCCGGCGGGATCGTCTGCAGCCTGAAGGCCTCCAGCCAGTATCTGGCGTAGGAGTGCATGGCTTCCCGGGGCAGCGCCCGTAGGTCTTTGCTGTCCGCGCCGGGCGGCAGGACCCGCTTGAGGTTGGCCTCCAGCTGGTGGACGCCGCGGCCCTGACGGCGCCAGGTGATACGGGCGGTCTGGGCGAAGGCCCAGCGCGCCAGCGGTTCCGGAACGCGGGGAATCGCGCTCCAGCCGAGGCGATAGCCGATCCCCGTCAAGCGTGCACTGAGAGTTTGCGTCAACGCTGGCCTTTCCTTTGTGACCGGCCAGGGTGATGCGGTCCGGGCAGGTCCAGGCCGTCATCCCTGCGGTACCTGACACGGGCACCGCCAGCCCGAGACTCGTTGCCCGAGGACGCAAGGCGATACTGTCACGGAACGGGTGCTCGGACACCCTCGACGCCGGCCGATGCCCGGTCTTAGTGAAGGTGGCAGGGTAGGGTTCCGCGTTCAGGGGATATGCCAGATCTAGCTAGACGCACCGGGCAGCGAGGAAGACGGCTCGCGGCCGGCGTCATGGGCCGGATCCCAGTCTGATTCAGGCGATAAGCAGGCGAAGGCCAAGCTCTGCTGCGTCGAGATCGACGAGGTCACGGTTGCGTTCGGCCCACCGACCGGATGCGAGGTCGTCACGCAGGCCGCGCACTGCCCGCTGCCCGGCGTCCGGCCCCACTCTGGCCCAGATCGATATTCCGCGGCGGACATGCCCGTCCAGGTATGCCTCGGGCCGGCGCCAGTAGGCCTCGTAGAACCCGTCCGCGCAGTCCCACGGAATGAGCACAGGTTCCACCCGGGCTCCAATCGCACGGGCCAGCTCGGCCAGCGAGAGGCCAGGCCGAGAAGACCAGCGAATTCTGGCAGATAGTCACGATTCAGCCAGAACAGGTCGGGGTCACTAAAGTCGTTCGTGAACACCACCACGCGGCGAGCGACGCGCCGCATCTCGCGCAGACCCGCGACCGGGTCCTGCCAGTGATGGACGGTGGCACAAGCCATCGCGGCGTCGAAGGACTGGTCCTCGAACGGAAGGCACTCCGCAGTGGCAGCCACGCACGGTGCCGCGCCTGCGGGGCGCTGCGCCCGCATGACCGCCGACGGTTCCACCGCAGTGACGTCACGGTCGGAGGGCTCGTAAGAGCCGGTGCCCGCACCGACATTCAGCACCGTCCGCGCATCGCCGAGCGCAGCCCAGACCTGCCCGGCGATCCGCGGCTCGGTGCGCCGCGTCACGGTGTACGCGGCTCCGATGGTGTCATACAACTGCCCGCTGGACATGCCGCTGCCTCCTGGTACTGCTCAGTGTCGTAGTCGATTCGCCTCATCGCAGCTCTCGTGTCAGCCAGTCGGAGGCAAACCGTCTTTCCGATATATCGAGTAGATATATCGGGAACATAAACCGTGTCGCGTCATGCCGCAAGCCGGACATGGCGGTCGGGCGTCCCGGCACCGAGCGGGGACGCCAAGGCAGGCGGCCAGCCGCGATCCTGCGCGGCCCGCCAGCGCGACCGCGATGTCCCCCCAGCATCCCGGCCAGCAGCGGCGTCTTGCGCGCGTAGCGCTCGGTCAGGCCGTTGACCTGCTCGGCGAACGTCTTGCGCGGGCAGGCCAGGGCCGGGCAGAAGAACCGCCGGACCGCCAGCACGATCCCCTCCGGGCGGCCGCCCAGCGCAGCGTCGGCCAGCTTCCCGGAATAACGGCTGTGGACCCGGCCCGATACCGTCCCGCACCCCGGGCACGCGGCCCCGGGGGCACGCGCCCTGGCTGTCACGAGCAGCAGCCCGGCCGCCACCGCGGCCTCCTCGACGATCACCCCGGCTAGATGAGGCAGCAGAACGCCCAGGTCAACCGAACCCGGGCATGACAAGAACCCGTCGCCTTGCGACAATGACACCACGGACTCCTGGAAGAACAGCAGGCTTAGACAACCGCTGGACTACCAGGAGCCCATTCACTTCACCCTGTAATGCGACAACCACGGATACAAGCGCGCCGGAGCGCAGCCGCCAGCCCGGGCGGGGCAGGCTGCATCACGTGCCCCGTCTCAGTCAAGTCAACGTGACCGGGAGCGATAGGCAGCGGCTGTGAACGACAGCTGGCGGCCGCTTGCGACGCGTCACGTGCCTGCGGCTAGCCGGAACATGATCGTGTAGCTGGACGCCGGTCTTCGCGGAGCAGGCCATATATGAGCACGCCAACATACTTGCCCCGCAGGAAAGACCTCCCGCGCATGAGTCCTTCCCGCTGAAAGCCGAGCCGTTCGAGGGCCTTCTGCTCGCCGGCGTTGGCATCGTTGGTGAGGGCCTCGATCCGGTTCGCGGTCGTGTGGTCCAGGAGGTAGTCCACGAGCAGGGCCTGAGCTGCCGTCCCGATTCCCTGCGCACGGTGCTCGGGCGCCACGCCCACCCCGATCTCATAGGTGACGCCGGCCGGGGAGCCGCGGGGCTTCCAGGTGGCGATGCCAACGACTGTCCCGTCATCGCCCACGATCGCGACCGCAGAAGACTCGGCAGAGATGTATCCGTCGCGCTCCCAGCGCCGACGGCGTGCCCGCGGGTCGGTGAACCCCGGCCACTCGAACTCGCCCAGCACTTCAGGGTCGGTGCAGAGCCGGTCAAGAAAGGGGAGATCGTCCTCGGTGAAGGCCCGCAAGCGGACTGAGCCAGCGGAATCGTCTCGAGTCATGGACGTCATTATCGGCGGAGCGTGCCCCTCACCGGCGAACACCGAGCCAGCCTGCCCCTGCTCCGCAAGCGCGTCCTGCTCACCGCCCAGCGATGACCAGGGCCGAGACTTTCGCTGAGTAGGCATGGGGCGCGGTTCCAGGGTTACCCCTGGCCCGTCTCCCCATGCCTCTCGCCGAACCCGCCGTGCGCCTCTCGACGCAGCGGGCTCTCCCCGGCTGCTGTCGTCAGGCTGGTTCAGCTGTCCATGGGCTGGGGATCTGGCTGCCGCGATAGCGATACCGGGTAACCGGTATTGCCGCGATCGGCCGCAGTTCGGTGCCGCCTGCCGCGATGGGCCGCCAGGTCCCGGTGGGGCCGACGAGCCAGCGGCGGACGTCCTTCCACCTCCAGTGGTGCCGCTCCATCAGCATCCGGATCACCCGCCACCAGGCGAAGTAGTCCAGCATGTTGAAGGTGTCCTTTGCCACGGCATACCGGAAGTAGTTGGCCCAGCCGTGCATGACCTGGTTGAGCCTGGTCAGCACGTACTCCGTGTCCAGCTGTGATGTCCTGGGGGTCAGGGCACGGATCTTCGCCTTCAGCGACCGGATGGGCCGGTCGTCGATGAAGGTGTAGACGTAGTGCTTGCTCGTTCCCCGCTTGCGGCGCCACTGGATGCGGAACCCCAGGAAACTGAACCCCTCGCTCATGTGCGCTATGCGGGTCTTGGCCTCGGAAAGCCTCAGTCCCAGCCCCGCGAGCACGCCTGCGATCTCCTCGCGCAGTGCCGCCGCGTCTTGCTCGCTGCCGTTGACCAGCACGGCGAAGTCGTCCGCGTAACGGATGATCCGCCAGGTCGGCAGTCCTTTGCGGCGGCGGGCCGCGCGCTTGTACTCGGTGGACATCGTCCCGCCGTCCTCCCACGGTGCCGTCAGGTGCTCATCGAGCGCGCTGAGGGCTATGTTGAAGATCAGCGGGGACAGGATGCCGCCTTGCGGCGTGCCGGTGAGCGTGTCGCGGTGCTCTCCGAGTTCGGTGAGCACCCCGGCTTTGAGGAACGCCTTTACCAGCGCCAGCACGCGCTTGTCCTTGACCCGTGCCCGCACCCGCTCCATCACGGCGGGGTGGGACACGTTGTCGAAGGCCGCCTCGATGTCCGCGTCCAGCACCCAGCGGTAGCCCCGGGTGCCGAAGTAGTGGATCTCGGCGATCGCGTCCTGGGCGCGCCGCCTTGGCCGGAAGCCGTAGGAGACCGGCTCGAAGTCGGCCTCGAAGATCGGCTCCAGCACCAGCTTCAGCGCGGCCTGGATCACTCTGTCGGCGATGGCCGGGATGCCCAGCCTCCGCAGTTTTCCCGACCCGCCCGGCTTGGGAATCATGCGCTCCCGCACCGGCAATGGCCGGAACGAGCCGTCCTTCAGGGCGGCCCGCAGGTCGTCCAGGAACCCTGGCACTCCCACCACCTGCTCGACGTACTCGGCAGTCACACCGTCCACGCCCGGGGTGTTCGCGCCCTGGTTGCCCGCGACCCGGCAGAACGCGATGAACAGTGTCGCCGGGTCATGCACGAGGTTGAACAGGTCATCAAACCGGCGGCCAGGGTCGGCCGCCGCCCAACGGTGAAGCTTGGCCTGCATCCCCGCTACCCGGTCCCACGTGGGAACCTGGGCGCTGCCATTCGGCGGCGCGTCTTGCGGCATTGCAGCCTCCTTCCCTTCTCGCAACCGCTGCCGCCCTTCGCCATGTGGCAGGCTCTCCCGGCCCCGGACTACTACGGCGGCTCCGTCCCGCCCGGCCATTCGGCAGTCGGCGTGCCTATCCCGGCCAGCGGGCCGGGTGCCCGCCGCCGGGAGCCGCACCGGGCGGTTCCCGTGTTCACTGTTGTTCGGTCAGCGGATTAGGAGCCCGGCTGTGTCCCAGCAGCATCGCCATGAGTACGCCGCAGTTCTTCCTCATGGCCTCCCGGTGCGGCTTTCGCATACCTCCCGGAAGTTCCCGCCGTCCTCACAGGCGGCGGTGCGCGCTGCGCCCGGCCCAGATCCGCCAGGTTCGAGCCGGTGGCCCAGGTGAAGGACGTAAAACGCCGGTTCCTCGCGTACTCCTTTCCGCCACGCTCGCCGGACCCGCCCCATCTGGCAGTGCTGAGACGTCCCGGCTTTGTCAGGGCTGCTCCCGCCCTCCCCGCCACCACGCGGGTCAGGCTGCCCTCAGCTACAGCGGCCTGCTGCGACAGGCTGCAGGCGAAGGTCTCTCACCTCCACACGAACCAACAGCACCTCACGGCGCAAACGAAATCAGGGCCAGATCCCAAATGAGATTGACATAACCACGGCTGTCGTGGCCGGCCGTGGTGCTCGCGGGCGGGGTACTGCTGAGCCTGGCGGCCAACCTGGCCCAGGCCCAGCCGACGGCCTGGGGGCGGATCGTGGCCGCTGTCCCGCCCGCCGCGTTCCTGGTGGCGGTCTCGATGATCGAGCGCCGTGCGGCCCGCCGCCCCCGCCCCATCGCAGGCGAGGACGGCTCCGCCGGTGAGCCGTCCGCGCCGGGACGGCCGTCCCGCTGCCGGCTGGCGGGGACGAGGTCTAGGACGGCGGGGACGAGGCGCTCCTGATAGCCGCGCGGCGGGTCGCCGTCGAGCACGAGGACCAGCACGGGCAGCCGATCACCCGCGACGCGCTGCGCGCCCGCCTCAGCGTGTCCAATCAGGCTGCCTCCGAGCTGCTGCGCCAGCTCCGCGCGGGCGAGGGCCTGCCGCCGGGAGCCTCGCGCGCAGCCTGACCCCTGATGCCTTCCCGCACCGGCAGGCACCACTGGTCCGCGGAGGGCAGGCCTGACGGGCTTCGATTGAAAGGGTCATGCGCCCGCTCCAGAAGTTACATCGTCAGCGATAATATCGTTGACGATGTAACGGCAACGATGTATCGTTAACGATGTGAATGCGTGCCCAGGAGATCGCCCGAACGCGCCCGCGGACATGACCGCCGGCGAGCTGATCATGCTCGGGCGCCAGCTGACCCGGATCGGCACCGAGGCCATGCGCGGCCCGGGCGGCTCGCAGGCCCCCGCCGGCCAGGGCATGGTGGCCGCCGACGTGTTCTCCCATCCGGCCACCTCGGTCGGCGAGATCGCCGACCGCACCGGGCTGCGGCAGAGCTACGTCTCCGAGTCCATCGCCCGGCTGCGCCAGCAGGGAGTCGTCGAGACCAGCGCCGACCCCGCCGACGGGCGACGCACCCTGGTCCGCCTGGCACCCGGCCACCCGGGCACCGTGGCCCGCGCCGCCGCCGCCGGAGTCAGCCAGGCACTCGCCCGCGCCCTCGGCAATCCCGACCCCGGCACGCTCGCCCAGATCACCGCGACGCTGACGGCGCTGGCCCGGTGCCTGCAGCCAGCCGAGCCTGGACCTGTTCCCCGCACCCTGACCCGCGGCCCGGGGGTGCCCGGCGACGACAGCCCGGACCGCGGGGCACCGGGTGCACGCGAGAAGGAGAACCCCTGATGATGTTCCTGCCCCTGCTGTTCCGCTCCGGCAGGCCCATGCTGACCGGCGCGCTGCTCACCGCCTGCGGGATCGCCCTGGTCGCCGCCTGGGCGCTGACCGGGCCGGCCACGGCGCCGCCCTGCTCGCCCGGTTCGGGATCCTCGGCACGCTCGCCGGCGCCGCCCTCATGACGCGCACCGCCTACCGCAGGCGCCGCGAACCGCCAGCCACCCCGCCCGGAGACCAGAAAGCGGACGCAAGCCGGCACTGACCGGCTGCGCCCCGCAGGCATCATGAGCAGGGTAGACCCGGCGCACCGACGGGGAGTTAACTCGCCCCGCAACGGCACCTGCCGTCGAGCGCACCATCCCGTTCATGCTCGCCTGCCAGGCCCTCGCCGTCTGCTGGTACGCCACCGCCGGGCACCACCCCGCCGACGCCGAGGCCCGCCGCCTGGAGGCGCCCTAGTACACCTCGAAGGCCGAGCCGTCCACCGCCGGCATGGCCACCAAGCTCCGCCGCGTCATCATCGCCGCCAAATTTAGGCGGCCTTGCCCTGACCAGCCAGAACCCGCAGAAATCCATGCCATCCGTCTAGCCTGGGAAGACGCCGAAGACCTCCTTCCTGGCTGTAGGTTTTTATGCGTGTCTGGGGCGGGGGCAGAGGCGGACGAGGGAGACGAGGGTGACAATTCACTTGACTGAAACACCAGGTCAGAGGCAAGAAGCCGGGCGGGAAGGTCAGCGTAACCGCTCCCACCCTCGCCGTCCGAGCCCCGTCCGTCGATTTCAAGGCCCCAGGAACCCCGGGTCCAGGGACGCATAGCGGACGTCAGCGGTCCGGAATCGTGCCTCGGGCGGCGTCCGCGCTGGTCAGCGGGGGGCAACTCGGGCGGAGCGAGCGTGCTGTAAAACCGCTCACTTTTCCTGAAGGTCTGCGGTTCGCTCACGGGGTGAACTCGCAGGTCAGCGGCGTATAGCATCACACCGGGGTGACCGGGTCTGGGTGCTCCTGATAGCGATCGGGGGTAATCAAGGGGGAAGATCGCGTCCTGCCCGAGCCCGCCTGGGCAACCTCAGCTGCCGCCATGAGGGCGGTAGGGCCAGCGGGCTGATGGTTACGTGGGTCGAGCTGGTGTTGGTCAGGTTGGGTAGAGGTGGATCTTGACGCCGAGGGAGTCGGCGATGTGGGCCAGGTCGCCGGGGTCGCTGGTGACGACGGGGGCGTGGTGGCGGATGGCGGTGGCGACGACGATGGCGTCCACGACGTCGGCGGTGGCTGAGGCGGCGCAGGCGACGCCGGCTGCGCGGCCGATGGGCTCGTCATCGGGGACGATGTCGCAGGCTTTGAGGACCCGGGAGATCTGGTGCTGCGGTCCGCCGCGCCAGGCCTGGGCCAGGACAACGACCGGGACGATCGGGCGGATCCGCGCGGCGGTCAGTTCGTCGTGCAGGGCCAGGAAATCGGGGTTGCGCCGTTCGGCGGCCAGCAGCGCACCTGTGTCGTAGACGATCGCAGGCATTAGCCGGCGGCCCGCTGCGGCGGGTCGTCAAGTCAGCCCGGTCTCGAGCAGGAACTGGCGGGCACGCTCGCGGGAGGACTGGGGGAGCGGGCCGTGTTCGCTTTCGTAGTCTGCGATCAGCTCGCGGGCCGCGGCCCGGCCTGCGGCGTGCACGGCGGCGGCGTGGGCCTTCTCGGTGGCGGCTTCGGCGAGCCAGGCGGATACCGGCTTGCCCTCTTCGGCGGCCGCTGCCTTGATCGTCTCCTCGACCTCGGGCGGCACCGAGATCGACAGCTTCCGGGCGGTCATCCCACCATCATACCGTCTGGTAGGAAGGTATTCCTACCAGACGGCCAGAGGTCCTGGCCAGACGCGGTCAGCTGATCCCAGGCTGGGGGGCATTTTGGGGGCAAAATGCGGCCCGGGAGGGCTGGCACGGGCTTGTGGCTGCTCGCGTGAGCCAGCGTCGGGCCTGCTCAGCGGCCACACGGCGCCCAGAGCGACGCTCTGGCGGTCCATGGTAAGGAGAAGGTCTACGGTTCGATTCCGTAAGGGGGCTCTAGCCAGAGAGCTTTTTCGTATGTGTGGTCAACGATCAAGAGGCTCGAAACTGCCCCCAGGGGGCATTTTTTTGATGTACGCGGACCCGGGCCCTGCCCGGGACCTGGGCTGGATGTGTGCTGCGCCAGCGGGGAGTGGTTCCGGGTTCGGGAAGCGCTCCGGCCGCGCGATCGACTAGTCGCGATACTGGCACTGCGGCCGCGAGGAACAGGCCTAGAAGCACTGTGCAGGATGCGGCGTCGGCTCCCTCGCGTCCGACGCGATGAGCGCCATCCGGAGCCCGGCTAGTTCCAGAACATCAGCTTGACGTGAGTGCCTCGGGGAGGGTCAGCGCCGGTCAGGACTACCGCATCGGGATGAGCCTAGCTAGGGGCCCTCCGGTCAGTTCGTGTTGATCGGAGGTTTCCGCAGCGTTCAGGGTGCAGGGTGGGGGATGCGACCCCTAGATCGGCGAGTTCGGGGACGGTCAGCCGTTCGCCTTGCAGCCGGGACCGGGCCTGGCCCCGGTCGGGGGCCGCCGTCGGCTAGGACGACGCCCCGGACTCTGGTGTCAGCGACGATCACGGTCACGGCGGATCGCGGCTCCGGCGTCCTCGAGCGGGACTTATCCGCCGATCGGGCTGCAGCCTGGGACGCCGACGAGTACTGCACGGTGAGGCGCGCGGCGTCCTCCAACCGCTGACTGGCACTTGCAGTCAGTTACATCTTAGGGGTATAAAAGTTTAATGATTGAGCGTGTGCCGAAGTGACTGATCTGGTGGTCCGGATGCACAAGGCTGCTGAAGATAGTGCTCGGGAGGTCTGGAATCCTGACGCCCAATTGATGCCGCGTGAGCGGTACGCCACGTGGTGATGACCTTCGGCCGTGACTGGGCCGTGCTCCGGCGCGACCTTGACGAAATCTGCCGACTCGACACCTTGCCGTGCGAATACGGGAGACCTCCCAGTGCGGAGATAGCTGGCCCGGCGTCGCCGCTCCCCCCAGTTACGCACGGGTCGGAGGGGTGGGCTCTCGACGTGGACACGGTTCCTCAGGAGGCCGCAGAGCGCAGCGGATCGCCGCCACGCTTCGGCACATGAGCTCGCTCATCGCGGTCGAGTAGTCTGACTGGCCCCGGCTAGCGGCTCGGGCCGTAGAGCCTCTAATCTAAATTAGTTATCGTAGTGTGCTGAAGGAGGATCCCATGTCAGTTGTGGACGAGCTCGCCGGAGGGGCCTCGCCCCCGATCCCAGCCCCTCACCCACTTTCGGACTTCTTTTGGGAGGCGGCTAAGGAGCATCGGCTGAGTCTCCTCCGATGCCAGCAATGCGGGCACTTCGTGCACTTCCCGCGACCGATATGTGATCGGTGCCAATCGATGAACCTGGCGCCCGAAGAAATCTCGGGACGGGGCACGCTCTATTCGTATACGACGGTTATGCAAGCAGGGAGCCCTTACTTCACTGATAAGGTTCCTTACGTCATCGGGATAATTGACATCGATGAAGAACCAGGCGTGCGGGTGCCGAGTGGAATTGATGCTCACGAAGAGAGCCTTCGCTGTGGAATGCGGGTCGAAGTGTTCTTCAAGGAAATCAACAAAGAACTTACGCTGCCGTACTTCCGCCCGGCCCAGGAAGGCGAATGAAGACCCACGACCGCGTGGCGGCTGTGGGAGTCGGGTACTCCTCTACTGCCAGGCGTGAGACGATCGGTTCCTGGAAGCTGGCCATCGAAGCCTGCAAGGCGGCATTGGACGATGCCGGTATGACCCCCAAGGATCTCGATGGCATATCGATAATGATGCACGCGGCAGGGCCCCGGACGGGCTAGACGAGATCCAGAGCATGGACTTGGCCCACTCGCTCGGAATCGAGCCCTTGAATTGGTTCTCCGATGCGCGCAATGGGCCGGCCTACGTCGCCGCGGCCATGCATGGTATCGCTGCAATTCGATCCGGCCTGGCGCACACGGTCTTGACCGTTCGGATCGTCCCCCAGCGCCTCAATGCCGATGCGGTGATCCAAATGGCCTCCGACGCAGGTCCGGAGATGGTAACCGGCGACAGGAGCTTCACGGCACCGTACGGCTTCGGGGTCGCGGGCGTGGAAGCGGTCACCTCCATTGCCGCGCTTCCCGCCCGCCGTCACATGGATCTCTTTGGGACCACCGAAGAGCAATTCGGGGCGCACGTAGTGGCTCAACGCTACCACGCATCGATGAATGAGGACGCGCTACTGAGGAAGCCTATTACGGTCAAAGATTATCTTGCGGCACGGTACATTGCGAAACCGGTCCGGCTCCTTGACTGCGACTATCCTGTGGATTCCGCGTCTGCTATTATCTTTACCTCCGGGGACCGCGCCCGAAACTTTCTGAAGAAGCCGGTGTGGGTGGATTCTGTCGCTTATTCATCCATCAGGTACTTGGACTTCAATACTCTCCCTGACATGAATGAGAGTTCGCCGTTCCACGCCGCGAGGGAGCTGTGGAGCCGTACCGAACTCAAGCCTCAGGACGTCAACACGGCCCAGCTCTACGACGGATTCACTATTATCGTATTCCAGTGGCTCGAGGCACTCGGGTTCTGCGGACTCGGCGAAGCAGGCCCTTACGTCGAGGAAGGCAATACCCGTCTCGGCGGCAAGCTGCCTGTCAATACCGACGGCGGGGCCTGCAATGTCGGTCAACGCCACGGCGCGAACTTTTGTATCGAAACAGTACGTCAGCTTCGCGGTGAGTGCGGACCTCGCCAGGTGGCGAACGCCGAGGTCGGCGTATGGACCAACGCGGTAGGTCCGTACTCCGGCGCGGTGCTTATGACCGCTGACCGGTAGGTAACGTGGATCCTGCGACGATCGCGACCTGCGTGCGGAGTTCTGCGGCCATCGAGAACAGTATGCCAGGATTGACTTAGCCCGCGCCAGGATGGTCTGGAAGGGGAAAACGTGAGCGGTATAACCGCCGGGTGAGACTAGACCAGCTCGACCGGGTTGAGCTCGTACGCGTAAAGCTGGAGCCTGCAGACGATCAGCCAGTCCCGGGCCGCGGTCAGCGTTCCGGAAGGGTAGCGCCGATCCTGATGCTGCAGCCTTGCAGTTATGGATGCCCGGGACCAACCGCGGTTAGGCCCCGTCTTGGGCTCCCGGGTCGGGGACCCATCGGGGCCGGGCCCTACTCTGCCCGGCGCTCAGCAATGCCGCGGAGATCCGTCAACGGCGAGAACTAATAGTCTGTCCGGGAGCCTCAGAATAGGGAGAGACATGACTCTGGTACGACTGGAGCAGGGGACAAATCCCGGAGTACGAGTGCTGATCCTTAATGATCCCGACCGCCGCAACGCGATCGGGCCGCAGTTGCAGGAGGAACTCGCTGCCGCTGTGGCAGCGATAGCCGCCGATGCAACGGCCCGGGCGCTAGTGGTGACGGGCGCTGGCACGGCGTTTTGCGCAGGGGCCGATCTGCCGGCGGTGTTCGGTGGCCCGAGGCGGCCGGTCGGCGAACTCCGTCGTCACCTGAGCGTTCTGTACGACAGTTTCCTGGGCGTAAGAACGCTGTCGATTCCGACGATCGCGGCAATCCAGGGCCCAGCGGTGGGAGCGGGGGCTAACCTGGCGATGTGCTGTGATATCAGGATTGCTGGCCCCCGGGCTTCCCTGGGATTCACCTTCGCCCGGCTCGGCTTGCATCCTGGCGGAGGGGCAAGTTATTTCCTCGTCCGCACCATGGGAGCCCAGCGTGCGCTGGCAACCCTGCTGGACGGCGCGGTGCTGGATGCCCCACAGGCACTAGCTTGCGGCCTAGTGCTTCGTATAGAGGACGATCCGCTGCATTGTGCCCGTCAACTTGCCGAGCGCTATGCCGAGCTGGACCCAGATCTGACGCTGGACATCAAGCATGCGGTCCGGATAGCGGAGACCGGCAGGCTGGATGCGGTGCTCGACTTTGAGTCCTGGGCGCAAGCCTCGTCGGCGACCGGTCCGCAAATCCAGGCGGCGGTGGACCGGCTAGCCGGTGGCCGGTGACGGTGAGGGACTGTCTGTAATTAGGCCCGCGGGCCATTCTGACCAGACGCTACCGCCAATGTCACAATCTGGGCTTCCCGGCCGTGGTGGTTGCCGAACTCGGGACGCCAGGCCCAGATAACGGTCGTAGAGAGCCGCATCTGATGCTCAAGGGTGACATGCAGCTGATGTGCCATCTGGGCGGTCGAACTGGCATGCGGGGCGGACCTAGGCTTGGCGAGGGCTACTGCGAGTCGCGCTGTTGTGGTCGACAAGCCTTGCTCGGCAACAACGCGTACAGCAGCGTCCACGACGACAGGGCCGCAGCCAGCTCGCCGGCAGCCATCGAGATCAAGTGGCTCGACCTGGGACCGGGCTCTGTCGCCAAACCGCGCACGCCCGGATGCATAACGAACTGCTAGTCCCTACGCGCTGTCCGGGGCCCGCAACTGCTCATGGCAGGCGCCGGCCGCCGCGCAGCCGCAGCTCCTCTGGTACGCCGCGGGTGCCGGACTGATCGGCTCCGCCTGGATGGTGCTGTCCACGGCAAGGGTGTCACGTGCTTCCCGGCCACATGCGCACCGGGAACCAGGTCATACTGACTGGGAGCCAGTGAGGCAACGACGTCCTGGCCGTGATGGTCTTGACCTGCTCCGCCTCGACTGCCGCGGCGAGCATGCGCTCACTCCAGAGACGGCACAGCAATGGGACATGGTTCTCTAGTCGCGCGCCCCCCAACGGGGTACGGTACGCCGGGGGCATAGTATTTGGCCGCGTTCCAGCCAATTCCCTATTCGAGGCGACCTCGGCCGCCGCCGGAGAGTAGATCTACCTCGGCCGGTTAGTTTCGTCGGGCGCCCAGGCTCAGGGTCAGCGCTCTTCGCCGGAGTCTCGGGTTAGTCCAGTTATATGATTGGCGGAGGCCAGGTGGCTGCCCGGCCGGGGCAGCGGCATGAGTGGACGGGCGATCCTTTGACCTTGGGAAGTGCGCGCCGGGTAGGGCAGCCTGTTGCGGCGCCGAAGAGTGCTGACCTGATTGCTGGGCAGATCCGGCGGCAGATCGTTCAGGGGATCTTGAACGAGGGTGATGCGCTGCCGCCCGA
Organism: uncultured Actinomycetes bacterium; assembly: GCA_963841695.1. Lineage (GTDB taxonomy): Bacteria > Actinomycetota > Actinomycetes > Streptosporangiales > Streptosporangiaceae > RYN-230. The sequence continues at coordinate 484,322 of CAWJDQ010000002.1, read as the reverse complement.
GGCGGAGCTGATGGCCCAGTTCCAGGTTTCCCGGCCGACGCTGCGGGAGGCCCTGCGCATTCTAGAGGCGGAGTCGCTGATTACCGTCCGCCGCGGCTCGCGGGGCGGGGTGCGGATCACCAAGCCTGATTTCTCGGTGGCGGTGCGGTATATCGGGCTGCTGCTGCAGATGACCGGCACGACGGTTGAGGACGTCTATGAGGCGCGGACGGTCCTGGAGACTGGAGCGGTGGCGATGCTGGCCCGCCGCCGCACCAAGAAGGACATCGCCGATATGAGGCGCCAGATCGAGAGCCTGCAGCAGATGGCCGCGGCCTCGGACGAGCCGGACCTGGACCTTGACGCGTGGGCCGCGGAGATCTACCGCTTCCATGACCTGATCCTGGAGCGGGCCGGCAACAAGACCATCGCGGTCCAGGGCCTGATCTTGCGTGAGGTCGTGATCACGCACATGGGCCTGCTCATGTCGCGGGCCGTATGGACTGAGGACTACGCGTCCCGGATGCGCAAGATGATCCGCTCGTTCAGCAACCTGGTCAACCTCGTGGAGGCAGGCGAGGCGTCCGCAGCCGAGGCGCACTGGCGCACCTACATGAAGGTAAGCGGCCTCATCCTGCTCCAAGACGACATCAAGGCCACCGCGGTCATCGACCTGTTCTCCTGACCCCACCCACCCGCCAGCACACCCTGGCGACCTGGTTGATGGCGATGCAGGAAGGGGTCGGCGCCTGCTGTCTCACCGAGGCTCAGGGCCACCGGAATCCGCTGCTCCGGGTTACGAGGCGCTTACTGTCGTGTCCTCGGTGCAGACGTGGCTTAATGCGCGGACTCAGATGGCCGGTCTGATCGTTGACAGCAGGATGAAATAAGTATAAGAATTCGACTATACGTGAAGAGGTCATGGGGCCTCCGTTGCGTGTGCAGGGCACAGCACCCGAGGAGTCTGCCGATGGCGCACAGAATTCCTGAGTTGTTTGGCAGGTGGAGGGTGTGCTGCCCAGTAGCCGGGTCGCCCGACCCGGGAGCGGCGGCCGCTGAGAGCGCCGTGGCGCTAACGTCGATCTGCCGATGAACGAACTCCTTACCTTCGCGGTACTCGGGATCGGCCCCGGGGCTATCTACGGACTCCTGGGTATCGCAATCGTGGCAGTCCACCGCGGTAGCGGTGTGGTCAACTTCGCAGCGGGCGCAATGGCCATGTCCAGTGCGTTCCTGTACTACAGCCTGCAACACAGCCTTCATCTGCCCGTAGCGCTGGCCGCGATCATGGCCGTGGCTGGGGGCGCAGTTCTGGGCATGCTGGTCTACCTGGCAGCCCTGCGTCCCCTGGAAAAGCAATCCAGTCTCATTCAGATGATCGCGACGCTGGGCATCCTGATCATCCTCGAACAGATCGCGACCCTGATCTACGGCTCGAACACCTTCCTGGCCAAGTCGGTGCTTCCCACGGCCTCGCTGCATCTCGGGGACATCCGCGTCGGCTGGGACCGGGTCTTGATGCTGGTGATCGCCACCGCCCTCACTGCCATCCTGGCCGGCTACTACCGGCTGACGAGGACGGGACTGGCGACCACAGCGCTGGCCGAGAACCGGCTGTCAGTCATTACCCAGGGATTCTCGCCGATCCGCCTGAACACGGTGACGTGGACCATCGGCGGCGCCCTGATGGGTGTCGCTGGCATCCTGATCGCGCCGGTCGCGGGGCTGTCGGCCACCTCACTGACCCTGCTCGTTGTCGAAGCGCTAGCCGCCGCGCTCATCGGCAACATGTCATCTCTCTGGGCGACTCTGGGCGGGGCCATCCTCATCGGGATCGCCGAATCCCTGACCACTGGGTACATCTCCACCCCCGGCGCCTCCGAGGCTGTCCCGCTCATCGCCATCGTGGTCGTGCTCATCCTGCGCGGTCGGCGGCTGCCCGCGCGCGGTTATGTCGGGATGCGGCTTCCCGCGGTCGGAACCGGTCGCATCCGCGTGGTCCCGCTCATCCTCGTCAGCGCCATCGTCCTGGTCAGTGTGTTCACCTGGCTGCCGCAAGACTGGACGATCGCGCTCATGGTCTCCACACTGATCGCCATCATCTGCTTGTCTGTGGTCGTCGTGGGCGGCCTGACCGGCCAGATCTCCCTGGCCCAGATGGCCCTGGCGGGGCTGGGCGGCCTGGCTGCAGCCCAGGCCGGCACCAAGTTGCACCTGCCGTTCCTGATCTGCCTGCTGCTGGGCGGGGTGGCAGCCGTCCCGGTGGGGGCCATCCTCGCCGGTATCTCGTTCCGTGTCCGGGGACGCAATTTCGCCATCGTGACGATGGCTGCTGGTGTGATCATCGAGGTCCTGGTCTTCGACCAGCTGCAGTTCATACAGCTGCCAAATCCGAGCATCGGTATTTCCCTTAATCCCATCACCTATCCTCAGCGCTACGCCGCCTTCTGCATCTGCGTATTCATCGTGCTCGCGGTGGGTGTAGCGGGATTGCGCCGGAGCAAGCTGGGCCGGCGGATGCTGGGCGTGCGCGCCAACGAAGTGGCTGCGGCCAGCCTAGGTATCAACGTGTCACTTACCAAGGTATGGTCATTCGCTATCGCGTCGTTCATCGCCGGGATCGGCGGCGTCCTGATGATCTATCAGAACTCTTACGCGGATTTCACCGTCTTCGACGTCTTTGTGTCCATCAACGTCGTCGTCTGGTCAGTGCTCGGCGGCATCGGCTATGTCCTCGGCCCGATCTTCGCCAGCCCGTTCGCGCCGGGGGGCCTCGGCACCGCCGTGGGCAATCTCTTCGGCGCTAGCGTGCAGAACTATCTGCCCCTGCTCGGCGGGGTGCTCCTCATCCTGCTTCTGATCCAGAGCGCGGACGGCGCCGCACGGCTGAATGTGGAGATGATGCACAAGATCGCGGCGTGGATCCGCCCCTATCTGCCCCGACGCCTCGCTCGGCCATCCTCCGCCCCGCCCCGGCCAGTCGTGGCGGATGGCTGGCCAGACGGCGGTATTTCGATCCCCGAGACGAGGACGAATGCACCCGTCGTTCTGTCGGTCGCCGATGTCTCGAAGGCGTTCGGCGGGGTCCGGGCCCTGTCGTCGGTCACGCTGGATGTGCGCGCGAGGGAAGTAGTCGGCCTCATCGGGTCCAACGGCGCGGGCAAGACCACACTCATAGACGTGGTCACCGGCATGGTGCGGGCGGACAGCGGGTCGGTAAAGATCGGCGACCGGGGGATCGACCGCATGCAGATGTACAAGCGGTCCCGGGCGGGCCTGGGCCGGTCATTCCAGTCACTGGAGCTTTTCGACGAGCTCAGCGTCACCGACAACCTGGTTGCCGCGCACATCGACCGCAACGCCCGGTCGGCCGGCGGCAAGTCAGGAACGAGCCTGCCACCGTCCGCCCGCGAGGCGGTCGTTTCACTCGGGTTGGGCGAGATGATGAATTCGACCCCGCAGTCGCTGTCGTATGGGCAGCGCCGACTGCTCGCGGTCGCCCGCAGCCTGGCCACTGACCCGCGGGTGCTCCTGTTGGACGAGCCGGCCGCCGGGCTTGATGAGGTTGACGTGGCCCAGTTGTCTCGCATGCTCCGCCGGATTACACGTGAGACATCCGTGGGTGTCCTGCTCGTCGAACACAACGTGGGCCTGGTGATGGAAGTCTGCGATCGCATCTTTGTGCTTGACGGCGGGCGCGTGATCGCGAGTGGAACTCCCGCCGAGATCCAGGAGAACCAGGACGTGGTAGGTGCCTATCTCGGCCCGGGGACACGCACGCCGAGCGCGGATCAGGTGAGAAGTGCGGACGACTTGCCAAGGCTGGGACTGTGAGCATCCAGCCGCAGCCCGCGGCCAACGCGTCCAGCGGCTCACGGCGCTTCGTCGAGGGGACGGCCCTGGCTGTTGTCGAGCTGTCAGCTGGCTACCAGTCGCGTGCGGTAGTGCATTCCATCAACCTCAGGGTCTTCCCGGGCGAGGTGGTAGCACTACTCGGGCCGAACGGGGCGGGGAAATCCACCACTCTGCGGGCCATCAGCGGAGACCTGAAGCCGCTGGGGGGCCAAGTTTACGAGCGGGGTAGTGCGGTCAGCGGGCCGCTATTCATTCGGGTCCGTTCCGGCCTGGCATTCATTCCGCAGGATCGTTCGGTCGCCATGGGGTTGACGGCCCACGAGAACGCGCGGATTGGCCGAGGCGATCCTGCTGCCGTGTTCAAGATGTTTCCCGAGCTGTCCGCACACGCGCGCCGACGCTGCGGCTTGCTGTCGGGTGGACAGCAGCAGATGCTGACGGTGGGCCGGGCGCTCGCTGCCGCCCCGTTCGCGGTACTCGCCGACGAACTGTCCGTCGGGCTGGCACCCAGCCTGGTAGACCGGATCCTCGACGCCGTGCGGACCTCAGCGCGGCAGAATCAGGTCGGCGTCATCCTCGTCGAACAGCACCTCCGCCAGGCTCTGGCTTACGCGGACCGCGCCTACGTGATGCGTCAGGGGCGAATCGAGCTGGAGGGGACCAGCGACGAGCTGCTTTCCGACCTGCCAGCCGTCGAGCGGCTCTACCTGCGCTGACTCATAAGCCGTCGAGCGGCTCTACCTGCGCTGACTCAGGGGCAGGCCTTCGAGGAGAGGGGAATTTGTGGAAGTACGACTTCCGGTACTGACGCCGGAGACCGAGCCGTTCTGGCTCGGGGGAGCGGACGGGACACTACGCTTCCTGCGCTGCCAGTCCTGCGGCTATCACATCCATCCGCCATCCCGTGTCAGGTTCCTTAGCAGCCTAAGGTGGCCGTCGTGAAAGGTAAGGGTGGGCCGTGGGCGGGATGCCTGCTACTGCGCAAGGACTGATCCCCGTGGGCCCGCCTTCGGCGGGGCTTAGCATCGGCGCACTTTCAGGTGAACATGCGCGGAACTTCCCTGACCGATGCGCCCTGGCCGACGGTGACGTCCGGCTGAGCTTCGCCGAGTTGGACACCCGCGTCACCCGTCTCGCGGGAGGGCTGAGCGCCCGCGGGATTGGGCCCGGCAGCAGGATCCTCTGGCTCGGGCAGAACTCGTTCCGCATCATCGAGACGCTGTTGGCTTCTGCGCAGCTCGGAGCAGTGCTCTGCGTAGCCAACTGGCGGCAGACGGTCCACGAGCTCGAGTTCGTACTACAAGATCAGCATCCGGCCATGATCATCTGTCATATGCACGACGGGGCGCGCCGCTACGACGAGCTGCGCGCGTCGGCCGCGCCCAGAGGCACTACCTGGGTTTACTGCGACGACTCTGACCACCCAGGGCAACTGCGCTACGACGATCTCCTTGCTGGCCCGGCTTCCCCGCAGACTCCGCAGGCCGGCCCCGACGATCCACTGCTCGCGCTCTACACCGCGGCTTACGACGGCCGCCCCGCCGCCGCGCTGATCTCGCACCAGGGAATCTTCATCCAGAACCTGGTGATCGCCTTGGACGCCGGGATCAATGGGCAATACGTCTACCTGAACTCCGGGCCGCTCTTCCATGTCTCGACCCTGATGCACACGCTCGCGACCTTCCATGTGGGCGGGACCAACGTCATCATGCCCAAGTTCGATGCCCGCGAATTCTGCCGCCTCGTCGAACAGGAGCGGTGCACGGGCGCCTTTGTGGCTGAGCCGATCATCCGGGCGATACTGGAAGACCCGAATTGCGAGGGCTACGACCTGAGTAGCCTGCGGGTGCCACCGGGCTCGGACCGATGGAATGCCCGGGTTACGCCGGTGCCGACCAGAACCGGGGCACGAACCGGGTACGGGCAGACTGAGGTCATGGGCCTGGCCACCCTACGCAACCTCGGTGGCCCAGCGACCGGATCGGCTGGCCGGCCCTCGCCAGCGATCCAGTTGCGAGTCGTCGATGCTGACGGTGCCGAAGTTCCGCCGGGCGACACGGGTGAGATCGTGCTGCGCGGCCCCACGGTGATGCTGGGTTACCACCGGCGCCCTGAGCTTAACGACTACGTGCAGCGTGGCGGCTGGCATCACACACGCGACCTGGGCCGCCGCGAGCTCGACGGATCACTGACCTTCATCGGCCCTATGGCCCGGCTGATCAAGTCCGGCGCCGAGAATGTATACCCGGTGGAGGTGGAGGTCGTGCTACGTAAGCACCCCGACGTCCAGGACGCAGCAGTCATCGGTGTCCCCGACGCTCGCTGGGGCCAGCGTGTCAAGGCCGTCATAGTGCCACAAGCCGGCGCCCAGCCTTCGCTCGATGACATCAAGGCACACTGTGCCCGGCTGATCGCGTCGTACAAGAAGCCCACAGCGCTCGCGCTGGTCGCCGGGCTGCCCAGGCTCGGTGACGGGCGGCTGGACTACGATCGAATTGACGCTGACCACGGCGGCGGCGGATACCCCGGAGCGGCCACGCCCGTCACAGGTACTCCCGCAGCGCCATCACGTCGTCAAGCGAACGGAGCAAGTCGTTGAGATGCGTGCAGGTGCTCGTACCCAGCAACGACTCCCGGACGTAGCCACGCAGATCACCGGCCTGCCGGCCAATGATCCGGGAAGCGCTGACCGCGGCCGCCGGGCATTCCTGCCATGGCAGGACATGCGGGGTGGCCAGCGCGTCGATCACCACCAGGTCTGCGTCGAGCGCTGCATCCAGCCCGTACTCGTGGACAACGGTCTCGGTCCCATCGCCGTGCATATACGAATCGCGGAACATGGCATGACAGTAGACAAATCCGCTGTCGCGGTTGACGTCCAGCCGCCGGCGGCGGCGGGTTGCCATGGCCGGGAGCGGCGGCAGCTCGTGCCAGGCCAGGGAATCATACGCCGCCTCGAGCGGGGGGGCTGGCGGACCAAAGATCCTCGGTGGTCGGCCCTTCTCACGCACCGATTGCATCATCGTTCCCGTGCAGGCCCAGCCAGCGCACTGGTTGACGATTACCCGCAGCCGGAGCTCCTCATGCGAGGACCGGCCGGCCTGGTTGAAGGCATAAGCAGCGATCAGCAGAGCCACCGGCACGTCATCGAGCAGGAGGTGCAGGGGAGAGCGGTTTTCGCGGTGCTCCGGCACAGCCTGAGCCATCCGCCGGCGAAAGCCTGGTCCCGCCGTGGCGCCCAGCAGGGCAGCTAGCCCATCGGCCGACGGCGAGGTCGTCAGTGCGGCCACCTTGCGCTCGTCCTGGAAAACAATCTCCGCGTCGAGGACGGCGTGGTCGACGGGGCGGCCCGCGCCGGTCTCATCGGTGACCAGGTCGCGAGCGCGGCCAATGACCCGCACGTCGCCACCCAGGCCGTCGGGCCAGTGGCAGTCCATGGTGCTCGTGCGGCGCACCGAGCCGGGGATCCGGCCTGGCGTGCTCAGGGTTGGGTCACGAGGGCCGTGGCCTGGGTGCGGTTCCATTGACGCCACCGCCCTTCATAGGAGACCATCATCTTTAGATGATAACATTCATCTAAACAGTGGAGGTCAAGCTTGTCATCGTTGGCTGGCAGGGTCGCTGTCATTACTGGCGCCGGCCGTGGCATCGGCAGGGCGCACGCGCTGCTCTTTGCTGCCGAGGGTGCGAAGGTAGTCGTGAACGACGTCGGCGGCTCTCCGAGCGGTTCGGGATCCAGCAGCGCGCCGGCTGAGGAGGTCGTGGCGGAAATCCGGGCTCAGGGCGGCACGGCGGTCGCGGATGTGCACGATGTCTCGGACGCCGCCGGGGCCCAGGAACTCATCGACTCAGCCGTCTCGAACTTCGGCCAACTGGACGTGCTGGTGAACAACGCGGGCATCTTGCGCGACCGCATGCTGGTCAGCATGGACGAGGCCGACTGGGACGACGTCATGCGCGTCCACCTGCGCGGTCATTTCCTGGCGTCCCGGGCAGCTGCGCGGCACTGGCGGGAACGATCCAAGGCGGGAGAGGCGGTCGCCGCCGCCCTGATTAACACCTCGTCAACCTCTGGGTTGTTCGGCAACGTGGGGCAGTCGAACTACGGTGCGGCAAAAACGGCCATCGCGACTTTCACCATGATCGCCCAGATGGAACTCCAGCGGTACGGCGTGCGCTGCAACGCGATCGCCCCCGCAGCTGCCACGCGGCTGACCGAAGCCGTCCCCGGCAGCGCAGAGCGGCGCGAGGAGCGTAGGCGGGCTACGTCCGGATTTGACGTGGAGGATCCGGCGAACATTGCCCCGTTCGTCGCGTACCTTGCCACGGAGGACTGCCCGATTGCCGGGCAGGTCTTTTACGTGCATGGCGCTACCGTGCACCTGTTCCAGCCATGGGCCATCGTCATGAGGATCGAGTCTGACCACCCGTGGACCGTGGAGGAGTTGAAGACCGCGGCAGCACCTTTCGCGGACGTGAAGTTCGATCTCGGCAAGCCCTATTAAGCATGGCTGTGCGGTTAGGAGCGCGACAGTGACCGATAAACCCTACGGGCGCGAGTTCGAGACTATTTTGGCCCGGGCCGATGGGGCAGTGTTGACGGTAACGATCAACCGGCCTGCCGTCCTTAACGCCTTCAACCAGCAGATGTGCGAGGAGTTCCACGACCTGTGGGTTGAGGTCCGTGATGATGCGTCGGTGCATGCGGTTGTGCTCCGCGCGTCCGGTGACCGGGCATTCTCTACTGGCGTTGACCGCAAAGATGGGATAACGCACTCCGCGAACCCATTTCACCACACGGATCCGGGCCCGTTGCTCGGCCCGAAGAGCAACGAGTGCTTCAAGCCCATCGTCTGCGCGATCAACGGGATGTGCGCGGGAGGCGCCTTCTACTGGCTGAACGAATCCGACATCGTGATCTGTTCTGAGGATGCGACGTTCTTCGACCCGCATGTTACGTACGGCATGACCTCGGCGCTGGAACCAATTGGCCTGTCTCGCCGGATCCCGTTCGGCGAGGTGACCCGGTGGGCGTTGATGGGCCTCGACGAGCGAATGTCTGCACAGCGTGCGCTCACGATCGGGCTGGTCAGCGAGATCGTCCCCGGGCAGCAACTGCATGCGCGCGCGCAGTATCTGGCCGAGAGGGTGGCGAGGAAGCCCGCCGCCGCTACTGAGGGAACCGTCAAGGCGATATGGCAGGGACAGGAGGTCAGCTTGCGGCTGGCCCAGACGTTCGGCGCGATGTACCCGGCGATCGGTAACCCGCTCGGCAAGGCAGAGGTTGAGGGGACGTTCGAGAGCGGGGTGCGGCCACAATGGGAACTCCGATGAGATCTGGTCCTGGCAGGCGGAAAGATGAGTGAGCCGAGGCTTAGATGTTGAATAGCCGGGTGAACAGTCGGCCGGGAAACGACACGATCGGATGAGCGATCTTTTGACCTTCGAAACTGCACGCCGGATAGGACAGCCAGTTGCAGCCCCTAAGAGCGCCGAGCTAATTGCGGCGCAGATCCGACGCCAAGTGGTGCAGGGGATCCTGAAGGAGGGCGACGCGCTGCCGCCCGAGGCGGAGCTGATGGCCCAATTCCAGGTCTCGCGCCCCACCCTGCGGGAAGCCCTGCGCATTCTTGAGGCAGAGTCGCTCATCACCGTCCGTCGCGGGTCGCATGGTGGCGTCCTGATCACCAAGCCCGACTTCTCGGTGGCGGTCAGATACATTGGCTTGCTGCTCCAGATGACCGGGACGACGGTCGAGGACGTCTACGAGGCGCGCAGCGTGATTGAGACGGCGGCCGTGGCGATGCTCGCGCGCAACCGCACCGAGAAAGATATCGCCGACCTGCGCCAGCAGATCGAGAACCTTCAATTGATGGCGGTTGACTCCGACGGGGAGGTCGTAGATGTCGATGCATGGCCTGCTGAGAGCTACCGGTTCCACGACTTGATTCTGGAGCGGGCCGGCAACAAGACCATCGCAGTCCAGGGCCTGATTCTGCGCGAGGTCGTGTTGACGCACATTGGGCTGCTTATGTCGCGGACCGCGTTCCGTGAGGACCACCCCGCCCGGATACGGAAAATGCTCCGCTCCTTCACCGCCCTAGTCGATCTTGTGGAGGCAGGCGAGGCGGCCGCAGCTGAGGAGTACTGGCGCACCTATATGAAGGTGAGCGGGCACATCCTCCTGCAGGACGACATCAAGGCCACCGCGGTCATCGACCTGTTCTCCTGACCCGCCCGCCCCGGCCCGATCCAAACACTCAGGCGACTAAAGACGAGGACGAAATGGCAAGCTTCGCACGTGCTGATCTTCCGCGTGACCGGGAATTCTGGGATCCGGACGTCCAGCTGATGCCCCGTGACCAGCTGCGTGACCTGCAAAATGAGCGGCTCCGGACCATGATCCGCCGGGTGTTTGAGCGGCCCGTGCCCTTCTTCCTGGACAAGCTCCGTGAAGCTGGCGTCGAGGCTCCAGAGGACATCAAGTCGGTACAGGACCTGAGCGGCATCCCGACTACGACCAAGAAAGAGTTGCGGGCCTCGGAGGCGGCATATCCGCCGGTCGGGAACTACCGCTTCTTCGACCTGCGGGATGCCGTACGGCTCGGCCTTTCGGGCGGGACCACGGGCACGCCGACGATAAACCTGTGGACGCCTCTCGACGTCGAGGTGGAGCACGAGACCGGAGCGCGGTGGCTCTGGCGGGCGGGTTTCCGCCCAGGGATGATCGTCAGCCACACGCACCCGGCCTATCTCTATAGCGGCGGCCTAATGACCCAGTCCACCTACGAGTACATGGGCGTGCTATCGCTGTGGGCCCCCCCACCGGACACTGACGAGGCGGCCGAGCAGGGGATCCGTATGTGGCAGCGGATCCCGCTGGACCGTCCTTATCACGGCGAGGCCCAGCGCAGGTTCGCGGAGGTGGCGGTCAAGCTCGGGCTGGATCCCGTCCGCGATCTCAACCTGACCAACGCTGGCCTGGGCGGCCGTCCGGTCAAAGACGCCAAGGATATCCAGGTAGGTATCTATCCGCTGAACACCGCTGGCTCGGAAGCCTTCTCCTACCTCGGCAGTCCCTGCGCCCAGAGCACGGGCGCCCATCTCGCCGAGGACTATACCTTTGTACAGGTGGTAGACCCTGTCACCGGCGAAGAGGTCCCCGAAGGACAGTGGGGAACCCACGTCATCACCACCTTCGGTATAGACGGCGCCCTGATCCGCTATGACCTCGAAGAACTCTGCCGGATCGACGCCTCGCCCTGCCCGTGCGGGGAGACCTCGGCCCGCGGCTGGTGGGGCGGCCGGATGACAGACCAGCTCAACATTCAGGGACAGCGCGTGTGGGCGTTCGACCTCGACACGGTGCTGGCGGGGATCCCGGAGCTGAACTTCCCGTCGCTGGAGTGGGTGGCCGTGCGTCCCAGCGACGCCGCGGCCCCGCTGGTGCTGCGGATCGAGTACGAGGGAGCCAGTCCGGAGCGGGTCAGCGCGCGGGTCGACGAGCGGATGCGTCAGCAGTTCAGCATCCGGGTCGCGGTCGAGTTCGTCAGCCGGGGGAAGCTGCCCAGGTATGCGCACAAGCGCAGCCTGATCTCCGAACACTGAGCCGTCTGGGTCAGTCCATGGCTTCCAGTTCCGGCAGCCGCTTGACGTCGGCCTTCGCCATGACCATGAAGCGGGAGAATTCGATCGCCAGGTGCTGCCGCGCCTCCTCAACGAATAGCTCCGAGGCCACGGCCGGCACCTCCAGCGTGAGCAGTGCCTCCATCCCGGTGCCGGTGTCACCGAAGTGGTGGATGCATCGTGCAGCCACCGGGCCGTCGGGCTTCCCGAGCCGTCCCGCGCCGATGACACTGTGCGGGTAGGTGGGATCCACTGGTTCGATTCCCTGGCCAGGGCTGAACCGGAAGAACAGGGCCGTCGGCAATCCGCCCATCGGCTCGACGATGCCGGGCCGTGAGGTCCCCGTCGGCACCGACGTCACATGCTCCGCATTCGCGGTCAGGAACAGTTCGGGGATGACAGCAGCAGTCCGGCCCCACCAGCCGAGGAACTGATCCGTTGACAGCCCGTCACACTCCACCTTGACCGTGGCCCGGCGCCACTGTCCTTCCGACTGTTCGATCATCTGCGAGATCTTCCGGGTCGAACTCGTCGATGTAGGGGCGCAGGGCCAGCAGCAGGCCTTCGGCGCCCATGGCATGCCGCAGCAGGCGGATCAGCCGTCGGCCTGCCATCAGTTCCCACTCCAGGACCTGCTGGCGGGGGACCCTGGCCCCGTCTTCCACCCGGATGACCTGTGGGTTCGCTGGCGCCTGGTCTTCGCGTTCCACGCCTGCTCCTCGGCTAAATGGGGTATACTATTAAAATAATAGACCGTCTCAGCCGGGGAGCGGGAGTGACGGACTTCGGTGGCACGGTCGCCTTGGTCACAGGGGCCGGCCGGGGGATAGGGTTGGCGATCGCGGCCGAGCTCATCCGCCGGGGCGGCAGCGTCTGCATCACGGCACGCGATGAGCGTGAGCTGTCCGCGGCCGTGCGTCGGCTGGATCCCCAGGGCCAGCGGCGGGCTGTCGGGTCAGCCGGGTCCGCCGACGACGAAACTCACCAGCGCGTGACCGTCAACCGGGTGATGGAGCGCTTCGGGCGCCTCGACTACCTAGTGAACAACGTAGGCATCAATCCCTGGTACGGCCCGATGATGCAGATCGACCTCCGCGTCGTGCGCAAGGTGCTGGACGTCAACCTGGTCAGCACGCTGGCGTGGACTCAGCTGGCCTGGCGGGCATGGCTTGGCGAGCAGGGCGGGGCGGTCCTGAACATCGCCTCCATAGGCGGGCTCCGCGTCGGCGCGCCGGTCGGCGCCTACAACGTGAGCAAGGCAGCCGTCATCCACCTGACCCGGCAACTAGCCCAGGAGATGGCGCCGCGGGTGAGGGTCAACGCGATCGCGCCAGCCATGGTGAAGACCGATTTCTCGCGCAAGCTGTGGGACGGGCGCGAGGACCAGCTGCAGAAGCGATATCCGCTCAACCGGCTCGGGATTCCCGAGGACATCAGCCGGGCTGCGGCGTTCCTGCTGTCGCCGGAGGCGTCGTGGATTACCGGCGAGATCCTGACCATAGACGGCGGCGTGACCACCAGGTCCTGATTCCGCGGTCCCGGCCCGGCGAAGGAGGCGGTGCCATGAGTGACCGGATACGCCTGTCTGTTCTTGTCACGCTCAGCGCGGACGTCACCAGCACGCTGCAGCGGGCCGTCGCGTTGTCGACGGCCGGAATCGACATCATCGGCGTCGCGGAGGCATACGGCGCCGACGCGGTAAGTCTCCTGGGGTACCTCGCGGCCAGGACCGAGCGCGTCCGGCTCATGAGCCAGATACTCCCGCTGTTCTCCCGCAGTCCGGCCCTGACCGCGATGACCGCGGCCGGGCTGGATCTTGTTTCTGGCGGCCGGTTCATCCTGGGCCTGGGTGCCAGCGGTCCGCAGGTGGTTGAGGGGTGGCACGGCGTTCCCTACACGGCACCGGTCGGCCGGACTCGCGAGGTCATCGAGATCTGCCGGACTGTGTGGCGCCGGGATCGCCTGAGCTATGAGGGAAGGTATTACCGGCTCCCGCTTCCTGAGGGCGAGGGCACCGGGCTGGGCAAGTCCCTGAAACTGGTCGCGCATCCGGCCCGGGAACGTATCCCCGTCTATCTCGCGGCGCTTGGCACCAACAATGTCCAGCTGGCGGCTGAGGTGGCTGAGGGCTGGATACCGACACTCTTCCTGCCGGAGTATGCGCACCGAGTGTGGGGGGCCAGCCTGGCGCGGGGCCAGCAAAAGCGCGACCCCCGGCTGGGCGGGCTGGAGATCGTGGCCGGCGCTCCGCTCGCGATCGGCGCCGGACTGAATGAGCTGCGCAATCATGCCCGGCGGCGCCTAGCGCTCTACGTCGGGGGTATGGGCGCGAAGGGCGCGAACTTCTATAACGACCTCGTCGCCAGGTACGGTTTCGCGCGCGAGGCTGAGCTCGTTCAGGACTTGTACCTGCGCGGGGACAAGCGCGAGGCGGCCGCCGCGCTTCCCCAGGCGTTGGTGGACGGCATGTCCCTGGTCGGCGACGAAGGATTCGTCCGTGAGCGGGCGCGCGCCTTTCTCGCCGCCGGGGTGACCGTACTGCAGGTCGATCCCGTCGGCAGCGACCCGCTGGGTGACGTCCGGAAACTGCGCATGATCGTGGACTCGCTGTGAGCCGCCCAGCAGGCCCGGAGCAGCCGCCGTCGTGGGAGGTCGTGATCGAACGGGGCAAGATCCGCGAGTTCGCCGATGCGATGCAATCGGACTCGCCGGCCTTCCGCGGGGACTCGCCAGTGATTCCGCCCACGTTCCTGATCACCGCCGCCTGCTGGGCCCCGCCAGGGTCCAGGGTAGACGTCGGATTCGACCGCGCCCGGGTACTGCATGGCGAGCAGGAGTTCCGCTTCATAGGCCCCCCGCCGCGCGCGGGCGAAGTCCTGCAGGCCTCGGAGCGCCTGGCCGAGCGGTACGAGAAGCAGGGCAGTCGCGGCGGGACGATGCGCTTCGCCGTCGTCGTCACCGAGTTCCGGGGCAGCGGAGGCCGGCTCGTCGCCGAGGCGTCCTGCACCGTTATCGAGCGTGCGTCGGTCCAGGAGGCAGGGTGATGGAGCGGGTCAACGTGGGGGCACGCGGGCCGGAACGGCGGTTCGGGCCGCTCACCCTGGCCACCTTTGTGCGGTACGCGGGTGCGTCCGGGGACATGAACCCGCTGCACTTCGACGAATCCGCCGCTAAGAAGGCGGGCTATCCGTCGGTCTTCTCGCAGGGCATGCATCAGGCCGCCCTCCTGGGCACCTACGTGACTGAATGGTTCGGTGCCGAGAGTGTCCGGCGATTCCAGGTCCGGTTCCGTGCCCAAGTCTGGCCGGGGGACACGCTTTCCTGTTCGGGCGTAGTGGAGACGGTCACCTATGAACCGGGGGCCCAGCGAGTCCGGCTGAGCCTGACGATGGTGCGGCAGACCGAGGAGGTCGTGATCTCCGGGTCGGCCGATGTGGAAGTCCCCTACCGTCGGTCGCCCTAGCCGGGTAACGAAGGCGAAACGGTCTCGAAACAATCCTTGCTGCACGAACAGATTAATGATTATAATCCGTTAACTGTACATGAGGCGATGGACCAGGCGTTGGCTGACGTCCTCCCAGACCCTCATCAGAAAGAAGGTGGCTTATGACCGGAATAGGGGCCGAAGCTTCGCGTTGGTCGGGGAGGGCCTTCCGGATCGCCGTTGCCGCAGGCTTGGGCGGTGTGCTCGTGGCTGCCTGCAGCTCGTCCGGCAGCCCGTCAAACGGGTCGGCGTCCGCCAGTTCGGCCGCGCCCGTAACAGTGATGGTGCTTGGTTCGATACAGAGCCAGGCGCTGTCAGAGCCAGGTATTGTCTACGGGGTCACGGCAGGGGCTGACGCGATTAACGCAGCTGGCGGCCTTGACGGGCACAAAATCAAGGTCATCTCGTGCAATGACCAATTGGAGATCAACCAGGCAGCTGCGTGCGCCAGGCAGGCAGTCTCTGACAAGGTGCTCGCCTCTGTGGGCTCGCTTACGATCTACGGCAACGCCGTGATACCAATCCTTCAGGCAGCCGGGATACCTGATGTCGCACCGTTCCCGCTGTCGCCGCTGGAGACCAGTTCCCCTATTTCCTTCCCGATCCAGGGCGGAAACCTCATGGAATCCCGGGGGATGGCTCAGAGTATGGAAGATAGCGGGGTTAAGTCGGTCAACCAGGTCGAGGTCGACTCAGTCGCGGGCCATACGTCTGCCCAAGAGGTCCAGACGGCGCTTACGGCGCGCCATATCACGGTGAAGAACACAACGTACGTTCCGCAGACTACCTCCGACATGGCCTCGGCGGTGAAGGCGGCGTCAAGCGGTGGCGTCAGCGGAGTTACCACGAACCTGGCCCCCCCGCAAGTGGTTCCGCTGCTGACAGCGGCAAAACAGCAGGGGGTCACCCAGAAGATAGCATTCGCCTCCACGATCCTGACTCCTCAGACGCTCCAGCAAGCAGGATCGAATGCGGACGGTGCTCTAGCGGCCGGATCCTTCCCCTCGCTCACCCAGACCAGCATTCCAGCCATCCTTCAGTACAACGACGACATGAAGAAATACGAGCCTGGGAAGCCCCTCGACGACTTCTCCCTGAATGGGTGGGGTGGAATGCAGCTTCTCAAACTGGTTGCGGGAAAACTGAAGAATGCAACCCCGGCGACGCTCATGAAGGCTCTGAACAGCATCAACAACGAGCCGTTCCTGTGGATTACGCACTTCTCGACCAAGCCTAACCCGACTCCTGGCTTCTCGAGGATCTTCAACACGACGGTCTTCATGGAGAAGGTAGTCAACGGCAAGTTCGTGCAGCAGGGCAGCCCTGTCGTCCTGACCCATTAGGCCGCCTGACCTGAAGAACTAAACCGGACAGCCGGGAACGGCAGGCGCCGGCGGCGGAGGCTTCGTCCAAAGTGGATCAGGCCTCCGCCAGGCGGGCAAGCGAGCGGAGGCACTGAGCCATGATGGCCGCATGGGATCGGCAGAGTGGATCCGCGTCCTGCTTCCACCCCGATCTTGAGATGATGGACCGCGGTGCCCTGGACGCTCTCGTCGAGGAGCGTCTGCTCGCCAGCATCAGGATCGCGTATTTCGAGTCCGCGTTGGTCCGTGCCATCTGGGACCGTGCGGGCGTGCCCGTCGATTCGATGCAGTCGCTCGAGGACTTCCGACATCGGGCTCCGTTTATCGACAAGGACGAACTGCGGGCGTACATCAGGACATCGGGTGACCCGACCGGCGCCATGCTGGGCGCCGGGGTCCGTCACCTCGTGACGATGGGAAGCTCATCCGGAACAACGGGCGAGGTGACGCCCAAGCCGCTTGCCTTCGGCGGCGCGATGTGGACGCATCTCAACCGGAGTTTCTGGGGTTCGGGCCTGCGGCCGGGCGACTACCTGATGTTCTGCTACTTCACTTACACCCTTGGGCATTACTTCCCCCTTCGCGAGGCGGGGGTGAAACCTATCTACCTTCATCACGAGCCGTCCGCGGTCCCGGATCTCCTGGCTCTCTCGAAGCAGTACCGCCCGACGGTGCTCTATCTGATGAGCGTCCCCCTGCTCTTGGCCATCGAGGAGCACGTCGAACGGGAGGGCCTGGACGCTCGGGACTTCTTCAGCAGTTATCAGGCGGTGATCTTCGGCGGGGACTTCCTCGGCCCGCGGCTAGAGTCCCGGTGTCGCGAGTGGGGCCTGCCGCTGCGGATGGTGACCTCAGCCGGCGATGTCGTCGGAGCCTGGCAGTGTGAGTACGCCGACGGCTACCACTTCTCCGAGGACATGGCGTACATCGAGATTGTTGACCCTGCAACCGGCAGCCCGATCCCGCGTTCGGAAGGCCGCCAGCGGGGCGAGCTCGTCGCCACGGCTCTGGGCGACAACTCCTTGCTCAGCTTCGTGCGTTACCGCTCCGGCGACATCGTGGACCTGTCATACGTACCGTGCCGATGCGGGCGGACCCAGGGCCGGATCTGGCCGGTCGGTCGGTCCAGCGACGGCACAACGATCGATGGGCAGACCGTCTACCCGCGCGACATCCTGCCGGCCATCGAAACCATACCGGCGACCCGGGCGGGGCTGTTCCAGGTCGTCCACGGTGACGGCGCTGAGGCCGCTCGGCTTCACCTGCGCGTCGGATACTCCTCTGGTTCGGAGCACTCCGAGACCCTCGTCTCCGACATCCGAGACGCCGTCGCCACCGCGACAGGGCTCTGGCCGACGGTGGATCTGGTGCAGAACGAAGAGCTGCTCAAGCTGGGCCCACCTCACAAGATCCCCAGGGTGGTTCCCCGATGACCGTCGGCGTCGCCAAGCCTGTCCTTGAACCATGGTGCGTATGCATGACCTCACTCAATGGCGTGACGCGGCCGACCGCGTTTTCGCTCGCTGAGCTCGACCGCGCCCGCGAGGCTGCCCTTCGCCAACTCGCCGACCTGGGCATCCGCTCCGGAGATCCAGTGCTGCTAATCTCGCGCGAGTCGGAGGGCGGCTACCTGCTCCCGCTCGAAGACGCCCTGCGTGAGCGGGAGGCAACGCTCCTCGTGGCGGATGACGTCGAGACCGATGCGAAGCGGGTCGTGGCACTTATCGCACGGTTCCATCCCACTGCCGTGCTCGGCCTGGGGTGTTCGACGCTGGCGGGCCTGGCCGGTTTGCGCGTGTCCCTGCCTGAGCTGCTCGGCCGCACCTGCGTCGTCGCCCGGCCGGACGCCCATCAGGATCTCGTGAGCCAGGGATTGAATCCGCTGCGATGGCTCGCGCTCGGCCCAGCGCTCGGGCTCGAGGGATGCACCCGTGACGGAGTGGCCTTTGCCGGCGAGTGGTGGTTCACCAATACGGCCGCTGGTGACCTGCTCATCTCCAGCACACTGCCCCGGGTGACACCGCTGCAGGGCGAAGCTACCGGGCTGCGCGGCGTTCGCGTCGTCCGCGGTGAGTCGGACGTCCGGCTGTTTTTCGCGAACAACCCCGAGTGAACGGAAGCAGCGATGGCATTTGACCTGAACAGGCGTACGGCGGTCGTGGGCGTGGGCGCGACTCCTTACTACCGGCGTGGCGAGTCGCTGCCGCGAACGGTGATAGAGATGGCTGGCGAAGCTACACTCCTGGCGGTGCAGGACGCTGGTCTAAGCATCGAGGACGTGGACGGATTCGCGTACTATGCGGGCGGCCTCGACACGGCTCTGCTGGCGCAGGTGCTCGGCATACCTGAGGTGAAGTTCACGGCGACCCTCACGGGCGGGGGAGGCGGCGCAGCTGGCTGCGTCGGCCTCGCGTCGGCCGCAGTCGTGAGCGGCTTGGCAGAAGTCGTCGTCAGTGTCCACTCGATCCAGCAGGCCATCGTGCGATTCGGTGCCGCATTCGCGAACAAGCAGACCGGATCAGGATCCAGTTACGCCCGGCCGCCGACCCCCGAGGGCGATTTCCTCGTGTCATCCGGGCTCTTCGCGCCCGGGCAGATGTTCGCCATGCTCACCCAGCGACACATGTACCAGTACGGAACGCGCAGGGAGGCATTCGCCGAGGTCGCGATGTCCGAACGACAGAACGCGCTGAGTCGGCCAAAAGCGATGTTCAAAGAGCCACTCACGCTGGACGCGTACATGTCCGCACCAATGATTTCTGAACCGCTCTGCCTGTACGACTACACCCCGGAGAACGATGGCGCCGTCGCCGTCATCACTACGAGCGCGGAGCGCGCGCGAGACCTGCGGCATCCCCCGGCTTACGTGCTCGGGTCATCGCTGGGCGCCGCCGGGCGCTGGGGTAAGTCGATTACCTGGATGGGGATGCCGGAGGAGTATTTCGCCTCCTCCGGGCACCGGCCCGTAGCACGCAATCTCTTCGAGCGCGCGGGCCTGACCCCGGCCGATGTGGATGTCGCGATGCTGTATGACCACTTCACCTCAATGGTGCTGATGCAGCTGGAGGACTACGGATTCTGCGGCATCGGTGAGGGAGGCCCGTTCGTTGAGAGCGGGGCAATCCGTTTCCCGGCCGGTCAGATACCAGTGAACACCCACGGGGGCAATCTGTCTGAGGCTTACATCGCCGGGATCACTCATGTCATGGAAGGCGTCGAGCAGATCCGTGGCACCGCTGTCAATCAGGTCCCCGACGCCCAGGTCGCACTCGTTACCGGCGGACCAGCACCGATGCCGGTCAGCGGGCTTCTCCTCGGGAGGTAGGAAACCATGGCTAGTCCACGTCCCGCCGGTGCTCTGCCGCCGAGTACGCCGAACTCCATCCGGACAGCTGGACCGGGCCTTACTGGGCCGCGCTCGGCGTCATGAACTGCTCGTTCCCCAGTGTGTCCACTGCGGCACTTTCCGGATGCCGCCCGGTCCCTCTGTCATCGCTGCCGCAAGCAGGAGGTCAAGTGGGTGCCGCTCGCGGGCGGCGGCACGATCTTCACCTACACCCATGTGAGGCACGCCGTGGTACCAGGGCTCAGACCATTTGTTCCCTATACCGTCGCCGTGATTGACCTCGACGGTGCTCCTGGCGCGCGCCTGATCGCCGACATCGTGAACACCGATGAAGACGGGTCGCCATCGGCGCACGGGCGACCGTTGTCTGGGACGACATCGACGATGACGTCACGATCCCCCGCTTCGAGGTTACCGACTCGTGAGCATGGCGCGGGATCGCGTCGCGCTGGTCACCGGCGGCAGCAGGGGGATCGGCCGTGCCATATCCGTAGCGCTCGCTGCCGAGGGCATCGCGGTTGCCGTCAACTACCGAGCAGACGAGGCCGCAGCGCTGAACACCGTCGAGGAGATCGAACGGGCGGGCGGGAACGCAATCGCCATTCAGGCGGACCTCGCCCGGCCAGAAGGCGAGGCGCAGCTCGCCCAGGCCACGCTTGCCTGGCGCGGACGCCTTGACTACCTCATCAACAACGCGGGAATGATGCGCATCACCGCACCAGAGGCACTGACACACAAGGAGTTCCGGCGCATCCTGGAGGTCAACCTCATGTCGCCGTTCGCTCTGATCTGGGACCTTAAGCAAGAACTCGCGAAACAAGGAGGCGCTGTCATCAACATCGGGTCGGTCGCCGGGATCCGTCCGGCAGCTGACCGCATTTCTTACTGCACCTCAAAGGCGGCGCTGGACATGCTGACACGGGCCTGCGCGCTCGCGCTCGGTCCCGAGGTGCGCGTCAACTGCGTCGCGCCCGGCTCAATCGACAGTGCCGCGCTTCGAGGCATGCCCGAGGAGTACGTCGGGCCCCTGGTAAAAGCGACCGCACTTCAGCGGCCAGGCCAGCCAGCGGAGGTAGCGACGGTGGTCACATTCCTGCTCTCGGAGGGAGCGAGTTACATCACCGGAGAGACCATCTACGTCTCCGGGGGCCACGGGCGTTGAGCGCGGTCCACTGGGTTACTTTGGGCGACATCTGCCGTGAGAATGCCAGGCGTTTCCCGCTCCGGATCGCCACAGTTGACGGGCGCCGCAGGTACACTTACCCAGAACTCGATGAGCGGGTCACCCGGCTGGTCAATGGACTTTCCGCGCAGGGGCTCGGCCCCGGAAGTCGTATCCTCTGGCTCGGCCAGAACAGCGCGCGCCTCCTGGAACTTCTGCTCGCCGCCGGGAAGGCCGGATTCATCATATGCCCAGCCAATTGGCGCTTGGCGGCGCCCGAACTCGGACACGTAATCGAGAATTTCAGCCCCCGCTTGGTGTTCTGGCAGGAGGCCGAGATCGGCGGCAGGGTCGCGGAGGTTCGCGGCCGGGTCGGCCAGGACGCCCGGTGGATTCAGCACGACGCCGAGACGGGAATCTCCTATGAGTCCCTCCTGTCGTCAGGCTCCCTGAATGACTTCGAGGAAGAGCTATCCCCCGAGCTGCCATGCCTCGCCGTCTACACCGCGGCCTTCGAGGGGACACCAAGGGCTGCTCGCTTTCGCAGACGGCTTTCATTCATACCTCGCTCATGTACGGCTATCTCCTGGGTGTCAACGCGAACACCGTGTTCCTCAACTCAACGCCCTGGTTCCACGTTGGCGTGCTCCGATGGGCGTTGTCCACATTCGTTTTCGGCGGGACCAACGTCTTCGTTCCGCGGATCAACGCGCAGGAGGTCTGCCGGATCATCGCAGCGGAGCGCGTCACCGACGCGGACCTGCTTCCGATCACCCAGCGGCAGATGGTCGAGGCAAATGCGGATGGACGCTTCGACCTCCGCAGCTTGCTCTCACCGGCCGGGAGCGAGGACTGGAACGAGATGACCGGGATTGACTCGCCCCCGTACCGCGTCACGGGGTGGGGGCAGACCGAGGTCACGGGTCTTGCCACCGCGACCACCCTTGGCGGCGACGCAGTCGGCCTTCACGGGCGTTCGATGCCCTTCGCACTAGTCCGGATTCTCGACGAAGACGGGCATGAACTGCCGGTCGGCGAAGTAGGGGAGATTGCTGTGCGCGGACCTAGCGTGATGACCGGCTATCTCGACTGCGATCTGCACGATTCGGGTGCTCCCGAATCACGCTGGCATCGATCAAAGGACCTCGGACGTAGGGAACCGGATGGCTCGATCACATTCATCGGGCCCAAGGCGCGGCTCGTCAAGTCGGGCTTGGAGAACATCTATCCGGTAGAGATCGAGAAATGCTTGCTGGCTCATGCCGGGCTTGTGGATGCGGCAGTCATCGGGATTCCCGATCCGCGATTCGTACAGGCACCCAAAGCGATCGTAGTGGCCCACGATGCCGAACATCCGCCGTCGGGAGACGATCTGGCGGCTTTCCTGCGCGAACGGCTGGCCGGGTACAAGGTTCCGAGGATCTACGTGTTCGTCGCCGAGATCCCAAGAGTCGGAGGGCAGATCGACTACCTGAGCCTGGATCTAGCACACGGCGGCGGCGGGTACCCCGGGGGCGGGACACCGACGCGTTGACGGAACACTGCGTGCCAGCGGAGCGGTACTGACAGGCGGTACTGACAGTCCGCTGGTCAGACTGAAGCGACTTCTGCTGCAGGAACTCCTCGATGCCGTAGCGGCCGAGCTCGCGGCCCACGCCCGAGCGCTTGTACCCGCCGAACGGCGCCGCGGCGTTGAAGGCGCCGCCGTTGATGTCGATCTGGCCGGACTGCATCCGCCGGGCGAAAGCTTCCGCATGCCCGGCGTCGGCGGCCCATACCGCACCGGCCAGGCCGTAGACCGAGTCGTTCGCCAGCCGCAGGGCGTCCTCCTCGTCCTGGTAGGCGAGGATGCACAAGACGGGGCCGAAGATCTCCTCAGTGGCGACGGTCATGTCCGGGGTCACGTCGGCGAAGACCGTAGGAGCGACGAAGTACCCCACTTCGTGCGGTGCCTCGTTTCCGCCGGTGACCAGGCGTGCGCCCTGCCTCACCCCGGCCGCGATGTACTCGAGAACCCGCGCCCGCTGGGCCTGCGAGACCAGGGGCCCGAGCCGGGTAGCGGGATCCAGTGGGTCACCAGTCGTGTACTTCGCCGCCGCGGTGGCAGCCAGGCCGACGGCCTGCTCGTACTGCGGGGCATGGACTATCATCCGGGTCCATGCCGTGCAGGTCTGGCCGGCGTTTGAGGAAGCAGTTCGCCACGCCGACCTTGACGGCCCGGCCCAGATCGGCGTCCGGCAGTATGACGTTCGCGCTCTTGCCGCCGAGTTCGAGGGCGACCTTCTTGACCGTCGCGCTGGCGAGTTCGGCGACGCGTGTTCCGGCCCGCGTCGAGCCGGTAAACGAAACCATGTCCACGCCCGGGTGTGCGGCGATCGCCTCGCCAGCCGTCGGGCCGTAGCCCGTGACGAGGTTGATCACCCCGTCCGGCAGCCCGATCTCCTGGGCAGCATCGATCAGGAGGTAGGCGCTGAACGGGGTGATCTCGCTGGGCTTCAGGACGACCGTGCAGCCTGGGCCGCCAGGGCGTAGGCGACCTTGGCGGTCACTTGGTGCAGGGGATAGTTCCACGGGGTAATGGCGCCCACGACGCCGACCGGTTCCTGGATAACCCGGGAGTTCTCTATCTGTTTTCCCAGTGCCCTCCGGGAGGGCGGCAGCGGCCGTTGCGACATCGACTAGGGCCAGCCCGGTCTGTACGCCCCGGGCCAGAGCGTTGGGCGCCCCCATCTCCCGCGTGACCATGGCGGCCAGCTCGTCGCTGCGCTTGGTCAATTCGGCGTGCAGCTGCTCCAGGTACTTCATGCGGTCTGGCGGACTGGTCGCTGACCAGGGGCCGAGCGCGGCCTGGGCGTATCCGACCGCCTGGTTGACATCGTCGGCTGTCCCCGATGGGACCTCTCCGATCACCTGTTCGGTGGCTGGATTCTCGACCGCGATCCGGTCGGGGCTGGGACGGCTTCACCCACTGGCCCCCGATGTACTGGGCGCCGCGGGAAATGTACTCATCGGGCATGTGCCGAGCCTCCGGTTATCTGGTTGTTGCGCGCCAGCCACGCCACCGTGCTGGCGAGGCCGACGCGGACGGTAACCGGCGACAGCCCGAGGCGTTGCTGCGTCCATGAGGCATTGACGGCAGGCGTCGCCCGCGGCCTGCTGAGGGAGCTGATCATGCTCTCGCCGTAGGTCGCGACGGCGTCAGGCGCCGTCGTGTCGATGACCAGGGGCTGGACGCGGTGATCGACGCCAGCCAGCTCGCAGGCCAGGTTGAAGAAGTCAGTGGAAGGCAGGGCGTCGTCCGCCCCCACCGCCAGGAACACGTCGCCAGCGCGCCCGTGCATCAGAGCTCCGACGACTGCCTGGGCCACATCATCGGCATACACCGAGACCGAGGACGTCTGAGGGTAGTGGGTGAGGCGGCCGTTGATCGCACCGCGCAGGAGCCGGTTAAAGCTGGTGGGTCCCAGTGCCCGGGATACGGACGGGCCCGGACCGTAGATCGACCCCGGGACCACCAGGACGACGTCCTCGCCGGCTTCGCGCGCCACAGTGCCGCCAGGTGGGCGGCCCGTTTCGTCCGCGAGTACGGGTCCCGGGCCGCCGACTCGATCGAGCTGGCCTCGGTTACTGTCTTGCTCTGGTCGAGCGCGGCCAGTGTGCTGACGTGCACGACGCGGCACCCTGCGTCGGCACCCGCCTGGAAGACGTTCGCCGACCCTGTCTCGTTCACCTCGAGCTGCCGGGTCAGATTCTGGGCCGTGCCGCCCAAAAGCCCGGCTGCGTGGACGATCGCGTCGCATACGGCCGCCGCAGTGCGCAGGCTCGCCGGGTCCGTGACGTCGCCCGGTGCGACCTCGACACCCAGCGCGGCCAGCGCACTCGCGGAACCGGGGTCGCGGGCCAGGGCGCGCACGCTGACTTCCGCGCTGCGCAGCAGTTGGCAGACGTTGCCGCCCAGCAGGCCGGTTGCGCCGGTGACCAGGACCGTAGTCATCTGCTGTCCCTTCCCCCTACCGGCAGGTTTACTGGCCGACCCAGCGCGGCAGGCGCTTCTCCGCGAACGCTCGTGCTCCCTCAATCGCGTCCTCCGACTCGAACACGTGGTCGGTCAGCGCGGCCTGCCGGGAACTGCGCTCATCGGCTGGCCAGTACAGCTGTCCAGCAGCACCCGCTTGGACGCCGCTACTGCGAGAGGGGCGTTCGCCGCGATGGTCTGGGCCAGGGCGCGCGCCGCCGCGAGTGCCCCGCCGTCCTCAGTGACCCGGTTGACCAGCCCGAGGGCCAAGGCCCGCCCGGCCGTCAGGTACTCACCAGTCAGCGCGATCTCCATCGCGATCGGGAGTGGGAGCCGTGACGGCAGTCGCAGCAGACCGCCAGCCCTGGCGACCAGGCCGCGTCGTACCTCGGGTAGGCCGAACATCGCGCCGTGTCCGGCGACGACGAGGTCGCACGCCAGGACCAGCTCGAATCCGCCGGCCACGGCGTATCCCTCGACGGCCGCGATCAGCGGCTTATCTGGCGGCGCCTCAGTCAGGCCGCCGAAACCGCGCCCCGGTACCGTCGGCCGTTCCCCGGCGAGGAACGCCTTAAGGTCCATCCCGGCACAGAACGTGCCGCCGGCGCCGGTGAGGATACCGACGGACAGATCGGTCTGGTGATCCAGCTCGTCCAGGGCTCTGGCAATGAGCCGCGAAGCGGCGAGGGTCATGGCGTTACGCTGCTTCGGGCGGTCGATCGTGATGATCAGGACACCGCCGGACGCTTCGACCCGGACTTCGTCCGTCATCGCGGCGGCATGCGGATGGCCCCGTCGAGGCGTACGGTCTCGCCGTTGACGTAGCCGTTCTCCAGCAGCGAGACGGCCATCTGGGCGTAGTCCGCGGCGGAGCCGAGGCGCTTGGGGAAGGGCACGGTCGCCGCGAGGCCCTCCCGGATGTCCGCCCGCAGCCGAGCGAGCATCGGAGTGTCGAACACCCCGGGCGCGATGGTGTTGACCCGGATCCCCCAGCTGGCCAGGTCGCGTGCGGCGACCAGCGTGATGCCGTGCACTGCTGCCTTAGATGCGGTGTACGAGGTCTGGCCGATCTGCCCGTCAAACGCCGCGACCGAGGCGGTGAGGACAACCGCGCCCCGCTCGCCCTCGGCTGGCTCGTTGTCGCTCATCTGCGCGGCCGCCAGCCGTAGCACGTTATAGGTGCCGATCAGGTTGATCCGCACTACCTCGGCGAACGTGCCAAGGTCCCCGGGCGTGCCCTTCTTGTCGATGACGCGGACTCGGTCCCCGCCGCGCCCTGCGCAGTGCACGACCGCGCGGACCGGGCCGCTCTTCGCGGCCGTGGCCAGGGCGGCCGCCATGTCCGGTTCCGACGTGACGTCGGCCGCGACGAACGTCCCGGGTGGACTGAGATCGGCTGCGGCTGCGGCACCCTCGGAAGTCGGGCAGGTCAACCAGGGTGACGGTCGCGCCTAGCCTGGCCAGCCGCTGTGCAGTCGCCAGACCCAGGCCGGAGGCCGCTCCGGTGACCAGGGCCGAGATTCCTTGGATCCGCACGTGGTAGCTCCCCGGCCTAC
The DNA here is from genome assembly GCA_963841695.1 of uncultured Actinomycetes bacterium. Taxonomy (GTDB): domain Bacteria; phylum Actinomycetota; class Actinomycetes; order Streptosporangiales; family Streptosporangiaceae; genus RYN-230. The sequence continues at coordinate 457,935 of CAWJDQ010000002.1, read as the reverse complement.
AGGCCCAGTGACTTGCTGATGATGGACTTCATCACTTCGCTGGTGCCGGCGTAGATGCGCGTCACCCGGGCATCGGCGTACAGCCGGGCGATCGGGTACTCCATGATGTAGCCGTAGCCGCCGAACAGCTGCAGGCAGCGGTCGATCACGCGGGCCTGCATCTCGGTGCAGAAGAGCTTGACCTTGCGCGGCGTCGGGCGCCGGACAGCTCGCCCGCGACATGCAGCGCCACCGCCCGGTCGAGCATCGCCTGGCCGGCCTCGACCTCGGCGGCGCACGGCGGCCAGCTCGAACTTGGTGTTCTGGAACGAGCCGACGGTCTGTCCCGAAAGCCTTGCGGTCCTTGATGTACTCGATCGCCGCGTCGATCGCCGAGCGCGCCTGCGCCACCGAGCCGACCGCGACCGTCAGCCGCTCCTGCGGCAGGTTGTGGCCGAGGTAGGCGAACGCCTCACCCTCCTCGCCGAGGCGGTTGCCGACGGGCACACGGACGTCGGCGAACGACAGTTCGGCGGTGTCCTGGACCTTGCAGCCCATCTTGTCCAGTTTGCGGCCCTGGTCGAAACCCTCCATCCCGTCCTCGACGACGAGCAGCGTCAGGCCCTTGCGCCGGTTGTCGGGTCGGTCGACGTGCGGGCGACGCACGATCACGAGGTCGGCCAGCATGCCGCCGGTGATGAATGTCTTGGCGCCGTTGACGATGTAGTGGTCGCCGTCGCGCACCGCCGTCGTGCGCATACCCGCGAGGTCCGATCCGGTTCCGGGCTCGGTCATGCGCGACGGCGGTGAGCACTCACCCGTCGGCCAGGCCGGGGAACCAGCGCTCCCGCTGCTCGTCGTTCGCGTAGTGCAGGAAGTACGGCAGGATCACGTCGAGCTGGGTGCGCAGCCGCCGCAGCGTGACCAGCGCCCGCGCGGCCTCCTCCTGCAGCATCGACGTTGTAGCGGTAGTCGGGCATGCCGCCGCCGCCGTACTCCTCGGGAATCGCCATCCCGATCATCCCGAGCGTCACCCATCTGCCTGAAGACGTCGCGCGGCATCTCGCCCGGCCTTCTCCCACTCCGGGTAGGCGGGCACGACCTCGCGTTCGATAAAGTCCCGGACCAGCGCGCGGAACGCCTCCTGCTCGGCGGTGAACAGGTCTCGCCGCATGCGATGCCTCTGTCAGGCAACGAGTTCTACGAGCGTGGCGTTGGCGGTACCGCCGCCCTCGCACATGGTCTGCAGTCCGTAGCGGATCCCGTGGTCGCGCATGTGATGCACCATCCGTGTCATCAGCACCGCACCGGATGCGCCGAGCGGGTGACCGAGGGCGATGGCTCCGCCGAGGGGATTGAGCAGCTCAGGGTCGGCCCCGGTCTCGGCAAGCCATGCCAGCGGAACCGGGGCGAAGGCCTCGTTCACCTCGAACACGCCGATCTCCGGCGATCGCCACGCCGGCCGCTGGCCAGCACCTTCTCGGTAGCCGGGATCGGGCCGGTGAGCATCAGCACCGGGTCCGCCCCGGCCACCGCGCCGGCCCTGGTAGCGCACGAGCGGGGCCAGGCCGAGCTCCGGGCGCGGTCTGCGGACGTCGTCACCAGCAACGCCGCAGCGCCATCGGAGATCTGCGAGGCATTGCCGGCGTGGATGACGCCGTCGTCGCGGAAAGCGGGCTTGAGTGCGGCCAGATTTCTCCACGGTGGTGCCCCGCCGCACGCCCTCGTCCGTCGACGACTTCGTGGCCGTCGTCTCAGAACCGGCACGATCTGCGCGTCGAAGGCGCCGTTGTCCTGGCCGCTGCGGCCCGCTCGTGCGACCGCGCGCGTACTCGTCGAGCTCGTGCCGGGAGAAGCCCCACTTCTTGGCGATCATCTCGGCACTGAGCCCTTGGTTGAAAGAGAACTCATCGTAGCGGGCCAGCACCTTGGGGCCGTAGGGCAGCCCGACTCGCCCGGGCCGAGCCCAGCGGCACCCGGCTCATCACCTCGACACCGCCGGCCACCACGACGTCCTGCTGGCCGGACATGACCGCCTGCGCGGCGAAGTCGAGCGCCTGCTGGCTCGAGCCGCACGCCCGGTTGATCGTCGTGCCCGGGATGGTCTCGGGCCAGCCTGCGGCCAGCACCGCGAAACGGCCGATGTTGCTCGACTGGTCGCCCACCTGCGACACGCATCCCCAGATGACGTCATCGATCACCTCCGGATCCAACCCGGTACGCTGCACCAGTTCGCTGAGCACCAGGCCGACAAGTCGGCTGCGTGCATGCGCGACAGCCCCCCGTTGCGCTTACCGACCGGCGTCCGCACCGCCTCGACGATGACTGTTTCACGCATGCGCCACTCCAACAGACTTTTAGAATCTAGTAGTTATCTAGTTATACTATAGAACTACTGAGCTCCACTTCCAAGGTTGACACCGGGCAGGATGATGCGAAGCGGACCCTTGACATCGCTGCGGGTGGTGGAGATGGCGGGGCTCGGTCCCGGCCCGTTCGCCGGGACGCTGCTGACTGATCTCGGGGCTGATGTAGTCCGGATTGCGTCGCCCTCGGATGCGGGCGCGGCCCGCCACCCGCTGGCCAGGGGCCGGCCACGCTGACGGCGGACCTTAAGGATCCGGGCGACCGCGAGGTAGTGCTCGCCCTCATCGACCGGGCGGACGTGCTGCTGGACGTGTTCCGGCCCGGAGTCCTGGAACGGCTCGGTATTGGACCCACGGTCTGCCTGAGCCGCAATGCCGGGCTGATCTTCGCCCGGCTGACTGGCTGGGGCCAGGACGGGCCGCGGGCCCAGGAAGCCGGTCACGACATCAATTACGTGTCGGTGACCGGTGTGCTGCACGCGGTCGGCGAGCATGGGTCCAGGCCGGTACCGCCACTTAACCTGATCGGCGATTACGGGGGCGGGACGATGTTCGCGCTCCTCGGGGTGCTCGCGGCGCTGCACGAGCGGACCGGGAGCGGGCGTGGTCAGGTCGTGGACATCGCGATGTCCGAAGGAGCGGCCAGCCTTGCCCTCTACCAGCACCGGATGGTCGGACTCGGGGAGTGGTCAGACCAGCGTGGCTCGAACTCTTTCGACGGCGGCACACCGTATTACGCCACGTACCGCTGCGCGGACGATCGCTACGTTGCCGTGGGCGCACTGGAACCACGCTTCTTTGCCGCATTGCTGGAGGGCTTGGGCCTGGCTGGCCAGTTTGACCAGGAACCGGCCGGCTTCCCGGCCATGCGGCAGCGCTTCGAGGAGGTCTTCCGGACCCGCACCCGCGAGGAGTGGGCCGAGGCCTTCCGCGGGAAAGATGCCTGCGTTACCCCGGTGCTGAGCCTGCGCGAGGCCAGTACGGACCAGCAGGCCAGGGCCCGCGGTAGCTACCTGACGGACCCGGGGGGGATTCCCGAGCCCGGGCCCGGCCTACGGTTCCTGCGGACCCCGGCCAGCCGTCCCGCTGCTTGCACCCGCACCCCGACCGTGGCGGACGTCCTAGCTGGCTGGTCCGCCATCCAGGAGTAGCCCGGCGACGATGTCGCGGTGCTGCTCGGGCGTGCCGAACAGCACGGCGGACGACCTCGCCCGACGGTAGTACAGGTGGGCGTCGTGCTCCCACGTGAACCCGATACCGCCGTGGATCTGGATCATCTCTGCGGCGGCCAAGGCGAACGTGTCCGAGCAGTACGCCTTGGCCAGGCTGGCCACCAGGGGCAGCTCGGCGGAGCGGTCGAGCGCGGCCCAGGCCGCGTAGTATGCGGCCGAGCGTGCCGACTCCACCTCCACCAGGAGGTTCGCGCACTTGTGCTTGATCGCCTGGAAGCTGCCGATTGGCCGACCGAACTGCACGCGTAGCTTGGCGTACTCCACGCTGAGCTCGAGGCAGCGGCCCGCGCCACCGACCTGCTCGGCGGCCAGCGCGACAGCGGCTCCCCGCATCGTGCTGTCGGCCACCCGCGCTGCATCTCCCTCGATGCCGACCAGCCGCGCGGGCGTCGAGCTGAAGCTGAGCGCAGCCAGCTTTCGCGTCTGGTCCAGGGAGTGCAGCAGCCGCCGCCTGAGGCCAGGCGCGGTGCCGTCCACGGCGAACAGGCTCGGCCCTGAGGGCGCTTGTGCCACCACGAGGACAAGGTCCGCGGTATGGCCGTCGAGCACGTATGACTTGCTGCCGTCCAGGACGTAACCCGGCCCGGTCCGGGTTGCCGTCGTGGCGCATCCGGCCGAGGTCCACTCACCGTCGTCTTCCGCGAGGCCGATCGTCGCTATCGTGGTCCCCCCGGCGATCCCGGGCAGGAACTCGTGCTGGGCGTCGAGGTCGCCGGACTCGAGCAATGCGGTCGCGGCCAGGATGACTGTGCTGAAGTACGGCGAGCAGACCAGCGCCCGGCCCATCTCCTCCAGGATGACGATCTGCTCGATGATCGAGTAGCCACTGCCACCGACCTCTTCAGGCAGCGCGATGCCCTGCAGGCCGAGCTCGCCAGCCATTCGCTTCCAGACGGCGGCATCGTAGCCTTCCGACGTCTCCATCAGCTTGCGCACGTCCTGCGTGGACGAGTACGCCGCAAAGAACGAGCGGAGGCTGCTGCGCAGCTCTTCCTGCTCAGCGGTGAAGGCCAGGGACACGTTCGTCACTTCCCGTCGGTTGCCTGGCTGGGCGGGCCGGACCTGATGTCGCGGAACGGGACGTTCCGCGACGGGTCCGGTTCACGGGGCAGGCCGAGCAGCCGCTCACCGAGGACATTGCGCTGGATCTCGTCGGAGCCCCCGTAGATGGCCGGGGACGGAGCAGACAACGCCTGGAATGCCACGTAGCCATCCATTGGCCCGTCATTCTCGGCCAGCATGCTGCGCGGTCCGGCGATCGCGGCGGCCGTGTCGCGCCACATGCGTGTCGTCTCGGCGAACAGGAGCTTGCCGAGGGATGCCTCCGGCGTCTGCCCACGGCCCGCCTTGCGCGCTTCCCGGGCGCGGAGCCCGTTCCACGCGTTGACCTTAGTTACGGTGTACAGCTGGGCCAGCTTCTGGCGCACCAGTGGATCGTTATCGCGGTGCAGGTCCTTGGCCAGCCGGATGAGTGAACTCACCCCACGGCGGCGCATGGCCCCGGCGCTCTCTAGGGACTGCGCGATGGAATCGCCGGAGCCCAGGTACTCGCGCAACGTCTGCTGGCGAAGCTCGGTAGACGCGGCCCCCGGGCGCGTGCGCGGCGAAGTCCAGGGACGCGCCGGAACCAAGCCCAGTCCGTTCGTAGGCCAGTGTCGTCATCGCGACCGCCCAGCCCTCTCCGGGCGCGCCGATCACCTGGCTCGCGGGAACACGGACCTCGGTCAGGAAGACCTCGGCGAACAGGGCCTCACCCGTCATCTCCCGCAACGGCCTGATCTCCACCCCGGGCTGGTCCATGGGCAGGGCGAAGTAGGTGATGCCCCGGTGCTTCGGCACGCTCGTGTCGGTGCGCGCGAGCAGCATCCCGAAGTCCGCGACCCGCGCCCCGGAGGTCCACACCTTCTGGCCGTCGATGACGTACTCGTCGCCGTCCCGGACCGCCCTGGTCTGCAAGCTGGCCAGGTCACTGCCCGCGCCAGGCTCGCTGAACAGCTGGCACCAGGCCTCGTCCCCGACCAGGATCGGGCGCACGAAGCGCCGTTTCTGTTCCGGGGTTCCGTGAGCGATGATCGTCGGAGCTGCGAGCATCCTGGCCAGGCCGAGCGGCGGACCCGGTGCTCCCACCCGGCGGAACTCGTCCAGGGCGGCAGCCGCGATCTGGTTCGGCAGTCCCTGCCCGAACCACTCCGGCGTCCAGGTGGGAACGCTCCAGCCGGAGTCCACCAGGCGCGACAGCCAGTCACCGAGCGAGAGATCGAGATCGAAATTGTCGTCGATCCACGCGCGGGCAGCTCGCCGGACCTCGAACTCGCTGCTCACCGGGTCAGACATGTGCACTGCTCCTACAATAGGTTAACCTATTTATACTTAAACGCCCGGCTGGCGGTCAAGGCACGCCGTGCTGGACGGCCCGGGGCTGACGGCGTACCAGGCCTTCTTGCATGACGGTCGCGACCAGATGGCCCGCAGCGCTGAAGATGCGCCCGGTTGACAAGGTGCGGCCGGAGGCGGACGTGGGACTCCACTGCTCGTAGAGCAGCCACTCATCGAGGCGGCTAGGCCGGTGGAACCAGATGGCGTGGTCGAGGCTGGATGCCTGGATCGGGCTGGTGCGCACCGAGAGCCCGTGCACCGCGAGAGCGGTGGACAGCAGGTGCAGATCGGATGCGTAGGTCAGCGCGCAGGCGTGCTGCAGCGGATCGTCCGGCAGGCGGTCGCGGGATCGGAACCAGAACTGCTGACCGTCGGTCATCTCGCCCCGGCGCGCCAGCAGCGCCGCCGGCTGGTCCCAGAAACGGAACTCGAAGCGGAACTTGGCCGACTGGTCGACCAGCCACTGCGCCTCGGTAGCACGCTCGGGCGGCAGGAGGTCACGGTCACGCAGTTCGCGCTCATATGGGCTAGGCACGCCAGGCGCTGTCGGCCCGTGACTGGTGCCAGATTCGGGAGCGTGGAACGAGGCATCGAGGATGAGGATCGCGTCTCCCGACTGGATCGCGGTAACCTGCCGGGTGGAGATCGACTGCCCGTCGCGGGTGCGGTCGACGCGGTACAGGACCGGCCTGGATGTGTCTCCTGGCCGGACAAAGTAGGCGTGCAGGGAGTGCGCCCGGCGGCCGCCCTCTACCTCGGAGCCGGCAGCGGCGAGGGCCTGCGCGGCCACCTGTCCGCCGAAGGCGCACATTGGTGCCCCGTCGATGCACCACCCGCGGAACAAGCCGTTGTCGATGAACTCGAGCTGCCATAGGTCAGCCACGGCCGCGCCGGGAAGCATGGAGTCGGCGTCGCCCATGTAGCCCTCCAGCCGGGATTCAAAAAGTTATATTATGATACTTGCACGGAGGGAGCGGCATGGAGGCAGGCGGCGGCACTAGCGCAAGCGCACTGGAGCTGCGCAGGTTCCTGGTTACGGCGCTCCCAGCCCACCGCAGCCAGTGGGGCACAGCCACCACGTTCGAATCGCGTGTCGGCTGGCAGCAGGCGATGCATGTCGGCGGATGGGTGGCGCCCGCCTGGCCGACCGAGTTCGGAGGCCGCGGCCTGGCGGTTTTCGACACCGTCCGCTGTGACGAGGAGCTGGCGAAAGCCGACGCCCCGGTGATGGCCGGAGTCCTCGGTATCAGCAATGTTGGTCCGACGATCATGGCCTGGGGAACGCCGAACCAGAAGAAGCTGCTGCCGCAGCTCCTGTCCGCGGAGCACGTCTGGTGCCAGGGATTCAGTGAGCCCGACGCGGGGAGCGACCTCGCATCGCTGCGCATGCGTGCGGATGAGAGTGATGGCGGATTCGTTCTCAACGGCCAGAAGGTGTGGACGTCAGACGGAATGGACGCGACACACTGCATGCTGCTCGCCCGTACGGACCGCAGCGCTCCCAAGCACCACGGGCTGAGCGTCCTTCTGATACCCATGGATCTGCCCGGAGTCGAACGGCGCCCACTTCGTCAGATGACCGGACACTGGGCCTTCGCCGAGCTGTTCTTCACCGATGTCCGTGTCCCCCGTAGCGCGCTGCTCGGACCGCTCAATCAGGGCTGGCGGGTGGCCAGGACTACCCTCGGGTACGAACGCACGGGAGTTATCACGCAGGCCGCCCGGCTCGAGCGTGACGTGATGAGAACTATCGCCGAACTCCCGGACGGGGTTAGCGACCCGGTCCTCCGCGACGCCTTCACGGAAATCTTCGTGGAGGCCAGAATTCTCGCCCTTCTCGGCGAGCGTGTCCTCGCCGAGGTGGTGGACGGGACCGAGCCAGGACCCGCGCAATCTGTGATCAAGCTGGCCTGGAGCCAGGTCATCCAGCGGCTGGGCGAGACACACTTCGATCTACTCGGGGCAGGCGGGCTGACCGCCCCGGCGACATCCGAGGCTGTGGAGAGGTTCTTGCGGACCCGGTCGTCAACCATTGCCGCGGGGACGACCGAGATCATCCGCGATGTGCTGGCCGAGCGCGTCCTCGGCCTGCCCAGGAGCTGAGGCGCCGGATCTGTCTCAGACGCTGCGGCGCAGAGGCGCGTCCAGCACGGCATCGCACTTCTCCCGGGATCCTTCCAGGATTAGGGCCAGGACATGACTCCGCTTGAGGAATAGGTGCGCGTCGTGCTCGTAGGTATAGCCAATACCGCCGTGGTTCTGGATATTGTCCCTGCAGTTCTCGATCGCATACTCGGCGGTGACGAGGGAGGCAGAGGCGGCCAGGAGCCGGCCGTTGGGCTGGGCGGACGCCAGCGTGAGGGCGGCTAGCGTGACAAGGTCGGCCGCTGCTGCGGCCCGGATGGCCTGCTCGGAGCAGCGGTGCTGCACCGCCTGGAAGCTTCCGATCGGCACCCCGAACTGCACCCGGACCTTGGCGTACTCGGCACTCTGCCGGGCAGTCTCGCCAGCAATGCCCGACAGCATGGCCGACACGAGCACCCGGCCGAAGTCCAGCGCACCGTAACGCTCGTCGGGGAGAATCAGGGCCGGGGCGGCTGACACCTCAAGCTCGGCCCATCGTGAGGCGATGTCGATACAGGTCCGCCGGGTAACGAGGGATACATCATCCGCAGTTAGCAGGGCGCTGCCCTCGGGTGTGACGCAGACGTAGGCGTCCGCGTCGTCTGCGTCATAGGTCAGGAGCCGATGCCCGGCAAGATTATCCAGCCGGGTCCCCGTGGTCGGCAGGCAGAGCCCGACACGCAGGTCGCCTCGGACGATCCTGTCCATAAGGTCCGTGCGGCCAGTGCCCGCCGTGACGTGCGCGGCGATAGCAGTACCGAGGTAGGGACCGGCGGTCAGATGCCGCCCCAGCTCGCGGAACAGCAGCACCTGTTCCGCGAGCCCTAGCCCCGCCCCGCCCATATCGGTCGGGAGGTCGAGTCCGAACCAGCCCTGCTCGGCGGCCAGCTTCCACAGCTCAGGGTCGGCGACTGGCCCCCCTGCGGGCAGCGCCCGGAGCCGGCTGGGCGGGGAGATCGCATCAAGCAGGCCGCGTACCGAGTCCGCGATGAGTTCCTGGTCGGTATCCAGCAGCAGATCCATGGTGTGTCGTCACCGCCCTCGGGGCAGGCCGAGCACGCGCCCGGCGATGATGTTGCGTTGAATGTCAACGCTGCCTGCCGCGATGGTCGCCGCGTAACTGTGCAGGTATTCTTCCGACCAGCTATTGGGGCCGCCGCGCTCGGTCTGCTCGAGGCCCGCTGACCCCAGGACGTCCATGGCTAGGCGCGCGATCCGCTGGTGCAGGGTCGAAAAGAAAACCCGGACCATTGAGCCGTCAGCGCCTGGCTGGTCGCGGCGGGCGTTACGGCTGATCATCGCAAGGGTCAGGGCGGACAGGGCTTGAGCTTCGGCCCTGACCGTGGCCAGCCGCGTCGCGATGGACTCATCCGCCATGACCGGGCGGCCGCGGATGTCGGTCGTGGTACGGGCGAGCTGGAGCAGCTCCTCCACCTGTCGCAGGGTCTTGACCTGCTCCCGGATGAAGGCCGTTCCCCGCTCGAACGACAGGGTGGACATTGCGACGCTCCACCCCTGGCCGATCTCGCCGACGACGTTGGTCACCGGGATCGCGACGTCGTCGTAGAAGACTTCGCAGAAATGGTCCTCGCCGGTGATCGTCTTGATAGGCCGGATGTCAATGCCTGGCGTGCGCATGTCGCAGATGACCCAGGTAAGACCGTCATGCCGACGCGGCTCGCTGCCGGTCCGCACGAGCAGTTCCTGGTAGTCCGAAAGCTCGGCGTAGCTGGTCCAGGTCTTCTGGCCGTTAATGATGAGATGGTCGCCGTCGACGGTCGCGCGCGTGGAGATGGCCGCGAGATCGCTGCCCGCTCCGGGTTCGGAGAACCCCTGCGACCACACGGCCTCCCCGCGGAGGATCAGTGGCAGGTGCTCCGCCTTCACCGAGGTGCTCGCACGGGCTATGAGAGTAGGCCCTGCGTGGTTGAGGGCACAGAAACAGACGTTCACATCCGGCCCGTCCGCCCAGGAGTACTCCTCGAACCAGATCATCTGCTGAGTCAGCGAAAGTCCGCGGCCGCCGAACTCCTCCGGCCAGTTGATCCCGGCCCACCCAGCGTCGAACTGCTGACGCTGCCACGTGAGTTCGAAGGCCCGCTTGTCGGGACCGTGCTGTGGAACTCGTTCCCGGGGAATATTGTCGGCCAGCCAGTCGCGGACCTCGTGCCGGAACTCAGTGTCCGCGGCCGACAGTTGCAGGTCCACGGTCCTCCGTTCGTTCTTTAAATAGCTTACTGTTTGCTATTATTATACAAGACGCATGAGCTGTCCACAGGAAGGCCGCTGCTATCCACCGGGGCACGGCCTGAGGAGGACGATAGTGACCGTCCCGCCGGGCGCCACGAGCGACGAACGTATGGCACTGCGGACAGCGATCCGCGATTACATCTCGGACCGTTCGCCGATGGCCGTAACCAGGAAGCTGGTCAGCTCAGGGGCGGGATACGACGGTGCGCTGTGGGCTTCCATGGCGGACGAGCTAGGGCTTCCCGCGCTGACAGTGCCTGAGCGATGGGGCGGCGCCAGCCTATCGGCCGTCGAGCTCAGCGTGGTCCTCGAAGAACTCGGCCGGGCCTTGGTCATGACCCCATACCTGTCCGTGGCACTGGCGATCGAGATGCTGGTCCGCAGCGGCGACGAGGACATCTGTGGCGAGGTCCTGCCAGGGGTGGCCGCCGGGTCGACGACGGCTGCGGTGGTGATGGGCCCAGATTCTGGCTTTTTCACGCCGGCCGGGGTGAGCATCAAAGCGTCGCACAGCGGGAATGACTGGCGGCTGGATGGGGTCTCGCCCGGGGTGGTCGACGGTTTCTCGGCGGACCTGCTGATCGTGGCGGCGGTCGGACCGGACGGGCTGGGGGTGTACCTTGTCCACGCGAGCCGTCCGGAGGTTCTGCGCCGCCGCCTGGCCGGCCTCGATCTGACCCGCGAGATGGCGCATCTTGAGTTCCGGGCTGCGCCGGCGCAGGCGATCCGGCTGCGGACAGAGGCCGCGGTCCTGCTGGCGCAAGTACGCAACCGGGCCCTTGTGGCGTACGTGGCCGAGATGGCCGGAGTCACTCGCGAGTGCATGGACATGGCCGTTGCGTATGCGAAGACGCGAGAGCAGTTTGGCCGGCCCATCGGCAGCTTCCAGGCTATTAAGCATAAATGCGCGCAGATGCTCGTGGCCGCCGAGTCCATTGAGGCTGCGCTGTGGTCGGTAAGCCGTCTCGCCGCCACTGACTCCCCTGATCTGCCCTTGGCCGCCGCGGTAGCGAAGTCGTACGCGTCGGATCAGTGCTTCCGGGCGGCGGCCGAGAACATCCAGATCCATGGCGGGATCGGGTACACGTGGGAACACGATGCGCACCTGTATTTCCGCCGCGCCAAGGCGCTGCAGCTCCTCGGTGGAACGGCCGCAGCTCACCGGGCCTGGATCGCCGAGCAGATCGGCCTGTGAGCGCGAGCGGACGGGTACGTCAGGCCGCGGCTTTTTCGAGGATGTGCACTGCGCACGAGCTTCCCAGGCCAATGACATGCGTGAGGCCCACCCGGGCACCGTGAATCTGCCTGTCGCCTGCCTCGCCGCGCAGGTGGGTCGCCACCTCGTAGAGGTTCGCGATCCCGGTCGCACCCAGCGGGTGGCCTTTGGACAGCAGCCCGCCCGAGACGTTAACTGGGATCTGGCCGTCTCGCCAGGGCCCGCGCTTGTCAATCCACTCGCCCGCGCCGCCCTCCGGGCACAGCCTGAGGTTGTCGTAATGACGCAACTCGGCGGTGGCGAAGCAGTCGTGCAGCTCGACAAGGTCGAGATCTGCTGGGGAGACGCCCGCGGCCTCGTACGCCTGGTCGGCTGCCAAGCGGGTCAGGGTGTTCACGTCGTACTGGACATTGCCGCCGTCCACATACGGATCGCTGGTCAGGATCGACGCCGAGACCTTGACCGCGCGCCGCTGGGCGGACAGGGGCAGGGTTCGCAGCTTGGCCTCGCTCACCACCACTGCTGCCGCCGCCCCGTCCGCTGTCGGGCAGCACATCAGGATCGTGTTGGGATAGGCAATCATCTCGGCGTGCATGACCTCTTCAAGGCTGAAAGCCTTGCGGTACTGTGCGAGCGGGTTAAGCGCGGAGTGAGCGTGGTTCTTCTCGGCCACCTTCGCGAACTGCTCGAAGCCGACGCCGTCATGCTGGTGGGCGTATTCCATGCCCGACATCGCGAATGTTCCGGGCATGAGGCTGGTCCCGAGGTAGCCCTCGATCGGGCCGACCGCCCCGTACCGGCCGGCCCGGCGGAACGGCTTCGAGCTGTCGAGAGGAGCGGATGCGCCGAGCAGGCCGGCCTTGCCCATCTGCTCGAACCCGACAGCGAGCGCGGTGTCAGCCTCACCGGCCTTGATGGCCAGCACGGCGACCCGGAACGCAGTTGCCCCCGTCGCGCAAGCATTGGCGACGTTGTAGACGGGCACGCCTGTCTGCCCAATCTGCTTCTGCAGCCGCTGGCCGGCGCCACTCGTCTCGAACAGTGAGCCGGCTGCGATCAGGTCGATGTCGCGGATCGTAACTCCGGCGTCGTCGAAGGCGTCCAGGGTGGCCTGGCTGGCCAGGTCGATCGAGTCCTTGTCCGGGTAACGCTGGAACCGTGTCATCGCGGTGCCTATGATCCAGACTGTTTCGCCCATGGCTTCAATCCCTGCTCGTGTCGGTACTGTCACTGGCGGGTTCGAGCCGGAACGCGAACGTTACCGCCTGTGTGCCTTCGGCGTCCTCAGCGGCGGTCCGCGTCGTCAGCCGTACCCGGCCGCCCAGCGGAATGCCTGCCGGGTCGTGATCGGAGCCGACGAGGTTGCCCTTGACCGTGCCTCCACCGTCGAGGTTGACGATGATGGATACGTACGGGACGGCGACGTCGGGCGTAGCCCGGTGAACGACAGTGAAGGCACGGATTGACCCGGTGCGGGCCAGCTCGGCAGTCTCAAAGTCTCGGCCTCCGCAGCGTGCGCAGGCATTCCTGCGGTCCAGATACAGGGCCTGGCAAGAACTGCAGCGGTTCCCGATCAGGTACGGGTCAGGCTCCAGGACCAGATAATCGATGTAGGGGATCCGGGTCAACTGGTCACCGGCCGGTGAACTGGGCCCGCCGCTTCTGGACAAAGGCGGCTAGTGCTTCCTTGTGGTCTTCCTTGCGGGCGGAATGGCCCTCGTACGACATCGCGATCTCCAGGAGCATGGTGGCGCGCTGCACCAGATCGAAGTTGATAGCAACCTTGGTCGCCCGGCAGGCCCAGGGCGCCTTGGCGGCAAAGGTGTTGGCCAGCCCCATCGCGGACTCCAGGAGCTTGTCTCCGGGGACCACGTGGTTGACCAGTCCCATCCCTCCGGCCTCAGGCCCGTAGACCTTGCGCCCGCTCATCAGCATTTCCTTCGCCCGGTGCGGTCCCACGAGCAGTGGCCAGAGGATAGTTCCGCCGTCGCCAGCCACCAGGCCGGCGTCGATATGGGCGTCGCCGAGACAGGCCTCCTCCGCCATCACGATGCAGTCCATCGACAGTGCGATGGTCGCTCCCAGTCCGATGGCCGGCCCATTGACCGCGGCGACGGAGGGCTTCTCCATGTTGAGCATGACCAGGAAAAGGTCGCGCCCGGCGGATTTGACGACCGGCCGGTTGTGGCTGAACCCGGCCCGGCCGCCACGCTGCATGGCCTTGAGGTCTCCGCCGGCGCAGAACGCACGGCCGGCTCCGGTCACGAGCACGGCCCGGCTGTCTGGGTCGCGGTCCACCTCGCGGAAGACATGCTCCAGGTCGCGATGCATATCAGTTGTGACGGCGTTCAGCCGTTCCGGGCGGTTCAGCGTGATGACATGGACATCGCCGTCTCGATGAACGAGGACATCCCCCTCAGTGATCTCGTCCATCTGCGTCCTTCCGTATGGAGTCCGGGTGCGTGATGCGGTCCGGGGTTACGGTGCTGTAACCAGAGCGACGACGCCATCGCGGCTTATCTTCTGCGATACCGTCCGGGGAAGCTCAGCAGCGATCGTGATCCGGGTCGGTACCTCATAAGGCGCGGCCCGGTCCCGAGTCCAGCCGATCAGCTGGTCCGGGGTCGCCCGAGCCGGGACGTCCGATCGCAGGACGACGACCGCGGCTGGCACCGCCCCTAGCCGGTCGTCGGGGATCCCGACCACCGCCGCCTCCAGCACGCTGGGGTGCTCCAGGAGCACGCGCTCCACCTTGCGCGGATCGACCTTAAAGCCCCCGCGCAGGATGGCGTCGTCTTCGCGGCCCCGGATCCAGAGGAAACCGTCACCGTCCAGCATGGCTACGTCGGACGTGCGCATCCAGCCGGCGGACGGCATCCTGACTTCCAGGAGGCCTTCACTCCCGGCCGGGAGAGGCGTATGCGTGCCGCGGTTGACGACCCGGAGTTCGACGCCCGGGAGGGCGCGACCGGAACTGCCGCGCTTCTCGGCGCCGTACTTCTGATGGTCGGCCAGTGTCCAACTGGTGGCCGCGCCGGCGAACTCAGTGGCACCGTAGACGGTCAGCACGGGCACCCCGTAGGTGTCCTCGAACTTGCTCTGCAAATCGATGGGCAACGCAGCGGATCCGCTGCGCACCGCCTTGAGCGAAGCCAGCGCCTCCGGTGGGATTCCGGCGTCCAGCACCATCCGCATCGCGGTTGGCGCGAGCCCGACAGCCTTCGGTTTGTGAGCCTGGACGGCTTTGGCCCAGGCGTGCGGTTCGAACTTCGCGAGCAACACGACCTTCCGGCCCTCGGCCACACACTGGAGCACAGTCCACATGCCGCTCATGTGAACCATAGGGGTCCATACAACATCGGGGCTGGACGGAAGCGTCCGTTCGGCTAGCGCCGCGTTGCGGTAGAAATGCTTCGCAGCAGCGTCGATCGTCCGGTCCAGCCGCTCATAACTCCAGGTGACACGCCGCGGGGGCCCGGTCGTGCCGCTGGTCAGCATTTCGAGCGCGTCGCCGGGCCGGTCAGCCACGCTCTTGAGGACGTGCCCAGCCCGGGTCCGGACCGGCTCGTCGCTGTCGTCCGCCACGCCGATCGTGATGGTGTCGCTGCGGGCGGCCGCCTCAGTGAGGGCGTCACGCTGCCAGTCGGCGTCATCGCCCACGATCACGGCTAGGTCCAGGGCCTCGATGTCCGCCGCCACCTTGCTGTCGCCGTTGAGTGGGCTGACGCAGACGATGCAGCGGCCGCTAGCCAGGATAGCGACCGCTGCCGCCACCGCAGCCGGGGTGTTGCGGGGCAGCAGCCCCACGGGGGCCCCTTTGCCGGCTCCGAGCGCTGACAGCGTCTCGTCCAGCCGGGTCGTCACTTCTGAGTAGTAGCGCCATGGGCGCCACGACCCCCGGTAGTGCAGTGCGGGCGCCTCAGGGTCGAAGGTCGGCGTGTCGCGCAGCCGCTCCGATATGCCCATGCTCGACCTCGCTCGGACGAAGACCCCACGGTTCTTAACCGCTCTCAGCGGAGGACTTATAGTAACATCAGTTGGATGATAGATCCAAGGGAGACAGATCCGAGAGGGGTACCGCTGAGGGTGCTGGCTCCCATGGCGGCCCATGGGGAGAAGGCACGATGAGCTCGTCACTCCGGTCGGCCGGTGCGCCGCTTGACCCAGAACGGCGGGAGATCATTGACGGCCTCCGCGTGTTCGTGGACCGCGAGGTCGTCCCCCTCGAGCAGGCCAACGAACGCCTGCTAGGCGATCCGCGGCGTAAGTTCGATGACACCGGCGCCTACTCCCCGGAGATCCGTGAACTCCTCCGCTCCGTGCGGAAGTCGGCTGCCAAGGCTGGCTTCTACGCCATGTTCGCGCCAACCGACGTGGGGGGCGGCGGCCTGGGCGCGACCGACTATTTCCTGGCGTGGGAGTTCCTGC
Organism: uncultured Actinomycetes bacterium; assembly: GCA_963841695.1. Classification (GTDB taxonomy): domain Bacteria; phylum Actinomycetota; class Actinomycetes; order Streptosporangiales; family Streptosporangiaceae; genus RYN-230. The sequence goes on along the minus strand of CAWJDQ010000002.1, from coordinate 441,964 downwards.
ACAGTTACTGCGGACCGGACCGCATCCTTCCGATGCAGGCGATCGCTCACTGGGCTTCCGGGCCCGGGCCTGTGCTGCGCGCGTTCACCCCCGCTCAGGCAGAGGTAGCGAACGCGCTGAATACGGGCCAGAGTCTGATGTGCTTCGCGCTATCGGAACCTGAGGCCGGCTCGGACGTCTGGAACATGAGCACGCGGGCTGTCCCGGACGGTGCCGATTGGCTGCTTACCGGGACCAAGCAGTGGATCACGAACTCACCCATCGCCGACTATGTGCTGGTCTTCGCAGTCACCGACAGCGACAAAAGACGTGCCAAGTCCGGGGGAATCACTGCCTTCCTGGTGTCGGCCGACTGCCCGGGCTTTAGCGTGGATAGCGTCATCAAGCTCTTCGGAAGTATCGGCTCGAACGAGGCGATACTTTCATTCTCCGAAGTCAGGGTGCCGTCGTCGGCCGTGGTCGGAAAGCTCGACGCGGGATTCGACGTTGCCGTGGCGGGTGTGTCGCTCGGCCGACTCTTCAACACGGCTCGCAGCGTCGGTCTGGCGACCTGGGCGCTTGATGCGGCAGCAAACTACGCAGGCTCACGCAAGGCCTTCGGCCAAGCCATTGGCGACTACCAGGGCGTGTCTTTCCCGATCGCCGACAGTGCCAGCGAGATCTACGCAGCCCGATGCATGGGCTTGGAGGCCGCCCGCCGGATTGAGCTCGGGCTAGACGCCTCACTTCAGGTTGACATGGCCAAGGGGTTCGCCGTGGAGATGTGCCATCGTGTGTTCGACCGTGCAATGCAGGTGCACGGCGGGATGGGGTTTACGTCGGAGCTGCGGCTGTATGAAGGCTGGCACCACTCGCGGATCCTCCGCGTCGCGGATGGCAGCGCCGAGATCCTCCGGCGGAACATTGCGCGACGAGTCATTCGCGGCGACAGCTTTTTGTGAGTTCCGCACGGAATCAGCTTTACCCCGGCAGCCTTTGGAGGACGAGATATGCGGATGCGAACCCTCGGCGGAACCGGGCTTAAGGTGAGTCCCTACTGCCTGGGCGGCTTGAACTTCGGCAGATTCGCGCAGACTGTTGAGGTTGACAACCGCCGGGTCATCGACGCGGCTCTGGACGCCGGCATCAATTTCATCGACACCGCTGACTTCTATTCCGCTGGCCAGTCAGAGGAAATCCTGGGCCGGGCGCTCAAAGGACGTCGCGATGACATCGTGCTGGCCACGAAGGTGCACGGCAAGATGGGCGACAAGCCGAACATGGCTGGCAATGGGCGGCGGTGGGTCCTCCGGGCCGTGGAGGACAGCCTGCGGCGACTGCAGACCGACTACATCGACGTGTACCAGCTGCACCGGCCTGACCACTCGACCGACATCGAGGAAACGCTGTCGGTCCTCTCGGATCTTGTTCACCAGGGCAAGGTGCGTTTCGTTGGCACCTCGACCTTCCCGGCCGAGCAGATAGTGGAAGCCCAATGGGCCTCCGAGCGCTGGGGATACGTACGTTTTCGCACCGAGCAGCCCCCCTACTCAATTCTCATGCGCGGATCCGAGAGGAGCGCGCTCCCGACCTGCGCGCGGTACGGGATGGGCGTACTGGTGTGGGGACCGATGAGCGGGGGCTGGCTCGCGGGTAAGTACCAGAATCGCGACTCGGTCGACATGTCCACCGGCCGCCGACGTGTGCTCCCGCATCGTTTTGACTCGGAGTTGCCCGGCAACGCGGCCAAGGTGGCCGTCGTGGACAGGCTGCTCGCGCTGGCCAACGAGGCCGGAGTCACCCTCCCGGCCCTCGCGCTTGGGTTCGTGATGGCCCACCCCAGCGTGACCTCGGCGATCATCGGGCCGAGGACAGTTGAACAGCTGACGGACCTGCTGGCCCACGCGGGCACTTGCCTGTCCGACGACGTGCTTGACGCGATCGACGCGATCGTCCCGCCCGGGACGGACGTGAACCCCGACGACCCGGCTTACTGGCCGCGCGAAATCCAGATAGCCGACCTGCGCCGTCGGCCGGTGCACCGGAGGTGCGCGCTGGACGACCCCAGGCGGGTCGGTTTGTCCCAGTCATGAGCACCCCCGTGCCGCACCCGGTGGCTGACACCGCGATGCCCGACTCCGTGCTGGTGACCCGGATGGATGGGATCACCCAGCTGACCTTGAACCGGCCCTCCCGGCGCAACGCTGTCAACGTGGACGTCGCCCGGCGACTGGGGACCGCGCTCCACGAAGCCGACCGGGATCCGAGCGTCCGGGCTATCGTCCTGACTGGTGCAGGCGAGATCGCGTTCTGCGCCGGGGCCGATCTTCGTGCGTTGGCTCATGGCGAGCCGGTCATCCCGCCTGAAAATCGCGGGTGGGGATTCGCCGGGATCACCCGACAGGATCTGATCACGCCGATTATCGCCGCGGTCAACGGGATCGCGGTGGGAGGCGGGCTCGAGATCGTGCTCGCCTGCGACATTGCCATCGCGGCGACGAACGCGACGTTCGGTCTACCAGAGGTTCGCGTGGGGCAGCTCGCCGCGGCTGGCGGCATGTTCCGGCTCACCCGTCAGCTGCCACCCAAGGTGGCCGCTGAGATGTTGTTGACCGGCGAGCCGATCGACGCCAGCGCGGCCCTTCGATGGGGCCTCGTCAGCCGTCTTACCGAACCGGTGAAGCTGCTCGATGAGGCCTTGTCGCTCGCGCGTGGCATCGCCGCAAACGCCCCTCTATCCGTCCGCGCCAGCCGACGCATCCTGCGCGACGTGCTTAACGGGCGGCTGACCGACGATGAGAGCGGGTGGGCCGCGACTGACGAAGAGCGCCGCAAGCTGCGCGGGACCCATGACGCCGCGGAAGGCGCCAAAGCCTTCGCCGCGAAGCGACCTCCGCAGTGGCAGGGACGTTGACAGCGTGGCTGTGCGTGCTCACCCCGTGAGCACCCGGCAAAGTGCTCCTGGATGTTCTGACTAGTTGCGCTCCCCGCTGCCGCTTGAGGAGGTTCTTCGTGGTCGTGCGGATCGTGGTCGGCCTGGTTGTGACGGTGGCGGCGTTTGCGCTGGCGGGCCGGCGGCTGTGGTGGCTGTACCGGGCAGGGCGGGCGGGGCAGCCGGCGCCGGAGCGGATCGCGGCGGTGCGCTCGCATCCGGGCCGTGATGCCGGGGTGCAGGCTGCTGAGGTGATCGGGCAGCGCAAGCTGCTGCGCTGGACGGTCCCGGGGGCCGCGCACGCGGTGACGTTCTGGGGTTTCATCGTGCTGCTGCTGACGATCATCGAGGCGTACGGGGACTTGTTCGACAAGACGTTCGCGATCTGGGGGATCGGCCACTGGGCGCTGGTCGGGTTCATCGAGGACCTGTTCGCGGTGGGGGTGCTGGCCGGCATCGTCACGTTCGCGGTCATCCGGCTGCGTAACAACCCGGAGAAGGAGGGCCGCGATTCCCGGTTCTCCGGCAGTCACACCGGGGCCGCGTGGCTGGTGCTGGGCGGGATCTTCGCCGTGATCGCGACGCTGCTGATCTACCGCGGGGCGCAGATCAACACCGGCGACTTCCCCTACCCGCATGGTGCGTTCGCGTCGCAGATCGCCGGGCACTGGCTGGCCCCGCTCGGCGTGAGTGCGAACAGGGTGATCGAGACCACCTTCCTGCTGCTGCAGCTGGCGGTGGTGCTCGGGTTCGGGGTGTTCGTGACCTACTCCAAGCATCTGCACATCATCACCGCGCCCATCAACGTGCTGTTCTCCCGCCGCCCGAGCGCGCTGGGCGCCCTGGAGCCGATGCGCAGCGAACGGCACGGTGCTGGACTTCGAGGAGGCCGACCCGGACACCGACGTGTTCGGCCTGGGGAAGATCGAGGACTTCACCTGGAAGGGCCTGCTGGACATGGCCACCTGCACCGAGTGCGGCCGGTGCCAGTCCCAGTGCCCGGCCTGGGCGACCGGCAAGCCGCTGTCGCCCAAGCAGGTCATCCTGGACCTGCGCGACCACGCCCTGGCCAAGGCGCCCTACCTGCTGGCGGCCGCGACGAGGCCCGGGAGAAGCTGCCGGACGCGCATCAAGTTCGAGGCGGGCCGCCCGCTGGTGGGCACCGAGGCGGAGCACGGGGTGATCGACCCGGACGTGCTCTGGTCGTGCACGAACTGCGGGGCGTGCGTGGAGGAATGCCCGGTCGATATCGAGCACATCGACCACATCGACGGGATGCGCCGCCACCAGGTCCTGATCGAGTCCGCGTTCCCCCGAGGCGGCCGGGATGCTGAAGAACCTGGAGAACAAGGGCGACCCCTGGGGCATGGGCGCGGCCCGGCGGCTGGCCTGGGCCGAGGAGCTCGACTTCGAGGTCCCGGTCGTCGACGGGAAGCTCGAGCCCGGACGTGGAGTACCTGTTCTGGGTCGGCTGCGCCGGGGCGCTGGAAGACCGGGCCAGGAAGACCACCAAGGCCATCGCGACGCTGCTGCACCAGGCCGGGGTGAGCTTCGCGGTCCTCGGGCCGGCCGAGGCCTGCACCGGGGACCCGGCGCGGCGGATGGGCAACGAGTTCGTCTACTCCATGCTCGCCGGCCAGAACATCGAGACCCTCAACGAGGCCGGCCGGCCGCGGAAGACGATCGTCGCGTCCTGCCCGCACTGCTTCAACACGATCGCCAACGAGTACCCGCAGCTGGGCGGGGACTATGAGGTGGTCCACCACACCCAGCTGCTGGCCCGGCTGGTCGAGCAGGGCAAGATCACCCCGGTCACCGCGGTGGAGGAGAAGATCACCTACCACGACCCGTGTTTCCTCGGCCGGCACAACAAGGTGTTCACCCCGCCCCGGGAAATCATGGAAGCCGTCCCCGGCGTGCAGGCGCAGGAGATGCACCGGTGCAAGGACCGCGGGTTCTGCTGCGGCGCGGGCGGCGCGCGGATGTGGATGGAAGAGCGCATCGGCAAGCGGATCGGCACCGAGCGGATCGACGAGGCCCTGGGCACCGACCCGGACACCATCTCCACCGGCTGCCCCTACTGCCTGGTCATGCTGGGCGACGCCGTCGCGGCCAAGAAAGCCTCCGGACAAGCCAAGGACACCCTCGAAGTCGTCGACGTCGCCCAGGTCCTCATGCGTTCGCTGTCCCTAAGGAAAGGACAGAAGGCAGAGAGCTAGGCTCGCCAGCTCTGAGGCAGGTGAGAAGCTGCGGCTGGGGAGAGATCGGTCGCGTCCCGCTTGAAACACAGCCATGGTGAGCCGCCTGCATTGCTCAGCTCGTTGATCTGACGATCCTGCTTGGAGGTAGGGCTCGAATGCATGATCGCTACGTGTGGTCCTGGCTACTCCGCTTCCCGGGACAACCTCGAGGACTATCTCGCCCTGCCGTCAGTCCTGGCCGTCGGAGGCAGCTGGATGGCGGCTGCCCGGCTGGCCTCTGAGCAGAGGTGGGCCGACGTCAGCCGGCTGGCCGCTGAGGCCGTCGCCGCCGTCGCCAGGTGCCTGCCCGCCGACTGAGAGAGGAGAGAATGTGCCCATTCTCAATCTGCGTCCCCGTGCGGAATGCGCCTTCGATCTGGTGTCGCTCGGCGAAGTGATGCTCCGTCTCGACCCCGGCGACATGCGAGTCAAGACCACCCGCGAGTTCCGCGTGTGGGAGGGCGGCGGCGAGTACAACGTGGCCCGCGGCCTGCGGGGGTGCTTCGGCCTCCGCACAGCCATCGTCACCGCCCTGGCCGACAAAGCGGTGGGCCGCCTCGTCAAGGACCTCATGCTCCAGGGCGGCGTTGACGTATCCCTGGTCCGCTGGGTCTCCTATGACGGCCTTGGGTGCACGGTCCGTAATGGTCTCAACTTCACCGAACGAGGCTTCGGGGTGCGCGGGGCCCAGGGTGTCTCGGATCGCGGGCACACAGCAGCCAGCCAGCTGAAAGCCGGCGATGTTGACTGGGACCATGTGTTCGGGGTCCTCGGCGCCCGCTGGTTCCACACCGGCGGCATCTACGCTGGCCTGTCCCAGACGACGCCCGAGGTCATCGACGCGGCCATGACAGCAGCCCGGCGGCACGGAACCATCGTGTCTTATGACCTGAACTACCGCCCGAGCCTATGGACCAGCTACGGCGGCCAGCAGCGTGCCCAGGAAGGCAACCGTGCGCTCGCCAAGCACGTTGACGCCATGATCGGAAACGAGGAGGACTTCACCGCCCGCCTCGGCCATCAGGTGCCGAACACCAGCGAAGACTTGTCTGGACTCGAGGCCGAGAGCTTCAAGGCGATGATCAGCCAGGTCACCTCCGAGTTCGGGTTCGCCGTCGTCGCGACCACCCTGCGCGCTGTCGTCAGCGCCTCAGTCAATGACTGGGGGGCCATAGCGTGGTCCTCCCCCAGCGGCTTCGTCGAGGCTAAGCACCGTCCGGCTCTGGAGATCTATGACCGCGTGGGCGGGGGTGACAGCTTCGCGTCCGGCCTGATCTACGGTCTCCTCACGGCCGATGATCTGCGCGCCGCCGCGGAGCTTGGCACCGCACATGGGGCCTGGCCATGACGACCCCCGGGGACACGTCAATGGCCAGCCTGGCGGAAGTGCAGGCGCTGGCGGCGGGGGCCGGGGCCCGCGTCCGGCGGTGAGAACGCAGGCCGACGGACTGCCCCACCAGGCAGGCCTGTCCAGTCGCGGTCAAGTGCCGATCCTTACGGGGGCTCCAGTCTGTCGCATTTTCCGGTGGCCGTGCTTGGGCTGCTCGCGCCAATACCTTACGCGGTTAGCGCAGAGCGTCGGCGGCCGGGCCGAACGAGCCACCGTGGCTGGGGATGCTCATGAGTCTATTGAGGCGAATGAAGCGTCGGTCTTCCCCGTGAATGAGCAGCTAGACCCCTCTTCGCAGTGACCGCGAAGCAGGGTAAGGAGGCGGCGAACAGGCGGCGGCGGGACGACGCCGGCGCTTGGTGTGAACCACGACGGCCGTCTTGGCGTCGAATGGATAGGGTTCCTGAGGGATTGGTGGCTCCGAAGAGCGCAAAAAAGGATTGATGGGAAGGTGACCGAGCGTGGATGCCCCTCTGTCAGCGGGATCGGTCTTCGCCGACCGTTACCGGATCGAAAGTGTCATCGCCCACGGCGAACGTAAGTGGACCTACCTCGCGTCCGATATGAAGGCGCATGGACATCGGCAGGTTGCCCTTGCCGTCATGGAGTCAGGCTCTGATCCCAGCGCTAGCCAGCGAGAAGTGGAAATGATGGGCAAGGTGGGATCACACGATTTCATCGTTACGCTGCACGACTTCGACCTTGACTCGCTGAGCCCATACCTTGTGTTCGAATACCTGCCTGGTGGAAGGCTCCGCGACCGCAGCCAAGATCTTGTGGCCAGAGACTCACCGGTACCCCTGGCTGACTTCTTCCGCACAGCCCGGCAACTGTGCCGGGCGCTTGCTCACGTGCATGGGCGCGGCGTTATCCACCGAGATGTCGCCGCAACGAACATCCTGCTCGACGAGCGGGGCGTCGCCCATCTCGGAGACTTCGATCAGGCGATTTCGGCCGAGGAGGTGTCCGTGGCAGCCCTCGTTCCCTTCACAGCGGAGGGTTTTGCCGCACCGGAGTTGCTGAGTCACGCCACGCCCGATCAGCGGACGGATCTATACGCTCTGGGTGCCGTGCTGTACGAGCTCCTGACAGGTGCTCTACCCCCAGCCGGAGGAACCCGGGCCCAGGTACCGCCATCCCAGTTGCGCCCGGACGTTCCTCCGCGCCTAGATACACTCATTGTCTCCATGCTGGCCCCCGACCGAGAAGACCGGCCACGGAGCGCGCAGGCCGTTCTCGATGAGCTGCGTGACATCGAAAAGACAGCCGATCTCGGGCTGCTCATAGCCGGTGGCGAGAGCGGCTCCCTTGAGTTCAAGCAGACGATGCGATGGGACACGAAGCTGCAAAACCGCAGCGCGGAACTGCTCGGGTCTTGTATGAAGACCGTCTCCGCCTTCCTCAACAGTGGAGGCGGAACGCTCTTGATCGGCGTGGCAGACACGGGAGAACTGAAAGGCCTCAAGGATGACCTACGGGATTTCTCGAAGAATAAGACCGTTGACGGCTTCGAGTTGAGGTTTCGCGACGCACTGTCTGCAAACCTCGACCCCGACCCGAACCAGCTAGTAGTACTCACGTTTCCATATATAAGTGGCATCCAGGTCTGCCGCGTTAACGTTAGCCGATCCCCGCGGCCCATCTTCCTCGCCACCAAGGGCGGCGCTGCGGAGTTCTTCATGCGTAAAGGCAACGCGTCGCACCCCATGGCAAACGTCAGGCAGGCTTGCGAGTACGTTCATGATCACTGGCGCTGAATAGGTCAGTCAGTTTCAGGACCGTTCGGTTCGCAGCATGGCGCCGGGTGACGCTGCGCTCGACGGACGCTTATCTCGTCGGCCGGATGCCCGGCTACTTGCCCGTTGACGTCGGCAAGCCAACGCAGACAACCCTGTTCGGCGTAGTTAACATGGCCCGCCTGTTAACCAGCGTTGCCCCGCAGAGGGCGGATATATGTGTGCGTAGTCCCGGAGAATGGTCATCGTTCGTGGTGGCCCGGCGATGTTCCTCCGGCGGGGTTCCGCGTCCTAGGTTGGCTACCTCCGTCAGGGCAGGCAAGCTCAGGACATGGAAACAGGCGGCTGCGCGTTCGCGGCCGTGGACGTGCATTACCTGAGCTCCGGGGGTGCGCGGGCCGCGGCGGTGGTGGCTGCTGATGCCCGCTTCTGCGAGGTAGTGGCTGAACGCACTGAAGACGTGGCGGAGGTGCTGCCGTACCGGCCTGGTGAGTTCTATCGGCGGGAACTCCCGCCGATCCGCGCGGTCCTGAGCGGGCTGAGCGGCCTGGGCCTGCTGGTGGTCGACGGCTACGCCGACCTTGACCCCGGCGGCCGGCCCGGCCTGGGTGCGTACGCGCAGGCTGAGTTCGGCATCCCGGTGATCGGGGTGGCCAAGACCGCCTTCCGGGCGGCGACCCATGCCGTGCCCGTGCTCCGCGGAACGTCGGCGCGCCCGTTGTTTGTCACCGCGGCCGGGATGCCCCGCGGCGAAGCGGCGGAGCTGGTGCGGCACATGGCCGGGCCGTACCGGCTGCCCGATGCGATACGCCGTGCCGACACCCTCGCACGCACGGGCCTGCCCGCCGCCGGACTCGCAGACACGCAGCACGGCTGCCCCAGCGCGGATCGCGGCAATTGAGGACGTTCACCCACGGGGGGCCCGGGAATTATGCGCTCTCGCAGGCGTTAACATGATCGGTAGCCAAGAACCGAGCCGGTCGTGCGGCGGCGACTTTTCCCGCGCCGTGGTCACCAGGCCACCCACCGGCGGCTCAGGGTTCGTGTCAGTGGCCTGCCTGGGCCTGCCTGCGCTGATCGTCGGAGATCCGCAAGCCGGCCCGGCGTCCACAGCACCAGGCCCGCTGCCCGGGACGTTGTCGCCGGGCCGCGGGACTGTGCTGCATGCTGCCGTGGTCCCGTGCCCCGGCATTCCAGAGGAGAGTTTGTGGCTCGACCAGGCAAGCGCCAGACGGGCGCTCGCCGTACCGCCGCGCGGAAGCAGCGACGCGTCCACCACCACGACGATGTCGTCCCGGTGCTGGCCCGAACCGTCCGTGAGGTCGAGGCGGCTGCCCGGCGCGGCCGCGTGACGCCTGCCGTGCGCACGAAGTTCGAGGCCGTCGCCCTGCTGCTGCGGGACGAGCGGGCCCGCGTCCGCGCGGCGGCCGGAAGCGACAGCCAGCGGGCCGAGCAGCTCAAGCGCCTGGACGGCGTCGCGACCATCCTCGCGACGACCGCCGTCCAGGACGCTGGGCTACTGGCGCTGCTGGCCGAGGACTCCGGCGTCTCCGAGGCGGCCCGGTCGCTCAAGCGGGAGCTGCTGCGGGACTTCGGCATTGAGCCGGCGCGCGAAGAGCTTGCGCCTGCGGAGACCGCGACAGCCTCCGTCGGCCCGGAGCGGCGGATCGTGCCGCAGCCAGTGATCTCCCGGCAACTGGCGAACCCCTTTCTCGCCCCCGACTTCTCCGCCGTTCCGCAGGGCACCTCCCGTCCGCGCCGCCTGGCCGGCTGGGAGCTGCTCGGCCCGTTGCTGAGTTCCTTCGAACGTGCCGCCGGGGGAGCCCCGGCGTGCATGGCTCTCCCGGCGGCGACGCAACGGTTCACCCCGGCCGGTCTGGAACTGATGCCGCACCAGGGGCAGCTGGTCGCCGCGGCCGCTGCCGGTCACCGGACATTCCTGCTCGCCGATGAGCCGGGTCTGGGCAAGACGGCCCAGGCACTGCTCGCCGCGGAGGCAGCGAACGCCTACCCGCTGCTGGTCGTCGTGCCGAACGTCGTCAAGACCAACTGGGCCCGTGAGGCGGCCCGCTGGACTCCCCACCGCCCGGCCACCGTGGTCCAGGGCGACGGCGAGGCCGTCGATGGATTCGCCGATATCGTCGTGCTCAACTACGAGATTCTCGACCGCCACATGGGCTGGCTCGGTGACTTCGGCTTCCGCGGCATGGTCGTGGACGAGGCTCACTTCCTGAAGAACAAGACCTCGCAGCGCTCGCAGAACGCCCTCGCGCTCTCCGACCGCATCAGGTCCCGTACGGACCGTCCCCTGCTGATGGCGCTGACCGGGACCCCGCTGATCAACGACATCGAGGACTTCCGGGCCATCTGGCAGTTCCTCGGCTGGATCGACGACAGCAAGCCCCTTGACGAGCTGATGGACGCGCTCGAGGACACCGGCCTGACGCCTGCCGACCGGAGCTTCTACGCCGCGGCGCGCCAGTGCGTGATTGACCTGGGCATCGTGCGCCGGCGCAAGCTCGACGTGGCCGCCGACATCCCCGCCCGCCGTATCGCCGACCTCCCCGTTGAGCTGGACGAACGGGCCGGCCGGTCGATCCGGGCGGCAGAACGCGACCTCGCTGGCCGGATGGTGGCGCAGTACGAGACCGCGCTCGCGAACCGATCCTCCGACGCCGGCACTGGGGAAATCGATCACGACCTCGTCCGCCGGGTGGCCCGGTCGGAGCTGAAGGAGGCGACGGGCGCGCAGTCCGGCGAGAACGTGTTCACCATGATGCGGCGCATCGGCCAGGCGAAGGCCGGACTGGCCGCGGACTACGCGGCTCAGCTGGCCCGCAGCGCCGGCAAGGTCGTCTTCTTCGCCAAGCACGTTGACGTGATGGACGCCGCCGAGGAGATCTTCACCCGGCAGGGGGTGCGATTCTCGTCGATCCGTGGCGGCCAGACGCCCAGAGTGCGGCAGGCGAACATCGAAGCCTTCGTGAACGACCCGGACGTCGCGGTCGTGGTGTGCTCGCTGACCGCGGCTGGCGTGGGCCTGAATCTGCAGGTCGCCTCGAACATCGTGCTGGCCGAGATGTCCTGGACCGACGCCGAGCAGACCCAGGCCATCGACCGCAGCCACCGCATCGGGCAGGCCGAACCGGTGACCGCGTGGCGCATTATCGCCGCGCAGACCATCGACGCCCGGATCGCCGGGCTGCTCGACAGCAAGGCCGGGCTCGCCGCCCGGGCGCTGGACGGGTCGGACCAGGAGGTCTCCTCGTCGGCCGACGTGCAGCTCAAGGCGCTGGTCGCATTGCTGACCGATGCGCTGCGGGCGTCTTCCGGACCAGGCGACGCGCGCTGACCGAGGCACCCCTCCCTGCGTCGCCGCGGCGGATGACGTCCCGGAATTGTCCGGGCCGGTAGGCGGGCCAGCCGACGAGGCAGAATGCCGGTCACGCCAGGGCTGGGCGTGCGGTGACCGGCTGGCGGGTCTGCGGCGGCCTGGTGAGAGCAGGCGGCGGGAAGGTGATGTCGATGGCCAGGCCGCCGCCGGGCCGGGGCTGCGCACTGATGGTGGCGTCGTGGGCGGTGGCGATGGCCTGGACGATGGCCAGGCCCAGGCCGTGGCCGCCGTCGTGGCGGGCGGGGCGAGGGCCGAGCCGCTGGAAGGGCTGGAACAGGCGATCGACGTCGGCGGCCGGGATGAGCTGCCCGGAGCTGGCCACCGACAAGACAGCACCAGCGCGGCCAGCCGTGGTCGCGACCTGGACCTGCCCGCCGGGGATGTTGTGCCGGATGGCGTTGTCGATCAGGTTGGTCACCAGCTGCCCGACCAGGACAGGGTCACCCTGGAGGGTGGCGGGCTGGATGCCGGCGTGAACGTGCAGACCCAGATCGCTGATCGCGGGGCCGGCGGCGGCCAGCGCAGCGCTGGTAATGGCGGCCAGGTCGGTCGGCTCGCACTCGCCGGGGCCGGCTTCGCTGCTGGCCAGGGTCAGCAGCGCCTCGATGAGGCGGTCCTGCTCGGCGATGAAGGCCAGCAGGTCCTGGCTGACGGCTCGCCAGGTGCCGGCGGTGGCGGCTGGGTCGGCGCGGGTCACCTCGAGCAGGGCGCGCTCCCGGGTCAGCGGCGTGCGCAGCTCGTGCGAGGCGTTGGCAGCGAACCGCCGCTGCGCGTCGAAGGAGGCCTCCAGCCGCGCGAACAGGCCATCCAGGGTGTCGCCGAGTAGCTTGAGCTCGTCGTGCGGCCCGTGCAGGGCCAGCCGCTCGTGCAGGCTGCTGGCGGAGATCCGGCGGGCGGCGGCGGTAATCATGCTCAGCGGGCGCAGCACCCGGCCGGCCAGGAGCCAGCCGATCGCGACAGCGGCCACCGTGACGACGGCCAGGGCGATGCCGGACTGGATCAGCAGCTGGTGCCTGTCGGAGGCGATCTGCGTGAAAAGATCCATCTTGAGAGACCGGACCCTGGCCTGCTGAGCGGCGGCAAGAGGGTCGAGGGCAACTTTGGGGGGACCGGAGTCTTCCGGCGGCTGGTGAAGGGGTATTAGAGGCGTCGCGTGCCCGTCGAGCAGGTAGGTAAGGGCGAGCACGGCCGCGCCGCAGGTCAGGAATACGCCGCTGTACAGGACGGTCAGGCGCAGCCGGGCGGTGTGGCGGGGCAACCGCAGCCAGGACCGGAGACTGGGTCGCGGGCGGGGGATGCGCATCATGGCCCGCCGATCCGGTAGCCGCTGTCCCGGACGGTCTGGATAACCGGGGGGTCGCCGAGCTTGGCCCGCAGCCGTCCGATGGTCGTCTTCACGGTCTTGGTGAACGGGTCGGCCGCCTCGTCCCAGGCCCGTTCGAGCAGTTCCTCGGCTGGGACCGGCCGCCCGTCCGCGGCCAGCAGGCACTCCAGCACGGCCAGTTCCTTGCGGGTGAGCGCCAGGCGCCGCCCGGCGCGGACCGCGACCCGGCGCGCCGCGTCCATGCTCAGGTCGCCGTATTCGAGAGTGGCAGGCAGCTGGGCGGCGGCGCGCCGGCCGAGGGCCCGGATCCGGGCGGTCAGTTCGGCGAAAGAGAACGGCTTGGGCAGGTAGTCGTCGGCGCCCAGGCCGAGGCCCTCGACCCGGTCCTGGACCGACCGGGCCGCAGTGAGCATCAGCACCCGGCTCTCCGACCTCTCCGCGGCCAGGGCCCGGCAGACGTCGTCGCCGTGGGTGCCGGGCAGGTCCCGGTCCAGTACCACCACGTCATACCGGTTGACCGCCGCGCGTTCCAGGGCTGCGTCGCCGTCCAGGGCCACGTTGACGGCCATGCCCTCGCGGCGCAGCCCGGCGGCCACCGTCTTGGCCAGGAACTCGTCGTCCTCGGCTATCAGCACTCGCATCGCCTGTCCCGCTGCCCCCTGCGCCTCACGGTATGTCAGCCTGCTGCCTGCTTCGCAGGATCGCAGGCCGGAGGTCACGGCAGGGCAACATTTTCTGTTGCCCTGCCGTGACCTGCCGTTCAGTACAACTGCCTGCAGAGTGCCGGACGCAGGCCCGACCCGACGACCCGCCCCCGCCGGCTACCCCACCTGACCGTTGAGGAGTATCCGATGTTCTTCTTACCTACCTGCGGCACGAATTGCGCCGCCGGATGCGGCAGGCCGTCGTCATCGCGCTGGGCCTGGCGCTGGGGGTCGGCCTGGTCGTCACGGTGGCCGCCGCCTCGGCGGGGGTGAACAAGGCGCAGTCCGGCGTGCTGAGCGCGCTGTACGGGGTGGGCACCGACATCACTGTCACCGGTAACGCGCCTCCGCCGCACTACTCGTCGGCCGGCAGCACACGGTCAGCAAAGGCCACGCCCCCATCGGAGAACGGGGAGACCCTTCAGATCAGCCCCGGCGGCGGCGCGCAGATCTGCGACAACGATCATTGCCTGAACGCCGCGGGCCGCACCTTCGACCGGCTGGTCCCGCCGTACCAGGAACCGTTCAGCGCGTCGACGGTCGCGGCCGTGGCGAGACTGCACGACGTAGCGGCGGCCGCCGGCGTGCTCACGCTCGTCGACAGTGCGATCACTTACCCGGCGAACTCCGCGGGCTCGCCTCGGCTGGCCACCTTCACCGTCAACGGTGTGGCCAGCGGGCACACCCCGGTCGGCCCGCTGGCTGCCGCGACGGTCAGCTCCGGCCACTTGTTCAGCGCGGCCGACGCCGACGCCGACGTCGCGGTGGTGGACTCGGGCTACGCGGCCAGCAACAACCTGAAGACCGGCTCGGCCATCACCATCAGGCAGGCCCGCTTCACCGTGATTGGCATCGTCACCCAGCCGCACGACACCAGCCCGCCCGATATGTACATCCCGCTGGCCCGCGCCCAGACCCTGGCGACCGCCACCAAGAACCTCGGCGGCAGCGTGGCGGGCACGGTGAACCTGATCTACGTAGCGGCAGCCAGCGCCGCCGACATCCCCGTCGTGCAGCACGAAATCACCCGGCTGCTGCCACACGACGCCGTGACCGCCGCGGGCAGCTTGGCCAGCGAGGTCACCGGGTCGCTGTCGGATGCCGCCAAGCTGGCCAGCGACCTGGGCACCTGGGTGTCGGTGCTGGTGCTGATCGCCGCGTTCGCCGTGGCCAGCCTGCTGACGATGGCCGCGGTGGCCCGCCGGTCCGCCGAGTTCGGCACGCTGAAGGCGATCGGCTGGCCGACCCGGCGGATCGTCGCCCAGGTGCTCGGCGAGTCGGTGGTCATGGGCATCGCCGGGGCCGCGGCCGGGATCGGTCTCGGCTTCGCGGGCGCGGCGATCATCGCCGCAGTCGCGCCGACTCTGTCCGCCACCGCCCCGTCCTCGACGATCGGGTCGATGCAGCAGGTGATCCAGGCCGGCGGTACGGCCCTGGGAAACCGCGCGGTCGTGGTCCCGCTGTCGCCGTCCATCACCATCGGTGTGATCGTGCTGGCGGTGATCCTGGCCATGGCCGGCGGCCTGCTGGCCGGCGCCTTCGGAGCCTGGCGGATCGCCCGGCTCCGCCCCGCTGGCGCACTGACCCTGGTGGCCTGACCCCCGGTGACAGGGCTTCGCAGGATTGGCAGGACTTCACGACAGGAGAGCGAATCGTGTACCAGCTGACCGGCGTTACAAAGGAGTATCAGAAGGGGCGAGGCGTCGTCGGTGCGCTGCAGGGCGTTGACCTGACTATCGCCGATGGCGAATGGCTGGCCGTGCAAGGCCGCACCGGCCACGGCAAGTCCACGCTGCTCAATCTGCTCGGCGGCCTCGACCGGGCGACTGGCGGAACTGTCGAGCTGGACGCCACCGACCTAGGCGCGCTCCGCGAGACCCAGCTCACCCGGCTGCGTGCGCAGTCGATCGGGTTCATCTTCCAGACCTTCAACCTGATCCCCACCCTGTCAGCGGCCGAGAACGTCGAGGCCGCGCTGATCCCGCAGCGCGTAAGCCAAGCCAGCCGGAAGGCCCGGACAGCCGCCGCGCTCGAGTCGGTGGGCCTGGCCGACCGGGCCGCCCACCTGCCCACCGAGCTGTCGGGCGGCCAGCAGCAGCGGGTCGCGATCGCGCGCGCCCTGGTCAAAGAGCCCAGGGTATTGCTCGCCGACGAGCCGACCGGCAACCTGGACGAGGTCACCCGCGACGACATCATCAGCCTGCTGGAACACCTGTGGCGCGACCGCGGGCTCACCCTGATCCTGGTCACCCACGACACATCCATCGCGCGCCGGGCGCAGCGCACCGGCGTCATGACCAACGGCCACCTCACGATCAGGCAGGAATCACCGAACGGTTAAGGCCCGCGCCCACGCCGTCCCCGGCTCCGGACTGACGGGGCCGCCGCCGCTGTCACCTCAGGCCTTGCGCGGCGACGGGAACAGCCGGCGTTCGGCTCGGGTCCCGGACTTCCAGCCTGACTAGGCGCCGGTTTGTCGGCGGCAGCGGTCCGGTGGGGGGCGAGTTAGCCGACCGCGCAGGAGTCGCCGTCGCAGCTCGCAGCGGAGTTGCCGCCGGTCGCGACGGCAACTGGCGTGAGCTGGCTTGTCTCGTCGTAAGCACGATGCAGGAACTGCAGCAGCACCTCGGGCGGCTGTGCGCCACTGACCGCGTACTTGCCCTCGGCGACGAAGAACGGCACGCCGGTGATGCCGTACCGTGCGGCCTGCTGCTCATCGGCTCGCACCGCGTCGGCGTAGGCGTCCCCCTCGAGAACGGCCTGGACCTGCGCGGCTGGCAGGCCGACTTCGGCGGCCAGGCGCACCAGGGTGGGCTGGTCGGCGACCGGGAGACCTTCGGTGAAGGTAGCGCGCAGCAGGCGCTCCTTCATCTCCGGCTGCAGCCCCTGATCTTTGGCCAGGTGGAGCACTCGGTGGGCGTCGAAGGTGTTGCCGCCACGGATGAGGTCGAACCGGAACTCCAGGCCGTCAGCGGCCGCCCGCTCGGTCATCTGCTGGCCGGCCTGTTCGGCCTGGGCGATCGTCATGCCGTACTTGCGGGCCAGATGCCCAGCATGGGTTCCAGTGCGCTGCGCGGGCGCGTCCGGGTCGAGCTCGAAGGACCGGTAGGTGACCGTGACCTCGCCAGGATGGCCGAAAGAGGCAACCGCGCGTTCGAACCGGCGCTTGCCGATGTAACACCACGGGCATACGACGTCAGACCAGATTTCCACATTCATAGCAGTAGCAACCTTCGTAAGAACGGGGTGATTCCAGCACAGGCGGCACCCGGGAGACGGCAACCGGGCCGAACGTCGGCTTCGGGTGACGGCTGTCCCGATGACAACGCCCCGGCCGGCGAGCTGGAGGAGTCAGCGGACAGCGGATTTAACTCGCTCATTTCCCGCGGGCGCCGCGTTGGAGACGGCCTTTCGGCAAAGGCTGGCTCAGCAGCCGGGCGCTTTCGATTCGACTCGACAGACCCCGTTCAGCGGCCCGGGCGCATATTCGTCCCGGTCTCAGTAGGCCCGAGGTGCTGAAGGCACCACGGATTTCGGTGACTGTGTCAGCGGCCGGTTCCAGTGACACCTATTGGCAGTTCCCAACCCGGTGCGTGGTGCGGCGTGATCTGAGCCGGGTTGGGGAAGGCGTGATCACCGGAGAAGTGCTGGTGAGCGAGGTAGTTGCCTGGCTCGAGGATCAGGAGTGCTGCCAGCATCGCCATGAGCGCGGCCTGCCAGACAGATGGACGCTTGGTGAGCACCGGCCCCCCTTCGCCGCAAACGCCGCTGATCGTAACATCCGAGCAGCAGCACAGCCGAGCGAAGCGGTGGACGCGTAGATGCATTCCCGGGAACGGGCTCCCCGATCGTCGTGCACGTGGAGCAGCGCTTTGATTATGCGCGGCCGATCCGGGCTGCCGGCGCGAGCGGTGCCGCGCGCGGGACTAGGTCTTCTCCTCGCGCCGCTCAAATCCTCCGCACTGCGTGACGGGGAGACGCGGGTAACGGGACAGGGTGATGTCCCATGCGGCGCGCGTGCAGCGGAGGTAGGCGGTGCCCCGCTGTGTCTCGTTGAGCTTCGCATGCCGGCAGGCTCCGCAGAGTCCTGGTTCCGCACCCAGCTTCAGCCACGCAGCATGAGGCGGCCGTTCAGGCATGAGACGCAGAATATGCCTTCGTGCTGGGCCTTGGCCCAGCTGGGCCGCCAAGCCCAGCTGGGCCGCCCGGTGCCCCGGTGGCCGGGAGTCGCCGCTGCTGCCGGGATGCGACGCGCCAGCTGGATCCGCTGCTCAGCGGATGGACAGTTCGTCCGCGTCGCACCCGGTGAACTCCATGGCCGACGCCACATCGGTTATGCCGAGAGGCCGGAGGCCGCCGGCCCCTAGAGGTGGCGCAGGCTGATCCGCGGTTGCCCGGGAACAGCACTGACCCGCACACTGGAACCTTGCCGGCAGGCCCGGCGGACCGGGGGCGGTGCCGCGGGAATCCTGGCGGCGCAGAGGAGGGGGCAATGACGGGGCCAAGCACGGACTCTCCGCCGTGGGCGCTGGTGGACGAGGGCTGGGGCCGCAAGGCGGCGGATTTCGCGACCCTCAGCGAGCCGGGCAACTGCCGGGAATACGTCGCCGTGCACCATCGGCTCGGCGTCGATGCCGGGGACCGGCTGCTCGACGTGGCGTGCGGGTCCGGGTTCGCCGTCGAGCTGGCTCGCCTGCGCGGCGCTTCCTGCGCCGGTATCGACGCCTCGGCCAGGCTGGTCGCGGTGGCCCGGGACCGGAACCCTGACTGCGACATCAGGGTGGGCGATATGCACGCCCTGCCGTGGGACCCGGGGTCGTTCGACGTGGTCACCAGCTTCCGGGGGATCTGGGGCACCACACCCGACGCGGTGGCCGAGATATACCGGGTCCTTCGTCCCGGCGGACGCGCCGGGATGACGGTGTGGGGTCACCTGAAGGTGTCCCCTGGAGCCTGGGCGCTAGCGCCGTTCCGCCTGGCCGCGGCGGAGAAAGTCGGCAACCAGGCGGTGATGGTGTCGCTCGGCCGGCCCGGCGCGGGCGAGCAACTCCTCGGGTCGCAGGGATTCACCGATGTCGAGCGCCTGGATGTCCCGTTCGCCTGGGAGTTCGCGGACCCGGAACTGTACGCGCGCGCCCTGGCCTCAACCGGGCCAGCGTATGAGGCCATCCAGAACGTCGGCGAGGCTGAGTTCCACCGCGTGGCCGTCGAGCAGGCTCGGGGGCAGCTGCGGGACGGCTTGCCGCTGCGGGCGGACATCAACGTCGTGGGCTACCTGGCCCGCAAACCCGAAGGAGCACAACGCGCATGACCGGAAGCTTTCTCGAAGAACCCCCGGCGTCCGCCCAGGTGCAGGCGCTCTACGACGAAGACCTCGCAGACGGCGGCTACGTGTGGAACGTGTCCCGGCTGTGGGCGCACCAGCCGGACACCCTGAAGCAGCTGTTCGGGTTGATGTCTGAGGCATTCACGCCGAGCGGTCTGACCTTCCGCCAGCGCGGGATCCTGGTGACCGCCGCCGCCTCGGCCCTCGGAGACTCCTACTGCTCGCTGGCCTGGGGCGGGAAGCTGGGCCACGCTGCTGACGCCGCTGTCGCGGCCGGGGTTCTGGACGGCAGCGACACCGGGCTGACGGACCAGGAGAAGGCCATGGCCGCGTGGGCCCGGAAGGTCGCCAGGGACCCGAACGCGACGACGCCGTCCGACATCCAGACGCTCCGCGACTGCGGCCTCGATGACGGGCAGATCTTCGCCGTCACCGCCTTCGTGGCCCTTCGCCTGGCGTTTTCCACGATCAACGACTCACTCGGTGCTCAGCCCGACGCGCAACTTGCCCAGTCCCTGCCCCCGGAGGTACGCGAGGCCGTCACCTACGGCCGGCCGGTTGCTCAAGCGTCGGCTGTCTGACCCTGGCCTGCCGCTGCGACAGCGGTGATCCTCGTGACGGTATCCGGGATGGCGGACTAGAACGCGGCGGGAGACGCCGATCACGTTGGCGTGCTGGTGGGGACAACGGCGCTGGCGTTGCCTGGGTGTTTGACCGAACGTATGGTTAAGGAACAGTTGTTCTGCTCGCCTGGGCACGGTTGCAGTCGGGGCTTGTCTGGGACGTCGCTCCGGACCTTGGTGACGTGGCTGAGTTACCGAGGATGAGCCTCATGAACGTCCCTGAACGGGCAGGTGTACCCGCGGAGCCGCGTGGGGACCGGATGGCCGGCCGGCAGGCGTCCTCAGATCGCGGGATGGCGCCGGTATGCCTGTGGCTGGTGGCGCGCGGGCACGCCCGGCCTTGGAACGCTCCAACGGTCCTATCGTGGCGACCTTGCGTCTCGGCTGCGCGCGCTCGGGGGTACTCGCGACGCCGGGGGCCGTGGCCGACCCGGTCGGCAGCGCTGCCGCCGGTGGCCCGCGCGGGGCGGCAAGGAGGAACGCCGGATGCCTGAGGAAGCAGCGACGCCGCGCACCCGGCTGGTGGAACTGCCCGGCCGCGGGACGACGCGGGTGTGGGAGTGCGCCGGCCCGCCAGGCGCGGGAACCCTGGTGCTCATTCACGGGGTGGCGGGCACGGCCGAGCTGAACTGGGGGAAGGTCTTCGCGCCGCTCGGACGGCATTTCCGGGTGGTCGCCGCCGATTTGCGTGGCCACGGTGACGGGATCCCGCTGCGTTCGGCGTTCCGGCTCGAGGATTGCGCTGACGACGTCGCCGCGCTGGCCGATGTCCTTGATATCCGCACCTTTACTGCCGTGGGCTACTCCATGGGCGGCATGGTGGCCCAGTTGCTGTACCGGCGGCACGCGTCGCGGGTGTCGGGCCTGGTCCTGTGCTCTACCGCGCGGAACGTCTGCGGATCACCGGCCGAGCAGATGGCCGCCCTGGTGGTCCCGGCGATGGCCGCCACCCTGCAATGGAACCCGATGCTGCATCTGCTGGGCGCCGACGTCCTCGGCCTGGGGCTGCTGGGCCGCGTGGACGACCCGGCGACAGCCAGGTGGGCCCGCGCCCAGTTGAGCCGGACCACCCTGGCCACCACCCTGTCGGCCACGCGCGCCGTCTGCGGGTTCACGTCGGACAGCTGGATCAGCCAGGTCGATGTGCCCGCCGCGGTGGTCATCACGGCCCGGGACCACATCGTGCCCCCAGACCGGCAGCGTGCGCTGGCCCAGGCGATCCCGGGCGCATCGGTCCATCACCTGGACGCCGATCACGGGGCCTGCGTCAACGCGCCGCAGATGTTCGCCCGCGCCTTGCTCGAGGCCTGCTGGTCAGCACAGCCGGCCCGCGGCGGCGTCTGGCCGGTCAGGACATAACCGCTGCCGAGCGCTATCTCCCGGACGTGCACATCCACGAGCAGTTGCTCGAGATGATGCCACGGCCGCTCGAACCCCTCGAAGCTCCGCACGTAGGGAGCGTGCAGCATCGTGACGGGCAGGTTCACGGCCACCATCCACGGTGCGGCCCACTTGCCGCCGCCGGCGGCCACCCCCGCGCCGGGGCGCAGCGTGCCCAGGACGTTCCGCAGCGCGTCCGGGGACTGCAGGATGTCGTGCACCGCGCAGAACAGGGCGGCGTCTGCCACTGGCGCAATCGTCGCCTCCTCGGCCGAGGATTGCACGACAGTGACGTTACGCCAGCCTTCCTGCTCGATACGTTCACGCGCCACCGCCACCATTTCCGGTGACTCCTCAATGCCGACCACCCGGCCCTGGGGACCCACCTTGTCCAGCAGCGAGCCGTGGCACAGCCCGGTCCCGCATCCCACGTCGAGGACCACCTGCCCGCGGCAGACCGGGAGCGCCTCGACGACTGCCCGGCGGTAGTCCTGGAAGGCGCTCGTCCGCTGATCGTAGGAGCGGGCATGCTCCCGGTAAGCCGGCTGCCGGGCCACCCCTTATGCCGGCGCACTTGCCGGCCAGCCCGGAATCAGGCGATTCGCTCATGGCCCCTCACCCCTCACCCCTCACCCCTCACCCCTCACCCCTCACCCCTCACCCCTCACCGCGGAGGGGTATCTCCTCACGTGTTTCGGCGCGCCATTCGTGACGGGATCCAACTTACCGAGAGCCGCACTTGCCCGTGTTAACGGTGCGTGACGTTTAACGCCGTGCTGGCCAGGGTGTTCAAGCGGCGAAAGCTGGTAATGAGACCGAGGTGGCGGACGAGGTTTGTGTCGCCTGCATTCATTGCCTCCGGCCCCACGGAATCCCAGATGGTTCCCTATTCGGGAGCATTAGGCACAGGACACTTCGGTTACCGGGCTTTTCTGTCCGGGGTCATGCGGTGAGCTGTTTCCGCCGCAGCCGGCCCATGATCCGGTCGTATCCGCCGATGCCGACGTTGTCCTCGGCGGACACCCCGCCGGAATAGTCGAGCGACTGTTTCCCGGTCAGGACCGTGGCCGAGTCCGGAGTCATGATCAGCACGCCCCTGGTGTGCATCAGCATCGTGGCCTCGGCGTTCCAGTACGGCTGGGCGCCGACGTTGATGCCGGTGACCACGACATTGATCTCGCCGCCGTCCT
The DNA here is from genome assembly GCA_963841695.1 of uncultured Actinomycetes bacterium. Classification (GTDB taxonomy): domain Bacteria; phylum Actinomycetota; class Actinomycetes; order Streptosporangiales; family Streptosporangiaceae; genus RYN-230. The sequence goes on along the minus strand of CAWJDQ010000002.1, from coordinate 419,746 downwards.
GGGTGAACTCGACGATCCCGCGCAGCACCCTCGAGATCCAGTCCATGGACTCGGTGCCTGAGTCCATCGAGCGTGCAACGGCGCAACCAGGCCGGCCCGCGGGACGCCCCGCCACCCATGGGCAGCGACCGTTGCCCCCCGATCGGCGAGGCACCCGGCGATTACCTGCGGGACTGAGCCGCCGCCCGCAAGCGGCGCCGCCGGTCCGGGTGGCGGCCCTGAGGCTCGCTTGACAAACCGTGCACCTTGCTTGATATAGTAAGCAGAAGCGAACAGACGGGAAAGGCGAACCAGAGGAGATACCGATGACTGACACCCGCACCACGGCCGACATGCGCGCCGCTGCCGACCGCGTCGTGGACGACGCCCGCAGCACCGGGCAGGAGGTCCAGGCCCAGGTCCTGGACACGGTCCGCAAGAGCCAGGAATTTACCCTCGGGGCGGTCCGGGCCTGGTCGGAGGCGGTCCAGTCGATCATGCCGTCGCTGCCGTCCACGTTCCCGGACCTGCCGGACAACCTGCCGAAGCCGGCGGAGATCGTGGCGAACGCCTACGACTTCGCCGAGCAGTTGCTGGCTACCCAGCGCAAGTTCGCGGAGGACGTGCTCCAGGCGACCGCGCCGCTCGCCGTGAAGGTAGAGTCCGCGGGCCGGAACGGATCCCCGGCCACCCGCAGGGGCAGCTCAGCGGCCCGGTAAGTCACCGGGCTCGGGTCCTGGGGCCCGGCCGCCGACCACGGCGGCCGGGCCTTTCTGCCCTGCTCGCCCGCGCGAGCGACTCAGTAATACCCCAGCAGGTGGCCGCGGTTGATCATCGCCTGCTGCAGTGCCGCACGATCTGGCGGCGCCGCGGTGGCGGTGGTTGCCGCGGAGGTGTGCAGCCCGTCCAGCGCGAGATCGATGAACCTTTGCCAGGCCGTGGGGGCGGTGTCGGTGGTCCGTTCGACCAGCCCGGCGTTGGCCATCAGCAGCAGGACGAGGTCTTCGGGGGTGAAGTCAGCGCGCAGGGCGCCGCTGACCCGGGCGCGGCCGGCGATGCGGGTGAAGTCACGAAGGGCGCGGGACCGGAGTTGCTCCAGCTCAGGCGCCCCCGTCACGTCGGTGATGAGCAAGTCGGCGAGCCCGCGGTCGGCGGCCTGCAGCCGGGCCAGGAACCTGACGTGCCCGGCGAACGCGCGCCAGGGATCAGGGTCGTCCAGAGCCTGCGACGCCGCGTCGATGACACGGCCCAGGGTGTCCGCGAAGACCGCCGCCACCAGGGCGCAGCGGGTGGGAAAGTGGCGGTAGAGAGTGGCGTTGCCCACCTGGGCGAGTCTGGCGATCTCATCCAGCGGGGCGTCCAGGCCCCGCCTGCTGTACAGCTCACGGGCGGCCCTGATGATCTGCCGCCGGTTGCGGGCCGCGTCGGCGCGGAGCGGGGTGCCGGGACCCTGAGGAGCGGCCATGCCCCGAATCTACCGGTAATCAGGGAGTGGTCCCCGGTTCTGCTAGAGTCGGCTCCTGCATCTGGGGACAACCCCCCGGTTCTGCGGAAGGTGAGGTGCGGACATGCGGGCACGAGTGGTCCCGGGCCGCGACGCGGGCCCTGCGGTAGCGGATGCCCGGGCGCGGGCCCGCATCCAGGTGGTGCCGTGATGGCGGGCCAGCGCGAGCTGTGGGAACTCGTCACCCGCCGCCAGCAGGGCGTGCTGGCCACCATCAAGGCTGATGGCGCGCCGCAGCTCACCAACGTCTTGTACGTAGCCGACCCGGCCACCCGGGTCGTCCGCGTCTCGACCACCGCGGACCGGGCCAAGGGACGCAACCTGGCCCGCGACCCCCGGGCCGCGCTGCACGTCAGCGGCGAGGACTTCTGGCACTACGCGGTGGCGGAGGGGCCGGTCACGCTGTCGGAGGTGGCCTCAATCCCGGGCGACGACGCCATCGGGGAACTGCTGGACGTGCACTCCTCCTTCTACGGGGAGATCGACCGGGCGGCCTTCGACGAGGAGATGATCACGAATCGGCGGCTGGTCGTCCGGCTCCAGGTCACCCGCCTGTACGGCGTGATGGTCACCACCGGCCGCCGCCCGGTCAGCACATGACACCCGGCTCTGCCGCCCCCACGGGCCGGCCGGGCGAGACGACCTGCAGGAAGGGACCACATGCGAAACGCAACGCTCCTCGGTGCCCGGCTGGTGCTGGGCGGATATCTCAGCGTGCACGGCGCCCAGAAGCTGTTCGGCGTGCTGGGCGGGCACGGCCTTGATACCACGGGCCAGGCCTTTGAACGGATAGGGCTCACTCCGGGAAAGCCGATGGCCGCCCTGGCCGGGGCGAGCGAACTGGCAGGCGGGCTGCTCACCGCCACCGGCGTCGCCGACCCGGCTGGCCCGCTGGCCATCATCGGGGCCATGACCGTCGCGTCCGCGACCCATCGTGCGAACGGCCCGCTGGCCGCCCGCGGCGGTTTCGAATTGCCGGTGACCAATCTCGCCGCCGCTGCCGCTCTCGCGGCTGCCGGGCCCGGACGGCTCCGCCTGGGCCGCCCCCTCCCGCGCCCCCTCGCCACGGCCGCCTTCGCAGCCGGTGGCCTGCTGGCGGCCTTTTCCCTGGCCAAGCTGGTGGCAGCGGAGAAGACGTCAGCGGCCGACCGGCTCGCACCGTCCGAGCCAGCGCCTGAGGAACCCGCGGTGCCCTCTGATGCCGGGGAACCGTCTGCGGGCTGATCACGCGGGCGCAGAGCGCGGGGCCGGGTAGGCGGGCTCGGGGGACAGGGCCGCCTACCCGGCGCCGGATCAGATGGCCGGGACGCTCACCCAGAACCTGGTGTCATTGCTCAGGTTGGACGAGCTGGAATTGAGCTGTGACTCGATCCACTCCACTGCGACCTCGTATTCCGTGATCACCGACTGGCTCGGGTTGCTGAGCCCGCTCTCGCCGTCGCGCTGGCCAGCGAACCAGAGGGTGAGCCCGTAGTGGCTCTGGCCCTGGTTGATACAGGACACGTCCTCGCCCAGGTTGCTGTTAAGGGCGGCGCCGTTGTTGTACTGGCTGGCCGCCTGGCCCGAGAAGTAGCTGCACGAGGTGCGGAGCATGTACCAGTTCTGCTTGAAGATGCCGAAGTTGGCGGCGTCCCCGGTCTTGCCGTCACCATAGGTGTAATTGGCCTGCATGGTGTCGGTCTCCAGCATGGCGACGGCCAGATCGAGCACGCTGGCCCCCGCGCCGAGTACCTGCTGCTTGCGTGAGCCGAGCCCGCTGATCGTGTAGGAGCCGCAGCTCATCGTCGTGCCGTTCGCTGTGGGGCAGGTGAGCGCGGCAGCGGGCGCGGCGTCACCCAGGACCACGGCACCGGTGGTTGCCGCCAGGCCCGACAGCCCGGTCATCACGGCGGCGGTTAAGGCCACGATGCGTTTCACGTGTGCACCTCCAGGTGCATGAAGAAGAGAACTAAAAGGTGTTGCTCCCCATTTACCGGAATGCATCCATGACACTACTTAACCGGTTCAGCGTCAAGTGCGCACTGATCGGCAGGCTGCGTTCAGGACGTGCCCGGGCAGAGGGACCGCTGGGCCTAGGTCAGGTGGTGAGCTCGTTCCGGCCCAGCCAGTCCATGGTCTGGCTGACCGCTTGGTCCAGGAGCTCGGGCTGGTCCGCGTAGTAGTGATTGGCCCCCTTGATGAGCAGGTAGTCCTTCACCGCGGCGGGGGACGCACGGAACACGCGTGAGACATGAGAGGCCGGGACGGCGTCGTCGGCGGAGTTCTCGATCGCGAGCAGGGGGACGTGCACGCGGGTGATGTTCTGGTCCGCCCGGGCGTTCGTGTCGTCGATCGACCACTGCGACAGCCAGGCACGCAGCGTGGAGTAGCGGCCCACGCCCGCCGGGCTCAGGTTCGCTTCCCGTGGTTTTCCCATGAAGCACCACCCGGGTGGCCGGTCGTTGGGCTCGAGCGTGACGTCCAGCCACCGGGGATCGGCCAGCGTGCGATGGGTGAGCAGGCCGCGCTCGGCCGCCGGGCCCTCGGTCGCCCGGACCTGGGCCAGCAATTCGCGGACGTAGGCACTGCGGCGCCGCACCCGGGCCAGCTGCGCGGCGCGGAACCGGGTGATGAACTCCGGGCTGTACGGGGGCTGGTTGGGATTACGGGGGTCATAAAGGTCGAGTTCGACGTCGCGGACATCGGGGTTGGTCTCGTCCAGCACCGAAGGATCGATGAACTCGCTCAGCACAATGGCCCGGGACAGGTGCGCGGCGTGATAAATCACGGCGTCGGCGGGTGGCAGGCCGGACAGGTTGACCGGATCGCCCGCCGGGGTACGGGTGACTGCCGCCGGTGACTCGGCGAGGCTCTGGTAGAACACCGACAGCGAGCCGCCCCGGACCAGCCCGCGAGCACTACCGCGGCGTAGCCCCAGGTCTCGCGGGCGTGCCGGACGTACGCGCCGAGGTCAAGGGCGGCCATCTCCATGATCAGCGGGGTGTCGTTGCGCGCGTAGCGGCTGCCTGCGCACAGGACATCGACTCCCGCGGCGGCCATGGCCCGGGGCACGGGCAGCAGCTGGAGCGTCGAGGCCGGGTGCATGTAGATGAGCAGCGTGCTGGACGCACGGCCCGGGGACCGGAACCGGATGCCCTCCAGGTTGACGGTGCCCTGGCGCCCGGCGTACCCGTACACCTCGCGGAGCGCGGAGGTGGCCGGATAGGCGAGGTGAATCCATTCGGGCTCGATCTCGGCGGCGCCCGCGCTGATGCCGGGGGCCGCGGTCACGGCCGCGCCTGCCCGGGGAACCGGCGCGTGAAGCCCTGCCAGTGATCGGTGTAGTCGCGCTGGAACTCCGGCGCGGCCAGGGCCGCGTCGGCGACCTGCAGCGGCTGCCTCGACTCGATCATGAAGACCAGGGAGTCCTCGATCTTGCGGGGCGCCAGCCCCACGGAGCGGGCCAGTTCGAACGTCTCGACGTCCGGCCCGTGCGCCGCCCAGTTGTTGTGCAGGCTGGCCCCGCCGGGCCGCAGCCCCGACGCCGACTTGCCCTCGTGCTTGCCGGTGATGACGCCGAGGTATTCAGCGACGCAGTTGCGGTGGAACCCGGGCGGGCGGAAGGTGTCGTCGGCCACGGCCCAGCGGGGCGGCAGCACCATGAAGTCCGCGTTGCCGCCCAGCACCGGGTCGGAGGGAGACGACAGCGCGCAGAAGATCGACGGGTCCGGGTGATCAACGGTCGCGGTGCCCAGCGCGACGAAGTCGTACATGTTGAACTTGGCGGGCAGGTGGTTCCCCCGCCAGGCGACCACGTCCAGCGGGGAGTGGTCCAGCGTGGCCTCCCAGAACGCCCCGCAGAACTTCTGCACCAGGGTGCAGGGCTTCTCCTTGATCTCGTACCACGCGTCGGGCACCCGGAAGTCGGCCACGTTGGCCAGGCCGTTGGATCCGATCAGGCCCAGCTCGGGCAGCCGGAACGGAAGCCCGTAGTTCTCGCAGACGAAGCCGCGGCTCGGGCCGTCAGGAAGCTCGACCCGGAACTTGATGCCCCGGGGGATCAGGGCGAGCTCACCCGGCGCGACCCGCAGCCGCCCCAGTTCCGTGGCGATCAGCAGCGTGCCGGTGTCCGGCAGGATCAGCAGCTCCCCGTCGGCGTCGAGGAAGAACCGGTCGGTCATCGCCGCCGTGGCCCGGTAGACGTGCAGCGCGGTCCCGGACTGTCCGTTCGGCGAGCCGTTACCGCAGATCGTGAACATGCCGTCGAGGAAGTCCAGCTCCGAGGCGGGGATGGCGAAGGGATCCCAGCGCATCTGATTCGGGTTCGGCGGCCGGGTGAACGGAGGGGTGGCGAAGGTCTTCACCTCGGCCGGCTGGTACCGCCCGTGCACCACCGACGGCATGGCCCGGAACACGTAGGTGCGCCGGTTCAGGGCCCGCGGGGCGGTGAAGGTAGTGCCCGAGATGAGCTCGCTGACCAGCCCCAGGGCCGGCTGCTGCGGGCTGTTGCGGCCATGGGGCAGGGCCCCGGCCTCCGCCTCACTCTGCAGCTCGTTGCCGAACCCCGTCTGGTACGTCAGGCCGGCGTCTGTCATGCCCTGTGCCTCCATCGGCCTGGTCAGCGCCAGCCATCCTGGCCCGAACCAATGATCGTTAGTTGATCCAAACTAAACAGGGGCATCCTGCCTCGTGCGGCCGGCTCCCGTCTACTGCTGCGGAATACGCGTGCGGCACGGCCTGTTCCAAGCGGCGTGACGCTGCAGCCAGAAACATATGAAGACATGCAGTTCTGGTTCGATCCACTGTGCCCGTGGGCCTGGATCACCTCGCGCTGGATGCTCGAGGTGGAGACGGTGCGGCCGGTGCGGGTCGACTGGCGGATCATGTCGCTGGCGTACCTGAACCTGATCCAGCACGACGGTGAGGGCCTCACTCCGGAGTATCTGGAACGGATGGGCAAGGCGTGGGGCCCGATCCGCGTGGTCGCCGCCGCCGCGCAGGAGGCCGGCCCCGGTATCCTCGGCCCGCTCTACACCGCCATCGGCACCAGGCTGCACAACCAGGGCCGCAGAAACGACCCCGGGGTGATCCCGGAAGCGCTGGCTGAGCTCGCGCTGCCGGCTTCGCTGGCCGGCGCCGCGGACAGCACCGCCTTCGACGACGAGATCAAGAGGTCTCATCACGAGGCCTTCGACGTCGTGGGGACGGACGTGGGCACGCCCGTCATCCGGATCCGCGGCCGGGCCATCTTCGGGCCGGTGATCACGCCAATCCCGCGGGGTGAGGCGGCAGGCCGGCTGTGGGACGGCGTCGTGCTCGTGACCGAGGCAGACGGCTTCTTCGAGCTCAAGCGGACCAGGGACCGCAAGCCCTCGTTTGACTGACCGGGCCGCCAGGCGCCCGGTGCGGCGCGAGGGCGGCTGGCCCGGATTTCATGCGGCGACGAGCAGGATGCCGATCACGGCCAGCGCGAGGCCGGCCCGCTGCACCCAGCGCAGCCGCTCGCCGAGCACCATCCTGGCCAGCAGGACGGTGATCCCGGGGTAGAGCGAGGCCAGCACGACGGCCAGGCCGAGCAGGCCGGTCCTGGTGGCCGTTACGTAGCAGATGTTCGCGATGACATCGATCACGCCGGCGGCCGCGGCCGCGAGCAGCGGCCGGGCGGCCGCGCCGCGCGGCAGGCCGCGGCGCAGCACGGCCGCGGCGATCAGGACGGTGGCCAGCTCACCAGCCCGCCCGGCGGCCACGGCCCAGAGCGTTCCGGACTGCCCGGCATTGCGGATGAGCAGGAAGAACAGGCCGAACAAGACACCTGAGGCGATGCCGTAGGCGATGGCCCGGCCCCGCCCCGGCCGGCCGGGCCCGGGCACCGTCTGAGCGTCGCCGGCCGAGCTGGCCAGCACGATCGCGACCAGGCAGAGCAGCGCGCCCGCGTAGACGCCGGCGCCGGGCCGCTCGCCCCCGGCCAGGGCTACCGCGACCGGCAGGATCGTGGATACGAGTCCGGACACCGGGGCGACCACGCTCATCGGCCCGGCCGCCAGGCCGGTGTAGAAGACGATCAGGCCGAGCCCTCCGCTCAGGCCGGCGCTGATCCCCCAGGCCAGGCCGGCCAGGCTGGCCGACCCGGCCGACATCGCCGCCGCGGCGAGCGCGACGATCACTGCGGCCGTGTCGGCCACCGTGAGGACGGCCAGCACGTGTGCTCTGCGGGCCGCCATGCCGCCGAGGAAGTCACCGCTGCCGTAGAGCACGGCCGCGGCGAGTCCGAGCAGGATCACCATGTCGTGCACCTCCGATCGGTCAGGCCGCCCGAGAGCCGGCGGCGTCCCTGTTCGTTGGTGACTACTAAAACCATTTTAGAGGTTAGTAGGTGACCGGTCAAAGGATTTATACGGTCACGCGTGGTACGGTGGGCGTCATGACCGTGCCGTCGTGGGTGCCCGGCCAGGAGAGCAAGCCGGCCCCGATGCCGCTGCTGCTCGTGCAGTCGTTCGTCAACACCTGGGATGGCGACCGTGGCTCGGACCTGCTGCTGGACCCTGCGCCGGCCCGCGGCTGGCTGGCCGAGGCGGGCCTGTGGAATGCCGAGCGCGCGCCGGATCCGGCCGAGCTGCACCTGGCCCGCAGCGTGCGCGAGGGCATCCGGGCCATGCTGGTGGCCAACAGCGCCGGGCCCCCGCCCGGGCCCGGCGACCTGCAGCCCCTGCAGGCCGTCGCGCAGTCCACCCGGCCCGTGCTGCAGGTCACGCCGGGCGGGCAGGTCACCCTGGGCCCCGAGCCGGCGCCCGCCCGGCGCCGGCCTGCTCACCCTGCTGCTGGTGATCCGCGACGCCCAGCGTGACGGCACCTGGCCGCGGCTGAAAGCGTGCGGCAACCCCGACTGCCGGTGGGCCTTCTACGACCGTTCGCACAGCCAGGCCGGTGCCTGGTGCGACATGGCCACCTGCGGTAACCGGATCAAGAACCGCAGGCTCCGGCAGCGGCAGCAATGACCGCCTCCGGGCAGGTGCTGGCCGCGGCAGCGAGGAGTTAACCCGGCCGTCCGGCCCTGCGCCCCAGGCGGGCCGCAGGGCCGGCTGTCCTGGCTAGCCCCGGCGCAGGGACGCCAGGTAGTCGCGCAGGGTCTGGCCGGTGCGCTCGGAGCCCCAGATCTCCACGACCCGGGGATCATCGACGGGCCGGGCGGCGCCGATGCGCTCCCGGGCGGGCCCGTGCAGCTGGTGCTTCGCGAGGGCGTACACGTCGGGTGGGGCGGCGCTCAGCCCGTCCGCGCGCCGCCGCGCCGCGGCCAGCAGCTGATCCGGCTCGACGATCTCGTGCACCAGGCCAATCGAGGCGGCCTGGTCGGGAGTCAGCCGCTCGGCACCGAGCAGGATCGCATCCAGCGAGTGGCCGACGGCGTGACGCATGATCTCCAGGGGGACCGTGGGGAAAGGGACGCCCGCGGCGAGCTCGGCCAGCCCGATCGTGCCGCCCGACATCAGCCGGACGTCGCAGGCGGCCGCGAGCACGCACCCGCCGGCCAGGGCGTGACCATTGACCGCGGCCACGACCGGCCTCGGATGCTCGAACACGCTGAGCAGGGCCAGATTCAGCGCCGGCAGGAACTTCGCGACGTACGGCGGCCCGCCGTTGACGATCCGCTTCAGGTCCACGCCCGCCGAGAACGACCGGCCGCTGCCAGTCAGCACGACGGCGCGGAGCCGGCCACGGCGGCCAGGCTCTCGGGCACCGCGGTGAGCAACTCCAGATCGAGCGCGTTCACCGGCCCGTGGTCCAGCGTCAGGATCGCGATGCCGTCGTAGTCAGCCGCCTCGATCACCGGGCCATCCTACGATCCCGGTCTTCCGCCCCGGAGCGAGCGTTTCCCCCGCTCCAGCCCCTGGGGGGTGCTTGGCAGTACCTGGACCAGCCAGCTTTCGCTCATCCGCGCCGTACCGGGTTTCCTGGGTAGTGCCCCGGGTGACGAGGAGCCCCGCCCGGCGCTTCCTGGAGAAAGGACTGAGATCAATGGCAGACGACAAGGAGCCGTCCGGCGCCCAGCGGATGTTCGGGGACTTCGCGCCCGCCCTGGTGGGATTCACGGACGAAGTCCTGTTCGGGCAGGTCTGGGAGCGCCCGGAGCTGTCCCCGAGAGACCGCAGCCTGGTGACGGTCGCGAGCCTGGTCACCAGCGGCAACACGGACCAGCTTGTCTTCCACCTGGGCCTGGCGAAGAAGAACGGCCTGACCGAGCAGGAACTCATCGAGGCCCTCACCCATCTGGCGTTCTACGCCGGCTGGCCGAAGGCCATGGCCGCGATGGCGGTAGCCAGGCAAGTCTTCCGCGCCAGCTAGCCGGGTACCACGGCCCGCGGGGGGAGCACCAGCGGCTGACCCTGCGGCTCAGCCGCTGGTGAGATAGGCGACCACCAGGTCGCCCAGCATCTGGCGCTGCGCTGCCCGCCGGGCGGGGTCGGTGAGGTCGCGGCCGAACAGGGCGCGGAACGTGTACCGGTTGGCGATCCGGAACACGCAGAACGAGCTGATCAGCATGTGGATATCCAGCGCGTCCACCGGTGCGGTGAAGACCCCGCCGGCCCGGCCCGCGTCCAGGATCCGCGAGATCATCTCGATGGTCGGCGCACGTAGCTCGTGCAGGGTCGGCAAGGTGGCCAGGTGGACCGCCTCGTGCACGTTCTCGATGCTCACCAGGCGGATGAAATCCGGGTGCGCGTCGTGGTGGTCGAAGGTGAGCTCGGCCAGGCGCCGGATCGCCGCGACCGGCTCGAGCCGGTCGACATCGATGGCTAGCTCGGCGTCCCGGATCTGCGAGTAGGCCTGCTCCAGCACGGCCACGTACAGCTGTTCCTTGCCGCCGAAGTAGTAGTAGATCATCCGCTTGGTCGTGCTGGTCCGCGCCGCGATCTCGTTGACGCGTGCCCCCGTGTACCCCTGCCGGGCGAATTCCTCGGCCGCGATGCGCAGGATCTCCGCCCGGGTACGGTCCTTGTCCCGGTGGCGCTCGCCGTGAGCGGGCTTGGTGCTGGTGACGGTGCCCTTGCTGGCGGCTTGGGTCAAAACAGGCTCCTGATCAGCTGGGCGGGCCGTGGGTCCCGGCCGGGCTCCAGCCTAATTGCGCGCCCCTGGTCAGGACATGACGCGGGGGCCCTTCCGTTCCCCCGGGACCGGACCTACTATTAACCCTCTAGTTCGTACATTAGGTGATCCGGAGGGCGGCGTTGACCCGGTGCCACGACGCGGCGATCGAGTACCCGGACGGGTGGCCGGGGGGTGCAGGGCCGTGAACGCGTTAACCGCTCCCGTCTCTGCGCGGGACCCCGTGTCCCGGCTGATCGGCCTGATCGGCAGCGGTATCGGCGGGTCCCTGAGCCCGGCGCTGCACGAGCGCGAAGCCCGGGCCCAGGGACTGTGCTGCCTGTACCGCATCATCGACCTCGACGAACTCGGCCTGACCGCGGCGGACACGCCCGCCCTGCTCACCGCCGCGCGCCGCCTCGGTTTCGACGGCCTGAACATCACCCACCCGTGCAAGCAGATCATCCTGGACTCCCTGGACGAGCTCTCGCCTGAGGCGGCCGCGCTGCAGGCGGTCAACACCGTCGTCTTCCGCGACGGGCGGGCGGTCGGCCACAACACCGACTGGTCCGGGTTCGCCCAGAGCTTTGCCCGGGGGCTGGCCGGCGTGGCTACCGACCGGGTTGTGCTGCTCGGGGCGGGGGGAGCGGGCGCCGCGGTCGCGCATGCGGCCCTCACCTCCGGTACCCGGCGGCTGACCATCGTGGACCTTGACGCGGGCCGGGCCTGGTCCCTCGCAGCCAGCCTCGCCGCCCGGTTCGGCGCGGACCGGGCCCGCGCCGCTGACCCCGGCGAGCTCGGCATGGCCCTGGCGGGGGCCGACGGGCTCATCCACGCGACGCCGACCGGGATGGCGGGCCGCCCCGGGCTGCCCCTCGCGGCCGGCCTGCTGCATCCGCGGCTCTGGGTCGCCGACGTCGTGTACCTGCCCATAGAGACCGAGCTGGTCCGGACGGCCCGCGCGGTCGGCTGCCGGACCCTGGACGGTGGCGGCATGGCGGTCTTCCAGGCCGTCGACGCGTTCCGCCTGTTCACCGGGCGCTCAGCCGACGCCGGGCGGATGCTCGGGCACTTCCGCACCCTCACCGGCCGGGGCGGCGTGGGTGATCAGCCGGGTCCGCCCGCGTCGTCCGCCGGCACCCTGGGAGCGAGCCGTGACTAGCGCGGGCACCTTGAGCGTGTGCGGGGTTTCGAAGCATTTCGGCGGCCTGCAGGCGCTCCGCGACGTGAGCCTGGACGTGCACCGGGGCGAGGTACTCGGCGTGATCGGCGACAACGGGGCCGGCAAGTCCACCCTCATGAAGATCATCGCCGGGGTCCAGCAACCGTCCAGCGGACACGTGGCCATCGACGGCGAGCCCACGGTGTTCACCAGCCCGGCTGATGCCGCGGCCGCCGGGATCAGCACCGTCTACCAGGACCTGGCGCTGGCGATGGAACGCGATGTCGTCGCGAACTTCTTCCTCGGGCGGGAGCTCCTGGCCGGCCACTGGCTCGGACGGTGGCTGGGCTGGCTGGACCGGCGCACGATGCGGGAGCGCACGGCGCAGGAACTGGCCAGGCTGCACACGCGGATCCCGAACATCGACGCCCGGTGCAAGGACCTGTCCGGAGGCCAGCGCCAGGCCCTGGCGATCGCCCGGGCCTCGGCCTGGTCCAACCGCGTCCTGCTGCTCGACGAACCCACCAGCGCGCTGGGCGTCGAGCAGCAGCGTGAGGTGCTCGACCTGATCCGCCGGGTGCGTGACCTGGGGACGGCCGTGATCCTGGTCAGCCACCAGATGCCCGACGTGCTCGCGGTGTGCGACCGCATCACGGTGCTGCGGCTCGGCTCGGTCGTCGCCGCGGTCGACCGGGAGGGAGCGTCGGCGGACGACCTGATCGGCTTCATCACCGGCGCCAGGCCGGGGCCGGAGCCGGACGGCCCCCGGCCGGGCCTGCCCGGGCCCGCCGGTAATGGGCCTGCCAGTACCGGGCCGGCCGAGACGGGCGGTGCGTAGGCCATGCGTGAGGTCAAGCCGGTACCCGAACCAGTTGCCGCGCCCCCGCTCGCGGTGGGCGGCAGCAAGGCCGCCGACCGCCGGGCCTGGCTGCTGCGGGAAGGGTGGACCGGGCTGGTCCTGATCGCCCTGATCATCGGGTTCGGCATCTGGTCGCCGGCCTTCTTCGGCAAGCTGAACTGGCTGAACACCTCGTCCACCGCGACCGAGGTGCTGCTGCTCGCGCTGGGCGAGACGTTCGTCATCATCGCCGGCGGGATCGACCTGTCCGTCGGCGCCGTGCTGGGGCTGTCCGGCATGGCGGGCGGCTGGGTCATGTCCGAGCTGCTCGCCGGCGGGACCGGCACCGCGCTCACGGTCGCCGCGGGGTTCGCCGCCGCGCTGGCCGCGGGCCTGGCCTTCGGGCTGCTCAACGGCTGGCTGATCGCCCGCTGCGGCATCCCGGCCTTCGTCGTCACGCTCGGCACCCTGGGCATCGCCACCGGCCTGGGCGACCTGATCTACAACGGCCAGGAGATCTCCGCCATCCCGGCGTGGGTCGGGGCCTTCGGCAACACCAACCTGCTGGGCTGGATCCCGGTGCCGGTGCTGATCGCCGCCGTGCTCTGCGTGGTCACCGGCCTGGCGCTGGCCAAGACCAGGTACGGGGCCTACACCTACGCCATCGGCGACAGCCGGGAGGCCGCGATCCGGGCCGGCCTCCCGTGGCAGCGCCAGCTGGTGAAGATCTACGCGGTCTCGGGCCTGCTGGCCGGCATCGACGGCGTGCTGGTCATGAGCCGGCTCGGAGCCGCCTCGCCCACCTCGGGGGTCACCGACAACCTCAATGCGATCGCCGCGGTGGTGATCGGCGGCGCCAGCCTGTTCGGCGGCCGCGGGAAGATGCTCGGCTCGATTATCGGAACCTTGATCATCTCGGTCCTGCTGACCGGCCTGATCATCGTCAACGTCCCGCCGTACTGGCAGGAGGTCGCCGTGGGCGTCGTGCTCATCACGGCTGTCTACATCGACCAGTACACCGCTCGCCGGCGCCGTTAGCGCCGGCGGCCGATTCCCCTACCCGAACCCACCTTCAGTCACGTCAAGACAGGGGACAACGATGTTGCTCTCGACCCGAATGATCGCGGTGCCGGCGGCCGCGCTGCTGGCCGCGGCGGCACTGGCCGGCTGCGGTGGCAGTTCCTCCGCCGGATCCAGCTCCAGTCCGTCCAGTTCCAAAGCCGCGGGTAAGGGCCTGGTGGCGTTCATCCCCGGCGCCACCGGAGTCGGCTTCTACAACGCCCTGGAAGACGGGGCGAAGGCCGAGGCCACCAAGCTCGGATACACCTTCCTCTACCAGGGCTCGCCGGACTTCACCCCCGCGGCCCAGACCCCGGTCGTGAACGCGGTCTGCGCCAAGCACCCCAAGATCCTGCTGATCGCCCCCACCGACCCGGTCGCGCTGCGCCCCGCGATCCAGACCTGCATGAGCGCCGGGGTCAAGGTGGTGACCGTGGACACCTCGCTGACCAACACCTCAGGCCTGGTCAGCGCCATCACCTCGAACAACATCCAGGGCGGGGAAGCGGCGGCGGCCGTGATCGCCAAGGCCCTCAAGGGCCACGGGCAGGTCGCCGTGTTCAGCATCGACGGGACCACCACCACCCAGGTCGAGCGGGTTCAGGGCCTCAAGAAGGGGCTGGCGGCCTATCCGGGCATCTCGATCGTGTCGTCCCAGTTCACCGGTCAGCCGGAGACGGTCTCCGAGACCGACACCAAGGCGGTCATGACCTCGCACCCTCAGGTCAAGGCGCTGTTCGGGGCGGCGGAAACCAACGCCGAGGGCGCCGCCCAGGCCCTGTCTTCCCTCGGTGCCACCGGCAAGCTCACCGTCGTCGGCTACGACGCGGACCCCTCCGCGGTGTCCCTGCTCAAAACCGGCGCCATCAGCGCGCTGGTGATCCAGCAGCCCGCCCGGGAAGGCCAGCTCGGCGTCGAGTACGGCAACGACGCCCTCACCGGCCATACCTCGCTGGTCAAGACCTCGGTGCTGCTGCCGAACATCCTGGTCACCACGGCCCAGGCCAGGAATCCGTCCTACGCCAAGTACTACTACCCCGCGGCTTCCTGATCTGGCCGCCCGCCGTCCGGCGCGGCCCGCACGCCGCGCCGGACCGGGTGACCAGACGTCCCTGCCCTCCGGCGACGCAACCACGCGAGGCAAGGAGCCAGCATGCGCAAGTCGATCGCCACGGTGTCGGTCAGCGGCACGCTGCCCGAGAAACTGGCCGCGATCGCGCAGGCCCGGTTCCAGGGCGTGGAGATCTTCGAGAGTGACCTGGTCAACACGCCGTTCCCGGCGGAGCACATCCGGGACCAGGCGGCCGATCTCGGTCTGTCGGTCGAGCTTTACCAGCCCTTCCGTGACTTCGAGGCGATGCCCCCCGACCGCTTCGCGGCCGGACTCAAGCGGGCCGAGCGCAAGTTCGACGTCATGGAGCGGCTCGCCGCGGACACCATGCTGGTGTGCTCGAACGTCTCCCCGGCCGCGATTGGCGACGACGCCCTGGCCGCGCAGCACCTGAGGACGCTAGCCGAACGGGCGGCCGCCCGCGGCATGCGGATCGCCTACGAGGCGCTGGCCTGGGGCCGGCATGTCCGCGACTACCAGCACTCGTGGGAGATCGTCCGGGCCGCCGGCCACCCCGCCCTCGGCGTGTGCCTGGACAGCTTCCATATCCTGTCGCGGGGCTCGGATCCGGCCGGGATCCGGCACCTGCCAGGCGAGAAGATTTTCTTCCTGCAGCTCGCCGATGCACCGGTGCTGGCCATGGACGTGCTGCAGTGGTCCCGGCACTACCGGTGCTTCCCCGGCCAGGGCGGCTTCGACCTGCCCAGCTTCCTGGAGCATGTGCTGGCGGCCGGCTACCGCGGGCCGCTGTCGCTGGAGGTGTTCAGCGACACGTTCCGGCAGGCCGAACCGGAATCCACGGCCCTGGACGCCATGCGGTCGCTGCTCTACCTCGAGGAATCGCTGGGGCTCCGGCTCGACCGGGGCGGGGCGGACCCCGGCCTGGATCCGGGCGCGCATCAGCCCGCACGGCTGGAGCTCTTCGCCCCGCCGCGCATCCCGGGGCCGTCCGGCACCGGCCAGCCCGCCCCGGGCCCGGCGGCGCCGCCCGGGCCGGGGCAGTCGGGTCTGGCCTTCGCGGAGATCGCCGCCGCCGCGGCCGGCACACCGGCGCTGACCGACACGCTGCTCACGCTGGGCTTTACCCGGGCCGGGCAGCACCGGACCAAGAACGCGGCGCTGTGGCGGCAGGGTGCGGCGTATCTCGTCCTGAACACCGATCCGGCCGGCCCCGCTGGCCCGGACGAATTCCGGCGCGACCCGGACCTGGCCGCGCTCGGGCTGCGCGCGGCGGACAGCGGTGCCCTGGCCGGCCGGGCCGAGCAGTACCTGGCCCCTGTCCTGCCGCGCAGGCGCGGCCACGGGGAGGCGGACCTGCCCTCGGTGCGGACGCCCGCCGGGACGACCCTGCTGTTCTGCCAGGACGATGACGAATGGCTCGGTGACTTCGCCGCCGCCCGGCCCGGGTCGCTGACCGGACCGGGCCGCCTGACCGGGATCGACCATGTCGCGCTGACCGCCGGTTTCGACCGCTTCGACGATTCGGTGCTCTTCCTGCGGGCCGTGCTGGGCCTGCAACCGGGGGAGGACCTGGAGCTCGCTGACCCGCACGGCCTGGTCCATAGCCGCATCCTGAGCTCGGCGGAGGGGTACGCGGGCGGAGTGCGGATCGCGCTGAACAGGCCGCCGCCAGGCGGGCGGGCCGGTCCGGCGGCGCAGCATGTGGCCTTCAGCAGCGATGACGCCTTCGCCGTGAGCGCCGCGATGCGGGCGGCGGGCGCCCCGCTCCTGGTCATTCCCGCGAACTACTACGAGGACCTGCAGGCCCGCCTGGACCTCGACGATCGCACCATCGGCCGGCTGCTCGACTCAGGGATGCTGTATGACCGGGACGCCCGGGGCGAGTTCTTCCACTTCTACACCGCGCTGCTCGGGCCGCGGCTGTTCCTCGAGGTGGTCCAGCGCCTGGGGGACTACTCCGGCTACGGGGCGGTCAACGCGCCGACCCGGATGGCCGCGCAGCGGAGCTGACGGCCGGTGCGCTACCCAGGCCACTCTAGGCCGGCGCCGAAGCCGAGGTGGTGGACGTCGGGCCGGTCCACGACGAAGGAATCGGAAGACCCGTCCTGCTCTATCGGTGGCCTGGCTAGAGCCGGTACCAGGACCGGGCGTTCTCCGACATGGTCTTGGCCCGCATCGGCTCGGGCAACACCGCCAGCAGTTCAGCGAGGTCGTCGGTGTGCAGGTGCGGGTAGTCAGTAGCGAACAGGAGGAGATCGTCGCGGCCCAGCCACTGGACAACCTTCTGTGACGCTTCGCGCGGGCCGAGGTCGGCGGGCGCGGTGGAGAACCGGAAATGATCGCGGATGATCTCGAACGGCAGCCGGTTGACCCAGGGGATCTCCCGGCGCAGGGCCTTCCACTTCTTGTTCATTGCCCAGGCCCACATCGGCAGCCACATGAATCCGCTCTCGAGCATGGCAACTCGCAGCGTGGGGAACTTCTGAAACGTTCCCTCCCACACGAGGCTGGTCAACTGGGCGCCGAACATCTGTGTCTCGATCGCGTATTCTTCGGCGTACCAGGAGGCGTAGCCGACCGGAGACGGCGCATCCTCGGTGGTCCCGCCCCAGTGGATGCCCATGACCAGGTCGTGCCGGGTCATCGCCTCGAAGATGGGGTAGAAGATCCGCTGTCCGTAGAGGCGTTCCGCGCGTACCGGCATGAGCACCTGGACGAAACCGGGGTGATTGCCGACCCGGTCGATCTCGGCCGCCGCGGCGACGGGGTCGCGCGCAGGCACCACCAGCGAAGCCCGGACCCGGGGGTCCTTGTCCAGCCACTGATCGATAAGCCAGTCGTTGACGGAGCGAGCTAGGGCGGCCGCCCAGTCCGGGTGACGCAGGGAGTCGACGCCGTAGTAACAGTTGACGATCGCATGGTCAACCTGCCACGGGTCGAGGATGTGCCGCTGCAGCATGGTGAGGTCAGACGCCGGAGTCACCTGGCCGTCGCACCACTCGGCGCGGGCCGTGGTCGTCGCGCCTGGCGGGTAGCTGAGTCGGCCCCCGGGCGGGCCGCGCCAGCCGCGCTCCTGTGCCCACTGGATCCACACAGGCTCCTGGTAGGCGAATAGCGTCTCGAGCGACGGCACGTTGGCATGGACATCGCAGTCGATCACCGGGCCGGACCACAGTTGGTCCCGGGTAACTCCGTCGAGCCGGGCATCGATCACGAGACGGCCCTCGTTTCGTCAGGCATCAGGCTTCCCTGCTTCCGGCCGGAGACATCTATGCGGGCCGTCGAATATCCATGATCGGTCCAGCTCGGACACTGCGGTGCAGCCGGCCAGCCGCATTGTCCGGACCAGGTCATTGCGCAGAATGGCCAGCGCCCGCTCCACACCCGCCTGTCCACCCGCGGCCAGGCCCCACACCAGGTAACGCCCCACCAGAACCGCCTTCGCGCCCAGGGCCAGGGCCTTGAACACGTCAACTCCACGGCGGATGCCGCTGTCGAGCAGTACCTCCAGCTCGCCGCCGACGGCCGACACCACCTCGGGCAGTGCCTCGATGGTCGCCGGGGCGCCGTCGAGCTGACGGCCGCCGTGGTTGGACACCACGACGCCGTTAGCACCGGCGTCGGCTGCCCGCCGGGCATCGTCGGAGCTCAGGATTCCCTTGACCAGCAAGGGGCCATGCCAATTCTCCCGCACCCAGCGGATGTCCTCCCACGACGGAGAGTGTGATTCGTCCGGGCGGGCCATCTCGCTCAGCGCCAGGGGCTGTCCGTCGCCGGTGAGCTGAGCTGTGTTCGGCAGGACGAACGGCATCCCGTCGCGCCAGTAGCGGTACAGCCAGCCCGGCCGGGCCGCCACCTGGGGCGCCATCCGCACAGCGTTCTGCGAGTTGACCCGCATCTTGTAGGAGAACCCGTTGCGGAAATCCTTCTCCCGGTTCCCGCTCACGGTGGTGTCAACCGTGATCACGATGGCCTGGTCGCCGGCTCGCTGTGCTCGCTGTACGAGGTTCTCCATGGCCGACTGATTGTAAAACCGGTACAGCTGGAACCATTTTGGCCCCCGGTCCCGCGCGATTTCTTCGAGGGTGTATCCCGAGGCCGACGTGGCCACGTGAATGAGCCCGGCGGCGGCTGTGGCGCGGGCCACGCCGAGGTCCCCGATCGGACTGACCAGGCGCATACCGCCGCACGGCGCGCTGAGCACTGGCATCGCGATCTCGGTGCCGAATACCGTCGTGTTGAGGTCGGGGGCCGGGTTATAGGTCGCCATTCTCGGCCGGAGCGTGATCTCGTGAAACGCCTCGACGTTGCGCGAGAGGGTCAGCTCATCGTCGGAGCCGCCGTCCACATAGTCGAACAGCCCGCGCGGAAGGGCCCGCCGCGCCGCATGCCGCGCGTCCTGGTAGTTAAGAATCCTGTCGAGGCGGTGCCCGGCCCGCATGGCGGCCAGTTTCGTGACAGCACTCACGCGGCACCGGCGTGGGCGGGGATCCCGGTGCCGGGCTTGAGCGAGATGCCGTAGAGCTTGCTCGCGTTCTCGCCGAGAATGCGGCGGCGCCGATCCTCGGGGAAGGTCTCGGGAACCGACTCATGGGGTGAGTCAAAATCCCAGTGCGGGTAGTCCGAGGAGAACATCAGCCGGTCAGCGAAGCCGGCCTGCTCGAACAGCTCGAAGACGTCGTCGGTGTCCTCGGGGAACTCGGGCTCCTCGATCGGCTGGGTGCTGAACCAGCAGTGCTCGCGGATGTAGTCCGAGGGTGGCCGCTCGATGTGCGGGACCTCGTCGCGCAGCTTGCCCCAGGTCGCGTCCAGCCGCCAGCAGTACGGGATGACCCAGTCCCACCCGAGTTCGAGCAGGGCCAGCTTCAGTCGGGGGAAGCGGTCGAAGACGCCGTTGAAGATGAGGCTGGGCAGCATCGACATCGGCAGCGCGGCGAAGCCGGCGTGGAACTCCGAGTAGTAGTTCGGGCTGCCGGCTCCGGTCAGTTGGCGGCCCTGGCCCCCGACATGGAAAGCCAGCGGGATGTCGTAGTGCGCGCACGCCTCGAAGATGCCCCAGTAGCGCTGACGGCCAAGCGGCTCCTGGGCGCCGGGAGAGACGAGTACCTGGACGAAGCGGTCTCCGTATGCGCCCTCCTTGCAGCGCTGAATCTCCCTGACCGACGTGGGCGAGTCCGCCGACAGCGAGACAGAGGCGTGATAGCGCGGATCTGCTGCCAGCCAGGTCTGGGCCAGCGCGTTGTTGTAGGCAGTGAACCAGGCGGTGACGAGATCATCGGGCATGTTCACGCCGTTATTGATCTCGTTGTAGGCCTGCGGGCAGGTCAGCACGACCGCGGACATGTCGAATGGGTCCACGACCTGGGCCAGGGCCTGCTGCGGGTCGATGCCAACCCGGCCGCTGGCGTCAACCGCATCGAGGCGGTGGGTGAACTGCCTCGACGGCGGCGCGGCGCCGCCACCACGGCTACCTACGCCGTAGCGAGCCAGGTAGTCGCGCCATCGGGCGGACAGATGCACGGCCACCTGCGGGTCGGTCGGGAAGGGCATCGGGTGAAAATCGACGTCAATGATCGCGATCTTGCGCGCAGGCTGATCCACGAGAAGATGCTATATGATATTTTCACCTCGGGCAGTCCGGGCCAACGCGGGCATCGCCGGGGACCTGATCGGCGGCGCTTGGCGCGGCCCGGGCGGTGGGTACTGCGTCAGTCTCTACGCAAACGCGTGACCCGGCGGATGAGTGGTCGCTCTCGGCTGATGAGTGCTCAGCTGGGCGGACGGCCAGGCGCCCGACCGCGTCAGGGCTCTCACCAGGGCGATGAGCTGCGCCGTGACGGCCTCTACCGGTGCAGGGGTGTGGCTTGCGCGCTGAACGCCGAGAACGACCGATCGGACCGCCTCCGGCGCCGTGAGTGGAGCGCCACTGAGCACTCCGGCGGCGACGTCGCCTGCGACGCCGGCGGCTGGGAGCACCGTCCACCCGTGCCCGGCCAGCACCAGCTTCTTCTGCAGGGGCATCGAGTTCGTCTCGATGGTGATGTGGGGCGGTGCGGTCACCGATGAACGCGCCTGGTCGATAAGAGTCCGGAGACCATGGCCGGTGACTGGCAGCACCAGTGGATGCGCGAGCACCTGGTTCCAGGGCATGGCCGACTCGGGAGTCAGTCCGGCGTCTGGCGGCCCGGCCACCCACAATTTTTCCCGTAGGAGCGGGACTATCGCCAGTGATGGCGTGTCATCCAGGTTGTACAGCAGGGACACGTCGATGTCCCCGGCGTCCAGCCACTCCTGCAAGTGGCCGGAGTAGGCCGTCAGGATGCGCAGCCGGATCCCCGGATACCTGCTGGCCACGGCCGCGGCCAACGGCTGCGCGAGAATGTCTACCACGCTCTCCAGCAGGCCTACGGTCACGATCCCGCTGACCTCGCCAGGATCGGGCTGGATCTCTGCCCGGGCTCGTTCCAGCTCGCGAAGCGCGCGCCGGGCGCGGTCAACGAGCACGACACCCGCCGCTGTGGGCACCATTCCCTGCCGGGTGCGGTCGAACAGCGGAACGCCGATCTCGTCCTCCAGCGTGCGGATGCGCCGGGTAATCGCAGGCTGGACGACATGCAGCAGGCGGGCCGCTTTCGTCACGCTGCCCACCTCGGCCACAGTCACCAGGGCAGTCAGCTGCTTGAGGTCCACCGGCCATCCACCACTCATCCCGGCTGCTTATGGCCATATCAGTAATCGCTATTTTACTAACTCCATAATCACATCACATGATGAGACGGGTCCCGGAGGCTATCCCGGCGTCGAAGGAGTGACCGGCCATGAGCTGCGGCGTAACCGGAAGCGCCCTGGCCAGGTCCCTGGAGCACTGGAGTCCGGGATCGCAGGAGATAACGCGGCGGGTTAACCCTTGGCCCGCGGAGGCCTTCGCCGGGCTGATCGGCGCCCCGCCGCCGGCACTGGGCCCAGGCGATCCCCTGCCGCCGATGTGGCACTGGTTCACCATGCTCGACCATCCCGCCCAGTCCGGGATCGGCGTGGATGGCCACCCTGTTGACGGGCCGTTCCTGCCGCCGATTCCCCGGCGCCGCCGGATGTTCGCGGGGGGCAGGCTACGCCAGGACGCGCCGATCCTGGTCGGTGCGGTGCTGTCCAGCCGCTCCAGCGTCGCCACCGTTGAGGTGAAGTCCGGCCGGACCGGCGATCTGGCGTTCGTGACGGTGCGCCACGAACTGGCCGTGGACGGGGTGCCGGTGGGCGTCGAGGAGCAGGACATCGTCTACCGCCCCGAGCCAGGCGGCGCGGCCCCGGGCGGGGTCCGCCCCTCCGGGACTGGTGTCCCCGAGGCTGACAGCGAGTGGCGCTCGGAACTGGCCACCGATCCCGTCCTGCTGTTCCGCTTCAGCGCGCTGACTTACAACGGGCACCGCATCCACTACGACCGGCCCTACGCGACGCAGGTCGAAGGCTACCCGGACCTCGTCGTGCAGGGCCCGCTGCTTGCCCTTCTCGCGCTCGAGCTCCCGCGGATCCACGTCCCCGGCCGGACGGTCCGTACTTTCGACTACCGCCTGGTGCGTCCGGCGTTCGTGCCGTCGCGGATGGTGAGTACTGGCCGCCGTGACGGATCAGCAGTCGAGGTGGCCGTGCGAGCAGAGGGCGCCGGACCCTCGCTGACGGCGAGGGCCGGCCTCGCGTGAGGCCTGCTGGGCCTCGCCATCCACTTGACCCCGGAGGAGAAGCGGCATGAGCATCCTGAGCACTGAGGAGCAGGCAGTCATCGACACGGTGGCCGACTTCGTCGACCGCAAGGTCCGGCCCGTGGTCCGGGACATGGAACACGGCAACACCTACCCTGGGAAGCTCATCGAGCAGATGAAGGAACTCGGCATCTTCGGACTTGCCATCCCCGGACCCTGGGGCGAGGTTCCGGTGTCGATGCCCTGCTACGCGCTGGTCACCGCCGAACTGGCCCGCGGCTGGATGAGCCTGGCCGGCGCCATGGGCGGACATACCGTGGTGGCCAAGCTGCTGCTGGCCTTCGGCACCCGCGAGCAGCAAGACCGGTACCTGCCGGGAATGGCCACCGGGGAGATCCGCGCCACGATGGCGCTCACCGAGCCCGGTGGCGGCTCTGACCTGCAGGCTATGACCACCTGCGCCCGCAAGGACGGCGAATTTTACGTCGTCAACGGGTCGAAGACCTGGATCAGCAACGCCCGCCGGTCGCGGCTGATCGCCCTGCTGTGCAAGACCGATCCGGGCGCGCAGCCCAGGCACATGGGCATCTCGATCCTGCTGGTCGAGCACGGCCCGGGACTGACGGTTTCCAGGGACCTGCCGAAGCTGGGCTACAAAGGGGTGGAGTCCTGCGAGATCGCCTTCGCCGACTACCGTGCACCCGCTGACGCGCTACTGGGTGGGGTGGAAGGCAGAGGCTTCGCGCAGATGATGAAGGGCCTGGAGACGGGGCGTATCCAGGTGGCATCCCGGGCGCTGGGGGTCGCCCGGGCCGCATTCGACGACGCGCTGCGCTACGCGCAGCAGCGCGAAAGCTTCGGCCAGCCGATCTGGAAGCACCAGTCGATCGGCAACTACCTGGCGGACATGGCCACCAAGGTGACCGCGGCCCGGCAGCTGATTCTGCACGCGGCCGAGCGCTTCGATGCCGGGCAGCGTTGCGACATGGAGGCCGGCATGGCCAAGCTGTTTGCCTCCGAGGTCGCGATGCAAGTTGCGCTGGACGCCGTGCGGATCCACGGCGGGTACGGCTATTCCACCGAGTATGACGTCGAGCGCTATTTCAGGGACGCGCCGCTGATGATCGTGGGTGAGGGCACCAACGAAATCCAGCGCAACGTCATCGCCGCCCAGCTCGTCAAGCGCGGCGGGCTCGGCAAGGGCTGATCGGCCGGTCTCAGCCCTTCTAACCTGGCGCGCGGCCGCACCGGCCGGGCGGGCAGGCATCCAGCCGCGGCCTGGTGAAGGGTAGATACTATATGATATTTTATACTTCGTTCTTCGGAAGGCGGCACGGTGAAGAGCTCCACTAGACCCGGCGTGGCCGGAAGCCTGGCCGGGTCCAGCCAGGCCTGCGCAGGCGGCCGGCGGCTGCTTCATGACGCAGGGACGCACAGTTGGCGACGCCAGGCTGATGGCCGGTACCTGGCCTCGCTCAGGCGATGCCCACACCGCGGTGACCCGCCCGGCCAGGGCAACTGATCAACCCGGTGTCCTGCGCGGATAGCGCGCGTCCCAGCCGGAATTGCCCGTTCCCGATCACTCCGCCGGGTCCCAGGCCCAGGCGGCGACAACCGAGGAGCAGCCATGGCAGTAAGAAGTGCGCTCAAGCAGCGTATTGCGGCCGGTGAAGTCGCCCTGGGGATTTCCTGCACCTCGGGAAATGTTCATGCCGCGGAAATGTGCGCCCATTCCGAACTCGACTACGTCTATCTCGATCAGCAACACGGGATGACTCCGCTGGACACCCTGGTCAATCAGTTGCGGGCACTGGCCGGCAGTCCGGTCACTCCGCTGGTAAGGGTGCTGCGCAACGATCCAGGCCTGATCGGGCAGGCTCTCGATGCTGGGGCACAAGGTGTCATCGTCCCGATGGTCAACACCGTCGAAGAGGCGCGGAACGCCGCGCAGGCGTGTCGCTATCCGCCGGACGGCGTGCGGAGCTGGGGACCGCTGCGCGCGCGTTTCGGCCTGGGTACCGACCCGGCGCTGGTCAATCCCGAGGTCTTCTGCTTCGTGATGGTCGAGAACCGGGCAGGCCTGAAGAACGTCCATGACATTGTCCACGTTCCCGGGGTGGACGGGATCTACGTCGGCCCGGCTGATCTCGCGGTGAGCATGGGCCTGAAGCCGCGGCTTGCGTTGCAGGAGGGCGAGCACGCCGATGCTGTCGCGCAGATCGTGGCCGCATGCCGTGGTGCCGGGCGAGTGGCGGCGATCAGCGGCAACCCTCGCGACATGGGCGACCTGGGCTTCGGCATGGTGAGCGTCGGTAGCGACACAGCCTTTATCCAGGCCGGCCTCGACCGGGTCGCCGCCCATCGTCGCGAGCTGACCTAGTAGTCGGCGGCTTTTTGATTCCGAACGTTTCCCGCACTGTCCGGCAATTCGCAAGAAGGGGTCAGGGATGAGCCAGGTCGAAACCGTGCGTGGTCCGATCGACGCCGATCAGCTCGGCGCAACGTTGATGCACGAGCACCTGTTCGTGAAGAATCCGGAGCTGGAGCAGGACTACCCCAGTCCCGAGTGGGATGAGGCTGCCGTGCTTAAGACCGCGCGTGACGGCCTCGAGGCGCTCTACGACAAGGGAATCTCGACGCTCGTCGACCTCACCGTGCTCGGTCTGGGCCGGTTCATCCCGCGGATCCAGCAGCTGGCCGCCGACGTACGCATGAACATCGTCGTCGCCACCGGCTACTACACGGCCAAGGATCTCCCGGCTTACTTCCACAATCACGGGGCCGGCCTTCGCATCGACATGCCTGAGCCGCTCGAGCAGATGTTCCTCAAGGACATCCGGGCCGGTATCGCTGACACCGGGGTCAAGGCAGCGATCATCAAAGTGGTCACCGACAAGGACGGGATTACGCCGGACGTCGAGCGGGTCCTGCGCAGCGCGGCCCGCGCCCAGCGGGAGACCGGGGTCCCGATCAGCACGCACACCAACGTGGCCTGCTACACCGGACGGCTGCAGCAGGAGTTCTTCAAGAAAGAAGGAGTTGACCTCGAGCGCGTGGTGATTGGCCACTCGGGCGACAGCACCGACCTGGACTACCTCAAGGAGCTCATGGACAACGGGTCAACGATCGGCATGGACAGGTTCGGGATCGACTCGATGCTGCCCGAAGCCGACCGCATCGACACCGTGGTACGGCTGTGCGAGCAGGGGTACGCCAGCCGGCTGACTCTCTCCCACGACGCTGCCTTCTTCAGCATCAACAGTGAGCCGTCGCACCGTGCTGTGCTGGAACCGCACTGGAACCACGCGAACGTGTCCGACCGGGTGCTGCCGGCCCTGAAGGCTCGCGGGATCAGCGACGAGATGATCCACCAGATGATGGTGGTCAACCCGGCGCGTGTCCTGGCCCCCAAGCCCTGAGCCCGGCGGGATCCGAGATCATGGAGTCCATCCCCCGGGGCGCTGTTGACCGGCATGTTCGGCCCAGGGGCGGCCGGTCAGGCACGGTTCCGGCCCCCAGCGCGCCGTACTGGCCCGAATCCGGTCTCGACATCCGGTCCCTGGCGGGGGAGCAGACACGCCTGCTCATCCCCGATCCCGGACGGCGGGAGAGCGTCCGCGACTACTGCGAACGCGGCGGATACCGCCCGGGTGACGGCGGGACCTGGTGGAGAAGGTCAGCCAGTCCGGGCTAGTCGGCCGGGGGGGCGCCGCGTTCCCGATGGGGATCAAGCTACGCTCCGTCCGCGACGCCGAGGGACCGCGCTACGTGGTGGCGAACGGGGAGGAGGGGGAGCCGCTCAGCGTCAAGGACCGATGGCTGCTGAGGATCCGGCCGCACCTCGTGCTCGACGGCTTGTTCCGGGCGGCGAAGGCGGTCGAGGCGGAGAGGGCGTTCGTCTACCTTTCCGACGACGAGGCGGCAGGCAGCGTGCGTCACGCGCTCGCCGAGCTGGACGACGTGCCGTTGCCGGTCGAGGTGGTGCGGATCGAGCCGTCGTACGTGGGCGGCGAGGAGACAGCTGTCGTGCGGGCTATCGATGGCGGGCAGGCCCTGCCGACCGATAAGCCGCCGCGGCCGTTGAGGCCAGGCGTCGGCCAGCGGCCGACCCTGGTGTCGAATGTCGAGACCCTGTCCAACCTGCCAGCGATTGACCTGCACGGCGTGGAGGCTTTCGTCGGACCGAGCCGGGACAAGCAGTGCGCAGGCACGTTCCTCCTCACCCTGTCCGGAGCCTGCCCGACTCCCGGCCTGTACGAGGTCCCGCTCGGGACACCGCTGCGCGAGGTGGCCGAGCAGGTCGGAGGATTCGTCGGGGAACCACGCGGCGCCCTGATGGGGGGCTACTTCGCGGGCCTGATCGGCCCCGACGTGATCGATATGCCCCTGTCGTACCCAGCCTCACGTGCTCGCGGTACCGGTCTCGGCTGCGGTGCGATCTGGGTAATCGGCCCGGACGAGTGCCCTATCGCCATCGCCGCGGATCTGATGGCTTATTTCGAGCGCAACAACGCCCGGCAGTGTGGGCCCTGCATCCGGGGAACCGGGGCGATGGCCGGGGTGCTCGAACGGCTGAGCGGCGGCGCGGCCACGGAGGACGACATCGCCAGGCTGGCCGCATGGTCAACGTCGTTGCGCGGACGGGGGGCCTGCGCCTACCTCGATGGCGCGGCTAACCTGGCCGCATCGGTGTTCCGCGAGTTCAGCGACGACGTCGCCGGGCATCGGGCAGCCCGGTGCCCGATCTGCGCGCTGCGGCTCACCGCGGGTTTTGACCGGTTCAGCCTGACCATCGGGCGCGCCCTTGCGGACTGATTACGCGCGGCAGGAGATCCCGCGAGGCGTCCTGTCCTCAGCGGCCGGAGCTCACCGCGACCGGCCCGTGCGGGGCCTCGTCGTAGTGGCCGGGGGCCGGGCCGCGGCGCTCAAGGAAGTCGGGGCCCAGCTCGTCCACGTGGCCCACACCGAGCAGGGTCAGGGCGCGCTCCAGTTCCTGAGCCAGGATGTCGAGTACGGCGGTGACCCCCTGCTGGCCGTGTACGGCCAGCCCGTAGATGTAAGGCCGGCCGATCATGACGGCGTCCGCGCCGAGGGCCAGGGCCTTGACGATGTCGGTTCCGCGCCGGACACCGCTGTCGAGCAGGACCTCGATCCTGCCGCCCACCGCGGCCGCGACTTCCGGCAACGCGTCCAGCGTGGCCTGCGCGTAGTCCAGCTGCCGGCCGCCATGGTTGGAGACGACGATCCCGTCGAAGCCAAGCTCGGCCGCGTGCGTGGCGTCGTCCGGCCGCAGGATCCCTTTCAGGTACAGCTTGCCGGGCCACTTGTCCCTGATCCAGGCCACGTCATCCCAGGTCAACGAGGACTGCATGAATTCCCGGGTCTGGACATCCACGGAATCCAGCGCGGCCTTGAGCCCGCCGGCGGCGACCAGATTGCGCCCGCCGACGCGGCCGTGCCGGAGCACGTCGTACACCCACTGCGGATGGAAGGCCATATTGAGTGCACGGGCAGGCGTCAACACCGGGGGGCGGCCCATGCCGGTCTTGCGTTCGCCCTCACGGTTGCCGATGACCGGCACGTCAACGGTGACGAACGCCACGCGGCAGCCGGCCTGCCAGGCGCGGGCCATGAGTGAGGCGGTGACCCGTCCCGACTGCGGATAGATCTGGAAGAAGTGGGTCTCGGCGGTCGCCCCGAACACTTCTTCGATGGACCACGATGACGCAGTGCTCAGGGTGTACCGCGTGCCCCAGCTTTCTGCGGCTCGGGCCGCTGCGACATCGCCCGCCCAGTACGAGAGCCCGGTGAAGCCGGTGGGCGACAGCAGGATCGGCGCGCGCAGCTCGGTGTCCGCCACTCGTCGGGACATCGTCGGATTGGTCACGCCGGCCAGCGTGCGCGGCCGGAAAGCCCAGTTGCTGAACGCGTTGCGGTTGTCCAGGATCGTCTGCCGGTCATCAGCGCCGCCGTCAACGTAGTTCCAGACCATGCGCGGCAGCCGCAGGCGCGCTTGGCGCCGGTAGTCCTCGACACTGATGAGCTTCTCCGGTGCGATCAGCCGGTACTCGAATCCGCTCACTGCTCGGTCTCCGCTTTAGTCGCATCCCCGAGCATGAGCCCGCCCTGTTGCTCGAACTGCTGCCGGAGGCGGTCGCGACGGGCAACGGCGCCGCTGCGCAGCTCGTCGAGGGGGTACTCATCGAGCGCAGTCCGAACCACGAACTTCTCAACCGCTGCGGCCACGTGCTCCGCGTGCCGTACCGGCACGACGGCAATACCACCCTCGTCGGCCACGATAATGTCGCCCGGCTCGACGATCACGCCACCGCACGCCACCGGAACGTTGACCTCGCCCAGGTTCTCCTTGAGCGGCGAGAACGGGGCGATACCGCGCCCGAAGATCGGAAAGCCCAGAGCCTCGATGTCGTCGAACGTCGCGCCAGGATCCGTCCACGACCACCCCGGCGAGCCCGCGCCGGATCGGGTCGATGAGGGACAGGACGCCGGTGCCGCAGCTTTCGGTGTGCCCGCGCCAATCCACGATCAGGAAGTCGTCAGGCTGGGCCAGCCCGAGCGCGGCGTGGATCGCCAGGTTGTCGCCTGGAACGGCCTTGACCGTCAGCGCGATGCCCACGGCCCGTTTCATCGGCAGGTACAACGGGCGGATCCCGGAGTCCATGCTGTACAGGCGCCCGACGGCGTCGGTCACGTCGCAGGCCGAGCAATCACGGAAGTGCGCGAGCAGTTCGCCGCTGACGCGGTATGGCGCGGCGCCCAGGCGGGGCGGGATGACCGGGACATGGCCGAAAACCGCACCGGTCATTTCTCGCCGCCCACAGCCGTGCCGCCGGCAGGCCGCTCCTGCCCGGCAGCCCACGAAGCGGCGATGGTGCGTGACGCCGTGCGCATGGCTGGATCCCCTCTGCCGACTGGTGCGACGCCTTCAGGGCGGCGCTGGATACTGGCGACCCTCACGTAACTGACCAGCACGTTCGTCTGCCATCGGCTCCCGGTGAGCCAGCACAAAATATATAATACATTAGATTTGCTAGCAACCGCCTGCCTCAAGCCGCCGATCGCCGGGCCCGGCCGGCTTGAGGGGAGAGGCTCACGTCAGGGGGCCTTGACGCTCGGCGAGAGCAGTCGCGAGGCAGCAAGACACGCGAGGCGAGCAAGACCACCGCACCAAGTGATGCGGCGCTGCCAGCGAGAGGGCCGAGCGCATCGTGGACGCCACGAGAGCGCTTCCTGTCAGCACATCAAGAGGTGAATTCTTGAATCGGACGAGGGCCAGGCCCCGCCCCGGGTCGCCCAGCCAGCTCCGCTGAGGGCGTACGCGCAGGCAGACGCGGGGTTTCCGGCCGGTTTCCGCAGAGTTACCAGGCCGTCTCTTGCGGATCAATCGGACCTTCTATATATAATACAAGTGATATCGCGCGGGTGCTCTGTGGCCGGTCCTGTCCCTGGTGCCGCCCGTTCCCGCGCACGGTGCCAGACCAGAGCCTGCGCCCACGGAGGAAGCTGTGACGAACACGTTGATCCGGGACGAACCGCGGCAGGGCAACCAACAGGCCGGCATCGACCGGATCCCGATCATCGACACGGACGTGCATCAGTCGCTGGGGGTCACCGACGCCCAATTGCTGGAACACATGTCGCCTCGGTGGCGCGAGTACCTCGAGATGATCGGCCTGCGCCGCATCGGCACGGAGCGGGGTATCCCGCCGCAGCGGGAGTTCACTCACCGCCTCGACGCGATCGATCCCAGCGGGCGTCCGGCGGTGCTCCCCGACTTCACCAAGAAGCAGCTTCTTGACGAGTACGAGATGAGCGCGGCCGTGCTTTCCAACGCCTACGGGATCACCCTGACCCGTGGGGGCGCCAACTTCCCGGAACAGTTGTCGTTTGAGCTGGCCCGGGCGTTCAACGACGCTCATCGCGACGTGTGGATGACGGCCGATCCTCGCTTCTACGTATCGATCCACCTGCCGATCGAGCATCCGGAGGAGTCGGTCCGTGAGATCGAGCGGTGCAAGGCGGGGGAGTACGGGGACCGTTTTGCCGCGGTCGTGCTCGAGCCCCGGTCTGAGTACGCCATCGGCAGCCCGAAATACTGGCCGGTGTTCGAGGCCATGCAGCATTTCGACCTGCCCCTGCTGTTTCACACGGCGCCGGGCAGGCGGATGACGCCTTCGGGCGGCATCAACTACTACTTCGAGTGGCACTGTGGCTTCCCGATGCGGAACTACCCGCTGGTCAGCAGCATGATCTACGAAGGCGTGTTCGAGCAGTTCCCGAAGTTGCGGGTTGCTCTCATCGAGCAGTCGTGGGCCTGGGCAGCGCCGTTCTCGTGGCGTCTGGACGCAGCCTGGAAGATGCTCAAAGACGAGGTTCCGCACCTGAAGCACGCGCCGTCGGAGTACTTCCGTGAGCACTTCTACTTTGCCACCCAGCCGATGGAGGAGCCGGACCCACTGGAGGAATTCCCGGTGCTGCTCGGTCAGTTCGAGGACACCTTCGGCCCTGACCACCTGATGTACTCGTCCGACTACCCGCACTGGGACTTCGACTCGCCGTACGAGTCGGTGCCGCAATCACTGCCCATCGCCCAGCGGCGGCGAATACTAGGCGAAAACGCGAGCAAGTTCTACAACATCCCGCTGATCGAAAACACCGGAATTCTCGCTCGGCGCGACACAGTAGCAGCGCACCACGCCCACCGCAATTGCCTGTCTGGAGTCCGCTTCGGCCGGCATTGCATATATGAAATATTTGTTGCCTATGCACTTCTCCCGCCCTGACCTGGAGCCCCGCATCAGCCCCACCAGTGCACATCGCCGCTCAGCGGCGTCCGGCGAGCTGAACACGTAACTGCAGACTGTCGATCTCGGCGAGGAGGCCGAACTGATGAAGACAGACTTGGACTTGCCCCCAGAGGAGTTGCCCTGGGAGTGCGTCCTCGAGTCCAAGCCCACCATCGGCGAGGTTCCGGTCTGGTCGGGCGAGGAAAGCAGCATGTACTGGATCGACGTCTACGCGGGCCTGCTCAACAGGACCCATGTGGACAGCGGCGAGACCACCACCTGGAGCGTGTCCGAGACGATCGGCTGCTACGGCCTGATCGAAGGTGAGGCCGCCGCACTCGTTGCGCTGCAGTCCGGCATTTACCGGCTGGACTTCGGCACCGGCGGACTAGAGAAGAAGTTCGACCCGCCCTATGACGCGAGCCGCTTCCGCTTCAACGACGGGCGTACCGACAAGCGCGGCCGGTTCTGGGTCGGGAACATGCCGCTCAAGTCGCTCGAGGGTCCCATGCCGATCGGTGAGTCGGCCTTCTGGTACGTCAACGGGGCAGAATTGCGTTTCGGCGTGGACAAGATGACGATCGCCAACGGCATCGCCTTCAACTCCGACGGCAGCGTCCTCTACCTCGCCGACGACCCGAGCCAATCTGTCCTGGCGTTCGACTACAACAACGAGACCGGCGAGACCTCGAACCGCCGCCCGTTCGCCACTGTCCCCGGCGGGGTCACGCTGGACGGCGCAGCCGTCAACACTGACGACAACTACTGGATTGCCCTGCCGCGGCAGGGGACCATCGCCAAGTTCCGGCCGGACGGCACGCTGGATCGCATTATCAAGTCACCGACGGCCCGGCCGGCGATGGTGTGTTTCGGCGGCCCGGACCTCGACCAGTTGTACGTCACCACGATGACCCGCAACTACCCGAGCGAAGAGGCCCTGAAGGCCGACCCGCTGGCTGGTGCCATGTTCCGGGTCCGCGTCGGGGCCACCGGCCTTGCGGAACCCAAGGTCGTTCTCTGATCCCGGGCCGGCCCGTAACGCCGGCCCCGTCACAGCCCCCTGACCAGTAACCATCCCGTCCGCCAGGGATAACACCGCCGGAGAGGTAACAGCGAGTATGACAGGAACCCAAGCGGGAACACCCGATTACGAGCCGGTGCTCCGGTGGGCCAAGGTGCCGCACGGTGTCTCCTTCGGAGCGGGCGCCAATGCGGTCGCGGTCAACGCGGATGATCGGGTCATTGTGTTTAACCGGGGGACCGATCCGGTCGCGATATTTGACCAGGACGGCAATTTCCTCGACTCGTGGGGGCACGGCGAGTTCGTCAATCCGCACGGAATCACGATCGGCCCGAACGGGGACTTCTACCTGATCGACGATGTCGGGCACTTCGTGCAGCGGCGCACCCCGGACGGCAAGGTCCTGCTCACCGTCGGCACTCCGCGGCAGCCGGCCGAAGCCCAGTCGGGCGCGCCGTTCAATCGGCCAACCGATGTGGCGATCTCGGCGGCAGGCGAGATGTTCGTAACGGATGGCTATGGAAACTCGCGAGTGCACCATTTCGCCGAGGACGGGACCCTGCTCGGGGGCTGGGGCGGCCCAGGATCGGAGCCCGGACAGTTCAGCCTTCCGCACAATGTGTGCTGGACGTCCGCGGGGACCCTGGCGGTGTGTGACCGCGAGAATCACCGCGTCCAGTTCTTCGGCACCGACGGGACATTCCTCGGCCAGTGGGCTTTCCATCGTCCTGTCGCGATAGCCACCCGGCCCGACCTCAACTCCTACTTGTACGTAGTGGAACTCGGCCCGCAAGGCACTCAGCGTGGCGTGCCGAACATCGGGCTGAAGGTCCGGATCGTCGGCGAGGACGGGAGCATCGTGCAGACGTTCGGCGATGGCACCCTGGGCACTGGGCCCCGGCAGTTCATCGCACCGCACGGGATCTCCGTGGACTCAGCCGGCGACGTGTATATCGCCGAGGTCAGCGCTTCGTCGCTGAAGGCGCACGACGGAATCACCTCGCTCGGTGAGACCGTGAGCCTTCGGAAGTGGCGCCAGGTCAGCTAACTCAAGACTGGCATTTGCTGGAGGGTGCCCGTGTAGCCCGATTTTATTGTTTCAAGCGCTCCGCCGCACGGCGGATAAGGTCGCGATGTCGTGGATATGGATGACGTCGCAGACTCTCTTTGTGCGTATGTAAAATGGCTCAGTGAGCTTGTTTATTTCTTCAAGTGTGCTTTTAACTATGCCGTCTGGCTGTCCTTACCGGCTAGTTAGAAGTTTTACCGGACAGTTATCTATAAATCTGGACCACTGCAATCTGGGCTGGTATGTTCCCTCTGAAAGATCATTAATCCGACAGTAAGGGGGGCGGAAATGGGCCAATTGCATGACGGCAGGAATGCAAGCCCAGGCAACGCTCGAGATGGAAGAGTGAGCAGCTCGCGAGGTAGTGCCGATATCAGTCGCCGGGCCGTCATCAAGTACTCGGCCGGTGGATTCGCATTGGCCTGGGGCGGGTTTCTTCTTTCGGCATGTGGCAGCAGTTCGGGCGGGACCGCGACCAGCGGGTCGACCGGCTCGACGGGTACCAAGCCGCTGGCCGGCGGCACCCTCACCGCCGACGAGAAGAACACCCTCATCGCCATGGCCGGTCCCACGAACAAGAGCTTTACCGGCAAAGGCATGACCTGGAAGGTCGGCGGCGCGTTCCCGTTCAGCGGCCCCTACCAGTACTACGAGACCATCGAGGCCGACGGGCTGATGCTCGCCGCCCAGCACATCGCCCAGCTGGGCGGCCCGAAGATCGACCTCAACCTGCAGGACTTCGGCGGCCCTGATGGAGTCGATACGCAGAAGGCGGTCGACGCGATGCTGAACTTCCACGACTCTGGCAACGGCGTGGCGGTCTCGGGTATCCAGGCGGCACTGGGCGCGCTCATCCCCGGTGCCGAGCAGTACAAGGTGCTTGACATCGACGCGGGCGCAGGCGTGGGCGTCTTCGCCGGCAAGGACTACTACTGGGCGATGCGTGCCGACTACCCGATGAACAATGTCACGGTCGCGCTGGAGCACGCCAAGGTCGCGACGCCGTCGGCCCGCTCGGCGATCGTCGTGTACGACTCGGGCGCCGCCTATGCGCCGGTGCTCAACGCCTGCGTCGCGGCCGCCAAGGCGGCCGGGTACAAGGTGACCGGGACGGCTACCCAGCCGGAGGGCACCACGGACTGGTCTGACACTTACGCCACCATCCGTTCGCAGAATCCTGACATCATCCTGCTGGTCATCAACGGCAACGACTGCGCGTACTTCCTGAAGCAGTTCGCCACCACCGGCCTGAAGCAGCCGACCTACACCTTCTCCTACAGTGCTCCCCAGCAGACGCTGGCCGGCGCCGGTTTCGAGGGCATCTACGTGGTTCAGGAGGACTTCCTGCCGGACTCGCCGACCAACGACTGGCAGAAGATCTTCACCAAGTACTACCGCCAGGAGTTCGCCAGCCAGGGAACCGGCGCGTCGTCGCCGTTCAACATCTCGGCTAACTACTACAACGTCGGGTACGTCCTGTGGGAACTTGCCTCGCGCGTGCTGGCCAAGAAGGGCGACATCAGCAACGGCACCCAGTTGCAGGCAGCCCTCGAGGAGGACCTGTCCTTCCCGTCGATCTTCGGCGGGTCAGGGACGACGCCGGGCAAGATCTCATTCGACCCGACCGGCCACGGACTGGCGAGCTGCCCGCTCGCGGTCATGCAGATCAAGAACCAGAGCCCGGTGCTCCTCGCCGTGGCTGACGCCCGGGGATCCAGCGGCGCTGGCCCGCTGAAGATGACCAACTAGACCGATGGTGGTGTGGCATGGCTCTACCGGAGTGGCCAGGCACCGCAGCGCAGCCTGCGATACCGGGACGGCTCCGGTGGAGCCATGCCCACGGTACGGCGCACCGGCTCACCAGGCTAAGTGCACGATCAGCGGCACCCTCCCGGGGCGGCGTGAACAGCTTATGAGGACCGGATGGCGGCTGAATCACTAATACCTATTACGACGGTCAACTTCGCCCAGCTCACCGTGGACGGAGTGGTTACCGGAAGCTCCTACGCGCTGGTTGCGGTGGGGTTCGGGATGATCATCCACATCGCCCACCGCTTCCATATCGCCTACGCCGGCATCTACGCGCTGACCGCATTTATCGCTGCGCAGATCCAGACCTCGTTCGGCTGGCCCTTCATTCCGGCGCTCATCGTTTCGACGCTGTGCGGTGTCGTGGTCGCCGTGGGGTGCGAAACCCTGGTGTACTCACCGCTGGCCGGCCGGGTCGGCCACCGAGAACGCTCGCTGTTCCCGATCTTCGTCGCCTCGCTGGGTATCGACACGGCGATCGAGGCCCTGATCAACATCATCTGGCCCAATCCCGTGACCACCACCATCAACATCACCGCGGTGTCGTTCGGCCCGGTGAACCTGACCAGCCTGGCCGTCGAGTCCGTGATCGTGACCTGGGTCGCCGTGCTGATCGTGGCCGCGCTGATCAGGTGGACCCGGCTCGGCCGCATGATCAGGGCGGTGCGGGTCAATCCGTCGCTCAGCATCGACTTCGGCATTCAGCCGAAGACGATGTACGTAATCGTTTTCGCGATCGGGACGATCCTGGGCGGGATCGGCGCTGTCCTCCTGGCCGCGCAGAGCGCCCCCCAGTCGGACATGGGCGAGAACCTCGTCCTCTACGCGATCACCGCGGCGTTCATCGCCGGCGCCGCCAGGAGCCCGTCAATCATCGCGTTGCTGGCCCTTGCGATGGGGCTCATCCAGAGCTGGAGCACGTTCTTCGTGTCGTCGACCTGGTCGAGCTTCGTGATCTTCGCGATCCTGCTGATCTTCATCGTCGGCAAGGCCGCGCGGGCGATGAACTGGGACCGGCTGATACACCGGCGACCACGGTACGACGGCCCGGTCCAGCCGGCTCCCGCGCTGCCAGGGCAGCCGGAATCTGGGGTCGGGACAGGGAGTCCGGAGCTGAGGAGCCAGGAGCGCTAATGCAGGAGGCAATCAGCTACATCGACCAGATCCTGATCTACCTGATCTTCGGCCTGGCCACCAACCTGATCCTCGGATATGCCGGCGTCCTGCAGGCCGCACCCGCGGCGTTCGGGGCGTTCGGCGGCTACTCGGTCGTGTACCTCACCTCGACGCACCATCTCCCGTGGATCGTGGCCGTTCTCATCGGCATCGGGCTCGCCCTGGTGGCCGGCTTCGTCATTGGCTTGCCCGCGCTGCATCTGGACGGATTGTGGGTCCTGCTGCTAACGCTG
Source organism: uncultured Actinomycetes bacterium (assembly GCA_963841695.1). Classification (GTDB taxonomy): domain Bacteria; phylum Actinomycetota; class Actinomycetes; order Streptosporangiales; family Streptosporangiaceae; genus RYN-230. Next base: position 383,260 of record CAWJDQ010000002.1, on the reverse strand, counting down.
GCCGTGGGCCTGGTCATCGGCTCGCTACTGTCGGGCTTGACCACGTTCGGCGGCGACAACGGCTTGCAGCAGACGACCTCGCTCTCCCTCTTCGGCTACCAATTCGACGAACCGACGCAGGTGCTGCCACTGGCCATCGTGGTGGCGGTGATCACCCTGGCGATCTGCTGGCGAATCGGTGAATCGCCATACGGCCGGGTGCTGCGCGGCATCCGCGCGGACCAGAGTGCCATCTACGCGCTCGGGAAGAACGTCTACTCGTACAAACTGGCGATCTTCACGCTGACCGCGGGCCTGGCCGGGCTGGGCGGGGCCATGCTCGCGACGCTGACTGATGTCGCCTCGCCGACACAGTTCAACTACACGGCGTCGGTCATGATCATTGCCATCGTCATCATCGGCGGCGTGGGCAACCCCATCGGCACGGTCATCGGCTCGGCCATCGTGGTGCTGCTCGTGCCGTTTTTCCAGTACGTGATTCATCTCAGTCCGCAGACCTCGTCGAACGTGCAGCTGGTGGGCTACGGGCTGGTGCTCACCCTGGTCGTGCTCTTCCGTCCCGCAGGGGCACTGCCCGAGGGACTCACGGTCACCGGGCTACTGCGCCGGATGCGCCGCACGCTGTCGAGTCCCGGCGGTGGCAAGACTGGCAAGACTCCAGTCGTCGCGGCGGACGCAGCGGAACGCCGGCGGGCCCGGCAGGCCGCGCGAGCCCTCGAGCGGGTGGACGGCGCGGTACCGGCGGAACAGGGCGTGATCCTGGACGTCCGGAACGTATCCAAATCATTCGGTGGCATCAAGGCCGTGCGCGGGCTGTCGATGCAGCTGCAGACGGGTAAGGTCACCGCGCTCATCGGGGCGAACGGCGCGGGCAAGACGACGGTCTTCAACCTGCTGACCGGCGCGCTGGCCCTCGACTCCGGCCAGGTCTTCCTGGGCGGGGAGAACATCACCGGGCTTCGGCCGGACCAGGTCGCCAACCTCGGGATGGTCCGGTCGTTCCAGGACGTGCGGTTGTTCAGCGGGATGACCGTCCTGGACAACGTGCTGCTGGGGGTGCCCGGCCAGCCTGGTGAGCACCTCGGACCGTTGTTCGGCCGCATCGGGCTCACCCGGGCCAAGGAGCGCGAGGCTCGCGCCATCGCGAACCGGTGGCTGGAGTTCGTCGGTTTGGAGGACTTCGCCCAGGTCCGGGTGGACTCGCTGGGCTATGGGCAGCAGAAGCTGGTTTCTCTCGCCCGCATCCTGGCCACTGACGCACAGGTGCTGCTGCTGGACGAGCCAGCCTCAGGCATCGACTACCAGTTCCTCGACGAGATGCTCGACGTGATCTCACAATTGCGCGACGAAGGGCGAACCGTCTGCATAGTCGAGCACAACCTCGACGTGGTGCGCCGCCTCGCCGACCACGTGTACTTCATGGAGGTCGGCGCGGTGACCGCGGAGGGCCATATTGCGGACTTGACCAGCGATCCCCGGCTGGCGGAAGTCTATTTCGGCGGAGGCTCCTAAATGACCAGCAGTAACGGCGTTTCCAGCGACCAGGTCAGGGCGGCCGCCAACGGTACCCGCGAACCAGTCCTCGAGGTATCCGGTCTCGAGGCCGGGTACGGTCCCAAGCAGGTGATCTTCGGAGTTGACTTCACGGTCGGCAAAGGCGAAATCGTCGGGATCATCGGTCACAACGGTGCGGGAAAGACGACGACACTGCACACCGTGTTCGGCACGCACAAGGCCAGAGCTGGTCAGGTGGTCTACGGAGGCGCCGAGATCACCGGGCGCAGCGTAAAAAAGAATGTGCGCGACGGAATGACGATGGTGCGGGCGGAGCGCTTCACCTTTGGCGAGCTGACCGTCAAGGAAAATCTGCAACTGGCCTCAATGGGGGTGAAGTCTGCTGCGGAACGCGAGGACCGGCTCGGTCGCGTGTACGACTTGCTCCCCATCTTGAAGGAGCGGCCCCGGCAGCAGGCCAGCAAGTTCTCCGGTGGTCAGCAACGGCTGCTCAGCATCGGAATGGCCCTGCTTGCCGATCCGCGGCTGATTATCCTGGACGAGCCGTCGCTGGGCATCGCGCCGAGCCTCACCGAGCGGATCTTCGACACGGTGAAGGGCCTGGTTCAGGAACAGGGCATTTCGGTGCTCATTGTCGAGCAGAACATCCCGCAGCTGCTGCGCATAGTTGACCGTGTCTATGTTATCCGCTCGGGGCGGGTTATTCTCGAGGAATCGGCCGAGCAGATGCGCGCGCGCGATCAGTATTGGGACCTCTTCTAGTTTCAATCTGTTTCTGAGCGGGCGCTCACGAGAGGACAACTGTGACTGCATTCAAGTACAAGCTCTCATCCCGCACCGGCCCGATTACGATCGAGGACTATCACCAGCAGGCACGCAGGGCGCTGCCTGACATGATCTGGGCATTCATCGACTACGGAGCCGAAGACCTCGTCACGCTCCAGGCCAATCGTTCCGCATTCGCCCGCTACGCGCTTCGCTCGCGCGTACTCGTCGGCAATGAAGACGTTGACCTGGCCGCGCAGGTCGCTGGCGAATCGCTGTCGCTGCCCGTACTCATGTGCCCGGCTGGCTGGCTGGCCTCGCGCACTGGAGCGGTGAACGTGGCGCCGCGCAGGCGGCCGAACGCGCCGGCACGCTCATGGTGCTGAGCACGGCCTCGTCTTACTCATACGAGGAAGTGGCGGCGGCCACCGAGAAGGAGCACTTCTTCCAGCTCTACCCGTATCACGATCCTTCCTCGTCCACGGGCTCGCTGCAGAACAACCTCACGCTGTCGCTGATCCAGCGCGCGAAGCGGGCCGGCGTATAAGGCGATGTTCGTGACGGTGGATGTCCCGGTTCCGGGGAACCGGGAGTCCGAGCGCAAGCGCGGCATGGGCAAGCCGCCGGTCATCACGCCGATGCGGGCCTTCAACGGGGCGCTCAAGCCGAAATGGGCCTACGGCTTCGTGCGGCACCGCCGGGTGTCGCTGCGCAACCTCGTGGACTCGGTCGGCGGGAAGGCGGCGATGACGTCACTCAATACGCAAGAGAAAATGATGCGCCCCGAGCTGTCATGGGATGACTTCGGCTGGATGCGTGATCAATGGGAAGGCCCTTTGTACATCAAGGGCGTTCTGGATGCCGACGACGCCGAGCGAGCGGTGGACATGGGCGCGAACGGCGTGGTCGTGTCGAATCATGGCGGACGGCAACTCGACGGCGCGGTGGCCACCCTGGATGCGTTGCCGGCCATCGCGAAGCGGGTAGGCGGCCGGGCGGAGGTCCTGCTCGACGGAGGAGTCCGCCGCGGGACCGATGTCATCAAGGCCCTGTGCCTCGGCGCCACCGCGGTCTGCGTCGGGCGTCCGTATTTCTACGGCCTGGCCGTGGGCGGACCGGCGGGAGCCGAGCATGTCATCAACATCTTCCGTGAGGAGATGTCTCGCGCCATGACCCTGATGGGCGTCAAGACCATCAAGGATCTGGGCCCAGAGTGGCTGCTGCCCGCCAACACGGTCATCCCGTCATAGCCGGCCCGCTCGGGACTCTCCCGATGGGGAGCGGCGAAGGCTAGTTCAGGGTCCATAATTTAATATATGATATGCGTAAAGACCAGGAGGTGCGATGACGGTCATCGACACGACACGACGGCCAAGCGGGACAGCGGCAGCGGTGACCGAACGGATTCCGGTCATCGACTCCGACGTGCACCAGAATCTGGGCCTCGCCGACCAGTCGCTGCTGGAGCACATCTCACCGCGGTGGCGGCAGTACCTGGAGATGATCGGCATCCGGCACATGAGCACCGAGCGCGGGATCCCGCCACAGCGGGAGTTCACGCACCGGCTCGACGCGATCGATCCAAGTGGCCGCCCAACCGTCCTGCCCGGCTTTACCCGCCAGCAGTTGCTCGACGAGTACGACATGAGCGCCGTGATCCTGTCCAACGGCATGGGCGTGAACCTGCCCCGCGGGGGCGGTAACTTCCCCGAGCAACTGGCTATCGAACTGGCGCGAGCGTTCAACGACGCACACAAGGAAGTCTGGCTCAAAGCCGATCCGCGCTTCTACGCTTCGATTCACGTGCCGATCGAGCACCCGCGTGAGGCGGCCCTGGAGATCGAACGGGTCAAGATGGGTGACATGGGCGATCGGTACCCCTCGGTCGTGCTCGAGATGCGAAGTGAACACGGCATCGGCAGCCCGAAGTACTGGCCAGTGTTCGAGGCCTGCGAGCACTTCGACCTGCCGGTTACCTTCCACACCTCGCCAGGCAGGCGGATGAGCCCGTCGGGGGGTGTCAATTACTACTTCGAATGGCACTGCGGGATCGGTCAGCGCAACTTCCCGGTCGCCAGCAGTTTCATTTTCGAAGGCGTTTTTGAGCAGTTTCCCAAGCTCCGGGTCGCGCTCATCGAGCAGTCGTGGTCCTGGGCGGCACCATTCTCCTGGCGGCTCGACGCGTCATGGAACGTGCTGCGGCCGGAGGTGCCGCATCTCAAGCGCCGTCCGTCCGAGTACTTCCGGGAGCACTTCTGGTTCACTACGCAGCCGATGGAGGAGCCGGAGTCGCTGGACGAGTTCCCGGTGCTGCTGAAGCAGTTCGAGGACACCATCGGCCCAGATCACCTCATGTTCTCGTCCGATTACCCGCACTGGGACTTCGACTCGCCGTATGAGTCAGTTCCGCAGAGCCTCCCGATCGGGCAGCGCCGCCGGATTCTCGGCGAGAACGCCAGCAAGTTCTACAACATCCCGCTGAAGGCCAACAGCGGCATCCTGGCCGCCCCGACTGGTTGGAGTGCTGCGTGACGGCCGTGCAGCGACCTGCTTTCGTGATGCGTAAGTACGTCGGGCCGCGGGTTGACGAGGTTCCGGTGGGCGGCCGCTTCATCGGTGACTTCGGCGGCCGGGAGGTCGGCATCTTGAATGTGGATGGCAAGTTCTACGCCTTCCTGCATCGGTGCCCGCACCTGTCCGGGCCGTTGTGCGAGGGCAAGGTGCTGGGGCTTGTGTACAGCAAGGGCCCGGGCGACATCAGGTTCGATGCGAACCGGAAGATGCTGACCTGCCCCTGGCACGGCTGGGAATTCGACTTGGACACTGGCCAGTCCTACTGGAATCCCAGTGGTCTGCGCGCCCGGCCCATGCCGGTCGAGATCGAGAACGGTGCGACGGTGGTCGCCGAGCTAGAGGACGGGTCTGCCGTCCCCCTGATCAAGGGCCCCTACGTCGCTCAGACATTCCAGGTCGCAGTCGAAAGTGACTACCTCGTCGTGATGATCCGCGAGCGGGCGGACAGTAATTCCGACAGCGCAGAAGGCGCTGCGGCCGGCCATCCGGGCACCGCGGCGCAGCCCAGGGAGAACGCGTGACAGCGAGCATCGTGCAAGGCGGCAAGACCAGGAGCGATCTCTGGACGGGACCGGTAATCGACTGTGATGTGCACGCAAACGTGCCTAACCTGCAGACGCTGTTCCGCTACCAGTCCGACCTGTGGATCCAATGGGCTGAGGAACGCGGCTGGCGGGGGCCAGCTGGCGTGCAGGACACCTACCCGGTCAACGCGCCGACGTCCTGCCGTCCGGAATGGAGGCCCGAATCGGGTCTTCCGTCGACTGACGTGTCGATGCTGCAGCGTCACATCCTCGATCCGTGGGATGTTGACTACGGAATCCTGAACTGCTACTACGCAGTGGACTCGCTGCGTCACCCGGACTGGGCGGCCACTTTGGCCAGTTCGGTGAACGACTGGATTGTCGACCAGTGGTTCAGCAAGGACCCGCGTCTGGTCGGTTCCATCGTGATCCCGGCTCGCGACGCGGTCGCCGCGGCCAAGGAGATCGACCGGGTAGGCTCCCACCCGCAGTTTGTCCAGGTGCTGGTGCCGATCCGCTCCGAGCGGCTCTACGGGCAGCGGGTCCACCATCCGCTCTACGAGGCAATTGTCCGCAACGACCTGGTCATGGGCCTGCACTGGGGCGGCACGACTGAGGAAGCACCCTCCACGAGCGGCTTCCCCTCCTGGTACGTCGAGGAGTACTCGGCCGAGATCCAGAGCTATGCCGCGCAGTTGCTCAGCATGGTCGCCGAGGGCGTTTTCCAGAAGTTCCCGGATCTGCGCGTCTCGTTCCTCGAGAGCGGATTCAGCTGGGTACCCGCCTGGGGCTGGCGGATGAACAAAGAATGGAAGGGCCTCCGCCGCGAGATCCCGTGGGTCGACGCCCCTCCGCTCGACCTGGTGCGCAAGCACTGCCGCTTCTCGATCGCCCCGACCGACGCCGGCCCTCCTGAGCAGATGGCGAACGTGCTGCGCTGGCTGGGCCCGGACAACTTGCTGATGTTTGCCACGGACTACCCGCATCGCCACGACGACGATCTGGCCGCACTGCTGGAGGTCATGCCCCAGGAGCACCGGGCCCAGATGATGTCCGAGACCGCCCGCGAGTGGTACAAGCTCGGACCCCGGAAGTAACCACGAGCTGGCGGCGCGCGGCCGCCTCAGACCGTTTCCCGGTACGGCTTCCCCGGGCCTGACCGGGACGGGGAGTGCGTGTCCGCGGGCTCGGGCGAGCCCCGGGCCGGGCACTCGATGATCCGGCGTTCTGCCAGGAGGAGTTGGTTCGTATGAAGGCCGTAGTCATGGAGGAACGCGGGCCGGCTGACGGGCTGAAGTGGACCGAGGTCGCCGATCCGCGGCCTCGCCGGGACGAGTGTGTCGTCCGGGTGGACGCCTGCGGCGCCTGCTGGCACGATGTGCTCGTCCGCAGCGGTGTCCGCACGGCAGGTACCAGGTTCCCCGTTATTCTCGGCCACGAGGTCGTTGGCGAAGTCGTGGCGGTAGGCGACGAAGCCGCCGACTTCGCCGCCGGTGACCGGGTCGTGACGGTTCAGCGGGAGTACGTGTGCGGAGCCTGCGACGAGTGCCGATCGGGCCGCGAATCCAAATGCACCAAGCAGCGCTTTCTCGGCGACCTGGGCCTGAACGGCGGTTACGCCGAACTGGTCGCGATCTCCGAGGCCAGCCTGGTCCGTGTGCCGGAGAAGGTCGAAACGATGGACGTCGCGATTGCGGCGTGTGTCGTCGGCACCCAGCTGAACGCGCTGCGGGACGTAGCGCAGTTGAGGATCGGCGAGTCTGTGCTGATCACCGGGGCCGGCGGCGGGGTCGGCCTGCACGCGGTCCAGCTGGCCAGGGCGATGGGCGCTCAGGTCATCGGGCTGACCAGTTCGCACCTCAAGGCAGAGGCGATCAAGCAGGCGGGGGCCCATGAAACAGTGGTCTTCGACCGTGGCACTGACTTCAGCGCCCAGGTGCTTGAGGTGACCGACGGCCGCGGCTGCGACGTCGTTCTGGAGAACGTGGGCAGCGCGGTCTTTGAGTCGAGCGTGCGGTGCGTGGCCAAGCACGGCCGCATTGTGCTGGTCGGGGAGATCACCCAGCAGCCGGTAACGGTGAGCCTGCAGGACTGGCGCAACCGGGACGTCCATCTCCTGGCCGCGACCAGCACGAGCCGGCGGCAGCTCCGTGATGTGCTGAACCTCGTGTCGCTAGGCCTGCTCAACCCGATCGTCAACCGGACGATGCCCATGTCGGAAGCGGGCGAGGCGCACCGGCTGATGGAAGCAGGCACGGTCACCGGCCGGCTGCTCCTGGTGCCGGACGCCACCTGAGCGCGTCCGGCACCAGGAGCAGCCCTTCAGAGGATGGCAAGCGGGTTCGCCGGCGAACCCGTTCCGCCCTGCACGCGCAGCGGTGACGTGACGAACATGAAGTCGCAGCGGTTCTCCTGCGCGCAGATCCCGGCCAGCGGCTCAAGGAGCGCGTTATCGATCAGGGCAATGCCAAAGGCGAAGATCGAGCCGTGCACCGTCCAGGGCAGCCCCACCCCGTTGGGGAACCAGTCCATCATGTCCCACACCAGCACGGCTGCATCGGTCTCCCGGATGAATTCCAGGCAGGAGGCGTGCAGCCCGGGCCGATCCGGGCCGTGCACCTCACCCTCGGGTGCCGTCGATACCCCACTGCCCCACGGGCGGCCCTCCGCCCGGCTCCACGCCTCACGGCCGGAATACACCACCAGTGCGTCCCCGGCGGTCACCTCGATACCGCGCGACTGGCAGATCTGCTCCAGTTCCCAGCCGTGTACCGGCTCGTCTTGCGCCACGTACGACGTGCCGCGGAACCGCGGCACGTCGAGCAGCACGCCGCGGGTCACAATGCCGTCCCGCCAGTTGTCGATCTGGCCGAAGGTGGCGCCCTTGAAGGTGATGACGTCGTCGGCCTTCCGGCCGTTGTACAAGCCGTTCTCATCCCACACATGACACAGCGAATCGATGTGCGTCGAGTTCATGCCGTGGTAGGCGATGCCATAGAAGTCGACGGCCGAGCCACCTGTGCCGCGCACGCCGCGGTCCATGTAATGCAGGGCCGGCTTCGGGTTGATCGGGCTCGGCTCCTTCGGGAATGGCAGGCTCATCGACACCGACCGCCCAGACCGTACCAGCGAGGCTGCCTCGATGCGCTTCTTGGGAGTGATCAGGTTGAGCGCACCCATCTCGTCGTCGTCCCCCCAGCGCCCCCAGTTGCGACGGTCCCGTAGGTAACGCTGCGTGTCTTCTTTGGTGAACTGCCGGCCATTCGCGTCGCTCGCATCAGCCATGGCGCACCGCGCCGCCTTCCTGTCGAGTGCCGGTTGATTGAAGCCCGCCGGACCGGGCGCGATCGCCACGAAGCCAGCCGGGAGCTTATTTGTGATATTATATACGAATCCTGAGTCTGGGCCAGGCGGATCAGGCGCATGGTGCGAGTGCTTGTCAACGAGATCGTCGATCCTGTTGGGCGGTGCCGATCGTCATGTCCGGTCATGATCATGGCTGGCTAGGTCGCGTGGGTGTCGGGCCCAACCTCGCGTACCTGATGGAGTTCGTCGTTGACCCGGCCACGATCACGCGGGTAGTCGCCGCCGCGGATGCCATGCGGACGCTGGGTCATCTCTGGGCCTCCGTCAACCCCCTGCCCACGTTCGAGATGCCCATCGATCCGGGGTTGGTCAAGAAGCTCGGCTGGCTGCAGTCGGACCCCTTCAGTGATCTTGCCAGCTTGCCGGCTGAATTCGTCGGCGGACAGGTCGGGGCCGAGTGCGCTGACGCTCAGGAGGCGCTGGCCCGGTTGCGGCAGATCTACCTCGGCCCGAGTGGGTACGAGTTCAGCCACATCCGCGATCCCGATAAACGGGAGTGGCTGGAGGATTGGGTCGAGTCCCGGCACGGTGCATCGTTCCCGGACGCACTAGGGGTGGCCATCCTGGCCCGGCTCGCTCGTGTCGAGGGATTCGAGCACTTTCTGCAACGGTCGTTCGTGGGTGAGAAGCGGTTCTCCCTTGAGGGAACCGACATGATCGTCCCGATGCTCGAGCGGCTCATCGAACTCGCTTACGAGGACAACTTCGAGTCCGTGGTATTCGGCACCGTCTCGCGAGGGCGGCTGAATCTTCTTGCCCAGCTCTTCGCAGGCGACCTCGGGCATATCTTCTCCGAGTTCGGGGAATCCTCCGATCCCGATCCGATGCCTCTGGGCGACGTGAAGTACCACCGCGGCGGGGAGACGCGCTACTCGACCGAGCCCGGCGGCCGGGCGATGCGGCTGGTGATGCTGCCTAACCCCAGTCACCTGGAGTTCGTGGGTCCTGTCGCCCTGGGCCTGGCGCGCGCCCTGCAGGATCGAAACCGTGGCCGGCCGAGTGCGGCGCTGCCGGTCCTGACCCATGGCGACGCGGCCTTCGCTGGCCAGGGCATCGTGGCCGAGTCGTTCAATCTCGCCCGGCTCCCCGGCTACCAAACCGGCGGCACCATCCACATCCTGATGAATAACCAGATCGGTTTCACCACAGAACCGGCTGACGGCCGGTCCACGCGTTACGCGACGGACCTGGCCCGCGGCTTCGAGGTGCCGATCGTGCACGTGAACGCCGACGACCCGGAGGCGTGCATCCGGGCGGTCGAGCTGGCCTACGAGTACCGGATGACCTTCGGCGCGGACTTCATGATCGACCTGGTCGGGTACCGGCGGCGCGGCCACCAGGAGGTGGATGATCCTTCGTTCACCCAGCCGCTGCAGTATCGGGCCATCGAAGTACACCCGTCGGTGTTCTCGATCTACTCCGGGGCGCTTGCCGCCCGGGGGGTCATTTCCGCCGGTCACGCGGCACGGCTGCAGGCAGATGTGGCGGGGGAGTTCCGCGGGGTCCGCGACGCGCAGCAGCCCGCGCCGTCCCCTGGGAGCCCACACCCGGAGCCGCCCCGCGCACCCGGGGTGCCCGGGGTCCCCTTGGAGCGCCTCCGCGCACTTAATGAGTTCCTTTCGGCTGTTCCGGAGGGCTTCGCCGTATCGGATAAGTTCCAGCGCCGGGTGCTGGAGCCCCGGCGCGGCTTCGACCGCCTGTCCTGGGCTCATGTGGAAGCGCTGGCCTGGGGCTCACTCGTGCAGGACGGTATATCGGTCCGGGTGACTGGAGAGGATGCGGAGCGCGGCACCTTTGCTCAGCGCCACGCGGTGTGGCACGACGCGGCGACGGGGACAACGCACTGTCCGCTCCAGCACATCCCGGGCGCAGTCGGCTGGTTCGATATCTTCAACGCGCCGCTGAGCGAAACGGCCACGCTCGCCTTCGAGTACGGCTACTCGATCAACCCCATCCGGTCGGTGACCTTCTGGGAAGCGCAATTCGGGGACTTCGCCAACGTGGCTCAGCCGATCATCGACCAGTTCATCATGGCCGGGAACTTCCGCTGGGCGCAGAACTCGTCGCTGGTGCTGCTCCTGCCGCACGGGCTTGAAGGGCAGGGGGCCGAGCACTCCAGTGCCCGACCGGAACGGTTCCTGCAGATGGCAGCCGAGGGGAATGCCCTGGTCGTCAACTGCACGACCGCTGCCCAGTATTTTCATCTGATCCGTCAGCACGCGCTGGCGGAAAGCAGGCAGCGTCCGCTCGTCGTCTTCACGCCCAAAAGCCTGCTGCGTGACCGGGACGCGGCCTCGCGTCCCGAGGAACTGGCCTGCGGCCATTTCCGGCCGGTGCTAGTCGACGTCCTCGGCCCGGCCGGCGCCCAGCCCACCAGGCTGCTGCTGTGCACGGGAAAGATAGCCACCGAATTGAAGGCCGCACACGCCAGCCACACCGGGCCCCCGGCTGTCCTCATGTCGCTCGAGCAGCTTTATCCCTGGCCGGACGCCGCAGTGGCTGCCGCCGCGGCGGCCTTCCCGGCGCTGAATGAAATCGGCTGGGTTCAGGAGGAGCCGGAAAACATGGGGGCCTGGCACTTCGTCAAAGACGTGCTCGCCGCGCAGTTCGCTCAGCCGGTCCGTTACTTCGGCCGGCCCGCGCGAGTGGTGCCGGCTCAGGGGTCGGCGGCGTATCACCGGCTGGAGCAGCAGCGCCTGCTCGCCGCGGCCCTGGCGCCGCCGGAGGAATGACATCCGCTCGCGGCCCGCCGAGCACCGAGAGCACGCACCGACCGAGGAGACAACTGATGGCAGACGCCGATCCGGGCCCCCAGGCCACGTTGACTTCTAGCAGCCCCGGCCTCTCGACTAACGGACGGTCGCCGGTGACCGGCCCCGCGCCCGGTCGTTCCGCGGAGAATCTGGCCGGGGCCGGTCACGAGGTGGACGCGGCCGGGAGGGCGCACCGGCCCGAGCGCCGGGTCAGGCTGAGCCATCGGCGCCGGGTCATCGCGCAGCGGCTTATGGAAGCGCAGCAGACGGCCGCGATGCTGACCACGTTCAACGAGGTTGACATGTCGGCGGTGCTAGGACTGCGGTCGAGTCTCCAGGAAGACTTCCGGGCCCGCCACGGGGTGAAGCTGGGCCTGATGAGCTTCTTCACCAAGGCCGCGGTAAGCGCCCTGAAGCAGTTCCCGAACGTCAATGCCGAGCTTCAGGACAAGGACCTCATCCTGAAGGAGTACTACGACATCAACGTCGCAGTGAACACCGCCGACGGGCTGGTGGTGCCCGTGGTGCGCAACGCGGACCAGTTGTCGTTCGCCGGAATCGAGCTCGAGATCGAGCGCCTGGCCCAGGCGGCCCGGAACCGGACCCTCAGCGCCGATGACCTCGTGGGCGGGACCTTCACGATCACCAACGGCGGTGTATTCGGGAACCTGTTCTCCACGCCCATCAGGAACGTGCCGCAGGTCGGAATCCTCGGCATGCACAAGATCATGGACCGGCCGATTGCCGTTGACGGCGAAGTCGTGGTGCGGCCCATGATGTACATCGCCCTGTCCTATGACCACCGCATCATCGACGGTGCGGAATCGGTGGGATTTCTCGCGTGGGTGAAGAAGGTGATCGAGAATCCCGGCATTCTTATGGTCGAGTAACAGCAGCCGTAAGTTCGAGGAGTTTGCCGAAATGACGATTGGGGGCGACAGGTGTTGAAGGTCCGCCTGGAATCAGCGACGTGTGAGGGATTCGGGACGTGCGCCGGCCATGCTCCGACCCTTTTCGATCTGGATGAGTGGGGTTACGCCATGCTCAAGAATGACGGTGAGGTTCCCGCCGGAGACGAGGCGCTCGCCCGCAGGGCCGTCATCGACTGCCCGGTACACGCGATCATCATCACGGAGGAGTGAGTTCGATATGACAACGACCCGGGCTGCCGAGGACACCGATACCGCGAGCATCCGCGCCACGGAAGCGCAGCGTTGTGCGGCGATCAAGAACCGCGACCGTCAGGCCCTGAGCGACACCCTCAGCGATGACCTGAGCTACATGCATTCGACCGGGCTGCGTGAGGGCAAAGAGGACTTCATCATGACCACGACCGGCGGGACGCCCCGCGCGATCGAGCGTGGTGAGATTGACGTGCTGCTGTTTGGCGATGTCGCCATGGTCACGGGGGACTACGAGGTCCGCATCGAGCCCGATTCCGCCTTCCCTGAAGGACGAAGGGTGGCGGCGTCCGGGCTCCAGGTGTGGAAGCGCGAAGGTGATCAGTGGCGCCTGTTCGCCCATCAGGGAACGGCCAAGCCGGAAGCGACCGAAGGTAACAGCTAGATATGGATCTTCCCGATCTGCGGGGCAAAGTCGTTCTGGTCTCGGGCGCAGGCACCGGAATTGGGCTGGCCATCGCTAACGGGTTCGCCCGGAACGGCGCGAAGGTCGTGGCCCTGGGCCGGACACCTGAGCGCCTCGAGAAGGCCACCGCCGGGATACTCGATCGAGGCGGTGAGGCCATGGCGCTGCGTTGCGATGTCAGCGAGGAAGACCAGGTCAGCACCGCGGTCCGGGCGACACTGGACCGGTTCGGCCAGATTGACGTGCTGGTCAACAACGCGGGGTTCGGCCCGGCCCAGCCAGCCCCGATCGCGTCCACCGAACTCGGCGAGTGGAACCGGGTGCTTGCGACCACGCTGACCGGATCGATGCTTACGGCAAAGCATGTGTCGCCACACTTCATCGACCGCAGCGAAGGCGCCATCGTGAATGTCACGTCGCTGGCCGGCAAGCTTCCGCGGGTCGGCATGGGGCCCTACTGCGCGGCCAAGGCCGGGCTGGAGCACCTCACCCGGGTCCTCGCCCTGGAGCTGGCCCAGGACAAGATCCGGGTCAATGCGGTGAGCCCGGGCACGACCCGGACCGAGCACCTGGACGCCAACCTGGATCGGGCTGGGGCGAGCTACGGGGAGCGCGTGACCGGAAGCCTCGCCCGGTTCCGGTCCCCGATCCCGCTCGGCCGGGTTAGCTACCCGGAAGACCAAGCCGAGGCGGTGCTGTTCCTCGCGTCCCAGTCGGCCAGCTTCATCACCGGCCAGGTGCTTTACGTTGACGGCGGCGCGGGGATGATCTGAGCCGCCTGCGCCGGGGTGCGCGGGATCAGGGTTCGCGTGCTGCGGTTAAGCGACCTTGCTGCTGGCCGTGGCCCGGATGATATCGCTGGCGGCCCGGTAGGCCAGGGCGCAGATCGTCCCCGTCGGCCCTGTGCCGGTGCTCTGCGGCAGGGCCGAGCCACCGACGACCCATACGTTGTCGTAGTCCCACATCCGCAGCCAGGGATTGACCACCGAAGTGCCCGGATCCGCGCCCATGATGGCTCCGCCGGTGTTGTGCGTTCAACTGGTAGACAGCGGTATCGAAGTGGTCGGGCAGGCCTGCCGGGGTGACCACGTCGTCCGGGCGCATCGCGGCGACGAGTTCAGCAACCTTCCCGGCCAGAAACGCGTACATCCGCCGGTCGTTCTCGCTCCAGTCAAAGGTGATGCGCAGCAGTGGCTTTCCCCAGGAGTCTGAGTAGTTGGGGTCGAGGTCCAGGTAATGATGGCGATACGGGATCACCGCACCGTGTGCCACCACCGAGACCGACCGGTCGTACCACGTGCCGATCGCGCGCTTCCACGCGGCACCCCAGCGTGGCGTACCCGGTGGAACAGGAATCCCGGACAGCGGGCCGGCCGCCCGGTTACTGACCCAGATCAGCCCGCCATCGAGGAAGCCGAGCCCGGTGTGATCGAAGTTGTCCGCATTGAACTCGGCTATCGCGAAACCGATGGCTGGTGAGCCAATGTAGTTCTCGAACTTCCGGTCAGCGAACAGTGCCTCGCTGCGGAGCCCGAAGTTGTAACCGTAGTTCCGGCCGACCACGCCCGTCGCGGTGGCCGGGTCATACGGGACGCCCAGACCGGAATTGAGCAGCAACCTCACATTGTTGAGCGCGTAAGCGCTCAGGACAACGGCTGATGCGCGCAGTTCATGGGGTGCGCCCGTGGCATCGACATACCGGACCCCGCGGGCGGCGTGACCGTCGTGCAGGACCTCGACGACATTGCAATTGGCGCGCACCTCGAACCTTCCGGTCCGGTGAGCCACCGGCAGGACGGTCACTACCGCGTCGGCCTTGGCGCCAAATTCGCATGGTGCGCCGGCGCAGTATCCGCAGTACCGACAGCCTGGGCGGGCGATTCCGTCGGGGTTGACGTAGTCGCGAGACAACGCGGCACTGGGCACGGGAAACGGGCGGTAGCCCAGCCTCCGGGCGGTGTCGCGGAACAGTGAGGGGCCAGGAAGGTCGCGCAGGGGAGGTACCGGAAAGTCCATCGTGCGGGGGGCCTCGAAGGGATTTCCGCCGGGAATGAGGTGGCCCGCCACGTTGCCGGCCTGCCCGGCGATGCCGGCCATCTGCTCGAACCGGTCATAGAATGGCGCCAGGTCCTGGTAGGAAATTCCCCAGTCGGCGATGGTGCTCCCGGCCGGCATGGCCCCTTCTCCGTAGCGGGTGGTGATGGCCGTCCGCGGCATAAAGTCGTAGGCCGGGAATCGCCAGGCCATGCCGCCATACAGCAGGCTCGAGCCGCCCACCCCGTAGCCGGGGGTGAACGCACCTGCCCGGCGCATAGGGAGCGCCATCTCGCGCTCGTGGTGACGCAGAGTCCATGTCTCGAGGTCGGTGTGCTGAGTGTGCTCGAGCCGCCGGATGCGCAATTCGTCGCGGCTACCGGCGAAGGCGCCGGCTCGATTGTCATGATCAGGGCCACGCTCTAGGCCGACGACCTGGAGACCAGCCTTCGTGAGCTCGGCCGCGACGATGCCCCCCGCCCAGCCGAGGCCGACCACGATGACGTCGATTTCCCGGGCCGCCATCAGCTGGCCCGGCTCTTCCGCCCCACGTCGGGCTCGCCGATCCCCGATTTCTCATCGGCGGTATGCGGTCCGGGAAACCCGATCCAGAGCCAGGCCTCGCCGTTCCGGTTCCCGCCATACCTCGGATCAGCGAATACACCTTCGACGCACGCGCCGAGCAGCAGGTCGAAAAAATCAGCCGCGCCCAGCTGGGCGAAGGATGGGATCGTCCCCTGCTCCAGTTCGGCTAGCAGCATGTCCTGGGCTTCCACTGGCAAGGACGCGAACACCGTCCCGTAGGCGCGTACCGCGTGATCGTCGAGGGCGGCCAGGCCGTAGGAGAATGCCGCCAGCGGCGTCATCTCCGACTGCCAGCCGTGACCCGGGTGCGGGGGCCGGACGAATGGCGGGTCCCGGTACATGCGGTCGCCACGACCCCAGGGCCCGGCTAGCTGGGTCAGGACATAGGAGACGACGCCAAGTTCGACCCCGCCCGGCGACTCCTCATCAGGCGGAAAGATACGGTCGGCGATGCTCGACAGGGTCTGGATAGCCGGATCGGTCAGTACCTCTGTCATCAAATGTGCCCTTTCCGCTCAGGCTGGCCGGCCGCCACAAATCCCCCGCGACCGGGTGGTCAGGCGACGCGATTCTCTATGGCACCGATGCTTTCGATCTCGACCCGCACCGTCGAACCGGCCCCGAGGTAGGTGCCACGGGCCAGGCCGACTCCTGCCGGGGTGCCGGTGCTGATGAGGTCACCCGGCAACAAGGTGGTCCGGTGCGACAGGAAGCTCACGACATGGGGGATCGACCAGATCTGCCGCGACGTGCGGGTTTCCTGACACAACTCACCGTCGACCCAGGTGCGCAGCAACAGGTCCGAGGCGTTCCCGAACTCGTCGAGTGTGGCCAGCGCCGGGCCGGTGGGCAGGAAGGTGTCGAAGCTCTTGCCGAGCGAGACGCTGGCCGGGTGGCCCTCGAGGTGACCGAGTTGCACATCGCGGGCGCTGACATCGTTGCAAACCGTGAAGCCAGCGATGTGATCCCAGGCGTCGTCCTCGCCGATGGCGGTCGCGGTTGCACCGATGACCACGCCGAGTTCTCCCTCATAGTCGACACAGTCCGGTGCCACGGCCGGTCGCCGGATAACGTCGTACGGGCCGGTGACCGCGGTCGGGGCCACCAGTGCGACGAACGGTTCGGCCGACGGTTCGTGGCCGGTCTCGATGCGATGGTCGTGGTAGGCCTTCCCGACGATCCACACCTTGGGCGGTCGCGGTACCGGCGCCTGTACCCGAGTCCCGGCCAAGGGCAGGACGCGGGATCCGCCCACTGCGGCCAGGGACGTCATGGTTTCCCCGGCGGCGAGGGCTTTCCCAGGTCGGTATGTTCGGTCGCGAGCAGCGTGATCTGGTCGCCGTCAAGACGGCCGATACCGTCGGCCGTCGTCACAAACCGAGCCACGCCGTACCCCTCCCCGGCCTTGGGCGGCGGGACGAGCCCTGGGCGGCGGGACGAGCCCTGGCCGGCAGCCCAGCGCCAGGTGTCCGGCCACGGACGCGGGAGTCCCTCTGCCTGAGTTGTTGCATTATCTATCAAATATTATATGTAGACTGTATCGCGGGACCCTGGCTGGTGGCCGGGAATGTGTAGACAGAGCAGATACGACCGCACGCGTGGGGAGACGATCCTGGCCGGTCGGCCGGCCTACGTGACCAGGGCGCACCGAGCTAGCCGGTGCCGCCAGGGCCTGAGGAACCGGCCTCCGCGTTGACCCTCCCGGTGTCCTGGTCTTCCGGGGCGGTCGCACCCGACCGCGGCGAGATCGAGACGGCCAACCGGGACGAGTCCGGGCGTCCGTCGGCGTGCGGCTGGTTCCGCCGCGCAGGGTAGCTACTGGCGTGCCCGGCGACCGATTGCCGGATAATGTTGGAGACGGAGAGTTCTGATGGTCGATGGGGACGGCCCGAGACGGGTTTAGGCGCTCAGGATCGAAGGTTAAGATCCCGCCAGCGTCCCAAACCCAGGCCGCCAGAGAGGTACCTTTAACCATGGCTGCTCTGCGGGACAGGGTTAACCGCGAGCAATTGAGGCACGGCGTTGCCTCCGTTGTTCGGGAGCTCATCTTGAGCCGGAAAGTTCGTCCCGGTGACATCCTCCGCCTCGGTCCCATCGCGGAAGAACTCGACATCAGCGTGACCCCTGTACGGGAGGCGTTGCTGCTGCTCGCTCAGGACGGCTGGCTGGCGCAGGAACCGAACCGGGGCTTCCTGGTGCTGCCGACGTTGCGCAAGGACGTCGAGGACATCTACTTCATGTGGGCGGTTTCCGAGGGCAAGCTGGCCGCGCGGGCCACGGAGCTCGCTACCGAGGCAGACATCGAAGCCTTGCGGAAGATCGATGCTGAACTGCACGCCCGGACGGGCCAGTCGCCCGAGCGGGCACTCGAGCTAAACCTAGAGCTGCACGACGCCATTTGGCGTATCGCCAACGCGCCGAAACTGGTGTGGTTCGCGAGCGCGGCCAGGCGGCTCGTTCCCTACGAGTTCTGGTTCGCGTTCCATCGCGTCCCCGGATGGCAGGAATTCAACAGCACCGATCACACGGCGATTATCGACAGCATGGAGGCGCACGACGCCGAGGCCGCCGGGTCGCACATGCAGCACCACTTCCTGGCGACGAGCAAACTGCTGATCGAGTGGCTCGACTCGATTTCATTCTGGGACCCCGAGCCGAGCTGACCCGGCCCGCGCCTCACCTTCGCGTCCGCGGCGTGCTAGGCGGTGAGGCCGGCCAGGCCCTGGCCGTCCGCGACGGCCAGGCCCAGGTCGAGCAGCGCGGGGGTGGCGTCTTCCAGGCCGGCGGAGAGCGGGTCGAGGGCCTGGCCGGCCAGGTGACGGTAGTGGATGCTCTCCATGACCACCGCGAGCTTGAGGCAGGCCAGCCCGAGGCAGGCGTGCAGGTGGTCCAGCGGGCGGGTGCTGGCCTGGGCGTACGCGCTGAGCAGCTGGTCGCGGGTCCAGAAGCCGTCGCCGGTGGTCAGGCCGCGGGCCACGTTGACCCGGCTGCGCAGGCCGTCGCCGGGCTGCTCCCAGTAGACCAGCAGCAGGGCCAGGTCCATCAGCGGGTCGCCGAGGGTGGACATCTCCCAGTCGAGCACCGCCCGGACCTGCTGGGTGCCGGGGTCGAGGACCAGGTTGTCGAGCCGGTAGTCACCGTGCACCACGGTGACGTCGTAGTCGGCAGGCAGGCCGGCGATCTCCTCGCGCAGCCAGCGGGCCAGCGGCCCGAACGCGGCCAGTTCCCGGGTCGCGGTGTGCTGCCACTGGCCGGTCCAGCGGGCCACCTGGCGGGCGAGGTAGTCCTTCGCGCTGGCTGACCGGCCCGGCGGGGCAGGCGGCGGCGTGATCGCGTGCAGCCGGGCCAGCGTGCCGGTCAGCTCACCGCACAGCGGCCGGCCTGGTCGGCGGTCAGCTTCCGGGCGGCCGTCTCAGCGGAGATGATCAGGCCGGGCACGTAGTCGTAGATGAGGAACGTGACGCCCAGCACCGAGTGGTCCGTGCACAGGGCGCGGGGCCGCGGCGCGGGGAAGCCGGTGCCGGCCAGGCCGGACAGGGCGCGGAACTCCCGGCTCATGTCGTGCGCGCTGGGCATGACGTGGCCCAGCGGGGGCCTGCGCAGCACCCACCGGCGCCCGCCCGGCTGGGACAGCAGGCAGGTCAGGTTGGACCGGCCGCCCGCGAGCAGCCTGGCGCTGAGCGCACCCTCGGTGTCGTAGTCATCCAGGACCCCGGGCAGGTAGGCGGCCAGGGCCGCGACATTGACGCCGGGTACATCGGCAGACGGTCTGCTGCGCATGCGGGGCGGCTCTCTCCAGGTGCTGACGGCCGGGCCGCTGCGCGGCAGTAGCCCGGCCCGGTGTTCGTTATAGGGAAAGAAAGCGCCGGCGCGGCCCGGGGTGCTCACCGGGCGCAGCCAGGCCGCGGATGACGAGGTCCCACATCTTCTGCGCGGTGTGCGCCGGGTCCGCGCTGCTGCCGGGCCGCCACCACTGGTAGGCCCAGTTGCAGATGCCGAACACGGCCAGGGTGGCGGTCTCGGGGTCGACGTCGCGGAACTCCCCGGTCCGGATGCCCTCGGTCATCGCGTCGCGGATGAGCTGCTCGTAGCGGTCCCGCTTGACGCGGATCTGCTTACGGGCCTCGTCGGGCAGCTCCCGGTGGTGCTCGAAGAACGCCCGGACGTGGCCGCGGTGGGTTTCCATCAGCCCGAAGATGTCGGTCATCGCGCCGAGCAGCAGGTCGGCAGGGGCCAGGCCGAGCCGGACACGCTCGTCCTGGCGTTGCAGCAGGATGTCGATGAAGGCCTCGTGGATGCCGCGGAGGATCTCGTCCTTGGCCCGGAAGTAGTGGTAGAGCGTGGGCTTGGCCACGCCGGCCGCCGCGGCGATCTGCTCCATCGACACGCTCGCGTACCCGTCCCGGTCGAACAGGTCCGCGGCCAGCGTGATCACCTCGGCGCGGCGGGCGTCGGCCGCGCTCGGCGCGCTCGCTTTCCCGGGCCGCGCCTGCGTGGCTGGCCCGGCCATCAGGCCGCGCCTTCCGGCGGACGTGAGCTGCCCTCGCTGCGCTCGCGGGCCACCGTCCGCAGGACGTGCTTCTGGATCTTGCCGGTCGAGGTCTTGGGCAGCGCCTCGAAATACACCCGGTCCGGGGCCTTGAAGTGGGCGAGCCGGCCGCGGACGAACTCGGTCAGCTCCCGCTCGGTGACCTCGCCGTCCGCGAGGGTCACGAACGCGACCGGCCGCTCGCCCCACCGCTGGTCGGGGACGGCGACCACGGCCGCCTCGAGCACGTTCGGGTGGGCCGCGAGGACCTTCTCCACCTCGACCGAGGCGATGTTCTCCCCGCCGCTGATGATCACGTCCTTGCTCCGGTCGGTCAGCTCCACGTAGCCATCCGGGTGCAGCACGGCCAGGTCGCCGGTGTGAAACCAGCCACCGCGGAACGCCTCCGCCGTGGCCTGCTCGTCGTCGAGGTAGCCGGCCGCCACGGTGTTGGACCGGACCAGGATCTCCCCGACGGTCCGGCCGTCCGCGGGCACCGGGGCCAGTTCGCCGTCGGCCACCCGCACGTCGCCGACGGACACGGTCGGCACCCCCTGCCGGCTCAGCCGCTCGGCCAGGACCGCGGCGGGCAGGTCCGTCCAGCCCTGCTGGTACTCGCAGACCAGCGACGGACCGTAGGTCTCGGTCAGCCCGTACAGGTGCGTCACCTGGACGCCCATCTGCTGCACCGCGGCGATGGTCTCCTTGGTCGGCGGGGCGCCGCCGACCGCGGCGCGGACCAGGCGGCCGGACACGAAGCTGCGCCGGGCACCGGCCCGGGCCAGCTCGCTGAGCACGACCGGGGCGCCGCACAGGTGCGTGACCGGGTAGCGGGCGATCAAGTCCAGGGCCCGGTCAGGATCGAAGGACGGCAGGCACACGTTCGTGGCCCCGACCGTGGTCCCGCCCCAGGTCAGCGACCAGCCGTTGCAATGGAACATCGGCAGCGTCCACAGATGCCAGCTGGACGCGGACAGGCCGAACTCCAGGGCCACGCTGACCGCGTTCAGGTAGGCGCCGCGGTGCGTGTAGACCACGCCTTTGGGCCGGCCGGTTGTCCCGCTGGTGTAGTTCACCGCGATCATGGCGTCCTCGTCGGCGGGCAGCTCGACGCCGCGCGCGTCACCGCCCCCCAGCCATTCGGTGTAAGACCGGGCGCCGGGCAGGGCCGCCTCGTCCTCCCCGGGCAGCAGCACCACGGTCTCGACCGGCAGCTGGTCAGCCGTTGACACGGCCAGCGCGGGCAGCAGGGCGGGGGACACCAGCAGCACCCGGGCCCGCGAGTGAGCCAGGATGTCCCGGTACTCCGGGGCCGCCAGGCGGGAGTTGAGGGCGACGAGCGCGGCGCCCGCGCCGGGCACGCCGTAGTGGGCCGCCAGCAGCCACCGGGTGTTGAGGTCGAGCACGGCCACCCGGTCACCGGGGCGGATGCCGCCCGCCCGCAGCGCGCCGGCCATCGCGTCGCAGTCCCGGCCCAGGGTTTCGTAACTGACCTCGGTGCCGTCCCCGTCCACTACCGCGGTCTTGCCGGGGAAGGCCCGCCGCGCCCGGGCCAGGAAGGTCAGCGGGGACAGCGGCACGTGATTGGCCTGGTTCATCTCCGGCGACCTCCGATCACCCACGAGGCTGCCCGTCCGCCTAGTCGGTCGGTTCACGCTAAACGTGCCGTCTGGGGATGTCAACGAAGCTGATCCAGGCCCGCACCGGACGGCGAATTCTTGACACCCGGACGGCCCCGATGGAATCGTGATCTGGCCGACTGGCTAGTCGGCCCTGAATCACAGTCGGCTCAGAGGAGCGTTCGTGGCCGTTAGCCCGGAGCCGGTCAGCCCAGCGCCCGTGCCGGCCAGCCCGGCAGCCGTGCCGGCCAGCCCCGTGCCGGTTAGCGTCACGTTCCCGGCGGGGGCGGAGGCGTTCCGGCAGCGGGTCCGCGGCTTCATCGCCGAGTCGGTGATCCCGCTGGAGCAGGAGGCGTTCGTCTCCGGCGTCGATGACAGGCTGCGGGTCCGGCTGCAGGACGCGGCGCGGGCCGCGGGCGTGCTGGCTCCGCAGGCGCCGTCGGAGTTCGGCGGGGGCGGGGCCGACTTCCCGGCCACCGCCCTGCTGCTGGAGGCGGCCGGGTACAGCCCGCTGGGCCCGCTGGCCACCAACTGCGCCGCACCCGACGAAGGGAACATGCACCTGCTGGCGATGGCCGGCTCGGCCGGGCAGCAGCAGCGGTATCTCCGCCCGCTGGTGGCGGGCCGGGTGCGGTCCTGCTTCGCGATGACCGAGCCACCCCCCGGCGCCGGGTCGGACCCGGCCGCGCTGCGGTCCACGGCGCGGCGCACCGGCGGCGGCTGGGTGCTGAACGGCGACAAGCAGTTCATCACCGGTGCGGACGGGGCCGGGTTCGCCATCGTCATGGCCCGGGCCGAGGGGCCCGGCGCACCCGAGGGCGCGACCATGTTCCTGGTCGACGCGGACAACCCCGGCTGGCAGGTCGGGGACCGGATGCGGACCATCGACGCGGGCACCGTCGGCGGGCACTGCCACGTGCGGCTGCGGGACCTGTTCGTGACCGACGACGCGGTCCTCGGTGAGGCCGGCCGCGGGTTCGCCTACGCGCAGGTCCGGCTGGTGCCCGCGCGGCTGACGCACTGCATGCGCTGGCTGGGCGCGGCTCAGCGCGCCCACGATGTGGCCCTGCGGCGCGCCGCGGAACGGCAGCTGTTCGGGGCGCCGCTGGGGTCCCTGGGCCTGGCCCAGCAGCTCATCGCCGACAACGAGATCGACCTGGTCGCCTCCCGTGCGCTGCTGTGGCAGACCGTGGCCCAGGTCGCGCAGGGCACCAAGGGCACCGAGGAGTCGTCCCGGGCCAAGGTGTTCATCAGCGAGGCCACCGGCCGGATCGTGGACCGGGCGGTGCAGCTGGCCGGCGGGGCCGGGGTCACCGAGGAGTCGGTGATCGGCCGTATCTACGCCGACATCCGCGCGTTCCGGATCTACGACGGGCCCTCGGAAGCACACCGGGCCGCCATCGCCCGCCGGGCCCTGGCCCGGATCCAGCGGGCATCCGGATGAACGCGCAGGCGGCGGGACGGGCCGCGTGAGCCCAGGCGGCGAGCAGCCCCCCAGCGCGCTGGTGACCGGCGCGTCCCGCGGCATCGGCCGGGCGATCGCCGGGCGGCTGGCCGCCGCGGGCTACGCGCTGACGCTCAGCGCGCGGCGGGCGGACCGGCTCGATGAGGTGGCGCGGGCCCTGGCGGGGACCGCGGCCGCCACGGACGTCGTGCCCGCGGACATGACTGCCGAACAGGACGTCCATCGCCTCGCGCACCGCCACGCGGAGCGGTTCGGCTCCCTGGACCTGCTGGTGCTGTGCGCGGGATCCGGTACCAGCGGCCCTATCGCCGGCTATCCCCTCCACCGCTTCGACCGTCAGGTCGGGGTCAACCTGCGCGCCCCGTTCATCCTGGTCCAGGACTGCCTGCCCAGCCTGCGCCAGGCCGCGGCGAGCCACCCGGCGCGCGGCGCGCGGATCGTGGCCATCGCCTCGCTCACCGGGGTGGCCGCCGAGCCCGGCCTGGCCGCCTACGGTGCGGCCAAGGCCGCGCTCATCTCCCTGTGCCAGTCGGTCAACGTGGAGGAATCGGCGTCCGGCGTCAGCGCCACGGCCATCTCGCCCGGCTACGTCGATACCGAGATGAGTTCGTGGGTGCGGGACCGGATCGACCCCGCCGACATGATCGAGCCGGGGGACATCGCGGAGCTCGTCGTGGCGCTGACCCGGCTGTCCGCCCGGGCTGTGGTCCCTGGCATCGTCGTGGCCCGCCGCGGCGACACCCAGTGGCGGGCCTAGCCGGGGGCCGGCCGCCGCCGGCTTCCGGGCCGCCGCACCCCGGCCAGCTCGTGCTGACCTCTAGCAGACCGCGCAGGAAGGCGCCCCGATGAGTGAGCGGCAGTTTCCACGGTGGTCGGAATTGCGGCCGCTGCTGCGGATGGAGGTCCCTGGTGCTGACCCGGTGGCCAGGCGGCTGGCCCGGGCGCACACCATCCCCGATCTGCGGGCCATCGCCCGGCGGATAACCCCGCGCGGGGTGTTCGACTACACCGACGGCGCCGCGGAGCAGGAGATCAGCCTCCGGCGGGCGCGGCAGGCCTTCCGCCGGGTCGAGTTCCGCCCGCATGCCCTGCGGGACGTATCGGCGGTCGACACCACCCGGGAGATGCTCGGCGCGCGGGCCGCGTGGCCCTTCGCGTTCGCGCCCACCGGTTTCACCAGGATGATGCACCACCAGGGCGAACGCGCCGTGGTCCGGGTGGCCGAGCGCATCGGCGTGCCGTTCGCGCTCTCCACCATGGCGACCACCTCGATGGAGGACGTGGCGGCGGCCGCCCCGGCGGCCCGGAAGTGGTTCCAGCTCTACATCTGGAAAGACCGGGGCGCGGGGCAGGAATTGCTGCGCCGCGCCCGCGACAGCGGGTTCGAGGCTCTCATCGTCACGGTTAACGTCCCGGTCGCCGGGGCGCGGATGCGCGACGTCCGCAACGGCCTGACCATGCCGCCCTCCCTGACGCTGCGCACCCTCCTCGACGGGGCCGTGCACCCGGCGTGGTGGTTCAGCTTCCTCACCACCCCGCCGCCGCGTTACGCGCTGCTGGACCACTGGCACCAGCCGCTCGCGGAGCTGGTCAACATGATGTTCGACCCGGCGGTCACGGTTGACGACCTGGAATGGCTGCGCAGCCAGTGGCCCGGGCCGCTGATCATCAAGGGCATCCAGAACCCGGCGGACGCCCGGCTGGTTGTCGACCATGGTGCGGACGCCGTCGTCGTCTCCACCCATGGCGGGCGCCAGCTCGACCGTGGCCCGGCACCGCTGGAACTGCTGCCCGCGGTGCTGGACGCCACGGGCGGGGACGCCGAGGTCTACCTGGATACCGGCATCCTCAGCGGCGCGGACATCGTCGCGGCGCTGGCGCTGGGGGCGCGCGGCTGCCTGGTCGGCCGGGCGTTCCTGTACGGGCTGATGGCCGGCGGCGAGCGGGGGGTGGCGCGCGCCGCCGAGATCCTCGGCGCGGAGATCACCCGCACGCTCCAGCTGCTCGGCGTGCCCGCCGTTGACCAGCTCACCCGGGAGCACGCCGCCCTCCGGGCCAGCTGACCGCCGGCCCGGGCCCCGGCGTGGCAGGAGTGGCCCGGCCGCCAGGCCGGGGGTGGCTCGCCTGCCGGTCTGGACCTGGCCGGTACTGTGGGGCGCTGGCCTGCGTTCGCGTAGGGGTGCGGGCCGGTGGCGAAAGGAATGGGCGTGCAGCCAGGACCGGGGCCCCAGTGGCGGCCACTGACCCGCCAGGACAGCCAGGATGCGCAGCAGATGGTGGAACGGGCCGCGGAGCTGGCCCGCGATTCGCACGCCCGGACGCGTCACGCGGCGGTGCTGGTGCGCGACGGCAGCCTGCTGGCCTGGGGCACGAACGGCGTGCCCTTCCCGGGCGAGGACCACTGCTACTGCAAGGTCGCCGACCTTGGCCACCATGACCAGTGCCGCACGCACGCCGAGCAGCGGGCCATCGGCCTGGCCCGCGAGGGAGACGGCTGGCGGACGCTGCAGGGATCGAAGCTGATCTACGTGCGGCTGGAGGCGGACGACTCGGTCCGGCTGGAGGACCCGCATTTCTGTGCCCGCTGCAGCCGTACCGCGCTGTCGCTGGGCGTGGCCGAGTGGATCTTCGCGTTGTCGGACGGCCTGGCCAGCTACTCGGCGGCGGACTACGACAAGATCGCCCAGCTCCGCTGGTAATCGGCTAGCCGCGCGGGGCCGACGGGGACGGGTCGGCCTGCAGGTCCTGGTCGGCCGCCGCGGCGGAGCGCATGGCCTCGGCCAGCGCTTCGAGGGCCGGGAGGGCCTCGGTCAGCGCGAGCACGTGATCGGGCGCGAGCAGCGTCATGCACTGGGCCACGGCGGTCGCGCGGCGGGCCTTGATCTGGCGATCGACGTGCTGCCCGGTCACCGTGCTGACCACCGACGCGCTGCGCAGGTCGGCGGGGTCCGGGATGCGGTCGATGAAGCCCATCGCCTGCAGCTTGCTGACGACGCGGGACAGCATGGTCGGGTTCAGTCCCTCGAGGCGGCTCAGCTCGGCCAGGCTGAGCGGCCCGCGGGCCACGATCAGGCCGAGCACGGAGGCCTGTGAAGGCGTGAGGCCCGCCCCGGTCGAGGAGTTGTTGAGCTGCCGGGCGAGCTTGGCCACGACCCGGCGGAGACGGATGGCACCGTCATCGTCCATGGCCTCCTCCTTCCGACGTTCCGCGTTTTCCGGTTCCAGCTAGTTGCCTGCCGGCAAGCAGAGTAACCTCGGTCCCGATGGCTGAGCGAGTCGCACCCGTTGATGGTGGCCGGGACCAGGTCGCGGAGGGCCGGCCCGCGGGCGGTTCGTCGTCTTCGCCGTGGTGTCGATCGCCCTCCTGATGTCGTCGGTCGACCAGACCATTGTGGCAACCGCGCTGCCCGCCCTCCAGCGCGACCTGCACGCCCCGGTCAACTGGAGTACCTGGACCATCACCATCTACTCCCTCGGCCAGATCCTGGTCATGCCCCTGGCCGGCAAGGCCGGCGACCAGTACGGGCGCAAGCAGATCTTCCTCGGTGCGGCCGTCCTGTTCACCACCGCGTCCCTGTGCTGCGGATTCGCGGACAGCATCGGTCTGCTCATCGTGCTGCGCGCGGCCCAGGCCATCGGTGGCGGTGCCTTCATGCCGTCGGCGACGGGGATCGTGTCGGAGATTTTCGGTGCCGAGCGGGACCGCGCGGTCGGCCTGTTCTCCAGCATCTTCCCGATCGGCGGCATCATCGGGCCGGTGCTGGGCGGGCTGTTCGTCACCTACTGGTCCTGGCGGGTGATCTTCCTGGTGAACGTGCCGGTCGGGATAGTCCTGCTGGTCCTGGGCACGATCTGCATCCCGCGGATCGCCCGGCGTCCGGACCGCCACCTCGACGTCCGCGGGGTGGTGCTGCTGGGCAGCACGCTGCTGGCCGCCATGCTGGGCATCGCCTATCTCGGTGGCGGTGGCAGCAAGGCCGCCAGCCCGGCCTTCCTCGTCCCGGAGGCCGTGGCCGTCGTCACCGCCGTCATGTTCCTGCGGCACACGGCCCGGGCCCCATCCCCGTTCATTTCCCTGCGGTTCCTGGTCGGGCCCGGCTTCGGCATCATGAACGTGCTGAACTTCCTGTACGGGGCCGCCGTCCTGGGCTTCGCGCCGCTCGTGCCGCTGTACGCGGAAGACCGCTACGGCCTGCGGCCGCTGGCCGCCGGGACCCTGCTGACCGCACGGGCCGTCGGGATGGTCACCGTCGCCGGGCTCGCCGTGTACCTGCTGCGCCGTACCGGCTACCGGTGGCCCATGGCCGTCGGCTTCGTCCTGACCGCCTGCGGTCTGGTCGGCACCGCCGTCACCCCGCATGGGCTGACCCCGTACGCCTGGCTGGCCGTGGCGACCGGGATCTGCGGTGTCGGGATGGGCATCTCGACCCCATCGTCCAACAACGCGACGCTGCAACTCGCCCCCGAGCACGCCGCGTCAGTGGCCGGCCTGCGCGGCATGTTCCGGCAATCCGGGTCCATCACGGCCGTCTCCATCACCGCGGCCGTCCTGGCCCGCAGCGGCGACCCCGGGGCAGCCCAGGCGCAGATCTTCCTGGTCTTCGCCGCCATCCTGATCGTCTCCCTGCCGCTCGTCGTGCGTGTGCCCGAGCACCGCGGCCGCTGGTAGAGTCCGTATATGCTTGCCGATAGGCAAGTAACTTGGTGGCTCTCGCCCGGGCAGGAAGGCGCGGCGTGACCTCAGAGGTAGCACGGCGGCCGTCGTTCCGCCGCCAGACGTTCTCCTCCCTGGCGGTCGGCAACTACCGGCTCTACTTCTTCGGGCAGCTCATCTCCATGAGCGGCACCTGGATGCAAACGGTCGCCCAGTCCATCCTCGTCCTGCAGCTGACCGGTTCCGGCACCATTCTCGGGCTGACCATCGGAGCGCGCTTCGCGCCGCTGCTGCTGTTCGGCCCGCTGGGCGGCGTGATCGCCGACCGGATGAACAAGCGGAAGATCCTCTATCTCACCCAGGCGCTGTCCGGCTTGCTCGCCCTGGCGTTTGGCGTGCTGACCGCGGCCGGGGATATGCGCATCTGGATCGTCTTCGTGCTGGCCACCGCCCTGGGCTTCGTGGGGGTGTTCGACTCCCCGGCCCGTCAGGCGTTCATTCCTGAGCTGGTCCCGGGCGACCAGGTCCGGAACGCGGTCACGCTGAACTCGGTCACCGCGAACATGGCCCGGATCCTCGGGGCGGCCGCCGGCGGCGGGATCGCCGCCACGCTCGGGCTGCCGCTCTGCTTCTACCTGAACGCCGCCTCTTTCCTGGCCGTGCTCGTCACGCTGGCCCTGATGACCAGCACCGCCAGCATGGCCCGGCGGTCACGGCCGAGGACGAAAGGCGAGCTGCGGGCCGGGCTGGCGTACGTCCGGACCAGCCCGGAACTCATCCTCCCCCTGATCATGGTCGCCGTGGCGGGCACCCTGGCCTGGGAGTTCCAGGTCAGCCTGCCGCTGATGGCCACCGGCACCTTCCACGGCGGGGCAGGCACCTACGGGACGATGACTGCCGTGATGGGCGGTGGT
The DNA here is from genome assembly GCA_963841695.1 of uncultured Actinomycetes bacterium. Lineage (GTDB taxonomy): Bacteria > Actinomycetota > Actinomycetes > Streptosporangiales > Streptosporangiaceae > RYN-230. The sequence goes on along the minus strand of CAWJDQ010000002.1, from coordinate 354,377 downwards.
GCCGTCATCGGGGGACTGGTCGCGGCGTCCAGGAAAGCGACCCGGAGCACCTCGCTCGCGTTCGCCGCGGTCGGCTGGGGCATCGCCATCACCGCCGCCGCCCTGGCCCCCACGCAGCCGGCGGAATACGTGGCCCTGGCGTTCGTCGGCTACGGCAGCATCACGTTCAATTCCCTGGCCAAGACGACCCTGCAGCTGGCCGCGGTGCCCGAGATGCGGGGCCGGGTCATGTCGCTGTGGGGACTCGCCTGGCAGGGCTCCACGCCGATAGGCGGCCCGATCGTGGGCCTGGTCGCGGCGGAACTGGGCCCCAGGTTCGGGCTGCTGGTCGGCGGCGCGCCGACGATCCTGACCGGCCTGCTGGTGCTGGCGTACCTGGCCCGCAGACGGCCCGCCGGGTCCGGCGCGCCGGACCCGGCGCCGTAATTACGCCGCCGACGAATTCCTGTCGGTACCGTCTAACCCATGAGTGGTGACGTAGAGAGAGCGGCCGCCGGGCCGGCGGCCCGCCGCGTTCGCCGGACGCGGGCGGCGGGGGCCCCCGCCCCGGCCCGGGGCGGGGGCCCCCGCCGGGACCTGATGGAGAGCCAGATCATGGAGGAGGCCACCCGGCTGTTCGCCGACCGCGGTTTCGCCGGCACCAGCCTCCAGGACATCGCCGACGCCACCGGCCTCACCCGCCCCGCGCTCTACCACTATTTCGGGAGCAAGGAGGACCTGCTCTCCAGGCTGGTCAGCGAGCTGACCGAGGGCCCGGCGGACGAGCTCGGGGAGATCCGCGCGCGGGCCGGGGCGACGGCCACCGAGCGGCTCCGGGCCATGGCCTTCGCCGTGGCGCGGCGCCAGGCCTCGCAGCCGGCCCGGTTCCGGGTGCTGGTGCGTTCGGAGGCGGAGCTGCCCGCGGCCCTGTCCAAGGTCTACGACCAGGGCCGGCGGCGGGTCCTCCGGGAGTTCTCCTCGGTCATCGACGAGGGGGTCCGGCGGGGGGAGTTCCGGCCGGTCGACCCGAGGGTCGCGGCCCTCGGGGTGATCGGGCTGTGCAACTGGGTCGCCTGGTGGCACCGCCCCGGAGACCAGCGGGCTGACCAGGGCGTCGCCGAGGCGCTGGCGGACATGGCCGTGGCCTCGGTCGCCCAGCAGGACGCGCGGCCTGCCGCGGCCGGCGGGGCCGAAGGAGCCGCCCGGGCCCTCGCGCTGCTGAAGGAGGACGTCGCGCTGCTGGAGCGTTTCCTGGCCCCGTAGTGCCCGCGGCCGGGCCGGCCGCCTTGACTGGCTGCCGTTAGCGTAGAATATTTGTCACTGACGTCAACGATTGCCGGCCGGGAGGAGACCCGCGATGGCCGTCCACCGGATCGGGCTGGTGGTGCCCAGCTCCAACGTGACGGTGGAGACCGAGCTGCCCGCGCTGCTGAGCCAGCACGCCACCGCTGATTTCTCGTTCCACGCGAGCCGCATGCGGATGCACACCGTGTCCGCGGAGCAATTGCGGGCCATGAACGCCCAGCGGGAGCGCTGCGTCCTGGAGCTGGGCGACGCTGGCGTGCAGGCGATCCTGTACGCCTGCCTGGTGGCCCTGATGGCAGGCGGCCCGGGGGAGCACCAGCGGGTCGAAGCCGGTATCGCCGAGCAACTGGCCACCGGCGGGTCGGCCGCAGTGGTCCGGTCCAGCGCGGGCGCACTGCTCGAGGGCCTCCGGGCGCTCGGCGCCCACCGGATCGCCCTGGTCACGCCCTACCTGCGGCCCCTGGCCGAGCAGGTGGTGGCGTACCTGACCGCCGAGGGCTTCGAGGTGGCTGACTGGCGCGCCCTGGAGGTGGCCGATAACGCCGAGGTCGGGCGCATCGCCGGCGACCGGGTACTGGACGCGGCCCGGGACCTCGACCTCAGCGGGGTTCAACGCCCTGGTCATCTCGGCCTGCGTGCAGATGCCGTCGCTGGCCCTGATCGGGGCCGCGGAGTCCGAGTTCGGCCTCCCGGTCCTGTCCGCGGCCACCGCCGGCGCGTACAGCCTGCTCAGGTCGCTGGGCCTGCCTGGCCGAGATCCCGGACGCCGGGCTGTTGCTGAGGCACGAACCGATCGCCTTGAGGAGGTCCTCGTGACCGGAACCGATCACCGCGTCCGCGGAGTGGATCACGTCGCCTATCCCACCTTCGACCCCGCCGCCACGGTGGCGTTCTACCGTGACGTCCTCGGGTTCCCGGTCGTGCACTCGATCTGCGCGGCCGGCTGGGGCCCGGAGAAGCACCCCGACTTCATCCACTTCTTCTTCGACATCGGTAACGGCGACCGGCTGGCCTTCTTCTACTACTTCGGCCTCGAGCCGTTCGAGGGCGGCCCGCAGGGCGACGCCTACTCCCGGTTCGGCGCCGAGGTGCCGGTCTTCTTCATCCGGTCCCGGCACCTGGCCATCCACGTGGACAGCCAGGAGGACCTGATGGAATACCGGCGCCGCCTGGACGGCAGCCAGTGGCCGGTCGAGATGCAGATTCAGCACGAGACGATCGAGTCGATCTACACCCACGACCCCAACGGGTACATGATCGAGCTGACCCGGGCGCTGCGCCCGGTCACCCCCCAGGAGGACCTGGACGCGGAGCTGACCATCGAGGCCCTGATCGAGGTGAGCTCCCAGCCGGACCCGAGCATGGCCGCCCTGCTGACCCGCAAAGCCGAGCTCATCGTCGAGCGGGCCGCGGCCTGGGAAGCGGAGCACACCGCCACCCCGCAGCCCGCCCTCCAGCCGCGGGGCAGCGCATGACCACGCTGTACATCCTGGACGTGCCAGAGAACGTGCCCGTGGCCGAGGTCGCCCGGGCCGATCCGGCCGTCACCGTGAGCAAGATCGGGCCCTATTTCGAGATCGCCGCGGACGGCGTGATCTCGATCGACCGGCGCGCCACCGGATGCCGCCACGCGGTCTGGTACAGCAGCGTGGCCGGGCTGCGCGGGGCGCGCATCACCCAGCACGACAAGGACGCCCTGCGGGTGGAGCCGGCGTGACCGGCCAGGCCGCCCGGCCCAGCGTGGGCTGGCCCAGCACCGGCCTGCCCAGCACCGGCCTGCCCAGCACCGGCCGGCCCGGCACGGGCCGGCTGGGCGCGGGCCGCTGGATCGACGCCGCCCAGCCGCCGGGGGCCACGGTCACCTCGGTCCACCAGCTGACCACCTCGGACGGCGCGACGGTCAGCGGGGTCCTGCGCACCGTGCCCGGCGCGCGGACGGTGGTGTGCCTCATGCACCCGCGCCAGGACGTCACCCACCACGTGCTGGTGCCCGAGCTGCTGATGCGCGGCTTCGCCGTCTGGACCCAGGGCACCCGGTCCGTCAACAACGACCTGTCGCTGGTGCACGAGCAGGCCCTGCTCGACGCGGCGGCCGGGCAGGTCTTCCTGCGCGGCCGGGACTTCGCCGCCGTCGTCACGCTCGGCCACTCCGGCGGCGGGACCCTGTACGCCTTCTACGGCCAGCAGGCCGCCCGGCCCGGTGGCCAGCGGATCGCCCGGACCCCGGCCGGCCGCCCGGCCGGCCTGGCCGAGGCGGACATGCCGGTGCCGGACGGGTCGGTGTTCATGGCCCCGCACCCCGGGCAGGGGGCGCTGCTGCTCCGGCTGATCGACCCGTCGGTCACCGACGAGGGCGACCCGCTGTCCGCCGACCCCGATCTGGACCCCTATCACCCGGCCAACGGGTTCGTGGCCGCTCCCGGCCGCTCGCACTACGATCCCGGGTTCATCGAGCGCTACCGCCAGGCTCAGCACGACCGGGTCGCCCGCATCGACGCCCAGGCCCGGTCACGGGCCCGGGACGCCGCGGAGGCCCGGCAGGCCTTCGCGCGGTCCGATGACCCGGCGGACCGCCGCCGGGCCCTGGCGCCGCGGGTCATCACGGTCTACCGCACCGACGCTGATCTGCGCAGCGTCGATCTCTCCCTGGACCCCAACGACCGCCCGTACGGCTCGCTGTTCGGCCGGCGTCCCGACCTGACCAACTACGGCCTGGTCGGGTTCGGGCGGTTCTCGACGCCGGACGCCTGGCTGTCAACGTGGTCCGCCCAGAGCACCAACGCGGACTTCCTGCGCTGCGCGCCGGGGGTCACCGGCCCGGTCCTGCTGGTCGAGCTGAGCGGGGACCAGGCGTCCTTCCCCGCCGACACGGCCGCGATGGCGGCCGCGTTCACCGCCCGGGGCGCCACCGGCCCAGGCTCCGGCCCGGCGGACGTCACCACGGCCCAGGTGGCCGGAACGCACTTCGGCGGCCCGATCGCCAAGGGCGAGCCCACCGGCAGCAGCCTGGCCGCGGCCAGGATCGGGGCGTGGCTCGCCGAACGCTACCCCGTCGGCGCGGTCACGGGCTGACGGCGCGGTCACGGGCTGACGGTGCTCACGGGCTGACGGTGCTCACGGGCTGACGGTGCTCACGATGAGGCTCACGGGCTGACGATCGCCGCGATCCGCTGCCGGAGCGCTTTCTTGTCTACCTTGCCGACGTTCGAGCGCGGGAACTCGTCGATCCACTCCAGGCGCTCGGGCCACTTGAACTTGGCCACCCCGAGCGCGGCCAGGTGCTCGCGGATCTCGTTCAGGCTGACCGGGCTCTCCCGGGCGACGAGGTAGGCACAGCTGCGCTCGCCGAGCCGCGGGTCGGGCATGGCCACCACGGCGGCCTGCGCCACCGCGCGGTGGCGGACCAGGAGCAGTTCGACCTCCTCGGCGTTGATCTTCTCCCCGCCGCGGTTGATCACGTCCTTGATCCGGCCGTCGATGGACAGGTACCGGGTGCCGTCCAGGGTGACCACCGAGGCCAGGTCCCCGGTGCGGTAGAAGCCGTCGGACGTGAACGCGGCCGCGTTGTGCTCGGCCGCGTCGAAGTAGCCGGGCAGCGTATAGGGACCGCGGCAGCACAGCTCGCCAGTCACGCCGTCCGGCAGGTCCTCCTCGGTTCCGGGGCCGAGGATGCGGAACTCGTCGAGTTCCGACAGCGGGGTCCCGACGGTGGCCAGCCGGGCTTCCCGGGGCGCGCTGATCTCGGTAAGCCCGAAGAAGCCCTCGGCCATCCCGAACAGCTGCCCCGACCACACGCCGAGCGCCTCGATCCGGGCGAACAGCTCCGGCGGCACCTTCGCGCCGGACAGCACCAGCCGCCGGACCGATCCGGCCAGCGACGCGACGCCGCGATCGGCGACCGCCTGGTAGTGGGCGTGCCCGACCAGGATGTCGGTGACTTTCTCGCTGATGAGCAGGGGCAGCGACGCGGCGGCGTCCGGGGTGCCGAGCAGCAGGCAGGCACCGGCGCTGTGCGGCGCGTGCACGCCGCACACGATCCCGGCGTTGTGGATGATCGGGATCAGGTGCGCGACCCGGCTCTGCTCGTCCCAGCCCAGGCGGCCGGCGTAGGCCCGGGCGTTAAACCAGTACTCGGCGTGCCGCCGGGGGATCACCTTCGGGACGCCGGTCGTGCCGCCGGAGAGCTGGAACACGGCCACGTCGTCCGGGTCCAGGCGCTGCACCGCCTCGACGGCCTGCCGGGCGGCGGCCGGGTCGATGCCGCGGCCCAGATCCTCCAGCCGGGTCAGGCCCTCCGCTGGCCCGGCGGCCCCGGCCGTGATCACGCACCGGATGGCGGGGGAGTCCGCCTGGTGCTCACGGGCGAAAGCCACCAGGTCGAAGCCGGCCAGATCGGCCTCCACCAGGTGGGCGACCGCGCCGGTGCGGGCGGCGACCTGGCTGATCTCGTGCCGCCGGTGGGCGGCCAGGGTGGCCACCGGGATGAGGCCGGCCTTCAGCGCGGCGTACCAGGCCACGATGGAGTGCAGCCGGTTGGTGACCTGGAACAGGATGGGGTCGCCCGGCCGCAGGCCCAGCCCGTGCTGGCCAGCCCCGTTGAGGCCGGCCGCGACCTGGTCGGTGCGCCGGTCGAGTTCCGCGAACGTCATCCGGCCCTCGGCGCTGACCACGGCCTCACGGCGGGGGTACCGGAGTGCGACCGCGTGGAACTCCTGGGCCAGGGTCCGGCTGCCCCACAGGCCCGCGTCGCGGTAGCGGCGGACGGCCGCGGGCGGGTAGCCCGGCAGCCGGCCCAGTCCCTGGCCGTCACGAGACCTCCCCGTCAGGCATGTCGATCAGGTCGGTCCGGGCGCTGACCAGCCCGGCGGCCAGGTCGGCCCGGCAGCGGCCCGGCGCGCGGACGATGACGGTGGCCCCGAGATCCAGCCGCAGCCGCTCGGCCAGGTCGAGCCGGTCCAGGACGGCGCCACGGTCATCCGGGCCAGTCAGCCGCACCGCGGCGGCCCCGCCCGCCAGCAGGCCGGCCACCTGGGCCACCAGGGCACCGGCCGTGGTTCCCCACGCGTCCGGCTCGGTGACTTTGACCTCGGCGACCGGGCCGGGCAGCGGCGAGCTCCGGTGCGGCACCTCCCCGTGATCGAGCGGCAGCGGCTGGCTGATGACCCAGTTGACCAGGTCGTCGCCGGCCAGCGGGCCCGGGGCAGCGCCCGCGTAGTGGGCCAGCGACTGCTGCACCACCTGGGGCGCGCTCTCGGCGAACCGCGGCAGCGACACCTTGCCCGCCCGGGTCATGTAGGAGACCAGGAGCTGGTTGACCGGCAGGTGCATGCGCGCCGGGAACGAGTCCCACCAGCGCTGGCTGCGCGCCGCGACCGCCTGCAGATGCTCGACGGCGGGCCGGCGCCCGGCTTCGTAGGCCGCCAGCGCCTCCTCCAGGGTGCTGGCCGCGCCCAGGGCCGTGACCAGGGCGATGGCGTCCTCCATGGCCAGCTTGGTGCCCGACCCGATCGAGTAGTGCGCGGTGTGCGCCGCATCGCCGAGGAGCACGACCGGCCCGTGGTGCCAGCGTGCGCACCGGACGGTGCGGAAGCGCAGCCACCGGGTCCGGTTCCCGATCAGCGGGTGGCCGCGCAGCGTCGCACGGAACGCCTCCTGCAGGTAGGCCAGGGACTGCTGGTCGGACTCCTCGGGCGGGGTCGCGTCGGTGGTGGCGTCGAATCCGGCGCGCCGCCAGGTCTGCTCGTCGGTCTCGATCAGGAACGTGCTGCGGTCGGCAGCGTACGGGTAGGCGTGCGTGACGAAGGTGCCGTGGCTGGTGGTGACGGGCGCGAAGACCGCGCTGTCCAGGGCGAAGTCCGTGCCGCACCACAGGTACAGGCCGGTGCCGGTGCCGATGCGGGCGCCGAGCGGGCCGGCCAGGGCGGACCGGGTGGCGCTGCCGACCCCGTCGGCGGCGATGACCAGATCGGCGTCGACGCCCTCCGCCGCGGCCCGGGTGCCGAAGTGCAGCCCGACCCCCGCGTCGGCGGCGTGCTGCTGCAAGATGGCCAGCAGCGTCGCCCGGCCGATGGCGCTCACGTGCGTGTTCGGCAGGCGGGCCACCTGCCCGCCGACCCGCAGGCTCATGTCGTGCGGCCAGCCCCGGCGCAGGATGTCGTCCAGCGTCGCCGCGTCGGCGGCCCGCAGGTTCCGCTGGGTGCCGGCGGCCAGGCCGACCCCGAAGCCGAACGTCTTATCCGGCAGGCCCTGCTCGTACACATCGACCTGGCCGGCCGGGTCGGCCAGCTTGAGCAGCCGGGCGGCGTACAGGCCGCCCGGCCCGCCGCCCAGGACGGCGACGCGCGGCAGCCTCATGCCCGGGCTGCACCCGCCGGCCGGGCGCCCGTGGGCTGGCTGCCCGTGGGCTGGCTGCCCGTGGGCTGGCTGCCCGTTAACTGGGTGCCCGTGGGCAGGGCGTCCGCAGGCGGCGTGGCCGCCGGGATCAGGCGGCTGATGTCGCGGACGTGGTCGGCATGGCCGGCCGGGACGATGCTGGAGGACACGGCGGTCCAGCAGTTCGGGCAGCAGTACTGCCGGAACACCACCGGCTCGTCCACGTAGGCGGCCGGGTCCGAGGTCACCTGCGGCCCGGCCGCGGCGGACGGCCCCTCGTAGCTGGCCAGGGCCAGGCTGCCGCCGGTGCGGGGGTCGCCGAGCCGCTGCCCGCAGTGCGCGCAGGCCACCACCGGGTGGCCCGCGTCCTCCACCCGGACCAGGTTGTCGTCCAGCCGGTGCCCGGCCGCGGGGTCAACCTGCCCGGCCGGGACCGGGCCGTCCAGCACGGCCCGGCCGCGCCGCTGGCCGCGCAGCCGGTCGCGGGCCTGCCGGGTGGCGCCGGGATCGACGGCGCCCCCGGCGCCGGTGACCACGCCGTAGAGGTCCGCCGCGGCCTGCTCGGTCACCTTGCCCTCGTGCAGGTCGGCCGCGACGGCCTGGGGGTCACGACGGAGCGGGTCGCCGTACCCGCCGCCGCCCTGCCAGTGCATGTACATGACCTCGCCGGGGGCCAGGTAGGTCTGCGAGTAGTTCTGGCCCAGTTCCTGCTGGCCGCCGAGCGCGGCCAGGTCCGCAGGCATGATCCCGGCCGCGAGCATCCCGCCGAGATCCGTCCCCCGGGCCAGGATCTCCAGGCCGGTGTTGCCGGGATAGCCGCCGGACAGACCGTTATTTTGCGCGACGGCTTTGCCCGCCGAGGCGAGCACCAGGCCGATGGGCAGGCTGGTGCCCCGGGGCGTCACGGCCAGGGAGGCGCTCACCCCGCCGCGCTGGCGGCCCGGGCCGCCCGAGTCGGGTTCCTCCCGGCGCCACAGCACCAGCATGGGGTAGAGGAATTCCGACATCTCGGTGTCGGGGATGCGGCCCATCGGGATGCAGAACAGGCCCCCGGTGTCCATGCCGTCCACGTGCGGCCGCGCGCCGTAGCCGCCGGCCATCGGCTCCATCATGATGTTCAGGAACGGGATGGGCTGGGGCCCGCGCTCGTCCAGGCCGGCGATGACCGCGGTGTCCCAGGTGCCGCAGCAGGACGCCTGCACGCTGCGGCCGAGATCGACGGAGCGGTCCAGCATCTGCGACAGGCAGTCGGCCACCAGGGTGCCGGTCAGCCAGGCCGGGCCGATCGGCCCCCGGCTGACCGCCGCGGGGAACGTGGCGTTGTTGATCGTGCCTTCCTCGGTGATGAGGTCGAAGCAGCGCATCAGGCCGCCGGCCGACCACGGGATATCGCCGGCCAGGATCGGCAGCAGGGCCAGCATGACCCCGCCGCGCAGGCCCGCGTAGGTGCAGTTGATCACGCCTGCCTGCGGGTCGGTGCCGGTGAAGTCGAAGACGAGACGGTCCTCGCGCTTGGTCATGGCCAGGGTGATCTGGTGCAGGTTCCGGTCGCCCTCGTGCGACTGGTCCTGGTAGCCGGTGGCGTGCCAGGTCCCGTCGGGGAGGCTGGACAGCTTGGCCCGCAGCCGGTGCTCGGCGTCGCTCATCATCCGCTTCATCACGGCCTTGACCGTGTCCGCGCCGTACTTGGCGATGACGGCGAGCAGGCGATCGCGCCCGACGTTGTTGGCGCCGACCTGGGCGCGCAGGTCCAGGCCGACCAGCATCGGCACCCGGGACCGGCGGACCCACAGGTCGGCCACGTCGCGCTGCAGCTGGAAGCCGCGGACCACCTTGACCGGCGGGGTCGGCACCGACTCGGCGAACACGTCCTGCGCCGCCGGCGAGAACGAGCCGAGGCCCACCCCGCCCAGGTCCGGCTCGTGGCAGATCGCGCTGGTCCAGGCGAATAGCTGGCCCTCATGGAAGATGGGCTGGTAGACGATCGCGTCGTTCTGGTGCAGGCCCCCGCCGACCCAGGGGTCGTTGCACAGGAACATGTCACCCTCGCCGATGCCCGGGTTGTCGGCCCGGTGGGCCAGCGTCCAGTAGATGGCCAGGTTGACCGCCCCGACCAGCATCGTGTTGTAGAGCCCGACCTGGACCTCCTGGCCGAGCTCGTCGCCGATGGCGAAGTCGAAGTCGTTGGCGTCCGTGACGATGGGGGAGCCGGACATGCGCTTGAGGGCCTCGCCCATCTCCTCGGTGACCGACCAGAGCCGGTGCCGGATCACCTCGTAGGTCAGCGGGTCCAGCGCGTCGATCTGCTCCTGGGTGACCGAGTGCACCGGGAGCGAGGAGGGCAGCGACGCGGCCAGCGCCCCGGGGTTGACCGGCCGGCTGGAAAATGCCTCGGAGCCGGGAACAGGCATGCTCATCGGGCTGACTCCTCGCGGGTGATGATGATCAGATTCCCCAACGGATCGACCGTGCCACTCATGCCGCCCGGGACGACGACCGTGGTGGTCGGGACCTCCACGACCGCGGGCCCGGTGATGACGTGGCCGGCCCGCAGCGTGCCGTAGTCGTAGATCGCGGTGTCGGTGAAGCTCCCGGTGCCCAGCCGGACCGGGCGGGTGCCGATGCGGGCGGCGGACGGATCGGGCCCGCTGGCCCGGGCCACCTCCGGCAGGCCCGGGGAGAACCGCAGGGTCCCGGTCGCGCGGACCCGGTAGGTGATGGCCTGGATCCCGGCTTCCCGGAAGCCGGACCCCGCCCCGAACAGCTCGGCGTAACGCTGCTCGAACCGGGCCGCGGTGGCGCCGAGTTCGGCCGTGTCGATGGGCCCGTCGCTCACCGGCGTGGCCAGCTCCGCCAGCTGCATCGAGTACCGCATGTCAACTTCGCGGGCCAGCTCGACCTGGCCGAACCTGACTCCCTGCCGGTCGAGCGCGTCCCGGACCTGCGCCTCGAGGTGGGCGAAGTTCTTCTCCACGCCGGCCGGGTCCATCGGGAACGCGGACGGATCGGACAGCTCGGCGGCCAGCACGATGTCGGAGGCGGCGAGCCCGTAGGCCGAGAACGCCGACGCCACCGGTCCCAGCGGGACGACGACCTCGCGGACCCCCACCTCGGCGGCGTAGGCGGCGCAGTGGGCCGGCCCGGCCCCGCCGAACGCGTACAGCACGAACTCCCGCGGGTCGTGGCCCGCCTCCACGACGGCCTTCCGCAGCAGGTCACCGGTCTGGGCGTTCTGGATCGCGTAGATGGCCGCCGCGGCGTCGTCCACCGACAGGCCCAGCGGCCCGGCGATACGGGTCTGGATCGCCGCGCGGCTGCGCCCGGCGTCCAGGGCCTTCCGCCCGCCCAGCAGCCCCCGCTCGGTCAGGATGCCGAGGACCAGGTTGGCGTCGGTGTTGGTCGGTTCCCCGCCGCCCTGCCCGTAGCAGGCGGGCCCGGGGACGGCGTGCGCGCTGTGCGGGCCGACCTGGAGGTTGCCGCCGGCGTCGATCCAGGCGATGGCGCCGCCGCCGGACCCGATCGCGTGCACCTGCAGGCTGGGCACGTTGATCGGGTGGTGGTTGATGATCGTGGTGCTGGTCCGGACCGGCTCGCCGTCCACGACCAGCCCGACCAGGAACGTGGTCCCGCCGACGTCGGTGGAGATGATGTTCCGGTGGCCGAGTTGCCGGCCCAGCGAGACCGAGCCGATGACCCCGCCGGTCAGCACCGAGCCGACCGTGCTGATCGCGTTCGCGGGGGCCTGCGCGGCGGCGACCGCCCCGCCGTTGCTCTGCATGACCAGCAGCGGGCCGGCCAGTCCCAGCGCGGCGAGCTTGCCCTCCAGGCTGGACAGGTAGTCGCGCAGGCCGGGCCCGATCTGGCTGCTCATGATCGTGGTCGCGCTGCGGGCGAACTCCCGGATCCGGGGGCTGACCTCCGACGACAAGGACACGAACACGTCGGGGTCGGCCTCGTGCACGAGTTCGCGGATGCGGCGCTCGTGCGCCGGGTTGCGGAACGACCACAGCAGCGACACCGCGATCGCCGCCACGCCGTCCTCGAGCAGGGACGCGATGGCCGCCCGCGCTTCGTCCTCGTTCAGCCCGACCACGACCGTGCCGTCGCGGTCGAGCCGCTCGGTGACCTCCCACGCGTGGCGTTTGGGGATCAGCCCGTGCGACTTGCTCTGGACCAGGACGTTCTGCAGTTCCTCCGGGGAGCGGCCCAGGTAGCGGCCCTCGACGTTCATGATGTAGATCGAGTCGCGGTGCCCGCGGGTGGTGATGAACCCGACCGCGGGCACGTGGCCGGTGACCAGGGCGTTCAGCGACGACGTGGTGCCGTGCGCCACGTGGTGGGTGTCGGCGAGCATGTCCGCCACGGGCCGGCCGAGCTGCCCGGCCAGCACGGTCAGGACGTCGAGCACCCCCTCGGAATAGTCCGGGGGAGTGGACGGCGCCTTCGCCGCCACGATGGTGCCGGCGTCGTCGGCCAGGACGGCGTCCGTGAAGGTCCCGCCGACATCCACCCCGATCACGTAGGCCACGGCGCCGCTCCCCTGCCTGACGGGGGAACGGCCACGTCCACCGCTCCCTTACGATTTCGTCGATTATTTGACACATGATTCGACGAAGTCAAGCGGCGCGGGATGATCCCGCTGGCCGGCGGAGCCCCGGGCGGCGGCGTGTGCGGCGGGCGTGAGCTGACGATCGGGCGTCAGCCGGCGATGAGGCGGGAGGGGCGGGACGGCGTGTGCCAGAGCCGGTTGGTGGCCGGCACCCCGGTGGTCTCGGTGCTCATGTCCCCGCCGGTGCCCAGGTTGACGTCGTACTTGGGGAACGCCGACGAGGCGATCTCCACCCGGAGCCGGTGCCCGGCGGGAAGCCGCACGCAGGTGTCCCACAGCCGGATCGTCACCTCGTACACCTCGCCGGGGAGCACGGGCTGCTGCTGGCCGAACCCGTCCCGGTAGCGCAGTCGCACCATCCCGTCGCAGAGGCGCTGCGCGAAGCCGCCCGGGTGCAGGTCCACCAGCTTGGCCGTGATGTCGGTGTCCGCGGCCGAGGTGGCGACGTGCGCGATCACCGTGACCGGGCCGATGAGCTCCAGCGGCGCGGTCAGCGGATCGCTGGTGTACACCAGCACGTCGCCCCGGCTTTCGACGCCGAGATAGTCATCCGGGCCGCCGATCTGCGCGCTGCTCGCGCCGGTGATGAACGGCACCGGGCGGCTAGGGTCATGCGTCCACTCATCCGGGGGCTCGTCGCCGGCGACCGCGGCGGGCACCAGCCGGCCGTCGCCGAACCGGCTGTTCGCCTGGCCGCCGCTGGACAGGTGGAAGACCGCCCGCGCGGCGCTGGCCGGCGGCCAGGTCTGCTCGTCCCGCCATTCGCCCGCGCCCATGACGAAGATCCGCACCGGCGCGGGCCGCGGTTCCGGCGCGATGCCCCGGACGTGCTCATCGAGGAAGGCCAGCACGCAGGCGTCCAGGTCGATCACCGCGTCCGGGCCGAAGTCGATCTCCCCGAGGGCCCGCCCCTTGTTCACGGCGTGCCCCCAGGGGCCCATCAGCAGCCGCTGGCCGGCCCGCCCGGCCGCGGCCAGCGCGGCGAAGTTGGCGGGCGTGCCGATCTCCTCGTCGTCGTACCAGCCCGAGATGTGCAGCGCCGGGACGTCGATCTCGCCGATGCGATGCTGGTACCGGACCGGCTCCCACCACTCGTCCAGGGTGGGGTGCCGCAATTCCTCGCGCCAGTTGGCGGAGACGAACCCGGCCGCCTCGTCCATGGTCAGCAGCGGGCGGTGCCGGTACACCGCCATCCAGTCCACGTCGTCGCGGAACTGGGGCATCCGGCCGTCGGTGAACCGGTGCCAGTTGATGTGCATGGGGGTGGGCAGCCCGGTCGGGTGCTCCACGAACGGGTCGCTGGGCGTCACCAGGCACACCATCGCCCGCAGCGCGGGCGGCTGCTCCAGCGCGGTCAGCCACTGGATGCGGGCGCCGTAGCTGGCCCCCCACGTGGCCACGTCGCCGGTGCACCATTCCTGGGCCGCCGCCCAGGCGATGACCTCGGCGCCGTCCGGGCCGTCGTGGCGGTACGGCTGGAACACGCCGTCGGCATCTCCCCGGCCGCGGACGTCGGCGAACACCACCGCGTAGCCGGCCCCGGCGAACGTGGCCGAGCGCTGGGACTGCACCTCACCCGTCTTGCCGTACGGCGTGCGCACCACGACCGCCGGGGCGGGCAGCGCCGGCGGCAGGGTCAGGTCAGCGGACAGCGTGATGCCGTCCCGCAACGGGATCCGGACGTTGAACCTGCGCACCACTCCTGGCTCGGCCACGGCACCGGATGCTACCCCGCCCGCTGTCCTCCACCCTGGGGTGCAGACCCGGTTCTACCCGGGGGCCGATGTGCCGGGGGCCGGCCGGGCCACGCTGGAGGCAGGCCAGAACCCCGATACCAGGCGGAGGCGTGCGGGATGGACGACCGGCAGACGATGCGGGCTTCGGACCACGACCGGCAGCAGGTCGTGGACCTGCTGCGGGGCGGCGTGGCGGACGGCCGCTTGCGGATGGACGAGTACCTGGACCGGATGGGCCGGGCGTACCAGGCGGTGACCTACGGCGATCTCGTGCCGCTGCACGCCGATCTGCCCGGCGGCCTGCCCGCCGCGGGCCGGGTGGCACCGCCCGGCGCGGCCCCGGCCGCCACCGCGCCGCCGGTCCGCCCGGCCACGGCGTTCGGGCGCCTCCCCGCCGTCCTCCGGGTGCTGTGGACGATCTGGCTGTCCGCCGTGTCGGTCAATGTGGTGGTGTGGGCGCTGGTCAGCGTCACCACCGGCCAGCTTGGCTATCCCTGGCCGCTCTGGGTGGCCGGCCCGTACGGGGCCGTGCTGTTCGCCCTGTCGGCCGCGGCCACGGCGGGCCGGCGTTCCCGGGAACGGCCGGTCACGGCGGGCCGCCCGTAGCATCCCAGGTATGGACGGCGACACGGGCGCGGCCCGTCCGGGCCCGTTCCCGGGCGTGGCCAGGTGGGTGGCCCTCGCCGTGTTCGCCGTGTTCGTGGGGATCGGGCTGGCGCCGGCGCCGCTGGGCCCGCCCGCCGCGGCGGCCGCGGCGGCCGCGGCCCTCGGCGCCGCCGTGCTGCTCGTCCTGCACCGCCGGCCGATGCTGCTGTACGCGGCGGTGGCCACCGGCGGGATCGCCGTCCTCGGGCACGGCCTGTCCAGCAACGTGGGCTGGTTCAGCGTGTGCCTGCTCAGCGCCTGGTGCGTGCTGGCCGGCGGGCGCCTGGCCGGCCTGGCGTACTGGGCCGCGGCGATGGCCCTGTTCGGGGCCGAATGGCTGTGGGTGCATCCCGATCCCGGCTGGGGCGCGTGGATGGCCGGGACCACGCTCAGCGTCCTGGCGGCCGTCGCCATCCGGCACGAGATTGACCTGGTCGCGCAGTTGCGGGCGGCCCAGGCCGGGCTGGCCGAGCGGGCCCGGGCGCAGGAGCGCAACCGGATCGCCCGTGACCTGCACGACGTCATCGCGCACACGCTGACCGTGTCCCTGCTGCACGTCACCAGCGCGCGGCTGGCCGTGCAGCATGACCCCGCCGACGCCGCGCGGGCGCTGGCCGAGGCGGAGCGGCTGGGCCGGGAAAGCCTGGCCGAGGTCCGGCTGGCGGTGGGGATGCTGCACCAGCCCGGAGACGGCGGCGGCACCGCCCCGCTCCCGGGCGCCGGCGACCTGCCCGCGCTGGTGCAGCGTTTCCGGTCCGCGGGGGCCGACGTCCGGCTGGCCGTTGACGGCGATACCACCCGCCTGCCCGCCACCACCGGCCTGGCCGTCTACCGCATCCTGCAGGAGGCGCTGACCAACGCGGTCAAGCACGCCCCCGGCTCGCCCACCGCGGTGCGCCTGGGCGTCGGCGCGGACACCGTGGCCCTGGCCGTCGAGAGCGCGGCCGAGCCGGGCACCGGCACCGGAGTGGGACTGGTCAGCATGCGCGAGCGGGCCGAATCGCTGGGCGGAACATGCCAGGCCGGCCCGGGCGGCCAGGGGTGGCTGGTCCAGGCCACCCTGCCGCTGCCCGGCAGCAGCCGGCCGCCGGGGGCGGCATGATCCGGGTCCTGCTAGTCGACGACCAGGAACTGGTCCGGGCCGGGCTGCGGGGCATCCTGCGGCCCCAGTTCGGCTTCGACATCGTCGGTGAATGCGCCGACGGCAGCGAGGTCACCGCGGCGGTCGAGTCGGCCGCGCCGGACGTGGTCCTGATGGACGTGCGGATGCCCGCGGTCAACGGGGTGCAGGCGACCCGCGCGCTGCGCCAGCGCGGCAGCAGCCCGCCGGTGCTGGCCCTGACCACCTTCGACGACGACGAGGTGCTGTCCGGCATGCTGCGGGCCGGCGCGTCCGGCTTCGTCCTCAAGGGCGTGCCCGCCGAGGACCTGCACCGGGCGGTGCGTGCGGTCGCGGGCGGCGGAGCCTGGCTCGACCCGGCGGTGACCGGCCGGGTACTGGCGGCCTACCGGTCGGCCGCACCGCCCCGGGCCGCGCCGGACCCGGCCCTGGCCGCGCTGACCAGCCGCGAACGTGAGGTGCTGGCGCTCATCGGGCTCGGCCAGACCAACACCGAGATCGCCGCCGGGCTGGTGGTCAGCGAGGGAACGGTCAAGACGCATATCAACCACCTGTTCACCAAGCTGGGGCTGCGTGACCGGGCCGCGGCCGTCGTCTTCGCCTTCGACCATGACCTGGTCCCGCCGGCGCCGGACCGGCGCGGCGGCTAGACCCGGCCGGTGGCCGCTGGCCGGTAGGACCGTTATGGATGAACGGCCGGCCAGCGGGCGGGGGGTCAGGCGGCGGCCGTCATCCCGGGCACCAGGGCGTAGGCTGGCAGGAGTACTTGCTCAGGCAGCCTGAACGAGTTCCCGGCCGGTCTAGACCAGACGCCACGTCTCGAGATCGCCTCGCTGCACTTCATACTTCCGCGCGGCGGGCTGGTGATCACGGTCATGGTGAAACCACGGCAGGACGGCTCTGGGTCTCCTGCGGCCGGGTCTTCCCCGGCGGCTGATCCCCGGGGCGCCGGGGACCTGGAACTGCCCAGGCCGCTGCGGCTGCTGCTCACCGCGGGCTGGAACCTGGCCGAGTCCGTGGGCCTGCCGGTGGCCGCCTACGCCGCCGCCGCCTGGCTCGGCGGCCGCGACGCGGGCCTCGTCGCGGGGCTGGTGGCCATCTGGGTCACCGCAGCCATCCGCAAGCTTGCGACCGGGTCGGTACCCAGCCTGCTGACGATTTCCGCGGTGGTGCTCACGCTGCAGACCGCGCTGGTGCTCGTCACTGGTGACCTCTGGCTCTTCCTGCTGCAGTTCCCGCTCGCGAACCTCTGCATGTGCGTCCTGTTCGCCCGGACCGCGCGCGGCCCGGACCCGCTCGTCGCCAGGCTCGCAGCCGAAGTAGTAGCGCTACGGCAGCCGGCTACCCATCAACCGGGCCTGCACCGGTTCTTCCAGCGGGCGACCTGGCTGTGGGCGGGCATTTTCCTCCTGCTCACGGCCAGCCTGGCGGTGCTGATGGTGACGGAGCCGACCGCCGTCTTCCTGATGCTCTCCACGGTCGCCACCGTGGCCCTCGTCGTCGCCGGGACGGGCGCGTCCACCTGGTGGTTCCTCTCGGTCCTGCGCACGCTCGGGCTGCGGGTCCGTTTTGCCCCGGCCTGAATGTCCGGGCTCCCGGCTGCCTAGCCGAGCAGGCGCTGCCTGAGGTAGCCGAGGGCGTGGCTGCTCAGCCGGGAGACGTGCATCTGGGAGATGCCGAGCTGCTGGCCGATTTGGGCCTGGGTCATGTCGTCGTGAAAGCGCATCCGCAGGATCTGCTGCTCACGCGGGGCCAGTTCGGCCCAGTGCGCGGCGACCGCGTGCATGCCGAGCATGTGCTCCAGCCCGCGGTCCTCCCCGCCGAGGAACTCCGCGAGGGTGGCCCCGCTGGGAGGGCTGGGCAGCGGCGCGTCCAGCGAGGACGGCCGGAAGGCCAGTTCTGCCCGCCGTGCTTCACGCAGCTCGTCACCGCTGACTTTCAGGTGCCAGGCCATCTCGGCGTCGGTCGGCGTCCGGCCTAGGTCCTGAGTCAGCTGGCCGGTTGCCTTCCGGACTTCCAGGACCAGGTCTTGCACGGAACGCCGGACGTGGACCGGCCAGCACTTGTCCCGGAAGTACCGCTTGATCTCGCCGCTGATGCACGCCTGCGCGAAAGCGGCCAGGTTACTGCCGGCCGCCGGATCGAAGCGGCTGATCGCCATCATCAGCCCGAGGTAACCGACTTGCATCAGATCCTCAGCCGGCTCAGGGCTGCCCCGGTAGCGCTGGACGCACGAGGACACCAGCCGCCGGTGCCGGGCGACCAGCAGCTCGCACGCTGCGGCACGCGACTCGGTGGCCGCCTCCGGGGACCCGACGATGCCCAGGAGGTCCCGGTCATCCAGCCCGCTCAGTGCTTCCCGGGGCCACGGGCCGGCCCGCGGAAGCGGAACCGGTGCGTCCTGCACGGAAACTGCTGGTGAGTACATCACTGTCGTGCCCGCCTCGGCTCGCAGAAGACCAGAAGAACCGCCGAGGTCCGGGGCAGTCAGATACGCCGCCAGGCCTGAGCAAGGTGGCGCAAAACCCTTACATTGGTGAGACTACAGTAATCTGACGGCAATTCCGGGATCGGCTGGCCTTTCTTCCTGGAAACCGGCCGGATAAATGGCTCGCCAGGGTCCTCCCGGATATCTGCGTGTGCACTTCAGGCGCCCCGGATTTTTGGCCTGCGGAAACGGTGCCCGGCCGGCCCGCTGCGCCGGTCATCGCCCGGCGGGCTGCCCGCCGGCCGGGTTCTGGGCGGTGAGTCCGGCGTCGCCGGATGGGAGGTTCCCATCGAACAGGGCGCTCCAGCCAGCGGGATGCGTGGTGACGTCCTCGCAGCGCTCCTGAAGCCGGTGCAGTGACTCGCTGTCCCCCAGCCGGAACGCCACTTCCAGGTGCGCGCTCTGCTGTACTTCGGGAAGGTCCAGCACCGCGTCGACCAGGCTCGCCCGGCGGCCCGGGGTGATGTGCCCGGACTCGGCGTGCAACGACACCCGGGCGGTGCCCCCGGATCCTTCCGAGGTGGTGACCTCGGCCGTGGCGACCGTGCGGTCATCATCGCCGACCTCGAGCCACTGACTCAGATCGTGCTCGGTCATGCGATGCCTCCAGTTGCGGGTTTCTCCGCGCGGTCCCGCGGGTTTCTCCGCGCGGTCCCGGGGCCTTACGCCCGGCCGTCGCCCTGGTCCAGCCGTGGCCGGGCATGATCCCGCCGTTGGTGCCTCGCGCCGCCGGCCGGGTGGCCCGGCCGGCGGCGCGAGGTCAGTGACACTGGCCGGGGGTATCGGTGGCCGTCCGGCCATTCAGTGAATCTGGCTGGCGGCCGGCGGTCGGGCCGAGAACAACATCATGAATCTGGTTCCGGTGACCTGCGCTGTTATTCACAGTTAACGCCCTTTGGCGGCTTTTGTCAACATCGTCAGTCTACACTGTTGACAACTTAATCCGGGCCCGGCGCGGGGATCCGGTTACCTGCTACCGGTGCTACCCCTGAGGACTTCCCGGTGGCGTGGTCCCCGGCGCTCATGAACCGGATTTGTTTAGCTGCGAATGAATTGCGCTTTTGTTATTTACGGCGTAAACTGAGGATTGGCATCTGGATCAGAAAACCGGTGTCTCTGAATAATTACAGAAGCGGTGATCTCGTGAACGCTCCCACGGTGCGCGACCTCCGGGCCGATGACGGGCTCGCCCTGGCGCGACTCGACGATGACGGCGCGCCAGCGGCAGTAATCCAGCGGGAGAGCGGCGCCGGTACGCAGTCCGCGATCCTGGCCGCGCGGCCATTGCCCCGGATACGGCTTGACCCTGATCTCTTCCGGCGCGGCTCGGTCGACGGAGGCTGGTGGCCGTACTCCCGGAACGCACGCGCCGAGTTGCCCGGCCTTATCGCGGCGCTGAAGGAGCAGGCGGGTGCCTGGGTGCAGCGGGTGTCTGTGTTTCAGGGCGAGTGGGACGATATCCCGCACCGTCTCACCGGGGATCAGGGTCATGTGGTCCGGGTCAACTGGTTCACGGCCATGCCCCGCCACACCGTCAGCGTGTCCGTGGCCGGCCGGGGGCCGATCTCATTGCTGGTCGTTCCCCCTGGTACGCCGGCCCGGGCCGCCGGGGACGTCATGGACCTGGCCGCCACGAACCCGGGCACGGCCCAGGCCGCCGACATCCTGGCGGCCGAAGAGGCCCGGCCGCTCCCGTGACCAGCAGGCCTTGAGGCCGCCGGCGGGCGTGCCGGGCAGCATCGCCGCCCAGGCGCTTGCCTGGTACTACGATGTAGACCTACGTTGGATCTCCGCGTGCAGGAGAATGCGCGGGTGCTGAATCTGCGCCGAAGCGCTGGAGACGGGAGGGCCAACCCAATGACATCGCCGGGTGCTGGCACGGTCCGGGTCGCCGATACGGCCGGGGACGGCAAGATCACCCGCGACGTGGTGCTGGCCGCCGCGCTGGAAATCCTCGATCGCGACGGGGCCGAGGGGCTGTCCATGCGCCGCCTGGCCCGCGCGCTGCACCGGGACCCGATGATCCTCTACCGGCATGCGCCGAACAAGGCCGCCCTGCTGGACGGCGTGGCCGAGATCGTGCTGGCCCAGCTCCAGGTGGACCCGGCCGATCCTGACTGGGCCGCGCAGTTGCGCGCGATCGCCCGGGACTACCGCCGCCTGGCGCTGGCCCACCCGAACGTGGTCCCGCTGCTGGTCACCCGTCCCCTGGCCACCCCGCTGGCGCTCCGGCCGCAGGGCACCCTGCGGCCGCTCGAAGACGTCCTGACGCTGCTCACCCGGGCCGGCTTCAGCAGCCCCGACGCCCTGCACATCTACCGGGCGCTGTTCGGCTTCCTGCACGGCCATGTCCTCAACGAACTGCAGGAAGTGGTCGAGAACCCCGAGGAGACCGACGACCTGCTGCGCCTGGGCCTGCACCGGCTGCCCATCGGCGAGTTCCCGCTGCTGCGCAGCCTGGCCCCGGTACTGGCCTCCTACGACGGCGCCGCCGAACTCGAGCGGGGCCTGGATATCCTCCTGGCCGGCCTGGCCACCACACTGCCTGCCCCGGGCGCGGAACGCCGCGAGGGACGCTGACGCGAAGCGGTTGTGCCGCGTGGATCCGGCCGGAAAAACGCCTTCACCGTCCGGGCTTGGTGAGCGGACGATGAGGTCCCCTCGCCCAGGCGGTGAAGGCAGTCCGGGCAGAGTCAGTGCCTGCGCATGAACAGCACGACAAGCACGATGATCACAATAACGACGATCGTTCCGAAACCGATGAACATGGGGTGGCTCCTCTGGGAGTCGCGCCGGCGGCCGGGGAAAGCCCGTTCGGGGCGGCCCCGCCCCGGCGGACGGGGAATGCGGGTGGGCGGATGAGCCTGGCGTCAGAATGCTTCGCCCGGATGCTCGGTGCGCTGGGTGAGGCTCATGGCCGGCTGCCGTTCGCGACTGCTCCCGGCGCCCCGGGCGAATCCGCCGCGGCTTCGGCGGTGGCTGGGCCCGGGGCCGGGTCGGTGGCT
This sequence comes from uncultured Actinomycetes bacterium, assembly GCA_963841695.1. Classification (GTDB taxonomy): domain Bacteria; phylum Actinomycetota; class Actinomycetes; order Streptosporangiales; family Streptosporangiaceae; genus RYN-230. Next base: position 333,118 of record CAWJDQ010000002.1, on the reverse strand, counting down.
GGGCTGGTGGTGGCTGGGTCGGTGGCCGGCCCGTGTCCGAACCGGTTCAGGCGGCCCCAGCGACTGTGGCTGGCCTCAGCCTGGTGGCCGGCGCGGGGAGCGCCGTTCGCCGGTATGCCCGCGTTATAGGCGCGGGCGGACTCGCGCTCGTCGAGGAGATCGTCCCGGGCCTGGCTGGCGGCGGCGGTTTCCTGGCGGGACTGCTTGAGCCCGCGACGCGCGGCGTGGCCGCGCCGGGAGGTGCGCCGTGCCCCGCCCAGCAGCAGGCTCAGGCCGAGAACGCCGATGGCCCCTACCACGATGCCGTACAGGAACAGTGTCCCGGTAGAGCCGGTCACGTGGTAGCCGAAGACGGCGAAATGAGTTAGCGCGTGTGAGCTGCCGCTGTTGGTGAGGACACCCGCGACGCCGGCGATCACCGCGGCGACCAGGATGACGAGCCCGATGATAATGATCATGATACTCCGTAGAAATACATCGTAGATCTACATTATAGATGACGCTCACCACAGCGTCTACTGTGTAGACCTACGGAGTTGGCCGCGGGCTGACCCCTCAGCGCAGCGGTTCCGGCGCGAGGGCCGGCGCCCGGCCGGCCAGCTTGCCGACGCGGTTGAGGTGACGGAGCGCCTGGGCGTAGGAGCTGCCCAGGCTGGTCTCGCAGTAGGGCAGTTCCCGCTGCTGGCAGAAGGCCCTGATCAGGGCCTGGGAATGCCGCAGGTTGGGCCGGGGCATGGACGGGAAGAGGTGGTGCTCGATCTGGTAGTTCAGGCCGCCGAGGGCTAGGTCGGTTAGCCTGCCGCCGCGGACGTTGCGGGACGTGAGCACCTGCCGCCGCAGGAAGCCGGTGCGGTCGGTGGCGTCCAGGATGGGCATGCCCTTGTGGTTCGGCGCGAAGGAGGAGCCCAGGTACAGGCCGAACAATCCCTGCTGGACAAGGATGAACACCACCGCCCTGACCGGGGTAAGAACCAGGAAAACCACCGCGAGGTAGCCTGCGGCATGCGCCGCGAGCAGCCCCGTCTCCCAGGCCCGGTGGCGGGAGGCGCGCCTGGTCAGCGACCGGATGCTCGCCGCGTGCAGGCTGGCCGCTTCCAGGAGCAGCATCGGGAAGAACAGGTAGGCCTGAAAGCGGAACGTCAGCCGGGCCAGGCCGCTGGTCGCGCCGGCCTGGGGTTCGGTGAAGGCCAGCACGCCGATCACGATGTCGGGGTCGGCGCCTTGCTGGTTGGGGTGGGCGTGGTGGCGGTTGTGCTTGCTGACCCACCAGCCGTAGCTCAGCCCGATGCCCAGATTGCCGAGCAGGACACCGATGACGTAGTTGGTCCTGCGGGAGCGGAAGATCTGGCGGTGCCCGGCGTCGTGGCCCAGGAAGCCGACCTGCGTGAACATGATGGCCAGGAACGCGGCCACGGCCAGCTGCCACCACGAATCGCCGACCAGGAAGAAGGTCACCCACCCGGCGGCCAGCAGCGCGATGGTGAAAAGGATCTTCACTGCGTAGTACCGCGGGCGCCGGTCCAGCAGCCCTGCCTGCCTGACCTGCCGGGACAGCTCCGCGTACTCGCTGCCGCCGCGCGGCGCGGCCGGCGCGGGATCCCGCTGAGCCTGCCGCGGCGGCGGGCTGAGCGCTGAGTCAAGGGATTGCACCAGGTACTCCTAGGAGGCACATCGTGACCAGTGGGGTGATGTGCCGCCGGGGTCCTGGGCGGCGATCCGGGCCTGGTGATCTCGTGAGCGGACCACCCGCCCGGCCGGTACCTGATCCCACGGTATCCCGGCTTGGCTGACACTGCAGTCAGCGGAGCTCACGGCCCGGCGCGCATCCCCTCGGCGCTAGCGGCGGGGCGCGGGAGGGAAATCTGCGGAGGCGCTGTCGACGAAGTTCCGGGCCACATCGGTCAGGCGCTGGTTGGTCTGGCGGGCATGGTCGCGGAGCAGCCGGAACGCCTCGTCCATGTCGGTGGACAGGCGCTCGGCCAGCTTGCCCTTGGCCTGCTCGATGATCACCCGGCTGTTGAGCGCGGCCTGCAACTGCTCGGCCATCGTCTCGCTGCGGCGCAGGCTGCGTTCCTGGAGCAGCCCGATGGTCGCCACGTCGGCCAGGGCCTGGGCGATGCGCAGGTCGCCAGGCTCGAACGGGCCAGCGGTGGCGCGGAAGAGGTTCAGCGCCCCGATGACCTGATCACGCAGCCGCATCGGCAGCGCCTCGACCGTGCGGAACCCGGCCTCGGTCGCGGCGGCGGCAAACCGGGGCCACCGCGTCCCCGGCGCGGCCAGGTCATCGGCGGTCACCGGGTGGCCGCTGCGGAAGCAATCCAGGCACGGACCCTGGTCGTTCTGGATCTGGAACAGCTCCATCATGCCGGCCGCCTCGCTGGACGCCCCCGCGACCCGCAGCTGGCCGCGCGGGTCAGCGAGTACCACCCCGGCCGCGGACGCGGCCATCAGGGCCACGCTGCGGTCGGTGAGCACGTGCAGGAAGTCGATGATGTCGAAGTCAGCGACCATCGTGTCGGCCAGGTCAACGAAGGTGCTGGAGAGCAGTTCGGAGTCCATCTGAATTCACCTTCTTGTCGCTTGGAGCTGAGGGCTTGTTGCTTGGAGCTGAGGGCTTGTTGCTTGGAGCTGAGGGCGCGGCCCGCGAACGTGCGGGCCGCCGGCCGGATGGGTCATGGCCCGGCGTCCTGACCTGGATCAGGGTCCAGGCGCAGGCGGCGGGCGACGATGTCACCGGCTACGTCGGCCAGCCGCCTGTTCCGGGCATAAGCGTAGGCCCGGAGCCGGGCGAAGGCCTCCGCGGCGGTCACGCCGAGCTGCACGGTGAGCATGCCGGTGGCCTGGTCGATCTCCACGCGGTGCACCGCCAGCTCGGGAGGCTGCCCGGCTAGCCGGGTCCCGGGGCCGCTCCCGTCATCAGCCAAGGCGCCGCCGCCGAGGCCGTCGAGCAGCAGCAGCGTCGCCGTGTCGGCCAGCAGGAGGCAGTCCCCGAGCTGCTGGCTGGTCAGGGGGCCGGGAGAGCTGCGGTACAGGCCGATGATCCCACTGCGGATCGCGCCGATCATCAGCGGGAACGCGAACACGGCCGTGGCGCCGATGCTGCAGGCTTCCGGCGTGAACGCAGGCCACCGGCGGGCGGATTCCCCGTCACCCAGGTCGGCGGCCAGGACCGGCGCCGCAGCGGCCAGCACGTCAGGGCCGGGTCCTTCGCCGAGCAGCAGCTGGAGTTCCGCGAGCCGCTCGCTGACCGGGTCGGTCACGCACAGCACAAAGTCCGGTCCCCGGCTGCTGGTCGCGGCCACCCACGCCCCGCTGGCCTGGGCGCAGGAGACGGCGACGGCGCACACGTCGGCGACCGCCACCCGGTGGCCGGCCGTGGCGGCGTGCCCGGCGATCAGGCCCCACAGCAGCGTCGCCCGGCTGACGCTCATCATCGGGCCGCCTTCCTGCCACGCCGGCCAGGCGGGGGATCGACCCAACGGCTCATCATCGGCCTGCACCCTGACCCTACGCCCGGGGCGCCAGGCCGCTGGCGCCCCGGCCGGTGGTACGGTGGCCGGACCACTCCAGCCCCTGGTGGCCGTGGGCGCCTGCGGAGCGCGGCGCCACCGAGGTAACTGGAGTCTTGTGGTGACTGGATACGGTGGGCGGGCCCTCGGCCAGGTGGTGGCCCCCGCGTCCCCCAGCCCGGATGAGGCCGTCTACGACCGCCACGCGACCCGGCTGTACCGGCAGGCGTTGCTGACCCTCGGTGACGCGGGCCTGGCCGAGCAGGTCGTCAGCGACGTGATCACCGAGGAGTGCCTTCGCCGCGCGCCGCCGGACCCTGACGGCGAGCGGTACCGCCTGGGTGTCTCGGTCCGCCGCCGCTGCCACGAGCTGGCCACGGACCCCGCGTGGTGGAACCGGCTCTCCGATCCCCCAGGCCTGCCGGGGTGCACCGCGCCCGCCGGGGTCAGCGTGCGGGAACGGGCCGCGCTGGCGCTCGTGATCTTCGGCCACCTGGGGTATGCCGAGGCCGCCGGCGAGCTGGCGATGGCTCCGGCCGAGATGGCCGCGCTCCTGCTGGCGGTCCTGCACAAGCTGGCGACAGCGAGCGCACCTGCCTAGTGCCGCGACGGCACGAGCCGTTCGAGAAGCAGGCCCAAGTCCACGGTGGCGATCCGGACGGAGGAGTCGCTGCAGCCGTAGGGCAGGACGATTGTTCCGTGGTGAATCATCGAACCGCAGGAGTACACGACGTTCGGGACGTAACCGTCCCGCTCCGACGCGTCGGCCACCAGGAGCGGCTCCTCTAGCGCGGCCACCAGGCGCTCGGGCTCGTCCAGGTCGAGCAGGACGGCACCGATGGCGTACTCGCGCATGGGCCCGACGCCGTGGGTGAACACCAGCCATCCTGCGGGAGTCTCGAGCGGTGAGCCGCAGTTACCGAGCTGGATCAGCTCCCAGGGACGCGCGGGGGCCTGCACCGTGATGGCCTCGGACCACCGATGGCGGTCGTCTGAGTACCCGATCGCGTTGCTCTCCCTATCGCAGCGGGACAGCGCGGCGTAGCGGCCGCCGATCCGCCGGGGAAACAGGGCCATGCCCTTGTTCCTGGCCGAGGGGCCGGACAGCTGGGAAACCGTGAAGGCCCGGAAATCGCTCGTTTCCAGCAGGTGCGGCTCGACCTGCCGGCCATCGAAGGCCGTGTAAGTCGCGTAGTAGACCGGGCCGCCGGCCTCGGTGAAACGCACGAATCTCGCGTCTTCCATGCCGTGGCTCTCGGCTGGCCCGCCTGGCCAGAGCACCCGCTCCGACAGCGCGTACTGCTCATCGAACTCGACCGCGTAGTTGGACGCCGCCATCCATCGCACCCGGTCGGCCAGGACCGCGAAGTCTCCCCGCGTCACCTGCTCGCTGCACAGCACGGCGAGCGCGGTATCCAGGTCCGCGGTCGTGAAACGCGCGGGCAGCCTGCTCCACAGATATCGCGCATCCTCGTCTTCGTGGCCGAGCTCGGCGAATTTCTCCTGGAAGAGGCGGCGATCGTAGCTGACGGGGCGGCGGCAGCCGGTGTCCAGGAAGCGTCCCGCCGGGTCGAAGCGGACCGCGGCATCGTGGCCGATCGTGCCGCTCCTGAACTCGATGCTGGACCGGTGGCCTTCTCCGACGGCCCGCAGGCTCATCGCGAACCGGACTTCGCCGGGGGCGCAGCCCGCCTGGTCGGGATGCGCCACGATCGACGGGTTGAACAGGGCCGCGGTCTCGGGCGCGTACTCCTGGGTGAAGTACGCGCCGATCAGCTGGCGCCGGGCGTTCCCCACCGTGACCTCCGCGCCGAGCCGATGGGCGACCAGGCCGAAGTTGCGCTCCAGGGTCCCGGTCAGGCCGCGGTGCCGGCCGGAGAACCGGGCCAGCGTCCGGGCCAGCGTCCGTTCGACCTCCTCCTCGGTCATGTCCAGGACCCGGTCGATGACCGCCATGGCCCGCGACTCGCCCCGGATCAGGGTCTCCTGGCCAGGCACGAACAACTGGCAGAGTGTGCGCGAGGCGTCCGGTTCCAGCCTCTGCTGCGTCCTGGCCAGCAGCCGCCCCGGGGGGCTGGAGCCCGTCATCGGGCCGCAGCTGCGAGGCGGCGGCCCTGCTGCAGCACCGAGATCATCGCCAGCGTCGACTCGGCCCCCTGGTTACGGCTGCGGCCAGCGGGGCCGAGACCGTCGCAGCCGCCGCCCGTCTGCTTGTCGAGGAGCGGGACCCGGGCATCGTTGTCACCCAGGAACCACGCCACGCACATGTCCGCGCCGGCCAGCCAGCCACGGTCACCGGTCACCTCCGCCGCGCGCACGCAGGCATCCGCCAGGGCGGCCACCTCGATGGGCTGCTGATCGAAAGCCGGGCGGACCTCGCCGGGGCCCCAGCCCCCGGCCGGTACCACCGACAGGTGGCCATCCCGGGTCTCACCGGCCAGTAGCCACTCAAGCATCCGCAGGCCGCCGCCCAGGACGGGGTCACGGCCGAGCTTCCAGCCCGCCACGATGACTGCCTCCGCGAGCGCGGCGTTCGCGTAGCTCAGCCGCGGCGCCGGCCACGGCCAGCCGGGATCCGGCGGCGGTGCACCGATGACGCTGCGGCGCGATCCAGGAGAGCCAGCGCGCCGGAGTCGCCGCGCCAGTGTTCGAGTACCTCGGCCGCGCCGAGCGCCGCGAACGCCATGGCGTGCGGCCACGGCGAGGAGACCCGCGCGCTCCGGTGGAACCGGGTGCCGGATTCCTCCCGGATCTCCGCGGTCGGGCCCCGGGCGGCCGCGGTGCCCAGCGCCCACAGGGCGCGGCCCCAGCAGTCCTCTGTTCCGGGCTGGTCGTGCCACCGGCGGTCGTAGCCAAGACGGTTACGGAACCTTCCGTCATCCGCCTGGGCCTGCGCCAGGAAATGCAGGTAGCGGTACCCGAGAGCAATGATCTCTGGAGACGGCGACGGCTCGCGGCACACCACCACCAGGCCGCGGGCCACGTCGTCGACGCAGTATCCGTGCTCATACCGGGGCACGATTCCCTCGGCGTGCTCCAGCAGCCCGACGTGGTCGGTCAGCCGCTGCAGATGCCGGAACGGCACGTCCGGGGAGCTCATACCGCCACGCCCGCCGGGGTCGCGGTGAGCACCGAGGCCAGCTCCCGGTAGGCACTGGCCACCGCTGGCCAGAGCAACTGCGGCGCGAGGCCCGCCGAACGGCGGCCCATCAGCGCCGACAGGCCGGGCTCGCAGAACACGCGCCGGAGCGCCGTGGCGATCCCGGCCGGGTCCTGCCGGTCGACCAGGAGTCCCGCGCCGCCGCTGAGCAGCTCGACCGCATGCGGGAAACATGTCGAGACCACGGGCCTGCCCGCGGTGACGGCCTCGATCAGTACGCCGGAGGTGACCTGCTCGGCTGAGTCGTACGGCAACAGGACAACGTCTGCGGCGGCGATGAGGCGGCTCAGGGTGTCCGCGGGCAGGAATCGGGCCTCGAAATGCACGCGGTCGGCGACGTCCCGGACCCCCGCCCGCGCTTCGAGTGACCGCCGGTAGGCCTCGCCCTCGCGTGCCAGCACACGCGGATGAGTCTGGCCGGCGACCCGATAACTGGCCCGCACCCCCTGATCGCGAAGCAGGCCCATCGCGTCGATAGCGTGCTCGATCCCCTTGCCCGGCCCCAGCAGGCCCCAGGTCAGCACCGTGGGCTGGCCCTGGTGGCCGGCCGGTGAGGGGCCGACCCGATTGTCGGCCGCACCGTGCGGTATCACGGACGCCTTCGCCGGGCTCACGCCGTAGATGTCCAGCAGCCGGGACCGCGCGGTCTGGGTCATCGTGACGACGGCGCTGGCGGTGCCGATGATCTCGTCCAGGATCATGCGCTGCCGGGGCGTGGGGCGGGCCAGCACCGTATGCAGGACGATGATGCTCGGCACGCGCAGAGCCTGCAGCAGCGGGATGACGTCCTGGCCGTCAGGGCCGCCGTAGATGCCGTACTCATGCTGCACGATCGCCACGTCGAAGCCGTTCAGCGTGCGGGCCGCGGCGGCCGCGCTCGCCGCGGAGCCGTTCACCAGGTGCGCCGCGACCTCGCCGCCCGCGGCGGGCAGCGGCTCGTCGAGCACGCGCACCACCGCGGCGTGATCGCCCGGACGGGGCAGATGGGCGAGCAGGGCCGAGCTGAAGGTCGCCAGTCCGCACTGCGTCGGGGGATACGTGCTGAGCAGCGCATAGTTCATCGGCATGAAACGGTTCCTTGTCGTCGCTGGCGGTGACGCAGCCTGAGGTGCCTGCGGATGCCGAGTCGCGCGGAAGCCAACCGGGCATCATCGGAGGGCGTTCATGGGTGCGCACGGCCGGGTGGCGGAATCTGGCGCGTCGCCTGGGCCCGGGCGCGCCGCGCGTCCGGCGGCGGGGCCGGACGCCCTGGGCTCAGCGTCCGGCGGCAGGACGGTACGCCCTGGGCTAGAAGGGCCGGCCCTGGGATGGCGAGGCTGGAGCGGAATTGCCCGGCGATAGTGTCACGGCCCACCCGAGGCTGGCTCACATGGCCTCGCGTGCCCGCCGGCATCCCGGGCAGTGGCTGAGCGTCCCCCGCGGCCTCGCGGAGGGAACGCATCATCAGGATAGCGGAGCGCCGTTCCGGGGGAGCCGGGACCTCCCGGCCGCGGCCGGGAGGGGGAGGCCGAGCTGAACGGCCAGTGTGGCGTGGTCCCAGTGGATCCGCTGCGAGCGGATCCGCCCGCGCTCGAACCCGACGATGGCGATGACCTGCACCGCAGCCCGCCGGTGCGTCGGGTGCACCCCCGGCAGCAGCCAGCGCAGCTCCCGGTCGTGCGTGAACGACACCGTCGTCTCATCGACCAGGTGGAATCGGTCCACGGTCCGGGACATCCGGGTGACGGCCAGATCAGCGGGCAGGCAGGGCAGGAACTCCTCGGCGTAGAACCGCTCCAGGGCCGCCCGCCCGCCCGCGCCGGTCCCGCCCGCGCCGGTCCCGGCCGGCAGGTGCCGCACCGACGGGTCAGCGGCCAGCTGGGCCAGCGACCCGGCCAGGTCACGGCGGACGACCGATGCTTCCCGGTGCTCGTCCCACACCCGCTCCAGCTCTCGCATGAACTGCGCGATCGCCGTGGTCACCTGGCCAAAATACCCGTTCTGCGACCGGTAACCCCGGATCCGGGCCCGCGCGCCCGGTCAGCCGGAGGGGCCACTGTCGCGCCTGCTGCGGGCGGTCTCCCGGTCGGTGGCCGACTGCTCCCGGCCGGCCCGCTGAGCCTGGCGCCGCAGCAGGTCCTCGCAGCGGTCGATGGCGGCGGCGCTCCTGGCGATCAGCTGACGGGACCGGATGATCGCCTCGCTGGCCCGCTGCTGGACGCTGGCCGTGGTCACCCCGGAGCCGCGCAGCATCTCGTCGAGCCGGGCCTCACGCTGATCGGCCCGGTCCTCGCGCTGGTCGGCCAGGGCTTCCCGCTGGTCGGCCTGGGCGTCCCGCTTCCCGGCCAGGTCCTCCCGCTGGTCGGCCTGGGCGTCGCGCTGGTCGGCTTCGGTGTCGCGCTGGTCAGCGGCGTCCGCGCGCTGGCGGGCACCGCGGTCTCCTTTTCCGGTCCCGGGATCCCGGTCGCCTGGCCCCATGCCTTCGAGGATGCCTGGTCGCCCCCGCCAAGTCGATGATGATCATCCAGAGCCGCGGGCCGGGAGCAGCAGCGACGGATGAGGCACGTGCGATAGGGTGGGCCCACACGATAGATCGTGAGGCGTCGCCATCAGGGCGCGCCGGTCGTACGTCGCTCGATGAGCGATCTGGTTTCCACGGACGTGGCGGCCCTTGACCATGCGGCCACCCAAGTCCGGGAGATATCCCTGTATGACCGCTGTTCCTCTTGATGACACGCATGCCCGCCGCCGGCCCGTCCGGGGCCAGACCGGGCCTGCGCTGACCTTCGCCGACGCCGGCGTCCCCGCGCCGCTGGTCGCCTCGCTGGCCGGGGCCGGCATCCGCACCCCGTTCCCGATCCAGGCGGCCACCCTGCCTGACGCGCTGGCCGGGCTGGACATCCTGGGCCGCGGCCGGACCGGCTCAGGCAAGACGCTGGCGTTCTCGATCCCGCTCGTCGCCGGCCTGGCGGACGGCCACACGCTGGCCTGCCGCCCGCGGGGCCTGGTCCTGGTGCCGACCCGGGAACTGGCCAGCCAGGTGCACGCCGTGCTCGCGCCGCTGGCCGCCGCGATGAACCTGACGGTGACCACCATATTCGGCGGCATCGGGCAGAATCCCCAGGTCACTGCCCTGCGCAACCGCGTGGACATCGTCGTGGCCTGCCCGGGACGGCTGGCTGATCTCATCGAGCAGGGGCACTGCTACCTGGACGATGTGGAAATCAGCGTCCTCGACGAGGCCGACCACATGGCCGACCTCGGGTTCCTGCCCGTGGTGCGGCGGCTGATGGAGGCCACCCCCCCGGAGGGCCAGCGGATGCTGTTCTCCGCCACCCTGGACAAGGCCGTCGATGTGCTGGTCCGGCGCTTCCTGAGCGACCCGGCCGTGCACTCGGTGGACTCCGCCGCGGCGGCTCCGGCCGCCATGGTCCACCACCTGCTCACGGTCTCGCCGGGCGACCGGGTGCGAGTGGTCGCCGCGCTGGCGGGCGGCAGCAACCGGTCGCTGATCTTCACCCGCACGAAGCACGGCGCGCAGAAGCTCGCCCGGCAACTGGCCGGGTCGGGAGTGCCCGCGGCCGAATTGCACGGCAACCTGCGGCAGGGGGCCCGGGAACGCAACCTGGCCTCGTTCGCCTCCGGTACTACCCGGGTCCTGGTCGCCACGGACATCGCCGCCCGCGGTATCCACGTGGACGGCATCGACCTGGTGATCCACGCGGACCCGCCCACCGAGCACAAGGCCTACCTGCACCGCTCGGGCCGCACGGCCCGGGCCGGCGCCGCGGGCGTGGTGATCACCGTGCAGAGCCCCGCGCAAGCGGGTGACGTGCGGGTCCTCATGCGCCAGGCGGGCGTGGTCCCGCTGACGGCCAGTGTCAGCCCGGGCTCGGCGCTGCTGCGTTCCATCGCCGGCCCGCCCGCTGCGCAGGCCCGCCCCGGCCGCGCCGGCCTCCGTCCGGGAGGCGCCGGTGACGGCCGCCGCGGCCACCGGAAGTGCCGCGGTCGCCCTGTCCGCCGGGTACCGGGGGCGGCGCAGGCGCTGACCGTCCCAGCCCCGCCGCCCTGACCGGATAACCGGATGCAGGGGGAGGACGGGAATACCCGGCCGCGGCAGGACGCTAAACGTGGTTAGTTGTATGTTGACGTTGGCGATCGTGTAGGCGCCTGTTTTCGACAGTGGGCGTCTTGCCGTTTGGCTCTGGATTTCTTTCCTCCCGATGGCGGGCAACCAGCAGCTTGGCCCGCGCAACCGCGCGGGACCATGAGCTCGTCTTTGAAGGAGACAGCAGATGGCGCAAGGCACCGTGAAGTGGTTCAACCCCGATAAGGGCTTCGGCTTCATCGCCCCTGACGACGGCACCGCCGACGTCTTCGTCCACCACTCGGCCATCGACATGGGCGGCTACCGCACCCTGTCCGAGAACCAGAAGGTGGAGTACACCACCAAGCAGGGCCCGAAGGGCCCCCAGGCTGACCAGGTTCACGCAGTCTGACGGAAAGCAGGCGGCGGGCCCGGATGGCAACGTTCGGGTCCGCCGCCTGCTCTTCCTGGTACTCAGCCGCCCGGTCCCCGCGGCATCACTGACCCTCAGCGGCTGATCAGTTAGCCGCGCAACCTTCGCCGCAGGAGGACGAGGTTGACCGTTGACGCGGCAAGCCCAGCAGCTGAACGCTCCCCGGTAACCGGGGACGCACCCCCGCCCAGTCCGGGCAGCGACTACGCGCAACTCTCCCGCCACGTGCGGGCCACCGGCCTGCTCCGCCGCCGCCGTGGCTATTACAGCGTCAAGATCGGCGCCAACCTCCTTCTGCTGGTCGGCGGGTGGGCCGTGTTCTTCCTGCTCGGCCGCTCCTGGTGGCAGTTGCTGGTGGCCGTGTTCCTCGGCGTGATGTTCACCCAGACCGGGTTCATCGGGCATGACGCCGGCCACCGGCAGATCTCCGGTTCCAAGCGCGCCGACGACCTGATCGGCCGGATCCACGGCAACCTGCTGATCGGCCTCAGCTACGGGTGGTGGACCTCCAAGCACAACCGGCATCACGCCCACCCCAACCAGGTGGGCCGGGATCCTGACATCGGCGGCCGGGCGGTCGCCTTCACGCCGGAGCAGGCCCGGGCCCGCGGCGGGGCAGGCAGGTGGCTGGCGGGCTACCAGGCGTGGCTGTTCTTCCCCATGCTGCTGCTGGAAGGCATGCACCTGCATGTCGCGGGAGTCCGCACCCTGCTGGGCCGCCGGAGCACCGGGGTCAAGCTGATGGAAGGGACGCTGCTCGCCGCGCACATCATCGGCTACCTGGTGGCGGTGTTCCTGGTGCTGTCCCCGGTCCAGGCGGTGGCCTTCCTCCTCATCCAGCAGGGTGTATTCGGGGTCTACCTCGGATGCTCCTTCGCGCCCAACCACAAGGGCATGGCCATGTTCGGCGAGGACGAGAAGGTCGATTTCCTCCGCCGCCAGGTGGTCACCTCGCGTAACATCCGCGGCGGGTGGTTCACCGACTTCGCCCTGGGTGGCCTCAACTACCAGATCGAGCACCACCTGTTCCCGTCCATGCCCCGGCCCAGCCTGCGGCACGCCCAGGAGCCGGTGCGCGAGTTCTGCGAGCAGCACGGCCTCGCTTATCACGAGACCGGCCTGGTGGACTCCTACGTCCAGGTTCTCCGGCACCTGAACACCGTGGGCGGACCGCTGCGGCCCGAACTCGAGTACTGAGTGAGGTGTGCCACTGTGGGGGATGCCGCTGGTCGAGCTGGGAGGTGGGCGCATGAACGCGTCCGATGTGTGGGTGGCCAAGGACGACGGCAGTGACATCGTCCGGGCCGCGTCCATCGTGGCGGTCGGCCGTGACTACAACGGCAACGTCACCGTCCGGCTGGCCGGCGGGGAAGGAACGGCCGTGACCCTCGTCGCGGTCGCCCCGCACGAGGGCCGGCATACGCCAGCCGACTTCCACCACGAGCTGATCCGGGTCGTATCGCAGCTGTCTGACGCGGCCGGGTCGGCCGTCGTCCACCCGGTCTGTGACGAGCCCGACGGCTGGCGCTGGGTCACCGCTCCGCTGTAGCACCGCGACCCGGGGGAGTGAGCCCGGCCCGGCGAGGCTCGCCCTGGCTGGCCGGCAGGCCGCATACTGGTGCTGATGAGAAACCAGCCCGCGCCGTGACCCGGCGTCCCGTACCCGGAAGCCCGTTCAACAAGCCGCAGCCCGCGCCTCAGCCGGTCGAGGAGTTCGAGGCGCAGGACCTGGTGACGCACGACCGCTATGGTCTCGGCCGGGTCATCAGCGCCGAGGCGGGCGCGGTGCTCGTCGAATTCGGCACCGTCCGGCATCGCATCAGCGCGCCCTACGCCAAGCTGACCAAGCTCTGACCCTCCGGCCGGAGTTGCCGGCAATCTGAAACCGGCAAATTTTTTCCGGAATCATGATATTCTCTGGTTATGGGTAGCTGGGGGTTCCTGAGCAACCACGGTCGCGTGCTGCTGTTTCTCGCGCACGATCCGGGGATGCGGCTGCGCGACATCGCGGCCAGCCTGGGCATCACCGAACGCAGTGCCTTCGGCATCATCAGCGACCTGACCGCGGCCGGCTACATCAGCAAGCGCAAGGACGGCCGGCGCAACCATTACCAGATCCAGGCCCACCAGCCCCTCCCCGAGCCCACCAGCCGCGAGCGCACTATCGGCGATGTGCTGGCCCTGCTCGTCGGCCCGGGGGCCGGCCAGGACCTGGCCCAGACGTCCAGCGAGGAAGGACACCGGTGAGCCAGCCCGCCACCACCATCCATCCGGCCCTCGACTGTGCCGTCCGCACCGAGGCTGGCGTGGCCGTGGCCGAGCTGGCCGGTGAACTCGACCTGGCCAGCGCCCCGGCCCTGCGCGAGCGGCTGCTGAGCCTGCTCCGGCCGGGCTCCAGCCGGCTGGTCCTCGACTTGTCCCGGGTGAGCTTCTGTGACGCCAGCGGGCTGGCCGTGCTGGTCGGCACGAGCCACCGGGCCCTGCGGCTGGGCGGGTTCCTGCGGCTGGCCGCGGTGTCCCGGCCCGCGGCCCGGGTGCTGGACCTCACCGGGCTCGACCGTCATCTGCCCGTCTTCCCCACCGTCCGGGCCGCCATCACCGGCGCGGCCGGCGCGCCGCCCGGCCCGGCCGCGAGTCCCTGCGCCGCAGGGACACGCGACAGGCCCGGGAGCAGGCCCTGCCCGCCGCGCGAGGCGCCGGCCGCTTACCCCCGCCAGCGGGTGGCCTGAGCGCCAGATCAGGCGGCAGGCTCCCGCCCGGCGCCCGGCGCCCGGCGCCCGGCGCTGCGGTCAGGTCGGGCCGATGTGCTTGTTGATCATGATGGGGACGTGCCGCTCGGCCTGCCTGGCCTCGGTCAGCGGGATCTCGATCTCCAGGATCCCGTGGCCGTAACTCGCCTGGATATGTGCCTCGTCCGCGGTCGCGGGCAGCGGCAGGCTGCGGGTGAACGTGCCGTAGCGGAACTCTGACCGGTGCGTGCCCTCTGTCCGGTCGAGCCGGTCGGCTTTGATCGTGAGGACACCCCCGGTCACGGTCAGGTCGATGTCCTTCTCCGGGTCCACCCCGGGAAGCTCGGCCCGCAGGACGTAACAGTCGGCCTTGACGAAGTCCTCGATCCGCAGGGCGTTCCCGGCCGGCCGGATCAGGGCCAGCGGTGATTCCAGCCAGTCGAATATCTCCTCGAAGGATCCGTGACTGCTCTTTCGCGTGATGGCGCTCACCAGTCACACCTCTTTTCGTCTTACTCCCCTTCAGTCCACCACCGGGGCCTGGCCACGGGCAGGGCCGAAGGTTGCCTGGTTGGGTACTTCCGTCCCCTGCGGCCGGGCGGGCAGTTCCGGCGACCGGGACGGTCAGCCCCCCGATCCGGGCCTTTCAGCCGTACCGCCCGGGTCTGCGGTGCGGTGAACTACAAGGGGGGATGCTGCGAAGAGGTGACCGCGATGAACGCGACGATCAGGGACATCATGACCACCCGCGTGGTGACGGTCCGCGAGGATACGCCGTTCAAGGAGATGGCCGCCATGCTCGGCCGGTCCCGGGTGAGCGCCTTCCCCGTCACCGATGAGGCGGGCCGGGTTATCGGCATCGTGTCCGAGGCCGACATGCTGATCAAGGAAGCGGACCAGGCCAGCCCGCCCGGGGTGTTCGCCGGCCTGCGCCGCCGCCGGGAGCATGAGAAGGCGGCCGGGCTGACTGCGGCTGAGGTGATGACCTGCAGCCCGGTCACCATCGGCCCCGATGAGCCGGTGCAGCGGGCCGCCTTCCTGATGTACGACCACGGGATCAAGCGGCTGCCGGTGGTGGACCAGGCCGGCCGCCTGGCCGGCATCGTCAGCCGGGCCGACGTGCTCAGCGTCTTCGCCCGGCCGGACGAGGAGATCCGCCGCGACATCACCGAGGCCGTGATCCGACAGGCCTTCCTGATCGACCCGTTGCGGCTGGGGGTCGCCGTGGACAGCGGCGTCGTGACCCTGTCCGGGCGGCCCGAGACCGACGAGGTCGGCCGGCAGATCGTCGCGGCGGTGCGCCACGTTGACGGCGTGGTGGCCGTCCGGGACCGGCTAGCCTACGCCGGCCCGCGCCCGCACCCGGCGGGGGCGGCCTGACCCGCCAGGGCGACAGGACGCATCAGCCCGGGCAGCCTGGCTTTAGTCTGTGGGCCATGCCCCGTGCCGGCCATTCCCGCGCTGTTCACCCGCGTGCTGTCCAGCCCAGCGCCAGCTACGCTGATCCGCGGCTGGCCGCCCTGTACGACGCGCTGAACCCGCCCGGGGACAGCGCGGGGTTCTACCTCGGCCTGCCCGGCGCGCCGCCGGCCCGGATCCTGGACGTGGGCTGCGGCACGGGGCGCCTCGCCTGCGAGTTCGCCGCCCGCGGGCACCAGGTGACCGGTGCCGACCCGGCGCCGGCGATGCTGGATGTCGCCCGGGCCCGTCCCGGCGGTGACCGGGTGCGCTGGATCCAGGCCGACGCCGCGGGCCTGGCCACCGGGACCGGTTTCGACCTGATCGTCATGACCGGGCACGTGTTCCAGCTGCTGCTGGCCGACCACGACGTCCGGGCGGCGCTGCGGGCCCTGGCCGGGCAGCTGGCCCCGGGGGGCCGGATCGCGTTCGAGACCCGGAACCCGGCCGTGCGGGAGTGGCAGGACTGGAACCCGCAGGACACCCGGCAGCGGGTGGAAGCGGCCGGCCTGGTGGCCGACGTGCACTATGACATCCGCGCGGTGGCCGGTGACCTGGTCACCTACGAGACCTGGTTCCGCTTCGCCGGCCCGGACCCCGGCGCCAGCCCGGAGGGTGAGGCGGGCCTGGACGGGCAGGCCGTGGTGGTCCCGGACACGCTCCGCTTCCTGGACCAAGCCCAGGTCGCCGCGTTCCTCCGGGAAGCCGGGCTGCCCGGAGGTGACCTGGTACGGCGACTGGGACGGTTCGCCGTGCGGGCCGCAGAGCCCGGAGATCATCGCCGTGGCCTCGGGGGGCCGCCCGGCCGCCGGAGCTGGCTGACCCGGGCGGCCCCCGTCGTGGCCCTAGCCGAGGCCGCCCCCCTGGGCCTCGGCCAGTCCACCCCCCTCGGCCAGGCCGTTCCTCCCGGGCCCGGCCTGGCCCGGGCCTCCGGCCTGGCCGGGCCCGCCAGCCGGGCCGAGCAGCCGCGACTTGACCTCGTTCTTGAGTACCTTCCCGACCCTGGACCGCGGCAGGTCGGGCCACACCTCGACCTGCTTGGGGGCCTTCACCCCGCCCAGCCGCTCCCGGGCGAACGCCCGCAGCTCAGCGTCGGGCACATGCTGGCCGGGATGGGCCTGCACGACCGCCGTGACCCGCTCACCCCATTTGTCGTCCGGCAGGCCCACGACCGCGCAGTCCAGCACCGCGGGATGGGTCATCAGGACCTGCTCCACCTCGGCGGAGTAGACGTTGAACCCGCCGGTGATGATCATGTCTTTGGCCCGGTCCACGATGAAGAGGTAGTTGTCCGCGTCCAGGTAGCCGATATCCCCGGTGTGATGCCAGCCGTGCCGCGCGGCCTCGGCCGAGGCTTCCGGGTCCCGGTAGTAGCCGGCCATGACCAGGGGGCTGCGCACGACGATCTCGCCGCGCTGGCCCGCGGGCAGCAGCCGGCCCTGCTCGTCCATGATGGCCACGGTGACCAGCGGCCCGGGGCGCCCCGCGGACGCGAACCGCTCGGTGGCCAGCGTGCCGTCGGCGCGGACGTGGTCGTGCGGCGCCAGGCTGGAGATCATCATCGGCGCCTCGGTCTGCCCGAACAGCTGCCCCATGACCGGGCCGATCGCGCCGATGGCCTGGGCCAGGCGGGTCGCGGACATCGGCGCCGCGCCGTACCAGAGGCATTGCAGCGAACTCAGGTCGGCCGTGGCCAGGCCGGGCTCATCGAGCAGCAGGTAGACCAGGGTCGGGGGGAGGAAGGTGTGGGTCACCCGGTGCTGCCCGATCAGCGCCAGGAACCCGGCCAGGTCCGGGGCGGGCATGATGACGATCTCCCCGCCCAGCGTCATGACCGGGAAGCACAGCACGCCCGCGGCGTGGGTGAGCGGGGCCAGCGCGAGATACACCGGCCGTCCCTCGAACGGGTAACCCATCAGGGTCAGGGACGTCATCGTCTCCAGGTTGTGCCCGGTGAGCATGACTCCCTTGGGCTGGCCGGTGGTGCCGCCGGTGCCGGCGATCATCGCGATGTCATCGGCCGGAGCGGCCTCCCAGGGCTGGCCGTCCAGGCCGCCCACCCAGTCGTCGAACGTGACGGCCCCCGGCACCCCCGCGGCCTGGCCGAGGCAGACCAGCGTGGTGATCTCCGGCAGCTCCGCGGCGATCCGGGCGACCAGCGGGGCGAAAGCCCCCTGGAAGATCAGGCACGCGCAGTCGAACCGGTCCAGCAGGGCCCGGTTCTCCGCCGCCTCGTTGCGCGGATTAACCGGGCACCACACCGCCCCGGCGCGGGCGATGCCGAACACGCAGGAGAAGGCGACCGGGTCGTTGGCGGACAGCACCGCCACCTTGTCGCCGGGCTGGATGCCGGACCGGGCCAGCGCCTGGCCGATCACCCAGGACAGCCGCTGGACCTCGGCGTAGCTCCGGCTGCGGCCGTCCATGGTCAGGCACGGAGCGGCCGGGCCGAGCGAGGCTCCCTTGTCCAGGAAGTCGGTCAGCCGCATGGACCGTCCCGGCCCGGGCCGTGCTGGGCTGGTCACCGCTGGACAGTGAGGACGGGCTCCATGACCAGGCCGAAGCTGCGCAGCATGCCCAGCAGCTCCCGGTGGCCGAAGGCCTGGCAGCCCGACGCGAAGCCGGCCCGCCGGGGTGGCTGCTGGAGCAGCGAGTACGCGGCAAAGGCCTGCAGGGCGCCGGTCTGCTTGTAGTTGCAGTTGCCGTGCAGGACGCAGTGCGCCCGGCCGAGCGGCCCGGACGCGTAGACCGAGTCCAGTGAGGTGTTGATCCGCGGGTTCTCCCGCGGCGGCATCTGGTTCATCACGGCGGCGGCCTGCTCGGACAGCGCCGCGTACTTGCCGGCGTCGGACAGGTCCTTGATCTGCTCCAGTGCGCCCGCCACGATCTGCGGGACCCCCATCATCAGCGCCCGGTTGAACACGCCGCCGAGCACCTTGACGTTCGCCACCCGCGGGTCGCGGCGGAACCAGACCGGGTGCGAGGTGCCGCCCCAGGGCAGCGCCAGCCCGGTCTCATGCTGGCCGGGCACCACGACGGTGTAGAGCCCGGCGTCGGCGGGCCATTCCACGTACTCGTTCTGCTCGAGGTAATAGGCCTTGGCCAGGGCGGCGTTGACGAGGATCGTCCGGGTCGAGGCGATCGTGGGCAGGCCCTTCCAGAACACCTCGATGTCCAGCGTGTCCAGGCCGGGCATTTCCAGGCAGATACCGGCCGCGATCTCGCCGGTGGTGTACATCTGCGCGACACCCGGCGCCAGCAGCAGCCCGCGGGCGGCCATCTGCTCGCCGTAGGTCTCGTCGCAGGTGATCAGCCAGTCTTGCTCGCCGGTGGTGTCGAGGTAGTGGCAGCCGGCCGCCAGGCACGCCTCGACCACCTCGCCGCCGTGCTTCGCGAACGGCCCGACCGTGTTGAGTACCACCGTCGCGCCGGTCAGCAGCTCGGTCAGCGGCCCCACCTGGTGCTCGACCTCGATCACCTCGTGCGGCACCGTGCCGATGCCGGGCACCCGCTCCAGGGCCTCGGAGATCCGGGCCTTGTCCCGCCCGGCGGCCACGAACGGGACGTTGAACTCCCGCAGGTACTCGCAGATCAGCTGCCCGGTGTAGCCGGAAGCGCCGTAGACGACGACAGGCTTGTCGGTGCTCATGAGGGTTGCCTTTCGCTTGAGTCCAGCAGACCGGGGGGCGTCAGCAGGCCCCGGTCACATGCCCATGCCGCCGTCGACCGGCAGCCCCGCCCCGGTGATGAACCGCGCGCCGTCGGAGGCCAGGAACACCACCGCGTCGGCCATGTCTGGCACCTCGCCGAGCCGGCCCAGCGGCGTCTGCCCGACCACGCCGCCGACCGCCTCCTCCACGCTCGGGAACAGGCCGAGCGTGACGCAGTCCGACGCCAGCTGCAGGCCCATCTCCGTCGCCACCAGGCCCGGGTACACGCAGTTCACCCGGACGCCGTAGCCGAGCTTGCCGGACTCCATCGCCGCGACCCGGGTGAGCCGGTCAACCCCCGACTTGGTCGCGGAGTAGCCGGCGATGCCCGGGAACGCGATGGTGTGCGCGACCGAGGCGATGTTGATCACCGCGCCGCCCTGGCCCGCCGGCCCGCCCGGCCGCATCGCCCGGAACGCATGCTTGATGCCCAGCGCGGTGCCCAGCACGTTGACCTCGAGCATGCGCCGGAGGTCGGCTGCCTCGATGTCGATGACCAGGCCGGAGATCTCGACCCCGGCGTTGTTCACCAGGATGTCCAGCCCGCCGAGGGCGCTGAGGGCCTGCGTCATGGCCTGTTCCCAGCTCGCCTCGCTGGTCACGTCCAGCGGGACGAACTCGGCGACCGCGCCGGACTGCCGCAGCGCGTCGGCGGTCGCCTTACCCAGGTCTTCCCGGACGTCAGCGAGCACGACGGCCGCGCCGGCCCGGGCCAGGGCTTCGGCCATCCCGGCGCCGAGCCCGCGGGCCCCGCCGGTGACCAGTGCCTTCCGTCCCGTCAGTTCGTACACGCTCATCAGGCACCTCTTCCCGGGACCGCCCTGGGCCCGTATCCCCGCTGCACGAGGCCGCGGATCTTGTGACGTGAGTCATAGCCTGGCCGCCTCTCTTGACAACTGTCAAGAGATAGTTAGACGATCGTCCAGACAAATTTGGTCACCTGTCAAGATCGCGAAGAAGCGTGCCGGGTAGACTCAAGCCGCAGTTCGCGGGGGGGCACGCGGAGCTGATTGGACCCTGACAGTGACTGAGGCAGCCCAGATTGTGACCGACACCGAAACGGCCCAGACTGAGCCGACCCAGGGTGAGACCGCCCAGGCCGAGACGGCCCAGGCCGAGACAGCAGAGCGGAACCGCGACCGGGTCGCGCGCCGCCAGCTGGACAAGTTCGCCGAACGGCGGGCCCAGCTGGCCGCGGCGGCGCTGCAGACCCTGGCCGAGCAGGGGTACGCGCGGACCAGCCTGCGCGACATCGCGCAGAACTCCGAGTTCTCGCACGGGGTGCTGCACTACTACTTCAGCGACAAGACCGAGCTGATCACCTACTGCGTGCGGCAGTACAAGGCGGAATGCGTGACCCGGTACGACAACATCGTCGCCACCGCCACCTCGGCCAGCGAGCTCAGGCGGGGGTTCGGCGCGGCCATGGCCGCCACGCTGGTGGAGGAGGCCACCCTGCACCGGCTCTGGTACGACCTGCGGAACCAGAGCCTGTTCGACGACTCCTACCGGCGCGACGTGACCGAGATCGACCAGAGCCTGGAGCGCATGATCTGGCGCATCGTCAGCAAGTACTCCGACCTGGCCGGGACGCCGCTGGCGGTCTCGTCCGCCCCCGCCTACGCCGTGTTCGACGGGCTGTTCCAGCAGGCTCTGATCAGGCACCTGGCCGGCCGGGCGGACGCGGCCGCGGACCTGGATGAGAACGTGCAGCGCGTGCTGGAGTCCCTGGCCGTCCGCAGCTGACCGGCCCTCCACCGGCCCGGCCGCCGCGCGGGCCCGGCCGCGCCCGACCGCTCAGGCCGGGGGGTCCCCGGGGCCGGCTTCGTCTGCGTCGATGAGGCGGGTGAGGAGCTGGGTGAGCTGCCTGAGGTCGGCGGCCGGGAGCGTGCTGACCGCCGGGGGCGGCCGCAGCAGGATGGCGTCGGCGGTCGCGATGGCGTCGTGCCCGGCGGCCGTGAGCGCGACCAGCTTGCGACGCCGGTCGCCGGGGTGCGGCTGGCGTTCGACCAGGCCATGAGACTCCAGCTTGTCGACGATGAGGGTCGCGTACGGGGCGTCGACACCGTTGGCCTCAGCCAGCTGGCTGAGGGTCATCGGTCCGTCGCGGAGCTGGAAGAGGACCTTGCCCCGGCCGCCGCCGAGGCGGAACCCGAGCGCTTCGGCGAGCTCGCCCCGGCGGCTGTGGGCGTCGACGAACCGCTGCATGAGGGCCCAGGCCTGCCGGACGGGATCCGCGCTCACCAGGGCACCGTCCGGCCGAGGTAGTCGACGTAGTGCAGGCCGGCCGGCCCTGAAGGGCGCCGAGCGTCCTGATCACGTTCGGGATGCTGTCGTCGATGCTGAGCCGCGCGTCCGGACCGCCCAGCTCGGTCTGCACCCAGCCGGGGGCCATGAGGACCAGGGTCCGGCGCTCGCCGCTGTGCCGTGCCGCGTAGCTGCGCATGAACGTGTTGAGGGCGGCCTTGCTGCCGCGGTACACCTCGTGGCCGCCGCGCTCGTTGTTGGCCACGCTGCCCTGACCCGAGGACATCACCCCGATCATGCCCGCGGGCTCGACGCGGTCCTGGAGGGTCTCGACGACGCGCAGCGGGCTCAGCGCGTTGCTGACCATGACCCGGATGAACTCCTCGGTCGACGTCTGCGCCACGGTGCCCTCGGGCCGGTTCGTGACGCCGGCGTTCACGAAGAGCAGATCGAACATCCGGTCCGCCAGGCGATCGTGCAGCGCCGTGATCTGCCCGGGCACGGTGATGTCGAGGGTCTCGATCTCGATCTGCCCGGGGCAGGCGCCGGCCAGGTCATGCAGGCCGGTCCGGGCCGGGCCGCGGACGGTGGCCACCACGTGCCAGCCGCCCCGGGCCCACTCCCGGGCCAGCGCCAGGCCCAGACCGCGGGACGCGCCGATCAGGAGCACCCGCCTGCCCGGGGCCGGCGGCGGCCCGGGGTCAGGTCCCAAATTAGTTGTAGACATAACAATGATTATGTGTTGTATAACTAAGTGTGTCAAGCCGCGGCGCGTCCCCGCCAGCCCGGGCTCAGCCCCGGCTCATGGGGACCCGCAGTCGAACCGCTGATCAGTGGATCCGGCCCGGCGGCCCGGCGTTGACGGGCCGGCGGCGGCCCGGGCAGACTCGGCGCGTGACCGAGTGGATCTGCTTCGTCCATCCCCCGCGGGACGACTTCGCCGGGCAGCTGCGCCCGTTCCGGGTGCCGTTGCTCCGCGGCCGCGACTGACGGCCGCCGGGACCGCGCCGCATGCCTGCCCTGGCGTCGCTGGCGGCGCTGCGCCAGGCAGTGGCGGACTTCCCGGCCGCGGACCTGCCGGTGGCGGTGGAACCCGCGGCGCGGGCCGCGGCGGAGCGCTCGGTGCGCGAGTCAGGGTTCCTGCTGCTCGGCGAGGTGCACGGGGTCCGGGAAAACCCGCTGATCATCGCGGCCCTGCTGCGCGAGTTCGGGCTGGCGGGCCTGGCCCTGGAGTGGCCGGACGGGCTGGCCCCGGTGGTGAGCGCGTTCCTGGCCGGGGGAGGGCTGGCGGATCATCCGCTGCTGTGGGCCGATGACGGCCGGATCACCGCCGGTCACCTGGCCGTGCTGCGCGAACTGGCCGCCGCAGGCCGGCTGGAGCTGACCCTGATCGACGGGCTCATAGCTGCGGACTGGTCCTGGTCGCAGCGGGACGAGGCGATGGCCCGCCGCGTCCTGGCGGCCCCCGCCGCGGGCACCGGCACGCTGGTGGTCGCGGGCAACGCGCACACCCCCGTCCATCCCACCGCGCAGGGCGTGCCGCTGGGCGCGGTCCTGGCCCGCCGCCGGCCGGGGGTCCGCGAGATCCGGATCGACTACCGCAGCGGCGGTTACTTTAACCTCGCGCCGCGCCGCTTCCGTCGCCGCACCGGCTCGCGCTCGCTCTCCTGCCGGCTCGTTCTCCGCAACGAAGACCTCATCCTCGTCCTCCCCTCCGCCACCGAAGCGGTCGTGCCCCGGCGGGCCCGGCCGGAGCCGAGCCATTGACAGCAGCGGGCACTAGCTGGAGTGGTGGTGCAGGAAGTCCAGAGTGCGCTGGTTGAACGCCTCGACGTTCTCGTAGATCGGGGCGTGCGCGCAGTCCTCGAACACCACGACCTCCGTGTCACTGATCCCCTGGGTGAGCGGGTCCGCGAAACGGGTGGACGTCACCTGGTCGTGCCCGCCGAAGGTGATCAGGGTCGGGGCCTGCACAGAGGCCAGGACCGCGCGCGCGTCGTGGTCCAGGACCGCCTGCGACTGGCGCAGGAACGCGTCCACCGGCGGCATCGGACGGCTGCGGACGAAGTCGGCCAGCGATTCGATGTAGTCCGGCCGGCCCGCGTACAGCTCGGGCGTGAAGCACCACGGGAAGATGCCCTTGATCACCATGTCCGTCACGCTGTCCAGCCCCTGGGCGATGATCCGCCAGCCCTCGACCACCGTGCGCAGGAAGGGGTCGGTGGCCGGCCAGGCGCTGTGCAGGGACAGCGAGGTCACCCGGTCCGGGTACTTGGCCGCGAGCCACATGCCGGTGGCCGCGCCGAGCGACAGCCCGGACACGTGCGCCCGCTCCACGCCGGCCGCCTGCATGAACGCGGCAACGTCATCGGCGAACAGCTCGGTGCTGTAGCGGCCCTCCGGCTTGCCGGACAGGCCGGCGCCGCGCAGGTCCACGGTGAAGCAGGTGAAGCTCTTCGCGTAGTCGGCCACCTGGAACGCGTAACACGCCTGGTCGGCCGCCAGGTACGGGATAAGGACCAGGGGTTCACCCTCGCCCTGGACCTCGTAGTAGACGTCAATGCCGTTCGCCTGGACTACGGGCATCCGGATCCCCTCCTTGCCCCGGGGCGGCCCTCGCTGCCCGCCCGCTGTAGCACCGATCGTCCCCCCACCGCCCACGTCGCGCCAGTACCAGGTGGACTAGGTGCCTGGTCATCGACGGCGACCGGATCGGGTACCGGTGGCCGGGCGGGATCCGGCGGGCGGACGGTGGCGGGCCTGCCAGGCCAGCCCGCTGCCGAGCGGCACCGAGACCGCGATCGCGGTGAGGTGGCCGACCGGGGCGACCTGCAGCGTGCTCAGGCCCCCGAAGATGTCCCCCACGAAGACCAGCAGGGCCAGGTCCAGCAGCGCGGCGGCGCGGGCCGGCCAGGAGCCGAACAGCACCGCCACGGTGATGGCCGACACGACCACGTAGGACGGGCCGACGTCCACGATCCGGTTCGCGGCCTCCGGCAGCAGCCCGTGCGCGGTCCGGTAGGCGACGATGCCCTCGCTGACCAGCGTGCCGACCACGTGCCCGGTGGCACACAGCACCACCGTGCGCCAGTTCCCGAGCACCCGGTTGGCGCCGAACAGGGCCAGGGCGATGAGCGCCGGCCAGGCCAGCGCGAACCCGGGGGCGATGAAGGCGGAGACCACCAGCGAGGCTACCGGGTGATGGTGCAGGTTCACCACGTTCGTGCTGGCCCAGTGCAGGACCAGGAACTGGTCACGGGCGGGCAGGACGGTGTAGATGATCTCGGCCAGCACGAACCCGGCCAGGTACGACCACGCCACGGCGTACCGGGCCGCCGCGCCGCAGTCCGGCCGCCAGTTCACCGCCCGCACGCGGGCCGGCGTCAGGTGGGGCATGCTCCCAGTCTCGGGCCAGTGCGGCTGGACTGCCGCCCGGTTACCCTCCCGGATCCGCTCGGCCGGGTCTTTCCCGGGCGACGGAGGTAATCGCGGCCGTGCGCCGTCCGGTCAGGTCCCGGTGAGCCAGGCGAAGCTCCACGGTTCCAGGTCGATGCGGCCTGGCCCGATGCGGGCTGGCTCGATCGGGGCCGGGCCGCTACCGGCCACGGTGCTCGCGTGGGCGAGCCGCGGCGCCCGCAGGCCGGCCCGGGTGATGATCCCCGCGTCGACGGAGTGGCTGACGTCGCTGAAGTTGGTGAGCGACAGGAACGGGGCGCTGCGCGGGTGCTCCCGGCGGTAGGCCAGCACGCTCCGGTTCCCGGTGGGCAGGATCCCGGTGGTACCGCCGGACCGCAGCGCCAGCAGTCCCTGCCGGGCACCGGCCAGGCCGCGCAACGCCGCGAAGGCCCGGCCCGGCACGCTGCCGGAGTCGCTGCGCCGGGCCGCCCGGGCCCAGTCCATCCGCGGCCGGTGCATCCACCGGCTGTCCGGCGCGTGCGCCGGGTCGTCCGCCCACCCGGGGTCGTTCGTCATGGCCAGCTCGTCGCCCATGTAGATGAGCGGAATGCCGCCAAAGGAGAAGACCACGGCGTACAGGGACTCCAGCCGCCTGAGGGCCAGCGTCACCTCGGCCTCGTCGCCGGCCGTCGTGGCGCTCTCGATGCCGCACAGCGAGGCGGCCATGCCGCAGATCCGGGCGTCCCCGGTCACCGGGTTTTCCTGGAACACCGCCCCCCGGGCGAACGAGCCGGGGAAACGGCCCGCGAAGAACTCGTTGAGGAACCGGCGGTGCTCGAAACCGCCGAGTCCCACCGCGGCGGCGTCCGCGTCGGAGACGGCCCACCCGATGTCGTCGTGGCAGCGCAGGTAGGACACCCAGGCGGCCGGCGCGGGCGCGGGCCGCCGGCGGGAGAGCGCGTGCTCGGCCAGCCGCACGTCCCGGGTGGCCAGCGTGGACCAGAGCATCACCATGAGCTGGTTGTCGTAGGCCAGGTCGCATTCAGGCTGGTAACGGTCGTGCCCACCGAGATACTGCACCAGCATCTCGGGACCGACGATGGCCTCGGCCTTGAGGACCAGGCCGGGCGCGGCCAGCCGGGTCAGCGCGCGGAACGCCTGGAGCAGCAGATGCGCCTCGGGCTGGTTCTGGCTGTCGGTGCCCGGCCGTTTCCACAAGAACGGGGCGGCGTCCAGGCGCAGCACGTCCACGCCCCGGTTGGCCAGCGTGAGCATGATGGCGAGCATGTGCCGGAAGACGGCCGGATTGGCGTAGTTCAGGTCCCACTGGTAGTCGTGGAACGTGGTCCACACCCAGCCGAGCCCGGGCACCTCAGTGAAACTGCCGGGGGCCGTGTCCGGGAAGACCTCGGGCAGGGTGGCCTCGTAGGCATCGGGGATCGCGCGATCGGGATAGATCAGGTACATCCCGCGGCAGGCGGGATCCCCGGCCCGCGCCTTGCGGGCCCATTCGTGCTCGCGCGCGGTGTGGTTGAGCACCAGGTCGATGCACAGCGCCATGCCGCGGCCGTGCAGGTCCGCGGCGAGCGCCTCCAGGTCGGCCAGGCTGCCCAGCCGGGGATCTACCGCGCCGTAGTCCGCCACGGCGTAACCGCCGTCGCTGTCCCCCGCCCTCGGCTCCAGCAGCGGCATCAGGTGCAGGTACGTGACCCCGAGTTCGGCCAGGTAGTCCAGCTGCCCCCGGACACCGCGCAGCGAGCCGGCGAACTGGTCGGCGTAGCAGACGTAGCCGATCATCCGGGACCGCTGGAACCATGCCGGGTCGATCTCGCGGCGGCGGTCCAGGAGCCGGAGCGCCGCGGGCCGCGCGGCGGATGCGTCCAGCGCGTCGAGGACCAGGTCGGTCGCCAGCCGGGTGGTGTCGGTCACGCCGCCGTAGAGCTGCCCGAGCGGCCCGGCTATGTCGAAGGACAGCTGGTCCAGGCGGGCCAGGAAGGCGTCGGCGTCCGGGACCCCGAGCCGCTGCCGCACCGTGCTTTCCGCCTCGTGGTCCAGCCTGAACACGCGGTACCTCCAGGAGCACGGGGCGCTGAGGACCGAGAATACGTGCCGGCGCCGTCGGTTGACTTCAAGTGAGCTTGAGGTTCTATGGTCTGCTGTGGGCTTGCCCGTCCACCGAATGGAGCAGCAGATGGCCTTTACCGACGCCGAAACGGCCTACCTCGGCAGCCAGCCACTCGGTCGGCTGGCCACCGTCCAGCCAGACGGCGGCCCTCAGGTCAAGCCGGTCGGCTTCCAGGTCAACCCCGGGCTGGGCACCATCGACGTGACCGGCTTCAACCTGACGTCCAGCCAGAAGTTCCGTAACGTCCGGCGCAACGGCCAGGCTGCCCTCGTGGTGGACGACATCGTCTCCACCGCCCCCTGGCGGGTCCGCTTCCTGGAGATCCGGGGGACCGCCGAGGCGCTGGACGACGGCGCGGCCGGCGGCCCGCTGATCCGGATCCATCCCACCCGGATCCTCAGCTACGGCGTCGAAGAACCGCCCGGCGAGCCGCACGAGACCCGGATGCAGGCCCGCGACCTGGCTGGGTAGGCCGGCCACGCGGATGCTGCTCCCCGCCCGGGCTCAGCAGGCCACAGCCGGGAGGCGGTCCCGGGGTGGAGACCGCCGCGGCCCGGGGTGAATGCCCGGCCCCGGCCGGGGTACGAAGTGTCCGTGGCGGCAGCGGATCCGGGCGCGGGGCGAGGGTACCCCGAGTTCAGGCAGGTCGTCCTGGACGGCACCGACGCACGGGAACTGGCCGAGTTCTACCGGCGGCTGCTGGGCTGGCGGTACCGGCCCGGCGACGAGCCGCCCGCGCCGGGCGAGCCGGACCCGGCGGGCCAGGACTGGCTGGTCCTGAAGGATGCGGCCGGGGCGGTCCGCCTCGCGGTCCAGCAGGTGGCGTCGCTGCCCGAGGCGACCTGGCCGGACGGCCCGGTGCCGCAGCAGATGCACCTGGACCTGTACGTGACCACGGCGGACGAGCTGACTGCGGCGCACGGGCGGGCGGTAGCCCTCGGAGCCCGGCTGCTCGAGGACCGCTCCGGTGACCCGGACGAGCCGCTGCGCGTGTACGCCGATCCGGCCGGGCATCCGTTCTGCATCTTCCTCGGCCCCCCGCCTGCCTGATCCGCGGGGCTGGCCCCCGGGGCTGGCCCCGGGGAACGTCCCCGGCGCCCGCACCGGCCGCCCGGTCAGTGCCCGCGGGTGGCGTCCCAGCCCGGCAGCGGGACCGCGCCGCCGGGCAGGGCCGCCCAGAAGTCGGGGCCCGGCGGTGCCTCGACCTGGATGCGCCGCCCGCCTGCCCAGGCCGCGTCGAATCCCAGCCGCCACGAGTGCAGCAGCGTCCGGCCGGTGACGGCCTTGGCGAACAGCGGATCACCCTCGATGGGGTGGCCGATCCAGGCCAGGTGAACCCGGATCTGGTGCCGCCGGCCGGTCACCGGGCTGACCGCGAGCAGCGTGTGCTCCCCGTCGCCGGCCACGGTCAGGAAGGTGGTGGTGGACGGGTAGGTCCGGGTCTGCGGGAATTGCTCATCCGGCGGGACCGACCAGCGGGACCCGGCCGGGTCGTAGCTGATCGCGGCCCGGTTGGCCGCCACCCGGACCCGGTTCTTGCGGCCGACGCTGAGCGGCAGCTCGATCGTGCCGCGCTCGGGCAGCCCGGTGGTGGCGGTGATGGCCAGGTAGACCTTGTCCACGGTGCGCCGGTTGAACTGGCGGGTCAGGTCGCCGTGCAGGCGCAGGTCCTTGGCCAGCAGCAGGACCCCGGAGGTCACCTTGTCGATCCGGTGCGCGGGGTACAGCTTCTCGCCCGCCTCCTCGGCCAGCCGGACCAGGTCGGTGTCGTGCCGCTCGCCCATGACCGCGAGACCGGCCGGCTTGTTCAGCACCAGCGCCGCGTCGTCCTCGTACAGCACGGTGCCGGCCCGGATCTGCGCCCAGTCGCTCACGGGGCCCACGGTATCCGGCTCCCGGGCCCCGCCCGGCGCGATCATCCAGCCCGAGACTGCGGCCCAGGTCACAGCCGCGAGACCAGACGTGAGGCGACGATGTGTTGCCCCCGCTGATACCTTGGCTTTAACCGGATGCTGGCTGCGGCGGCGCCCAGCTCCGGCGTCTGTCTCTACTACTCGCGGGACTCGGTGTGGGTAGATGGATTAGCGTCCCACTGGCCGCCTGCCTGCTGGCCCTGGCAGCCGCAGGCTGTACTGGGCGTGCCTTCTCGGCGAGCATCCAGACGCCGCCAGCCCGGTCCGCCACGTCCGCACCGGCCAGCCGCGCGTCCAGCCCGGCGTCGCCGAACCCGTCCGCGTCGGCCGCCCCCGCGACGGTCGCGTCCGCGGTCTCCGAGCGCCCGGTGCCCGCCGGGACCGCGGCCAGACTGCCCGCCGGGGCCTACTACGTGCTGGCCGGCCGGTCCCTGGGCAGCCAGAACGTATGGGAACTGGGCCCGGGCCAGGCCATCACCCAGCTCACCCACAACCGGCCCGGCCGGGGAATCGACGCGCTCGCCGCGTCAGACGCGGGCATCATCGTGGCGGACGCCGCGAACGGGACGGACCGGCTGGCCCGGTGGACCCGCCGCGGCGCGTCGTGGCTGCGGCACGACCGCCGGGGCGCGCCCATCCTCGGCAGCTCGCCCGACATCCGGGGGGACGGGACCATCGGCTACGTCACCCCGCCCAGCGGGTCCGGACGGCACCGGACCACGGAGTTCGCGATCTGGACCCAGCCGTCGTTCACCAGCCCGGCCGCGGTCGTCTACCAGCAGCGCCGCCCGCTGGACGGCCCGGTGTTCGGGCCGCACGGCCAGATCGCCATCGAGGGCTGGACCGGCCCGCGCGGCGGCCGCCACCCGAGCGTGCTGATCTACCGGGACGGGCAGGTCACCATGCTCAGCACCGGGGTCCCCGCGATTCCGTCCCTGGTGGCCTGGGGGCACCGGGCGCCCGCGCTGGCCGTCGCGTTCCCGGCCGACCGGGCTGAGCTGCTCTTCCCCGACGGCAACCGCAAGCCGCTGCCGTCCGGCTGGCAGCCGCTGGCCTGGAGCCCGTCCGGCACCCAGCTGCTCATGCAGTCCAACACGGCCCTGGGCATCTGGTCAGCGTCCGCGCCCGGCCAGGTGCGCACGGTCGGCGTGATCACGCCCGGGATGCAGATCCTCGAGGCGGTCTGGCTGGCGCATAAAGCGCCGCTGTGATCTGCGGCTCATCCGGGCCCGGAAGAAACTCCCGGCGCGCCGGGTTGGCGGCTATGTGAGTGACGTACCGCTGTCCGTGCTGGACCTGGCCCCCGTGGCGGCCGGGGCGACCACGGGCCAGGCCCTGGAGTACACGACCGAGCTGGCCCGGCGCACCGAGGAACTCGGCTACCGGCGGTTCTGGGTGGCCGAGCACCACAACATGCCGGCCATCGCCAGTTCCGCCCCGGCCGTGCTGATCGCCCACCTCGCGGCGGCCACCTCCACGATCCGGGTGGGCTCCGGCGGGGTGATGCTGCCCAACCACGCCCCGCTGGTGGTGGCGGAGCAATTCGGCACGCTGGAAGCACTCCACCCCGGCCGGATCGACCTGGGCATCGGCCGCGCGCCGGGCACGGACCAGTACACCGCGCTCGCGCTGCGGCGCACCATGGAAGGGCTCTCGGCCGAGGCGTTCCCGCAGGAGCTGGCCGACCTGATCAAGCTGTTCAGCGCGGAGGGCCTGCGGCGGCCGATCACGGCGACGCCCGGGCGGGGCGACATGCCCGCTATCTGGCTGCTCGGCTCCAGCGGGTTCAGCGCCCAGCTGGCCGGGCTGCTCGGCCTGCCGTTCGCGTTCGCGCACCATTTCAGCTCGGCCAACACCGTGCCCGCGCTGGCCCTGTACCGGCAGAATTTCCAGCCGTCGCAATGGCTGGAACGGCCGCACACGATGGTGGCCGTCAACGCGATCTGCGCCGACACCGACGAGCGGGCCCGGTGGCTCTCCGGGCTGGCCGCCCTGTCGTTCGTGCGGCTGCGGACCGGCAGGCCGGCCCCGCTGGCCAGCCTCGAGGAGGCGGCGGCCTACCCCTATTCGGACCAGGAGCGGGAATTCGCCCGGGACCGTTTCACCGGCCAGGCGCTCGGCTCCCCGGAAACGGTCCGGCAGCAGCTGTCCGGCCTGCTCGAGCGGACCGCCGCGGACGAGCTGATGCTGACCACGATGGTCTACGACATCGGGGACCGGATCCGCTCTTTCGAGCTGATCACCGAGAAGGTCGCGGGCAGCCTGGCCCGGCCCGGCGGCTGAGCCGGGTCGCCTGGCCCTGTGCGGCTGGCCCTGTCCGGCTGGCCCTGTGCGGCTGGCCCGGCCCGCCCGGACCCGTCCGCCCGGAGCTGGCGGGATCACCAGGCGAGGTTTGTCTTTGCCTCGCGTTAGCCGTGGGTACACCAGGGTAGGTCTGGCCCACCCTTGAGGAGGGCGGACGCTATGGCAGACCCGAACGGTAACGCACAGCCCGCCGTGGCCCCGGAGGCTTCGGCTGGCGAACTCGTGAAGCAATTGTCGGAACAGGTTTCCCGGCTTATCCGCGACGAACTGAAGCTCGCCGAATACGAGATGACCAGCAAGGCCAAGCGGATCGGCCGCGGGGCCGGCCTGTTCGGCGGCAGCGGCCTGGTGGCGCTGTACGGCATTGGCTGCCTGCTCGCGGCGGCCATTATCGGGCTGGCGGGCGTGCTTCCGGCCTGGGCGGCGGCCCTGATCGTGGGCGGCGCGCTGCTGGCCGCGGCCGGCCTGGCGGCGCTGGTGGGTAAGAGCCAGGTGAGCAAGGGCACGCCGCCGGTCCCCGAGCAGACGGTGCAGAGCGTGAAGGCCGACGTGGAAGAGATCAAAGAAAGGGCACACCGATGACCGCAGCAGAGGGCACGGGAGAACCAGGCGGCCCTGGGGCTCCGCCGGACAACCCGGACGCGCTGGTCGAGGAGATCAACCGGACCCGGGAGGAACTCGGGAACACGGTCGAGGCGCTGACGGCCAAGGTGGACGTGAAGGCCCGCGCCCAGCAGAAGGCGACCGAGGTGTCCGGGCAGCTCAAGACCAAGCTCCAGGACGTGACCCAGGGGCTGTCCGGCAAGGCCGGCCAGCTGAAGGGCGGGGTCACCGACCGGGCCGCCGGGGCCCGGCAGGCCGTGGCCGAGAACGGCAAGACCGTGCTGGGCGCGGGGCAGCCGGTCACCAAGACCATCGCCGGCCGGGCGGCCACGGCCGGCGCCACCGCCTGGGCCGCCACCCCGGAGCCGGTCCAGCAGCGGGCCAAGCGGGTCGCGGCCACCGTGAACCAGCACCGGGTGCCGGTCGCGGCCGCGACGGCCGCGGGCGCGCTGCTGCTCGGCGGCTGGCTGATTTTCCGCGGCGGCCGGCGCTGATCCCGTTGCGCAGTTCAGCGTGACGAGCCGGGCCTGACCACGTGGTCAGGCCCGGCTCGTCACTGACTGCGGGACCCCTCTCCGGGACCGGCCCGCTCTCCGGGTTCTCCTGGGTGTTCCGGTCGCCGGACAGTCCGTTATCTGGACGAATGGCGCAGCCGGGGGCGCCGGGCCCGCTTCCAGGTCCGCTGGGCCTTCGCCCGCAGCCGGGCGGCCCGCTGGTCTTCCTGGTCGTACAGCAGCCCGTAGGTGAACCCGTTCTCGCCGGCCAGGTGCGCGCTGATGCCGAGTTCCCGGTCCACCCCCCGGGCCACCACCGCATCCTGGTGGTCGCCGAGCACCGTCTGGATCTTCTTCATCTGCCTGGTGAAGTGCCTGGCCTGCTTGCCCAGCGCGGGGCTGATCGCCTCCCCGGCGTACCGGGCCCGCTTGGCCGCCTTCCGGGCCTCGTGAAAGGCCAGTTCCCGGGGCCTGGCCCGGGGGTGTCTGCCCGGCCCGGTGCATCCGCCGGCGGGTGCGCCGGTAGGTACGGTGCGCCGCGCCGGGCAGCACCTGGCCGGCCGGCCGGGCTGCCTCAGCCGACCAGGGCGGGCCAGCCAGCAGGCCGTCCAGTGCGTCCCGCAGCGCGAAGTAGCGTGGCGAGTCCAGCGCGGCCAGCACGTTCTGGTGCGCGGCCGCCTGGATGGGGGCGAAGTGCCCCTGCACCCGCGCCTGGACCGGCCCGAGCACCAACTCGGCCGGGATCGCCCGGACGTTCCGGGTGAGCCGGCTGGCCAGCACCTCGGCGTCGCGGGCCTCGCCGAGGACCCCGCCGAGCCATTTCAGCCCGGCCAGGATCTCCTCGGTGCCGGACCGGGGGATGACCTCGCTGAACGTCTGCAGGGTGCTGCGCAGGCGGCGGGTGGTGACCCGCATCTGGTGCACCGAGTCCGGCTCGTCCGAGCGGGCCAGCGGGTCCAGCGCCGCCAGCCGCTCCCCGTGCTCCCGCAGGTAGGCCAGCACGACGTCGCCGGCGGACGGCTCCGGGACGGGGCGGCCGCCGCGGCCGTTCACGGCCGGGGCGGGCTCGTCCGGCACGGCCCAGCCGAGCGCGCGTTCCAGCTTCGCGGTCCGCGCCGAGGGCTGCAGCCCGTCCCGGCGGAGCTTCGTGTCCGCCGCCTTCAGCAGCCGCCGCCCACCCCCGGTCAGCTCGACCTCCACCTCGGCCCACTGCGAGATCATGGTCTGCTCGCCCAGGGTCTGGGCTGACACGTCGTCGGCGGCGATCTCGGCGAGCGAGGCGCCGCCGCTGTCGAGCAGCGTCAGCACCTGGCGCCGGGTGCTGATCCGGGCCACCGGGCGCACCGCCTCGCCGCGCGTGTAGCCGCGGACCAGCCCGGCCAGCCGGGCGGGCACCTGGCGGCCGCCACGCCCGGGCGGCACGCGGACCTCCCGCCGGGTGCTGCCCCCGGCCGGGAGTTTCAGGTGCCATCCCGGGTCGCTGCCGCCGCGGCGCCGCCGCAGGGTCACCCCGTGACGGATCAGCCGCAGGTCGCTCGTGTCGTAGTACTCCGCTTCCAGGAGCTGCTCCTCGGGCCCGGACGCGCCAGCCACGCTGGGCAGCCCGCCCAGCCGCGGCACAGTGGTGCCCGGCGGAGCCTCGAACTTGATCTCTGTCTCGTAGACGGTCGTACTCATGTCGCCGCCACTACCCGGGTAACGCGCCGCTGAACACTGAGTGATTGCCTGGGTCCGTGTTTGGGCCGGGCTGGGCGGGGGAGTCGTTGGGCGCCAGTCCGGAAAGGGAGGTTCCCATGTCAGCTGGGGCCATTGTGGCGATCGTTGTCGTCGTCATTGTCGTGGCGGCTGTCCTGATCGCAGTCGCGGCGGCCAACCGCCGCCGGCGCCTGCGCGAGAAGTTCGGGCCCGAATACGACCGGGCGGTCACCGAGCACGGCAGCAGGCGGGAAGCGGAGGCCGAGCTCGCTGAGCGGGAACGGCACGTCCGGGAGCTTGACCTGCGGCCGCTGAGCCCGGCCGCGCGGAGCCAGTACCAGTCGGAGTGGACCGCCGTCCAGGAGCAGTTCGTGGACGCGCCGCAGGCCGCGGTGACCGGGGCGCAGACGCTGGTCTCGGCCGTGATGGAAGCGCGCGGCTACCCGACCGAGCCCTACGACCAGACGCTCGCCGACCTGTCCGTCGAGCACGCGAGCACGCTGGACCACTTCCGGGCCGCCCACGACATCAGCCAGAGCGCTGCCGCCGGCACGGCGTCCACCGAGGACCTGCGCCAGGCGATGATCCATTACCGGGCGCTGTTCGCGGAGCTGCTGGGGGAGCCCGCCGCCGCGGCCGGCGCCCCGGCTGGTGAGACGGCTGGCGAGACGGCGGACGGTGAGCGTGTCACCACCACCGCGCCCGACGGCCTGCCCCCCGTGGACCAGCCGGTGGTGGATCAGCCGGTGGCGGCGGGTCAGCCGGTGGCGGCGGGTCAGCCCGTGGCGGCGGATCAGCCCGTCGTCCCCGGCGCCGCCAGCCAGACCCCCGGCGAGCGTGCCGGTGACCCGGCCGGCCGGCGCCCCGACGCGGTGACCACCGCGCCCCGCCAGGAGAGGTGACCCAGGATGACTTCGCAACGCGACGAGACCCGCCGCACGGCTGGCGACGAGATGACCGACGACCCGATCATCATCGAACGCCACGACGAGATCGTCACCGGCGACCTTCCGGTAGACGGCGACCCGGTGGCCGGCGACCGGGGCTGGCGGCCCTGCGGATGCTGCCGCCCCGGGCGAGGACGGCGAGGACGCGACGGCCGGCGATGAGCTGGTCGGCCTGGCACGCCGCGCCGGGCACCGACGGCGCGGACCAGGCCCCCCTGGTCATCCCGCCAGAGGGACCCAGCCCGGACATGGGCGTCGCCCCCGTGCCCAGCCCGGCCGCGGCGGGTGCGGTCGATGACGGTGTGGTCAATGACAGCGCGGTCGATGACAGCGCGGTGGCCGGCGGTGCGGCGGCCAGGCAGTGCAGTCGATGACGGTGCGGTCGATGACAGTGCGGTCGATGATGGTGCGGTCGTCGGCGGGGGGGTGGCCGGCGGCACGGCGACGGCGTCCGGTGCGCCCGCGGCCGTGGCGCAGCCCGCCGCGTCCGGCGAGGCCGGGATTCCCGCCGCTGCCCTGTCCGGGCAGCAGTGGCCAGCTATCCAGGCGCTCTTCGTTGATGATCCCCGGGGATCGGTGCAGCGTGCCGCAGCGGCCGCCGATGAGGTGGCCAAGGCCTTCGTGGCCTCGCTCCAGCGGGAGCAGGCCACGCTGCGTGCCACCTGGGAGAACGACACGACCACCGAGGACCTGCGCACCGCGCTCCAGCAGTACCGGGCGTTCTGCGGCCGGCTGGAGGGCCTGTCCTGATGATCTTGGTCACCGGCGCCGGCCGCTACCGCAGCGGCGGCCGGCGCCGGTGACCTTCCTGCGTCCCGGCCCTGGCGGCTCAGGCCGATGACCCGGGGCGGGCGTTCGATGGCGCCGGGCGATCCGGGTCCAGAGCGGGCCGGGCTCAGGACGGGCCGGGCTTAGGACGGGCTGGGCTCAGGACGGGCCGCGGCGGAGCCTGACCCGGTAGGAGTAGTGCGCCGGGTCGAAATAGCTCACCGCCAGCTCGACCGGGGTGTCGGCGTCGTCGGTGTACAGCCGGTCGATCCGCAGCACTGGCTGGCCCGGCGCGCACTCCAGGTGGGCCGCGGCGGGCGGCGGGGCCGCCGCCGCGGTGATGCTCTGCTCGGCGCCCTTGATCGATCGCGCCATCCTGGTGTCGATCAGCCCGATGACCGTGATCCGGCTGCGCCGCCCGGCCGCGGCCAGCTCCGCCACGTCGCTGATCAGCGCGCCGACCGGCGGCGGCAGGAACACCGAGGTGTGGCAGAACGGGACGTTCCCGTGCCGCCGGATCAGCGTGAGCGCGTGCACGTCGTCGGAGGGCAGCCGCAGCCGGCTCGCCGCCTCCAGGTCCACCACGCGCCGCAGCGGCGCGACGACCTCGCAGTCGGTGTCCAGGGACAGCGCCATCAGGTCCTCGACGGAGCCGAAATGCCGCAGGTAACGGTCGGCCTCAGCCACCGGGTAGGTCCCGCGCCCGGCCACCCGGTAGATGATCCCCTCCGAGACCAGGTCCTGCATGGCCCGCCGGACCGTCTGCCTGCTCACCGAATGCCGCGCGGACAGCTGCTCCTCGGTCGGCAACTGCTGGCCGTCGGCGTACTCGCCGTTGCGGATCGCGTCCCGCAGCGAGGCGGCCAGCGTCCGGTAGGCGCTGGACCTGACCTGATCGGGCACGGCTCCCGCTCCTCCCTGCTCCCGGGACGGCCAGGAGCACGCCCGGCCCGGACCGCCGGGCCAGACTGGCCTGCCAGACTGGCCGGCCCCAGACTGGCCTGCCTAGACGGTTGCATCATCCAAATGGCCGTACATATCTTAGATTCAGTCGGCCAACTTCGGGAGAGGTGCCAGGTGCCGGAACCAGCGGACTCGCTCGCCGGGCGGCTCGCCCAGTGGGCCCACGACCTCGAGCCGGCCGATGAGGACCTGGCCCTGGCGGACCGGTCGCTGCTGGACACGGTCGCCGTGGCGCTGGCCGCCCGCGACCACCGGGTGACCCGGCTGGCCGGGAGCCTGCCCGAAGGGCCGCGCTGGGCGGTGGCCGCCCACGTCCTGGACTTCGATGACCTGCACATGGAGTCCACCACCCACATCAGCGCGGTCTGCGTGCCGACCGCTCTCGCGCTGGCGGCGGGCGCCCGGGCCTACCTCGCCGCGGCCGGGGTGATGGCCCGGCTCGGCCAGGCGCTGGGCTGGCCGCACTACTCCGCGGGCTGGCACGCCACCTGCACCGCTGGCGCGCCGGCCGCGGCGGCGGGTGCGGCAGTCGCGCTGGGCCTGGGCCCGGAGCAGATCGCCACCGCCATGGCCCTGGCGGTGCCCGGCGCGGGCGGGGTGCAGCGGGCGTTCGGCACCGACGCCAAGTCCCTCCAGGTCGGGTTCGCGGTGGATACCGGTATCCGGGCTGCCACGGCTGGCCGCGGCCGGCGCGCAGGCCGACCCGGCCGCCCTGGACGAGTGGATGACCCTGGTCGGCGGGGACCCGGGCGCGGTCGACCTGTCCGGGCCCGCGGTTCCCGGCGGCCTGGCGGTCAAGATCTACCCGTGCTGCTACGCGCTGCAGCGCCCGATCAGCGCGCTGGGGGAGCTGGCCCAGTCCGGGCCGCTGGACCCGGCCGAGGTGCGCCGCATCGTGCTCCGCACCCCGGAGGGCACGCTGGCGCCGCTCATCCATCACTCGCCGGACACCGGGCTGCAGGGCAAGTTCAGCCTGGAGTACGCCGCGGCCGCCGCGCTGCTGGACGGTTACCCGGGCTTCGCCAGTTTCACCGACGACGCGGTACGCCGGCCCGCCGCGCGCCGCCTGGCCGGGCTGGTCGAGATCAAGATGCGAGCCGGGCGGGACCTGGCTGCTCGACGGCGAGCTGGTCGCCGAGCTGCACACGGCCAGCGGCGGCGTCGCGCAGATCAGCCAGCAGTTCCCGCCGGGGTCGCCGGCCGGCCGCCACCGCCGGCCAGCTCCAGGCGAAGATCGCCGACTGCCTGGCTGGCCTGGACCTCGCGGGCCACGAGCTGGACCCCTCGGCGTGGACCTGGCCGAGCGCCGCGGACCTGCTCCGGGACTTCTGCTGAGGCCGGCTGATGCGGCGAAGGGACAGGCATGGACGAGCTGACCGAGGAAGAGCGCGCGATCGTCGAGCTGGTGCGCGAGTTCGTCAACCGCGACGTCAAGCCGGTGGTGCGCGAGCTCGAGCACGCCAACACCTACCCGGAGAAGCTCATCGAGCAGATGAAGCAGCTGGGCATCTTCGGCCTGGCCATCCCGCAGCCGTGGGGCGAGGCGCAGGTCAGCACGCCCTGCTACGCGCTGGTCACCGAGGAGCTGGCTCGCGGCTGGATGAGCCTGGCCGGGCGCGATGGGCGGCCACACGGTGGTGGCCAAGCTGCTGCTCGACTTCGGCACCGACGAGCAGAAGCAGCGGTACCTGCCGAAGATGGCGACCGGCGAGCTGCGCGCCACGATGGCGCTGACCGAGCCAGGCGGCGGCTCGGACCTGCAGGCGCATGCGCACGACCGCGCGCCGCGACGGCGGGTCGGATACGTCATCAACGGGTCCAAGACCTGGATCACCAACGCGCGGCGCTCCGGGCTGATCGCGCTGCTGTGCAAGACCGACCCGGCCGCCGGCCCGCGCACGCGGGGATCAGCATCCTGCTGGCCGAGCCGGGCCCGGGCTTCACCGTGTCTCACGGGACCTGCCCAAGCTCGGCTACAAGGGCGTGGAGAGCTGCGAGCTCGCCTTCGACGACTTCCGGGCTCCCGGCCGACGCGCTGCTCGGCGGGCGCGAGGGCGAGGGCTTCGCCCAGATGATGCGCGGCCTGGAGATCGGCCGGATCCAGGTCGCCTCCCGCGCGGTCGGGGTGGGCCGGGCCGCGCTGGAGGACGCGCTGCGCTACGCGCAGCAGCGGGAGACGCTTCGGCCAGCCGATCTGGCAGCACCAGTCGGTCGGCAACTACCTGGCCGACATGGCGACCAAGCTCACCGCCGCCCGCCAGCTGGTGCTGTACGCCGCGCGCCGCTACGACGCCGGGCGGCCGCGCCGACATGGAGGCGGGCATGGCCAAGCTGTTCGCCTCGGAGACGGCGATGCAGATCGCGCTCGACGCGGTCCGCATCCACGGCGGCTACGGGTACTCGACCGAGTTCGACGTGGAGCGCTACTTCCGCGACGCCCCGCTGATGATCGTCGGCGAGGGCACCAACGAGATCCAGCGCAACGTCATCGCCCGCCAGCTCATCAGGCGCAACTCGGTAGCCCCGTGACCGGCCCAGCACCGGAGCAGCGAACCAGGAGCCCAGTCACCGAAGGAGCCCGGCACCGAAAGGCTCCGCTGGACGGCATCCTGGTCGTCGCGCTCGAGCAGGCGGTGGCGGCGCCGTTCGCCACCCGCCAGCTCGCCGACCTCGGCGCCCGGGTGATCAAGATCGAGCGGCCGGGCACCGGCGACTTCGCCCGCCACTACGACCGGAGCGCTGCACGGCCAGGCCAGCTACTTCGTCTGGCTGAACCGGGGCAAGGAATCATCGAGCTCGACGTCAAGACCGACGCGGACCAGGCCGTGCTCGCCGCCCTGCTGGCCCGGGCCGACGTGTTCGTGCAGAACCTCGGCCCGGGCGCGGCCGAGCGGCTCGGCCTCGGCGCCGACCGAACTGCGCGCCCAGCACCCGCGGCTGATCGCCTGCTCGTCTCCGGCTACGGCCCGGACGGACCGTACCGCCACAAGAAGGCCTACGACCTGCTGGTCCAGTGCGAGGCCGGACTGCTGTCGATCACCGGGACCGCGGACGAGCCGGCCAAGGCCGGGCATCTCGGTCGCCGACATCGCGGCCGGCATGTACGCCTACAGCGGCGTGCTGACCGCCCTGTACGAGCGGGAGCGGACCGGCGAGGGGCAGCACCTTCGAGGTGAGCCTGCTCGACGCGCTCGGCGAGTGGATGGGCGCGCCGTTCTACTACCACGTCTACGGCGGGCGGCCCGCCCGCCGCAGCGGCGCCAGGCACGCGTTCATCTCGCCGTACGGCCCGTACGCCGCGCCGCGGCGGCCAGGTGTTCCTCGGCCTGCAGAACGAGCGCGAGTGGGCGGTGCTGTGCGAGCAGATCCTGCGCCGGCCCGACCTGGTACCGACCCCAGGTTCGCGACCAACCCAGACCGGGTAGCCCACGACGACGAGCTCACCGCCGATCATCGAGGACGCGCTGAAGACCATGCCGCCTGACCAGCTCGTCGCGCTGCTCGACGAGGCGGGCATCGCCAACGCCCGGCTGCGCACGCCGCAGGAATTCGCGGCGCACCCCCAGCTCGAGGCCAGGGACAGGTGGCGCGAGGTGGACACGCCCGGCGGTCCGGTCAGAGCCCTGCTCCCGCCGGTC
The DNA here is from genome assembly GCA_963841695.1 of uncultured Actinomycetes bacterium. Lineage (GTDB taxonomy): Bacteria > Actinomycetota > Actinomycetes > Streptosporangiales > Streptosporangiaceae > RYN-230. The sequence goes on along the minus strand of CAWJDQ010000002.1, from coordinate 292,960 downwards.
ACCAGGCCCGGCCGCGAGCCCGCCATGGGCCCGGTACCCGCCCTCGGCCAGCACACCGCCGCGATCCTGGCCGAGCTCGGCATCGCCGCAGAGGAAACCCCCGCCCAGTAGGAGAACCACCATGGCCACCCCGCAGACCACCACCGAGCTGCCGCGGTACCAGCTTGTCATCGACGGGCGCCGGGTCGAGGCCGCATCCGGGCGCCGGTACGACAGCGTGGACCCGTTCGCGGGCGCGGCCTGGGCCAGCGCCGCCGACGGCGACGCGGAGGACGTCAGCCTGGCGGTCGCCGCGGCCCGGCGCGCGCTGAGCGGTCCATGGGGCCAGCTGACCGGGTTCGGCCGGGCCCGGCTGATGCGCCGGCTCGGCGAGCTGATCGAGCGGGACGCCGCCCGGCTGGCGGAGATCGAGACCCGCGACACCGGCAAGCTGCTGCGCGAGATGCGCGGCCAGCTGGCCAGCCTGCCGGACTGGTTCTACTACTTCGCCGGGCTCGCCGACAAGCTGCAGGGCGACACCGTCCCGGTCGACAAGCCGAACTTCCTCGTCTACACCCGCCGCGAGCCGGCCGGCGTGGTCGCGGCGATCGTCCCGTGGAACTCCCCGCTGCTCCTGCTGACCTGGAAGCTGGCGCCCGCGCTGGCCGCGGGCTGCACGGTGGTGGCCAAGCCGAGCGACTACTCCCCGGCCTCGGCGGTGGAGCTTGCCGCATTGTTCGACGAGGCCGGGTTTCCCGCCCGGCGTGTTCAACGTCGTCACCGGCTTCGGCCCCGCGGTCGGTAAGGCCCTGGCCGCGCACCCCGACGTGGACAAGGTGGCGTTCACCGGCTCGACCGCGGTCGGCGCCGAGGTGGCCAAGGCCGCCGCGGCGAACATCACCGGCGTGCTGCTCGAACTGGGCGGCAAGTCCGCGCACGTGGTCTTCGACGACGCCGACCTGGACGCCGCGAGCAACGGGGTGCTGGCCGGGGTGTTCGCCGCCACCGGGCAGACCTGCATGGCGGGCTCGCGGCTGCTGGTCAGCCGGAGCGTGCACGACGCGCTGGTGGAGCGGATCGTCGGACCGGGCCCGGTCGATCAGGCTCGGCGACCCGCGCGCCGACGCAGACCGAGATGGGCCCGGTGGCCACCGAGCCCCAGTACCGAAAGGTGCTGTCGTTCTTCGAGTCGGCGGCGAGCGAGGGCGCCACCGTGGCCGCCGGCGGCCGCCCGCCGATGAGCGCCTCGGCGGCTACTTCGTCCAGCCGACAGTGCTCACCGGCGTCAAGCCGACCATGACGGTGGCCTGCGAGGAGGTCTTCGGCCCGGTGCTGTCGGTCATCCCGTTCGACACCGAGGCCGAGGCGATCGCGCTGGCCAACGACACCCGCTACGGCCTGGCCGGCGCGGTGTGGACCAAGGACGTGCACCGCGCCCACCGGGTCGCGCACGCGCTGCGGGCGGGCACCGTGTGGATCAACGCCTACCGGGTGGTCGGGCCCGGACGTGCCGTTCGGCGGCTTCGGCCTGTCCGGCCTCGGCCGCGAGAACGGCATCGACGCCGTGCACGAGTACACCCAGACCAAGGCCATCTGGGTCGAGCTCACCGGCGGCACCCGCGACCCCTTCACCCTCGGCTGACCGCTGCCCCGCCCGGGGCCGGCCACGGACGGCCAGGCGCGGGCGGGATCGCTAGGGGCGGACGGGACCGCAGGTGACCACGGGGCCGGCCGGTGCGGCGCCGAGGCTGGCCTGGCACTGCCGGGAGCCGCCCCGGGCGACCACGGTGACCTGTTCCGCGGGCGGCAAACCGCTGACCGTGAGGCTCCGGGCGGCCGTCCCGTCAGTGGCCGGCGTGATCGCGGCGCTGGCCAGCAGCTGGCCGGAGGCGCCCGCCCGGACCACCACGGTCACGTTCTGCCCGCTGGTCAGGCCGCGGAAGGTGACCTCCGCGGTGATGCTGGCGGTGGCTGCCGTGCCGGTGCCGTGGGTGCCGGTGCTGGGGGCGGCGAGGGTGGCGGGGTGCAGCGTGCGGGTTACCGCGATCGTCGCCTGGTTGGGCTCGGTCGTCGCGAGCGCCACGATGGCCGCCACCCCGGCCAGGACGGCGGCGATCAGCAGCAGGACGGTGGCGGCCCGGGTGGCGTTGCCGCGCGTGTCGATGCGGCGCTTGTACCAGGCCCGCACGGCGGCCAGGTTCTCCGGGTTGAGGTGCCGGGTGATGGTGAGGATCTGGGCCGCGAGCGCGCAGGCCACGGCGAGCGCGGCACAGGCCACGGCCGCGATCGTGACCCACCGGGCGGCCCCGCTCACCGACGGACGGGTCCCGCCGAACACCCCGAACGCGCCGAGCAGGGTACCGATGATGGTCACCGTGCTGACCACCCGGGTGGTCGCCGCGTCCACCCGCTCGAGCGAGTTGGCCGGGGTCAGCTGGTCGGCCAGGGCGACCCACACCTGGTCCTGGCCGGTGACCGGGCGCACGGGCGCCGGGGGCGGCGGCTGGCCCGCGGGGTCGGAGCTCATGGGCGGTACGTGCCAGGCGCAGCTGAGCTGGTGCGGCGCCGGATGCTCCGCCGGCCCCGGGCAGGTCACGATCACCTCGAACGGCTGGGACTTCGGCTGGGGCCGGAACCGGGGCAGCAGCCAGGCCCGGGCCACATCCAGCCCCGCGCCGCCCAGCGCCTGGACGACGAGCGCAGTGAGATCCGAATGGTCAACCGGGCAGGCGTAGGTGGCAGGATCCAGTTCCACCGGGGACCACCTCCACACGCCGTTCCGCCACTTCGGCCAACGGCATCTCCAGGTCCGGTGCCGCGCCGGACCACCTCTGGGCCATCCGGGCACGCTGAAACTCACGGGGCTGCGGGGGCGCGACGTCACTGTACTATCCAGGCCATTCCGGGACGTGGCAACCGGCCGATCCGGGGCGTGTCCACCGGCCGATTCCGCCGCCTCCCGGCGCGGGCCATTCCGCGGCCCTTGGCCGCCCTCGGTACGCTGCTGGGCAGGCAGGAGGGGAAGCGATGACGCAGACCGCGCTGCACCGCATGATCAGGGCCCAGGCCGACGCGCTGGACCGGATCGCCGGGCTCGACCTGGCCGCCCCGGCCGCCATCCTGGCCGCAGCCCGCCGGGTGATCCTCGTGGGCACCGGCACCAGCCAGCATGCCGCGGAACTCGGCGTGATGCTGCTGGAGCGGGCCGGGCTGGACGCCCGCTGGTTCGCCGCCGCCACCTGGGTGCGGTGGAGCGCCGGCCCGCGGCCCGGCGACGCGCTGGTGGTGCTCACCCACACCGGGCAGACCGGCTACGCCGCCCGGGCCCGGGCGGACGCACTGGCCAGCGGGGTACCGGTCATCTCGATCACGGGCACCGGCCCGGGCTGGCCCGAGGCCATCACCACGGTGGCGCCGGAGGAATCCGAGACCTACACGGTGAGCTACACGGCGGCGCTGGCCGTGCTGGCCCGGCTGGCCCGCCTGGTGGCGGAGGCGGGCGGGGAGTCCCCGGGCCGGGCGGTGGCGGACGGGTCCGCGGGTGACGTGCTGCAGGCCGCCGCGGAGATCCGGGTGGCCTACGCGGCACCGGCGACCGAGCACGTGCCGGTCCCGGCCCGCAGCCTGGGCATCGTGGGGTGCGGGCCGTGGGGGGTGACCGCGCGGGAGGCCGCGCTCAAGATCCGTGAGGGCGCCCGGATGCTCGCCGAGGGGTTCGACGCGGAACGTTTCCTGCACGGCAATGCGGTGCCGTTCACGGCGGCCGACGGCGTCCTGCTGCTCCAGCCGGAGGCAGACCCGGACGGGCTGACCGCGGCGGTAGGCGAGGCCGCGGCGCGTGCGGGCATCCCCGTCAGCATGCTCAGCCTCCCGGATGCCGGCCTCTCCCCGCTGCTCGCGCAGCTTCCGATGACTGTCCACCTGCAACTGCTGGCCGAACGTTTCGCCCGGCTGCGCGGCCAGGATCCGGACACGGTCATTACCGGCGCCTGGGCGGACCCCGATTTGTGGCAGATCGGCATGCCGGTGGCCCCCCGGTAGGGTGGTCCCGCGCGCCGTCCAGGCTGGCCGCGTGAGCACGCCGTGACTGGACGCACTCCCCGGTCGGGAACGGATAACTCCTTGGTCAACCCGTCTGCGGGCCGGGCCGAAATGCCCTAATATCGGCAAGCTAGCAGGGCGGGCGATCGACAGCGGGGACCGAGAGCGGGGACCGGTGTGGACTTGCGATAACGGGCATGCCATTTCCCCGGGGGATGAGTTTTGCGGACGTTGCGGGGCATACGTGCGCCCCGGTGACCTTTCCGGGGCACCGGAGGTGCCCCGGCCTGGATCTGAGCCCGGCCAGGGGCAGGCGGAAGACGCCATGGAATACCCCGGCGAGCCCTTGGCGGAATATGCGTCGGAGTACACCAGCGGGTCGTTCGCGGAATTCATCGCCGCGACCTCGGAATCCGACATTTCACCTCTTTCGGCCGAGCCATTGCCGGCTGAGCCATTGCCGGACGAGGTGACTCCGGGCGCTTACGAGCCGCAGGCCGCGGTTACGCCGGGTCCCGGTGCTGCCCCGGGCCACGAGCCGGACGCCCTTTCCGGCGGGGCGCTGGACGTCCGGGATGCCCCGGAGCCGTACGCACCGGGCTGGGTGACGCCGGGCCCTTCCGGCCGCGGTGAGCCGGCCGCGGCGCAGGACGTGACCCCCGGCCCTTCCGCCCCCGATGAGCCGGACATCGCGAGCCCGGGGGAACCACGCGCTCCGGAGAGAGCCGCGCCCGGGTACCACCGCCTCGACGAGCCAGAAGCCCCCGGCCGTGAGCTGTCCGGGGACGGGGCCGAAACTCCCGTGTCCGGTTTCCGGGCCGTGCTCCACCTGCCTGCGGCCCCGCCGGCCGAGCGGCCCGCCCCGCCGCCCAGCCCCCGCGTGATCCCGCCCGGCCGGGCGAGTGGCCCCGCCGGGCGAGTGGGCGCCGCGGTCCACCCGGACCGCCTCGCCCGCGGAGGAACGGATCGCGCCTCCCGGGGAGTGGCACCTCCCGCCCCGCCCCGGCCCGGCCCCGTCCGGGCCCCCGACGGCCGGCGGGAGCGCGGGCAACGGCAGCGCAGGCCATGGCCTCCCCGGTCACGACCGACCCGCTCATGGCCAGGCCACGGGTCACGCGGGAGAGGGCACCGTGGGCACCCTGGCGGAGCCCGGGACCGGGGACGGCGGCGGCGCCGACGGCGGCCCGGATACCTCGGTGGGCCCGGCCCTGCCCGCCGACCCGCTGGACGGTACCGGCTACCGGCGGCCCAGCCGGACCCGGATCCTGGCCGGAGTGGCCGCGGTAGCGATCCTGGGCGTGACCGGGGTCACCGGAACCCTGGTCGTCATGCACCAGCACCAGGCCGCCGGGTCCGGCCCGGCCAGCGTGAGCGCCGCGGCCAGCGGCACATCCAGCCACGCCCGCGCGGGGAAAGCGGGCTCAGCCCGTCCCACCCCGCCGGTCGCGCAGTGGAGCTCCCCGGTGCCGGTTAACCCGCAGACCCTCCAGGCCAGCAGCTCCCACATCACCGGCCTGGCCTGCCCCCAGCGGACCGTGTGCTACGCCACTGACAGCGCGGGCACCGTGCTCTCCCTCCAGTCCGGCGGGACCTGGCCGGTGGCCACCACGGACCCGAACGGTGGCCTGATCGCCATCTCCTGCGCCTCGGCCCGGTTCTGCCTCACCGTGGACGGCACGGGTTACGCCATCCCGCTCAGCCAGGGCGTGTGGGGCACCCCGGCGCTGGTCGGCTCCGGATCCGGGACGCTGACCAGCGTTTCGTGTGCCGACCCTGACTTCTGCGTGGCCGTGGACAACATCGGCAACGCGTTCACTTACCGGGGGCCGGTCACGGGCTGGAGCCAGGAGACCGTTGACCCGAGCGGGCAGTCGCTGAATTCGGTCTCCTGTCCCAGTTCCACCGACTGCGTGGCCGTCAGCGCAAGCGGGAACGTGTTCACCTACAACGGGACCTCGTGGAGCGGGCCAGACGCCGTGGACACGGGGCATGACCTGGTCAGCGTGTCCTGTCCCACGACGTCGTTCTGCATGGCCGTTGACTCCTCCGGACAGGCGGCCGAGCACTCGGACGGGCTGTGGGGCCTCCAGCCGATCGGGCCGCCCGCCGCCGCGGTGTCCTGCCCGTCCGCCGGAACGTGCCTGGCGATAGCCCGTTCCGGTGCGGCTTCGAGCTACGCCAAGGGTCTGTGGGCCAAGGTGCCCGCCGCCGCGCCCGGCGCCAGCGTCACCAGCCTGAGCTGTGCAGCGGCGACCTCCTGCGTGGCCATGGATCAGGACAACCAGGTGCTGTTCTACGCGCCGCCCCGCTCGGGCTGACCCCGGCGCCCCGACCGGCTAGCCTGCGCAGGTGGAAGAGCCGCCGGGCGACCTGGCCGGGCACCCGGACCGGGTGCGGTGGAACGACCGGTACGGGTCCGGCTTCGCCGCCTCGTTCGTGCCCCATCCGGTGGCAGTGGCCGCGCTGGCCGTGGACCTCCCGGACGGCCCGGTCGCCGACCTGGCCAGCGGCCCGTCCGGCAGCGCCCTGCTGGCCGCGGCGCACGGCCGGCCGGTCATTGCGGTTGACGTGTCCGAGGTCGCGCTGGGCCTGCTCGGCCAGGAGGCCCAGCGCCGCAGGCTGGATCACCTGATCACGCTGGTCCACGCGGACCTCCGCGCCTGGTGTCCCGAACCCGGCCGGTACGCCCTGGTGCTGGGCACCGGGTTCTGGGATCGCGGGGTCTTCGCGGCGGCCGTGCGCGGACTGGCTCCCGGCGGCGTGCTCGGCTGGGAGGCGTTCACCGACGCCGCCCGCCGTGCCCGCCCGACGCTGCCCGCGGCCTGGTGCCTGCATCCCGGTGAGCCGGCCACCCTGCTGCCGGACGGGATCACGGTGATCAGCCAGGAAGACCTCCTGGACGACGAGCGGGGCAGCCGCAGGCGGCTGCTGGCCCGCCGGACTGGGGTCCCCTAGTGTCCCACGATGCAAGACACTGAATTAACTATAGTGAGACGCCTTGCTAGGGTCTTCGGTGTGGAACTGCTGGAATGGGACGCCAAGAGCTACGACGCGCTGCCGCTGCCGCACAAGCGATGGGGACCCAGTGCCATCGCCCGGCTCCGCCTGGCCGGGGACGAGACCGTGGCGGATCTCGGCGCCGGGACCGGGCGGGACGCCGGGCAACTGCTGTCGGTGCTGCCCCGCGGGCGGGTGCTCGCCATCGATGGCTCGCAGCAGATGCTCGCCCAGCTGCGCGAACGGCTAGCCGGGCAGCTGGACCGGATCCAGGTCCTGCAGGCCGACCTGCGTGAGCCACTGCCGGCCATCCAGCCGGTGGATGCGGTGCTGAGCGTGGCCACACTGCACTGGCTGCCCGACCACGCACAGGTATTCGGCTCGGTGGCCCGGCTGCTCCGGCCCGGAGGCCAGTTCGTGGCCGAGGCCGGCGGGGCGGGCAACATCGACATGGTCCGGGCGGCCCTGGCCGCGCTCGGCGCCGATGACGGGCAGGACATCTGGAACTTCGCCGGGCCCGCGGAGACCCGCGAGCGCCTGGCCGCCGCCGGCTTCTCCGATATCGACGTCGGCCTGGTGCCGGATCCGGCCCGCTTCGACTCAGCCGGCCAGCTGGAGGCGTTCCTGGCCACCGTGGTCCTGGGTGCGCACCTGCGCGACCTGCCGCCGGAGGAGCGCCGCCCGTTCGTGCGGGCGGTGGCCGGGCGGCTGGCCGAGCCGGTGGTGGACTACGTGCGGCTGCAGATCCGCGCCACCCGGGCGCCGGCTGACCGGCCCGGCCCCAGCGGCGGCTGAAGGTTCCGCGGCCGCCCCTGGCCCGGACTTCCGCTGGGCGGAAGACCGGCTGCCCGCCCCGCGCGCTGTCCCGCACAATCGGCAGCACAACGCCGAGCCGGAGTGAGGAGCCGCGATGTCTTTCGTCCGGAACCAGTGGTATGTGGCCGCCTACTCGACCGAAGTCCGCTCCGCCCTGCTGGCCCGGACCATCCTCGGTGAGCCGCTGGTGCTGTACCGGACCAGTGCCGGGCAGCCGGCCGCGCTGGCCGACCTGGTGCGTGCACCGGCACTTCCCGCTGTCCGCCAGCCAGTTGACCGGCGACACGATCGTGTGTGGTTATCACGGTTTCAGCTACGGCCCGGATGGCCGGTGTGTCGCGGTACCCGGCCAGCGGCGCATCCCGCGGACCGCGCGGGTCAGCGCCTACCCGGTCGCCGAGCAGGACTCCCTCGTCTGGGTCTGGATCGGCGACCCCGGCCGGGCTGACACGACGCTCATTCCCCGCGCCCCGTGGCTGGACGACGAGGGGTACACCACCGTCCGCGGCATGGAACCGCTGGCCGCCCGGTACGAGTTGCTGGTGGACAACCTGCTCGACCTGTCGCACGAGACCTACCTGCACGGCGGGTACATCGGCACCCCCGAGGTCGCGGACACGCCGATCAGCACCGAGATCGACCAGGAGCAGCGGGTCATCCGGGTGAGCCGCCGGATGGCCGACGCCGCCTGCCCGCCGTTCTACGCCCGTTCCACCGGGCTCAGCGGGCGCATCGTGCGATGGCAGGACATCGAATACCACCCGCCCTGCCTCTACCTGCTGCACAGCCGGGTGGCCCCGGCCGGAGTGCTGCCCCGGCCGGATGGTGCCGATCCGGACGGCTTCCACGTCGAGGTGGTCTACGCGATCACCCCGTCCACCGAGGCGAGCACGTATGACTTCTGGGCCGTGGCCCGCGACTTCGCGCTGGGCGACGCGGAGGTCTCCGCGTTCCTGCACGACAGCAACCGGACCGTGGTCCGGCAGGACGTCGAGGCGCTGAACATCCTGGAACGGGTGATCGCCGCCGAGCCGCCCGGGGTGCAGGAGCTCAGCATCAACATCGACACGGGCGGGCTGGCCGCCCGGCGCATGCTGGCCCGGCTCGCTGAGGAGAGTGCCTGCCTGCCCGCCCCGGTGCCATGACGGGCCCGGCCCCCGTGGGCGCGATCTACCGGGTTGACTGGGTGCCGGGCACGGACCGGCTGGTCGGCACCTGCCACTGCGGAGCCATCACCGAGGCAGACGATCCGGTGCGGATCTGGCCATGGCTGCTGGCTCACCCCGCTCATCCCGCCCGGCCCGGCCCGGATCCCCGGCCCCCGACGCCGTGATGCGCCGGGAGCCCGAACTCGGCCTGGTCGTGACCCGCCGTGCCGCCGTAGCTGACGGGGTGATCACGCTCGACCTGAGGGACCCGGCCGGGGCGCCGCTGCCCGCGTGGGCTCCCGGCGCCCACATTGACCTGCTCTTGCCCGCCGGGCTGATCCGCCAGTACTCGCTGTGCGGCGACCCGGCGGACCGGCGCGGCTGGCGGATCGCCGTGCTCCGTGAGCCGGCCGGGGCGGGTCAGCGTACGTTCATGACTCGGTCGGTGAAGGATCAGCCGTCCGGGCCCGCGGGCCCCGCAACCACTTCCGGCTGGAGCCTGCGGACCGCTACCTGTTCATCGCGGGCGGCATCGGCATCACGCCGCTCGCGCCCATGCTGGCCGCGGCGGACGCCGCCGGCCTGCCGTGGACGCTGACCTACGGCGGGCGCACCGCCTCGTCGATGGCGTTCCGGGCGGATCTGCTCGACCGCTACCCGGGCCGGGTGCGGGTCTGCCCGCAGGATGCGACGGGCCTGCTCGACCTGCCCGGCCTCCTCGGCCGGCCGGAGCCGGGCACCTTGGTGTACTGCTGCGGGCCCGGGCCACTGCTGGACGCGGCGGCGGCCCACTGCGCCGGGCTGGCCCGGGGAACGCTGCACGTGGAGCGCTTCACCCCGGTCCCCGCCCCGTTCGGGCCGGGCTCCGGGGGAGGGCCGGGCTCTCGGGCTGGGCTCGCCTTCGAGGTCGAGCTGGCCCAGGCCGGGCTGACCCTGACCGTGCCGCCGGGCCGGTCCATCCTGGACGTGATCGAGGCGGCCGGAGTGCCTGTGCTCTCCTCCTGCACCGAAGGGACCTGCGGGACCTGTGAGACCGCCGTGCTCGCAGGAGTCCCGGAGCACCGGGACTCGGTACTGTCCCCTGCCGAGCAGACGGCCGCGGACACGATGATGATCTGTGTCTCGCGGTCGCTGACCCCGAGGCTGGTCCTGGACATCTGACCACCAGGGGGTGCGGGATGGGCGAGGAAGCCCGGATGGCGGCGGCGCTCGCTGTGCAGCAAGCTCCTCGGCGTGCTGGGCACCTTCCAGGCCGATCACCCCGAGCTGACCCTGTCCGAGATCAGCCGCCGCAGCGGGCTGCCGCTGAGCACCACCCACCGCCTGGTGGGCGAGCTGGCCACCTGGGGGGCACTGGAGCGGAGCGCGGTGGGGACGTATCACATCGGCCTGCACCTCTGGGAGATCGGCTCGCTCGCCCCGCGGAGCCTGGGGCTGCGGGAGGTCGCGCTGCCCTACATGGAGGACCTGTACGAGGCGACGCACGAGAACGTCCAACTGGCCGTCCGCGACGGACTGGAGCTGGTCTTCGTGGAGCGGCTGGCCGGCCGGGACGCGGTCCGGGTGCTGACCCGCGTCGGCGGCCGGTTCGCCCTGCACGCCACCGGCGTCGGGCTGGTGCTGCTGGCCTACGCCCCGGCCGACGTCCAGGAGCAGGTACTCGGCGGCACCCTGGAACGCTGGACGCCCAAAACGATCGGCAGCCCGGTGCAGCTGCGCCGGGCCCTCGCCGAGGTGCGCCACTGCGGTTACGCGGTCAGCGACGGCCAGGTCACCATGGATGCCCTGTCGGTGGGAGCGCCCATCCGGTCGGCTGGGGACCAGGTGGTCGCCGCGCTGTCGCTGGTGGTGCACGCCGAGGGGGCCCAGCCCGGCACCCTGGCCGCGGCGGTGCGGGCCGCCGGGCGCGGGATTTCCCGGGCGCTCGGCTCACCCGCCGCGCAGCGGTCCACCCGGCATTCCCTGCACCGTCCCGCGGGCGATCACCGGGGCAGCGGCCCCGTGCTCCCGGGTTCCGCCGCCCAGTCATAATGGCCGGATGCTGCCCGCGATCACCAGGCCGCCTGGCCGGCGCGGCCCCGGGATACTCCGCCGCGCCGGGCCGGCCCGGGTTCCGGTGACGGCCGCCCGGCGGGCCCGCCCCGGTACGGACCGCGCCCGGCCGGGGAACCTGCTGCGCCCGCAGGGCGGCAGCGTCCGCGTCACCAACGTGGAACTGTACTTCGACCTGGTCTACGTGTTCGCGGTGACTCAGCTGTCCACCTACCTGGTCGGCCATCCGGATGCCGCCGGGGCGCTGCACGGGGCGCTGCTGCTGGCCATGGTCTGGCTGCTCTGGGTGTACACGACGTGGGTGACCAACTGGCTCGACCCGGAGCGGATCCCGGTCCGGCTGATGCTGCTCGTCCTGGCCCTGGGCAGCCTGGTCATCTCGGCCGCCCTGCCCGGGGCGTTCGGCGGCCGGGGGCTGGCGGTCGGAATCGCTTACGCGGTCATGCAGATCGGCCGCAGCATCTTCGCGGTCGCCGCGCTGCGCGGCGACCGGCTGCAGCGCAACTTCCAGCGCATCCTGGCCTGGTGCGTGGTCAGCGGGACGCTGGCGGTGGCCGGGGGGCTGGTGACCGGGCCCGCCCGGGCGGCACTGTGGGTGGCGGCGGTGGCCATGGACGTGCTGGGCGGTGTCGTCGGCTTCTACACTCCCGGGCTAGGCCGGTCACGCACCCGGGACTGGGCCATTGCCGGCAACCATTTCGCCGAACGCTGCCAGGCGTTCATCCTCATCGCGCTGGGCGAGTCGATCGTGGTGGTCGGGGCGGCCCTGTCCGGCCTGGGCTCGGTCAGCGTGCGGGAGATCGGGGCCTTCCTGGCCGCGTTCCTCTCCAGCGTGGCGCTGTGGTGGCTGTACTTCGACCGCAGCGCGGAGGAGGGGGCCCGGGTCCTGGCTACGTCGGATGATCCCGGCCGGCTGGGCCGCAGCGCCTATCACCTCATTCATCCGTTCATGGTGGCCGGGATCATCGTGGTGGCGGCGGGGGACAAGGTGGCGCTGACCAACCCGGCCGCCGTGGGACGCGCGCCGGTGGCCTGGATGCTGCTCGGCGGCAGCGCGCTGTTCCTGGCCGGGCACGCGGCGTTCCGGGCTGTCCTGTGGCATCGCGTGCCATGGGCGAAGCTTGGCGGCCTGGTGCTGGCCGCCCTGCTGGGGCTGGTGGCCCCGCACGTATCCGCCCTGGCCCTCAGCGGCTGCGCGGCCGCCCTGCTGCTGGCCGTGGCGGCGGTGGACGCCATCAGCCCCGCCGCTGCAGGCGTCAGGCCCGCTGCTCCCGCCGGTGAGCCCGGCGCCTCCGCCGGTGAGCCCGGCGCCTCCGCTGCCTCCGCCGGCGAGCCCGGATCCCCCGCCAGCAGCTGAACAAGCCTTCAGCCCGATGAGCCGCGTGGTACACGCCGCGGTCATGGCGAATTAAACGGCCGCTGGGAGCCTGCGGCAGGCGGGCCAGTGCGCACGGAACCCCCGGATGGCCCGCGGACCCAGATTCACCAGCACCCCAAGCAACAGGAGGCAACGTATGCACATCCGGCCATTACTGGGACGCCCCGGGCGGCTGGCCCTCACGGTCATGACCGCGCTGACGCTCACCCTCGCCGGGGCCGGGATCGCCGGTGCGGCGAGCGCCGGCAGCAGCGGCGGCAGTCTTCCCCCGATCAAGCACGTCTGGTACATCGACCTGGAGAACGAGGGGTATTCGCAGAGCTTCGGTAATCCCGCCGCCGACCCCTACCTGGCCACCACCCTGCCGTCCGAAGGTGCCCTGCTCAAGAACTACTACGCGGTGGGGCACGACAGCCTGGACAACTACATTGCGCAGGTCACCGGCCAGTCCCCGGACCCCGCCACCATGAACGACTGCGGCGTGGAGACCCTGTTCACCCCGGCCAACGTGGTGGAGAAGCCGTACCACCAGCTCGTCGGCAACGGCTGCATCTACCCGGCCTCGGTGCCGACCCTGGGCAACCAGATGTCCGCCGCCCAGCTGACCTGGAAGGCCTACCTCCAGGACATGGGCAATGTCCCCGCCCGTGACCACACCACGGAGACGTCGCAGGGACCCGCGTGCGGGCACCCGCCCATCGGCGCGGCCGACCCGACTGAGGGCGCGACCGCAGCCGACCAGTACGCGACCCGGCACGAGGGCTTCCTGTACTTCAAGTCGGTCATCGGCAACCAGGCTTACTGCGACGCGCACGTGCTGTCGTTCCAGCCCCTGCTCAAGGACCTGTCCCAGGCGTCCAGCACGCCGAACTTCTCCTTCCTGGCGCCCAACCTCTGCATGGACGGCCACGACGCGCCCTGCGCCGACGGTGACCCGGGCGGCCTGGACGAGATCAACGGGTTCCTGAACATCTGGATCCCGGAGATCATGAACTCCCCGGCCTACAAGCAGAACGGGATGATCTTCATCACGTTCGACGAGGGCACCACCGACACCGCGTGCTGCGGCGAGACCTCCGGGAAGTCCCCGTCGCACCCGAACAGCGCCGAGCCCGGCATGAGCGGTCCCGGCGGCGGCCGGGTGGGCGCCGTCGTCCTCTCCCCGTTCATCAAGCCGGGGACGGTGAGCACCGTGGACTACAACCACTACTCCACGCTGCGCACGCATCGAGGACATCTTCGGCCTCTCCCACCTGGGCGACGCCGCGATGCCGCAGGTCAAGTCCTTCGGCCCGGACGTCTTCACGAACGGCTGACGGGCCCCGCCACGGCGGCGCCTTCCCGGCCATCCCCGGGGAGGCGCCGCGCCGTCCGGGGCACCTCGCCCGCGCCCGTCGCCCGGCGCCGTTCTCCCGCTCACTCTTCCCGCGAAACGTGCGCCGAAATGGGCAAAAACTCCCCGAAACGCGCACCTCCCGCGGGAAAAGTCGGCGCTGGCCATGATCGATGTGACCCATGGTGCTGGGGTGGTGCGGGCCGCCCCGCCGGGATCGGCCCCGCCGGGGGCCGCCCCGCCAGGCCCGCCGGGGCCCGACCCGCCGGGGGCCGCCCCGCCAGGCCTCGCCGGGGGCCAGCCTGCCGAGGATCGGGGGCTACCGGGGGTACAGGCCGCCGTCGAGGGAGATCACCTGGTTGGTGAGGTAGGCGTTGCGCAGGATGGCCAGGGCCAGGTCCGCGACCTCGTCCGGCCGCCCCAGCCGCCCGAGGGGGATCTGGCGGCGCAGCTCCTCCGGGTCGCCGGGCAGCATCCCGGTCTCGGTGATGAGGGCCGGGGCCAGCCCGTTGACGGTGACCCCGGCCGGCGCGGACCGGCTGGCCAGGAAGTGCGTCAGCCCGTTCAGCCCGGCCTTGGACGCCGCGTAGTGCGGCCCCACGATCCCGCCGGTAAACGCGGCTACCGAGGACACGAACAGGATCCGGCCGAACCCCCGGTCCGCCATGCCCGGCAAGGTCTGCTGGGCGAGCAGGAACGGGGCACGCAGGTTGACCGCGAGCATCACGTCGAAGTCGGCGGCCGTCACCTCGTCCAGGGACTTCGTGCCCCCGAGTCCCGCGTTGCTGACCAGCACGTCCACCGGGCCCAGGGTGTGCTCGGCCGCGCTGACCAGCTCACCGGGACCGGCCGGGTCGGCCAGGCCGGCGCCGATGGCGGCGGCCCGGCCGCCCGCCGCGACGATCTGCCCGGCGATCTGCCCGGCCGCGTCCCCGCGGCGGCCGTAGCCGAGCGCGACCCCGGCGCCCGCCTCCGCCAGCCGGCGCGCGATCGCGCCGCCGATCCCGCCGCTCGCCCCCGTGACCAGCGCCACCCGTCCCGTCAGCCCGCCCTGGTCCTGCGGGTCCGTCCCTGATGGCGCCAACGTCGTTCCCCTCGTCGGTGACCCTGCCTTCCCGGGCCTGCCCGGCCGACTCACCCCAGCCCGCCCCGAGGGCGGGGATCCGGGCCGATTACCCGGCCAGCCGGTGAGTCGCTGTAAGCTATGTGCGCTTGGCGGCCATGAGGCGGAGTAGCTCAGTCAGGCAGAGCAAGCGGCTCATAATCGCTGTGTCGCCGGTTCAAGTCCGGCCTCCGCTACCAGTTCGCGCAGCCCGGCACTGCGGTCCGGCTCCCGGTCTCGCGGTGCGCGTGCTGCGTGTGCTGCTGTCCGCGGCCCAGGGAATGGTGCCTGGCCGCGGGCTGTTGTCTGTCCAGATGGCCCTCTGCCCGGCCGGTGCCTGTTCTTACCAGGTCACTGTCCTTACAGTAGGTCTGTCCGTACTCCGCTCATCCCAGACCATCCCAGAGAAAGGCACTCCATCGTGGCTGCCACCGACGTCAGGCCCAAGATCACCCTGGCCTGCACGGAGTGCAAGCACCGCAACTACATCACCAAGAAGAACCGGCGCAACGATCCGGACCGGCTCGAGCTGAAGAAGTACTGCCCGAACTGCCGTTGCCACCGGCCGCACCGCGAGACCCGCTAACGTCGCGTGGCCGTCAACACCGGCTACGCCGGCCGGACCTTCCCGGCCACGCGCCCTACGAGGTCAGCCGGGTCAAGATCGCCGAGTTCGCCGACGCGATCGGTGATCCTAACCCGGTCTACCGGGACCGGGACGCGGCCGTCGCGGCGGGCTACCCGGACGTCATCGCGCCGCCCACGTTCCCGATCGTGGTGACCATGGCCGCGTCCGGGCAGGCCATCGCCGACCCGGGGCTCGGCATCAACTACGCCCTGGTGGTGCACGGCGAGCAGCGCTTCAGTTATGCCCGGCCGCTGCGGGCGGGCGACGTGGTCACCGCGCAGTCCACCATCGAGACCATCAAGTCGGTCGGCCGCAACGTGCTGATGACCACCCGGACCGAGATCCGCACCGTGCCGGCGAGCCGGTCTGCACGGCTTACTCGACCCTGGTGGAACGCGGCACGGCAGGTGAGGCGGAATGAGCGCGGCGGTCAAGTACGCGGACGTCGAGGCCGGGCGCGGAGTTCCGCCGGCCAGTTACCCCGTGGCCCGGCTGGACCTGGTCAAGTACTGCGGCGCGTCCGGTGACTTCAACGTCATCCACTGGAACGAGCGGATCGCGCGGGCGGTCGGGCTGCCCAACGTCATCGCGCACGGCATGTTCACCATGGCCCAGGCGGCGCGCTACGTCACGGACTGGGCCGGCGATCCCGGGGCGATGACGGAGTTCGGCGTCCGGTTCTCGGCCCCGGTGGTCGTGCCTGACGACGACAGCTTCGTGACCATCGACGTCACCGGCACCGTCGAGGAGAAACTGGACGACAACCGGGTCGTGGTGGCGCTGACCGCCCGGTCGGGCGGGGACAAGGTGCTCACCCGCTCCCGCGCGGTGGTCCGGCTGCCCTGACGCCGCCGATGGCTAACGTCCGCGAGCAGGTGCGGCTGTCCCGCTTCACCACCCTCGGCCTGGGCGGCCCCGCCCGCCGTTTCGTGGTGGCCGGCACCGACGACGAGATCATCGGCGCGGTGCGGGACGCGGACCAGCGCGGCGAGCCTTTGCTGGTGCTGGGGGGCGGCAGCAACCTCGTTATTTCCGATAACGGTTTTCCGGCACCGTCATCCAGGTCGCGACCAAGGGCGTCCACCGGATGACGGACCGGATGAGGCCGGACTCGATCGGGCGGGCCCGGACGAAGCGGGGCCGGGCCGTCCCGCGCCGGGTGCGCCGGTGACGCTGGCCGTGGCGCGGCGAGGAGTGGGACACGGTCGTCGCGTCCTGCGTGGCCGCCGACCTGGCCGGGCTGGAATGCCTGTCCGGCATCCCCGGGCTGACCGGCGCGACGCCCATCCAGAACGTGGGGGCCTACGGCCAGGAGGTGGCCGACACCATCACCCGGGTCAGGGTGTACGACCGGGCCACGGACCAGGTGGTGGACCTGCCCGCGGCCGACTGCGGATTCGGCTACCGGACCAGCTCCTTCAAGCGCAGCATCAGCGCGCCGGCGGTGACCGGCCGGTTCGTGGTCCTCGGGGTGACCTTCCAGCTGACCAGCGACCGGATGTCCCGGCCGGTCCGCTACGCCGAGCTGGCCGGGGCCCTGGGCCTGGCCGCCGCCCGCACAGACCAGGGCGGCCCCGACCAGGGCGGCCCCGACCAGGATGGGCCGGGCCAGGGTGGGCGGGCCCCGCTGGGCGACGTCCGCTCGGCCGTGCTCCGTCTGCGGCGCGGCAAGGGCATGGTCGTCGATCCCGGTGATCCCGACAGCCGCAGCGCGGGATCGTTCTTCACCAATCCCATCCTGGACGCGGCGCAGTTCGCCGCGCTGCGCCGGGTGGTGGACGAGCGCTGCGGCCCCGGGATGCAGATCCCGCAGTTCCCGGCCGCGCCGGGGCAGGTCAAGGTGCCGGCCGCCTGGCTCATCGGGCAGGCGGGGTTCGAGAAGGGGTACCCGGGCGCCGGGAGCGGCCGCCTGCCGGCCCATATCTCCACCAAGCACACACTGGCCCTGGTCAACCCGGGCGGCGCCAGCACGGCCGACGTGGTCGCGCTGGCCCGGGAGATCCGGGACCGGGTCCACGACCTCTTCGGGGTCGAGCTGGCCAGCGAGCCGGTGCTGGTCGGCGTCAGCCTCTCACCCGAAGGAGATTCCTGGTGATACCCGAGCACGGGCCAGCCGGCGGGCAGGCGCTGGTCCTGGGCGGTGGCGGGCTGTCCGGGATCGCCTGGGAGATCGGCGTGCTGGCCGGACTGGCGGCCGGTGGCGCCGACGTCACCGGCGCGGACTTCGTGCTCGGCACCTCGGCCGGTGCCACGGTGGCGGCCCAGCTCGGCAGCGGGCTGCCCGTGGCCGACCTGCTCGACCGGCAGACCGTGCCCGGGCTGCAGCCCGCGGAGCTGACCCCGGACGTCGGGCGGGTCATCGAGCTGATGGAGTCCTGGGAGAAGCTGCCGCTGGACTACCCGGACCCGGCTGAGCTGCGGCGCGAGGTCGGCCACCGGGCGCTTGCGGTGGAGACCGTGCCCGAGGCCGCGCGGCGGGCGGTGATCGCCGGGCGGCTTCCGGACCACTCCTGGCCGTCCCGCAAGCTCGCCGTGGTCGCCGTCGAGGCGCGGACCGGGGACGTCCGCGTGTTCGACCGGCACTCCGGCGTGGATCTCGTCGACGCGGTGGCGGCCAGCTGCGCCATCCCGGGAATCTGGCCGCCGGTGACCATCGGCGGGGACCGCTTCATCGACGGGGGCACCCGTTCCGCGGTCAACGCCGATCTGGCCGCCGGCTACCAGCGGGTGCTGATCGTGGCCCCGATGGCCGACCCGGCCCTGGACGAGCAGGTCGGCTGGCTGGCCGGGGCCGGGGGAGCGGAGCCCGCGGCCGTGCAGGTGCTCACGCCGGACGACGAGTCCCTCGCGGCCATGGGCCTCAACCCGCTGGACCCCGCGGTCAGGGCGCCCGTCGCGCGGGCCGGCCACCGCCAGGGACAGCGGGCCGCCGCCGGGGTCGCCCGCTGGTGG
The DNA here is from genome assembly GCA_963841695.1 of uncultured Actinomycetes bacterium. Taxonomy (GTDB): domain Bacteria; phylum Actinomycetota; class Actinomycetes; order Streptosporangiales; family Streptosporangiaceae; genus RYN-230. The sequence goes on along the minus strand of CAWJDQ010000002.1, from coordinate 274,534 downwards.
GCGCCGACCGGCCGCTGACCGGAGACGGGGCTTTCAGCGGGCCGGCCGGTAGCGGGCGCGTATCACTCCCGAGCGGTAGGTCTTGGCGTCGATCAGCTCCAGGCTGGCCTGCCCGGTGAATACCCGCTGGCCGCTGCCGAGCGCGACCGGGTGCACGGTGAGGGCGTATTCGTCGACGAGCCCGAGCCGGACGAAGGTCTGGGCCGTCCGGATGCCGCCGGGGACACCGAGGTCCTTTCCCGGCTTCTCCTTCTCCCTGCGCACCGCGTCGGCCAGCTGCCCGCCGTCGTGGACGACGAGCAGTTCGGCGTTCGGCCAGGGGACGGGCTCGTCCCGGTCGGAGATGAGGATGGGGTGCAGCCGGTTGACCGCTTCGGCGAGGGCGCGCTCGTCGGCCGGGGCCTGCGGGCTGGCCGCCACGTTCAGCCAGTAGGGGAGCATCCCCGACGCCGTCGGGTAGCCGATGAAGCCCCGGTCGAAGCGGTCGAAGGAGGACACGGTGTCGCGGCTGAGCTCGGGATCCGGGGCCCGGGTCATCCAGTCCAGCTCACCGCCGGGTCCGGCGAAGAACCCGTCGAGGCTCATGGTCATCGTGAGGACGAGCTTGGCCATGACGTTCTCCTGTGCTGGTCGTTGTGGCAGAAGGCTGGCCGCGAGTCAGCTCGCCTGCAGCCGGGCCAGCAGCTCGGTGAGGCGCTCGCCGGAATCGTGGACACCACGTTCCATCCCGGAGGCGACCATCGCGTCGCGGTCCTCCACCGACTGGAAGGCCGAGACCGTGCGCACCAGCGTCGTGCCGCCGTGCTCGGCCAGGGTCGCGGTCTGCAGGCAGACATGACCGGGCGCGCCCTCGAACTCGAAGGTCTGCACGATGCCCTCGGGTGACGGGTCGCCATGGAAGAAGCCATGGAAGCCGTACTCGTGGCCCGCGGCGTCGGTCTGCACGAAGCGCCACGGGCCGCCGTTGCGGACCTCGTACCGGTCGATGGTCGTGGTCAGCTCGCGCGGGCCCAGCCAGCGCACCAGCAGGTCCGGGTCGGTGTGGGCGCGGAACACCAGGTCGCGCGGTGCGTCGAACTCGCGCGTGACGACGATCTGCGGGATGCCTGGTTCTGCGGTGATCATGGTCTTACTCATCGTCGCTTCCTTTCACTCTGGCCACCGGGTCATGGCCGGGATCCCGTTCCCGGCCGGCTTGCAGCGCCGCCAGCAGGTCGTCGAGCCGCTCGTGGCTCTCGTCCCAGAACCGCTGGTAGCGGGCCAGCCAGGTGGTCACCTCACGGAGCGGCTCTGCTTCCAGGCGGCTCAGCCGCGCGGTGGCCCGCCGGGTGCGTGAGACCAGGCCCGCCTGCTCAAGCACCTTCAGGTGCCGGGAGATCGCGGGCTGGGACACGCTGAACGGCGCGGCGAGCTCGGCGACGGTCGCCTCCCCGTCGGCGAGCCGGGTCAAGATCTCCCGCCGGGTGGGGTCGGCGAGCGCCCCGAACACCAGGCTGAGCCGGTCCGCTGCCATTCATAACCACCTTGTTTTAGAACGAGATAGTTATAGACTGCCCGACCCGGTGTCCGCTGTCAACCCGGCCCCCCGGCACCCGGGCCGCCCCCGCCGACGGGAGTCAGCGGCCGGGCGCACCGGCCAGGCCGCTGAGCAGGATGGCGGCGAGGGCACCGGCCAGCAAAAACGGTCCGAACGGGAGCAGTGACTTCCGCGACGCGCGCCGGGCCGCGATCAGGGCCAGGCCGGCGCCCGCGGCGGACAGGTACCCGAGGAACAGGCCGGCGGTCAGCGCGCTGAGGCCGAGCCAGCCCAGATACAGGCCGAGCAGCCCGGACAGCTTCACGTCCCCCCAGCCGAGGCCCGCGGGGTAGAGGAGCACCTGGATCAGGAAGACCGCCCCGGCCACGGCCAGGCCGAGCAGGGCGGACCGGAAATGGCCGCCGCCGCCCGGGAGCAGCAGTGCGGCCAGCCCGAGCAGGGCCAGGGCCACCGGATACGAGGGCAGGGTCAGCGCGTCCGGCAGCCGCCGGCACCTGGCGTCGATCACGGCCAGCGGCACCCCGATCCCGGCCAGGTAGCAGAACGCGGGGAGCGCCGGGCTGGGCCCGAAGCGCAGGGCCATGACCGTGCAGGCCAGCCCGGTGCCCAGGGTCAGCGCCCACGGGGTGAGTGCCCACGGGGTCAGCGCCCACGGGGTCCGGGCGCACCGGGCCAGGGCCCACCGGGCCGGCCGGCTGCCTGGCCACGGGGGCGCCAGCAGGCGGGCCGTGTATCGGCTGGCCGCCCGCCCCGCGACCAGCCCGGCTGCCGCGGCGGCGGCGACGGTGGCCGCGTCCGCGGTGCTCACCGGCGGTCCTGGCCCGGATGTCTCAACGGCCTAGCCGCCGTTGATGCTCTGGATCTCCGCCACCGGGAACGGCGGCGTCCGGCCGGTCAGCTGGATGGGCGGCAGCGCCCGCGGCCCTGGGCCGTGGAGCAGCCCCGCGCCCCAGGTGACCGACCAGGTGACGGTGGCGGTGACGGACGCGCCGGCCGCCGGGGCCTGCCAGAGCACGCCGCAGTCCGGGGGGGTGCCCGCGCCGGCGGTGGCCGGCGCCTGCCCGACGCGGTTATGCGAGCCGTCGGCTCCGCACGCCGAGTACGCCGTCCCGGGCCCGTCCGCACCGACTGAGAACGCGCCTTTCACGGCGAGCTGGGCCCACACGCTCACCGTGTCACCGCCCAGCGTCGCGGTGACCTCGTAAGCGCCGGGGCGGCCCGTGGTCGCGCTGACCGGCAGGGTGCGGCCCCACACGTAGGTGGCCAGGTTGACGTAGGCGTGGCCGGCCGGGTTCACGGTCAGGGTGGGCGCGGGGATCGCCATGTGGTCGTAGGCGTAGTCGGCCAGCGTCTGGAGCGGGACGGGCGGGGCCGGCGGGGTCTGGCCTGGCCTGGTGAAGTAGAACAGCGGCAGCGTGTAGCACTGCCGCTGCGCCGCCTTCGACGCCGCCGGATCGACCGGCAGCTCCCACCAGGTGCCCGGCGCGACCGGCTTGTCCTTGAGCAGTGTCTTCGCCTGCTGCACGGACTGGTAGACGCCGAACGGCGCGCCCGGCGCGGTGGCGCCGAACTGCTGGATGATCGAGGTGCTGCCGGTCACGGTGCCGCCGATTGGCTGCCACAGGCAGGGCGGCGGCGCGACCGGCAGCGGGACGTGCGCGGCGCCGTTGCCCGCGTCGCCCTTCAGCGTGATCAGGTTACTGAGCAGGACCGAGCAGGTGCTGCCGGTGCAGCCGACGCCCGAGCCGGCGCTGACCGGGCCAGCCAGCCAGCCGGGCGTGAGCAACCCGGCCAGCATGACCGCTGCCAGTGCCGATCGCCGTTTCATGGCTTGCACTCTTGGGCCTGCGGATAGTACACGACCGGATAGACAGATATCACCGTCCACCGGCCATTAGTCTTAGCCATGACATCCGTATTCATATAGTAGTGCTGGTCGGCGGGGACCCGGTCGGCGATGATCCTGCCGGTGGCCAGGTCGGTATTCCGCGACCCCGAGTTGTCGAAGCACTCGGACACGTCAACGGCGCCCGCGGTGCCAGGGTCGGGGTACGCCCGCAGGTGGGAGAAGACGATAGTGCCGGTGAACGATTCCGTGGTCACGCTGGGCTGGCTGAGATTGGCTTTCAGGGCGGCGAGCACGGGGCCGGAAACGAAGTCGGTCCAGCGGTCGTCCTGGTTTCCCCGGTACTCCGCGTAGACGAAGGCGAGCAGGAAGTTCTGGGCCGCGATGACCGCCGGGACCTCGCCGGGATCAGCGGGCCGCCAGCCGGGCATGACGATATGAACGTTGCTGCCGAAGGGGGGCCAGTCCAGCGGTCCGCCGGTGCGCTGCGCCCGGCCTGCGCGGCCCGTCCCGGCTGTCCCGGCCGCCGGGCTCGCGGGGCTATCCGCGGCGGCGACGCCCGCCGGCCGGAAGGCGGCCGGCGGGGCCGCGCCGCACCCGGCGGCCAGGAGTCCGCCGGTCAGGGCCAGGGCCACGGCGAGCAGGCCCCTGCTGGGCAGGCCCCTGCCGGGCAGGCCCCTGCCGGGCAGGCCCGCGCGGGGCGCGACCTGGCGCGGGCGTGTCCCCGGCCGGCTGGGCTCTCGCCGCATCCGCTGCCCTCCGTCTCGTCGGCCCCGCTGGCCGGAACTCTACCAATACTGATTTACGCGGAAAGACCGTTATCGGAATGAGCGGGTGGTGCACAAAGTACGAGCCTGATTAAGACTAAAATACTAATTAACTAAATATGTTTGGGACGCCCGGGAAGCCGTGGCCCTGTTTTCCGCGCGACCGGGTGAGTTTCCGGCTTATGCCCGCAGTAGCCAGCCTGCTGTGGCTTTATGGTGAAGAGCGCTGGCGCCAACTCAGGCCCGAGAACGCGTCTAGTGCGAGCACGCCCGCCGTCAGCAGGGAGAACTTCAGGGAATGCCAAGTGACCGGGGTACGCTGCCGCGCGGTTTAGCCGGCCGCAATGACCAGCACACGGCCTGGCCGGAGCCGACGGCTCCCGCCGGGCGGCGGCTGCCGAGCGCGCCGCGTGAACGCAAGCCCGCGCTGGCCGCGCTGGCTGTCCTGCTGATTCTCGGTGGCGCGTTAGGGGCCGGGCTGCTGGTGATCCAGGGCAGTAAGCGGGTCGCCGCGATCGAGATCTCCCAGCCGGTCGGGGCCGGCCAGCGGATCCCGCCCAGCGCCATCCAGCAGGTGCAGATCGCGGCCGGCTCCGGCCTCGCCTACGTGCCCTGGGATGAGGCCGGCCAGGTCACCCGCTTCTACACGGTCAGCGCCATCCCGCCGGGCACCCTGCTGACCCGGGAGATGGTCGCTGCCACCGGCACTCCGGTGGCCGGGAAGGCCGTGCTGGGGCTCGCGCTCAAGGACGGCCAGCTGCCGCACGGCCTCACCGATGGCGATCACATCGACATCTACCAGGTCAGCGACGCGCAGGAAACCTGCCCCGGGGGTTCCGGCGGCACGCTGGCCGCCGATGCGATCGTCCTCGCGATCGCCGCGCCCTCCGCGGTCTCCGGCAGCACCGCGGTCGCCGACGTGGAGGTCGCGCTCAGCCCTCCGGACGCCGGCGCCGTGGCCTGCAATGCCGCCAACGGGGTCGTGGGCATCGCGGTCCTGCCCGACGGGGGCCGGGGTGCGGCCGCCGCCGCGGACGCCCCGGCCGGGACGGGGCCGGGCAGCGCCGGCGCCGCCAGCACGGGTGCTGCCACCGCGGGCTCGGCCAGCACGGCCCCGGCCACGCCCGCGGGCTCGTCCGGGCCGGGCGGCACGGCCCCCGCGTCGGCCGCCCCCGGTACCGGGGGCGGGTGAGGCCGGGTGCTGATCGCAGTCGCGGCCGACAAGGGAGCGCCCGGGGTCACCACCACGGCGCTCGCGCTCGCCGCGGTCTGGCCACGCCCGGTGCTCCTCGCCGAGTGCGACCCGGCGGGCGGCGACCTCGTCTACCGGCTGCCCGGCGAGGGCAGCGACCGGCTCGACCCGCGGCGCGGGCTGCTCAGCCTGGCCGTGGCCGCCCGCCGTGATCTCCAGCCCGCCCAGCTGTGGACGCACGCGCAGAAGCTCCGCGGCGGCCTGGACGTCCTGCTCGGGGTGACCAGCGCAGACCAGGGGGCCGGCCTGGAACCGCTGTGGGGGCCGGTCGGCAGCGTGCTGTCCGGGCTGCCGCAGGCCGACGTGATCGCGGACTGCGGCCGCCTCGGCCCGGACGGGCCCTACTACGACCTGCTGGCGCACGCCGCCGCCGTGCTCCTGATCGCCCGGCCCAGCCTCGGCGAGCTCGTGCGGCTGCGGGACCGTGCCGCGGCGGTATCCCTGGCCGTGCGCGAGCACGGCGGCGGCGACACCCTGGTCGGCGTGCTGGTCGTCGCCGACTACCGCGGGTTCCGCCGCGCGCTCGCCGAGGTCGGCCAGGCGCTCGGCCGCGGCAGCACGGCCAGCGTGCTGGGCGGGATCGCGTTCGAGCCCCGGAGTGCCGAGCTGCTGCGCGGCGAGTGGGGCGGCAGGCTCGACAAATCGCTGCTGATCAGGACGGCCCGGGAGGTCGCCGGGCAGCTGGTCGGCCCGCCGGCCGCGACCCCGGCGCCCGGCCGGGGCAGGGCCCGGGCCGCCAGGCCGGCGACCGGGCCAGCGCCGGCCGCTGCCCGGCACGCCGCGGGCCGCGGGCCCGCAGCGTTCTCCGCCGCCGGTCTCGGTGCGGCCGGTCTCGGTGCGGCCGGTCTCGGTGCGGCCGGTCTCGGTGCGGCCGGTCTCGGTGCGGCCGGTCTCGGTGCGGCCGGTCTCGGTGCCGCCGGGCCGGGCGGGTGGTGACGGCGTGGACCACACCCTGGTCAAACGACTCCGCGGCGAAGTCGGCGCCCGGCTGGCCGAGCAGCGGCGGCTGGACGCGTCGGCCGGGATGCCGCCCATGTCCGCCGAGGACGAGCGCCAGTTCGCCCGGGCCCTCATCGCCCAGGTGCTGGAGGATCACGCCCGCAACGAGATCACCGCGGGCCGGGTCCCGCCCAACGCGCAGGAGGAGGAAGATCTCGCCGCCGGGATCCACGCCGCGCTGTTCGGTGTCGGGCGGCTCCAGCCGCTGCTCGATGACCCGCGCATCGAGAACATCGACATCAACGGCTGCGACCGGGTGTTCGTCGGCTACGCGGACGGCCGCGAGGTGATGGCCGAGCCCGTCGCGGAGAACGACGACGAGCTGGTCGAGCTGATCCAGGTGCTCGCCGCCTACTCCGGGCTGTCCAGCCGGCCGTTCGACAGCGCCAACCCCCAGCTGGATCTCCGGCTGCCCGACGGCGCGCGGCTGTCCGCGGTGATGGACGTGACGCTGCGTCCCGCGGTGTCCATCCGCCGGGCCCGGCTAGGCAAGGTGTTCCTGACTGACCTGGTCGGCAACGGCACCCTGCTGCCGGAGGCGGCCGCCTTCCTCGCGGCCGCGGCCGCCGCGCGGAAGAACATCATGATCGCCGGGGCCACCAACGCCGGCAAGACGACGCTGCTGCGCGCGATCGTCAACGAGATCCCGCCGGGGGAACGGCTCATCACCGTGGAGCGGGCCCTGGAGCTGGGCATCGACCATTTCCCCGAGCTGCACCCGAACGTCGTGGCGTTCGAGGAGCGGCTGCCCAACATGGAAGGCCAGGGCGCGATCTCCATGGCCGAGCTGGTCCGCCGGTCACTGCGGATGAACCCCAGCCGGGTCATCGTCGGCGAGGTCCTCGGCGACGAGATCGTCACCATGCTGAACGCGATGTCCCAGGGCAACGACGGGTCGCTGTCCACCATTCACGCGAACTCCTCGCTGGAGGTGTTCAACCGGATCGCCACCTACGCCATCCAGTCCGCCGAGCGGCTGCCGGTGGAGGCGACCCACATGCTGATCGCCGGGGCCATCGACTTCGTCGTGTTCGTGGAGAAACGCAACGAGTACCAGATCGGCGGCCGGCTGCGCCGGTTCGTGAGCAGTATCCGGGAGGTGACCGGCGTGGATGGCCGGGTGCTGTCCAGTGAGGTGTTCTCCGCCGGCCCGGACGGCCGCGCGGTGCCGCGCGCGCCCGTCTCCTGCCTGGCGGACCTGGTCCAGCACGGGTACGACCCAGCCTGGGGGGCCTGGTGAACGGCCTCCTGTCCGGCGCCCCGCTGCTCGCCATCGTGGCCGGCGGGCTGGCCGGCAGCGGCCTGCTGCTGCTGGTCACCGCGGTCCACGGGCTGCCGCCCCGGCCACCGGGCTCCCGGCCAGCCGGCTGGGGCGGCAGGCCCGCGAGCTGGCCGGGACCCGCGGGGCGCTGGCCCTGCTGGCCGGGGCGCTGGCCGTGGCGGCCACCCGGTGGATCGTGGCCGGGATCGGCCTGGCCCTGCTGGTGCTGGCCTGGCGGACGCTCGGCGGCGCGGCGGGAGAGCGGCGGGCCATGGCCCGGCTGGAGGCCCTGGCCGCCTGGACCGAGTCACTGCGCGACACCATCGCCGGCGCGGTCGGCCTGGAACAGGCCATTCCCTCGTCGCTGCGGGTGGCGGCACCGTCGCTGCAGGAGCCGCTGGCCCGGCTGGTGGACCGGCTGCACACCCGGGTGCCGATGCCCGAGGCGCTGCGCGCCCTCGCGGACGACCTGGACGACCCGAGCGCAGACCTGATCATCGGCGCGCTGATCATCAACGCGCGGCTGCGCGGGCCGGGCCTGCGGGACCTCCTGGGCGCGCTGTCCACGGCGGTCCGGGAGGAGCTGGACATGCGCCGGAAGGTCAACGCCGAGCGCCGGTCAACCCGGCGCAGCGCCCAGATCGTGGTGCTCGTCTCGGTCGGCCTGGCGCTGGGACTGGCCGTGCTGAACCCGGGCTACGTGCAGGTCTACGACAGCCCGCTCGGCCAGCTGGTGCTGGCCATCGTCGTGGCCCTGTACGCGGCGGGCTTCCTGTGGATGCGCAGGCTGGCCACGTTCGACGCGCCGGAGCGTCTGCTGGCCGGGCCGTCGCCGGCCCTGCCCGCCGCGCCCGGCGCCGCTGAAGCCGGCCGGGCCGGACGCGGTGGTGGAGCATGAGCGCGGTGCTGACCATGGGCGCGGTGGCGGGCCTCGGCCTCTTCCTGCTCATCGTCGCCGTGGTCCCCCGGCGGGTCAGCCTCACCAGGCAGATCGCCGCGTTCGACGCGGCCCGCCCGCCGATGAGCCGGGCCGTCCGCCGGGTGGTGGACGAGCGGGAGAGCGAGTTCAGCCGGCGGCTGGGCCGGACCCTGGCCGCGTTCTGCGCCGAACAGGGATGGCAGTTCCCGTCGCTGCGCGCCAACCTGTCCCTGATCGGGAAGTCGTTCGAGAATTACCTGGCCACGAAGCTCCTGCTGGGCCTGCTGGGCTTCCTGACCGGCCCCCTCTTCCTGCTCGCGCTGAGCGTGGCCGGGTTCCACGTCTCCGTCATCCTGCCGGTCTGGTTCGGCCTGGCCCTGGCCGCGGTCTTCTTCTTCCTGCCGGACCTGGAGGTCAAGCAGAAGGCGGACGCCCGGCGGCGCGACTTCCGGCACGCGATCGGCGCCTTCCTCGATCTCGTCTCGATGAACCTGGCCGGCGGCCGGGGCGTGCCCGAGGCGCTGATGACCGCGAGTGAGATCGGGTCGGGCTGGGCCCTGTGGCGGATCAGGGACGCGCTGGCCAACGCCAGGATCAGCGGCCAGACCCCGTGGCAGGCCCTGGGCCTGCTCGGCGAGGAGGTGCGGGTGGAAGAACTGCGCGACCTGGCCGCCGCGCTCAGCCTGGTGGCCGACGACGGCGCCAAGGTCCGTGAGTCGCTGAGTGCCCGGGCGGCCAGCCTGCGCCGCCGGGAACTGGCGGACCTCGAGGGCCAGGCGGGCGAGAAATCCCAGTCGATGCTGGTCGCCCAGATGCTGCTGTGTGCCGGATTCCTGATTTTCCTTACCTATCCGGTCGTGGGGGTGCTGCTGAGCGCATGACCCGCAGCGCAAAGCCACAGCGCCCATCAGAACGTGGCCACACGATGGAGGCACGATGAGCTATCTCACCTCGACCATGACGTTTCTCCGGACCGTACTCGGCGTCCGCCTGGCCCACCTGCGCGGCGTGGTCCGCGATAAGGACGCGGGCGCGTCCGCGGTGGAACTGGCCATTATCACCGCGGTCATTCTCGGCATCGCGGCCGCGCTGCTGCTGGTCATCAAGAACTTCGTCACCACCGAGAGCGCGCAGATCCACGGATGAGGGTGCTTCCCGGCCGGGTGATTCCCGCCCGCATGCGGTCCGACCGCGGCTCCAACGTGGTGGAACTCGCCGTGCTCGCCCCGGGCCTGCTGATGATCTGCATGCTCATCCTGCAGTTCGGGCTGTGGTTCAACGCCCGGCAGGCGGCGCTGGCGTCGGCTCAGGCAGGCGCCCTCGTGGCGCGGGAGGAGGCGGCCACCAATTCCGGCTGGGCCGGTGCGGCGCAGGACGCGGCCGCGCACTATTACCGGAACCTGGACACGCGCCTGCTCAGCAAGATCAGGCCGCATGCCTATGGCGACCCGGACACGAATGTGTACGTCACCGTGAGCGGTCCGCTGGGCTATTCGGTCTTTCCGTTCTTCGGCCTCAGCCTGACCATATCGGCCACCGCTGGCGGCCCGGTGGAATGCTTCCGGCCCGCGGCCCAGAATCGGTGCGGCTGATGTCCCGCTGGCGGCGCGGCAGGCCATTCCCGGCGCCGGGACGGCGGGCAGGGCCGCGCGAGCGCGGGTCCATGTCGGTCGAGCTCGTGGTCATCGCCCCTGGCCTGATCGGCCTGCTGCTGGTGGTCGGCGCGGGCGGACGGGTCGTGGAGGCCCAGGGGCACCTGGACGGCGCGGCCCGGGACGCCGCCCGGGCCGCGTCCCTGGCGGACTCGCCGGCCCAGGCCAGCCAGCTGGCCATGCAGGCGGCCCAGGCCGACCTGGGCCCCACCAGCTGGTGCGCCGCGGGCAGCGTGCAGACCCTGGTCGCCGGGTTCCCGGCCACCGGCCAGCTGGTCGTGGCGGGTGACGACGTGACGGTGACCGTCCAGTGCGACGTCAACATGAGCCCGTTCACCGTGCTCGGCTTCAACCCGGCCATGGTCTTCTCCGGCCGGGCGGTGGCGCCGCTGGACGCCTTCGTGGAGCGGACCGGATGACCGCGGCTGGTCGGCACCCGCCGGACGCTGGTGCGGGGCGCGAGGGAGGCTCCGTCGCCGTGTTCACCGTGGTTTTCGCCGTCGCGGTCGTCTTCCTGACCGCCCTGATCGTGGACGGAGGCATCGCCATGAACGCGAAGGAACGCGCAGCGGACATCGCCGAGCAGGCCGCCCGGGCGGCCGCGGGCAACATCGACATCGCCGGCCTGCGGGCGGGCGGGGTCGCGGCCATCGGCCCGGGCTCCTGCGGCCTCGCGGCCAACCTGATCAGCACCTACGGCCAGGAGGACAGCAGCGGGGTGGACCGGGTCACCGGCGCCACCATGACCAGCTGCGTCGCTACCGTCGGGACGCAGACGGCCACGGTCGCGGTGACGATCACCACCCAGCCGCTGGTCGGCGGGATCCTGGGTTCCTTCACCGAGACCGCGCGGGAAACGGCGACCGCGGAGTGCGGCATCGCCCGGGGGGCGGTCTGCTGATGGGGCCCCCACGACCCGCACCCCGCGGTCCGCCAGCGCCGGCACCGCCGTTCCGCGGCTGACCTGGCCATCGGGCTGCTGGCCATCGCCGCACTGGCCGCCCTCACCGTGGGGGTGCCGTTCGCGCTGATCACCGTGTTCGGGCTGCCGATCCCGCACGCGATGCCCTCGCTGGCCCTGCTCACCCACCAGCTGGACGTCCCGGCCATCCTGAAGGTGCTGTCCGTGCTGGTCTGGCTGGCCTGGATCCAGCTCGTCTGCTGCGTGATCGCCGAGGTCAGGGCCGCGGTGCGGAACGCCGGGCTGCCGCGGCGGGTCCCGCTGTCCGGCGGCACCCAGGCGCTCGTACACCGGCTGGTCACCGCGGCCTTGCTGGTCTTCGCGGCGACCAGCGCGCTGTCACCGGCCCTGGCGCACCCGCCGTCCGCTGCCCCGCACTCGGTCACGGTCAGTGACGGGCAGGCCGCCAGGGCCAGGCCGGGCGCCGGCGGCCCGCGACGTGGGCTCGCCCGAATTGACCAGCCTCTCCCAGGTGGCCCACGCGCCGCGGGCCGAGAAACTGTACGTGGTCAAGCCGCCCGTGGGCCGGTTCCACGAGAGCTTGTGGGAGATCGCGCAGAAGTACCTGGGCGACGGCCGCCGGTACCGGGAGATCTTCGAGCTGAACCAGGATCGGGTCCAGCCGGACGGTTCCCGGCTCACGATCGCCAGCCTGATCCGGCCCGGCTGGGTGCTGCGCATGCCCCGGGGCGCGCACGGGCCCGGTCTCGAGGTCATCCCCGCGGGGGAGACGCCAGTCCCCGCCAGCCGGGGCCGCCCCGGGCGCAGCGGCCCCTCCGGCCCCCCCAGCCCCTCCGGCCGCCTCCACCGCCCCTGCCGCCCCGGCCGCCCCGGCCCACGGGCGAGCAGAGCAGCATCGCGCCCGGGAACACGACCACGCCGGGCTACCCGACCGGCCCGGGGAACACCGCGCCGGGGAACACCGGCCTGGGGAACACCGGCGCCCGGGGGAGTCCGGTCATGCGGGGGAGCCCGGTCATGCGGGGGAGCCCGGTCATGCCGGGGCGGAGCCCGGCCACGCCCGGGGACCGGCCACCGCCAACGGCGCTCCCGTGGGCGGCCTGCTGCGCCCGGGCCGCCTCACCTACCCCGACGAACTGGCCGCGGCCACCCTGCTGGCCGCCGGGATCCTGGCCGCCCTGGGCGGCCGGCGCCGCGAGCAGCTGTGGCAGCGGGCCTTCGGCTACCGGGTGGCCGGCCCGGCGGGGCAGGCGGCGCTGGCCGAGTCCGCACTGCGGGCCGGGGCGGACGAATCGGCGGCCCGGCTGCTGGACTGCGGCCTGCGCTACCTTTCCCGGGCCCTGTCGCTCGCGGGGCGGACCCCGCCGGCCGTGGTCGCCGCGCACCTCAGCGACGACCACGTGGACCTGTGGGTGGCACCCGCGGACCTGGGCGCTCCCCCGCCGTGGACCGCGGTGGGCGACGGCCAGGTGTGGCGGCTGCCCGGCATCGCGCTCGGCCGCGTCGACGCGGCCGAGACGGGCAGCGCTCCGTCCCCGTTCCCCGGCCTGGTCTCCCTCGGCACCGACCGTACCGGGCGGGTCCTCGTCGACCTCGAGGCCGCGCACGGGGTGATCTCCGTGGCCGGCCCGCAGGCCATGACCACCGCCATGCTGACCGCGATGGCGGTGGAGCTGGCCACCAGCCGCTGGTCCGACCGGATGCACATCACGCTGGCCGGGTTCGGCGCCGACCTGACCACGCTGGCGCCGGACCGGATCGTCACGGTGCCCACCCTGGGTGAGGCGCTGCCCGCCCTGGAAGCGCACGCCGCCAAGGTGGCCGGGGCCATGGCCGCCTCGGGGGTGGGCTCCGTGCTGGAGGGCCGCTCCCTCGGCGTCAACCCGGACGCCTGGTCCCCGCACTACCTGATCAGCGCGGTGCCGCCCACCCCGCAGGAGCGTGGCCGGCTGACTCGGCGCTAGCCCGGGCCGGCCGCGCGGCCGCGGCCGGCTATGTGGTGGCCGGGACGTTCCCGGCGCCGCCTGGGCCTGGGAGGTGACGCCGAGAGGGCCGGCTGCTGGCCGGGGAACTCGGCTTCGACGTGCAGGCCCAGCTCATCCCGGACCGGCAGCACCAGGCCCTGGTGGACCTGTTCACCGCGGCGGCCCAGCCGGAAGGGCGTGCCGCTCGCCCCGCCGGCGCCGCACGCGGCTCCGCCGCAGCACCTGGAACCCGGACCGCGTGCTGCCGGTCGAAATCACCATCCTGGGCCCGCCGTTGGTCCGTGCGCCTGGTGCGCTCGAGCCAGACCGCGCCGCCCTGGTGACCGAGCTCGTGGTCTACCTCGCCGTGCATCCCGGCGGCGTGCACCCCAACGTCCTCGGCGCGGCCCTCTGGCCCCGGGGCGTGGCCGCCGAGGTCCGCGACGCGGCCGTGGACCGGGCGGCCGAATGGCTCGGCACGGACAGCATCGGGCGGCCGCACCTGGCCGCGGACGCGTCCGGGCGGCTCCGGCTGGGCACCGGGGTCCGGGTGGACTGGCAGGTGTTCCAGGCCCTGGCCGGCGCACGCGGAGCAGGCCCCGCCGGGCAGCGCAGACGAAGCGGGCTACCTGGCCCGCGCGCTGGACCTCGTGCAGGGCGAGCTGCTGGGCGGCCATCTGCGCGGCGGCCTCTGCAGGGGCCCCGGCCGCCCGGCGGGTACGCCTGGCTGGCCACCGACGACCTCGAGTATGAGGTCACCGCCCGGGTCGCCGACACCGCGCACCGGCTGGCCGTACTCCGGCTGGCCACCCGGGACCCCGAGGGGGCGATGGACGCCGCGCGGGCCGGGCTCCGGCTGGCCTTCGCCGACGAGATGCTCTGGCGTGACCTGCTCCGGGCGGCGCACCAGACCGGGCAGGAGGACCTGCTCCGCGCGGTCGTGGAGGAGGTATGCGCCCGGACCGCGCTGGATGAGGTGCTTCTCCGGATGGCGCCGCAGACCGAGGCCCTCATCGACGACCTGTACCCCTCCTGGCGCTCCACCGTGCTGCCCGCCATGTCCCCGTAAGACCCCACGAGTCACACAGGCCCCCGCCGCCCACCTTTCCCGCGTGACGTGCGTGATCCCGGGTGAATTGTCCGGTTCGGGCGAACGTTCTGCGGGAAAGGTCGCCGCTGCCCCTGACCAATGTGACTCACGGTGCTCGTGGTGCGGGTCCGGCCCGGAGGGAGGGGGCACCCGGGCGGCCCCGGGGGATGCGACTCGGTCCGGGCCGTCCCCGGCGCCGGGGGAACAGGTGGGCGGGTGTGACGAGACCCACCGCACGCCGTGCGCCCGGGCCGTGCGACCGTCCAGGCGCCCGGTCAGGGGGTGCCGGAGGCGAGCCAGGTGTCGATGCCGGCCAGCAGCCGCCGGGCCACCGACGGCGGGGCGGCCGAGCCGCGTACCGACATCCGGGCCAGCTCGGCCAGGTCGGCGTCGGAAAGCCCCTGTACCAGGCGGGCGATCTCGTACTGCGCGGCCAGCCGGGACCCGAACAGCAGCGGGTCGTCCGCCCCCAGCGCGACCGGAATGCCTTCCGCGAGCAGGCCCGCCAGCGGCACGTCCGCCGGGTCGGCCACCACGCCGAGGGCCACGTTGGACGCCGGGCAGACCTCCAGCGTGATCTGGCCGGCGGCGAGCCGCTTGATCAGATCGCGATCGCGCACCGCGGCCACGCCGTGCCCGATCCGGTCGGCGTGCAGCTCATCCAGGCAGGCCCGGACGCTCGCGGGGCCGCACAGCTCCCCGCCGTGCGGGGCCAGCAGGAGCCCGGAGCGGGCCGCGATCCGGAACGCCGCGGCGAACTCGCCGGCCGCGCCGCGCCGCTCGTCGTTGCTGAGCCCGAACCCGACCACCCCGCGGCCGGCGTACTGGGCGGCGAGCCGGGCCAGCGTCCGCGCCTCCAGCGGGTGCTTGGTCCGGTTGGCCGCGATGATCAGGCCGATGCCGACCCCGGTCGCGGTGGCCGCGGCGTGCGCGGCGTCCAGCACCAGTTCCACCGTGGGAGTCAGGCCGCCGAACCGCTGCCCGTAACCCGACGGGTCGATCTGGATCTCCAGCCAGCCCGACCCCTCGGCCCGCTCGTCCTGCGCCGTCTCCAGCAGCAGCCGGTGCACGTCCGCCGGGGTGCGGAGCACCGACCGGGCGATGTCGTAGAGCCGCTGGAAGCGGAACCAGCCCCGTTCGTCGGCGGCGGACAGGTGCGGCGGCCAGGCGTTGGTCAGCGCCTCCGGGAGCCCGATCCCGTGCTGCCCCGCCAGGTCGACCAGCGTGGCGTGCCGCATCGCCCCGGTGAAGTGCAGGTGCAGGTGAGCCTTGGGCAGAGTCACCAGCGGCCGGGCCACCGGCGGCACGGTGCCGGCGGCCGGGGCACCGGCGGCCGGGCCGCCAGGGACCGGGCCGCCGGCGGTGGTCCGCGGGCGGCCGCGTCATCCCCGTGCTCCCGCTCAACCCGTCAGCGGGCCTCGCTGAGCAGCTTGCCCATCCGGCTGATCCCCTCGACCAGGTCGTCGTCGCCGAGCGCGCAGGAGAGCCGGAAGTAGCCCGGGGTGCCGAACGCCTCGCCGGGCACCACCGCCACGTCCGCGTGGTCCAGGATCAGCTCGGCCAGCTCGGACGAGCTGGACGGCCGGGTCCCGGCGATCTCCTTGCCCAGCACGCCCTTGACCGACGGGTAGCAGTAGAACGCGCCCTCGGGCAGCGGGCACACCACCCCGGGGATCTCGTTCAGCATCGCGGTCATGGTCTGCCGCCGCCGGTCGAACGCGGCGCGCATCTCGGCCACCGCGGACAGGTCGCCGGAGACCGCCTCCAGCGCGGCGGCCTGGGCCACGTTGCACACGTTCGAGGTGGCGTGGGACTGGAGGTTCGACGCGGCCTTGATCACGTCCAGCGGGCCGATCATCCAGCCGACCCGCCAGCCGGTCATCGCGTAGGTCTTGGCCACGCCGTTGAGCACCACGCAGGTATCCGCCACCTCGGGCGCCATCACGGGGATGGACGAGAACCGCGCGTCGCCGTAGACGAGGTGCTCATAGATCTCGTCGGTGACGACCCAGATACCGTGCTCGGCGGCCCACCGGCCGATCTCGGCCACCTGCTCCGGCGGGTACACCGCGCCGGTCGGGTTGGACGGCGACACGAACAGCAGCAGCTTGGTCCGGCTGGTCCGGGCCGCCTCCAGGTCGGCCACGCTGGCCAGGTAGCCGGTCTGCTCGTCGGTCATCACCGGCACCGGCACGCCGCCGGCCAGCGCGATGGACTCCGGGTAGGTGGTCCAGTACGGGGTGGGCATGAGCACCTCGTCCCCGGGATCCAGCAGCGTGGCGAACGCCTCGTAGACGGCCTGCTTTCCGCCGTTGGTGATCAGCACCTGGGCCGCGCTGACCTGGAAGCCGGAATCCCGCGCGGTCTTGGCCGCGACCGCCTCACGGAGCTCGGGCAGCCCGGGCGCGGGCGTGTACTTGTGGAAACGGGGCACGGCACATGCCCGCTGGGCAGCCTCGACGATGTAGCCGGGGGTGGGGAAGTCGGGCTCGCCCGCCCCGAACCCGATGACCGGCCGGCCGGCCGCCTTGAGCGCCTTGGCCTTGGCGTCCACGGCCAGGGTGGCGGATTCGGCGATCGCGGAGATCCGGGCTGAGATGCGCGGATGATCTGAAGTCATGCCTACCATGGTGGCACTCCACGGATAGTGACCGCATCGCGATTAGCAGTCAGTGAGGGCGGCCACGGCGATCCGGGGCGGGCAGATTCGGCGGGTCCGGCCAGATGGTTCGACGGCGGGCTCCCGGCAACGTAGACTTCATCAACTGGTGGTGGTCCGCCTGGTGACGGCTGCGCTCCTGCAACGGTTCGCGGCGGGATCCGGGAGCAGTAGGGCAGTAGCTCAATTGGCCAGAGTCCCGGTCTCCAAAACCGGTGGTTGGGGGTTCGAGTCCCTCCTGCCCTGCGAGTGCGGCCCGCGTCCGACGCGGGCCGGTGGTATCAGCTAGTGCACCGATCAGCGTTGCTTCAGGTGAGGACATGGCGACTCAGACGCGTGGCGAGGTCTCTAAGGGCCGGGCGAAGCCCGGGGGCCCGGCTAAGGACAGCCGGACCTCTCCCGCGCTCTTTATCCGTCAGATCGTTGCCGAACTGCGCAAGGTGATCTGGCCCACCCGCAAGGAGCTGATCACCTACACGACCGTGGCGCTGTCCTTCATCGTCGTCATGATCGCGATCGTGACCGTCCTGGACTACGGGTTCACCAAGCTGGTGTTCGCGGTCCTGGGCTGAGCGGCCAGTGGGCGGTTCGCGGCGGGGCAGGTGGCGGCGCGGAGGTTAGCGGTACCGGGGCTTGCGGAACCGTAGGTCATGCGGGCCTGCGGCACCGGGGTTCGCAACACCGGCTCGCGGGGCCGGGACAGCCGCCGCAGTCATGCGGGGGTGGCGGCGCCAGGGAAAAGTCCTGGTGCCGGTCCCGCCGGGAGAACCCGGGGCCGCCAGGAGAAGCGGAGAGAAAGAGCTATCGTGTCCGAGTTCCAAGTGCACGTCGGTGACCAGGTGGACGATCTGGCCGCGCGAGGTTTCACCCGATGAGGCAGCGGGCCAGCTAGGCGGCGAGGCCGGGGCTGAGCCGTCCGGCGGCGACGCCGTGAGCGGGGCCGCCGCGGCCGGGGACGCCTCGGACGACGAGGGCACCGCCGGGGACGAGACCGCGGACGGCGAGACGGGCGAGGCCGCGGCGGCCAGCGCCGCGGACGGCGGCACCGACGCCGACGGCGGACGGCACCGACGCCGACGGCGAGACCGACGCCGACGCCGACGGCGAGACCGGCACCGCCGCCGGCGGCGACACCGACGCCGAGGGCGAGACCGCGCCGGAGGACGACGACCCGGTGGCCCTGTTCAAGGCGGAGCTGCGGCTGCAGCCCGGTGACTGGTACGTGGTGCACTCCTACGCGGGCTACGAGAACCGCGTGAAGGCGAACCTGGAGAGCCGCACCCAGTCGCTGAACATGGAGGACTTCATCTACCAGATCGAGGTCCCCGTGCACGAGGTCACCGAGATCAAGCAGGGCAAGCGGCAGCAGGTCTCGGAAAAGGTGCTGCCCGGCTACATCCTGGTCCGGATGGACCTCACCGACGAGTCCTGGGCCGCGGTCCGGAACACGCCCGGCGTGACCGGCTTCGTGGGCCTGTCCAGCCGCCCCTCGCCGCTCAGCCTGGACGAGGTGGCCTCGCTGCTCGCCCCCGAGCCCGAGGAGAAGGCCGCGCAGACCGAGGCGGTCCGCCGGTCCTCCGTGGAATACGAGGTCGGCGAGTCCGTTACGGTGATGGATGGCCCGTTCGCCACGCTGCCCGCCACGGTGAACGAGATCAACCCCGACACCCAGAAGCTCAAGGTGCTCGTGTCCATCTTCGGCCGGGAGACCCCGGTCGAGCTCTCGTTCGACCAGGTCTCCAAGATCTGACCCGGTCGCTCCAGCTGGAACAGGAAAAGGAACCGCAGGAAAATGGCGCCCAGGAAGAAGAAGATCGCTGCCGTCGTGAAGGTGCAGCTCAATGCGGGCGCGGCCACCCCGGCCCCGCCGGTCGGCACCGCGCTCGGCCCGCACGGCGTGAACATCATGGATTTCTGCCGTCAGTACAACGCGGCCACCGAGGCGCAGCGCGGCAACGTCATCCCGGTCGAGATCACGATCTACGAGGACCGCTCGTTCTCGTTCGTGACCAAGACCCCGCCCGCCGCCGAGCTGCTCAAGAAGGCCGCGGGCGTGGCCAAGGGCAGCGGCGAGCCGCTCACCGCCAAGGTCGGCTCGGTCACCGCGGCCCAGGTCCGGGAGATCGCGCAGACCAAGATGCCCGACCTGAACGCGACCACGATCGAGGCCGCCGAGAAGATCATCGCGGGCACCGCCCGGTCGATGGGCCTCACGGTCAGCGGCTGACCCCCGGTCCGCGGCGCGACCCGCCGGCGGCGCAACCCTCCTCAGCGGCCCCCCGGGCGCCGGCCGGGGCGGGGCATAAGCGCCGGGTGGTTTTCGTTGCGGAAAGAAGTTCCGTGGCGTGCGCCGCGGATCATGGCGTGCACCAGTGGCAGGGCCACGCGCTGGCCCCGACGACCACGACCTCCGCACCAGAACCAAGGAGAACCAGATGAAGCGCAGCAAGGCCTACCGTCAGGCCGCCGAGAAGATCGACCCGGACCGGCTGTACAGCCCGGCCGAGGCCGTCGGCCTGGCCAAGGACACGGCCACCACCAAGTTCGACCCCACCGTCGAGGTCGCCCTGCGGCTCGGCGTGGACCCCCGCAAGGCCGACCAGATGGTCCGCGGCACGGTCAACCTGCCCAACGGCACCGGCAAGACGGCCCGCGTGCTGGTCTTCGCGACCGGGGACCGGGCGGCCGCGGCCGAGGCCGCGGGCGCCGACTACGTGGGCTCGGACGACCTGATCGAGCGCATCCAGGGCGGGTTCCTGGACTTCGACGCGGTGGTCGCCACCCCCGACCTGATGGGCAAGGTCGGCCGCCTGGGCCGGGTGCTCGGCCCGCGCGGCCTGATGCCCAACCCCAAGACCGGCACGGTCACCGCGGACGTGGCCAAGGCCGTGACCGAGATCAAGGGCGGGAAGATCGAGTTCCGGGTGGACCGGCACGGGAACCTGCACTTCGTGATCGGCAAGGCGTCGTTCCCGGCCACCGCGCTGGTGGAGAACTACGCGGCCGCGCTGGACGAGGTGCTGCGGCTCAAGCCGTCCGCGGCCAAGGGCAAGTACCTGAAGAAGGTGGCCATGGCCACCAGCATGGGCCCGGCCATCCTGGTCAACCCGGCCAAGACCCGCGGCCTGACCGAAGAGCTGGAGCCCGCTACCGCTTAGTCCGCGGGCTGCCCGCTGGCGCCCGGTCCGGCTTCGTTCCCGCAACGAAGACCGGACGGGCGCTGGTCGCTGCGCCCCGGCCGGCGGGAGGGGGCTGCTTCCGGGTGGCTGCTCCTGTATAGCTGCTCCTGTATAGTGGAGCCGAAGCCAAAGACCGTCGGTTGCTGTCGCCTGCCCGTTCATCCGGGCCAGGGGACAGCCGAAGGACCCGCGACAGCGGGCGGCCCGCGCAGGCGTCCGAGCTGAATCACCGTGGCCAGCCTCCCCAGGTGGCCGGTGTACCCGCCCTGGTGCCTTCGCGCCGGGGCGTTTCGCATGTCCGCGGCTCCCTCGCCGGCGCCTACGTAGCCGCGGCGGCCCTCGCAGGCCGTCCCGGATCAGGAAAGGAGGCCCATGGCGAGGGAGGACAAGGTGAGCGCGGTCGCCGAGCTCACCGAGCGGTTCCAGACCTCGGATGGTGCGGTGCTGACCGAGTACCGGGGCCTGACCGTGAGCCAGCTCGCGGAACTGCGCGCGGCTCTCGGGGGCGGCACCACCTACCAGGTGGTGAAGAACACGCTGACCAAGCGGGCCGCCACCGAGGCGGGCCTGGCCAGCGAGCTCGACGTGCTGCTCAGCGGCCCGTCCGCGATCGCGTTCGTCAAGGGGGACGTGGTCGAGGCGGCCAAGGGGCTGCGCGACTTCTCCCGGAGCAACCCGCTGCTGGTGATCAAGGGCGGGGTGCTCGACGGCAAGGCGATCAGCCCGGCGGACATCGAGCGGCTGGCTGATCTCGAGCCGCGCGAGGTGCTGCTGGCCAAGCTGGCCGGCGACATGAAGGCGTCGATGGCCAAGGCCGCCGCCGTCTTCAACGCGCTGCCGGTGCAGATGGCCCAGCTGGCCGAGGCGTTGCGGGCCAAGCTGGAGGACGAGGGCGGCGCGGCCGTGCCGGCCGCGGAGGGTGCGGGACCGGACGGGCCGGAGGATTCCGCCGCGGCGGACACCCCGGCTGCCGAGGCCCCGGCTGCCGAGGCCCCCGCCGAAGCCGCCAGCGAGTAACCGACCAGCACAGCTGGTCGCCGTAGCGGCCAGCGAGCAAGCACAGAATCAGGAAAAGGAAGAAGCACCCATGGCGAAGATCAGCACTGACGATCTGCTCGACGCGTTCAAGGACATGACGCTGCTCGAGCTGTCCGAGTTCGTGAAGCAGTTCGAGGACACGTTCGACGTGAAGGCCGCCGCCCCGGTGGCGGTCGCCGCCCCGGCCGCGGGCGGCGCCGGCGCCGCCGCCGAGGCCCCGGAGGAGAAGGACGAGTTCGACGTCATCCTCGAGGGCGCGGGCGACAAGAAGATCCAGGTCATCAAGGAGGTCCGCACGCTGACCAGCCTGGGCCTCAAGGAGGCCAAGGACCTGGTGGACTCCGCGCCCAAGCCGCTCCTGGAGCGGGTCAACAAGGAGACCGCGGACAAGGCCCGGGCCGCCCTGGAAGGCGCCGGAGCCTCGGTCACCGTCAAGTAACGATCTCGGTACGACCGGCCGCAGGCCGGGCCGCGCGGGCGCGCGGCCCGGCCTGCGCCTGTCCCGGGGAAGGCCCCGTGCGGAGACGGCGGGGAGTGGCTGGTGAGCCGCGTGACGGCCGTCTGGCGCGGCCCTTAGTGCCCGGGGGCCCGGCTGGCCAGGATTCCTGCACCGGGTGCCGCTACGACCGCCCGGTGGCCGGGCGGCGGCGGGGCCGCGGCGGCCGGCCGGACGGGTACCTGCGCGATCACGCAGGGCACGCGGGAATGAACTGCTAGGCTTACCCGTTGGTATAGATAATCACACGCATACTCGACTGTGGTGTTCGTCACGTCGCCGATATGACGAGACCACGTGGCGTGGACTTGACGTTTTGCCACGAACGAGCCATGCTGCGGAGCAACCGTGAACAACAGAGTGAGATACAGTTGACGAGCAGTGTAGCTGTAGGCTACACTGCCAATTTGCGCTGCACTCTTACGTCCTCGGCATCCTCGAACCCTCGCGGCGTGGCCGCAGGGCGTTTCGTGTGCGTGCGGTGAGTAGTCGGCCACAAGCTCGGAAGGACCCCTGTTGGCAGCATCGCGCAGCGCCTCGGCCGCCAGTACAGCCCCTCGACGTGTCACTTTTGCCCGCTTCAAGGAACCTCTTGAGGTTCCCGGCCTCCTTGCCCTGCAGACGGATTCGTTCGACTGGCTCCTGGGCAACGAGCGCTGGCGTGCGCGGGTAGACGCGGCGCGGGAGGCTGGCGTCAAGGAGGTTCCGGAGCAGTCCGGTCTCGAGGAGATCTTCGAAGAGATCAGCCCGATCGAGGACTTTACGGGAACCATGTCCCTCTCGTTCCGGGACCACCGGTTCGAGCCGCCCAAGTACTCCGTCGAGGAGTGCAAGGACAAGGACATGCACTACTCGGCTCCCATGTTCGTCACGGCTGAGTTCATCAACAACAGCACGGGCGAGATCAAGAGCCAGACCGTCTTCATGGGCGATTTCCCGCTCATGTCGCCCCGGGGCACCTTCATCATCAACGGCACCGAGCGTGTCGTGGTGTCGCAGCTGGTCCGCTCGCCCGGCGTCTACTTCGACCGCCAGGTGGACAAGACGTCCGACAAGGACATCTTCAGCTGCAAGGTGATCCCGTCCCGCGGTGCCTGGCTCGAGTTCGAGATCGACAAGCGGGACAGCGTCGGCGTCCGTATCGACCGCAAGCGCAAGCAGAGCGTGACCGTGCTGCTCAAGGCGCTCGGCTGGGACGACGCGAAGATCCTGGAGCGCTTCGGCGAGTACGAGTCGATGCGGGCCACCCTGGAGAAGGACCACACCACCGGCCAGGACGACGCCCTGCTCGACATCTACCGGAAGCTGCGTCCCGGCGAGCCCCCGACCCGGGAGTCCGCCCAGGCGCTGCTGGAGAACCTGTACTTCAACCCGAAGCGGTATGACCTGGCCAAGGTTGGCCGGTACAAGATCAACAAGAAGCTCGGCCTGAGCCTGCCGATCCGGCAGGGCACGCTGACCGAGGACGACATCGTCGCCACCATCGAGTACCTGGTCCGGCTGCACGCCGGCGAGGACGAGATGAAGACCGGCGAGTCCGTCATCCCGATCGAGACCGACGACATCGACCACTTCGGGAACCGCCGCCTGCGCACCGTGGGCGAGCTCATCCAGAACCAGGTCCGGCTGGGCCTGGCCCGGATGGAGCGGGTGGTCCGGGAGCGGATGACGACCCAGGACGTCGAGGCGATCACGCCGCAGACCCTGATCAACATCCGGCCGGTGGTCGCCGCGATCAAGGAGTTCTTCGGCACCAGCCAGCTCTCCCAGTTCATGGACCAGACCAACCCGCTGGCCGGGCTGACGCACAAGCGCCGCCTGTCCGCGCTCGGCCCAGGCGGCCTGTCCCGTGAGCGGGCCGGGTTCGAGGTCCGGGACGTCCACCCGTCGCACTACGGCCGGATGTGCCCGATCGAGACGCCGGAAGGCCCGAACATCGGCCTGATCGGCTCGCTGTCCTCGTACGCGAGGGTCAACGCGTTCGGCTTCGTCGAGACGCCCTACCGCAAGGTCAAGGGCGGCCGGGTGACCGGCCAGATCGACTACCTCACCGCGGATGAGGAGGACCGGCACGTCATCGCCCAGGCCAACACGCCGCTGGGCCCGGACGGGGAGTTCGAGGAGAGCCGCATCCTGGTCCGCCGCAAGGGCGGCGAGGTCAACTACATCGGCCCCGACGACTGCGACTACATGGACGTGTCGCCGCGCCAGATGGTGTCGGTGGCCACGGCCATGATCCCGTTCCTCGAGCACGACGACGCCAACCGCGCCCTGATGGGCTCGAACATGCAGCGCCAGTCGGTGCCGCTGCTCCGCAGCGAGGCGCCCCTGGTCGGGACCGGCATGGAGTACCGGGCCGCGACCGACGCCGGGGACGTGATCGTGGCGGAGAAGGCCGGCGTGGTCGAGGAGTCCTGCGCGGACTACGTGACCGTGGGCAACGACGACGGGACCAGGAACACCTACCTGGTGGCCAAGTTCCGCCGGTCCAACCAGGGCACCTGCTTCAACCAGAAGCCGGTCGTCACCGAGGGCCAGCGGATCGAGGTCGGCCAGGTCATCGCCGACGGGCCGTGCACCGACCAGGGCGAGATGGCGCTCGGCCGCAACCTGCTGGTCGCGTTCATGCCCTGGGAAGGCCACAACTACGAAGACGCGATCATCCTGTCCCAGCGGCTGGTCCAGGACGACGTCCTCTCCTCGATCCACATCGAGGAGCACGAGGTCGACGCCCGGGACACCAAGCTGGGCCCGGAGGAGATCACCCGGGACATCCCGAACGTGTCCGAGGAAGTGCTCGCGGACCTGGACGACCGGGGCATCATCCGGATCGGCGCCGAGGTCGTCACCGGCGACATCCTGGTCGGCAAGGTCACCCCGAAGGGGGAGACCGAGCTGACCCCGGAGGAGCGGCTGCTGCGGGCCATCTTCGGCGAGAAGGCGCGGGAAGTCCGCGACACCTCGCTCAAGGTGCCGCACGGTGAGTCCGGCAAGGTGATCGGCGTCCGCGTGTTCACCCGGGAGGACGGCGACGAGCTGCCGCCCGGCGTGAACGAGCTGGTCCGCGTCTACGTGGCCGCGAAGCGGAAGATCACCGACGGCGACAAGCTGGCGGGCCGCCACGGGAACAAGGGTGTCATCGCCAAGATCCTGCCGATCGAGGACATGCCGTTCCTCCCCGACGGGACCGCGGTGGACATCGTGCTGAACCCGCTCGGTGTCCCGGGCCGGATGAACGTCGGCCAGGTGCTGGAGACCCACCTCGGCTGGGTGGCCAAGTCCGGCTGGGAGATCGAGGGCGACGACCAGGACTGGAAGAAGCGGCTGCGCACGATCAGCGCGGGCGAGGCAGAGGCGGGCACGCCCGTCGCCACGCCGGTGTTCGACGGCGCCAGCGAGACGGAGATCACCGGCCTGCTCGGCAGCACGCTGCCGAACCGGGACGGGGAGCGGATGGTCGGCAGCAGCGGCAAGGCGCGGCTGTTCGACGGGCGCACCGGGGAGCCGTTCAAGGACCCCATCTCGGTGGGCTACATCTACATCCTGAAGCTGCTGCACCTGGTGGACGACAAGATCCACGCCCGGTCCACCGGCCCGTACTCGATGATCACGCAGCAGCCCCTGGGCGGTAAGGCCCAGTTCGGTGGCCAGCGGTTCGGGGAGATGGAGGTGTGGGCCCTCGAGGCCTACGGCGCCGCCTACGCCCTGCAGGAACTGCTGACGATCAAGTCCGACGACGTGCTCGGCCGGGTCAAGGTGTACGAGGCCATCGTCAAGGGCGAGAACATCCCGGAGCCCGGCATCCCGGAATCGTTCAAGGTGCTGATCAAGGAAATGCAGTCGCTGTGCCTCAACGTCGAGGTGCTGTCCAGTGACGGCGCAGCCATCGAAATGCGAGACACCGATGAGGATGTCTTCCGCGCGGCGGAAGAACTCGGTATCGACCTGTCCCGGCGCGAGCCGAGCAGCGTTGAAGAGGTGTGAGAGCGCACTGGGCAGCCTGGGCCCGACCGCCCGGGCTGCCCAGGAGCACCCTCATCCGAACTACCCCAGGGGATAACACACGTGCTTGACGTCAACTTCTTCGACGACCTGCGTATCGGCCTGGCTACCGCTGACGACATCCGCCAGTGGTCCCACGGCGAAGTCAAGAAGCCGGAAACCATCAACTACCGCACCCTGAAGCCGGAGAAGGACGGGCTCTTCTGCGAGAAGATCTTCGGCCCGACCCGGGACTGGGAGTGCTACTGCGGCAAGTACAAGCGCGTCCGGTTCAAGGGCATCATCTGTGAGCGCTGTGGCGTCGAGGTCACCCGGGCCAAGGTGCGCCGCGAGCGGATGGGCCACATCGAGCTGGCCGCGCCGGTCACGCACATCTGGTACTTCAAGGGTGTGCCGAGCCGTCTCGGCTACCTGCTCGACCTGGCGCCGAAGGACCTGGAGAAGGTCATCTACTTCGCCGCGTACATGATCACGTACGTGGACGACGACGCCCGCGGCCGCGACCTGCCGTCCCTCGAGGCCAAGATCTCGGTGGAGCGCGGCCAGCTGGAGCAGCGCCGCGACAGCGACATCGAGGCCCGCCAGGGCAAGCTGGAGAAGGACCTGGCCGAGCTGGAGGCCGCCGGGGCCAAGGGCGACGCCCGCCGCAAGCTCCGGGAGAGCTGCGACCGCGAGTGCCGCCAGATCCGGGACCGCGCCCAGCGTGAGATCGACCGGCTCGAGGAAGTCTGGAGCCGGTTCAAGAACCTCAAGGTCCAGGACCTGGAGGGCGACGAGCTGCTCTACCGCGAGATGCGCGACCGCTTCGGCCGCTACTTCCGCGGCGGCATGGGCGCCCAGGCCATCCAGGAGCGGCTGGCCAGCTTCGACCTCGAGAATGAGGCGGCCAGCCTGCGCGAGACCATCCGCAGCGGCAAGGGCCAGCGCAAGGCGCGCGCGCTCAAGCGGCTCAAGGTGGTGTCCGCGTTCCTGTCCACCCGGAACAGCCCGATGGGCATGGTGCTGGACTGCATCCCGGTCATCCCGCCGGACCTGCGCCCCATGGTGCAGCTCGACGGCGGCCGGTTCGCCACGTCCGACCTGAACGACCTGTACCGCCGGGTCATCAACCGGAACAACCGGCTCAAGCGGCTGCTCGACCTGGGCGCGCCCGAGATCATCGTCAACAACGAGAAGCGGATGCTGCAGGAGGCCGTGGACTCGCTGTTCGACAACGGCCGCCGGGGACGTCCGGTGACCGGCCCGGGCAACCGGCCGCTCAAGTCGCTGTCCGACATGCTCAAGGGCAAGCAGGGCCGGTTCCGGCAGAACCTGCTGGGCAAGCGGGTCGACTACTCCGGCCGGAGCGTCATCGTGGTGGGCCCGCAGCTCAAGCTGCACCAGTGCGGCCTGCCCAAGGAGATGGCGGTCGAGCTGTTCAAGCCCTTCGTGATGAAGCGGCTGGTCAACCTGAACCACGCGCAGAACATCAAGTCCGCCAAGCGGATGGTGGAGCGCGCCCGGCCGGTGGTCTGGGACGTGCTGGAAGAGGTCATCACCGAGCACCCGGTCCTGCTGAACCGGGCGCCGACCCTGCACCGGCTGGGCATCCAGGCGTTCGAGCCGCAGCTGGTCGAGGGCAAGGCCATCCAGATCCACCCGCTGGTCTGCACCGCGTTCAACGCGGACTTCGACGGTGACCAGATGGCGGTGCACCTGCCGCTGTCCGCCGAGGCCCAGGCCGAGGCGCGGATCCTGATGCTGTCCACCAACAACATCCTCAAGCCGGCCGACGGCAAGCCGGTGACCATGCCCACCCAGGACATGGTCATCGGGATCTACTGCCTGACCCGGGCGGCCGAGGACGCGCCGGGCCAGGGCCGGATCTTCGGCTCGGTCTCCGAGGCCACCATGGCCTACGACACCGGCGAGCTGGACCTGCAGGCGAAGATCCAGATCCGGCTGACCGACGCCACCCCGCCGCGCGAGATGACCATGCCGGAGGGCTGGACGCCGGGCGATATGTTCCGGCTGGAGACCACGCTCGGGCGCTGCTACTTCAACGAGACCCTGCCCGCGTCGTTCCCGTTCGTGAACTACGAGGTCAGCAAGAAGCAGCTGTCCACGATCGTGAACGAGCTGGCCGAGACCTACCCCAAGGTCGAGGTGGCCGCGGCGCTCGACGCGCTCAAGGACGCCGGGTTCCACTGGGCGACCCGGGCCGGCGTGACGATCGCCATCGAGGACGTCATCGCCCCGCCGAACAAGGCGGAGATCCTCGACGCCTACGAGAAGCGCGCGGACAAGGTGCAGCGTGAGTACGAGCGCGGCCTGATCACCGACGACGAGCGCCGTCAGGAGCTCATCGAGATCTGGACGCACGCGACCAGCGATGTGGCCAAGGACATGGAGGCCGCGTTCCCCGAGACCAACTCGGTGTGGATGATGGTCAACTCCGGTGCCCGTGGTAACCCGATGCAGGTCCGGCAGATCGCCGGCATGCGCGGCCTGGTCTCCAACCCCAAGGGCGAGACCATCCCGCGGCCGATCAAGTCCAGCTTCCGTGAAGGCCTGTCCGTGGTCGAGTACTTCATCTCGACCCACGGTGCCCGCAAGGGCCTGGCCGACACCGCGCTGCGGACCGCCGACTCCGGGTACCTCACCCGGCGCCTGGTGGACGTGGCGCAGGACGTCATCGTCCGGGAGGAGGACTGTGGCACCGACCGGTCGATCGTGATGAAGATCGCCGAGCCGGGCCCGGGCGGGACGCTACGCAAGCTGCCCAACATCGAGAACACCGGCACCGGCCGGACCATCGCCGAGCCGATCGAGGTGGACGGCCAGGTCCTCGCGGACGTGGACACGGACACCACCGAGACGCTGATCGATGCGCTGGTCAACGCCGGGGTGGGCCAGGTCAGGACGTTCAGCGTGCTGGTCTGCGAGGCCAAGATCGGTGTCTGCGCCAAGTGCTACGGGCGCTCGCTGGCCACCGGCAAGCGGGTGGACGTGGGCGAGGCGGTCGGCATCGTGGCCGCGCAGTCCATCGGTGAGCCGGGTACCCAGCTGACCATGCGGACCTTCCACACCGGCGGTGTGGCCGGCCTGGACATCACCCACGGCCTGCCCCGGATCCAGGAGCTCTTCGAGGCCCGGATCCCCAAGGGCATGGCACCGATCAGCGAAGTCGAGGGCCGGGTCAAGATCGAGGAGACCGAGAAGACCCGGAAGATCATCGTCGTCCCGGACGACGGCGGCGAGGAGATCGCCTACCAGGTGCCGATGCGGTCCCGGCTGATCGTCGCGGACGGCGACCACGTGCACGTCGGCCAGCAGCTGATCCAGGGCGCGGTCAACCCGCACGAGGTGCTCCGGATCCTGGGCTCCCGCGAGGTGCAGCTGCACCTGGTGCACGAGGTCCAGGAGGTCTACCGGTCGCAGGGCGTGTCCATCCACGACAAGCACATCGAGATCATCATCCGGCAGATGCTCAAGCGGGTGAACGTGCTCGAGTCCGGTGACACCGACCTGCTCCCCGGCGAGCTGGTCGAGCGGCCCCGGTTCGAGAAAGTCAACCGCTCCGTGGTGGAGCAGAGCGGCACCCCGGCCTCCGGCCGGCCGGTGCTGATGGGCATCACCAAGGCGTCGCTGGCCACCGAGTCGTGGCTGTCCGCGGCTTCGTTCCAGGAGACGACCCGGGTGCTCACCGACGCGGCCATCCACGCCAAGTCGGACCCGCTGCTCGGCCTCAAGGAGAACGTCATCATCGGCAAGCTCATCCCGGCCGGTACCGGCATGCCGCGGTACCGGAGCGTCCGGGTCGAGCCCACCGACGACGCGCGCTCATCGGTGTACCCGGCGACCGCCTACGAGGAGGCGCCGAGCTACGCGTTCGGCCAGGGCTCCGGCGAGGCGATCCCGCTGGAGGAGTACGACTTCGGCTCGTACAACCGGTAAGCGGGTCTCGCTAGCAGGTCGAGGCGCCCGGCGGCATGGCTGCCGGGCGTCTCACTTTGTTTAGCCCCACCCTGCGGGCAGTGGATAACGCAAGAGCTTACCCAACGGGAGGAGCCGCTCATGGCGACCGAAGACAAGGCCGCCAACAAGGTCACGGAGATCAAGGGCAAGGCCAAGAAGGAGACCGGCCAGGCCCTCGGCAACGAGCAGATGGAAGCCGAAGGCAAGACCGACCAGGCCAAGGGCAACCTCAAGCAGGCTGGCGAAAAGGTCAAAGACGCCTTCAAGAAGTAACCGACCCAGGAAGCCCGGGAGCCGCGAGCCCCGGGTTTTCTCATCTCGAACGCCAGTACCCGCCCGCTCCCGTCCGGGCTGCCCGCTCCGGCCCGCGGATCACGAAGAGCGCGGTGCATTGTGCCCCTCCGGAGGCCCAATGCACCGCCTAGTCGGGGCTTCTGCCGGGTAGGCGGTGAGGCCGCCGCGCGGCCGATCGATGCGCCAGCTTCGTCTCCACGCGGCGTCGGCCGAGCGCAGCCCGCCGCGCCCGGGGGTCCACCGCACCCAGCGCCACCATCGACGTGGCATGCAGCACATCCACCGCCGCCCCACCCCCCAGCACCACCGGGCCACCCGGATCACTGAGCTGGCTGGCTGCGGTGGCCCCGCCTGCACCAGATGCCGTACCCCCAGCACCCGCGCCACCCCGCAAGCCCGCCCACCAGGCCGCTGCCCAGTAAGCCCGATCAGCAACCCGGGCAGCACCGATCAGCGCCACGCCGTACCCCGCACGACCCACCGTGACCAGCCACGCAACCGTGGCCTTCTTCCCCAGGTGGCCATGACGCAGGCTCATGGTCTTCCTGACCCGGTCCAGTAATGGCCCAGGCCAGGCCGGTGTGGGTGGTCCGCCAGGCGTTCAGCCAGGCGGACCAGCCCACCCGGTCGGGCCTCCGCAGTAGTCACTTTGTGCGTGCCCGGATCATCAGGCCACCGGCCAGCGCGGCTCCGGCCGCAATACCGCCCGTCACCGCCGGGTGATGCGACATCCAGAGCTGCGCAGCTTCGCTGATGCGACGGTCGTCGAAGGCACCGTGCGCACCGTGGTCCTGCCGCTTGGCCGGTCCACCGGGTCGAACAGGTTGTCCGCCCGGCTGCCCGCCGGGCACCTCCTGGTTGGTCTGCTGCGAATCGAAGCCCGGTCTTGGCCAGGTACCGGTCGAGCAGCGCCGGGGCCACCTTCTGCGCCAGTAGGGTGGCCGCCGTGCTGCCGCCGACCCAGTACTGCTTGCGCTGCGGATGGTC
Organism: uncultured Actinomycetes bacterium; assembly: GCA_963841695.1. Taxonomy (GTDB): domain Bacteria; phylum Actinomycetota; class Actinomycetes; order Streptosporangiales; family Streptosporangiaceae; genus RYN-230. The sequence continues at coordinate 243,713 of CAWJDQ010000002.1, read as the reverse complement.
CGCCGCGTACAGCACGCCGCGCGCGGCCACCTCCGGCTGGTAGATCGGCGGCACCGGCTGCGGGTGCCGCGGCAGCCGGGACAGCACCCAGGAGAACTGCGGGGTGTTCACCGCGGGCATCTGCACCACGGTCACGTGCACGGTGGACCCCTCGTGCATGAGCTCGCAGCGCAGCGACTCGGTGAACCCGTTGATGGCGTGCTTGGCCCCGCAGTACGCCGACTGGAGCGGGATGGCCCGCTCGCTGAGCGCCGAGCCGACCTGCACGATGGTCCCCGCGTCGCGCGGCCGCATCCGGCTGAGCGCCACCATCGTGCCGTTGACGAAGCCCAGGTAACTGACCTCGGTGACCCGCCGGAACTCGTCCGGGGTGATCTCGGCGAACGGCGCGAATACGGAGGTGAACGCCACGTTGATCCACACGTCGATGGGGCCGAACTGGGCCTCTATCTCGGTGGCCGCCTTCTCCACCTGGGCGTGGTCGGCCACGTCGGCCGGCACGGCCAGCGCCTGGCCGCCCGCCTCGACCACGTCCTGCGCGGCGCCGTCCAGGCCGGCCTGGCCGCGGGCGATCAGCCCCACGTTGGCGCCCCGGGCCCCGTACAGCCGCGCGGTGGCGCGGGCGATGCCGGCGCTGGCCCCGGTGATGACAACTGTCTGCGTCATGAGATGTCGTGTCCCTTCTGGAATAATCCGATGGGCCGCCAGGGTTAACACCCCGGGAAGCAGGGGACTGGCAGCAGTTCCCCGCTACCCTGCGGGCGTGGTTTCACCGTTGCCGTCAGGGAAAAATGACACCGGTCCGGTCGCTCCGACCGTGATCGGCGTTCGCTTTGCCTGTTGGCAAAAGGTTGGGTACGCTAGGGCATCGTGCCCGTGAGAAACGGGTGCGCGTGCGCTAGCGGACTGTAGCGCCATGGCCGGAAGGCTGGCGGTCGATGACCGCCAGCTGGAAGGCGTGGTGAGTGGCCAGGCGCGCGGGCCTTTTCCTCTCTCGACTCCAGGCTCCAGTAGGAGCTTGTGTGCCGTGGTCACCGCGACACGCCCGACCCCGGGGGTCGGAGGGACTAGGAAAACCAGCAGTTCAGGGGCGGTTAAAGCGCCCCGGATTACCCTGCGCCGCGGGCGCAGGAAAACGGCAAGAGGAAGACGTCGCGCCAGCCGGCGCGAAGAACGAAGACGGAGACGCGGTGCCCACGATCCAGCAGCTGGTCCGCAAGGGCCGCCAGGACAAGGTGGCTAAGACCACTACCCCGGCCCTGAAGGGCAGCCCCCAGCGCCGGGGCGTATGCACGCGCGTCTACACGACCACGCCCAAGAAGCCCAACTCGGCGCTCCGCAAGGTGGCCCGGGTGCGGCTGACGAGCCAGATCGAAGTCACCGCGTACATCCCCGGTGTCGGCCACAACCTCCAGGAGCACTCCATCGTGCTGGTGCGAGGCGGCCGGGTCCGGGATCTGCCCGGCGTGCGTTACAAGATCATCCGTGGTGCCCTCGACACCCAGGGGGTCCGCAACCGTAAGCAGGCCCGGAGCCGCTACGGAGCGAAGAAGGAGAAGAGCTGACATGCCGCGTAAGGGCCCCGCGACCAAGCGGCAGCTCGTAACCGATCCGGTTTACGGCTCCCCTCTGGTCACCGCGCTGGTGAACAAGGTGCTGCGCAGCGGCAAGCGCTCGCTGGCCGAGCGGATCGTGTACGGCGCGCTCGACGGATGCAAGGACAAGACGGGCAACGACCCGGTGGTCACGCTCAAGCGGGCCCTGGACAACGTGAAGCCCACCCTCGAGGTGCGCAGCCGCCGGGTCGGCGGCGCCACCTACCAGGTGCCGGTCGAGGTCCGGGCCTCCCGCAGCACCACCCTGGCCCTGCGCTGGCTGGTCTCCTACAGCCGGTCCCGCCGGGAGAAGACCATGACCGAGCGGCTCATGAACGAGCTGCTCGACGCGAGCAACGGCCTCGGGGCGAGTGTGAAGCGCCGCGAGGACACCCACAAGATGGCCGAGTCCAACAAGGCGTTCGCTCACTACCGCTGGTAATGAGCGGCACCAGCCGGCCGACGATAGACGAAGCAGCGAGGAACTAAGCAGTGGCGACCCAGACCGCCGTAGAGCTTGCCAAGGTCCGCAACATTGGGGTCATGGCGCACATCGACGCGGGTAAAACCACGACCACTGAGCGGATCCTGTTCTACACCGGCATCAACTACAAGATCGGTGAGGTCCATGAGGGCGCGGCCACCATGGACTGGATGGAGCAGGAGCAGGAGCGCGGCATCACGATCACGTCCGCCGCGACCACCACTCACTGGCGCGACAACACCATCAACATCATCGACACCCCGGGCCACGTTGACTTCACGGTGGAAGTCGAGCGGTCGCTGCGCGTCCTGGACGGGGCGGTCGCCGTTTTCGACGGCGTGGCCGGCGTGGAGCCGCAGTCCGAGACCGTGTGGCGGCAGGCGGACCGGTACGGCGTGCCCCGCATCTGCTTCGTCAACAAGATGGACCGGGTGGGCGCGGAGTTCCACCGCTGCGTCGAGATGATCACCGACCGGCTCGGTGCGACCCCGCTGGTCGTCCAGCTGCCGTGGGGAGTCGAGTCCGACTTCCGCGGCGTCATCGACCTGGTCCGGATGCGCGCCCTGCTCTGGCAGACCGAGGGCAAGGGTGACAAGTACGACGTGGTCGCCATCCCGGATGACCACGCCGAGGCCGCCCGGCAGTGGCGTGACAAGCTGCTGGAGACCATCGCCGAGAACGACGAGGAAATGATGGAGGCCTACCTCGAGGGCACCGAGCCCAGCGTGGAGCAGCTCGTCGCCGCCATCCGGCGGGCCACCATCGCGGGCGGGATCACCCCGGTCCTGTGCGGCAGCGCGTTCAAGAACAAGGGCGTCCAGCCCATGCTGGACGCGATCGTGGACTACCTGCCCAGCCCGGTGGACATCCCGCCGGTCAATGGGCACGAGGTGGGCAACGAGGAGCAGGTCGTGCTGCGCAAGGCCGACCCGTCCGAGCCGTTCGCCGCGCTGGCCTTCAAGATCATGTCCGACCAGCACCTCGGCAAGCTGACCTACATCCGGATCTACTCGGGCACCCTGGAGTCGGGCTCGAACGTGCTCAACTCCAGCAAGGGCCGCCGCGAGCGGATCGGCAAGATCTACCAGATGCACGCCAACAAGCGTGAAGAGCGCCCGACGGCGATCGCTGGGCAGATCGTGGCCGTGATGGGCCTCAAGGGCACCTCGACCGGCGACACCCTGTGTGACCTGTCCCGGCAGGTGATCCTGGAGTCCATGACGTTCCCCGCGCCGGTGATCAACGTCGCGATCGAGCCGAAGACCAAGGGTGACCAGGACAAGCTGGGCACCGCGATCCAGCGGCTCGCCGAGGAGGACCCGACCTTCCAGGTCCGGACCGACGAGGAGACCGGGCAGACGATCATCTCCGGGATGGGCGAGCTGCACCTGGAGATCCTGGTCGACCGGATGCGGCGGGAGTTCCACGTGGAGGCCAACATCGGCCGCCCGCAGGTCGCTTACCGCGAGACCATCCGCAAGAAGGTCGAGAAGGTTGACTACACCCACAAGAAGCAGACCGGCGGGGCGGGCCAGTACGCCCGGGTGGTCATCAACCTGGAGCCGACCGGCGGCGACGGCGGCGGCTACGAGTTCGAGAACAAGATCACCGGTGGCCGCATCCCCCGGGAGTACATCCCGTCGGTGGACGCCGGAAGCCAGGATGCGGCGGAGTTTGGCGTCCTGGCCGGCTACCCGATGGTGGACGTGCGCGTCACGCTCACCGACGGTGCCTACCACGAGGTGGACTCGTCCGAGCTGGCCTTCAAGATCGCCGGATCGATGGCGTTCAAGAAGGCGGCCGCGAACGCTAATCCCGTGCTGCTCGAGCCGGTCATGGCCGTGGAGGTCAGGACCCCGGACGACTACATGGGTGAGGTGATCGGCGACCTGAACAGCCGCCGCGGCCAGATCCAGGCCATGGAGGAGCGCTCCGGCATCCGCGTCGTGAAGGCGACCGTGCCGCTGTCGGAGATGTTCGGCTACGTGGGCGACCTGCGCAGCCGCACCCAGGGCCGGGCGGACTACAGCATGCAGTTCGACTCCTATGCCGAGGTACCGCCCAGCATTGCCAAGGAGATCATCGCCAAGGCCCGCGGTGAGTAACCACAGTAGCACCAAAACGTCAGACAGAAGAATCGGGCGCACGAGGAGCGCCTTGGCCCCACCGACGGTGGGGACGATCGCAACGAGGAGAAACCAGTGGGCAAGGCCAAGTTCGAGCGGACTAAGCCGCACGTGAACATCGGCACCATCGGGCACATCGACCACGGCAAGACCACGCTGACCGCGGCGATCACCAAGGTGCTGCACGACAAGTATCCCGACGTCAACCCCTTCACGCCCTTCGACCAGATCGACAACGCGAAGGAAGAGAAGGAGCGCGGGATCACCATCTCGATCTCGCACGTCGAGTACCAGACCGACAAGCGGCACTACGCGCACGTGGACTGCCCTGGTCACGCGGACTACATCAAGAACATGATCACTGGTGCCGCGCAGATGGACGGCGCCATCCTGGTGGTCGCGGCCACCGACGGCCCGATGCCGCAGACCCGCGAGCACGTGCTGCTGGCCCGCCAGGTCGGCGTGCCGTACATCGTGGTCGCGCTGAACAAGGCCGACATGGTGGACGACGAGGAGATCCTGGAGCTGGTCGAGCTCGAGGTGCGCGAGCTGCTCACCACCTACGAGTTCCCTGGCGACGACGTCCCGGTGATCCGGGTCTCCGCGCTCAAGGCGCTCGAGGGCGACGCGGAGTGGAGCGCGAAGGTCGTCGAGCTCATGGAGGCCTGCGACGAGAGCATCCCCGAGCCGGTCCGGGACACCGACAAGCCGTTCCTGATGCCGGTCGAGGACGTGTTCTCGATCACCGGCCGCGGCACCGTGGTGACCGGCCGGATCGAGCGCGGCAAGGTGCACACCTCCGAGGAAGTCGAGATCATCGGCATCAAGGAGAAGGCGCAGAAGACCACGGTCACCGGCGTGGAGATGTTCCACAAGATCCTGGACGAGGGCCAGGCCGGCGACAACGCGGGCCTGCTGCTGCGCGGCATCAAGCGCGAGGACGTGGAGCGCGGCCAGGTCGTCATCAAGCCGGGCACCAACACCCCGCACACCGAGTTCGAGGGCCAGGTCTACATCCTGTCCAAGGACGAGGGCGGCCGGCACACCCCGTTCTTCAACAACTACCGTCCGCAGTTCTACTTCCGGACCACGGACGTGACGGGCGTCGTCCACCTGCCCGAGGGCACCGAGATGGTGATGCCCGGCGACAACACCGAGATGCGCGTCGAGCTGATCCAGCCCATCGCCATGGAGGAGGGCCTCCGCTTCGCTATCCGCGAGGGCGGCCGCACCGTCGGCGCCGGCCGGGTCACGAAGATCATCAAGTAGTGGTCTTTCCGCCGCCCCCGGCCACCGGCCGGGGGCCGGCGGGCACTGCGCGCAGAACGCAGAACTCCGGGGTCCCCCCCGGGCTAACAGATAAGGACACGGAAGGCACATGGCGGGACAAAAGATCCGCATCCGGCTCAAGGCCTATGACCACGAGGTCATCGACAGCTCGGCGCGGAAGATCGTCGACACGGTGACGCGCACCGGCGCGCGGGTTGCCGGGCCTGTCCCGCTGCCCACGGAGAAGAACATCTACTGCGTCATCCGTTCCCCGCACAAGTACAAGGACTCGCGGGAGCACTTCGAGATGCGCACGCATAAGCGGCTGATCGACATCATCGACCCCACGCCGAAGACGGTTAACTCGCTGATGCGGCTGGACCTCCCCGCCGGCGTCGACATCGAGATCAAGCTCTGAGGAACGCACCGACATGACCAAGAACACCAAGGGCGTCCTGGGCACGAAGCTGGGCATGAGCCAGGTCTTCGACGCCGAAGGGCGGATGGTTCCCGTCACGGTTATCGCGGCGGGTCCCTGCGTCGTCACCGCGGTCCGCACTCCGGACGCGAACGGGTACTCCGCCGTGCAGCTGGGCTACGGCGAGATCGACCCGCGCCGGGTGACCAAGCCCGTGGCCGGCCACTTCGCCAAGGCCTCGGTGACCCCGCGCCGCTACCTCGTCGAGCTGCGCACCGATGACGCGACCGATTACACCCTGGGCCAGGAGGTCAGCGCCGAGACGTTCGCCGCGGGTGAGCTGGTTGACGTGACCGGCAAGAGCAAGGGCAAGGGCTTCGCGGGCGTGATGAAGCGGCACGGGTTCAAGGGCCTGTCCGCCTCCCACGGCACCCAGCGCAAGCACCGCTCGCCCGGTTCCATCGGCGGCTGTGCCACTCCGGGCCGGGTGTTCAAGGGCCTGCGGATGGCCGGCCGGATGGGCGGCGAGCGCACCACCACACCCAGCCTGACCGTGCAGGCGGTGGACGCCGAGCGCGGCCTGCTGCTGATCCGCGGGGCCGTCCCCGGCCCCAAGGGCGGCCTGATCCTGGTCCGCAGCGCCGTCCGGGCGCCGCAGACCGCCACGAAGGAGGCCTGATGGCTAGCGTCAGCGTCGTCTCCCCGTCTGGCGCAGGCGGCCAGGATGTGGAGCTTCCCGACGAGATCTTCAGCGCGCCGGTCAACGTGCCGCTGATCCACCAGGTCGTCGTGGCCCAGGAGGCTGCGGCCCGGCAGGGCACGCACGCCACCAAGACCCGCGGCCTGGTCCGCGGCGGCGGCAAGAAGCCCTACCGGCAGAAGGGCACCGGCCGGGCCCGCCAGGGTTCGCTCCGTGCCCCCCAGTACGCGGGCGGCGGAACCGTGCATGGCCCGCAGCCCCGTTCCTACGTGCAGCGGACACCCAAGAAGATGAAGGCCGCCGCGCTCCGCGGGGCCCTGTCCGACCGGGCCATGAACGGGCGGGTCGCCGTGGTCAGCGGGTTCGTGGACGGGGATCAGCCCCGCACCCGCGACGCGATGGCCGTGCTGCGCACGGCCATCGGCCTGCTGGACCGGGCGCTCAACTCCCGGGTACTCGTCGTGGCCCAGGCCGAGGACGAGCTGACCTGGAAGAGCCTGCGCAACGCCCCGGGCGTGCGGCTGCTGGCCACCGGCCAGCTGAACACGTACGACGTGCTGGCCAGTGAGCACATCGTGTTCACCGAGGCGGCCCTGTCCGCGTTCACCGGCCAGCCCGTTGCGGCCGCGCCCGCTAAGGCCAGCCCGGCCAAGGCGAGCCCGGCCAAGGCCAGCCCCGCCAAGGCCAGCCCGGCCAAGGCGAGCAAGCCTGCGGCCGAGTCCGCTGAGGCGGCCCAGCCCGCTGAGGCGGCTGAGCCCGCTGAGCCCAAGGCCCCCCGCCGCCGTACCACCCCGAAGGAGGGTGACGAGCAGTGAGCTCGAACCGGATCCCGGACCCCCGGGACATCCTGCTCCGCCCGGTGATCTCGGAAAAGACGTACCGGCTGGCCGACGACGGCAAGTACACCTTCCTGGTCGCCCCCGACGCTAACCGGACCCAGGTCCGGCAGGCCGTGGAGGCCGTGTTCGGGGTCAAGGTGACCAGCGTCAACACCCTTAACCGGGCGGGCAAGCGCCGCCGCACCCGGTTCGGCTGGGGCCAGCGGGCCGCCACCAAGCGGGCCATCGTCAGCCTCGCCGAGGGTGAGCGTATCGATGTCTTCGGCGGCCCGGTCAGCTAGGCCACCGGCCACATCCCAAGGAGCTTGAGCACACATGGCTATCCGCAAGTACAAGCCCACCACCCCGGGACGGCGGGGCGCGAGTGGCGCGGACTTCTCCGAAATCACCCGTGGTGAGCCGGAGAAGTCGCTGGTCCGCCCCCTGAACTCGCGCGGCGGCCGGAATGTGCATGGCCGGATCACCGCGCGGCACCAGGGCGGCGGCCACAAGCGCGCCTACCGGCTGATCGACTTCCGGCGGCACGACAAGGACGGCATCCCGGCCAAGGTCGCGCACATCGAGTACGACCCGAACCGCACGTCCCGGATCGCGCTGCTGCACTACGCCGACGGCGAGAAGCGCTACATCCTCGCCCCGCAGGGGCTGTCCCAGGGCGACCGGGTGGAGAACGGCCCCGGATCCGACATCCGGCCGGGCAACTGCCTGCCGCTGCGGAACATCCCGACCGGCACCGTGGTGCACGCGATCGAGCTCCGGCCCGGTGGCGGCGCGAAGATCGCGCGCTCGGCCGGGTCCGGTGTCCAGTTGCTGGCCAAGGACGGCGGCTACGCCCAGCTGCGGATGCCGTCCGGCGAGATCCGGCGGGTCGACGCGGCCTGCCGGGCCACCGTCGGCGAGGTCGGCAACGCCGAGCAGGGCAACATCAAGCTCGGCAAGGCGGGCCGCAACCGGTGGAAGGGACACCGTCCCTCGGTCCGCGGCGTCGCGATGAACCCGGTCGATCACCCGCTGGGTGGCGGCGAGGGAAAGAGCTCCGGTGGCCGGCATCCGGTCAGCCCCTGGGGTAAGCCCGAGGGCCGGACCCGGCAAGCCCACAAGCCCAGCGACCGGCTGATCGTCCGCAGGCGCAGCAAGAAGAAGCGGTAGGAGCACCCAACGATGCCTCGTAGTCTCAAGAAGGGCCCGTTCGTCGACGACCACCTGATCAAGAAGGTGGACGTGCAGAACGAGAAGGGCACCAGGAACCTGATCAAGACGTGGTCGCGGCGTTCCATGATCGTTCCTGCGATGCTGGGCCACACGATCGCGGTGCACGACGGCCGTAAGCACGTGCCGGTGTTCATCACCGAGGCCATGGTCGGCCACAAGCTCGGCGAGTTCGCGCCCACCCGCACGTTCCGCAGCCACGTCCGGGATGACCGGCGTAGCCGCCGTTAGACCAGGCACGAGCAACCACTAGAGAGCGAGAGAGAAGCATGGAAGCAAGGGCGAAGGCGCGGTACGTGCGCGTCACGCCGCGGAAGGCCCGCCGTGTGGTGGACCTCATCCGTGGCATGCCTGCCGAGGAGGCGCGAGCGGCGCTGGCCTTTGCGCCGCAGTCAGCCAGTGACCCGGTTGGCAAGGTGCTCGCGAGCGCCATCGCCAATGCTGAGCATGCCCAGCAGGTTGACTCCGGCGCGCTGGTGGTGAGCCGGGCGTGGGTGGACGAAGGGCCGACGCTGAAGCGATTCCGGCCGCGCGCGCAGGGCCGGGGCTACCGGATCAACAAGCGCACCAGTCACATCACGGTAATCGTCTCGGACGAACCCCAGGGGAGGTCCCGCTAGTGGGACAGAAGGTGAACCCGCACGGGTTCCGGCTTGGCATCACCACCGACTTCAAGAGCCGGTGGTACGCCGACAAGCTGTACAAGGAATACGTCAAGGAAGACGTCGCGATCCGCCGGATGCTGCAGCGCGGTATGGAGCGCGCGGGCATTTCCAAGGTGGAGATCGAGCGGACCAGGGACCGGGTCCGGGTGGACATCCACACCGCACGGCCCGGGATTGTCATCGGCCGCCGCGGCGCCGAGGCGGACCGCATCCGCGGTGACCTGGAGAAGCTCACCGGCAAGCAGATCCAGCTGAACATCCTCGAGGTCAAGAACCCCGAGACGGACGCCCAGCTCGTCGCCCAGGGCGTGGCCGAGCAGCTGTCCAGCCGGGTGTCGTTCCGGCGGGCCATGCGCAAGGCCATGCAGACCTCGATGAAGGGCGGCGCCAAGGGCATCCGGGTGCAGTGCTCGGGCCGCCTCGGCGGCGCTGAGATGTCGCGCTCGGAGTTCTACCGCGAGGGCCGGGTGCCGCTGCACACGCTGCGCGCCGACATCGACTACGGCTTCTACGAGGCCCGGACTACTTTCGGCCGGATCGGCGTGAAGGTGTGGATCTACCGGGGCGAGGCCCCGGCGACCCGGGCCGAGCGCGAGGCGGCGGCCGCCGCCCTCCGGGCCGGCGGCCCGCGCCGCGACCGGCCGACCGGGCCGCAGCGCCGCCGCCGTCCGGGCGGCCCCGACGGGGCCGACCGCGCCGCGGGCGGCGACCGTCCCGACGAGCGTCCCCCGGCCGCCCCGGCTGGTGCCCCGCAGCCGGAGCCGGCCGCCGTGGCTACCGCCCCGGCCACGGGTGAGGAGGGCTGATCAATGCTTATCCCGCGCAGGGTCAAGTACCGTAAGCAGCACCGGCCGGACCGGCACGGGGTCGCCAAGGGCGGCACCCGGGTGGCCTTCGGTGAGTACGGTATCCAGGCCCTTGAGCACGCCTACGTGACCAACCGGCAGATCGAGTCCGCCCGTATCGCCATGACCCGGCACATCCGCCGTGGTGGCAAGGTGTGGATCACGATCTACCCGGACCGCCCGCTGACCAAGAAGCCGGCCGAGACCCGGATGGGTTCCGGCAAGGGCTCGCCCGAGTGGTGGGTGGCCAACGTCAAGCCCGGACGCGTGATGTTCGAGCTGTCCGGGGTCGCGGAGCCGGTCGCCCGGGAAGCGCTCCGGCGCGCGATGCACAAGCTCCCGATGAAGTGCAAGTTCGTGACCCGAGAGGTGGGTGAGAGCTGATGTTCGAGGCACAAGCTACCGATGCTCTGCCTGCTGAGGGGGCAAAGTCCGTGATCCCTGAAGTTGGTGAGAGCTGATGGCCGGCCTGGCCGCCGCTGACCTGCGGAATTCCAGCGAGGAAGAGCTGAACAGCAAGCTGGCGGAAGCCAAGATGGAGCTGTTCAACCTGCGCTTCCAGGCCGCGACCGGCCAGCTGGAGAGCCACGGGCGGCTGCATGCCGTCCGCAAGGAGATCGCCCGCATCTACACGGTGAAGCGGGAACGCGAGCTTGGCATTGTGATCTTGGTGGAGGAGGCGGAAGACAGTGAGTGACGTCGAGCAGGGCGGAGTGCCCGGCCGGGGCTACCGCAAGATCCGCGAAGGTTACGTGGTCAGCGACAAGATGGACAAGACCGTCGTGGTCATCGTCGAGGACCGGGTCAAGCACCCCAAGTACGGCAAGGTCATCCGGCGTACCAAGAAGTACACGGCGCACGACGGCGCGAACGCCTGCGGCGTCGGCGACCGGGTGCGCCTGATGGAAACCAGGCCACTGTCCGCGACCAAGCGCTGGCGCGTCGCGGAGATCCTGGAGAAGGCCAAGTAATTACCATCGCGGGGCCAACCCCGCGATAACCCCGGCGTCAGGAAGCAGGAGTTGACGTGATCCAGCAGGAGTCGCGGCTTAAGGTCGCCGACAACACCGGTGCCAAGGAGATCTTGTGTATCCGCGTGCTCGGCGGCTCCGGCCGGCGATACGCGGGCATCGGTGATGTCATCGTGGCGACAGTGAAGGATGCCCTTCCCGGTGCCGGGGTGAAGAAGGGCGATGTCGTCAAGGCGGTCGTGGTGCGCACCCGCAAGGAGCGCCGCCGCGGCGACGGTTCTTATATCCGGTTCGACGAGAACGCCGCCGTCCTGATCAGGGACGGCGGCGACCCGCGCGGCACCCGCATCTTCGGCCCGGTCGGCCGTGAGCTGCGCGAGAAGCGCTTCATGCGGATCATCTCGCTCGCGCCGGAGGTGCTGTGATGACCAGTGCATCCCGCAGGAAGGCCGCGATGGCAAAGAAGGACAGCGCGCCGGCCCGGCCGCCGCGCATGAAGATCAAGAAGGGTGACCACGTGGTGGTCACCGCGGGCAAGGACCGTGGCCGGGAGGGCACGGTCATCCTGGCTGACCCCGAGCGCCAGCGCGTGCTGGTTCAGGGCGTCAACATGGTCCGCAAGAACAAGAAGGTGGACTACCAGGGCCCTCGCCAGGCCAAGGAGGGCGGCATCACGAACACCGAGGCGCCTATCCACGTGAGCAACGTCCAGCTGGTTGACCCGGACACCAAGAAGCCGGCCCGCGCCGGATTCCGCTACGCCGACGACGGCGCCAAGATCCGGATCTCCCGCCCGGGCGGTAAGGACTTCTGATGACTACTACGACGGAAGAGCCCCGGACCCGGACGCCCGCGCCCCCGCCCCGGCTCAAGCTGCGCTACCGGCAGGAGATCGCCCCGGCCCTGCGCGAGGAGTACGGGTACGCCAACGTCATGCAGATCCCCACGCTGACCAAGATCGTGGTCAACATGGGCGTCGGCGAGGCGGCCCGGGACGCCAAGCTGATCGACGGCGCGCTCCGGGACCTCGCGGTGATCACCGGGCAGAAGCCCGCCGTCGCCCGGGCCCGGAAGTCGATTGCCCAGTTCAAGCTGCGCGAGGGCATGCCCATCGGTGCGCACGTGACGCTGCGCGGCGACCGGATGTGGGAGTTCTGCGACCGGTTGCTGTCGCTGGCCCTGCCCCGGATCCGTGACTTCCGCGGCCTGTCCGACCGGCAGTTCGACGGCCGGGGGAACTACACGTTCGGGCTGAACGAGCAGCTCATGTTCCATGAGATCGACGCCGACCAGGTGGACCGTCAGCGCGGCATGGACGTGACGCTCGTGACCACGGCGACCACCGACGATGAGGGCCGCTCGCTGTTGCGGCGGCTCGGATTCCCGTTCAAGGAGAGCTGAGGAGTGGCGAAGAAGGCGCTAGTCGTCAAGGCGAACAGGACGCCCAAGTTCAAGGTGCGGGGGTACACCCGCTGCACCCGCTGCGGGCGCCCGCGCGCCGTGTACCGCAGGTTCGGCCTGTGCCGGATCTGCTTCCGCTCGATGGCGCACCGCGGTGAGCTGCCGGGCATCACGAAGTCCAGCTGGTAGCCGCACCGCTGCTGCCGACCAGGCCGTGCGCATGCCGCACGGCCGCCGACCGACCTGGGCGCAAGCCGCGCCCACTGACCACGCCGCAGGTCCCAAGGGAAACCACGGCGAGGAGGGCCCTCAGGCCATGTCAATGACCGACCCGATCGCAGACATGCTGACCCGTCTGCGCAACGCCAACTCGGCGTACCACGACACCGTGGGCATGCCCAGTTCCACGATCAAGGTCCGGATCGCGGAGATCCTCCAGCAGGAGGGCTACATCGCGGGCTACAACGTGGAAGACGCCGAGGTAGGCAAGCGCCTCGTGCTGGCCCTGAAGTTCGGGCCCACCCGGGAGCGTTCCATCGCGGGCATCAAGCGGGTCTCCAAGCCCGGCCTGCGGGTGTACGCCAAGAAGGACAACCTGCCCCGGGTGCTCGGCGGCCTCGGCGTCGCGATCATCTCCACCTCCAACGGCCTGATGACCGACAAGCAGGCGAACAAGCGTGGGGTAGGCGGGGAAGTCCTCGCCTACGTCTGGTAGGGAGACCGCGATGTCACGAATCGGACGGCTCCCCGTGGAGATCCCCGGGGGCGTCGATGTCACGATCAACGGCCGTGAGGTCAGCGTCAGGGGCCCTAAGGGCAGCCTGGCCCTGGAGCTCGCCCCGCCTATCGAGATCTCGCGGGAGGACGGCACCCTCAAGGTCACCCGCCCGAACGACGACGGCAAGGTGCGCGCGCTGCACGGGCTGTCCCGCACGCTGGTGGCCAACATGGTCACCGGGGTGACCCAGGGCTACAGCAAGACCCTGGAGATTGTCGGCGTTGGCTACCGGGTGCAGGCCCGCGGCTCGAACCTCGAGTTCGCCCTGGGCTTCAGCCACCCGGTGACCGTGACGCCGCCAGACGGAATCACATTCCGCGTCGAGACCCCCACCCGGCTTGTCGTGGAAGGAATCGACAAGCAGCAGGTGGGCGAGATAGCGGCCAACATACGGAAGCTGCGCAAGCCTGACCCGTACAAGGGCAAGGGCATCCGGTACCAGGGTGAGCAGGTCCGCCGCAAGGTCGGGAAGGCTGGTAAGTAGCAATGGCTGTCACGAAGACCCGGGCCAAGGGTCGCACCGCCGCGCGGACGCGGCGGCACACACGGGTCCGCAGGAAGGTCATGGGCAGCGCGGAACGGCCCCGGCTGACCGTCACCCGGTCCGCCCGGCACACGTTCGTCCAGCTCATCGACGACAGCGTGGGCCGGACGGTCGCGTCCGCATCTACCCTGGAAGAGGGACTGCGGGCGACCGACGGGGACAAGACGGCCAAGGCCCGTCAGGTCGGCGCGCTTCTCGCGGAGCGCGCGCAGGCCGCCGGGGTCTCGGCCGCGGTCTTCGACCGGAGCGGCTGGGCCTACCACGGCCGGATCGCCGCCCTGGCCGATGCGGCCCGCGAAGGCGGGCTGGACCTGTGACCTACGGCGCACCACTGAGCGTTGAGATACACGAGAGAAGGAACATCTGATGGCAGGAGCTCCGCGGCGCGGCGGCGGCGGTGGTGAACGGCGTGACCGCCGTGACGACCGCCGCGGCGGTGGCGCCGACAAGGGCACCGCTTACCTGGAGCGGGTCGTCACCATCAACCGGGTCGCCAAGGTCGTCCAGGGCGGCCGGCGGTTCAGCTTCACTGCCCTCGTCATCGTCGGCGACGGCAATGGCATGGTCGGCGTCGGTTACGGCAAGGCCAAGGAGGTGCCCGCGGCCATCGCCAAGGGCGTCGAGGCGGCCAAGAAGTCGTTCTTCCGGGTGCCCCGCATCGCCGGCACGATCCCGCACACGGTGCAGGGCGAGGAGTCCGCGGGCGTCGTCCTGCTCAAGCCGGCCAGCCCGGGGACCGGCGTGATCGCCGGTGGCCCGGTGCGGGCCGTGCTGGAATGCGCCGGCGTGCACGACGTGCTGTCCCGGTCCCTCGGCTCGTCCAACCCGATCAACGTGGTGCACGCGACGGTGGCCGCGCTGAAGAGCCTGAAGCGCCCGGAGGAAATCGCCGCCCGCCGCGGGCTCCCGATCGAGGATGTGGCCCCGGCGGCCATGCTGCGCGCTCGCGCAGCGGCCGCCGCCGCTGGTGCCGCGTCCGGCAACAGCTGAGCGGGGGCCGATGATGGCACAGCTGAAGGTAACCCAGACCCGGTCGGAGATCGGCGGGACCAAGGAGCAGCGGGCGTCTTTGCGCTCGCTCGGGCTGAAGCGGATCGGGCACGTCGTCGTCAAGGACGACCGGCCCGAATTCCGCGGCATGATCTACGCGGTGCGGCACCTCGTCACCGTCGAGGAGGTCGACTGACATGCTGAGGATCCATCACCTCCGCCCGGCCCCGGGCTCGCGCACCGAGCGCACCCGGGTCGGCCGCGGTGAGGCGTCCAAGGGCAAGACCGCGGGCCGCGGGACCAAGGGGACCAAGGCCCGGGGTCAGGTGCACCTGGGCTTTGAGGGCGGCCAGATGCCGCTCCAGCGCCGGGTGCCGAAGCTGAAGGGCTTCTCCAACTTGGCGTTCAAGACCACCTACCAGGTGGTCAACATCGGCCGGCTGACCGATCTGTACCCGGAGGGCGGCGACGTCACGCCGGAGGACCTGGCGGCCAAGGGCGCGGTGCGCGCCGGCGAGCTGGTCAAGGTGCTCGGTGAGGGAGACGCCGGGGCGGCACTGAGAGTGACCGCGCACGCGTTCTCGGCCTCCGCCCGGGAGAAGATCACGGCAGCCGGGGGAACCGTCACCGAGCTGTGATGTGCGTGCCGTCCAGGCGGCGGTCCGGGCCTGCCCGGAGCCGCCGCCGTGGCACGTTGTCCACCGGCCCGCAGCGCACAGTCATCGCCCGCGTGCGCGCGGGGCTGTTTCAGTGCTGCGGACGCGTTACACTGCGGCGCACCGGCCGTCGCCGCCAGCCCTCGGGAGGGCGCGGCACCACCCCGTTGACCCATCTAGTTGAGGACGGCGCATGCTGACCGCGTTCCTCCGGGCCTTCCGGACGCCTGACCTGCGCAAGAAGCTGCTGTTCACGCTGGGGATCCTGGCTCTCTTCCGGTTCGGCGCGGCCATTCCCACCCCAGGCATCTCCGAGAAAGCCGTCACGTTCTGTACCGGCCTGGAGAAGTCGAGCAGCGCGGCCGGTGTCTACCAGCTGGTCAACCTGTTCAGCGGCGGCGCGCTGCTCAGGCTGTCGGTGTTCGCCCTCGGCATCATGCCGTACATCACCGCCAGCATCATCCTCCAGCTGCTGGCGGTCGTGATCCCGCGGCTGGAGACCCTGCGCCAGGAGGGCCAGGCCGGCCAGGCCAAGATCACCCAGTACACCCGGTACCTCACGATCGGGCTGGCCATCCTCCAGTCCACCGGGATCATCGCGTTCGCCCGGTCCGGCAACCTGTTCCCCGACTGCTCCAAGGCGCTGATCCCGAACTCGTCGGTGTACACCATCACCACCATGGTCATCTGCATGACCGCCGGCACCGCGGTCATCATGTGGCTGGGCGAGCTGATCACCGACCGGGGCGTGGGCAACGGCATGTCGGTGCTCATCTTCACCACCGTCATCTCCCAGATGTTCGGCTACCTGGCCGACGTCTACAACGTCAAGCACGCGTTCGTGCTGGCCATCGTGCTGCTGGTCGGGGTCGGCATCGTGGCCTTCGTGGTCTTCATGGAGC
This sequence comes from uncultured Actinomycetes bacterium, assembly GCA_963841695.1. Lineage (GTDB taxonomy): Bacteria > Actinomycetota > Actinomycetes > Streptosporangiales > Streptosporangiaceae > RYN-230. Next base: position 227,321 of record CAWJDQ010000002.1, on the reverse strand, counting down.
AGGCCCAGCGCCGTATCCCGGTCCAGTACGCCAAGCGCATGGTGGGCCGCAAGATGTACGGCGGGACGTCCACCTACATCCCGCTGAAGGTGAACCAGGCCGGTGTCATCCCGGTCATCTTCGCCTCCTCGCTGCTCTACATCCCGGAGCTGGCGGCCACGCTGTTCGGCAGCAAGACCAACCCCCAGGGCTGGGTCACGTTCATCGAGAGCCACCTGGGCACCGGCACCACCGGCGATTCCTCGCTGTACATGGGACTGTTCTTCGTCCTGATCATCTTCTTCACGTACTTCTACGTGTCCATCACGTTCAACCCGACCGAGGTGGCGGACAACATGAAGAAGTACGGCGGGTTCATCCCCGGCATCCGCCCTGGGCGGCCGACCGCCCAGTACCTGAACTACGTGCTCACCCGGCTTACCGCCCCGGGGTCGCTGTACCTGGCCCTCATCGCCCTCGTCCCGATGGTCGCGTTCGCGCTGCTCGGGGTGGGGAGTCAGTTCCCCTTCGGCGGAACCAGCATCCTGATCGCGGTGGGGGTGGGACTGGACACGGTCAAGCAGATCGAGAGCCAGTTGCAGCAGCGCAACTATGAGGGCTTCCTGCGATAGTGCGAGTCGTCCTCGTCGGGCCCCCCGGTGCGGGCAAGGGGACACAGGCCCAGTTCATAGCGTCGCATCTGTCCATCCCGAAGATCTCGACAGGTGACATCTTCCGGACCAACGTCACCCAGGGGACGGCCCTCGGCCGCCGCGCTCAGGCGTTCATGGAGCGCGGCGACCTGGTTCCCGACGAGGTGACCATCGCCATGGTCACCGACCGGCTGCAGGAAGACGATACGCAGTCGGGTTTCCTGCTGGACGGCTTCCCGCGGAACGTCCCGCAGGCCGAGACGCTCAAGAAGATGCTCGCGGCCTGGGACACCCGGCTGGACGTGGTCCTGGAACTCGTGGTCGACGACGATGAGGTGGTGCGGCGGCTGTCCGGCCGCCGGACCTGCCGCCGCTGCGGGCGGGTCTGGCACGTGCTGTTCGACCCGCCTGCGCACCGGGATCAGTGCGACGACTGCGGCGGCGAGCTGTTCCAGCGCGACGACGACCGCGAGGAGACCATCCGGCACCGGCTGGAGGTCTACCAGGAACAGACCGCTCCGCTGGTCGCGTTCTACGCGGACGAGGGCATCCTGCTCGGCATCGACGCCACCGGCCCGGTGGAGGAGATCACCGAGCGGGCCCTGAGCGCGCTGCGCAGGTTCATCCGCTAGGGCCGCGCCGCAGCATGGCCGGCAGGGATACGGAGGCCGCGCCGCAGCGTGGCCGGCAGGGCTGCTCCTGCTGGGTACGGTAGGCGGAGAGACTCCCCAGGAGGTGGCGGATGCCGAGCGATCCGAAGATCCGCGCGTCCGACGCGGACCGCGACCGCACCGCCGCCCTGCTGCGCGAGCATCTGGCCGCGGGCCGGCTGACGGCCGAGGAGTTCCAGGAGCGGCTGGACCTGGCCTACGCGGCGAGAACCCTGGGCCAGCTGGATGAGCTGATGGCAGATCTGCCCGGGATCGACCTGTACGAGCTGCCCGACGCCAAGCTGCGCCGCGGCCGGACCGGCAACGCCCCGCTGCCCTGGCAGCGCACGGAGGACTAACCACCGGCCATGGGCCGGGGAATAGGCTCAGGGGAGTAGGCTGCAGAGCGGGGCCCGGAAGGGTTCGGGGCCGGGAATTTTCCCGCCCTGCCTCTGGTTCGCAATGTCAGGCAGTGTCGCGTAGACTCTGCTGCGGCTCGTGAGTTGCCCTGTGCTGGCTTTTGGCCGGTTGCCTCATGAGTACGGGACCTGAGTTCACGCATTCCTGGTTCGGCACAGTGCTGGGATGCATCACGACAACAACAGTAGACAACACCCGCCTGCACACCGTCGCCGGTGGCGAGCGGGCCTGACAGTGAAGCGCGGAGGACATGCCCAAAAAGGACGGCGCCATCGAGATCGAGGGCAGGATCGTCGAGTCACTTCCCAATGCCTTCTTCCGGGTGGAGCTAGACAATGGGCACAAGGTCCTCGCCCACATCAGCGGGAAGATGCGGATGCACTACATCCGCATCCTGCCCGATGACCGGGTAGTCGTTGAGCTGAGCCCGTACGACCTGAGCCGTGGCCGGATTGTCTACCGGTACAAGTAACGGACTGACGCAGGACATTGACCTGTCCCAGCGCCGGAGGAGGCCACGATGAAGGTCAAGCCGAGTGTGAAGAAGATTTGCAGCAAGTGCCGGGTGATCAGGCGGCATGGCCGGGTTATGGTCATCTGCTCTGACCCGCGGCACAAGCAGCGCCAGGGCTGACGCCCGACCCACACGCACCGCAGCCCGTGTGCGGCACCAGCCGCGCACGGGTTACCCCCGGTAGGAGGCCGGGGCCCGGCCCGGGCAGGGGCAGGGAGCGGTTGCGCAGACCTCCTCGATGAAAAGGAGAACTGCCCGCCCATGGCACGCCTCGTTGGCGTCAACCTCCCCCGCGATAAGCGGCTGGAGGTCGCTCTTACGTACATCTACGGCATCGGGCACACCCGTGCGCTCGAGACGCTGGGCGCTACTGGCGTCAGCGGTGACACGAGGGTCCACGAGCTCGGAGAGGACGACCTGGTCCGGCTCCGTGACTGGATCGAAGCGACCTACCGGGTTGAAGGCGATCTGCGCCGTGAGGTGCAGGCGGACATCCGCCGCAAGATCGAGATCGGGTGCTACCAGGGCATCCGTCATCGCCGTGGGCTGCCGGTACACGGCCAGCGCACGCAGACGAACGCCCGCACCCGCAAGGGCAGGAAGAAGACAGTGGCCGGCAAGAAGAAGGCCGGGAAGAAGTAGTCCGCGCCCGTTGCCACTGCTGGCCGGGCCCGATCACCGGGTCCCTGGCCACCCTGCGGACCGACGACCTCACTGAATAGGAAGCAGATGCCGCCAAAGAGCCGCACTGGCGCCAAGAAGGTGCGCCGGAAGGAACGGAAGAACGTCGCTCACGGGCATGCCCACATCAGGAGCACGTTCAACAACACCATCGTCTCGATCACCGACCCGGTGGGCAACGTCATTTCCTGGGCGTCGTCCGGCCAGGTCGGGTTCAAAGGATCACGTAAGTCCACGCCGTTCGCAGCGCAGATGGCGGCGGAGGCCGCGGCGCGCCGGGCCATGGAGCACGGAATGCGCAAGGTCGACGTGTTCGTCAAGGGTCCTGGGTCCGGCCGGGAGACCGCGATCCGGTCGCTGCAGGCGACCGGCCTCGAGGTCGGCTCGATCCAGGACGTCACCCCGGTTCCGCACAATGGCTGCCGCCCGCCCAAGCGGCGCCGGGTCTGAGGAGTAGCGCGAAGATGGCTCGATACACAGGCGCGGACTGCAAGCTTTGCCGCCGCGAGAAGATGAAGCTCTTCCTGAAGGGCGCCAAGTGCGACTCGCCGAAGTGCCCCATTGAGATCCGGCCTTACCCGCCGGGGGAGCACGGCCGCAACCGGCCCAAGGAGAGCGAGTTCCTGCTCCAGATCCGGGAGAAGCAGAAGGCCCGCCGGGTCTACGGCATCCTGGAGCGGCAGTTCCACGGGTACTACGAGGAAGCCACCCGCAAGCGCGGGATGACCGGCGAGAACCTGCTCCAGATCCTGGAGAGCCGCCTGGACAACGTGGTGTACCGGGCCGGGTTCGCCAAGAGCCGGGACATGGCCCGCCAGCTGGTCCGGCACGGTCACTTCATGGTGAACGGCAAGAAGGTGGACATTCCGTCCTACCGGGTCAGCGAGAACGACATCATCGAGGTCAAGCCAGGCTCGATGGAGCTGACCCCGATGGTGGTGGCCCGCGCCGAAGCTGGCGAGCGGCCGTCTCCGGCCTGGATGGAAGTCATTCCGGACAAGATGCGCATCCTGATCCACGCGCTGCCGGCCCGGGCCCAGATCGACACCCAGGTCCAGGAACAGCTCATCGTCGAGTACTACTCGAAGTAATACGCTCGCAACGGGCCGCCGCATCGGCGGCGGCCCCGCGGGGGACGGCCCGGGGCCAGCATCAGCGGGCACCCGGCAGGCCGTCAGAGGATCGCGACGTCAAATAGCGGGCGTCGCGGAAAGGGGTACCAATGCTCATCGCCCAGCGTCCGACTCTGACCGAAGAGCAGGTCGGCGACTTCCGGTCGCGGTTCGTCATCGAGCCGCTGGAGCCAGGTTTCGGCTACACGATCGGGAACTCAGTTCGCCGTACGCTGCTCTCCTCGATCCCCGGTGCGGCCGTCACCAGCATCCGGATCGAAGGGGTCCTGCACGAGTTCTCCACCGTCCCGGGGGTGCAGGAGGACGTCACCGATATCATCCTCAACCTCAAGGCCCTGGTCGTGTCCTCGGAGCAGGACGAGCCGGTGGTCATGTACCTGCGCAAGCAGGGACCCGGTGAGGTGACCGCCGCGGACATCGCGCCGCCGGCCGGGGTCGAGGTGCACAATCCCGAGCTGCACATCGCCACCCTGAACGCCAAGGGCAAGCTGGAGATGGAGCTGACGGTCGAGCGCGGCCGCGGTTACGTGTCCGCCGCCCAGAACAAGCAGCCCGGCCAGGAGATCGGCCGTATCCCGATCGACTCCATCTATTCGCCGGTGATGCGAGTCACCTACAAGGTCGAGGCGACCCGCGTGGAGCAGCGGACCGACTTCGACAAGCTCATCCTCGATGTGGAAACCAAGCCGTCCATGCGTCCCCGGGACGCGGTGGCCAGCGCGGGCAAGACCCTCGTCGAGCTGTTCGGCCTGGCCCGCGAGCTGAACGTGGAGGCCGAGGGCATCGACATCGGCCCGTCGCCGACGGACGCCGCGCTCGCGGCCGACCTGGCGCTGCCGATCGAGGAGCTCAACCTCACCGTGCGCTCGTACAACTGCCTCAAGCGGGAGGGTATTCACACCGTGGGCGAGCTGGTGGCCCGCAGTGAGCAGGATCTGCTCGACATCCGCAACTTCGGCGCCAAGTCGATCGAGGAAGTCAAGCAGAAGCTGACCGACATGGGTCTCGCGCTCAAGGACTCCCCGCCAGGATTCGACCCTGGGAGCGCAGCCGACAGCTACGGCGCGGACGACGACGACAGCTACGTCGAGACCGAGCAGTACTGATCCCGAGTAGTACTGGCCGGGCCAGGCTAGGCCCGGCCAGCGAACCAAGGAGAACGTTCCGATGCCCACGCCCACCAAGGGCCGCCCGGCTGGGCGGCAGCGCTGCCCACCAGCGGCACCTGCTGGCGAACCTGGCGACCGCCTTGTTCGAGCACGGCAAGATCACCACGACCGAGGCCAGGGCGCGCCGGCTCCGGCCGTACGCCGAGCGGCTGATCACCTTCGCCAAGCGGGGTGACCTGTCCGCGCGGCGCCAGGTGCTCACCGTCGTCACCGACAAGAGCGTGGTGCACACCCTGTTCACCGAGATCGGGCCGCAGTTCGCCACCCGCGAGGGCGGCTACACCCGGATCACCAAGATCGGGCCGCGCAAGGGCGACAACGCCCCGCTCGCGGTGATCGAGCTGGTCCAGGAGGAAGCCGAGGCCCGGCCGCGCCGGCGCCGGGCCGGCGGCCCCAGTCCGCCGCCCGCCCGGCTGCGACGGGCGAGACGTCGCAGACGGCGGAGGTGGCCGCTCCGGCCGCCGAGGAGACCGGCGCTGACGTCACGGCCGAGGCGACGCCCGAGGACGTGGCCGCGGAGGACGAGGCGGCTGGTGACGATGCCGCTGATGGCGCGGACGACGACTCCGCCGAGGAGTCTGAGAACTAACCAGGGAGCCGTCGCCGTTGACTGCTGAGGCCTGCCGGGTCCGGATCGACCTCAGCTACGACGGCGGCGGCTTCTCTGGCTGGGCCCGCCAGCCCGGCCAGCGCACGGTCCAGCAGGTGCTGGAGGACGCGCTGACCCGGGTGCTGCGCGCTGACCCCCCGGTCCAGCTCACCGTGGCGGGCCGGACCGACGCCGGAGTGCACGCGCGGGGCCAGGTGGCGCACGCCGACCTGCCTGCGGCGGCCTGGCAGGAGACAGCGCCGGCCATCCTGCGCAGGCTGGCCGGGCTGCTGCCCGCCGACGTCCGGGTCCGCCGGATGGGCCCCGCCCCGGACGGGTTCGACGCCCGGTTCTCCGCGCTGAGCCGCCGGTACTCCTACCGGGTCTGCGACGACCCGACCGGGCCGGACCCGCTGCGCCGGCACGACACCCTCTGGTACCGCCGCCAGGTCGGCATCGGCCCCATGAACGAGGCCGCCGGGCTGCTGCTGGGCGAGCATGACTTCGCGGCTTTCTGCCGCCGCCGTGAGGGGGCGAGCACCGTGCGCGAGCTTCTCTCCCTGTCCTGGGCCCGGCCGGAGGCCGGGGTGGCCGAGGCCACGGTGGTGGCGGACGCCTTCTGCCACTCGATGGTGCGGGCCCTGGTAGGCGCGCTGCTCAAGGTGGGCGAGGGGGCCCGGCCGCCATCCTGGCCCACCCAGGTGCTCACGGCCCGGCTCCGCGACCCGGGCGTGCCGGTGGTCCCGCCGCACGGGCTATGCCTGGAAGAGGTGCGTTACCCGGCGCTGGGCGAGCTCGCCCAGCGGGCCGTGGCCACCCGGCGGATCCGGACCATCCCGGGTGGAGCCTAGGGAGTCTCCGGCTTGCCGAACACCATCCGGCTGGTCAGGCTGATCCCCGCGGTGCTGGCGACCAGGTTCCGGGAAAACGTGTCCAGCTGCGTCCGCTGCGCCGCGGTGGACGGCGCGCGCAGGTTGGTGAACTCTGCCCAGGTCAGGATCAGGTAGTGGCCCTTGAACTGGGCCTCTTCCAGCCCGGTCCCCTTCATCAGGTTCCTGGTCGGGCCGCGGGGGCCCGGGAGCTGCCTGATGAACGCCGTCGCGCCGGTGGCCTGGCCGGCCCGCTCCGCGTCGGTCACGTTGGCCAGGTTCAGCACCCCGATGGTGGCCATGATCTTCTGGCCGGCGGACAGGTAGCTGGCCCGCATCACCTGGGTGCAGCCGGCCTTGCGCAGGGCGGCCCGTAGCTGGTTCCCCAGCACCATCCCCGGGCAGTTGTGTCCCTTCTGCTGGACCGTCCGGACGACGGTCCCGGTCGCGGCGTAACTGGCCGGGAACAGCTCGGTGAGCGAGAGGGGCGTCGGGTCCTCGGCCCGGGTGGTGATGTGCTTCCACGGGCCCAGGGCAGGCGACGCGCTGCCGGACGCGGTGTTCTGCCGGGCCGTCGGCGCGGCGGCCGGCAGGCCGGCCTGCCCCTGGGCGAAGTGCAGGTAGGCCACGGTGACGCCGGCCACGACGACCACCATCATGACCAGCGGCATCAGCCACATCCGGGCCCGGCTGGGCGGCCTGCGCGGCTTGCGGCCGCGGGCCGCCGACCGCGACCCCCTGATCCCGGCCGCGCCCGGTCCGGGCTGCTGGCTGTCCTGGGCGCCCTGCTGGCGGGCGGCCAGCCGTCCCCCGGGCCGGGCTGTCCGCAGCGGCGGGTCGGGCTGGCCCGGGTATCCGGGCTCACCGGGATGCCCCCGGCCGTCCGTGTCGCCGGCTTCCCACGGATAGCCGTCCTCGCCGGGGAACCCGGGCTGGCCGTCGTATCCGGGCTGGCCGTCCGGGTCCGGGTACCCGGGCCGTGCCGCGGGCCCGGGCGGTGCCGCGGGCCCGGCTGGTGCTGCGGGCCCGGCTGGGGCCGCCAGCCCGCTGGCCGGCTCGAAGAATCCGCGCGGTCCGGTCTGGTCGTCGTCGCCGGTCCCGGGGTACCCGCTGACGTCCCGCCCGGCCCGCGCCGGGGCGTCCGCGGCGGCGCCGCTCCAGGCGCCCAGCTGGGCGTCGTCGAGCACCGCCCAGGTCTGGGTGGCGGTGGCGTCGGCCGACGGATCGCTGACCGCCAGCAGTGAGTATTCAGGTTCCGAGGCCTCCGGATCGGTCCCGGCCGTCAGGCCGGCCCGCCCGGCGGCGCTGACCGCGCGGAGCGCGGGCGCGTTCCAGGGCGAGAACTGGCCCGGCGGGTACACCGGGTCGGGCGCTCCCGGGGCGGGCGGGAATCCCCGGACCGGCCCGCGGCCACCGGGGCCCGCGGTCCGGAACGCCCCGGCGCTCCACAGTGACCCCCGGGACGGTGCTCCCCCGTTCGCAGGGCCGTTCCCCGGCCCGCCCTGGATCTCCTGACCGGGCCGCCGTTCGGGGCGGCGCCACGCGTTCTCGCGGGACGGGGACCCGCCGCTGACCGCGGGCGGGGCCGCGGCCGCCCGGGCGGCGCCGGGCCTGGGCTCGCTGCCTCCCGCCGGGTCGCGCCGCCGCCGCCCGGGTCCGCGGCTGGATCCCGGCCCCGGCGGGTACGGCGTATCTCCCGGCGCGGGCGGCACGGACCCAGCCCGGCCCTGGCCAGGCGGCGCAGGCGGCGCGTAGGCCACCGCGCCCGGCGGGTAACCCGGACCGGCTCCGCCGGGGTTGGTACCGGGGGAGGACATTCCGCCTGGCCGCCGGTGGCTGCCGCTGGACCCGCTCCGGGAGCCGGTTCCGGTGCCGTACCCGGATGTCCCCCCGTAGCCTGGGAAACTCCCGTCCCCGGCCGGCCCGGCGGCGGACGGGGGCCCCGCGGGGCGCGCGCGGCGGCGGCCGGTCACTTCGCCCGGCTCTTCCTCGCCCGGCGCGGGAGGCCACACCGCAGCGCGGCGGGTTCCCTCCCGGCTGTCCGGCGGGCCGCCGCCCTCGTCACCCGGGTAGCCCATGCCGGGAGCGTACCGTTCTACGGGCCGGGCCTCGGGCGGACCGGCAATTTGGCCGCCCGGGCCGGGACCGGCCGCTCGCTTTGACCGTTGGTCGCAACGGCCGGTATCCTTCTTGGACGTCCATGTGTGTTCGCATGCCCGCGGTGCCCGCTCAGCGAGGCTGGTTACGCGGCGGCGGATGCGATCGGACTCCCTCACCCGGGATAGCAGCCCAGCTTGCTGTGCCCCGGGCGCGGAACCAGGATTTCAGGTCCCACCACACGAAGGCTTACCACCGTGCGCACATTCAGCCCCAAGGCCGGCGACATCCAGCGTCAGTGGCACGTCATTGACGCGTCCGACGTCGTCCTCGGCCGCCTGGCCAGCCACGCGGCCACCCTGCTGCGCGGCAAGCACAAGCCGATCTTCGCGCCGCACATGGACACCGGTGACTTCGTCATCGTCATCAACGCGGAGAAGGTCGCGCTCACGGGCCGGAAGCTGGAACAGAAGCTTGCTCACCACCACTCCGGTTACCCGGGCGGGCTGACCTCGGTGGCCTACCGTGACCTGCTCGACCGGCACCCCGAGCGGGTGATCGAGAAGGCCGTCAAGGGCATGCTCCCGAAGAACTCCCTGGGCCGCAGCCAGCTGCGCAAGCTCAAGGTGTACGCCGGGCCGAACCATCCGCACCAGGCGCAGATGCCCACCCCGTTCGAACTCACGCAGGTCGCCCAGCAGGCGCCTGCCGCCAGCGCGGGCAGCCGCTGACCCGGTCCGGTCCCCGGCCTCGCGCCGGGGGGCCGCCGCCTGGCGGGCGCCCTGATCAGAACCGATTCTGATCAGAATCGATTAGGAAGTACGAGGAAGGAACCGTGGCCGAGTCCACTGGCACGACGGAGGTCGCTGAGGCCCCCGCCGTGGAGACGGCGGAAGACGCCGGCGAGCACGTGTCGGAGTACACCACCGAGACGACCGCGGAGCCCGGCGAGCGGCAGCCGGCCCGCAAGCCGGTGGTGACCGGCAGCGCGCTCGGCACCGGGCGCCGCAAGGAAGCCATCGCCCGCGTCCGCATCGTGCCCGGGTCGGGGCAGTGGCGGATCAACGACCGGACGCTGGCCGAGTTCTTCCCGAACAAGGTGCACCAGCAGCTGATCAGCGAGCCGTTCGTGAGCCTTGGCGCGGAGAACCAGTTCGACGTGGTCGCGCGGATCAGCGGTGGCGGCATCACCGGCCAGGCCGGCGCGCTGCGGCTGGGCATCGCCCGGGCGCTGATCCTGGTCAACCCGGACAACCGGCTCACGCTGAAGCGGGCCGGCTTCCTGACCCGGGACGCGCGGGTCAAGGAGCGCAAGAAGTACGGCCTGAAGAAGGCGCGCAAGGCGCCTCAGTACTCCAAGCGCTAACCAGCTGACCTGCGTTCCTGGCTAACCCCCCAGGCAAGTCTGTTTGGCATACCTCGAAGACGAGATGACTGGGGGGCTGCGACATCATGGTCCGCTTGTTTGGAACTGACGGCGTCCGCGGAGTGGCCGGGGAGGATCTGACCGGCCAGCTGGCCATGGACGTGGCCCGGGCCGCCGCCTCGGTGCTGCACAGCACGGGAGCCTTCGCCGCCGCGGAAGAAGCGGGCCGCCGCCCGCTGGCGGTGGTGGGCCGCGACCCGCGGGCCTCGGGCGAATTCCTCGAGGCCGCGGTGGTGGCCGGGCTGGCCGGTTCGGGCGTGGACGTGCTGCGGCTTGGCGTGATCCCCACCCCCGCGGTCGCCTTCCTGACCCGCGACCTCGGTGCGGACCTGGGCGTGATGCTGTCCGCGAGCCATAATCCGGCCCCGGACAACGGGATCAAGCTGTTCGGGCGGGGTGGCTTCAAGCTGCCCGACGCGGTCGAGGACGAGATCGAGGCGCATCTGGGGATGCCGCCCCGGCGGGCCAGCGACCTGCCCGCGGGCTTCGGCCGGGTGACCGAGGCCAGCACCGAGCGGGACCGCTATCTCGACCATCTGCTGGCCTCCGTGACCCGGGCCGGCGACGGTGCCGGCCCGCTGGCCGGCCTGACCGTCGTGGTGGACTGCGCGCACGGCGCCGCCGCGGCCTTCGCCCCGCAGCTGCTGCGGCGCGCCGGGGCCGAGGTCATCGCGATCGGTGACGAGCCTGACGGGCACAACATCAACGCCGGCTGTGGCTCGACCCACCTGGAGACCGTCTCGGCCGAGGTGACCAAGCAGGGGGCGGACGCCGGTATCGCGCACGACGGCGACGCAGACCGCTGCCTCGCGGTCGGCGCGGACGGCGAAGTGATCGACGGGGACCAGATCCTCGCCGTGCTGGCCCTCGCCCTGGCCGGCCGGGCGAACTGCCCGGGAACACCGTGGTCAGCACCGTCATGTCGAACCTCGGCTTCCGCAACGCCATGCAGGAGGCCGGGATCACCGTGGTCGAGACCGCGGTAGGGGACCGGTACGTGCTCGAAGCCATGCGAGACGGCCACTTCGGCCTCGGCGGCGAGCAGTCCGGGCACATCATCATGCTCGAACACGCCACCACCGGGGACGGCCTGCTCACCGCGCTGCACCTGCTGGCCACGGCGGCCCGCCAGGCGCTCCCACTGGCCGACGTCGCGGCGGTGATGACCAAGTACCCGCAGGTCCTGGTCAACGTCCCCGGCGTGGACAAGGCCCGGGTGGCCGCGTCGGCGGAACTGGCCTCGGCGGTAGCCGCAGCCAAGGAGGAACTCGGCACGTCCGGCCGGGTCCTGGTCCGGCCCAGCGGCACCGAGCCCGCGGTCCGCGTGATGGTGGAGGCCGTTGACATCGAGCAGGCCCAGCAGACCGCCGACCGGCTGGCCGCCGCGGTCCGGGCCGCAGGCTGAGCCGCCGGACCTCTCTCGTTCAGCAGTTCGAATTTTTGCCCTCTGGCGGGCAAAAAGTCGAACTGCTCACGAACTGAGCCTGGTTATCCACAGAACGGGATTCTGTGGGTGACATTTCGCAGGCGAGTGGTGACGGTAGGGGTATGACTCGTGAGGTTCCGGCAGAGGCGTGCGAACTAGCCAACGACCAGGATGGCGTCCTGACCCGGGCGCAGGCCTCGCAGGCCGGGATGACGGCCAAGCAGATCGTGGCTGCCCTGAGCAGCGGCCGCTGGCAGCGGCTGCACACCGGGGTTTACGCCACCTTCAGCGGCCCGCCGGGCCGCCGGGCCGTGCTGTGGGCTGCCGTGCTCCGGGCCGGCCCGGCCGCGGTCCTCAGCCATCAGACCGCGGCTGAGTTACACGGCCTGGGCGACACCCGTATCGCCGCCATTCACGTGACGGTGCCCAGCGGCCACTGGGTCACCCCGATCTCCGGGGTCGTCCTGCATTACTCGCTCCGGGTGGCGCAGGCCCGTCACCCGGTCCGCCTGCCGCCGCAGACCCGGGTCGAGGAGACCGTGCTGGACCTCGCGGCCGGGGCTGCCAGCCTGGACGACGCGCTGGGCTGGATCTTCCGGGCCTGCGGCAGCCGCACGACCACCCCGGGCCGACTCGCCGCCGCACTGGCCGCGCGGAGCCGGGTCCGGTGGCGGACGGAGCTGTCCGCGGCCCTCGGGCTCGGCGCGGGCGGCGTTCACTCCCTGCTGGAGTTCCGGTACGTCAACCGGGTCGAGCGGCCGCACGGGCTCCCGGCCGGCACCCGCCAGTACCAGGTGACCCGGCCGGCCTGCGTCAGTACCAGGACGTGACTTACCAGGCCTACGGCGTGGTGGTGGAGCTGGACGGCCGGGTGGCGCATCCGGAGGAGTCGCGCTGGCGTGACATCCGCCGGGACAACGCCAGCATCGTCAACGGCCAGAAACCGCTCAGGTACGGGTGGGCCGACGTGACGGAGTGGCCGTGCCAGGTGGCCGCTGACGTCGGTGCCGTCCTGTCCGGGCGCGGATGGGACGGGCGGCTGCGCCGCTGCGGCTGCGCCTGCCAGCTCCCCGCCCGGTTCGGTGTGGCCCGTCCGCCAGGCGCGCCGCCTGGATCGCGTGACAGGCTGGGCGGGTGATCGTGGGCATCGGGGTGGACTTGGTTGACATCGGCCGCTTCGAGGAGTCGCTGCGCCGCACTCCGGCGCTGGCGGCCCGGCTGTTCGCCGAGAGCGAACGCGGCGGGCCGCCCCGGACCCTCGCGGCCAGCTTCGCGGCCAAGGAAGCGGTGGCCAAGGTGCTAGGCGGCCCGACCGGGCTGAGCTGGACCGACGTGGAGGTGCTCCGGGACGCCGCGGGCTGCCCCCGGCTCGAGATCCGCGGCACGGTCGCCGACGCGGCGAGCCAGCGGGGCATCCGCCGCTGGCATGTCTCCCTGAGTCATGATGCCGGGATGAGCATTGCGATGGTGGTGGCCGAAGCATGAGGTACGCACACCAGGTGCGCAAAGTCCGCGCCGCGGAGCAGGCCCTGATGGCAACGGTGCCGCCGGGCGCGCTGATGCAGCGGGCCGCGGCCGGGCTGGCGTCGGTGAGTGCGGGCCTGCTGTGGACCGTGCCCGGGGCCCGGGTCGTGGTCCTCGCGGGCAGCGGCGACAACGGCGGCGACGCCCTCTTCGCCGGCGCCCGGCTGGCGGCCCGGGGCGCCGCGGTGCTGGCGGTCACGGCCGGCTCGCGGGTGCACGAGGAGGGCGCGGCCGCGCTGCGGGCCGCGGGCGGCCGGCTGGCCAGCCCGGACGATGCCGCGGTGCCGGCCGCCCTCGGCGCGGCTGACCTGATCATGGACGGCCTGCTGGGCATCGGCGGCCACGGCGGGCTGCGGGAGCCGCAGGCCTCGCTCGCCGGGCTGGCCGCGCGGTCCCCGGCCGTGGTGGTCGCGGTAGACCTGCCGAGCGGGGTCGACGCGGACACTGGCGTGGTCGAGGGAGCCGCGATCCAGGCCGACGTGACCGTGACGTTCGGGACCCTGAAGCCCGGCCTGCTCATTGACCCGGGCGCGTGGCACGCCGGGGTGGTCGAGCTGATCGACATCGGCCTCGGGCCGTACCTGGACGCCCCCGACGCCACCGCCATGCAGGCCGCCGATGTGGGCGGGCTGCTGCCGCAGCCCTCTGCGGAGTCGGACAAGTACCGCCGCGGCGTGGCCGGGATCGTGGCGGGCAGCGATCGGTTCACCGGGGCCGCCGCGCTGGCCGTGGGCGGTGCGATCCGCGGCGGCGCCGGGATGGTCCGGCTGGTGTCCGCGGCGCCGGCCGTGGCCGCGGTCCGGCTGCTCTGGCCCGAGGCGGTGATCACCGTGACCGGGCAGGACATTCCGCCCGGGGAGGATGTCCGCGCGGCGGGACGGGTCCAGGCCTGGGTGGCGGGGCCGGGCATGGGCACCGATGACGGGGCCCTGGAGCGGCTGACCGCGGTGCTGGCCAGCGACGTGCCGGTGCTGGTGGACGCGGACGGGCTGACGCTGCTGGCGGCCCACCAGGGACTGCTGTCCCGGGCCGCGCCGACCCTGCTCACCCCGCACGCCGGCGAGCTGGGGCGGCTGCTCGGGGCCGATCCGGCCGACGTGGAGAGCCGCCGGCTGGAACACGCCACGAAGGCCGCAGCCAGCCTGGGCGCCACGGTCCTGCTCAAGGGGTCCACCACGGTGATCGCCACCCCGGACGGCCGTTCAGCGGCCTCACCGGGCCAGCCCGGCGGGGATGACCGCGCTGACCCGGCGCCGGTGCGGGTCAACCCGACCGGCACCCCGTGGCTGGCCACCGCGGGCACCGGCGACGTGCTGTCCGGGCTGGCCGGCTCGCTGCTGGCGCAGGGCCTGGAGGCCGGCGAGGCGGCGGCCGCCGCGGCCTACCTGCACGGGCTCGCCGCCCGTCTCGCGGCCGCCGGGGCCGGCACGCGTCCGGTGCCCGCCATGGAGCCGTCCGGCGACGGATGGGACGTCACCAACCCGGACGATCCCCGGGCCGGGTACGCGGAGGCGCCGATCGGGGCGGCGGACGTGGTTGGCGCGCTGCCTGACGCGATCAGGTCGGTTCGCCGCCGGGCCCGCTGACGCTCGCCGGACCGGCTGGAACCCTCCGCGGAGCCGCGGAACGCTCGCCGGCCGCCGGGAACGCTCGCCGGGCCGGCTGGGACGCTCGGCGGACCGGGCGAACCTCCCGGGCTGGCAAACTGGGAGGCCATGGACGGTCACGCGGAAGCGCTCATCGATCTGGCCGCCATCGCCGGCAACGTCGAGGCGATGCGCCAGCACGTCGGCGGCCCCCAGCTAGCCGGCGGCCCGCAGCTGATGGCGGTGGTCAAGGCCGACGGCTACGGGCATGGCATGATCCCTGCGGCCCAGGCGGCGGTGGCCGGCGGGGCGGACTGGCTGGGCGTGGTGCACGAGCATGAGGCGCTGGCCCTGCGCCAGGCAGGCCTCACGACCCGGCTGCTGTGCCTGCTCGGGGCGCCCGGCGCGGCGCACGAGGCCGCGATCCGCGGCGGCGTGGACCTGACCGTGGACGCGGTGCCGTTGCTGCAGGAGATCGGGGCCGCGGCCACCCGGGCCGGGTCCCCGGCCCGGGTGCACCTGAAGATCGACACCGGGATGGCGCGCGGCGGCGCCACCGCCGCCGACTGGCCGGCGCTGGTCGCCGCCGCACGGTCCGCCGAGGCCGCCGGGACTGTCACTATTGCGGGCATATGGTCGCATCTGGCGTGCGCGGATATCCCGGGGCACCCGTCCATCGACGCCCAGCTGGCCCGGTTCACCGAGGCCGTCGCGCTGGCCGAAGCCGCGGGAGCCCGGCCGGAGGTGCGCCACCTGGCCAACACCGCGGCGGCCCTGCACCTCCCCGGGACCTGGTTCGACCTGGTCCGGCCGGGGGGCGCGATCTACGGGCTGGCCACGCTGCCCGGGGGCGCCCCGGACTGGCTCCGCCCGGCCATGACCATGCGGACCAGGCTCACCCTGGTCAAGCGGGTTCCCGGGGGCACCCCGGTGTCCTACGGCCACCGCTACGCCACCCGGGGCGAGAGCACGCTGGGGCTGATCCCGCTGGGCTACGCGGAGGGAATCCCGCGGAATGCCTCCGGGGTGGTCGAGGTGCAGGCCCGCGGCCGGCGCTGGCGCATCGCGGGGACCGTGTGCATGGACCTGTCCGTGATCGACTTCGCTGGCGAGCCGGCCGAGACCGGCGATGAGGTGGTGCTGTTCGGCCCGGGTGACTCCGGCGAGCCCACCGCCCAGCAGTGGGCGGACGCCCTGGGCACGGTCTCTTACCAGGTCGTGACCAACTTTACCGGGGGAGTACCGCGAACTTACCGTGGAGTAGCATACGAGGACAGTGAGTCTCCTGGTGCGGGGCTGTCGGGCACGGTGACGGGGCCGCAAGCCTGACGCACCGCTGGCCGGCCGCCCGCCGGGCCAGGACGCGCGGCAGGGAGGTTCGATGGCGACCTGGCGGCGGATCACGGGAGTGGCCGGGCTGGCGGCGGGGGCCGTGGCGGCCGGGGCCGGAGCCGTCGTGGCGGCCGAGCGGATCGCGATCGGACGTACCCAGGTGCTGCGGAGCACCGCGGCGCCCGGGCAGCTGGGCCAGCTGCGCGGGCAGCCGCTCACCGTACTGACCGACGACGGGGTCCCGCTGCACGTCGAGATCGACGAGCCGCCCGCCGACGCTGGCCAGGCCGGGCCGCCGCCGCTGACCATCGTCTTCTGCCACGGCTACACGCTGAACCAGGACTGCTGGCACTTCCAGCGTGCCGCCCTCGGTGAGCACCGGCTGGTGTTCTGGGACCAGCGGGACCACGGCCGGTCCGGGCGATCCGCGGCGGGCGCGGCCAGCATCGACCGGCTCGGCGCCGACCTGGACCTGGTCATCAGGGCCGTGGCCCCGGGGGACATGCCGGTGGTCCTGGTCGGGCACTCGATGGGCGGCATGACCATCATGGCGCTGGCCCGCCAGCACCCTGAGCTCTTCGGTACCAAAGTCACCGCGGTGGCGCTCGCCTCCACCGCGGCCAGCGGCCTGTCCGCGGGCAGCCCGTGGATGCCGGGGCCGATCCGGCCGGTGCTCACCCGGGCCCTCCCGGTGGTGCTGCGCGGCGCGGCCACCGGCTACCGGGCCATGCTGGTGGAACACGGCCGCCGGGTGGCCGGCGACCTGTCCTTCCTCAGCACCCGCTTCATCGGCTTCGGCAATCCGCAGGTGCATCCCGCGGTGGTGGACTTCCTGGAGCAGATGATCAGGTCCACTCCGATCGAGGTGATCGCGGCGTTCGGGGAGGCCCTGTACGCACTGGACATGCGGGACACGCTGCCCACCCTGGGCCGGGTCCCGGTCGTCACGCTGACCGGGGACAAGGACCGGCTCGTCTCGCCGTCCCTGGGCCTGGAACTGGCCGAGTCGATTCCCGGCGCGGAACTGGTCTGGGTCCCCGGTGCCGGCCACGCCCTTATCCTGGAGGCTCCCGAGGTGGTCAACGAGGCGATCACCGGCCTGATCGCGAGGGTGGGCGCAGGCGCCGCGCCGCGCGAGCACTCGGCGTGACGGCAGGGCCCGGGCCCGGGCAGGCGGGCCAGCTGGCGAGAGGGCAGGTGCTGCTGCGTGGGGTCTGGCCACGACTCGGACCGCGGCCCAGCGGGCTACGGCCTGGCGGACCGCAGCCTGGCGGACCGCAGCCTGGCGGACCGCAGCCTGGCGGACCGCAGCCTGGCGGACCGCAGTCGGCCGGGTCGCCACCGCGGAGGACATGCGGACGCTGGGCCAGCGGATAGCCGGCCTGCTCCGGGCGGGTGACCTGATCGTGCTCACCGGGCCGCTGGGGGCGGGCAAGACGACCCTGGTGCAGGGCATCGGGCGGGGGCTTGACGTCCGTGGGCCGGTGACCTCCCCGACGTTCGTCATCGCCCGGGTGCATCCGCCGCTGGGCGGCGGCCCGGGCCTGGTGCACGTGGACGCGTACCGGCTGGGCAGTGTGGCCGAAGTGGACGACCTGGACCTGGACGCGTCCCTGGAGGACTGCGTGACCGTGGTGGAATGGGGGGAGGGCCTGGTCGAGGAGCTCTCCGCGGACCGTCTGGACGTCACCATCACCATGGCCCCAGCCGGCGAGCCTGGCGAGACACGGTGGGTGACGCTGGCCGGTATCGGCGAGCGGTGGGCATCCGGCGCGGATCCGCGCGTTGTGCCCTACCCGTGACACCCAAGGCCATATAGTTGCCGACTGTCCCCGCATTGCTGATGTCAGCTGTCCTGAAGGGCTGCCGCCCGGCAATGCGTCTCGCGCCGTTCTGCACGGTCTGATCCCTTTTCCCGGAGGCGCGCCGTGGCTCAGCAGGGGCCCCGTAACCCCCGCTCTGGTCGCCTGCCCCCACGCGGTGACCGGCAGTGGGGCGATGACCGGTACCCGGACGACGACGAGGAGCTGCCGCCCTGGGCGGGGCTGGCCGTTGATCCGCGCTGGGCGGAGGGCTCGGACCGCGGGAAGCGGCGCGCCACGGTTCCCGCGGACCCCGGCCGCGCCGCGGATCCCGGCCGCGCCGCGGACCGGCCGGCCGCGCTGCGCGCGGGCCGGCCTGCGGCGGATCGGGCCGGCACAGCGCCCCGGGCGGTGACGACGCCCCGGCCGGATACGGCGAGCCGCCGGCGTACGGCGACCCGCCGGACTACGGCGAGGACGCGGGCTACGACCAGCCGCCCGCCTACCGGGAAGAGCCAGACGAGGCCGTCCCGCCGCCGGCCCGCCCGCGGGGCCGCCAGGCCG
The DNA here is from genome assembly GCA_963841695.1 of uncultured Actinomycetes bacterium. Taxonomy (GTDB): domain Bacteria; phylum Actinomycetota; class Actinomycetes; order Streptosporangiales; family Streptosporangiaceae; genus RYN-230. The sequence continues at coordinate 208,907 of CAWJDQ010000002.1, read as the reverse complement.
CGGCCCGGGCCCGCCGGAACCGCCGCTCGATGTACCTGTGGGGCGGCGTGCTCGGCGTGCTGGTCCTCGTCGGCGTCGGTGTCTGGTTCCTGGTCAGCGGCGGCAGCAAGCCGGCCAGCCTGCCTGCCCCGCTGGTAACGACCTTCCAGCCGGGCGAGTTCAGGACCGTGCCGAACGCCTGCACCGCGGTGACTGCCAGCACGCTCAACCAGTACCTGCCGGGGACCCGGGTCGTCGCCTCCCCGAGCTCGCTCGACGGCGGCGAAGCCAGCCTGTGCAGCTGGACCCTGGATCACCATCCGCTCTACCGGCTGCTGAACGTCCAGGTGCAGGCGTACACGCCGAACGGCCTGGCCAGCGGGGACGGCAGTGCCACGTTCGCGGCCATCGACGGGTACACCTCCGCGCTGCAGCAGAAGACCAGCCCGCCGAAGGCCACCGGCCTGCCGAAGGCCACCGTCAGCACCATCGCCGGGCTGGGCACGAAGGCGTTCTCGGCGTTGCAGGTCACCCGGTCGGCCGGGACCAAGACGGACCTGATGACGGTCGTGGTCCGGGACCGCAACGTCCTGGTCACCGCGGTGCTGCAGGGCAACAGCGGGCGGGGTGGCTACGGGCCGGTCTCCACCGGCCAGCTCCGGGCCGGGGCGATTGCCGCGGCCCGCGACGTGCTCGCCCAGCTGAAGTGACCCGCCTGGCGGCCTGCGCGCGGCTGTCCTGGCCCCTCGCCGGAGTCAACTAGGCTTGGCGCCCGTGCTACTGCTCGCGTTCGACACCGCAACGCCAGCCGTGACGGTAGCCCTGCACGACGGGACGCACGTGCTGGCCGAGACGACCACGGTCGATGCGCGCCGCCACGGTGAGCTGCTGGCGTCCTCCATCGACGCCGTGCTGGCCGAGGCCGGCGCGGGCCGGCTGGACATCACCGCCGTCGCCGCCGGGACCGGGCCGGGCCCGTACACCGGCCTGCGGGTGGGACTGGTCACCGCCCGGGTGCTCGGCAGCGCCCTGGTCGTTCCGGTGTACGGGGCCGGCACGCTCGACGTGATCGCCGCCGACGCGGCGGCCACTGCCCGGGGCCGGGAGTTCATCGTGGCCACGGACGCCCGGCGGCGCGAGGTGTACTGGGCACGTTACGACGCCGCGGGTGGCCGGCTGGACGGCCCGGCGGTCGGTTTCCCGGCCGACGTCGCCGAGATGGCGGCCCAGCGCGCCCGCACCGCCGCCGACCCCGGCCACGGCGCGCCTGGCCTGCTGGCCGCCGGCGCGGGCGCGCTGCTGTACCCCGGCGTCCTGGGCGAGCCTCTCGACCCCCCCTACCCGGCGGCCGGCACCCTGGCCCGCCTCGTGGCCGGCCAGCTCGCCGCTGGCCAGCTCGCCAACCGCGTGCTGGCCGCCGGGGCCGAGCCGGTCTACCTGCGCCGGCCTGACGCCCGGGTGCCCGGGCCGCCGAAGCGGGTGACGGTGCCATGACGCGTCATGGCGCCGCGACCCCCGCCCCGGCCGTGCCGCCCGGCATCGTGCTGCGCGCCATGATCCCCGCCGACCTGCCCGCCGTGCTCCGGCTGGAGGAGGACCTGTTCGGGGACGAGGCGTGGTCGGAGTCCATGCTGGCCGCCGAGCTGGACGGGGCGGCCAGCGGGCGGTTCTACCTGGTCGCCGAGGACGCCGGTGAGCTGGTCGGGTACGCGGGGCTGCTGAGCCCGGGCGGCGGCCAGGCCGACGTGCTCACGATGGCCGTGGTCCAGGACCGGTGGGGCCAGCGGATCGGGGCCATGCTGCTCGACGCCCTGATCGCCGAGGCGCTCCGGCGCGGCTGCACCGACGTGTTCCTTGAGGTCCGGGTGGACAACGACCGCGCGCAGCGGCTGTACCGCAGCCGCGGCTTCGCCGAGATCGGCATCCGGCGCGGGTACTACCAGCCGTCCGGGACTGATGCCCTGGTCATGCAGCTCAGCCTGCCCCGCGCCCGCCGGTTCGGGTTCGCCAGCCCGAGACGGCGCGACTCGAAGCCGGCGGCAGGAGGCTCCCGATGACCGCACCCCTCGCCCCGCTGGTCCTGGGCATCGAGACGTCCTGCGACGAGACCGGCGCCGGGCTGGTCCGCGGGCACGAACTGCTGGCCGACTCGGTGGCCTCCAGCGTGGCGGAACACGCCCGGTTCGGCGGCGTGGTGCCCGAGGTGGCCAGCCGCGCGCACCTGGAGGCCATGGTCCCGGCGGTGGACCGGGCGCTGGCCACGGCCGGGGTCACGCTGGCCGACGTGGACGCGATCGCGGTGACCGCGGGCCCGGGGCTGACCGGCGCGCTGCTGGTGGGCGTCTGCGCGGCCAAGGCGTACGCGCTGGCCCTGGGCAAGCCGCTGTACGCGGTGAACCACCTGGCCGCGCACATCGCCGTGGACCAGCTGGAGCACGGGGCGCTGCCCGAGCCCGCCATCGCGCTGCTGGTGTCCGGCGGGCACTCCTCGCTGCTGCTGGCCCGGGACATCGCCGGCGACGTGCAGCCGCTCGGCGCGACCATCGACGACGCCGCCGGTGAGGCCTACGACAAGGTGGCCCGGGTGCTGGGGCTGCCGTTCCCGGGCGGGCCGCCGATCGACCAGCAGGCCCGGGCCGGCGATCCCGCCGCGATTGCCTTCCCCCGGGCCAAGTACCGGGACCAGACTCTCGACTTCTCCTTCTCGGGGCTGAAGACCGCGGTGGCCCGCTGGGTGGAGGAGCGGCGCGCGGCCGGGGCCAGTGTCCCGGTGGCGGACGTCGCGGCCTCCTTCCAGGAGGCGGTGGCGGACGTGCTGACCCGCAAGGCGGTGGCCGCCTGCCGGGCCCATGGCGTGGACCACCTGGTCATCGGCGGCGGGGTGGCGGCCAACTCCCGGCTGCGCGCGCTGGCCGCGGAGCGGTGCGAGGCGGCCGGCATCCGGCTGCGGGTCCCGCGGCCCGGGCTGTGCACCGACAACGGGGCCATGGTCGCGGCGCTCGGGGCGGAACTGGTGGCCCGCGACGCCAAGCCATCCGCGCTGGACGTCGGGGCCGACTCGGCGCTGCCCGTGACCAGCGTCCTGGTCTGAGCCCGGCGCACTGCTGACCGGCCGAGGTTTGACGTCGCGGCGCGCCCGGACTACTGTTCGGGACTGGCACTCTCTAGGGTAGAGTGCTAATACGACGTAAGGCTGGTCTGGCACCCGCGACGACAGACGGCCGTGGTCGTTACCTCTCGTAATAGTCGTTTCCCCATCCTTTTCGGAGGAGGAGGTCAGATCGTGGCGACCGCTACCAAGGTTGTTCTCAAGCCACTCGAAGACCGGATCGTGGTCCGCACGCTGGAGGCCGAGCAGACCACGGCGTCCGGGCTGGTGATTCCGGACACCGCCAAGGAGAAGCCCCAGGAGGGCGAAGTCCTGGCGGTCGGCCCCGGCCGGTTCGATGACGCCGGTGCCAAGCGCGTGCCGATGGATGTGAAGGTCGGCGACGTCGTGCTGTACAGCAAGTACGGCGGCACCGAGGTGAAGTACCACGGCGAGGAGTACCTGGTGCTCTCCGCTCGTGACGTGCTCGCCATCATCGAGAAGTAGATCGAGCAAGTAACGGCGGCTGCGCCGTGGGCCGGACGGCCCGCGGCCAGGCCGCTCTCGGACCACCGCCCCGGCGCTTCCCTGGCGTCCGGGGCGGTGGTCCGTGAAACCAGAAGGTCCGAGAGACCACCAGAGGCCCGGAAGGCCAGGGGTCTGCAGGACTGAACCGGGCCCGTAGCCGGCTGACCGGCCGCCGGCCCGACCTAACCCGTAATTTGAGGTGCTCATGGCCAAGATGCTGGAGTTCGACGAGGAGGCACGGCGCGCGCTCGAGCGTGGCGTGAACCGCCTCGCCGACGCCGTCAAGGTGACGCTGGGTCCGAAGGGCCGCAACGTCGTGATCGACAAGAAGTGGGGCGCTCCCACCATCACCAACGACGGCGTGACCGTCGCGCGTGAGATCGACCTGGAGGACCCGTACGAGAACCTGGGTGCCCAGCTCGCCAAGGAAGTGGCCACCAAGACCAACGACGTGGCCGGCGACGGCACCACCACCGCGACCGTGCTGGCGCAGGCGATGGTCCGTGAGGGCCGCCGCTCGGTCACCGCGGGCGCGAACCCCATGTCCATGAAGAAGGGGATCGACGCGGCCGCCGCCGCCGTATCCGACCTCCTGCTGGAGTCGGCCCGCGAGGTCGAGGAGCAGCAGGAGATCGCGAACGTGGCGACGGTCTCCGCGCAGGACCCCAAGATCGGCGAGCTCATCGCCGAGGCGTTCAGCAAGGTCGGCAAGGACGGTGTCATCACCGTCGAGGAATCGCCGACCATGGGCCTGGAGCTCGAGTTCACCGAGGGCATGCAGTTCGACAAGGGCTACATCTCCCCGTACTTCGTGACCGACCCGGAGCGGATGGAAGCCGTTACCGACGACGCCTACATCCTGCTGCACGCGGGCAAGATCTCGTCCATGGCGGATTTCCTGCCGCTGCTGGAAAAGGTCGCCCAGACCAAGAAGCCGTTCCTGGTTATTGCCGAGGACGTTGACGGCGAGGCCCTTTCCACGCTGGTCGTGAACAAGATTCGCGGCCTGCTCAACGTGGTGGCGGTCAAGGCCCCTGGGTTCGGTGACCGGCGCAAGGCGATGCTGGCCGACATGGCCATCCTCACCGGCGGCGAGGTCGTCAGCGAGGAGGTCGGGCTCAAGCTCGAGAACATCGGGCTCGAGACCCTCGGCCAGGCCCGCCGGGTCGTGGTGACCAAGGACACCACCACGATCGTGGATGGCCACGGTGAGGCCGAGGCCATCAGCGACCGGGTCCGCCAGCTCCGGGCCGAGATCGAGGCGACTGACTCGGACTGGGACCGGGAGAAGCTGCAGGAGCGGGTAGCCAAGCTGTCCGGTGGCGTCGCTGTCCTCCGGGTCGGTGCCGCCACCGAGGTGGAGCTGAAGGAGAAGAAGCACCGCCTCGAGGACGCGATCTCGGCCACCCGGGCCGCCATCGAGGAAGGCATCGTGCCCGGCGGCGGCAGCGCCCTCGTGCACATCGCGGCGAAGCTGGGTGACCTCGGCCGGACCGGCGACGAGGCGACCGGGGTGTCGGTGGTGCGCAGCGCCCTCGTCGCGCCGGCCCGCTGGATCGCCGAGAACGCCGGCGCCGAGGGCATGGTCGTCGTGGCCAAGATCGCGGAGCTGAAGCACGGCCAGGGCTACAACGCGGCCACCGGCGAGTACGGTGACCTGCTGGCCCAGGGCGTCATCGACCCGGTCAAGGTGACCCGGTCGGCGGTGCTCAACGCGGCCTCCATCGCGGCTATGCTGCTGACCACCGAGGCACTGGTGGCGGACAAGCCGGAGGACGAGGACGAGGCTGCGGCCGCGGGTGGCCACGGTCACTCGCACGGTCACGCTCACTAACAATCTCCGCAACGAAAACCGCAGGCCCCCACCCGGCTCTGGCCAGGGCGGGGGCCTGCGGCGTGCTGGCCCGCCGGGATCCCCATGATCACGAAGCGAATGATCATGAGCTGCGGTTATCTTTGCCGCGAAAGCGACACTCCGAAGAAATTCAATTACGATGAGTAGTCAATTGATTACGTAAAGTAATTTCGTGTTCGGAACGTGGTCGCGCGGTACATCAATGTGACCTTTCTGTTGCCCACATCGAGGAGGGCACCCCCGTTTTCCTGGGCATCATGCAGTCGTGAGCGAGGGATGCATCATCCGGGCCGTGGCTGACGGGCAGGGAGCGGAGCTCCCGGCCGGCGACGCGGTGGCCGAGGGGGCGGGGGCCCGCGAGCACGCTACCCACCAGCACGGCACCTACGACGGTCCCGGCGACCAGGGAAGCCACGGCCCGGGTTCGCCCGGGCCGGGGTCCCGCGGCGCCGGCACCTACGGCCCGGGCAGCCATGGCCCAGGCATCCCCGGTCAGCGCACCGCCAGCCCCGGGTGGGCCGACGAGGAACCGGGCGGCTTCGCGGACCTGGCCCATCTGGCCGTGCGGGGCCACCCGGGGGCGGTCGAGGCCCTGCTGGAGCGGATCCGGCCCATGGTGGTCCGGTACTGCCGGGCCCGGCTGGGCCGGATCACCGGCCACTATTACGTGGCCGACGACGTGGCCCAGGAGGTGTGCCTGGCCGTGCTCGCCGCGCTGCCGCGGTACCGGGACATGGGCAGGCCGTTCGCGGCCTTCGTGTTCGGCATCGCCTCGCACAAGGTGGCCGACGCGGTCCGCACCGCGTCCCGGCTCGCCGTGCCCTACGAGGACCTGCCCGACGGGCCGGACGAGCGGCCCGGGCCGGAAGAGACCGTGGTGGCCTACATCGAGGCCGAACGGACCAGGGCGCTCCTCGACCAGCTCCCGCATCATCTTCGTGAGCTGCTGATACTACGCGTGGTGACCGGTCTGTCAGCCGAGGAAACGGGTAACGTACTCGGTATGTCAGCAGGGGCGGTACGGGTAGCCCAGCACCGGGCGCTGGCCCGGCTCCGGGCGCTTGCGGTCGAGGAGTCGATTGCGTGATCACGGGGCGCGGACCCGGAGCGCCCGGTGTGACACCCGGCCTGGAGTTCACACGCAGGCGGGCGGCAGCGGGCGGCACCGGGGGCCAGGCCGTCGATCTCGGTGAGATCCGGCGGGCCGAGGACGCTATCAACGTGCTCGCGGCGCGGGGCGCCGCCGGCCCGGAGCTCACCCATGACCCGGCGCTGGCCCTGCTGGGTGCCCTGGTCGCGGACGTGGATACGCCCAGCACGCTGGCCGGGCCCGGCCAGGGCCCGCGGGGCTGGCCCCGGCGGCCGGCCGGTGAGCACGCCGCCGCGTGGCAGGCGCTGGCCGGTGCCCCGTCCCGGGGCGCGGCCGGGTGGCTGCGGGCGGCGGTGGCCGGCGGCGTGGTGGCCGGCCTGGCCAGCATCAGCAGCCTGATCGCCACGAGCATGCTGGCCCGGCTGGGCCGCGGCCCGGCGGGCAGCGGCCGGTGGGGGCCGCGGGCCGGGCGGCCACGCCGCGTGCGCTGACCATCCTGGCGGCGAGCTCCCTCTAGACTGGTGGGATCCCGTAGCCACCCTCCGGAAGGTGTCATGAGCGACGTCGGCAAGTTCGCCCCTCCGGCCCTGACCTTCGACGACGTCTTGCTGCTGCCCGCACACTCCGAGGTGCTGCCGGGCGAGGCGGACACCACGGCCCGGCTCACCCGCCGGATCACGCTGAACGTGCCGCTGGTCTCGTCGGCCATGGACACCGTGACCGAGGCCCGGATGGCCATCGCCATGGCCCGCATCGGCGGGGCCGGCGTGCTGCACCGGAACCTCTCCGTGGACGACCAGGCGCAGATGGTGGACACGGTGAAGCGGTCCGAAGCCGGCATGATCACTAACCCGGTGACCTGCGGCCCGGATGCCACCGTGGGTGACGTCGAGCAGCTGTGTGCCCGCTACCGCATCTCCGGCGTCCCGGTGACCAGCCCGGACGGGGTCCTGGTCGGCATCGTGACCAACCGGGACATCCGCTTCGTGACCGACCACAGCCGCCGGGTCTCGGACGTGATGACGACCACGCCGCTGATCACCGCGCCGGTCGGGGTGTCCAGGGACGAGGCGTTCGCCCTGCTGCGCCAGCACAAGGTGGAGAAGCTGCCGCTGATCGACGAGGCCGGCCTGCTGCGCGGCCTGATCACCGTCAAGGACTTCACCAAGAGCGAGAAGTTCCCCAGCGCCACCAAGGACGGCGAGGGGCGCCTCGTGGTCGGCGCGGCCGTCGGGGTCGGCGAGGACGCCAAGGGGCGGGCCCAGGCCCTGGCCGAGGCGGGCGCCGACTTCCTCGTCGTGGACACCGCGCACGGTCACTCCCAGGCCGTCCTGGACATGGTGCGCCAGGTCAAGGCCAACCTCCGGGTCGACGTGATCGGCGGGAACATCGCCACCCGGGCCGGGGCCCAGGCGCTGATCGACGCGGGGGTGGACGGGGTCAAGGTCGGCGTCGGGCCGGGCTCGATCTGCACCACCCGGGTCGTGGCCGGGGTCGGCGTACCCCAGGTCACCGCGATCTACGAGGCTGCCCAGGCAACGCGGGCCGCGGGGGTGCCGCTGATCGGCGACGGCGGCCTGCAGCACTCCGGCGACATCGCCAAGGCCATCGCGGCCGGCGCGGACACCGTGATGCTGGGCAGCCTGCTGGCCGGCTGCGAGGAAGGCCCCGGCGAGATGGTCTTCATCCACGGCAAGCAGTACAAGCTGTACCGGGGGATGGGCTCACTCGGCGCGATGCGCAACGCGGAGCGCGGCCGGTCCTACTCCAAGGACCGCTACTTCCAGGACGACGTGCTGCGCGAGGACAAGCTGGTCCCGGAGGGCATCGAGGGCCAGGTGCCCTACCGGGGTCCGCTGGCCGCGGTGGCCGGCCAGCTGGCCGGCGGCCTGCGGGCGGCGATGGGATACTGCGGCGCGCGCACCGTGCCCGAGCTGCAGGAGGCCCGGTTCACCCAGATCACCGCGGCGGGGCTGGCGGAAAGCCATCCGCACGACATCGAGATGACCGCCGAGGCCCCCAACTACGCCCGGCGCGGGCGGGCCTGAGCATGACGACCGTGGAGATCGGCCGGGGCAAGACCGGCCGCCGTGCCTACCCGCTGGACGAGATCGGCATCGTCCCCTCCCGGCGGACCAGGGACCCCGAGGAAGTATCGGTCGCCTGGCAGATCGACGCGTACCGGTTCGAGATGCCGCTGGTGGCCTCGCCGATGGACAGCGTGGTGTCGCCGGCCTTCGCCGCCCAGCTCGGCGGCCTGGGCGGGCTGGCCGTGCTCGACCTGGAAGGGCTGTGGACCCGGTACCCGGACCCGGAGCCGATCCTGGCCGAGATCGCGGAGCTCGGCCAGGAGGACGCCACCCGGCGGCTGCAGCAGATCTACGCCGAGCCGATCAAGGAAGAGCTGATCGGCCAGCGGATCGAGGAGATCCGCTCGGCGGGCGTGACCACCGCGGCCCGGCTGTCGCCGCAGCGGACCGTCCGGTACTACAAGACGGTGATCGACGCGGGCGTGGACATCTTCGTGATCCGCGGCACCACAGTGTCGGCGGAGCACGTGTCCGGTCAGGCGGAGCCGCTGAACCTGAAGCAGTTCATCTACGAGCTCGACGTGCCCGTCATCGTCGGCGGCTGCGCCACCTACACCGCCGCGCTGCACCTGATGCGCACCGGGGCGGCCGGCGTGCTGGTCGGGTTCGGCGGCGGGTCGGGGCACACCACGGCCGCGGTGCTGGGCGTGACCGTGCCGATGGCCACCGCGATCGCGGATGTGGCCGCGGCCCGCCGCGAGTACCTGGACGAATCCGGCGGCCGGTACGTGCACGTGATCGCCGACGGCGGGATGACCCGCAGTGGTGACGTCGCGAAGGCGCTGGCCTGCGGCTCGGACGCGGTCATGGTCGGCTCGCCGTTCGCCCGGGCGGTCGAGGCCCCGGGCCGCGGGTACCACTGGGGGAGCGAGGCGCACCACCCCGACCTGCCCCGCGGCGCCCGGGTCGAGGTGGGCACGGTCGGCGCCCTGGAGCGGATCCTGCACGGCCCGTCCGACGTCCCCGACGGCTCGCTCAACCTGATCGGCGCACTCCGGCGGACCATGGCCACCTCCGGGTACTCCGACCTCAAGGAGTTCCAGCGGGTCGAGGTGGCCGTGACCCCGAACGCGACGGCCCCGAACGCGCCGCCGCGGCGGTAACGCCAGCCGGGCGATCCCGGGGTTCCAGCTGGGTCGCCGCCCCGGACTACAGTGTTCCCATGCCCAGGCCACGCGCGTTTTCCGGCATCCAGCCGACCGCCGACTCCTTCCACCTCGGGAACTACCTCGGCGCGGTCCGCCAGTGGGTGGCGCTCCAGGAGACACACGAGGCGTTCTACTGCGTGGTGGACCTGCACGCGATCACGGTGCCGCAGGACCCGGCCCAGCTGCGCCAGCGGACCCGGGTCGCGGCCGCCCAGCTGTTCGCGGCCGGGCTCGACCCCGAGCGGGCCGTGGTTTTCGTGCAGAGCCATGTGCCGCAGCACACCGAGCTGGCCTGGGTGCTCGGCTGCATCACCGGGTTCGGCGAGCTCAGCCGGATGACCCAGTTCAAGGACAAGGCAGCCAGGGGCGGCACCCAGCAGGCCAGCCTGGGCCTGTTCAGCTACCCGGCCCTGCAGGCCGCGGACATCCTGCTCTACCAGACCAGCGAGGTGCCGGTCGGCGAGGACCAGCGGCAGCACCTGGAGCTCAGCCGGGACCTGGCGGTGCGGTTCAACCACCGGTACGGGCCCACGTTCACGGTGCCCTCGGCCCTGATCGTGTCCGGCGTGGCGAAGATCACCGACTTGCAGGAGCCGACCGCGAAGATGAGCAAGTCGTCCTCGTCGGCCGCGGGCATCATCGACGTGCTCGACGAGCCCGGCGTGATCCGCAAGAAGATCGCCCGGGCGGTCACCGACCCGGGCAGCGAGGTCCGCGCGGACGAGCAGGGCAAGCCGGGCGTCACCAACCTGCTGCGCATCTACTCCGCGCTGACCGGCGAGGACATCGCGGCGCTGGAGGCCAGGTACGCCGGTGCGGGGTACGGCATGTTCAAGAAGGACCTGGCCGAGGTGGTGGTCAGCGCGCTGGCCCCGATCCGGGAGCGGACCGAGAAGCTGCTCGCCGACGAGTCCGAGCTGGACCGGCTGCTGGCCTTCGGCGCTGGCCGGGCCCGGCCGGTGGCCCGGGAGACCATGGCCATGGTCATGGACCGGGTGGGCTTCCTCCGCCCGCCCGGCGTCGCCTGAGCACGACGATGCCCCCGGCCGCCAGCGCCGCGAGCAGCAGCCCGCCGATCGCCGCCGTCACCGGGACGCCCGGCGCACTGGCCGCCGGGGCCAGCCGGGCCGCCCGCTGATCGCCAGACCGCGCCGCCGCGGTCTCCGGCCTGGGCGCAGCGTGCGCAGCTATCGTGGCGGGCAGCGGCCGGACCAGCGTGCCGACCGGGCTGACCTTCCCGTCCATGGCGAAGCCCCAGTTCAGCAGCTTGGCGGCGTACGTCATCTCGGTGAGCGGGATGCAGTGCATGAGGGTCACGATGAGCGTGTGGCCGTCCCGCCGGGCCCAGGCGATAAAAGTGGTTTCGGACGCGGTCGTCCAGCCGATCTTCCCGCCCAGGTCGCCCCGGTAGGTGTTCAGCATCGTGTTCTGGTTGAACAGCTCGATCGAGTGGCGCCGGTAGAGCGGGAACATGGCCGTCCGGGTGGCCTCGATCCGCATGAACTCCGGCATGGTCAGGGCCTGCCGGGCGAACAGGGCCAGATCGTAGGCCGAGCTGTGCTGCCCCCTGGCGTTCAGCCCGTTCGGCCGCCGGGCCACGGTGTCATCCGCCTGGAGCCGGTGCGCCTCGGCGTTCATCATGGCCACGCCCCGGGCGTAGGACCCGGTCGCCTGGGCGAGGGCGATCGCCGCGTCATTCGCGGAGATCAGCAGCAGGGCCTGGAACAGGCTGGCCACCGGGTAGGCGCGGCCCCGGACCAGGCCCACCTTGGTCGGCGTCACGTCCGCGGCCAGCCCCGAGGTCACCACGGTGGCGCCCGGCTTCAGCACCGGCATCAGCGCGTCCGCGGTGAGCACCTTCAGCGTGCTGGCCGGGCGGAAGTGCCCGTGCGGGTCCTTGGCCGCGAGCACCTGGCCGGTTCCCGCGTCCGCGACCACGTAGGAGGAAGCGGGCACGAACGGCAGCCGCCGGGCCCCGTGCGCCGGGTAGTGGACGACGATGCCCCGGGCGGCCAGTTCCGGCCCGCCCACCACGGCCGGGCGGCCGGCCGTGTCCTGGGCCAGTGCCGGCGCGGCCGGCGGCGGTACCACGGTCAGCAGCGCCGCCGCGGCGGCGATGGCGCCGGCGGCGGTGCGGCGCCTCCCGGCGGCCGGGCCCGGGGGCGGCAACTTCCTCAGTTCGCTCACGTTGAGTAGTCAATCATGTCAGAATGATGACTCTGAGTAGGGGGTTTCGCTGGCCGGGGATTCCGGTGTGGCGAAGCTCGCTTAGGTGTATTGAGTACGCGGCCTTTAACCTTGGGTCATGGGACGTGAGTCGGAGTCCGGGCTGCCCATTGAGCCCGTGTACGGCCCCGGTCAGCCAGCTGGCTTCGACCCGGCAGAGCAGCTCGGCCAGCCCGGGCACTACCCGTTTACCCGGGGCGTGTACCCCACGATGTACACCAGCCGCCCGTGGACGATGCGCCAGTATGCCGGGTTCGCCACCGCGGAGGATTCCAACCGGCGCTACCACGAGCTGATCGAGGCGGGTACCACGGGCCTGTCGGTCGCCTTCGACCTGCCGACCCAGATGGGGTACGACTCCGATGCCCCGCTGGCCCACGGCGAGGTCGGCAAGGTCGGCGTGGCCATCGATTCGGTCGAGGACATGCGGATCCTGCTGCGCGGGATCCCGCTGGGCGAGGTGTCCACCTCGATGACGATCAACGCCCCGGCCGCCCTGCTGCTCCTGCTCTACCAGCTGGTGGCCGAGGAACAAGGCGTGCCCGCGGCCGCGCTGACCGGGACGATCCAGAACGACATCCTCAAGGAGTACATCGCCCGGGGAACGTATATCTATCCTCCGGTCCCGTCGCTGCGCCTGGTCGCGGACACCTTCGCCTACTGCCGGGCGGAGATCCCGCGCTGGAACACGATCTCGATCTCCGGGTACCACATGGCCGAGGCCGGCGCGACGCCGGTCCAGGAGATCGCGTTCACGCTGGCCAACGCCCGGGAGTACGTCCGCGCCGCGATCCGCTCCGGCCTGGCCGTGGATGAGTTCGCGCCGCGCCTGTCGTTCTTCTTCGTGGCCCGCACCACGCTGCTGGAGGAGGTGGCCAAGTTCCGGGCCGCCCGCCGGCTGTGGGCGCGGATCATGCGGGACGAATTCGGGGCCCGGGACCCGAAGTCGCAGATGCTCCGGTTCCACACCCAGACGGCCGGGGTCCAGCTCACCGCGCAGCAGCCCGAGGTCAACCTGACCCGGGTTACCGTCCAGGCCCTGGCGGCCGTGCTCGGCGGCACCCAGTCGCTGCACACCAACGCCTACGACGAGGCCATCGCGCTGCCCAGCCAGAAGGCGGCCCGGCTCGCGGTCCGCACCCAGCAGGTCATCGCGAACGAGACCGACCTGACCGCCACGGTCGATCCGTTCGCCGGGTCGTACGCGGTGGAATCGATGACCGACGACATCGCGGACGCGGCGGACGAGCTGATGGCCCGGGTCGAGGACCTCGGCGGCGCGGTCGCGGCCATCGAGCAGGGCTTCCAGAAGGCCGAGATCGAGCGCTCCGCCTACCAGGTGACCCGGGAGATCGACGCCGGGGAGCGGGTCGTGGTCGGGGTGAACAAGTTCACCGTGCCCAGCGACGAGCCGTACGAGCTGCTGCCGGTCAATCCCGCGCTCGAGCGGGAGCAGGCCCAGCGGCTGGCCACGCTCCGCAGCGAGCGGGACGCCGGTGAGTTCCGCCACCGCATCGACGACCTGAAGAAGGCCGCCACCGGCGGCCAGAACCTGCTCTTCCCGATGCGCGAGGCCCTGCGGCACCGGGCCACCGTCGGCGAAGTGTGCGACGCGCTCCGCGAGGTCTGGGGCCACTACCAGCCGCCCGACCTCGGCTGAGCGGGACGCCCGATCATGTCACGGCACGAAGGCCACGCCATGTCGCCTGCCCGTACTTACCGAGAGTTATCGCTACTAGGCGGATTAGTAGCGGCGCCCCGGTGCGGTGAGCCGCGCGACCCCCGGGGCGGCAGCCAGCCTCCGGGCCATGACCAGGAGGAGGTCAGCGGTGGCTATCTGGTGGAACCCCTCCCGGGGCGCGACGCTGGGCATCGAGTGGGAGCTTCAGCTGATCGACGCCACCAGCAAGCTGCTGCGCCAGGACGCGCGGGAGGTCATCTCCGCCCTGCGGGGGCGGCACGCGGCCGGGCCGCAGCCCAGGATTCACGGTGAGCTCATGCAGTCCACGGTCGAGGTGGTCACCGGCGTGTGCAGTACGGTATCGGAGGCCGTAGCGGACCTAGCCGCGACAATTGCTGACCTTCAGCGGATCACGGATATGCGCGGTACGATGCTGGCCTGCGCCGGAACACATCCTGTCAGCGATTGGCGGGATGCCAAGATGGCGCCCGTTCAGCGCTATGCGGAACTCGTCGAGCAGATGCAGTGGCTGGCCCGCCGGATTCAGACCTTTGGTGTGCATGTCCACGTGGGGCTTCGTGATGGCAGCAAGGCGATTCCGATCGTCAATGCTCTGGCCGCTTATCTGCCGCATTTCCTGGCGCTGACCGCGTCGAGCCCGTTCTGGGGAGGGCACGACACCGGGCTCGCCTCGAGCAGGGCGGTCATCTTCGGCGGGTTGCCGACCGCAGGTCCGCCACAACTGCTGGCGGATTGGAGTGAGTTCGAGGAGTACATGGACACGCTGCTGCGGGCCGGGACCATCCGGAGCATCAAGGAAGTGTGGTGGGATGTCCGGCCGCACCCTGACTTCGGCACGGTCGAGATCCGCATGTTCGACGGGGTCCCTACGCTGCGCGAGGTCGGCATGGTCGCCGCCCTGTCGCAGTGCCTGGTGCACCTGCTCGACACGCAACTGGACCGCGGCTACCAGCTGCCCAGCCAGCCGTCCTGGGTCGTCCGGGACAACCGCTGGCGGGCGACCAGGTACGGGCTCGACGCCATCGTGATCACGGACGCGGCGGGGTCGACCGCGCCGCTGCGCGATGAGCTGTACGAGCTGTTCATGGAGCTGCAGCCGGTCGCGCAGCGGCTGGGCTGCGCCAGGGAGCTGGACGTGCTCGGCGAGGTGCTCGAACGGGGCGCCTCCTACGAGCGGCAGCGGGCTGTGGTGGCAACAGGCGGGGGGCTGACGGACGTGGTTGACGCGCTGGTCACGGAGTTCGCCGAGGACCGGTTCGTCCGCCCGGGGGAGGTGGCGAATGCCGAATGACGCCCTGCGCGCCGATCTCGGCTCGTTCCTGGCCGCGCACGAATCTGAGCTGATCGACTTCCGCCGTGACATGCATGCCCACCCGGAGCTGGGCTACCACGAGCACCGGGCCACCCGGCGGATCGCGCTCCGCCTGGCCGCCGCGGGCCTGCGGCCGATGATCCTGCCCAAGGGAACCGGGCTGATCGCGGACATCGGCGACAACTCCGACGGCAGCCCGCTGGTCGCGTTGCGGGCTGACCTGGACGCGCTGCCGCTGAGCGATGAGAAGCAGGTCCCGTACCGGTCCACGGTGCCCAACGCCTGCCACGCCTGCGGGCACGACGTGCACACCACCATCGTGCTGGGCGCGGGGCTGTTCCTGGCCCAGCAGGCGGCGGCGGGCCGGGTGCCCGGCCGGGTGCGGCTCATCTTCCAGCCGGCCGAGGAGGTAGCCGGCGGCGCGCTGGACGTCATGGCGGCGGGCGGCATCGCCTCGGTGGACCGCATCTTCGGCCTGCACTGCGACCCGCGCCTGGACGCAGGGAAGGTGGGGGTGCGCAGCGGCCCCATCACCGCCGCCTGTGACCGCATTACCGTCCGGGTGACCGGGCCGGGCGGACATACCGCCCGGCCTCATTTGACTGCGGACCTGGTCTACGCGCTCGGCAAGATCGTCACCGAGCTGCCCGCCGCGCTGTCCCGGCGGGTCGACCCGCGGTCCAGCCTCAGCCTGGTGTGGGGCCGGGTGAGCGCCGGCACCGGCGCCAACTCCATCCCCGATGACGGCGTGGTGGAAGGCACCGTCCGGTGCCTCGACGACAAGGCCTGGCACGAGGCGCCGGACCTGCTCAAGGCCCTGATCGAGTCGGTGGCCAGCGCCTACGGGGTCATCGCCGACCTGGCCTACCAGCGCAGTGTCCCGCCCACCGTGAACGAGCCGTCCAGCACGGCCCTGCTGTCCGCCGCGGCCGAGCGGGTGCTCGGCGCCGACGCGATCACCACCACCCAGCAGAGCCTGGGCGGGGAGGACTTCGCCTGGTACCTGGAGTCGGTGCCGGGCTCACTGGCCCGGCTGGGCACCCGGGTGCCCGGCTCCGCCCAGGACTTCGACATCCACCAGCCCGCGTTCGACGTGGACGAGAGCGCGATCGGCATCGGGGTGCGGCTGCTGTCCGCCGCCGCGATCGCCGCGGTCCGGGGCAGCTCGGTGGCCCCCGAGCCCCTCTCGGACAGCGCCCACGCCTGAACGGCCGCCGCGGCACCCCCGGCGGGAGCCTTCGCTAACGGGAGGCGAGCGCGAGGAGGGTGTCGACGGCGGTTTCGAGCGGCCGGGTGTCCCGCTGGACCTGCGCGAGGAGGAGCCCGCCCTGAAGCGCGGCGAGCAGCGTCACGGCGAGGTCGTCCGGGTCGAGGCCGGCCAGGTGCCCAGCCGCCTGCAGGGCCCGCAGGCCGTCGCTGAGCGTGGCTGACCACCGCCCGAAACCGGCCGCGACCAGGGCGCGGGCCGCAGGGTCGCTCTCGGCGAGCTGGCTGCCGAGCGAGCCGAGAGGGCAGCCTCCCTGGCCGTCGCCACTCCTGGCCTCGGTGATGACCATGTCGCGCCACGCCCGCAGCCCGTCGATGGTGCCCAGGCCGGCCCGTTCGGTGTGACCGACGATGGCCTCGGCCTGGTGGTCGATGACCGCCTGCACGAGCTCATCCTTATCGGCGAAGTAGTGGTAGAGCTGCGAGCCGCCGACCCCGGCCGCCGCCCGGACGTCCTCGAGGGTGGTACCGGCCACGCCGTGCTCGTGGATCAGCCGCGCGGCGGCGGCGACGATCCGGGCGCGGGTCCGCGCTCCCTTGGGGGTCAGCCTGGACCGCTGCCGCGTGTCGCTCGCCATGCCACCACCCTACCCGATTCTGGGTTTGACAACCCAGTGTGCGCCGGCCAGAGTGGGTTACGTAACCCATTTAATCGAGGCGGAGAGAAGCAGCCCATGATTCTGGTCACGACGCCCGGGAAGGTCGGCTCCGAGGCAGCGCTCCGGCTGCGGCAGCGGGGGGTTCCGGTCCGGGTGCTGGCGCGCCACCCGGAGCACGCGACGGCGCTGGCAGACGCGGGCGCGGAGATCGCCGTGGGCGACCTGGACCAGCCCGCCAGCATCGACGCGGCGATGGCCGGCGTGACCGGCGTGGTGCTCGTCAGCCCAGGCGGGCCCGCCCAGGAGCTGAACGTGATCCACAGCGCCGCCCGCGCCGGGGCCGGGCCCGTCGTCAAGGTGACCAGCAACGCCTCGGCGGACTCTCCCATCGCCCGGCGGCGCTGGCAGGCCGAGATCGAGGCCGGGCTGGCGGCCTCCGGGTTGCCGCACACGCTCCTGCGGGCCAACGCCTACATGCAGAATGTCCTGGTCCTGGCCCCGGCGATCGCGAAGACCAGCGGCTTCGGCTCCTCGGCCGGCCGCGGGCGGATGGGCATGGTTGACGCGCGCGACGTCGGGGCGGTGGCCGCCGAGATCGCCGCGTCGCCCGCGCCGCACGCCGGGCAGACCTACTGGCTCACCGGCCCGGAGCTGATCTCCAACTATGACGTGGCCGCGGTGCTCTCGGCGCTGCTGGGCCGCACCATCACCTACCGTGAGCTCAGCTTCGAGGACAACAAGCAGGCCATGATCCAGGCGGGCGTCCCCGGGCCGGTGGCCGAGATGAACGCCCAGGCGTTCAGCATGATCGCCGAGGGCGACGCGGAGTGGGTCACCGGCGATGTGCCGGCCCTCGCCGGCCTGCCCGGTCCTTCGCGCAGTTCGCGGCCGACTACGCCCCGGCGTTCGCCTAGCCAGCCTGCCGGGCGGCACTGATCGCGGCCCAGACCCGGGCGGGCGTGGCTGGCATGTCGATGTGCCGTACCCCGAGGTGGCTGACCGCGTCGATGACCGCGTTCTGGGTGGCGGGTGCGGCGCCGATCGTGCCCGCCTCGCCGATGCCCTTGGCGCCCAGCGGGTTGATGTCGGTCGGGGTCTCGCTGGGCAGCAGCTCGAAGCTGGGCAGCTCCGCCGCCGTGATCATGGCGTAGTCGGCGAGGGTGCTGGTGAGCGGGTTGCCGTCGGCGTCGTAGAGCATCTCCTCCAGCAGGGCCTGCGCCACGCCCTGGGCGATCCCGCCGTGCCGCTGCCCCTCGGCCAGCACCGGGTTGACCACTGTCCCGGCGTCGTCCACGGTCACCAGCCGGACCAGCCGGGCCTGGCCGGTCTCGGTGTCGACCTCGGCGACCGCCAGGTGGGTGCCGAACGGGAAGGTCGGGCGTCCCCCGGTGTACTCCACGTAGGCGGCCAGGCCGTCCGGCCCGGCGTGCCCGGCGACCTCAGCCCAGGTCTGGCCGGTCGCGGGGTCCCCGCGGACCTGCCATAGCCCGCGCTCGGCGTCCAGCTCCAGGTCGGCCTCGCTGGCCTCGAGCAGGTGCGCGGCGACCCTGCGGGCCTGCTCCTTCACGTCCAGGGCGGCCATATGCACGGCGACCCCGCCGAGCTGGAGTGACCGTGACGCGTAGGTGCCGACGCCCTGCGGGATGACCTCGGTGTCCCCGTGGATCACCGTCACCCTGGCCATCGGGATGCCCAGCTCGGCCTGGACGAGCATGGCCCAGGCCGTGTGATGGCCCTGGCCGTGCGCGGAACTGCCGGTGTACACCGTGGCCGCGCCGTCCCCGTGCACGACGAGCCGGGCGGTCTCCCCGGCGGCCGCGTCGGCCGCGGTGATCTCCACGTAGCTGGCCAGCCCCAGGCCCAGCTGCAGCACGTCGCCGCGCGCGCGGCGGCGGGCCTGCTCCTCCCGCAGCGCGCGGTAGCCCGCGCCGGCCAGGACCGTGTCCAGCGCCCGGACGTAGTCCCCGCTGTCGTAGACGGCCCCGCTCCCGGTCGTGTAGGGAAAGCTGCCCGCGGGGATCAGGTTCCGCCGCCGGACCTCGGCCGGGTCCATGCCGATCTCGGCGGCGAACAGGTCCACGGCCCGCTCGATCGCGGCGGTGGCCTCCGGGCGCCCCGCGCCGCGGTAGGCCGAGATCGGCGTGGTGTTCGTCACCACGACCCGGAAGGCGGTTTCCACGCGCGGGATCCAGTACGGGCCGACGGCCATCAGGCTGGTCAGGCCGGGGAGGAAGCCGCTCATCCGGGGGTAGGCCCCGGTGTCCTGGACGATCTCGAGCCGGTACGCGAGGAACTGCCCGTCCCGCGTCCCGCCGAGCGTGATGGCCTGCTGCTGGGCCCGCCCGTGCGTCATGCCGACCAGGTTCTCGCGGCGGGTTTCCGACCAGCGGACCGGCCGGCCGGTCCGCCGGGCCGCCCAGGCGACCGTGATCCCGTCCCGGTCCAGCCCGACCTTGGCGCCGAACCCGCCGCCCACATCCGGGGTGATCACCCGGATCGCGGCCGGATCGAGCCCCAGCGCGCCAGCCAGGATGAACCGGGAGATCTGCGCGTTCTGCGTGCTCAGCCACACGGTCAGCCGGCCGTCCGCCCACTGGGCGGCGGCCGCGCGCCCCTCGAGCGGGACCGGCGCCAGCCGCTGGTTCTCGATGATGTGCTCGATCACCACGTCGCAGCCGTCGAAAGCGGCGTGGTCGGCGGGCGGGCCGGAACTCACCGCCACGTTGGAGTCCGTCCCCGCGAACAGCAGCGCCCGGCGGGTCCAGCGCGCCGCCGAAGCCCACCACCGCGGGCAGCGGCTCGTAGTCCACGCTGACCAGTTCGGCCGCGTCCTCGCCCTGGTAGCGGTCGTCGGTCAGGACCATCGCCACCGGCTCACCGACGAACCGCACCCGGTCCGCGGCCAGCAAGGGCTCGGCCCACGGGCCGCCCATCGGCACCGGGGCGCCCTCGCTGCCCGGCCCGTCGTCGGGGGGCGGCGGGGGCAGGTCATCCAGGTCCCGGGCGGTGAGCACGGCGAGCACGCCGGGGGCGGCCCGGGCGGCCGAGACGTCCAGGCCGGTGATCAGCGCGTGCGCGACCGGGCTGCGCACGAACGTGGCCCGCACCGCACCGGTCAGTTCGGGGACCCGCAGGTCGTCGACGTAGGTACCGCCGGCCGTCAGCAGGCGCGGGTCCTCGGTCCGGACCACCCGGGTCCCCAGGATGCTGCATCCTGACCTCCCACCTCTGCGCAGGCGGACCTGACCGGACCCGCGCGGCCGCGACCGCGCCTGCGGCAGTGTGCTCAGCATGCGCCACCGGGCGGCCGGAGGCCAGCGCGATGCACGGTGCCACTGGCGGATCACCGTAGCACCTGGTCCCGATAGGGACGGTTTGATGCGGGAATGCCGGGCCGCCCGGGCGCCTGCCGGTGATGGGCGGGCTGGCGCCGGGCCGGCATAGGCTGAGCCGGTGTTCTCGCGGCAGGGTCTGCTCGGTGAGCGGCAGGTCTACCGGACTACCGGATCCCTGGTGGCGTGGTGGGCCTGGGCCGCGTTCGCGGTCGCGGCGCTGATCGTGCTCGCCCTGAGTCACCATGACCACGCGGCGCTGGTCACGGCCGTCGTCGTCCTCGCGATCAGCGGGATCATGTACGCCTGCGCGCTGCGTCCCCGGATCGTGGCCGACGCCGCGGGGGTCACCGTGGTGAACCCGCTGCGGGTGCACGTGCTGCCGTGGGCCGCGGTGAGCCAGGTGGATCTGGTCCACAACGTGCGGGTCCACTACCGCGGGCCGGCCGGTGACCGGCTCGTGCACAGCTGGGCGGTGCAGTCGTCGGGCCGCTCCCGGACCCGTGCCGAGCTGCGGGCCCGCCGCGCCGCCCGCCGCGGGATGACCCCGGCACCCGGATACGCCAGACTCCCCGGCGAGGCCCAGACGGCGCTGACCGGATCAGCGCCCGAATTCATCGCCCGGCAGCTGGACGAACGGGCCCAGATGCAGCGCTCCGCCGCGGCCCCGGACGCGCCTCCCGCCCGCCTCCAGGCCCGCTGGACCTGGGGCCCCATCGCGGCGATGGCGGTTCCGTTGCTGATCCTGCTGGTCCTGGCGCTGGCCTGATCTATTGACTTAAAGCGCGCTTGAAGTCAGAGCATGGGGTCATGACGACGATCGCGAACCACCGCCCGCCCGCCACCTTCGCCGACCTGCCCGGCCTGATGTCGCTGATGACCGGGGACGACAAGCACGACCAGGCGGCCACCTCCACCCTGGACGTGCTGTGGGTGCTCTACGACCGGGTGCTGCGGGTCACCCCGCAGACCGCCGGGGACGACGCGCGGGACCGCTTCCTGCTGTCCAAGGGGCACGGGCCGATGGCGTACTACGCGGTGCTCGCGGCCAAGGGCTTCGTCGATCCCGCGGACCTGCCCGGTTTCGGCGCGTTCGGATCCGCCCTGGGGCTGCACCCGGACCGGACCCTGGTCCCGGGGGTGGAGATTTCCAGCGGGTCACTCGGCCACGGGCTGCCGCTGGCCGCCGGGGTGGCGCTCGGGCTGCGCGCCCGGGAACTGACTGACTCGCGGGTGTTCGTCCTGGTCGGGGACGCCGAGCTGGACGAGGGATCCAACCACGAGGCGATCGCGTTCGCCCGCGCCGCGCGGCTGGACGCGCTGCACGTGGTGGTGGTGGACAACGCGTCGTCCACCCACGGCTGGCCGGGCGGGGTGCAGACCCGGTTCGCCGCCGAGGGCTGGTCGGTGCGCCGGGTCAGCGGGCGGGATCACGACGCGCTGGAGGCCGCGCTCACCGCGCCGCATCCCGGCCGGCCGCACCTGGTGGCCGCGGTCGTCAGAGCCCAAGCGATAGGAGACGGTCATGGAAACCATGCGGGAACGCTTCGCGGCGGTCACCAGCGGCCTGCTGGCCGGGAACCCCCGGCTGGCCGTGGTGCTGGCCGACATCTCGGCGGACGCGTTCCGGCCGGCCGCCGCCCGCTACCCGGACCGGGTCATCAACGTGGGGATCCGGGAGCAGCTGCTGATCAGCGTGGCGGGCGGGCTGGCCCTGACCGGGGTGCGGCCGATCGCCAGCACGTTCGCCAGTTTCCTCATCGAGCGGCCCTTCGAGCAGATCAAGCTGGACCTGAACCACCAGGCTGCGGCGGCCGGCGCCGTCCTGGTCAGCCTGGCCGCGTCCTACGACTACGCCGACAACGGCCGCACTCACCAGTCACCCGGCGACGTCGCCCTGCTCGGCACGCTGCCGGGCTGGACCGTGCACGTTCCGGGGCATCCCGACGAGGCCGAGCGCCAGATCCGCGCGGCGGCGCGCGGGGACGGCCTGGTCTACGTGCGGCTGTCCACGGAGACCAACGCGGTCCCGCTGGACGGCGAGCCGGGCCGGCTGACCATGCTGCGCCGCGGGCGTCAGGGGACGGTGCTGGCGGTCGGCCCGCTGGCGGACGCCGTGGTTGACGCCACCCTCGGATTCGACGTCACCGTGCTGTATGCGGCCACTATCCGGCCGCTGGACGCGGGGACGCTGCGGGACAGCCTGGCGGCCCCGGACGTGGTGCTGGTCGAGCCGTACCTGGCCGGGACCTCAGTGCCGGCCGTCGCGGACGC
The DNA here is from genome assembly GCA_963841695.1 of uncultured Actinomycetes bacterium. Taxonomy (GTDB): domain Bacteria; phylum Actinomycetota; class Actinomycetes; order Streptosporangiales; family Streptosporangiaceae; genus RYN-230. The sequence goes on along the minus strand of CAWJDQ010000002.1, from coordinate 186,418 downwards.
GCTGCGCGACCTGCCGCACCGGATCCTGGGGCTGGGCGTCGGCCGCCGCGAACTGCGCCGGTACGGGACGCCCGCCGAGCATCAGGCCGCGCACGGGCTGGACGCCCGGTCGCTGCGGGCCTCGATCGCCTCGTTCCTGCGGGTCTGAGCCGTACGCTGGGCGCGCCCGCGGGTCAGCTGCCGAGTGACGCGCAGGGGCGGGCCCGCAGCCCGGCCACGTAGTCAGCCGGGGCGCCGGCCATCTCGGCGGCGTCCGCCACGATGCCCAGGTAGCGCGCGGACGGCAGGCCCCCCTCGTAGTCGTTGAGCACGTAGAGCCAGGCGGCCACGTCGCCGTCCAGCGTCTGCACCCGGACCCTGATCTTCTGGAAGTAGCCCAGGTGCACGCCGTCCCAGTGGTCGAGCACCTGCTCGTCCAGGTCGGACAGCTCGTACAGGACGACGAAGACCCGCTCGGCGGCGTCCTCCACCACCGTGGCCAGGGCGCCTTCCCAGCTGATGTCCTCGCCGCCGAAGGTGAGCCGCCAGCCTTCCAGCCAGCCGTTGCCCCGCATGGGCGAATACGGGCAGCGTTCCGCCATCAGCGAGGGGTCCATATTGGTGGCATACGCCGCGTACAGCTCCACGGCTCACCAGCGTAACGAGGCAACGTGCCGTTGCGGCAGATCTCCGGTGACTGGTCCGCCCGGCTGGCCGGCGGGAGGGCGGCGTACCCGGGATCGGGGCGGCCGGGAAGAATGAGGCAACGTGAGCCAGCCGCACGAGAGAATCGTGATCCTGGGGGGCGGCCCGGGCGGGTACGAGGCGGCCCTGGTGGCCGCGCAACTCGGCGCCCAGGTGACCGTGGTGGACAGCGATGGCCTGGGCGGCGCCTGCGTGCTGACCGACTGCGTGCCGTCCAAGACCCTGATCGCCACGTCCACCACCATGTCCGTGGTGAACGGCGCGCAGGGCCTGGGCATCCGGGCCGGGCGCGGGCAGGCTCAGGTGGACGCGCCCCGGCTGTACGCGAGGGTCAAGGCCCTGGCCCAGGCCCAGTCCTCGGACGTCGCCAAACGGCTGGCCGCCGAGGGAGTGGAGATCATCACCTGCCGGGCCGCGCTGGCCGGGCCGGACACGGTCGTCGCGGGTGGCCAGCGGATGCAGGCCGGGGCCGTGCTGATCGCCACCGGCGCGATGCCCCGGGTGCTGCCCGGCGCGGAGCCGGATGGCGAGCGCATCCTGAACTGGCGCCAGCTCTACGACCTGCCCGAGCTGCCCCCGGAGCTGATCGTGGTCGGCTCCGGGGTGACCGGCGCCGAGTTTGCCAGCGCCTACCAGGCCCTCGGTTCCCAGGTCACCCTGGTCTCCTCGCGGGAGCGGGTGCTGCCGCACGAGGACGTGGACGCGGCGGTCGTGGTGGAGGACGTGTTCCGGCGCCGCGGCATGACCGTGCTGGGCCGCTCCCGCGCGGCGGCGGTCAAGCGGACCGGTGACGGCGTGCTGGTCACGCTGGAGGGCGGCCGGACCGTGCGCGGCTCGCATTGCCTGCTCACCGTGGGCATGGAGCCTGCCACCCGGGGCCTGGGCCTGGAGGAGGCCGGGGTCACCCTGGACAGCCGGGGATTCGTCGAGGTGGACCGGGTCTCGCGGAGCACGGCCCGGGGCGTGTACGCGGCCGGTGACTGCACCGGCGTGATGATGCTCGCGTCGGTCGCGGCCATGCAGGGCCGCATCGCCATGTGGCACACGCTGGGCGAGGCCGTCCAGCCGATCAGGCTGGACCACGTGGCGGCGACGATCTTCACGGACCCGGAGATCGCGACCGTGGGGATCACCGCGGACGCGGTCGAATCAGGCGCGGAGGACGCGGTGGCGGTCAAGCTGCCGCTGGCCACCAACGCCCGGGCCAAGATGCAGGGCTTCCGGGATGGGTTCGTGAAGCTGTTCGCCCGCCGCGGGACGGGCATCGTGCTCGGCGGGGTCGTGGTCGCGCCGCGGGCCAGCGAGCTGATCCTGGGTGTGTCGCTGGCCGTGGAGCAGTCGCTGACCGTGGATCAGATGGCGCACACGTTCGCGGTCTACCCGTCGCTGTCGGGCAGCCTGACCGAGGCCGCCCGCCGGCTCATGCGCCCCGCCGGCGGCCGCCGCTGAGGCCCGTGGGGCTGGCAGGGGCCGTGGGGTCAGTGGGCTTGCGGATCAGTGGGTGGGGTGGCCCAGGTCGGGATCGTTGGGCACCGGCAGGTTGTGCTGGCGCAGCCGGTTGGCCCGCAAATCGTCCGCGTAGACGGTCACCGTGAACAGGCTGCCGCACAGGATGAGCGCCACCATGGTCAGGCTGACCCACAGCGGGGCGGGCAGCAGGATGGCCAGCACGGTCACCACGATCGCGCAGACGGGGATCATCACGGCCAGGTGCCGGAGCACGGTCCGGCCCCGCCAGCCCGCGTCGGTCAGTTCGTGCCGGACCCAGTGGATGTTCTCGGCCGGGAGCCGGAACCCGTAGGTGAACCGCAGCCAGCCGAGTGGCCCGGGGTCGCCCGGCAGCCGGGTCACCGAGGGCTCCGGGTCGCGCGCGCGCTGCCCTGACGCGACACGGTGCCCCGGCGGCGGCACGGGGTGGCGGGGGCAGCCAGCACGGGAGGCATGGGACTAGTCTCCCAGCCGCCGGGGACCTGCCCGTCCGGTCCCCGGCCGGCCGCGAGCGGGCGCGGCCGGGCGGGATGCTAGCCCTCGAGCTTGCAGATGACTGCGCCCGCCGTCACGGTCTGGCCGACCTCCACCGACAGCCCGGTCACGGTGCCGTCCTGGTGCGCGGTCAGCGGCTGTTCCATCTTCATCGCCTCCAGGACGACCACGGTGTCACCCGCCGACACCTGGTCACCCTCGGCCGCAACGATCTTGGTGATCGTGCCTTGCATCGGGCTGACGAGATCGTCGCCGCTGGCCGCGGCGGCCGGGCCGCCGCCCCGCCGGCCCCGCGGTACCCGCCGGGCCCCGCCTGCGGCCGCGGCCGCAGCCGGGACCCCGAAGCCGGCCGGCAGGACCACCTCGAGCCGCTTCCCGCTCACCTCCACCGTGATCCGCTCACGCTGGCCGGCCGCCCGGCCGTCCGCCTGCCCGGCTGCCCCGCTGCCCGCCTGCCCGGACCAGGGCTCGATTGCCCCGGGGAACTCGGTCTCGATCCACCGGGTGTGCACCCGGAACGGCTCGTCGGTGAAGGCCGGGTCGCGGACCACCGCGCGGTCGAAGGGGAGCACCGTGGGCATGCCGCCGACCACGCACTCGTCCAGCGCGCGGCGGGCCCGCTCCAGCGCCTCGGTCCGGCTGGCCCCGGTGATGATGAGCTTGGCCAGCAGCGAGTCGAAGGCCTGCGGCACGGTCATCCCCTGCGCATACCCGGCGTCCACCCGCACCCCGGGGCCGGACGGCCAGGTCAGCTCGGTGATCGTGCCCGGGGCGGGCAGGAAGTTCCGGCCCGGGTCCTCGGCGTTGACCCGGAACTCGATCGAGTGCCCGCGCGGCTCCGGGTCGGTGTAGCCGAGTTCCTGCCCGTCCGCGATGCGGAACATCTCCCGGACCAGGTCGATGCCGGTGACCTCCTCCGACACCGGGTGCTCGACCTGAAGCCGGGTGTTGACCTCCAGGAACGACACCGTGCCGTCCTGCCCGACCAGGAACTCGCAGGTGCCCGCGCCCACGTACCCGGCCTCCCGGAGGATGGCCTTGGACGCGGTGTAGAGCTGCTCGACCTGGCTGCGGGTCAGGAACGGCGCGGGCGCCTCCTCGACCAGCTTCTGGTGCCGGCGCTGCAGCGAGCAGTCCCGGGTGGAGATCACGGCCACGTTCCCGCGGGTGTCGGCGAGGCACTGGGTCTCCACGTGCCGCGGCCGGTCCAGGTAGCGCTCGACGAAGCACTCGCCCCGGCCGAACGCCGCCACGGCTTCGCGGACCGCGGACTCGTACGCCTCGCCGATCTCGCCGGGGGTCCGGACCACCTTCAGCCCCCGGCCGCCGCCGCCGAACGCCGCCTTGATGGCGATGGGCAGGCCGTGCCGGGACACGAACGCGTTCAACTTCCTCGGCCCCGCTGACCGGGCCGTCCGTGCCCGCGGCCATCGGGGCGCCGACGGTGGCGGCGATCTGCCGCGCGGCCACCTTGTCGCCCAGCGCCTCGATCGCGGCCGGCGGGGGCCCGATCCAGGTCAGCCCGGCATCGGTGACCGCCTGGGCGAACCCGGCGTTCTCGGCCAGGAACCCGTAGCCCGGGTGGACGGCGTCGGCCCCGGATTCGGCGGCCACCGCGAGCAGCTTCCCGATGCTCAGGTAGCTCTCGGCCGGGCTGGGGCCGCCGAGGGCGTACGCCTCGTCGGCCATCGAGACGTGCAGCGCGTCGAGATCGGATTCGGCGTACACGGCCACGCTCGCCAGCCCCGCGTCCCGGCAGGCCCGGACGACACGGACCGCGATCTCGCCCCGGTTCGCGATAAGCACCTTGCGCACGAATCTTCTCCTCCCGACTGCCGAGGAGTTTAGGCGAGCGCGCGCCGCCCGTCCTCAGGGGGACCAGGCCAGCGGCTGGCGGATACTGCCCGGGCAGGCGCCCTCCCGGGACTCACCGCGCTAGCCCGGACCGGCGCCCTCGTGACGCAGCAGCCACGTCTTGCGGTCCAGGCCGTAGTAGTAGCCGCCCAGGCTGCCGTCCGACCGCAACGCCCGGTGGCAGGGGACCACGGGCGCGATCAGGTTATAGGCACAGGCGGCCCCGGCGGCCCGCGGCGCCCGCGGGTTCCCGGCCCGCGCGGCGAGTTCGGTGTAGCTGACCGTGCGGCCGGGCGGCACCGCGCGCAGCGCGGCCCAGAGCCGCTGCCGGGACACCGGGCCCGGCTGGTGCACCGGGATGGTGTCCAGCGCCCGCAGGTCACCGCGGAAGTAGGCGGCGACCGGCGGGGCCAGCCAGGGCAGGTCCGCCGGGCGGGCGGCAGCCAGCGGCAGCGCGCGCAGCGGTGCGGCCAGCCTGCGGTGCATGACGGCCGGGTCGGCGGTGAACCCGCCCGCGATCAGCCGGCCCTGCCGGGCCAGCAGGCTGAGCGGGCCGATCGGCGTGTCCACGACGACGGCCAGCACGGGGCTGGCCAGCACGGGACTGGCGGGCCCGGGGTCGGCGGGCCCGGGGCTGGCGACCCCCTGGGGGGGCCCGGCAGTGGTCAGGACGGTGGCGGGCGGCCGGGCAGCCGGGTCGGGCATCGGTCCCTCCTCAGCTCGCCGGGGCGAGCAGGTCCGGCTCGGCCGGCCAGGTCACGTCCGGCTCGGCCGGCCATGACCAGAGCAGCATGGCGGCGTACGCGCGCCACGGGCGCCACCTGGCCGGGTGCCCGGGCTGGACGCCCAGCCGGGCCAGGGCGCGCCGCAGGCCCAGATCGGCCGCGGGGAACGCGTCCGGGTCGCCGGCCGCGCGCATCAGGATGTAGCCGGTGGTCCACGGCCCGATCCCCGGCAGCTCGGCCAGCCGGGCGGCGATCTCCGCGGGGTCGGTGCCGGGATCGAAGGTCAGCCGCCCGCTCGCGGCGGCTGCGGCGAGCGCGTGCAGGGTCCGCTGCCGGGCCGTGGTCAGCCCCAGCCCGGCCAGGTCCGCGCCGGCCAGCACGTCCGGACCGGGGAAGAGCACACTCGGCCCGGGCCCGCCGGCGGCCGCGCCCGTGGCGGGCCGCGGGCGGCTGGGTGCTGGCCCCGGACGGACCGTTAGGGGAAACGTCGGCGGGCAGCGGGCGGCCGTGCCGGGCGGCCAGGCGGCCCGCGAACGTGCTCGCCGCGGCGACCGAGACCTGCTGGCCGAGGACCGCGCGGACGGCCAGTTCGAAGCCGTCGTAGGCGCCGGGCACCCGCAGCCCGGGCCGCGCCCGCACCAGCGGGGCGAGCCGGGCGTCGGTGGCCAGCGCGGCGCCGATCGCGGCCGGGTCGGCGTCGGCGTCGAGCAGCCGCCGGGCGCCGCCGACGACCGGGCCGACCGCCGCGAGGCCGGTGAGCTGGGCGCGGAGCAGCACGTGACCCTGGCCCGGCCGGGGGATGAGCTCGATGATGCCCGGGCCCGCGGCGGTCGCCACGGTCCTGGCGTAGCGGTCCGCGCTGACCTGCTCCACCCCGGGGATCGCCCGTGCGGCCAGGAACGCCAGCCACCCGGCCGCGTCGAACGGCTCGCGGCAGGCCAGCCGGAGGGTGAGCCAGGTGCCCGGGGCGCCGGCTGAGTCCCGGGCGCCCTGGCCGCCCGGGCCGGTGCGCCGGGCCCGGGCCCGCAGCTGCGACGGGGTGCGCCCGGAGGACTCCCGCACGCTGGCGTTGAACTGCCGGACGCTGGAGAAGCCGCTGGCGAACGCGACCTCGGTGACCGGCATCGTGGTCTCGGCCAGCAGCCGCCGCGCGGTCTGCAGCCGCGCGGTCCGGGCCAGGGCCTGCGGCCCGGCCCCCAGCTCGGCCACCAGCAGCCGGTGCAGGTGCCGCTGGGTGACCGCCAGCCGGGCGGCCAGCCCGCCGATCCCGTGCGCGTCGGCGTAGCCGTCCGCGATCAGCCGCACCGCCCGGGCGGCCAGGTCGGCCCGGACGTTCCAGTCCGGTGAGCCCGGGCTGGCCTCCGGGCGGCAGCGCCGGCAGGCCCGGAACCCGGCCGCCTCCGCGGCCCCCGCGTGCGGGAAGAACCTCATGTGCGCCCGGGCCGGGGTGCGGGCCGGGCAGACCGGCCGGCAGTAGATCCCGGTGCTGGTCACGGCGGTGAAGAAGCGGCCGTCGAACCGCGGGTCGCGGGCGGCCATCGCCCGGTAGCAGGTGTCGGGGTCGAGGGTCATACCCCGATTCAACGCCAGGCCCGGGCGCGGCGCTGGCGGGAATCGGACGTTGTCACTGGGCGGCTGGGTCACCGGGCCGCTGGGTCGGTCAGCCGCTGGGTCGGTCAGCCGCTGGGTCGGTCAGCCGCTGGCCAGCTCGGCTGCGACCGGGGCGGCCACCTCGTCGGCGAGCCACTGGGCGGGCCGGTCCGGCCACGGCGGTGCGGGCGCGAGGACCAGGTGGGTGGCACCGGCGCCGATCAGCTCCAGCAGCAGCGCCCGGGAGGCGGCCGGGTCCCCGGGCGGCACGATGATCTGCATGGACCGGGTGATCTGGGCCGGGTCCCGGCCGATGGCCGCGCAGTGCTCGTCCAGGACGCCGCTCTTGTGCCGGAACTCCCCGGCCGTCCGGGCCGGGCAGTTCCAGATGTCCGCCTGCTCAGCCACGACCCGGAGCGCGGACCGCTCCCCGCCGGCCCCGATCACGAACGGCGGATGGGGCCGCTGCACCGGCTTGGGCTCGCACACGGCGCCGTGCAGCTGGTAGTGGCGGCCGCTGAAGTCGAACGGCTCCTCCTCGGCCCACATCCGGCGGATCAGCGTGCACGCCTCGGCCAGCGCGCCGACCGCCTGGCCGGCCGGGACGAGGGGCACGCCGTACGCCTCGAACTCGCGGCGCACGATCGCGGTCGGCGCCTCGGGTGCGCCGGGCAGCTGGCTGCCGCCCGCGCCGATGCCGAACTCCAGCCGGCCGCCGGAGATCACGTCCACCGTGGCGGCCATCTTGGCCAGCAGGGCGGGGTTGCGCAGCCGGTTGCTGGTCACCATCACGCCGAGCCGCAGCCGCTGCGTCTGCGCGGCGAGCGCGCCGAGCAGGGTCCAGGCCTCCAGCGCCGCGCCGCGCGCGTCACCGCGCAGCGGCACCATGTGGTCCCACAGCCAGGCGTGCCCGAACAGCGGGACCTGGTCGGCGTCCCGCCACACCCGGAGGATGTCCTGGTAGGTGAGGCCCATCTGGGATGTCTTGATGCCGAAACTCAGTTGCATGCCGCTCCTGTCCCTCGGGCCCGGCACATTCGATAGCCGGCTAACGAGTACCCTACGCGCGGGATCGGTAGCCGGCCAGCGGTTGTCTACGATCGGATCATGAACGAGCTGCTCGCGCTGTTCACCCGGTCGTCCAAGCTGATGCGCGCCGCCGCGGACGAGGCCATGAGCCGGCACGGCGTCCGGGTCGGCCAGAACGTGCTCCTGGAGGTGCTCTGGGAGACCGACGGGCTGACCCCTGGCGAGCTGGCCGCCCGCCTGCACCTGGCCACCCCCACCGTGGTCAAGTCGGCCGACCGGATGGCCGCGGCCGGCCTGCTGAGGCGCCAGCGCGACCCGGCGGACGGCCGCCTGGTCCGGCTCTACCTCACCGGCCAGGCCCGCGCGGTGCGCCGCGCCGTCGAGCAGGAGCGGGACGAGCTGGAGCGGCAGATGACCGCGACGCTCACCCCGGCCGAGCGCGAGCACCTGCGCAGCGCCCTGATCAAGATCATCGCTCAGCTCGCCGGGTCACCCGGACCCGCGGAGCCGGACGGGGCAGCCGGCCCCGCCGGGTGACCCAGCCCGCCTGACCCAGCCGGGAGAGCTCAGCGGGGCAGGCTGGAGCGGCGCCAGGCGCCGGGGCCGTGCGTATGCGGGGCGCCGCACCGCGCGGCCCGGTCCAGCCAGCCGGACGGGGCCGGGGCCGCGGCCGCGCGGGCCGCCTCCGCCCGGGCCGCCTGCTGGCGGGCGGCCAGCTGGGCGGCCACGACCGCGGTGAGCGCGGCCAGTTCCTCGGCGGTGGGGCGGCCCGCCAGCACCGACAGCATCGGGCGCTCGCCCGGCTCACTGGTCATGATCTGCCGCTCCCGATCCCGAACTGGCGGCGGACCCGTTCCCAGAACGCGTCCCGCAGCCACTCCCGTGCCTCCTGGTAGGGCCGCAACGACGCGCCCAGTTCCTTTTCCGCCTCGACCAGCAGTTCCTTGTCGATCACCGGCGGCAGGATCGGCCCGGGCAGCAGATCCCGGATGTTGTCCTCGCCCCGGGTGAGAATCCACTTCTGGGCCACGTGCTCGCCGGCCTCCTCGACCCGCTGCCGGTCCGGGCCGAGCCTGCTGGGCAGCGCTGACTGGCCGAAGGCTGACTGGCCGAAGGCTGACTGGCCCAGGGACGGCTGGCCCAGGGACGGCTGGCCCAGGGACGGCTGGCCCAGGGACGGCTGGCCCAGGCCGGGCTGGCCGGGGGCGGGGGAGCCGAGGGCCGGCTGCGGGGCAGGGCGGTGCGGCGGCCGCACGCCGTGCCGGCGCTCGAACAGCTGGGCGGGGGAGGGCACGCCGGCCGGGCCGGCCGCCCCGGCCGCGTTAGCCGCGTTCGCCGGCGCGGCCGCCGGGACGGACGGCACCGGCTCGGGCGGCGGGATCCGGGTGAAGTACGGCTCCAGGAACGCGCGGTCGAGCACCTCGACCGTGTCGGACTCCCAGACCAGGCGCTCGGCCTGGTTGGTGCCGAACGGCGGTTCGACGCCCCACAGGTGCACGCGGACGCCGAACGCCTGGGCCGCCTCGACCGCGGGGACCATGTCCTCGTCGCCGGCCACCAGCACGGCATCGGTGATCGCGCGGTGCCGGGCCAGCGCCTCCATGTCCGCGCGGATCTGCGCGTCCACGCCCTTCTGCTGGCCGCGCGCGTTCAGGTTGCCCAGCCGCAGCTTCACCCGGGCCATCTGGGCGATCACCCGCTGGTCGATGGTGGGCACCCGGTCCCGGGCCGCGTCGTACCAGTAGACCCGGAGCAGCTCGCCCCGGACCAGGCCGTCGGCATGCCGGGTGAGCGCCTGGATCAGCTTGTCGGTGTCGACCCGGTACTCCCGCCGGGAGCCGACGCTGAACAGGAGCTCACCGGCGGCGGCGTAGATGTAGCCGACATCGATCATGATCGCGTAACGCGCGAGCGTGGGCAGGGGCGAGACGATGTCGGTCATGGCACTCACGACTCTACTGCCGGGTCCGCCCTTCCCGGGGCCGAAGGAGACCCGGAGTTGAGCTAATTGTAGTCAATCGGCTACTCTTCGCCTCACTCACAGCGGGATGTTGCCGTGCTTCTTCGGCGGCATCGTCTGCCGCTTGGTCCGCAGCGTCCGCAGCGCCCGGGTGACCTGGGCCCGGGTCTCGGCCGGCCGGATTACCGCGTCCACGTAGCCGCGCTCCGCCGCGATGTACGGGTTGGCCAGCGTGTCCTCGTACTCCGTGACCCGCTGGGCGCGCAGCGCATCGGGGTCCTCGGCGCTGGCCAGTTCCCGCCGGTACAGGATGTTCACAGCGCCCTGCGCGCCCATGACCGCGATCTGGGCCGTGGGCCAGGCGAGGTTGATGTCCCCGCCGAGGTGCTTGGAGCCCATCACGTCGTACGCGCCGCCGTACGCCTTGCGGGTGATCACTGTGATCTTCGGCACGGTGGCCTCCGCGTAGGCGTAGATCAGCTTGGCCCCGCGCCGGATGATCCCGCCCCATTCCTGTCCCGTGCCGGGCAGGAAGCCGGGCACGTCCACGAACGTCAGCACCGGGATGTTGAAGCAGTCGCAGGTCCGGACGAACCGGGCCGCCTTCTCCGAGGCGTCGATGTCCAGCGTGCCCGCGAAGTGCATCGGCTGGTTGGCCACCACGCCCACGCTCATCCCGTCCACCCGGCCGAAGCCGACCACGATGTTCCGGCGCGAAGCCGGCGTGGATCTCCAGGAACTCCCCGTCGTCCAGCACGCGGGTGATGCACGTCGTGCATGTCGTACGGCTGGTTCGGCGAGTCCGGGATGACCGTGTCCAGCTCGAGGTCGGATTCGGTGATCTCCAGGCCGGCCACCGGGTCGCCCGGCGGCCAGCACCGGCGGGTCGTCGAGGTTGTTGGACGGCAGGTAGGACAGCAGGTCCCGGGCGAAGTCCAGGCAGTCGTTCTCGTCCTTGGCCTGGTAGTGCGCGACACCGGACTTGGTGTTGTGCGCGATCGCGCCGCCCAGGTCCTCGAAGCTGACCTCCTCCCCGGTCACCGTCTTGATCACATCCGGCCCGGTGATGAACATGTGCGAGGTGCCCTCGACCATCAGGGTGAAGTCGGTGATGGCCGGGGAGTACACCGCGCCCCCGGCGCACGGGCCCATGATCAGCGATATCTGGGGGATCACCCCGGACGCGGTGACGTTGCGGAAGAAAATCTCGGCGAACAGCCCGAGGGCGACCACGCCTTCCTGGATCCGCGCGCCGCCGCCGTCGTTGATGCCGATCAGCGGGCAGCCCGTCTTCAGCGCGTGGTCCATCAGCTTGACGATCTTCTCGCCGTACACCTCGCCCAGCGAGCCACCGAACACCGTGAAGTCCTGGCTGAACACGCACACCGGCCGGCCGTCGATGGTGCCGTAGCCGGTGACCACGCCGTCCCCGTAGGGCCGGTTCGCGGCCACCCCGAAGTCGGTCGCCCGGTGCCGGGCCAGCTCGTCGAACTCGGTGAAGGAGCCGGGGTCGAGCAGCCGCTCCAGCCGCTCCCGGGCGGTCATCTTGCCCTTGGCGTGCTGGCGCTCGACCGCCCGCGCTGAGCCGGCGTGAATCGCCTCGTCGCGGCGGCGCTGCAGATCGGCGAGCTTGCCTGCCGTGGTGTGCGGGGCCGCGCTGGTGTCGGCGGGGCCGGCCTGGGCCCCGGCCGCGTCCTGTTCCGCCCCGCTGCGGTCCTGAACTTCGCTGGTCATAGCGGACAGGGTAGCCGCCGCGCCGCTTGGCGGCCCGCTGCCCGGCTGGCTCTGCGGGCGTGGCGCCCCCGGGGGTCCGGAGCGGGATCTGCCGCTCGATTAGGCTGGCGCGGTGAGCCCGGATACTGACAGCAGCGCCGCCCAGAGCCGCGCTGCGGCGCGGCCCGGCGCCGATGGCCGCGCAGGCCCGACCCGCGACACCGACCGGCAGCAGCTGCCCGGCCGGATGCGCCGCGACGTCCGGCTGCTCGGCGACATGCTCGGCGAGGTGCTGCGCGAGTCCGGCGGCCAGGGCTTGCTGGACGACGTGGAACGGCTGCGCCGGGCGGTCATCGCGGCCCGGGCCAGCAACGGGGCGGCGGGCGACGGGGCGGCGGGCGACGCGGATCCGTACGCGGACCCGGCCGGGGACGAGATCGCGGCGCTGGTGGCCAGCTGGCCGCTGGACCGGGCGGAGGCGGTGGCCCGGGCGTTCACCGTCTACTTCCACCTCACCAACCTGGCCGAGGAACTGCAGCGGGTCCGCGCGCTGCGGGAACAGGACACCGGCCAGGCCCCGGTCCGCGAGTCGCTCGCGGCCTCGGTGGCGGAGTTCCGCCGGGAGCAGGGCACCGGGCAGCTCGACGACCTGCTCGCCCGGCTCCGCGTGCACCCGGTGCTCACCGCCCACCCCACCGAGGCCCGGCGCCGCGCGGTGGCCACCGCGCTGCGCCGCATCAGTGACCTGGTCACCGCCCTGGACGACGACCGGCGCGGAGCCGCGGAGCAGGATGACGACGCGCCGCCGGCTGCGCGAGGAGATCGACCTGCTCTGGCGCACCTCGCAGCTGCGGGCCAACGCCATGACCCCGATCGACGAGGTCCGCACGGTGATGGCCGCGTTTGACGAGACCATTTTCCAGGTCGTGCCCCGGGTGTACCGGGCGCATGGACGAGGCCCACCGGGAGGCGGAGCCCGGGCCGCGCGTCCCCGCGGTGCCGGCCTTCCTGCGCTACGGCAGCTGGGTGGGCGCCGACCGGGACGGCAACCCGTTCGTGACCGCGCAGGTGACCCGGGAGACCGCGATCATCCAGGCCGACCACGTGCTGCGCGCGCTGGAGAACGCGACCACCCGGATCGGCCGTGCGCTCACCGTGAACGCGGGCGCGGCGCCGCCGTCCCCCTCGTTCGCCGCGGCCCTGGAGGCGGCCGAGACGGCCCACCCGGAGCTGCTGGCCGACCTGGCGGCCCGCTCGCCGAACGAGCCGTACCGGACCTACCTCCTCTACCTGGCCCGGCGGCTGGAGGCCACCCGGCTGCGGCACGCTGACCTGGCCTACGCCCGGGCCGCCGACTTCCTGGCCGACCTGCGGCTGGCCCAGGAGTCCCTGGCCGCCGCGGGCGCCACCCGGCAGGCGTTCGGCGAGCTGCAGCAGCTGATCTGGCAGGCCGAGACGTTCGGGTTCCATCTGGCCGGGCTGGAGATCCGCCAGCACAGCGCGGTGCACGCCCGGGCGCTGGGTGAGGTCACCGAGGGCGGCACCCGGTCCGACCAGACGTCGGAGGTGCTGGCCACGTTCCGGGCCGCGGCCTGGATCCAGGACCGGTTCGGGGTCGAGGCGTGCCGCCGCTACGTGGTCAGCTTCACCCGGTCGGCCGCGGACATCGCCGCCGTCTACGAGCTGGCCCGGCACGCGACGCGGAGCGGGCGCCCGCCGGTGCTGGACGTGGTCCCGCTGTTCGAGAGCGGCGAGGACCTGAACCACGCGCCCCGGGTGCTGGACGAGATGCTGGAGCTGGAGCCGGTCCGGGAACGTCTCGCGGCGAACGGCCGGCAGCTGGAGGTCATGCTCGGCTACTCCGACTCGGCCAAGGAACTCGGCCCGGTCGGCGCCACCCTGCGCCTGTTCGACGTGCAGGCCCAGCTGGCCCGCTGGGCCGCCGACCACGACGTCCGGCTGACCCTGTTCCACGGCCGGGGCGGCGCACTGGGCCGCGGCGGGGGCCCGGCCGGCCGCGCGGTGCTGGCCCAGGCCCCCGGCTCGGTGGACGGCCGGCTCAAGGTCACCGAGCAAGGCGAGGTGATCTTCGCCCGGTACGCCAACCCGGTCATCGCCCAGCGTCATCTGGAGCAGGTCACCTCGGCAGTGCTGCTGGCCTCCTCGCCCGTGGTCGGCGAGCGCAACGCGGCCGCGGCCCGGCGCTTCCGGCCGGTGGCCGACCAGATGGAGACGGCCGCACTCCGGGCGTACCGGGAGCTGGTCGAAACCCCCGGCTTCGCGGAGTGGCTGGCCAGGATCAGTCCGTTGGAGGAAATCAGCGGGCTGCGCATCGGGTCGCGGCCGGCCCGCCGGGGTGTCGGCGTGGTCGGCCTGGACGACCTGCGCGCGATTCCGTGGGTCTTCGCCTGGGCGCAGACCCGGCTGAACCTGCCCGGCTGGTACGGGCTGGGCAGCGGCCTGGCCGCCGCGGCCGCCGCTCCGGGCGGCCTGGCCGAGATCCGCGGGGCCTACCAGGGCTGGCCGCTGCTGGCCGTCCTGTTCGACGGCGCGGAGATGAGCCTGGCCAAGACCGACCGGCGGATCGCCGCCCGGCACCTGGCCCTGGGCGGCCGTGACGACCTGGCCGGCCTGGTGCTGGCCGAGTACGACCTGACCCGGCGGCTGGTGCTGGAGGTGACCGGGCACGACCGGTTGCTGGCCAACCGGCTCGTGCTGTCCCGCGCGGTGGCGCTGCGCGACCCGTACGTGGACGCGCTCTCCCACCTCCAGCTCCGGGCGCTCACCGAGCTGCGGGCCCTGTCCGCCGGCGGCGGAGCCGCGCAGGACGGGGAGGCGCCGTCCGGCGACCCGGGGCTCGCGGCCCGCCGCGAGCAGCTGCACCGGCTGCTGCTGCTCGCGGTCAGCGGGGTAGCCGCCGGCCTGCAGAACACCGGCTGATCCTGCGGCGGCGGCCCGTGCGGAAAGTGATCATGCCGGTGTCAGCGGATGATGGACATCAGGTTCAGCACGGCTGATCCGCGGGACTGATCACCTGAGATGGTGGCCTTCGTGCGCGTATATGGAGCAGGTACCTCGGTCCTGCTTCATCAATGTCCCCTAGTTGTGCTCGTACTGGTCTAGGCGGTACTCCCGCGGGACAGGATGCTCCGCGTAGTCGTTACCGATCTTGGTACGAAGGTCCGTCGCGTTGGCCGCACGAAGCGTGCCCCCGTTGTCCCTGCGCTGCGCCACAAACTCACGGGTGTCCCTGTCCCAGGTGATCCCGTATGCCTCGTGCCAGTGAAGGCGGAGCATCGCTAAATCGTGGCCGCGCCTGCGTGCTTGGTCATGGTGGAAGTTCCAGCTGTCACACATGCCAATAAGTGTAGAGCAGAGTAGGAAACAAGAGAGGAGAGTAGAGATACCTGCTGGTCAGGGCAGCGTTACTCTTATTTACGCTGATCTTGTGACGGTCGATCATGGCTCGCCAGAGCCCGCCTACCTGCAGCTTGCGGGGATCCTGCGCAACAGGATCAACGCAGGTGAGTGGAGTTCTGGCCCGCTGCCCTCTGGTCCGACTCTGGAACAGGAGTATGGGGTGGGCCGTGACACGGTGCTGCGAGCGATCAGCATCCTCAGGGACGAGGGACTCGTTTTCACCGTCAAGCGCCGCGGAACCTACGTAGCCAAGCGCTAGACAGCAGAGAGGCAAGCCGGGTCAGTGGGCGGTGGCCAGTTCGGCTCGGCGCTTGCGGTGCGCGGGAGCGCACGGGTACTCGGCGTCGGTGCCGTCGCCGGCCAGCAGCCTGCCGATCGCGGTCCGGGTTTCCTCGTCGGCGGGCGTGTACACCACCATCCGGGTGCAGGGCACGGCCAGCACGCCGAGGCTGCTGCTGGTCATGACCAGCCGCGGGAAGGCGGGGTGCCGGAAGACCTTGAGGTAGGTGACCGGGCTGGCCACGTCGTGCTCTTTCCACAGCCGGGCGAAGTGCGGGCTGACCGCCTGGAGGCTGCTGATGAAGCCGGTCCACGCGGGCTCGCCGACGTGGCGGCCGTAGTTGCTGCGGAACTGGGCGACCAGCCGGGCCAGCTGGTCGTGCCGGGTGACGTACGGGTGGCAGCAGTCGGGGTAGGTGAAGTTCAGCCACAGGATGTTGCGCTCGCCGGGCTGGGCGCCGACCACGCCGGGCCACAGCACGGCGTACGCGTCGTTCCAGCCGAGCAGGTCGTAGCGCTCGTTCATCACGCAGGCCGGGAGCGGCACCAGGCTGTCCATGATGCCCTGGATGTCGGGCGGGACCTGCTCGCATGCGCTCCCCGCGGCGTCGGGGCCGCCGGCCGCGTCAGCCACGTCAGCCAGCCGGTACAGGTGCTGCCGCTCGGCCTGGTCGAGCCGGAGGGTCTGCGCCACCGCGCCGAGGACCTGGGCGCTGGCGTTGATCGGGCGGCCCTGCTCGAGCCAGGTGTACCAGGTGACGCCCACCCCGGCCAGCTGGGCGACCTCCTCCCGGCGCAGCCCGGGGGTGCGGCGGCGCAGCCCGGGGGCCAGCCCCGCCTGCTCGGGGGTGATCCGCTCCCGGCGGCTGCGCAGGAACGCGGCCAGCTCGGCCCGGCGCGAGCCGTTGCTGGTCGTCGACATGGTGGTCATACCCCCATCATGCCGGGGACGGGAGCCTGGTGCCAGGTGCTGTTGGTACCAGGATAAACAGGCTCCTGGTACCCGGATAAAGGTCCCGGCATGCTCGGGGACATGACAGACCTCACCACCGTAACCCGCGGCCAGGTCCGGGATGATCGCCGCGCCGGGTTCCGCGGGGCCAGCCGGCCCGGCGGCCGGGCCCCGCGCCGGCCGATCGCGCCGCGCGCGCTGCTCGCGATCGTGCTCACCGGGCAGTTCATGGCCGTCCTGGACGCCTCCGTCGTCAACGTCGCCGCCCCCGCCATCCACGCCGAGCTGCACGCCTCCGGAGCCGGGCTGCAGCTCGTCATCGCCGGCTACGTCATCACCTACGCGGTCCTGCTGGTCACCGGCGCCCGGCTGGGCGACATCGTCGGGCACCGCCGGATGTTCCTGGCCGGGCTGGCCCTGTTCACCCTGGCCTCGCTCGGCTGCGGCCTGGCCCCGTCCACCAGCGTGCTCGTCGCCTTGCGGCTGATCCAGGGAGCGGGCGCCGCGGCCATGATCCCGCAGGTGCTCAGCCTGATCCAGCGCACGTTCACCGGCACCTCCCGGGCCGGCGCGATGCGGCTGTACGCCGCGGTCATCGCCGGCGGCGCGGTCGCCGGGCAGATCGCCGGCGGCCTGCTCGTCACCGCCGACCTGTTCGGCAGCGGGTGGCGGGCGGTGTTCCTGGTCAACGTCCCGATCGGCGTGGCCCTGCTGGTCACCGGCGCGCGGATGCTGCCGCACGGCGCGGGGGACCGCCGGCGCGGCCTGGACCTGGCTGGCCTGCTGCTGCTCACCCCGGCCGCGGTGGCCCTGGTGCTGCCGCTGGTCCTGGGCCAGTCCGAGCACTGGCCCGTGTGGGGCTGGATCTGCCTGGCCGCGAGCGCGCTGCTGTTCGGCCTGTTCGCGGTCGTGGAGCGCCGGGTGGCCGCCCGGGGCGGCTCGCCGCTGATCCCGGGCCGGGTGCTGAGCCTGCCCGGCGTCACGCTGGGCGTGGCGGCCCTGTTCGTGACCATGGCCGTGTTCGGCGGGTTCTTCTTCGCGCTGGCGCTGCACCTGCAGGGCGGGCTGGGTGACACCCCGCTCCGGGCCGGGCTCATCTTCGCCCCGTCCGCGGCCACGTTCGCGGTGGTCAGCCTCAACTGGCAGCGGCTGCCCCGGCAGCTGCACGGGGTGCTGATCGTCGTCGGCTTTGCCGCCTACGCGGCGGGCCTGCTGGGCATGGCCGCGCTGCTGCACGGCGGCGGGACCGGCGGGGTGCTCCTCTACCTGGCCCTGGGCCTGACCGGCGCCGGGATGGCCGCCGCGTTCAGCCCGCTGATGACCGCGGTGCTGATGCGGGTGCCGGTCGCCGACGCGGCCGACGCCACCGGGGTGGTCGTCACCGTCAACCAGCTGGCCATCGTGATCGGCGTGGCCACGTTCGGCACGCTGTACCTGAACCTGGCCGGGCCGCTGCCCGCCAGCCCGGCCGAGCACGCCGCGTTCACCCTGGGGTCGGCGCACGCGGTCGCGGTGACGTTCGCCGCGCTGGCCGCCGCGGCGCTGGCGGGCGGCGTCCTGGCCCTGGTCCGGGCGCTGGCCGCCCGCTCGGCTCGGAGCGCCATAGGCGGCCCGGCGCCCGCGGCCCCGGTGCCCGTGACGGCCACGGCGGTGCCCGTGACGGCCACGGCGCGGGCCGCGGATGGCCAGGGGCGGCCCCGGCCAGGCGCCTGACCCGCCTCGCGGACGCACCCTCTGCCTCATGGGTCCCGTCGGCCACAGCGCAGTCGGGGCCTATGAGGCGGCAGCCGTCACATTTCACGCCGGACGTGCGCCCAGACCGGGCAAATGGGACGAAAATCCGCACGTCCGGCGTGAAATGTCAACGCCGCACATGACCAATGTGACCAGTGTGACCGACGATGCTGGTGTAGGCGACCGTTTTGGGGCAGGAACGGGGCTGGGGCGGCCGCGGGCTGGGGACCTGGGATCATGGGACGTCATGGCTCTTACTGATGCCGCGCCGCAGCGGCCGCCGCTCGACGCCGAGACCCTGAACGCCCGGCTGGTCCGCCCGGGGGGTCTGTGGCGGGACATCCGGGTGATCCAGGAAACCGGCTCGACCAACGCCGATCTGCTGGCGGAGGCCCGGGCGGGCGCGGCGGAGGGCCTGGTGCTGGTGGCCGAGACGCAGACCGCGGGCCGGGGCCTGGCTGGGCCGGTCCTGGTCGAGCCCGCCGCGCGCCGCGCTGGCCTGCTCCGTGCTGCTCCGGCCGGCCGTGCCGCCCGCCGCCCGGGCCTGGCTGCCGCTGCTGACCGGAATCTCCGTGGCGGCCGCGCTGCGCGCCGAGGCCGGCGTCACCGCCACCCTGAAGTGGCCGAACGACGTGCTGGTGGCGGACCGTAAGATCGCCGGGATCCTGGCCGAGGCACACGGGGACGCGATCGTGGCCGGCGTCGGGCTCAACGTCACGCTGACCGGCGCCGAGCTGCCGGTGCCCACCGCGACCTCGCTGCTCCTGGAGGGCGCGGCCTGCCTGGACCGGGAGCGGCTGCTGGCCGCCGTGCTCACCGAGCTGGCCGGCCGGTACACGGCGTGGGCCGCTGGCCCGGCCGCCGCCGCCACTGACCAGGCGGACCAGGCGGACCAGGCGGCTCAGGCGGACCAGGCGGACCAGGCGGCCCGGGCGGCACTGCGCACGGAGTACCTGCGCTGGTGCGTCACGGTCGGCCTGGCAGGTCCGGGTGGAACTGCCCGGCGGGGCGCAGCTGGCCGGCGCGGCCACCGACGTGGACGAGACGGGGCGGCTGGCCGTGCGGACCGGCTCCGGCAGCACGCTCGTCGGGGCCGGCGACGTGGTGCACGTCCGCTGACGTCCGCGTTCGTCCGCGGCACCCCTTTCCGTGCCACGATGTGCGCTATGAGCATGGAAGGCCAGCTCCCCCGGGAGAGCGGCGCGTGCTGACGCTGCACCCGCACTGGAAGGTCCTGCTGCGGCCCGCCCTGCTTCTGATAGTGGTGATCGCCGCCGCGGTGGCCCTGCTGATCGTCATCCCGGCGGGCCGCGCCGCCGGGACCGGCCGGATCGCGGTCGGGGTCATCGCCGTCCTGCTGGCCGTGGCGGCCTTCGGTGTCCCGTTCCTGCGCTGGCAGACCACCACCTACCGGCTCACGACCCGGCGGCTGCAGCTGCGCAGCGGCATCCTGACCCGCTCGGGCCGGGACTTCCCGCTGATCAGGATCAGCGACGCCTCGTTCTCGCAGGGCCCCGTCGACCGCCTGCTGGGCACCGGCCGGCTGGTGGTGGAGTCCGCGGGCGAGCATGGCCAGCTCGTCCTGACCGCGATCCCCGACGTGCAGCAGGTCCAGACCACGCTGTTCCAGCTGGTCGAGGACGAGCAGCGGCGGCTGGCCCGGGAGGACCGGTAGGCCACGGCCCGCCGCACGGGTTAGCCTGCGCTCATGGATGGCATCGAGGTCCGCAGGCACGTGATCGGGCACGGCCCGGTCACGGAGATCGTGCTCGACCGGCCGGAAGCGCTGAACGCGCTGAACACCGTGATGCTGGTCCGGTTCGCGCAGACCTGCGCCGAGCTGGCCCCGGATCCCGGGGTCCGGGCCGTCGTGCTGACCGCGACCGGGGACCGGGCCTTCTGCGTCGGCGCCGACCTCAAGGAGCGGCAGCTGATGACCGACGCGCAGTGGCTGGCCCAGCGGGCGGTGTTCCGCACCGCGTTCGGCGAGCTGCTCCGGCTGCCGCAGCCGGTGATCGCGGCCGTGCACGGGTACGCGCTCGGCGGCGGCTGCGAGCTGGCGCTGAACTGTGACCTGGTGGTGGCGGACGAGACCGCCGAGTTCGGCCTGCCGGAGACCACGGTCGGCCTGGTGCCCGGCTGCGGCGGCACCCAGCTGTCCATGCGCCGGCTCGGCGTGGGCCGGGCGGCCGACCTGCTGCTCACCGGCCGCCGGGTGAAGGCCGCGGAGGCGGAGCGGATCGGGCTGGCCGACCGGCTGGTGCCCGCCGGGACCGCGGACGCCAGCGCGCTGGAGATGGCCGGCGCCATCGCGGCCAACTCCCCGGTCGCCGTGCGGGCCGCCAAGCGGGCCATGCGCCAGGGCTGGGGCGTCGGCCTGGCCGCGGCGCTGGACATCGAGGACGCCGCCTGGCGGACCGCTGCCCTGTCCGCGGACCGGCGCGAGGGCATCACGGCGTTCAATGAGAAGCGCGATCCCGTCTGGCCGGGCGAGTGAGCCCGGCCACCCCCGGACCGCAGTCACCCCACACGACGGAGGCCATGGCGTGAGCGACCTGCCCGGGAGCGTTTCGTTGCGGGAAGTCGGACCGCGCGACGGCCTGCAGAATGAGGATCCGGTCCCGACCGGCGCGAAAATCGAGCTGATCAACGCCCTGTCCCAGACCGGGGTGTCCCGGATCGAGGCCGTGTCGTTCGTGCGGCCGGACGCGATCCCGCAGATGGCCGACGCCGACCAGGTGTGGGGCGGCATCGAGCGTGCCGCCGCGGTCCGCTACTCGGCGCTGGCCCCCAACCTGCGCGGCGCGCGGCGGGCGCTGGATTCGGGATTCACCGAGGTCGAGGTGGTGGTGTCCGCCTCGGACACGCACAACCGGCGGAACGTGAACCGGGGCACCGCCGAGTCCCTCGACGACATCGCGGTGATCCTCGGCGAGGCGCACGCCCGGGGCGCCACCGGCCAGGTGGTGGTGGCCACCGCGTGGGGCTGCCCGTACGAGGGGGATGTGCCGGTGAGCCGGGTGCTGGCGGTGGCGGGCCGGGCGGTGGCCGACGGGGCGGACTCGATCTCCTTCGGCGACACCACCGGGATGGCCACCCCGCGGCGGGTCACCGAGCTGGTCGGGGAGTTCCGGTCGGCCCACCCGGACGTCCCGCTGAACCTGCACTTCCACAACACCCGGGGCACCGGCCTGGCCAACGTGCTGGCCGCGCTGGAGCTGGGGGTGGACGACTTCGACGCGTCGGTCGGCGGGCTCGGCGGCTGCCCGTACGCGCCCGGGGCCACCGGCAACATCGCCACCGAGGAACTCGTGCACATGGTCGAGGACATGGGCGTCGCGACCGGGGTGGACCTGGCGGCCATGATCGACGCCGCGGCCGAGGCGGAGCGCATCATCGGCCGCCAGTTGCCTTCCCAGGTGCTGAGAGCCGGGCCCCGGACCCGCACCATTCCCCTCTAACGGTCGTACCGCGCGGCTCCCCGGTGCCTGGTGCCCGGGCCCGGGGCCTGCGCCGGCGGCGGCCTGCGGAGTACGCTCCCCACGTGGCCGAGCAGCATGAAGCGGGGCACCTGGACGCCGCGGACCCGGAGCTGGCCGAGCTCCGGGCGCGCATCGAGCGGGGTGGTGCGCCCCGGTACCACCAGTCAGCGGCCGCGGCGGGCAAGCTGTTCGCCCGGGCCCGGATCGCCTGCCTGGTCGATGACGGCAGCTTCGCCGAGGACGGCCGGTACGCCAACGCCCTGGCCGACGGCCTGCCCGCGGACGGGGTGATCACCGGGACCGCCCTGGTGGACGGCCGGCCGGTGGCGCTGATGGCCAACGACTCCACGGTCAAGGCGGGCTCCTGGGGCGCCCGCACGGTCGAGAAGATCATCCGGATCATCGAGAAGGCCTACTCCGGCGGCCTGCCCATGATCTACCTGGTCGACTCGGCGGGGGCCCGGATCACCGACCAGGTCGACATGTTCCCCGGCCGGCGCGGCGCGGGGAAGATCTTCCACACCCAGGTCCGGGCGTCCGGGGCCATCCCCCAGGTGTGCGCGCTGTTCGGGCCGTCAGCCGCCGGGGGCGCGTATATCCCCGCGTTCTGCGACTACGTCGCCATGGTGGACGGCAACGCCTCGATGTACCTGGGCAGCCCCCGCATGGTCGAGATGGTGGTCCGGGAGCAGACCACGCTGGAGGAGATGGGCGGGGCGCGGATGCACTGCACCGTGTCCGGCTGCGGCCACTATCTCGCGCCTACCGAGCATGATGCGCTGACCGCGGTCCGCCGCTACCTGTCCTACCTGCCCGCGAACTGGCAGCAGCGGCCGCCGATCGCCGCCGCCGGGCCGCCGGAGCCGGTGGATCTGGCCGCGCTGATCCCGGCCAGCGAGCGGCAGGCGTTCGACATGCGCCGCTTCGTCCGCGGGCTGGTGGACGAGCATTCCTTCTTCGAGATCCACGCGCTGTGGGCGCGGGAGCTGACCATCGGGTTCGCGCGGCTGGCCGGCCAGGTGACGGGGGTGGTTGCGAACAACCCGATGTTCAAGGGCGGGGTGCTGTTCGTCGATTCGGCGGACAAGGCGGCACGTTTCATCCAGCTCTGCGACGCGTTCAACGTGCCGCTGCTGTTCCTCGCCGACGTGCCCGGCTTCATGGTCGGCACGTCCGTGGAGAAGCAGGGCATCATCCGGCACGGCGCGAAGATGATCAGCGCGGTGGCCGAGGCCACGGTGCCCAAGATCTGCGTCGTGGTCCGCAAGGCGTACGGGGCGGGGCTGTACGCCATGGCCGGGCCCGGGTTCGAGCCGGATGCCACCCTCGCCCTGCCCTCCGCCAAGATCGCGGTGATGGGCGCCGACGCGGCCGTGAACGCGGTGTACTACAACAAGCTGGCCGCGGTGGCCGACCCGGCCGACCGGGAGCAGGAGACCCAGCGGCTGCGCGCCGAGTACGAGGCGGATATCGACGTGCTCAGGCTGGCCAGCGAGCTGGTCATCGACGACATCGTGCAGCCGGGTGAGCTGCGCGGCGAGCTGATCCGCCGGTTCGCGGCCGCGGCCGGCAAGGACCGCTCGTTCTCCCGGCGCCGCCACGGAGTCACCCCGGTCTGAGCGCCGGCCCGGGGGCACTCGGGGGGACTCGACCACAGTCGCCCGGTTGTGCGTGGAATCCCAGGTGACCGCGGGCCGTGATCTACACGGTGTTACGGAGAAGCATGGAGATTCACGCCGTAGCATCTGTGCATGACCTGTGTTCTGCTCGCAGAGGATGACACGTCCATCTCGGAGCCACTCGCCCGGGCGCTGCGCCGCGAGGGCTACGACGTCGATGTGTCGTCGGACGGTCCCGGGACGCTCGAAGCGGCCCTGGCCGGGGGGATCGACCTGATCGTGCTCGATATCGGGCTGCCCCGGCTGGACGGCCTGGAGGTATGCCGCCGGCTCCGATCCGACGGGCAGACCGTCCCGGTGCTGATCCTCACCGCGCGGGCGGACGAGGTCGACACGGTGATCGGCCTGGACGCCGGGGCCGACGACTACGTAACGAAGCCGTTCCGGCTGGCCGAGCTGCTGGCCAGGGTCCGGGCCCTGCTCCGCCGCGGCACCCCGGAGACCAGCATCGTGCAGGGTGTCCGGGTCGATGGGGATGCGCGGCGGGCCTGGATCGGCGACACGGAGCTCGAACTCACCACGAAGGAGTTCGACTTGCTCAGCGTGCTGGTGAGTGACGCGGGGAAGGTGGTCACCCGTGAGCAGATCATGCGGGAGGTCTGGGACAGCAAGTGGTGGGGATCCACGAAGACGCTGGACATGCACATCTCGTGGCTGCGCCGCAAGCTGGGCGATGACGCGCACAATCCGCGCTACATCACCACGGTGCGTGGCGTGGGCTTCCGCTTCGAGCGAGGGGACTGACCGCCTCCGGGGTGGTGACTGACCCATGCGCCGCCGCCTGCTCGTCTCCACGCTCGTGGTGGCGGTGACGGCTGTTCTGCTGCTGGGTCTGCCGCTGGCCTTCGAGCTGAGCCGGCTGCAGGTCAGTGCCGCGGACCGGCAGGTCCAGCGGGACGCCACCACCGTGGCCAAGACCCTGCAGGACCGGGTGGATACCGGGCTGCCCGCCGCGGTGAAAGAGGCGTCCGCCGCGGCCCGGTCGCTCCCGGACAGCTACATCAGCATTCACCAGGACGGGGTGAACGAGTTCACCCTCGGGAACCGGCCGCAGGCCGGGACGGCCATCATCAGGCAGGCGGTGACCAGGGACTTCCGGGTGACCGTCGCCGCCGACAACTCGGTCGCGTACGGCCGGCTGACCGAGGCCCTCGCGCTGATCGGCGCGCTGGCCCTGGCCGCGGTGGCAGTGGCGGTGGCGCTGGCCATCCTGCAGGCGCGGCGGCTGACCCGGCCGCTGGAGGAACTGGCCAGCGCGGCCGACCGGCTCGGCCTGGGTGACGCCCGCCCGCTGGGCCGGCGGTACGGGGTGGCCGAGCTGGACCGGCTGGCCGAGGGCCTGGACGGCTCGGCCCGGCGCATCACCGACCTGCTCTCCGCGGAGCGCGATTTCGCCTCGGACGCCTCCCACCAGCTGCGGACCCCGCTGACTGCGCTGTCCATGCGGCTGGAGGAGATGATCGCGGCGGCCGGCGACCCGGATGTCGTCCGGGAG
Organism: uncultured Actinomycetes bacterium; assembly: GCA_963841695.1. GTDB lineage: Bacteria > Actinomycetota > Actinomycetes > Streptosporangiales > Streptosporangiaceae > RYN-230. Next base: position 161,839 of record CAWJDQ010000002.1, on the reverse strand, counting down.
GAGGGCGCCGCGGCCCTGGCCCAGACCGAGCGGCTCACCGAGGTGGTCAGCCAGCTGCTGGGCCGGACCCGGCGGGCGGCCCGCGGGGTGCCGTCGCTGCTGGCCATCGACGACGTGATCGCCCAGCAGGTGATCGAGTGGGACCCGGCGTTCCGCCGGGCCAACCGCAAGCTGGAGGTGGCGGGGGAGAAGGGCCTGTCCGCCTACATCTCGCCGGGCGCGCTGAGCCAGGTGATCGCCACCCTGCTGGACAACGCGCTGGTCCACGGGGCGGGCACGGTCACCATCCGGACGTCGCGGACGCCCAAGTCGGTGGTGGTCGAGGTCCGGGACGAGGGCAAGGGCGTGCCGCACGAGCTGGTCCCGCGCATCTTCGAGCGGAACGTCAGCGGCCGGCCCGGCGGGACCGGGCTGGGCCTGGCCCTGGCCCGCGACGTGGCCACCGCGGACGGGGCCAACGTGGTGCTGGTCCGGCCGCGGCCGGCCGTGTTCGCGGTGTTCCTGCCCCGCGGGCTGCGCGGCGTGGATGAGACGCCGGTGGTGACGGGGCCGGCGGTAACCCGGGGGTGGGGTGGCCGCGGCCACCCCACCCAGCGTCAGCTCGTGGAGGCTGAGGCAGCCAAGTGGCGGCGGTCGGTTAGGGCGTGCCAGGTCAGGTAGATGGCGGCGGTGATGAGGAAGCCGGCCTCGAAGGTCAGGTCACCGACCTGCGGGACGTGCGTGGGCACGATCCCGACGTACTCGGTCTGGTTCGAGAACAGGATGATCGACACCACCACGCCGACCAGCATGGCGACCGGGCCGGCCCAGTTCTGGTACTTGGTGTCGAACAGCAGGCGTTCCAGCTCCCGCGGGTGCTGGCGGCGGCGCAGCAGCTGGTCACAGAAGACCACGGCCAGCCACGGGGCGATCCAGTAGGCGATGACGAGCAGGAAGTTGTTGTACTTGGCCCCCGCATCGTGCAGCCCGGTCAGCGCGACGATGAAGCCGATCACCCCGAACACGCCGGCCACGATGGCCCGCCGCAGGGCCAGCGGCAGCTTGATGCCCATCGCGGTGAACGACAGCGCGCCGGAGTAGATGTTCAGCACGTTCGCGGCGATCGCGCCCAGCGCGATAGCCAGCAGGGTGAGGTCGGCCAGGAAGGTGGGCAGGTGGCCGGTGAACGCGCCGGTGGGGTTGGTGTTGATGGCGCCGATGCCGGTCACGGTGGCGGACGCGGCCCCGGCCGCCTCGAGCAGCACGCAGGACACGAAGACCCCGAGGCCGGACCACAGGGCCACCGCCCTCTTGCTGGTGTCCGGGGCGAAGTAGCGGGTGTAGTCGGCGGCGTACGGGTTCCAGCCCACCGCGTAGCCAAACGCCGCGCCCAGCGTGATCAGGAACCCGCCGATCCCGCCGCCGTGCGACGGCGCGCCGGGGCTGGACTTGGCGAAGATCCAGCACACCGCGATCACGAAGATGACGGCCAGGACCGGGAACGCGTACCGCTCGAACGCGTGCACCAGGTTGTGCCCGAAGAACGCGATCACGAGCTGGATCACCACGATGATCACCAGGCAGAGCGGCTTGGGCAGGTGGGTCAGCGTGTTCAGCGCGAACGTCCCGCTGACGCTGTTCACCGCGAACCAGCCGATGCCGGCGGTGATCGCGTTCAGCCCGGCAGGCAGCGTGTTGCCCCAGTAGCCGAAGCCGAGCCGGGACAGCACCATCTGCGGCACGCCGTACTGCGGCCCGCGTGCGGAGAGCGCCCCCTGGGTGACCGAGCCGATCCCGGTGCCGATGACGATGGCCAGCAGGGCCTGCCAGAAGTTCAGGCCGAAGAACGCGACCCCGATGACGCCCACGAACACCGTGGCGAACTCGAAGTTCGGCGAGGTCCAGGTCCAGAACAGCTGCAACGGCTTACCGTGCCGCTCGCTCAGCGGGATGAACTCGGCCCCGCCCGGCTCGACGGTGGCGACCTTCGTGCCATAGGTGCCTTCCCGGATCACCACACCCGGGGGCGGTTCCGCCTCCAGGACTGAACTCGTCTGGTGTTCAGGTGCCGCCATCTGCTTGCTCCTTCGGGCTCACGCGTTCGGGCTTCTGGCCGCCGGTCCGGCAAACGCGCTGATGATAAATCGCACTATGGCCGGGAGTTGTTTCCTGTGCGTTAAATTGCCGGTGGCCGTGCCGTGACGCCCGCGACCTCCGTGACCGGGCAGAACCGGCCGGGGCCGGTGATGAGGATCGGTGGCCCCTGGTGCGGATCAGTCAGCGGACCAGCGGAGGAGGGCCAGGATGCGGGGTGGACGGTGTCCCTCGTAGGCTACGGCGGGTGAGCGATCAACGGCACTCCAGCCCCCCGGCCCCGGTCGTGGGCATGGTCGGCGCCGGGCAGCTGGCCCGGATGACCTACCAGGCGTCGATCCCGCTGGGCATCGGGTTCCGGGTGCTGGCCGACCGGCCGGACGACAGCGCCGCCCAGGTCTGCCCCGCCGTCACGGTGGGGGACTACCGACCGCCTGGATGACCTGCTGGCCTTCGCCGCCGGGTGCGACGTGGTGACCTTCGACCACGAGCATGTGCCCGGCGAGCACCTGGCCGCGCTGGCCGCGGCGGGGGTGGCGGTGGCCCCGGGCGGCCCGGCGCTCCGCTACGCCCAGGACAAGCTGGCCATGCGGGACGAGCTGACCCGGCTGGGGGCGCCCTGCCCGCGCTACGCGCCGGTGGCCGGCCCGGACGACGTGGCCGCGTTCGCCGCGCAGGCGGGCTGGCCGGTGGTGCTCAAGGCGGTCCGCGGCGGCTACGACGGCCGCGGTGTCTGGGTGTGCGACGGGCCGGACCAGGCCGCCGAGGTGCTCGGCTACGGGGTGCCGCTGCTGGCCGAGGAGTACGTCCCGTTCGTCCGCGAGCTGGCCGCGCTGGTCGCCCGGTCCCCGCACCGGCAGGGCGCGGCCTACCCGGTCGTCGAGACCGTGCAGCGGGAGGGGGTCTGCCGGGAGGTGCTCGCGCCCGCGCCCGGGCTGAGCCCGGTCCTCGCCGAGGACGCGGAGGAACTGGCCCTGGGGCTCGCGGAAGCGCTCGGGGTGACCGGCCTGCTGGCCGTGGAGCTGTTCGAGACCCCGCGCGGGCTGCTGGTCAACGAGCTGGCCATGCGCCCGCACAACAGCGGTCACTGGACCATCGAGGGGGCCAGGACCTCCCAGTTCGAGCAGCATCTGCGGGCCGTGCTGGACCTCCCGCTCGGCGCGCCGCAGGCCGCCGCGCCGCAGGTGGTCATGGCCAACGTGTTCGGGGCCGGTGACCTGGCCGGCGCGGACCCGGACGTGTACGACCGCTTTAGCCACGTGATGGCGGCCGATCCGGGGGTGAAGGTGCACATGTACGGCAAGGCACCCCGGCCGGGCCGCAAGATCGGGCACGTCACGGTGGCGGGCACCGACGTCGCGGCGCTCCGTGACCGGGCCACCCGGGCCGCCAGTTACCTGGGCACCGGCAAGGAGCTGGGGGAGTGAGCGGGCCAGTGGTCGGCGTGGTCATGGGCAGCGACTCCGACTGGCCGGTGATGCAGGCCGCCGGCGCGGCCCTGGACGAGTTCGGGGTGCCGTACGAGGCCGACGTGGTGTCCGCGCACCGGATGCCGCACGACATGATCCGGTACGGCAGCACGGCCGAGGGCCGCGGCCTCCGGGTGATCATCGCCGGCGCGGGCGGCGCCGCGCACCTGCCGGGCATGCTGGCCGCGGTGACCCCGCTGCCGGTGATCGGGGTGCCGGTCCCGCTGAAGTACCTGGACGGCCTGGACTCGCTGCTGTCCATCGTGCAGATGCCCGGCGGGATCCCGGTCGCCACGGTCGCGGTCGGCGGGGCCCGCAACGCCGGCCTGCTCGCGGTGCGCATCCTGGGGGCCGGTGACGGCACGCTCCGCGCCAGGATGACGGCCTTCCAGGAGCGGCTGCGCGGCGAGGCGGAAGCCAAGGGGGCGGCGCTGCGCGCCCGGCGGGACGAGGATCCCGGCTGAGGCGCACCGCCTCTGCCGCACCGCCTCTGCCGCACCGCCTCTGCCGCACCGCCGGGTCGCGTCCGCGGGGACTCCCGGCGGGGAGGTCGCCGCGGTCCCCTGGACTGGGGTCTTTCGTCCCTGGCCGCGGTCCGGCATGGGCCTACTATCGAGTAATGAGCTCTGACTTTCCTGCTTTCGCGCTCACCGAGGAGCATGAGGCCCTCCGTGAGGCCATCCGGGACCTGGCTGATGACAAGATCGCGCCGCGGGCGGCTGAGGTGGACGAGTCCGGGGAGTTCCCCTGGGATGTGTTCGAGGCGCTGGCCAAGAACGATTTCGCGGCGGTGCATATCCCCGAGGCCTACGGCGGGGCGGGCGCGGACGCGATCGCGACCGCAATCGTGATCGAGGAGGTCGCCCGGGCGTGCGCGTCGTCGTCGCTGATCCCGGCGGTGAACAAGCTGGGCACGGTGCCGCTGCTGCTGGCCGGGTCCGAGGAGCTCAAGCAGCGCTACCTGCCGCCGGTCGCCCGGGGCGAGGCCATGTTCTCCTACGCGCTGTCCGAGCCGGAGGCTGGCTCGGATGCCGCTGCCATGTTGACGCGGGCCGTCCGCGACGGTGACCGTTTTGTCGTCAACGGCACCAAGCGCTGGATCACGAACGCCGGGGTGTCGCAGTACTACACGGTCATGGCGGTGACCGACCCGTCGGCCGGGGCGGCCGGGATCTCCGCGTTCGTGGTGGAGAAGGACGACCCGGGGTTCTCCTTCGGCGCCCCCGAGCACAAGCTGGGCATCAAGGGATCGCCCACCCGGGAGCTGTACTTCGACAACTGCTCCATCCCGGCCGACCGGATGATCGGGGCGGAGGGCAGCGGGTTCCGCACCGCGCTGGCCACCCTGGATCACACCCGGGTCACGATCGCCGCCCAGGCCATCGGCATCGCCCAGGGAGCCCTGGACTACGCCACCGGCTACGTGAAGGAGCGCCAGCAGTTCGGCCAGGCCATCGCCGAGTTCCAGGGCGTGCAGTTCATGCTGGCCGACATGGCGATGAAGGTCGAGGCCGCCCGGCAGCTCATCTACGCCGCCGCGGCCAAGTCCGAGCGGGCCATGCACGGCGACCGGGCCAGCGACCTGACGTTCTTCTCCTCGGCGGCCAAGTGCTTCGCCTCCGACATCGCGATGGAGGTCACCACCGACGCCGTCCAGCTGCTCGGCGGCTACGGTTACGTCCGGGACTACCCGGTCGAGCGGATGATGCGCGACGCCAAGATCACCCAGATCTACGAGGGCACCAACCAGATCCAGCGCGTCGTGATGGCCCGCCAGCTCCTCAAGGGCTGAATCGGGCCGCTGGCCTGCGCGCTGGCGCCGCTCTGCCAGTTCGGTAGTCAACGGTCACCGGTCATGGACCTCTGCGGTGCCGAGCTGGGCTTTGACGTGGCTGGCTTCTGGGGCGCCGAGTTCGGTGTACAGGTCGAGGGCGGCGTGCCAGTGCGAGCGGGCCTGGCCGGGGTGGCCGGCGGCGTGGTGTGCGTAGCCGAGGCCGTTGTGGGCGCGGGCCTGCTGGTGCTTGTCACTGATCTGGGTGGCCAGGTGGAGCGCAGTGGCGTGCTGGGCTCGGGCGTCGGCATAGCCGCCAGCAGCGAGGAGAACTTCACCGAGACCGTTGAGCGCCTCGACCTCACCGGTGCGCGCGCCGAACTGGCGGAACATGTCCAGAGCCTCCGTGTAGGACACGGTGGCTTCCCGGAATCTGGCCAGTCCCTTCTCAGCGGCGCCGAGGTAGCTCAGGGCGTATGCTTCCGCGGACCGGTCGCCGATCTCACGGGCCAGCTCCAGGCCCTGGTGGAGATAATCAGTCGCCTGCTGGTACTGGCCCCGCCCCACGTGGGCGCAGCCGAGGTTGATCAGCGCGCGGAGTTCGCTTATCTGGTCACCGATCTCGCGTGACAGGGCCAGCACCCGCTCGTACCGAGAAGCGGCCAGGTCATGCCGGCCCTGCCGTTCGTCGATGACACCGAGATTCTGCAGCTGGCGGCCTTCGCCAACCGTGTCACCCATCTGCCGGTAGAGCGCCAGGGCCTGCTGCAGGTAGCTGGTAGCCGACTGATAGCGGCCCTGCTGGTAGTCGGCCATACCGAGGTTGCCGAGCGCGCGGGCCTGACCGGCCTGGTCGCTGGTGTCACGGAACAGGGCCAGCGCTTCCCCGAGGTGGCCTGTGGCCTGCTGGAAGCGGCCCTGCTCCAGGTTAGCCAGACCGAGGCTGGTAAGTGCGCCAGCTTCGGCGGTGCGGTTGCCGATCTGTGCTGCGGCGTGGCGGGCGTGGCCGTGGATGGTCACGGCCTCGGGGCAGTAGCCGCCGATGTCAAGGTAGCGGAACAGGGTGGCGGCCAGGTGGATGGCGTGGTCGGGCCAGCCGTGCGTGGCGGTGTGCACGATCGCGGCGACGAGGGTGGCTCGTTCAGCATCCAGCCAGGCCCGAGCGGCGGCACTGTCTGTTACGGGCGGGGCTGGGCTGGCGGGTGGCGAAATCCGGGGCCGGAGGTGCCGCTCGCCGGGGTACAGGGTGTCCATCGCAGCGGCGGCGGTGTGCAGGTAGTGGTCGAACAGGCGGGTCAGCGCCGCCCGCTGCTCCTGGTCGCCATCCACGGTGGCGGTGAGTTCGCGAGCGTAGCCGCGAAGCAGGTCGTGCATGCCGTGCCGCCCCGGGCCCGCGGGCTGGATCAGGTGCGCGCGGGCCAGCACGTCCAGTGCCTGCCGAGCCTGCGCGGCGGGCGTGGACGTGAGGGCCGCAGTCGCGTATGGCTCGGCGTCGGGGCCCGGATGCAGGCCCAGCAGCCGGAAGGCCCGGGCTTCCCCGGGGTCAAGGTGGCGGTAGGACCAGGAGAACACGCTCCGCACCTCGGAGCGCCGGTCCCCGTCCACCGCCAGCAGATCGAGTCGGGTGCGCAGGTCAGCCAGCTCGCCGGCCAGCGCGGCCAGCGGTACGGCCGGGCCGGCTGGCGGCGAGCTCGCCCGCCACCCGAAGGGCCAATGGCAGCCGGCAGCACTGGTCGGCCAGCTCCCTGGCGGCGTCGGGTTCGACGTCCACGTGGTCCCCGATCAGCGTGCGCAGCAGGGCGACCGCGTCCTGGGGCGGGAGCACGTCCAGGTTCAGGCGCCCTGCGCCGTCTCGAACGACCAGCCCGGCCAGTGCGTCCCGGCTGGTCACTAGCACGGTGCAGGCGGGAGTACCGGGCAGCAGCGGCCGGATCTGGTCGGCCGATCCGGCGTTGTCCAGCACGATCAGCATCTGTTTGCCCGCCAGCATGCTGCGGTAGCGCGCGGCCCGCTGGTCGGCTTCTGGCGGGATGTCCGGGCCGGGCACACCCAGCGAGCGCAGGAACCCGGCTAGCGCGTCTGTGGCGGGCACTGGCTGGGCGGGGTCGTAGCCGCGCAGGTTCACGTACAGTTGCCCGTCCGGGAAGCGGTCAGCCATCTGCTGGGCCCAATGCACGGCCAACGCGGTCTTACCCACTCCGGCGGTCCCACCGATTGCCGAGATCACCACGGCCGCGGGCGCCCGCCCCGCGGGCTGGCCCAGCATCCTGGTCAGCGCGGCCAGTTCAGCGGCCCGGCCGGTGAAGTGCCGCACTGTTGCCGGAAGCTCCCGTGGCACGGCCCGCTGGGCCCCGGTGACCCCCGCAGGCGGCGCGTCCGTGACAGCGAGCGTGGGGTCAGCGGACAGGATGCGCTGGTGCAGCTCCCGCAGGTCGGGTCCGGGCTCGGTGCCGAGCTCGCCGACCAGGATCTCCCGGGCACGCTGGTAGGCCGCTAGCGCCTCGGCCTGGCGGCCGCACCGGTACAGGGCGAGCATGAGCTGACCGTGGAAACGTTCCCGTAGCGGATGCCGGGCGGTCAGGGACTTCAGCGCGGGCACCAGTTCGGCGTGGCTGCCCAGGTGCAGCGCGGCGTCGGCCCGCCACTCCTCGGCCTGTAGCTGCAGCGCCTCCAGGCCCGGTGCTTCTTCCTGGAGCAGATACTCGGAAGGGACGTCGGCCAGCGGGGCGCCGCGCCACAGGCCCAGCGCCTCGTCCAGTAGCCCATGGGCGCGATCCCAGGCGCCGGCCCGCAGCGCGGCGCCTCCGTCCCTGCATAAGCGGCGGAACCGCCATACGTTGACCTCGTCCTCCCCGGCCTGCAGCAGGTAGCCCGGGTACCGGGTGACCAGCCGGGCGCCTGCTTGCGGCCCCAGGGCACGGCGCAGTCGCAGCACGTGGGACCGCAGGGTGACCACGGCACCGGGGGGTGGTAACCCGGCCCACGCCACCTGGACGAGCGCGTCGACTGATACCGGGCTTCCGTTATGCAATATCAGAGCCGCGAGCATCACCCGCTGCCGGCCTTTCGGCACGTCAACTGGTACTTCCCCGTCATGGACCAACAATGGCCCGAGGATCGCGAACCACATCCTGTCCTCCCGCGTCCGGACAGAACATCACCGGCAAATTTCCCCGCGCTGAGCCCGGTACCAGGCGAGTGCAACAGGACTTCAACGTGCTTCTGCGATGCTAGGCCCCGTTACGTCCCAGCGCAACGAAAAATGGTGCAGCACGCTGAACGAGCGCATTCCCTGGGTTTCTGTCAGCACACGAGAAGGACGCGGCAGCGGGGTACGCGCGGCGTTCGCGGGGTAGCCGGGACATCGACCCAATCGTCATCGGGAGATCAGAATGCTGAAATTCAGGGCCCCCAGGCTGGCAGTAGCCACCGTCACCCTCGCCTCGGCATTAGGGCTGGCCACCCTGGGTGCTGTCGCAACGGGTACCGCCTCAGCCTCCACCCACGGTTCGGCTCCGGTCACCACGGTGGCCGCGGGCTCCAGTGCCTCGTCGTGCGACGCGATCGGCTATGTTTATGAAGAGCAAATCAACGAGAATGTCGTTTTCTGTGGCCCGGGTTATTACTACCGGCCTTCCGGTGGGTGGACCGTCGGGGCGGTCTACCCGTACACGAATAACCGGTGGTGGCTTCACGAGAACGGCGGGGCCTACTGCATCCGGGGTAAGGACTTCCTGTACGGTATCCCCGCCGCTTACCAGGACCCGGCCAACATACTGGTCTCGACGAACACAGCGGCCTGTTAGCGTTCCCGATCTGCGCATGGCCCTCCGCCGGGGCGGCGGCCACATCCGGCGGAGGGCAGCGGCGCCAGGCTGCTGGCCAGGGGCACGGGCCCTCAGGTTGGCGCCAGGCCGACCGCGCTACGCCCGGGCGGCGTTCGCGGAGCCTTGGCCGCCGGTTCCGCGGCTAGCGCCCGGAAACCACTAGAGGGGTCAGGAAACTCCGGGTGAGCCCGGCGATCTCATCGGGGCGCTCGTCGAGCGCGAAGTGCCCGGCAGCCAGCAAGTGCACCTCTGCTCCGGGCACATCGCGGCGGTAGGCCCCGGCCTCGTCCGCCTGGAAGGAGGGGTCGTAGCGGCCCCACAGCACCAGCAGGGCCGGCTGGTGCGCCCGCAGCCACTTCTGCCAGGCCGGGTAGCTGGCCACATTCGTCCGGTAGTCGTAGAACAGATCCGTCTGGATGTCTCGCTGGCCCGGCCGGTCGAGGAAGGCTTGCTCGTCGGTCCACAGGTCGGGATCGTACGCCTCCGGGTTCGGGCTGCTTCCGACGTGCCGCAGCCGGGTAGCGGCCGGGCTGAAGAAGTTCTCGCGCAAGGCGGCCTCGTGGCTCGCGCGGTCGGCCCAGAACGCTCTGCGTGTCTCCCAGAGCGGGCCGAGTCCGTCTTCGTGCGCGACAGCGTTCTGCACGACAATAGCCTCGACCCGTTCCGGATGCGCCAGCGCCAGCCGGAATCCGACCGGGCCGCCGTAGTCCTGGAGGAACAACGTGTACCGGCTGAGGCCGAGCACCTCGGTGAACCGTCGCACCACGTCCGCGATGTGATCGAAGGTGTAGCCGAAATCGGCCGGGGCGTCGCTGTGCCCGAAGCCGGGATAGTCCGGTGCGATCAGGTGGAAAGTATCGCCCAGCCTGCCCAGGAGCGGTTCCCACATCCGTGAGGACGACGGGAACCCGTGCAGCAACAGGATGGCCGGCGCACCAGCCGGTCCGGCCTCCCGGTAGAAGACCGAGACGCCGTTGACCCCGGTCGTCCGGTAACTGGTGCCAGTCATGACATTCCTCCGGGTCGGGTCCCTCTCCCCGCGCAGCATAAATGGGTCCGGGCGCCTGGGTGGTGGATGACTGTCGCGTAGCCTGGCGGCATGCAATACGCCGGGCCGGCTGGTGGTACTGCAGAGCTGTGGAACATCGCCACGCCATCGCGGCGCCCCCGGCTGCCCGGGGTAAGCATGGCCGGATTCCGCGCCAGCTCCACGGACCTCGTGGACATGAGCGTGGTGCCGTATCCGGCGGTCACGGTGTTCATCGACTTCGGCGACGCGCTGCTCGTCGATGACGCCAGCGGTCAGCGGCAGCGGGGCAGCGTGGTCGCCGGGCTCGCGCCCGGGGCTGTTTTCCGGGGGCTCGGCCGTGACATCGAGTGCCTCCAGGTGCGGCTGTCACCGGTAGTCGCGCACGCCGTGCTGGGGGCCTCCGCCGAGATGGGCGGGACGGTGCTTGCCCTCAGTGACCTCTGGGGCCGCGACGCCGCGCGATTCTATGAGCAACTGCGTGCCACTGCGTCGTGGGATGACCGGTTCGCGATCGCGGAGGCCGCGCTGGCCCGGCGGCAGCAGGCCGGCCGGGCGGTCGACCCGGAGGTCGCCCTCGCCTGGCGGCGGATGGTGGCCAGCCTGGGCCGGGCTCGCGTGGATGCACTGGCCGCCGAGGCCGGCTGGAGCCGCAAGCGCCTGTGGTCCCGGTTCCGGTCCCAGATCGGCCTCACCCCCAAGCGGGCGGCCCAGCTTGTCCGTTTCGACCACGCAGCCCACCGCCTGGCCGCGGGTCACAGCGCTGCCCTGGTCGCAGCCGACAGCGGCTACGCCGACCAGTCCCACCTCCACCGGGACGTCATGACCTTCGCCGGGATGACACCCACGGCTGTGGCCCGCGCACCCTGGCTCACGGTCGACCCCGTCGCGTGGGCCGCCCCGGGATACCTGTCCGGGACCTGACCCAGGGCCAGCGCCCGGTCCGCGGCGCCGGTGGCGCCGGGCACGAGGGAAACATTTCTTCAAGACGGCCGGTGCTGGCTTGCCGGAGAGTGAGGGCATGCCGAGTGACCAGATTGACCTGCCACGGCCAGGCCCACGGTACGGCGTAGACGGACCGGCTATTCCGGCGGTCCTCGGTGCCGCCGGGGTGGCCTGCGGCCTGGCCGCCGCCCGGTGGCGGCCGGGCCGGTCCGCCGCCGGGACCGCGGCGGCGGTGCTGCTCGCGAGCGCCGGCGTTTACCTGCACACCACGCTTCGCGGCAAGCTGCGCGTATGGGAGCGGGAGCTGGACCGCGCCGCCCTGAAGGGGGACGAGCGGCTGCTGGATCTGGGCTGCGGCCGTGGAGCAGTGCTGATCGAGGCGGCCAGGCGACTGCCGGCCGGACGCGCCGTCGGCGTGGACCTGTGGTCCGGAAAGGACCAGAGCGGCAACCGTCCTGAGGTCACCCTGGCCAACGCCGCCGCGGCCGGGGTGACCGACCGGGTGGAAGTGCGCACGGCGGACATAACCGCGCTGCCGTTCCATGACGGCGCTTTCGATGTCGTGACAAGCGCAATGGTCATCCACAACATCCAGCCGCCCGGGGCGCGCTACCGCGCGGTCGGCGAGGCCATGCGGGTGCTGCGCCCGGGCGGGCAACTGCTCATCGCCGACCCCTGGTGGGCGGCCCGGGCGTATGCCGCGCACATCGGCCAGGGCACGTTGCGCGGACTCGGACCCGGGTACTGGTACGGCGGCCCGTGGTTCGGCACCACCCTGCTGCATGCGGTCAAGGAGCGCTAGCGAGCAGGCGCTGAACCATGCACGTACAAACCTGGCGAAAACGTCCTGTTTCTGGCCTGGCTGAACCTGGAAAAGCTTCATATAAAGCATGCTGGGTAACTATGCGTAATGCGGACGCTCGCTAAAACCGCAGCCAGTTCGCTCGTAGTTCTCTGCGCCGGGCTGGCATTTGTCGTGGTTTGCGTGGCGGCCCTGGGCGTAGTGGGAACCCGCTCCTCGGCGCGGCTGGGCAATCAGGTCGCGAGCGACGAGCTGACCACCTCGACGGCTACGGGCCAGCTGGCCCGGGACATGGATACGGCGTACGCCACCGGCGAGGCCGCCTTCCTGGCGTCCGGGCCGGCGGCACGGTCCCGGCTCCTCGGCTCGTTGTACACCAGGCTGCTTCCGGCGACCGACGCCCAGCTCTTGGTCCTCGCGCGGCTCCACGCCCACGATCCTCCCGCGGAGCACGCCGGATTCGAGCGGTTCGTCCGGCAGTGGGTCACCGTCCGTGATCTCCTCAGCCCGACGAGCCTCGCGGCCCACCCGGCCGCTGCGCTCGCTGCCCGGCTGACGGCCGCCTATCAGCCGGTGGGCGCCCACCTGGACCGTCTGCTCGTCAACGAGCAGCGCGCCGGGCACGCCGACCGCATGGCCACGTCCGCGAGCGCGGCCCGGTTGACCGTTTTCATCGTCGGTGCGGCCGTGGCCAGCATCGTGATCGGTGTTCTCCTTCTGCTGTCCGGAATCCGCCGCATCCGCCGGAACCTGGAGCCTGGCCAGGATCAGGCCGACTTCGCTGACACCCTGCAAATCGCCAACGACGAGGACGAGGCGCACCAGCTGCTCCAGCGTCACCTGGAACGTACGCTCCCGGCGACCACGGCCGTGGTGCTCAACCGGAACAACAGTGCGGACCGCCTGGAGGCGGTCACGCCGTTGCCAGGTGGCTCGCCGCTCGCGGACACGCTGCGCGGCGCGAAGCCCTGGTCATGCCTGGCGGTCAGGTCGGCCCGGACGCATCGCCGGAATGGAGGACGCCCGGCCCTGCTCGCGTGCCCAGTGTGCGCCCCGTGTCCCGGCGCTTCGTCGTGTGTTCCGCTTACGGTCGGCGGCGAGGTGATCGGGTCCGTCCTGCTCAACTGCCCGGCTCCGTACACTGAGGCCGAGGACCAGCGGATCCGGGAGTCTGTCGGCCAGGCCGCTCCCGTCCTGGCGAACCTCCGCAATCTGGCCGTCGCGGAGATCCGGGCCGCGACCGACGGTCTCACCGGGCTGCCCAACAAGCGCGCCGTCGCCGACGCGATGAAGCGGATGTTCGCGCAGGCCTCGACCACCACGTCGTCGCTGGTGCTGCTTCTTCTTGACCTCGACCACTTCAAGCAGATCAACGACCAGCGTGGCCATCCAGTGGGAGACCAGGTCCTCGCCAACGTCGGTGCAGTGCTCCGCAGTGTGCTGCGAACCGGGGACTTCGCCGGGCGCAACGGCGGGGAGGAGTTCGCGATTCTCCTCCCCGGCACCGAGATCCCCGCGGGCCTTGAGATCGCCGAGCGTATCCGCGCAGCGATCGCGGAGATCTCCCTCCCAGGCGCCGACGTGTCGGTCAGCACCTCCATCGGCGTGGTCGGCTTCCCGGACCACGCCACCACACCGGACCGGCTCGAGCGGCTCGCCGACGCGGCGCTCTACCTGGCCAAGCGGCAAGGCCGAAACCGCGTCGAACTAGCCGACCCAGCCACCGCTGACCCGGCCGCCGGCCGTCCCGGACCGGAGCCGGACGGCTCCATGGCAGTCTCCGTGCCGGGGCGGCCGGGAGGTGACGTCCGGGGATAGGGCTTCGCCCCGAGCCTGGCCGGGCGGCGTGACCGTCCCGACCGTCTTTCTGCCCACGGCCGGGGCGTGGTCCCTGGCTGTGCGGCGGGTTCCCGGTGCGCATGCCGCGCCGGTCACAGCGCCGCTTTTCGCGCATTCGGCTGTTACGATTTAAGATTACGTGGCAGAATTCCGTTCACCTACAAGTCGAGGTGAGTGATGGCGGACGTGCGCGAGCCGGGGGCGTGCCAGGCGTGCGGGCGCCCGCTGCCACCCCAGCAAGGCCGGGGTCGTATCCGCCGATACTGCGACGCGAGATGCCGGAACGCCATGCGCCGCCAGCGGGCGCGCGGTACGCGCCGCACACGGCCAGCGGTAAATGGAAGCTTGACATCTCCCGGTCGTCATGAATATCTTGACAACATCACGGAAATGCCCGGCACGGGCGATCCCGTAGCCGCCACGGTCGCGGCCTCGGCACGCCGCCTGCTGGACGAACTGGCCCAGTCCGGGGCGCCCCAGGGCGCGGTGGCGGCGGCGCGGGACCTGTCGGCCGCCGCCGAGACGGCGCTGCAGGCCGCCGTCGACCGGGCCCGGGCCGCCGGGCAGAGCTGGAGGGAGATCGGTGATGTGCTCGGTACCAGCAGGCAGGCCGCGTTCCAGCGGTTCGGGCACCCGGTCGATCCCCGCACCGGCGAGCCGATGACCCGCACCGTCCCGCCCGCCGCGGTCCAGCGGGCCACCGAGTTCCTCGCCCGCTTCACCGGGTGCCAGTGGCAGGAGGTACTCGGCGACTTCGACGGCGCCATGCGCGAGCGCCACGACGTCAACCGCCTGGCCGGCGGGTGGGCGCACCTGATCGGCATGTTCGGGAGCTACCTGGGCTCGGGCGAGGTGTCCCCGGTCCCGGCCGGCGACGCCACCGTGGTCGACGTCCGGCTGGATTTCGAGGCCGGCGAGGCGATGCTCTTGGCCCGCTTCGACCGCGACGGCAAGGTCGCCGGGCTCCGCCTCCATCCGGTATCCACCTGACCAGGGAAAGTAAGGCGCCGCTATGCCGTCTGGTCACGCTCACCGGCCCGCTGGCCACGCCACCGGCGCGGACGCCCGCCAGCACCCACCTCAGGAGCCTGCATGAGCTTCCCAGCCCTGATCATCGGCGGCGCGCTGCTGCTGGCGATGATCTGTGTCTCCCTCTACGGCGCGGTCATCTTGCCCGCTGGAGCGCAGATGCCGGTCCACTTCGGTCCCGCCGGCTACAACCGCTGGGTGTCCAGGAACACCGGCCTGGTCCTGCACCCGGCGGCCGGGGCGGTGATCTTCGCGATCATCGTCGTCACCGTCCGGGACCACCAGACTCATGGCGGGCCCGGCCCCGCCGTCGGCCTCAGCGTCGCGCTCGGGGTGGTGCTGGCCGCCCAGATCGGCGCGGTGGCGGTGGCCCGGGCCCGCAGCCGCCCCAGCTAACCCGCGGCACGGACTCGCCGTTAACTGCGCTCTGTTCCGGGGTCCCAGCAGCACGGTGAGCGCGGCGGATGCGCCCGCCGTGCGAGAGCGGCGAGCGGATGCGGTCAGGCGGCCGCGCGTTCGCCGGCGGGCGGCGGCGCAGGCCCGGCTGGTTGAGGGCCGGGGGCCGGTAGGCCATGTCGAGCGTGCCGACGTCGGTGCCCGGCGGGACGATCTCGTCGATCTGGTCGAGGATGTCGTCGGTGAGGGCGACGTCGAGGCCGGCCAGCAGGTCGTCGAGGTGGCTCATCGTGCGCGGCCCGATGATCGCGCTGGTCACGCCGGGGTGAGCGATCGCGAACGCCATCGCGAGGTGCGTCACCGGCAGGCCCGCCTTGTCGGCGAGCGGGATGATCTGCTCGACCACGTCGAGCCGGCGCTCGTCACTGAGGTGCCTGAACATGGCGACGCGGCGCAGGTCGGTCGGCTGGCCCTTGCGGGTGCGCCCGGTGAGCAGTCCCTGCGCGAGCGGGCTCCACACCAGCGTGCCCATCCCGTACCGCTGGGCCACGGGCAGCACCTCGGCCTCGATGCCGCGGTTGAGGATCGAGTAGGCCGGCTGCTCGGTGCGGAATCGTTCCAGGCCGCGCCGCTCGGCCACCCACTGGGCCTCGACGATGTCGGAGGCGGGCATCGCCGACGACCCGATCGCCCGGACCTTGCCGCTGTGGATCAGGTCCGACAGCGCGGACAGCGTCTCCTCGATGTCGGTGCCGGGGTCCGGCCGGTGGATCTGGTACAGGTCGAGGTAATCGGTCTGCAGGCGGCGCAGCGAGTTCTCGACCTCGGTCATGATCCAGCGCCGCGAGTTGCCCTGGCGGTTCGGGTCCTCGCCCATCGGGCCGTTCACCTTGGTCGCGAGCACCACGTCGTCGCGGCGCCCGCGCAGCGCCTTCCCGACGATCTCCTCGGACTCGCCCGCCGAGTACCGATCCGCGGTGTCGATGAAGTTGATCCCCGCGTCCAGCGCTTTGTGGATGATCCGGATCGAGTCGTCGTGGTCGGGGTTGCCGATGGCCCCGAACATCATCGCGCCGAGCGCGTAGGGACTGACCTTGATGCCGGTCCGGCCGAGCGTGCGGTAGTGCATGCGGTTTCTCCTGGTGCCTAGGTCCGGTGAGCGCTCCTGCGGGACGGTACCCTGGACAGAAGCGGAACGCTCTTCCGGAAACTATACGGAACAGCTTTCCGGTTATGCAAGTGAAGGAGTGGCGTGACCGAGAAGACGGTGCCGGGCGCAGCCGGCCCGCAGGCCCCCGGGCGCGCGCCGCGCCGGCTGCGCGCCGACGCGCGGCGCAACGTCGAATGCCTGCTCGAGGCCGCGAAAACCGTCTTCGCCGCGGCAGGCGTGAACGCGCCCGCGAAGGGGATCGCCGACCTGGCCGGGGTCGGGGTGGGCACGCTGTACCGGCACTTCCCGCAGCGCTCGGACCTGGTCAAGGCCGTGTTCCAGCACGAGGTGGACGCCTGCGCCGACGCAGCCCCGGCACTGGCCGCGGCGTACGAGCCCGGGGAAGCCCTCGCGCAATGGCTCCACCGGTACACCGGGTTCGTCGCCACCAAACGGGGACTCGCCCCGGCCCTCCACTCCGGCGACCCGGCGTACGGCGCCCTGCCCGGCTACTTCATGCAGCGACTCGGGCCCGCCCTCGGGTCGCTGCTCGACGCCGCAGCGGCGGCGGGCGAGATCCGCGACGACATCGTCCCCCGGGACCTCCTGCACGCCGTCGCCAACCTGTGCCTGCCCGCGCCGGGCGAGGGAGTCGCCTACAGCCAGCGGATGGTTGCGCTGCTCATCGACGGACTGCGCTACGGCGCCGATACGAGCCGGTCTCGCTCCTGACCTCGGGCCCGGACCCGGCCTGGCCGGGCGGCCGGGTCAGGAGTCAGGGGGCGCCAGGTTCGTCGGGCAGATCGCGCAGCGCCGCTGATACGTAGTCGGAGAACCGCTGCCTGGAAAAGGAGTCCAGCCAGCCACCCTGGCCCGCCGCCAGCCACCCGGCCATCTCTTCCTGGCCGAGGTCGTGCAGCGGGACGCAGGAGCCGTCCTCACGCTGCCAGGCCAGCGGGAGCTTGTGGTTGTCCACGGCGTCGAGGAACTCGAACAGCACCTGGTCCACGACGTCCGGGATCACCGCGGCCAGCGCGTCCCGGATCGCCGGGTCCGCGGCGAGTGCCCGCCAGCGCTCACCGCGTGGCCCGCGCTCATGGCCGGCCAGGAGGTCGTCGCAGACCTCGATGGCCGAGTCCCGCACCAGCCGGATGAGCGCCTCGGCGAACCGCCTGAGCTCACGATCGTCTGACATCAGCCACCCCACGGTATCCGGACCGGTCCCTTGACGCCCGCCGCTTGCAAGGCCGCGATCGCCCGGTCAACCACCGATTGTGCCGCAGCAGGATCAGCCCGGCCGGCCACCAGCGCCCTGGTCTCGATCGACCGCATCGCGTCCCAGGTCAGCGTCTTACCGCTGGCCGCGAAGTCCCGGTACAGCCGCTGCTGCACCCCCGTGACCAGCCCATGATCGATTCCCAGGCGGCTGAGCTCGGAGTTCGGGATGGCCAGGGCCTCGCTGGGATCGTACTTGTCGGCTCCCCGGAAGGCGCTCTTCGCCGGAATGTGATGCCCGCCGCCCTTGGCGTAGCTCTCCAGGCCGATCTCATCGTCCTCCGCGCTGTCGCTGGTGAGATGGCTGGCGGTATTGATGCCTCGTTCAGCGTCTTCGGCGTCCTCCCCGCCGGGTATGGCGCCGACCGCGTCGTTGAGCAGGTCGCCATAGGTGATGTTCCGGTCCCCGGCCGCCTTGGCGACGCCCTGGGCGGCGAGGGCGCCGAGGGCGGTGGCGGCTGCGGCCCCTTCGAGAACGGGGGTGAGCACGTCCAGGCCGGGGATAGGAGCGATGATCAGCCCGGCGAGGGCGAGAGCGCCGCTGACGTCGCTGAGGAAGCTGCCGATCTTCCCGATGACCTGGTTGTGCTTCTTGATCCAGGTGATGGCGTCATTGACGGTGCTCTTGACGATGCCGACCGAGCGCGAGATGGCGTCACCGACCGCCCCGGCGACGTGGGTGGCGGCGTCGCGGACGGTGCGGACGACCCGGGCCGCGTCCTGACGGGCGGTGTCGGCGACCCGGGCCAGGACGGTGTGCACGTCATGGAAGGCGTGCGCGACCGCACCAGCGAGAATGTCCGTGCCACGGGTGACGATTCCGGTGACCGCGTGCGCGACGTGCTTGGCCCCGTTGACCACATGTTTGACGGCGTGGACGACATCGGAGAAAACCGAGCCCAGGGAAAACAGGCCCAGCGGGTCCACGGTGGTGAGCGGATCGTTGCTCGCGTACGCATACGGGCTGGCCGCCGCGATCAGCCGGGGCTGGGAGGCGAACGGATCCGGGGTGGTGAACCGGCCGAGCTGGCTGTCGTAGGTGCGGGCCCGCAGGTAGATCAGGGGTCCGCGGGCCAGCTCCCCGCGGTACCCGAAGCGGGGGAGTTCCGGGTCACCCGGTTCGTGCCGCTCGGGTCCGGGCGCCCCGGGACGACCGTGCTCCGGCCGTTCCGGGCGGCCGCGGGGCTCCTGCTCGTCCGAGAGGCCTTCTGGCGTCCCGAAGGTGTCGTAGCGGCTGGCCAGAGCCCAGGGCTCGGTGTCCCCGGTGCGCAAGGCGGAGCCGAACGCGTCGGTGTGGAAGGCCGCAGCCCCGCGCGGCGAACTGGCGAAGGTCCGGCCGTAGCCATAGGCGAAGTCCGCGTCGAGCCGTCCCGCCTGGTCGCGCTCGGCATCGTCGAGTCGCGGTTCGGCGACCTGGGAGAGGATCTGCGGGATCTGGCCGGTACTCCACTGGTAGCGGACCAGCGCCGCGCGCTCAGCGTCGCGCTCCCGGTTCTCCCGGGTGAGGGTCAGGGAGGCCAGCAGCGCGTCACCGTTGAAGACCGCCTGGAGGTGCTCGCGGTACCCCGGCTCCGAGCGGGTGACGGAGACGGGCAGGCCAAAGCCGTTGTAGGAAATGGCCCGGTGCTGCTCTCCCGCACGCTCCTCGGTGAGCCGGCCAGAGGTGTCATAGCGGTACTCCGTGTGGCGGCCGCTGCTCTCGGCGCCCAGCAGCTGACTGGCGGCGTCGTAGCGGTAGCGGGTCTCCGCATCGCCGAGACGGAGGCTGGTGCGGTTCCCGACCACGTCGTAGGCCAGCTGCAGTTCCGGGAACTCCTCGCCCCGGCCGGGCCCCGGGCGGGGAACGCGCGGCTGGCCCGGACCGGGACGGGGCGCGCGGTCCTCCCGGACCACGCCGGTGAGCTGCCCGGCCCGGTCGTACCGATAGCGGGTGAGCCGGGCGTCCTCGCGCTGGGTGGCGATCCGCCCGTCCGGGTCATGGGTAAAGAAGGTCCGGGAGACCTGATAGCCGTCGTGGATCACCGTGAAGCGGGACAGCAGCCCGTGGTCGTAGCGGTAACGGCGGGCGAGCCGGCCGGGGAGCTGCTCGGTGAGCAGCCGCCCGTCGGGGTTGACGTCGTAGACGGCCTGGCCTGCGCGGGAGTCCAGTAGCGCGGTCAGGTTCCCGTTGAGGTCGTACTGGTAGGCCAGTTCCAGGTCGCCGGGGTACGTCAGCGATATCTGCTGCCCGGCCGCGTCGTAGGCGGCGGCGGTGACCCCGCCGTCCGGATCGGTCACGGTCAGCAGCCGGCCTGCGGGGTCGTAACTGTAGTGCGTGGTGCCGGTCGCGTCGGTCATGCTGGCCCGGCGCCCGGCCGCATCATAGGTGTAGGCCACCTCGGTGCCGTCGTCCGCCGTGTGCCGGATCAGGCGCCGGGCGGCGTCGTACGTCAGGTGCTGGGCGTGCCCGGACGGGTCGGTGACGTCGATCATGTTCCCGGCCGCGTCGTACCCGCGGGTGGTGGTGCGGTCCAGCGGGTCGGTGAACGAGATCTGCTGCCCGGCTGCGTCGTAGCCGTACCGGGTGACGTCGTTCTTAGCGTCGGTGACCTCAATCAGGTGGCCGGCGTCGTCGTAGGAGAATCTGGTGGGCGAGCCGTTCGGGTCGATGGTCTCGGTGAGCTGCCCGGTGGGGTCGTAGCGGTCACGGGTGATGGCGCCACTGGGGCTGATCTGGGCGATCTGCTGGCCACGCTGGTTGTACTCGTAGCGGGTGACCCAGCCACGCGGGTTGACGACGGCGGAGATCCGGCTGGCGGCGTCGTAGCGGTACCGGGTGACGAGACGGCCCGGGGTGGTGACGGAGATACGCCGCCCGTCCGGGTCATAGGCGTACTGGGTGACGCCGCCCTGCGGGTCGGTGACGGCGACCGGCTGATCAGCCGGGTCATAGGCGTACCGGATTTGCCGGCCCAGCGCGTCGGTACGCGTGGCCAGATTGCCGCTGGGCGTCCACGCCTGCCGGACCACCGCCCCCGTCGGATCGGTGGTCGTGAGGACCCGGCCGGCCAGGTCATAGCCGGTGTGCCAGGTCCCGCCGTCCGGGTCGGTGAACGTGACCTGCCGGTCGGCGGCGTCGTAGGCGTAGCGGGAGCGGCCGCCGGCCGGGTCGGTGACTTCGGTGAGGTTGCCGCGGGCGTCGTAGCCGCGGAGGGTGGTGTGGCCGAGCGGGTCGGTGACGGCCGTGAGGTTGCCGTCGGCGTCGTACTCGTGGCGGGTGGTGTGACCATCCGGGTCGGTGATGGCGGTGACCCGGCCGGTGCGGCCGTAGGCGGTGGTGGTGACCGCCCCGCCGGGGGCGGTGGTGGTGACGAGATTGCCGTCGTGGCCGTAGGCGTAACTGGTGGCCCGGCCCAGCGGGTCGGTGACCGAGACGAGCTGGCCGGCCCGGTCGTAGGCCTGCGTCGTCACCGCGCCCGTGGGATCACTGATACCCAGCACCCGGCCCGCCGCCGAGTACCGGTAGCTGGTGACGTTCCCGAGCGGGTCGGTGACGGCGGTAACGCGCCCAGCGGCGTCGTAGGCATAGCTGGTGGTGGCACCGGAGGGACTGATCTGGGCGGTGCGGTGACCGGCGGCGTCGTACCGGAACTGGGTGATGCTCCCGGCCGGGCCGGTCACTGTGATCAGGTTGCCGGCTGCGTCGTAGTCGTAGGTGGTGGTGTTGCCGTCAGCGTCGGTGAGGCTGGTGACCAGGCCGTTCGCCGACTCGAGCCGGGTGACGCCGCCGGTCTGGTCGGTCACCCGGGCCGGTACCTGGCTGGCGCCCGCGTAGCTGTAGCTGACCGTTCCCCCGGCCGGGCCGTGCACGGCGGTGGGCCGGTCGGCGGTATCCCACACATAGCTGGTGGTGGCCCCGCCGAAGGTTGAGGTCAGCAGGTTCCCGCGGGCGTCGTGGGCCTGGGCGAGCTGGCTGCCGCCGGGCGAGACCGCTGCCGAGAGATAGCCGTTGGCGTCGTAGCTGAACGTGGCGGCGTTGCCGGCGGGATCGGTCACCGTGGTCATCCGGCCGGACGTGTCAGCCTGGAAGGTCAGCACCGCGCCGGACTGGCTGGTGACGGTGGTGACCCCGGTGTCCGTGTCGTAGTGGAAGTCGGCGCTGCCGCCGGTGGGTAAATCCTGGTGGGTGACCGGCCCGGTGGCCGGGGTGTTGCTGACCACGACGTTGCCGTCGGGGTCGGTGACCTGGAACGTGCCGTCCGCGGTGGTGGCGTAGGTGGTGACCCCGCCCGCCGGGTCGGCCACCGTGCTCAGCGTCCCGTCGCCGGCGTAGGTGTACGTCACGGTCCGGCCGTCACTCGCCCCGGCCTGGCTGAGCCGCCCCGCACTGTCGTAGGCCAGCGTGATGTGCGGCCCGGAGGAGTGGGTGGCCCGCAGCAGCGCACCCCCCGCGTCATAGTCGTAGCTGACGCTCTGGTTCTCCTGTAACCGGCTGGTCAGCCTGCCGGAGGCAGCGAAGCTCATGGTCAGCCCGGAGCTATAGGCCAGGGTGTAGCTGCCGTCGGCGTTCTGGGTCAGGTCGGCGTCCAGGTCCTGCGCCCGGTTGAACCCGCCGGCCGGGTTCGGGGTGAAGGTCAGCACCCGGCCGTCCGCATCGGTGAACGTCACCGCCCCCGGCGTGGCCGCGTGCTGGAACAGCCCGTGGCCCGGGGCGGCCGCAGGAGGGGTGAGGCTGACGCTGAACGAGCCGGCCCAGCCGGTGCCTATCGCGCTGGCCGCCGCCGACAGCGAGTTAAAGGTCCGGGTCAGGTCGAGGAGGCCGAGCAGCCCGGCGGGGAACCCTAAGTTGACCGCGGTCTGCGTGAAGTTCCCGATCGCGGTGCAGACCCCGAACCCGGCGAACCCGTACCCCGGGTGCTGGCCGAACAGTTCCTGCGCTGGCCGGGAGATGAACTGCTGCGGTGCGGTCATGGCGACCCCCAGGTACGCGTGTGTGGCCTCGGCCGGCCTCCCCGCGCCATCCTGCGGCGTCCCCGCCGTGCGTACAGTCTTCCGGCGGCACGCCCGACGCGGCCACACGAAACCGTGAGATAACGGGAATATCGCCGTTCGGGTAGGCCGGCGGACCCGGACCCCCGCGGGCCAGGCCCAGCTCGTGATCGTGGCCTGCAGGACTGGCTGCCCCCGGCGCAGCGCCCGCCGGACCCGGCTCGCCATCTGCGGGCGATCCGGGTCCGGCGGCTTGGCCCGGGGGGACCTGGTGAGGCCCGGGTGGCCGCGGGATGCTGCTGGGATGCGGATCGCCATGGGAGCCGGCAGTGAGGTGCTCGGCACGCCGATGCGCCCGCAGGACATTGTGGGTGACGTGGTGGCGGCCGAGGCCGACGGGTTCCGGTCGGCCTGGACCGTGCATTTTTCCCGCGGCGTCGACGCGCTCGGCGTGCTGGCCGTGGCGGGTACCCGGACCAGCCGGATCGACCTGGGCGTCGGGATCGTGCCGACCTACCCGCGGCACCCGCTGGCCCTGGCCCAGCAGGCCGCGACGGCGCAGGCGTTCTGCGGCGGCCGGCTGACCCTGGGCGTGGGCGTGTCGCACCGGCCGGTCATCGAGGACCTGCACGGGCTGGCCTACCAGCAGCCCGCCGCGCACATGCGCGACTATCTCTCGGTGCTCGTGCCGCTGCTGCGCGAGGGCAGCGTCCAGTACCGTGGCCGCTTCTACCAGGTGGACGGGGGCTTCACCGTACCCGGCACCAGCCCGGTATCCGTGCTGGTCGGCGCCCTCTCCCCGCTGATGGTGCAGGCCGCCGGGGAACTCGCCGACGGCGTCGTGACCTGGCTGGCCGGCCCGCGCACGCTGGGGGAGCAGATCGTCCCGCGGCTGCACCGGTCGGCCGGGAGCGGGTCGGCCGGGAGCGGGGCCGCGCCGCGGGTGGTGGCCGCACTCCCGGTGGCGCTCACCCCCGGCCCTGATGCTGAGGCCGCCCAGCGGACCGCCGACGAGGTGTTCGCCCGGTACGGGGGGTTCGATAACTACCGCAGGCTGCTCGAGCGCGAGGGGGCCGCGTCGCCGGGTGCCCTGGCCATCACCGGAACCGAGGCCGGGATCGAGAAGCAGCTCCGGCGGCTGGCCGGCCTGGGCGTGACCGAGCTGTGGCCGATCATCTTCCCGGTCGGCGACGACCCCGGCCGCAGCCGGCGCGAGACCCGGGCTCTGCTGCGGACCCTGGCGGCGGCGTTCTGACCGCGCGTGGCGTGGGGCCAGCCCGGGCCTCAGGGCAGGGCCAGCTCGGCCCAGACGACCTTCCCGCTGGCCGCGGTCTCAACGCCCCAGCGGGCCGCCATCGCCGCGACCACGCCCAGGCCGTGGCCCGGGGCGGCGGGCAGCCACCGGCTCCCGCCGCCCTGCCCGAGCGGGGCGGAGTCGTCGACGCTGATCCGGAGCACGTCCCCGGACAGGGTCAGGCAGACCCCAAAGGCCGACCTGGCGTGCACCACCGCGTTGGCGGCGAGCTCGGCGACCACGAGCACGGCGTCCGTGGCCAGCTCCTCACCCCGCCACGGCAGCAGCATCCCGAGCACGAAACCGCGGGCTGCCCGGGCGTCGTCGGGGGTTCCGCGGAATGTGCGGGCGGCGTCCGTCCAGGCCGCCCGGGCCCCAGGGCCGGCGGCGGCCGCCGGGCCGCCGATCACGGCGGTGTGCAGCCGGCAGACCTCACTGATCGCACCGTGGGTCTCGCTGCTCTCGACCGACTGTCTCGGGTAGCCGCAGTACAGCGAGAACGGGATCTCGCGGCCCAGTTCGTTCCAGAAGCCTTCCAGCTCCAGCGCGGCGTTGACGTGACCCGCCGCCCAGAGCAGGGCGACGACCTCGCCGTACACCCGGACCGGTCCGGAGGCCTCGCCCGCAGCCAGGATCGCGGGACGGATCTGGGTGTCGAAGGCCGCCCGGTCGATCCGGCCCGCGCGGGTCAGCCGCCGCGCCAGGCCGGCGGCGTCGAGGCAGAGCAGGAACCCCTGGCGGCGGGCCGCCGCGATGTCCACGCCGCACGCGGCCAGGCGGGGCTCGAAATCGGCGCAGCGCGCGCGGGTGGCCACGATGACCGCCGCGCCACCCTCGGCGATCGCGTCGGCGAGGTAGTCCCCTGCGCTCTCGGCCAGGTCCTCGTCGCGGTCGTAGAACTGGACCACATGGCGGTGCGAGCGCAGGGCGGCGGAGGAGCCAGATTCGCGAGACACGGGTCTTTCGCTTAGCGTAGCTGGGCCAGCTGGCGTGGCGCACCGGGCGGGGTGAGCCACCGGCTGGCGAGCAGACTCGGGGTAACAGATCACCGTAACCGTACCCCCGCGGTCCGGCGTGAACCTCCGCACGGGGCCAGGTCCCCCCGGGCCCGGGCCGAGGTGAGCGTGAGGTACCCCGTCGGCGAGCACAGCACGAACGGTGAGTCCTGCCCGCATCCGGGCGGGAGAGCCGCACCCTGAGCGGAGAGGATCGGACGATCAACAGCGATGATCAGCCGGCCCGGCCGTGGTCCGGGAGTCCCCCGGGCGACCTCGCCACCCTGGCCTCCGGGCAGCACCTGTGCGCGCTCTACCAGGATCAGGACGAGCGCCGCCAGCTCACCGCCGCCATCGTCCGCGGCGCGCTGGCCGCCGGGGACCGGGTGATGTACGTGGCTCCCGGGCCGCAGGACGTGGCCCTGGCCTGGCTCGAGGCGGCCGGAATCGAGACCGGCCGGCCGCTGGACGGCGGCCAGCTGCTGGTGCACAGCTTCACCGACCTCTACGGCGACCCCTCCAGCATGGATCTGGCCCGGATGCTGGTCACGTTCCGGGTCGCGCTCCGGGAGTCCGTCGCGGCCGGGTTCCCCGGCCTGCGGATCACCGGCGAGATGAGCGGCTATCCCTGGCCGGCCGGGTCGCTGGACCAGCTCGTCCGCTGGGAGCGGATGGTGTCGCAGATGCTGGGGGAGGTGGGCGTCGCCGTCATCTGCCAGTACGACCAGGGGCAGCTGGGTGAGCCCGCGGCGGCGGTCATCGCGGCCGAGCACAGCGGGCTGGCCGCCAGCGGCCCGCGCCTGCCGCTGGCGCTGTTCCTCGCCTCATCCCCGCCGCCGGTGCTGCGGATCGAGGGCGAGCTCGACCTGACCAACGGGCCCGCGCTGGCCCGGGTCCTGCGGGCCCGGCTCGCGGCCCACCCGCGGCTGCGGATCGAGCTCGGCGGGGTCGCGTTCGCGGACGTTGGCTCGCTGCGGGCGATCTACCAGATCGCGGCCGGCCTGCCGCCCGCCGGGCAGATCACGCTGGCCAACGCCACCGAGCCAGTCCGGCGCATCCTGGATCTGGCCGGCTTCCGGGCCGACGCGGTGGTGATCGAACCATGAGCGTCCCCGCAGGCAGCAGCAGCACCCACCAGGCGCTGCTGTACCGCGACGAGGCGGAATTCCGCGGGACCGTCGGGGCGTTTATCCGCGAGGGCCTGGCCCGCCACGAGCAGATCCTCGCCGCCGCGCCCCTCGGCCAGCTGGACTGGATCCGGTCCGAGCTCGGCGCCGACGCCGGGGCGGTCGAGTTCGCCGATTCCGCCGCCGTCTACCGCCGCCAGGGGGAGGCGACCCGGGCCCTGGTCGACTGGCTGCGCCGGCACGCCAGTGACGGCCAGCGGGCCCGCATCGTCGCCGAGCAGGCGGTATGCCGCCGTACCTCCGCCGAGGTCGCGGACTACCTGCGGATGGAGGCGGCGGCGAACGTCGTCTACAGCGGCTTTCCGGTCCGGATCCTCTGCCCGTACGACTCCGCCGCGCTGCCCGGCCACGTGCTGGCCGGCGTCCGCCAGACTCATCCTGAGCTGATCGAGAGCCACGATGTGCGGCCCAGCGGGGCGTTCGCCGACCCGCGTACGTTCATCCGCGACCATTCCCCCGTGGCCGGACCGCCTGCCGGGGCCGCCTCGATCGGCTTCGACCGGGGCGAGGACCTGGCCGGAGTCCGCGTTTTCCTGCGGGAGCAGATCAGCGCGGCCGGAGTGGACGGCGAGGCCGGCCCGCTGCTGCTCGCCGGGGCGGCCGAGGTGATCACCAACGCGCTGGTGCACGGGGCGGCGCCGCGCCGGGTCTGGGTGTACACCGAAGGGCCGGCGCTGGTCTGTCACGTGCACGACCGCGGCCCGGGCATCGCCGATCCGCTCGCCAGCTACCTGGCGCCCGACCGGCATGCCACCCGGGGTCATGGGCTGTGGCTGGGCCGCCAGGCCTGCGATTCACTCGAGGTGACCGGCGACGCGACCGGAAGCCACGTGCGGCTGCTGACCATCCTGCGCCGGAGCGGCCCGGGGTCCGTCCCCTAGGCTGGGGGAACCCGGACGACGGACAGAGGGGCACCGGTGGATATCACGCAGCTGATCCTCGACGACCATCACGAGCAGCGCCGGCTGTTCGCGATCCTGGAGCAGGTTGACCGGACCGATACGGAGACCCTGGGCGCGGTCTGGGACCGGCTGGCGGCCTTTCTCGAGCTGCACGCGGCCGCGGAAGAGGAGATCTTCTATCCCGCACTGCTGCGCGTGGGCATCCAGGCCCGCCGCGGCGGGACGGCGGAGGACGAGACCCTCGACGCGATCGGTGACCACAACGACATCCGCGACGCGGTCATGTCCGTCCCGGGCCACCCAGTCGGCAGCGACGAATGGTACGCCGGGGTCGCCGCGGCCAACCTGGCCAACAGCGATCACATGGGCGAGGAGGAGCGGGAGGGGCTGACCGACTTCCGCCGCCTGGCCAGCCTGCAGCTCCGCCACGACCTGGGCGTCGCCTTCATGCGGTACGAGGCCCAGCACTACGCCGGGGTCCGGCCGGTGGACAAGGACCCGGCCGAGTACATCCGCGAGGAAGAGCAGGCGCAGGGTCTGACGGGCGGGAGCACGCCGGACGCACCCCCGCCGGACCCCGGGCAGGCGGGCGGGTCGCTCAGCATCGGCAGCCTCCGGCCGTCCTGACCCGCGGCCGTCATGATGGACGTGCCTGGCCAGCGGTTGCTTGACCGCGCCCGGGCCCTGGCGGCCCGGCCCGGGCGGGCCATCCTCGGCATCACCGGCCCGCCCGCGGCCGGTAAGAGCACCCTGGCCGAGCGGCTGCGGGACGAACTGGGAGCGGCCGCCGCGTACGTCCCGCTGGACGGTTTCCACCTGGCCCATGAACTGCTCACCGAGCGCGGCCTGGTGGACCGCAAAGGCGCCCCCGACACCTTCGACGCGGCCGGCGTACGTGGCCCTGCTGCGGCGGCTGCGTGATCCGGGCGAGGGAATCGTGTACGCACCGCGCTTCGACCGGAGCATCGAGGACTCCCTGGCCAACGCGATCCCGGTTCCGCCGGACGTGCCCCTGGTCATCACCGAGGGCAACTACCTGCTGCTCCGGTCCGGTCCCTGGGCGCAGGTACCCGCGCTGCTCGACGAGGTCTGGTACATCGACATCGGCGAGGAAACCCGGCTGCGCCGCCTGATCGGCCGGCACATGGAATTCGGCCGGGACGCGGCCGAGGCCCGGGAGCGGGCCACCGGATCCGATCAGCGGAACGCGGCCCTGATCGAGGCCAGCCGGGAACACGCCAGCCTGGTCGTGTCGCTGGGCGGCAACTGAACCTCGTTGCGGAGAATCCGGCGGGCGGGCGCGCGGCGGGTCAGGGTGCGCGGCCTCAGCCAGCGGCGGGACAGCCGGTCCGGATCTGACCCTTGCCGGGGCGGCGGCCTGCGGGGGCCTGCCGGAGACCACCGGGTCAGCGCGCTAGGGAGCCGCCTGGCCCGCGATGAGCTGCGCGTACCACCGGGCGCTGGCCTTGGGGATGCGGGCCTGCGTGCCGAAGTCCACCCACACCAGACCGAACCGGCGGCTGTACCCGTCGGCCCACTCGAAGTTGTCCAGCAGCGACCAGACGAAGTAGCCGCGCACGTCCACCCCGGCCTCGATCGCGGCCAGCGTCTCGCCGAAGTGGGCGGTCAGGTACGCGATCCGCTCCACATCGTCCACGCCGCCCTCGGGGTCAACGTAGTCGTGGTAGGCCGCGCCGTTCTCGGTGATGAAGAGGGGGAGCGGGGTGGCCTCGTGCACGCGGCGCAGGATCCGGCCCAGGCCGGCGGGCCGTGCGTCGATGCCGTTCGCCGTCAGCCCGGCCGGGTCCAGGTAGTGCGCGGCCGGGATGACGCGGGCCTCGTGGAACGGCTCGCCCGGGTCCGCGGCCACCTGCTTAGTCTCGTAGTAGTTGACGCCGAGGAAGTCGGCGGGCGCGGCGATGATCTCCAGGTCGCCGTCGCGGATGAAGTCCAGGGGGGCCTGCCGCTGGTACCAGTCGAGCATGTCGGCGGGGTAGGTGCCGCGCAGCACCGGGTCGAGGAACCAGCGGTTCTCGTGGCCGTCCAGCCGCCGGGCCGCCGCCTGGTCCGCCTCGGAGGCCGAGGCCGCGTGGATGTCCGACAGCAGGTGGGTGATGCCCGCCCGGGCCTGCGGGACCCGGTCCCGGATGAGGCCCATGGCCAGGCCGTGCGCGAGCAGCAGGTGATGGGAGGCGGCGAGGGCGGAGTGCAGGTCGGCCAGGCCCGGTGCGTGCCGGGCCTGCAGATGGCCGATCATGCCGGAGCAGAACGGCTCGTTCATCGTCACCCAGACCGGGACGGCGTCGCCGAGGCTGTCCAGCACGAGCTGCACGTAGTCGCAGAAGTGGGCCACGGTGCCGCGGTTCACCCAGCCGCCGGCGTCCTGCAGCGGCTGGGGGAGGTCCCAGTGGTACAGGGTGGCCATCGGCTGGACCCCCCGGGCGAGCAGGCCGTCCACCAGGCGCCGGTAGTAGTCGAGGCCCTTCTGGTTGACGGTGCCGGTGCCGTCCGGCACGATCCGCGGCCAGCCGACCGAGAACCGGTAGGCGCTCAGCCCCAGGCCGGCCACGAGATCCAGGTCCGCGTCGGTCCGGTGGTAGTGGTCACAGGCGATCGCGCCGGTGTCGCCGTGGGTCACGGCCCCGGGGACGCGGCAGAACGTGTCCCACATCGAGGGCCCGCGGCCGTCTTCATCGGCCCCGCCCTCGATCTGGTACGCGGACGTGGACACGCCAAACAGGAAACCTGGCGGGAAGCGCATGGACACTGCCGACTGCTCCTTCACTGCGCATCAGGGATGGCGATGTGCGGCGCCGTCGGCACCGAGGCGTTGATTAGTTCAGAACTTATGCTAAGGCGTGAGCAAAGTCGGGTCAAGGGATCCCGGGCCGGGCCACGGAGGGGCGGGCTGGGCGGGAGGGGCTGGCCGGAGGGCCGGGTCGCGGGGGAGCGGTCAGCCGGAAGGCCGGGTCAGGCCCGCGGGGCGGTCAGCTAGAAGAGACCACGGAACGGATCCGGCGGGGTTTCTCCGGCGGCCTGGGCAGCACCGCGCCCGCCGTGAGCAGGCGGGCGATCGGCAGCGTCGCGCCGCCCAGCGCGACCGCGTCCTGGCCCAGGTCCGCCGTGACGATCTCGACCCGGCTGAACGGGAGGTGAAGCGCCCGGCGGCCAGCCGCCTCGCGGATCTGCGGCAGCAGCTCGTCGCCGAGCGCCCGGCCGAGCCAGCCGCCCACCACCACGCGCTCCGGGTTGAACAGGTTGACCAGGTCCGCGATGCCGGCGCCGAGGTAGGTCACGGTCTCCTCGAGCACTTGGGCCGCGGCCCGGTCGCTGTCCCGCGCGGCGATGATCGCGGCCACCCGGCCCTCGAGCTCGCCGGGGCTGATCGTGGCCCGCCGCCGCTTGAGCTGCTCGTAGCGGGCCGCGATCGCGCCGGCGCCGACGTAGGCCTCCAGGCAGCCGTCCGCGCCGCACCGGCAGGTCCGCCCGCCCACGCACACCGTGGTGTGCCCCCACTCCCCGGCGCTGCTGGTCGCGCCCCGGTACACCTCGCCGTTGCTGACGATGCAGGTGCCCACGCCGATGCCGAGCAGCACGATGACCGCGTTGTCGGTGCCGCGGGCCGCGCCGAACCAGCGCTCGGCCTGGCCCAGGGTCTTGGCCCCGTTGTTGACCAGGATCGGCAGGCCGGTGCGATCGCGCAGCATGGCCTCCAGCGGCACGGCATGCCAGCCGACGCTCTGGCCGTGCACGACCGCATCCCCGCGGTGCTCGACCAGGCCGGGCACGGCCACGCCGACGCCGAGGATGCGGCCGGGCGGCACGGCCGCCTCGGCCAGCACCGACTCGATCCCCTCGACGATGTGGCTGACCGCGTCCTCGGGATCCAGCACGGACATGTCGGTGACCGACGCGTGCCGGGCCCGCAGGTTCAGCCCGAAGTCGAACAGCTCGACCAGGAACGCGGTCTCCCCGACGTCCACCCCGATCACGTAGCCGTAGTCCGGGTTGACCTGCAGCAGCCCCCGCGGGCGCCCGCCGTTGGAGTCCTCCAGCCCGACCTCGACCACGACACCCTCGGCGACCAGGGCGGCGACGAGGTTGCTGACCGTGGCCGGGCTGAGCCCGGCTACGGTCCCCACCTCCTGCCGGGTCAGCGGGCCGTTGAGGAATACCTGCCACAGCGCACGGGACCGGTTGCTCTTCCGGAGATCCCGCACGGTGGTTGTGCTGGGCCTGGCCATCGACCTGCCTCACGGAGGAGGGACCGCGACGATGCGGCTGCTGACCCCGCTATTTTACGGCCCGCAATAAGCCGGCGGGCGCATGACCAGGGCCGGGCAGGCGTGTCGCGGTTGCGGCCTGCCGCCTGCCGCCCGCCCGCCGTCCCGCCGCGGCGAACCGGGCCGCGCTAAGTAACGAAACGGGAACGGAGACCGTCCCGACATTGACACTGCCTGCCCCGCTCCATAATTTACGGCTTATAGGAAGCCGTAAAAGATCCCCCGAGTCGCCGTGATCCGCCCCCGCAGGACCCGTAGGACCCCGCAACACCTCCGCGCAATTCCGCCCACGATCAGGCACGAACCGCTCGATTCCCGCACGAAGGCCCGGCGCGAGACCCGTGGTGTGCTCGCGACGACTCCCTGGAAGGACACCACATGAGACCGACGAAGCTGTCGACCCTGGCCTGCGCCGCTGCCGCCGCGGCGGCCCTGTCCCTTGCTGCCTGCAGCAGCAATAGTTCGAACTCCGCGTCCTCCGCCCATCCGACGATCACCTACTGGGCCAGCAACCAGGGCACCAGCCTGCAGGACGACCGGCAGGTCCTGGGCCCGCAGATCGCGAAGTTCACCAAGCAGACCGGCATCAAGGTCAACTTCCAGGTGATCCCGTGGACGACCTTGCTCACCCAGATCACCGCGGCCACGGTATCCGGCAAGGGCCCGGACGTCCTCAACATCGGCAACACCTGGTCGGCGTCACTGCAGGCGACCGGGGCCTTCCTGCCCTTCACCTCGTCGGTCATGAACCAGATCGGCGGCTCCAGCCGGTTCCTGGCGGGCAGCCTCTCGGCCACCGGGGCGCCCGGCAAGCCGCCGGCCGCCGTGCCGCTGTACAGCCTGGCTTACGGCCTGTACTACAACAAGGCGGAGTTCGCCGCGGCAGGCATCAGCAGCCCGCCGGCCACCTGGACCCAGTTCGTCGCTGACGCCAAGAAGCTCACCAAGAACGGCCACTGGGGCCTGACCCTGGAGGCGGGCCAGATCCCGGAGAACATCCACCTGGCGTTCGAGCTGAGCCAGCAGCAGGGTGGCTCGTTCTACAACTCGGCGGGCAAGCCCACGTTCGACACCCCGCAGAACGTGGCCGCGATCCAGCAGATGATCGACTTCATGCAGACCGACAAGATTGCCAGCCCGAGCGACGCGCAGTACTCCAAGGGCACCGAGGCGCTCAACGACTACGCCACCGGCAAGGCCGCCATGGTCTTCTGGCAGGCCGCGTCCGGGTCGCTGGCCAAGCTGGGGATGAAGGCGTCGGACATCGGCGTGGCCCCGCTGCCGCTGCCCTCGCCGATGCCGCCGGGCGGCAAGAAGGTCACCAGCATGGTGGCAGGCATCAATATGGCGATCTTCAAGGACACCAAGAACCTGTCCGCCGCCGAGAAGTTCGTGAAGTTCATGACCAGCACGCCGGAGCAGGAGAGCCTGAACGCGACGTACGGCTCGCTGCCCACGGTCCAGGCCGCCTACAGCGACCCGGCCTTCAACACCCCGGCCGTGCACACCTTCCGCAGCATCCTCACCTCGACCGCCGCGCCCATGCCCGCGGTGGCCTCGGAGAGCCAGTTCGAGACCGCGGTCGGCACCGCGATCATCCACCTGTACGCCGACGCGGCCACCGGCAAGAATGTCACGGCCAGCATGATCGGTCAGGCGCTGAGCCAGGCGCAGCAGCAGCTAGGAGGCTGACCCCTGGTGGTTGACACCATCCGGGTCGAGAAGGGTGTCACCGCATCCGCGCCGCCACCACCGCCCAAGCGGCGGTGGTGGCGGCGCGGGTCGCTGCCCTACATCCTGCTGATCCCCGCGATACTCCTGGAACTGCTGATCCACATCGTCCCGATGCTGGCCGGGGTGGGCATCAGCTTCCTGAAGCTGACCCTGTTCTTCCTGCATGACTGGCAGGCCGCGCCGTTCGCGGGGTTCAGCAACTACGCGGTCGCGGTGAACTTCTCCTCCGCCATCGGCTCGGCCCTGCTGCACTCGTTCACGGTCACGATCCTCTACACGGCTATCGTCCTGGCCGTGTCCTGGCTGTTCGGCATGGCCGGAGCGGTGTTCACCCAGCGGGCCTTCCGCGGCCGGGGCGCGGTCCGCACCCTGTTCCTCATCCCGTACGCACTGCCCGTCTTCGCCTCGGTCATCACCTGGAACTTCATGCTCCAGCGGGACACCGGCATGGTGAACCAGCTGCTGCTGGCCCTGCACCTGGTGCACGGGCGGCCGTTCTGGCTGATCGGGCAGGACAGCTTCTGGTCGCTGGTGGTCGTGCAGATCTGGCGCACCTGGCCGTTCGCGTTCCTGATCCTCACGGCCGGGCTGCAGAGCATCCCGGCCGACCTGTACGAGGCGGCATCGCTGGACGGATCGGGCCTGCTGGGACAGGTGCGGCACGTGACCCTGCCGCTGCTCCGGCCGGTCAACCGGGTGCTGCTGCTGGTCCTGTTCCTGTGGACGTTCAACGACTTCTCGGTGCCGTTCACGCTGTTCGGCTCGGCCCCGCCGACGCAGGCCGACATCATCTCGATCCACATCTACGAGAACTCGTTCGTGAACTGGAACTTCGGCACCGGGTCGGCGATGTCCGTGCTGCTGCTGTTGTTCTTGCTGGTGGTCACCCTGGTGTATCTGGCCCTCGGGAGACGGGGGGAACAGCATGCATGAGCCAGTCTGGTTCCGCTGGGCCCGGGTGGTCGTGCTGACCCTGCTGGGCCTGTTCGCGATCGCGCCGGTCTACGTCATGCTCACCGCGTCGGTGAAGCCGCTGCCCGACGTCGAGGGGGCGTTCCGCTGGTTTCCCAGCCACCTGACCCTGTCGCCGTTCGTTCAGATGTGGCAGACGATCCCGCTGCTGACCTACCTGGACAACAGCCTCATCGTGTGCTCGGTGGCCTCGGTGACGTCCGTGCTCGTGGCGCTGCTCGCCTCGTACGCGATCAGCCGGTACCGGTTCCGCGGCCGGCAGGTGTTCTCGATCACGATCCTGTCCACCCAGATGTTCCCCGGCATCCTGTTCCTGCTCCCGCTGTTCGTGATCTTCGTGAACATCAGCAATACGACCGGCATCAACCTGTACGGCAGCCGGACCGGCCTGATCATCACCTACATGACGTTCACGCTGCCGTTCGCGATCTGGATGCTGGCCGCGTACCTGGACACGATCCCGCGTGAGCTGGACGAGGCGGCCACCGTGGACGGCACCGGCCCGCTCGGCGCGTTCATCCGGGTGGTCATCCCGGCCGCGATCCCCGGCATCGTCGCCGTGCTGATCTACGCGTTCATGACCGCGTGGAGCGAGATGCTGTTCGCCTCGGTGCTGACCAACGACTCGACCCGGACCCTGGCGGTCGGGCTGCAGGGCTACGCGACCCAGAACCAGGTGTACTGGAACCAGATCATGGCCGCCTCGCTGACCGTCAGCGTGCCGATCGTCGTCGGCTTCCTGCTGCTCCAGCGGTTCCTGGTGGCGGGCATGACGGCCGGCTCGGTCAAGTAGCGCCGCGCCGGGGGCAACCCCTTAAATTCTCCGCAACGAAAATCAACACCCCCCGCCCGGCTCCCGCCGCCCCGGCCGGCGGGGAGCGGGGACGCGGGGAGCGAGGCCGGGTGGCCCGGGCCGGGGAGCAGCGCCGGTCGGGACCAGGATCTGCCCTGGTGGGCGGCGGCCGGCCGGGCGTGGCGGCCGGGAAATCTGCCGCCGCCGGTGAACCGGCGGCCGCCGCGGTACGTGTACCGGCATGAACGGATGACGATGGTGTCGGCGGCCGCCGGGGCGCATAGCGCCCGGGGGGCCGCCGTGTCGGCGTGTCTATTCCGCTATTGTTGGCCGAGGCGTTATCTGCGGGCACTCGGCTCCGGATCTTCTTAGTCGCCATTCCTTACAGACTTATTACGGTCATTGCCCGCCTCTTGACAATTCCCCTCGTGGTGTTGATCAAAGTGATCCTGACCTGCGGATACACCGTCCGGCCGGGATTCGGGGCGATGCGGATCCGGTCAAATCTAAAAAAATCTTGATTCTGTGCCACATGGCCCAGTGGCAGGACTACTGTGACCGACCGGGAGCAATACCCGATCAAAAGGGAACGGTGTCGTGTCGTACAGAAGAAGAGTCTTTAACCATGATCGCAAGTTTGAGCCGCGGTCGCGGACCCGGCTCCTTGCGATAGTCGGGGCCGTGGCTGTGGTGGGCGGGGTCGGCGGGGCGTTGCTGATCCCGAACGTGGGCAGCGTGTTCGGCGCGAGCAACGCTGCCAACGTGGCCGGGGCTTGCGCCACGCCGTCGGCGACCAGCACAGCGGCCGGCACCACCACCGCGGCCACCGCCACGCCGGCCAGCACCGCGGCGACCGTGGCACCCACTCCGAGCGGGACCGTCGCCACCCCGGTCGCGACCGCCGCAGCCACCGCGACGACCGCGGCCACTGCCACGCCGGCCGCGACCACCGCGGCGACCACGACGGCGACGCCGACGGCCACGCCGACGATCTGCCCGACCACCACGGCGACCGCCACGCCCACGGCGACGGCGACCACCGCGACCACGACGACCAACGTGTCCTGCGACATCATCGTGCCGGCGAACCCGCTGACCGCGCAGGGCCTGGCCACGCCGTACCAGCTGACCGGGACGGACGGCGCCACGCCCGCCGCGTCTGGCTGCAACATGGTCAACAACGCCAACCTGGGCGCGTTCGTGCAGGCGACGATCCTGAACCCGGCCACCGGGGCACTGAGCGTCTACGAGCCCCTGGTCATCACCCAGGGCACCACACCCGCGGCCACGCCGGTCGTGCCGACGCTGCCCGCGGGCGCGATCGTCACCGTCGACTTCGGCTTCAACGGCACGAACCTCACCCAGGTGGGGGCCACGCCGGGCGCGCTGGCCGAAGGGCGCTGCGTCAACGGACTGCCCGGGTCGATCTTCGGGCAGGTGTCGTTCTGCAACGGCACCCAGTTCTTCCAGGCGGTGGCCCGGGACAAGGCGGAAGGCAAACTGGTCATCCCGCCGCTGGGCACCGCGACCAAGACGGGCCAGCCCTGCCTGACCACGCGCAACTTCGACGTGATCGACCAGGACCCCAGCGACAACGTGACCACGACCTACCTGCTCACCGGCAACGGCGAGACCGCGCAGGACAACACGGCCAACGTGGCCGCGCTGGCCGGTGCGACCCCGATCGTCAACGGGAGCGACAACAAGCTGCTCGACTCGTTCCTTGACCCGACGATCGGCTGCACGCCGTTCGAGGCGCCGGACCTGTCGAATGGCGGGACGCTGGGCACCTCGCAGGCCCTGGATGAGATCTCGGCGCAGAACCAGGCGGCGCCCGTCGCCCTGGTGCCGGAGAACGACGAGATGGTGCTGGTCAACAACGCGTTCAGCGCGACCAAGACCAACCTGTACCGGGAGGAGCTCGGCCAGCCGCCGATCTCGGCTGCGAACAACGAGACCAGCAGCCCGGAGAATTTCTGCCAGAACATGGTCAACATCCAGACCCCGTTCCTGGCCAACAACCAGGCGCTGCTGGCCACGGACACCTCCCCGGTGGCCGCGACCGGTGACAACCTGCTCACGTTCATGGCCAACCGGCTCAACATGTCCTTCACCAACCTCAACTGCCAGGACTTCGGCCTGACGAATCCGGTGACGGTCACCCTGAACGGTGACGCCGTGGCGATCGCCGCGACGTTCAACACCACGCAGCAGACCGCGCACCCCGCGGCTGCGGCGACTGGCGCGGCGACCGGCACGACCGGCACCAGGATGCAGCCGACCAGGGACCGGATCGGCGACAACGCCCGCCACCACCTGATGAACCCCTCCGGGATGTAACGGCCCTGAGGACGCCGTGTGTGACGCTGCTGGGTGGCCCCGGGGCAGTCCCGGGGCCACCCAGCAGCATGCGTCCGGCGACGGCCCTCCGGCGATCGCCACTCATACCTCTGCGGTTAGGAGCAGGACCATGCAGGACCCGGGCAGTGGTGAAGGGCACGCAGCTGGGGAGACCGGGCCGGGCGAGCCCGCGGCGGTTTCCCCGGGGGGGCGACGGCGCAGGCGGGCCACGCTCGCGGCGCTCGTTGCGGTCGGCGTGCTGGCCGGCTTCGGCGTCGGCGTGCTCATCAAGGTCACTGCCTCGGCGGGCCCGGCCGTGCCGTCCTCGGCCATCCCGGCTCCGCCCCGGTCGAACGCGACGTTCGTGGAGGACGACAACCTGACGGCCCAGGACAACCAGGGCAACATCCTGCAGACGTCGGCTCCGGGCCTGGTCCGCGTCGCGGCCGCGGACGGCACCACGGTCGGCAGCGGCCTGGTGATCACGCCGTCGGGAAAGATGCTGACCAGTGACCAGATCCTGCGCGGAGCCGGGCCGGTGACGGCGACATACGTGCTCGCGGGCGTGACCTTCCACACCAAGGTCATCGGCACGGACCCGGCCGCCGATCTCGCGCTGCTCCAGCTGGAGGGCCATGGGCGATTCCCGACCGTCAAGTTGGGAAATTCGGCCGACGTGGCGGTCAGCACCGACAAGTCCCAGCAATTCTCCTGGCATCAGCCCGGCGAGGTCCTGGTGACCGCGGTGGGCAGCCGCGCCCGGCTCAAGGGCGCGACGCTCGACGTCGGCAGCCTCATCGGGCTGGACGCCACGGCCACGGCCGGCCGCCAGCGGCTGGGCGGGCTGATGCGGACCACGGCGCAGGTCGTGCCCGGCCAGGAGACCGGTGGTCCGCTCGTCAACCTGACCGGCGAGGTCGTCGGCCTCGATGTGGCCGGGGCAGGCAGCGGGCTGCACAGCATCGGGTACGCGATTCCCATCGACCGCGCGCTCGCCGTGGCCAGGCAGATAGACGCGGCCCATAAGCGATGACGAACACGTGATCATGCCGTGATCAATGGGCCCCGCCGGTGCATCCCGGTGGGCTCGGCGGCCAGGAGGTGGATTAATGCGCAGCAGGAAGTGGACGCCGAAGGGCGCGCGGAGAAGCCGGTTCATGCTCATCGCGCTCCCCCTGGTCATCACGATGGCGGTCGGCCTGGTCCTCGGCCTGCGGCTCGAGGGCGAAAGAGATGCGAGCCTGAACCTCTCGGACCAGCACGGCCGGAGCGCGGCGCCCACCCCGGCCGTGGCGGCCACCGCCAGCCCGGCGGCCACCGCCAGCCCGGCCGCGAGGGCCAGCCCGACCGCCGGGGCCACGGCGACCGCGACCACCACGGCCGCGGCGGCCGGCGTGAGCTGCGTGCTCGTCGTGCCGGCCAGCCCGCTGACCGCGCAGGGCCTGGCCACGCCGTACCAGCTGACCGGCCCCGGCGGGATGTCTCCGCAGGCGTCCGGCTGCACCATGGCCAACTTCGCCAACCTGGGCGCGTTCGCCCAGGCCACGATCCTCAACCCGGCCACCGGGGCGCTGAGCACCTATGAGCCGCTGGTCATCACCCAGGGCACCCAGCCCGCGGCGGCCCCGGTGCTGCCTGCGCTCCCGGCGGGCGCGGTGGTCACCATCGACTTCGGCTTCAACGGCACCAACCTCACGCTGCAGGGCACCACGGGAGCCACCCTGGGCCGCGCGAAGTGCGTCAACGGGCTGGCCGGGTCGATCTTCGGGCAGGTCTCCTTCTGCAACGGCGTGGCGTTCTTCGCCGCGGTGAACAAGGACATCACGGCCGGCCTGACCACGGTCCCGGCCCTGGGCACGGCCACCAAGGCGCCCGGTGTGACCTGCCCGACCACGCGCAGCTTCGCCCTCGTCGACCAGGACCAGAGCGACAACGTCACCACCCAGTACCTGCTCACCGGCGACGGCCAGACGGCGCAGGACACCGCGGCCAACACCGCGGCACTGGCCGGCGCCACGGTGATCAGCAACGGGAGTGACAACGCGCTGCTGAACGGCTTCGTCGACCCGGCCCTCGGGTGCACGCCGTTCACCGCGCCGGACCTGTCCAACGCGGGCAGCCCCGGCACCTCCCAGGCGCTCGACGAGCTGTTCGCGGCCAGGAACCAGGCGGCTCCGATCGCGCTGGTGCCGGAGAACGATCCGATGACCCTGGTCAACGGGGCGTTCAGCCAGCGCAAGACCAACCGGTACCGGACCAGCGTGGACCAGCCCGTGGTCATGAAGGCGCAGACCGCGGACACCCCGGCGGCCTACTGCCAGAACCTGGTCAACCTGCAGAGCCTGTTCCTGCGGGACAACCAGGCCCTGCTGGCCACCGGCAGCACGCCGGTCCCGGCCGTGGGCACCACCCTGTTCACGTTCCTGGCCAACCGGCTGAACCTGTCCTTCACCAACCTCGACTGCCGCAGCTTCGGGCTGACGGACCCGGTGACGGTCACCCTCAACGCGGCCGGGGCGGCCAGCGCGGCGACCATCAACGCCACGGCGCAGGCGGTCACCTCGATGACCGGCACGGCCGGGGCGGCCAACCCCGTGGCTCCGGCCCAGCCCAAGCGTGGCCAGAACCCGGCCCGCATGTGACCGGAACTCACAGCTGGAGGACTGAGTGCCAGGCGCGTTCGCTACCCTCGGCCCGCCGGGGCGGCCGCACCCGGGGGCCGCCCGGCCACGGGCCGGCCGCTGGGGGCGGGCCCGGGAGCCGCCCGGGCGGGCGGACAAACGCCCGGGAACCCGCGCGTCCGGGACGAGACCCGCGTGTTGCGGCCGCGATCAGCGGGGAAGGCAGTGACCACAACTTGCCTGTCCCTTACAGCAGGTAATTGTTACGGTACGTGTTGTCAATTTGTGATCTACCCCACATTGCTGGTTGCCCAGCCGTCACAACTTTTTCAGCGGAAGCGGTTGCAGACCCCTCCCTCGCCTCTGGCAAGGTAGCGCCGATGGTTCAAGGCCTTCGGCCCAGCACGTTCTTGGTGACTTAGTTTCTGCGGCTGGTATTGGCAGAAGAACTTGGACCATGCGCTGCCCGTAGGCGCAGCGGTCTGCTCCAGGGTGTCTCGCCCAGGAGTTCGGCCCACGGAAGGACAGCCTTGTCAGAACACCGGAGGCGAAGCCCCGGAAAACGACGGGCGGCACGCCGTAATGGCGCTTTGTTGCCCATCACCGCGACCGCGGTGACCGCGGTGACCGGGATCGCCATCGCGGGCTACCTGGTGGTTATGCGGCCTGGCAATGTTCCTGATTCCGGGGCGGCCATCGCCGCCGCGGCCGTGTCCAGCAGCCAGGCTGTGGCCGTGCTTGAGCAGCAGCGGCAGCAGATGATCGTCATGTCCGCCGCGTCGCACACCATGCACCTCATCGGTGCCCCCAAGGTCGCCTCACAGCCCCTGCAGGCCTCCGGGGGTACCTCGGGAGGCGCCAGCGCCGGCTCCGCCGCAGTGGTTGCTGCAGCGCCGCCTGACCCTGGTACGGCCCAGAGCATCGCCTACAACATGCTGTCGTCGTTCGGCTGGAGCCCCAGCACGTATTTCAGCTGCCTGAACAACATCTGGACCCGGGAAAGCGGCTGGCGGTACAACGCGGAGAATGCCAGCGGCGCGTACGGGATTCCGCAGGCGCTGCCCGGGGACAAGATGGCCAGTGCGGGTGCGGACTGGATGACGGACCCGACCACCCAGATCAAGTGGGGACTGGGTTATATCCAGTCCCGCTACGGCGATCCCTGCAGCGCCTGGTCCTTCTGGCAAGCACACGGTTACTACTGAGCGGCAAAGCGTTACGACCGCTTTTATGCTGCCAGCGTATTCCCTGGATTCGCGCTATTACTAAGTGCCTATCAGGCGCTACTCACCGTTAAAGACTGCCTTCGGGTCCTTGAGTCCGGCGGTCTTTGGCTGTCCAGAAATCAATACAGAGAGTAGTAGTAGTGATTCGCAGAGTTATTTTGTGAGGTCTCTCACACGATGGCTCCGCCTGCTCGGATTTCCCAGTACCATGCCTTGTCAACAAGATTAATCGAATATAGCTTCGAGTTTCCTGTCGCGCACTGTGCCCCAGGTCACAGTCTCCTTTGGCAGGTTTCGGGCAGAACTAATTGCCGGTATTGGGCATGTTGGGTGGCCGGAAGCACCCGGGCGTGCCAGATGTTGCTCCCCCCGCAACCCGCCGCCCTGACCCGCGGCCAATCGGCACGCCGCTGCCGGACCCCAGCCCCCGCTGTGCTCCGCAGTGCCCCCGGGTGGAAGCCGAGCGCACCCTGTGCGCCCGATCAAAGGTCAACCTTGTCCAACCCCAGGACACTCTCGTTCGCCAACCCCGACCGGAAACCCGCACGTCTCACCTTCGCAGTCGCGGGAGCGACTGTCGCGGCGGCCGCCCTGGCCGCCGTGGGCGTGGCTACCGCCACGCCGGGCACCGCCGGCTCAGCCGCGGCGCTCGGCACGGCCCTGGCCTCGCATAGCAGCAGCAGGACCCTCCCGCTGGACCACCTCACCGTGGACCGGGCGGGCGGCACGGGCGGCCAGGCGTCCCCGCAGCAGGCCGGCGGCCTTCCGGTGACCGCCCATGGCCTGGCCATCCTGGCCTCCGGGCGGGCCGCCGCCGCGGCCGCAGCGCGGCCGGGAAGATCCGCGCCCCCGGCCCGGCCGGCTAACCCCGCGCCGGTCAAGGCCGACGCCAGCAGCGCACGGCCCGTGCGCCACCAGCGGCTGGACCGTTCCGCGAGGAACGGGCACCGGGCCGTCCGGGCCCGGCCGGCGCACGCCAGTCCCAGGCGGGCCGGGCCGTGCGCGTCGTCCGCCCTGCACCGGTGGATCTGCCACGCCGAGACCGTCCTGGAGCGGCACGGGGTATCCCGCGGGCGGCTCAGCACCAGCGCGGCCTTGATCGTGGTGCAGCACGAGTCGGGCGGCAACCCCGGCGCGTACAACGGCTGGGACTCGAACGCGGCGGCGGGCCACCCGTCCGAGGGCATCGCCCAGGTGATCGGCCCGACGTTCAAGGCCTACGCGCTGCCCGGCTACGGCAACATCTGGAACCCGGTGGACAACATGATCGCGGCCTTCCGGTACGCGATCAGCCGGTACGGCTCCATGAACAACATCCCCGGAGTCGTGTCCGTCCGCCAGGGCGGCTCCTACATGGGGTACTGACCCGGCCGCGCCGCTGCGGCGCTGGCGGCCGTCCCGGGAGCCGGGCGGCCGCCAGCGTCATGAGCGGGCCTGGAACGTGCTCAGCGCCTGCCGGAACCGCGGCTGGGCCGCTGCCCACGTGGCTGCGGGTGCCGATTCCCGGATCAGGTAGACCTGGCGGCCGGCCGCGGTGGCGAGCCGGAACCCGATTTCCCGGACCTCCATCCGGCCCCCGCTGGCGGGCTGCCAAGTGAACTGCCAGGCCAGGCCGGCCCCGCCGCGGAAGGTGAACGGCCGGCGGCCGGCCGGCTGGTAGCCGGGGAAGCTGCCTGGCGCCACGGCCAGGGCCAGCTGCCGGCGCAGCGCCCCCGGGGCGGTCACGCCTGCGGCGGCGTGGGTGACCAGGATCGACCGGTCGCCCGCCGGGCTGGTGAAGCCGGTGCTGGCGCCCTGCCGGACTCTCTGCCAGCCCGGCGGAGCCGTCATGGTGAAGCCAGCCCCGGGGCCGGCTTGGCTGGCCGCCGCGGCCCGCGCGCCCGTCGTTCCAGGCCGGCGAACTCGTCCCTCCGGCCGGGGCGCCGCCGCCGCTGCCCCCGTGGGTCAGCGCGATCCCGGCCACGATGC
Organism: uncultured Actinomycetes bacterium; assembly: GCA_963841695.1. Classification (GTDB taxonomy): domain Bacteria; phylum Actinomycetota; class Actinomycetes; order Streptosporangiales; family Streptosporangiaceae; genus RYN-230. The sequence continues at coordinate 118,953 of CAWJDQ010000002.1, read as the reverse complement.
CGGCACCCACGATGACCAGGGCGCCGAGCAGGACCAGGAGCCCGCGGCGCCCGCGCGGGAGCAGGGCGGCGAATTCGGCCGCCAGCCCGCGCCGGAGGCCCGGCGCGGCGGCGCCATGCCGGCCCGCCTGTCCGGTGAGGGCCCTGGACACCTGCGGGCTGGCTGACGGCGGGCTGGCTGACGGGGGGCTGGCTGACGGCGGGCCGCCCGGCTCCGGCGCCGGGCTGGCCCACGGCGCGTCGCCAGGCTGCGGCCGGTCGGCAGCCCACGGGCCGGGCCCGGGGGACTGCGGGGTCAGCAATTCCGCCCACTGGCCATCCGGCGGCTGGCCATCCGCTGGCTGGCCGTCGGGCAACGTGCCGTCCGGGGCCTGCGTCTGCGGCCCGGGCAGCCGCAGCGGAGCGGTCAGCAGCGGGGCGCCGGCCCGGGTGGCCGGCCGGGCCGCGTCCCCGGAGGGGGAGGTCCCGGGCCGGGTGCCGCCGCCGGTCCTCGTGCTCGCGGCGGCCAGCAGCCGGCCCACGCCCGAGGCGTCCGGGCGGGCTTGCGGATTCCGGTGCAGCAGAGCCTCGATGACGGGGCGCAGCGGGCCGGCCTGCCGGGGCCGCGGAGCTTCCTCGTTGGCGATGGCGGCCAGGATCGCGATCGAGTTCCCCCGGTCGTCGAACGGGCCGCGTCCGTCAACCGCGGCGTACAACGTCGCCCCGAGTGACCACAGGTCCGAGGCGGGGCTGGCCGGATCACCGCGGATCCGTTCCGGCGCGGTGAAGCCCGGGGTGCCCATCACCATCCCGGCCTGGGTCAGGCCGCTGTCGCCTTCGAGGGTGGCGATGCCGAAGTCGGTCAGCACGGCCCGCCGGTCGGGGCCGAGCAGCACGTTGCTCGGCTTCACGTCGCGGTGCAGGATGCCCGCCGCGTGGGCGCACGCCAGCGCGCCGAGCACCCGCATGCCCAGGTCGGCGGCCTGATCCGGGCGCAGCGGCCCGTCCTCGGTGAGGACCTGGTCCAGGGACCGGGCCTCGACGAGCTCCATCACGATCCACGGGCTGCCGTCCGCCTCGACGACGTCGAAGATGGTTACCACCGCGGGGTGGTTCAGCCGCGCCGCGGTACGTGCCTCACGCAGGGTGCGCTCGTAGAGGATCCGGGTCTCCTCGGTCATCACCGAGCCCGTGGTGACCGGGCCACGGAGACGCACCTCTTTGACCGCGACGTCACGGTCCAGGACGGTATCCCGGGCCCGCCAGACGGTTCCCATGGCTCCGCGGCCGATGGTGCTGCGCAGGAGGTAGCGCCCCGCGACCATCCGCCCCGTGCTGGCCGCAACGTGCATGAAACGCGACGATACACGTGGGATCCATCGAGTTGGCTGGGAAGCGGGTGAGAATACCACGTGTGTCGGGCGGGGGATGCCCGCCGGTCACCGGGCCGCCACGCACCGCTTACCGGGCCGCCCCGCACCGCCTGCCCGGGGGCGCCCGGCGCGGCCCCGCCCCCTACCGGCTGCCGATGGTGAGCAGCGGGGGCTGGGGCTCCTCGGCGAAGAAGTCGTTCCCCTTGTCGTCCACGATGATGAACGCCGGGAAATCGCGGACCTCGATGCGCCAGACCGCCTCCATGCCGAGTTCCGGATACTCCAGGACCTCGACCTTGGTGATGCAGTCCTGGGCCAGCTTGGCCGCCGCGCCGCCGATGGAGCCCAGGTAGAACCCGCCGTGCTCGCGGCAGGCCGCGGTGACCGCCGGCGAGCGGTTGCCCTTGGCCAGCATGACCAGCGAGCCGCCCGCCGCCTGGAACTGGCCGACGTAAGAGTCCATCCGCCCCGCGGTGGTCGGGCCGAACGACCCGGAGGCGTAGCCCGCCGGGGTCTTGGCCGGGCCCGCGTAGTACACCGGGTGGTCGGCCAGGTACCGGGGCATGGGGTCGCCGGCGGCCAGCCGCTCGGCGATCTTCGCGTGGGCGATGTCCCGGGCGACCACCAGGGGACCGGTGAGCGAGAGCCGGGTCGCCACCGGGTACTTGGTCAGTTCCGCGCGGATCTCGCTCATCGGCCGGTTCAGGTCGATCCGCACCACGTCGTCGCCGAGCTCGTCGCCGGTCGTCTCGGGCAGGTACTGGGCCGGGTCGGTCTCCAGCCGCTCCAGGTACAGGCCGTCCGGCGTGATCTTGGCCAGCGCCTGCCGGTCGGCGGAACACGACACGGCGATGGCCACCGGGCAGGACGCGCCGTGCCGGGGCAGCCGGATCACCCGCACGTCGTGGCAGAAGTACTTGCCGCCGAACTGCGCCCCGATGCCGATCTTCCTGGTGATCTCGAGGACCTCGGCTTCCAGCTCGGCGTCGCGGAAGCCGTGGCCCGCGGCTGATCCGGTGCGGGGGAGGGTGTCCAGGTACCGGGCGGAGGCGTACTTGGCGGTCTTCAGCGCGTACTCGGCGCTGGTGCCGCCGACCACGATGGCCAGGTGGTACGGCGGGCAGGCGGCCGTGCCCAGGGAGCGGATCTTCTCCTCCAGGAACACGTGCAGCCCGGCCGGGTTGAGCACCGCCTTGGTCTGCTGGTAGAGGAAGGACTTGTTGGCCGATCCGCCGCCCTTGGCCATGAGCAGGAACTTGTACTCCCCGCCGGGCGTGGCGTAGATCTCGACCTGGGCGGGCAGGTTGGTGCCGGTGTTCCGCTCCTCGAACATGGACAGCGGTGCGAGCTGCGAGTAGCGCAGGTTCAGCTGGGTGTAAGCCTCGTAGATGCCGCGGCTGAGATGCTGTTCATCCTGCCCGTCGGTGAGGACCTGGCCGCCCCGCTTCCCCATCACGATCGCGGTCCCGGTGTCCTGGCACATGGGCAGCACCCCGCCGGCCGCGATGCAGGCGTTCTTCAGCAGATCCTCCGCCACGAAACGATCGTTGCGGCTGGCTTCCGGATCATCGAGGATGGCCCGCAGCTGGCGCAGGTGCCCCGGCCGCAGCAGATGGGCGATGTCGCGCATGCCCTCGCGCGCGACCAGGGTGAGCACCTCCGGGTCCACCTCGAGGAAGTCCCGGCCGAAGGCCTGCCGCCGGGTGATCCCGGCCGCGGTCAGCAGGCGGTACTCGGTGGCGTCGGGGCCCAGGGGGAGCAGGTCGGTGTACGCGAACTCGGGCATCGTGAGTACGTCCTCGTCGAAGGTGTGGTGTCGTTTCATCGTAGATCGGGGCTGGCGCCGGTGCGGCCCTCGCCCGCAGCTGACCAGGCAGGTCCGGGGGCTGGCTGCATGGCCGGCTCCCCCCCGGGTAAGGGTGTGGCATCCCGGTGGCGGTGAGCGGGTCCGGGTCAGGAGGGAGATGTTCGTGAGCATCCCAGGCAGTGACGAGCAGGCGATGAGGGTCCCGACCAGCGACGAGCAGGCGATCAGCCTGGACGAGGCGTCACGCCAGCTCGAGCTGGCCGTGCACGACGCGCAGGTGGCGTTCGACTGCATCGCGCTCGGCAACCTCGACCGTGCCCACACGAACGCGGTCACGGCGCGCATCGCCGCCGACGCGGCCGAGATGCTGCTGCGCGCGGTGCTGGGCCGGACGGCCGAGCCGCACGAGGGCCCGGTGGCCGAGCCCCCCGACTGAGCCGAGCCCCCCGACTGACCGGCGGGCTACCCGCCGCGGCCGACCTCGTCGCTGGCCTGCCTGACCAGGGAGCTCAGGAACCCGAAGGCCTGGTCGTCTTCCGCGGTCCCGGTGTGCGCCCGGCGGAACCGGCTGACGTCCACGGCGATGTCGGCGATGTCCCAGCGCAGCCGGTACAGACCCAGCATCAGGGGCTGCGGGGTGACGCCGGTCAGCCCGGCGTAGGCGTCCAGGATGGACCCGTCGCCGGGGTCGAGGCTCCACAGGTCACGCTCGGGCGGGGCGGCCAGCGCGGTGTCCCAGTCGATGAGGACCCAGCCGCCGGCGGTCCGCATGGTGTTGCCGGGATGCGGCTCGCCGTGGGTGAGCACGGCCGGGGAGGACCGGGCCCGGGCGGCCGCCACGAGCTGGTCGTAGCGGGCGAGCAGCTGCCGGAGGGGCGCGGCATGCTGCCGGATCAGGCGCGCGGCCGGGCGCGAGTACGGCCCCCGGTCGGGCGGGTCACCGCCCCGCTGGCAGGCGGCCTCCAGCGCGTCCCGGTGCGGCACGCGGAAGTCGTCGGCGTGCGCCCGCCGCCGGGCCGCGGGCGGGGCGGTGTGCGTGGCCGCCACCAGGCCGAGCACGGCGCGCCGGTGCTCCGGTGAGGAGAACTCTGCCCAGTCGAAGCTCTGCCCCGCGGTGAACGGATAGACCGCGACGCCGAACCGGGCGGCGACCCGCGCGAGTGGCTCGCCGTCCCCGGTGGGAACCGGGGCCACCACGAAGGTCCGCCCGCAGTCCCTCAGGTCCGTGGCCGCGGCCAGCGCCGCGCGCAGCCGCCGGAACCCCGCGGCCAGCGGCTCGGCCTGGGTCAGCCGTTTGTTCTCGAGCTCATCGGCGGTGACGAACCACGCTGACCCGTCCTCGCCGGACACCGCCCAGTGGTGACTCCCCCAGCCGACGGCCCGGTAGGCCACCGAGGCGGCGCGGATACCCCAGTGCTGCTCCAGGGCCAGCCCAGGCAGGCCTCGGGCAGGCCAGCGGGTGGGGTCAGCATCCGGCCACCGGCGGTTCCCGGGGCTCAGCCGGCGGCGGGAGCCGGCCCCGGCGGTGCTGGCCGCCTCGTTCCGCGGCCCGCGGACCCGGCCCGGCTCGAACCCGCCGGCCAGCGCGATGATGACCAGGGTCAGCACGAGTGGCGCGGCGTAAGCGGCCCGCCAGCCCGCGGAGCCGCCCACCCCGCCCGCGATCCCGCCGACCAGCGCGGCGCCGAGCACGAAGCCGGCGTAGTTGAACAGGTTGACCCGCGAGATCGCGATGCCCGACCCGGTGGGATCGAGCTTCGAGGTGGCCGAGAAGCACATCGGCGGGACCACGCAGAAACCCAGGCCGGTCACGGCGAAGGCGGCGATGGCCAGGGCGGGGGAGGGGGCCAGCACGACACCCAGCAGGCCCAGCCCGGCCACCAGGGCCCCGGTCCGCACCACCGCCGCGGGGCCGAACCGCCGCACGGTGTGGTCACCGACGGCCCGGCCCACCACCATCATCGTCTGGTAGGCCGCGAACGCCAGCGGGAGTACCGCCTTGCTGCCGTGCTGGACCTTGGACATGTAGACCGAGCTGAAGTTGGACACGGCCGCGTCGCCGATGTACATGCAGCACATGGCCACGCCGATGAAGATGATCGGCCGCCACGGGATCTGGATGCCGGCCTTCTTCGCGGCGGCCTCGGACGGCGGCGCGACGTCGGCCGCCTTGCCGAACAGGCTGGGCCCGAGGACCAGCGCGCCAGCCAGCCCGGCCACCCCGGCGACGGTGAACGCCACGCCCAGGGACAGGCCAAGCTTCCCGGCGGCCGCGTTCCACAAGCCGCCGAGGATCCCCGCCGCGCTCCAGAAGCCGTAGAACGCGTTGATCACGCTGTAGCCGTACCGTTTCTCGGTGATCGCGCCCTGCATGTTCATGGTCGCGTCCACCGCACCGAGGAACAGCCCGAACAGGCCCACCGATACGTACAGCTCGGGCCGGGTGCTGGCGAACCCGATGGCCGGCAGGCTCAGGCAGACCAGCGGCTGGGCCACGCGCAGGACGGTGCCGCTGCCCAGCCGGGCCGCCAGCGGGCCGGAGATCACGCTGCCCACCCCGGCGATGACCGGGACGATGAGCAGGACCAGCGTGAGCTGCCCGTTGGACAGGTGGAACTTGGTCTGCAGGACGGAGACCCGGGTGACCACCACCGCGAAGCAGAGGCCCTGGACGAAGAACGCGGCGCTGGTCGCCATCCGCCCCCGGCGGTCGCCGGCCTGCCGCGGATCCGTGCCGTCCAGCTTCATGCGCCGCTCCCAGGCTTGCGGGCCGCCGGCGGTGCTGGCCGCGGCCGGGCGCCTGCCCCTCACCCGGGCTGACGCCGGGCGGTCAGGGCCGGGTCCGTGCGGTCAGGGTAGGGATCGTGCCGTCCGGGCGTCAAGGCGGCTATCGTCAGGAGGGTGAATCCCCGGCAGAGCCCGCGTGACCTGCGTGCCTCGGACGCTGACCGGGAGCGCGTGGTCGCCCTGCTCGCCGAGGCCGCCGGGGACGGGCGGATCACGCTGGAGGAGCATGCGCACCGGGTGCAGCGGGCGTACACCGCCCGGACCCTGGGCGACCTGGCCGGGCTGACCGACGACCTGGCCCTGCCCGGCGCCCAGCCGCTGCGGCTGGACAACTCCCGCGCGGTGACCGCCTTCTTCGCGACCGAGCGGCGGGAGGGCCGGTGGGTCGTGCCGGACCGGCTGGTCGTGACGGCCATCGGCGGCCAGGTCGTGCTGGACCTGCGCGAAGCGCTGCTGCAGGGGCAGCGCACCCGGATGTACGCCAGCGCGCTGGGCGGCCAGGTGAACCTGCTGGTGCCGTCCGGGGTCACGGTCATCACCCGCAACCTCTCCGCGGCGCTGCCCGGGGCCGCGCCCGACCCGCGCCCGGAACCCGCGGTCCCGCCCGGGACCCCGGTCATCGAGCTGCACACGCTGACCCTGCTGGGCCGCATCCACGTCCGCACCCCCCGCCCGCGCCGGCCCGGCCTGTTCAACCGCCGCCCGCGCTAGCCGCCGCCTGGCTTACCCGGGAGCTTCGGTCCACGGCGGCGACGGGGGTGTTCCTGCGGACCCGCCCTGGAGGCGGGCGGTCCATTTCTCCTCGATGTGGCCGTAGCGCCAGATAAGCATGGCGGCGGCCCAGGTGAGGATGAACATGCCGACGATGACGAACCCGGCGGTGTTGATGTTGAAGTTGTACATGAAGCCCCAGAAGCCGCTGGTCTGGCTGACGCCGTGGACTTCCAGGGGGACCAGGCTGAGGGTCTCGATCGCGCCGATGAAAAAGCAGATGGCCACGGACAGGCCGGTGATGGCCAGGTTGTAGTAGACCTTGCGGACCGGGTTGAAAAACGCCCAGCCGTAGGCCAGGTTCATGAACATGCCGTCGGAGGTGTCCATCAGGCTCATCCCGGCGGTGAACAGGATCGGCAGCGCCAGGATGGCCTGCCAGGGGATGTGCTCGGAAGCCAGCAGCGCCGTGGTGGTCAGCAGCGCGACCTCGGTCGCGGTGTCGAAACCCATGCCGAACACCCGACACCCACCCCACACCACCAAAACAAACCACCCACTCCGCGATGATGCCGCCGAGGATGATCAGGTTGAGCAGGCCGATCAGGAACAAGAACGCCGCGGACACGATCGTGCCGAAGGTGCCACCGAACGATTCCAGCGAGGAGTTGGAGTGCGTCACCGCGGGCAGGACCGTCTTCTCGGCGATGATGATCCCGACGCCGATCGCGACCACAATCGTGGAGTGGCCGAGGGAGAAGAAGTAGCCGAACCCGAACGGCCGCGGCGCAACCTTGCCCGGCGGCTGGTTCGCTGCGGTGCGGTTGACGAACTCGTTCCGCTGGTTCATCGCCTTGCGGGTGGTGTTGTCGATCGCCGAGATGTGGTCGGCGTCGAAGGCGTGCCGCAGGCCGAGGGTGTAGGCGGTGATGGACAGGCCGATGCCGAACAGCTTGTAGTGGGCCGGCAGCACGTAGGCGATGAAGACGAAGAAGCCGAGCGCGTGCAGCAGCAGAATCGAGCCGTACATGCCGATCACCCGGCGCCGCTCCACCGGGGTCATCGTGTGGAACGACTCCCGGAACATCTGGTACATGCTCATCGTGGGTAGCTGCGTCACGGTCTTGCCCGACATGGCCCAGCCCTCTCGCTCACCACACACCCGGCCCCGTCTGTGCCCGCACGCTAACCCAGATGCGAATAGGTCGCAAGTACCTGATTGTCGCAGTAACTGGCCCAGGCCGGGGGCCTGAGCCCGGACGTGCACGCTTACCCGCAGTACCGCGACGTCCGGCCATCCGGCGTTACTTCTCGCTGGCCGCCATCCCCGGCTCCGGCGCTGGCGCAGCCGGGACGGCCGATCCCCAGCGGGCCTCGACGCCGCCCAGGCGCCAGTAGGCGAGGGCGGCCGCCCACACCGTGACGAACAGCGCGGCGATGCAGAACCCGGCGACGTTGATGTTGAAGTTGGCCATCACCGACCAGAAGCCGCCGCGCAGGTGGGCTTCGGTGCTCAGGATGCCGAGGATCTCGATGGTGCCGATGATGAAGGCCGCGCCGATGGACAGCCCGGTGATGACCAGGTTGTAGTAGACCTTGCGCACCGGCCGGGCGAAGGCCCAGCCGTAGGCGAAGTTCATGAAGCACCCGTCGAGCGTGTCGAACAGCATCATGCCGCCGGAGAACAAGAACGGCAGCGCGAGCACGGCGTAGTACGGCAGCCCCTGGATCGCCGCGTAGGCGGTCGCGGAGAGCAGCACGACCTCGGTGGCGGTGTCGAAGCCGATGCCGAAGACCAGGCCGACGAAGTAGAGCTGCCAGGTGTGGTTGATGGACTTCATGAACCGGCCGAAGAACCGGTACATCAGCCCGCGGGCCTGCAGCTGGGCCTCGAGCTCCTGCTCGTCGTAGCTGCCGTGGCGCATCTCCCGGAAGACCCTGGCGATGCCCGCGAGCACGATCAGGTTGAGCACGGCGATCAGGTACAGGAATCCGGCCGACACCAGCGTCCCCGCGGCCCCGCCGGCCGTCTCGTAGGTGGAGCCAGGGTTCACTACCGCGCCGAACACGGCCCGGGCGGCGAACGTGATGCCCACGCCGACCGCGACGACGATCGTGGAGTGGCCGAAGGAGAAGAAGAAGCCGCTGCCGAGCGGGCGCTTACCGTCGGCCATCAGCTTGCGGGTGGTGTTGTCGATGCAGGAGATGTGGTCGGCGTCGAACGCGTGCCGGAAACCCAGGAACCAGGCCGTGATGGCGACCCCGAGCCCGACGCCCAGCCCCCGGCTGCCGCCGACGCCCTGGTAGTTGAAGTGGTGCGGCATCACGCACAGCACGTAGATGCCCCAGCCGGCCGCGTTGACGGCCAGGATGAACACGAACATCGCCACCAGCCGGCCCTGCTCGCGCAGCGACAGCTCCGTGCGGAATTTGTGCCAGCGTGACGTGGGCATGGCGCCTGTCATCGACCGAACCGCCCTTCATCCGAGGACTGCTGTTCGTCGGCAGGCCAGGCCAGGCGACCGGACTCATCCCCCGGAGGGGCTTCACCGTTGCGGGACAGTGCCGGATTTGCACCGGACTTCGCTGGACAGGCTGCCGCCCCGGGCCAGCCCGGGGCGAGGGTTACGCTACAGCGCGCGCTAGGTCGGGCTGTCGAAGTTAATCGAGCTGTACGCGCGCAGCTTCCACAGCTGGTGCTCGCTGTGGATGTTGCGGATGGTGCCGGACCGGGCCCGCATGACGAGAGAGTGGGTGACGGCCCCGCCGCCGCGGTACCGGACCCCCGCGATCAGCTCGCCGTCGGTGATCCCGGTGGCCGCGAAGAACGCGTCTTCGGACGTGACCAGGTCGTCGGTGGTCAGCACGTGCGCCAGATCGTGGCCGGCGGCCAGCGCCTTCTCCCGCTCCGCCTCGTCCCGCGGGGCGAGGCGGGCCTGGATGACCCCGCCGAGGCACTTGATCGCGCAGGCGGTGATGATGCCCTCCGGCGTGCCGCCCACCCCCAGCAGCAGGTCCACCCCGGTGCCGTCCCGGGCGGCCATGATCGCCCCGGCCACGTCGCCGTCGGTGATCAGCTTGATCCGCGCCCCGGCCTCCCGGACCTCGGCGATCAGCCGCTCGTGCCGCGGCCGGTCCAGGATGACCACGGTGACGTCGGAGGGTGAGCAGCCCTTGGCCCGGGCCACGGCGCCGATGTTGTCGGCCGCCGGGGCCTCGATGTCCACCACGTCCGCCGCGGCGGGGCCGGTGACCAGCTTGGACATGTAGAACACGGCGGAGGGGTCATACATGGACCCGCGGGCGCTGACGGCCAGCACCGAGATCGCGTTGGGCATGCCGTTGGCGCACAGCCGGGTTCCGTCGATCGGGTCCACGGCCACGTCGCACGCGGGGCCGGTGCCGTCGCCGACCTGCTCGCCGTTGTAGAGCATGGGCGCATGGTCCTTCTCGCCCTCGCCGATGACCACCACGCCGTTCATCGACACCGTGTTGATCAGGGCCCGCATCGCGTGCACGGCCGCGCCGTCCGCGCCGTTCTTGTCGCCGCGGCCGACCCAGCGGGCCGCCGCCATCGCCCCCGCCTCGGTGACCCGGGCCAGTTCCAGGGCCAGGTTCCGGTCGGGCGCGTGCGTCGCGGCTCGGCGCGGTCAGGTCGGCCGGGTCGGGGCCTGGCCGGGCCCGCTGCCTCGTTCTCGGTCATCGCAGCGTCCGCCTTCCCTGGGTGCCCGCGCTCGCCTGTCCCGCCGCGTACCGTCGATCCTCGCACCTGACGGGCGGGCGTAGCCTTGTCGCCTAGGGCGACACACCTGGCGCCAGACGTGGGGAGCGCTGCGTAGGCGGTGACAGGCGAATGACAGCAGATGGTCCGCAGCCTACCGTGCGGTCCGCCGATCGCGGCGCGGCCACCAGGGCCGCCTTGCTGGCCGCCGCGCGCGAGGTGTTCATCTCGGCGGGCTACGCGCAGGCCGGGTGTCACCGAGATCGTGGCCCGGGCGGGCGCCAGCGTCGGCAGCCTGTACCACCACTTCACCGGCAAGGCCGACCTGTACGTGGCGCTGTTCGAGGAGTTCCACCAGGGGCAGGCCTGGCGGGCGCGCCAGGCGGCCCGCGGCGCGCGCGAGGACCACGTCAGCGAGCCGCGGCAGCTGTTCCTCGCCGCGGCCCGCGCCTACCTGGACGGCTGCCTGGCGGACCGCGAACTGTCCCGGCTGTTCGTCTCGGGGGACGCCCCGCCCGGGTTCGACCTGATCATGCGCCAGCGGCTGCGCGAGTGGGCCAGCCGGAACGCCGACTTCTTCGCCCGCAGCGCCGAGCCCGATGGACGAGGCGGTCGCGGTCGTGATGACCGGCGCCCTCATGCTCGCGGTCGCCGAGGTGTCGCTGGACGAGGACGCCGCGCACGCCCGGCGGCTGGCCTGCGGCGTGCTCGATGTGCTGTCCGGGGTCAGTCCCCGGGTCTCGGGCGTGACCAGCCGGCTGACCTTGATGGCGTGAGCGCCGACGCAGAGCCGGCCGGGCCCGGCGGAACGCAGCCGGCCGCCGGCGATGACCCGGCCGCCGCACTCAGCTACGAGCAGGCCCGCGACCAGCTCACCGAGGTGGTCCGCCGGCTGGAGGGCGGCGGGCTGACCCTGGAGCAGTCGCTGGACCTGTGGGAGCGCGGGGAGCGGCTGGCCGCCGTCTGCGAGCAGTGGCTGGAGGGGGCCCGCGCCCGCCTCGCCGCGGCCGTGGCCGCCCGCGCACCGGACTCCGCCGATCCGGACGCACCGTTTTAAAATTCTCCGCAACGAAAACCGTCCGCCCGGCTCATTCAGCCCGGCCCGGGGGCCGCCGGGGCCGGTCAGCCGAGGGGCACGACGCGCTGGGTGCCCGGCGGCAGCCCGGAGGCCGTGGCCGGGTCGGCCTGGCCTGCCGTGCGGGCGGCCTGGACCGCCGCGGCGACCATCCGGGCGTAGAGCCGGGCCCCGCTGGGCTGCGGGTGCACCTCGTCCGGCCACAGCAGGCTGGTCCGGTGCTCGATGGTCGCGAACCAGTTGGCCATGACCACGTTGGGGTAGCGGCGGGCCGCGGCGGCGATGACCCGGTTCACCCCCACCTCCCAGGACCGGGCCTCGTAGGTGTTGACCAGCACCAGGTCCCGGTGCGGGCCGACCGCGCGGACCAGCTGGCGCATCTGCTGGGAGGTGAAGGTGCCGTTGGTGCCGAGCGCGAACACCACCACCGGGCGGAGTGTCCCGGCCGCCGCCCGCCGGGCCACGATCGACAGGCCCACGCTGACCTGGCGGCTGACCTGCGCGTCGATGGAGATACCGGGCAGTGCGGACGCGAGCTGGACGGCCGAGGCGAGCATGACGGAGTCACCCACCGCGAAGACGTCGGAGCCGGTCACCCGGGCCGGGCTGGCCGCCGCGGTGATCGCGGACGGGGTCGCCGGCGGGCGGCTGGCGGCCGCTGCGGTGCCCGGCCCGGTGGCGGGGCTGGCAGGCGCGGCCGCACCGGCCGGTGTGCTCGCCGCGCCGGTGGCCGCGGCGGGCATGGCCGCCGGCGCGGGAGCGAGCCGGCCGGGCCCTGCTGGCTGACCTTGACCCCCTCGCTGATCTGCTCGGCGAGCCCGGTGGACGGATGGGCGTGCAGCAGCCCATAGCCCGCCGCCCCGACCAGGGCCACGGCGGCCACCACCGCGAGCGCGGGCACGGCGCGGACGGGCGAGCGGTGCGCCCCGGCCAGGGACCCGGTGACCAGCCGGCTCCGGGCCCGGACCGTGGCCCGGAACCCGTGCCGGATGATGGGTTCCTCGATCCACCGCCAGGACGCCGCGGCGAGCCCGACGGAGAGCGCCACCTCGGGCAGCCAGAGCCAGGCCGACGGGGGCTGCTGCGGGAACGCCGCCGTGGTCAGCGCGATCACCGGCCAGTGCCACAGGTAGATCCCGTAGGACCTGATCCCGATCCAGCGCAGCACCGGCTGGCCGAGTGCCCAGCTGACCAGGCCCGGGCTGGCCGCGGCCAGCACCACGGCGCCGGCCGCCAGCGCCGCGACCAGCAGGCCGGCCGGATACAGCACCGGATCGGTCCCGGCGAAGTGGCCGACGGCCCAGGCCAGCACCGCGATCCCGGCCAGCCCCAGCGCGTCGGGGATCCGGGCCCGGTCACGGCTCAGCGCCTGCAGCCGGCGCAGTGGCCAGCTCAGCGCCAGCGCCGACCCGATGAACAGGGCCGACGCGTGCGTGTCGGTCCCGTAGTACACCCGGGACGGGTCCGTGCCGGGCACGTAGATCGCGATCATGGCCACGGCGGACAGGGCCGCGCCGAGCCAGGCCAGGCCGGCCCGGAGGCGGCCAGACCGGCATGTCTTCAGGATCACGATCAGGAGCACCGGCCACACCAGGTAGAACTGCTCCTCGATGGCCAGTGACCACAGATGCTGGAGCGGCGGCGGCGGCCCGAACTGGGTGAAGTAGGAGTGGTGCGCCAGCGCCTGCCACCAGTTGCTGGAGTAGGTGACGGCGGCGAGCAGCGCCTCCCGCAGCGTGGCCAGCTGCCCCGGCTCGATCACGGCCGTGGCCGCGGTCACCGCGACCAGGAGGACCGCCAGGGCGGGCAGGAGCCGGCGCGCCCGCCGGGCCCAGAACGCGCGCAGGTCCAGGTGGCCGACCCGGTTCCAGTGGGCGACCAGCAGGTCGGTGATCAGGTATCCGCTGAGCACGAAAAAGACGTCCACCCCGAGGAATCCCCCGGGAAATGCGGACAACTGCTCATGAAAGGCGATGACCGCGATAACGGCCAGGGCGCGCAGCCCATCCAGCCCGGGCCGTCGTGTCGTGGTCTGATTGGATGTCGTGCCCTTTATGGCATGTGTCGTCACTGCGCTGATCCCCCCCGGCTCACAGCATTGTTCAGAGTTCTCGCCCGTTCAATGCGGGAAGAAACGTCGTGGCCGGTAATAGGGAGGAAGAGTTTTGGCGGGGGACCGGTTACTGGTCGTCGGCTACCGCGGTGAGCTGGTCCTCGGCGAACCGCAGGGTGAGCCGCTCGCCGGGCGGCACCTCCGCGGCCGAGCGGACCACGCTGCCGTCGGGACGCTGCACGATGGCGTAGCCGCGGCGCAGGGTGGTGGCGGGGGACAGGGCCAGCAACCGGGCCCGCACGTGAGCCACGTCGTCCCCGGCCCGGTCCAGCGTGGCGGAGAGCCGGCGCCGGGCCCGCTCGGTCAGCCCGGTGACCAGTTCCTGGCGCCGTTCGATCTCCCGGACTGGTGAGGCGAGCGCGGGCCGGGACCGCACGCCGTCCAGCCACGCGGTCTCCCGTTCCATCCGGCCGGTCAGGCAGCGCCGGGCCCGGCCGCGTAGCTGGGCGATGATCGCGAACTGCTCGCTCACGTCGGGCACGATGCGCCGCGCGGCGTCGGTGGGGGTGGACGCGCGCACGTCGGCGACCAGGTCCAGCAGCGGTGTGTCCTGCTCGTGCCCGATCGCGCTGACCACGGGGGACTTGGCCGCCGCCACGGCCCGGATCAGTGTCTCGTCGGAGAACGGCAGCAGGTCCTCGATCGAGCCGCCGCCCCGGGCGATGACGATCACGTCCACTGACCGGTCGGCGTCCAGCCGGTGCAGCGCGTCGATGATCTCGCCCACCGCGTACTGGCCCTGGACGGCTACCGGCTCGACCCGGAATTGGACGGCGGGCCACCGATGGGCGGAATTGCGCAGCACATCCTTTTCGGCGGCCGAGTCGCGTCCGCAGATCAGGCCGATCCGGCTGGGCAGGAACGGCAGCGGGCGCTTGCGCTCCGCCGCGAACAGGCCTTCGGCGGCCAGGGCCCGGCGGAGCCTTTCCAGGCGGGCGAGCAATTCGCCGATGCCGACCGCCCGGATTTCCGTGGCCGACAGGGAGAAAGAGCCCCGGTTGGCGTTGAAGTCGGGTTTCGCCCAGACCAGGACCCGGGCGCCCTCACCGGGCGGCGGATCGGAGGCGTCCAGCACCGTGCGCGGGCAGATCACCCGCACCGATACGGCCGCCACCGGGTCCCGCAGGGTCAGGAACACCGTGTTGCCACGCCGGGTGAGCTCGGCGATCTGCCCCTCCACCCAGACCCGGCCGAGACGGCCGATCCATTCGCTGGTCAGCCTGAGGACGGTGCGGACCGGCACCGGTGCTTCGGGTGAGGTGTCGAGGGCCATGGCGGTGGGCGGCGTCGGGGCCGGCGGGCCTGCGGCCTCAGCTGCCTTCGCTGAGCTTGGCCAGACGGCGCTCGAACATGGTGATCACGGCTGGCCGGCCCTCGTGGGCCTTCTCGTAGTCGAGCAGCACCTGGACCTGGGCCGCGTCCAGTACCCGCAGCCGCGCCCGCAGCGAAGCCACGGACGCCTGGTCGTAGTGCGGGACGGGCAGGTCGGCTGGGGCGGGGACTGCGGGGTCAGCGGGCTGTGGGACGGCCAGGTCGGCCGGGGCGGGGACCGCCGGGACCGGCTCCGTGGGCGTGTACTCGGCGGGGATGGCCGGCGCTGGCACTGCGGGGTCGGTGGGCTGTGGCTCAGCGACGAAGGACGCGGGGGCGGCCGGGGCCGCGAACTCCTCCTCTTCCTGTTCCTCGGTCCCGTCGATCAGCCTCACGTTCCCGGTCCTGTCCAGGGACCGCCAGCGGCTGCTCGCCGCGTCCTTGACGGCCGGCGTGGCCGTGGCGGTCACCGGCGGAGGCGGAGGCGGGGGCGGGGTGGCCGGGGCCTGGTCTGAGGGCGGGGCGGCCGTCGCCCCGCCGCTACCCGAGAGCTGCTCCGCGGTCCGCGCCCGGAGGCGATCCGCGGCCAGCAGGAGCTGGCCGATCGTGGCGAACAGCGTCCGCAGCGCCTGCGCAGGGAGTTCTTTGAGCCGGTCATTGACCTGCGGCAAAGGCATCTCGATCGTTCTCCTCGGGTATGTCCCGGCGCTATCGGGCTTCGGGGGCCCGCGTGCCCCCACGGCGCCTGCCTGCGGGGCGTTCCGACCCCGGCCGCGCAGCGTGGGTCCGTGACAGGCACAGTCGTATCAGATCGAGCATGACACTGTCACGGGCCGCTGCCCGGGCAAATGGTGCTTCCGTGGCGGCTACCTGCGAGCTTGGCGGCCGGCTGGCCCCTGGCCGCCGCCCTGGCATCGGGCACGCCGGGCTCAACTACCATAGGGGACATGCCCGTGACTAGCCGACGCGTACTGCTCGCTAAGCCCCGCGGTTACTGCGCGGGGGTTGACCGGGCGGTCCAGGCCGTCGAGACGGCCCTCGAACGCTACGGTGCCCCGGTCTACGTCCGTAAGCAGATCGTGCATAACACCCATGTGGTACGGGAGCTGGAGACGCGCGGGGCGATCTTCGTGGAAGAGGCCGATGACGTGCCCGAGGGGGCCGTGGTCGTCTTTTCCGCCCACGGGATATCCCCCGAGGTGCGCGAGGAGGCGAAGCGCCGCGGCCTGCGGACCATCGACGCCACCTGCCCGCTGGTCACCAAGGTGCACAACGAGGCCAAGCGGTTCGCCGCCCAGGACTACGACATCCTCCTCATCGGCCACGAGAACCACGAGGAAGTGGTCGGCACCACGGGGGAGGCCCCGGGCCGCATTCACCTGGTGGATGGGCCCGAGGGTGGCGCGGACGTCCAGGTCCGCGACCCCGACCGGGTGGCCTGGCTGTCACAGACCACCTTGTCGGTGGACGAGACCCTCCAGACGGTGGCAGCGCTGCGCGAGCGCTACCCGATGCTGGCCGACCCGCCCAGTGACGACATCTGCTACGCGACCCAGAACCGCCAGTCCGCGGTCAAGAAGATCGCCACCGACGCGGACCTGCTGATCGTCGTGGGGTCGGCGAACTCGTCGAACTCGGTCCGCCTGGTCGAGGTGGCCCTGGACGCGGGTGCCCGCGCGGCCTATCTGGTCGAGGACGCCTCGGCGATCGACCCGGCCTGGCTGGACGGGGTGCACACGGTGGGCCTGACCAGCGGGGCCTCTGTTCCCGAGATCCTCGTGACCGGCGTGCTCGACTACCTGGCCGAGCGGGGATTCAGCGACGTCGAGGACGTCGAGGCGATCGAAGAGCGGCTCGTGTTCGCCCCGCCGCCCGAGCTGCGCCGTACCGCCCCCCGCTGACGGCCTTCGCGGCGCCCGGGTCAGCGTGAGCGTGGCGGCCCGGGGCGGTAGCCTCCCCGGCTGACCATGGCCTGGGAGTGGCCCGGCCGCGGCGGTACCAGATCAGGCCGCAGCTCGCGGCGCAGATCGGTGACGCACTGGGGCAGGCCGCGGACCCAGGCCACGATCAAGGACACGATGACCCCCGCGAACAGCCACGGTGCGACGTTCGCCAGCGTGAGTGCGGTTCCCTCCACCGTCGAGATGATGGCGCTGCCCTGTGCGGTCAGGGCCTTGACGCAGATGAGCGCGCCAAAGAACAGCAGCGGCGGGCTGACCGCCACCGTCAGCAGGTCCCGTCGCTTGGTGTACCGGGCCGCGCCCACGCTGCCGATCACGAAGCTCGCACCGGCCAATACGCCCCACTGCAGCCAGCTGGCCACCAGCAGGGTGAAGAAGAACAGCACGAGCATGCCCGCGACCGCGCCGCGCCCGGTCAGCGCGATCGTGCCCCGTTTCCCGGTCGTGTCCCGCTTCCCGGCTATGCCCCGCTCGCCGGCCGGGCCGCGGTCCGCCGCCGGGCCGCGCTCGTCGCTGCTGGGTAGCTGCTCGTCGCCCAGGCCGGGGCCGGCAGGCGGATCGGCCATCGCCCGGGCATTCCCGGGGGCGGGGATCTCGATCCGGCCGGCCTGCCAGGCGTTCGCGGTACCCCGGGACGGGCCGGAGCGGCCTGATCCCGGCCGGCCCCGGGACCAGGACGGTTCAGGCCGTGGCTGGGACACCCTGTGCTCCCTCCCCGGCGCTGACGGCTTCGCTGGCCACGGTATCCCGGTATAGCGCTGGATCTGGGCCATTGACACGCCCGGACGCCGGGCCGGCCAGATAAACCGGCCCAGTCAGTGATTTCGTCTTTCCCTTCGTCCTCTTCGGCTGGCCGGGCGAAACGGTCCAGCGCCAGCCCGAGCACCGCGACCAGGATCCAGAAGTAGGAGGCAAGCTGGGCGGAGACCAGGGCGACCGGGATGGACAGCAGGAAAACCAGCGGAATGCGGGCCACGCGCAGGGCGATGTACCGGCGTACCGCAGGCGACGTGCCGGGTACCAGGAGGTCTTTCGCCAGGGTGGCGTAGAGCCAGATGGCCAGCTCGACGAGCCCGGCGCAGGAAATGCACACCGCGTAGAAGATTGTCGAGACCCGGTCCGGGCCGTTCCGGTAGCTGAGCAGGGAGGTCGGATACGGGAGAAACGCGACGATGCCGAGGAAAAGCAGGTTGATGGCGATCAGGGGACGGTCGAGCGCCGCGATGTAGCGGTAGGTCGAGTGGTGCCCCATCCAGAACAGCCCGATGACCACGAAACTGATGCCGAAGCTGACCATGTTGCCGCGGGCCCGGCTGAGCTCGAGCGCGGGGTCCTTGATGCCGGGGACCTGTATGTCGATCACCAGCAGGGTGATCGCGATGGCGAAGATCGCGTCGCTGAAGAACAGCACGCGGTCGTACTCCAGGTGGCCGGACCGGGCCAGCAGGCTCAGCCTGGGCCGCGGCTTAGCTGGCTGCGCCATTGCGGCCCGGGATCGCCATCGCGGCCCCCGGTGACTCGTGCGAGCCAGGGAGATCCGGGGACTGCGGGCCGCCCCGCCCGGGCTCGCGAGGGTCCGGTTGAGGCGGGACGGTGACTTCCGGGGCGGCCGGTTCGGGGCTGGCCGGCTCGGGCCGGCCAGTGCAGGGGCGGCCGGTTCGCGGGCAGCCGGGTCGGGGGCGGCGTCCAGTTCCGGGATGGCCGGTTCCGGGGCGGCCAGTTCGGGGGCGGCCAGGGTCCTGGTGGCCTCCTCGATAAGCATGGGAGTGTCCAGATCCCCCTCCACCACGCCGAGCTGGTTCAGCTTGCGGGCGCTGACCAGGACCCGGCTCTCCAGCGAGCCCACGGTCTGGTTGTACGTGGTGACCGCGGAGGTGAGCGCGCGGCCCAGGCGGTCCACGTGCCGTCCCAGGCCGGAGATCCGTTCGTAGAGCTCACGGCCCAGGTCGAAAGCGGCCCGGGCGTTCTCGGCCAGCGCGTCCTGCTGCCACGCGTACTGGGCGGTCCGCAGCATCGTGACCAGCGTGGTCGGCGTGGCGATATGCACCTTGCGTGCCATCGCGTGCTCCAGCAGCGCCGGATCGTGCTCCAGCGCCGGGGCCAGGAACGCCTCACCGGGGATGAACAGCACGACGAACTCCGGCGCCGGGCTGAGGGCGGCCCAGTACGACTTCGCCGCGAGCCGGTCCACGTGCTCCCGCAGGTGCCGGGCGTGGGCATCCAGCCGCGCCGTGCGGACTGCCTCGTCCGAGGTCTCCGCCGCTTCCAGGTAGGCGGCGAGCGAGACCTTCGAATCGACCACGACGTTCTTGCCGCCGGCCAGCCGCACCACCATGTCGGGGCGGAACATGCCCTCGGCGGTGTGCACGCTGACCTGCTCATCGAAATCGCACCGGGGGGACATCCCGGACAGTTCCACCACCCGGCGCAGCTGCATCTCGCCCCACCGGCCGCGGGCTTCCGGCCGCCGCAGCGCAGTCACCAGGGCTTGCGTCTGGCTGCGCAGATCGTCGGAACTCTGCCGGGTGATCTTCATCTGCTCGGTCAGGGCCGCATGGGACAGGTGCCGCGCTTCCTCGGTTTCCCGCAGCTGGGCCTCGACCTTGGCCAGCGTGTCCCGCAGGGGCTGAACCAGGTGCTCCACCGCGGCCCGGCGCGTCTCCAGCTCGCCCGCAGCCTTGGCGTTGGCCGCGCTCAGCCGGCCCTCGGCGATCTCCAGGAACATCGTGGCGCTGCGGTCGAGCGCCTGGGCCGACATGGCCTGGAAGCGCTCAGCCAGCTGGCCGTCGATCAGCGCGGCCCGTTCCTGGGCGGCCCGCTCCAGGATGGCCGCCCGGTCCTGGGCGGCCCGGGCCCGCTCCTCGGCCGCACGGGCCTGCCCGGTGAGGTCAGCGGTCATGCTGGCCAGGCGGCCCCGGGCGTACAGGTAGCCGAGCGCGGCGCCGACCACGGCACCCACCGCGAGTAGGGCGAACATCAAGAAGACGTCCATGGACCGTCATGGTGGCAGCGGCCACTGACAGTTTCCTGTCCGACACGCTTGGCCCCGGCAGGCGGCCAGCCACGCGCCCGGCGGGTTCACCCGGTGACCCGCTCTAGACTCACGCAGGTGAGTCTCTCGATCGGTATCGTCGGCCTGCCCAACGTCGGCAAGTCCACCCTGTTCAACGCGTTGACGAGAGCCAACGCGCTGGCCTCTAATTACCCGTTCGCGACTATCGAGCCCAACGTCGGCATCGTCGGCATTCCTGATCCGCGGCTCGCTGTCCTCGCCGGGCTCTACAACTCGGCCCGGATCGTGCCGGCCACCGCGCGCTTCGTGGACATCGCCGGGCTGGTCCGCGGGGCCTCGCAGGGCCAGGGGCTGGGCAACCAGTTTCTCGCGCACATCCGCGAGACCGACGCGATCTGCCAGGTCGTCAGGGTATTCACCGATCCGGATGTGAGCCACGTGGACGGCGACGTGTCGCCTGCGCGCGACGTGGACACCGTGGCCACCGAACTTATCCTGGCCGACCTGCAGACCCTGGAGAAGGCAGTACCCCGCCTCGTTAAGGAAGCGAAGTTCGCCAAGAATCCGGAGCGCCAGCGGACAGCCGATGCGGCGGCGGCCGCGCAGCAGGTGCTGGACGGCGGCACGACGCTGTTCGCCGGGGCGGCCGCGGCCGGCATTGACGTGGCTGACCTGCGCGACCTCCACCTGCTCACCGCGAAGCCTTTCATTTACGTGTTCAACATGGATGAAACCGAGCTGGCGGACGAGGACCTGCGGGCCAAGCTGGCCGCCCAGGTGGCGCCGGCGGAGGTGATCTTCCTGGACGTGAAGACCGAGGCGGAGCTGGCCGAACTGCCTGTCGACGAGGCGGCGGAAATGGCGGCCGAGCTCGGGATGGGGGAGCCGGGCCTCAACCGGCTCGCGCACGCGGGTTTCGCCGCCCTCGGCCTGATGACCTTCCTGACCGCGGGGCCGAAAGAGGTCCGGGCCTGGGAGATCCCGGTCGGCGCGACCGCCCCGGAGGCGGCCGGCGTCATCCACACGGACTTCCAGCGCGGCTTCATCAAGGCGGAAGTCGTGGCGTTCGACGACCTGGTGGCCGCCGGATCGCTGACCGCGGCCCGCGCCGCGGGCAAGGTGCGCATCGAGGGCAAGGACTACGTGATGCGCGACGGTGACGTGGTCGAGTTCCGCTTCAACGTCTAACCATGACGACCCGCGAGAACCTCGACATCATCCAGCTGACTAATCCGGGTGAGGCTGATCCGGTGGTGAGGCAGGAGCTGACCGCATGCTGGATAGCGGTCACGAACGCCGGCGGCGCGGCGGGATTCCCGTTTCCCCCGGTCGACTCCAGTCAGGTCCGCCCGGCCGTCGATGCTCTTGCGTCCCGACTCCACCCCGGCCAGAGCCGGATACTGCTTGCCCGCGTCGGCGACACCCTCGCTGGGTGGGTGGGTCTCAGCCGCGATCCCAGCCCTCTCATCGCGCACTGGGGTCTTGTCAGCCACTTGCAGACGCAGCTCGCGCGCAGGAACGAGGGCATCGGGTCGGCCCTGATGCATCGACTCCGGGAAGTTGCCCGCGACGAGATGGGCTTGGAGCAGCTCCACCTGGCAGTCCGCGGCGGAATGGGTCTCGAAGACTTTTACTCTCGGCTCGGCTGGCGGGTAACAGGCCGTTGGCCTGGCAAGCTCCGGCTTGCTCCGGACGACACCAGAGACGAGATCTTGATGTTCCTCACGCCTCTGTGACCATCAGGAACGCCGGGTGAGCTCGCCACGCTTAAGTGAGCTCGCAGGAGCTTAAGTGAGCTCGCAGGAGCTGTCCGCACGGCCGGGGTGTGACATCATTGACCGCATCAGATGATGCTATTTTAGATGCGGAGGCTCGATGAGGACCACGGTGACCATCGATGACGAGCTCTTCGCGCGCGCGGCTGAATTGACGGGCATCACGGAGAGGTCCGCGCTCTTGCGCGACGGGCTGGAAACCTTGATCCGGGTGGAGAGCGCCAAGCGCCTGGCGGCCCTAGGTGGCTCGGACAGCGACGCAACCGCGGCGCCGCGCCGGCGGGACGGCGCCGGGTGATCCTGGTCAACACCTCGATCTGGATCGACCACTTCCACGCCTCCGAGCCTTCACTCGTTGCGCTCCTGCGTGACGATCAGGTCGGATGTCATCGTGCCGTGATCGAGGAACTCGCGCTCGGGTCGATCAAGCAACGCGACCGGGTGCTGGCCCTCCTTGAGAGCCTCAAGGGGTTCCCGGTCCTGACGCATGAGGAAGTGATGGCGCTGGTGGCTCGGCGTCAGCTTTGGGGGCGTGGACTGAGTGCCGTGGATGTCCACCTGCTCGGCTCCGTCATGCTGGTCGGCGGGGCACGGCTGTGGACGCGTGACAAGCGGTTGCTCGCGGCATGCCGGGACGCTGGGGCCGCTTATGCCGAAGAGCCGTGAGGAACGTCGGGGTCCGGCGGCCCCGTACATGTATCGGCGACGGAACGTGGTCGAGTTCCGCTTCAACGTCTGACTGGGCAAGCTATGGCCGATGCGCTGTTTGAGGATCCGCGGCTGGCCGGGGTCTACGACCCCCTGGATCCTGACCGGGGCGACCTCGACGTCTACGTGGCGATGGCCGGCGAGTTCGGTGCCCGCAGCGTCCTGGACATCGGGTGCGGCACGGGCACCTTCGCCTGCCTGCTCGCCGCCCGCGGCCTCGAGGTCATCGGCGTGGACCCGGCGGCTGCCTCGCTCGAGGTGGCCCGGGCCAAGCCCGATGCCGGGCGGGTGCGTTGGGTGCGGTGTGCCGCGGCGGACTTGCCGCCGCTCCAGGTGGATCTCGCCACGATGACGGGCAACGTCGCTCAGGTGTTCCTGACCGATGCGGAGTGGAATTCCGCGCTCCGCAGCGCGCACGCCGCTCTCCGGCCTGGTGGACGCCTGGTCTTCGAGACCCGTGACCCGCAGGCCCAGGCGTGGGCGGAATGGAACCGCGCCGGCACGCTGTCGCGGGCCGATCTTCCCGGCGCCGGCGTCGTGCAGTCCTGGACCGAGGTGACCGCCATCCGCGGTGACCAGGTGTCCTTCCGCTCAATCTTTGTCTTCGAAGCTGACGGCGCGACTCTGACCTCGGACTCGACGCTGCGCTTCCGGGCCCGCGAGAACGTCGAAGAATCCCTGGTGGCGGCCGGTTTCGTCGTGGACGGCCTGCGGGACGCGCCCGACCGCCCCGGCCGCGAACTGGTCTTCGTCGCGCGGCGTCCGGGCTGAGGCGGCTGCCCGTGAGACAGTCTGCGGGCGCGATTCCCGAAGCCGTCTGCCTGGTATCCGGCGTACGGCAGTGAGCTTGTGGGTGGACAGTAAGATTCCGTGGCTTCTGGGGCCCGATAAGCCGGATGATTTGCCGACGCTAAGGGTCGCAGAGGCGGCCTTTAGCGTCGGCGCTGAAGTTCGCGCGCCGGGCCGGCAATCGGGCCGATCACCCCGCAGACGGCCGCGACGTGAAGCCGCCCGGATGGCTGAGCGACACGGGGCCGGAGTGCTCGCCCGGGCCCCCAGGCACAGCTAAGATACGTCGTAAGGCGCCGGGTGTAACGATTTTGCCGAGTCCCGCAGGGCACGCTGGCAGAGGTCAACCAAGAGTTCCTAGCAAAGCTGCGTATCGACGTTTTCGCAGGTCAGAGGCCATATGTAGCTAACCATCTTGCTCTCGCGCCGGTCAATGGGCGAGTCGATTGCTGGTGCATCCGGTGCCGGGCCTCGCGAAAGGGGCTCCCCGGTCGGCGGGTTATGGCGCAGAATAGGGCGATAGACGGCATAGGAAGGCACCGCAACTCATTGCTGCGCGTGCGCAGGAACGGGCGGAGGTGCGATGGTTCGCCGGTCAACCGTTGATCGCAGTCCGCATTTGGGTGAGCACGGGCTGGACTACGAAGCGGGGACCGAATATTCCGGGCGGGACCAGAGCCGTCGCCCGCGCGCGGCGCGACCCTGGGGCGGTGCTGGCGGCCGCTGGCTCGTCTGGCTCTTCCGTGGTATCGCCTGGGCCGTCTTGCTGCTTATCGGCTACCGCGGCGTCGTCGCGATCGTCTCGGGCGAGTCCCACCCGGCCCCGGCGGCCCCGGCCACATCGGCGCCCCCGGCCGCTACCTTCCCGGTCACTCTGGCGGATGCTTACGCCCTGCAGTTCGGCCAGGTGTACCTGAACTACAGCCCGGGCGACTCCGCGCGGCGGGCCACCCAGCTCGCCGCCTTCCTGCCGAGCGGATCGGACCCGCAGCTGGGCTGGAATGGCCAGGGGACCTCGCAAATGCAGTCCGAACAGGTGGCTGGCACCGATGTGCAGGATGCTCAGCATGCCGTGGTCACGCTCCTGGCCAGGGTAAATGGCCAGTTGATGCAGCTAGGGGTGCCTATCTACGCGTCCTCGGGCAGCCTGGTCGTTTCCGCCGCGCCCGCCTGGCTGCCAGCTCCCGCGCGGGCCGCCCTGCCCTCGGCCGCCCCGGCCGGTTCTGATTCCGCCACCCAGGCCGTGCTGACCAACCAGCTTCCGTCGTTCTTCCAGGCCTATGCCAGCGGCAATCAAGTGACCCTGGGCCGGTACCTGGCCCAGGGGACGTCGCTGACCGGGCTAAACGGCGCGGTGAATTTCCATTCCGTCGCCAGCATCAGCGTCCCGCCTGGCGGCGCGACTCGCCATATCATTGCCACCGTCGTCTGGAGTGTTCCGCCCAGAAACTCGGCAGGTCAGGTCACCAAGGGCGGAGCGGCGGCCCAGCTCCAGATGAGCTACAACCTCACCGTCGTGAAGCAGAACGGAACCTGGTACGTCAGGGACATCAGCGCAGCAACCGAGTCACCGGG
This sequence comes from uncultured Actinomycetes bacterium, assembly GCA_963841695.1. Taxonomy (GTDB): domain Bacteria; phylum Actinomycetota; class Actinomycetes; order Streptosporangiales; family Streptosporangiaceae; genus RYN-230. The sequence goes on along the minus strand of CAWJDQ010000002.1, from coordinate 94,256 downwards.
GTCGCCGTGACCGGACTTCGAAGGCCGCACGCCCCCGCCCGGCCAGGCGTGATCCCCCATAACCCGGAGTAGACCGATGTCGTTCCAATCGCTGATCATCGCGGCCCCGTCGTCGATCAACACCACGGGCCTCGTGAGCTACTTGCAGGGGCTGTTCGGGCCCCTGTTCCTGGGGATCATCGGGATCGTCGCCCTGTTCTTCTTGTTCACTCGGGAAATCATCCGGTTTGTGCAGTTCCTCGTGCTCGCCGTCGCGATCGCGGTGGTCTTCTACACCCCGGGCATCGTGCGGGAACTCGCCCAGGGCATCGCGAACGCGCTCGGCGTCCACTGATCTCCGCCCAGGCCGGAAGGAGAGCACCCGGTGGACTTGCCCACCTACACCAGCATCTGGCGGATCGAAAAACGGCTGTACAAGCTGTACGACTTCAGGCTGCCGATGCCGGTTCCGGTGGGCCAGATCGCGGTGTTCGCGGCGATCACGGTGCCGTACGTGATCCTGCTGACCATCCTCGGGCTGCCCTTCAACCACACCCTGTTCTGGCTGTACGTGCTGCCGCCGGGCTTGATCACCTGGCTCGCCACGCGGCCGGTGCTGGAAAGCAAAAGACTCCCTGAACTGGTCATTTCGCAGGTGCGCTACCTGGGCGAGCCGGGCACGTGGTGCCGGATGGCCCCGCTGGCGGAGAAAGACGACGTCGTAGTCATCGGAAAGGTGTGGCGGCGGGACGAGAAGCCCTCCCGGTCGCCAGCCGAGGCCCCGGCCCTGGCGCCCGCTGCGGCCCCAGACGTCGCGCGGCGCCCAGGACGGCGCGCGGCTCCGGCCCGGGTGCGCCCGGCAGCCGCGGGCACAGCCACCGCCACGCAGGCCCTTCCGGCTCCGGCCGCCCCCGCCGCCGCGGCCGCCCCGGCCGCCAGGGTGCCGCGGACTGTTCCGGCGCCGCGACGGCGGCGCGTGGCGGAGCCACCGGGCCGTGCGGTCCCGTGGCCAGGCGGCGTTCCTGGACCGGAGGCCGTACCTCCCGCCGCCGCGGCCGGGACAGCGCCAGCCGAGATCACGGACAATGCGCGCCAGGCCCCGATGCGCCCGGCAGCCGAGCCTGCGGGCCGGCCTGCTGCCAGGCTGGGGCTTCCGGTTCACGGGCCGGCGCACCCCGCCAGGGACGAGGAAGCCGTCACTGACCAGGCTCGGCCCGGTGGCCGCGCCGCCCGCCGCGGCCTGGCCGGTCAAGGACCCGCACTTGCCCGCGGCCGGCCCGGCCCGGCCCATCTGGACCACTCCGGTGCGGCCCGTCCCGGCCCCGCCGCCTTCCGGGACTCCCGGCCCGCCCGCGGTGCCGGCGGCGGCAGATCCGGTCCCGGCGGCCGGAGATCCCGTCCTGGCCGCGGGAGATCCCGTCCATCCGGGCCCAGATCCGCTCGCGGGAAGAGCCGGTTCGCTGGCCCGGCCAGACACGGCCCCACCGGCTCCGCCCGCTGGGCCGGTGGTGAATGTGCCCGCGCAGGCTGCCCCGGCGGAACCCTCGGCAGGCACGTCAGCCAGTCCGGCCGGGTTCTTCATCGGCGCGCCGCGCCCCGAGCCGGCCCGTGATGCTCCGGTCTCGCACGAGCCCGGCGGCGATCGGCCCGCGTCACCCGGGCCCGTTGCGGACGAGGCCATTGAGGCCGGAGTGGCCGCAGCGGCTGACGAGACCGGTGAGGCTGACGAGACCGGTGAGGCTGACGTGGCGGAGCCTGGGACAGCCCAGGACGACACGGCCGAGCCTGAGCGAGCCGAGCCTGAGCGAGCCGAGCCTGAGGCAGCCGCCCCTGAGGCGAGCGGGCCTTATGCGGCGGTGGCGCCCGAGGCAGCCGAGCCTGAGATGGCCCGGCCCGCGGCGGAGCAGGACGAGGCAGCCGAACCCGACGCAGCTGAGCCTGACGCAGCCGAGCCCGACGCCCCGGACGAGGCCGGCTCGTCCTCCTCGCCGCCCAGCCCCTGGTCCCCGCCCATCGTCGTGGTCCGGGGCGCCTCCAGCACCCGGCCGACCATGGTGGAGCGCGCCCTCAGCGGCCCGGGCCAGCATCGCGGCGGCAGCAACTGGCGGGAGCACGTCAGGGTCGTTCCGGGCGGTCACGGGCCCGGGCGGCCGGACATGGAACGGCGTGACCGCGCCCGGGTCCTGCTGCCGGTCCATGGCCCGCGGCTGATGGTGGTACTGGGCTGCACGGTCGGCGCCGGCCAGACGGTGACCACGCTGATGCTGGCCGATGTGCTGGCCAGCCTGCGCGGCGAGCCGGTCGCGGCACTGGACCTCAACCCCGGGCAGACCTCCCTCACGGACATGGCCCGCACCTCCCCGGCGGCCAGCGCCCGCGGGCTGCTGGCCGGGGCCACGCCGGCGATTCCGGGCCAGCGCGGCCGGGGCCGCCTGGATCTCATCGCGCACGACTCGGCTCCTGACGGCGGTTCGGCCCTGGCCGACGAGGAATACGCCCGGGTGCTCGAAATCCTGACGTCCCGCTATCCGCTCACGCTCACCGACCCTGGCGCGTCGGCGGTAGCCCGGGTCCTGTCCGCCGCCGACCAGCTGGTCCTGGTCGCCCCGGCCAGCGCTGACGCGGCCCGGGCGGTCGCGATGACGATGGAATGGCTGGACGGGCACGGCTACGGGGAACTGTGCACGGGAGCGATCACGGTCATCAACGGAGTGAGCAAGCGCAGCATGTCCCATGTCGAGCAAGCTGAACTCGTGGTCCGCGGCCGGTGCCGGGCCATCGTGCGGGTGCCCTGGGATGATCACCTCGGGGCTCCGCCGGCCGAGCAGGGGATCACCGAGGCGGCCGCCGCTGACGCGGAATCCCGGTTCGCCCAGCTCCGGCCCCAGGTCCAGCACGCCTACACGGCCCTCGCCGGGGTGCTGGTCTCGGCGCTGGCGGTCGCGCCGGCCGGGCTGTCCCGCCCGGCAGCCCGCTGCCACCCGACGGCACACCGCAGCAATGGGCCGCCCGGTGAGCGCCCGGACGGGAGGACGGTCGCGCCTGTCCCTGCGTTACTTCGATGACCGCATCCTGCTCACCGAGACGCATGCGTGGGCGTACTACCGGCTGCCGACCCAGCCGTATGAGTTCACCACGCCGCTGGACCGGGAAGCCCTGGCCACCAACATCACGGTCGCGCTGGCCGCGATCAGGATGCCGGACGCCGAGGTCCATCTGCGCATCGTGCACCGTTCCTACCCGGCGGCGGAGTGGGCCGCCCAGCTGGACGCCACGTCGGACGGGGGACCCGGCTGGCGGAACTACCTGGATGAGATGTACCGCCACGTGTGGGCGAAGGATTTCTGGGCCAAGGAGGTCTACCTCGGCGTGCGGCTGGGGCAGCGCGGTATGCGCGCGCAGCTAGGTGGCGGGCTGCTTTCCGAGTTCCTCAACACCTACCGGGCGGGCGAGCAGGCGATGGGCCTCGACGACGAGGCGATCGGCGGCGCGGAGATCACCCGCTGGACCGAGCACGCCGAGCGGCTGGGCCGGGCCCTGGGCGCCAGTGCCCTGGCCGCGCGGCACGCGACCAGCGACGAGATCGCCTGGCTGGTCCGGCACACGCTGATGGGCACGGCGGGTGACCCGCGCCCCTCCGCGGTCCGCCGCCGCCGGTGGGGGGCCGGCGAGATCGAGTCCCTGTACGAAGGCCAGGTGCACAACGGGCGCACGCTGCTGCGCCTGGAGAATCCTGAGGGGGAGTCGTTCGAGGCGTTCCTGTCCTTCTCCCGCTTCCCTGACGTGATGTCGTTCCCGGACGGGGAGCCGTGGCTGCACTTCGCCGACTCGCTGCCGTTCCCGGTGGAGATCAGCTCCCGGATGCGGCTGATCCCGCCGGCCAAGGCCAGCAAGGACGTCGGCCGCCGGCTGGCGCACGCCCGGGACATGGACGCGCACATCCGGGAGGCCGGGGTGGACGCGCCGCTCGCCCTGGCCGAGCAGATCGTCGCGGCCCGGATGCTCGAGCACGGCATCACCAAGGAACGGCTGCCCTTCGTCTACGGCTGGCACCGGCTCGTGGTGTCCGCCCCGACCCGGGAACTGTGCCAGCGCCGGGTGGAGGCGGTCGTCGAGCACTACCGCGATATGGGCATCGACGTGGTCAACTCGACCGGTGACCAGTTTTCGCTGCTCCGCGAGTCGCTGCCCGGGGACCGGGTCCGGCTGAGCTCGTACGTGCAGCGCCAGCCGCTGTACACGATCGCTGGCGGGGTGCCGACCGCCACCGTGGATCTGGGGGACCGGCCGAGCAGCGGGCAGGGCTGGGTCGGCCCCTATATCGGCGAGACCCTCGGCCGGGCCCGGTCCGTGGTCCATTTCGATCCGCTGCTCGCCGCGGCGCTGAACCGGCCCACCGCCATCGCCATCACCGGTGAGCCCGGCGGGGGCAAGACCACGCTGGCGTTGTTGCTGATTCTGCAGTTGGCGCTGCGCGGGGTGACGGTCGCGGTGATCGATCCCAAGGGCGACGCGGAACCGCTGGTCCAGCTGCTCGCCGATCGCGGGCGCAAGGCGCGGGTGCTGCCGCTGGGCGCCGCCGCACCGGGCCTGCTCGACCCGTTCTCGTTCGGTGATGATCTGGCCGAGAAGCGGACCATGGCCACGGAGACCCTGCGCCTGCTGCTGCCGCGGATGAGCGAGGAGCGGGAGAGCGCGATGATCCAGGCGGTGGCCAGCGTGGCCAGCCGGGAGCGGCCGAGCCTGGGGAAGGTCATCCGGCATCTGGAGGAATCCGCCGATCCGGCGTCCAAGAACCTCGGCGCGGTGCTCCGGTCCATGTCGGAGATGCGCCTGGCCCGGCTCTGCTTCGCGCCCTCGGGCGGCCAGCAGATCGACACGGCCGGCTGGACGACTGTGTTCACGCTGGCGGGCCTGACCCTGCCGGACACCGCAGCCGGGCGCGAAGACTATTCCTACGAGCAGCGCCTGTCCGTCGCCCTGCTGTACCTCGTCTCCCAGTTCGCCCGCAGGCTCCTCAACGGAATTGACCGCCGGCTCCCCAAGGCGATCTTCCTCGACGAAGCGTGGGCGATCACGGCGACGCCGCAGGGGGCCAAGCTGGTTCCCGAGGTGTCCCGGATGGGGCGTTCCCGGAACACGGCGCTGATCCTGGTCTCACAGAACGCGGGGGACCTGCTGAACGAGCAGGTCACGAACTGTATATCCGGGGTGTTCGCGTTCCGCTCCTCGGAGCGGGTCGAGGTGGCGAACGTGATGGCGCTGCTCGGGGTGGAGGCGACCGAGGAGCACAAGGCCGTGCTGCGGGGGCTCGGCAACGGGGAATGCATTTTCCGTGATCTGGAGGGCCGGGCGGGCCGGATCGGCATCGACCTGATCTCCGATGAACTGCGGCAGTGGCTGGACACCAACCCCACCCGGGCCCGCCCGGCCGAGGAACCCGCAGCACCGGATGGCGACCCTGCCGCAGGCCGCCGGGCTGCTCGGCGCGGCGCCGCCGGGCGAGCCCGCCCGGTGACCGGCAGTCACTTTATGCCCCGACCAGCCTCTCCCCCCAGGCTTCAGGAGCCCACCATGGCCAGAGTCCTCCGCCGGGCCGCCACGGTAGCCCGCAGAACCCTCGCCGTGCCCGGCGTGATCATCGCCGTGGCCGGTGCGGGCCTGCTGGCGTCCCCGGCGATCGCGCAGGCTGCGGTCGGCGCGCGCCGCCCAGCATGCGGGGGCGGCCCAGCACGCGGGGGCGGCCCAGCACGCGGCGGCGGCCCAGCACGCGGCGGCGGCCCTGCCCACTGGTCATGCGCAGCCGGCGGGGCGGGCGGCGGCCAGCACCCCGGCCGACCTGACCGCCTCGACGGGCATCTGCTCGGTCCCGGGGATCGGCGACATCGGCGGCCTGCTCGGCTTCTGCAACGCGGGGTCCAGCGGTTTAATTGGCGACCTCAACAACATCTGCCAGCCGTCTGTCCCGGCGCCGGAGCCGGCGGCGGGCGGCATCGATTCGCTGATCCAGCCGCCCGTCACCGGCGGAAGCAGCCCGCCACCCTCTACGACAGCTACGGCATGGCGGGGCAGTCCTGGGCGGCCTACGACATGCAGTGCTCGGACATGACCTCGCTGATCGGCAACAGCGTCGCGGGCATGGTGTTCGACGCCTCGAAGGCGCTGGACCGGGTGACGATCACCGTGTACCAGTCCGCGGCCGGCGAGGGCATCCTGTCCTGGCTGACCAACGCGGTGGACCGGCTGATCACCAGCCTGGGCAACGCGATCTACTTCCCGTTCCTGGCCCCGGTGGTCATCATCGGCGCGATCTGGCTGGCCTGGCAGGGGCTGATCCGCAAGCGGGCCACCCGGACGATCGAGGGCACCATCTGGATGGTCATCGCCTGCGCGGCGGCCATCTGGCTCATCGGCCGGCCCGCCGACTTCACCGGCCTGGGCAAGACCGTGTCCAACGGGATCACCCAGACCCTGAACGTCGCGTTCGCCGGGCTGCCCGGCCCCGGCCGCGAGCAACTGCGTCCCGGTGCAGGGCCACGACCCGCAGGTGAACACGGCCAACTATAACTTCACCGGCGGGTCACGGCATCGTGGACCAGAACGCCGACGAGCTGTGGACGGTACTGGTCTGCAAGCCGTGGCTGGACGGCGAGTTCGGCACCACGGTCTACACCACCGCCAAGGGCGCCAAGCCCACCGTGGTCAACCAGTACGGCCGCCAGCTGCTGTGGGCCCAGGCTATCGCCACCAACGAGAACCCCACGCCCGTCCCTGATCCAGGCCAAGCAAGACGCCTACGCGGGCATCGCCCAGTCGATCAAGCAGAACGATCCCGACGTCTACTCGCTTTTCCAGGGGAACCAGTATCCCACCCGGCTGGAGATCGCGTTCGCGGCCCTGTTCGCGGCCCTGGTGGCCGGGGTCCTGGTGCTGCTGATCGCGATCACGCTGATCATCCTGAAACTCGGCTTCCTGCTGCTGCTCGTGGCCGGGCCCTTCTTCCTCATCGTCGGCACCCATCCCGGGTTCGGCCGGGTGGTCGCGCTGCGCTGGCTCGAGATGCTCGTCGGCGTCCTGCTCAAGCAGGCGGCGGTGGCCGTGGTGCTCAGCGTCCTGCTGTACGCCTACTCCCTGATCATGGGCACCAGTGACGCGGTGCTGCCCTGGGCGCTGAAGATCCTGATGATCGCCCTGGTCACGGTGGCCGTGTTCATCTACCGGAAGCCGTTCGTGCACCTGTTCTCGGCGGTGGGCTACGGCATGGTCGGCTCGCGCGACCGGGCCGAGGCCGGGCTGGCCCAGGCGGGCAGCACGGCCCGGCGGAACACCGTGGACGCCGCCACCGTGGGCGTCCCCGGATTCGCCGCGTACCGGGCCGCCCGGTGGGCCCGGCGGAACCCGGCGCAGGCCGCCAGCATGGCCGGCCAGGTGGCGGTGGCGGGCGGTGCGGGCGCAGCCGCCGCCGGGGCGGCGGCGGCCTCCGCGGCGTCGGTGGGCAGCGACGGGCCAGACCAGGCCGGTGTCCAGGGTGATGCCTCCGACGAGGCCTACCAGGGCGAATCGGGCGGCAGCGGGCTGGCCGCCCGCGGCCGGGGCCGGGCCGCCGCGGCCGCCGAGGGAAGCCCGCGCGCCGCGCCACCGCTGGACCTGCCGGACCGGGACGGGGCCGGTCAGCCCCGGTCACCGTCGGGCTGGGCCCGCTCCGGCGCGGCCGACACCGCCGCGGGCCGGGCGCGCCCGGACGCGGCCACCGGCCAGCGGACCGGGGTGTCCTCCGGCGGTGCGCCGGCCGGGAGCGCCGCTCCGGGTGGTGCCCCGTCAGGCGGGGCACCCGCGGGCGCGCCGCCCAGGGCCGGGTCGGCCCCGGCCCGCCCGGGAGCCGCCCGGCAGCGCTGGCCGGGCGTCGCGCCGCGGCCCCCCGCGGCGGCGCCCCCGCCGTCCGGGGGGAGTGCCGGGCCAGGCCCCGGTGCGGCACCGCCCACGTTTGGCGGCGGCCCGGTCCGCGGCGGCGGCGCTCCCTCCCGGAGCGGTACGCCGTCGCGCGGCAGCGGGCCCGCACGCAGCGCGCCGCCCCAGGGCGGCGGGGGGACCAGCACCCCGAGATCCAGTGCCCCGAGGAGCAGCAGCCAGGGCGGCGGGTCGAGTTTCTGGGGCAGCCTGACCCGCAGCGCTGACCCACCCCGTGGCGGCAGCCGCGGCCCGTCGCGGAACGCGGCGCCTCCGCTGCGGGCCCGGGACAGCGGCTCCGGCAGCTCCGGCGGCGGTTCGGCCCGTCCGCCGGGTAGTGCGGGCCCGTCCGCCGGCCGCGGTCCGGCCGGGGGTGGCCAGGGCGGGGGCGACCGGGCCGGGGGCGGTCCCGGCGCGGACCCGGGCCCGCCCGGTCCCTTCTGGCTGCGCCCGGTGCGCCGGAAGAAGTAGCGGACTGACATGGACCTGAGCCCGGCCCAGCGGGTGCTGGCCTTCCTCGGCATTGTCGTCGTGCTCGGTGGCATGGGCGCATACCTGCTCATTCCGGGCGTGCGCTCGGCACTGGGGCAGGGTCATAGCCCGTCCCCGACGCCGAGCGCGTCGGCGACGGGCGGCACCCGGACGTCCCCGGCCGTGCCGGTGGCTTCCACCGCGCCCGCCACGCCCGCGTCCCCGGCCCCGACCGGCTCAGCGCCCGACATCTACCAGTGGCTTCCGTTCAGCCAGGCCGACCTGGCCAAGGCGGCCAGCGTCACGGAGGCCTTCGGGACGGCCTACGACACGTTCTCCTACCGGGAGAGCACGTCCAGCTACGTGGCCAGCATGAACGGCATGACCACCAGCGAACTCAGCGGCACTCTCGGGCGGGCCTACGGCACGCCCGGCGTGGCCAGCCAGCGGACTAGCCAGCAGCAGGTCTCGTCGGCCCGCACGGTGATCAACTCGATCCGGACCTTCGGCCCCGGCAGCCTGACCTTCGTGGTGACCATCGACCAGACGATGCACACCAAGCAGGGAAAGAGCCAGAACGCCGGCCAGTACGCGATCACCCTGACCGGCAGCGGGGAGAGCTGGCTCGTCAACGACATCGAGCTGGCCTCGGCGGGGAATTCGTGAGCTGGCGCTTTGGCTTCAGCGCCGGCCGGGTCGCCGTCCTGGTGGCGATCGCGGTAGCCGTGCTCCTGGTGACCGCGGTGGCCGTGATCCCGATGGCGATGGTCGGCGGGGCGAGCATGCTGTTCGCCGCGGGTGTCGGGTGCCCGTCTTCCGGTACCGGGGCCAGCACCCAGCCGGCGGTGACCACCGCGGCCCGTAACTCCATCCCGGCTGACTACCTCACCTTGTTCAAGAAGGTCGGCCAGCAGTACGGGGTGCCCTGGGTGCTGCTCGCCGGGATCGGCGAGGTGGAGTCCGACGACGGGCGGTCCAACCTGCCTGGCGTGCACTCCGGGTCGAACGCCTTCGGCGCCGCGGGCCCGATGCAGATCGGGATCGGCGGCGCGTCCGGCAATACCTGGGGTGGCGCGCCGGTGCATCCGGCCTCCGAGGTGGTCAGCGGGGTGGCCACCGACGAGGACGGCGGCGGTGTGGCGAGCGTCTACGACCCGGCGGACGCCATCGCGGGCGCGGCCAAGTACCTGCTCGCGCACGGCGTGCAGAACAACGTCAGCGGCGCGATCTTCGCCTACAACCACCTCCAGTCCTACGTGCAGGCGGTGCTCAACTGGGCGGGGATCTACAGCCGGGGCGGCTACACCGAGAGCAACACCACGACGGTGAGCGCACCGGAGTGCCTAACCAGCGCGCAGACGTCCGCGGTGCCCAACCAGGTGGTCGCCACCGCGATCGGCTACGCCCGGGAGCAGCTGGGTAAGCCCTACCTGTGGGGCGGCACCGGTCCCGATGCGTTCGACTGCTCCGGGCTGGTGATGATGGCCTACCGGGCGGCAGGCATCAGTATCCCGCGGACATCGCAGCAGCAGTGGGCCTGGGGGCCGAAGATCCCGGCTAGCCAGGTGCAGCCAGGTGACCTGGTGTTCTTCGCGGGCTCGGACGGCACGCCGACGGCGCCCGGGCACGTCGGGCTGGTCATCGGCAAGGGCATGATGATCGAGGCCTACGCGACGGGCTACGCCATCCGGATCTCCGCGTACGGCAGCCCCGCCGCGGCGCCCGGTGACGGCACCGTGGTCGGCTTCACCCGCCCGTGGGCCCACGCCGGCATCAAGCTCCCGCCGGCCACGTAGCTACTTGCGCCAGCCGGGCCGGGACCAGCCGGCCGGGACCACCGGCCCGGCCCGGCGGGTCAGCCTGGCCGCCGCGGCCGGATTAGTCTGGGCTGGTCAGGGTGGCTGATGGCCGAGCAGGCCCAGGGAAGGACGATTCCGTGGCCCGTCGTATCACCGTGCTGGGGACCGGGTATCTCGGGGCCACGCACGCCGCGTGCCTGGCCGAGCTGGGTTTCGACGTGCTCGGCCTGGACACCGACCCGGCCGTGGTCGCCGCGCTGGCCGCCGGGGAGCTGCCCTTCTACGACCCCGGGCTGGACGAGCTGCTGGAGCGGGGCTTGCGGTCGGGCCGGCTCCGCTTCACGACGTCGTATGCCGAGGTCGCCGACTTCGGCGACGTTCATTTCGTCTGCGTGGGGACGCCGCAGCGGGCTGACTCGGCCGGTGCCGACCTCTCCCAGCTGATGAGCTGCATCGAGGCGCTGGCGCCGCGGCTGGAGCGGCCGTGCCTGATCGCCGGGAAGTCCACCATCCCGGTAGGGACCGCCGCGCGGCTCGCCGAACGGGTGGCGGAGCTCGCCCCCGCCGGGGCGCAGGTCCAGCTGGCCTGGAATCCGGAGTTCCTGCGCGAGGGGTTCGCCGTGGCCGACACGCTGCGGCCAGAACGCATCGTGGCCGGGGTCCGGTCCGCGGAAGCCGAGGCGATCCTCCGCGAGGTGTACGCCGAGCCGATCGCGGCGGGGATCCCCTTCCTGGTCACCAGCTACGAGACGGCTGAACTGGTGAAGACCGCCGCCAATGCGTTCCTGGCCACGAAGATCTCCTTCATTAACGCCATGGCCGAGGTGTGTGAAGCGGTCCACGCGGACGTCACCGAGCTGGCCGACGCGCTTGCCTACGACCACCGGATCGGCCCGGCCAGCCTGCGGCCCGGGCTCGGGTTCGGCGGCGGCTGCCTGCCCAAGGACATCCGGGCGTTTATGGACCGGGCCGCGGAGCTGGGCGTGGCCGACTCCGTCTCGTTCCTGAGGGAGATGGACGCGATCAACGGGCGGCGGCGGGCCGCGATGGTCACGCTGGCCCGGGAGCTGGCGGGCGGCGGCCTGGCCGGCCGCCGGGTCGGGGTCCTCGGCCTGGCGTTCAAGCCCGGTTCCGACGACATCCGCGATTCCCCGGCCCTGGCCGTGGCCGCGGCCGTGCACGCCCAGGGGGCCCGGGTCACCGCTTATGACCCGGTGGCCATGGACCGGGCCCGGCGGGCGCACCCGGAGTTCGGCTACGCCGACTCGGTCCTCGGTGCGGCCGCCGAGGCTGACGTGCTGCTGCTGCTGACCGAGTGGCCGGAGTTCAGCGAGGCCGACCCCCAGGCCATCGGGAAGGCGGTCGCCCGGCGGAACGTCGCGGACGGGCGGAACGCGCTGGACGCCGCGGCCTGGCGGTCCGCGGGCTGGACGTACCGCGCCCTGGGCCGCCCCTAGCTGTGCCGTCCCTGGCTGGGCCCGTCCCTAGCTGTTGAGCGGGGCGCCCGTGCCGTGCCCGATGGCCCGGGACACGTGCACCGGCCGCCACGCCAGCATGCTGCCGTCCTGGAGGGCGGGCGGGCCAAACACGTTGCTGAGATAACGGCCGAGTCGTGAGTCCCGGCTGGTGACCGCGACGATCGCGGCCGGCCGCCAGTACGCGAGGTCGGTGCGGACCTGTGCGGTGGACGGGGCGACGGCTCCCCGCTTGCCCAGCCACAGGTGGTTGAGATAGACAGCGGTCGGCTTCCGGCCGGTGCTGCATATCTTCGCCTGGCCGGTGCCGGGGGTGGGTGCGACGCAGTAGCCGCCGATCACGGAACCGGGCACGCCGGTGTCCGCCTGCCAGCGCATCACCGTAGCGCTCTGGACCGGGACGACCAGCACCGGTGCGTCGCTGGCCAGCCGCAGCCGGGCGAAGATCTGCGACCAGCCGGCCGGGGCCCGGATGATCGCCGCGGTCTGCAGCGGGAGCGGGATGATGGGGATGACCGCCACGGCGATGAGCGCCACGGCGGCGGCCTTGCGCCAGGCCGGGGCCCGGCCGTGGGCCGCCGGTGCCCCGGCCCCGGGAGCGGGGGCATCCGCGGGGGTCTCCGCGGCGGGGGCGTCCGCGGCGGGAGCGGCTGGTCCGGCGGCCGGATGCCGGGCGCGTCCCCAGGCCAGGTCCAGCGCACAGGCCAGGATCACGGCCGCCGCGGCGTCGGCCAGCAGCGAGAACCGGTTCGGCAGGGTCTGGTTCAGCAGCGGCAGCCGCTGCAGGTAGTACCAGGGCAGCAGGCTGGCCGGGTAGTGCAGGCCCCCGGCCACCAGGGTGCGGCTGCCGAGACTGAACACCTCGAGCACCACGAAGGTCACGGCCAGGGCCCGGACCCGCAGGTCCCGCCAGAACACGACCGCCGCGATCAGCAGGACCGCCAGCATGGGCCAGCCCAGGTAGGCGAAGTACTCGACCATCCGCACCGGGTGGCCGGCCAGGTACTGCACCGTGGCCTGGGAGTGGATGAGGACCCCGCTGGGCCCGTTCACGAAGTCGCCCAGGCGGTTGCGGAAGCGGGCCGGGTTCCACGGGCTGCCGTGCTCGGCCAGGGGACCGTGGAACTGCACCCACAGCGGATAGCCGGACGTCACCACCAGGACTAGCCCCGCGGTCGCGAGCCCGGTCACCGCCCCGCGGACCCGGCCTGGCACGGCGCGCGGGCGCGAGGCGGCCAGCACCACGACGATGATCGCGGCGGCCACGGCCGTCATCGCGAGGGTTTCCTCGGCGATGAACAGCTGGGCCGCCGTGAGCAGGCCCAGCCAGATCCCGGTGCGCACCGGCCTGCCGCGACCGGTGAGCAGCCGCAGCAGCGCGTCGATCATGAGTGGCAGCAGGATCGCGAACTGCAGGTGGTAATGCCCTACGGCGGCGATGCGCAGCGCGGGGGAGAAGCCGAACACCGCGCCGCCCAGGGCCGCCGCGGCCAGGCTGGCGCCCCAGCGGCGCAGCACCCAGAACATGGCGGCCGCCGAGCCGGCGAACCCCAGGGTCAGGATGACGGTGAGGGTGGCCTGCGGGCCGAACGCCAGCGTCAGCGGGGCGAACACCACGCCGGGGAGCAGGAGGGACGTGTTCCACATCAGGTTCACGCCCTGCGGCGCGTTCAGCGCCGTGGTCACCAGGTCCGGGAGCCGCCCGTGGGCGATCGCCGTGGATTCGTACCGGAGGAACCAGGCGAACAGGTCCACGTCGTGGGACACGCCGTTGCCCGGGACGACCTGCGCACGGCCGGCCGGGTCCGCCCACAGATGCCAGGTCACCGCGACCGCGCCAAGCAGGTAACAGGCCAGGATCAGCCAGGAGACCGCGCGGGCCCGGGGCTGCGCGTCCCGGGACTGGGTGTCCCGGGCGGCCGCGCGTGGCCGGGGTATCCCCTGCAGCGGGCGGGCCGCCCGCCGGACAAGGCTCACCCCCACCTCCCCGCTCGGGTAAGTGCGCCGTGCCCGCTAGGCAGGGTGACCGCGGCGCTGGGCGCGCTTGGACGTCATCCGGATGCGCGTCAGCAGCCAGACCGCCTGCACCCCGTCCTTCCAGGTGATCTTCTTGCCTTCCTCACGGCTGCGGGCCCGGTAGGTGATCGGCACCTCGAACGGGCGGATCTGCCGGGCCAGGAGCTTGCCGGTGATCTCGGCCTCCATGCCGAACCCCTTGGAGGTGATGTCCAGGCTGCGGTACAGCTCCAGCGGCATCAGCTTGAAGCAGGTTTCCAGGTCGGCGATGTAGGCGTTGAAGAGAATGTTGGCAACGGTCGTCACGCCCTTGTTGCCCATGACGTACCAGAACGAATAGGCCGAGTGGCTGCCGAACGTCCGGCTCCCGAAGACCACCGTGGCCTCGCCGCGGAGTACCGGCTTCAGCAGCTCCGGTATCTCCTCCGGCTGGTACTCCATGTCAGCGTCGAACGGCTGGATGTAGTCGCCGGTCGCGGCGGCGGCCGCGGTGCGTATCGCGGCTCCCTTGCCCTGGTTGACCGAGTGCCGCAGCTTGATCAGGCGGTCGTCATGCAGGCCATCGAGGATCTCTGCTGTCCCGTCCGTGCTCGCGTCGTCCACCACCACGAACTCGACTGGGCACGGGAACTGCACGTCCAGCAGGCGCTTGAGAGCGGTCTGGACCGTCTCGGCCTCGTTGTAGACCGGCATCAGGATCGATAGCTTCACAGCGGTCCTATCCTGTTGTCGCAAATTGGTCAGTGGACTATATACCGAATATGCCCGAAACTTGGCGGAGCAAGGCAAAGTGCAGGAAAAGCATGCACCCGGACACGGTTAGCGCCGCCAGACCAGGACCCGCGCCACAGAGAAGCTGGGGGGCCCGAAGACCGCGGTCAGCAGCCGCCCGAGACGGGAGGTGCGACGGGTCACCGCGACCACGGCGGCGGGCCGCCAGCCGGCCACGTACCCCCGCATTTGGGCCGCCGTGGGGCCCTTGGCCTGGCTGGCGGGGTGCCACAGGGCGTCGATAGACCGGGCGATGGCCTGCGCCTTACGGCCACCGTAGCCCATGGCCTTGCCCTTCCTGTTGGGTCCGATGAAGTAGCCGGCGTTCATCGAGCCGGGGTACCCGGTGTCGGCGTACCAGCGCAGCGGCTGCGAGACGTGGCCGTACGGCACGGGCACCAGCAGGACCCGGGCGTCCCGGGGCAGGGCCAGCCGGGCGAAGGCGGCCCGGTACCCGGCCGGGACCCCGGGGACGTGGGTGGTGGGCAAGGGCAGCGGGATCAGCGGCAGCACGGCGATCGCCGCGATGGCCACCGGGATGACCTGGCGCCGCCAGCGGGGCTGCTGCGCCGCGGACAGGGCCAGGTCGAGCGAGACCGCCAGCACCACCGCGGCCAGGCCGTCGGCCAGGATCGACAGCCGGTCCGGCAGCATCTGGCTGGTCACCGGCAGGTGCGCCAGCCAGTGCCAGGGCAGCAGCACCGGGGGGACAGTGGTCCCGCGGATCACCTGCTTGGGGCCGAGGGAGAAGACCTCCAGCACGGCGCAGGCCACCGCGGCGACCCGGACTCTCAGATCGCGCCAGTACCTGACCGCCGCCACGATCAGGATCACGATCAACGGGTAGCCGAGGTACGCGACGTATTCGGAGACGTAGGCCGGGTGCCGGGCGACGGCGGCTGCCCCCGACGCGGTGTGCAGCAGCATGTTGCCGGCCGGGGTCACGAACGCCGCGGCCCGGTTCCGGAAATGGCTCGCCTTCCACGGGCTGCCGTGCTCGGCCAGCGGGCCGTGGAACTGCACCCACAGGGCGTACGCGCAGATGACCACGGCGACGCCGGCGGCAGTGGCCAGGCCGGCCAGGCTGCGGCCCGCCTGCCCGGCCACCGAGCGCGGGGTCATCGCGATCAGCACGACGAGCACGACGACGGCCGCCAGGGCCGTGTTGACTAGGAGTTCTTCCCCGATGAACAACTGAGCCGCGGCCAGCAGGCCGAGCCAGACCCCGGTCTTGACGGGGTGGCCGCGGCCGGTGACGATGCGCAGCAGGGCATCGATCATCAGCGGCGGGAGCACGGCGAACTCGAGGTGGTAATGGCCGACCGCGGACGCGAGCAGGGCCGGGGAGAACCCGTACACGGCCCCGCCGAGCGCCGCGGGGCCGACCCGGATGCCCCAGCGCCGCAGCACCCAGTACAAGGACGCCGCGGAGCCGGCGAAGCCCAGCGTGAGCAGCAGGGTCAGGCTGGTTTGCGGGCCGGCCAGCAGCGTCACCGGGGTCAGCAGCACGCTGGGCAGCAGCAGCGAGGTGTTCCACATCAGGTTGATGCCGTGCGGCGCGTTCATCGCGGTGGTGACCAGGGCCGGCAGGCTCCCGTGCGCCAGGGACTCCGCCGAGTAGCGCATGAACCACGAGAACAGGTTGACGTCGGTGATGTCACCGACCTGCATGCGCGAGGCGGGGTCGGCCCACAGCCGCCAGGTCACCGCGACCGCGCCGGCCAGGTACAAGGCCAGGACCAGCCAGGTTGCCCCCGGCCTGGGCTGCGGGCCCGCAGCGTCGGCGGCCGGGGACGGTTTCACCGCCGAGGGGACGAGGTCCACCGTCACCTCCAAACGCCTGGGACCCGCGGCCGCCCGTATCAATCACCGCTCCATGGACCTTATGCCGGATCCGTGCTGGCCGGCACCAGGTTGGCCCCGGCGGGCCACCCCGGCGGGCCACCCCGGCGGGTCACCGCCGGGGGGTCAGCTCAGCGGCTGATCCAGCCTGCCGGGCCAGGGACTGGCGCCCAGGCGTTCCAGCACGTCCCGCACCGGCCCCAGCTCCTCGTAGGTGAACAGCACCGGATCGGCCGGCGAGGCCAGCGCGAGCGCCGACCGGAGCGCGTCGCCCGGCCCCTCGGCGGTCAGGATGCGGATGTCCGGGCGGTGCCGCGCCAGCGCGCCGGAGATAAGCCGGGTCATCTCGCCGGCCTGGCGCCCGCGCAGGTCGCGGTCCTCATAGACCACCACCCGGCTGAACCAGGTCGCCACCATGGCCGCGCTCTCCATGATCAGGTCGTCCCGCCGGTCGCCCGGGAGGGTGAGGGCCGCGATGGGCTGGCCGTCCCAGGCCTCGTGCAGCAGGCGTCCCATCGACGCCAGCGCGGCCGGGTTGTGCCCGTAGTCCACCACCAGCGGCACCCCGCCGATGTGGTAGACGTTGCCGCGGCCCGGGTTGGCCTCGACCGGGGTGAAGGTGGCGAAGCCCCGCCGGATGTCCTTGACGCTCACCCCGAGCGCCCGGCACGCGGCCACCGCGGCCAGCGCGTTGGCCAGCAGGTGGGCCGCGGCGCCGCCGAAGGAGCCCGGCAGCTCATCCGCGTGCAGCAGCACCGTCTCCTCCCCGCCCCTGGCCTCGATCAGCTGGTCGTCGCGGAGCAGGCAGGCGATCCCGCCGGTCATCCGGTGCGCCATGATGACGGGGCTGCTGGCGGACAGGCTGAAGAACCGGACCACCGGGTTCCGGTCGCGGACGGCGGCCCGCTGGGCGAGCCCGGCGGAGCGCGGGTCGTCCGCGTTGAGCACGACCGTGCCGCCGCGCAGGATTTCCTCCGCCACCAGGGCCTTGACGTCGGTCAGGTCGTCGAGGTCGTCGATCCCGTCGCAGCCCAGATGATCGGCGGTGATGTTGGTGACCACGGCGACATCGGCCCGGTCGTATCCGAGACCGCGGCGGATGATCCCGCCCCGGGCCGTCTCCAGGACCGCCGCCTCCACGGTGGAGTCGTCCAGCACCATCTCGGCCGACCGTGGGCCCGAGGCGTCGGCCGCGTGGATCAGCTGCCCGCCGCAGTACACGCCGTCCGTGGTGGCCATGCCCACCCGCAGCCCAGCCTGGCCGAGGATGTGGGAGATCATCCGCACCGTGGTGGTCTTGCCGTTGGTGCCGGTCACGGACACGATCGGGATGCGCGACGGCGCGCCCGGCGGGTAGAGCCGGTCGATGATCGCGCCCGCGACATCGCGTGGGCGGCCCGCGGCCGGCTCGAGGTGCATCCGCAGCCCGGGACAGGCGTTCAGCTCGATGACCGCGCCGGCCTGCTGGCCCGGCGGCTCCGCGATGTCGGCCAGCCGGACGTCGATGCCGCACACGTCCAGGGCGGCCGCCGCGGCGGCCCGGCAGCACATTGCCCCCACCTCGGGGTGCACCAGGTCGGTCACGTCGGTACTGGTGCCGCCGGTGGACAGGTTGGCGTTGCGGCGCAGCGCGACGGGCTGGCCGGCCCCGGGCACGGACCCGGGATGCAGCCCCTGCGCCGCCAGGTGGGCCAGCGCCTGGTCGTCCAGCACGATCCGGGTCAGCGGCAGCGCGTGCCCCTCACCCCGGCGCGGGTCGTTGTTCGCCTGCCGGACCAGGGCCTCGATGTCCTGGCGGCCGTCTCCGGTCACCGACGCCGGGTGCAGCCGGGCGGCCGCCACCACATGACCATCCACGACCAGGACCCGGTAGTCCACGCCCGGGACAAATTCCTCAATAACGACCTGACCGTCGCTGGTGCCGGCCCGCTGGTACGCCTCAGCGGCCTGGTCGGGGGTGGTCACCCCCACGGTGACGTCTGCCCCGTGGTTGCCGTGGCGTGGCTTGATCACCAGCGGCGCCCGCAGCTCGCCCAGGGCCCGGGCCGCCTCGGCGGCCGACCGGGCCACCACCCCGCGGGGCACCGGGACTCCCGCGGTGGCCAGCAGCTCTTTGGCCAGCACCTTGTCGGACGCGATGTCCACGCCCACGGCCGAGGTCTGCTCGGTGAGGGCCGCCCAGAGCAGCCGGCGGTGGCAGCCGTACCCCAGGCGGAGCAGGCTCAGGGCCCCGGTACGCCGCACCGGGATGCCGCGCTGCCGGGCCGCGGCGGCCAGCGCCGCGGTGCTGACCCCGGGCCGGCCCGCTGCCACGGCCCGGGCGATCCCGTCGAGGGCCTCCGGCAGCGGCGCCTCGCGCTCGGCCAGGATCTCGGTGACCACCCAGATGGCCAGCGTGACCAGGTCACGCGGCACGCTGGAGGAGGATGGCTCGTCCTGCGGGCATTCCATGATCACGTCGTAGCGGCCCTCGGCGCCGGCCCAGACCGTGCGCCCGAACGCTACCTCGCGGCCGGCCAGGGCCGACAGCTCGAGCGCCACGTGCTCGGTCACGTGGCCGAAGTAGGTCCCGCGGGCCAGCGCGTCGAGGAAGCCGCCCGGGCGCCCGGCGGCGCAGTGATGCCCGGTCAGCCCCGGCAGCGCATCGGTCAGCCGGCGGGCGAAGCCCAGGCAGTCCGAGGATTCCTGGCCGGTCAGCCCGTCCAGTTCCAGCCGGGCCACGGCGACCGGCCGCGACGTGTAGATGTTCGGGCCAGCCAGGCGGTGGCTGTCGATGAGGCGCACGTCTGCTCCCTCGGTCGGGATCCTCGGTGGGGGCGCAGTGCCAGGCTGGCCGGGCGGCCAGCCGCTAAGTTCAGTAGCGGTTGTGGGCGGGTCCGATGGCCGGGGCCCGCCGGGTGATGTCGAACACGCAGCCGGCCGGCATCAGGTGCAGCCGGACGTCAAACAGGGTGATCGGGTCACAGTCACCAGCGGCGTGGACCACCGTGGACCGCTCGCCGTCGGCCACCGTGGCGACCCCGGTGCCGAGCACCTCGAAGCGGTCGCCGTCCACCAGGATGGCGGTGTTCTCGTCGATGCCCACGCCGAGGTGATCCGGGTCGAGCGCGACCGCGCTCAGCAGCCGCGGCAGGCGGCCGCGCTCCGCGAAGTGCATATCGATGAGCATCCTGGGCAGCAGCCCGAGCCCGGGGCCGGTGCGCACGGTGGCCGCCGAGACCTCCGGCCCCTCGCCGCCGAGGATCATCGTCCGACCCATCGCCGTCGCGCCGGCGCTGGTCCCGGCGACGACCAGCCCGTGGCCGAGTTGCTCGCGGAGGATGTCGTTGGCCCGCGAGCCGACCAGGGCCAGGATCCGGGACTGGTCGCCGCCACTGAAGAAAACCCCGGTGGAATCGCGCAGCACCGCGGCGGCGGAGTCGGAGTCGGCGTCCGCCCGGCCGCGCAGCCTCAGTTCCCTGGTCTGCTCGACACCGAGCTTGCGGAACACCTGCTCGTACTCGGCGTGCACTTCGTCGGGGACCCCGGTCGCGGTGGTGACCAGGGTGATCCGGGCCTGCTCGGCTCCGCACATCTCGACGAACCGTTCCAGCACCCCGGCGCCGCAGCACCGGTCCTCCCCGCCGCCGATGATCAGCAGGCGGCCCGCTGGCACACCCTGGCCCGCGTGCTCATTCACGGTTGCGTTGTTACCCAGCGTTACACGTTGTGAACCAAACGTTCACATATTGTGCTGCTCCGCCGGCCGGTACACCGCGACCCCGTCGGCCCGGTAGCCGAAGCGGAAGCCGGCCTGCGCCAGGTACCTGAGCACCTCCGGGGTGGCCCGCCAGACCAGGACCCAGCCCACGTCCATCCGCCGTGCGTCCGCCCGGGCCAGGCGGGCCTGCCGGGCGTCGCTGGGGCTGCCGTTCTGGGCGGCGGCCAGCCGCGCGTAGAACGGGTGGCGGCGGATCGCCCGGACCGTCGGGGCCGGGATCCAGGAGGTGTAGGAGATGGCCCGCGGGTGACCGTCCGAACTGGCCAGGGCCAGGGCTTCCGGCTCGATCTTGCCCCCGTAGCGCGCCGGCAGCCCGCCCCGGATGCCGAACGGCACGTCAACGACGATCGACCCCGGAATGATCGGCGGCGATCGGGCCGTCCAGGGCAGGCCGGGAGGCCGGGATGGACCGGGTGACCGGACCGCCGCCGGGCCACCCGGCCTCCAGGGCCGCGCCCAGCACCGCGATCAGTAGCAGGATGCCGGCCGTCATGGCCCGGCTCCGGGGCTGGCCGGGCAGGCCCTCCGGAGCAGCCCGGGCGTGGTGGCCCAGCAGCGGCCGGGCCCGGGCAGCCAGCCAGCCCAGCGTGCTGCCGCCCAGCAATGCGGCGGGAACCAGCCCGAGCAGGGCGAACCGGTCGGCCTCGCGGAACGCGGACAGGCCGGGTACCTGCACCAGCCAGGTGAACGGCATGACGCCAGACAGCCGGACCCCGCCCACGGTGATCGCGGCGGGCAGGTAACTGGCGGAGCCGATCCTCAGCGCCGGGCCCATGGCCAGTGCCGCGCTGCCCAGCCAGAGCAGGGCCAGCAGCCGCGCACTGCGCCGCCGCCAGGAGATCACCAGGCCCGCCAGGGCCAGCACGGTCAGCGTGATCCCGAACGTCGGCACCCCCTCGGACAGCGGGAAGTGGAACCCGCCGGCCGCCGCCCCGAGCCCCCATGAGCGGAGCCGTGGGGACGGGGAGAACAGGGTGGGCAGCCCGGCCCCCAGCCGCCGGTACCAGTCCGGCAGCGTCGCGGCGGGCGCGGCGGTACCGCCCGAACTGGCCTGCCACGCCATCGCGGCGAGCTGCGGGCCGGCCACCAGCACGGCGGTCAGCGCGGCCACGCCGGCGTCCCGCAGCGGGCCGGGCGACGGCCGGGGGGACAGCCCGGGGATCAGCGCGAGGACGACCAGGATCGCGGCCATGATCGCCGACTCCTGGTTGACCAGCACGGCCAGGCCGAGCACCGATCCCACCCACAGGGCCCGGGGAGTGCCTGGCCGGCGCCGCAACCGGACCGCCGCCTCCAGGGCCAGCGGCAGGAACACCGTCCCGGCCGCGATGTTCAGGTGAAACCAGTCCTGGAAGTCCAGCATCGTGGACAGGCCGAACAGGGCCCCGGCCGCCACCGCACCCAGGTGCGACGGCAGCCACAGCCTCGCCACCCGGTACAGCGTGTAGCACAGCACGCCGGGCAGCAGCACTACCAGCAGGTTGTAGCTGACCGCCGGGCCGGCCAGCAGGGTGACCGGGAGCATCAGCAGGCCCAGCAACGGCATCAGGGTGTCGTAGCCCAGCTGCACCCCCACCGGGGCGGCCAGCCGGGGGGTGAACCACGGGTTGCCCAGATGGGTCACCTGGTGCGCCACCCACCACAGGCTCCACACGTAACTCGCCGGATCGGTAATGTCCGGCAGGCGGCCGCGCAGGTAGGTGGCCAGCGGCCAGGTGACCGCGATTCCCGCGGCGATATAGCCCAGCAGCAGCGCCAGCTGGCGGAGGGCACCGCGGTCGGCCGCCGCCCGGCCGGGAAGCGTGTCCGGCGGCCGGGCTCTGGGCTGACCCGGATCGGGGGGAGTGGGCCGGACGGTCGTCCGGGTGGGCCCGCCGGAAGGCCCGCCCGGCGATGCGGATGGCCCGGGGTTCACCACGTCGCGCGTCCCTCACCTCGTCGCCAGCTGACCGGAAACCCGCGCGCTGGCGGCCGGGCCTTGCTGAGCAGCGCCGTGCCCAAGTCTCGCATCCGGTGTGATATTGGCCGGTAACGGTAAGGGACAATCCAGGTCATATTTTGCGCCGCAGAAATAAAGGCCCAGGCGCCCTTACCCGCGGAAAAGTGTGTGAAGATTCCCGGCCGGGCAATAGCGACGCAAAATTGCGGGACCGCGACTCAGGCCCCGCCGGGGTGACCGCCCGGGAATGCGGGTCAGGCTTCGCCGCGGCTGCGCCGGGCCATCCGCCGTGGCATGGGCGGCTTGGCCAGTTCCTCCGGCAGGCGCAGCAGCGGGTTGGTCGCGCTGGCGATCACCTGGCTGGCGGTTTCCATGATCCGCTGCCCGCGGGCCCGGGACGCGGACCTGAGCAGCTCGAAGGCCTGCCGGGGGCGGATCCGGTGCCGTTCCGCGAGCACTCCGATGGCCTGTTCCACCCGGACCCGGACGGTCAGCGCGCGCTCCAGCTGCGCGACCGTCTCCTTGAGCTGCTCGGCTTCGCGGAGCTGGGCGGCGTCGGCCGGCCCGAAGGGAGTCTCCGTGGCCCGGTGCGCGCCGGCCCGCGGGGCCGGCGCGTCTGTGCGGCTGCCCGGCCCCGGCGGGCTGGCCTGGCCGGCCGCGGGCGGCGGGGTGCTCACGCCGGCGACCACGCCCGCATTGCGCCGGGCCGCGTCCCGCGGGGCGGTGTCCGGCGCGGCCAGGGCCGCGGCGTCCAGTTCGGCCTGCTCCTCCGCGGACAATTCCGCGGCCAGCAGGTCGGCCAGAACCATGGCGCTGGTCAGGTCGGGTACTTCTTCATCGCCCACGCGCCAGCCGGTCGGGGTCCGCCGCGCGACCGCCTCCGGGGGAGCAGCAGGGCCGTCGTGGGCCGGGCCCGGGTCCCGGTCGTTCCCCCGGGATCCACCCGTGTCTGAGCGATCCGTCATGCCCAGGCCATCCCCGGCCCCGGCCCGGCTTACACCGCGCTGGCCCTGACCATCCTGGTCAGCGCCCTGCTGGGGCCTACCGTCGTGGTCCTGGCCGGGCCGTCCGGCGGCTGTGCCCGGCAGCGCGGGCAGGCCTTCTGCGGGCACGCCCGGCTGGCCGGCGCGCCCGTGCACGTCAGCCTTCGTCCGGTTGTGCCTGCCACTCATAAGTTCGCGGCGAGCCCGCGCAGCCTTTCCTTGACCTGGGCCGCTGATGGGTTGGTCATCGCCGTCCCATCGGAGAATACAAGGGTGGGCACGGTCATGTTGCCCCCGTTGACACTGATCACGAAGCTGGCCGCAGCCTCATCGCGCTCGATGTCGACCTCGGTTACCTCGATCCCGTCCCGGGCCAGTTGGCTCTTCAGCCGTCGGCAGAAGGCGCACCACTGCGTGGTGTACATCGTCACCGGCTCAGACACGCAGCCGCTCCCATCGTCTCAAGGTAGTTCCGACTCCTCAACACGCCGGAGGCGCGCCGGCTTCCCATTACCACGGGCGGTGTTCGTTATCTCTACGTATGTGCTGGTCAGAAACGTAAGAAGCAGCGCGGCCGGTGCGCGGCGGGGGCCGGTGTCGGCGGGATGCGGGAGGATGGCGGGCACAGGAGGTGGGACGTGCGCGCAGTCGCGGGTGAGCCAGCCGGGCCAGATCCCGGGCCGTCGGCGGCTGCCGATCCGGAGGCCGTGCTGGCCGCGCTGGACCCCGAGCAGCGGCAGGTGGCCTCGGCCACCACCGGGCCGGTGTGCGTGCTGGCCGGGGCGGGGACCGGCAAGACCCGCGCGGTCGCGCACCGGATCGCCTACGCGGCGCTGACCGGGGTGGTTGACCCCGCCCACGTGCTCGCGGTGACGTTCACCACCCGCGCGGCCGGGGAGTTGCGGGCCCGGATGGTCCAGCTGGCCGGGTCCGCCGGGGGGCTGGAGCGGGTCCAGGCGCGCACCTTCCACTCGGCCGCGCTGCGCCAGCTCACCCACTTCTGGCCCGCTACCGTGGGCGGGCGGCCGCCCGCGGTGCTGGACTCCAAGGTGAGCCTGCTTGCCGAGGCCGCCCGGGGCCTGCGGGTGAGCGCGGGGGTAGCGGAACTGCGGGACGTCGCCTCGGAAATCGAGTGGGCCAAGGTGTCCCAGGTCCGCCCGGATGACTACCCCCGGGCCTCGGCCAAGGCGGCCCGGACCCCGCCACTGGCCGCCGACGTGGTAGCCCGGCTCTACACCCGGTACGACGATCTCTGCCGGGAGCGCCACCTGGTGGATTTCGAATCCGTGCTGGAGCTCACGGCGGCCATCCTCACTGAGCACCAGGCGGCGGCCGCGGAGGTCAGGGACCGGTACCGGTATTTCGTGATCGACGAGTACCAGGACGTCAACCCGCTGCAGAAGCTGCTGCTGGACTGCTGGGCCGGCGATCGCGACGACGTATGCGTGGTGGGGGATCCGCGGCAGACCATCTACTCGTTCGCCGGGGCCACCGCGTCCTACCTGACCGGGTTCACCGCCGAGTTCCCCGACGCCACGGTCGTCCAGCTCGTCCGCAACTACCGCTCCACGCCGCAGATCCTCGCGCTGGCCAACCAGCTGACCGGTGCGGCCGGCCCGCGCTCCCTGGCCGACCAGCTGCGGACCGGGTCCCCGCGGCCGGGGTCAGGGCCGCTTCGGCCCCCCGCGGGCGGCCGCCCCGCGGCCCTGGTCGCGCAGCGCCCGGCCGGGCCGGCCGCGGAGTTCACGCAGTACGCGGACGAGGAAGAGGAGGCGTCGGGCGTGGCCGCGCGGGTGGACGCGCTGCGCGCCGCGGGGACGGCGCCGGGCCAGGTGGCGGTGTTGGTCCGGACCAACGCCCAGACGCTGGCCCTGGAGCGTGCGCTGGCCGAGCGGGGCGTGCCCTGCCAGGTCCGGGGGGCGGAGCGGTTCTTCGACCGGCGGGAGGTACGCCAGGCGACCGGCTTGCTCCGCGCGGCGGCGAAATCAGTGTCCGCCGACGCGGGCCCCGAGCCGCCGGCCGAGGTCCGGCACATCCTGGCCGGGCTGGGACTCACCCGGGAGGCCCCGGCCGGGCGCGGTGCCGCCCGGGAGCGCTGGGAGTCGCTGGAGGCCCTGGCCCAGCTCGCCGCGGACTATTTCGCGGTGCATCCCGGGGCCGACCTGGCCGGGTTCGTGGCCGAACTGGGCCGCCGCAGCGCTATCGAGCACGCCCCGGCCATCCAGGGCGTGACCCTGGCCTCGCTGCACGCGGCCAAGGGGCTGGAGTGGGACGTGGTCTTCCTGCCCGGCCTGACCGAGGGCACGCTGCCGATCGTGTACGCGCAGACCGAGGAGGCGATCGAGGAGGAGCGCAGGCTGCTGTACGTGGGCGTGACCCGGGCCCGGGAGCGGATCTTCCTGTCCTGGTCGCTGGCCCGGTCTCCGGGCGGCCGCCGGACGCGCAAGCCGTCCCGGTTCCTGGACCGCCTGCGGCGCTAGGTTCCCAGGGTTCCCAGGGTTCCCCGGGTCCCCGGGTTCCGCGGGTTCTGCGGGTCCCGGGGTGACCGGGGCCGGCCGGGCCAGGGTCCACCCGGTCTAGAGTCCACCCGGGCCAGCGCCGGGCAGTGCTGACCGGTACGGTGCCCGCGTGAGCTCGGCGCTGGAAAGCCTGATCGATCTGCTCGACCTGGAGCAGATCGAGGTGAACATCTTCCGCGGCCGCAGTCCCAGTGACTGGCGGCAGCGCGTTTTCGGCGGCCAGGTGGCGGGCCAGGCGCTGGTCGCGGCCGGCCGCACGGTACCGCCGGACCGCCCGGTGCACTCGCTGCACGCCTACTTCATCCGGCCCGGCGACCCTGCCGTCCCGATCGTCTACACCGTGGACCGGGTCCGGGACGGCCGGTCGTTCACCACCCGCCGGGTCTCCGCCATCCAGCACGGGAAGACGATCTTCACGCTGTCCGCGTCGTTCCATCATCCCGAGCCCGGCGTGCAGCACGCCATGGCCATGCCCCCGGTGCCGCCCCCGGGGGCCGTGGCCCAGCCCGATCACGAGTTCTTCGCCGGCAATCCCATCGACCTGCGCTTCGTCGGGCCGTCCCGGCAGGACCCCGGCGGCCAGCGGATCGCGGACACCGAGCACAACCTGGTCTGGCTGCGGGCCCACGGTGAGCTGCCGGACGACCCGCTGCTGCATGTGTGCCTGATGACGTACGCCTCGGACCTGACCCTGCTCGATTCGGTGCTGCGCCGGCACGGACTGACCTGGGCGGACGGCCAGACCAGCGGGGCCAGCCTGGATCACGCCATGTGGTTCCACCGGCCGTTCCGGGCGGACCGCTGGCTGCTGTACGACCAGGAGTCACCGATCGCCGCCGGGGCCCGCGGGCTGGCCCGCGGCCAGGTCTTCACCGAAGAAGGCGAGCTGGTGGTGTCGGTCGTGCAAGAGGGCCTGGTCCGCACCGCGACCTGAGCATGGCCAGCGCCGGCGGTCCGGGTCCCGCGGGCCGGTCCCGCGGGCCGGGGCTTCCCGGTCCGGTACAGAAGTCGCCCCGAAAAAGAAGTTGCCCTGTCCGACCAGGGTCCTTAGGCTCTTCCCATGTCCCTCGGTGAGCTGACGACACCTTGACGGAAGGGGGTGGGCCGAGTGAATAGCAACGAGACCTTCGTTCCGGTCGCACGTTCGTGCGCCGGAATTTCTGCTGCGTCGCTGGGCGCTCGCCTCTCCCTCGGCGTCCTGGCCACCTCTCGCACCGCAGATATCCGTGAGATGGCGCCCTCGCGCGCTGCCGCGGGTGTTCGCATGCCGTGGCTTAGCCAGGGTCCGGCGCCGGTCAAGCCGCGCCTCGGCTCCGCCCAGCGCACGCAGAACAACCCCGCTCCGACGTACGCCCACGCTATCGGCGCTGGCGCCACCGGCGACAGCCAAACGGGTTCGCTCCCAGCCTGGGATCCGGTCTAGAAAGGCCGGCCTGGATCCCTCACAAGGCCGCGGACCCGCTACCGGGTCCGCGGCCTTAGTCATGTCGGGCCCGCCGTTTTGTCAGACCCATGAGAGACGGTAAGACCAGGACGAGAGGGGTTGGACGATGTACGGGCCCGGTACCGCCGCCGTTGCTTCGGGCGCGGCGGGGTTCGAGGCAGTATCCGCACCAGAACCCGTGTACTCAGGATCAGGCCTGACCGAGGTCAGCCGTGCTGCGCGGCCGGCGGCCCGCAGCGCGCAGCTGCCCTGCACGGATGACCCGGAGCTGTTCTTCGCCGAGTCTCCCGAGGATGTGGAGACGGCCAAGGCACTCTGTGTCGGTTGCGCCGCCAGGATGGCCTGCTTGTCCGGGGCTATGGAGCGCCGGGAGCCCTGGGGCGTGTGGGGCGGTGAGCTGTTCTTGCGCGGCCAGGTCGTGCCGCGCAAGAGGCCGCGTGGTCGCCCACGCAAGACCGAAGTGGCGGCCTGAGTCGAGTCGTCGATCTGTCAGTCAGCGAAGACGGGCGGTTGAGTGAAATGCACCCGATCAACTATCCAGCGGAAAGGCATCGAGAACTACTGGACCAGTCCCGCCGGGACGCCCAGGCGGCCCAGCTCCGCGCGCTGCGCAGGGCCTCGCGCCGGGTGGACCGGGCATCCCGGCGGCTGGAGCGGGCCAAGGCCTCGGCGAGGCGGCTGCGCAACGGATTAGGGGTGGTGCCCTGAGGGCAGCCCCGGGACCCACGGAGTGATCCAGGCCGCGGGGGCGTGGGGGCGGCCGGACCCGGCCGCCCCCACGTGGTTCCGCGGGCTAGTTGCGGGGCGGGGTGAGCGCCTTCTCGGTGCCCTCGGCGTCCGGCCCCGGCTCGTCCCCGTCGCCCGGCTGGTGCCCGTCGCCCGGCTGGTGCCCGTCGCCCGGCTGGCCGCCGGCGTCACGGCCGTCGCCGGCGCTGCGGCCGTCCCCGTCGCCCGGCAGCGGGTCGCCTTCCCGGGCGTAGCCCGGCATCCAGCGGATCATCTCGGCCCGGAACGGCCCTTCGGATTCCAGCTGGCACAGCACCCCGATGCCCTCGGTGGACACCCGGTGGATCAGAACATAAGACGGCGGCAGGTTGAGCCGCCGCCCCAGGTTCGAGGAGCGCGGGTCGGTCACCCGGACGGCTTCGCCGCGCAGCCACTCGCGGCTGAACTTGAACGTCTCCACCCGGGACGGCTCAGCCAGCGGGGCCAGGAACGCGTAGAGGGCATCGAGGTCCACGTGGATGCCCTCGCGGAGAAAACCCTGTTCACGAAGCTCGTCCTCGGCTTCGGTGATGCTGCCATCCCCGTGCATGATCCGCAGCAACTTGCCGATGAACGGGGGCAGCCCGTCGGGCAGCCGGTCCACGGCCCCGAAGTCCAGCACCCCGAGACGGCCGTCGGCGAGCATCCGGAAGTTGCCCGGGTGCGGGTCGGCGTGCAGCAGCCCGGCCCGGGCCGGGCCGGAGAACAGGAACCGGGTGAACAGGATCCCGGCCCGGTTCCGCTGCTCCTGCGACCCGGAGTCGATGATCTGGGCCAGCGGCGTGCCGTCCATCCACTCGGTGATGAGCACGTGCCCGGTGGCCTGGACCACGGGGGGCACGTAGATATCCGGGTCGCCGGCGTAGGCGTCCGCGAAGGCCTGCTGCGACGTCGCTTCCAGCGGGTAGTCGATCTCCTCGGCGACCCGGGTCCGCAGCTCGTCCAGCAGCGGCTTGACCTCCAGCCCGGGCATGATGATGCCGAACAGCCGGGCGACCCGGCTGAGCTGGTTGAAGTCGCTGAGCAGCGCCCGCCCGGCCCCCGGGTACTGGATCTTGACGGCCACCGGGCGGCCGTCTCGCCAGACCGCGTGGTGCACCTGGCCGATGGACGCCGCTGCCCGGGGGGTGTCGTCGAATTCGGTGAACTCGTCCCGCCAGGCTGGGCCGAGGTCCCCGGCCAGGACCTGGTGGACGGTCCGGGCGGGCAGCGGCGGTGCGGATTCCTGCAGTTTGGTCAGCGTGGCCCGGTACGGCCCGGCGATCTCCGGCGGGAGCGCAGCCTCGAAGATGGACAGGGCCTGGCCGAGCTTCATCGCCCCGCCCTTGAGCTCGCCCAGGACGCGGAAGATCTGCTCCGCCGTGCGCTGCTGGATCTCTGCGGCGACGATCTCGGCGGGCCGGCCGCCGAGCCGCTTGCCCAGGCCGAGCGCGGTCCGGCCTGCCAGGCCGGCGGGGAGGGTGGCCAGCTTCGCGGTCCGGGTCACGGCACGTCGGGGGAGATCGTTCACTCTCCCATTCTCGGTCAGGATGCCAAGCGCCTGCTACAGCGGCACTGCGGATGCGGGGCCCAGCTGTGCCTGCGCCACTGCCAGTCCGGCAGCACGAGCTCCAGTGTGCCGTTGATCACTGGGGCGGCCGTGGCGGCCTGGTCGAGGAAGGCGAGCGCCTGCGCGGCGGCCTGGGCCGCGACCGTCGCGGCCAGCACGGCCGCGCACGCGGCGGGCCGCGGGGCCCGGCCGCAGGCCTGGGCCAGGATGAGCGGCCAGGCCGGGTCGCGATCGGTGCGGGCCATGTCCACGCAGCTCAGGCACGCCGTCCGGCCCGGGATGACCAGCGGCCCGACCACGCCGATCGCTTCCGAGGCGGCTGTGATCAGGTGCGCGATCTTCCCGGCCACCAGGGCACCTGGTAACTCCGGCGGATAGCTGTTGACCAGCACGGCCAGATCCGGCCGGCGCGCACTGGCCGGGCCGCTCCGCCGGGTGCGCGCCGCGCTCCACGGTGACCGCGGCGGCCCGCCCGCGTCGGGCGGCTCGCCCGCGTCCGGCGGCCCGCCCGCGTCCGGCGGGCCGAGCCGGACCCGGACCGCGGGCGGCCAGGGAGCCAGCGGGGTCCCAGCCTCCGCGGATCGAGCCTCCGGGGATCGGACTGCGGGGGATCGGACTGCCCGGGATCGAGCCGCCGGGGCCTCCGCCGGTGGACGGCTGCCCGCGCCAGCCGGGACGGCCGTGCCGGTGCAGCTGACCCGGCCGACGCCGGACGCGCTGAGCAGGCTGGCCAGGCCGGCGGCCACCGGGCCGGTCCCGTGCACCCGCACGTACCCGGCCTGCCTGCGGGCCAGGGCCAGGGCGCCGCCGTCGGAGTAGCCCTGGGCCAGGGACACCGTGGCCAGTTCCCGGGCCAGCCGGTCCCGTGGGCCGTCCGGCAGGGCCCGTAACGTGGCCGCGGGGAAGTCGTGCAGCGCCCCGGCCGCGGCTAACAGCCCGATAACCCGCTCGGCGGCCTGCCGCCCGATCCCGTGCTCGTGCGCGGCGGCCAGCACCTGGCCGAGATCCCGGCTGCCGTCCAGCAGGTTGATCAGGGGCTCCGCGCCGCGCATCCCGCGCAGGGCGACGGCCCGCCGCGGGTCGATTCCTATCTGCAGGGTGTCCGGGTCGCGCCAGACCATCAGGAGCCCTGCTTTGATCGCCGGCCTCATGGGGCGAGCCTGCCACCCCCGTCCGACATTCCCGCCCGGCCGGGAGGGGCCAGCCCTCCTCCGCCGGGCAGCGCCGGGCCGGGACCGGGTGCGCCGGACCGGGACCATGGGCGGGTGCGGTCCCCCGGGTACGGCAGTGAACCAGGCACGGATTGACCAGGCGTCAGCGAACTGGCGCCCACTTAGCCAGGCACTGCTGCGGCTCCCCGGCGGGTCGTTCGCCCCCTTCCCCGGGAGTGACGGCGACCCGCCACCCGGGGGACCCGTGCCGGCGAGGCTAAGCGCGCGGGAGGCGTCCCGTCAAAGCCGCCTGTGGACAGGCTTGTGGATTTCCTGGGGATGCTGTGGAGCGCCGCTGTGGATACAGCAGGGGACGGCGGTGAATTCCCGGGAGCGGCAGCCGTCCCGGCCGCTCCCGAGCAGCCCAGTCTCCGTGCACCGGCTGTGCACAGCAGACTTTCGGCCCGCTACGGCGCGGGCGGCGTGTCGCCCGGGCCGCCGCCGCCCGGCCCCGGGCGCCCCGGGCCGCCGCCGCCCGGGCTGTCGCCGCCCGGGCCCTCACTGTCCGGGCCGTCACCAGGGCCGGCGTCTCCGGACCCGGCGGCCTCACCAGGCGCGGCGTCGCCCGGCCCGGCCCCGAGTTCCTCGTCCAGCTCCGACAGTTCCTGGTCCAGCGCGGACATGTCCAGCGCGGGCCGCCCGGCCACGAACCCCTCGGGATCGTCGAAGTCCTCGGCGGTGGGCATCAGGTCCGGGTGGGTCCACAGCGCGTCCCGGCCCTCGGCCCCGCGGACGTCGGTGAGCCGCCGCCAGATCTCGGCCGCCTCCCGCAGCCGCCGCGGCCGCAGTTCCAGGCCGACCAGCGTGGCGAACGTGCGTTCCGCGGGACCGCCGGTGGCCCGGCGCCGCCGGATGGCCTCGGCGAGCGCGCCGGCCTGCGGCAGCCGGTCCCCGGCGGCGTCTTCCACGACCGTGGACACCCAGCCCTCGACCAGCGCCAGCAGGGTCTCCAGCCGGGCCAGGGCGGCCTTCTGCTGCGGGGTGTCCTCGGGCTGGAACATGCTGGCGTCAGACAACGCCTCACGCAGCGCGTCCGGGTTGGATGGGTCGATCTGCGGCATGGCGTCACGCAGCGCGGACGCGTCCACGGTGATGCCCCGGGCGTAGTCCTCGACCGCGGCCAGCAGCCGCGAGCGCAGCCACGGCACGTGCGCGAACAGCCGGTGGTGGGCCGCCTCGCGCAGCGCCAGGAAGATCCGGATCTCCTCCGCGCTGATGGACAGGCCCTGGCCGAAGTCCGCCACCCCGGCGGGCAGCAGCGCGGCCACGCCCTCCGGGCCCAGCGGCAGCCCCACGTCGGTGGAGCTGACCACCTCGCGGGCCAGACCGCCGACGGCGGCGCCGGTCTGGCCGCCGACCATCATCCCGCCGATGCGCTTCATCATCGCGCCCAGGCCGCCGGCCAGCCCGCCCACGCCGCCCAGGCCGCCGGTCATCGCCTGCAGCGCCTGGTTCAGCTCGGCGGGCATCTCGCCGCCGAGCTCTTCCGGGTTGCCGCTGATCATCCCGCCCAGGGCGTCCACGGCCTTCTCGGCGATCGGGTCGCACAGCTG
Organism: uncultured Actinomycetes bacterium; assembly: GCA_963841695.1. GTDB lineage: Bacteria > Actinomycetota > Actinomycetes > Streptosporangiales > Streptosporangiaceae > RYN-230. Next base: position 62,233 of record CAWJDQ010000002.1, on the reverse strand, counting down.
CGACCACACGGGCAGCGTGGCCTCAACCCACTCCGACCGGCTCCAGGCCTGCGCCGTGCGGACCCCGCTGGGGAACGAGGTCGCCTCGTTCAGCCACAAGTCCGCCAGCTGGACGGCCTCCACGACCTTCTTGCGGTCGGCGTCCAGCACGCTCGGGTCGCCCTCGGCCGCGACGGTCTGCCGGGCCACGTTCTTGGCCAGGTCCCAGTTGACCGGGCCGCCCTGCCAGGCCATCAGGTCGGCGAACTGGCGCAGGGCGTCGGCGAACTGCTGCGGGTCGCCCAGCGGCCCGAGCGGATTACCGCCCGGATTGTCCCCGGGACCGCCGCCGGATCCGCCGGATCCGCCGGATCCGCCGGGGCCACCCCGGCCGCCAGAACTCCCGGAACCGCCGGGCAGACCAAAGCCGAAGGGAGGATCAGCCATCTCCGCGACCTCTCAGGCAGGATGGAAGGGTCACAACCGCCACGTTATCCCGGGAGCGGCACACCTTGAGCACCGCACGGCACCAGGTTCGCCGCGAGCGCACTGATCAGGAGCCACGTCCCGTCGTGGCCATCACCGGCGCAGCGCGGGGCCTGGGCCACGCCCTGGCCCTGCGGCTGGCGGCCTCACCCGCGGTCCGGCGGGTCATCGCGATCGACGACCACCGCGGGGACGTGGTCGGCGTGACGTGGCGGCTGGCTGACGTCCGTGACCCCACCCTGGCCGGCTGGCCGAGGGGGGTGGACGTGCTGGTGCACACCGACATCGACATGGCGGCCGACACCGAGGACCGGGCCCGCCGGGCCTTCAACGTGCGCGCCGCGCAGACCGTCCTGACCTCCGCGGCCGCCGGGCGTGTCGGCCGGGTGATCCTGGTGACCAGCGCCATGGTCTACGGGGCCGCCCCGGACAACCCGGTGCCGCTGCCGGAGGACGCGCCGCTGGGCGTGGACCACGACGGCAGCGTGGCCGGCGACCTGCTGGAGATCGAGCAGCTGGCCCAGCGCTCGCCGCGGTCCCACCCGGGCATGGCCATCACCGTGGTCCGCCCGGCCGCGCTGGTCGGCGAGGGGGTGGACACCCTGGTGACCCGGCATTTCGAGTCCCCGCGGCTGCTCACCGTCAAAGGCTGCGCGCCCCGCTGGCAGTTCTGCCACGTCGAGGACCTGGTGTCCGCGCTCGAGCTGGCGGTGACCGGGAAGATCGACGGGGCGTTCGCGGTGGGCTGCGACGGCTGGCTGGAGGAAGAGGAGGTCGAGGAGCTCAGCGGGCTGCGCCGGGTCGAGCTGCCCGCCGGGCTGACGTTCGGCACCGCGCAGCGGCTGCACCGGCTGGGCATCACCCCCGCCCCGGTCCAGGACCTGCGCTACATGGTCTATCCGTGGGTGGTCGAGTGCCAGGCGCTGCGCGAGGCAGGCTGGCGGCCCGCGTACGACAACGCGGCGGCGCTCGTCGAACTGCTGAAGCAGCGGGCCGGGCACCATGCCGTGGCCGGGCGCCTGCTGGCCCGCAAGGAAGCGACGATCGCGGCAGGCGCCGGGGCGACCGTGGCCGTGATCGGGACCGCGGCCATCGTCCGGGTGGCCCGCCGCCGCAAGCGCGGCACCTGACCGGCAGCACCCGCCGCGGGCGGCTGCGGGCCGGCTTCACCGCGCCTTGTCTCCGCAACGAGAACCTCAACGCCCCTGGTCCAGCCGTCCAGGTTCAGGCGCTACCTTGGCTCCGTGACAGTGATCCGGCTCGCCGAGGTGCGCGACACGCCGTTGTCCGTGGACGAGGTGCACGCCGCCGTGGCGGACCCCTCCGCGGGTGGCATCGCCCTGTTCACCGGCGTGGTACGGAATCACGATCATGACCGGGACGTGCGGCACCTGTCCTACAGCGCGCACCCGTCGGCCGCGGCCGAACTGCGCCGGGTGTGCGAGAAGGTCGCGGCGGAGTTCGGGGTGACCGCGGTCGCGGCCGTGCACCGGGTGGGGGACCTGGCCGTGGGGGACCTGGCCGTGGTGGTCGCGGTGTCGTGCCCGCACCGGGCCGAGGCCTTCACCGCCTGCCGCGCCCTGATCGATGAGCTCAAGCAGAGCGTCCCGGTGTGGAAGCACCAGGTATTCGGCGACGGCGAGAGCGAATGGGTGAACAGTGCGTAGTCTTCACCCCATGTCGCGCCGCACTCCTTCCCGACGCACTGTGACTCTGCTCGTGGCCGGGATCGGCGTGGTGGCGGCGGCGCTCGTCGCGGCCCTGGTGCCGGTGCCGTACGTGATCCTCTCGCCGGGGCCGACGCTGAACACGCTGGGCACCACGTCCAGCGGCCCGCTGATCACGGTCGCCGGGCACCGCACGTACCCGACCGCCGGCCACCTCAACCTGGTCACGGTCTCGTTCCTCGGCGGTCCCGGCGACGGGTTCAACGTGTTCACCGCGATCCACGCCTGGCTCACCCCGCACACCGCGGTCGTGCCCGAGCAGGAGCTGTTCCCGACCGGGCAGTCCGAGCAGCAGGTCGTCCAGCAGGACACTGAGGAGATGGCCAGCTCGCAGCAGACCGCCCAGGCCGCGGCGCTGTGCACGCTGGGCATCCACTTCACCACCGTGGATACCGTCACGCAGACCGAGAAGGGCCTCCCGGCCGCGGGCGTGCTGCGGGCCGGTGACACCATCACCGCGGTGAACGGCGTCCCGGTCAGCTGCACCCAGGACACCGGCACCCTGATCCGCAGGCACGCGCCGGGGTCGGTGGTGACCCTCACGATCGTCCGCCAGGGCAAGACCAGGCAGGTCCGGCTGAAGACCGCCGACATCCAGGGGCACGCGGTCATCGGGGTGTACGTCCAGGAGAGCTACCGCTTCCCCTTCCCCGTCAAGATCAAGGTGGGCGACATCGGCGGTCCCAGCGCCGGGATGATGTTCGCGCTCGGCATCGTGGACAAGCTGACCCCCCGCAACCTGACCGGCGGCCGATTCATCGCGGGCACCGGGGAGATCTCGGCGAACGGGGCCGTGTCCCCGATCGGCGGCATCCAGCAGAAGATGGCGGGCGCCCGCGCGGCGGGCGCGACGATCTTCCTGACCCCGGCGGCCAACTGCTCCGATACCACCGGGGCGGTGCCGGCCGGGCTGCGGCTGGTCAAGGTGGCCACGCTGCGGCAGGCCATCAACGACCTGACCGCCCTCAAGGCCGGCCGGAGCGTGCCCGGCTGCTGAATGGCCGGGTCCTGGGCGGCCGCGTTCTGGGCGCCGGCTGACTGCTACCTGACCGTTACGTGATCACCGTGCCGGCGCCTGTGACGCCTGGCCGCGCTGAGCGGGGTACATTGGCGCCGCATGGCCCAGCATGCCTGACCGGTTGAGTCTGGCTGACGAATGGTGTGCCGGTAATCCGAGCGGGGTAATGCGGTGCCCATGACGGGGCACTCAACAGCGTGTGAGGGGGAGTGCGGTGTCCTTCCGGTCCGGGTCGGCCCGCCAGCCTGCTGGCCGACCGCCGCTCGCCCAGCTCCGCTGGCCCCGGCTGGTTCTGCCGATCATCGTGGCCATCATCGCCTTCCTGGTGCTGATCGCGATCGTGGCCGGGGTCTGGACGGATTACCTGTGGTACCGGGCCATCCACTATTCGTCGGTGTTCGGCACCACGTACGGCACCCGGTGGGCCATGTTCTTCGTGGCCGGGCTGTTCATGGCCGTGGTCACCGGGGCCAACGCGGCGCTGGCCTACCGGCTGCGGCCCATCTACCGGCCGGTGCCCGCGCCGGGCCAGGGCGGCGGGGACGCCTACCGGATGGCCATCGACCCGCACCGCCGGCTGCTGCTGGGGGTGGTGCTCGGCGTGATCGGCGTGATCTCCGGCCTGACCGCCGCCGCCTCCTGGCGCACCTGGCTGCTGTTCGCCAACCAGGTCCCGTTCGGCATCAGGGATCCCCAGTTTAAGATCGATCTCTCGTTTTTCATCTTTACCTACCCGTTCATCCGGATGGTGCTGAGCTACCTGTTCGCGGCGGTGCTGCTCTCCCTGGTGCTGGCCGCACTGGTGCACTACCTGTACGGCGGGCTGCGCATGCAGGGCCGCCGCCCCCGGGTCACGGTGGCGGCGCAGGCCCATCTGTTCGTGCTGTTCGGCGTCTTCGTGCTGCTGAAGGCCGTGGCGTACTGGGTTGACCGGTACGGCATCGACTTCTCCCAGCGCGGTGCGGTCACCACTGGCGCCTCGTACACCGACGTCAACGCGGTGCTGCCGGCCAAGACCGTCCTCGCGGTGATCGCCGTGCTGTGCGCGCTGCTGTTCTTCGCGGGCGCGGCCCGGCGCAGCGCGATGCTGCCCGCCGTCGGGTTCGGCCTGCTGGTGCTCTCCGCCATCCTCATCGGCGGCCTGTACCCCGCGATCATCCAGCAGTTCGTGGTCAAGCCGAACGAGCTGGCCAAGGAGACCCCGTACATCCAGCGGGAGATCCGCGTCACCCGGCAGGCCTACGGGCTGACCTCGTCCACGGTCCGGGTCACGCCGTACGCGGCGTCGGTGAACGTGCCGCAGTCCGCGCTGGATGCCGAGGTCAGCACCCTCAAGGGGATGCGGCTGCTCGATCCGGACGTGGTGTCGCCGACCTTCCAGCAGCTGCAGCAGGTCAAGAGCTACTACCAGTTCCCGGCCAACCTGGCGATGGACCGCTACACGCTGCCCGGGGACGGGCCGCTGCCCCAGGACACGGTGGTCGCGGTGCGCGGCATGGGCGGGCCGCCGGCCGGCCAGGGCAACTGGATCAACACCCACCTGGTGTACACGCACGGCTTCGGGGTGGTCGCGGCCACGGCCAATACGGTCCAGGGCAACGGCAACCCGTCGTTCGTGGAGAGCGACATCCCGCCGCACGGGGTCCTGGGCCTGCAGCAGCCCCGGGTGTACTTCGGCCAGCAGCAGAGCACGTACGCGATCGTCGGCGGCCCGCCGGGGGGCCGTAAGCAGGAGCTCGACTACCCGTCCGCCGCGGCCGGCGGCCAGCAGAACAACACCTACCACGGCAACGGCGGGGTGGATGTGGGCTCGCCGCTGAACCGGCTGCTGTACACGATCAAGTTCCGCGAGCTGAACATCCTGCTGTCCGGGGCCATCAACGGCGACTCGAAGATCCTTTACGACCGGCAGCCGCTGGCCCGGGTGGCCAAGGTGGCGCCGTTCCTCACCCTGGACGGCAACCCGTACCCGGTCGTGGCCCACGGGCAGATCCTGTGGGTGGTGGACGGCTACACCACCACCGACCTGTACCCCTACTCCCAGCGGGTGAGCATGGACCAGGCCACGGCGACCAGTGACGCCCCGGGCGGCACGGTGGCCGGCCAGCCCACCGGCGACATCAACTACATCCGGAACTCGGTCAAGGCGGTGGTGAACGCCTACACCGGCGCCGTGACGCTGTACGCGTGGGACGCCAGCGACCCCATCCTGCGCACCTGGATGAAGGCGTTCCCGGGAGTCATCAAGCCCAGGTCGGACATCCCCGCCGCGCTGATGCCGCACCTGCGCTACCCGCCGGACCTGTTCGAGGTCCAGCGCCAGATCCTGACCGAGTATCACGTCCAGTCCGCCCAGTCTTTCTACGGGGGGCAGAACTTCTGGGCGGTGCCCGACGAGCCGGGCAGCCCGCAGCAGGCCAGCCAGCCGCCGTACTACCAGACGATGACGATGCCGGGGGCGGCGACGCAGTTCTCGCTGACGTCCCCGCTGGTCCAGCGCGGGCGGCAGAACCTGGCCGCGTACATGGCGGTGGACAGCAACCCGCAGTCGCCGGACTACGGCACGATCCGGGTCCTCCAGCTGCCCCAGGACACCGCCATCCTCGGTCCCCAGCAGGTCCAGGGCACGTTCGAGTCCGACCCGACGATCTCGTCCCAGCTGTCGCTGTACCGGCAGAACGGATCCAAGGTCATCGAGGGCAACCTGATCACGCTCCCGGTCGGCGGCGCGCTCGTCTACGAGGAACCGATCTACATCCAGGCGGCCGGGACCACGGGCAGCAGCACCTCCGGCTCGTACCCGGTGCTGAAGCGGGTCGCGGTGTCCTTCGACGGGAACGTCGGGTTCGCGCCGACCCTGTCCGGCGCGCTCAGCCAGGTGATCCCCGGCCTGTCGTCCACGGCGGGCACCTCGCCCGGCTCGCCCGGCTCGTCCGGCAGCGGCCAGGGATCGGCCAGCGCGACCGTCCGCGGTTACCTGGCCCAGGCCGAGTCGGACTACACCAAGGCCCAGGCGGCCCTGAAGGCCGGGAATTTCGCCAGCTACGGCAAGTACACGACGCTCATGAAGCAGGCGCTGGACCAGGCCCAGAAGGCCGCCCAGGGCCACTCGGCGAAGTCGGCGACGGCCACCCCGTCGCCGTCCGCTTCCCCGTAGCCAGGCTCTTCTGATCTGGTCAAAGGGGTCGTAACATGGTCTAGACCACGTCGGCCGCGACGAGGCCGCCGGCCTGGCTGCGGCCCGCGCGGGACATGAGCGCCGATGCTCACCGGCAGGCCGGCGGAGGGCGTACGCTCGGTCCTGACGGGACATTCATCAATGCTGAATTGGCCAGCTATCTGGCCACTCGGTACCGGAAGCCCGGTACCGGCAACGGGCCCGCAGGCGGGGGGAAGGAGAAAGACTGCTCGTGGCACCTCGGGTGCTGGTTGACGCGACCGCCGTGCCGGCGGACCGTGGCGCGCTCGGCCGATACGTGGACGGCCTGATCGCCGCGCTGGGCGCAGCCGGAGCGGACCTCGCGGTGGCGTGCCAGCGGGCTGATGAGGAGCGGTACGGCAGACTCGTCCCCGACGCGATCGTCGTGGCCGGCCCGACCGCGATCGCGCACCGGCCGGCCCGGCTGGCCTGGGAGCAGACCGGCCTGCCGCTCGTCGCCCAGCAAGTGAACGCCGACGTCCTGCACGCCCCGCACTACACGATGCCGCTGCGGCCCGGCGTGCCCGTCGTCTCGACCATCCATGACCTCACGTACTTCACCGAGCCGGACGCGCACAACCCGGTCACCGCGACCTTCTTCAAGTCCGCGATCCGCACCGCCGCGCGGCGGGCCACCCGGCTGCTGGTCCCGTCCAAGGCCACCCGGGACGAGCTGGTCCGCGTGCTCGGCGCGGACCCGACCCGGATCGACGTGGCGTACCACGGCGTGGATCACACGCTGTTCCACCGGCCTGCCCCGGAGCGGATCCGCCAGGTGTCCGACCGGCTGGGCCTGCACGGCAAGTCCTACGTGGCCTACCTGGGCGGCCTGGAGCCGCGCAAGAACGTCCCCGCGCTGATCAGCGGCTGGGCCGGCGCCGTGGCTGACCTGCCCGACCCGCCCGCGCTGGTGCTCGGCGGCGGCAGCGGCTGGAGCGAGGAGGTGGACGAGGCGGTCGCCGCGGTCCCCGCGCACCTGCGCCTGGTCCGCCCGGGCTACCTGCGCTTCAGCGACCTGCCGGGCTTCCTCGGCGGGGCGCTCGTGGTGGCGTTCCCGAGCCGGGGCGAGGGTTTCGGGCTGCCCGTGCTGGAGGCCATGGCCTGCGGCGCGCCGGTGCTCACCACGCACCGGACGTCGCTGCCGGAGGTCGGCGGGGACGCGGTCGCCTACACCGAGCCCGACGCCGGCGACATCCAGGCGGCCCTGCGCGGCCTGCTCGATGACCCGGCCCGGCTGGAAGCCCTCGGCGAGGCCGGCCACGCCCGGTCCCAGGAATTCACCTGGGAGGCCTCGGCAGAAGCCCACATGGCCTCCTACCAGCGTGCAGCGGCGCAGGGGGCAGAGTAACCTCGCTGCCTATGTCAGGCCAGCCAGAAATGCCCTCCGGCCGCGAGCCGCTGGAGGCGATCCTGCTCGTCGGCGGCCAGGGAACCCGGCTGCGCCCGCTGACCATCGGCACGCCCAAGCCGCTGCTGCCGACCGCGGGTGTGCCGTTCCTCGCCCACCAGTTCGCCAAGGCGGCCGCGGCCGGGATCACCCACGTGGTGCTGGCCACCGCCTACCGGGCCGAGCATGTTCGCCGAGTGCTTCGGGGACGGCGCCGCGTTCGGGCTGGAGATCGACTACGTCCATGAGGCCGAGCCGCTCGGCACCGGCGGCGCGATCCGGAACGCCGCGTCCGGGCTGCGCAGCGGCCCGGACAGCCCGGTCGTCGTGCTCAACGGCGACGTCCTGTCCGGTCACGACATCTCCGCGCAGATCGACCTGCACCGCAAGTGCGACGCCGCGGTGACGCTGCACCTGGTGGAGGTGCCCGACCCGGCCCGGTTCGGCTGCGTGCCCACCGACGCCAGCGGCCGGGTGACCGCGTTCCTGGAGAAGACCCCGAACCCGGTCACCAACCGGATCAACGCCGGCTGCTACGTGTTCCGCCGGTCGGTCATCGACGAGATCCCGCCCGGCCAGGTGATCTCCGTGGAGCGGGTGACGTTCCCGGACCTGATCAGCGCGGGCGCCGTGGTGATGGGCTACCCCGATTCGTCCTACTGGCTCGACGTGGGCACCCCGGAGGCGTTCGTGCAGGGCTCCTGCGACCTGGTCCGCGGACGGCTCGCCTCGGCCGCGGTGCCTGGCGGGCCGGGGGAGATGCTGACCCTGGACGGCGCCGCGGTCGACCCGGCGGCCCAGGTCGGCGGCGGCACCGTGGTCGGGGCCGGGGCGCGGGTGGGCGCGGACGCCTACGTCACCGGCAGCGTGCTGTTCGACGGGGCCAGCGTGGGCGCCGGGGCCCGGGTCAGCGGCAGCGTGATCGGCCGCGGGACGGTCGTCGGCGAGGGCGTGGTGCTGGACGGCGTGGTGCTGGGGGACGAGGTCCACGTCGCCCCGGGTAACGAGCTGCGCTGCGGGCTGCGGGTCTGGCCCGGCCAGACCCTGGGCCTGACCTGCGTGCGCTTCTCCGCCGACGCGTAAGCGCGCGGCGCCCCGCGATGGAGTCCCCGGGCAGCACCCTGGAGTGGCCGGCGCCGTTCGTCCTGGACATACCGCGCATCCTGGGTGTGCACCAGCGCGGCCGGGGGGACCCCGCCTTCCGGGTCACCCCGGACGGCTGCATCTGGCGTACCTCGCTGACCCCCGACGGGCCCGGCACGCTGCGGGTGGCCCCGGCCCGGTCCGCGGCCGCCGGGCGGCCCGCCGGGACGGGGCCGGGGCCAGGGCCGGTCACCGTGGTCCGCGCGGCCGCCTGGGGCCCGGGCGCGGCGTGGCTGCTCCGGGCGCTGCCTGCCATGCTCGGCGCGGACGACGACCGCGCCGGGTTCGATCCCGCCCACCCGGTGCTGCGCGACTTGTCCGCGGCGCACCCGGGCGTCCGGGTCGGCCGGTCCGGCCGGGTGCTCGAAGCCCTGGTCCCCGCCGTGCTGGAGCAGAAGGTGGTCGGCGCGGAGGCCCGCCGGGCCTGGCGGTACCTGCTGCTCAAGTTCGGCGGCCCGGCCCCCGGACCCGCCCCGGCCGGCCTGCGGGTGTGCCCGCCGCCGCGGACCTGGTGCCGCATCCCGTCCTGGGAGTGGCACCGGGCGGGCGTCGAGGGGGTGCGGGCCCGCACCGTCATCGGCGCGGCCGAGGTGGCCGCCCGGCTCGAGGAGATCGTGACGATGCCCTCCGGCGACGCGGACCGCCGCCTGCGGTCCCTGCCCGGGATCGGCGTCTGGACCTCGGCCGAGGTGCGCCAGCGCGCCTGCGGCGACGCGGACGCGGTGTCCGTGGGCGACTATCACCTGCCCTCGGCCGTGGGCTGGACCCTGGCCGGGCGGGTGGTGGACGACGCCGGGATGCTCGAGCTGCTCGCCCCGTACGCCGGGCACCGGCACCGGGCCGCCCGGCTGGTCGAGCTGGGCGGCACCCGCCCGCCACGGCGCGGCCCCCGGATGCCGGTGCGCGACTACCGCCGGTTCTGACGCCCGCCGTCCGCCCCCTCCCCCCTGGCCGCGCCGGGCCCGCGCGGGGCGGGGGACAGCCGGGCCGGGGCGCGGATCAGGCACCACCTAGGGTGGGGGAAGATGAGCGCTGACACGCCCGCCCCCCGCCGTCCCCGCCCCCCGGTCCCGCCGGACCCGCAGCCGCCCGCCAGCGCCGTCCCTGCTGACGCGCGGCCCACGGCCAGCGCGATGCGCCGCGCGCTGGCCCGGGCCCGGGACGGCAAGACCCTGGACCCCGCCGAGGCGGCCGTGCTGCTGCACGCCCGCGGCGACCAGCTGGCCGAGCTGCTCAGCTACGCGGGCCGGGCCCGGGACAACGGCCTGGCCGCCGCCGGGCGGCCCGGCGTCATCACCTACTCGCGCAAGGTGTTCATCCCGCTGACCCGGCTGTGCCGGGACCGGTGCGGTTACTGTACGTTCGTGACCGTGCCGGGGCGGCTGGACAGCCCGTATCTGCCGCCGGACGAGGTGCTGCGGATCGCCGCCGAGGGGGCCGCCCTCGGCTGCAAGGAAGCCCTGTTCACCCTGGGCGACCGGCCGGAGGCGCGCTGGTCCCAGGCCCGGGAGTGGCTGGACGCGCACGGCTACGACGACACGCTGTCCTACGTCCGGGCCATGGCCATCCGGGTGCTGGAGGAGACCGGGCTGCTGCCGCACCTGAACCCGGGCGTGCTCAGCTGGCAGGACTTCCAGCGGCTCAAGCCGGTCGCCCCGTCCATGGGCATGATGCTGGAGACCACGGCGGAGCGGCTGTTCACCGCGAAGGGCGGGCCGCACTTCGGCAGCCCGGACAAGGACCCCGCGGTCCGGCTGCGGGTGCTGGAGGACGCGGGCCGCAGCAGCGTGCCGTTCACCACCGGGATCCTGATCGGCATCGGCGAGACCCTGGTCGAGCGGGCCGAGTCGGTCTTCGCCATCCGCGGCGTGGCCCGCGAGTACGGCGGCATCCAGGAAGTGATCGTGCAGAACTTCCGGGCCAAGCCGGACACGAAGATGCGCGGCGTGCCCGACGCCGGGCTCGAGGACCTGGCCGCCACGATCGCGGTCACCCGGCTGGTCCTCGGGCCGGGCGCGCGCATCCAGGCCCCGCCGAACCTGATCGGCGAGGAGTACGGGCTGATCCTGCAGGCGGGGATCGATGACTGGGGCGGCGTGTCGCCGCTCACCCCCGACCACGTCAACCCGGAGCGGCCCTGGCCGCAGATCGACGAGCTGGCCGGGCGCACCGCCGCGGCCGGGCTGGCGCTGCGCGAGCGCCTCACGATCTACCCGGGCTACCTGCGCGAGCCGTGGCTGGACCCGAGGCTCGCCGGGCACGTGGCCGCGCTGGCCGACCCGGCGACCGGGCTGGCCCGGGCGGATGCGCGGCCCGCGGGGCTGCCCTGGCAGGAGCCGGACGGCGGCTGGGGCGAGGCGTCCGGCCGGACCGACCTGCACGTCACCATCGACACCGCGGGCCGGACCGCCGACCGGCGGGCGGACTTCTCCGAGGTCTACGGGGATTGGGCCGAGGTCGGCGACCCGGATCGCGCCCGAGGCCCGGCGGGACGCGGCGCCCGCGCCGCGCCGGCTGCGGCCCGAGGTGGCCTCCGCGCTGCGCAGCGCGGAGCGCGACCCGGCCGGCCTCAGTGACGCGGAGGCCCTCGCGCTGCTGGACGCGGACGGCCCGGAGCTGGAGGCCCTGGCCGCGCTGGCCGACGGGCTGCGCCGGGACGCGGCCGGTGACGACGTCACCTACGTCGTCACCCGCAACATCAACTTCACCAACGTCTGCTACACCGGCTGCCGGTTCTGCGCGTTCGCCCAGCGCCGCACCGACGCGGACGCCTACACGCTGTCCCTGGACCAGGTGGGCGACCGGGCTGAGGAAGCGTGGGCGGCGGGCGCCACCGAGGTCTGCATGCAGGGCGGGATCCACCCGGACCTGCCCGGGACGGCCTACTTCGAGATCGCCGCCGAGGTCAAGCGGCGCGTCCCCGGCCTGCACGTGCACGCGTTCTCGCCGATGGAGGTGGTCAACGGCGCGTCACGGACCGGGCTGAGCATCCGCGACTGGCTGGCCCGGGCCCGGGAGGCCGGGGTCGGGTCGCTGCCGGGCACCGCGGCGGAGATTCTCGACGACGACGTGCGCTGGGTGCTGACCAAGGGCAAGCTCCCGGCGTCCGCCTGGATCGAGGTGATCACCACCGCCCACGAGCTGGGCCTGCCGACCAGCGCGACGATGATGTACGGGCACGTGGACACCCCGGCGCACTGGGTCGGGCACCTCCGGGTGATCCGCGGCATCCAGGAACGCACCGGCGGCTTCACCGAGTTCGTGCTGCTCCCGTTCGTGCACGCCAGCGCGCCCATCTACCTGGCCGGGCTGGCCCGGCCGGGTCCCACCCGGCGGGAGAACCGGGCGGTGCACGCGCTGTCCCGGATCATGCTGCACGGCGCGATCGGCTCGATCCAGTGCTCCTGGGTCAAGCTGGGCGACGACCTGTGCCGCGACGTGCTCCAGGGCGGCGTGAACGACCTGGGCGGCACGCTGATGGAAGAGACGATCAGCCGGATGGCCGGGCGCGCAGAACGGCTCCTTCAAGACCATCAGCCAGTTCGCGGACCTGGTGGCGCCGCTGGAGCGGCCGCTGCGCCAGCGCACCACGACCTACGGCCAGCCCGCCGCGGAGCGGCTGGCGGCGGCGGCGGCCAGCGACGGGGTGTGCGCGGCGGTGCGCGGCGGGGCCCGGACGCCGCTTCCGCTGGCCATGCCCTGACTCGCTGACTCGCTGGCCGGCCCCTGCCCGCGGCCGCTGGCCCGCTGGCCCGCTGGCCGCTGGCCCGCTGGCCCGCCGGGCCTGGCGCGGCGGGCCTGCCACGCCAGGCCCCGGCCCGCCGTACCATGACCGGGCGCGGGCCGGAGCGGGCATGACCGGCGGGCGGTCCGGGCAAGAGGGCCAGCGGAGGGGATGACGGATGGCGGATCGCAGGGCCGGCCCGGCGGTGGCGGACGTGCCGGGCCGCCGGGCTGCCGAGCTCACCGGCTGGGGCCGGATCGCGCCGTCGACCGCGCAGCTGGCCGAGCCCGCCAGCCCGGCGCAGGCCGCGAGCTGCTGCGCGGCCGCCCCGGCCCGCGGCGTGATCGCCCGCGGCCTGGGCCGCAGTTACAACAACGCCGCGCAATGCGGCGGGGGCCTGGTCATCGCCACCGCTGCCCTGGACCGGATCACCAGCCTCGACACCCGCACCGGGCTCGTCACCTGCCAGGCCGGGGTCAGCCTGGAGCAGCTCATGGTGGCCGGCCTGCCGTCCGGCTGGTTCGTGCCGGTATCACCCGGGACCCGGCAGGTCACCGTCGGCGGCGCGATCGCCGCGGACGTGCACGGCAAGAATCACCACGCCGCGGGCAGCTTCGCCCAGCACGTGCCCTGGTTCGACCTGCTGCTGGCCGGACGGCCGCCAGTGCCGGGTGACGCCGGACGGCGATCCCCGCCTGTTCTGGGCCACGGCCGGCGGGATGGGCCTGACCGGCATCATCCTGGCCGCGGCCGTCCAGCTCACCCCGGTGCAGACCGCACGGGTGCGGGTGGACACCGTGCGCACCGCCGACATCGACGAGACCATGGCCTGCCTGTCGGCCACCGATGACCGGTACGGCTACACCGTGGCCTGGACCGACTGCCTGGCCCGCGGGCCGGCCTGGGCCGGTCCGTGATCACGAGCGGCGACTTCGCGCCCCCGGGCGACCTGGCCCCCCGGGACCGGCGCGACCCGCTCGCGTTCCGGCCCGCGGCCCGGCTCGGCGCCCCGCGCGGGTTCCCCAGCGGGCTGCTGAACCCCGTCACGGTCGGGCTGGCCAACGAGGCCTGGTATCGCAAGGCGCCGCGGCGGCGGACCGGGGAGATCCAGACCATCGGCGCGTTCTTCCACCCGCTGGACGGGATCAGGAACTGGAACCGGGTGTACGGCCCGGCGGGGTTCCGCCAGTACCAGTTCGTGGTGCCGTTCGGCCAGGAGACGGTGGTGTGCCGGGCGCTGGAACGGATCAGCGCCGCCCGCGCGCCCTCGTTCGTGACCGTGCTCAAGCGGTTCGGGCCGGCCGATCCGGGATTCCTGTCCTTCCCGCTGCCGGGCTGGACGCTGGCCCTGGACTTCCCGGCGGGCACGCCCGGCCTGGCCGGGCTGCTGGACCAGCTCGACCGCGAGGTGCTGGACGCGGGTGGCCGGGTCTACCTGGCCAAAGACTCCCGGGTGCGGCCCGAGGTGTTCGCCGGCATGTACCCGCGGCTGGCGGAATTCCGCCAGCTCCGGGCCGAGCTCGACCCCGCCGGCGTCCTCGCCTCCGACCTGTCCCGGCGGCTGGAGCTCTAGCCCGGCCGGCCTGCCGCGTTCGTGATCACGATGGCGGCCCCGGCGTCATGATCACGGGGCAGCCGGGGCCGGCGCGGGCTGGCCGGGGGACGGGCGGGTCAGCGGATGAGCATGAAGTCGCCGGGGTCACGCGGCGGCCGGTCGGCGGGCGGGGCGGCCGGGTGCCCGACGCCGACCGCGCCCATCGGCTCCCATCCGTCGGGCAGGTGGAGGGCCGCCGCCGCGACCGGCCGGCAGAACATGGTGCTGGACACCCAGCACGAGCCCAGGCCTTCCACGGCCAGGGCGACCAGCAGGTTCTGCACGGCCGCCCCGACCGCCACGACGAACATCTCCCGCTCGGCCGCGCCGCGCCGCGCGTCCGGGTAGACGTGGGCCGCGTCGGCGACCAGGCACGGCACGATGATCAGCGGGGCGCGGCGCAGGGGCTCGCCACGCCGCACCCGCCGCGTGATCTGCTCCTCGGTGAACCCGTCCCGGCGCAGGTCCGAGATCCAGGCGGCCAGCATGTCGTCGAGCAGCACGGTCCGGGCCCGGGCCGAGGACGCCACCGCGAACCGGACCGGCGTGGAGTGGTGCGGCGCGGGCGCCGTGAGCGCGGCCGCGATCGCGCGGCGCACCGCCTCGGGGTCCACCGGGCCATCAGTGAACTCGCGCACCGTGCGCCGCGCGGTCAGTACCTCGGCCGCGCCGTACCGGAACATGTCCTCCGCCGCGGGCCGGATCAGCGCCTGGGCCCCCGGCCCGTCGGCCTCGGTGACCAGGTCCCCGAGGCCCCGGACCAGGGCCACCGGGATGCCCGCCAGCTTGCCCTTGACCAGGTCCGCGGCCGACGCCAGCTCGTCCGCGACGGCCGTGACCGTGACCTCCAGCGTCCGGCCGAAGGTGTCCGCCTGGCCGCGGTAGTCCCGGAGCGGCGCCAGCCCGGCCACGCCGATGGCCGCGTCCGCCTGGCCCATCCGCCAGGGCCGCCCCATCGTGTCGGTGATCACCACGGCCACGCTGACGTGCCGCCGCTCGCGCAGCCCGCGGCGGATCCGGCGGGCCGAGTCGTCCGGGTCGGCGGGGAGCAGCGCCACGGTCCCCGGGGCGGTGTTGGAGTCGTCCACCCCGGCCGCGGCGAGCACCAGGCCGTGCTGGGTCTCCACGATGCGGGACGCGCCGCGCCGCGCCACCACCCGGACCGTCTCCGCGTCGATGGCCTTGTCCCGGTCCGCCCGGATGACGCGGCCCTCCGCCTTGCTCACGATCTTGGAGGTGATCACCACGACGTCGCCGTCAGCCAGGTCGGGCGCCGCGTCCGCGATCAGGCCGGCCAGGTCGTCGCCCGCGCCGATCTCGGGGAGGCCGGGCACGCCGGTGACCGACAGGCCGCGCCTGGTGCTGGGCCCGTCCAGCCTGGGGCCGGTCATCCGCGCAGGTCCTGGGCCAGGTCGAGGGCGGCCCGGGCGATGGCGGCGGTGGCCGCCAGGCTGGTCATGTAGAGGGGCAGCGCGCGGACCGTGATCCCGGCCAGTTCCGGCGCGTCCACCGCGGCCTTGTCCTGCTCGTTGACCAGCCACCCGTTCAGCAGCCCGGGCCCGTAGTGCGCCGCCACGGCCTGCGCCGTGGCGGGCACCCCGATGGCAGCCAGGCACGCGTCGGCCATGCCGCGCACCGGGGCGCCGCCGATGATCGGGGACACCCCGACGACGGTCTTGGCCCGGACCGCGTCCGCGATCGCGGGCACGGCCAGGATGGCGCCGATGCTCACCACCGGGTTGGACGGCGGGAACAGGATGACATCCGCCGCGGCGATGGCCTCGAGCACGCCCGGGGCGGGCCTGGCCTCGGCCGCTCCCTCGACGATGATGCTGGCCGCGGGCACTGCGGCGTGCAGCCGCACCCACCACTCCTGGAAGTGCACGCTGCGGCCGGGCCCGCCCGGTCCCGGCCCGTCCGGCTGGCCGTGATCGGCCAGGACCACATGGGTCTCGGTCCAGTCATCCGTCATCGGGATCAAGGTCACTCCCGGCTGCCAGCGCTCGCACAGCGCGGCGGTGGCCGCCGACAGCGGCTGGCCGGCGGCCAGCATGCTGGTCCGGACGATGTGCGTGGCGAAATCCTTGTCGCCCAGGTTGAACCAGTCCGGCCCGGACCAGCTGGAGCCGGCGCTGTAGGCGTTCAGCTCGGCCAGGACGGTGAACGTGTCAGACTCCCGGCCCCAGCCCTGCTCCTCGCTGATCCCGCCGCCCAGGGTGTACATCACGGTGTCCAGGTCGGGCGAGACGTGCAGGCCGAACAGGCTGATGTCGTCTCCGGTATTGCCGATGACGGTGATGTCGGCGTCCGGGACCTCCGCCTGCAGCCCGCGCAGGAAGCGCGCGGCCCCGACTCCGCCTGCCAGCACGGTGATGCGCATGCCGGCCAGTCTTGCAACCCGGCCCCAGGTACTTCCCGCGAACCCCCCGGGAAGTCCGTTTCCGGGCGGCCCGGCGGCCCCGTGACGATGCTGGGGCCCCAGCATTCTGACCGGACTTTCCCGTCATCAGGGTCAAGAACACTGCCTCTACCACGTATCCCGCTTGACTCAACGCAAGACACGCGGGTGTAATTTCAAGCGTGTAGTTTCCGTGTTCCGGGGGAGAGGACACGGGCATCGAAGGGGTAGGAGGTGCACGGTGGCTGACGTCATCGTCCCGCTGGCGCCGGTCGGGTTCGGAATCGGCGTGGACGACGCCGCCGAGGTCGGCTGGCAAGATCGCGCGCTCTGCGCACAAACGGATCCGGAGGCTTTCTTCCCCGAAAAGGGTGGATCCACCCGGGAGGCCAAGAAGGTCTGCCGGGGCTGTGAGGTCCGCGTGGAATGCCTGGAGTACGCGCTGGAGCACGATGAGCGCTTTGGCATCTGGGGCGGGCTGTCCGAGCGTGAGCGGCGCCGGATGAAGCGCGAGGCGGTCTGACCCGTCCCGGCCGGCCGTCCTGGCCGGGCAGGCCTGGCCGGGGTGTCCTCGGCTGGCCGTCGGCCTGAGGGGCGCGTCGGCCCGTCCGGGTCTGGCCCGTCTGCTCTGTTCCGCATGGCCCGTTCGCTGGCGTCCGGGCGTCCAGTTGGTCACCGCCGGTTAACTGCCTGGCTTGCCGTGCAGCGTAGCTGTGCGGCAAGCCAGGGGGGCATGGCGGCGCGGTGTCACGGGTCAGCACTGAAGCGTCCAGAGTGCCTGCCTGGCCGGTATCGGGTCGCGTATTGTTCACGCGTACCCGCCCCGGCTGGGACCTCGAGCAGACCGCTGGTGGTGCCCCAGCAGGTGACCATTCTGACCAGCAAGCGGACTCGTGTCGACAACTAACACGCAGGGCCAGCACGTCGTCACCGCGGTGATCGTCGCTCACGATGGCGCCGCGTGGCTGCCGCGTATCGCCGAGGCGCTGCTGGGCCAGACCCGGCCGGTCCAGCGGGTCGTGGCCGTGGATACCGGCAGCCGGGACCGCAGCGGGTCCGTCCTCGCCGAGCTGCTGGGCCGCTCGGTGGTGTTCGGCATGGACCGCCGGACCGGGTACGGCGCGGCTATCGCGCACGCGCTGCGGCACCGGGCGGCCAACACCAACGTCCCCGGGCCGGCCGGGCTGGCACCGGGCGAGCGGACCGAGTGGGTCTGGCTGCTGCACGACGACTGCGAGCCGGCCCCGGACGCCCTGGAGCAGCTGCTGCGCGGCGCGGCTGAGGCGCGCTCGTCGGCGGTGCTCGGGCCCAAGGTGATGGACTGGGCTGACCGCCGGGTACTGCTCGAGGCCGGGATCACGATCGACGGGGCCGGGCGGCGGATCACCGGCGTGGAGCCCCGCGAAGTGGACCAGGGCCAGCACGACGGGGACCGCGACGTGATGGCGGTGAGCAGCGCCGGGATGCTGGTCCGCCGGGACGTGTGGGATCAGGTCGGCGGCTTCGACCCGGCCATGCCGCTGCTGCGCGACGACGTTGACTTCTGCTGGCGGGTGCACGCGGCCGGGCACCGGGTGCGGGTGGTCACCGACGCCGTGGTCTACCACCTCGAGGCCACGGCCCGGAACCGGCGCACGCCGTCCGCTGCCCCGCGGCCGCGCCGGATGGACCGGCATAATGCCCTGCTCACCCTGCTGGCCAACCTGCCGCTGGGACCCGCACTGTCCGCCCTGGTCGGCAACCTGGTGCTGTCCACCCTGCGCACCGTGTTCTTCCTGCTCGCGAAGCGCCCGCGGGCCGCGCTGGACGAGTTCACCGGGGTGACGTCCGTGCTCGGGCACCCGCTCCAGCTGGCCGCGGCCCGCCGCCGGCGGGCCCGCGGCAGGCGGGCCGCCTACAGCCGGCTGCGCGGCGACCTTCCCCCCGGCCACTCCATCCGGCGCCTCGCCGAGTTCGCGGCGAGCGTGTTCTACAGCTCGACCCAGATCGACACGGCGGGCAGCCACCACGCCACGGACGACCCGTCCGACGACGACTACATGCTCGTGGACAACGGGCTCGCGCAGCGGATCCTGACCCATCCGGGGGTCCTGCTGGTGGCGGGGCTCACGCTGATCGCGCTGATCGCCGAACGCTCGCTGCTGGGGGCGGGCACGCTGACCGGCGGGGCGCTGACCCCCGCCTGGGGCGGCGCGTCCGCACTGTGGCACGAGTACCTGCAGGGCTTCCACCCGACCGGCATCGGCTCGGCCAGCTCCGCCCCGCCCTATGTCGCGATCATCGCCGCGCTGGCCACGGTGCTCGGCGGTAAGCCCTGGCTGGCTATCGACGTCATCATGATCGGCGCCATCCCGGTCGCCGGGCTGTCAGCCTACCTCGCGGCCCGCCGGGTCACCGGATCGGTGCTGGCCCGCGTCTGGGCGGCCGCGGCGTACGCGCTGCTGCCGGTAGGCATGGGCGCGGTGGCGGCCGGCCGCTTCGGCTCGGCCGTGGTCTTCGCGCTCATCCCGCTGGTCGCGGTGCTGGCCGCCCGGATCTTCACCGAGGGCCCGCGCCGGGCTCGCCGGGCGGCCTGGGCAACCGGCCTGGTCATCGCCATCGCGGCGGCCTTCGTGCCGCTGATCTGGGTCGTCGCTGTCCTCGCCGCCCTGCTCGCGGCCGTGGTCTTCCGCCGGTCGGGCCGGAGCATGCTGGTCAACCTGGGTATCACCGTGGTGGTCCCGCCGGTCCTCCTGCTGCCGTGGACGCTGGAGGTCGCCACCCACCCGTCCCTGCTCTTCCTGGAGGCCGGGAACATGGTGCCCGGCCTGGCCACGGCGGGCCTGCCCGCCCGGTCGCTGCTCCTGCTCTCCCCGGGCGGACCGGGCCTGCCGCCGTTCTGGGTGACCGCCGGCCTGGCCCTGGCGGCGCTGGCCGCGCTGCTGCTCACCGCCCGGCGGTTCCTGGTCGTGGCGGGCTGGTCGGTGGCCCTGCTCGGCCTGCTGGTCTCGGTCGTGGTCAGCCGGATGCTGCTGAGTTCGGACGACGCCAGCAGGCGGGTAACCGCCTGGCCCGGGATCTCGCTCGCGATCGCGGCCGCGGGGCTGGTGCTCGCGGCGGTCGTGGCGGCCGACGTCCTGCCCAGCCAGCTCGGCGAGGGCCGGTGGCGCCACCCGGCCGGGCTCGGTGTCCTGCTGCTGGCCGCGGCGGCGTGCAGCGCCCCGCTCCTGGCGGCAGGCTCCTGGGTGGCCGGCGGGGTCCGGGGTCCGGTCGGCGCGGCCGCCGGGCCCGTGCTGCCTCCCTTCGTCAGCGTCTCCTCCGACAACGGGCTCCGGCCGCGCACCCTGGTCCTGCGCGCCGGGCACGGGACGGTCACCTACGAGGTGCTCCGCGGCGCCGACCCGCTGCTCGGCGCCACCGACCTGACCCAGCCCCCCGCCGCCCAGCGGACCCTGGACACGGTGGTGTCCACGCTGGTCGCCCAGGGGGGCGGAGATGCACAGGACCAGGGTCAGGCGCTGGCCAACCTGGACATCGGCTACGTGCTGCTGCCGGCCCCGGAGAATGGCGCGCTGGCCAGCACGCTGAACGACGTCGCTGGCCTGCGCCCGGTGAGCAAGACGTCGGCCTTCCAGCTATGGCGGGTGGGGGAGACCGCGGCCCGGGTCCGGGTGGTCGAGCCGGGCGGCAAGCTCGTCACGCTGCCCTCCGGGCAGGTGACGGTCTCCGGTGCGACCGCGCCGCGCAGCGGCGGGACCCTGGAGCTGGCCGAGCCGTCCGGTGGCTGGACCGCCACGCTCAACGGCACCGCGCTGCAGTCTGTCCCCTCGCCGGCCGGCGACTGGGCCCAGGCCTTCCGGCTTCCGCCCGGCGGCGGCACCCTCGACATCTCTCACCCCCAGCTGGGCCGGACCCTGATCGTGGTGCTGGAGGGGCTGGCCCTGCTGGTGGTGATCGGCCTCGGTCTGCCCGGCGCCCGGGTGCCGGGGGAGAGCGGCGCGCGGGCCGCGGCGGAGCGCCCGGCGGGCGGCCGCCGGGCACGCGGCCGTGAGACCGCCGGAGACGGCCTGGGCGAGCCGGGCCTCGAGCCTGGCCTCGAGCCGGGGAGTGAGGACGACGGCCAGGACGGGGAACCGTCGCGCGGCAGCCGGCTGTCCCGCCGGGTCGCGGCGGCTGGCCGGACGGGCACCGGCCGGCCCGGCGGCCGGCGGGCCGCGGCGGATCGCGTGGCGGCCGGCCCGGGCTTCGGCGGGCCTGGACCCGGCGCACCGCCCGGCGGACCGGGCACAGGCAGGCGCGGCAGCGCGGGCACCTCCCGCCACGCCGCCCGGCCAGAAACCCAGGACCTCGACGCCGGCGCCGGGGCTGACCTGGCTATGGACACCGGGCCAGCGGCCGTGACGGGATTCGGGGCTGATCCCGCCGGGTGGCCGGCGACGAGGCCGCAGCCGGTTTCGGAGCTGACCCGGCCGGGCTGGCCGGCGACGTGCCCGCGGCCCGGCCGGGTTCCCCGGCCGGCGGGAGCTTCTGGGAGCCGGACGATAGCCCCACCATGATGAGTGCCCGGGCGGCCGCGCCCTGGGAGGCGCCCACGATGCTGCCCGCTGCGGCAGCTGCGGTGCCCGGGGCCGCCGGGGCGGCGGCCGGGCCGGGTAGCGCCCGTCCGGCGGATGGTGGGCCGCCCAGCGGCCAGGAGGACGCGCAGGCCGCCGCGCGGGGCAGCCGCAAGCGGTGGCGGCGGGGCCGGAAGCCCGCGGAGCAGGACCCGGCAGGCCAGGACGCCCCCGTGCGGCGCGCAGCCCAGCGCAAAGCCGGGAAGCGGGACGCCCTGGAGCAGGTGGCCGCGGCGGAGTACCCGCCCGGCCCGTACGCCGGATCGGGGCACCAGGGGGCAGCGGCCACCGGATCCCGCCGCCGCGGGAGCGGGGACACCAGCGGCCCGTACCCCCGTCGGCCTGCGGCAGTGGTGGCTATCCGAGCGGCGACTATCCCGAGGGGTACCCCGGTGCGTCTTCCGGTGCCTGCTCTCCGGTGCTGATTACCCCGGTGCTGACTTCACCGGGGCTGACTCCACCTGGGCCGGGTACCCCCGTGCTGGCTATGACAGCGATGGCTACGACGGGCCTGGCGACCCCGGGGGTGCCGACTCCCGCAGTGCCGGTTACAGCAGTCCCGGCCACGGCCGGGCTGGCTATGACCAGGCTGACTATGACCGGGCTGGTTACGGTCAGGCTGGCTACGGTCAGGCTGGCTACGGGAGCAGGGCCGGCGACAGCGGTTCCGGCTACCCAAGCGGCGAGTATCCGCAGGTTGGCCAGGGCGGCGGCCGGGTGAGCCGCGGGCGGCTGCCGGGCGACGACGACGCGCTGCCGCCGCCGCGGCGGGGCACGGCTCCCCGGGGCTATCCGGCGGCGGGTGTCCCGGCGCGCGGGTCCCGCCGGGACGAGGCCTACCCGGATGCGGCGTACCCCGACGCGGCGTACCCGGCGAACCCCGACGCGGTGTACCCGGCGTACCCGGACGCGGCGGACCAGCCGGACGTGGCTTATCCGGGCGCACCAGACCACCTGGGCTCAGCCGGGCCCGGCGGCTACGCCGGGGCCTCGCCGGGATCCGGCGCGGGCGGGGCCAGCTCGGCTTGGTCCAGCCCGGGTAGTTCCAGCCCGGGCCGCTCCGGCTCCGTCTGGCCGGACCCAGGTCCGGGCCCCGGGAGTTCCGCCACGGACGGACACCCGGCCACTGAGTATCCGGGCCGCGACTACCCGGGCCCCGAGTACCCGGACGCCGACGATCCCGCCTCGGGCTCGTACTCCGGAACGGAATACCCCGGCCCCGACTACCCCGCCCCCGAGGACTATTCCGGCCGCCGCGCGCACGTGACCTGGGGCCGCGAGCCCGCTGACGAGCCAGGGGAGGGTGACTGGTGAGGAACCTGCGCGGGAGCCGGGTTCTGTCCGCCGCCGTGGTGCTCGTGGTACTCGGCGGCCTGTACGCGCTGGCCGGACTGCGGCACCCGATCTCCCTCAACTCGGGGGCGATGCCCCGGCCGCCGCGCTCCGTCCCGGTGACGTCGGTGGTCCGGGCCTGTCCCGCACCCGGCGCGGCGTTCAGCCGGGGCGGCGGCATCGCGGTGATGGCCGCGCCCGGCACCGGGGCCAGTTCCAGCGGGGCCAGCCAGACCGCGGCATCGACGGGCCACGGAGCGGCGGTCGTGACCCGGCTCGCGGGCCAGGGGAGCAGCACGCCCGGCCCGACGGTGCTCAGCCTGACCCAGCCCGGGACGCCGCGGCTCGCCGCGGTGAGCCTGGACCGCACGGCGCGCGCCCCCGCCGCGCCCGCGGGGAAGGCGAGCGCCACGACGGTCGTGTCCACGGCCGTCCGCGGCGGTGTCGTGGTCCAGGCCAGCGGATCACTGGCTCAGGGCCTGGACGTCGAGCAGACCGACGGGACGAACCTGCCCACCGCCGCCTGCACCAGCCCTGGCACGAACTTCTGGTTCGTCGGCCCGGGACAGCGCACCGCCGGGCGGATCCTCGTGTACCTGATGAACGCCGGCGGCCAGGCCGCCGACGCGAGCGTGGACATCTTCACCGACGCCGGGCCATTGCAGCAGACCACCGATAACGGGATCACCGTGCCGCCGCACGGGATGATTGTCCAGTCGCTGGCCCCCGTGCTGCGCAATTCCCGGTCACTCACCCTGCAGGTGCGGACCAGCGTGGGCCAGGTGGCCGCCGCGGTCGAGGAAAGCACCGGGGCGGGCGAGGGAGCCTGGCTGCCGCCCGCCCAGGCCCCGGCCACCCACCTGGTGATCCCGGGCCTGCCCGCCGCCGTGGGGAGCCGCGAGCTCTACCTGGCCGTGCCCGGCGTGAAGGACGCCAACGTCCAGGTCTCCGCGGTCACCTCCCGCGGCACCTATGAGCCCACCGGAGCGACCGGCATCGATATCCCCGGTGGCTCCGCGGACGAGGTCTCGCTGCCCTCGCTGGCCGGGATCCCCGCCGCGATCAAGCTGACCTCCAGCACCCCCATTACCGCGACCGTCATGATCCCCGGGGGCAGCAACGGCTCGCCCGGCACCTTCACCGCGGCCGCGCCCGCACTCGAGGAACAGGGGGTCGTGGCCGACAACGTGACCGGGCCGGGCCGGGTGTCTGCCCTGGTCCTGTCCGCGCCGCACGCCACGGCCCGGGTGAGCGTCGCCCAGATCTCATCGGCGGGCTCGGCTCGGCGGACCCAGAGCGTGCAGGTCCCCGCCGGGAAGAGTGTCGTGGTAGCGCTCCAGGCGGTGCCGGGAGCGCCGCGCGGGACGCCGTTCGCCGTGGTGGTCTCGCCGCTGCCGGGATCCGGCCCGGTCTACGCGGGCCGGGTGATCAGCGCCAGCGGGGCGGGGGGCACGCTCCAGGCGATGCTTCCGGTAGCCAGCTCGCTGAGCACGGTTCTGCTGCCCCCGGTGCGCAACGCCGCCATCGCCGCCGTGCCCTGAGTCCCGTGCTGTGAGTCCCGTGCCGTGAGCCGCTCGGGAGCCGGGTCACTCGTCGTCCCCGAACCCTGGGTCCACGTCCTCCGGGTTAACGCCGAGCAGCCGGGCGAACTCCTCCACCACCACTTCGAAGACGAGTTCGCCCAGTTCGTCCTCGCTGTCGGCGCGGGCCGCCAGCGGCCGCCGGTACACCACGATGCGCGGGGGCCGGGCCACCGCGCCGGCGGCCGTGCCCGCCGAGCCCGGGTCCAGCCGGGCCAGGGACACGCTCTCCGGGCCGAGGCCGGGCGGATCTGGCGGCGGGATCTCCTCGACGGCGAACTCCACCCCGGACAGCTGGGCCTCCCAGCGGGGCTCCAGCCGGGCCACTGCCTCCAGGATCAGTTCGTCGAAACGCTGCGACCGGCTGCGGTGCAGCGGCACTCCGGGCGGGGCCAGCACACCGCGCAGCCCGCGCCCATGCCGGTCGCGCCGCCTGATCCGGCCGGTCCCGGGGGGCAGGGGTCCGCGATCCGGGGGCGGGTCTCCGGGCGGCCCAGGTTCGGGCGGCCCGGGTCCTGCGGCCCCGGGGCCTGGGGCTCTGTGATCCGGGGGCCTGTCTCCGGGGGCACCGTGCTCGGTGCCGTCCCCCTCACCGGTGCGCACAGTTGCCGAGCGTATCCCGCGCGCTGGCGTGGTGCCCGGCGGGCGGGCCGCGGAGGGCCGGCGGGCCGCCCGGCCCGGGCGAGCGGGGCATGAAGCGAGACACGATCGTGCAGTGTGCCCCGGGTGGTGGCGTTACCGCCCGCGGATGGGTACGGTCAGCCGTTGTGAGCGATGCACGTGACCCCTCTCCCCTCCGGTCGCGGTGGCACGTCACGAACCGGCCCGGGCCGGCGGGACGTCATGGTAAACGCCCGCCGCTGCTCCCGGCCCGCCTGCAAGCACCCCGCCGTCTACACGCTCACGTACGTGTACCGCGACTCCACCGCGGTCCTGGGCCCGCTGGCCGCGTACGTCGAGCCGCACTGCTACGACCTGTGCTCGGCGCATGCCGACCGGCTGACCGCACCACTCGGCTGGGAAGTGGTCCGGCTCCCGGTGGAGTCCGCACCGCCGGAGGCCGATGACCTGGAGGCGCTGGCCAACGCGGTGCGCGAGGCGGCCCTCCCGCCGCCCGGCGAGCCGGTCGGCCAGGGCGTCGAGGTGGGCAGGCGGGGCCACCTACGGGTGCTGCGCTCCGCACCCGACGCCCGGGACCGGCTGAGGTAGCCAGCACCCCTCCCGGTGCGGCACATGCCGGTAGGCTCGGTGTCCTGCCCGTGGCGGCTGGCCACAACCCGCTGGCCGTGCGGGAAGGGGCCGGGTCCCCGCGGAATATTTGGGCACAGATATCCCAGCACCGCATAAAGCGGGCGCCGGTGCGGCGCTGGCTGCGGCAGTGTGTGCGGCGCGGGCCAGCCAGACAAATACGCAACGAAACCGGGCACGTGGTTCCCGGGCCAGATACGGGAGGCAGAGCCTCAGTGGGCTCCTACCAGAAGATCTTCAAGGCGTACGACATCCGCGGGATCGTCCCCGACGAGCTCGATGAGCAGGTCGCTGAGTCGGTGGGGGCCGCGTTCGTCCGGCTGACCGGGGCGCCCAGCGTGGTCACCGTGCACGACATGCGTACCTCGTCCCGGCCGCTGGCCGAGGCGTTCGGCCGGGGCGCGGCGGGCCAGGGAGCCGACGTGATCGAAGGCGGTCTCGGCTCCACTGACATGCTCTACTACGCGAGCGGCAGCCTGGGCATGCCCGGCGCGATGATCACGGCCAGCCACAACCCGGCCAAGTACAACGGGATCAAGCTGTGCCGGGAAGGAGCCCGGCCGGTCGGCGCGGACACCGGGCTGACCGAACTGCGCGACGCCGCCGCCCAGGGCCCGCCCCCGTACCACGGCACCCCCGGCGTCATCGTCCAGCGGGACCTGCTCTCCGGCTACGCGAGCCACCTCAGAAAGCTGGTCGACCTGTCCGCTATCCGCCCGCTGACGGTGGCCGTGGACGCGGGTAACGGGATGGCCGGGCACACCGTGCCCAGGGTGTTCGAGGGGCTGCCGCTCACCGTCGTGCCGCTCTACTTCGAGCTGGACGGGACGTTCCCGAACCACGAGGCGAACCCGATCGAGCCGCAGAACCTGCGCGACCTGCAGCGCGCGGTGATCGACTCCGGGGCCGACATCGGCCTGGCTTTCGACGGGGACGCGGACCGCTGCTTCGTGGTGGACGAGCGCGGGCACATCGTCTCGCCCTCGGTGCTCACCGCGCTCATCGCCGTCCGGGAACTGGCCCGGGAGCCCGGGGCGGCGGTCATCCACAACCTGATCACCTCCCGCGCGGTGCCCGAGATCATCACCGAGCACGGCGGCACCCCGGTGCGCACCCGGGTCGGGCACTCGTTCATCAAGGCGCGGATGGCCGAGACCGGCGCGGTGTTCGGTGGCGAGCACTCCGGCCACTTCTACTTCCGTGACTTCTGGTACGCCGACTCGGGGATGCTCGCGGCGCTGCACGTGCTGGCCGCGCTCGGCGAGCAGGGCGCCCCCCTGTCCGAGATCCTGGCCGGTTACGGGCGGTACGTGGCCACCGGTGAGATCAACAGTGAGGTAGCGGACCAGGCGGCCGCGACCGCGGCGGTCCGCGCGGAGTTCGCCAGCCTGCCCGGTATCAGCGCCGACGAGCTCGATGGGCTGACCATCACCGGCGACGGCTGGTGGTTCAACCTGCGCCCGTCCAACACCGAGCCGTTGCTGCGGCTGAACCTGGAGGCGTCCGACGAGGACACTATGCTCAGGCTGCGCGACGAGGTGCTCGGCATCGTGCGCGGTTAGCCCCGGGTCACCGGGCCCGCTCACCGCCCCGCGGCTAGCTCCTGCCGCGGCGCCGCGCGTCCGTGAGACCCACGCTTCCGGGAGACCTAGTGAAGATCGACGACTGGCTGCTCGACATCCTCGCCTGCCCGAAGTGCCACGCGCCGCTGCGCGTGGACGAGGCGGCCAGCGAGCTGGTGTGCACGGGCGAGGACTGTGGCCTCGCCTACCCGGTCCGGGACGACATCCCGGTGCTCCTGGTGGACGAGGCCCGGCAGCCGGGAACGCAACCGTGACCCTGACGGCCCAGGAACGCCTGGACGACCTGAGCCTCCTGGAGGCCGCCGATCCCGGTGGCGTGCTCCGCCAGGTGGCCTCGGCGGCGGCGCAGGTGCGCACCTCGGCGCGGGTCACGGCCGAGACCGACCTGGGCCGGGTCATCTCGGCCGGCCGTCCGCGGGCGATCGTGGTCACCGGCATGGGCGGCTCGGGGGTGGCCGCCGAGGTGCTCTCCGCGGTCTGCGGGCCCGGCTCGGCCTCGCCGGTGGTCGCCCACCACGACTACGGCCTGCCGGGCTGGGTGGGCGCGGCGGACCTGGTCATCGCGGTGTCCTGCTCGGGCACGACCGAGGAGACCCTGTCGGCCGCGAGCGAGGCGGTCCGCCGCGGCTGCCCGCTGCTCGGGGTGGGCGGGGCCGGGTCGCCGCTGGCCATGGTGGCCGAGCAGGCCCGGGCGCCCTTCATCCCGGTCGAGCCCGCGGGCATGCCCCGTTTCACGCTCTGGGGGCTGGCCGTCCCGCTGATGGTGATCGCAGACCGGGTCGGCGTGGCCGGCATCCCGGCGGAGGCGCTCGAGGGCGCGGCCGCCGACCTGGAGCAGGTCTCCCATCTCTGCCGCCCGGACAGCGAATCGTTCGTCAACCCGGCCAAGACGCTGGCCCTGGAACTGGACGGCACGCTGCCGATGATCTGGGGCAGCTCCCCGCTGACCGGGGTGGCGGCCACCCGGTTCGCCTGCCAGCTGAACGAGAACGCCAAGCACCCGGCCATCCCGGGGGTGCTGCCGGAGGCCAACCATAACCAGGTGGTGGTGTTCGACGGCCCGTTCGCGCCGTGGCCCGCCGACGGCCCGGCGGTGCTGGACGACGAGGACCCGCGCCCGGCCGTGCCGCTGCGGCTGGTCATGCTGCGCGACAGCCAGGAGCACCCGCAGGTGACCCGCAGGCGCGAGGTGTCCGTCGAGCTGGCTGAGCAGCACGGGATCGGGGTGAGCGAGCTCGCCGCGGACGGCGAGACCGCGCTGCAGCGGCTGGCCGGCCTGCTCCAGCTGATCGACTACGCCACCGTGTACCTGGGCATCGCGATCGGCGTCGACCCCGGCCCGATCACTGTGATCAGCGATCTGAAGGAACGGATCGCCTAGGTGTCAGGACGCGCAGTTGGCTGAGGCGCACGCGGGCGAGCCCCACTCAGAAGGACTGCGCGCGGTGCTGGCCGCGCTGGGCGCGAACCTGGGCATCGCGGCCACCAAGCTCGTGGCCTTCGCGCTCACCGGGTCAGCGTCGATGCTCGCCGAGTCGGTGCACTCCCTGGCCGATAGCGGGAACCAGGCGCTGCTGCTGCTCGGCCGCAGCCGGTCCCGGCAGGCGCAGACCGAGGAGCACCCGTTCGGGTTCGGCCGGGAACGGTACTTCTACGCGTTCATCGTGGCCGTGGTGCTGTTCACGGTGGGCGCCGTGTTCTCGCTGTACGAGGGCGTTCACAAGATCATGAACCCGGAGCACATCCGTGACCCGGCGGTGGCCTTCGTGGTCCTGGTCATCGCGATGGGCCTGGAAGGCTTCTCGCTGCGGACCGCGGTGCACGAGACGAACCTGGTCCGCGGCCGTAACGGCTGGACCGCGTTCATCCGCCGGGCCAAGGCGCCGGAGCTGCCCGCCATCCTGCTGGAGGACCTGGCCGCGCTGACCGGGCTGGTCTTCGCCCTGGCCGGGGTGGCGCTGACGGTCATCACCGGCAACCCGGTCTGGGACGGCGCGGGCTCGCTGGCCATCGGGGTCCTGCTGGGCTGCGTGGCCGCGGTGCTGGCGGTCGAGATGAAGAGCCTGCTGATCGGGGAGTCGGCCAGCGCCGAGGTGGAGCGGGCTATCGTCGCGGCCCTGGAATCCGGCCCCGAGGTGCAGCGGGTCATCCACCTGCGCACCCTGCACATGGGCCCGGAGAGCCTG
Organism: uncultured Actinomycetes bacterium; assembly: GCA_963841695.1. Classification (GTDB taxonomy): domain Bacteria; phylum Actinomycetota; class Actinomycetes; order Streptosporangiales; family Streptosporangiaceae; genus RYN-230. The sequence continues at coordinate 33,057 of CAWJDQ010000002.1, read as the reverse complement.
CTCGTGGCGGCCAAGATCGCGATCAGCGGGGCGGACAGCGCCGCGCTGGTGGCCGCGGGGATCGACGCGGCCGAGCGGCGGGTCCGCGGCGCGGTGCCGATCGCCGAGATGATCTACCTGGAGCCGGACATCTACCGCCCGGGCCGGGCCGACGCCACCGACCCCGCCATCCGCGCGGTGCGCCGCCCGCGCCGCCCAGCGTCCTAGCCCGAATCGCGCCCTCCGAAGACCCGCCTCACCGGCACCCGGGCCACTTGATCATGGCCAGCGCCCACCTTTCCCGCGCGACGTGCGCCCCGGCGGGTGTTTTGTCCCTTTATGGCGCACGTTTCGCGGGAAAGGTAGGCGGAAGGGGCCAGTGTGACTGGGCCTGGGGCCGGTGAGGGAGTGTCCTTGGGGCGGGAGGGGCCTGTGTGACTGGGGCCTGGGGCCGGTGAGGGAGTGCCTTTGGGGCGGGAGGGGCCAGTGTGACTGGGGCCTGGGGGCGGTGAGGGAGTGTCTTTGGGGCGGGAGGCGGTGGTCAGGACGGGGGGAGGTGGTCAGGGACGGGGGGAGGGCGTGGGTGGTGTGGCGGGACGGCGGGCTGGCGGCCGCGCCGGTGGGCGGGGCATGGGGAGCAGCCCCGGCCGGCCGGGGCGCTGGCCCATGCTGAGCAGCCGGAGGGCCCGCTCCTTCTCGAACTCCAGCGCGCTGCCGGCCGGCGGCGGGACCCGGCCGATCCGCCTGCCCAGCTCGGCGACCTGGGCGCGGACGGCCGGCTCGGCCAGCACCCGCAGGCCGAAGGCCAGCGCAGCCGGGCTGATGTCCAGCCGCCGTTCCAGGTCCAGGGCCAGCGCCACCGCGGCCACGTCCTGGTCGCGGAACTGGCGGTGGCCAGGCCCGCGGCCCGCTCCCCGGCTCATCGGGGGCAGCAGGCCCAGCGCCTCCCGGTAACGGAGCATCCGGGGGGACGTGCCGAGCCGCTGGGCGGCCTCCGTGATCCGCATAGACTGAATCTAACATTCTTTTGTCAAGAAACAGGCCTGCGGGCTGCGGCCGGGCCGCGGCGTGACGTACGGTCGGAACAGCCGACCATCCGTGACCCTGCTGAGGAGTTTCATGCCTGCCGAATCCGTCCCGTTCAAGGTGGCCGATCTGTCCCTCGCCGACTTCGGGCGCAAGGAGATCAGGCTGGCCGAGCACGAAATGCCGGGACTGATGGCGGTCCGGGAGGAGTACGCCGAGGCGCAGCCGCTGCGCGGGGCGCGGATCACCGGGTCGCTGCACATGACCATCCAGACCGCGGTCCTGATCGAGACCCTCGTCGAGCTCGGCGCGCAGGTCCGGTGGGCCAGCTGCAACATCTTCTCCACCCAGGACCACGCCGCGGCGGCCGTGGCGGTCGGGCCCGCGGGCACCCCGGAGGACCCCCAGGGCATCCCGGTGTTCGCCTGGAAGGGCGAGACGCTGGAGGAGTACTGGTGGTGCACGGACCAGGCGCTGACCTGGGCGGGCCACGACGGGCCCAACATGATCCTCGATGACGGCGGCGACGCCACGCTGCTGGTGCACAAGGGCGCCGAGTACGAGGGCGCCGGCGCCGTGCCCTCCGCGGCCGAGGACGACACCGAGGAGTGGACGGTCGTGCTGGACCTGCTCCGCCGGTCCCTGGAGACCAGCAAGGACCGCTGGACGCTGATGGCCGAGGGCATGCGCGGGGTGACCGAGGAGACCACCACCGGCGTGCACCGGCTGTACGAGATGGCCCGCTCCGGCACCCTCGCGTTCCCGGCCATCAACGTGAATGACTCGGTGACCAAGTCCAAGTTCGACAACATCTACGGCTGCCGCCACTCGCTGATCGACGGGATCAAGCGCGCCACCGACGTGCTCATCGGCGGCAAGGTCGCGGTGGTCTGCGGTTACGGGGACGTGGGCAAGGGCTGCGCGCAGTCGCTGCGCGGCCAGGGCGCCCGGGTCATCGTCACCGAGGTTGACCCGATCTGCGCGCTGCAGGCGGCCATGGACGGCTTCCAGGTGGCCCGGCTGGACGACGTGGTCACCACTGCGGATATCTTCGTCACCGCCACCGGCAACCGGGACGTCATCACCGCCGAGCAGATGCGGATGATGAAGCACCAGGCGATCGTGGGCAACATCGGCCACTTCGACAACGAGATCGACATGGCCGGGCTGGCCCGGATCCCCGGCATCCGGCGGCTGATCATCAAGCCGCAGGTGGACGAGTGGCAGTTCAGCGACGGCCACGCGATCATCATCCTGTCCGAGGGACGGCTGCTCAACCTGGGCAACGCGACCGGCCACCCGAGCTTCGTGATGTCCAACTCCTTCACCAACCAGGTCATCGCCCAGATCGAGCTGTTCACCAAGGCGGATCAGTACCCGGTCGGCGTGCACACGCTGCCCAAGCACCTGGACGAGAAGGTGGCCCGGCTGCACCTGGACGCGCTGGGGGTCCGGCTCACCGAGCTCACCAAGGAGCAGGCGGGCTACATCGGCGTGCCGGTCGAAGGCCCGTACAAGCCGGACCACTACCGCTACTGACGCACCGCACCGACCCGATGAGCGAGCGGCCGCCCGGCGTCCCGTCCGATATCGCGGACGCCGGGCTGGCCCGCGCCGGTCTGGCCAGGATCGGCTGGGCCCAGCGGTCCATGCCGGTGCTGACCGGCATCGGCGAGGTTTTCGTTGCGGAAAAACCGCTGGCGGGCCGGACCATCGCCGCCTGCCTGCATGTCACCGCGGAAACGGCCGTGCTGGTCCAGACGCTGCGGGCCGGGGGGGCCGAGGTGTACCTGGCCGCCTCGAACCCGCTGTCCACCCAGGACGACATCGCGGCCGCGCTGGACGCCTGCGGCGCGGCCGTGGTGTTCGCCCGGGCCGGAGCCGACCGGGCGGCCTACGAGGAGCACATCCACCGGGCCCTGGACGCCGGGCCGGACCTGGTCGTGGACGACGGCGGGGACCTGATGGAGGCCCTGCACGGCGAGCGTCCCGACCTGCTCGGCAAGGTGCTGGGCGGGTGCGAGTCCACCACGGCGGGAGTGATCCGGCTGCGCCGGATGGCCAGCGACGGGACGCTGGCCTTCCCCGCCGTCGCCGCGGACGCCACCGGCACCCGGCTCATGCTGGACAGCACCTACGGCACCGGGCAGTCCACCATCGACGGGATCATCCGGGCCACCAACATCATGCTGGCGGGCCGGACCGTGGTGGTGGCCGGCTACGGCTGGTGCGGCCGGGGCATCGCCCAGCGGGCCCGGGGACTCGGCGCCCAGGTCATCGTGACCGAGGTCGATCCGGTCCGGGCGCTGGACGCGATGATGCAGGGCTACCGGGTGCTGCCGATGGCGGACGCGGCGCCGATCGGTGAGGTGTTCATCACCGCGACGGGCTCGCGGGAGGTGATCACCGCCGCGCACCTGGCCATGATGCGGGACGGCGCGATCCTGGCCAACGCCGGCCATTTCGACGTGGAGATCGACGTGCGGGCGCTGGCCGGGCTGGCGGTCAGCGTGGAGCGGGACGTGCGGCCGCACACCGACGAGTACCTGCTCGCGGACGGGCGGCGGCTGCTGCTGCTGGCCGAGGGCCGGATCGTCAACCTGGTCGCCGCGGAGGGCAACCCGCCCATGGTTATGGACGTGTCGTTCGCCGGGCAGGCGCTGGTGCTGGCCTGGCTGGCCCGCGAGCACGGTTCGCTGCTGCCCGGTGTGCATCCGGTCCCGGCGGCCATCGACGACGAGATCGCCCGGCTGGCCCTGCGCGCGACCGGCGCGGCCATCGACCAGCTGACCCCGGGCCAGCAGGAGTACCTCGACTCCTGGCAGCAGCCCTAGCCCGCTGACCCACCCCGGCGCTGCCCACGGCGACTTTTCCCGCGCACGGTGCGCCAGGACCGGGCAAATCGGACGCCTGGCACGCACGTCACACGGGAAAAGTCGGCTGGGACCAGGCCCCCGGTGTCAGCGAGGGGGGAGGAAGCCGCCGGGGCGGGGGGCAGCCGGATCGGGGCCAGGGACAGGCGGGGCGCCTGTGCCGGGGGAGTCGCTGGCGGGGGTGGCCTCGCTCGGGGCCGGCGGGCTGGCCGATGCCTGCGGGCCCGGCGGCGCGGCCTGGGCGGGTGGGGGTGGCCCGGGCTGGGCGGCCTGGGCGGGGGGTGGCCCGGGCTGGGCGGCCATCCGGGCGTGCGCACGGTCCCGGCGCTCGGCCAGGACCGCGGACAGGTAGTCGGGCGGGCTGGCGCCGGGCGGCGGGGGCGGGGTGACCTGCGCCGCCACCGCGGCCGCGATGCGCCGGCCGAACTGCTCCCGGGTCGCCGGGGTGAACTCGTAGTACCGGCTCAGGTACTGGCGTGCGGTCTCCGCCGTGGCGTCGGTCAGCCCGGACAGCTCAGCCGTGGCCGCCCACACGGCCAGTTCCGGGGGCAGCGCCGACAGGGGGGCCGTCGCGCCGCGCCGGGCTGGCAGCCGCTCGGTGATGACGAACGTGCCGGCGAAGATGTCGCCGAGGCGCTTGCCGCCCGACGACAGCAGCGAGGAGACCAGCGCGAGGAAGCCCAGCGTCAGCCAGATCTCCAGCACCGCGAGCAGGGCCCGCATCAGCGCCTGGCGGAACCGCTCCGGGCCGCCGTCGTCGCTGACCACGCGCAGCCCCAGGGCCAGCTTGCCCAGCGACCGCCCCCGGCTCACGGTCTCGAACACGGTCGGGTAGCCCACGATGACCAGCACGGAAACGGTCAGCGAGATCGCCGCGACCGCCGCCGCGTCCAGGCCGCCGCCGGCCCCGACGGCCAGCGCCACCCCGCCCAGCCCGAACAGCAGCACGAGCTGGATCGCGATGTCGATGAGCAGGGCCAGGGTGCGGCTCGGGAAGCGGGCGAAGGGCACGTCGATGACGACGGCCTCGCCGGTGATCACCTCGGCCACACGGTTCCCCTGCCTGTCAAAGGGCTGCCGGTCAACGGGCGGCCGGCCAACGGGCTCTCGGTCAGTAGGCTGCCCACGTGGACGTTGACGCCTTTGTAGCCGCACACCAGGCCGATTGGGCCAGGCTAGACGAACTCGTCCGGCGCCGTCGCCGGCTGACCGGCGCCGAGGTTGACGAACTGGTCGCGCTGTACCAGCGGACCACCACGCACCTGTCCGTGCTGCGCTCGGCCGGGTACGACCCGGCGCTCGCCGCCCGGCTGTCCAGCCGGGTCGCCCAGGCCCGGACCACGGTGACCGGCTCGCACACCCCGGCCTGGTCGGCGGTACGCCGGTTCGCGCTGGTGTCGTTCCCGGCCATGGCCTACCGGGCCCGCTGGTGGTGGGCGGCGTGCGCGGGCGGCTCCATCCTGGTGGGGGTCCTGCTGGGCTGGTGGGTGGCCCGCTCACCGGGGGTCCAGGCCGCCCTGCTGCCCGGGAGCCAGGTCCATCAGCTGGTGAACCACCAGTTCCAGGGTTACTACTCGCAGTACGCGGCGAGCTCGTTCGCCGCCAAGGTGTGGACTAACAACGTGTGGGTCGCCGCCGAGGCACTGATTTTCGGGGTGCTGCTGGGGCTGCCCACGCTGGTGGTGCTGTTCGCGAACGCCGCCAACGCCGGGGTGGAGGGCGGCCTGATGGTCGCGCACGGGCGGGGCGGGCTGTTCTTCACCCTGATCCTGCCGCACGGGATGCTCGAGCTCAGCGCGGTGTTCCTGGCCGCGGCGGCTGGCCTGCGGCTGGGTTGGAGCATCATCGACCCGGGCCCCCGGCCGCGCGGGCGGGCGCTGGCTGAGGAGGGCCGCTCCTCGCTCACGATCGCGCTCGGGCTCATCGTGGTGCTGCTGGTCTCCGGGATCATCGAGGCGTTCGTGACCCCCTCGCCGCTGCCCGCCTGGGCCCGGATCGGCATCGGCGCGGCCGCGGAGGCGGCCTTCCTGGGCTACGTCATCGTGTTCGGCCGGCGCGCCGCCGCCATCGGGGCCACCCCCGACATGGAGTTCGCGCCGGATAGCGTCCCCGTGGCCGGCTAGCCGCTGGCCGGCTGACTCGGCCGATTCCGCGGGCAGGCCGGCCGGGGACGGACCGTTCGGGCGGAAAGAGCCTCTGCGGGGAAGAAAACTCAGAGCCGGCCGCTGGCCTTGAGCTCCAGGTAGGCGTCGGCCAGCGCGGACGGCAGCCGGTCCGGGGGGGCGTCGACCACGCTGACGCCGCGGCGCCGCAGCAGGGCCGAGACCCGGCCCCGCTCGGCCTGCGCGCCCTCGGCCGCGGCGGCGTCGTAGAGGCGCACCGCGTCGCCCCGGGCCGCCGCCATCTCCGCCACCCGCGGGTCGGCCACGGCCCCGATCATGACCATGTTCCGGGACACCAGCGGGCCCAGCCGGGGCAGCAGGCCCTCCTCGATCACCGCCGGGTTGAGGTCGGTGAGCAGCACCACCAGGCAGCGGTGCCGGGCCACGGTGAGCACCGCGCTGACCATCGCGCCCATATCCGTCTCGGTCAGTTCGGCCTCCAACGGCGCCATGGCCGTGGTGAACGAGGCCAGCACGGACGACCGGGGGGCACCCAGCACCCGGGCCCGGACCCGGCGGTCGAACGCGATCAGGTTGACCCGGTCCCCGGCCCGGGCCGCAAGCGCGGTCAGCAGCAACGTGGCGTCCATCGACGCATCCAGCCGCGGGGTGCCGCCGACCCGGCCCGCCGAGGTCCGCCCGGTGTCCAGGACGACCAGGATCCGCCGGTCGCGTTCCGGCCGCCAGGTCCGGACCATGACATCCCCCCGGCGGGCGGCCGCCCGCCAGTCGATCGAGCGCACGTCATCGCCGATGACGTACTCGCGCAGCGAGTCGAACTCGGTGCCGGGCCCGCGCAGCAGCGAACGGTGCTGGCCGTCGAGCTGGCGCAGCTGGGACAGCTTCTCGCCCAGGTGCCGGCGGCTGCCGAACGGCGGCAGTACCCGCACACTCCACGGCACGCGGCGCCGGCCCTGCCGGGCGGCCAGCCCCAGGGGCCCGAACGAGCGGACGATGACCAGCGCGGACACCTTGTCGCCGCGCCGGTCCGGGGTGAGCGTGCTGGCCGCCGTGGCCTGGCCGCCCGCCGCGGCGGTGAGCACCGCCTGGCCCGGCTCCGCGTGCGCGCTGGGTGGCCACGCGGTGCGCACCTGGGCCCGCAGCGGCCGGCGCCCGGGTTGTGCACGGTCACCGCAACCGTGGCGGACTCGCCCAGCAGCACCCGGGTGTCGCCGGACCGGGTGATGCGCAGCCGCCGGACGCTGGCCGCCAGCACCAGGTCCGCGGCGATCCCGGCGAGCAGCAGGGCGTTGACGGCCAGCAGCGCCAGCCAGGTCCGGGCACCCAGCACGACCAGGGCGCCGAGCAGCGCCACCGCGGCCGTGCGGCCGGTCAGCGCCATCAGGTGATCACCGCGGGACGGGCACGGAGGCGAGGACGGCTTCCAGCACTCCGTCCGCGGAGGCGCCCTCGCTCTCCGCTTCCGGCCGGAGCTGGATCCGGTGCCGCAGCGTCGGCCGGGCCAGCGCCTTCACGTCATCCGGCGTGACATAGTCGCGGCCGGCCAGCCAGGCCCAGGCCCGGCTGGTGGCCTGCAGCGCGGTGGCCCCGCGCGGGGACACGCCGAGGCGCAGCGACGGCGACTGCCGGGTGGCCCGGCACAGGTCCACGATGTAGCCGGCCACGTCCGCGGCCACCTGGACCTCGCGGACCGCGGCGGACGCCGCGGCCAGCTCGGCCGGGCCCGCTACCGGCTTGATGCCGGTCGCCGCGAGGTTGGCGGGGTCGAAGCCGGCCGCGTGCCGGGCCAGGATGCCGATCTCGTCGTCCCGGCCGGGCAGCTCGACGGTCAGCTTGACCAGGAAGCGGTCCAGCTGCGCCTCCGGCAGGGGATAGGTCCCCTCGTACTCCACCGGGTTCTGGGTCGCGGCTACCAGGAACGGCTCGGGCAGCAGCCGGGGCTCACCCTCCACTGACACCTGCCGCTCCTCCATCGCCTCGAGCAGCGCGGCCTGGGTCTTCGGCGGCGTCCGGTTGATCTCGTCGGCGAGCAGCAGGTTGGTGAACACCGGGCCCTCACGGAACTGGAACAGGGCGGTTTTCGCGTCGTACACCAGCGAACCGGTCACGTCGCCCGGCATCAGGTCCGGGGTGAACTGGATCCGGGTGCTGCGCAGCGCCAGCGCGGCGGCCAGCGAGCGGACCAGCAGGGTCTTGGCCACCCCGGGGACGCCCTCGAGCAGCACGTGCCCCCGGCAGAGCAGGCAGATCACCAGCCCGGTCAGCACCGGGTCCTGGCCGACGATGGCCTTGCCGACCTCGGTGCGGACCGCTTCGAGGGCGCCTCGCACGTCGGCGTCCAGGGCCGGGTAGCCGGGGGCCTGGTGTTCCGCGGCCGGGTAGCCGGGGGCCTGGTGTTCCGCGGCCGGGTAGCCCGGGGCCTGATGTTCGGCGGTCACTGCGTGCGTACCTCTCCCTCGAGAGCGTCAATATCCTGCCCCAGCGTGACCAGCGCCGCATCATCGCGGGGCGCCGGCCCGTACAGGATGGCCCGGACCGCGCCGGGCGCGCGCCCGGTCAGCGCGGCCACCGCCGCGCATACCGCGACGGCGTCCGCGTCGCCCGGCAGCGCGAGCCGGGCCACGATCCGGTGCCGGGCCGCGTCCCGCAGCACCTCGGCCACCCGGGCGCGGGACCGCCGGGACCGGTAGAGCCCGGCCGTGCCCCTCCACGGTCTCGGAGGCGCGGACCACGACCGGAAGCGGCTCGGCGACCAGCGGGCCCAGCCGCCGGGTCCGCCACAGGGCGGCCAGCCCGGCCGCGACGAACAGCTGCAGCGTCACCAGGTAGGCCTGCCGGGGATCTCCTGGAACAGGGACTTCTGCCCGGCCGCGGTGACGGCCGGTGGGCCGGGCACCAGCCAGACGATCCGCGGGCTGCCGCGCAGCACGTTCAGCGCGAGGGCGGCGTTGCCGCGGTGGGCCAGGGCCGCGTTGGTCAGCGGCACCCCGCTGCCCAGCAGGGTGACCGTGCGGCCGCTGGCCAGGTAGCGGACCAGGCTGGGCTGCCCGTCCACCCGGTAGCACTGGCCGCCGGCCGGACCGTGGACCCGCATCAGCACCCCGCCCAGCGTGGCGTCCCCGGCCGCGGTCGCGGCGGCCAGGGTGCAGCCCGGGCGGACCGGGCGGACTTCGTCGGCGCCCGCCACCGTGACCTGCGGTGCCGCAGGAGTCCCGGGGGCCTGGGCGGCCCGGCGGTTCAGCGCGGCCAGGACAGCGCTGTCCGGCTCCACCACCAGCACGTCGCCTGGGACCCGGGTCAGCTCGCCCAGCTGCCCGGAGCTGAGCAGGTAGGGACTGGTGATGACGAGCGCCGCGGCGTGGCCCGGCCCGGCGGCGTGGCCCGGCCCGGCAGGGCGGCCGGTCCCGGTGCCCGCGGTCCCGGTGCCCGCGGTCCCGGGGCCCGCGGTCCCGGGGCCCGGGGGCCCGGCCGCTGCGAGCGCCGCGGCCACGCTGTCCGCCCGGATCACCGGCTGCCCGCGCTGGGCCAGAAGGGCGGCCAGCGCCCCGGTGCCCTGCGGTCCGGGGTTACCGGGATCGAGGTACCCGGTGGTCGGCGGGGACGGTTTCAGCAGGGCGATCACGATGCCGCCCAGCAGGACGACGCCCAGCACGGCGAACGGTGCCCGCCAGCGGCGCAGCGCGTCCCGCGGCGGCCGGCCGGGCGGGCCGGCGGACCCAGGCGCGGCCGGCCCGGCTGGCCCGGGTGTTGCCGGGCCCGGCCCGGTCAGGACCGGTGCCGGTCCGGTCATCGGGCTCCGCCCGCGCTGGTTCCCGCGCCCGCCCCCGCGCTGGTTCCCGCGCCCGCCCCCGCGCCCGCCCCCGCGCTGGCCGGGCCCGCGCTGGCCGGGCCCGCGCTGGCCGGGCCCGGGCCGGCCGGGCTCGCGGCGGCCAGGCTGGCGGCGGGCCTCGGGATGGCGGCGCGGATCCGGGTATCCAGCTCGCGGACCAGCGTGTAGCCCTCCGGGGTGCCCGGCCGCCCGCCGTAGCAGATGTCGTCGAACATGAGGGCCGCGCCGCGCAGCGCGCCCGCCTCGGCGGGCAGCGCGGCGGCCGCCTCCCCGGCCATCTCGTCCGCGGTGCGCCCGGCCCGCGGGGTGAGCACGGCCCGCTCGTCGAGTTCCCGGGCGATCGCCCGGACTCCCTCCAGGGTGGCCCCGGCGTAGTCGCCCGCGGCGGCCAGGCGGCTGGCCCGCAGCCGGTGATCAGCCGCCGTGAGCGTGCCCGGGCCGGGCATCAGCTGGCCCGCGGCCCGGCGGGACCGGGCGAGCGGCCCGGTCCGGCTCAGCACCACGGTGATGAGCACGGCCAGCAGCGCGGCCAGCGCGACCGCCGCCCACCAGCCGCCCGGGAACGCCTGACCCGCGTGGGACAGGTCGTCCAGCAGGTCGCCGATCCCGTTCAGGATCCGCTGGGTCAGGGACTCGTGCGGGCGGTAGATGGCCTTGGACAGCTCGGCGCGGGCCAGCCGCTGCCCGGCCGCGCGGCCGGTCAGGGAGCCGATCGGCCCCCCGGAGGTCACCACGGCGGCGGGGACCCCGCGGCCGTGGGAGGTGTGCCCGGGGCCGGGGCCGGGGCCGGGCCGGCCGACGGCGGCCGCCACACGGTGGCGAAGTCGTCCCCGAGCGGCCCGGTGCCGGGGTAGCCGTTGCCGGGCTGGCCGTTGCCGGGCTGGCCGGTCCCCGAGGCGGTCCGCAACGCCAGGTCCAGGCCTTCCTTACGCATCCGCATGTCCACGTAGAGCAGGACCGTCACCCCGGCGGTGATCGGCCGGGTCACCGTGCCCGCCGCGATGGCGCCGATGACGACGATCACGGTCCCGCCGATGCCGCTGCCCGCCGCCGCGCCGAGGAAGGTGAACGGGAGCTGCAGGATGCCGCCGGCGATGGCCACGATGATCCCGGCCAGCAGGGTGATGCCGAACACCCGCCAGAAGCTCCGGGTCACCAGCCGCCAGGACCTGGCCAGGGCCCGCCCGGGGGACTCGTTTTCCAGCACCACGACGGGCGTGACCAGGCTGAGCATGGTCGAGAACCAGATGCTGAGGACCACGGCCACGAGCCCGAGCACGACGAGGATCGCGTAGACCGCCGCGGGCGCGCCGGCCAGCGCGGCGACACCCACGATGAGGCCGAGGATCAGCAGCGGCCCGAGCCCGGCCAGCAGTACGAGCACCGTGGCCAGCAGCAGGCTGGGCAGCCGCGGGCGGGTGACCCGCCAGGCGTCCCCGGCGCTGATCTGCTGGCCGCCGACTCCCCGGGCGATGATCGGGGCGAGCAGGCCGGCCAGGATGGCCTGGACGATGAAGGTGAGCAGCACGGTCAGCCCGAACGCGGGCACCGCCACCGCGAGGATCCGGCCCACCAGGTGGGTGGCCTGGGCGGTGGTCAGCTGCTGGCCCGGGCTGGGCAGGTTGAGGCCGCCCAGGTTGAGCAGGGTCCGGGTGATGGTGGCGGACACGATCGCCGAGATCGTCATGACGATGGCCGCCAGGCCCAGGATGGCCTGGGGGTTGCGGCGGATAGAGGCGAAGGCGCCGTCCAGGATCTCGCCGACGCCCAGCGGCCGCAGCGGGATCACGCCGGGTTTGGGCGCGGCCTCGCCGTACCGTGGCCACTGGCCGGGGGGCGGGCCCGCCCGCCCGGGCCCCGCCTGGCCGTAGCGCTGCCCGTAGCCTGCCTGCCCGTAGCCCGCCTGGCCGTACCCGGGCTGCCCATAGCCCGGCTGCCCGGGCCCCGGCTGGCCCCACCCGGGCCAGCCGGGCGGATCCGCCTGGCCAGTCCCAGGCTGGCCCATTCCAGGCTGGCCCGTTCCAGGCTGGTCCATTCCGGGCTGGCCGGGTACGGGCTGCCCGGCCGGGGCCTGCCCCGGCGGCGGGCTGCCCGCGCCGTATCCGCCGCCGGGCGGGAACCATGGCTGGGGCCGCTGGGCCTGCCCGTCCCCGGGCGTGTCCGACGGCGGACTGTCTGTCATGGTTCTCCTTCGCGGCACGCGGCCGCAGAACTCCTCGCCGATAGCCGGGCTTGCCCCACGTCCCCACTGGCGCCCATACTCGCACGAAGCCGGGGCGTCATGAAGTCCAGCCAGCGGAACAGCGCGGGGCTGGCCCGTGGCCTGCGCGGACCCGGCACCCGCCCGGTCGACCCGGCCCGGGCCGGAGGGCAGACTCAGATCATGAGCGTGCCCACGTTGCAATGGCTCGACCCGCCCCGCGGGCCAGCCGTCGCCCTCCTCGACCAGACCCGGCTGCCCGCCGAGGAAACGGTCGTCACCTGCGAAAACGTCCCCGAGCTGGTGGACGCCATCCGCCGCCTGGTGATCCGTGGCGCGCCGGTGCTCGGCGTGGCCGGCGCGTTCGGCGTAGCGCTGGCCGCCTACCGGGGTGATGACGTGGAGGCCGCCGCCCGGATGCTCTGCGCGGCCCGGCCGACCGCGGTGAACCTGGCCTGGGGCACCCGCCGCGCGCTAGCCGCGTACCAGGCCGCGCCGGTCGCCGCCGCGGGACCAAACCCCAACCCCACTCCGCAACGGCTGGCCCCGGGTGCGGCCCTGGCCGAGGCGCGGGCCATCGCGGCTGATGACGCCGCCGCCAGCGCGGCGATGGCCCAGCACGGCCTCAGCCTGATACCGGCAGGCGCCCGGGTGCTCACGCACTGCAACACCGGGGCGCTGGTATCCGCGGGCGGCGGGACAGCGTTCGCGGTGATCATGGCCGCGCACCGGGCCGGGCGGCTGGCCCGGCTGTGGGTGGATGAGACCCGGCCCCTGCTGCAGGGCGCCCGGCTCACCGCCTACGAGGCGCGGCGGGCGGGAATCGACTACGCCGTGCTGCCGGACTCGGCCGCGGCGGGGCTGATGGCCAGCGGCGCGGTGGACGTGGTGCTCACCGGCGCGGACCGGATCGCCGCGGATGGCAGCGTGGCCAACAAGGTAGGCACCTACAGCCTGGCGGTGCTGGCGCAGTACCACGGCGTCCCGCTGGTGGTGGTGGCGCCGGTGTCCACGATCGACTTCGGGACCGGCACCGGCGGTGAGATCGTCGTGGAGCACCGTGCGGCCCAGGAGGTGACAACCCTGGGCGGCCAGCTCATCGCGCCCGACGGCAGCGCAGCGTATAACCCGGCGTTCGACGTTACGCCCGCCGCCCTGGTCAGCGCCCTCGTAACGGAGCGTGGTGTCACCCAGCCCGTTACTGCGGGTAACCTACGTCTGCTAGGTGCCCCTCTGCCTCGGCGGAAGAGTGCCCTCACCCATGTTTCCGTGGAACTATGAGGCTCATGAAAGGTCGTGTCCTCGTCGTCGATGACGACGCTGCCCTGTCCGAGATGCTTGGCATCATGCTCCGTGGCGAGGGTTTCGAACCCACCTTCGTGTCGGACGGGGACAAGGCGCTGGAGGTGTTCCGGGACACCCACCCCGACCTCGTGCTGCTGGACCTGATGCTGCCGGGCATCGACGGGATCGATGTCTGCCGGCAGATCCGCACCGAGTCTGGGGTGCCGATCGTCATGCTCACCGCCAAGAGCGACACCGTTGACGTGGTCCTGGGACTCGAATCGGGCGCGGATGACTACATCGTCAAGCCGTTCAAGTCGAAGGAGCTGATCGCGCGGGTCCGAGCCAGGCTCCGCCGCACTGACGATCCCGCGCCCGAGATGCTGCAGATCGTGGACGTCGAGATCGATGTGGCCGGCCACTCGGTCAAGCGCAACGGGCGGCCGGTCAGCCTGACCCCGCTGGAGTTCGACCTGCTGGTGGCGCTGGCCCGCAAGCCGCGCCAGGTGTTCACCCGCGAGGTCCTGCTGGAGCAGGTCTGGGGCTACCGGCACGCGGCGGACACCCGGCTGGTCAACGTGCATGTGCAGCGGCTCCGGGCCAAGATCGAGAAGGACCCGGAGCGCCCGGAGATCGTGGTGACCGTACGCGGCGTGGGTTACAAGGCCGGACCGGCCTGATCAAGGAGCCGGTCCCGGCCGGGTCAGCAGCCAGGCCGGGCAGTGTCCCGATCAGCGTGAAGAAGGGTGATGGAGGGGGCAGCGAGCAGCAGCGAGGCGGGGCGCGCGCCACGCGGCAGTGCACTGCCCGGCGGCATGCCCGCCCGTGGGATACCGGTGAGCGGGCTCGCCGCCGGCGGTGTCTCCGCGCCCGGGGGCGCCGAGCCCGCGGCCGCGCTTTCCGGCCTGGGCCTGGGCCAGCCCGCCGCTAGCTCCCGGATCGCCCTGCTGGTCCGCCGGGCCAGCCGCCGCCTGCCGCCCCGGATACGCCGGGCGCTGCGCACCCTCCACCGCCGGGCCCGGCTGGTCGCGGCCCGGATGCGCCGCCGCTGGCACCGTTCGCTCCAGCTTCGCGTGGTCGCCACCACGCTGGTGATCTGCCTGGTCGTCGTCACCGTGCTCGGGTTCTTCCTGGTGCAGCAGATCGAGAGCGGGCTGCTGAACAGCGCGCGGACCTCCGGCGCGCACCAGCTCGCCGACGGGCTGGCCGTGGCCAGGGACGAGAACGGCCTGGCCGGCTCGGCCGGTGACCGGGTGAAGTCCCTGCTCTCCCTGGCCTCGACGCTGCAGGGGCTGAGCGGTCCCGGCGACAGCTTTGACGTGGTGATCCTGGCCCAGCCGTCCGGGGATTCCGCGTTCGGCGGCACCTACGGCAACGAGAACGTCAGCTACCAGAGCCTCCCGCGCTCGCTGACCCGCCAGGTCACCGGGGAACAGCAGCACGGCCGGACGGACGAGCTGTGGTCCACCCCCACCCTCATGCGGTACCTGCACGGCCGGTCGCCAGCCCCCGGGCTGGCGATCGGCGGCGTGATCAACGCGCAGTACCAGCTCTACTACCTGTTCCCGCTGGACCAGCAGGAGTCCACGCTGAGCCTGGTGCAGCACGCCATGCTGTTCGGCGGCCTGGCCCTGGTCGCACTGCTGGTGGGCATCGTTTCCCTGGTTGCCCGCTGGGTGGTGGTCCCGATCCGCGAGGCGGCCGGGGCGGCCCGGCGGCTGTCCGACGGCGACCTGGACGAGCGGATGCCGGTGCGGGGCACCGACGACCTGGCCGCGCTGGCCCGGTCGTTCAACGACATGGGAGCCAGCCTCCAGGAGAAGCTGCGGGAGCTGGAGGAGCTGTCCAAGGTGCAGCGGCAGTTCGTCTCGGACGTGTCGCACGAGCTGCGCACCCCGCTGACCACGATCAGGATCGCGGCGGACGTGCTGTTCGCGGCCCGGGAGCAGCTGATGCCGGCCGCCGCCCGGTCCGCAGAGCTGCTGGAAGGCCAGCTGGAGCGCTTCGAGTCGCTGCTCGCCGACCTGCTGGAGATCAGCCGCTACGACGCGAACGCGGCGACGCTGGACGCCGAGTCCGCCGATGTGTGCGACCTGGTCCGGCGGGCCGCGGCGGACGCCGAGCAGCTCGCGGCCCGGCGGGGGACCCGGATCGATTTCCGCCTCCCCCCCGACCCCTGCGTCGCCGAGGTGGACCGGCGCCGGGTCGAGCGCATCCTGCGTA
The DNA here is from genome assembly GCA_963841695.1 of uncultured Actinomycetes bacterium. Classification (GTDB taxonomy): domain Bacteria; phylum Actinomycetota; class Actinomycetes; order Streptosporangiales; family Streptosporangiaceae; genus RYN-230. Next base: position 17,520 of record CAWJDQ010000002.1, on the reverse strand, counting down.
ATCTGCTGGACAACGCGGTCGAGCACGGCGAGGGCCGGGACGTGGTGGTCACCGTGGCGGGGGACCGGGACGCGGTGGCGGTGGCCGTCCGCGACCACGGCGTGGGCTTCGGGGCCGCCGAGGCGCAGCTGGTGTTCGACCGGTTCTGGCGGGCGGACCCGGCGCGGGCCCGCACCACCGGGGGCACCGGGCTCGGCCTGGCCATCTCGCTCGAAGACGCCCGGCTGCACAATGGCTGGCTGCAGGCCTGGGGGGAGTGCGGCAAGGGCTCGGTCTTCCGGCTGACGCTACCCCGGGCGGCCGGGCAGGAGCTGGTCGGATCGCCGCTGCCGCTCGGGCCGGACGAGGCTGAGCCGGGCCCGGAACTCATCCATGCCCCGCTGCCGCTCCGGGTGAGCCCGCCCCCGCCGGGCCCGGAACTGGCCGGCACCGGGTTCACCGCGGCCAGCTTCGCCGCGGTCCAGCCTCCGCGGACCCGGCGGGCGCGGGACTGAGCCGGAAGGCCCGGGCGGCGCGGGTGCGGTCAGTGACTAAGGCGGGTCCGCTGCACTGGCTCGCGGCCGCGCTGGTCGGCATGACCCTGGCGGCCGGTTGCGCGGACGTGCCGACCAGCGGTCTGCTGCAGCACACCGCGATGCCGGGCACGGGCAGCGCGCAGCAGGGCACGAACTGCTGCGGGGTGATCATGGTTCCACCGGCGCCGGGCTTGAGCCCGTCACAGGTAGTCCAGAACTTCCTGCTGGCTGGCGCCGACTTCAGCGACCACCACGCGACCGCCCGGAAGTACCTGACCGCGGCGGCCAGCCGGTCCTGGCAGCCGGGCCCGGGACCTGCGGTGACCGTGATCGCGCAGCCGCCCACGGTCCCGTCCACCCACCGGCCGTTCGGGTCGCAGGACAGCGCGGTCGTCGAGATCAGCGCTCAGGAGCTCGGCCAGGTCAGCACCAGCGGCCAGTACACCCCGGCCGAGCACGGCCGGGCCCAGCTGAACCAGGAGTTCACCCTGCAGAAGGTGAACCGTCAGTGGCGGATCGCCACGCTGCCCGCCGCCGGGGTGAACCAGCCGTCCAGCGAGCTCCTGCTCACCAAGGACCTGTTCCAGCTGGCGTACCAGCCGCGCGACCTGTTCTACCTCAACCCCAGCGGCGGGAACCTGGTGCCCGACCCGGTGTTCGTGCCGGTCGACTCGGCGGATCCAGCCGCGGATCTGGTCCGGGCCCTGCTGGTCAGCCCGCAGGAGTGGCTGGCCGGGGCAGTGCTCTCGGCGTTCCCGCCCGCGGCGGCGCTGACCCGGCGCCACCCGGTGCAGATCCTGCCGGGCAGCAGGACCGCGGTCGTCAATCTGACCCTGCCGAAGTCCGCGGCCAGCCCCGCGTCGGTGACCCAGATGGCGTCGCAGCTGGTCTGGACGCTGACCAGCTCGTCGTACGGATCCTCGTCCATCCAGGCGGTCAAGCTGATGGTCAACGGCCGGGTGTGGACCCCGCCCGGCGTCAGCAGCGCGGTGCTGAGCCGCAGTGACTATCCGCAGCCCGGGCTCGAGCCGCCGGGGCCGAGGACGTGTACTACCTGGCCAGCAACGGGGCGGCCCGCGTGCTCAGCGGCCCGCAGGACACCAGCAGCGCAGTTCCGGGCCAGGCGGGAACCGGCCAGGTCCCGCTGACCAGCATCGCCGTCTCGCCGGATCAGCGGTACCTGGCGGGTATCGGGGGCTCGGCGGGCGCGGCGACGCTGTACACGATGTCCCTGTCCGCCGCGGCGAAGCCGCACGCTACCACGTCCGCGCGGGCCCTCCAGATCCGGATGAGCGGCGTGTCGATCACGTCGGTGAGCTGGGATCGCGACGACGACCTGTGGGCTGCGGGCTCCTCCGGCGGCAAGCCCCGGGTATGGCTGTTGCGCGCGTCCGGGGGCAAGCCGGTCAGCGTGAGCCTGCCGTCCACATCCGGTCGGTGACCGCGCTGCGGGTCGCCCCGGACGGTGTGCGGGTGGCGATGATCGCCAGCGTCAGCACCGGCCTGAGTGGCGGCCCTGCCGGAACCGGAAGTGCTGCTCGGCGCCATCGTGCGGGCACCCGGCCAGGTGATGCTGTCCACGGCCGGGCAGATCGGCGCGGATCTCACCCAGCCCAGCGCGCTGAGCTGGTACGACGCGGACCACCTGCTGGTCGTGAACCAGTCCGCCTCCGGCCCGGAGCTGGAGGAGGTGCCGGTGGACGGCGACCGGTCCTCCTAGCTGGGCATCGAGCCGGAGATGGCATCGATCGCGGCGGCGGGCCCGGGTAACAGCCTGTTCGTCGGCCTGCAGACCGGGCATCTGGCCAAGTCCGTGGGACTGGGTGAGCTGTGGAGCCAGTTCGCGGAGGGCACGCCGCGACCTACCCGGGCTGACGATGCGCCCGGACCCCGTCCCGTGGCGAAAGTCCGCCATGCTGCCACGTTGGTCCCGGTGCGGCATCCGCCCAGGTGATGGGGGTGTCGAAGAAGACACCCGGGCTCCTGACATCTGGGCCCGGGCAGGCTAGCGTCGTGTCTATGGCACCCGCCCGGGTCCGTGGTTGCGCTGTGCAGGGTTTCCCGCCCGCTGCGGGGAGCCCGGCTAGGCAAGCCGATGCCAGCCGCAGGCGAAACGGCCCACGTAAGGCGACTTGTCGTCGACCGATCACGGTGCGGCTTAGAGGTAAGTCCTGCCCCCCCGGGAGATCAGATGTCTCCCGGACCGGGAGAAGGGCGGAGTGGCAAACAGGCCGCGAATCCCTCAGCAGGCGGATGTGGGGACGAAGACCAGGTCGGCCGGGCGGGTGTCATTCCACACGAGACGGTCGAAGGGGGTTTCCCACGTGGACATCATCTTCCGAGGGCGGCGCACCAGCTCCAGGAGCGCTTCCGCGACTACGCCACGGCCAAGCTGGGCAAGCTCGTGAAGCTCGACCAGAAGACGATCAGTATCGATGTGGAAGTAACCCTGGAACGTAACCCGCGCCAGTCCGCCCAGCGGGAGCGCGTCGAGCTGACGCTGTACTCCCGGGGCCCGGTGATCCGCGCGGAAGCCGCCGCTGACGACCGCTTCCAGGCCCTCGACCAGGCGCTGGCCAAGCTCGAGACGCACATGCGCCGGGCCTGTGACCGGCGCAAGGCACGGAACACGGCCCACGTCTCGCCGCTGGAGGCGTTCCCCGAGCAGCTGGCCGGGGCCCGGCCAGGTGCGGTGGTCGACGCCCCGCCCCCGGAGCCGCGCGTCCCGGCGCCGGCAGCCGGGACCGCCGCTCCCCGTCCGACCCCGGCGGCCGAGGGGGACGGGCCGGGGGACCGAGGACCCCGACTGGCCCGATACCGAGCTTCAGCTGGACGGGATCGTGCCGATCCCGATGGAGGGCGACGGCCCGCTGGTGGTGCGGGAGAAATTCCACTCCGCCACGCCGATGACCATCGACCGCGCGCTGTTCGAGATGGAACTCGTGGGACACGATTTCTTCCTGTTCCGGGACGAGAAATGCCACCTGCCGAGCGTGGTCTACCGCAGGCGGGGTTACGACTACGGGGTGATCCGGCTGGTCGAGGAGGTGGCCACCGGTTCGGTCCGCACGCCCTACCGGCGCGTCCCGGTGGACTGAACCGAGAGACAGCAGGGAACCGACGTGCTGGTGAGGCTGCTCGGCCGTGGGTGGCCGCCGAAATGCCGGGTTCGCGGGCCCCGGTTTGCGCGTGTGCCCTCCGCTGCGCCAGAGTTTGACCACTGGTCGCGGTGGGGGGCACCACGCTGGACCTTTCCAGCCGGCAGCAGCACCGGCAAAGGCCAGCGCGGATTCCCCAGCGCGGCACTACCCGCAAGCCCCGCCATGCCCGCAGTATCAGTAACGCCCCGCCGCATCACCAGGCCACGCAGGCCAGGACCGCGCACGACGGCGGTACCGGGCACGGCGAGAGCATCACGCTTTAACGCAGGGTCAGAGAGGAGGCGCCATGGGCGGAGATCGCGCGGGAATCCCGGTTCCCAGGACAGGCACGGATCTCCACGCCAGCGCCGGTTCAGCGGATTCCCCGACATCCGATCCGATCCGTGCTCTCATCGTTGACGATCACGCGCTGTTCCGCCGGGGACTGGAGATGGTCCTCGCCGCCGAGGACGACATCGAGCTGGTCGGCGAGGCCAGCGACGGGACGGAGGCGGTGGCAGAAGGCGGGCGAGGCCCTGCCCGACGTGGTCCTGATGGACATCCGGATGCCCAAGAGCAGCGGCATCGAGGCCTGCCGGGCGATGAAGGAAGTAGCCCCCAGCTCGAAGATCGTCATGCTGACGATCAGTGACGAGGAAGAGGACCTCTTCGAGGCCATCCGGGCCGGGGCCAGCGGGTACCTGCTCAAGGACATCCCGCTGGACGAGGTCGCGGACGTGGTCCGGGCCGTGCACGGCGGCCAGTCACTGATCAACCCGTCGATGGCGGCCAAGCTGCTCACCGAGTTCGCGGCGCTGGCCAAGCGGGACGGGGAAGAGCGAGCCGAGCAGCAGGTCCCGGCGCCGAAGCTGACCGACCGGGAGATGCAGGTGCTCAAGCTGGTGGCCAAGGGGATGAACAACCGGGACATCGCCAAGGAGCTGTTCATCTCCGAGAACACGGTCAAGAATCACGTGCGGAACATCCTGGAGAAGCTCCAGATCCACTCGCGGATGGAAGCGGTGATGATCGCCGTCCGGGAGAAGCTGATCGAGTTCACCTGAGCCGAGTCCGGCTGACCCGGACTCGGGCCGGTCTGCGTCCTGGTGACGGGGTCCCGTCACCAGGACCCGCGGGTGGCCCGGCGACCGCGTGCCCCGGATCTGATCGAGAGCGCCCGCCGCAAAACTTCCCCCAGCAATGTTCCCGAAGGCCTAGGCGAATCTCTGTATACTCAGTATTATTCGCAGCATGCTACTGGACAGCGTGACGCCATGAGCGTCCGGCATGCCCTGCTGGCGCTGCTGAGCGAGGGACCCAAGTACGGGCTGCAGCTGCGGGAGGAGTTCGAGGCGCGGACCGGTGAGGTCTGGCCGCTGAACGTCGGCCAGGTCTACACCACCCTGCAGCGGCTCGAGCGCGATGGCCTGGTCGAGTCGGACGACGACGGGGACGCCGGACCGCAGAAGGGGTTCCGGATCACCGTCCGGACGGGGCCACGGAGCTGGCCAGCTGGCTGCGCACGCCGCCGGACCTGGCCTCGCCGCCGCGCGATGAGCTGGTGATGAAGGTGCTGGTCGCGCTGCGGGTGCCGGGCACGAACGTGCACGAGGTCATCCAGGTGCACCGGCGCTACCTGGTGGAGCTGATGCAGCAGTGGACCCGCATCAAGGAAGCCGAAGCCGAGTCCGACCTGAGCCTGGCGCCTGGTGGTGGACGCCGAGCTCTTCCGGCTCGATGCGGTGATCCGGTGGCTGGATGCGGCCGACGGGCGGCTCAAGCGCGCCGCCGCCGACCCGCCGCCAGCCTGCGCCCGCGGCCCTGCCCCGGCTGCGCCGGCGGGTGGGGACCCGGCCATGAGCAGCGAGCACTCGACCCACGAATGGGAGACGGGGCAATGACAGTGCTGGAACTGAGGGACGTGTCCAAGGCCTACGGGCAGGGTGCCGGCCGGGTGGAGGCCCTGCGCGACGTGAGCCTGACCGTCGAGGCGGGCGGCATGGTGGCGGTGATGGGCCCGAGCGGCTCGGGTAAGTCCACCCTGCTGACGATCGCCGGCAGCCTGGAGGAGCCCAGCAGCGGCGAGGTGCTGATCGACGGGGCGCCGCTGTCCAGGATGTCGCGCAACGACAAGGCCCGCCTGCGGCGGCGCACGGTCGGGTACGTGTTCCAGGACTTCAACCTGCTGCCCGGGCTGACCGTGGCCGAGAACGTGGCCCTGCCGCTGGAGCTGGACGGCATGAGCGCCCGGAAGGCGCGGGCGGCGGCCGAGCAGGCGCTGGACGGCCTCGGCCTGGCCGACCGGGCGTCCCGGTTCCCCAGCGAGCTGTCCGGCGGCGAGCGCCAGCGGGTCGCGATCGCCCGCGCTGTGGTGGGGGACCGCCGCCTGCTGCTCGCCGACGAGCCGTCCGGCGCGCTGGACTCGGCGAACGCGGAAGCGGTCATGCGGCTGATCCACGAGGCGTGCAAGCGCGGGGTGGCCGCCGTGGTGGTGACCCACGACGCCCAGCTGGCCTCCTGGGCCGACCGGGTGGTGTTCCTGCGCGACGGGCGCGTCGTCGACCAGACCGCCCCGCTGCCCGGGCCCGAGTCCCTGCTCACGCCCGGGCAGACTCCATGACCACGGCGCTGCGGGAACGTCCCGCGCCGGCGGGAGCAGCAGGCAACGGGGGCGTTCCCGCCCGGCGCGCGGTCATCCGCTGGGCCTGGCGGCTGCTGCGCCGGGAGTGGCGCCAGCAGTTGCTGGTCCTCGGCGCTGGTCACGGTCGCGGTGGCGGCCACCATCGTCGGGGCGGCCGTGGCCACCGACACGCCCCCGGCGGCGAACGCGGGATTCGGCACGGCCCAGGACCAGGCCACGTTCCAGGCTCCCGACCCGCACCTGGCCAGCCAGATCGCCACGCTGCGGCACCGCTTCGGCCGGGTTGACGTCATCGAGAACCAGACCATCGCCATTCCCGGTTCGATCGACACCTACGACCTGCGCGCCCAGGACCCGCATGGCCCGTACGGCCAGCCGATGCTCTCCCTGGTCAGCGGCCACTACCCGGTAGGCCCGGGCCAGGTGGCGGTGACCAGTGACCTGGCCGCCGCCTTCCATCTCAGGGTCGGTGACCTCTGGCGCACCGGCGGCACGGCCCGGCGGGTCACCGGCATCGTGCGTGAACCCGCAGAGCCTGCTGGACGAGTTCGCCCTCGTCGCCCCCGGCCAGGTCACCGCCCCGAGCCAGATCACGGTGCTGTTCGACGCGCACGGGGTGCCCCCGCACCGCATCGGGCCGAACGTGTCCACACCGCACTCGGCGTCGTCGGGCAACGTGCTGAACCCGGAGACGATCGTGCTCGCCCTGGCCACCGTCGGCATGCTGCTCATCGCCCTGGTGGGAGTCGGCGGCTTCACGGTGCTCGCGCAGCGCCGGCTGCGGTCCCTGGGGCTGCTGGCCGCCCAGGGTGCCACGGACCGGAATATCCGCCTGGTCGTCCGGGCCAACGGCGTGCTGGTGGGCATCGTCGGCGCGGCGGCCGGGTTCGTGCTGGGCCTGGCCGCCTGGCTGGCCTACCGGCCAAGCGTCGAGACGGATGCCCACCACCTGATCGGCACGTTCCAGCTGCCGTGGACCGTGATCGGCGTCGCCCTGGCCCTCGCGGTCGTCGCCACCTACTTCGCCGCCTCCCGGCCGGCCCGGTCGGTCACCAGGATCCCGGTCGTGACCGCCCTGTCCGGGCGGCCCGCGCCGCCCAGGCAGATCCACCGCTCGGCGCTGCCCGGCCTGATCCTGCTCGGCGGGGCCGCGGTCCTGTTCGCCTACTCCGGCACGAGCAACGGCAACGGCAGCGGAGCGCTCGAACTCGTCCTCGGCTTCGTCGCGCTGATCGCGGCGGTGATCCTGCTGGCCCCGGCGTGCCTCACGCTGCTGGCCAGGCTGGGCCGGCGGGCCCCGATCGCGACCCGGCTGGCCCTGCGCGACCTGGCCCGGTACCGGGCCAGGTCAGGCTCGGCCCTCGCCGCCATCACACTCGGCGTGCTGATCGCCGTGCTGGTCAGCGTGCTGTCCGCGCAGCGCTTCGGCAACGTCCTCGACTACGCCGGGCCCAACCTGGCGTCGAACCAGCTCATCGTCTACACGCCCAACGGCCCATACGGGGGCGGTGGCCCGGGCAGCGGGCCCAGCGGCCCGGTGACCGGGAGCACGCTGGCGTCGATGGCGAAGTCCGCGCACGCCATCGCGGCCGCGCTCGGCTCGCACGACGTCGTCGAGCTCGAGTTCGACCAGTGCCTCACTGCAGCACGCCGCGTCCGGGCGCAGCTGGTCGGGGCCGGTCTATGTCGCCACCCCGCAGCTGCTGCACGCCTTTGGCATCACGCGCCTCGCAGGTCAGCCCCAGCGCCGACATTCTCAGCATGCGGCCCGGGCTGTCCGGCATCACCAAGATGCAGCTCACCTACGGCAGCGACAGGCTCGCCAGGCGGCGTGATTACCCCGGGCGGCGGCAACGGCCCAGGCGCCAGCAACCTTCCCGTGCCCGAAGAACGGGTGCCTGGCCAACCCGGTGATCCAGGAGGTCAGCGCGCTTCCGTCCGGCACGTCGGCGCCCAACACCGTGATCACCGAGCACGCCATCAGCCGCGCTCCACCTGCAGCGCAGCGTGACGGCGGACGGCTGGCTGATCCAGACGCCGACCCCGCCGACCGCCGCGCAGATCACCAACGCCAGGCCACCGCAGCCGCGGCCAGCCTGACCATCGAGACCAGGAACAGCATCCCGTCGGTGGCGGTGATCATTGGCTGGGCGACGGTGTTCGGCATCGTGCTGGCGCTGGGCATCCTGGCCATGACGCTCGGCCTCATCCGCAGCGAAACCGCTGGCGACCTGCGCACCCTGGCCGCCACCGGGGCCAGCGGCTGGACCCGCCGCACCCTGACCGGGGTCACGGCCGGTGCCCTCGGCCTGGCCGGCGCGGTGCTCGGTACGGTGGCGGCCTATACCGCCGCCATCGGCTACTCCTGGGATAACAAGCTCGACGGCCTCGGTGAGCTGAAGAGCGTGCCCACCACCAGCCTGCTGCTCATGCTGGTGGGCATGCCGCTCGCAGCCGCAGTGACCGGCTGGCTGCTCGCCGGCCGGGAACCGGCCGCCATCGCGCACCAGCCGATGGAGTGAGGGTGAGGTCAGCCGTCCCGGACTGCATCGCGGCAGCGCATCACGACCGGGCCTGGTCAGCGGGGGCCCCGTCAGCGGGGGCCCCGTCAGCGAGGGCCCCGTCACGAGGGCCCCGTCACTAAGGGCCCCGTCACTAAGGGCACTGCGCAGCCGCGCCCCGAGGTCCGGGCGGTTGACCTGCCCGATCCCGACCGCCGAGCAGCCTACCCACTCCGCCGCCTCGCGCAGCGCGCGGGCCATCGGCGCGACGGCCGCGGCGGAGTCGAGCGAGAGCTGCCGGGCGACCAGGGTCTGGCCCTGGCGGACCGGGTCGACCCGGCCGAGCAGGCGCCCCCCGGCCAGCAACGGCATCGCGTAGTACCCGTGCACCCGCTTGGGCTTGGGCACGTAGGCCTCCAGGCTGTGCTCGAAGCCGAACATCCGCCGGGTGCGCTTGCGGTCCCAGACCAGGGAGTCAAACGGGGACAGCAGGGTGACCCGGTGCCGTCCGCGGGGCGTCTCGGCCAGCGCGGCCGGATCGGCCCAGCCCGGCACCACGGTGGCGGGCGCCTTCCGGCCCGCCCCCGGCGGGACGGCTACCTCGATCTCGACCGGGGTCAGGCCGGCCGCCAGCGCCGACTCTGCGGCGAGTTCCGCGTGCCTGGCCTGGCCGTCGGTCAGCTCGCGCAGCCGGTGGTAGTCGATCAGGTCCGCCCGGGTCACCACGCCCAGCGCCCGGGCCGCCACCCCGGCCAGATGGGCCAGGCATTCCTGCGTCGGCCGGCTCGCGGTCCAGCAGCTCGCTGGGCAGCACCCGCTCCGGCAGGTCGTACACGCGCCGCCAGCCATCCCGGCGGACGCAGATCACCTCACCGACGTCCAGCAGCCACTCCACGGCAATCTTCGTCTCCGACCAGTCCCACCAGGGACCGCCCGCCTTGGCCCCGCCGAGCTGGGTGGCGTTGAGCGGTCCCTCGGCGCGCAGCCGGGCCAGCACCTCGGCGCACGTGCGCTCGTGACTCTGATGCCAGCGCTTGCCCCGGGCGCGCAGCGCGCGGCGGCGGAACGCGTACCAGGGCCATTCCTCCAGGGGCAGGATGCAGGCCGCGTGGGACCAGTACTCGAAGGCCGCTGGCTGGCGCGGATGCCAGTAGGCACGCTCGATCCGGTCCCGCGGCACCGGCCCGAGCCGGGCGTAGGCGACGAGCTCGTGGGAGCGGGCCAGCACGCTGATCGTGTCCAGCTGCACCGCGCCGAGCCTGCGCAGCATCGCAGGCACGCCGCCGCGGCGGCCGCCCGCGCCGAGGAAGCCCTGCGCGCGCAGCATGAGCAGCCGGGCCTCAGCAGCGGACACGGACAGCTGGGGGGCCGGAAGGACAACAGTCGCCACAAGACGTGCAGCCTAACCGGGGGTACCGACATTCCCGGGCGGTCCCGGGCGCGACGGGTGTGCGACACGAGACGTAGGGAGCCGGGAATAGCGCAGGTTGCCGGCTTAATCTGGAAGTGGCTAAACTTCCAGATGGAGTGCTGATGACCGAGCCGTCCCTTGCCGGAGCTGGAGCAGGCAGCGGGCTCAGCTGTTCGCGAGGCTTGCCGCGACCGGGGACTTCCGGCCGGGCAGCATCAACGCCACCTACCGCCGCTGCGGTAAGCCGAATTGCGCGTGTGCTCAGCCGGGTCATCCCGGCCACGGGCCGCGGTGGCTGTGGACCCGCTCCGCCGGCGGCAGGACCCGGACCCGCCAGCTCGCTGCCGCCGAGCTCGGCAAGGTCCGCGCGGAGCTGGCGAGCTACAGAGAGTTCGCCGCGCTGAGCGAGCAGATCGTGCAGGTCAACGAGGCGATCTGCGAGGCCAGGCCGGTCCGGGCGGGCGCCCAGGCCCCCGGCCGGGGCGGGCGGCAGAAAAGGGGGGCTCTGCCCCGCGCTCGCCGCGGAGGTCACCGCCGAGATAGGCCAGCCTGGCGGGCCTGGCGGCGCGGTCGCTGGGCCGGGCGGGAACGGCCTGGAAGCAGTGGAGCTGGCGATCCGCACCGCCATGACCAGGCTGGGCGCCTCGCTGCTGGAAGACCTGCTGGCTGCCGACGCCGGCTACCGCGGCCCGCGGGCAGACTGCGGGGCCGGGCATCAGGCGGAGTTCGCCTCCTACCGGGCCAAGACCATCGACACCGTGCTCGGCCCGGTTCGCCTGCGCCGGGCCTGGTACCACTGCGCCGCCTGCGGGCACGGCGTGGCCCCCCGAGACGCCGAACTCGGCGTCGGGCGAGCCTCCATGTCGCCGGGGCTGGCCAAGATGACCGCCCGGGCGGCGGCCGCAGTCCCGTTCGCCAAAGCGCGGCCGCCTGCTCGCCGAGCTGGCCGGCATCGAGCTCACTGCCAAGCGGATCGAGCGGTCCGCCGAAGCCACCGGCACCGCAGCCGCGGCGGCCATCACCGCCCAGGCGGACGCGATCTGCTCCCGCCAGGTGATCCCTCTCCCGCCGCCCGCCCCGGTGCCGGACATGCTCTACATCGCCGTTGATGGCACCGGAGTCCCCATGGTGGCAGCCGAGACCGAAGGCCGGCCGGGCAAAGCCGAGGACGGCAAGGCCCGCACCCGCGAGGTGAAACTAGCCTGCCTGTTCACCCAGACCACCCTCGATGACGACGGCCACCCGGTGCGCGACCCGGGCTCCTCCACCTACCTGGCCACCTTCGAACCCGCCGCCCGGTTCGCCCAGTTCGTGGACGCCGAAGCCCGCCGCCGCGGCAGCGAGCACATCCGCCAGCTCGTGATCCTCGGCGACGGCGCCGTATGGATCTGGAACCTCGCCGATCAGCTATTCCCCGCCGCCACCCAGATCGTCGACCTCTACCACGCCCGCGAGCACGTCCACGACCTGGCCACCTCGCCACCCGCCTGCTGCGCGAAAGCCACCCTGACTGGCTCACCGGGCGCCTCGCCGAACTCGACGCCGGTGACATCCCCGCCCTGCTCGCCGCCGGACGCGACCTGAAGTTCACCGGCTCCCTGGCCCGCGAACGCGACAAGGCAACTGGCCTACTTCGAGGTCAACGCCCACCGCATGCGCTACAGCACTTCCGCGACCTGGGCATGTTCGTCGGCTCCGGCGCCGTCGAAGCAGGCTGCAAAGCGGTCATCGGCCAGCGGCTCAAACTCTCCGGCATGCGCTGGTCCATCCCCGGCGCGACCGGCATCGCCACCCTGCGCTGCCAGGAAGCCAGCAACCGCTGGGAAGAGATCTGGCAGCGGCCCCACAACCAGACGGCTACGACCACCCCGGGCATCCGCCAGCAGCAGCACACTCAGATCGCCGCAGGCTGACCCCGGACTACCTACAAAATTGGCGCACACCCGGACGGTTCCCGTGTTCACTTATCGATCGCTCGACGAAGGAGGCACCCGGCTATACCCCTGCGACCTCGCCGTGGCCATCCCGCGGCACTTCACCACGGCCTCCGGACGGCCTGTCACCCAGCCGCCCTGGAGTTCCCCGGCCCGCCCCCCTGCCACCGCAGAGGACCACGACGGGCGGGTGCGCGTCGCTTCCGGCCCAGATCCGCCAGGTTCGAGCCGGTGGCACCTTGAGAGGTGTGCTCACGCCGGTTTCTCGCGTATGCCTTTCCATCACGCTCGCCGGACTCGCACCATCTGGCAGTGCTGACACGTCCCGGCTTTGTCGGGGCCGCTTCCACCCGGACCGGCACCACCCGGACCAGACTGCCCCCAGCTTCATCACTCTGCCGCGACAGGGCAAAGGCGAAGGTCTCCCACCCCCACTCGATCAACAAGCGCCTCATGGCGCACGTGCCGCAGTTGCCACCGGTCAGCGACCTGAGTGGCCAGCGGGGCGCCCTCGGCTGCTCCTTCGGCGTAGCAGCCGCCGCGGTCCCGGCAGATGATCTCCACACCGGGGTGGGTGTCCAGCCAGGTGCGGAAGGACTCAGCGGACCGCTCGGGGAGCACGTCCACGGGCCGGTGGGTCTCGATGTCCACCAGGATCGTGCCGTAGACATGCCCTTTGCGGAGCGCGAAGTCATCGACGCCCAGCACCAGCGGGGTCCGCCTAGCCGGTTCGGGCGCGGCGCGGATCAGCCGCAGCAGCGTCGACCGGCTGGCCGAGCAGGCCAGCCTGCCGGTCAGCCGGGCACCGGCCCGGCCGCCCAGCGCCAGCGCGACCGACTGCAGCACTGCCTGCAGGCCGCAGGTCCGCCGGCCGTAGCGGATGGTCAGCCCGGCACCTGCTCGGCGAACGTGGTCTTCGCGCACGCGCCGTTGCCGCAGAAGAACCGCCGGGCTGCAGGTGGATCACCACCTCCTGGCCGCCGCTCGCGGTATTGGCCAGCTTGCGCTCATAGTGGCTGTGCACCCGCCGCGACACACCCGCAGCCCGCGCAGGCCGCCCCGCGGGCACTGGTCCGGGCCACCACCTGCACCGGCCTGCCCGAAGTAACGACACGCTCGATAGCCAGGCCAGCCAGCTGAGGAGCCAGGACAGAAGAGTCTCAAGATCGCACGGCGAGCATGATCACAAACCCGGTGCTCATGACGCCACAGGACACGCCGGGGCAGATCACCTCGCTGAGTAGGCATGGGGCGCGGTTCCGGGGTTGCCCCTGGCCCGTCTCCCCATGCCTCTCGCCGAACCCGCCGTGCGCCTCTCGACGCAGCGGGCTCTCCCCGGTTGCTGCCGTCAGGCTGGTTCAGCTGTCCAGGGGCTGGGGATCTGGCTGCCGCGATAGCGGTACCGGGTAACCGGGATGGCCGCGATCGGCCGCAGCTCGGTCCCGCCTGCCGCGATGGGCCGCCAGTGCCCGGTGGGGCCGACGAGCCAGCGGCGGACGTCCTTCCACCTCCAGTGGTGCCGTTCCCTCAGCATCCGGATCACCCGCCACCAGGCGAAGTTGTCCAGCATGCTGAAGGTGTCCTTTGCCACGGCGTGCCGGAAGTAGTTGGCCCAGCCGTGCATGACCTGGTTGAGCCTGGTCAGCACGTACTCCGTGTCCAGCTGTGATGTCCTGGGGGTCAGGGCACGGATCTTCGCCTTCAGCGACCGGATGGGCCGGTCGTCGATGAAGGTGTAGACGTACCACTTGCTCGTTCCCCGCTTGCGGCGCCACTGGATGCGGAACCCCAGGAAACTGAACCCCTCGCTCATGTGCGCTATGCGGGTCTTGGCCTCGGAGAAGCCGCAGTCCCAGCCCCGCGAGCACCGCCGCGATCTCCTCGCGCAGCGCCGCCGCGTCTTGCTCGCTGCCGTTGACCAGCACGGCGAAGTCGTCCGCGTAACGGACGATCCGCCAGGTCGGCAGTCCTTTGCGGCGGCGGGCCGCGCGCCTGTACTCGGTGGACATCGTCCCGCCGTCCTTCCACGGTGCCGTCAGGTGCTCATCGAGCGCGCTGAGGGCTATGTTGAAGATCAGCGGGGACAAGATGCCGCCTTGTGGCGTGCCGGTGAGCGTGTCGCGGTGCTCTCCGAGTTCGGTGAGCACCCCGGCCTTGAGGAACGCCTTCACCAGCGCCAGCACGCGCTTGTCCTTGACCCGCGCCCGCACCCGGTCCATCACGGCCGGGTGCGAGCACGTTGTCGAAGGCCGCCTCGATATCCGCGTCCAGCACCCAGCGGTAGCCGCGGGTGCCGAAGTAGTGGATCTCGGCGATCGCGTCCTGGGCGCGCCGCCTCGGCCGGAACCCGTAGGAGACCGGCTCGAAGTCCGGCCTCGAAGATCGGCTCCAGCACCAGCTTCAGCGCGGCCTGGACCACCCGGTCCGCGATGGCCGGGATGCCCAGCCTCCGGAGTTTCCCCGACCCGCCCGGCTTGGGAATCATGCGCTCCCGCACCGGCAGCGGCCGGAACGAGCCGTCCTTCAGGGCGGCCCGCAGGTCGTCCAGGAAACCGGGCACGCCCACCTCCTCCTCGACGTAGTCGGCGGTCACGCCGTCCACGCCCGGAGTGTTCGCGCCCTGGTTGCCCGCGACCCGGCAGAACGCCATGATCAGCGTCGCCGGGTCATGCACGAGGTTGAACAGGTCATCAAACCGGCGGCCAGGATCGGCCGCCGCCCAACGGTGAAGCTTGGCCTGCATCCCCGCTACCCGCGACCACGACCCCGCGGGGCCAGGCCTGGGCGCTGCCATTCGGCGGCGCGTCTTGCGGCATTGCAGCCTCCTTCCCTTCTCGCAACCGCTGCCGCCCTTCGCCATGTGCCGGGCTTTCCCCGCCCCGGACTACTACGGCGGCTCCGCCCCGCCCGGCCCGTTCAGCGGTCGGCGCGCCTATCCCGGCCAGCGGGCCGGATGCCCGCCGCCGGGAACCGCACCAGGCGGTTCCCGTGTTCACTGTGGTTCGCTCGGCGGATTAGGAGCCCGGCTGTGTCCCAGCAGCATCGCCATGAGTACGCCGCAGGCCTTCCCCATGGCCTCCCGGTCCGGCTTTCGCAATACCTCCCGGAAGTTCCCGCCGCCCTCAGCAGGCGGCGGTGCGCGCTGCGCCCGGCCCATATCCGCCAGGTTTGAGCCGGTGGCCCATGTTGAAGGACGTAAAACGCCGGTTCCTCGCGTACTCCTTTCCGCCACGCTCGCCGGACCCGCCCCATCTGGCAGTACTGGAACGTCCCGGCTTTGTCAGGGCTGCTCCCGCCCTCCCCGCCACCACGCGGGTCAGGCTGCCCTCAGCTACAGCGGCCTGCTGCGACAGGCCGCAGGCGAAGGTCTCTCACCTCCACTCGAACCAACAGCGCCTCACGGCGCAAACGGAAAGTGGGCCAGAGCCACTTTCTCATGGCCACGGACACAGGACTTCCCTCCGCGCCTCACGCCGCGCAACGGCCTGTGACCCGAACGTCGCGATGACAGAGCTGACCACCCCACACCCAGTGCGGTCAGGACAACCACAAATCGTGTCCGGGATGCTGGACGCGCTAGCCCCGAACGGGTAGCCAATGACGCCTGATCCACTTCCCCGACCTGCGGAAACGGGCAAAACGGACGTCCCGCGGTCCCGTCCCGAGCCCGGACGGCTACGGCACCCAGTCCTCGCCGTCCTGGATCTGACGCGCCTCTCCGCGCCTCTGCTCCCAGCGGGTTCCCCAGCGGTCCGTCCACCTCACGAGCGGATAGGGACTCTTGAGGAACTGGACGTGCACATCCTCACTTTCAAACCTGATCCCGGCGTCCCACGGCGCCAGGACCCCGTACAAAGCACGCTCCGACGACGGGCTCCAGCCTTCCCGTAGCTTCGGGCTGACTCTCGCGAAGCCTGACAGCCGCGTGTACTTCCCGGCAGGGGCAATGCTCCTGCCGTCGTAGCTGAACCGGGCCTCTACCCGCGTGATCGTGGACGAGCTGTGGTTTACCACCATCACCGCCAGCCGCTTCACGGACCCATCCAGATCCCCGAACGCATCCGGGGAACCCTTCCCCTGCACAGCCGCATCACCCAGCACGACCTGCACCAGGTACGCCTGCTATACTGCTCGCGCTCCCTGGAAATCCGTCGCTCCTCCGCGGCCTGGCCCGCGCTGAACGCCTGCTGGCTGGACAGCTGCTTATTGCTGTGATCGCGCTCATCCTTCAGCCGCTGGGCAGCGCCCTGCCGGTCCTGGCGCGTGATCACGATCGTCGTAAGGACCGCGACCAGCGTCACCACCGCCAGCAGGATCGTACCTAGCGCGGTCCAGTCCCCGGAACTCACCCGATCATCGTGCACCTACCGGCCGTACGGCGGGAGCCAATCAGTCCATCAGACAGCGTGCCGCCAGAATCCGATCCAGAAATGGTTCGCCTAGTCAAGCCTGACCCGGCGCGCCGTAGCAAGTAATTCCGCGCTGGTGGCATGATCAGCCTCTCAGCACTGGCGGGCAGAGGGCCACACGGCAGTACAGCCCTTCAACGGCTTCTTCTACGCTATCGTGGCACCGCTATCCTTGCTGTTCCTGGCCGTAGCGGTCCGAGGAAATATGCACGCAGACATGCTCAAGCCATTTGTCGCCGCGAACCATGTCCTCTCCCTGGCCGACCCCTAACCACCGGCGCACACAGCGCCCGGTCGCCGCTGCCCTCATGACCTCGAACGTGACGCTCGGGCTGGCCTAAGCGATCTTGTTGCACGGGGTCTTGGGCGAGATAATCGCGCCCATTTATCGGGACAATTAGCGCGCGGGCGTCGTTGGAGTACTCCGGCCAACCGTGGGCCTGAACTTAATCTCCGCACCAGGGGCAAGCGTGGCGTTAGTCCAAGCCATAAGAGCCGCTCGGCAGCCCAAAGGTGTCCAACCCGATAAGTCCGCCATCATCGACCGGGCGGCGCCATTATCGCGCGCCACCTCGCCCACCGGACGCTTCTCGATAGTGACAGCGGTGATGACCAGCCGGACTTTCGACATCCCGGGAGTACCCTGCCCCACGCCACGCTAGCCCGGCAGCACCCGCCCACTGTCCTCGATGTCTTGAGGCACCCGTCCTCAATGTCTTGAGGTTGGGCAGAATCAGCGGCGGTCGACGGTGGCCTGCCTCTCATTAGGCTTCAGTCACCTTTGCTGTCGATAGCTGGCGATAGCGGTTAGCTGAGCGCGGACCTGATCCGCTTCGGGAGCGCCGATTTCCATATAAAGGGTCTGGGCTTGCAGTTGATGGTGCTGCGCCTGGCCAACGTCGGCTGTCACGCGGTAAAATTGGGCCAGGCCATTGTGGGCACGGGCCAGTTCGTACTTGTCTCCGATCT
>CAWJDQ010000001.1:0-564302 GCA_963841695.1 uncultured Actinomycetes bacterium | reverse complement strand
CCGAGGGCTTCCGGCAGCTGTTCGGGATGCTGGACAAGGAACTCGGCGACGAGTACTTCGCCGACGTCCAGGCGCACCTGAAAGAGCTCGGCTTCCGCCGGGGCGTGCTGATCAGCGCGGGGCTCGGCCAGGGCAACAAGGGCACCGGCTACGTGCTGCGCCGCCTGCGCGAGCAGAGCTGGCGCGACCGGATCCCCGGCACCCGCGACGGGCTGTCGTTCCAGATCGCCGACCGGGACGAGAACGGCGCCCGGGCCCTGGCGGACCTGCGGGCCCGGGGCATCGCCCTGGTGGCCAGCGCCCTCGGCCAGTCCAGCGACCATGTGCTCAGCTTCTTCCGGGCGCTGCGCGCGGAGCTCGGCTTCTACGTGGCCTGCCTGAACCTGCACCAGGCGCTCACGGCCAAGGGTGAGCCCGCCTGCTTCCCCGACCCGGTCCCCATGTCCGGGGATGAGGGGCCCGGCCAGGGGGCGCCCCCCGGCCGCCCGCCCGCGCTGGACGCTACCGCCCTGTATGACCCCTGCCTGTCCCTGCTCCTCGAAGGCCGGGCCGTGGGCAACGACATCAGCGCGGACGGGTCTTCGTTGCTGATAATTACCGGAGCCAACCAGGGCGGGAAGTCGACCTTCCTGCGGAGCGTCGGCCTGGCCCGGCTGATGATGCAGGCCGGGCTGTTCGTGCCCGCGCGCTCGCTGCGGGCCAGCGTCAGCAGCGGCGTCTTCACCCACTTCAAGCGGGAGGAGGACGCCGGGATGGACAGCGGGAAGCTGGACGAGGAGCTGTCCCGGATGAGCGTCATCGTGGACCAGATCCGCCCCGGCGGCCTGCTGCTGTGCAACGAGTCCTTCGCCTCGACCAACGAGCGGGAGGGCGCCCAGATCGCCGACGGGATCATCCGGGCCCTGCTCGACCGGGGGGTGACCGTGCTGTTCGTCACCCACCTGTTCGATCTCGCGCACCGCTGGCACGCCCGCCAGCGGGACGGGGCGGCGTTCCTGCGCGCGGAGCGGCAGGCCGACGGCGGGCGCACGTTCCGGATCATTCCCGGGGAACCGTTGCCGACCAGCTACGGCGAGGATGTCTACCGCCGCATTTTCCGCAACGAAAACCACTCCCCGCCGGTCCCTCTCACCCCGGACCCGGCCCGGCCGCGCCGCCGCCGCCTGACCGTCCCCGCCGCCTCCGCCTCGCCCAGCCGCCCCAGCACCCGGTCCAGGACGGCCATCCGGTCCGCCAGCTCGCCATCCCGGCGGGCGGCCTGCCCGGCACTGAGGCCGCTCGCCGTCTCGGCCGCGGCCAGCGCCTCGGCCAGCCGCCCGGTGCTGCCGGTGTAGGACGCCCCGGCCGACCGGGCCAGCCGCCGGGCCGCCTCGGCCAGCCGGTACTGCAGGTCCGCCCGGGCCCGCCCGATCTGCCGGGGAATCAGGCCCGCGGCCTCCCGGCGCAGGTAGCCGCGGGCCCGCCGCGGCAGGCCTCGCCGGGCAGATGCCGCCGGATGGTCCCGGCCAGCAGCTCGGTCTGGCCCGCCTCCTCCGCCACCGGGTAGAAGAACCGCAGGTCAGGCTGGAGGTGCCCGGCGGGGGCCGGGCACGGTCAGCTGCAGGCCGAGCAGGTCCGCGGCGGCCCCGCGGACCTGGTCGAGCTCGGCCTGCAGCTGGGCGGCCAGCTGCTCCCCCAGCCGGGCCAGTCCCTGCTCCAGCCGCTGCGCCTGCTGCTGCCGCCACGCCTCCGCAGCCTGCACCGCGATCGTGACCAGGGCTGCCCGCCCGGCCCGCTCGATCTCCGCGGCCGGCGCGGCCTGCAGCTCACCGGCCAGCAGTTCCTCCAGCGCGGCCCCGATCCGCGCCGCGCAGTCCGCTGACTCGGCGGCGGCCGCGTCGTTGAGGGCGGCCAGCAGCCGGGCCGACTCGCCCTGGACCAGGCCCGCCGCGTACTGGCGGCGTTCGGCGACCGCGGCCAGCCGGGCGGCGAAGGCGTCCACCCGGTCCGCCGCGGCGCCGGAGCGCAGCCGGGTGGCCTGGCGGGTCAGCGCCGCCTCGTCCCGCAGCGACCCCGGCCACCCGCCGGGCCTGGGCCGCCAGCGACCGCCGCAGGCCGGCGCCCGGCCGCGGTCCAGGTAGGCCAGGAAGTCGCGGCGAACTCGGCGAACCCCGGGTCCCCGCCGCGCCGAGGGCCGCGCGGGCCGACAGCGGGTACACCCGGACCGGCGCGCCCGCGGCCTGGCCGGTCACCTGGGCGGTGAACGCCACCGCCTCGGCCAGCTCGCTGCCCGGCGGCGCCAGGCTGCCCGGGCTGTCCAGCGCTGTCCGGAGCTGTCCGGGCTGTCCGGGCGGTCGCCGTACCCGGCCAGGTAGTCGGCCTTGTTCAGCACCACGAACGTGCGCACCGACCGGCCGGTGACCCGGGTCAGCAGGTCGCGCTCGCTGGCCGACACCGGCGGGTCGGCGGTCAGCACGAACACCGCGGCGTCCATGGTGTCCAGCGCCGTTTGCGCTTCCGCCGTGTTGTGCGCGTGCACCGACCCGGTGCCGGGCGTGTCCACCAGCTCCGCGCCCCGGGCCAGCACGGGCGCGTCCACCACGACGGTGACCGAGGCCAGCGCGCGGCGGTTGCCCGGATTGCCCCGCTCGGTGACCAGGTCGCCGAGGTCAGCCAGCGCGCCGCGCTCCTGGCGGCCGTCCCGGTACCGGGCCAGCACGTGCTCGCCGGTCCCATGCCGGACCGTGGTGGCCAGCGCGGTCAGCGGGGTGACCCCGGTGGGCAGCAGCGGCCGGCCCAGCAGCGCGTTGACCAGGGTGCTCTTGCCGCGTTTGGCCTCCCCGGCGACCAGCACCCGGAGCCGCTGCGCGGCCAGCCGGGCGCGGCCGTCCGCCAGCCTGGCCTGGTCGTCCGCCGCGGCCAGGGCGGCCAGCTCGTCCAGGGCCAGCAGCAGCGGATCAGGGTCTGCGGGTACGGTCATGCGGTCTCCTGCCTCGGCTGGGCAGGAACCATTGGCGGGCGTGCCGCGGTTGATGGCGGGTCCCTCCGCCACGCTCTGTCAGCCTAACGGGTGAAGTTCCCGCTGGCCGGCCGCCGGATGCGGCGGCCGGTGACGCTCTCGCCCCGGCTCCGGGCCGTGGCCGCGCGGATCTCCTCCTCGGCGGCGGCCCCGCCCTGCCAGCCGCGCACGTCGGTGCCCTTGCCGGGCTCGAGTTCCTTGTAGACCTCGAAGAAGTGGCTGATCTCGGCGAGCAGGTAGTCCGGGATGTCGGCCAGGTCCTGGATGTAGGCGTAGCGCGGGTCGTGGGCCGCGACGGCCAGGATCTTCGCGTCCGGCCCGTGCTCGTCGTCCATCCAGAACACCGCGACCGGCCGGGCGGTGATGCCGCAGCCCGGGAAGGTGGGCTCGCCCAGGAGGACCAGCACATCCAGCGGGTCGCCGTCCTCGGCCAGGGTGCCGGTGACAAATCCGTAGTCCGCCGGGTAGCGGGTCGAGGTGAACAGCATCCGGTCCAGCCGGATCCGGCCGCTGTCGTGGTCCATCTCGTACTTGTTCCGCGAACCCTGCGGGATCTCGACCACGACGTCGATGTCCATCTGTGCCTCCGCATCAGCATCTGTCCGCAGAGGCCATCAGCACCAGGAGTGCGGTTAAGGGCGAGCCTCATCGCCGCCACTGCCCAGCTTAGCCGCCGGGGCGGTCGCGGCCTTGGCGGCCAGGACGGCGGCGGTGAGTGCGGTGATGTCGTAGCTGCCGTAGTGGCGGCGGCCGTTGATGAAGAAGGTCGGGGTGCCGGAGACGCCGCTGAGGTCGGCGGAGTCGACGTCCTCGGCGATCCTCGCGGCGCCGGCGCGGTTGCGGAGGTGGTCGCCGAATCGCTCGCTGTCGAGTCCGAGGTCGCTGGCGTAGCGGATCAGGTCGCGCAGTCAGCAGGTGGTCCTGGTGGCGCAGGAGCAGGTCGTGCATCGCCCAGAAGGCGCCCTGGTCGGCGGCGGCCTCGGCGGCCTCGGCGGCGAGCTGGGCGTGGGGGTGGACGTCGTTGAGCGGCAGGTGCCGCCACACGTACCGGACGTCGCCGTGGCCGGCCAGCAGTTCCCGGAGGACGGGCTCGGCCTGGCCGCAGTAGGGGCATTCGAAGTCGCCGTACTCCACGATGGTGACCGGTGCCCGCGCGGGGCCGCGGATGCGGTCGCGGCCCGGGTCGACGGGTGCGCCGAGGTCGGTGATGACCTCGGCGGTGCCGAGCAGGGCGCGGACCTGCAGCCGGGCCGGCAGCAGCGCGGTGGCGCGGAAGACCAGCCAGGTGACCGCGGGCGCGGCGACGACGGTGGTCAGGACGCCGAGCTTGGCCTCCTGCAGCTGGGTTCCGGTGAACGCGAGGGTCGCGATCAGGATGGACACGGCGAACCCGATCCCGGCGATCGTGCCGACGCCGGTGACGGCGGCCCAGCCCACGGGCGGCCGCAGCCGGCCGCGGCTGAGCCGGGTCAGCAGCCAGGACGCGCCGGTGATGCCCAGCGGCTTTCCCGCGACGTAGCCGATCAGGATGCCGAGGGTGATCGGGGAGGTGTAGGCGCGGGCGAGGAAGCGCGCCGCTGATGCGTGATGCCGGCGTTGGCGAGCGCGAACAGCGGCACGATGACGTAGCTGGTCCAGGGATGGTAGAGCTGCTGCAGCCGCTCGTTCGGGGACAGCGCGGTGGCGAGCCCGGCCCGGCGCCGACTGCGCGAGCTCGGGGGTCGGCTGCTCGCGGAAGCTGCGGAACAGGTCGCTGGCGCGCTCCAGGTCGGTCCGGGCCGCCGGGTAGGCGAAGGTCAGCAGGCCCATGACCAGGCCGACGACCACCGGGTCGACGCCGGACTTCAGGACGGCGACCCACGCCGCGATCCCCAGCAGCGCGTAGACGATCCCGTACCGGATCCCGGCCCGGCGCAGGACCAGTATCACGGCGAAGATCCCGGCCGCGACGCCCAGCGGGACCAGCGCGACGGCCCTGCTGTAGGCGGCGCCGATGACGACCAGCGAGACCAGGTCGTCGACGACCGCGACCGACAGCAGGAACGCGCGCACCCGGTCGGGGAACCGCGGCCCGGTCAGCGCCAGCGTCCCGAGCGCGAACGCGCGTGTCGGTGGACATCGCCGCGCCCCAGCCATGAGCCGCCGGGCTGCCGGCGTTCACGGCCAGGTAGATCGCGACCGGGACCACCAGCCCGCCCAGCCCGGCCGCGACCGGCAGCGCCAGCCGCCGCCGCTCCCGCAGCTCGCCCATGTCGAACTCGCGGCGGGCCTCCAGGCCGAAGACGAAGAAGAAGAACGTCATCAGCCCGCTGTTCACCCACTCGCGCAGGTCCAGCGACACCCCGCGCGCCGGCGAGCCGGACCGACAGCCGCGCGCCCCAGACGGCGTCATACGACGACGCGTCGATGTTCACCCAGGCCAGCGCGGCCAGCGCCATGGCCAGCAGCACGGCCGCGCTGCCGGTCTCGGTGCGCAGGAACATCCGCAGCGGCGTCTGCAGGTTCCGCGCCCACGCCGTCCGCCCGGACAACGGCCCACCGCAGCCGGCGGCCCGTCTCGGCACGGCGTCCTCCTCACGCCAGCCGGCACAAGGCCGAAACGTCTGCCGCCTGCGAGCGTCCCAGCCACGGCGTCCTCCTCGCAGTTCTCGCCCTCCAGCGCTGACGCCTGGCCCGATCGTTACTTGGCTCGCGGGCCAGCCGGGACTATGGTCGGAGCAGGTGAGCCGGGAAGCCTGGTCGGCACGACGTTCGTGACCGCCGGATTCGTCCACCAGGAGCAGGCTATGACCACCCAGAACGCGCCCGCTGCCCCCGCCCCCGTGACCGGCCCCGCCACCCCGGCGGCTGCTGCGCCCGCGCCGCCGAGCTGGGCCGTGGCGCCGGGGAGCGCTGATCCTGGCTGGTGCCGCGCAGCTGATCACGATCTCGGCGCTGAACAGCGCCGATCCGCTGGCCGTCAGCTGGTGGTCGCTGCTGCTGGCCATCGCCCCGGCCCCGCTGGCCGCGGTGGCCGCGTTCGCCCCGGCCCCGCTGAACCGGCTGGGGGCGGTCGCCGCACTCCTGGTCCTGGTGGCGGGCATCGCGGGCGGGATCGTGCACATCGGGCTGTTCTTCGTCCCGGCCCTCGTGGTGCTGGCCGCCGGCACCGTGCTGCTGTGGCGCGAGCCGTCCTGACTCACGGACCGCAGAGCGCCCAGACGATCTTCCCGCCGGGCTCGCCCGGTGTGCAGCAGCCCCACTGGGCGCTGAGCGTCTCGACGAGCAGCAGCCCCCGGCCGGCCTCGGCGTCCAGTCCGGCGTCCTGGCAGACGGGATGGCGAAGATCGCTGTCCCAGACCTGGATCAGGACGCGCTGCCCGTCCGAGGTGAGCCACAGGCGCATCCGGGAGCGCGCAGGGCCGCGCCCCGCCTCGCGCGGCTGATCGGCGATACTGGCTGATGCACGTACCGCATTAGTAGCGATCTCGGAGACAAGCAGCTCTACTGTGTCGGCAAGGGCTTCCAGGCCCCATTCGCGGAGGATGTTCTGGGCATGCAGCCGGGCGGAGCGCACGGACGCGGGAACGGCCCGCAGCTGGCGGTAGCTGCGCAGCGGCCACTCCTGCATGCGCACCAGGCCCTGGTCACGCTGCGGCGCGGGCGCGACGGACACGCCGACTCGCCGGCGGGAGCAGGCAGCGGATGACCCGCAGAGCATGTCTATCCCGGGGACGGTCATCGGCGCACGAATCCCTCCGATCCGCTGAGCACGCGTCGCCGCGGCCGCGGCGACCGCACCGGGTGAGCAGGAATGGCAAGGGTCACAATGCCAGGCAAAGCTCACGAAACGCCGTCAGGACGGCGGCCGTGGCTCACTGATGGCTCACCAGCGCCAGGTACAGCGGCGGGCCGCAGCGGCCCGCCAGGCCCCCCGGCCACCCGCGCACATGGCCGGGAAGGGGTGCCGGGCGTGGAGTTTGGGCTGCTCGGGACCGCTAGTAGTCCGTGACGGCCCGCGACAGGTGCCCGTGTCGGCGCCTCGGCAGCGCGTGCTGCTGGCGGCGCTGCTGCTGAGCGCCGGGCGGGTGGTCAGCCTGGACGCGCTCGCCGAGATGCTGTGGGAGGGCCGAGCCGCCGGCCGGTGCCCGGGGCGCGCTGCACAGTGCCGTCCAGCGGCTGCGCTCGACGCTGGGCCCGTCCGGCGCCGGGCTGGTCGAGACGCGGCCGCCTGGTTACCTGATCACGGTCGGCGACGCCGAGTTCGACGTCCGCGAGTTCAGCGCGCTTGCCGCGCGCGGGCACGCCGCCGCCGAGGCCGGGGCCTGGGCGCACGCCGCCAGCCTGCTGCGGGAGGCGCTCGGGCTGTGGCGCGGCGAGCCCCTCGCCGACGTGCCCTCGCAGCTGCTGCGCGACCGCGAGGTCCCGCCCATCGAAGACCTGCGGCTGCAGGCGCTGGTCACGCGGATCGACGCGGACCTGCACCTGGGCCGGCACGGTGAGGTCGTGGCGGAACTGCGCCAGCTGGTCGCGGCTCACCCGTTGCAGGAGCAATTCCACGCGCAGCTGATGCTGAGCCTGTACCGCAGCGGCCGGCAGGCCGACGCCCTCGCCGCCTACCAGGACGTGCGGCGCGTCCTGGCCGACGAGCTTGGCATCGATCCCGGTCCCGAGCTCAGGCTCCTGCACCAGCGGATCCTGGCGCGCCGACAGCGAGCTCCTGCTCGCGGCGGGCACCGAGCCGTCCGGCTCCGGGCCGGCGACGCTCGGCCCGCCTGCCCCGGCCCGCGGCGGCCCGGCGGCCGCCCAGCGTGGCCGCCCCCGGCCGCGACCCGGGCGCCGCACCCGGAGAAGGTGGTGCCGCAGGCAGCTGCCCGCGGCGACGCGGCATTTCACCGGCCGGGCCGAGGCGCTCAAGGCGCTCGCCGGCGCTGGCGGCTGAGGCCAGCGCGAGGCGCAGCCCAGGCGACGGTCATCGCGGTCATCGACGGGACGGCCGGGATCGGCAAGACCACGCTGGCCCTGCATTTCGCGCACCAGGTCGCCGGGCAGTTCCCCGACGGGCAGCTGTACGTGAACCTGCGCGGTTTCGACCCGGCCGGGCCGCCGATGACCCCGGTCGAGGCCTCAGGCTCTTCCTGGACGCCCTGGCCGTGCCGGCGGCGCAGGATGCCGGCCGGCCTGGACGCGCAGGCGGGCTTGTACCGCAGCCTGCTGGCGGGCACGCGGATGCTGGTGCTGCTGGACAACGCGCGGGACGTCGAGCAGGTCCGCCCGCTGCTGCCCGCCAGCCCCGGCTGCCTGGTCATCGTCACCAGCCGCAGCCAGCTCACCAGCCTGGTCGCCGCCGAGGGCGCGTTCACCGCTCACCCTGGATGTGCTCACCGACGCCGAGGCGCAGGAACTGCTGACCCGCCGCCTCGGCCCGGAGCGCGTCGCCGACGACCCCGGCGCCGCCGCCGAGCTGATCCAGCTGTGCGCGCGGCTGCCGCTGGCGCTGAGCATCGCCGCCGCCCGCACCGCCAGCCAGCCCGGGCTCTCCCTCGCCGCGCTGGCCGCCGATCTGCGCGATGCCCCCGGCCGGCTGGACGCGCTGGACGCCGGGCACGCGGCCGCGAACGTCCGGGCCGTGCTGTCCTGGTCCTACCAGCAGCTCGATCCGGCCAGCGGCGCGGCTGTTCCGGCTGCTCGGGCTGCACGCGGGCCCGGACATCAGCGCGCCGGCCGCGGCCAGCATGAGCGGCGTGGACGCTGCCCGAGGCACGCCGCGGGCTGGGCGAGCTGACCAGGGCGCACCTGCTGACCGAGCACGTTCCCGGCCGGTTCTCCTGCCACGACCTGCTCCGCGCCTACGCCGCCGAGCTGGCGCAGTCGGCCGACAGCGAGGCCGAGCGGCACGCGGCCACCGGCCGGATGCTGGACCATTACCTGCACACGGCCTGCGCGGCGTCGGCGTTCCTGGCTCCGGTCCGCCGCGCCGGTCAAGCTGGCCCCGCTCCCGCCCGCCGTGACCCCCGAGCCCCTGGCCGACACCGAGCAGGCGCTGGCCTGGTTCGAGGCCGAGGAGCAGGTCCTGATGGGCGCGATGGCGCGGGCCCTGGAAACCGGGTTCGACACGCACGCGTGGCAGATCACCTGGGCGCTGTGGAGGTTCCTGGACCAGAAAGGCCGCTGGCACGACTGGACGACGGCCGAGCAGATCGCCCTGGCCGCTACCCAGCGGCTGGGCGACCGGGCGGCCGAGGCTTCCGCCCACCAGCGATCCGGCTACGTCAGCGCCCGGCTCGGTCGATTATGAGAGCGCTCACGCTCATATGCGGACCGCGCTGGGCATTCACGCCGAGCGCGGGGACCAGGCCGGCCAGGGCTACGTCCACAACGCGTTCGCCGTCGTGCTGTGTCACCAGGGCCGCGACAGCGACGCCCTGGACCAGGCCCGGCTAGCGCTGGAGGCGTACACGGGCACCGGCGACGAGGCGGGGCGGGCCCTGGCCCTGAACGCGGTGGGCTACATGTACACCCGGCTCGGCGAGCACGCGCAGGCGCTGCGGTACTGCGGGCAGGCCGTCGGCGTGCTGCACGAGGTCGGGAACCGGGAAGGGGAGGCCGCCACGCTGGACAGCCTCGGGTACGCCCACCAGCAGCTCGGCCACCACGCCGAATCAGTGAGCTGGTTCCAGCGCGCCCTCGACTTGTACGGCGAGATCGACCATCGCTGGGGCTACGCGGAGACCCTCGGCCGCCTCGGCGACGCCCACGAGTCGGCCGGGGATCTGGCCCGGGCCCGGGCGGCCTGGGCCGACGCGCTCACGATGCTGGACGAGCTGCACCACCCCGACGCCGACCATGTCCGCGCCAAGCTCGCCGGCCTCGGCGCGGGCCTTCCGGGCTGAGCTGCGGACGGCCGGCCGGGAGCGCGGGATGGCCTGTTACCGGCCGGTCAAGGGAAATGGGCTGGTCAAGTCGCCACCATCCGGGCGTCGGCCGGGGCGAGAATCACCCACATGAACGGCATCCTCACCCAACCTGGCCAAACCTCCGGCGCTACCGAGCAGGGGATCGAGCAGGCCGTGGCGGGTGGCGCATTTTTCTGGCTCGACCTCGACGTCCAGGACCCCGGGCCCGGCGACGACCTGACACGACTGCTGTGTGACACCTTCCACTTCCACCCGGTGGCGGTGGAGGCAGCGGAGAAGTTCGGCCAGCGGGCCCGCATCGATGACTACGACGACTTCGTCCACATCGTGACCTTCGGCATGGCCGCCGACGGGAAGACCGTGGTCGAGGTGCACTGCTTTGTCACCGCGAAGTTCATCGTCAGCATCCACCACGGCGACTGCCCGGCGCTCGGCACGGTGCGCGCCCGCATCGGCAACCACCACGCCTCGGAGGTGGCCGCACCGCAGGTGGCCATCTTCTACCTGATCATGGACAGCCTGATCGATTCTTTCTTTCCCGTGCTCTCGGACTTCGACGATGCGATCGACGACCTCGAAGGTGCCATCTTGAAGAACCCGACCGAGGAGCAGCTGGGCACCCTCTTCGGCATGAAGCGGCAAATCATGACGATCCGCAAGGTCGTCACGCCGCAGCGCGACATGATCTCCAGCCTCAACGCCGGAATGGTGGAGATCCCCGGGATGACCGACGCGGGCACGGCCTACTTCCGCAACCTCTATGACCACCTCATCCGCATCAGCGACATGGTGGATGGGTACCGCGACCTGGTCGGCAGCGCCATGGACACGCATCTGTCCATGGTGTCCAACCGGCTGAATGTGGTCATGAAGCAGCTGGCCATCATCGCCACCATTTTCCTGCCCCTCGGCTTCCTCACCGGATTCTTCGGCCAGAACTTCGCCTGGCCGATCGCCCACATGCAGACCGGCTTCGGCTACTTCCTCTTCCTCGGCATCGGCTCCGAACTGGTCGCCATCGTGCTCCTGTTCCTCTTGTTCAAGCGGCGCGGCTGGCTCGGCAGCGGCCCCACCGCCTGACTCACCTCCGCCGGGCATTGGTGCGGCCCGGCCGGGCGGTGTGCCACCCGCGGCGGCGAAAACCACCTGGCGCCGCAGCCAGGAGCCCTGCCCGAGCAGCTCGGGCCGGGAGCCCAGCGCGGCCGTGCCGCCCGCCGGCCCCCCGATGCCGGCCTCAGCCCCGGCGCCCAGCAGCAGGACCATCCTGGCCGGAAACATTGCCACTCGAGCCCGGGCGCATCATCCCAGTCGGCTGGGGGCCGAGGTGCGCGCGGACGATGGACAGGAAGGCGGGGGCCGCTGGATAGCTACCGTCCTGGCTGATGGATGCCGGACCAGCACCTAGGGTAGGACGCGGCCAGGGGGCGAAAGCCACGCACATGAGCCAGGCAGGGTGACTTATGGACGAGCGGTACGACGTCGAGGCGGTCGTCATCCCACCCGGGGAATCAGGATTGCTGATCCTCACCGGGGCCGCCGAGCTGGTGACGGAGGCGATCCTCGACCTGGAGCTGGAGCTGGACTACCTGGGACGCCAGGTAGCGCCGGACGGCGCGGGTGTGACCTGCGTCCAGGTGGACCCGGAGGAGCAGTCCCTCGACGACGTCGCACGGCGCATCCGCTCCGCGCTGGCGGAGCTGATCGCGACCACCCCGGAGCTGACTGGCTGGACGCCGCGGGTGCGCCTGGCCGAGATATCCCCCGACGACGATGAGGTGGCCGGGCTGGAGGACATCGACGCGCAGCTCGCCCAGCTGCTGCCCTCCGGGGATGAAATCGTCGATTCGCTCATGCGGGAAATCCAGCACGAGCGATCGGTCTATGCCGATAGCCAGGTGTTCCGGGCCTTCCCCGTGGAGCAGCTCGCCACCGAGGACCTGGCCGGCCTGGACCAGCAGGAGCGGGCCGCCGCTCATCGCCGCGCGTCGGCGCTGGCCGGGTGCCTGATCCAGGCCTCGGTGATGGTGGTCGATCAGCTCATCGACGACGTGGCTGAGCTTCGCCGGCGTGAGGGCACCGCCGCCGAGCGCATCGGCCAGACGTGGGTGTTCAGCGATCTCCCGGACCGCTTCGCCGCCCGCTACACGGCGCTGTTCGCCCAGGAGTTCCTCGTCGCTTTCGTGGACGTCACCAGCCTGCTGACCCGCGGCTGGGAGCCGCTGGCCTGCGTGGCCCAGGAGCTGGGCCTGCGGGTCCTGCTGGACCACGTGGACGTGGTGGCCGAGGCGGCCGACGTGGCCCTGCCCGACGACTGGCGCGGGCACCTCGAAGACCTGCTCTTCGAGGACCTGGACCATGAACTGCTGTACGAGCAGGCACCCGGCGGCGCCGGGGAAGATCCAGCGGGCCAGCCGGGGCTGGCTGCGCTGCGCTTCGAGAACTGGTTCAGGCCGTTCAACGACCAGCGGACCCTCCCGCCCTACGCACTGCCTGCGCCGCCCGCCGCCGACGCCCCCATGCCGTAGCCACCGGCCGCAGCGAGCTGTCCTGGCGACCAGCTACCTTCCACCGTCGTCACCGTATGTACACGCGTCAGTTCTATGGGTAGCTTAGGCAGGAAGATCATTCATCAGGGGGGATGAAATGAATCTTCGTAATCTGGCCGTGGCGGCCACTGCCGCCCTGGCCCTGGCCAGTGGCCTGGGCACCGCCACCGCGGCGTCGGCCGCACCGGCCCCAGCGCCCAAGGTGATCCAGAACTGCGGGAAGTACCGCGCCTGCGCCAGTTACCGGCCGCGGGTATTCAAGCTCTACGGGCATTTCCGGCTCAACGACATCAGGTGGCGCCGGTACACATCGACCCAGGCCGTGGGGCGTGGCTGGTTCGCCAATGCCAGGCACGTGTGCAACGGCCGCGTGCCCGCCGACGAAGACACCTGCGCCCTGCTCGTCTTTTCGTCTCCGGTGACCCGGGAGCACGTCCGGTACTTCAGCCGCCTGCAGTTCCGGCCCGAGACGATGTTCAGCAACTGGCGCTGGTCCTGGCACACCGCCACGTGGAAGTTCGTCAGTCCCTAAGAGCCTGCTCAACGGGAGCTTGCCGGGCGCCTAGCGTAGTTGGACGATAGCGGAATGGGGAGCAAACCAGGCGAAGAGCGTTGTAAGCACGGCGAGGTGGCAGCCTGGTGCGGTGAGTCAGAGTGCATGGCGGCCCGCACGGGATTACCGGTCCGGGTATGGCGGACTGAGCACGGGTTTTCCTACCACCGCAGGCCGACGTGCCAGGCACTCGCAGACGGGCATCGGTTGGCCAGACTGCGCGGCCAGGAACCCCACGATCCGGAGTGCGTTGCGCTGTCGGTAGCCATGTCAGACGGCCTGGCTGAATGTTTCCACTGCTTCCCGGAGAACGTCCCGCCGGACGCCAAACGCTGCCAGGTCCTCGTAGCCGGATCGTGGGCCGACGGGTTCCTGCTGGAATGGCGGCGGGGCAGAGACGGCCGCTGGAAAGGGATCGTTAACTACCAGGACAAGGCTGGGCGCCGGGTGGAGCTCAGGGATCAGGATGAGCTCAAGCCGGCTGGTGATTGAACCACAGAGTCCTCGTGCCGGGGTGTTAAGTCATTGGCGCCGCGCCTGGACGTCCGGGCCTGGCTCGTGCCGACAGCCTGCTGGATCGAGGTGAACCCCGCCTCGCGGGCGCGGCGGGCCAGCCCGGCATGGATGCGGTGCGGCCAGCACGGGCCGCTGTAGATGAAGCCGGTATAGCCCTGGACCAGGGTGGCGCCGGCCGTGATGCGTTCCCACGCGTCGTCGGCGGTCTCGATGCCACCCACCGCGACCAGCATCACCCGGTCGCCGGTGCGGGCGTGCAACCGGCGCAGCACCTCCAGGGCACGCTGCCTCAGCGGTGCTCCCGAGAGGCCCCCGTCCCCGATGGCCGCCACCTGGCCCGGGTCGCTGGCCAGGTGGTCCCGGGTGACCGTCGTGTTGGTGGCGATGATCCCGTCCACGCCCAGCTCCATGACCAGATCCGCGATCGCGTCGATGTCCTCATCGGCCAGATCGGGGGCAATCTTGACCAGCAACGGAACCTGCCTATCGCTGGAAGCGTCCAGAGCGTCCCGGACCGCCATGAGCAAGGGCCGCAGGTGCTCGGTCGCGTGCAGATTCCGCAGCCCGGGCGTGTTCGGCGAGCTGACGTTGACCACCAGGTAGTCCGCCACTGCGGCCAGCCGCCTGGCGCTGGCCGCATAGTCGGCTGCGGCTTCCCGCTCCGGCACCACTTTCGACTTGCCGATGT
The DNA here is from genome assembly GCA_963841695.1 of uncultured Actinomycetes bacterium. GTDB lineage: Bacteria > Actinomycetota > Actinomycetes > Streptosporangiales > Streptosporangiaceae > RYN-230. Next base: position 550,105 of record CAWJDQ010000001.1, on the reverse strand, counting down.
TGACCCCGGCCACGGTGCCCCGCCCCGGCCGGGCACGCAGCCGGCCCGCCACCGCGGCCGCACCGTGGTTGTTGAACCCCATCCGGTTGATCAGGGCCCGGTCGGCAGGCAGCCGGAACAGCCGCGGTCGGGGATTGCCCGGCTGCGGCCGCGCCGTCACCGTGCCAACCTCGACGAACGCGAACCCCAGCGCCCCCAGCGCATCCGGTCCCAGCGCATCCTTGTCGAACCCCGCCGCCAGCCCGAGCGGCCCGGGCAGGTCCAGCCCCAGGGCCCGCACCCGCAGCACCGGATCATGAGGACTAAGCCAGCGGCGCAGCAGCCACGAAACCCAGGGTACGATCGCCGCGACCCGGATCAGAGCGAACCCTGCCCGGTGCGCTGCCTCGGCCGGCACGCGCCGGAACACCAGAGTGAACAGCAGCCGGTACATCTACCGCGCAGCCTCCGTGGGCTCCGGTACTGCTGGCGCTGGGGGCCGGTCCGCGTGGCCTGGCCACCACGCCCAATGGCCGATGAGCGTGGTGAGGCTGGGCGAGAAAAACATGGCCATGACGAAGGCGGCGAGCGCGATGCCGCAGGACACGGCGAAGCCCAGTTGCTGCAGGATCGTGTTTCCGGCCAGGGTCAGCGAGGCGAAGGTGCCCGCCAGGATCAGTCCCGCCGCGCCGATCGTCGGCCCCGCATGCTGGAGTGCGACGGCGGCGGCCTGCCGCGGTTCCATACCTGCCTTGGCCTGCTCGCGGAGCCGCGCGATCATGAGGATGTTGTAGTCGGTGCCCAGCGCGACCACGAACAGGTACATGTACACCGGCAGCAGGAACACCAGCCCGGGCTGGCCGGCGAGTCCCTGGAACACCAGCACGCTGGCGCCCAGGGTCGCGGCGAAGCCGAGCCCCACCGAGAGCATCAGGTACCAGGGCGCCACCAGGCTGCGCAGCAGCACCCCGAGGATGACCAGGATGATGAGCGCAGCGACCGGGAACACCTCCCCGTAGTCGTGGTTGATCGCCCGCTGGATGTCAGCGAAGACCGCGGTCGTCCCGCCGACCAGCGCGTAGGTGCCCCCTGGGGCGGCCGCGTGGGCGCCGGGCCTCAGCTTGCTCTTCATCACGTTCACCGCGGCCGTGGACTCCGGGTTGTACGACATCGTCACCGTGTACGCCGCGGTGGCCCGGTCGGAACTCACGGTCGGCGGCGCGACCGAACCGACGCCGGGCAGGATCTTCAGCTTCGCCTCGTAGGCGGTGAGGTCCGAGGCGGTCAGCGGCTGGCCCGACCTGCTGTGCAGGAGCACGACCGTCGGGTCGGTCGCGCCGGGCGGCAGCCCTCGCTCCAGGGTCCTCAGGGCCGTTTCTGACTCGGCGTTGCTCGGGATGCCCGCCGAGGACAGGTCGAACGTGGGCTTGTAGCTGAAGGCCCCGATGGCCAGGATGACCAGGAAGAGCCCGGAGCAGACGGCGAAGACTGCTGGCCGGCGCCCGAGCGCGCGGCCGATGGCCGCGAACCGCGCCGCCTTCGGCTCCCGCTTCCACGCCTTCGATGGCCAGAAGACGCGCGGCCCGAGCAGCGAGACCACCGCAGGAACCAGCGTCAGCCCAGCGATCAGCGTGACCGCGACGGCGATCGCCAGCGTCGGGCCAAGCGAGCGCAGCACGCTCAGCGTGGACAGCAGCAGCGCCAGAAACGCGACGATGACCACCCCGGCCGCCGAGGAGATGACCTCGCCGACCCGCGCGACCGCGCTGGCCATCGCCTGCTTGGAGTCCTCCCCGAGGCGCAGCCGTTCCCGGTACCGGAACATGAGGAACAGGATGTAGTCGGTGCCGATGCCGAACAGGACGACGATGAGGATGGTGGAGACCGAACTGTCGGCGTTAAGGTGCAGCGCCTTATTGACGTCGCTGATCAGTCCGGTTGCCACCTGGGAGACAAGCGCGATCACGATGAGCGGCAGGACCGCGATGATCGGGCTGCGGAAGATCACCAGCAGCAGCACCAGGATCAGGACGAGCGTGGCGAGCAGGACGATCCGATCAGCCCGGTTGCTGGATTGCTGGCTGTCGAGCTGCTGAGCCGCCGACCCGGTCACCCCCTCGGTCAGCCCCGTTCCCGCCACCAGCGGCTTGACGTCGGAGCGCAAGGTCTTGACCGCGTCACCGGCCGCTGTCCCGGTGCCGTTGGCCACGCTGTTGGGCATGGCCACCAGGGCCGTCTGCACCAGGCGGTTCGGCGACGGGGGGCCGGCCGTGATGCTCACGATGTTATGGATGTTCCTGCTGGACAGCGACTTGGCGATGGCGACGATCTTCGCCGAATCGGCGCTGGTCAGCCGTGCATGGTCGGCCCGCGCAAACACCATGATGGCCGCGGCGCTGGTCACGTGGCCGGTCTGCGGAAAGGCCTTGTCCTGCAGGGCCGCGGCCCGGATGGACTCGTAGCTTTTCGGCAGGAAGCTGCTTTCGTTGGTCGTGGTCGGGAGGCCCGGTGACGTGGCAATCACCGCGACCGCGGCCACGATCCACAGGGCTATGACCCGCCACGGATGACGCACCACCGCACGTCCGAGCCCAGCGAATGGGCCTTGTTCACCAGCCACTGCCGTGCCTTCACCGGCAGCAGCGCGCCGGTCCCCGGTACCCGCCTCATCCCCGTGCCCGTTACTCACCATGTCCCCTTCTGCTCGTGTCGCGGCCCCCCGCACCATGGCCGCACGAGCGCTTCACCCGACGACGGCAGCTCGCAGAAGCGTTGCCATGGGCCATGGTAGAAGGGTGGCGTGAACCAGGCTGGATCCGCAGTGCCGGGACGCATGACATCGGCGTGACAAATGTCAGGGGCCGGCCCGCTCTACCTGGATACGGCACCGGTAGCTGGCGAGATCGGCGAGAAGCTCGCCGCCGAGCGTCTCCTCATAGACGGCGTAGCCCGCAGCGCGCATCGCCTCGCGCAGTTCGGGATCCCACGGCGCGTCCGACCGGATCCCCGCCAGCAAACCGACACCCGAGCGGGCCGCCGAGCGGTAATCACTGGCGCCCATCCGCCAGGGCCGCCCGCCATAGCGGCCGATCACGTCCGCCGCGATCGCCACGCCGGGCCAGTCGAAGTCACCGTGATACCAGAGCTCAGCCCCGGCGCCGACCGCCAGGCCCATCAGCCGGTGGAAGGCCGTGGACGGCCGTCCCTCGGTGCAGACCAGCGGCGGGCAGGAAGGCCCGAGTTCCGCGCAGGCCCGCCGCAGCACCGCCGGGTTCTCGCACACGAAGATCCGCGGGCAGGCAACCCGGATCGGATGGGCGGCCAGTTGGTGCAACGTCACCTGGAACGGCGTGCCGTACTGCGCCGCGCCGGTCAGCCACTCGCCCAGCCCCTCACCCTCCGCAGGCAGATTCAGCACCAGGACCCGGCTGGCCAGGTCATCGACCAGAACCCCGGCCCGGTCCCACAGGTCCCGCCGCTCCACCGCGGACCCGGGCGCGCGCGACGCCAGCTCGCACCGCGAGCGCACGCAGGACGAGTGTGCTCAGCACCGTCCCGTGATTGAGCGCTTTCGTGTCCCCGGTGATCTGCGCGGCCAGCGCGGGCAGGGCGATCGATCCAGCGCCCGCCGGACGCCCTTCCAGGCACTCCAGCACGTGGACTGCCTGGGCGAGGATCCCGACCTCGCCCTGGGTCGCCAGCCGGGTCAGCGTGCCGTCCTGGCGCAGCTCACCTAGCCACTGCCGGTACCAGTCGCAGGCCAGATAGAGCGGGCTCGCCTCGGCCAGCGCGACCAGCTCGGCCCGGCCAGCCGCCAGCGAGGCCGCCGCCACGGGCCGGTTCCGCAGCGGCCCGCCCAGCTCGGTCAGAAGTCGGCACCAGCCCGTAGCCGGTCCCGCGGGAAACCGCCGCGTCGAGGGCCTCCAGCGACACGGTCAGCCGCTTAGTCCCGGCGGGCTGGTGCACGCCGGTGATCCCGATGATCGCCTTCCGCTCCGCGTCGTCCGGGTCGGCGACGCTGATCCGCCCGGCCAGCGACCAGCCGGTCCGCTCCAGCGACCTGCGCGCGGCCGCCAGCAGCCGCCGGTACTCCGGTCCCCGATAACGCTCTACGGCCCCAGCGCCCGGCCCATCGCCCGGCTCCGGGGCCCCATTCACGACGCCGCTGCTCACCCGCTGTCCTCGTCACTCTCGTCCTCGCCCCCGTCATCCCCGCCCGACCCCTCGGACCCAAGCTGCAGCACATCCCCCACCCCCGCGGGCACGTACCGGCTCGGCCGGAACCCGAGCAGCTCCGCAGCCAGCTCCTCGTTTCCCGCGAAGCCCGCACTCGCGTCCAGCAACTGCTCCCCGTCCCACAACGCGAGCAGCGTGGACAGCGTGTGCGCGACCTTGTCATGCTGCATGTCGTAGTGCGCGATGACCGGCACGGTCGGGTACGTGACCCACAGGTCATGCCCGGTCATGAACAGGTCCAGGTCGAACTTGACCGTCAGCCCGAGCAGCTCCGGCTTGAACGTGTCGTCGATCCCCGCGAACGCCTCATCCAGCGCGATCAGCCGCGGGCAGTCGGCTTGGACGACGAGTACAGCGCGTTGGCCGCGGCGAACAGCGGCAGGTGAATCGCGGCGGACTTCTCCCCGCCGGACATCTCGGAGTGCTTCTTGCGGGTCAGCCGCTCCGCCGGCCGGCCCGGCTGCAGCAGCCGCAGCTCGAACGTGTGCCAGGACCGGTAGTCCAGCACCGAGGCGAGCACTTCCCGGTAGGTGTCCCGGGGGTTCGCGGCCCGGTGGTCATGGATCATGGCGCGGAGCAGGCCGCGCAGCTCGGCCAGCCCGTCCGGCGCCCAGGCTGGCGGCGTCCCGGTCGAGCAGCCGGGACACCTGGGCCTGCTGGTCGGTGAGCTTGTCGGAGCGGACCCAGCGGATCCCGACCGCCATGCCGGACGACATCGGCTTGGACCGGGTGTCGGCGTCCATCTGGTCCACCAGGTCCTTGGCCGCGAGCACCCGGGAGTGGATCTGCTGGGCCAGCGCGGTGAGCAGCGAGTCCTCCAGCACCGTGCGTTCGCGCTGCTCGAGCAGGATGCCCTGGTTCTCCACCTCCTCCGCGATCTTGCGGGCGAAGCTCGCGGCGGGCACCCGGCCCTCGTTGGTCACCACGTCCACATAGAACGGCGCGTCCCCGGCCAGGTCGGCCTGGTACCCGTCTTCGCCCGACTTGAGCGAGGTCTCGAAGTCCCGGTACGCGGCCCACATCCGGTCCACGGTGCCCTTGAGCACCCCGTCGGTGACCGCGCGCCCGGCGCGGGTCGCGGCCGCGAACGCGTCCAGCACGGTCGCCGCGGCGCCGGGCAGCACCTCCCGGATCACCTGCTCCGGATCGGCCCCGTCCCCGGCTGTCTCATCCCCGGGCGCCTCATCCCCCGCCATCAGCCGGTCCACCAGCTCGTCCGCGACCCGCTGCGCGTCAGGCCACTGCGCAGCCGCTGGCCATGGGGCGCTCTCGGTCACCTCCAGCAGCGGCCGCAGATCTGCCTGCGTGTAGGGCCCGAACGCGGCCGCCTGCGTGACCAGCTCGCCCATCGCCGCGGCCAGTGCACTGCGCCCGTGCGACAGGTCGCGTTCGGCCCCCACGACCTTGTCGTGCGCGCCGGACTCCCGGCGCCGGCCGCCTTCCGGTCGGCCTTCGCGGCCGACAGGCGGTCCCCTAGGTCCTGGAGCTCGCCCCGGATCTGCTCGTACTCCGCACCGCTGGCCCGCTCATCGACGCTCAGCTTCTCCGCGCCGGCGACGTACGCGGCCTGGTTCTCCGCCAGGAGCTCAGCGGCTTCGGCGTTCTCGCTGGAGAGGCGGCTGATCCGGTCAGACCGTTGGTGAAGATCTTCCTCGGCGCCAGCCAGCTCCCTGCGGGTGCGGACCAGGTCTTCGGCCGCGCGGTCGAAGTCGGAGACGGCGCGCTCGACCGTGTCCACCTCGCCGGCGCTGGCGGGCAGGCCCCGGTCGGCGGCGGCGTGCCGGAGCCGCCGGGCCCGGGTGTCCAGCTCCGCGGTGGCCCCGTCCAGGGTTTCCTGCGTCCCGGCGAGCCGGGTGCGCGCCCCGGTCCGCTGCCCCTCGGCGCTGGTGACCTGGCCGAGCGCCTCGGTGACCGGCGCGGTCTTGGGCAGCTCCTGCTGCGCCCGGCCCAGGTCCGCCAGCAGGTCCAGCACCTGCTGCCGCTGGGCGGCCAGGTCCTCCCGCTGCCGGCCCAGGTCCGCGATCAGCCGGTCGAGTTCGGCGAGCCGGGCGCGGCGCCGGCTGGCCCGGGCGGTCGCCCCGATGAACTCCGGCGTGGTCTTGGGCCGGGCGCCCTGCTGAAGCCCCGAACGGTACTGCGCGCGGAGGGTAATCATCGCGGCACCGTCCGCGCCGGTCCCGGCCGGCTCCCGCGCACCGGCCGTCCCGTCCCCCCCGTTCACTTCGTCCGCAACGAAAACCGACCGCAGCACTCCTTCCACCACGGCCGGCGGGACCAGGTCCTGATCTTCGGGGACGAGCACGTCGGACAGGGTCCGCCCGGCAGGCCTCGCCTCGGGGGGCGCCGCCACCAGGTACCCGTCCGCCTCGGCCGCCGCGACCGCGGCCGAGGTCAGCGCGGGGTCGGGATGGATCCAGGCGGTCAGCAGGCCCGCCCCGTACAGCGCGCCCTCGATCCCGGCGGCGTCCTCGTCCGGAAGCCCGTCGGCGAACCGGACCAGCTGCCAGAGCGGCGCGCCCGGACGTCCCGGCACGGTCGGCGGGGCGCAGGTCGGAGGCGGGCGGAGCGTCGTCGTGCTCGCTGGCGATCTTGTGCCGTTCTCCGGTCCGCGCCTCCTGCTCGCCGGCCAGCTGGGCTTCCTGGCTGGTGAGCTGCTCCCGGCGGCTGATCAGCGTGTCGGTCCGCGGCTGGGTGAGCGTGGTGAACGTCTCGGTGAGCGTGGCCGCGTCCGGCTCGCCGGTCCGGCCCAGGGCGCCGGTCAGCGCGTCCAGCCGGGACTCGTCCAGGATCGCCGAGGGCTGGTCACCGGCCCACCGGGCGGCCCAGCCGCGCAGTTGCCCGGCCACCTCCGCGCGGGCGGCGGCCAGCCCCTGCTCCGCGTCCCGGCAGGCCTGGTCGCAGTCGTCGAGGGCCTGCCGGGCCTTGCCGAGTTCCGTCTCGGCGAGCTTGCGGGCCTGCTCGGACTCGCTGCACCGAGGCGAGCCGGCCGCGGACCTCGGCGATGTCGTCGCGGCGGGCGGTAACCCGGGCCCTGGCCGTCATGGCCAGGTCGGCGCCGGTGTCCGCGGGCTCGCCGTCGCGGAGCAGGCCCGCGCCGGCCGCCGACTCGGCCAGCGCCTGCAGGTGCCGGCCGAGGGCCCGGCCCAGCTCGTCCCGGCGGCTGGCCACGGCGTCGGCCTCCTGCTGCAGGCTGTTAACGTTGGCCCGGGCCGAGGCTAGCCGCTGCTGATCCTGACCCAGCCGGGCCTTGTCCGCCTCCAGCTGGCTGCGGCGCAGCGCGAGTTTCTCGTGATCCTTATAGGCGTCCCGGTCCTTCAGCGCCGACAACCGTGCCCCGAACGTCTCCACGCTGATCCGGGCCGATTCCCCGGCTTCCTTAGCCCGCTGTTCCTGGCGTCCGGCCGCGGCCGCTTCGTGGACCGCGGTGATGATCCCTGCGACGTGCCCGGCGGCGGCTGTGGTCCGCGCCGTGACCTGGTCGGCCTGGTGCCGGGTGTGCGCCCGGAGGTAGGCGGTGTACTGGGTCAGGAAGGCGCGGACCGCCGCGTCGGCGGCGGCCAGGTCGTCGTACTGCTTCTGGACGGCGGCCAGGTTCTCGAAGTCCCGCGCGGCCTGCTCGACGAGGTCCTCGTCGACCGGGCTGAGGCCGGCGGACAGCGTGCCGGACACCTTGACCGGGTCGAGATCCTTGGCCAGTAGCGGCCGGCGCAGCGCGATCAGCAGGTCCAGCAGCTGGGTGTAGCGTTCGCGGCCCAGCCCGAACAGCCGGGCGTCCACGGCGTCCTGGTAGGCGCCGCGCCGGTCACCGAAGGAGGCGTCCCGGCCGAGGATGGCGGTGAGCTGCTTGGCGGTCAGCGGGCGGGAATCGGCGGACAGCAGGCCGAAGTCGACGCCCATCCGCTGGGCGGTGATGAAGAAGGACGGCCGAGCCCGCTCCCAGTTTTTGTGCGCGGTCAGGCCGATGACCAGGGTGACGGTCTCCTGCTCGCCGGGCCCCGTGGGGCGGCCGAACTCCATCCACACGTAGCCGTGCTCGGCGTCCTGGCCCCGGTACAGCAGGTTGGCCTTCATGGTGCGGTTCTCGCCGCTGAACGGGTCGAGCCGCCGCGCGTCCAGCCCGCCGTCCAGGACGAACGGGAACAATACTTCGAGGGCCTTGGTCTTCCCAGAGCCGTTGTGGCCGCGCAGCGCTAGCCGGCCGTCGCCGAAGGCGAACTCCTCATCGAAGTAATCCCAGAGGTTGATGATCCCGGCCCGGGTCGGCTTGAATCTGTCCGTCACGCCGATCCCTCCACGGTGCTGAACAGGTCGAAGGCGCCCTGGCCGTCGCGGCGGGCTCCGTCGGGCAGCGCGGCGGTGATGTTGCGGTAGCGGGCCGCGGCGGGCAGGATCAGCGCCCCGCCGGGCAGGCAGCGGATCAGCCGCAGGTCGTCGAGGAGCCGCAACGCGGCGGCCAGCAGCCCCTCCTGGTCGTGCTGCCACTGGGCGGTGAACGAGCCCGCGCCGAAGTCGGTATAGAGATCGGCGAGCATGCCCGCCAGCCGGGTCCGCTCCACGAACGGGGCCTGCAGCGGGGAGGCCCGGTCAGCGGCCTCGGCAGCGGCGGCTCGCTCGGCAGCGGCTCGCTCGCCCGGCCAGGCCGGCGCGCGGGCCAGGTCCGGGTCGTCGCCGGCTCCCCCGGCCGGGCGGCCCGCGTCGATCCGCTCCAGCAGGACCCGCTGGTCGTCCTCGGCCGTCGGTACCGGCAGCCGGGTCAGCGCCCGGCCGTCGTCAGGATCCTCCAGCAGGTCGGCGACCTTGGCCAGCAGCAGGCCGGCGGTCCGGTTGACCGCACCACCCCGGCCGGGGAACCGCTGGTCGGTGAACGACCCGGTCGGGTCGGCCAGCAGCACGCCTTCGGCCCGCCGTTCGACGACGAGGCCGGTGAGCCGGGCCAGGTTGTCGGCCAGGTCGGTGCTGCGCAGCGCGGCGGCCGTCTCCCCGTCGAGGGTCGCGTAGTAGGCGACCGGGTGCTCCAGCAGCAACCGCCGGGCGCGGCGCGCGGCCGCTTCCCGCTGGGTCGAGCGTTTCGCGCCGATGTCATCCGCCTCCAGCAGGCCGGCCGCGCCGGGCAGGTGCTGGATCGGCCGCGCCGGGCGGAACAGCGCGGCACAGATGTCGTGGTCGATGTCGTACAGCGCATCGCCCCGGTCCGTGTCGCGGGCCCAGTTCTCCGCCGACCCATCGGACAGCCGGAGCGCCCCGTGATCGGCCAGCCAGTCCAGGACGTCCACGACGGCGCGTTTGTGCTCGGTGATGGTCGCGTCGAAGCCGAGCCCGTCGATCGCGTTGGCGGTCGGAGCAAACGCGCGGACCAGGTCGGCCAGGCTGATCTCGATCCGTGAGCGCTGGAAGACGGCCAGGACCAGGCACAGGTAGGCGAGCCGGCGCCGGTCGAACGGCCGCCCGCTGCGGGCCGCGAACACCGACCGCTGGGTGTCATCCACGGTGTCCAGCCGCCGGACCAGCCGGACCTGATGCGCGGTGGCGATCAGCGTGTAGCCGAACAGCGCGGCGAAGTCCCGGGCCATCAGGTCCGCCCAGCGCAGCACGGTGGCCAGGGCTCCGGCCCGGGGGCGTGATGCTGTTATCAGGTCGTTGGTGAGTACGAGGCGGACCGCATGCTGGTAGGAGCCGAGGTCGCTGGGGGCGACCCCGCGGGCGACGGCGGCTCAGCCATCCTGGCCGCCGGTCAGGGTGGCCGCGGGTGACGTCTGGCGCTGGCCGCGCGCCTGGGCGGGCCGCCGCGGGGCTGACAGGCCGCCGCCGACTACTGCTGCGCCCGCCCGGGCGTCGTTCGCGCGCTCGTGGCGCGGGGCGGGCGGGCCGATGTCGAGCCGGAGCCCGGGCAGGTGCAGCATCCCGTGCGCGGTCCGCACCGCGCAGCCTCCCGCGGACGGCACCAGCCGCATCACCATCACGTCGTTGCCGCCCGCACCCCCGGTGATCCGCCCGGCCACCACCGTCCTGGCCTCCAGCGCCCGGGTCAGCAACGTCAGCAGCACCCGCGTCTGCCGTCTCGTCGAGCACCCGGCGTCCAGCCTCCGCCGGCAACCCGGTGCCAGCCAGCCCAGTGTCGAGCAGCTGCCGGGCGGCCTCCTGCTCGGCCGCCCGCCGGGCCGCCTGGCGGCGCCGCAGGTCGGCCCGGACCCCGTCGCGGGCCTGCAGCCGCTGCGGCACGCCTGGCGTGGGCGCCTTGCCCCGGCGGAACAGCGTGACCGCGATCTCCACGCCCGGTGCGTCGTCCCAGGACAGCCGGGGTGAGATCAGGTCGCTGTCCTCGTGCACGCCGCCCAGGTGCCGGGCCCGGCGCAGCCCGAACGCGGCGCCCACGAGCGCGTGCGCGGCGTCCTCGTCGGCCGCGTCGAACGCCCAGGCGGCCAGGTGACGCAGCTGGGTGGCCCGGTTGACCCCGCCGCGCTGGGCCTCGGTGATCTGGCGGAGCAGCGCGATCACGCTGGACACCCCGGCCCGGGTGGCCGCGGCCAGTTCGGCGGCCCGCGATCCCTCGCCGTCGGCGGTGAACCAGGCCCGGACCGCCGCCCACCGGCGCCGCCAGTCGTCGAGCACGTCTTCGTACCGCATCAGCGGGCGTTCGTCGGCTTCGGCGGCGCGGTTCAGCAGCGTGGCGAGCCCCGTCGCCTCGACCTGGGTGACCGCGAGTGTCAGCCGGGGCAGGTAGCGGTCCAGCTCAGCCATGAAGTCGCCCATGTGGGCCAGCAGCGCGTGCTTGTAGCGCAAGAACATCTCCGGCGAGGTCTCGGTGGACCGCGTGATGTCGCCCAGCGTCAGGTGGAACCGGGCTGACCGGCGGGCCATGTCCTCCATCACCCGGTCCAGGCTGGTCAGCCGCCGCATGACCTCGTCGCCGTCACCGGCCCGGTTCGCCTCGGCCAGCCCGTTCAGGTCGCGCAGGATGTCCGAGAACACCAGCCGGGACAAGTTTGCGTCCTGCACCCGGGCCGCGAGCACGCCCTCGACCGCCGTGTACGCGCGGTGGCCCAGCTCGCTGAACTGGTAGACCGACTGCCGGTTCCGGTAGCGGGCCAGGCTGCCCGCCCGGGAGGCATCCTCGAGCCGGTGCAGCAGCCCGTCGTCGGTGAGGTTGTCCAGCCGGTCCCGCAGGCTGGTCAGGTTGCGAGGGACGCTGTCGTGGTGGGCCGCCAGTTCGGCCAGCACCTCAGCCACGTCGTCGGTGTGGGCCTGCGCCACGTGGGCGGCGCGGAGCCGGTCCAGGGCGCGGAGGACCCAAAGGTAGGCGAGATAGTCCTCCCGCCGGGTAAAGCCGAACAGGCGGAACCTGTCGCTGACCGCCAGCGCGTCGAGGTTGAACGGGTCAGCCTGGTCATCGGGGATCGCCATCGCGACGAGCCGCTCCCTATCCACCTGGCCGTCGGGTATGCGTTTCTCCATGATGGCACCCCCGCTGCGCGTGCCGGGTGCGGCTGGCGCGACACACCTTCTTATCCGTCTCGCGGAGGCGCGCGGTCTGGCCTGGCGCATGGAGCTGGCCAGGCGTGGTCATTTCCCGGGTATCGGCATCTCCAGGAGTGCCCACGTCACCTTGCCGACCCCTACGGGCTGGGGGACGTACCAATCCCACCGGTTGCTGATCGCGTCCACCAGCAGGAGGCCCCGGCCGCGGTCGGCGTCGGTGCTAGGTGTCGTGCGTACCGGCGGGTGCGGGCTGTCGTCCTGGACCAGGATCAGGAGGCGGGCACGATCCGCCAGCAGCCACAGCCTGACGGGAGAGCCAACGCCCGTAGCCTGGTTCGCGGTGATTGCGTTGGTCATTAGCTCGCTGATGAGGAGTTCGGCGCTGTCGGCCAGTTCGGTTAGCTGCCATTCCCGCAGGACCAGGCGGGAGTGGTAGCGAGCGCACGGCACTGCTCCCGGCAGCGCGCCGAATTCGATGAAGACCCGCCACGGCCAGCCCGATGCCATATCCGCCCCGTCAGGCCCCGAAGACGGTACCGGCACCAGGGAGGTGTCGCCGCTCAATCGGGGCTGGTTCATTGGATGCCGCCGTTGTCGCCTGGATGCCGTTCCTCTCCCCAGGAGCCGGAGAACGCTTGGAGTCGGTCCCGGATGAGCCCTGCTGCCTGCGCGGCTGAGCGCTGATCGCAGTTCACCCGGAGCACATCGAAGCCGGCTTGGATCAGGCGGTCGGTGGCTTGCCGGTAGAAGTGGGTCTCTGCGTGGCTGCTGCCAGGTGAGAGCTGGAAGCGGTTGTGCGGGCCGCGTTCGGCGAGACGTTCCGCGATGGTCTCGGGATCAGCTTCCAGGATGACCGACAGATCCGGACGATCCACTTCAGCGTTGAGCTGCCATAGGAAGGCCGGATCGATGCCGTCGAATCGCTGCATGACAAGGCCGGAGGGAATGTACCGGTCGCTGATCACCGTGCACGGGCGTTCCATGTACGGACGAACTTCCGTCTCGACGTGGTGGTAACGGTCCGCCGCATACAGGCAAGCGAGCGCGTGCCCGGTGACCGATTCGGTCAGCTCGCGGCACAGCACCCCGATCGGGCCATCCGACGGCTCGGCGGTGACATGCACCGATTCGCCTGCCGCCACGAGCATCTGGGCTAGGTGGGCGACGATGGTGGACTTCCCGGCACCACTCGGGCCGTCCACGCTGACGAATAAGCCGCGCTGGTGACTAGAAAAGGGACGGAGCATCACGATCTCCTCCCGGCTCGTTGCCGCGGAGTTCGCCGAGCGACAGCGGCCCGGTGTCCTGGCGCGTGGCGAGGTGGACGAACAGGCGCGCGGTCACCAGCGCGTCGTAGGTGGCCCGATGAGGGGTGAGGCCAGCGGGCAGGCCCTCAGCCAGCGCGAACGCGGTCACCAGCGCGCCGAGCTTGTAGCTCTCCCGCCCCGGGACCAGTCGCCGCGCGAGCTTGAGCGTGTCGAAGACCTCGGGGCACTGCCATCCGCCCAGATGGCGGCGCAGGACACCAGTATCGACGTGCGCGTTGTGGGCCACGAGGACGTCGGCATCCAGTGCCTGCCGTACTTCGGCCTCGATGTCAGCGAAGGCTGGTGCGTCCGCGACATCCTGGTTGGTCAGGCCGTGGATGCGGGCGGCCATGGGGCTGATCGGGCGGGGCGGCTTCACCAGCCAGTTGGCGCGCTGCCCGATGACGCCGCCGACGATAGGCACTACGGCCAGTTCCACCAGGTCGGGTGGCTGCTGGCCGTTGCCCTCGACGTCCACGACGGCGTAGCGCACACTCGCCCAGTCAGTCATCTGCCGCCTCCTTCCATCCGATGTCCGCCCGCCCGTGCCGGCGGGGCTGGTGCGGGTACCCCACGTCGTGTACCTGGAAGCTAAGCGCGTGCTGCAGGTAATAGCGCGGCTGCTCGCTGTCCAGGCCGTCTACGACGGCGGCCCGCTCGGTGATCCCGGCGATCAAACATGCCGCCGGCTTCAGGCAGCGCCCGGGCGGCGGCACGGACCTCCGCGGCGGTCGGTATCCGGTGGGCGCGGCGGCACAGGTCTAGCTGGCTGAGCGGGCAGATGTCGCACAGTTCGCCGATGCCACAGTGCCCGTTGTAGTCCGGCAGGCCGTGCGCGTAGGACACGGCGCACGAGGTCTTGCGGAACAGCGAAGCCGAGTCAGCGAACGCAGACAGGACCCGCCGTTCCAGGGTCTCCGGCACGATCTTCCTCCGGGCGCTCTGCTCGTACGGCTCGGGCAGTCCGTTGGCGCGGTAATAGGCGGCGATCTGGTCGCGGTAAAACAGCCCGGTGAACACGGTGGCGTCGGCGTGCTGGCTCAGCTCATAGGCACGATCCAAGTGTCGGTCGCTGTCGTTGAGGCCCGGAACTAACGGCCGCCAGTACAAGACCGTGCGGTACCGCCGTGGCGATGCGGCGCCCATCAGCTTCAGCGAGTCCGCGGCGACATGCGACGGATACGGCTCGATGCGTTTGTCTTCGATGCCCGAGTACGTGAACAGCAACGTGGCCTTGATATTTGCCAGCTCATTCAGCGGGGCAATGTCCTCCGGCTTCATCTGGTGCCGGGTAATCACGAGTACATGATTGCGCAGGCCACGGGCATCAAGATCGCGGAGCACAGCCAGGGTGTGCGGCCGGACGCTGGGCAGGAACGGGTCGGTGGCCCGGTTGAGGATCTGCAGTGGCGTGTCGTGCGCCCGGAAATAGCGATGCGTCACAAGTTGCTCGACGGCCACGTCATCGGGCAGGAGGGCGCGGGGCACACGCTGGTCCCATAAGCCGTAGGTGTGCCGGATGCAGTACGCGCAGTCCAGGGGACAGCCCTGGATGTGGTTCAGGCTCAGGCCGCTCTTCCGGTACTCAACCACTTCACGGGCGCGGTCCGGCAGATTCTGGATCTGCGCCCTGCTCAGCAGGGGGACAAAGGTGCTCACGTGTTCTCTCCCGGATAGCCGCAGTGGGGTCGTTCTCCCCGGGAGAGTAGAGGCAGGTGAGAATGCGAATCAAGAAAGTTTCTCAGTATTTCTAGAAATACGCGAATTAAGGATGTGTCGAGAAACTACGAGCCATCCTCGTCGGGTATCTCGGTCGCGAGATCGTCGATAACGCGTGTGAGGATCGCTCGCGCGGTCCTGCCGTAGCTGGCCACCGCCGCCAGTTCGTCAAAGACGCCGCGGTACAGCGCGATCTCCTGGGGCTGAGCCAGATTCAGTGCTGCCGAGTAGGTCTCGACCAGCACGCGGTCGTTGTCGTACAGCCAGAACCCATGCCATGGGGAGGTTGCGTAGCGGGTCTCAAAGCCGATGATGCCGAGCCGCACGTTGGGGAGTGCGGAGAATGAGACCAGGCGGTCGAGCTGCCCGAGCATGATCTCTGGCGGGCACAAGCGCATCCGCAAGGCTGCCTCGGTCAGCACGAAGTGGAACCGCTTGTCCGGGCGGTACAAGATCTCCTGCCGTCGGACACGGCCCTGGACCGCGTCGTCGATATCGTTCGGCAGCTTGAGCACCCGGATACCCTCGGCGAAACGGGCCCGCGCGTACTCGGCAGTCTGCAGCAGCCCGGGAATGACGGTCGCCTCGAACGCCCGGAAGAAGCGTGTCTTCTGATCCAGCTCAGCCAGCTCATTCTGCCGGGGGCCCACGCCGGTCCGGAGGATTCGCCGCCACTCGGCGTGCTGGACTTCCAGGGTGTGCAGCGAGGCAAGCAGGGCATCTGCCTCGCTATGGCCGTTGGTCGCCTGCGTCCAGCTGCGGATGTCGTCATCGCTGGGTGTCTGGCGGCCATTCTCCAGTTTCGACACCTTCGACGGCGGCCAGGACAATGCCTCCGCGAGCTGCCGGCCGCTGAGCCGGGCCTGCTGTCGGAGTTCGCGGAGGCGGTTGCCCAACGTGGCGCGGGCCTCATGAACGTTAGAGACCGACGTGCTGTTCTGCGGCAAAGTCATCCCGTCGCGCCGCCTTGTGCCAGGCAACGTCACGCCAGTAGTTGTGCTGCACGATCACAGCCGGATCCTCGATGACCTCGCCGCCGAGGAAGCGGTCCTCGTCGTCGAAATGCAGCTGGACGAGGGTGCGCGAGTCGAACAGCCAGTAGTCGTGGGCAGGCAGTCCTTCTGCCTGCGCCTGGTCACGGGTCAGGTAACGGATATCCTCGCCGGCGCCGTTCGTGAACTGCGCGCACCACACGCCGAAGCGGCTGTAGTCGGTGAGGGGCATGCTCACTACCCGGACCCTGGCGAACCTGCGGCCCTGGGGCGTCTGCTCCCGGAGCAAGGCCAGCCAGCTTTGCATCCAGGGCAGACCATCCTGCTCGCCCGCGAGGAACTTTTGCAGTGACTCGTTCTCGTAGGGAGCGTCGTAGCGGTCGCGGACTTCCAGGCGAAAGGCAGTGTGCTCGAACGCCTCAAACAAGCGTCTGAAGTCAGGCCCTGGCTGGATGAGCTGAGTCAGCGCTGCTCCTCTTGCCGGTTGCGCTGGTAGAACTTCAGCACGTCCTCCGGGATCTCGATGATCGCTTCCCCGTCTGGGACCAGGCCGATGTCAGCGAGCGCCTGCGGGTCGGTCACGACCCAGCCCTGAGCGATGCAGGTCCTGCGGTCGGTGCGGTCCGTGGCGAATAACGTCGGCGAGTTCTCCACCTGGGACTCCGGATCCTTGCCGAGGAACTGAGCACGCATGGATGCCTCCTCCTTGCTAGAAACTTGATGAAGCATTCTCATCATGCGACGCACGTCCCGTCGGGTCAAGGGGCACTGTCGCCACGGTGGCTGGCATGGGCCGTTCGGGCTTGGATCCTGTAGGGCAACAACTTTGATCCCTGGCAACCATCGGCAAGCGCTACTATCGACGAGCGTAGGTTGTGTGCACCAAGAAGCCCTCCGGCGCGTCTCATCGCTATGAGAGTTACTGAGGGACTGGCAGTCATCGGCATCATCACAGTTCTTGCTGGATGTGGCAGCCAGAGCAGCCCGCCCACTCACTCCGCATCGGGTGCCTGCAAGGATTTCCAATCCTGGTTCCTGAGTCAGGGCGGCAATGTCCTCGCCGGTAAAGACGATCCGACGCTAACCCACGCAGTCACTCAAGCCCCCAGCGGAAACTTGTACCGAGACTTGAAAGTATTGAAGTCCGACGTGGCTACTGCCACTGCAGATCAAGGGGGATCGCTCGGGACCGGTACGAAACTCTTTACCATAGAGGCAGCGTCTGCGGTGGAGCAGGACTGCCAATCGGTAAACCCACTGTCGTGAGCAACGGTCCCCTTTTGTTTCAGGTGCTTCGTACCCGAGTCGGCGACCTTAGGCACTCCCCGGTGGAAGGCCCTGGTGGAAGAAGACCAACGGGAGCGCAGGGGGTCTTACCGGCGCGTTGGCGTAGTTACCGCTAGTAATGGCCATACAGCCCCCTGTTCACGTCGGCCGCTGGCAGGATGAACGCTTAGGGATTCTGCCCCGACTGGTCGGCCGTGAGGACATCAGCCGCGTGGGCAAGGTAGGGAGAGGGGACCGTGGCGCAGCGGGTTGAGCGCTGGATTGAGGTAACCCCGTCCCAGTTCACCCACGAGGCCGAGGGCCTCAACATCATCCGTGCCCTGCTGCCCAAAAACGCTCCCTTCCGCGCCTGGTCGAACCTGGAGTTCCGCGACGGCCAGGGCAAGTGGCACGAGGTGGACCTGGTGGTCCTCGGCCGCCGCCGCCTGCACCTGGTCGAGCTGAAGTACTACTCCGGCACCCTGCGCGGGGATGACCTCACCTGGCTGCGGGACGGGCACCGCGCCGAGGACTCCCCGCTCAAGCTCGCCCGGCGCAAGGCGCAACGGCTGGCCAGCAAGCTCCAGGACGAGCTGATCCGCTGGGCCCAGGACACCGGAACCCGCATCCCGGACGTCCGCTCGGTCGTGCCGTTTGTCCAAGAGTCCGTCTTCTTGCATCACCCGGGCATCCGATGCCTGCTGGCCCCGGCCTCCCGGATCGACCTGTTCAGCCTGGACGGCAAGGAGTACGAGACGGGCCTGCCCGGCATCTCCGGACGGCTGCTGGAGGCGCCCACCCCGCACCAGTCGGTCGGCGCCAACCGGGACGACATCATCGCCGCGCTCATGCAGCGGATCGGGATCGTCCAGCGCCGCCAGCGTGAGGCCGGGTCGTGGGTCATCGACGAGGACCCCCTGGGTGAGGGGGACGGCTGGCAGGACTGGCCCGCGTTCCACCGGGTCGCCACCACAGAACGCGGCCGGATCCGGTTCCTGGTCACCCCGCCGGGCGCCACGGCGACCACCCGGGTCAAGATCCGACAGGTCGCCGAGCACGAGTACCGGATCATGTCGCGGCTGGGCGGCGGGCCTGCTGCACCTGTGGGGCCAGGGCTTCGTCGAGCCGGTGGTGCCACCGCCGGAGCCGCGGCACATCGTCGCCCAGCAGCTTCTCGCGCTGTGCCTGCAGGAACACCGGATCGGCAGCCGCCTGTGGGTGCAGGGGTGGAATGGCCTGGCACCGTTCGACCGCAGCGCGGAGCCGATCCTGAGGCATCTGGTGTCGGAGGGATTCATCGACCAGGACGGCGAGCTGCTGTTCATCGGCCCGTCCGCCGAGCAGCGGTTCGGGCACCGGCACTTCATGGGGATGACCGCCGTGTTCACCGCGCCACTGCAGTTCACCGTGCTGTCCGGGCGGCAGGAGATCGGCCGGACCGACCCGATGCTGCTGACCGAGAAGACCGACGGTCCCCGGCTGCTGCTGCTCGTCGGGCGCAGCTGGCGGGTGACCTGGACCGACTGGAAGCGGCGCCGCTGCTACGTCGAGCCTGCGGAGGGTGGAGGCAAGGCTCGCTGGCTCACGCCTGGGGTGTCCGGGGCGAGCTTCGCGATGGCGCGGGCGGCGCGGGAGGTGCTGCTCGGGGCGGATCCGCCGGTGGCCCTGACGCAGCGGGCTAAGCGGGTGCTGGCTGAGGTCCGCAACGAACATGTGTCCGCCGTGCACCCGGGCGGCACAGCCATTACCCGGGATGGTGATGACGTTCGCTGGCGGACCTGGGCGGGGTACCGGGCCAACGCCGCGCTGGCCGCGACGTTGTCGCACCTGACGGACAGCGTGCAGCGGTTCGACGACGCTAGCTTTCGCATGCGGTCCGACCTGAGCCTTGAGATGTGGAAGGCCGGGACGGCAGACGCTGCCGAGCGGCTGTGCCTGCCGACGTGGATCAGCGAGCCCTAGAAGGGCTGAAGTTCAACGAAGCGCTGCCCGAGCGCCTCGCGACAGCCACCCTCGCTGCCCGCTCGGCGGACCTAAATTCGGCTGCCCTGCTACTCGCGGAGGCGGCTCGGTTCACCATTGTCGAGGAGTCCTGATCCGCCTCCGGGCAACCGACAGACTCAAATCAAATGTTTGTCTATGCTGGCTAATCCTCCTGACAGGCTGCAGGCATCATTGAACGAGTGGCGTCATGTACCTTGTTAGACTGCCGGGACATAGCACTGTTCAGGGCCGATCTAACTCAATAGTCGCGAGGAGGCGATGCATGCCCGAGGATGGATTGTCATCCGGAAAAGCGGATCCGTCCTGAAGGTGGCGCTTCTCCAGTGCCGCCGCGCGACGAGCCGCCGCTTCGGTGCGTGGCATGTACTTCCCTGCGTCAAGCCCTTTGTCCTTCGCCCCATCGAGCCCTCGTCGGAGTCTGCGTGCGTCGTCGTTGTCGAGCCATGCACCGCAATCCTGAAAATGCAGAATCAGCCAGAGTTCGAAGCATGGGTTCGATACAGCAAGTTGGATGCCGTTCTGGCGAGCCTGCTCGGTAGCCTCTTTGAGACCAGGATGATTCTTTGGCCATTCAACATCGAAGACGCACCAGAATTCATCGATCTCACCCTCCTGATCCATGGCTCTGGAACGAGCCAGCACAGCCATGGAAACAAGAGTTCGGGGAACTGATCCTCCTCGCCCAGTCTCGACTCGAAGATCCACTGCTGCCACGTCGTGGACATATGGCTGCCTTTTAAGGGCATTTAAATACTCTGGCTCAGTTCTTTCACCTTCACAAAAGACTAAGAGCGTCTTTCGAGGTTTACGGGTCGCAACTTTTCGCCTAAGCTGCCGCCCACCGTAATCTTGGCTGTTACGAGCCATCATGCATCGCTCGAATTCAGACCCAAGGCACGTCGTAGAATGAACTGATCAAGCTCAGGTACGGCACCAAATCTCCCTTGAAGGTAAGCCTTCTCCAGATTCAGCGATCGCCGCACCTTTTCACCACCATATTCCGCCAAAGCGGTCAAGGTGGTGGTTCCCTTTTCACCCTTCTCGGTTAGCCACACTTCATCCCGGTTGAGATAGTTTAGTAGACTCGTGTCATGAGTGGTGAAGATGAGTTGTGCACCATGAGGATTGGTCTCCGGATCCTGGAACAATTCAAGCAGACGAGCTGACAGCCGCGGGTGAAGACTCGCGTCGATCTCATCGAAAAGCAGGATTTGCCCGCCGCGTAGAGCACTGAGTGTCGGTCCAATGAGAGCAAACCAAGTCTGGGTACCCGCCGACTCTTCGGCAATGTCGAAGGGCAACTCTTGCTCGGCGACACGGTGCACAAGCCGTAGCTGTCGTCGCGGTTCCCGCCCGGCCTGCAACGATAGATGAGCTTCACCATCTTCATCCTCTACCATCTGCACGTCGTCGATCCCAAGATCAGCGAATCGCAGCAAGGTCAAGGCAGAGTCACGATCAGTAGGCCGTGAAAGTTCAGGGTCATCAAAGAGAGATTGCTGCGGCGGGGAGCCCCGCTCGACAAATAGTCGTTCTGTCGATGATAGTCCCAGCACACTACCCCCCAATGGCCTGCGCCACGCTGCTCTGCGCCGGACACCAAGAACTCGGATTCCCGCGAGATAGCGACCGAACGGCTGAACCTCCGGTTCAGCGAACCTCATTGCCGCCGACAAGGCCAACGTAGTAGGCGTTAGTAGTTCCCGGGTCCCCGAAAGACTACCGAGGCCCCGACGGAAGTTTATATCCAAACCCTCCCTTTCGAACAGCACTCGCCGCCTTCGCTCCGGGTAACTGTAAAGACCCTCAAACAGCACTACCGAATCGTCAACTTCAAGCCGGTATGCGTACCGAACGCCCCCGACGATCATTTCCACTTCGTAAGTCGACGGCGCCTCAGGACCCAGCCCGAACTTGAACGGCTCGCGCGGAATGAACTCGTCCCAGGCCCGAAGCGACCGTGCTACCGCCGTTGACAGCCACGTGAGGGCTTCAAGGACGTTCGACTTACCCGATGCGTTCGGCCCGTAGATGCCAGCTATGGCCAACACTCGCTCGGCAAGAAGATCAAACCCCCGGGTCGAGGGCCTGTCGTCATCCACGGCAACCATGGACAGCTCGACAGGCTCCAAGATCGACCGATGGTTCGAGACCTCGAATCGCAACAACATCAGCCTGATCCTAGCGGTCAGCTTGCATGTTCATCTGACTCTACGTCAGAAACCAACAATATGCACCCTGTTCGCGTCGGCACCTTGCATGCTTCGAAGTCAACCGTTCCTTGCCAGAGATGGTCTCATCCCACGGTTTCGTTAGCCACGCGGAGCAGGCTCACCTGGCGCCCCGAGTATCCGGTTCCCGGCCCAGCGGCAGAAAGTCCTGAACATGGGGGCGAGCTTGCGCATGGACAGTGGCCTGCCGCTATCCAAGCTAGCGCCCCGGCGATCACCGCCGCCGATCCAGTGCGCCAATTTTGTAGGTAGCCCGGGTCAGCTTGCGGCGGTCTGAGTGTGCTGGTGCTGGCAGATGGCCGGGTGGGTCGCGGCTGTCTGGTTATGTGGCCGCTGCCAGATCTGTTCCCAGCGTTTGCTGGCTTCCTGGCAGTGCAATCTGGCGATGGCGCCGGGGACGGCCCAGCGCATGCCCGACAGTAGGTGATGGCGGGTACGGCGGACAGGGGTTGTTGCGGCGCAGGCTGCGCTGGTGGGCGGGGCAGTTGGGACGGACGGTCTTCGTTGCGGAGATTGGGAATTTCCTGGCCGTAGGTGTCGAGGATGAGCAACTCGGCGGGAGGGAGCTGCTCGCGGTCGGCCAGGTCGATCAGGTCGCCGGCGGTGCAGCCGTAGACGCAGGCGAGCAGGGCCAGCAGGTAGGGCGAGGGGCGGCGGCCGGACGGCTGCGGGCCGGGGCCGGGCCAGTTCTCGTGCTCGCACAGGTGCGGGGCGGTCATGCTGGAGATGCCGCCGGGGTCCAGGCCGACAGCGCCGGTGTAGGCGTTGATCTGGGCGGCGGCTTCGCGCAGGCTCCAGCCGTGGGCTTCGCGCCAGGCGGCGCGGGGGCGCAGTCGGTAGCGGCGGGCGAACTCCGCGGCGATCTGGCGGTGGCCCAGGCCCAGGGCGCGCATCTTCTCGCGTAAGGCGCGTTTCTCGGCCGGCAGGGTGATCCGGACGATGGGCATCATGTCACCTTCCAGCGGGTCCTGGCTCGGCGGGAGAGGTCCGGCTCGTGGAGTTGACGAGGTCAGGATCAACCGTAATCCGATTGACACGGCCTGCAACTACAAAATCCGCCTAACCGGGAATGTACTTAGGCGTTGAGTGGAACCATTTCGCCCTTGCACCGCAATGACGAGCAGGTCAGTAGTTGCCTCTCGATGGGAGCAAGTGGTTCCCGGGACAGGTAATGACGCCACCGCGGGGAGGCTGGGAGGCTTGACCGACCGGCGCGTTTCCCTCGATCCTCAGGACGATCAACCGGGCAGATCCCGCACCGCCTGACTGACCCGGAGCTGGGGAAGGAGGACCAGGCAGTGCAAGCACTCATTGCCAGTCCCTACATGGATGGCTTCCTCCTCGTACGGCCGGGCCACCGCAATGGCGCCAGAATCCCTGAGCGCAACTATGAAGAGCTGGTCAGGGCAGCGGCGGAGGGCAATGGGCCACCCACATGGTTAGTGGATCCTGTCGCGCGCGCCTGGCCCGACCTGGATGTCATCGGGCAGCCCGTCGCCCAGAGCGTTCTGATCCGGCCCAGGACGTCCTACGGATTCGCCAGGGCGTCGTATGAGCTGAATCTCGGCTGCAACTACGACTGCCCCGTCTGCTACCTCGGAGTCAAGAAGTTCAGCGGGCTGAGCTGGGAAGACCGGGTCCGGTTGCTGCAAATCATGCGGGATTCCGGGGTCTTGTGGCTGCAGTTGACCGGCGGCGAACCACTGATCGACAAGCTCTTCCCCGACGTGTACCGCCTGGCCTTCAAGTTCGGCATGATGCTTTCCGTCTCGACGAACGGGTCGCGGTTGTCGAATCCGGCGATCCTGGACTTGCTCGCTACGCGACGCCCTTACCGGCTGACGGTCAGCGTCTACGGCGCCAGCGAGGAGACGTACGAAGCCGTGACCCGGAGGCGCGGTTCGTTCCGATCCTTCTCCAGAGGACTGGCCGCAGCCCACGAAGCCGGGTTACCGCTCAACCTCAACATCATCGTGGTGAAGCAGAACGCTCACGAAATAGCCGAGATGAGCGCCCTGGCCGCGAGCCTGAGCGCGCCTCACACGGTGTATTCGAACATCTCCCCCACCATCTACGGCGGACCGGAGTCGCTGCCCGGCCAGTCCGTCGAACACCTGCGCAAGCGGAAGCCGTTTACGGGCTGCAACGCCGGTCACACGTTCTTCCACGCTGATCCGCACGGCATGGCCAGTATCTGCAAAGTCGGCCGGAACCCACAGATCTCGTTGCTGGATGAGGGCCTCGATGGGCTGGTTCGGCTGGGCGGCATTGCCGACCGGCTTCTGCTGCGCCAGGGCGGCTGCTCTGGCTGCGGCCTGTCCGGTACCTGCGGCGTTTGCATGCCGCTGGCCACGCTCTATCGCAAGGCCAAGGCTCCCTTGGCTTCCTACTGCCAGCACGGAGGGAGGTGAGACACGATGGCACCTATCCCCGTGGAGATCCAGCCTGTAGCCGACGACGCCGGCCATGATGAGATCGAACTCGTTCCCGACCTCGACAGCTACGTCGAGCACTCGATGTGCTCATGCAACGCAGGCGACGACAACCCTTACTAGCAGCACGTGTGGCAAGCCGGTCAAGGTCAGATATCTGGTCAGGCCGTAACCAACTCGGGGGATCACCGTGCAGCACACTGACTGGAATGACCTCAGCCCGGCCGTCCGGGACCTGGTCCAGAAGCGCACCGGGCCGGTCCGGACGGTGCGGACAGCGCCTGCCGGGCTGAACTCGCAGCTTGCTGCAGTGCTGGACACCGCCGATGGCCCACTGTTCGTCAAAGGCCTGCGCACCGATCATCCCGGAGTCGTGCGGCAGCACCGCGAAGCGATGATCAACCCGCATGTGCTCTGTCTCGCGCCGCCGCTCCGGTGGCAGGCGGAGGGCGCGGGATGGAACCTGCTGGCGTTCGCCTACATCCCTGGAGCTAGGCACGCCGATTACTCCCCAGGCTCAGCAGATCTGCCGACTGTTGTCCGGGTCATCAACCGCCTGCAGGGAATCCCTTGCCCCGACTTGCCGGTGAAGCGTGCTGAGCAGCGGTGGGCGGCTTATGTCGATGACACCGACCTTAGCCTGCTAACGGGCGCGACATTGCTGCACACAGACTTCAACCCGCTTAACGTGTTGATGACCGCCGATGGTCCATGGGTCATCGACTGGGCCTGGCCCACCCGGGGCGCCGCGTTTATCGATCCAGCCTGCTTCGTGCTGCGGCTGATGCTCGGCGGCCACACGGCTGCCCAGGCCGAAGCCTGGGCTCAGCAGTGCACCTCCTGGGGGAAGACGCCGGACAAGGCGATCAACGTTTTCGCCATCGCGTGCGCGCGACTCTACGACGAGATCGCCCATGAGGACCCTCGGCCCTGGAAGAAGCATTTCGCTGCCGTCGCACACGACTGGGCCGCATACCGCTCGGAGAAGCACGGCGTCCGCTTCCCAGCGCTGGGTCGCTGAACTTGGTGGAGTGGAAGCCCTACGCCGCCTCGGCGAGCTCCTCGAAGAACCAGTCGAAACACAGGCCGCGGCACTCCTCCCGGATGGCGCGGTGGAGTTCGGCGCCGAGTAGCTCCGCCGCTGCCTGCTGGAAGTCCGCGGGCCTGCCGCGGCGGAGACTCCAGGCCGCCGGTGGGAACAAGTAGTTACCGGCGCTGATACGCCTCCCGCACGCGGGGCCCACCGGCTTCGATCCGGGCCGGGCTTGTATCGCTGATATCGGTTGATCGACCGATAGCAGTAGCCCGCCTCTACCTGCGACTATGCCAGATAACTTCTCGCCCGACTCGTCGCCGGCGGCGTGGCCTTCACGTGTCACGGGCTTCATCTGGACCACACAGGAGATGAGCGGCCATGGCGGCAGTCCCGGTAACACCTGACCATGATGCCCAGGGCACGGCCCACTTGCAGAAGGTGCTGCGCTGGTGGGATGGGGTGACCATCAACATGGCGATGCCGGCGGCCCTGTTCGTGAGCCTGGGCTTCTCCATCGTGGCCCTGGGCGCCTGGGGCGCCATCGTGTTGTGGGGCATCGCCGCAGCCCTGGCCACACTGCACAACTGGGTATACAGCGAGATCGCCGGAATGTTCCCGAACAAGTCGGGCGGGGTGTCGCTATACGCCAACGAGGCCTGGAAGAAGTACTCGGTTTTCGTCGGCCCGCTGTCCACCTTCGGGTACTGGTTCGCCTGGTCCAGCTCACTGGCCATCTACGGGCTGCTGATCGGGTCGCTGATCCAGTCGCAATGGTTCCCGCACGCGACATGGGTGGCCTTTTCCACCGGCCTGGTGCATGTCGGCCTCGTCCAGCTGATCGCCATCGCGACGATCATCATCGGATGGCTGCTGAACGTCCTGGGCATCCGCCCCGCGGTGTGGGTCATGTACGGCATGTGCGCCCTGCTGGCCATCCCGGTCGTCGCGTTCGGCATCTTCGCGTTCACCGACTGGCACGCAGCGGGCCTGCACTTCGCGGTCGGCGGTGCTGGTGCGGCCGGGTGGCGGGTCGCGATCGCCTGGCTGTTCGTGATGTCCTGGTCGGTTTTTGGCATCGAGGCGACCGCGTCCTTCGTGCCCGAGTTCAAGGACACCGTCCGGGATACCCGGCTGGCGCTGCGGTTCTCGGCGCTGCTGGTGCTGGCGATCTACATCCTGGTACCGCTCGGTGTGTCCGGGCTGGCGGGCGAGAAACTGGTGAACTCCAACCCCACCACGTTCTACGTGGCCGCGTTCCAGAAGCTGGCGGGCGGGGCGTCCGCGCTGATGACCGTGTGCCTGATCGCGGGCCTGGTCCTGCTGATGCTGATGACCAGCGCAGACTGCGGCCGGGTGCTCTCCCAGGCGTCGCGCGACCGGCTGACCGTGACACAGCTGGCGAAGATCAACCGGTTCAACGTGCCGGGCCGGGCGATGACGCTGGACCTGGTGGTGAATATCTTGCTCGTGCTGTTCGTCGGCAACACGCTGGCGCTCGTGGTCACTGGCAACTTCGGCTACATCCTCATGCACATCTTCGCGGTGAGCGGCCTGATCGTCCTCAGGAAAGACCGCCCGGACGCGGTGCGGCCGATCAGGCTGTCCCGCGCCTGGCTGCCCATCGCGGGTGGGCTGGCCGGCTTTGACTTGGTCATGCTCATCGTGGCCGCGGCCAGCCTCGGCATTATCGGATACGGCGGGACCAAGGACCTGCTCATCGCCATCGGCGTGATGGCTGTCTCCATCGTGCTCTACCTGTTCCGGCGCCTGGTCCAGGACCGCGCCCCGCTGGCGCTGCGGGACAGCGGCCCGGCGTTGCCCCGGGTCGGGGCGGCCGCGAGCACGGCGGGCGGTGAGTGATGGCAGGCGGTACTTCCGGCACCAGCTGGCCAGATGGTCACCAGGTGGCGGTCTCGCTGACCTTCGACGTGGACGCCGAGGCGGGCTTCCTCGGGGACGGCGAGCAGTACGCCCGCCGGCTCACCACGCTGTCCGAAGGAAGGTTCGGAGTGACCCGCGGGCTGCCGCGCATCCTCACGCTGCTGCACCAGCACGGCATCCACGGCACCTTCTTCGTACCGGGATATACCGCTGAGCTGCATCCGGACGGGGTGGCGGCGATCCTGGCGGCCGGCCATGAAATCGGCCACCACGGTTACATGCACCTGCGCAACGACACGGTCGGCGCCAGTGTGCAGCGCGCCGAGATCGAGTCCGGGCTGGCTGCGCTGGCCGCGGCGGGCGCCCCGCGCCCGTCTGGCTACCGTTCTCCCGCGTGGGAGATGACGCCCGAGACGTTCAGTCTGCTGGTGGAGTACGGGTTCGAGTACGACTCCAGTTGCATGGGAGACGACCGTCCATACCTGGAGACCTGGGGCGGCGAGCAGATCCTGGAACTGCCGGTGCACTGGTCGCTCGATGACTGGCCGCGGTTCGGCTGGTCCATCGACCACGGCGGCAACGTCGCCCATCCCGGCGAGCTGCTGGAATCCTGGCATGCCGAGTACAGCGCGGCCCGCGCTGAGGGGCGCCTGGTCATTTACACCATGCATCCGGAGGTCATCGGGCGGGCCTACCGGCTCGCGCAGCTGGAACGGCTGATCGAGAGAATCGCGGAGACCGGGGACGTCTGGTTCGCGCCGCTGGCTGAGATAGCCCGGCACGCCGCCCCGCAGCTGACGGCAGCGCGATGATCCGTCACTACCGCTCTGGCCCGGCCGCTCCCGGTGACCGCGGCCGGGACTTCGGCGCGGCGCACTCAGCGATGATCGCCGCCACGGTGGACAAGTACGCCCGGCTGTTCGCGCTGACAGCCGGGCGCCAGGTGGACATGCTCGGGCCCGGACGCGAGGCGCTGGCCGCCATCCGGGAATTCTCCCCGGCGGCGGCCAGCGAGATCGAGGGCATCGCTGAGGGAGCCGGGCTGCCCAGCGAGACCGTGGCGGCGGTCAACGCCAGAACCGAGATTCTCGGCGCGTCGCACGCTCGGCTGCGTGGTGGCGAGTGCTCAACCGTGCTGCGGCTCGGCGAGCCGGGTGAAGGGCCGGTGGCCCTCCAGACCTGGGATTGGCACGACGGGTTCGCCGACAGCTGGCTGGTCTGGACGATAGAGCACCCGGACGGGCACATGGTGCACACGCTGACGGAGTACGGCATCCTCGGGAAGATCGGGGTGAGCAGCGCCGGGCTCGGCCTGAACCTGAACATCCTGCATCACGGCCACGACGGCGGGCCGACGCGGGTGCCGGTGCATGTCCTGGCCAGATCCGTGCTCGACTCGGCACGGACCATGGGCCGGGCTCTTGCACTGATTGGCGCTGCCGAGGTGTCCGCCTCGTCGGCGCTGACGCTGTCCGCGGTGGACGCAGGCGAGCCGGTCGCGCTGACCGCCGAGGTGTTCCCCGGCGGCCCCCGGTTCGTGCTCCCCGGGCCCGACGGGCTGCTGGTGCACACCAACCATTTCCTTGACCCGCATGCCGCGCGGCACGAGCGGGAGAACCAGATCGGGCCGGATTCCTACCTCCGCCTGGCGGTACTCCAGCGGCGGCTGGCCAGGCGGGCCGGGAATGACCCCGCTTCCCTGCTCGCGGCAATGGCCAGCCATAGCGGTGGCGGCGGCGCGGTCTGCTGTCATCCAGAGACCGCCACGCTCGGGTCCAGGTACGCGACGCTCGCGACCGTGTCCCTGAACGTGCTGCATGGCTCGATGACCGTCCGGGCTGGCGGTCCGTGCTCGGCGGACAGCCCCTGGTGGACCACGCCAGACAGCGCTGCCGTGCTGTCGCTGAAGGGAGCATGATGCTTAAGCTCAAGCGGATCGACAACCTCGACATCCTCTGCCGGGATCTCCGGGCCGTCGCGGAGTTCTACCACGACACGCTCGGCCTGGAGTACTTCCTGCCGTACCAGCCAGAACTTGGCTGGGCCGCCCTGTCGGCCGGGAACCTGACCATCTACGTGTTCCAGACCGACGCCGGCGAGCACGCGACGCGGCGGACGGCGATCAATGAGGAGAACGCTCCTGGCTTCGACTCGATCGCGTTCGACGTCGATGACCTGGATGAGGCGCTCGCCGCGTTGGAGGGCCGGGTCACCTGGGCGCATCCTGAGGTCATCACCTGGAAGCACCCCTCCGGCATCTGGTACCGCTACCGGCCCTTCTACGACCCGGAGGGGAACATGGTGTACGTCACCGAGCCGCATACAGGAGCGGGCGGTTGAGCGGCCCGCTGGCTGGCCGTCGTGCGGTCGTGACCGGGGGTGCGCGCGGCATGGGGCGGGCGCATGGGGCAGCGCTGGCTGCCGACGGGGCGTCCGTCGTCCTGGTGGACATCGACGAGGACGCGCTCGCCGCAACCGTGGACGAACTGCACGGTGCCGGGAGTGACGTGTCGGCGGTGGCTGGTGATATCACCGCCAGGCCGGCGGCGGAGTCCATCATCAGCCAGGCCACGGCCACGCTCGGCGGCCTGGACATCCTGGTGCACAACGCCGGCCTGATGTACTCGCTGACCAGCCTGGCTGACACCGATGACGCTGATTTCCGCCGCCTGTTCGCGGTCAATGTGGACGCGCCGCTGTTTCTCACCAGGGCGGCGCTGCCGCAGTTGCGGGCCAGCGCTTTCGGCCGGGTCATCTTCATCTCCTCGCAGTGGGGACAGGTGCCGGACGGGCACAGCTACGGGTACATGGCGTCGAAAGCAGCCCAGCTCGGCCTCATGAAGGCCATGGCCAAGGAGTTCGCCGCCGACCAGATCCTGGTCAACGCGATCACCCCGGGAGCGGTGATGACCCGGATGGTCCCTGAGGAGTACTACGAGGCAGAGCGTGCGGCCATCCCGCTGGGCCGCCTGGCCGATCCGGGCGAGATCGCCTCGGTGGTGGCCTTCCTGGCCTCTGACGCAGCCTCGTTCATGACTGGCCAGACGATCGCGGTCAACGGCGGCGCATGCATTGTCGGAATCTGATGACCCGGAATCGTCGGAATCCGGGACGGTGAGGAGATCCCATGGAAGCCAACGGCACGGCCGTCGGGCCGCTGCGAGCGCGGGCCGAGCAGGCCATGCGGCAGTCCTGGTTCCCGGTGGCCCGCTCGTGTGACGTGGCCGGGCCGCCGCGGGCAGCGACGCTGCTCGGCCAGCACCTGGTGGTCTACCGGGGGGCATCCGGCCGCCCAGTGGTGGCGGAGCGGCGCTGCCCGCACCGCGGCGGCGACTTGTCTACCGGCACCGTGCATGGTGATGACATCGGGTGCCCTTATCACGGGTGGCGCTACTCCGGCACGGACGGCCGCTGCGTCCTGGTGCCCTCTCTGGAGGACCAGGCAAAGATTCCTGGCAAGGCACTGATCAAGACGTTCCCGGCCATCGAGCGCTTCGGCCATATCTGGACCGTGCTGGAGGAGCCGGCGGCGCCCTTGTATGACCCGGCCGAGTGGCATGACGTGGACTTCGACTGGCTGGCCGCCGAGCCGATCCCGTCACCGACCGGGGTCGCGGTGGCGATCGAGAACTTCCGTGACGTGGCGCACTTCCCGTTCGTCCACCGGGTCTCCATGGGCCTCACCCCGTGGGTGGTGGAGCCGCTGGACGTGCGGCGGGACGGGATTGACGTGTTCCTGGACCGGCCGCTGGACGCTGGCTCGGGTGACTGGGGCAACCAGGGCAGCTGCGTGATGCGGTATCACTGCACGGCACCGGGGTTCGCCGCGATTACGTACGACTATGAGCGGCTGGGCAAGCGGGTCGTCGCCGGGTTCCCTTCTCCGGTCAGCTATGAGGAGGTGCTGATCTTCTGGGGGGTGGCGAACGAGACCACGTTCCGTGGTGATCCCATCGAGGAATGCCTGCGTATCGAGGAGATGGTCTACCTCGAGGATGTCCCCATCGTGGCCGGGCTCGAGCCCCGGGAGGTTCCCTGGGATCACGAGTTTTCCGAGGTCTCGGTGCCTGCTGACGCCTTCACGCTCAACTACCGGCTGGCTTTCAGGGAGCTGATGAAGCGCGTCGCCAGGAGCGGCGACGCGGCTGAGGACGTTTCTGAGGCAGAGGCTGACGCTCGTGACGCGGCGGCGGCGGGAGCCGGATGAGCCCCGAAGGCACCGCCGCGGGCAGGCAAGACGCGTGGCCGGAGGGACACTGGGACTGGCCGGTGCCCCTGCCGTACCGGCATGGGGTCACGGCCGCCTGCAGATCCGGCGTCGGCGGCTGAGCCAGCGGCGGCGCGCGGGCCGGGCGGGCCGGGCGGGCCGGGCGGGCCGGGCGGGCCGGGCGGGCCGGGCGGGCCGGGCGGGCCGGCGGCCGGGCGGGCAGCGCGGCGGAAATTTGTGGCTACGGCGCAGGTCGCTTAGGGTGGCGCCCATCCTCTTTGAGGAGGATGCCGTGACCGCGGACGCCACCCCCACGCCCCGGGCTGATGCCAGCGCGGCTGGAAGCTACGCCTGCTCCGCGCTCGTCTCAGCGGCCGGAGCCGTCGAGGAACTCGACGGGCCGGCCAGCGCCGCTTCCTGCGCGAAGCCCCGGTGCTTACCGAGTACGCCCGCGCGCTGATGGCGACCGGAAGGCCATCTGTCCAGTTCTGGTGGCGCTCCCCGCTGGCCGGATGGCTGAGCATCACGATCGTCGCCGCTCCTGGTGACCCAGCCCAAGCCGAGGTATCCGTCGTTGCACTGGATCCTCCGTATGACCTGACCAGCCGTGAACTCGACGTGCTCACGCTGATCGCCGGCGGCCTGAGCAACCAGGAAATCGCCGGTCGCCTGTTCACCAGCCCGAAGACCGTCGCCACTCACGTGGAGCACCTGCTCCACAAGGTCGGCGCCCCGACCCGGGCCGGAGCGGCAGCGATTGCCGCCGAGCAGGGAATCGTCCGGCTCCCGGCGCCCGGCGGCGGCCACGGGCTTGAGTCTCTTACCATCGGGCTGCTCGAGCAGTCGCTGAGGACACCGGCGGTCTCCGCGCCCCCGCGGCCCGGACTGATGCGCGCCCGCCGGAAGCGGCCGTTCCTGCTCGGCTCGGCGTTTCCGCTGCACGGTCCGGCGCAGGGCGACGGATTGGAGATGCGTGGCGGGGCCGCGCTGGCCGTAGCCGAGATCAACGCGCAGGGCGGCATCGCCGGTCGGCTGATCGAGCAGATCGTCGTCGACACCGACATCTTTTCCGCGCACGGGGTCGAGTCAGCGTTCCAGCAGCTGGCGGCGGCTGACGTTGACGCGATCACTGGCGGCTACGTGTTCGCAGAGGAGGCCGCCCGGGACATCGCGAGCGCCTACGGAGCCCCTTACTTGCACGCGACCACCTCGGAACGGCAGGTCGAGCGGATACGCGACGATCCCGCGCTGTACGGCCGGATCTTCCACGTCTGCCCGTCCGAGATCCACTACGGCAGCGGGTTCGTGCGGCTCCTGGACGACCTGATCGATTCCGGCCGCTGGCGCGCCACGAGCCGCCGCCTGCTGTTCATCGAATGCGCGGTGCCAAGCGGCCAGATGGCGAACGCGGCGACGATAGCCGCGACCGAGCAGTCAGGCTGGCAGATCGATCACATCGAGGTAGTGCCGGCGGTCGGCGCGAACTGGCACGAGGTCCTGCAGGTGGTTCATCGCCGGGATCCCGCAGCCATCATGATCACGCAATTCCTGCCGGCTGAGCTCGCGGACTTCCAGCTCACGTTCGTCGCAGATCCCACCGACGCGCTGCTCTACGCCGTGTACAGCCCGTCGATCCCGCAGTTCCTTGCTAACGCGGGTCCCGCTGCTGAGGGCCTCATCTGGTCCACGGTGTCCGGCACCTATGGCGATCACATCGGCGAGCGCTTCGCCCGGCAGTACCAGGCTGCTTACGGTCGGCCGCCGGGCAGGTCCCATGCGGGTATTGCTTACGACGAAGTGCATCTCCTGGCCCAGGCGTGGGCAGCCGCGGGTAATCCGCGGAACTTCGCGGCGGTCGCGGCTCAGCTCCGCCGCGTGGCGCACCGCGGAGTAAACGGCAGCTACGTCTTCGACAATTCTGGCCAGTGCGGCCTCGCCTATCCGGACGTCACGCCAGATCCTTCCGTCGGCCAAGCCCACCTCGTCCTGCAGATCCAGGAGGGCAGGCACCGGACCCTGGCGCCCACGCCGTATGCCGTATCGCAGTTCATCCGCCCGCCCTGGATGTCGCGAGCGGCACGATAACCAGGCCTTGCGGCGCCGGGAATGACGGGACGGCTGGCTGGCCTGGTCCTGCTCTCAGCCAGCCGACGGGTCAGTTTCCGCTGCGAAACCCCCCGACAGCTGATGTTCTCCGCTGGCGACGGCGACTGACTGGCCGATGAAGTTCTCGGGCAGGCCGGACTCCTCGCCGTGCCACCGGACCCACTCGGGCAGGAGCACCTTCGCGCCGGTGACCACCGGGTCATCGACGAAGTCCTCATTGAGCTGGTCCAGCCGGGATCGTGCCCGGTGCGGCGACGCGGCGTGCCTGGTGCCGGGCAGCGCTCCCTCCAGCCAGATCTCGGCCAGCACCTCGGCCGCCTCCGGGTCCGGCGTGCCGCCGTGCCGCCGCAGATGCCACGCGGCAAACTGCTCCGCCATCCGCGCGGTGTCCAGGTCGTGGTAGAGCGACTTTGCCTCCGGAAGTGGCATGCTCCGGCGGCGCAACGCATCCGCCAGGTCGATGTGACGCCGGTTCGCCCGGAACCAGCTGTCCAGGACGGTCCGTGACTCGGATCCGCCCAGGAGTTGTTCCTCAAGCTCCAGGTGGGCCAGGCAGTACAGGCGGTCTGCCGTCTCGACCCGGCTCGGCTGGGCGTTGAGTGCTGCCTCGCCGGCGAACTCCCGCCATGCGGCAGCGGCTTGGTCCAGGTCATCGAACACGCCCGCGCTGGCGAGCCGGACGATCTCGCATGCGTCGATGTCGAACAAGAACACCGACAGGTCGATGCCACCGGGATAACGGAAACCCGCGATCACCCCGAAGCGAGTGCCGTACACGTCGTGCATCTCCCATACCTCACCGGTCGCGGTGATCTTCGGGAGCAGCCGCAGCCATTCCGGCTGCCGTGCTTGGGCGCCGGCGGGCAGCCCTTTCCGTACCCGGGCCAGTGCGTTCTCCACGAGAGCCCGCAGCCCAGGTGAGCCGATCGAGGCCAGGCCGTACAGGAGCCGCTGCTTTGCCTGCCAACTGTCATCCTGCCGGGCGGCCTCGTCCAGAATCCGGTCCGCCGTAGCCTCGGCGAGTTCCTCGAAGAACCAGTCGAACCACAGGCCGCGGCGCTCGTCCCGGAGGGCGCGGTGGAGTTCGGTGCCTAGTAGCTCCGCCGTTGCCTGCTCGAGTTCCCGCGGTCCTTGCGCGGTCATGACGACGCCAGCTCGATCGAGAACACTCTTGATCGACACGTCGAACCATGCCGGGCGATCTCGCTCCATGAGGGACGTCAACCGCTGGAAAGGCGACGGACCTGGGTCAAATACCAGGTCACCTGGCATGACGTCCGCGACGCTGGGCCGCCTGGGGGCGGCCTGGTGCTTCTTCGCCTTGGACTTGCTCTTCGGCTTGCCCTTCCGGCCGCGGGACACAGGCATACTGACGATCGTAGGGGAGGCAAGATAGGCGGACTAGCGTTCAGACTCCTGCCGGGCCCTGTCAACGAGTCGGGTGGACCAGATATCTGGTCAGGCCGTAATCAATTCGGGGGATCACCGTGCAGCACACTGACTGGAATGACCTCAGCCCGGCCGTCCGGGACCTGGTCCAGAAGCGCACCGGGCCGGTCCGGACGGCGCGGACAGCGCCTGCCGGGCTGAACTCGCAGCTTGCTGCAGTGCTGGACACCGCCGATGGCCCACTGTTCGTCAAAGGCCTGCGCACCGATCATCCCGGAGTCGTGCGGCAGCACCGCGAAGCGATGATCAACCCGCATGTGCTCTCTCTCGCGCCGCCGCTCCGGTGGCAGGCCGAAGCCTCGGCTCAGCAGTGCACGTCCTGGAGGAAGACCCCGGACAAGGCGATCAACGTTTTCACCATCGTGTGCGCACGGCATTACGACGAGATCGCCCGTGAGGACCCTCAGCCTTGGAAGAAGCATTTCGCCGCCGTCGCACACGACTGGGCCGAGCACCGCTTGGAATGGTCGCCGAGAACGTCTTGACCACTTCTCTGGCTGACATTCTCGGCGGCCCGGCGTGGAGGGAAATCACCGAGTCGGTGTTCGGGATGACCGATGTCCTCGACGTCCTGGTGGCGGCCGGAGCCCGCATCACCAGCCTGGAACAGGCTGCCGCTACCGGAGACGTCAGTGACTGGCCACTGGCCAGATTCACCCGGCAAAGCCGGATCCGGGCCCTGGTGTTCGCGGCAGATCATCAGCGGCTCGATGTCATCGATCAGCTCATCGAGGCAGGAACCCCACTTAACGAAGCCGACGCCGAGTGGGGCGGCTGCCCCTGCACACAGCAGCGGGCAACGGCCGGCGGCCGGCCAGCGTCCGGCGACTGCTCGCCCACGGCGCCGACCCCAACCTCCGCGACCCCACGCACACTGCACCCCGCTGGAGGAATTCCAGCAGAACCGGGATCCCGGCAGCCCAGCCCATGACGAGGTCGAGGCCATCCTCTGGCCCCTCACCTTGAACAGCGATACGAAGGCATCCCACCCCCCTGGTTCCTGAACCCAAGCATGCAAACCCGCCCACCAGGAGCAATCACCCCGGGTCCGCTTTGAAGACTCACCGGAAACCGCGAACTCTCCGGCTCCAGCGTTAGGGACGTGTGAGGGAGTTGCTCGCGGTCGGACAGGTCGAAGCGGCCGCAGCGGTGGTGGGATCTGCTGGATGAGATCCGGGAAGCGGCGGCTGCGGAGATGCCCGCTGACCGGCAGCTACTCTTCAGGTTTTTGATCATCCGGGTCGGCGATCTCGATGACGTGCAGCGGGTCATCGAGATCCGCGGAGGGTCGTTGCCACGTGGCGGCATCCAGCGTGAGGATCGGGCAGATCGCTACATCCGCGATCGCGGCGACGTGCGCATCCCAGGGATCAAGTCCGGTTCGCGCGATCACGTGAGCCAACCGGGCGGCCTGCTCCGCTCCGCTCAACGGGGCAACGGTCGACGACCCGCAGGAGTTCCAGGCCAGCCAGTAAGTCGTCACTTTCCTCGCTGCGGGTGTCGAGTGAGGCCCCGGCCATCGCCAATGCGGGGATGACAATCGGCTGGCCGCGAGCGTCGTACTCCTGGACGAGCGCGATGATGTCCGCATCCCCCCGGGCAATAGCCGTCAGCACGCTGGTGTCCAGGATTAACGGCGTCCGGCTGGGAGTGCTCACTGAGCGAGTTGCTGATCGATGTGCGCCATCATGCGGGCGACCCGGCCAGGATCCGCCTGCTCACTTTTCGCCTTCCACAGGCCGCGCCGGCGCCGGTCCCGGTAGGCCTTCTCGGCCATGGCCTCGTTGAACGCGGCGGACACCGAGGTCGCGTGGCCGGATTCGACGAGGTGCTCAGCATAGGCACTGAGATGCGAATCCACCGTGATGGTCAGACGCGCCTTCCGGTCACTCATACTCGGATCATACTCATGAGGACTGACATGGACGCCGGTTGCGCCACCCGGACCTGCTGCTACCGAGGCGGAAGGCCAGCCGGGCCTGCCTAAGCGCCCTGCTGGGGGTAACTGGCCGGGTCCGGCCGCCACAGCGGTTCGGTGGTCCCGCTGGCGCCGAGGATGTACTCGGCATCTCCGCTGGCCTCGGGCTCGGGCCTGCGGCGAGCCCGCCACCGGGACGGCACGAACATCGGGACGATCATCGCCAGGCCGGCCGCCCCGAGGATCCCGTGCACCAGCATGGCCTCGAAACCTGCCCCGTACGGGTGGGACTTCAGCGGGATCAGGTGCACCGCGTGCCGGACGCTGACCAGGTACAGCACGGTCAGGCCGAGCAGCAGCAGCCCAGGCAGCCCGGCGGCGAGGGGCGAGATGCGCGGCGCGGCGATCAGGATCCCGGCCAGCAGGCCGGTGCCCGCCACGGCGATCAGCCCGGCGAGCATGCGGTGATCGGACAGCAGGGAGCCGCCGCCGGCCGGCAACCGGGACAGCGGGGTGGTCAGCGCGGCCAGCCGCAGGTATCCCCACGCGCCGGCGAAGAACAGCACCCCGGCCATGACGACCGCCAGGAGGATCCCGATCAGATGTCGCATAGGCACACCTCCGGTGAGCGGCTGGCCCTTCCATGGCACCACAGAATTCAGCCGGCAGCGTAGCGACCAGCCGGGGCCACCTCATTCGCCCGGCCATCCGACGTCCTGGGCAGGGTAAATAGCGCCAGCACCGGTCCTGGCGGCCAGGCTGTCCGCGCTAACGGCTGGCGCTGACGATCACCATTCGCCAAGGATGCTGTCAGTGAGCACACGACATCGGGGAGAGCTCATGAGCGCCGACCAGGCCAACCAGGCCGCTACCGCAGCGGACCACTCAGCCACCTCAGCGGACCAGGCCGCTACTGCACCGGACCACCCAGCCGCCACCGCCGCTGGCGAGGGTCCGCTGGCCCGTCTGCTGGAAACGCGGGGCGGGACCGCGGCCCCGGAGGCCCCGTTCGTCATCGAGCACCGCGAAGCCCTCATCTACATGCTGTGCCAGGCGGCCGAACTCGAGCACGGGATCATGTGCCAGTACCTGTTCGCCGCGTTCTCACTCAAGGAATCCGGCGACGAGGGGCTGACCCCGGACGAGCTGGCCGCCGTCACCCGCTGGCAGCGGCAGGTCCTGAGCGTGGCCGCGGGAGAGATGCTGCATCTGGCCCTGGTCCACAACCTGCTCTCGGCCATCGGCGCCGCCCCGCACCTGACCCGGCCGAACCTGCCCGCCCCGGCCGGGCACTACCCCGCCGGGGTGCAGCTGGCCCTGCTGCCGTTCGGGGAGGCGGCCCTGCGGCATTTCATGTTCCTGGAGCGCCCG
This sequence comes from uncultured Actinomycetes bacterium, assembly GCA_963841695.1. GTDB lineage: Bacteria > Actinomycetota > Actinomycetes > Streptosporangiales > Streptosporangiaceae > RYN-230. The sequence continues at coordinate 512,495 of CAWJDQ010000001.1, read as the reverse complement.
GAGGGGATGGATCTGCAGGACGCCGACGGCCTGGCCGCCCTGCAGACCGCCAAGCCGAGCGTGAGCCCGGGTGACATCGTCCCCACCGGCCAGGACTTCGCCACGGTCGGGCACCTGTACCGCTCGATCGAGGCCGGCCTCCGGCACCTGAGCGAGAAGTACGGGGAGGACTGGCTGTTCACCGGGCCGCCCCGCGCGCAGGCCACCCCGGCGATGTTCGGCTGGCCGAACCTCCTGCCGGTCACCGGGCTGGACAGTGCCTGCGCGGCGGTCGAGGAAATCGTGGAGCAGGGCGAGGGCCCGCGGGGAAACTGGCGCGACGCGCACTTCGGCCAGTTCGTCGCGATCCTGGACGAGTACGAGCAGATGCGGGAGGCCAACCCCGGATTCGAGCCGACCCGGCCGGTGATGGCCGCGAACGTCCGCCCGCACGACCGGGCCGGCGCGGTGCCCATGATCACCGACCCGCTGACCGCGCGGGTCACCGACCTGTTCAACGTCAACTACGAGATCCTGCTCCAGCTCTTCGAGCGGTTCTTCGCGCATACCACCGAGACCGACGCCCAGCTCAAGGTCCTCGCCGACGCCTCGGTGGCGCTGATGGTTCAGGTGATCAGGCCGCTCGGCAGCCTGATCACCACCCTGCCGCCCGGCCCGGCGTACCCGGGGCGCACGGCCGGGCCCAGCTTCGAGCTGTTCTATGAATCCGACTACCTGATGCCGCACCAGCACGCGGCCTGGGCGCTGCTGGCCGAGCGGCTGGACACGGCGGCCTGGCTGTGCAGCGAGCTGTGCGCCGGGGGCGGCACGCCCGTCACGGCCCAGCTCGAACCGGTACTCGGCGCCATCCGCCAGATCGCTGCATCACTGGCCGCACACCTGCAGGCCGGCACCCCCCAGGCCGTCCTGGCGTCGGCCGGGCCGAGGCTGCTGGCCGCCGACATCGATGCCCTGGCCGCCGCAGCGACCAGGATCCTGGACGGCCTGGCCGCCGGCCCGCCCGCCCCCGCCGGGGCGACCCGCGCGGCCGGCGAACTGCTCCGCGCGGCCCGCGACCTCCCGGGCCCCGGGGCCCGCCGTGCGGCCGGAGATCCCGAGGCCGGCGCCGCAGCCGGGCGGCTGCGGGAGGCGGTGCTGGCGGCGACCCGCCTGCGCGCCAGCCTCGGCCGGTCCGGCACCTGCCCCCCGGAGCTCACCGAAGCGGTCGCGGCCCTGCAGGACGTGCTGCTCCGGGTCGCGCCGCCCAGCCAGGAACCGGCGTGGCGCGACGATCTCCGGCAGGCGCAGTCCGCCCTGCCGGCCTCGATCCAGGCCGCCCGCAACGGCCCCTACCTGGTCACGAACGTACCCACGGTCCGCAGCCACCTGGGCATCGCCACCGAGGCGGCACCACAGCTCGCGCTGTGCCGCTGCGGCGCCTCCGCGGTCAAGCCCGCCTGCGACGGGACCTGCCACGCGAACGGGTTCCGCGACGCGAAAGACCCCGCCCGGGTCCCCGACCGCCGCGACACCTACCCCGGCGAGCAGGTGACCGTATTCGACAACCGCGGCATCTGCCAGCACTCCGGTTTCTGCACCGACCGGCTGCCCACCGTTTTCCGATCAGCTAACGATCCGTTCGTGGCACCCAGCGGCGGACGGATGGACGAGATCGTCAGGGCCGCCCGCGACTGCCCGTCCGGGGCCCTGTCGTATGCGCTGGGCCCCGCCGAGGCCCGCGCCGACGTGGACGGCCACGGTCAGCGGCCACCCGCGATCGAGATCACCGCGGACGGCCCGTACCGGGTGACCGGCGCGATCCCGCTCGACGGCGCCGACGGGAAGCGGGTCAGGCACGCCCACGGCGCCTCGGCTGAGCACTATGCGCTGTGCCGCTGCGGGCACTCGCAGAACAAGCCGTTCTGCTCGGGCATGCACTGGTACGTGGGGTTCACCGATCCCGCTCCCCGCCCGAGCCCGACCCTGTTCGAGTACGCAGGCGGGCTGGGCCCGCTCACCCGGGCCGCCCGGCTGCTGCACGACACGCACATCCCGGCCGACCCGCTGCTCGCCCCGGTGTTCGCGGACATGCCGGCGGACCAGCCGCAGGCCCTGGCCGCCTGGCTGGCCGCCGCCCTCGGCGGCCCGGCCCTGCCCGGCGACGCCGGCGAAGCCCTGCCCCAGGCCCTCCTGTCGCCCTCCGGCCAGCCGCTCACCGAGGATCGAGCGGGCCCGCTGGGTGTCCCTGGCCACCCGGGCCGCCGACGAGGCCCGGCTGCCCGGCGCCCCCGGGTTCCGCTCCGCGTTCGCGTCCTGCCTGGAGTGGCTCTCCCGGGTCGCGGCCCAGCCCGCCGCCGTCGGCCCCGGCCCGGTACCGACCTGGGACTGGGGCCCGGGCGGCCCGCCCGCCCCCGCCACGCCGCGACGCCGACCAGGACACCGCCCCGCCGGTGACGCTGCCCGCGCCGGGCGAGCCGGTCAGCTTCGGCGCGCACATCAGGCCGCTGTTCCGGGACCGGGACCGCCAGTCGATGAGCTTCGCCTTCGACCTGTGGTCCGCCGACGACGTCCGCACCCACGCCGCCGGCATCCTGCAGCGCCTCCAGGACGGGACCATGCCCTGCGACGGCGCCTGGCCCGCCGACCAGATCGCGGTCTTCGAGCGCTGGACCGAAACCGGAATGGAACCCTAGCGCCACCCGGGCGCCGTCCACGGCGCCCGCGCCCGCGTTTGCGTTTGCGTTTGCGTTTGCGTTTGCGTTTGCTGGCCGCTCTCCGGCCCGTAGACGCAGGTACCGCGGAAGGGTAGCGTGAGGGTGCTGCTCCGGACCCCGGCAGCTGCACCCGAATCTCACGGGCACAGCGCAGGTCCGGAGTTTTTGCGTCTCCCGGCGCGATACGACCCACATGACCGGCTCCATCGCTCGTCGCTTCGTCACGCACGTAGGAGCCGTTCATGAGCATCACGCCGTGGGTCGTTCCCGTCCCGGTATCAGGCATGATCACGAGCAAGCTGGCCGGCGCGGGACCGCCTGTCGCTGCCCGTGCCGGGTCCGCTGAATCTGCGCTGCTGTCATGACCGGCCAGGGACGCCGCCAGTCGCCGGGGGCGCGGCGTCCCGGTTCCGGTCGTGCTGAGAGAGGTGCAATTGCCTTACCCGCCCAGCTCGCTGCCGGTTACGACGGCCGGGCCCCGTTCCCCGGAAACGGCCGTCCTCCGCTAACCGTCGGGGGCGGTGTCCGGTCAGCCGTGACCGCCGCGATCGTGCTCGTGCCGTTCGCGGGCCTGGCGGTGGCGGTGTGGCTGGCCTGGGGCCATGGCCTGGGCCTGGCCGATGTCCTGCTGGCGCTCGGCTTCTACGTGCTCACCGGCCTGGGGATCAGCGTGGGGTTCCACCGGCTGCTGACCCACCGTTCTTTCACGGCGGCCCGGCCGCTGCGGATCGCGCTCGCGGTCGCCGGGTCGATGAGTTTCGAGGGGGACGTCATCGGCTGGGTCGCTATCCACCGCCGCCACCACGCCTTCACCGACCGGCCCGGCGACCCGCACTCCCCCTACCGCTACGGCACCAGCGCGGCCGCCCAGCTCCGCGGCCTGGCCCACGCCCACGCAGGCTGGCTGCTGCGCGACGATCCCAGCCCGCCGGCACGGTACGCGCCGGACCTGCTGGCCGACCCCGCCATGCGGATGATCTCCCGCGGCTTTCCTGTCCTGTCCGCCGTCTCCCTGGCCCTGCCGTTCGCGGCCGGGTGGATCATCGGCGGCACCTGGCCCGCCGCGCTGGCCGCGCTGCTGTGGGCCGGGCTGGTCCGCGTCGCTGTGCTGCAGCACGTCACCTGGAGCGTCAACTCACTGTGCCATGTCTTCGGCACCCGGCCCTTCGCCACCCGCCGCCACGACCGGGCCACCAACCTATGGCCGCTCGCCCTGGTGTCGTTCGGCGAGAGCTGGCACAACATGCACCACTCCGACCCCGCCTGCGCGCGACACGGCGCCGAGCGGGGGCAGGTGGACATCTCGGCCCGCTTGATCCGGATCTTCGAGCACCTGGGCTGGGCCACGGGCGTGCACTGGCCTGACCCCGGCCGGCTGGCCGCCCACCGCCGCACCTCCAGTCTTGACCAGCCCCAGCGGGTCATGCAGCCGGCGCAGCGCTGAACAGCAGGCAGCCGGGCCCGGCCGCCCGCGACGACTATCACCCCGGGATTGAGCCCCTCCATGTCACCGTACTTTCCGGGGAGATACTGGGATAGAAGGGAACGATCGAGCCAGGGTGCTGCCAGCGGCGGACCCCGCACTGGTCGCTTCCCGCTGTCGCAATGAAGCCACGGAGGTTGGGTATGCCGAGGCCGGGTGCCACACAGATCACCAGCACGATGCAGGACGACTTCCCGCTGATCATCACCGCGATCCTGGCGCACGGTACCCAGGTCTTCGGCCGCAGCGAATGCGTGACGTGGCAGGGCGGCAGTGCCCGGCACACGAGCTACCGGGAGATCGGCCGCAACGCGCAGCGGCTGGCGAACGCCCTGACCAGGCTGGGGATCGGCGCCGGGGACCCGGTCGCCACCTTCTGCTGGAACACCCAGGAGCACCTCGAGGCCTACTACGCGATCCCGTGCATGGGCGCGGTCGTGCACACGCTGAACATCCGCCTGCCGGCCCAGCAGCTCGCGCACATCATCAACGACGCGCAGGACCGGATCATCATGGTGGACGGCAGCCTGCTGCCCGCCCTGGCCCCGGTGATTCCCGACATTCCCTCCGTCGAGGCCTTCATCGTGATCGGCGACGGCGACACGTCCGTGCTGGCCGGCCGGCCGGTCTACTCCTACGAGGAACTCCTCGCCGCGGAGGAACCCTCGTACGCCTGGCCTGAGCTGGACGAACGTTCGGCAGCGGCGATGTGTTACACCAGCGGCACGACCGGCGCCCCCCGGGGAGTGGTCTATTCGCACCGCTCGACGTTCCTGCACGCCCTGGCCACGCTCACCAGCGCATGCACTGGCGCGAGCGAGGCGGACCGGCAGTTGACGATCGTTCCCATGTTCCATGTCAACGCGTGGGGCATCCCGTTCGCGGCGTTCCTGTCCGGGACCACGCTGCACATGCCCGGCCAGCACATGACCCCGTCGGCGCTGGTCGACTTCATCGAGGCGGAGCATTCGACCCTCGCCTCGGCGGTCCCCACGATCTGGGCCGGGATCCTGCAGGTGGGCGCCGAGCGTGAGATCAACCTGTCCTCACTGCGGATGGGGACGTCGGGCGGCGCGGCGATCCCGCGCTCGCTGATGGAGGCGTTCGAGAAGCAGTACGGCGTCCGCATCATCCAGGGCTGGGGGATGACCGAGACGTCCCCGGTCGCTGGTCTGGCCCTGCCGCCCGCCGGGGTCGAGCCCGGGACCGCCGAGGACGTGGATTACCGGATGAACTCCGGACGCCTGCTGGCCGGGGTCCAGATGCGGATCGTCGACGCCGACGGGAAAGAGGTGCCGCGGGACGGGGAAACGGCCGGTGAGATCGAGGTACGCGGCCCGTGGATCACCGGCCGCTACTTCGGCGACCCGTCCCCGGAGAAGTTCCGTGACGGCTGGCTGCGCACCGGTGACATCGCGAGCATGGACGACCGCGGCTACTTCCGGATCTCCGACCGGCTCAAGGACGTGATCAAGTCCGGCGGTGAATGGATCTCCTCGGTCGAGCTGGAGAATCTGCTGGCCGGCAGCCCGGATGTGGAAGAGGTCGCGGTGATCGGCATCCCGGACGACAAGTGGACCGAGCGCCCGCTCGCCTGTGTGGTCCCGCGCCACGAGGTTGACCCGGACACGCTGGCCAGGTTCCTCGACGGCAAGGTGGCCTCGTGGCAGGTGCCGGAAAACTGGGCCTTCATCGATGAGGTGCCCAAGACGACGGTGGGCAAGTTCGACAAGAAGCAGCTACGCGCGCGGTATCAGGCCCACGAGATCGAGGTGCTCCGGACGAAGCCCTGATTGGCCCCGGCTGACGAGTCAGTCGTCCGGCGCGTTCCCGGGCTCCCCCGAGACGTTGCGGCACAGCCGGCCGAGGACCCGCTCGAACGCCGCCAGCTCATCCTCGCCGAAACCGGCCCGGAGCGTGGCGTTGAACGCGAAGGCTGCCTGGCGCATCCGCTGAAAGGCTTCCTCGCCCGCCGCGGTCATCTCGACCAGGTGCACCCGGCGGTTCTCCGGAGCCCGCCGCCGCGTGATCAGGCCGCTGGCGTCCATGGCGTTGAGGTGGTGGGTGAGCGTGGCCTCCTTGATCCCGACCGCCTCGGCGAGCTCTCTCTGGCTGGCCAGCGGCGTCATCTTGAGGGAAATCAGCACCAGCCAGGTCGGTCCTGAGCCACCGGCCGCGGCCAGCGCGTCGTCGAACGCCCTGGTGATCTCCTTCGCGGCGCGGGCCAGCTGGAGCCCGAGGGGCCGCGCGGCAGGCGGCCCGTCAGGAGGCTCGGCTGGGCTGCCTAGGACGTGATCAGTTTCTGGCCCGGACACGCATCAAGCCTACCATCTCCCTTAGATATCATAGTCTTTGACATCAAAGAATTAGGCATCTATCGTTCCCTGGACAAGCCTGGGCCAGCCAGATGGCCCAGGCTCATCCCGGGCCACCCGGCCTGAAGGGAGCGAGAAACCATGACCACGCCCGACCCCGCCCGTCACGCCGCGGAAACCGGCACCATCACCACCGCCGCCGGCCACGACCGGCCGATGCAGGGCCAGGTGGCCCTCGTGGCCGGGGCCAGCAAGGGCATCGGCGCGGCCACCGCGGAGGCGTTCGCCGACGCCGGGGCCGCCGTCGTCCTCGCCGCCCGCGACGCCGCCGCCCTGCAGTCGGTCGCGCAGAAAATTACCGACCACGGCGGGCGGGCGACCGCGATCCCCGCCAACGTCGCTGACGCCGATTCGGTGCGCGCCCTCGTCCAGAGCGCCCTCGACACCTACGGCCGGCTCGACGCCGCGTTCAACAACGCGACCGACGGACCGCTGCCCGCACCGCTGGCCGACATCGACCCCGCGGACTTCGACCGGGGGGTCGCCACCAACATCCGGGGCACGTTCCTCGGCATGAAGTACCAGATCCGCGCCATGCTCCAGTCGGGTGGCGGAACGATCGTGAACATGGCCTCGCTGGCCGGCGTCACCGGCGTGGCGAACCTCGCGGCGTACGTCGCGGGCAAGGCCGGCATCATCGGCCTGACCAAGGTCGCGGCCCTGGACTACGCCGACCAGGGCATCCGGGTCAACGTCGTCGCGCCCGGCACGATCCTCACCCACCACCTCGAGGCCGCCGGCGCCGAGGCCCAGCGGATGGCCGCGCTCGCCGCGCCCATGCGCCGGATCGGCAGCCCCGCCGAAGTCGCGCAGGTCGTGCTCTGGCTGTCCTCGCCGGCTTCCGCCTACATCACCGGGGCAGTGGTCCCGATCGACGGCGGCCAGTCCGCCGGGGTCAAGCCGCCCCAGATGTACCGCCCGGGACAGCCCATGCGGGCGTCAGCCGGGAAGAACACACCGTAAGCAGGCCGGCCCGCAACGCCTTGACCGGAAGGAGCCACCATGTCCATCGAGCTGAACCACACCATCGTCGCCGCCCGTGACCCGCAGGCCTCGGCGCAGTTCCTGGCCGGCCTCCTGGGTGTGGTGGTCGATCCGCCGCTGGCGCACTTCACGCCGGTCACGCTGGCCAACCACGTCACGCTGGACTACGACCACAGCCCTGACCCCATCCAGCCGTGCCACTACGCGTTCCTGGCCAGCGACGCGGAGTTCGACGCCGCGTTCGGCCGCATCCGCGAAGGCGGCATCGCCTTCTTCGCCGACCCCGCATGCCGCCAGGCTGACCAGATCTACCGCCGTGAGGGTGACGGCGGCCGGGGAGTGTACTTCCGCGACCCCGACGGCCACCTCCTGGAGATCCTCACCCAGCCTGCCCGATAGCTAGGGGCCGCCGACCTCATCCTCCGCCCCGGCCCGCTCGACCGCGTAGGCGCGCAGCAGGTCATGGCAGGCGAACCGGTCCTGGGCACGCTCGCTGAGCAAGTTGGAGCGAGTGAGCTCGCCCAGCGCCTGCCGGGCCTGGATCAGCGGCACCCCAGCTAAGTTCGCGGCGGCCGAGACACTGATGTCGGATCCCGGATGATCGCCCAGCAGCCGGAACATCCGGGCCGCAGGACGGCTCAGGCTCTGATAGGACCACGAGAACACCGTCCGGACGCTGCCCGCCGCGTCGCCGACATCCAGCGCATCGAGCCGGCCGGTCTCGTCCTGCAGCTCCGCGACCAGACTGGCCAGGGAGAGGCCAGGCCGGGTGGCGGCACGAGCAGCGGCGGCCGTCAGGGCCAGCGGCAGCGAGGCGCACAGGCCGGCCAGCTCGGTGATCACCCAGGGCTCGTCCGCGATCCGGTCCGCCCCGAGGCGCCGGGTGAGCAGCTCCCTGGCGTCTGCCTCACTGAGCAGGTCCAGGGTGAGCGGAAGCGCGCCCTCGGCGGCGACCAGGCCCACCAGCTGGCTGCGGCTGGTCACGATGACCAGGCCGCCCGGGCCGCCCGGGAGCAGGGGACGTACCTGGGCCGCGTCATGAGCGTTATCCAAGATGATCAGCATCTGCCAGGCCGGCCAGCAGGCCGCGGTACATGTCCTCGCGGGCCTCCAGGCCCGGCGGGACCCGGTCGGCGGCCACCCCTAGCAGGTCAAGGATCCTGCGGATCGCGTCGTCGGGCACCATCGGCGTCCGCGACGGCCCGAAGCCGCGCAGGTTGATATACAGCTGCCCGTCGGGAAACCGGTCGGCCACCCCGTGCGCCCAGTGCACCGCCAGCGCGGTCTTGCCCACCCCGGCGGTCCCGCTGATCGCGGAGATCACCACCGTTCCCGGCATCGTGCCCGCGGCCTGGTCCAGCAACCCGGTCAACGCGGCCAGCTCCGCTGTTCGGCCCACGAATGGCCGCGCAGCGGCCGGTAGCTGCCGGGGTACCACCGGACGGGAGTTCCGCGGGTCAGGCGCTCCGGGCTCCGGGACGGCCAGGGCGGGAACGGCGCCCGCCGGAACAGCTACGGCCGGAGCAGCCAGGGCGGGATTGCCCGTGAGCATCCACTGGTGCAGCTGGCGCAGCCCGGTTCCCGGCTCGGTGCCGAGTTCGCCAATCAGCACCGTCCGGGCGTGCTGGTAGGCGGCCAGCGCTTCGCCCTGGCGGCCGTCACGGTAGAGCGCGAGCATCAGCAGGGAATGCAGGTGCTCGCGCAGCGGATGGACACCCACGAGGCGCTGGAGCTCGGCGATCACCTCGGCCTGGTGGCCCCGGTGCAGGTCGGCCTCGATCCGGGCTTCCAGGGCCCGCATCCGCATCTCGGCCAGACGCGGGATTTCCCGCAGCGCGAGTACTTCCGAGCCCACGTCGGCCAGCGGCTCGCCCCGCCACAGCGCCAGCGCCGCGCGCGCCTGGCCGGCTGCCGCGTCCCACGAGTGATCCCGGGCGGCCGCACAGGCGCCGCCCACCAGCGTCTCGAATCGCGCGACATCTAACTCACCGGGCTGCACGCTGATCAGGTATCCGCCCGGCTGGGTGCTGATCAGGTCCCGTCCGGTGTTCCCCAGCGCCTTCCGCAGCCTCATCACGTAGTTCTGCAAGGTCACCCGCGCCGACGGTGGCGGTCCCGATCCCCACAGCGCCTCGGCTATCTGATCAAGGGGCACGATCTGGCCGGCATCCAGCAGCAACATCGCGAGCACGGCCCGCTGCTTCCCCGGCCGCACCGGCACCGCCGCCCCGTCGTACCGCACGACTAACGGTCCTAGCAGGCAAAACTCCATCGCTATCGCCACACGAATCGCCACCGCCCCGTACGAAAGGTTCCCCGTCCATTCGTGCTGATCAAATACTAGCCGCATGCTAGCGCCGGGAGAAAGACTGAATGGACGGGAACGGCCCGGAGTCCGTCACGCAGCCGCCTGGTGGTCACACCCAGCACACCGGCATCAAGGCAGCGGGCCGGACATGCCCGTCCAACTCGATTAGCGCTCGGCATCCGAAAGGACGGTAACCCAGGTAATAGATCTTGACTGAATGGTCAGGAAGCACCCCAGTGAGTGACATTGGGGTAACGGCAGCACGACGGCAGCGCGGCCGGAGTTCGGTAATCCTGAGCCGACCCAGATCGCAGGCGCCCAGATCCATCCATCCGTACGGAAGGTCACTCATCAGACATGACAAGATTATTCAGGCTCCTGGCCGTGCTGGCCGCGGCCGGATCGCTGCTCACCGTCGGGGGCGCTGGCTCAGCGATGGCCGCCAACCCTCCGGCAAAGGCCTCCACCACTCCGGCCAGGGTCTCTGCTCCGGCCCGCGACGCCCTGCACCTTAGATTCGTCAAGGCTCCCGATACGCCGCTGCCGCCGGCGGTGAAGGCCCATCAGGTCCCAATCGGGGACATCTCCGACCAGGCCTCTTTCTTCCAGATCGTCAATTACTATAACTACTGCCTGGACGCCAACGACGCGGGATCCACGGCCGGAATGAATGGCGACAAGGTCCAGCTCTGGACCTGTACCGGAGCTAATAACCAATACTGGGAATACGGCGCCGAAAGCGCGAGCGGCAACTTCACCCTGGTCAACCATGCGTACCCCTCTAAATGCCTGAACGCTGACGATTCCGGCGGTCTGGCGGACGGGCAGAAGGTCCAGCTGTGGGACTGCGGCGTCGATACCTCCAACGAATACTGGGATGTGGCCGACTGGGCCACATGCGTTAACTCCGGCCTTGACTGCACTCTGCCCCTTGAGGCCGACAATTATAAATGGGTCCTCGACGCCGAAGCCCAGAATATAGGTGATGGGGATAAGGTCCAGATCTGGACGCCCAACGGTCTGCTCAACCAGTACTGGTATTAACTTCCAGGCTGGGCGGGCGGTACCTAGGCCCCGCCCGCGCTCAGCAGAAGGAAACTGATGTTGTTGCCCCGGCGGCCCTGCCGGGGCGACAACATCAGCCGCCCGTGTGACGGGTCCCTCGTGTTACCACGCGATGTCAAAGGCCCCGTTCTCCAGCATGGGCATCTCGGTGAGCCTGGCCGGTGCGCAGGTCGATCCGGCCCAGATTTCCCGAGTACGCGATAAGCACATGCTGACCGCCCGGGTCGATCACCAGCGGCCCCCAGCCGAAGATGACATTGCCGGGATCGGCGCCCTGGCGTTCGTAGGCGATCCGCAGCAGCTGGCCATCCTCCGCCGAGACCTCCGCCAGCCGGGTAACCGGGAGCCCGCCGGAACCGTAACGAGCGGCCGTGACGTATACCTTCGAGCCGTCGGGGCTGATCACCGCCTGGCCAAGGTTACCGAGGCTGTTCTGCACCGGGACCACCAGGCGGCTCGGCGTGGTGAGCACCCCGCCAGGTTCCCCATCAGGCAGGTCAGCTAACCGGATACCGCTGCCCTCGGCGCCGTGCCAGCTGAAGACCAGCCGCCGGCCATCAGCGGAGATCGAAACATTGCGGATGAGGCCATCGGATCCAGCCCGCCACACCGTGCGCTCACCGGTCGCCACGGTCACGATGCTGATCTCAGCGCCAGCTTCGCCCGGCGACGGGGGCTTGCGGTGCTGGCGAGGGACCGGGAACGCGAGTCTTGTGCCGTCCGCCGTGGCGGCCAGTCCCGGCCCGTAGCCCGCCGGTTCCGCGAAGCCCGGCACGGCGGAAAGCTCGAGGACCAGGCCGGCGTCGTCGATCCGCGCGGCAACCGCCCCGGCCGGCACCTGGCTTGTCCCCGGATCCCGGGTAGCGGCCCTGGCCGGGCTGGATCGGACGGTCAGGAAGAACAGCCGGTTATCACCCGTGCCCGCCACGGCTGAATACATCTCCTCCGGCGGGCCCGGAACCCGGCCCACGGTCCGGCCGGTCAAGGCGTCGCGCACCGCCGCCCCGGGCACGCCCGCCCCCGCACCGGCACCCGGGGCAACCAGCGTCATCACATACTGGCGATGCGACCCAGACGGAGGTCCCATGGGCCTCATTCTCCACCCGGTGGGGCCGACTGCGCCTGGGTCCGCCACGGCCCGGAGCCGTCGCACGCTCTCGCGGACGGCTCCGCGCTCGCCGCTACGCCCGCGAACTGGTCAGGATTTGCTGATGTCCCATTGCTGGCAGGTGTTGTCGAGCTGGGCCCACTGGCGGACCACCGTCCCGTTGGCGGTTTCGCAGTCCTCCGCGTCCAGCACCATGCCGTTGGCCACGTTGCTGATCGTGTAGTGGCTGCCCACCGCGGTGACGTCCCATTCCTGGCACAGGTTGCCGAGCGAGGACCACAGGTCGGTCAGGGTGCCGTCGAAGATCCCGCAGTCCACCGAGTCCAGGACCGTGCCGCTGTTGACGTTGGTGATCGTGTAGTGGCCGCTGCCCACGCTGGTGAACTTCCACTGCTGGCAGGCGGTCCCGGCGGACCACAGCACGATGCCGGTGCCGTTGGCGGTGCCGCAGCCGTTCGGCTCCACGTTCGTGCCGCTGTTGACGTTGGTGATCGTGTAGCTGCTCCCGCTCACCGGGAATCCGCTGCTGACCTGCTGGTAGCCGGCCGCGACGACATTGGCCTGGACCGCGTTCTCCGTCGCGGCGGACGGGTAGCCGGCGGTCAGCACGCCCTCGAAGAACGAGCCGTCGGATCCGTTGCTGTTGTCGCCGCCGGTCCCCAGGATGACGGCGCCCTCCTGGTGCATCGGGGTGTAGCCGCCGATATCCGGCAGCGGCCCGCTGTACTCGGTGTTTATGCCACCCGACTGGGCGTTGGCGTCCTTGATCGCGTAGGTCGTCGTGCCGTTGTTGTCCACGATCGCGGTCACGAACGCGGCGGAGTTGCCCTTGTTGGCCGGGTCGGCGCCGTTGCCTCCCGCGAATAGGCCGTTCTCCAGGTCCGCCTGGACCCAGGGCCCGTTTCCGGTACACGGGGTGAACCAGCACTCGGTGCCGAAGTTGATCGCGTCCATGTGGCCGTTACCGGTGTCCGTGCCGGACGTCTCGGCGTTGCCGAAGTCGAAGCAGCACAGGCTGTCCACGTGCGTGCCGCTGGTCACCATGTACGCGCCCTGCGGCTGGCTGCCGGTCGCGACACCATTCGTGACGTCGTTCCGGTACCCCACGCCGGCCTGCACGTTGACCCCGTAGACCAGATGGCCGCCGGCCTTCACCGGCAGCGCGTTGGCGATCGCGGCAGCATCCGGGCCGCCGTTCCCGCCGATGGGCCCGACGCCGAGCGTGTTGCCGTGGCCGCTCTGGTCGTAAAGCCTGGTGATGGTGCACACCGTGGCCGCGCAGAACGCGTCCTGGGCGGCGGCGTCCGCGTAGCCGCCCGGCAGCGTGCCGACGCTGGCCGTCGCGCCGTCGGACGCCCGGGTGACCTGGTAGAGCGGGCCGCGGTAGCCGGCGTACAACGCCCGCACCGTGCTGTACGCGGCCACGCAGGGAGTCCCCCGGCGGCGTAGATGTTGCACGGCCGCAGGGCGGACGAGGCAGCAGCGGCCTGCGCGGCCCCCGCCGGGCCAGACGTGGCGGCTAACGCGGCGACCACGAGGGCCGCCGAGGCAGTCACACACCACAGCGCTTTTCTCAGTGCTGGCTTTCGCGGGGCCGATTTTCTCAGTGCCGGAACTCTCATCGGGACCAATCTCCGTCCTGTGTAGAGGGTTGGTGACACTACGGATGCCAAACCGGGCGGTCACCCTAAGTGTTAGCGCTAACAAGCCCGGCTGTTACCTTTATGTAAACCGGCCACGGAATGCTGTCAAGGGCCCGCGATCCCCGCGCCCCGCCCCGCCGGGCCAGCCCCGCCCGGCCAGCCCCGCCGGGCCAGCCCCCCGCCCGGCCCGCCGCCCAAGCCCAGCCTGCGGCACCCAGCCCGGCCAGCCGCCCCGACCCGCCCTGTTGCCCCAGCCCGCCCCGTCGCATGATGGCCTCAGGTGAGCGCTGAGGAAAGGACCGCGATGCAGCCCGACATCCGCGTCCGCCGGGTCTACGACCCACCGGAGCCGCAGGACGGAACCCGGCTGCTGGTGGACCGGCTCTGGCCCCGCGGAGTCCGCAAAGACGCTCTCCCTCTGGACGAGTGGGTCAAGGACGTGGCCCCGTCCAGCCAACTCCGCTCCTGGTACGGCCACGACCCGGCGAAATTCGGCGAGTTCTGCCGCCGCTACGCCGCAGAACTCTCCCAGGGCCCGGCCCGGGCTGCCTTCGGCCACCTGGCCGCGCTGGCGGCCGCCGGCCCGGTCACGCTGCTCACCTCGACCCGGGACGTCGGGCACAGCGACGCCACGGTCCTCGCGGGGCTGCTCCGGCACCAGGCCGCGCGCGAGCCCGCCCGGAGCCCCGGGCCCACCGAAGGCGGCGAGGCCGCGTGCTATGCCCACCTGGTGTGCCCCGAGTGCGGCGCCGTCACCACCGAGGGCCACCATCCGGGCTGCGCATCGGCGTAACTCCGGCCCGCCCAGGAAGGGCCGGCCGGGGACCGACCAGGGCCCGCCGGAATGGCGGGCGTTGTTAATGCCGGGGTCGGCTGCGCGTCGTTCCGGCACACGATCCAGTTAACGATCCGTCCCTAGCCTGTGGCGCCATGAAGACCCCCTATGGAGAGATTCCTGAGCGCCTGGTCAAGGACATGTCCGCACAGGAGATGCACGACTACCTGAAGAAGCGCTACTCACGCCGGGGTGTGCTGAAGAGCGCCGCCGTGCTGGGGGCGGTCGCCGCGGCCGGGCCAGTCCTGTGGAGCCGCACCTACGCCGACGCCTCGACCGCGGGCAGTGCCCCCGGCCCGCAGTGGGTGGCCTTCGGCTCCAACCCGGCCAGCGAGATGCACGTCTCCTGGTCGGCCGGAGCCTACGAGACCGCCGCGAACGTGCCGAAGCCCCTGGTGCGCTACGGACTGACTACGGAGTACGGCAACATCCTGGCGGCCTCCAGCGAGCTGGTGCCCACCCCGACCAACGCCCCGGCGCAGAACACCGACCTGACCGCGTACCAGCACGCGCTGGTGGACCGGCTGGCCCCGGACACCACCTACCACTACTCGGTCAGCAACGACGGGATCACCTGGGGCCCGGACACCACCTTCCGGACCGGCAAGGCCGGCGTGACGGACTTCCGTTTCTGCGCCACCGGGGACGAGGACACCTACACCACGAGCTCCGAGCCGGTCATGCAGAGCATCGCGGCGTTCGACCCCGACTTCACCCTGGTGGCCGGGGACCTGTCGTATGCCTCCGACGACGGGACCTACAAGGGCATCGGCATCCCGCAGGCCTACAACCCGAGCGCCTGGGACGTCTACTTCGGCCTGCTCGGCCCCAGCGCAGCCCAGTCGATCCCGTGGATGGTCGGCATGGGCAACCACGACGTGGAGCCGCTCACCGACAACGGCTTCGCCGGGATCCTGACCCGCTTCCCGCACCTGGGCGTCAACGAGGCCACCGTCGGCTCGGGCTCGAAGGTCGTGCAGAGCTTCACCTACGGCAACGTGGCCATCATCGGCCTGGACGACAGCGACGTGTCCGCCCTGGACACGGTCAACAACGGCTACACCGGCGGCCGCCAGACCACCTGGCTGATCGAGCAGCTGGCGAAGTACCGGGATCCCCGCTCGGGCGTGGACTTCATCGTGGTCTTCTTCCACCACTGCCCGTACTGCAGCGGCGGGCCGTGCTCGGACGGCGGCGACCGGTACGTCTGGCAGCCGATCTTCGACCGGTTCGACGTCAACGTGGTGGTCAACGGGCACAACCACCTGTACGAGCGGATCTACCCGCTGCGCAATAACGTCGTGCAGGCCGAGGTCCCGCCGGGCGGGACGATCACGCCGGCCACCCAGGGCACGACCTACATCTGCACCGGGGGAGGCGGCGCCGGCCTCGCCGCCAGCGCCACGTCCGGCTGGTACGGCACCAGCGGCGGCGGCGACCTGGCCACCACCGGCACCGGCACCCCGCTGCTCGAGGTGTGGGGCAGCGAGACGGCCCGCGGCATCGGCAGCGGCGGCACCAGCTCCGAGCCCGACCCGGTGACCGGCTGGTCGGCCTACCGCCGGGCGCAGTACTGCCACCTGGTCGTCAACGTCACCGCGCCGAAGTACTGGGGCGGCCGGACCAGCATGCTCATCCGGGCCATCGACCCGACCCAGACCGGCTCGGCGATCACCTCGATCAGCGACGAGGCGATCATGGACAACGTGACCCTGGTCCGCAACTCCGTCACCGGGCCGGCGGGTCATCCCCGCCCCCGCTGAGCCGGTCACTGCTGACACCAGCACGTGCGAATCGCCGGCCGGGACGAGGGAAACTCCCCCGGGCATGAGTGGCTTCAAGAACTTCATCCTGCGCGGGAACCTGGTCGATCTCGCGGTCGCCGTGGTGATCGGGGCGCAGTTCAGCAGCCTGGTCAAGCAGTTCGTCGCGTCGTTCATCAGCCCGTTGCTGAGCCTGTTCGGCGGGAAGGGCAACGTCAGCAACCTGGCCTTCACGGCCGGCCAGGCCCGGTTCACCTACGGCGCGTTCCTGACCGGCGTGCTGGGCGGCTAGGTCACGGGCAGTCGCGGCCGGCCCGCAGGACGTGGCCGCTCCACTCGCGAAGGTCGCTGTCGAGCTGGTCCTGGGAGGGCGCGAGACCCGGGAGGCGCCCGGTGTGCTGGGCTTTCATGCCGTCCAGGACAATGGCCAGGTGCCGGCGCCACTGGCCCGGCGAGCTCTGGCTGGTAATGGCCATCGTCCGGGCCACGCCGAGCAGGGCGAGGGTGACGTCGGCGACGGTCAGGTCACCCCGGGCCTGGCCGCTGCCCTGCGCCCGGGCCAGCAGGCCGGTCAGCAAGCCGCGGAATCGCTCCCGCCAGTCCGGGCAGACGGCCAGGAGCGCGCCGATGGCCCGGTTGCGGGTGCCGTCGGCCAGCACGTCTTCCAGGAAGCTCACCAGGCCGTGCCAGGGATCGGGGTCGGCCAGCGCGGACTCGGCCACGGCCTGCCGGCGGCCGTACCAGTCCTGGAACAGCTCATCGATGAGCTGTTCCTTCGTGAAGTTACGGTGCAGCGTGGCGTTGCCGACCCCGGCGCGCCGGGCGATCTCGATCAGGCTGACGCTGAGGCCCTCGTCGGCGAAAGCCTGCGCGGCGGCGGCGAGGATCCGGTCCCGGTTCTCCCGGGCATCACTGCGCAGGCAGCGTGCCGCATCGGCTGGGGTGACCACCACGAGCCAAACTCTAGCCGATCCGGACAGCTTGTCCTGTGGCGGTCAGGGATCGCCGCCCGGTTCCGGTCGCCCGGCTGCGGCCGGGGATCCCCGGCTGCGGCCTGTGCTTTCCCGCCCGGCCTGATCCTGGATCAGCGAGGGCAACCGGATAGCCCTGACCGGTTGGTGATACGTTGGGATGAAGTGGTCAGCCCTGACCGGCTGACGGTGCATCTAGACCCCGTGCACCAAGGAGGTCGGCCCGATGGCTATTCCTGGCAATCTCAGGTCCCTCGGTGAGCTGCGCAGCCGGCACCGGCGGATCCGCCACGGCGAACAGGCGGGCGGCGTCGCGTTCGTCTTCCAGGGGGGCGGCAGCCTGTCCGCGCCGCAGGTGGGCATGCTGCGGGCGCTGAGCGAGGCGGGCGTGCTGCCGGATCTGGTCGTCGGCTCCTCGGCCGGGGCGCTGAACGCGGTGGCGTTCGCCGCTGATCCCACCCGGCCGGGCCTGGACCGGCTGGAAGCGCTCTGGATGTCGCTGCGCCGCCCGAAAGTCGCCCCGTTCTCGGCCCGTACGCTGCTCGCCGCGGCGCTGGGCCGCGGGGACGGTCTGGTCTCCAACTCCGGGCTGCGGGACCTCCTGCGCCGCGCCGCGCTTCCCGCCACGCTGGACGGGACGTCCATTCCGGCGCACGTGGTGGCGACCGACCTGGGCTCGGGCGCGGCGGTGGTCCTGTCCGGCGGCCCGACCGGGCCCGCGCTGCTGGCCTCGTGCGCGTTCCCCGGCTTGTACCCGCCCGTGCCGGTGGACGGGCGGCTGCTGGTGGACGGCGGGGTGTCCGCCGACGTACCGGTGCTGCAGGCCGAGGCGCTGGGCGCGCGGGTGATCTATGTCCTGCCCGCGGCCGGGGGTGACGTCACCGCCCCGTTGCCGCACCGGCCGCTGCCGCTGGCCTTCCACGCGCTGAGCCAGGTGCTGAGCTCGGTCACCGCCACGAACGTGGCCGCCGCCCGCGCCCCGGTGCATGTCCTGCCCGCCCCCAGCACCCAGACCACCAGCCCGGTCGACTTCCGCGACACCTCCCGGCTGATCGGCCAGGGCCACCAGCTCACGGCGCGCTGGCTGGCCAGCCAGCGGGCAGACCGGCCTGCCCCGACTGACCTCCCGGCCAGGCAGGTGGCCGGGGCGAGCTGAGCCATCCGTGATCACTATCGCGGCCCTCGGCCAGCTCCGTCCCCATGCCCGCCCGTCCGCCCCGCGGCCGGGCCGGGCCGTACCCGGGTGGGCGATCGTCTCGGCGGGCCTGATCCCGGTCCTGCTGACCGGGGGCTGGCTGGTCGCGGGCGCGCTTCAGCCGGCCTCCTACAACCCGGTCCGGGACACGGTGAGCGTGCTGGCGGGTCACGCGGGAACCGACCGGTGGGTGATGACCGGCGCCCTGCTGCTGGTCGGCGGCTGCCATCTGGTCACCGCCGCGGGCCTGGGCGCCATCCCGGTCCCGGCCCGGGTGCTGCTGATCCTCGCGGGCCTCGCCTCCATTGGCATCGCCATCTCCCCGGAGCCGGTGGTGGGCTCCACTCCGCAGCACCTCGCCTGGACCTCGTTCGGCGCGGTCATCATCACGGTGTGGCCGGCTTTCGCGGCCGGGCCCGGATCACCGCAGCCACTGATCCTGAGCCGCCGCGGCGCGGCCGTCGTGACCACCGTGTTCCTCGCCCTGCTGTGCTGGCTGGTGATCGAGACCCAGGGCGGCAGCGACCTGGGCGTGGCCGAGCGGCTGACGTCGGGGGTGCAGACCTCGTGGCCGTTCGTCGTGGCCGTGGTCCTGTGGCGTCAGGCCGCCCGGAGGCCTGGCCGGAACTGCCCGGCGAGCCGCCCGACGGCTCCCCGGCGCAGGCCACGACGACGGGGGCGCTGCCGGTCCCCTTCTCCCGGACGGACCGTTAGGGAAAATGGGGCCAGAACCAGCCCGGGACCGGTGACGGGCCTGGTCAGTCTGGGGCGCCGAGATAGCTCCACACCTGCGGGAAGCTCCCGATCCCCAGGGACCGGCAGATCTTCTGCGCGGCCATGCTGACGCCCTCGGTGAAGGTGGGGAACGCGAGCTGGAGCTCGGCCACCCGCTCGATGGTCATCCCCGCGGCCATGCAGGCCGCCACCGTCTGCACGGTCTCGGCCGAGTACTCGCCGAGCACGTGGGCGCCGAGGATCGCGTGGGTCTGGCGGTCCGCGATCAGCTTGCAGAAGCCCTCGGGCCGGCCGTCGGCGACCGGGCGCAGCAGGTCGTCGTAGCGGGCGATGCCGACGACGGCGTCGTGGCTCGCGGCGGCCTCGGTCTCGGTGAGGCCGACCCGGCCGTATTCGGGGTCGGTGAAGCTGCCGCTGGGAATCACGTCGTAGGTGGCGGCCCGGGTGGGCCCGAGCAGGGCGTTGGTGGCGGCGATCCGGCCTTCCATCCGGGCGGTCTGCACGAGCATCGACCGGCCGTTGGCGTCTCCCGCGGCGAAGATGTGCCCGGCGCTGGTGCGCAGGTAGTCATCGACCGGGATCACGCCGGGCCCGGTGCGCACCCCCGCGGCGTCCAGGGCCAGGTGGCTGACGCTGGCGGGCCAGCCGACCGCGAAGAACACGGCGTCCGCCACCAGGTGGCCGGCGTCCGGGCCGGTCTGGCCGGACGCATTGCGGTAGTCGATGCGGATCGCGTCGCCCTCGGCGCGGAGTTCCCCGACCAGCGTGCCCGGGTGCACGCTCATCCCGCGGGCCCGGAAGGCACGCTCCAGTTCGGCGGAGACGCTGGGGTCGGCGGACGGCACGAGGGCAGGCCCGGCCTCGAACAGGCTGACGGTGACCCCGAGGTCATCCAGGATCGAGGCGATCTGGCAGCCGGTGTCGGCGCCGCCGACCACCGCGGCCCGGCCGGGCAGCGCGGTCAGGGACGGGATGTCCTCGTAGGTCAGCGCCAGGCCGGCGCCGGGGATCGGCAGGCGGCCGGCGTGGCCGCCGACGGCCAGGATGATGCGGTCCGCGGACCAGGTGCGCCCGTCGTCCGCGGCGACCGTGTGCGGGCCGGTGAAGCCCACCGGGCCGAGGTCCTCGACGAGATCAATGCCGTGCCGCCGCAGATGGCCGGCCATGTCTTTCTTGCCGTGGGCGTACCGGGCCACCCGGTCGCTGTTGGCCAGCACGGCGGGCAGGTTCGGCACCGGCGGCGGTCCGTCGAGGCCGAACGTGGCCCACGACGACCAGTCGCGCGCCAGCCGGGCGGTCCGGGCCAGCGTCCGCACCGGCGCCGGGCCGCGGTTGAGGCTGGTCCCGCCGACCTGGCCTGCTTCCAGCAGGGTGACCTGCGCGCCAAGCTCGGCGCCCTGCAGGGCGGCAGTGATCCCGGCGGGCCCGCCGCCGATTACCAGCAGGCGGCGGCCGGCGGTCATGGGCACGCGCAGCCGGAAAGGAACCGGTACCCGGCGATCGGCGGGAATGGTCTTCCGCTCAGCGTCGACGGGCTCGAGTGCGGACTTGCGGTCAGTCTTTGCGTCACCGGCTGCACGCCCCTTCGCCGGGCAAAAGGCGAACCTCGCGGGGGCATAATCGGTCAGGTAACCTCGCGCCCCCGCCCTGAGGTCTTGTGACCCGCTGGTCACAGTCTGGCCGCGACTCCAGGCTCTGTCACCAGCGCGAATCGTCCCGGCGTGCTACTTTGCCGTCCCGTAGCCAGCCCGTAACCGCGGCATTCTGGTCCGGCCACTTTCTGGTCATGCGGCGTTTACCTGCAATCGGATTGAGGCGGCATTCCCGGGGGCATTACGGCCTTGATGTCCTGCGGACCGGGGTGTAAGCCTGAAGCTAGGCCGATCGCATCGGGCGGCGTATGAGATATGCGCGAGGCGGAGCAGCCTGAGCGTGCTGCGGCAGTCGGTGCGATCGTCGGGGGTGGCATGTCCAGGAAGGCCGGGGCGTTCCCCGCCGGGGCTGACCGCTGCGGGCCGGCGGATCCACGGTGACCGGACTCGGTGACGAGCCGTGGATCGACGTATCCGTGACCGTCCGGCACGGCATGGCGCACTGGCCCGACAACCCGCCCATCGTCCTGGAACGGTCCATGGACCTCAGCCAGGGTGACGACTGCAACCTGTCCCACCTCGCGATGGGCGTGCACAGCGGCACCCACATCGACGGGCCGGTGCACTTCGTGCACCAGGCAGCCGGCGTGGACGAGATGCCGCTGGCCGCCACGATGGGCCCCGCGCGGGTCATCGAGATCACCCATCCCCGCCAGGTCACCGCCGAAGAACTCCGGCCGCACGCCCTCCAGCCGGGCGAGCGCATCCTGCTGCGGACCTCGAACTCCCCTCGCTGCTGGCAGGCCGGCGGGTTTGTGGAGGACTTCGTCTTTATCTCCGAGGACGCCGCGGTGCATCTCGCCCAGACGGGTGTGCGGGCCGTGGGGATCGACTACCTGTCGGTGGGCGGATACCGGGCCGACGGCGCGAAGATCCACCGCATCCTGCTGGAAGCGGGCATCTGGATCATCGAGGGCCTGGACCTCTCCGCGGTCCGGGCCGGTTCCTACGACCTGATCTGCCTCCCGGTCAAACTGCATGGCAGTGACGGCGCGCCCGCCCGGGCCATCCTCAGGCCGGCCACCGGGACCCCGCCCCCCGGAAGAGAGCCATGAAGGCAGTCGCAGTTTTCCCCGGATCGCGCGAGGTCAAGATCATCGAGCAGGACTCCCCCCGGCTCGACCAGCCTGACCAGGTCACCCTGCGGATGCTCGACATCGGCCTGTGCGGCACCGACAAGGAAATCTGCGCCTTCGAGTACGGAACTCCCCCGCCGGGGGACGACCACCTGGTGATCGGCCATGAGTCGCTGGCCGAGATCGTGGACGTGGGCACGGCCGTCGAGCGGCTCCAGCCGGGAGACCTGGTCGTGCCCTCGGTGCGCCGGCCGTGTCCCCATCCGGGCTGCCTGGCCTGCCGGTCCGGGCACCAGGACTACTGCTACACCGGGGATTTCCGCGAACGCGGCATCAAGGAAGCCCACGGCTACATGACCGAGTACGTGGTCGAGCACGAGCACTACCTGAACGTCGTCCCGCCGGATCTGCGGGAGATCGCTGTCCTGGCCGAGCCGCTGACCATCGCGGAGAAGGCACTGGCCCAGATCTTCTGGATGATGCAGCAGCGGCCCCCCTGGACCGACCCGGAAACGCCCGGTGAGGAACGCGGTCAAGGGCTGTCGGCGCTGGTGCTCGGGATCGGGCCGGTCGGGCTGCTGGGCGCGATGGTGCTCGTCTCGGCCGGCTTCACGACCTACGTGTACTCACGCGAGCTGCCGCCGAGCCCGCGGATCGACCTGGTCGAGGCGGTCGGCGCGACCTACGTCTCGTCCCAGGCCACCACGTTCGCGGAATTGGCCGGGCAGACGGGGAACGTCGACCTGATCTACGAAGCGGTCGGGCACTCGCACTTCGCGCTCGAGGCGCTGAGAATACTGGGCACCAACGGCCTGTTCGTGCTGACCGGCGTCCCCGGCCTGCAGGCCTTTGTCCAGGCGGACCCGGCCCGCCTGATGCGGGAGATGGTCCTGAAGAACCAGGTCCTGCTGGGCACGGTGAACGCGGGAACGGACGCGTTCGCCGCCGCGCTCCGCGACCTCGGCCAGTTCCGCCGCCGCTGGCCAGCCGTGGTGCGGACGCTCATCGCCGGCCGCTACCCGCCCGAGCAGGCACCGGACCTGATCCTCGGCCAGCCAGCCGGCATCAAGAGCGTCATTGCTTTCTCGTAGCGCAAGGGACCGAGGGGAAGGTACGCGATGCCGGGGGATCAGCCGGACGGGCAGCACCTACCCGATCCAGCCTCGCTGACGGCTGAGGAGCAGCGACTGCAGGAGGCCCGGGCGGGCGTTCCGTGGCGAGCCTGGGGGCCTTATCTCAGCGAGCGGCAGTGGGGCACGGTCCGGGAGGATTACAGCGACAACGGCGACGCCTGGTCCTATTTCCGCCACGACCAGGCGCGGTCTCGCGCGTACCGGTGGGGCGAGGACGGCCTGGCCGGGATCAGCGACGACAAGCAGCAGCTGTGCCTGGCCCTGGCGCTGTGGAACGGGCGGGACCCGATCCTGAAGGAACGCCTGTTCGGCCTGACGAACAGCGAGGGCAACCACGGTGAGGACGTCAAGGAGTACTACTTCTACGTCGACAACCTGCCAACCCACAGCTACCAGCGCTACCTCTACAAGTATCCGCAGGCCGCCTTTCCCTATAACGACCTGGTGTCGGTGAACCAGGCCCGGTCGCGGCAGGAAATGGAGTACGAGCTCCTCGATACCGGGGTCTTCGATGATGGCCGGTATTTCGATGTCGAGGTCGAGCACGCCAAGGGCGGACCGGAAGACATCCTGTGCCGCATCACCGTGCACAACCGGTCGGACCAGGACGCCGCGCTGCACGTGCTGCCCACGCTGTGGTTCCGCAACACGTGGTCATGGGGAACTGGTGACCCCAAGCCCCGCCTTACCCGGGCCGCCGCCCCGCACCCCGTCGTCCGGGCCGAGCACGACCAGCTCGGCGTGTTCTACCTGCACGCGGAGCCCGCGGCGGACCTGCTGTTCTGCGAGAACGAGACGAACACGGCGCGCCTGTTCGGCACCGGGCCGGCGACCCCGTTCGCCAAGGACGGCATCGGCGAGTACCTGCTGCACGGCGCGGACACCGTCAACCCCGGCGCCGAGGGAACCAAGGTGGCCGCGGCGGTCCGGCTGTCCGTGCCGGCCGGCGGCCAGGCCGCGGTGCTGGTCCGGCTCACCCGGGAGGGCCCGGAGACCCTCACGGTGCCCTTCGACGGCGCCGCCGGGTTCATCGCGCGGCGGCGGGCCGAGGCGGACGACTTCTACGAGGCCATCACCCCGCCCACCGTTCCCGATGACGCGAAGGCCGTCATGCGCCAGGCCCTGGCCGGGATGCTCTGGTCCAAGCAGTGCTACTACTTCGACGTGGACCGCTGGCTGCGCGAGCGCCATCTCCACCCGCTGCGCGCGCCAGCCTGGCGGGGGAGCCGGAACGAGTCGTGGTTCCACATGCTCAACCATGACGTCGTGTCCATGCCCGACAAGTGGGAGTACCCCTGGTACGCCGCCTGGGACCTGGCCTTCCACTGCATCCCGCTGGCCATGGTCGACCCGGACTTCGCGAAGAGCCAGATCGACCTGATGCTGTCCCAGGACTATCTCCACCCCAACGGCCAGATGCCGGCTTACGAGTGGAACTTCGGGGACGTGAACCCGCCGGTGCACGCGTTCGCGACCCTGTTCCTGCAGAACCTGGAGTCAGACCTGGGCCAGGTGGACCTGCCGTTCCTGCAGGAGGGCTTCGCGCGGCTACTGCTGAACTTCACCTGGTGGGTGAACCGCAAGGATCCCTCGGGCCGCAACGCGTTCGAGGGCGGCTTCCTCGGCCTGGACAACATCGGCGTGTTCGACCGCAGCGCGGCCCTGCCCACCGGCGGGCGGCTGGAGCAGGCGGACGGCACCGCCTGGATGGCGATGTTCAGCCAGAACATGCTGGAAATGGCCCTGGCCCTGCTGGAGCAGGACGACAGCTACGAGGAGTTCGTGCTCAAGTTCGTCGAGCGCTTCTTCTGGATCGCCGCCGCCGTGGACCCGGTCGGCGAGAACCCGGACGAGATGTGGGACGAGGAGGACGGCTTCTTCTACGACGTGCTGCGCCTGCCCGACGGCACCGGCACCCGGATCAAGGTCCGCTCCCTGGTCGGCCTGCTGCCCCTGTGCGCCACGACGGTGATCGAGGCCGACATGCTCGAGCGCTATCCGAAGATCGCCGCGAAGGTGCGGGGCTTCCTGGAGCGCAACCAGGACCTCCTGACCAACATCGCTGACCCGCTCGTGCCCGGCGCCCACGGCCGGCGGCTGCTATCGCTGGTGAATGAGGACAAGCTGCGCCGCATCCTGGCCCGGATGCTGGACGAGGAACGCTTCCTGGGCCCGCACGGGATCCGCTCGATCTCGCGATGGCATCTCGACCATCCCTACACGTTTCACGCGGGCGGGACCGAACTTCAGGTGCAGTACGAGCCGGCCGAATCGACCAGCGGGATGTTCGGGGGCAACTCCAACTGGCGCGGCCCGGTCTGGTTCCCGATCAACCTGCTGCTGATCCGGGCCCTGCTCCAGCACTACCGCTATTACGGCGATGACCTGAAGGTCGAGTGCCCCACGGGCTCCGGGACGATGATGAACCTGTTCGAAGTGGCCCAGGACCTGTCCCGCCGTCTGGCCAGCACCTTCCTGCGCGACGACGACGGGCAGCGCCCCGTCTACGGCGGGACGAAGATGTTCCAGGAGGACCCGCACTGGCGGGACCTCATCCTTTTCTACGAGTACTTCCACGGCGACAACGGGGCCGGTCTCGGTGCCTCACATCAGACCGGGTGGACCGGCCTGGTCGCCCGGCTGATCCAGAGCCTCGGCCAGTTCGACGCCGCGTCCGTGCTCGACGACCACCATTGGCCGATGGCCCGGCCCTACCGGCGTCTGGCCGCCGAACCGGTCGGCGACGTCACCGCCGCCCGCCAGGCGCGCGGCGTGCAGGAACCGGGGGCCGCGCCCTGACCGCGCCCGGTGAGCCAGTTCCACTTTCCCGCGCGGGGGGACCGTCAGGCGGCGTGCCGGGCGCAGGCGGATCGCCAGGCTTCACCCCCGACGCAGAATCGTCAGGATTTACCCGCGGCGCAGACTTGACCAGCACGCCGTTCGGCAACGGCTGGTAGGTCCGTACCGCGTTCGCCGCCAGCTTGGCCCCGACCGCGTCCTGCAGGTCGATGCCGAGCAGCTCGGCGAGTCCCAGCAGGTAGATCGCCACGTCGGCCAGTTCCGCGGCGACATCCGGCCCGTCTTTACGCCAGGCGTCGAATGCTTCCGCCATCTCGCCCTGCAGCAGGCAGAACTCCAGCGGGACGTCGGTGGTGTTGAAACCCTTATCGATCTTGTTGTGCCAGGCGAGCCGCTGGGCCGCCCGGATGTCCAGCCCTTGCGCGGGCGGGCAGGGCCGGGGTGCTTCGCTGGGCGCCATGCGGTACCTCCCGGGTCGGTGGACTTGCTGTCGCTGCCGATATCGTGCCGCAGTCAGCAGACGACGGGCCGAGATGGAGGAGACTCATGGAACGGATCGACGCCGGGCTGCTCATCCCGGGCCACGGTGAGCCGGTCCGCGACGCCACGGTCCTGATCGACGGCAGCCGGATCAGCTACGCGGGGCCAGCCGCCGGCGCCCCGGCCACGCCGGGCGTGGTCACCCGCAGCGCGGCGACCGTGCTCCCCGGACTGTGGGACTGTCACGGTCACCTGATGGGCAGCCGGACGCTTGACCTGGCCCGGCTGGCGCAAGAACCGACCCAGCTGCGCGCGGCCCGGTCGGCGCGCGACCTGGTCAACGCGCTGAACGCCGGCATCACCTCGGTGCGCGAGGTCGGCGGCCTCGGTGTCTACCTGGCGCAGGCGGTCCGTGAGGGCCTGCTCGACGGGCCGTCCATCTATGCCGCCGGCGCGGTGCTCAGCACCACGGGCGGCCACGGCGACCTGCACTGTTACCCGCTGTCCTGGGTGGAGGACTTCAGCCAGCACGACGGGGCGTTCCGGCTGGCCGACGGCACGTCCGAGTGCATGCGCGCGGTCCGGGAGCAGTTGCGCCGCGGCGCCGCCGTGATCAAGGTCTGCGCGTCCGGCGGCGTGCTGTCCGAGGTGGACCATCCCGTCCACCAGCAGTTCACCGACGCCGAACTGCGCACGATCGTCGAGGTGGCCGGCCTGGCCGACCGGGTGGTGGCGGCGCACTGCCACGGCAAGCCGGGCATCATGGCCGCGCTGCGGGCCGGGGTCGCGACCATCGAGCACGGGACCTACCTGGACGAGGAGGCCTGCGACGCGATGCGCGAGACGGGCACGATCCTGGTCCCCACCCGGACGATCGTCGAGAACATCCTCGCCGACCTGTCCAAGGTCCCGCCGTACGCGGCGGCCAAGCTGACGGCGATCGCCGGCACCCACGCCGACATGGTGCGGATGGCGATCGAGCGCGGGGTGACCATCGCGATGGGCACCGATATCGGGCTGACCGGCCTGGACCTGCCCGGCGCCTGGGGCACCAACGGAACCGAACTGCGGCATCTGGTGGCGCTCGGCATGACGCCTCAGCAGGCCATCGAGGCGGCCACGGCCACCGCGCCGCGCACCCTCGGCCCGCAGGCGCCGCGCAGCGGCCTGCTGGCCGAGGGCTACGACGCCGACCTCATCACCGTGGACGGCGACCCGCTGGCCGACATCTCCCTGCTCGCGGACCCGGCCCGGATCACCGCGGTCTGGGTCGGCGGCCGCCAGCTCAAAGCCGCATCCTAGGGCTCCCTCCCCTCGGCCAGCGGCCTCCGCGTTGAGCGTGGAGGGATGCTCTGCTGGTTGCAGAACAGGTCGTGCGGGTCGTACCGGGACTTGACCCGGACCAGGCGCGGGAAGTTCTCCCCGTAATACTCCCGCCGCCAGTCCCCGATAAGCCGGTTGGGGAAGTTCTGGTAACTCTCGTCCGGCGTCACCGGCCGGAGCACGTCCATCATCTCCTGGCCCCACTCGACCAGTCCCCGCCCCACCGACCGCGGCGCGTGGTTCGGCCAGACCGTGGTCGGCCGCCAGAGCGTCGTCATCCCCCGGTGCACGTAGGCCGTGCTGCGACGCGGTATCCGGTCCACGACGTCGCTGCCGACCCAGCCCAGGTTCCAGACCGACCCGTGCGCGTCCGGGGTCCGGGACGGGCAGCGGGCCACCAGGTCGACCAGGTCCTGGACGGCGTGCTGCGGGATGGGCTGCCCGGCGTACCGGGAGATGTCCCCGAACGAGTGCGGCGCCGACGGCTCATCCGCGAAGACCTGCTGTGCCTCCCAGAACGGCATCTCGCGCAACTCCAGTTCACGCGGCGTTCCGGCGGCCCGGAGCAGGGGGCGGATCAGGTCGCGCAGTTCGTCGAGCGGGCCGACGTACTGGCCGCGGGTCCACACCCACATCGCCTCCCGCGGGCCCGGCTTCCCGACCGGCGCGGCCTGGGCCAGCAGGACCGCGTTGAACGCCGCCGGTGCCCTCTTGAGGATCTTGTCGAACTCCACGAACGCGCTGACCGCCGCGTCGGCCCCGCGCCACCAGGCGAGGTAGTAGCTGACCGTCTTTCTCGGCACCTCGACCAGGTCGAAGGTGAAGGACGTGTTGACGCCGAAGCTGCCGCCCGCCCCGCCCCGGCAGGCCCAGTACAGGTCGCCGTGGCGGGCGGCGTTGACGTCGAGCAGGTCTCCGCCCGCGGTGACGATCCGCGAGGAGCGGAGGTGATCGCAGGTCAGGCCGGCCCAGCGGGTGTTGTAGCCGATCCCGCCGCCGAGGGTCAGGCCGCCGGCCCCGACGCCCAGGCAGGTCCCGACGGGCAGGAACAGGTGGCCGCCGCGCATCGCCTTGAACAGGTGCCCGTTCAGCGTCCCGCCGCCCAGCGTCATCGTCCCGCGGGCCTTATCGATGCGCACCCGGTTGAGCAGGCCCAGGTCGATGAGCAGGCCCCGGGTGGTCGAGAAGCCGGCGTAACTGTGTCCGCCGCCCCGCGCTACCGGCCGCACACCATAGCGGCGGGCCCAGTCGACGCAGGCCACCACGTCGTGCTCGGTGGCGCACACGGCCACGGCCATCGGGCGGACGCGGTCGTAACGGCCGTTGGCGGGTGCGCTGGCCGCGTCGTACCCCCGGTCGCCCGGGACCAGCAGCCTGCCCGTCAACCGCCGGCGCAGCTTCCCCAGCGGCGCCCGGCGATCGGGGCCCAGCCCATCCGAAGGCCCGCGCGCCGGCCTCACGGCCGCCTCGGCGGCGGTGCCCCGCGCCGCACCCGCCCCGGCCCCGGCCAGGGCGGCCAGTCCCGCGGCCACGCTGCCGCCGCGCAGGAAATCCCGGCGATCAACGCTGTCCATACCGTTCCCCCCGCCATTCCCGGGTCGCACCGGGTGAGCCCCGGCGCACCATCCGCCCCGCCCGGCGCGATCCCGCCCCGCCCGGGAGCGCCCGTCCGCGCCGGCGCGTCATCCGCGCCGCCCGGGCGCCGTCTGGCTATCCGGTCCCGAGCGCCATCCGGCCGCCGGCCCCCCGAGCGCCTGCCTGGCCGCCCGAGCGTCGGCCGGCCGGATGACTCCTCACCGGCCGCCGGGCCGACCGATCCGCCGCCTGGCGGCCCGATCACCTCAACGGCCGACATCATCCCCAGGTCTTCGTGCGAGACCATGTGGCAGTGCTCGACGAACTTCCCCGCGAAATCGACGAAGTTCGACTCCCAGGTCAGCGAGTCCCCTGACCGCTTGGGCAGCACAAACGTGTCTCGCCACAACGGTTTGTCCAGCGTGCGCCCGTTGATCTTGGTGATCTTGAACGGGTTGGTGTGGATGTGGAACACGTGCGCGTGGTTCATCAGCTTGGGGTCGAAGGCGTTGACCAGCGTCCATTCCTCGGCCGTGCCCAGCGGGACCTGGTAGGGCGGCCGGGCCATGTCGTACGGGTGGCCGTCGATCCCGAAGGACAGGAACGTGTGGTCCGGCTTGCGCTGGACGGTGAAGGAGAAATGCCGCCGCCGGGCGATCGGCAGGATCGGCGGATCCCAGGCCGGCAGCGAATCCGGCAGCCCCATCGACGGGCCGTGCCCGGCCACGTGCACGGTCAGGATGGTCCGCGGCGCGAGTTCCTCGTCGAAGGCCGGGAACCCGGGCATGGCCATCCCCCGCCCGCCCGCCGGGTCATCGGCCCCGGACGCACCCGAGGTCCCGGACGCACCCGAGTCCCCGGGCATGCCGGGGATGTTCGGGTCCTGGCTGGACCCGGGGTGCAGGACCAGGTCGTACGTGCCCGGGCGGCCCGCCCGGACCAGCAGGTCGACCCGGTTGCCCGCCGACATCATCACCACGCTGGTGGTGTCCGGCTCGGCCAGGGTCATCCCGTCCCAGGCCAGCACGTGGAAGTCGTGCTGCCTCAGGTGCAGCGACATGAAGTTGCCCTCGGCCGCGTTCAGCAGCCGCCACCGCTGCACCTCCCCCGGGTACATGGTGAGGTGCGGCTTGAGCACGCCGTTGACCGTGTACAGGGCGTGGGTCCGGGGGAAGAAGGCCTGATCCGGCTTAGGGAACGGGATGGGGTCCAGGAGCTGGTAGTCGTCGCCCAGCTCGATCGACTGCAGCACCATCACCCGTTCGCGCGCCGCGCGGACTTCCTTCACCCGGTCGATCTCGCCCCGGACGATGAGCATCCCGGCCATCCCGGCCCGGAGCTGCTGGGTCACGCCGCCGTGCCGGTGCGGGTGGTACCAGTTGAGCCCGCCCACGTGATCGTGCGGCACCGGGATCTCGTAATGGTGATCCTGGCCGGGCGGGATGTCGATGAACACGTTGTCGGCGTTCCCGGCCGGCGAGACGTGCAGGCCGTGCGTGTGCAGATTCGTGTGCGTCCACTCGTGCGGCCGGTCCATCACCATGTGCTCGGGCGGCGGCAGGTACGGCAGCCGGTTGCGCAGGTGGACCCGCAACGTGTCGCCGGGCTCGATCTCCCAGGTGTACCCGGGCACGACCTGGTTCCAGGTATAGGTCCTGACCAGCTTCGGCGCGCCCATGTCCACGACGGCCGGCACCGCGGTCAGCCGGACATCCAGCACGCCCCGGGCGCTGCGCAGCACCCGGGGCTGCGGCAGCTCCCGCGACCGGCGCGGCCGCCGGGCCCAGGACCCGGCCTGCGCGGACGCCGGGCCTGCCGACTGCCCGGTGAGCACCCCGGCCGCGACCGTGGCCCCCGCGGCGCCGAGCCCGTACCTCATCATGCGGCGGCGCGACATCGGACCAGGCACCGGGCAGCCTCCTCAGCGTGAATGCTGAGGGCAATCTAGCTACTACTCTGAGTAATATCCGGCAGGCGGCGCGCCGGCGCGCCGTTTACGCAGAGTCACCGGGCGCCAGGCAGTCCGCGGCACCGCCGCTACGCCTCCGAGCGGTCGAGATCGATGAGCGGAATCCCCACCTCGGGGTTCATGACCTTGCGCAGCTCCGCCGGGCTCTCGGTCACGGTGAGCTCCAGCGTCGGGAACACGTATCCCGCGATGAGGTGGCCGCCGCGGGTCGTCCCGTCGGCCAGCCCCAGCACCACGTGAAGGTTCAGGCTCGGGCCGCCGTCGCCTTCGGCCACATCACCGATCAGCGACAAGACCTCGGTCTGCTGGTCCACCTCGATCGGGCGGTGCTGCTTCGTCGCCCGGTCGAACCAGCCGAGCGTGGCCCGCTCGAAGCCGCCGACGCCGGTGATCTGCGACGCCTCGAGGTCCTCGGCCCGCGCGAAATCCGTCAGCGCGGAGACCGCCTCGTCGTCCGGATCACACACCACCACGTAGGTGACGACGTCCGCGTCCTCGATGATCTTCGATTTCATCGCTGTCCCTTTCTCCGCCGGCCCTTTCCCTCCGGTCAGCGTGCCCAGTCCAGGCGAGAGGACGCGGGCCGCGGGCCGCTGCCCCGCCCGGGGTCAGGGCCGTCCTTTCACGCTGATCCCGTAGATCGCCGCCTGGTAGGTCCCGGCCGGGTCCGGCGGCAGCCTGGTGAACCAGACCAGCACATAACGGGCCGTCACGGGCTGGGCCAGGGTCAGCCTGATCACTCCCCCGGGGCCGGCCGAGCGGGCGACCCGCGCCAGGCCGGCCAGGGCCCGCTGGTTGCCCACGCGGATCGCGAAGACGGCACCCGCGGCCGCGCCGAGGGTGACCCGCACCCCGGTGATCGTGACCGGGCGGCCCATTTCCACCAGCAGGCCGGTGCCCGCGTACAGGTTCCCGAACCGGGGCGTGGTGTACCAGTCGGTGTGCCACGCGGTGCCGGGCCGGCCGTCGATCGCGAGGTGCGCGTCCTGCGGGTCGTCGCCCTGGCCCGGGCCGCCGTTCGTGCTGAACGCGGCCGCGCTCACCGGGGCCATCGAGTGCGCACCGGCCTGGGCCGGGCCCGGGGACGGCGCGGGCGACGGGGTGGCCGCCGCCGTGTTCTTCGGGGCCGGCGCCTGGGACGGCGCCGCGGCGGACGGCTGCGACCCGCTCCTCGCCCGCGCGGACCGCGCGGCGTCGGGACGCCCCGCCGACCCGCTCCGGGCCTGGCTGGTGCTGGCGTTATTGTTCGCGGCGGCGGCGAGGCCGGACGGTCCGGCCGACGGGGATCCCATCATCCGGTATCCGACGAAGCCGAGCACGATCACCACCGCGGCCACGCCGAACACCAGCATGAACCCCGGCCGGCGGTGCCACTGCCGCCACGGCCGCGCCGATCGGTCCAGTAGCTCGTCGAGGCTGGTCGCGGCGGCCGGCCCGGCGCCCCGGTAGGTCCGGTCGTACTCCTCGATCAGCGGCTGGGCGTCCGCCCCGACGACCTCGGCGATGTCACGGATATTCCCCCGGGCGTAGAAGTCGCCGCCGCACGTCGAGTAGTCGTCGGCCTCGATCCCGCGGATGATCAGCGGCCTGATCCGGGTCTGGTCGCTGACCTGGGCCACACTGAGACCGGCCCGGTGCCGGGCCTGCGTCAGGGTCTCGCCGATGCTCACGCGGCACCTCCCCTGCCCTCGGGCCCACGTGCCTCGGGGAACGCGCGGCAGTCCGGGGTCATACCACCATCATCGCCCGCCCGCCTCTCCCTAACCGCGTCCTGCGCCACGATCCCCCGTGATCGCTCCACGCTAAACGAAGCCGGGCCGCGGAGGGTCGGGGGCGGGGGCGGTGTCGCGGGCCGCCAGCCGGGATTCGGCGGTGACCACGGCCTCGTAGCGCCGCAGGACATCGTCCCGGTCAGCTTTCTCGGGCACCGAGCGCTCACTGAGCCGCTGGATCATGGCCGCCTGATCGAGCAGGACCCGGCGCTGCCCGGCACTGGACGTCTCAGCCATGATCTTCGCGAGCGCTTCGAGCTGGCGGATCATCACCGCGGGCATGCCCGCGCTCGCCTGGCGGATCTTCTCGAACGCCCGCTGCACCAGGCGCTCGTGGCTCGGCTCGGCGGTGATGACCCGGATGAACCCCTGGCTGTCCCGGTGCGACCGGGCCGGATGCCACCGGACGGTGATCTGGCAGAGGCTGTCCCCTAGCCAGTCGATGCAGGTCAGCGCCGTGAACGTGTCGTTGACCGCGGTGGATAGCGCCCGGATGGCGATCTCGACCAGCTGGTCGATGCCGAACGAGATGTCCTGCGTGAGGGTGCGGTTGGGCCCGGTGACATGCGCCCGCCCGAGCGCGTCGCTCACCCGCCCGGCCGCCTCGGGCGGCCACACCGCGGCGAACGGGTGCCCCTGGACGATGAAATGGCCCGGCCGGTAGTCCAGGACGATCACCGCGTCCGCCTCGGCGGCGAACTGCACCAGGATCCGGTGCTGGATGAACTGCAGATAACCGCTCGCCGGGGCCCGGACCACCCCGCCGCCGTCATCGATGCGGAGGATCAGTTCCGCCGCCGAGGGGCCGCGCTCCTGGTCCCCGGCCAGGCCGAGGTGGCTGTCCGGGCCGCCCTGCACGTTGATCGCCTCGGACAGGTCGCTGGCGATGCTGGCGATCACCTGCGGCAGCTGGATCGACGTGGCCGTGTGATGGATGAAGTAGATCAGCACGGCCATGTCCGCGACGATCAGCGTGAGCGTCACCGTGACGCCGATGTGCGGCACGAAATCCCCGTGGGACCCCGGGCCGATCGACACCAGGACCAGCACGGCGTAGACGAACGTGGCCACGAAGGTCCCGAGGGTCAGCTGCGTGCCGCGATCCCGGATGAAGTTCCGCAGCATCCGGGGCCCGAACTGGGTGGAGGCCAGGGTCAGGGTGACCAGGATGATCGAGAACACCACGCCGACCACGGTGATGACGGCGGCGGCGATCGCGGTGAGGATCTGCCGGGCGGCGTCCGCGGTGCCGCTGATCACCCACGAGGGGAGGCCGAACTGGCCGCGGTAGGCGGCATGATCCAGGCTGGTCGTGAGGGCGAACAGGGCGATGGCCGCGAGGACCTCGATCGACGGAACCAGCCACAGGTTGGTCCGCATCACCTCGGCGCGCCAGTGGGCACCGAGGGCCGACGATGAGGTGCGACCGCGCATGATGAGCCCCCCGCCTTCGAACGCAGCGCCCTGGGCCGATGCCGACCAGGCTTCCCGGCTCACCGCGCCTGACTATACCGCCCGGCTAGCAGGCAGGATATGGACCCCGGCGGCGCCGGCCTGGCGCGCCGGAACGGCCACGCCGGAACGTGACATCGCGGCCAGTCCCGGCTTAGTGTCAGGGTGTGTTCATCGCGGCCACGCCGGCGGGCGTGCTCGAGCTGATGGCCGCCGGGCTGATCCGGGCCGCCCAGGGATGCTGATCATCTTCGGGGCCTGGCTGGCGGTCGCGGGCGGCGTGACCGCGCTGGCCGGCCTTTCCGGGCTGCGCCGGGTCCGGCGGCTGCGCCGCACCGGGGTCACGACCTGGGCGCTGCCCGTCACGGAGCCGGTGCCCGGCGACCAGCCGGTGCCCGGCGACCAGGCGGCTGAGTCCCGGCCGCGGACCCTGCTCCAGTACACGCTGGCGGACGGGCGCGTCCTGGAGCGGTCCGCCGGGCCCCGGGCCGCGAAGTCAGCACGGCAGCGGCCCGGGGAGCCGGTGCTCATCTGGTACGACCCGCGCGATCCCGACGACGTCCTGATCTACGGCCGCTGGGGACGGGGCGCGGACCGGGCCTTCGTCGCCGCAGGGACGCTGCTCGTGGCGGCCGGGGCGGCCGTGGCCATATTCGGGCCCTGAGCCAGGTAGCGGTCGACGAGCGCGTCGGTGAACTCAGGCCCGACGCTTTGCCTGGTCACCAGCACCCGGTAGTAGACGGGCCCGGCGAGCTGGTCGATCGCGAGGTCAATATCCGCTGCTTCGCTCAGCTGGCCGCGACGCTGGGCCCGCCGGAATGGCACGCGATCCCGCTCGCGCTGCCGGGCCACGACCTCGGCCCCGAAGCGGGCTGCGACAGCCGGGTCATGCTGGGCCTGTCCGGCCAGGGCGCGGAACACGGCACCCGCATCCGTCCTGGTCAGGAACCTGGCCAGCTGGCCCAGTTGATCACGCAGGTCGTGGCCGAGGTCCCCGTGGTCGGGGGAGGTGAAGTACTCGGACGCGTTGACGGTCAGGGCGTCGAAGAGTATGTCGGTCTTGGCGGGCCACCAGCGGTAGATGGTCTGCTTGGCTACCCCAGCCCGTGTGGCAATGCCTTCCATGGTCAGCGCGGCGAAACCGTGCTCGACGAGCAGGTCGTCCGCGGCCTCCAGGACAGCCAAGCGGGCTTCCTCGCTCCGGCCGTGCCGGTTGCCGTGGTGCCGGGCCGACCCGGGGCCCGGCGGCCGGGCCAGAACCGGGAGCCGGGCCAGAACCGGGAGCCGGGCCAGAACCGGGAGCCGGGCCGGCGTCGCGAGCGGTCATGCCGCCCAGGATAGCGGCTCTTGTCTAGACGCAACGTTGCGTCTAGACTTCAGCGCATGACCAATACCCTCGCCCTACCTCAGCTCACCGCTACGCTCAGCCGGATGTTCGCTGCGGCCGCCCAGGACAGCGGCGACACGCCAGTGCTGCCCTCCGGGCGGACGTACGCGACCGCGTCCCCGCTGGAACGGGCGGACGCCGCCGAGAACGCCTACATGCCGATTTCCGCCAAGGCCGGCCGCCTGCTCTACGCGCTGGTCCGGGCGAGCCGCCCGGAAACCGTAGTGGAGTTCGGCACGTCGTTTGGCATCTCGACCATCTACCTCGCGGCCGCGGTCACTGACAACGGGACCGGTCGCGTGGTGACCACCGAGCTGAGCACCGCGAAGGTTGCCGCGGCCCGGGCGAACCTCGACCAGGCCGGGGTCGGCGGGGCGGTGACCATCCTGGCCGGCGACGCGCGGGAGACCCTGGCCGCCCTGCCCGGCCCGGTCGGGCTCGTCCTGCTGGACGGCTGGAAGGACCTCTGCCTGCCGGTGCTGCGCCTGCTCGAACCGAGACTCGCCCCCGGCGCGCTGGTCGCCGCCGATGACAGCAGCTTCGCGAGCATGGCCGGTTACCTCGGCGTACGTCCGGGACCCGGCGCACGGTTACGTGAGCGTGTCCTTCCCGGTCGAGGACGGCATGGAAATCAGCTCCTGGACGGGACCCGGGACGCCGGCCCGGGAACCGGCCTGATCAGGCCGGGTTTCCCGATCGGGGAATCAGCTAGGGCAGGCCGCGCAATTCGATGCACACCAGCGCCACGTCGTCCGCCCGGGTTTCCCCCTCGGTGAGGCCGGCCAGCAGGCTCTGGCACCACGCGCCGATCTCAAGCTCTGGGTCCTGGGCGGCGGCCTGCGCGAGCCGCTCGAAGCCGTCGTCAATCGGCTCAGCCCGGCGCTCGATCAGCCCGTCGGTGTACAGGACGAGCCGGGCGCCGGGCCTCGCCGTCACGCTGGCCTGCCGGGGCGGATCGCCCATCCCGAGGGCGCCGGACCGGCCGCCGTCCAGGTACGTCACCTGATCCCGGCCGGCCAGCAGGGGCGGCGGATGACCGGCGCAGGCGTAGCTCAGCGTCGACCCGGCCGGGTCGTACTCGGCGTACGCGACGGTGGCGAACTCGGTTCCGGTGAGGTCCGGGCACGCCTGATCGAGAACGGCCAGGACCGCCGCGGGCCCGCCGCCGTCCCGCGCCGTGTAGCGCAGCAGCAACTGCAGCCGGCTCATGGCCGCGGCCGCGGCCAGGTCATGGCCGACCACGTCCCCCGCTGCGCAGCCGATCTTGCCGTCCGGCAGCGCGAACACGTCGTACCAGTCGCCGCCGACTTCGTGGCCCTGCTGGGCCGGACGGTAGCTGGTGCCGATGCCCACCCCGGGCAGCTCCGCCGGAAGCCGCGGCAGCAGGGCTCGCTGCAGCTGGTGGGCCGCCGCGTACTCGGTCTCGTACAGGCGGGCCCGTTCGAGAGCCTGCCCGGTCAGTTCGGCCAGCGTCTCGGCCACCGAGACCAGGTCGTCTCCCGGGCGGTCCCTCGTCCGCGAACCCGAAGGAGAGCGCGCCGATCGGATGGCCGCCCGCGTGCACCGGGATGTTCAGCACGCTGGAGGTCCCGGTCGCCTCGTGCGTGGAGGAGGCCTGCGGGAACCGGGCGGCGATCTCCCCCAGCGAGGCCAGCATCAGCGTCTGCCCGGTGCGCACGGTCCAGCCGACGGGCGTGTGCTCCGCATCCCGCACCCGGATCTGCGCGTAGGCCCGGCCGATGTCCGCCGGGAACTCGGGCGTGGTCCGGGTGTGCAGCACCTCGCCCGCCTGGTCCAGGATGGCCACCACCCCGTGCGTGGCGACCAGGCTCAGGCCCTCGTCGGCCAGGATCACCGCGATCTGGTCCGACGTGACCGCGGTGGCCGCCCCGGGGATCCCGTCCTGGGTCGAGATCACCCGGCCGACCACGTTGGAGCCCGCCAGCCGGCCCAGCGCGGCCAGGGCGGCCAGCGGGCGGGCCGGGAAATCGCGGCCAGTCTCGGCGGGCACTCAGGCACCTCTCGCGGCGGCGGGGGACCGGTAACCGCTCATCCAGGGACAGTAAGGCTTCATGATCTTGGGGTCGCCGGTCCGGCGTACAGGGACGAAGGTCCCGAGGATGAGGACCACGCACCCGTGACCCGGGGATCTCCGCCGCCGCCTGGCCGCCATCCGGACGACCGTCCGGAAGTTATCCGGACGAGCGCCCGCCCGCTGACGCCGCCCCCGGGTCGGAACGCACCTCGGAGTACGGCCGCGACTGCCACAGCGCCCAGTCCGCCGACACGTCCCCGGCCGTCCGCAGCAGCAGCGGCAGGTACTCGCCGGTCAGCCGCTGCACGCTGGTCTCCGCCGCGTGCACGGTCACGTTCATCGCGGCCCGCACCGCGCCCGTGCCGTCCCGCACCGGCGCGGCGACCGACCGGATGCCGGGCGCCAGTTCCTCGTCCGCCAGGGCCCACCCGCGGGCCCGGATCGTGCCCA
Organism: uncultured Actinomycetes bacterium; assembly: GCA_963841695.1. Classification (GTDB taxonomy): domain Bacteria; phylum Actinomycetota; class Actinomycetes; order Streptosporangiales; family Streptosporangiaceae; genus RYN-230. The sequence goes on along the minus strand of CAWJDQ010000001.1, from coordinate 474,234 downwards.
GCTCCTCGCCGAACGCCCGCGGGTCGCGGGGCAGGAAACGCGGCATCCCGGAACGGCTCGGCAGGGCCAGCACGTCCGCCAGTTCCGCCGGGCCCAGGGCGGCCAGCAAGACCTTGCCCTGCGAGGTGTAGGCGGCCGGGAACCGGGTCCCGATCTCGACCCGGAGCGTGATCAGCTTGGGCACGGCCACCCGCGCGACGTACACGATGTCCGACCCGTCCAGCTGGGACATGGACGACGACTCGCCGGTCTGCGCGACGAGCCGTTCCAGGTGGGGGCGGCCGACTTCCCAGAGGCCGAGCGAGGCGACGAAGGCCATGCCGAGGGCCAGGACCCGGGGCGTGAGCGAGAACTGGCCGTCCGCGGCGCGGACGAACCCCAGCTCCTCCAGGGTCAGCAGCAGCCGCCGGGCCGTCGGCCGGGCCAGGCGCGCGACCGTGGCGACCTCGCTCAGGCTCATCCGCGGCCGCTCGGCGCTGAAGCACTGCAGCACGTCCAGCCCGCGGGCCAGCGACTCGACGAAGTCGGCCCCTTCACCACGACCGGCCATGCCCGGCGGCCCTCCTTCCCGGCCCAGCGTGCGCACCCTTGACAGTGCCACGTTGGCGCGGGCATCGTACTGCCAGGCGCCGCTATGCGTACATCCGTCCGCGACGGCTGGCCACTATCCGGGACTTCCTGACTCGGTGTTGCAGGCTCGGCGCAGGGCTGTCACAAGCAGGGCCGTCACCAGCAGGGCCGTCAGAAGCAGGGCCGTCGGAAGCAGGGGCTGCCAGAGGCAGCGCTGCCAGAAAGGGAGCCGTTCCGTGAGCCGTTCCGTCAGCAGCAGCGACGCACCTGCCGTGGAGACCGACGTCCTCGTGGTCGGCTCGGGACCGGGCGGGGCTGGCGCCGCGCTGTTCCTGGCCACGTACGGGACCCAGACCATGGTCATCACCAGGTACGGGCACCTGTCTGACACGCCCCGGGCGCACATCACGAACCAGCGGACCATGGAGACGCTGCGCGACATGGGCCTGGAGCAGAAGCTGATGCGCGAGGCCACGCCCTGGGAGTGGATGGGCAACACGACGTTCTGCACCAGCCTGGCCGGCGAGGAACTGGGCCGGATCCCGTCCTGGGGCACCGACACCCGGCGGCACCACGACTACGAGCTGCAGAGCCCGTGCACCATGCTGGACGCCCCGCAAACCATCACCGAGCCGGTCATGATGCAGGCCGCGCAGGCCCGCGGGGCCAAGGTCCGGTTCGACACCGAGTACCTGTCCTGCACCCAGGACGACGAGGGCGTGACCACCCAGGTCCGCGACCGGCTCACCGGCGCGACCTACGCGATCCGCTCGAAGTACCTGGTCGGCGCGGACGGCGCGCGGAGCAGGGTCGCGGCCGACCTGGACCTGCCGTTCGAGGGCCCGGGTGCGGTGGGCGGGGCGCTGCACATCATCTTCGAGGCCGACCTGAGCCGGTTCGTCAACTACCGGCCGTCGGTCCTGTACTGGATGCTGCAGCCGGGCGCCGAGAAGGAAGGCGTCGGGCTCGGCGTGCTGCGGATGATCAAGCCGTGGCACGAGTGGATGCTCATGTGGGGGTACGAGGCCGCGGCCGGCCCCCCGAGATCACCGACGAGTTCGCCCGCGAGCTGGCCGTCCAGCTGGTCGGGACCGACGACTTCGAGATGACGGTCACCTCCCGGCTGCCCTGGACGGTCAACCACCACTACGCCACCACGGTGGCTCGCGGCCGGGTCTTCTGCGTGGGCGACGCCGTGCACCGGCACCCGCCGACCAACGGCCTGGGCTCCAACACGTCGATCCAGGACTCCTACAACCTGGCCTGGAAGCTGCACCACGTGCTGCAGGGACTGGCCAGCCCGGCCCTGCTGGAGACCTTTAACGCCGAGCGGGCCCCGGTCGCCCGGCAGATCGTGGAGCGGGCCAACCAGAGCATCGCCGACACCGGCCGCATCGTGGCGGCCCTCGACGTCAACGACACCACCAACGTCGACAAGCTGAACCGGCAGCTGGCCCTGCGCAAGGCGCCCGGGCCGGAGGGCGAGAAGATCCGGGAGCGGCTGCGCGAGGCCATCGCGTACAAGGCGTACGAGTTCGACGCGCACGGCGTGGAGCACAACCACCGCTACGCCTCGGCGGCCGTGATCCCCGACGGCACGGCCATGCCCGCCTTCACCCGGGACCCGGAGCTGTACGCCCAGCCCACCACCTGGCCCGGCGCGAAGCTGCCGCACACCTGGATCACCCGGGCGGGACGCCGCGTCTCCACGCTGGATCTCGCCGGCCACGGGGCCTTCAGCGTGTGGACCGGTATCGGCGGCCAGGCCTGGCTCGATGCGGCGGAGGCGTTCTCGGCCGAGACCGGCCTGCCGGTCACCCCGGTCTCGGTGGGCCCGGGCCAGCCGTTCGAGGACCCGTACGGCACCTGGGCCGAGCTGCGCGAGATCTCCGACGGCGGCGTGCTCCTGGTCCGGCCCGACCTGTACGTCGCGGCCCGGCACGCGAGCGCGCCCGACTCCCCGGAGGCGGCCGCCCGGTGGCTCCGCCAGGCCCTCACGGCCGTCCTCGGCCGGTAGCCCGCCCCGGCCGGTAGCCCGCCTCGGCCGGTAGCCCGAGCCCCCGAGCCCGGCGGCGGTTACGCCCCCGGCTGGCGCTGCTCCAGGGCGGCCAGCCGCAGCTCCAGCTGGTCGATGCGGTGCCGGAGGATCTCCAGCTCCGCCTGGTCGGCAAGCCGGCGCTCCGCGGTCCGGCGCAGCCGCGGCGACGCCTCGGCCCGGCTGGCCACCATGGCCAGCGGGACCAGCCGCTGCGGGCCGTGCGGGCCATCGGCCAGCCGCGACGGGATCTGCCCCGAGCGGTACCAGGTGCGCAGCGCGGCCCGGGACGCGCCCGTCTCCGCGGCGGCCCGCTCCAGCGTGACCCAGTCCGAGCCCTCCAGCTGGGCGTTCAGCTCGAGTTCGAGCTCCCAGGCGTCGAGCCGGTCTTCCCATTCCACCGTCGGTTACCTCCGCCGCGCGCCGCGTCGCTACCCCTACTTCTCCGCAACGAATACCATACTATTAGCATGGTATTGACAGGGTCTACGGCCGGGCCGACAGTAGTCCCATGTTCGAGCGATTCACTGACAGGGCCCGCCGCGTCGTCGTGGTGTCACAAGAAGAGGCCCGGGGGCTGAACCACAACTACATCGGCACCGAGCACATCCTGCTCGGGCTGCTGGAGCCGGGCGGCGTGGCCGCGCAGGTGCTCACCCGGTTCGGGATGACGGCGGCCAGGCACCGGGACGAGGTCAGGGCCCGGGTCGGCACGGGCAGCGGCACGCCCGGGAAGAAGATCCCGTTCACCCCGCGGGCCAAGAAGATCCTCGAGCTCTCGCTCCGCGAGGCGCTCAGCCTGCACCACAACTACATCGGCACCGAGCACATCCTGCTCGGCCTGGTCCGCGAGGGCGAGGGAGTCGGCGCGCAGATCCTGATCGCGCACGCCGGTGACCTGACCGCGGTCCGCCAGGCGGTGATGGACATGCTGCCGGCCACGCAGGCCGTGGCGGGCCGCCGCTGGCTGCGCCGGCGCAACGAGCCGGTCTTCGGTGAGGCGGGCGAGCCCGGTGAACCAAGTGAGGCTGAGCGGGCGGGGATGCCGACCACGCCCGCGGCCGACGCCGGGCTGGCCGAAGCCGCCCGGCTGGCCGGCAGCTCGCCCGTCGGCTCGCACCACCTGCTGCTGGCCGCGCTGGCCGATCCGGACAGCGCCGCGGCCCGGACCCTGACCGCGCTGGGCGTGAACCTGGGTGAGGCCCGCGAGGCGCTGCGCCACGCCGACGTGGCCGGCACCAGCGACGAGCAGCCGGAGGAACGGGCCGGCGGCAGATGGCCGTGCGGGTGACCGACGGCGGCCTGGTGCTCGAGGTGACCGACCCGGTCCTGCAGGCCCTGGCCCGGGCGGCCGTGGAGGCGGTCGGTGACCAGGCTCCGGAGCCCGGCACCCTGGCCGGGGACCTGCCGGTCAGCGACAGCCTGGCCGAGGTCTGGCTGGCGCTGCGGGACAGCCTGGAGGACATCCGGCAGCGGGCGGCCCGCGCCTCGCAGCACCCCGGCGCCGGGCACCAGGAAGAGCAGGGCGGCCCGGAGAAGGCCGGCCCGCCGCGTGAGAACCCGGGGGACCAGGTAAGGCGCGGCCGCGCCGGGCGTCCCCTGCGCCCAGGCGCGGCCGCGCCGCTCTGGGATCCCCTGCTGCCCCGGGACCTGCGGCTTCGCCTGAATCAGCCGGGCGCTGAGCCGCCTTCTGCCGCTGCCGTCCACTTACCTGAAGGCCAGATTGACCTATCGGGTCTTGTGCAAATCGCGGTAACAGCGGAGAAGTGTGGTGGCGGAGTCAGCCACAAGCTGGGCACCTGCGGCTGAAGCCACGGCCCCGGCTAAACGCGGACCGGTGTGCGTGCTCGCACTACCGGCCGTGGGCTGCGGGAAAATTAAATGGCGGGGGGAAACGTTATGACCAGCATCGCGGAAGGGAATCCACCTCCGGAGAACTTGGCGCCGAACGCCTCGCTGTGGGCGCGCGTGCTCGAGTGGCTGCGGCACACCACCACCTGGCTCGCCGCTCTCGCTCTCTGGGTGCCGGCGTTCGGCGCGGCCTGGATCCTGATCTATGCGTTCGCCACCCCCGGATCCCACTGGACTTACGCCTGCGTTGGGCTACTGACCAGCCTGGCCGCACTCGTGGCCGGGTATATGGCTGGCTTTCTCTTTGGCATCCCGCGGGTAGTGTCGTCGGGCGCACTCCGCCAGACCAATGAGGGGTACACGCCGAGTTCGAATCTGGCCGAAGTAAGTGACTGGCTGACCAAGCTCCTGCTGGGGGCCGGACTGGTCCAGCTCACCCGCCTCGGCGCGCCGATCGGGCGGCTCATCGACAATATCGCGGCCGGGCTGCATTCCACGCCGGCCTCCGCGGGCAGCGCGAAGGTCGCGGCCGGCGCCATTCTCTTCGGATACGCGATAATGGGGGTCCTGGTCGGGTACGTGGTGACCACCTTGTGGTACCAGAAGAAGATCACGAACCAGGCGGCGCCTATCAAGCTGACGTGACGCCGCGCGGGCGGATGCCGTCCAGGACAGTGTCCACGGCGTCACGGACGAACTCGTCGTTGAGCGACGCGTGGCCGTGCAGCAACCGGTGGTACATGGATCCGTAGAGCAGGTCGAGCGCCACCTCCACCGTGGTGTCCGCGGAAATCTCACCGCGCTCGATGGCCCGGCGGAAGATGACCCGGCCCTGCTCCCGGCGCGGCTCCACGAAGCGCTGCCGGTACTCGGCGGCGAAGACCGGGTCCGTCTGTGACTCGGTGATCAGCGCGGCGACCACCCGGCCGTACGGCCGGCTGCCCGCCCGCCGGGCCCAGGGACCCAGCAGCGACAGCAGGTCACCGCGCAGCGACCCGGTGTCCTGCGGATACGGCTGGGCCGCGGCCCACTCGGTGTAGAGCGCGTCGAGCGCCAGTGTTTCCTTGGTGGGCCACCAGCGGTAGATGGTGGCCTTGCTGACCCCGGCCCGTTCTGCCACCGCGTCCATGCTGACCGCCGACAGGCCCCGGGCCAGCAGGAGTTCGGCAGCCGCCCCGAGAATCGCTGTGCGGGCCCGCTCGCTGCGCGGACGGCCACGCTGCGGGGCCTGCGACGTCACGTCGTGGGTCATGCCGCAGCCGGCCCCCGGGGCGCAGGGCGTGCTGGCCGGGCCCGGTGCCCCGCGCCGGTGCCCCCACCGTCCGCCTCAGCACCCGGAACCTCGTGCTCATGGTCCGCACCTCCCAGCTTGTTGCGCCAACCAGTCCCGCTGTCGCTCCGGCCCCCGTGACGGGAGTGCCGCCCGGGTGCCAAGCAGAAACTAAACTATCAGTTTCGCTAGCGGCCGCGGCGCCGGATGTTGTTCCCGTCACACCTGGAATAGGCGCATCCGCCGGCCGGTTCCCCATATACGAAACGATAAGTTTAGTTTCTATGATGAGGAGAGAGCCGTGAGCACCCTCACGCTGGCCCGCCCGCCCCGGCTTCACCCGTCCGGGGACCATGACGAGCGGTCGTTCCTGCTCCAGCGGGCCCAGCCCGCGATGACGGGCCTGATCGACGGGTCGCTGTCCACGCTGGCCCCGGTCTTTGCCGTCGCGTTCGCCACCCACCAGCCGCACTACGCCTTCTTCGCCGGGCTGGCCACCGCCATCGGCGCCGGAGTGAGCATGGCCTTCTCCGAGGGGCTCTCCGACACCGGCGACCTGACCGGGCGCGGCCGCCCCTACCTGCGCGGCTCCATCACCGGGGCCGGCACGTTCCTCGGCGGCGTCCTGCACACGCTGCCCTTCCTCATCCCCCAGTACCGGGCCGCGCTGGTCGTGGCGCTCGCGATGATCGCCTTCGAGCTGACCACCCTGGCCTGGATCCGCTGGCGCTTCTTCGCCACCGGCTTCCTGCGCTCGTTCGTGTCAATCGCGCTCGGCGGGGCCATCATCGCCAGCGTCAGCGCCGCGCTCGGGGCGGTGAGCTGAATGGCCGTCCCGTCCCCGCTCGGCCGCCGTCAGACCGTGGCCGCGCTGCTGACCCTGACCGCCGTGACCGGCCTCGTGGACGCCGTCAGCTACCTGCGCCTGGGCCGGGTGTTCGTGGCCAACATGACCGGCAACGTCGTGTTCCTCGGCTTCTCCGCGGATCCGCATTCCGGGCTGTCCGCCGCGGCCTCGGTCATCGCCATCGCCGGGTTCATGCTCGGCGCGCTGGCCGGCGGCCGGGCCGCCCACCACCTGGCCGGCCAGCGCCCGCGCCAGTGGCTGGCCACCGCCTTCACCGCGGAGGCGCTCATCCTGGGCCTCGTGGCGGTGCTCGCGGGCGCGGCGGTGCTGCCCTACGCCGGGGACGGCCGGTTCGCCACGATCGCGATCCTCGCCGCGGCCCTGGGCATCCAGAACAGCACCGTCCGCCATCTTGGCGCGCCCGACCTGACCACCACCGTGCTGACGCTGACCCTCACCGGGCTGACCGCGGACAGCGCCCTGGCCGGCGGCCCGGGCGCCAAGCCGCACCGGCGACTGGGCTCGCTCGCCGCCATGCTGGGCGGGGCGGCGGCCGGAGCGGGCCTGGTCCAGGTCTCCCCCACCGCGGTGATCGCCATCGCTGCGGTCCTGGTCGCCGGCGTCTCGGTGACATTCCTGGCCGCTCCCCTGCACCCCGCCCCCAGCGCGGCCCCGGCCCGCGTGCCGGCCTCCGCCGGCCGCAGGTGAGTCGATGAGTATTTCGATGTTCAGCCCGCACAGGGCCAGATACCAAACTGCAAAGAAAGTTTCGTGTGATCCTAGTGCGATTCCTGCCGCAGGGGCAGAATCGGCGCATGACGCACCGGCGCGCACGTTTCGTCCTGGCCTTCATCCTGGCCATCCCGCTGACGGTGGCCATGACCGCGGCCGCCTCCGCCCCGCAGGGCGCCCCTAGCCGTCCTGGCGCCAGCAGCCGGCCGCGCGCCCTGGCCCAGCGGGGTGGCGGCCATCAGCGTGGCCCGCGCTACGCGCCCTACTTCGAGACCTGGACGAAGGACACGCTCCCGGCGGTGGCCCAGGCTTCGGGGGCCCGCGACCTGACCCTGGCCTTCCTGCAGACGCCGAACAAGGGCTCGTGCTCGGTGACCTGGAACGGGGATGCGAAGCAGCCAGTCCGGCCGGGCGGCCGTTACGTCGCGCAGATCCGGGAGCTGCGCGCGATGGGCGGCGAGGCGATCCCGTCCTTCGGCGGCTACAGCGCGGATCAGGACGGCACCGAGATCGCCGATTCGTGCCGCAGCGTGCCCAGGATTGCCCGGGCTTACGAGTCCGTGGTCACCACCTACGGCGTGACCCGTCTCGACATGGACGTCGAGGCCAACTCGCTGACCAACCCGGCCGGGATCGCGCGGCGCAGCGCCGCGCTGCGGCTGCTCCAGGACTGGGCCACCCGGACCCACCGCCACGTCCTGATCACCTTCACCCTGGGCGTCGAGCCCTGGGGCCTGCCCGGGAACTGCCTGGCCGTGCTGAAGAGCGCCGTCGCGCAGGGCGTCCGGTTCACCGTGAACGTCATGGCCTTCGACTACTACATCAAGGCCAGCAAGACCGGCATCGAGATGGGCACCGCGGCGATCCAGGCCCTGAACGGCACGCATCGTCAGCTCGGGCGCCTGTACCCGGGGCTCAGCCAGCCGCGGCTGTGGGCCCGGGAGGGCATCACGCTGCTGCCCGGCATCGACGACTACCCGAAGAAGACCGAGGTGACCTACCTGACTGACGCCAGGAAGGTCGCCCAGTTCGCCCGCGCCCGCCGCATGCCGCTGGTCTCCATCTGGGCCATCCAGCGCGACAACGGCGGCTGCCCCGGCACCATCGACAGCAACTCCTGCTCGGGCATCCGCCAGCCCCGCTGGGCGTTCAGCCACGTCATCGAGGGTTACGCCGGCCGGTAAGACACCGCGCCCGGGGAAGGCATCACGCTACTGCCCGGTATGGATGAACTACCCGAAGTAGACCGAGGTGACCTACCTCGCCCGCGCCCACCGCCGATCTACATCTGGGCCATCCGGTGCGACAACGGTGGCTGCCCCGGCACCATCGACAGCAACTCCTGCTCCGCATCCGCCAGCCCCACTGGGCCTTCAACCATGTCATGGAGAGCTAAACCCGAAGGGCCCATTTCCCCCAATTCACCTTCACCCCCAGTGCCCCGTCCTGCCCACGGCCCGGATAACGATGATTCACCTTCCACTCCATCCGTTCGGACCGCTATTGCCACACGCGACAAACAAGGGCACTCTGGAACGTATGGCCCGAGCGCTGTGCTCCGCTGACGCCGGACGCAGCCACATCGGCACGCCATCCACTTCCCAGTCCGCCGCCGTCCGGCTCGTCTCAGGCACACTCAACCGGAGTGATTTATCGGATGTCCATTAGCGCAAAAGGACAGCAGCAAGCTGGTGCAGACGCACTGAGCTCGCTAGGTCCAGGACCAGACACGCTGACCTCAGCAAGCAGCCTGGGCGCCAGCTCGCTCGGCATCTTCCGTAACTTCTCGCCTGACCACTTCTGCGAAACAGAGAGCTGGCTGTACCTGACGGACATCCTGCGGGCCAACGCCGGCTGCTACGGCCTCTACGGACCACGAGGGTCGGGCAAGACCTGGCTGATGCTCAGGGCCATCCACCGATCCGAGAAGGAGGGCGGGCTGGGGTTGTGGTTCCCGTGTCCAAGCGAATACCATGCCAGCGAATTCCTCTCCGCGCTGGCAGATAACCTCGCCAACGCGGTCGAGCGGAAGTTTGCCAGGGCTGCCGCTTTAACCACGGGGATCAGGCGAGGCCGGGCTGCCCTCATTGCAATGGTCGCGGCTACGGTAGTTCTGGCAGGAATTCTCTACGGGGTCCGCGGCCTCACCCAGCAGAACAGGGTATCGGCTCAGGCAGGCCCGGCACCTGCCGCTATTTTCCCGCTTTGGCTCTGGGCGGTGGTGGCGGCCGCATGCGCCCTCGCCGTCATGGCTACCATTCTCGTATTCTATTATGAAAACTTCTCACGAGGAAGCCTCGTCAATGAGGCGACCGATCTCCGCGAGCACATCCGCTTCACCCAGAGCCTCAAATCGGGTGCGGATATCAGGGTAAGCGGGGGCAAGGGGTTTGTTGGCGCACTGAGTCGATCCCAGGAGAGAACGCTCAACGAGCGGACTACATCAGTTGCCACACTAATCTTTGATTTCCGTCACCTAGCTGAGCATATAGCGCGTACACTAAATGGCAAGCCTTTCGTCGTGTGCATCGACGAACTGGATAAGATCGACGATCCGCTGGCGGTTCGCAAGCTGCTGCGCGATATCAAAGGAATTTTCGAGATACACGGAATGACCTTCCTTGTCTCAATCAGCGAGGAAGCAGCGGCCTCACTCCAGATCGGCATCCTGCAGAACGGCGGAAGAAATGAGCTAAACAGCTCTTTCTACGCTGTCGTGGAACTGCCGCCGCTCAGTCCCGGCGAGGCCGAGACATTGCTGCAGCAGCGGGGTCTAGGACACGAGGGGCGGCTAGCCAACGCATTGTGCCTGCTAGCGGGCGGCAATCGGCGGGAGCTCATCAGGATGGCCCATTCATGCAGCGCGTACTCCAGACGGCACCGTGTCGCCCTAGACGAATGGACAATTATCGGGCTACTGGAAGACGAATCGCAGGCCCTGCTGCAGGAGATTACCCGGGTTCTGCCGGTGAATCCTTCTGGAACTCCCGACGATGATATAAAGTACCGAGCCTGGATGGCACTGCCACGCGATGCTTTTTATTCTCAGGATTCGTTCATAAGGTTCGGGCAGTCAGCGATCCGGGATTACTGGGAGCCCAGATGGGCCGATGACAAATGGAACATCGTGAGCGAGTCGTGGAAGCGGCTCCTCATCCGGCTATTCGTATCCGCCCGGGTGCTCGCCTCCGGAAATGCCCGCAGCAGGGAGCTTCTGCTCAACGACGAGTCAGTGGTCACCGTACTGCGCGACATCCTGTTGATGGCAACCCACGATTCTGCAGTTGCGCGGCTCATGCTCTGGGGAAGATTCGGAGATGACCTGCTGGAGCGATTCCGTAGCACGCCACCACGCTCGGCCAGATGAAGGCCCCCTGGCCGGTGCCTGGCCTGCGGGTGATCACGCTCGCACGAGGGATCCGCCCGCTCCCCGCCTGGCCTCACTCCGGCCCGATCACGGCCGCGGTTGCAGATGCCCAAGGGGGCCCTGGGACGTAAAGGCATGCGGACAACGACCAGGCGACACCGTGGCTATACGGCGCGGGATCGCCGGGTTAAACTTATGTGACGCGCGCGCGTCTGCACTGTTACGGGGGTGACTCAACGCGTGACGGCCAACGCTGAAGATTGGCGGCATATGGCCCGCGAATGGCCTGATGAGCTCGACGTTGATGAATTGATGAGTCTCGGCTGGCACCCTACGCCCTTCCGTCAGTTCCTGCTCAAGATTCACGGGGACTGCAATCTGGCCTGCGATTACTGTTATGTGTACACGATGGCAGATCAAACCTGGCGGACCCGCCCTCGGGTGATGTCGCCCGGGCTTGTCTCCGTCGTCGCCACTCGCATTGCCGAGCACGCCCGCGCACATTCGCTGGACTCGGTGCGGGTCATATTCCATGGCGGCGAACCGCTGCTGACTGGCGTGCGTCCTATTGCCGACGCGCTACGGAAAATACGCAACGCCGTTGACGCCAGAGTCGTCGTTGACGCTGTCGTGCAGACCAATGGAACGCTTATCGGCGAAGAAGCCTTAGACACTCTCGAGGGACTGGGCATCCGAGTCGGAGTAAGCCTCGATGGCGACATGGCCGTACACGACCAGAGGCGGCATTACCGCAATGGACGGGGCACCTATACCGACGTAGCCCGCGGCCTCAAACTCCTGATGGAACGCCCGGCCATCTATGCGGGCCTGCTGACCGTGATCGACCTGAACGCCGACCCTATCGAGACATATGAAGCGCTTCTTAAATTCGCGCCGCCCGTGATAGACCTCCTGTTGCCGCATCGCAATTGGCTGTCACCCCCCGAAAGATCCAGGCTGGCCTATGCTCCCTACGCCGACTGGCTGATCGCTATCTTCGACCGGTGGTATGGCGCGCCATCCCGGGAAACGCGGATCAGGTTTTTCGAGGAACTCATGCACCTATTGCTCGGCGGCCAGTCCGGAACCGAGGCCGTCGGCCTTACGCCAACCAGCCTGATCGTCGTGGAGACAGACGGAAGCATTGAGCAAACCGACGCCCTGAAGTCAGTCCGGCAGGGGGCGGCCGGGACCGGGTTGCACGTTGTACCGGACCCCTTTGACGCAGTCCTCCGGTTGCCGTCCATCGCTGCCCGCCAGATCGGCGTCGATGCCCTGGCCCCGATCTGCCAGTCATGCCTGGTCCGGGACGTGTGCGGCGCGGGGCTCTACCCTCATCGCTACCGCCCGGGAACTGGCTTCCGCAACCCGTCTGTGTACTGCGCGGATCTTTACGCGCTGATTCTGCATATCAGGGACCGGCTCAGCACCGATCTCCAGGACCTGCGCCTTTCGTGATCAGAACACTACGGGGATCTCGATACCCAGGTCTTGCCGGTCTCCGGCAATCACGGCCCGGACCTCTGGGTGGTCGTCGCCTAGCGTGCGCCGGTAGCGCTCCAGAGTGTCACTGGCCAGTTCAGCCGCTCGCTGGCTCTGACCCAGCGCCTTCAGGTCGAGGGCCAGGTTCGCGGCGCAGGTAAGAGTGTGCGGGTGATCTTCGCCCAGCAGTCCCGCTAGCTGCGGAAGGGCCTCCTCCCCCAACTTGGCCGCTGCCGTCACGTCGCCGAGTTCGGCCAGCGCCGTGGCCAGGTTCACGGTGCACAGTAGCGCCGGGTGCTTGTTCGAGCCGATCAGCCCGCTCAGACCCTCCTGCACCTCTTCCAGGCGACGACGAGCTTCTTCCACCTGACCCTGGCGGCGGTTGATGATACTCAGATTGAGCGAACTGCCCAAGGTATAGGGGTGATCGTCCCCGAGGAGGAGCCGATACCGCTCTACCGTATCGGTCATCAGCTTCCAGGCCTCCGCCATGTCACCGCCGATCCGGTGCGCGTTGCCGAGGTTTGCCTCAGCCGCGAGGGTACCGGCATGATCACGGCCGAACGCCAGTTCGTACCGCTCGTGGACGTCCTGCGCTACCTCGAGGGATTCAGCATCTGCCCCGGCCGCGCGCAGGGCCGCGGAATAATCCACTGCCTGCTGCAGGACCCAGGGGTGGCTTTCCGGGAACTTGTGCTGGCGCACCAAATCCAGGTACCCATCGCGGGCTTGCCGGGCAGCTCCACGTGCCTGGTCGTAATGTCCTTCTTCTCGCATTATTCGGGCTAGCGCATTGAGCGTGAAGAGCACGGCTGGATCATCATTGCCATGATAATAATCACGCTTCTCTTGATAAATCTGCTCATTGAGCCGCCTAGCCTTCGAGTACTCGCTGTTCAGCTCAAGGTCTTCGGCGAGGTTATTCATGGCGGCAAGCGTCCTGGGATTGTCATTGCCGAATGTTAGGCGGTGGCCTTCAAGTGTCTTCTGAGTGAATTGCAGCGATTCCTTGAAAGCGCCCCGGGCCCTCAGGTCAACACAGAAACCATTCCTGAGGATCAGCGTCTCCTCGTGGTCCTCGCCGAGCACGGCCTTCATCCGCTCAAGGGTCTTGACGGCCAGATCGTAGGACTCGCGGTACCTTCCCAGGGCCCGCAGTACCTGCACCTTAAGGCGCGTCATGATGAGAACGTACTGGTTGTTCTCACCCTCATCCGAGTCTTTGGTCCACTGAGCGAGGGCTTTGTCAGCAGACGTGAGAGCGCTGCTGTAGTTGCCCGTGACATATAGATAGCGGACGATGTTCTGGGCTAGCTGGCGAACATCGTCGGCCCGGCATGTCACTACCTCTGCCGGACCGACATGCCCGAGGAGGGCAGCATACTTCGGCCAGTTTTTTAGATCGTCGGGATTACCCGGGTCGTCGGCAGCCAAAAGCAGGTGCACCTCATGCCTCATACTGAATCGGATGTCGAGATCCAGCTCATTCCGGATCAATCTCTGAATTATCCGGTGCACCTCGAGGGTGCGGCCAAAGTTATCTATTCGGGCGAGAGAGTACCGTCCGAGCGAGCGGACGGAACGGCTCATCAGGATCGGATCGCGAAGCGTATCTCTCAACGGTGGGCCGAGAACGAACTTCCCACGGTCAAGCAAGTCAAGCGGGATCGGGGCCGGCCCGAAGAAGGCGCACCGCTGGAGCAGTTCCAGTGCGTAGGGCGCCTGCTCGCGCAGCCTGCTGACGGACAGGCTCCACGCGGCGGCGACGGGGAGCGGGTAGTCCGTCGGCGGCGGGCTCTCGCCGAGAACGCGGTCGCTTTCATCAGCGAGCAGGCCTAGGTAAGAGTCGACGGTCATCACCGTCTGCGCCAGCAGCGCGGCGGCCTGTTCAAGCGCCAGCGGCAGATCGCCCAGCTCATCGGCGAGGCGGTCGGCGTCCTCCTGGCTGATACCAGCCACCCGCCGCTTCAGGTACAGGCGGCTCTCGTCACGGGTGAACACGTCAACCTCGAGCGCATCGACCACCTCGGCCCACCCCCGGTTCCGCGAGGTGACAATGACATGACCCGGGCCGGGCGGCATGAACTCACGGACCAGTTCCGGCTGATCGGCGTTGTCGAAGACGAGCAGCCAGCGGTCATAAGGTTTCCCCCGGCGGAGTGCGTCGTAGACGGCCGTCACCGCGTCCTCGACCCGGCCCGGGGCGATTCCAGTCAGGCCGAGCCGCGGCGCGAGTGCGGCGAGAGTCGAGCGGACGAGTGCGATCTGGTCGGCCGGGATCCACCAGATGACCTGATATCGGCTGGCAAAATGATAAGCATATTCAATGGCCAGCTGGGTCTTGCCCACGCCGCCGATGCCGTGCAGGGCCTGCGGAAGGACTGCCGTCGCCGGCGTTTCACCGGCCCGCCGCCGCAGGTCAGCCAGCAGTCCCTCGCGACCCGTGAAATTCTTGTTGCGAGGAGGGACGTTGCCCCAGATTTCAGGAACTGACAGGCGGGGAGGCTCCAGGACCTCGGACATCACGTCTCGCCTCCAGGAGCTCTGATTGGCTCGCCCGCTCCGTGGCATGACGCTAAGTGGCCGAGCGCACACTCGTGAGAAGCTGGCAAGCTTACCTCACGTTCTACCCGCGTGAGACTACCCCAACAACCCCATCTCGCCGATCCTCCCGCCACTGCGCCCGCCCATGGCGGCGGGCGTTCTCGGGAATCAGGCTGCCCATCACCTGCCGGGCGCGTCTAGTCGCATGGCTAACGACCGCTGGCATTGAAGCCGGGCGAGCGGATGCCAATCCCTCTGGGCAGGTCCTCACCACTAGGCGATGCCGCGAAACGTCATCCGCGCGAGTTGGGGTAACCAGTGGCTGACCTGGGCCGACATAAAGGTCAAGGTCGCAGAGGGATGGGGAGAGATCCTCGCGAGAGACTCACGGCAGGCGGCTCAAGGAAGTACGTACAGATGGGCGATTCGGGCTTATCGGCTGTAAATATACTAAACCGCACACAGGAAGAGTGTTTACGCTCGTTGATGGGAAGGTCTCATCTAACGTTCAGCGCAGGAATGGAGTCACACCATGAGCGACGAGCTGGCCGACGACGTCTTCCTGCCCGTCGCGGGTGTCTGCCATCAGGACCTCCAGGCGCTGGACGACTCCGTGCTGGCCTACGCCCTGCGCCGGGCAGCACGAATCCCAGCCCCCGGGGGTGGGCCTGCCGCCGACGAGGCGGTCGCCGCGTTCCAGGACTCCCTGTGATGGCCGGACCACCCGGCAGTCTTGCGCGACACGCGGATGGCACGGCCGAGGAACAGATCACCCGAGACTCCGCGCGTCGGAATGATCATCAAACGTTTGGGGGTATTCGGCCGCTTTATACGTTATATCCATATTTATTACTGTTTCGGGCGAACATGTGCGATTGCAGTATTACGAATTTGCAAAGAATCAGCCATTCCATGATCGCGTCAGCGCTCTGGACGGCCAGCATCGGGCGCTGGGAAGGCGTCCACAACACTGAACCCTCTGAGGAACGGCCGCCAGGATGGATGTGATGGCAGGCGGAGACGGCGGCCCCTACCTGGGGCGGCACGCCTTCGCCGCCGACGATCAGGGCCTCTTCTTCGGCCGTGATCAGGCGAGCCACGAGATCCAGACCTTGTGGCGGGAGAACCGCCTGATGGTCCTCCATGGACCGGCTGGTTGCGGCAAGACCTCGCTTCTCCAGGCCGGCGTCACCCCCGGGCTGAACAAGGACACGGACGTCCTGCCGCCGGGCCGGGCCCTGGCTGGCTCCTCGTTTCCCGAACCCCTGCTTGCCGAGCACAACCCCTATGCGTTGTCGCTGCTGTCGTCATGGTTTCCCGGGGAAGCCCGGACCAGTCTCGCCCAGCTTTCGCTGACCGCTGCCCTGCGCCACCGCTCACGGTCGCATGACTGGTCCCGCTCCCCCGTCCCGCTGCTCGTGGCCATCGACCAGGTTGAGGAGCTCTTCGCCGACGGCCGCAGCCGCGAGCACCGTGATGCGCTCTTCGATGACCTCGCCGTCGCGGCGCGGGAGATCCCGCGGCTGCGGATCCTGCTGTCGCTGCGCACCAGCGCCCTGCCTGACCTGGCGCGGTATGAGCAGCAGCTGTCCGGTGGATCCGCAGTACACATACCGCTGGCCCCGCTAACGGCCGAGGCGGCCGTCGAGGCCGCACGCGGGCCGATGGAAAGGGCAGGACGATATTTCGCCCCGGGCGCTGCGGAATACTTGGTCGGGGAGCTGAGCACGCCCGGGGCCTTGGATGACGCCCAAGACGGGCAGGGACGGGCCCGTGGATCCGTCGAGCCTGTCCAGCTGCAGGTGGTGTGCTCGGGCCTGTGGCGGGCGATGACACCCAGCACTGCCACCATCACCACAGCCTTCATCCGGAGCCACCTCGACATCGACCAGGTGCTGGAAGACTTCTGTGCGGACGTGCTCCGGGAGACCGCCACTCGCCACCAGGTCGCCCTGCCGGTTCTGCTCGACTGGATAGCGGAGGACTTCGGCACTGCTGGCGGGCACCGGGCTGCGGTCTCCACGATCGCGCTGGACCTCGCGGCGACCCCTCGTGCGGTAGCACGCTCGCTCGAGAACGAGCACCTGCTGAAGGGGCACGGGCCTGCGCGAGCCGAGCACTACCAGGTTTCCAGTGCCCGGCTGGCCAGCGCCCTGCACGACCTGCTGAAGTCGTCATCGTCGACCTCCAGCTCGCGGCGCCCATCGCCGGGCGGCCCGGCCATGGACGCTGCCGCGCGCATCCGGATGGCGGAATCTGCCCTCGCCGAAGGGGATCTGGCTCTCGCCGAGAGCCATGCGCAGGTGGCGCTGGGAACGGCTGACTCAGCAGATCTCCGGCTTCGGGCTGAGGCGGAGTCCCTGCTGGGGAACGTCACCTATCACCGGGGTGACCCCCGCCAGGCCGAAGCCCATTACCGGGCCGCCGCACAGCTGCGGGAGCAGCTTGGTGACCATCAGGCCGTGGGGAGGCTGTTCGGCGCCATCGGGCGGATGCATGCCCGTCAAGGGAAGCATGTGGCCGCGCTCGAGGAACTTCAGGCGGCCGTAACCCGGCTGCCGGGCGATCTGAGCCTCCGGACCGAGCTGGCCACTGTGCTGTGGCAGGCAGGCCAGTCCCAGGCTGCGGCCGCGGTGTTCGGCACCGTGCTCACGGTCGAGCCGCAGTCCGCGGACGCCCTGGCCGGCCGGGGGCAGATCAGTGCGGAGCGGGGAAACGCCTCCGCGGCCCTCCACGATCTGGAGGCGCTCCAGAGGCTGCAGCCGAGCACTGGCCTGCGGCCTGAGGTCCGGGCCGCCTACGCACTCGCGCTGGCCAGGACCGGCCGGTCGGAGTCGGCCATGGCCGAGGCAGACGCAGCACTAGCATCAGCTGAGGACAGCGGCATCATCTTGCTGCGTGCGGCTCAGGTTGCCCGGGCGGGCGGGGCGCTCGATCGTGCGACGATACTGCTGCGGCGAGCCGAGGAAGCCACCCATCCCGCCCTGTCGGCAGATCAGCTCACGCGGGCGCGCCGACTGCTGAAGCAGGTCACGACGGAGCCAGAGCCCCCCATCGTCGGCCAGCCCCGCTGACCACCCGCAGCCGCACTCAGCAGCTAGTTCCCCGGACCGCCGCCCCGTTACCGCGCTGCCCGCCCATCCCGGCGCCTATTGATCCAGGATGCGCAGCCGCTGCGGGTCGTACAGCGGCGCGATCTGCAGCCGGACAGGGACGTCCCCGGCCGGGGTGCGGGCCCGGAAGTCCCCGTTCTTCAGCCAGCCGCCGGTCACCCCGTCGGCGCACTCCACCTGGGCCAGCCCGACGGCGCCGCCCACGGTGTAGCCGTAGGCGGCGGCCCGGACGTAGCCCACCCACTCGTCCCCGAGGAACACCGGCTCGTTGCCGAACAGGTCGGCGGCCGGGTCCTCGGCCAGCAGGCTGACCACGCGGTGCCGCGGCGGCCCCTCCTGCCGGGCGCCCAGCAGCGCGTCGCGGCCGGTGAATCCGCCCGGCTTGTCCCAGGCCACCGCGAAACCGAGCCCGGCCTCCAGCGGGTTGTCGGTGTTGTCGATGTCCACCCCCATGTCGCGGTAGCCCTTCTCCAGCCGCAGGCTGGACATGGCCGACAGGCCGACCAGCCGGAACCCGAGGTCCGCGCCCGCGGCCACCAAGTCGTCGTACACGCCCATCGCGTACTCGGCGGGCACGTGCAGTTCCCAGCCGAGCTCGCCCACATAGGTGACCCGGAGGGCGAGTACCGGCGCGTACCCGACGTGGATCTGCCGGGCGCTCAGGTACGGGAACGCGTCGTTGGACAGGTCGGCGTCGGTCAGCCGCCCGATCAGCGTCCGGGACGCCGGTCCCTGCACCGACAGCAGCGTGGTGCCCGAGGTCACGTCGGTCACGGTGACGAACTCCCCCGGCCGGGTAGCCCGCCTGATCAGCGGCTCGATCCGGCGGTGGATGAGGTCGCTGGCGATGACCAGGAACTTCTCCGGCTCCAGCCACGTCACCGTGACGTCGGCGACGATGCCGCCTGCCTCGTTCAGCCACTGGGTGTAGACCAGCCGGCCGATCCCGGCGGTCACGTCGTTGGCCGACAGCCGGCCCAGCACCGCGGCCGCGCCGGGCCCTGCACCAGGAACTTGGCCATCAGGGTCATGTCCAGCATTCCCACGGCCTCGCGCACCGCGGCGTGCTCTCGCCCGACGAGCTCATGCGCTCCCGGCCGGCCGAAGTCGAGCCGGGACTGCGGGGCCTCGCCCGCGAGCGCGTACCACTCGGCGAATTCCCAGCCCGCCGAGGCGGCGAAGTGCCCGCCCGCGGCGGCCAGCCGGTCGTGCAGCACCGACCGGCGCACGTTCCGCCCGGTGGTGGCTGCCAGGCCGGCCAGACCCCGTCCCCGAACAGCACGCCCAGCTGCTCCACGGTCCGCTCGGCCCGGAACCGGCGGGAGGTCTCGTAACTGTGCGTCCGGTCGATGGCCACGCTGGTCGCGTCGACCGGCGGCACCCCGTCCACGATCCAGTGGGCGAGCATGCTGCCGACCCCGCCGCCGGACAGGATGCCGAGGGAGTTCAGGCCAGCGGCGACGAAGTAGCCGTCCAGCTCGGGCGCGGGCCCCAGCAGCGGCCGCACGTCGGCGGTGAACGACTCCGGCCCGCAGAAGAAGGTCCGCACGCCCGTATCCGACAGCACCGGGATCCGGTTCAGCGCAGGTCCGAGGAAGGGCTCCATCCGCTCCCAGTCGGGGGTGAGCTTCACGAACGAGAACCCGGCGGGCACCCCATCCAGCGACCATGGCGCGGCGACCGGCTCGAACAGCCCCACCAGCATGCCGTCGCCCTCGGGCCGGTAGTAGCCGTAGTTATCCGGGTCCTCGATAACCGGCAGATCCGGGTCCATCCCCGGCACCGTGTCGGTGAGCAGGTAATAATGCTCGGCGGCCTGGAGGGGAACGCCCACCCCGGCCAGGGCCCCGAACTGGCGGGCCCACATGCCGGCCGCGTTGACCACCACCTCGGTCTCGATCCGTCCCGCGTTGGTGAGCACGGCTCGCACCCGGCGCCCTCGGGTCTCCACCCCGGTGGCCGCCACCCCTTCCACGATCCGGACCCCCAGCTGCCGGGCCCCCTTGGCCAGCGACGTGGCCACTCCCACCGGGTCGGCCCGCCCCTCGTCGGCGACGTAGAACGCGGAGAGCACGTCGTCGGTGCGGGCCAGTGGCCACATGTCCGCCAGCTCGCGGGGGGAGATCTCCACGTCCTCGACGCCGAACCCGTGCATCCAGGCGGCCTCCCGGCGCAGCGCTTCCTGCCTGCGCGCGGAGGTGGCCAGCGAGATGTGCCCGACCGGGCGGAACCCGGTGGAGTGCCCCGTCTCCTCCTCCAGCCGCGCGTACAGGTCACGGGAGTAGCGGCTGAAGAACAGCGCGGTCTCGTCCGTCATGCCCGCTGAGGTGATCAGCCCGGCCGCGTGCCAGGTCGTCCCGGCGGTCAGCTGGTGCTGCTCGAGCAGCACCACGTCCGTCCAGCCCAGGTGGGCGAGGTGGTAGGCGATGCTGCAGCCGGTCACCCCGCCGCCGACGATCACCACCTGCGCCCGGCCGGGCACCGCCCCGCCCGCGCGGCCCGGATCGACGGGGGTTTCCGGGTCGATCGTCACATCTGCCTCCAAGTCGGCGTTCACCTGGCGTTATGCCTAGCACGACGGACTGGGCCCGGTCCAGGCGGGCACGTCCGCGACGCAGCCGGCCGGGCTCCGGTCAGCCGCCGCCAGCCTGCTCGTGCCAGGTCCGCAGGAACGCTTCGACCAGGCCCTCGGCCCGCGACCGGGTCTCCACGGCGGGCAGGCCGCGCTGCGCGAGGGAGGCCAGGGCGTCCGCCGCCTCGTTCAGCGGATGCCCGGTGTGCGAGTGCACGTGCTCCAGCCGTATTTCCGGATGCTGCGCCATGATCCCGGCCAGCCGCACCAGCGTCGGTGCCGGCTGCGGGCCCCGGCGTGGCAGCAGGCTGTAACCGTCGGGCATCCGCTCGATCCGGCCCCGCTGCCAGTTGCGCAGGTACCGGATCGCGATCGTGCTGTCCAGCAGCAATTCAGCCGGTCGCGGCCGGTCCGGCCCTTCCAGGAGAAGCGCGACCGCCCGCAGCTCGGCCACCAGGACCGCGGCGGGGCCGGTCGGGTCGTGCCGGTTCCCGGGCGCCCACCGGGCCAGTCCCCAGGAACCGGCGGAGTATACGTAGGCGACGCCCGAAACGCTGCGCTTGTAGCTCGCGTCCGTGGCCGCGACCCGCGGGCCGGCGCCGTCGTATCCCTTGACCTTGCCGTACATGGTGTGGCTAGCGACTCCGGCATCGGTTCAGTAGGTCCCCCAGCGCCAACCCTTCTTATCTTCACAGATGATCTTCTTGCCGTCGCCCGCGACGCCCCTTCTCCTGCTACGACGGCTGCTGGAACTCCGAGACCAGCCGCTGGCAGAAGGCGGGCAGGTCGCCCGGGTTGCGGCTGGTGATCAGCACGTTCGGTCCTGACGTGCAGACCTGTACCTCGGTGTCCACCCAGGTCCCGCCCGCATTGCGGATGTCGGTCTGCAGGCTCGGCCAGGAGGTCAGGGTCCGCCCGCGGACCAGGTCCGCCTCGACGACCGTCCACGGGCCGTGGCAGATGACCGCGGCTGGCTTACCCGCCTCGAACATGGCCTGGACAAACTGCACGGCGGCCGGGATCGTGCGCAGCTGGTCAGGATTGGCCACCCCGCCCGGCAGGACCAGCCCGTCGTACCGCGCCGGGTCAGCCTGGCTGATGGCGTGGTCCACCGGGAAGACGTCTCCCTTGTCCAGGTGGTTGAACGCCTGCGCCTTCCCGTCCTGGGGGCAGAGGAGTTCCGGGGTGCCGCCGGCCTCCTGCACTGCCCGCCAGGGCTCGGTGAGCTCGACCTGCTCGATGCCCTCGTTGGCGGTCAGGAATGCGATCCGGCGGCCCTGAAGCTCGTTCGCCATGAATGAGTCCTCCCGTGTGCTGTCGTGATGGGCCAGCCTGGCCGGTCCGGCTGGTGGCCCAGCGTGCACAGCAGGCCGCTGCCCGCGAGCGCGGGGTTGATGCACAAGCGGCGCAGGCCGGGCTCAGGCAGCGCGCGGGTGGGTCCCCTGCTGCCCCGCGTCCTGGCGCGCCACCTGGTCGGCCGTCACGGCCGCCGCCAGCTCCCGGGCCAGGGCCTCCCGGGCCAGGGCCTCCTGGGCCAGGGCCTCGCGGGCCACCCGGTGCGCCTTCCACTCGGGGTGCTCGCCGACCCAGTACACGAGACCGAGCCACACGCCGAGGGCGATCACCACCACGATCGGCACCACGATCAGCACCGCGATCGAACCTGTCATGACGAGCACTCCCTCCGAAAGAGCCGCCTGCGGGCGTCTCGGAGTCCTCCTGGCGGGACGCCTCCCGCAGCCCTCTCATGCCCAGCTCACCACCACTGCCGGGCCTGCCCCAGGGCAGGCCGACCCTAGGACTAGGACTTTCGGCCCTGTCGCCCGGCGCGGTCAGCCTGACCGTTGCCGGAGCCGGGGGACTTATTACGGTTCTCGGACCCCGGACGTGCTTGGCCCGGGATCCGGCGCCCCCGCCACTAACGTCACTGCTGCGGCCAGTTCCTTGCCGCCCGTGATCATCCGGGAAAGTTCCGGAGCGGTCATCTGGATGTACGGAAAGGGATTCTCGGTGAGCGGCAGATACGACAGGGATGACGCGCACGAGCGCGGACCCAGAATGGCGGATCCAGAATGAGTGAACGTACAGTCGTAGCGGCGATCGGCGCGGCTGCCGTCGCGGTGGGCGGAGCGCTCGGCGGTGTTCTCGCCGTGAGCGGCCACTCCAGCATCAGCCTCTCGGCTAACTCACACCGCGAGCATCACCCGCGCGGCACGCTGATGGCCAGGCCGCACGAAATGCAGATGACGCGCGGCTGGTCGTTCAGCAAGCTGAACGACGATAATGACCGCACGTTCAACCAGCTGCTGGGCATTAACAACCGCGGCCAGATCGCCGGCTATTTCGGGTCAGGCGCCGCGGGCCACCCGAACAAGGGATACGTGCTGAACCTGGGCCAGCTCTCGTCCTACACGAACGAGAACTTCCCCAGCGGGATCCAGACCCAGGTCATCGGCATCAACGACGCCGGGGTGTCGGTCGGGTTCTGGTCCACCCAGAACACGAAGAGCCAGACCAACAACAACTTCGGCTTCTACGAGTCGCAGGGGCAGTTCCACAGCGTGAACTTCCCGACCAGGAACATGGCCAGCCCGCCGGTCAACCAGCTCCTCGGCGTGAACGACTCAGACATCGCGGTGGGCTTCTACATGGGGGCCAAGGGCCAGGCGCATTCCTACGCCTACAGCATCCGCAGCGGCTGGTTCCACCGGATCCACATCCCCGGCGCGGTCAGCACGACCGCGTCCGGCATCAACAACCGGGGCTGGATCACCGGCTTCTACACCGGCCGCGGCGGTGCCACCCACGGCTTCCTGCTCAGCCCGTTTGGCCAGGTCACCCGGCTGAGCGTGCCCGGCGCCTCGTCCACCATGGCCTTCGGCGTCAATGACTCCGGTGAGGTCGTCGGCACCTACATGACCGGCAGCGGCAACAACGCCAAGTCGTTCGGGTTCGTCTGGTCCCGCGCCTTCGGGTTCAAGACCATCAACGACCCGCGCGGCTCCGGGGCTACCACGCTCAACGGCATCAACGACGCGGGCGACCTGGTCGGGTTCTACACCGACGCCAAGGGCAACACCGACGGCCTGCTCGTGGCCCAGGGCCACTTCCGGGCCCCGTTCGCCCCGCCGCTGACCACGACGAGCCCGGTCGCGACCACCACCCCGACCGTCCAGCCGACCTCGACCACCACGCCGGCGCCGGTGCCGACCGGAGCGGGTCCGACCCACTTCTAACCCCCCACGATCACGACGGGCTGGCCCGGAACTTCCCTGCTCCCGGGCCAGCCCGTCGCGCTATGTGCGGCCGGTCAGCGGCTAGTCAGCGGCGGCCGGCCTGGTGCCAGGGGTGACCGAGACGCCGCGCAGGACCTGGCCGTACCGCGCGGGCTGGATGATCCGGAAACTCTCCGCGGGCCGTGTCTGCGCCCCCAGCTCGTCGGTGATGGCGACGAGCTGGTTCGGGTCGGCACCCTGGTCCCCGCCGCCGCTGACGGTCGAGGTGACGGCCCAGATGGTGACGGTCCCGTTCCGGTTGACCCGGCCGGTGATGTTCCGCAACCCGTCCGTGGCCGGCGCCCACGGCAGCCCGGTGGCCGCGTTGTCACCGGCCGGATAGCCCGGCACCGTATACGGGGTGCCGAGGCTGAGCCCGTTGCTCAGCGTGTAGGCGAGTGTCCAGGTACCGTTCTCCAGCACCCACTTCTGCAGCCCGGCCGTGGTCTGCGCGGCGGCCGTGGTGTACGTCCCGGTGGCCGTCGAGTAGGTGTTGTCGCCGTTACCCTCGTCCGCCACGTAGAGCGTGCGGGAGTTGGCGAACCAGAGGCCGAACGGGAAGGACGTGGCCGATTTCAGCGCGGTCGGGAAGCCCTTCAGGATGCACATGTTGTAGGGATAGACGCCCTTGGCCTGCAGCGCGGAAGGGTCGTAGGCGATCGGGCTCGTCGGCAGGGCCGCGCCCGGCTCGGGCAGGCCCACCCCGCTGGGGCACGCCTTCCCGGTGGTGTCCACGAAGTACACGGTGTTGACGCCGTTCCCGCCGCTGCCCTTGGTGTAGTAGAGGA
Organism: uncultured Actinomycetes bacterium; assembly: GCA_963841695.1. GTDB lineage: Bacteria > Actinomycetota > Actinomycetes > Streptosporangiales > Streptosporangiaceae > RYN-230. Next base: position 449,788 of record CAWJDQ010000001.1, on the reverse strand, counting down.
CGCTGTCGAAGATCGTCAGTCCGCGGAAGTTCGTGTCCTTGCCGATCTTGTCCGCGGCGTCCCCGAGCTGAGTCACGTTGAAGCTGCCCACCGGGGTGGGCTGGCCCGGGTTCTGCGCGCTCTCCGGAAGCGACGACGGCGTCATGATCTGCGCGCCCGCCCCCAGGATGACGCCGTCCGGCTCGGGGCTGCTGCCGTTCCCGGCGTTGCCCGCCGCGTACAGGACGTCCGCGCCGTGGCTGTCGTTGAGGATCGCGGCGCGCCCGTTGTCGCCGCTGTAGGCGTTGGTCTCGGTGTAGGTGAGCCGGCCCTGGGCGTCCAGCGTGGCGACCACCCGGTAGTAGGCGCCGGGCACCGGGTTGGTCGGGTCGATGACGCCGGGGGTGTTCGCGTTGGACACGTCGATCGTGTCGGGCTTGGCCACGTACCCCATGAACGTCACGTAGCGGCCGTTCGTGGACTGGTTCAGGGCCAGTTCCGACTTGGACGAGAAGCTGGTGACCAGGCCGCCGCCAGGCTGCCCCGCGGCCGGCACCCGCAGCGTGCTGACCAGCCGCCCGGCCGGGGTGAGCTGGTCGAGGAAGATAGGTGACGTCACGCCGAAGCTGCCGTCGACCAGCGCGTTGTTGAACACGGCCGGGTACGAGCCGTCGTTGGTGGCGGTCACGCAGCCGCTCGTGCAGCCGGGCGGCAGGACCGTCACGCCCGGTGTCAGCAGGCCGGGGTCGTTGTCGTAGACGGAGCCGCTGACCAGCAGGTTGCCCGGCTGCAGTAAACCGCCGTGGCCGCCGTGGGATGCTGCGCTGGCGCCGGTCGCGGCGACCAGCGGTCCGGCCGTCACCGCCAGCGCGAGCAGCAGCGAGACTCGCGGGCGCGGGAGCTTGGGGATCATCGTGTGCGTTACCTCCTCGGCAGGCCGGGCCCTGCCTGGGCCCGGCGCTGACCCAGCGTCCTCAGCCGGGAAGGCCCCGTCCCGACGCCCCGGTGAACCGGGCATGAACATCCCCGGCCGGGAGCGCTCAGTCCGAGAGCGCGGGGACCTGGCCGGCACTGGCGCTGCGGATCACGTGCCGCCGGAACAGTTCCGCGGCGGGCAGCAGGCGCCGTTCCGCGGACCAGGTCAGGGTCAGGTCACGGACCGCCCCGGGGTCCAGGATCTCGCAGTAGGCGAGCGGGCCGGCCGCCGCTTCCAGGGTGCCCGCCCGCGGCGCGGGGACGATGGACACCCCCAGGCCGGCCGCGACGAAGCCGCGCACCGTGGACAGGTCGTCTCCCTCGAACACCACGGCCGGGCGGAATCCGGCCTGCTGGCACAGGTCGTCCCCGAGCTTGCGCAGGGCCGAGGTCGGCCGCAGGCTGACGAACGGCTCCCCGGACACGTCGGCCAGGTGGATGCGCTGCCCGGCGCGCGGGTGGTCGCGCCGCACGGCCAGCCGCAGCGGCTCGATCGCGATCAGCCGGGTCCGCAGCGCGGCGCTGCGCGCCCGCCGGGTGCCGATCTCCAGGTCGGCCAGCCCGCCGTCCAGCGCGGCGGCGTGCACCTCGTCATGCACCTGGGTGAGCTGGAACGCGACGTGCGGGTGCGCGGCGCGGAAGCTCCGCACCAGGTCCGGCACCAGCCAGGTGCCCAGCGACTGCTGGAAGGCGAGCGCGACCGTGCCGGTGTCCGGCTCGATCAGCTGACTCACCGCGGCGATCCCGTCGTCCAGCTGGTGCAGCATCGCGTCCACGTGCCGCTTGAACACCGCGCCGGCCTGGGTCAGCCGGAGCGTTCGGCCCTGCCTGCGCAGCAACGGGGTGCCCAGCTGCGACTCGAGCCGGGCCAGCGCCCGCGACACGCCAGACTGGGTGACCGACTCCAGCTCACTGACCTCCGTGACCGTCGTGCCGTCGGCGACCTGCTGGAACCAGCGCAGCGCATCCGTATCCACACCCATGACCGTAGGTCATGGATCGGGCACTTTCTATTCCGCAACGAAACGTCCGGGCCCCTGGGGCCGAATACTGTGAGTGTTTTGGGCTGAGTGGTGAGGCTGCGCAGGCTGAGGAGGCTCCGATGGCTGAGGAATCGGTGGCGATCGTCGGGGGACGGGTAGTTCCGGTCACCGGGGATCCGATCGACGGCGGGACGGTGCTGGCCGAGGCCGGCCGGATTACTGCGGTCGGCACCGGCCTCGCCGTTCCCCCGGGGGCCCGGGTCATCGACGCGGCGGGCCGCTGGGTCGTGCCCGGGTTCATCGAGGCGCACGGGCATGTGGGCGTGCACGAGGAAGGGGAAGGCTGGGCGGGCTCGGACACCAACGAGCTGACCGACCCGGTGACGGCCCAGGTCCGCGCCCTCGATGCGATCAACCCGGCCGATCTCGGCTTCCGGGACGCGATTAGCGGCGGCGTGCTGGCGGTGAATATCAACCCAGGGTCCGGCAACCCGATCGGCGGGCAGACGGTCGCGGTCAAATGCTGGGGGCGGACTGTCGACGAGATGGTGCTGCGCCAGCCGTCCGGGATGAAGTCGGCTCTCGGCGAGAACCCCAAGCGCGTCTACGGCGAACAGCACAAGACACCCAGCACCCGGCTCGGCACGGCCGCGGTGATCCGCAGCGCCCTGGTTGACGCGGCCAACTACCTGAGCCGGCTGGAAAACGAGCAGGGCAAGCCGGCCGCCGAGCGCGGTCCGGCCAGCCGGGACCTGAAGCTGGAGGCGCTCGGCCGGGTGCTGCGCCGGGAAATCCCCTGGCGGCAGCACTGCCACCGGGCGGACGACATCGCCACTGCGATCCGGATCGCCGAGGAGTTCGGCTACGACCTGGTGATCGACCACGGCACCGAGGCGCACCTGCTGGCGGACATCATCGCGGCCAAGGGCATCCCGGTGGTCCTCGGCCCGCTGCTGACCAGCCGGTCCAAGGTGGAGGTGCGCAACCGCTCGCTGGCCAATCCCGGCCTGCTCGACCAGGCCGGGGTGACGTTCGCGCTCACCACGGACCACCCGGTGGTGCCGATCAACTTCCTGGCCTACCAGGCGGCCCTGGCCATCAAGGAGGGCCTGGCCTGGACGACCGCGCTGCGCGCCCTGACCATCCACCCCGCGCGGATCGCCGGCATCGACGACCGGGTCGGCTCCCTGGAGCCCGGCAAGGACGCCGACCTGGTGATCTGGTCCGGTGACCCACTGGACGTGCGCAGCCGCGCCGAGCGCGCGCTGATCGGCGGCGCGGAGATCTACACCGCCGGGGGCAGCCCCGAATGGGCCGAGCCGCGCTGACCCCGGCCCCCGTTCTGGCTGACACCGCCAGGGCACTCCCCGCCGAATACCGGGCACGCACGCTACACGGCTACACAGGGGGCGGCCTGCATGTCCGGCACCAGCACGCTGAACGTCATCATCGTCGGGGCCGGCCTGGCTGGCCTGGCTTGCGCGGCTGACCTGGCCGCCGCGGGGGCGTCCGTGACGGTCCTGGAGTGCACGGACGGCGTGGGCGGCCGGATGCGCACCGATCGCGTTGACCCGGGCGGCCCGGACGCGTTCCTGCTCGACCGGGGCTTCCAGGTCTTCAACACGTCCTACCCGCAGGTGCAGCGCCGGCTGGACCTGCGGGCCCTGCAGCTGTCCCCGTTTACTCCCGGGATGCTGCTGCACACTCCCGCGGGCCGGGTCCGGTTCGCCGACCCCACCCGGCGCCCGGCCGACCAGGGTGATCTGGTCCGGGGCCGGCTGGCCGGGCCGGGCGGGCTGGCCGCGCTGGCCGCGCTCAGCGCCCGCGACATGCTGCTCCCGGCCCGGCTGCTGAAGCGCGCACCGGACCAGAGCACGCTGGCCGCGCTGGCCAGCGCCCGGATCCCGGCCGAGCTGGTCGAGCTCATGTTCCGGCCGTTCCTGGCCGGGGTGTTCCTGGAGGACCAGCTGGAGACCTCGGGCCGCTTCTTCCACCTGGTCTGGCGGAGCATGCTGCGCGGCACCCTGTGCCTGCCCCGCCGGGGCATCCAGGCCGTCCCCGAGCAGCTGGCCGCGGCGCTGCCGCCCGGCACCGTGCGGCTGGAGACCCCGGTCCGCGCGCTCACCGCCGGCGGCGTGCTGCTGGCTGACGGCCGCGACCTGCCCGCCGACGCGGTCGTGGTGGCCACCGGGGCGGCGGGCGCCGCGGCCCTGCTGCCGGGGCTCGCCGTCCCGGACACCCGTACCGTCACCACCGTGTATCACGCGGCTCCGGGCAGCCCGCTGCCGGAGCCGACCCTGCTCGTCGACACCGAGGGCGAGGTCCTCAACACCTGTGTCCTGTCCGAGGTCAGCCCGGGCTACTCAAGCCGCCGGGCGCTCATCTCCACCTCGGTGCTCGGTGGCGGGGGCGCGGACCGCGAGCCGGCCGTGCGGGCCAGGCTGGCCACCCTGTACCGGACCAGCACGGCCAGCTGGGAGCACCTGGCCAGCTACACGGTGGACGGCGCACTGCCCGCCATGCCCGCCCCGCTGCAGCTCAGCCACCCAAGCCGGGTCGCGGGACCGGACCGCGCGGACCCCGGCGGCCCGGGCGCGGGCGGCCCGCGCCGGTACGTGTGCGGTGATCACCGCGCGACGGGGTCGGTCCAGGGCGCCCTGGCCTCCGGCGCCCGGGCCGCCCGGGAGGTCCTGGCCGGCGCCTGACTGACCACGCCCCTGGGCCGCGGGGAAGGGCCGGCTGCTCCAGGGCGTTGCTGACCAGTGGGAGAATCGCGCCTCAGCGCCGCGGCGCGGCCGCCGGGCGGACCACCAACGAAGGTGAGGGTAATCATGACGCTTCCGTATGACACCACGCCGAAGTTCCAGGACTACGCGCGGCCGGAGATGCTGGTCAGCACCGGCTGGGTGGCTGAGCACCTCGGCGACCCCGGGCTGGTGGTGGCCGAATCCGACGAGGACGTGCTGCTGTACGAGACGGGGCACATCCCGGGCGCGGTCAAGCTGGACTGGCACACCGAACTGAACGACCCGGTCACCCGGGACTACGTGGACGGCGCAGGGTTCGCGCGGCTGATGTCGGAGAAGGGCATCTCCCGGGACACCACCCTGGTGCTCTACGGTGACCGGAACAACTGGTGGGCGGCCTACGCCCTGTGGGTCGCCACGCTGTTCGGCCACCCGGACGTCCGCCTGCTGGACGGGGGGCGGGCCAAGTGGATCGCCGAGGGCCGCCCGCTCAGCACCGAGGCGCCCGACCGGCCGCGGGCCGACTACCCGGTGGTGGAGCGGGACGACGCCCCGATCCGGGCGTTCCGTGACGAGGTCCGGGCCCACCTCGGCCAGCCCATGATCGACGTGCGCTCGCCGGGTGAATACAGCGGCGAACTGCTGCACATGCCGGACTACCCCCAGGAAGGCGCCCTGCGTGGCGGGCACATCCCCGGGGCCCGGAACGTGCCGTGGGCCCGCGCGGCGGCTGAGGACGCCACGTTCCGGCCGCGGAAGGAACTCGAGGCCATCTACGGCGGCGAGGCCGGGCTCAGCCCCGCCGACGACGTGATCGTCTACTGCCGGATCGGCGAGCGGTCCAGCCACACCTGGTTCGTCCTGCACCACCTGCTCGGCTACCCGGCCGTGCGCAACTACGACGGGTCCTGGACCGAGTGGGGGAACAGCGTCCGCGTCCCGATCACCCAGGGAGACAAACCGTGACCACCCCGCTCAACCCGCGGCTGCAGGACATCGTTGACGAGTTCGGCGCGGTCCCCGGGCAGCAGAAGCTGCAGCTGCTGCTGGAGTTCTCGGACGAGTTGCCGCCGCTCCCGCCCCGCTACGCGGAGCACCGCGACCTGCTGGAGCCGGTGCCGGAATGCCAGTCGCCGCTGTTCCTGGCGGTCGAGGTGGCCGGCGACGGCACCGCTCACCTGTTCTTCGACGCGCCGCCGGAAGCCCCGACCACGCGCGGGTTCGCGGGCATCCTGGCCACCGGGCTGGACGGGCTGAGCGCGCAGGAGATCCTGGCCACGCCGGCCGAGTTCACCACCCAGCTCGGCCTGTCGGATCTGGTCAGCCCGCTCCGGCTGCGCGGGATGGCGGCGATGCTGGCCCGGATCAAGCGCCAGATCCAGCAGCAGCAGGCCGCGGCCGCCACCTGAGCAGGCTCCCCTCCCGGCCCGGCCGTCCAACCAGCCCGCCGCAGCTACCTGCTGTTCGTTGTTGCAAGTAAATTGCAGTAAGCCCTACCCTGGGTGCACGACCACGGCAGGAAGGTGCCCCATGGCTGATCCGCGCGCCCGGCTGGGCCGGATCCGCGACGGCCTCACCCCGCGCGAATGGGGGCGGGCCGGGGCGATGGCCCTCACCGTGATCGGGCTGAACGTGGCGGGCTGGACCATGCTGGCCGTCGCGGTCAGCGGCCACTTCCACATCACCAGGACCGAGACGTTCGGCTTCACCACCGGGATCCTGGCCTACACCCTGGGCATGCGGCACGCGTTCGACGCCGATCACATCGCGGCCATCGACAACACGACCCGCAAGCTGGTCAGCGAGGGCAAGCGCCCGCTGTCGGTGGGCTTCTTCTTCTCGCTGGGGCATTCCAGCGTGGTGTTCGTGCTGGCCCTGCTGCTGAACTTCGGCATCCGCGCGCTGGACGAGCAGGTCAAGAACTCCAGCTCGCACCTGCAGTACACGACCAACATCATCGGCACCCTGGTGTCCGGGATCTTCCTGTTCCTGATCGCGGCGATCAACCTGGTCATCCTGGCCGGGATCGTCAAGGTGTTCCGCGGGATGCGGACCGGCCAGTACGACGACGAGGCCCTGGACGAGCAGCTGAACAAGCGCGGCCTGATGAACCGCATTCTCGGCCCGCTGGCCCGCCGGATCGACGCGCCGTGGAAGATGTACCCGATCGGCTTCCTGTTCGGCCTGGGCTTCGACACCGCCACCGAGGTCGCGCTGCTCGTGCTGGCCGGCACCGCGGTCATCGGGGGGCTGCCGTTCTACGCGGTGCTGTCCCTGCCCATCCTGTTCGCCGCCGGGATGAGCCTGTTCGACACGGCGGACGGCTGCTTCATGAACTTCGCCTACGACTGGGCCTTCGCCCGCCCGGTGCGCAAGGTGTACTACAACCTGACCATCACCGGGCTGTCCGTGTTCGTGGCCATGTTCATCGGCCTGATCGAGGTGCTCGGCCTGCTCGGCCAGGACGGCCATCTCACCGGCCCCGGCTGGGCGTGGCTGGAGGACTTCGACATCAACAAGGCCGGTTTCGTGATCGTCGGCGTGTTCGTGCTCACCTGGGTGGTGGCCCTGGCCATCTGGCGGTTCGGCAAGATCGAGCAGAAGTGGGACCAGGCCGCCCTGGACTCCAGCCCCGGTGAGCAGCAGCCCGGACGGGAACTCGCCCACGTCCCGGGCGGCTGCTAGCCGGCCAGACGGGCCCTCGTGGTGACCGAGCGGTTCCGCCTGATCGGGCCGGAACCCAGCCGGGAGTCACGCTAGCCCCTCTCGTCCACATTCCACGTCGAACGTGCGCCGAATCGGACAAAACATCCCGGAAAAACGCACGTTCGGCGTGAAATGTTGACGGCTTCCATGATCAATATGAGCCATGCGCCCAGTCTTGGGCGGGCGGGGGTGGGCGGGCCGGAGGGTTGGGCGGGCGAGCGGGGCTGGGCCGGCGCGGGGGCTGGGCCGGCGCGGGGGCTGGGCGGGCGCCCGGTCTTGGGCGGGCGGCGGGGGACGCGGGGCCCGGACGGGATCCGGGCGCGGCATAGGGTGGGCGGCTACGGGGGACGCCCTCGATTCTGGCGGTCGCGAGGTACGGAGGAGATCAGGTGGACGCTGAGCGGGCCCGGACCCGGCTGGCCGCCGAGCGCGCCGAGGTGCAGAAGCTCCTGGCTGACACCCAGGCTGCCGGCTGGGAGGACCGGGACAGCGAGGACGAGCAAGGCGCCGACATCGACGATGCCGCGCAGCCGCTGACCCAGGAGGGCATGGACGACGCGACCGCGCAGAGCCTGCGCGACCGGCTGGCCGCGCTGGACCGGGCCGAGCAGCGACTGGCGGACGGCACGTACGGGCGCTCGGTGCAGAGCGGGCAGCCCATCCCCGACGAGCGACTGGAAGCTGACCCGGCGGCGGAGCTCACCGTCGGGGAAGCCGCCGCGCAGGAGGCCGCGGACCGGTAGGCGGGCCGCGCACGAGTAGGCCGGGCCGCGGACCAGTAAGACGGGGACGCGGTCTGCTACTCCGCGGCGGCCGGGCGGTCGAGGTACGGGGGCAGCCCGAACCTCTCGAACAGGCTGCTGTCGGTGGCGATGAAGTGATGGATGTGGCTGATCCGGCCGCCGGAGATCTCCGGGACCTGGATGCACCAGGGCACCAGGCGTGTCCCGTCACTGCTGGGCTTGTACTGCCCGAACGCGGGCGAGCCGTTGGCGGTGACGGGGACCATCCGCGATCCCGTGCACCCGCCGCCCCAGCCGGTGTACCAGCCGCGCAGTTCCTCCCGGCCGCGGATCCACATCTCGAACGGGGGCATGGAGATGCTGGCGTCCTCGTGCAGCAGCGAGACCAGCTGGTCGATGTCGTAGCGCTGGAACGCGTCCACGTAGCGGTCGAGCAGGTCCCGGTCCGCCGCGTCCAGCCGCGGGGTGGGCCGGTCCTCTCCCTGGTCGCTGGCGGCCATCGTGGTGCGGGCGCGCTGCAGGGCGCTGTTCACCGAGACCACCGTGGTGCCGAGCAGCTCGGCCACCTCGGCGGCCTGCCAGCTCAGTACCTCGCGGAGGATCAGCACCGCCCGCTGGCGGGGCGGCAGGTTCTGCAGGGCCGAGATGAAGGCCAGCCGGATGCTGTCCTGCAGCACCACCTGCCCGGCCGGATCGGTGTCCGCGGGCACCGGGCTGTCACCGGGCAGCGGCTCGATCCAGGCCGAGTCCGGCCGGGTGGCCACCGGCTCGGTGCTGGAGGGCACCGGGGCCGACAGGTCCATCGGCAGGGCCCGGCGCTTGCGGCTGCGCAGCATGTCCAGGCAGACGTTGGTGGCGATCCGGTACAGCCACGAGCGCACGGCGGACCGGCCCTCGAACCGGTCGAAGGCCTGCCAGGCCCGGACCATGGCCTCCTGCACGGCGTCGTCGGCGTCGTGCGCCGACCCGAGCATCCGGTAGCAGTAGCCGGTCAGTTCTCCCCGGTAGAGCTCCAGGTTATGAGTGGCAGTGTCGGTGGCGGCGATCTCGCTCACGCTCCTCCCGTCCTCGGTGAACGAACTTACCCACCGCCGCCGGGTCTGGCCACCCGGCGGAGGGCCGCCCGGCGGAGGGCCACAGGGCGGCCGGTCCGGGCAGGGCAGCCGGGCGGCGGTGGGCCAGCGTCCACGCTGGCCTTCCCGCAGTGTGGCAGGAGCCACCGACAATCCGCGGACACGTCGCGCGGCTTGCCTAACCGCGGCCACTCGTAGAGGCTGATCATCAGCGGCCCGAACGCACCACCTGTCCCACTCGGCCGGGAGCCGCTGGGCTGACCACAGGCATAGCGGGGGCCGCAGGAAAGATCATGGCGACTGCTGACGATGGATCACCGCGCGCCGCGGGCATCCGCGACGTGGCCCGGATGGCCGGCGTCTCGGTGGCCTCGGCCAGTTTCGCGCTCAACGGCCAGCCCGGCGTGGCCGACGACACCCGCCGCCGCATCCTGGCCATCGCGGCCGAGCTCGGCTACCGCGCCAACCCGCAGGCCCAGGCGCTGCGCCGGGGCCGCACCACCACCTACGGCTTCGTGGTGCGCAACTTCGCCAACCCGTTCTTCCTCGAGGTGCTCTCCGGCGCCGAGGAGGTCGCCGGCGAAGCCGGCGCGACCCTGCTCGTCCTGGACTCCCGCTACTCGCTGGAGCGCGAGCGCCGACACCTGCAGGAGATAGCCGCGCAGCGGCTGGCCGGCCTGGCCATCGCCCCGGTCGGGACCGGCGAGTCGATCCGGCTCTGGCACGAGCTGCGCCCCGGGGCCCCGGTCGTGGCGCTGAACGCGTCGGCGGCCCGCATCACCGGCGTCTCCCGGGTCCGCCCGGACAACGCCGCCGCGGTCGAGCTGCCGCTGCGCCGGCTGGCCGAGCTGGGGCACACGTCGGTGGCGTTCCTGACCGCGCCGCGCCGGCTGATGGCGGACCCGGACCGGCTGCGCCACTTCCGGCGGCTGAGCCGCGCGCTCGGGCTGCGGGCCACCGTGCTCTACTCGCCGCTGACTCTCGGCGACGTGCAGCAGGCCACCCGGGCCGTGCTGGCCGGCCCGGACGCCCCGACCGCGGTCATCACCAACTCCGACTACACGGCGCACGCGGTCTACAAGGCCGCTCGCGAGCTGGCGCTGCGGATCGGTCCCAGCGTCTCCGTCGTCGGGCACGACGACCTGGCCACGTCCGAGCTGCTGGATCCCCCGCTGGCGACCATCTGGCTGAACCGGCGGGAGATGGGCCGGGCGCTGATGCTGCGCCTGCTCGAGCGGGTCCCGCCGGACGACTACGTGGCCCCGGTGGAGCTCATCGAGCGGGCGTCGCTGCAGGCGCCGGTTTCCGCTCTGGGCCGGCCCCCCGCGGCTGAACCCCCCGCGGCCCGGGCGGCTGAACCCCCCGCGGCCCGGGCGGCTGAACCCCCCGAGGGCCTGCCGGGCCCCCGGGGGCGCGGGCTGCCGGGCCTCCGGCGGGCCGGGCTGCCGACCCGGCTACGGGCCGCCAGCCTGGGCGTTTTGCTGTTCGGTGAACAGCAGTTGGCCCCCGCGCGTCAACTCGGTAACGGCTCTTGACGGCCCGGCGACGGATACGTCAACATACCGGCAAAACTAAACGTTTAAGGTCTTTTGCCGGGTGCTGTTCGCGGGGGGGTCCGCTGACCTCCTGAGCACTACTGCGTGGTGGGCGCTGAGCTTCCGCGTGCCCGCTCAAAAGTGGGATAGCCAATACAGGAGGCAATTTCCCGTGAGATCTCCTTTCCGTTTCACCCTCGTCGGGGTCGCCGCGCTGGCTCTGGCCGCCGCCGGGTGCTCCTCGGGTTCCCCGTCCACGTCCAGTGGCGGCACTAATTGGGCCACGGTCACGTCCGCGTCCGCGGGCGGCGGAATGACCAAGCTCGTCGCGGCGGCAAAGAAAGAGGGCACGCTCAACGTCATCGCCCTGCCGCCCACGTGGGCCAACTACGGCACCATCATCAAGGACTTCACCGCTAAATACGGCATCAAGGTGAACTCGGCCCTGCCGGACGGGACGAGCCAGCAGGAAGTCGACACGATCAAGCAGAAGAACGGCACCGCGGCCGCCCCCGACGTGGTGGACGTCGGCGAGGCGGTGGCGCTGGCCAACACCAGCCTGTTCGCGCCCTACAAGGTGAGCACCTGGTCGTCCATCCCGGCGGCGCAGAAGGACTCCGGCGCCCGCTGGTACAACGACTACGGCGGCTACATGGCGGTCGGCTACTCCAGCAAGTTCGGCACGATCACCTCGCTGAGCCAGCTGCTCACGCCGAAGTTCAAGAACGCGGTCGCGCTGAACGGCAACCCGACCGCGGCGAACGCCGCGCTGAACGGGGTCATGATGGCCAACCTCGCCGAGGGCGGCACGGCCAGCAGCATCGCCAAGGGCGTGAACTTCTTCCACGAGCTCAAGACAAAGGGTAACTTCTCCCCCGTGTCCGCGACCGGTGCGACGATCAAGTCCGGGTCCACGCCGGTCGTGTTCAACTGGGACTACCTGAACCTGCCCAGCTACGTCGGGGTGTCCAACTGGAAGGTGTTCATCCCCAGCAACGCCGTGCTCGGCGGGTACTACGCCCAGGCCATCAACAAGAACGCGCCGCACCCGGCGGCCGCCCGGCTGTGGGAGGAGTTCCTGTACTCCCAGGCCGCTGACGGCGGGCAGAACCTGTGGCTGCAGGGCGGCGCCCACCCGGTCGAGGAGTCCGCGATGACCAGCAACGGGTCCATCGACAAGGCGGCCGCGTCGAAGCTGCCCTCGCTGAGCGGCACCCCGGTGTTCCTGACCCAGGGACAGGCGACGGACGCCGCCAATTACCTGGCCGCCAACTGGGCCAAGGCCGTCAGCTAGCGGAGAAGGACTGTGACCGTCGCTGCGACGACCGAAGCCGGCGCCCGGCCCACCTGGGCCGGGCGCCGGCTTCGCGCTCCGGCCTGGCTGGGCACCCTGCCGTTCCTCGCCTACGTGGGGCTCTTCCTGCTGTACCCGACCGGCATCCTCGCCGTCGACGCGTTCAAGAACCCCAGCGGGACCTGGAACCCCGGCAGCCTGTCCACGCTGTTCCAGCCGGCGGTCCGCGGGTACTTCATCGGCTCGTTCAAGCTGTGCGTGCTCTCGTCACTGACCGGGGCGGTGTTCGGGGCGCTGGTGGCCTACGCCGTGGCCTCCGGCCGCCCCGACGGCGTGGTGCGCCGCCTGTCGGTGGCGGCCTCAGGCGTGCTGGCCCAGTTCGGCGGGGTCACCCTGGCCTTCGCGTTCCAGGCCCTGATCGGCCCGGCCGGGCTGCTGTTCCACCCCAGCTGGTACTACAGCTTCCCGTGGGGCATCGGGCTGATCTACATCTACTTCCAGATCCCGCTCATGGTGCTGGTCTTCCTGCCCGCGATCGACGGGCTCAAGGTGCAGTGGCGGGAGGCCTCGGAAAGCCTGGGCTCCTCGACCTGGCAGTACTGGCGGTATATCGGCGGGCCGCTGCTCGCGCCGGCGTTCTTCGGGTCGGCGCTGCTGCTGTTCGCGAACGCCCTGTCCGCCTTCGCCACCATCCAGGCCTGGGAGAACCAGATTGCGTACACCGTGCCCCAGCAGATCAGCACCTCGCTGTCCAGCGAGGTCGGGCTGGCCAACGTCAACGTGGCCGACGTGCTCGCGTTCGGCATGATCATCATGGTGGCGATCATCATGACCGGCTACGCGCTGCTGCAGCGGAGGGCAGCCCGGTGGCTGCGGTAACGTCGCTGGGCGAGACGCCGCTGGCCGGCCCGGCCGCGCGCGGCCCGCAGGGCATGCAGCGCAAGCGCCGGCGCCGGCTCAACGCGTTCCGCTACGTCGTGTTCACCGTGTTCGGCGTGTTCATCCTGCTGCCGCTGCTGGCCCTGTTCCGCTATTCCCTGGAAGGGCACAGGCTGGGCACCTGGTCCCTGGCCGCGTGGTCGCAGATCGTGTCCTACCCCGGGCTGGCCAGCGGGGTGGAACTCACCCTGGAACTGGCCGTCATCACCAGCGTGGTGATGATCCTGCTGCTGCTGCCCACGATGATCTGGATCAAGCTGCGGGTGCGGTGGATCAGCCGGCTCTTCGAATTCCTCTGCCTGCTCCCGCTCACGATCCCGGCCATCGCGCTGGTCGTCGGCCTGGCCCCGATCTACAACCGGATCCAGCACTACAGCCTGTCGGCGCTGCAGCTGTTCTGGGTGTACGTCATCCTGGCCCTGCCGTACGCGTACCGGTCGCTGTCCTCCGGGCTCGACACGATCGACGCGATCACGCTGGCCGAGGCGGCCCGGAGCCTGGGCGCGAGCTGGTTCACGGTCATGTTCCGGGTCATCGCGCCGAACATGTGGCAGGCCATCCTGAACGCGCTGCTGCTGACCAGCGCCCTGGTCCTGGGCGAGTTCACCATCGCCTACCTGCTGCTGTTCAGCACGCTGCAGCCGACGCTGTACTCGATCAGCCGCAACACCCCCAACGCCGGGGTCGTCTTCTCCACGTCCATGGCCTCGTTGCTGTTCGCCTTCGTCTTGCTGACGATCCTGTCCTATGTCGGCCGCCAGCGGCGCCGGGGATGAGGTAGCACCCGTGAGCTCATCAGTGACCAGCGCCCCCGGCGCCGCGCGGACCGCCGTCGAGGTCCGGATGGACGGCCTGACCCGGCGCTACGGCCCGGTGGTCGCGCTGGACGGCCTCGACCTGACCCTGCGCCCCGGCGAGCTGATCGCCCTGCTCGGCCCGTCCGGCTGCGGCAAGACCACCACGCTGCGGCTGCTGGCGGGCCTGGAGGACGCGGACGCGGGGACGATCACGGTCGCCGGCCGGGACATCACCCGGCTGCCGGCCAGCAAGCGGGACATGGGCATGGTCTTCCAGGCCTATTCGCTGTTCCCGCACATGACCGTGGTGCAGAACGTGGCGTTCGGGCTGCGGCTGCGCCGGATGGGCAAGGACGAGCGGGACCGGCGGGCGCTGGAGATGCTGGACCTGGTCGGCCTCAGCGAGCAGGCCGGGCCGCTACGCGCACCAGATCTCCGGCGGCCAGCAGCAGCGGGTCGCGCTGGCCCGGGCCCTGGCCATCGAGCCGCAGGTGCTGCTACTGGACGAGCCGCTGTCCGCGCTGGACGCCAAGGTCCGCGCCCAGCTCCGGGACCAGATCCGGCGGATCCAGCTCGACGTCGGCATCACCACCCTGTTCGTCACCCACGACCAGGAAGAGGCGCTGGCCATCGCGGACCGGGTCGGGGTGATGCGCGAAGGGAAGCTGGAACAGCTCGCCCCGCCCACCGAGGTCTACTCGCGGCCCGCCACCCCGTTCGTGGCCGAGTTCGTCGGCCTGACCAACCGGCTGCCCGGGACGGTCAGCGGCAGCACCGTGACCGTGCGCGGACGCGACCTGCCGCTGGTCGACCTCGGCACGCCGGCCGGCCCGGTCACCGCGCTGGTCCGGCCCGAGGCCGTGTCGCTGGCCCCGGACGGCTCGACCGGGTCCGGGCCGCTGGCCGGCACCGTGATCGCGGTGACCTTCCTGGGCGCGACCAGCCGGGTCACCGTGGACCTGGGCGACACCACGATCATGGCCCAGCTGCCGACCGCGGACGCCACCGAGCTCACCGCGGGCAGCCACGTCGCGCTGTCGATACGGCCTGACCCCGTGCTGGTTTCCGTTGCGGAGAATTCGGCGTCCGTGGCTGCGAGCGAGGTTTGAGCGCAGGACGCCCGCCACTGACGACCCACCGGCGGCTGGCCCCGGGCGCAGTGCTGCGCCAGGGGGCGAGCGCGCCGTACCGCGCCGTGGAGATCATCGCAGGCGAGCCGCATGTGCGGCGGGACGAGCTGGCCCCGGCCGATCCCGCCAGCGCCGGCCCGGGCGGCCGCCCGCCCGCTGCTCTGCCTCATCCACGTCACCGACCTGCAGCTGGCCGACGTCCAGTCACCGACCCGGTTCGAGTTCCTGAACCGCTACTTCGCCGACCCCCGGTACGCCCTGCTGGTGCCGGTCCAGCGCCCGCAGGAGGCGCTCACCCCGCACGCGGTGGACGCCACCGTGCGCACCGTCAACGGGCTGCGCGGCCCGGCCACCGGGCTGCCCCCGCGCTGGCCGTGACCACGGGCGACGCGATCGACAACGCGCAGTGGAACGAGGTGCAGGCGTTCCTGGCCCTGTTCGACGGCGGCCGGGTGACGCCCGACTCCGGCGGTCCCGGCTACGCCGGGGTGCAGGCCCTGGACTGGCCGGACGACATCTTCTGGCGGCCCGACGGCGACGGCCCGGACGGGCCCGGACTTCTTCCGCCGCGAGCTCGGCTTCCCGCACCACCCGGGGCTGCTCGAGGCGGCCCTGCGCGAGTTCACCGCGGGCGGCCTGGACATGCCCTGGCTGTCCTGCTTCGGCAACCACGAGGCCCTCAACCAGGGCGTGGGCACCCAGACCCCGGGCCTGGCCGCCGCGCTGACCGGTGGCCGGAAGCCGACGGCGCTGCCCGGCGGGTTCGACAGCGACCAGGCCCTGGAGCTGTTCACCGTGCGCCCGGAGGCGTTCATGGCCGGCCCGTCCCGCCAGGTCCCGCCGGACCCTGGCCGCCGGCCGATCACCCGCGGCGAGTTCGTGGGCGCGCATTTCCGGCCCGGGCGCGCGCCCGCTCGGGCACGGCTTCACCCACGCAAAATCGCCGCAACGAAACCGCGTACTACGTCCATGACACACCGGCGGCGCGGTTCATCGCGCTCGACACCAATTGCCTGGCCGGCGGCGCCGCGGGTGCCTGGACCGCCAGCAGGCCCGGTGGCTGGAGGACCGGCTCGCCGAGGTGCACTCGGCCTACCGCGGACCGGACGGGAGCAGGTCCGCACCGGCCAGGACGACCGGCTGGTCATCCTGTTCTCCCACCACGGCATCGACACGCTGACCAACACCCGGGGCTGGCATCCGCGGGCCCGGTCGGTGAGCCGCTGATCGGCGCGGCCGAGCTGGTCGCCCTGCTGCACCGCTTCCCCAACGTGGTGCTGTGGCTGAACGGGCACACGCACACCAACGCGGTCCGGCCGCGGCCCGACCCGGACCAGCCGGGCCGGGGGTTCTGGGAGGTCACCACCTGCGCGGTGGTGGACTGGCCGTGCCAGACGCGCCTGGTCGAGCTGGCTGACTCGGCCGGCCAGCTGTCCATCACCTGCACGATGGTCGATCACGACACGCCGCCGGGCCCGCCCGCCCTGGCCGACATGGCCAAGGCCCAGTCCGGCGACCTGGCCGCGCTGCACCGCGAGCTGGCGGCCAACATCCCGTTCGGCGGCGGGCACCCGGGCCGGACCGGGACCGCCGCCGACCGGAACGTGGAGCTGCTGATCAGCCCGCCGTTCCCGCTGTCCCGGCTGCCCGGGGCCCGCTGATCCCCGCCTATGATCAGGCCGGTGCGGCGTGAGTCCTCGACCGTGGTGGTCCTCGTGGGTGCGGTATCCGAGCCGCTGCTCGCGGGCCTGGCCCGGTCCTCCAACGTGTCCTTGGTCCGGCCCCCGGAGGAGGAGCAGGACCGGCTGACCGCGTCGGCCCTGGCCCTGGACCAGGCGGCGCGGCGGTCGTCGCCGTACGTCCTGGTGCCGGCCGACCCGCTGGCCGGGGTGGCGGAGGAGTGGGCCGCGATGTGGGACCTGACCGCGGGCCCGGGCCACGCCGCCGCGTTCGAGGCGCACGCCGCCGAGGCCGTGGCCTCGTGGCGGGCCGGGCGGTTCGAGCTGCCCGACTACTACCTGTCGCTGACCCCGGGCGACCGCGGGAGCCAGGGGACCGGCCTGTACCTGGGGCCGCTGCGGGCGGTCCGGCCGCGCCGGGTCGAGGCGGTCGTCACCACGGCGGACGACGGGGACGCCGAGGACGTGGAGCGGGTCCGGCAGGCGCTCCGGACGCTGCGGCACGGCGCCTGGTGGCCGCCGCTGGACGAGCTCCTCGACCGCGCGCGGCACTTCTTCGCGGGCAGCCTGGGCGGCCCTCCGGGTAGCCCCGGCGAGTCCCCGGGTAGCCCGGGCGAGCCCCGCCAGGCCATCGGATAATCACTTTACGTGCACAAACGCCGGTGATGGGTGACACTGGAAAGCCAGGACCTCGGCGGCATCCGGGCCAGCCGGTCCGCACCCTGCCCCGGAGGACGCCGGTGACCGCGACCACCCCGACGCCAGCGACGCCCGCGGCGGGCCGGTTCTACGACGCCCGGCGCGGCATCTACTACACCAAGCCGGTGATGCGGGGCTGGCTGCACCTGCTCTGGTTCGCGTTGTCCCTGGTGCTCAGCACGGTGCTGCTGGCCCGCACCCCGGGCACGGCCCGGGTGCTCAGCTTCGCGGTGTACGCGGCCAGCGTGGGCGCGCTGTTCGGGGTCAGCGCCCTGTACCACTGCGGCACCTGGTCCGAGGCGGCCCGCCAGCGCCTCCAGCGGCTCGACCACGTGATGATCTTCTTCCTGATCGCCGGGACCGCGACCCCGGTGTTCATCCTGGCCGCCCCTGGCCCGGCCGGCCGGATCGGCCTGGTCACGCTCTGGGTGCTCACCGCGGCGGCGGCCGGGATCCACCTGGCCTGGATGGACGCGCCGGAACGGCTGGTCGGCGGGACGTTCCTGGCCCTGGGCTGGGTGGCGGCGCTGGCCCTGCCCGCGGTCTGGCTGCACTCCGGCCCGGTGGCCGGCGGCCTGATGCTCGGCGGCGGCCTGCTCTACACCGTGGGCGCGCTCTCCTATCACCGGCGCCGCCCCGATCCGTACCCGTCGGTGTTCGGCTACCACGAGGTGTTCCACGTGTACGTCTGCGCGGGCGCCGCGTGCCAGTACCTGGCCATCGCCGTCTACCTGAGGTAGCCGGCGGCCCGCCCGGGCGGACGGTCAGCCGGCGGGCGCCGTCGCCGCGAACCGGAAGCGGTCGTCGCGGACCTCGACCCGGGGGTGCACGAACCCGGCGGCGGCCAGCCGGCCCGCCATCGTGGCCGGGTCGACCGGCAGGTAGTCGTCGCCCGCGTGCAGCTCCCGGCGGGCCGGGGTCGCCACCCCGTCGGTGCCGGCCAGCACCCCGCCCGGCCGCAGCACCCGGCGCAGCTCGCCCAGCATCCGGTCCTGCAAGCCGGTGGACGGCACGTGGTGCAGCATCGTGAACAGGGTGGCCGCGGAGAACCGGCCGGCCTCGAACGGCAGCGCGGTCGCGTCGGCGTGCAGCACCGTGACGTTGGTGCCGGCCAGCCGCCCGGCCAGGGACCGGGCCAGCGGCTCGTCGATCTCCACGGCGGTCAGCCGGGGCACCTGGCGGCGCAGCACGTCGGTAGTCAGCCCCGGCCCGGGGCCGACTTCCAGCACCTCATCGCCGAGGTCGGCCTCCCTGAGCACCCAGGGCAGCAGCTCAGCCTGTACGAACGCCGCCCACTCGGGGCTGGCGCAGATCCGCAGGTGCGCCTCGTTCACGGCCGGGCCGCGTTCACTGGCCCGCGGCGGCTCACTGGCCCGCGGCAGCTCACTGCCGTGCGGCGCGCTGCTGCCGCGTGCCGCTGACCGCCCCGGCCAGCGCGCACAGCAGGCCGCCGAAGAGCAGCGCGGCGGCGGTGGCAAAGACCACGTGGTGCGTGCTGGCGGACTGCCCGCCGCTGTAGGAGATCGCCGCGAGCGCCAGGCCAGCCCCGCCCAGCGGGATGGTCCCGTGGAGCTGCCAGCGGTTCAGGCCGGCCGCGGCCGGCCGCTGTGGCGGGTCCGGATCAGCGTGACCGAGACCCCGGCGACCATGATCACGCCGAGCACCAGGGCGTCCACCGCCAGTGGCTGCATGGGTAGCTCCCTCCGGGGTGGACGGCCGTACCTGAGAGTTTATTCGCCGCCACCCGGCGGGCAACTGGGGCAGGCCCGCTACCTGACGAGCAGCAGGACCAGCAGCACCGTGGCCGTGCTCAGCTCGATGATCGCCCCGAACACGTCGCCGGTCATCCCGCCCAGCCGCCGCACCGCGGCCCGCCGGAGCAGGGCGGCCACGGCCAGGCCGGCCGCCGCCGCGGCCACCCCCCGGGCCGCGGCCGGCACCCCGCCCAGGGCCAGCCCGGCCGCCACCACCGCGGCCAGCAGCCCCGTCACGCTGGCCGCCCGGCCCGCCGCGCTGGTCCGGCCGGCCACCAGCGCGCCGAACCCGGACGGCCGGGCCGACGGCGACCCGGTGGCCAGCACCACCGCCACCCGGCTGGTCACCGCGGCCAGCACCAGCCCGGCCGCGCCGGGCCACCCATGGGGCAGCGAGGCCAGCGCGGCCACCTGGACCAGCAGCACCAGCACCAGCGCGGCCACCCCGAACGGCCCGGCGTCGGACCGGCGCATGATCTCCAGCGCCTGGTCCGCGGGCCGGCGGCTGCCCAGCCCGTCCGCGGTGTCGGCCAGCCCGTCCAGGTGCAGGCCCCCGGTCAGCAGCGCCAGCAGCATCATGGCCAGGGCCGCGCCGAGCAGCTGCCGCTCTGGCGACGCTGCACCAGCCGCAACGAAAACCATCGCCCCCGCCCCGGCCAGCCCCAGGCCGGCGCCGAGGGCCGGCAGCCAGAAGACGGCCCGGGCGGCGGCTCCCTCGTCCAGGTCACCGCCGGCCCCGGCCGGGAGCACGGTGAACAGGCTCAGCGCTACCCGCCAGCCGGGGGCGCGCGGCGGCGGGCCGCTCCCGGGGCCCGGGGGCCGCCCGGTCACTTCAGCCGCCGGGGGATCCCGGCCGTGCACAGCCAGACCTGCTGGCACTGCGCGGCGACCCTGGTGTTGAGCAGCCCGAGCTCGTCGCGGTAGCGCACCCCGGACGCGGTGCCGGGAATCACTCCCGAGCCGACCTCGTTGCTGACCGCCACGACGGTCCGGCGGCTGGCTCCCCAGGCGCCGAGCAGCCCGTCCACCCGCCCGGCCAGCTCCTTGTCCGCCCCGGGGGCGGCGGACCACAGCCCGCACTCGTCCATCACCCCGGCCAGCCAGGTGGACAGGCAGTCCACCAGGACCGGGGTGGCCAGCTGCTGCGCGGTCAGGTCCGGGCCGGCCAGCACGCGTTCCAGGTCCCGGGTTTCCTGCGTGGCCCAGTGGGCCGGCCGCCGCTGCTGATGGAGGCGCACCCGGGCCGCCCACTCCGGGTCGCTGGGGTCCGGCGGGGCCCCGGTGGCCACGTAGTCCACCCGGTCCCGCCCGGCCAGCAACCGTTCCGCCGTCACCGACTTGCCCGACCGGGCCCCGCCCAGGACCAGTACCCGGTAGGGCCGGGGCCGGCGGGGCAGCTCCCGCCCGGTCGGCTCCCGCCCGGTCCGGACCAGGCGACAGCGGGTCCAGCTCATCCCTTCTCGCCGGACACGCCCGCGCTGTCGAACGTCGCGACGTCGCGCAGCACCCGGGCCGCGGCCGCGACCACCGGCAGGGCCAGCGCCGCGCCGGAACCCTCGCCGAGGCGCAGGCCGAGATCGAGCAGCGGATGCAGGCCCAGCGCGTCCAGCGCCCGGCGGGCCCCCGGCTCGGTGGACAGGTGCCCGGCGAGCAGGGCGGCCGGCACGTCCGGGGCCAGCGCCCGGGCGGCCAGCGCCGCCGCGCAGGCGATCACGCCGTCCAGCACGACCGGCACCCGCAGCGCGGCCCCGCCCAGGATGAACCCGGCCAGCGCGGCGTGCTCCAGGCCGCCGACGGACGCCAGGACGCCCAGCGGATCGGCCGGATCGGGGCGGTGCAGTTCCAGGGCGTGCCGGACCACCGCGACCTTCCGCTGCCAGGTCGGGTCGTCGATGCCGGTGCCGCGGCCGGTGACCTCCTCCGGCTCCGCCCCGGTGAACACGGCGATCAGGGCGGCCGACGCGGTGGTGTTCGCGATGCCCATGTCCCCGGTCAGCAGGCAGGAGTTGCCCGCCGCGACCAGGTCGCGGGCGGTCTCGATGCCCACCTCGACGGCCCGCAGGGCCTCGTCGCGGCTCATGGCCGGCCCGGCGGTCATGTCCGCGGTGCCGGGGCGGACCTTGCGGGGCAGCAGCCCCGGGGCGGCGGGCAGGTCGGCGGCGACCCCCACGTCCACCACGCAGACCTCGGCCCCGGCCTGCGCCGCGATCGCGTTCACCACCGCGCCGGACGCCAGGAAGTTGGCCACCATCTGGGCGGTGACCTCCTGCGGCCAGGGGGTGACGCCCTGGGCGTGCACCCCGTGGTCGCCGGCGAACACCGCGACCACCGCGGGCTCGGGCAGCGGCGGCGGGCACTCCCCGGCCAGCCCGGCCAGCTGCACCGACACGTGCTCCAGGACCCCCAGCGACCCGCTCGGCTTGGTCAGCGCCTCCTGCCGGTCCCGGGCCTGCGCCACGGCCTCGGCGTCCAGCGGCCGGACCGCGGCGATGGTGTCACCGAGCAGGCTGGCGGGCTGGCCGCCGGGCAGGCCGCGGCGGCCCCACTGCCCGTCATGCACCGCCCAGGCCAGCGGCCGCGCCCGGGCCCAGCCGCTGAGCACCAGTTCCGGCGCGGGCGGGAACGCGTCGACGTGCCCCACGCACAGGTACGCGACCACGTCCAGGTGCGCGGGCAGGCCGAGCGCGGCCGTCAGCTCACGCTCGCCGAAGAAGCTGACCCAGCCGACGCCCAGGCCCTCGGCCCGCGCAGCGAGCCAGAGGTTCTGCACCGCGCAGGCGGCCGAGTAGGCCGCGACCTGCGGCTGGGCGTGGCGGCCCAGCACGTGGCGGCCGCCCCGGGTCCGGTCGCAGGTGACCACGATGTTGAGCGGGGTGTCGAGGATCGCCTCGACCTTGAGGTCGCGGAACGCCCGGGCGCGCGGCCCGGGCAGCCCGGCCGCGAACACTTCCTGCTGGTGGCGGGCTAGCGCGTGCACCCGCTCCCGGACGGCCCGGTCGCGCAGCACGATGAAGTCCCACGGCTGGCTGAGGCCCACGCTGGGTGCCTGGTGCGCGGCGGTCAGCACCCGGGTCAGCACGTCATCGGCGATCGGGTCCGGCCGGAACCCGTTGCGGACGTCGCGGCGCGCGGCGACCACCTCGTACAGTGCGTTGACGTCTGCCGCGGGCATCGCCTGGGCCGGGGGCGGCGCGTTCCCCCCGGGCGGTTCCCCCGCGCCGGGTACTCGGTCTGCCCGTTCCCCGCCGGGGCGTACTCCGCCGGCCGGAAAACGTCGTGGTCCTCGATCATGTGGCCTCTCCCGCTCGCCTCCGGGGCGCCGGCAGGCGCCTCCCGCCGTGCCTACCGTGCGCGATGGCCGCCGCCAGCACCAGCGCCGCGCCACTGACCAGCCGGGACAGCCGGACGGCCCGGATGATGTCCGGGGCCGCGGGCGGCGCGCCGTCGCCGAGCGGCCCGCGCTGCTCGGCCCGTCCCTGGTAACTGTTCCGGCCGCCGAGCCGGACACCCAGCGCCCCCGCGAACGCCGCCTCGCACCGGCCCGCGTTGGGGCTGGGATGCTGGCCGCCGTCCCGGCGGAGGGTGCGCAGCGCCTCCCGGGGGCGGCCGCCGACCGCGGGCGCCAGCGCCGCGGCCAGCAGCCCGGTCACCCGGGCCGGGATCAGGTTGGCCGCGTCGTCGAGCCGGGCCGCGGCCCAGCCGAACCGCTCGTAGCGCGGGCTGTGGTGGCCGATCATCGCGTCCAGGGTGTTCACCGCGCGGTAGCCAAGCAGGCCGGGGAGGCCGAAGACCGCCCCCCACAGCAGCGGGGCGACGATCGCGTCGGAGGTGTTCTCGGCGACCGACTCCACCGCGGCGCGGGCCAGCCCGGCCGCATCGAGCTGGTCCGGATCGCGCCCGCACAGCGCGGGCAGCATCCGCCGCGCGGCGTCCAGGCGGCCGGCTTCCAGCTCCCGGCCGAGGGCCAGCGCCGCCCCGCCGAGGCTGGCCCCGCCCAGCACGGTCCAGGTGGCCACCGCGGTGACCGCGACGGTGGCTTCCGGATGGCCGCGGGTGAGCCGCTGCGCGGCCAGCCCGGCCGCCGCCACCGGGGTCACGCAGGCGGCGAGCAGCCCCGCCCCCCGGGTGCGGCTGTCCGACCAGAGCCGGGTCTCAGCCCGGCGGGCGGCGGCCCCGAAGGCCGCGACCGGGTGCCCGCGGCGCGGGTCGGCCAGCGCCGCGTCGAGCAGCCCGCCCAGGAGCAGCCCCGTGGCCCTGGGCCACCCGGGCCGGGAGAACGGCCGTGCGATCATCGGCTGAGCCTTCCCCGGGGTAACCACGCCCCGCAGGCGCTGGATCCGACGGCCGGAGTCTCCTGGCTCCCGGATCGAAGCTCCTCCCGGCCTTCCCACCGCTCCAGCGGTCGTGGCCCTGCGCAGGATTCGCTCCCCGGTCACAGTGGCGGGACCGCGCCGGATTCACACCGGCTTCCTGCCCTGCCGTCGGCGGAACGAAGAAAGAAGACCACACCCCGTTACCCCCGTCAAGCTGGGGCCCGCCCGCCGACCAGCGCGTCCACCAGCCCCCCGCGGCCGGCCCCGCCGTCCGCCCCCGCCTCCGGCCCTCCGCGGGGCGGCCCCCCGTCGCCCGGCCCCCCGCGGCCGGCCCGCGGCCGGCCGGCCCCGCTGGCCGGCCCCCGCCGGCGGCCTCCCGCGACTTTTCCCGCGCACGGTGCGTCCATACCGGACAAATTGCCCGCCAGCACGCACGTCCCGCGGGATAAGTGAGGCAGGCCCCCGGGACGGGAGACCCATGTGGCTGGTGGGGCCCGGGAAGCCCGGAAGGGACAGCCCGCTCCCGATCGGGGTCGCCGCCGCGCCGTGCCCGGCGTTCCCTCTGATGGGTGAGGGAGGAGTGGCCGGGGCCGGTGCCGTTTTGGGCGGGGGGCTGCGGGTAACTCGGGGGGCATGACCAGCTCAGCGCCGCGCTGGGGGCGCTCTCCTGGCGGTCCCGCCTGCCGGGGGACCCGGTGAGCACCGGCACGTCCCGGGCCGCCGCGGATTCCTCGCACACCGAGCCGGAACGGCCGGGTGAGACCGAGGCGCAGCGTGACGACCGCAACGTCATGGAGTTGCTCAACGAGCTCCGCGTGGTCGGCATCGGCGTCCAGGTGCTCTTCGGCTTCCTGCTGTCGCTGCCGTTCGACAACCGGTTCACCAAGCTGTACACCGCGCAGCGCGGGGTGTACCTGGCCACGGTGACCCTCGCGGCCCTGTCCACCGCGCTGCTGGTCGCGCCGGTCGCCTACCACCGGCTGCTGTTCCGGCGGCACGAGAAGGAGAGCCTGGTCCGGGTCACCAACGTGCTGGCCATCGCCGGGCTAGTCACGGTGGGCCTCGCGGTGTCCTGCGCGGTCCTGCTGGTGGTCAGTTTCGTCGCCCCCGGCGCGCCCGCCATCGTGATCACCGCCATCACCGTGAGCGCGTTCGCCGGGCTGTGGTTCGCGCTGCCGCTGTCCCGCCGGGACCGGGACGACGAGTCGGGCCAGTCCGGGACCGGGCCGCCGCAGCGGCCCACGCTCTGAGCGAACGGGGTCGCCGGGGGGTGATGGAACCTTTGCGCCTTTCCATACCATGGGAGTTATGCAGTGGCCTAGTCGTGAAACTGAGACCCGCCCGGTGCACGCATGACCACCCCCGCGCCGGACGGACCCGCCCGCACCGCAATCCTGACCGTTGACGACGACCCCGGCGTTTCCCGGTCCATAGCCCGCGACCTGCGGGGCCGCTACGGCGAGCAGCATCGCATCGTCCGGGCCGAGTCAGGCGCGGCCGCGCTGGACGCGCTGAAGGAGATGCGGCTGCGCGGCGACGAGGTGGCGGTGATCCTGGCCGACTACCGGATGCCGCAGATGAACGGGATCGAGTTCCTCGAGGAGGCCATGAAGACGTACCCGGCCGCCCGCCGGGTGCTCCTCACCGCCTACGCCGACACCGACGCCGCGATCGAGGCCATCAACGTCGTCGACCTCGACTACTACCTGCTCAAGCCCTGGGACCCGCCGGAAGAGAAGCTCTACCCGGTGATCGACGCCCAGCTCGACGCCTGGCGGCTGGAGGACTACCAGCCGGTGCACGTGACCAAGGTGGTCGGGCACCGCTGGTCGGCGCGCTGCACGGAGGTCCGCGAGTTCCTGGCCCGGAACGAGGTGGCCTACCGCTGGTTCCCCTCCGACGAACCGGACGGGGAGCGGCTGCTCGCCGCCGCCGGGGCGGACGGCCGGACGCTGCCGCTGGTCATCACCCCGGACGGGGAGACCATGCTCGCGCCGAGCGACTCCGAGCTGGCCACCCGGGTCGGCCTGAGCACCACCCCGGCCAAGGACTTCTACGACCTGGTCGTGATCGGCGGCGGCCCGGCCGGGCTCGGCGCGGCCGTCTACGGCGCCTCCGAGGGCCTGAAGACGGTCCTGGTCGAGCGGACCGCGACCGGCGGCCAGGCCGGGCAGAGCTCCCGGATCGAGAACTACCTCGGGTTCCCGGACGGGGTGTCCGGCGGCCAGCTCACCACCCGGGCCCGGCGGCAGGCCCAGAAGTTCGGCGCCGAGGTGCTTACCACCCGCGAGGTGGTCGGCCTCGACATCAAGGGATCGGCGCGCGGCGTCCGGTTCGCGGACGGGGGCACGCTCGGCGCGCACAGCATCATCCTGGCCACCGGGGTCACCTACCGGCAGCTCGGCGCGCCCGGCCTGAACGAGATGACCGGCCGCGGCGTCTACTACGGCTCCGCCCTGACCGAGGCTGCGGCCTGCATCGACCAGGACGTGTTCATCGTGGGCGGGGCTAACTCCGCCGGGCAGTCCGCGGTGTACCTCTCCCGGCACGCCAAGTCGGTGACGTTGCTGGTCCGCGGGCCGGCGCTGGAACGGTCCATGTCCTACTACCTGATCCAGCAGATCGCGGAGATCCCGAACATCACGGTCCGGACCTGCACCGAGGTGATCGGCGCCACCGGGGACGGCCACCTGGAGCAGCTCACGCTGCGCAACACGGCGGACCGCAGCACCGAGACCGTGGACGCGCAGATGCTGTTCGTGTTCATCGGCGCCGCCCCGCTCACCGAGTGGCTGGACGGCGTGGTCGTCCGGGACGATCACGGGTTCGTGGTCGCCGGCCCTGACCTGTCCGTGGGTGGCCAGAAGCCCGGCTGGCAGCTGGACCGGGCCCCGTACCACCTGGAGACGAGCGTTCCGGGTGTGTTCGTCGCCGGGGACGCCCGCGCCGAATCCGCCAAGCGGGTCGCCTCCGCCGTCGGCGAGGGAGCCATGGCGGTCATGCTCGTGCATCGGTATCTGGAGAAATTGTGAGCGCAGAGCCAGTCACCCAATCAGCCACCCAGCCATCCCCGGCCGACCAGCCTGAGGCGGGCCGGCAGATCCTGCCGTGTGATGTCGGCGAGCTGCGCAGCCTGTTCCTGTTCGAGAAGCTGAGCGACGAGCAGCTGGACTGGCTGTGCCGGGAGGGGCGGGTGGAACTCTTCCCGCCCGGCCCGGTCTACGCCGAAGGCGAGCCCGCGACCTGCTTCTACGTGCTGATCGAGGGCACCCTGGTGATGTCGCGGCGGATCGGCGGCGACGACGTCGAGGTGAACCGGAGCTCCCAGCGCGGGGCGTACACCGGGGCGTTCCGCGCCTACCTCGGGGACCGGGTGCCCCAGGTCTACGACAACTCACTGCGGGTCACCACGCCGTCCCGGTTCTACGTGCTGGACGCGGACAAGTTCGCGTCGATGATGCGGGACTGGTTCCCGATGGCCGTGCACATGCTGGAGGGGCTGTTCTTCGGGATCAAGAACATCCAGCAGCAGGTGGGCCAGCGGGAGCGGCTGCTCGCGCTCGGCTCGCTGTCGGCCGGGCTGACGCACGAGCTGAACAACCCGGCGGCCGCCGCGGTCCGGGCCACCTCCTCGCTCCGCGACCGGGTGGCCGGCATGCGGCACAAGCTGCGCCTCGTCGCCAGCGGCAAGTTCGACCAGGCCGCGCTGGAGACGCTGATCCGGCTCCAGGAGGACGCGGTGGAGCGGGTGGCCAAGGCTCCGGAACTGAGCCCGATGGAGGCCTCGGACCGCGAGGACGCGGTCGGCGAGTGGCTGGAGGATCACGGTATCCCCGGCGGCTGGGACCTCGCGCCCACCTTCGTCCAGGCCGGGCTGGAAGCCGCGTGGCTGGACCAGGTGGCGGCGGTGGTGGACGACGGCACCCTAGAGGGCGCGATCCGCTGGCTGAACTACACGGTCGAGACCGAGCTGCTGATGAACGAGATCGAGGACTCGACCAAGCGGGTCTCGCATCTGGTCACGGCGGCGAAACAGTACTCCCAGCTGGACCGGGCGCCCTACCAGGTGGTGGACGTGCACGAGCTGCTGAAGAGCACGCTGATGATGCTCAGCGGCAAGCTGGGGGACGGGATCACCGTGGTCAAGGACTTCGACCGCAGCCTGCCACCGATCCCGGCCTACCCGGCCGAGCTGAACCAGGTCTGGACCAACCTGATCGACAACGCGGTGTCCGCCATGGACGGCCACGGCACGCTGACCGTGCGCACGGCGCGGGACGAAGACCGGGTGCTGGTGGAGATCGGCGACACCGGGCCCGGGATCCCGCCGGAAATCCGGGAGCGGATCTTCGAGCCGTTCTTCACCACCAAGCCGGTCGGCGAGGGCACCGGGCTCGGGCTGGACATTTCCTACCGCATCGTGGTGAACCGGCACCATGGGGACCTCCGGGTCGAATCGGAGCCGGGGAACACCCGGTTCCAGGTCCGGCTGCCCATCACCGCCGCGGAGGCCGATACCGTGGTCGGGCCGGGCACCGCCGCGCCGGCCACCGCCAAGGAGGGCTGAATGGCTGACATCCCGGGACTCGACCCCACGGTGCCGCCGAGCGGCACCGGCTGCGTGGAATGCGAGGCCGTCTCCGGCTGGTGGTTCCACCTGCGCCGGTGCGCCGAGTGCGGGCACATCGGCTGCTGTGACAGCTCACCGGAACAGCACGCCAGCGCGCACGCCACGGCCGCTGGCCACCCGCTGGTGCGCAGCTTCGAGCCGGGCGAGTCGTGGTTCTGGAGCTACCCGGAGGAGCAGTTCTACGACGGCCCGGAGCTGGCCCCGCCAGAGCATCACCCGGCGGACCAGCCGGTGCCCGGCCCGGCCGGCCGGGTCCCCGCCGACTGGCGCCGGCATCTGCACTAAGCCATAGAGGAGCGGTCCCGGCCTGCCGCTGACCCGCCGCGGGTGGCAAGCTAGCGGCATGGGTATCGTGTCACCGGGCTTCCGGGGCCGCAGGCGCTCCGAGCGCGAGAAGCTCCCGCCTGGCCAGTATCTGGTCACCGACTTCCCGGTGCTGTCCGCCGGGCCGACCCCCCGGGTGAAGACGGACTCGTGGGAGTTCCGCATCACGACCGAGACCGGCGGGGTGCATACCTGGGACTGGGCGGCGTTCCAGGCCCTGCCCGCCGAGGAATTCCAGGTTGACCTGCACTGCGTGACGAAATGGTCCAAGCTCCGCACCACCTGGCGGGGCGTGTCGCTGGATACGCTCCTGGCCCAGGCCCAGACCAGCGCGGAATACGCACTGGCCCGCAGCTACGGCGGCTACACCACCAACCTCCCGCTGGCGGACCTGCTGGACGGGCAGGCGTGGGTGGCCTTCGAGTACGACGGGCGGCCGCTGGCCGCCGAGCACGGCGGCCCGGCCCGGCTGCTGGTGCCGCACTTGTACTTGTGGAAGTCGGCCAAGTGGGTGCAGGGCATCGACCTGAGGACCAAGGACGAGCCTGGATTCTGGGAGAGTCTCGGCTACAACAACTACGGAGACCCATGGCGCGAGCAGCGGTACTGGGGCGACTGACCTGGCAGGTGGGCACCGTCGCGGAGATCCGCACGGAGACCGCCACCGCGCGCACGATCGCGATCGACGTCCCCGGCTGGCCCGGGCACGCCGCTGGCCAGCACGTGGACGTGCGGCTCACCGCCGAGGACGGCTACTCGGCCCAGCGGTCATACTCGATCGCCTCGGCGCCTGGCCGCGACCACCTCGAGCTCACTGTGCAGCGGCTGGAGGACGGGGAGGTCTCGTCCTACCTGACCGACGGGCTGAAGCCCGGGTACCCGCTGGAGCTGCGGGGGCCGATCGGTGGCTGGTTCGTCTGGGACCCGGATACCCCCGGCCCGGTGCTGCTGGTCGCCGGGGGCAGCGGCGTGGTCCCGCTGATGTCCATGATCCGGGCCCGGGCCAAGGCGGGCAGCCAGGCCCCGTTCCGGCTGGTGTACTCGGTGCGCAGCCCGGACACCGCGCTCTACCCGGCGGAACTGGACCAGCTCAGCGCGGCAGGCAACGGGCTCGAGGTCAGCTACGTGTACACCCGCAGCGCCCCGCCTGGCGCCCGGGTCCGGGTCGGCCGGCTCAACCCGGTGGTGCTGGCCGCGCCCGGCTGGACCCGGGCCGCCCGGCCCGCGGTGTTCATCTGCGGCCCGACCGGGTTCGTGGAGGCGGCGGCCGGCCTGCTGGTCAAGGCGGGGCATGAGGCCGGCGTAATCAAGACCGAACGATTCGGACCCTCCGGAGGCCAAGCGTGACTACGCACCTGGACGGCAACGTGCTCGGCGGGACCCTCGGCGAGGTCTTCGCGGTAGACATCACCACCGCGGTAGGCAGGTGCGCGTCATGCGGCACGCGCGAGGCGATGGGGCAGGCCATGGTGTATCCCGACGCCCCGGGCCTGGTAGCCCGCTGCGGCCACTGCGGCGAGGTGGTGCTCCGGGTCACCAAGTCCGCCGGGCACACCTGGCTGGACCTGCGCGGGGTCAGTTATCTCGAGCTGCAGACGCCCGGCGAATAAAGCGAACCAGGTCATGAGCGATCTCCCCCAGCCCGCCGACCGCCGTCAACTCCGGGTCTCCGATGCCGACCGGGAGCAGGCCGCCGAGGTCCTGCGCCAGGCGGCCGGCGACGGCCGGATCACCTTCGAGGAACTGGACCAGCGCCTCGAAGCCGCGTACGCGGCCCGGACGTACGGCGACCTGACCGAGGTCACCGCGGACCTGCCCGCCCCAGGGCAGCCGCCGCCCGGTCCGCTGGCCACGGCCCCGGGAATGTTCCCGGCCACCCGGATCGGCGGCGAGCCCGGGTCCGGGATGTCCGTCGCCATCCTGAGCGGGGTGGACCGGGGCGGGATGTGGGTGGTGCCGCCGCGGCACAGCGTGGTCGCGGTGCTCGGCGGCGTCCAGCTGGACCTCCGGGAAGCGCGGTTCAGCCAGCGCGAGGTCACCATCGACGTCTTCACCCTGATGGGCGGGGTGGACATCACCGTGGGCGAGGACGTCGAGGTCGACGTGTCCGGCTTCGGCATCATGGGCGGCTTCGACCACCGGGCCACCGGCCCCGGCCTGCCTGGTGCGCCCAAGGTCCGGGTGGTCGGGGTCGCGCTGATGGGCGGGGTCAACGTGCGGCGCGCCCAGCCCGGGCAAGACCAGGACCACCGGGACCGCCACCACCACGACCACGACCACTATCACCGGGACCATCACCACCGGGAGATCGGCCCGGCGGCGGACGGTGACCAGCCTCCCGGTATAGCCCCGCACATGTGATCTAGCAGACATTTCCCTTCAGGCATAACCGGAGGGCTGGTCCGGTTGGGACTCCATGGGCCTGCGGAAATGGCCGCTCGCCCGACGAGACGGGACCGGCTCTTGATCAGCGCCTCTCCCGGCCCGCCGTAAGGAAACGGCTGATGCTGCCACGAGCAGCGTCAAGGAGGTACTCGTCATGAAGCTGAGCCTGAGGTTCGCGCTGGACAATCTGTTCGTGCTCGGCGCGGCATTCCTGGCTGTCTCAGCGATGGCATTCTCGGCCCCGGTGGCTGGCTGGCTCGCGTTCGGCGTGTCCACCGGCCTCGCGGTGGTGGCGGCGGCCAGCATGGCCACGGCCCGGCGGACCGGGCAGCGGATCGGCCACGGTGTGGTCGGCCTCGTCGCCTTGTGGTCCCTCATCGCCGCGCTGATCTTCACCGGCAGCACGGCGACCTGGCTGATCCTGGCCGACGCGATTGCCCTCGGCGTGGTGGCGCTGGCCGATCTCGCCGCGCACGAGGTCAGCACCGAGAATGTGGTGCACCGTCTGGAGGTGACCGGCAGCCCGCGGACGGCTGACCCGGCCGCGGAGCGCCTGGCCGCCTGACACCCAGGCATCCCGCCCGCCCTTCGCATTTCCGGCCATCTGCGCCAGCTATCCCGTTTGCCGCTGGAACGGCTTCCCGGCACCCGGTGTCACGACATACTGCTTGCGGCGGCATGCCCGCGGGACGCCCAGGGGGGGCCACATGACGACCCATCCGGCCTGAACCATCTGCACGGCGTCAGCCACACAGCGTCAGCCAGACGGCGACAGCCAGACAGGGAGCGATCATGACGGACCATTCCTTCGTGTCTTTGCCCGGCAGCGAGCGCGGTCCCGTGCCGGGATCGCAGGAGCTGGGCCCGGTCGATGAATCCCAGCACGTCGAGGTGACGCTGGTGACCCGCCGCCGGGCCGCGCTGTCCCGGGACCTGGTTGAGGGGCCTGCCACGCTGACTGCGCAGCAGTTCGCCGAGCAGCACGGCACTAACCCGGCTGACCTGGAGCTCATCACGACCGTGCTGGCCGCGCACGGCCTGCAGGTCACCGGCGCCGACGCGGGCGCCCGCCGGGTCATGGTGCGGGGCACGCTCGGGGACCTGTCCGCGGCCTTCGGGGCCACGCTGCGCCTGGTGCGCTCGCCGGACCCAGTCACCGGGCAGGACATGGTTGAGCACCGCTCACGGCAAGGCGCGCTGCAGATCCCGGCCGAACTGGACGGCATCGTGCTCGCCGTGCTGGGGCTGGACAACCGGCCGCAGGCCCACGCGCAGTTCCGCCGGGCCGCGGCGGCCACGGCCCGGGCGACCGCACCCGCCCCCGGGGCACCCGCCCCGGGCGGCCCCGCCCCCACTGCGGCCCCGGCCGCGGCGCCCACGTCCTATACCCCGCCGCAGGTCGCGTCGCTGTACCAGTTCCCGGCGGGCACCGACGGGACCGGGCAGACCATCGCGATCGTCGAGCTCGGCGGCGGGTTCGGCAGCAGCGACCTCGATCCCTACTTCGCCGGGCTGGGCCTCCCGGTCCCCTCCGTCACCGCGGCCAGCGTGGATGGCGCGGTCAACCAGCCTGGCCAGGCTCCGGACGGTGCGGACGGCGAGGTCCTGCTGGACATCGAGGTGGCCGGCCGGTGGCCCCGGGAGCGGCGCAGATCGTGTACTTCGCGCCCAACACCGACCAGGGCTTCGTGGACGCGGTCACCACCGCGGTGCACGCCACCCCGACCCCCACGGTGGTCAGCATCAGCTGGGGCCAGTCCGAGGACTCCTGGACCGCCCAGGCCCGGACGGCCCTGGACCAGGCCATGGCGGATGCGGCCGCGCTGGGGGTCACGGTCTGCGTCGCGGCGGGCGACAACGGCAGCAGCGACGGGCAGAGCGGCGGCGCTGCCCACGTCGACTTCCCCGCGTCCAGCCCGCACGCGCTGGCCTGCGGGGGGACCAGCCTGCACGGCACCGCCGGGACCGGCGTGATCAGCTCCGAGACGGTCTGGAACGACGGGGCCTCAGGCGGGGCCACCGGCGGCGGCGTGAGCGACGCCTTCACCCTCCCGTCCTGGCAGGCGGACGCGGGCGTGCCCGCCCGGGCCGGCGCCGCGGCCGGGACCCCCGCGGGCCGGGGCGTGCCCGACGTGGCCGGCTGCGCCGACCCGCAGACCGGCTATCAGGTCCGGGTGGACGGCCAGTCCACGGTGATCGGCGGGACGAGTGCGGTGGCCCCGCTGTGGGCGGCGCTGATCAGCCGGCTCGCGCAGTCCACCGGAAAATCGTTCGGGCTGATCCAGCCCCAGCTGTACGCGGGCGTGACCGCGGGCACGGCCGCGCCGGGCTTCCACGACATCACCAGCGGCAGCAACGGTGCCTACTCCGCCGGGCCGGGCTGGGACGCCTGCACGGGGCTCGGCTCCCCGGAGGGAAGCACCCTGCTCACCACGGTGACTTCCACCGCGGCCACCGCCTAGCCGGCGGCCCCCGGGACCGCGATCGCGGGCTTAACCCGGCTGGCCGCCCAGGGTGGCCGGGGCCCCGTAGTTCCGCAGTACCTCCGGGACGGTCACGACACCCGCTTCGTCCTGGAAGTTCTCCATGATCGAGAGCAGCGACCGGGCGGTCGCGCCGGTCCCGTTGAGGGTGTGCGCGAAGTGCAGCTTGCCGTCGCGGCGGAACCGGATGTTCAGCCGCCGCGCCTGATAGTCGGTGGTGTTCGAGCAGGAGGTGATCTCCCGGTAGCGCTGCTGGGCCGGGAACCACGCCTCGATGTCGTACTTCTTGGCCGCGGGCGCGCCGAGGTCCCCCACCGCGATGTTCATCACCCGGTAGGGCAGCCCGAGGGCCTGGACGATCTCCTCCTCGTTCGCGAGGAGTTGCTCGTGGAAATCAGCCGACTGCTCGGGCAGGCAGTAGACGTACATCTCCACCTTGTCGAACTGGTGGACCCGGAACATGCCCTTGGTGTCCTTGCCCGCTGCCCCGGCCTCGCGCCGGAAGTTCGTGGTGAACGCCGCGTACCTGGCGGGCAGCTGGCTCTCCTCCAGCCGCTCGTCGGTGTGGATGCCCGCCAGCGCCACCTCGGAGGTGCCGGTCAGGTACAGGTTGTCCCGTTCCAGGTGGTAGAGGTTGGACTCCTCGGTGGGCAGGAACCCGGTGCCGTACATGGCCCGCTCGCCGACCAGCACCGGCGGCAGCACGGTCATGAACCCCTTGCCGGCCAGGCGGTCGAGCACGAAGCGGTACATGGCCATCTCGGTCATGGCCACGTCGCCGAACCGGTAGGCGAACCGGGACCCGGACAGCCGCGCGCCGCGGGCCATGTCAATCCAGCCCGTCGGGCCGCCGAGATCGGTCGCGTCCCGGACCGGGAACGTGAAGTGCGGCGGGTCGCCCCAGGTGCGCAGCACCACCGAGTCGTCCTCGGTCAGGCCGTCCGCGGCGGTGGGGTCGGGCAGGTTGGGGATCCGGGCCAGCAGCTCCTGCCGCGTGCGCTCGGCCTCGGCCAGCTCCGCCTCGGCGGCGTCGAGTTCTTTCCGGAGCTGCTGCAGCTCGGCGAGCTTCTCCGGACTGGGCTTGGCGCCCCGGGACGATCGCTTCTGCGCGGCGCGCAGCGTCTCCGCGCGTTCGGTCAGCTCCCGCCAGGTCTGGTCGGCGGCGAGCACGGCATCGAAGTCGTCGGCGGCACCGCGCCGGGCGAGCGCGGACCGGTAGCGGTCGGGCTCCTGGCGCGCGGCCCTCAGGTCAATCACGTGCGCGAGTCTAGCGGGCAGGCCCGGCGATCCGGTGCGTCACGGCGCCTCCCGCCCCCCGGGGGCGCCCGTCACCCATCACCCGGGGAGGTCGAGGCAGACCAGCCCCCAGGGCCGGTCCGCCACCCGGGTCATGACCAGGGTGGCCCGCCGGGAACCAGCCAGCTTCAGCTGCCGGTGCAGCTGGCCCACGTCGCCGGCCAGCCCGCGGCGGCGGATGTCCAGCGCGCCCACGTCGAGGTCACGCAGCCGGGCGGGCAGCTTCTTCTGGTTCCACGGTCCCGAGTCGATCACCTGGAGGGTCCGCGCGAACGGCGTGCGCACCGCGCTGTCCGTGCACAAGAACGCGATCTGCTGGTCGATCTTCCACGCCCCTAGCGGCCGGGCCAGCTCCTCGACCAGGCCGGCCCGGGTCACCGCCGGGTTCGGGTCGAGGAGGAACGGGCCGGGCGCCCGCACCGGCACCGGCGGGCCTGGCCGGGGGGTGAGCGTGTGGCCGCCGGGCAGGATGGTGGCCCGGGTCGCGTGCCCCGCGAGGGACGGCGACCAGGCCACGGCCTCCTTCAGGTCCCGCCCGACCGCGACGAATTCCAGTTCCCAGCCCGGGGGCACGGCGTCCCGCGCGATCCCCGGCGCGGCCTTGATACCCACGGCGGGCACCCGCCCGGCCAGGGCCAGGCACCAGTCCAGCGGCGGCTCGCTGGCGCCGGGACCCAGCCGGCGGGGGCCCGGGCCGCGGCCCGGGCTGCGATCCGGGCCGCGCCCAGTGCCGCGGTCCGGGCTGCGATCCGCGCGCCGGGCCGGGTCGATGAACACCGCCTCCACCCCGTCCAGGTCCGCCGCCCGGACGTCGGCCCGGACGGCCCGGACCGCACCCGCCACCCCGTAGACACCGGCGTTGAGCACGGCCATCCGCAGGTGCAGCGGGTCCCGGTCCACGGCCCGGACCTGATGCTGCCCGGCCAGGGCGGCGAGATCCCCGCCGATGCCGCAGCACAGGTCGGCGAGCACGCCCGCCCCCGCGAACCGGGCCTGCCGGTGCCGGGCCACCACCTCGGCGGAGGCCTGCTCCAGGCCGGCCCGGGTGAAGAACATGTCCAGGGCCCGGCTGAACTTCTCCCGGGCCGCGAGCCGGAGCTCGTGCTGGGCCAGGGCCGCTGCGACCAGCGCGGCCGGGTAGCTCGCGCGCAGCCGGGTCCCCAGCGCGAGCGCGGTGTCCGGGGTCACCGCCTCATCGCGCAGGGAGGCCAGCAGCTCCGCGCCCGGGCCGCTGAGCAGGGCGTCCAGATCCGCCTCCCGGGGATCAGCCGCACCAGACCCGGCCGTACCGGGGCCGATCGCACCAGGAACAGCCCCACCAGGGTCCGCCGCACGCGGCTCGCCCGCCGGAGTTCCTGCCGCCCTGGTCATGGTGTGGCGGAGGTCCGCGGCTGGCCGGTCACCCCTTCCTCACCACCCGCCACGTGATCACCACCGGCCGCGTGATCATCCTCGGTCCCCTGATCGCTGCCGGTCCCGTGCCCGCCCGCCGCCGGGCTGGGCCGCGTGGCCAGCACCGAGCCCGCCAGGATCAGGCCGAAGGCCGCGATGATCTCGGGGGTGAGCGGCTCGCCGAGCACTCCCACGCCCAGGGCCACGGCCACCGCCGGGTTCACGTACGTGATGACCGTAGCCCGGGCCGGGCCGACCTCGGCGATCAGCTGGAAGAACAGCACGAACGCCAGGGCCGTGCAGACCAGCGCCAGCCCGGCCAGGCTGGCCAGCACCGCCGCGGACGGGACGGATCGCGGCCAGGTCAGCGCGGCCGCCGGCGCGTAGACCACGGCCGCGAACCCCAGGCATACCGCGGTCACCCCGAGACCCGGCAGGTCAGCGAGCTTGCGGCTGGCGACCAGCGGTCCGGTGGCGTACCCCACCGCGGTCAGCATCACCAGCACGACCGCCCCCAGGTCGCCGTGCAGCGCTCCCGGGCCGGCCAGCAGCAGCACCCCGGCCAGCCCGCCGAGCAGGCCGGCCCAGCGCAGCGGGGTGAGCCGCTCCCCGCCTCCGGTGAGCCGGGCCAGGGCCACCCCGATGATCGGGACCGAGGCGATCAGCAGGCCACTCATCGAGCTGGACAGCCGCCGCTCCGCAGCGGACAGGAACAGCCACGGCAGGATGATCTCCACACACGCGAACACGGCCAGCCAGCGCCAGTGCCCGCGCAGCGCCCCGAGCTGGCCGCGGCGCACCGCGAGCGGCAACAGGATCACCGCGGCCCCGCCGACCCGGGCGAAGACCAGGACGGGAACGGAGACGCCGCCGTCCGCGACCTTGATGAGCAGGTAGGGCACGCCCCAGATCACGCTCATCGCCGTGAAGAGGATCCAGCCACGGCGGCTCACTCAGGTACCTCCCGTAGTCCCCGGTCAGGTTACCCGGAGATACCGATTTACCCCGAGATACAGACCCCGAGGGGGCCGAGTTGCAGGCACAGCCCGCCCGCGCGGCCCGAGGGCGGCGGCGCCGGGCTGGCTGGCCCGGCGGCCGGGGACGGCGAGGAGACCGGGGACGGCCCGGCCGAGGCGGTCGGCAGCACCCCTCCCGGGGCTGACCAGGTGCCGGTGGGCACAGGATCGGGACTGGTGGCCCGCCCGGACGGCGCGGACCCGGACGGCGCAGACCCGGACGGCGCAGACCCGGACGGCGCGGACCCGGACGGCGCCGGGCCGGGGGACCCGGACGGGCCGGAGCCCGGGACGGATGGCGCCCCGTGCGGCACGGAGAGCGCGAGCCGCCCGGCCGCCGGGCCGCGGGCCCCGCCTCCCGGGGACCGGCCTGGCCCCCCGGCGCCCGGCGCCCCGGACGGGACCGCGCCCGCCGCGGCCGGCGGCCCGGCCGGGGCCGGGCTGAACCGTACGGTCACCGTGACGAAGAGGGCGTAGCAGATCACGGCGGCGGCGACGCCGGCGGCCAGGGCCGCAGACCCCGCCGGATGGCACCGGACCGCGGCCAGCCCCGTGCGCGCGGTGGACTTGGCGGCGTCCCTGGCGACCGCGGCCGCGACCCCGGTGGCCCGCAACCGGGGCCCGTACCCCTGCCGTGAGGTGCGGATTAATCTGCGCAGGGCGTCCCGGCGCTGGGCCGGGGACAAGCCGGGAAGCAGATAGATGACCGGCCGCCGGCCGCCGGGGCGGACCTGTGCATGACGGCCCTGAGGCAGGTCTGCATAGCGGATCTTGATCACTGAGGGGACCCTCGCGCCGTGCTGTCGGATTGCCCCGTCTCCCCCCACCTGGGAACAGGTTGTAATCAAGCTATCACGCTGAAGAACCACGATTCCGGTGAAAGAGGCCGAGACCGGCTCGCACCCGCAACAGCGGTGCCGCGCCGTCACCACACCCACCACGGGGCACCGGCCCAGGTCCGGGCGCCCCAGCGGCGGCGCTAACCCCGCATACCCGGCTACGCTCGGGGCCATGCAGCGGATCCCGGACGCAAACGCAGGCGGCGTGGCCACCGCCGGGCGGGTCTCCGCCGCCACGGCCGGCCTCCCAGCCGGCCGCGCCGGGCTGCGGCTGCGCTGGGCACTCCCGCTCGCCCTGGCCGGCGGCGTGGCCCTGGCGGGCGCGTTCCCGCCGGTCGGCATCTGGCCGCTGGCGGCCGCCGGGCCTGCCCTGCTGGTCCTCGCCCTGTACCGGCAGCGGCTGCGGTCCTCGTTCGTCATCGGGCTGGTCTTCGGGCTCGCGTTCTTCGTGCCGCTGCTGTCCTGGCTGATCAACGTGGCCTGGTACGCGTGGGCAGCGCTGGCCATCGCCGAGGCGCTGATCTTCGGCCTGCTCGCGGTGGGCCAGCGCCTCCTGCTCGGGCTGCCTGGCTGGCCGCTGGCGGTAGGCGGCTGGTGGGTGGCGGCCGAGGCCATGCGGGCCCGCTGGCCCTACGCGTTCCCATGGGGCCGGCTGGCGATGAGCCAGGCGGGCGCGCCCACCTCGGGCTGGGCCGCGGTGGGCGGCCCCCCATGGCTGTCCTTCCTGGTCGCGGTGACCGGGGCCATGCTGGCCTGGCTGGTCCTGTGCGCCGTGCGCGGCCGGCGCCACCTCATCGCCGCGGCGGTGGCCACGGCCGTCACGGCCGGGGTCGCCCTGGCGGGCGCCCTGCTCCCGGTGGATGGGGCCGGGGCGGCATCGCGCACCGTGACGGTGGCCGCGGTGCAGGGCGACGTCCCGCACGCCAGGTCCCTGCCGGACCTGCTCCGCGCGACCACGGTCACCAACAATCACGCCGCCGCCACCCGGGCCCTGGCCGCCCAGGTCGCCGCCGGTGCCCGGCCCGCCCCGGACATGGTGATCTGGCCGGAGAACTCGACCGACCTGGACCCCAGCGAGTACCCGGCCATCTACGCCACGATCGCCGGCGCGGTCGCGGCCATCGACCGGCCGGTCCTGGTCGGGGCGCTGCTGGAGAACCCGCTCCGCAACACGGGCCAGCTATGGCTGCCCCGCCGCGGCCCGGTGGCGATCTACGTGAAGCGCCAGCTGGTCCCGTTCGGGGAGTACATCCCGTTCCGCAGCCTGCTCGCGCACGTCACCTCGCTGGTCAACCTGCAGCCGGTCAACTTCACGGCCGGCCACCGCGCGGTGGTGTTCCATCAGGGCGCGATCCGGCTCGGCGACGTGATCTGCTACGAAGTCGGCTTCGACGGCCTGGTGCGGTCGGAGGTAACCGCGGGCGCCAACCTGCTCGCGGTGCAGTCCAACGACGCCACGTTCGAGGTTGACGGCCAGTCCGGCGAGTCCACCCAGCAGGTGGCCATGGCCCGGATCGACGCGATCACCTCGGACCGCGCGATCGCGTACGCCTCCACGACCGGGGAGAGCGCCATCATCGCCCCGGACGGCGCCGTGCTGGCCCGCACCGGGCTGTGGCAGCGGGCGGTACTCGACGTGCGGGTCCCGCTGCGCAGCAGCCTGACCCTGGCCGACCGGCTGGGCGGCTGGCCGGAGGCCGTGCTCACCGGGCTGACCATCCTGGCCCTGGGCTGGGCCATCGCCCGCGCGGTGGCCGGGGCCCGGGGCCGGCGCACGAGCACCAGCACCAGCACCAGCAGCACAGGCGGCGGGGCGGGCAGTACCACGTAACGCACGCATCACGGATGACCCCGGGCGGACCCGCCGCAGGCGGATGGACCGACAATGGGAGTCATGGCAGTGTGGCGGGCCTTGGCCGACCCTCTCCGCTATGCGGCGCTGGCGGCAGGAGCGCTGCCGACCCTGGCCTTCCCCCAGCTCAACCTGGAGTTCCTCGGCTGGTGCGGGCTGGTGCCCGGAATCCTCATCATCCGCGCCGCCCCGTCCGCCCGGGAGGCCGCGGTACGCGGCTGGTGGCTGGGCGCCGGCTTCATCCTGGCCGCCCTGTACTGGCTGGTCCCCAGCATCGGCCCGGCGCTGCTGCTGGTCGCGGTGGTGTTCGGGGCCCTGTGGACCGGGTTCGGGGTGGCGGCCTGGGCCCTGCTGCGCCCGCCGCTGCGGCCCGCCCGCGCGCTGGCGGCGCTCGCCGTGCTCCCGGCCTACTGGGTGTTCACCGAGTGGGCCCGGTCGTGGCAGTACCTGGGCGGCCCGTGGGACGTGCTGGGCGCCAGCCAGTGGCAGCACCCCGCGGTGCTGGCCCTGGCCGCGGTGGGCGGCATCTGGCTGATCAGCTTCGCCCTGGTCGCGGCCAACACCGGCCTCGCGATCCTGCTGCTGGCCCGGGGCCTGGCGGTGCGGGCCGCGGGAGCGGCCGGGGTGGCCCTGGCCCTGGCCGCGGGACCGCTGGCGTTCGCGCTCACCGCGGCCGTGCCGCCAGCCCGGCACGTCACGGTGGCGCTGGTCCAGCCCGGCCTGACCAGCAGCAAGAACCAGCGGGTGGACGCCAGCCTGCGGCTGTCCCGCGGGCTCAGTGCCAGCCACACCCGTGCCAGCCACACCCGTGCCAGCCACACCCGTGCCAGCCACACCCGTGCCAGCCAGCCCGTGCCAGCGACCTGATCGTCTGGGGGGAGAGCAGCGTCGGCACCGACATCGAGCGCAATCCGGTGCTGTTCGG
Organism: uncultured Actinomycetes bacterium; assembly: GCA_963841695.1. Classification (GTDB taxonomy): domain Bacteria; phylum Actinomycetota; class Actinomycetes; order Streptosporangiales; family Streptosporangiaceae; genus RYN-230. The sequence continues at coordinate 409,300 of CAWJDQ010000001.1, read as the reverse complement.
GCAGATCAAACGGCTGTCCGCGGACACCGGCGCCCAGGTGCTGGTGAACCAGGACGCGTCCTGGCCAGATGGCTCGCGGTCCAAAGTGGCCCTGCTCATCGGGCCGCGGGGCATCGCCGGCTCGTACACCAAGACGCGGCTGGTCCCGTTCGGCGAGTACATCCCGCTGCGCGGCGCGCTGGGCTGGATCGCCCGGATCAGCAAGGCCGCCTCGAGCAACATGGTGCCCGGTCACGGCGCGCATCTCGTCCACGCCACCGACCGGGCCGGGCGGCCGCTGCCGCTCGGCGTGCTGATCTGCTTCGAGTCCGCCTTTCCCGATATGTCACGGGTTGACACGGACCTCGGGGCCCAGCTCATCGTGTACCAGACGTCCGACTCGACGTTCCAGGACAGCTGGGCGCCGGCCCAGCACGCGTCGCTGAGCGCGGTCCGGGCCGCCGAGACCGGCCGTCCGGTGGTTCAGGCCGCCCTGACCGGGGACACCGTGGCCTTCGATCCGCGCGGGCGGCTGCTGGCCCTGATGACCGCCCAGCAGCGCGGTGTGACCGTGGTCCGGCTGGGGCTGCCGCCGGCGAGCGCCCGCACCCTGTACGACCGGCTCGGCGACTACGTGCCGTGGGTCGCGACCGGCATCGTGCTGCTGGCCGCGATCGCCGGTTTGCAGACGGTTCGCCGGGTACGTGGCGGACGAGTACCTTTGGAAGGCAACCTGCGGCGCGCCCGGTCCGTCTCAGTAGTGGGTGCTTCGCCGGGAACCGGGGTGCCCCCGGACGACGTTGACGAACCGGCACCACCGTCTCCCCCGCCGGACCGCTGAGGGCCGGGGCACGGCCGCGAGGATGCCCCGGATCAGCGCGGCCCGGACCAGCAAGACAGCTCCGCAACGAACCGACCGTGGCACTGCCTCGCCACGGCCTCACGTGGTCAGCAACAGGAGGATCCGCAGTGCGGCAGAGCGATAGGGCGGACGGCCAGTGGCACACGAGGCCGGCCCGGCAGGGCCGCAGGGCGGCCGGACCGGGCCGCTGGCTCGCGGTCGCCGCGGTGACCGGCGTGGCGGGCCTGCTGATCGCGGCCTGCTCGAGCGGGTCCCCGGCGGGCAGCACGCCCGCGGCCAAGCCCAGCGCGGCCCAGGCCTCCGCCGCCGCGGCCCGCGCCGCGCTGCACATCAGCCCGGGCGACGGGCACAGCAACGTCAACCCGAGCAAGGGGATCAAGGTCACCGCGGCCAGCGGCAAGATCCAGACCGTCAGCGTGACCTCGGGGAGCCAGACGGTCAGCGGCTCCTTCAATGGCGCGCACACGGTCTGGCGGAACCAGTGGGCACTGCAGCCCGCCCAGAGCTACACGGTGCGCGCCACCGCGGTCAGCTCGTCCGGCACCAGGGTCACCTCGACGAGCACCTTCCGCACGCTCACGCCCGCGACCTCCGACACCGCCATGATCTTCGAGGGCTACAAGCAGTACTACGGCGTCGGGATGCCCATCCGCATCACGTTCAGCTCCCCGGTGACCAACAAGGCCGCGGTCGAGCGGTCCCTCGAGGTGAGCAGCTCCAAGCCGGTGACCGGGGCCTGGTACTGGGACGGCGACCAGACGCTGTACTTCCGGACCATGAACTACTGGCCGGCGAACACCACGGTCTCGTTCGACGGGCACCTGGCCGGGGTGGAAGCCTCCCCCGGCGTCTTCTTCACCGCCGACCTCACCCAGACCTTCAAGATCGGGGCCTCGCTGATCGTCGTGGCCAGTACCCAGACCCACTACCTGAACGTGTTCTACAAGGGCAGGCTGTGGGGACACTGGCCGATCAGCACCGGGCGGCCCGGCCTGCCCACGGTGGACGGCACCTACATCACGCTGGAGAAGGGCAACCCGGTGCGGATGGTCGGCAACGGGTACAACGAGCTGGTCAACGACGCGGTCCGGTTCACCTACAGCGGCGACTACCTGCACTCGGCGCCCTGGTCGGTGAGCGAGCAGGGGTACACCAACGTCAGCCACGGGTGCGTGAACCTGTCCCCCCAGCACGCGGCGATGTACTACAACCTGGCCACGCCCGGCGACCCGGTGACGGTCACCGGCAGCCCGGCCGCCGGTAAGTGGGACGACGGGTTCACCGTGTGGTTCCTGACCTGGAAGCAGCTGCTGAAGGGCAGCGCGCTGGACGAGGCCGTGCAGGTCACGCCCTCGGGCAGCACGTTCGTCAGCCCGTCGTCGGTGACGCAGACGCCGGACACCTCCCGGCTGGCGGGCCCGAAGCCGGACAACTACGCCCCGCAGTCCTAGCCAGCCCGGTCCCAGCCAGCCCGGTCCTGAGCATTAGCCCTGGTCTTCCGCCTGGTAGCGGGCCAGCAGCTCGATTTCGGCCGGCTGGCGCGGGAACAGCGCGAACACCAGCGCCGCGCCCAGCAGCACGCCGAGGATGGCGGCCGTGTACGCCCAGTCGTCGCCGGACAGGAACGCGCTCCTGGCCGCGGCGGTGATCTTGCTGGCGTACTGCGGGTAGCGCTGCGCGACCTCCTGGGCCCCGGCGTAGGACTTCTGCAGCTGGTTCTGCACGCTGCTGGTGATCTTGCCGCGGTCGGGGGCACTGGCCACCTCCCGGGCGACCGCGCTGGCGTAGCCGGCCGTGAGCAGCGCGCCCAGGATCGACTGCATGATCGCGCCGCCCAGGTCGCGCTGCAGGTCGGCGGTGCCGGAGGCCATCCCGGCCCGGCGGGTGGGGACGGAGCTGGTCAGCGAGTGCGAGGCCGGCGTGCCCGCCAGCCCGACCCCGGCGCCCAGGAAGGCGAAGGCCAGCCCGACGACCCAGTACGCGCTGCCCTGCTTCCACAGCAGCAGCATGGTCAGGAAGCTGAGCAGGCAGAATACGTACCCGCTGAGCAGCGTGAAGCCCGATCCGCGGGCATGCACGAGCCGGGCGGACAGCGGCGCGAAGGCCACCATGCAGACGGCCGCCGGGAGGATCGCCAGCCCGGCGGACAGCGGCGAGTAGCCCAGCACGTCCTGCAGGTACTGCTGGCCCACGAAGATCGCGCCCATCAGCGACCCGAACACGATGATGCCGCCGACCGCCGCCACCCAGAAGATCCGCCGCCCGGCCACGTGCAGGTCGTAGAGGGGATGGCGGGCCCGGCGCTGGCGGACGAAGAACCCTGCGCCCGCGGCCAGCGCGACCACGGCCGTGCCGAGGGCGAGCGCTCCCGCTCCCGGCACGGGCGCGAAGTTGATGGTGATCACCAGGGCCGCAACGAAAACCATCGACAGCACCCCGCCCAGATGGTCAACCGGGTCGGTGGTCTCGTTGACGTGTGACGGCACGCAGGCCAGCGCCAGGATCAGGGCCACCACCGCCAGCGGCAGGGTGAGCAGGAACGCCGATCCCCACCAGAAGTGCTGCAGGGCCAGCCCGGCCAGCAGCGGCCCGAGGGCGGTGATCGCGCCGCCGATACCGGACCACAGCGCGATGGCCCTGACCCGGGCGCGTCCCGACCACAGAGCGGTGATCAGGGCCAGGGTCGTGGGGTAGGCCATGCCGGCCGAGATCCCGCCGAGCAGGCGGCCGGCCACCAGCAGGCCGGCGTCCGGGGCGTAGGCCGCCATCAGGCAGGCCGGCACCGACAGCAGCACGCCCAGCACGAGCATCATCCGGCGGCCGTAGCGGTCGCCCACCGCCCCGAGGTAGAGCACCGATCCGGCCAGGCCGAGCGAGTAGCCGATGGCGATCACGTCGAGCGCGGTCTGCCCGGCATCGAAGGCCCGGCCGATGTCCGGCAGCGCGACGTTGGCCACGGTGAGGTTCAGGTTCGCGACCGCGGCCACCACGATCAGCGCCAGCAGGACCAGGCCCGCCTGGCGCGGTGCCGTGCCCGGACCGGCGCCGCCCGGGGCGCCGGGCTTGGTGGCTGTGGCCACGGTTCCTCCCCGGGGGGGCCTGGCCACGAGCCAATCAGGTCACGACGGCCGCGCGTCATCCCTGGCGGGTGAAGTAACCAGGTCCTGGCGTTCGGGGTGCTGGCCGTCAGCATCCGGGGCGGCCGGGCCCAGGCCGGCCAGGTCCGGGCCGCGGAGCTCCTGGCTGGTGGCGGGCCAGCGGCGGCCCAGGCGGCTGGCCACCTGCTGGACCGCGGCCGCGGTCCACGCGGCCGGCCGCGGGCTGGCCCCGTCCGCCAGGCCGTTCCAGTACAGCGACCAGGTGCCGGCCAGCACCCGGCGGATCCCGGGCGCGGTGAGCAGCCGTACCGCGGCCGACGCGGCGCGCGGGCGGCGCAGCAGGCTGGCCTGGAGCGCCGCGGCCCCGGGCAGGTACGGCCCGAACGCGGCCGTGACCGCCTCGGTGTAGGCGGCGGCCGCCTGCCCGGGGCCCGCCAGCAGGCACTCTGCGGCCAGCCGGGCGCTGACCATGGCCGGGCCGATGCCCTCGCCCTGCAGCGGGTTGATCAGCCCGGCCGCGTCGCCGGCGAGCAGCAGGTTCCCGGCCGCCGGCGGGGTCCCGGTACCGCCCATCCGCAGCCAGCCGCCGGTCACCGGCCCGGTACCGGCCTCCGGGGCCAGGTCGCCCGACGTCCGCAGCATGGTGGCGAACCGGGCCAGGTCGCTGCGCAGCCGGGCCGGGCGGCGTCGGGTACCCAGGCCGACCCCGATGCCCACGTTGGCCTGCCCGGCCGCGCCGGGGAAGAGCCAGCCGTACCCCGGGTAGATCCGCCACGGCGCCTGGTCCAGCAGGACCAGCAGCGGCAGCGGCACCTCGGCCGGGACGTACGCTCGGATGGCGAAGCCCCACAGGGCGCGGTCCGGGTCGAGCATCCCGGCCAGCCGGGCCACCGGGCTGAGCGCGCCGTCGGCGCCGATGAACGCGTCCGCGGCGATTCGCCGCCCGTCGCTGCTGATCAGCGCCCGGACCGGGCCGCCGGGCTCCCGGTCCACCCCGCTGATCCGGGCCCGGACCGGTTCCGCGCCCGCCTCCAGGGCGGCCGTGCGGAGCGCGTCGTCCAGCACGACCCGGGGGATGACCACCCCGTGTCCCGGGTAGGTCCGGCCGCGGAAGGCCGGCAGCCGCGACCGGTGCCCGGACGGCCCCACGACCAGCAGGTCTGCGCCCTGCCCGGCGTCCGGCACGGACACCCGCAGCTCGTCGAGCAGCCCCACGCCGCGCGGGCCGATCAGGTCACCGCATGCCTTGTCGCGGGGGAAGGCCGCCTTGTCCACCAGGGCCACGCGGGCGCCGGCCCGGGCCAGCACCAGCGCGGCCACGCTGCCGGCGCCGGCGCCGGCCACCACGACGTCGAACCCGGGAGTGTTCACCGGGCGATCACGAGCGCGACGGCCAGCGTCCCGGTGGCCCAGGTGAAGTAGCGGAGCCCGCGCTCCAGCGGGGCCAGCAGGTCGGCCCGGCCCAGTTCCTGCTGGCTGCCGTCGCGCCAGGTGACCCGGACCGACACCGAGGCGATCCGGCGGCGCAGGGCCCGGGCCGGGGTGCTCAGTGAGCGCTGGCCCATGGACAGGAAGAACGCGGCCGCCGCGGCGACCAGCACGGCCGGCGGCAGCGTCCAGTGCTGTGCGTAGCCCCCGACCAGGACCGGGAACGCGCCCCAGGCCGCGCCGAACCAGAAATCGCTGTGCAGCAGGCCGCCGAGCAGTTCCAGGTTGTACCCGCAGACCAGGATCGCGCCCAGGATCACGAACGGGAGCAGCCGCAGGCCGCCGCCGATCAGGCCCATCACGATCGCGATGGCGATGGACACCGCGGCCGTGATGACCAGGACCACGCTGCTGATGCCGGTGCTCAGCGGCCGGCCGTTGAGCTCGTCGAGCGCGTGCGCGCCGACACCCACGGCCAGGAAGAACGCCAGCAGGGTGGCGCCGAGCCGCCACAGCACCGGGTCCGGCACCAGCGCCGCCCCGACCGCCACGTAGGACAGGTGCCACAGCGTGTACGGGGGGTGCAGCAGCGTGAGCCAGTCCCGGAACCCGCCGGTACCGCGGCCCAGCGCGTAGAACGCGGTCTTGTCGGTCCCCGCCCTGTCCGTGCGCGAGCTCACGAAACGGATCCCGGGGCCGCGGCGGCCTTGCGTGCCCACATCACCAGCCCGCCGCCCAGGCTCATCACGCTGACCCCGATGTCGGTCAGTCCCGCCGCCCGCCAGGCCGCGATGTGATCGTCGAGGGAGTGCCTGCGGTAGTGCACGGAGATGCTGGGCCCGAGGAAGCGGCCGACCCGGTACCAGGCCGCACCGCCGGTCAGCGCGCCGAGCACCGGCAGGGCCAGCCGGGTGTAGCACCACCAGGCCAGCCGCCACGCGGGCTGCGGCGGCACGTAGAACTCCAGGCTGGCCAGGGTCCCGCCGGGACGCAGGGTGCGGGCCATCTCGGCGATGGTCGCGGCGGGATCGTCCACGTAGCGGAGCAGATACGAGAAGGTCACCGCGTCGAAGGTGGCGTCCGGGAACGGGAGGTCATCCGCCCGGCCCACGGTGAGCCTGACCCGGCCGCGGCCGCCGGGACGCCGGGTCCGGGCCACGCCCGCGCGGAGCATGGGCTCGTTCAGGTTGACCCCGACCACGTTGGCCCCGGTCCGGGCCGCGACCGCCAGGGCGATCCCGGCCGGGCCGGTGGCCACGTCCAGCGCCAGGCCGGGCTGGCCGGCCGCGGTCCGGCGCACCACCTCGCGCCGCCAGCGCCGGTCCTGGCCCATCGAGAGCAGGTAGGCGAGCCGGTCGTACCGGGCGGGCAGCCCCACGAACACGGCGCGCGCCACCGGCTCGCCGCGCAGGCGGGCATCCTGGGCAGGTGCGGCGGTCACCGCGGGCCGGGCTGTGCCAACGGGCGCTCCCAGTGCTGCGTAGTCCTGGCTGCGAGAGTGCGCGGCCAGCGGCCACGTACTCGGATCGTTGCACGGCCGCCCGTGATCGGCAAGGACACCGGCGGGTGACTGAGCTAGCTGGCTTCGGGCAGCCGTGTCCGGCCCGGACGGCCGCGGGAGTCCCGGCTGGCTGCCCGGCTGGTCCCGGACCGCGGGCGGCCAGACCGGTTGCGGCCGCTGCGGCCAGGCCGGCCCGGCCGGGCTGGCCGGCCGCGCGCTGGCCGCACGCTCGGGCCGGGGCGGCGGCGGCGGGATCGGCGTCCCGGACGTCGCGATGTCCCGGACCGCCGGTGCGCCCGGCTGGACCTGGTGCCGGGCCGGGCTGATCCCGGCCGCCTCCTGCAGCCGCGCGACCTCGCGGGCCTGGGCGGGATCGACGAGCGCGAGCACGGTCCCGGTCGCGCCGGCCCGGCCGGTGCGGCCCGAGCGGTGCAGGTAGTCCTTGTGGTCGTTCGGCGGGTCGAAGTGCACGACCAGGCCGACGTCGTCGATGTGCAGCCCGCGGGCGGCGACGTCGGTGGCGACCAGCACCCGCGGGTAGCCGGCCGCGAACCCGTCCAGGGCGCGCTGGCGCTGGTTCTGGCTCAGGTCGCCGTGGATGGCGCCCGCCTCAACGCCGGCCCGGGTGAGCTGCTTGGCCAGCCGGTCCGCGCCGTGCTTGGTCCGGACGAAGAACAGGGTGCGGTCCGGCCGGGCGGCGATCTCGGCGGCGATCTCCACCTTGTCCGCGGCGGGCAGGACGAACACCTGGTGGTCCGCGGCCTGGCCGGGCTCGTCCACCGGGGCCACGGCGTGCAGCGCCGGGTCGGTCAGGTAGGCGGTGACCAGCCGGTCCACGTCCCGGTCCAGCGTGGCCGAGAACAGCAGCCGCTGCCCGTCCCGCGGTGTCGCGTCGAGCAGTTCGGTCACGGCCGGCATGAAGCCCAGGTCGGCCATGTGATCGGCCTCGTCCAGCACGGCGATCTCGACCTGGGCGAGGCTGGCTGCGCGCCGCCCGATCAGGTCGATGAGCCGGCCGGGCGTGGCGACGACGATGTCCACGCCGCGCGCCAGCTGCTCGATCTGCCGGCCCATCGGGGCGCCGCCGTACACGGTGGTGACCCGCACGCCGATCCGGCGGCCCAGTGGGGCCAGCACCTCGGCGACCTGCCGGGCCAGTTCCCGGGTCGGGACCAGGACCAGCCCGCGCGGGGCGCGGGGCTGGCGGTTACCGCTGCCCTGGGCCAGCCGGGCCAGCAGGGGCAGGCCGAAGGCCAGGGTCTTACCTGACCCGGTCTGGGCGCGGCCCAGGACGTCCCGCCCGGCCAGCGCGTCGGGCAGGGCCCGGGCCTGGATGGCGAACGGGGCGGTGATGCCCTGCTCGGCGAGCGCGGCGACCAGCGGGCCGGGCAGGCCGAGCTCGGCGAACGTGGCCTCGGCCGGGGCGGGCGCGCTGAGCGCGGCGTTCAGCGCGCGCTCGAGCTCGGACTCACGGGGGCGGGGCGGGGCGGCCTGGCGCGGGCGGCCCTGGTGAGAGGGCCTGCGCGGGCTGGCCGACCGGCCGGGGCGGGCCGCCTGCGCCGCCGGTGACCGGCAGACGGGCCGGATCCGGGGGCAGGGGGGCGCTGGGGCACGGTGAGCTCCATCCATGATTCGGGGGCCGCGCCGCGGGACCAGCGTCACGACAGCGGCGAACCAGGTTCTCCAGCCACGCGGGCTCAACCAGGCTCACCGGGAAGCGGACTGCTCACAGATGCGACCACGCGGGCCACTCGCCCGCGGAAGTGGCGGCATCTTCAGCCGCCTGATGTCTTAACAGTACCAGTGGGGTTCTTCTTCCCCAGGTGCCGGGACGGCGGGCTGTCCTCGTCCTCGCCGCTGTTCTCGAAGAAACTGACCGCCAGGTAGGCGGCCACGAACGCGACCACCATGCCGATGAGCAGGGCGAGTTCGGTGGTGGGAATGCTGTTCTCCTTGCTGAGCAGGAACAGGATCCGCCTGATCACCGCGACCAGCCCGACCACGATGAACGGCTGCGCGGCGAGACGGTGCGCGCGCAGCGACAGCACGACCGTGTGCACGATCTCGACCAGGATCAGCACCAGCAGGACCCGGTCCAGCAGGTTGGTGGCGGCGGTGGTTATCGAGTGCTTCTGCACGTCCTCGACGAAGCCCACCACCCCGTAAACGGCCAGCGTGGCGGCGAGGACGATGAGCACCACGCCCACGGCCACGGTGACGAAGTCCTGGGCGTGCTCCAGGCCCCAGATCGAGGCGGCGACCGCGGGCCGCGTGGCCGGGCGGCCGGACCCGGACCCGGACCCGTGCTCGGGCTCGGGCTCGGGCTCAGACCCCGGCCCGGGCCCGGGCTCGGACCCCGGCCCGCTGCTCTCAGCCACGACGGTCAGTCATGTCTGCGTCCTTCCAGGGCCGCCGCATGGTCCGGCACGTAGGTCTGCATCTCCCGCGGCACCCGCACGTAACCCTTGGCCGCCGGGCGCGGCGGCAGCGCCAGCGGCAAGCGCTGGACGTCGTGGTAGGGAATGGTGGTCAGCAGATGGGCGATCATGTTGATCCGGGCCCGCCGCTTGTCGTCGCTCTCGACGACGTACCAGGGCGCCTCGGGGATGTCGGTGTGCAGCATCATCTCGTCCTTGGCCCGGCTGTAGTCCTCCCACCGGGTGACCGACTCCAGGTCCATCGGAGACAGCTTCCACCGCCGCATGGGATCTTCCAGGCGGGACCGGAACCGCTCCTGCTGCTCGGCGTCGCTGACCGAGAACCAGTACTTGCGCAGCAGTATGCCGTCTTCGACGAGCATCCGCTCGAACAGCGGGCACTGATGCAGGAAACGGGCGTACTCCTCCTTGGTGCAGAACCCCATGACGTGCTCGACCCCGGCCCGGTTGTACCAGCTCCGGTCGAACAGGATGATCTGCCCGCCGGCCGGCAGGTGCTCGACGAACCGCTGGAAGTACCACTGGGACTGCTCCCGGTCGGTCGGCGCGGGCAGGGCCGCGATCCGGGCGATCCGCGGGTTGAGGTACTGGGCCACGCGCTTGATCGTGCTTCCCTTGCCCGCGGCGTCCCGCCCTTCGAAGATCACCACAATCCGGGCCTTCTCGGCCCGGACCCATTCCTGGGCCTTCACCAGTTCGGCCTGGAGCCGGTAGAGCTCGGTCTCGTACAGCCGCCGCGGCAGCCGGGCCGGCTGGGCCGCCCGGCCTGCCTTGGCCGCCTTGGCCTGGTGGTTCTTGCGCGGCGGAGCCGCCGCCGGATCTCTTCGGGCCATCGTGACTGCACCCCCTGCCAGGGAGTCAACCACGTCACCGTGATCGTGACGAGTCCAGGGCGCTGGCCCGGGCGTTCACCCGGGCTCGGGGGGTGCCCCGAGCCGGATCGCCACGGCCATCAGGTCGCGGGCCGGGCCCGGGGGCGGCTGGGTGCCCCCCGTCCAGACCGCGCGGAGCCTGCGGCCCAGGTCGAGACCTGGGACCGGGACGATGGCCAGCAGCCCCGCCGCCACGTTCTCGCGCACGGTGAGCAGGCTCAGCACGGCCGGGCCCGCCCCGGCCCGCACCGCCTGGCGCACCGCGGTGGTCGTGCTCAGCCGCAGCGCAGGCGCGGCGAGCTGGACTCCCGGGCCGAGGCAGGCGGTCAGCGCCGTGCGCAGGGCCTGCCGGGTGCCGGATCCCTCCTCCCGCTCGACCAGCGCCGTGGCCGCCAGCTCCGCCGGGCGGACGGGGGACCTGCGGCGGGCCCACGGATGGTCCGGGCGGACCACCACGGCCAGCCGGTCAGTGACCACGACCCGGGACCGCAGCCCCCGCGGTGGCGACGGGCCCTCCACGAAGCCGAGGTCCACGCCGTGCTCCGCCACCGTGCTGGCCACCGCCTCACTGTTGGCCGCGACCAGGGTGATCTCGGCGGGCAGCCGGCCCGCCTGCTCGTACTCGCGGCGCAGGGCGACCAGCCAGGCGGGCAGCAGGTGCTCGGCGACCGTGAGGCTGGCCGCGACGCGCAGCTGGGCGTCACGGGCCCGGCGCAGGCTGGCGATGCCGCTGTCGAGCTCGCCCGCCTGGGCCAGCAGCGGCGTCACCCAGTCCGCCAGCAGCGCCCCGGCCGCGGTGAGCCGGGAGCCCCGCGGATCCCGGTCCAGCAGGACGGTGCCCACCTGGGCCTCCATCGCCCGCAGCCGGGCTGACGCGGCCTGCTGGCTGATCCCGGCCTGCCGCGCCGCCGCGCCGATGCTGCCGTGCCGGGCCACGGCCGCGAACAGCTCGAGGGCGGCCAGGCCGGGAACGTGCGGGCTCAACGGCACCGGACCACGATACCCCGGCCACAACGGAGGCCTGTGTCCAGGCACAAGCGTTACTTGTGAGTTGGCAAGGCGATGCCCGCTACCGCGGCGGCCGTCCCGGCCCGATTCTGGGGTTATGACCACGAGCACCCCCGCCCGGCCGGCGCAGGCCCGCCCCGCCCCGGCGGCACCGGGCCGGCCCGGGCGCCGCGGCCCGCTCCGCGAGCTGGACCGGCCCGCCAGCGCCTTCGCCAGCCTCGGCCCGAACTGGTTCGCCTCGGTGATGGGCACCGGCATCGTGGCCACCGCCGCGGTTACCCTCCCGGTCCAGTGGCCCGGCCTTCGCGGGTTCGCCACGGCTATCTGGGTGCTGGCCGCGTCGTGGCTGCTGGTCCTGGCCGCCGCGGAGATCGTGCACTGGGCCCGGTACCGCCAGGCGGCGCTGGCGCACGCCCGGAACCCGGTCATGGTGCAGTTCTATGGCGCGCCGCCGATGGCGCTGCTGACCGTCGGGGCCGGGGCCCTGCTGCTCGGCCCGGGGCTGATCGGCGCGCACGCGGCCCTCATCGCCGACGCCGTGCTGTGGCCGCTGGGCACGGTGGCCGGCCTGGCCAGCAGCCTGGCCGTGCCCTACCTGATGTTCACCCGGCTGCGGTCCGCCCCGGACGCCGCCTTCGGCGGCTGGCTGATGCCCGTGGTCCCGCCCATGGTCAGCGCGGCCACCGGGGCCCTGCTCATCCCGCACCTGCCCGCCGGGCAGCCCCGGCTCACCCTGCTGCTGGCCTGCTACGCCATGTTCGGGCTCAGCCTCGTCGCCAGCCTGGTGGTGATCACCCAGCTGTGGCAGCGGCTGGTCCAGCACTCCATCGGCCCGGCCGCGATGGTGCCCACGCTCTGGATCGTGCTCGGCCCGCTCGGCCAGTCCATTACCGCGGCCGGCCTGCTCGGCGGGGCGGCACGGCTGGTCCTGCCTTACCCCTACGGGCCGGCTTTCCAGGCCTTCGCGGTGGTGTACGGCGTCCCGGTGTGGGGTTTCGCGGTGCTGTGGGCGGCCCTGGCCGCCGCGATCACGATCCGAGCGGCGCGGGCGCACCTGCCGTTCAGCCTCACCTGGTGGTCCTTCACGTTCCCGGTCGGCACCCTGGTGACCGGGACCACCAGCCTGGCCCTGCACACCGGGGCCGGCGTGTTCCGCTGGGCCGCGGCCGGGCTGTACCTGTTCCTGGTGGCCGCCTGGGCCGTGGTCAGCGTGCGCACCGTGGCCGGCACCTGGCGGGGCAGCCTGCTCCGGCCGGCCACCCCGGCCGTGGCGGGCAGTAACCCGGTGCCGGTCGAGGGGAACCGGCCCACCTCGTCATCCAGCAGCCGGTAGCGGACCGCGTAGGACGCCGCCTCCAGCCGGGAGTGCACCCCCAGCTTGGTCATCAGCGACTGGACGTGGGTCCGTACCGTGGCCGCCGAGACGCCCAGCTTGGTCGCGATCCCGGCCGTGTCCAGGCCTTCGACCAGCAGCTGGAGGCATTCCCGCTCGCGTGCGGTCAGGAAGGCGGCCAGCCGGTGCGCGTCGTCCTGCCGGGCCCGCGGCCGGGCCGGGGCCGGCTTCGGCACGTTGACCACCACCTCGCCGCGCTGCACCCGGTCGATGGCCCTGGTCAGCGCGGACACCCCCCGGGTCTTGTGCAGGTAGCCGGACGCCCCCGCGCGCAGGGCCTGGCGGATGCCCGCGGTATCCGGGTCGGCGCTGAGCACCAGCACCTTGGTCTGGCTGCTCGCGGCGAGCATGGGGCTGATGGCCGTGATCCCGTCGTCGCCGGCGAAGTGCCGGTCGATCAGGCAGACGTCCGGCTGGGTCCGGCGCACGGTCTCGATCGTGTCGGGCACGCTGCGGGCCACGGTGACCTGGTAGCCGCGCTGCTCGAGGACCGCGGACATCGCGTCCAGGAAGACACTGTGGTCGTCCCCGATCACCAGCCCGGTCACGGGACGACCCGGCCGTTCCCGCCCGGGGAAACGCCCGGGAACGGCCGCACCGGCACGATGATCCGGACGTGCGCGCCACCTGACTCAGGCGCCCGGATCTCCAGCGCGCCGCCGCACGACTCGAGCAGCGTGGTCACCACGCCGAGCCCCAGCGAGGCCGCCCCGGGCGGCCCCTGGCCGAAGCCCGGGCCGTCGTCGATCACGTCCACCAGGGCCTGGTCAGCCTGGCCCGCGACCGTGACCCCGACCCGGCCGTACGGTCCCGCGGCCCGGGCCGCGTTGTCCACCACGTTGGTCAGCACCCGCCACAGCAGGGCCGGGCTGGCCTCGACGGTCACCTCCGGCCCGGGCTCCAGGATCACCGCGGTCTCGTGCGCGATCCGGGCCAGCTGGGTGACCTGGCCGGCCAGCGAGCGCAGTTCGACCTCGGCCTCGGCCGGCACCCCGGCCCGGCCCGGGATCTCCTCGGCGATGATGTCCAGCAGCCGGGACATCTCCAGCGACAGCAACTCGAGCCGGCCGCCCGCGTCCCCGGGCAATTCCGCGTCCCCGCGCACCGCCTCGACCAGGTATGACAGCGTGGTCATCTGGTGGCCAAGATCATGCAGCAGGCCGCGTACGGCGAGCGGTTCCTCAACGTCTGACCGCCTGCGCCCCCGGCCCCGTCGCCGGTCCAACGACGGCTCCACGTATTCCCCCCGACTTTCGGTCCCCCAGCGCTCCCCGCACCGTCCCCCGGGCGGCGGAGCCAGGTTCGTCCGCGTTCCTTCCCATCCCGGGATCACCGTCCGGCACGGACTAGTCACCGGATGAGGCATTACGGACAGTTAACCACGCGTAGCTAGGCTGCGGCACCCCCGGCGTACGCCGAGGTGAGGGCCTGGCGCAGGGCCTGCTCGCCGAACCGCTGGCCGAGCCGGGCCTGCGCCGCCGCGGCCATCCGCGCCGCGGCCTCGGGCGAATCCAGGAGAAACCGGACGGCGTCCGCCATCAGCGCCGGGCCGCCCCGGCGGGACCAGCAGGCCGGTCTCGCCGGGCACCACCACGTCGCCGACCGCGTTCACCGCCGTGGCCACCACCGGAATGCCGCACACCATCGCCTCGACGACCGCCGTGGGCAGGCCCTCATAGCGGCTGGGCAGCGCGAACACGTCGAAGGCCGGCAGCAGGTCCGGGACGTTGCCGCGCTGGCCGGCCAGCACCACCCGGACGCCGGGCGTCTCCCGGGCCCGGGCGGCGACCTGCCCGGCCAGTTCCCCGTCGCCGACCCAGACCCCGGTCACGCCGGGCCGGTCCAGCGCCTGCAGCGCGGCCAGGAAGTCCTCCGGCGCCTTCTGGTAGGTCAGCCGCCCGACCGCGCCGACCACGGTCGCGTCGGCGGGCAGGCCGAGCGCGGCCCGGGCCCGGGCCGGGCGCTGGGCGCACCGCAGGCGGCCAGCGGCGCCGGGCGGGGCATCGTGCGGCGGTGCCGGGCCGTCCGCGACCACCCCGATGGTCCGGATCCGCTCGGGCGAGATCAGCCGGCGGCGGACCGCCTCGACCGCCACCCCGGTCCCCACGCAGAGCGCCAGGTCGGTGATCCGGCCCAGCCCGCGCTCGATCTGCACGTACGCATGCCGCCGCGGGGCGCGCCTGGAACTCGTGGAAGGGGAACCCGTGGTAGGTGTGCACCAGCCGGGGCACCCCGGCGCGGTGGGCGGCGAGGCGCCCGACCACCCCGGCCTTGGCCGTGTGCGTGTGCACGATGTCGAAGCACCGGCGGGCGAGCAGTTCCCGCAGCCGGCCAGGGCCCGCAGGTCGCTGCGCGGCGCGATCGGCGTCCGCAGCGCGGGCTCGATGAGGACCTCCAGGCCGCCCCGGGCCGCCTGGTCCAGTAGCCGCGGGTCCCCGCTCCCGGTGATGATCGTCATCTCGTAGCGGGCCGGGTCCAGGCCGAGCGCCCCGCGCAGCGCGTGCTGCCCCGCACCGCCCTCCAGCCGGGTGATGACCGTGGCCACCCGGACCGGGCCACCGCTCATCCGTCACCCATGCGATCTCGGGCGCCCGCAGGCCGGCGGCCCGGGCCACCCGCACCGCCTCCAGGCGGCTGTGCACGTCCAGCTTGGCGAAGATGTTCCGGGTATGCGTCCGCACGGTGTCGGTGGAGATCAGCAGGTCCTGGGCGATCTGGCGGCCGCGCTTGCCGTCCATCATGGCTGAGCAGCACGTCCCGCTCCCGGGGCTGAGCATGTCCAGCACGTCCTCGTGCTCCCGGGCCCGGCCCACGTCGGCGCGCAGCTCGCTGAGGATCGCGCCGAGCATGTCCGGCGGGAACCAGGAATAGCCCTGGCACACGCCGCGAATCACGGTCTCCAGCTCGGCGGCGCCCTGCTCTTTGGCCACCCAGGCGGAGACCCCGGCCCGGGCGGCCTCCACCGCCGTGCGCGATGTTGTGATCCGCGCTCAGCACGACCACCCTGGCCTCGGGCCGGGCGGCCATCAGGCCCCGCAGCACCTCCCCGACCGCCGGGCCGAGCGGCTCGACCTCGATCGTGATCACGTCGGGCCGCAGCCCGCGGACGATCTCGAGCAGGTTGGGGTCGGCCGTGGTGCACCGTCCCGCCACCCACAGGTCCATCGCCGCGGACAGCCGCGAGGCCAGCGCCTCGGTGACCATCAGATGGTCATCCACCAGCAGTATCCGCACCGGATCCATGAGTTCACTGTGCACTGTCGGCACCGGCCTGTCCTCACCCAGATACATGACTCGCCTCCGCCACGCGCGCCGGGGAGTTCAGTGTGTTCGCGGGCCCCGCGGCCGGGTCCGGCCCGGGCAGCGCGTCCTGCGGCGGCCCGGGCAGCGCGGCCTTCGGGGCTGGCCCGGGCGCCGTGACCGGGTCGGCGGCCGGTTCCGCGGTCACCACCGCGCGCCGGGCCGGGCTCTTCCACCGGCCGCTGGACCGGGACAGCCAGGCGGCCGGGATCGCATACAGGCCGATGCCGGCGTCCAGCATCCGCAGGAACGGGAAGAACACGCCGAGCAGCAGCAGCCGGGGCTGGCGCTCGAGCACCGCGACCGCGCAGGTGAGCAGGTAGTCGGGCAGGACCACGCCGAACAGCACCGCGGTCAGCGTCAGGTGGGCCGCGACCACCGCATGCAGCTCGCCGAAGGCCGGCCAGGTCACCGCCGCGCCGCCGACCAGGTCCGGCACGGCCAGGACGATCAGCGCCAGCGGGAGCAGGAAGAACAGCAGGCTCGAGGTGATCAGCTCGATGAGCAGCAGGGTCAGCATGGCGGTGAACAGGTTGGCCCGCGGCGGGTGCCGCCGCACGGTCTGCCACAGCCCGACCGCCCACCGCTTGGTCTGCCGCACATAGTCACGCAGGTTGTCCGGGTCCTGGGTCACCGCGACCGCCCGCAGCGTGAACCCGACTTTGCCCAGCTCCTTCTGGTACACCTCGAACGTCATGTTGAAGTCTTCGATCACCAGCCCGGGCGGGTTCATCTCCATCTGCGGCAGGACGTCGGTCCGGTACAGGCTGGCGAAGCCGGGCACGATCGGCGTGGCGTTGGAGCGCAGCCAGGTCTGGCCGAACTTCAGCGCCCGCTGGCCGATGGCGTAGATCCGGGTGCGGTGACCGACCAGCACCCGGCCTTCGAGGGTCATCCGCCGGTCCGCGCGCGGTCCGCACGCAGCCGGCCACCGCGACCACATGGGGGTGGTCGAACATGGGCAGCGCGGCGGTGAAGTAGCCGGGCTCGACCCGGGTGTCCGCGTCGAGCAGCATCACCACCGGGAACCGGCTGATCAGGTCGAACCGGCCGATGGCCTCTTCGAGTGCCCCGGCCTTGCCCACGTTCTCCCGGGTCTCGATCACCCGTGCGCCGGCCCGGCGGGCGATCTCGACCGTGTCGTCGGTGGATCCGTCGGACACCACGTGCACGTTGTCCCGGGGCACCAGGGCCATGATGGACCGCAGGCTCTCCTCGATCACCAGGGCCTCGTTGTGTGCCGGGATGAGCACGGCCACGTCACGGGTGGTCAGTGGCCGGCGCGGCCCGGTCCCGGTGCGCCCAGGCGGCTGCACCGGGCCGGGGCGCGGCCCGGACCGCCCTGGATCGCCTGTTCCGACCACGGACTCGGCCAGCCTGATGAGGCCCACTGATCCCCAGAGGGCGAAGTTGGCCCCCAGCACGAACACCGCCAGCACCCACCAGGGCATCATGGCACCGCCTTCGCGGTGCTGAGCGCGTGCGGACCCGATGTCGGCAGCACATGACTCAGCGCGGACCAGGTGCCGGTGTCCTCATATCCGTACATCCACAGATATACGCCGCCGATCTGCGCGCCCTGGGCCGCCTCGAACTTGGCCCGGGAGCTGGCCGCGTTCTCGAACCACACGGTGTGCTCGTGACCGGCCGCGTCCCGGTAGCTGAACCAGGGGGTCTGGCTCGCCTGGTCGTAGTGCGGCGTCACGTGGTATTCCCGGGACAGCCGCAGCGCCTGGAGCCAGCTGATCCCGGTGCCGTGATCGCCGACCCAGTCGTAGCCGTAGAGCGGCACGCCCAGGATGATCTTGCTGGCCGGGATCTGCGTCTTGGCGTAGCGCAGCACCGCGCGGACCCAGCTGATCGGGGCCACCGGCCCCGGCGGGGACGTTTCCCAGTGGTAGTCGTAGGCCATCAGCCGCACCTGGTCGGCGACCCGGCCGATGGCGGCGTAGTCCTGGGCCACGTTGCGCGGGTCGGTGCCCGCGTTGGTGGTCTTGGCGAACACCGCGACCGACAGCACCTTGCCCCGAGCATGCAGGGCCCGGGCCAGCCGGGTCACGAACGTGGTGAAGGCCTGCCGGTCACCCGCGTGCAGGTTCTCGTAGTCCAGGTCGATGCCGGCGTAACGGTGCTGCTGCACCAGCGCCACGATCGCGGCCACCTGGCTGGCCATCAGCCGTGGTGAGTGCAGCATCCGGCCCACCGGGCCGTACGACCACTTCCCGCCGGTGATGTTCGCGATGCTGGGCACGATCAGCTTGCCCGCCGCGCGCAGCCGGGCGATCTCGTCTGCCACCGGCACGGCCTGCCCCGGGGCGTACTGCGTGTCGATCTGCCCGGAGCTGCTCAGCCCGTACATCCACGGCGACACCTCGGTCACGTCCTTCGGGTGGCCCAGGACGACCGTGGTGCCGTGGCTGATGTTCCAGTAGGGCATGGAAGCCACGACCAGTGTGTGCCGGGCCGCGCCGCCGCGCAGGTTCACCATCGTCAGTCCCACCAGGACGGCCCCGACCAGGACAACGGCCAGCCACACGGCACCGGCGACGCCGTGCCGCGACCGTTTCGGCCCCGTGGCCAGGGCCCGGCTGCCATCCTGTGTTGCCTTCGCGGTCTCTGCCTGCCTTGTCTCAGCGTGCCCGGTTGGGGCCTGCCCGGTTGGGGCCTGCCCGGTTGGGGCCTGCCCGGTTGGGCCGTCCTCGCTCTCGCCACAGTCGCCAGCTCTCAGCTCGCCGCGGCCGCCGTGGCCCGCCCGGCCAGCTGGTCCCCGATCACGGCCTGGATGATCTCGTCCAGGCTCCGGGCGGCCCGGAACCCGACCAGGTCGGCGGCCAGGGTGCAGTCCGGCACCCGGCGCTGCATGTCCTCGTAACCGGAGCCGTACGCCTCCAGATACGAGGCCCGCTCGATCCCGGCGCCAGACCCGGTCGCCGCGATCACCCGCCCGGCCAGGCCCTCGATCGTGACCTGCTCGGTGCTGCCCAGGTTGACCGCCCGGCCGCTGGCCCGGTCCGACGCGATCAGCCGGGTCAGCGCGGGCACCACGTCGTGCACGTGGCAGAAGCAGCGGACCTGCTGGCCCGTGCCGAACACGGTCAGCGGCTGGCTGGCCAGCCCCTGCCGGACGAAGCGCGGGATGACCATCCCGTACCGGCCGGTCTGCCGCGGCCCCACGGTGTTGAAGAAGCGCACGATCACCGCGCTCAGCCCGAGCTCGCGGACGTAGGACTCGACCAGGCTCTCGTCGATCGCCTTGGCCTCGGAGTAGCTCCACCGGGACTTCAGCGGCGAGCCGAGCACCCGGTCGTCGTCCTCGCGCAGCCCGATCTTGGTGTTCTTGCCGTAGATCTCGCTGGTGGACGCCACCAGCAGCCGCGCCCCGTAGCGGTACGCGGCCTCGACCACGTTCTCCGTGCCGCGGATGTTGGTGCGCAGGCTGTCCAGGGTGCGGTCGCGGATCACGAACGCCCCGACGGCCGCGGCCAGGTGGAATACCCAGTCGGCCCCGGCGGCCAGCTCCGCTACCGTCGCTGCGTCCAGGATCGACCCCTGGACCAGCCGGAACGAGGGATGGCCGGTGACCGACCGGAGGTTCTCCAGCCGCCCGGTGCTCAGATTGTCGAGGCCGGTCACCTGATGGCCGGCGGCCAGCAGGTCCTCGGTCAGGTGCGAGCCGATGAACCCGGCCGCGCCGGTGACGAAAACCCTCATCGCGCGCTCTCCCCCGCGCTCCGGGCCCTGCGGCTGCGCCAGATGGTCCGCAGGCGGCGCCGGCGGCCCAGTCGCTCGTACAGGTCGTCGATCCGCGCGGTGACCGCCGCCACGCTGTACTCCTTCTCCACGGCCGGCTCGGCGACCCGGTGCCGCTGTCCCGCGGCTACCTCGGCTGGCCATGGCCGCCCGGATGCCCGCCACGGCCGACGGCATCCGGCGGGCCCGTCCCGCGTCCAGGCCGTCCAGCGCGGGGCAGGTGGTGTAGAGCACCGGGGCGCCGTTGGCCAGCGCCTCCAGCACGGACAGGCCGAACGTCTCCTGCTTGGACGAGGCCACGAACAGGTCCATCGCGGACAGCATCGCGGACACGTCGTGCCGCTCACCCGCGAAGATCACCCGGTCGGCCACCCCGTGCTCGCGGGCCACCTGCTCCAGGTGGGCCTGCTCGGCGCCCTTGCCCACGATCAGGAGCTTGACCTGGTCCGACAGCAGCGCCGAGGCCGCGCGGATGACCATGTCGAACTGCTTGTTCGGATCCAGCCGCCCGAGCACACCGATCAGGTAGACGTCCGGCGCCGACCCCGAACTCGGCGCGGATCCGCTGCCGGGCCGTGCCGTCGAACGCCACCCGCTGCAGGTCCACGCCGTTGGGGATGACGGTCACCCGCTTCGGGCGGACTCCCCAGTTCTCCAGCCGCTCCCGGACCGTGCCGGAGACCGCGATGGTCATGTCGGAGAGCAGCTCGGTGCCCAGGTACAGGGCCCGCACCCCGGGCGTCATCTTCCGGCGCTCCAGGTGGGTCTCGCCGATCGAGTGCTCCGTGCTGAGCACCACGGGCGTCCCGGCCAGCCAGGCCGCGGACCGGCCGTACACCTGGGAGCGGTACAGGTGCGCGTGCACCACGTCGTAACCGCCGTCGCGGATCAGCGTGCGCAGCCGGAGCAGCGCGGACAGCTGGGTGTTGCGGGTCATCCCGATGTCGCGGCACCCGGCCGCCGTCGGAGCGGATCATGTCCGCGACCGGGCCCGGGTTGTACAGCGTGACAACCTCGCTGTCGTGCCGGGTGTGCTGGAGGATCGAGCGGAGCTGGAGCTCGGCACCGCCGACCCCCAGGCCGGTGATCACGTGCAGGACCTTCATGTCAACTCCCCCGGTGGCTTCCTCGGTGATGACTTGGCCGCCCGGCCGCGGTGCTGGTCACCGTGCGGCCCAGCACGGCCAGGTCGAGCCAGAGCGACCAGTGCTCGATGTAGTAGTTGTCGAACCGGGCCCGGTCGCGGATCGAGGTGTCCCCGTTCAGCCCGTGCACCTGGGCCCAGCCGGTCAGGCCGGCCGGCATCCGCTGACGGCCGGTGTAGCCGGGCACGGCCGCGCTGAACTGCCGGACGAAGTGCGGCCGCTCCGGCCGGGGCCCGACCAGCGACATGTCCCCCCGCAGCACGCTGACCAGCTGCGGCAGCTCGTCGATGTGGGTGACCCGCAGGGCCCGGCCCAGTGCGCCGCACTGCCCGGCGGGCACCGACCAGGACGTGTCCGGGTCACCGTGCCGCCCGAGCGTGCGCAGCTTGACGATCTCGGCGAGGTTGCCCTGGCCGACGACGCGGACCTGGCGGAACAGCGCCGGGCGGCGCAGCGTCAGCCGGACGGCCAGCGCCGCCACGGCCACCAGCGGGAGCGTGACGACCAGCAGCACCGCCGCCGCCAGCACGTCGAAGGCCCGTTTCACGGCCCGGCCCAGGGGTGCCTGCGCCGCCCAGGCCGAGCGGCGCAGCGGGACCAGCGGGATGCCCCATACCTCGTCCAGGCGGCCGCCAGGCAGGGCAGCCCCGGGGACGAGGGCGCCCGTCGCGAGGGCACCGGGCCCGGCGAGCCCCGGGGCCAGGCACACGTCGGCGGCCAGCGGCCGGACGGCCGCCAGCTCGCGGGCCAGGGCGGCGGCGGAGCGGGGCGGGGCGCACACGATCACCCGGCTGATCCCGGCGCGGCTGCCCTGGGCGCCTACCGGGCGCAGCCCGAACTCAGGGTGCTCATCCAGCAGCGCGGCCAGTTCGCCGCCTCCGGCCCGGCCGCCGGCCACCAGGGCCCGCTCGGTCAGCCGGCCGTGCCGGTGGGCCGCGCGCAGCCCGGCCGACACCGCGACCCGCGCCGCGATCAGCAGCCCGGCGGTCGCCCGCCGCGAGCCGCCATCGCATCCCCGGCCGTCATCCAGGGCAGCACCGCCACGCCGGGCGCCGCCGCGGCGGCGATGATCCGCCCGGCCTGGTCAGCGACCCGCAGGCAGATCCGCAGCCGGTGCAGCCCGCCGACGGACAGCACCGGAACACCAGCGCGGCGTACGCCGCCACGGCCCAGGGCACGCCGCCGCCCGCCGGCCGGCCCAGACGGCCGCGGCGGCCAGCGCGATCAGGTCGGCCAGCGGCATGGCCACCGCCGCCGCGACCGCGCCGGCGGTGATCCGGTGCGTGGCCGGGGCCTGCCCTGGGAGGGCGAGGGCCGGGCCGCCCGGGGAAACGCGGCCCGGCCCTGCCGTCTGCGGCGGGGGGTGCACGAAGGCGGAGACGCTCACCGACCGCTCACCCGGGCCTGCGGCCCCGGATCGCTCGCCGGCCTGGGGCACGCTCACCGGGCTGGCTTCAAGGTTCGCGTGCCCCACAGAAACCCCCGCCGACCGCTCACCCGGGCCTGCGGCCCAGGATCGCTCGCCGGCCTGGGCACGCTCACCGGCTGGCGCCCACGGCCATGGCGGCGCGGCGGGTGGCCGGGGCGGCCAGCCGCCGGGCCACGGTCCGGGCCGCGTGGTCCGCGCCGTACACGAACCGCATGACCGGGCCGAACGTGGGGGCCACCCCGGGGCCTGCCACGAAGAGCCCGGGCGCGCTGGTCTGGTAGTCGCGGTTCACCACCGGGGTCCCGGCCACGGTGCGCAGCCGGGACCGCAGCCCGGGGTCCAGGAAGGTCAGGCGGCCCAGGTCCGGCCGGTAGCCGGTGGCCGCGATCACGTGGTCCGCGGCCACCTCGGCGGGGCCCCCGTGCGGCCTGCGTCAGGCCCGCTGGCCAGGCCGAGCCGGACCCCGTCGGGGCCGGCGGCCGCCCAGGCCAGCGCCTGGCCGGTCATGGATCGGGAACTCGCCCTCGACCCGGCCGCGCAGCCAGCTCGCCCCGGCGGGGCCGAGCGCGGTGCGTGCCCGGAAGACCCGGGTGCCCGCGGGCAGGTGCCGGAAGGCGCCGGGCTGGGTGGAGTAGAACCAGGTGCTCCAGCCCGAGCCCAGGCCGGCCTCAGGCTCCCGCAGCCGCTGCAGCCAGGGCCGGTCCGGCGGCAGCGGCGCGCCGTTCCAGACCACGTCGTGCTCGCGCATCACGATCTGGACCTCGGCCCCGTGCTCGTGCAGCAGCGCCGCGGACTCGAGGGCGGACTGGCCGGCCCCGACCACGACGACCCGCTGGCCGGCGAAGGCCGCCAGATCGGTGTGCGCCGAGCTGTGCGTGCAGGCTGCGGCGGGCAGGCCGGCCAGCTGGCTCGGGCAGGTAGGCGAAGTGCTCGACCCCCACGGCCACCACCACCTGGCGGGCCTGCAGGGTCTCCCCATCCTCCAGGGTGAGCTGGTAGCCGTCCCCGGCGGATGACACCCCCGCGACCAGCACTTCCTCGACGTCCAGGTCCGCCTCCGCCTGGAACCACTGCCCGTAGGCGACGAACGTGTCCAGCGGCACGGGCAGGCCGTAGTCGGCGTACGGACGCCCGGTTGCCCGGCAGAACGCGCCCAGCGTCAGCCGGGCGGCCGGGTCGGACAGGTTGGAGGCGAAACCCTGGGACTTCAGGAACATGCCCTGGGGCATGCTCGTGCGCCACAGGTGCATCGGCAGGCCGAACTGCCGGACGCGCAGGCCGGACCGGCGCAGGTGCGCGGCGACCGAGAGCCCGTAAGGGCCTGCCCCGACGATGGCCACATCGGTGGTGCCGTTCATACTCTTTCCCCCTGTGCGTTGAATTCCGTGATCTCCGGGGTGTCCAGGGACTTCCGGGTGTCCCGGGAGACCCGGGGCCCGGGACGGTAACGGGGCCCGCCCGTGGCGCGCAGCAGCGCGGACGGGCCCCGGGTAGGTGATCGGGCCAGCCGGCGGCTGACGCCACGCCAGGCCATCCGGGCACACATCAGGCCGAACGGCCGCAGGTCATCGCGGGCCAGCCAGGCCATCTCGTCCACCCGGCGCACCGACCGCACCCAGGACCGCAGCCCCAGCTCGCCGTGGCGCCAGTAACCGACCGCGCCGAGCGGGTCGTAGTTCTCCACCAGGTACCGCCGGCCGCGGGTCATCTCGCCGGCCGCGGCCGGCTGGCCGGTGAGGTCGAGATACGCGGCGCGGGCCACGTCCACCCCGGTGCCGGTGGTGAACAGGCGGAACTGGGCCCCCAGCCGCGGGTTGAAGTCGAGCAGCTTGTACTGGGCGTCCCGCGGGTCGAAGCGCAGGTCGAGGTCGGCGATCCCGCGGAAGCCAACCGCGGCCGCCATGGCGGTGACCTGCCCGGCCAGCCGGCTGTTCGGCACCGCCCGGCCCAGGCTGGTCAGCCCGGCGTAGGCCGGGTAGGAACGGTCCTTGACCCCGGTGAACGCGGGCACGCACCGGCCAGCGCAGTCCACGTAGCCGTGGAAGAACCAGTCCTGGCCCGGGGCCGGCGGGATAAATTCCTGGAGCATCAGCCCGGTGCCCGTCTCGTCCGCCCGGTCGCATGTCTCCCGCAGCTGCGACGGGGTCCGGATAATGGTGGTACTCCGCAGCCCCGGGCCCGCGCCTGCCGTCCCCCGCCAGGGCGTGGTGAGCTTGGCGATGAGCGGGAACCCCGCCCGCCCGGCGAACTCCGCGGCTTCCCCGGGCGACCAGGCCAGCGTGGCCTGCGGGGTGGGCACCCCGAGGTCCCGGCACAGCTGGAACATCGAGTACTTGCCGGCCAGCCGCCGGGGCAGGTCCGCCGGGGGTGCCGGGAACGCGAACGCCTCCCGCAGCGTGTCCCCGTGCTCGGCCAGGAAGATCGCGCCCGCGTCGTCCGTCGCGTACAGCACCGCCCGGCGGCCGATCCGGCTGGCCAGGCTGAGCAGGCCGGACAGGGTCCGTTGCGGATCATCGGGATGGGGCTGCCAGAAGAAGCGGCCCGACAAGTAGCGGGAACTCGCGGCGGGGGCCCAGGGCCCCTCGTGCACGCCGTACACCGGCACGCCCAGCCGCCCCAGGCTGCGGATCACGCCCAGGCTGCCGTGATGCAGCATGTTCTGGTCGAACTTGAGCACCACCGCCGGGGTACTCCAGTCCGCCGCCCGCAGATCGGTGATCACGATGCGGTCCTCACACCACGGCGCGGTGGGCCGCGCCGGAGAACTGGTAGGTGGCGTCGAGCACCAGCGGTACGTCGTGGGCCCAGGCGTAATCCAGCCCGGGGTGCAGGGTGTGCACCACGGCCAGGTCGAAGTCAGGCCCCCGCGGGGCCGCCACGCTGCGCAGCCTGCCGCCGCCCGGCAGGTCGAGCACCGGGATCAGCGGGTCGTAGTAGGCGACCTCGGCGCCCTCCCGGATCAGGCCGTCGATGAGCGGCAGGGCCGGGGACTCACGCAGGTCACGCACGCCGGCCTTGTAGCTGACGCCGATCACGACGACGCGCGCGCCGGCCAGCCGGCGGCCCTCGGCGGCCATCACCTGCCCGGCCCGCTCGACCACCCGTTCCGGGCGCAGCGCGATGGACTTCATGGCCTGCTCGATCAGCGGCGAGGCGTGGTTCTGCGCGCTCAGCTGCCAGAGCAGGTAGTGCGGGTCGCAGGGAATGCAGTGACCGCCCACCCCCGGCCCGGGGAACACCCCCAGGAAGCCGTACGGCTTGGTGCCCGCGGCCAGCGTGACCTCGATCGGGTCCAGGCCGAGCGCGCCGCACGCGTCGGCGAACTCGTTGGCCAGGGCCAGGGACACGGCGCGGAAGATGTTCTCGTAGAGCTTGGTGGCCTCGGCGGCGTCGGTCGAGCTGACCAGGTACACCGAATCGGTGACCCGGCCGATGACCTCGGCGGCCCGCAGGGCGCATTCCCCGGTGGCCCCGCCGACCACCCGCGGGGTCTCGCTCTGCAGGTGCGTCGCGTTGCCCGGGTCGATCCGCTCGGGGCTGAACGCCACGTTGATGTCGGTACCGACGGTCATCCCGCGGCGCCGCAGCGGCTCGGTGAGCAGCTCACGGGTGGTACCGACGTAGCTGGTCGAGGTCAGGATGATGACCTGGCCTGCCGCGGCGTGCTGCACCACGCTGGCGCACGCGGCCTGCAGCGCCGCGAGATCGGGCGTCTGCTGGCCGTCCACCGGGGTCGGCACGCAGATGATGACGGCTTCGGCGGTCACCGCCGCCGCCGGGTCGGTGGTGAGTTCCAGGCTCCCGTCGGCCAGGGCCGCGGCCAGGCGCTCCTGGTCGGCATCGGTCAGGTCGGCCCCGCCGGCCGCGATGTCGCCCAGCCGCCGCTCGCTGGCGTCGATCCCGATGATGCGCGGGCTCTTACCGTGCAGCTCCACCGCGGTCGGCAGCCCGACGTAGCCCAGCCCGACAATGGCGATCGAGCCGGTGCTCACCGGGCCCGTGCTGGGCACGGAGGCTGGCGCGGCAAAGGTCACCAGCTGGCTCTGCAGCTGGCTCTCCCGCCCATTGACCGCGAGCGAAAGTCGGTGCTCAGCCACTGTGCCCCCCCTGGGCTCCCGGGCCAGGCGGAAATCCCCGCCGCCTAGCACGTTCGGTCACGTGGTTTGACTGTCGCAGCCACCTCCCCCCTCCGGGTCACCCAAGAGGGGTAGGCGGCCTACGCTGAGTGACGGAATTCCGGCTGCGCGGCGGTTTTCTGGGCCCGCCGGGGCGTCCAGGTCAGCTGGTGCCTAGCCCGTTTGGCCCACAGGCGGGACGCGGTGTCCGCCTCCCCGATGTAGGTGCGGGGCAGCGCGTGCCGGCTCGTGCAGGCCGAGGGCCAGATGGCGCACCCGTAGTCGTAGCCCGTCTCCCGGACCCGGGCCACGGCCTCGGCGTCGAGATCGCCGTAGGGGTAGCAGAACCCGCCGACCGGCTCGCCGGTGACCTCCTGCAGGATCCGGCGGCTGCCGCCCACCTCCTCGGCCAGCGTCGCCCGCGCGGCGGGCAGCCGGACATGGCTGAGCCCGTGCGAGCCGATCTCGATGCCGGACCGGGCCAGGTCCCGCACCTCGCCGGCGTCCATCAGCCGCTTGCGCGGCCCGTCCGGGTCCCACGCGTTGTCGCGGCCGAGCCGGCCGGCGATGACGAACACGGTCGCGCCGAAGCCGTAGCGGCGCAGGACCGGCAGCGCGTGCCGGGTGAAATCGGCGTAGCCATCGTCGAACGTGAGCCCGACCAGGCCCTTCCCGGCGCCCGCCGCCCGGCCGGCGAGCAGGTCCCGGATGGAGACGCCGCGCAGGCCGCGCCGGGCCAGCCAGCCCATCTGCTGCGCGAACCGCGGCGGGCTCACCGTCACCAGGTACGGGTCGGCCTGGTACGGCTCGACCGAGTGGTACATGAGCACCAGCGGCATGCCCGGTGCGATTACGGTATTGGTCCCCTGGATCAGGGCGTCGTTCATTACCTGCGCCATCATTTCCCCCCGGTTGCCCCACCTGGCGGGTTACCCGCGCACTCGGGCGGCCCGCGCTCACGCAGCGTACGGCGGGCAGAAACGGAAACACCTCGCTTTTTCGGCCGGTTTTGGCTACCCCATCTGGGGGTGAGCCGGGCTTAACGCCGGCTAGGCCATCCCGGCTAGCCCCGGGGCCGGAGCGGGGAGCTGCCGCGCTGCGGGCCGCCAGCTCTTGACCTGGCGGGGACCGTGATATCGGGTAGAAGCGGCGGCACAGTACCCTGCGCACATCCGGGAGCCCACATGGAGACAGC
The DNA here is from genome assembly GCA_963841695.1 of uncultured Actinomycetes bacterium. Taxonomy (GTDB): domain Bacteria; phylum Actinomycetota; class Actinomycetes; order Streptosporangiales; family Streptosporangiaceae; genus RYN-230. Next base: position 381,787 of record CAWJDQ010000001.1, on the reverse strand, counting down.
GACGAAGCTGCACATACTCGACTGCGGTGCGATGAGCTGCGATCTGACCTGGCTGCTGCTGAAACCGGGGCGCAGCATCCGGCCCCGCAGCGAGCGGGACCGGCCGGTCGAGTGGTACCCGTGCACCACGCACGCCGTGCTGGTCGAGACGCAGGCCGGGACGATGCTCTGGGACACCAGCTGCCCGCGCGACTGGGAGACCCGCTGGGTGCCCACCGGGCTGCAGGAGTTCTTCCCCTACGACCAGGTGGATGAGGACCAGTACCTGGACTCGCGGCTGGCGCAGCTCGGCATCTCCCCCGCCCAGCTGGACTACGTCGCCCTGTCCCACCTGCATTTCGACCATGCCGGGAACGTGCGCACCTTCGCCAGCGCCGGCCCCCGGCTGGTCGTCAACGACCGGGAGAAGAACTGGGCGTTCGGCTACGACGGCGCGTTCAACGGCGCGCACCTGAAGGCCGATTACGAGGGCATCGACTTCGAGACGGTGTCCGGCGACACCGAATTCCTGCCCGGGGTCACGTTCATCGAGGCCCCCGGGCATACCCCGGGCACGATGGCCATGAAGGTCGACCTGCCGGAGACGGGGTCCATGATCTTCACCTCGGACGCCGTGTACATGGGCGACTCCTACGGGCCGCCCGCCACACCGGCCGCGATCGTCAACGACCTGTCCGCCTGGTACGCCTCGGTGGAGAAGCTGCGCAGCCTCGCCGAGAAATCCGACGCCACCGTGGTGTTCGGGCACGACGCGGAGCAGCTTGCCTCGCTCCGCCGGGCCCCGGACGGTTTCTACGCCTGAGGAGGCATCCGTGCACATGGCCATACCCGCGCCGGCCAACCCGGAGGCGATCTTCACCTACGGCGCGCCGCAGCTCAAGTTCGGCCCCGGGGCCTCCGGCGAGATCGGTTTCGACCTCAGCCAGTACGGGGTGAGCCGGGCCCTGGTCGTCACCGACCCCGGGGTGTCCGCGACCGGCACCCCGCAGCGGGTCGCCGACCAGATGGCCCAGTTCGGCATCGAGGCCCGGGTCTTCGACGGCGTGCACGTGGAGCCGACGGACGAGAGCATGCAGGCCGCGATCGAGCAGGCCCGGGCGAGCGGGCCGTGGGACGCGTTCGTCGCGGTCGGCGGCGGGTCGAGCATCGACACCGCCAAGGCCATCAACCTGCTGCTGAACAACCCGGGCGAGCTGATGGACTACATCAACGCCCCGGTGGGCCAGGGCCGCGCGCCGGTCAACCCGCTCAAGCCGCTGATCGCGGTGCCCACCACCACCGGCACGGGGGCGGAAAGCACCACGGTGTGCGTGCTCGACGTGCTCTCGCTCCGGGTGAAGACCGGCATCAGCCACGTGCGGCTGCGGCCCACGCTGGCCGTGGTGGACCCGCTGCTCACCCTCACCCAGCCGGCCGGGGTGACCGCCTCGGCCGGGATGGACATCCTGTGCCACGCGCTGGAGAGCTACACCGCGCGCTGGTACACCAGCTCCGAGCGCAAGCGGCCCGAGCAGCGGGTGCCCTACTGCGGCGCCAACCCCATCTCCGACATGTGGTCGGAGAAGGCCATGGGACTGCTCGCCACCTCGTTCCGCCGCGCGGTCCGCGACGGGGAGGACCACCAGGCCCGGGCGGACATGGCCATCGCGGCCACGTTCGCCGGGATGGGCTTCGGCAACGCGGGGGTGCACATCCCGCACGCCAACGCCTACCCGATCGCCGGCCGGGTGAGCGGCTTTCACCCCAAGGACTACCCGGCGGACGAGGCCATGGTGCCGCACGGCATGTCGGTGGCGCTCACCGCGCCCGAGGCGTTCCGGTTCACCTTCGACGCCGCGCCCGAGCGGCACCTGCGGGCCGCCCAGCTGCTGGCCCCGGACGCGGACCGGCCGGCCGACGACGCGGAGTTCCTGCCGCGGGTGCTCACCGGCCTGATGCGCGATATCGAGATCCCGAACGGGGTGGCGGCGGTCGGCTACTCCTCCGGCGACATCCCCGCACTGGTGGAGGGGACGCTCAAGCAGCAGCGGCTGCTGGCCACCTGCCCCAAGCCAGCTACCGACGACGACCTGGCCGGCATCTTCGAGCGGTCCATGGAGCTGTGGTAATCATGGCCATCTACCAGCTCCGCTGCGGCCAGGGTCACGACCACGAGGTGATCCAGTCCTTCGCCGCGCCGCTGCCCGCGTGCCCGGACTGCGGTGGCGAGGTGCACAAGGTCCCGGCCCGGTGCGCGCTGTCCGGCCGCGGCGCGGCGTCGCTGCCGCCACCGCCGGAGGCCATGCCGCAGACCTGGCGCGGCACCTACGAGGGAAACCGGGAGTACGTCACGCAGCTGCGGCGCACCGCCGAGCAGCGCCGGGCGGTGGAGGAGCGTCACCCCGAACTCGCGGGTGACCGCCGCCCGGTGCTGGCCCATGAGGGCCGCTACGCCGCCGCGCCACTGCGGGCCGGCGACTGACGCCCCCAGCCGCCCGCCGGGGAGGTCTCGTCACTCGTCGGCGACGATCGAGCCGACGCGCCCGGCCAGCCCCGGATCACGCCTGGTCAGCACCGCGGCGTAGATCACCGAGACGACCAGGATGGCCAGCGCGGCGTAAGGGAACCAGCTGTAGGGCGCCGACTGACCGGGCTTGGACAGGTAGTAGACCGGGACCGCGATCGCGATCATCCCGAGGACCGGCAGCACCCCGTGCTTGATCACGTTGAACTCGGCGGGCCGGTACTTCCGGTAGTAGAACGGCAGGGCCAGGTTGGCCAGGAAGTACACGACCAGGACCAGGATCGTGCCCATCGTCCCGGACTCGTCGAAGTAGGTCAGCCCGTTCATGCTGCCGCCGTGCCCGAAGATCAGGTGGCCGAGCGCCCAGACCCCGATGATCGCGCTGGCGATGCCGACGAAGGTGAAGATGGCGTTCCTGGGCACGTGCCGGGACGGCTCGACCCGGCCGATCCAGCGCGGCAGCAGGCCCTCGCGGCCGGCGTTGAAGATCAGCCGGGCCTGTGAGTTCACCGCCGCGATGAGCACGCCCAGGGTGGAGGTCAGGCCGGCCAGGTACGCGAAGAAGGCCAGGCTGGCCGCGGCGCCGTGGGCGACGGTGATGAAGGGGACCAGGATGGACGGGCTGGTCAGCCTGGCCTCGTTGTAGCCGAAACCGGTGACCGTGGCGTAAGCGAAGAGGAGGTAGCTAATTCCCATCAGCGCGATGGACAGGAAAACCGCCCGCGGCACGTTGCGCCGCGGGTTACCGGTTTCCTCGGCCAGCGCGGCGGAATTCTCCCAGCCGATGAACAGGTACACCGCCAGCGGGAAGCCGGCCGCCAGGCCGCTAAAGCCGTTGTGGATGTTGTGCGGCTTGAACGGCGCGACGCTCAGGTGGGCGCCGTTCTTAATGAGCAGCACGACGGAGACGACGACCAGCACCAGCATCTCGAAACCGAAGAAAAAGCCCGCGAGCTTGGTCGACACGCCGACGCCGCGGAGCATCATCACCACGGCGCCTGTGGTGAGCACGATCGACAGGATGATCCACGGGATGTTCCAGCCCAGGTAGTACTGCAGCGTGTAGCCCAGGAACCAGCCGGAGACGACGAGGACCGACGAGATCGCGATGATGTACCCGGCCCCGCAGAGCAAGGCGGTCGTCACCGCGCTGGTGCCGCCGAAGCTCTTGCCCACGAACGTGATGAATCCGCCGGTCGATGGCTGGGCCCGGGAGAACTGGGCCAGCGTGTTGCCCAGCAGCGCGATGGCGACGGCGGCAGCCACGATCGTCAGCGGCGCGCCGATGCCCGCCGTGATCACGATGAGGCCGAAGCTGAAGAAGAAGCTGTAGGCCGGGCCGATATTCGCCATCGTCGAGGCCGAGATGTCCACCAGGCTGAGCGCGCCCCGGTGCAACCGTTCCGGCGCCTCGGGAGCCTTAGTTTCCGAGAACGGAGTAGAAGCCGTATCGCTCATGTCCAACCCCCTGATCGGTGGCCAGACCGTAACTCACCGGCGACACCCAGCACAAGATTCTCTAATTCACGAAACGATGTCCTTTTCCTGGAACCGGCGGAAGGCCAGCGCGACGAGCACGATCCCGTAGCACGCGCACACCGAGGCGCCCTCCGCCATGCCGCCCCAGGTGATCTGCGGCTGCACCGCGTCCAGCCAGGCGAACTGCCAATGCGACGGGAGGATTTCCCGCCAGGAGCCGAGCGCGGTGACCTGGTCCAGGATCGCGGACAGGATCATCAGGCCCACGGCGCCGCCCACCGCGCCGAGCGGGGAGTCGGTGGACACCGAGAGCAGGAACGCGATCCCGGCCACCGCGATCTCGCTGACCAGCACGTAGCCCAGGACGATGAGCATCCGGGCCAGGGCCTGGCCGATCGGCAGCTGCACCCCGGTACCGGGCAGCCGGAGCGGATGCCAGCCGAACGCGGCCGTGCCGGCCACCAGGGACATCACCGGCAGCGCGACCACCCCGATGGTGGAGTAGGCCAGCGCCACCGCCAGCTTCTGGCGCAGCAGCCGGGCCCGCGGCACCGGGGCGGCCAGCAGGTAGCGCAGCGATGACCAGCTGGCCTCGCTGGCCACCGTGTCCCCGCAGAACAGCGCGACCACCACGACCAGCAGGAAGCCGGCCGACACGAACAGGCTGAACGCCGCGAAGTTGAGGCCGCCCTGGGTGGCCACGGTGACCAGTCCCGGTGTCCCGTTCGCCGCCGAGGGCGGGCCGCTGATCTCGAACGCGGCGACCAGGATCCAGGGCAGCGCGAGCAGCACCACGAAGGCCACGATGGTCCGCCAGCGGCGGAGCTGGCGGACGAACTCGACCCGCAGCGGCAGGGTCCTGTGCACCTGGTAGCCCCCGGCAGCTATCACTGGTCACCGCTTTCCGGTTCGCCGATCAGGGCCAGGAAGGCGTCCTCCAGGCCGCGGCCCGGTCCCACCCGGTCCACCGGGACCCCGGCCCCGACCAGCGCGGCGACCACCGCGGACGGGGCGACCCCGTCGGGACGCACGATGACCCCGTCCGGGTGCGGTTCCGCGGCCTCGATGCCCTGGAGGTCACGGAGCACGGTGACGGCGCGCTGCGCCTGCGAGGTGCCCACGATCAGAGCCGCGCCGTCGCCGGTGATCTCGCGGACCGGGCCCGCGGCCAGGCCACGGCCGCGGTGCATGACGACCAGGTGGGTGCAGGTCTGCTCCACCTCGCCCAGCAGGTGGCTGGACAGGATCACGGTCCGGCCCCCGGCCGCGTAGCCGAGCAGGACATCGCGCATCTCCCTGATCTGCGGCGGGTCCAGGCCGTTCATGGGCTCGTCGAGGACCAGCAGGTCGGGCAGGCCGAGCATGGCCTGGGCGATGGCCAGCCGCTGGCTCATCCCCCGCGAGTAGGACCGCACCCGGCGGTCGAGGGCGGCCCCGAGCCCGGCGATCCGCAGGACCTCGTCCAGGTGCGCCCCGGCCGCGGGCCGCCCGGTAGCCCGCCAGTACAGGTCCAGGTTGGCCCGGCCAGACAGGTGCGGCAGGAAGCCCGGTCCTTCCACGAACGAGCCCAGCCGGGACAGCGCGGACGCGCCGGGGCGGACCTGCTGGCCGAAGATCGTGATTGTCCCGGCGTCCGGGTGGACCAGGCCCATCAGCGCGCGCAGGGTGGTGGTCTTGCCCGCGCCGTTCGGCCCCAGCAAGCCGAGGATCTGGCCCTGCTGCACGCGCAGCGACAGCCCGTCCACGGCTAGCTGGCCGTCCCGGTAGCGCTTGGTGAGGCCAGTGATCTCCAAGGGCACGGGAGGGCCAGCGCCGGCCACCGGCCCGGGACCGGGGGGCAGCACCCCCGGCCGCTTCCGGCGCCGGGCCAGCAGGATGACCGCCGCCGCGGCCAGCGCGGCGACCGGCCCGGCCCAGGTCCACCAGGGCACGCCGCCGCCGGCGATCTGCAGCGCCGGATCAGACGGCACGGACAGGCCGGGGCCAGCGAGCGCGACCCGGTAGGCCGCGGCCCGGGGGGAGGTCGCGTACCCGAAGTCGGTGCTGGTCAGCACCAGGCGGAGCCGGTGCCCGGCGGCGAACTGGTAGTCGATCGCGGGCAGCGTCACGGTGACCGTGCGGCCCGCGGCCGCCCCGGTCACCCGCACCGGTGCGGCCAGCTGGAACGGCAGCGTGGCGTTACCGGCCTGGTCGACGTCGTACACCTCGGCGAACACGGTGATGTCCGGGGCACCGCTGACCCGGATCCGGACGGTGGCGGAGCCGGTCTGCTGCAGCGGCGCGGCCAGGGGCGCGGAGGTGAACGCGGCGCTCTGGCCGGGCATCGGCAGGCCCACGCCCAGGCTGCCCGTGCCCAGGCTGCCCGTGCCCAGGCCGCCCGCGCCCAGGCCGGGGAGGACCGACAGGGACGGCGGCGCGCCGCCGGGCGGGTTGACGATGGTCTGCCCGGTCCCGCGCAGCCGGACCGCGGTGCGCCTGGTCCCGGCCAGGCCGGGGTAGGTCGGGGCGGTCGCCACGCCCAGCACCTCGTTGCCGCTGGACGGGTCGTAGCCCAGGTCCCGGGTGACCGCGAAGGCAGGCTGGCCGGTGAGCACCGGGTGGTCCGCGGGTGACCACCGGTGCCGGGGCTTCAGCCAGCGGTCGAACCATTCCGTGGTCAGCTGCGTGATCCGGCTGGTCTCCTGATTCCCGCCGTCGTGACCGCCCGCGAACCACACCATGTCCACCGGCGCGCCGTTGCGCCGGATGGCCTGGTAGTTGCCGTTGGCCTGGTCCAGCCCGAACAGGGAGTCGTCCTCGCCCTGGATCAGCAGGGTGGGCACGTCGATCCGGCTGGCCACGCTCGACGGGCTGGACCGCTCCAGCAGCGAGATCGCCTGCGGGGTAGCCCGGCCGAGGGTGGCCACCTGCTGGTACATGGCGCAGAGCGCGGGCAGGAAGCGGCCGCACAGCGCGGCGGACACGCCTGTGCCCTGGGTACCTTTGCCCGGGTACCTGTGCCCTGAGTAACCGTGCCCTGGGTGAAGAGCAGCCCGGCCCACTGCTTCTTGAACACCCCGCCGATCCCGCCGCCTGCGGCCGGGCCGCCCGCGGCCGGCCGCGTCCGGGAACAGCGCGGTGGCCAGGTTGTACCAGGTGGTCTGCGGGACGATCGCGTCGATCCGGTGGTCGTAGGCCGCGGCGAGCAGCGCGATGGCGCCGCCGTACGACGCCCCGGTGATGCCCACCCGCGGATCCCCCGGCCCGTCCAGCATGACCCGCGGCTGCCGCGCCAGCCAGCTGACCAGTTGCTCGACGTCTTTCACCTCGTAGTCAGGTGAGTCGAGGGCCACCTCACCGGTGGACCGGCCGAAGCCCCGCGACGACCAGGTGAGCACCGCGAAACCGGCCCGGGCGAGCTGCTCGGCCTCCGGCCGGACCGAGTCCTTGGTCTCCCCGAACCCGTGCGCGAGCAGGATGGCGGGCACCCGGCCGCGTCCCGGCGGGGTGAAGAACGTGGCGTCCAGCGACACGTGCTGGTCGTTGGCTGGCCCGTCGACCACCGGGATGCGCAGCGTCCGCGCTATGACCGGCACCGGCTGGCGGGCCACGATGACGGCAGCCACGATCGCGGCCACCAGGAGCCCCAGGGCCGCCGCGAGCGCGCCAAGCTTGCGGCCGCGCCAGCGGCTGAGAAAATCCATGACTGGGACGGTAGCAACGCCGTCCGGGCGGGCCGGGCCGCGTCACAGTGACTTCACCGTCAAGCCGGACTGCGGGAGGCGGACCATCAGCATTGATGCGCTCATCGAGCGGATGGAAACGCTGCTCGATCCGCTCGAGGAAGCGGGTGACGCACGGCGCTTCTTCCACGCCACGTACCTGCGCACGACCCGCGCGGTGCGCGACGCGCTGCGGGCCGGGCTGTTCAGCGACCCGCAGTGGGTGGAGCGCTGGGACGTGGCGTTCGCGGACCTGTATCTCGACGCGCTGGCCGCGTACTCCGGCGGCGGGCCCGTCCCGCGGCCGTGGGCGGTAGCGTTCCGGGCCGCACAGGAGCAGCCGTCCGCGCCCGCCCTGCGGCACGTCCTGCTGGGCATGAACGCGCACATCAACTACGACCTGCCGCAGGCCCTCCTCGCGGTGATCAGCCCCGCGGAGTTCGCGGATCCCGCCCTCCGCGCCCGGCGCCGCGCCGACCATCAGCGCATCGACGAGGTGCTGTCCCGCCAGGTCGGCGCGGAAGATGCGGAGCTGGCCCGGGCCGGCGGCCCGCGCTCGCGGGCGGACGTCCTGCTCGGGCCGGCCAATCAGGCGGCCAGCCGCCGGTTCCTGCGCGAATCCCGGGTCAAGGTGTGGCACAACGCCGTGGCGCTCAACACGGCCCGGGCTCGCGGTCCCGCCGCGTACGCCGAGCGGCTCGGCGACCTGGAGGTGCTGAGCGCCGCGCGGGTGGCGGAACTGGTGCGGCCCGGGCACGTGCTGCTGCGGCTCGCGAGCCGCGGGTTCGGAGTCCGGCTGCCCGGTCCCGCCAGGCCCGCCCCACCCGGCTCCGCGGCCGCTCGCTCCGCCGGCCCGCTCCGCTCGCCGGCCCGCCCGCTCCCCGGGCCCGAGCCGGCTGCGTTCCTTCGACCCGGTACGCGTGGCCGACCTGGAATTCCGCGCCTGGGTGGGCTATTACCGGCGGGACTGGCCAGGGGTACTGCGGGCGTCGATCGGGCTGGTCCGGGCCGGGTTCGGGATGGACTGGCTGCGCACCCTGCACGGGGCCTGGCTGGTGCTGCGGGCCAACCAGCTGTGGGCGCCCGCCGATAACGACCCGGACGGGGCGCGCCGCTGCATGCGCCGCTTCTACGGTTTGCTCCGCCTGAGCTACGGCGAGCCGCGGGACGTGGCCGAGGCGGCCCGGCGGGAAGTTGACTGGTGGCGGGTGCACCGCGAGCGCCAGCACGCCGCGGACCACCCCGGCGGCGAGGACGAACTGGTCGATTCGCTGGTCCGGCTGTATGCGTTCCTGTACCGCGAACCGGAGGCGGCGGTCCGGCCTGCGGCGGTGTACCGCACCAAGGCCATGGACCTCTCGGATCAGTGGGTGGCCGAAGGCTGCCCGCCGGACAGTCCGCTGCTCGCCCTGGAGCATGCCGCGCTGGTCCGCTCCTACGCGGCGCTGCTGGCCGCGGTGCACCACTGAGCATCCGCCCGCGCTGGCCGCGGTGCACCACTGAGCCTGGGCGTGCCCGGGCGCTCCCCTCCGGCCGGGCTACTGATCCGGAAGGGAGCGCTAGTGGGTTAGGCGCAGCCGGTTATCCCGGCGGCATCGGTCGCGGCGTCCTGGGGCAGGAGCCGCTGCTGTGCCGTGAGGTGCGGCACGATCGTGATCACATCTTCCCGGCCTTGCTGGTAACCCGCCGCCCAGGCCTCGTTCCCCTGGGCCAGCAGGTCGGCCCGGACCTTGCTGCGTTCGGCGTGTTCCTGCCAGTACCGGATTTCCTGGCGCATCTGCTGCCGTGCCCGCGTCAGCGCCTGGGAGGTGGCGTGCCGGGAGCCGAATCGCCAGCCCACGGCCACTCCGATGAGCACCCAGATCAGGGCGAGGAGGAACATCGGCCCCCCTCACCCGCGGCCCCGGCCGGCCCCGCCCGGCCCGGTGCCGCGATTCTCCCGGAAATCGCTGCCCCCGTCCCTTGCATCACGCAGGGCGCGATGTAGGTTTGATCCAATGCCATGACTCCTGTCGATGGTGTTGGTTTGAGAGAGTGTCTTTACTGGGCCGTCGGCGCGTCACCGCTGGCGGCCCGGTGTCGTGTCACGGGACCAAGCCTGTCCCCGTCGAGGCTTGGTGATCTCATTGGCCATTAGGGCGGCCCCCGAGGGCGGCCCGGCCCGCGCCGGCTGATCCTGGCGGCGACCTTTACTCCCGGTGCGCAGACCGCGCGGCGGGCGAAGCCGGATGCGGAGAAGAGGCCGGAGGCACAAGGCGGGAGAACCCTCTGGTTACTCCGCCTGGCCATCATGTGCGCCCTCCTGCACTCGGCGGGCCTCTATTCAATTGAACGGCACTAGAGTTACAAGTGCAAGATGCAGTGCAGATTGCACGACGATTCGCCATGTGGGGTTCACTTAACGCCCCACCCGGCCCTACGCTCTAAAGCAGTCACACCACCGGCGACCTCCAGCAGCCGGGGAGGTGAACGGATGCCCGATCCAGGTGGTCAATCTGTCCGGCGGCGTCGGCTCGCCGCCGAACTACGCCGATTGCGCGAGCGAACCGGGCTTACCGGTGATCAGGTCGCCGAGCGGCTGGGCTGGTCCGGTTCCAAGATCAGCCGCATCGAACTGAACCGGATCGGCGTCAAGCTCGCCGACCTCAGGAAGTTGCTGGACCTCTACGGCGTGAGCCCGGCCCACCGCGCAGACCTCCAGGCCCTGGCCGAAGAGTCGAGTCAGGCTGGCCAAAGGGAGCCAGTGGCGGCCGGGCTGCCGGCCGATTATACGGAATATCTTTCCGAAGAGGATGAAGCGCGTTCAATCTGGAACTGGGACCCGCTGATCGTTCCCGGATTGCTGCAGACCGAGGACTATGCGAGGGCAGTTCATCGCGGATATCAGCTGATGTTCAGGCTTCCGCCGGAAGAAGCCGAGCGCCGGGTAGAACTCCGGCGTCTGCGCCAGCGGCTCCTGACTCGTGATCCGCCAGTCGAGCTATCGGTAGTGGTTGACGAATCGGTGCTGCACCGGAAATTCGGCAGTAAATCCATAATGTACGAGCAGTTGCTGCATCTTGTCGAGATGTCGCGCCTGCGCAACGTGGAGATACGTATCCTTCCGCTCCAGGGCGAACACCCCATTGGAACGGGAGCCTTTTCTTACATGCGCTTTCCGCAGGTGCATGATGTGCCACTGAACGACCGGGTGGCGGTGGAGCATCTCACCGGCAGTCATTACCCTGACGAGCGCGAGCAGATTTTCCGCTACCGGGTCGCGTTCGAGTCACTGGTGGAACTCGGCCTCGACCGCATCCGATCGAGAGAGTTGATCAGCGCCACAGCCCGCGAACTGTGGGCCTGACCGGCGTGGCACCAGGGAAGCGGCCTGCTCAGCTAGGGCCGCCCGGCCGGCTCTTCGCGCTCATCAGGAACGCTTTCCACTGGTCACGGGCAAACATCAAGACCGGACTGCCGTCACCTGCCTTGGAGTCACGAACCCCTACGTGACCTGCGCCGAAGGAGGCAACTTCCACGCAGTTGCCGTTGTACGCACTGTATGAGCTCTTCCGCCAGCAGACGCCGTGAGCAGAAGACACCGGGGAGGCTGACGAGTTGCCGCCCTGAAGATGAACGCCGGGGGCCGCGGACGTGTACGAGCCGGTCACTGTTACCTCGCGGGTGCATTAGTCGCCCGGGCAGCACCCCGGGCGAATGATTGTGTTTTCGTAGCCGCACAATCACGCCGGGGGTATTGAGCCGACTTGGCCTTACCCATAGGTCGGAGTGACGGAGTCACTGTACCGGCGGGCGGAATCGTTGGCAGGCGTTCAACACGGCAGCCAGATAACATTTTGGCATCCCGACGCACAGGCTGATTCTTCGCATCTGCGACTAGTCAGTGACTATCCGGCACGCCGGGCCAGGCCAATGGCCGCGCTATGGCGCTATCCCCAAACGCTCAGCCCGCCGTAACTGTTCAGCCAGGTCCGCTGGCGGCCGGTAGCCAGGGGCCGGTGGTGAAACGCGCCGTCCTACAGTTCCCTCATGCGGATCCGGATCATCGACGCGTTCACCGACCGGCCGTTCGCCGGCAACCCCGCCGGCGTCTGCCTGCTCGACGCCGGCCGCTGGCCCGCCAAGGAGTGGATGCGCCGGATCGCCGCAGAGCTGAGCGTTGAGACCGCCTTCGCCCACCCACTGCTGGACGGCACCGGCGCCGACTGGGCACTGCGCTGGTTCACTCCCGCCGCCGAGAGCAACGTATGCGGTCACGCCACCCTGGCCACTGCCCATGCCCTGCACACCGACCGCGCCGCGCCGCTGACCGTCCGCTTCGCGAGCCAATTTGGCATCCTGACCGCCCACAGCCGCCACGACGGCACCATCACCCTGGACTTCCCCGCCGCCTTCCCCGCCGAGGCGCCAGCCCCCGACGGCCTCGCCCAGCCCCTCGGCGCCAAACTCGGCGCCACCTACTCCACCGGCGCGCTCGGAGACCTGCTCGCCGTGGCCGCCAATGAGGCCGCCGTCCGCGGGCTGCGACCCGACTTCACTGCCCTAGCCCGGCTGACCCGCCGTAACGGCATCCGCGGGATCATCGTCACCGCCGCCGCAGCGAACCGGCACCGTGGCTATGACTTCGTCTCGCAGTACTTCGCACCAGCGGGCGGCATCCCCGAAGACCCCGTCACCGGCAGCGCCCACACTGCCCTGGCCCCTACTGGTCGCACCGCCTCGGCCGCGATAGCCTCACCGGCCTGCAGGCCTCCGACCGCACAGGCCTGGTCCAGACAGCCGTCCACGGCGACCGGGTGCACCTCACCGGCCACGCGGTCACCGTCCTCGACGGCACCCTGGACCACAACGCGGGATAGGCAGGAAGGACCCGCCAATCCGCTCTCCGTGGGTGCTGGCCCCTGGCGCCAGGAGGCACCGCTCAGCCCCACACGTCCTGGGCCACCTGGACGATGAGCTCGAGCTTGGCCACTTCCTCGTCGTAGCTCAGCGCGTTGCCCTCGACGGTGGAGGAGAACCCGCACTGGCCGGACAGGCACAGCTGGTCCAGCGGCACGTAGCGGGCTGCCTCGTCGATGCGCCGCTTGAGCACGTCGGGGTTCTCCAGCTGGCCGCGCTTGGTGGTGACCAGGCCCAGCACGACCATCTTGCCCGGCGGCACGAACCGCAGTGGCTCGAACCCGCCGGACCGCTCGTCGTCGAACTCCAGGAAGAACCCGTCCACGTCCAGCTCGCCGAACAGCGCCTCGGCCACGAAGTCGTAGCTGCCGGAGGCGGCCCAGGAAGACTGGAAGTTGCCCCGGCACAAGTGGGTGGTCACGGCCAGCCCGGCGGGCCGCCCGGCCAGGGCCGCGTTGACCTGCTTGATGTACCGCAGGTGCAGGTGCTCGGCGTCGTCGCCGCGGGCGGCGATCTCGGCCCGCTGCTCCGGGTCATTGAGGTAGGCCAGGCTGGTGTCGTCGAACTGCAGGTACTGGCAGCCCAGCGCGGCCAGCCGGGACACCTCGTCGGCGTAGGCGGCGGCCAGGTCGGTCCAGAACTCCTCGATGTCCGGGTACACGGCCGGGTCGATCATGGCCGGGCCGCCCCGGTAGTGCACCATGTTGGGCGACGGGATGGTCTGCTTGGGCACGGCCGTGGTCACCACCGACTTCAGGTACTCGAAGTCCGGGCCGAAGATCGTGTGGTCCAGCCCCACCTTCCTGGTCACGGTCAGCGCGGCCGGGGTGTACTCGATATCCCCGGACGGGTTGTGGAACTTGACCGACAGGTTGCCCGGCGCCTGGCCGATCCCGCCCAGCTGGTAGATGAAGTCCATGTGCCACGACGCGCGGCGGAACTCGCCGTCGGTGGCCGACTGCAGGCCCACGTTCTCCTGCATCCGCACGACGTCGGCGATCGCGACGTCCTCGACCGCCCGCAACTGCTGCGCCGGGATGCGGCCGGCCGCGAAGTCCTCCCGGGCCGCCAGCAGGCCGGCGGCCGGAGCAGGCTGCCCACGTGGTCAGCGCGGAACGGCGGCGTGGTGCGAGCGCTCATGATTCTCCTTCGAATCCGGTGCGGGGACTGACGGTGCGGGGACTGACGGTGCGGGGACTGACGGTGCGGGGACTGACCTTCACCCGGCCTGTGCTTCCACCAGCGCCCGCTCCACGAGGACCCGGGCGAGATGCTCACGATAAGCCGGAGACGCGTTGATGTCATCGCCGGGGGCGGTGCCCTCGGCGGCGTGCGCGGCGGCCTCCGCGGGCGTGGCCCCGGCGGCCAGCGCGCGCTCCACCCCGGCCGCCCGGACCGGCGTCCCGGCCATGTTCACCAGCGCCACCGAGGTGCCCTGGACCGCGACCCCGACGATGGCCCAGTCGATGGCCCGCTTGGTGAACTTCTGGAACGACCAGCCGGCCGCGCCCGCCGCGGGCACCGGCACGCGGATCTCGGTGAGCAGCTCGTCCGGCTCCAGGGCCGTCTCGAACAGGCCCTGGAAGAAGCCGGCGGCCGGAATCTCGCGGGAGCCGGACGGCCCGCGGGCCACCAGCGTGGCGTCCAGGGCCAGCACGGTGGCGGGCAGGTCGGACGCGGGGTCGCTGTGCGCCAGCGACCCGCCGATCGTGCCGCGGTGCCGGACCTGCGGGTCGCCCACCTGCCCCGCGGCGTGCGCGAGCAGCGGCACGGACCGGGCCAGCACGCCGGAGTGCTCCAGGTCGTGGTGGCGGGTCAGCGCCCCGATCGCGACGTGGCCGTCCTCCTCGCGCACGTAGCTGAGCTCCTGCACCGGCCCGAGGTCGATGAGCACCTCGGGCATGGCCAGCCGCAGCTTCATGAGCGGCAGCAGCGAATGACCGCCGGCCAGGAACTTGGCCTCGTCGCCGTACTCGCCGATAAAGTCAAGAGCTTCCGCAACGGAACCGGCGCGACGGTAGCTGAACGGTGCCGGGATCATCGGGCGTCCTCCCCGGGCGCGGAACCCGGCCCCTCGTCCGCGGCGGCAAGGACCGCCCGGACGATGTTGTGGTAGCCGGTGCAGCGGCAGAGGTTGCCCTCCAGCCCGGCCCGGACCTCGGACTCGGTCGGGTGCGGATTTTCCCGCAGCAGCGACACGGACGCCATCACCATGCCCGGGGTGCAGAACCCGCACTGCAGCCCGTGCTCGGCGCGGAACGCGCGCTGCATGGGGTGCAGCTCACCGCCCGGCCCGGCCAGTCCCTCCACGGTGGTGACCTGGCGGCCGTCCGCCTGCGCGGCGAGCACCGTGCACGACTTGACCGACTCCCCGTCCAGCAGCACGGTGCACGCGCCGCAGGAGGTGGTGTCGCAGCCGACGTTGGTGGCGGTCAGGCCGGCCGTCTCGCGCAGGAAGTGCACGAGCAGCATCCGGTCCTCCACCTCGGCCGACACCGGGGCGCCGTTGACCATCACTGAGACCTTCACGCGGCTGCCTTTCGCCTCGTTGATCGCCGCCCAGACCCGCTGCGGGGTGGCCGGCATGTCGATGTGCCGCACCCCCAGGTGCGCGACCGCGTCGATGACCGCGTTGTGCACGGCCGGGGTGGCGCCGATCGTGCCGGCCTCGCCGATGCCCTTGACCCCGAGCGGGTTCACGCTGGTCGGGGTCTCCATCGCGAGCAGCTCGAAGGACGGCAGCTCGGTGGCCGTGATCGCCGCGTAGTCGGCCAGCGTGCTGGTCAGCGGGTTGCCCTCGGGGTCGTAGCGCACCTCTTCCAGCAGCGCCTGCGCCGCGCCCTGGGCGATGCCGCCGTGCCGCTGCCCTTCGGCCAGCACCGGGTTCAGCACCTTCCCGGCGTCGTCCACGGTGACGTGCCGGACCAGGGTGGCCTTGCCGGTCTGGGTGTCCACCTCGACCACGGCCAGGTGCGCCCCGAACGGGAACGTGGGGCTGGCCGGCCGGAAGTCGACCTCGGCGGCCAGCCCGCCCGGGCCGGCCTGGGCCGCCACCGCGGCCCAGCTCAGCGCGGTGTCCGGGTCGCCGCGGACCTGCCAGGTCCCGCGGGTGGTGTCCAGCTCCAGGTCGTCCTGGCTGGCCTCGATCATGCCTGCGGCCACGTCCCGCGCCTGCTCCTTCACCTGGAGCGCCGCCTGGTGGACCGCGGTGCCGCCCAGTTGCAGGGACCGGGAGCCGTACGTCCCGACGCCGCGCGGCACCTGGTCGGTGTCCCCGTGGATCACGGTGATCTGGTCCATCGGGATGCCGAGCTGGTCGGTGACCAGCATGGCGAACGCGGTCTGGTGGCCCTGGCCGTGCGGGGAGCTGCCGGTGTACACGGTGGCCGCCCCGGTGGCGTCCACCACCACCCGGGACGTCTCGCCGCCGGCGTAGTCGCCTGCGGTGATCTCCACGTACGTGGCCAGCCCGATCCCGAGCTGGACCGGGCCACCCCGGGCGCGCCGTTCCGCCTGCTCCGCCCGCAGTCCCGGATACCCGCTGGCGGACAGCACCGCGTCGAGCGCGGCCGGGTAGTTCCCGGTGTCGTAGACCGCCCCGTTCGCGGTGGTGTACGGGAAGGCCCCGGGCGGCACCACGTTGCGCCGCCGCACCTCGGCCGGGTCCATCCCGATCTCGGCCGCGAACAGGTCGACGGCCCGCTCGATCGCCGCGGTGGCCTCCGGCCGCCCGGCGCCGCGGTAGGCGCCGACCGGGGTGGTGTTGGTCACCACCGAGCGGTAGGCGGCCCCGCAGTACGGCAGGTCGTAGACGCCACTGGCCATCAGCCTGGTCAGCGTGGGCAGGAACGGCCCGAACCGCAGATACGCCCCGCAGTCCTGGACGATGTCCAGATGGTAGGCCAGGATGCGGCCGTCCCGGGTCCCGCCGATGGTGATCGTGTGCCGCTGCGCCCGGCCGTGCACCATGCCGAGCAGGTTCTCGTTCCGGGTCTCCACCCAGCGGACCGGGCGGCCCAGATGCTTCGCCGCCCAGGCGACGACGATCGTGTCCCGCTCGGTGCCGATCTTGGCGCCGAAGCCGCCGCCCACGTCGGGGGCGACGACCCGCATCGCCGAGGTGTCCAGCCCCAGCGCGGCGGCCACCGCGTCCCGGGACTGCTGCGCGTTCTGGGTGCTGGCCCACAGCGTCAGGCGGCCGCCCGCCCAGCGGGCCGCGGCCGCCCTCCCTTCCAGCGGCAGCGGCGCGACCCGCTGGTTGGGGAACGTGCGCTCGATCACGACCTCGCAGCCGCTGAATGCCCCGGCCGGCGCGGGGTCGCCACCGGACCCGACCACGTTGGACTCAGTCCCCGGAAACAGCAGGGTCGCACCCGCCAGCGCGTCGTCGAAGCTCACCACCGCGGGCAGCGGCTCGTAGTCCACGCTGACCAGCTCGGCCGCGTCTTCGCCCTGGTAGCCCTGTTCGGTCACGACGACCGCGACGGCCTCGCCGACGTAGCGGACCCGGTCCGCGGCCAGCAGCGGCTCGGTGGTCGGCTGGCCGCCGGACGGGAGCCCCTCCAGGTCGGCCGCGGTCAGCACGGCCACCACCCCGGGGGAGGCCAGGGCCGCCCTGGTGTCGATGCCGGTGATCCGGGCGTGCGCGACGGGGCTGCGCACGAACGTGATCCGGGCCGCCCCGTCGAGTTCGGGTATCCGCAGATCGTCGGTGTAGACGCCGCCCCGGGTGAGCAGCCGGGGGTCTTCGGTCCGCACCACCCGGGTCCCCAGGATGCTCATCTAGCGATCGATCCACCGGCCGTCGCTCACGGCCCGGCCTCCTTCTGTACGTGTGAGCCTCACCCTAGACATCCTCTCCGTCGCGGCCAAAAGCGGCATACCCGGCCAGAAGCCCCTCGGCTGCGGCCAGGTCGGCGTCCAGCGGGCGGTCGGCCGTGCGCGGGTCGAGCACCGCGTCGGCCGCGTCGAACGCGGCCCGCAGCGCCCCGTCGCCGGCCGGGGCGCGGTCCTGCATCCGGAGCACCCGGATCGCCGCGGCCAGCTCGCAGGCCAGCACGGCCCGGTAGGCGGCCACCGCGTCGGTGCTGGCCCGGGCGGACTGGGTGGAGAACCCCGCGTGCTCCTCCACCCCGCGGGACAGCACCGCGCTGCCCAGGGCGGCCGGGGTGGCCAAGCGGCGCAGGTCCGCCACGGCCGACTGGGCCACGTACTCCAGGATCATGATGCCCGAGCTGGCCGGGGTGTCCGCGGCGAACGCGGGCAGGCCGGTGAACGAGGGCTCCACCAGGGTGCCCAGCCGGGCCGCGGACAGCGCGGCGGTCTGGAACAGCGCCGCGCGGGCCGAGTCCAGAGCCAGCCCGGTGTAGGCGGCGTGGAAGTTGCCGTTGTGCCACACCGCCTGGGCCACCGGGTCGACCAGCGGGTTCTCGCTGGCTGCGTTGAGCTCGGTGGTGACGAGCTGCGCCGCGTACTCCAGCGAATCGGCCGCCGGGCCATGCACCTGGGGGAACGCCCGGTAGCCGTAGGAGTCCTGGATCCTGGGCGTCGTAGCCGGTCCGGCTCATCCGGCACGCCCGCACCCAGCAGGGCGCGCATCCGGCCGGCCACCCGCCGCTGCCCGGCAGCGGCCCCGGTGCACGGCCGGGGCGTAGGGCTCCAGCGAGCCGCGCACCGCGAGCAGCGACAGGGCCGCGATCACCACGGCGGAACTGACCAGCCCGCCCAGGTCGTGGCAGGCCAGCGCGGCCTCGCCGACCGTGGCCGCGTTGCTGCTCATGAACCCGGGCGCCTCGGCCGGCCGGAGCGCGAAGCGCGGCGGCGGCGCAGTGCTGCCAACACCGGTGCTGCCCACGCCGCTGCCGGTCCGCCAGGCCCGCTCGCCGAGCAGGCACAGCCCGGTGGAGGCCAGCGCGGTCAGGTCGCCGGTGCCGATCGCCCCGTACAGCGGCACCGGCGGGGTGAAGCCGCGGTTGAGCGCGTCCGCGAGCACCTCCAGCACCGCCGGGTCGACCCCGGAACCGCCCGCGCCGATCTGGTTCAGCCGGGTCACCAGCATGGCCCGGCCCAGCTCGGCGGGCTGCAGCGGACCCGACCCGGCCGCGTGGCTGCGCAGCAGCCGCAGCCCGTGCTCGGCCAGCTCGTCCGCGGCCAGCCCGACGTTGCGGTTCGCGCCGACCCCGGTGGTCCGCCCGTACACCGGCCGCCGGGTGGCCACGTCCCGGGCCGTCTCCCAGGCCGCGCGGGCGGCCACGGCCGCGCCCGCCGCGATCGTGACCGGGGTCTCGTCCCGGGCGACCGCCGCCACCCCGGCGCACGTCAGGGACGCCCCGTCGATGATGATCGCGGGGCGCGTCATTCCGACCGGTTGCGGTCTTCGTTGCGGATGTTTGTGCGCCTTTCCGTGCCCGGCTGCTTCCGTCGCTGACCAGGCAGAATACGTGACGCCGCCGGGCGGGCTGGCCGGGCCCGGCCATTACCGCATTCCGTGCGGTACCGGTCGCCAGGTGGACACGGCCGCCGCGATCGCCCAGATGGCCGTCGGGCTGACTGAGGGCATGCTGATCCCCCGACGTACCGTGGGGAAATAACCAAGAAGCTGCGGGCCCAGCGCCCGGACGGCGGGGAGGGTGGCGATGCGGGCCATCACCGTAAGCGAGTTCGGCGGTCCTGACGTGCTCAAGCCGGCCGAGGTCCCGATGCCGGAACCTGGGCCGGAGGAGATACTCGTCCGGGTCCTGGCGGCCGGCGTGGGCCCGTGGGACGTGCACCTGCGCCAGGGCGGCTGGACCGGCCCGCTGCCTTTTATCCCGGGCGGGGAGTTCGCCGGGGTGGTGGAGGGTGACACCGGCAGCTTCGCGGACTTCGACGAGGGGACGCCGGTCTACGGCTACCCGGGCCTGAGCGGGTGTTACGCGCAGTACGTGCGGTGCCCGGTCGAGCAGCTCGCACCGCTCCCGGCGGGCCTGCCCATGACGGACGCGGCGGGCACTCCGATCGACGCGATGACCGCGCACCAGGGACTCACCGACGAGCTCTCCCTCGGCCCCGGGGACCAGATCCTGATCACGGCGGGCGCGGGCGGGCTCGGGCACTTCGCGGTGCAGATCGCCCGGATCCTGGGGGCCAGCATCGTGGCCACCGCCAGCCCGCAGCATCACGAGTTCGTGCACCATGCCGGGGCGGCCGTGGTCATCGACCACACCCAGCCGGACTGGCCGGACCAGGTCCGGGAGGTCACCGACGGGGGCGCCCAGCAGGTGCTGGCCTGCGCGGCACCCACCCTGCCGGGCGCGGCCCGCGCCGCCCGGGACGGGGCCACCATCGCGACCCCGGTGGCCGCTCCAGGCCCAGCCGCCTCGTACCCGGATGCGGACCGGGTCCGCTGGCAGTCCTACCACGGCCAGCCGAGCGGCAGCCGCCTGATCCGGATGGCCCCGTGGTTCGACGACGGCCGGCTGTCGGTGGAGGTCTCCGGCCGGTACTACTACGAGAACGCGGCCCAGGCGCACCGGCAGGCGGAGCTGGGGCACACGCGCGGCAAGCTGGTCCTGATCGTGGACGACGACCTGGCCCTGGAATGGGAGGTCTGACTTCCCCGTCCCGCAGTTACTCGTCGTAGCGGGTGGGCGGGAAGGGATCCGTGGACGGCTTGAGCTCGCCCTCGGCCTCTTCCCGGTCGATCTCCGCCTTTTCCTCCTGGTACTGCTCCGACTCGGTGATGTCCGTCGGCACCGGGTCGTCGGTGGCCGGCGGCACCTCATCCGGGTCGTAGGGGTCAAGGCCGGCGTCGACCCGCTCCTCCTCGGTCAGCTCGGCGAGCCGGTCGTCGTCGGGGCGCGCGGACGCGCCGCCGTGCTCCCGGCGGTCCCGGTGGAAAGCCGACGGATCGGCTGGCGGCGGGTCAGGCAGCTCGGTCATGGCTCCTCCAGGTGACTGCGGCAGATCCAGGTGACTGCGGCAGATCCAGGTGACTGCGGCAAACCAACGATCTTCACGCTACCGCCGGGTGGCCGGGACCCCGCCCGCAGGGGTGACCCCCGGAATCAGCCGGGCCCGGTCATTGTTGTGAAGAAGTTCACCATCTCAACCGGAGCACTGACGTCTGTGGCCAAAGGCATTGTTGTCCGTGGCGCCCGTGAGCACAACCTGAAGGATGTGTCGCTGGAGCTGCCGCGGGATTCCATGATCGTGTTTACCGGGCTGTCGGGGTCGGGGAAGTCGAGTCTGGCGTTTGACACGATTTTCGCGGAGGGGCAGCGGCGGTATGTGGAGTCGCTGTCGGCGTATGCGCGGCAGTTCCTGGGGCAGATGGATAAGCCGGATGTGGATTTCATTGACGGGCTGAGCCCGGCGGTGTCGATTGACCAGAAGGCGGCGTCGCGGAATCCGCGGTCCACGGTGGGCACGATCACTGAGGTGTATGACTATCTGCGGTTGCTGTATGCGCGGGCGGGGCGGCCGCATTGCCCGGTGTGCGGGCGGCCGATCGCGCGGCAGACGCCGCAGCAGATCGTGGACCGGGTGCTGGAGCTGGGTGAGGGGATCCGGTTCCAGGTGCTGGCGCCGGTGATCCGGGGCCGTAAGGGTGAGTACACCGAGCTGCTGCGCGAGCTGCAGCTCAAGGGCTACACCAGGGCCCGGATCGACGGCACGGTGCTCCGCCTGGACGATCTGAAGTCCCTGCCCAGAAACGAGCAGCACACGATCGAGGTGGTGGTGGACCGGCTGGCGGTGAAGGCGGATGCCCGGCGGCGGCTGACGGATTCGGTGGAGACGGCGCTGGGGTTGTCTGGTGGGGTGGTGGTGCTGGATTTCGTGGATCTGGCGGAGGATGACCCGCACCGGGAGCGGATGTTTTCTGAGCATCTGGCCTGCTTGTATGACGATCTGTCGTTTGAGGAGCTGGAGCCGCGGTCGTTCTCGTTCAACTCCCCGTGGGGGGCGTGCCCGGACTGCACCGGGCTGGGCACCCGGATGGAAGTCGACCCTGAGCTGGTCGTGCCCGACCCGGACAAGACCCTCGCCGAGGGCGCCCTCGGGCCCTGGGCATCCGGCGCGTCCCACGACTACTTCTCCCGGCTCATCGGGGCCCTGGGGGCCTCGCTCGCGTTCAGCATGGACACGCCCTGGTCCGGGCTGCCCGAGGCGGCCCGGCAGGCCCTGCTGCACGGCTACCGCGAGCCCGTGCACGTGCGCTTCACCACCGCCCGGGGCCGGGAACGGTCCTACGACGCGACGTTCGAGGGCGCGATCCCGTTCGTCCAGCGGCGGCACGACGAGGCGGAATCGGACTCCGGCCGGGAGCAGTTCGAAGGCTTCATGCGCGAGGTGCCCTGCGCGACCTGCGACGGGTCCCGGCTCAAGCCCATTGCGCGCGCAGTCACCGTGGACGGCCGGTCCATCGCGGAGCTTTGCGCGCTGCCAGTGAGCGAGCTGGCCGCCGAGCTGCCGGCCCTGCGCCTGGCCGGCGCGGACGCCCAGGTCGCGGCGCCCATCCTGGCCGAGATCAGCACCCGGCTGACGTTCCTGCTCGACATCGGCCTGGACTACCTGTCGCTGGACCGGGCCGCCCCCACATTGGCGGGCGGGGAGGCGCAGCGGATCCGGCTGGCCACCCAGATCGGGTCGGGGCTGGCAGGGGTGCTGTATGTGCTGGATGAGCCGTCGATCGGGTTGCACCAGCGGGATAACCACCGGCTGCTGGAGACGCTGATCCGGCTGCGGGACCTGGGTAACACGCTGATCGTGGTGGAGCACGACGAGGACACCATCCGGGCCGCGGACTGGGTCGTGGACATCGGCCCGGGCGCTGGCGAGCACGGCGGCAGCGTGGTGGTGTCCGGGCCGGTCGAGGAGCTGCTGGCCAGCCCGGAGTCGCTGACCGGTGCCTACCTGACCGGGCCGGAAGTCGATCCCGGTGCCCGCGGTGCGGCGCAAGCGGTCGAACCCGGCCGGGAGGTCGTGGTCAAGGGCGCCAGTGAGCACAACCTGAAGAACGTGGATGTGGCGTTCCCGCTGGGCTGCCTGGTCGCGGTGACCGGGGTGTCGGGGTCGGGGAAGTCCACGCTGGTCAACGACATCCTCTACCACGCGCTGGCCCGGGAGCTGCACGGGGCGCGGACGGTGCCGGGCCGGCACGTGCGGGTCACCGGCATGAGCCAGCTGGACAAGGTGGTGCACGTGGACCAGGGCCCGATCGGCCGCACCCCCCGCTCCAACCCGGCCACCTACACCGGGGTGTTCGACCACGTCCGCAAGCTGTTCGCGGCCACCACCGAGGCCAGGGTCCGCGGCTACCAGCCCGGCCGGTTCTCCTTCAACGTCAAAGGCGGCCGGTGCGAGGCCTGCGCCGGGGACGGCACCCTGAAGATCGAGATGCAGTTCCTGCCCGACGTGTACGTGCCGTGCGAGGTCTGCCACGGCGCCCGCTACAACACCGACACCCTGGCCGTGCACTACAAAGGCAAAACCATCGCCGACGTGCTGGACATGCCCATCGAGGACGCTGCGGGGTTCTTCGCCGCGATCCCGGCCATCCACCGCCACCTGGCCACCCTCACCGACGTCGGCCTGGGCTATGTCCGCCTCGGCCAGCCCGCCCCCACCCTGTCCGGCGGCGAGGCCCAGCGGGTCAAGCTGGCCGCCGAACTGCAGCGCCGCTCCACCGGCCGCACCATCTACGTCCTGGACGAGCCCACCACCGGCCTGCACTTCGAGGACATCCGCAAGCTCCTGGCCGTCCTGGGCCGCCTGGTCGACGGCGGCAACACCGTCATCGTCATCGAGCACAACCTCGACGTCATCAAAACCGCCGACCACGTCATCGACCTCGGCCCCGACGGCGGCTCCCGCGGCGGCCACATCATCGCCACCGGCACCCCCGAACACCTCACCACCATCGAAGGCAGCCACACCGGGGCGTACCTGGCCGCCCTGCTCGCCGCCCCGGCCACCCCGGCCACCGCCGCCTGACCCGGGTCCCGGCCGGGACCCGGCCGGGACCCGGCCGGGACCTGACCGGGGCGGCCGGGGCGGCCGCGGCCCGGGAATACCCCCGGGGGCTTGGCGGTTGACCAGGATGCGCCACGCGGAGCAAGGCGGGCCCGGCAGCTGATAGGGGTCGCACTTTTAATGACGTCCGCGCGCACGAGCAGTGCTTTCCGCCAATCGGCTGGCCGTTTTCCCCTGGCCATGGATATGTCCGCTGAGAGCGAAAGATACGTCCGCTGACGGCGAAACGATTCCCGGAAACAAACCCGACTGCCCGGTGTTGAAGCGTAAACCACAAGCTGAATTCTCAGGAAGTGAGCAATGAGCGAAACACTCGCCCTGCCGGTGCTGCCGCTGGACGACACAGTGGTGCTGCCGACCATGGTGGTGCCGCTGGACACGTCCGCGACGGAAGCGCGCGCCGCGATCAGCGCCGCGCAGATGTCCGCCGCGGTTCCGGGAGCGGCTGACGCCACCCCGCATGTCCTGCTCGTCCCCCGGCTGAACGGCAAGTACTCCGCGCTGGGCACTCTCGGCGCGGTCGAGCAGACCGGGCGGCTGCCCAGTGGTGAGCCCGCCGCGGTCATCCGCGGCCTGTCCCGGGTGCGCATCGGGGTCGGCACGACCGGACCTGGCGCGGCCCTGTGGGTCGAGGGCACCGTGGTGGACGAGCCGCCCGCCAGCGCCCGCGCCCAGGAACTGGCTCGTGAGTACCGCGGGCTGGCCGCCACCATCCTGCAGAAGCGGGGCGCGTGGCAGGTCGTGGACGCGCTGCAGCGGATCACCGACCCCTCGGCCCTAGCCGACAGCGCCGGGTACGCCGGTTACCTGTCCCAGGAGCAGCGCCAGCAGCTGCTGGAGACCATCGACCCCGAGCAGCGGCTGGAGCTGCTGACCGGGTGGGCCCGGGATCAGCTGGCCGAGCTGGACGTCGCGGAGACGATCCAGAACGACGTCCGCGAGGGCATGGAGAAGCAGCAGCGCGAGTTCCTGCTCCGCCAGCAGCTGGCCGCCATCCGCAAGGAACTGGCCGGCCTGGACGGCGAGCCGGGCACCGAGGAAGAGGACTACCAGGCCCGCATCGAGGCCGCCGCGCTGCCGGAGAAGGTGCACGAGGCGGCGATGAAGGAAGCCGCCAAGCTGGAGCGCGCCTCGGACCAGTCGCCGGAAGGCAGCTGGATCCGGACCTGGCTGGACACGGTGCTGGAGATCCCGTGGAACGAGCGCACCGACGACGCCTACGACATCGCGGGCGCCCGGGCGATCCTCGACGCGGATCACGCTGGCCTGGATGACGTCAAGGAGCGGATCATCGAGTACCTGGCCGTGCGCAAGCGCCGGTCCGACAAGGGCCTGGCCCTGGTCGGCGGGCGGCGCAGCGGCGCGGTGCTGGCCCTGGCCGGCCCGCCCGGGGTCGGCAAGACCTCGCTCGGCGAGTCGGTGGCCCGTTCCATGGGCCGCAAGTTCGCCCGGGTGGCGCTGGGCGGCGTCCGGGACGAGGCGGAGATCCGCGGTCACCGGCGCACCTACGTGGGCGCGCTGCCGGGCCGGATCGTCCGGGCCATCCGCGAGGCGGGTTCGATGAACCCGGTCATCCTGCTCGACGAGGTGGACAAGCTCGGCGCGGACTACCGCGGCGACCCCACCGCGGCCCTGCTGGAGGTCCTCGACCCGGCGCAGAACCACACGTTCCGCGACCACTACCTGGAGGTCGAGCTCGACCTGTCGGACGTGCTGTTCATCGCGACGGCGAACGTGCTGGAGCAGATCCCCGGCCCGCTGCTGGACCGGATGGAGCTCATCACGCTGGACGGGTACACCGAGGCCGAAAAGGTCACGATCGCCCAGGGTCACCTGCTGCCGCGGCAGCTGGAGCGGGCCGGCCTGGAGGCGACCGACGTGACCATCACCGAGGCCGCGCTGCACGCGCTGGCGGGCGAGTACACCCGTGAGGCGGGGGTCCGGTCACTGGAGCGGACCATCGCCCGGGTGCTGCGGAAGATCACCGCGCAGGTCGCGGGCGGCACGGTGACGCTCCCGGTCACCGTGGACGTGGCGGACCTGCACGGCTACCTGGGTCACCCGCGGCACACGCCGGACTCGGCGGAGCGGACCGCGGTGCCCGGTGTGGCCACCGGCCTGGCGGTCACCGGCACCGGCGGCGACGTCCTGTTCATCGAGGCGTCGCTGGCCGACCCGGAGACCGGCACCACCGGCGTCACGCTCACCGGGCAGCTCGGCGACGTGATGAAGGAGTCGGCCCAGATCGCCCTGTCCTACCTGCGCTCACACGGCGCCGAACTGGAACTGCCGGTCGGCGACCTGAAGGACCGGGGCGTGCACGTGCACGTGCCCGCGGGCGCGGTGCCCAAGGACGGGCCCAGCGCCGGGGTCACCATGACCACCGCGCTGGCGTCCCTGCTCTCCGGGCGGCTGGTCCGCTCCGACGTGGCGATGACCGGTGAGGTCTCGCTGACCGGGCGGGTCCTGCCGATCGGCGGGGTGAAGCAGAAGCTGCTCGCCGCGCACCGGGCCGGCATCACCACGGTGCTGATCCCGAAGCGCAACGAGCCCGATCTGGAGGATGTGCCGGAGAACGTCCGGGAGCAGCTGTCAGTGCACGCGGTCAGCGATGTCCGCGAGGTGCTGGAGCTGGCTCTCGAGCCGGCCCACCAGCAGGCGGCCGTCGCGGCCTGAGCCCCGCGGCGGCACGGAAACCGGCCGTCCCCGATACGGGGGCGGCCGGTTTGCCGTGCCCGGTACGCTCGGTGCCCATGCGTGGCATCGAGTTGCTCGGGGTCCCGTCGGCCGCGGGGACACACGGCCCCGGCCAGGAAGACGCGCCCATCTGGGTGCGGGACGCCGGCCTGCTCACCGGGCTGGCCGCCCGCGGGGTGGCGGTACGCGACCACGGCGACCTGCCCCGGGTCCCGTTCCGCCCGGACCCCGATCACCGCCACCAGCAGAACCTGGGCCTGGTCAGCGAGGTCGCCCGGAACGTGGCCGGCCGGGTCGCGGCGCTGTGCGGCGGGGGCGACGGGCCGGCCTGCCGCTGGTCCTGGGCGGGGACTGCACGATCACGCTCGGCGTGCTGGCCGGGTTCCTGGAGCACCACCCCGACGCCGGCCTGATGTACTTCGACGGGGACATCGACGTGTCCACCCCGCAGACCACGACGTCCGGGATCCTGGACACCATGGGCCTGGCTCATCTGCTGGGCTCGGGCGCACCGGAGCTGGCCCGCATCGGGCCCCGCTACCCGCTGATGCCGGGTGAGCGGATCGTCGCGTTCGGCTTCGACGTCGCCGAGGCGCCCGAGTCCGCCCGGGCCTGGCTGAGCGAGCAGAAGGTCACCCAGTACCCGGCGACCGGCATGGACGACCCGGCCGCCCGCGCCGCCGAGGCCATGGCGTCGCTGGCCGCCCGGGCCCGGCCGGTGCTGGTGCACTTCGACGTCAACGTGATCGACTCGACCGAGTTCCCGCTGGCCGACTTCCCGCACTTCAACCAGGGGCTGGGCTACGCGGACGCGCTGGCCTGCCTGCGGGTGTTCGGCCGGCACGAGGCGTTCGGCGGCCTGGTCCTCACCGAAGTGAACCCGCACCGTGACCCGGACGGGAGGCTGACCGCCCGGCTGGCCGCGGACGTCGCCGAGATACTCGCCGCGGCGACCAGCCAGCCCGGGGACCAGCCAGCCCGGGGACCAGCCAGCCCGGGGACCAGCCAACCCGCGGGCCAGCCAAGCCGCGGGCCAGCCCGCCCCGGCGCCAGCCCGCCCCGGGGCCGCGCTACTCAGGCCCGGACCTCACTGATCAGGCGGCGGGCGGTGCCGCCGGTCAGGGCGGCCCAGGCCCGGGCGGGCAGGTCCGGGCCTGCCAGTCCGTCCAGCAACCGGGTCACGGTCAGCCCGGTATTGGGCGCGTCCGAGCCGAACAGCAGCTTGCCCGCCAGCGCGGTCAACTGCTCGGCCGTCGGCCGGACCGGGTGGTGGATCACCGGGGTGAGATCCGCGTACACGTTCTCGTGCCCGGCCACCAGCCGCAGCGCGGCCGCGGACGCCGGGTGGCCGCAGTGCGCGATGATCATCCGCGCCCCGGGGTGACGGCGGGCCACCCCGGCCACCGGGTCCAGCTCGGCCTGGTCCGTATGGCCGTCAACCGCGTGCCCGGCGTGCAGCACGACCGGCAGGGCCGTCCCGGCCGCGTACTCCCACACCGGGTCGAGGCGCGGGTCGTCCGGGGTGAAGTCGCCCACCGAACAGTGCAGCTTCAGCACCCGCAGGCCCATGTCCTCGACCGCGCTGCGCAGCACGGTGAGCGGCTGGTCGTCGCCGGGATGGACGGTGCAGCCGCCGACGACCCGCACCGGGCCGCCGCGCCGCCCGGCGACCAGGCTGGCCATGGACTTGTTCAGGTCCGCGGCCGTGCCGGGGCGGCGCGCGTAGGGCAGCGACCACACCTCGCCGACCCCCTCGGCGGCGAGCCGGTCGCACACTTCCCCGACGTCCGCGGGGTAGGCGAAGCGGGCGCTGTCGAACCCGGAGCGGTCGAAGAACCCGCGGATCGCCCCCTGCAGCCGGGGCGGCAGCAGGTGGACATGCGCGTCCACCACGTCGCGGTACACATCACGGGGCACGAGTCCGGTTCTACCCGGTCGTCCCGACCAGTTGACACCCGGGTGCCAGCCGGGCAACACTCACGGAAACAGGCGGGACAGAAAGCCGTTCTCGGCTGATGAGAACTCGTGGAGCAACCCGTCGCACGCACCGTCGTGACCAAGAGCCTGGTGCCCGACGGCACCGGAACGCCGCCGGTGCCTGCCGAGGTCACTCTCGGCGATGACCGGGTGCTGTCGGTCACCTCGCGTTCGCGTCGGCGGTCGGGCGCATCGACCCCAGTTGGCACGGAGGCAATGGTTCTGTGCTCCTGTCCGGGGGCAGCTCGCCGTCGATTCTTCGTTCTATATTTGCGTGCCAAGTAAGCTATAGTTCGATATTATAATCGAGTAGTGAACCGCAGCGCCGGGAGGTGATCAGGTGTCCGAAGGCACGCCCTGCCCGGATCCTGACGCTTCCGGCGCACCCGGGCCCGCCGAGCCCGCCAGGGATCGGGCCGTCTCATTAGCTCCACCGTTCCTGGGTGGACCGGAGCAGGACGAGATCCTGGACTGGGAACTGGCGTCGCTGCCGAATGAGGACGATCCGTCCGAGGCGTACCCGGATGAGGATGAGCCCGAAGGCCGGCGACGAGGACTGGCTGGATGAGATCTCCTACGTCCTGGCATGTCCTGATGAGCCCGTGACCGATGGTCTCGGGCCGGTCAGCGCCGGCCCTGGGGCACCGCTCACCACCACCTCCCGTGATGCGGCCACCGAGCCTGGCCCTACCCCGGTCGGACCCGGTACGCCTACCGGTTCTGATGCCGCTGGATCCGGGTCTGCTTCTGACTCTGCGCCCGCGCCTGGTCAGGCCGCGGACTTCGCGGCGGGCGGTCCGGCGGACGCGATGGCGCCGGGTCCGGTGCTGGCTACGCTGGTGGATCTGGTCCAGCGTGCGGGGCTGGGCCGGCTGGATGATGATGAGCTGACCGGGGTGTTGCAGGCGGCGAGCCGGCTGGCCGCCTGGTCGGCGTCGGTCCGGGTGGCGGCGGTGTCGGGGCTGGCCGCCCGCCGCGAGCAGGAGGGACAGGAGTCGGGGGACTGGCGGCCGCTGGACCACGTCGGCGATGAGGTCGCGGTCGCGCTGACGCTGACCCGCCGTAGCGCCGCCCGGCTGCTGGACCTGGCCCTGGGCCTGGACCGGCTGCCGCTGACCCGCGCCGCGCTGGCCGCCGGGCTGATCGACGAGCGCCGCGCGCAGGTCATCACCGACGAGCTCACCGGCCTGGATGACGCGCACGCCGCCGCGGTCGAGAAACTCCTCATCGGCCGCGCGCCCGGGCTGACCAGCGGGCAGCTGCGGGCGCTGGCCCGCCGCCTGGTCCTGTCCGCCGACCCCGCCGCCGCGCGGCGCCGCAAAGAGGCCGCGCTGCACGACGCGCGGGTGGAACTGTCCCCCGAGACCGCCGGCACCGCCGCGCTGGCCGGCCGGGACCTGCCGCCCGCTGCCGCGCTGGCCGCCGACAAGCACCTCACCGCGCTGGCCCAGGCCCTCAAGGCGGCCGGGACCCGCGGCACCCTGGACACCCTGCGCGCCCGCGCCTACCTGCACCTGCTGTCCGGCCAGCCCGCCGCCACCCTCATCCCCCCGGCCACCCGCCCCGGCCACAGCCCGCGCACGGGCACGGGCACCGATATCCCCTCGGCCCCCGGCCCCACGGCACGCGGCGGCCCAGCACCCGGCGGCGCCCCGCCCGGGCCGGGCGGGCTGCGCGGCACGGTCCACCTGACCATGCCCCTGACCGCGTGGCTCGGCTGGACCCAATCCCCCGGCCACGTCCCCGGCTACGGCCCGGTGGACGCCGACGACGCCCGCGCCCTCGCCACCCTGCTCACCTATGACCCCGCCACCCAGTGGTGCCTCACCCTGACCAGCCCCGCCGGGCACCCCCTCGCCCACGCCTGCGCCCCCCACGGCCCCCCAGGACCGCCCCCCCAGCCCGCCACCCCCCAGCACCCCGGCCCGGCCGGCACAAGCCCACCCGGCGATCACCCCAGCCCGGCCCAGCCCAGCCCGCCCGGCACCCAGCACCCTCCAGATCCCGCCGCCCCGCCGGCACCAGCCCTCCCGGACCCAGCCCGCCCGGACCCGGGCCCAGCCCACCCGGCCGCCCCGCCACCATCCCCGTCCCGGGCTGGCTGGCAGGCCTGACCTTCACCACCCTGGCCACCACCACCTGCACCCACCCCCGCCAGACAACCGCCTACCAGCCCGGCCGCGCCCTGCGCCACCTCATCACCATCCGCAACCCCGCCTGCACCGCCCCCGGCTGCCGCCACCCCGCCACCCGCTGCGACCTCGACCACATCACCCCCTACCACCACGGCGGCCGCACCTGCGAATGCAACCTGCACCCCGCCTGCCGCCACGACCACCACACCAAGCAAACCCCCGGCTGGACCCTCACCAGCCCCGCCCCCGGCACCCTCACCTGGACCACCCCCGGCCACCGCGCCCGCACCACCACCCCCGCCCAATATTGGGAATAGCACCCGGCTACGTGTTGGCTGCGCCAGGGCCGGCGTCGGGAGAGGGCAGCGGCCTCGCACTCACCCCCGGCTCAGGACTGCACCGCGCGTGGCAGCTAAGGGGTCCCGGCAGTCCACCGAGCAGTCCACCGACCGACCGGCTCCCGTGCTCGCTGGGGGCCAGGTTCTCTCGCTGGGAGCCAGGTTCTATGGAAGGCGGGTGGGTAGCTGCTACGGACGAACCCATGAGTGAACGAAAGAGGACCCGGTGCCACAGACCAGCAACTCGATCCCGAAGATCTCTCTCAGCGGCGGCGCCAGGATCCCGCAGCTGGGCTTCGGCACGCTGCGCGTGCAGCCAGACCGTGAGTTGACGCCCGCAAACGTCGAGACCACCGCAGAGGTCGTCGGCTCGGCCCTCCAGGCCGGGTACCGGCACATCGACACGGCTCAGTCCTACGGCACTGAGGCGGGCGTCGGGCGGGCCATCGCTGTATCGGGAATCCCCCGCGACGAGCTGTACGTGACCAGCAAGCTCGCCAACGGCAACCACCGCCCAGAGGACGTGCGGCGGTCATTCGGCATCACGCTGGAGAACCTGGGCCTCGACCAGCTCGACCTGTTCCTGATCCACTGGCCTCTTCCCACGCTCTATGACGGCGACTACGTGTTGACCTGGAAGGCCGTCACGCAACTCGTGACCGAGGGCACCGTGCGCACCGCCGGCGTGTCCAACTTCCAGCCCGCCCACCTGGACCGCATCATCGCCGAGACCGGCATCACCCCCGCCGTCAACCAGGTTGAGCTCCATCCCTACTTCGCGAACGGGGCCGTTCGCGCGGCCGCGGAGCGACACGGCATAGCGATCGAGGCGCACAGCCCGCTCGGGCACAACGGCGAGCCACTCACTGACGAGACCATCACCCGGATCAGCAGCCGCCACGGCAAGTCAGCCGCCCAGATCATCCTTCGCTGGCACATTCAGCATGGCCGCATCGCTATCCCGAAGTCATCGCGTCCCGAGCGGATGCGCGACAACATCCAGGTGTTCGACTTCGAACTCACCGCTGACCAGATGGCGGCCATCGATGCGCTAGACCGGAGCCCGGACGGGCGGGTCGGGCCCAACCCCGATAGCTACGAGGGGATCTGACCACACGTCCGCGCACATCATCCTGGCCGGGTCAGCAGACTTGCGGCGCCCGGGCTGACCGCCTTCTGCTGCGCCGGAACCTTCTGGCGGTCATCCGCCGTTCACAGGACGTGGAACAGTTGCCGGACGTGGACCAGTTGGCGAGGATCGTGGACCACCGGGTGAAAGAACTGTTCCCGGACGGCTCGGTGCACCGGGCCGAGTTGCGGCGCGGCGAGGATCCGGGCCAGTTGGCCGTCCGGGTGTTCATCCCCGTAACAGACGATCTTGCCGGATGGGCTGAGGCGCACCGGGGGCAGATGGAAGAACTCCGCAGGGAGCTTTCGCTCCGGCTGCCGTCGGCCAGGCTGCTCGAGTTCACCTCCGATGCCCCGGACGCTCCCCTGATCAGCATGCCCGACGACGGCTCGCTCGCCGCCGAGCAGCTGTCCAGCCGGGAGATCGTGGTCGAGGCCCTGGCCTTGCTGCGCGAGAACTACGTGTTCCCGGAGCTGGCCGAGCAGGTCGCCAGCGCTGTTGAGGTGCGGCTCGCGGCCGGGGAGTACGACAACCTGGACGAGATCACGCTCACCGAGTTGCTCACCACCCATCTCCAGGAGACCAGCGGCGACCGGCACCTGCGGGTCCGGCTCGGCGGGGCCGGCCCACGGCGGGAGCCCGGCCGCCGGGCCGGCGGCCCCGAGCGCGAGCGGCCCGGCCAGGAGCGGCCCGGCCAGGAGCGGCCTGACCAGGACAGCGGCGAGCCCCCGGACCGTGCGGCGAGACAGGCACGGATGCGCCAGATAGGGCGGCTGGACAACTTCGGCATCCACCGGGTGGAGCGCCTGGACGGCAACATCGGTTACCTCGACCTGCGGCGGATGCCGGCGCCGGAGAATGCGGGCCCGGCGATCACCGCGGCGATGGAACTGGTCGCCGGGACCTACGCCCTCCTCATCGACCTCCGGCGCAATGGCGGCGGCTCTCCTCATGGGGTGGCGTTGTGGTGCAGCTACCTGCTCGACGAGCACCCCGCGCACCTGAACGACATTTTCCACGCCGATACCGGCGAGACCACGCAGTTCTGGTCCTACGCCTACCTGCCGGGCAGCCGCTTTACCGACCGCCCGGTGTACGTGCTGACCAGCAGCCGCACGTTCTCCGGCGGGGAGGACTTCGCTTACACGCTGCAGGCACTGGGCCGGGCCGAGGTAATCGGCGAGACCACCGGCGGCGGCGCCCACCCGACCCGGCCATTCCCGATCAGCGCCGCCGTGCACATCGGCATCCCGTTCGCGCGCTCGATCAGCCCGGTCACCGGGACGAACTGGCAGGGCACGGGCGTGGTCCCGGACACCCTGGTACCCGCGGACCAGGCTTACGACGTCGCGTACCGCCAAGCGCTCGGGCGCGTGCTGGGACTCGCCGACGTCCCGGCCCCCATCGCCGACGAGGCCCGCGACACGTTGACCACCCTGACCGGCTGATCTCACCGCTCTCCCGGCACCCGATGCCCGGCAGCTCGTGGCTGCGGATGGCCTTCATCGCTGGTTCTCTTCCGGCCCGCCGGCTGGCGTGTTCCCGGCTGCCGTGTTCCCGGCTGGCGTGTTCCGGGCTGGCGTGTTCCGGGCTGGCGTGTTCCCGGCTGGCGTGTTCCCGGCTGGAGGCCCTCCAGCCGCCCCGCCGCAGCGGGTGGGGAGCCCGCCAGCGGCGTGGTGTCGTGGTACCTGACCTCGTAGACGCGCTCGGTGAACTTCCAGCCCTCGCCGGTGCGCTGGTAGCGGTCGTGGTAGATGGCGTAGTTCAGCTCCGACGTGCCGTCGCGGGTGCGCCCCAGCTCGTGCATATAGGCCCGGCCGGACGCGGTGTCGCCGTCTAGCCGGATCGCGCCCGGATGAGTATTCTGCACGAGGAAATCCACCAGCGCCGGTACCCGCTCGCCCCAGGCGCGGATCTGTTCCCGGCCGGCCAGCTCGGCGGGGATGTTGGGCATCCGCAGCGCGCCGTCCGGGGTGAACAGCGAGGCGACGCGGTCGTAGTCGCGCATCATGACCGCGTCGGTGAACTCGCCGCGCAGCGCCTCGATCTCGACGCGGTCCGCGATGGCCTGAAAGTCACTCATAGTTTCTCCCTGGATCGTGTGTTCTCCTCACCAGTACGACGACCCAGCCCCCCGGAATGTCAGGGGCGCGCCGCCGTACAGTCCGGTGCCGTATCTCGTCGGACTGGTGAGGGCAGCTGCGACCACCAGGAGCGTGGACGCGTCAAGGCCGCCGGCCGGCAGGGCCGGACGCGCCCGCACCGGTGCCATCCAGGGCCTGGCGCGTGAAGTACGCGCCGGCGGCCGGGCGCCAGAGCAGCCACACCGCGACGAGGCCGGTCAGCCAGGTCAGCGCGGCGCAGAACACCTGCGCGACGCCGTGGTTGCCGAGCAGCTCCAGCGTGGCCAGGCCGAGCAGCACCGTGGACAGGATGCGCGCCCAGTTCCTGCCCTGGCCGACCGCCCGCGCCATCCACAGCCACAGGGCGATCACGACCAGGCCGGCGACTACC
This sequence comes from uncultured Actinomycetes bacterium, assembly GCA_963841695.1. Taxonomy (GTDB): domain Bacteria; phylum Actinomycetota; class Actinomycetes; order Streptosporangiales; family Streptosporangiaceae; genus RYN-230. Next base: position 347,402 of record CAWJDQ010000001.1, on the reverse strand, counting down.
GTCAGCGTGACGATGAGCGGGCGATCGAGGCTGAGCTGGGCCGCGCTGAGGCGGTGCCCGAGCACGGCTACGTGGTAGGCCTGGCTGTCGCCGATGAAGAGCAGCGCGATGATCAGGTACACGGCGGTGCCGACGGCGCCCGCGTACATGAGCTTGACCGCGGTCAGCACCGGCCCGGGAGCAGGAGGCCGCACGGGCGCGGAAGGCTGCACCGGCTCAGGCGGCCGCGCGGGCGCAGAAGCTCGCACCGGCCCAGGAGGCCGCACCGGATCGGCGGCGATCGCGGCGGCCAGCCTGGCCCGGGCCGGGTCCAGCTCGGCAGGCGCGGGCAGGGGGGTCTCCTGCGCCAGCTCCCGGAGCAGCTCCATCTCATTCATTGGTGGTGATCTCCTCGTACGCTGCCGGCGCCCCGGTACTGGCCAGGGCCTGGCGGAGCTTCATGCGCGCCCGGTGCAGCCTGGACCGCACCGTCCCCACCGGAATAGCCAGCGCCCGCGATACCTCCTGATAAGTCAGCTGCTCCCAGGCGATGAGCAGCAGCACATCCCGGTCACCGGCCGGCAGCGTGGCCAGCGCCGTCGCCAGCAGCGTGCGCATCGCCCGGGCCGTGACATCGGCGGCCACCCGTTCGGCGTGACCAGGAACCTCAGGCTCGGCCGCGGCGGCCTGCCTGATCCGGTACTGGCGGACCTCGTCCCGGCGATGCTGGCCGAGCAGGTTGGTGGCGATCCCGTAGAGCCAGGGCCGGGCGTCCGGGTGGCCGAGGTCATAGCGGTCCCGCTTGGCGAAGGCGGCCAGGAACGTCTCGGCGACCAGGTCGTCGGCGACCTGGCGGCCAGCGCGCCGGGCGAGGTAGCGGTGAATATGCGGGGCGTGCCGGTCAAACAGCACCGCGAACCGTTCCGGCTCCCGGCAGGAAGCCTGAATGACCGCAGCATCATCCGCGGCGGCGGATCTCATGCGCGGCCGTGATTCATGGTCGATGCCCTTCCGGGTGCTCGGGAGGCTTCATCCGTTATCCGCAACCCGCGCCCAACCAGTTCACGGCCACCGTGGTCCACGGCATCCTGGCCCGTTCCAATCCCCCCTTTCCCGGGGGCTCCCCTTATCCTGCCTGCCTTATCCTGCCCGCGACGCCCAGGATTGCTCCAGGCCGCGGATCAGGGCGGTCACGGCCTGGTTGAGCGGCACGGTCTCCAGTCAAGCTCAGGCGCCGGCCATGTTGTAGCCGCCGTCCGCGACCATGTACGTCCCGGTGACGTGCGCCGTGTCCTCGGTAGCCAGGAACAGCGCGGTGCCCGCGACCCCCTCCGGCCGCGGGATCCGGCCCATCGGCGTCATCGACCGCAGTGTCCCGGGGTATCCACCGGGCCGGCGATCTGCGTACCACCCGCCGTGATACTTTCGGGGTGTGAAAGTCGATTTAGGATGCCTCCCGACGATAGAGGCCCGGGACCATGACTGTCCAGACAGCTAACCCACGGGGACATCACATGCCTGCGTCAGCGAACCCGGCGCGCGCCAGCAGCGAATCCGGCCCGGGCGCCGGATCCAGCCCGGGTACCCCGCCCGACTACCGGGTCGAGGCCCTGGCCAAGGGCCTGCGGGTGCTCTCCGTCTTCTCCGAGCAGCAGCCCACCTGGCGGATCACCGACATCGCCGCCGAGGTCTCGCTCCCGCTGCCGACCGCCTACCGGATCGTGATGACGCTGATGGCCGAGGGCTACCTGGATCACCTGCCGTCCGGGGAGTACCGCCCCGGGGTCCGGGTCCTCACCCTGGGTACCGCGGCGCTGCGCAGCCTGGACCTGGTGGAACTGGCCACCCCCAAGCTCCAGGAGCTGGCCCACGCGACCCGGGAGACGGTCAACCTCGCGGTGCTGACCGGCGACCAGGTGCTCTACCTGGTCCGGCTGCGCAACTCCGACCTGGTCACGGCCAACATCCGGGTCGGCTCGCTGCTGCCCGCCGTGCACACCTCGATCGGCAAGCTGCTGCTCGCCTTCCTGAGTGAGGACGATCTGGGCACGTGCATCACGAGCGAGTCATTCGCTGGCCCCACGGGCCCGAACGCCAAGCGCAGCCTGGACGAGCTCCGTCCCGAGCTCGCCGCGATCCGGGCCCAGGGCTGGTCCACGCAGGACGAGGAGCTCGCCTACGGCCTCCGCTCGGTGGCCGCCCCGGTGCGCGGCGAGAACGGCGCGGTGGTGGCGGGCGCGAACCTGGCCGTGCAGCCCCGCGACTGGCCGGCCGCCCGGATCACCCGCGAGCTGCGGCCGATGGTGCTGGAAACCTGCGCGGAGATCTCCCGGCTGCTGGGCTATCCGGGCCGGTGACTCCCGTGGAACGACTCGCCAGACTTCACCCCCCTTTCCGCAACGAAGACCAGCAACGGCTCTATGCCTCGATCACGAGCGGGCCGAGAGGCGGCGGCCAGGGGCCGTTTGCGCTGGTCGATGACGCCGGCGCGCTGACCGGGCCGTTTAACGCGATGCTGCTCCAGCCCGGGCTGGGCGGGGCGCTGCAGGCCCTGGGCGCGGCGATCCGTTTCCAGGGGACACTCCCCGACCGCACCCGGGAACTGGCCATCCTGATCGTCGCCGGGCACTGGGCCAGCGGGTTCGAGCAGCACGCCCACGAGGCCGCCGGGCGGCGGGCCGGGCTGACCGAGGCGGAACTCGCCGCGGTCCGCGCCGGGGAGCAGCCTGACCTGGCCGACCCGGCCGAGCAGGCCGCGGTCCGGGCGGTACGGGCGCTGGTCCGGGCGGGCGACCTGGACGACGAGGAGTACGCCGGGGCCGTGGCCCAGCTGGGTGAGGCCGGCGTGTTCGAGCTCACCACCCTGGTCGGCTACTACGCGACGCTCGCGCTCCAGCTGCGCGTGTTCCGGGTGGGCGCGCCCGGGGCCGGTGCGCCGGGCTAAGCCCTTCCACCCTGGGTAACAGCCTGCACCGGGATTAGCCGCGCCGGGCCTCGGCCGGGGGCACCGGGCGGGATCTGGGGATGGCTCAGCTCTGCGACTCTCCCGGGACCACCACCACCGGGCACGGGGCGTGGTGCGTGACCTGCGCGCTGACCGAGCCCAGCAGCAGGCGGGCGAAGCCGCCACTGCCCCGGGCCCCCAGCACGAGCAGGTCCGCATCGGCCCCCGCCTTGATCAGTTCGGCCGCGGGCGAGCCGCTGACCGACCGGACCGTGACCGCGGGCACCCGCTCGCCCACGGAAGCAGCGGCCTTGTCGGCGCCCTCCTGCGCGGCGGCCCGGGCCCGCTCCTCCTCGGCCTCGTCCTGCGGGTACATGATCGGGGTCTGGGTCCACGCGCTCATGGCGACCGGGTGGACGGCGAGGACGGTCAGGGGGGTGTGCCGGAGCGCAGCCTCTCTCATCGCCCATTCGAGTGAACGCTGGGAGTGCGCTGAACCGTCGACTCCCACCACAATTCCGGGCATGGCTCCTCCTGACGCCGGAACCTCACCGGGTGCCTGCCAGGCGGCCAGCCTCCCGGTGCTTATGTCCTCGACGATAGATCCGCTGGACGGACCCGGTCAGAGCCGCTGCACCCGCAGGACCAGGACGTTCGGGCACGTCCGGAAGGCCCATGGTCCCTCAGGTGGTCTACCTCAGGCCGCTGCCCGCGGCGGCAGGGTTCGGCCAGGATCGGAGTAGCGGTCCCCAAGGAACACATCGCGGACCGGAGGAGGCAGACCGTGACGGCCAAGCACGACGCGGCACGCAGCACCACTGCCCACGGCGGCGGCGGGACCCGGCCCGGGCTTGCGGACCCGGGCGATCTGGCCGCCCGAGTAGGACAGCGGCGCAAGGAGCTCAAGCTCACCCGGCAGGAAGTCGCGGCCCGAGCGGGGATGAGCCTTCCGTACCTGGACTACCTGGAGAACCATCCGGCCACTCCGACCGGCGCGGCCCTGCGCCAGCTGGCTGACGCCCTGCAAACCACCCCGGAGGCCCTGCTCGGGGCCGACGGCCGACGGCACCCCGGGCCGGGGCCGGGGAGCGAGCCGCCGAGCCTGCAGACGATCGACCCGGCCGAGTGCTACGAGCTGCTGGCCGCGGGCGGAGTCGGGCGGGTGGTGTTCAGCACGGCTGACGGCCCGGTGGTCCTGCCGGTCAACTTCGGCATGGCCGGGCACACGGTCGTGCTGCGCACCGGCGCGGACACCGAGCTCGCCGCCCGGCTGGACTGCCAGGTGGCGTTCGAGGTGGACCGGGTGGATGAGGCGCTGAGCCAGGGCTGGAGCGTGCTGCTCGTCGGGCACGCCACCCGGGTCAAGAAGGAAGAGCAGGTCCGCCGCATCGAGGCGCACACCCACGTGCAGCCCTGGGCCGGCGGCGCCCGCGACGTGTACGTCCAGATCCATCCCCACCGGGTCAGCGGCCGGCGGATCGGCAGCTGACCCCGCGGTCACGGTCCGGCCGGCGCCCCCTGACCCGCGGGTCACGATCCGGCCGGCGCCGCCTCACCCGCGGGCTGGGCCGGCCCGTCCGGTGCCGCCTCATCCGCCAGCTGGGCTGGCGCGGCTGGCGCGGCGCCGCCGCGGCGGCGGCGGGCCGGCGCGGCGCGTTTCGCGGGTTCGGGCTGCCCGTGCCGGGCCGGTTCCCGGCCGGGGGGCTGGACGGGCCGGGGCCGGGCGGGCAGCGGGGGAATGTCCCGGGTCTCCGGCTGGCCTGCCGCCAGGGTGACCGGCGTCCCGTGGTGAGTGATCCCCAGCGGCGGCCCCTCGCCGTCCAGGATGTAGGTGACGCTGCCCGGCGTCACCTCGACCCGCAGCGGACGACCGCGCAGGACGACCGTGAACGTGAGCCGGGTCAGCGCCGGGGGCAGCCGCGGCGCGAAGCACGGCGGCTGGCCGGGCCGGTAGCGCATCCCGCCGAACCCCTGCACCAGCACGGTCCACGACCCGGCCAGCGCCGCGATGTGCAGGCCGTCCCGGGTGTTGTGCTCCAGGTCGGCCAGGTCCATCAGGGCCGTCTCGGCCAGGTAGTCGTAGGCCAGGTCGAGGTGGCCGGTCGCCGCGGCGACGACCGCCTGGCTGCACGCGGACAGCGAGGAATCCCGGACCGTGAGCCCCTCGTAGTACTCGAAGTCCCGGGCCTTTTCCTCCTCGGTGAACTCGTCCGGGCACAGCTGGATGGCCAGCACCAGGTCGGCCTGCTTGACCACCTGCTTGCGGTACAGGTCGAAGTAGGGGAAGTGGGCCAGCAGCGGGTACTGCTGCGCGCTGGTGTGGGCGAAGTCCCAGACCTGGTGCTCGGTGAATCCCTCTGCCTGGCAGTGCACGCCGCGCCCGGCGTCGTAGGGCAGCACGACCCCGTCCGCGGCGGCCAGCCAGGCGGCCACCTCCTCGGCTGAGACGCGGAGCTCCCGGGCCCGCTTCGGGTAGCGCTGGGCCACCGCGGCCGCGGCGCGCAGGTTCCGCGCGGCCATCAGGTTCGTGTAGACGTTGTTGTCCGCGATGGCGCTGTATTCGTCCGGCCCGGTGACCCCGTCGATCCGGAACGCCCCGCCCCCGTCATGGTGCCCGAGGGAGCACCACAGCCTGGCCGTCTGCACCAGCAGGTCACAACCGGTCGTTCGCTCGAATTGCCCGTCGCCGGTCGCCTCCGCGTACTGGGCCGCCGCGTGCGCGATGTCCGCGTTCACGTGGAACGCGGCGGTCCCGGCTGGCCAGTAGGCCGAGCATTCGGCGCCGCTGATCGTGCGCCACGGGAAGGCGGCCCCACGCAGGCCGAGCTGGCGGGCCCGGTCGAGCGCCCCGTCCAGGGTGCTGCGCCGCCAGCGCAGCTCAGCCGCGGCCGCGTCCGGGATCGTGTAGGTGAGTACCGGCAGCACGAACATCTCGGCGTCCCAGAAGGAGTGGCCGTCGTAGCCGTTCCCGGACAGGCCCTTGGCCGGGATGGGCCGGCCCTCCGCGCGGGCCCCGGCCTGCAGCACGTGGAACATGCCGAACCGGGTCGCCTGCTGGATCTCCTCGTCGCCTTCCACCTCCACGTCGCCCCGGGCCCAGAAATCGTCCAGGTAGGCGCGCTGCTCCTTGGCCAGCCCGTCCCAGCCGGTCTGGGCGGCCACCGTGAGCGCGCCCTCCACCTGGTCACGCAGGGCGGGCCGGGAGCGCGTCCCGGACCAGCCGTACGCCACGAACTTCACCAGCCGCAGCGGCTGGCCCTCCTGGAGCCGGCTGCCCACGGTGAGCCGGGCCAGGTCCGGCCGGGCCTCGGTCCACGTGTGCGTGTCCGCGTCGCAGGCCAGCGCGTGCTGCATAGCGACCGCCAGGCTCAGGTCACTGTGCCGGGTCCGGTGCATCAGCATGGCCCGGCCGTCCAGGCCGCCGTGCTCCAGCGCCTCCAGCGGCGCCTCCAGCACCGCGGCGACCCGGGGGTCCCCGCCGGGCGGCGGCAGCTCCTCGTTGGCGACCAGCTCGGACTGGACGACCACCCGGATCGGGCCGTCCAGGGCCTCGACCTGGTAGCTGACGGCGCAGATCGACCGCTGGGTCAGCGACACCATCCGGACCGAGCTGACCCGGACCCGGCGGCCGGCCGGCGACACCCAGTCGGCCCGGCGGGTCAGCGTGCCGGCCCGGAAGTCCAGCACCCGCTCATGACTCAGCAAGTCGCCGTAGCGGATGTCGAACGGCTCGTCGTCGACCAGCAGCCGGATCAGTTTCCCGTTGGTGACGTTGATCACCGTTTCGCCGGACTCCGGGAAGCCGAAGCCGGCCTCGGCGTAGGGCAGCGGACGGCGCTCGTACACGCCGTTCAGGTACGACCCCGGGAGGGCGTGCGGCTCCCCCTCGTCCAGGTTCGCCCGCCAGCCGATATGCCCGTTGGCCAGCGCGAACACGGATTCGGTCTGGGCCAGCATGTCGGCGTGCAGCGTGCTCTCCCGCAGGCACCACGGCTCGACGGGGAACGCCGGATGCTGGATCACTGCTCGTCCAGCGGTCCGGCCAGCCCCGGCCCGACGACGTCCGCACGCTGGCGCGGGAAATCAGGAATACCCAGCACGGTGTCAGCCTATGACGCGGGAGCGCCTGCCGGACGTAGCGTGGTGCCGTGATCGCACCGGACGGCCAGCCACTCCCGGCCATCCCAGCCTCGGCGGGAGCACTGATCTTCGACCAGGCGGGGCGGCTGCTCATCCTCAAGCCGGTCTACAAGTCCGGGTGGACCATCCCCGGCGGCGTGATGGAGGCCGACGGCGAGACCCCCTGGAGGGCCTGCCAGCGTGAGGTGCGCGAGGAGTGCGGCCTGACCGTGCCGCACGGCCGCCTCGCGTGCGTCAACTTCCGGCCGCCCCACCGCGGCAAGCCAGGCGGGCTCCGGTTCCTGTTCGACTGCGGCAAGCTGCCGCAGGAAAGCCTGGCCGCGATCGTGCTGCAGGCCGAGGAGATCTCCGGCTACCGGCTCGAGCCCCTGCCCGCCGCCCTGGACCTGCTGCGCAAGCCCATCCGGCGGCGGGTGCGGGCCGCTCTCGGGGCCACCTGCCCCCGCTACCTGGAGGACGGCCGCCCGGTGCCGGGAATCGCGGACGACCCGCGGGCCGGCCCCTGACGTCGCCGCCGGGGCCGGGCCTTTCGCCCCGGCCAGGCAGGAGCAATGTCCCTGCCGGGCGGCGGCCAGGCGTGCGATGGTGGAGTCATGTTCCGGAGAAACGTGCAGGCCGGTGCGGCACAAGCCGCCCAGCGAGCCGCTGCCGCCGGGCATCCCGCCGGCAGCGCAATCAGGCCCCCGCAGCTGCCGTCCGCAGCCCCGGCCCGGTCATGCTGCTGCCCGGCCCGGCCGCAGGTCAAGGTCATCATGCTGGCCACCGCGGCCCGCCCGCACCCGGCGGACCTGTGGCTGTGCGGACACCACTACCGTGCCGCGCGGGCGGCCCTGGCCCAGGCCGGCGCGGGCGTGCAGACCGTGGGCCACGAGGCCGGCGACTGGCTGGCGCAGGACTGAGGCCGTGGCCGGCCTCAGAGTCCGTGTCCCATGGCCTCGAAAGCCGCGACCAGGTTGACAAAGTCGCGAAGGTGCCGGATTTCGCGGCTGGCGACGGTCAGGATCACGAGGTTCGGGAGGATGAACGGGCCGGTGGCGGAACTGGTTCCGTAGACATCTTGCTGCACGACGACGGTCCCCGGGTCGTTCGTCGGATACGCGGCGACGGTCTGATAGCGCTCATACCTGAGCGGACCTTCCCAGCTGGCCACGATGAACTCCATGATGGCGTCCCTGCCTACGAGACGGGCCGGAGCCGCCGGCGTCGTGAACGGGAACTCATGCACCGCGTTGACGGCATACAGCTGCTCCATCTCGGCGGCTGACTGCGCGATCGCGGCCGCACGAATCCGTTCCAGTACTTGCCCAGCCTGGCCCAGTGGCCGCAGGTCGTCCGGCATTCTTTCCTCCTAAGCGGTGCGCCGCCCCGGTTACGGCCCCGAGTATACGGTGCGGCGCCCCGGTTATGCTGGTGCCGACATGTCCAGCCGACCGCGTGAGCGCGCTGCCGCGGAGTCACCCGCCACTCCCGGGAGTAACCGCACGCTGCGGGCTGACGCGCGCCGCAATCGCGAGCGCGTGCTGCGGACCGCCCAGCAGCTGTTCGCGGCGAGGGGCCTGGGCGTCTCGCTCGACGAGATCGCCCGCGGCGCCGGCGTTGGCCCGGGCACCGTCCACCGGCACTTCCCGGCCAAGGAAGCGCTGTATCTCGCCGTGGCCACCGATCAGCTGGAGCAGCTGGTGGCGGAGGGGGAGGGTCTCGCCGCCACCGGGGATCCCGGCGCCCTGTTCACGCTGCTGTCCCGGATGATGGCCTCGGGGGCCGAGAACGTAGCGGTCAAGAGCGCGCTGGAGGCCGCCGAGCTGGACTTGCGCATCGCTGCCCCGGGGGTGGCAGCCGACCTCACGCGCCAGGTCGCCGGCCTGCTCAGCCGCGCGCAGGCGGCCGGCGTCGTGCGCCACGACCTCACCGCGGACGAGGTGATGGCCCTCGTCGCCCGCGCCTTCGCCGCGATCCGGCACGCCGGCGCAGGCGCCAGCCACCCGCGCTCCGCCCACCTCGCCCAGCTCATCCTCGACGGGCTACGGCCACCACCCCGGCGGTGATCAGTCCCCCGGAACGGACACCACGGGACCGTGCGCGTGGCTGAGCACGGCGTGGGTCACTGAGCCGACTCCGGGAGTCTGCGGCTCACCCTGGCCGTGCCGGCCCAGCACCACCAGGTCGGCGCGGGCGGACGCGCCGGCCAGGACCTTGGCCGGGTGCGCGTGCACCACTTCCCAGCGCGCTTCCACCTCCGGGAACTTCTCCCGCCAGGTGGCGATCTCGCTCTCCAGGCGGGCGCCGTCTTCCGCGGGCGCGTCCGCGTGCCCGGGCAGGGACCACGACCAGGCGTGCACGGCGAGCAGCCGGGCCTTGCGCAGCGCCGCTTCCTCGAAGCCGAAACCCAGGGCCGCGCCGGGCTGGGCCAGGTCACGCACGCCGACCACGATCTCCCGGTGCTCGGCCACCGTCTCCTCGCGGGCCACCACGACCGGGACCGCCGCGTGCGTGGCGACATACCTGCTCACCGAGCCGAGGATCATCGCCGTGAATCCCCCGGCGCCCCGGGAGCCCAGCACCAGCATCGAGGCGTCCTGCGCGGCGGCGGTCAGCACGTCCGCCGGCGCTCCCTCCACCAGTTGCGTCTCGATGGCCAGGTTCGGCTCCAGCGTCGCGGCCTGCTGGGCCGCCGCACCCAGGGCCCGGGCCATGGAGTGCTCGATCAGGCCGGCCACCGTCTCGGGGGTCGCCGGATTGGGCCGCATCCGCGGGGGCAGCACCGGGACCGCCACGATCCGCAGCGATGTCCCGCGGAGCACCGCCTCGCGGGCCGCCCATTCCACCGCCCGCATGGATTCCTGTGAACCATCCGTGCCCGCGATTACCGGCTTCGTTGCCATGCCTGTCCTCCCAGCGGCCATTCCTGCTTTGCTCTGTACCCAGCCTGGCCGCGAAGGCGGCAGGAAGCTAGTGATCTTCGGTCCCAGCCTGGCGCAGGAGAGCGCCGTCCGGCCCGGGACCACGGTCCCGCGATCCCGGGCCGAACGGCCCTGCTGGCGTATAAAGAGGCGTAGCACTCTGGTCCTGTGACACCCGCCGCGCGGGACCAAGGCGGTGGCAGGCCCGCCGGGAATGGATGGGATAGGGCGGTCTCGTGGGATCGCAAGACCCACCGTCGCCAGGACGGAGATCCTCCCGGCGCCACGCTGGTCCGTCCCGCGGCGGGTGCCGCCGACTTTCCTGGGCGGTGTTTGCTCAGGTCAGCCGCCAGCCCCTGAGGAGTGATCATGAACAAGACGATCCTGCTGGCGGTGGACGCCGCCCAGCACGTCCAGGCGGCCGCGGACATGACCCGCGAACTCAGCCGGGACAGCGGCGACCACGTCGTGGTGTTGCACGTGCACGAGTTCGCCGTGGGCCGGTTCGGCCGGGTCCGGGTGGATTGCGCCGATGGCGAGGGCGAGAAACTCGTGGCCAGCGTGGTGGACGACCTGCGCGCCGCGGGGATCACCGCGGACGCGGACATCCGCGAAACCCGGCTGGGGCATATCTCCCGCACGATCCTGGAGATCGCCGACCATTATGACGCCCGGATCGTCGTAGTCGGCGCGCGCGGGCGGCACGACCTGCCGCATCTGCCGCTGGGCAGCGTCTCGCACCGGCTGCTGCACGCAGCGCACCGGCCGGTGCTGATCGTGCCGCGGCCGACCACGCAGGCCGCCGCGACCAGGGACGAGCCGGAAGAGCGTTCCCTGGCCAGGCGCACAGGGTTAGCACGGGGGCTGACGATGGATCTGACCAGTCGTTATATGGGCCTGAATCTCCGCAATCCGCTGGTGGCCTCCGCGTCACCGCTGGCGCGGACCCCTGAGGGGGTGCGCGCGCTGGCCGACGCGGGAGTGGCCGCCGTGGTGCTGCCCTCCCTGTTCGAGGAGGAACTCCAGCGCGAGACGCAGCAGAACGTGGCCCTCACCGAGGCGAGCACCGAGAGCTTCGCCGAATCGCTGTCGTACTTCCCGGCGGCGGCCGCCACCGACGCGACACCGCGGCGCTACCTGAGCCTGGTGGAGCGGGCCGCGGCCGCGGTGGACGTGCCGGTCATCGCCAGCCTCAACGGGGTCACCACCGGCGGATGGACGGACTACGCGGCCGCGCTGCAGGACGCGGGGGCGGCCGCCATCGAGCTGAACATCTACCATCTGCCGGGCGACCCGATGTCGTCCGGCCGCGACGTGGAGCAGCGCCACGTGGAGATCGTGACCACGGTCAAGGCGGTGGTCAGCGTGCCGGTCGCGGTGAAGCTCAGCCCCTACTTCAGCTCCCCCGGCGAGATGGCCCTGCGCCTGGACCGGATTGGCGTGGACGGCCTGGTGCTGTTCAACCGCTTCATCCAGCCCGACATCGACCCGGAGGCGCTCACGGTGACCGTGGGCTTCGGCCTGTCCAGCCCGGCCGAGGGCCGGCTGCCCCGGGCCTGGATCGCCCGGCTGGCCGGCCGGGTCCGGGCCTCGCTGGGCGCCAGCACCGGGGTGGACGACGCAGCTGACCTGGCCGCCTACCTGCTGGCCGGCGCGGACGTGGTGATGACCACGTCGGCACTGCTGCGCCACGGGCCCGGGTACGCCGGGACCCTGCTCAACGGGTTGCAGGCGTGGATGGAACGCAAGGGCTTCACCAGCGTGGCCAGTGTGCGGGGCAAGCTCGCCGCCCCGGCCGACACCGCCGGCACGGCGTACCAGCGCGGCGGGTACGTGAGCACGCTGCGCGCCGCCAACCAGGGGCACGAGCCCTGGTAGCCGGGCTCAGCCCCCGGCCACGCCGAGCATCTCCCGGTGCTGCCAGGCCAGCCGGAGCAGCGCCGTCCCGGCGGTCTGCACCGGCTCGCCCCCGCCGGTGAAGCGGTCCACGCTGGCCCGGGTGAACGGGATCGCCGGCGAGCCGTCCTGGCTGACGACCCGGCCCTCCGCGTTCTCGGTGACCAGGTCGCGGAACAGCCGGTCGAACACCCCGGCCTCGAAGACGGCCACGGTCAGGATGTCGGTGGCCAGCGTCAGCGGGTCGACGCCCAGCCCGAGGCAGCTGACCCGCAGGGTGCCCGCCTCCCGGGCCGCGGCCAGCTCACGGTGGAACGGCCAGCGGGCGTAGTCGAGCCGCCCGCCGCGGGTGGGGTACTCCTCGGAGCCGCCCAGCAGTTCCTCGCTGAACTCCCGGGTCATGCACCGCCACAGGCTGAAGTCGTGCCGCCGCGCGGCCGGCGCCGCGGACACCGGCTGGAAGATGCCCGCGGGCATCACCTGGTAGGCCCCGCCCGCGTGGTTGACCAGGGCCGGATCCCGCCAGTGCAGCAGGAACGACGCGGCCCCGGCGGGGCTGCGGCGCAGGGTCAGGGTGGTGACGGCGGTCAGGGCGCAGCGGCGGGGCAGCGCGCACGGGTCACCCACCGCGGCGCGCAGCGGGAGGGCGGTGCGGCCGGGCCGGGTTCGCGAGGACGCCCAGGCCGCGGTCAGCTCGTGCGCCACGGCCTGCCCGAGGTTCACCGCGTCGAAGTACCGGGCCGGGCCGAAGCGCAGCCCCGGCGGGCCGGCCAGTTCGGCGTCCAGCAGCCGGTAGCAGACCCGGTTCTCGAACAGGGCCGGCCGGTCCAGGGCCTCGATCGCCGCCGCGTAGCCGGGATACGCCGGCCCGGCCGCGGACCGCGGCAGCACGTGCGAGGCGGCCGGCCCGGTCCCGTCCACCGTGGGCGGCGGCGGCGCGCTGGCCCAGTCCAGCGGCACGTCGGCGAGGTCCAGCGGGGCGGCGGGCAGCCACCCCGGCCAGCACAGCAGGTCGGTGCCGGCCACCCGGGGCAGGTCCGGGTACAGCCCGGCGGCCAGCGCGGCGAGTTCCGGCCGGTGCTCGTTGAGCAGCCGCCTGATCTGGCGCCACTGCACCGGCTCGGTCATGGGCCGATAGTCACACACCGGGGGCCGCCGGGAGGCCGGGCCCTGGAATACTGGGCCCTGGAATACTGGGACCAGGCCCGGGCGCTGTGCCAGCGTCCCTTTCATCGCCGTTCCCCCTGGAGTCAGCACCATGCCCCAGCCGTTGCTGCAGGTCATCATCGGCAGTACCCGGCCCGGACGGGTCGGGCCGTCCGTGGCCGAGTGGATCACCGCGAGCGCGACCGCGCACGGCCACTTCGCCGTCGAGGTGGTGGACCTGGCCCAGGTCAACCTGCCGATGTTCAACGAGCCCCGGCACCCCCGGCTGGGCCAGTACGAGTACCAGCACACCAAGGACTGGAGCGCCACCATCAGCCGGGCGGACGCGTTCATCTTCGTGATCCCGGAGTACAACTACGGGTTCAACGCGGCCACCAAGAACGCGATCGACTACCTGAACCGGGAGTGGCACTACAAGCCGGTGGGGTTCGCCAGCTACGGCGGCGTGGCGGCCGGCACCCGGGCCGTGCAGATGCTCAAGCAGGTGCTGACCACGCTCAAGATGACGGCGGTGTTCGAGTCGGTGAACATCCCGTTCGTCCAGCAGTTCCTGGACTCCGGCCGGAAGCTGCAGCCCAACGAGGTCATGACCGAGGCCGCCACCGCGATGCTGGACGAGCTGGCCCGGGTGGAAGCGGCGTTGCGGCCGCTGCGGCAGCCCGAGGCGCCCGAGCCGGCCGAGCCCGAGACCGAAGACCTCGACCCCGACGCCGAGCCGGTCCGCTAGGGGGGACCGTAACCCCCGCCCCCCGGAGTCTCCAGCACGAGCACGTCCCCCGGGCCGAGCTGCGCGGTGTCGCAGCCGGCCAGCTCGGTCACCCGGCCATCGGCCCGCTCCACCCACTGGTGCCCGAGCTGGCCCGCGGCCCCGCCCGCCATCCCGTACGGCGGGACCCGCCGGTGGCTGCTCAGCGTGCTCACCGTCATCGGGGTGAGGAACCGGAGCCGGCGGCGGCCGCCGTCACCACCTGGCCACCGTCCCCGCCCCCCGCTGCCCGGGCGGATCTCGAACGAGTCCAGCCGGACCGGGAACCGCCATTCCAGCACCTCGGGGTCGGTCAGCCGGGAATTGGTCATGTGCGTCTGCACCACGGAGGCGCCGGCGAATCCGTCCCCGGCACCGGAGCCGCTGGCCACGGTCTCGTAGTACTGGTACTCGCTGGCTGCCGAACGTGACGTTGTTCATGGTGCCGGACCCCTCGGCCATGACGCCCAGCGCCGCGTAGAGCGCGCCGGTGACCGCCTGGGAGGTCTCGACGTTGCCGGCCGCGACCGCCGCCGGGTAGGCCGGGGCGAGCAGGCAGCCCGGGCGGGATGATGACCCGCACCGGCTTGAGGCAGCCGGCGTTCAGCGGGATCTCGTCGTCCACCAGCGTGCGCAGCACGTACAGGACCGCGGCCATGGCGACCGACGACGGCGCGTTGAAGTTGCCCGGCAGCTGCGGCTGAGGTCCCGGTGAAGTCGATCTCCGCGGTCCGGGCCCGCTGGTCCACCCGCACCGCCACCTTGATCACGGCGCCGTTGTCCAGCTCGTAGGCGCACTCGCCGTCACGCAGCCGGGCGATGACGCGGCGCACCGCCTCTTCCGCGTTGTCCTGCACGTGGCCCATGTACGCGGTCACCACGTCCAGGCCGAACTGGCTGACCAGCTCGCGCAGCTCGGCGGCGCCCTTCTCGTTCGCCGCGATCTGGGCCCGCAGGTCCGCGAGGTTGGCGGCGGGATTGCGGGACGGGAACTCGGCCGAGGTGAGCAGCGTCCGCGGTGGCGGCCTCGCGCAGCTGGCCGGCCCCGGCCAGCCGCCAGTTGTCGATCAGCACGCCTTCCTCGTCGACGCGGGCGCTGAAGGCCGGCATGGAGCCCGGGCGTGATGCCGCCGATCTCGGCGTGGTGCCCGCGGGACGCCACGAAGAACAGGATGTGCTCGCGCCGATCCTCATCGAACACCGGGTGACCACGGTGATGTCGGGCAGGTGGGTGCCGCCGTGGTAGGGGTCGTTGAGCATGAAGACATCGCCCGGCTTCGATGGCCGCGGGGTTGCGGCTCGATGACCATCTTGATGCTCTCGCCCATGGAGCCCAGGTGCACCGGCATGTGCGGGGCGTTGGCGACCAGCCCGCCCTCGGCGTCGAACAGCGCGCAGGAGAAATCGAGCCGCTCCTTGATGTTGACCGAGTGCGCGGTGCCCTGCAGCCGGACGCCCATCTGCTCGGCCACGGACATGAACAGGTTGTTGAAGAGCTCCAGCATGCACCGGGTCGGCGTCGGTGCTGGCGGCCGCGGCCGCGCCGGGCCGGCCGCCGGGGCGGGTCAGCAGCAGGTCCGCCCGGCCGGTCACCTCGGCCTGCCAGCCCGGCTCGACCACGGTCGTGGCGAAGTCCTCGGTGATGAGGGCGGGCCCGGGGACCACGTGGCCGGGCCGCAGCCCGCTGCGCGGCAGGAGGTCCACCTCGGCCCAGCTCACCGGCGGTGAACATCCGGACCCGGGCCGCGGCCGGGCCCGCGGAGGGGCCGGTGCGGGCCGGCGGGCGCTGTCCACGGTGCCCGGGTCGCTGGCGTCATCCGCGGCGCCCCCGGTCACCTCCACCGACACCGCCTCCACGATCACCGGCTTGTCCCGCATCAGGAACGAGAAGCGCTGGCGGTAGGCGCCCTCGAAGGCCGTCATCATGGACTCCACCGGCCGAACGGAACCGGAGGGCGGTATCGGTGCCCTGGTAGCGCAGGTGGGCGCGGCGGGCGCAGTGCACTCCACCGGGCACCCCGGCGGCCGCCAGTTCGGCCCGCGCCGCGGCCTCCAGCTGGGCGGCCTCGCTGTCCAGCCGGGCGAGCAGGCCCGCGGACAGCTCCGCCTCCACCGCCGACTCCCGCATCGCGGTCACGCTGGCCAGGCCCATGCCGTAGGCGGACAGCACCCCGGCCAGCGGGTGGATGAGCACCTCGGTGATGCCCAGCGCGTCGGCGACCGCGCAGGCGTGCTGCCCGCCGGCGCCGCCGAAGGTGGCGAGCACATACCGGGTGATGTCGTAGCCACGCTGGACGGAGATCTTCTTGATCGCGTTCGCCATGTTCGCCACCGCGATGTCGAGGAACCCCGCCGCGACCCCGGCGCCGCTGCGCCGGTCCCCGGTGGCCGCCCCGATCCGCCGGGCCAGCGCCGCGAAGCGGCCGGCCACCAGCTCCGCGTCCAGCGGCTCGTCCCCGCCGGGCCCGAACACCCGGGGGAAGGAGCCGGGCTGGACCCGGCCCAGCATGACGTTGGCGTCGGTCACGGTGAGCGGCCCGCCGCGGCGGTAGCACGCCGGGCCCGGGGTTCGCCCCGGCCGAGTCCGGGCCGACCCGGTACCGGCTCCCGTCGAAGGCCAGGATCGAGCCGCCGCCCGCCGCGACGGTATGGATGCTCAGCATCGGCGCCCGCATCCGGACCCCGGCCACCTCGGTCTCGTACTGGCGCTCGAACTCCCCGGCGTAGTGCGACACGTCGGTCGAGGTGCCGCCCATGTCGAAGCCGATGACCCGGCCGAAGCCGGCCGCAGCGGCGGTCCGGGCCATGCCGACGATGCCGCCGGCCGGCCCGGACAGGATGGAGTCCTTGCCGCGGAAGCGCTGCGCGTCGGCCAGCCCGCCGTTGGACTGCATGAACAGCACCCGGGCGCCGCCCAGCTCACCAGCCACGCTGGTCGACGTAGCGGGCCAGGATCGGGGACAGGTAGGCGTCCACCACCGTGGTGTCGCCCCGGGACACCAGCTTCATCAGCGGGCTGGTCGCGTGGGACTCCGAGACCTGCGTGAACCCGATGTCCCGGGCGATCTCGCCGATCCGGGCCTCGTGCGCCGGGTAGCGGTAGCCGTGCAGGCAGACCACGGCCACGGCGCGCAGCCCGTCGGCGTAGGCGGCCCGCAGGTCCCGGGCGGCCGCCTGCTCGTCGAGCGCCGCGATCACCTCGCCGTGCGTGCTGACCCGCTCGGTCACCTCGATCACCCGGCAGTACAGCAGCTCCGGCAGGACGATCTCGCGGGCGAAGATGCGCGGCCGGTTCTGGTAGCCGATCCGCAGCGCGTCGCCGAAGCCGCGGGTGATGACCAGGACCGTGGGCTCACCGCGGCGCTCGAGCAGCGCGTTGGTGGCCACGGTGGTGCCGAGCCGGACCGAGCCGATCTGCGCGGCCGGGATGGGCTGCGCCGGCGGCACCCCGAGCAGCCCGCGGATGCCGGCCAGCACCGCGTCCTCGTACCGGCCCGGGTCCTCCGAGAGCAGCTTGCGGACGGCCAGGCGGCCGTCCGGGCGCCGGGCGACCACGTCGGTGAACGTGCCGCCCCGGTCGATCCAGAACTCCCAGCGCCCGGTCATCACCTCGCATCCTAAGGACCCGGGCCGCCGCCGGGGCTAGCTGGCGTCGGCCGCGGCACTGGCCAGGACGCCCCGGTCCGCCTCCCGCTCGAAGATCCGGGTCACCTCCTCGACCGAATGGCCCTTGGTCTCCGGCACGAAGCGGTACACGAAGGCGATGGCCATCACGCACAGGCCCGCGAAGCAGACCAGGACCCAGTCCAGGCCGATCGCGCCCATCCAGACCGGGAACACCTCGACCAGCGCGAAGTTGGCCAGCCAGTCCACGGTCGCGCCGGTGGACGCGGCCTGCCCGCGGACCGAGGTCGGG
The DNA here is from genome assembly GCA_963841695.1 of uncultured Actinomycetes bacterium. GTDB lineage: Bacteria > Actinomycetota > Actinomycetes > Streptosporangiales > Streptosporangiaceae > RYN-230. The sequence goes on along the minus strand of CAWJDQ010000001.1, from coordinate 329,715 downwards.
AACACCTCGCCCTGCAGCAGCCAGCCGGTGCCGCCGACACCGGCCGCGAACGAGCCGATGAACGCGGACAGCCCGATCATCACGACCACGATCCGCGCGGTGCCGGTGAAATACTCCAGCCCGGCCGCGGCGACCAGCGCGAACACGGCCATGCCGACGTAGCCGCTGATGGCCAGCTTCCGGCGGCCCACCTTGTCGATGTAGCGGAACGCCAGGTAGGTGCACGCCACGTTGACCACCGTCATCAGGGCGGTGACCTCGACGCCGGAGATGGTCTTGGCGACCAGCCCGCTGCTGTTCTGGAACAGCGGGCCGAGCAGGTGCGGCCCGTAATACAGCGGGATGTTGATGCCGGTGATCTGCTGGAAGATGAAGAACACGCAGACCACGACCAGGGCGCGCCAGACCCCGCGGGTCCAGTTCCGGGCCTTGTTCTGCTTCCGGCTCTGGTCTTCGGCCTGGAGCTGGCGGGCGGTGTATTCCACGTCCTCGAGGCTGACGTCGGCCCCGAACTCCTTCATCGCGTCCCGGACCCGCTCGTACTTGCCCTGCCGGAGCAGCCACCGGGGCGACTCGGGCATCCGGGTCCGCAGGGCCAGGCCGATCAGGGCGGGAACCGCGCCGAGGCCGAGGATCAGCCGCCAGTCCACCGTGCCCGCGCTGCCGGGCGCGATCTTGAGGATAATCAGCGCGATGACGTAGGCGATCAGGATGCCGACCGTGATCATCCACTGCTGGAGCATGCTCAGCGCGCCGCGGCGGCCGCGCGGGGCGTACTCCGCGATGTAGGCGGTGGCGATGGCGGAGTCCGCCCCGATGGCCAGGCCGATCAGCGTCCGGGCGATGAGCAGGATGGCCGCGTTGGGGGTGACCGCGGCCAGGATCGAGCCCACCGCGTAGATCAGCGCGTCGGCGACCAGCAGGACCTTACGGCCCAGCTTGCCCGACGTGAAGAAGGCCAGGACCGCCCCGGCCGCCGCGCCCAGCGAGGCGCCCGCCACCAGGTAGCCGAGCCAGAAGCTGTTCAGGTGGTAGGGCACGAAGTTGAGCGCCGAGCCGATGTTCGAGGTGTCGTACCCGAACAGGAACCCGCCCAGGCAGGCCAGGATGGTCAGCTTCCAGTAGAAGGCCGTCGGCTGCCGCTGATCGAGCACGTCGAGAACGTTGTTCCCGGCCTCTTCGCCGGTCTTGGTCCCAGGCATGGATGGCCAACTCACCCGTAATGAGCGGCTCAAACCATCCTCAAGGGAGTTCTATCCGGCCGGGACATGCCCAGGCGGGCGCGGCCGCCGCCTAGTGGGCCAGCTCCAGGATGACCACGGGAATCTGCCGGGTCGTCTTGCTCTCGTAGTCCGCGAAGCCCGGGTAGTCGCGCTTCTGGGCGGCCCAGATGCGGTCCCGCTCCGCGCCCTCGGCCACCCGCGCCACGGCCTGCACGGTGCCGGTGCCGATCTCCGCGCTGATCCGGGGGTTGGCCCGGAGGTTGTGGTACCAGTCCGGGTTGGTCGGCGCGCCCGCCTTGGACGCGAACACCGCGAGGCGGCCGTCCCCGATGTCCTGGTACATCATCGGGGTCACCCGCGGCTGGCCGCTCTTCGCGCCGACCGTGTGCAGCAGCAGCAGGGGCGCCCCCTCGAACTGCCCGCCAACCTTCCCCCCGTGGGCGCGGAACTCGGCGATGATCTTGCTGTTCCAATCCTCGGCTTCCGCCACTGTCACTCCTCAGGCCTGGGCGCGCGCTACCGGCGATCCGCGCCTCCGGTCCCCCCGATCCTGCCAAATCTCCCGGACGCCACGCACCGATGTCCCTCTCGTTACTTATTGTTATTGACGTGTTACTCTTCGTCAATGCACGCTCACAGAGCCGCGCCGTGTACCGGACCGGACCTGGACTGTTACCGGGACGCGGTCGCCGATCTGCTGATCGAGATCGCCGGCCATACCGGCCCCGAAGACCTGGTCAAGGCGGAAAGGGTGCTGACCGAACGGCTGGCTGACCCGGAGTTCGCGACGGTGCTGGCGGCCAGCCCCGAGGGCCTGCGCCGCCGTTGACCGGCTGCTGCGTGAGGTCCGCCATTATCAGCCGCAGGCCCGCAATTGCGCGCCCGATCTGGCCGCCCATATCCGGATCCATCTTCTCGCCCTGATCGACGTCACGTGGTGGGGATCAGCCCGGGCCCTGGTCACGGATTCAGATCTGCTCCGCTCGGCCGAACTCATCGACCTCGAGCCGCTGCGCCGCCGCGGGGAACTCCGTTTCCGCTACCGGCGCCAGGCGCGGACGCTGCCGGTCCGCGCGGTGCGCGCGGCGGACCGCAGGCTGCGGCGCGGCCGCACCCCGCGCACCGCGGGCCTGCGCTTCCCCCGGGCCCCGGAGGAAGCGGTGACCCTGCTCAACCAGCTGGCCGCCGACTTCGCCGCCGCCGCGCCGGGAGCGCCGCCGCTGTGGGTGACCAGCCTGGCCCGCAGCATCGAGCAGCAGCGCCGGCTGCGCGCGCTCGGGTACACGGCCACGCTGCCCAGCGCGCACTGCGTGGGATACGCCATAGACATCGAGATGTCCTGGTTCCGCCGGTTCGGCGCAGCCGGCGTGCTGGAACGCCTGCTGCTGGAACGCCAGCGGGCCGGCCAGGTCAACGCGATCGACGAGGGGCAGACCTGGCATCTGTGCCTCAGCCCGGCCATCGTGCGCCGCGGCGCACCGGGCTGACGCCGTGTGCGGCATCGCGCTGATCCTCGGCCCGCGGCCGGACCGCCAGGCCTTCGGTCAGATGCTCGGCTCGCTGGCGCCGCGTGGCGAGGTGGAGGAGACCCTGCTGACCGAGCGGCTGCTGGCCGGCACCCAGCGGCTGCGCATCGTGGACGCCGAGCGGGCCATCCAGCCGTTCACCTCGGCCGACGGCCGGTGGGTGCTCTGCTATAACGGCGAGATCTTCAACTACCGGCTCCTGCAGGCCGAGCTGACCAGCCTGGGCCACCGGCTGCGGACCGACAGTGACACCGAGGTCGTGCTGGAGGCCTTCCTCGAGTGGGGTGCGGGCGCGGTCAGCCGGCTGCGCGGCGAGTTCGCGTTCGCCCTGGCCGACACCGCGGCTGACCGCCTCTACCTGGCCCGCGACCCGCTCGGGGTCAAGCCGCTGTACTGGTCCCGCCGGGGCGGCAGCCTGCACGTAGCGTCGGAGATCAAGGCGCTCACCGGGCTGGGCGCCCCGGTCAGCGAGGTGCCGCCGGGCCATCATGGCTGGGCCGAGGGCGGCTGGGCCCAGGCCGCGAGCCCGGGCGCGGCAGCCGGGCCCGTGCTGGAGCCCTACGTGGACCTGCTCCGGCTCGGCGACGACCAGCCGCCGATCGAGGACGCCGACGAGGCGGCCAAGCTGATCCGGGCCGCCCTGGAGGACAGCATCCGGGTGCGGGTGGACACCGGCCTGACGGTGGGGGTCATCCTGTCCGGCGGGCTGGACAGCAGCCTGACCCTGCTGCACGTGCGCGAGATGCACCCGGACTGCGTGGCCTTCACCATCGGCGCCCGGGCCAGCGCGGACCTGACCTACGCGCGCCGCCTCACCGCCGAGCTGGGCGTGCCGCACGAGGTCATCGAGGTCCGGCCACGGGACATCCGGCTGGCCGACATCCGGGAGGCCATCCGGATGGGCGAGCTGACCGAGTACGGCGACACGATCAACGAGGTCGTGTCGATCCCGCTGCTGCGGCGGATCCACGAGATGGGGGTCAAGGTCGTGCTGTCGGGAGACGGCTCCGACGAGCTGTTCGGCGGCTACCCGATGTACTTCCGGGCCGGCCCGGAGCAGGCCCGCCGGCTGTTCCTGCACAAGATCCGCAACCTGTGCCGGACCGAGCTGCAGCGCCTGGACCGGGCCAGCATGGGGCATGGCACCGAGCTGCGCGTGCCGTTCCTGGACCTGTCCCTGGTGGAGCTGGCCATGCGGATACCGCGCGAGTTCAAGCAGCGGGACGGGCAGGACAAGTGGATCCTCCGCGAGGCGTTCGCGGACCTGCTGCCGGACTACATCCGGCAGCGCCCGAAGGACATGATGTCCTACTCCTCGGGGCTGCATGAGCGGGCCCGGCTCTTCAAGCCGTGCTACCCGCGCCTGTACCGTTCGTTCGGCTACGGCCTGCTGGAGCCGATGCGGCGGGACTTCTCCACCGTGCTGGAGCAGTGCGGGCACGACCTGGACCGCGCCATCGCCGACAGCGCGGCCCGGCCGGACTACACGCTCGCCGAGCGGGTCCGGGACCTGGCCGGGGCAGCCCGCTGGAACACCGTCCTGGCGGTACGGGACCGGATCAGCCCCCGGGCTGGATGAGGGCCCAGACGACCTTGGCCGCCCGCTCGTCCGGCGCGGTGCCGCGCGGCTGGCGGGCGGGGTAGTAGTAACCCCAGCGGCTGCTGACCGCCTCCACCATTAAAAGGCCGCGGCCGGTCTCGCCGTCCGGGCTGACCTGGCCGGGCAGCGGCGGAGCCATAGCGCCGTCCCAGACCTCCACCAGCACCTGCCGGCCATCGGACGCGAGCCGCAGCCCCAGGGGGGGATGCCGCCCGTCAGGACCGTAGCCCGGCCGCCCGGCGACCGGATCGGTGCAGGCACGCAGTGCGTTGGTCATCAGTTCCGAGACGATCAGTTCCACGCTGTCGCCGAGGACGGCCTGCCCCCACTCGGTGAGCACCAGGCGGGCGTGCAGCCGGGCGCACGGCACCGCGCCGGCCAGCGCGCCCAGCTCCAGCCGGGACTGCAGCGGCCACTGTGCGGGGCGGCCCGGCTCGTCCTGGGCGGGCTCGTCCTGGGACGCCTGGTACTCGTCCGCCCCGTACTCGTCCGGCGCCGCGACCGGGGCGAAGTAGCTGCCGGGGACGGCCAGGCCGTACTGGCCGGACCCGCCCGCGCCGTAGGAACTGCCGCGGTAGGAACTGCCCCCATAAGAGCCGCCCAAGGGAGCCGCACTGAACTGCGTGTCCCGGCCGGCCAAGCCGTAATGGCCACCGGGGGCGGGAAAGCTGGAACGCTGCGCAGGGAACGGGCCGGTGCCGGTCCGGGGCATCTCGCGGATCACCTCGCCGGAATCGGATACCTCAGCGGTTATGTACCGGCACCCCAGGAGCGCGGGCGCGTATCATGCGTCGCAGCATTGTGCCCCAGCATGCATCAAGCCACGCCCTTGTGCAAGATGCCTAACCGTATTATGCGATTCCACATTGTAACGTGCGCAGCCCCGCAGCACCACGGTCTGCAGCACGGGCGAGTCCCGGAGGCACAGCATCATGGCCGCGAGTCCCAGTCCCACGGTCCGCCGCAAACGGCTCGGCATCGAGCTCCGGCGCCTGCGCGAGCAAGCCCGCTTAACCTGCGAAGACGTCGGGCAGCGGCTCGACTGCTCGGGAACCCGGATCAGCCGGATGGAGACCGGCCGGATCAGCGTGCGGCCCGGGGACGTGCGGGAGCTGCTGGAGATCTACGGCGTGCTCGGGGAGGAAGCGAACGCGCTCGTCCAGCTGGCCCGCGAGGCCCGGCGCAAGGGCTGGTGGCACACGTACGGACGGGTCCTGCCCACCTGGTTCGAGCCGTACATCGGCCTCGAATCCGAGGCTGCGGCGCTGCGGGACTTCCAGTGCATGGTGGTGCCCGGCCTGCTGCAGACCAAGGAGTACGCACGGGCCGTGCTGCGCACCGCGCCGACCGCCGGCCCGGCCGAGGACATCGACCGGCAGGTGGCGCTGCGGATGGACCGCCAGGCCACGCTGGACCAGCAGGAGCCACCTGACCTGTGGGTGGTGCTGAGCGAGAACGTGCTGCGGGCCCAGATCGGCGGCCCGGACGTGATGCGCGGCCAGCTAGGACGGCTCATCGACGTAGCCGGGCAGCCCACCGTGACGCTGCAGGTCCTGCCATTCGGCGCGGCCGCTCAGGTGCAGCCCATCAGCCCGTTCACCATTCTGGAATTCCCGCAGGCCGCCGATCCCGCCGTCGTCTACCTGGAGCACCTTACCGGAAGTCTTTTCCTGGAGAATGAGAACGAGGTCCGGCGCTATAGTGTGGTGTTCAATCACCTCCGTGCCGAAGCCCTCGGCACGGCCCAATCCATCGACCTGATTGCGCAGGTGGCCAAGGGATTCAGCTAAGTTTTAGAGTCACCAATCGGTGCGAACTAATAATCCTAGTAACCAGAGATCTAGACAACACGAAGGAGGTGCGGGATGACCCCCTCAGGCATCGACCTGTCCCGTGCCAATTGGCGTAAGAGCAGCCATAGCGGCGGCAATGGCGGCCAGTGCGTCGAGGTCGCCCGGAACCTGCCGGACGTAGTCGTGGTGCGCGACTCCAAGGCGAGGCAGGCCGGCACGCTCGTCTTCAGCCGGGCCGCCTGGGCCGGCTTCATCACCTCCCTCAAGGAGGCGCCGTCCGGCCGGTAACGCACCGGCAGGAGCAGATCACGCGAGCCCGGGCCGGGCCATGGACCTGGCCCGGGCTCACTGGTGCACCATCCTTGTGTCGGTGGCCGTGAGGCTGCTGATGCACCCGAGGTGCCGCCAGGCCACCGCCCTGCTCGCTTGACACAGCTGATGTCCACTGTGAGTTCTGCGGGGCCTGGCGGTTACCCGGGACGTGCCGACCGTTGACAGGGCTGTGCGCCTCCGAGCGCCGATCAGTGAGCGAACCGGCAGCCGCGTCCCGGCACCGCATGAGGGTGCCTCCCCACTGGGTCTGGCAGCGAGGAGGCAGAGTTGCAGTCTGCCAGAAACACCCTGCCCGAAGAACCACCCGGCGACGTGACGTCCGGGATCGACTGGGCCCGTGATGATCACGCCGTGTCCGTTGTTAACGCCAAAGGCCGGGAGATCCGCCGGTGCTCGGTTGAGCACAGCGCCGCTGGCCTGCGTGAGCTGATCGCGGTGCTGGCCCGTCATGGCGCCCGGGAGGCCGCGATCGAGCGCCCTGACGGCCCGGTGGTCGACGCCCTGCTCGGCGCGGGGATCACGGTGGTGGTGATCAGCCCGAACCAGATCAAGAACCTGCGCGGCCGGTACGGCTCGGCCGGCAATAAAGACGACCGGTTCGACGCCTACGTCCTGGCCGACACGCTGCGCACCGACCGCGCCCGGCTGGCGCCCCTGACCCCCGACAGCCCGGCCACCGTGACCTTGCGCCGCGCCTGCCGGGCCCGCAAGGACCTCGTCTGCCACCGGGTCGCCGTCGCCAACCAGCTGCGCGCCCACCTGCGCAACGCCTTCCCCGGCGCAGCCGGGCTGTTCGCCGAGATCGACTCCCCGATCAGCCTGCGCTTCCTGGCCCGCTTCAGCACCCAGGACCGCGCGGACTGGCTCTCGCCCCGCCGCCTGGCGGCCTGGCTGGCCAGCGTGGGCTACTGCGGCGGCACGGCTCCCGCCGTCCTGCACGCCCGCCTGGCTGCCGCGCCCCGCGGCGCCACCGGTGACGACGGCGCCGCGCAAGCCCACGTCACCGCAGCCCTGCACGCGGTCCTGACCACCCTCGCCGAACAGATCAAGGCCCTGTCCGAGCAGATCGCCGAGCAGCTCACCCTGCACGCCGACGCGCACATCTTCACCTCGCTGCCCCGCTCCGGCACCGTCCGCGCCGCCCGGCTCCTCGCCGAGATCGGCGACTGCCGCGCCCGCTTCCCTGCCCCCGAAGCCCTCGCCTGCCTCGCCGGCGCCGCACCCTCCACCCGGCAATCGGGCAAGCTCCGCGCCGTCAGCTTCCGCTGGTCGTGTGACAAACAGCTCCGCGACGCCGTCACCGACTTCGCCGGCGACTCCCGCCGCGCCAGCCCCTGGGCCACCGACCTCTACAACCGCGCCCGCGCCCGCGGCCACGACCACCCCCACGCCGTCCGCATCCTCGCCAGCGCCTGGCTGTTCGTCATCTGGCACTGCTGGCAAAACCAGACCGCCTACGACCCCGCCAGGCACCGCGCACTCCAGACCCTGCTCAACCAAGATCAACAAGCCGCAGCTTGACACAGGGCTACTCACAGCACCTCAGCGTCCTCGCGGCCTTCCCGGGTCAGCGGCCCTGGGCCTGCCCCTGGATCACTGGCCCGGATCGATCCGGGCCAGGACCCGGCCGTGCTCGGCGAGCTGCCGGCTCTGCTTCAGCTGGGTGTCGTGGATCATCCGCAGCGTCGCGATGATCCCGTCCAGGGCCTGCCCATGCTCGGCGAGGCTGTGCCCGTGCCCGACCTGGTCGTCGCGGAGCGCCTGGAGAAGCTGGCGCTGCGTCCCGAACGCGGTGTTCAGGTCGGCTACGTCCCGGTCCACCATCGCGAACAGGTCGGCGGCCCGGCGGCCGTCGTTCTGGGCCTCGGCCAGGGCGGCGACCTGGGCCTCGAGGCACTCCAGCCGCTTACGGATCTCGTCGAATTCCTGCACCGCTCGCCTCCGGCCCTGGCTACCCGCTTCCGAGCTTAGGGCGGATCGGGCGGGCAGGTGACGCGATTACCCGCACCGGCCCAGGCGGCGAATCCCCGGAACACGGACCAGTCCTGGACAGCGCCGTGCGGCGCCGTCCAGGACTGGTGCCCGGGCCCGTGCTGGCCAGGCCTGTGCTGGCCAGGCCGGGGTTAGCCGGTGCCCGGGATCAGCCGGTGCAGCCGGTGACCGAGGCCGCCGGCGAGCAGTTGTTCACCGTGTTGAACCGGACCAGGGTATTGGTCAGGTTGACGGTGCCATCGTTATAGATGCCGCCGCCCTCGCCGGACGGTGCGTGGTTGTACTCCACCTGGCTGCCGTTCAGGTCGGTGTAGTGGCCGTCCTGGTAGAGGCCACCGCCAGCATACGAGGCGGAATTCTGCTGGAAGGTGGCGTCGTTCACGGTCGCGTCCCACTCGTTGTACATCCCGCCGCCGTACTCGGCGGTGTTGTTGCTGAACGAGCCGTCGGTCAGCGTCAGGTCGTAATAGTTGTAGATGCCGCCGCCATACTCGCCGCTATTGAGGTTGAGGGTAATGTGATTGATCGTCACGCCGTCTCCCTCGGCGTAGATGGCGCCCCCATATTCGGCACCATAGTTGTGCGTGAACGTGGTGTTGTTCAGCGTCATCGGCTCATAGGTGGCGATGGCCCCGCCGTAGTCACTGGCGGTGTTCTGCTGGAAGTAGCCGGTGTTTACCACGAGGTTATCGGCGCCGTCGTCGTAGATTGCGCCGCCGTAATACTGGGCGGAGTTCTTGGTGAACGTGCCCTTGTTCACCGTCGTGGTCCCGTCCTCCGCGTAGATGGCCCCGCCTTCCTCGCTGGCAGTGTTGCTGGTGAAGGTGGAGCCGGACACGGTGGTGTCCGCGTCGTCCTCCACCGCGCCAGCGTATTCCGAGGAGTTCCCGGTGAAGGTCGAGCCGGTGATCGTCGCGGCCTCCTCGATGTCGATGGCTCCCCCGTAGTCAGGGGCCGAGTTGTCGGTGAAGGTGGCGTTGCTCACGGTGAGGCCATCCTCGCTGTAGATGGCGCCGCCGTACTCGGCGTCCTGGTTATCGGAGAACGTGCCGCCGGTGACGCTGAGCGGGCCGTCCTCGGCGTCGATGGCCCCGCCGTAGTCGCCACCGTAGCCGTTCGTGAAGTTGACGTTGGTGACGGTCAGGTTGCCGCCGACGCCGAGCGTGAGCAGCGCGAAGTCGGGCGTAGCCCCCGCGTAGCTGCGCTCGATGGTGCTCTTGGTGCCACCCTGCAGGGTCAGCGTCGTGGTGACGTCGGGCAGGGCGCTGGTCAGCGTGTACGTGCACGACGATGCCAGCCGCAGCACGTCGCCGTTGACCGCGCTGCTGATCGCGCTGCCGAGCGCGCTGGCGCTGCACGGCACCTGCACCGTCGGCACCGGCGCCGCCAGGGCCGGCGTGGCGGCCCCCAGGCCTGCCGCGGCGGCCGCCGCTCCGGCCGCCACGGTTCTGGCTAGTTTCATGCGCATGAAAGTCCCCCTGGAGAAGAGCTGAATCGATGAGTGCGGCGGGAACGGCCGGCTGGTCAGCCGGTGCAGCCGGCCACGGACATCGCCGGCGAGCAGTTGTTGGTCAGGTTCGACGTGATCGTGTTGCCGGTTGAGACCACGGTGCCGTCGTTAAAGATGCCGCCGCCCTCGCCGGGCGGGGCGGAGTTGTGGGTCACGGTGCTGAACTGGAGCGTCAGCGAGTCGTCGTTATAGATGCCCCCGCCCGCGGAGGACGCGGAGTTCTGGCCGAACGTGGTGTTCCGGACCGTGGCCACGTCGTCGTTCTCCAGCCCGCCGCCGTACTCGGCGGTGTTCTTGGTCAGCGAGCCGCCGGTCAGGGTCAGCTCGTCCTCGCTGTAGATGCCGCCGCCATCGACGGCGGTGTTACCGGTCGCCGCGATCGTGGTCGCGGTGAGAACGTCGTCGTTGTAGACGGCGCCGCCGTAGTCGCCGCCGCTGTTCCCGGTGAACGTGGTGTTCTGGATCGTGGACGGCTCGGCGTTGTAGAGGGCGCCGCCGTACTCGCTGGCGGTGTTCTGCTTGAAGTACCCGTGGTTGAGGGTGAGGCCACCGCCGTCGGTGATGATCGCGCCCCCGTACTCCGAGGAGTTCCCCGTGAAGTAGGCGACGTCGGCCGTGGTCGTCCCGGCGTCCACGTCGATGGCGCCGGCGTAGGTACCCGCGGTGTTGGCGGTGAACGTGTCGTTCAGCGCCGTGGTGTCGTCGTTGTCGTACAGCGCCCCCCCGTAGTACCGGGCCGAGTTATCAGTGAAGGTGGACCCGGTGATCAGCGCCGGGTCGTCGTTGTAGATCACCCCGCCGTAATTGCGGGACGAGTTCCCGGTGAAGGTGGCGCCGATCACGGTCAGGCCGTCGCCGTTATAGATGGCGCCGCCGTAGGTGCCGGAGTTGTTCCCGGTGAATGTCCCGCCGTGCACGGTGACCGGGCCGGAAGCCCCGTTGATGGCCCCGCCGTACGTGGTGGCGTAGCCGTTCACGAAGTCGATGTCGTCGGTGGTCAGGGCACCGCCGGAACCCACGGTCAGCAGGCTGAAGTGCGGCGTGAGCAGGAGCGTGCTGCGCGCGATGGTGCTGTGGCCCTCGAGGGTGAGCGGGACCTTCACCTGGGGCAGCGCGGTGTGCAGCACGTACGCGCAGCTTGGCGACAGCTGCAGCACCTCGCCGCTGACCGCGGTGGAGATGGCGCTGGACAGGTGGCCGACGCCGCACGGCACGGTGACCACGGTCGTGGCCAGGGCCGGGGCGGCGCCCAGCCCGGCCGCCGCCAGGCCCCCCGCGGCCGCCGCGGCCAGGGCCGCCTTGAACGATGTAATTCGCATGGATATCCCCCTGTTAAAAGCAAAGAACTCTGCACGGTTTCGCACCGGACCACCGGGCGATTTTCCCGGATTGGCGGCCGGTGTTCCCCCCAGGAACACCGGTCACCGGAAAGTCTGAACCGGATGGTAGCAGGCTGTGACCACGCTGGACGTCAGCTTAAAACGCGGATCAGCGCCGATTCAGTTTGGTAAATGTGCGCTAATTCTGCCCTTTAACCGGTGGCGGTCCCCGGCCCGGAGCACACCGGGAGGGACAGCACGCAGGGGTCAGCGGCCTCGTGCCGGATCTGCACGTCCACCGGGACCAGCCGGGTCGCGGTGGCGGGCGGCTCGCCGGATCCCGTGTTGCGGGCGAACCGGGGATGGGCCCCGCCCGACACCTGGAGCCGCAGCCGGTGCCCGGCCGCGAACCGGTGGGCGGCCGCGCTCATCGGCACGGTGACCGGGCCGCTGGCCTCGGCGCACCGGATGATGCCGTCACAGACGTTGCGTGAACGCCCCCGCGGGTCCACGTCGCACAGCCGGGCGAAGAGGTCGAAGTGGCGGCCGGAGGCGTGCACCCGGACCCGGACGCCGACCGGGCCGATCACGTCGAGATCCCCGGCGAGCGGCGGGCTGGTGAACACCAGGACGTCGGGCCGGGCCTCCAGGGCCCGGTTGTCCACCGCCCCCGCCTGGCGGGTGAGCAACGGGCCGCCCGCTGACGGGGTGGGGTCCGCCGGGTCATAGCGGAACGAGGAGATCCCGGGCTGAGCGGGCGGCTCCGGGAGCAGGCCGCCGCCGGCGTGCGGGTACCAGGGCTGGCGAACCAGTTCCGGTGGGGGCCAGTCCGCCAGGTCCCGCCATTCGCAGGCGCCGCCGACGTGCACCCGCACCGGGCGGTCTTCGTTGCGGAGGTCTTGGGTCTGACCCTGGCCGGTGTAGGCGCGCAGCCAGCCGAGCGCCTCGCCCAGGACGACCGGGAGGGCCCGGTTGAAGGCCGACGAGTGCGTCCAGGGGCCGACCACCAGGCGCACCGGGGTCCCGCGGGCCCGGAGCCGGCCGTACCGGTCCAGGACCTGGTCCAGGCAGGCGTCCCACCAGCCGGTGAGCAGGCTGGCTGGGATCGGCGGCAGCGGGCGGTCCGCCCCGATCTCCAGCGACGACCAGCACGGGGCGGCCGGGTCCGGACTGGCCAGCCACTCGTCCAGATAGCCGATCCGGGTGCCCAGCGCCGGCGGGTAGGCGTCGATCAGCGGGAGCTGACGGCCGGCCCGGCGCATCTTCCGCTGGACCCGCAGCCCAGACCGGATCAGCGCGGCCATCCCGCGCTCGAAGCTCAGCGTCGCGGCGGCGGCCACGAGCACGTTCTCCAGGGCGAAGACGCCGCCGGGATAGACCAGCGAGAACGGGTCGGACACCCCGACCTGCGTCACCAGCGCGCGCAGCTCGGCGGGCGGGTCGGTAGCCAGCGCCCACTGGACGGAGCTGAGGTAGCTGGGACCGATCATGGCCAGCGCCCCGTTGAACCAGTCCTGCTCACGCAGCCAGGCCACCGTGGCCTGGCCGTCGCCCCGTTCGCGAGTGAAAGGCTGGTACTTCCCGCCGCCGGACCCGCCGGTGCCGCGGCAGCTCTGGATCACCACGTGGAACCCCTGCTCGGCGATCAGGCCGCCGAACAGGTGGTCCCAGGGGAAGCCGCGCCCATACGGGGTGCGGACCAGCACCGTGGGCCGCGGCGTGGCCACCTGCGGGATGTAGTGATCGGTGCGCAGCGCCACCCCGTCGGCGGCGGGCACCACCAGGCCCGCGTCCACCCGCACCGGGCATTGAGGCGGGGGAAGGTCCCGCAGGTCCCGCCGGGACAGCCGCATCCACAGCCGGACATGCCGGGGCAGGGGGGCGCCCTGGTCCGGGGGTACGGGCCGGACGGCCGCCTCGCCCTGGATCGGCTCGGTCATCGTGCCTCCTTTTTGCTCGCTGGCTCGGCTCGCCCGGGCAAGCTACGTACGGCGTACGTTATTTCTTTCCGTACCATACTCCGTACGGCGCACGTAGATAAGCTGCGGGGTGGGGGTGAGCTCACGGTGACCACGTCAGGCTCGCGCCCGGGGTCCCGCGCCCGGGTTCCGGCGTCGATCTGGGAGGTGCCCGAGTACGGCGGGCGGGGGCCCCGGCCGAAGCACAGCCGGGCCGCGATCGCCGCCGCCGCGGTCGCGGTGGCCGACACCGAGGGCATCGACGCGGTCACGATGCGGCGGATCGCCACCGACCTGGGCATGGGCACCATGTCGCTGTACAACTACGTGCCGTCCAAGGAGCACCTGGTCCAGTTGATGATCGACCAGGTGAGCGGCGAGTACTCGTACCCGGACGTGCCGCCGGGTCACCGGCTGGCCGGCCGCCGGGCCAGGATCCTGGAGCTGGCCCGGCAGGGCCGGGACATCACCCGGCGCCACCCGTGGCTGCCCCGGGCCATGCAGCGGCCGCCGGTGATCGGACCCAGCGCGATGCGGTACGTCGAGTACTTCCTCGGCTTGCTGAGCAGTTCCGGCCTGGATACCGCGGCCAAGATGGAGCTGCTCGGGATGGTCAACGGGTTCGCGCTCTCCTACGGGGGCGTCCAGGCGGCGCTGGCCGAGGAACGGGCCCGGACCGGGGTGACCGCGCAGGAGCAGTCCGCCGCCCAGGTGGCCGGCCTGGTGGCGGCCGCGGCCAGCGGCCGTTACCCGAACCTGGCCGCGGCGCTGGCCGGCCCGCCGCCGCCACCGCGGGACGCGGACGAGATTTTCGACCGGTGCATACTGCGGCTCATCGACGGCGCATTGGGGCTGACCCCCGACGGCGCATTGGGGCTGACCCCCCAAGAGGGGTCATGACGGCTGGTTGACGGGCAGCTTAAGATCATGTCTCGTAACAAAGATCGAGGACGGGTATCTCCTGTTACCCCTGTCACCGGGAGGGGGGGTCCGCGGTTAGGGGTGAGGGGGGAGATGCCCGTCCTCGACGGCTCGATAGTACAGGTCCAATTTCGTCGGTGCCGCCCGTCCTGCTCTAGCGTACTTCTCCCGCACGCGGCCGACATACTGCTTCGTGGTCTCCTCACTAATACGCATCCGCCTGGCCACCGACTTCATCGGCATACCGGTGGCGTAAAGCTGCAGCGCACGCGTTTCCTGCGCGCTTAGTACGGGCCGGTCAGGGGCATCGTCGGTGGCGAAGATGTAGGCCAGGCGGGGCGAGATCCAATCCTTTCCGGTGGCCACGGCCTTAATGGCCGCCCGGACCTCGGACGTTTCCTCGTTCTTGAGCACGTACCCGAGCGCCCCGGCGCGGATCGCGTCCCGGACCGAGACGGGCCGGTCCGAGGTGGCCAGGACCAGGACCGCGGGGCCGGCCGCGCGGATCACCGACACGTTCCGCTCGGCTGTGGTCCCGTCGCCCAGGTCGAGGTCGAGCAGGACGACGTGAGCGTGCCGCCCCGGGCCGGCCAGCAGGCCGTCCACGGTCGCCGAGGTGGCCACGACCCGGATGCCGCTGTCCGGGCCGCTGACCCACCGGGCGATGCTGTCCAGGATGATCGGGTGATCGTTAACGGCCGCCACATCGATCGCCGCGGCCGTCACTCCCGCACCGCCGTGGCTCTCACTCCCGCACCGCCGTGGCCGTCACACCCGCACCGCCGCGGGCCAGCTGACCTCGAGGCAGCCCGAGCCGCTGGCGTCGACGTCGAGCCCGGCCCGCCAGCGGGAGACCCCGGCCGGTGCGGCGAAGGCCGCGGCCCGCGCGGCAGGCGGCAGCCCCGTGAAGGTCAGGTACAGCTCCACGTCCAGCGCGGGATCAGCGAGGGCGCCCGCGGCGAGCACGGGCGGGGCCGCCCCGCCCGGGACGAGCACGGACGGGCCCGGCCCGCCCGCGGCCAGCGCGGACGGGGATGCCCCGCCCGGGGCGAGCACGGTCAGGGTAACTGTTTGCGGAGGCAGCGCCCGCAGCACCGTATCCACGGCGCCCAGGGTGGCCCGGGCCAGGCCCGGCGAGGGCAGGCCCGGATCCCCCACCACCTGGATCTCGACCTGCAGGCCGCGCTGCCGGGCCGCGCGCAGCGCAGGTTCCAGCCCGGCCAGGAGTTCGCGGCCCAGCCGGGCCCGGTTGACCAGGGCCCGCCGCAGGGTGGTGGCGTGCCGGGCGCATTGCTGGCGCACGTCCTCGGCGGCGGGGTCGAGCGAACCGTCGGCGATGCCGCGCAGCAGCGGCAGCGCCTCCAGTTCCAGCAGCGCGAACCGGTCCCGCCGGTCCTGCTGGATGGCCCCGACCGCGGCGCGTTCCGCCGCCGAGCGGCTGGCCAGTTCGGCCGCGCGCGCGGCCAGCCCGGCGTGCACCCGGAGGGTGGGCCGCAGCAGGGCGAACACGCCCAGGATCATCACCACCACGTACCCGGCCGCCGCCAGCCGGGCGATGCCCGGCGCGGTGGTGCCCAGCAGGCGCAGGACGAAGAAGCCGTTGACCGCCAGGACCAGGAGCGAGCCGGGCACCCACTCCCAGGCGGGACGGCTGAGGACCACCAGCGCGAGCAGCCAGACCGCGCCGAGGATGGACCAGTCCAGGGCCCCGGCCGGGACATACGGCCTCCGGTCCCAGCCCACCGCGGTGACCGCGGCCAGCGCCACCGCGACCGCGGCCACGGCCTGGCGCCGGGACAGGCCGCCCCCGCGGACGTGCGGGATCAGCCGCCAGGCGGCCACCAGCAGGCTGAGCCAGACCACAATCGGCACGGCCGGGTGACGGTAGTCCGGCAGAGCGGCCAGCACCTGGACGAGCAGGCCGATCGGCAGGACGAAGGCCAGGATGGCCGCGACCCGCGGCACCGCGGCCTCGGTCACGTCGCGGACCTCGCCCGCGTGGCTCACCATGACGAATCCGCCGCGACCAGATCCGGCTCGGCGGCCGCGGCCGCCGCGGGCCAGCTCATGCTGACCAGCGTCCCCTGGCCGGGCGCCGACTGGACGCGGACCCGGCCGCCCCAGTCGGTGACCCGCTCGGTGATCGAACGGCGCAGTCCCAGCCGGCCCGGGTCCACCCGGGCCGGGTCGAAGCCCGCGCCCTCGTCGCGCACGGTCACCCGGAGCTGCTGCGCCGCCTGGGTGACCGACACCCACGCCTCCCCGGTGCCGGCGTGGGCGGCCACGTTGGCCAGTGCCTCCCGGGTCGCGTGCACCAGGGCCCCGGCCACCGGCGCCGGGATCTGCGCGCCGCCCGGCCCTGCATCACGCCCGAGGTGGACGCGCAGGCCGCGGCCGCGCATCTCGGCGGCGATTGCGTCCAGATCAGCGACGAGGCCGCCGCCTCCCCGGGCGGGCGGGCCCGCCGGATCACCAGGATCCGCGAGCGCGTGCTCCAGCCGTGCGATGTCCTGCCGGCAGCGGGCCACCAGCGCCGGGCCGCGGCTGCCGCGGCTGATCGCGGTGAGCGTGTTCAGCACGGTGTCGTGCAGCAGCCGCTCGTGCTCGCGGCGCTCGATGGTCCGGGACAGGACCACGTACTGGTCGTGCGCTTCCTGATCGGCGGCGGCGAACCGGGCGTCGGCCCGGGCCGCCCGGCGGTACAGCATGCCGCGGGCGGTCCAGTGCCCCATCACCACGACGAGCAGCAGCACCCCGGACACCACCGGGGCGTTGCCCTGGGCCGGCCCCGGCGGGGTCACCGCGGTCCCCGCCCAGTAAGCCGCCTCCGGGACGAGGCTCAGCAGTACCGCCAGCACCCGGGGCGCGAACCAGACCGTCACGACCACCTGGCTGGCCACGGCGATGTAGAGCCAGTTGCCGGCCACGCCGCGCATGTCTGGCGGCACGCACGCCCCGGCGCTGACGGCGAGCGCGGCGTAGAAACCCGTGTCCACGACGATCAGCGGCCAGTCCGGGCGGCGGCGGCGCAGCCAGGCCACGGCCGCGATCCCCCAGACCATCGCGGCGAGCGGGCCAGCGAGCCGCCCGGGCTGAGCCGCGTAGTAGCCGTGCCAGATCGCGACCTGCACGGCCACGTAGCCGACGCCGCAGCCGCGGACAATGGCCGCCAGCCGCCGGATCACCGACCTGAGCACGGACATCGCCGGCCCGGCCGCCGTTGAATCCCGGGCGGCAAGCCCCCAGGCCCCAGGCGGCAGGGATAATGAGCGAGACGGCCGCATGGTCGAATCATATGGCCTGATATCTGGCTACTCTGCGTGTTTTGCTCGTTTGGGTCCGGCCGGGTCGCCGAGGGTCTCTGCTCTGAGTTCAGGATTCAGAAGTGACGCTGAACCAGACCCGGATCGACAGCCCACAGCTGCTCCGTGGGGTACCTCGCGCCGCGTACGCAGGCATGCCTCAGCAGCATCTCCAGCCAGTTCTGGCCGCCCGGCCAGAGCATGGGGATTTGTGACGCGTACGACCGGATCGCGCGCCACTTCCGGCTCCAGGCCAGCGCCGAGGGCGCGAAGTCACGCGGGTCGTCCAGCTCCCCGGACTCTGGCTGCCTGAGTGCGTAGGGGAGATCTTCCCACAGCAAGATCGGCAGCTCCTCGAGTACTGCTACCGCAAGAGCAGCATCGCGGGTCATCAGGTGATCGATATGCCCGCCGATACCGCGGCAGGTAACGAGCAGGCCAGGGCGGGTGCGCCGGCATCGGTCGGCGAGCGCAGCGGTAATCTCGCCGGTAAGGCCCGGCTCGCCCGCTCCGCCGGGCCTGAACATGTCGTAACGGTCCTCGCAGAGCCATCCGCCATCGGCACGCCTGCGATATATGGCATCCGGGAACCCCAGGTGATGCTGGGCCGCGCCGAGAATAGCCATGGCCGACGCATCCTCGCGCATGCGCACCGCGACGGCGTCTTCATCGAGCCCGCACTCGCCGTGAAAGCGCCGGGCCACCGGGGACAAGGGGGGTTCGCCAGGGCCCGAGAAAACTGTGACGACGTCGGTCAGCTGGCCAAGCAGGGACCGCTCGGCGATAGTCGCGCCAACCGAGAGCGCCGCGTCGTCGAGATGCGGTGACACCACAAGCCACCGACTCCGCTCAGACACATCTCACTTCCTTAGGCCGTGCTCCGCGCACGGTCAGGTCGCGTCAGAAACCTTGAGAAGATTGGCCTCCTGGCTGGCCACGCTGCCGCACTGAGTACAGTCAGCGTGGTCCCACGCTATGCGGCCGGTAGCACGCAGAATCGCCAGGCATACCTGATTCGCCATTTCCACGTAGTCGCTTACCGGCTTATGCCGGTGCGTGACCCCCGATACGAGGATCTCGGGAATGCGGCACCCATCGCGGACCGCCGCTATCGTGCATCCCACATCAAACCCCCAGCCGCCTGGGAGATGCTGTTCAAGGACAAATTGACGCTTAGCCAGCAACAGCCCTCCCAAAGGCTCGGAGCCAGCCTCCTCCTCCAGGCTGAGCGCCGCGAGAAGAGGGCGTGCGACCAGTGTCGTTACGGGGGCATCCTCGGGGTCACGGGCGATCGACAGGCGGCCAATGGGCGAAGGCGAATTTTCGACCACCTTCCGCAGCGACCAGAAAGCCTCGGGACGCAAGCCGACAATATCTGCATCGCAGACCATGACCTGGGCAGAAATGCACCTCTTCAAGCCAGTGATCACCGCGAACCCTTTGCCTGGGCGATCTTCGTGAACCACCTCATCCGCTCCTGTCGCGTGTGCGACTTCCCGCGTCCGGTCGGTGCTTGCGTTATCGACCACCACGATCTTGATTGCGGATCCGAATGCAGACCGCGCCCAGGTGAGCAACTCCCCGACATGGTCTTCCTCATTGCGTGCCGGAACTACGAGTTCGAACACCTGGCCCCCTTCGCATGACAATCTTATTCTGTGCGTGGAATTCCGGCGGCGTCATCACTACCGGCCCTAGCGCTGCGGCTATTTCTGTGGCCGCCGTGTCCGTCAGCCCGAGAAAGGCTCCCTGGAGACTCCGCACATCTGCAGGATCCAGGTATGGGTGCTTACGGTGCAGAAAAACTTCAATTCGCAGCCACCAGGAATAGCGCCGCGCAAAGTCCCAGTCGAAGGAGGGGTAGCCGTATGTCCGCATGACCCGCTCCCCGAGCGCCGCACCAGGATACGGGAAGGCCGGGTCCGGGGGATACTCCCAGTCATCCTGAACGTCACCAAACATTTCCCGGTAGTCGCCGGTCTGCAGATTAAGCCGGTTAAACCTCACAATGGGAATATACTCCCGGCATACCTCGACCCCGCCCCGAGCGCGCTCGAGGCTTTGCCGCCGCCCGATATCGGAAGAGAGAGAATTGGACACCGTGTCAATTCCCAGCTCAGCATAAATGCACCCGGCAGCACGCAGCTGCTCGGCCATGCGGCGGTCGATCAGGTCCGGCCGGCCTTGAAAGCCGAATCGGATCCCGCGCTCACCCAGCAGGCCCAGCAGCCGACGGAACTCCGCGCTCTGAATATTGAAGGTTTCGTCGATAAAGAAAACGTACTCCACCCCCAGCCGCGCGATTTCCTCGATTTCCGCCACGAGGTCGGCTAGCGGGCGCCGGTCAAACTTGCCCCTGACCGGCTCTTTCGCGCAGTAGACACAGGACCATGGGCAACCCCGGGAGGCCTCCAGCGTCACGCCACTGCCTATTCCCCCCACGGCCGCCAGCTCCTCGTCGGTTACCGACCACATGTGAGGCTCGTAGCCAGCCTGCGCAGCCAGCCAGCCGAAGCTGGCCCGCGGCAACTGGCCGGCCGGAAGAACAGACACGGTGCCGCGGTTCTCCAGGCTCGAGCAGACATGGGGAGAGCCACGGTAGCTACCGTTGATCAGTATGCCCGGCAGCTCCCGCTCAAAAGCGCCGCGGTAACACCAGTCTGCCCCGGTCCGCTGCAGTGCCCACTCAGGCGTCGCCGTCGCATGCGGCCCGATCAGGGTAACGGGAGCCGAGCTGGCCCGGTGTACCGCATCGATGGCCTGCCGCGGCGCATCCACCGACATTGGCGGGCATCGCCAGTAAAGCATGGACGGCGTAGACGTGACGACCACCGCACTTGGGTCGATGCCGGCCACGAGGTCACCCAGCCCTCCGGGGCTCAGGCCGGACGCGTAAGCATCGATCACGTGAACTTCAGACTCGCGCCGGAGGCCACCAGAGAGATAAGCCCACTCAAGGGGGGGGTTTGGCGGAACGATAACGAGTGTTCGACCGGCAGAGGACATGCATCCCAACGCCAGTTCGGAGTCAGCAGCAGTACGCGTGGTCGCGGCATCATTAAGTCTCACGTTTCCAGAACATGGGCCAGATCAGTCAGGCAGCTGTCCACGCTCCACCATTCCTGCAGGTACTCAGGCCCAGGGGTGACGCGCGGCAGGCCGGCCGCGGCGGCGACGATGGCTTCAGCCAGGTCACGAGCCCGCGGCCCAGCCCCTTCCGCGGCGGGTACCGTCCAGCCCAGGGCTGGCCCGGATACCAGCTCCGCCAGTCCCCCGACTGCCGAGGCAATAACCGGGACCCCCTGGGCCAGTGCCTCGGCGGCCAGCAATCCTAGCGGCTCGAAGCGGGACGGCATGACTACGGCTCCGGCCCTCATGACGGCATCAAGCAGGAGCGGCCGGGCGGCCCACGGGCGGATAGAGATACGCGCGTGGGCCCGTGCCGCGGCGGAAGAATATGATCTTTCGTAAGCGGGATCGCCGTGACCCGCAATAATGCAAGCCTCCCGGACGGAGCCTGGCGGCACCATCAGCAGAGACTCCACAAGAATATCGAATCCCTTTTGCGGAACGCTTCGCCCGGCAGCCAGGATAGTACCCTGGGCAGTGTTAGCAGTGCGCCGCCCGCGACGGGCGGATGCCTCGGCCACCAGCAAGGCAAGCGGCGGCGTTACCACCTCTAGCTGCTTCAGTGCAGGATAGTAGCGTTTGACGGTCCTGGCGTATTCGCGCGAGAAGACCGCCACGGAGTCGACGCATTCAACAAGTTCATCCTGCTGAGCGTGGAGGTCAGCGCGACCAGGATGCTCCTGGCGCGCGAGCCCGTGCAAAAAGGCGACACAGGTTCGCCGCCACGGGAATGCTGAGCAAATATTCACCAGACGGACCAGTTCGTCGTTGTGCACACAAAGACTGATCTCGGAGTCATTGCGGATCTGGCCGAGGGCTGCCGCCATCCTCTCCCCGGCTAGTCCGGCCAGGCGTATCCGGTCTGGGTGGCGGTAAAGTACCGTTCCCGCCAGCTCTGGCATCCCTATCACGTACAGAGTCGCTTCCTGCCCCAGCGGTACCGTGCGGTCTCTGGATCCGATACTCATCACTGCGACACGCTGCCCGATGGAGGCTGAAGCGGCGACCAGCAGATCCAGTATCGACGAGATCCCGCCCCAGGCCGACTCCCCGTGTTCGAGGCTGGCGTGGACTAGGAGGGGCGGCATGCGACCATCACCAGTCTCTGGCTGCCAGCATAAGGGGAAGAGAGCGAGTAATCACCATATACGCCCTGCACGTCCCACCCGGCCCGATCGGCATGACCGAGCAATGTCGATACGGTATGGCGTTCGATGTTGAAGCCATATTGGCCTATCACACGACGGGATACGACCCAATTTCGCTGACGGATCCACCTGTCCCCAGCGAAGTTCACCCATACCGCGTATCCTCGAGGTACTTTTTCCCATCCGCAGGAAAGGGTGCCGCGCCCCTGATGGCGGACGTCGATGACCAGCCAGCCTCCTGGCCGCGTGACACGGTGAGCCTCGGCCAGCATGCGCTGGGTTGACGTTCCCGGGTAGCCGACGCTCGAATACACGCTGAAAGCCCCGTCGAAGGCTCCGTCCTTAAAGGGAAGTGACTGATGAGTGGCTACGACCGCTTCGTGGGTTCCCGGCCGCCTGGCCGCCCGTGCGACACACCGTGGGCTGATATCGGCTCCGACGATCCTGTATCCTGCCTTTCCCAGGGCAACTATGTGCCGACCATATCCGCACCCTAGATCTATGAGACTGCCGGGCGGGGGACCGGCAACCTGCCGTATCAGAAGCGACTCCCGGTCCGAGCCGTCCCGCGCTTCCACCAGGGCCAGATCGAACGGATAAGGATCCTGACCGAAGAACTCGCGCCAGTCGCTTGACCATATCCAGTTCACGGCCGCCTCCATCTACTGGCAGTTCGCAATTTTCGCCTGCCGGAGACCCGAGGCGCTGTATCTGCACACTGCAGGGCAGCTTATCCGTAGCATGCAGGGCAACCGAATCAAGGGTGCCGCGAAGAAGATCGTCACCATGGCAGCAGTTCTTGCACACCCGAGAGATGTGGTCGTCGCAGAAGACGCGTCCCGTGTACTTGCACTCGGGACGTCCCCGCCTCATTCGCAGCCGATTCTGACATCCGTTGTGGTCACAGACGAATCCTTGCCACCAGCCCATGGAGTGCAGTATAAAACCGCCCATCGCCAAGGCGACCAGGAGGCAGGTAAGAGACAGCGTCCCCTCAGGGAGCAAGCGAAGAGGCGCAGCAGCCGTCCTGACGCTCAGCCTGACCAGCGTCAGCGCCATGACAGTGATGACGGCCAACTGGCAGCTGAGAACTAGAAAACCGATCCAGTTCTTGCGGCGATCGTAAATCGTAAAAGTAGTAAGTTCCTGGATGAAGTCCCACGCCGTACCGGCGCTCGCGACGAAGGCCCCTATGACGGCAAGCAAGCGCTCGGCGAGATCCGCGTTCCTGGCATCGGGTATGAGCGCCGAAATAAAGTACACGAATGCTGCGGCCACAGCCGCTTTCCCGATGGTCTGCCAGGGCATTTTGAAGGAGTCCATGCTGGCGCACCTGTATTTCAGCGCCATGCTGTCCGAACTCCGGAAGTATATGTTCGTGTACCGGCAGCCTTGAAAGGTACGCGAGGGATAGGCCAGAGTGTAGTTACCTTGCGTTGAGCGGGGAGCGGACTCCTGCGGGGTCACTAGGGTCACCACCGCGGGAACGCCCGCCAGCTGGGGGAACGAAATGTTTGTCGCTAATGTCGAGAACAAATACGGCGCATCACCCTCCAGAGGGCCGGCCAACTCCCACGCCTTGAATTTGAGGATCACGACCGACTGCACCGAGGCGATCCCCCGCACATAAATCTCCGCGGTGAGAGTATTGACCTTCCGCCGGGCGCTTACAGCCGATTCGCTAATCTCAATGTCCGATATCTCTATCGGCCGGCCGTCCTCCTTGGATAGCATCGAACTGATAGCGAGAAGCGGACCCCCCTCATCCAGTCTCGGGAGCAGGGTCTCGGAGAGGCGCACAGTCACTTCACAAACTTCGTCGCCTGGCCTGAGCTGTACCTCGATCTCAAGCCGGTCTTCGCCATGAAGGCTTATTATCTGCCCGAATACCTGGCCATACAGACTGAGGAGGCTGAAATTAGACTGCTTTCGCGCGGTTCGGGGTTTCCATAGCTTATGCGGCATATCTCGCGAGGCTCCGGCTGGACGGCTGATGGACGGGCGTCGCGGCCTACCCCGGGGCCCGGCTCAGGCCGCAGGCCTGGCCGGCCCGCGAACTCTGGTGGCGCCTAACTGGCGACGGTGCCATGGACACAGAATGAAGGCTAGCCGTACGGCTGCGGACCGTCTACCCACCCGGAAACCCGGGACGGCGCGGCTGGGACCTGCTCCGCGAAAAGCCCCGGCACTGCATTCCGGCCGGTGTCGTGCTCCCGCCGGACCGGCTCAGGACGAACCCGGCAGCGCCGTCACTGGCGAGCTCAGGACCAGGCCGCAGAACACCGCATTGATCACGAAGGAAGCCGGCTCAGCCCCGGTCGCTGCCGAAGGCGGCGTCGAAGGAGGCGGCCGGGGGGTCCAGGTCGAAATGCTTGAGGTAGGCCAGGGCCTCGGGGGCGCCCGGCCAGCCGGTCCATGCCCGCGTCCTCCCACTCGACCGAGATGGGCCCGGAGTAGCCGATCGAGTTGAGCATCCGGAACACGTCCTCCCACGCGACCTCACCCCGGCCCGCGGACACGAAGTCCCAGCCCCGGTGCGGATCTCCCCACGGCAGGTGCGAGCCGAGCCGCCCGTTGCGGCCGTCGAGGCGCTTGCGGGCCTCCTTGCAGTCCACGTGGTAGATGCGGTCGGCGTAGGCGTCCAGGAACGCCACCGGGTCCAGGTCCTGCCAGACGAAATGGCTGGGGTCGAAGTTCAGCCCGAACGCCGGCCGGCTGCCGACCGCGTCCAGCGCCCGGCGGGTGGTCCAGAAGTCGTAGGCGATCTCGCTGGGATGCACCTCGTGCGCGAAACGCACTCCCTCGGCGTCGAACACGTCCAGGATCGGGTTCCAGCGCCGGGCGAAGTCCGCGTACCCCTCCTCGATCATCTCCGGCGGCACCGGCGGGAACATGGCCACCGTGTGCCAGATCGAGGAGCCGGTGAACCCGATCACGGTCGGCACCCCGAACGCGGCCGCGGCGCGCGCGGTGTCGGCCAGCTCGGCGGCGGCCCTTTGGCGCACCCCCTCGGGCTCGCCGTCGCCCCAGATCCGGGCGGGCAGGATGCCCTGGTGCCGCACGTCGATCGGGTGATCGCAGACGGCCTGCCCGACCAGGTGGTTAGAGATGGCCCAGCAGCGCAGGCCGTACTGGTCCAGCAGGGCGTGCCGGCCGGCCAGGTAGCCGTCCTCGCGCAGGGCCCGGTCCACCTCGAAGTGGTCACCCCAGCAGGCGAGCTCGAGGCCGTCGTAGCCCCAGTCGCGGGCCCGCCGGCAGACCTCTTCCAGCGGCATATCCGCCCATTGCCCGGTGAACAGCGTGAACGGTCGGGACATCATCGGCTCCGGATGGTTTCGTTGCGGCGAATTTGGCCTGTGAATTTCCCGGGAGTCAGACCGGCGTCCACCGGCTGCTGCGCGCCGCGCTGGCCGCGACGGCCTGCAGGACGTGCTGGACCTGCAGGCCGTCGGCGAACGAGGGCTCCGGGTCGGTGCCCTGGGCGATGGCGGTGACCAGGTCCCGGACCTGGTGGGTGAACGTGTGCTCCCAGCCCAGCACGTGGCCCGGCGGCCACCAGGCCGACAGGTACGGGTGGCCGGGCTCGGTGACCAGGATGCGCCGGAACCCCGCAGTCTCCGGGCCCGTGCGGCCAGCAGAGCCGTCCCGGTCGTAGAACTCCAGCTCGTTGAGCCGCTCCAGGTCGAAGGCCAGGCTGCCGCGCGTGCCGTTGACCTCCATCCGCAGCGCGTTCTTGCGGCCGGAGGCGACCCGGGTCGCCTCGAACGAGGCCAGCGCCCCGGATTCCAGCCGGCCGGTGAACGCCACCGCGTCGTCGACCGTGACCGGGCCGGTGCCCCCCGGAGGGCCCCCGGGCAGCGGGCGCTCGGGCACGAAGGTGGCCGTCGCGGCGGAGACGCCCGCGATCAGCTGGCCGGTCAGGTACTGGGCCAGGTCCACCAGGTGCGCGCCCAGGTCGCCCAGGGCCCCCGACCCGCGTGCTCCCGCTGCAGCCGCCAGGTCAGCGGGAAGGCCGGGTCGGCCAGCCAGTCCTGCAGGTAGGCCGCGCGCACGTGCCGGATCTCGCCGACCCGGCCGTCCGTGATGAGCTCGCGGGCCAGCGCCAGGGCCGGGACCCGGCGGTAGTTGAAGCCGACCATGGAGCGGACCCCCCGGGACCGGGCCCGCCCGGCCGCCGCGGCCATGGCCTCCGCCTCGGGCACCGTGTTGGCCAGCGGCTTCTCGCACAGCACGTGCTTGCCCGCGTCCAGCGCGGCGACCGAGATCTCGGCGTGTGAGTCACCGGGCGTGCACACGTCGATGAGCTGGACATCGTCGCGCTTCAGCAGGGCCCGCCAGTCGGTCTCCACGTCCGCGAACCCGTAGCGCTGCGCGGCGGCCGCGGCCGCCGCCGGGTCCCGGCCGCACAGCGCGGCCAGCACCGGCCGGGACGGCAGGTCGAACACGTGCGGGGCGGTGCGCCAGGCCTGGGAGTGCGCCGCGCCCATGAACGCGTAGCCGACCAGGCCCACACCCAGCGCCGGAAGGGCCGGTGTCTGCGGCAGAGCCACCGTGTCTCCTAAGTCAGTTCGTACGGATCCCAGTTCGCCGGCAGCGCATCCGGGGTCTCGAAGGTGCTCGCGACGGGCTCGAACGTACTCCCGGTGATGGACCGGGCGACAGCTTCCATCACGTCCAGCACGTGCAGCGCCAGCTCACCGGACGCCCGGTGGGCCGTCCCGGCCCGGATGGCGCGGGCCATGTCCAGCACGCCGAGGCCGCGGCCCGCGGTCGCCCCGGCCGACGGGACCGTCTCCCAGTCGTCGCGGCCGGCCGGGCGGAGCCGGATGTCGCCGCCGAAGCCGTTGGGGTCCGGCAGCGCCATGGTGGCCTCGGTCCCGGTGATCTCCACGAAGCCGTGCCGGCGCAGCGGCGAGTCGAAGCTGAGCAGGAGCGTGGCGGCCGGGCCCGCCGCGTAGCCGATGAGGGCGGCCACGTGCGTCGGCACCTCGACCTCGAACCTGGTCCCGGCCCGCGGGCCGCGGCCGATGACCCGGCTCGGCTGGCTGCGCCGGCCGAGGGCGGCGACCTGCTCCGCGGGGCCGAACAGGGTGGCCAGCGTGCTCAGGTAGTACGGCCCCATGTCGAACAGCGGCCCGGCGCCGCGCCGGAACAGGAACTCCGGATCGGGGTGCCAGCGGTCCGGCCCGGGATCCTGCATGAGCATCAGCGCGCTCCGCGGCTCGCCGATGGCGCCGCCGGCGATCAGCCGCCGGGCGGTCTGCAGTCCCGCGCCCAGCACGGTGTCCGGGGCGCAGCCGACCCGCACGCCCGCCCGGGCGGCCGCGGCCAGCAGGCCGCGCCCGGCCGTGGTGTCCAGGGTCAGCGGTTTCTCGTTCCAGACGTGCTTGCCCGCCGCCACCGCCTGGTGCGCGACCTCCGCGTGCGCGGCCGGGATGGTCAGGTTGACCACCAGATCCACGTCCGGGTGCGAGGTGGCCTGGGCGGCGCCGCCGGCCCGGGCACGCCGTACCGGGCCGCCTGGGCCTTGGCCCGCTCCAGGTCGAGATCCGCGCAGACCAGCACCCGCAGGTCCGGGAACGAGGTGAGGTTGCGGAGGTAGGCGTCGCTGATCGTGCCGCAGCCGATGACGGCCACGCCGAGCGGGGTGCCCACGTCACTCGCTCACGGCCGGCCGCACCGGCCGGGCCAGGCCCTGGCCTGCCAGCCAGGCCAGGCTGTCTCCGACCGCGGTCATCATGTCGGTCGCGCAGCGGTCCAGCTCGACCACCCGCCAGGCGGCAGGCGGGGCGGCGGCCAGGATCTCCGCGACCGGCATCCGCCCGGCGCCGACCGCGGTCATCGGGTCGTCCCTGGTCACCGGCCCGTCCTTGACGTGCAGGTAGCGGACCCGGTCGCCGAGCCGTCCCAGCAGCGCGGGCACATCCTGGCCGCCGACCGCGGCCCAGTACGTGTCCAGCTCGAGCAGCACCGACGGGCTGAGCTCGGCGGCCAGGGCTTCCAGCGCCGGGGTACCCCCGGGCAGCGGGGCGAGCTCGTGATCGTGGTTGTGGTAGCCGAGGCGCAGGCCGTCGTCCGCGAGCCGGGCGGCCAGGCCGTTCAGCTCCGCCGCCACCGCCCGGACGCCGTCGAGGTCGGCGAACCGGGCGGGCGGCAGGTAGGGGACGATGACGGTATCCGCGCCCAGGGTCCGGGCCGCGGCCGCGACCGGGGCGGCCTGGCCGCCCGCCGGGCTGGCGTGCACGCTGCACACGGCCAGGCCCGCCGCGGCCAGGTCGGCCGCCAGCCCGGCCGGATCGTCGAGGATGCCGAACGGCTCCACCGCCCCGTAACCGAAGGCGGCGACCTGGTCCAGGACGCCTTTCCGGTCTGCGGCGAGCTGCTCGCGCACCGTGTAGAGCTGCAGGGCCGGGAGGGTGCTGGCGGGGGGTTCGCTGGTCGTCACGTGGCTCAGGCTCCCGGTGTGTTTCGAAAAATATTCGCTCCGCTGTCCAGGCTAGATTCGGCGGTTTAGCCGGTCAATAGCCCCGGCGGGTTACGCTGGGCTGGCTAGAGTTTCGAAAAGAACGATGCACAGGAGCCGCCGTGGCCCGCGAGACCGGCCGCAGCACGCTGGCGGGCATCGCCGCGGAGGCGGGCGTGTCGGTGTCCGCCGTGTCCAAGGTGCTGAACGGGCGGACGGACGTCGCGGCCGGGACCCGGGCGCGCATCGCCGCGCTGCTCCGCCGGGACGGCTACCAGGTCGCCTCCCGGCTCGGCTTCGGCGTGGTGGACCTGCTGATCGCCAGCCTGCACAGCCCGTGGGCCGAGGAGCTGCTGCACGGCACGGTGCAGGCCGCCGACGAAGCCGGGGCCAGCGTCGTGATCGCCACCGCGGACTCGCCCGGCGGCTTCACCGCCTGGCTGAACCGGGCCACGGCCCGGGGCACCGACGGCGCGCTGCTGGTGCTGCAGCTGCCGGACAGCAGCGAGCTGCAGCGGCTGGCGGCCGCGCGGATCCCGCTGGTCGTGATCGACCCGCCGGAAGAGCCCGGCCCGGGCATCCGGTCGGTGGGCACCACCAACTGGCAGGGCAGCCTGACCGCCACCCGGCACCTGATCGAGCTGGGCCACCGCCGCATCGCCATCATCGGCGGCCCCGGCCACCTGTGGTCGAGCCGGGCCCGGCTGGCCGGCGACCGCGCGGCCCTGGAGGCAGCCGGGCTGCCCCCGGCAGGAGAGCTCATCCGCCACGACGACTTCTGCACCGACGGCGGCAGGCGGCAGGCCCGCGAGCTGCTCGCGCTGCCGCGGCCGCCGACCGCGATCCTGGCCGGCAACGACGCGCAGGCGTTCGGTGTGCTCCAGGCGCTCGCCGGGCGGGGGTTGCGGGCCCCGGAAGACCTCAGCGTGGTCGGCTTCGACGACGTGCCGGTCGCCTCGTGGGCCACTCCCGCGCTCACTACTATCCGCCAGCCCCTCGCGGCCATGGCGGCGACCGCCTTCCGCATGCTGCACGCCCCGGGAGCCGGGGAGCCGCACCACATTGAGCTGGCCACGACCCTGGTCATCAGGGAGAGCACCGGGCCCCCACCCGGGGTTAGATAAACGCCATCCCGGCCTTTTGACCCGATTTAATGCGCTAGTCTGCCCGTGGTTCCACGCCGCAATCAGGGAGTTCCCGATGTCACGTCTGTTCCGGCGGCGGCCCCTCGCCGGGCTGGCCGCGCTGGTGGGTCTGGGCCTGCTCGCCGCGGGCTGCAGCGGCGGCGGCGGCAGTTCCGCCGCGCCCGGGGGGCTGGAGGAAACCAACCTGACCGTCGCGGCGGTCCCGGCGCTCGACTCGGCCGGGCTGTACATCGCCGAGGACCGCGGCCTGTTCGCCGCCGAGGGCCTGCACGTCAACATCCTGCCCGCGATCAGCGGGCAGACGACGATCGCCAAGCAGCTCAAGGGCCAGTTCGCCGTCACGGTGGGGAACTACGTCTCGTACATCCGCGCGAACACCGACCCGAAGGAAGGCGGCGACTTCCGGGTCCTCGCGGCCGGCTCCATCATGCAGGCCAACAACCAGGAGATCGTCGTCCCGCACGGGTCGAAAATCGACACCGTCGCCGGCCTCGCGGGCAAGACCGTCGGCGTCAACGTGCTGAATAACATCGGCACCCTGCTGGTCAAGTCGGTGCTCACGGATAACGCGGTGAACCCCGACTCCGTGCATTTCGTGCCCATCCAATTCCCGGACATGGCGGCGGCGCTGAAAAACGGGACGGTTGACGCGGCGTGGCTGCCCGAGCCGTTCGTCACCCAGGACGAGGAATCCATCGGCGCCGTGCCGCTCGCCGACGCCAACCAGGGCTCGAGCCAGAACCTGCCGATCAGCGGGTACATGGTCACCGCGAGCTGGCTGAAGAAGAACCCGAACACCGCGGCCGCGTTCCGCACGGCGATCCTCAAGGCCCAGACCATCGCGAACAACAGCCCGAGCGCCGTCCAGCAGGGCATGGAGAAGTTCGCGCAAACGCCCGCGGAGACCGCGGCGATCGCGGACGCGCCGGAGTTCCCGACCCAGCAGAACACGGTCCTGCTCCAGCGGCTGGCCAACCTGATGCTGAACTTCGGGATGCTGCAGCAGAACTACGACGTGGACCAGATGATCGTCAAGTAACCGCCAGGGTGTCCGCCGAGAGCTGCCAGAGCAGCGCGGCGTCGTCCGGGTCCAGCGCGTACGCCGCGACCCCGCGCCGGGTGCCCGGCTCATTCAGCCCAGCCTCGTTGCCGTCCTCGAAGTAGCGGCCGCCGATCCCGTCGAGCAGCGGAGAGGTGGCCACCAGCACGGACGTCGCAGCGCCCTGCTCAGGGGTTTTCCAGCGCACGGCGGCCGGGCCGCCGATCCGGAGCCGGTCCACGTCCTCCTCGCTGACGTAGCGCTGCAGGCCGGTCCGGATGCCGCCCGGCATCACCGCGTTGACCGTGATCCCGTCCCCGGCCCAGCGCCTGGTCCCCTCGACCGCGAACAGGACGTTAGCCGTCTTCGACTGCCCGTACGCGGCCCACGGCTCGTACGGGCGGCCGAGGAAGTGGATGTCGTCGAAGACGACCGGGGACCGCAGGTGCGCGCTGGAACTGACCGACACCACCCGGGCGCCGCCCGCGGCGGCCAGCGCCCCGTGCAGCCGGCTGGCCAGGGCGAAGTGGCCCAGATGGTTGGTGGCGAACTGCATTTCCCAGCCTTCGGGAGTGCGCATCAGCGGGGCGGCCATGATGCCCGCGTTGTTGATGAGCATGTGCAGCGGGCCGTCCCAGGCCGCGGCGAACGCGGCCACCGAGGCCTGGTCAGCCAGGTCGAGCCGGGCCACCAGCACCTGCTGGCGGCCGGCGGTTCCGGTGCCCATGGTTCCGGTGATCTGGGCGGCGGTGCGCTCGCCGGCCTCGACGTCGCGGACCGCCAGGGTGACTTCGGCGCCCGCCCCGGCCAGCGCCCGGGCGGTCTCGATGCCGATGCCCGACGCACCGCCGGTCACGATGGCCCGGCGGCCGGTGAGATCGGTGCCCTGCACCACCTCGGCGGCGGTCGATTCAGCCGTGAACGGCGTGCGGACAGGCGTGCTGGTCGTCATGATGCCCCAGTCTCGCTCGCTGCTGCGTGCGATAGGTTGCGGTGGCCCCGCCGCTGGTCACCCGCATCGCCCGGCCGGATCCGCAGGGGATACCGGCCGGTACGATAAGAAGCGGAGGCGCCTCCAGTACGCCGCCAATACTAAGCGGAGCTTCCTCCGTTTAGCAAATCCCCCGCCCCGCCGGCGGGGACGCCCGGGAGAGGAGAGCGCGGTGGCGCAGACCGTGGACCGGCCGATGCGCGCCGACGCCCAGCGCAACCGGGCGCGGCTGCTGGAGGCGGCGGTCCGGGCCTTCGCCCAGGACGGCCCCGAGGTCACGCTGGATGCGATCGCCAAGGACGCGGGGGTCGGCATCGGCACGCTGTACCGCCACTTCCCCACCCGTGAGGCCCTGGTGGAGGCGGCCTACCGCAACGAGCTGGCCCGGCTCTGCGACGCGGTCCCGGAACTGCTCCGGGACCGGCCGCCGGACGAGGCCACCCGGCGCTGGATGGACCTTTTCGTCGACTACATGACGACCAAGCGCGGCATGGCCGATGCGCTGCGCGCCGTCATAGCCTCCGGGCGCAACCCCTACGAGCAGAGCCGCGGGCACCTGATCGCCGCGATCACCACCCTGCTGCAGGCGGCGGGCGAGGCCGGCACGCTGCGCCGCGACATCGATCCGGCCGACGTGCTGGCCAGCCTGGGTGGCGTGTCCCTGACCGCGGGGGAGCCCGCCCAGCGGGCGCAGGCCGGCCTGCTGGATCTGCTCATGGACGGCCTGCGCTACCAGCCCCGGGTCAGCCGCTGACCCCGGGGATGCCGGTGCCGCTCAGCGTGGTCCCGATATGCAGGTAGACCGGCCCGGCCTGGCCGCAGGCCGGGAACGTGAACGGGACCTGGAGCGACCGGGTGGCCCCCGGCGGGTAGACGCGCAACGCCACCGCGGTGGTCTCGCCGCAGGATGACGCGGGGAAGTTGGCCACGTCGGTGATCTCGAGCTCGGCGTGGGCGGTCGCGCCCCGGCCCAGGGTCACCAGGCGGCTGGGCTGGGCGTGATCACGGCCTGCCGCGCTGCCGAGCTGGTGGCCGCCGGGAGCGAGGGCGGACACCCCCGCGAACCCGTACAGCGCGCACGTGTGGTTCGAGGTGTTGGACAGCTCCAGCTGGTAGTTGGTGCCGCCCGCGTAGCCGTCGCCGGGGATGCCGAGCCAGACGGTGAGGGCGGCGGTGCCGCACCTCGGGGGGGTCGCCGCGGCCGCGGGCCGGGCCGCCTGGGCCGGGTGGGCCGGGCTTGCGGAGGCGGCCAGGGCGGCGGTCGGGATAGCGACCGCGGTGGCGGTCAGGGCCAGCGCAGCCAGGCCGCGCCGCGCCGCGCGGGTAGTCAGCTTCATGGGTACTCTCCTCGGTCTGCGTGTGTTCCGGGGCCCTTAGCCGCAGGAACGACCAATCTCGTCAGCTAAGACGGCACAGTGGGGGGAATGGTTGGAACTGTCCGTATCCGGGGCGGCCTGCCTGCGGGCGGCGGGCGGCCGGCGGCCGGCGGGTGGCCGGCGGCTGGCGGGTGGCCGGCGGCCTGGCGGGTGGCCGGGACCAGCCCACGGCGGCCGGCGGGCGGCGGCGATCCCCCCGGTCGCCAATCTTGCCACTCTGCCAGTAATGGCTTACCTGAGCACAGGCCGCCATTCTCGCTCTCACCTCGGGAGACATCACCTGGCCGGGCCGCAGCCCGGCCCTGAACGGCAACGGCGCTGGCAGAACTGTGGCGCCGCCGGTGTTTACCCGGCGGCGCCACGGTTAACTGCCACTCGTCCGGAACCAACGAGAAGAGGGGCTAGGTCCACCTGACCATCACCGCCGTGCCCGGGGCCGGTAACCTGCTCGGCAACCTGCTCTGCGCGGTCGCGGGCCTGCTGAACAGCGGCGGCTCGCTCAGCGAGATTTCCGCGCTGCTGAACAGCATTCTCGCCTTGCTCTAATAAGGCCAGTCGCAGAATCCCGTGGTGCCCTATCCAGGGCATTCCCCGGATCCTCGCGCTCCCTGACGGGAGCAGCACGAAATTAGCGCCTCGCTCTATCCTGAGCGACCGCAGACGTCCCGTGCAATGGCCTCCCCCGGGCCATTGCACGGGGCCGCGGCGCACCCGCGGGAGATGCCATACTTGTCGGCTATGGCCACGTGGATCTGGAGGGAAGCCGGGTCCGGATCCGGCCTGCGGGTCGCCGTGAAGGACCTTATCGACGTCGCCGGCTGCCGACCACGGCCGGCAGCCGGGCCATCGCCGAGCAGGCCGCGCCCGCCGCGTCGGACGCTCGCTGCCTGGCCGGGCTGCGCGCCGCGATCGCGCGTGGCCAGGCCTGCCTGGCCGGCAAGACCAACCTGCACGAGCTGGCCTACGGGATCAGCGGGATCAACGCGGCCTTCGGCACGCCGGTCAATCCCCTCGATCCGCTGCGGGTGCCGGGCGGATCGTCCAGCGGCTCGGCCGTCGCCGTGGCCAGCGGCGAGGCCGACGTCTCGTACGGCTCGGACACCGGGGGGTCGATCCGCATCCCCGCGGCGTGCTGCGGGATCGCCGGCCTCAAGACCACCTGGGGCCGGATACCGCTCACCGGGGTGTGGCCGCTCGCGCCGAGCCTGGACACCGTCGGGCCGATGGCGCGGGACGTGGCGGGCCTGATCGCCGGGATGGAACTGCTGGAACCGGGGTTCTCGGTCGCGGCCCGCAGCCCCCGGGTCGTCGGCCGGGTCGGACTCGGCGCCGACCCCATGATCGAAGCGGCCGTTGACTCCGTCCTGGCCGCGACCGGCTGGGAGGTGGTCCCGGTCGGCCTGGACGGGCTCGACCGGGCCACGACCGCCGCGATGACCATCCTGGACGCGGAGGCGTGGGCGTCGAACGGGGCGTACGCGGACACCGTCCCGGAGAAGATCGGCCCTGATGTGCTCGCCCGGCTGCGTGCGGCCAGCACCGTCACCCCCGCGGCGGTCAGCGCGGCCCGCGAGTACGCGGCCGATTGGCGCGCGAGCCTGTCGTCGCTCTGGGACCGGGTCGAGCTACTCGCGCTGCCGACGCTGCTCGGCTTCCCGCCCACGCTGGACAAGTCCCGGGAGATGCCCCACATTCGCGGTCTCACCTCCGCCGTCAACCTGGCGGGCGTGCCGTCGCTGGCCCTGCCGGTGCCGGCCGGGGGCCCGCTGCCCGCGAGCATCCAGCTGATCGGTCCCGCGGGCAGCGAGGAACGCCTGCTCGCGGCCGGGGCGCTGCTCGAGCAGGCCGCGGCGGGTTCGCCCGGGCCGCCCGCGATGGCGTTATCGGCCAGGGCGGGGCGATCACCCCGGGCTGATCGCCCAGCGGATCCCGCGGATGACCGCGTGGCCGGCCGGGCGGACCACCGCGCGCTCGGTCAGCGGGAGATGCGGCAGGTACAGCGGGCGGCGGGCCCAGCCGGGCAGCAGCGAGGTGGCTGCGGCGGCGAGGACCCCGTACGGCGCCCGGGCGACCAGCGGCAGCGGCGGGGTGAGCAGCAGGAACCGGGCCGCGGCCCGCGCCTGCGCGGTGCCGCGCAGTTCCGCGCGGTACTGGCTGATCCGGTCGGCGAGCTCGGCCTCGGTGCGCGGCGGGTCGGGCACCCCGAGCTCGAGGGCGATCCGGGCCACATCGGCGACGTACCCGTCGCGCCCGGCCTGGTCCAGGGGCTCGGCCCCGAACCGGGTGTGCGCACGCAGGAAGCTGTCCGCCTCGGCGATGTGCACCCAGGTCAGCAGCTGCGGATCCGACGCCGCGTACGGCCGCCCGTCGGGCGCGGTCCCGGTGACCCGCTGGTGGATGGCCTTGACCCGATCGGTCGCCGCCTTCGCGTCGCTGGCCCGGCCGAACGTGGTGACCGCGAGGAAGTAGCTGGTGCGCTGCAGCCGTCCCCACGGGTCGCCTTTATAGCCCGAATGAGCGTCCACGCCCGCCATGGCCAGCGGGTGCAGCGACTGGAGCAGCAGGGCGCGGATCCCGCCCACGAACATCGACGAGTCACCATGCACCCGCCGGATGGGGCGGTCCTCGGCGAACCAGCGGTCTCCCTCGGCCTGGTGGATGACCTGCCGGCGGTTCGGCCCCTCGGGACCGGCCACCTTCTCGAAGATTGACGCGCCGATATGGCGCCGGACGGAATCGGCTGCCGCCTGCACTCTCACCTGCCCAGTATCACCGCCGGGGCAGACCCGTCCCGCCGCCGGGTGAGGGCTGATTGCCTGTTTGTGATACGGAGCTTGCGAACCATTTTTTTGCGAACCTCACGAAGAATGTGTTGTCATAGTCGTACCGAGCGTTACTGTCCGGGACCCGGGGGCCGTCGGGCGATCGGATGAGAAGTCCGGAAGGGGATCCGCCGTGCCTCGGCTCAGCGCCCGTGAAATCAGCCGTATCGAGACGAGCTACACCAGCGACCTGGGCACGTTCTCGTGGGCCTGGGTGGTGCGGGCCGACGGGGAAGTCCAGTACCGGCTGAGCCACGTTGATGGCCGGCGCGAACGCAACCCATGGCGGTCGGTCTGCCACTTAACCAGGGCCGAGCGGCGCGCGATCGACACCGGCCAGACTCGCGCGACTGACCTGCTCATCCGGCTGGCCCGCGAGCACGGGCACTTCCCGGTCGGCAAGCGCAGATAACGAAAACCGGCCTGCCCTTCCGGCTGCCTGAACGGTCCTTCATGAACTATGGTTCATGAAGAATCGTTCACGAGGAGAGGCGGGGCCGGATGACCGAGGTGGTAGCGCGCGGGCTGACGAAGACCTTCGGCCGGGTGACGGCGGTGCAGGACATCTCCTTCACCGCGCCGGCCGGGGCCATCACCGGCTTCCTCGGGCCCAACGGGTCCGGCAAGACGACCACGCTCCGGATGACCCTCGGGCTGATCCGCCCGACCGGCGGCGAGGCGCTGATCGGCGGGGTGCCCTACGCCAGGCTGGCCTGCCCGCGCCGGCAGGTCGGGGCGCTGCTCGAGTTCGACCGGGTTCCACCCGGGCCGCCGGGCCCGGGACCACCTGCGGGTGCTGGCCGCGGCGGAGCGGATCCCGGACCGCCGGGTTGACGAGGTGCTCGGCCAGGCGGGCCTGGCCGGGGCCGCGGGCCGCCGGGTCCGCGGGTTCTCGCTCGGCATGCGGCAGCGCCTCGGCATCGCCGCGGCCCTGCTCGGTGACCCGGAGGTACTGCTCCTGGACGAGCCGGCCAACGGTCTCGACCCGGCCGGCATCGCCTGGCTCCGCGGGCTGCTGCGCCGCCTGGCCGCCGAGGGCCGCACGATCGTGCTGGCCAGTCACCTGCTGAGCGAGATCACCCAGACCGTTGACCACGTGCTCATCGTCAGTGCCGGGGAACTCCGCTTCGCGGGGCCGCTCCGCGACATCGGCGAGACCGGCGAAGCCCTCGAAGCCGCGTTCCTCAACCTGACCTGACCTCGCGACCTGACCTAGGGAGAACCAGTGCTGCACGCCCTGACCACGGAGTTCCGCAAGCTCGGTACCGTCCGCAGCCCGTGGCTGCTGCTGGCCCTGGGGCCGGTGATCGTGGTGGCCGGGATCAGCGGGCTGGTCGCCTCCGGCGGCAACGTGCACGACCCGGCGACCCAGGGCCGGGCCTTCGCGCACGTCGGGCTGGCCGCGATCTTCACCCTGATGTTCGGCATCCTCGCCGTGGCCGGGGAATACTCCCGCGGCACCATCACCGACACCTTCCTCAGCTTCCCGGGCCGCCGCAGCGTGATCGCGGCCAAGCTGGTGGCCTACGGGACGGCCGGGGCGGCCGCCGGGCTGGTGTCCGCGGGGACCGCCCTGGCCGTCACCGCGGCCTGGTGGTCCGCCCAGGGCGGCAGCTTCCACCTGACGGCCGGCGGTACCTGGCGCACGCTCGGCGGGGGCGTGGCCGCCAACGTCGCCCTGGCCGCGATCGGCGTCGGCGTCGGCGCCCTGATCCGCAACGTCGTGGCCGCCGTGGCCGCCGCCCTGGCCTGGATCGCCCTGGTCGAGGGCATCGCGGGCCAGCTGATCGGCTCGGGGCTGGCCCGCTGGCTGCCGTT
The DNA here is from genome assembly GCA_963841695.1 of uncultured Actinomycetes bacterium. Lineage (GTDB taxonomy): Bacteria > Actinomycetota > Actinomycetes > Streptosporangiales > Streptosporangiaceae > RYN-230. Next base: position 292,307 of record CAWJDQ010000001.1, on the reverse strand, counting down.
CGCGGCGAGCGAGTCCCTGGACCGGGCCAGCCTGGCGCCCGGCGCCGGGCTGCTCCCCGGGCGCCTGCTGCCCCAGTGGGGCGGCGGGCTGATGCTGCTCGGCTACGCGGCGGCGTTCGCGGCCGCCGCGATGCTCATTACACTCAGGCGCGATGTCACCTAGGAAACCTGCCGTGCTTCGCGACCGCGACGGAGAGAACCTCCGCGAGCACCTGATCAGCACCGCCGCGCGGCTGCTCGACGAGCGCGGCGGCGCCGGCCTGGCCGTGCGGGACATCGCCCGGGAAGCCCAGGTGGCCGACGGCGCGCTGTACAACTACTTCGAGGACAAGGAAGACCTGCTCGCCCAGGCCCTGCTGCACCACGTGGGCCTGGTCATGAACGAGACCCCGCGGATGCCGGACGCCGGGAGCGGCACCGTGGCCGGGAACCTCACCGTGTTCATCGACCGGGGGATGGAGTCGCTCTACCGGGTGGTCCCCGCGTTCGCGGGCCTGATGTCCCAGCCCAACGTGCTCCGCCGGTTCCACGCGATGGTCGGCGGCGACCAGGCCTTCGCGGCGCCCGCCGGAGAGCCCCCGGGCGGGGGGCCGCGCGCAGGCGGGAGCCGGCCGCGCGCGGGGAACCGGCCCCGGGCGGCGAGCCGGGCGCGGACAACCCGGCGCCAGCCGAGCCGCGCAGCCTGCCCGACATCCTCCTGCACTACCTGGGGGCTGAACGGGAACTGGGCCGGATCGACGCCGCCGCCGACCTCGACGCGGCCACGTCGCTGATCGTGGGCGCGATCCACGGCCAGGTGCTGCCCCGGGTCCTGTTCGCGCCGCCCGGGACCCGCCCGCCCACGCCGCCCGGCCTCGCGGCGCAACTGGCCACCACCGCCCTGCGCGGGCTGGAGCCCCGGCCGCCTGCGTGAGCGCGGCCGGGACTCCCGCCTGGCCGCCTACGTGGCCGCGGCCCGGGCTCCAGCCCGGGCCGGGTCAGATTCCGCAGGCGGAGGCCACGGCCTCGGCGGCCGCCTCGCGGTTGCCCACCGCGGGGATGCCGGCCCGCTCGAAATCGGTGACGTAGATCGCGGCCGCCTCGGCCGGGGAGGACGCGGCGTTCAGCGCCGGGATGTACTGCGACCAGATCTGGTTGAAGGTCAGGATCGCCGCCAGCTGGGTCTGCAGGTCCGCCGAGTAGTTCCCGGTCACGTACCCGCCCGGCAGCGGCGTCCAGCCGATCAGCCCGCCGCCCCCGTCACCGACCGACTCGGGGTTGCCGCCGGACTCCTGCCAGATGTTCCCGGCGATGCCCGCGGCCGCGTTCCCGGTGTAGCCGTGCGAGGTCAGGAAGTTCACGATGGCCGCGTAGTTGGCGGGCAGCATGTCACTGGCCGACGAGCCGGAGCAGGACCCGCCCCGGCTGGTCGCCGCGCTGGTATCCGATGCGCTGCTGGCCGAACTGCCCCGGCTGGTGGCGGACGGCTCGCTGCCCGCTGTACCGCCGGACCGGGTAGTGCCGGACCCGGTACTGCCGGACGCCGCACTGGTGGCCACCGTGCTCGCGGCCGCCGCAGCCCTGGCGTGCCGGGCCTGGTAGGTCCCGTTGCGGACCGAGGCGGGCGGATCGGCCGGGGCGCTGAACACCTGCCCGGTGTAGATCAGGTTCGGGTCGCTGATCTTGGCCCGGTTGATCTGGTACAGCCACTCCCAGTCGCTGGCGTGGCCGTAGAACCGCTGGGCGATGCCGCTCAGCGTGTCGCCGGTGCGGACCGTGTAGGTGCGCTCCGCCTGGCGGGCCCGGCGCCGGGCCGCATCCAGGTGAGTGCGGGTGACGTGGTTCCGCTGGGCGGCCACCGCGTGCCCCGCGGCGGACGACGACGCGGCGGTGGAGGCGAACGCGGTCTGCGGTGCGGCCGCCAGCGCGCCGACCACGGCCACGGCCGGGGCGGCCTGGCCTGCCCGGCGGGCCACCTTCTGCGTCTGCGACGGCGCCGTGTGCCGTCCGGTCCTGCGGAACTTCCTGGTCCTGCTGCGCGATTTCGCTGCTTTCAAGATCCTGCCTTACGCCGATCCCGCGCCCGGCTACGCGGCAACCTCCGCCTCTCACCAGGCCTTACCTTTGCTCATCGGGCAGCATGGCAGCACAGGAGTCTCAACGTGTATCAAATCGGACAAAAAGTAGTTATGAGCTAGGACACCGCTGTTTCAGGGACGATCGGGTAGCAATCGCTCGGCCCGGTTCAGGGTCTCCCGCAGGTTGACCTCGGTGATCAGTTCCCGGGCCTCCGGGAGGGTCAGCCAGCGCAGCGGCGCGCCCGGCTCCTCCGGCACGATCGCGTCCGGCGTCTGGGTGGCCAGGAAGAAGCGCACGTCGGCGTGCTCGTGCCCGGGATCCGCCCCGGCCGCGGGCACCGAGACGATGACCACGTGCCGCAGCTCGCGGCCCGGGCCACGGGACCAGATCGGCCAGGCCGGTCTCCTCGGCCGCCTCCCGCCGCGCGATGCCGAGCGGATCATCCTCGCCCGGGTCGCCGTGCCCGCCGACCTGGAGCCAGGCCTGCTGGCGCGGATGCCAGCGCAGCAGCACCCGGGCGCTGCCCGGGTGGACAATCAGCGCGGACCCGGTGACGTGCAGCGGCAACGACCGGGGATACGGATCCGGCGTGCGCTCGGCGAGGGCCCGGACCCGGGCGAGGTCCGCGGCCTCGGTCTCGCCGTCCGGCTGGTAGCGGCGGAGTACCTCGCGGATGGAAGTCACCGGCGCAACCTACCCCAGGAGAGCCCGCCGCACCTGGCCGGCCGCGCCCGGGTAAGGCGGGCTCTCCGGGACGCGCTCAGGACACCGGGACCGGGACCTCGCTCTCGGTGTGGTCCGCCACCGCGGGAGCCTCACGCAGGCTCCGGACGGCGATCGGCACCACCGCGGCCGCGGTCGCCGCGATGACCACGAGCACGGCCCAGGTGCGGACGCGGCCCCACTCCCCGAGCAGCAGCAGGAAGCCGGGGATCGTGCAGGTGGTGAAGGACAGGATCAGCGTCAGCCAGCCGGCCGGCGCGGTGAGCCGGGTCACGCCCATCGCGAGCACCAGCCAGAACACGGCCCACAGCACCGACCACTGCAGCCACAGCAGGCCGATCGTCGGGTCGTGGAACTTGACGATGTTGGTGATGCCGAAGGCGGCGGCCATGATCGCCACCCACGCCGAGTACCAGCCGAGCCCGGTGAGCGGCTGGCCCGCCAGGTTGCTGATGCCCACGTACAGGTAGGTGAACCCGAACAGGAAGATCCCGGCGTCGAGCAGGATGTCGTCCGCCGTCGGGGCCGTGGCGATCAGGTAGAACGGGATCGCGACCTGCAGGGCACCGACGAACAGGTTGAACGTGGCCGCGCCCTTGCCGTCGATCCGGCCGAGGAAGAGCAGGCCGTTGACGAACAGCACCGCCCCCACGAACATCAGTCCTACATCGGACATGACCGTCTCCTAGGTGTGCGGGTGGCTAGTTGTACGAGTCGACGGGCGGCAGGGTGTCGTTGAGCAGGTAGTCGCCTGCGTGCAGGAGCTTGAAGTCGAGCGGGTTGTGCAGCGAGAGCGTGCGGGCGTTCCGCCAGTGCCGGTCGAACCCGTACTTCTCCAGGACGCTGCCCGCGCCGCACACCTTGAACAGGTACGACCCGTTGAACAGGGCGGCTTCGGCGGCCGCGTGCCGCGCCTGGCCGGTGACCAGGGACGCCTCACCGCGGATGCGGGCGTCACCGAGATGCGCGACGGCCTCGTCGCACAGGTCGGCGGCGCGCAGCGACAGCAGTTCGGCGGCGTCCACGGCGGTCTTCATCTCGCCGACCCGCAGCTGGGTGTAGAGATCGTCCACGGCGCGCTCGGCACTGCTCTCGTACCAGACCCGCGCCTTCGTCCGGACGAACCCGACCGCGTCGTCGAGCGCGTTCCTGGCGATGCCCACGAACACGCCGGTGTGCACCGCCTGGTAGTTCAGCGAGGTGATGTCCCCGCCGCCGCCGCCCTCGGTGTCCGGGCTGCCGAGGATCAGCTCGTCGGGGATCCACACGTTGCGGAACTCGGTCGTGCCGCTGGCCGTGGTCCGCTGGCCGAACCCGGTCCAGTCGTCGTGGATGGTCACGCCCTCGGCGTCGGTCGGCGTGTAGAACACCCGGACCTCGTCCGTGCCCTCGATGCGGCACGGGCCGAACGTGAGGTCCCCGGCCAGGCTGCCGGTGCAGTAGAACTTGCGGCCGTTGAGCCGCCAGCCCGCGCCGTCCCGGGTGATGGTGGTCTTGAAGTCGTTCACGCTCTTGGTGCCGACCTCGGAGTACGCGTTGGTGATCCACAGCTCGCCGCTGGCGAACCGGGGCAGCCACTTAGCCTGCACGTCGGGGGAGGCGAACTCCTGCAGCAGCCGGATGCCGCCGGTGTGCAGCTGGTACATCTGGCCGATGTTGGAGTCGCCCGCGGAGATGGCGATCACGACCCGCATCAGCTCCGCGAACGTGCCGCCGTAGCCCCCGTATTCGCGGGGGACCATGAGGCCGAGCAGGCCGGAGGCGCGGAACGCCGCGCACTGCTCGTACGGGAACGCGCGGTCGTGGTCCCGTTCGGCGGCACCGGCGCGGAACTCGTCGCGCAGCTCTTCGGCCACCCGGATCGGGTCGTCCAGCTCGATGCCGGGCAGCGGGTGTGGTTCGGGTGGCGGTGCTCGGGGTCGGACTGCTCTCGGTGGTCGTCACGGCACGGTCCCTTCAGGTTACTTACAGTGTAGAGGGTGTGGTCCTAGCGGGGCGCTCTGGCGCCGGGCGGGTGATGTTCGGGGTGGGGGCTGGACCAGGTCAGCGTCCGAGTGACGTGTAACTGCCGCGCCAGAACACCAGCGGGGCCGCGTCGTCGCCGCTGGTCTCCACCTCCCGGACCCGGCCCACGATGATCTCGTGGTCCCCGCCGTCGAGGCGGTGCTCCACCGTGCATTCGAGGCTGGCGATCACGTCCTCCAGCCGGGGGCTGCCGGTCCGGCCCCGGCGGTGCCGGACCCCGTCCCAGGCCGCGGCCAGGCCGCGGCGGGCGAAGTTGGCCGACAGGTGCTGCTGCCGGGCGCCGAGGACGTTCACCGCGAACGCGCCGTGCGCCAGCACCGCCTCCAGCGTCTGGCTGGAGCGGTCGAAGCAGACCAGGATCAGCGGCGGGTCCAGGGACAGCGAGCTCACCGCGTTGGCCGTGGTGCCGACCGGCTGGCCGTCGATCCCGACCGAGGTGACGATGGTGACGCCGGTGGCGAAGTGGCCGATCGCGTGGCGGAAGTCCGCGGCCGACACGTCCCCGTCGGCCACCCGCGGGTCAGTGGTGGTCACGGTCATGGGGCTGGTCATGATCAGAGCTGCCCGTGGTTCGGCGGCAGGACGTGGTTGAGCCGGAAGTTGCCGACATGGTGATACTTCCAATCGACGGGGTCGTGGCTGGCGTGCGTGCGGGCGTTGCGCCAGTGCCGGGACAGGTCGTGCCGCTCGTCGGCCGCGCTCGCCCCGGCCAGCGCGAACAGGTCGCTGGCCACCTCGACCGCGACGTCGCTGGCGAACGCCTTGGCCTCGGCGACCGCGATCGAGCCGCGGGCCGCCTCCCCGGCGTCCCGGGGGACCCGGCCCACCTCCTCCAGCGTGGCGGCGGCGGAGGCGAGCAGCGCCTCGGCCGCGCGCACCTGGGTGGCCAGCCGGCCGAAGCGGTGGATCGTGTGCGGGTCGGCCGCGGCGACCTCCGCCCAGCCCGCCCGGGTGGCCTCGAAGAACGGCCGGGCCCGGGTCCGGACGAACTCGCCGGCGTCGCGCAGCGCGCCGCCCGCGATCCCCACCTGGATCGCGGCGTGCACCAGCTGGGCCCGGGCGCCGAGCTGCTGCGGCACCTCGAACGCGCTGGCGTAGGGGATGACCAGGTCCGGGTCCACCGGCACGTGATCGAAGACCGCGGAGCCGCTGACCGTGGCCCGCTGGCCCATCACGTTCCAGTCGTCGTCCACACCGACGCCGGGGGCGTCCCGCTCGACGAACACCAGGACCAGGCGGCCGTCGTCGTCCAGCGCGCTGACCCCGATCCAGCGGGCCGAGATCGCGCCGGTGCAGTAGTACTTCCGCCCGTCCAGCCGCAGCCCCGCAGGCCCGGACAGCAGCCGGGTCTTGAGGTCCTGGGCGTGCTGGCCGCCCCGCTCGGCCAGGCCGTTGCCCAGCCGCGCGCCGGCCAGCACCTCCGCGAACAGCCGCTGCTGCTGCGCGGGGCTGCCGTGGGTGGCGAGCACGTCCACGAACAGGAAGTGGGCCTGCGGGACCTGGGCGATCGCCGGATCCACGGCCGCGATGGTCCGGATCACCTCGGCCAGCACCACCGGGGACAGGTCCGGGCCGAAGTGCGCGGCCGGGACCGTGATGCCCGAGCAGCCCGCTCGCGTCCAGGGCGGCCAGCTCGGCGTACGGCACCGCGCCCGCCCGGTCGCGCTCGATCACGCCGCTGGCGATCGAGCTGGCGTAGGACCGGGCGGCCGCGAGCGCTTCCGTTGCGGAGAATAGAACCTCAGGCCTGCGCGGCGGTGGAGGTGATGCTCATCGCGCGCCCACGAGGACGGGACCAGGCTCCGTCAGGCCGGCGGCCGGGTCGGGGACCGCGGCCGGGTCGAGGCCCGCCTCCACCTCGAGGGCGCGGACGATCGGCAGCACGTCCCGGCCGAACCGCTCGATCTCCTCGTGGTAGTGCAGGAAGCCGGTCAGGATGAGGTCCACGCCGCAGCTTGCGGTACTCGACGATCCGGGCCGCCACCTGCTCGGGCGTGCCGATCAGCTGGGTCCGGAACCCGTCGTTGTACTGCACCAGGTCCTCGAAGCTGGAGTCGGCCCACATGCCCTTCTGGTCCGCGGTGGACGCCCCGGCCTGCTTGACCGCGGCCCCGAACCCCTCGACCGCCTCCACGTGCGCCTTGGCGATGATCTCGCGCAGCGTGTCCCGGGCCTCGGCCTCGGTGTTGCGGACGATGACGAACCCGTTGAGGCCGAACCTCGGCCCGTCGGTGCGCCCGGCCGCGTCCGCGATCTGCCGCAGGTTGCCGAGCTGCTCGCGGACCCCGTCGAAGTCCTTGCCGTTGGAGAAGTACCAGTCGGACAGCTGGCCGCCGTTGCGCTGGGCGGCGGAGGAGTTGCCGCCCTGGAAGATCTCCGGGTGCGGCCGGCCCGGCCAGGACAGCGGCTTGGGCTTGAGGCTGAAGTCGCGGATCCGGTAGAAGTCGCCAGCCAGGTTGGCCTCGTCCTGGGTCCAGATCCGCTTGAGCGCCAGGATGAACTCGGCGGTGCGCCGGTACCGCTCGTCGTGCTCCAGCCACGGCTCGCCGAGCTGGCGGAACTCGTCCTTGAACCACCCGGACACCACGTTCACCGCGACCCGGCCGCCGGACAGGTGGTCGGCGGTGGCCACCCACTTGGCCAGCACTCCGGGGTGCCACAGGCCGGGGTGGACCGCGGCGATCAGCTTGAGCCGCTCGGTGGCCAGCAGCAGCGCGAGGCTGAAGCTGGTCGACTCGTGCTGGTACTCGGCGCCGTAGCTGGCCGTGTACCGGACCTGGCTCAGCGCGTAATCGAAGCCGGCCCGCTCGGCCAGCCGGGCCAGCGTCCGGTTGTAGCCGAACGACCAGTCGGTGCGCTGCTCGATCGTGCTGGTCACCAGGCCGCCACTGACGTTGGGCACCCAGTAGGCGAAGCGGAGCGGCTCGGTGGCAGGGTCAGTGGTCATGGGTCAGCCTCCAAGAGGGAGTGAGTTGTCGTCGTCGTGCGGGGACGTCATCAGGCCGCGGCGGCGCAGGACCGGCAGCAGGCCCTCACCGACCTGGTAGGCCTCTTCCAGGTGCGGGTAGCCAGACAGGATGAACTCGTCGATGCCGAGCGCGTAGTACTCGGCGATCCGCTCCGCCACCTCGTCGTGGCTGCCGACCAGCGCGGTGCCCGCGCCGCCGCGGACCAGGCCGACACCGGCCCACAGGTTGGGCGACACCTCCAGGGCGTCGGTGCGCCCGCCGTGCAGCGCGGCCATCCGGCGCTGGCCCTCGGACTGCGAGGCCCGCTGGATGGCCTGCGCCCGCTCGATGGCCGCCGGGTCCAGGCCGTCGAGCAGCCGCTGGGCCTGGGCCCACGCCTCGGCGGCGGTATCCCGCGTGATCACGTGCAGGCGGATCCCGAAGCGCAACTCCCGGCCGGCTGCCTTCGCGCGCGTCCGCACCGCGTCCAGTTTTTCCGCAACGGCTTGTGGTGGCTCACCCCAGGTCAGGTACACGTCCGCGTACCTGGCCGCCACGTCGAGAGCGGGAGCCGAGGACCCGCCCAGGTAGATCTCGGGCCAGACCCGGGCCGGGATGATCTGCCCGCCGCGCACGTCGTAGTGCTGGCCGGTGAACGTCACCGGGCCGCCGCGCCACAGCTCGCGGACGATGTGCAGGAACTCGCCGGCCCGCTCGTACCGGGCTTCCTTGCCGAGGTGGTCACCGAACCGCCGCTGCTCCACGTCGTCGCCGCCGGTGACCACGTTGAGGAGCAGCCGCCCGCCGGAGATGCGCTGGTAGGTCGCGGCCATGTGGGCCGCGAGCGTGGGCGACATGAGCCCGGGCCGGAACGCGACCAGGAACTTGAAGCGGTCGGTGACCTGGGTCAGCCCGGCAGTCATGATCCACGCGTCCTCGCACCAGGAGCTGGTCGGGGTCAGCGCGCCGGTGAACCCGAGCTGCTCGGCGGACCGGGCGATCTGGCCGATGTAGCGGATGTCCGGTGCGCGCTCGCTGCCGTCCCCCGTGCCGTCCCCGGTGGCCCGGCTGCCGGCCGCGCCGACCGCGTTGCCCAGGCTCAGGTCGTTGCGCGAGTCACCGTTGGTGGGCAGGAACCAGTGCAGGACCACTCCCATGGGCGGCAGCCTCCTTCGGGTCGGCGGGCCGGCGGCTGGCGGGCCGGGGATTCGTGCCCCCCCGCCCGGCCGTTCCCTTCATTCTCGACCAAATTTATAGGAAGTTCCGGTGATGCGATAGGGGGCGGGATAGCCAGACCGGCGTGGCGGGGGGCAGGCGGCCGGTGCGGGGCGCCGGTTCCGCCGCTGGCCCGGCGCCGTCACCAGGTCACCACCAGCGGAACTAGCTTCAGCATGCGGCGGCCCCGGGCGCCGCGTCCAATACCGATCGGCGGGGGCGTGGTAAGGTTTTCCTATTAAAGCGATCGCTATCCTGGCATTAACAGTCGCTGGGCGAGAGGGGTCGTGTGCGGATCGAGCAGCTTGAATACGTCGCCACGGTGGCCCGGCTAGGTTCGTTCCGCCGGGCCGCCGACGAGCTGCACATCTCGCAGCCCGCGCTGAGCGGCTCGGTCCGGAGCCTGGAACGGGAACTCGGCGTCGACCTGCTCGACCGGGGCCGGCACGGGGCGCGGATGAGTGACTCCGGCCGGGAATTGTTCCCGTACATCCTGACCCTGCTCGACTCGTTCGACCGGCTCCGGCACGCCGCCGGCGAGCAGCACCGCAGCGTCCGGCTGGTCCGCCTGGGCACGGTCAGCGCGGCCACGGCCCCGCTGCTCGCCCCGACCATCCAGCAGTTCCGGCAGAGCCACCCGCTGACCCAGGTCGAGGTGATCGGCGCCCAGCAGGCCGAGATCCACCGCGGCGTCCTGGAAGGCAGCTTCGACCTCGGCCTGGTCAACTACCTCGACGGCGACGACCTGCCGCCCGAGCTGGAGACCACCCCGCTGCTGCGCGGCCACCCGGTCGTGGTGCTGCGGGCGGACAGCCCGCTGGCCGCGCACCCGGCCATCAGCACCGCGGACCTGCTCGCCGAGCCGCTGATCGTGATGCGATCTGGCTATGTCATGCACCGGTACCTGCACCGGCTGCTGCAGGGCCAGCCACCGGCGTTCTCCTACTCCACCGACGGCGCCGAGATGGGCAAGCTGATGGTGGCGGAGGGACTGGGGCTGACCGTGCTGCCGGACTTCAGCGTGCTCGGCGACCCGCTGGAACAGCACGGGGTGATCACCTGGCGGCCGCTGGCCGACGATCACACCGGGGTGGAGCTGGTCATCCAGCGGGCCCGGTCCGGCTCTCAGCCACTGGCCGCCCGGGATCTGCACGCCCTCTTCGTCGCCCGGGCCCGCAGCTACACCGCCGCCCATCCGGCCACGGCAGCCCGCCCGGGTAAGCCCGCCACCGGTGCTGATCCGCCGGCGAGCGGCCCGGACCGGGAGGGCCCAGGAACCCGCCGACGCCAGGGGAAGACCCGCGTTCGCTCATGATCTCCGCCCGGCCGCCGATGGTGGCCGGGCCCTGGCCGCCGACGCACAGCGACGCGGCGGCCGTAGCCAGCCGGACCGCCTCCGGCACCGGGCGGCCCCGGAACATCTCGGCCGTGAGCGTCGCGGCGAAGCAGTCGCCCGCGCCCGTCGGGTCGACCAGCGTGCGCACCGGCTCCGCGGTGTACTCCGCCGCACCCGCCCGGGTCAGCACCTGGCAGCCCCGCCGTCCCCGGGTCACCACGCCCACGCCGCCGTGCCCCGGCACCGCGGCCAGCAGGTCGCTCACGTAGGGTGCCTCGGCCTCGGACACCACCACCACGTCGACCACCGAGGAGACGGCGGCGGTAAAGCGCCGCCGGACGTGCCCGACGCGCGCCCCGATCTTGTCCCACGTCCTGACCAGGCCCTGCGGGGTCAGCAGCACGAACCGTGACTGGCATTCGCCGGCCAGCTCTTCCAGCACTACTTCCTGGGCCACCGGCGCGATATGGAGAATGTCACTATCCGGCACATGGCCCAGGTCCTGGATTTCGCCAGCCCAGCCTTCCAGCCATTGTTCGCGGGCGTCCCCGACGGACACGTTACGGAAAATCGTGGTTGACCCGGCAGGCTGCAGGTGCAACCCGACTTCGCTGGCGTACGGCTTCCAGTACGGCTCCAGCTGGGCTGGATTCGCCCGTCCCACGATCCCGGCGCTAAGCCCCAGCCGGGCCGCCTGCAATGCGGAGTAGACTACCGATCCGCCCAGCACGAAAGAACCCCCCGCCTGGACGTCCAGAGTTGGGTTACCCAAAGCAAGGTAGTCTAGGCGCACCGTGATCCGCTCGTAGATTGGCCGATGGGACTCGATGCATAGTACATCAGTAGATAGCGGGCAACAACGTAAAGACAGCCTCGTCACACTGCCTGCAGAATTGCTGCCCAGGGCCACCGGAAGTGACAGCGGCGCGGCGGTCAGCGGCCTGCTGATTGGGGTGGACGGCGGGGCCACGAAAACGATAGCGGCGGCATTTGACCTGGACACCGGCGCAGTCTCGGCCGCAGAAACCGGGCCGAGCAATCCCGAGGCGGTGGGTTACGAGGCCGCAGCCGATTCGATTAATGAGGCAATCAGCCGGATACTCGGGGACTCTAAACCGGTAGCCGCGGCCGTACTCGGTGTGGCCGGGATAGACACCGAGGACGAGCGGAAACGCCTGCTATCCGGGGTAACCGCCCTCAGCGCACCCGTTATATTGGCGGTCAATGACGTCGTGGCTGCATGGGCAGCCGGCTCGCTTGCCACGCCCGGTATCGCTGCCATCTCCGGCACCGGCAGCAATACATTCGGGGTTAATGCCCAGGGGGCGGCCTGGCGCTGCGGCGGGTGGGGCCATATCGTCGGCGACGAGGGTTCCGGCTATATGATCGCGGTGCACGCGATCCGGGAGGTCCTCGCCTACCGGGACGGCCGCAGAGATTGGACGGCACTGATCCCGCGGCTGCTGGAATTTTATCGCCTGCGGCACATTGAGGATATCAAGCCGATCATCTACCGGGATTTCGATAAGGCCCGTATCGCGGCCTTTGCCGCCCAGGTGGCCGACGCCGCGGACGAGGGCGACGAGACCGCCACCGGAATATTCCGGCAGGCCGCGGCGGACCTGGCCGGGCAGATCAGCGCGGTCTACGCGAGGCTGGACTTCGGCGGCCCGGCCGAGGTCACGCTGATCGGGAGCAATTTCCGGGCCGGGGAGGTCTTCATCGGCCCGCTGCGCGAGCACCTGCGGCACGTGACCGGCGGCCAGGACTTCGCGGCCCCCACACTGCCCGCCGTCGGCGGCTCGATCTGGCTGGCGGGCCGGGCGGCCCGGGCGGAGCAGTGGCTGGACGCCCAGGCCCTCGCGGCGGCGTTGCGGGGCGCCGGGGCTCAGGGCTTCCTGGTCCCGCCGCCGTAGGCGACGTCCAGGGTCGCCCGCGTCCACGGGTGACCGGGTACTCCCCGGGGTCAGTCGAAGAACTCACCCGGGTTGACGGCGGCGGCCACGTCCCCGGGCAGCAGGCCGAGCCAGCGGCGGGCGATCTGTTCCCGGAGGTCCGGCGGGACCACGCCGATCAGCCGGAGCCGGGAGATGCCGCCGTCGGGGTAGATGTCCAGCCGGACCCGGCTGGCCGGGCCTTCCCCGGCCTGGAGCCGGAACCGGTGCTCGGTGTCGGGGATCAGCCGGGTCCTCGGCAGCAGTTCGGCGCCGGCCACCGCGTCGCTGAGCCGGGCATGGCCGGGGGCGTTGCCGACGAAGCGGCTGGTGTCGATCACGGCGTGGTGCAGCACGCCCGGCGCCGCCAGCCGGACCTCCAGCCAGTCGTGCCCGTCGTCGCGGCGGCGGGCGGTCTCCCACCCGTCCGACATGACCTGGGCCCGGCCCGGCGCCAGCGCGTTAGCCGGTGAGGAGAAGAACATGTTGCTGCACGCCTCCACCCGCCCGCCAGCGCAGGTCGCGGCCAGGTCCACCCGGCCGCCGAGCCGCCGCGGATCGGGTACCACCTCGCCGAACACGCGCAGCCGCGCCACGCCCCCGTCCGGGTGAATGGTCAGCCGGACGTGGCTGACCAGCCGGTCCGGGACGGTGACCGGCGCCAGGTTGGCCTGGTCCCCCAGGAGATCGGTCTTGCCCACCAGCGGGGCCCAGGCGGCGGCGCGCACCTCGGCCGCGGTCGGATAGCCGAGCAGCGTGGCGCCGTCCACCGAGCCGGCCGGCGGGTAGTTGCCCCGGAAGTGCGCGGTGTCGATGTTGACCCCGCGGACGATGGCGGGCGCGGCCAGCCGGATGATGACGAAGTCCGCACCGGGCTCCCGGCGCCGCCGGGTCTCCCAGCCGTCGTAGATCTTGCCCCGGATGCCGAACGCGGCCAGATCATGGCCGGGGGATCGCGGGTCGAGGAGGCTGTGCGCGTCTCCGAAAAACTCGTCGTTCGCGTAGCGCACCGTCCCGCCCAGGGCCCGGCTGGCCACGTCGGGCAGGCCGGCGAAGTCCACCGCGCCGGTGCCTCCCAGGCGGCCAGGGCCTGCCCGGGCTGCTCGCTCATGATCCGCCTTCCCGAGCCGCACCAGGGGCTGCCGCCGTAGCGGCTCCCCCGGCGGCACGAGGGGCTGCCGCCGTAGCGGCTCCCCCGGCGGCACGAGGGGCTGCCGCCGTAGCGGCTCCCCCGGCGGCACGGACGACCTGGCCGGCCCGCTGGCCCGGCCCGGCCGGCCGCCCGGCCAGCCAGGTCTGCCGGACCACGCCGCGCAAGGTCTGGCCCGCGTAGGGAGTGACCGGGTGGCGGTGCCGGAGCGTGGCCGGGTCCACCACGAACGTCTCGTCCGGGGCGAGCACGCACAGGTCGGCCCGCCGCCCCGGGCTGATCGCCCCCCGGTCGGCCAGGCCGGCGAGTGCGGCCGGGGCGGCGGCCATCCAGCCCGCCACCCGGTCCAGGCCGATGCCGCGGCGCGCGGCCTCGGTCCACACCGCGGGCAGGCCGAGCTGGACCGACGCGATACCGCCCCAGGCCGCACCGAAGTCCCCGGTGTCCAGCCCCTTGGCCGCCACGGTGCACGGCGAGTGGTCGGACACCACACAGCCGATGGTGCCGTCCAGCAGCCCGGCCCACAGCCCATCCCGGTTGGCGTCGTCCCGGATGGGCGGGCAGCACTTGAACTGGGTGGCACCGTCCGGGATGTCCTCGGCGCGCAGGGTGAGGTAGTGCGGGCAGGTCTCGGCGGTGACCGGCAGCCCGGCGGCCTGCGCCGCCCGGACGGCGGGCAGCGCCGCGGCGCTGGCCAGGTGCACGATGTGGGTCCGGCACCCGGTTCGCCGGGCCTGCTCCAGCAGCGTGGTGATGGCCTGCTGCTCGGCCTCGGGCGGGCGGGAGCCCAGGAAGTCCGCGTAGCGCCGGCCGTGGGCGGCGGGGGCGGCCGCGATCACGTCCGGGTCCTCGGCGTGGGCGAGGAGCAGGCCGCCGAAGCTGGCGATCTCGGTCATGGCCGCGCCGAGCTGGGCGGAGTCCAGCGGGGCGAAATCGTCCACGCCGGAGGGAAGCAGGAAGCACTTGAAGCCGGCCACCCCCGCCTCGTGCAGGGGGCGCAGGTCGGCGACGTTGCCGGGCACCGCGCCGCCCCAGAACGCCACGTCCACCGCGAGCTGGCCGGCCGCGGCGGACTGCTTGGCGCGGAGCGCGGGCACGGTCACGGTGGGCGGGATGCTGTTCAGCGGCATGTCCACGATCGTGGTCACCCCGCCCGCGGCCGCCGCCGCGGTCGCGGTCGCGAACCCCTCCCACTCGGTGCGGCCGGGCTCGTTCACGTGCACGTGGCTGTCCACCAGCCCGGGCAGCAGGACCTCATCCGGGGCCAGGGTGCGGGCGCCAGGCGGGGCGTCCGGATACGCGGCCAGGCCGGTGATGATCCCGTCGCGGAAGAGCACGGTCGCGGCCCGCTCGCCCTCCGGCGTGATGACCCGCTCCCCCCGGATCGCCGTCCCCTCACCCACGGCACACCCTGGCGTTATCGTGGAGCATTTTGCCCCGTATAAGGAGCAAAACGCTCCACGCTAAGGATGGCGAGCACGTCCCCGAGTTTGGCACAGGGTGATTACCGAGGGGTGCGGCGCTAGGGTCGTCGGGGTGACCGAGTCGCACCGGGTGCCCGTCGCCGACCTGGACCGGGCCACCGTGGCCAGCGCCGCCGCGCTGCTCCGGCCGTCGTGCGCCAGCGCGCGCTGGATCGAGCGGCTGGTCAGCGGGCGGCCTTACGGCTCGCGGCCGGCCCTCGTGGCCGCCTCTGACGCCACGATCACGGCGCTGAGCTGGCCGGACATCGAGGAGGCCCTGGCCGCCCACCCGCGGATCGGCGACCGCCCGGACCCCGATCCCACGGCGGCCGGGCGCGGCGCGGGCACCCCGGGCACCCCGGGCACCCCGGGCACCCCAGCCACCCCGGGCACCCCACGCACCCCAGCCGCTGCGGGCACCCCAGCCACCCCGGGCCCGGAGCGGGAGGCCGCCTGGTCGCGGCAGGAGCAGGCCGGGGTCCGGGACGCTCCGGCGGACGTCCAGGCCGGGCTGCGGGCGGGCAACGCCGCCTACGAGGAGCGGTTCGGGCACGTGTTCCTGATCTGCGCGACCGGGATGTCCGCGGCCAGCATGCTGGCCGCGCTGCGGGACCGGCTCGGCCACGACCCGGCGGCCGAGCGCGAGGTGGTCCGGGACGAGCTCATGAAGATCGTCCGGCTCCGGCTGGCCAAGGCGTTCGACTGATCAGGGGGGTGACCACCGCGCATGAGCATCTCGACCCACGTGCTGGACGCGACCACGGGACGGCCCGCGGCCGGGCTGGAGCTCGTGCTCAGCCGGCAGGACGGCGGCCGGTGGCACGAGGTGGACCGGCGCCGCACCGGGACGGACGGCCGGGTGAGCGACCTGGCTACGGGCCCCAGCGCCGGCCCCGGCCCGGGCCCCGGCACCGGCCCGCTCGCCGGCGCTCACCCCGGCGCCGGTGCGGGTGTCTACCGGATGGTCTTCCGGACCGAGGCGTACCTGAAGGCCAGGTCCCCGGCGGCTGAGACGTTTTATCCCGAGATCGTGGTGATCTTCCGGATCACCGACCCGGCGGCGCATCATCACGTGCCCCTGCTGCTCAGCCCCTACGCCTATTCGACCTACCGTGGATCCTGACGCCAGCCCCGGGTAGTGACACACACGTGAAACATCGGCCGGAGAGGATACTGCGACCGCGACTTCGACCACGACCGGGACCACGAAGACCACCACGACCGGGAGAGGGGGCTGGGTGAGCGCACCCGTGGCCATCCAGGGCTGCTACGTGGCCACCGTGGACCCGGCGGGCCGCGAATACCCCGCCGGGCACGTGGTCATGGACGGGGGCCGGGTCGTCGCGGCCGGGCCCGGCCCGGTGCCGCCGGAGTTCACCGGGGCCACCCTGATCGACGGCACCGGGCGGCTGGTCACGCCCGGGCTGGTCAACACCCACTCGCACCTGTACCAGTGGATCACCCGCGGCTACGCCACCGACGACACCCTGTTCGGCTGGCTGCAGACGCTCTATCCGGTCTGGGCCCGGCTGACGCCGGAGCTGCTGAGCGCGGCCGCCGCGGCCAACCTGGGCTGGCTGGCCCTGACCGGCTGCACCTCCAGCACCGACCACCTGTACGTGTTCCCGGCCGGCGCGGGCGACCTGCTCGAGGCGGAGATCCTGGCCGCCCGGCGGATCGGGATCCGCTTCCACCCCACCCGCGGCTCGATGAACCTGGGCCAGTCGGCCGGCGGGCTGCCGCCGGACTCCGTGGTCGAGGACCACGACACGATCCTGGCCGCCTCGCAGGCGGCGATCGACCGCTGGCACGACCCGGCCCCGGACTCGATGACCCGGATCGCGGTCGCGCCCTGCTCCCCGTTCACGGTGACCGAGGAGCTGATGCGGGACTGCGCCGCGCTGGCCCGCGCGGCCGGCGTTCGGCTGCACACGCACCTGGCCGAGACCGCGGACGAGGAGCAGTTCTGCCTGGACACCTACGGCCGCACCCCGGCCCAGTACGCCGAGGACCTGGGCTGGCTGGGGCCGGATGTATGGCTGGCGCACTGCGTGCACCTGCCGGACGAGGCGGTGGCCCGGTTCGCGGCGACCGGCACCGGCGTGGCCCACTGCCCCACCTCCAACGGCCGCCTCGGCTCGGGCATCGCCCCGGTCCGCAAACTCCTCGACGCCGGGGCCCCCGTCGGCCTGGGCGTGGACGGGAACGCGTCGAACGAGTCGGGCCGCATGATCGACGAACTGCACCAGGCCCTGCTGGCCGCCCGCTACGCTGGCGGCCCGCAGGCGATGACCGCCCGGGACTGCCTGCGGATGGCCACCGCAGGCGGGGCCCGGTGCCTGGGCCGCGACGGCGAGCTGGGCTCGCTGGAACCCGGCAAGCTGGCCGACGTGGCCGTGTGGCGCACCGACCAGCTTCCCGGGGCCGGCATCGCGGACCCGGTGACCACGCTCGTGTTCGGTGCGCCCGCGCTGGAGCACCTGTTCGTCGGCGGCCAGCCGGTGGTGACCGGCGGCGAGCTGCGTACCGCTGACCCCGCCGGGCTGGCGGCGGCCGTGGCCCGGGCGAGCGCCGTGATCGCCGGGGCCCCGTGACCGGACGCTGAGCCCGCCCGTGGACATCGACACGATCACCGAGTTCCGGCCCGCGCCCGGCACCGCCTGGCAGCCGGGCGACGCCTGGCTGGGCGGCGGGACCTGGCTGTTCTCCGAGCCGCAGCCCGGGCTGCGGCGGCTGCTCGACCTGGCCGGCTTCGGCTGGCCCCCGCTGACCGAGCGCCCCGGCGGCCTGGAGATCGCGGCGACCTGCACGGTCGCCGAGCTGGCCCGGTGGCGGCCGGCCCGCGCTGGACGGCGGTCCCGCTGCTGGGCCAGTGCTGCGACGCGCTGCTGGCCTCGTTCAAGGTGCAGAACATGGCCACGGTGGGCGGCAACATCTGCCTGGCGCTGCCCGCCGGGGCGATGACGTCGCTGGCCGCGGCGCTGGACGGGAGGGCCACCCTGTGGTCGCCGGGCGGCGGGGTCCGCGAGGTGCCGGTCACCGGGCTGGTCACCGGCCCCGGGAGCACCGGGCTGGGCCCGGGGGAGCTGCTCCGCTCGGTCACCCTGCCGGACGCGCCGCTGCGCGGCCGGACCGCGTTCCGCCGGGCGTCACTGTCCCGGCTGGGCCGGTCGGCGGCCCTGGTCACCGGCCGCACCGACGGCCCGGGGCTGGTCATCACCGTGACCGCGGCCACTCCCCGGCCGGTGCAGCTCCGCTTCGCCCGGCGCCCGTCGCCGGCGCAGGCCGCGGACGCCCTGGACCAGGCGGCGCAGGACCCGGCCCGTCTCACCTGGCACGACGACGTGCACGGCGCCCCCGCCTGGCGGGCCGCGATGACCCGCCGGTTCGTCGCCGAGGTCGCCGCGGAGCTGCGCCGCGATAGCGTGACGGGGCCGCGCGGATGAACATCAACGGGGAACCCGCCGCGGCCCGGCCCCGCCCCGGCCAGTGCCTGCGCACGTTCCTGCGCGAGCAAGGCTGGCACGGCGTGAAAAAGGGCTGCGACACCGGCGACTGCGGCGCCTGCACCGTGCACGTGGACGGGGTCCCGGTGCACAGCTGCCTCTACCCGGCCCTGCGCGCGGTGGACCGCGACGTGACCACGATCGAGGGCCTGGGCCCCGGATCCCCGGCCGGCGACTTCCTCGCCGCCCAGGGCTTCCAGTGCGGTTTCTGCACCCCCGGGATGATCATGACGGCGGCGGCGCTGACCGAGGAGACCCGCGCCGACCTGGCCCGCGCGCTGAAGGGCAACATCTGCCGGTGCACCGGCTACGGCTGCATCGCGGACGCGCTGGCCGGCCTGCCGCGGGTCGCCGGCGCTTCCGCAGTCTCCGCAACGAGCGCCCCGTCTCCGGTGGGCACCGGCCTGCCCGCGCCCGCCTGCCCGGACGTGGTGACCGGCCGGGCCGCCTTCACGCTGGACACCTCGGTCCCGGGGCTGCTGCACATGAAGCTGGCCCGGTCCCCGCACGCGCACGCCCGGATCCGCGCGGTCGACGCGAGTGCCGCGCTGGCCCTGCCCGGGGTGGCCGCCGTGTTCAGCTACGCCGACTCGCCCCCCGGGCGCTACTCCACCGCCCGCCACCACCACCCGGACGACGACGCGTGCGACACCGTGCTGTTCGACCGGACGGTGCGGTTCACCGGCCAGCGGGTCGCGGCGGTCGTCGCGGACAGCCCGCGCACGGCCGCGCGGGCGTGCGCGCTGATCCGGGTGGACTACGACGTGCTGCCCGCGGTCGTCGACCCCGGCCGGGCCATGGCGCCCGGCGCGCCGGTGCTGCACCCCGGGCTGCCCCCGGTAGCCGGGCAGAGTGACCCGGGACGGAACGTTGCGGCGGAAGTTCACGGTGGCTCCGGGGATATCGCGGCCGGGTTCGCGGCGGCGGACACCACGTACGAGCAGACGTTCCGGGTGCAGCGGGTGCAGCACGTGCACCTGGAGACGCACGCCACGATCGGCTGGCTGGACGAGGGCCGGCTGGTGCTGCGGACCAGCTCGCAGACGCCGTTCCTGACCCGGGACGCGCTGTGCGGGCTGTTCGGGCTGGACCGCAGCCAGGTCCGGGTGTTCGCGGCGCGGGTCGGCGGGGGGTTCGGCGGCAAGCAGGAGATGCTCACCGAGGACGTGGTCGCGCTGGCCGTGCTCCGGCTCGGCCGGCCGGTCCAGCTGGAGTTCACCCGGGAGGAGCAGTTCACCGCGGCCACCACCCGGCACCCGATGCGGATCACGGTGCGGCTCGGCGCCCGGCGGGAC
This sequence comes from uncultured Actinomycetes bacterium, assembly GCA_963841695.1. GTDB lineage: Bacteria > Actinomycetota > Actinomycetes > Streptosporangiales > Streptosporangiaceae > RYN-230. Next base: position 272,654 of record CAWJDQ010000001.1, on the reverse strand, counting down.
GGCACGCTGACCGCGATGCAGCTGCGCACGGTCGCGGACACCGGCGCGTACGGCAACCACGCCGGCGGGGTGCTGTTCCACAGCTGCAACGAGGCGGTCAGCCTGTACCGCTGCCCGGCCAAGCGGGTCGATGCCTGGGCCGCCTACACGAACACGGTCCCGGCCGGCGCGTTCCGCGGGTACGGCCTGTCCCAGACCGCGTTCGCGGTGGAGTCGGCCCTGGACGAGCTGGCCCGGTCGCTCGGCCTCGATCCGCTGGACGTCCGCCGCCGGAACATGATCCGTCCCGGCGACCCGTTGCTGGCGGCCAGCGACGAGCCGGAGGACGTGCAGATCGCCAGCTACGGGCTGGACCAGTGCCTCGACCTGGTGTCGGCCGCGCTGTCCAGCGGGCGCGGGCAGCCGGTGCCCGGGGGAGACGGGTGGCGGACCGGGACCGGGATCGCGGTCGCGATGCTGGACACCGTGCCGCCCGGCGGGCACCGGGCGCACGTGCGGATCGCCCAGCGCCGCGGCGGCGGCTACCGGCTCGCGGTCGGCACGGCCGAGTTCGGCAACGGGACCACCACCGTGCACCGGCAGCTCGCCGCGGGCGCGCTGGGCTGCGGCGCGGACGACATCGAGATCGTGTCGGCCGATACCGACGAGGTCGAGCACGACACCGGCGCGTACGGGTCGACGGGCACGGTCGTGGCCGGGATGGCGACGCTGCGGGCCGCTGAGGCCCTGGCCGGGCTGATCTCCGGGTCGGGCTCTGCGGCAGACGGGAAGCTGATGGAGGCGGAGGGATCCAGCGACGGCCGGAGCCGCTCGGTCACCTTCAACGTGCAGGGCTTCCGGGTCGCGGTGCGCCCCGCCACCGGCGAGATCGCCATCCTGCAGAGCGTGCAGGCCGCCGACGCCGGCACGGTCATCAACCCGGTCCAGCTGCGGGGGCAGATCGAGGGCGGCGTGGTGCAGGCCCTCGGCGCCGCGATGTTCGAGCACGTGGACATCGACGAGGCGGGGAGGGTGACCACGCGGACGTTGCGGGAGTATCACGTGCCGGTGCTGGCCGACGTGCCGCGCACCGAGGTGTTCTTCGCCCGTACCAGCGACCCGCTCGGCCCGCTCGGCGCGAAGTCGATGAGCGAGGCCCCGTTCAACCCGGTGGCGCCGGCCCTGGCCAACGCGGTGCGCGACGCGACCGGGGTCCGGATCACCGGCCTGCCGATGAGCCCGGACCGGGTCTACCTGGCCCTGAATCACGACCCGTCCCCTGCGGACTGAGCACAGAATGCGGACTGAGCACAGAAAGGCGGCCGCCATGGTCCAGCTCGGAGCGAACCGGTACGGCAAGGCCGAGGTCCGGGTGATGCGCGTGGCCCGCGGCGCGGGCCCCGGCGGCGGCGACCTGATCAGGGACTGGAACGTGTCCACCAGCCTGTCCGGCGACCTGGCCGCCACTCACCTGACCGGCGACAACTCCGCGGTGCTGGCCACCGACACGCAGAAGAACACCGTGTACGCGCTCGCCCAGCGGCTCGGGCCGGTGCCGCCCGAGACGTTCGGGATGGAACTCGCCGCGCACTTCGTGGACACCCAGCCGCAGATCACCCGGGCCCGGGTGGCGATCGGGGAGTACGGCTGGGCGCCGGCCGGGGCGGCTGGCCCGGCGGGCCACTCGTTCGCCCGGACCGGCGAACTGACCCGGGGCTGCCGGGTCACCCGCGACTCCGGGTCCGGGGTGAGCGTGCTGGCCGGGATCGAGGACCTGACCGTGCTGAACACCACCAACTCCGAGTTCTGGGGCTTCCCGCGCGATGAGTACACGACGCTGGCGGAAACCCGGGACCGGATGCTGGCCACCCAGGTCAGCGCCTGGTGGCGGTACCGGGGCGTCTCCACGGGCCCGGCCGGCGGCTGGGACGCGGCGTTCGCGGCCGCGCGGGAGGCGCTGCTCGCCGCGTTCAGCGAGACCTACAGCTACTCGCTGCAGCAGACGCTGTACGCCATCGGCTCGCGGATCATCGAGACCGTGCCGGAGGTGTGCGAGGTCCGGCTGGCGCTGCCGAACAAGCATCACTACCTGGTCGACCTGGCCCCGTTCGGGCTGCCCAACGACCACGAGGTCTACTACCCGGGCGACCGCCCCTACGGCCTGATCGAGGGCACCGTGCTCGCCGACGACGCCCCCGATCCCGGCCCCGCCTGGACCTGAGCCCCTTACGGACCGGACGGCGGGTTCTGGCCGCGCGTGGCCAGACGCTCCTCGAGCGTCCAGCAGATCCGCTGGACTTCATCGAGGTGGGCGGAGAACGGAACCCTCGAGTAGGCCCGGGTCAACAGCAGGTCGATAAGCGTCCCGTCCCGGCAGGTCACCACCACGCAGAAGCCGCCCCACGGGCCGTTCGGGCGGGCCACGCGCAACCTGGCGATCTGCGTCCAGGGCACCTGGACCGAGCGCAGCGCCCGGTGATCGGTCAGGCCCGCGTCGGTGACGATCAGGCAGGTCCTCATGACCGGAATCACCCACACCAGCAGGCTGCCCGCTACCAGGCTGCCCAGCACGCGCCCCGCGTCGTGATCGGGTCCCGCGTAGCTGAACACCCGCCAGGCCACCAGCGCCGCGAGCAGCACCAGGGCGCCGGCCCGCCAGCGCCGCTCGGGAGAGACGATCCGAAAGGTCGGCACGCGCGTCCTCCCGGTGGGGACCTTCAGCCCTCATGCTGCCACACGGACCGCCCGAAAATGAGCGGCAGTACCCGGGCGGCCCTGGGATCATGCCTCGGGTGAGCGACGAACTGTGGTGGGCGATGCCCGTGCTGGCCGGGCGGCGAATCCGGCTGGAGCCGCTGGCGCTGGAGCACGCGCCCGGGTACCTCGCCGCGGCGGGCCCGCGCGACGAGGGCGCCGAGGTGTTCCGCTGGCTGAGCCCGCCGGGCGGCGCCCTGGCCCAGCCGGTCACCCTCGAGGATGCGACCCGGCACATCGCCGGCGCCCTGGCGGCCCGGGCCCGCGGGGCGCGCCTCCCCTACGCCCAGATGGACGCGGTCACCGGGGAGTTCGCCGGCACGACCTCGTTTTACGAGGTCAGCCCCGGGCTGCGCACGCTGGGCATCGGGCACACCTGGCTGGGCCAGCGCTGGTGGCGCACCGGGCACAACACCGAGTCGAAGCTGCTGATGATGACGTTCGCGTTCGAGACCCTCGGCGCGGTGCGGGTCGTCTGGCACACCGACATCTTCAACACCCGGTCGCAGGCCGCGATCGAGCGGCTGGGCGCGGTCCGCGAGGGCGTACTGCGCAAGCACCGGCTCCGGTTTGACGGTAGCTGGCGGGACACGGTCCAGTACGCGATGATCGACGACGACTGGCCCGCGGCCAAGGCCGCGCTGACCGCGCGGCTAGGTTAGCCCGGACCGGGCTGGCCGGACCGGGCTGGCCGGACCGGGCTGGCCGGGACGGGGCCTACCCCCCGGACTCGGTCAGCCGGTGGCTGTCGGCCGCGGTCAGGGTGCAGCCGTAGATCCGCCTCAGCTCCGCGATGACCTCCAGCGTGGGCGGCCCGAACGCCTGCTCCCCCTCGAAAGCGTGCAGCACGATGCCTTCCAGCAGGTCGCCCAGGGACAGGTCGAGGTACTCGGCCAGTCCCTTGAGCACCTTGAGCAGGCTGCGCTCCATCCGGACCCCGGTCTGGACACGCTCCACGGTCGTCATGTTACCTTTGTACCATGGTACACAGCACGACGGAGCCTGCTCCGCTGCCCCGCGCCCGGCTCAGCGGATCCGTGCGGCTGCCGCCCGGCTACGAGCCGGCCCTGTTCCTGTTCACCCCGCGGGGCGAGAAATTGTGGGCCGACGGCTGGGACCCGGTGTTCCCTGCCCCGGCCGGCGACGACACCGAGCCGGGCACGGTCTTCGAGACCGTGCACGGCCAGCAGCGGACGACGTGGGTGGTCTGTGCCCGGGAGCCCGGGCGGTCGGTCAGCTACGCCCGGATCGCGCACGGCCGGGACGCGGGCACCGTGACCGTCACCGTGGGGGACGCGGCAGGCCCGGATGAGTCCCGGGTGGCCACCGTGGAGTACGACCTCACCGCGCTGGGTGCGGAGGCGGCGGCGGCCCTGGCCAGCTTCGCGGCCCACTATCCGCAGTTCCTCCTGCACTGGGAGCAGGCGATCGCGGCTGCGGTCAGCGCCCCCGGCGCCTGAGCACCCCGGAGACCATTCGTGCCGGATACCGCCCCGGGCCTGTTCACGATCGGCCACTCGAACGTGGCCCTCGCCGATTTCCTGGCCCTGCTCCAGCGCCGCGGCATCGACGCCGTCGCCGACGTGCGCACCGTGCCCCGGTCCCGTTATGTCCCGCATTTCAGCGCCGGACCCCTGCGGGCGGCCCTGGCGGAGCGGGGCCTCGGCTACCTGCCACTCGGCCGGGAACTGGGCGGCCGGCCCGCGGGTGAGGAGTTCTACGACGAGCAGGGCCGCGTGCTCTACGGCCGGCTCGCCGCGAGCCCGGCGTTCCGGCAGGGCATCGACCAGGTACTGGCCCGGGCGCAGACCCAGCGCATCGCCCTGCTCTGCAGCGAGGAGGATCCGTCCCGATGCCACCGGCACCTGCTCATCGGCCGGGTGCTGCGCGAGCGCGGCGTGCCAGTCTCGCATCTGCGGCGCGACGGGCGCGTCGAGACCGAGGCGGAACTGGCGTCACGGGAACCGGCGGGGGTGGCGCCGGACACGCTCTTTGACGAGGACGCGGCGGACTCGTCGTGGAGATCTCCCCGGCCCGTGCCGCGCAGACGACCGCCGCCGACCTGACCAGCCCTCACGGTCCCGGTCAACCGGCCCTCATGATCCTGGGCAATTAGTGCGCTCCAGCAGCACGAATTGACCAGGATCATGGTCGCGGGGCGGCGCGGGGCGGGCGCGACGGCGCGGGCGCGACGGCGCGGCGCGGGCGCGACGGCGCGGCGCGGGCGGCCGGGTCCGGTCAGGCGGTGGAGTCGAGATCGGCCTGGGCCGCGGGGCGGCGGCGGGCCCAGGAGCCGGTGATGTGCTCGTACATGGCGGCGTTGGCGCCGGCCGCGTCCCCCGCGCAGATCGCGTCGAGGATGCGGCGGTGCTCGTCGATGGTCTCCGCGATCCGGGCCGCGGTGGTCGACCCGTGGTAGCGGCCGGTGGTCCGGGCCTTGCCGTGGATGCTGGTCACGATGGCCCGGGCCAGCCGCTGGCCGGACATGTCCATCACGGTGTCGTGGAAGTCCACGTCGGCGGCGGAGAACTCGGCCACGTCCCGGGCCGCGCGCTCCATCGCCCGGAACGACTCCGCCAGCTGCTCCCGGTCCGCAGCAGACGCGCGCTCGGCGGCCGACGCGGCCATCTCCCGTTCCAGCGCGGCCCGGACCAGCACGAGCTCGTCGAGAATGCCCAGGGTATCGTCGTGCCGGACGACGGCGGCGAGCACGACGTCGTCGATCAGGTCCCAGGACCGGGGGTCGGTCACCAGGGTGCCCTTGCCCTGGACGATATGGATCAGGCCCTTGTCCTGGAGCAGCTTGACTGACTCACGCACCACGGTCCGGCTCACCCCGAACTTGGCGCCCAGGTCGGCCTCGGTGGGCAGGGTGGCTCCGGGCACGTACACGCCCCCGACGATGTCGTCGACCAGCTGGACGACCAGGGCCGACCCGAGCCGGCCGCCGCGCTGGCGGCGGGACGCATGCTCGGCCAGGACGGCCGAGCTCAGCGAGGGCTCGACGATCTGCTCCGTCACGGGCACTCCTCGATCTCGGGCCGGCCGTCCGGCGGAAACCACCCGGCCAGCCTAAACCATTGCCATGACATCATATGTGTGATGTCATATGACATCCGGCGAGCCTGGCGGCCAGCGGTTAACCCCCGCAGACCTGCGGTTAACCCCGCGGAACTGCGGTTAACCCGCGGGCCTTCAGTTAACCCGGCCGACTCCCTGAGGCGTGAGGAAGCAACATGAACGAAGGTCGTGCGGCGCAGCCCGGCCGGCTGCGCACCTACCTGCCCGGCTGGCGTGCGCGGCAGTCCCCCCGGATCCGCGCGTACATGCTCGGCGGCATGGCCCTCGCCGCCGCGGCCAGCCTGGCCGCCTGCTCGGGGGGCCAGTCCATCGGCGGTGCCGCCAGCTCCGCCAACTCTGGCAGTCCCTACGGCTTCACCACGGCCAAGCAGAACCCGAAGTCGGAGATCACCGTCTGGGTGGACTCGACCCGGCTGCCCGCCGCGCAGGCCTACGAGAAGGCCACCGGCCAGAAGATCAAGATCGTCACCTACGACGGCGACGCCAACGGGTCCAACTCCTTCCGGACCAAGATGGAACTGTTCAACCGGGCCGGCTCGGGCTGGCCGGACGTGGTGTTCACCGCCGACGACAACTCCGCCTCGTGGGGCTCGCTGTCGGGCACCGGCAACCTGGCCCCGCTGAACAAGGGCACCAAGAGCCTGGTGCCGGCCAGCACCCTGAGCGGCTTCGCCAAGGGCTCGCTGGGCGTGTGCACGGTGAACGGTGCGGTCTACTGCCTGCGCAACGACCTCGCGCAGAACGTGCTCTGGTACAACAAGACGCTGATGGACAAGTGGGGCTACCAGGTCCCCACCACCTGGGAGCAGTACCAGCAGCTGGCCGACAAGGTGGCCACGCAGCACCCCGGGTACATCGTCGGCACGGCCGGGGACGCCTGGACGCCCGAGATCTACATGTGGGGCTCGGAGTGCCCGGCCAGCGACGTGACCGGGCCGAAGGCCCTCACCGTCAACACGTCCAGCCCGGACTGCGTGCGCGCGGCGAAGATGCTGGACTCCCTCATCGCCAACAAGACCATGTCCACCCAGGACATCTTCGGCCCGCAGTTCGCCAAGCAGCAGGGCAGCAAGGTGCTCATGCTGCCCGGCCCGGACTGGTACGGCGGCTCGGTGTTCCAGGGCCTGCTGAAGACGCCCAAGGGCCAGATCGCCGTGGCGCCCGCGCTGCACTGGGCCGGCGAGACCGCGACCGGCGCGGTCGGCGGCGGCGCCTGGTGGGTGTCCGCGCACAGCACGAACCTGGCCGCCGCGGTCAAGTTCGCCACCTGGGTGGCCACCAACGACGCCTACCAGGCAGACCTGGCGCCCGGCTACCCCGCCTTTAAGCCGGCCGCGGTCAAGTGGCTGGCCAAGCAGCAGGCCAGCGGCTACTGGGCCAACGACATCAGCACCCCGATCCTCGCCGCGGCCAACGAGGTGTGGACCGGCTGGACCCCGCCGGAGTTCAGCCAGGAATCGGTCTGGGCCTCGACGGTGTCCGCGGGCATGGCCCAGGGCAAGTCGATCGAGTCGCTGCTGCCGGCCTGGCAGACCGCCATCACGGACCAGGCCAAGGTGCTCGGCTACACGGTCAGCAAGTGACTCCTGGTCCCGTCATGACCGACCGGGCCGGGCGGGTGACCCCAGTCACCCGCCCGGCTCCCGGGCCCGGGACGCGCCCGCGCGGGCGGGGGCTGGCCACCGGGCACCTGTTCGTCTCCGGCTACGTGGTGCTGCTGGCCCTGTTCGGCGTGATCCCGGTCATCTACTCGCTGTACCTGGCCCTGACCAGGCCCACCGGCGGGTTCGCCGGCCTGGGGAACTTCATCCAGACCGCCGAGGACTACCGGTTCGGCCCGGCCGTCGAGCACGTGGCCGCCTACCTGGTGCTCTGGCTGGTCAGCCTCACCGTGCTGGTCACGGCGCTCGCCCTGGTCGTGCACCGGCTGGCCTCGCGGCGCGGCAAGGCCTTCATCCGGTTCGCGTACTACATCCCCGGCGCGCTGGCCGGCGCGTCCAGTGTGCTGCTCTGGCTGTTCGTGCTGAACCCGTCGGTCAGCCCGGTATCCGCGCTGCTGCGCTGGACCGGGAACACCCAGTTCACCGGCGTGATCGCGCCCGGGCACCTGCCGGTGGTGTTCACCATCATCGCGTTCTGGACCGGGGCGGGCGGCTGGATCCTGATTCTGTACGGCGCGCTGAACACGATCCCCGGGGACCTGCTGGAGGCCGCCCGGGTGGACGGGGCCGGCCCGCTGTCCACCGCGTGGCACGTGCAGCTGCCGCTGATCGGCAAGTGGATCACCTACATGCTGATCCTCTCGCTGGCGGCCGGCACCCAGCTGTTCGTGGAGCCGCAGCTGGTCTCGCAGGCCAGTTTCGGCGAGGTGAGCAACTACTACTCGGTCAACCAGCTCGCCTACCAGTACGCGTTCACCCAGAACAACTTCAACGGGGCGGCGGCGATCTCCATCGACCTGCTGATCGTCGCGCTGGTCTGCGCCGGGATCCTCATCTCGCGCGGCCGGCTGTTCCGGACGGACTGAGAGGTTCGCTGTGGCGATCACCCACGTGCACCGCAATCGCCGGATCACCCCCCGGGCCCTGGCGTTCCTGCTGCTCGCCCTGTTCGTGCTGTTCTTCCTGATCCCGATCATCTGGCTGCTGCTGGCCGTGACCAAGACCCAGACCGGCCTGATCGGCGGCCAGCCGTTCTCGTTCGGGTCCCTGTCCGCACTGCGCAGCAACTGGGACAAGGTGCTCGCCTTCCAGGGCGGCGCAGTCAAGACGTGGATGAAGAACTCGGTGGAGTACTCGCTGATGGCCCTGGTGATCACCCTGGTGGTGAGCATCCCGGCCGGGTACGCACTGGCCAAGATGGACTTCCGGGGCCGCCGGGTGCTGCTCATCACCACGCTGGTGGTGATGCTGATGCCCACCGCGGCGCTGGTGCTGCCCACGTTCCTGGAGATCAACTACGCGCACCTGGTCAACACCCCGCTGGCAGTGGTGCTGCCGTACTCGTTCTTCCCGTTCGGCGTCTACCTGACCTTTATCTACTTCTCCACCGCCGTGCCCAGCGACCTGATCGCGGCGGCGAAGATCGACGGGTGCGGCGAGCTGTCCGCGTTCTTCCGGATCGCGCTCCCGCTGGCCACCCCGGTGGTCGCCCTGGTCGGGTTCTTCAGCTTCGTGGGCAACTGGAACAACTTCTTCCTGCCCTACGTGATGCTGCCCGGCAGCGGCCAGTACCCGATGCAGGTGGGCCTGACCCAGATGCTGTCGGACACGCCGACGTTCAACCCGGTCGTCGGGGCCAGCGCCCAGGTCCAGCTGCCCCAGCTCGCCCTGGCCACGCTGATCTCCGTGGCGCCGGTCCTGGTCATCTTCCTCGTCGCGCAGCGCTTCCTGGTCTCCGGGCTAACCGCAGGTGCAACTAAAGAATGAGCCGCAACGAAGACCCCGCCGTGGCTGATCCCCCGGCCACCGGGCGGGCCGCGGAGACGGTGCCGCCGGCGTCCCGGCCGGTGATCGCCGCCACGGTGCCGTGCCTGGAGCCGCCGTACTGGGCACTGGCCGAGCGGTCGCTGTTCCGGCTGCTCGACCAGGGCTGGCGGCGGTTCGCCGAGCTGTACACCCGGCCGGACGGGTCGCTGCGCTACGACGGGCAGCTCTCGTCCCGGGACGGCGCCGACGACTTCCTGGAGGTGTTCTTCAACTGGCCCCAGCTGTACCTGCTCGGCGGGGCCGGCGACCTGCTGGAGGCCAGCGCCCGGCACTGGCACGGGGTGGTGGGCCAGCTCACCCGGCTCGGCATGTTCCGCGATGAGTTCGAGATCGGCTACGACTGGTTCCACCAGGGCGAGAGCATGCTGTTCTTCTACTTCCTCACGCTGGCCGACCCGGGCCGCTGGCGGGACCGGGCGCTGCGGTTCGCCGACCTGTACACCGATCCCGCCCGCGGCAACTACGACCCGGACCGGCGGATCATCACCGCCCCGCACAACGGCAGCGGCGGCGCGCGGCCGGGGCTGGCTGACGCGCCGAGCTACCCGTGGACCGAGGCGGAGGCGGCGCAGTACGGCTACCCGCTGGACTGGCTGGCGACGGGCGCGGCAGACGGCAGCACGCGGCGGGACGGCGCGGCGGACCCGGGACCGATCGACGGCGGGGATCCCCGGCTGGGCGCCGAGATGCAGCGCCGGCTCGGCCGCGGTGACGTGGTCGGCAACCTCAGCGTGGGCGGCCTGGTCCTCAACGCGTTCCTGGTCAGCGGCGAGCCGCGGTACGCCGGCTGGCTGGCCGCCTACGTCGGCGCCTGGCAGCGCCGCGCGGCGGCCAACGGCGGCCTGATCCCGGACAACGTGGGCACCGACGGCGTGGTCGGCAGCCAGCTGGACGGCCGCTGGTACGGCGGGCACTACGGCTGGTCCTGGCCGCACGGCATGTACAGCATCGCCCAGGCCACCCTGATCGGGGCGATGACCGCGGCGCTGGCCACCGGCGATGACCGCTACCTGGACCTGCCCCGCCAGCTGCTCGACGAGATCATCGCCCGGGCCCGCAGCTTCGCGTTCACCAGCGGTGACTCCAGCATCAGCCCGCGCTGGCTGGCCCACCTGGGGCCTGCCGCGGACCAGCCCATCCTGCTGGTGCCCTACCGGCACAGCGACCGGGGCTGGTTCGACTGGAACCCCGTGCAGGCCTCGGTGCCGGTCGCGCTGTGGCAGTACACGGCCGACCCGGCTGACCAGGCCCGGCTGGACGCGCTCCGGGCGGCCAGCGGCTACGACTGGACCAGCGTCCGGCCGTTCCGGGACAAGGAGGAAGCCGGGCACGAGGAACCCTGGTACGCCTACCTGCGCGGCGACAACCCCGGCTACCCGGGCGCGATCCTGGCTGCCGCGCACGCCCAGGCCCGGCGGCGGCTGGCGCTGATGGAGCAGCACGCCGGCCAGGAGGTCACCGAGCCGGACATCCACCTGTGGCAGAACCTCAACCCGGTGGTCACCGAGGCGCTGAGCCAGCTGACCTGGGGCGCGCCCCAGGTCGTCTACAACGGCGGGCTGCCCCAGGCCCGGGTCCGCTACTACGACCCGGAGCGCCGCAGGCCCGGGCTGCCCCCGGACGTGGCCGCGCTGGTCAGCTCCATCGACCCGGCGGCCACCACGGTGACCCTGGTCAACCTGTCCGCCGCCGGGACCGCCGCCGTGGTGGTGCAGGCCGGCGCGTTCGCCGAGCACGACATCGAGGCCGCGGGGTATACCTGGGCCGCGCCCGGATGGGCCGGGACACACACCGAGTACATGAGCCATGATGTCGAGATCACCGGGCGGGAAGCGGCCGTCGGCGGTCCGTGGCTGGACGTCGAGCTGCCACCCGGGACCGAGGTCACGCTGACGCTGCGGCTGCGCCTGCGGGTCCGGGCCCCCTCGGCACGTACGCCCTGGGACCCAGAACCCCGGGAGACCGGCCCCGCAGACACGGCCTCCTAGCACAAGCAGGGAAAGGATGAGCATGGGACAGCTGGCGGGCCTGCGGGCGCTGGTCACCGGCGGGGCGTCCGGGCTGGGCGCCGCGATCGCCGCGGCGTTCGCGGCCGAGGGCGCGGCCGTGGTGGTGCTGGACATGGCGGAGAAAGCGCCCGCGGGGCTGCCCGCCGGGACCGGATACGTGCAGGCCGACATCACCGACGACGCCGCGGTGCGGGCCGCCGTGGAGGCCGCGGCGGGCGAACTTGGCGGCCTGGACCTGCTGGTCAACAACGCCGGCATTGGCGCCCAGGGCAGCGTGGCCGACAGCACCGACGAGGAATGGCGGCGGGTGCTGGACGTGAACGTGATCGGCACCGCCCGGGTGTCCCGCGCGGCGTGGCCGTACCTGCGTGAGTCGGGTCGGGCGGCCGTGATCAACACGGCCTCGATCGCGGCCACCGCCGGGCTGCCGGACCGGGCCGTGTACTCGGCCAGCAAGGGCGCGGTGGCCGCGCTGACCCGGGCCATGGCGGCCGACGGGATGGCCGACGGCGTCCGGGTCAACGCGGTGAGCCCCGGCACCGCCGACACGCCCTGGGTCGGCCGGCTGCTGGACGCCGCGCCCGACCCGGACGCGGAGCGGGCCGCGCTGGCCGCCCGGCAGCCACACGGGCGGCTGGTGACGGCCGGGGAAGTGGCGGCCGCGGCCGTCTACCTGGCCTCGCCCGCGGCCGGGTCGACCACCGGCACCGAGCTGGCGGTGGACGGCGGGATGGGCGGACTGCGGCTGCGGCCCCGGACGTGACCGGGCCGGCGAGCACCGGACCGCCCAGCACGGGGCCAGCCAGCACCGGGCCAGCCAGCACCGGGCCAGCCAGCACCGGGCCAGCCAGCCATCCGCCAGCCCTCGACGCGCACGTGCACGTGTGGGACCTGGCCGTGCGGCCGCAGCCGTGGACCGAAGGCCTGGCCGCGCTGCAGCGCTCGTTCGGCCTGGACGACGTGGCTGCCGGCCTGCGTGCGGCTGGGCAGGACGGGGTCATCGTGGTGCAGACGGTGGCCAGCGCCGCGGAGACCCGGGAGCTGCTGGCCCTGGCCGCCGCCCAGCCGCTGGTGGCCGGCGTGGTCGGCTGGGCGGACCTGTCCCGCCCGGACGCGGCGGACCAGCTGCGCGTCCTCCAGGCCGGGCCCGGCGGCCGGGCTCTCGCCGGGGTGCGCCACCAGCTCCAGGAAGAACCCGATCAGGACTGGCTGGCCCGGCCGGGGGTCCAGGCCGGGCTGCGCGCGGTGGCTGCCGCCGGCCTGGCCTACGACCTGGTGATCTCGCCCGGCCAGCTGCCGCTGGTCACCGAGACCGGGACCGCGCTGCCGGGGGTGCGGTTCGTGCTGGACCACGCGGGAAAGCCACCGATCGCGGCCGGGAACCCAGGCCGCGGCGGGATGGCCGCCTGGACAGGGGACATGGCGGCGTGGGCCGCGGACCTGCGGGCGCTGGCGGCGCTGCCCAACGTCGCGGTCAAGCTGTCCGGCCTGGTCACCGAGGCGGACTGGGACTCGTGGACCCCGGCACAGCTGCAGCCGGTGATGGAGTACGTGCTGGCCCAGTTCGGCCCGGACCGGACCATGTTCGGCTCGGACTGGCCGGTCTGCCTGCTGGCCGCCAGCTACGCGGAGGTGGTCGCGGCGGCCGCGGCGGTGCTGGACGGGCTGAGCGCCGCGGAGCGCGCGGCCGTTCGGGGCGGCACGGCCTGCCGCTGGTACCGGCTCGATGAGCGGCGGCCGGACGAGCCCCGGGCGGACCAGCCCGGGGAGGACCAGCCCGGGCCGGGCCGTTGAGGGGAGCACAGGAGGCACTGCAGCGGCACGCTATCGGCCAGACCGGGGCGGTCGTCACCGCGCTGGGATTCGGCGGCGCCTCAGCCGGCAACCTGAATCAGGAGACCACGGACACCGACGCGGCCACGGCGGTGGACCGGGCCTGGGCGGGCGGGATCCGGTACTTCGATACCGCGCCGCACTACGGGCTCGGCTTGTCCGAACGCAGGCTGGGGGCCGCGCTGCGGGACAGGCCGCGCCAGCTTTTCGTTATTTCCACAAAAGTGGGGCGGATGCTGGAGCCCAACCCGCGGCCGGCCGGGTCGGACCTGGCGACGGGCGGGTTCGCCGTGCCGGACACGCTGCGGCGGCGGTTCGACTTCAGCGCGGCCGCGGTCCGGCGCAGCCTGGAGGGCAGCCTGCAGCGGCTCGGGCTGGACCGGGTGGACCTCGCGTACGTGCACGACCCGGACGAGCACGTGGCCGAGGCCCTCGCGGGCGCGATCCCCGAGCTGATCCGGATGCGGGAGGAAGGCCTGGTCAGCGCCGTCGGGGTGGGCATGAACCAGTGGCAGGCGCCGTTGCGGATGGTCCGCGAGAGCGGCATCGACCTGGTCATGCTGGCCGGCCGGTGGACGCTGCTGGACCGGTCCGGGCAGCCGCTGCTCGACGAGTGCGCGGCGCGGGGAGTGGCGGTCGTCGCGGCCGCGCCGTTCAACTCCGGGCTGCTGGCCCGGGCCTGGCCGCCGGACGGGGCGTCCTTCGACTACGGGCCGGCCGCGCCGCAGGTGCTGGCCCGGGCCCGGGCGCTGGCCGCGGTCTGCGAGCGGCACGGCGTGTCCCTGCCAGACGCGGCCATCCAGTTCCCGGTGCGGCATCCGGCGGTGGTGTCCGTGGTCAGCGGGATGCGCAACGGCGAGCAGGTTGCCTCGGCCCTGGCCCGCTTCGCTACCGTGGTGCCGGACGAGGCGTGGACGGAGCTGGATGGCTGACGGCCTGCTGGACATCGACCTGGCCTACGGGCGGCAGGGTCTGCGTATCGCGCTGCCCGCCGGCCGGACCACGGTCGTCGCGCCGGCCCACCATCCGGCGGCACCGGACATCGCGGCCGCGCTGCGGGACGCGCTGCGCCGCCCGGTGGCCGGGCCGCCGCTGCGGGCGGTGGTCCGCCCGGGCCAGCGGGTGGCCGTGTCGGTCTGCGACGTGACCCGGCCGCAGCCCCGGGAGGCCATGCTCCGCGCGCTGCTGGACGAGCTGGACGGGCTGGCCGGCCCGGACGACGTGACCGTGCTCATCGCGACCGGGACGCACCGCGGCAACACCCCGGCCGAACTGGGCGAGATGCTCGGCCCCGAGCTGGCCGCCCGGCTGCGGGTGATCAACCACGACGCCCGCGACGAGGGCATGCTGACCTGGTGCGGCGAGCACGGCGACGGGGTGCCGGTCTGGCTGAACCGGCACTGGGTGGATGCGGACGTGCGGATCACCACCGGGTTCGTCGAGCCGCACTTCTTCGCCGGGTTCAGCGGCGGCCCCAAGCTGGTCGCGCCGGGCCTGGCCGGGCTGCAGACCACGCTGACCCTGCACGACGCGCGGCGGATCGGCAGCGACCGGGCCACCTGGGCGGTGTGCGAGGGCAACCCGGTGCACGACGACGTGCGCGCGATCGCCGCGGCGACCGGGGTGGACTTCGCCTTCGACGTCGTCCTGAACCGGGAGCAGCAGGTCGTCGCGGCGTTCGGCGGCGAAGTGCTGGCCATGCACGCGGCGGCCCGGGGCTACGTCCGCGAGGTCTCCATGCGCCCGGTGGACGGGCGGTTCGACGTGGTGGTGACGACCAACGCCGGGTTCCCGCTGGACCAGAACCTGTACCAGGCGGTCAAGGGGATGTCCGCGGCGGCCACCGTGGTGGCGCCGGGCGGCCTGATCATCTGCGCGGCCGAATGCGCGGACGGGTTCCCCGATCACGGCTCGTTCCGCGCGGAACTGGCCGCCGAGCCGACCCCGGAGCGGCTGCTGGCCTCGATCGCGGCCCGCGCCCGGACGGTGCCGGACCAGTGGCAGGTCCAGGTGCTGGCCCGGGTGCTCCGCCAGGCCCGGGTGGGCGTGCACGCGTCCGGGCTGACCGACGCGGACCTGCGCAGCGCGCACCTGTTCGCGGTGCCGGACATCGCCGGCGGCGGTCGCGGCCGAGCTCGCCGCGGCCGGGCCGGGCGCACGGGTCTGCGTGCTGCCCGAGGGGCCGCAGACGATCCCGTTCGTGAGCGCGGAAGATCCAGTGGGGAGCGCCGTATGACCGAGACGGACAGGGTGACGGCCGAGGTCGCCGGGGTGCTGGAGCGGCTCCGGGAACGGATCGCCCAGGAAGACCGGCTGGTCACCGCGTTCTCCGGCGGGGCCGACTCCGCGCTGCTGGCTACCGTGGCGCACCAGGTGCTGGGGTCGCGGGCGCTCGCGGTCACGGCCGTGTCGGCCAGCCTGCCCGCCGCCGAGCGGGCCGCCGCCCGGGATTTCGCCCGGTCCCGCGGCCTGGCGCAGGTCGAGGTGTGCACCGACGAGCTGGACCGGCCCGAATACCGCCGCAACGGCGCGGACCGCTGCTTCCACTGCAAGAGCGCGCTGTTCGACGCGCTGACGCCGGTGGCGGCCGCGATGGGCGCGCGGGTCGCGCTCGGCACCAACCTCGACGACCTGTCCGACCACCGGCCCGGCCAGCAGGCCGCCCGCGAGCGGGGCGCGGTGTTCCCGCTGGTCGACGCCGGCCTGTCCAAGGCGGCGGTCCGCGCGGTGAGCCGTGAGCTGGGCCTGGTCACCGCGGGCAAGCCCGCCGCGGCCTGCCTGTCCTCCCGGATCGCGTACGGCGATCCGGTCAGCCCGGAACTGCTCGGCCAGATCGAGCGGGCCGAGGACGCCCTGCACGCGGCGGGGTTCCCGGCCTGCCGGGTCCGGGCGCACGCGGCGGGCAGCGTGGCCCGGATCGAGGTGCCGCCCGGGGAGCTCGGGCGGCTGCTGGACCGGCGCGAGGAGATCACCGGGCTGGTCCGGGCGGCCGGCTTCGTGTTCGCCACCGCGGACCTGGCCGGGCTGCGCAGCGGCAGCATGAACGCGCTGCTGCCGCTGCATGTGCTCGGGACGGACTGACGCGGTGGACGAGAGCCTTCCGCTGGGCTTCGCGACCGTGGACCTGGACCGGGTGCGCAGGCAGGGGCTGCCGGAGGTCATCTACGCCCCGGGCAAGCAGCCCGGGGAGATCGCGGCCATCGCGGCCGCGCTGCTGGCCCGCACCTCCGGGCCGGTGCTGGTGACCCGGCTGGAGCCCGGGGCGGCGGCTGAGGTCGCGGCGGCCCGTGCCGGGGCAGCCGGTGCCGGGGCGGCCGGTGCCGGGGCGGCCGGTGAGCATGCGCCGGGTGACTACGACGCCCGGGCCCGGCTGCTGTGCTGGCGGCCGGCCCCGCCAGGCGGATGCCGGGTGGCGGTGGTCACCGCGGGCACCGCGGACGGGCCGGTGGCCGACGAGGCGGCCGCGGTGGCCCGCGCCACCGGCCTGGAGGTCACCGAGTTCCGCGACGTCGGCGTGGCCGGGCTGCACCGGCTGCTGGCCGTGGCCGGTGAGATCGCCGAAGCGGACGTGGTGATCGTGATCGCGGGCATGGAGGGCGCGCTGGCCAGCGCGGTGGCGGGCCTGGTCGGCGTCCCGGTGGTCGCGGTGCCCACGTCCACCGGCTACGGCGCGGCGCTGGACGGCATCACCGCGCTGCTGGCCATGATGACGTCCTGCGCGGCCGGCGTCTGCGTGGTCAACATCGACTCCGGGTTCGGCGGCGCGATGGCCGCCCACCGGCTGGCCTTCACGCTGCGGCCGCCGCAGGGCCGCCGGTGAGCAGGCCGTGATCTTGTGGCTGAACCCGTTCTCCGGGATCTCCGGCGACATGTTGCTCGGCGCGCTGCTGGACCTGGGCGCGCCGCTCGACGCGGTCCGGGCCGCGGTGGCCAGTACCGGGATCACCGGCTGGGACCTGACCGCCGCCCCGGTGCGGCGCGCGGGCCTGGCCGCCTGCCAGGCCCGGGTCCAGGTGGACGACGGCGTGACCGCGCGCCGCGCCGCGGACCTGCTCGCGCTGAGCCGGGCCGCGGTGCCGGCCGCCGCCGGGGAGCTGGCCACCGCGGCGATCACCGCCCTGGCCGAGGCCGAGGGCCGGATCCACGGCGTGCCCGCCGCCGACGTGCACCTGCACGAGCTGGGCGGGGTGGACACGATCGTGGACACCGTCGGGGTGGCCGCCGCGCTGCACGCGCTGCAGGTGACCGCGGTCTGGTCGGCCCCGCTGGCCCTGGGGTCAGGGGTGATCGAGATGCGGCACGGCCGGTTCCCGGCCCCGGCGCCGGCCACGGTCGCGTTGCTGGCGGGCGCGCAGGTCACCGGCATTGACGGGGCGGCTGGGGCCGGGGAGACGGTCACCCCGACGGGCGCGGCGCTGCTGCACGCGGCGGGCTGCCGGTACGGGCCCCTGCCGGCGATGCGGGTGACCGGCAGCGGGTACGGCGCGGGCGGCGCGCGACGTGCCGGGACGGCCCAACGTGCTGCCCGCCCTGCTCGGTGAGCCACTCGGCGGGGCTCCGGAGCCAGCCGGGCCGGCCGAGACCCTGATCATGGTCGAGACCACGGTGGACGACGTGACCGGCGAGCTCCTCGGCGACCTGCCCGGGCTGCTGCTCGGCGCGGGGGCGCTGGACGCCTGGATCACCGCGGTGACCGGCAAGAAGGGCCGCCCGGCGCACGTCGTCACCGCGCTGTGCCGCCCGGGCCAGGACGGCCCGGTCCAGGAGCGGCTGCTCGCCGAGACCGGCAGCCTCGGCGCCCGGCGCCACCCCGTGCAGCGCCGGGCCCTGCCCCGGCGGGAAAGCTCGGTGACCGTGCAGGGACACCGGATCCGGGTGAAGATCGGCCCGCACCGGGCCAAGCCCGAGCACGACGACGTGGCCGCCGTGGCCCTGGCCACCGGGCTGCCCCGCGACGTGGTCGCCGCCCAGGCCCTCAGCCAGCTGGAGCTGGACCCGGACGGGGCGGTCCCGCGGAAGGACTGACCGCCATGCCCTATCCCCGCGGTCAGGCGTTCAGGTAGGCCAGGACGGCCAGCACCCGCCGGTTGTCGTCTTCGGAGGCGGCCAGCCCGAGCTTGGTGAAGATGCTGGTCGTGTGCTTGCTGACCGCCTTCTCGCTGACAAACAGCCGCTGCGCGATGGCCACGTTCGAGCGTCCCTCGGCCATCAGGGCCAGGACCTCGCGTTCCCGCGCGGACAGCAGGGTGACCGGCTCGTCCCGGGCCCGGCGGCCGAGCAGCTTGGTCACCACGTCCGGGTCCATCACCGTGCCGCCCGCGGCCACGGTGCGGATCGCGTCGACGAACTGGTCGTCGTTGAAGACCCGGTCCTTGAGCAGGTAACCGACCGAGCCCGACTGGTCGGCGAGCAGTTCGCGGGCGTACAGCTGCTCGACGTACTGCGACAGCAGCACCACCGGCAGGCCGGGGACCTGCTGCCGCGCGGCCAGCGCCGCCTGCAGCCCGTCGTCGGCGAACGAGGGCGGCAGCCGGACGTCCACCACGGCCACGTCGGGCCGGTGTTCCAGCAGCGCGCACAGCAGGCCAGGTGCGCTGTCCACCGCCGCGGCGATCTCGAAGCCGTGCGCCGCGAGCAGCCGCGTCAGCCCGTCCCTCAGCAGGAACAGGTCTTCGGCGACGACAACGCGCACGGCACCTCCATGGCGATCATGGTCGGCCCGCCAGGCGGGCTGCTCACCGCCAGGATGCCATCGAACGCCGCGAGCCGCTGTTCCACGCCACGCAGCCCGGTGCCCCGGGCCGGATCCGCGCCGCCGGCCCCATCGTCGCCGACCTGGATCCGCAGTACGCCGTCCCGGTGCTGCATGCGGATGTGCACGCGCCGCGCACCCGAGTGCCGCACCGCGTTGGCCAGGGCCTCCGCCACCGCGAAGTAGCAGGCGGACTCGACCGGCGCGGCGAGCCGGCCGGGCAGATCGATGTCCAGGTCAACCGGGAACGGGGTGTCGAGGGTGAGGGCCCGCACCGCGTGGCCAAGGCCCCGGTCGGCGAGGACCGGCGGGCAGATGCCGCGGACCAGATCACGCAAGTCGTTCAGGGCCCGCAGCGAGGTCTCCCGGGCCTCGGCGACCAGGGCCAGCGCGGCGTCCGGGCGGCCGGGCAGCATCCGCTCCACCGCCCGCAGGTTCATGCCCAGCGCGATCAGCCGGGCCTGGGCGCCGTCGTGCAGGTCCCGCTCGATCCGGCGCAGCTCGGTGTCGGCCGCGCCCACGGCCAGCTCCCGGGTCTCGGTCAGCCGCTGCACCCGGCCCTCCAGGTCCAGATCCCGCCCGGGCCCGAGCAGCGTGTGGGCGTGCGCGCCGATGGTCCGCGGCACCAGCCAGGCGGCCACTACCAGGAACGCGCTGGCCTCACCCCCGGCCAGCATGGCCGTCTGCGGGCTGTTGACCAGGACCACGCCGTAGTGCAGCGCGGCGCGCTGCAGTCCCGGCAGGCCCGAGGGCCAGCTCGCCGCGATCGCGAAGCCCCGGATCGCGTACGCGGCCAGCCCGATCGGGATCAGGTCCGCCGCGATGACCGGCGACCACACCGCGGCGACCACGCAGAGCCAGACGGCCACGACCGTCCACATATGCACGCCGAAGACGGTCAGGCCGAGCAGCGCGACCGGGATCAGGAGAATGCCCCAGCGATTCTCGAGCATCCGCCGCCGCACCGACGCGACCAGCCCGGCGGCGTGCGTCCGCAGCCCGGCCACGCTCCGTGGCAGCAGCCACAAGCCGACGGTGAGCAGCAGCAGGGCCAGCGGGACCAGCAGGTCGCCCAGCCACAGGCCGCCACCGGACCCGGGGCCGCTCCCGGACGTGATGCGCAGCGCCCCGCCGGGACCGGCCACCGCCGTCCAGGTCGCGTGGGCCGGGATGGCGAACCGCACCCCGGGGCCCGCGGAGACCGTGAAGCCCGCCCCCGCCCCGGCCGGAGGCCAGCCCGGGACGGCCGCGGGGCGCAGCACCTGGGCGATCTTGCCGCCCGGGGCGACCTGGTTCACGACCACCTGACGGCCATGCACGACGGACCGCTTCAGCACGGCCGGGGGCCGCCGGACGGGCCCGCGGACCGCGCCCAGCTTCACCTGGCGGAAGACGGAGACCGCCCAGAAGCCGGACACGGACTCGGTGGCCGCCACCACCAGGCCGCTGATCCCGGCGACCACCATGGTGACCGGCAGCAAGCCCGCGGCCACGACGGGCCGCCAGACCGCCACCAGCACGGCCAGCAGGACCGCCAGCACGGTCCACGGGCGTACCCCGAAGAGCGCCACGCCCATCGCGGAGACCGGCACCAGCAAGACACCCCGGCCCAGGTAGCGCAGCATCCTGCGGGTGAGCCGCCAGAGGACGATGAAGACGATAGCCATGTGATCCATCGTGACGTGCCCGCGCGCGCGGCGCTATGGGGGCGCACCTAATACCCGAGTAGGCCTGGACCTACCCGCCCGCTCCGGACCGCATGTCGAGACCGGCGCCGCGGCTCCGTCCTAGGGTCAGGGACGCCGCCCAGGCACCCCGCGCTCAGGCGCTCAAAGCGCTCAGGCGCCTGCCGGAAGGAGCACGCAGCATGGACTGGAAGCTGGAAGTAGTCGTCGTGCCGGTCAGCGACGTCAACCGGGCCAAGGACTTCTACCTCGGCAAGCTGGGGTTCCGGCTCGACGCGGACACCCGGCCCACGCCGGACCTGCGGGTGGTGCACATGACGCCGCCCGGATCGGCCTGCTCGGTCGTCATCGGCCCCGCGCTGATCAGCGCGGACGCGCCCGCCGGGGCCGCGGCCCGGCTGCAGCTGGTGGTCGCGGACATCGGCGCGGCCCGGGCCGAGCTGACCGGCCGGAGGGTCGAGGTCTCGGAGATCCAGCAGCTCGACCCCCGGGACGGCGGCAGGTTCATGTTCTTCGCCGACCCGGACGGGAACCAGTGGGCGGTGCAGGAGGTGCGCGAGCGGGTCGGCGCGCCGCTGAGCTAGCCGGAACTTAGCCAGGCGGACTCATATTCCTCAGCCGCATCCCCGGTGCCGGGCCGGGGCCGGCCGGGCCACGCGAGCTGAGTTACCGTCGCACGAGGCGGGACCGCGCACCGCCCGGTCGGCGCGGCCCCGGCGGGCAGCGGTGACGCGGGCCACCGAGGGCCAGAGCGGAGGCAGGCGTTGAAGGTTTTCCTGTCCAGCGACATGGAGGGCACGGCTGGCGTGGTCAACTGGGCGCAGTGCATCGGCGACGGCCCGGAAGCCGCCGCGGGCCGGCGGCTGCTGCTCGGTGAGGTGAACGCGGCCATCGAGGGGGCGCTGGCCGGCGGGGCCAGCGAGATTGTCGTCAACGACTCGCATTCGGCCATGCGCAACCTGCCGCCGGACGCGCTGGCGGGCCAGGCGTCCTACATCTCCGGCAGCCATAAGCCGCTCTACATGATGCAGGGGCTGGACGGCAGCTTCGGCGCGGTGCTGTTCGTGTCCTATCACGGCTCGGCCGGGGCGCCCGCCGGGCTGTCGCACACCTATAACCCGCGGGCCGTGATGGAAGCCCGGCTGGACGGGGTGGTGACCGGCGAGGCGGGCATCAACGCGCTGGTGGCCGCCCACTACGGCGTTCCGGTGGTGCTGGTCACCGGGGATAGCTGCGCCCGCGCGGAGACCGCGGCCCTCATCCCCGGCGTGCACGCGGCCGTGGTCAAGGAGCCGGTCAGCCGGGTGGCCGCGCACAGCCTGCACCCGGAGCGGGCCTGCGCGCTGATCCGGGAGACCGCGCAGCGGGCGGTCGCGGGCGCGGCCCGGGCCCAGCCCCCGCCGCTGGGCCAGGCGGTGCTGGAGCTCTCGGTCCGGACCACGGACATCGCGGAGGCGGCCAGCTGGGTCCGCGGGGTGGAACGCACCGGGCCGCGGGAACTGCGCTGCACCGGGGAGGACCCGCTGGCCACGTACCGTTCGTTCGCCGCGGCCATCCTGCTGACCCGGGGGATCGCCGAGACCGTATGACGGGCCGGCCGGGTAACTGCCAGCCGGTGGCCCGGGCGGCGGCGCGGCGGGCTACGTTGTCGTGATCATGGAGGAATCCGGGGACAACCCCCAGACGCCCGCGGGCCCCGCGCACCACGGGGCCCGCCACCACGGGGCCCACCAGCACGGGGGGCGGTGACGGATGCGCATCCGGGCCGCCACCCCGGCGGAACTGCCCGCCCTGCGGGACATCGAGCAGGCCGCCGGGCGGGCTTTCCGCGGCATCGGGATGCCCGAGATCGCGGACGGCGAGCCGCCGTCCCTGGACGAGCTCACCGGCTACCAGCAGGCCGGCCGGGCGTGGGTGACGGTCGGCCAGAACGGGCGGCTGGTGGCCTGCCTCCTGGCCAGCCTGGTCAACGGCAACCTGCACGTCGAGCAGGTGTCGGTGCACCCGGACTGCGCCCGCCGCGGCGTGGGCCGGTCCCTGCTCGGGCACGTCGCGGTCCGGGCGGCCTCGGCTGGCCGCCCGGCGCTGACCCTGACCACGTTCAGCGAGGTGCCGTGGAACGCGCCGTACTACGAGCGGTGCGGGTTCCGCCGGCTGGACGAGGCCGAGCTGACCCCGGGGCTGCGGGCGATCCGCGGCCGGGAGGCCGAGCACGGTCTGGACCGCTGGCCCCGGGTGTGCATGCGCCGCGACCTCTGAGCCGGGCCCGGCCGCCGGGAGGCCGGCAGGCCGGTGACCCCGGGCCACGTCCTGCTGGCAGGCCACGAGGACCTGCCCGGCCTGCAGGGTCCCGTTGAGGTCGTGGCGATCACCCGCAGGGTGGTCAAGACTGCAGGCGTGGAATTCTTCTGCTACCACCGCGACCGGCCCGGCTCGGTGGCGCTGCGCGACGAGATGCTGGAAGAGCACTGGTCCTACATGGACCGGTACGAGGCGGAGATGATCGCCCGCGGCCCGACGCTGGCCGGCGGCACGCCCACCGGCAGCGTGCACGTCGTCAACCTGCCTGGTCCCGCTGCCGCCCGCGCGTTCGCCTTCGACGAGCCCGGCTACCAGGCCGGTGTGTACCGGGACGTGCTGCTGCGCCGGTGGCGCAATCTGCTGGGGCGGACCATGTGGGAGTTCCCCGGCGGCCGGACCGGTGGTCATCGGTACCTGGTGCTCGGCCTCGGCAGCGGGCTGGCCGCGGACCTCGCCGTGCCGCCGGGCCGGGACAGGCTGATCGCGTACGGGCCGCTGCTGTCCGATGACGGCGCGACCTGGCTGGGCACGGCGGTGCTGGCCCAGGCGCGGGACCCGGAGGCGGCACGCGCCATCCTGACCTCGGGCCGCTACGCCGCCATCGAGGTGCACAGCTGGCAATCCGGCGGGCGGCCGTCCTGATCCATGGACGTCCCCCCGGCGGTCAGGCTAGCTGGGGGATCACCTCGGCGGCCAGCCGCTCCATCTGCCCGGCCTCGTCGAACAGCGGGTTGAGCAGGATCAGCCCGGCCCCGGCCGCGGCGACCTCGGCCAGCTGCGCGGCCACCTCGCCGGGGCGGCCGGTCACCCCGACCCGCTCGATGCCCTGGAGCCCGAAATAACCGTAGAGGTCGTTCAGCGCGTCGCCGGTGCGCTGCCGTGCCCGGCGGGCGTCGTCGTCCACCCCCAGGTAAACCCGCTTGGCCACGCGGAACGTGGCCGGGTCACGGCCCTGGTCCGCGAGGGCCTCGCGGACGATGCGGGCCTGCTGCGCGAAGTCAGCGGTAGTCGTGGAGCCCGCGCCCATGAACCCGTCGGCCAGCCGCACGCCGCGGCGCAGCGCGTCGGGGTGGCTGCCGCCGAACCAGACCGGCGGATACGGCTTCTGGAACGGCTTGGGTTCCATGGCCGCGCCGTGCGCCTGCCAGAAGCGCCCGTCGAAGTCCACCCGGTCCTGCGTCCACAGGGCCCGCATCAGCGCCAGCCCCTCGGTGAACCGGGACACGAAGTGCCGCCCGTCCACGCCGAACGCGGAGAACATCCGGAACCCGCCGCCGGTCCCGACCCCCACCTCGATCCGGCCGCGGCTGAGCTGGTCCAGCGAGCTGATGCTCTTGGCCAGGTGCAGCGGGCTGTGCAGCGGGGTGACGAAGACCGCGCAGCCCAGCCGGAGCCGGTCCGTGCACGCCGCGGCGTAGCTGAGCGTCTCGACCGGGCCCAGGTGGGGCATGGACCCCAGCACCTGCTCGCCGGTCCAGCCGCTGTGGAACCCGAGTTCCTCGGCCCGGCCCAGGTAAGCCCGGAAACCCGCCGGGTCGAACGTGCCGTCGGCGACGAACTGGGGGATCGAGATCGCGAACTGGGGGCGGCCAGAGGTCACGGTCGATCGTATCCCGGCCGCCCGGAACGGTGAATCGGCCCGGTGAATCCGGCGGCCGATGCACTATTCTTGGCTCATCCCGGTCCCCCACCGCGGTATCCGCTCGGCCAGCGAGGAGCGTTCTCATGCTGCGTGACGCGGCGGCCGTACCTCGCGGCCACTAGATGCTGGCGCCCCTGGCACGGGGACGGTCGGCCGTCCGCGCGGCTCCCTGGCCCGCCCGCTGGCTGGCCCTGTGCTCGCTGCCCGCGGTGGCGGCGCTGATCGCCCTGGCCACGAGCAGCGCCTGGGACGGGCAGCTGCTGCTGCCGCTGCTGGCGGTGCCGCCAGCCCTGGCCGGCATCGGCGCGGCGACTCCGCGGCGGCCCCTGGCCTACGGGGCCGTGATGCTACTGGTCGCGATCGTCACCGCGCCGTTCACGACGACCCCGGAACTGCCCGCGGTCACCGCGGTAGCCGTGCTGGTGGTCACCGTCATCAGCGCGTCCGGCGGGGCACGGGGCGGCCAGCAGAACCAGCGGCTGGCCGACGTCACCTCGGTGGCCGAGGCGGCGCAGCGGGCCCTGCTGCGGCCGCTGCCCCGGCAGGTCGGGCCGCTGGAACTCGGGGTCGTGTACCTGGCCGCGGCGGCCGAGGCCCGGGTGGGCGGCGACCTGTACGAGGTCACCCGGACCCAGTTCGGCATCCGCCTGATCGTCGGGGACGTCCGCGGCAAGGGACTGGACGCGGTGGAGATCGCCGCGGACGTCCTGGGGGTGTTCCGCGAGGTCGCGCACGAGGTGTACACGCTGGCCGAGGTGGCCAGGCGGATCGACGCGAGCCTGGCCCGCCGTCCCGCGGCGCCGCTGGAGGAGTTCGTCACCGCGGTGCTGGCCGAGATCGACCCAGCAGCAGGCCGCCTGACCGTCTACAACTGCGGGCATCCCCCGCCGCTGGTGCTCAGCCCGGGCCGGCCGGGCCTGGAGGGCAGCGGCCCCGATGGGGGCGGCCCCGACGGGGGCGGCCCGGATAGCAGCGGTGGAGCGCGGCCAGGCCCGGGTCACCCGGGTCAACGTACCCGCACCGGCCCTGCCGCTGCGGCTGATGTCCCTCGGCGGCACGTCCGGCGCGGAGCACACGGTGCCGCTGCAGCCCGGCGACGGCCTGCTGCTGTACACCGACGGGGTCACCGAGGCCCGCGACGCGCGCCGGCAGTTCTACCCGCTCGAGGACCGGGTCGCTGCGCTGGCCGCCGGGACCGGCGGGCTGGACGGCGACCTGCTGGACCGGCTGCGCGACGACCTGGTCCGGCACGTGGGCGCACCGCTCGACGACGATGCCGCGCTGCTGCTGGTCCGGGTCACCGGCGCGTGGGGCGCTGGCGCGCCGCCGGCGGTTGCGCCTGCTCCCGCCCCGCCCGCCTGAGTATCTGCTCCGCCAGGTATCTGCCCCGCCAGCGGAGCGTCGGGTCAGCGGGCGGCCTGCCTGATCAGCGGGCTGAACTCCGGGTCGGCGCTGGCCGCGAGCGAGGGCGAGGGCGAGCTGGACGGGCTCAGCGAGCCGACCGGCGTGCTCGGCGCAGGCGAGGAGGGTGCGGCGCTGCCGGTCGGGGACGGCGTGGTGGCGGTGGGCGTCGGGGTACTCGGCGTGGGGGTGGGGGTGGGGGTGGGGGTCGGCGAACCCGTGGTGGGCGTGGGCGTGGGGGTCGGGCTACCCGGCGAGGTGGGCGTGCCGGTGGGCGACCCCGGGGTGGCCGAGGGCGTCGCTCCCGCGGACTTGGGCCGGCCCGACTTGGACGGCTGCGGGGTGGCCGCCTCCTGCGCCACGCTGGCGTTACCCGCGCTGCCCGCGCTTCCGGCGCTGTGCGTGGCCGCCAGCGGGCTCTGCCCGGGCAGGGCCCCGGCGGCGCTCCGCGTGGCCGCGGGCGGGACCACGGCCGGGGCCGGATCCCGGGCGGCCCCGGGCAGGGAGACCAGCGTCCAGGTGATGAACCCGATGGCCGCCAGCCCGGTCGCGGCCAGCGCGCCACGGGCCGGCAGGCTGGTCCGGCTCCGGGCCCGGCGGGCGGCCCGCCGCGGCGGGAGGCTGTCCCGCGGGGGCCGGGCCGAGGCCGGGGCCGGGCCGCCGCCGGCCGCACCGGGCCCCGCGGCCGCCAGCGCCGCGCCAGCCAGCAGCGCGCCCTCCACCCCGGGCACCGCCAGCGGCGCTGCGGCCGTCCCAGGCGGGCTGAGGGCCTCCGGGCTGGACAGGAGCGCCCGGAGGTGCTCGGCCCGCAGGGCGACATCCCAGGCCGACGGCGGCCGGGCGGCCGGATCCTGGCGGGTCATCTCGGCCACCAGCGCGGCCACTCCTGGCGGCACGGACGGCGGTAGCCCGGGCATCCCCTGGTCCAGGTGCGCGAGGGCGACCACCAGGGGCTCGCCCGCGAACGGGACCTGGCCGGTCAGGCACTGGTACGCGACCACGCCGAGCGAGTACAGGTCGGTCGCGGGCGACGCGGGAGCACCGGACACGCGCTCGGGGGCCAGGTAGGCCGGGGTCCCGATGAGCATCCCGGGCTGGGTCACGGACGTTTCGTCAGCCGCGTGGGCGATCCCGAAGTCGGTGATCTTGACCAGGCCATCGGACCTGACCAGCAGGTTGCCTGGCTTGATGTCACGGTGCACCAGGCCGGCCCGGTGCGCGGCCGCCAGGCCCCGGGCCGCCTGGGCCACGACGTCCATCACGTCGTCGGGCGGCAGCGGCCCGTCGTCGAGCATCCGGGTCAGCGAGAGCCCGTCCACGAGCTCCATGACCAGGTACCCCGGCTCGGGGCCTGCGGCTTCCCCGTAGTCGAAGACCTGGGCGATATTCGGGTGCGACAGCGACCCCGCATGATGCGCCTCGGCCCGGAACCGGGCCAGGCCTTCCTCGTCGTCGGCGTGCTCCGGCCGCACCACCTTGATCGCTACGTGGCGGTCAATGGCCAGGTCTGTGCCGCGCCAGACCTCCCCCATCCCCCCACTAGCGATGAGCAGATCCAGCCGGTACCGCCCCCGAAGCACAAGCCCAGGCATCCCCACACCAGGGAGTTACCCGCCCACGTGATAATCACTCGTTACAGAAGGGTACTGAAAGGCGCAGGTGACTTCGGGTCACGGCGGCGGCTCAGCGGCAGGCCCAGCCTTCCAGCGTGGCGACCGCGTACCCGCCGAGGGTGGGGAGGTGGTAGCCGCCCTCCTGGATCAGCGCGGCCGATCGGCCCAGCGCGGCGATCCGCTGCCCCGCGGCCCGGTACCCGGCCTCGGTGACCTGCAGCGGGCTTTCCAGGTCGGCCGCCGCCGCGTCCAGGCCCAGCGACACCACCACGGCGTCCGGGGCGAAGGCGGCCGCCTCGGCGCACAGCACGTCCAGCGCGGCCAGCCAGCCGTCGTCGCCGGTTCCCGGGGCCAGCGGCAGGTTCCGGGTGACGCCGGCACCCGGTCCGGTCCCGCGTTCGTCCGCGTAGCCGGCGTAGTGCGGGAACCAGCCCGCGCCCGGGTCAACGTGCAGCGACCCGTACCAGACGTCCGCCCGGTCCCAGAAGATCATCTGCGTGCCGTTGCCGTGGTGCGCGTCGATGTCCAGCACCGCGACCCGGGCCGCCCCGGCGGCCCGCAGCGCCTCGGCCGCCACCGCGGCGTTGTTGAGGTAGCAGGAGCCGCCGTACGCCGCGCGGGTGGCGTGATGCCCGGGTGGCCAGGCACAGCGCGTAGGCCACCGGCGCGCCCGAGCCGACCAGGTCCGCGGCCGTTTGCGCGGCGTCTGCCGCGCCCCGGATCGCGGCCCAGCTGCCCGGGCCGACCAGCGTCATCGTGTCGTAGCAGTACAGCCCGGCCCGGCCGTGCACCGCCGCCGGGGGCCGGGCGGGCAGGCCGGCCAGCAGGCCCGGGGTGGGGAACACGTAGGGCACGACCCGGTCCCGGCCGTGCCCCGCGGGCAGCCCGGCCGCCTCCCAGTCCGCCCAGACCGAGGCCAGGTGGGCGAGCAGGGCGGGGTCGTGCACCCGGCGCAGGATCGTGTCGTCGTGCTCCCGCGCGGCAGTGACCGGCGCGCCCGCCGCGGCCAGCGCGTCGCGCAGCACCAGCGCCCGGGCCGCGACCTCGGTGCCGGGCTCGCGCAGGCCCAGCCACACCTCGCCCGCGGGGTCGTGCCGCAGGCAGTCCCCGCTCCACACCACCGGCACCGGCAGGCTCACGCACCCTCCCCAGGCGGCGCGGCGGGGGTTACCATCGCGGGATGCCGCGCGTCCCTGATCTTGGCATCACCCTCGGGCTGCTGCCACCGGGCCCGACCGGATCAGTGCTCGACGTGCCCGGCGCCGGGCTGGGGCACGCCACCGTATGGCGGGACGAGCCGCCCCCGCCGGCCGGCCGGGGCACGGCGCGGACCGGGGTGACCGTGATCGACCCGGGCGGGGACCTGTTCCGCTACCCGGTCCCGGCCGGCGGCGCGGTGCTCAACGGGGCCGGCGAGTGCACCGGGATGCTGGCCGCCCGGGAATGGGGACTGGCGGAGACACCGGTGTTCCTGACCTCGACCATGCAACTGGGCCGGGTCTACGACGCGGCCTGCGAGCTGCTCATGGACGAGCAGCCCGCGATCGGCGAGGAGGACGTCATCATCCCGATCGTGGCCGAGTGCGACGACAGTTTCCTCAGCGAGACCCGCCGGATGCAGCTGCAGCGGGGCGACGTCCGGGAGGCGCTGGCGGCGGCCCGGGCGTCCGCCGGGGCCGCGGTCCGGCCCGGGACCGCCGAGGGCGCGGTCGGCGCGGGGACCGGGATGAGCTGCCTGGGTTACAAGGGCGGTATCGGGACCGCGTCCCGGGTGGTGCCCGGCGGGGCGACCGTCGGCGTGGTCACCATGACCAACTTCGGCGACCGGGAGCGGCTCACCGTGGCCGGGATGCCCGCCGGCCAGCTGCTGCCGGATCCGGCGGCCGGCACCACGGGCGGGGCGCCCGGGGCGGGCACGGCGGCGGGCACGGCCCGGCCGGGACCTGCGGGCTCGTGCATCGTGGTGGTGCTGACCGACGGGCCGCTGGACGCGGCGGCCTGCCACCGGCTGGCCCGCCGGGCGGGGCTGGGGCTGGCCCGGGTGGGCAGCACCGCGCACCACGCGAGCGGGGAAATCTTCCTGGCCCTGGCCACCGGGCTGCGGGCCCCGCGCGGCACCGCGCCGGCCCGGCCCCCCGTGACGGGCCGCGCGCTGGACGACTACTTCGCCGCCGTCGTCGAGGCCACCGAGGAGGCGGTGCTGAACAGCCTGCTGCAGGCCGGCACCGTGACCGGCCGTGACGGCCACACCTCGTACGGGCTGCCCGCCGGCCCGCTGCGCGCGCTGCTCGCGGGCGCACCCGGGAGGCCCGGATGACCGGGGCCGGGCCGCCCGCGGCCCCCCGGCGGCCACCGGCGGGCAGCGGCCCCGACGCCGACCCGTACGCCTGGATGCGCGACCGGGACCGGCCCGGGCTGCGGGAGTACCTGGCGGCCGAGCGCGCCCACTACGACGAGCAGACGGCGCCGCAGCACGGGCTGCGCGAGGAGCTGTTCGCGGAGATGGCGGCGCGGCTCCCCCCGGCTGAGGAGTCGGCCCGCTGGCGCCGTGGCCCGTTCTGGTACTTCACCCGGACGGTTGCGGGCCAGCAGCTGCAGCAGTTCTGCCGGGCCGCCGGGCCGGCCAGCCCGGCGGAGGTCCTGCTGGACGAGAACGTGCTGCTCGCCGACCCGGCCGCCACCGGCAGCTATGCGGAGCTCGGGGTCCGCGAGGTCAGCCCGGACGGCCGGTACCTGGCCTACTCGGTTGACTTCGCGGGTGACGAGGTGTACCAGCTGCGGATCCGTGACCTGGCCAGCGGCACCGACCTGGCGGAGCGCATCGCGCGGACGTACTACGGGCTGGCCTGGGCCGCGGACTCCCGGGCGCTGCTCTACGTGGTTACCGACGCGGCGTACCGGCCGCATGAGGTCTGGCGGCACGAGCTGGGCACCGCGCCGGACCGCGACACGCTGGTGTACCGCGAGGACGACGAGCGGTTCGGGCTGACCGTCCGGGCGACCCGCAGCGGCGGGTGGCTGCTGATCGAGACGGCGTCCCGGGATACCACCGAGACCCTGCTGATCCCGGCGGCCGACAGTGGCGCGGCGCCCGTCGTGGCGATCCCCCGGAGCCGGGGCACCGAGTACTACGCCGACCATGCCGACGGGCCGGGCGGGGGCGAGCTCTACCTGGTCACGAACGCGGGGGCGGCCGAGTTCCGGCTGGTCCGGGCGCCCGCCACGGCGGCCGGGCCGGACGGGTGGACGGAGGTCATCGGGCCGGCCGCTGACACCCGGCTGGTGGGCTGCCACGTGTTCGGGCGGTACCTCGTGGTCGAGCAGCGGCACGGGGCCGCGACCCAGTTGCGCGTGGTGGACCGCGGCGCCGGGACGGAGCGGCTCATTGAGGCGGGCGGACCCGAGCGGTCGCTGACCCTGGCGGTGAACGAGGATTGCGGGGCGGCCGCGGTGACCGTGCGCACCGAGTCCCTGACCGAGCCGCCGTCCTGGCACGACGTGGACCTGGCCAGCGGCCGGTGGGAGCTGCGCAAGCGGCAGGACGTGCCCGGATACGACCCGGCCCGGTACGTGACCGAGCGGATCAGCGCGCCCGCTCCGGACGGCACCCCCATCCCGGTCACCGTGGCCTACCGGCGCGGGCTGCGCCGCGACGGTTCCGCGCCCGCCCTGCTGTACGGGTACGGCGCGTACGAGGCGTGCTCCTGGCCGGAGTTCGGGGTGGCCACGCCGAGCCTGCTGGACCGGGGCTTCGTCTACGCGGTGGCCCACGTGCGCGGCGGTGGCGAGGGCGGCCGCCGCTGGTGGGCCGAGGGCCACCTGGACCGCAAGCGCAGCACGTTCACCGACTTCATCGCGGCCGCCGACATGCTGGCCGGTACGGGGTGGGCGGCCGCGGACCGCATCTCCTCGCGCGGCCTGTCGGCCGGGGGTCTGCTCCAGGGTGCGGTGTTCTCCCTGGCCCCGGGCCGGTGGCGGGCGGTGGTCGCCGAGGTCCCGTTCGTGGACGTGGTGACCACCATGCTCGACCCGACCATCCCGCTGACCGTCACCGAGTGGGACGAGTGGGGTGACCCGCGGGACCCGGCCATGCGGGCTTATCTGCGGTCCTACAGCCCCTACGACAATGTGCCCGCCGGGCCGCGGCCCGACCTGCTGGTCACCGGGAGCCTGCATGACCCGCGGGTCCTCATCCACGAGCCGGCCAAGTGGGTGGCGCGGCTCCGGGCCACCGATCACGGCGCCGGCGGGCAGGTGCTGTTCCGCCCCGAACTGGGCGCCGGGGCACACGTCGGCCCGGCCGGCCGCTACGACCAGTTGCGTTACGAAGCCGAGATCCTCGCCTTCATCCTGACCGCCGCCGGTAGTGGTCATGCTGTGCACTGACGGCTGCATCGGAGGGAGCGATCATGGTCAAAGGCGCCTGCCTAGCGGTGTCGAGCCTGCTGCTCGTGGTGGTGGCAGGATGCGACGCCAACCCCGGCCAGGGCGCCGGAACCAGACTAGGCCGCGCGGCTGATGGACCATTGACTGCCTTTGTCGCCGATGAATTCCCGGGCCGGGTGACGCCGTTTAACACGCTGACCAGGAGGGTGTTCAAGGCGATCAGAGTAGGCAGCAATCCCTGGGCCATCGCTGTCACCCCGGGACGGCTCGACCGCCTACGTCGCCAACGGCGACTCCCAGACGGTGACCCCGATCAGCACGGCTACGAACAAGGCGGGATCGCCGATCAAGGTCGGTCCCCAGCCCCGTGCGATCGCGGTCACGCCGGACGGCCGGACGGCATGACCGTGTACGCCACCGCCGTCTTCGAATCCACCTCGACGGTGGAATCGGACATGCCGGG
This sequence comes from uncultured Actinomycetes bacterium, assembly GCA_963841695.1. GTDB lineage: Bacteria > Actinomycetota > Actinomycetes > Streptosporangiales > Streptosporangiaceae > RYN-230. The sequence continues at coordinate 240,267 of CAWJDQ010000001.1, read as the reverse complement.
CCTTATGACGCCGATTCAGACGGCCACCGGCACCTTCGGCCGACCGATCCACCCGGGCAACAACCCCCAGGCCATCGTGATCACCCCGGACGGCACGACTGCCTACGTCGCCAACTGGCAAGGCTCGGGAAGCGTTACCCCGGTCAACATGGCCACCGGCAGCCTGGGCAAGCCGATCAGGGCCGGCAGTCACCCCCGTGCCATCGCCCTCGCTCCCTCGCCCGCACGCTGACGACTCGGTTACGACGCCGGGATCCTGGCCTTCATCCTGACCGCCGCGGGCCCGGAAGACGGCACCCGCGGGTCTGCGCGCTCAGCCGCCGGATTCCCCGGTTGGCCATGGTGACCGTACCGGCCCGGCGTCGCTGCCTGCGTCCTGGGCTGCGGTATCGGCCGGCGGGTCAGGCTCGGAGAACCAGCGGGGCGGCTCGGCCAGGGACCCCTGGCCGTTGCCGGTGGTTTGCGCCTCCTCGCCGGGAAGGCCAAGACGTCTGCGGTTAGCCCGGTCAACTCCACGCAGCACCACCTCGGCCATGGCCAGCTTGGCGTCCAGCGTGGCCCCGGCGACGGCACCGAGATCCAGGGTTACCCGGTTGGCCAGCGCCTGGTCCCAGGGACTGGCCACCACTGACACCTGCGTCCCCTCGAAGCCCTCGCGGATCCGGGTGAACCACCGGGCCTGCTCCGGGTCGCTCTCGCTGAACTTGTCCACCACGATCGTGGCCTCGTCCATGAGCCCGTTCAGGTGCGTCTTTTCCCGCTCGGTCAGCGGCCTTTCCTTTTCGCCTTCGTAGTTGCGGTACCGGCTGAACACCTGGTCGATGGACCAGAAGCCCAGCTGTGACGCCTCCGTCACGAAGACGTACTTGTCACCGTGCAGCAGCGTGCCGACCTGAAGCTTGGCAAACAGTCCCGTGCCGCCATCGTTGATGACGATGTTGGACATGCACTGGAGGAACTCCAGCACGGTCAGGTACTCATGCTCGCCGAAATCGATCCCCGCGCACTCGTCGGCGGTGTCGCCCCGGATCACCGCCACACCTTGCAGCCAGGCGACCGCATCACGCAGATCGGCGTAGACCTTGATGCTCGCATCTGTGCACGCCTGGTAAAAGCCCCGGATGGACAGCGTCCGCTGGTCCGGCGGGAGCGCCTCGACCGGCACTCCGCCGAGCCTGATGTAGCCATGGGGCATATCGTCGTTGCTGTCGGCGAGTATGACGCGGTCGGCAGGCCGCGCGGCGGCGTAGATCGCCGCCAGCGTCACGGCCACGTCGGTCTTGCCGGTCCCCCCGAAGCCCGAGCCCAGGGTGATCACGCCCGACTTGAGGGACGGCTTCCGGATGTCGGCGACGGTCTGGCGCCGCCACTGCGCCACCGTCTCGCGCCTGGCCCGCTCGCGCTTGCCCGGCGGAATCACCAGCCTGCGCTTGAGTGCCCGCCTCGAGACCGCGCCCCTGATGCCGTCCTGGGCCGGCGCAAGATCACTCAGGGCGGGCGAGGAGGGCCTGAGCCAGGCGGCGCGGTCGCTGCCGGGAAACTCGGTCCACCATGACCCCAGTTCGTCTGGGTACTGGGACATCGCATCCCTCCAAAATCCGAGCGGTCCAGGCCAAACTAACCCACGTCTGGTTCTGTCAGTGGCGCACGCGATCGTGGTGGGTGGTCCGGCAGCCGGCCGCTACGACCAGCTGCGCTACGAAGCCGAGATCCTGGCCTTCGCCCGGAGAGGCAGCTAAGCCCTCAGCTTGACTGTGGCCGAGCACACCCCCGGGCGACGCGGAAGTAGAGCAGCCCGTCCGTACTGACGTACGGGATAACCGGCAACCGGCGCGTCGCGGTGTAGAGGACCGCACCGGAATCGCTGGCGCTCAGCAGGGTCCCGCAGACCACGGTGGGCGGGGCAGCGGTGCTGGGTCCAGGTGAGCTGCCGCAAGCAGCCGCCAGCGCGGGGACGATTGAGGCGGTGGCGGCCAGGGCAACCCGGGCTCCGGGCCTGGCGCGGTGTCTCATGCCGGTTGGACGCACCCGCAGCCCGGGCGGTTGCGTCTGCGAGACAGTCCCGCATCGCTCAGGACACCGGCGGAACAGGTCATCCGGTTTGTCAGTAGCGGGCGGGATCGTGGTGGGGTCCGATCCGGAGGAGGAGACATGTGCTGGATCTGCGATCACCCCGGGGCCACGCACGGCGATTACCTCAGCCACTTACGGGGCCTCATCGACGAGTTCGGCTGGGCGGTGCAGGGAGTGGAGCGGGACCGGATCCACCCGCCGTGGGCCTACACCGTCGGGCTGACCGCCTACCGGCGGCCCGAGTTAGTGGTCACCGGGATGCCGGTGCAGCGGGCGGCCTGCTGCTCAACGACGTCGCCGCGCACGTCCTGCACGCCGAGCCGCCCCGGCCCGGCGTGCAGGTCCGGCTGACCGGCGGCCCGCTCATCGAGATCGTGCGAGTCGCCGAGCCCACGGCGCACCTGCTCACGGCCACGGAACTGTACGGCCCGCAGCTCAGGGCACTGCAGGTGGTGCACGCCGACGACGCGGGGCAGTGGCCGTGGGACCGGGCCTACCGCGGCGTGCGCGGCGGCCAGCCGGTCCTGGGCCCGCGCGCCCGGCGGGCCCCGGGCCAGCGGCGGTCAGCCTGACGGACTCAGGCCCGCGCGCCAGGGCTGGGCGTCGTGATCGACGCGGTGCCGGCCAGGGCCAGGGCTGAGGACCGGTCGGGGCAGCTGCCGGTGCCGCCCGGCGCGCGGGTGGACAGGGCGCCGGCCGCGCAGCCGAGCGCGGCGGCCTCGGGCAGGGCAAGTCCCTGGAGCAGGCCCGTGATCAGCCCGGCGTTGAAGCAGTCACCGGCCCCGGTGGCGTCGAGGGGCGGTACCGGCGGCACGCTGACCCGGTGGCGCCGGGTGCCGTCGGCGCACAGCGCGCCGCGGGCGCCCAGCTTGACCACCAGCCGGGAACCGGCCGCGGTGAGCACCGGCACCGCCGCGGCCAGATCCGGCTCGCCGCTCAGCCGGACCGCCTCGGCCTCGTTGGGCAGCAGCAGGTCCGCCTGGGCCAGCGCGGCAGCGAGCCGGCCGTCACCCCAGCGGCCGGACGGATCCCAGTTAGTGTCCAGGGACACGGTCGCCCCGGCCGCCCGCGCCGTGGCCATCACCGGGGCCAGGCCGGGCCCGAGGGACTCCTCGAGCAGGAAGTAGGAGCTGATGTGCACGTGCCGGGCCCGGCGAAGCAGCGCGGCCGGGACGTCGGCGGCGGTCAGCGAGCCGACCGCCCCGAGGGCGGTCAGGATGGCCCGGTCACCGCCGTGGGACAGGGCCACCGTCATCCCGGTCGGCGTGTCCTCGCGGACGGCCACGGCGTCCGTGCCTACCCCGGCCCGGGCCAGCTGGTCCAGCATGAACTGGCCCGCCGGGTCGGCGCCGACGGCGGCGACCAGCGCGACGCCCAGCCCGAGCCGCGCCGCGGCCACCGCGGTGATCGAGGCGGACCCGCCGACGACCAGCGACACGCTGTCGACGAGCTTCTCCTGCTGGCCGAATCCGGGGGTGACGTCGCTGCCGAGGACGAGCACGTCCGGGTTGCAGTCGCCCACGACCACCAGGTCGACGGGCTGATCCAGCCCGCCGGCGCCGGCCTCAGGCGGTGACAACGTCCACCCCGGCGTCCTCGAGCCGGGCCGCGTCCTCGGCGGCGATCCCGGCGTCGGTGACCAGCACGTCGATCTCGCGGGCGGTGCAGATCCGGGCGAACGCGCGGCGGCCTACCTTGGAGCTGTCCGCGGCGATCACCACCGTGGCGGCCTGGCGGGCCATCAGCCGGTTGATGCTGGCCTCGCCCTCGTGGTGCGCGGTCGCACCGGCCACCGCGTCGATCCCGTCCACGCCCAGGATGGCCACGTCCAGGGTGACCTGCTCCAGCACGCCGGTGGCCAGCGGCCCGGTCAGCTCGTAGGACTGCGGCCGGGCCACCCCGCCGGTGGTCACGATCTTGATGTGCTGGCGGACGGCCAGCTCGGTCGCGATGTTCAGCGCGTTGGTCACGACGGTGAGGGCGGGCGGGGGCACCTGCGAGGTCAGGTCGGAGCGGGTGGCCAGGGCCCGGGCCACCTCGGTGGTGGTGGTGCCGCCGTTCAGCCCGGTGATCTGGCCCGGCCGGACCAGCCCGGCCGCGACCGCCGCGATGCGCTGCTTCTCGGACGGATGCCGCTCGCTCTTGTACCGGAGCGGCAGGTCGTAGGTGACGCCCTGGGCCACCGCCCCGCCACGGATCCGGGTGAGCATCTGCTGGCGGGCCAGCTCGTCCAGGTCGCGGCGGACGGTGGCCTCGGACACCCCGAGCGCCTTCGCGGCCTCCTCGACCTGGAGCTGCCCTTCCGCCGCGAGCAGCTCCAGCAGCTCATTCCACCGCCGATACCGGGTCATCGGCGCCTCCGATCACGTGCAGCAGGCGGGCGACCTCTGCGGCGACCGCATCGCGCCCCGCCGAACCGTACCGCCTGGGATCGACCATTCCCGCATCGCCGTTCAGGCAGGCCCGGACGGCGGCGGTGAAGGCCTTGTTCAGCTGGGTCGCCACGTTGATCTTCGTCATCCCCGCGCGGACCGCCGCGGCCAGCCCGGCATCGGGCACCCCGGAGGAGCCGTGCAGCACCAGCGGCACGGGGACCGCGTCATGGATGGCCGCGATGAGCCCGAGGTCCAGGGCCGCGTCGCGGGTCAGCATCGCGTGCGAGCTGCCCACCGCGACCGCCAGCGCGTCCACCCCGGTGGCCGCGACATAGGCCGCCGCCTCGCCGGGCCGGGTGCGGGCGAGCGGCGAGTGCACGCCGTTCTTCCCGCCAATCTCGCCGAGCTCGGCCTCCACCCACATGCCCCGGCCGTGGCACCAGCGGGTCATCGCGGCGGTGGCCGCCACGTTCTGCGCGTACGGCAGGGCCGACGCGTCGTACATGACCGAGCGCAGGCCCAGCCGGGCCGCCGCGTGCACCAGGTCCTCCCGGGTGGCGTGGTCCAGGTGCACCGCGACGGGCACGGCGGCCGAGCCCGCGATGGACAGGCAGGCCCGCGCGATCGGCTCCAGCGCGCCGTGGTAGGCGGCGCAGTTCTCGCTGATCTGCAGGACCACCGGCGAGGCGGCCGCCTCAGCCCCGGCCACGATGGCCTCGGCGTGCTCGATGCCGATCACGTTGAACGCGCCGACGCCCCGGCCCGCCGCCTGGGCCGACCGGATGATCTCGCTCATCCCGGCGGTGGGCATCAGCCGGCCTCCCCGGGCGTGACCGTCACGCGCGGCCCGCACCGACGCGTAGTCCGCCGGGCTGAACTCCCCGGCCACCGGGGCCAGCACCGCCGCCGTGCCCAGCGCCACCGCGTGCCGCAGCCGCTCGTCCCAGGGGTGCCCCAGGGCCAGGCCGTGCGCCAGGCCCGCGGCCGTCGCGTCGCCCGCCCCGGTCGCGTTCCGGGCCTCGACGGCCGGGGGAACGGCCTGCCAGCGGCCGTCACCGGTGTCCGCGTGCAGGCCGTCCGCGCCCAGCGAGACCACCACCGCCCCGGGCCCGGCCTCCCGGAGCTCCCGGGCCGCCGCGGCCACGGCCTGCCGGTCCAGGACGGCCGTCCCGCCCGACAGCGGCCGGCCCGCGAAGGTCTCCAGCTCGGCCAGGTTCGGCTTGACGATGGCGGGCCCGGCCGCCGCGCCCAGGCGCAGTGCCTCCCCGTGCGCGTCCAGCAGCACCGGCACCCCGGCGGCGGCCGCCATCGCGGTGAGCTCCGCGTAGCAGCCGGCCGGCAGCCCCGGCGGCAGGCTGCCGGACAGGACCACGGCCGCGCACCCGGCCAGGACCGACGCCAGCCGGGCCCGGAACTCCGCGTACTCCGCCGCGGCGATCGCGGGGCCGGGCTCGTTGAACAGGGCCGCGTCGCCGGTCCGCCGGTCCACGACGGTGAACGTCCGCCGGGTCTCCCCGCGCACCCAGGTGAAGGCCGCGGGCACGGCCAGGGCGGCCAGCGACACCGTGACCGCCTCCCCGGTGGCGCCGCCGACCAGGCCCATGACCAGGACCTCCGCCCCGAGCGCGTGCAGGGTGCGGGCCACGTTCACCCCTTTGCCGCCGGGGCGCGCGTGCACCACGTCCGGCCGGTTCACCCCGGACCAGTCCACGGCCGGCACGTGATGGGTGACGTCCAGGGCGGGGTTCAGGCAGACGACGGCGATCACGCGAACCTCAGCGGGGAGCCAGGATGACCGAGCGGGCCAGGTTCCGCGGCCGGTCCGGGTCCAGCCCGCGGGCCCGGGCCAGCGCCACGGCCACCCGCTGCACGCGGACCAGTTCGGCCAGCGGGTCCTCGTCGCTGAACCAGGCCGTGCCGCCGGCCGCGGCGATCTCGCCGGCCAGCCCGTCCGGCGGGGTGCCGAACACCCACACGATGCTGCCCTCCCCGGTCACCGCGACCGGGCCGTGCCGGTACTCCATGGCCGGGTACGCCTCGGTCCACATGCCTGCCGCCTCGCGCAGCTTGAGCGCGGCCTCGTTGGCCAGGCCGTAGGTCCACCCGGTGCCGAGGAACGTGAACTGGCGGGCGGCCAGCATCTCCGCGGGCAGGGGCGCGGCCAGCACCCGCTCCGCCGCGTCGGCCGCCGGGCCGGGGTCCACCCCCAGGTCGGCCCGCAGCAGGACCAGTTCGGTGGTGGCGAACCGGGTCTGCACCACGGATTCCTCGTCCGCGAACCCCAGGTCGATGACCGCGTCGGCGGCCTGCGCCACCGGGGTGCCGGGCACCGCGGTGATCGCGACCGTGGGCGCGGTGCCCCGCAGCCGGTCCAGCAACTGCACGATCTCGGTGGTGGTCCCGGACCGGGACAGCACCAGGACGCGGTCGTAGGCCCGGCCCGGGGGCATCTCGGACGCCGCGAACGCGTCGGTCTCCCCGTGCCCGGACGCCTCGCGGGCCGCCGCGTAGGACTGGGCCATGAACCAGGAGGTACCGCAGCCCGCGACCGCGACCCGTTCGCCCCGGGCCGGCAGGACGCCCGCGACGTCGGCCGCCAGCCGGGCCGCCCGGCGCCAGCAGGCTGGCTGCGAGGCCACCTCCTGCTCCGTGCGGCCGCCGCCGGCCACCTCGTCGTGCATCGCGGACTCACCGACCACGGGGGCCTCCTCGCCCATGCTGGCTTCCTCTTTCTCTCGCGGTTCCCGCTGCTGCGGTCTCTCGCCCGGGACTGCCACTCAGGTCCCGGCCAGTCCGGTCGAGGCCACCGACCGGATGAAGTAGCGCTGGGCCAGGAAGAAGATGGCCAGCATCGGGACCAGGCTCATCACGTTGGCCGCCATCAGCAGGGTCCACTCGGTGGCGTGCGCCCCCTGGAACGTGGCCAGGCCCAGCGGCAGCGTCATCTGGTTCGTGGACGTGATCGCGATCAGCGGCCACAGGAAGTTGTTCCAGGAATCCAGGAACGTCAGCGCGGCCAGCGTGGCCAGCGCCGGGGTGGCCAGCGGCAGCACGATCTTCGACCAGGACGGTGAGCCGGCTGGCCCCGTCCACCCGGGCGGACTCCTCGTACTCCAGCGGCAGGGTCCGGAAGAACTGGCGGAGGAAGAAGATGCCGAACGCGGTCGCGGCGTTGGGCAGGATGAGCGCGCCGATGTGGTTGATCCCCACCGCGGCCAGCACGTGCACGCCCAGCCACTTGGTGATGATGAACTGCGGGATCATCGTGACCTGGAACGGCACCATGAGCGTGGCCATGATCACCACGAACAGGGCGGCGCGGCCGAGGAAGCGGAACCGGGCGAACGCGTACCCGGCCAGCGAGCACAGCACCAGGTTGCACAGCACCGTGACCACCGCGACCACCGCGCTGTTGATGAAGAACCGGCCGAACGGCGCGCTGCTGAACGCGTCCGGGTAGTTGGCGAACCGCAGCGTGTGCGGCGTGAGCACCGGCGGGAAGTGCAGCGCCTCGGACGGGGTCTCCACCGAGGTGACCAGCAGCCAGACGAACGGGAAGATCAGGATCAGCGTGGCCGGGATCAGCACCAGGTGCCACGGGCTGAACGGCAGCCGCCACCGGCGCCGGGCGGACGGGACGCCGCCGCCGCCGGCGGAAGCCGAGATCCCGCTACGGGCGGGCGCGGAGGTCGCCATCATGACCGGTAGTGCGTGAACCGCCGGCCGACCCGGAACTGGATCACGGTGATCACGAGGATGACGAGGAACAGGAAGTAGGCGATGGCCGAGGCGTAGCCGAAGTTGAAGTGCTGGAAGGCCTGGTCGTAGAGGTAGTAGACGAGCACCGTGGTGGCGTTCAGCGGGCCGCCCTGGGTGCTCAGGTACACCTCGTCGAACAGCTGCAGCGCGTTGATCGTCAGCCACACGGCCAGGAACAGCGAGGCCGGGCTGAGCAGCGGCAGCGTGACCCGGCGGAACGTCCGCCACGGGCCGGCCCCGTCGATCGAGGCCGCCTCGAGCAGTGCCTGCGGGACGCCCTGCAGCGCGGCCAGGTAGATCACCACCGAGAACCCGGTCCAGCCCCAGATCGTCATGATCACGATCACGTACAGCGCCTCGGACGGGGAGTTGAGGAACTGCTGCTGCGGCACGCCGACCAGGCTGAAGGAGTAGTTGACGACCCCGTAGGACGGGTCGAACAGCCAGATGAAGACGATCGCCTCGCTGATCGTGGAGATCGCCATCGTCGCGTAGGCCGCGGTCCGGTAGAACGAGATGAAGCGGATCTTGCGGTTCATCGCCACGGCCAGGAACAGCCCGACGATCATCGTCCCGGGCACGAACAGCGCGGTGTAGACCAGCGTGTGCTCGATGGCCTGGCCGACGATCGGGTCGTGCACCATCTGCCGGTAGTTCGCCAGCCCCACGAACGGGCGTGCTCGGCGTGAGCAGGTTGTTCCGCTGGAACGACATCACCGCCGACCAGACGATCGGCACCGCGCCGAACAGCAGGATGATCGCGACGCCGGGGGTGACGAACGCCCAGCCGGCGAACTGCTCGGAGGCGACCACTCTTCGCCGGGCCGCGCGCGGCCGCCCCGTCCGCCGGGCCGGCCGCCCCGTCCGCCGGGCCGTCCGCCGGGCCGGGGCCGCCCGCCCGGCGGAGGAGCGCCTCAGGAACCGCCACGTCAGCCCGCGCCCAGGATCTGGTTGACCTGCTGCGCCGCGGAGGTCAGCGCCGCCTGCGGCTGGCTCTTGCCGAGCAGCACCGAGACGATCATGTTGCCGAGGACCGTGGAGATCTTCGGGTACTGCGGGATCTGCGGCCGGGCCTGCTTCACGTTGGCCAGGTTGGCGACGAACGCGCTCACCCCGGGCAGCGTGGCGTCCATCTGCGTGTTGAAGCCCGCCGCGTTCCCCACCGACGCCCGGGTCGGCAGGTCCCCGGTGTGCAGCGACCAGTACTTGACCTGGGCGGGCGCGGTGAGCCAGAGCAGGAACTGCTCCGCCGCCGACACGTGCGCGGCGCCGTTGTTGAACACGACCCAGTTGTCCGGCCCGGAGATGGTCTGGTGGCCGCCGCGGCGCCCGGGTAGGCCGGCATGACCTGCACGCCGTAGTGCACGTTGGGGAACGCGGACAGGTCCCACGGGCCGGTGACCAGCATCCCGATCTTGCCGGAGTTGAACAGGTTGGCGTACGCGGAGTCGGTCGGGTCCAGGTACATGGACTTGTCCGCGACGGCCATGGTCCGCAGCGTGTTGAGCGACTGCAGCCCGGCGGCCGAGTCGAACGCGGCCTTCTTGTTGTCCGCGGTCAGCAGCTGGCCGCCGGCCTCCCAGAGCAGCGCCTCCCAGTGCCACACCGTGTCCTCGGTGCCGGGGGTCACGTAGGCGGTGCCGAACTGCTTGCTGGCCGGGTCGGTCAGCTTCTTCGCGTCGGCCACGAACTGGGTCCAGGTCCAGTCCGGGCTGGGCAGCGGGAGATGCGCCTGGGCGAACAGCGTCTTGTTGTAGACCACGGCCAGGTTGTCGACCAGGGCCGGGATGCCGATCACCTTGCCGTTGACGGTGGCCACGTCCCGCTCGCCGACCCAGAAGTCGTTCCAGTTGACCCCGGGCTGCTTGACCACCTTGGTCAGGTTGACCACCTGCGGGATCTGCGCCACGTTCGGGCGCCCATGACCCGTAGAGGTAGGCGATGTCCGGCGGGCTGCCGCCGCGCACCGCGGTCAGCACCTTCTGCAGCGTGTCGTCGTTGTTGACGAACAGGCTGCTGATCTTCACGCCCGGGTGCTGGTTCTGGTACTCGGTCACCAGTCGTGCGCGAACGTCTTGGCCTCGGCCCCGGTCCAGCCCTCCCAGATCTGGACCGTGGTCCCGCCGCCGCCTCCGCCGCTGCCGCTGTCGGTGCCGCAGGCGGCCAGCCCGAGGCTGAGCGCCGCGGCCGCGGCCAGCGGGCCCGCCAGGGTGACCCGCAGCCGGTGTCTCACCATGCTGCCCTCTACTTTCCGGCCCGCCAGAATGAGGTGACCGGGCCCGGGGAGAACGACCGAAGATGCATGAAGTCGTGATGTTTCCCGCAATATTGAGCAATCCGACGCATGGTGTCAACCCCTTCACCAGGCCCCGTCCCGGCCGTCTCCGGGCCCGGCAACTCCGGACGTAACGGACAAATCACAGCCATATAACGGGGCGGGGACGGGACACTGGCCCCCGGGGGAGGCCGGGAGCCGGATCATGGCCCCGGGCGAGTCTTCGTTGCGGAGGTTTTTTGCACGCTCTTGCGCGGAAACCGGGGCAATGGAACACTACCGAGCTGTGATCAACGTGACCTTTGTCGGCGCCGGCAGCATCGAGTTCACCCGGAACGTGGTGACCGACCTGTGCGGCTACCCCGAGTTCCGCGGCGGACTGCATCTCGCGCTGTACGACATCAGCGCCGAGCGGCTGGCCCACGCCGAGCGGCTGGCCCGCCGGATCTCGCGGCAGACCGGCGCCGCCGCGACGGTGAGCGCGACCCGGGACCGGCGCGAGGCGCTCGCGGGCGCCCGCTACGTGATCAACGAGGTGCAGGTCGGCGGCTACGACGCGACCCGGGCCGACTTCGACATCCCGGCCCGGTACGGGGTGCGCCAGACGATCGGCGACACTCTGGGCATCGGCGGGATCTTCCGCGGCCTGCGGACCATCCCGGTGACGACCGCGCTGGCCCGGGACATGCACGAGGTCTGCCCGGACGCCTACCTGCTCAGCTACAGCAACCCGATGGCCATGCTGCCCTGGGCGGTGTACGAGGGCACGCCGTTCACCCGGGTGTTCGGGCTGTGCCACTCGGTCCGGGACACCCAGGCGTTCCTGACCGGCCTGGTCGGCGCCGACCCGGCGCGGGTCCGCTTCCTGACCGCGGGCTTCAACCACCAGGCCTTCGTGCTCCGCTTCGAGCAGGACGGCGAGTCCCTGTACCCGCGGCTGGCCGAGGTCATCGACGGCGTCGCCCGAGCTGCAGCGGCGGGTCCGGGTGGAGATCTACCGCCGGTTCGGCTACTTCCCGACCGAGTCCAGCGAGCACTCCGCCGAGTACGTGCCCTGGTTCATGCGCCACGACGACCAGATCGAGCGGTTCCGCATCTTCGTCGGCGACTACCTGGAGCGGTCCGAGGAGAACCTGCGCGAGCTGGAGTCGCTCCAGGCGGCGCTGGCCACCGGACGCGCCGCTCGACCTGGAGCCTGCGAACGAGCTCGCGTCGCTGTTCATCCACTCGCTGGAGACCGGCACCGAGCGCGAGCTGCACGTGAACATCCGCAACGGCGGGCTGATCACCAGCCTGCCGGACGCGTGCTGCGTCGAGGTGCCCTGCCTGGTCGGCGCGGGCGGCGCCAAGCCGGTGCCGGTCGGCGCGCTGCCGCCGCAGCTCGCCGCGCTGAACCGGACCTTCCTCAACGTGGTCGAGCTGACCGTCCGGGCCGCGCTGGAGGAGTCCCGCGACCACGTGTACCAGGCGGCGCTGCTCGACCCGAACACCGCCGCCACGCTGACCACGGCGCAGACCGTGGCCATGTGCGACGAGCTGTTCGAGGCGCACCGGGACCTGCTGCCCGCGGTGTTCGCAGGCTGATCTGACCCCGGGGCCGTCCCGGGCTGGAGCCACAGGAGGGGCCATGCGCCTCGCACTGACCCGCCGGCCCGGCCGGCGCCTGCCGGTTCTCGCGGCGGCGGCCGCCGCGGCCGCGCTCGCGCCGCTCGCGGCCGGAGCCCCGGCGTCGGCGGCCCGCCCGGCCGCCAGCGCGGGCGCCGCGATCCCGGCGCCCGCGCACCGCGGCACGCTGCGGATCACCGGCCAGCCCCGGGACGGCGCGGTGGTCACGGCGGCCGGGCTGGCCTGGACGCGCCCCGGCTGCCGCGCGGCACCCGGCTGCTCAGCTTCGAGGTCGCCTACACCTGGCAGAGCTGCGGGCCGCTCGGGGGCCACTGCCGGACGGCCGCCGCCACCACCGCGACCCCGTTCGCGGCCCGCCGGTACCGGGCCGGGCACGCCGACACGGGCCGGCGGCTGCGCGTCACCGAGACCGCGTCCGAGGTGGTGCAGACGCAGGGCCCGGGCTTCACGTTCCGGGTCCTCCGGCGCTCGGTGAGCCGGCTGGCTCGAGGTTCCCGTCCGCGCGTACCGGCGGCATCAGCGGCCGGTTAGTTATTTCCGCAACGGAACACCCGAGCGGCAGACCGCCTCGACCTCGGAATACTTCCAGGTGGCCGCGCCGGACTTTAACGCCGCCGACGGGACGGCCACCCAGGAGTACCAGGTGGACCGGGGCGGGTGGCGGCCGATGCCGGCCACGGGGGTGTTCTACACGGGGCGGCTCGGGGTCGGCCCGCACCGGGTGCGGGTGCGCACCGCGAACCGGGCCGGGGCCACCGAGATCAGTTTCGGCTGGCAGGTGGAGCCGATGCCCGCCCCGCTGGCCTGCCGCCCGGCGGCCGGCCGGACCTGCTGGTACCCGCCGCACCTGGCCGCCAATCGCCGGCCCGATGCGCTGGGACTGGCAGATCGGCCGCACCACGCCGCTGCAGCGGACCGGGAAGCGGGCCGTGGACATCTACGACGTGGACGGGTTCCTCACCACCCGCGCCGAGGTCGCCGCGATGGAGACCCGCTGGCAGGCCAGCACGCTCCCGCACCCGAAGACCGTCTGCTACATCGACCTGGCCTGGGAGGACTACCGCCCGGACGCCAGCCCGGCGCCGCGCGGCTCCTACTTCCCGGCCGCCACGCTGGGCAACGTGTACTACGGCTACCCCGAGGAACGCTGGGTCGACTTCCGCCAGCTGGACGCGCTCAAGCCGATGCTGCGCGAGCGGATCGGCATGTGCGCCCGCAAGGGCTTCGACGCGGTGGAACTCGACGACATCGACAGCTTCGACCCGCCGTCCACCACCGGGTTCCGGCTCACCCCCGGCGACGCGCAGAACTTCCTGGCCTACACGTTCAACCTGGTCCACGCGGACGGGATGGCCGCCCTGTGGAAGAACTCGCCCTACCTGTCCTGGTGGGGGCGGCAGTACGCGGACGGGGCCGTGGTCGAGGAGTGCTACGTCTCGCATGACTGTGTCGCGTCGCAGCTGCGCGGCAGCACCCAGTACGGGATCACCTGCACCGGGCTGGGCGGCCGGACGCCGTGCGGCTGGGACGACTTCACCACCGACCGCACCGCGGCGCAGCCCACCGGCAAGTGGGTCGGCGAGGCGGAGTACGCGGCCGACCACTACGTGTGCAGCCCCGGGCAGGCGTGCCGGCCGGGCAAGAAGACGTTCGCCCAGTTCTGCCGGGCGGTGTACGCACCGCCGGACGGGTTCGCGGCGGTCAAGTTCGACGTGGACCTGGACGGCAGGATGTTCTATCCCTGCCCGCGCGGCTCCTGACCGCGCTAGCTGGTTCGCTCTGGGCCAGGCCCGGCTGCCCGGGGCGCGGCCGGGGCGCCGTCCGCAGGAGTGCCGCCGGCCGGGGCGCCGCCGGACGGGAAGGGTACGCGGCCGTTGCCCGGGACCGGTCTCCCCCCGCCGGGCGGGAGGGGTTCGTGCGCGCCGGGCGGGGCGGCCGCAGGCGGCCCGGGCGGCGGGCTGTCCGCCGGCCGCCCGTTCTCCCAGGGCCGGGCCCGGGCCAGCCAGTAGCCGCCGCCGGCCAGCAGCACCACGCACAGGGTCCAGCCCAGCGCGGTCGTCCCGACGCCCACGTATTTCAGGCCCGACGCGAAGATCACGAACGTGATCACCGGCCGGATAAAGCGGTCCGGCGCCCTCGACGACAGGTAGGAGCCGATCAGCACGGCCTGCACGCTGCCCACCACGAGAGAGGCGGTCACGCCGAACTGGACGTGCCCGAAGATCAGCGCGCCCAGCGCGGCCGCGGCGGTCAGCGGGACCGCCTGGGTCAGGTCGGTCCCGACCAGCTGGCCCGCGCTGATCAGGGGGTAGAGGAACAGCAGCAGCACGATCATCAGCGAGCCGGACCCGACCGAGGTCAGGCCCACGATCACCCCGCCGATCATGCCGATCAGGACGGTCGGCAGCGGACGGACCGTTATCTCGCGGATGGTGCCGATCCGCTGGCTGCCTGATCTGCGGTCCAGGATGTAGCGGAACACCATGGCGCCCGCGCCGACCAGCAGGGCCACGCCGAGGACCAGCTCGACGTGCTTCTGCTGGGCGGAGTCGTTGCCGAGCAGCTTCAGCAGGTAGGCGCCGACGAAGGCCATGGGCACCGAGCCCAGCACCATCCAGCCGACCAGCCGCAGGTTGACCGTGCCCTTGCGCAGGTGCACCGCGGCCCCGACCGGGCGCATCACCACCGCGGCGACCAGGTCGCTGGAGATCGCCGCTTCCGGCTTCACCCCGAACAGCAGGATCAGCATCGGCGTCATCAGCGCGCCCCCGCCCGCCCCGGTCAGCCCGACCAGCAGCCCCACCACCGCGCTGCCCAGGACGATATAGGGATTCAGGGTCATGGCTGGCTCATCTTTCTCCCGGGGGCGGCCGCCGTAATTCCTACAAACAAGAAACCAAATATAGACATTGCCCCGGCCGCCGGGAACAAGGCCCCCGCACCGGGCGGCCCAGCCCGGTGAGCAGCCCGTATTGCCTATAATTACGAATTACTTAATAGGAAAGGGGGCTCACGCGGACCCGGTCATGCGGAAAGTGCACCAGATACGTGATACGCCGACGCCGCCCATGATCGATGTGACCGATGGTGCTGGTGATACGGGTCAGTCCGCCCTTCGCTGGCCCGGCCGGGGAGGCCGGTGAGCGCGGTGCCGCCCGGCGTTGCGGGGCAGGTACTAAACTGAGTACTCAGTCAGGCGGCGTGCCTCGCGGCGTTACGGAGTTCTGAGATGGCCAGCACCAGGGATTGGTTCGAGTCGGTCGCCGAGGCTCAGCGCCGGGCCCGGAAGCGCCTGCCAAAGGGCGTCTACCTGGCCCTGGTGGCCGGGGCCGAGGCCGGTGTGACGATGAACGACAACGTCACGGCGTTCTCCGAGCTCCGGTTCCGGCCGCACGTGGCCGACCTGCCGGCCTCGCGCGAGCTGGCCACCACGGTGATGGGCCAGGAGGTCAGCCTGCCGGTGCTGCTCTCGCCGACCGGGGTGCAGGCCGTGCACCCGGACGGCGAGGTGGCGGTGGCCCGGGCCGCGGCCGCCGCGGGCACGGCCATGGGCCTGTCCTCGTTCGCCTCGAAGCCGGTCGAAGAGGTCGGGAAGGCCATCGGCAAGCTGCTGTTCCAGAGCTACTGGGTGGGCACCCGGGAGGACATCCTGGCCCGCGCCGAGCGGGCCCGCGCGGCCGGGGCCAAGGGCCTGATCGTCACGCTGGACTGGGTGTTCGACTCCCGCCGGGACTGGGGCAGCCCGTGGATCCCGGAGCGGATGGACCTGCAGGCCGCGCTGCGCTACTCCCCGCAGGTGATCTTCAAGCCCGCCTACCTATCGACCTGGATCCGCAGCGGTCATCTCCCCGACCTGGGCGTGCCCAACCTGGGCGCCCGCGACGCGCAGATCCCCACGTTCTTCGGCGCCTACGGACAGTGGATGGGCTCGGCCCCGCCGACCTGGGAAGACCTCGCCTGGCTTCGTGAGCAGTGGGGCGGCCCGTTCATGATCAAGGGCATCACCCGGCCGGACGACGCGCGGCGCGCGGTTGACATCGGGGCCACCGCGATCTCGGTGTCCAATCACGGCGGCAACAACCTCGACTCCACCCCCGCGACCATCCGCTGCCTGCCCGGCGTGGCCGACGCGGTGGGCGACCAGATCGAGGTGCTGCTGGACGGGGGGATCCGGCGGGGCAGCGACGTGGTCAAGGCCCTGGCGCTGGGCGCGCACGCGGTGATGATCGGCCGGGCCTACCTCTGGGGGATGGCCGCGGGCGGTGAGCGCGGCGTGACCAACGTGATCGAGATCCTGCGCCAGGGAGTCAGCGAGACCATGCTGGGCCTGGGCAAGGCCTCCCTCCGCGAACTGTCCCCCGACGACGTGATCGTGCCCGACGGGTTCGCGGTTGACCGCAAGCTCTGAGCCGGGAACGCGGGAACGGAGCAGTCATGGCCGGCGAGCACGCACCGGATGAGCGGGCACCAGGCGACCACACGGCCCGCGGGCGCATCCTGGCCGCGGCCGAGCGGCTGTTCGCCGAGCGCGGCTTCGACCACACGTCCACGGCCCTGATCGCGGCCGAAGCACGCGTCCCGCAGGGCCTGATCTTCTACCACTTCAAGACGAAGATGGAGCTCCTGCTGGCCGTGGTCCGGGAGGACCAGGCCACGCTCCTGGACGGCCTGCTGCCGCGCGCTGGCCCCGCAGGCCGCCTGCGCCAGGCCGTGGACGGGCTGTGGCGGCACCTGTCCGCCGTGCTCGGCGAGCCCTCGCCAGTCCGCAAGATCATCATCCAGGAACTCGCCGCCCACCCGGAGATCCGGCAGCGTGCCCTGGAACTGCACGAGCAGATGGCCAGGCTGGTGGCCTGCTACCTCGCGCAGGCCAGCCTGCTGCCGCGGGCCCCCGGGCCCGGGCATGAGGCGGCCGCCCGGCTGCTCACCATCGCCGCCGGGATGGCCCCCCTGCTCGGCGAGCCCAGCCTGGCGCTGATCCCGCCGGGCGCCCTGGCCACCCTGATCAGCGACGGCCTCCAGCCGCAGCACATGGCCAGCGCCAGGCCACCGGACCCCGGCGACGAGCCGGTGCTGCCCGCGAAGAGCCAGGAAGACACCGACGTCGGCTGGGGTGAGCGCACCGAGCCAGACGACGACGAGCGCCTCTACCGCGACCGCCCGCCGCACTGGGACTCCATCTGACGTAGCCGGTCCTGTTCGCCCGCTGTTACCTTCCTCCGCCGCCGCGGGTCATCACGGTGACGGAGCAAACCCCGCCCGTGTGACAGGCACCGGCACGGGAAACCTTGCGGACGAGAACATGCAGGCCCGGATGACCAGCATCGCAGTGCTCGTACCGGACGCGCTGAAGGCCCTGATCGCCGTCAGCGCGTCCGCGAAGAACGCTGGCGTGCCGGAGACGACGGCCATCCTCGTCCACCTGCGCGCCAGCCAGATCAATGGCTGCAGCGTCTGCACCGAGATGCACTCCCGCGAGATGAAAAAGGCAGGAGAAAGCGACCAGCGGATCTTCGCCGTCGCGGCGTGGCGGGACTCGCCGCACTTCACCGGCGCCGAACGCGCCGCGCTGGCGCTGACCGAGGCCGCCACCCGGCTGGCCGACCGGCCCGACCCCGTCCCCGACGAGGTCTGGAACGAGGCCGCCACGCACTACGATGAGCGGGCCCTCGCCTGCCTGCTCATCGAGATCGCCGTCCACGGATACGTTGACACCTGGCAGCGCGGGAGGTAGCAGATGGACAGCAACGAGCGGCTGGCGGGTCATTTCGAGCGGCACCGGCCCCGCCTGCGAGCGGTGGCCTACCGGATGCTGGGCTCGCTGGCCGAGGCTGACGACGCCGTTCAGGACACCTGGCTGCGGCTGACCCGGTCAGGCGCC
Organism: uncultured Actinomycetes bacterium; assembly: GCA_963841695.1. Lineage (GTDB taxonomy): Bacteria > Actinomycetota > Actinomycetes > Streptosporangiales > Streptosporangiaceae > RYN-230. Next base: position 222,278 of record CAWJDQ010000001.1, on the reverse strand, counting down.
GAAGACGTCGAGAACCTCGGCGGATGGCTGACCACGATCGTGGCCCGGGTGAGCCTGAACATGCTGCGCGCCCGCAACCACCGCCACGAAGAACCCATCCCGGTCCACCTGCCCGGCCCGGTCATCAGCCCGGCTGGGAAGCCGCAGCCGGAGGAACAGGCGCTGCTCGCCGACTCGGTCGGGCTCGCCCTGCTGGTCGTCCTCGATACCCTGACCCCAGACGAACGGCTGGTGTTCGTCCTGCATGACCTGTTCGATCTGCCGTTCAGGGAGATCGGCCCCGTGGTGGGCCGCCATCAGCCCGGGACCCGGCGGGCAGCACGACCTGCTCGCCGGGGCCGCCGGCGGACCGGCGGACGGGCCGGCCCGCCGGCGGACCGGCGGGAATTCACGGCGGCGCGAGAGAACCGTTTGCGTGGTTAGCTAAACGACTGCCAGCTGACGGTGATGACGTTGAGCAGGGTGGCCCCGGCAGGCCTGGAGGAATGGCAGCCGACCGTGTCGGCCCGATCCCACCCGAAGCAATCAGGGCTAATACATCCAGGCCTTAGGCGTGGTCTTGCTAAGCGCCACGTGATGAGCGGCTGAGCGATCGCGGCCATTGGCGCTCTGCTGGGCGCCGGCCTGCGCGCGGCCCGCGCTGACGTGCCCGGGCAGGGCCAGCAGCACGGCGCCGAGGCTGCCCAGGGTGAGGGCCAGAACGAGAATCCCGCGCATCGCCCGGATGCGCCCGATTCCCGCCGAGGGTGCCCGGTGCGCACCGCCCGCCAGCCCGGCCTGCAGGATGCTGTGCCTTAACGACCTATGATTCTTCATAGTAGAATGTCCCCTTATCGGTGACTTAGACATCAGGTCATCTGCGAGTGCGAAACTACACCCCAATGCGTCACCAGATATGGCATTTAGCGCAATCCGGGCGGTAATCGCAGGTGCGCGGCGGGCCCACTGCGCGGTGGCGTGACCGGCAGGCCGGCCCGCACCGGGCCCGGGGGTTCCCCGCAGGTCCCCGGGCCGGCGGCGGCGCCCGCGGGAGAAGCCAGGCGTGGCGTGCCGCCCGCGCCGTACCGGCCATCACTCACCACTGAGCAGGTACCGGCCGCCCCAGTGGCCACACTGATTCGCTCCCGGGCCAGTACGTCACGGCATTGCGGGCCGCAAGGCGCTGACATCTGCAATATGCACGACAAATTGCAGTGCCATGCCCGCGCGGGACGAGGATCATTCTCCCGCCCTTCTAGTTCATCTGGAATTCGGGTGAGACAGCCACATAAATGGGTATCACCGGGATGCGTCGTTTACCACGACATCTCTCTTTCGGGCACCAGCCCGCGGACAGATCCCGCGGACTGCCAGCAGAACCAAGGCGATCATGGAGTTTCGGGTTCTCGGGCCGATTGAACTGTGGTCGGCCGGGCAGCAATGTGATCTTGGATCGACCAGGGCGCGATGCGTGCTGGGCATCCTCATGCTGACCCCGGGCAGATTGGTGCCGACCGACGTTCTCATTGACCGGGTCTGGGATACGAACCCTCCGCCGAAGGCCCGGGAGAGCCTTTCGGTCTACGTCACCAGGCTCCGGGCGTCACTGCGGCAGGCCATTGGCGACGGCGTCCGGCTGACCGGGCGCGACAGCGGCTACGAACTGCAGGTGCACCCGGACACGATTGACCTGCACCAGTTCCGCCGCCTGCGGCGCCAGGCCGACGCGCTGAGCGCAAACGGCGACGGCGAGCATGCGGCCTCGCTGCTGCGCGAGGCGGACCGGCTGTGGCGCGGCCAGGCGTTCGCCGGGATCCGCGGCGACTGGGTGGCGCGGATGCGCGACAGCCTGGAAGAGGAACGCCGGGCGGCCCTCCTGAAGCGCATCGAGTGCGAGCTGGCGCTGGGCCGGCATACCGATGTGGTCGGTGAGCTTCGCCACCTGCTGGCCCAGTACCCGCTGGACGAGGCGTTCCTCGCCTGCCAGATGACGGCCCTGTACGGCAGCGGCAGGCCGGGGGAGGCGCTCAGCCTCTACCGCGACATCCGCAGCCGCCTCCGCGACGAGCTGGGCACGGAGCCCGGGCCGGGACTGTCCGAGCTGCACCAGCGCATCCTGCGCCATGACCCCGGGCTGGCCGCCCGCCCCGCCGGACCGCGCCCCGGCCGGGCCGCCCAGCCCGACACGCTTCCGCCCGAGACGGCGGAGTTCGTGGGCCGCAGCGAGGAACTCGAGCTGCTTACCCGCGAGCACGACGCCGCCCCGCGGGTCAAGGTCATCGAGGGCACCGCGGGAGTGGGCAAGACCGCGCTGGCGCTCCAGGCGGCCCGCGCCGTGGCCGGGCAGTACCCGGACGGGATGTTCTACCTCAACCTGCATACGCACGATCCCGGGCACCCGTCACTCGACGCCGCGGAGGCGCTGCACCGGCTGCTCCGGATGCTGACCGCCCCGGCCACCCCGATCCCCGACGCTACCGGCGAGCGCACCGCCCTCTTGCGGGCGCAGCTGAGCCGCCGCCGCGCGATCGTGATCCTCGACGACGCGGGCCGGGACGACCAGATCCGCCCGCTGCTGCCCGAGGCAGGCGACTGCCTGATCCTGATCACCACCCGGCGCACGTTCCCCGGCCTGGGGGACGCCCGCGCGCTCACCCTGGATGCACTCCCGATGGACGACGCGATCACCTTGTTCAAGCGGGTGGCCGGCCCCGGCACGGCCCACGACGAGGCGGACGCCGCCCTGGCCGTCCAGCTCTGCGGGCGCCTGCCGCTCGCGATCCAGCTCGCCGCGGCCAGGCTGGCGCGGGACTACCCGCCCCGGATCGCCGACCTGGTCGAGGAACTGTCGCAATCGCCCGCCCGCTCGGGCGGCGCGGGCTCGGCCAGCCCGGAGGTGATGTCCGCCTTCGACCTGGCCTACCGCTCGCTGGAGCCCGGCCACCAGCGGTTCTTCCGGCGGCTCGGCGTGAGCCCCTGCGGGTACATCAGCCTGCCGGCTGCGGCGGCCCTGGGCGGGGGCACCCTGGCCGAGGCGGAAGAGGCGGTCGCCGCCCTGCTCGAGCATCACCTGCTGGCGCAGGCTCCGGCCGGCCAGTTCCGGTTCCACGATCTCATCCGCGGCTACGCGGCCAAACGCGCGGCGCAGGAGGATTCCCGGTCCGAGCAGCGGCAGGCGGTCGGCCGGCTCTCGACTACTACCTGCGCACCGCCGACGAGGCGGACCGGATCCTGCATCCGTTCCGGCGCCGGATGACGGTGCCGCATCCCCGGCCGCCGGCGGCGGGCACCGCGGTGAGCACCCAGCAGGACGCGGCGGCCTGGCTGGACGCGGAGTGGCGCAACATCCTGCAGGCCGCGGGCTACGCGGGGCGGCACGAGTGGAAGGACAAGTGCGCCGACCTCACCCACGCGCTGGCGGGCTTCCTGGAGGTCCGGGCCTACTGGGACGAGGCGATCGTGGCCCACACCCTGGCCCTGCAGGCCGGGCGCGACCTCGCCGACCCGGCCCGGACCGCGCAGGCGTCCCTGGAACTGTCCGAGGTGAGCCAGCAGACCGGCCGCTACGAGGCGGCGCTGCCGCTGGCCGAGGACGCGGCAGAAATCTTCCGGTCGCTGGCCGACCGGCGCGGCGAGGCGGATGCGCTCGACCAGATCGGCATGGCCCACCAGCGGGCGGGCCGGTCCCGGGAGGCGCTGGCCTATTTCAGCGAAGCCCGGATCCTGTACCGCTATATCGCGGACCAGGACGGCGTGGCCACCACGCTCAGCCATTCCGGGATCGCATCCTGGCAGCTCGGTCGCTATCCCGACGCCACGGAGCACCTGTATGAGGCGCTCTCGGTCTACCGGGGCGTCGGCGACCGCCGGGGCGAGGCCAAGACGCTGAACAATCTGGGCCGGATGCAGCTGTACCTCGGCTACCACCGGGACGCGCTCGAGGGATACCAGAAGTCACTGGAAATATTCCGCGAGATAGGCGGGGCGCAGAACGAGGCGATCCTGTGCCACAACATCGGCGCCGTCTACCACTACAAGGGCAGTTACGAAGACGCGCTCAGGGCTTACGGGCGGGCCCTCGGCATCTACCATGACATCGGTGATCTCCTTAATGAGGCGGGCGTCCTGAACGAGATCGGCGCCGTTTACCAGAGCGCGGAACGTTATGACGAGGCGCTGATCTACCACGAGAAGGCACAATCGGTCGCCGGGGAGATCGGGAACCTGAACCAGCAGGTGACGGCCCTGCGCGGGATAGCCGGGGTGCGCCGGGGAGCTGGCCGGTACGCGGAGGCTTCCGAGCATTACCAGACCGCGCTGCGGATGGCCCGGGAAATCGGTGACCCCTACGAGGAGGCCAAGATCCTCGAGGGACTCGCCGAAACGACGCTGGCCACCCGGCGCCCGGAGGCCGCGCGGATCGTGCTGCGGCAGGCGCTCGACATCTTCGAGCGCCTCGGCGTGCCGGAGGCCGAGTCGGCACGGATACGCATCGAGGCGATGAACCCCGCCCTCAGCGGCACCCCGTAGGCCGCGCACCCGGGGGCTGCGCCCGCGCCTGGCCGGCCGGGGCCCCTGCTGTCCTGGGCCGCCGGCCGCGGTGGCCGGTCCCTGAGCCGCCGCCTGGACTGTGACCTGCACGGCAAGGGAGGCATCAAGGCGGCTGCAAGCTGCCTGCCCGGGTGGCCAGCGACGCTGGGAGCACAGTTCCCGGCCGCGGTCCCCACTGGCCGCCAGCTCACGAAGGGGCCTTTCATGCGGGTGCGAGCGCACGCGGGCCACGGCCGATGACGCACCTCCTGTCCCCCGCGGCGTGGGGCCTGCTGGCCGGGCTGACCGGCCTGGCCGGCTACGCGCCCTACCTGCGGGACGCCTGGCGCCGGACCAGCGACCCTGATCCGGCGGCCTGGCTGATCTGGACGGTGGAGTACAGCGTCCTGCTGGCCGCCCAGGCCGCCCAGCACCCCCCCTGGGCGGCGCTGTGCCTGGCCGCGCTGCAGCTGGCCGGCACGGCCACGGTGCTGGCCGTGCTGGCCGCCCGCGGCGGGTGGCGGTTCGGGGCGGCCCGCTGGATCCTGCTCGGCGGCGCGGTCGCGGTCATGGCCGGCTGGCCGTTCGCGCACGCGCCGGGGCTGGCCATGTGCCTCGTGCTGGCCGTCGAGGGCGCCGGCATGGTCCTGGTCATGGCGGGCGCCTACCGGCATCCGGCCGGCGAGACACCGCTGACCTGGCAGGCGTTCATCCTGGCCGGCCTGCTGGACCTGCCGGCCCTGGGCAGCCACGCCCCGCGGCTGCTGTACGTCTACCCGGCGTTCTTCGTGCTGATGGGCTCCGGGGTGCTGATCGCCGCGGCCCTGGGGGCGCGGGCGCCACGGGGGCTGGCGGTGGGCCAGCGTTCTGCGCGGCGGGAGGCGGTGGCCGGTCCGCCCATCCCCCGTCCGGCCTGCCCGGCCGGGCAGTGGGAGCTGTTCCGCGGGACGCCACGGGCGCGGCCCGGCGTCAGCCCGCCCCCACCCCGGCCGTACCAGCCCCGGCCGTACCTGAGCCAGCCGCCGGCGCAGCCCAGCCCGGGCCAGAGGCCGGCGCTGCCGTACCAGGGCCAGCTATACCAGGCCGGCCGTACCAGGGCCAGCTGTACCAGGGCCGTACCAGGGCCGCCGTACCAGGGCCGGCCGTACCTCAACGAGCGGGCGCTGGCGCAGCCCAGCCCTCCGCCAGGCCTACGTGAGCGCGGCCTCGGTGACGGTCGTCGCGGTCCGGACGAGGCTGGCGATCGCGTCGTCTGGGGTGAGGCCGGCCAGGTCGGTCAGGACGAACAGCGCTTCCGCGCTGACCACCGCGGCCAGGTCCCCCTTGAGCTGGGCGAGTCGCGCGGGGTCCGTGACCATTAGCGTGTCGTCCAGCGGGGCCAGGGCCTGGTCAAGCAGCCCGAACCGGATGCCCGGGCGGCTGCCAGCCAGCTCGGGGCGGGTGATGGTGGCCGCGATCATGGCCCGGACCGCTCCCTGGTAGCTGAGCACGCCGCGGAGCAGGAACTCGCACGCGAACGCGACCCGCCCGACGGGATCGGCCGAGTCCGCGACCGGGGCCAGGGCCTCGGCCGGGGTGGGCCACAGGCCGGGGAACGCGTAGCTCAGCAGGGCGGGCAGGTCAGGAAAGTAGCGGTAGGCCGTCGCCTCCGAGACGAGCGCGACCCGGGCGACTTCCGGCATGGTCAGCGGGGCGCCCGAGCGGATCACCTCGCGGCAGGCCGCCACGATCGCCATCCGGGTGCGCTTCTTCTGATTGGCCCGGCCGGTGTCGTCCTCGATCATCGTCGGCTCCTCCCCCGGCCACATGCTAGTCAACCCCCTTCATGATAACCAGCTTGCATTAGTGATGACAGCCTTCTATATTGATGATTGTTCACTCTCACGAAGGGGAGGCAGATGACCGAGGTCTCAGTGGTCGGGCCGGCGGGCGGAGAGGTGATCCAGCTCGGCCCGACGCAGATGCGGATCCTCGAGGACGGGCGCAGCACCGGGCACCGGCTGGGGATGGGGGAGATCACCCTGGCCCCGCGCACCGGGGGGCCGCCGCAGCACCGCCACGCCCGGCACGACGAGGGCTTCTACGTCGTGTCCGGCACGGCGCGGTTCACCGTCGGGGACACGACCTACCAGGCGCCCGCGGGCACGCTGGTGATGATCCCGCCGGGCGCTCCGCACACCTTCGAGAACCCGGGCGACGAGCCCGCCGTGCTGCTGAACACGTTCACGCCCGATCTCTACGTGCAGTACTTCAGGGATCTGCGGGACATGATCGCCAGCGGCCGGGCCCTCACCCCCGAGGCGACCATCCAGGTGATGAGCAAGTACGCCACGGTTCCCGCCACCGACTTTGCCTAGCACGCCGGACCCCCACCCACTCAGGAGATGACCATGACCACCACCACCTACACCGTGAACGCCGCCGGGCTCGGCCCGGTGGACGTGACCGTGGACGAACACGGCGCAGGCCAGCCGTTCCTGCTGCTGCACGGGGGCGGCGGGCCGGACACGACCGCGCGCTTCGGCGAGCGGCTGGCCGGCGCCGGGCCGGTGCGGGTGCTCCAGCCGGTCCATCCCGGCTTCGGCGGCACCCCGCGCCCCGGGGCCCTGCGCACGGTCGGCGGCCTGGCCGCGCTCTACGTCGCGCTGCTCGACCAGCTCGGCCTGGCCGGCGTCACGGTGGCCGGGAACTCGATCGGCGGCTGGATAGCCGCCGAGATGGCCATCCTGAACTCCCCCCGCATCAGCCGGGTGATCCTCATCGACGCCGTCGGCATCGAGGTTCCCGGGCACCCGCCGGCGGACTTCTTCTCGCTGCGGATGGACCAGGTCTTCCCGCTCAGCTTCCACGACCCGGCGCCGTTCGCCATCGACCCGGCCACGCTGCCCCCGGCCGCGCAGCAGATCGGGGCGGCCAACCGGGCCGCGCTCATCACCTACTCGGGGGGCGCGACGATGGACGGTGACCCTACCCTCCGCGGGCGCCTCGCGGCGGTGGAGATCCCGACCCTGGTGCTGTGGGGCGACAGCGACCGGATCGTCACCCCCGAGTACGGCCGCGCCTGGGCGGACGCCATCCCGAAGGCGCGCTTCGAGGTGCTCAAGGACACCGGTCACATGCCGCAGGTCGAGACGCCCGACCAGGTGATCGAGGCGATCCGCTGACCCAGGCGGCCGCGCCGGTCAGTCCGTTAGTGACCTAAGAGGTCTGCGGTTAAGGCGGGCGCACGACGATGCCCTCCTCGGCCACGGGATCGGCGGCCAGATCGTGCTCGGCAGCGCGCTCTCCGGCGCCGGGGCGTGCGTGTCGGTCCGCTTCCTGCTCCGTTACCTGCGGACCCGGACCCTCACCCCGTTCGGCATCTACTGCCTGATCGCTGGGCTGGCCAGCGTCCTGTACCTGGGCCTGTGAAGCAACGGCGCTACCTGCGGGCGCCCTCGGCACTCGCCTCGGCTGACCCCCGGCAGGCGAGTTCGTCGGCGCGCTCGTTCTCCGGATGGCCCGCGTGCCCCTTGACCCAGAACCACTGCACGGCATGACCGCGGGCCGCCGAGTCCAGCCGCGTCCACAGGTCGGCGTTCTTGACCGGCTTCTTGCCCGTGGTCTGCCAGCCGTTGCGTTTCCAGGTGGGGAGCCACCGGGTGATGCCGTTGCGCAGGTACACGCTGTCGGTGTGGACGTGCACGACGGACGGCCGGGTGAGGCTCTCCAGCCCCCGGATGGCCGCCATGATCTCCATGCGGTTGTTCGTGGTCGCGGGCTCCCCGCCGTAGATCTCCTTCTCGTGGCCGCCGTACCGCAGGATGGCCCCCCATCCCCCGGGGCCCGGGTTGGGCGAGCACGCACCATCGGTGAAGATCTCGACGATCCCGTCGGTCGGTTCCGGCATACCTCGTGATCCTAGACAGGCGCCAGGGAATCAGGCTGGTGTCCGTCCGGCGATGTCCGCCGCGCCGCGGCAGCCGCCGCGCGCCTCGCGGGTTCCCCGCCCGCGGGCCGGCCCGGCGCTTCCCGGGCACGGTGGTGCTAGTAGCTGTTCTTCCAGGCGCTGGTGAAGGTGTTGCCCCCGGTCAGGCCGGAATTGGAGACGATGTCATAGGTGTCGGTGGAGTCCACGCAGGTGATGTCGTAGCTGGTGCCCGCGTAGCCGGAGATCGTGCTGGTCTTGCCGTCGGCCTTCTCCGACGCACTGGAGAACTTGACCGTGCTGAACTGCGCCTCGGGCACGATGCCCGTGCTGGCGTACGCCTGCCGCTCGGCGATCCACTCCGCGCTGGTGTCCAGGCAGGTGGAAGCGGGGCAGCTGGCCGTGGTGCTGAAACTGTTAGCCGGATGGGTGGCGTCGGTCAGCTTGAGGGTGTACCTGGAGCCGCTGCGGGCCACTGAGGCACTGATACTGTCGCCCGCCGCGACCGACGCGCCGACCTCGACGGTGCCGGCCGGGTACATCTCGTACCAGCTGTAATACACCGGCGTGCCCTCGAAGCACTGGCTGGCCGTGCCGTCCTGCTCCACGGTGCTGCTGCTGAAGCCATCGAGGCCCACCCAGTCCGAGGTGATCCTGTCCTCCTGGGTGCAGGTGAGCCTGGGCACCGTCCACGAGCCGCTGACATTGGTGAACGTGCCATCGGCGGTGGACACGTCCGCGTAGCCGGCCCAGTTCACGTCGGCTGCCTGAGTGGTGGTGCGCGGGCCGTCCGCCGCGGGGCTGCCGTGCAGGAACATCGCGGTATCGGGCGTGCGCAGGTCCCGGACCAGGGCGGCGCGCGCCTCGGCCAGGAAGCTGGCCGTGAGGTGCGCGTGCACGGTGACCGGGACCGCGCCCGGCGATCCGGTCGTGGACAGCACCAGTGCCCCGCCGAGAGCACCGGCTGAGACGGTGGCAAGCAGCGTGCGGAATATCCGCATGTAACCCCCTAGGGTAAATTACCTTTTCTGATCCGGCGGCCTAAGCTACTACTAACCGGCCGCCCGCAAGAGTGATAGCACTGCCCCTGGAGCCGGTAATTGGAGCCGGGGTGCTCACGACTAGACCACCCCCGGACCTGCTCATAGTGCACGAATTGCCTTTCCCGCACGGTCGCAGGTAAGAGGCGGAAAGCGCGTATTGACTGGCATTATTCCGGCGCGACCGCCATGACCGGCCTTTCCTTCGCGCGGTGATGTCCACCGGGATGGGGTCGCCGGTGGCCTGGTCAGGCGAGGGCCGAGAGCTGCCCGAATTCGTCGTCGGTCAGCGCGAGGCTGGCGCCGTGCACGTTGTCCTCGAGGTGGGCCACCGACGAGGTGCCGGGGATCGGCAGCATGACGGGTGACCGCCTGAGCAGCCAGGCCAGGGCCAGCTGGGGCGGCGTGGCCTGGTGCTTACCGGCCAGCGCCGCCAGCGCGGTGCCCGGGCCCGCCAGCGCGCCGGTGGACAGCGGGCGGTAGGGAATGAACGCGATGCCGTGGCCGGCGCAGTAGTCGAGGACGGGCTCGGAGGAGCGGTCGGTCAGGTTGAACTGGTTCTGCACGGAGACCACGGCGGCCAGGTCACGGACGGTCCCGAGCTGGCTGACCGACACTCCCGACAGCCCGATGTGCCGGATCTTGCCCTCGTCCTGGAGCTTGTTCAGCTCGCCGATCTGGTCCTCCAGCGCGACCTTCGGGTCAATCCGGTGCAGCTGGAAGAGGTCGATGCGGTCCAGCTTCAGGCGGCGCAGGCTCATTTCCGCTTCCTGGCGCAGGTACTCGGGCCGCCCGACCGGCGGCCACTGGCCCGGGCCCGAGCGGGTGACCGGGCCGAAGCGGGTGAGCCCGGCCTTGGTGGCGATCACCAGCCCGCCGGGGTACGGGTACAGCGCCTCTGCGATCAGGTCTTCCGCCACGTAGGGGCCGTAGGAGTCGGCGGTGTCAATGAAGTTCACCCCGAGCTCCACCGCCCGCCGCAGCACCCGGATGACCTCGTCGTGGTCCCGCGGGGGACCCCACACACCCGGTCCGGGCAGCTGCATGGTCCCGAAACCCAGACGGTTGACCAGGAGGTCACCGCCCAGGTTGAACGCGCCGGCCTGCTGGGCCGGGAGCGGTTCCGCACTCATCGTCGTCCTTCCGGTTCCCTGGCCCCGCGGCGCCTCAGCGGATCCGCCGCCGACCCGCTGGCTGACTGATCCAGAAGTTAGCCGGACCTGCCGCCGGGCCGTCAAGGACCCCCGGCCCGCAGCCCCGGCTGCGGAGGTGACGGAGGTCCGTTCCGCCCGGGACGTCCAGCCATGACGCTGGGGGGACAGCCAGCGGGACAATGATGACGCCGGAGGAAGCGCCTCCGAGGCCGGCCCGCAGAAAGCGCCCGCAGCAGCGCCCGCAGCAGCGCCCGGCACGCGCAGTGCGCACGCTCCGGCCTGAGGGAAGGAGCAGCGATGACTCGGCGAGATGACCACTTGGATGCCATGCTCCGCCACCTGGGCGCTGCCTACTACGAATCCCTGCACGGCCGGGCCAGCGCCGCCGACGTGTCCCGCGCCCTCGATTCGGTCGAGGAGAAGACCGGTGATCACGCCGGCGACCGGACCGCTGGCCCGCACGGGGCGCGGGGCGGCTCAGCGGAGGCCACCGGGCACCCGCGCCCGGGCCATCAGCAGTATCACGGGCGCTGGCACCACCGGGTCAGTGACGTCATGACCAAGTCCGTGGTCACCGTGGACCGGATCACCCCGTACAAGGAGATCGCCACCCTGCTCACCCAGCACAAGGTTGGCTCGGTGCCGGTGCTCACCCTGGGGCGGCACGTGGCCGGCGTGGTCTCCGAAGCCGACCTGCTCGTCGTGCAGGACAAGCACGAACGGGCCGCCCGGCTCAACCCGGGTGGCCTGCACCTGCCGCGTCGCCAGCGGTCTTCCACGCACTGGGGCCTGACCGCCGCCGAGCTGATGACCTCACCCGCGGTCACGATCCACCCGGACGCGACCCTGCCTGCCGCGGCCCGGCTGATGAACAGCCACCACCTCAAGCGGCTGCCGGTGGTGAACCCGGACGGCACGCTGATCGGGATCGTCAGCCGCTGCGACCTGCTGTCCGTCTTCCTGCGCCCGGACGGGGAGATCGCCGGGGAAGTCCGGGACATGCTCAGCCAGGTCCTGCTCACCGACCCGGCCGCGATCACGGTCCGGGTACACAACGGCATCGTGACGCTGACCGGGCAGCCCGGCACCAGTGACGAACGGGACCTGATCCCGGTTGTCCTGCGGCTGGCCTGGGACATCGACGGCGTGGTGGACGTGGTGAACAAGATCGGCGCCACGGTGGGCTAACGGCGGGCTAACCGTGGGCTAACCAGCCAGGGCCGCGGTCCGGCCGCGGCGGGGCCAAAGGTCCTGCCGCGGCCGGACCAGAGTCCCTACCGCGGGCCTTCCGCCCGCTGATTCGCTGGGGGCGACGGCCCGTCCCGGGCGTGCTCCGGGGCGCTCAGCCAGGTACTCCTCGGCCTGAGTCGGCCCACGGACGGCGGGGGACCAGCTATGGCAGCACCCGAGATCGCCCAGCCTGTCGTGCTGACCCGGCCCGGCCTGGACCGCCTGGTCGAGGTGCTGATCGCCGACGGCTACCTGGTCGTCGGCCCGACCGTCCGGGACAGCGCGATCGTGCTGGCCGAACTCGGCTCGGCCGGCGAGCTGCCCGCCGGGTGGGGCGTGGACACCGGTCCTGGTTACTACCGGCTGCGCCCGCGGGAGGACGCCGCGGTGTTCGCGCATTCGGCGGGGCCGGGGTCCTGGAAGCAGTTCCTGCACCCGCCCCGGCGGCAGCTGTGGTCCGCCGACGCCGAGGGCGGGTTCCGCCCGGCCGCGCCCGCGATACCCCGCTACGCGTTCCTCGGCGTCCGGGGCTGTGACCTGGCGTCGATCGGGATCCTCGGCCGGGTCCTCGGCGGCGGTGCTCACCCCGACGGCGCGTTCGCCCGGACCCGCCAGGCCCTGTTCGTGGTCGCGGTGAACTGCACCGAGCCGGGCGGGGTGTGCTTCTGCGCCTCGATGGGGACCGGGCCCGCCGCGGGACCCGGCTATGACCTGGCCCTCACCGAGCGGCTCGACGAGTCCGGGCACTGGTTCCTGGCCGAGGCCGGCACCGCCGAGGGCATCCGCATCCTGGCCGCAGGTGCCGCAGCCGCGCGGCGTCCGGGCAGGACGAACAGGCGGCGGAGACGGCGGTCAGCGCGGCGGCGCAGCGGATGGGCCGGGAAATGCCCGCGGTCGACCTGCCCGCGCTGATCCGGGCCTCAGCGGAGTCGCCGCACTGGGAGGACGTGGCCAGCAGGTGCCTGACCTGCGCCAACTGCACGATGGTCTGCCCGACGTGCTTCTGCACCACGACCGAGGACGTGTCCGACCTGACCGGCGACCACGCCGAGCGCTGGCAGCGCTGGGCGTCCTGCTTCGAGCTGGATTTCTCCTTCGTGCACGGCGGCAGCGTGCGGCCGTCCGGGGCCAGCCGGTACCGGCAGTGGTTCAGCCACAAGCTCGGCACCTGGCACGACCAGTTCGGCAGTTCCGGCTGTGTGGGCTGCGGCCGGTGCATCGCCTGGTGCCCGGTGGGCATCGACATCACCGCCGAGGCCGCCCGCCTCACTGACCTGGCCGGCCTGGCTGGCGAACCGGGCAGGCCCGGCGGGCCGGGAGACCAGGATGAGTGAGCAGGACCTGGCCGGGCTGCGGCATCCTGGCCGGCCTGTCCGCCGCCGACCGCGAGCTGGTCGCCGGGACGGCCGTCCCGGTCCGCCTCCGGCCGGGCGAGCGGCTGTTCCGCGAGGGCACCCCGGCCGGGGGCTGCTGGCTGATCCACGACGGCTGCGTCGCACTCGACCTGACGGTTCCCGGCCGCGGCCAGGTGGTCGTGCAGACACTGGGCGCCGGCGACGTACTGGGCTGGTCGTGGCTGATACCGCCGTACCAATGGCATTTCGGCGGCGGTGGCCACGCGGCGCTACGGCCGCGACGCAGCTGGACACCGCCCAGCTGCGCGCGCTCGCCGATCAGGACCCGCAGTTCGGCTACGCGCTGGCGCTGACCCTGTTCCAGGCGTGCGCGCAGCGCCTGCAGGCCACCCGGGCCCGGCTGCTCGACCTGTACCGGAGTCCCGATGACCAGCACTGACGCGGCCCGGACACAGGCGCCGGCCGCGGAGCCGATGCTGCCGGTCCCCTACCGGGTGGCCGGACGCACGCACGGAGACCCGCGACTGCGTCACGCTGATCCTGGAGCCGGCCGGCGCGCCGCTGCCGCCGTTCGAGCCGGGCCAGTTCACCATGCTGGCCGTGCCGGGCGTCGGCGAGGTCGCGATCTCGGTCAGCGGTGACCCGTCGGCCGTGGACGGCCTGCTGGCGCACACGATCCGCGCGGTCGGCGCGGTCAGCCGGGCGCTGCACGAGGCCCGGCCGGGGACGGTGGTCGGCGTCCGCGGGCCGTTCGGCACCAGCTGGGACCTCGCCGTCGGCGGCCGGCCGTGACCTGGTCATCGTCGCGGGCGGGGTCGGGCTGGCCCCGCTGCGGCCGGTGGTCCTCGGCGCGCTGGCCGCCGCGGCGCTCCTACCGCCGGGTCTGCCTGGTCGCGGGGGCCCGCAGCCCCGCGGAGTTCCTGTTCCGCGGCGAGCTGGACGACTGGTCCGGCCGCGCGGACCTGGAGGTGGAGCTGACCATCGACCAGCCCGCGGCGGGCTGGGACGGCCAGGTCGGCTTCGTCACCGAGCCGCTCGCCCGGCTGCCCCTGGACCCGGACCGCACCACCGCGTTCCTGTGCGGCCCGGAGCCGATGATGCGGTTCTCCGCCCAGGCGCTGCTGCGCAAGGGCGTCCCCGCCGGCGACATCCGGGTGTCGCTGGAACGCAACATGAAGTGCGGCATCGGCCTGTGCGGGCACTGCCAGCTCGGGCCGATCCTGGTCTGCCGGGACGGCCCGGTCGTCGGCTACGCCGCTCGCCGGGCCGCTGCTGATCGATCCGGGAGCTGTGATGAGCCAAGCCGACCCTCGCCGTGTGGAAGTTCGCGTCCTGCGACGGCTGCCAGCTGACCCTGCTGGACTGCGAGGACGAGCTGCTCGCGCTGGCCGGGCGAAGTGCACGATCGCGCACTTCCTGGAGGCGTCCGTCGGCGGTGGCAGCCGGGCCCGTACGACATCTCGCTGGTCGAGGGATCGATCACCACGGCCGGCGACGCGCAGCGGATCCGGCAGATCCGCGACGCAGTCCACGGTCCTGGTCACCATCGGCGCCTGCGCGACCGCGGGCGGCATCCAGGCGCTGCGCAACTTCGGCGACGTCGCCGAGTTCACCGCGGCGGTGTACGCCAGCCCGGAGTACATCGACACGCTGGCCACCTCGACGCCGGTCGCCGCGCACGTGCCGGTCGACTTCGAGCTGCGCGGCTGCCCGATCGACCGGCGGCAGCTGCTCGAGGTGATCGCCGCCCTCCTGGCCGGGCGCAAGCCGGACATTCCCGACACCAGCGTGTGCACCGAGTGCAAGCGGCGCGGCACTGACCTGCGTGATGGTGGCCGAGGGCACGCCCTGCCTCGGCCCGGTCACGCACGCCGGGTGCGGCGCGCTGTGCCCGGCCCAGTCCCGCGGCTGCTACGGCTGCTTCGGCCCGGCTCCCGGCGCGAACGTGCCCGCGCTGCCTCGGCCAGCTGCGCAGCTGCGGCATGAGCGACGACGCCGTCGGCCGGGTGTTCGCCACGTTCAACGCCGCGGCCCCGCCGTTCCTGCAGCAGCACCGCCCTGGGCCAGCACCGCGCGGGGAGGGACCGCCATGACCCACCGCAATAGGCAGCTCACGGTCAGCGGGCTGGCCCGGGTCGAGGGCGAGGGCGCGCTCCGGGTCACCGTGAGCGACGGCCAGGTGGAGCGCGCCGAGCTGAACATCTACGAGCCGCCGCGGTTCTTCGAGGCGTTCCTGCGCGGCCGCGCGTACACCGAGCCGCCGGACATCACCGCCCGGATCTGCGGGATCTGCCCGGTCGCCTACCAGACCAGCGCCTGCAACGCGATCGAGCAGGCGTGCGGCGCCGAACTCGACCCGCAGCTCGCGGAGCTGCGGCGGCTGCTGTACTGCGGGGAATGGATCTCCAGCCATGCCCTGCACATCTACCTGCTGCACGCGCCCGACTTCCTCGGCTACCCGGACGCGATCACGCCTGGCCCGGGACCACCGCGACATCGTGGAACGCGGCCTGGCGCTGAAGAAGACCGGCAACGCCGCTGATGGAGTTCCTGGGCGGCCGGGCTATCCACCCGGTCAACGTCCGGGTCGGCGGGTTCTACTGGGTGCCCGCCGGGCCGAGCTGGCGCCGCTGGCCGAGCAGCTGCGCCGGGCGCTGGACCTGGCCCTGGCCACGGTGCGGTGGGTGGCCGACGTTCGACTTCCCCGACCTGGAACTCGACCACGACCTGCTGGCGCTGCACGATCCCGGCCGCTACCCGATCGAGCGCGGCAGCCTGGTCACCGCCAGCGGGCTGGCCTTCCCGCCCGGCGAGTTCCCCGACCACGTCGACCGAGCAGCAGGTACCGCACTCCACCGCGCTGCACGCCACGCTGGACGGGCACCGCTACCTGACCGGCCCGCTGGCCCGGTACTCGCTGAACTCCGGCTCCCTGTCCCCCGCCGCCCGGCAGGCCGCTGCCGACGCCGGGCTCGGCGCGGACTGCCGCAACCCGTTCCGCAGCATCGTGGTCCGGGCCGTCGAGATCGTCTATGCGGTCGAGGAGGCGCTGCGGATCATCGACGGCTACCAGCGGCCGGACCATCCCGCGGTCCAGGTGGCGCCGCGGGCGGGCACCGGGCACGGGGTCAGCGAGGCGCCCCGGGGACTGCTTTACCACCGCTACGAACTGGACGGCGGCGGGCTGATCCGGTCGGCCACGATCGTCCCGCCGACCTCGCAGAACCAGGCCGCGATCGAGGATGACCTGCGCCGGGTGATCGCCGCCAACCTGGACTGGGACGACGCGTCGCTCACGGCCCTGTGCGAGCAGGCGATCCGTAACCACGACCCGTGCATCTCCTGCTCGGCCCACTTCCTCACGCTGACGCGCCACGGCCAGTGAGCGGCGTAATCCAGCCCGCGCGGACAGCGCCGGCCCGGGCCGTGGTCATCGGGATCGGCAACTGCTACCGGCGCGACGACGGGCTAGGGCCGGCGGTCGCCGCCGAGATCGAAAGACGGCACCTGCCCGGCGTCCGGGTCGTCATGTCCGACGGTGACCCGGCCGGCCTCCTCGACGCGTGGGCTGGCGCCGGCCTGGCCATCATCGTGGATGCCGCGCGCGGCGAACCCGCCCCGCCCGGGCGCGTTCACCGGGCCGCGCCCGGGGAACTGGACCGGGCTAGCCTGGCCAGCTCCCACGGGCTCGGCCTGCCGGACGCGCTCGGCCTCGGCCGGGCCCTGGGCCGCTGCCCGGGCCAGGTGGTGATTTTCACCGTCGGGGCCGCGGATCTCCGGCCCGGAACCGGGCTCTCCGCGGCGGTGGCGGCCGTGGTTCCCGGCGTCGTGGCGGCCGTCGTGGCCGAGCTCCGCAGGGCCAAGGTCCCGCCCGGGCGGTGCTGACGACTCTGGCGGCCCGGCCCTGGCCAGCCCGAAGCTGGAACCGCGCCACACGCACAGCACCCACCGCACAGCACCCAAGGCACAGCACCCAAGGCACAGCACCCAAGGCACAGCGCCCGCACGCACCGGGCCCAGGGGGAAGGCCAGCACATGCCGGGACACCAGGACACTGCGCCACGGATCGTGGCCGGCGTAGACGGATCACCGTCCTCGCTGGCCGCGCTGCGCTGGGCCGTCCGGCAGGCCCGGCTGACCGGTGCGACGGTGGACGCCGTGATCGCGTGGCGCTATCCGGTCGTTCCCGTCCCGATCGGGCCGGCCCTCGTGGCGATGCTGGAGACCGCCGACTTCGAGAAGGCCGCCGGGGACGCGGTGTCCGGGGCCATCAGCGCGGCCGTGGGCCGCGGCAGCGACGTCCCGGTCAGCGCGCGGGTGGAGGAAGGTAACGCCGCGCAGGTCCTGATCGACGCCGCGGCCGGGGCCGACCTGCTGGTCGTCGGGAGCCGCGGGCACGGCGGCTTCGCCGAGGCGCTGCTCGGTTCGGTCAGCCAGCACTGCGTCCACCATGCCCCGTGTCCCGTGGTCGTCATCCGCGGCGCAAACGCCTGCGACGCGCCAGCGCACGACGCGCCAGCGCACTGAGGGCAGGCGGTGGTCAGCCCGCCACGACGGCGACCGGGCCGCGGGTGTGGTGCAGGACGGCATGAATGACTGAGCCCCCGCCGGGGCCTGCGGCCCCGCCCGGACGGCGGCCGAGCACGACCAGGTCGGCGCGGGCTGACGCGGCGCCGATCAGGCGCGCGGGCTGCGCGTGCATGATGTCCGTGCCGGTTTCGACGGCCGGGTACTTCTCCTGCCATCCGGCCACCGCGTCGTGCACCCGGGCGGCCAGCCCGGGCCCGGGCCCGGGCAGGAAACAGGACCAGGCGTGCACGACGGTCAGCCTGGCCTGGCGCAGCGCCGCTTCCTCGAAGGCAAACCCGAGCGCGGCCGCGGACTGGTCCAGATCGCCGAGCCCGACGACGATCTCCCGGTACGCGGATTTCCCGTCCCCGCGCCGGACCACGACCGGGCACCGGGCGTGGGTGGCGGCGTACCGGCTGACCGAGCCCAGGACCAGGCCGGTGACCGTTCTCCCGCCGCGCGAGCCGACGACCAGCATCGACGCGTCCGCGGTGGCCTCGGCGAGAGCCCGGGCGGGCGGACCAGGCAGCAGCCGCGTGTCGACCGCCAGGCCTGGCTCCGCGTCCGCCGCCCGCCGCGCCGCGGTGGCCAGCGCGGCGGTGTACGACTCGCGCACCGCCTCGGCCACGGCATCCGGCCGTCCGGGCGGCTGGTACCGGCTCGCCCGGGGCGGCAGCGCGAGGACGGAGACGATCCGCAGCGGCGAGCTGCGCAGCACGGCCTCGCGGGCCGCCCAGTCCACGGCCCGCAGCGATTCTTCCGAGCCGTCGGTCCCCACGGTGATCGGCCTGCCCGCCATGTCTTCCTCCCGGACCGCGGCAGCCCGGCTAGAGCTGCGCGCCGACAAGGCCGGCCAGATCGGCCAGCCGGCAGGTGTAGCCCCACTCGTTGTCGTACCAGCCGAAGATCTTCACCAGGCTGCCCGCCGCCTGGGTCAGGCCGGAGTCGAATACGCAGGACGCGGGGTCGCCGATGATGTCGCGGGACACCAGGGGCTCGGTGCTGTAGTGCAGCACCCCGGACAGGCTGCCCGCGGCCGCCTGCTCGAAGGCCTGGTTGACCTCCGCGGCGGTCACCTCGCGGCCCAGCACGGCGGTCAGGTCGGTGAGCGAGCCGTCCTCCACCGGCACCCGGACGGCGACGCCGTCCAGCGCCCGGCCAGCTCGGGGATGACCAGCCCGGCGGTGCGGGCCGCGCCCGTGCTGGTCGGCACGATGCTGACGGCCGCGCTGCGCGCCCGCCGCAGGTCCTTGTGCGGCCCGTCCAGCAGCATCTGGTCGCCGGTGTAGGCGTGGATGGTGGTCATCAGGCCGGTGTGCAGGCCGAACGAGTCCTGCAGGACCTTGGCCATGGGCACCACGCAGTTCGTGGTGCACGAGGCGGCGGAAATCACGTCATGGCGCTGGGGGTCATACTCGCCGTCGTTGACCCCGATGACCACGGTGAGGTCGGCATTCTTGCCCGGCGCGGAGATCAGCACCTTGCGGGCCCCGCCCTTGAGGTGGACGGCGGCGTCCTCGCGGGCGCGGAATTTCCCGGTGGACTCGATGACGACGCTGACGCCCAGCCCGGTCCAGTCGATCCCGGCCGGCTCGCGGAGGACAGCACCGCGATCGTCGCGTCGTCCACGGTGATCGAATCCGGCCCGTGGCCCACGGCATGGCCGAGCCGGCCGTAGGTGGAGTCGAATTCCAGCAGGTGCGCCAGCGTCCGGGCGTCGGTGAGGTCGTTGACGGCCACCACCTCCAGGTCATCCCGCTGCAGGGCGCGCCGCACGAAAGCGCGGCCGACCCGGCCGAAGCCATTGATTCCCACCCGGATGGCCATCTCGTTCTCCTCGTCCCTCGCTGCCGCGGCCGCCCAGCGGCCGGCTCTGGCCTCTAGGGCCAGCCTCGCCCGCCGCCCCGCCGGCGGCCATCGGCCTTCGGCCTGTTTCGCCGGGCCCTTGGTCCCCGGGGCACCGGGAGCCGCGCGGCGCGGCCGCCCAGGCCGCGGCCAGGAAAACCCGTTCGCCCCGCGGCAGTCGGGACCAAGGTCCGCTGACCTGGCCGCCTGGCCCGGCTAGGGTGAGCTCACATCGACCGGTGAGCAGCCGCGCCGCACCGACGCGCACCCGGGAGCGGCAGAGAGGAAGGCCCAGCCCCATGGACGAATCAGCGGCGGGTCAGCGGCAGGACGAATCAGCGGCGGGTCCGCCGCAGATCGGCGTGTTCCTGCTGGACGACCACGAGATCGTCCGCCGGGGCGTGAAAGAGCTGCTGGAAGCCGAGGCCGACATCGTCGTCGTCGGCGAGGCGGGGACCGCCGCGTCTGCCCTGGCCCGGATCCCGGCGCTGCGGCCCGATGTCGCCGTGCTCGACGTGCGCCTGCCGGACGGGGACGGCGTCAGCGTCTGCCGCGAGATCCGGTCCAAGATGCCGCAGGTGGCGTGCCTGATGCTGACCTCGTTCGGGGACGACGAGGCACTGTTCGACGCGATCATGGCCGGCGCCGCCGGCTACGTGCTCAAGCAGATCCGCGGCACCGACCTGGTCGGCGCGGTGCGGGCGCTGGCGGCCGGCGAGTCCATGCTGGACCCGGAGGCGGCCAGCCGGGTCATGAAGCGGATGCGGGACCAGGCGGCGCACGCCGACCCGCTGACCGGGCTCACCACCCAGGAGCGGCGGATCCTGGAACTGATCGGCGAGGGCCTGACCAACCGGCAGATCGGCGAGCGCCTGTTCCTGGCCGAGAAAACGGTCAAGAACTACGTCTCGGCGTTGTTCGCCAAGCTGGGCATGGAACGCCGGACCCAGGCCGCCGCCTACGCCGCCCGGATCTTCACCGACCCGGAGCAGGCCCACCGGGCCTAGAGGCGTCGGCGGGGAACCGGGCCGGCCCGCGGGTGGCCATCTCCTCGTAGCTGGCCCAGCGCTGCCTGACCTCCTGCTCGGCCAGGCTGAGCAGCCGCTCGGCCTCCACCGGGTCGGTGTTGGCCAGGATCCGGTACCGCAGCTCCCGGCTGGTGTACTCGGCCAGCGGGATCCGCGGCCGCGGCGAGTCGAGCAGGAACGGGTTCTCGCCGGCGGCGCGCAGCACCGGGTCGTAGCGGATCAGCGGCCAGTACCCGCTGGCCACGGCCCGGTACTGCTGGTCCATGCCCTTGGCCATGTCGATCCCGTGGGCGATGCAGTGGCTGTAGGCGATGACCAGCGATGGCCCGTCGTAGGCTTCCGCCTCCCGCAGCGCCCGGAGCGTCTGCTGCGCGTCGGCGCCCATCGCCACCCGGGCCACGTACACGTTCCCGTAGGCGATGGCCTGCAGGGCCAGGTCTTTCTTGGGCACGGTTTTCCCGGCCGCGGCGAACTTGGCCACCGCGCCCAGCGGCGTGGCCTTGGACGCCTGGCCGCCGGTGTTCGAGTACACCTCGGTGTCGAGGACCAGCACGTTGACGTTGCGCCCGGAGGCCAGCACGTGATCCAGGCCGCCCGAGCCGATGTCATAAGCCCAGCCGTCCCCCCCGACCAGCCAGACGCTGCGCCGGACCAGCTGGCCGAGCACGCTTCTCAGATCCGCAACGAGGACCTCATCGGCCCCGTCGAGGGCGTCCAGCCGGTGAGTCAGCTCGTCCACCCGGGCGCGCTGCTCGGCAAGCTCGGACTCCCGGCGCTGCGGCGCGCCCAGGATGCCGTCCACCAGATCCGGGCCGATCTGCTCGCGCAGCTGGGTCAGCCGGGACCGGGCCAGCCCCAGGTGCAGGTCGGCGGCGAGCCGGAAGCCCAGCCCGAACTCGGCGTTGTCCTCGAACAGCGAGTTGGACCAGGCCGGGCCCCGGCCGGCCGCGTCGGTGGCCCAGGGGGTGGTGGGCAGGTTCCCGCCGTAGATCGACGAGCAGCCGGTCGCGTTGGCGATCATCAGCCGGTCGCCGAACAGCTGGGACAGCACCTTGAGGTACGGGGTCTCCCCGCAGCCGGCGCAGGCGCCGGAGAACTCGAACAGCGGCTGCAGGAACTGGGTGCCACGGACCGTGCCGAAGTCCACCCGGGTCCGGTCGTTCACCGGCAGCGTCTCGAAGAAGGCGACGTTCTCGCGCCCGGCGGCCACCAGGGGCTCGCGCGGGGCCAGGTTGATCGCCTTGCGCCCCGGCTCGCGGGGCGAGGCGATGGGGCAGGCCTCCACGCACAGCGCGCACCCGGTGCAGTCCTCCACATAGACCTGCAGCGTGTACCGGGTGTCAGGCAGGCCGCGGGCGTCCAGCGGCATGGACGGGAAGCTGTCCGGGGCCCCGGACAGCCCGGCCGGGTCGTAGAACTTGGACCGGATCACGCTGTGCGGGCAGACGAAGCTGCAGTTGCCGCACTGGATGCACAGGTCCGGGTCCCAGTCGGCGACCAGGTCGGAGATGTTGCGCTTCTCGTATGCGGTGGTGCCGCTGGGGTAGGTGCCGTCCACCGGCAGCGCACTGACCGGGAGGGCGTCCCCCCGGCCGGCCATCATCTCGGCGGTGACCTGGCGGACGAACTCCGGGGCGTCGTCCGGGACCATCAGCGGCAGCCCGCGGGTGGCACTCGCCGCCGCCGGCACCTCGACCAGGTGCAGCGAGGCGAGCGCCCGGTCCACCGCCGCGTTGTTGCGCTGCACGACCTCGGCGCCGCGGCGGCCGTAGGTCTTGACGATGGCCGCCTTGATGGCCGCGATCGCCTCGTCCCGGGGCAGCACCCCGGAGATGGCGAAGAAACAGGTCTGCAGCACGGTGTTGATCCGCCCGGGCAGGCCGGCCTCGCGGGCCACCTCGGTGGCGTCGATGGCGTAGACGGTGATCTTCTTGGCCAGGATCTGGTCCTGGACCGGGCGGGGCAGGCTGTCCCACACCTCCGCGGCCGGGCGCGGCGTGTTGAGCAGCAGCGTCGCCCCGGGAGCGGCCACGCCCAGCACATCGGCCCGCTCCAGCAGCTCGGCCTGGTGGCAGCCGACGAAGCTGGCCGCCTGCACCAGGTACGGCGCCCGGATGGGCTCCGGCCCGAACCGCAGGTGCGAGACGGTCTGCGAGCCGGACTTCTTGGAGTCGTAGACGAAGTACCCCTGGGCGTTCAGGCCCGCGTCGCCGCCGAGGATCTTGATGGTGTTCTTGTTCGCGCCGACCGTGCCGTCCGAGCCGAGGCCGAAGAACACCGCGCGGACGGTGCTGGCCGGCTCGATGTCCAGCGACGGGTCGTAGTCCAGGCTGAGCCGGCCGACGTCGTCGTGGATGCCGATGGTGAACCTCGGCTTCGGGTGCTCCGCGGCGAGGTCGGCGAACACGCCCGCCACCATGGCCGGGGTGAACTCCTTGGAGGACAGCCCGTACCTCCCGCCGGTCACGACCGGCATGCTTTCCCTGGTGCCGGCGGCGTGCGCTTCGGCCAGCGCGGTGAGCACGTCGAGGAACAGCGGCTCACCCTGCGACCCCGGTTCCTTGGTCCGGTCCAGCACGGCCACCCGGCGGGCCGCCGGCGGCAGGGCGGCCAGCAGCGCCCCGGCCGGGAACGGGCGGTACAGCCGCAGGGTGGCCACGCCGACCTTCTCGCCCCGGGCGGTCAGGTACTCCGCGGTCTGCGCGGCGGTCTGCGCGCCGGACCCCATGATCACGATGACCCGCTCGGCCGCCGGGTCGCCGGTGTAGTTGACCAGGTGGTAGGGGCGGCCCGTGCGCGCGGCCAGCGCGTCCATCGCCGCGGTGACCGCGCCGGGGACCCGCGCGTAGTACGGGTTGACCGTCTCCCGGCCCTGGAAGTACACGTCGGGGTTCTGCGCCGTGCCGCGGATGAAGGGGCGGTCCGGGGACAGGGCCCGGCCGCGGTGGTCCCGGATCAGCTGCTCGGGGATCAGCGCGCGCAGGTCGTCGTCGGTGAGCAGGTCGATGGTGTTCAGCTCGTGCGAGGTGCGGAACCCGTCGAAGAAATGCACGAACGGCACCCTCGTCGCCAGCGAGGCGGCCTGCGCGACCAGGGCCAGGTCATGCGCTTCCTGCACGCACGACGAGGCGAGCAGCGCGAAGCCGGTCTGGCGCACCGCCATCACGTCGGCGTGGTCGCCGAAGATTGACAAGCCCTGCGCGGCCAGGGACCGGGCCGCCACGTGCAGCACGGTGGGGGTGAGCTCGCCGGCGATCTTGTACATGTTGGGGATCATCAGCAGCAGGCCCTGGGACGCGGTGAACGTGGTGGCCAGGGCGCCGCTCTGCAGCGCGCCGTGCAGCGCCCCCGCCGCGCCGCCCTCGCTCTGCATTTCCACCACCGAGGGCACGCTGCCCCACAGGTTCGCCCGCCCGTGGCTGGACCACTCGTCGGCCAGCTCGGCCATGGGCGAGGACGGGGTGATCGGGTAGATGCAGCACACCTCGTTGAGCCGGTAGGCGACCGACACGGCCGCCTCGTTGCCGTCGATCGTGGCGCGCATCAGCTGTTCTCCGGAATCATCTCGATGGCGTGGACCGGGCACTGGTCGTAGCACGTTCCGCAGCCGGTGCACCGGTCGTAGTCGAAGCGGTAGCGGTTCCCCGGGCCGAGCTTGATCACGGCGTCCTCCGGGCACGCGCCCAGGCAGCCGTCGCACTCGAAACAGTTCCCGCAGGACAGGCACCGGCCTGCCTCGTAGGTGGCCTGCTCCGCGCTGAGGCCGCCGACCACCTCGGCGAAATCGGTGACGCGGCCGGCCGGGTCACGTTCGGGCTGGTGGCGCTGGCTCGCGTCGGTGAGGTACCAGGGGTGCAGCAGTCCGAACTCGGCCACCTCGTGCTTGGCCTGCGGATCGCAGGCTCGCCGCGCAGGTAGGCGTCGATGAACCGGGCGGCCTTCTTGCCGTGTCCCACCCCGACGGTGACGGTCCGCTCGGCGGGGACCATGTCCCCGCCCGCGAACAGGCCCGGGCAGCCGGTCATCATCGAGGGCGACACCACCACGGTCCCGTCCCGCTTGAACTCCACGCCGGGCACCGGGCGGAGGAACGTGGTGTCGGCGTCCTGCCCGACGGCGAGGATCAGCGTGTCGGCGGCCAGCGTCTCGGTCTGGCCGGTCGGCTGCGGGAACCCCGCGTCGTCCAGCTCCATGACCTCGACCGTCATCTCCGGCCCGTCGAACGCGGTGATCGTGTGCAGCCAGTTGATGCGGACGCCCTCGCGCTCGGCCTCCTCGGCCTCTTCCTCGTGCGCGGGCATCTGGGCCCGGGTCCGGCGGTAGACGATCAGCGTGTCGTCCGCGCCGAGACGGCGGGCTACCCGGGCCGCGTCCATCGCGGTGTTGCCGCCGCCGTACACGGCGACCCGGCGGCCGATCTCCGGGCGCGCCCCGGACGCCACGTCACGCAGGAACGACACCGCGTCCACCATGCGGCTGGCGTCGCGGGCCGGGATGTCCACGTGCTTGGACAGGTGCGCGCCGACCGCGACGAACACCGCGTCGAAGTTCCCGGCCTGCCGCTCGGCGTCCAGGTCGGTGACCCGGTGCCCGCAGGTGATCGTGACGCCGAGCGCCTCGATCCGGCCGATCTCCCCGGCCAGCACGTCGCGGGGCAGCCGGTAGGCGGGGATGCCGTAGCGCATCATCCCGCCCGGCTCCGGGCTGGCGTCCCTGATCTCCACCTGGTGCCCGAGCCGGGCCAGGTGGTAGCCGGCCGACAGCCCGCTGGGCCCGGCCCCCACCACCAGCACCCGCTGGCCGGTGGGTGGCGGCGGGGGATCGAGCGGCCAGCCCTGCTCCAGGGCCAGGTCGCCCAGGTACCGCTCGACCCCGTGGATGGACACCGAGCTGTCCAGCTCGGCCCGGTTGCACACGGTCTCGCAGGGGTGATAGCAGACCCGGCCGTGGATGGCGGGCAGCGGGTTGTCCGCCACCAGCTGCCGCCAGGCCTGCTCCGGCCGCCCGGCCTCGATCTCGGCCAGCCAGGCCTGGATGTTCTCGCCGGCCGGGCAGCCGGCGTTGCACGGCGGCAGCAGGTCCAGGTAGACGGGACGGCGCTGGCGCACCGGGCCGGCCCGGGCGGCGTCGTGCAGCAGGTCCGGCAGGGGCGTCATATCCCGCGCGGGCCCGTGGCCCGGGCCTGGGGTGCGCACTACCGGGCCGCCGCGTCGGCGGCGTTGCGGATGCGACGGCCGGTGATACGGCTGGGGATGATGCGGACGAACTGGTCCTTGGCGCCGCCCGCCCACGCCCGCACGCCCAGCCGGGCAATCGGGGCGAGTTCCTCGTCGGAGTCCACGAAATGGGCGGCGCCCTGGACGAGAACGCTCCACCCTTCCTCCGTCACCGGGTTCATCTGGTCTATCTCGAACGCGACGGAGTACTCCGCGTCCGCGATCCCGGTCCGCAGGTCCTCCTCGAGGGAGCTGCGCACCCCGGTGCGGAACACGATCGTGTCCTCGTACAGCAGGTAGTTGACGGGCAGCACCGTCGGCCCGAACCGGCTGGTGTACCCGATCCGGCCCACACCCCCGCCGGCGATCAGCGGCAGGCACTGCGTCGCATCGAGAATCTCGACGACGGGCTCGGAGATCACAGGCAGGCGGGTGCCGTCGTCCGGTTGCTCGGTGGCCATGGCGCTATCCCCTCTCAGTTGGCTCCGGTCAGGGGCCGGCCCGGGAAGCAGTCACCAGGCCTGGGGCCAAGTCTGGCCGGCCCGATCGCGCTCGTTAAAGGACCGAAGGACCCGAACGTGCGGCACGTTCGGCCCATGGCCCGGTTCCTGGCCCGGGTGCCCCCGCAGCGGGACAGGGCGGGGCAGCGGGGTCCGCGGGTGCGGTGTCCAGCACGTCGGACACGGGGCGGCGGGGGGCCGGCGGCACCGGGAGGCCGTAGCCCAGCCGCAGGATCATCTGCGGGTACTCCGGCCCCGTGTGCGAATCGCGCACCAGCCAGGCGTCGGCCGTTTCCAGCGGCGGGGTGAGCGGGCTGGCGGCCAGGCCCCGGATCGTCGCGACCAGCAGGACGCGCTCCAGCGCCGCCCCGGCGCGGAGCCAGTCGGCCCGGTCCCGGAACGTCGTGGACAACACGGCCAGCTGCGGTGCGTCCTCGAACCACGCGTACCGGGGCGGCCCGGGGCGGCCGGGCGTGAAGTCGCGCACGGGCGTGGCCCCGGCGGGATCGCGTGGCCCGGCGGCCTCATCGGACACGCCGTCCTGGTGCCGGGCACCGCCCGCCCACCGGGCCAGCTCGGCGCGGTAGGCCGGGTCGGCCAGCAACCCGAGCTCGGCGTCCCGGGCCAGGTGGAGCAGCCGGCTGACCTCCTCGCCGCCAGGAAAATGCAGCGTGGCGCCCTCGAGCCGGGCCGCCTCAGCCAGTTCCGCGGCCACCCCCGGCGGCACCGGCCGGCCGCTGAACGGGCTCCGGTTGGTCCGCCGGGCGGGGATGGCCGCATAGAGCTCACGGTCCTGCTGCTGCGGGCGGCAGGCCCCGGCCAGCCGCACCGTCGCGAGCAGCAGCGGCTGGCCAGGATCGGGAATGAGCCGGACCACCGCGTGCCGTCCGGCCGCCACGGCGGCCAGCCGCAGGTTGAACAGCGCCGCGCCGCAGGCGATGTGCAGCGCGCGCCCCTCGGGGTCGGCCACCCGCAGCATCCGCGCCGGGTCGGCGGACAGGCTGATCGTCTGGCTGCCGGGCTCGAACCGGAAGCGCCACGGCTGCGTGTTGTGCATCGACGGCGCCATGGTGGCCGCGGCCACCATCTCCTCCAGCCCTCCCGGTGGCAGCCCTGGCCGCGAGTCATCGTGGTGGTTCATCTCGGTTTCCCCCCGGGCTCTCGGCATCCGTGTCCGGCGTAGCTTCACCTGACGTCCGGGTGGCCGGGGACCGTCAGGGGCAGACGGGGCAACCGGCCGGGACTTTCGTCCCCGGCTGGCCCCGCGGCCACCGCAGCCGGGCACGTCCGGCCGGCCGCATCGGGGCCGGCTCGATTCAGGACCAAGAGCCTCTGGCCACGACCCTAAGGAATCTGGTATAGCCAACCAGTACGTGGGACGGTAAGGACCGCGACCCTCTGGCTACGGGCCGGAGGCCGTCTGGAAAAGGAGCACTTCATGGCCGGAATCACCGTCGGCGTCGACGGATCGCATGGGGCCAACCATGCGCTGGTGTGGGCGATGCAGGAGGCCGCGGCCCACCACGCTCCGCTCACCGTGCTGACCGTCCACCCGGTCGCGTCCGACGGCTGGACCGGTAACCCGATCATTCTCCCGGCGGACCACGAAGAACTGGAGAAGACCCGGCACGCGGCCGAGGAGGCGGTGGCCGCGGCCACTGCTCAGCTGGGCGAGTCCCGGCCCGCGTCGGTGACGGTCAGCGCGGTGAACGGTATCCCGGCGCAGGAACTCATCAACGCGTCCCGGGACGCCGACCTGCTGGTGGTGGGGTCCCGCGGGACCGGAGGGTTCGCGCGGATGCTGCTGGGCTCGGTGAGCACCCAGGTCGTGCAGCACGCGCACTGCCCGTGCGTGGTCATGCCGCACCACGAGTAAAGCCGGCCAGCCGCCCCCATTGACCGCCAGTGCTGGCTGGCCGCCAGTGCCCGACCAGGCCCGCATGACGTGGCCGCCAAAGTTACCTTTGGCGGCCACGTTCATGAGGCAGTGGTGACCGATGCCGCGTTCACATGCTGCGCATGCGGTGGAACCTGCGGATGTCATCCTGGCCAGCCAGCAGGACCAGGGCTGCGGCGGCGGCCAGCGCCAGCACCGTGATGCGCTTCATGATCGGGCCTCTCTTCTGCGTGAGCGCGGGTTTCCCCGGCTGGGGTCGTGAGTACGTGCCGTGCTCAACGGAGCGTTTATCTGCCCACGGTTACCTCTCCGGCCGGCTCAGGCCAGGGTCGTAGGTCGCTTATCCGCAGGGCCACGGGTCCCGGTGATATCGCCGCCTGCCCGCGCGTTCCGGCGAAGGGCCGCCGCCGCGGGTGACCGAAGTCCTTCCCGGCCGGGGGCTTGCGGCCCTGACCGGCGGCCCGGGCGGGCGGGACGCTTGCTGATGACGAACTAACGACCGGGCCACTGAGCCCGGTCCTTAAAGGAGGCATCATCATGCGCCGCAAGACTTTCGATGCACTGGTCAGCGTGGGAGGGCTCGTCCTGGCCGCGGTGCTCCTGGTGGCAGGCGTCCTGCTGCTGTGGGGCCACTCCTACGCCGGCGGGCAGGTTTCCAGCCAGCTGTCGGCCCAGAAGATCGTGTTCCCGACGACCAGCAACCCCGAATTCAAGATCCTGCCGCCCGCTAACCGGGCCGCGATGGGCGCCTACGCCGGCCAGACCATGACCACCGGCGCGCAGGCCAAGACCTACGCCGACTACTTCATCGCCCGCCACCTGCAGCTCATGGGCAACGGCAAGACCTACTCCCAGCTGTCCGCCGAATCACTGGCCCAGCCCAAGAACGTCGCGCTGGCCGGCCTGGTGCAGACCGTGTTCCGCGGCACCACCCTGCGGTCGATGCTGCTCGAGGCCTACGGCTTCTGGCAGATCGGGCAGATCGCGCTGTTCGGCGCCATCGCCTCCTTCATCGGCGCCGGCCTGCTGCTGATCCTCTCGGCGATCGGCCTGGTGCACGAGCGCCGCGTCCCCGCCGAAACCGAAGTCCTGGCCAAGACCGCGCACGCCAGCCCGGCCACCGTCTGACCGATCCGCGCCAGATCCGGCCGGCCCTCCGGGGAGGCCGGATCTGGCCACCCAGCCCCGGTCACGGTCGCCTCGCCGCCGCCGTCCGCAGACCCTCCAGGGAGATAGATCATGAAGTCCGCAGTTGTCCGCGCATTCGGCCAGCCGCTGGTCATCGAAGAGCGCCCGATTCCTGAGCCTGGTCCCGGCCAGGTCGTCGTCCGGGTGGAGGCCTCCGGCCTGTGCCACACCGACATCCATGCGGCGCACGGCGACTGGCCGGTCACGCCCACCCCGCCGTTCGTCCCGGGTCACGAAGGGGTCGGCATCGTGCACGCCGCCGGCCAGGGCGTGACCAGTCCCCGCCCCGGCCAGCGGGTCGCCGTGCCGTGGCTCGGCTACGCCTGCGGCACCTGCGAGCACTGCCTGACCGGCTGGGAGACGCTGTGCCTGAAGCAGCAGAACACCGGCTACTCGGTTGACGGCAGCTTCGCCGAGTACTTCACGGCCGACGCCGCCTTCGCTGCCCCGGTCCCGGACGGCATCGACCCTATCGACGCCGCGCCCCTCACCTGTGCCGGCGTCACCACCTATAAGGCGGTGAAGGTCGGGAACGTGCGCCCCGGCGACCTGGTGGCCATCTCCGGGATCGGCGGGCTCGGGCATCTCGCGCTGCAGTACGCCAAGATCTTCGGCGGCACCGTGGCGGCCATCGACATCACCGACGAGAAACTCCAGCTGGCCAAGGATCTGGGCGCCGACCTGGTGATCGACGCGCGCACCGAGGACCCGGCCAAGGTCCTGCAGTCCCACGGGGGCGCCAGCGTCGCGGTGGGGCTGGCCGTGGACGACAAGTCCTTCGCCACCGCCTACGCGGGGCTCCGGCGCGGCGGCCGGCTGGTGCTGGTGGCGCTGCCCGCCGCCGGCACGCTGCAGATCCCGGTCTTCGACACCGTGCTGAACGGCACCTCGGTGATCGGGTCCATCGTCGGCACCCGGGCCGACCTGGCCACCGTGTTCGCGCTGCACCAGGCGGGCCGGACCCGCGTGGTGGCCGCCACCCGCCCGCTCGCGGACGTGAACGACGCCATCGACGAGGTCCTGCACGGCCAGGCCAAGGCACGCATCGTCCTGCAGCCGTAGCGAGCATCAGTTCCCCGGCCCGCCTGCCGGCGCCAGGCGGGCCGGCCTCCAGCCCGCGGGCCTCAACCGGCCCGCGGGCTCCTCTTTCACCCGGCTGGGCGCCCGCCGGGCCTACGGACCTAGCAGGCCGAGACCGCGGCCCCGGTCGACGGCCTGCTGCCGGGTGGACACGCCAAGCTTGCGGTAAATGGCCCCGACGTGGGTCTTGATCGTGTTCGCCGACAGGTGGAGTTCCTGGCCGATCTCACGCAGCGACAGCGTCCCGCGCAGCAGCTGCAGGACCGTCGTCTCACGCTGGGTCAGTGGCTCGCTCAGCGGCATGGGCGGCGGCTCGGCGGCGAGCCGCCGTTCGACGTCGCCCAGCCGGGCGAGCTGGACCCCGGCGCCCTCCGGCGACGAGGTCAGCAGGAACCTGGCCTCGGAGACCAGGGCCGTGGCCCGGGCCCGGTCACCGGTATCGGCGAGCACCGGCGCCATCCTGAGCAAGAGCTCCAGCGTGAACCACGGGCTGATCCCAGGATGCTTCCGGCGGATCCGGAGCGCACGCTCGAACTCCGCGAGGGCTTCGGCGGGCTGCCCCCGGGCGGCGGACACGGCGCCGACGGCCGCGAACGCGAGCGAACTCTGCGGGGCTCCGCCGAGGCCGGAGCTGGTCACGATCTCCCGGGCCGTCCAGGCCTGCCGCCCGGCCTCCTCCAGGTTGCCCTGCTCGGCGGCGATCAGGGACAGGATCGTGAAGCCCAGCATGCGGATGAGCGCGATGGACCCCGCACCCGACGACGCGGCCTGCGCCTGCGCGGCGGCCGCCTCCAGGTCCCCGCACCAGTAGAGGGTGGCCGCGTACGAGCTGCGCGCCAGCGCGTGCCAGGGCGAGGCCGGGTCGGTTTCCAGCGCGACGGCGCGGGCGGCGGCCTCGCGCATGGGGCCGAGGCCGTCGAATCCGAAGGTGCCCTGGAGCAGGGCGGCTGAGGACTGCAGCGAGCGGATGCCGTCCGGGAGCACGTCCTGCTGCCCGGCCGCTTCGACAATCGGCAGCCACCGCCGCAGTGAGCGCCGGTCGCCGGAGAGCGCGGCGACCCACGCGGCGCAGTGCGCGGCCAGCGGGTGAGCGCTGACCACGTGCTCACCCAGGACGCTCAGCCAGCCCCGGACCGTTGCCACCTGGCCGGAATCGACGTAGGCGTACCAGTTCGCCGCGATCAGATCAATGGCCCCGGCGGCGTCCCCGGCGGCCTGCGCGTGCCGGATGGCCTCGTCAGCCGAGCCCGACTGGCGATGCCAGCGGCCTGCCCGCTGGTGCAGAGCGGGCACCAGGTCCGGCTCGGTCCTGGCTAGCTCATGGCGGAGCGCCTCGGCGAAAAGATGGTGGTAGCGGAACCACTGCCGGGAATCATCGAGCGGCACGATGAACAGGTTGTCCCGCTCCAGCAGGTCGATGAGGCCGGCGGAGCCCGGCCGAGCCGGTGACCGCGTCGCACAGGGGCGCGCAGAACCGGCCGAGGATGGCGGTCCGGGCCAGGAACCGCCGTATCTCCGGGGGCTGGCGGCTCAGCACGTCCTCGGCCAGGAAGTCGAAGACGAACCGGCTGTTTCCGGCGAACTGGCGGATGACCTCACCCGGCGACGGGTGCCCGCGCAGCGTGAGCGCGGCGAGGTAGATCCCCGCGGGCCAGCCCTCGGTCCGCTCGGCGAGCTCGGTGAGATCAGCCGGGCTGAGCCTGACACCGGCCACCGCGGTGACCAGCTCGCCAGCCTGCGCGGGTGAGAAGCGGAGCTCGGCGGCGCGCACCTCTGCCATGTCCCCGGCGGCCCGCAGCCGGGCCAGGGCCAGGGCCGGGTGGGCCCGGGTAATCAGCACCAGCTGGGCCGCGGGCGGCAGGTGCAGCAGCAGCCAGGCGATCTGCTCGTGGCAGGCGCGCGCGGTGATCATGTGGTAGTCATCCAGCACCACGACGACCGGCTCCGCCAGCGCGGCCAGCTCTTTGACCAGCAGCGGAAGCAGCGTTCCGGTGAAGTCAGGCACCGGGACCCGCAGTTCGCCCAGGAGTTTCCCCGTGTCCAGGTCCGGGCAGGCGCGGTGGATCGCGGACACGACATGCCGCCACAGCCGGCCCGGATCATTGTCCCCGTGATCGACTGAGACCCAGGCGAACGGGCGGGTTTCCGCCGCGCTGGAACGCCACTGGGCGACGAGCGTGGTCTTGCCGAAACCGGCCGGGGCGTCCACGAGCACGAGCCTCGTGGTCAGGCCGGCGAGATAGGCGACCAGCTCCGGCCGCTCCACCCACTCCCCGCGGGGCTCCGGACCGCGCAGCTTCGTCTCGAGCGCCGCGCCGGATCGCGGCCGCGGCGGCAGCGATGCGGCCGGCGGCCGGGCCGATTCCGCCGGCTCGCCAGCCGCAGGGACGACAGCACGCACTTCCGCGGCACCCATACGCCCCCCGGCACGTGGTCTTGCTACAAGGTTTACGGCAGCACTGCACGTCTTTTGATCACTATTGCACGAAGCCTTCCGGGTTAACAAATACCCGGCAGCCGGGCCGGAGCTCGCGAACTGACCCCGGGAAGCCGCGCGGCCTGCGCTGCGTTGGACCTGGAAACCGCCCAGATCGAAGGGAAGAGGCCCATGAAGGCCACCGTTGACGGCACGGTCGTTGCGGATGCCCCGGAGTCCGACCTGATCTCCATCGAGGGGAACTACTACTTCCCGCCCTCCTCGCTCCTGGCCGGAGCGTTCAGTGACAGCCCGACGCCGTACACCTGCCCGTGGAAGGGCGTCGCCCAGTATCACGACGTCTCGGTGGGCGGTTCCACCCACCACGACGCGGCGTGGAGCTACCCCGACCCGTACCCGGCCTCCTTCGGCCGGGTCGGCCAGGACTACAGCGGCTACGTCGCGTTCGACAAGCAGCAGGTCACGGTGACCGGC
The DNA here is from genome assembly GCA_963841695.1 of uncultured Actinomycetes bacterium. Taxonomy (GTDB): domain Bacteria; phylum Actinomycetota; class Actinomycetes; order Streptosporangiales; family Streptosporangiaceae; genus RYN-230. The sequence continues at coordinate 188,849 of CAWJDQ010000001.1, read as the reverse complement.
TAAGCAGGCACCCGCGGATCACGCGCATCGAGGACGTCCGCCGGGTGCTCGTGATCCGCGGCATCCGGCGCCGCGCCGGCTGCCCGGCGCCGGGGCAGCAGGGTGGACCAGGACTGCCGCTGGCGCCCGGTGAGCGGCACGGCCAGCGGCGTCCGGGCCAGGAGGCTGGTCAGGGCCATGCAGCCCAGGTAGACGATAACCAGGGCGGCGGCGCAGAGCAGCGGCCACCACACCACGGTGTGCAGCTTCGCCCAGCCGAGCCAGATCAGGGCGTTGATGAACAGCATCTGGGCCAGGTAGATGCCATAGGAGTTGTCGGAGCCCGAGCGGACCACGGCCCGCACCCGCCGCGACCGCTCAGGCTTCACCAGGGCCACGCCGAGCAGGTACAGGCAGGCGATCATGCCGACGTTGAACGGGATCACGCTGGGCTGGAACGGGTCGTTCCCCGAGCCGAGGGCGGTGGTCACGCCCGCCTCGGCCAGGAAGTAGATGGCCTCCGCACCGAGGGCCGCCGCAATGGTCAGCGCGATCACCAGGCGCGCGTGCCGGAGCAGCCAGTCATTCACCGCGTCGAGACGGAACGTGACGACGCTGCCGCCGATCAGGTAGAACGCGTAGGGCGCGGCCTCCGCGAACCAGCCGCTGTGGAGCAGCGGCACGATCCTCCAGTGCATCAACGTCATGAGCGCCACCTGTCCCAGTGCGGCGATGACGATGATGACGCCGTGGTGGTCCCGGGTCCGCCGCAAGAACATCATGAGGAACGGGAACACCAGGTAGTACTGCATGAGCACGACCAGGAAATACAGCTGGTAATAGCCGGTGGCAAACTCTTTGCCGAAATGCTCCAGGGCGACAGCCACGCTCGGATAATGCGCGGTGGGGAGCAGGTAGAAGAAATAGATCATGCTCCAGCACAGGTAAGGGATGGCGACCGAGACGAACCTGCGCCGGTAGTAGCGGCGCAGGCCGCCCCGGGCGATGTCCTGATAGGCGTACGTCAGCATGCACGCGGAGACGAAGAAGAATCCCTCGCGGGAAAAGTGCGTCAGCAGCATCGCGGCGCTGGTGCTCACGCCGGCCGCCGCAGGCGCGAAGAAGGTGAGCACGTGGGTGCTGATCACGCCGGCCTGCTTCATCGGCCGCATGGCGTTGACCTGGTCCAGGTGGGGGCGCGCCATCAGTACATGAGGCGGGGGTCTTCGTACTGCTTGAACTCGAGCACGTTGCGGGACGGATCGGTGAGGAAGATCTGGCGGTGTTCCTCGGCCAGGCCCTCGAAGCGCAGCGACGGGCCGTCCAGCACCGGGAGTTTGCGGAATTCCACCACCCGCACGAGGTGGTCGAAGTCCTCGCGCCGGGCGAAGGTCACGCCGAAGTGCCGGGGGTAGGCGACCGCCTCGGCCGGGACCTGGTCGCTCAGGTGGCATACCAGCTGGTCACCGAAGAAGTCGAAGGTCACCCGGTCCGGGTAGCGCCGGGCAAGTTTCACGCCCAGGCCGTTGACGTAGAACGCCACTGCCTCGTCAAGATCACGGGCAGGAATGGCGATGTGGCAAGCGTCGCGCGTCTCACGCATGATGCCCCTTCCGGTGCGGGCCGGCTGATCTGCATGTCCCCGCGGGGACGGGCTGGGTAGCGCGGGCTGACGGGTCAGGCACCGATCCCGGCCTTCCGTTCCCCGTGCCGCTCCAGCTCGAAATGGACGAGAGTGTCCGAGCGCAACCCCAGGCGGAGCGTTTCCAGCGCGATCACGTCGTCGGGCGCCACGTTGGCCAGATTGACGTCGCTGCCGAGCCGGGTCACGAAGAAGGCCTGCAAGTCCTTGGCCGGTGCCTCGAAGACGAGCCGGCCGCAGTCCGCACCGCTGTCGATGATCTGCTCGATGACGTCGAACCGCGGTCGGCCGCTCGGATCGCAGATGCCGCTGCGGCCGCTTTCCCGCGCCTCGGTCACCACGAAGCTCGCGCCCGCGGCGAAGTCCGCCCCGATGAAGGACACCCACTGAGCACCGGTGAGCGCGGCCGAGCGCTCCGCGTCCTTATAGCCAACTTCGCTCAGCACGGTGAACTCCTGGGCCGCACGGGTAATAAGCTGCGCCTTCCGCTCGGCCGGCAGGTGAATCGTGCCGTCCGAGACTTCGAGGTATTCGCAGCCGTACCGCTGGCAGAACTCGAAGTAATCCTCGGCGAGATCCTGCGCGACGAATTTCTCGAACAAGGTGCCGCCGAAGAAGTAGCCGATGCCGAACTGCTCGAGGCAGTCCATCTTCTCCGCCAGGCGGGGGGTGACCAGCGCCGTGCCCCAGCCGAACTTGACCAGGTCGATGCCGTAGGCCGCGCTGGCGATCGCGTCCTCGAAGGCGCGGACGGGGACACCGTTGTCGATGACGACGGTGAGCCCGCCGCGCCGGGGCTTGACACTGCGCGGAGGCAGGCTGAGCGGATTGGCCTTCATCGAAAACTCCTCTTCTCGTGGGGCTGGTCGTTCACTGGGGGCGGGGGGCGGCCGGGGCGGAAATCCCGCTCTCCGCGGCGGCGGCGCGCAGCGCGCGGCGGTCGGGCTTGCCGGTGGGACCGGTGGGCAGCGCGTCCACGACGATGACGCTGGCGGGCTGCTGGTGCGCGCTGAGGGCCTGCCGGCACCGGCCGAGTAGCTGGCCGGGCAGGCCCGGGCGCACGTGGCCCGGATCAGTCACCACGTAGGCCACGCACTCCTCGCCGAGCAGGCGGTGCGGCCGGCCCACCACGGCGGCCCCGCGGACGTGCGGGTCGGACAGCAGCACGTCCTCGATTTCCCGGGGATGAACCTTCTCGCCGCCCCGGTTGATCACGTCGTCGCTGCGCCCGGCGAGGTAGAGGAAGCCGTCGCCGTCACGGAACGCCAGGTCACCGGTGGGCAGCCAGCCATCCGCCCCGCGGGCCGGGACCGGCGTCCGGCCCGGGCCCAGGTAGGCCCGGATCACCTGGAACCCGCGGATCTCGACCGCGCCGGTCTGGCCCGGCGGGAGGTCGCCGCCATCCGGGCCGGCGATGCGGACCCGGACCCCGGTGGGACGGCCCGCGGAGCCCGGCCGGCGCTGGCTGGCCAGCAGCGGGTTCGCGGCGATCTGGCTGGCCGCTTCGGTCATGCCGTAGGTCTCCAGCACGCCGATGCCGGACCTCGCCTCGAACTGGTCCTGCACCGCCCGGGCCAGTGGCGCGGACGCCGACCGGGCGAAGCGGACCCGCCGCGCGGCGGCCTCGGCAGGCGGTCCCGCCCCGCCCAGGATCCCGAGGATCGCGGGAACGAGGTTGAGCCAGCTCACCCGGTACTCGCCGGCGGCCGCCCAGAATCGGGACGCGTGGAAGCGATCGTCCACGACCAGGCTGCTCCCGGCGACGAAGGTGGAGAGTATCCCGACGACTTGCGCGTTCACGTGGAACAGCGGGAGCGGCGAGTAACCGCGGTCCTGCGGCGTCAGCGCGTGGTGGGTGGCGATCCGCGCGGCCGCCATCAGCAGCTGGGATTCGGTGAGCGGGACGAGCTTGGGCCGCCCGGTCGTCCCCGAGGTGGGCAGCAGGGCGGCGGCACCGGGAGCGCCGACCCGGGCCGCGGTTCCCCGCCGGACCTGCCGCAGCCCGGCTGGGGAGCTGATCCAGAGATGGACATCCCCGACGTCCAGCGCGGCGGCGGCTTCCTCCCCGTTGACGATCAGGTCAGCAGCCTGGAGAGTGCCGAGCATCCGGCCGGCCTGGCCGGGTGCCGCGCCAGGGTCAAGGGGGGCGACGCACACGCCAGCGGCCAGTCCGGCCAGGTACGCGCGGCAGAACGCCGCCGGGCTGGCGGCACGCAGCCCCACCACGGTGCCGGGTGCGAGGCAGCTCGCCCAGGCGGACGCCTGCCGGGCCACCTGGGACCAGGTGACGACCTCACCGCGGCCCGCGTCGAGATAGCCGGGCCGGTCACCGTAGCGCCGGCTCAGCAGGTTAAGCCGGGACCGCATGGCCGACGCCGGTCTCGGCGCGGGCGGTGCCCCCGCGGCCCGCGGACCGGTACCCGCCTCAGGAACGTCCCGGCTGGAGAGGAATCGCGTCGTCATGACCCTGATGCTGGCCCGGCTACATCCAGCTACCGTCCAGGGCACCTGATGCCGACGTCCAAGCTTTATCCAGGCAAGTTTGGCTTTCCTGGAGTGTTTTACGAGCGGGCCGGCGATGGGCTGGGACGTCGCCCCTGCTGCGCCGGCGACACCGCCACGATCGAACCGTTAGGGATGGTGAACCAGGTCATGTCCGCGGGGCCGAGGCCCGCGAGGTAGGCACGGGCTACCCGGACCGGCCCGCCGTGCGTGACCAGGATGAGGCGGCGCGCTGGCGGCCGGAGCAGGTCGTCCAGCAGGCCGGTCACGCGGTCATACAGCTGGCGTACTGACTCCCCGCCCGGCGGGTGCGCGTCGGGATCCGTGACGCGAGTGCCGGTCACGCCCAGGTCGCCCGCGCCGACCTCGGCGCCCGGGCGCCCCTCGGCCGTGCCGAGGAGCCGTTCGCGCAGCCGCGGCTCGAGCCGGATGGGCAGGCCCAGCCGGGCCGCGATGGGCCGCGCCGTCTGCACCGCGCGCCTGAGGTCGCTGGCCAGGATCAGGTCCGCGCCTGCGCCCCGGAGACGACCAGCGGCCAGGGCGGCATCCTCGCGGCCGGCCGCGGTCAGGCCGGGGGCCAGCGGGGACTGGCCCTGGATGAGCCCCTCGCGGTTCCAGCCACTCTCACCGTGCCGGACGAGGAACAGGGTGCCTGGTCGGTTCATGATCACTCCCGGACGTGCCCACGGGGATCCGCGCCCCGCCTACGCCGTCCGTTCTAGGAAGCGATTCTGGGCGTTACCTGACCGGTGCCTGGGAGCGGGCTGGCCACGGTGATCACCGGTGCCGCCGAGGACCGCGCAGGCCACCCTGGCCTGGGCCGGGCGGGCTGCCGGGCGGCCGGCCACTCCCGCCCGGCGGAGAGCACCTGCCACCCGCCGGGCGATCAGCAGATCGCCGCGGGCCGTGGGGTGCAGCCCGTCCGCCGCCCGCGGGAACTGCCAGTGGCTGCGCAGCGGGTCGATGACGATGGCCCGCGGGTCGCTGGCCCGGATGGCCGACACGATGGCCGAGTCCGTCACGGCCTCCGCGGCCAGCGTGGCCGCGCTCGCGGCCGCCGGCGAGAACACCGTGAGGAAGGCGAGCCTGGCCGCCGGGACCTCGCGTCTGAGCCGCCTGACCAGGTCGGCGACGTGCTCCGCTTCTACCGCGGTCGGCACCCGCAGGTCGTCATGACCGGCCTGGATGATGACCAGCGACGGGTGCAGCGCGGCGAGGCGCAGGTGATCGAGCAGCCGGGACAGCGGGCCGAGACGGCCGGCCCCCGGCCTGGTAAAGCCGGCCCCCGGCACGCCCAGCGTGACCGCGCGCCAGCCGAGGAGCTCCGCCAGCCGGACCGCCCACCCGTCAGCCGGGTCCGGTGCGCCTACCCCCGCGGTGAACGAGGCGCCGGCGGCCACCAGCAACGGGCGTGCCCCGGCGCGGGGCGCCGCAACCGGGGTGACCCGGCAGCTCGTGGCGACCCCGCGGTGCCCGGCCGGCTGGCCGCCGACCGCCCGGCGGGCCGCAAACTGGCCGGTGGCGGGAGGAGGCGGATCCGGCCTGGCGCCACCGCGGGCGTGGCCGGGCCAGAGCGCGGTGGCCAGGCCCGCGATCAGCACCACCGACGCGGCTATCAGGGCCAACCCACGGCGCCGCACCGCCCTGGACGTCATTGGGCAGGTCTCCCCCCGGGTGGGCTCAGCCGGTCAGCACAGCCAGGTTAGGCCAGCCACCCGGCCCCCCGGCACTTTGCCTGGTCGCGCCTTCGACATAGGGTTCAGTGAGCCGTCATGATCGGGGGGCCGTGCTTCATGACCAAGACTTCGCCGGGCGTTCTCGCGCCCCCGCACGAGGTGCTCACGCCCGCTGAGTGGCGGGCCCGGGGCCGCGAGCGGCGCAGGGCGACGTCCCGGTCGAGCCACGCCGAGTGGGCGCCCCCGGCGGACCGGCCAGACCCGATCACCACGCTCGAGGAGCAGGCCAAGACCAGGGTGGCTGACCTGATCCCGATCCGGTACGGGCGCATGGCGGCGTCGCCGTTTGCCTACTTCCGCGGCGCCGCGGCGCCGATGGCCTGGGACCTCGCGCACACCCCCACGACGGATATCCGGGTCCAGGCGTGCGGGGACGCGCACCTGCTGAACTTCGGCATGTTCGCCGCGCCGGACCGGCGGCTGGTCTTCGACGTCAACGACTTCGACGAGACGCTGCCGGCCCCGTTCGACTGGGACGTCAAGCGCCTGGCGGCCAGCTTCGCCGTGGCCGCGCGGGACAATGGCTTCCCGGAGCGCGCGGCGCATTCCGCGGCCCGGCTGGCCGTCCGCAGCTACCGCACCGAGATGGCCAACTACGCCGCCATGCGCTTTCTCAAGGTCTGGTACTCGCGGATCGACGTCAACGAGGTCAGCAGGCTCTATGACGCGCTGCAGCCGAAAGAGGCCGTGCGCCGCCGCCACCGGGACATCGCCAAGGCCCAGCGCCGCACGAGCCTGAAGGCGTTCCTGAAGATGTGCGACCAGGTCGAGGGGCAATACCGGATCCGGCCGGCGCATCCGGTGATTGTCCGTTTCCCGATCGAGCGCTACCCGGGCATCCTGGAGGAACTGCGGCACGCCGTCGCGGGGTACCAGGACACCCTGGAGGAAGACCGGCGTGAGGTGCTGCGCCGGTACTACTTCGGCGACTTTGCGCGCAAGGTGGTGGGCGTCGGGTCAGTCGGCACCGAAGCGTTCGTCATGCTGCTGCTCGGCGACCGTGACGATGAGCCGCTCTTCCTCCAGCTCAAGGAGGCGCAGGAGTCGGTGCTGGCCCCGTTCGCCGGCCAGAGCGCGTACCAGCACCAGGGCGAGCGGGTGGTCAGGGGCCAGCGGCTGACGCAGGCTGCCGCCGACCCGTTCCTGGGCTGGACGAGCGGCATCGGCACCGCCGGCACGGCGATCAAGGACTACTACGTGCGCCAGCTGCGCGACATGAAGGGCAGCATGAGCGTCCCGCTGATGGACCCGCATCAGCTCAACTACTACGGCAGGCTCTGCGGCTGGGCGCTGGCCCGGGCGCACGCCCGGACCGGGCGGGCCACGATGATCTCCGGCTACCTGGGCACGAACGAGGACTTCGACCAGGCCATCGCGGATTTCGCGGTCGCCTACGCCGAGCAGAACGAGCAGGATTACCGGCGGCTACTCGAGGCCATCTCGGCCGGGCACGTGCTGGCCACCGTGGAGCAGTGACCGTCGCGCAGTGACCGTCGAGCAGTGACACCGGCCTGCTGCCTCAGCTGATGTCCGGGGCAGCCGGGTGCACGGGGCTGGCCGCGGCTGCCTCGCCGGCGGCGGCCATCCGGGCACCCTTCTTCTTGTGGTGCCTGCCGTAGGCGACCGTCCAGGCCGACAAGATAGCCCCCCACAGGAACGGCGTGACCTTGGAACTGGCCAGGGCCATTCCGGTCGAGACGTGATAGACGATGACGACCCGCACGGCCGCTTCGAGGAGAAACCCGGCCCCCCAGACGGCCGTGATGACGCGGAATACTCGCCGGTAGCCCTCGTAGTGCCAGAGCCTGGTCATCTCGCGGCCCTGGGCGGTGTCCGGCCCGGTGAACTCCAGCGCGAAGCTGAACATCAGCGGGTGCCGGGCCCGGAGCGAGGCCAGGCAGGCCACGCCGAATACGCCCGTCGGCACCGACCCCTCGACCAGCAGCAGCCGGGTGCTGTGGCTGATCAGGCCGAGCACCGTGCCCACCGCGATCCCGGCCAGGACCAGGGCTCCGACCACGTCAAGCCGGCGATTCCGGATGACCCCGATGGCCACGCCGAGCGCGGGAAACACCCCGCTCAGCAGCAGGGCCGCCACGGCGGACAGGCCCGCCGAACGCAGCAGACTGTAGGCCACCAGGGGGGCAGCCACGTCGAAGATCACGATCATCGCGACCGGGCGGAGCCGGCCGCCCCTCACCGGGGGATCTCCGGCCGTCCGCCGGGCCTCATCGCTCGTGTCCACGACGACATGGGTCTTCCGTGAGGTCGCGAGGACCGGCCGCCCTCAGCGCGCTCCCCCGAGCATAGGTCGTTTCGACCTATGCGGCAAGGTAGATTGCCAGACATGACCGGACGGCAGCTCACCTCGTTCGAGCACATCCTGCTCGGCAGGATCGTCACCGCGCCTGCGTCGGGCTATGACCTGAAGCGCATCTTCGCCGCCACCCCGATGGGCGTCTACCAGCCCAGCTCTGGTGCGCTCTATCCGGCGCTGCGCCGGCTGGAGCGCCGTGGCCTGGTCCAGGCGCAGGCCTGCGGCGGCCGGGCTGGCGAGTCAGCCCGGCACCGCCGGGTGTACGAGCCGACACCGGCCGGCCGGGACGCCCACGAGAGCTGGCTGCGTGCCCCCGTGGAACCAGCCACGGTGTCGCGGGACCTCGGCCTGCACCTCATGCGCTTCGTGCTGATGGAGCAGGTGTTCCCGCGGGATGAGGTGCTCAGGTTCCTGCAGGACCTGGCCGGCGCGCTCGCGGTGTTCACCGCGGAACTGGAGCGGTACACGGCGGCCTCCGATCTCGGCGGCCGCCACCCGGGCCTGGCTCTCGGCCACGGGCTGGCCGTCCACCGGGCCAGCCTGCGCTGGGCTCAGGACACGATCGCGGCACTCTCCGGGTAGCCGGCGCGGGGGGACGGCACGCGGACCGCGGTCAGGCCGCGGGACCGCCCTCGGTGGTGGTAAACCCCTGGAAGTGCCCATTGAGCGTCTTTCCGGCCATGGCCAGCAGGTCGGCCTCGGAAAACGGCTTCTCCACCAGGGCCACGTGGGGTTCGAGCCTGCCCTGGGAGGCGAGGACCGGCCGCGCGTAGCCGGACATGAACAGCACCTCGATACCGGGCTTGATCACCCGCATCCGCTCCGCGACTTCCTGGCCGAGCATGTGCGGCATGACGACGTCGGTGACCAGCAGGTGGATCTCCCCGGGCCAGCCGGCTGCGACGGCGAAGGCGTCCGGGCCATTCGCGGCCGTGAGCACCTGGTAGCCGTGCCGGGCGAAGATCCGCCGGGTCACCTCGCGCAGCGCCGCCTCGTCCTCGACCACCAGGACGGTTTCCCCGGTGGGGGTCCGCCGGTAGGGGACGGATTCCGCGATCGGGGCGGCGGCCTCCTTGGTGACCGGCAGGGTGATGGTGAACGTCGTGCCGGCCCGGGTTCGGAGTAGATCCGGATGGTCCCGTCGGCCTGCATGACGATCCCGTAGACGGTGGCCAGCCCGAGCCCGGTCCCGCCGCCGTCTGCCTTGGTGGTGAAGAACGGCTCGAAGACGTGCTCCGCGACCTCGGCGGGGATTCCCGTGCCGGTGTCACTGACCCGCAGCCGCACATTGGGGCCCTTCCGCGCCCTGGATCCGCCCGCGATCGTCTCCGCGTCCACGGTGATGTTGCCGGTGTCGATCATCAGCGTGCCGCCGCCCGGCATCGCGTCACGGGCGTTGACCGCGAGATTCACCAGCACCTGCTCCAGCTGCCCAGGATCGGCCAGCACCGGCCACAGGTCACCGGCGAGGGAGATGGCCAGCTCGACATGCTCGCCGAGGGTCCGGCGCAGCATTTCCTCCACCGAGGCGATCACGCTGTCAATGTCGAGGACCTGCGGCCGGACCACGTCGCGCCGCGCGAAGACGAGCAGCTGATGGGTAAGCCCGGCCGCCCGCTCGGCGGCCTTCCTGATCTGCTCCAGGTCAGCACCGGCCGCCTCCAGGTGCCCGGCCGGGTGCGGCCCGGCCGCGGCAGCGACCTCCTCGGCGACGAAGGACACATAGTTCAGGATCACGGCCAGGAGATTGTTGAAGTCGTGCGCCACCCCGCCGGCCAGCTGGCCCAGGCTTTCCAGGCGCTGGGCCTGCACCCGCGATCGTTCCTTCTGCTCGCGGGTCTCCCGGGCCTGGCGGCGCTCGGCTCCCGCGCCCACCTCGGACCTCTCCCGGGCCTCGCGGACCGCCCGGCGGGCGGCCGCGGCCGCCACCTCGGAGCTCTCCTGGACCTCGCGGGCCGCCCGGCGCCCGGCCGCGGCGGCCAGATCTTCGCTCTCCAGGGCCTGCCGCGCATGCCGGGCACCAGTGCCCGCGCTCACCTCGCGCCGCTCCTGGGCCTGCCGCGCGCCACGGGCATCGGCACCGGCGATCACCTCAGACTCCGCCTGCGCCTCCCGGGCATCGCGGCGCTCGGCACCGGCGATCACCTCGGACTCCGCCTGCGACTCGCGGGCGGCACGGGCATCGGTGCCCGCGCTCACCTCGCGCCGCTCCTGGTCATCGCGGGCATCGCGGGCATCAGTGGCTGCGCTGACCTCGTGCCGTTCCTGGGCCTCCCGGGCATCGCGGCGCCCGTCGCCGGTCGTCACCATGACCCGCTACGAACGGGCATCCGAGCCGCCTCCAGCAGATCGTCGCATGAACCGTGCATTACTGTGAGTTAATAGTATCAAACATTGAGTAGTCGACCTGACCAGCCAGCGAAGCGCTCAGGCCACCGGCCAGCGAGGCGCTAGAGCGTCCACAGCGCTTCGGTAGGCGACAGCCGCGCGGCCTTCAGCGCGGGCAGCCGCCCGGCCACGGCGCCGATGAGCAGCGCGGCCGCCAGGCCGCCCGCCCAGGCCTGGACGGGGATGACCACGGCCCAGCCCTTGGCGTGGGCGTAGCTGGCGGTAGCGGCCGCCCCCGCGATGACCCGGCGGCCCCGCCGCCCAGGGCCAGGGCGGCCACGTGAGCGCCACGCTGGCCGAGCCGCATGGGCTGCGCATCACTCTCATCCTGCCCGCCGGCAGCCCGCATGCTTCCCGGGCCGGGGAAGACGGTAACGGGCAGGCCGATGCGGTGGCTGAGCCGGCCCGGCCAGCTGCGCCGGGTCATCCCGGCAGCCGTCCCGGCCGGCCATCCGCGCTGACGCCAGGTAGTAATACGGATCTGAATCAGGCTGGCCGGCGGGCCGCCCGGCGCGGGTTCCCGGCGGCCCGTTCCGCTGTTACGCTCCGGGGGAAGCACGAGACCGAAGTATCCGTCGATGCGGGGAGACTCCGGGAGAAGTCGATGAAGACCAGCTTCTCGTGGCGGGCCGCGGTCACGGCCACGGCCTGTGCCACTGCCTTAGCCCTGCTTGCCGTGCCGGCGCCGGTCTCGTTAGCCTCCAGTACCGGTTTAGCGTCCAGCACCGGCGCGCGGGCCGCCAGCAGCCCCGCCGCGGCGCCGGGTACCCGGCCGCCCGTGGCCACCGGCGACCCGCGTCATCCCCGTCAGCCGCTCGGCTGCCCGGCGTCTGCATCGACGCTGCGGGCCGCGCTGTCGACCAGCACGGGCGAGTTCAGCAGCGCTGACGAGACCACCCCGCCGGACACCAGCCGCATCCAGGCGGCCGCTGGACCGCTGCGCCTGCACCGGCCGGGCGGTCGAGCTCGCCGCCGAGCGCGGCAGGCAACGCCTTCCTGAGCGGGCCGCTCACCATCGGGCGGCATGAGGTACTGCTGGTCCAAGACGGCGTGACGCTCTACGCCTCGCTCAACCCGGCGGATTACCAGATCCCCAGCCAGTACTCCGGCCAACACCTGCGGGACCGTCAGCGCGGCGGGCGGCGGGTGCTATCCGTTCATCACCTTCGGCGGTTCCGACTCGGGCCTGATGGGCACGCGCGGCCCGGACGGCAGCCTCGGGCACCATCGACGGGCGCGGAAACGGCACCCTGGTCGGGTCCACCCAGACCTGGTGGGACGTCGCCGCGGCGGCGGCCTCTGGCGGTAACCAGAACAACCCGATCCTGGTCCAGGGCAGCGGCGTCAGCAACATCACGATCTTCCAGGTCGAGCTGGAAAACTCGCCCATGTACCACGTCGACATCCAGAACGGATTCGGGCTCACGGTCTGGGGCGTGGAGATCAACTCGCCCGCCACCGCGCGCAATACCGACGGCGTTGACCCGGAGAGCGAGAGCGACGTCACGATCAAGGACGACATGATCCAGAACGGCGATGACTGCGTGGCGGTGAAGGCCAACCCGGGCACCCCTTCGCGCAACATCACCGTCGATGACGTGCACTGCTACGGTTCGCACGGGCTCTCCGTCGGCAGCCAGACCGCCGGCGGGGTCGCGAACGTGCTGTTGGAGAACTCGACGCTGAACGGATTCGACAGCTTCGGCAACCTGTCGGCCAGCGACACCGGCATCCAGATCAAGACCGACGCCAACAGCGGCGGCCTGACCCAGCAGGTCACCTACCGGGACATCTGCATGACCAACATCAAGCACGTGCTCATCTTCAACCCGCACTACTCCTCCGGCGGGACCAGCGTGCCCACCCAGAGCGACATCGTGCTGAACGGCGTGGTGTCCACCGATTCTGAGTCCGGCGCCTACTCGATCTTCGAGGGCTACGACGCGCAGAACCCGCTGCAGCTCGAGCTCGAGAACATCGACCTGGACAACGTCACCCAGGACGGCAACCACGGCAACGAGGGGCCGACCGAGGGAGAAAGCCCGACGCAATACGTGGAGCCGCCTACGTCTACAACAGCAACATCGTCCCGGCTGGCCCGCTCGGCAACAGCGCCGACGACGTGAGCGTGACCCAGATCCAGGGCACCGGCAGCATCCCTGCCTGCAGCATCCCGAGCTTCGGGCCGCCGCCCGTGACCGGCGGAGGCCAGGGCTAGCGTGTCCGTCAGGGATGCCTTGACGCGGGCCTGCGTCAGGGCTACCTTGACGGCATGAGACATCCCCGGATTATCCGGCCCGGCGCCAGCGCACCGACGGCGCTGCGCTGCTCGTTCTGCACCAAGGATCAGGATTCAGTCGTCAAGCTCATCGCCGGGCCAGGCGTGTTCATCTGCAACGAGTGCGTGGGCCTGTGTGACCTGATCATCACCCAGGAGCTCGCCCCCCAGCTCGGCTCCTGGGACGAGCAGCCCGACGATGAGATGCTGGCCAGCCTGGCCCGGACTCAGGCCGCGGTCTCCCAGGCCGACGCGGCCGTGCATGACCACGTGACCGTCCTGCGCGGCCGGGGCATCAGCTGGACCCGCATCGGGGAAGCGCTCGGCGTGTCGAAGCAGGCCGCATGGGAGCGGTTCTCCGGAGAGGACTGACGGGGCCAGGAGTCCCGGGCCCGCCGGGCCGGACGGGCCGTTCCAAGTCCACTAGGCCGGACGGACCGTGAGGGCCGGTGGTCAGCCAGCGGGCGGGGTCACCGGCGCACGGCCAGATACCCGGCCAGGTGCCCGATCACGTCCCGCGCGTCGTCCTCGATACCGCAGATGAACGTGGACCTGCGCCGCCGCAGCACGGGCAGCCCCAGGGCGTACAGTCCCGGGCTGCCGACCACACCGCCGTCGTGCTGCAGCTGGCCCTTCGCGTCGGTCACCGGCACGTCGAGCCAGCGGTAGTCAGGCCGGAAACCGGTCGCCCACACGATCGCGGCGATCTCGCCACTGCCCAGGTCAAGCTGCAACCGTGCCGACTCGGGCACGCGGGTCGCCGCGAAGCGCTCGGGCGGGCCGGCCTCAGCGTCCTGCCCCTCCGCCTTGGCCCATTCGTCGAAGGTGTCCAGCAGGCGCTCCATCTTGAGGTCCGCGAGCGAGAACACGTTGCGCAGGCCACCAGAGAAGAGAGCGCGGCCGTCACGTACCGCCGCCCAGCGGCCCACCAGCTCGACGCCCATCGAGGTGAGCGCGTTCAGATCCAGCGTCGTCCGCTCAGGGGTCCCGACGAGCTGGGGCGACGGCAGCCGCCGGGCCCGGGTGAGATCCTCAACCTCGTCGTAGCGCTGGTCCCAGACGCCCGACGCGTCCATCCACCACAGCACGTCGCGTCCGCGGTAGGTGCGCGGCAGCCGGACGTGCTCGCCCACCGAGAGAGTCACTGGCCGGCCGACCGCCTCACCTCGGCGGCCAGCTGCACGCCGGTCGCCGAGGCCCCGACGACGAGCACGCCGCCGTCGGGCAGCTGGGCGGGGTCGCGGTAGCCGAATGGCGTCAGTTGCGTGACGGACGGCGGTACCGCGGCGTGCAGTGGCGGCTGCGCTGGCTGATTGCAGGCGCCGCTGGCGATGACCACGGTCCGGGCGTGAATCTCGCCGTGACTCGTCGTCACCTGGTACCCGTCGCCGGCCTGCCGCACCGACGTGACGTTCACCCCCGTCCGGACGGGCGCGCGCGAGACCTTGGCGAAGCGCTCGATGAACTCCGTCACCTCGCTCACCGTCATGTAGCCGTCTGGGTCCGGGCCTTCGTAGCGAAGGCCCGGCAGGCGGCTCTGCCAGTTGGGAGTGAGCAGCCGCAGGGAGTCCCAGCGTTCGCGCCGCCAGGAGTTAGCCACCTCGCCGCGCTCCAGGACGACGTGGTCGATCGACCGTTCGCTGAGGAAGTAGCTCGCGGCGAGCCCCGCGTGCCCCCCGCCGATGACAACAACCGTGGTGGTGCGCTCGATGGCCTGGCCCCTCAGTACTGTCCGGATCGCGCGCGCCTGCGCCGCCGCGCGGCCGCTCAAGCGACTTCGACGGTGACGTTCGTGGGATTGGTCAGCGCGTCGAACACCGCGGAGCGCTTCTGGGACTGGGCGACCAGCGCCTCGATCTCCTGCCTCGACGCGTCCGCGTCGATCGTGAACGTCACCTTGATGTCGTTGTAGCCGTTGCGGACGTCGCTGTCGGCACCCAGGATCCCGCGGATGTCGTGGCCGCCCTCGACCGTGGACTCGACCGAGCGCAGCTGGATGCCGCGGTGCTCCGCGACAGAGGCGATACCCCCGGTCAGGCAGCTCGCCAGGCCGACGAGGAGGTACTCGATCGGCGTGATGCCGTTGTCCTCCGCCGCGAAGACCTCGGGGTGGTCGGCTTCGAACGTCCACTCTTCCTTGTGGTTCTGCTCCTGCCCGAGGCCGAAGTAGCTCTGGACCTTGATCGTGCTGTGGACGCCGCTCTGCCACTTGGCGGACGCGCGCCAGGTGAACTGGGCAGCCTCAGGCGCACCCTTCAGCACTTCGCGCGCGTCGAGCAAGGCCTGCACGTTAACGCCGTTGGTTACTTCCGTAGTCATGGTGGGTGACGCCCCTTCGCTCCCCGGTTTCCCTATCAAGACGCTTGACAATACCCTGATCAGGGCAAGCTACGATAGCCCCCATGGCGGAGCCAGCCTCAACGCTCGCGGCCGGCTAGTCGGGACGGTCGAAACCCAGTACCTCGACCTGCCGGAGCCGGTGCGGCTCGACTGCGGGCGGGAGCTGCACCCGGTTCGCGTGGCGTACGAGACCTACGGTGCCCTCGCACCCCGGCGCGACAACGTCATCCTGGTCTGCCATGCGCTCAGCGGCGACGCCCACGCCGCGGGCTTCGCGAAGACGCCGCCCGAGGAGAGCACGCGCGACGGGTTCGGGGCCGAGGATCGCGACGGCGCAGCCCGCAAAGGGCTCGGCTGGTGGGACGGGATGATCGGCCCCGGCAAGGCGTTCGACACCGACCGCTTCTTCGTCGTCTCGACGAACCTGCTCGGCGGCTGCCGCGGGACAACGGGACCATCGTCGATCGACCCGGCGACCGGCCAGCCCTACGGGCCGGACTTCCCCGTGATCACTGTCGGCGACATGGTGCGGACCGAGCGTGCGTTCCTGGACGCCCTCGGTATCGAGCGGCTGGCCGCGGTAGCCGGAGGCTCGCTCGGCGGGATGCAGGCGTTCGAATGGGCCATCCTGTTCCCTGATCAGGTCGATGCCGTCGTGTCGATCGCCAGCACGCACGCCCTGCACCCGCAGGGCGTGGCCTGGAACGCGATCGCGCGTGCCGCGATCATGGGGGACCCGGCCTGGCAGGGCGGCCGCTACTACGGCACGGGCGCCGGGCCCGATGCCGGGATGGGTGTGGCCCGGATGGTCGGCCACATCACGTACCTGTCCGCCCTGGCGCTGGACGACAAGTTCGGCCTGCGGCTGCAGTTCGCCGACGATATCCGCTACACGATCACCGAACCGGAGTTCGAGGTCGAGAGCTACCTGCGGCACCAGGCGGACTCGTTCGTCAGGCGCTTCGACGCCAACACGTACCTCTACACGTCGCGCGCGCTGACCTACTTCGATCTTGCGCGGCAGCACGGCGGCGGGTCGCTGGCCCAGGCGCTCGAAGGCATGTCAGCGCGCACCCTGATGATCGCGTTCAGTTCCGACTGGCTGTACCCGCCGTCTGCGTCGGGGGAAATCGAGGAAGCGCTCCGCGTGCTCGGCAAGCCGGCCGAGTTCCATATCATCGAGGCGCCGTACGGCCACGACTGTTTCCTGCTGGAGGAAGCGCGGCAGACGCCGATAATCCGCCAGTTTCTGGGCCGCCGCAGCCTGGCTGAAGGCGGGGCCCGCGGATGACATCGAGGAAGGGGCCTTCGTGACCGACCAGCCCGCCCACGCCGACGATGACCGCGCGTTCGGATTCGAGACCCGGCAGCTGCACGCGGGACAGCGGCCGGACCCGAACACGGGCGCACGGGCGGTGCCGATCTTCCAGACGACGAGCTACGTGTTCGAGGACCCGGAATCCGCGGCGGCGTACTTCAACCTGCAGGAGTACGGGAACACGTACTCACGCATCATGAACCCGACCGTCGCGGTATTCGAGGAGCGGGTGGCGAACCTGGAGGGCGGCTGCGGCGGGGTGGCGTTCGCGAGCGGGATCGCCGCGCAGGCAGGCGCGCTCTTCACGCTGCTGCAGCCGGGTGACCACGTGGTCTCGTCCGCAGCGCTGTACGGCGGGACGGTGAACCAGCTCAAGCACCTGCTGCGCAAGATGAGCGTCGAGCTGACCTGGGTCGATCCCGACGATCCGGGCGCGTGGCGCAAGGCGGTCCGCGCCAACACGAAAGCGTTCTTCGGCGAGACAATCGGCAACCCGGCCGGGAACGTGCTGGACATCGAGACCGTGGCCGCCATCGCGCACGAGCACGAGCTCCCGCTGATCGTGGACAACACGTTCGCGACGCCGTACCTGTGCCGCCCGATCGAATGGGGCGCGGACATCGTGATCCACTCGGCGACCAAGTTCATCGGCGGCCACGGCACCAGCATCGGCGGCGTCGTCGTCGAGGCTGGCACGTTCAACTGGTCCAACGGCCGTTTCCCGGTGGTCGCGGACCCGTCGCCGGCCTACCACGGCCTGCAATTCCACGAGACGTTCGGGATGTACGGCTATCTGATGAAGCTCCGGGCCGAGACCCTGCGCGACCTCGGCGCGACGCTCGCGCCGCTCAACGGTTTCCTGTTCCTGCAGGGGCTCGAGACGCTGTCGCTGCGGATGGATCGTCACGTCAGCAACGCGCAGGCGGTCGCGGCGTTCCTCGAGTCGCACGAGCTGGCCTCGAATGTGAACTATCCCGGCCTGCCCGGGAACCGGTACCAGACGCTCGTGCAGAAATACCTGCCGCGCGGGGCCGGCGCGGTGTTCTCGTTCGACTGCGCCGGTGGCCGGGCCGGGGGGCAGAACCTCATCGGCGGCGTGACACTCTGGTCCCACCTGGCGAACGTCGGCGATGCGAAGAGCCTGATCATCCATCCGGCCAGTACGACACACCGGCAGCTGGGCGAGGACGAACTGCGGGCGGCCGGCGTCGGGCCAGGGACGGTACGGCTGTCAGTCGGCACTGAGTCCGTCGAGGATCTGATCTGGGACCTGGAGCAGGGATTCGCGCGGGTCGCCGCGATAGCGGGAAGAAGGTAGCGGCACCATGACCGATCTCGCGCGGTACCAGGACCCAGTGACGATCCAGCGCCTCCTGCACACCGCCAGGACGATCGCGATCGTGGGCCTGTCCGGCAACGAGCTGCGGGCCAGCAACTTCGTCGGCTACTACCTCAAGCGGCACGGCTACCAGGTGATCCCGGTGAATCCCCGCGAGGCAGAGATCCTCGGCGAGACGTGCTACGCGAGCCTGCTGGACGTGCCCGTGCCGGTGGACGTCGTGAACGTCTTCCGCTCACCAGATGCCCTGCCGGGGATCGCGCGGGACGCGGTGGCGATCCACGCCGGGGCGCTCTGGTGCCAGTTCGGCGTGATCAACGCCGACGGCGCGCAGATCGCCGAGGACGGCGGCGTGACGGTGATCATGGACCGTTGCCTCAAGGTGGAGCACGCGCGCTATGCGGGCCGGATGCACTGGCTCGGCTTCAACACGCAGCGCATCACGTCCGTCCGCGCCGGGCTGCAGTAGCTCGCCTGGCCGTCTAAGCCGGTCCGGTACTACCCTGAAGCTCGCGGGGGCTGCTGAGCCGAGGATCCTGTGGACAGAGCAAGGCTTCGCGTATCGCTGGTCATCCCGGTCTTTAACGAAGAAGAGACCATCGGGCCTTGCCTGGACGCCATTCTCAGCCAGACCGTGCCGGCCGACGAGGTCATCGTCGTAGACAATGGCTCAACGGACGGGACGGCCGACCGCCTGCGCGCCTACCGGGGACGGGTCATCTCACTCCATGAGCCGCGCCAGGGCGTGCTGCATGCCCGCAACGCCGGGCTGGACGCGGCCGCGGGCGACTTAATCGGCCGGATCGACGCCGACACCCTGCTTCCGCCGCGGTGGGTCGAGCAAATCCATGATCTCTTCGCCGACCGCACGGTCGGGGCGATCACCGGGCCCGCGCGCTACTACGACATCCCGCTTCCCCGCCTCATCGCGCGGCTTGATCTCTGGCTGCGGGCCGCCTGGGCCAGGGACACCGGGCAGCGGCTGGACTGGATTTACGGGGCCAACATGGCGATCCGGGCGAGCGCCTGGCGGGCGGTGCGCGGTGTCCTATGCGAGGACCCGGGCGTTCACGAAGACGTGGACCTCGGGATTCACCTGTTCCATGGCGGGCACCGGGTGATCTTCGCTCCCCAGTTAGCGGCGGGCATGTCAGCCCGGCGAATCCGCGACAGCCTGCGCGATTTCCGCGCTTACCTGCGAATGACCGAGCATTCCTATGCCACTCATTCGGCCATTGCCTCTCCCCATGCTTACCGGCGGGCCTGGCTCACAAACCGCCTGCTCCTGCTGTGCTATGTGCCGTTACGATTCCTCCACTACGCGCACGAGGCTGGCCGGCTGCGCCGCTCACCTCGCGGACGGCGTTCCGCCTGGGCCGCGCGCAAGAATCCCATGTCCGACGGCTGAGCCGCCTGAAGACCGGGTCACCGGAGTCGGGCGCGGGGTGTGGCGGTAATCCGCGGATTCCGTCAGGATCGAGCTATGGGAGCATGGGGGATGCGCCGCCTCAGGCAGAGCGTGCTGCTGGCGGCCGTGATCCTGGTGGCCGGATGCCTGGTGACCGGGTACGCGCAGAGCGCTCGCGGCGCCGTCACCGCCACCGCCTCCTCACCCGGCGCGAGCGCACCGGCCACGCCGACCACCCAGCCCTCGCCAACGCCGACCGCAGCCAGCCCGACCGCGGCACCCACCACCGCCAGCCCGACGGCCGCGGCGAGCACGGCCTCGACCGCGCCGACCCCGACGCCGACCAGTTCATCCACCTCCACCAGCGGGTTCGGCTCCTACCTCATCTGGTTGTGGGTCGCCCTGGGCGCCCTGGTCCTTCTCGGCATAATCCTGCTGGCCACCCGCTCTCCCGCGCGTGCCCGCCCCTCGGCCGCGGGGGCCGGCTGGCGTCCGGGAGCCGTCGACGTGTACGCCAAGGGCGCGGCTTTCGACGGCGCGGTGCGGGCGGCCGAACGGCAGGGCGTGTTCACCGAGGCGGCCGGCATCCGCTGGGCTGACCTCCAGCGCCGCGCGGATGACCTCACCGAGGCGCTGTACGCGTTGCGTGAGACCGCGCCCACTGAGCACCGCCGCGTTCAGGTGGAGAACGCCATCCTCTCGCTGCGGGCGGTCCGGGACACGATGGACGCCCAGCGATCCTCCGGGGGCGCCAGCTCACCGCAGGGCGGGGTGCTCCATGCCCGGCTGTCGGATCTTGAGTCGTCGCTCAACACACTCCGGGTTCCAGACGACCGTTTCGCGTGAGCTCCAGGCCGTACGGGCCGTCGGTACCACTGCCACCTTTGGGTTAGCTGAAGACATTCCAAGTGTTTCCTACGTAAAAATCGAGACCTGGTGGTTTTCCCGGGGCTACCGTGCGGGGATGACTTGGGAACCTTGGCGGGGGACACGCCATCCGTTGCGGGCTGTATCCAAGGATGAACGCGTAGTAATCATTGGCACCGGCGAGAACGGGGCGATCGCGTTCGAGTACTTCAGCTACGACTCTCCGCATGAGGTGGTGGCCTTCAGTGCCGAGGCCTCGTTCATCACCAGCGATACGTATTGCGGTCTTCCGGTGGTCCCGTTCGAAGAACTGGCCACGGCCTACCCGCCGGAGGATTACCGCGCCTTCGTGGCCGTTTCCGATATCCAGCTCAACCGGGTGCGGCGGCGGCTTTACCACGCCGTCAAGGCCGCCGGGTTCGTCTGCGTCTCGTGCGTCAGCAGTCGCGCATTCATCCTGCGCACCGCGGAGATCGGCGAGAACGCGTTCATCCAGGAGAACGTCGCGGTGCAGCACGGCTGCCGCGTTGGTGACAATGTCTTCCTGGGCAGCGGAACGTGTGTCGGGCATGGCTCCACCGTCGAGGATGACTGCTACGCGGGCCCGCACGCCGTGATCTGCGGAGGCTGCACGGTGCGCCGCGGCACGTTCCTCGGGGCCAACAGTTGCATCTCGACCTGCGTCACGGTGGCCGAGGACTGCCTCATCGGCGCGAGCGCGGTCGTCCTCAAGGACACCGAGGCCGGCCGCGTCTATGTCGGCTCTCCGGCCCGTCCTACCAGCCGGGACAGCTACGCCGCCGCCGGCGTCACGGCGTAGACGGCCTGGCCGGGACCCACGTGTACGCACCCAGCGGGCCGGTGCTGCCCGCCGGGCCGGTCGCCTGGCCGGGCCGCCTGGACGAGGCAGGGTCCTGGGTCCACCAGGCCGGACGGACCGTTAGGGCGGAAGCAGGGCTGCCGCGCCGCGCGGCTACGGGCCGCCGGGCGGCTGCACGGTGTTCCGGCAGGTGTGAGAGCCGGTGTAGATGAGGTTCACCACGATGGTCTGTGCGGCGTCGAAGTAGCCGATGAACAGCTCAGTCCCCCTGGGCATCGCGGCGGGATCGATCACCATTGATACCGGGTCAACCATCGGGGCCAGCTGGCTGGGCTTGACCGGGAGCGTCACGGTTTGCCAGATGCCCTGGAATGTACCGTTTCCTGGCCTGGCCCGGTGGGGCAGCCCCGCAGGCGCCGGGCTGGCGCCGGGCAGTACCCCGCGGCGGATGGGGCTGGGTGCCGCGGGGCTGGACGAGCAGTAGCTGCCGATCCTGACCAGGGCCCGGGTACCGTGCTCGGCGAGCGCCCGCTGGAGCGCGGCGGGATCGAACACCTGACTCAGCTTCAGCGAGACGTTGCCGTTGACGTAGCTGGTCAGGGTGAAGGCCGCGGGCTGCGCCGGGCGGGCGGGGGGCGCACCGAAAACCCCGGTCAGGCCGAGCACCAGCGCGAGGACCGCCGCGGCACCACTGCCGCCGAGGCCCGCCAGAGCGGTGAGCCGCCGCCGCCGGTGCACGCGGCCCCGGTCGGTGATCGCGGCCAGCGGTGGCCGCTCGGGCACGGCTACTTCAGACAGGGACTCGCGCAGCTGCTTGGCCAGCGCACTATCGCGCGGCTCCGCGGTCAGGGCACTATCGTCCGGGCGCTCGTCGTGGTTCATGGTCCGATCTCCGCGGTCAGGGCGGGGGCCAGTTCGCCGCGCAGGGCGGTCATGGCCCGCGACAGGTGAGCCCGGACCGTTCCCGGAGCGATGCCGAGCTGCCTGGCGGTCGTGTCGATGTCCAGGTCGAGAAAGACACGCAGCACGATCACCTCCCGCTGGCGGGCTGGCAGGCGGCGCAGCGCGGTGAGCAGGGCAGCGTCCAGGCCGACCCCCTGGCTGTCCGCCGCCGCCATGTCCTGACTGGTCAGTGCCGTTTCCCTGCTCCGCCGGTGCCACGCGGACGCCCCGGCGTTGAGCGCGGTGCGCACCACCCAGGCCCGGGGCGCTGGATGATGGCTGACCTTGGGCCAGGCTGCCCACGCCCGGGAGAACGCCTCGGCGACCTGGTCCTCGGCCAGCGTCATGCTGCCGGTGCTGGCGGCCACCGCCCGCAGGCACGGGTCCCAGCTTGCCGCGAAGAACTCCGCGAACTCGGCGTCGTCTTGGCTCACACCTGTTAACCCGCCAGTGACTAGAAACGCTTACCTCGGCCCCGGGGCGCGTGTGCACACGCCAGGGACTTACCCCGGCGCCTTCACGGTAGCCGCGCACCTGGGCGCACGGCCAGCAGGTAACCGTGACCGGGCCGGCGGGCGGGCGGCGCGCGGGGCGGGCGAGGCGAGGCGAGGCGGGGCGGGGCGGCGGCCTCTCAGAGCCAGCCCCCGCACGGCCGGGGCCAGAATCTGGTGCCAGAATAAGGAAGGGTGAACACTACCCAGTACGAGAAGGTCAGGACCGGCCGCGGCTTCTTCGCTGCCCTCGACCAGAGCGGCGGCAGTACGCCCGGGGCACTGGCCGAGTACGGCATCGGGCCGGATCGCTACAGCTCTGACGCTGAGATGTTCGACCTGGTGCACGCCATGCGGACCCGGGTGCTGACCAGCCCGGCGTTCGATGGCTCGCGGATTCTCGCGGCGATCTTGTTCGAGCAGACCATGGAACGGGCCGTCGACGGCGTCCCCACGGCGCGGTATCTGTGGGATGAGAAGAACGTGGTGCCGTTCCTGAAGGTCGACAAGGGGCTGGCCGCCGAGCGGGACGGCGTCCAGCTCATGAAGCCCATCGACACCCTCGACGATCTGCTCGAGCGCGCGCAGGGGCACCACATCTTCGGGACCAAGATGCGTTCGGTCATCAAAGATGCCCACGAGGCCGGGATCTCGGCCATCGTGGACCAGCAGTTCGACTACGCGAGCCGGATCCTGGCCGCCGGGCTCGTGCCGATCATCGAGCCCGAAGTCAGCATCTCCAGCCCGCACAAGGAGCAGGCTGAGACGCTGCTGCGGGACGCCATCACCAAGCACGTCGAGGCGCTGCCGGACGGCGCGACCGTGATGCTGAAGATAACTATCCCGACCCGGCCTGGCCTGTACGGCGGCCTGGTCTCTGACCCGCGCGTCCTGCGGGTCGTCGCGTTGTCGGGCGGCTACAGCCGTGACGAGGCCTGCGCCCGGCTGGCCCGCGATCCCACCCTCATCGCCAGTTTCTCGCGCGCGCTGCTGGAAGGGCTGACCGAAGACCAGACCGACGAGCAATTCAACGCCCAGCTCGAGTCGTCGATCGAGCAGATCTACCAGGCGTCGGTACACAAGCAGCCGGCCAGCCCCTGAGCCCGTCTCCGATGCAGAGTGCCCGGCCGCCGGCGGCCCCTCAAGGGCCCGGAGGCGGCGACGCGACCGTGCGGGCCGCCCCGGTGAGGACGGCCCGCACGGTCAGGCCCGGCGGAGGTGCCGATGCCGGTGCCGGTGCCGGGTGCGGTCAGAACTTGCCCGCCTCGACGTCAGCCACGGTCACCCGGGAGACCTGGAAGGTTTCCACGGACGTCGGCATCCCCCGGCCCGTCACCACGGAGCGGATCGGCGTCCCGGTCCGGGCACTGATCGTCAGCACCTGTTCGCCGTCGCCGCCGAACACCGCCGGTCCCGCCGTGATGGTCAGCGTGGGCTGCCTGCCAGCCGTCGAATCCGCGACGGTGACCTCGGGAATGGTCGACACCAGGCGCAGGACGCCCGCCCGGATTTCCGGGTCGCCGGCCCCCCAGGACAGCGCGATTGTGGAGGCAGTCCACAGGGAGTTATCGATCTCGTCCTGCAGGGCCTGGCCGGTGGGCATCTTCAGCGGGGTCTTGATCCCTTTCTCGCGCATGAGAGCTTGCCTGGCCGCTGCACCCTTCTCCCATATCTTCTTCCGTGCGGCGAAGCTGAGGAAGAAGTCGTTGGGCAGGGCGTTGACCATCCGCACCCGGGCGGTGGCGAGATCGCCGGTCGCCGCGTAGCGCGCCGCCGCTATCTCTCGCGCGTTGGTGAAGTCGGCGAGGTTGGCATGGTGGGCGACGGCCGCCACGAGGGTCTGCTTGTCGTTCCCCCCGTACATGTCACCGCTGTCGGTGTACAGGCCGTAGTCGGCCTGCATCGGTTTACCGCCAATGACCTGTTTCTGGATGACCAGCGACGCGTTACCCGGCAGCGGGCCGCTGCTGGCCGTGATGAGGGTGGCCAGGGACATCAGCGTGGAATTGACCGCGGGCGCCTGGGAAGCCGCAGCGCCAGCCGCGGTCCCAGCCGTGGTCCCAGCCGCGGTGCCGCTCGCGCCGTGGACGGCGGCGAGCAGGCCGCCGGCGGCCAGGACTGCCACCCCGGCCGCGGTCGCGCCGCGCAGCGCGAGGCCGCGGCGGTGCCGCTGCCGGGCACGCAGCCTGATCGCCTCGAGGTCGGGCGTGAAGGGCTGATCCGACACGAGCTGGCGCAGCTCGTGACCGAGCCGGGTTTCCTGAGGTGAGTTCACAGCGTGGATTCCGTTCTGTCTAGAAAGCTCCTCATGGTGCTGAGCGCCCGGGCACTCTGGCTCTTCACGGTGCCTTCGCTGCAGCCGAGCACCGCAGCGGTCTCGCGCTCGCTCATCCCCTCCAGGTAGCGGAGGATGACCGTGGCGCGCTGCCGCAGCGGCAGGACGAGCAGCGCCTGCAGCAGCCCGGCCCGGCGGGCGATCTCGTCAGCCGCGTCGGGCGCGACCGGCTCGCGTCCCTCGGGGAAGCGCGAGACGGGCATCGTCCGCTCACGCCGACGCCACCGGCCGCGCACCTCGTTCAGCAGGATGCGCCGGACGTAGGCATCTGGCCTGTCCGCCTGCCGGACGCGGGGCCAGTGCTGGTAGGCCTTGACGAGCGTGTCCTGCACGAGATCGTGGGCGAGGTGCCAGTCACCGCACAGGAGATAGGCGCTTTGATGCAGCAGCGAGGCGTGATCCCGCATGAACTCACGGAACTCCGCATCCCGGCCGCTCATTGCGTTCTCTGTCCGTCTCATGACTAGCTAGATGCTCCCGCTTCGCAGGAAGTTGTCGGGGTTCTCTGACCTTTCGGACTCCAGGTGCGGGGGGAACGGCCCGCTCTCCGGCCGCCACGCTGGCTGGGGACGCTGGTCGGTACCGTCGTGGCATGCCCATACTGATCGCGCCTACGGTCCGCCTGCACACCGCCTGGCTCGAAGCGCATCACGAGTGGGGTCCCGGCGTCCACGAGGACGGTTTCGGACTCCGCTCGTCCGATGAGGTGGACTCGCCAGCCGGGTTCGCGGCCTGGGTGGCCCGGCTGACGGCCCAGTCGGATCCGGCGAAGCCGGTGGACGCTGGCCGGGTGCACTGCACGTACCGATGGATCGCCGAGGACGACCGGGTGCTGGGCGCCATCGCGCTGAGGCACGAGCTGAACGACCGCCTGATGCAGCTGGGCCACATCGGCTACGGCATCCGGCCGTCCGCGCGCCGGCGCGGACTGGCCGCCTGGGCGCTGGGCCAGATGCTCGGCGAGGCGCGGGTCCTCGACCTGGACCGGGTGCTCGTCGTCTGCGAGGCCGGCAACGTCGCCTCGGCGAAGACGATCGAGCGCCGCGGCGGCGTCCTCGAGGACATCCGGGACACCGGGCACGGTCCCATGCGGCGATACTGGATCAGGACCGGGGAGCCCGGCGCCTGATTCCCGCCGCTGACCTGGCCAGGCGGGCCGCTCAGGTCCGGGCCGCGGCCGGTACCGGGGAATCCGGTGCCGGGGAATCCGGTGCGCTAGCGGTGCTGGGCGCGGTGCCCTCGCGCGTGACGAAGTCCCTGCTCCGGATCAGCAGCAGCGCGCAGACCCCGCCCGCCAGCGCCAGGGCCGCCGTGATGCACAGCAGGTCGTTGAGGCCGGAGGCGAAGCTGGACCGTAGGGCGAGCGCGGTGGCCCCACGGTCAGCGGCGGGAACGGACGCCAGCACGTGCCCGGTCGATCCTTGCCGGACAGCGGCCGCGATCGTCCCGGCCGAGCCCGCCAGCGACGGGGGCAGCGTTGACGCCAGGTGTGCCTGCATGGCCGAGACGAAGATCGAGCCGAGAGCGGCGATGCCGGTGGCGATGCCGATCTGGCGAAACGTCGCGTTGGACCCGGACGCCATGCCCGCCTGGTCCGGCGGCACGACGCCGATGGCGGTGGAGGCCAGCGGCGGGTTGACCATGCCGGAGCCGAGTCCGGCGATAATGAACCCGGGGACCAGGTGCGTCCAGGAGCTGGTGCCGGTCAGCCCGGCCATCACGATCAGCCCGATGCCCACCAGCAGCAGGCCCGGCCCGATGAGCCAGCGGACCGGCATGTGCTCGCTCAGCCGCCCGGCCACGGTCGCGGTGGCCAGCTGGTGATGACCGACACCCGCAGTCCCGCTCCCAGGGCCGAGTACCCGAGGATGTCCTGCAGGTAGATCACCAGGTACAGCAGCACCGCGTACAGCGAGCCGTTCATCGCGAACGCCGAGATGGAGCTGCCTGCGAACGTCGGGACCCGCAGCAGCCGGACGTCGAACATCGGGTTCGCGGCCCTGGTCTCGGCGACCACGAAGGCGGCGAGCAGCACGATGCCGACCGCGAGGCAGGCGAGGACCCCGGTGTCCGTCCATGAGGTCTCGCTGGCCCGGATGAGCCCGTAGATGAGGCTGGCCAGCCCGGTCGTGAGCAGCCCGAACCCGGTCCAGTCGGGCCTGGTGGGCTGGGGCGCGCGGGATTCCCCGATCCGCCAGATGGTCACGGCCAGCGCGAATATGCCGATCGGGATGTTGACGAGGAAGATCCCGCGCCAGTCCCAGTCCGTCGTGATCAGGCCGCCGAGCACTGGCCCGGCCGCGGTGGCGATGCCGGTGACCGCGCCCCAGATACCGAAGGCCGTGCCGCGGTCCTGGCCGCGGAAGCTGTGGCCGAGCAGCGCCAGCGAGGTGGCGAAGACGATGGCCCCGCCGATGCCCTGGCCGCACCGGGACAGGATGAGCATCAGCGGGTTCGCCGCCAGGCCGCACAGCAGCGACCCGAGGGTGAAGATCGTCAGCCCGATCGCGAACAGCCGCTTGCGCCCGTAGCGGTCGGCCAGCGCTCCCGAGGTGAGCAGCAGCGAGGCCAGGGTCAGCGCGTACGCGTCCAGGGTCCACTGCACGTCGCTGAAGGATGCGCGCAGCCCGGCCTGGATGGCCGGCTGGGCCACCACCACGATGGTGACGTCGAGCAGCAGCATGAAGGTGCCCGTGCAGACCGCTATCAGGGTCCACCACTTGTTGTCCAATGCCCCGGCCCTCCTCGTATGCGTTCCTCGGCTATCGTGCCTAGCAGGGGCACCTGGCTCCAACTTTCGGCGCCGTTACGCCAGATCTCGACATCTGAGGGGAGCGGAGCGTGGAAACTGACAGCCTCGACGAGGTGGACCGGCAGCTCGTCCATGCCCTGGTGATCGCGCCCCGGGCGCCGTTCAGGCTGTTCGCCGACGTGATCGGGGTCTCCGACCAGACCATCGCCCGGCGCTACCGGAAGCTCGTCCCGGCCTTCGGGCTGCGCGTCACCGGGGTCGTTAACGGTGAGCGCCTCGGCTGGACGGACTGGTGTGTCCGGCTGCAGGTCAGGCCGGGCCACGCCGATGACAAGGCACAGGCCCTGGCGCGACGGCCGGACACCCGGTGGGTCTCCCTGGCCGCCGGCGGCACCGAGATCACCTGCGTGCTCCAGGTGCGCACCGCTGAGCAGCGCGACGATCTTTTCCTGCGCGGCCTGCCGGGCAGCCGTCGGGTCACCCAGACCACCGCCCAGTCGCTGCTGTGCCAGTACAGTCCGCTGGAGTGGGCCGGCATCAGCAGCACGCTGTCGCCCGGCCAGGTCGCCACGCTGCGGGCCAGCGGCGGGTACCCGGAGAACGCGCTCCGCGACCCGCTGCCCGCGGAGGACGCAGAAGTCGAGCCAGTGTCCCTGAACCCCGACGACCACCTGCTCCTGGCCGAGCTGGCCAGGGACGGGCGGGCGTCGCACGCCGCGCTCGCCGCGGCGCTGCACTGGCACGAGTCAACCGTGCGGCGCCGGATCGAGGAACTTCAGCAGCAGCAGGTGCTGTACTTCGATGTCAACGTCCGCGAGGACTTCCTCGGCGCGCGGCTGGCTGCGCTGCTCTGGCTCGCGGTGGAGCCCGCGCATCTCGACGAGGCGGGCCGGGCGATAGCCCGCCACCCCGAGGTCCCCTTCGCCGCCGCCACCACGGGCCGTACGAACCTGGTCGTCAGCGCCCGGTTCCGGGGCGCACGGCACATGTACCACTACATCACCACCCGGCTGGCCGGGCTGTCCGGCATCAGGTCGGTGGAGACTTCGCCCATCATCGCCAGGTTCAAGCAGGCCGGTCCCGCGACCCCCCGGCTCAGCGGCTGAACGCCGCCGCCCCGGAAGAAGCGCACCCAGAGCCCGGGCACCGGTGGTTGCCGCGGGTGCCGCGTGCAGAGGGCGGCGTGGCTGCCGGACCGATCACGCAGGGGCGACGGGACGGTAGCCGAGACCCAACTGGTCGAAGAGGAAGGCGTGCCAGTCTGTTGTCTCGTCGATGGCCTGGTCCAGCGACCCGGCCAGATGGCCCGTGGACTCCAGTCTGAGCAGTACCGGCCGGTCCGAGGACGTTGCCTCTTGGAGCCGGGCCGTCATCTTCTTGGCATGCCAGGCATCGACCCGGGTGTCGTTCTGCCCGGCGGTCAGCAACACGGCTGGGTAGGCTGTCCCGTCCACGACGTTGTGGTAAGGCGAGTAGGCAAGCAACGCCGTGAACAGCTCCGGGTCCTCCACCGTGCCGTACTCGGGCGTGTTGAACCTCCCGTTGGTGGTGGTCTCGGCCCGCAACGAGTCCGTCACCGGCACCGCTGCCACCACGGCACGGGCGATGTCCGGACGCTGCGTGAGCACGGCGCCCATCAGCAGTCCCCCGTTGGAACCGCCCATGATCGCCAGCCGCTGGCGACTGGTGATCCCGCTGCTGTGCAGATGGTCCGCGCAGGCGATGAAGTCGTCGAAGCAGTGCTGCTTGGTGGCGAGCCGGCCGGCGTGGTGCCATTCCTCGCCGAACTCGCCGCCGCCGCGGATGTTGGCCACCACGTAGACCCCGCCCTGTTCCAGCCACAGCAGCAGCCCGGGATCAAAACGCGGTACCAGCGAGATGCCGTAACCGCCGTACGCGGTCAGCAGCGCCGGCGCGGTCCCGTCACGTGGTGTGCCGGGTGCGGCGATCACGTTGAGGGGGACACGGGTACCGTCCTTCGACGTGGCGAACTCGCGGGTCATCTCGTACCCAGACAGGTCGACGGGGGTGGTCGTCCTCAGTGCGGTGGGCCGGGGCGCTTCGCCGCGGGCTGCTATCCACCAGGTGGCCGGCTCCGTGAAGGACTCCCGCGACCAGGCGATCCGGTCCTGTCCCAGCGTCGAGAGACGAGTGAAGTACGACGACACCGAGCTCATCGGCGGGATCTCCACCCGGGGAAGTGGCCCGCCCATGCTGTCGAAGGCGCGCACCTGCTGCGGCCCGCCGTCCATGTCCACGACCCAGACGGTGTCGCGAGTCACCGCGAGGTCTTCGATGACGGTGTCACCGGCCGGCACGATCTCGTCGGCGTCGGCGGCCGTGGTGTCGCTGGTCAGCGGT
This sequence comes from uncultured Actinomycetes bacterium, assembly GCA_963841695.1. Taxonomy (GTDB): domain Bacteria; phylum Actinomycetota; class Actinomycetes; order Streptosporangiales; family Streptosporangiaceae; genus RYN-230. Next base: position 159,034 of record CAWJDQ010000001.1, on the reverse strand, counting down.
AGGCGGAGCACCTTGCCGTGCGGGGCGTCCCGGAAGGAAAGCAGATACAGGGCGTCCGGGCCGGCCACGGCCTGCACGCACTTGTCGGGGATACCTGCCACCTGCCACCACGAGCCGCCGGCCGCCTGGCTACGGAGGAAGATCTGCCACTCACCTCCGTCCCCCTTCTGCACCTGGTCCATCACCCACCGGCCGTCGGGAGAGGCGGACAGATAGTGTTCCGCGATCCGCTCGTCGGCGAAGGGGCCAGCGAGGTCGACGAGGTCAGGCGGGTGGCCGAGCTCTCGGAACCACACCTGTTGCCGGAAGCCTGCGGGGTCGGCGCAGCGGGTGTACCAGAACCCTGAGCCATCGTGACGCCAGGCCACCGATCCGCCCATCAGATTCACGTGCGCGATCGGCTCGTCGACGACCTCCCCGCTGTCCACGTCGTAGACGTGCAGTGACCCGTCCTCGGTGCCATGCTCCGACAGCGAGACCGCGACCTGCCTGCCATCCGGGGACGGGACGAAGAAGTCGATGGTGGTCTCACCCGACGGGTCGATGACGTCCGGATCCACGACGACACGCTCGGTCGCCGGATCGTCCAGGTCGGCCAGCGCCACCAGGAACGGCTGCTGCCGTGGCGTCTGCACCTTCAGCGCGAAGAAGGTGCCCCCGCAGGATAGGAGCTGCTGGTACGTCGTCCTCTCGGACTTCAGCAGCTGCTCGACGCGGGCCCGCAGCACGTCTCGCCAGGGGATCCCGCCGAAGTAGGCACGGCTGCGCTGCTGCTGGGCCCGGGTCCAGGCGAGGGTCTCCGGCGAAGAGGCGTCCTCCAGCCATCGGTAATCCTCGGTGACATCGACTCCGTGAAAGGTCTCTGTCAGCGGGATCCGGGGAGCCCGCACCTGAGGGAGCTCGGTCATGTGATCAGTCAACAACCGGGGCACCCGACGCACAACCGGACGCGTGCCGGGCGATGGTTCACGACCACATCCCCGCGGGCCGCTTGCGCGAACACGCGGGACGAGCTGCCTGCTCAGGAGATCGCGGCTTTCACCAGTTCGGCGACCTTCTTCTGCACCACCGGGCTCCACTTCCTGAGCGCGTACGACACCGGCCACACGTCGCCGTCGTCGAGGTTCGCCGCGTCCTGGAAACCCAGGGTCGAGTAGCGGTAGCTGAACTTGCCCGCGTCCTGGAAGAAGACGACGATCTTGCCGTCCGCGTTCGCGTAGGCGGGCATCCCGTACCAGGTCTTCGGGGACAGCTCCGGGGCGGCCGCGGTCACCGTCACGTGCACGCGCTCGGCGAGCGCCCGATCCTCCGGTGCCATCTCCGCGATCTTGTCGAGGACCGCCTGCAGGCCGTCAGCCGCCCTGGCCCCCTTCTTGCCCTCGGCGCGCAACTCGGCGGCGCGCTCCTTCATTGCGGCACGCTCTTCGGCGCTGAACCCGCCGGATCCGGCCTCGGCTTTCTTCGCAGGCATTCCCGCGCTTCCTTTCCTGACGCTCAGGGGCCCGGCACCAGTCCGGCCCTCTGTCGAAAGGCTAGGCCTGGTCACACCGGGGCGCTTCTCGATTCCTGACCGGATCCAGCCCGGCTAGCCGGGCGGCAGGCGGGCCGGGCAGGCGGGCCAGGCAGGCGGGCCGGGCAGGCAGGCCGGCGGGGCAGGCGGGCAGGCGGGCCCGGCAGGCGGGCCGGGCAGGCAGGCACACTGGGGGTAGCGGTGCCGCAATTGCTGACCACCGGCGGCGAGATCAGCCGGCTCACCGCGACGTGTCTGGTGACCGACGACGTGGCTGGCCGCCGTATCTCAGCGCTGGCGGTTCATAGCCCGCGGCGAACCGTAGGGTGATGAGATGAGCCTCGGATCGCTGGCCGTGGTCGAAGAATGGCTGGATGCGGTAAACCTGGGTGATGTCCGGCGGGCAGAGCAGCTAACGGCGGACGGGGTGGAAATCGTCGGGCCTCGCGGGTCCATGCGCGGACGCCACATTCTGGCGGCTTGGATGGACCGCGCGGGGTTTTCTGCTGAGTCGCTGCGCTGGTTCTGCGGCGCCGACGGCAGCGTGGTCGTGGAGCAAGCCGCCCGCTGGATCGATCCCCGGACGGGCACCGATCGCGGCCAGGCGCAGGTGGCCTCCTGTTTCCTCGTCGAGGGAGGAGACATCGCCCGTTACGCGCGCTACGAAAACCTGGAGCTCGCGCGCACCGCGGCGGGACTTGCTGAGAGTGATGAGGTAACGCCAGCACAGCGCCGGCCATAATGCGGTACCCAGCCGGTCTTGCTCACATGCCACACATCGGGCAACCTCGGCGATCAGCAGTCCGGGCTGAGCACTGCGGCGGTTCCGCGGAGCGATGAGCAGGGAAGCTGCCAGCCAGCGGCTGCACCCTCTCATGGCCCTCACGTCCAGTAAGGAAACCCCGGGGCATCCGCGCAAGGCAGGGCGTGTCGTCACCACAGAAGGACATGCGGGGTCAGCCGGTCAGGATGAGCGCCAAAAGAGCCCCGGCGTTACGCTGTTTGGGAGGTTGCGCTGGCCGGGAGGCGCTGGTGACCGCAGGACCGGGAGACCGTGGGGCAGCGGATGCGACGGGCCGTGGCCACCTCCGCGCCTGCGACGCAGACCGCGAGCAGGTGATCGAGACCCTCAAGGCCGCGTTCGTGCAGGGCTGGCTGACCAGGGACCAGCTCGGCGTGCGCGCGGGCCAGGCATTGGTCTCGCGGACCTACGCAGAGCTGGCGGCAGTCACCGAGGGCATCCCGGCCAGGCCGGCCGCCGCCGGGCCGCCTGCGCTCCCGGTGGTACGGGTCCGGAAGCCGGTGAGCACGAAGGTGGCCGCGTGGGCGGCGTGCGTGATCGTCCCGGCAGCGCTGGGAGCCGCCTTCCTGACCTATTACGGGGGATTCTTCGTCCTGTTCCTGTTCGCCTTTACCGGGTTGACGGTGACATCCCGACGCTGATCGCCGAGGCCCGGCACCCGGACGCGCTCCCGGGCTTGGTCTGGTAGCAACCTCGCCTGCCCAGGCTGAGGTCACGGTTCACGGGTGGTATCAGCCGCGCCTTGCGGCGGAGCCCCGTCCGCAGGGTGGTCGGGGAGTAGTCCTGCCTGCTGGAGTATGGACCGTGCCTGCTCGGCGTGGCCACCGCGGGCGATGATGTCATAGCGGGACGCGACGAGCGTCTGCGCTGAGGAGAAGTCCCGCCGGCCTCGCGTGGCGGCGTGGCTTGCGTAACCGAACACCGCGCCCCAGACCGCGCCGATGAGCAGGCCGCCGATGATCAGCCCGATCCAGGTCGGCCCCCTGGTGAACAGGCCGACCAGGAGGCCGATGAACAAGCCGAACCAGGCTCCGCTGGCCGCGCCAGCCGCTGTCGCACGCGACGTGGTGAGCCGCCCGGTCACCCGTTCAACCAGGCGCAGACCCGAGCCGACAATATCGAGGTTTTCTACCGGGAAGCCCCGGTCCGAGAGCCGGTCAACCGCCGCCTGCGCCTCCTCGTAGGAGGAATAGCTCGCCACGGTATTCCAGGCCATGCTTACCGGATCGAGACGCGGAGGATTGAAGTCAGCCACAGTCCTGCTCCTCACCGCCAGACCGGTGGAACTGCCAGGTGGACACGCGGTCAGGGCGCGTACCTTCGGCGTGCACTCCGGCCGCGCCACCACACGCGCCAACACGGCCGGGGTCAGCCCGGCTGCCACGGGTCTGGTCGTATTCAGGTCTCCAGCCTCCCATTATCCAGACCTGCGTCGCCGCGTGCCGCGGGTGCAGGGCGGAATCTGTGTCACCCCGCGCGACCTGGTCATCTTCGCGGATCAGCCGCGCGTCGGCGGGGCTCGCATCCCGTCGGTGAACGTCACGGTGATCAGCGAAGCCAGGAAGCTGCTGCTGATCCACCGCTTCGGCGCCTGCGTCATTCGCTGGCCTCCGGGTCGTCAGCCGCTGGCGTTTCCCGGCTGGGCTGGCCGGCATGGTCCTGACCGCCGCCCTGGCCGGGCGCGCTGCCGGTACCGGACGCCAGGGGCGCTCCTGCGGGCTCGGCGGGCGATTCGGCACCCCCGCCGCCCGCCGCCGTAGGCAGGCCGCCCGCGACGGCCGCTGCGCGCGCCGCAGCAGAGTCGGACGGTGCGGCGTGCGCGGGTGCCAGGGGCCGGGGAGGCGGGATCCTCCTGTGCGGCCTGCTGAACATGAGGTACAAGGTGGTGGCGACGACGGCGAAGAGCCCTATCGGGAAGTAAAAGGTCATGATGGATCCGCCCGGGTTCCAGTCGGACCCTGTCGCCGTGGCAATCACTGCGGGCACTCCAGCCTCCTGCTGCGAATCGGCTCGCTGGTCAACGTCGGTTCTGTGTCCGCTGGCCGCGCTGTCCGGACGCGCTCCTTATTCTCCGGTCAGGCCGCCAGGTAGAACAGCACCCAGAGCAAGATCGCGATCGCCGCGAGGTAGGTCCATACCAGGGTGAACGCGCTCAGCGATGCCTGGAAGCGCTGGACAGCGAAGGCCTCGGCGTACGTGGGCGGCTGCTCGACAAGGGATATCTGGGGGATCGCGCGGCAGCGCATGATCAGGATCTCCAGCCAGATCATCGCGCCGAACACGACGACCAGGAAAACCGGCATGGTGGCGACGAACACGCTCGCGAATCCCGCGCTGCCCGGAAAGAAGGGCAGGTTGAGCAACTGCCAGACCTGCAGGCTCACCGCGCCGAGACCCAGCAGGAGTGCCGCCGCCGCGGCTGCCAGCCAGGCGGTCTTGCCCCCGGCCTTGATCCGCATCAGCCCGCCTTGCTGGACCAGGGCGCTGACCACGATCAATCCCATGATCACCGCGCCGGCCCACGGCTGCGGGTCCTTGAAGCCCGGCGGGTGCCACATCCCGTGCGAGTTCAGCGACCGCAGGTAAAAGTAGGCGAACACGAAAGCGCCGAAGCCGAACGTGAGCGCACCGAGGGTCAGCCGGGCCCCGACCCATGCGGCGTTGAGGGCGGTCTCGTGGTAGAAGCTTGCCTCTTCGGCCTCCCAGCCCAGGCCGGCCGGTGGCTCCGCGGTGGTGTCGGCCATGGCTACGCCCCCGCCCCGGCGGCCCGGGTTTCCTCATAGGTGGCGCTGAGCACGCCGGCGGGGGGGTTCAGGTCGGCGACCGGCGGCGCGTCCTTGAAGCCGTACAGATACGGCTCGGAAAGCACCACCGGCACGCGGGAGAAGTTGCCGGGTGGCGGCGGCGACGGGATCTGCCATTCCAGCCCGCGCGACTGCCACGGGTTCCCCGTCTCCGGCACCCGGGCGAACAGCGTCGACCAGATGAAATTGATCAAGAAGATCAGGATGGACCCGCCGAGCAGGAACGCGGAGATCGACACCCAGTCGTTCAGCGTTTCCAGGTTCCGCGCGTACTCGAACACCCGCCGTGGCTGGCCCAGCATCCCGACCGCGAACAGCGGCAGGAACGTGGCGTTGAAGAAGATGAACATGGTCCAGAACTGGATCTTCCCCAGGGTCTGGTCCAGCCTGATCCCGGTCATCTTGGGCAGCCAGTAATACAGGCCGGCCATGAACGCGAAGATCAGCCCGCCCATGATCGTGTAGTGGAAGTGGGCCATTACGAAGAAGCTGCCATGCTCGGTCGTGTCCGCCGGCACGTCCGACAGGAACACGCCGGAGATACCGCCGATCAGGAAGTTGAAGTACATGCCGAGCGCGAACAGCATCGGCACCGTGAACCTGAACTTGGCCTTCCAGAACGTGCCGAGCGCGACCAGGTAGATGAACCCGGTCGGGATGGAAATGAGCTCGGTGGTCAGCATGAACAGCGGCCGCATGTCCGGGTTGATGCCGCTGTCGAACAGGTGGTGCTGCCAGACGAAGAAGCTGAGCAGGGTCACGCCTATCATCCCCGCGGCCGCCGTCTTGTACCCGAACAGCGGTTTCCGGCAGAACACCGGGAGGATCTCCGACACGATGCCGAACCCCGGCAGGGCGAGGATGTACACCTCGGGGTGGCCGAAGAACCAGAACAGGTTCTGGTACAGGTAGCTGCTGCCGCCGAGGTCCTCGATGAACAGCGCGGTCTGCGCGGTCCGGTCGGTAAGCATCATGTACATGCCGCCGACCAGGACCGGCGCGGCGAGCACCATCAGGAACGAGGTCGCGACCATCGACCAGACGAATATGGGCAGCCGGGTCCAGCGCATCCCGGGGGCGCGGCAGCAGATGACGGTGGCGATGATGTTGAATCCGGCCAGGATGATCGAGATTCCCATCAGCCCGAACGCGACAGCGTAGGAATCCGCGCCCTCAGTGGCCTGGATGGACAGCGGCGCATACCCGGTCCAGCCGAACGGGAACCCGCCCATCAGCAGGCCCGACAGCAGGATCAGGAAGGCTGCCGGGGTGATCCAGAACGACAGGGCCTCGATCCGGGGGAACGCGACCCGCTTGGAGCCGATCATGATCGGCACCAGGTAGTTGCCGAACGGGCCCAGGATGACCGAGGTCATCAGCATCATCATCATGGTGCCGTGCTCGCCGACGAGCTCGATATAAGTGCCGGCGTTGAACAGGTGATAGGTCGGCGACAGCAACTCGGCGCGGATCGCCATCGCGAACAGGCCGGCCGTGCAGAAATAGATGATCATGCCGACGAGGTACTGCAGCCCGACCACCTTGTGGTCGAGCGTGTAGCGGAAGTAACTGGCCAGCCCCGGCCGGGCTGCCTCCGCCTGCTCCGTGGGAGGCACCTCGCGCCCGGTCATCTGCAGCAGCAGGTCGTTGAACACGCCCAGCCCGGCGAGCCAGCCCACCGTCCCCAGCGCGTAGCCCAGGACGACGGCCAGGTCGTTCAGGTCGCCCTCCTTCACCTGCTGGTAGCCCGAGGCAATGAAGTTGCCGAGCCAGTGGCCGAGCAGGTAGCCGGCCACTGCGCCGATGATCGCCGTGTGGATGGCCGGGCGCATCCACCACGGCCGGGGCGGCCGCGGCCCCGCCGGCCCCGGCCCCCGGGGTGCTGGGCTTTCTCCGGGTGGGTCTCGATGGCCATCCGTCACCTCTTCACTGGACGAGCCGACGTGCGCAGGCACTTCATGGACGGGAGGTCAGGGCTCGTTGGGGTAGTACTGGTTGCCGTAAAAGCCCCCGCCCGCGCCGGGAAGGCCGGCCTCGTAGTAGAACTTGGCCAGTCCCTTGATCTCGTTCGGGTAGTAGACGGTCGCGTAGGCCGGGAGGGTCCGGGTGATCTTGGCCATCTTGATCCTGGTCGCATGCGCCCAGGACTGGAAGGCGGCGACGGGCACCACCCGGCCGTAGTCGAACATCGCGCCATGCCACAGGCCGCACAGTTCGGCGCAGCGCACGGTCACCTGGCCGGTCTGCCTGGTCGTGGTGTAGGCAACGTTGTTGACCTGCGGGTTGGCGTCCGCTTTCACACCGAGCTGATAGGCCCAGAAGCTGTGGATCACGTCCAGCGACGTGACGTTGAACTGGATGTCCTGGCCGACGGGCAGCATCAGCCGGGTCGTCTCGAACCCGCCGTACTGGGGATAGCGGTACGTGAACAGCCACTGCTGCGCGATGACCTGGACCACCAGCGGCTTCCCGCCGGGCTTCCAGATCGGCGAGGGCCCCTCGCCGGCGCCCGCACCGGCCGGGGTAATCAGCTCGACGGTGCCGAACACGAACAGGGACAGCACCAGAACCGTGGAGATCGCGATCCACGAGGCCTGCACCCGGGCGTTCCCCACGATGGGCGGGCCATCCTCCTGATCGCCCTCCCGGGTCCGCCAGGCGATAAAGGCGTAGCCCGAGAAGATAAGGATGAACAGCATGACCGGGGCGGCCATCACCGCCATCACCCTGATGTCGAACTGCTGGCCAGCCGCCGAGCTGGACATGTCACCCGGCGGCAGGTGCGGTCCCCACACGAACCAGATGACGAGATCGGCGATCAGGGCCACCGGCAGCCAGATAACGAAAATCCGCAGCCCGTGGTTCGGCTCCGCAGGGCTGGCTGCGGGCCCGGCGGCCTCCGGCGTGGCGGCCATCAGGCCACCACGTCCAGGTAGCCGGTCATGAAGCCGATGGTCGACATGGCGTGCCCGTTGCCGTCCACGCTGGCCAGGCCGCACGGGATGAAGCACTGCCAACGGTAGTCGCCAGGCCCGGGGGTGACGAAGCTGAAGGTCGTCGTCGTGTGGGTGTCCGACATGGCGCATGGTCCCTGCGTGCACTGGTTCTTCGCCGTGTACAGGACGCCTTCGAACGGGACGCTGAGATTGAGCTCCGGGGCGCTGAAGGTGTGGGCGACGCCACACGTGGTGTCGGAGTTGACGACCGAGATGCCCTTGCCGTTGACGCCGGCTGCTTCCCCGCTGACGGACATCACACCGCCGACCGTGCCCCTGACCAGGCCATTGAACTGGTTGCGCAGGGGGTCGCAGCTGTCGAACTCATACGCGGTCACGTTGATCCGGGTGTGCGCGGGCAGCTGCCAGATTGTGGAGTGGATCCACTTGCCGGTCTTCGGGCTCCGCACGAAGTAGGAGACCCAGTCCGGGTGATCGGACACGTCGTTGACCGGGTCAGTCATGATCGTCATGCTCACCGGCTGGCCTGCGGCCTGAGCCGCGGTGAAGTCCACTGTCTGCGGCTCGGCCAGCAGGATATGGATAACCACGAAACCCACGAGGCCGGCGACCGCGATGAACGCGACGAGCAGGGTTGCGGCACGTGCGCCCACAGACACCAGCCACCACCTCACTTCTCCGCGCGGCGCACAGGCTTGCATCGCCAGCGCCCGGCACACGGTCCGCTTGGCTTCCCGCCACTGGGCGGGAACATGGCCAGCTAAGGGCAGGGCCAGGCTGCCGATCAAGGAACCTGAAAAGACTGTCATGTAACGAATCGGTCATGAAATCTGTGACTTCGGTCACCCTGGGTGCAGGATGCGATGAGTAAAGCGCTGGTGACAGACCTGCCTTACTTCGCGGCGGGCACCTGCAGGCGGATCAACGCGATGGGCGTGACCATGATCCAAGGCGCGGCGACCCGTAACCCCCCAGGCGCTGCTGCCGGGCGCCATCACCGGGTACTGGTCGCCGACGACGAGGAACGGCTCCGGAGGGTCCTGGTACGCATCCTGGCCAGTCACGGCATCCGCGCGGACGCCGCTGCGGATGGCGCGGACACGCTCACGATGACCATGTCAGGGTCCTACGACCTGGTCATCCTCGATTTGCTGATGCCTGGGCAGGACGGCTTCAGCGTGCTCCGGGAGATCATGCGGCACCGCCCTGACCAGGCCGTCCTGGTTCTGTCCTGCCTGACTGACCCCGAATCGAAAATGACCAGCCTCGGCCTGGGAGCCGACGACTACGTTCCCAAGCCATTCCATGTCGGGGAGCTGGTAGCGCGCGTGCAGGCCCGGCTGCGCGCGGCCGGCCTGCCGGGCACCGGGATCCTGACCTGCGGGCGGCTCAGGCTGGACGTCCTGCACCGGGAGGCGGACGCCGGATCCGGACCGGTCCCGCTGACCATGCGCGAGTGCCAGCTGCTGTGGGAACTCATGCACCAGCCCGGCACGCCAATCGCCAAGGATGACCTGCTGGCCCGCGTCTGGTCCTCAGGTCCGCAATCCGCATCCAACGTGGTTGACGTCTACATCGGCCGGCTGCGTTCCAGGCTCGGCGCCAACGTGATCACCACCGTCCGCGGTGAGGGATACCGTGTCGGCCCCGGCTGAACGCACCTCGCTGGCCGCCCGGCTGTGGGCCTCACGCTGGCCCGAAGCCGCGTGGGCCGTGTTCGCGATCGGCAACCTGACCTGGATGCTGCTGATCCCCTCATGGTCGATGCTGCCCTATCACTTCACCTGGATGAGCCTGCTGCTGCTGTATGGCTTCGGCTTCCGGACCTGGACCCGGAGCCTGTTCTGGTGCCTGCTGATCCCGGTCATGGCCGCGACCCTGCTGCTCTTCGCAGACCCGGCGATACGCGGCCTGCAACCCTACGACGAGGTCATCGAGCTGCCGTTCATGGTGGCCCTGTTTTGCGCGCTCGTCCTGCACTCCAACCGGCGCAAGGCCACCATGGCCAGGCTCGATGAGGTATCCCGGCACAACCAGGACCTCCTGGAACGGCAGCGGGTATTCGTCCAGAACGCGTCCCACCAGCTGCGCACCCCGATCACCGTGGCCCTGGCCCACGCCGAGCTGCTGCCTGAGGCCGGGGCTTACGCCGCTGCTGACGACGACGCCGCGATCATCATCGATGAGCTGGCCCGGCTGCGCAGGCTCGTTGACCAGCTGCTGCTGCTGGCCACCGCCGACCAGCCCGACCTGCCCTGCCAGACCCAGACACGGCTTGTGCCTTTCCTGGACGAAGCACTGCATCGCTGGGAGCCGACCCCACGGCGGTGGCTGGCCGGATGCCGGCAGGACGCCACCGTCCTCGCCGACCCGGAACGGCTGATGCTCGCCCTGGACGCGCTCCTGGACAACGCCATCAGGTTCACCAGCCATAACGACCCCATCGAGCTGTCCGTGCGCCGCCATGACCAGGAAGCCGCGATCACCGTGGCCGACTCCGGGCCGGGAATACCGGAAGACCGGCTCGAAGCGGTCTTCGACAGGTTCCAAAGCGACCATCAGGACGGCGCCCGCAACTTCGGACTCGGCCTGTCAATCGTGCACGCCGTCGCGGAAGCGCACGCAGGCCGGGTCACCGCCGGGCGGGCCGCACTCGGCGGCGCGGCCGTCACGCTCTGGCTGCCGCTGCACAATCCGGCAGCCACCCCAGCCCAGACCAGCCTCCCCGGCCCTGCGCACACGGCACCGAACCCAGCCTGACGCAACGCCGCTGAGTGCGCCCGCAGCGCCGGTGCAACCGCGGCGGCGCGTCCATGCGCCGGGCCAGGAAAGCCGGGGAAAATCAGAAATCCTCAGTCGCCCGCCGGAGTCCCGTCCACAGCAGGCGCATCCCAGTCGATCTGATAGCGCTGCTCCCGCCCCATGACCTTCTCGAAGTTCATCACCTTGAAGAAGACCGGCATCAGCGCGTGCATGACCTTGCGCCCGACGGGCCCGGGCGTCTTAGCGCTGTTCGTCCGGGCGCCCCGTTTCGTGATGCTCTCCACCCGTTCCCGCCGCAGACGCTCGTAGGCAGTGAACGCCGACGCCGCATCAGGCAGGTCCCGCAGGCACCGGGCCAGCTGGATCGAGCTCTCGATCGCCAGCGACGCGCCTTGGCCCGTGCTGTTGGAGGGCGCGTGGACGGCGTCGCCGACCAGCACCATGCGGCCGCGGTGCCAGTGCGGGACCGGCGGCATGATGTGGATCGCTCCGGTGACGTCGAGATTTTCCGCGGTGGTGCGGTTCGCCAGCAGCTCGCCCGGGACGTCGCCCGCGTACGTGTCGCGCAGCGTCCGCAGCCACTGCCCGGACGGGATCGCCCGGGCCTCGGTCAGGGACATGTACTGCTTCGACGGCAAGTTCGCGCCCCAGGTCACGCGGCCGTCCGCCATTTTCCAGAACAGGTAGTACGCGCGCTCACCGAATGCGAACGTCATGACCCCAGGCTCGGGGTCGAGGTCGGGGGCAGCGTCGACGTAGCCCTGGAAGCTGAGCATCCCGGTGTAGCCCGCGGCCGGGGCTTCCGGGTCGATCAGGGTTCTGACGGTCGAGCGGACGCCGTCGGCGCCGATCAGGACGTCGGCGGTCGCGGCATAGCCATCGTCGAACTTCGCCGTGACCGAATTCGGGCCTTCGATGGCTCCGGCCAAGCGCTTCCCGTACTCGAAGCGGACACCTGACTCGGCCGCCCGGTCGTGGAGCACCCGGTGCAGGTCACCTCGGCCGACGATCTGGAGCGGCTCCACGTCCGCCAGGCTGGGCAGCCTGCGGCTGTTCCCGCCGACCGCCATGACCGTGCCCGTGATCGGTGTGGCAAGGGCCCGGACGGCATCGTCGGCGCCGATGAGGCTGAGCGCGGCCAGGCCGTTGGGGGCCAGGGCCAGGCCGCCGCCGATTCCTTCAGCCAGAGTGGGGTAGGCCTCGTAGACCGTCGCCTGGATGCCGGCCTTGAGCAGGGCGGTCGCGACGACAGGACCGGCGATTCCGCCGCCGATGACCAGCGCGGTGCGGACCTTGGACGTTATGGCTGTGGACATGGGTTCTCCCCTGCATGTGGTGTTCGTCGGTCGTTTCTGTGCCGCGATCACGCACGGGAACCCAGCTATCCTTTGGTTGCCACCTCGTGGCCGGGTTCGTCTCGTGCGGGCATCGGTTCGAGAGCGTTGGAGGGGGATGGCTGCGAGCAGCCGCCCCGGGCCCCGGCGGCGGTGTTGACGCACCGCCCCGGGGCCGTTCAGAGTCCTCTAGTCGCCGGTTAGGCCCCTCTCCGCGAGTTTGACCAGCTCCGGGGGCATCTCGCCGCCGTCGTGAAAGGCCCGCCACGACGCGAGACCTGGGAAGCTCCCCGAGGTCAGCTCCTCCAGCAGCCCGCGGACCCAGGCCGCCTCCGCTTCCACCATCGCCACGGCGAACTCATCCTCGATCAGGAACAGGCGGGGAACTTCCTTGAGATGCCCGGTGATCGCAGCGTGACGTGCGGCGATCGAGTCCTCCAGCCTGCCGAGCCGGGTCCGCAGGAGGGTGATCACCTCGTCGGGCGACAGGATCATCTGCACTGAGAGCCCGGCGGCGAACCTCGGGTGCTCGGGCTCCGGGGTGCTCAGCAGTTCCCGGGTCCAGTCGAGCATCTCCTGCCGGCCCTCGGTGATCTGATAGACCGTCCTTTCCGGCCGGGCGCCCTGCCGACTGGTGCCGACCACCTCCAGGAAGCCGTGCTTGGCCAGGTTCTGCACGACGGTATAGAGCGAGCCCCACTTGACGTCCATGTCCTGGTCTTTGCCGCGGGCGCGCATCAGGGACGCGATCTCGTAGCGGTGCATCGGCTGCTGGACGACGGTGGCCAGCACGGCCAGGGCCATCAAGTTGTTGACTTTGCGCTTCACCGCGATCGGGCCCGCCTCCCTCCGATTACTCGTTCACAAATATATGCCAGCGATTATTTGCTGGCAACCACCGGGCGTCAGATGGTCACGCGAGTGGGCCGGACGCCCGGCGGATCCCCTGACCGGGCAGGGTTGCTTCCCGGTCAGCTGAGCAGGTCGGCGACGCGGGCGATGGCGGGTTCGATGGCTCGCTCGCGGACGTTTCCGAAGCCCATCACCAGCGCCGGTAGCGCTGCGGTGTCAGGCGTGCCGCGGTAGGCGCCGATCCCGTGCAGCCCGACCCGCCGCGCGCGGGCGGCAGCGATCACTGCCGTCTCGTCGGCCCCGGGTGGCAGAGGCGCGACCGCGTGGAATCCGGCCGCCAGCCCGGTGAGCTGGACTCGCGGGACGTGTCTGGCGAACGCGTCGGTCAGCGCGGCGCGGCGGGCAGCGTAGACCGTTCGCATCCGCCGCAGGTGGCGGTCGTACCGGCCGGTTGTCAGCAGGGTCGCCAGCGCGAGCTGGTCGAGCGTGCAGGAGCCGCGGTCGCTCATTTCTTTCTCGGCAGCGACCGCTGAGGCCAGTGGTGAAGGGGCGTGGACCCAGCCCAGGCGGACCGCGGGTGCCAGCGCCTTGCTGGCCGTGCCGAGCAGGAAGACCTGGTCTGGCGCTAGTCCCTGCAGCGCGCCGACGGGTTCCTTGTCGTAGCGGAACTCTGAATCGTAGTCGTCCTCGATCACGTACCCGCAGCCGCGCCGCGCCCAGTCGGTCAGGGCGTGCCGCCGTGGCGGGGACATGACCACCCCGGTCGGGGACTGGTGGGCCGGGGTAACCACGACAGCCTGGGCCCCGCTGGCCGCCAGCTCGCTGATCACGAGGCCCTGCCCGTTGACCGGCACGTAGGTGACGCGGATGCCTATCGCCAGGGCCGCGCGGACTGTTTCGTCTGCCTGCGCGTTGCCGTAGCCAGGGTCTTCGAAGCCCACGCACGTCACGCCGCTTTGGCGGGCCAGGGCGCCCAGGACCAGGTTGATTCCTTGCGCGAAGCCCGTGCTGATAATCATCCGCTCAGGGCTCGCGGCGGCGGCGCGTACCCGCCTCAGGTACCCGGCGAGGACCTCGCGCAGCACCGGGCTGCCGCGCGGGTCGCCGTATCCCAGGTCCGCGGAGGCGGCCTGGGTGCACGCCTGCTTGACGGCCCAGGCCCAGTCGGCACGCGGGAAGCTGGACAGGTCCGGTACGCCCGGCTGGAAGTCCACATCCAGCGGCGGTTGCGAGGGATGGCGGCCTGATGAGGGCGCCATGGGCGAGACCCCGGCCGGACCGGCCATGGGGCGGCCACCGGCTTGCGGGCCGCTGACGACAGCCACCCGGGTGGCGGACCCGGTGCGGCTGATCAGGTATCCCTCGGCCAGCAGCTGCCCGTAGCAGTCCTGCACCATGCCCCGGGAAACGCCGAGCTCACGCGCTAGCCCCCGGGAGGACGGCAGCCGTTCCCCGGCGCGGAGCCTGCCGCTCCTGATCGCCTCGCGCAGGCTCGCCTCCAGCTGGGCGCGCAACGGCTGGCTGGCTGAACGGTCGAGCCGAACCAGCAGCTCCGGACCGAAACCGGACCACTCAATCGCCATGAGATCGGACCTTACCAGCGTGCCGGTTGGCTTCTAGCGTGCGTGCTATGAACACCTTGACGCAGGCGCAGCCTGGTGCCGCGGTTCCCGCCCGGCTCCTCAGCGTGCCGCTGGCCGTCACGTTCCTGGCCGAGTTCACCTCGCTCACCAGCTTCTTCCTGCTGCTGTCGGTGATGCCGATGCTGGCGGCGTCGGCCGGCGGCAGCAGCTCCAGTGCCGGGCTGATGACCGGGTCCCTGCTGCTCGGAACCGTGGCTGCTGAGGCCGTGGCCGCAGCAGCGATCCGGCGGTTCGGCTGCCGGATGGTGCTCGCGGCCGGAGCCGTGCTGCTCGGCACGCTGGCCCTGGCCATGCTCGCCCGCGAGCCCCAGGCAGTCATGGTGAGCATCAGCGTGGTGCGCGGGCTCGGCTTCGGCTTGTGCGGCGTGGCCACCGGCACGCTCACCGCCACGCTGCTGCCTCCGGGGCGGCGCGGCGAGGGGCTCGGCCTGCTCGGCATCGTCTCCGGCGTCCCGGTCGTCATCGCGCTGCCGGCCGGGGTCTGGCTGGCCGGGCACCACCTGGCCGCCGCGGCCGCAGCGATGGCCGCCACGGCCGCCTGCTGCCGCTGGTGGCGATCCGCTGGCTGCCCGGCGGGCGCGAGTCACGCACTACCGACCGCGTCAGACGGATGCCGGGCGCCCGCAACTCCGGCCGCATGGCGGGCGCCGCACTGCGGCTACCGCTGATCTTCGCCACCGCCACCGTCGCGGCTGGCGTGCTGGACTCGTTCCTGCCGCTCGCGAAGGGGATCCCCGGCAACCTCTGCTCGGCCGCCCTGCTGGTGCAGGCGATCACCGCCACCCTCAGCCGCTGGCAGGCTGGCAGGCACGGCGACCGGTACGGTCACGCCCGGCTGCTCGTCCCGGCGCTCGCCGTGGCAGGGCTGGGCATGGCCGCGATGATGGTGGTGGTGGTCTCACCCGTAATGATCTTCGCAGGCATGGTGCTGTTCGGCGCCGGGTTCGGGGTGATCGAGAACGCGACGTTCGCGCTGCTGATCGAGCAGCTACCTGAGGCTAAGGCCAGCGCGTTGTGGAACCTCGCCTACGACGCCGGCGACGGCGCGGGGCCAGCCGTCTTCGGCGTGATCTGCGTTCGCACCGGCTACCCGGTGGCGTTCGCCCTTACCGGCGCATTGATCATCGCCGCGGTCCCGGCCGCGTGGCGCGAGCGGCCTGCCGGACGAGGCACTCGAAGGCTGGATCTGCCCCGTCACCCAATCCGGTGACCGGCCCAGGAACTGACGAGACAACCAAGCCGCTGGGGCTGGCTTCGCTGCCCGGGCAGGCTTCAACGCCGGTAGCTGCAGCAGTGCTCCGGCGGACTTCCTGGGGCGTCTAACCGCTATGGAACGTATGGCGAGTCCTGGCGCACTGTCCTGGGGGCCCGGCCGGGGGCGGAGATGAGCCCGCCCTCCCCGCTGCCCGGGGCAGCCGGGCCGCTGCCCGGGGCGGCCGGTCCGGCCGCCCATCCCGTGACGATCACCATTAACGCCGAGCAACCCGGGCCGGTGGTCCCGGACGGCTTCGCCGGGCTGAGTTTCGAGCGGGGGCCGCTGGGCCCGGGCAACACCGGGGTATCGGGCAACCTGTTCACCCCGGCGAACAACTCACTCGTCACCCTTTTCCGCAATCTGGGCCTGGCCAGCCTGCGGATCGGCGGGGGCACGGTAGACCAGCTGATCCCGGCGGGCACCGGCAGCGACGGCTTCACCGGAATCGACAACCTGTTTGCCTTCGCCGCCGCGGCCGGGGTCAAGGTCATCTACTCGCTGCGCCTGCTCAACCCCGGGACGCAGCCCATCCCTGACCTGGCCGCGGTCAATGCCCGGATCGCCGGGTACATCTGGGGTCACTACCAGGAGAACGTGGCCAGCTTCGCCATCGGCAATGAGCCGGACTGGCACGCTTACCACACCTACCCGGGCCACCCGCTGGACCCAGCGATCTACGAGGAGACCGCCGGGCCGCCAGGCAGTGCCTACCCGTCCTACCTGGCCCAGTGGCGGAGCATGGCCAGCGCGGTCGGCGTCGCGGCACCGGGAGCGCCGCTGTCCGGGCCAGACCTGGGGGCCTACAACAAGACGACTTACACTCCCGGCCCGGCCAGCGGAGTGTCCTGGGCGGAACAGTTCGCCCGCGATGAACGCGACTCCGGCCGGGTCGCAGAGATCACCCAGCACTACTACGTGGGCGATGTGCCCGGGGAGACCACCGCCGAGCAGGCGATCAGCAACATACTGTCCCCCGAATGGGTACAAGGAACCGCGATCGCCACCCAGCCGGCCGCCACCACCTACGCTCCGTATCCCTGGCTGTATGAAAACAATCTCGCCCCGGTGGCCGCGGCGGGGCTGCCCTACCGGCTCACCGAATCCAACGACTACCTGGCCGGCGTCCCGGGAGCGAGCGACGCCTTCGGCTCCGCGTTGTGGGCGCTGGACCACCTGCACTGGTGGGCAGCCCACAGCGCCGCAGGCGTGAACTTCCACAACCGGCAAGGGCTCAGCACCGACACGATCGTGCCGAGCCCGGCCGGCGGCGCGGGCTACGCGATCAACCCGAAGGGATACGGCATCAAGGCGTTCACCCTCGCCTCGGCGGGGCAGGTCAAGCCGGCCCAGATCCAGAACCCGGACGGCGTCAACGTGACCGCCTACTGCATCGGCGGAACCGACCAGGATTACGTCACGGTCGTCAACAAGTCACACGGCGCGGACGCGGCAGACGCCAGCATCACGATCATCGCGCCCGGCCCGGGTACGCAGAACGCGGCGGTCATGACGCTCGCCGGCGGTCAACGGGGAGACGCCAGCGCAACACGTGCCACGCTCGGCGGTGCCGCGATCACCGGCAACGCTCCCTGGGACGGCACCTGGACCACCCTGCCTGGCGATCCGGCCACCGGAATCACCCTGACCGTGCAGGCCACCACCGCCGCCATCATCAAGATCCAGAACGGGAGCTGACCCGGCCGGGGTTGCATGTCCCCGACGGCAGGTACGAGGTGCCTGAACAAATCCGGAGGTCAGGTTCCCGGGAATTCCGCTCCTTCACCTGCTCCGGCGCCCGGGTGGCGGTGCACGACCAGGCAGGCGATCACCGCGGCCGCCGACACGAGCGCTAGTGCGATGAACGGGAATGCGTTATAGGGGGCGGGCTGCCCGGGCTGGCACAGTTCGACGAACGGGACGATCAGGGTGATGGACCCAAGGGCCGGGATCACCACATGGCGGACGGGCGAAAACGAGTCCCGGTGACGGCGCCACATGAACACGGGAAGCGAGAGCATCGTGAGGAAGTAGACGAAGAGGATCACGAGTGTCGCCATCGTCGAGCATTCGGCGTACAGGCCGACCGGGTTCATCGATCCGGTGTCTCCGGTGATGAGGTGGGTCACCCACCAGACTCCGATGATCCCCAGGCCGCCGGCCGCCATGAAAAGCAGCGCATTCACCGGCGTGCCTGACCTCGGGTGAACCTGGCCGAGCTTGGCCGGCAGCAGCCCCGTCCGGCCGCCGTCGAAGAGCATGCGCGACTGGGAATCCGCCCCGGCGACCAGGGTGGAGAGCACGGAGAGGATCCCGGCGATCCAGGCCAGGATGGCTGCTCCGCCGAGATAGTGATCGGCCACGGTCAGGAACGGGACCGATGAGCGGCCAATGGAGGAGACGTCATAGCGGAAACCGGTAATGGTCGCGTAGGCGAAGAGGACGAGCAGGGCGGCGGCAATAGCCACCGAAATGTACAGAGCCCTCGGTATGGTGCGGCGTGGATTGCGGGACTCCTCGGCGAGCGCGGGCCCGTTTTCCCATCCGATGAACATGAACAGGGCCAGCGGGAAGCCTGCGGACAGGCCGGCCAGACCATCGGTGAGGTGCGCCCAGGAGAATGGTATGCCCGACAGGTGGGCCCGCTGATCCACCAGGACCAGCAGGCAGACCGCGACCATGATCGCCACCTGAACGAGCACGGCCGCGCGCACCGCGGTGGCCGACAGCTTGACCCCGCGTGCGGTGAGCCAGATCGCAGCTGCGGTGAGGACCAGGGAAATTGGCCCCCACCAGGGATGCCATGAGGTGTATTGCGAGAAGGTCAGCGCCACCAGTCCACCCGACATGGTGAACACTGACGCGATGGCAACGGTGTACCCCACCGCGACCAGCAGGGCCGTTGCGGCACCGGCTCGAGCCCCCAGCGCAGTTTCGACATAAGTGATGAAGCTCCCCGCCGAAGGCTCCGCCCTCGTGAACTCCGCCACCGTAAACGCCAGGAGTCCGACCGCCACGGTCGCGGCGAGGATGGTCAGCGGCGCGGCGACACCGGCGGTTACCGCGATCACCCCGAACCCGAAGTAGAAGTCAATCCCCGGCCCGATGTTCGCGACCGTCGAGGCCGTCACATCGGCGGTACCGAGTTGACCGGACTTGAGGCGGTCTCCGCTCTGGCTTGCCACGTCTCCCCCGCCGGCAGTCGCGTATCACCTCGATTGTGGCGCTTCTGCATCGGATCCGATGGACGGTCCACGGGCCGTCTGGGTTCGCAGTGAGCCCGTTACTACGAAACGTAGTAACATGTCAAGCGTGAACGGTGCCGTCCCCACGACGATTATCATCGCCGGTCTCGCGCTGGCCGGATACGCGCTGCTGATGACCGTCCTAAACCGGCGAATGAGCGTTCCCCTCCTCGCCGCCGTGGGCGTCCTTGAGATCCTGCTGCTGGTCCAGGTCGGTGTCATCGTGGCCAGGCTCGCCGGCGGTGCACACCCGGCGGGAGTGGCTACGCTCATCGGATACCTGATTGCGATGCCGTTCATCCCGGTGGCCGCGGCGTTCTGGGGGCTGGTGGAGCGATCCCGGTGGGGCCCTGCGGTCATCGCCGTGGCCGGCCTCGTCGCGGCCGTGCTGATGGTCCGGCTGCATCAGATCTGGCTGGCCATCCATGTCTGAGCCCGCGCCGCCGCCTGAGCCCGCGCCGCCGCCCGGGCCCACGGCATCGCAGCCGGACTCGACCAGGACGGGCCCGGGCCGGCTGCTGGTCGCCATCTACGCGCTCTTCGCCCTCTCCGCCTCCGCACGGGCCGGGGTGCAGATCGCGACGAAGTTCGGCCACGCCCCGGTCGCCTACTTGCTGTCCGCCTTCGCGGGCATCGTTTACATCCTCGCCACGGTCACCCTCGCCGTCGGCAGTCCAGCAGCACGCCGGATCGCCGTCGTGTCCTGCTCGGTCGAACTAGCCGGCGTGCTGGCGGTCGGCACCTGGAGCCTCGCCGACCCGGCCACCTTCCCTGATGCCACGGTGTGGTCTAGCTATGGCAGCGGCTACGGCTTCGTCCCGCTCGTCCTTCCCGTTTTCGGCCTGCTCTGGCTACGCCACTGGGCCAGGCGGGCCAGTACCCGGCGAACGACCGCGACGCCGGCGGACAATGCAGGCCAAGCGGCGGGCGGCGCAGCCCATGGTCAGGGTGGTCGACCAGGTCAGAGCGCAGAGGATGTCGTGGCCGACGGCAGGACCTAGCGCACCGCTTCCGGCCTGCGCGCTCGGTCCGCGCCAGAAGTACAGTCCTGCTGCTCCGCGACCCAGGCAGTGGCTGCGCGGCGTCCACGGGACCGCTAGCTGCCATCTCCGGCCGGGCGAGCTTGTCCGTGACCGTTGTGAACTTGCGAACGCCGTACTCAAACTGCTAGCGTCCTTCGCGAACGATGTTTGCAATGCGGTGGGAGGGTCATGTCAGCTCCCGGCTCCGGCCGGTTCGTTTCCTGGGCGATCCGGCTCAGGATGCTCTCCGTGAAACCGGCTGGGGAACGGTGACGCGTGGCGCGCCCCTCTCGCTCCCGGACGGCGGATCGCCGCCCGCGGGCCAGCCTGCCGTCCGCACGACGCCCGATGACCTGGCGCGCCATCGGCGGACCCGGATCTGCACCCACTGGCCCCAACGGTTGGTCCGGTGGACCGTCCCCGGCCAGTGGCCCGAAGCGGGAGGCGGTCCCGGCGGGGGAGAACGCGGGCTGGAGCATCTTCAGCTACCTGATCGCCGGGATGGTGGCCCACGGCCTCATCGGCTGACTGGTGGCGCGGCTGACGAGTGTTCCCGTGCTGCTGCCGGTGGGTGCGACGGGCATGCCACGACGTTCCGCCCGGACCAGGGCGGCCTGGATGCGCGCCTCGCCTGCGGGTGCTGTGCGCGGGTACGAAGCAGGAGGAAACCGTCTTGCGCGGTGACATGCTGATCCTCGCCGCGGGCAAGTGCACCGAGGACAACAGCCATATCTTCTCGTCTGCGCACTGTGGCTACCCGGCCCCGGGATACCCGGGCCCGACCTTCCTGTTCACGCCGTTCTTCACGGTGGGCAGCTTCGCCTTCACCAAGCCGATGCTGCTGGCCCTGGTCTGCGCCGTCGGCGTGGTCGGATTCTTCTGGGCCGCGTTCGCCAATCCGAAGATCGTCCCCCGGGGGGTGCAGAACCTCGGGGAGTGGGGGGTGGAGTTCGTCCGGGAGCAGATCCTGCGGCCGATGATCGGCAAGCGGGGCGATAGCTTCCTGCCGTTCCTGGTCTCGCTGTTCTTCTTCATCTGGCTGATGAACCTGATGGAGATCATCCCGGTCGCCCAGTTCCCCCCCATGTCAATGATTGCTTTCCCGGCCGCGCTGATGCTGATGGTGTACGGCACCTACACCTACCTGGGCATCAAGCACCAGGGGCTGGGCGGCTACTTCAGGAACATGATCCCCAGCGGGGTACCCGGGGGAATCCTGGTCCTCCTGGCTCCCGTGGAGATCCTGCAGTACGTGCTCATCCGGCCGTTCACGCTGGCGGTCCGGCTGTTCGCGAACATGTTCGCCGGGCACATCCTGCTGCTGATTTTCACCCTCGCGACCTGGTACCTGTTCAGCCTGAGCATCGGCCTGCTGTTCAGCGCGACCTCGTTCATCCTCACCATCGCGCTGACCGCGTTCGAGATGCTGATCCAGGCCCTGCAGGCCTATATCTTCACCATCCTGACCGCCCAGTACATCGGCGGCTCACTCGAAGCGGGGCATTGACATGGCCCGCGCCCCCATTCGCCCGCCCGCGCACCCCGGTGCGCGGGCGGCTGTCATCCGGGATCGCCGGAGCCGTTCTCCCAGCCCGGCGGGCGCGGACCAGGCGCTCTCCCATCGTTTGCAAACGGTGTTCGTAAAGTACGCTAACGGTTCGGGTACGTCGTTCGCAAGCGAAGGGGCGGGGGCTGGAATGGTATCGAAGGAACCCGGCGACCTCATCTGGATGCGCCCCGGGCACGCGGCTACCGGCCGGCCGGCACAGCGTTCCCGCGAGGAAATCACGGCCGTCGCCGTCGCTATCGCTGACCGGGAGGGCCTGGACGCGGTGTCCATGCGCCGGGTCGGCGCCGGTCTCGGGACGGGGGCAGCGTCCCTCTACCGTTACGTCGATACCCGGGAGGACCTGCTCGACCTGATGATCGACTCCACCGGTTCCGAGTATGAGTTCACCCCAGCGACCGGCGACTGGCTCGCCGACCTCCTGGACATCGGCGAGCAGGCCCGCGGGATCATGCACCGCCACCCCTGGCTGCCGTCGCTGCTTATCACCCGGTCGGTCCTCGGGCCGAACGGCATCGTCCTGCTCGAGCACGTCCTGGAAGTCCTCGCCCGCCACCCTGCCGGCCACGCCGAAAAGCTGGAAGCCTTCGCCATCCTCAACGCCGTCACCGCACTGTTCGTCCATAACGAGCTCACCGGCGGCTCAGACCGGCAGCAGCGCAACGCCGCCTACCTGCACCACGTCCTCACCAGCGGAAGCAACCCCCGGCTGGCCGAACTGCTTGCACAGCCAGCGCAGGCCAGCGCATCCGCAGCCACCCCGGAACTGGCAGAGCGCTACCGTGACATCCTCGCCCGGATCCTCAGCGGCCTCCTCGCCCCCGGAACCGCCCTTCACCTGACGGCCCCCACCCATCGGAGTGGCCACTGACCTGGCGCGCCTGGTGCATTTCAGGGAAATCGTGGCCATGCGTCGCAATTTCACCTAGCCCGGTGCGCAGTCCCGCGATTTGCCGCCCTTAGCGCCAACCTTGCGGCGGGAACTGCCAGCCGCAGCGTTAGCGATCCGGGCAGATTTTTCCTTGCTATCTCCCTTTTCCCGGAGCTTCTGGTAAGTCTTTTCATCCTTGATCTGCGCCCTGGGCATCGCCACGCTCCTTCCTGGTAAACCCGGCGGCCGCACTTGGCGTTGGGCAGGCGAAGCTCCGGATGTGATCTGCGGCTACCGCCTCCCCCACCATGAAACGAGCGCCCGCATTGACTGATCAGGCCATCCCGCCGAGGGAACCGGTTACCCCGAGGAGCCGGTCAGGACCAGGCGCCGGAAAGGAGCGGCCCGGTTCAGGAAGCCGGAACCGAGCGCCACTCCGGCCGCCTCTGCTGCGCCGAGGCTAGGGCCGGTAGGTCACCGTCAGCGGGTTGTCCAGGGCGATCATGACGTGCTCGGAGATGGGCGGGCTGCCCGCGGTGTAGTGGACGCCGGGGGCGGGGTTGTTGCCGGGCCCGCCGGGGTTGTACAGCGGGTGGTAGCGCCCGGTGGACGGGATCTCCACGGTGGTGATCCGCCGGGCCGCGGCCGCGCTGCCGTCCAGCACGATGTCGATGTAGTTGTTGCGGACCTCGGTGTAGCAGGCGTCGTAGGACGACTGCTTGCGGCCCAGGTTGGCCAGGCCGACGACGCGCAGTGGCTGGCCGTCGATGTAGTAGGTCTTGCCGGCCTTGGTCAGCCGGACGGTCCGGCCCGACTTGGTGACCGCGTCGACCCGGAAGAACCGGTCGTATTGGGTCGGCAGCAGCGGGGTGACCCCGTTCGGGGTCATGCCGCCGGAGGTGTACATCCGCAGCCGGAACTTGGCCTGGCGGCCGTAGAGGCTGACCCCGGAGTTAGGCAGGTTCTGCTGGAAGATCTTGGGTCCGGTGTTGCCCACCGCCGACATCCGGCTCAGCTTGGCCGCGACCAGGGTCGGGCCGCCGCGCTGCGCGGGCGGCACCCCGGGCGCGGTGTAGGGCGAGCCGGGGGCCTTGGCCGAGAATCCGACCGCGCTGACGATCCGCTGGCCCGGTCCGACCAGCTTGAGGACTGACGAGCCGCGGACCACGCGGACCGAGACCGGGTAGATGGCGCCTTTCTGGCTGGGCGGGATCCGGTTGCCGAAGTGCCCGAACATCACGGCCACTGAGCGCTCGTTGTACTCGAAGTTGGGCCAGATCGAAGCCACCTGGGGGGTGATGGTCGTGCCGTTGTTGAGGGTGACCCGGAAGTCGTCGGCGTCCAGGGTGCTGGGCAGGATCGGCCAGCTGAACTCGACCGGCAGACCATCGGAGTAGTAGACGTCCTGGCCGTAATAGCTGCGCACCCCGGCGGGAGTCGAGGCCGAGGTGTAGCTGGCCAGCGGGGGCGTCTGCCCGTTAGGGCAGTGCGCGCTGTTCCAGGTGCCGCCGGCCAGCCGGGCCAGGGTGCTGCTGAGGCCGACGTTGCTGGTGCTGAGGTTGGGCACGCCGACGATGTTTTCGAAGCCGAGCCCGGCCGCCATCATCTCGGGCTTGCGGTTCCAGATGTCGGCGTTGATGATCACGTTCCGGCGCAGGACCCGGTAGGTGTACGGCACCTTACTGGGGGCCGACCGGCCGCTGGCCGTAGGCTGCTGGACGCCGTTGGCGGCCGCCGGGGCCGCGGCCAGGAGTGTGGCGGCGGCCAGCGTGACGGCAACACCCGTCGATCTGCTGATCACGCTTGGTCACATTCCCACTCCCAACAGTGATCAACCAGGGTCGGTCAGCCCACGCCCTCGGGCAGCACCTGGCCGCCGTCGATGATCAGCGTCTGGCCCGTGGTGAAGCCTCCCTCGGCCGAGGCCCGCCTAGGCCGACGGTTAACTGAGGCGGCCTGTTCCCCCAGGTAGTTCCCAGTCCAGCAGAACGCACAGCGTCACAACCCTTGCCCGCGGCGGGGATTCTGGCATACGAATTAGGATGCCCAGCCCGGGCAGACGGTTCAGCTGCCGGAATTACCGGCGGCGGCGGTCAACGTATGGCGGGACTGGGGGCGTGTGAGCGATAGGGGATCCACGCCACCTGGAAGAAGCTGCGATGCGGCGAGATACGAGCGAGGTCGACGAGCGTTTCACTGCCTTCGTGCGCGAGCACGGCGAGCGCCACCTGCGGGTAGCGGTCCTGCTGACCGGCGACTGGCATGCCGCTGAGGATCTTGTCCAGGCCAGCCTGGTCAAGCTCTACCGGGCCTGGCCCCGGCTCGACACCAGGACCGATCCCGACGCCTACCTGCGCCGCATCGTCATCAACACGCACCGCTCGTGGTGGCGTGCCCGGTGGCGGCGGGAAACCCCGGCCGCGGTCCTGCCGGAGCGCGGGTCCGGTGAGGACATCGCCGACCGGCATGCGATCGGGCTCCTCATGAGGCAGGCGCTCGCCAGGCTGCCCCGGCAGCAGCGTGCCGTGCTGGTGCTGCGCTACTACGAGGACTTGCCCGAGGCCGAGGTCGCCAGGCTTCTCGGTTGCTCGCCCGGATCGGTCAAAACCCATGCGCACCGGGGTTTGCGCACGCTTCGTGAGCTGCTCGGCGGTGAGTGGCCCCGGCCCACGGTCAACCAGACACCAGATCCAGAGCGTGACAGGAGGTGAACTTGTTATGAAGGAGCCACAAATGTCCGATACAGAACAAGAAGTACGCACGCTGTTCGCCGCCGTGGCCGAGGACATCCCGCCCGGCATCGATCTGCTGCGCGGCGTGAAGGCACAGCGGTCGGCCCACGTTGTCCGCGTCCGGGCGGCGCTCTCAGCGGCCGCCGTCGCCGTGGTGGCCGCCGTCACGCTGGTCACACTGACGGTCGTCCAGGCGCCCTCCGCGCTTGCGCAGCTCACCAGCGCGGTATCCCAGATGACGGCGGGAAAGAGCTACCACTTCAGCGCGACCACGACCCACGTGACGGTGCAGGCCAATGGCACGGCAACGACCGTGCGGACAGACTTCTCCGGGGCGTTCGACCCGGCGCGAGGAGTGGGCGAGGAGACCACGAGCACCGGCGCGCAGACCCGGTTCACCGGCGGATACGTGTACGTGAACCCGGGCAGCGCGGCCGGCCAGGAAAAGCTTCCCGGCGGCAAGTCCTGGATCAGGATTCCCGGCCTGCCCCCGCTCTGGGCTCCCGTGACTGGGGCTGCGGGGCAGCAGCTGAGGCTCGGCGCCGGCCTGCTGAGCGTGGCGGAAACCAGCCCGCAGAATCTGTTCACGCTGCTCAAGTCGGTGAGCACGGTGGACAAGAAGGGCAGCGTTTCCGGACCCGGCTGGACGGGAACCAGGTACGCGTTCTCTGTCAGCATCGCGTTCGGCCCGGCCGGGAGCCGCCTGCCCACCGGGACCGCCACCGGCACCATTGATGTCGACCAGCAGGGGCGGGTGCGCCAGCTCGACGCCACCGTCGCGCAGCCCGCGATAGCATCGGCCCCGGCCGGGCGGGCCACGGTCGAGATGACGTTCGATGACTTCGGGGGGCCCGTGCCGGTCTCGGCCCCGCCCGCCGGCGACGTCTTCATCCCGGGCGGTGCCCCGACAGCGCCCGGCCCGGTTCAGCATTCAGTGCACATCTCAGTCCCTGGGTGAGCCGGACAGCACGCGTGCCGGGCGGTCCCCTTTACCGCGGGGCCGCCCGGCGGCGCGATCAGTCCAGGCCGTAGCAGCGGCGCGCGGTCCTGCGCCGCCCGAACACTAGATCGCGGGCTCAACCTGCTGTTTCGGCTATATGCCTGATACCGCGATGGCTGGCTGCCCCTCGCTGTCGAGTTCCGCATCACGGTCCTGGCCAGCCTCATTCTTCTGGGCTGTCCTCGGCATCCTCCGGCCAGTAGTCGGCGTCCAGGTAACGGAGAGCGCGCACAGCGGGAGACTCCGCGGAACGATCGCCCGCGGTGCCGGCTTCGCCGGCCAGCACGTCCAGGTACCGCAGCAGGTCGCTGCTGCCGTCCGCGCCGATCGTGCGCCGGAAGTCAGCCTCGATTGCGTGCCTGGCCGCACGCCGGGCGGCCATGTACTCGGCTGCTCGCGGGGTCAGCGTGAGGATCTTTTCCCGTCCGTCTGCCGCTGACGGGGTGACGGTGACGTAGCCCCGCGCCCTGAGCCCGGCGACTATCTTGCTGGCGCCCTGCCTGGTGATCCCGAGCGCACGGCCGACGTCGGAGATCGTCGTCTCGCCCGGGCCAGCGCACAGGCGAAGCACCCGGCCCTGCGGGAAGTGGCGGTCGGCAAAGCCTGCCGCCGCCAGTTCCTCATCCATGCGGGACAGATAACCAGCCAGGGCGCGCCGGAGCGCACGGCCAAAGGCGTCCCGGCCCGGGCCGGTGCCGGGCCCGTCGTCAGGCGTCATGACCGGCCTGGCCCGCCGTGACCCGCGCCGGCCTGGCGCGCCGCGTCCCCACGATATGCAACCACAGTTGACATTCTAGCGTGCCCTCCATACGATGCACAAATAGTCAACCATGGATGACAGTCTCAGCGGGTTGACAATTCGATGCGAGCACGGTGGTCCGGGTGCCGTGCTATCGGGCGCGGGCCCTGCGCCCGGAGGCCGGGGAAGGAGAACCCATTGCGCGGCGGAATGCAGTACCAGCAGGCGGCACGCAGAATCCGGCATCGGACGGCCCGGTGGATCCCCATCGTCGTGGCCGCGCTGCT
Organism: uncultured Actinomycetes bacterium; assembly: GCA_963841695.1. Classification (GTDB taxonomy): domain Bacteria; phylum Actinomycetota; class Actinomycetes; order Streptosporangiales; family Streptosporangiaceae; genus RYN-230. The sequence goes on along the minus strand of CAWJDQ010000001.1, from coordinate 131,654 downwards.
GGTGGCCGGCCTGGCCGCATGCGGCACGTCCGGCTCCCCGGTGGCCGCCCCGAGGGCAAGCTCATCCGGCTCCGTCAGCGCCGCCGCCTATCTCAGCTGCCTGAACCGGCACGCAGGAGGCGGGGCCAGGAAGGCGTGCAAGCCGCTGCGCCCCCCGGCCGGCGGGCTCAGCGCAGCCCTGCGGACGTTCACCAGCTGCCTGCACTCGCGCGGCGTGGCCCTCCCCGCCGGGTCGCCGGGGGCGCACGGCCAGGGCATTGTCCGGTCCATCCTCAGCCTGCGGACTGGCAGCCCGGCGCAGCGGTCGGCATTCAGTTCCTGCAAATCTCAGCTAGCCGGAGGTTAGCCGTCATGTTCTTCACTTATCTGCGCCGCGAGCTGCGCCGACGCATGCGGCAGGCCATCTTCATAGCACTCGGCCTGGCGGTCGGCATCGGCCTGGTCATCACGGTGGTGGCCGCCTCCGACGGCGTCAGGAACTCCCAGGCCGCGGTGCTGCACACGCTGTACGGCGTCGGGACTGACCTCACCGTCACGCAGCCGCCGAAACAGGGCTCCGGCGGGTCAACCACTTTCGGCTTCCGGCAGCAGATCCGGGCGGTCAGGAGCGGCCAGATCGCCGCCGGCACGAAGATCAACGTCAATGACCTCGTGAGCAGCGGGCACGGCACCCTCAGCGCCAACTCGGTCGCCACAGTAGCCCGGCAGCACGACGTCGCGGCCGCCGTGGGCGGGCTCACGCTCACCGACGTGACCGTCGCGGGGACGGTTCCCTCGATCAGCGCCGGTCAGGGCTCGTTCAGCTCGAATTTCTCCACGAACTCGTTCGCTGTCGAGGGCGTCAACTTGAGCAACACCTCGCTCGGGTCGCTGAGCTCCGCCAGGCTGACGGCCGGCACCGCGCTGACATCCGCGGACGCCAACTCCGACGATGCAGTGATCGACTCCAGCTACGCGACGCAGAACAAGCTGGCCGCGGGCTCCACGATCAGCGTCGGCGGCACGACCTTCAAGGTCATCGGGATCGTGTCGGTGCCGCAGGGCGGCAGCCCGCCGGACGTGTACGTTCCGCTGGCCAAGGCACAGCGCATCGCCAAGAGCGGATCGGCCAGCCTCACCGGCCAGGTGAACACGATCTACGTGTCGGCCACGAGCGCCGCCGACATCCCCGCGGTCCAGTCGGAGATCAGCAAGGCACTGCCGTCGGCCACCGTCACCGACTCCAGCGACCTGGCCAGCGAGGTGACCGGGTCGCTGGCCAGCGCATCCAGCCTGGCCAACAATCTCGGCAAATGGCTGTCAGTCGCCGTGCTCATCGCGGCGTTCCTGCTGGCCAGCCTCCTGACGATGGCGGCCGTGGCCCGGCGGGTGCGCGAGTTCGGCACACTCAAGGCGCTGGGCTGGCGGACCCGGCGGATCGTCGGCCAGGTGATGGGCGAGTCCCTTGCCATTGGCGTCATCGGCGGGGCAGCCGGCGTGGCACTGGGGTACGCCGGCGCCGCCCTCATCGACAAGCTGGCGCCGCCGCTCTCAGCGACCGTCGGACCGGCCAACGCCGCGTCGGTGTCCGGCGCCGGGCACGGGGCCGGCAGCATCCTCAGGTCACTCACCAGCCCCACCCACACCGTCTCGGTGCCGCTGACCGCGCCGGTTACAGCGGGCCTCATCGTCCTCGCGATAGCGCTCGCCCTCGCCGGCGGACTCATCGCCGGCTCGTTCGGCGGCTGGCGCGCGGCCCGGCTGCGGCCCGCCGCCGCACTGGCCAGAGTCGAATGAGCGGGCCGGATGAAATGCGCAACCACACGGCGGAACGAAGGGCAGCAATGTACGCGCTGAGCGACGTCACCAAGGACTACCGCAAGGGCCGCGACACCGTGCACGCGCTGCGCGGCGTCGACCTGGTGATCGGTCACGGCGAGTGGCTGGCCGTCCAGGGCCCGACCGGGCACGGCAAAACCACGCTGCTGCAGATGCTCGGCGCCCTGGACCGGCCCACCAGCGGAACGATCGCCCTCGACGGCCAGAACCTCGCCGCACTGCGGGAAGCCCAGCTGACCCGAGTCCGGGCGGAGGCGATCGGGTTCATCTTCCAGACCTTCAACCTGATCCCGACCCTGTCCGCGCAGGAGAACGTGGAAGCGGCGCTGGCACCGCTCGGCGTCCGCGCCGCGCGCCGGCGGACCCGGGCCGGTGCCGCGCTGGCCAGCGTCGGCCTCGCCGACAGGGCCAGGCACCTGCCGTCCGAGCTGTCCGGCGGCCAGCAGCAACGCGTCGCCATCGCCAGGGCGCTAGTCAAGCAGCCAAAAGTCCTGCTCGCCGACGAGCCCACCGGCAACCTCGACGAGGGCACCCGCGATGAGATCATCACCCTGCTCGAGGACCTCTGGCTCGCCCAGAAACTCACCATGGTGATCGTCACCCACGACAGCTCCGTCGCCCGCCGGGCTGGCCGGACCGCGATCATGACCGACGGCCAGCTTGCCATGCGGCCGGATGGCGTACCCGGCGCCCAGGCAAATCGTTAGAGACGACGCCGCGAGGAGGAGCCACGGCACATCAGCTCGCTTTCGAAGCCGCCCTCCGGCCCGGGGCGAAGGGCACGATCAACACCCGCCGCGACGACGAAGCCCGTCGTGATGCGCATCCTGGTCACCAGCGCCAGCGGGGCCAACGGCAACGGCTACGGCACGATCCGCGCATGAGCCTGCGGCGCGAGCTCAGGATGATGCCGTCGGCCGCCGGGCCGACCGGCAGGATGCCCGCTCGACACTGGCGTGCAGGGCGTTGAGGTGCTGCGGGGTCATCCGCCCGCAAGCCATGCGGGCGGCCGCCGACAGTAGCGGGATCATCGCGTCCTCCGTCATGGCCCGATCATCATGCGTTCCGGGCGCCATGTCGTCACGGCGAGCGGCCAAGCTCCGCTACCGGCTAGCAGGTAACTGCGGATCCGGCTAGCGGGGTACGCGGATGGCCGCTGGCGCCGACGTGAATGCGCCCGTGAATCGTTCGTTGACGCTAAGCCTCAGCGGCGCCTCAGAGCCGAGTCTCAGCCCGGGCCGGCCAAACTCCCGGAAACCTTCCGGATTGCTTCCATCGCCCTTCCAGCGTTGGCTGCCACTCTCAGATTTAGGCATCGACGAAAGAAGCCCAGCACATGTCCTCGCGCAAACTCACCAGGTCCATCATTGTCGGCGCCGCGGCCATCGCCGTTGCGGGCGGTTCCTACGGCATCGTCAGCGCTGCCTCCAGCAGCAGCCCGGCCGCGGCCAGCAGCAGCTCATCCACGTCCAGCAGCGGCTTCGCCCACCCTTCCGGATCGGGCGGGGGCTCCAACGCCCGGTCCGGGCCGGCCGCGGGAGGAGCAGCCGGCACAGTCGGCAGCGTGTCCACGTCAGGCTTCACGCTGACGACATCAGCGGGCCAGAAAGTGACCATCAAAGAAGCGTCCTCCACCACCTACCAGAAGCAGACCGGCCCGGCCTCAGCGAATGCCATCACCGCCGGCGAAAACGTCCTGGTCCTGGGGACGACCGATAACACGAGCATCACGGCCACCCAGATCACCGTCGAACCGGCCGGCAACGCCTACACGGCGTCCTCGGCCACAGTGATCCCCTTCCAGCAAGGCGCACCCACCACGTCCAAGCAGGCCGGCCAGATCCCGGCGGACTACACCGAAGGCTCGGGGACGATCGTCAGCGGAACGGCAGCCAATAAGGCGACGGAAGCCGCGCTGGCCGCCTACCCGGGAGGCCTGGTCAACCGGGTGGTGAAGCTGAGCAATGGCGACTACGAGGTCCACTACATCGGCGTCAACTGGCCGCACCACGTCTTCGTCAACCAGGACTTCAAGGTCATCGGCGCCGAGTAGCCGCACGGCAGACCGGCGTATCGCCACGACGAGGTCCGCGGCCGTCATCTGCTCCGGCTGACCGGAGTCCGGTGATTCCTGCTGGCAGGTAGCCGGGGTGGGCGCTGGCCGCGAAGACACGACCGGACCCGGGCCGCGAAACTGAAGACGTGCGGCACGGTCCCGGCAAGCCGCACAACGCCGAAGGAAGTGAGGCGCGAGCGATGACGGAGAGCCCGGCAGCCGGGGCATCACTTCCGCGATGCGAGATCCCGGCCGTGTTCGAGGCGCCCCGGCCCAGGTGCCGGCGGCCCCGGCCCAGTGGCCCTCCAGATCGCCCTTCCCGAAATCCCGGGACAGAACGGCCCTCGCGATGAAGATTGTGAACGTCGGTGTCTCCCACCGGGTCGCTGCGGCGGAGGTGCTGGAGAGGCTGGCTGTTTCGCCTGCGGAGCGTGGTGGTGTCCTGGCCCGGTTGCATGCTATGCCGTGCATCGACGAGGTGGCTGTCTTGTCCACCTGCAACCGGGTCGAGGTTTATGCGGCCGCGCACGGCCCGGCCGGACCGGTGGCCGGGGCGGTCGCAGCCGTGCTGGCGGTCCATGGGGGGGTTGAGGCGGGCGAGGTCCTGGCGGCTGGCCCGCATCCGGGCCGGCGGCGCGGCGGCCGAGTCACTTGTTCTCGGTCGCGTGCGGGCTGGATTCGATGGCTGTCGGTGAGGACCAGATTGTCGCCCAGATCAAGGACGCGGCCCGCGCGGCCGCGGCGGCGGGAACCACCGGCCCGGCCATTAGCGGCCTGATCGACGCGGCGCTGCGGGCCAGCAAGCGGGCCCGCACCCAGACCACGATCAGCACCGAAGGCATCTCGCTCGCCCGGGCGGGCCTCGATCTCGCCGCGGCGCACCTGGGCGGGCTCGCGGCCCGCGAGGCGGTGGTGCTGGGGACCGGCAGCATGGGCAAGCTCGCGGCACGGCTGCTCCGCGAGGCCGGCGTCGGGCGGCTGTCAGTGGCCAGCCGCAGCCAGGAGCGAGCCGCCGAGGCTGGCCGCAGCGGTGCACGGCAGGCACCTGCGGGCCAGCGACGTGCCCGCCGCGCTTGCCGACGCCGACATCCTGGTCACCGCTACCGGCGCCGCCGCGCCCCGTCGTGCTCGCCGGGCACGTGCGCGCCGCCCGGGCACAGGCCGGCCGCCGGCCGCTGTTCGTGCTCGACCTGGGCATGCCACCCGATGTGGACCCCGCCGTCGGGCGGCTGCCCGGCGTACACGCTCGACGTCGCCGCCCTCGGCCGCATCTGGCCGACCGGGCGGTACCGGACCAGATCCCCCAGGTCCGCGCGATCGTCGCCGCCGAGGCTGCTGCGTATACCGCCCGGCAGGACCAAGCGATCGCGGCGCCCGTCATCGCCGCGATGCACGCGCAGATCAGGCAGCTCGCGGACGCCGAGCTGGCCCGGCTGCACGACCGGCTCCCGGCCTCAGCGACCAGCAGCGGGCCGAGACGGCGGCCACCGTCCACCGCATCTTGCGCAAGATCCTGCACCAGCCGACCGTCCGGGCCAAGGAGTTCTCCACCGGCCCGGACGGGCCGATCTATCTCGACGCGCTGCGCCAGCTCTTTGACCTGCGTACGGGCGAGGCCGGGACATGAGCCCCCCGCGCCACCGCCGGCTGCCGCTGGGCACCCGCGGCAGTCCGCTCGCGCTGGCCCAGGCCGGCCGGATCGCCCGGCAGTTGCGCGAGCAGTGCGGCCAGCCGTCCGTCCTGGTCACGGTGGCCACGCCGGGGGATATGTCGGCCGCGCCGATCGAACGGCTCGGCACGACCGGGGTGTTCACCACCACCTTGCGCGAGGCGCTGCTGCGCGGCGCGGTCGACCTCGTCGTGCACTCCTGCAAGGACCTGCCGACGGCGCCGGTGCCGGGGCTGCAGGTGGCGGCGTACCCGGCCCGCGAAGACCCGCGCGACGCGCTGGTCTGGCCCGGCGGGACCAGCCTCGACGCCCTGCCGCCCGGAGCGCGGATCGGCACCGGGTCACCCCGGCGGGCCGCCCTGCTGCGCGCCACCGGCCGTCAGCTGCGGATCGTGCCGATCCGCGGGAACGTCGACACCCGGCTGCGCAAGCTCGCCAGCGGCCAGGTCGACGCCCTCGTGCTGGCGTGGCGGGACTGTCCAGGCTCGGCCTCGCTCGACTGTCCGAGCCACGCCCCTCGACCCCACGCTGCTGATGCCCGCCCCGGCGCAGGGCGTGCTGGCCGTCGAGTGCCGTACCGATGACCCGAGTACCGCGGCCCGGCTCAAGCACCCTGGACCACCCGCCCACCCGGGCCGCAGCCATCGCCGAACGCAGTTTCCTGGCCGCGCTCGAGCGCCGGCTGCAGCGCGCCGGTCGGCGCCCTCGCCGAGCTGGCCGCGGAGCCGGCCGCCGAACCGGAGGTGCGCCTGTCGGGCGTTATCGCCGCGCCGGACGGCTCCTCGGTGATCCGGGCGCAGATCGACCGGTGCCGCCCGCGACGGCGATGCGCTCGGCCGCCGGCTGAGCTCAGACACTGCTCCAGCAGGGCGGCGCTGCGCTGCTCGATCACACCCCGCACCGGGCTACCGATCCGCCGTCACCACCGCGCCCCGGTGACCGCGGCCCGGCGGCCATCCCGGGCGGTGCTCTCAACTGTCTCTGCTATCACAACCATGAAAGACGGCAACCGATAGATGGCCACTCGGCATGCAGCAGATGTCCGGTCGATCCAGTCACCGACGGCTGGCCGGGGCGATGCTCGTGAGCCGCGGCGGAATTCCTGCTAGCCGCAATGCGGGGCGCAAGTATCCCTGCCACCATGAGCGGATGTCGATACGGTGCCTGCTGGTTGATGACAACGACGCCTTCCTCAAGGCGGCTAGCGTTCTCCTGCAGCGAGAAGGCCTGACGGTGCGGGGCGTGGCCTCGAACAGCGCCGAGGCGCTCCGGCAGGCCCGCGCTCTGCGGCCGGACGTCATCCTCGTCGACATCGGGCTCGGGGACGAAAGCGGCTTTGACCTCGCCCGGCTGCTCGACCCAGGACGGCCAGGGCGGCCATGCCGAAGTGATCACGATATCGGCGCGCGCCGAGGCTGACTATGCGGACCTGATCAACGAAAGCCCGCTGCCAACCGGCTATACCGGCGGGAGCTTCGTGCCTGCTAACTTAGCCAACCCGCGACCTGACCCGATCGGCTCCAAGGGACTACGCACCCTGGCGTATCCGACGCCGCCGCAAGACACCCCGCTTGCCCAGGTGCCACTCCCCAGACAAGACCTGCCGTGTGGCGATCAGCACTCCGCCAGTCCATTGCGCTCTCGGATTGAGGACGATGGACTGCCAGTCATTAGCGTGGTCATCGAGGCAGGTGCCGGGTTTCAAGCCGTCAGAAGGAGCGAGTCTGGCCACCCGGTCCGTCACTGTTGGATCCCAGCCAAGTTCTGCAAGGCTGCAGAGCATTCCGTGAGATACCTCCCCGCGGTATCTCCTCTTACGCATCTTGACCCCGTCCAAGCGGGATCCAGGAGGTGCCACGGGCACCAGGCTGTTCCGCTGGATGACCCGCTTGCCCCCGAATACGATCTGCACCGGATCGCCAAGTCCAAGATCAACTTTCGCCAGCCAGATCCGGTCGCCATGCGGATGGTCCCGCACCTCGACGACCTGCCCGACGATGATGCCTTGTGTCCCCACAGCCCCAGGACTTTACCGCGTTGGGACACCCACCGCCCGCGGCAGGGTCCAGCTTCTTCATAACTTTGTAACAGCTATAGCGCCTGGCCAGAGGCCCAAAGAGCTTCGAAAGTGCTTCTCGCGTGACGTAGGTGCCTCGAATCCAGCAGCATGTCGCTGTTGGAGTCGGCGTTGGGCCGGATGACGCAGCCGAACCAGTGGTCCTCGCCCATGTCAGAGCTGAACTGCGCATGCAGCGCCGGCTCTTTGGCCTGCAGATCCGCAACATCGAGCTGATACAGGACGATGCCTATCACCAGGGGCGTGCTGGTGCGCCTGAAAGTGCAATTCTGGTGGACTTGGTCGCCTCCCACCTGGTGGGCCAGCAACGAGCGGAAGGCTGAGACGGTTCTCTCCGGCACCTGCTCTTCGCCTGGGATAAGGAACCTGTACTGGGATCCTGCCTGCAGGTTGCTCGCGACCACGTTCAGGAAGCGCCCTGCGGCGACGCCGCCCTTCACCTGGACGACGTCAAAGGCCAGGTCAAGGCTGAGGATGTCGGCACGAAGGCAGTAGCCCTCCAGACGGAGCATCTCATCGTCTTGCACCAGGCCCTCTCGTGCTGCAGTCGGTGCCAGTGTTAGTTCCGCTGCCACGTCGTTGATGCGATCGGCAAGGACGCGGCCGATACGGGCGACGATGGCTGAGTGTCGGCTGGTGCGTGCTTGGACGTCGGATAGGGCGAGGTCGACAAACCTGAGCGTAGGCTCGTAGTCCGCCTCGGCCCCGCCCCGAGCTGGCAGGCCGTACACGAGGTAGTCGAGGCTGACCTCGAAAAAGTCAGCCAGCGCTATGAGCTTGTTGAAGCTGGGGCGCGTCTGGTCTCGCACGTATTGCGACAGCGCGGCCGCACTGACGTCAAGAGCTCTAGAGATCTTTTTTCGGTTCCGCCCATACCCACGGTCCTCGATCAGCCTGTCCAGCATCTGCCCAAGCTTGACTTCACGGTTCTGCACTTCAATCCACCCCCGTCTGACATGCCAGAGAACCCGATTCTTATCTCGATCTTTAAGTACATCTTAAAGATCGTCAAGCTCTGCTCAAATAGACGGAATGATCGCTGCTCTGCTCGGGGAAACTGAAGTTGGAGTGAACACGCTCGCAGGCGGTCAGAGTCGATCGGCTATCGCAGCACCACCCGCCGGCTCGCGAGGCCGGCCGCGAGTAGGGGGTTCAGATGCCGAGGACCGCGGGACAGATCAGAGAAGGCCCGGACGGCGGCGCAACCCAAAGCGGAGCAACGATGATCTCCTCCTCTGAGCCCCGCGTCACCGATGGCCACCCGGCCACCCAGCCAGTAGCTGGCCAACACAGTGACGCCAGTTCGCCAAGCTTCCACGAAGATCTCCTCCTTATCTACACCGCCCCCGAGATCTGGCGGCTCGCCCTGCGGCGCGCGGGCTGCCGAGACCTCGCCGAGGACGCGCTTCAGGAGACCTTCTACTCGGTCAGTCGCGTGAAGGATCCTGGGCACGTGGAGAACCTCCGCGCCTTCTTCTGTAAAGCGTTGATCCATGAGATCGATCACCAGCGAGAGCAGTTAAGGCTAATCCCGGTGGAGGATCCCGAGACGGTGGCGGGTAATCGGCAGCAGGACTTCCCCGTGTCGAATCCCGGCCTCAGCTCCGTCGATCGGGAAGCGGTGTGGCTGGTCCTCGCCGGAACGTGGTCCATACGGTTCCGCCGCAAGCGCGAGGAGCTTAAGGCGATGGTGCCCGAGCGTTCGAATGACCCTGAGCGCTACCGGCTTGTGGTGCTCGCAGCGGCAGAGGAGATGCTCCGCACCGCTATGAAGGGTCATGTGAGCTGGGCGGACTGCAAGAAGGCGTTGCAGGCCGGTCTCCCGACATGGCTTAACGAAACCGGCTGCGAAGTGGAGACCTTGTACCAGCGCCTTAGCCGGGCCCGCCAGGACGTCCGGATGCTGCTCAAGACCATCGTGACCCGGGAGGAGCTGTCGCCATGACGGGAAACTCGCCCGCCTTATGGATGCGACACGAACGAGGCGATGTCAGCAGCTTCCCCACAGGACTTCCGGCGATTCCCATCAGAAGAGGTCAGGTTCCGGCGCTGAGCACCGGAGAGCGGCAGGTCCTGCAGGGATGGGAGCGGCGGCGCAAGACGTCGCAGGCCCTGGCATTGCGGTCGCGGATCGTCCTGGCTTGTGCCGAGGGCAGGTCAGTCACCGCGGTGGCCGCTGACCTGGGGGTCTCGCGGGATACGGTGCGCAAGTGGCGGTCCCGGTTCATGGTGTCACGGCTGGAGGGCCTGTCGGATGAGCCGCGGCCGGGAGCGCCGCGGACGATCACCGACGAGCAGGTCGATTCGGTGATCACCAAGACCCTGGAAGAACGCGGGCCTGGTGAGGACACGCACTGGTCCACCCGGTCGATGGCCGCGGCGACCGGCCTGAGCCAGTCGGCGATCTCGCGGATCTGGCGGGCCTTCGGCCTCAGGCCCCACCTGGTGCAGACCTGGAAGTTATCGGCCGATCCGCAGTTCATCGATAAGGTCCGCGACGTGGCCGGGCTCTATCTCAACCCTCCCGAGAAGGCCCTGGTCCTCGCGGTCGATGAGTTGGGCCGGGCCGGGGCGCGTTGACGTCCTTGCGAACGTTACGTTTCCCCGGCCCGCCCGCCGAACCGGACGTGCGTGTCTCCACGCTCCGGCTGTCCACGAGTCCATGTCAGTGAGTTACCTTGCAGGGCCTGGGGCTGGAACAACGTCACCTCGTCCTCGGCCGGCCGCCATCCAGGGAGATAGCGGCGCATGAGGACGGCCCACTTCGTCTTGTTATGCCGTTTGCAGATCCACCGCACCACCCGGCCCAGAAGTCACCTGCCCGCCCGAAGGCGCGCAGGGCGTGCGCTGCGCTCCGGCCCGCATCCACCAGGTTGGAGCCGGTGTATCTCTTGAGGGGCTTAACCGCTGGTTCCTCACGTGCACCTTTCCGTCTCCGAGCAGCCCTGACAACGAGGGGACGGGCCGGTACTGCCAGACGGCCCGGGCCCACCTAGCCTGCCCTCCCCGGCGTCTCCCGGATCAGGCTGCCCTCAGCTTCGCCAGCCTGCTGCGACAATCCAGCGGCGGAGCCCCTCCATCTCCGCCCGGTAATGCGGCGCCTCGTGGCGCACGAAATCCCAGATCCAGGCCCTGGACCACACCGCCCCCTGCCTGCCGGTACTGCCCGCGACCCCAGCCCGGATGACGCACGACTATGTCCGGCACCGCACGACCAGCCTGTTCGCTGCCCTGGACATCACCAGCGGCCCGGTGATCGCCCAGCATTACCGGCGCCACCGCCACCAGGAGTTCCTGCGCTTCCTCAAGCACATCGACGCCGCCGTGCCCGATGGGCTGGAACTGCACCTGGTCTGCGACAACTGTGAGGATCATGGTCGTGCCGCCGCAAGCAGGGCCTGACCCGTGCGACAACTGGCGTGATGCCCTGGTGAAGACCTGTCGGTCCTGACCTGCGGCGGTGCTGCTGGCACCGGACCGGTGGGACGTGTCCCGATGGGGGCCTTCGCCTAAAGTCACCGTCACAGTTCTGACCGCCCTCACCGGCCCGGTGCTGCCATCAGCCCCCGGACAGGAGCGAGACGACACGTGACTAGCATGCCCCGCCCGGCACGATCGGGCCAGAATCCTGACGATGCTCCGCGGGAGGAGGTGGTACTTGGCGTCGATACCCATAAGGACCTGCACGTCGCAGCGGTGATCACCGGGATCGGCGGGCTGCTGGGCAGCCAGTCGTTTCCCGCGGCCGCGGCGGGCTACCGTCAGCTGCTGGACTGGGCACTCGGGTTCGGGCCGGTGAACCGGGCCGGGGTGGAGTGCACTGGCTCCTACGGGGCAGCGCTGGCCCGGCATCTGCGCCAGGCAGGAGTAGCCGTGGCGGAGGTGAACCAGCCCGATAAGGCAACGCGCCGCCGGCGCGGTAAGACTGATGCGATCGACGGGGAAGCCGCGGCGAGAGCGGTGCTGTCGGGCCAGGCCCGCGCCGTGCCCAAGTCCGGCGACGGCCACGCCGAGGCGATAAGGGCCTACAAGATGGCCCGGGACTCCGCGGTCAAGTCCCGCACCCAGGCGATCAACCAGCTCAAGGCCATATTGGTCACCGCGGACCCCGCGGTGCGCGAGCCGCTGGCTGGCCTGTCAGCCAAGGCCCTCGTCCGCGCCTGCACCAGCCTGGCCGACCCGCCCGGCGCCAGCGCTGCCACGGCCGCAGCCATCTACACACTCCGTGTCCTCGGCCGGCGCATCCAGCAGCTCAGCGCCGAGGCCAGCGACCTCCAGCACCACATCACTGCTGCCCTCACCGTCTGCGCCGGCCAGCTGCTCACGCCCATCGGCATCGGTCCCGACAGCGCCGCCGCCCTGGTCATCGCCGCCGGCGACAACCCCGGACGGCTCCGCAGCGAAGCATCCTTCGCCGCGCTCTGCGGCGTCAGCCCCGTCCAGGCATCATCCGGCAAAACCCAGCGCCACCGCCTCAATCGCGGCGGTGACCGGCAAGCCAACGCCGCCTTGCACCGCATCGTGATCAGCCGTCTGCGCTGGGATCCCCGCGCCCTCGACTATCTCGAACGCCGCCAGGCAGAAGGAAAAACCCGCCGCGAAACCATCCGCTGCCTCAAGCGCTACGCCGCCCGCGAGATCTACGGCCTCATCCAGCCAGCCAAGCGCACTGACCTGCCCGAAGCCACTTGACAAACATAGGGGCATCTACGCCACCGGCAAGACCCCGGAGGTAAAGGTGGCTGCTGCGCCATCCCCGCTTCCACCTGCACTTCACGCCCACCAGCTCCTCATGGACGAACCTGGTGGAACGCTGGTTCGCTGAACTCACCAACCGCAAGCTCCGCCGCTCCGCACCGCAGCGTCACCGAACTGGAAGCCGACATCCGCCGGTGGATCAACGCCTGGAACAAGGACCCGAAGCCGTTCGTGTGGACCAAGACCGCCGACGAGATCCTGGGCACTCTCGCTGCCTGCTGCCGACAAATCAGCGACTCAGGGCACTAGCCGAGCTCGGCCGCGCGGGGCAATACGGCACCCGAGGCGGCGTCATTCTGAGCATGTCAGCCCAAGCTCGTAGTTAAGCTAATGGGCCTGTGGCGTGAGGCAGGCAAGGAGTTCGTCAAGGACCGCCTCCTCATGCAAGGCAACGCCAAGTCGTGTCATAGTCGGCCTCAGTGAAGGATCCCAAGAAGCGTCCACCGGAGCCCCGCTGAGTTCCAGTGCTGCCCGGCCGGAGCGAGCCGCAGCCTGGTAGTCGGAAGCGCTCATGAGCAACGGTTCCGCCCCCACCTCGGCGATCAGGCGGTTCGCCATCGCGACGCCCGGCCAGTCGAAGTCACCGTGGTACTGAAGCCGCGCCCCCGCGCTCGCCAGCCGTCGTAGCAGCTCCAGAGTGACCAGCTTGGGCTGGCCGGACGTGCACACCGCCGGGGCTCCGCTGAGCCTGTCGGCCATCGCCTCCAGGACACGGGGGTTCTCACACACCAGCACACGCCCGTGCCGGGCAAGCTCAAGGTGGCGCAGGTCGCGCGGGGTAACGTGCACCGGGTCGCCCGCCTCGGCGGCTAGCCGGAGCCGCCGGGCCACCGGCTCATTGCCGCGCGCGATCACGCCCAGGATGAGGCAGGTGCTCGATACCGTGTCAGCACTCACGCCATACCGCTCCCACAGATCGCGCCGTGCGACAGCAGTGCTGGGCAGCTTGGCGCCCGCATCGAGCGCCAGGGCACGCAGGGCAAGCTGGGAGACCACCGTTCCGTCATCCAGGCCATGGGCGCTACCTGTCACCCGAGCCGCCAGCTCGGTGCGTGAAATAACCGCTGCGCCGGGTACTAGCGCTTCCGCCAGAATGGTCATCACGTTGCGCGCGGACTGTATGGGATCGACAGCTCGGGTGAAAAGCCCGGCTCGCCGGATGGTCGTCAGCCAGGTCTCACCCCAGGTGATGCCTGCGCATGCCGGCTCGGTCGCAAGCAGCTCGCGCAACAGGGCAAGCGGTTCCTCGCGTGCTGCCGCAGCCGCCGATCGCTGCGCCTGGCGATCCTCCGGCGTGCGCCCGGTCACGGCCGCCACGGCGGTGGCCAGGCCGCGGTACGGTGACCGGCGTGCAAGCACCTGATCAAGCTGCGCCAGGTCAATCGTTACCCGATCGGCCACGATAGGCCGAGCGAGCAAGTCGCCGATGGCGTGCCGTTCCGCGCGCTGCAGGCCGGTGAGGACAATCCGTCCGGCGGGCACCAGGTGGCCGCGTTCCAGCCGGGCACGCACAGCCTCCCAGAGCCGGGAGAGCGCCGGGTCGGCCAGCCAGTCGGGGACCGACAGCGACGCGGTGCCAGGGGACTGGGTGCCGGGCATCACGCCCCCACGGCCTGCAACCGCTGGCCGTCCCAGCGGTGCTCGTACTGAGCGATCCCGCGCTCCGCCGGATCCCGGAGCGCCTCGTATATCGCCAGCGATGGAACGGTCTCGTGATCTCCCCACAGCCGCTCGCTTGTAACCATAAAGTCCAGGTCGAGGTCAACGAGCAGCCCGAACAGCAGCGGATGGGTGCGCACATCGATCTTGGGGAAGGCGTCATCGAGCAGGACGAAGCGCGGCGCATACGGAGCAGCGCCCGCGACCGAGCTGAAATGCGCCGCTGCAGCCGCGAACAGTGGCAGGTAGCAGACGACTTTCTGCTCACCCTGGGACAGCGGCGACCGGCGATGCAGATCCAGCCACCGGCCATCCAGTTCCGGCCGGGTGTACCGGACCCGGAACGCGAACCACTGCCGGTAGTCGAGCGCCCGGCCAAGGTGCTCGACGTAGGACAGCTCGGGCTGCTCGGACCGGGACGTTTCGATCAGCCGGTGCAGGCAATCCCGGAGCGTCTGCCGCTCATCGGGCAGCAGGGCTCCGAGCGGGCGTCCGAGCAGCGCGACTGCCTGCCGCGAATCGGCAGGCACGTCCTCGCGCAGCCGCCAGTGCAGCGCCACCCGGACGCCTTGTGAGGTGGTGACGCCGTCGAGCAGCCGGTTCATCGCCTCAACCAGCTCCTCGGCTTCTACCCGCCGCGCCCGCAGCGCCTCGCCCAGATCGCCGAGGATGTGCTCCTCGAATACGCGGCGCTCCCGCTCGGTAAGCAGTTCCGCGTCCCGGGCGACTACCCCCTCCAGGCGGCTGGCCAACTCGCCCAGCGGGCGCTCGCCCGTCTCATCCCGGGCCACGACGGCCAGCAGGCCGACCTGCTCCAGCACCCGTGGCTCGCAGTCGGCGGCCGGGCCACTCGTCACCTCCGTGTACCGGTTCCACACCGCCGCCTCGGTGACCGGCCGTTCCGGCAGTTCCAGCGCGGCCAGCTGACGGGCCAGCTCGGCCACTGCCGGCGGCAGCTTCACCCCGGGCGTCACACCGCGGGCCAGCTCGTAGGCACCGTCTGCTGGTACGCCGGCGGAGGCAAGCAGGCCTGGCACGGAAGCCAGATCCGCGACCCGGTGCGCTGCCTCGACGACGCCCGGTTCCTGCGCGACCCGGCGCTCGCCGGTGTCGTCGAGTGCCTGCTGTAGCGAGCCCTGCCTCCCGGCCAGCCGAGTCTGCTCGGCCCGCAACTGCTGCTCCAGCTCCTCGCCTGCCCCGATCTCCGCCCGGGCCGCTGCCAGCCGCTCTTCCAGCTCACGGACGCTGGCCTCGGCTGCCTGGCGCATCTCCTCGTACCGGCTGGCTGCTGCCTCCGACTCGGCCTCGAGCTGGCGGGCGCCCTCCTCCAACTCGGCGGCCTGGTGGTCCAGATCGGCGCACGCGGCGAGGTCTTCGCACAGCCGGGTCAGCCGGCCACGCAATTGGCCAGCAGTGCCCTGCTGGCCAGTCAGCTCAGCGTCCAGCTTCCGGAGCCGGTCACCGTAGGCGAGCAGGGCCTGGGCCGCGGCAGGCAGATCATGGGCTGCCGCTAGCCGCGCCAGTTCGCGCCCGGCCGCCGCGGCAGCCGCCCGGGCCTGCCGGGCGATCTGCTCGGCTTCGCGGGCTGCCGCCTCGGCACGCGTGACCGCCCCCAGGTGAACCTGCACATCAGCCCACGCCTTGAGCAGCGATCCGTACGGGGGCAGTGCACCGAGCCACGCCTCGATGGCGCTGCGCCGGTCGCGCGCCGCCCTCTCGGCTGCGGCCGCCGACTGCCGGGCCTCCTCAGCCTCCGCGATCAGCCCGTCGGTCTCGGCCAGCCGCCGGGCCCGTTCGGCCGCCCGGGCGGTCGCACCGATATATTGCGCGGCCGACTTGGAAGCGCGGCCGACCAACGGCCCGAGTTGCCAGGAGCCATCCAGCCCGGCCGCTGCGGCCACCCCCGGTGCGGGTTCCACGGCGATCCGCCCGAGCACACTGCGGACGGTTCCCGCTCTCACCGGGGATTCGTCCGGGACGATCACGGCAAGCAGATCCGCCAGGCTGCGGCCGGGGACCAGCGGGCCGGCCGACAGCACGACATCGCGCTGATCCGGGCTCAGCACCTGCCCGTCCAGGCGGACCCAGGCGTCGAGTAGGCCGGCGGACTCCAGCGCCGCCTCCAGCCCGGCCCGCTGCCTGACATCGAGATGGCCCGGAAAGTCAACCAGCCGCCACAGCGGGGAACCGTCGGCACTGTCGCGCTCGCCCCGGCCGAGCGCCGGCGGGTCCGGTGCCGGATCAGGCTCAGCCTCGATAGCCCCGCGCCGCCTGCGCAATTCGGTGAGCTGCCGCTCAGCGCTCATCCGCTCGGAGCCGGCCGCCGCCTCGGTCGCGGCGAGGACGCCGAGGTGCGGGTTCGCGGCCTCGCGGGCGAGCGCGCCGAGCTGCTCGATGGTGTCGGCGGTCAGCTCGCCAGGGATGCCGAATGGGACGCCGCGCTCATCGGCATGCCAGGCCGCCAGTCCAGTGTCGAAGGATTCTTGCGCGATCTGGGCGGCCCGCCCGGATTCCGCCAGCCGCGCACGGTCGGCCTCAGCCATGGCCTCCAGTCGGGCGGCCTCATCCTCGGCGGACGTCCGTTTGCTGTCCGCCTGCTCAGCTCTCCGCCCGGCCTCGGCCACGACCTGCACGGCCGCCTGACGTTCGCCCACCAGGGGCCGGGCCGCTCCAATAGCCTCCGCATACCCGGCCAGCGCCGCATCGAGCCCGGCCGGGTTATCCGGCAGCCGTGGGTCCACCAGCGCGGCGGAAACGGCCACGGGCCCACGGATCGCGAGTGCAGCCATGTCCGTGGCCAGGGCCCGGCCGGCCTCGGCCACGTTCGTGATGTCCCGTCCCAGAGTGCCGCCATCACGATCGGTTCGTTTTTTTGCGTTCTGTGCCTGCGTATGCGCGGAGGACGCGTGCCGGCGGCTGTCCGTGGCGCGCCGGGCGAGCTCGCGCGCTCGCTCCCCGAGCGCGAGCACCTCCCGGTGGCTGCGGGCCTCCGGGCTATCTTCCAGGTCCCTGCGCCGCTGGCGAGCCTGCTTGATCCGGGCCGCGGCGGCGCGCTGGCCTTCCTCGTTCTGGCTGATACTCCGGGCCAGCGCGGCCAGCTCGGCGGTGCGCCTGCTGATGTCCCGGTCCAGCCGGCTCAGCTCACGGTGCGCTTGAGCCAACTCCGCGCCACGGCTGGCTGCCGCACGACGCGCGTATCCGACGTAGAGCTGCGCGAATGCGGTCATCGCCGCCGCCGCCTGGCGCCGCCGGGCAAGCTGCTCACCGAAGGCGGCCAGCTCGTCCAGGGTTCCCCCAGCCGCCCGGACCGCCGCGTCATCCAGCTCGGGCAGCGCGACGGAGAGGATCTCCGCGAGGCGGCCCGGCTCTATGTCCTCGCCGACCTGCGGCTGCCGCAGCCAGTACAGCAGGCGGAGCAGCTCGTCGTAGCGGCTGCCGGCCAGCCCGAACAGCATTTCGCCTACATGCTGCTTGTATTGGCGCGGGCTGTCGAAGAAATGCCCGTCTTCCGCGACGGTGGCCCGGCACCGCTCCCGGGGCAGCGGGCCCGTGCCGTCCTCCAGGAACAGATCAAGGCCGACTCGCCGGGGGGAGGTGAAATACCATGTGGTGGCGGTACGAGCAGACTGGGACGCCCGGATGCCGATCCCGCACGTAACCCATTCGGGCTCACCGGAGTCGGTAGTGCGGACGAACTCCACCCACAGATAACCGATGCGGCTGGCCCCGTCGTACCCGTCAGTCATCAGCCAGAGCAAGCTGGTGTGATGGCGTCCTGACGCCGTCATCCGGAGCTTGTCGCCGTCCAGGACGAACGGCAGCAGCATCTCCAGCGTCTTCGATTTGCCGGCACCGTTGGCGCCGCGCAGCAGCATCCTCCCGCCCGCGAACTCGAAGACCTGGTCGTCGTACTGCCAGACATTGAGGATCCCGGCCCGGTTGAGCCGGAACCTGTGCGGGTGCGCCTGCACGGCCGCAGGGCTCGCGATGCGATGCGACGTCATCACCGATCCTCCCGGCCGACGGGCATAAGCCCTTCTCCCGACCGCGCGGGCGGGGAACCCGTGTCTGTTACGGGATCATCAGGGTCAGCCTGCGGGGCGTAGCGGGCGGCTGCGGCATGCACCCGCAGTGCACCGTCAACGCCCCGTTCGACGAGGCCCAGCGAGATCAGCAGATCCATCGCCTCCTCATGCACCAGGCCAGGCCGTTCCCGGTGCTCACGCTTCAGCCACCTAGACCAGGTCCGAAACACGTCAGCCGATACCGCATCGACCTCATCGCCTCCGATCACCACCCAGGTGCGGCCAGGCTCATCCGCATCGCGAGCCCGGATCACGCCGACCAGCGCACTGAGCAGCAGCAGGGCAAAGTGCCTGGCCGAACCGCCACCCGGGAAGCCGACATCGGTGAGTTCGTCGTCGGGATCGACGGCAATGGCTCCCTCGGCCCTGAGCTCAAGCTCAAGCCCGAACCGGTCTCGGAACCACTCGCGTTCCCGGTTCCGGTTGCGCCGCCACCATTCCGCGTACTCCTCGCGCAGGCCAGCAGCTGACAGGACGGGAGACTCGGTCAGCTGACGCCGGATCGCCACCCGGGCACCCCCCGCCGCCGACGGCATAGCTGCCGTTTCGAGCAGCTGATCTGGGGTGACCAAGCCTGCCAGCGGCGCGGAGATCATGAGGCTCAGCCGGTCGCGCCGTACATCAAGCAGGGTCAGGGTCTGGCCATCGTTCGTCCACCTTTCGAGGTCCCCGTCACGCTCATGCAGCACGCCGTATTTGATCAGCACAACGAGGGCCGCATATAGCGCCCGCCGGTCGCCGATGTGGTCGAGGTCCACATCCAGGCCAGCCTCGGCTGCAGCGGACCTGATCGCGGCGACCAGTTCATCGACCAGTAGTTGCTGCCGGGCCTGGGTCAGCGCAGCCAGGGTCAGGCCCAGCAGGGCATAGGCCCGCGGAGTGAACGGAGCGCCGCTGGTGCGCCGCAGTGGCCGGGACGGGTCGCGCCCGAGCCCGGGCTTGAATAGCCGGGCCGCGTTCGGATCGACAACCAGGCGGTAACCCAACCCGTCCGCGAAGAGTCTGGCCAGCTCGGTCCGGTGGCGGCGGACCAGCCTGAACTCCTCGGCGCTCGCGCCGTCGCCATGCAGCAGTGGCTCCCGCAGTAGCGTGCGGGCCGCCCGCCGGCGCTCCGCAGCGGCGTAGGGATCCTCCGCCGACCTCGGGCGTTCAATGGCGGTCACGCGCTCACCTCTCGGGGCCGTCCGTACGCAGCCACCGGAGCCGAGCCCGCCTCGCCTGACATCACCGCGATCGACAGGCCGACCAGTTCCATCCGGCCAGCCGGGCTAGTGATGACGGTGGACTCCCCAGGCGTGCGCCGGACGGTGATCCGCACACCGCCAGCGGACGCGTCGGCTTCAGCGTCCTGTGTGAGCGGGCGGCCATGGCCCGCCAGCGCCCGGCTGTAGAGGTCGAGCAGGGCGGTCCGGGCCTGGTCAGACAACCGGACGGAGCCGAGCTGACCGGGATGGCGGGCTAGCTCGGCCAGAGTCTCGCGGTGTTCCCGCTCGGCGGCCTCACGCTCAGCGACCCGTGCGCGCTTGGCGGCCGCGAAGTCTGCCCGGCTGCCCGCCCTGCCTCTGGCTGTGCGGTTTCCGTACTGGCGCAGGGTGAGGGGCACGTCGGCCACCGGGCCTCGCCACCAGGACGTTACCGCCGGCACCGGCTGATCGTCACTCTCGGCGGCCATTCCCAGGTGCCGACAGGAGTACAGGCCGAACGCCGCTGCCCACAGCGCGTGCGCGGTGTCATCATCGGCTCCATCGAACCAGCCAGCCAGTTTGAGGAGGTCACCATACCGGCTCTGCTCCCGCTCCGCGGCTGAGGCGATGCGGCGCAGGTTCACCAGCAGCGCGCGCATCGCGTCCGTGGCCAGCCGCCGCACTCCGGACGCGTCGCTTTCCCGCCGCCCGCTGCCGACAAACCAGGCATGCAAGCTGTCCCAGTCGGCTGGGTCCAGGCCCCGCGCCCGCCGGGCCGCTCTGCCATCCAGCGAGAGCAGCCGCTGGCCTTCGTTAGCCCGTTCGCAAAGCGCTTCCACCTGCGGTTCTATCCTGATCAGCACGTCCGCGAGCTGCGGCATGTGCCGGGCAATATCGTCAACGAACCGCTGCAGGTAGTTGAGCAAGGCGGTCTTGAACGCCTTGAACTCGGCGCGGTCCAGGTCAAAACGGACGAGCACCTGGGACAGATACGAGTAGAAGTCCCGCGTACTTTCCACGAGCCGTTCGAACTGGGCGAAGACGGTGCCGATCTCACTGGCCAGCCGGTCAGGATCGGCGCTGGCCAGGCCAGCGTCATCGTAAGTGCCCAGGCTGGTCAGCCCGCTGAGGATGCCGCTGAGCATCTCACTCGACACCTCACGGGCCCGTTCAGCAGTACTCAGCAGCTCCTCGACCTGTCGGTGTACCAGCTCGCCGATCTGGGTGAGCTGGTAGCGCGACCTGACCTGAAGGTATTCGCGGACGCTGTGCGCCTCGTTCTCGCGCGGGCTCCGCGCCAGGTTACCGTGTTCGACCAGGTAAGACAGCCGCGCATCCGCGGTATCGGAATCAAGCTCGATGCCGCGATCCCGCAACCGCGCCGCGACTTCGGCGGCCGACTGGTCAGAAAGGAGACCAGCGATATCGCTGGTAAAAGTCCGCATGATCGCCAGATACTCAACAGCCTCCGGCACTGTGGCATAGCGCAGCGACTCCAGCCGGACGCGGTCGGTATGGCCCAGGCCCGCGCCAGCCGCATCTGCTGCGCTATCCCGCCTACGGCTTGAGTGGTCAGCCTCTGATTCCGCGGGGGCATGCGGGGCGAGCCTGTCGGGCATGGCCTGACGTTAGCGAACCGCACCGACAAAATCCCGCCGGACCACTCGCCAATGCAGCCGTCGGCGCGGGCCGTTGGTGTGCGCAGGCCCGAGAGCACGGAGACGGAGGCGGAGGGGGAGGCGGTGAAGTCAACCAGCGTCCATCGAAGACCTAACGGAACGGCGATAGTAGAAGCGCCGAAATTTCGCCAGAGATACCCCGACACCAGGCTGCTATTGGCCGTAACTCAACTCCCGCGCCCCTCGGAACTCAACCACTGCTCAACCACGCGCGCAGCTAAGTCGTGAGCGCAGGCAACCGCTCCCCACACGCACAGCATCCTGACCAGCCCGAACAAGGACCGCAACCGGGACGTCCCGCACAGGGAGCGGTTGTCCCACGCCGCTCCCTCAACGCACAAGACCCAGCCCTACGGACCGGTCCTGCGCTACCTGGAGGGCCTGTCGCAGGCGGAGACGGCGCAGGTGCTCGGGTGCAGTGAGGGCACGGTTAAGAGCCAGAGTTCCCGGGCGCTGGTCACGTTGCGCAAGCACCTGAACAGGACGGAATCACAATCATGAATTCTTCCGAGGAGACCCGGCTCCGCGACGACCTGCGGCGCATCGTGCAAACGGGTGCCCAGGCCCCGGACCTTGATGCCATCGAGCGGCGCGGGGCCGTGAGCAGCGGCGCGAGGCCGCGTTCCGCGGCCTGGCGGCCGTGGGCGTCGTCGGGATCGCCGTGGCCGGCTTCCTGGTCGCCTTCCGGCACCCCGGCGCGGCGCGGGACCCGGCGAACAGCGTGGTCGAGATGAAGCAGAGCGGCATCGACGCCGGCAATCCACCGGAAACCGACTGGACCGACCCGGCCACTCTCAACGAGATGATGCTGCAGGGCAGCAAGGTCACCACCTGGCAGCACCAGTATCTCGATGCCCACCGGGTGATCAACGTGGATGACACCCAGGTCAACTACGGCCCGCGCACCTGGTCATACCGCACCGCGAACTACGGCACGCCCATCTCGGGCCCGGCGCCGACAACGCCGGTGAACGTCGTGCCCTACATCCCGGCCACATCCGTCAAGGCCGTGCTCGCCCAGGGCAACGTCAAGATCGTGGGCCACCCGGTCGTCCGCGGCCACCGCACCGTCGAGCTGTCCGTGTCGCTGGGCAAGCAGGGCAAGCAGGGCAAAGCGGAAACGAATTACTTCTATGTAGACAGCCAGACCTTTCAGCTGGTCCGGCTGGTCAGGGTGTTCGCCCCGGACTCAGCCCACCCGGCGTCCGAGACCAGCAACTACACCTGGGTACAGCGCACCCCGGCGCTGACGAAGCTCATCAACCACCCACAGATCCCGGCCGGGTTCACCCAGGTCCCCGCGGGCAGCTAGGAATCGACCGCGACCGCATCGCTCCGACGCCCGATCGACACCCTCGCTGACCTGCTAGAACGCGTGTTAAGGACAGCTTCATCGCCCGCCGCGGCAAGGAAGCGCGCAATATCGCCAAGACTTGCCGCGGACCGCCAAGACTGCCGCGGACCGCCACTTGTTCACCTGCGTCTTAACGCTATCGCCGCCCGCAGAACGCGATTTCCATCGCCCGCGTCTCATCGCGCTGGAAGCTGGGCGTCGGGTTCTCGCTTATCAAGAAATTGTTGTAGACCATGACGGCCTGGCTAGAGCCGTCCCGGCTGGTGTAGGCGATGGTCTTGAAGCCGCCGGGCCACCCGCCGTCATGTCCCCACGCGGTGCCACAGGACAGCTGGACGCTGTAGATGCCCAGCCCGTAGTGCTCGGGGAACAGCTCGCCCGTGTCGTCAACGGGCATGGTGGTCAGCAGCTCGCGCTGCTCGGCAGGGGGCAGGAGCCGGCTGGTAAGCAGCGCCTCGTAGAACCGTGCGACGTCACCGACGGTAGAGATCATCGCCCCGGCGGTCCACGCGACTGACGGGTTGACCAGGTTGGTGACGTCGATGGGGCCGAAGTACCCGTGCGCGTACGGCGCCGGGATCTGCTTGCTGGTCAGCGGGAATGAGGTCCCGCGCAGGCCGAGCGGCACCAGGATCCGGCGGCTGATCTCGGTGATCGGGCTCTGCCCGGTCACCTTCTGGATGATCATGCCAAGGAGGATGTAGTTGGTGTTCGAGTACACCCAGCCGTGCACCGGCGGCCCGAGCCCCAACGCGATGTTGACGAGCTGCCGCGGCTGCCACGTCTGCTCCAGGGGCTGCGGGTTGTTCGGGTTCGTGAAGGCCGGATCGTCCAGGTAATCGCGTATCCCGCTGGTCATATGCAGCAGCTGGCGGATGGTAATCCGCGCGGGATTGTAGCCGTGGCCGGTGATGACCCCTGGCAGCCACTTCTGCACGCTGTCGTTCAGCGACAGCCGCCCTTCGGCAGCCAGCTGCAGCACGACGGTGGCGACGAAGGTCTTGGTAATGCTGCCGATGTGCACCCGGTCCTGCGCCTGCATGGGCTGGCCGGTCGCCGTGTCGGCCAAGCCGGCCACCACATCGGAGACCTGATGCCTGCGCCGGGTCAGGATGATCACGCCTGGTGTGCCGTCGGCGACCATCTGGTCGGCGACCTGCTGCAGCCCGGCTGGCGGCCCGCCGGAAGCCGGGCCGGAAACCTTCTGCCCGGACTCGGCACGCGGCGCGAACGTAGACGCCGACGATCCGGCGGCCACCAGAAGCACCGCAAGCAGTACCCCCGTGACGCGCAGCACACGCCGACGGGCCAGACTCCTCTGGAAACTCATGTCTTTCTCCCTCGCTGCCCTTGCTTGATGTGTGGCCCGAGTCTCGGACAGGCCTGATCGCCCGGACCAGTGCCGCCGGCACCAGGTTGGCGTGCACCACCCACAAACCGGACGTGCGTAATGCACGTCCGGCGGGTCGCCTGCAGGACGATGCGCTGGCTTCATCCGGCGGCCTGCTGGATATTGGAGGACAGCGAGCCGTTCTGGCTAGGCCCACGGATACGCGGTAGCTCGCACGGTTGGAGAGCCTATGATCCGGGTCCTTGTCGCGGAGGACATGCGGATTTTGCGGGACACGCTGGTCTCCGTGCTGAACCTGGAAGATGACATCAAGGTGGTCGCCCAAGTGGCGGCCGGCACCGGCATCGTGGCCGCAGCGCTAGCGGAGCGTCCTGACCTCGCGGTGCTCGACATCGACCTGCCAGGCCTAGACGGGATTACCGCCGCCGCGCAGTTGCATGAGCGGGTGCCCGCGTGCCGGGTAGTGATCCTGACCGTGCTGGGCCGCCCCGGCCAACTGCTCGCGGCCCTTGACGCGCACGTGGCGGGGTTCATGGTCAAGGACGCCCCCTCGGACCATCTGATCGAGGTGCTGCGAAAGGTCGCGGCGGGGGAACGGATCATCGACCCGAAGCTGGCCCTGGCCGCGCTGGAGATGAGGGAAAGCCCGCTGTCGGAGCGGGAGACCGATGTCCTGCGGCGGTTCGCGGCGGGCGCCGGGCTGCCCGCGATCGCGGCTGAGCTGTTCCTGTCCTACGGGACCGTACGGAATTACATGGCATCCGCGGTGACCAAGCTCGGCGGCCGTAACCGGGTGGACGCGGTGCGGATCGCGAAGGACGCGGGCTGGCTCTAAACCAGCGGCTTGCTCTCAACGAGCGGGAACCCGGCAACCAGGCTGAACGTGCCCTTTTCCCGCGTGGGGCTCAGGTGCCCGCTCGCGGCTTCGAGGCGGGCCGCGAGGTTACGCAGGCCGTTGCCGGGCGGTTCGGCCGTGGCCAGTGGTGCGCTGTCATGGTCGTTGGCGCCGTCGTTGCTGATCAGCAGCTGCACATGCCCGGTACCATCGGCGGTCAGCTCGAGCGTGCAGTAGCTTGCGTTGCTGTGCTTGAGGATGTTCGTGACCGCTTCCCGGACCACGGGGACGAGCACGGCGGAGGCCTCGGGCGACGGGTCTGCGCCCACGCGCATGCGGACGTCGATGCCCGCCGACGCCAGGACGTCACGAGCGGCCGCGAGCTCGGCGTCAAGCGGCAGGTCGCGTGCCTCGCCGACCACGAGGCGCACGTCGGCCCTGGCGGTGGCGCAGATCCGTGCGAGCTCGGCGATCTCCTCGCCCGCCCTGGCGTCGTCGCGGCCGATGAGCTTACCGATCAGGTCAGCCTTCATCGCGACCGCGGACAGACCGAGGCCAAGAAGGTCGTGGGTATCCTGCGCCATGCGCAGCCGCTCGCCGGCCACCGCCTTGCGGGCCAGCTCGCCGCGCAGGCGCTCCAGGTCCACAGCCAGCTGCGCCAGCCGAGTCAGCCCGTAGACCAGCAGGCCGAGCGCTGCGCTCTCCACGGTAAGGAACAGGATCCCGCCCACCGTCCCCTGCAACGTTGTCACCGTTGGCGGGGGCATCACCGCCCACACCACGGGAATGCTTGCGATCACCGCGGCGAACGCGACCCAGCCGGGTGGGGCGGGGACGAGCAGCAGCGCCGACCCGGCGAGGAACCCGCACATGATCAGGGGGTGCCAGCCGGTCGCCGGGCACAGCGCATACATGAGGACGGCCTGCAGGAGGAGCGTCGCGGGCCAGCCGCGCAGCCGGGCGACGCCACGGGACGGCCACGAGTGACGCAGCTGCAGGACGACGAGCGCGACCGCGTCCGCGATGGTCAAAGTGACGACCAGGGTGCTGTAGCCGCCCGGCACTCCGTTGTCGTTCTCCGCGACGAAGAGCGGGTACAGGATGGCGAGAGCGCACAGCGTCACCACGAGGACAGCCTGCGCCAGCCGGGGAGCCGGCAGTTCTCCCGGTTCGGCGGGGACGGCCTCCGGCCACGGTGCGCTCCGGTACCGTGCGGCCACTTCCCGCACCTCGCCGAGTGCCTCGCGGGCGGTCACCGCCGTGGCGGCGATGTGCTCGCGGGCCACCGACGGGTTTACGGCGATCGCTTGCAGCGCCGCCGCCGACCGGCCGGCGGCCTCGGCCAGCCGGTCGCCGGTCGCGGCCCGCAGGCTGTCGGCCGCCCTGACCCGTTCGGCGGTCACCGCCGCCTCGGCGAGCTCGTCCCTGGCCGCGTGCACCGCCGTGATCAAGTCGGCGAGACGTGCCAGCCCGAACAGGACCAGCGTGTCATAGACGAAGGCGATCATGGCCCATACAGCCGCCTGCGTCGAGGGCTGGTGCACCAGCTCGACAACCGCGCCTGACCACAGGGCCGCCTCGAGCGCGGCCAGGATCGCCGCCACGAACCACGCCACCGGCCACGGAACCGTCAGCAAGACCAGCCCCGCCACCCACCCCGACGGCGCCCAGTCCGCGCCGAATAAGGCGAACGGCAGGTACGTCAGCGCCGTCTGAACGCCAAGCAGCAGGTACCGGTGCCGCAGCCACAGCGGCCTGGTCGCCGGGATCACGTACAGCAACGGCAGGACGGCCAGCGCCGCGATCATCGGCACCTCGCCGAGTCCGCCGTTGCCGGCGCCGTATCCCGCCTCGGACACAGCGACCAGGCACATGATCACGATGACCAGCGTCGTCGCCCGCCGCACCCCCGGCTCGCCAGCGACGCCGGCCGTCCTGGTGCAGGCCATCCTGGCCAAGGTTGTCACCGCGCCTGCCTAGCCCTCTGCTGCCACGCCGTCAGGCTAATCACGGGCGTCAGGGCCGGACAAGACGAAACGGCACGACCTGCATTTTGCACATCGGGCGCGTGGGAGGCCCATACCCAGCTCCTGGGCGGGTATCCGCGGCACTGCCGCGTTCTGTCCGTATGGCGTCCGTAGTCCCGGAGCCTGCGTGGTCAGCGCGGCGTAGGTTTTGGATCATGTCCCATCAGGTCCAGCTGGGTTCTGCCGCATCTCATTATCCCACTGCCGCCCCGGACCCGGCCGACCGCTAAGCCACCGGCCTGCTGCAGCCGATGCCTGCGCCACTCCTCTCGACCGCATGTCAACGCAGGATAGTGTCCCAGTGCCCGCTGACCTGACCGTCACCGCCTGGCCGATCCTTCGCCGTCTTCGCCGGGGTGCACGAACCCCCAGGAGTCGCTGCGCAACGCGCCGCCGATCGCGCGCCGCCGTGATGCCATGAGCGCCGGAGTGCGGCGGCGCGCTGGCCGCGCCGCCGCCCCGCATGCTCCCCGTCCTCCCTCCCTAGCCCCAGGCGCCGGCTATCTGCCTGGTGGGGGCGTTGAGCCGGTTGAAGACATTGGTCGTGGCGATCGACAGCAGCAGCGCGGCGAGTCCTTCCTCGTCGTAGTGCCGGGCGGCCTCGTCCCAGATTTCGTCCGGCACCGGGTCCGGGCGGTCGGCCAGCCGGGTGACGGCCTCGGCCAGGGCCAGCGCCGCGCGCTCGGCGTCGGTGAAGTACGGCGCCTCCCGCCAGGCGGCTACGGTGGCTAGCCGATCCTCGCTCTCGCCCGCCTTCCTGGCCCCTGCAGCGCCAGCCTGAACGCACGAGCTGCAGCCGTTGATCTGGCTGGCCCGCAGGTGAACCAGTGCCAGCGTCTCCTCAGGCACGCCTTTATTGTGAAAACTGGCGCTCAGCGCCTGGATGGCCTGCATGGCCTCCGAGATGATCATGGCCGGATTCTTTATCCGTGCTTGCATCGTGAGTCCTCCATGGTGTCGTCTTCGATCAAGTACGCCGCGAGGCCCGCGCATATCACGCCGTCGGGCTCTCGCCGCTACCTGGTATGACAGGCGCCGACGGAGAAATGTGACCGACGGACGAACCGGGCCTAGCTGCCGGCCGATTACTTCACCGATCCAGACGGCGTCGTCCCCGCCGTGACACGCGGGCAAAACCATGCCCTCCCCGGCTACGCCATGACAGAACTGACTCAAGAACAGACACGGAACACGGGCTTGAAAAACCTCCCAACGCCACATCCAAAAACCCCGGTGGTGAGCGACGTCCGTGAGTTCGGCGCGGTTCTGAGGATCGCGGATCCCAACGAAGGTGTACGGCTGGACATTAAAGAGATCGGTGCTCGGGATTGTCCGGGACGTCGGCTGCGGATGTCGCGTTCATATAAAGAGGACGGGCGCGCCGCCCGTTCAGTGACCACCATGCGGCCCCGACAATGACGGAGGCTACGCCAGCGACGACGCCTACGGTCCTGACCCCGGTCACCGCGAGCAATCCGGCGAAGGCCGCCAGCGCCACCCTGGACGCCGCGCCATAGGTAGTCATATGCACGCTGGTGATCCTGCCCCTCAATCGCTCAGGCACGGTAGCCAGCAAGATCGTCGTGTCAAGGGCGATGATCACGCCACTCGCGGTGCGCATGACCGCCAGCAGTGCCGCGCCCCACGCGGGCTGACCCCCCAGGAACATGGCCCCCCACGCGGCACCCTGCAGCACATAAGCCAGCGCGTAAGCAGCCAGATGCGAACCCCCGCCTGAGGCGGACCGCCAGCACCGAGCCCAGAATCACCGCAGCGCCATCAACAACGTAAAACACACCGAGCAGCAATCCGCCGCCGTGCAAATCGTTCGTGACATAGGCGGCGAGCAAGACGTTGTAGGCGCCACCGATGAGACCCCAGGAGATGCCTACCCAGATCACTGACCTCGCCAGGGGCAGAGCCCGCACTGCGGTAAAGCCCTCAGCCAGGTCGGCACGCAGAGACCGGAGAGCACCGCCTGCCTGCGCACCCTGCCGGAATGCCGGCCGTGCGAGGGCCAGCAGGGGCACGGTCGCCGCGAGCTGGAGCCCCGCAGCTGCTGAGAGCGCAGCGCTTGTGCTCCAGGCCGACAAGACCCCGCCCAGCGCCGCGCCAGCGATTGTCATCACGCCGCTCGCTGAGCCAATCGCGGCATTGGCCGCGGCGCGACTGCGGTCCTCGCGGACCAGCGCATACAGCCACCGCTGCCGCGCTGGCGGCCATACCGCGCCGGCGGCCCCCTGCAAGCCGTAGCAGGCTGCGATCCCCCACAGGCCGACCCTCAGCATCACCAGCACGCCCAGCAGGCTAAGCGCCTGAACCATCATGGAACCCACCGCCAGCCTCCGGACATCGTGGCGATCGGCAATCGTGCCGGCGAACGGCATGCACAACAGGGCAGGCAGCGTGCCGACGAGTTCCACAATCGCGAGCGACGAAGCCGAGAAATGGTGGAGCACGTATACGAAAACAGTTACCAGCATGATCCAGGAGGCACCCGCATTTCCCGCACTTGCTGCCCACAGCAGCATTACGTGCCGATTCCCGGGCCGTAGTCCGCTCAACGAATCTCCCTAACCATTCCGCTGATGAAGCACGAGGGACAAGCGGCGTTAAGCCATGACGACAGCAGTCCTGCGGTCAGCCATTCCGGACGTGTTCTTCCGGACCGGGGTACCCGTACCGAGACCAGCTATACGCCCAGCCGGACCAGTCCAGTACGCGGCCACCAGCCCCGGCGGGGGGCGGCGGCGAACTGGTGGTACTCCCGCTCCAGCAGGCCGATCGCATGCGTGCGCTCCGGACTGTCGCTGGCCGGTGCCGCGCAGCCCGAACCGGCCCACCTTCGGCCAGTCCTCGTCATGGAAGCCGGCCAGAATCGTGACCCGCTGGTCCCGGTCCAGAATGCGCAGCCACCTAGCCAGCTGCGGCCCTGCCCCTCGTACGCCGGCGAGCAGAAGACCTTGCCGCCGACCGCGAACACGCCCGGCACCACATGAGCCCGCTCGTGTCCGCCGATCGTGGCCAGCCGGACCACTCGCTCCCGCTCGATCCGGCCTCGCGTCTCGTCCTGCCCGCGGACCATCACCGCTCCTTGCCGCTGGCGCTGAGAAAGACGATGTCGAGGTCGCGGAGCCGGTCCGGGTCGCCGTCTAGGGCAATACCGGTGATCTTCCCTTCGCTGATGGTAAACGTGAAGACGACCTTCGGCCGGCCGCCAGGCGCCCACACGGCCGCCGGAACGCCGTCGGCCAGAGCGAGCCGGGCTCCCTTAGCCCATCCCGCGAAGGTGGCCCCCACCGCGTCGGCACCGCGGATCTCGGCGGCCGCGCCCATCTGCACGGCCGCCGGGTCGGCCACGAGCACGGCGCCCGGATCGAGCAGCGCGAGCAGGGCGCCGAAATCCCCGCCCCGGGAGGCAGCCAGGAAGGCGGCGACCATTTCCCGCTTCCGGGACCGCGCGGCATCAGATGCCGCGGCCGCGCCCTGCACCCGGCGCCGGGCCCGGCTGGCGAGCTGCCGCGCCGCCTCGGGGGAACGGTCAATGATGGTGCTGACCTCGCCAAACGACACACCAAAGACGTCGTGCAAGACGAGCGCGAGCCGCTCGGCGGGAGTCAGCGTGTCCAGCACCACCATCAGCGCGGCACCGACCGAATCGGCCAGCAGCGCCTCGTCCTCCGGGCCGGCCTGGCTGGCCGGCCGAGGCTCGCGTGGAGCTCGGCCGGCGGGCAGCGCCCCAGCAGGCTCCTCCCGGCGGGCCCGGCGGGACTCCAGCATGTTCAGGCAGACCCGGGCCACGACCGTAGTCAGCCACCCGGCCGGATTCTCCACCTGGCCGCCGTCGGCACGGCTGACCCGCAGCCACGCCTCCTGCAGCGCGTCCTCGGCATCACCGCGCGAGCCGAGCATCCGGTAGGACAGCGCCATCAGCCGGCCCCGGTCCTCAGCGAATCGCTGCTCCAGCCAGTCGCGCTCGGTCATCGGTCACGTTCCTCCGCCCCGCCTGTCATATCAGTTGACCGGCGGGACGGGCCCGATGTGACAGCCGGACGGTCACTACCTTCGGGTGCCCCAAGATGGGGAGTGTTCCGGGGTACCCGCGGCGGCCGGTCAGCGAAAGCCCCCATGGCGGGTCTGGTGCCAGGCCCGTGCCGCAGCCGTGCCGGGAGACGGGACGGGCACCCAGCCGGTGCGCCGCCCCTACGATCTGCGCCATGCCGCGCTGTCGCTGTGGCTGGCCTCCGGCGCCCCGCCCGCCGAAGTCGCTGCCAGCGCCGGGCACAGCGTGCGTGTCCTGCTCACCATCTACGCCCACGGCATTCCCGGCTGCGACCAGATCGCCAGTCAGCACATCGAGCAAGCCCTCCGCCCACAGCCAATGGCCCCCCGATGGCCCACAACAATCCGCGCAGCCGCCGGGAATGCCGTCCGTCATGCGTCCGTGCCACAGCTGGACTCAACGGGACACAGCTGGACCTGAAACCTCCGCCCAGATCCGGTTACACGCCTGTGACCTGCGGAAATCTCGACCGAGAAGGTCGGCTCCATGGATCACGGCCCCGTACGGGCGGTCCCGGGCACCCGTTCTCCATAAGCCGCTGACCAGCCCAGATCTGGCCCACCACTGGCCCACAAGCACCGGGAACGGTCTACAGAACCGCTCCCGGATACGCATCAGACCCGGCATCCGGGAACACCGGCACCGGGCCTGACCTGGGGTTTTGAGTGGCAGGTGCTGGGTTCGAACCAGCGTGCCAAGCCGACGGTTTTACAGAACGCTGATCCCCGCCCATCGGAATAGCCACTGATCTGCTATTTCCCATTCCCCGCCGCGTGAATACCGCGTCCTGTCCGTGTGGCGTCCGCAGTCCCGGAGTGTGCCTGGTCAGCGCGACGCAGATTTTGGATCAGGTCCCATCAAGTCCAGCTGCATCTCATTATCCCACTGCTGTCCTGGACCCGGCCGGGCACGCCGCTGAGCCACCGGCCTGCCGCAGCCGATACCCGCCACTCGCCCGGCCGCACATGCGCCGGATAATGTCCCACCTTGGAAACCCGATCGGCAAGGCCATCGTTCACATCCGGCCAAAGATCCCGGGCGGGCCCGGGACCGGTACGGCAGGACCGGTCTGCGCGATCCTGCCACGGTCCCGCCACTGTCCGCCGGCAGGCCCGATTCCCGCGAAGAGGGAAGCGGCGCCCAGACGCTGGTGTTTAACCGCACGCCCCGGGCAGTGTCATCGCCGTGGGGCGCGGTTGGTGGTTCTAAAGGGCTCCACAGTGCTTCCGTCGGTGATAGGCGGGCGGCCCGGATGGCGGGCAGCAGCCCGGCGATGGCACCGATCGCGAGCGCGGCGGCCAGCCCGCCGGCCAGGCTTCGGGCGGGATCACGATGGCCCAGCCCTTGGTATGAGCGTAGACCGCGGTCGATATCACGCCCATGATCACCCCGACGACGCCGCCGATCAGCGAGAGCAGGATGGCTTCCGACAGGAACTGGACGCGTATCTGGCCCCGGGTAGCGCCCAGCGCCCGGCGCAGCCCGATCTCCTGACGCCGTTCCAGCACCGAGATGATCATGATGTTGGCCACGCCGACCGCGCCGACCAGCAGCGCGACCGCTCCTAGGCCAAGGAACAGCGTGTCGAACGCGCCCGCGGCGTCGGCTTGAGCTGTCAGCGCGCTGGAGGGCTGGGACACGTCGACCCCGCCGGGATCCTCTGGATTGGCCTGGTAGCCGAGCAGGTTGTCAACCTTATTGGTGACGGACTGGTTATTCTGCGTCCGCACGTACAGTTCCGAGGGATGCCCGTCGAAGCCGAGGTACTTCTCCGCGGCGGGGAATCCGATCAGGATCAGGGAGTCGATCTGCGGAGTCAGCGCGGCCGAGTTCAGTATGCCGGCCACGTAGAACCACATCCCGCCGACCCAGATTCTCTCTCCTGGCCAGATCCGGTCGATGCCCAGCCGCTGTGCCGCCTGGTACCCCAGCACGGCGACCGGTTCGTTCTCGGTGGCCGCGTTCAGGTAGGTTCCCTGCGCCACGCTGGTACCCACCACAGCCGGGAGCCTGATGCTGGAGGCATCCACGCTCAGCGCGTCGGTGTCGATCGTCGGGATATACGGGCTGCGGTAGGCGTTGACATTGCTGAGCGTCCCGATGTACTGCACCGCGGTGACACCGGGCAGCGCACCCGACCATTCCCGGCGCGGCTTGGGGGAGCTCGGAAGTGCCGGTGAAGCTCTGCCCGTTGGTAGCGGTCAGCAGGTTGGTGCCCAGCTTGCTGATCTCCGCCAGCAGACCTGCCTGGGAGGAACTGGCCAGGCCCAGGACCGCCACGATCGCGGCCACCCCGATCGAGATGCCAAGCGCCGACAGCGACGCCCGTAGCTTCCTGATCCGGAGCCCCACGCTGGCCAGCCCGCCCAGGTCCTGCGGCCGCAGACGGGCCGCCGACGGCGAGGACGGCGGATGCGAGTGGGCCGGGGTGGTGGGTGGGGTGATGGTCATGAGATTCCCTCCCGCACGGCGCGGTTCTGCGCCGCGACGCCGACGGGGTCGCTGTCGGCAATGATGTGTCCGTCGAGTACTTCGACGCGGCGCCCCATCCGGGCGGCGACGGCGTGGTCATGGGTGATCACGATGATCGTGGTGCCGGCGGCGTGGAGCTCATCCAGCAGCGCCAGCAGCGACGCGCCGGTGGCCGAGTCCAGGTTGCCCGTCGGCTCGTCGGCCAGCACCACCGGCGGGCGGCCCACGATTGCCCGGGCGACCGCCACCCGCTGCCGTTCACCGCCCGACAGCTGGGTCGGCCGGGCGGCGGCCCGGTGAGCCAGCCCGACGCGGCCCAGCGCGGCGAGCGCGAGCCGGCGCTGGTCGGCGCGGCGGATCCCGGCGTACAGCAGCCCGTCGGCCACGTTGTCCAGCACCTTCTGGTGCTCGGCCAGGAAGAACTGCTGGAACACGAACCCGATCCGGGTCGCGCGCAGCGCCGACAGCTCCCTGTCCTTCATTTGCGCCACGTCGATCCCGGTGACCCGCACCGTCCCGATGGTCGGCTTGTCCAGGGTGCCCATCAGGTGCAGCATCGTGGTCTTGCCCGATCCGGACGGGCCCACGACGGCCGTCAGTTCCCCGGCCTTTACCGCCAGACTTACCTGGTCCAGCGCTCGGACCGGCGGCGACCCGGGGTACAGCTTGGAGACCCGGTCCAGCTCCAGCACCGGCCCGTTCACGAAGATACCGCTCATATGTTCGGCACCACCACGCGCTCGCCGGGCCTCAGGTTCCCGGTCACCTGCACCAGCCCGGCGGTGTCGTCGAAGAGCCCGACCGTCACCGGTACCAGGTGCCGGGTGTTACCCGCGCCGACCACCTCGACCGCGTACCCCCCGCCCGCCTCCCCATCCCCCTTCCCTGGCTGGGCCAGCAGCGCCCCCACCTCGACCACCAGCACGTTCGAGGCGCTTGAGGTGGTGACGTACACCGTCACCGGCGCCTGATCCAGGGACCCGGCCGCCGACGGGCTGGTGAGCTTCACCTGCACCGGGACGGTCGCCGAGCTGCTGGACCCGGACGCCACGCTGCCCACCGAGGTGATCACGCCCGGGGTGGTGGACCCGTCAGGCAGGGTGACGCTCACCGAGTCGCCGGCCTTCACGTCCGACTCCATGGAAGTGCTCAGGCTGATCGTCACCACGTGCCGGTCCGAGGTCGCCGACAGGATGGGACCGGACGCCGGGCTGCCCAGGCTGCCCGTCAGGGTGCTGACCCGCAGCGCCTCCGGCTCGAACACCACCGACCCCAGCGACAGCGACCCCGGCGGGCTCGACACCCCTAGATCCTTTTCCAGGTCCTCCACCCCGTCCTGGGTCTCCCACGAGTAGTAGTCCCAGCCCAGCGCGCTGATGTCGCTGCTGTCGGCGTAGCCGAGGTCCACCAGGTCATGGTTGAGCTGCGTGACATCCTCGCCCGTGGTCCCTTCCGACATGGAACGCCAGGCCGGGACGCTGCCGTACAAGCAGCGCCACCGGGGTCCCGTTATCGGTCCGGTACAGCACCTGCCCCTGCCGGATCACCTGCCCGGCCGACGGCAGCCAGGTCAGCGTCCCGCCGCCCTGCCCGGTCACGGTGTACGACGCCGCGTAGCCAAGCGCCGCGTTCTCCGACGTCGTCGCCGTGAGGTCCTGCCTCGTCACGGTGTACGTCAGCGGCGGAGCCGCGCCCGCGTTCCCGCCAGACGATCCATCTGAGCGGAACGCCCCCGCGGACCACGCGGCTCCAGCCCCGGCACCGAGAACCACGAGTACCACCGCAGCGGCGGCCACCCATCGGCGCCGTGTGCTCCGGGGCTGCGTGGCCGCGACGGTGTCCTCGCGGTCCCCGCGCTGGTTAGTCTCCTGGGGACCACGGGATGTCGTCTCGCTCATGGCGCCCCCTGCCCGCTGGGATTCTGGGGCATCAGCGACTGGCAGTCTTTCTCCGCGGCCTGGAACTGCGGGGACTCGGCATTCATGCCTGACGGAAGAGTGAACGAGCCGTTAGAAGCCGGGTCGGGGAAGTTCGGCTCTCCGTGACTGCGCATGCACGCGGTGAACTTCAAGCCTTGACTGGTACTCGATCCCTGCGAAGGACTCTTTGCCATGGAGGGGGGTAGCAGACTCTGGCATGCCTTCAGAGCCCCGGCGCTGACGTTGACGAAGGAGCTGTTGCTACTTCCGTTTGGTATTACGAACTGGCCTTGGCTGTTGGGGTCAGGGTAGTTCGGTACGCCATGCGCCCGGATGCACTGCGCATAGGCAAGTGCCTTCTGATAGGCCGTCGACTGTCCCGTTGTGGAACCGGTTGATGAGGTGCCGCCGCTGCATGCCGTCAGCAGGGTGGTGCCGGCCGCCAGGGCCAGCACGGCCGCTCGCCGCCTGGCGGCGTGAAGATTCATAGGTCGCATGCAGCCACGCTGTCAAGCGGGCGCGGCCTGAGTCGTCACCCCGGTGCGGCAAATCGCGGCTCACCGCGCTGGGGTAGCAGGGTGCGGTCACCACGTCGTCCACCCCATAGCGGTGACACCGCCGCGGCGGACGACCCCGGTGCCGCCAGCGGCTTAACCTGGCAGCGTGCAAGGGATATCCGGCGTCGCCGTGCCAGCGGAAGGCGCCCGGCAGATCGCAGGCGTAGCGTGGCGCGGACTGGTCCAGGTAGTCGCCGGCCCCGACCCGTCCTCCGGACGGCGCTGCCGTTCGCCACGGCAGCGGTGGGCTACCCGCACCGTGCTCGGCGCCGCGACGCTGCTGCTGTGCGCCGCCAGCCTGGCCAGTGTGAGCGACGGCTACGGGCTGCTGATCCTTGACTTTCGCGCCCGGCAACTGCCGAACGGGGCCGGTTTCCCTTACCATCCGCCCGCCACGGCAGCCGTGCTGTCGCCGGTATCCGTGGTGTCGCTGCTGGTGCGGGTGCTGGTGGCTCTGGCAGTGGTAGCGCCGCTGCTGGCGGCGGTCCGCTTTCCGCTGCTGGGCTGGCGGATCGGGTGGCTCGGGCTGCTACTGGTCCCGTTGCTGCACGAGCGCTGGTGGGGCGGCCTGCCGTGGGATCCGGTGCAGATACCGGTGCTGCTGACGGTGCTGTGCCTGGCCGGGATCCGGCACGACCGGCCTGTGCTGTGCTGGCTGTGGGCGCTGACCCTGATCCCGTGGTGGCTGTGGGCCGACCAGGACCGCCCGGGCCTGGTCACCGCCGCGCTGGGCAGCCTGGCGTTCGTCACCATGGCGGTCGCGGTGGACCGGGCAGGTTCCGAGCGACGGGCCCGGCAGGCCCTGGCCAACCAGGCCGACCAGACCGAGCTGGAGCGGGCGCGGCTGGCCGTGCTCGAGCAACGCACCCGGTTCGCGCGGGAACTGCACGATGTGGTCGCCCACCATATGTCGCTCATGGCCATCCGGGCCGAAAGTGCGCCGCACCGGCTGGGCGCTCTGCCGGAACCGGTGCGCGCCGAGTTCGGGTCGCTGAGCGGATCAGCGCGGGAGGCACTGGCGGACATGCGCCGCCTGCTCAGCGCGCTGCGCAGCGACCAGCCCGCCGCGCACGCCCCGCAGCCAGGGCTGGAGGACCTGCCCGGGCTGATCAGCAGGGCCCGGCAGGCCGGGATGACCGTGGAACTGTCCGCGCCTCCCGCGCTGGACCAGGTGCCGCCAAGCGCCGGCCTATGCGCCTACCGGATCGTTCAGGAAGCCCCGTCCAACGCCGCCGGCACGCCGCAGGCGCCCCGGTCGCGGTCTCCGTGCACCACGACGCGGACACGGTAACCCTCCGCGTGACCAACGGCCCGGGGGTTCCCGCCGGGCAGCGGGCCAACGGCCACGGGCCAGGGCACGGCCTGACCGGGATGCGCGAGCGGGTCGAGATGCTCGGCGGCTCACTGTCGGCCGGGCCCGCTCCCGGTGGCGGGTTCGCGGTGTCGGCCGTGCTCCCGCTCGGCGGATCGGCGGCATGACCATCAGCGGCGCCGTTATCCGCTGCCTGATCGCCGACGACCAGGCCATGGTCCGCGAGGGCTTCGCCGGCATGCTCGCCGCCGAACCCGGGATCATGATCGCCGGGCAGGCCGTCGACGGCGCCGACGCGGTACGCCAGGCACGCCGGCTGAACCCCGATGTCGTGTTGATGGACGTGCGGATGCCGGTCATGGACGGGCTGGAGGCCGCCCGCCAGATCCTCACCGCCACCGCCGGCCCGCATACGCCACGGGTGCTGATGCTGACCACCTTCGACCTCGACGAGTACGTGTACGAGGCGCTACCGGCCGGCGCCAGCGGGTTCGTGCTCAAGGACGCCACCACCGCCGAGCTCATCCACGCGGTCAAGATCGTGGCTGCGGGCGATGCGCTGCTGGCCCCGTCGGTGACCCGGCGGCTGATCACCGACTTCACCCGCAAGCCGCCCGCCGTCACGCCCGTCCCGGCCGCGCTCGACCTGCTGACCAGCCGGGAAACGGAAGTGCTCATCCTGATCGCCCAGGGCATGTCCAACACGCAGATCAGCGAAACCCTGTGCATCGCCGGGGAGACCACCAGGACCCACATCAAGCGCATCCTGTCTAAACTGGGCCTGCATGACCGCGCACAGGCCGTCGTGATCGCCTACGAAACCGGCCTCGTCACACCCGGCGGATAGGGTCGGGCGACGGGGCCGCACAGGGTGGTCGATTACCTCGACCACCCTGAATTTCCCGCGCGGCACCCGGCTAGGAGCTGCGGCCCGGCCAGGGCCTGGCGACAGCCAGAGGGGGGACGAGCACCCGCGCGTTGGGGGATCCCCAGCCGGCGACCGGATCCCATCCGGGACCGGCCTGGTAACCGCTGACTATGACCCCGCCAGAACTCACGGTGTCGTTACCGGTGGTCACGTCGTGGAAGGCCTAGTAATAGGCGGGGCCGCGGGCGGTGCGGTAGATGGCGGGGTTGACGAAGCCCAGGTCGTGATGGGCGTACTGGTCAGCCAGTACCAGGACTCCCCACCACAGCGGCGCGGAGCCGCTGGGTGCCGATGAGCACGATGAGGTATGTGTTGCCACCGGCGGCGAAGGTGTACGGGATGCCCCCCATACCGGCACCGGACACATCGGGCGCGCCCCTCGTCGTTGAGGTCCCGGGGACGCCATCCTGATCGAAGGGACGAGCGTACAGGTGGCTGAAGCCGCCACCCGATATTCCGCCGATGCCAGGCACGGTCATGGCGGTCTCGCCGATGTAGGCGCCGGTTGACAGACTCGCGGTGAGCGCGGTGCCACCTACGCTCAGCAGCAGCGGGTCGGAGGCCGGAAGACTGACCTCCTTGACCAGCGGGGCGGACACCGGGTACGGGTCGCTGGACGCGCCAGCATCACCTGAGGCGTCGTCCACCGTCACGTGGTGCGCGGCCTGCCACGGGTACCGGCCATCTCCTGGCTGCCGGGAAACGCATGCGCAATCTCCTCTCGGTAGCCCCCCTAGTGGTTGCCGTACGTGGCCACGCTGCCAGCCACGCTGGGCCCGCGTCGTCACCCAGATGCGGCAAATCCGCGCTGCCCGCAAGGGCCTGGACTTCAGCCCTGGGACCGGGGAACCGGCGTCCTGGGCCGCGCCCGAACCAGCCACCATCAGCTGGCTGGAGCACGCAGTGGCCTACGCCGCGATCAAATGGCCCCCGGCCGCAGCCTGCACCCGGGCCGGGATCGCCGACGCGCTGGCCACCATCAACCCGGCTCTCCTCACGCCCGGGCGGGGCGGCCCGCCAGCAGCGGTGTTGCGTGCTGCCCTCTGTGGGTACGCGTTCAACCCGGCCCGGGTCGGCACTGATCCCGGCTCGCCAGCCGCCGTGGCGCTGGCCTGGGCCTCGGATCACTGCCTGCCGCTGACCGCCCTGGCCGACCCGTCCGTGACCCGGCGCGCGCTCGACGCGCTGGCGCTGCGCCTGGATGGGACCCGGGCCGCGGCCACGACTATCACACCGATCCCGGGTGCTCCGGTCCCATAAGCCGCTGACCAGGCCGGATCTGGCCCACAGCAACCGGGAACGGTCTACAGAACCGCTCCCGGATACGCATCAGACCCGGCATCCGGGAACACCGGCACCGGGCCTGACCTGGGGTTTTGAGTGGCAGGTGCTGGGTTCGAACCAGCGTAGGCTAAGCCGACGGTTTTACAGACCGTTTCCCCCAGCCCATCAGAATGGCCGCTGACCTGGCCGAACTGCGTTGACTATCGCGTGAATACCTGGCCCTGCCCGCCATATGTCCGTGCAGGCAGCCGTCTTTAGCAGCCGTTGGCACGGACGTGGCGGGGATGGTGCTGGCTGACCGTGGGGTCGTCATCAACAGCCATGGCCTGGCTGTTGTTATCGCCCTGTGGCTGTTATAGCCCTGCGGCGTAGTGCTGGCCGGCTAGATCGTCTTCCTTCTCATCAGGTCCCGGCGGCCACAAGCCGGGGCTCCTTCAAGTCCGCCGTAGGCTCATGTTTATCTTCATCCTCGCGCGCGGAAGGCCATGGCCTCTTCGAATAGATACTCCATTTCTTTCCTGAACGGCCGCTTTGCCGACATATGGCTGGCACGGGGGTCAGGGGGCGAGGTGGTGCTGGTAGGCGTAGGCGACGGCCTGGGCGCGGTCGCGGCATCCGGTCTTGGCCAGCAGGTGGTTGATGTGGCTTTTGACGGTGCCTTCGCTGACGGTGAGGTGCTGGGCGATCTGGGTGTTGGACAGCCCGGCGGCGATCAGGGACAGGACTTCGGCTTCGCGCGCGGTGAGCCCGTCGGCGACCCGGGCCGGGGCGGCCGGGCCTGCCGGGGGTGTGGTGGTGACGGCGTCGATGAGGTGGTGCTGCACGGCGGGGTCGATGGCGGCCTGGTCGGCCAGGACCTGGTGCAGCGCCTGGCGGATCTCGGTCCCGCCGGCGTCCTTGGTGAGATAGCCGCGGGCGCCGGCGCGCAGCGCCTCCAGGACCGAGCGGTCGTCGGCATAAGTGGTCAGGACCACGACCCTGGCGGCGGGCAGGCGCTCGCGCAGCAGCCGGGTGGCCTCGACGCCATCGCAGCGGGGCATCCGCAGGTCCATCAGGACGACGTCGGGGTGCAGGCGGCAGGCGAGCGTGACCGCCTCGCGCCCGTCGGAGGCGGCGCCGACGACATCGACGTCGGGCAGCAGGCCCAGCACCATGGTCAGGCCCTCGCGGACGACGCGCTGGTCATCGGCGATGAGCACGCGGATCGGCGGGCTCATCCGGGCACCTCCAGCTCGACCAGGAACCCGGTGGGTGTGGCCCGCGCGGCGAGCGTCCCGCCGAGCAGCTCGGCCCGTTCCCGCATCCCGGTTAGGCCGTACCCGCCGCCGCCCGCCGCGGCCGGCTGCGGGGGGCGGGCCGTGGTGAAGTCCTCGACCCTCAGTCTGGTCGTGCGCGGCTGGTAGTCCAGCTGCATCTCGATCCGGTCGGGGCACGCGTGTTTGGTGACGTTGGTCAGCGCCTCCTGAGCCACCCGGTACAGCGCCACGCGGGCCTGCGAGCCGAGCTGGCGCGGCGTGCCGCAGACGGTCAGCTGGCAGGGGATGCCCCGGTCGCGGCGGAACTGCGCGGCCAGCGCGGCCAGGCGCTCGGGCCCGGGCAGCTCGTCGTCGCGGAGCATCCCGATCGCCCGGCGGGCCTCGTCCAGCCCGCTCCTGGCCAGGTGATGGGCACGATCGATGGCCGCAGGCAACCGCGGATCGCCCGGATCGCCGGTGGCCAGCATCCGGGCGCCCTCGAGCTGGAGCATCAGCCCGGACAGGGAATGGGCAAGCACGTCATGCATCTCACGGGCCAGCCGCTGACGCTCGGCCAGCCCGGCCGCCCTGGCGTGCGCCGCGCGGCTGCTGTCGGCCGCTGCGAGCAGCCGCGCCGCGTGCTGGCCGGCCTCGTCCAGCCGGTCAGCCAGGTACATCATCGCGTACCAGCCGCCGAACGCGACCATCACCGCTGCCCCGGTGGCCAGGCCGATGCCGGTCTGCTGCACGACCACGGCCAGGACCGCGAATACGGCCGCCGTCAGGGCAACGGCCGCGCGCCAGGGCAGGTGTACGGCGATCAGCACCACGCCGACGAACACGCCGGCGAACCCGGGCCCGGTCGGCTGCGCCCACGCCAGCACCGCCGAGGCTGCGACTATCACCATGCTGACGGCCAGGCAGGCCCGCAGCGCCGCCCGCCGGGCCGGGTGCACCGCGAAACAGGCCAGGCACAGCACCGCCAGCGACGCCGACACCACCAGGCCACGGCCGGCCAGCCCGGGGGGCGGTCCCTTGCGGTTCTGGAACACTGCCAGCGCTGCCAGGCCGGCGAACAGCGCCGGGGCCAGGCGCGGCCGCCAGCGCCGCACCGCCTCCAGCCGGGCCTGCTGCAGGCGCAGCCCAGCGATGCCCAGGTCAGCTACGCGGCTGTCGCTCACCCTGCGAACAATACGGCCGCCGCGTGATGCCCCACATCATCCCCACAGTAGACCTGCGGTATCTAACCCAGGGTGGAAACGGCTCTAACCCTGGTTGTAGCCGCGTGACAGCAGATTCCAACTCCGCGCAGATGCACCGCCGGGACGGCTTGCGGCACAGTCATACCCCGCATCCAGAAAGGCGGCATCTACCATGTTCATCTTCCTGACCCGGAGCCGGTACGGGCCGCTGATCCAGGTAGCGCTGGGCCTGATCTGCGTAGTCATCGGGTTGTTCGTGTTCACGAAGATCCTGCTCTCGGCAGGCGGCCTGCTGATCGTGTGGGGCATCGCCACCGGCGTCAGCCGCCTGCGGACCCGCCGCCGCGACCGCGAAGACTACGGCGGCAGCACGTGACCGCCATCGTCACCGAGCAGCTGACCAGGCGGTACGGGCAGTTCGCCGCCGTCGACAAGGTGAGCTTCGAGGTCCCGCACGGGCAACTGCTGGCCGTGCTCGGCCCGAACGGCGCCGGCAAGACCACCACGCTGGAAATGCTCGAGGGCTTCACCGCCCCGACCAGCGGCACCGTGCGCGTGCTCGGCGCTGACCCGCACCGCGCCGGCCGGGCCTGGCGGGCCCGCATCGGCCTGGTGCTGCAGTCCACCAGCCTGAACACCGAGCTGACCGTCCGGGAGACGCTGCGGATGTTCGCCCGGCTTTACCCGGCTCCGCGGCGCGCCGGGGAGGTGCTCGAGCTGACCGGCCTTACCGGGGACGCCCCGACGAAAATTGGGGCCCTGTCCGGAGGACAGCGCCGCCGGGTCGACATCGGCATCGGGATCGTCGGCCTGCCCGAGGTGCTGTTCCTGGATGAGCCGACGACCGGGCTGGACCCCGAGGCCCGCCGGCGCACCTGGGCCACCATCGCCAGCCTGGCCTCGGCGGGCACCACCGTGGTGCTGACCACGCACTACATCGACGAGGCGGACCACCTCGCGGACCGGGTGATCGTGCTGGCCGGCGGGCGCATCGCCGCGGACACCACCCCGGGCGAACTGCGGGCGCGGGGCGGGCCGCCGGTCATCCGCTACCGCCTGCCCGGCGACGTCCCGCCCGGCGCCCTGCCCGCCGCGCTCAGCCCTCACCTCAACGGTGACGGCCGCACCCTGATCATCCGCGCCACCGATATGAGCAGCAGGCTAGCCGACCTGCTCGGCTGGGCCGCGCAGCGCGGGCTCGACATGTCCGCCCTCGAGGTCGGGCCGCCCAGCCTCGAGGATGCCTACCTCACCGCGATCGGCCAGCCACTCACCCCCGGAGTCGGCACCCATGACTGACGCGCCCGCACCTGCGACCGAACCCGATACCGCGGCAGCCGCCGCCAGCACGCAGCGCGGCGGCGCGGCCCGGCTGCCCGGCCCGGCTGGCCTGCTGGCCGCGCAGATCGGCTATCAGATGCGGCTGCTGGCCTCCAGCGGCCGGGCCGTCGCCGTCGGCGTGGGCCTGCCCGTCATCTTGATGCTGGCCTCGAAGGGCAGCGCCAGGGACAGTCATCCCAACGTCGCGGGATACGCCGTCTTCGGCCTGACCATTACCGCCTGGACTACCTATGGCGTGCGACTGGTGGCCGCGCGGGAGGCCGGCATTCTCAAGCGCTGGCGAGCCACCCCGCTGCCGCGCTGGTGCTACTTCCTCGCCGCCATCACCGCCACCACGCTGGTGGCCGTCCTGGCCGGCGCGGTCACGGTGGGCGCCGCCCTGGCGTTCTACGGCCGGCACTTTGACGACGGCCCGGCCACCGACCTCACCGTGCGCGGCGGCCTGGCCATCCTGATCGCCCTGGTCGTCGCAGCGTTCGCGTGGGCCGCCACCGCGACGGCCGTCACCAGCGTCATCCCCACGGTAGAGGCCGCGTTCCCCATCCTGATCCTCACCTACTTCCCGGTGGTCATCGTCTCCGGCGTGCTGTTCTCCATCACCGAGCCGCACTGGCTGTCCACGCTGGCCACCTACTTCCCCGCTCAGCCGCTCATCGACCAGGTGACCACAGCCGTCCAGCACACACCCGGCGCGCCGTTCCTCGATACCCGCGACATCACCGTCCTGGCCTGCTGGGCCGTCGGCGGCCTCACCGCCGCCATCCTCGTCTTCCGCTGGCAGCCGCACCGCCCCGCCCAGCACCGCCCCGCCCGGCCCGGCACAACCCCATGACCAGCCCCCGGATGACCGGCCGCGGTCACAGGCGGCTGCCCGGCCAGGTACCGGAGCCGGTGCCACGGTGAGCGATAAGCCACCGGAGGAGGCCATGGAGCTGCCATCCCCGCATGAAGTGCGGGTTCAGGCTGCGTGGGCATCTCACCGCCCGTACCTGCTGGCGGTCGCCGTGGGGATGCTGCAGCGGCGCGACGATGCCGAGGACGTGGTGCAGGAGGCGTTCGCCCGCCTGGCGGCTTCGCCCGGTGCGATCGAGGACGTGCGGGGATGGCTCGTGGTGGTCACCCGCCGGCTGTGCCTGGACCGGCTGGATCTGGCGGAGAGCCGGCGGACAACCGCCACTGCCGAACCACCCGAGGCGCCTGGAGGCTTCCCGGACCCGGCTGACCGGATGATGTTCTACGACGAGGTGCGCCAGGCGCTTTCGGTTGTGGTAGACCGGCTCTCGCCGGCGGAGCGGACCTCGTTCGTCCTGCACGACGTCTTCGGCTTCCCCTTCGACGCCGTGGCCCGGCTCGTGGGCCGCACCCCGGCGGCGTGCCGGCAGCTGGCCCGCCGCGGTCGCCTGTCAGTCGGCACCGGCTCGTCTCCCGCCGAGCTCCCGCGGGCATGGCCCGGGAGCACCACGGCGGCCAGCTTGGCGGAGCGCTTCATCGCGGTCTGTGAGGGGGGTGACGTGCACGGGCTGATCGGCCTGCTCGACCCCAAGGTGGCTGGGTTCCCTGTGGTGATCGGCTGGGACCCCACGCCTGGTGGCGCCGGGGCCGTCGCCGAGC
Source organism: uncultured Actinomycetes bacterium (assembly GCA_963841695.1). Classification (GTDB taxonomy): domain Bacteria; phylum Actinomycetota; class Actinomycetes; order Streptosporangiales; family Streptosporangiaceae; genus RYN-230. The sequence goes on along the minus strand of CAWJDQ010000001.1, from coordinate 87,178 downwards.
GGGCCATGCACTTCTTCGGCCCCTCGGCCGGCGTGTCCCTCCAGCCCTTCGACCTTGAGAGGCGGGCTGCGGTGGTGGCCCGCCGGGGCGACGAGGTCGTGGCCGTGGTCCGCCTGGATGACCGTGCGGGCCGGATCTCCCACCTACACCGTCGTGCGCCCGTCCCTGGCCCGCTGAGCCACGCCCATTGTCACATTCCTGGCGGCTGTCCCGTCGTTGCATGACGTGAACGTGCCCCGACCATCGGGCAGCCGGATGGGCAGACTCAGGCCCGACCGGATCCCGCCGGCCAATGAACTGGAGGATGATCCGCCATGTCGATATCGGCGCGGCTTGCTGCCCTGAACCCTGCGATCATAGGGCAGGCGGAGAAGGCCCATGGCGCGATTCTCAAGCGCCTTCTGGCCGACACCACCTTGGACGAACAGCAGTGGATTACCCTGCAGTTCGCTGTCGGTGCCGGCGACGCGATCGGCCGCGGCGATCTCGTCACCCACGTCTCGGGCACGGCCCAGTACGATCACGCTGCGGTGGAAGCGGCGATCGCTGCGCTGATCAGCGCAGCGTTGATGGAAGGGCTCCCCGGTACAGATGACCAGGTCGCAGCGACCGCCGAGGGCCGGGCGTTTCTCACCACGTTGCGCAGCAAGGTCGCTGAGCTCGTCGGTCCCGCGTACGGCGCGATCACGCCCGAGGACTCGGCGACAGCGGCTCGCGTCTTGACCACCATCACAGCGAAGCTGAACGAACAACTCGCCAGGTTCTGAAGCCGATCTGCTGCTGCGGGAGCCGCGTGACGTCGCAAGCGACAGGCAACGATCCTTGAGGTGATGACATGAGGGCTATCGCGATCGAGAACTTCGGTGATGAGCCTGGCCTGATGGAGCTTGCCGATCCCGAGCCTGGCCCAGGCGAGGTCCTAGTGGCGATCGAGGCGGCGTCGATCAACCCGATGGACTGGAAAGCGGCCCAGGGAGCGTTCCGCGAGGCGATGGCCACCGAGTTCCCGCTCGTGCTCGGGGTCGACGGCGCCGGGCACGTCGAGGCGCTGGGCGCGGGCGCGGGCCGGTTCGCCGTCGGCGACCTCGTCCACGGCCAGTTCTAGGGCGACAAATTGGGCCGTGGCACCCTCGCCGAGCGCATCGCGATCGCCGAGCGGCCGTCCCACGGAGCGCTGGAGCTGCTGCCCGAGGGCCTGGAGCCGGGCCTGGCCGCCGCCGTGCCGACTGCCGGGATGACCGCGGAGGGCGCCTCGGCGAAGACCGGCTGCGGGCCGGGCCAGACCCTGCTGATTCTCGGCGCGGCCGACGGCGTGGGCGTGCTCGCCACACAGCTCGCTACGCGAGCCGCGATCACCGTGATCGCAGCGGCGCGAGGCGAGGCCGCCGCCTGGACCCAGGGCTTCGGCGCGTCCGAGACGATCGACTACACCCGGCGCCCGGTCGCGGCGGCGCTCGCCGGCGCTCACCCAGACGGCATCGACGCGGTGCTCGACCTTACCGGCAACATGGAACAAGTCACCAGCGTCGCGCAGCACGTCCGCGACGGCGGAACGGTCATCTCGACCGCCTTCGGCGTCACCGCCGAGCTTTCCAGCCACAACCGCATCACCGCGGTCAACTACCAGCTTGACGACAAGGCGGCCCGGCTCGAGCGCGTGACCGGAGCGCTCGCAGCCGGGCAGCTGGTCATCCCGGTCCAGGACGAGGTCACGCTAGCCGACGGCGCGGCGGCGATCGCGCGCCGCCGCCACGGCGGCGCCCGCGGCAAGACGCTCATCCGGATCTGAGGCCGCCCCGCCCCGGACTCGCCCCACAAGCTCTGCCCGGTCTCGAACTACAGCACCCCGGTTCCACCGGCACGAGGAGGAACCAAATGCCAGCAGCCCCGGCAACAAGCAACAAAGCCACGTTCAGGCGCTTCCATGACGCCTTCGCCAGCAGCGGTGATGCGCAGTTCATCTCGACGACGATCGCAGAGATCGCCGAGCCCGACGTGCTGATCCACATCCCATCGGGTCAGGCGGCCACCGGGACGCAAGCCCTCAAGGAGGTGTTCGCGAGGGTCCACCGGGTCTTCCCCGACATTCACGTCACGGTCGAGGACATGATCGAAGAGGGCGACAAGGTCGTCGGCAGGCACACCGTTACCGGGACCCACCAGGGTGAATACATGGGCCTCCCGCCAACAGGCAAATCCGTCACCTACAACGAGATCATCATCTTCCGCTCCGTCAACGGCCGGATCGCTGAGACCTGGGGAGTCGTCGACGTCTTCTCGCAGATGAAACAGCTCGGCATGATTCCGGCCTAGCCAAGCCCCGGTCACCGGCCCGGCTCACGGAGCGGTAGAGGGTGACCCTCACTGCCAGCTCGCCGGATCGCTGGGCGTAGTCCATCCGCATGAGGACGCCCTCGCCCCTGAGCTCGAGCCGGACGGGCGGCAAGCCGGCGAGGGCCACGAGCGTGATGTCGTCGCGCCGTATCACAGGAAGCGCATCCGGGTCAGCGCCCGCCGTCTGCAGCCCGGCCAGCACAAACCGCGCCAGGACCGTCGAGACCGTACCGCGCAGCACTTCACCTCCGAGCCTGTGGGTGCCGAAAACCTGTGTCACCTGGGCAGATCCCCTACGGAGGCGGGTCGGTTCGGTCAAGCGCTCAGCGTCGGTCCGGCCGGTCTTGGCTCGGCCGGAGGTGGGATGATCTTCGGCTTGTGGGCTTGAAGCTGATCTTCCTGGTCGTGTCCTGTGTCATGTCGCTGCTCAGGCTGTCGCGCCGGGAGTCGTGGTGGAAAGACGCCGAGATCTTGATGCTGCGCCACCAGCTCGCTGTCGCCGAGCGTGAGCGGCCGAAGGCGCGCGCCCGGTTGACGTGGCCGGACCGGGCGTGGCTGGCGCTGCTCGCCGGGACGGTGCCGGCCAGGAGGCTGGCCGGGATGCGGCTGCTCGTCACTCCGGGCACTATCTTGCGCTGGCATCGCGACATCGTCCGCCGCCGGTGGGGGCGCTTGTCGCGGCGTGGCCGGTCCGGGCGGCCGGCCACGCACCGCAAGGTGTGGTCGGTAGTGCTGCGGCTCGCCCGGGAGAACGAGTCTTGGGGATACCGGCGGATCCACGGCGAGCTCGCGGGGCTGGGCATCGCGGTGGCGCCGTCCACGGTCTGGGAGATCCTCAAGAACGCCGGGATCGACCCGGCACCGCGCCGCGACGGTCCAGGGTGGGCCGAGTTCCTGCGATCGCAGACGCAGGGGATCTTGGCCCTGGACTTCTTCACCGCCGACCTCCTCAACGGCGCCAAGGCGCACGTCCTTGCCGTGACCGGGCACGGCACCCGCCGCGTCCGGATCCTGGGGGCCACGGAGCATCCCGTCCAGGCGTAGGTCGTGCAGCAGGCCCGTAACCTGCTCATGGACCTGGCGGACGCCGGGACGCGGGTGAAGTTCATGATTCATGACCGGGACGCCAGCTTCACCACCGCGTTCGATGAGGTCTTCCGCGCTGCGGGCACCAGGATCGTCCGCGCCGCCATCCAGGCGCCCCGAATGAACGCGATCGCCGAACGCTGGATCGGGGGATGCCGACGCGAACTCCTGGACCGCACCCTCGTCTGGAACCAGACCTATATGCGGCAGATCCTGCGCCAGTTCGAGACCCACCACAATCAGCACCGCCCGCACCCCTCCCTGCACGGCGCCGCGCCGCTGAAACCGCTACCCGAGCCGGTTGACCTCGACCTGTACCGCATCCGAAGACGGGCTCAGGTCGGTGGCATGATCAACGAATATCGGCTGGTCGCATGACGTGGACGAGGTTATCGGCGCGCACAGGCGCACCTGGACGCGGTAGCGGAGCCCGCTGGCGTGCACTAGGCGCCTGATGGCCGTTCCCGGGGCGGCATCACAGCGGCGGTTAGTCTGCATTGCGCATCCTGGCGTCCGACTTGCGTCGCCGGATTCATCTCGTCGAGCACAGGAGGCGCCTGGTTGTGCTGGATGGGTTCCACCGGTTGTTGAAGGCGGCCATCGAGGGCCGGGCCGAGATCAACGCAATTGTGCTGTCCGGGAAAGACCTTGCGTCGATCTGCGCGTTTTGAGACGCAGCATCGAAGCGAGGCGCCCGCACGGCGCAATCCGCGCGGGCGCCTTGCTTGGTACTCGCCCAGGGGCGCCCCTGCACATCAGTCAGGTTCCTCGGCGGGTTACGGGCGTGCAGCCACGACCTGCCGGGGCAGTTGCCCGTCAGGGACAATCTCGGGGCGGCGGGTCAGTGGGCCGCGGCGCAGCAGCGTGGCGGAGATGACGGCGCCGACCGCGAAGATGGCGGCGCACCACCAGAACACGGTGGTGTAGCTGTGGATCGCCGCCAGCTGGATCAGTTGCGGTGCCTGCGGCCGTGCAGGTGGCCGACCAGGTAGCTGGTCACAGCGCTGGCCGCGACCGTGTTGAGCAGCGCCGTGCCGATCGAGCCGCCCAGCTGCTGCCCGGCCTGGGCGCTCGCCGAGGCTATCCCCGCGTCGCGTGGTTCCACGCCGAAGGTAGCGGTGTTGGCCACGGCGGAGAATATGAGCCCCAGCCCGAGGCCGACTATGACGATCGGGCCGAACAGTGCCGACGCATAATCCGAGTGCACGCCGATCCTGGTCAGCCAGGCCATGCCGACCGCGGCGGACAGCAGGCCCAGGGTGATCAGCGGCCTGGGGCCGACCCGCGGCATCAGCTGGATGTTGCCCACGTTGGCCATGATCCCGATGACCGCCACCATCGGGAGCAGCGCCACGCCCGACCTAACCGCGGAGTAACCCAGGCTCAGCTGCATGTAGTAGATCAGGAACAGGAAGATGCCGAAGACGGCGGCCCCTTGGACCAGCATGGTCAGGTACGCGCCGCCGCGATTGCGATCGAGTGCGACCCTAGGCGGTAGCAGCGGGTGCGCGGCGCGAGCTTGCCAGACCGCGAAGACGATCAGCAGCGCGGCGCCAGCTGCGAGGAAGCCCCACGTCGAGGGCGTGCGCCAGCCGTGCGTTGCCGCGTTGGCGAAGCCATAGACCACGCTAAAAATTCCGCCCGACACGGCCGCCACACCGGGCAGGTCCAGCCGGGCGCCCGGCGTCTTGGGCTGGCGGCCAAGCAGCAGCGCGCCTCCGGTGATCGCGAACCCGGCGAAGAGCAGGTTGACGTAAAGGCACCACCGCCAGGAGAGGTAGGAGGTCAAGGCGCCGCCGAGCAGCAGGCCCAGGCCGGAGCCGCTGGCCGCCACCGCGCCATAGACGCCGAACGCCTTGGCCCGTTCCTTCGGTTCGGTGAACGTGGTGGTCAGCAGTGAAAGGGCACTCGGCGCCAGCAGCGCGGCAAAGACGCCCTGGCAGGCACGCGCGGTCACCAGCATCGTGAAGCTGTCCGAGGCGCCGCCGATGGCGGAGGCGATCGCGAAGCCACCCAGTCCGGCAAGGAATGTCGTCTTGCGGCCGATCAGGTCGGCCAGCCGACCGCAGAACAGCAGCAGGCTCCCGAACGACAGCGAGTACGCGGTCACGATCCACTGCCGCCCGGCGTTGCTGAACCCCAGAGCGTGCTGCGCCGACGGCAGCGCGAGGGTCATCACGGTCACGTCGAGGACGATCATGAGCGCGGCGGTGCAGATGACCGCGAGGGTCATCCATCGCCTCGAGCCCGCATCGCCGGCGTTGACAATGCCACTGCGATGTCTGACCGGCTCTTTGCTGCTTATGGCTGGGATTGTTGACATTGTGGGTTCCTCCTGGGTCGTTGTTACTCACCCAGGCCACGAACGGACAGCCGCCAGGGGGACAGCCGGGCCAGAGCTCTTCAGGCCGCCGGGTCGGGCACCGCTGCCTCGGGGATTAGCGTCTGAAGTGTCCTGAAGTTGTTGGCCCGGTACTGTCCCGGGCGCAGCTGCTGGTTCGTAGTGCAGATAAGAGGCAACGTGCCCGGAGGTTGCGATGCAGTATGCCCTGATGATCTACGCCGAGCCCGGCTACCACGAGGTGCTGTCGGAGGCCGAGCGTGAGGCGGCGCGCGCGGAGTTCTTGGCGCTGGCCGATGACGCCCGTTGCGTCGGCCACGCGCAGTTGCAGCCTGCCGAAACGGCGACCTGCGTGCGCGTGGCTGGTGGCCGGACGCTGATGACCGACGGCCCGTTCGCGGACACCAAGGAGGTGCTCGGCGGGCTGTACCTGTTCGAGGCGGCGAACCTGGACGAGGCGATCGAGCTGGCAGCGCGCATCCCGGCGGTCCGGCTCGGCGGAGTCGTCGAGGTCAGGCCGGTGGTGGCACCCTGACCGCGCTGGAACAGGTTTTCCGGGACGAGTGGGGCCGGGTGCTGGCTTCGCTAGTCGGGTTCCTCCATGACTTCGACAGGGCCGAGGACGCGGTCCAGGAAGCGTTCGCGATCGCAGCCGAGCGTTGGCCCGAGTCGAGCGTTCCCCCCAACCCAGGTGGGTGGCTCGTGACAACGGCCCGCAACCGGGCGATCGACCGAATCCGCCGGGAGCGCACCCTGGCCGGAAAGATTCACCTGCTGCCGGCACCGGAGGCCGTCATGGACGAGTTCGAGTTCGAGTTCGACGAGACCGTGATCGAGGACGAGCGGCTTGAGCTGATCTTCACGTGCTGCCACCCGGCGCTGCCGCTGGACGGGCAGGTGGCGCTCACGCTGCGGGCCCTCGGTGGGCTCGAGACCGCCGAGATCGCCCGTGCATTCCTGGTCTCGGAGGAGACCATGAAGCGCCGACTGACCCGCGCTAAGACCAAGATCAAGGCGACCGGGATCCCGTTCGCGATTCCCGCCGCACATCTGCTCCCTGACCGCCTCGATGCGGTGCTGGCCGTCATCTACCTGATCTACAACGAGGGCTACAGTGGCCGGGTTGACCTGGGCTCGGAAGCCATCCGTCTGGGGCGGGTGCTTGCCGCGCTCATGCCGTACGAGCCGGAGGCACACGGGCTGCTCGCGCTGATGATGATCCACCACGCCCGGCAGCGGGCCCGGTTCTCCGGCGAGGATCTCGTGCTGCTCGGCGATCAGGACCGGTCGCTGTGGGACCACGCGCAAATCGCGGCGGGGCGGGCGGCGCTCGACCGGGCGGTTGCGATGGGCGGGCGCGGTGTCTACGTCCTCCAGGCCGCGATCGCGTCGCTGCAGGCGGCCGAGGAGATTGACTGGCCGCAGGTCGCCGAGCTGTATCAGCGTCTGGCCGACCTAACCGGCTCGGCAGTGGTCGAGCTCAACCGTGCCGCGGCCGTCGCCCAGGCCGGTGACCCCGCTGCGGCGCTGCGCGCAGTGGATCGCCTTGACCTGGATGGCTACCTGTATTTCCACTCCACCCGCGGTGAGCTGCTGCGGCGTCTTGGCCGCGACGCGGAGGCCCGGGCGGCGTACCGGCGCGCGCTGGAGCTGGCCACCTCGACCCCCGAGCAGCGATTCCTGACCCGGCGGCTCGAAGAGTTCTGACCAACCTGTCCCCATGGCGACTGCCCGTTCGTGACCTAGATGAGAGTCCACCCGGAACGAAAGGAACTAGGTCAATGAACGTGTTGATGGTGCGCGCCAAGCTCAAGGAAGAGAAGGTCGCCGACGCGCAGGCAGCCACGGAAAAGGTTATCCAGGCGCTCAAGCAAGCGGGCCCGGCCGATATCCGGTACACCGTGCTCAGCGACGGCCCGACATTCGTCGCACTCCTGGTGCTGAACCCCGACGGCAGCCACCCCCTGGCCACGTTGCCCGCCTACACGGAGCTCGTGGAGAACCTCAAGGACTGGTATGCGGAGCCGCCGGTTGTGGAGCGCGTGACGGTCCTCGGCTCGTACCAGCTGTTCTGAAACCCTGCGCCACCGCCTGGCCGGCCGCCCTACCCGCGGCCGGCCTGTGGCGTGCCAGAACTCGCGCAGAGCATCTGACCTGGGCATCTACTCTCGGCACTCGTGCTGGTGACGTCCCCTCTGGTGGTGTAAGTAGTCGGCCCTGACGGCGTGCCTGTGCACGCAGGACGGGCCACCGTGTGAGGGTCAGCGAGACCACGCCAATGGTTCTCGCGGAAGGACACACGCACACGATGGCCCTGGACCAGTCTGCCCTGCTCGAAGTCCTGGAAGCGCTCAAAGCCGCGGAGGTCGATGACCGGATCTGCCAGGCAGCCCAGCGATCTACCAGGCGCTGATCGAGGCTGAGCTCAGCTCGGTGATCGGCGCCCTGCCCCACCAGCGCACCGACGCGCGCACCGCCCAGCGCAACGGGCACCGGCCGCGGACGGTCACCACCACGGCGGGAGACCTGGAGCTGCGCATCCCGCGGCTGCGGGCTGGGTCGTTCTTCCCGTCGCTGCTGGAGCGCCGGCGGCGGGTGGACCAGTCGCTGTTCGCCGTGATCATGGAGGCTTACCTGCACGGCACCTCGACCCGCAAAGTCGATGACCTGGTCAAGGCCCTCGGCGCGGACACCGGGATCTCCAAGTCTGAGGTCAGCTGGATCTGCGCCGATCTGGGCCCTGAAGTGGCGGCATTCCGCGACCGCTCGCTGGCCGGGCAGCCGTTCCGGTATGTGTTCCTGGACGCCACCTACTGCAAGGCCCGGGTCGATCACCGGGTCGTGTCCCAGGCTGTCGTCGTCGCCACCGGCGTGGCTGGCGACGGGCACCGCGAGGTCCTGGGCTTCGACGTCGGGGACAGCGAGGACGGCGCGTTCTGGACCGCGTTCTTGCGGTCGCTGAAGGCCCGCGGCCTGTCCGGGGTGCAGCTGGTCATCTCTGATGCCCACGCCGGGCTGAAGGCCGCCATCGCCGCCGTGCTGCCCGGCGCGGCCTGGCAGCGCTGCCGGGTGCACTGCAGTCGTAAAGAAATAACACGGTGGTTCTCGGTTTGGTGTTTTGATGTCGCGGTATGGCGATCTCGTCCGATGCGCATGACCAGCTCGTGTTGAGGTTCGAGGTGCTGTTGCCTCATCTGAACGAGCGGCAGCGGCAGTTGCTGCTGGGGGCGGAGGCCCGGTTGCTGGGGCATGGCGGGGTCCGGGCCGTCGCCCAGGTCGCAGGGGTGAGTGAGACCACGGTCCGCAGGGGCGTCTTCGAGCTGGAGGGAGGCCGGGATCCGTTCCTGGATGGCCGGGCGAGACGCCAGGGCGGGGGCCGCAGGAGCACCGAGGAGCTGGACACCGGGCTGGTCCCGGCGCTGCTGGCGCTGGTCGAGCCGGATGAACGGGGTGATCCTGAGTCGCCGCTGCGGTGGACGACCAAGTCGCTGCGGCACCTGGCTGGGGAGCTGACCCGGCAGGGGCATCCCGTCTCGGCTCCGACGGTGGGACGGTTGCTGCGCAGGGCCGGGTTCAGCCTGCAGGCCAATGCCAAGACGCTGGAGGGCGCTCAGCACCCCGGCCGGGATGCCCAGTTCCGCTATATCAACGAGCAGGTCAAAGGCCACCAGGCCAGCGGTGAGCCGGTGATTAGTGTGGATACAAAGAAACGGGAGCAGCTGGGGCGGCTGCCGATGGCTGGGCGAGAGTGGCGGCCCAAGGGTGAGCCCGTGGAGGTCGAGGATCACTCCTTCTTCTTCACCGGGCCGGACGTGGAACAGGCGATCCCTTACGGGATCTATGACATCACCCGCGACAGCGGCTGGGTGAACGTTGGCACCGATCACGACACCTCGGTTTTCGCGGCGGAGTCCATCCGCCGCTGGCGGCGGGCGCGTGGCCGGGAAGACTACCCGGGCGCGGCCCGTCTGCTGATCACGGCGGACGCGGGCGGGTCCAACAGCTGCCGCTACCGTGTGTGGAAGAGCGAACTGGCCGCCCTGGCGGCGGAGACTGGGCTGGTGATCACCGTCTGCCACTTCCCGCCCGGCACGCAATGCCGTTGCTTGACTTACTGAACTATCGCGGGGTGGAGTGTGAGCACCCTGGCGGCCACCCGGCGGGTGGGACGGCGGACCTGGCCTGCCGTGCGGAACGAGTACTTCGAGGCTGGGCGCTTGAGGGCCCGGTCGGCCTCCCGCAAACGCCTGACGCCGTTGTCGAGCTTGCGGCAGACCTTCGCGGCCGTCGTCGCGATGAACTGCTTGATCTGCACGGATGTCTGTGCACATTGACGGATGACGCTGCGCCGCACGTGCTTGAGGACCTTGACGAACGAGATGCGGTCCGGGTCGATCCGCTCCTCGCCGGCCAGCCGCATGATGATCCGGGTCATGCAGTGGTGCACCGCGAGATGCGCCCATGCCTCCTGACGCACCAGCTCCGGGTCCGCTGACCGCAAGATTTCCTGCGGGCCGCGCTGGAATGTCTTGACCTGCCGGAATGAAGATTCACTTTCCCAGCGCTGATGGTAGAGGGCGGCGAGTTCACCGGCGGGAAAGGCCACGGGGTCCATCAGATCGGTCAGCAGCCTGACGACCTCGCCCCCGTTGACGCGGTATTCGATCACCCGCACCAGGACCCCGCCGGGATGCGCGCCCTTCTGCCCGGCCAAGTTCATCCGCGCCAGGTAGGTCCCGTCGTCCAGGATCTTCACTGGGCGGCGGGCCACGCTCGACCGTGCCCGGATCAGCAGATGCGCCCCGGCCTGCGTATACGCCTTCCACAGCGCCACCCCCGGAAAGCCCCGGTCCATGATCACCAGCATCCCGGCCGCACTGCCAGCCATCGTGATCGCCAGTTCCGGCTCCCCACCGCGGAACCCGCCCACGCTGGCGTCGATCGACGAGTGCGTCCCGGTCTCGGTCAACGTCACCACCCTGGCCTGGGGGAACCCCGCAGGCTGACCTCTGGCGTCCACCGGCCCGCCTAACGCGGCCCGGTTAGCCGGCGTGTCCGGCACGCCGAGCACGAACCCATCCACCGCGGCCACCCGCATCCCGCGGTAGAACGAACGCGCCGTCCAGGCCGGCCGGAGCCACCGGCCCGGCCAGCCTGCGGAACACCGCCTCGATCACCCCCGCACCCAGCCGCTGCCGGGCCCGGGTGAACGAGGACCTGTTCGGAATCGCCTCGTCCATCCCCTCCAGCGCTCCCACCAGGTTCTCCGCGACATCGTCATAGGAGTCCTGCTGGAACAGGGCAAGAGCGAGCACGTAGTAGACCATGAACCTGGCAGGAAGCGCCCCGGGTCTCTGATCCCGCTTGCCGCACTCAGCCAGGACCTCGTCCACCAGATCAGCGGTCACCCACTCGGTGAGCACACCCAGCCGCACATCATCAGATAACCCGGTCCACGGATGCATGCCCAGCATCATGCACCCACGGCTGCCTAGCCACGAAACGATAGTTTGCATCTGACAAGCAACGGCATTGGCCCGGCACGTCGAAGTGGAACAAGATCGAGCACCGGTTGTTCAGCCACATCACCATGAACTGGCGGGGACGGCCCCTGACCAGCCACGAGGTGGTCGTCCAGACGATCGCGGCGACCCGCACCAGCCGCGGCCTGCATGTCGAGGCCGTGTTAGACCCGGGGGACTACCCCATCGGCGTGGCGATCAGCAAGGAGCGCTTCGCCGCTCTGCCACTGGAACGCCACGCCGCGCACGGCGCCTGGAACTACACCTTCCACCCGGCGGCCGGCACCCCCGCCGTCAGCGAAGGCAGCACCGGTCAGCTCTCCAGCCCGGCCTGCCGCCGGCAGGAGATGCTGGGCAAGCTCCACGATGAGCGGCTGACCGGGATGACCAGCGCCGGACTCGCCCGCCTATGCGCCGCGCTGGCACCGCTTCAGGCAGCCCGCGCCCAGCAGCGTTACAGCGCCCAGCGCGGCGGCCGGGCCCGGCGGGCCACCGGGAACGTCCGCGCCAGGCCGCTGTTCGACGACGCGGCACGGTTGCTGCTCACCCTCCTCTACCAGCGGCAGGTCTGCTCCATGAACGTGCTCGCCGACCTGCTGGAAGTCACCGCCACCTGCATCGCCGACCTGGTCAAGGAGACCCGCGAAATCCTCGAAGATCACGGCCATGAACCGGGAGCAGCCCCGGTCCGGTTCACCACCTGCAATGCCCTGCTCGCCTTCGCAGACAGCGATCTGCGCCCCGCACGGGCCACGGTCATCGAACGGCTATCCCACCCGGCGCTGACCGGGCTCACCCAGCGCGAGCTGCATAACCTCACCAGCCGCCTGGCTGCGCGGCAAGCCGCCCAAGCCGAACGCCTCAGCTACCAGCGACGTGGCGGCCCGCGCCAGCCCCGAACCCGCGGCGGTGTCTTCCACCAGAAGATCAGCAACAGCGAACGCATCCTGCTCGCCCTTCTCCACCACAGAAAACTGTGCACGCTGGATGTCCTCGCCGGCGCCCTCGGCGATGTCAGCAGAACCGCCGTCGGCAACGTCATCCGCGAAACCCTGCCCCTGCTCCAGCACGAAGACCGCCTTCCCCGGCCTGCGCCGACCCGCTACCGCACAGCCGCAGAACTCCTCGCCGCCGGAGCATGAAACGACACGACAAATTGATTCTTTACGACTGCACTTCCTGCGCAACGTGCTGCCCCAGGTCCCCGGGGGCTCTGCGGAGATGGTCGCGGCGGCGATCCGCACCATCTTCGCCCAGCCCGGCCCGGCCCACGTCCGCGACCAGCCCGGCACCATCGCCACAATGCTCGGGCGGCAATTCCCGAAGGTCGAGGCCATGCTCCGCGACGCCGCGGACGACGTCACGGCCTTCGCCGGGTTCCCGGTCAGCCACTGGAAGAAAATCTGGTCCACCAACCCGCTGGAACGCCTCAACAAGGAAATCAAGCGCCGCACCGACGTCGTCGGCGTCTTCCCCAACCCCGCAGCACCGATGCGCCTCGCCGCCGCGGTCCTGGTGGAGGCCCACGACGAATGGCAGGTCAGCGAACGCCGCTACCTCTCCGAAGGCTCCATGGCCCTCCTCGATGCCCGGCTCGCCGACCCGGAGGAGGTAGCCACACCAGCCCTGCTCACGGCATAGTCAGCAACATCCCGCTGACCAACACGGTGAAGAACACTTACACCACACCGCGGGACGTGACCACCAGCAGAGACGCATCCGCCCCCACATATCCGTCGCGCACCCGTTGTACCGGTCCGGTCCAGTAAAGAGGAGTCGAGGGAGATAGCGTGATTCGCCCGAACATCGATGATCGAGCACAGCACCGGACTGCAGAAGGCTTGACCAGCTAGCCGGATCACAGCGGTGCTTCGAGCTAGCGATCTGTCCAACCTCGTGAACGTGCCGCCTAACTGGGGATCCTGAGCGCTCGAGCCAGCGATGCGATCGTCAACGGCCACCGCCCGTAATCGGTCGGACGAGCGAGCGATGGCCGGGCCGCGAACGCCCGTGGATCCCATAGGCCACGTGGGTCAGACTCTCGACCCACCAGTGATCTCCCGAGAGCCTGGCGGGCTCTTCACCGAGGACGGCGGGCCATCGAAATCCAGGAACCCGCGGTTCGGTGAGGCGCCCGCTTTCTCCTCCCCGCCCCGAGCAATCCGCCCAAAATACGCCACCGGGCCGGGTCCCTAATCGCGGACGCTGTCCGCTATATGTCCGTGCACGGCTGGAAACAGCCGGACTCACATAGACACAACGGGACATCGCAGCCCCGAAAGCAACAGCCCGCGAGGCCGGGAATCCCCAGCTCACGGGCCGTTTCCGCAGGTCGTGGCAGGTGCTGGGTTCGAAGCAGCGTAGGCTAAGCCGACGGTTTTACAGCCCGCTCCTCCTGACCGAGTCACCCGCCGCTGACTAGCACATACACCGCCCGAGGCGCATGTTCGGGCCGCCGCCGTACGCTATACGTCCGTGGACGCCGGGTTCCGGGGGCCGAGCGGTCCACAGACTGTGGCGGAACCGGCCACGGAAGGGCGCGGACCAGCCAAGGACGGCCACGGACCAGCCCACGGACGACGGCGGAAAGGCCACGGACGGGGCCGATGGGAGCGGTTACGCTGAACGTCCACCCGGCTTCCTGGCTCTGACCTGGCATTTAATGATTCCGGCCGCATATGCATGGCTGGAGTACCCACGGGCCGTACCGGCACTAGGGTGGCCTCCTTGGATGAGCCTCGAGTCACCCAGCCTCAGAATTCGCCCAGGGGCACGGGTGCTCGCCCCCCGGCAAGGCGCACTGCCGTCTCCATCCGGTGCTCATATACTGGTCGCATGAGCGCGATGCGTGAGGAATTGCATCACCTGGTGGACGAGCTTCCCGAGGAGGAGGTCCGGCCGGTTCTTGAGCTGATCCGGAGCCGGGCTGATGCTTCTCACGGCGCACGGGATCTGCCGTTCTTCGCGTCCTTCGAGTCTGATCCGGATCTGGCGGAGAGGTCAGAGGAAATCCTGCGGGCCGAACTCGGCCGCTGACATGCTGCTGTGCGATACAGGTGTCCTGCTCGCTGCAGGCAACGTGAAGGACCATCATCACGCCGCGTGCCTCTCTCTGATGCGCGCCGCCGAGGGGCCGCTCCTCGTTCCGTCGCCGGTCTTGGGCGAGATCGGCTACCTACTCCAGTCGCGCGTCGGGCCGCACGCGGAGGTCACCTTTCTCAAGTCATTCGGCAGCAATGGCTTCCACGTTGCTGAAGTCGAGGAAGGCGATATCTCGCGCATCGCGGAACTCGTCGAGCAGTACGTGAGCCTTCCCCTCGGCATCGTCGATGCGGCCGTGATCGCGATCGCTGAGCGCTTGAACCTCACGGAGGTCGCGACAGTAGACCGCAAGCACTTCAGCATCGTCCGCCCAAGGCATGTCTCCGCGTTCAGGCTCCTCCCCCAGGCACTCTAAAAGCACCCACGCACTGCGTCGGCTTTGAGCTACTGCCCGCGCGTTCTGCCGCCGAATCGTCTGATCGCTGTGCGACAAATTGCTCATTAGACGGAACGCGGAGTGACCGCCGAATGTCCTGCCATCCCCGTACCATGACGCTATGCCTGGGTTTTCATCTCCATGAGCACGCCAAACGCGTGACCCGGGTGCCGCCGAGAACGTCGATGTTGTAGTACCGGTCGAGGTACGCCTTGACAGCCGCGGGGCGGTCGGCGGCCAGCTCGGCGCAGAAGCCGTCGAGGATGCCCTGGCCGCCTCCGTCCGCGCTGGCGGCGGGCCGGGGCAGGCAGGGCGGCAGGGGCGCAAGCAGCGCCGCGGCGCGGACCCGCCGCTGCCCGTAGGTCCCCAGGTAGCGGGTGACTTCACCGGTTCCCGAGCCGCAGCCGACGAGAACCGCGTCCCGCAGGTCCAGTCCTTCCAGCAGCAGGCTGAGGTCGCTGGCGAGCGTGTCGTAGTCGTAGCCTGCGCTCGGCCGGCTGGAGGCACCGCCGCCCCGCCGGTCATAGGTGATCACCCGGTACCCCGCGGAGAGGAGCGCCGCTTCCTGCTTTTCCCAGGAGTGCCCGTCGGCCAGGTAGCCGTGGACCAGGACGACGGGCACTCCCGCACCGTGGTCCTCGTAGTAGACCCGGATGTCACCGCTGTTCTCCCGGCCGACCGTGACATACGGCATCACGAACCCGTATTCCACCGCGCGCGATGATGGTCATCCACAGCGTCACCTTGTGCCATGAGACGGCGAAGCGGTATCCGCAACTTAACTGCACGCGGCTCGCCCCGCACATGACGACCTTGCCTATATTGGCCGGGTGAGGGTGGAGCTCCGCGGGAAACCCGGCGAGGACACGAGCCTGGTCGGCCGGGAGGCGGAAATGGCCCGGCTGAGGGGACTGGTAGCCCCGCCGCATCCGGAAAGCCGGGTCCTGCTGCTCCTGGGCGAGGGGGGCGCGGGCAAGAGCGCCCTGCTGGCCGTGGCGGCGCGGGAAGCGCGGTCAGCGGGGATGCGGGTACTGGCGGCGGCCGGCCGGGAGTCGGAACAGCACCTGGCGTTCGCCGGGCTGCACCAGCTGCTGCGGCCTGTGCTGGACCGCGTGGACGGCCTGCCGGCCCGGCAGGCCGAGGCGCTGCTCGGCGCTTTCGCGATCTCCTCCGATCCCGTGTCGCCCGACGCCCTGCTGACCGGGATCGCCGTGCTCACCCTGCTGGCCGGGCTGTCGGAGGACGGCCCGCTGCTGGTAGTAGCCGACGACGCGCAGTGGCTCGACCAGGGCTCGCTGGACGCGCTCGCCTTCGCCGCCAGGCGGCTGGAGTCGGAGCAGCTGGTCCTGCTGCTCGCCGCGCGGGGGGCCGTGCCCCCGGCGGGCTTCGAGCGGGATTTCCCTGAGCCGCTGCTGCTGGCGCCGCTGGGCCTGCCGGATGCCGGGCGGCTCCTTGACGCCCAGCCGCGCCCGCCGCGCGGCCGGGCCCGTGAGCAGGTCCTCGACCAGGCCGCGGGCAACCCGCTGGCGCTGATCGAGCTGTCGAAGGTGATCGCCGCCGACCCCGGTGCCGGGCGCCGCTGGGCCGCCGAGCCACTGCCGCTGACTGGCCGGCTGACGGCCAGCATGGCGACCCGGTTCGCTGCCCTTCCCCGGGAGACACAGGCCGCGCTGCTGCTCGCCGCAACAGCCGACAGCCCGGAACTGACCGTTGCCGTGCGCGGGGTCACCGACGCGGCTCTGGGCCCGGCGGAAGCGGCAGGCATGATCGGGATGGACGGGCCGCGTCTGCGGTTCACT
Source organism: uncultured Actinomycetes bacterium (assembly GCA_963841695.1). Lineage (GTDB taxonomy): Bacteria > Actinomycetota > Actinomycetes > Streptosporangiales > Streptosporangiaceae > RYN-230. The sequence continues at coordinate 70,618 of CAWJDQ010000001.1, read as the reverse complement.
CACCCGCTTGTCCGGGCCGCCGTCTATCACGCCGTGCCGTTCGCCCAGCGCGCGGCGGCGCACCTGGCGATCGCGGGCACGCTGCGCGACCAGCCCGACCGGTACGCCTGGCACCTGGCAGCCGCGGCCCTGGAGCCCGACGAGCACGTGGCCGCCCTCCTGCAGGACAGCGCGGCCCGGGCACAGCGCCGTGGCGGCTCCGCCGCCGCGGCCCGCGCCCTGGAACGTGCTGCCGAGCTGAGCCCGCGCGAGGAGGACCAGGCCCGGCGGCTGCTGGCCGCCTCCGCTCTCGCCCTGCCGACCGGCCAGGCTGACTGGGTACGCGAGCTGGCGGGCAAGGCGCTCACGCTGACGTCCGATCCGGACCTGCGCATCGCCGCCCGGTCGAACATCGGCTGGTCGCTACTGTGGTCGAACCGGAACTCCGACGCGATCGAGACGCTTCTTTCCGTCGCCGCCGAGGCATCGCCGAGGCTGCCGGCCGTCGCGTGGGACGCCACGGGCCTGGCCGCCACGGTTGCCCACCAGACCGGGCTCCCCGAAGCCTGCGCCCGGGTACGGGCCGCCCTGGACGGCCTCGACGCCCTGGACGGCCTCGACGCCCTGGGCGAGCCTCCGCGGGCCGAGCACTGGCCGGCCAGCCGTGCTCAGGAGCAGCGGATATGGATCAGGGCATGCACTGACCCGTTCGGCAAGAGAGCGGAAACCGTCCCCTGCCTGCACCGGGTCGCCGCGGATCCCCCACTGACCTGGCCAAGGTAGCCGGGGCGGCCTGGATCCTGGACGAGACCGAGCTGGCGGTCAGGGTGCTGCGCGAGGCCCTCACCCGGCTGCGTGCCCCTGGCGTCCGCGGCGCCAGCGGCGCCGTGCTGTCGGTGCTGGGATGGGCATGCATCGACAGCGGACGCTGGGACGACGCCCTGGACGCCGCCCGGGAGGCCAATGACATCGCCTCCGCCTACAAAATGGAAACCGTCGCCGCTCGGCCGACCTGACCACGGCCACCGTGGCGGCCGTGCGCGGCGACCACGACCGGGTAGCGCCGCTGCTGGACCGCGTGCTCGCCGCCGTCGACGTGATCGAGTACCGCGGCTTCGCCGCCAGGGTCCGGCACGCCGCGGGCCTCGCCACGCTGGCCCGGGGCGACTATGTGTCCGCCTACGCGCAGCTGAGCCAGCTCTTCGCCGCCGACGGCACGCCGCTGCACCACCACTTCTCCTACCTGGCCATCGCCGACATCGCCGCCGCGGCCGCCCGGGCCGAGCGCCGCCTCGAGGCGAGGGCGCTCGTCGAGCATGCGCTGGCCCGCGTAGACCCCGCGCCCGGGCCGCGGCTGGAGCAGCTCACGGCCCGCGCCCGCGGGCTCCTCGCCGAGCCCGCGGCCGCTGGGGCGCATTTCGCCGCGAGCCTGGCCGAGCCCGCAGGCGAGACGTGGCCATTCGAACGGGCGCAGCTTCAGCTGGACTACGGAGAGTGGCTGCGGCGGCAGCGGAGGATCAACGACGCCAAGCCCGTGCTCGCCGCCGCCCTGGAAACACTCCGCCGCCTCGGCGCGGCGCCCTGGACCCGGCGCGCGGAATCCGAGCTGCGTGCCTGCGGGGTAGCCGCGCAAACCCCGCCGGCCGTCCCCGGCGCGCTGGACGGACTCACCGCGCAGCAACGCGAGATCGTCATCCTCGCGGGCGCGGGCCTGACCAACAGCGAAATCGCCGACCGTCTGTTCCTGTCCCCCCGCACCGTCGCCTCGCACCTGTACCGCTCCTACCCCAGGCTCGGCATCGCAGGCCGCCACCAGCTCCGCGACCTCATCGACCACGCCGGCACCCGGCCGGCGACGGCCGCGGCACCGGGCCGGCGGCTAGGACGTTCCCGCACCACGAGCGGGCCGGGGAGTCACCGGCGGCCGCGGCCGCCCAGGTGCCGGGACCCGCTGCGCACGGCGAGCGTCCCCTCGCCGCCGCCATGCTCGCCATCCCGGGAAGGCCGACACCGGACGATGACCTCGGCTCGCTCCCATCCCGAACTGCAGTCAGCTTCCTGATACCCGGCCGCTGCCCTGCGGGTCAGGCTGGACGTGAGTTCGCGGCGCAGGCCCACGTCCCCAAGGAGTACCGCCATGCCCATGATCGACGTCTACGCGACGGCCGGGACATTCCCCGACACCCACCGGCTCGCCACCGACCTCGCGGCCGCCGTCATGACCATCGAGCAGGTACCGGACATCCCCATGTTCCGGCAGAACACCGCAGCCTTCATTCACGAGCTGCCGCCCGGGAGCCTGTCCAACGTTGACGGCGAGAGCAACTACGTGCGGATCCAGGTGCTCACCAACGCGGGCGCGCTCGACCGCGGCAAGCAGCTGGCCGTCGTCGAACGGCTCACGGGCATCGCGGCGGACGCCGCCGGCGACCCGGCGCTCACCGGCCGGACGTGGGTCCTGCTCACCGAGGCGCCCGATGGCGGCTGGGGCCTGAACGGCCACGCGAACACCAACGAAGAACTCGTGCTCGCCGCCCGTCAGCAGATAGCCGCCTTGCAGGCCGGCCAGTGAACTCCGCCCATGCCGCGATTAACACGCCTCGGTCGCGCTGGTGACCGGCGCGAACCGGGGAATCGGCCTGGCGTTCGTCCGCGCGCTGCGCTCGCGCGGCGCCGCCAAGCTGTACGCGGGGGTTCGCAGGCCCGAGGACTTCCATGAGCCCGGACTGGAGCCGCTGCTCATCGACGTCACCAACCATCAGCACATCGCGGCGGCGGCGGCCAAGGCGTCGGATGCGAGCATCGTCATCAACAACGCCGGGATACAGCGGCCCGCCGCTGCTGCAAGGCTCCCTGGACGGCGCGCGGCTGGAGATGGAGGTCAACTACCTCGCGCCCTGGGCCCTGTCCCGCGCGTTCGCACCGGTCCTGGCCGCCAACGGCGGCGGGGTCCTGGTGAACATGCTCTCGGTGGCCTCGTGGAGAGCCAACAGCAGGTTCCCGGGCTACGCGGCCTCCAAGGCGGCCGAATGGTCGCTGACCAACGCCTTGCGGATCGGCCTGCGCGAGCAGGGAACCGCGGTTATCGGAGTCCACGTCGGCTTCGTGGACACCGACGCCACCAAGACGCTCGACGTCCCTAAAGTGACCGCGGCGGAGGTCGCGGAAAAGACCTTGGACGCCATCACCCGCGGCGATCCCGAGGTGCTCGTCGACGAGGCCGCCCGGAGGGTCCGCTCTCTGCTGTCCGGTCCCCTGGACCTGCTGTATCCCACGCCGTGAGAACGGAAGCCTTCGTGGCCGGCGGCGCGAGCGGCTGCTGGCCGCTGCACCCCCCCCGGGGCGTCGTGATGCAGTCATCCTGCGGATACCCGTCCGGCGGGGGAGGGCAGATGCTGGGGGCATGGAACAGTCCTACGCTGAACTACCGAACGGCGTCGTCGGTGCCGCTGATGGCATCAGCTACGCGTACCGGGACACTGGCGGTCACGACGGAGCGGTCCCCGTTGTGCTGCTGCAGCACTTCCGCGGCAACCTGGACTCCTGGGATCCCGCGCTGGTCGACGCGCTGGCCCGGTCCCGCCGGGTGATCACCTTCGACAACGCCGGCGTCGGCGGCTCGGCCGGCACCACGCCGGACACGATCGAGCAGATGGCGCGGGACGCGATCGCCTTCGTCTCCGCGCTCGGGCTCGGCCAGGTGGACCTGCTCGGGTTCTCGATCGGCAGCTTCGTCGCCCAGGAGATCGCCCTGCGCCGGCCGGCCCTGGTCCGGCGCCTGGTCCTGGCCTCGTCGGCGCCGCGGGGCGCGGCCGGCATGCACGGCTGGGCACCCGCTGTGATCGGCGCGGTCGGCACCCCGCAGACCAGCCCGGAGGACTACCTCGGCGTGTTCTTTGCCGCCTCCACGGCCAGCCAGCAGGCCGGGAAGGAGGCACTCGGCCGCATGTACGCGCGGAAGGAGGACCGTGACGAGGCGACCAGCTGGGCCACCCGCGAGGCGCAGTACGACGCCGTGTGCGCCTGGGGCATCCCCGACCACGCGGCGCTCGAGCGGGTGAGCGCCATCGAGATGCCGGTGTTCACCGCCAACGGCGACAGCGACCCGATGATCCTGCCGCGCTACTCCTACCTGCTCGCCGGCCTCATCCCGCAGGCCCGCCTGAAGATCTACCCGGACTCGGCCCACGGGTTCCTCTTCCAGCACCACGCCGAGTTCGCCGCCGACGTGACGGAATTCCTGGACTGAGAAGAAGCCAGCACCACAAGAGAAGAAACGGGTGTAATGCCCCGTGACCGCCGTCACTATCATGCAGACGCAGACCGTCGAAGTTGACGGGCTGCTGATCCGGTACGCCGACTCCGGGACCACCCCGGGCGGCCCGGTCACCTTGTTCACCAGTCCCTGGCCGGAGAGCCTGTTCGCCTTCCGGCGGGTGTGGCCCGCCCTGGCGCCGACGGGGCGGCTCGTCGCAGTTGACCTGCCCGGCTTCGGCCATTCGCAGGGACGCCCCGACGTGCTCACCCCCAGCGCCATGGGGGAATTCCTCTACCAGTTCATCGCCGCGCTCGGCCTTGGCCCGCCCCACCTGGTCGCGCCAGACGTGGGCACCGGCGCCGCGCTGTTCCTGGCGGCACGGCATCCGGACGCGGTCCGGAGCATGGTGGCCGGCGGGGGCGGAGCCGCCGTCCCGCTGGACGTGACGGGCGCGCTGGCCGACATCATCGCGGCGCCGGGAACCGAGGTGTTCGAGGGCCAGGACATCCGCGCCACCATCGGTGCGACCGTCGAGCCGGCGGCGCCCCGCGACCGGGAGCCGGATATCTGGGAAGACTACGTCTCCGCCTACGAGAACGGCCGCTTCGCGGAGTCGACGCGGTACGTGCGCAGCTACCCCGACCAGCTTCCCGTGCTGCGCGACCTGCTGCCGACGATCCGCGTGCCGGTGCACGTCTTCGCCGCCGACGGCGACCCGCTGGTGCCGGTGTCCAACGGGCGCTACCTCACCGAGCGGATACCAGGCAGCGAGCTGACGATCCTGGCGGCCGGCCACTTCGCCTGGGAGGAGATCCCGGACCAGTTCGCCGCGATGGTGGCGGAGTGGGCCGCGGCTCATGCCGCCTAGTCCAGAAGTACCGGGGAAGGAAAGCTGTGGCCGATACGCATGTGATTGTGTTGCCTGGCGGCGGGTATGCCGAGCACGCGCCGCACGAAGCCGAACCCGTCGCCCGCTGGCTATCAGGCACCGGCGTCCACGCTGGGGTGTTCCGCTACCCGCTCCATGCCCGGCACCCGGTGCCGCTGCTGGCACTCCGCGCCGAGATCCGCCGCCTGCGCGCCGAAGGCGCCCAGCGCATCGGGCTCATGGGCTTCTCCGCCGGCGGCCATCTGGCCGGGCTGGCCGCGCTGGCCCCCGGTGCCGCGCCTGAGGAGACAGTCCAGCTCGCGGTGCTCGGGTACGCCATCACCTCGATGGAAACCGAGACCTACCGCCCTTCCCGGCTGATCCTCCTCGGTGAGGACGCCAGCCCGGAACTACGCCGGTCCACATCGCTGGACGCCCTCGTCATGCCCGGTGCGCCGCCGTTCTTCATCTGGCACACCGCTGAAGACCCCTATGTTCCCCCCGAGCACACCTACCGCCTCGCCCGGGCGCTGGCGGCCAACGGGGTGCCGCACACCGTGCACGTCTTCGCCCACGGCCCGCACGGTCTCGGCCTCGCCCGGGGCACCGGGGATGCGGCGATCTGGACGACCCTGGCGGACGCCTGGATTCGGGACCAGCCATAACGTAGTCGCGGCCGCCGCGGCCGACGAGCATGCCCAGTTCGCCGAAGCGGATGGTCCGCACCGCCAGCCTCGCGCGCCTGACCAGTTCGCCGGTCCGGGCGCAGCCACCGCCGGGTCAAGAAAATGGCAACTTCCCTGCGCCAGAGAGCGGACGTTCAGGCTCTCCAGACGACAACAACGCTGCGCGGGAATGACATCTTCACTGAATCCCTACACGATGTTCATGTGCGCGGCGAGGCCGTCGAGCAAAGCCTGGAGGCCGCGTTCGAACTGGCTGGTCAGGGCAGCTTCTGTCATGGGGGGCCCGGGAGGTTCTTTGGCCTGGACGCTGGCCGCGGCGATCGCGCTTAGCTGAGGGAAGTCCCCGGTCTGGAGCCGGGCGATGCCGTAGGCGACCGCGGCGGCGACCATCGCCGGGTCTTCCTCGGCTAGCTTGGCGCGGGCCAGGGACTCGACGGCGTGCAGGCAGTTGCCGGACACGTAGTCGTCGACGGCGGCGATGAGCTCGAACCTGGCCGGGAGGGCGAGCCCGGTGCCGGCGACCGCGGCGAGGGACTGCTCGAAGTGGCGCATGGCGTTAGGCCCGAACTGGGCCTCGTTCAGCGACGTCAGGGACCAGGGGTGGGCCATGAGCACGTACCTGGTCCGCCGGGCGATCGCGGTGGTGGCGTCCCGCCAGCCGCCCCGCAGGCACGCGTCCGGGACGAGGATGTCGGCGAGGATCGCGTCCTGCATCAGCGCGACGATGTCGCTCTTGTTGCGCACGTAGTAGTAGAGCGTCATCGTCGCCGCCCCGAGTTCGACGGCGATCCGCTTCATCGTGACCGCGCCGAATCCCTCCTGGTCCGCGATCCGCAGCGCGGCGCCGGCGATCTGCGCGCGGGTGTAGCGCGGCTTGCGGCCCGCCGGCTCGGGCAGGGCCCAGATGGGGCGGTGGTCGTGCGCAGTTGCCACGCGTACAGCATACGAGTAGGTTATTCGTACCTAATAAGAATAAGGCGGGGCGATGGGACGGGCAGAGATCGATGAGAGCCACCAACGCACCAGCCGCGAGCGCCATGACGGGCTGCTCGGGCCGGAGGCAGCGATGACCGGCGGGAGCGAGCTGGCGATCGTCGTGGCCGGCCTGACCAAGCGCTACGGCAAGACCGCTGCCCTGTGCGACGTCAGCCTCCAGGCCAGGCCCGGGACGGTGACCGCGCTGCTCGGGCCGAACGGCGCGGGCAAGACCACCATGGTCCGCATCCTGTCGACCCTGCTGAGGCCCGACGCGGGCACGGCGCGGGTGGGCGGTTATGACGTCGCGCGTGACCCGGAACGCGTCCGCGCGCGCATCGGGCTGGCCGGCCAGTCGCTGTCGGTCGACGGCAAGCTGTCCGGCCCGGAGAACCTGGCCATGTTCGGCCGCCTGCACCGCCTGGCCTGGCCGGTCGTGCGAGAGCGCTCGGCGCGGCTGCTGGACATCTTCGGCCTCGGCGGTACCGGGAAGAAGGCCGTCAAGACCTACTCCGGTGGAATGCGGCGCAAGCTCGACCTCGCGCTGAGCCTGATGGCCGAGCCCTCGATCCTGTTCCTCGACGAGCCCACCGCCGCCCTGGACCCGGCCAGCCGTCACGCCCTGTGGGAGATCATCCGCGGCCTGGTGGGACGGGGGACGACCGTGCTGCTGACGACGCAGTACCTGGACGAGGCAGACGCCCTGGCCGGTTCGATCGTGTTCATCGACGCCGGCCAGGTCGTCGCCGCCGGAACGCCGGCCGAGCTCAAGGAACAGGCCGGGCAGGCGCAGTTCGACCTGATCGCGACCACCGACGCCGACGTCGTCCGGCTGACCGCCGCCCTCGGCGCCCTCGCCGTCGTGACCGACGAAGCGCGCCGCGCCGTGCGGGTAGCCGTCCAGGGCAGCGGCCTGGACGGGATCCGGGAGCTGAACGCCATCACCGCGGCGGCCGCGGCGGCGGGCGCCAGCATCGAGCGGTTCTCCCTCCGCGAGCCGGACCTTGACGACGTGTACTTCCAGCTCACCGGTCATGCGCGGCCCGCCAGAGCAGCCGGCGACGACGGCATGACCGCCCTGCCTGCCGGGACCCGCCGCCAGTCCGCTGCCTGGGTGGCCAGCGACTACTGGGAAATGGCCAAGCGCAGCCTCCGGCACATCCGCCACGACCCCGAGCAGCTAGCCAACGTCACACTGCAGCCCGTCCTGATCGTGGTGGTCGCCGACTTCCTGCTCGGCGGCGCCATCAACACCGGCACGCACGGCAGCTACATCAACTTCGTCATGCCCGGGATCCTGGTCGTGGCAGCGGCCTTCGCCGCGGTCACCACCACGATCAGCGTCGCGGCCGACATGCTGGAAGGCATCATCGACCGGTTCCGCACCCTGCCCATGGCCAAGTCCGCTCTCATCGCCGGCCATCTCATCGCCGATCTCGCACGCGGCCTGCTCGGCCTCGCCGTGACCATCGCAGCCGGCTATGCCGTCGGCTTCCGCCCCGCCGCGGGGATCGCCGAATGGGTCATGACTGTCGCCGTCTTCCTGCTCGTCACGCTCGCCCTGTCCCTCCTCGCGGCGCTGATCGGACTGCTCGGCAAGAGCGTGGAAGTTGCCCAGCAGCTCGGCGCGATCATCATCATCCCGATCTTCTTCAGCAGCGCCCTCGTCCCGGCTGGCACGATGCCGTCCTGGCTGCGTGTGGTCACCGCTAACCAGCCGGTCACCCAGGCCGTCGACACCCTCCGGGCACTGCTCCTGAACCAGCCACCCGGTAGCCACCTCTGGCTCACGCTGACCGAATTCGGCGGCATCATCGTCGCCGCCTTCATCCTCGCGACCATCTTGTTCAGGCGGACCGCGAGCATCTGAGCCCAGCAGTGGCGCCCCGGCGAGCAGCACTGCATGCCCTGCTCACGACGCCCGCGTCATCGACCACGACACGGGCCAGGCCGTCGGACCTGCCGGCTGACGAAGCACGGGTGCTCCCGGTCGTGTCCAGGTTGTTCGTCACACAACGATCTGGGATGCCCTCGCCTCATCTCCGCCCGGATCCCCTGGAATAGGTCGCCTCGCGCGTCATCGCCTCACGGTAAGCCCGTTCCTCGGGCAGTTCCGGCGGGCGTCCCCGGTCGTTGAAATGCCGGAAAAGCCAGTAGGCGCCGTAGGTGAACGTCGGGAGCAGCACGATGACGGGGATGGCGGCCCATAGCACGAGGGACCAGACCGAGCTCATGACGACATGCCTCCTTGTGCGTGCGAGACAGCCACGACCACGAGCCAGCGCGGGGCTGCGGCCGCAGGGCCGGGCCGCTGTTTTGCTATATACAAGTGTTGCTTGTAACAATACTTGCCCTAGAGAAGGTCGGCAACCGCCGGCTGGCCTGTGCCGCCCGGAAACTCGATCGTGTCGCTGACCTGCCTGGTTGCCGGCCGCCGCCACCGGGACAGGGCCGGCGAGCGCGGCATGGCCGGCCCACTCGCGGAATTCCGGCCACCGCTTCAGCAGGCCCAGCGGATCAGCGGGGAACCGCCCGGCACTGGCCGCACTGACGTTGACCATCCCGCCATCCACCACGATGTGCGGGCGGCCCGCCACGTTCGCCACGTGCATGTTCTGCTCCTGCCGTCGTCATCCTGCTGGCCATGCCGTTGCAGGCCACCGTAGGACACCGGTCAACCATCAAGCAATAGAAAATCTATTATTTGTCACCTGACTCCACTACATGGCTCATCATCGAATACTGCTACTCTCGTGGACTGTGGCACGCGTTGCGGACAAGAGCACCTTGAGCGAAGTCGTCTACTCAGCGGTACGGTCGGCCATCCTGGCCGGGCGGCTCGGGCCCGGCCAGCGGCTGAAGGTGTCGGAACTGGCCGCCGGGCACGGCGTCAGCCTGAACGTGGTCCGGGAGGCGCTCAACCGGCTGACCGGGGAGCAACTGGTCAGCGCCGAGCCGCAGATCGGCTTCACCGTCACTGACCTCTCGCTGGAAGACTTCGCCGACCTGATCAACGTGCGGGTGGCGACCGAGAGCACGGCGCTTCGGTGGGCGATCGAGCGTGGGGACGTGGCGTGGGAATCGCAGGTGGTCGCGGCCCACTACCGGCTGGCGAACACTCCGGTGACGGCCAGGAGCGAACCACCGGCGCTGTCCGGCGAGTGGGACCGGGCTCACTCGGAGTTCCACGCCCAGATCCTCAGTGCCTGCGGCAGCCCGCGCATGCGGGAGGTCACCCGGTCGCTGGCGGACGCGTCGGAAATCCACCGGCTCTGGTCGCGGTCGTTCGGTCCCCCCGACCGTGACCTCGGCCGCGAGCACGCCGAATTGATGGACGCGACCCTGGCCCGCGACGCGGACCGGGCGGTCGCCGCGCTCACGGCTCACCTGGAGCGGACCCGGGACACCGTCGCCATCAACGTGACAAAGAGCGCGCCGGTCAGGACTGGCCGAAGAGGCTGATGAGGTCGCGTGCTATCTCGGTACAACGAGTTGCGGTGACGCCGTAGGTCGGGGGGGCCAGGACGACAGTATGGGCCGGCCGCGCACGGTGGCTGAGGCCTTCGCGGACCTGATCGGGAGTGCCGGCGACGGCGAACGCGTCAAGAACCCGGTCGCTCACCGCGCGGGCCATCGCATTCAGGTCGCGGGCCTGGTAGGCCGAGCGGATGGCAGCGCGTTCGTCAGCGAAACCGAGCTGCTCCAGGCGGTAGGCGTACGTCTGAGTCGCCGCGTACAGGGCGATCTGCTGCGCAGCCTCCCGCCGGGCCTGGGCCGCATCGGCGGCGACCGAGCAGATGATGAACTGCACGTGCTCGATCTCTGCTGGGTCGCGGCCAGCCTTCGCTGCGCCCTCAGCTATCCACTCCTGGTAGGAGTCGAGGTCTGCCGCCGAGGACATGGGATGGGCGACGAGCCCGTCGGCGCATTCGGCGGCCAGCCTGGTCATGGCGGGCCGGACGGCGGCGAGATAGATCGGGATCGATTCCCGCACGGCCGGGGCAGGGCGCACGAACCCGGCAAGATCGAAGCCGTAGTACTCACCGCGTGGCATGGCCGGCGATCCGCCTGAAGCGAGAGCCCACAACGCTGTGAGGGCCTGCACATACTCGCGCATGCGCTGCACGGGCCGGCCGTACTCGATGCCGTGCAGTCGCTCGTTGTATCGCTTGACCTGCGGCCCGAGGCCCAGGATGAGGCGGCCACCAGCGACCTCATCAAGGTCAAGAGCCTCGATGGCAGTGGTGAGCGGCGTGCGGGGAAATGCCTGCACGATACCCGTGCCGATGCGGACCCGGGCGGTGGTGCGGGCCGCCGCGGCGGCGGCCTGGAAGCCGCTGTGCCAGTACTCACCGGTCCATACCGAGTCAAGGCCGGCGGCCTCGGCCGCGGCCGCGAGTTGGCCGATCTCCGAGAGCCGCATGCTGTCGCCGAGGATGTAGAGGCCGAGCCTCATGCCGGGCCACCCCCGAAGAGCTGAAGGAGGGTGTCGGCTACCACGTCAGCGAGGCGCTCTGGCGACATACGGCGGCTCTCCTTGTACCAGGAGGGGATGAAGTTGATGGCGCCGTGCATCAGCAGACGCGCGACCGCCGGGTCGGCCACGTGCAGCTCTCCGGCCCGTATTCCCTCGTCGATGATGGACCGGAAGAGCTGGTCATGCTGCTCGACAAGCGCCCGGAGACGCGTCTGGACAGCCTCTGGCAGGCCTAGATCATGAATGAACAGCGCCGCGCCTGCAGACTGGTCGCCGGTCAGGACCAGCACCTGCGCCCGCACTGCCGCGTGCAGGCGCTCCCGGGGCGGTGCAGCGCTGCCCGCGACGGCACTGAGATGCTGGTTCGTCTCGTCGCCGATGCGATCCAGGCAGGCCAGGATCAGGTGTTCCTTGCCCGGGAAGTAGTGGTACAGCGAGGCTTTAGAGAGGTCGAGCATCTCGGCGATCTCGTCGAGGTTGGTGGCCGCATACCCGCGTTCGGCCAGCAGGCGGGTAGCCACCCGAAGGATGTCGTCGACTCGCTTGGCCCGCCGCCGGTCTGAGCGGCTGAGGGGCTCAGTGGCAGTTGGCGCGTCAGAGGTCACAGATTCACTCCGGATGGAAGCGGGCTTCGGTCCAGCCCTGGTGCGGCACGAAGTGCGGCGCGACGCGCAGCCCCGCGCGTGCTGCATCCCCTGGGTCCAGCCGCCCGACGATGCGGCCCCCGCCGTCGAGGTTGACAGTCACGATCGTGTAAGGCACGTCGGCCTCGAACGCGGGCTGGAAGGCCCGCCGCACTGTGACCCACGAGTATACGGAGCCGGCTGTTGCCTCCCGGATCACGGTGCCTGCCGCAGCGCAGTACGGGCAGGAGGGCATGGGCGGGAAGCGCCGTCTGCGGCAGCTCACGCATTCCTGCACGGACAGGCGCCCCTCGGCGAGGTCGTCCCAGTAAAACTGGGAGTCAACGTCGGGGCTGGGCGGGATGGGTTCGGGCGCCGTGCCAGGCGTGGCCGCGGTCACCGGCCTGTCCATTGCGGCGTGCGCTTGCCGGAGAATGCCTCGAGCCCCTCGGCCGCATCCGCACTGGTCAGGCAGTAGCGGGCAGTCACCTCGCGCTCGAGGCGGAGCGCGGCATCGACGTCGGTCCCGCTGAAGAACGCCGCGTTGAGCGTGCGTTTCGCGTTGCCGAGCGCCAGCGGTGACTTCTTCATGACCTCCCGGGTCAGCTCGGCTGCGGCGGCCACCAGTTCGCCGTCACGCACCACCCGCGATACCAGGCCCCACGCCATTGCTTCCTCGGCCCTCAGCAGGCGGCCCGTCACGATCAGCTCCCTGGCGCGGGCGGGCCCGATCATGCGGGGCAGCATGGTCAGCACCCCCCCGCCGCCCATCTGCCCGAAGGGCAGGTGCGCATCACCGATCCTGGCGGACTCGGCCATCAAGGCAAAATCACAGAACAAGACGAGCTCGAGGCCGCCGGCGACCGCGATTCCGTTGACGAGCGCAACCACCGGCTTCGGGTACTGCGGAATCCGCTGAAAGACCTGGTGAATGTCGGCCAGGAACTGCGGGAAGTCCTGGGCGTCGCGCTGCAGGGTCCGGTATTTCTTCATGTCGCCGCCAGCGCTGAAGGCGCGGCCCGCACCGGTAATCGCGATCAGGCGGACCGTCGGCTCCGTGGCCAGGGTGTCCAGAACCCGGCCCAGCTCGCGCACCGTATCCCAGTCCAGCGGGTTCATCTCATCCGGCCGGTTGAGCGTCACCAGGCCCAGCGCCGGGTCCCCGTCCACGTCCACACGGTCCACCGCCACCGAGGTCATTTCTGCGCGCACCTCTTGCCTTCCATGTTTGCGGAGCCTTCGGAGTCCGAGCCTGCGGCGAGGGCTTCCCTCAGCCACGGCGGGAGCGGTTGCTTGGCGACCGCAGCACCCTGACCAGGGCGCGGCGGTGCGTAGCCGCCGAAGGCATGCGTGACCGCGACCTCGACCGCGGGATGCTCGGCGCGCGGGCCCCAGACGTCACAGCGTGTCGTAAACGACGTCATGCCGATCCGCTGCGCCGACAAGCGGAGGCGGAGGTGATCATCGAGGCCCAGCGGCGCCCGGTACCGGACCTCCACCCCGACGACCGGGATCGCCTCGTTCCCGCCCAGCATCGCCGGCGATGCTGTGCCCCGACTGCTCGAGCCAGTCGCCGAGCAGCACTTCCGCCCAGCGCAGCGGGCTCGCGTAATAGATGATCCCGGCCGCGTCCACGTCGGCCATGGTTACCCGCCAGGAACGTTCGATCAGCACGACAGCACCCTAATCATGCGTCGGTTATTGACGCAAGCGACGTTTCTCGACTTCACGGTTGACAGTGCGCCGGCCCGGTGCGTAGCGTCTGCGCTGTGGTGAACCGCGCAGCAGCGATAGCCGGGATCGGCTTTACCGGGCTCACGAAGAAGTCAGGCCGCAGCGTGCTGGACCTGGCTACCGAGGCGTGCCGCGCGGCGGTCGAGGATGCCGGGCTGCCGCTGGCAGATGTGGACGGGATCGGCAGCTTCATGGTGCTCGGGGACTCCGTCCCGAGTGAAGCGGTCGCCACCGCGCTGGCCCTCCCGCAGACCCGCTACGTGATGGACTTCCAGCAGGGTGGCCAGTCGCCGGCCTGGGTCGTCGCCAACGCGGCCATGGCGGTGAGCCAGGGTTATGCCGAGAACGTCGTCGTGTTCCGCGCGCTCAACGGCCGCAGCGGCGTCCGCGTCGGCAGTTCTGCCTTCCTCGGCGGTGCGGGCCAGTTCCGCTACCCCATTGGCTATGACACCTACATGCAGTACATCGCGATGTGGGCGCAGCGCTACCTGATCGAGACCGGGCACGATCCCGACGACCTGGGTGCCATCCCGGTCGCCCAGCGCTGGTACGCCGAGCGCAACGAGCGGGCCATCCAGCGCAAGCCACTCGACCGGGACTCCTACCTGGCCTCCCCTCGCATCGTCAACCCGTTCCGGGTCGCCGACTGCACGAGCGAGGTAGACGGCGCCTGCGCCGTCGTCGTCACCAGCCTGGACCGGGCGCGAGACCTGCGCCACCGGCCAGCGCACATCGCCTCGGCCGCCTACCGTGCCGGTGCCCGGCCCGGACTCGACATCGGAGACCACGTGCTGTATGAGGACTACACCCGGAACTTCACCTCGCTGCTCCGCGACGAACTGTACGGCCGCGCCGGGATCGGGGCGGCCGACGTCCAGTTCGCGGAGATCTACGACTGCTTCTCGAGCACGGTCGTGTTCGGCCTTGAAGGCCTCGGCTTCTGTGGCCGCGGCGAGGCGATCGAGTTCGTGCAGTCCGGGGCGACCGCCATCGACGGGACTCTTCCGGTGAACACCAACGGAGGCCTGCTGGCCGAGGGCTACCTGCACGGGATGAACACCGTCGCGGAGGCAGTACTGCAGATCCAGGGCCGCGGTGGCGAGCGCCAGGTTCCGCGCCACGAGGTAGGAGTGGTCACATCCGGGGCGCTCGTGGACGGCTCGGCCTTGGTCCTGGTGGCGGCATGAGCGCCCTCGCGACCCGGTTCACCGAGCTCGTCCGCATCGATCACCCGATCGTCCAGGAGGGCATGGGCCCGTTCAAGACGGCGCGGCTCGCCGCCGCGGTCAGCGAAGCCGGCGGCCTCGGCACGGTCAGCATGCCGGGCATGACCGCCGATCCTGCCGAAGGCGCCCGGATCCTGCGCGGGCACATCGAGGAGACCGCGTCGCTCACCGGCAAGCCCTTTCGCCGTCAACGTCCCGGTCGGCCGGGCCAACGGCGGTGACGTCCTGCCCATCTCCGAGGCCTACATCCGGGCGGTCATCGACGCCAGGAACGCCGATCCCGGCCTCGAACGCCAGCTCACCGTGCTCACCACGTCGGCGGGCTTCCCGGGTGAGTTCCGGCCGCTGATCGCCGGATCCGGGCTGATCCACATGCACAAGGTCGGCTCGACCCGCCAGGCCCTCCGGGCCGAGCAGCTCGGCGTGGACGTGGTGATCGCGTCCGGCTACGAGATGGGCGGCCACACCCACGCGGTGCCGATGCACACGTTCGTGCTCGTGCCCAACGTGACCGAGGCGGTGTCGGTCCCGGTGCTGCTGTCCGGCGGGGCCCGCGACGGCCGGACGCTGGCCGCCGCGCTCTGCCTCGGCGCCGCGGGAGTCGCCATGGGCACCCGGTTCATCGCCAGCGAGGACAACGTGGACTGGCATCCGGCGACGGCCCGCCGCATCGTCGAGGCCGGCGAGGGGGACGACACCATTTTCCCCGGCGTGTACAGTCCCGCCCGCGGCCTGAAGAGCGCCGGTGTTGACCATCTCCTGGATCTGCTCAATGAAGGCGCGACACCAGATGAGCTGCTCGCCTACAAGGACGCGGCGCTCATCCGGGCCGAGGAAGACGGCGACCTCGACTCAGGGATCCTGCCCGCTGGCCAGGTCGCCAGCGGTATCCGCGACATCGTGTCGGTCGCGCAGTTCGTGCCCGCCATGGCGGCGGAAACCGCCGCGGTGCTGAGCCGGCTGGCGCCCGCCGCCCATGCCACAACCGCCAGGTAAAGGGCAAAGGGGGACTAGCCATGCCCATGCTCGTCCACGATTTCATGCGCCGGGCGGTGACCCGTCACGGGGATCGTCCTGCACTCGTCGATGCGTACGGCAGGCTCAGCTACAACGAGCTGTGGGAGCGGTCGGCGCGGCTGGCCGGCGGCCTGCAGTCGCGTGGCGTGGCCAAGGGCGACCGCGTCGTGGCGGTGATGAACAACCGCAACGAGTGGGTCGAGACTGACACCGCGGCGTCGATGATCGGGGCCGTCCGGGGCCGGCTCAACGCCCGCGATGGCGAGCGTGAATGGACCATCACCCTGGAAGACCTCGAGCCCAAGGTCGTGGTGAGCGGTCCCGAGTTCACCCAGACCCTGGAGCGCATCCGGGCCGCCGGCCAGGTCAGCGACTTCGAGCTGCTGACGCTGGGCGCGGGCGAGTCCTACGAGGACCTGATCGGGAGGTCGGCCGCGATCGAGCCGGTGCCGGTCAGCGAAGATGACATCTACCTCGTTTTCCACACCTCAGGCACCACCGGCCGGTACAAGGGCGCCGTCTACCTGCACCGGAACTGGTTCAACACCTACCGGAACATCCTGGCGCTGTTCATGGGCGGGCTCGACCACACCGACGCGCTGCTGCACGTGGGCCCGCTGTCGCACCAGTCCGGGATCCTCACCGGTCCCGCCCTCTACCAGGGTGCGCGCTCGGTGATGATGGAGCATTTCGATCCCGAGTCGTTCTTCGAGATCGTCGAGCGCGAGCGGATCAGCCGCACCATCCTGGCCCCGGCGATCATCAACATGCTGGCCAGCCATCCCGCGGCGGGCAAGGCGGATCTGTCCAGCCTCAAGACCATCTACTACTCCGGCGCGCCGATATCGCCAACCGTTCTCCGCAAGGCGATGGAGGTTTTCGGGCCGATCTTCCTGCAGGGCTACGGCTCGACGGAAGGCGGCACCATCTACAACACGATCCTCTACCCGGACGAGCACGTCCGCGCGCTCGAGCAGAATCCGGACCTGCTGGCGTCCTGCGGCCGCCCGGTTCCGTTCTTCGATGTCCGCCTCGCCGACGACGAGGGCCGGGAGGTGCCGCAGGGAGAGATGGGGGAAGTGTGGGTCCGCGGCGACGCCACCTCGGTCCGCTACTGGAACCAGCCTGAGGCCTCCGCGCTCGCGTACGAGGACGGCTGGTTCAAGATGGGCGACCTGGCCGTCCGGGACGCCGAGGGCTACATCACGATCGTCGACCGGAAGAACGACATGATCGTGAGCGGCGGGCTGAACGTCTACCCGCGCGAGGTCGAGGACGCGATCGCCGCGCATCCGGCGGTTCGTGAGGTCGCGGTGATCGGCGTGCCGGACGAGAAGTGGGGCGAGGCCGTGATGGCGTGCATCGCGACCGTTCCGGGGGCTCACCCGACGCTCGAGGAGATCCAGCAGCACTGCCGCGACGTCGGCCTGGCCAGCTACAAGAAGCCTATCCACCTGGAGCTGGTCGAGGAGGTACCGAAGACGGCGGTCGGCAAGCTGTTCCGCCGGGCTCTGCGGGAAAAGCACTGGGCGGCGCAGCCGCGGCGGGTCGGCTGAGGCGCGCGATGCCTGCCGACCTTCCCGCCTGGGGCGAGCAGGACCACCTGCTGCGCGAGGCCGTCCGCGCACTGCTCGGCCGGTACGGGCGCAGTTACTTCCTGGAGTGCTACCGCGAGGGCCGCGAGCCCGAGGCGCTGTGGCGCGAGCTGTGCAAGGCCGGTTATGTCGGGGCCGCGGTGCCCGGGCATCTCGGCGGGGGCGGAAGCTCACTCGACGCGGTCGTCGCGGTCGCGGAGGAGATGGGCGCGGCCGGAATGCCGCTGCTGTCCTTCATCATGACCGAGCTCTGCCTGCCGGTCCTGGCCCGCCATGCGCTCCCCGAGACGGCTGCCCGGCTGGTGCCGCCGATCATCGCCGGTGACCGCCGGCTGGCCTTCGCGATCACCGAGCCTGACGCGGGCACCAACTCGTTCGCGATGCGGACCACGGCCGTCCGCTCGGGCCCGGACTACGTCGTGTCCGGGCGGAAGCGCTGGATCTCGTCCGCCGGTGACGCCGACGACCTGTTCCTCGTGTGCTCCGACGGTGACTCTCCGCACCGGGAGGGCAGGCGGCCGATCACCATCCTCATGGTCGACCTCCATGCGCCGGGCGTCCGCACGGAGGTGCTGACCGCCGACGCGGGGACCCCCGAACGGCAATACGACGTCATCTTCGACGATGTCCGGGTGCCCGCCGGCAACCTCGTCGGCCCCCAGGGGGACGGGGCCGCCGCGTTGTTTGAGTCGCTGAACACCGAGCGGCTGCTGATCGCTGCGTTCGCGTACGGTGTCGGCTTTCACTGCATCTCACGGGCGGTTGACTATGCCCGCGACCGGGCCCCGTTCGGTGCTCCCATCGGCGGTTACCAGTCCGTGCAGCATCCGCTCGCGAGGTTCTGGGCCGAGCTGAGCGCGGCCCGCGCGCTCAACCACGAGGCCGTGCGCGCCGTGGAGACGCAGGGCCCGCACGCGGCCGGCCTCGCCAACGCCGCGAAGTGGCTCGCGAGCGAGGCAGCCAACCAGGCGGCGGACCACGCCATCGGTGTCCACGGCGGCAACGGCATCACCGACGAGTACGACCTCATCCCGCTCTGGCGGACGACGCGTCTCATGCGGTTCGCCCCCATCAACAACGAGATGGTGCTGAACCAGATCGGCCAGCACGTCCTCGGCCTGCCCAAGTCATACTGACGCCATGCCAATCCTTGATCGCTTCCGCCTGGACGGCCGGGTGGCCATCGTCACCGGGGCCTCCTCAGGACTCGGTGTCGCCTTCGCGACCGCGCTCGCCGAAGCAGGCGCGGACGTGGTCCTGGCCGCGCGCCGGGCCGACCGCCTCGAGACGACCCGGGCCGCGGTCGAGGGCACCGGGCGGCGTGGCCTCGCCGTCCGCACGGACGTATCGCTTCCCGAGGACTGCCGCCGGCTGGTCGAGACCGCGATCGATGCATTCGGCCGCGTTGACATCCTGGTCAACAACGCCGGCGTCGGGACCGCCGTGCCGGCCACCCATGAGAAGCCGGATGAGTTCCGGCAGGTTATCGACGTCAACCTGAACGGCTGCTATTGGATGGCGCAGGAGTGCGGGCGGGTGATGCACCCAGGTGCCTCGATCGTCAACATCAGCAGCGTCCTGGCCTTCACGACCGCCGGGCTTCCCCAGGCGGCGTACAGCGCCAGCAAGGCCGGGCTGATCGGGCTGACCCGTGACCTCGCGCAGCAATGGACCGGCCGGAAGGGAATCCGGGTCAACGCGCTCGCACCAGGTTTCTTCCGGTCCGAGATGACCGACCAGTACGAGGACGACTACATCGCCGGGCAACTGCATCGGGTCCTCGCCGGCCGGTGGGGGAAGAATCAGAACTGGCCGCGGCCCTGGTCTTCCTCGTCAGTGACGCCGGTAGCTATATCACCGGCCAGACGCTCGTGGTGGATGGCGGCCTCACCGTGTAGTCCGCCGGCGGAGATTTCTGCCGGACGTGACGGCTTCCACCATGGTGGTGGTGAAGTCCTGGCCCTCCGGGCCGGAACCGGCGCAGGCCTGCTGACCCGGCCAGCCCAGCGGCGGAAGGTACCTGGTGGCGTGATCAGCGAGTACGGCCAGATCACCCAGCCCGAATCATGAAACGCCAGGCCAGGAACGCTGCGATGAGTTTTTGAAGCGGTCCGGGTCTCGCCGGCTGGCACTGGATACCGGCGCTTGGCGGGCGCTCCCGGCCGTGATCGGGAGGAGAATGGCACTCGCAGGCCATCACGCCGTGGGCGGACCCCAGGGCCCGGCCTGGCGGTGGAGGCGTGGCATGAGCATCGGTGAGGTCCTGGCAACGGCGCGGCGCCAGGCTGGCCTCACCACCGCCCAGGTCAGCCAGCAGACCCGCATCAGGGAGGGGATCGTCCGCGGCATCGAAGCGGATGACTTCTCCGCCTGCGGCGCCGATTTCTATGCCCGCGGGCACATCCGCGCCATCGCCCGCAACGTGGGCACCGACCCCGAGCCGCTGGTCCGCGAGTACGACTCCAGCCACGGCCTGCCGCCGGCCCGGGTCGCTGCCAGCGGGCCCGGGCCATCGGCCCCCCTCCGGCTCAGCCAGCCCCGCCGACCGCACTGGGGCTGGGGCCTTGCGCTGCTGGCCGTCCTCGCGGCGCTCGCCGGCCTGCTCACCTATCACTTCATGGCTGGCCCCGCCGCCCGCTCCCCGGCCGCAGCCCGCACGCCGGCCGCCACCGCGCACAAGGCCGCGCGCAGGCACCCAGCCGCGAAGACCACCCCGGCGCCCCCCGCGGCCGCCCGTGCACGCGCCGTGGTGATCTCGGTCACCGCAGTCAGCGAACCCTGCTGGGCCGACCTCACCACACCGGGCGGCACGATCTTCGAGGGCATCGTCGGTACTGGCACCACGAAGACCTGGACGGAACGGCAGGCAGTCACCCTGAAGCTCGGCAACCCGGGTGCGGTCACCCTGACCGTGGACGGCAAGAACCGCACCGGGCTCGGATCAGAACCACTCACCCTGAATCTGGGACCTGATCGGGGGAATCCCGGGTAGCGCCAGCGAACCAGGCAGGTGATACCCGGCCGGAGTGCCGTCCCCGCGGGGTCTGCGGCCTGTCCCAGCATTACACCCACGTAGGCTAAGCCGACGGACGGGCACGAACCAACCCACGGACGGGGCGGAAAAGGCCACGGACCGGCAGACAATCAAATCAGCTCCGCTCGGCGGCGCCCACGCCTTCCAGGAACCGCAGCACTGCCAGGACCCGCCGATGGTCGCCTTCGGTCGGGGACAGGTCCAGCTTGGTGAAGATGCTGTTGATGTGCTTGGCCACCGCGCTCTCGCTAACCACCAGGCATTCGGCGATGCCGGCATTGGAGCGGCCTTCGGCCATCAGGGACAGTACTTCGCGCTCCCGGGCGGTCAGCCGGTCCGTCGGGCGGTCTTGGCGGAGCAGTAGCAGTTGGGCTACCACCTCCGGATCGAGGGCAGTCCCGCCCGCAGCGACCCGGCGCAGCGCCTCCAGGAACACGTCCACGTCCGCGACCCGGTCCTTCAGGAGATAGCCGATACCGGTCGTCTGGGTGGCCAGCAGGTCCGCGGCGTAGCGCTCCTCGACGTACTGCGACAGCACCATGATTGCCGCCTCCGGCCATTGGCGTCGGATCACCAGGGCCGCGCGGATGCCCTCGTCGGTGAAGGACGGCGGCATTCGCACGTCCGCGATCACCAGCTTCGGGCGGTGCTGTTCCACCGCGGTCAGCAGCGCGGTCGCGTCGTGCACCGCCGCCACCACCTCGAATCCGGTGGTTTCCAGCAGCTTGGTCAGTCCGGCGCGCAGCAGGACCGAGTCCTCGGCGATCACAGTTCGCATGGCAGATCGACCTTAATCGTCGTCGGTCCGCCGAGCGGGCTGCGTATCCCGAAGCTGCCGTCCACCGAGGCGGCCCGCTGCGCCAGCCCGGTCAGGCCGGTGCCCCGGCCCGCGTCCGCGCCGCCGATCCCGTCGTCCGTGATCGAGATCCGCAGCATCAGGCCGTCCAGCCGCACGTCCACCTGCACCGCCGTGGCCCGGGCGTGCTTGTTCACGTTGGCCAGGGCCTCGGAGACGATGAAGTACCCCACCGCCTCCACCGTAGGCGAGACCCGGCGGGGCACGTCCACGCTCAGCCGTACCGGCACCGGGGAGCGGGCGGCGATCCCGGTCAGCGCGGCGTCCAGGCCGCGGTCTTCGAGCACCACCGGGTGCAGTCCGCGCACCAGCTCGCGCAGCTCGGTCAGTGCCTCCTTCGCCTCCTCGTGCGCTTCCTGCAGCGCCTGGCGGGCCGGCTCGGACAGCTCGTGCGCCAAGGTCGCCCGGGCCAGGCCGAGGTTCATCGCCAGGGAGACCAGACGTTGCTGTGCGCCATCGTGCAGGTCGCGCTCGATCCGACGGCGCTCGGTGTCGGCCGCGTCGACCGTCGCGGCCCGGCTCTCGGTCAGGTTCGCCACCCGCTGCGCCAGCTTCTCCGCCCGGCTCGGGCCGAGCAGGTCGGCGGCCGCCCGGGTGTCCATCCGCACCGCTGCCGAGACGATCCACGGGCTCAAGTACACCAGCACCACGCTGAGCAGCACGAACCAGATCTCCGCGCCGTCCCAGACACGCTGGCCCGCGTAGCGGAACACGCCGACGGCGGTGAGCAGCGCGAGCACCGCCGACGTCGCCAAGCCGATCAGCGCGGCGGCCCAGAGCAGGCCGCCGAGCAGGCCGAGCAGGTTCACCGCCGGGCCGACGACCAGGTGGTAGCACGCCTGCCGCCAGGTGCGCGGCGAGCGCAGGCGATCGCGAAGCGCCGACCACACGCCGCCGGAGGAGTCCGGGGACCGCTCGAGCGTCGGCGGCCTCGGGATTCGCACCCCGAGCACCTCGTAGAAGCACGCCCGGCGCGGCACCGTCAGCCATGGGCAGAGCGCCACCGCCGCCGCAACCGAGACGAACATGCAGGTGAGCACGGCCAGCAACGAAATCGGCACGTAGAAGGTCCAGGTCCATGGCAGCGCCATGACGAGCAGGGGCAGCAGGTTCAGACCCGCGGACAGGACGGTGAACCCCAGATCGCGCCAGGTCCGGCGGGCCCACGGGCTGGCCAGGACGCTGCGGAGCCCTCTCGCTCCCGATTCGGTGTCGGTGGTGCCGGAGCTCATGGAGCCCACCGTATAAGGCCTGATCACCACTGGTCCATGTCGCTACCTACCGCGTGCGGCTGTACCCAGCACCAGCCCGAAGACGGAAAGCCACGCTACTGATTCACCGGCCGGTGGCGGCCAGAGTGGTTCCCGGCCCGAACGATCGGGCGGCGAGACAAGGAGACCACTGTCATGCTCGGCACGCTGAACCAGGCGGATCGGCTCCGATGCCCGGTCCAGTCGGGCAATCCGACCGGCCCGGCACGCCGCGGCACGCGCAGCCGGGTCGGCCGGGCATACGTCACGGCGGGCGTGGCCATGATCCCATGGCTGCTCTACCTCGCGTTCACCCTGCCAGCCAGCGCCACCGACGGCCACTGGGCGCTGGCCTGGGTGGGCCTGGACAGCGGCGAGGCACTGGCCCTGTTCGCCACCGGCCGACTGCTGCTGCGCGCGGACAACCGCTGTGTCCTGGCCGCCACCGCCACTGCGGTGCTGCTGCTGACCGACGCCTGGCTCGACGTGACCTCGGCCGCACCGGGCGGCGAACTGCTCACCGCGATCGCGATGGCCGTCTTCGCCGAGGCCCCGATAGCCCTGGCCTGCATCGCGCTGGCGCTGCGGCTGATCCGTCACCCGTTCCCATCGGCCACCGAGACCGCCGGAACCGACACGCAGGAGGAGCAGAGATGTCCCTGACCCACGCCGCAACCCACCTGGCCACGCGCCGCACCGGCCTGACCGCCGCGGCCGGGCCGCGGCCGGCTGACCGCCCTGGCGGCGGGCGCCTGGTGGTTGACCGATCAGGCGCCCTACCCCTACGCCCAACGCCGACTGCTGGACCTGCAGTTGCCGTTCCTGGCCAAGGCGGACCTGGACCAGATCCTGCAGCCCCGGACCGGGGAGCGGATGCTGGAACTCGGCCCGGGCACCGGCCTGCAGACGCTGCACATAGCGCCACAGCTCGGCCCGGAGGGCCGGCTGGACATCGTGGACATCCAGCAGGAAATGCTGGACCACGTCATGAGCCGGGCTGCCGAGAAGGCGCTGGACATCGTCCACCCGCACCGCGCCGACGCCCGCGAGCTGCCGTTCGAAGACCGGACCTTCGACGCGGTCTACCTGGTGACCGCGCTCGGCGAGATCCCCGAACCGGACCGGGTGCTGGCCGCGGCGGCCCGAGTGCTCAAACCTGGCGGACGGCTGGTGGTGGGCGAGTTCTTCGACCGGCATTGGATCCCGTTCGGCCGACTGCACCGCCTGGCCGACACCCAGGGGCTGCACCTGACCGCCCGCCGCGGCCCGAGCATGGCCTATCTGGCCCGATTCCGCCCCTGCGCCGCGGCCTGACGAATTCTTGGACAAGCCAACAGGGGCGACCCCGACCCCCTGGGAAACGATCAATCCGAACGCGGGAGAACCAGCCGTTGACGACTTTGGGTTCGAACCAACGTAGGCTAAGCCGACGGTTTTACAGCCCGCTCGCTCCGCCGGAGTCACTCCCCGCTGACCAGCACGTACGCGCTTCGAGGCGCGTTTGCGGGACGTCGCCGTCCGCTATGCGTCCGTGGCACCGGGGTCCGGGGGCGCGGAATCCACGGACGGGCACGGACGGCGAGGGCAAGAGCGGTGTGCTGAACGTCCGAAGGAGCGGGATATTGACCGTTCCGCTCAGCGTCTGGCTGCTACCTGCCATTTCAGGATGCCTGCTCGCTGTCGTCGTCGCCTTTGGCTCGCCAGAGCCGGGCTCGGACTCGGTGGTCCAGGGGCATCGGTGATGCGCTGGCTGGCCGCGTCGGCCTGGCCGTCGATGCAGCGGGCGTAGATCTTGAGCAGGACCGCGACGCCGTGCCCGGCCCGGCGAGCGACCTCGGTCGCGGGCACCCCGGAGTTCAGCCACGGCGACACCGCCGCGTGCCGCGTCGCCGGAGTTGCTGAGCCTTGGGACCGTGGATTGCGTCGGCCCGGCTGCAGGTGCGGCGGCGGACGCGGACGCATACCGTCCCGGGCGGGCCGACGGATGGCTAGCGGTTCTGCGTGGTGGTCTGGAACGGCCAGGTAACATCCGCGGCTTCCTCGGAGAGTGCCCAGAGGCGGCTGGCGGTCGCTCGGTCGGTCATGGCTGCAGTGGGCCGCTCAAGCGCAGGAGCGCCTTTCGAACGCAGGAGCCGTGGGCCCCAGAGCTGGCCGCCTTCGGCGGCCGGGTCGAGCAGGGCGCGGACGGCGGTCCAGGCTGCATGGTCCTTGCCCTGCACCACCGCCGCCAGCGGGAGCGCCCGGGCCATGCCGGACGCGCTGCGGGCGAAGGCCGGCGGCCGGCGGGGTCAAGCCGTCCAGCGCGCCGCCCGGGTGGGCGACGAGACTTGACACCCGGCTACCGGCCTGGCGTGCCCGGCGATCGAGCTCAAAAGCGAAGATCATCTGCGCGAGCTTGGACCTCTTGTATACGTCGAAGGCCCGGTAGCTGCCGTGGGACGACTCCAGGTCATCGAGGTTCAGGCTGGCCGACCGGGCGGCGACACTGCCCATGGTTACAATGCGGCTTCCGTCGTGGCGCGCCAGGGCCTGGTAGATGAGGGCGCCTAGGGCGAAGTGGCCAAGATGGTTCGTGCCGTACATCGACTCATGGCCGTCGGCCGTCGAACCGTGCCCGCCGCTGGCAAGGACGCCGGCGTTGAGCACAATGCCGTCGAGTCGCTCCGCCGCGTTGAGCTGGTCGGCGGCCGAGCGTACCGAGCCCAGGTCGCCGAGGTCGAGGCGGACCGTGCTCAGGCTGGCCTGCGGCTCGCGAGCGCGCACGGCCCGGATGGCCAGGCTCGCTTTATCGTCGCTGCGCGCGGCGAGGATGACGTGAGCGCCCGTCGCCGCGATCTGTTCGGCGATGAAGTAGCCGATTCCGCTGGTACCGCCGGTAACGGCGAAGGTCTTGCCGTCCTGGCGCGGGAGACGGCGGGCATCCCAGGTGCTCGTGCGCGGCATGGCAGCTACTCCGGTTCGTGGACGGCGGGTAATTTCTGGACTCTTACGTCCAAAGTCTGGCCGGTCAAGTTTGGACTGTCAAGTCCAAACTTGATATACAGGTGCTCATGAAGACCGCGAAGGGCCAGGCGACGAGGGCGCGCATCCTTGAAGCGGCGGTGGAGATGCTCGTCGCGGGAGGCACCGAAAACCTCAGCGTTGACGACGTGCTGCGCACTACGAGGACAAGCAAGGGCCAGCTCTTCCACTACTTCCCCGGCGGCAAGGATGAGCTCCGCCACGCCGCGACCGTGCGGCAGATGGAGAGGCTGATCACCGCGAGCACGCCAGCCAGCCTCGATACCTGGGAAGCATGGGAGCAGTGGATCGATCAGCTGCTCCGGCAGCACGAACTGCAGTCGCAGGATGACCACTGCGAGGTCGCCGCCCTCGCGGCCCGCGCTGTCGATAACGACTCCGGTACCCGGGCCATCGTCGGCCAGGCGTACGACCAGTGGATAGAGCTGCTCCGGATGCAGTTGGAGAGGATGCGTGCCGCCAGGCTGCTGCGCGCGGACACGCCGGTCGCTGAGCTCGCCTCGACTGTGGTGGCCGCCGTGCAGGGCGGCGCGGTCATCGACAAGGCCACCGGTTCGAACCGCCATCTGGGTAACGCCCTGCACCAGACGTATGCGCTGCTGCGCGGGTTCGCCGCGGAGTAGCAATGCCCCCGCCTGTAGGCGGCCTTGACTGCCGTACCAGACGGCTGCGTGCCGCCAGCCTGGACGCGAGCCGGCGGCACAGTTAGCGCACGTTCGAGTAGGCAGGGTCCCTCCCTAAGCCCAGTTCCGCGCGGCCGGCGGGTAGCGGGGCCGCTTGTCGCCGAGCTTTACGCCTGGGCTGACCAACCAGCTCTGGTAGGCGGGAGTGAACATTCGGTAGACCGACGCGGGCGGGGCGGCGCTAGCCTCGTCGAGCAGGGCCCGCAGCTCCGCGGGCAGCTGGCTGGGTGGCGACCCAGTTGAGTGCCACCTGGGCCATCGTCGTCCCGACCCTGCCTGCCACCATCCGCACCGTGTTCAGCAGCTCCCAGTCCCGGTCAGTCCAGTCCATCTGGGGCAGGTCCGTGAGGCTGAGCCTGCCCTCGCCGGCCGGTCATGCGCTGGCCGTGGCCAGCGGCCGGTGTCCGCTCAGCTAGCCGACCCGTTAGTGAAGGCGATAACCGCGCTGGCGGCGTTGCGGAGAGAGCTGGCGACGGTGCTGGGATCGCTGAGGTAGCCGCTGACCATGGCCCCGTCGCGCAGCATTACCAGCTGGTCGGCGGCCTGCGCCGAGTTGAGGACGTCCATCTCGTCGAGGAGATTCTGGATGGTCTGCCTGAACCAGCGGCGGTGGGCGTCCACCGCGCGCCGGACTGGATGGTCGGGGTCGGCGTACTCGGCTGCCGCGTTGATGAACGGGCAACCGCGGAAGCCGGGGCTGCAGGTCTCGGCGCCGATCGCTTCGGCGATGATCCGGAACGCGTCGGGACGTCGTCGGCTGCCTGCCGGACCTGGGCGATCGCGTCGCGCTCCCACTGCGCCCGGCGTTCGAGGTAGGCGACGATCAGGTCGTCCTT
The DNA here is from genome assembly GCA_963841695.1 of uncultured Actinomycetes bacterium. Classification (GTDB taxonomy): domain Bacteria; phylum Actinomycetota; class Actinomycetes; order Streptosporangiales; family Streptosporangiaceae; genus RYN-230. The sequence continues at coordinate 43,500 of CAWJDQ010000001.1, read as the reverse complement.
CTTCGGGAAGTGCCGGTAGAACGTCACTTTCGTGATGCCGACCTGGGCGATGATCTTCTCCGCGCTCACCGCGCGTAGCCCCTGCGCGTAGAAAAGCTCGGCTGCGGCCTCGATGATGCGCTCGCGCATTGGGACCCGCGGTGCCGCCGGTGTACGGGGCGCCTCGCCCCCGGCCGCGGTCATGTCTTCGTCGGTCATGTTGCCCATCAGTTTGCCTCACCCATCGTGCCAGTTTGCCTCGCTTGCCAGGTGGCGGTGGCCGCGAAGGGCCCGGCCGACTTGCGCATCTCCGGCAGGCCGCGTAGCGTCCAAGTAGAGTTACTAGTAAGTCTACTTGGTAGGCCAAGGAGGAACAATGACTACAGCACCGGTCCCGGTTGTCTTCATTCACGGCCTGTGGATCCACTCCGTTGCCTGGCAACCCTGGGTTGAGCTGTACCGCTCAGCCGGCTACAACGCGATAGCGCCCGGCTGGCCCGGCGACGGGCCCAGCGCAGACGACACGCGGAAGAACCCGGCCGCCGTCGCGGACAAGGGCATCGACGACATCACCAACGGCTACCTCGACGTCATCAGCCTGCTGCCCGCCAGGCCGGTCGTGATCGGCCACTCGTTCGGCGGCCTCATCGCGCAGAAACTGCTGGCCGGGGGCATGGCCGCGGCGGCCGTCGCGATCGACCCGGGCCAGATCAAGGGGGTCAAGCCGCTCCCGCTGGCCCAGATCCGCTCCGGGCTCCCGGTGCTGTCCAAGCCAGGCAACAAGAAGCGGGCGGTCGCCCTGACCAGGAAGCAGTTCCGCTACGGCTTCGGCAACGCCGTGTCCGAGGGTGAGTCCGGGCAGTTGTTCGACCGCTACGCGATCCCCGGGCCCGGCAAGCCGCTCTTCGAGGCCTCAGCCGCGAACTTCAAGAAGTCGTCCCCGGCAGCTGTTGATACCAGGAAGCCGGACCGCGGGCCGCTGCTGATCGTCGGCGGCGGCAAGGACCACACCGTGCCCGAGGTCGTGGCCCGGGCCGCCTACAAGCTCTACGCCGGCTCGGCCGCGGTCACCGACTACCGCGTATTCCCCGACCGCGGCCACTCGCTCGTCCTCGACCACGGATGGCGCGAGATCGCCGACTACACCCTGTCCTGGCTGGCCCGCCAGGACCTGCGACCAGTCCGCTAACGACCGGAAGCCAAGCCCGCTAACGAAAGGCAATTCCCATGCGCAACCCACTGAAGTCCCGCGCCCGTAAGTCCCGGCTTGCCCTGACCGGCGCAGCCGTCGCCGCCCTGATCACCATCCCTAGTGCGATCGCCGCCGCCTCGACCACCAGCCCGGCGCACCCGGCCGACGGCAGCTCCTCCACGCCCAAGCCGACCATCGTGATCGAGCACGGTGCCTGGGCGACCGGGTCTAGCTTTGACGGGGTCGTCACCCGGCTGCAGAAGGACGGGTACACCGTGGACGTCCCGCCGAACCCGCTGCGCGGGCCCAGCAGCGACTCAGCCTACTTGGCCAGCTACCTGGCCAGCGTGTCCGGGCCGGTCGTGCTGGTCGGCCACTCCTACGGCGGCTTCGTCATCACCGACGCCGCCACGGGCGACAAGAACGTCAAGGCCCTCGTCTACGTCGACGCCTACATCCCCGCCCTAGGCGAGACCATCAACAGCATCAACGGGCAGTTCCCCGGCAGCCAGATCACGCCGGCCGCCCTGAAGTTCGTCGCCTCGCCCGGGGGTGTCACCGACGCCTACGTCAATCCTGCGCTGTTCCGCGGCATCTTCGCCAACGACCTGCCCGCCAGCGAGGCGGCCGAGCTCGCCGCCACCCAGGAGCCGATCGCGGCCAGCGCGCTGACCGAGCCGTTGACCGCGCCGGCCTGGGCCACCATCCCCAGCTGGGACGTCATCGGAACGGCCGACCATGCGATCCCGCCGGCGGCGCAGGAGTTCATGGCCGCCCGCGCCCACGCCAAGGTGACGAAGGTCGACGCATCGCACCTGTCGATGATCTCCCACCCCGGGACCGTCGCCGGCGTAATCGAGCAGGCTGCCCGCGCCACCTCCTAGACACCGCGCCAGCCACCGCCGGACGACGAGCTATCTGCGACGTCGCTCCGGTGGTCGCTGGCGTTGCGCCAGCCACCAGGCCTGCCGCCGGCTATCGCTGTGCTCGGCTCAGCCTGGGCTGTGCGGGGCTGTGCTGCCGAGCGCGTTCCCGGCCCTGACCGCTGAGTCTGGTGCTCAGCGAAGAGGCGTCCTGATAAACGAGACACTCGAGAACGTGATGAGGGAAAGGCCCGGCCCCGGTGCTGATCAGGTGGCGGCAGAGGACCTGGTGCGGCAGGTCGGAGGAGGCTCAGCGTGAGCGACGGGCAACGCGACGAGGTGTCCTGGCAGACGGTTCCAGGTCCCCGGTCACGCTAGCGGCGGACTTTCTCGGCTGAGGATCCGACCAGGGCAGGGGCGCGGCGCCTCCGCGGGACTGCTCGTGCCGGCAGACCACCTCGCGCTCACCCCGCCTGCTGCCGGACTAGCGGCGTCGCCGCAGGTTCTTGTCGGCCAGCGCCGGGATGGTGATGTAGTTGTCGGCCGGGTTGATCTCGGCTCCCGGGGCGACGATCTCGTCGATCCTGTCCAGGACGCCCTGGTCGAGGCGGGTGTCTGCCCCGGCGAGGGCGGCCGCTAGGTGGTCCATGGTCCGTGGGCCGGTCAGCACCGAGGTGACGGCGGGATGGGCGAGGACGAACGCGGTGGCCAGGTGGGCTAGCGGCAGGCCGGCGTCGGCGGCGAGCTTGGTGAGTTGATCGACGGCGGTGAGCTTGGCCCGGTTGGCCGGGACGGACAGGTCGAAGTCCTTGGCGCCGCCGCCGCTGGCGCGGTGGCCGCGGGTGGGGTCGGCCCGGCCAGAGAGCCAGCCGCTGCTGAGCGGGCCGTAGGTGAGGACCCCCATGCCGTAGCGCTGGGCGGTGGGCAGTACGGCGGCCTCGATGGTGCGGGTAAGGATGGAGTAGCGGGGCTGCTCGGTGCGGAACGGCTGGTGGCTGCCTCGCTCGGCCGCCCACTGGGCCTCGACGATGAGCTCGGCCGGGAATGTGGAGGCTCCGATGGCCCGGACCTTCCCGGCGCGGACCAGGTCGGACAGGGCCGACAGGGTCTCGCTGATGTCGGTGTCTGGGTCGGGACGGTGCATCTGGTATAGGTCGATGTGGTCCGTCTGGAGCCGGCGCAGGCTGTCTTCCACGGCCCGGGTGACGTAGCGGCGGGAGCCGCCCGAGCGGTTGGGGCCGGTGCCCATGGGCAGGGCGAACTTGGTGGCCAGGACGACGTCGTCGCGGCGGCCCGCTAGAGCCTGGCCGACGATTTCCTCCGACTCGCCGGCGGAGTACACGTCGGCGGTGTTGACGAAGTTGATACCCCCGTCGAGCGCGGCGTGGATGATGCGGATCGCGTCGTCGTGGTCAGGGTTGCCGTAGGAGCCGAGCATCATGGTGCCGAGCGCCATCCGGCTGACCATGATGCCTGTTGCGCCGAGGGTCTGGTATTCCACTGGAATCTCTCCATCGTTCCGCGATGCTAGACTATCATTTTAATAGAGTAAGACTCTCACTTATATGAGTGTATCGCTCCACTTCCTGATTGTGTGAGAGGGGTGCTCCGGGTGCTGGTGGCGGACCTGCTGGCCGAGCGGCGGCCGCACCGGGCGGATGCGGCCCGCAATTTCGATGCCATCCTGGCGGCTGGGCGGATCGCGTTCGCGGCCGGCGGGACCGACGTCTCGCTGGACGAGATCGCCCGCCAGGCGGGGGTCGGGGTGGCCACTCTGTACCGGAACTTCCCGTCCCGGGAGGACCTGGTCGAGGCCGTGTACGTGACAGAAGTTGACGAGCTGTGCCGGTACGGAGAACGGCTGGCCGGCCGGGGCGACCCGTGGGACGCCCTCGTTTCCTGGCTGCGGCGTTTCGTCGGGTACCTGGGCACCAAGCGCATCCTGCTGGACGCGCTGGACCGGGAGTCCGGGGCGTTCCGCGCCTGCCGCGACGCCCTCTACGCGACCGGGGAACCCCTGCTAGCCCGCGCGCAGCAGGCCGGGCGCGTCCGCGCCGAGGTCTCCGTTGACGACGTGCTGCGCTTCTTCCTCAGCGTCACGAGCGCCCCGGTCAGCTCCCGGCGGCAGCGGGACCGCTTCTTGGCGATGGCGATCGCCGGGCTTGCGGCCTGAACTGCCGCCGGGCGGCGGCCGTGGCTCACCGGGTGGTGTAGCCCCGTTAACGGGCGGTGTAGCCCCGTCGACGGGCAGGGCGATGCCGGTGGCGTATCTGGACTTGTCCGAGGCCAGCCACACGATCGCGTCGGCGATCTCCTCCGGTTCGGCGATCCGGCCCACCGGGTGCGCTATGGTCGGCTCTTCGTGCAGTTCCGGGTTCTCGTTGATCATCTCGGCGCTCGGGGAGTGTTGACCAGGCCCGGGCACAGTGCGCTGACGCGGATGCCGAGGTGGGCGTAATCGAGGGCGGTGCTCTTGGTCAGGCCGATCTCGGCGTGCTTGGACGCGACGTACCCGTAGTTGTCCGGGAACTCTGCGAACCCAGGCCCGAGCTGCCCGGCACCGCCCTCGACGACGTCGCGCAGGCCGTCCGGATCCTTGCCGTCAACGACTGGGGATTCCGCCTGCATGCGAGTTACGCGAGACAATCGAGCGCTTCCTGGCAATTTTCGACACGCTTGCCGCCGAGGAGTCCGCGGTGACGGGGAGAAGAATGCGGAGTTGCTGGTGCTCCGGGACGAGAACGCGGTGCTGCGCCGCAACGCCTGGCCACCCGGCGACGGTCCGGAGCATCGCCCGGCTCGCCATCCGCCTGGCGCAGGAGAACCCGCTCCGGGGTTACCGCCGTATTCACGGCGAGCCGACCAAGCTGGGACTGACCATCGCGCCCACCGGGGGCGCGACGGCCTCGACCTGGGCCCACTCATCCCTGGCACGCCCGCCGGGCCGATGTCGTCCGCATGCCTGTCCGGTCAGATGCTCCAGAGCGCCTGGGTGGGGGACAGGCGGGCGGCGCGGATGGCAGGCAGCAGCCCGGCCAGGGCGCCGATGACGACAGCCGCGGCCAGGCCGCCGGCCCAGGCGTCAGGCGGGATGACGACAGGCTCGCCGTGGCCGCGGGCGTAGGCGGCGGTGGCGGCGGCGCCGAGGATGACTCCGACGGCGCCGCCGGCCAGGGACAGCAGGATGGCCTCGGCCAGGAACTGGGCGCGGATCTGGCCGCGGGTGGCGCCCAGCGCCCGGCGCAGCCCGATCTCCGAGCGGCGTTCCAGTACCGAGATGACCATGATGTTGGCGACCCCGATCGCGCCGACCAGCAGCGCGACCGCGCCCAGGCCGAGGAACAGGGTGTCGAGAGCGCCCTTGGCGTCGGCCTGGGCGGTGAGCGCGTCCGAGGGCTGGGAGACGGTCGACCTGGCCGGGGTTTTCCGGGTTGGCCTGCGCGCCGAGCAGATTGTCGACGGTGGTAGTGGCGGCCTGGTCATTCGGGGTGGTGCGGACGTAGATCTGCGACGGGTGCCCGTCGAAGCCCAGGTACTTCTCCGCGGCGGGGAAGCCGACCAGGACCGCCGAGTCGATCTCGGGGGCGTAGGTGTCTGGGTTGAGGATGCCGGTCACGTAGAACCACTGGCCGCGATGGCCGCCGACCCAGATCCGCATCCCAGGCCAGGATCCGGTCGATGCCAAGCAGTTGCGCTGCGGCGGCGCCGAGCACCGCGACCGGCTCGCGAGCGGTGGCGGCGTTGAGGAACCGGCCCTGCGCGAGGCTGGTGCCCGCGACCGCGGGCAGGCCCAGGGTGGTGGCGTCCACGGTGAGGGCGTTGGTTTCGATCGAGGGGATGTAGGGGGACTTGTAGGCGCTGACGCCTTGACGGTGCCGGTGTCCTGCACGGCGGTGACCCCGGGCAGCCGGGCGATCATGCCCGGCGCCGCCACGGGCAGCTCGGCGGTGGCGCCGGAGAAGGTCTGCCCGTTGGTGACGGTCAGCAGGTTGGTGCCCAGCGCCTGGATCTCGGCCAGCAGCGCGGCGGAGGAGGAGGCGGCCAGGCCCAGGACCGCGACGATCGCCGCGACGCCGATCGCGATGCCCAGCGCCGACAGCCCGGCGCGCAGCTTGCGGGTCCGCAGCCCGATGCTGGCCAGCGCGGCCAGGTCGGCGGGCCGCAGCCGGGCCGCGGCCGGGAGCGGCGACGCGGACGGGCGCGGCTCGGCCGCCCGGATGTGGTGGTCATGACGCGTCCTGTCAGGCGGTGGCCGGGGACGGGGCCGGTGTCGGCGATGATGTGCCCGTCGAGCATCTCGATGCGCCGCCGCGTCCGGGCGGCGACCGCGTGGTCGTGGGTGATGATGATGATCGTGGTCCCGTGCTGGTTCAGCTCCTCCAGCAGGGCCAGGATGGCGGCGCCGGTGGCCGAGTCCAGGTTGCCGGTGGGCTCGTCGGCCAGCACCACCGGCGGCGCGCCCGCGACCGCCCGGGCGATCGCGACCCGCTGCCGTTCCCCGCCCGACAGCTGGGTCGGCCGGGCGGCGGCCCGGTGCGCCGAGCCCGACCCGGTCCAGGGCCTGCAGCCGCCAGCCGCCGCCGCTCGGCCGCGGCGGACGCCGGCGTACAGCAGCCCGTCGGCGACGTTGCCCAGCACGCTCTGGTGCTCGGCGAGGAAGAACTGCTGGAACACGAACCCGATCCGGGACGCCCGCAGCGCGGCCAGCTCCCGGTCGGTCATCCGCGCCACGTCCAGGCCGGTGACGCGCACCGTCCCGGCTGGTCGGCTTGTCCAGGGTGCCCATCAGGTGCAGCAGCGTGGACTTGCCCGACCCCGACGGGCCCACGATCGCGGTCAGCTCCCCGGCCGTCACCGCCAGGCTCACCTGGTCCAGCGCCCGCACCGGCGGCGACCCGGGATACACCTTCGACACCTGCTCCAGCTCCAGCACCGGCACCGGCGCGGGCCCGGGCCGCGCCGCCCGGCCGGCCGGGCCGCCTGCGCGCCGGCGGTCATGTCGCCGGCACCACGACGCGCTGCCCGGGCGTCAGCGCCCCGGTCACCTGCACCAGCCCGTAGGCGTCGTCGAAGATCCCGGGCGTCACCGGCACCCAGCGCCGCGTGTTCCCCGGGCCGACGACCTCCACGGCGTACCCGCCAGGCGACTGGGCCAGCAGCGCCGTCACCGGCACCGCCAGCACCGGGCCTGGGCTGCTGGCGGTGGTGATGTTCACCGTCACCGGCGCCTGGTCCAGGGTCCCGGCCGCCGCGGGTCGGTCAGCGTCACCTGCACCGGGATCGTCGTGGTCGGGTTCTGCCCGGCCCGGACGTGGTGGCGCCACCGTGCCGACCGAGGAGACCACGCCCGGCGTGGTCGTCCCGTCCGGCAGCGTGACGGTCACCGTGTCGCCCGCCTTGACCTCCGACTGCTGGGAGGCATCCAGGGGATCGTCACCACGTGCCGGTCCGACGTCGCCGCCAGCACCGGCCCCGACGCCGGGCCGCCCAGGCTCCCGGTCACCTGGGCGACCCGCAGCGCCTCCGGCTCGAACACCACCTGCCCCAGCGACAGGCTCCCCGGCGGGCTGGAGACCCCCAGGTGCTCTTCAAGCTGCTGCACCGCCGTACGCCGTCTCCCACGAGTAGTAGTCCCAGCCCAGCGCGACGATATCCGCGCGGTCGGCGTAGCCGAGGTCCACCAGGTCGTGGTTGAGCTGGGACACGTCCTGGCCGGTCACCCCTCCCCGACATCGCCCGCCAGTCCGGACGCTGCCGTACAGCAGCACCACCGGGGTGCCGTTACCGGTCCTGTACAGCACCTGCCCCTGGCTGATCACCTGCCCGGCCGACGGCAGCCAGGTCAGCGTCCCGCCGCCCTGCCCGGTCACCGGGTAGGACCCGGCATACCCCAGCGTCGCGGTCACCGGCGTCATCGCCGACAGATCCTGCCGGGTCACCGCCGCCGTCGCCGGCGCGGCGCCCCCTGCCGCCCGGCCCCGGACGAGGCGGCCGGGGAAAACACCCCCGCCCGCCACGCCGACACCGCCCCGGCCGCCAGCACCACGACCACGATGCCCAGGGCCACCCAGCGCGCGGCGGCGCGATCCCCTCTGCCCCGCGGCCGCCACGGCCCCCGCCCGCTGCCCGGCCTCCCGGCCGCGCGAAACCGTCTCACTCACTATCCATCTCCGTCCCTTTCGCTTCCGGCTATGGGCCGCCTATAGCGCGCGGCGCTCCAGCGACCGGGCTGCTTCCCCCTGGCCTCAGACCTGTCGCGACTTACCAGCGTCCTTGGGTTCATGCCCGCACTCTGCCACGGGCGGGCAGGCCGTGCCGTCCCCGGCGGATCCAGTGCGGCAATGCCTGTCATGGCGATCACCGCCCGCGGCAGCAGGCGAGCCTGTCAGGCGCCCGCATTCATCCTGCTTGGTACAGGAACTGCGGATCCGGGCTGAAACCGTCACTACTGATGCTGATAGTCGAAACCAGGCGCGCCCCTCGGAATCGAGGGTGGGGTCGGGCCAGTTCGGCACCCCGTGGGAGCGCATGCACCGGGCGAACTTCCCGCCCGGCGCTCAGCGCCTGCTGCACCAGGGCCGGTGGACAGTCGCCGGTGCTGATAGCATTGCTGGAGCGAGCTGGCGGTGAGCGACCCGCCGGCGGTCGGGAGCAGCTGCTGGCAGGCCTCCCGGCCGCCTGGAGCTGGGAGTTGCTGACCCCGAGTTGCTGCGCGCTGGCCTTGGGGAGCATTTCCGCCGCTGCGGGGTCGGGGTAGTTCGGCACGCCGTGAGAGCGCATGCAGGCGGAGTAGGCGACTGCTGACGGGGAGGTCACCGACCCTCCCGCATTCGCGGTGAGCCGGTGGATGACGGGCTGCCGCTGCATGCCGCCGCCAGCAGCACCAGGACGGCCGTAACGATGACGGGCGCCAGCCCGGCGACAGCGAGGCCGTCTCGGCGCAGTGCATGCGACGCGGCAATGCCGCCGCATGTCTCACCCCCACGCCAGCAGCGAGCCTGCGGGCTGCAGGCGCTCGCATTCGTTGATCGCGATACTGACCTGCGGCGGAGGCGGACGCGGAACAGTGATATTGAAAAGAGGTTCACCGTCGGAATCGAGAGTGGGGTCGGGCCAGTCCGGCACCCCGTGGGAGCGCATGCACTGGGCGAATTTCAGCCCGGCGGTCAGCGCCTGCTGCACCAAGGCCGGGGGACATACGTGGGCCAAATGGCATTCTTGGATCGACGTCGCGTTGAGCGACACGCCGGCGGCCGGGAGGAGGTGCTGGCAGGCCCCCTCCCCGGCCGCCTGGAGCTGGGAGCTACTGACCCCGAACTGCTGCGCGGTGCCCTTGGGGAGGTTTCCGCCGCTGCGGGGTCGGGGTAGTCCGGCACCCCGTTGGAGCGCATGCAGTGGGAGTAGCTGACCGCAGATGGGGAGCTCGCCGACCCTCCCGCATTCGGTGAGCCGCCGGGACCTGTGGATGACGGGCTGCTGTGCATGCCGCCGCCAGCAAGACCAGGGTGGCCGCAGCGATGATGGCCGGCGCAGTTCGCGCTGCCGACGGCCATGCCCGCCGTGGACGGCGCATGACGCGGATGCTGTGGTTCATCATGCCCTCCCTACTGGTGCTCATGCTGGCCGCCAGCGTCGGCGTCCGGCCCGGGCAGCGGGTGAGCGGCTGGTCCCGACCGGGGGCAGGCTCCGCGGGACCTGCAGCATAGGGATTGGCTTCATGCCGGCAGTTCTACGCCCGGGCGGGTGACATCAGCGCTACAGGCGATGTTGGACGGATGTCATGCCGGCCGGCGCATAATGGCGGGATGCGGGTGCTGGTGGTCGAGGACCATGCGACGCTTGCCGGCCGGATCGCCCAGGGGCTGCGCCAGGCCGGGATGGCCGTGGACGCCGTGCACGACGGCGCGGCGGCGCTGGACGCCGCCGCGCAGACGGCCTATGACGTGATCGTGCTCGACCGCGACCTGCCGGTCGTGCACGGTGACCGGGTGTGCCGCACGCTGGCCGGCTCCGGCCCGCGGATCCTCATGCTCACCGCCGCCGCCGACGTCGATGACCGGGTCGACGGGCTGGAACTGGGCGCGGACGACTACCTGGCCAAGCCGTTCGCGTTCGCCGAGCTCGTCGCCCGCGTGCGGGCGCTGTCGCGCCGCGCGCCGTCCGCGCCGCCGGTGCTGCGCCGCGGGGACCTGACCGTGGACCGCGCCCGGCACCGCGCCAGCCGCGGCGCCCGCACGCTGTCGCTGACCCGCAAGGAGTTCGGGATCCTGGAGATGCTGCTGGCCGCCGACGGCGCCCTGGTCAGCGCGGAGGAACTGCTCGAGCACGTGTGGGACGCCAATGCCGACCCGTTCAGCAACATCGTCTCGGTGACGATGGCCCGGCTGCGGCGCAAGCTCGGCGACCCGCCGCTGATCGAGACCGTGGTGGGCAAGGGGTACCGGATGTGAGCCGCCCGCAGCTGACCGTCCGGGCCCGGCTGACCCTGCTCTACACCGGCCTGTTCGCCGTGTGCGGGGCGATCGTCGTGGCGGTCAGCTACACCCTGGTGGCGCAGCTCGGGACGCCGGGGCAGGGCCAGCAGCCTTCTTCTCCCGGCGGCGTTCCGGCCAGCCTCGTGGCGCAGTGCCGGTCCGAGCAGCCGAGCGCCCATCCCGACAAGCCCATCATTGCCCAGTGCATCTCGTACCTCCAGCAGCTGGGCGCGCAACACCAGCGTGACCTCACCCTGTCGCACCTGCTGCAGTACTCGCTGATCACGCTTGCCGTGGTCATCGCCCTCGCCGCGATCCTCGGCTGGATCTTCGCCGGGCGGGCGCTGCGCCCGGTGCACCAGATCACCGCGGCCGCCCGCGCCGCGTCCGAGCACAACCTGTCGGCGCGGGTCGCGCCGACAGGTCCCCGCGACGAGCTCCGCGAACTGGCCGAGACCTTCGACGAGATGCTCGGCCGGCTCCAGGCCGCGTTCGAGGGCCAGCAGCGGTTCATCGCCAACGCCTCCCATGAACTGCGCACCCCGCTCGCCGTCATGCGCGCGACGGTCGACGTCGTGCCGGGCAACCCCGACAGCACGCCCGGCGACCTGCGCGCCATGGCGGCCGACATCCGCGCCGCGGTGGATCACGCCGAGCACCTCATCGGCGCGCTGCTCATCCTCGCGCGCAACGAGCGCGGGCTCACCGTCCACGAGGAGGTCGACCTGGCCACGGTCGCCGAAGACGTCCTCGACACCGCCGGCCTGGGCGACCGGCGGGTGCACGCCACGCTGGAGCCCGCCGTCATATCGGGCGACCCGGTGCTGGCCGAACGCCTCATCGCGAACCTGGTCGACAACGCGGTCCGCTACAACGCCGCCGCCGGTGACATCTGGATCAGCACCCGCACCACTGCGGGCAGCAGCCAGCTGACCGTGGCCAATACCGGCCCGGTCATCAGCCCGGCGGACGCCGACCGCATCTTCCAGCCGTTCCAGCGGCTCAGCGACCGCACGTCCCACGACGGCTTCGGGCTCGGCCTGGCCATCGTCGCGTCCATCGCCGCGATCCACGGCGGCACCGCCACCGCCCGCCCCCGCGATGACGGCGGCCTGTCCGTCACGGTCACCATCCCCTCAGCCCTGGCGCACCGGCATTCAGGCATCCAGACGACCACGCGTTCCACGCATGGGCTGACGCATGCCCGTTTCGCGTCCGTCAGGAAATAACTGGAACGACCAGCCGGCACTACTAGCGGACGGCGAAGCCTTGGCGATCTGTTCGGCGCTGGGGCAGGCGCAGGTCCATGGTGGCTGGTGCGCCGGTTCCTGTGCACCAACCAGGCATGCCAGGCGGTGCGGGCCGGCGGCAGGTCCAGGAAGGTCCATCACTTCAGAGGGCATACAGCCCGTCCGTCTGCTGGAGATCAATATCGGAGCCGTAGCTTAAAGAGCAATGTGGGGATACGGGGTCGCTCCCCCGCCGACATCAACCCCCATCTGGGTCTGGTCTCGCGCGTCTCACCCCGATCCGGCCAGCGCGGCACCAGTTGTGCCAGCAGGACTGCGCAGGTAATGGGGCCTTTTTGACCTCTCGCCGTCAACGGGACCATCCCGCGAGGCACCTGAAAGGTCCACCGCAGGTCAACAAGAGGCCGACGGAACTGGTGCAGCACCGCCCAGCTGGAAGCACATTTATCCGCGGCGGGTCGTAGCATTCTGAAGCCCATGCTCGGACCAAGCAGGCGCGGCCTGCTGCCCGGCGGCCGTCAGTCCAACGCGGTACCCCGACATCCGCAGGGCTCTCACGACCCCCATGGATCCCGTGGGCCATGCGTGGGCCAGACTCTCGGCCCACCAGTGATCTTTCGGGAGCCTGGCGGGCTCTTCAGCGAGGACGGCGGGGCCATCGAAATCCAGGAGCAAGCGGTGCGGTGAACCGCTGGCTCCGCCCCGATTCCGTCCGCCATATGTCCGTAACCACTGCTACGCAGCGGCTCACAGCGGCACACCATGGAACACGGCGGCACCACAGCAAGAAGGCCCGCGAGACCGGGAAAACCCAGCTCACGGGCCATATCCGCAGGTGGTGGCAGGTGTTGGGTTCGAACCAACGTAGGCTAAGCCGACGGTTTTACAGTGAGCCCATCCCGACCCACCGGAATAACCGATGACCTGCTGTTTTCTCCATTCACCATGGCGTGAAGGCCGCGTTCTGTCCGCCCCGCGTCCGTAACTCCACTGAATGCCTGGTCAGCGCCTCGCAGTTTTTGATCACGTCCCATGACGCACATCTGAGTCCCACTCCGTCTCGCCCGACTGCCACGAGCCCGCCGTCGTCGATTCCGGCCGAGCAGTCACTCAGCCTCCACCTGTCGCAGCGGATCGTCACGCATCTGAGAGTGGGGGCTGGACACGACAGCGGTATCCGGCGCCGGCGCTCCCCGCGGTAACGATCCGGCATCCGCTCTTGCATTGTCACTATGTAGGGCGCTTGCATTGTCACTATGTAAGGCGTGAGCATAGCCCAGCCCCAGTCGGCGCCAGACCGCGCACACAGGCACGGGCGGACGAGGGGCGCGGTGATGAGCAGCCTGGCCTGGTCGGCGGACCGCTCGGATAACGGCGGCCAGGCGCCGCAGGTCATGGTGGCGGCGGAGGGGGTTTCGCGGACTTTCGGCAGCGGCCCTACGGCTGTGCACGCCCTGCGGGGGGTGTCGTTCACGGTGGGCCGGGGTCAGCTCACGGCGTTGCGGGGGCGGTCGGGCTCGGGCAAGACCACGCTGCTGAACATCATCGGCGGCCTGGACAGCCCGACGGCGGGCCAGGTGCGGGTGGATGGCCGCGAGGTGAGCCGGATGACCGAGCGGGAGCGGCTGGCGCTGCGGCGGGACACGGTCGCCTTCATCTTCCAGTCCTTCGGGCTCATCCCGATGCTGTCCGCAGCGGAGAACGTGGGGATTCCGCTGCGCATCGCGGGCGTGCGGCCGGGCGAGCGCCGGGAGCGGGTCGCGGCCATGCTGGCGCTGACCGGCTTGTCCAGCCATGCTGCGCACCGGCCGGGTGAGCTGTCCGGGGGCCAGCAGCAGCGGGTGGCCATCGCCCGGGCGCTGGCTGGCCGGCCAGGCCTGCTGATCGCTGACGAGCCAACCAGCCAGCTTGATCTGGAGACCGGCCGGGAGATCATGAAGCTGCTGCTGAGCGTGGTGCGCTCGGAGGGGATCACCGCCCTGGTCGCCACGCACGACGAGGCGCTCATCGACCTGGCCGACACGGTTATTTCGGTGGAGGACGGGTCCGTCTTCTACATCGAGGGCGGATAGGTGCGATCCGTGCCTGGTCTGGGCATCTCCTTCCTCGCCCGCCGGGCCAGATCCTCATGGTTGCTGCTGGGCTGCGTCGCGGTTATGGTCCTGCTCGCCACCGGGCTCGCGGCCGTGCTCTGGACGTTCGCCGCCGCGGTGATCCCGGGCGGAGCGCTGAGCATACTGGCCGACCCTCAGGGACGGGTGATCGGCCTGTCCGGCGTGGCCGACGCCGAGGAAGCCGCCGCCGACTCAAAGCTGATCCGTGCCACGCTGCGGAAGTCGTGGCCGGGGGTCGGTTTCCAGCTGGAAAGCGCGCGGTGGGCGGACCCGATCCAGCTCCCGTCGCCCGCCGGCGTACTCCGCACGCAGATCCAGCCGGCGTCGCTAGAAGGGATCAGCGCCCGGGCCAGGCTGACCGCGGGGAAGTGGCCGGGCCTGCCACATCATGGCGGTCCGCTGCCCGTGGCACTCCCAGCCGCTGTGGCCAGCCGACTTCACCTGACGCTCGGCGCGGTGCTGACAGGCACCCCCGAACCCAGCGGGGCGCCGATCTCGCTGCAGGTCACCGGCCTGTTCCGGCCCAGGAACCCGGCATCGCTGTACTGGACGCTGGACCTGCTGCCCAGCTCGGGGATCAGCGTGCAGAACTCCTCCGTCAGCACCGTCGGGGGGAACGAGCCCGCCGTCAGCTATGGCCCCGCGGTGGTGAACCCGGCCGCGTTCGGCGGGGCGCTCGCCGCGACCCAGGCCTCGTGGATGGTGCTGCCGGAGGCGCCGGCAATGGCCCGCGGGAACATCGAGGCGCTCGCCGCAGGCACCAGCGAGGCGGTTTCGCATCTGACCGTGGTCCTTCCTGAGGGGTTGCAGATGACCTCAAGCCTGCCGCGGCTCTTGGACGGCATAGCCAGCACCATCGTGCTGGCCCGGTCGCTGTTCACGATCGCCGCGCTGGAGTTGCTGCTAGTGGCCGGGGTGGGACTGGTGCTCGCCGTGCGGCTGCTGGCCAGTCTGCGCGAGGAGGAGTCCGCGCTGTTGCGGGCGCGTGGCGCCACCAGACGCCAGGTAGTAGGGGCCGTGCTGGCCGAGGCGGTAGTGCTCGGCGCCGCGGCCGGCCTGGCGGGTGTGCTGTCCGGCACCCGCCTCACCGGCGTGCTGGCCGGCCTGGGCGACCTGCGTCTGGACGGCTATCAGGGCCACGGCATCGCCCTGCTGGCCTGGCTGTGGGCCCTCGCCGTGCTGGTGCTGTGCGCCGCGGTAATGGCCTGGCCGGCGCTGCATACCCTGACGCCCGGTGCGGCCAGCCACCGCCGGGACCGGCAGGCCCGGCTCGCCGGAATCGCCTGGGCAGGCGGGGATCTGGCCCTGGTAGTGCTCGCCGGGGTCTCGCTGTGGGAACTGCGCGACTATTCGGCGGTCGCGCATCCGGCCTCCGGATCGCTCGGGATCGACCCCGTCGTCGCCATCGCCCCCGTACTCGCGCTGGCCGGACTGGCGCTCATCCCGCTCCGCGGGCTGCCGCTGCTCGCCAGGCTGGCCAACCAGGCGACCGGCCACGAACGGCGGCTGGCCGCCGCGATGGTGAGCTGGCAGATTGCCAGACGGCCAATCCGCCAGGCGGGCCCGGCCCTGCTTGTCGTCGTCGCGACGGCGACCACCACGCTCGCGCTGGCCGGGTACGCAAGCTGGCGGCAGTCGGCCGCGGACCAAGCCGCCTTCGCGGTTGGCTCGGACGTGCAGGTGGACTCCACAGGCAGGGTGCCGCCGGGCGCAGCCGAGGCGATCACCGGCGCACCCGGTGTCACCGCCGCGACGTCGGCCAGCGTCGCCGGCATCGGCAACGCGGGCCAGCTGATCGCGCTTGACCCGAGCACCGCGGGCAAGGCGATCCTGTTCCGCCCCGACCTGTCGCCGCTTCCGCTGAGCGCGCTGTGGCATCGCATCACCCCGCGGCCGTTGCCCGGGCTGGCGCTGCCCGGACAGCCGGACCGGCTGGAGATTCTCGCGGCCCTCGGGGCAGGCCCGGGCACCAGCGCGGCGGCGGTGCGGACGGATCTTGGCTCATCCACCGCCATGGTCTGGATCCAGGACGCCGACGGCGACACGTACCACCTACCGGCTGCCGGGAGCCTGCCCGCCGACGGCCGGCCGCACGCGCTGGTCTTCATGCTGCCGGGCCCGCGGCAGGCCAGCTACCCGCTGCGGCTGCTCGGGCTCACGCTGACCTATACCCTGCCGCCGTACGACCCGGCGAGCCCGACGTCGGCCCCGACCGCCGACCTCGGCATCGAGTCCCTCGCGGTGGCCGAGGCGCCCAGCGGCCCGTTCGGCAGGCCGCTCACCCACGGTGCCGCCCTGGCGGCGTGGCGGTCCAGCGGATACTCGCAGTATGTGCCGGTAGGGCCACCGGGCTCCTACGGGGAGCTGACGCCAGCGAACGGCGTACCGCCGGCGATCCTGGGCTGGCATCGCGCCACTGGGGGTGCACAGCAGCTCACGTTCAGCACCGGACACGATCCGTCGGTGCCGGTCATGAAAGGCCTCGGCCTCGATCCCGGGACCGCCAGCGGGCAGGTCTTGATCACGGTGCCGCCACCCCGGACCATCCCGGCCATCGCTACCGCCGGTTACCTGGCGGCCAGGCGGCTCGGCATCGGATCGACCGTCTCGGTCTCGCTCCACAGGTTCCCGGTCACGGTCAAGATCGTGGCGTCCGTGGCCAGGTTCCCGACCGTCTTCGGGCCGAACCGGGCGCTGATCGCCGACCTCCGGGAGATCAACACTTTGCTCGTCGTCTACCAGGTGGCGCCCTTGCCGGTGACTCGCTGGTGGCTGCGTACCGCTGACGGCCAGCCGCCAAGCCTGCCGGCCAGCCTCAGTCTGTCCGTCACCGGCCGCGCCCGCCAGCAGGCGGCCCTGCTAAACAACCCGCTGCTGAAGGCCCCCCGGCAAGCCATGCTGGCCATCGGGGCCGCGGCGGTGCTGCTCGGCGTGCTTGGGTTCTCGGTCAGCGTCGCGGCCAGCCTACGGTCGCGGCGGACGCAGAGCGCGGTGCTCGCCGCGCTGGGGGTGGGGAAGGGCGCCCAGGCGGGCCAGCTGTGCCTGGAGCAGTGTGCGCTCAGCGTTCCGGCCGCAGCCGCGGGCCTGCTGGCCGGAATCGGCCTGGCCCAGTTGATGGTGCCCGCGATCACCCTGACCACGGATGCGGCGGAGCCAGTGCCGTGGGCCTTGGCGATAGTGCCACTCGGCCCGGCCGTTGCCCTGGCCCTCGTCATCGCGGCCGGCCCGGCCGCCGCCGCTGCCCTGTCGGTCCTGCGCAGACCCGACCCAGCCGCGCAGTTGCGGGCGGAGGCCAGATGAGAACGCAGTGGCGGCGGCTGCGGGCGGCCTTGGTCACGGGCTGGGTGACGCTTACCGGTACCGGGGCCGTCGCCAGTGTCGCCTTCGGCTTGCTCGTGTTCGCCTCCGTACTGGCCAGCCTGGCGATCCCGCGGGAGAGCGTGGGGTTGCGCACCGGGGCACTGGAGCGCCTGATCAAGGCTTCGCAGCCCGGGGACTGGGCCGTCACCGCGACGGCCGTCATGACCTCCCCCGTCACCGGCGCACCCATCTACGTTATGGCCACCGATATGGCTGCGGCCGGCGCCTCCCTGCGGTCGCAACTGACCGCGGCCGGGACGCCGATGGCCAGCTACCCGCCCGCATGGTCGAGCCTTACCACGGGCGACGTGCAGGTCACCGGGGCGGCCCGGGCCGCCGGATACGGGCAGCCGCGCATCGAGATGACCTACCGCACAGCGCTGGCCCGCTACAGCCGTATCGTGGCCGGACGGCTCCCGGCCGGCGGCTCGACGGGAGTGGTGCAGGCCGCGGTGACCACCACGACTGCGGCCAGGCTCGGCCTGAGGGTCGGCACCCGGCTGAACGCGGGGCAGGTGCCCCTGGTGATCACGGGGATCATCCAGCCGGCGCTCCCGGCTTCCGCCTTCTGGAGCACGGATCGCCTGGCGGCCACGCCTCTGGTGCTGCGCGCCACGTCGGGCGGGCGGTCGCACTGGACCGGAACGCTTTTCATCGGCCCAGGTGCACTCCTCCCGATGGAAAGCGGTCTCGATCCCATCATGAACGCGACCTGGTGGTATCCCGCGGCGCTCGGCCAGCTCACCGCGGGCCAGGCGGGCGGGCTGGAGACGGGCCTCGGCAGCCTGACCTCCTCCGGGCCAGCGGTGAACACCTCCGGGGGCCCGGTCCCGGTGACGATCACCTCCCAGATTCCCTCGATCCTGGCGCCGTTCATCGCCGCGGAAAGCGCCGTCGGGCCCGTGCTTGAGCTGCTGTATGTCGGCCTGGCCGTCTTGGGCGCGGTGGTGGTGCTGCTCGGCGCCCAGCTCGTGGCGCAGCGCCGCGCCGGGGAGTTCACGCTCATGCGAGCCCGGGGCGCGGCGCTGCGTCAGCTCGGCTGGCTGGTGCTGCGCGCCAACGTGATCATCGCGGTGGCCGCCGGGGCGGGGGCCACAGTCCTCGCCATCGGCCTGACCCCCGGCGACGGCGACGTGCTGGGCTGGTGGCTGGCTGGCATCACAATCGCCGTGACACTGGCCAGCCCGGTGCTGATCAGCGTCGTCCCGCAGCGCGTCGCGGCACCTCTCACCGGCCGGGGCGGAGGTGCCGCGCGCCGGGCAGGCGGCCGTAAGCCCGCGGCCAGGCGGATCGTCATCGAGACCCTGCTGATCGCCACGGCCATCGGCGGGCTTATCGTGCTCCGGAGCCAGGGCCCGACCTTGGGAGACGGCGGCCTGTACTCGAGCGCGGCGCCGGTGCTCGTCGCGATCCCCGTGGCCATCGTCGTGCTGCGCTGCTACCCTCCCCTCGCCCGCGAGCTGGCCCGGATCGCGGGCCTGGCGCGCGGGGTGGCCGCGTTCGTCGGCCTGGCGCGGGCCACCCGTACCCCGTCGGGCACCGCCTTGCCGGCGTTCGCCCTGGTGCTGGCGCTCGCCATGGTGGCGTTCCCCGTCATGATCACCACTTCGGTGACCCGGAGCCAGGTGGCCGCGTCCTGGCAGCAGGTGGGCGCCGACGCGATCATCCAGGCCCCGTCCGGTCAGGTGATCACCCCGGCACTGCAGCGCCAAATCTCGTCGGTGCCGGGCGTCGTCTCCACCGCCAACGCGGTGCTCGACGCCGGGTGGCTGCCGTCCGGGCGGGAGCTGCCCGTGGTGTTCGCGGACCCGGCCCGGTACGCGGCCGTGATCGACCAGGCGCCCGGCCCACGATTCCCGCTGGCCGCGCTGTCGGGGGCCGTGCTGTCGGGGAATGGCGGGCGCGGCCGAACGGCGGCGACCGTGCCCGCGGTCGCCACCGCCGCCGCCCAGCTTGTCGGCCAGGCGCCGGTCAGGGTCCGCGTGGGGACCAGCACCATCACGATCCGGCTGGCCGGACGGGTCGGCAGCGTCCCCGGCTCCTCCGGTCTGGCCGGAGGAGCCGTCGTCGTGCCACTGCGGGCACTCGGGCCCCACCCCCCCGGGCCGGATCTCATGCTGGTCGCCGGGTCCGGGCTGAATGCGGCGCGGCTGACCGCGGTCGTCCACCGCGCGCTACCGTACGGGGTGGTGACATTGCGTGCCGCGGCCCTCGCCGCACTGACCACAGCGTCGGTGCCACAGGCGGCCATGGAGGCCCTCACGCAGGGCGTGGTTACCGCGGCCGGATTCGGCGTACTGGTCCTGCTGCTGTCGCTGCTGCTCACCGCGCGGACCCGGGAGATTACGCTGGCGCGCCTGGCGACGATGGGGCTGCGGCGCTGGCAGGCCGAGCTGATGCTGGCGGCCGAGACGCTTCCCCCGGTCGTTGCTGCCGGCATCGGTGGCGTGGCATGTGCCTGGCTGCTCGTGCCGCTGGTTGGACCATCGCTGAACTTGGCGGCGTTTGGCGTGACCGGGTCGGTCGCTGCCGCCGTCTTCCCGCTGGCCGCTTCCGCGGCCGGGCTGGTCGTGGCGGCGCTGCTCGTCCTGGTCGCCCAGGCCGTGATCACCTACCAACGCGGCAGCGCCAGAGCGCTGCGGATCGCCGACTGAGGAGGCCTACGCAGATGACCGAGCCTGCCGCGCATGTTCCCCAGGATCAGCCCCTCAGCGGCGCGGACGGGATGATCGTGTGTGACCGGCTGGTCCGGATCTACTCCGGGGACGGCATTGAGGTGCAGGCTTTGCAGGGGCTGGACCTGCTGATCGAAGCGGGGGAGCTGACCGCGCTGATCGGCGCGGCGGGCAGCGGGAAGTCCACGCTGATGAATATCCTCGCCGGGCTGGACACGCCGACGGCGGGGGCGGTGTGGGTGGCCGGCCGCAACCTCGGCGCGATGACGGCCACGGCGCGGCTGGCCTACCGGCGGGGCGTCGTCGGCTTCATCTGGCAGCAGACGTCGCGGAACCTGCTGCCCTACCTCACGGCCCGGCAGAACGTGCTGCTGCCGATGCGGCTCAGCCGGCGTGGCCGCCGGGAGCGGCTGCGCCGCGCCAGCGTGCTGCTGGAGACGCTCGGCATCGCCTACTGCGCGGACCGGACCCCGGACCGGCTGTCGGGTGGTGAGCAGCAGCGGGCCGCCATCGCCACCGCGCTGGCCAACGAGCCGGAGGTGCTGCTGGCCGACGAGCCCACCGGCGAGCTGGACTCCTCCACCGCCCAGGACGTCTTTTCCGCCCTGCAGACCGCCAACACCGAACTCGGCGTCACGGTGCTGGTGGTCACCCACGACCCGGCCGTGTCCTCGCAGGTCCGCCGGACGCTGGCCATCCGGGACGGGCGGACGAGCAGCGAGACCATCCGGCGCGCGGCCACCGACGAGCACGGCCGGACCGCGCTGCACGCGCGTGAGTACGCGACGCTGGACCGCGCGGGCCGGATCCAGCTCCCGCGCGAGATGACCACCCGCCTCCGCATGCGGAACCGGGTCCAGCTGGAGGAAGAGCCCGACCACATCGGCATCTGGCCAGACCAGGCCGCCGATCAGGAACGCGAGTAGCCACCGCATGCCCCGCGCCGACCTCTAGGGCGACCTCTCCGCGGGCTGGCGCGAGCTGCGCCGGTCGGCACCATCGCCAGGCTCCCGATAAGCCGTAGGACTCAATGGGACACAACTGGACCGAACACCTCCGCCCAGATCCAGTCGCACGCCTGCGAACACGAATCCCGGCCGGGGAAACCGGCTCCACCGATCACGGCCCAGGACAGCCGATCCCAGGCGTACCGGTTCCTCAGCGATACCAGCGGCGCGGGCGGTACTGGTCAGACCGGGGAGCGGCCGGGCGCGGGGGCGCGGCCGTGACCGGCGGGGCGGTGCTGCGGGCCGCCTCGGGCGGGCTGACCCGGCGGCCGGTGCAGACACTGGTGATCTTCCTGGTGCTGGCGGCCGGCGCGGCCGCCGCCTTGCTGGGGCTGACCCTGGCCACGAACTCCAACGAGCTGTTCCTGACCGCGTTCACCCGCTCTCACGGCGCCCAGCTGGCCGTGACCTTCGACACCGCCAAGGTCACGCCCGCCCAGCTGGCCGCAACACGGCGCCTGCGTGCGGTGACCCGGGCGGCCGGCCCCTACCCGGAGACCTACGTCACGCTCAGCACTGGACACATCACCGGGCGGCGGTCCGCTCCCAGCGGGACCTCCCGGCTCTCGGTCCCGCACGGGCAGGTGAACGCGGGGGCGACAGCCCCGGGCAAGCCGCTGGCGGTGACGGGCCGCGCGTCTCCCTCCGGGCCGCTGGATGATCTAGCGCTCCAGCAGGGCCGGTGGGCCACCCGCCGCGGTGAGATCGACGTCGACCCGCGCCTGGTGCCCTTCCCGGTCCGGGTGGGCAGCAAGGTCACCGTGGCCAGCGCGGCGGGCCAGCCGGCCTTGACGGTGGTCGGCTACGCCTCCTCCATCGGGCGGGACGAGGCCGCGTGGGTGACCCCTGGCCAGGTGGCCGCGCTGCGCCCGGCAGGCGCGCCCGGGCAGCGCCAGATGCTCTACACCTTCTCCCAGGCTGGCACCCCCGCCCAGGTCAGCGCGGACGTGAACCAGCTCAAGGCCGCGCTGCCGGCCGGGGCCGTGGACAGCTGGGTGTCCTGGCTGTCCTCCGATGACCTGATCGCCGCCGCCCAGGGGATCAACACGCCGTTCGTGGTCGCGTTCGCGGTCATCGGCCTGGTACTGGCGGTGCTGATCACCGCCAGCGTGGTCGCCGCCGCGGTGGTGGCCAGCTACCGGCGGATCGGCGTGCTCAAAGCGATCGGGTTCACCCCCGCCCAGGTGACCGCCAGCTACCTGGCCCAGATTGGCCTGCCCGCCCTGGCCGGGGCCATGGCCGGCACCGCGCTGGGCACCTGGGAGGTACTGCCGCTGGTCAACGGGGGCAGCAGCCTGTTTCACCTGACCGTGACGGTCCCGCTGTGGATCATCATCGCCGTCCCGCTGGGGATGCTGGTGCTGACGGGCGTGGCGGCGGCGGTGCCCGCGCTGCGGGCCGGCGGCTGCGGGCCGTCGAGGCGCTCGCGGCCGGGCAGGCCCCGC
Organism: uncultured Actinomycetes bacterium; assembly: GCA_963841695.1. Taxonomy (GTDB): domain Bacteria; phylum Actinomycetota; class Actinomycetes; order Streptosporangiales; family Streptosporangiaceae; genus RYN-230. Next base: position 21,141 of record CAWJDQ010000001.1, on the reverse strand, counting down.
CGGCCGGCCGCGGGTACGCCGCCCACCGGCTAGCCGCCCGGGTGCCCCTGCCCCGGCCGGTGACGGCCGGGCTGGCCGCCCCCCTTACCCGGCCCGCCCGCTCCGCGGTCACCCTGGCCGCGATCACGTTCGGGCTGACCGCGGTGGTGCTCGCGACCGGCCTGGATACCTCGCTGGGCAAGATCAGCCACGGCGGCGGCCAGTGGCAGCATGCGGTCGCGATCCTGGCCGGCGGCCAGCCAGAAACCCGGGCGTTCACGCCCGCCCAGCAACAGGCCGTGGCCGCCGCGCTCGCCCGCCAGCCCGGGACGGCAAGCTACGCGGCCGAGGCCACCACCCCGCCGGCCGGGGCTGACACCAGCCAGTCCTGGGCCGCCAGTGTTCCCGGCGTGGGCCAGGATCTGCCCATCACCGCGTTCCAGGGCGGGGCAGCCCGGCTTGGCTGGGACACCATCAGCGGGCACAGGTACACCCGCCCCGGCGAGGTGGTCATCAACACCGCCTACCCCGCCACTGCTGTGCTGACCGACGGGCAGAGCATCCACCTCACCGTGGGCGGGAAAACGGTCACCGCCACGATCACCGGCGCGGTCTACGCCCCGGGTCCCGGGCTGGGAGCCCTGCTCACCAGCTGGCCAACCGTGCACGGCGCGGCCGGCTTGACCGTAAGCCAGTACATCGTGGCGTTGCGGGCCGGGATCAAACCGCCGGCCTACGCGGCGGCGCTGGGCCAGGCGCTGGGGCATGGCTATACCGTGACCACGGTCGAGCCGGGCCAGAGCGGGAGCGTCGGGCTCTACGGGGACGTGGACACGTCCCTCATCCAGCTGCTCACGCTGCTGGTGGCGGTGCTGGCCGCGCTCGGCGTGCTCAACGCCGTGCTCATGGCCACCCGCGAACGCGTCCACGACCTGGGCGTCTACAAAGCGGTCGGCATGACCCCGCGGCAGGTCGTCGCCATGGTCACCTGCTGGGCCATCGCCCCCGCCATCGTGGCCGCCGCCATCGCCCTGCCCGCCGGGATGGCGCTGCACAACGCGATCATCCACGCTCTCGCCAGCGACCAGTCCATCCTGCCGCAGACCCTCAGCACGGTCCCCGGCGCCGCCGTGGCGGTCTACACTCCGGGCGGCCTCACCCTGCTCGCCGTCGCCGGGCTCGCCCTCGCCGTCATCGGCGCGCTCGGGCCCGCCATCTGGGCCGCCGCGTCGAAGACCACTACCGCCCTGCACGCCGAATAGAACGAATGCAGTCGGGCGTGAACTGGAAGTCTGCAGGACTGTGGGCTGCCGTGCCGGTCCGCGCAGCCCGCCAGGGCAGGTGCGTGCGGCGGAGGGCGCGGACGGGTGGGCCGGCGCCGGGCTGGCAATGATGGCCTGCGTGCTGGCGGCCAGGCCTTCGGCGGCGGCCGGGCGCTGAGTGGCGGCCGGGCCGGCGGCATCAAGCACCATTCGTGTGTGTCGCCTTCCGAGAGGTCATCCCGCGCATGGCCTGCGTCGCGGCAGCCGCTGAAGTAGCCAGAGAATCTCATAAGAAGTAGCGAGCGTGACTGGCCACTCCCACCTCGATCTGCTATCTCGCGGCCGCGACTCGATGATGAACTGTTACTTGTGAAAACGAGTAGCCGGATGTGCTTAGCGGTGGCTGTTCCTTTTGATCAATTTTTTACTTACTCCGTAAACCAGAAGATACAAGGGGAATGACACGAAAGGAGTAATGACAAAGAGCCAATCGGGCTCCATGTGCGCTAGAGCAAATGCGCACATTGTAACCTCACATGCGAAGAGGAGTGCGGAAGCAATCGAATAGGCCGCTACCACCGACACGAAGGCTCTAGAATGTTTTTCTCCTCCTGCGAATTTCGCATCCGAGACCCTTGTCCGTGAATATCCGAAGGCGCAGGCGCTTAGAAACGACAGCAAAGCAGCTGAGCCCCACCAACGGGCATTGCTGCCAATTGATGTTGCCATAGCGACCTGGCCCCCCCCCAAGAGATAACTGTCGTGTCTGCGAGCCCGAGTGACCACTGGACTGCCCCGACAAGCTGAAGATATTGATAAGTAACGGCGGCGATCACTGCAAAAGTAGTAACCAGCTGACCCGTAGCTGTCAGATGCTGAGAGATTGATCCACTGCGAAAGATGACATTCTGGCCCGTTACTATGAGCGCTCCGAACGCGACGCCTTCGATGATTGCTACAAGTGTCTGATAACCCGTCGCGAAGCTATCCAGGCGGCCGGTTGGATGCGTTCGCCGCGAGGCGAACCCAGCGGCCGACTCCACGGTCACTTGATCACTCTCTGCCCGCTCGCTTACAGTTGTGCCGGGTACACGGCGCAGCATCCGCCCGAGCCCAAACGCAACTCCCGCCAAGGCGGCAATCCCAACGAGCGCTGATTCCGTTCTATACCTCAATGTGAGCACGCGCCCTTCGAATCCCAATGTGGCACTTGAGCCACGAGCCAACTGCGACCCACAGGTTAGACGCGCGGACCCTTACGATCGCTTACGGAGGCGGTCACATCCGTTGGCGACGCTGAGATCTAGCCGTCGCAGCGATGGCCGGGAAGCCGGGTCACGACAACCCTGGTCCGCCAAACATCGCTAGAACAACCCGTTCTGGGCGTAACCACTGGCTGGAGATCCAATACACCATGCCGCGCATGTCGTCGGCTCGGCGAGCGCTTCTCACTGTCGGCGGCGCCTGAAGAATGACCCCGTGTCGTCGCTCGAATTCTGACCCCCTGACCTGTAGCCCTGGCTCATCCGAGCCGGGGGGTGGAAGGGGTGTTGTCAGTGGAGGACTGGGCTGAGATCCGCAGGCTGCATCGTGCGGAAGGGCTGGCGATCAAGGTGATCGCGCGGATGCTGGGGATCTCGAGGAACACGGTGCGGGCCGCGATCGCGAGTGACGGGCCGCCGAAGTACGAGCGCAAGCCGCGCGGGGTCGGTCGTGGACGCGGTCGAGCCGCGGATCCGGGAGCTGCTGCGCGGCGTATCCGACGATGCCGGCGACGGTGATCGCGGAGCGGATCGGCTGGGAGCGGGGGCTGACGGTGCTGAAGGACCGGATCCGGGAGCTGCGGCCGGCTTACCTGCCGCCGGACCCGGCGAGCCGGACGGCGTATGCGGCCGGGGAGATCGCGCAGTGCGACTTCTGGTTCCCGCCGGTCAGCATCCCGGTGGGGTGCGGGCAGGTGCGGCGCCCGGTGCAGCTGCCGGTGCTGACGATGATCACCGGGTATTCGCGGTGGCTGTCGGCGGTGCTGATCCCGACCCGCAAGGCGGAGGACCTGTTCGCGGGCTGGTGGCAGCTGATCGCGGCGCTCGGGGCGGTGCCGCGGGCGCTGGTGTGGGACGGGGAAGGCGCGATCGGCCGGTGGCGCGCCGGGCGGCCCGAGCTCACCGCGGAGTGCCAGGCGTTCCGCGGCACGCTGGGCGCGAAGGTGGTGGTCTGCAAGCCCGCCGATCCCGAGGCCAAGGGCCTGATCGAGCGGTGCCATGACTACCTGGAGCGCTCGTTCCTGCCCGGCCGGGACTTCGCGTCCCCGGCGGACTTCAACGCCCAGCTGGGCCAGTGGCTGGCGGTGGTGAACACCCGGCCGCGGCGGGCGCTGGGCTGCGCCCCGGCCGAGCGGATCACCGCTGACCGGGCCGCGATGCTGGCGCTGCCGCCCGTCGCCCCGGCGACCGGATGGCGGTCCTCGGCGCGGCTGGCCCGCGACCACTACATCCGGCTGGACTCCAACGACTACTCCGTCCACCCGGCCGTGATCGGCCGCCGTGTCGAGGTCATCGCTGGCCTGGACCGGGTCCGCGTCCTGTGCGAGGGCAGGGCCGTGGCTGACCACGAGCGGTCCTGGGCCTGGCACCAGACCATCACCGACCCCGCGCACCATGCCGCGGCGCAGGCGCTGCGCAGCCAGCGCGCCGTCGTGCTGCGGCCCGGTCGCAGCCGGAGGTCGAGCAGCGCAGCCTGGCCGTCTACGACGCCGTGCTGGGCACCAGCGCCGACGGCGGGGCAGCCTGATGGCCGCCAAGGCGCCGGCCCGTGACCTGGCCGCCGAGATCGCGTTCCTGACCCGGGCGCTGAAGGCGCCGACGCTGCGCGAGTCGGTGCCCCGGCTCGCTGAGCGGGCCCGCACGGAGACCTGGACGCCACGAGGAGTTCCTGGTCGCCTGCCTGCAGCGCGAAGTCGCCGCCCGTGAGGCCCACGGCGGCGAGGGCCGCATCCGCGCCGCGAGGTTCCCCGCCCGCAAGTCGCCTGGAGGAGTTCGACTTCGACCACGCCCGCGGCCTCAAGCGCGACCTGATCGCTCACCTGGGCACCCTGGACTTCGTCACCGGCCGCGAGAACGTCGTGTTCCTCGGCCCGCCCGGCACCGGCAAAACCCACCTGGCCACCGGCCTGGCCATCCGCGCCTGCCAGGCCGGGCACCGCGTCGCGTTCGCCACCGCCGCCGACTGGGTCGCCCGCCTCGCCGACGCCCACCACGGCGGCCAGCTCCAGGCCGAGCTGGCCCGGCTGGGCCGCTACCCGCTCCTGGTCGTCGACGAGGTCGGCTACATCCCGTTCGAGCCCGAGGCCGCGAACCTGTTCTTCCAGCTCGTGTCCTCCCGCTACGAACGGGCCAGCCTCATCGTCACCTCCAACAAGCCGTTCGGCCGGTGGGGCGAGGTCTTCGGCGACGACGTCGTCGCCGCCGCCATGATCGACCGCCTCGTCCACCACGCCGAAGTCATCGCACTGAAAGGAGACAGCTACCGCCTCAAAGACCGGGACCTCGGCCGCGTCCCCGCGGCCGGAACCACCGAAGACTAACCAGTACAAGCCAACCAGGGGGTCAAATTCAGCCGTCGCCAGGGGGTCAAGATTCGAGCGTCGTTGACAAGATGTACGGGCGCGCGAAACCCGACCTGCTTCGCAAGCGTGTCCTGCTCGCCGACTGACCCTCGCTGAGTAGGCATGGGGCGCGGTTCCAGGGTTACCCCTGGCCCGTCTCCCCATGCCTCTCGCCGAACCCGCCGTGCGCCTCTCGACGCAGCGGGCTCTCCCCGGCTGCTGTCGTCAGGCTGGTTCAGCTGTCCATGGGCTGGGGATCTGGCTGCCGCGATAGCGATACCGGGTAACCGGTATTGCCGCGATCGGCCGCAGTTCGGTGCCGCCTGCCGCGATGGGCCGCCAGGTCCCGGTGGGGCCGACGAGCCAGCGGCGGACGTCCTTCCACCTCCAGTGGTGCCGCTCCATCAGCATCCGGATCACCCGCCACCAGGCGAAGTAGTCCAGCATGTTGAAGGTGTCCTTTGCCACGGCATACCGGAAGTAGTTGGCCCAGCCGTGCATGACCTGGTTGAGCCTGGTCAGCACGTACTCCGTGTCCAGCTGTGATGTCCTGGGGGTCAGGGCACGGATCTTCGCCTTCAGCGACCGGATGGGCCGGTCGTCGATGAAGGTGTAGACGTAGTGCTTGCTCGTTCCCCGCTTGCGGCGCCACTGGATGCGGAACCCCAGGAAACTGAACCCCTCGCTCATGTGCGCTATGCGGGTCTTGGCCTCGGAAAGCCTCAGTCCCAGCCCCGCGAGCACGCCTGCGATCTCCTCGCGCAGTGCCGCCGCGTCTTGCTCGCTGCCGTTGACCAGCACGGCGAAGTCGTCCGCGTAACGGATGATCCGCCAGGTCGGCAGTCCTTTGCGGCGGCGGGCCGCGCGCTTGTACTCGGTGGACATCGTCCCGCCGTCCTCCCACGGTGCCGTCAGGTGCTCATCGAGCGCGCTGAGGGCTATGTTGAAGATCAGCGGGGACAGGATGCCGCCTTGCGGCGTGCCGGTGAGCGTGTCGCGGTGCTCTCCGAGTTCGGTGAGCACCCCGGCTTTGAGGAACGCCTTTACCAGCGCCAGCACGCGCTTGTCCTTGACCCGTGCCCGCACCCGCTCCATCACGGCGGGGTGGGACACGTTGTCGAAGGCCGCCTCGATGTCCGCGTCCAGCACCCAGCGGTAGCCCCGGGTGCCGAAGTAGTGGATCTCGGCGATCGCGTCCTGGGCGCGCCGCCTTGGCCGGAAGCCGTAGGAGACCGGCTCGAAGTCGGCCTCGAAGATCGGCTCCAGCACCAGCTTCAGCGCGGCCTGGATCACTCTGTCGGCGATGGCCGGGATGCCCAGCCTCCGCAGTTTTCCCGACCCGCCCGGCTTGGGAATCATGCGCTCCCGCACCGGCAATGGCCGGAACGAGCCGTCCTTCAGGGCGGCCCGCAGGTCGTCCAGGAACCCTGGCACTCCCACCACCTGCTCGACGTACTCGGCAGTCACACCGTCCACGCCCGGGGTGTTCGCGCCCTGGTTGCCCGCGACCCGGCAGAACGCGATGAACAGTGTCGCCGGGTCATGCACGAGGTTGAACAGGTCATCAAACCGGCGGCCAGGGTCGGCCGCCGCCCAACGGTGAAGCTTGGCCTGCATCCCCGCTACCCGCGTCCCCCTCACGTAGGATGAACCTGGGCGCTGCCATTCGGCGGCGCGTCTTGCGGCATTGCAGCCTCCTTCCCTTCTCGCAACCGCTGCCGCCCTTCGCCATGTGGCGGCTCTCCCGGCCCCGGACTACTACGGCGGCTCCGTCCCGCCCGGCCATTCGGCAGTCGGCGTGCCTATCCCGGCCAGCGGGCCGGGTGCCCGCCGCCGGGAGCCGCACCGGGCAGTTCCGTGTTCACTGTTGTTCGGTCAGCGGATTAGGAGCCCGGCTGTGTCCCAGCAGCATCGCCATGAGTACGCCGCAGTTCTTCCTCATGGCCTCCCGGTGCGGCTTTCGCATACCTCCCGGAAGTTCCCGCCGTCCTCACAGGCGGCGGTGCGCGCTGCGCCCGGCCCAGATCCGCCAGGTTCGAGCCGGTGGCCCAGGTGAAGGACGTAAAAACGCCGGTTCCTCGCGTACTCCTTTCCGCCACGCTCGCCGGACCCGCCCCATCTGGCAGTGCTGAGACGTCCCGGCTTTGTCAGGGCTGCTCCCGCCCTCCCCGCCACCACGCGGGTCAGGCTGCCCTCAGCTACAGCGGCCTGCTGCGACAGGCTGCAGGCGAAGGTCTCTCACCTCCACACGAACCAACAGCACCTCACGGCGCAAACGGAAAGTGGGCCAGAGCCAGGTCCTGGTGTCCCTTGACACCGGGTCGCAAGCGCCGGCTGGTGCTGGAGGACGAGTACCGGAGGTTAATCCGTGCCGGGGTGGGCACGGTGGAGGCCTGCCGGCGTCTGGGAATCGGGCGCACGACGGGCTACTACTGGCGGGCGCAGCGTGGCGGGCTGCCGCGGACAGTGCTGGCTGAGGACTCTCGTTCGGGCAGGTTCTTGTCATTGGCAGAGCGCGAGCGGATCGCGGTGCTGCGCGAGCAGGGCTGCGGGATCCGGGACATCGCCCGGCGGCTCGATCGCTCACCCTCGACCATCTCCCGGGAGCTGCGCCGCAACATCACCGGCGGTGATGACGGCGTCTACCGGCCGGGGCTGGCACACGCTCGTGCCCGGGAACGCGCCCGCAGAACCCGCACGGGGGTCTTCGCGCGGCTGCCCGAGCTGCGCTCGGCGGTGCAGGCCAAGCTCGAGCTGCAGTGGAGCCCGGAGCAGATCGCCGCCTGGCTGCGACTGGCCTATCCGGTGCGGCCGGAGTGGCACGTGTGTCACGAGACGATCTACCAGGGGCTGTACTTCGGCGGCGCAGACGGGCTGTCCCGCCAGCTCACCAGGCATCTGCGCACCGGCCGTGCCCTGCGCCGGCCTCGCCGCACCAGCACGGCGCGCGAGCCGCGGTTCACCACCATCTCGATGTCGATCCGGGACCGGCCGGCCGTCGTCCTCGAGCGCAGCCGGGTCGGGGACTTCGAAGGAGACCTGATCGTAGGCAGCCACGGCCGGTCGGTGATCGGCACCCTGGTGGACCGCAACAGCCGGTACCTGCGCCTGGTGCACGTCCCCACCGGCCTGCGGGATCACGGCTGGCGCGGCGGGCTCGCGTTCGCGGCCGCGCTGGCCGCTGCGGTCGCCGGCCTGCCCGCCCGGGCACGGCTGAGCCTGACCTGGGACCAGGGCGTCGAGATGGCCCGCCACGACCTCGCGGCCCACCTGTTCCCTGACGGCGTCTACTTCGCCGATCCGCACAGCCCGTGGCAGCGGCCCACAAAATTGACCAGCTTCCCGGAGACCCCTGGCTGTATCCGAGCGGGGAAGGGAGCAGGTGCTGAGCGTGGAGGACTGGGCTGAGATCCGGCGGTTGCGCCGGTCGGAGCAGTTGCCGATCGCGCAGATCGCGCGGGTGATGGGGATTTCGAGGAACACGGTGAAGGCGGCGCTGGCCAGCGACGGGCCGCCGAAGTACCGCTGCGCGCCGGCGGGGTCGGTGAGATGCGTTCGAGCCGCGGATCCGGGAGCTGCTGCGGGCGTATCCGTCGATGCCGGCGACGGTGATCGCGGAGCGGATCAGCTGGCCGTATTCGGTCCGGACGCTCAGCGGTCGGGTGGCGGAGCTGCGGCCGCTGTATCTGCCGCCGGATCCGGCGTGGCGGACCAGCTATGCGGCCGGGGAGATCGCGCAGTGTGATTTCTGGTTCCCACCTGTCACCGTGCGGGCCGGGTGCGGGCAGGTGCGGACGGCGGCGCAGCTGCCGGTGCTGACCATGGTGACCGGGTATGCCCGGTGGGCCTCGGCGGTGCTGGTGCCCTCCCGCCACGCCGAGGACCTGTTCGCCGGCTCGTGGCAGCTGATCAGCGGGCTGGGCGCGGTCCCGCGGGTGCTGGTCTGGGACGGGGAACGGGCGGTGGGCCGCTGGCGCGGGGGGCGCAGTGAGCTGTCTGGGGAGTGCCAGGGGTTCCGCGGCACGCTCGCCACCCGGGTGATCATCTGCGCCTGCTGACCCGGAGGCGAAGGGCCTGGTCGAGCGGCTGCATGACTACCTGGAACGGTCGTTCCTGCCCGGCCGGGACTTCACCAGCCCGGCGGACTTCAATGCGCAGCTCCAGGGGTTGGCTGGCGGTGGCGAACATGCGCCGGCACTGATCGCGCGGGCGGGGTCGACCAGGCAGCGGTAGTGCGCGGCCGGCTGGCATAGGAGCGGTTGATCTTCGGGTCATACAGGTCCGGCTTGTCCACCCCGGTCTTGAGGTTGTCGGGGACCAGGCGGGCAGAGACGCCGCCGAAGAACTCAAACGCCGCGACGTGGCACTCGGTCCACGCCCGCGGGTCTTTATCACCGGCCGGACGAACATGTGCCTCGAGCAGGCCAGCACCATCACGAACGCGCAGACCGTGCGCAGTTTCCCGGGAGCGGGTCCAGCCACCTGCCCGTAGTCGATCTGCGCCCGCTCCCCGCCCTCCGCCGGGCGTGCGTTCCAGACCCGGACCTGCGCCCGGAGGGCCTCCTCCGGCACGTTCGCCGCGACATACCGGCGGAAGCTCTGGACGCTGACCGCCAGGCCACGCTCATCACGCAGCCGCTGATAGGTCGCCGACATCCGCACCCCGGCCTGCCGCTGGGCGGTGATGTACTCGTGATGCAGCGCGATCACCGGTCAGGTCACCTGCCGCAGCCGGGTATCGGCGGGGAGGAAGGTTGCTCCTCCTCGATGGCCAGGTCCACCACGACACGCACCCCATCCCCATGGGGAATTACGCGATCGAGGTGGGGACTTACCAGAGCGCTAACCCCTCAGACCTGGGGAACTACGTGAGCGCCGACAGCCCTCAATGGCGGCGTCGATGAAGCGGCGCGCGCGCTCTTGGACATCCGCTTGCCTGCCACCGAGGTTGGTCTCGGCAAGCTTTCAACTGCTCTCTGGCTGTCGTGCACGGGATGGCTCGGGTCCAAAGCGATCGCCCGATCGTGGGCAGTGACCGCCTCGTCCAAGCGGCCCAGCCCGGAGCGGCACGAGACTTCACCGGCGCGGCGCAGGTCCGCGAAGCCGATGGCCGCCAACCGTTGACACGAGCACACGGATATGTGTATACATAAACACGGCTTGTCGTACCTGAGGTCAGGACCATCCAAGACAGCACGTGCAGGGGGGACCAGCATCTGACTGAACGCCGCAATGTCGATCACAGGGTTGCGATTCCAGAAGCTAACGAGAAGTCCTTGCCCTCTTCAGGATTTGCAATCTGCCCGATAGCCGCTAGCGACAGGCAACGTCCACGGCTCACGCGTCCCGAATGCACGCGCAAAAGCTCCGGAGGTTAGGTAGGCAATAACCAGGCATACCTGAGCTCGACAAACTTTCTCCCTTTTTGTTGACGTGTACGTACTGGATCGATAACAATAAGACCAATGTTCGCTGACGGTTTGTCAGGGGATGCAAATTATGGCGAAGCAGCTAAACGATCCCGAAGGCATCGCCTCGCTCTAAAGGCACCTGCCGTTCTGCCTCGGTAAGTGCCAATCACTGGATATGGCCAAAGGAGGAACATATGATGAGGGTGCTGCGCGTGCGTTCAAATAGACTTTACGTCGTCGTTACTTCCCTGGCGCTCTCGACCTGTCTCGGGCTGACCGCCTGCTCTTCATCCGGCGCGGCCGATGCAACGCCCAAGACGAAGTCGCAGTCATCTGGCTCGCAGAACGCACAGGCCGCTACCGCCCAGAAGTTTGTGAATAACTTTCTTGCGACACCAACGAAGATCGGTGCGACAGGACAGCTGGCGTCTGCTCCCCCGAAGGGTAAGACGATTGTCTTTACGCAAGGCAATACGCCTCAATTCCAGACTGAGGGCAACGGAGTCGCGGCAGCAGCTGCCGCGTTGGGGTGGACTCTGAAAAGAATACCATACGATGCAACCAATCCCGCGACGCTCGTCTCCGCCATGCAGCAGGCACTTCGCTATAATCCCGTAGCGGTCGTGGTGCCTGGGCTGCCGGAGTCGCTGTGGCAGAGCGAGATTCCCGCATACGAGAAGGCCCGCGTACCGATTGTTCCCATGCTTATCCCAGTAACGACGGCCTCACGGATACTGCTGCCAACTGTCGGCCTAGACGGTAAGGTCTCTGGCAAGATCCTTGGTAACTGGTTTATCGCTGACTCCCACGCTGACGGCAAGGGTCTCGTCCTTGATACGCCCAATTTCCCGAGCGTAAAGCTGATCGCCGACACAATATCCTCGACCGTAGCGGCAGGATGTAGCCATTGCTCGCTTACGACTCTCAACCTAACGGTGGCGCAGCAAGTCGGCAACCAGATCGTTCCTGCGGTTATATCGGCGCTGCGGCGCGATCCTTCTATCCAGTACGTCATCTCCGCAGATGGGGTCTTCCTCACTGGATTCACGGCAGCCGCTAGTTCTGCTGGCCTCTCGAACCTCAAACTATCAGGAGCATTTGCTACAGCCGAGAACGAAAGCGGTCTCCTGAACGGCGTTCCCGGCGCTTTCACGACCTTCAACTGGGGCTATCTCGGCTGGATCAGCGTAGACGAGGTCCTCCGTCATCTGGCAGGTATGCCGATCCCCAATGGAGATGGCGGCGTGCCCGAGCAGCTGGTCACCAAGGCTACTGCCGGAACGCCATCGAATACTGCTACAGCTCCGGCGAACTATCCGGAGCAGTTCAAGAAACTGTGGAAAGTCGGCTAATGATATCAATCACTGCCGAGAATAACCCACCCGGGGATGATACGCCGAGCCTTAGGGTAACGGGCCTGACGAAGGTATTCGTAGAAACGCCTGCGCTGCTAGACGTCGATCTCACCGTAATGCCCGGCCAGGTCCATGCCCTCCTGGGCGAGAACGGATCGGGTAAATCGACGCTGATCAAGGTGCTGTCGGGATATCATAGGCCGGAGGCTGGCAAGGTGCTCATCGCCGGCGGCCGCCTGCAATTCGGCTCGTTTGAGAGTGCATACCGGCTTGGATGCAGGGTGGTCCATCAAGACCTGGGTCTAGTCGAGAGTTCGTCGATCCTGGACAACTTCGCGCTCAGCGGCGGGTTCCCGACGCGCCTGGGGACGATCAGGCGAAGGTTGGCACGTCGGCAAGCAGACGAGGCGCTGTCTCGATTGAACCTGCATCTTGACGTGCGCCTGGCCGGTCGGCAGCTTCCCGCCGGCAATCAGGACGGGCGTCGCGGTGGCCCGTGCCCTCCGGGCCGACACGGAGATGCCAGTACATCTACTGATCCTGGATGAGCCGACTGCGTCGTTGCCTCATGACGAAGTTGACCAGCTCCACCGGATTGTCCGGGACATTGTGGCCCACGGGGTGGGCGTGCTGTATGTAAGTCATCGCATCTCCGAGGTTCGGGATATAGCTGACTACATCACCGTCCTACGTGACGGTCGTTGCGTCGCGAGTGCGCCGGTCGCGGATCTGCCTGCCAGGGAGTTGATTGAGGTCCTGACAGACGGAAAGCTGCACACGACGTTGCGATCGGCTTCGGCATGCGGAACCGGCCGCCCGGTTCGGCTGCATGTGTCCGATCTGCAGTCGGCTTCGCTATACAACTTCGCAATCGATGCCCGCGAAGGTGAGGTCGTTGGTGTCGCCGGACTCACCGGTTCGGGACGCGAGCGCGCCCTAGCGAGCATTTTCGGGGCAGTGCCCCGTGAGCGCGGTGTCGTGAAGATCGACGGCGTTCCCATACCAAAGGAACGCCCGGACCTCGCGATGCGTGCCGGCGTGTCTTACCTGCCTGCGGATCGAACCGGTGACAGCGGCCTGATGAGCCTTACCGCGCGTGACAACATCTGCGTCACTGACTTGCGACCGTTCTGGAGATTTCTCTGGCTGAGCCGTAAGGGCGAGGCAGCAGAAGCGCTCCGCTGGTTTGATACGCTCGCGGTACGCCCAATCAGGGCAGAAGGCATCGACCTCGAGAGATTCAGCGGCGGTAATCAGCAGAAGATTCTCTTTGCTAAATGGCTCCGTCGCGACCCTAGGGTGATGCTGCTTGACGAGCCTACCCAGGGGGTGGACATAGCAGCAAAGGCTGAACTTCACGAGCAGATCAGTATGCTTGCGGAGAACGGTAGCGCCGTCATAGTTGGCTCATCCGACGTCGAGGAACTGGTCGCAATTTGCCATCGGGTGATCATTCTCGATAACGGGCGCCTCTTTGCTGAAGTCAGTGGTGCGAACATGACAGTCAACAATATCCAGGAACTCATGATCGGCGAGAAGTTGGCGATATCATGACGCGCCGGACGAGATTGCCCTCGCTAGGTTTGGACCGTCTGAGCGGCGTCTACCTTTGGGTTGCATTTATAATTACGTTTGGTGTCTGGACGCCCCAGCTATTCTTGTCGATAGCCACGGTTCACTCTATCGCCTCGCAACAGGCCATCATCGGGATGCTCGGCATGGCGGTCCTGGTTCCTCTGGTGTGCGGAAGCTACGACTTGTCCGTCGGTGCCACGGTCAATCTGTCCTGCGTGCTTGCCGCATCACTGCAAGTGAATCAGCACCTCGGCATGTGGGCGGCCATCGCCTGCGCGCTGCTGGTGTCGGTACTGATAGGTGCAGTCAATGGCTTCCTGGTCGTCGTGCTGAAGATGAATTCCTTCATCGCCACGCTCGGTATGGCGACGGTCGTCGCGGCGGTCCAGGAGATTGCCACCAATAATACTCAGCCATCTCCGCCCGTGGGCAAGGTCTGGACGGACCTGGCTCAGCTGCCCGTGGCTGGCTTCCAAATTGTGTTCGTCTACCTTATCGTGCTGGTGGTAATTGTCTGGTGGGTGCTGGAGCACACGCCGGTGGGGCGCTACCTCTACGCGATCGGTGGAAACCGGGAGGCTGCCCGGCTCTCTGGCGTTCGAGTGGGTAAATGGACATGGCTGTCGCTCATTGTCTCCGGTTCGATTAGCGGGATTGCCGGTGTTCTCTACTCGTCGCAGAATGGTCCTTCGCTCACCTTCGGGGCAGCATTGCTTCTGCCTGCATTTGCCGCTGCCTTCCTTGGGGCAACACAGCTGTATCCGGGCCGGTTCAATGTGTGGGGAACAGTCCTGGCGGTCTACGTCTTGGCGACGGGTGTACAGGGTCTTCAGTTCGTGACGGGCGTGCAATGGCTCAGTGATATGTTCAACGGAGTAGCGCTTCTCGCGGCGGTTGGCTTTGCTGTGGCACGGCAATCGCGTGGGACGAAGACGAGGACGACTTGGCGGGGGTCGAACAAGCCGAAGTCTGCGGAGCCGCTGTCGCAGCCGGTCCCGGACACATTGTCAACTGACGTACCCGGTGTAGTGGTGCCCGGCGATCATCCGGGCCGTACCGATGTATAGGCCGAAACGTCACCATTGCTTTTGTCCTTCACCCGCGACAGGGTTAGGCGTCATTACTCGCGACGCGCAGGCGTGGAGTCGGACGAACATTATGCCAAGGGCCCGCAGGACATTGCCGGATGCGGCGAGGCCCTGGCGGGCGAGCGTCCGACTAGGCCAGGAAGAAGAAGCTGACACGACTATAGAACTTCCCGGCCACCAGGTGGCGCGGGCCCCGTGTCGCCGATACCGTGCCTGGCCGCACCCGATCAACTGCTCGCGGGAGCAGGGCGGCTGGGTCAGCTGGGCCGGGCGGTTGAGGAGGTGTGGGCTGAGGTCGACGATCTGAGGCGCGGCTGGGCCGTAACAGCGACAACTCCTCGATGCCGCCCTCGGCTGATGACCTGCCGGGAGGATGCCGCCGGGGCGGGTAGGTGGGTTCAGCGTCGGCCGGGGGCGCCTGGTGCGTCGATGGCGTGGGCCGAGCCGGATGAGGTGATCGATCGCTGCCCTGCTGGCGTGTGCGGGTGCGGCCTCCAGCTGCTGCAAGAACGGGCCACGCCCAGGTCAGCCGGTCCGGCCACGGTCCGCCGATGATGACAGCCCGTCGCGTCCAGCATGATCTGCATCAGGCCTGTGCCGCTCCCGGAAGGTGCATGTGCCGGGCCGCCCGGAAGGCGTGCCGGACTCAGCGGTGAGCATCGGCCGCACCTGCGCGCTGGCAGTGCGCCTGGTGATGTTCCAGCGTGCCCGCCAAGCGGCCGATGGAGCTGATCGCGGATGTGACGGGCGCGGGC
Source organism: uncultured Actinomycetes bacterium (assembly GCA_963841695.1). Lineage (GTDB taxonomy): Bacteria > Actinomycetota > Actinomycetes > Streptosporangiales > Streptosporangiaceae > RYN-230. Next base: position 6,112 of record CAWJDQ010000001.1, on the reverse strand, counting down.
CTCGGCCGGGATCGTGCACTCCTGCCTGGCTAGGCGGCCGCCACGATCGCGGATATGGTGAGACTGATCAAGACGCTGATAACCGCCACGGCGGTGGCCTGGTTCAATGAGACGACGCTGCGGTGCAGGCCTGCCTGGCAGAGGGGATACGTGCCAGGCAGGCGTCACCGAGCTGTACTCGCTGTTCTGCCTCGGAGCGCGGATCCTGGAGCCCTTCCGCGACTTCGGACTCCCGCCCGCGTCCGGCGGCGGGATGGTCTCCGATCGGTACGCGAATTACTTCCACATCGCCGGGAGGCAGGCATGCCCGACTCCCTTAATCCGGGACTTCCAGGCCACGGCCGAGTGCTACCCAGGCGCCATCTGGTCAACGCAGTCGAGCGCCCAGTTGGGGACCATTCTCATATCAGCAAAACGGTATCGGTCCTAGGTGGGTGGCAGGCCGAAACGATGCGTAGCCCAGGCGGGCCGCTCAGGTGCCGATCCCCAGTTCCGATAGGAGCGATTTCCTAAGCTTGAACCGTTGGATCTTGCTCGCAGACATTGGCCACTCGTCGACGATTCTGACGTATCGCGGTACTTTAAAGCGAGCAATTTTATCGGCGCAGAAATTAATGATTTCTTGCTCAGTAACTGTTGTCCCGTCGATCAGTTCGAGAAAGGCGGCCGGTACTTCGGTGTACTTACTGTCAGGAATGCCGATGACCACAGCGACTTGCACGGCGGGATGCCTAAGCAGGTAGGCTTCGATCTCGATTGCCGCGACATTCTCGCCTCCGATCTTGAGCATGTCCTTGAACCGGCCCAGGTAGGTAAGGCGGCCATCTGCGTCTAGACAGCCGCGGTCACCAGTGTGTAGCCATTTGCCTCGAAGTGCGGCCGAGGTGGCCACCGGGTCACCAACGTATCCCTCGAACAATGTCGGCCCGGATACCAGGATCTCGCCCTCTTCGCCTGGCTTAAGGTCCTGGCCGCTCTCGGGATCGATGATGCGGATTGTGTTACCCGGGAAAGGGTGACCGCCGCGCACCCGGAGTTCCCGCGCTTCGCGACGATCACTGAAGGTTACGATGCCGCCGGCCTCGGTCGCCCCGTAGAGTGTCAGGACACGCGCACTAGGCCACAGTTCCTCGGTGGCGATAAGCGCATCCTCCGGGCCGGTATCGGCGACGGCCTGAACGCACGACAGGTCGTATGTAGTGAAGTCGGGGTGGTGCACAATCGCCTGGGAGATGGTCGGGAATACCGGATAGGCGAAGGTGCAGCGCTCTTGTGCCATTATCTCAATCGCCTCCGCGGCATCGAAATGCGGAGTGGTGATGAAGCACCCGCCTACCAGCACGTTCGCCAGCATCGGGAATATCGCTGCAATATGATAGAGCGGCAAAGGATCCCAGAACCGTTCCTGACTGGTGACGCACCAGCGCTCGGCCGCATTTTTCGAGGTCCGCATGAGCGCCTCGTGGGTGAGCAGACAGCCTTTCGGGCTGGCCGTCGTCCCAGAAGTGTACAAGATCAAGGCAGTTTCCCGGAGGCGCACGCTCCGCCGCATTGCATGCACATCGGACGTATCAGCGTTGCTCAAGGCCTCAAAGTCGGCCTGGCCGATAAATCCGTCCGGCGGCGCCTCGGAGTTGAGGCAAACAAGGTGCCTGAGGTTCGCGGGCCGGGCCTCGCGGAATGCATCGGAGAGCAGCGCCGGGTAGTCAACGTGGCCCGATGGTTCCCTGCGAGTCACGATCGCCGCCACCTCGGAGTCGGCCGCGATATAGCCCAGCTCGCTAGACTTAAACCGGCCGTTCATCGGTACCGCCACCGCGCCGATAAGGGCACAGGCGTAGAAGAGATCGACGAACTCGCCGCAGCTGTTCATGAGAATGCCGACTCGGTCGCCGGGTTCTAGGCCCACGCCGAGTAGTCCGTGGGCGGCGAACTGCGCGCCGGCGAGAACCTGCGAGTAGCTGACGCGTCGCTCAGGGAACACCAGTGCGTCTCGCCCCGGCCACCTGGTAGCGGCGCGGAAGACAGCGTCGCCCACGGTGGTCAGCTCGCACCAGTCATCCGTCCCGGCAGTTCCGGGTACCAGCTCGGTCATGATTACCTCCCTACTGGTCTCCGCGTGACCGTGCTCCGCATGTCACGGTCCTCCGCGGCGTCGGCAGGGACCGACGTAGCCGTGCGGTGTCCCGATTCGACACCGGTTGCCACTCCGTGCTCGCCCACCGCCGGTACGGGGCCGCCGACTGTGCTGGGCGAAAACGAGGAGGTGAACGGCATGACTGCGGGCAGCGTCGCCGCCGGGCCGTTGGCTGGCTGCGGGGCGACAGATACGCATGCTCTGATTGACGCGAAAACGCGAGCCCAATGCTCGCCGCTGCGCGAGCCGATGACCGTCTGGATCGCGGCGCTGGATGCGGTGGCGTCCAGCGAGAGGGCAGCGGTCACTTCCCGACGGAACTTTTCCTCCACCGCTCCGATGGCCACGATCGTACCGTCCGCTGCCTCATATGCGCGGTAGCAGGGGTCGGAGCCTGAGAGCAGGCCCGTTCGCGCCTTGTCCGGATCGTCGGCGATCACGGCGAGCTGGCTCTGGATCAACGCCCTAGCCGCCAGGGCGAGCGGTACCTCGATGACCTGCCCGCGATTTGTCTGTTGCCGCGCCAGCAGGCCAGCCACGATCGCGAACGCGGCGGCGCTCCCCGCTGCCACGTCGGACAGCCCGAACGGCGGTGCGGGCGGTGGTGGTTCGCGGAGGCCGAAGTATCCGGCGTGGGCGAGGTAGTTGACGTCGTGGCCCGGCTCGTCGCCCGCACCGCCGTCCGAGCTGTACCCGGTGATGTGGCAGTAGACGAGCCGCGGGTTAACGCCGAGGACGCTCTCGCTGTCCAGGCGCAGCCGCGACGCGGTCCGCGGCAGGAACGAGTGCATGAAGACGTCGGCGTCGGCCAGCAGTTCCATGGCCTGGCCGTAGCCAGCCTCCTGGCCAACGTCCAGGGCGACGCTGTGAACACCGCCGTTCAGCATCACGAAAGCCGGATACGGGGCATCTGCTCTCGGCCGGTCCACGTGCCTGCCGGGATCGCCTGCCGGTGGCCGTTCGATCTTGACGATACGGGCGCCGAGGCCCCTAAGCAGCAGGCCTGCCTGGTGTCCTGGCAGGTGACGGCTCGCGTCCACGACACTGATCCCGCTGAGCGGCAGGGCAATATCCTCGGATCCCTGGTGGCTCCGGTCGTCGGCTGCAGGAGCAGGCGAATTCGATGCCGAGTCGGAGCTGACGCGGTCAGTCATCGCCCGAATAGCTCGCGCGCGACGACCAGCGTGCGGAGGATCTCGTTCGCGCCATCAAAGATCTGCAGGACCTTAGTGTCGCGCATGAGCCGCTCCACGTCATAGTCCTTCAGGTAGCCGTAGCCGCCGAGAACCTGGACTGCCTCCTGCGTCGTCCGCATCGCGATGTCAGTGCCGAGTACCTTCGCGGCTGCCGCGAAGGCCTCAAGGGGCCCGCCGTCTGCGGCTATCTGTGCGGCGCGGAAGGCGAGCGAGCGAGCACCCTCGATCTCGATCCACAGATCGGCAAGCTTGTAGCGTATAACTGGCTGGTTCAGCAGAAGGTCTCCGAACACCTCGCGATCCGCGGCATAATCGGCGGCTCGGTCGAACGCTCCGCGAGCCACGCCTAGCGCCATGCTGGCCGTGACGATACGGGTCCAGGTAAGCACGCGAAGCGCCTCTGGGATACCTTTTGTGGAGATGATGTTGGAGACGGGCACCTTCAGGCCATCGAATCGAAGCGCGCCAGTGGACGTTCCGCGCAGACCCATCTTCTCTTCGAGGCGCGTGATCTCCAGCCCTTCCCGGTCACGCTCCACGAGGACCGCGATCGACCGCGGGCGTGGTGCATCGTCGTCAGCGATCCGGGCGAAGACACAGTAAAAGTCGAACAGCCCCGAGCTGGTGATGAAGCATTTCTCCCCGTCGATCCGGACGGTGTCGCCGTCCACGACGGCCTTCGTCTGGATGTTCGACGTGTCAGATCCTGCGGCCGGCTCGGTGAGTGCCCACGCGCCGCGCCGCTTTCCTGTCGCCATCTCGCGCAGGTAGGACTCGCGCAGTTTCACGTTACTACTGGCCGCGAGCAGCGCGGTGGCACAGAAGTTGCCGAGCATGCTGGTAGCGGCGGACGGGAACGTGGTGGCAAGTTCCTCGACTACCAGACAGATGGTGCGCAGCGGGAGGCCGGGTCCGCCGTACTCGGACGGCACTGCAAGCTCCCACAGGCCCAGCTGCTCGAGTCGCGACATCCAGGCCAGCGACAGCCGGCGATGCCCCTCGGAGCCCGTCTTGGCCTCATCGATCTCTCTGGCGAGATCGGAGAACTCGGCATCATTGACCTGTCGGATCGTTGCTAGGAACGCTGACTCAACTTCGTTGAACGCGAAGTCCGAGCCGCCAGCGGTCAGCCTGATTCAGCATTGATTAACTCGATTCCTATCGCGTTATGAGCGGTACTTACTAAAATCTGGCTTGCGTTTCTCCAGGAATGCCAGGCGGCCTTCATGCGCCTCGTCGGAGTGATAGAAATCTGGCGCGATAAGTCGTTGGAAGTGGAAGAGAATATCACGGGCGTAGTCGAACTCGGCTTCAAAAGACGCCTTGAGGATACGCAGGACGGTGGGGCTGCATGCCAGAATGTCATCGCACCACTGTTTGACCAGCGCGTCGAATTCTTCAAGCGGTGCGACGGCGTTGACTAGCCCCATGCTGAGTGCTTCCTGAGCGTTGTAGCGGCGGCACAGGAACCAGATTTCGCGGGCTTTCTTGGCACCGACGACGCGCACGAGGTAAGCTGGTATCGGCCCGTCGGCAACGCTCCCGACCCGGGGCCCGACCTGCCCGAATATTGCGTTGTCTGCCGCCAGCGTAAGGTCGCAAAAGTAGGCGATGTGGCAGCCGCCGCCTATGGCGTAGCCCTTTACTGCCGCGATGACAGGCTTCAGGCAGTGGCGGATCGCGTTGTGGATCGTGAGCATCCGGATCACCGCTGTCTCCGCGCCGCCCTCGTCCTCCCATTTCACGTCGCCGCCGGAGCTGAAGGCGCGATCTCCCTCACCGGTGAGGATCACGACGCCGATTTTATTGTCAAGGTTAGCGTCTTCCAGTGCCCAGGCGATCTCGGCCGCACCTTTGTCGGTGAATGCATTGTGCTTCTGGGGCTGGTTAAAGGATATGGTCGCGATATGGCCGTCCTTGCGGTACTTCGTCTCGACCAGGTCATCGGTGGTTCTGATTGTGTTAGACATTATCTTCCTCCTCGCCTGAAGTTGATAGGTGTAGGTAAGGGCACTTAGGCACTGTGGCGCCGGAGAAAGTCCTCGACGCTCTTGATCGCTTCCTCGCTCATGAGCGCGGCGACCGAGGAAGACTTCTCGGCCTCGAGTCCCTCAGCAAGTCCGACCTCGTACGAACGGCGTATCAGCTTGCGTGCCGCCTGCACCGCGACTGGCGCCTTATCCGCGAACCGACCGGCCAGGCCTGCGACGTCGTCCCAGAATGTGTCATTGTCGAAAACATGAGTAACCAGGCCCCAGTCCAGCGCCATGCCGGCGTCTATGCCGTCGCCGCTGAGAGCAAGGTAAAGAGCTCGCCGTATTCCTACTATTCGCGGAAGACGCTGCGAACTGCCCGCGCCGGGCAGCAACGCGAGATTGAGGTGCCCGTCGCCGAACTTAGCCCGTAAACTGCAGACCCCCACATCGCATGACAGCAACAGTTCAAGACCGCCACCGTAGACGGGTCCGTCGACCGCGGCGATGGTGACGGGCGCGAGTGCCGCAACCGCATCGTTCACAGCCCCGTACAAGTCCATTCGTTCGCGCAGGACGCGCGCTCGCTGATCCGGTGGCAGTTCCGGGTCTGTCTGCATGCGACGGACCGTCTCCAGGTCACCCCCGGCGGAGAACTTGGTCCCATTGCCGCCGAAGATGACGACGCGGGCCGCTTGGTCGGTAGCGATCGTCTGGACAGCGTCGAGCAATCCGCCCAATGTTGCACCATCGAGTGAATTGTTGCGGCTCGGGTCACCGAAGCGGACGTATCGCAGTGCGCCGTC